>NZ_PJCF01000012.1 GCF_002835935.1 Paraglaciecola sp. MB-3u-78 | reverse complement strand
CGTTCGTATTGGAAGGAAAAATATTAAGTAAGACCGAGGTAAATTCTGTTTTGGATAAAGAATTGATCAAACTGTTATCAAGTTCATAATAAAATTAACCTTAATTCGGTTTAAGAGACGACAATTACATTAAAATGACCTTGAACGATTGAATTAAAGATCCACTAAAATTATTTTTATTGATTTCAGTAAACAATGGCTTAGTTTGTGTTTGAGCTGTTGAGTCAGGATAATTCTCGGATGCTATTTCGATAATCATTACCCTTTAACCCATTAACCCTTTAACCCATTAAACTTAACTATATCAATGGTTTGCATGCTGCTATTTGTGAAGTCGCCGTTTTGCTTACTCAAGGAACAACTGCTCAAAGCTGCAACGAGAAACACAATCCAGATCACATATTTCATTTTCCAGATACCCATGCCAAAAGTGTTTTTGCCGCAATGGGCGGTTTTTGCTCCTGGGTTAGGCTCGCGGTATCACTTAGCTGTCTTATCAAACCACTGATCTTTTCATTTGCGGGACAGGCAATATTTAAGGTTTTAGCATGCTTTAAAATAGCGCCGTTTATATGCTCTATTTCTGTCGGTTTGCCTTGTGACACGTCCCACCACATGGATGAACGGACGTTGGGGTCAATTTCTAACATTTTGTTAGCCACACGGGTGAAAATAAAGTTAGGGAGCCGTAATACCATAGGGATTTTGTGAGCAGAAATGGCGGTGACTTTAGGTAATTTAATACCTAACGCAGTGGTTACCTGTAATAACTCACTCATCAGTAAAGCGATGACTCTGCGATAACCCCGTTGCACCAACATGGTTTTGACCGGGATGTCTGCTAATGCATTGACACTGTTGCCCAAATTCAATTGTAATTTAGCCCATAGCAGAGAATCCATATTTTTGGTGGTGTTGATGGGTAAAAGTTCTGAGTGTAACGACATTACCAAGGTACTGATCCCGATTTGTGACTGAGGAGTCTGTTCAATGATCAACTTTCCTTCTGAGCCACGGTGAAAATGCCCCGGCGATATTTCAACCACATTAAAAGGTACCATTACCCTTAGTACCATATTGTTAGGATAGGCTTGTTTCACCGCAGCGTCTGAGCCCAATCCATTTTGACAACATAGGATAACGGTATTTTCATCCACCAACGGAGCTATATCGATAACAGCTTGTTTAATACCAGTACATTTAACGGTCAGCCATAAAAATCGCGCTTTTTTGACCTGTGTATTAAGTGCAGATAGTTGTTTATCATCTAGCACATCCATTTTAGGCAACATAGCCTCATGGCCTTGGTAATCCGTGAGCTTTAAACCTGAAGCGAGTTTGGACTTTATGGTTGCTCGACAAATTAAAGTTGTTTGAAATCCCTGAACACTGAGTGCGCCACCTAGATAACTGCCAATTAGGCCCGCACCAAAAATAGTATGTTGCTCCCAGGGGAAAAGATCTGTCATTGAAGCACTGCATATTCTAGTTATAGATTAAAATACCTTATCACAAAGCAAACAGCCTGTTGACCTTTTGCCGCTGGGTAAATTCACTTACAATAGCCCCGTTTGTTTATCCATTTTTAATCGAAGTGAGCATTATTTTTGACTGCTAAATTGTCACCCCTGTTGTCTCGATTGACTGATTTTTGTTGGTTGTTCTTTCCACCATTGCTTTTTTTTAGTGCTTTGTATGGCTGTTATTTTTTTAACACTAAATTAATTGGAAACTGGATCCTAAACCTATGGTGGATGAGTTATGCCAGTTTGGCTATCGCAGCGATTATTGCTTGGCAGTTTGGTAGAAGCCGACTGGTTTACGCCTGTTTATTGCTGTTACTTATCGCCGCAAATAAACAACTGACATTAAACCCAGAATTACTGGAAGTAAGATACAGCGGCATCTTGTTTGGTTTTGTCTTTTTGCTGTATAGCAGAGATAAAGGATTTTCTGCAATTAACTTGTGTTTCAGCATAGTGGTTTTATTGACCTTATTTGGGTTGAGTTGGTTAGCCATACCAGCATTGCAACTGCTCAGCCAAGCATGGTTAACCTCTTTAGATAGTTTGTTATTTCAACTGTCACCTGATTTACGCGCCCTAGTTACCCCTTTTAACAGTGTTTTATTCATTGTTAGCTTATTGCTTGGCTTGTTAAGGTTATTGTTAAAAACCGATAACACTCATAACGCGTTGTATTTTGCTTTGGTTTTAAGTGCGGTTATGCACATTTATAGTGATGCCGAATTTGGGTTGATCACAATCGTTAGTTTAGCCAGCTTGTTCTGTTATTCAGTACTCAAAGATAGTTTTACCATGGCCTTTAAAGATGAACTAACTGGGATCCCCTCCAGGCGAGCCCTTATGCAATATGTGCAAACCCTTGGGCGTAAATATACTGTGGTGATGTCTGATATTGACCATTTCAAAAGGTTTAACGATACCTACGGCCATGATGTAGGCGACGAAGTCTTAAAATTGGTTGCCAGTAAGTTAGATAAAGTGACAGGTGGCGGTAAAACATTTCGTTTTGGCGGCGAAGAATTCATTATAGTGTTTCCCCGTAAAACATCGGCTGAAGTGATGCCTTTTGTAGAGTTAGTGCGCCAAACCATCGCTGATTACGATATTGCTCTTAGAGCCAAACCACGGCCACCTAAGCCCAAGAAGCCTTTGGCTAGTAAAAAGCCAGCGGCTACAAAGCCCGTCAAAGTCACTACCAGCTTTGGTGTTGCCCAGCGTACAAAAGAACATGCTGACTTTGCAAGCATCATGAAACAGGCTGATATCGCCTTGTATGCGGCAAAAAAAGGCGGTCGAAATTGTGTCAGGATTGCCAAACAATGACGACTAAAAGTATTAACAAGCTACTAGTGTTAGGTTACGTATGGCCAGAACCGAATTCATCGGCTGCTGGCAGCCATATGTTGAGCTTACTCATATTGTTTATAAAACAAGACTGGCAGATCACTTTTGCTAGCCCTGCTCAGCAAGGTGAACATAAAGTCGATTTAACTGAGTTGGGGATCGACGAAAAAACTGTGGCACTTAATTGCAGCAGCTTTGATGACTTCATCAGTGAACTCAATCCCAATATGGTGCTATTCGATCGTTTTATGCTCGAAGAACAATTTGGCTGGCGAGTAGCCAAACATTGCCCAGATGCGATACGCATATTGGACACCGAAGATTTACACTCCCTTCGTCATGCAAGGCATCAGGCTTTAAAACAAAACCGGCCTTTGACTAAAAACGACTTGAATAGCGAACTAGCTAAACGTGAAATAGCCGCGATTTTTCGCTGTGACCTGAGTTTGATTATTTCGGACTACGAACTGCAGTTGCTCAAAAGCCATTACGCGGTTCCTGAACATATTCTATTACACATCCCTTTTATGCTGGACTTGCAAAACTTTACCCCATCAAAAAATAGCTACTCAGACAGACAATACTTCATCAGTATTGGTAACTTTCGTCATGAACCCAACTGGGACGCGGTACTGTTTTTAAAACAAAACATCTGGCCGTTAATACGCAAACAATTACCCAAAGCAGAACTACATATTTATGGTGCCTATCCTCCACCAAAAGCGACACAATTACATAATCCCAAACAAGGTTTTTTAGTCAAAGGTTGGGCAGAAGATGCCAAACAGGTCATGGAACAAGCCAGAGTCTGTTTAGCCCCGCTGCGCTTTGGTGCAGGTATAAAAGGCAAGTTAGCTGAAGCCATGTTTTGTGGCACACCCAACGTTACCACTAACATTGGTATTGAAGGCATGTGTATGGGTCTTGACTGGTCTGGACTAACAACAGATTTAAGCACATTTGATAGCCAAGAAGACTGCGCGGTAGACTTTGCTAATCAGGCTGTACAGCTTTATCAAGAAGAAACCTTATGGCACCAAAAACAACAGAATGGTTATCAGCTTATCAAAGCTAATTTTAATCAAGACAACATTCAAACAACACTGCTGTCGACCATCCAAAAGATACGAGATAATGTACAAACACATCGTACACACAATTTTATTGGGCAAATGCTGCAACATCATCACTTAAAAAGTACCCAATACATGGCTCAATGGATTGAAGCTAAAAACCGTTGAATCCGATACTTCAACGGTTATTGTTTGCAGGTTTCCAACCCAAAACCTGATCGAGTCGGACAGACACACCGAGGGAAAATGCCTTTAAATTTTTATTATGGCTCGAGTAATCTCAGAGGATGCTGGCCATTAACCATGCCCATAAAGGGAGAGTGAATCGAATAACCAACCAAAGAACGAAGTTCTGGCGAAAGGTTTTTTACGGTCTCTTTATTTAACTCTAACAAGTAATTTTCCTGTTGCCGCATAAATGCCTCACAATACTGATGGGTAACAGCCAGTCTTGGGGATTTAGCATGATTTGCACCACCGCCATGCCAGGTAGTTCCGAGGAAAAATATAACAGATCCAGCCGGCATCACCGCTTTTATGACGTTGTTGGGAGTGGGTCGTTGCTGGCCATCCCATTTATGACTGGTAGGCACAACAACAGTCGCCCCGTTTTTCTCTGTGAAATCGTCTATTGCCCAAATACTGGCCGCACCTAGTGGTGCTCTAGGCCTGGGAATTTGATAAAATGAATCATCGTAATGATAAGCTTGTTGCTTTTCGCCAGGAAGGATATTAATCACCTGGCTTTGGCTAAGCAGAAAATTAGGTCTGAACATTAAGTCCATTAAACCGAGGATCCTTGGGTGGTCTGCCAATCTATCTATGCATCGGGTTTTGGCCAATACGTTATATAACCGTTGAGTACTTTCTCCCTCAAATTCATTTCTACCTTTGTGGGCCATTAAAGGCAGGCAGGTGGTTTTAATATCGTGACACTGGGATGGGGTGAGTAAGCCTTTGATAATCACATAACCGTCAGCCATTAACATTTCAAAATCTTTATCAATCAGCGCCGACTGCCGTTGTGCAGATGGTTGCAGTTGTTTGAATTTTTTCGCCAGATCTCTGTCCGAATATCCTTGAATATTACCTTCGATTTTCATCATGAAACTGTCCTCACTATAATTAATGACTATCTGGCACGCCACCTTGCCAATCATTCCAATGTTTAACAATGTGATCAGTCACTGCACCGCCCACTAACACAATGTTTTCAACCGTTTCGGCAAAACCACCAGCCGTTTCTCCGGGTGCTGGATCAAGGTGTTCTAGGGTCGTTTCGTTTGGGTTACCTTGATCGAAATTAACGGAACCGCGCACACTTAAAATTCGTTGTGTACCATGGATTCGGCTTATTACCTGTGTAATAGCCGCGGCTTCCATTTCAGTTGTTATGTAATCATCTGCACCATATAACTCAGTGATATATTGCGCTTGTTTCGACAATCCCGGCCCATGGAAAAAGGTGTCACCTGTCATATGTGTCCCCGTAAACACTTTAGGTAATCGCCTTGCAGTTGTTTGTGGATAGCGCATTCGGTAGGCTTGAGCTTCGGGTGAGTCTTTAAGTGTTAAGTCTGAAGTTAACGCCAAGCTCCATTTAACCAATAAGGGATTAAGTTGATATCGACGAATATTTTCATAACCTTTACGGGGCATAAAAGTGGGGGCGCCTACTTTACCTTCTTCTGGGGCCCAGCGATGACCTAAGTCGTAGTCAATTA
The DNA here is from genome assembly GCF_002835935.1 of Paraglaciecola sp. MB-3u-78. GTDB lineage: Bacteria > Pseudomonadota > Gammaproteobacteria > Enterobacterales > Alteromonadaceae > Paraglaciecola. Next base: position 260,288 of record NZ_PJCF01000012.1, on the reverse strand, counting down.
ACCAACTGCCCCAAGTTACATCTCCTATTGTGCCTTTTGAAGGTGGTGTGCCACCCACCCCACTGAGAATAAAATAACTGCTCGAGAAATCAAATTTTTCATTGAGTATAATCGCCTGCATTGAAGCAGATGACGCCACCTTGCCCATGCCTAAAACGCCGCCACATACACCGTCGTGATTACAATAAACAGGCTTTAGAGCGCCCTTTACATCAAGCGGCTGACTGTTTTTAAAATAACGTTGATACCAGTGTTGAAACTCACCTGCCTTGTCACCTGAATTCTCGCCGATTTCAAACATGGCGGCAATAAACACTTTGATCTGAATAGGTTTAGCGCTGGCTACCACTTCACTACAAAACATAAAGGTGCAAAATAAAATTAAGGCTAATAAATTATATATTCTCACGAATATTTCCTTGCTATTAAAATAATTTGAAACTGAATACTTAATGAAATGCCTCAACGACCTTTTCCAATGTTGCCAAAAACGCTAGTGGCTCATAGCTTATCGGTAACTGTACTAATTTTTCCCCCTTTGTATTTAGTACCAACAAAGTAGGAAAACCAGATACTTGGTAGTTTTGCATAAAAGTTTCACCTTCAGGCGAGTCGTACTCAACACGCGCATAAACAAAACCTTGATTAAGCTGCGTTTTGACTCGTTCATCAGAGAACACTTGTTTGTCTAACTTACGACAGCTTGGGCACCAAATGGCTGACATATCCGCCAACACCAATTTATTTGAACTCTCGGCAATTTCTAAGGCTTGCTCTAAGGAAAGTATCTCTAACCCAGTTTCATCTATCACTTGTTGCCCAAGATAAGTCTGAACGGTTTTATTGCCGTAATACCCCAAGACTGATATCAGAATAATGATCCCGAAAATATCTAAGACTTTTCTAACGGGTGAACGTGTTTGATCCTGCTGTTTATTGGTAGACATCTAACTCTCTTTATTTGCGGATTGAAGTTGACAGTATTCAATAATTTTATTCACTACAGCAGAAAGACCATTACCTCTGGATTGGCTTAGATGTTTACCTAAACGTAATTTTTCTAAATAGTCAGTTAAATGAAAGGCTAAAACTTGATTAACTGTTTTGCCTGACATGGCTTCGAACACTACGGCCAATAGACCACGCACAATTTTGCTTGGCGAATCGCCCTCGAGTACTAATGAGCCGTCCTCGATATAACACCTTATCCATACTTGGCTTTCACACCCATGTACTGCTGACTCGTCGGTTTTATACTGGTCTTGTAGTCTGACTAAACCTTTACCCGCTAACATCAGTTGTCTGTAGGTTTGATCCCAGCTTTTTGCTTGTTTAATTGACTCAGCAATGGGTGCCAGCAAGGTTTGGTTATGCTCAGATGAGGTGTCGCTAGACTCCTCATGAATTGCAGGCTCAATCAATAAACCAATACATTCAATAAGCGCAGCACCGAAGGTATCAATGTCAGCACTGTTATTGTAAGCCGCCAAAGACACTCTGATGGTCCCATCGATACCCAGCTCATTCATCAAAGGCATGGCGCAGTGATGCCCTACCCTAACAGCAATGTTACACTTATCTAAGAGCACCGCTAAATCGTAATGACTGACGCCTTGCACGGTAAAAGACTGCACACAAATACTATTAACGCTGTCACCCCATAATCTAACCTGTGGGATAGCTGACAAGGTAGAGAGTAATTGTTGATACAAATCTTGTTCAAGGGCTAATAGCATTTTTCTATGCTGTTGAATAAACTCACTGGCAACGGCTATACCTAACACCCCTGCAATATTCGGCGTACCGGCTTCAAATTTTAGCGGCGGTGGCTGAAAGGTGGTGTGTGAGAAGCTAACTTGTTTAATCATCTCACCGCCTAGTTGATAAGGCGGTAATTGCTCAAGTAAATCGTACTTACCGTATAAGACACCTATGCCAGTTGGGCCAAACATTTTATGGCCACTAAACACATAAAAGTCGCAACCCAACTGTTGCACATTCACACCCAAGTGACTGACGGCTTGTGTACCGTCTATTAATGTTAAGGCGCCTACTTCTTTGGCCTTGGCAATAATGGCTTCAATTGGATTGATATTACCCAAAGCATTAGACACATGGCCTAAAGCAACTAAAACAGTGTTGGCGGAAATCAATTGTAATGATTCGTCTAGCTTCAACACGCCATTGGCATCCACTGGCATGACCTCAAGCGTCAGATTAAGCCCTTGCGCTATTTGCTGCCAAGGCACAATATTAGCGTGATGCTCAAGTGCTGAAACTAAAATACTATCCCCTGCTTTAAAGTGACTTTTAGCTAAACCACTGGCCACAAGGTTAATGCTTTCAGTCGCCCCTTTGGTCCACACAATTTCTTTATGACTATTGGCACCAATAAAGTGTTGGATAGTCTTGCGCGACTGTTCAAACTGTTCAGTGACAATGGCCGCCAACTGATGACTAGAGCGATGCACATTCACCGCACGCTCTTGGTAGTACTGTTGCGTAATATCGACAACCGACTGCAATTTTTGACTGGTAGCCGCGCTATCCAGATACACGCAGTTCTGTGAGTTTGGATTGCAGAAAAATGGAAAGTGTTGACGTAAAGTATTAGATGGTTTTGATTGCATTGATTTTATAAACAAATAAATTTCAGAGCACGATTGTTGTCAATCAACAGCAGATTAGCAAGGTATTTAGGTTGGATTGGGCAAGGTTATAAAAGCGCGCACCTCTAGGTTACTTAATTTGGATGATTTAGCACGCAAACTGACAACGAATGCAGATACAACTTAACTAAACCATTTGTCTGAATAAATCCGCGGTTATCAACTCCCAAATCGTTTTGTATAACGGATGTAAATATTGCAGAAGTTTGCTGAAACCGTTATTTCTGCCTCAGAAAATGATAGACGACTATAATACTTATATAAATTTTCTGTATTAAATAAAAAACTTATGGCGGCATTATGCTTTTGAAAAATGTAATTAAGGATATTCAACGTCATAATTGGTTTGCCGTTTTCTTAGATTTTGCTGTTGTGGTCATAGGTATATTAGTCGCAATGCAGTTGGCGGATTGGGAAGAAAATAAAAACGAAAGTAAAATAACCGAAGAGTACACTTTGCTTTTAATGGAAGATTTAAAAGCGGATCAAAGAAGCGCTAAAAATGCAGAGAATTATTATTTCCAAGTACAACAATTTGGAAAAAATGCATTAACCTTATGGGCAAATTCCCAAGGATTATCGCCTGAGCAATTGGTGGTTTCTTTTTATCAAGCGTCAAACATTTTCGCTAATAATTCCACATCTGGCACTTATGATTCATTAGCATCTACAGGTAGGTTAGGCTTAATAGGAGGGCCTCAATTAGCGTCTACTTTATCGAATTATTATGCTAGGGCTCTTGACTCATTAATTTATTCTAGCCCGCCATATCGTATGGAGGTTCGTGGTATCCTACCTCCCGACGTGCAAGATTTGATTAGACAAAACTGCGTAAAACTGACGATAGAAGGAACGTTAAATGAAGTATTGTCAGATACCTGCGATATCGGATTGAACACAAAAGAAGCCCAGAGTATTTTATCTGATTTAAAAGAACATCCTAAGATAGCTTTCTATTTAAGACAAAAGATAGCGCTAGATGCTCTAGCAACTGAGGTATTAAAACTGCAGTCAATTGAGTCAAAACGACTTCTAGAAATTATCAATAAAGTGCATGCTGAAATTTAACTTAACCTGCTGTTTAAAATTCATCCAAAGCATAGGATGAATGCTCTTTCTAGAGCATTTTCGTCCGAACATTAACGTAAAGGTTTAATAAAAATAAAACCTGCAGTTAAACAACGCCCTTGTTAGTTTATTCGGTTTCGCAGTAACCTAACCGATAAATTTAGCGGTAGTTTGTCGCTCACGATTCACAATAAGCTGAGTGACGTCAGGGCGAGAATAATGACCTACCGGATCAAAATTGTGGCGTTCTTCATAAACTAAATTGTGATCAAGTCTGGCGCAATACACTGCCTCATCACCCACTTGAGGCTCTATTAACCACTCTCCCGTCGGTGCAGCGATGCAGGAACCACCATTGGCAAAATATTCAGGGCTGTCCAGTAGGATTTCATCTAGATAAGGCGTATCCACAGGGAAATCTGCCGGGCGCATTAAGCTCGAAACAGACATCACGTACGACCGTCCTTCTTTGGCAATAAAACGTGTAATGTCCTGGGTGTTATGCAGACCGCCCGGCCAGATGGCCACGTGCAAATCTTCACCCTGAGCGTACAAGGCTGCCCGCGGTAACGGCATCCAGTTTTCCCAACAATTAAGCGCGCCAACAGTAAAATTCCCTAATGCATGGGTCTGCAATCCATGGCCATCACCTGGCGACCAAGTTAGACGTTCTTCGTATGTGGGCATTAGTTTGCGATGCACATGTAATATTTGACCTTGCTGACTGATATACACCAGTGAACAATAAATGCTGTGCCCTCCCCTGTCTGATGCACGTTCGGCAGTACCCAGAATCACTTGAATATTTCGCTGCCCGGCCAACTGGCAAATGGCGTCTAAATCTCCCCTTTCAATATTCACCCCTTGCTGTAAATACAAACTTTGGATTTGCTTTTGTTTGGCACTGTTAAACACCGCGCCGCCAGTAGGCTCAAGCCAAAATGGATAACCCGGTAACAAAGCCTCACCAAAGGTGACTAATTGACTGCCTTTATCAGCTGCCTCTGAAATGGCGGCTAAAATTTTATCTATGGTTTTTGTTTGATTAAGCCATACAGGGGCAATTTGAGCCATTGCCACATTGATGTAACGGTCGTCGGACATGTTTCTCTCTAAAGTTAACAATCGAGCAGTCTAATTTAACGAATAGAGTAGAATTTAGTAGTCATTTTTTGTGGAGGTCACTATTTAATACAGACTCAATCCGCTCAATCCAGCTTTATATACAGCTGTGATTCAAGAAATGTCTACTTATACTAAGAAAACCTCCAGTTCTAAAGTTGTTGATGGGGACCGCCGTCGTGCAACCATGAAATGGGCTTGGGAAAGCGAAAAGTTTATTTACAACCCTGAGTTTCAACAATTTGTTGATGGTATTCTAGGGGATTAATAATCTGTCATCGACAAATGCTGTTTAATGCTTGGGATCACATCCTCTTGATGGTGATTCACGTACAATAAAGTGGTGCTGCCTTCTCTTGCGAGCAATTCAATTAATGCTAATACTTTAAGTCGATTAATATCATCTAATCCATTACAGGGTTCATCTAAAATCAGTAGGGCTGGGTGTTTGGCCATGGCACGGGCAAGTAACACTAAACGTTGATCACCAAAAGACAATGCTTGAAAAGGCGTAGCAGTTTGTTTTTTTAACCCCATTAACGCCAACCACTGTTCAGCTAGTATTATTTGATTTTTGGTGGCTTGTTGGTACATACCTATACTGTCGTAAAAGCCTGACAATACAACCTGCAATAATGAACAATTAACCCGATAATCTAAATGAAACGCGTTTGATAGATACCCGATGTATTGTTTGATTTGCCAAATACTTTCACCACTGCCCCGTTGATAACCAAACACATAAATATCATTCACATAACACTGCGGGTGATCGCCGGTGATCAAATTTAATAAGCAGGTTTTACCCGAACCATTTGGGCCGGTGACTTGCCAATGTTGTTGTGCTTGAATGATCCAATTCAAATCCCTAAAAACAATATTTTCACCATAGTTCACCTTAACATTGGTTAACTTCACCAAAGGCGCATTCGCATCTAGGGGATGTGGAGCGAAACTATCGCTATCTTTGGCTGGCAAGACTAAGTCTTGTTGTTGCATATGTTGTAGCTGACTGATGTGGGTGAGTTGTTCAGCTAAATTATCATTAATGAGTGTTTGCCATTGAATAGCCCCTGATTGCATCAACACTAACTGCTGACAGAAGCTCGGCACTTCGCTTAAACGATTGAGCACAAAAACAAAAGTAGTCTCAGTGGATATTTCCAGGAGTAACCCATTAAAGTCAGCGCACGCTTGTTGGTCTAATCCATCCCATGGTTCGTCAAGGATTAACAATTTAGGATGGCTCAATAATGCTTTTGCCAACAGTAGTTTGCGGGTTTCCCCTGTAGACAAAGCACGAAATGGTTGCTGCAACATACCCGCGAGAGAAAAAACATCCGTCACTCGTTTCACTAACGTTAGATCAATTTCATTTGGACTCAAGCCTTCAAACAAAATCTGGTGCACTGTTGTGGGTACGGGAATAATATCGAGTATATCTGCACAATCTTTTTGTTTTTCAGCTTCGATTAACCCTTGCTGTTGCTCAACCGACACCCAAGCAATATTCGTAGTCACTTGGTGTTGCCCATCTAACCATTCCCCCTCACCGGCAACTAATGCTGCCAGTGCAGATTTTCCGCTGCCGTTTGGCCCTAATACAACTGTGTGTTGTAACGGTTTTAACTTAAGGGAATCAATATGTAGATGAAAATGTTCGGCAAAAATACCGTGACAGTTTTGTAGAGTGACTAAGGACATAAAGGTAAACGTTAAAAAATTTGCCGTATCCTACCAGAAAATGTGACTCGTTCATTCTTAGGGCGAAATTTATACTTTAAATATAGCAATACCTTGTAAATTTCACTTTGCCTTCACTTTGGCTCACGTATGCTAAGTACCGATGATTTATCAAGCGTGCATATTTTGAATATTTATTGATTGAAGATAAATAGTTTGAACATTTCAAACACATTTACGCAAACACGTAAATGTGTTCCTAGGGCATTTATATAACAAAAATTATTGGATTATTAATGATTTTCATCCATTCAAGGGATCAGTTTTTGTCTCTTTTTCCGCCTTAATTTCATCCTTGATATCTTCATCTGTGGTTGCAACAACCCCATCATCATCTTTTGGCTTAGGCTCAGTAGAGTCGAAATTTTCGTTATGACTCTCATCCAGTTTTTATCCCGGTGCTCCATCTGGAAAAGGGATAAAAGGAAATGGCATTTCGTCGGTTTTGAAGGTGAGAAACAAGGTAATTTGATACAGGTAAGTACTCAAATTCTGACCCAGAGGTATCATTGCTTCATTCGTCTGCCCTTTAAAGAGAAGTGTGATAAATTGAAAAACAGCCACTAAGGTGACGACCAATTTTGCCACCCCCGAAATGATGGCAAAAACAACCATAAATAAACCCCGCTTCCAGGTATCCAGATTAGTTAATGTTGCTTTTGTTGTTTCGTTCATTTGATTCTCCTGATGACATTGTTGTGAGTTGTACGTTTTACGTAGATAAAGCAAATATGAAGCCAACAATATCTACAATAAAATCAATAGGTTAAAGAAACCGTTGCTCTGTGAAATATATAAAACACCAGTTATTAAGTTTTATCGCCAGATTGTGATGAAAATCACCAAACTCACCTTAGGTACTTCAAACTTCAATTTATGTAGAATACTGATTGACGGTAATTGCCATTTAGCGGTGCTTAACGGCAGAATTGGCGGACATTCATCGCTATTTTATCGCAATAAAATGAGAGTCTGGATCAATCATTTAAAGTTAATGTCTCATCCATTGTGATCTCATTATCAAATAGCGAACATGAACCACTAATTGGCTAAACAAATAATTATCATTAAGTTAAAAACGTTTCGCGGTATCCAAAGAGTCCTTGACTGCCGCCTGTGTGTAAAAATAGCTGATGGCTATTCTGTTCAATCACACCTTTGGCACATAAATCCATAAAACCTGCCATTGCTTTTCCCGTATAAACGGGGTCTAACAAGAGTCCTTCAAGTTGTGCGCAGCGCTTAACTGCGGAGATCATTGATGGTGTTGTTATACCGTACCCTTGGCCGTAGTAACTTCCATTGGTGGCGACTCTCCCTTCAGCTTCGTTGGGATTGATACCAAGTTGCGTTAATATATCTCTAAGTAATGCATCAACTAACTGCTGCTGATCTTCAGTTGTTCGACTCACCGTAATGCCAAGTACTGGTATATCTACTTTTGCAGCAATAAGCCCAGCTAATAAACCAGCTTGTGTACCCGCACTGCCAGTAGCTAACACAATTTGATCTATCTGAATATTTTCAGTGACTATCTGCTGCAAAATTTCATTTGCACAGCGTACATAACCTAAACTGCCAATCACATTCGAGCCACCCATTGGAATAAAATATGGTTTTCGCCCCTCACTTTTTAATGTATTGATTAAAGCTTCAGCGTAGTCATTACAGTCTTCACCTAGGCTTAATGTATGAATTTTAGCGCCAAATAAACTATCGAGTAACATATTGCCATTGTTGTAATAATCCGTTTTTGGCGTGCCAGTGACATCTTCTAAGACCAATTCACAATCAAAACCAAATTTGGCGGCTGCTGCTGCAGTCTGTCTTGCATGATTTGACTGAAAGCCACCAACAGTGACTAATATATCGGCACCTTGTTGTTGGGCATCTGCTATCAAATATTCAAGTTTACGCGCTTTATTCCCACCTCCAGCTAGACCCGTGCAATCATCCCGCTTTACAAACAGATTGCATCCTAATTCATTAGATAATCTTGGTAACCGTTCTAGCAATGTAGGGGCATGTGTAATGCTTACTCGGGGAATAAGGTTAAAATCTTGCATATTGACCACTTCTTTTAATGTTGATGATTTAAGTTCTAACACCCCACTCACAATCTTGCCAGTGAAGCGTTAGTTTGCGGCTCTATCATCCGAGTAATTTGGGGCCAACACCCAATAATAACTCGTCAATTGTAGCTAGGTGTTTAAACGTTTGATTACTTTACGATGAATTAACAGCCAGGCTCGTTTTATGATTACGATCAATGTTTGAAATTGAATTAGTCATTAGTATAAATTCAATAACAACAAGGGTTACGCCATTATGGTTAATACAGAACTCACAGAATTGCTTGATTTTCTGAAGATATATCAGCCCTTAAGCGCTTTATCACACAATACACTTAGTCAATATGCAGCTACATTATCATTAAGCTATCGTAAAAAAGGGGCAAAACTTCTCACAGTAGGCTCTTCTAATAACAAACTTTATATGATCAGGTTGGGAGCGGTCGCTTTATATAACACCGAAAATATTCTTATTACAACCTTGGCAGAAGGCGCGTTCTTTGGATATTTATCTATGTTGGAAGATAAGCCGTTACATTATCAAGCGGTCTGTGTAGATGATTGTTTATTGTTAGAGTGCAGTAAACAGAATTTTGATGAGTTTAGACTCCATCACTTGGCATTCGATAAATATTTCACCCACGACGCAGGCGATCATATTTCCACGGCGACACCAGGACAGGTTGATAGTCCATTGATTTTTTATGATGTTGGGGAAATACTCAGCAGAGAAGCTGTTTGTGTAGAGGATAATGAAACCATACATTATGCGGCACAAAAAATGACGGCTGAAAATGTGTCGGCACTGCTAGTGATGCAGGGTCAAACACTAAAAGGGATACTAACAGACAAAGATTTACGTAATCGAGTCATCGCAAAAGCAATGGATGTCAGCTTACCAGTGACACAGATTATGACGAGTAAGCCAATCACTGTTGATGTTCGGACTTCGCTGGCTTGCGCTCAACTACAAATGATGCAAGAAAACATTCATCATCTACCCGTTATCGAAAACGATAACGTTAAGGGCCTTGTGACCTTAAATGACATTATACGGGTACAAGCTGATCATCCTGTTTTTATGGTCAGGGATATTGGTAAACAAAAAAATCTTAAAGGATTAGTCACTATCAGTATGCGTGTACCCAAATTGTTTTGTCAATTGGTGCGCATGGGTACTAAAGCCAGTGATGTGGGTTGCATCATGACCAATATAACCGATGCAATCACTAAACGCTTGGTCGCACTAGCCTTTGAAAAATTTGGTCATCCACCCATTGCTTATGCTTGGCTAGCATTGGGTTCTCAAGCGCGCAAAGAGCAAGCAGCTAAAACAGATCAAGATAATGCACTGGTACTCGCTTCAGGCGCGACTCAAGAACATATAAAGTATTTCCTTAAAATTGCGCACTTCGTAAATGATGGTTTAGATGCTTGTGGTTATGTGTATTGTCCAGGTGAAATAATGGCAAGAAACCCCAAGTGGTGTCAGAGTATTGATGACTGGAAACATGATTTCAGGCAGTGGATATTACGACCCGAACCTAAAGCACTTATGCATGTTAAAATCTTTTTTGATTTACGCTGCATTGATGGTGATGAATCATTGATATCTGAATTACAGGATGAGGTGGCATCTCACGCTAAAAGCCAGCAGATATTTCTTAGTTTGTTGTACAAGATTTCACTTGAGTTTCAACCGCCCATAGGATTTTTCAGGAAGTTTGTACTCAATAATAAAGGAGAGCATAAAGACACTCTGGATCTCAAACATAACGGTTTAGTACCAATTGTTGATTTGGCCAGAATCTATATGCTGTCGAGTGGACACAGTGAAGAATATACGTTGAAACGTCTGAAACTTGCAGCCAGTGTGGAGGCAATAACCCAAAAAAGTGCAGACAACTTATTAGATGCTTTTGAGTTTATCTCATACCTACGCATTCAACATCAGGAACGCCAGTTAAGTCAGGGCATTAAACCCGATAATTATATTTCTCCCCAAGACCTCTCGCCGCTAATGCGCGACCAATTGCGCTCAGCATTTGAAGTGATCGCAACCTTACAAAAAGCGTTGGGTCAGTGTTTTAGCGGTGTGTGAACTCGTGTTTACATCTATTCACTATCTACTTATTACTGAGTTTTGACTGTGGTGGACAACATAAATATTTCGCCCGTTTGTGACATGTTTTGGGTGTCAGGTTTGCTCATGACATTATTGCATTTAAAAGCATTTACCACCGACATCCTATTACGTTTCATTCACCCATTGTTTACCCACAAATCATGCTTAGCCATCACTTTTGTAAACATGGTACTTTGCAGGTAATGATTGAGCCACTGCCTTACCTTTGGATACGGCGACTGCAGGTACCATTGACGTTCTACCTTGGCAAACTGCCGAATAAACGGCACCAATGCAATATCTGCCAAGCTCTCTTGTTCTGACATTAAGAAAGCACTTTGCATTAAGCGATTTTCTAGCTCTTTAATGAACACCTCGCAGACATGCCTGCACTCGATAACGTTATCTTCACGATATCGTTTAGCAGCCTTATAAGCGTTCAAACAGGTTTTAAATTCATTATCAAATTGTGCAATCAATTTCAGCATGTTTGGTAACGCGATTTGATCATGGGAGTGCAACAAATTATCAGGGTCGTTATTTGTTAGCGCCCACAACATAACATCTAGACTTTCGTCAATTACTGTCGGTGTCTGTTGTTCATTAGCTAACACTAAAATAGGTACTGTGCCTTTGGCCGAAGCCGCGAGCATTTCAACAGTTTTTTGCTTGAGATTAACCTCTCTTAAATCAATCTGAAGCTGGGCTTTATGTATGCCTATCCTCGCTCGCATCGCGTAGGGGCAATTTCTTAAAGAATAAAGTATCGGCAATGGCATATTTTGTATTTATCGCTATTTTTTTCGCTACTGGGCTGCTAAATCAGCGACTTTGCAGTGTTTACAAAGATTAATCTACTGTAGCGATATTCATAAGCGAAATATACGGGTAAAATCCGCGCTTTAAAATTAACCGGCCCAAATTGACCTACATGAATCATAAAATTGAATTGTTAGCCCCAGGCGGTGATGTTGATGCCATTAAAGCGGCCATTATTGCCGGTGCCGATGCCGTCTATTGCGGTTTAGATACCTTTAATGCCCGTAATCGTGCGTCTAATATTTCTTTTGATGAACTTGTAGGGGTGATTCGACTTGCTCACCAGTATACATGCGAAATTTTCCTGACTTTAAACATTGTGATTTTAGAGCGGGAATTTACCTCCCTAGCTAAGTTATTAAGTAAACTGGTGAATACCACACTAGATGGCGTGATTGTTCAAGATATTGGTATGTTTAACCTGATCAAAAAACACTTCCCGACCCTAGATATTCATGCATCAACCCAGCTCACCACACACAATGCAGGCCAAATTGGTTTTCTTAAAAAACTCGGCGCTTCAAGAGTGAATTTATCTAGAGAGCTAAACCTCAGGGAAATAACTGAATTAACCGCAGTAAGCCGCGAACACGAGATTTTAACTGAAGTGTTTGTACACGGTTCACTTTGTGTGGCTTTCTCGGGGTTATGTTATTCAACCTCTGCAAGTGTAGGTAATTCAGGTAACCGAGGCCGTTGCAGTCAAGCTTGCCGTGAAGAATATGAAACCACAGCAACAGGTCATAATTTCCCACTGAACATAAAAGACAATTCAGCATTTTTTGACTTGCCTGCATTGATAGAAGCTGGCGTGACTTCTTTTAAAATAGAGGGGCGAATAAAAGGCGCAAGTTATGTACACACAGTGGTGGATAGCTTTCGTAAACAAATAGATGGCTTTATTAGAACAGGTCAATTACTTGAAGACGGCGAGCGTCTTTACAAAGTATTTAACCGAGACTTTTCAAATGCTTTTTTGCGGGGCGACTTGAATCAATCGATGTTTATTGATAATCCACGAGACAACTCAAAAAACCATGCCATAGCAAAGTCCAGCGGCGTGACAGATAACAATCTTATTTCAGTGGTGCAAATCCAAGAAGTCGAACAAACGCTTTACCAAGAGAAAAACGAAATCAACGATGCGGTAAAAAATAAAATTCAATATTTAAGTATTGATAAAGTACCTTTAACCCTTAGCTTTTCCGGTGAAGCTGGCAGTCAATTAAGCCTAACCCTGAGTACTGAAAACGAAAATAGCACAGAAGCATTGTCTACCCAGCAGACCCCAGCGGTTAATATGCCCAAAACTGCTGCGAAAAGTTTTGTATTACAATCCACTAGCCTATTAACCAAAAGTGAACACAACGGAATTGATCAAGCCACACTTGATAAACGTTTCAGAAGTTTGGGCAATGCTGAATATGTGCTTAAAGTAATCGATTTACAGCATTTGGCCGCAGATCTCAGTGTACCCTTTAGCGAGCTTACATCTCTAAAGAATGAAGCCGCCCGTTTACTAAATGACAATAAGGCGTTGTTGCCTGCAGTGACATTGCCGGCACTTGAAAGACATGCCAAGGGCGCTGAGGGCCAAACCGAGACTCAGGCCAAACTGTCTATATTAATCAGTGACGAGGCAGATATTTATTTAACCGAAGTCACTACTGCCGATATTTACTTTAAGTTACCCGACGCCTATAAACGTGATTGCACTAAGTACATTGATTTCTTAACAGCAAATCCGCGTTTAATCCCTTGGTTTCCTGCGGTATTAATAGGTAAAGATTATGATGTGGCGATTAATATTTTAGAGCAGGTGGCACCACCATTAATTGTGACGAACAATACAGGTATCGCTTACAGAGCGAATCAATTAGGGATCCAATGGATAGCAGGCCCCTTTTTGAATACCACCAATTCTTATGCCTTAATGGCCATGAAAGAAGAATTTGATTGTAGCGGCGCGTTTATTTCTAACGAGCTTAATCAACAACAAATGAAGAACATTGCCCGCCCTGCCAACTTCAAATTGTTTTACAGTATCTATCACCCCATCTTACTGATGACCAGCAGACAGTGTTTCTTCCAGCAAAGTGTGGGCTGTGAAAAACCCAGAATAGATAATGGTTGTATGTTGTCATGTGACAAATCAACCACTATTACTAATCTTAAAGGTGTGTCATTTGCGATCGATAAACAAAAGGCGGGTTACCCAAGTATCTATAATCAGGATCAGTTTTTAAATACGCAGGTGATTCATGATTTGGCTGACTTATTTGACGGTTTCTTAATTGATTTAACCAACATTGGAGCCGGTGATAATCTCTCACCTGACAAAGTGGCATTAATTAGTCAATTCGAACAGTTATTGGCTGGTGATCAAAAGGTAGAAATGACCTTAAACGCTATGGTCACCGAGTCAACAGTCAGTCAATACCATACAGGTTTGTAATTCACCTAGACGATTATCCATAACGACTTGTAATCCTATACACCATAATGTCTTTTATAAAAAACAATAAGGCTGCTTGTTTAAGCAGCCTTATTGTTTATATGCAAGGGTAGATTAACTGCGTTAATCTACCCAAGATAATTTATCCCGCTTTTTTCATCCAAGCTGAACACCAGCCTTTAGCATTCACCACTTTACCTGGGAAAATTCCGCATGGGCGCCACTCTTCCCCATCTTCACCTTGAATATATTGGCAATTGTCGCAGTAATGGCCTTCAACCTCTGATTCATGCACATATTTAAGGGCAATAGCGGTTGGATCTTCAAGAGTCACTTGCTCTTGTGCGTTAGCGCGTAATGCCACGCCACCCAGGGTCAATCCGATAATAGATGAACCTGATAATTTTAAAAAGTCACGACGATTAACATTGTTCATTGTTGATATCCTAATTGGTAGACGAAAATAATAATGATTCTCTTTTACGTTACTCCTAAAATGCAAAAACTCGCTATTACGGCGAGTTATTAAGGCTAACGATATGATTAATGCACCTCTTAGTACTTGCGCACCAAGAAATTAGATCCATTAATAATGTGTAAAATACGCATATTGTGATGCTGTTAAAATACTGAAGATAATTGACCTGTAGTTTCTTGCCACTTGTTCGACTATTTCAGCTACCAAATTGAGTCAACCTCATATGGGCCTTATTCTCAGCGATGCCTAGGCAAATTGCAATATTAAAAGAAGTGTTGTCTGGCAGGTATGAATTCAATATCACCCCCACTATCAATTAATATTCTTGCTATCTATCCTATAATTCGCGCTATAATACTGTATGCAAATAAGGGGTATCCACTTAGCTCCACCTATGTCAATATGTAGTGGTGGCTATTTCATCAAATTCACTAAAATCAGGTAGAGATTATCCCGGAAATTGGACTCAGTTTTTACAATGGTTTCCGGATGATAATGCATGCCTTCAGTTTCTGGAGCACTTACGTTGGCCCTCTGGTTTTGTATGCCCACGTTGTCTCAAATTATCCAAACCTTATCACTTAACTCGCGGTCGAATGATGTGTTCTATATGTCGATATCAAGGCACGGTGACAGCAGGAACACTATTTGAAAAAAGCCGAACTCCCTTAACTAATTGGTTTGCCGCAGCTTGGTATATCACTAATGAAAAGCACGGAGTGAGTGCGTTAGGTCTGCAAAGGTTACTTGGGTTAGGTAGTTATCAAACTGCATGGACAATGTTACATCGTTACCGGCGGGCGATGGTCAACCCCAGTCGCGGAAAATTATCAGGTATTGTCGAAGTAGATGAAACCTACGTGGGTGGCGCTGATAAAGCCAAAACCCGTGCTCCTTGTGCCCAAAGTAAGAAATCAATTGTGGCGATAGCGGTTGAAATTAAAAAGCCCAAGGGATTTGGCAGAATAAGGTTAAAACGTATTGAAGCGGCAACGCAAGTTCAATTGCATTCGTTTATACAAGAAACGATAGAGCCCGGTTCAGTCGTCCAAACAGATGGTTCAAGTGCCTATCATAGAATTTATGAGCTTGGTTATGAGCGTAATAAGTTGGTTCAACTTGGGTCTAAAGAGCCTGCTCATGAGACGCTAGTCGGTGTGCATAGAGTCGCTTCACTATTGAAAAGATGGATATTAGGAACTCATCAAGGCTCAGTAGGGCATGAACATTTAGATAGTTATCTCGACGAATATGCCTTTCGTTTTAATCGTCGAGCATCTAATTCACGTGGTTTACTATTTTATAGATTGCTTGAACAAGCGGTGGTTACACCGCCCGTTAGTTATGAAAATATCAAAAAGCGCTAAACACAACATGTAGTGGGTAGTGGAGCTAACAGGATACCCCTTATGCAAATACAGTATTATGAGATGTAATGAATATTATACCGATCAAAGCTCAGGCTGGCATAACCGGTTTCGAGTCGCCCGCATCAGAGTACCAAACACTACCGATGTCTCTTGATGAAATACTTATTGACCACCCAACTGCGACGTTTGTAGGCCTTGCAGTAGGAGACAGTATGACAAGCCACGGCATCTTTGATGGTGATGTATTAATCGTTGACCGAGCAGCCAGGCAAGCCAACATGGACATCATAGTGGCGACATTAAATGGTGTGTTCATGTGTAAACTCTATGACCGTAAAAAGCAGTGTCTATTGTCAGGAAGCGATACTGACACGACCTACCAACTAAAAGATGGGGATGAATTTTTAGAAGAAGGGATTGTCATTCGCTCGGTTAGGAATCACCGTCAATCCACAAAGCTGACAAGATGTTTGGGTTAGTCGATGTGAATAGCATGTATGCCTCATGCGAAAAAATTTTCGATCCACTTGCCCGTCGAACTGGCGTGATTGTGTTAAGTAACAATGATGGTTGTGTCGTTGCTATGTGTAAGTTAGCTAAAGCCAAACTAGGTAATGTGAAATTTCAGCCATTTTTTAAAATTAGCAAACAAGTCGAAGCATCTGGTGTCACAGTTCGCAGCTCGAACTATGAGTTATATGCAGACTTGTCTGCATCGATAATGGATATCCTAAGTCGATATTCACCCGAGCAACATATTTACTCAATTGATGAATCGTTTCTGCGTTTTCAAACCCAGCCAAAAGAAAGTTGGTGGCATCTAGGAAAGGAGATAAGACGGGTAATATGGCAAGAAGTTAGGCTACCAGTCTGTGTGGGTATGGGGCCAACCGCCACACTGGCTAAGGCGGCTAACCATTACGCAAAGAAGAACAGAAATACAGGTGGCGTTAGTGTTGTTGATAAACAAAACATCATGACCGTACTGCAAGAAATGACAGTTGAGGATGTGTGGGGCATCGGTGGCCGCTTAGGTAAAAAACTAAGGTTTATGGCCATTGATAATGCGTGGACACTTTCCCAACAACCCGCAAAAATAATGCGCCAGCAATTTTCCGTCAATATTGAGCGCACGGTTAGGGAATTACAAGGCGAGTCATGCCTAACATGGGATGAAGTAAGAAGCCCAAAACAACAGATATTCTCTACACGGGCATTTGGTGAAAAAGTCACTGATTATGCATCACTAGAACAAAGTTTAGTGATGCACGGTGAAAAGGTAGCCAAAAAAGCACGTAAACAAGGGAGCTTGATCAAGATGATGGTAGCATTTGCTCATTCCAGTCCATTCTCAGACGGTCAAATTTACCGGCGCAATATACATCACGGTTTTTTTGATGCTACCGCAGATAGCCGCGACTTGGCCATTGCTGCTAGCGATGCGGCAAAACAAATATATCGTCCTGGTGTGTTATTTCATAAATCAGGTGTCGGGGCTATAGAGCTGGTAGATAATACTATGTACCAACGAGATATGTTTGCAGCGCAAGGGCGTGACCCCCGTGTTATGGCTGCACTAGACACCATTAATCAACGTTTTGGTCCTGACTCTTTATCAGTGGCCGCAAAAGGTATTCAAGGAAAGTGGCAAATGCGCAGAGAAATGAAGTCACCTAATTACACATCATCATGGTCAGATATGGTGAGAATACACTGTAGCAATATCACTACAAAATGAAATCGGTCCCCACAACTAATGAAAGAAACGGATAGGTATCAAGCTATTGAGCTGCGGAGCAATGGGAGTCAAATCAAAATTTGAAGCATTCTACTGGGAAGTTTGATGGTATCAATATAATGTGAAGGGCAAGTACAACTTGGAATACGACTTAAAAATGATATGCAACAGCCCGCTGCGAGTGAAGATTGACCGTTGAATAAATGGCAATGAATTATCTAAATGTGACTTCTCGTAATAGAGAATCACCGCTTAAATGACGCATCACAACACGTTCTCCACTGCCTTCTTCCAATTTAGCAATAGTGCTCTTAGACCATTCCATATAGGCTTTGTAGCGCTCATCCTCTTGAGTTTTGGTGGCCATTGCTTCAAACATGGTGATTAAATACATGTCTGGCTCGCCGTTTCTAGGATACTGGTTGATTATAACTTTGTAGCCATTAATCCAGCCTTTAGATTTAGCAAACTCCTGAGAGTCACGCCATTTGGTCGATAGATGTTTTGCATAATTTAACCATTGACCATCAACAATGGTAATTGATGATACCTCCCAGTAATCTCCATTTTTAAACACACGCTCGTCTTCAGCTAATGCGTTAAAAGACAGCAAGCTTAAAAAACAAATTAACATACTATATTTTGTTGTAAGTGCTTTCACTGCACAATCTCCTTTCCGTTTTAACTTTGCTTAGCGCCCCAATAGCGCCACTCAAAGAGCAAAGCAACATTACATTATCACCTGATTAATAAATGAACAATATTTAAATCTCAAGACAGTTTATGACTGCTTGATGAGCCTGATAATCATCTTGATATTAGCAGTAAACATATATTGTCGGATGCGCTACTTCGCTATAACAGCAGCTTCATTTTAGTGAGTCATGATCAAGACTTTGTTGCAAAATGTGGGATTACCCACACCTACTCGTTGACAGGTGTCTAACGTCAACGCAATTCAGCTTTGTTGTATAGCCTAGGGATAGTGTTTATCCTTACACTACTCAGAAAAGATGCCAGTGAGTGTGGCTTATTTTATGACAGCTATACGCCAATATGCGGTATTTCTGTTACTCAACCAACCAGAGCAACGACTGATGATTCTGGTGGTTTATTTGTATTGATCACTAAGAAGTAAAATGACTGAAATAGTATATCCAGTATGGCACCAGCGATTAGCGAAGAGTTTGCACGTAAATAATAGTCAAGTGCAATCAAAGTATTATCAAGTGGCGAGTGTGAGCTCAAATGGAGATCCGAAAAACAGAACCATGGTATTTAGAGGTTTCTTGTCAGGCACCCAAAGTCTTTTATCTGTGACTGACTCTAGGAGCGAGAAGATAGAACAATGGCAAGGTGATAATAAGTCGCGGTTTGAAATTTGCTGGTATTTTGCAGGATCCAGAGAACAATTCCGATTGGCAGGGGAAGTAGCATTGATATCTCACTCAATAGATTCAAACTATGGGAATTGGGTCTTGGGGGAACACACCAAGCACAATCTTTTGAAACAACAATGGTCAAACTTATCAACCAACGCTAAGCAGCCTTTTTACTCAAACAGTCCTAAAGCACCATTTGACGAAGATGCAATACAGTCGTTTCCACAAGATGGACTTGTTAATCAAGGCAATGATATTAACGATGAGTTTGACAGCAGAAGCAACAACAACAGTGCACCAAGGAATATTGCTGGTCATTACACCGATATCAGTGATAATTTTTGTGTCGTTGTTTTTATTCCACACGCAGTGGATTATTTAAACCTAAAATCTAAACCGCAGCAAAGATGTCTTTACGATATTCAGGATGACTGGAAAGAGCGAACCGTAAACCCATAAGTGCTAATAACCTAACTTCAGTATGATTAAACAAATGCTAAAAAGTTAGGTTTTTGCTAAAAAAGTTCGTTAAAGATGCAGCAAAATCGATTGTTGATCTTTCACAATCATATTACTTACCACTAGATTAAAAGAGTTATCCATCATCCTCTGTATCTCCCCTGCAGGGACTGATCCATCAAGCTTGACCGTATTCCAGTGGACTTTACTCATATGGTAACCGGGAATAACGGATGGGAATATGTCTCGAAGAATAATGGCTTCTTGAGGATCACATTTAAGGTTTACCCAGCAAATCCCATTACCTGTGTCAACGGACTCATTATCACCCGGACTCATTTTGCCTAAGGTCAAAGTCGCGAACATTTTATGTTTGACTTTAAACACAGATACCCCCTCTCCAAAAGGAAAAGTTTCCACCGTAAAAGGTTTGTTTAATAAATATTCTCTGGCTTGTTGTTGATCCATCTACTTTTCCTTAAATAATAAGGGTAGTCACCTACCCTAACCTAACCTATAAACTAATTTTAGCTGAGAATTAATCTTGTTCTAACAAATGCATGACATTTTTTAAATCTGTTTTGCCTTTCATGATTTCATCGGGTGTTAGACCAGATATCTCATGGGGAAACACTAACCATTCGTCACTTTCGTGCACATAATAATCAGGCACTATGTCAGTTTTGTTATTTTGTGGTTTGTAATATGGACAAGCTATACGTACCTCTTTTGGCATATTCGCCCGAGACAATTTTTTAATTTGTTTCATTAAGGCTTCAACACTGCGGCCTGAATCAAATACGTCATCCACAATTAATAGGCTGTCTTCGGCATTGGCGTTTTCAATCAGATAATGTAAACCGTGCACTTTGATGGTTTTTGATTGTTGATCAATTCCATAATAAGAAGAGGTGCGTACCGCAATATGGTCAGTTTCTACTTTTTTAAAATCGAAGTATTCTTGCACTGCTATGCCTATAGGTGCGCCGCCACGCCAAATACCGATTATGAAATGCGGGCGAAAGCCACTTTCATAAACTTGCGCGGCCACTCGAAATGAATCTTCAAGTAACTGTTGTGCAGTGATAAACGTTTTTTCCATTAGATAAACCTTAAAATTTAGAGTGCGGGTGCAAGTGCGGGTGCAAGTGCGGGTGAAAGCGCGGTTGCTAACGTGGGTACCGCAAAATAAAACTACTAGCCTGCTATTGTATACCCAAGCGCAACTTATTCATATTTTAAAGCATCTGCCGGATTCACTCTTACTGCGCGATAAGCAGGATAAAGGCTGGCCAGAAAACACAAAATAAGTGACGTAACGATAAGAAATATCACTTGTTGCCATTGCAAATCAGTAGGTACACCTTGGCCCTGAGGACTTAAAAATATTGGAAAATCAAATAACCTGATCAAATGATTGATTTGCGTCACCAACAATACGCCAGTCACAACACCAATCGCCGTGCCTTTTATGCCATTGTAGATGCCATTAAACAGGAAAATACCCATAATATTATTGCGGGTCATGCCTTGGGTTAAGAGTATGGCAATATCACCTTGTTTCTCGGTCACCACCATGACCAGAGCCGACACTATATTAAAAGCTGCCACAGATATAATCAGTAACAACATCAGCGACATCATGTTCTTTTCCATCTTCACTGCGTCAAATAACACACCTTGCTGGTCTCGCCAGTTTGTGGAGCTATAACCTTGTGCTTCTAGTGCCTGAACCACACTCTTATAATCAAAGGCATCAGCTAAAAATAAACGGGTTTGGGCTAACTTCGTTTTTTTACTTCTTAACAACCTAGCAGTATCATCAATATGCATTAACACTGCTTTATCATCTAGGGCGGAGCCCATATCAAAAATACCAACCACCCGGAACACTCTTTGGCTGTAGATACGCCCAAAGGGTCCAAAATAACTATTTTCAGAAGCGATCAGACGGGCTTGTTCACCCATCCGTACATTTAATTTGATAGACAATGCGCGGCCAATAATAATACCGTAT
Source organism: Paraglaciecola sp. MB-3u-78 (assembly GCF_002835935.1). Taxonomy (GTDB): domain Bacteria; phylum Pseudomonadota; class Gammaproteobacteria; order Enterobacterales; family Alteromonadaceae; genus Paraglaciecola. The sequence goes on along the minus strand of NZ_PJCF01000012.1, from coordinate 238,771 downwards.
TCGCCTTTGACTAAATCTGTGAGTCGACCAACCAACATATTATCGGCAATAATCGACGAGCGCTGCATCACATCAGGTTGAATACCTTGGAACATGACACCTTTTAGCCCTTGAGAGGATTGTATTATTCCTTCAGAATCTATTTGTTGGGCACTGGCAACAACACCTTCAATGTGGTTAAACATATTCGGGGTGATGTCTACATCAGGCTTTTTTTGAACTAACACGTGAGGGGTGATCCCTAAATTACGCAATTTAAGTTCACCTTCAAAACCATTCATCACTGACAAAACAGTGATTAAGGCCATCAAGCCTAGGGCAATGCCTGCAACCGAAAAAAAGTTGATAAATGCTATAAAGTGACTGCCTTTAGATGCTTTGGCATAACGTAAGCCAATAAAGGCAGAGAGTGGGTAAAACATAAAAAAGAAACTCTTATAACAACAAAACAGTTAAAAAATAAAGGTTTAACTGTTGGTATAGTGATGAATGATGTTGAATAATACGTGCCTGAAGTAAATCTCACAAGCACCGCAAAAACTGGGAGAGCATATGCAAAACCTAACGCTTGAACAAAAGCATCAACAATTCGATGAGTTTTTCATGATCAAGCACAATATTCCAGTCAATATACTTGTATTAGAAGATGATTTTGTTTTACCCGAAATTGATGATCTACATCAGCATATGCCTTACGAGTTTCAAATAGCCAGTGAACTATCCGCCATTGATACAAAAGCCTTAAGACCTCTACGCCGTTTAGGTGAGCACGCTGTTGAGTTAGCAGAATTTCTGAATCATCAATCACGAAAAATTGATTTAATGATGTCGCTGATTTTGCAACAACACGCAAACCATGAACAAACCTATCAATCGATACAATTCGGTGGCGGCGGCATGGTCCTTGGTAGTGAAAGCGAATTATTAATAGGCGCCGCAATCGAACTTAAATTATTCCTAAGAGAAGAAGCCTCAGCCATTTTTTGTTTTGGTGAAGTTATTGCTTGTAAGCCTGTGGATGATACGTACCATGTATCCTTGATTTTTACTCGTATCCGTGAAGAAGACCAAGACTTATTAGTCAAAGCCAGTTTACATTTGCAAGCGGCTAATTTACGCAAACGCAAGAACCAAGACAAAACCTTAAAGAACTAAAACGAAAGCGATCAATGACTCACAGTATTTTTTCACCGCCTTTACCAAACAATACCCTTAAAACTAAAAATGATATTCGTCATTGGGGTAATCTTCAAGGCAGCAGTACGGCTCTTGTTTTAGCCAATGCAACAAAACTGGCCACCGGCCCAGTATTATTAGTCACCGCAGATACACCCAGTGCTATCAAACTTGAAAAAGAGCTGGATTATTTTTTGCAGGATCAATCTGTTGATGTACAACTATTTCCTGATTGGGAAACCCTACCCTACGATAATTTTTCTCCTCATCAGGATATAGTTTCCCAACGCCTAGAAACGCTCTACCAACTCACCCAAAACGTTTGCAGAGTGTTTATTGTACCCATTAACACTCTAATGATGCGCATGGCACCGGTGGATTATATTAGTAAATATTTACTGATATTGAAGATAAATCAAACGTTAGATATAAATAGTTTTCGCTCAGGTTTAGAGCGCGCAGGATATTTACATGTAAACCAAGTGATGGGTCACAGTGAGTTCTCTATTCGTGGCAGTATTATCGATTTATTCCCTATGGGCAGTCAGCATCCTTATCGCATAGATTTATTTGATGATGAAGTGGATACCATTAGGCATTTTGATCCAGAAACTCAGCGCTCCGGTGACAAAGTAGATGAAATTAAACTGCTACCTGCCAGAGAATTCCCCACAGATAAAGAAGCAAGTTTGTTGTTTAGGCAGCAATATCTCGGTAAGTTTGCTGCAAATAACAGCAAAGAATCCATTTATTACCAAGTAGGTAAAGGCCTGATGCCAGGTGGCATCGAATATTATTTACCACTGTTTTTCGAAAAAACCGCTACCTTATTCGATTACCTCAACGAAGACACCACAGTATTAATGCATGGCGATTTGCAAGGCGCCCATGAAAATCATTGGAAAGATGTCAACCACAGATACGAACAACTGCGATATAACCTGGCGAGGCCCTTATTACATCCCTCTGACATTTTTATGCGTTATGAAGAGCTATTTGGTGCCTTAAAAGAATGGCCTAGGGTTCAAATACAAAACAAAATAGTGGATGAGAAAAGTGGCAGTGTTAACTTTGCCACTGCGCCTGTAGGTGACGTAGCACTAAAACCGCAAAATAAAGTGCCATGGGCGTCACTTAAACAACAAGTAGACCAGTGGCAAAAACAAAAAGTGAAAGTGTTATTTAGCGCTGAGTCTGCAGGTCGTCGTGAAGGTCTTTTAGAAATACTCTCAAAAGCCGAGATCAAACCTAAGGTTTTTAAAGATTTTAATGACTTCATGGAAAGTGCCGAACCTATTGGCATATCCGTGGGTGCCGCCGAGTTTAGTTTTTTACTTGATGAGCCCAAACGCGCCATTGCTTTTATTACCGAAACCGAATTACTCGGGCATAAAATCAGCCATAGGCGCAAGCGTGATAAACGCCAAGGCACAGACGAAAATGCCATTATTCGCAATTTGGCAGAATTACAGATAGGCCAGCCGATGGTGCATTTTGAACACGGCGTTGGCCGTTATTTAGGTTTACAAACCTTAGATGCTGGCGGAATTACCACTGAATACCTGACCATAGAATATGCCAAACAAGCTAAGTTATATGTACCTGTTGCGTCTCTGCATTTAATTAGCCGTTATAGCGGCGGAGATATTGACCATGCACCTCTGCATCACCTCGGCACTGACACTTGGTCAAAAGCCAAGAAAAAAGCCGCTGAAAAAGTCCGTGATGTAGCTGCACAATTATTGGATGTGTACGCCAGACGTGCAGCTAAACCCGGCTATGCGTTCAAAATTGCATGGGATGAATATCAATCTTTCAGTGACAGTTTCCCCTTTGAAGAAACCATAGATCAGCAAAAAGCTATCAACGCAGTGATCCAAGATATGGGCTCAGGCAATGCAATGGACAGACTTGTGTGTGGTGATGTAGGTTTTGGTAAGACTGAAGTGGCGATGCGTGCAGCTTTTATCGCTGCGAATCAAGGTAAACAAGTCGCAATATTAGTGCCGACTACCTTACTTGCCAGTCAACATTTTGGAAATTTTAAAGAACGTTTTGTCAACTGCCCTTTTAGAATTGAGGTGTTATCTCGATTTGTCAGTGCCAAAGATGCAAAAGAAACGGTTAAGGCCATTGCTGAAGGAAAAGTAGATATAGTGGTTGGCACCCATACTTTGTTACAAGATAGTCTTAAATTTAACGATTTAGGTTTAGTCATTATCGACGAAGAACACCGATTTGGGGTGCGCCAGAAAGAAAAATTTAAAGCGCTGCGCTCAGATGTAGATATTTTAACCTTGACCGCTACGCCTATTCCAAGAACGCTGAATATGGCATTAAGTGGTATGCGCGACTTATCGATCATTGCGACACCGCCGGCTAAACGTCTGCCAATCAAAACCTTTGTGCAGCAACGAAACAAAGGATTAATACGTGAAGCCATCATGCGTGAAATTTTGCGCGGTGGTCAGGTTTACTTCTTACATAACGAAGTAGACACCATTGAGCGTACAGCGCAAGAAATTGCAGAGATTGTGCCAGAAGCACGGATCGCTATAGGCCATGGCCAAATGCGAGAGCGTGAACTTGAAAAAGTCATGGCTGATTTTTATCACCAGCGTTTTAATGTGTTGTTGTGTACCACTATTATTGAAACAGGTATCGATGTGCCATCAGCTAATACCATAGTGATGGACCGAGCGGATCACCTTGGTCTGGCCCAACTTCATCAATTGCGCGGACGTGTTGGGCGCTCACATCATCAGGCCTATGCCTACTTGCTAACGCCGCATCCAAGACGATTAAGTAAAGATGCCGCCAAACGCCTAGATGCTATTTCATCCTTAGAAGAATTAGGTGCAGGTTTTGCCCTTGCAACTCATGATTTAGAAATTCGTGGTGCGGGGGAATTATTGGGTGATGGACAATCGGGACAGATTTCTAGTATTGGTTTTACCCTATACATGGATATGCTAGACCAAGCTGTTGCAGCACTAAAAGAGGGTAAAGAGCCCTCTTTGGAAGCGGCACTTGCTGAGCAAACTGATATCGATTTACGGTTACCTGCTCTGTTCCCAGATGATTATATTCCAGATGTGAACATGCGCCTATCCTTGTATAAAAAATTGGTTAGTTGCAAAGATGAAAGAGCAGTCAATGAGTTACAAATAGAACTCATTGACAGATTTGGTTTGTTACCTCAAAGCGCTAAAAACCTGTTAGATATGGCCATGCTCAAATTAAAAGCCAAATTAATCGGTATATCTAAGATAGAAGGTACCAATAAAGGTGGATTTGTAGAGTTTTCGCAAAAAACACAGATTGATCCAAACTTTATTATCAAGCTAATTCAGTCGCAACCGAGAATTTACAAATTGGATGGGCCACAAAAACTTAAAATTAACGTGCCTACTGAATCCGCCAAAGATAGACTTGAACTGTTTAATAATATGCTAACCGAGTTTAGCCAACAATTACGAGCGGCTTAATGACAGATAAAATGACGACTCATCCTCTAAAACAGATGGTTATGGGTATATTTTCTAAAAAGGTTATCTTTGCAGCCTTGCTTACTACCAGTATTTTAGCGCAACCTGCGAATGCGGTTGAGCAACAGTGGTGGTTTGATGTTGAAGTGATTTTATTTGAACGTAATTTAGAGGAGGTCAACTTATCTGAGAAATTCAAACAGTCTCGGCTTGAACAACCTGCCAGCAACGTGCTTGATTTAGTTACGCCCTATCTGAAGCCTGATTTAAGCTATTTAAGGGCCGGGCTGCCATATTGCCGAGCATCGAACCGACTCAAAGTAAAAACACAATATGAGCAAGATTTTGCCTTTCCTTTACCCGTGGCCACAACAGTTGAGACATCGTCGTCCCAGACTGATAAACAACAAAAACCACAAACCAAACAAGGTTTATCTGTTAACTCCGAGAAGGTCACTGCAGAAAATTTTCAATATCAAGTCGCGACAACAGATATATTTACAAAATCCGATGACACAGAGTCTTCAGTTCAAACAACTGACGCCGAAGATGTTAATCCAGGCAACATAAAATTAGCTCCAAAGGCGACTTTAACTAGACCTTCTATTCCGGTCGAATTTATCGAATGGCAAATGCCTAGTGAATTCCTCTGTGCTTACGCCGAACAGGTTGACCCCTCTTTTGAGTCTATGCTCGCCCTCCAAAATGATGAGTCTGGCGCCGCGCCCAGTAATCAAATACAACGGGTTCCAGAGATTATTAATGGTATTGAGTGGCAACAAAAACGTGGGGCTTTTCTGTTACCAACATCCACCATGTATATGAATGAACTATACGAGAAGATTAAAAGGCAGCGAGATATCACGCCAATCTTACATGTAAATTGGAGGCAAGAAGTTAAGTTCGGCCGAGAAGAGGCACAAACATTCAGATTATTTGCTGGTGAAAACTTTGCAGACCAATTTGATGCCAACGGTTTAGCTGTAGTTAAGGATACCGATTCTTTATTTGCTAGTTTGAATCAATCAACAGACGATTTTTATATACCTGAACAAGAGCTAGCGGGTTTAACGCCAGAACAGCAACAAGCACTTTTAGTGAGTATTAATGGCACTGCCCCAGAAGTGGTTACTGAAGACTTATTTGCAAGAATCGCTGCTGCATTAGCAGATGACACGCCTATCAACATTGACCAAGCCGAGGGGCTAACAGAGCACCAAACAACCAAGACTGATCCCCAAATCCTTAAAGAATTATGGCGATTAGACGGTGAAATTACCGTCTATCTGCGTAACGTAGGGCGTATCCCTTACTTGCACATCGATAGTGATTTAGATATCAGACAACCAATATTCGACCCAAAGGAAGCCCAGATAAATGATGGCTTATCGACTGGTTTATCTGGGCAAGGTGCAATAGTGCTCAACCCATTGCAACAAGCAAACTCTCAACAAGCAAATTTTTTACAAAGTGTTAATTTTAATCAGTTGAGGCGAGTGATCAGTAAACAAGTGCATTATTTTGACCATCCGCTGTTTGGCATGATAGTGCGTATTAACCGTTTTCGTTGGCCAGAAGCCGAACAAGAAACCGACATAAACACCAGTGATCTCTGAATAACAGAGTACAAATTAATAATAGAGCACAAAAAAGCCGTCATTTATGACGGCTTTTTAATCTAACAAACAATGGATATATTAAAAGACATAGTTCAATCGTGCATAGTAATAACCACCTTGCCAATCTACATTATTACCTGACCAGTACACGGCACCACAACAGGTGTCCCCATCATCTTTATCTGGATAAGTATCAAACAGATTACGCGCACCAGCTGCCAGAGACACACTATCATTAAGTTGATATTTCATTTCTAAATCAAACATCACCCCAGCATCGTACTCTTGTGTTGACGTCGCTGCCGAATCAATAGCATTTTCATATGCGCCGTAAAAATTTGCACGTATCAATAGACTTAACATGTCAAAGCTATGCTTAGCTGATAATACACCACGCCACGAAGGGAGCGCATTTTCCAAATCAAACTCATCTTCGCCATTTAAATACGCTGATGCATCTGAATCAATTTCTGTTGAGTTGTAGTTTAATGATCCCGTCAGAACGGTATCATCTATAGTATAGGTAGCCACAATGTCCATACCATTTGTGACAGTATCAAAAGCATTTTGGAAATAATTCACGCCACCTATAGTATTTGCCCCATCAACACCGGCAGCGACCAAAGCCAAATATTTGTCATACGCATCCCCTGAGTCTGGATCAGTAGAAACATCGATTGTCGATACCGCATAAAAACGGTCATCTAGTGCTATACGATAAAAATCTACAGTAAGACTTAATGCATCGAAACTACCAGAAACACCTAAGCTATAGTTCAAAGAAGTTTCAGGTTTCAATGCTTCTGCCCCAAGAGCCTGACCCACATCACTCAATGCAGGGAAAAGACCTGTAGCCACAGGAAGACCATTTGGTAATCGAGTAGAAACGTTTGTAGTACCTTGCTGCCCTGGGGTAGGAGCTCTAAAGCCAGTTCCTAAAGACCCACGTAAGTTCATATCGTCAGTCAAACTGTATTTGAAGGCGATCTTTCCAACTAATTCAGAACCAAAATCTGAATAGTCTTCGTATCGTAAGGCACCTTGTATAAAAAACGCATCAGTAATATCGGAGCTGAGATCTACATAAATTCCAGCCATATCCCGTTCGTAAGAGCCTGAATATTCCGGTGAATATCCTGGGAAACCGTTAGACCCTACTCCTACAGCTCGGTACACCGCGTCAGAAGGATCTGAACAGTCTAAGGTAGAACCACCTAAAATCACTGCCAAACCATTATTGGTAGCTGAACCATCATTACAGAAACCATGTGGGTCAGGACTTGAATATGCTCCTACACTATACGAATCCTCATCCCCTTCCACTAACTCATAACTTTCTTCCATATAAGTCAGACCAAAGGCAAAAACTAATTCCGATGCAAATCCCACATCAATAAATTGCGTAAAGTCAGCAGAAAATTGAAGTTCTTCGTTAATCAAATCACCTGGGCGAAATGAAGTAGGCGAATCAGGCCCCATAGAAGGGTTGATTGTATTTTCTAAGGTATATTGAATTTCATTTGAACCATAGCGACCACTAAAGTCATAGGTCATGCCATTAGTCAATTCACCTTCTAACCCCGCTAATAATGAGAAATCGGTTATTTCACCCGTAAATCTGGGTGTGAAACCACCAGGAAACTTCACAAGGGGTGAATACAGTGAACCGTCTTCTAAGCGAATATCTTCAATGGTTCCGTTACCCGGATAACGATAATAAAAACTACCATCACCTTCACTGTCGGAATAATTACCAAAGGCATATAATTTCATGGTATCGCTAAGATTATACCCCGAGTTGAAGAACAATCGGGTAGCTGAAGCGTTGGGTTGTCCCCAGGGTTGCACTACATTTTCACCACCTAAATTAGCGTCAGCTAAACCAGCGATAAATGTTTCCTCAGAATAACCCGATAATGTGGTGTCGACACCGGTTAAAAAATTAACATCATTGACATCCATACACGCCCAACTTTCACAATACTGTTCTGAACGAGACGTTGAGGCTGAATCTGAAATTTCACCTGACAGGCTAAAGAAGCCTTTATCACCAAGGGCAAAACCAATGTTACCGGTAACTGTGAATTGCTCACCGTCTCCCTCATAATATTGGCCCAAATCTACTGACAATGACCCCCCTTCATCGTTGTCTTTCAACTGAAAGTTTATTACACCTGCGATAGCATCTGAACCATACTGAGCGGCAGCACCGTCACGAAGCACTTCCACGCCTTTTAATGCAGATGATGGAATAGTCGCGATATCTGGCCCTTGAGTACCCGACCCACCAATTTGAACCAATGCAGAACGGTGACGCCTTTTTGAATTAATCAAAACCAAAGTTTTATCTGTTGGCATACCACGTAAACTTGCGGGTCGTATAAAAGATCCACCATCAGAAATAGGCTGACGGGACAAAGAATAGGACGGCACCAAAGTTTTTAAAATGTCATTAGTATCAGTAAAAGAAACAGACACTAGGTCATCTTCACTAAATACGTCCACAGGCACAGCAGAGTCAGCTACCGACCTTGGTACCCCCCTTGAACCTGTGATAACAATTTGTTCAAAATTGACTTCATCTGTTTGTTCTGAGTCTTGTGCATAAATGCTCGGTGACATCATGACTAATCCAGACGTGGCAGCTAAAACTGGCAGCGTCCTACGAATGGATAGACTAAGTTTATGTAGTTTGAGCATATTTAACCTCTTATAGTGAACAATAGTTTTATTCCTAAACCTGAGTGCTTCAACGCTCTAAATCGGCGATTCATACACAATTTGGAAACGATGTGGACTACGCAAGTGCAATGCACCTTTTTAGGTAACAAGCACAGCAATAAACCCCGCTTCTTACTGATAAAAAGCAACACAAATGCCAATCAATAATGCGAATTTTGTATAGCCCCCCCCTAATTTGCTTATACCCACTGAAGTCCGCCGTACCACTGGCTTATGATCGGCTTAATGGCACGGTACTTGAATTACTTAAATTAAATGTATTACCAATACCGGCTAAATGGATGGGGAAAAATATTTAAATGCGCATTAATGGCTCGATTGCACAATTATGTTGCAAAGTTCGATTGGCAGGTATGAAGTCCATATGAATAGCAAACAATTAAAGTACTTTCTCAAAACGGCTGATAAAGGCAGTATTACAGGTGCAGCAAAAGAACTGGATATCGCTCAACCGGCTATTAGTCAGCAAATTTCTAGTTTGGAGCACGAATTATCAGTGCAATTATTTGAACGGGATTTTAGGGGCGTTAGACTCACAACAAGTGGAGAAAAATTCTATCTAAGAGCTAAATCTATTGTCCATCAAATGGGGATAGCTAAAAGCGAAATTGTCGATGCTGAATCAAATCCCACTGGTCGAATATCCATTGGCATGGCTCAGGCAGTATGTAATGTGTTAGCGATACCACTCACGCAAGCCATTCAGAAAAACTACCCAAATGTTGAACTCACATTACATTACGGCACCACTGATTTTCTAAACCAATGTCTTAGCAATGGGCAAATTGATTTAGCCATTACCTATGAAAACACCATCTTGGATAAGAATTTTTCCAGCACACCTCTGATTAAAGAGAATATTTATCTGGTTGTTGGTACTGAACCAAATACAAAATCATATGAGAAACTTGCCAAACAAGACATTATTGAGTTTAAACAGCTCGCTGAATTTGAAATCATCTTGCCCAACCAAAATGATCCCTTAGTTCAAATGCTCAATCGTTATGAAACGCAGACAGGGGTTAGAATTTGGAATAAACAAAATTTTGGATTACTGATGACCAATTTACGTTATGTGACCGATGGACTAGGCCTGATGATCCTGCCGTCTTCTGCAGTATTTCATTTAGAGAAATCTAGACAAGTCAAAACGATTACTATTACTCAACCTGAGCTTAGCCGAGATGTACTGTTAGTGAATAATTCAAAACGAGTGGCCAGTATTGCCATGCAAGTTGTCAGTAAAACAATATTAGGACTAACAAAAGAAGCCCATTCCTTGGGCAATTGGAGAGGAAAAATACTCTTTTGAGGTATGAGCCTTAAGACAAGGCTAAGGTTTGTTCTAGAGCCCTGGGCAATGCATTTACATACTTTTGCACGTCAGGGATCATGCCCATACTCACACGAGACCAATGATTATAATCTTGATAAATACCTCGAATTAACACATTTTGTTCCGCCATTTTTTGTCGAAAGATTTCTGCATTGCCTTGGGCCAAATCAACAAATACAAAATTAGTCGAAGAAGGCAGTGCCGTTAATTCATTTGCCTTAACGGCATCCAACACCATTTCCCGTCCCTCAACAATTTTTGACTTGGACATGTTTAAAAAGGCTTCATCGTTATAACTCGCAATAGCCGCAGCTAATCCAGCTTGGTTCATGGCATACCCACCTAAACTAAAACGATTAATACTGGCGGTATTTTCTTCAGATGCCATCATATAACCGACACGCATACCTGCTAAGCCATATATTTTAGAGAAAGTTTTAGCCACTATGACGTTATGCCCTTCTCTGACCAAGGACACCATTGAGTTTTTTTCAGGCATATCGGTTACTTCATTATAAGCTTCATCTACTAAGACTAAAGTTTTCTTAGAAGCCTTAATACAAAAATCTCTTAACTTTCCAGCATCCAATAAACGCCCAGTAGGATTATTTGGATTGGTGATATGTACCATAGCGACATCAGCATCAATGGCGGCATACATGGCGTCTAGATCAATACTTAGATCAGTGGTTTTAGCTATGCGTTTGATTTTTGCACCACCGGTTTTTTGTGGCGCCTTAGCAGTGGTATCCCAAAATAAATCGGGTCCAAGTATTAAACCTTTTGTAGAGGCTGCGTTAGCAGCATAAGACAATACGCCACTGGAACCCGCACTCAATGAAATTTGGCTGTTACTTAAGCCATTTTTCTCGGCTATCATATCAACCAGTACTTTGTAGGGCTCAGAAGCATAGTATGCTCCCTTAGTACTAGCTTGCATGATCGCTTTCATTGCACCTGGGCTTGGCCCATAAGGATTTTCATTAGCGTTAAGTTTGGCAATGCCCGCACCTGGACCATAGTTAATAACTGGTGCGAGATGTTGGCCCGCTAGTGCATTACCCGACAAAGAAACCAATCCACCTGCGGCAACTGCAGAAGCTGTTGCTATAGTCCCTCGTAAAAATAATCGTCTACTTAAATTGTCTGTCATGTGGTCACCCTTTAGTTGTCTCTCATTAATTTTAAAATGCTTTGTAATACATAGAAATGGACACCACGACTAAGTAAAGTCCAAACATTCTCTTCAGACTGACCTCGTCCAAACTATGCGCCCATTTAGCACCTATAGGTGCTGTTAAGATTGACCCCGCACTAATGGCAACAAGTGCAGGTAGATTGATGTAGCCAAAGGTACCGTATGGAAGATTATTGACGTTGTGCCCCATCAGCAAGAATCCAATTGCTCCTGGTAAACCAATAATAAAACCGACACCTGCAGCCGTTGCTACTGCTTGGTGAACACTGCGATTACAGATCACCATTGTCATAACAGTAATCGTTCCGCCGCCTATACCAAGTAACGCTGAAAACCCTCCTAAAAAAGAGGCTAACCCGACTTTAAATGGTCCTTGGGGCATACTTAAGGTGCTTGATGAACTTTTAAAAAGCCCAGGAAACAAAAAGTATATTGAATAAAATAAAACCCCCGTTGCAAACACCAGGATCAAACTTTCTGGACTTGTCTTCGAGGCGATATATAAGCCAATCAACACCCCAATAACCAACCAGACTGACCAGTCTTTCAATATTGCAAAATCAACAGCGTTCATTTTTTTATGTGCTTGCACAGAACGCGCACTAGACACAACAATTGATGCTAATGAGGTACCGATAGCGACCTTAATGAGTTCCCCCGATGATTCACTAAAAAAAGGAAAAACCGCCAACAACGCAGGTACCACCACAAATCCACCGCCATTTCCAAACAATCCAGCCGTAATTCCCGCAATTGCACCCGCTACACATAACGTGCCTACAAACAACAACAGTTCAACTTCCATGACGCCCCTTAGCAATATCGTAATAATTGGGAATACAGAAGAAAGTGCTGTACACAAAGCATATAGCAGAATTAATGCCAGCCTTGTTAAGCCTTTATTTATAAGGATCTAGGTTGAAGTCTCAGATAAAGATGCACTAATCTGGAGGTTTATTGCGCAAATATGATGCAAAAGGAAATATGTTATATCTTTAGTAACAAACGACAAATTGATTAAATATATCAATTATGACCAAGGTAAGAGCAGCTTAGAAAAAGAAGTATTAAGTTAGGATAAGGTCACGTAACTCACAGCCGTAATGATAAATGCCAAAAATATATTCAACATCAAACCTTCTCTGGCCATAGTTTTAATACTGAATTTATCCATACCGTAGACGATGGCATTAGGTGCAGTGGCTACAGGTAACATAAAAGCACAACTAGCACTGATGGCCGCTGGCATCATCATTAACGCGGGATCAATCCCAGCGGCAACACCTGCGGCGGCGAGTATTGGCATCAATAAGGTGGCGGTAGCAGTATTTGAAGTGATTTCAGTTAAAAAAGTCACAAACAAACAGATAGATAGAATAAGCAAGGGAACTGGCAAGGCTGATAAGCCTTCTCCCATTAAGGCACTTAACCCTGAGGCAGAAAAGGCCTTTGCAATCATGGAGCATAAATAACCCTAAGGAGTCCATATTGACCTTAAATAGCATACAAAGCGACATCCCTCATCAATATATAGCTTTTGCAAATTTCTCTATGAGTTGGTCAAAACAGTGGCTTTTTCAATTACATATTTAGCTGAATGGTAAATAAAGTTTGCGTAAAATAATTTACCCAGTACTGTTTTAAATTGGATACTAGACTTCAATTCATTTGCGGCTTAATAAATTTTACATGCTTCTCCACTTTGCTCAGGCATGAACTAAACTGTATATGAAAATAAACAGTTTAAGGGAGTTCGAACATGAACACGCCAGAAGCCAGTTTTTTAACGTGGCAACAGCAATTCAGAACGAATAAAGATTGTCTCCAGTATCTGAAGGAAATGAAGTGGCCTAATGGGTTTATGTGTCCTCAATGTGGTCACGACAATGGGATTGACCTTCACTGCCGAGAATTAACCGAATGCAGCCATTGTCATAAGCAAACATCGGTGATGTCAGGTACTTTATTTCATGGTAGTCATCTACCGTTACTCAAATGGTTTTGGGCACTGTATTTTATAGGCTCAGACAAAGGCAGTATTTCAGCGTTAAGGCTAAGCAAGCTTATTGAAGTGAATTGGAAGACTGCTCGGCTTATGTTAACGAAAGTGAGAGCGGCTATGGGACACAGGGATAGCCTCTACCGATTGTCGGGCACAATAGAGTTAGATGATGCCTTTGTTGGCGGTAAGCACAAAGGCAAGCGTGGTCGTGGAGCAGAAGGGAAAACCCCCATTATCATAGCATGTGAAAACAAGCATAAAAAGGCAGGGTTTATCGCAATGAAAGCGGTTAAAAATGTGAATTTTAAAACAGTAAAAGAATTTGTATCACATCACCTTTTAGCTAATCAGCATGTCAGAACGGATGCTTATCCTGCGTTAAATATTATAGATAAAACACAGCAACATGAGCCAAGAGTCACGCCAAGTGAAAAGGTAGACGAATGGTTGCCTTGGGTTCATATCGCGATAGGTAATTTGAAAACGTTTTTGTTGGGCACGTTTCATGGCGTTACGGGTAATTACTTACAAGAATACTTGAATGAGTTTTGTTATCGGTATAATCGCCGTTTTGTGGAAAAACAAATACCTAATCGATTGTTAAACTTGGCAATTATTCATACTCCTTTAAAATCAACCTGAGTTAAATGGAGAAGCATGTAAATTTTAAATGCCTATAACTTAGTTTTAAGTTCAGGTCTAAAATCAGATGGTTTTGAAGCTGTAGATTAAACTTTCAAAATTTAGTTATTTAAGGAAATAATCATGTTGTATAAGTTCAAGTTAATCACCCTATCCGCGTTACTCTATATTATTTCCGCCGTATATTCCCATAGTGCTTACGCCACCCAAGAAATAACAATTGAATGCAATTCCTGCAGCACTCAAACGGATTTTGAAAATACGGCAATATCCTATATGTCGACAGCCCCAGAAGGCCATTGGAATACAATTGTTATAAACACCTCAATAAATACCAAAATCTGGTATATAGAATTGGACGTTGTTCAAGATGCCAATAACTTCGGTGCCGGAACCGCATATTTAATAAGCTCAGTGAGAGAAACGGCTGTAATGGAATCGAATGTTTCTGAGCTTATTCAATCCTTGAAGAAACCCATTAGTGTGCATATACCTGAAAACCATGTTTTGCTAGAAGAATGTGGTTCTGCAACATATGGATTATGTGGGATATTATCAACCTTTTTAAGAGGAACTCCAGAAGGACAAGCTTTCTTTGCGACAAACACTACCTCAATCTTGTTTTATAAAATATTTGGTATTACCAAAACCATAAGGTTTTTGGTTCACTTTCCTGATGGTACTTCAATCCTTTACGAATCCTTGCTAGAAGGGGCTTTTACGCCACCAAAGTCTTTTACCCCTGTTCCTGACTCGATTGTAGGCGCTGATGGAGCTATCAGTAATAATAGCGTTTATGCTTCTGCTCCAACGGGTGGGTCATATTATGCAACCTCAAGTACTGTTAGTGGGGGTACATCTTGCGAAATGTGGATGTGGGTCACAAGAGTTAACGGAGAAATTTCTAGTATCACTTTTTCCTATATTTAGTGACAATTTGACTTAGATGAGGAACAGTAAGTTATGATAAAAGTTAAGTATTTTTTGCTTGGTGTATTGGTAACAGGGTTACTTTCATTTTACCTGTTAGCTTATCAACAGTTCATATTTTACCAAGGGCAAACGAAAGTTAATATTGGGGTTCTTCAAATGATGCAAGTTGGTCAAATGCCCACAGTTGAAGGACAGAAATTGAGCGTATATTATTTATTTGAAATAATGAAAATCTTGGTGGATAAACCATATTTGTTTTGTGACAGTGAAACAGTTGAGCTTGTTAAAATTGGCAAAGAGCTAAAAATTGATAATAAAGTTTTACCTGACTGTGAGTAGCTACATAAAATTCTGAATATCAGTATCTGTATTAAAATAACTATGGTGTTAAAGGTTGGATTTATTTAAATAAGTCCAACCTTTTTTGTTCCCTAACGCCATATTTACCGTTCACGCGGTACTGTTTTACATCAGCAGCACGAATCTGCCATTCGACATCATGAGATTGTAGTTTGGTATTAGATAGCTAATTCAACCACAAGATAATATTGGTTCAAAACTAGCAGTATTACATTAAGACAAAGTCAGGTAACTCACCCCAGTAATAATAAACGCCAAGAAAATATTAAGCATTAAGCCTTCTCTGGCCATGGTTTTAATACTGAATTTATCCATCCCATATACTATGGCATTAGGTGCAGTGGCCACCGGCAACATAAAAGCGCAACTAGCACTGATGGCGGCTGGCATCATCATTAACGCGGGATCAATCCCAGCGGCAACACCTGCGGCGGCGAGAATCGGCATCAATAAGGTGGCAGTCGCCGTATTTGAAGTGATTTCAGTTAAGAAAGTCACAAACAAACAAATACATAAAATTAACAAAGGTACGGGTAAGTCAGATAAACCTGTCAAACCATCCCCCATTAAGGCACTTAACCCTGAAGCAGAAAATGCTTTTGCGATACAAATGCCACCTGCGAATAATAACAACATGCCCCATGGAATGGCGACGGCCGTCTCCCAGTCGAGTAATTTGTCTGATTTGGCTTTTTCGGCCACTTCACCAAATTGACTATCCTTTACTGCAGTGGCTGATTCTTCAATCTTATTCCCATTAGGAATCAAAAACATCAAAACAACGCCGGCCAGAGCAATACTACTGTCGCCAATACTCGGCATATTTAACCATACTGTCCAATAAGGTCTAAACATCCAAGCCAGTGCTACCATCACAAAGGTGATCAACACCCGCTTTTCAGCCGGTTGCCAAGCCCCTGATTTGGGTAAAACATACTCTTGAGTATCTGTTAAGTTGCGAGTTAACCACCAAGCAATAACGGGTATACCAATAACAACTATAGGTACACCCGTTTTCATCCACTCTAGAAAGCTGATTTCTTTGCCTTGGGTTTCAAGGTAAACACTCATAAAAATAATGTTCGGTGGAGTACCTACAGGCGTGCCTACGCCCCCTAGGCTTGCCGCATAGGCGATGCCTAGGAGCATAGCAATAGTTAGCTTAGGATCTTTTACATGTTGTAGTACTGCCAGGGTGATAGGTAATAACATTAAGGTAGTGGCTGAATTAGAAATCCACATACTTAAAATGGCGGCGGTCAACATAAAGCCGAACACCAAACGTTTAGCACTTTTACCGCCCGTGAGATTAACTAAGTAAAAAGCCAATCGACTATGCACATTGGACTTTTCCAATGCCTTTGAAAGCATAAACGCGCCCATCAACAATAAAATAACGTGGCTGCCCAGCGCCGATGCAGACTCTTTATGGGTCAACACCCCCGCCATAGGAAAACCAAAAAAGGGGATAAGCGAGGTCACAGGAATAGGTAACGCTTCAGTGACCCATAACATGGCAGTAAACAGCGTGATAGACGCTGTAGAGGCAATCAGGTGTGGCTGACCAACAGCTATTAGTCCAAAATACAGCACAGATGAACTAATAGCCGAGAGTAAAATTAGCTTGTTATTAGTTTGCATAAAATTGGTCTAATACTTTGCTAGCGACTTGATGCTCAGTAGTCTTTTTCAGATTAGAAAAATCAACACTAGTCTTTTTCCTGAGGCGTTTAATTCTTTCTAGACTATTTTTATGCAGGCTCATACCTGAGGGTAAACCATCAATCACCTTAACTGCCCCCTTTGGATCATTGCATACCAACACCATGTCACAACCGGCTTCTATAGCCAACTCGGCACGCTCTACAATATTCCCCATTTGTACCGCACCTTGCATTGACAAGTCATCAGAAAATACTACCCCATTAAAATCCAGTTCTTGGCGCAAGATCTGTTTAATCCACTGTTGTGAAAAACCTGCGGGTAAATCGTCTACATCTGGATAAATAACATGGGCTGGCATCACCGCATCCAATAACCCTTGTTGATGAATAGACTTAAATATTGCCATATCGAGGGCAAATATTTCCTCACGACTGCGTTTATCAACTGGCATAGCAACATGGGAATCCTCAAGAACATTACCGTGTCCAGGGAAATGTTTACCGGTGGCAGACATGCCAGCTCGGTGCATACCTTTAATAAAATCGCTGGCTAATTGCACAATCACATCGGGTTGCTGGTGAAAACTACGATCACCAATCACTGCTGACACACCATGAATATCCAGTACTGGAGCAAAACTTATATCGATATCAAAAGCCAATAATTCAGCTGCCATCAGCCAACCGAATTGCTCACATAGATAGCCTGATTGTTGAATATTCTCATTCGTTTTAAGGTTAATACTCCCCATTGCAGGAATATCACTAAATCCTTGACGAAAGCGCTGTACCCTACCCCCTTCGTGGTCTGTAGCAATGACAATATCATTACGCGTAACGCTTCTTATATGCCGAACCAAGTCAGATAGTTGTTTTTGGTCGTGGTAGTTACGGCTGAATAAAATAAGCCCGCCAACTAAAGGATGATCGAGGATATCTATCTCTTCGTGTGTCAGTTCAAAGCCTGACACATCTAACATCAATGGCCCCATTTATTAGTGCTCTTCTTATATGTTGTATACTAATTTATTAAGCATACTATATGGAGGATCAAATCTCCCAGTCAATCATTTATACTGATTAGTATTATTCCAAACTAAAAATATGACTTTCAAACTCTCTCATGGTTATACTCTGGCAAATCGTTATTTATGTTGTTTTCAATGAAGTTTAAAACTGTAGGTTTAATTGGCAAACAAGCACATCAAGGTGCAAATTTAAGTCTCAAGGCATTAATAGTCTATTTGACTAAACGTGGTTGTCGGGTACTAGTCGAAACAAACACTGCACAAAAATTAGATACTAATGGTTTTGAATCTGCAGATATAACTGAAATTGGTAAACAAGCTGACTTAGCCATAGTGGTCGGTGGCGATGGTAATATGCTTGGCGCAGCTAGAGTACTGGCGGAATTCAATGTAGCTGTAGTAGGTGTTAACCGTGGTAACTTAGGTTTTTTAACCGACATCAACCCCGATGACTTTGAACCGCAACTTGATAGTATTTTTGACGGCGATTGCCAAATAGAGCAACGTTTTTTGTTAGAAGTGGAAGTCTATCGAGATGGTAAAGTACAAAGCAAAGACTCCGCGGTAAACGAAGTGGTAATTCACCATGGCAAAGTAGCACATATGATGGAATTTGAAGTGTATCTGGATGATAACTTTGTGTTCAGTCAGCGCTCTGATGGCTTAATTGTGGCGACACCAACTGGCTCTACGGCTTATTCGTTATCCGGTGGAGGTCCAATTCTTACTCCTAACTTGGATGCGTTAACCTTAGTACCCATGTTTCCACACACATTAAGTAGTCGCCCCATAGTAGTCGATGCCAAAAGCACAGTAAAATTAAAAGTGTCCCCTGAAAACACAGATAATATGCAAGTCAGTTGTGATAGCCATATTGTGCTAACAGTCTTACCCGGTGACGAAATTGTTATATGTAAAAACCCTGCGAAGTTGTCTCTGATACACCCAAAAGACTATAACTATTTCAATGTGTTACGCACAAAACTTGGCTGGGGCAGTAAACTTTATTAGTCACTTCGAGTATTTTTTTTAAGAGATAACTAGACACTGAGCAAAAGCATGTTTATATTTACAGTTACTGTATATTTAAACATGCTTTTGTATGTCTTTTTTATTGAGAATTAAAAATGCTTACCCATTTATCCATTCGTAATTTCGCCATTGTTAAAACACTCGACGTTGATTTTAGCCAAGGCATGACTGCCATTACCGGTGAAACTGGTGCGGGTAAGTCGATTTCGGTTGACGCATTAGGCTTATGTTTGGGAGACAGAGCAGACAGTAGCATGGTGCGTACCGGCGCCGATAAAGCAGAAGTATGTGCTGGTTTTAATGTCAAGCAGCTACCTGGCGCTCTGAAATGGCTTGAAGAGCATGAATTGACAGACGATGATGAAGTATTGATAAGGCGTGTTATATCCTCTGAGGGGCGTTCTAAAGCCTTTGTGAATGGCACACCAGTACCCTTGCAACAATTAAAACATCTTGGTCAATTTTTATTGAGTATTCATGGGCAACATGCCCATCAACAGATTTTAAAAAGTGACAATCAACGCAACTTACTTGATCAGTACGCAGAGCATGACACCTTATTGAATAAAGTTGCAGATGCTTATCACACACTGCGAACCCAACGACAAGACTATCAAAATTTAGTGGAAGGTCAGCAGCAACGCGAAGATCGCAGTCAGTTATTGTCGTATCAAATCCAGGAACTTGACGAATATGCCTTAGCAGAAAACGAATTTGTTGCACTAGAAACAGAACATAAAAAACTCAGCCATAGCCAAACATTGCTAGAACAAAGTCAAATTAGCTTTCACCAACTTTACGAAGCAGAAGAGTTTAATGCCTTGTCGGCGGTGCAAAACAGTGTTGACCGCTTAACTGAGTTACAACAGCATGATCCTAGCCTTGCACCTATTGTGACTATGTTAGCTGAGGCCTGCATTCAAATAGACGAAGCGGCTAACGAATTAAGAGCTTATAGCGAACAGCTTGAAATCGACCCTATGCGTATGCAAAATGTCGAAGCTCGTTACTCTCAAGCATTAGATTTATCCAGAAAGCATAATGTTCAACCGGAGGCGTTATATGAGTTTCATCAACAACTCACCACTGAATTTAGTGAATTAGTTAAAGACGACTCATTGTTAGAAGAATTAAAAACTCAACTATTCGAGCTAGAACAACAATATTATCAGATCGCCAACAAACTCAGCCTATCCAGACAAAAATCCGCCAAATCATTTGCTAAGCAAGTCGAACAACATATTCACCAAATGAACATGGCTGAAACAGTGTTTAAAATAAATGTTGAACATCAGACTCAAGGCACACCTAACAAACTTGGCTTAGATACGGTGCAGTTTGTCGTCTCAACTAACAGAGGCCAAGCCTTGGACAACCTTGAGAAAGTAGTGTCGGGCGGAGAATTGTCACGGATTGGATTGGCGATTCAAGTGATTAGCTCTAGAAATAACGATATTGCCACCATGATTTTTGATGAAGTTGACAGCGGCATCAGTGGTTCAACCGCATCAGTGGTAGGCCAGTTATT
The DNA here is from genome assembly GCF_002835935.1 of Paraglaciecola sp. MB-3u-78. Classification (GTDB taxonomy): domain Bacteria; phylum Pseudomonadota; class Gammaproteobacteria; order Enterobacterales; family Alteromonadaceae; genus Paraglaciecola. Next base: position 218,023 of record NZ_PJCF01000012.1, on the reverse strand, counting down.
ACGTAAGTTAGGTGAAAGTGCACAAGTGATTTGTGTGACTCATCTACCTCAAGTAGCTGCTCGAGCGCACAATCAAATGTTTGTTACAAAGTTCAGTGACAAAAAAACCACAGAAACGCATATGATTTGTTTACAAGAAAATGAACGAATTGAAGAGTTGGCACGTCTACTAGCAGGAGATACTCTTACCGAATCAGCGATAGCGAATGCCAGAGAATTGCTACAAATCAGTAATTCATAGCAATTAAGCATTGATTGCGCTAACGCGGCTGGGTTAGGATGCTTCGCCAAATAAGTGTGAGTTACTCTCACATTTACCGTTTTCGCTTTTTCACATGCTGAGATATTGAGTAACAATGAAGTTTAAGAATTTACTGGTTATATTAACCGCCACTATGATGTTATCAGCCTGTGCTGATTGGATTTTCCGAATTGATGTACCCCAGGGTAACTTTTTGGATGAAAAAGACGTTAAAAAGCTTAGAATTGATATGACCAAAGAACAGGTTGTATTTGTACTGGGTAAACCTGTTTTAGAAGATGCATTCGATCACGATACTTGGTACTACCTTTATCAAATGAAACGCGGCATGAAACAGCGTGGTGAAGACTTTCGCAAAGATCTCACCATTACGTTTGTTGGTGATAAGGTGACTGAAGTCACAGGCGATTTTGAATTGTCAGAAGAATTTAATATCCCCTTAGATCAATAGGTCGTTTCCTAGCTAACCTGAACTCTGGATAAGATGTGCCGCGACCCTAAAAGTAATTATAACTAAAACAGTATGTTAGGTATTTATAATTGTTTTACAAGGCCAATAAATATATCCAGTGCTGCTATTATTGCGTTTATCGAGGCGAGCTTGTGAAGGAATAGCGAGCTATTGAGAGCAAGTTCAACAAAGATAGGCGTGATAATAGCGGTGCTGGACGGTATGGCTTATCCAGAGCTCAGGTTATCTACTATCTTCCGATGAGTTTCATCGGAAGATGTCTCTTATACACTTTTTGATTTTAGCCTCAAATGCACTGTCACTTCCTCTCGGTTGTGATACAGGTGCTTGGCTTGTAATAAATATTTTCCTACTTGGTTAGCTTGCATGACCTCTTCAATAATCCCTAACGCGCCCTGAACCGACTCATAACGTTTCTTCATGGGCAATTTAAGATTAAACATAGCCTCTTTACAACGGCCATCTGCCACCCAATTAGCCATGAGTTTTGCTACCTTTTGCGGTTGCTCAATCATGTCACAGACTAACCAGTAAACATTTTTCTTCTTAGGCTGAAATTTAAACCCATCTTCAGGGCAATAGGTCACCTGCCCAGTTTCCATTAGCGCTGCATCCATAGCACCATTATCAACAGCTTGCACAAACATACCTCGCTGCACAAGTTGATAGGTCCAGCCTCCAGGGCAAGCACCCAAGTCAACGGCATAGAGTCCACCCTGCAGGCGAACGTCATGTTCTTCTTTAGGAATAAAAGTCTGAAAGGCTTCATCAAGTTTTAAGGTGGAACGACTTGGCGCATCATGGGGGAACTTCAAACGTAAAATACCTAACGGCAAAGATGAATTATTGTGTGTAAATGAATAACCAATATAGGCCTTATCAGTTTTTGTGAAAAACACATGTAATACAGGTTTTTTAATATTGTCTTTAGTCGTTAGCTTGTTCTTTTTCCGCAATGCTTGCCTAAAGGGCACACTTATCTTTCTACAAAACTTCGATAGCTCTCTGCCAACGGTTGTGTCGGCATATTCAACCCGTAACTCACCACATAACGGAAATCCTTCACATGCAGCTAAAAGTGGCCCAATACGATCCGCCACGTCCATATCCTCAATCACTTGTTTACAAGCAAACTGTTGGCGGGCAAAAATCAGTTTATTAAACGCTAATTTGTTAGCTAATAGCTCCGCATGCTCTTCTTGATAACAAGTAAATAAAACAAAACCACTGTTAGCTTGGCTTTTTGAATAACCAAACACATCCAATTGACTGGCTTTCTCCTGAACTTCATTCGCCACATCGTTCTCAAATCCACTACGGCAATACAATAATAATCCGGCCATTGTTTAATTCGCTCCTTTTAAGGTCGCTGCTATCAGCAGTGCCCAACCAATAATGAAACAGACGCCTCCTAGGGGGGTCACAGGGCCAAACCATTTTATTTGGGTGAGCGCCAACATATACAAACTGCCGCTAAACAAAAGAATACCCGCGAACATAAAACCTGCGCTGTATACCAGCAATGCTTGAGGCATTTGACGATACAAAATTACTAATAAAATGAGGGCAAGGCTATGATACATCTGATACTGCACACCAGTTTGAAAGGTGTTTAACAATGTTTCAGATAACTTGCTTTTAAGACCATGGGCCGCAAATGCGCCCAATACCACCGACAACATGGCACTGAATGCCGCGCAACTTAATACAATTTTAATCACAATTTTTCTCTCGGTAGAACGAACAGGTTAGCTACTGTCAATAATTCATCTGACAGCAATAGTAACAAAAACCAGCGAGCTAAGTTGGATTAGTCAGCCCTCAATCTTACCTATCCCGAGCACTAATCGCGACCAATTCTAACTGTTACTTTAGTGCAATCCGCTGCCCCCCTCTTCTTCCATTTATACCGCGCTACCTGTTAAACCTGACGAGCGGCAATGAGCGATGGCTGTGTGAAAAGTCGAATTCTTGATGAGCGGTGGGTAATTACATTTATTAAGTTGTCGATTTAGCGGTGCATGTGGGCTTTAGGATAAAATTTTACTTCAAAATATTAGGCTTTTTGGAGAATTAATTCATCAAGTTCTAACTTCTAATAGTTTTAACACAGCCTGGGAACATTTGAGCTGTTTAATATGACACTTTATTACTTGAGTTCTGTTCCAGCTATTGAATTCAGTTCAAACCAGTATGAAACATTATTACTCTCTTACAGTTTACGAACCCTTTTGCCCCATTGACGCCGAATTTTGGAGCGACCATCTGATTATCCTTTTTAATGGATAAAAATGAATATGGATATTTTAATCACTAAAATAACGCCAACTATTGAGGTAATAATCTAATACAACAGGTTTATCAATTTGATTAATTTCAACGTCGATTTCTTGTATATCTTTTTCAAAGACAAACAGAGACGGCATAGTTTCGTGGGTTAAAAACAGGCTGTTTTCTACGGGGCGTTTAGGTATGAAATTTATGGGTTGTAAGGCGCTGAGTACAAACCCCCAATCGCCAAAAGAGGGCACATTTGTGTGATAAGGATAGGTGTAATCAAAACCTGCGGCTTCTATGGTTTTTGCAATACTCCAAAATGCAGGTTTAACAAAAAATGGGCTGGTAGCCTGGGTCACCATTAGTCCATCAGACGTTAAGTTTGCTCTGGCTAATCGGTAATATTGCTTACTGTACAATCGAGAAAGTGCAATGGTATTGGGATCGGGTAAATCGTTAATGATAAGGTCAAAAGCTTGCTTGTTTTGCTCAAGAAAAACAAAAGCATCCGCAATCACAACCTGTACTTTTGGGTTCCCTAAACTTCCTAAATTAATGTCTAGTAAATGGGGATTATTCTTGGCTAATGCCGTCATTCGGGCATCTAAATCGACTAAAACAATTTGTGCGATTTCTGGATACTTGAGAAGTTCTCTTACCGCTAATCCGTCGCCTGCGCCTAACACCAATACCCGTTTAATTGGTTTATCGGCGTAGGTCATAGGCATCATTACTAATGACTCATGGTATCGGTACTCATCCACAGATGAAAACTGTAAAACACCATTTAAGTACAGTCGTAGATCATCTTTGCTTTTGGTCAGGGTTATTTTTTGGTACGGGGTTTGTTCACTATGCACGATACGCCCGTTATAGAGCATTTGATCCCATTCCTTTAGAGTCTGACTGGAAAACACTAACATAACCACAATAACGACACTCATAGCCGCGGCTAAGAATTGAAGTTTTTTGCCGGTTTTGCCGAGTGTTTTTCTGTAAGCATACAAAACGACTGCTGCAATGGACATATTGATAAGCCCAAACAACAAAGATGATTGGTAAATACCCATAACAGGTAAAAGAAAGAACGGAAATGCAATGGTAGCAATTAATGCACCCAAATAATCTAAGGATAAAATATTAGCAATATTGGATTTAAGTACCTGATAATTCTCCATTAACCTGGTTAGAAAAGGGATTTCCAACCCAATGAGGAAACCAATACATAAGGTGAGTACAACATACGTTGGGTAAAATAATGCGGTGGTAGTATAGGTAAAATATAACAGTGGGATACTGATACCACCGATGAGCCCGAGCAGGATCTCGGCGATGACAAATCGTTGTAATAGTTTATCCGTAATGAATTTGGATATATAAGAACCAAAACCCATTGCGGCCATATATAACCCTATGGTGAGTGAGAAAAATTTCACACTGTCGCCCATAAAATAAGACACAGTGGTGGCAATCAGTAGTTCATAAATAATCGAACATAAGCCGGCGATAAATGCGGCATAGATCAAAGTAGCGTATTGTCTCTGTTTAGATTGTTGTTGTGGCAAAGCAGTTTGCGCATCCGACATCTCAAATAACCCCATCTGTTGAGGATAATTGGTTTAATGAAGTGCCTCTGTCAAACTCACGCACGTCAACACTTTTGGGACATAAATATTTCTTAATGGGCGCTATGGCTAGAGCCGGATCGCAGTTGCCACACATAAATATATCTATGGCGGCAAAGTGGCTTTCAGGCCAGGTATGAATGCTTATGTGGGATTCGGCCAGTAACAACATGCCGGTAATGCCTTGTTCTCCTCCAAAACTGTGAAAGTGCTTTTGCAATACTTTAGCGTTACAAGCGTCTGCGGCTTCCAGTAACGCTTTTTCAATGACACGCTTATCACTTAAGTGGTTTGCTTGGTATAGATCGACAAGCAGATGTGTTCCGGGTGTATAACTATTTTCCATAAAAACGTTTGGTTAATTCTGACATTATTTTAGGGTACGTTGTTTTGTTATTCCCCTATTGTCTAATTTCGTTGCCACAGTAGCAAATTTAAAGGGCAAATTAATCAATACCTTTTTAACGCTAGACTGATGTGCACATCACTCTAGCGTTAATTTGAATAACTAACCTGAACTCTGAATAACTAGTAGAAAAAAAAATGAGAAGAAAAACGGTACCTTAACCTACTTTAACATTTGATTATTTCGATTAGACTATTTACGGCCTCGCCTTCCGCGACCTTGTGATTGGCCTCGACGTTGGGGCTTAGTATCTGCCTCAAAGTTACCATACTCGTCATCATCATCCGATGAAACTACAGGCGCTTTTTTACTGGGGGCAAATCCTGGAATGATCTCAAGTTTAAACTTATGGCCGATGAGACGTTCAATAGATTGTAACTGCTTAGACTCATCCTCACTGAACAATGAAATAGCGAGACCAGAGTGGCCAGCACGACCAGTACGACCAATGCGATGCACATAGTCTTCTGGTACATAAGGGAGATCAAAGTTAACCACACAGGGCAATTGACTGACATCGATGCCCCTGGAGGCAATATCAGTGGCAACCAAAACCACAACCTTCCCATTCCTAAAACCATCTAAGGCAAGTGTGCGTGCATGCTGGCTTCTGTTGGCATGGATTGATGCGGCATTAATACCTGCTTTTTCCAGCTGCAATACCAAACTATCCGCACCATGTTTGGTGCGACTAAAAACCAAAACTTGATGCCATTTATTCTTTTTAATCAGGTGAATTAACACCTCACCCTTACGCTCTTTGTCTATTGGGTGTATTTTTTGTTGCACCTTATCGACAGTGCTGTTCGCAGTAGCCACGTCAATCAAAAGTGGATTATTTAACATTCCTTTAGCAAGCAACTTGATTTCGCTAGAAAAGGTCGCAGAAAACATCAAGGTTTGACGTTTGGGCGGCAACAACATTTGGATGTGACGGATATCGTCGATAAATCCCAAATCCAACATCCGATCAGCCTCATCCAATACCAAGATCTCAAGCTCATCAAAGTTAATGGCCTGTTGATTATAGAGATCAATCAAACGACCAGGCGTTGCAACCAGCATATGTAAACCACCTTGCAGTTCGGATATCTGCGGCTCAATCCTCACCCCACCAAACACGACCCCAGAGCGAATATTCAGATGGCGGCTATAGTTTTTAACACTCGAAGCAACCTGAGCCGCAAGCTCACGGGTTGGTGTAATAACTAAGGCACGCACATGTTTAGCTTGGAGACTTGGGCCTCTCTGCATAGCCCCACTGGGAATAGCGTCACCAGACAATAGCTGCAGCATAGGCAATGTAAAACTAGCTGTTTTTCCGGTACCCGTTTGCGCCACTGCCATAACATCACGCTGACTAAGCACCGCTGGGATAGCTTTAATTTGTATTGGTGATGGCGTTGAATAACCTTGTTCTTCAACGGTTTTCAACAGTTCATCACTTAAGCCTAATGAGCCAAATGACATAGATAAACGTTCCTTGGATTGATTAATATGTTCGATATGATGTCTGTTGGGGTGCAGTTTGAAGCTGCCGTAATCTAACGGACACTATTAATAAGCGACAATTTACTGACAATATTCCCTTAATTGTCGTTTAGGAGTATCCAATATGACAGCTAATAGACAACTTATAAAACCTACACCAAAGAATGTAAACGCGACGTGGTCTAGGTTCCGCTATTCTAACAACTTTTCCGGAACTGCTGCTTAGTATTCAAGAAAAGTCATCAAGACGTAGCCGTCTTTTGTTAATTTTTATGGCCTGTTAATTTTTCTGGTTTATAAGGTCCGTTGTATTATGCCCCAAGGAATCGATATCCACCCCCTGCTCTACAAGTAGCTTTTCAAAAAGGGGTAACAAAGGGCCTAAACTTTCTTGCAGAGTATCTCGCACCGTATCCACAATCACTTGAGTACCACGCTCAATTTCAACATTAATGCGATCGCCTACAACCTTAGCTTCAAATACTGTCATTCTTCGCGTCTCTGGGATCAGCCAAACTTCAAACCACTCCTCTTGTTTGTTTACCTCTGAAATAGTCAAACTTGCGCCATTTAAAGCGATATAACCTTTAGGAAAAACATAACGTTTCCATTCTTTTGATAACCCTAAACGAATACAATAATTGTCTTCAATGTGATTAATATTGATAATTGAAACTTTAAAGTCAACGTGGCCAGATAAAGGGTGACCACCAATTTCAGCACCATCTTTGGCTGCTCTTTCTACATTGACTAGAGTACCTTTTTCATACTCACTTAATGTAGTAATCAGAAGACTTTGCAGCATTACATCAAATTTCACTCTAATATCAGACACTAACTGTGTCACAGTCAAGCACACTCCATCCACAGCCACACTGGCCCCGATGTCTAAATCAGTGCAAAACCCTGCTTTGAAATCCATAACAAATGTTCTAATACCATTTTTATCCGTGACATCAGCTATCTTAGCTATAGATTGAACTATTCCTGTAAACATAAATTCTCTTTTTCGATGGGTAAACAAATAAATTTTGTCAACACTCTTTTAAACTGGCACCCAATGTAATTCAATCAAATATTTAGAGTCATTTGAGCATATTTACAATGAGTGTTTGGTTAATATTGGTGACGCAGTAGCTTGTAATATATAGATGATGCAGATGCTATACCTTCTAATCAACCAATTCGTATGAAATTACATACAAGTTTTCTACATTTGGGTAAATATTTTGGATCACCGCTTTGAGCTCTGAAAGTGGCATATTTTCTTGTTTTGCATGAAAATCTATAAGCTGACTAAATGCGATGGCTTGTACATCTTTTATTTTTAAGGCACAAAACCAACGATCATTTTCATAAGTAGAGACTTGCACAAGACTATTTGGATAATAGTCTTTTTCCGATTCATCTCGAATTGTAATCGTCTTTTTACCAGAAAGAATATTTGCTTCAAAGCGTTCAAAAAAAGTTATTTTAGATAGACTCACCATTCTCTCCTTAATATTTAGTGGACGCTCTAACGCCATAATACAAGGGTCTGCACCTGACTAAAAGCTTAACGAAACAGCGAGACATGTATTTTCACTGAAGTCATAAAATAATGTTTTTGAATTTTGTATATCTTTAGCGCTTCGCAACAATGGAGAAAAATCAAGAGAGCCTATAAGTTGAGCATCAATTTTATAAGCATTTTGAACAATAGTAAAAATGTGATGTGCTGCTTCTTCATTCGAGTTATCAAGTTTTTTATCATGCTACGCCTAGTCTTAAAATTTATATTGCTTCCTAACCCTTAACATATGAAGATTTTTGAGCGCGTTTTACCCAAAGAACCTAGACCCCATTACCATTCAATCAAATATGTAGAGTCCTTTTATAACAGTTTCTTGTTAATTGCTTCTTATTAAATATTCTAAACTAAGACCCCCCGCCAATTCTTTTGTCACTGGTTTTTTCAGCCATAAGTGTGACCATATCTAAAGGTAGGCGTCGCTCTTTCTCAGATGCAAATATGGGAGCCTGATCGTCATAGTGCTTTGATGTTGCATCAAGGGTTGCGCTGCCAAAATTATGTATAGTGTGTGATGAAAGGTCACCATCCGGTGCCCATTCAACAAACATAATGTAGCTGTCTCCGGCCGTTGCCTGTTGCTGACCCGCTTCTTCATCAAATACACCATATACGGCTCGCAACACATCGGGTGCACCTGACAGAGCCCAACTCTTGTCACCGCGAACCAGCCGGTTCACATCGCCCCATTTGGGGTCGATTCGACCAAAATGGTTTTGCAGCACAGTCAGCGCATTTTGGAAAACCTCAGTTAAGTCAGGCATTGGCTCTTCTCGCATCGCCGCCATGACAAAGGGACTGCTCGTCATCACACCCAGTGCCGCTATTCTATTTTCAGCGTCGGTGCCTAAATTCCAACGTTGAAGTAGTTGTTGCCCTGCTTGCAGCTCACTATCGGGTTCAAAAGACATGGCTAACAAATCATTTATCACATGGTCGACCACTGACCCTTTAGCATAACGATTATCATACTTGTAGCGGTGCAAATCTTCACGACTGATAGCCTTATCTGACCCGAACAATGCTTCGATACGCAGGGCACGATTAGTCATATTAGTCTGTATGCCCATCGACGACTCATAGTCTTTGGGCTTAGGTTGGCCCTCACCGACCGAAGAGCGGTAAGGGGTGTTGTTGGCATTGTAGACAAAGCCGGATGGAGGATTGACCGTGCGCGGCATGCGTTCAAAGGGGTAGTATCCCTGCCAAATAAGGTCAGATTGGTCTCCGGGTATTAAACCAAGCCAATCTATGGCCGAAAACCTATTGCCTTCTGGTCGCTTGGGCATCATGGCATTATAGTAGTGGGCAATATTACCGTCTTTGTCAGCGTACACATAATTGATGCTCGGCGAGGCGGTCATCGACAGTGCCGCTTCAAACTCAGCTTGGGTGCGCGCTTTGTTCATCGCTAACATCTCTTCAAGGGTGCGCATTTCATCCATACCAGCCCAACGTAGCGCAAAAGCGCCTTTTTCTGTTTTGAAAACAGGGCCGTGAGCAGAGCGATAAATCGCTTCGTGAAACGTCCAGCGGATTGGGCCCCAAAACGTCACGTCAATTGCAGCGTCTTTTACCTCAAAATCCCGCCATACACCGTCTAATAAATATTGGTCCTCGTTGTTGGGGTTAATCGTTAATTGATACACATCCACCAGATCAGGCTTATTTACTGTGCTCGCCCATCCGAGTGTGGGGCCGTGGCCATGGAGAATAACCGGTGAACCTGGAAAAGTACTGCCAGCCATATCCCAACCTTCGTCTGTTTTTATCCGCGCCTCATACCAGGCAACTGGCCCAGTAAGGGGTTGATGAGAATTCACCAGCAGGCGGGTATAACCATCGTCAGAACGAGACGGCGCAACGGCAATGCCTTGACTACCGAGATCAGGCTGAGGTGAATCAGTGACTTGCAAATATGCAAGTTTGTCGAGTCCTGTTCCGTATCGCCCCTCGACGACTGCCGCAACCGCCTGATCAAAACCATAAAATAGAGGTGTTTTAAAAGTGAAACCCGCGATAATATCTTTACCTGTGACGGGGAGTAAACCCGCTGCGATATTGCCTGGGTTTTCAGAGGCATAAAAGTTAACACCATCAGCATAGGCCTGAGCATGATCACGAGTTTGCTGGTCAATGCGGCTCTCATAACCAGCGTCTACCACATCCCACACGCCCATAAACTGAACCAGATAATCGGTTTTAGCGGCGTCAACGCCATGTAGGGTCGCCAATTTGCCCCGTGTGACAAGTAATACATCCTGCATTGTCACAAAATCATCTTCCGCATGAGCATAAGCAAGCCCAAAGGCAGCATCTACATCCCGAGATCCAAAGATATGCGGCACACCATATTTGTCGCGTATAATATGCACCGCATATTTATCAGCAAGAGTGTGATATTGAGTGGGATCAACATAGCTAGGAGCCGTTGCCCAAAAGCCAACATAAATTGACGCTGATAATGCTATGCCAGCAATCAGTATTTTTTTACTCATAATGCCTCTCATAAATCGCGTAAACACCTATCGAAATTCAATCAAATATTTAGAGTCATCTAACGCTATTTACAATGGGAATCTTGTTAAAACATCAGGTATTATTTAACAACATAATGCTGACTATTACTTTACAGGTGAGGCTCTACTTGACTTAAGCAACGGACTATTTCTGTTGCATTTAACGACAACATCACTGAACCACTGCCATTTCTGGATCTAAAGTATCCCTTTAGTATTCCTTTGTGGCTATTTAAGGATAACCTTCCAAAATGTGACTGGAACGCCCCTAAATTCAAATTATCTAGCATCACATTGTTTTTTGCTCTTGCATCCGCATTCAGCAGCAGCTTTCGTAGTTCTTTTAGTTTGTTTTTGTTTAAATTCATCATGACGCTATTCACCATATATTCATCGGCAACATAAAAAGAAGCGAACTTGCCTGCCTCATTTGAATAACCTATCTTTATCACGCCATTTACAGGGCTAAGCTCACACACTTTTACACGGCCTGTACCAGCTTTTTCCAATGCTCTTATTTGCATTTCTATTATTCTTATTTTTTCAGAAATACTATCTGGTGAATTGGCTATAGCCAATTGGTCACACTTTTGTTGGCTAAAAAGCACGGAATGAAATGGTTCAGCGTTCTTATCAAAGTACCTATACTCTACGCTTAATCCAATAGTTCTGGCGGCACTTTCACTTGTTCCGTCCTGACAGAAGTTAACTCCTAAAGTGCCGATTAATTGGTCTTCTATTTGCAATACCTGTTCTTTACTTATTTCTTCTTTAGAGCGGTGATGGACTTGGATCTCTATCACATGAGTATTGCCGTCAATAAATGACTTACGAAGGATATTATTCTCATCTATCTTTATTGGATAATTCTTTGCTTGCTTTGCAATTCGATCTTTGTATTCTTTTTGCAGCATCATATTGTCTTGAGCACCAACATAAAAAGTAAAGGCGATGAGGGTGTAAATTATCAATGATTTTGACACTAATTATTCCTTAGTTAATTTTTCATTTTAGGTTACGAATGTTTTTTTGACTGCGAAAAGTTACTTGGTGATGATGCTAATTCAAGTAAAAACTCTAAAGATAAAAATCACATACTCACCATTATAATTCAATCAGGAATAAAAGGGGCAGAATATAAGAGTCAGCATGACCCGCAGGTTTTGTTAACGTTCGAGGATAAGTGCTGAATAAGCTGGTAACTTATCTTTAATTCCAATTTTCGTCAATCCGACATAGAGCAACTCATGACTTTTGCAAAGGTTAAACCCGTATATAATCAACTAGAATTACATCCTTATCTGACCCAAAAATCTTTGTGAGCGGTGTGTGACAAACACGAAATTTATGTGTATTGCTGGTCCCCTCTTGGCTCCGGCACCTGGAGTGGTGTGCCAACCAGTGCAAAGCCCGTCGCTGATCCTATGATTATTAACATTGCTGAAAAATATGGAGTGAGTGCTGGGCAAGTGATTTTGAAATGGGATCTACAACAAGGTCGTATCGCCATTCCTAAAGCAGAGAGCGAAAAAAACATGAAAGCCAATCTCGACCTAAATTCTTTTGATCTCAGAGCTGAGGACATAATAGCAATCAACCAACTCAATCGTAACCATAGATACGGAGGCGATCCTGATACCGCATATCAAGGCAACATGAAAATGCATGTTTCTGAATAACGAGTATGGAGCAACGTAAGCAGGCAAAAAGCCTGTCTGTCTTTGGAATTTTATAATTGATTAACTAGGGCATTGAATGCATCCAGTGCTGAGATTATTGCGTTTATCGAGGCGAGCTTGTGAAGCAATAGCGCGCTATTGTGAGCAAGTTCAACGAATATAGGCGCGATAATAGCGGTGCTGGACGGAACGGCTTATCCATACATCGAGCTCAGGTTAGTTAGCAAGCACCTTGACATGTGCTACTACACTGCGCGCAAGGGCACTTAAGGCATAGCCGCCTTCTAACACAGAGATTATTTTTCCTTCGCAGTGTTTTTCAGCTAGCGCCTTAATTTGCTCTGTTATCCATGCGTAGTCCTTTTCTACTAAACGCAGTTGGCCGAGTTCATCTTCAGCGTGGGCGTCAAAACCAGCAGATATAAAAATAAGTTGAGGTTTAAATTCGTCTACCGATTTAAACCAATGCTTTACCATTTCACGATACTCGCTGCCCGTTGTGCCAGCAGGAATGGGTACGTTAACAATGCCTTGTCTACAAGGTTCATCGCCTGTGAAGGGGTAAAACGGGTGTTGGAAGGATGAACAAAACAGCACGCGATCATCGTCTTTGACAATGTCTTGGGTACCGTTACCGTGATGAACATCAAAATCGATAATAGCAATACGCTCTAAACCATGCACTTCGAGAGCATGCATGGCACCTACAGCAATATTATTAAAAATGCAAAAGCCAGATGAGCTTGCACGCCCAGCGTGATGACCGGGTGGTCGCACTGAACAAAACGCACTTGTTGATTTATCTGCAATGACCAAATCCACAGCATCAGTGACGGCACCTGCTGCGTGCAAGGCAGCGTTTAAGCTTTTGTCCATCATAATGGTATCATCGTCTAACCAGACCCTGTCCTCACCTTTTTTAGGTGCTCGATCAAATACACTTTGTACAAAAGCTTTGTCATGAGCGCGCGTTAATGACGACAATTTAGCAGGTTTAGCGTCGGCAAAGTGCAGTACATATTCAAGGCCAGAGGCTATAATTTGGTCATTGATTTTGTGCATGCGCGCAGGTTGTTCAGGGTGCTCGTCGCCCATGTTGTGTAAGTTGCAATAAGGGCTACCTATAATAGTCACTGTCATTTCGATTCTCCTTGAGTGGTGTCGGTTTTAATCGATTTTCCATCAGTATTTAAGTATTTTGTTAGTTCAATTTCTTGAAAGTCAGAATGACAAGAACGCACAAAACCGAACTGTTCAAACACTGAAATCATCGCTTTATTATTGCTTTTTACTAACGCGAACATGGTTTCAAGGCCTCGCTTTTCGGCAATATCTATCATGGTTTGCAATAGCCGTGTAGCCATGCCTTGGCCCTGATTAGTTTCTCGTGTAACAAACGCCACTTCACAGGAATTTTGTTGTGAAATGAAATAATAACGTCCTACCGCCTCGATACGCACTTTCGACCCTTCTTGTCGCACAATAGTTAACGCCACATCCTTAGTTTGATCAACGCTAACCAAATCACAGGATTTTTCCCGCGTCATTGGACCAGGTGTATAGTTATAGCGCATTGCAAGCGTTTCTTTGGTATGTGAATAAAAAAACTCTTGCAAACGTCGCTCGTCAGAAGGATTGAGTGGCCGTAAATAAAACAGCTTATTCATGTCTAAACGTAAAAGCTGCATATCACCTAATTCAGGAATATCGGTTGGAGTGTTTTTTTGATAATCGGGAACCCAATATTTCTTTCTAATTTGCTCGAGTAATTCATCTCTGAATTTGGGATGGGCAACACGAATTAATTCAAGAGCTCGCTCGCGCACACTTTTGCCCTGAAGACTTGCTATACCAAACTCGGTTACAACATAGTGCACATTACCCCGGGATGTCACTACGCCAGAACCTTCAGTTAGCGTCGCCACTATCCGCGATACTTCGCCGTTTCTTGCAGTTGAAGGCAGTGCAATAATAGGTTTTCCGTTTTTACTTTTCGAGGCCCCGGTTACAAAATCTACTTGGCCTCCGATCCCACTATAAAAATGATCCCCAATTGAGTCAGATACCACTTGTCCGCTCAAGTCGACTTCTAGTGCGCTATTAATTGCCACCATATTGTCATTTTTCGCAATATTAGCGGGTTTATTGACATAAGAAGAAGGATAAAACTCGATATGCGGATTCATATCAACAAAATCATATAGCTTTTGAGTACCGAAGCAAAAACTGACCACTGTTTTACCTGGGTGAAAGGTTTTGTACCTATTATTCACAATGCCACGCTGAATTAAATCAACCACTCCGTCACTAATCATTTCCGAATGAACACCTAGATTTTTATGATTATGCAGATACCGTGTCACTGCATCGGGAATTTTACCAATGCCTAATTGTAAGGTAGCGCCGTCTTCAACTAACATGGCGACATATTGACCAATTCGGTCGATTATTTTTGTCGCTTCAGGTATAGCGACTTCAGGCAAGATTTGTTGATGTTCAATACACGCACTAAACTCACTTATATGCAGAAATGAATGTCCACACGTTCGCGGCATATGTGGATTCACTTGTGCAATAATATGTTTTGCTGCTCGCGCTGCCGACATCACCACATCTACAGATACCCCTAATGAACAAAATCCTAATTCGTCAGGTGGCGAGACCATAATTAAGGCGGCATCGAGGGGTAATATATCGTCAGTGAACAAACCAGAGACTTCTGATAAGAAACAAGGCGTGTAGTCTGCGCGTCCTTCTTCCACAGCTTTTCGAATAAGCTTGCCGTGAATAAAGAAAGTATTAACTTTGAACCTTGAAGCGTACTCAGGCAAAGCCCATTTGTCGTCTGATAATGTGCTTATATGGGTCACTTCGATATCGTTTAAGCCTTTCCCATCTTCAATAAGGCTATCGATTAGCGCATTAGGTACCGCTGCATTTGAGCCAATAAAAACCCGATTACCTGAATCTAAAAGACTATGCCAATCAATTTTATTACCGAATTGAGACTTTACGAGTTGCATACAAAACAGTCTACTAAGAAAAGGAATTTCCTTTACCTTATCACCATTTCTCATTTATGAACTTGATCTAGATCCTTAGAGTTACCATTTAGCATCGCTTTTATACCATTCCATCTTAATTACTGCCCACCTTTACCCAATCCCTTGGATCTGTATTTAGTATCCTTAGTGGGTCGTTAATATAATCTTTCCAGGCAGATGTACGAACTACAAAGATCTTGTCATTTAATATTTCTTTCCTCTGTGTAGCGCAGCGCTCGGCGCCCGACGCTCTTTGTTCTCTGTGGTGAAAATTTTTGTAGTTGAAAGGCCAAAGAACAAGATATTTGAACCACCGAGAACACCGGGTGCCGCGCACAGAGAGCACAGAGAAAAGCAAAGTCTCCCAGACAACACATATGTCACTCTGTTAGCTGTTTAGCTACCTGTAAACTTCGGCGCTCTTCGCTCTGAAAATGCCTTTATCCCCTCTTGCAAATCATTAGACTGCAAACTGGTCATCATAGTAAACATACCATTCAACAATAAGCTCTGCTCGTCGGTCATGTCTTCAGACTTACGCAAAATAAACTTGGTGCCACGCACTGCCATCGGCGAGTTAGCGGCGATTTCATTGGCGAGGGCCATACCTGCTGCCATGGTAGCTTCGGCCGATTCGTAAACATCGTTAACCAAACCAATTTTTTCGGCGCGATCGGCCTTGATATCTTTACCGGTGTAGGCTAGCTCTGCAACATGACCCGCATTAAGTATTTTAGGTAGGCGCTGCAAGGTGCCCACATCGGCAACCAGCCCCAGTCGTGTTTCACGTACGCTAAATACTGAACATGCACTGGCTATGCGAATATCGCAGGCGGTAATCAGATCAACCCCCGCCCCCAGGCAAAAGCCCTGCACAACCGCTACAACTGGCACCGCACAGTCGGCTATGGCCGTAATCGCACCCTGAAACTTTTGAGTATTGGCTAGCTGTTGAATATTGGCTTCGGCTTTGGAGCGGGCCTTGGCATTTTTATGTGCGCTTAGGCCGTCTTCTACTAGGTCGATACCGGCGCAGAAGTGTTTGCCACGACCGGCGAGGATTATTGCTCCTATCTCGCCGTCTTCGCACAGTGCGTCAAGTGCGTGAGGAATAGCGGACCACAATTCGGTTGAAAGTGCATTGTATTTGGCTTCACGGTCTAACCAAACTATACCGACCTGCCCCTGTTTTTCGATGCTTAATACCTTGGATGAAAAACTCATATTAATTCCTATATTCTTTAACTGACTTTAATTTACTGATCGAATGCATAAATAGATAAACTCGTACATAACACCTTTAAACCATCGTTAATGTCTTCAGTTCTAGCACTCACTACAAAACTCATTTCAAACAATTTTATTTGCTGATCCCCATAATGTGACGCATGAGTTTATTCATGCCGCCAATCCAACGATCGTAGTTAGTTGTTTTGTTGCCCATATATTCCTGCACAATGGCGTGAGGTAGTATCAAAAAACTCTCTTTGCGTAGTTCTTCGACAACACAATTGGCAAGCTCTTCTGGCTCTATCATGCCATTGCTCGCAGCGGCGGCGATGGCATCGTTATCCACTGCGGTCATGGGTGTGCGCACCGCTTGGGGGCACAGCATAGAAACGTTAATTCCCTCATGCTTATGATGAATAGCCAACCACTCACCAAAACCGACTGCAGCGTGTTTGCTGACACCATAAGCAGCGCCACCAATCTGGTTGAGCAAGCCTGCAGCCGATGAGGTATTTAAAAAATAGCCACCGCCCCTAGCGACCATGAGCGGCACTAAGTGACGCGCAGCATAAACATGAGACATGACATTGATATCCCAGCTTGCCTGCCATTCACTATTTGGGGAATCGATGCTTTCACCTATAGCCACACCCGCATTGGAGCAAAACAGGTCGATGGCGCCAACCTTGGCTTCCGTTTCTTCGATCACGCGACAGATATCATCTTCCTTAGCAACATCGGCCATCATGGCAACACCATTCACCATGTCAGCCGTAACTTGGGCGTTACCTAGATTGATATCCACAGCCACAATCTTCTTAGCGCCTGCTGCGTGAAAGCGTACGGCTAAAGCTCGACCAATACCGCTGCCGGCACCAGTGATTACAACAATTTTATCCTGTAGTTCCAAAAGGTCTCTCCCTTATTTTAATTATTTATCTCGGACCTTTATTGAGTACCCATTTAAATCAATACCCACATGTTCTTTGGGAATCAATTTTAGATAGTCCAAAGGTTTGGTTTATAAAAGATTACCCCATTCAGGACGGGATAGCAGTGCGCTGCCTACTGCCACCCAAGCAAATTCAGACTGACCAAAGCGATGTCACAACACATCAAATCTAGCTAAGACATCACGTAACTTAGATATTTATTCAAATATAATCAATTACTTAGAGTTATTTTATAATATTGACAATAGGTGGTTTGTGCATTGTTTTTATCAACCAAGTGCATACCTCATATTTATTGATCATCACTCTAAAAAATATTCTTCAAAGGGATTTCTTTGGTAAATTGAGCAAATACTTTAAAAGGAGAACTAAATGTTTGAAAATCTATTTTCTATGCAAGAAAAAATCTGTGTTATTACCGGTGGTTATCGTGGTTTAGGTGCCTTTATGGCCCAAGGCTTTCTTGAAGCTGGGGCAAAACGTGTTTACATCACAGGTCGTAAAGCACAAGCCTGCATTGCTGCAGCCGAAGAGCTAAGTAAATTTGGTGAGTGTATTCCACTGCCTGGCGATGCGTCGACTAGTGAAGGGTTAAGCCAATTAGTCCAAGAAATTAATAAACGTGAAGATCATATTGATGTCTTGGTAAACAACGCTGGAACAGCTTGGGGAGCACCTTTTGGTCAGTTTCCTGAGAGTGGCTGGGACAAAGTCATGGATATCAATGTTAAGAGCCCATTTTTCTTAACTCAAGCATTAACCCCCCTTCTAGCTAAAAATGCCGATGCAAAAAACACTTCTACTGTGATAAATATAGGTTCCATTGCTGGGATCTTGGGCAATGGCTTGGATACCTTTAGTTACGCCGTATCAAAATCAGCCATTCATCAGGTAACAAGAATATTAGCCACTGAATTGGCAGCGTCCCACATTCGAGTCAATGCCATTGCGCCAGGGCGTTTTTACTCAAAGATGACCGAATTTCTAAGCACAGACCAAGCCGCTTTTGATGAAGAACTACAAACGATTCCCATGAGACGCTGGGGAGAACCAAGCGATATCGCTGGTGTTGCTATTATGTTGGCCAGTCAAGCTGGCGCGTTTATCACTGGACAAATTATTCCAGTAGATGGTGGCACTACGCTGATTAATTAACGACGAGATTAATGAGCCCGTCGTAATCCATTGTAAAATGTTGCGTCATTTGATCATTGTTACAATGGGCGTTTTAATAAAGTTATGGACACCAGTGGTGAACTGGTCAACATCCTCAGCAAATTAAAAAGTTAAGCGCCTTAATACTACAAACACTAACTTTGTCTGGCAGCACTGTATTCGCAATCGCGACTACATGTGACTGCCAGTACTTGCACAATATAGCTATTCGGTTCTACATAAACTCAGGCTTTTTGAACCCGAGGTTTTCTATGACGATCAAGCCCCCATATTTGCATCTGAGAACGAACAGCACCTGCCCTTGGATATGGAGGCGCTGATGGCGGAAAAAACCGCTGGTAAACGAATTGGCGGAGGGGATTGAGTTTTAGGTCCGTGCAAGGGGATGGTCTTCGACCACAGGCATCCAGCTTATTTTTGTCCTGCTTCTGTGGAAACCAGATAGTAATGGAAGAGAGCTCAAAGTATCCACAAAGTTCTTTACTCCGAGCAATTTTTTCTCCATCAGCCTATTCGGCTTTGATGGGATAACAGAAGTCATTCTGGTATTCTTCTGCCTGAGGGCAAAATCAAATGGCTTCAATGACTAAGGGCTCCCCCGCTCTCAATATCCGAAAAAATATAAACCAGGATCAATTTGCTGGGCCATCAGTGAGCACGTGAGTGTTATTGGTGGCACACTTACTGCGGTGTTATCATTAGGGTATTTCCATCATGTAAAGTTGATTATGAGCTCAAAAACCACTCTCTGTGCCCCTACTGCCCCAAAAAAACCACATATCCATGACGTTCATGATCATCAACGAAGTGATGATTATTTTTGGTTGCGGGATGACACACGGGGATCCCCTGAGGTATTGGAATACCTGGAGCAGGAAAATGCTTACACCGAACAGCAAATGGCGCCATTGGCAACACTGCAAAGAGATTTGTATGCTGAGATGGTTGCCCGGCAGGAGCCGCAACTAGAGTCGGTGCCGTATTTTAAAAAGGGTTTTTGGTACCTGTCCCGTTTTGAAGAAGACAAAGATTTTCCTATTTTTACCCGCAGCCCGGATTCAATGGCTGCACCACAGGAACTGCTATTAGATTGCAATGATCGCGCCAGTGGCCAGGCCTATTACCAGTTGGGTGGACTGGCCCTTTCCAGTGACTCCATGTTAATGGCCTATGCGGAAGATATCGTCGGACGTCGGCAATACACTTTGCGGATCAAAAACCTTAGCACCGGTGAAGACTGTGTCGATGTGATTGAAGATGTAGCCAGTGTTGAGTGGGCCAATGACAATCAAACCCTTTTTTACGTCAAGATACATCCGGAAACATTATTACCTTATCGCGTTTATCGGCACACCTTGGGCGATCTGGTTGCCAATGACGTGCTGGTATATGAAGAATTGGACGATACCTTTTATCTCAGCATTTACAAAACACGCTCTGAACAGTACCTGGTTATTGGCATCGAAAGTACGCTTACCTGTGAGAGTTTAGTCTTAGCCGCAGACTCCCCTACTGACAATTTTGTGTCATTTTTACCTCGCCAGCGTGCCCATGAATACAGTATTGAGCACTTTGATGGGCAGTTTTACGTCAACAGTAACAAAAATGCTAAAAACTTCGCCTTGCTGACCACCACAGAGCCAATGAATAAAGATTGTACCGGGTGGACAACCCTAATTCCAGAGCGGCCCGATGTGTTATTGGAAAGCTTTGAGCTGATGCAAGGCTGGTTGATGGTTGAGGAACGCCAGGCCGGTTTGCCCCTGCTGCGGCAAATTAGCCTGACGACCGGGGAGTCCAAAACACTGACCTTTAATGACCCGACTTATTCCGTATTTAGTCATCATAACCCTGAGCCCAATAGCAGCAAGTTTCGTTATCAATACACCTCGTTTACCACACCATCCTCGGTGTATGAGTTAGATCTAAATACCGGGGAAACCGTCTTACTGAAACAAAGCAAAGTGATGGGCACATTTTCCAGTGACGACTACCAAAGCGAACGCCTATGGATAGCAGCAAGAGACGGAGAGCAAGTACCGGTTTCGCTGGTGTATCGAAAGAGCCTATTTAATCACCACAACCCCATTCTTATTTACGCCTACGGCTCTTATGGCCATAGTATGGATATCGGCTTTAGCTCGGCAAATTTGAGCTTATTGGATCGGGGTTTTGTCTATGCAGTGGCCCATGTACGTGGGGGTGAAGACTTAGGTCGGCACTGGTATGAACAAGGCAAATTACTCAACAAAAAAAATACCTTCAATGATTTTATTGATGTGAGCAAGGCCTTAGTGGAAAAGGGCTACGGCGCGAAGGACAAGGTATTTGCCATGGGCGGCAGTGCCGGGGGCTTATTAATGGGCGCGATCATTAACCAGGCACCGCAACTTTATAAGGGCGTCGTGGCTGCTGTGCCGTTTGTTGACATCGTTTCCACCATGTTAGATGAGTCTATTCCCTTAACTACCGGTGAGTATGATGAATGGGGCAATCCCAATGCCGAACAATACTACCGCTATATGCTGTCTTACAGTCCCTATGATCAAGTCCGCGTTCAGGATTATCCCAACATGCTGGTGGTGACGGGCTTGCATGACTCCCAGGTACAATATTGGGAGCCAGCCAAATGGGTGGCGAAATTACGGGCCCTCAAAACCGATGATAATCAATTACTGTTGCATACGGATATGGAAGCCGGACACGGCGGCAAGTCAGGTCGTTTTAAACACCTCGAAGACACCGCCAGAGAGTTCGCATTTTTGCTTGATTTAGCTGATGGCCAAAGGGCGCAGGGCATGGATAGCCCAAAGTAAAGAAGCCGCTATCCGGCATTCCCCCTAATCCTCCCCGTATTGCCAAACAGTGATCGTGAGTACGCGTCCCCCAGCGCGTGACTCACACAAATTGCGCCCCGGCAATTTGACCAGTGATAGTCTGCGTTGATCGGGCAGTGATGAGTCGAGGACCAGTCAAAAACATCGGCTTAGCCGACAAATAATTTTTGATTGCTTCGTTATTAATTATCGTGGATGTCTAGTTTGGTCTCTTTTCTAGTTTGGTCCTTTCTTGGGTGTCTAGTTTGGTCTCTTTCAGCCTGTCGGGTTTGCCAGCTCTGCTGGGCAAACAAAAAAGCGACAAGGTGAATCACCTTGTCGCTTTTTTATCGGTTAACAGTCTGACCTTTACTGTGCCAACTGCCAAGTGTTGTCAGTGGGTCTGAGTACCCCTTTATCTTTGATAGTCAAGCCATCCATCAGGTGTACGATGTTTCTGGTCGTGGTTTCATTGCGCCATAACAGGTCGGCTTTACCATCGCCATCGTAATCGCCCATGTCAACAATTTGCCAGTCAAGACTGCCGACCGTACTCATGAACTCGCTGGTCTTGATTTGACCGTTTTCCATCAAATACGCCCAGTTACGACCATCAACCTGATTACGCAGAATGATGTCATCGGTACCATCCCAGTCCAAATCCCCTGCCCCGGCAATGGTCCAGTCACCATTGATAGCATTAAGCACATAACGGTTAGCTATCTGGCCATTGTCCATTATCCAGATGTAATTCACGCCCGTGACCTGATTACGCCAGATCACATCATCTGTGCCATCGCCGTTGATATCCCCTATCGCCACTATCTTGTAGTTCAGGTCGGTGACCCATAACGAAGGTTGGCTGGTACCAACATTGAGGCCATCCATCATGTAAAACCAGGTATCGCCCCTGTCTACATTACGCCACAGCACATCGCCTTTACCATCGTCATTAAAGTCACCACTACCACGCAGTTCCCACTTGGGGGCGTCTACATAGTTGAGCACTTGACGAGTTTTAATGTTAAGGCCATCCATTAGATAAATAAAGTTCAAACCGGTGAACGTATTGCGCCACAATATATCTGATTTACCGTCAGCGTCGTAATCACCCTGACCGGCCATCAGCCAGCCTTCATCCTGTACTACATTAATAGGTGACGCCTGTTTGGTTTGAACCCCATCCATGGCCCACAGAAAGTTCCAGCCTTTGGCCTCACTGCGCCACAGTAAATCTGATTTGCCGTCGCCGTCTACGTCGTTTTTGACTTTTAGTTGAGTTGAGTTTTGCGATTGAGTCGCGTCAAGGGGAAACGCATCATCCACATCCAGCACGCCATCATTGTCGTCATCATCATCAGTAACGTTTGAGATAAAATCGCCATCGGTATCTAAAGGTAAGTTTTCACTGTTAAGCGGGTTACTTCCAGCTAATACTTCATCAGTATCAGTATAATTATCATCATCAGTATCAGCTTTGGTGGGGTTAGTGCCTAATTGATATTCTTCTAAATTAGTCAAACCATCATGGTCATTGTCATCTTCTGGACCTGATTCAAGGTTATTAAAATATAACATTTCCCACACATCATCTAAGCCATCATCATCAGTGGCTAAATTTCCAATCGAATATTCGCCCTCCATAATAACAACGCTGGGTTTTGATTGAATACTGGGGGAAGGTAGTGGTGAAATAGTTAGATTGGTAAAGTTGGTTTCATTATCAGCCAAAACCAGCTTAAAATATAACAGCTGTTGGCCTTGATTAATATTCAATGAATTAACGGGATCAAACCACCCTGCAATAATGTACATATCTGTTTCGGGGTTATCGTCTAAATCCTCAATATCATTTACAGCACTACTAATGCCTAACGATCCTTGCTCAAAATGATTAATTGTTTCAAAACTCGCAATATCACTCCCTTTATAATGAATACGAAAGGCAAAACCATTTACTGCTTGTAGTTTATTTATACGATAACTCACATTCGCTTCTACTATGCCATTAGATACCGCACTTACATTTGCGGAAGTAATCTCAAAACTTTGTTCATTCGCATTAACCTTGCCGACCATAAGTAAAGTTAGAACAACAATCATTAACCCTATAGAATTATTCATGGTGTTACCTACAATACTGTTTGTTTATTGTTGATCGCCTGTAACAGCTGATACATTTCTTGTTTGGTACGTGTACTGTTGTTCATTTCAGCTTCGGTAGCGATTGACTCAACTGCGTAGCCCATCATAAAACGAGTGAATATTGCGCCATCAGTTAAACCATCGATTATGCCATCACCATTAATATCCAAGTCTAAAGCATAGCCCTCAGTAATAAGAATTGGGGTACTATTAAAACCATAAGCCGTATTATCAGCGGATATTTGCGTGTTAATTGCCGATAAATTAATAACATGCTGAGAATTAGCAGCAACAGAATCTAACAATTTGAATTTAAGCTTAAGCAGTCGAATATTTTCAACTCCCGGCCAAGCGACACTATTGTCTTGCCAAGTAAACGACAAAAAACTATCCGTATTCGGATCGTTATCGGCATTATCAGTGTCTATTTGCACGCCAGAATCAACGATAAAATCGGTAGCAAAAATAGCACTCGTTTCTATATATTCAATCGCAGCAGAGTTGAAATGCAGCCTAAAGGCCAAGCCAGGTAGGGCGGTATTAGCATCCGTAGTGGTATAGTTCAAATAGCTATAAAACTCATTACCCGCTCGCACCATTATGTTTGCTTGTAACGGAATAATATGTTGATGCACTGTTGCATTAGACGAGGCATTATTAAGGTCGGTTGAGGCCAAAAACTCATCTAAATTAGAACTACCATCCCCATCCATATCAAGCAGTGCATCGCTAGCATCTTTTGAATTTAAGCCATGAGAAAATTCAAAATCGTCTGGTATACCATCATCATCATCATCGTTATCAGCAAAATCACCGACACCGTCTTTATCAAAATCTAAATGCTCGCCAGCAATGAGTGGTAGTTCATCTAGGTTATCAGCAAAACCATCATTGTCTGTATCAGCCAAGTTAATATCCGTGCCTAGTGTAAACTCCTCTAAGTTAGTCAAACCATCACCATCAAAATCTTGTGAGGCGTCACTTGCTACCGTTGCCTGCATTCCATGCTCACTTTCCCAAGCATCAGACAAACCATCGTCATCGGTATCCACTGAGTTAAAGTCAGTACCGAGTTGAAATTCTTGTAATAGGGTTAAACCATCGCCGTCATTGTCTGAAGAGGTATTGGTTGCAACGCTAGGATTAGAACCATATAGATTCTCCCAATAGTCAGGTAAACCATCACCGTCGGTGTCCTCACCTTTCCACCATTTAAAGATAACGTTACCACTTACTGTTGCCCCTAAACCTTCAGGATTTTCTGTTAAGTGATAGGGGCCAGTATTTGTTCCCCAGTCTGTTTGGGTCAGGTTTAAAAATCCATTAGTGGCGTAGGCACCTAAATTAGTTTTTGTGTCAATTATAGTTAAAGCATTCAAGCTCACACTTTTTGTTGCTGAACTATATATACCATAGTATTCAGCCCCATCAATTACGCTGTTCTGAATCGACGGCGCGCCTTCTCCGCGTATCCAGAGACCCACTGCCTGTGAGTTATAACTGTAATTATGAGTGATATCGGCACTGCCCTTAACCAGTACATGGTTAAGGGTAGGAGACGATTCGATCATCAGTGACGTCGACGCTAATCCCGCGCGGCAAGACACCCCGAAAGAGTTCGATCCGCTGCTAGTACAGTTATCATCACCGCCGTATTCCACCGTCACGTATTGCAAACTACCTGTACTGCCCGGTGCAAAATGAATATAACCCCAATCTCCCGCTGCTGGGGTGGCGTTATCTGAGGTAAAGGTAATAAGCTCACCTGCCCTCCCTACAGCCTGCAAATCTCCTTTTACAATTAAACGACTTGCCCTGTCGGCACCATAAATGGTCACACCAGGT
The DNA here is from genome assembly GCF_002835935.1 of Paraglaciecola sp. MB-3u-78. Classification (GTDB taxonomy): domain Bacteria; phylum Pseudomonadota; class Gammaproteobacteria; order Enterobacterales; family Alteromonadaceae; genus Paraglaciecola. Next base: position 192,513 of record NZ_PJCF01000012.1, on the reverse strand, counting down.
TTGATAGTGAGCTTAACCCCTGCATTAATGACAACCTGACCAATCAGCTTAATGTCTTGGTCAAATATCGTATCGTGAGCAATACTGCCTTGCACACGCAGGGCATCATTATCACCGTTATCTTCAACTTGGTTATTTGAGAATACGAAATTTCCTGTGCCACTGACATAAGCAGCATAAGCATTATTTTGTAGTTGGCTATTAGTTAACGAAAAGTCACCCGTTGTTGATGGCGCATAGAAACCATAAGACTCTGCATTTTCAATGGTGCTATTAGTAATCGCTGGTGCGGCGGCTCCACGTAACCAAATACCACCCGCTACTGGGTTACGGTAAGAGGCAGATGTTGTTACATCAGCTGCGTTTTTTATCGTAATATTATCTAAAACAGGTGAAGAATCTATAACCAAACTCGCTGAGACAAAGCCAGAGTAGGCACTTTCCTTTCCTAATGAGTTTGTACCAGTGCTCGTGTAATTATCATCACCACCATATTCAATAACAACATTATTTAGGGTCCCTGTACTACCCTCTGCAAAATGGATATAACCCCAATCTCCCGCTGCTGGGGTGTCGTTAATGGATGTAAAATAGACCTGATTACTGGGATGACCCAATACCTTCAGCTCACCTTTCACAATAAGTCGAGAGCCTCTGTCTTTCATATAAACATCAACGCCCTGAAAAATGGTTAACTTAGCACCTTGTGCAATGGTAACAGTACCATCAACCACTCTATCACTTATGCTCCAAGTCACATCACCGGTAATCGTAATATTTGAAATATGTAGTGCATTTATTGTTTTGCTGTAATCACTACTTTGATTGCCTGAAACCGTTGGGGGTGCGCCAATGCCATTATGCCCTAATGAGGTTTCACCATTGGTGCCCTCTAAATAATTTAACTGTGCGGTATATTTATTTGTTGGTACTTCAGCACCAGTACTCGTGGCATATAATGCATACTTGCTAACATTGGTGATATGGGAATTGAAAACCTTGCCTTGGGTAGATTTTCTAAACCAAACACCATTACCTTTGATGTGTCGCATGCTTAATTGTGAAAAGGTCGCGTTACCGTCTAGGTACACTCCTGCCGAGCCATCACCACCATATTCCACCTTTAAGGAATTGAGAGTACCAGAACTGCCTTCAATAAATTGAATACTTCCCCAGTCTCCTGCTGCAGGGTTAGAATTGTCGGAAGTGATAATAATAGGATCAGTACCATTACTTGGTGCATCAGCATACATTGAGCCATAAACAATTAATTTACTGCTTTGACTGAGCATATGCACTGATGTTTTAGGTTCAATTATTAAGGTGTTATTAGCAGCATCATCAAACCAAGTAAACTCATCGTTAGCGGGGATGTTTAATGTGCCTGAAATTCTATAAGGATTAAAACCACTAGCCTCCCAAACAATCGCAGAGGTAAATTCACCATCGGGTATTTGATGATTTTGTGGCGTGCCTTTTAATGTTCCTGAAATATTTGGTCGTGCGGCTACCTGTATTGGTGTAGCCATTTCATAATATGCGGCATTATCGGGGTCGGTTGTCGCTGGCACTAGGTTATAAGGCTGAACCGAGTAATAATAAATTTCACCTTGATTTAAATTTAAGTAATTACTTGAAGTATCGTGAGCAGCCATAACCACTATTGAATCTGTACCACACCCGTCATTAACATTTGGCAATGCAGTATCACCATTAAAATTCGATGATGGTTCTGACAAGCCTTGGCAGATGATCACTCCATCATAGCCACTGGGTAAGCCACTGTTGTAAGTGATACGGACACCATCATTAAGTGATGTCGCTTGTACGCCTGTAACGGTATTTTCAATCAAAACAGTGTCAAAGGTTTGGGTATTTATGATTACCAAACCATCGCTATCGGTTACTTGATAGTCAATCCCGGTATTATCACTGCCCATATTGATAACCGGAAATACCTGACCACTGTCAGGTATGGTATAAGTCCAGGTTTGGGTGTTATTTTGTACTTTCAAGGTTTTTCCAACAGGGTAATTGTCAAACCTAAATCGCAGTTGGCTTCCTTGGGAGGTCGTAATTGCTCCAGAAATGGCTCTATCAACAGTTTCCTTAGGCTCAATCGATGCTTGAAACTGAAGTAAGTTTAGTGAATAAATAGCTAGGCGGTTTTCGTGAAAAAAATCAGGAGCTTTAACATTTGCAGTAGTGAAACTATCTTCCATTTTGGATAAGAACATTTCATCAGTTACCTCCATCCCTTCTGCTTGCCGATCCAAGACATACCCAACAGCAAAGGCCAGTGAATTAACACCTGCATTTACGACATCCAATTTAAGAGGCGAAGCGACCACATTGCTTGCCGCCCAAAGCGAAGACGCAACAAGGTCAACCTCTGGGATGTGAGGGAGCTGTGTTAAACCATAATGAGCACCTAATAATTTAGCAAAGGCCAGTTCTATTGAGTCAATACTATTTTCTAATTCAGAGTAATTAACAGCGATTTCATTCTCTAATTCGAATCCAATACCTAGTAAACTGGAAAACTCACTTGTTTCTCTAAATACTTCAAAATTATTCTGATAGCTTTCAACAATAATTATTGTTCGTGCAGACTTGTCAAACACCTCTGCATTTGAATATGTCGCACTAACATATCCTCCAACACCGGTTCCTCCAGTAATTAAGGCGCCTATAATTACAATTGCACACACAACTGTGGCAGTACAAACAGCAGCTGCGCCAACAGCAATTGCAAGTCCACCAAAAGTCCCAATGAGACCGATACGTTTTGCCCAAGTACCATCATCATCCCTTTCCAGTACTTCTGTTTTATAGCTTTCTAATGCTTGCCTAGAGTCGGTATCAATGCCCTCTACATATTGAGATTTCCGATAAGAGATTAACGTTAGCGATTGCGATGCCTCATATAGTTTTGCTGCCGACTCACGACTTAAATCAACAGTATTAGTGCCATTTTTTTTGATATAAAAATCTTTAAAAGGAACTGATAGCTTTTCGACATTATCGGTTCCTAAGTATTTGTAATAAGGAATTTGGTATTCAACTGAGTCAAAGGTAACCGTCGCTTCTGCAATCAATTGACCTGCGAATACGTTAACTGAAAAAACATCGTCAATAACAGTGTCAAACTTTTCACAGCAACTTTGAATTTTTGAAATTTATTCACTACTTTCATATTCATTCCTATAGAAATAACTTTGTTTTATACCGACTATTCTTTATAAATTTTGTTGTGCAACGGATCACCAACTACCCATACTCCGATGGCATCACCCCATAGTGCGCCTTGAACAAATCAGAGAAATAACTATGGGAACTAAAGCCAACCTGATGCCATACCTGGCTACATTTAATGCCGGTATTTAGCAGTAAGGTTGCCTGGTTTAATCTTACTTTTTGTAATAATTCAGAAGGGGAAATATCGAAGTGTTGTTGGGATTTTCTTCTTAGGGTTCTTTCAGAGTATTGTAAATTTTTTGCTAAATCTAAAACCCTAATTGATGTGGTTTCATGCAATAGTTCGAAAGTATTAAGTAACGCTCTTGCTTCTGCACTATCGACTTTGAGAACTAACGCCGTGTTGTTGATTACTTCATTCATAACTTCCCTTAACCCTATGAATAATTAGTTAGTAAAAAGTAAACGATATGAAGTAAACAGTGTTATCAGAATTCGGACAGTTAGTGTCTATTCTTGGACAAAATGAGTTTTAGAGCTTGTTATCAATATTTTGACTTTACTTTAATATCCATTTAAAATCAAATACTTACTAAGTAATTACTACACTTTCGCAAAATAAACTGTTTAAATAGCATTCAATGTTTTGAATTTTAGGCGTAGATAAATGCATGGACTCTTGCAACAAATTGGCTTAGTTATGCATTCACGATTATTTTCGGTGTGCCTTATTCTTATTGGCTGTATTATTGGGTACCCGAGTCACGCAAATATTTCCCCTAAAGTTATTCAAAGCGTAACCATTGAAAATGGTGGCACTAACACGGTTATTTACGACATTAATCAAGATAAATTCAATCGATTATGGATCGCTAGCACCGAAGGTTTGTTCATATACAATGGTAAAAAAGCGACAAAAATATGGCCAGTTACAGGCAGTGCCAATACCTATTCTATTACTAACGACAATGACAACATGTATGTTGGTGGTATTTTCGGCATGGTTAAATTTAATGCTCGTTCTTTAGCAACTGAGCCTGTTAGTACGTTAGCTAAGTACAAAGTTTATGATTTTGCTATTGCCAATAACGAAATTATTTTTAATCAATTTGATAATGGCTTATATACACTCAATTTAGCGAATGATGAAGTGCGAGAAATTGCCATCAGTGACTATGTCACTAGTAATGACATTAAAGCCATTGAGATAGATAAACAAGGCACAGTATGGGTGGCGGTTCAGGCTAACGATAGCTCAAAAGGTTTGCGAACGGGCGGCTTATTAGAGATAAAAAATGGCAAGGTGGTTGCTATCCACTTACAACAAAAAGATATGATTATTGCTAACCTAACAGTGTTTAAGGATAACTTTGTTGTATCCACTGCAAATAACGGCATTCTTGAATTTGACCCTGTAACTAAAACGATTGTTGCACAGCACTACCCGTCAGCACCTTACCCTGCCATAAACAACTTAGCCATTGATAACAACGGCTGCTTTTGGCTGGCAACTATGTCCCAGGCACAAACCATTTGTGATGAGAAAATAAGTAAAATATCCGGTAACCATCTAAAAAACTTACCGATTACAGATTATCAAACAGTCTTTTTTGACCCCAATAATGAAATAGTATGGTTAGGTGCAATTAATGGCGGCGTTAGAGGAATTCATTCTCCCAAAGAAAATCCGTTTAGCTATTCAATGACAGATAAAAGTGCTAACAGCTTGACAGGGTAAAGTATCTACTCAGTTAACCAAGCAAAAAATGGGGATGTTTGGCTTACTTATAATGGGGAAGGTATAGATATTATCTATGCTGAAACCAACGAGCTTAGCCATATTAATTTAGCAGAGCAAGGCAATAGGGCTAATCATCTATTGTCGTTTGCCTTTGACCCACAAGGCACTGCTTTTGCTGGCTCTTTTGGAGGCGGTGTTTGGCACAAAACTATTAATGAGACAACGTTTAAACCCTTTATTCTGTCAAACAATGAGGCAGTGCAACAGACCATTGTTATGGATTTTGCTTTTGCAGCAGAGCGTGTCTGGGTAGCGACTCTTCGTGAACTTTTTGAGCTGAGCAAAAGCGGCGAAATTGTTCGCACCATAGCCAAAAGTGAATTGATAAATCAAGGTAATATCTACGGTGTTATGACGTTGGACAGCGGCAATATGTTGCTGGCAACATCAAACGGTTTGATTAAACTTGATAAAACGTCCTTGAAACAAACCTTATTAAATCCAGCTGATAAAAATGCGCCTGGCTGTGATGACGGCATGATGGATTTAACCCAAGATGCTAATAATGTTATTTGGTATGTTAGCCAAGCGTTATGTAGCTATGACCCTACTACAGGGATCGTAAAGTCGGTTTCCAGTCACCCTTTATTTGTTGCAGGGATGACCGCTATTATTGCCTTACCCGATGGACGTATTGTTGGCCAAGACGGCAAAATAGCCATTTATGATCCTAAAGACAATTCAGTTAAAACCATTACCGCAGCCAATGGGCATTTTATTGATGACTCTACGCAAAACTTTGGTGCGATGGCGTTAATTGACGATCAGTTAGTGGTGGCATTATCTAAAGGGCTGTTGTGGCTTGATTTGACTAAAGCTATTCCAGAGGAATTATCGCAAAATCCACTATTCATCAAAAAGTTGATGGTAATGAATAAGCCAAGAGCCATTGTAGGATCAAGCTTACAAAGCCCTCTCGTTTTCCCATATGATGAAAAGGTGGCCTTTTTAGACTTTGAACAAGTCGATTTTTTTAATCAACACATTACTCACCAAGTTGAAATGCCTAGCATTATTGATACACCACTGGTGCTTGATAGACTTAATGGTTTCGCTATTCCTACCGCCACTGAAGGTGCTCACCAGATAAAAGTTTTCAGTAGTAAAGACGATAAAATAATCAACAGTTTAGATTTTAACATTGAAGTGAAACCGCCTTATTGGCGCACACCACTTGCTTATGCTCTTTATGTGTTTAGCTTGTTATTAACGATGTTTGTCATTTATTCCCTAAGAGTTAAAGCCATTAAACGTGACAATCGGCGCTTAGAAAGTCTTGTTGGTCAACGAACAAAAGAACTCAATATATCCCTGCAAGACAAACAACGTATGTTTGAAAATATCTCTCATGAATTTAGAACCCCCCTCACCGTTATTATCGGCAATACCGAAGCGCTTTTAAAAGGTGAGCATAACAAACGAGTCGGTGTTGTGCATAACCAGTCAATACGACTATTATCCCTTGTTGAACAACTCCTAAAACTTGCGGAATTAAAGGCAACAAAAAAAGCAGTGCAGACCGTTAATTTACGTGAATTCATTCCTATTCAAGTTAACTCGCTAAGTTCATTGTGTGAGCAATATGGCGTGACATTGCAGCTTACAGATACAACTAAGTTACCAACCGTTGAAATTATTGACGATAGCATTATGTTAATCATCACAAACCTAGTGGGTAACGCCATTAAATATGCAGACCGAGGCACGCAAATAGCGATTAGTGTCGATGTTTGTGACAATAAACTAAGCTTCAAGGTGATCAATCAAGCGGAATCATTTGATACTGAAATTAGCAAAGAAAGATTTGTCAGGTTAGATAAAAGCGAAAATAGAAGCGAAAATATTAACACTAGCGGTAATGGCATAGGTCTGGCGATCATGCAGGAAATTGCTAATCTAAATCATGGTATTTTTGATATCAATGCCAAACAAGGTTTGGTGACGGCTCAAATAGCACTATCGATAAAAGTGGTAGAACAGCCCACCCCAAGTATTCCATTAGAACATTCTAGCGAACTCGACTGCACAAACCTAACCTTAGCGACAGTAATGGTAGTAGAAGATAATCCGGAGTTGCGCGAATTTATCACCGGCATTTTAATTGAGCATTTTGATGTTATTGCTTGTGAGGATGGCGCTGAAGCACTCAAGCAATTACAAACAACAGAGTCGTTACCTGATTTAGTGTTAACCGATGTTGTTATGCCAAACCTTAATGGACTACTACTAACCCAAGCAATAAAAAATAATGATGAACTTCGGGCAATACCTGTCGTGATCCTTTCAGCAAAAGACGACTTACCCACCGTAAAAGAAGGTTATCAGTCATTAGCCGATGACTACATAACAAAACCTTTCAACAGTGACTTATTACTGAGTAAATTGACCAACCTCATCTCAACATTACGAGCGATGAAGGAAAAAACACTCATGTCATTATTGGTAGCCAAAGTTAAACCAAAAACCGAGTTAGAGACGAAAATAGTGGAGGCTCTGGAAGTTAATTATTCACAAGAAGCTTTCTCTGTACATTTATTAGCTGAACACCTTGCTATGTCAGCTAAAACACTCAATCGGCGCTTGCTCAGTATATATGGATTACCGTTTAATCAACTCCTGAGAGACTACCGACTTGAGAAAGCAAAAGACATGTTATGCGCTGATTTATCGGCAAAAGAAGTCACCTTCAATTGTGGCTTTTCTTCACAAGCCTATTTTGGCCAATGTTTTAAAGCCAAATTTGATATCAGCCCCGCATTGTATAAACAGCAACAGTAATTGCCCAACAAATGTTAAATGCTAAACCTAAAAATTACCCAGTTGTTGATGATGCCGGTAAAGTGCTTGGCGTGTTAGCATGGCGACACATTCTGATGATGCTGGATGAAAAATTACAGGAGCTGGTGCACATCTAAAAAAGCGCACCGTTAAAGTGCAAATAAGGCGCTTAAAGTTTATGTATAACTGGATCTACCCCTATTTATCTCAAATTATTAATATAAAAATGGACAACAGTGTTACTCATTTTCATTGCAGTAAGATTTTTTAGTTCTTGTATTCGTTGTTTCCGAGTAGCAAAAACCACTTGATAAGTGTACACTTATCAAACATTTCTGGTTTCCCCCTTCAAAGTGAATGCAAATGCCCAATAAATCCAATGAAGCTTGCCGTGATCATGGCGGTAAACGCAGCGGTTGTGGTCGCAAGCCCGGCGTGAAAACTCAGCCCATTCGCCTGCCTGAATGGTTGCTTGCGCAACTGAGTAGAGAAGGAGACCCAAGACAGCTGATTATCGATGCTTGCCTTGCGCGATATCCATCGATTTATAACGAGGGCTCAGACAGCAATGACTAAATCAAAATTTATAATTCACTATTTAATGTTGAACAAATATTCTTATTTGTTCGCCATTGTGTGTATTTTTGTGGTGAATTATTTGCAAGTGGAAATTCCGCGCTACATCCAGCTTGCTGTTGATTTACTTAACGAATCAACAACCAAGTCGAAAGAGGGTTTGCTTGAAAACGTACAGTGGGTGATTGCGCTGTCGGTGGTCATGGTGGTGATCCGTATTCTGTCTCGAATGTTTTCGTTAAACCCAGGTCGAATTACCGAAGCGGCCTTAAAAAATGATTTGTTTCATCGTTTAAATCGTCTGCCTTCAACCTTTCACGAGCAATATGCGTCCGGAAAATTGATATCCATAATCAATAATGACCTCAATGGCATTCGCCTCTTTTACGGCATTGGTTTTTTACAGCTGTTTAATATTTTGTTTGCACTGTCTTTAACGCCGATTTGGATGTGGAGAATTTCTCCACAACTCACGATGTACTCTGCGATCCCTATCGTGATTGCCTCTGTCATTTTCTGGCTTGGTTTTAGAAAGTTACGAGCCTTACATGCAAAGCGATTAATACGTTTGCAGAATTTGTCCGAACAATTGATGAACTACTTGTCGGGCATCGACTTGATTAAAAATCAGCAAATGAGTGAATGGGTCACCAACGAAGTAAATCGGGTCAATGCCCGTCTCTTTGATTGCACGATGCAAATAGCCAAAATCCAAACCTTCTTTATGCCTATTCTGGATTACGCCAACCATTTTATGAAGGTGCTAATTTTAGGACTCGGCGGTTATTATCTTTTGCAGGCAAAGCTAACAATTGGTCAAATTACCGCTTTTTTGTCCTACTCCGTACTCCTAGCCCTTCCATTGATGCACTTGGGGCGAATTGCCACGGTTTATCAAATGGGCATGATCAGTATTGATAGTGTGCAGAGCATTCTCAATAACGAGGTGCCAAGCAATGATATGTTGAGAATGAGCGACGCTGAAAAATCCTCCTTACAGGGGTCGACCCTCTTGGTACAAAATCTCAGTTACCGCTACCCCAACGCTACAGGTGAAAATAATGAGTGGGTGCTAAAAGATCTGAGTTTCTCAGTTGAATCTGGCGAGAAAGTCGGCGTTTTGGGTAGCATTGGTTCGGGTAAAAGTACCTTAGTGAATTGTTTAAATCACCACTTGTCCCTTGATACGGGGCAAATTTTTTGGGGTGGCAAAGATATTACGCTGATGTCTCGTCAGGATTGGCGCAGTTATGTGCGCACCATTACCCAAGACCCTTTTCTGTTTTCCGATACGATTTCTGAGAATGTTAAATTCGGCGTCAAACAACAAGGCCAAGGCGCTGATGATCTCGACGTAGATCAGGTGCTCGAACTCAGCCAGTTACACGAAGATGTGCAACGTTTTGGCGCCGGTGACCAAACCCTAGTGGGTGAAAAAGGCATCATGCTGTCGGGCGGACAAAAGCAACGTCTGAGTATTGCCCGGGCGCTGCTTACACCCAGCGACCTCATCATTATGGACAATGTGTTGTCGGCAGTGGATTACGAAACCGAACGGACCATTCTTAAAGGGGTATTTAATCGCATTCAGGGGCAGAGTTTGTTGGTGGTGTCTCACCGAGTCAGCGCGCTGGAATACATGGACAAGATTTTGGTCTTGGAACAGGGTGAAATCATCGCTCGTGGTACTCATGCTCAACTACTTGAGTCGTGCAGCTATTACCGCGAGACCTGGGAATTACAGCAACATGAGACGGAGACCGCAGCATGATTAAATCTCCTGATCTCCAATACCTCAAACATTTCTTCCACTACGCTTCACGCTACAAAAAAACCGCCGTAATAGGATTACTGATGATGCCGATATCGGTGGCAGCCAACTTGTTGTTTCCGTGGCTGGTGATTCAAGTGATTGATGAGCACCTCACGCCAGGTAAATACGCTGGGCTGATGGTACTGATTACCTTCATGCTGGTGGTATTAGTAGTCAATTACATTGCCGATGCATTCTACACCTACTGCTTGCGTTTGACCGGGCAGAAAGCTGTATTCGATATGCGTATGGCCTTGTTTGAGCGCATTTTGAAACTGCCCAGAACCTACTATGATAAAACCCCCACAGGTGTCACCTTGTCGCGATTGACCAGCGATCTCGAAGTGATCGGTGAATCTTTTGTGCTAGGCGTGTTGAGTTTGGTGAAAGACTCCATCAATACTTTGGCGGTGCTGATCTTTATGTTTTTTATCAACTGGCAATTGGCCATGTTGATCTTGCTGGTGTTTCCTCCAGTGTTAATGCTGACCCAATATGTGCGTAATCGCCTCCGTGAAATGTATGCCATCACCCGCTCATCTTTGGCTAAAGGCACCGGCTTTTTGCAAGAGTGTTTGTTGGGAGTGAAAACCGTTCAGTTGTATGGCGCCGAGGAAGAGGTGGAATCTAAATATCACGGTTACACCGAAGACTTCCTGCGTGCCCAATTAAAAACCAATAAATACGATGCCACTTTGTTTTCGATTATAACGGGTATCACCAGCATCACTATCGGACTGATTATTTGGTATGGCTCAGGAAAGGTACTGGCGGGTGTCGTCAGCCTTGGCGTCTTGATAGCCTTCATCAATACGTTAGAAAAAGTGTTTGTACCGCTACGGGATTTCACATCGCAGATAGCCTCCATACAGCGCTCTTTTGCGGCCTTTGAGCACATAGAAGAACTTTTTGTGGAAGGCCTCGAAGAGGACGGACGCACCCTTTTACCACCAGAAACACTAAAGGATAAACTGATTAATTTTGAATCCCTCGAATTCAAAAATGTACGTTTCCGTTATGGCGGCAAAGGCCCCTACGTTTTGGATGATGTGTCCTTTAAACTCAATAAGGGTCAGCAATTGGCCTTGGTGGGTACAACCGGATCTGGCAAGTCAACCATCATCCGCATCATGAGCAAAACCTATATGGACTATGAAGGCAGCATTCTTCTGAACGGCATTGAGCTGTCGAGCATACCCAAAGAGACAATGTTGCACTTGTTTTCTCTGATGCAGCAGGACGTGTTTCTGTTTGAGCAGAATATCCATTTTAATATTTCCCTTGGCGTCGACGAAATCAGTGACGAGGCTGTGGTAGACGCCGCAGAATACGTTTATGCACACGACTTTATTTTAGGGCTGCCGAGTCAATACCAATTTGAGTTAAAAAACAGCGGCAGTAACTTGTCGGCAGGTCAAGCTCAGCTTATTTCTTTTGCCCGCTCAGTAGCCCAAGGCGGGCAAGTGATGATGTTGGATGAGGCCACCAGTTCAGTGGACTCCATTACCGAAAGTCTGATCCAGAAGGCTATTGGGCGTTTGTTTGAGGAAAAGACCGTAATCGCGATTGCTCACCGCTTGAGTACCATTCGCCACTCAGATCAAATTTTGGTGCTCAACCAAGGAAAAATTGTAGAGCAAGGCAGCCATCAGGAGTTACTGGCGATGAAGGGCGTTTATTCTGGCTTACTGACGGATGACGCCAATATTGCAGACGACTAAGGATGACGATTGCCCTAGACTGCTTGATTACGCCAAATGAATAAACGAGACATCTTTCTGATGTATTCAAATATGTTGCTTCATTAACCTCTCAGCCAAACCACTGCCCCTAATACATTGCTGCCCTAAACTCAGACTCAAGGCTTTAGGCTCTGCAAACAACATAAAGTACTTTTTCGCTCGAGTAAGCCCTGTATATATCAATTCTCGATTTAGGCCTCTGCCTTGATTATTGGGTGTGATGGGTGGCATACATAAATAAACAGACTCGAATTCTGAGCCTTGGCTTTTGTGAATAGTCATGGCGTATAAGGTTTCTAGACTAGGTAAGCGGCTGGGTAACAATCCTCTTAGGTCGCCTTCTGGTGTGACAAACCATACTTTAGTTAAAGATACATTGTTGGGGTCTGGCATCACTATGCCTATGTCACCGTTAAATAACTTTAGCTGGTGGTCATTTTTTGACAGCATTACGGGTCTGCCAGTATAGAAATCTTTGCTGTTATCAATCAGTCCTTGTTTGTGCAATTCGCTCTCGATCAAAATATTTAGCTGGGTAACACCCCAATATCCGCTTTTTTGGGCGCATAACACTTGTTGTTGCTGTAAATATTTAAACGCCTGGCGTAAATCACCTTGATGTATGGCTTGAATATATTGTTGATAAATCGGCAACAGTTTAGTGATCAGTGTTTTTAGTATTTCGTTGGCCACTGCTTGGGATGAAGTTTGGGTAGGTTGATACCAATTTATATCAGTGAATTGCTCAGCGTTTAATAAGCTAAAACTCTGATTAATCTGCCCTGCTTTAACTTGCTTGGCCAATTGCCCAATACCGCTTTTTTCGTTAAACCTATGACTTTTAACTAACCTCACCACATTGTCTCGAATAACGCTCTGATTTGTCGTTTCAGTAGTCACTATGTCCTGACTGGTAACAGTGGATACACTGAGCAACTTGGTTAAGTGCAACTGCATAGTGTCGCTATAGGCCATATAAGCATTATCGGGGTTGCCACTTTGAAAATGACTGGCGGCGCAGATATCAGATAACACACTGCCCGTTTCGACTGAGGCGAGTTGGTCTTGATCCCCTAACAAAACAACCTGAGCATGCTTTGGCAATGCAGCGAATAGTTTTGCCATTAACGGCAAGTCCACCATTGAGGCTTCATCAAGCACTAATACATCTAAATGTAATGGATGATTGGCATCTGCTCTGAAATACGGGCTTTGTGGCCTAGCACCCAATAATCGATGAATGGTTTGGCATTGTTCGGGCAGGTTCGCTTGTAAAGCAGTAGGTAATTTTAGTTTTGCTGCGCTGATGGACTCTGTCAATCTTGCCGCGGCTTTGCCTGTGGGCGCGACCAATTGTATGTTGAGGGTTTTGCCTTTTTTAGCGGCGAGTCCTTGTAATAACGCCAACAGTTTTGTGACTGTTGTGGTTTTACCTGTGCCCGGGCCACCGGTAATAAAACTCAGTGTTTGGCTTGCGGCAATACATACCGCTACTTTCTGCCAATCTAGTATTTGTGTATCAGCATTATCAAACAATTCGCTTAGTAAATTCTGTGCAGCAGCCACATCCAAGTCTAGTGCTTTAGTCGACTTTTCACTGATGATAGCGGCTAGTTGTGACTCGTATTGCCAATATCGCTGTAAATAGAGTTTGCCACCTTGCAACACTAGCGGCTTTGCGGTGTTTTCATCTAAGCTAATACCCGTTGTAGCCACATTCGCGAAAGTACCTGCATTTTCTATATAACTCAGCAGTATTTTCACTTCTGGAAAATGATATACACCTACAAACGGTTGGCCTAAACGCTCTAAGTCAATACAGCTATGTTGTGCACCCGATTGGGCGCTCACATAGGCAGCCAACATGGTTAAACATTCTCTAGGGGATGTCGCGGTGGTTTCTAAGGCTGATTCTTCACTATAAACAAAATCTGCAAATGCCATATCGATGGCACGAATTTTAGCCATCTTAAGCAACTGCTCAAGACCGTATTGTAACTCTGGGTTGTTTTGAACTTGCATCAACATAAGTGGCTTACCATAAGTCTAACTGTCCTTGTTGTTGCGGTTTTTTATCAGGCTGATGTTCGGCGCTGGGTTGGTGAGTTTTTGCAGGCGGTTTACCCAAAAACAAATCATCTAATGCTTGGATCATCGATAGTTCAGGTAAAACAAAATACACACCATTGCCTGGTGTTGCTTGGCTCATGCCCCGTATAAATAAATAATAAGCACCGCCAATATGCGTTTTATAATCATAATTAGGCAGTTTATGTTTTAACCAGCGATGTAAAGCCAAAGTATACAGAATGGCTTGTAAGTGATAATCATGGCCTGTCATAGCTTCTTCCATGGCTGAATAGTGATAGTGCTCATAACTATCACCTAAATGATTAGATTTATAATCAGCCACATAAAACTTGCCGTCATATTCAAACATTAAGTCGATAAAACCTTTTATCATGCCGTTAAGTTGCTCGAACTGGTAATCACGTGCATATTGTTTTGAATACTGATTGATGATGCGATTGAAGTCGCCTACCTTGACTTCATGCAAAGGCATATGAAACTCCATCTCCACTTTGACTTGTTTAGCAGATAACTGCGCCAAACTGATGACGAGTGTTTGTGTTTGCGTTGGTGTTTGCGTTGGTGTTTGCGTTGGTGTTTCCATAGCGGTTTCTGCTTGCGCACTGAAAGGCGCAAGCAATACCTCTGTTAACCAGTTTTCTAAACAACCATGCCATTCTTCACTTATACCAAACCAAGTCGATTGCTGGGTTATCACCTTAGCTAACTGCTCAGGCTTTTGCAGATCAATATTTTCTAAGACACCATGTAAAAAAGAACCGGCGTTAGCTCCGCGCTCAAAACTAAAGGGGCTTTGCGTCAGCTCAGAATTGAGTGATGATTGCTCAGCAAGTTCTTCACTCTGCACAAGGTGTAACACTTGGTCTTGGCCTTCATCTTGTCCCGGCGCAGGCATATCCAAATGCACTTGCTGGCTACTAATGGCCGAATAACTCGTAAGGCGCCAAGCTCTGCTTACAGGTTTTGTTAGTTGTAAGGCCTTAAGTTGACGTAATTTGGCTTCACTATTTTGTGTTATGCCTCCCTGTGGGGTTGCGCTTTGAACTTGAATAAAAGTGCGATAAGACAAATCGCACTTAGCAGCTAAGGCCTGAATACGTTGCGCTATATGCTGATCGGTAATGGTGAGTTCTGGATCAGTTTCAGGCTCGTCTTTGGACGACATCAACAAACAGCCCAAGGCCGATTGGCCAAAGCCAGATACTTTTTTACTTTTGCCTAAGCTGATATTCCACACACCAATTGAACAATAATAAACAGCACGGGTTACGGCCACATAAAACAAACGGATATCTTCGGCTAAACGCTCAAAGTCCGCTTTTTGTAAGTTTTGCTCTTGTATTAAAAAATCTACCTCAAGCTGCTGATGCTCATTGTGATACAAGGCTTGTTGCGCTGTTTTATAACTGCTGGCAAAAGGAATGAACACTAAGGGGAACTCTAACCCCTTGGATGAATGCAAGGTAATGATTTGCACTAAATTGGCGTCACTTTCTAAGCGTATTTGTTGACCATCGTTATTGTGGTCAGGCTCTAACAAACAACTTTCGAACCAGTGAATAAGCTGTGCTTCACCCACTAACTGCAAGCTTTGTTGTTGCAATAATTCAGTTAAATGGCGCAAATCAGTCACTCGCCTTAAACCGTCAGTTTGATGTTTGATCAAACCTTGTTCCACATCAAAGTGTTGCAACACTTGGTTTATTGCACGTATCAAACCTTGTTTTTGCCAGGTTTGATGCCAGTAAAAACGTTGTTCTAACACTTCTTGCCAGCTGGACTCATCGTTAAACAAATTATCTAACTGCTGAGCATCAAAGGTGAACAACTCACTCATCAACGCCGCTTTTAATAACCGCTCGTCTGTGGGTTGGCTAAGGGCTTTGAGTAACCTAAATAGGTCCACTGCAATGGGTGTAGCGAAGACACTCTTGCGGGCTAAAAATACACTAGCAACATTGACAGCAGACAAAGCATGTTTGATCACTTGTGCTTCGTTACGATTACGCACTAATACACAGCAGTCTGAAGCAGTAATAGCACGGTTTTGTATTTGCGCTTGATCTGTTTGGGCTAGGTGCAACCAGTGTGATATTTGATTGGCCGTAGCAATGGCTAATTGAGTAGAGGCATCACTGGCGGATATAGGCAAGTTTTGTTCGCTGCATAAATGCTGAAAGTCTAAACTGTGAACCGCTTCACCTTCAATAGTTAATCCAGCAAAATCACGCCCAGCTTGTACCGGATAAAAAGGAATGCTTTGTTCAAACAAAAAACCTTTTCGGCTACTTTCAAATAACTGGTTGATAGCCTTGACTAGTTTTGGCGCTGAACGCCAGTTAGTGGCCAGAGTAAAATGCCGCTTATGATCAACCCAGTCTTTGGCTTTAATATAAGTGAAAATGTCTGCGCCCCGAAAGGCATAAATAGCCTGTTTTGGGTCGCCAATCATGATCCAACAGGCTTTTGACAGCCCTGAGCGAACATCAGAATGAGTCTCTGAGCTAATATCAGAACTAGCTCCTGAGCTAATATAAGAACGAGTCTCTGAGCTAATACCTAACATTGGCTCTTCATTAGAAGCGCCGTAAATGCCTTGGAATACTTCAAACTGCACTGGGTCGGTATCTTGAAATTCATCAATCAAAGCGACTGGGTAGTTTTGTCGAATGGTATTAGCCAAAGCGTTAACTTTGTCATCAGAGCCAGCTTGTTGGCTTATAGCGCGTTGTAAACCCAGCAATAAGTCATCGGGCGATAACAAATGTAACATTTGTTTGTGTGATGCAAGATTCGCCGACACCACCGACATAGCGTGTTGACTAAAGGCCAAGATTAAATTTTGTTGGCAACCCAGTAACATGCTTTGTAGGCGTTCAAACTGGCTAAAATCTATGTGGGATAAATCCTCACTGCCCTTCTTTGCGGCCTTGGCCACTTGTTCGGGAGAAAACAACTGCCAGCCAGTCTTATCAAAATCAATTTGTAATAAGTCAGTTTTACAAAATGCCTGCATATCTTGCAGGGTTGGCAATTTGCCCAATTTGGCACGACCATTTAAATTAGCCTTACTGAGTTGTTGGCTGATGTCATTTGATAACCACCACTGTTTAAGCTTGGCAACTTGCTCTGCGTATTGCTTAACACTTTTGATGGCTGAGTCAATATCTGCAGTTTGATAAGGCGTGGCATGCTGACTCAGCAAGCGACTAATACCTTTAAGCATGGCATCAGGTGTAGACCAATGTTTTAACAGTAACTGCAAAGTATGCTGTGGCAGAGTCACCACATGTTTACGCCAATAATCTTCGGCAGCCATTTTTAGCCATTCACTTTCATCTAAAATAAAACTCTGCTCATACATAGCACCACTTTCAAACGCATGTTCGGTGAGCGCTTTGTGGCAAAAGCCGTGAATGGTATACACCGCCGCTTCATCCATTTGTTTACTGGCTAAGGCAAGTCGCTGGCAATCGAGTTCAACATTGTCACTTTGGTCGATAAGCTGTTGAATAAAGTCGTCTTGGCTAGCTTTAGCAAAAAAATCTAAATAAGCTTGTCGCAATCGTTGGCGAATACGTTCTTTTAATTCACCTGTGGCGGCATTGGTAAAAGTCACCACTAATATTTGCTCGACGCCTAAGGGCTCACAGCCATGGCCGAGTAACAGTCGAATATATAAATTGACTATGGTGAAGGTTTTACCGGTGCCAGCGCTGGCTTCAATCAGTGATGCGCCAGACAAAGGGAAAGTGAATGTATTTAGAGGTTGCATAGTCGCCAATTTCACTGGGGTGATTTCATTGAGAGGAATATTGGCATCAGGAATGAAAGTGCGGCTCATTTTGCTTCACCTAATGCGACTAGGGGTAAAAGTAAGACTTCTGCTATTTGACTAAAGTTTTCAAAGTGTTCGGCTAAATCTGGGCAAACCCTTTGAATATGGGCTTCTGTGCCCTCCCCTGCAGCAAAGTCATTGCCTTTAAATGTATTCAATGTTTTGTTTACGTCTTGACTGGTTACCCATTGCCAAGCAGCTTCTGGGTAAAAATGCAGTACCTGATCCGCACCGCGCTGCCAATATTCAAGCCAAACAGCAAGTTGCTGTAAGGCTGCTTCTTTATCAACAACAGGCAATGAATACAATTTTTCGGTGCTGATAAAATGCGCCTGGTTGAGTGTTATTTTAGAGGCTGTTATAGAAGAATCTGCACACAAACAAAGCCATTGTAAATACAAAGCGATACGATCTTTAGCCCTGAGTTTTCCGGTTCGCCAGAGTATTAAGTCTTGCCCATAAAGCTTATCCACACGACCTAACAAAGTAAGGTCATCAATCTGCAATTCAATATCAACACTTTGTGGTGTGTTAATCGATTGACTCAACTGGGATATTTGTTGTGCTAGATCAGTGCTTTGTTTGGTTAATGGCCTTAGTGCCAATTCCCCTATTTTTCCTGGTGGCAATTTGCCTTCGGCTCTTAGTTCATTTAATAAACCCAGGTTAATATTTTGTGGCTTATTTAGGGGTTCTGTTGCTGTGTCTGGTGTTGCGTTGCGTTGCGTATCCAAAGCGTGCTGAACCAATCTTTCGTTGACTTGGTATCTATCAAGTCCATCAAAGGCAAAAGGTTCTTCATCGCTATTTTGTTGGCCTAGTGGGTAAAAACGGGTTTGCCAACGTTGAATAAAAAAGACTTTGGCGGGGTTTTGGTAAAACTGGATCAGGGCATCAAGTTCAAGTTGTGTGGTTTGCTCTAATGATTGACTCAAAGCAGCGTTGTTAAACATCAATGCATGGGAAGCTTGTTGTAATTGTTCGGCAATGGCTTGTTGTTTTTGGTTAAAGCTAATATAAGACTCAGCTTCTCCATTAATCTCGAAATAGGCCTGATGAAAGGGCTGCAATTTATGTTTAACCGTTAAATGGGCAAGCAGGTTTTTCTCGGTGTCTTCCACATCCAAAACCCATTGCCCAGACAAACAAAAACCTTGTTGGCAATATTCCATTAATTCGCTGAGCAAAATGGAAGGGGCCATGGGGCTATTGTCTTTTTGACTAAATCCTTGGTAACTAAAATACAGTTGTTCTCTGGCCGACAACAATGCTTCTAAAAACAAATATCGGTCATCTAACCTGCGGGATCTGTCACCACGTTTTGCGGTCGCCAAACGCATTAAGTCGAATCCCATAGGCACACTTTGCCGTGGATAGTCGCTGTCGTTCATGCCTAACAAACATACCATTTTAAAGGGGATACTGCGCATTGGCATCAAAGTACAAAAATTCACATAACCTGCTAAGAACCGCTGGCCTACACCATTTTCCTGAATATTTTGTTGTAGCTCACTGACAAACACATCTTGATCAATCTCTTGGGTATATTGGTGGCTGTGGACTAACATTTTTTCGAGGGTTTCCCGAAGAATGAGCATGTCGGCTTGTTCAGTTTCATCTGCGTCATATAACTCAGCTAACAACTCAAGGGCTTGTGCAACTTTGTGTTCGATGTTTTGTGACTGTTGGCAAAACGCCAGCACCTTTAACAGTGCAACGGTAAACTGATAACACTTTCCTAAAGCCACTGCTTGCTGGCCTTCGATATCAGCATAAGCCGCAATCAATTCTTGTTTACCTTGATACAACTCGGTGCTTGTCATGGCATAACCGGCTAACAATCGTTGTAAACCAAACACCCAGGTATTTTGCTTTTCAGGGGGCAGATCCCAGCGCTGCTTGTCTTGTTCATCCCAGCCCCAACGCACCCCGGCATCGGTTAACCAATGTTGTAATAATTCAAATTCTTGTGCATCGATTGCAAACTTGCGCTGCACGGCTGGCACTTCAAGCAACGACAACACTTCAGATAAGGTGAGTCGGCTTTGATGCAATTTCATCAGCTGTAAAAAGCTGCTCAACAACGGTGATACCTGACCCACATTACGGTCTGATATGGCATAAGGAATAGCCAACTTGCTATCTACCGCACCAAACACTCCTTCGATAAAAGGTGCGTAAGTGGCAACATCGGGCATCATCACAATCACATCACCAGGATGCCAATCGGGGTTGTCGTTAAAACGTTTTAATAATTGGTCGTGGAGAATTTCTAGCTCACGTACTTTGGAATGACAGGCATGCACTTGCAAAGAGCGATCTGTCGGAGCAATTTCAACTTTTGGATAAGCTTTGCCATTGGACAATAACTCGCTGGCGTCTAGATCATCTGCGGTGGCTCTAAACTGTAAATGGTTCACATCAGATTGAATATGCTGCAGCAAACATTCGGGCTGAATATCCACAAAGTCGTCTTGTTGCTGTAACTCAAAGCCCAGCAACATATCTTGATAATCTCGGCCTAACTTGCCCCAAGAAGCCAGTAATGGATTACCTATATCCAAAAATTCAACACCACCTGATTCAGTATTATCTATGGCTTTTAGTTGGGCTTTTGCCTGGGTTTTTTTGTCGACTATATCGCCCCAATAATGCTGGCTAGGATTAAACCAGAATATCAGCACATCTCGTGTTTCAGCCAAGGCGCTGAGTACTTCTAGTTGTTGCATGGGCATAGCGGAAATACCAAACACCATAAGCGGTTTTACGGTGTTAGCCTGATCATCACGATTGTCTTGAGTATGTAAGGCTTCAAGCAAAGTGTGATGTAAATTGGCTCGATGAAAAGCTGACTCACCTAAAGCCTCGCTATTGGTTACCAAAGCGCGCCATAAAATGGATTGCCAAGGATGAGACTCACAGATACTTTTATTATTAGACTGTTCATCGGGCAAGTCATTATGGCCAGCTTCCCAATGGATGATCCAGTCGGGTCGATACACCAAATATTGGTCGTAGACATCAGCAATTTTACCCGCTAATTGATACAACTTAAGGGGTTGTGAGTCCGACAAATACTGTTCGATAGCGGCAAATTCGGGTTGCTCCAGCATAGTGGGCAATATCGACATGAGTTTCCATGTCATATTGGGTTTAGTGAAGGCAGATTGTTCAGGTAAGTTTGCTACATGTTGTTGATACAACTGCCAAATAAAACTTGATGGCAGCGGAAAATCGATATTTGCCGCAATACCCAAGTTTTCAGCGATTTGAATTTTTAACCACTGGGACATGCCCGGGCTTTGCACCAATATTTGATCTGAATCAAATACCGATATGCCCTGACCTGCGCTTTCTTGCAAACAACTGATTAAACTCTCAGCTAAGCATTCCATTTTGTTTGACTGAATCAGATACAGCATAAATAAAGTATGTTTCTTGAAGCCAATGATTTAAGGTTTTAGTCTATCAAAGTCTTTCATTTTTATAACAGATATTTATCGTTCTCATGAAAAAATCTACATATGAAAAACATTTAATTCAGCTGCAAATTGAACTCGCCAAATTACAAGAATGGGCGAAACAAACAGGGCAAAAAATTGTGGTGCTGTTTGAAGGCAGAGATGCAGCGGGTAAAGGCGGTGCTATCAAAACCATCACTGCCAAGCTGAATCCCAGAGTGGTGCGTATTGTGGCCTTAACTAAACCGACCGAAAGAGAAACCACACAGTGGTATTTTCAAAGGTACGTTGCCCATCTTCCTGCTGCTGGTGAAATCGTTTTGTTTGATCGTAGTTGGTACAACCGTGCTGGTGTGGAAAAAGTCATGGGTTTTTGTACTGAGCAAGAGTGCCAAGAATTTTTAAGTACTTGCCCAGCGTTTGAAGATACCTTGATAAAATCAGGTATCACCCTGATCAAGTATTGGTTTTCAGTCTCTGACGAAGAGCAAGAAAAACGTTTCGCGAAACGATTGACTGACCCAATAAAACGCTGGAAGTTTTCTGATATGGACCTCGCCTCTCGTAGTAAATGGGTTGAATATTCCCAAGCCAAAGACGATATGTTTGAACACACCGATACCGCTGAAAGTCCGTGGTTTGTAGTCGATGCTGACGATAAAAAAGCAGCCAGGCTGAATTGCATTGATCATCTGTTGACTCAAATTAACTATCATTCTGTAAAACATCCAGACATAACCTTACCCGAAATCGATAGAAAAAATTATCAACGGCCACCTCATAAACGCCAAAGACATATTCCGAAGAGATATAGCTAAATGTAGGTTTAGCTATGTAAAAGTTCTTGATACCATAATATGCAATGGCAACATGGGTTGCCGAGCTCTTATATTTCCTTTGGATCCTCACAATGAAAATCGTTTCTTTTAACATCAATGGCATACGCGCTCGTTTACATCAATTACAAGCGTTAATCGACAAACATCATCCAGATATTATTGGCCTGCAGGAAATCAAAGTACATAACGACCAGTTCCCCATTGCCGATGTTGAAGCCATGGGTTATCACGTCTATTTTCATGGGCAAAAAGGCCACTATGGCGTGGCAATGATGTGCAAGAAGCCAGCATTAGACGTGCAATACGGTTTCCCAGGTGATGACGAAGAGGCACAACGTCGAATGATCATGGTGAGTTACCCTATGGACAATGGCGAAACAGTGCGGGTGTTAAACGGTTATTTCCCCCAAGGTGAAAACCAAACTCATGAAACTAAATACCCTGCTAAACGCAAATATTACCAAGATTTGATGAGTTATCTAAACGAATATCATACCCCTGAAGAAAATGTGATTGTGATGGGCGATGTCAATGTGTCACATACCGATTTGGATATCGGCATTGGTGAGCCCAATCGCAAACGCTGGCTACAAACTAAAAAGTGTAGCTTTTTACCTGAAGAGCGTGAATGGTTGAATACACTCATTGACTGGGGTTTTACCGATGGCTTCCGTGATATGTACCCACAAGAGTCACAGAAATACAGCTGGTTTGACTATCGTTCAAAAGGTTTTAACGACAACCGTGGCCTGCGCATAGATTTGATTTTAGCCACCCCAAAGTTACATGCCATGTTAAAAGAAGCCGATGTAGATTATGAGTTAAGAGGTATCGAAAAACCCTCTGATCATGCACCTATTTGGTCTGTCTTTAAATAATACAGGGAAAAAAAAGACATTGAGTAATTAACGATGGAACACACCGCATACTTTACTGATATACAAACAATGGCAGGATTACTCAGCTTAGTCATATGCTTTTTTGTCAGTAAAAAACTAATATTTTCTCAATTAATATCAGACAAAAAATGCCAGCACCTAGTGTTTGGTAGTGCTGCCTGTGTATTTATATTGTGGATGTTTCGAACGGGCATATACGATGGGCTAAATGTGCACTTTTTATGGCTGTCAGCCTTATCTTTATTATTAGGCTTTCGCTGGGCTATTTTTAGCGCCACCTTAGCGCTATTGGGCGTGACAATATTTGGCAAAGAAAGTATCGACATGTTAGGGGTAAACTTTTTGTTGGGGGTACTTGCCCCCATTGCGCTTACATATGGGATTTATAGCCTGACCTTTCATAAATTACCTCGGCATATTTTTATTTATATTTTTCTCTGCGCCTTTATCCCTGGTGCATTATCAATAGTGCTAAAAATGTTGGCATTAAGTGGCTACTTTTATCTTGATGGCATATATAGCTGGCACATTATTGAAGACAATTATTTAGTTCTGAGCACCTTAATGTTATTCCCTGAAGCGATGTTTAATGGCATGACTATCACCTTACTGATTATCTATAAACCAGAGTGGGTGTATACCTTTTACGATAAGTTGTATTTGGATAAGGAATAAAATAGTTTTGGTTCCCATTATGATAACGGCCAGCCTTAACGCTATTTGTTAGCTATTAGTTAAACAGTTAAATACTTAATAATAAGAGACTATTTAGTGGAAATAGAATTCATTATTCAATTGAGTCTACTTGGCATAGTAGTGGGTTTTGCAGCAGGTCTATTAGGTGTTGGAGGCGGGGGTATTTTAGTGCCTATGCTCACCAGTATCTATTTATCTGCGCAAATCGTGCCTAGTCATGCCGTTCATCTAGCCCTTGGCACCTCTATGGCCTCAATTATTACCACCACCTTTTCCAGCGCTTTTAGCCACTATAAAAACCATAATGTTGACTGGCCTCATATTAAAATAATGGTGCCTTTGATTATTGTGGGGGCAATATCAATTTCGTTCTTGGTCCCTATGATCAACACCTCATTTCTAGCCATGTTTTTTTCGCTATTTATGTTTAGCATGTCTATAAAATTATTTATTAACAAACCCTACACTCCTGCAACAAAAACGCGGATACCACCGCAGTTAGCAGGTTTTGGCATAGGCAGTATTTCTACCTTAGTCGCGATTGGCGGCGCAGTGTTGAGCGTACCTTATTTAATGAGTAGAGGATTAGAAATGCGGCGGGCCATTGGTAGTTCAGCTGCTATTGGTTTTCCTATCGCTATATCTGGCACGATAGGATATGCAATTAATGGTCATATAAGCACAGCCGAGTTGGCTAATAATGAGACGATTATCGGCTTTGTGCATATTCCAAGTGTGATTATCATTTCTATTTTTGGATTTATAATGGCACCAGTTGGAGTGAAGTTTTCCACTAAACTCCCAGTTAAAGTACTGAAAAAGATATTTGCCTTATTGTTAGCCTGTTTAAGTATCAAGATGTTGATGAACGTAGTGTTGTAAATATCAGGATTATCCACATAAAAAGCTCTTTAATAGCCTAACAAAGCCATAATCAGCTAAAACACGAGATAATGGCAACCTTGAGAAAACCCAACTAGCCCACCATGATTGGCTAGTAGATTCACTTTTTATAATATTCTTATTACGATTAATATTCTTTAAATGTATCTCTAATCTGTTCAATTCGTTTTTGGTTAGCCCCAAGATCTGAATATCCAATACGTGATGCCGACCTGAAATTTATAATAATGTGTTCGGTGTCTGTTGCTGGAAAATAAAACTCAACATCATCAACAAATTGGAATATTTTAGACGTAAAGGCTACACGGATATAATTTTCCTGAACGACTATTATTTCTGTTCGTTCCAAAGTGTTTAATATTTGTAACAGTCTATCTTGTGCATCTTGCGGTGTTCCAGTGAAATGAATGGGCTGTATATAATGCTCTTTATCTGTTGCTTGACTACTCACACAGTTTGGAGTGCTAGGACATGGTGTTAATTGATCACTCATGACACCCAATTTAGGCAAGGTTCCAGAGCATCCCATCAAAAAAACAAAGCTTAATAGAACAATTGAAATTTGCTTATGCATTGCATCCTTCCTTAACGATTATCATAATTTATTGCTCGCTATATTCAATAAAGAACCAAGCAGAGAGTAATTGTTCCTGTGAAATTTCAAACGAAACAATGTTATTTTTGACTTAGACCTCAAGGCATACAAATAGGGGTATCCACCAGATTTGGCGATAAAAAAGGTACGTCACAACAACGATCTGCTACTCCTGTGCCCTCTTCAATATATTGACTATATAAGCAGCCCCCCTCCACACTAGGCCAGTCCAAAAACAGGATGAAGTCGCGGAACAAGCGCGCGACCTCTCCTTAATTATATACGCGTCTAACACCCATAGAGCAAAACGACTTAACTATAGAAAGCTTCAACGACTCCTTTTAGGGTGATGAGAAGTGGCTGTCCACGACGGTCCAACGCTTTAGGAGAAGGGATTTTTACCCATCCTTCACTGATGCAATATTCCTCGACATTGGTACGCTCTTTGCCATTCAACAAAATACCTATGTTGTGTTCAAAAATTTCTTCCACATGATGTGGGCTTTTGGTATTACTCGAAAGGCGATCCGGTAAGTCTGGTAGCGATTTAGTATCGTTCATGTTGATGACCTGAATTAAAAAAAGTGCGCTATTGTAGACAATATATAATTAGCGCTCAAGATCTGCAGTAGAGTTTATATATGTTGTTTAGAGGCTTGTGACTAAGTGATTACGAGTCACTCATATCCACCATTCATTTACTGATAGTATCTATAGGGAATGGAACATAGTTTGTTTAATTTCTTTCCTGTTTTGATTAAATAAAAAAACAACAATCAAAGGCTCTTAAAGTGCCAGCTACTAACACTCTCAATAATGGGATTTTGTACCTTAAATGAATAGAGAATGATTAGTCGAACAGATAAAATGACAGTCTCAAAAAAGCGATCATATGTTCACGATATTGTTGATATACCTCATCATCAGCCTCCAATCCCATTATTCTCTCAAAAGACATAGAAACTCCACTCTAAATACATAGATAACCAGAGGCTAGAATAATCTTCAACTTAAAATTCAATGTAACAATCAGCCAACATTGCCCTTATAAACCTGTCGCTTCGTTAAATCTAGGTAGGTTTAACCATGAAACAACATAAATATTTTACGTAGCGCACTACAGCTTTTTGGCACTGACCTTTTTCTAAAGCCTCAAACACGGGCGAGCGCTTTTTGTGGGCGATTGTGCTTTACCTTGTTATGTACGACTCTCATTTGACACGTACATTGTTTTTTTTCCTGGGAATTCTTCAAATAACTTTTGGTGCGCTACTTTTGAAAATGTATCATTACGAGATGTATATTGTGAAATCCAATCGATTAGCATATCTAAATTTTCGTCCTGAGCCTCTTTGCTTTTATATTTGTGAGGCTCCCAAGGTCGATTTCTAGCGTTTGCCACACAAGCGGAAACTGGCAAATTTAGGAAAACGACTTTATCAGCTTTAGAAGTAACAATTTCTAGCAAATCGGCATAACAGCCTTCAATAACCCAGTTATTATGTACAATCAAAAAGTCATTTATCGATTTACTTGATTCTAAAATTGTTTGTCGTTCCGGTGTTTTACTAGCTTTCCATGCAATAGTATCTAGGTCTAAATGAGCTAACTGATTTTTCAATGCCAACTCTGTTGCCAGAGTAGATTTACCAGAACCTGAATTTCCGAAAATTACGACTTTACTCAAAACAACTCCTTAGCACCAACACTTGGCTAAACCACCCCTAAATTTAAAACTGAAGCCAATAAACGAGATATGCCCTATCAATCCCTCATCAAATCCTGGCTCGCGGATGATGTTAAAGAAAGCCGCAATGCCTGATGGAGTAACAACGCCCCAATAAACCACCGCAAAGAGCGCAGCGAGTTGAGGTCGGATTAATTGGATTGTTATGTGCCATTACGCTAAACTGTACAAATAAACGTACATGAACACTTTGGAGTCCACTATGGATGCAATAAGCTATACAGCAGCTAGAGCAAATTTAGCAAACACAATGGCGCATGTTTGTAATGATCATGCGCCAGTTATTATAACTCGTAAAAGTGAAGCTCCTGTTGTGATGATGTCTCTAGAAGACTATAACGCAATGCAAGAAACCACATATCTACTCAGATCTCCAGCTAATGCTATAAGCTTGCTTGATTCTATTACCGAACTTGAAGCTGGCAATGGAACCCAAAGAGAGCTTATCGAGTGAAACTCACCTTTTCAACTAAGGCTTGGGAACAATATCTATACTGGCAAACTACAGACAAAAAAATATTCAAACGAATCAATGTACTCATAAAAGATATCCAAAGAACACCAAATGAGGGCATTGGAAAACCTGAGCCTTTAAAGCACGGGCTATCAGGGTATTGGTCTCGTCGAATTAATGATGAACATCGCATCGTATATAAACAGCAAGATGATACAATTTTAATTGCTCAACTGCGCTACCACTATGGCATATAACGAGGCTGTAGATTAACTCGTTTTAAATTGATTTAGTTTATCCACAAACGATATCTGAGTTCATATTTGGGTTCAATGAATTACTTAATTTGATCTTCAATATAAAAATAGAGGGTAAGAATTGTTTTAATAGGTGTTATGGCGACGCTTGTCTTTTTCTGTGTGGTAGGTTTCACTTTCTTTAAACAGGGGATTTCTGCTTCTAAACTGAGTGTCAGCAATATAAGTATCGAAGCCGCTACTGGACATGAAGGCTAAATTATCTTCACTGTTCAAGCCGCTATCGGCAGTAAATCGCGTAGTCATTCCAAGGCTTTTATCATCGTTTATCGCAATCCCGTTGTAGCCTTGGATAGTGCCTTTTGACGTTGTTTTGTCCATGGATGGACTATATGCCTATCATGCAGGAGCAATTGTAGGCCATTTTCGCGCTGTCTGGGTCAGTAATATTACTTTTTACCGGCTTACCTTTACTGCCTGTTTTCTCTTGGTGAGTAGCTAAAAAACTTGTGATTTTATCGGCACTTTTATCCAGCTTTTCTTTTTGTTTTAAATCGTGAACAACCAGCTCATCACCTAAACCATCTTGCGCTTGATGACGCTCAACAATACGTTGACTGGCACGCTCTAATTTGGCCTTTTTACGCGCAAGCTCTTCGAATTTGCCGCTCCATTCTTTACTGGCATTTGACTTTATCTCGTAGCGGGCCGGCCCTCAGCCATCAATGGCAAACATGTGACGTCCAATTAACTGTTCTTCATCACATATCATTAGGACTTGCGTAAAAAGTGGTTCAATTTGTTCGTGCATCTTTGCCACAAATCCCGCGATAGACGTGTAATGTGGCTGTACATCACCCGATATGCACACTCATAAAGTGAATATTGGTTTCGCAGGCTTTGGCAATGCGACGACTACTAATTAAACCATGGGCATAACCGAGTAATATAATCTCTAGCGGAATAACATCTATTAGATCACAGCTAACCTAGGGGTTCAAGGTTAAAAAACAGACAATTGAAAAGTAATAAGAAGAACATGAAAATGTTCTACTTAGGAGAAATTCTACAGCCTCAACGCTTTTAGAAGCGGCGCTGTTTTATCGCGTCCGCTTGCTAAACTTATTAGCTGTAATATCTTGCAAAGTGCCAGATACATATTTATGAAGAACACTAGCTACCAATGTTTGATATGGAATGCCTTCTTCCAAAGCACGACGTTGGATTGCGGATAAATCATGTCCAGACAGGCGAATATTAATACGCTTATCTTTTTTGAAAGTATTCTCTGCAGATGCTTGGATTTCGGACTTGCGGCTTTCTGTTAGCGTAGAAGTAAAGTTACCACTCTCAAAATCATCGAGTAAGTCTCGTTCTTCTTTGTCCAATTTTGCTTTATTCATGGCTTTTCACCTATATATAACTTGGTAGCCTTGCGACTAGGAATAACTGTTTTTAAGAAAATTTCTTCATCAGTTTCAATATATGGAACCAGATATGCGTAGTTCTCAATATTGATGATGAAAATGCGCTGATTAGGATATCTTTCCTGATTTGAGTGTTTCAAATCATCTAATAGGCATCTCATTTGAAGATGGTAAATAACATCTTCAAATGAGATACCGCGCTCTTCAATTAGGAGCTTGTTTTTGTCAGGATTCCAATCGAATATTTTCATGTGTTGAAGTGTAGCATTGTGTGCCGTATGTCATCAAGCACCTAACACCAATTTAGGCGGGGTTTTGGCGTTCTTCCAAAATGTCCGTCTTCAAATTTTTTGTTATATGACATTCAACCACTCCTTTGGATATTCATTGGTTATCGCATAACCTTTGGCCTGAGACATCGTCATTTTGCCGATTACAACCAAGAAAACTGAACAAAGAAATGCGAAGATTTGCATTAATGGCATAGTTATAACTATCATCGACAAGATTCCAAGAGGTATAGCTAAAAAACCTGAGCCATATGGCCATTGATTCAAGGGTTGCTGTGTGATCTCAAATTGAAAAGACAATATCCATAACAACAATCCAACCCAAACTGCTAAACCCGAAAAAAATCCAACCAATCCAACAAATGAATTAAACTGATTCCACTTTGGCTTTAGCTGACTAGTTTGAGAAGCGTTTTTCAGGAGCCTGTTTATATATTTCATTGGTAGACAACTTCCTTTGTAACATCAAAACCACAATCCTCTCCAAATGAAGTGATAACTAAGTGTTTACGAATTAAACCGGCGTCTATTACGAACCAAGTTTTAAATTTATCATCTTCTTCAAAGCTGGCAAGTGGTGCAGCAAATACAGGGTTTTCAAAACTGTCACCAACTAAGTGAAAACCAACAAACGGTTCGGAATTAAGTGTTTTTGGTGCAGAGATCAGTACTGAGTAATTTTGTTCAATTAACCTTACGTCTATTGATATTTCACCCGCATACTTAAAGTTATTTTGTTCTCTCATTTCATCACTAATAGAGCACCCAGCTTGTGCTCCAAACGATAGAAAAATTAGAAGTAATATATAGCCTTTGAGCATAAATTCCTCCTTAAAATATAAAACCTAAATAAGACATATATGGACGCTCCCGTGATGTCAACTTACTACTTGCCCCTTCGCGCTAATTTTTAGCATGAATGACTCTTTTAATCGTGTATTACCGCTAGTCCGTTGTGTTGAAGGCAGTCTAAAAGTGGTTAGTTCTGACATATATTCAGGCTCTTTATTAGCGTTGGTTTTATCAACACTGGCCTCTGATGAACTCCGAACCTTATCGCCTTTAAAACACCCATTCGGATTATTATCCGTGTCCTGGTCTGGCTTTGATGAGGTAGGATAGACCGTTTTCTTCATCATTTTATGACTAGCGGGGTGGGTAAACTAGGTGTTATCCCGTGTCTTGCCTTCCACAACACCCAAACAGGCTTAAAGCCTTTGTCTTGATCGGAATTGAGCTAAACAGGGATAACGTAAAGGGTTTCATATTAAGCACTGACCTCTAAAGAAGCCGGCATTGCGCGATAGTGCTCTTGACGTGTGAGCAATACCCATATCAGCCGGGCAAGGCGGTGGGCCATCGCGACTGCTACTTTATTAAATGGTTTTGTGACGCGAAGTTTCATGGCCCATAGGGCTAACGGGTCGCTACTTTTAGGTGCACGACTGACCAGGGCTCTGGCACCGTGTATCAGTTGCTTACGCAAGTAGCGGTCGCCTCGCTTGGTGATACCGCCCATTTTACTGATGTTGCCTGAGGCGTGTTGCTTGGGCGTGAGCCCTAACCACACCGCAAATTCTTTGGAGCTACTAAACGCCTGGCCTTTGTCAATAGAGGCTAAAAACGCTGAGGCATTAATGACGCCTATGCCGGGAATACTGAGCAATATCCTACCGCTTTCACAGCCGTCGACAAATTCGGTTAACTGTTTTTCAATACGCTTCAAGCGGTTAATTGTGGTTTTATATTCACTCAACATATCAATCACCATATCTTGTAATCGGTGGCTGTATTGAGGGTTATCAATGATACTGGTTAAGCCATGTAAGAATGCTGCGTGGCCACAAGGAAATACCACCCCAAACTCACTTAATAGCCCTCTGGATTGATTACTCAACGCGACTTTGTTTTTACCAAGCCGTTCACGAATACGGTGTAAACAGCAGATTTCTTGCTGGTGCTCGGTTTTAATCGGCACAAAACGGATAAATGGACGTTGACTGGCTTCTGCTATTGCAAACGCATCATTGTGGTCATTCTTGTTGCCCCGTACAAAAGGCGTAACGTGTTGAGCAGGGATAAGCTTTACATCATGGCCTAATTTAGCCATTTCGCGGCCCCAGTAATGGGATGAATAACAGGCCTCCATCACCACCATCGTAAGCGCTTGCTGACGGATAAAGTCAAGCAACTGATCACGCTTTAAGCGCGTATTAAACTGCGGTTTCATACGCTCATTCACGCCACAAGCCTGAAATACAG
This sequence comes from Paraglaciecola sp. MB-3u-78, assembly GCF_002835935.1. Lineage (GTDB taxonomy): Bacteria > Pseudomonadota > Gammaproteobacteria > Enterobacterales > Alteromonadaceae > Paraglaciecola. Next base: position 160,846 of record NZ_PJCF01000012.1, on the reverse strand, counting down.
TCTTTGCTAAATCGATAGTAATTGTTCTAAGCTTCATCTTGGATGTTCCCTATGTAAATAGTCTGGTTGAAACTACTATTTTGGCGCATTGACGCCGTAATAGGGAGCGTCCATCTCATCACCCAAAGTAATAAAGTACCCAATCACAGCCTAATCAACAAGCATAAAGTGATGGGTATGTTCTGACTCTTTGATTTTAAATTTCGAAATCTGAGCTTTTTGGGGATGTGGCGTGTTGAAAGCAGCTAAATCATTCCTCCCTCTCAAATTTCAGGCAACGCCATTGAGCACAGGTTGTGAAGGTAGCTTTGAATGTGTGTGATGCTGAACTGTTCAGGCGTGTTGAAGTAAGACTCTGGCCTTTGCCATACCTCGTATACGTTGATGGTCTGTGTGATGTTTGAATTGTTGTAACATATGCTCACTACCTACAGCGGTACTGAAGTGTTGTTCAAACTCGGTAGTGAGAGTCAACCACTGCTCTGAGTCGAGGCCGAGGCGCGCTAAAATGGGGCTATGGTGTTGCTCTATATAACCTGCTTTATCGTCTCGAATACAGCGGCCTGTGCAATCCACTAATTCACAATAATCAATCAAGCTGTAAGCAATGCCTTTAGGCATGTCTTGTCTATGATTGCCCACAAAACGCATGAGTTTTGTGGGCTGCTCACCTTTGATGAAGGCGTGAATACGTTGTTGAATACTGGTGTGTTTTGATGTTTCTGGCGTGGTTTCCATCTTGGCGCGAATAGGATTTAAATCGACATAGGCCATGCAGGCTAATACCGCACTTTCATCCCTTCTTGCCGTAAAAGCAGGCTTGAGATTTGAATCGGCCTTCCCACTAATTTATCGGGAATAAATTAGAACAGCTTTAGCTGGCCCGTAGGGTGAGCGCTAGGGATGGCAGCGAATAAAACCTGCCAGTGCAGGCATCTTCCTTATTCGCTTCTCTGACTATGTATTCATTGAGGTTACGCATTAGCCAACCAGGGCAATCGCATTAAAATATTTGTAGCAGTTTCAGCAAGTAATCATTATCCCAACCTGCCATTTGCCGCTTAATCTTAATACCTACCTTATTATCATTATCTGACGTTAATAAATTCAAAGATATGTGGCGTAATATTGCCATGTTTTGATCTGCATATCCTTGACGAATTCGACAATGATCTTCGTCAAATGCCATATCTAATCTCCAGTGAAGATTATTCTCTACACCCCAATGAGCACGTACATAGTGAGCAAATTTCTCTGCATCGTTATGCTTAACGCTACTAATAAAGTATCGCGTTTCTTCTGACCATTCGTTCGCAAGAAATCTTCTTGATTTGACGCTAACAATACTGGCAAGGTGTGGGTGAGTATGATGCTCAGTAAGCCAGTCAATTCGGTTGCAGGAAGTCACTGTTCTTTCTTCAATACGGCCATGCCCTGAATCAATACTCTTATAAGTATTTAACGTGCCCTCATAACTTTTAGGGGTATTTTCAAAGAATAAAATCACATCATCATGTAGGGTGCTTTGATTTCCTTTCAGTGCGGTTAAATAATCAGCGCCTTTACTCACGATCAGTTCAGCCGATTTCTTTTGTGTGTTTAATGCATCGGTTGTGATGATACTGCCTGTGATGTCTAAGTTTTTGAGTAGGGAAGGTAAGGCGGTTATTTCATTCGATTTTTCATCAACTTTCACTTGTCCAAGTGCCAGCTGATTATCATGTGACCATGCGCTAACCATATAAATAGCTGATTTATTAGATGACTTATCATGAGTGCGTCGAAGGCATTTACCGTCAATAGCGATCACATCGCCCGTGACATTTTTTACTATCTCTTTGATCCAGCTAGAAAAACAGGTTTGAAATTGCTCAGGATCAATTAAGGAAAAAATACGTCCCAAAGTATCATGAGACGGAATACCATTTTCTAGGGATAAATATTGTTCAAACCAAGTGCGTTTAATGTTGGCAAATTTTTCAATGGCAACCCAGCCATCACAGCCACAGATAACGGCACATAGGGTAATAAAAAAGATGTCATCTAATTTATGTAATTGTTTTCTTAGAAGACGAGGATCTTCAATGTCTTTGAAATGTTCGATAAGTGTGGGCTTGTATTTGGTCATATTACGTCGCGTAAAGCGAAGTAATAGATCAAATTAGGGGATCTGTGTCAAGCCATTTTTAATGCGATTGCCCTGATTAGCCAACTGATGTCGTATAAACGCTGACGGTAAATCGTTACTGTTTCCTCTAGACCAATCATTTCCCCTTTACTAATTGTGCCGCCTTTTTGATACTTTTGACTCAATAACGTGCCTTGGTAAAGCTGATGCCAACGTCTTATAACTTCTTTCATCGACCAGCCTTCAGCCAAGTCTTTATCCACACACAAAACGACATGCGTATAATTACTCATCACAGCATAAGCACAAATGCCAATTGAAAACACTGACGATAGAAACAACAATCGCTCTTCTACCCAACCACGGCGATGCTCGTAACTCTGCCCCATATACTTATCCGTACCGCACAAAAAAGAACGGCGAACACAGCGAGAAACACAATGGTAATAGGGAGTATCAATTAAACTGACTTGAGTTTTACATGACTATGGCATAACAGACCATCCGTGGTTGTTTGAGTAACTTAAAGCTTAGGGCATAACTGGTTTTTTGCTACTTTTAAAAATGGGTGTCTTCTTTAGCCTAAATTTTTTAAATAAAATGAGCTTAGGCCACTTAACGATAGTCTTAAAAAAACGATGGAATGTCGAAGCAAGCTATTGAAAAAAACGCTGGATGATAATTCAGGTTGGCATGATTATTCATACTAAATGGGGGATTGAGCGTCGTTTGACGAATTTAACCGTTCAAGATATATAATATTTAATCTATGCATCAATATATTACATAATAATCTCTAATTGATTGTTTGCTGATAACAAAACATCACGCATATCGTCGTATATAGCATAAAGAACCTGCATTTATTAATAATTAGATTTGGTCTCGTCTATTAATATTGCTCTAAAAAAATACAGCAGTTCTCGCTAATCAATGAATCCCACTAAAACAGTGCCTCAGAACGAACATGAAAAAAATTTTGTCGCGCTGACTTACCCTCCTTTACCCGTTCAGAAATATTATTTATATTTTTTGAACTTTTTACCGCACCTAAGATCAGATCAAAAACAAAACTAATAATATATCTATCTGGCACACATTTGACTACACACACTAAACCCAAGAAACATCTGAGTTTTACCGCATTGAGGAAATCATTTTCCGCTGTGCTCAAAGCAATACCTGAAACAAGAGATAAAAATAAATCTACTTATAGCCAGCACGATATTGTCATGAGTGCCTTTGCTTGTATGTATTTTCAAGACCCTTCCTTTTTGGCTTTTCAGCAACGCTTAGAAAATAAATTAAAAAGCAGTAACCTTAAAACACTCTTTGAAGTGAAAGATATTCCCAAAGATACGCAATTAAGGGACGTTCTCGATAAAATCCCCACTGAAAATTTTAGTGATGTCTTTAGTCATATGTTTGAACAGCTCAGGCGTCATCATCATCTTAAAGAATTTGAAGTCATACCTGGGATATACTTATGCTCAGTTGATGGCAGCCAATACCACAGTTCAAAAAAAGTCAGTTGTGAGCATTGCCTAACTAAGCAACATCAAAATGGGGTGACAAGTTACAGCCATAGCGTATTACAGGGGGCTATCATGCACCCTTCACAACGCCAAGTTATCCCCATGATGCCTGAAATTATAAGAAACGAAGACGGAACAAAAAAACAAGATTGTGAGCTCAATGCAACCAAGCGCTTTCTAAGCCAATTACGAGAACGCCACCCAAAATTAGGATTAATGATTTGTGGTGACGGACTCTTTTCTCATCAACCTATGATAGAAGAAACCCTCAAACAAGCCATGCACTACCTTTATGTCGCAAAGCCCGACGATCACACCTATATGATGGAGTGGATATCAGCCTACAAAGAAATTCCTAGCTATCAATATAAAGATGATAAAGAACGAACACACAATTATCGTTGGCAAAACAAAATACCGCTGAACGGAAAAGAGAATACCGTAGAGGTGAACTGGCTGGAATATCAACTCACGAATAGCCAAGGTAAAATTACCTTTCAAAATAGCTGGGTCACTGACGTTAACGTCACGAGAGATAATATTAAAACATTGGTTAATGCAGGGCGCTGTAGATGGAAGATCGAAAATGAATGCTTTAACACCCTAAAAAATCAAGGTTACCACCTTACTCATAACTATGGTCATGGTAAAGATTATCTCAGCGACAACATGTACATTTTAACTCTGTTAGCCTTTTATTTTCATCAGATATTTGAACTGACGGATAAAAAGTATCAAGCCTGTAGAGTTACTTATGGGTCTAAAAGACAGTTATGAGAAAACTTGCGAGTCACCGTTCGTTTCTTATTATTTGATTCATGGGAAGATTTGCTTGATAACTTATTATCAAACCCTGAGCCTTCGGAGGAATATCGTTATAAGCCTTAAATTGACGATATGCCTTATAATGCGCGCAATCGTAGAATATTACGTGTGTGAAACAGAATAAAAGCTGCTTGAATTAAGTTATGGAGCAGTGAATCACTAAAAAATTGGCTAACAAGCGAATTTATGCACTGATCCTAACACTTACCGAGAATTGCTGAAAAAAATATAGAAGTCTAGACATCTATATGAAATGAATGTATTGTAAATTTTGTAACATTTCATCAAGAGAAAGTCGCCAGACTTCACCAACCTGCATTATTATTTTGTAAGGTGGTTTTACTCAAATAATGAGTAAGATGTGCTCTTGCATTATTGCATGAGAACTTTAAGGCACTTTGTCTTGTTTAATTTTGACCCTGTTTATTAAGGACATCACATGAGCAACGACAACATTATTACCTTTCCAAAGAAGAAACAGAGTGAGTTTTGCCCCTTTTTATTTGTCGAAACGTTTTTTGAGCATAAACGCGAGTCGTTTTTTGTTATGGGGCTATGCGAGAACCAACGACGGTTACGTTTGTTACCTTTCGTGATTAATGCCGATCAAGAGAGACATCGCATGGCTATTGCTGAAAAAATCGTTACTCACTATTCGATGACAGGGGGATCACTACCTATATGGGGAGATATTGCTTGCTATAAGTATTTCACTTCAGCTGATATTGCTGAGGTATTCTCGATTTCTGGTGAGTTTATTAAAATTTCCAATGAGCCAAACCCAGATGCAGCAACGGCATGTTGGAAGGTGCAGGAAGGGCAGGATCAAAAAAAATACGAAATAAGCTGACTAATTTTGTTAGGGGAAGATTAACATGTCTTTCCCCGCTAATTTCATACATTCCATTTAATAATTTTCTTTTATTATCTCTTAGAGTTACATAAGCAAAAATAAAATGTGAGATTATGGATGGTTACTCGTCAATTACAGAGTAGGCTATTTCTTAAAATCATAAAAAAGATACGCAGACCGCTAAAAAATCCTCTCTAATTTTGGGTTTTCTTAAACATAAGGTCGACTTGGCTTGTAGCAAATGAAAATCATTTACAACTAAATTTGGTACTTCGTCCTGATTACTTTCCCCTTCGCGCTCCTTTCCGTTTATGCTTTAAAAAGGGTTCCCATCACCATGGAATTCATGATGCCATTAATATGGTGAAACTATCGTCTCATGCCTTAGGAAAAAAGAATGTGGATCCTTAATTTACCTAGTCTAGGTTGAATGTTGCTTCCAACTCTTCGTGAATATTGGTGACACTGCCAACATTATGACATATAATTCGACATATTACTGGTCACAAATGGCGTCACTATGCTTTCTACATTCTCACAAATGCCTGACGGCTCTGAAATAGAAGACCCGCGCAAATGGGTTGAACAACTGCATACCAATATGGAAACGCTGGCCTTCTCTGCAGGTCTGCCAGAGACATCGCTAAAACGTACCGACCGGTTTCAGTCAATCAAAGTGCAATCTCGTTTGCAAGATATTCACGCCATCATTGAGCGAATATCTCCATGGTTCGACTATTCCAAAGAGCGCAGCTGGCTGTGGTTTCGCAGTACACCCATTCCGGCATTTGATAACAAGTCAGCCTCTGAAGTTCTGCGCGAATTCGGCAGCCAGGGACTGATTGCGATAAACGACTACATCGGCATGAAAGAGGCAGGCGGGTTCGAGTGAGCTTGATTGATGAACTCATAGGTGACTTTGAACACACCCAGGGCGACTCAATTAATCAGACAGTCTATCGCGTACACAGCCTAAAATGGGCTTATGCCCCGTTAAGTGGTGATGGTTCGAAATCGCGAGGAGGTCGCTTTAACCCCAAAGGCCAGGCAGCACTTTACACCTGCATCGACCAGTTCACTGCAATGTATGAAAGTAAGGCCGCTGGCGATGGCATCACCCTTATTGATCCCGTCGTACTTTTGTCCTATACAGCCACCTGTGACAGGGTATTAAATGCCGTTGACCATCCCGACACTCGCGCTTACTTCAGTGGTGGATGGTTACTACCTAATAGTCAACGTCGCGGATGGACATTGTTTGAGCGTGCACGACAATCTAGGGTCAACGCGCTTATCGTGCCAAGTTACACCAAATCAAAGGGTAAAAACGTGGTCTTTCTTAATTGGTCTGCTGATACAGTCAAAGTCCACGATCCTGACGGCAGCTTACGCAACACTTATGGCGATTGTTTTGACCAATTTGACTCAAAACCGCAGTAGAGTTCTCATCCCGACAGTTCATTGCGTTCTTAATCAAGAGGGGTGAAAATGTTTGGTGCTAATGTCGGAATGAGACTTCCGGCGAGTTTTGAATTCCCATCTACTTAGTATCTGTTGAAAGTCGCTTTAGAAAAGTTTGAAGTTCGTAAAGACTAAATTTATCAATGTCACCTTTCGTAAGGCTTCTGGCTTGTGCCGGAGTGACGCCTAATACCTGAACAGTAGTTTTAATCGGCGCATTTCTCAAATCCAACGTTTGGTGAATTTTGATCATTAAATCTGAACATGCCTTATCAAGCGAAGCATGTTGAGGTGATACTGATACCGTATCGAAATTATTGTCGGATTTCAAAACCATTGGAAAATTTAGTTGATATATTATTGGAACGTGATGATAGTTTACATTACAGCAGAAGCCCTATCCATTCAACCTACGGTCAATTCGTAATAACTGACATTATTACGAATTGACAGGGAGTATATTCCAATTAACAAATGAGTCTTAAGTAAGTAAATTTTTAGGCTCGTTTATTCTGTTCAAAGATCTGGTTAAATAATTCATTACGTTCTTTTTGAAGTAATTCAGCACAAGCATTATCTGTCATTTCCATAGCTTGCTCATCTAGTATTTCAAAATGAAAGTCTGCTTTCAAATATGTTTTGGCATTGGGTAAAGATTTTAGTTTTTCATAGGGCGTCATCATACTTTTGTAAGGGTAAGTTTTACGTTGTTTCCCTTTATCATCAGTGGTGACTTCAGGAAAGAAACAAGGTCTATGATAATTGATATACGGGTAAAGATATTTTAAATTAAACGTATTGATTAACGGTGCCCATTTCTGTGGAATATGTGTGTAACCAAACTGTTTTCTTACAATTGATGCATTTTTACTTTCTGCTAAGGCATTATCGTTTGAGTGTCTTGAGCGTGATTTAGTGAGCTCTATTTCAAGTTTGGTGAGTAATTTACACACGTGTTTGTTGATGTATTCAGAGCCATTATCTGAATGAAACCCTTTGATAATAAAAGGAAATGCGGCCATCATTTGCGTTAGTACTGGAATGAGGTAACGCTCACTAATACGTTCAACTGAGCAAACAACCTCAAACTGTGTCACCTCATCAACTGCATTAATATGATACACGCCTTTTTGTTTATCTAGGTCTCCTTGGTGCACGGTATCAATACGAATATAGCCAGGCTCGCCGTTGGGTTGAGGTTTACGCCGTTCGCCAATAGGCACTTGTCTTGATTGTGTTTTTGTGAAGTGTCTGCGTTGTTTTTGGTAGCCTTGAGAGTGCCTCAAGTTATATAAATGTGAAACAGAGATAGTGGCAAGCATTTGGTATTCTGATTGCTCAAACGTATTGTAGGCACGCTCCAACAGCTTTTTAGTGGCATGACCACAGATATCATCATGCCTTGCGTCCATTTCAGCCAGTAGCTTAATATCCTTTGTACTGTAAATGGTTGAAAAGCCGTTAGTTCGGCAAGGTTGCCAGTTAATTCTGCCGACGTCCTTGTATTGTTTTATCAATCGAGTGAGTTGCTGCCGCGAGTAGCCTGTCACCTTTTTAAGGTATTGATTGACGATCCCTTTGTCGGTTTTTTTTAACGTGATATAGCGAAATTTTATCAATGTTTTTTGGTAACTACTCAGCGGGTATAAAGATATTAGGCAGCATGCCATTTAATAATAACGTTAATGCCGTGGACCCACTGATCCCTTGTTTTTTGCAGCTCGACAGATAGCTACGTAATCCAAAAAACATTTTGGCTCCGTTAGCACTTCTAAAACATCCCGATATCTTTTGTTGAACCTTTGCCATCCTCAAATCATTTTCGCCCTGATTATTAGTGAATGGCACTGCCTCATCCGTCATGAATCTAAGTACATCGCTTTCATAGTTTTGTAATCGCTCAAGTAGGTTACGTGATTGAGTTCTTTTAGGCCGTCCTCGCTTACCTTTCACTGGTATCGGCGCAGGACTTTCTTTTTCTCCTGCCTTTAAAATCGCTTGATAGTGACGTCGCAAGGTGTCTTGTCTTTCAACACTGAGTAACCCGCCAGCCTTATCTACCTCTTGATTGAGCTTAACTAAAAACACCCGTATTTCCTCAGCCCAAGCTTGATTATCTTGCTCATACGCTCGAGTTAATTCTCGCAGGTGATGCGCATTGCATAATGAATGTAGGCACTCATAACGATAATAAGGTTTCCAATGGTCATGGCACATCACACCGTTGAACTGGGGTAATATGTCAATCTCATCCATGGCATCATGGCCTCGTTTTTCATGGGCTGATAAATACGTCCAATCCAGAGACGAAGCGTTATGTAGCCATTGTCTTTTTCCGTTGATATTGATGCCAGTTTCATCGGTATGTAATGTCTTTTCTTTTCTCAAGTTCGCTTTGATAATATCTAATGCTTGCGTCTCTTCCAGTTTGGTAAAAGCGGTATTGATAAAGTTGAAAAGACTGCCGCTGCTCAAAGGTATATTAAGCTGGTCAGTGAAATACTCACGAATGCGCTCATAAGGCAGTAATTGATATTGGGACAGGTAAACCGCATGAGCTTTTAACCCAATACCATATTGAATACGGCTATTAACGTCTTGGGGAAATGGGGCAACGAAGCGTTGACCTAACTCATTCTCAAGTATTTGTGCGCGATATTCAGTGACGACACGCTTAAACTCAATATCGACCACTTGCCGCACCTCTTCACCCATATCAGTATAGTTACCGGGCGGTAAAAGTGTGCTATCAACGATTAATTTATGTGTGATGTCAGGGTTGTCATCAAGTGGTAGCGTTGTGCCTTTATGCCCCTTTTGTCCACCTGATTTTTTAGTACTGTTGCCTTTTGAATTTTTCTTTCTATTTTGATCGGACGAGGGCGGTATACTGCTGTTATTACTGTTAAGCCCAAGCCGTTGACAGAGTAACGTGACAATAAGAAGCAATAAATCCATAGCAGTACGCATTGAAGGTGACAATGTATTGTCCGCTTCAATTTGTGCTTTAATGTTATTGATATTCGACTCAATATCAATGCCGCTTACTTTCATTTAGCCACGTAATTATCGAAATAAAACAGTATAATAACGCTTAGAAATGATCAAGCAAGTCGATCATTTTTTAATTTTTGATCGTTAAAAATAAACTAGATTATGTGCTGAGTAGTTACGTTTTTTGAATGAATTGATATCGCTGATTTTTATCACCTAAAACGGTAAAGGCGACGGCTTGGTTACCTTGAATAAAGCGTTCAAGCTCTTCAATAGTGGTGAGGTTTTCTATATTCATGATCGCTTGCATCTTATGATCATGAACAGAATTTAAGTCTTTAGACGCATTTCATTTTGGAAACACGCAATTAGTTAAGACTCATTTCATATTGGACAAGGCTCAGGGTTTATTTACGTCTGTACCCTGCTTCTTATGAAATACCATCCCATCACCGACACCATCAACTTATTGCCTCAGCAACGAGAGTTGTTGAACTCTTCCGAGTTTGCACAGGTTTACCCCTCTTTGGATGAATACCTAAACAAAATGGAAGACAACGGCATTGCTGCACGCAAGGATTTGGGGTTGTTGCTGCATTTTCTGGTCAGCGTAGTGGGCAACTCAAAAGGCACACAGACACGCTTTCGAAATGAGGCGGAACGTTTTACCCTGTTTTGCTGGAACGAAAAGAACAAGTCAATATTAGCATTAGGTACAGAAGACATCCGAGATTACATCGATTGGATTTGGTCACCGCCTAAAGCACTGATTTCTGATACCACCATTGCCAGTCGCTTTAAAGCTAAGGCTGGTACTGATATACGCACTGTGAATAAAACCTGGCGACCATTTGTCCTTCGGCAGTCCAAAGCCAACCGCAAAACCAATGAGCTCATTTCACCAGAACGTTCAGCTTTAGATAAGCCTAAAAACCGCTACAGTCTTAATCAAACATCATTGCAAAATTCTTACGCCTCCTTGAATGTGTTTTTAAAAGAGCTATGGGAATCTGAACACATTGCACGCAATCCCATTAGTCTGATAAAGAAAAGCTGTAAGTACATGGTAAAAGGCAAAATCTATAAACCTCCACATACCTTAGACGATGAAACCTGGCAGCTATTTGTGGATACGCTTACGCAGGCGGCAGATGAAAATCCTGCATACGAAATGCATAGATTTCTGGTTCTTACGTTAAAAGTGTTGTTTTTAAGGATTTCAGAGCTTTCACATCGTGATTATTATACACCGATATTTGGACATTTCAGACAGGACCCCAGCGGTGAAGGCTGGGTGTTGAACATCATTGGTAAAGGCAAAAAAGAACGCCTAGTAACGGTACCCGACGAATTTATCGACAATGTGCTAATTCGCTATCGAGAGTCATTAGGGTTAACCCCCCTACCCCATATCGACGAAAACACGCCCATTATGCCGTCACAAAAAACCGGTCAACCGCTTCATCAAGATAGCTTGAATAATATGGTAGAAGAAGCTTTTGATTTGGTGATCAAGTCGTTAGTTAAAAAGGAAAAAAAGCCACAGGCTCATGCCATTGCTGGCGCCTCTTCCCATTGGTTAAGACATACTGGCGCCACGCAGGCTTTAGGTGAAATCAGCGAAACGATGTTAGCCGAAGAGCTTGGCCATGCGAGTGTTAAGACTACTGTAGAGGTTTATGTGGCACCGGCACATAGGGATCGCATTAAAAAAGGTGTGTCACGAAAGCTTTAACGAAACAACAAAATTCGATTTAGTCCCTCAAGCAACTTCATTTATTCAAGAATGAGAATTGGCAGATATTCGGTGAAGCACTTTTTGAATACTACAGTAGTGACGTTCGAGAAAGTCCAATTGCTCGTAGTAATTATGAGACCGAAGTAGGCATTGGGTTCATTTATATATTCTAACTTCAATATTAATTGTGCCGTTAGTCTTATAAAGTAAAGGGCTGCCATTCAAATTCCAGAGGCATGAATGTTAGCTAATGGCACCAACCAGCGATATTAAAGATATATATGAACTTCCGCTATCGCTCTTATTGCCTCAATACAATAAACTTTTGTTATATGGTGCTTGACCGCCAGAAATCCCTCTCAATTCCTTTTTTCACGACTGGCGGCAAGCTGCCTGTCACCAAACCCTTCTCTATTTCTGCTAATGGCACTCAGGCGACAGACAGCTTCGAGCACAAACTGATATTGGTGGCCATCAAAGCTGCTGCTAAACACTTCAAAACAGCCGCTCATATCCGAATCTTGAATCGTTCACTATGGGTCTTTGCGTCCAGATGAATGAAATTTTCATTCAATTTGAAGCACTTCGGGCTTAAGTAAAGAAAACAAGAAACGCCCTAAAAAATGCCGGTACATTGCCTCTATCTCTTTTTTAGATATAGTCCCACCGCTTATAAGCATCTCTTGCCGCTCAGCAGGCTCCTTTATAATAAATCCAGTAGAATTGAACCCATTTCTTTCATAAAAAGCTTTACGCTTAACTCTCTGATGGTTGTTTTCTTCTTTCTCATCTAGCTCTTCAATATTTAGTACAATTCTTTTGTCTGAATATTTATTCCTCATTGAATCCATGACTATACTTCCGTAACCACTTGAACGGATCGACACTGATATTGCAAAAAACTTTACAAATACAATGTTTTTATATTCTTTAGCGTAGATAAACCCGACCCAATTATTATGTTCATAAAGAACATCAAAACCATCTTTTCCATTTCTCATTCTATATTTAACAATCCATTGTGGTAGGCGTTGAATTTTTGGAAAAGCTTCGAAAAAAAGGTCTATAACTTTTGAATAGTTAATATCATGTTTATTAAGGGGGCGGAAATTGATGGTCATAATAACCTTGCAAGCCAGTCGAAAGTTAAAATAGTGGTAAAAACTTTTAATCCAATCACCCCAAAAAATACTAGAATTAAGAAGGCTTTAGTTTGTTTACTTTTTATATTATTCCAGAATAAAAGTTTTGCTTGAAGTTCACTTTTTAGTTCATCAAAATCCTTGTTCATACAAAACTTTCTTTATTTTGTGTAGTTATTGATTAACTAGAACAAAATATAGTTAGAGGCACAAACAGAGTTTTGTAACCAGAAGTATTAAGGCTCCTTTGGTGGCGAGAAAGGTTGTCTAAACCAGTTTTTTCTAGCAACCTCTATGCCTCATATTGGAACAAACATTTCCGTCAGGTTTAACTCTCGACTGTCCGCTAGGCTCAGAGCAGCCAGTCAGCATGGCTCTTCTCAATTTCGGCAAATGACACAAACTTCACAGTCAGGTTTAACACTCGACTGTCCGGTATTAGGCTCACAGCTGCCTGATTGAATTATCAAATGACTGCTATGCCCAAGATAGCGGACGTAGCTGTTTATTATGGTTTAGTCTGCTTTGAGCGAAAAGCGGACCTTATCTTCCGTCTCGCTTAGGACAAGAATTCCGACATAGCCGACATACGAACGAAGAATTATATTACTGTATTTTGCTGCTAAAACCCCATATTTAGGAACGTTCCCTCTACGTCGCTTCAGTGCCAACACAAGTCATTCAGCTTTTCTAAAAACACCCTAATTTTGCTCCCTTAGCAGTCATTCAGCTATGCTTAAGCCATGCTAGATGCTAAACATGTTTTCACCGAAGTCATTCTCGATACAGCCTACTCATGGCTATGTAAGCAACGGCGTAACTTTCCCGCCAATGCCGATATTTGGCACCTGCGTTTTCACTGGCACACTATCCGTGGTGAACTGCTGCAAACACTCAACAAACAGGATTACACCTTTATGCCGTTGAGCGTTGTCACCAAAGCCGATGGTGAAACCCTTCACTTGTGGTCATCACAAGATGCGCTGGTATTAAAGATGTTAGCCTTGGCCTTACCGGATGCCTTAGCATTATCTTCACTTTGTACTCATATCAAAGGCCATGGTGGATTAAAAACCACCGTGAGTGACCTGCACTATTCGAGGAATTGAACAAGAGTATTGTGAAGCAAGCAACTTGACCCCCTTTTTTTTTTTAGAGTATTGTGAAGCAAGCAACTTGACCCCTTTTGTTCCTTCAATATGGTAGGGCATCGGTCAAATAAAACTTCACGGCAAACTTTTTCAGAACATCAATACTGACAAAGAGTATAGGACCAATTAACGCTATCGACTTGCTTCTATGACAGCTGCATTTGAGGGTGGTTTTGTGTTTACTCATTTATGGTGTTGGAGAAATTAGCGAAATGTTTGTCGTTGAGGTTAGTGAATAAGCTAGCTGTTAATACTGAAATCTTGATAGTGAGATGCTAAGTACCTTGCCTCAGAATATGGAAGATGGAATATTCAAGCATCATCATGTTTCTCTTGTGTCATGCGCCCTCTTAGGTTTCTATTAGGGGTGAATACCCCAAAAAATCGCATATGGTTGAGTCTAGGCTTCCGAGCCCCTAGCCTTTATAAAGAAATACCAAATGAAGAACACATTCATTATCGGATACCCTAAAATTGCGGCCACGTAAGTGATTGCGAAACTCAGTTGAGAATTTATCACAGCGAAAATCAATCCAAGTAAGGTAGCCAGCCCTGTAAAGAGCAAGAAAAACCTCAAAGCGTATAATTTGACCTTCACTACGTTAGCAGAACTGTCTGTCATCATACGAGCAAAAAGTGCCGCGCCCCCCCAGGTTGTGAACATGACGAATTGATTGGCTTCAGTTTCGCCAGGGCGATTACCTACAAAAATCCACTCTATTGTTATCAGCCCCACGAGCCCACAAACGACGTACGCTACCAAGTCTGCTATACGAATTTTGGAAAAGATGGCATCTATCCATTTACCAACAAAAAAGGCGAATGTCAGATAAAGCACTTCCGTAATAACCACGGCTAAGGCAAAGGAAATCAGACTTCCTTTCCAAAGCACAGAAACCCAGAATTCTTGAATGCCAACATATAAAATGCCAAACAACAAAAAATGAATATACCTTCTCTTGGCATTATTAGCATTTCCTGTACTAATTGTTCGAACTTCCACTTTATTTATTGAAATGACAGTATCGCGGGTGCATATTTTGTCTCTACCCCACGCGCGCTGGCGGTTGCGGCAGTGCTGATGTTATGACATGAACTACCGGTTTCAGTTGTTTCAGCGATTTCCCGCATGCGCACGTAGAGGTGAAAAACTTCTCCTGGCAGGAATTCGCGATTTAATTGCGCAATAGTGCTCTGCTCGCTTATAGTTCCTCCCATAACGGGGTGACCCGGCGAAAAGTCATGTATCGCCTGTAGTGTTCCATCTTGATGTTCGTATACTAGAAAAGCGACTGGACCGGCACTAACCGTATCCAATTCTAGTAGTGGCATGCACGAATTGTAAAACACAGCTGTACCGGCAGCAGCGGAGTTAAAATGGACAGAGGTTGAAGTTACCGAATACAGTACTTTTGGCTGTAATCCAGATTCAAAGCTGTAGGTACCAGCGTCATCATTGGCGAGTGGAGTACCACCGTATGAGTCGCCAGCACACTCGGATGGGTCTTCATCAATTTGGCCATCACCATCATCGTCTCCTGGTACATTACCACTGTCCTCACTGATTAGGTTGTCGCCGTCGTTGTCTATTTCGAAACAAGTGTCGGTTTCAATCCAAGCAGATTTCACCTGCAGTTTTTCAAGTGGCCCTTCAGTTTCCACTGAGGCCGGGTAAAGGCCCGGTATGCGATCACTGCGATATACATGGATGCGCGAGTTCTCTTCGGGACTGAATAGGCGAACATCAAAAACCTCCCTCTCTGGATTAGTGGCGTACTCTATGATTCTTGTATGGCGAGTGCCAAATCCAAGATCTTTACTTGCAATACCACCTTCAAAACTGACATCTGATGCAGTAGCAAGTATATTACCAGTGCCTGGCAACCAATCTGCGTCACCACGGGTACCGGAAAACACAGGACTGGATCCACCAATAACAAATTCCCGAACCTTTTCTACGGTCATCAGGGTCTCGTCTATTTTGTATTCGACGGCACGACTAGAAGTTTCACTGTCAGCAAGTGGTAGCTTTCCGTCGAAAGGACTAGTACGGCGATTACCGTTATCAAAAAGAAGCAGTGTACCGTCGGGTGTAGGCATCATTGCATGTTGGTGATATTGCCAATCGAATAGGTCCTCCGTCGGTTGCAGTAAAAATGGATGAAATTCAGGAGACCAGTTTAGATGATTACCGAGGATCCAAATCAGATCACCGCTAGCGCGCGAGTATTTGAATATTGCATCTTGGTGACGAGCAGAAACTAGAATTGAATCATCGCTGGCATCGTAGAAAACCGCATTAGTGTGAAACGAGTCGAATCCAGCAGCGCTCGGACGCAAAGAGTCATACCCTATGCGAGTTGGATCGATAAGATCAACTAATGGCCAAATTGCAACCACGGTTCCGTCCGGATTAAACTCCACCACTGGCTCGTCACGTACGTATGCAGTTTCCTTTGGCGCGGCCAGATCAGTATCACTGGTGGGGAAGTTATCAACGGACGTTTTGATTCGGGTAAGGCTCATAAATGTCCCTTCAGGAGTGCTTATAAGGTCGTGATGAAGTCCAACACCTGGGTCGATCATTTCAGTGCTGCTGATCACATTGCCTAGCAAGTCGCTCACAATCACTGTGTCTTCGTTGTAACTTGCTTCCGCTCTGCTAGCGAGATAGCGTAAATTACCATTTGGCAATCGTTCGATAAAGTTTCTGACATTGCCTTCGTTGGTACCCAATGATGAAAACCAGACAACTTCACCGGAAGAGTTAAGAACCATGGCGCGTCCCTTAATCGGACTTTGGCGGCTTCCGTTGTAGAGGTCTAGTAAGGTGAGGCCTGGCTCCATGTCCTCGGGAATGCTATCGGAAACATCTATTGTTGGGAAATCAAGTGGTAGAGCAGGTGTCGAAAATAAAATTGCTTTAGACATGACACTCTGTAAGTTGGCGCTGGTAGCTTTTACCTGCAAAGAATATTCACGGTCAGATATGACACCAAGTAGCGGCAAAAAATGACTCGTCTTGAACTCAGAGAATTTTACGTAACGAGTACCACTTATATCTATAATAACAAGCGTTATCTTCGTCGGAACGTCAGTAATGAACTCTACCTGGCCTGCAAGTGGTGTGACACCATTAGGGTTCATTGTTAAAGTAGGATGATATACAAACTCCACAGCGTACGAGTTCGCACACAATACAGTGATCCAAAAGGCAAAAATTAATTTAAACATAAGGCTTGATTCCGTCCATTTTTATTAACAAAATTTAAATTTTTACATCTTTTTTGAACAATAAAACAAGGCCCTGTTCTATGCAAGGGGTATTTTTTTAACTCACTGTAAAAAAACATTTTTAACTTTTATTTCAGGCAACGGTCGAGCTAAACAGCTCAGTTCAGCATTTTAAACATTTTCACTCATATTTTTCGGCCTCATTACCTCATAATCATCAGGTCTCAGCATTAAATCCATTTATTGAGTCAAAGCCTCTACAATTATCATTCTTATGCTCGCTCTAAAGTTTCCGATAAATGGGATTTAGATCCAAACGATAAGCGGCGAGCTTGGTATACCCCATAGGTTAATTCAAAAATTTGATGAAAGTAAAAGGCTAGCAACGTTTAGAGCGACGTGGTCAACTTAATACGACCACTTCAGTTAAGCTACTTTTTATAATTCATTTTTGAGTATAGGTAAAATAAAACGTCATTTTTCCTAAAATCAAAATACATGATGCCTCATGTTTTCCATATTGACATCTATTTCATATTCTTAAGGGAGTGAAAGTCGGCTATTTTTCGTCTATTAATCAACTGTTTCCACGTAATTCAGAATTCAAGACAAGCGCCTCCCGCTGTTGTGAAAACCAGTTTTGCTTATGATGATGAACGGCTTTTATTCAAACAGACTTATCTGAGGCGGTGCTCGACTTTGTGGGGGCAATAGCTCGACGACTTCGTTATTTTTTGTATTCAGGTAACTAAGTATCTTTTGGAGCACTAATGGGTCTTCGATGCTCGCTATAACCTTAACCGCACCACCGCATTGCTCACACGTTTCAATGTCGATGTTAAAAACCCGTTTAAGTCTTTGCGCCCAGGTCATCGATTGGTGTTTTTGTGCCCGTGTTTTTTCCTGCCCTGTCTGCAAGGCTTTTTTTGCCTTATTTCGTAAGGCTGGTGTTATTGTCACGCGGTGCCGACTCTTTGGTGGAGGGCCACCCCGCGAGGGCCGCCCCGCACAAACACACCATGGAATCTAGTGAGGTTTAAGCCGGGTTTGGGTACTAAGGCCGCTAAACGAGCAATAAAATCCAGCGGCTCAAATATGGCATGACTGCGCCGGTCACCGGTGGTGCCGTCACGGTAGGGTGTTTTTAGTTGCTAGCGCACCTTACCGTAAGTCGTTATTACCAACCTTTTTTCTGATACCCCAGAGCGGGTAATATAACGGCACAGCCTTTCCAGTTTTCACCTATCCTGCGCGCTGCTCATGACACCTGCATGGAGACTGAAGCCTGCCACATTTGATGCACAACCTGACGCAAGCCCTTGCTCTGCCATAGGTGCAATGGTTTGCAAGGTAAAGACCTTTCGTCCTTGCTGTTTACCTGTAGCGATACGGTAGGTTATTGAATACCCGAGAATTTGCAACATCGGATCGTCTTCCAGCCCATCCAAAGCCAGGTAGTCATTGTCATCATACCTCACTAATAAGCCCTCGCGCTCAAGAAAACCAGCCACACGCTGGCTAAGGCGGTGAGTAAGACTACTCAGTTCACTTTTTGTCGGCGCTTTTATCGGGTGACCAATTCATCGGGAATGAATTAGGACAACCAAAGGTTGCCCGTAGGGTGAGAAATAGGGATGTTTCTCATCTAAACGCGTTTTGCCATAGTTATCTTCGGCATATACACCATCGATGTAGAGCATATGAAAATGGATATTTAAATTCAGTGCTGAGCCAAATCGTTGGATCAGTGTGACCGCCCCCGTTTGTGCGGTCTGTTTGTTGTAGCCTGTTTTTTAGTGATATGTGTGGCAAGTGTGCTATAGACAATACCCAGTACTTTTCCCATGATGCGAGGATAACTGACACACAAAAATCTAAGTTGAAAAGGGAAGCTCAATACCCATTGCCTAATGGGCTCATGTGACAACACATCATCAACCAGCAAGGCGGCGCTTTCTGCCATTCGCCGCGCACCACAGCTGGGTCTGGCAGACCACGACTAAAACCCTCGGCGTTTACAACTGAATGCAACCAGGTGCTCATGGTGACAATCTTCACAACGTACTCGCAAAAACCCATATTCCAAACGACCGCACTTGAGGTACGCTTCAAATTCTGACCGCACATACTTGGGAAAATCTTTATCTTGTTGCCCCATGTGGCTCAGAAACTGCGGGTAATATTTTTCAATAATTTGATAAAGAAGGGTTTGCTCTGGTTTATGACGTTCATACTTTACCGTCCCCTCTCTTCTGGCATCCTTGACAATAGACATATATCACACCTATACTGTATTTTTATACAGTATAGGTGTGTTTTTTATTGTCGGTATGCTGGAACTTTATAGTGCAAAGATATGGGCACTAGTGGTTGAAAAACTAATTAGCTCGCATGATGATTTTTGGCTCAATATAGTCTGATTGTTCGAATTCTCTTACGTCCGCTATAGGTCGATTTAAGCCTTTTCTAGACTAGAACCTTATGTCGGCTTTTGGCACAAAGTTCTCCTTCAGGTTTAACGCTCGACTGTCCGCTTTTAGGCTCATTGTTGACGTTCACATTCTATATTGAACGATATATGTGCCAAAAAACCTAAGTATGGTAATTATATAGTTTATTTATGTTGATGGTTCTGCAGATGGTCACTATACTTGTCAATATCGTGATAAAAGATAAATATAGCATGCAAAGTAATGTTGCTAATAAACGAAGTGCTGTAATATTTCCTAAAAATAAAAAAATATTATCGGCACTTGGTGAGAATATAAAGTTAGCTAGAAAAAGAAGAACGTTAACGCAAACACTAATTTCTGAGCGAACAGGATTATCCCGTCTTACCGTGAGGAACATTGAGAAAGGTGATCCAGGTGTTTCAATGGGACACTACTTAGTGGTGCTCAGTGTCTTAGGATTAGCAGATGATTTACTAAATGTAGCAAAAGATGATGAATTAGGAAGAAAGCTTCAAGATATAAACTTACTAACGATAAAAGAGAGTAAAAAGAAGTGAGCACTCAAGTTTTAGTATTTGCTGATTGGGAAGCGCTTGAAGGGACTACTCGTTTAGGTACTTTGAGAGCTTCAATAATTCGTAATAGGGAAAGTTTCAGCTTCTCTTATGAAAATGATTGGCTCATGTCTGGTATTGCTCAGCAAATTGATCCTGAGTTACAATTATATGCCGGTGAACAATACACGTGTAATGACAGTAATTTTCGTGTATTTCTAGATTCTTGTCCTGATCGCTGGGGGCGAGTTTTAATGCAGCGAAGAGAAGCTGTTTTAGCTAGAGATGAAAAGCGAAGGCCTATACCCTTACGTGAAATAGATTACCTGCTAGGTGTTCATGACATGTATCGCATGGGTGCATTACGTTTCAAAAAGGACAGTGATGGTGACTTTTTAGATAATAATAACGAACTAGCAGCACCACCTATCGCTTCACTTAAAGAATTAGAATATGCAGCACAACAAATTGAGCAAAACATAGACCTAGACAATCCTGAATATCGTAAATGGTTAAATATGCTAATGTCACCAGGTTCCTCTTTAGGTGGTGCTCGCCCTAAATCATGCGTGGTTGATGAAAATAATGAGTTGTGGTTGGCAAAATTTCCTAGTGGAAATGATGATTACGACGTAGGTGCTTGGGAGTATGTTACGCATCGTTTAGCCTTAGATGCTGGGATTAACATGTCCCCATGCCAAATACACAAGTTTAATAGTGATCATCATACCTTCTTGACTAAGCGCTTCGATCGCACAGCCACTGGTCGTTTACACTTTTCTTCTGCAATGACGCAGCTTGAATACTTTGATGGTGAAGAAGGAGCCAGCTACCTAGAATTAGCAGAATTTCTGACAGTGAATGGTTCAAATACACAAGAAGACTTAGCGCAATTATGGCGGCGTATAGTCTTTAATATTGCCGTGTCTAATTGTGATGATCATTTAAGAAATCATGGATTTATTTATAGGGATCAAGGATGGGTACTTTCACCTGCGTATGATATCAACCCTGTTAATACGGCAACTGGTCTTCATCTAAATATCTCTGAATATGATAATAGCTTGGACTTTGATCTTGCAATGGAGGTGATCGGTTATTTTCAATTAGCCGAAGATAAAGCTCTGCAAATAAAGGAAGAAATTATTGATAGTGTTAAGAAATGGAGTCAAGTAGCAAGTTCAATTGGTATAAGCCGACAAGAACAACAATTAATGACGCCCGCATTCAATATTTAATTTTTCATAATGTAAACTGACGTTTGTAAAATAATATTCCAGAGGTTTGATTATATATCCCAGTCAAGCCTCAGTTAGTGATCTTACAATACGACTCGATTTTGGCGAACGGCTGCAAAGACCAACGGTCGTTCAGCTTAAGCAAGCCGTAATTGGGTTTTACTCAGAATGAGCGTTTGAATATCAATAATTACGTATGACCGTTTTGCCCTAACAAGACCTAAGTGACAAAATAAGGAAGCCACTTCATGTAGTGTCTGGTGGAGCTAAATGGATAGCCCTTTTTTATATACAGTTAATTGAAGTGTGATAATCGTGCCAAAATCTCCTTTTATTGAAAGCATAAGAGCTGAACTCCGCGTTCGACGCTATAGTTTGCAAACTGAGAAATCGTATTTGTTTTGGATACGCAACTTTATCTACTTTAATGACAAACGACACCCTAATGACATGTGTAATGCAGAGATAGAGCCGTTCCTTTCCTATCTCGCAAATCAGAGGAAGGTTAGTAGTTCGACTCAAAATCAGGCTTTGTGTGCATTAATTTTTGTTTACAAACACATCCTAAAGCGAGAAATAGTAGGCTTAGCTTATTCATTTACCAAGCAACCAAGACGCATGCCTTGTGTATTAAGTGAGCAGGAAGTACGGCAAGTGTTATTGCATTTGAAAGGTAAGTATTGGCTTATTACTGCTTTGCTGTATGGCTGCGGCTTGCGAATAAATGAAGCACTAAAGTTACGTGTAAAAGATATTAATTTTGACAACCATACTGTATTTATATTCCGAGGTAAGGGTGGCAAAGATAGATATTCGTTGCTGCCAAAAACTCTTGATGACGCCTTGATAAAGCAAATAGAGTACGCGAAACAGATCCACAAGAGCGATGTTGCACAAGGTCATGGATTGACATCATTGCCTGCCTCACTCATCAGAAAATATGGTAATACTGCCAAAGATGTGTCGTGGCAACACGTTTTTCCTTCTTCTGTTCGGTGTGTATACCCCTATGACGAGTATGTCTGTCGTCACCATATTCATGAAACCGCTTATCGAAAGCAGTTAAGACAAGCTGTAATAAAAACAGATATCGCTAAAAGAATAACAGCCCATACATTTAGACATTCATTTGCTACCCAGGTTTTACGAAGTGGCGCTGACATTCGAACGGTTCAAGACTTACTAGGTCATGCCGATGTTAAAACAACAGAAATTTATACACATGTGATTGGGACTAAATTTGGCAATACACAAAGCCCTATGGATAAAATTTAGGTTCAGCTACACAGCTTAAAAATTACCTGAAGAACTGACTTTAGCCCCTAAATGCTGAACTAGTCTTAGATCTGACAATGTCTGCTATTGGGAAATGTGAGTTCCCTGATATTTATATATGTTTATCAAAAGCACATACTTTTAAATCAATATGAGACATTATAAATGTCGGATCACCTGCCATTAGGATACTAACCGATAATTTCGACAAACCTTAAAAAGTGATCAATATATACCGATTGAACTACGACCGCTTTAGGTCGATTTTTACCAATCTGCTAACGACAAAAATTCCGACAAACCTGACCTTAGCCGAACGACTCCTTTGCCCAAGAAAGCAGACGTAGTGATTTATTGTGATTTAGTTTTATTCGAGCAATCAACAGCCGTTCGTTTAATTAATCAAAACACACTAATACGGACGGTCATTTAAGCAAGTAAAATAAACATTAAGAATGAATTTATAAAGTGTTAATCTCAAGTTTAAAGGAAACAAATAATAAGGAAGGTAATGAAAATATACATTTTTATTTTACTAACGATTGTTGTTGGTTGCACGTCTCAACCAAATAAAGAGTATGTACAAGAAAGCGAATTAGAGACAGTAACGGAGGGTAGCCACTCACAAATCTTAAAAAAAATCGTTCCAGTGGGTGTTTGGGAAGGGATTAGCCGTTCAGGTGCAGAATTTAAAGTGTTAAAAATTACGCCAGATAATCAGCATAGCCTCACCTCTTATAAAATTGCATCTGGTATGCAGGTTTATAAGAAAATTACTTTCGCAAACGAAGATATAAGATGTGATAAATTCAATTGTCATCTTTATACTCGAACGGAAGATGAAAGACTTCAATTAAAAATCACGCTGACAGAATTCATAGGTCAGGACTATTTGGTGACGGAAGCAGTGAAACTAGCATCAGGCGAGATATCTAGTTTAAGTTATGAACTAAAAACTACAAAAGAAAAGTCAACGCCTGAGCGATTTATTGCTAAAGAATCTAAAAAAATAACTGCAATAGTCTCAGAAAATAAAAAAGGTAGATTTGGTTACTGGTCTGGAATATTAGAGGTTTCAAATGAAGAACAATTAAAGTTCGCTACGTTGGAGTACCTGCCTGAACAAGCGGCAACTTTCACGGTTTATACCCCCGGTTTTCCTTTCCAAGCAATTATGACTTTTGATCCTGAATGGTTAAAGCAAAGTGACGGCGAATTAACTACAAAGCTGGAAGGTGCTCCTTTTGCGAGCGAGATTACGCTAAGATATCAGATGTGGAATATGATTGATGGAAATTTTGAGCAACGCTTTGAACGTTACCCAGAGCGTCTGATAGCGCATGGTAATTTCAGACTCTACCGTGTTAAGTCTCCTGAAGATTTTAAACCACCTAAGTGGTTAAAATCCATGCTAGAAAAGTTAGAATGAAAAAAAACTGAGAGGCACCGCTAAAAAATGGGTAACTGTCAGATTAAGTCTAAAATAGTATGATTAATGACCACTCATGGCGCAGGCTGTGTAAAAACCATTTCCAACCCATTATTTGAACAAAAATAGATGTAAATATGTGTTTTACATTAAAATCAGACCAAGTTTCATAACTAATGAAACACAAATTTTACGTAGTATTGTGTAATTAATTTGGTCGTTGGAGTTTTTACACTGTCTGGGCACAAACATCTCCGTCAGGTTTAATCCTCGACCGACCGCTTTTAGGCTCATTACAGACAGTCATCATTGACGCGATTTACACTTAAAATATAAGCTTAAGAGCTAACAAATTATCTTTGGGATATCCCTCAACTTTGTTGTGTATTGCGGGTGCATATTAACATCCAACCCGATCACCTAATAACATTGATGCCGATCACCTAATAACATCCATCCCGATCACTCAATAACATCGAAGCCGATCACTTTTTGGTTAAAATGTTATTCAGTGACCGGCTTAATGTTATTGCCCAACTTTTACTCTTTTTTGTCTGTCCAGTAGGTGTTTTTAACCGTTATTCTTTTCATTTTTGATGGTGAGAATAACTATGCCAATGGCACCTATTTCAATGCGTAAGTTAAAAGAGATTTTAAGACTCAAATACGGCTGTTTGCTCAGCCATCGAAAAATAGCCAAAAGCTTATCTGTTTCAGCGTCAATCGTGTCTATTTATGCCATTCGTGCCACCTCTCTTGGGATCACTAGTTGGCCGCTTGATGAAAAATGGAATGATGAGACGCTTCAACGAGCATTCTTCAAAACCAAACCTAAGAGCAAGGGCTACATCATCCCTAATTGGTCTGTCGTCCAGCAAGAGCTGAGGCCGAAAACGATGACATTGCAGTTATTGTGGGAAGAATATGGTGAGCGGTATCCAGAAGGTTTTTACAGCTACAACCACTTCTGTCGTCTATATAAAACATGGCTAACATGTCAAAAACCGTCCATGCGTCAAAACCATAAAGCAGGTGAAAAACTGTTTGTTGATTATTGTGGACCCACTATGAATATTGTGGACTCAACAACGGGTGAATGCCGCACAGCACAGGTTTTTGTGGCAGTCATGGGCGCATCTAACTACACCTTTGCAGAGGCTACGTTTAGCCAAAAACTCGAAGACTGGGTGATGAGTCATGCACGATGCTTTGAATTTCTGGGTGGCGTACCTGAATTGGTCATCCCAGATAACTTAAAAAGTGCCGTGACAAAAGCGTGTCGTTACGAGCCGGATCTGAACCCAACCTACCAACAACTCGCCGCCCATTACGATACCGTTATCGTGCCTGCCAGACCTTATAAACCCAAGGATAAATCGAAAGCTGAGGTGGGTGTTCAAATCGTTGAACGTTGGATAATGGCGCGACTTCGCAAGGAAAGCTTTTTTAGCTTGCGACAGTTAAATCTAAAAATACAGACACTTTTAACCGATTTGAATCAAAGGCAAATGAAAAAGCATCCAGGCTCAAGGCTATCCCAATTTGAAGCGATAGATAAACCCGCACTGAAACCTTTGCCGTCACAACCTTATCGCTACACCTTAGTGAAACAGGTCAAAGTGCATATTGATTATCACATCGAGATTGAAAAACATTACTACTCGGTGCCACACGCCTTGATCAAGAAAAAGCTAGAAGCACATGCTACGGGGCAACTGGTCACACTTTATCATCAAGGGGTACAAGTGGCCGTTCATCCAAGATCATACCGCGTGGGAGGTCACAGCACCCTGGATATCCATATGCCCATCGCCCATCAAAAACAGCAGCAATGGACCCCCGAACGATTTGAAAGTTGGGCCAGAAAATTCGGAAAATCAACCGAGCAATTTGTCATTCAACTCATGCAAACCAAAAAACACCCCGAGCAAAGTTACCGTGCCTGTATGGGCATATTGAGTTTAGGAAAAAAGTTCACAGACAAACGACTTGAAGCCGCCTGCTACCGAGCGTTAGCAACAGGTGTTACGCGAGTAAACCAAGTGAAAGCTATCTTAGAGAAAGGGTTAGATAGCCAACCTCTACCGGAAAAACAGCTGGATCTTTTAAGTGAGATAGACCATCAAAATATCCGTGGCAATCATTATTACCACTAATAAAACCTAAGGAAACAACATGCAATCAGTGACGCAACAAATCAATACTCAATTAGTCATGCTAAAGCTAAGCGGCATACGTGATGCGTTATCACAACAAAGTGAACAACCCAATCTATACGTCGAACAAAGCTTCGAAGAGCGGTTATGTTTATTGCTTGACCATGAAATAACCCAGCGAGATCAACGTAAAATTGACCGACTGACCCGCCAAGCCAAATTTAGAGTGAACGGGACATTAGCACAGTTGGATTATGGTGCGTCGAGGCAGTTAAACAAAACGCAGATCCGCTCATTAGCGCAAGGTGAATGGCTTCGTCTTCACCAAAACATACTGATCACAGGAGCAACAGGTTGCGGTAAAACCTACCTTGCTTGTGCGTTGGGCCATAACCACTGCCAGCAGGGAGAAAACGTTTACTACTTTAGGCTCAAAGAATTGCTTGAAAAGATGTTTATGGCACAAGCGGATGGCAGTTATCGAAAGTTTATTAACAAACTCACATCAGCGAACTTACTGATCTTAGACGATTGGGGATTAGAGCCATTAACGGGGCAACAACGCAGTGATTTACTTGAGTTAATAGATGCGAGGTATGACACAAAATCGACACTGATTGCGAGTCAATTACCGATAGAAAATTGGTACGATATGATCGGGGAATCCACGCATGCAGATGCGATCCTAGATCGGCTTGTTCACGGGGCAATTAAGTTAGAATTAAAAGGCGAATCCATGCGAAAAAAACTAAATTCCTTGACTGAAGCCGATCACACAAGTTAGATTTTACTGAGTTCTACTGGAAGACAAAAAAGTGATCGTCTTCAATGTTATTGACCGATCGGTTTCATGTTATTACGCATTGCGGGGACAAAAAAGCTCGTCGCATAGCAAATTTTTGCTCAAACCCTTTCGCTGCGATATGCACTTTTGAACGACCATACCGGGCGTTTATTGTATCCATGCAAGTCATCAGTATGGTGTTGTCATTCGAGTCAAAACTTGGTTCTATATTCTAACTTCAGCAGAAGAAGATCATACAAGGCGTCACGCCAAAGAAATGCTGAATGATGCATTTGGAAAGTATTATGGCGAGACTCATCACAATAAATAGGCGAAAAGAAAGGCATAGATAAAAAGGGATCTAATCTTATTCAGGTCACGGAAATGGATTACAACCCTTTTAATCTATCCAAATGTTCATTAGCCGCCTCTTGAATAGCAGCACTGGTTCTCTTTTTGGCATGCATGGCTTTACACGCTAAAAAACCCATTTTAAAAGCATCTTCGATTAATGAAAGCATATATTGAAACGTCGAAGCTCTGAACCTGAGCTTCGCTCTTAATAGTTGCCCTTTATCATGTACATCAATGCCTGTAGGCATTTTTAGTTCTGCAACATGCTCTTTTGCTGTTTGTATTTCCCACTCAGGATCCATTAAATATTCCAGGATCAGATCATAGTTTTCATTACCTAGTCTCGCTTTATCCGCTATAGCCTTTAGACGCTGTAGCGTCTCATCCTTAATGGTTAATGTCGTAGTATTATGTTTGGCGCTATATTTATATTTACGAAATCGACCGCTTAATCTTCTGTGAGCATCGGGAGTGAGGGCAGACTTTAACGTCTTCATCGCTTGTTTCGGAAATTGACCACTGTATGGAGGTATTGCGCCACCATCTGACAAGATATCGTCTATTTTAATGTATTTTTCGACTAAGCCGTCAGTGACAAAACGCACCCAATGTTGGTCTGGTTGTGCTTCTTTACTCGTGCTTTTTGCCATCTCTGTGATGCCTGTAACGTTGAGGTAATAATAGTCGATATAAAAATATTACTACATTGTCTATCAAAATACAGTTATTTGTTACCTGTAACATTTATTCACATCACAAAGCGCATCCGTTCCCTTTATAATTTTTGTTACAGGTAACAATATGATAGATCCAAATTCGGGACAAAATACCTAAGGTTGGATAGTTTTATGCATTTATTGTTACCTGTAACAATTTAATTAAATAAAACTCGCATCACACTACCCCACGTATAACATCTGTTACAGGTAACGTTTTTTGTTGACCAACGCACCACCCTTGCTCTATTATCTGTCATTCCGCACCTAAATTTAGAATTGAATTTGGTTATTAATTGACCACTTGATGTGGGTTTGTTAAAAACACCTTGACGCCGATCCCCAGTTTTGATCTATTACTCTCTTTTGAGAGCTATAAATAATGACTTACCCCTCCTCCAAATCCCTCGATCACCTTGGCCTTGTCGCTGGATTTTGTAAAGATATTCAACTTGCACAATACATTGATGATGCATTAGGTGGCTCTAATGA
Organism: Paraglaciecola sp. MB-3u-78; assembly: GCF_002835935.1. Classification (GTDB taxonomy): domain Bacteria; phylum Pseudomonadota; class Gammaproteobacteria; order Enterobacterales; family Alteromonadaceae; genus Paraglaciecola. The sequence continues at coordinate 132,334 of NZ_PJCF01000012.1, read as the reverse complement.
GCGTAAAGTCAGCTTTGGACAATTATTCGTGGCGATGCTACTCAATGGTTTAGGTTTTACCGGTCGCACTTTGCATATGTACAGTGAATATTTTGAAAGCAAACCGCTTGACCGTTTGCTCGGGGAAGGAATATCTGCCGATGATATTAATGACGATGCGCTTGGGCGATGTTTGGATGCACTTTACGACAAGGGCGTATCCTCTCTTTACCAAGGCATAGGCGAGCGGGTGGTCAATCATCTAGGGTTAGATTGCCAAGCGGTGCATCTCGACTCCACTAGTTTCCATTATGATGGCCAAGCCACACCAGTGGGTGAGTTTGGACACATTCGCATTGCCCAAGGCTATTCACGTGACCATCGCCCTGAGCTCAATCAGGTGATATTAAATCTCATTTGCGAAAACCAGTCGGGTATTCCGGTGTACATGAAGCCCGCCAGTGGCAACAACAATGATATGGAAGGCTTTAAACAGATTGTGAAGGCGCATATTGGTAGTTTAAAAGCGGCTCAAGCCAGCCGCTATTTAGTGGCCGATGCGGCGCTTTATGTCAAAGAAACGATTGAGGAATTAGACGCCCAAGGTCAATTATTTATCACGCGGGTGCCGCAAACACTGAGAGAAGCGAAGGCACTGGTTGCACAAGCCCCCACTTTACTGTTTACCCCTATTTCCCAAGGCTATGAAGGCGTCAGTTATGACAGCGAATATGGCGGTGTTAAACAAACATGGTTACTCATTCGCAGTGAGCAGGCTTACAAGCGTGAGCAACACAACTTAAACAAGCGCATGTTAAAAGCCGGCGAGCAAGCGCGAAAAAGCTTCAAACAGTTAAGCCAACAACGCTTTGCCTGCGTCCAAGATGCACAAAGCGCCATTGTAAAATGGCGAAGTAAACAAACCGTGTGTGATGTCAATGCCCGAGCAATTGAAGTGGCGGTATATGCAAACGCAGGACGACCTAAACGAGGCGAATTACCCACGCGCATTGAATATCAAATCACGGGCGAATTATGCACACCTCTGATATCACGCCAAACCGCTTTACAGCAACTCGGACTGTTCATTATTGCCACCAATGATGTCAGTGATGATTTGGATATGGCCAGTTTACTCAGCAGCTACAAAGCCCAGCAAAATGTTGAAAAAGGCTTTCGTTTCTTAAAAAGTCCCGACTTCCTAACCAGTGCCATTTACCTCAAGAAGCCAGAACGTATTGAAGCCTTACTGATGGTCATGACCAGTTGTTTAATGGTGTACGCCAGTCTAGAGCATCAAATCCGCAAAACACTCAAAGACAAGGCGTGTTACTTCCCCGACCAGAAAAAAAAGCCAAGCCAAACACCCACTGCTCGATGGGTTTTCCAATGCTTCGAAAATATTACAGTTCTGTATCAAGCTGAACACATTCCGCTGGTGATGAACTTAAAAGAACGACAACACATCATCATTAATTGCCTTGGTGATGTATACCGGAGAATTTATTCTTAAAGTGGGTGCGGAAGATCGGCTATTATTCCAGATAATTTTAATTATCTAGAATAATTGAAATGGAGATAAAATGACTGACTTGATGAGCGTGAGTGACATTTCTGATGAAACTGTTCGGTCACAAGTGTTAGCTAATCTCGAAGAATTCAAACACGACCTATTGGACGATATGGCCAGTAATACCAAACGGGCCTACTTAAGTGATTTTGAACATTACTTATCTTTTTGTTTAAAACACGGGTTAGTGAGTATGAGTGATGATTGGCGAGTGACGAAAGACACCATCAAAACATACTTTGTTTCACTCATGGCATCAGACCTTAAAAACGCATCAATTAAACGCAAACTCAGTTCAATTAAATTTTTTATCGGTATTGCAGAACTACCGGATCCGTTCAAACACTCCAAGCTATTACGTGATTTTATAACAAACAAACTCAAAAAAAAGCCAGCAGCGCAAACACAGGCAAATCCAGTTACTGCAGAGGTTTTAGTGGCGCTCAATGAAACATTTAACCCCCTCTCACTGTTGGATATACGCAATAAACTGCTGGTTAATCTTGCTTTTGACAGCTTGTTTCGGGCATCGAATTTGGCGGAGATTGAAGTGGCACACATCGATAGAGAGCATGGATCTGTGTTTGCCTCATATTCAAAGACAGACCAGGAAGGACAAGGGAGTTATGGCTACATATCGCCTAAAACCATTATATTGCTTGACGAGTGGTTAAACGCATCGGGGATCACAGAAAGGTTTATTTTTAGAACGCTATCACCGAAACAAACCGTACAACAAAAAACTATGGGTTATCAAGCTATCTACAAGACGTTTAAAAATTTTGGTGGTTCTAGGTATTTAGATAACAAAATAAGTTACAGCTGCCATTCAACAAGGGTTGGTGCAACCGTCAGTATGACAGAACAAAATAGACCGTTAATAAAAATCATCCAAGCGGGTAATTGGAAGTCCGAAAGAATGGCTATTCGGTATGGGCAGCGCACCAATGTTGCCAAAGGAGGAATGGTTGACATTATTTGATAGAGCGCAGCTATTTTCGTTTTAGAATGACAAAGGCTTCTATCGACTGGACCGAACCATAATAGATTCGACGATAACATTTGAAGAAATCCATAAAAATATTATCAAGTGGCGAGAAATTCACGGTAGTTATGAAAATAAGTGAGGATTTAATTGCTCTTATATGGATGGATATTGTCACCCTGCAGCGCCATTTTACAGGTGAAATCTTCAACTGTCCGCTATGGCGATCTCCATACATTAAGAATTGTGGCGGAAGCATCCAAATAAGACTTACATTTAATACTGCATATTCCAGCACACCCTGCGCTGGGTGTTTCAATGCTTCGAAGGAATTAACTTCGTTAAGACTGAAGAAACCTATGAGAAAACACACATTTACTTAGATGGATTGGACAAACTAAGGACAAAAATTATAATTTTATTGGAGGCCATTCTCTGCATTTGCATAATATCCTCGCCTGATTGGTACATACTTTTACCTTTTTAAAATTATGTTTTATGGAGTCTGCATGGGCTTTATCTTAACTCTATAAGTGAATTAACGTTGCATACTGAAGGGCTTAAATGTGCCAATACCCGTCATTCGGAGTCACTACAGTTAAACTGATTTACGCGATAAATTATCAGTCTAGTTCGCAGCCCAAAAGGGGAGGTAACGACCTATAGCGGTCGTAAGAGAATTCGAACTATCAGACTATATTGAGCCAAAAATCATCATACGATTAATCAAATGTGACTGACGGCAATGAGCGAAAAGCAGACAAACAAGTTAATCATCTTAAGGACGGGAATTCCGACAAAGCCGTCATTAGCCGAACGACTCCTTTGCCCAAGATAGCGGTCATTCAAAAAATGAAAATTTAGGCACTTTTCCGTCATTGAGTATTCTTGTTTAAAGTCAAAAAATGCCTGATAGCTGACCTAAGCATTTGTTGATTTTCAGTATTGTTTTTTGACGAGAAAGTGCCCTGGCTGTGTGAAAAACAGCCATTTCAAAGATAGGTGGGTTTTTTAGTTATGTTTTTGATCAAATACTCACCTATTGTGGAGAATCATTCTTAAATTACGGGTAATTATCATGCGAAAGTGCAACGTTATCCTATGCGCCCTTAATTTTTTGGGGTTTTCACACAGCCTGTGCCGAGAGCGGACTTTTAATTACTAGTCGGTTTTCAAGTGTTCTTGACCCCTTGATTCCTCTTGATTCCTGCTTTTGTCATGTCCCCGAATGGCCCCCTACTGTCACCCCTCTTCGAGAACCTCAATTTCAGGCTCGTCTGCGGAATCAACATCAGTACCTTCATGTTCAGTTGGCGGGTCAATGCCAAGAAATGGTTGAGTATAAATCCGCCCGCAATCGATCTCACGCCTACGATCAAACGGTCCGTTAACGTTGTCTGTTTTAACAAGTTTCCAGTTCTCCCAGGGATCGCAACCGAGTGGTGGGCCCACTCTCCAGGGATTGTCCTTAGCATCGATGTTCTTCTGTAACACCATTCCTCCGCCTACCGCCAAACCACCCCCTACGGTTACCAAGAGAGCTGCTTTGGAAACTGCAACGGCAGTTAAAGCTGCGCCGGCGGGGGGAAAGAGAAAGGTGAGTCCGACAACAACCATTGCGAAGCCAGCAACCACCAATATCCCCCCCACACCTATCATGAAACGGGAAGCAATTGCTTTCCGAATTGCCTGAAACTTACACACCCTGATTGACTCGTACGTCTTAATCAATTTCTGAGTGGTTGTTTCTATGTAACAGGGCGAGGGAGCGTCTGCTTTTATCTTTGCGCGTAGATGCATGTAGGTTTCATGCTTCCAAGTACGGGTCTCAGTCTGCTTATATATAAAGCCCGCCGGCCGACTTGGGTCTTGCGCCAAATCCTTGGTTGAGAATGTTCGTTTCGACATTATATTTCCCCGTCTGGAGTCATCACAACCTTTGGGTATAAGTAAAATAAAGCGTCATTTTTCATAAGTTTTAAAATATACTTTAGCTCAAGTTTTCAATTTCACCTCTTTTTCATATCAATGAAAGAGCGATAGTCAGACGCTTCTCGCCTATTACTCAGCTGTTTTCACAGAATTTAAAATGGAAACAAGCGCCTCCCGCTGTTGTGCAAACCAGCTCTGAATATTGCTTTTATTCAAACAGACTAATCTGAGGCGGTGCTCTTTTTTGTGGGGCAATATTTCGACGATTTCGTCATTGTTTATATTCAGATAACTGAGTATCTTTTGGATCACCTATGGATGTTCATTAGACACATCCCTGTGTCTAAACCTACGGGCAGCATGCGCTGTGCAAATCGACTTACCTGCCGATTTGTCGATACTCTCTATAACCTTAACCTCACCCTCGACTGTCCGCAATGGCGGCAAATTTGCCGTACAAAAAATAAAAAAAATGAATTTTGGATGGCCCTTTATGGCACAAAGCAGTCCTTAAAGGCTGCGTTTTTGTTTCTACATTAGGTCAGCAAAGTGGCATCGAGGTTAAATCTAGTAAACACAACATGTAGTGGTTGGTCGGGCTAAGTGGCAGCACAGACGCAAGCAGGTGCGTTAAATGCGCTGAGTTTTTTGTATAAGGTCATTATTCAAAAACCGTTGACGTTGAAACTAAACTTTGTTCGCAGCCAACGCCAACAAAAGTTGCCGGTGGTATTAACCGTTGACGAAGTTAAACATTTGCTTGAACAAATTAACGCCAATTATTATTTGCTTGCAAGTTTGCTATACGGCAGCGGATTAAGATTGATGGAAGCCGTTAGACTCAGGGTAAAAGATATCGGTTTTGACTACCATTGCGTAAGAGTATGGAATGGCAAGGGCGGAAAACATCGAGTTGTTACCCTTGCGAATGAGTTAGAAAATCCTATTCACAGCCAAATTGCTAAGGTAAAGCAATATCTGCAATTAGACTTAAACAATACACAATTTGCTGGTGTTTGGATGCCTCACGCATTGCAATTAAAATTCCCGTCTGCCAATAAAAGTTTGAACTGGCAATACTTATTTCCCTCTTCAAAACTGAGTATTGATCCTGAAAACCAAAAGCTTAGGCGCCACCATATCAATGAAAAACAAATACAACGTAATATTATCTTTGCAACCAGTAAAGCTAATATAGACAAACACGTCACTCCACACACCCTACGCCATAGTTTTATAAAATGCGTCCTTTCATTTTACCCTTCGGGCCATCCTGCGGATGTTCAAATTTAGCTCCAGACAAATTTGTGCCACCCATCTCCTACAATCAGGCGCAGACATCCGTACTGTTCAGGATCAACTAGGCCACGCCGATTTACGTACCACCCAAATCTATACTCACATTTTACAGAGGGGTGGCAATTCAGTGATGAGCCCACTATCTAGACTTTGACGTTTACTTCCCCTCAACCAACATCATTCACCATAATCTAATATATATGGGTATACATGAATAGGTTAAGGTTAAGGTTAAGGTTAAGACTATGGCTAAAAGTACCAGTATCACCTTAGGTGAACACTTTGATCATTTTATAAATCAACAACTTACTTCAGGCCGTTACGGCTCAACAAGTGAAGTCATTAGAGCTAGTTTAATAACACTAGAAGATCAAGAAACAAAATAAAATCAACTCAATTCTTACGGTAAGAGTCTTGCACAAAAGCATGGATATTAGTCGAGCCTTATAAAAATTAAAGGCTCCGACGATACTTTTTATTTTTGACTTACCCTCGAATGTCTAATATTCCCATTTTTAAGGAATGCAAAATCGCCTCTTCCTTAATGTGCATAATGTTTTCCCGTAGTATCAAAAGCCGTAGCGGCTAAATTATCTTCAGGTAAAACTACAGGCCATGTTTTATCACGCTTTTGCCACATAACTTCTGCTTGTTGATACGCCTCTACCCAATCAAGTTTATTCACTAACACCAACATTAAACTCAAAGTCCCCACTACAGCATGATTAGCGTAAGCATCATCAAGCTCTGCGGTCCAAACACTTATTAACTGTTTAGCATCGAGCTCTTGAGGTTTAGTGATAAAAGTTTCGCAAGTGGCTTTTACGTCTTCGCTCGATTGCTGTGCGCTGCGGCTAAGATGCAGAGTCACATCTCGCAATGGATTAAATTCGACTTCTCCGCCTTCGCCTCTAAAACATAATACGTTAGCATCATTTAATAGGGCTGCGGTTTCTCGGTGTTTTTCGTCTATCTTGCGATGGAAAATGCCTTGTAGACTATGTGCAGCGTTAGATGGATTTAACATTCTGGCCAAGGTATTGGCGCACGAGCGCAAACCAAACTGCTCGCGCAATTGAATAATGTCGTCGAGTTGCGGGTTAATGTGCTTTAAATCCATGTAGGCGAAACCGAATGTGTCTAAGGCTTTTTGAGCTTGTTCTGAATTTTGCGCCACATCAAAACCTAATTGGGGTAACACTTCTTTAAGATATAAACGTTTCGAATCTGGCTCGTGGGTACCGTGTAAAAATATCCGTTTACCGCTTTTAGCCAGCAACATAACTGCTAATAAAAACCATGGGAGATGTCTGCGTTTACCTGCGTAACAGCCCATATCTAAATCAACGTTTAAATCAGCCACACTAGTAGCCGTATGCACACGAAATGCCTGACTAAAACCGGCTAGTTCTTCAGGTGTTTCTTCTCTAACCCGCAGTAACATCAAAAACGCACCTTTTTGTTCGGCTGTGGCTTGACCATTGATGATCATAGACATTGCCTGCTCGGCTTCGAGCATGGTTAAGGTGCGCCCTGCCCTTTGGCCACGGCCGATAATGCGAATAAAGTGTTTAAAGTTTGTGGGGCTGTCTGACATTGTTTCGGGCATAACTGGTTAATTCTTATCTACTATGTTTGATATTCTACTCTGAATTTCGTAATTAAATAACCAAACCTATCAGCGTAAAATCATATTAGTTAAGCTGTTGCGGCTAACTCATTTGCTGATTCTGATAACAACGATAAGTTTACTTTGTGGCGTTTATTCACCACCTCCCCCACTATCGTCACTGCAGGTCCTTGAAAGTTTTGTTCGGTTACGCGCTTAGCGATATTTTCTAAAGTGCCTATACACACTTGTTGTTGCGCCGTTGATGCTTGGTCTATGACTGCAACTGGGGTATTTGCGGCTAGACCGTGGGTTTCGAGGCGCTGCATAATAGTTTCAATGCGTTTGAGCCCCATATAAAACACTAAGGTTTCGCCATGAGTGGCAGAATGCGATGCACCTGCACCAGCCACTAGGGCTTGCCAGTTAGGCTCGTCTGTGGCTGATTTTAATTCGCCTGAGGCTGACTTTATTGATTTTATTGATTTTAAATGTGCCGTAATAAAACGTACCGATTGAGCACATTCTCTGTGGGTAAGCGGAATACCTGCATACGCCGACGCGCCTGATGCAGCGGTAATACCCGGCACTATGGCAAAGTCGATGTTGTGTTTGGCTAAAATATCACATTCTTCAGCGGCTCTAGCAAAAATGGCGGGGTCGCCCCCTTTTAGCCGTACTATGTTTTTACCGGTTAGTGCCACTTCTACCATTAACTGACATATATCAGCCTGTTGCATACTATGGCGACCACACTTTTTACCCACAAACACCCGTTCAACATGGCTTGGGTTCATCTTGATAATATCAGGATTCACTAACCAGTCGAACATCACCACATCGGCTTGTTGAATTAAACGGTGGGCTTTTAGGGTTAATAGTTCTGCATCTCCTGGCCCAGCACCAATCAAATAAACATGGCCTTTGTCAGCCCGTTTGCGGCGATGCACAAGCTGATTATTAGTGAAATACTGCTTTAACCAATTGGGTAATTGATTAATAGGATTGGCATTATGACTAGTCAAAAACTGTTGTATTCGCCCTAAGTGCAATCGTCCTAATCCACTTGGCAGTAATGTATTTTCGGTGTTCATGATACGTCCTCCAAAGCAATTAATTGGTGTTGTTCGATAACCAGTTTTTTTGGCTTATGCTGTTTAACCAGCTGGCTCAGTTCAGACTTACATGAGCCACAATTGGTGCCGCATTGTAGTTTGCGTCCTAAACTGTCTACTGAGTCGCAGCCAGTTTTGATGGCGTCAATAATGGTGTTTTCACCCACTTTAAAACAACTACATATCAACTTGCCTTGTTTGAATTGCTCGTCTGGTTGTTTGTTTAGCAAACCATGTAATTGTTCAGACGTGACGTCTTCGCTGTTGAGCAAACTATTGATCCAGCTAGGATCAACTTCAATATTTTTTGATGAGATAAACATGATCAACGACATCTCGCCCTGGCGCATGGCGCAGGTGCTGTTTAAGTCTGGGTCTGCGGCATTAATCCATTCGTCATAAAGCGGCAACTGCAATTGTAAGTGACGTTTAATCGTTGCTGGCTGCTGATCGGTGGCAAAAAATACTAGCTGGCCTTTCTCGACTGGGCTGGTGACAAAATAATCAAAATATTCACCTAGCAATTCGACCTTAAGATCTTGCTTAATAAACAATTGGCCATAATGTTGATAACTGACTTTTTGCAGCTTAATCGCAGCATGTTTAAGTTCAGGCTGGCCTGATATTTTATCGTTAGCGTCAGTATACAGCGCAGTGATATTGGCACTGGATGCATTGCTAGCACTCCAATGAATGGGCGCAAACACTTCACCTTGCCGTTGATTGTTATCAATCACTACAGGCAATAACACTGGGGGCGTTTAGCCCTTAAAATGTGCCGCGTTAAGACTGACCAAATCATCATTAATCAGACCTAAGCTTCCAGCATCTTTTGCATGTATAGCCAAGTACGGGCGGTTGACGTGTGCAGTGAGTTCCGACGTTTTGCCGGTGCGGGTCATGGTATGCCATTGGTCGCGCACCCGACCACTGTTCAACACAAAGGGGTAATCACTGTTGGTGAGTTGTTCCGGCGCAGTAAATTCTGTGACCACAAACTGCGCTTTTCCAGTTGAGGTATAGAATTTTCCGTCGCTGAATAATCGTTTAGTGCCGTCGGGAGACTGTTTGTTTACAGGCCATTGCACGGGTTTTAAACGGTTGTATTGGGTTTCTGTCAAATCACATAATCCAGAGAGGTCTAAATCACGACTGCCTTGGTTATCTACTTGCGTTAAACCTGTGTACTCGGCAAATATCTCACTGGGCGAATCAAAGTTAAAGCCCTTATCAAAACCCATAGCTTTGGCTACTTCACAAATAATCTGCCAATCGTGTTTCGCTTCGCCTGCGGCAGGTAACAAACCGCGCTGGCGGGAAATGCGGCGCTCAGAATTAGTGACTGTACCGTCTTTTTCTGACCAGCCTGTTGCAGGTAATGCTATGTGGGCATAATCGAGGGTATCGTTTTTAGCCACACAATCTGACACCACCACCAGCTCACATTTGTTTAAGGCTTCGGCAATTTTTTGTCTATTGGGCATACTCACCATAGGGTTAGTTGCCATGATCCACACGGCTTTGACTTTGGCATTGTTGATATTTTCAAATAAATCGACGGCTTTTAAGCCGACTTTATCGGCGATTTTCGGTGACTGCCAATAAGTTTGAACTGTTTTACGATGCTCAGGATTGTCGATATCCATATGACAAGCCAACATGTTGGCCAAGCCACCTACTTCACGGCCACCCATGGCATTTGGCTGACCTGTTAATGAAAACGGTCCACAGCCTTCACGGCCAATTTTACCCGTGGCTAAATGACAATTAATAATACTGCTGGCTTTATCTGTACCTGAAGTCGATTGATTAACGCCCATACAATAGGCCGTAACCACTTTGTCGGTCTGACTAAACAATTTGTAAAAACTGATTAAGTCTAATTCTGTTATATCACATTGCTGGGCGACCTTAGCCAGAGTCCAAAACGCACAGTTATTTAATACCTGCGCAACGCCTTGGGTATGGGCTGAGATATAATTGATGTCCAAAACATCTTGGGTAGCTAGGTAGGCCAACAAACCATTAAACAAGGCAACATCGGTGCCGGGTTTAATCGCTAAATGTAAATCTGCTAACTCTGACGTAGCCGTTCTACGGGGATCGATTGTGACCACTTGTATGTCAGGATTAAGCTTTTTGGCACGTTCAATTCGTTGAAATAATACAGGATGTGTCCAAGCGGCGTTGGAGCCAACCAAGATTAACAATTCGGTTTGTTCTAAATCTTCATAACAACAAGGCACAGCATCGGCACCAAATGCACGTTTGTAGGCAGCGACCGCAGACGACATACACAGTCTCGAATTAGTATCGATATTGGCAGTGCCTATGTAGCCTTTCATTAGTTTATTGGCGACGTAATAATCTTCGGTTAATAATTGCCCCGAGACATAAAACGCCACTGAATCGGGACCATGTTCTGCAATAAGCTGATTAAATTTACTGGCAACTTGAGCAATTGCCTCTTCCCAACTGGCTTTATTACCGTCAATCATAGGGCTATGTAAGCGGCCTGATGCTGAGTTGGTTTCCAGTAGTTTGCTACCTTTAACGCATAAACGCCCAAAGTTGGCCGGATGATCGCTGCTACCTTTTAGGTCTGTTAATTTATTATCTGCGCCAACTTGCACTTCCACACCACAACCTACCCCGCAGTATGGACACGTAGTGTTAAGCATAGAAGGCGCGTTACCTTTGCGTTGTTTTTGTGGAGGACGACTAGAAGGCATCAATTAACCAACCAACTGCAACTGCACTTGGTTTTGTTCGATACGCACCGGGTAGACAAGCAACTTAATGGTTTCGTCATCTAGGCACTGCCCGGACTCTAAGCAATAACGCTGCTTGTAAAGTGGTGAAATGATCACCTTGACGTTTTCAACAGAGCCCACTAACCCACGATACAACACATTGGCTTTGCCAATAGGATCCCAGTTACTCACTGCAAAAATCTGTTCACCATTAACGCCTTTAATCTTAAACAAGGCAATTTGTTGTTCGTTCAACAATGCGCAAACCCCAGAGTTAGTGACTAAATCTGTATCGCTGCATACTGTTATCCAATTATTTGATGTATTCATGATGTGTCTCCTTAAACCAGTTCTATGGCAAGTTCAGTGCCTTTCACTTCACTACTTTGCGATTCGCTGCTTTGCGATTGACTGCTTTTTGTTTGGCTAAAGAGTTCTTTTTCTGATTCTGTAGCTGGGCGAATTTGTTCACGCTCTTCAACAAATACAATGTTCAAATCAGATTTATCACTATTAACAAACTGACGGAAACGTTTACGAGATTGTTCGTTCTCAATTGCGGTTTTCCACTCACACTGGTAGGTGTCGACCACATTTTGCATTTGTGCTTCAAGCTCTTCGCCTAAGCCTAACGAGTCTTCAATCACCGCTTGCTGCAAATACGCTAAACCACCTTCAAGGTTTTCCATCCATACCGAAGTACGTTGCAAACGGTCGCCAGTTCTAACGTAAAACATCAGTACGCGGTCAATGTATTTAACTAAAGTTGCAGTGTCTAAATCGGTAGCAAACAAATCGCCATGACGGGGTTTCATGCCGCCATTGCCACATACATATAAGTTCCAGCCGTTTTCGGTGGCGATGATGCCTATATCTTTACTTTGGGCTTCGGCACATTCACGGGTACAACCCGACACACCAAACTTGATTTTGTGGGGTGCCCGTAAACCTTTGTAACGATTTTCTAATTCTATGGCTTGGCCTACTGAGTCTTGCACACCAAAACGACACCAAGTACTGCCTACGCATGACTTCACTGTTCTTAGTGACTTGGCATAGGCATGGCCGGTTTCAAAACCGGCTTCGATAAGGGTTTGCCAAATAGCGGGAAGTTGATCCACACGGGCGCCAAATAAATCGATGCGTTGGCCGCCAGTGATTTTGGTATACAACTTATAATCTTTGGCGACTTGACCTAATACTATGAGTTTTTCTGGGGTGATTTCGCCGCCCGCGATACGGGGCACCACTGAATACGTGCCGTCTTTTTGCATATTACCCAGGTATGTGTCGTTGGTATCTTGCAGGCTGACGTGGTCTGGTTTGAGTACAAAGTCGTTCCAAACTGAAGCAAGAATAGACGCAGTTACCGGTTTACATATTTCACAGCCTAAACCTTTGCCATGTTTATCAATCAAATCGTCAAAGGTTTTGATGCCGCCGACTTTAACTAAGTGAAACATTTCTTGACGTGAATAAGCGAAGTGTTCGCAGATGTCTTTTTTCACTTCAACGCCACGTTTGGTGAGTTCGCTGTCCACTACTGTTTTCAGCAGTGCCGTACAACCGCCGCAACCTGTGCTGGCTTTGGTACAGGATTTAATATCCCCTAAGTTACAACTGCCGGTGACAAAGGCCTCAATGATATCGCCCTTTGATACGTTGTGACATGAACAAATAGTCGCAGTATCGGGAAATGCGTCAACACCTAGTGCCGGGGCCGCGTTAGCTCCCGCGGGTAAAATAAGGCTTTCTGGATGTTCTGGTAATTCAATATCATTTAATGCGTATTGCAGCAAAGTATCGTAGTCACTGGTGTCACCTATGAGCACGGCACCCAGTAGTTTTTTCTGCTCGCCATCGATCACAATCTTTTTGTAGACTTCTAGAGGCTGGTTTTCGTAGGTGTAACATAAAGCTCCAGCAGTTCTAGCATGAGCATCACCAATTGAACCAACTTCTACGCCCATGAGTTTTAGCTTGGTGCTCATATCCGCACCTTGGAACGTCACATCACCACCAATAATATGACTAGCAGCGGCTCTGGCCATAGTGTAACCGGGTGCCACTAATCCAAAGATAAAGTTATTCCATAATGCACATTCACCAATAGCGTAGATATCCGCATCACTGGTTAGGCATTGGTCATTTACCACTATGCCACCGCGCTCACCTATGGCGATATCAAATTCACGGGCTAATGCATCTTGCGGTCGAATACCTGCCGAAAACAAGATCATGTCGGTTTCTAATACTTCTCCATCGGCAAAACACATTTTGTAGCGACAGGTTTCGCCGGCTTCAATGCTTTGTGTGGCTTTTTGAGTATGTACTTGTACGCCAAGGGCTTCGATTTTACTGCGCAGTACACGACCACCGCCGTTATCTACCTGCACAGCCATTAACTGCGGGGCAAATTCAACCACATGGGTTTGTAACCCCGCTTCTTTTAAGGCGTTGGCCGCTTCTAAACCTAATAGACCACCACCCACCACCACGCCCACTTTACTGACGGCAGATGAAGCACTGATATTTTCAAGATCTTCAATGGTACGGTAGACCAAACAATGAGGTTGGTCGTTACCCGGTATGGGCGGAACAAAAGGATAAGAGCCAGTTGATAAAACCAGCTTATCGTATTCAAACACCTCGCCCACTGCGGTTGTGACTGTTTTAGCCAACTTATTGATGTTGATAACCTTGGCATTCAAAGCGAATTTAATATTGTGTGCTTGATAATATTCTGGGGTGGTTAATGCCAGCTCATCAGCTGTTTTGCCAGAAAAATACTCAGATAAATGTACACGGTCATAGGCAAGCCTTGGCTCTGCTGACAACACTACAACATCTAACTGCGTGTTGTTGTCTGCATTATTTTCTTGTATCAATTGGTCGACAAAATGATGACCAACCATGCCATTGCCTACTACTACTATTCGCATGTTATTCCCGTTGTGTACATTGATTAAGTCCGACATAAGTCACCCTGCATTTATCTGGATTTCTTGAGCGCAAAAAAAAACCCACCATTCCAGTTCAGGAATAGGTGGGCTTCTTTGCCGAGTCACCTTGCATACGTTTTTGTATAAAAGATGAAAAATAAATTTAGCAAAAATTTACATTGCTTAGTACGTAGGCTAATACACAAATGATGCCAATTATTAATACCATACAATTCAGTCAGTTAGCTAAAATAGAGAGGTGTAACGCTACAATCATTGCTCATATTCAATGCAGTAGCACCAAGATAGAGCATGAAAAAGAGACTGGGTGATGTTGCGTTAAGCTATACAGCGAGGCTATTCTTGTATCCGGTTTTTTGCATAGATACCTATAGGAAGAAGTAACAAAATGACTTTGATAAAAGCGTTCACACTGAGTACTGTTCTATTATTTACCCTTGATCTTCAAGCTGCATCGGTGTGGAAAGTGACTAACAACCAGCACAGCCTTTATATTGGGGGTACTATCCATGTTCTCACTCCTAAGGATTATCCTTTAGCAAAAGAATATGATTTGGCATACCAAGCATCAGATAAAGTGATTTTTGAAACCGACATGGAGGTGGTGAGCTCACCAGCATTTGGTCAAAAAATGATGGACCAAATGATGTATAGCGACGGCACGACTATTAATACAGTCTTGCAACCCGATACGTATAAAGCGTTAGCGATACATTTATCATCACGAGAAATACCGATGCAGGCATTTGCATCACATAAGCCGAGTTTATTAGCGATTTCACTGACCTTTATTGAACTACAAGCAATGGGTTACACCAGTGTAGGTGTAGATATGTTTTTTGCGAATATGGCAAAGACGCAAGCAAAGGAACAAGGCTGGCTAGAAACACCTGATGAACAACTGGCGTTTATCTCTAAATTGGGCGGTGACGATCCTAATGCCATGATTGAATACACCTTAAAAGACATCAAAAAAATGCCGGAGATGTTTGCTAAGCTACATTCGACTTGGCTTGCAGGTGATATGCAAGGTATGGCCGATGTAGGTATCACACCTTTTAAAGCTGATTATCCGACTATCTATCAAGACTTGCTGGTAACTCGCAACAACAATTGGTTACCTAAAATTGTGAACATGCTCAATGACCCATCCATAGAGTTTATATTGGTTGGCGCTTTACATCTTGCAGGGCCTGATAGTGTATTAGCTAAGCTCAAAGCTAAAGGTTACAAAATCGAAAAACTTTAACCAATAATCAAAACACAGGGATAAATGCCCTGTGTTTTGAAATTTGCACACCCTCTAGCATTTTTTTTGCGATAATCATCTATTGATTTGTAAAGACTGACAATAACGAAACCTATGATCGAAACCTGCGATAGCCCCGGACTTTTACCCATACAATCTGCTATTTACACTATGCTAAAGCAAGTGCACCCCATTTTAGAAAGTGAGCAAATAGAACTGGAAGACTCACTTGGCAGAGTCTTAGCCGTGGATGTGGAGTCCAATATTAATGTACCGCCAAATGATAATTCAGCCATGGATGGTTATGCTATGCGTTGTGAAGATCTTATTGGTAACAACACACTTCAATTAGTGGGTACAGCTTTAGCTGGTGCACCTTTTAGACAGAAAGTGTTGCCCGGCCAATGTATCAGGATCATGACAGGTGCCGTTATCCCCCAAGGGGCTGATTCTGTGGTGATGCAAGAAAACACTGAGACTAAAGACGGTTTTGTTATTTTTAAACAAATACCTGAATTCGGTAACAGCGTACGAAAAGCCGGAGAAGATATTCAGCAAGGCATGGTTGTGGTAACCAAAGGCACTAAGCTAACCCCAGCGTATCTCGCATTAATTGCTTCTGTGGGTATGGCTGAGATATCCGTCATTCGTAATCTCAAAGTAGGTTTAATTGCCACAGGTGATGAATTAACGCCCCCAGGTCAAGCCCTTACCGATGGTGCTATTTACGAGAGTAATCGTTATGCACTTACCGCATTACTCAAAACGTTTCCCGTTGTTGTGTTTGATTTTGGCATAGTCAAAGATAACAAAGATGATCTCAAAGCCGTTTTTGAACAAGCGGGCAGTCATTGTGATTTAGTGTTGTCTTGTGGTGGAGTATCGGTAGGTGATGCCGATTACGTCAAAGAAATATTGGATGACCTAGGATCTATCAATTTTTGGAAAGTGGCGATTAAACCCGGTAAACCTTTTGCTTTTGGACAACTGGGTAAGGCTTGTTTTTGCGGATTACCCGGTAACCCTGTTTCGTCTTATGTCACATTTGAACAGTTGGTTACACCGGTATTACAAAAATTAAGTGGTCAAACATATCGACCTACTCCACATTTTGTCGCCAAAGCAGCCTGTCTTATTAAGAAACGACCTGGACGAGCCGATTATCAAAGGGGCATATTCTACCGTGACGGACAGGGTGAACTGTTGGTTAAGCCCAATGGCAAACAAGGTTCAGGTATCATGAGCTCTATCGCCAATGCCAATTGTTATATGGTTCTGGAGCAGGACACAGGAGATGTTCAAGTGGGTGAAAACGTGAACATCCAGCCTTTTTAAGCCGGTCAAGCGGAGTCTGATTAAATCAATAACAACTATCTGCTTTTCTTTGTGCTCTAGGTGTTGTCTGTGGTGAAAAAAATTTTAGGGGCAGATTAGGTTTGAGCTAGCAGAGCGAACCCTATTCATATATGCGACTTAATAAATTCAGCAGTTTGGCTAACAGCTAAATTAAGATGATCATCAAGCTTAAAACCAGAAGCCTTGCGCGGTTTAAAACTATGATCGCCATCCGCTAAATAACTGACTTGTACCTGTGATGATAAATTATATGAGCCAATATCTTCTCGGGTACCAAAGGTGTCCCGTTCGCCTTGCAATATTAATACGGGTTTATTCATTACCAACAAATGTTCAGTACGTAACTTCTCAGGTTTACCCGGAGGATGAAAAGGGTATCCCATACAGATACAGCCTAATGCACTCGACTCTTGCAATAACATACTGGCCATTCTGCCCCCCATCGACTTGCCACCAATAAAGATGGGTAACCTATCGTCAATTTCACTCAGTACTGTTTTAAAGTGAAGCAGTAATTTCTCGGCTCTATCCGGTGGTCGCCTTTTACCCAAGTCTTCAGCCAATTGCATGTAAGCAAAATTAAAACGCACTACGTTAATATTGTGTTTGGCCAAGCCCTCGGCCATTAGTTGCATAAAGTCACTATTTTGCCCGGCACCCGCGCCATGGGCGAAAACAAAAGTTGCAATAGGGTTTGTTGCTTTATTAAGTAGGGGCTGTTGATCTATCATATATCACCGAGACTGAGGTCATTTATTTGGATACCAAGGCGTTTGCCTTGAAGTTTAGTCATTCTAAACGAAAGATAAACAACGAAGGTAGGCGAATAAATGGCCCAGCCCGCAGGGTTTTCCTCAAAACGCCCTCACTCATCGTTAAAACCTGTTTATTTGGATGACCAAACTTCACAGGTTTCGCCTTGATTGAGGACATTTTGAGGAAAATCTCGATGACATATGAAAGATCAATAGCCCCTTAAGTATTGATCATCTTGCTCTTCTTTTACTTGTGCCAATAACCATTCACGAAATGCAGTGATTTTACCTAAATCAGCCTGAGACTGATGGCAGACTAAATAATAAGCACTTTTAGTGATTAACTTTTCCTCGAATGGACATATTAATCGTCCCGCCTCAATTTCTGGTCTGGCTAAAAAACTGTAACCTAGAGCGATCCCTTGCCCTAAAGCCGCCACTTGTTGAACTAATAACGAATGACTAAAAATCGGCCCATGATTAACATTCACTCCCAATACGTTGAAATGTCGTATCCACTCCTGCCAAGCGTCTCTAGAGGAGTCGTGTAATAACGTATGTTGCGACAGATCGTCCAACTTCTTTAGAGGTTTACCTCCTTGTATCAATAAAGGGGAACACATAGGGGTCAGATATTCGGTATGTAACTTATCAGCTGCTAGACCTGACCATTTGCCCTTGCCAAAATAAATTGCGACATCCACATCATCGGTTAAAAATCCCTCATCACCGTCTACCGCTTTTATCCGTAGATCGATATCTGGATTTAACTGACTAAATTTGCTGATCCTAGGCACTAACCACTGGATCGCAAAACTTGTTTGCAACGCTACGGTAATGGCTCCCTTCTCCCCTTTTGCCACTAATCGCTGAGTTGCATCATTTAGCGACTGAAAAATGTCTTTTAATTCAAGGTAGTAACTCTGGCCTTCTTCAGTCAAAAATAACGCTCGATTTTTGCGCACAAAAAGTTTCATGGATAAAAACTCTTCTAATGCTTTTATTTGATGGCTAACAGCTGCTTGAGTAACAAAAAGTTCATCTGCAGCCCGGGTAAAGCTGAGATGCCTAGCTGCCACTTCAAAGGCTTTAAGAGAGTTAAGAGGAGGTAATCTGCGGTTCATGGCTAAGCAGTCAACTAATTATATATCAGCTACCATTAAAGCATTAGTTTTTCTAATCTACAAGTACAGAAAAAGTCATTTTATTAGGTTTAAATTTAAATATACAATTCGACTTGTGGTAAATATTTATTGTTTTAAAACAATAAATAACAATCACAAAACAGATTTAATATACAAAAAAACACTTATTATTTTACATTACTAAACTAAAGGTTAACAAAATGAAAACAACTTATACAATAGTGGCTATTTTAGTCTCAGCACTTTTTAATCAAACTGCTACAGCAGAACTGAGATCTACTGGTTCTAGGATGCAACTTGAAAGTACATTTGGAATAGACATTGAAACTGAAATAGTAAACAATATCAATGCGATGCTTGAAAATATTCAAGTTTCAGTTAGTAAAACAGATGTTGTCAAACAACTTAATATCGACACAGTTCAATCACAAACAAATGAATTAGTGCTAAAACTAGGTAAGACACTACCAGAATTCAAATTTAAAGTAGTCATCGCAGAATAATTTATACGTTTTTGTTTACCCGTTGACACCTTTTAGTAAGTTATCGCTGTGCGGGGCACCCCGTGCAGGGCACCCTGTGCTAAGTCCGCCGTAAAAGGCCAAATCAGCCTAGCACAGCAAAACAGTATTCACTTACCTATATATATTAGTCAGCACTCGTATCAAGGGGATCAAAGCCTTTAACCAATTCATCCAATGCTTTCATTTGTTGTAAATACGGTTCCAATTTATCCAAAGCCAAGGCACAAGGTCCATCACATTTAGCTTGATTAGGATTGGGATGTGCTTCAATGAACAACCCAGCTAATCCTAAAGCCATACCGCTTCTGGCAAGCTGTGCCGCTTGAGCACGACGACCATCAGCTGAATCAGTCCGTCCCCCAGGTTTTTGCAAAGCATGGGTGGCGTCAAAAATAACCGGTGCATAAGCTTTCATTTCATCCATAGCCAACATATCCACCACTAAGTTGTTATAACCGTAACAAGAGCCTCGCTCACACAAGATAATTTTGTCATTACCCGCCTCACCAAATTTAGTGATGATATGTTGCATTTCCTGAGCAGCTAAAAATTGAGGTTTTTTAACGTTAATGATAGCGCCCGTTTTTGCCATAGCGACAACCAAATCAGTTTGGCGGGCTAAGAATGCAGGTAATTGGATCACATCAACGACTTCGGCTACAGGTGCCGCTTGGTAAGTTTCGTGTACATCGGTTATCAAAGGCACATCAAAAGTGTGTTTAATTTCTTCAAATATTTTTAGCCCTTCTTCCATTCCTGGGCCACGATAAGAATGAATAGATGAACGATTCGCTTTATCAAACGAAGCTTTAAACACGTAAGGAATACCCAGTTTTTGGGTCACCTCTTTATAATGTTCGGCGATACGCATCGCCAAATCTCTAGACTCCAGCACATTCATGCCGCCAAAAAGCACAAAAGGTTTGTCATTAGCCACTTCAATATTACCAATGGCGAGTTTCTGTAAGTTTTGTTTAATTTGCATATAGGGGTCTTAATATTTTTAAGTTTCACTTAATGAATAGCATACCAAGCAAAGCAATTTGTGGGTATATGAAAAGCACCAGCCATCAATAAATTTGTTTTATAGGCTGGTCATTCAATTATTCACTGTTTACTGAGTATTTATTAGGCATATAATTCGTGTAAA
This sequence comes from Paraglaciecola sp. MB-3u-78, assembly GCF_002835935.1. Lineage (GTDB taxonomy): Bacteria > Pseudomonadota > Gammaproteobacteria > Enterobacterales > Alteromonadaceae > Paraglaciecola. The sequence continues at coordinate 111,950 of NZ_PJCF01000012.1, read as the reverse complement.
AGTAGCGATTAGTTCAAATAACACGTAAGATTGCTGGTTCGATTTTAGTGACTTATTAAGACTTCATATCTTTTAAGTGACAGCACAAAATGATTGCCAAAGGTAAATACGATCCGCTATGACAAAAAAGCTATTTATTAAAACCTGGGGTTGCCAAATGAACGAGTATGACTCGGAGAAAATGGCCGACCTATTGAACTCGACTCATGGTTATCAAGCCACAGACACAGCTGAAGACGCGGATATCATATTGCTTAATACCTGCTCAATTCGTGAGAAAGCTCAAGAAAAAGTATTTCATCAATTAGGCCGCTGGAAAAACCTGAAAAAAGACAAACCAGACCTCATTATTGGTGTAGGCGGATGTGTAGCATCACAAGAAGGTAAAACCATCCGTAAACGCGCGCCTTTTGTTGACCTTGTTTTTGGTCCTCAAACTCTGCATCGCTTACCAGAAATGATCAATCAAATTAAAGGTGGTAGCAAGTCTGTCATCGATATTAGTTTTCCAGAAATTGAAAAGTTTGATCGTCTACCCGAGCCCAAAGCAGATGGTCCAAGTGCTTTTGTATCGATTATGGAAGGCTGTTCAAAATACTGTACTTTTTGCGTAGTGCCCTACACTCGCGGCGAAGAAGTCAGTCGCCCAGTAGATGACGTATTGCTAGAAATTGCTCAGTTGGCTGCCCAAGGCGTGCGTGAAGTCAATATGTTGGGCCAAAACGTGAACGCATTTCGCGGCCTGAATTACGACGGCAGCATTTGTACGTTTGCTGAATTATTAGAATTAGTCGCTTCTATTAATGGTATTGATAGAATTCGTTATACCACCTCTCACCCGGTAGAGTTTACTGACGACATTATCGATGCTTATGCACAAATCCCTGAATTGGTTGATCACTTACATCTACCGGTACAATCTGGTGCAGATCGTATTTTAAACTTGATGAAACGCGGACATACTGCGATTGAGTATAAATCTAAAATTAGAAAGCTTAAAAAAATACGTCCTAATTTGAGCATGTCATCTGATTTTATTATCGGTTTCCCTGGCGAAACTAACGCTGATTTTGAAGCCACTATGGACTTAATTCAGGCCATGGATTTCGATTTGAGCTTTAGTTTTATTTATAGCGCTCGCCCCGGCACACCTGCCGCTGACTTACCCGACGATGTAACTGAAGAGACCAAAAAGCAACGCTTAAGTTTGTTGCAACAACGTATCACCCAGCAGGCATTACGTATTGCTCGTAACATGGTAGATACCGAGCAACGTATTTTGGTGGAAGGTCCAAGTAAGAAAAATCCAATGGAGTTGTCAGGACGTACAGAAAACAACCGCGTGGTGAACTTTGAAGGTACACCAAAAATGATTGGTCATTTTGTTGATGTTAAGATAACAGATGTGTTCGCCAATTCATTAAGGGGTCATGTGCTCAGAACCGAAGATCAAATGGACTTGCGTAACGAATTGGCACCACACACTATACTAGCTAAAAATCCAAATAAAGTTGACGACTTAGGTGTCGGTCAAGTTGCCGTCGTTTAGGCGGTTACACTAACAAACTTATACAGCAAAGAGAGTAACCATTTGAGTAACCTTGTAAGCAGTGAAATTGTATTAGAGCCCTCAGATCACAAACGTTTATCCAGCTTGTGTGGGCCACTAGATGACAATATCAAACAAATTGAACGTCGCTTGGGCGTAGAAATTACTTATCGTAACAACGAATTTAAAGTGACGGGGCAATCGCAACAATCCAGCGGTGCGGCAGAGTTACTCAAGTTATTGTATATGGAAACGCAGCCAATCCGTGGCGTGATCCCAGATATCGAACCAAACAAAGTACATTTAGCCATTCAAGAAGCAAAATGTTTGGAGCGTGCCGAAGCCGGTCAATATGGTAAAGAAGTCCATATCAAAACCAAACGTGGGGTGATCAAACCTCGTAATCCCAATCAGTCTCAGTATGTGAGTAATATCATTAATCACGATATTAGTTTTGGTATAGGCCCTGCAGGTACCGGTAAAACCTATTTAGCCGTTGCTTGTGCGGTGGAAGCCTTAGAACGTCAAGAAGTGCGACGTATATTATTGACCCGCCCTGCGGTAGAAGCCGGTGAAAAATTAGGCTTTTTACCTGGCGACTTATCACAAAAAGTTGATCCTTATTTACGCCCATTATACGACGCATTATTTGAAATGCTTGGCTTTGAAAAAGTTGAAAAATTAATTGAACGTAGTGTGATTGAAGTAGCGCCTTTAGCTTATATGCGTGGTCGTACCTTAAACGACGCCTTTATTATTTTGGATGAAGGACAAAACACCACAGTCGAACAAATGAAAATGTTTTTAACCCGTATTGGTTTTAATTCCCAAGCTGTGATCACCGGGGATATTACGCAAGTAGATTTACCTCGTGGTGTACGTTCAGGTTTACGCCATAGCATAGAAGTATTAAAAGATGTCAATGACATATCATTTAACTTTTTTAGTGCTAATGATGTCGTTCGTCATCCAGTTGTAGGACGTATCGTAATGGCTTACGAGGAATATGAAGGCAAACAAGAAAAAGAACGACTAGAAAAAAAAGCGCAACAAGAAGCTATTTCCCGTGAAGTTATTGCCAATAAACATGAAGATCCCATTAAGTGAAAATCCGGTGAGCGCCATTCTAGATTTACAACTTGCCAGTGATTGCTCTGATATCCCTACACAACAGGATATTCAATTATGGCTAGACTCGTTGTTGTCTTATCAGCAGCTTAATAACAAAGAAATCACTGTGCGTATTGTTGACGATGCAGAAATTCAACAGCTTAATCAACAATATCGTGGCAAAGACCAGCCAACGAACGTGTTGTCCTTCCCTTTTGAATTGCCTGAACTAGTCTTACCTGACGGAGTTCATTTAGATGAATCGATATCTAATTTTTTAGGGGATATAGTGATTTGCGCCCAGGTCGTCAAACGGGAATCAAAGGAACAAAACAAGATTATAGGTCATCACTGGGCACATATGTTGATACATGGCACCTTGCATTTGCTTGGGTATGACCACATTAGAGAACAGGATGCAGAAGCAATGGAAGGCATTGAAATCGCTATTTTACAAAAATTAGCCATTGACGACCCCTACCAAAATCATTAATGATGCATTTTGGATAATTCATAAAGTTTTTAAGCTTTACTAAAACTAACCTAAATAACGAGATCATGAGCGAAGATACCCCCCCATCAACAAGCGGTTCTGCCAACAAAGGCTGGATTGAGAAAATAGTCCAGTCTTTTACGGGAGAGCCGAAAAATAAAGAAGAGTTGTTTGACGTCATTACTGATGCGGAGCAACGAGAGGTCATTAACCCTGAAACCAAAGCAATGATTGAAGGGGTAATGGAAGTCAGTGAGATGCGTGTCAGGGAGATAATGATCCCACGAGCTCAAATGCGTACCATTGAAATTGACCAAACTGTAGAAGAGTTTCTACCTATCCTCCTTGACTCTGCCCATTCCCGCTTTCCTGTTATTAACGAAGACAAGGATCATATTGAAGGCATTTTGCTAGCCAAAGACCTACTTGAATATGCCTTTATTCCTGCCAAAAATTTTGAACTAAAGAATATTCTTCGCCAAGCTGTCATCGTTCCCGAAAGTAAACGTGTAGATGTGCTACTCAAAGAATTTCAACAAAAACGTTATCATATGGCCATAGTAGTAGATGAGTATGGTGGCGTGTCAGGATTAGTGACTATTGAAGATATTCTCGAACTGATAGTTGGTGAAATTGAAGATGAACATGATGTGGAAGAAAACGTGAACGAAGGTATCCGTCCACTTAATAAATACACTTACTCGGTTAAAGCCCTCACATCATTGGAAGATTTCAATAAGTTTTTCGAAACCAAGTTTGATGAAGAAGAAGCAGATACTATAGGTGGCATTGTGTTAAAAGCGTTTGGCCATATGCCAGAGCGAGATGAAAACGTCACTATTGATGAGATTAAATTTAAAGTGACTAACTCAGATAAAAGACGCTTATTGCAGTTAAAAGTGACTTTACCAGAAACGGAAGAATAGCTCTGAGTATCATAGACAAGGGGCGTGACATGTCACTCTCTTTAAAAATGCTTTTAGCATCTTTATTAGGCGCTTTGCTTACATTGGCATATGCGCCGTTTTCATTTTGGTTTGTTACCTTCCTAAGCCTCACTGGCTTTATTTACTTACTAAGCAACGCTTTACCCAAACAAGGCTTTAAACTAGGTTTTGCCTTTGGTTTAGGTTGGTTCGGTGCAGGTGTGAGTTGGGTGCATGTGAGCATCGCTGATTTTGGTGGGATCCCGCTGATTGGCTCTATTACTTTAATGTTGCTGCTAAGCGCATATTTAGCCTTATTCCCTGCTTTAAGTTGTTATCTCATCACTAAGTACTTTACCAATAAGTTATGGCCTATTGCCCTGCCCTTTATTTGGCTGGTTGTTGAGTGGCTAAGAAGTTGGTTTTTAACGGGTTTTCCATGGCTTTCATTAGGTTATAGCCAAATACAAAGCCCACTTGCAGGGTGGTTCCCAGTCATTGGCGAGTTTGGTGTATCAGGTTTGATTGTACTCATTTGCACGGTACTTGCTATCTGGTTAGCTGACACAAGATGGCTACCTAGTGTTATTGTTGTCACAGTACTATTTGTTTCAGGTGTAGCGTTAAACCAATATCAATGGGCCAAACCAACGGGGAAAAGTGCCCGTATTGCCATGGTCCAGGGCAATATAGAACAAGCGCTGCGATGGACACCACAACAAGATCAGCCAACCATGGACAAGTACAAAAACATGACTGCCGATCATTGGAATAATGACGTGGTTATCTGGCCAGAAGCCGCCATCCCTAAACTTGAACCTTTAGCCGCAGAGTATCTTAGTGAAATGGATAACATAGCCGCACAAACAAACACAGGGCTCATCACGGGTATTGTTAACTACAACTTTGAAACACGAGAAGCCTACAACAACTTAATTGGTTTAGGTCAAAAAAATAAAGACGCTACAAATAAGGACACCAAGGAACCAGGTCACTACCATTACTTTCATGCTAATCGTTTTGCTAAACACCACTTGCTGCCCATAGGCGAATTCATTCCATTAGAAGACTGGATACGGGGTCTAGCACCTATATTTGATTTGCCTATGTCATCCTTTAGTCGCGGCGATTATCAACAAGCTAATTTAGAGGCAAAAGGTTATCACTTTGCCCCAGCCATTTGTTTTGAAATTGCTTTTCCTAGGCAGATATCCGCCAACCTATACTACAACACTGACTTTATTATCACTGTTAGTAATGATGCTTGGTTTGGTGGCTCCCATGGCCCAGCCCAACATTTAGAAATTGCCCAAGCCCGGGCCAAAGAGTTCGGTTTGCCAGTATTACGTGCCACCAATAATGGCATCACCGCTTTTATCGATCACAGAGGTCAAATTCAAAGCCGATTACCCCAGTTCGAAGCCGCGGTGCTCAGCGACAATATTCAACAAGTTAAGGGATATACCCCATACCGCTCCTTTGGTGATTGGCCAATTTGGTGTTTGTCTGTTGTGATTTTTGGTTTTGCTAGCTGGAACCAAAAAAAATCCAAGAAAAACTAAATGAGCTCGCAAACCCGTGATCCTAATTTTATAATCCGCCCCGCTACCGTTGCAGATACCGCACTTATTTTAACCTTTATTAAAGAGCTGGCCGATTATGAAAAGTTATTACATGAAGTAGTTGCAGACGAGGCCACATTAAAAGAAAGTTTATTTGGCGAGACACCACATGCCAAAGTGGTAATTGGTGAATATGACGGCGCTCCAGTGTCCTTTGTATTGTACTTCCATAATTTCTCAACCTTTCTCGGTCGCCCTGGCATTTATTTAGAAGACTTGTACGTGCAGCCCCATATGCGTGGCAAAGGCTTAGGCAAAATACTATTAGGTTACTTAGCCTCCCTTGCCATCGAACTAAACTGTGGCCGTTTAGAATGGTGGGTATTGGATTGGAATAAACCCGCCATCGATTTCTATCAATCTTTAGGCGCACAGTCTATGGACGAATGGACTGTCAATCGTGTGACGGGTGAGGCATTGGATAAACTTGCTGCACAACTCTAGTTTCTCGTAATGAAACCATCAACAGAACCACATCAGTATTGCTGGTGACTCACCAAAAATCTTGTTTGAGGTAACATTCATCCCTCTATTCATGACATTCACCCCTCCATATGCACAATTGAACCTTTAACTTCTCCCTTATAAGCTTTACGATGAGCAGTAAGACTAGTGTAAATTAGTTGATCCTCAAATCTAAATAAATAAAAAATCACATTAGGGAACACATGAAAAAATTTAAGAATAGTATAACTGCTTTTGCAGTTGCAGCAGCTCTTGGTGTCTCGGGAACAGCGTTCGCATTAGATACTGGTGGTTTGAAAATAAAAGTGACTGACGCAAATGGTAGCCCAATCGCAGGTGCCACTGTATTAGTAAAAGCACCAGATGCTTTAGTGAGTAAAAACTCAATAACCGATGCAGACGGATTTGTAACACTGAGGGGCTTAGACGCCTCAAGCCAATACACCGTGAGTATTAACGGCGCTAACCTTCAATCTTTTGAAGCAACAAACGTTCGTGTTACTACTGGAAAAAGCTTAAACCTTACTTATCAAATAGGCGACATGTCTTCTGATATGGAGACAATAACTGTTTCTGGTCGATCTATGGCTGCGATTGATACAACGTCGGCTACAACCGGTTTAGATATTACACTTGATATGACTGAGTCACTTCCGACTGGTCGTTCTTATCAAAGTTATCTACAACTTACCCCTGGTGTAAAACCTAGTTCTGGGGGGAATCCCTCTTCTAAATCTGGTGTTAACTACTCAGACGGTGGCGGTACAACAGGTGCATCAACTGACAACGTTTATTATATCGATGGGGTAAACGTTACCGATAATTCTTCAGGTACCTTTGGTGGCAACATCAACTCAGAAATCATCCAGGAACAGCAAGTTATAACCGGTGCATTACCTGCTAAATACGCTGGCGGCGGAGGCTTGGTCTCAAAAGTTGTCACTAAGTCAGGTGGTAATGAGTTTCACGGCTCTGTCAATTATTACTTGCAAAATGATAGCTTAGTCGGTGACTACGATAATGCTGAAAAAGCCAGTGCTGGTTTTTCAACCTTCGATACTGCCGTCACATTAGGTGGTCCAATTATTCAGGATAAATTATGGTTTTTTGCTTCTTACCAAGTAAAGAATCGTAAGGATGATGTGGCTAATCCTGATACAGGCGAAATTTCACGCTCAGTTGAAAACGAGAGCACATTGGGCTTTGGTAAGTTAACCTGGCAAATAACTGAAGATGATCGTTTCGTTGCTACTTATTTTAATGATCCTGCAGACATTTCTGGTCGCCGAGACTTCGACGTATTGACAAACCGTGACCGTTCACGAACTTCAGGTGGTGACAATTATAAAATCGATTACTCACACACTTGGGATGATTTGGTTCTTAATGCTGGTTTTATGAGCCACGAATCTGAACTATCGGACCTTTCTAAAGATAAATCTACTCGTAATGATGTCGCTTATCTAGCAAACGCCGCATCAGTAACCCAAACGGATACCGATCTTGGCGGTCTTGGCTCTGATACACTTCGGGAGCGTAATAAATCAAGTTCTTATATTAACGTAGAGTATTACCTGGATACAGATTTTGGTTATCATACGATTGAAGCGGGTTATTCAACGGAAACCAATGAAAATATAACCAACTCTGTTTATACCGGCGATTCAGCTCAATATAACTCTATAGCATCCGCTGATGCAGGTGTTACCTTTGCTGACTATACTGATGGTGGTAGTGGATGGGTCGGCGATATAGCCCTTTCAACTGATGATACTCCGCGTATTGCTGAAGGTGCTGGTATAGATGAAGCTGACGTTGCATCAATTGTATTTAATAGCACTGTTGGTAACCCTACTAATGATGTTAACGCCTATCGTATTATTCAAACTCAGCAGGCCGAATCGAAGCTAGAAACCAAAGGGCAGACGGTCTATCTTCAAGATAAAATAATTATTGATGACCTTACCCTTAATATTGGTTTTCGCGCAGAAAAATGGGATCACTATGCGTCAACAGGGGCTAAAATATTCAGCTTCGATTGGGATATTGCTCATCGTTTAAGTGCCGTTTATGATATTGATGGTGATGGCGATTCAAAAGTTTGGGCTTTCGCAGGTCGTTATTATGACCCTGTCCGTACTAACATGACCTCATTTGCGGGCAACCTAACCGGTTCTGTTCGTGAAGAGCAAGTTTTCGTAAATGGCGCATGGGAAACCTTCCGTACGCGTGGCGGTGTCGGGACTCAAGATGCATTCTTCTCACCTACCACTAAAACACCTTATACCGATGAATATTTAATTGGCTATTCAAAAAATCTGACTGAAGATACCAATGTTTCTGTTACTTATACCAATCGTAAAACAAGAGATATCTTGGAAGATTATGATTTAGGTGTATATACGGAAGGTGGCCAGTTAGATGGCACAAGTTTGGCATTACCACTGTCGTACTTCGGTTACACTGAAAACCCCGGTTCAAACTATGTCCTAGCCACATTGGAAGGTGGTAAACGTGATTATCAGGGGATAGAAGTATCCTTTAATAAATTACGCTCAGACAACTGGACCATGCGTGCGTCATATACATACAATGATGCCCAAGGTAACTCAAACTCTGATAGTAACGCCGACTTACAAGGTGATTTTTATTACTTAGATCCCCGCGCTCCAAACATGTACGATAATCAGCCTGGTAATATTGAACATTCTGCCAGAGTATTTGGTACGTATTTCTTCGATAATGGCTTTGAAATGGGTGCTGTTTATAACTGGAACTCAGGAACTTTGTATAACAAAGCGACTAACGTTTACGGTCGTTATGTACCTTTACGTGAAGAAGCAAGTTATGATTTTGGTGGCTATGACGGTACCTGGATTGCACCCGGTAATGTAGCCAGTGAAAGCACTCCGGCATATGGCACCTTAGACTTGCGAATTAAATACAACTATGATTTTGCTGACGACTATAGTGCAGAATTCTTCTTAGATATCTTTAACGTCTTAGATGATCAAGCAACTATTAAAGAAGAGGCATTTATAGCTGGTAGTGGTTCATTCGACTTTGGTCAAGCAAAAGATTGGGTTGAACCTCGTCGTTTCTACTTAGGCGCTAAATTAATATTCTAAATTTCATTTAAAATATTAATTGCCTAAAAAACCAGTAGTTAATAGCTACTGGTTTTTTTATTAACTAGATTCAAAGCTTATTCAATCAATACCGATTGAACAATTAACGAAGAATGACTACCAACTAAAAAAATAATTCGTGTAATATTTAAACACTCCTGTTGTCCTAGCCCTGTTTTAATGGTTTATCAGATGCGAATAACCTTCTAAGTCTGTGAACTGGTGTTAACACGACTATATTGCCAGTTAAAACCAAAACAAAACCAATCATAGTGCTGGTTTGCCAAACAAAACCTTCAAACATCATACTTAATGTCACAGCCACCACTGGGAACAACACCACAGAATAACTGGCTTTTTCAGGGCCGATGTCTTTTAACAATACAAAGTAACAAGCAAAAGCGATGACAGTACCAAATATGCTTAAATACAGCAGAGATGCAATATAGGGAAGCCTAGTATCTAAGCTAAATTCAGAGCCGCTGATCAAAGTAAAAATGAACAGGAATACGCTACCGTATAACATGCCCCATGCATTGCCCTGCATAATGCCAATATTGTTTCTTGAGTTACGCACACTGGTCATATTACCTAACGAGGCCACAAAGGTGCCCGCTAACGACAGCCCTAAACCAATGATTGCTTCACTGGCAAAATCTAAGGTTTTAACGTCTTGCCAAAACAGTCCAACAATACCTGCAAGGCCTAATATTGCACCGATAAACATACGGGGAGCGATAGGTCTGCCAAAAAATATTCGGGTATTGATAATGTTCATTATCAATAATGTAGAGAACGCTATGGAGGTCATGGCTGAGGAGAGGTAATTTTGTGCCCAATACAGAATTAAGTAATTAAAGCCGAAATTACAACAGGCTAAAGTCATAAAGAAAAAATGATTTTTAATACTAAATTGCATGGGTAACTGTTTAATTAAGCAATATGCCCACATCAATAATGCAGCAATTGAGAAACGATAAACTAAGGATACTTCAGGTGCTACAACACCTAGCTGATATTCGATGGCAAGCCATGTAGAACCCCAGATCAGTACTGTCAGAACATATAAAACTGTGCTTCTCATTTTGTTTAAAAATTCCACTCAAAAACTTAACTGCTAATTTACGTTATTCGTCCCTCAGATCCGGCAACTTCTCACTCAACATGAAAATTGATAATCATAAGTTTTGTTTGCCAACACTTGGGTATATACCCATGCCACCTCAAAATGCCGGATTCAGCGGGAGTTTAAAGTGATTTAGGCAAGTGTATAGATGATAAAGCATTACATGAATATAAGCTCACAACTAAAAACATTAGGTTGATGTGGATAATAAATTGGCATTAATTGATATGCCCAATACCCACCTCACTGTTAAAGTTATGTTACGCATAAGTAAAAAGGTCCTTTTATGGAATTTGACTATATCATCGTTGGTGCGGGTTCAGCCGGCTGTGTATTAGCTGCTCGCTTGTCACAGAACCCTGATAATTCAGTGTGTTTACTCGAAGCAGGTGGCCCAGATAATAGTGTGTTAATTCATGCTCCAATAGGTGTGGCAGCCATGATGCCCACTAAAATTAATAATTGGGCCTTTAACACTATTCCTCAAAAAGGCTTAAATGGACGCCAGGGTTATCAACCAAGAGGGAAAACCTTAGGGGGAAGCTCATCCACTAATGCCATGTTATACGTACGTGGAAATAAATGGGATTATGATACCTGGGCCGCCTTAGGTAACGAGGGTTGGGCATATCAAGATGTACTGCCTTATTTTAAAAAGTCAGAAGGCAATGAAGTTTTTTCTAATGAGTTTCATAATAGCGACGGCCCCTTAGGTGTGTCTAACCCATCTGATGCCAGCGATCTAAATGATATGTTCATTAGTGCCTGCGAAAAAAATGGCATCCCATTTGTAGAGGATTTTAATGGTGCTGAGCAAGAGGGTGCATTTTTTTATCAAAGAACGGTTAAAAATGGTGAACGTTGCAGTGCAGCTAAAGCGTTTCTAACCCCTAATTTATCTAGACCTAACCTGACGGTTATCACTCACGCTGTTACAGAAAAAATTCTGTTCGAAGATAAAAAAGCCGTAGGAGTGCGGTATAAAAAAGATAATCAATCGGTGGAAATCAAGTCCACTAAAGAGGTTATTCTTAGTGCGGGCACCTTTGGCTCTCCCCAAGTATTGATGTTATCTGGCGTAGGAGCGGCGCAACATTTATCCGATAAGGGCATTACCACTATTCATGATTTAGCTGGGGTTGGACAAAATTTACAAGATCATATCGATTATGTCCAGACTTACAAAGTATCCAGTAAAGCGGATACTTTCGGCATTTCTTTAACTGGTGGATTCAGGATAATTAAATCCATGTTTCAATGGAAAAAAAGTAGGACTGGCAAAATCACCAGTACCTTGGCTGAATCAGGTGCTTTTTTCCATACTAAAGAGGGCTTGAGTGCCCCCGACGCTCAGTTTGTTTTTGTCCCTGGGATTGTTGATGATCATGCTCGAAAAATAAATATGGGTCATGGATATAGCTGTCACATTACGGTTTGTCGCCCTGAAAGTCGCGGAGAGGTAAAATTAAACAGTACCGATCCAGATGATACCCTTTTAATAGATCCTAACTTCCTGGGTGACGAAAAAGATATGCAAACTATCTTGGCCGGCGCCCTAAAAATGCAGAGTATTTTAGAAGCAGATACTTTCAGTGGTATACGAAAAAACATGCTTTATTTTGTCGAAACAGGTAATACACAGCAATTAGAGCAGGACATACGTAACCATGCAGACACGCAATACCATCCAGTTGGAACCTGTAAAATGGGGCCTGCATCAGATAACTTGGCGGTCGTTGACTCTCAACTTAGGGTTCATGGTTTACAAGGATTAAGGGTAGTCGATGCCTCTATTATGCCGAACCTAATAAGTGGCAATACCAATGCCCCAACTATCATGATTGGTGAGAAAGCAGCTGATATGATCTTAGCAGCTAATACCTAAGCATAAGGTAAAGTTAATGGCTCATAAAAAAGCGAAGGTTAATACCTTCGCTTTTTTATGAGCCAGATAGCATCCAATATATTGTTTATTTACGCAATTCTCTACGTAATAATTTACCTACTGATGACTTAGGCAACTCTTGCATAAATACGATTTTTTTCGGAACTTTATAAGCAGTTAACAGCAATTTGCAATGGGCTAAGATATCGCTTTCTGACACCTCAGATTTAACTGTAATATAAGCACAGACTTTCTCGCCCGTTTTTTCATCTGGTTCACCGATAACTGCGGTTTCTAATATTGCATCGTGCTGAGACAGTACATCTTCAATTTCATTCGGATAAACATTAAAACCAGATACAATTATCATGTCTTTTAATCGGTCGACAATTTTAATGGTGCCATCATCTAAACGTATGCCCACATCCCCTGTTTTGAAAAAACCGTCTTTGGTTATTGCCTTCGCAGTTTCTTCGGGCATATTCCAATAGCCAGCCATAACTTGTGGGCCCCTAACCACAATTTGGCCTTCTTCAACAATTTGATCGTTTTCATCCCATAGTTGAATTTCAGTATCTGACACTGGTTTGCCTACTGTACCAAGGCGTTCCTGCCCAGGTAGATTAAAACACACAACAGGCGAGGTCTCAGATAGGCCATAACCTTCTGAAATAGAACAGCCGGTGGTTGCTTTCCATATATCAACCGCAGATGAAGTGAGAGCTGTGCCACCGGATATGGTTATTTTTAAAGCAGAAAAATCTAATGCTTTAAATTTCGGATGCATACATAACCCAACAAATAAGGTGTTAATACCGGCAAACCCAGTAAATTTAAAGGGTTTTATAGCCTCTACAAAAGCATCTATATCCCGTGGATTAGGGATCAGTATATTGAGATTACCACTAGTGGAAAATACCAACATATTTACGCTGAAGGCATAGATATGATAGAGGGGTAAGGGGCATACAAAAATTTCTTCTCCTTCAGTACACCCATGCTTGAGAACTAATCGGTCAATAAAATAATCGCTTTAGCACCCGAATCTTTAAATTGATGCTGCATTTCTCTTGGGGTATACAAAGGGTTGGTGTTAACAATGACTAATCCTGCACGAAACGCGGCGTAAGCGGCAATCGGATATTGATTCAAATTAGGTAATTGGATCACTATTCGGTCACCCGGTGACAAGTTTTCTTGCTGTTGCAGCCAGCAAGCTAGAGCCTTAGATTTTGCGTCAATTTGAGCGAAACTCAAGGTTTGGCCTAAACACGAGAAAGCTGGTTTGTCGGCATATTTTAATAAACTATCTTCAATAAGGTCAGCAATATTGTTGAACTTAAGATTGATTATTGTCTGTGTCATAGTTTTTCTTCTTGATTAGTGACTAACGAATATAAAGTTTGTAGATAAGATTATGGATGGCCGTTCCAAAAGGGGGAAATAATAATTTTCCAAAGCTGATCCGACCGCGGGACAAAATCGATTTTGCATGAGAAAAGGTCTTGAATCCTTCTGAACCGTGATAACTCCCCATACCAGAGGAGCCAACGCCTCCAAAAGGCAAGTCTTCAGCCGCCACATGAAAAGCCGCGTCATTAATACAGACCCCACCTGAATGGGTACTTTTCAATATTTTGTTTTGGCAAGCTTTGTCAAAACTATATATATACAAAGCAAGCGGCCGTTCGCCTTCGTTTATATAATCAATCGCTTGGTCTAGGGTGTCGTATTCAAGGATAGGTAGCAGCGGACCAAAAATTTCTTGCTGCATAACCAACATTTCATCGTTCACACTCTGTAATAAAGTCAGCGGCATTTGTCTAGTTTTTGTACAGCCCAGATCACCACCCAAAGGCTTAATAACGGCCCCCTTTGCTGCTGCATCGTCCAGCAATGATTGTAAACGTGCATGTTGAGCTGAGTTGACCACACTGGTGTAATCTTTATTATCTTTTACCGAAGGATACATACTCGTAAATGTTGCATCGATGGCATCGACTAACTCTTGGGTTTTGCCTTTTGGGCACAAAATGTAATCAGGGGCTACGCAGGTTTGGCCTGCATTCAGTGTTTTACCTAGAATAAACCGTTCAACTGCCGTTTTGATATCCATATCATCAGCAATAATAGCTGGCGATTTACCGCCAAGCTCTAAGGTGACAGGAACCAAATTCTCGGCTGCAGAGCGCATAACCAATTTCCCAACATTAGTAGAGCCGGTAAAAAACAGGTGATCAAGAGGCAGTGAGGAAAATGCTGCTGCGACACTTGCATCGCCTTCGATAATACTTATTTTGTTAGCTTCAAAATATTTGTCTATTAACTGTTTGAGAAGACTAGCGGTATGAGGGGTGTATTCGGACATTTTAATCATGGCTTTATTACCCGCCGCCAGCGCAGCAGTGAGTGGCCCTAAGCCTAGAAACACCGGGTAATTCCAAGGGACTATGATGCCTACTACGCCCAAAGGCTGATATTCAACTCTGGCTGATGCAGGCTGCAGTAATAAACTTAAATGTCGTTTACTGGGTTTCATCCATTTTTTTAAATGATCAAGGGAGTAATTAATCCCTTGGACTGTGGTAAGGATATCGCCAATCTTAGAATCATCACTAGAACGGTTGCCAAAATCCTGATCCATTGCCTGTATTAAGGCATCCTGATTATCTAAAAGTAAGGCTTTTAATGTGTTTAAATCTTGCTGTCTTTGCTTTATATCTGGAAAAGGCGTTTTTTTAAAAGAATTTTTGAGGGTTTTTAGAATGTCAGTTAAATCGGTTTTTATAGCGTCTTCAGTCATTAGTTAGCCTTTCCGAATGAGTTTTATCAAGTGTGATATACACTTGGGGAATGATATGGAATAGTTATCAAAATAAACACAAAAATTATAACTAATTGATGACAACCTATTAATTGAATTTATGCCAAATGTTTATCTTTACGGTATTCCCCTGGAGCATAATTGGTCCAACGTTTGAAAGCTCGGTTAAAATTACCAATATTTGCAAAGCCAACCAGATAACCCACTTCACTTAATGACAAATGCACTTGTGTAATGTATTCCAATGCGAGTTTTTTTCTTGTTTCCTCTAATAAGTCTCGATAACAGGCATCTTGTTCGTTTAATTTTCTCTGTAGATTTCGCAGACTCATACCAATCTGTTTGGCAATATCGGTTTGTGTAGGCGTGCCTAAAGGCAACATGTCATAAATATTATTTTTAACGGTTTGAACAACGTCATTCTTATCTAATCTTGATAGAAATTCATTTAACATCTTTTCGTGTGCTTGAGTGACCATAGGGTTCCCCCCAAGCAGAGGCGCTTTAAAAATAACCGTATTACAACTAAATGAAATCTCATTTTGGTCAAAATTCACTGGGCAATTAAAAAAGTCATTCAGAAACTGAAACTTTTCTTCAGTATTAGACCAATTCAAATTGACTTCCAGAGGTTTAAAATTATGGCTCGAGGTCTCTCGTGCAAATTTAACTAACGTGGCAATAAAAGTGATAATAGAATTGTGGGATAAAACGGGTCTGTTAGTTGACTCATACAAAAATGGCGTCAGTACTAATTTACATACCTCAGGACTTTCTTCTATCTTAATAGAGCAAGTATTGGAGACCACTTTTTTATAGCGCACAATACGTTTAAACGCATCATATAAGCTGTCAGACGCCATCATTGCATATCCTAGAACATGAAAAGTACCTGGATGAAAATTTTCAGCGACCGTTATAGCAAAATCATGACGGTTTTTTACGCGATTGCAGTATTCGATTAATTGAGCCACTCTGTCAGCAGAGAGTCTAGATTCTTTATCTTTAAAATCAGATGTTTTAATACCGCATCCAGCTAAAGCTGTATGAAAATCAATTTCCCATTCATCCATGGCTCGTTTTATGGGTATAAGCCAACCACTAAGCACTGAAAAATAATCTGTCATATTATAAAAAAACCGCTTTTACAAAATCATAATCACCATATTGCATCATATGATAAGAGATTGGCACAGTGTGTTATATATTTATTATTTTTATTTGTAGTATTAATGTAGGTTTTTTGTTTAAAATCATCCTGGTCAGACCTTTGGAGTTAACAATAACAAACATGGGAACTATCATGTCATCTCACAAACACACTAAAAAATTACTTGCTGGTGCGATAGCAACGGCATTATTGAGTCATGCTGCTGTCGGTGCTGAGTTTTACTTCGGCGAAGACGACGACATTAGTCTTCAAATCAATTCACGACTTTCTATTGGATCTAGTTGGCGTCTTCAGGATGCCGACCCTTTTTATATCGGTACGTCTAATGGAGGAACGGGCGCTACAGCTACTACAGACGATGGCAATCTTAACTTTGGAAAACACGACGCCTTTTCAACAATAATTAAAGGCTCTCATGATTTCAACTTAACCAAAGGTGACTTTGGTGCATTTGTTAGGGTTAAATATTGGCATGACTTCGAATTATCAGATGGTGACAGACCCCATGGTAACTCTGGTAATGGCTATACCCCTGGTGAGCCATTAAGTGATGATGGCTTTACTGAATTTGGCCAGTTTTCTGGTATCGAATTAATGGATGCCTATATTTTTGGTGCATTTAATATAGGTGATGTTCCGTTAGATGTGCGTTTAGGTCGTCAAGTTGTCAGCTGGGGTGAAAGTACTTTTATCCAAGGTGGTCTTAACTCATCGAACCCATTCGATGTAAACGCATTACGTCGCCCAGGCGCTAGCCTTAAAGAAGGTTTATTACCCGTTGGCATGTTGTTTGTTAATGCAGGTTTGACTGCAAATTTAAGTGTTGAAGCCTTCTACCAGTACGAATGGGAAAAAACCCAAATTGATGGCTGTGGTACTTACTTCTCTGGCGCTGATTTTGCGGCAGATGGCTGTAACTATGTATCAATTGGCCCGGCCGATCAGGTTGGTTTGGCAGCAGGCTTTGCGGCTAAACGTCAAGCCGATAATGAGCCAGATGATGGTGGTCAATATGGAGTGGCTTTTCGTTATTTTGCACCTGAATTGAATGATACTGAATTCGGTTTTTACTACATGAACATTCATTCACGATTACCGCTAATCAGTGCTATTCGTGGTTCTTGGCGCGGATTTAATCAGGCATTACCCGTATTTTTACCATGGGCTAATGCGGTTGTTTTAGACGCGGCATTCCCTGCACTAGCGGCGGGTGCTGAAGCAGGTGTGTTAACGCCTGAACAAATCGGACAGTTTGGTTTGGCTAGCTTGTTACAAATCACAGGTGTAGAGCGAGATACTATTGATGCCCTTAATCCCGGTTACAAGATTGAATTTCCAGAAGACTTGAAATATTACGGTCTTAGCTTTGCCACTAATGTTGCAGGGTTTGCCTTATCCGGTGAAGTGTCTTACAAGCCTGACACGCCGATTCAGATAAGTGGTCCAGAAATTTTGAATGCGGTGCTATCTGAACAACCCTTCCTTCGATACTCTTCTCGCGTTAAAGCTGTCAACCCAGGAGAGCTTTCCAGTGGTTGGGATGAATTTGATGTGACCCAAATTCAAGTGACTGCATTACAGTTTTTTGATCGAGTATTAGGTGCTTCACGCTTAACCGTCATCGCCGAAGCAGGGGTTATTTTGACCGATGATATTGAAGCGTCGGATCAAAAATATGGTCGTAACTCAGTATTTGGATTGGGAGATTTTGATGCAGGTAATGGCATAAACTGTACTAATTTAGTTGCCGCAGGTGCACTTTCAGGTGACTGTAAAGATGATGGTTACGTAACGGATACTGCTTGGGGTTATCGTGTTAGGGCCGCACTTGAATATAATAATGTTTTTGCCGGTGTGTCTCTTTCACCCACAATCGATTGGCAGCATGATGTGTCTGGTTACTCTCCAGATCCAGGTCAACAATTTAATGAAGGCGCTAAATCATTTGGTGTCTCACTCGAAGCCGTTTATCAACAAACTTATTCAGCCTCTTTGAGCTTTAGAAGCTTCAGTGGTGGCGATTATAATATTTTGTCAGATAAAGACTTTCTTGCCGTAAGTATTGGCATTACGTATTAATAGGATAAAAACAATGAAAAAATTATTTACTTCTGTAAGTGTGTTGTGTTTGAGCCTAGCGGCTCACAATGCTGTTGCTAAAGTATCACCAGAAGAAGCTGCAAAACTAGGTACATCCTTGACACCGATTGGAGCAGAAATGGCAGGTAATGCCGCGGGCACTATCCCTGCTTGGACCGGTGGACAAAACAGTAAAAATACAAAACCAAGCGAAGATTCTGGTCGTCCTGCAAACCCCTTCGCCTCAGATAAGGTTTTATTTGAAATAACGAATGCGAACCTGTCTACTTACCAAGCAAATTTAAGCCCTGGTCAAATTGCCATGTTTAACAAATATCCTGATTACAAGATGCCAATTTATCAGACACATCGCTCAGCTGCGTATCCAGAAAATCTATATGGTGTGATCAAGAAAAACGCAGAAACTGCAGTGCTAGTGCAAGGTGGTAATGGTTTAAAAGACTTTGACACCACTATCCCTTTTCCTATCCCACAAAATGCTAACGAGGTGATATGGAATCATATTACACGTTTTCGTGGAGGTACTGCTAAACGAGAATTTACCACTATACCTGTTCAAGCTGATGGCTCATTTGTAGAAGTAAAAATGAATGACCAATTAGTTTGGCCTGAATTTTTGGAAGGTGGCAGAGATGCCGAGAAAGATGCCAATATTCTTTTTTATTACCTCCAAGTGATTACAGCTCCTGCACGTTTAACGGGGACTGCGTTATTAGTTCATGAAACCATTGACCAAGTAGCAGAAGCTCGTAAAGCTTGGGTATATAACTCTGGACAGCGCAGAGTTCGCCGTGCACCTAATGTGTCTTACGATGGACCAGCAGCCGGTGCCGATGGTTTAAGAACCACAGACAATTATGATATGTATAACGGTGCACCAGACAGGTACAACTGGAAATTAGTGGGTAAAAAAGAAATGTACATCCCGTACAACTCTTATAATTTAATGAGCACCGACATTACCTATGAAAACGCGGTACAGCCGGGTCATTTAAATCCTGATAATTTACGTTATGAATTACATCGCGTCTGGGAAGTAGAAGCGACCCTAGCTGAAGGTGAGCGTCATATTTATGCCAAGCGATCTTTCTTTATAGATGAAGATACTTGGGGTGCATCGGTTATTGATCATTATGACGGTCGTAACGAATTATGGCGTATGTCTGAAGCTCACAATGTGATGTTTTATGACGTAAATACTCCTTGGATGGTGGCTGAAACGTTGCATGACTTAAATTCTGGACAGTATTTAGTGACAGGTCTTAGTAATGAAGAACCTAACTTTATGACTTGGGGAGGAGTAGAACAACGTACAGCGTTTTCTTCGTCAGCCCTAAGACGACTCAGTCATTAAATTATAAAATTCAAAAAGGCTGAAATACTCAGCCTTTTTTTATAGATAAAATTCACTTGAACATCAGTTTAATACTTCTATTCTTAAGTACAAAACGTCTATTTTTTAGATCTTATTAAAGAGAAATCTATGTTTACAATTCGACTCTCAGTTGCACTCGCCTTACTTGTTCTATTAGCTGGGTGTAATAAAAGCGATTATTCTGCCACTGAAAAAGCGGCTACCAGTAAGACTCTAGAGCAACAAAACTTGGTCAGACAAAATCTACCCTTTATTGATGATTTAGATTTTGAACTAGCAGAGAAAGGCTTAATTAAGCGACCTGAACAATTAGAGATATTAGATAATAATGGCAATGTGGTTTGGGAGTTGGGTAATTATGACTTTTTGACTGACGAGGCCTACCACAATACGATTAACCCAAGCTTAGAGCGTCAAGCACGTCTAAACATGTCTTATGGCTTATATCAGGTTACAGAGCATATTTATCAGGTTCGTGGTTATGACTTATCCAATATTTCCTTCATCAAAGGGGATACAGGTTGGATAATATTCGATCCTTTGCTCACGCCAGCCACATCAAAAGCCGCATTTGCCTTGGTGACTCAAGAACTAGGTGAGTTTCCTGTCAAAGCAGTCGTTTACAGTCATGCCCATGCAGATCATTTTGGTGGTGTAAAAGGCGTGATCACTCAAGAGCAAGTGGACTCAGGTGCAGTACAAGTGATCGCCCCTAAAGATTTTATGGAACACGCCATTAAAGAAAACATCTTGGCTGGTAATGCTATGACCAGACGCGCATCTTACCAATATGGTAGTGTCCTTAAGAAAAGTCCAACTGGGCAGGTTGATGCTGCTATTGGTAAAGGTTTATCAACTGGCTTCATTGGCTTGATTGCACCTACAAGAGTTATAGAGAAGGACATAGAAACGCTCACTATAGATGGGATAACTATGATCATGCAAAATACCCCTAGCACCGAATCACCTGCCGAAATGAACACATACTTCCCTCAATTTAAAACCTTATGGATGGCTGAAAATGTGACAGGCACGTTACATAATGTCTACACCCTTAGGGGAGCAGAAGTGCGGGATGCACTTGGTTGGAGTAAATTTATTAATCAAGTTATCTTTGGTTTTGCTAAAGATGCAGAAGTGATGTTTGCCTCTCATTCTTGGCCTCGTTGGGGCAACGAATATCTGATTGAAGTATTAGAGAAACAAAGAGATTTATATGGATTTTTACATGACAGAACCCTGAATCTAGCAAATAAAGGTATCACCATAAGTGAAATTCACAATGAACTAGAAGTCCCCGATGCTTTATCACAGCATTGGTACAACAGAGGTTATCATGGCTCTTATTCCCACAATGTACGAGGCATAATCAATAAATACCTAGGCTTCTTTGATATGAACCCTGCCAATTTAAATAAATTGAGTCCAGTGGACTCAGCACCTCGATATGTAGCAGCCATGGGAGGCTCAGATAAGGTGTTGTCCTTAGCCCAGCAAGCCTTTGATAAGGGAGAATACCGTTGGGGTGCTGAACTGCTCAACAACCTGATATTTGCCGATCCGACTCATAGACAAGCATTGTTATTACAAGCCGATATCTTTGAACAGATGGGCTATCAAGCAGAAAGTGCTGGGTGGCGAAACACTTACCTTGCAGGCGCATGGGAGCTTAGAAACGGTGTACCCACAAATGCGGCTTCTACCCAAGCGGGTCCAGATATGATCCAAGCGATGTCTTCAGAAATGTTATTTAATTTGTTGGGTGTAAAGTTAGATATAACCAAAGCTCAAAACAAAGCGTTTAAGATCAATATTATTATTCCAGACCGACAAGAAACATTTGCTCTGGAGCTCAAGAATTCTCATTTAAATAATATTAAAGCACAACAGTTTGAGGACCCTATCGTCACAGTCACTGTTGATCGTGAGGACCTTGATCGGGTGCTAATGAAAAATATGACATTTAAACAACTTATTGCCAATAACCAAATAGCCTTTGAGGGTGATGCCAATGCATTCTTTGAATTAATGCAAATGATGGAAGACTTTCCTTTCTGGTTTAATATCGCCACGCCCTAATCCAATCTTACATAATCATCTCTACCTGCAGGGATAAAAACTAATACTCACAAAAAAAAGAGGACCGATAGTTACCTACCGGTCCTCTTTTTATTGGTTATTGGTTCTACTCTTGAGTCGAGTTAACCTCAAACAACAGACTCTCATGTTTGAGGTAAATCATAAGGTTATCCCTAACGGTAACCTTATTGATTGACTCGCTACTTATCAGACACCTTATTGCCAATTCTTAATGCCCATGCCAAGGCCGGTATTAAGGTCAGGGCACCCAACATATTCAGTAAAAACATAAAGGTTAATAATAACCCCATATCGGCTTGAAACTTAATGGGTGAAAACACCCATGTTGCAACACTTATCGCTAAGGTGATACCCGTGAACGCCACAGCCTTACCAGTTTGGTTAAGGGCATAAAGATAGGTGTCGTACAGCGACTTGTTCATGGCTAAGGCTTCTTTGACTTTACTAAATATGTAAATACCGTAATCCACCCCTATACCGACACCTAAGGCGATAACAGGTAATGTAGCTACTTTCACTCCAATGCCTAAGACTGCCATCAGCGCTTGGCTTAAGATTGAAGTTAAGACTAATGGCACAACAATACTGATAACCGTGCGTACAGATCTGAACGTGATCATGCATAGAGCAATCACCACTGAATAAACCCATATCAACATTTCTGTTTGCGCTTCTTCTATCACCATATTAGTCGCAGACTCAATGCCAGCATTACCTGCAGCCATTAAAAATTCGACACCTTGCGGTGGATTTTCTAGAATAAAAGCATTAACGGCATCAACCACATTTTGCAAGGTGTCGGCTTTATGATCATTCAGAAATATCAGAACTGGCGCCATACTACAGTCCTGATTAATTAACCCAGGTGGGGTTCTGGCTAAAGAAGCATTGGTTACAAATTGATTACGGTTCAGTCCAAACCACTTTATAGAGCCTTCATTCATTCCAAATATGCCAAATTTAGATACATCTGCAATGGATTTAACATCTTGTACGCCAGGGGTGTTTCTGATGTTCCATTGAAATTGATCAATCCAAACTAAGTTGTCATATTTAATACATTGTTGTTGTGCCGTTTTTGCCATCACCACAAATACATCAGTACTGGTACTATAGTTTTCTACAATATAAGCATTGTCTAAGTTATAGACTGAATCAGGCCGTAATTCTGGAGCACCTGCGTCTAGATCGCCAATTTTCATAAACTGAGAAAAATATAATCCAACCACAAATAACAGGGCGCCAATTGCCAGCGCGATTTTTGCCATAAAGGGTTTTGCGAAGTTGGCAAAAAACTTTTCTACAATGGAAATATGCTCTAATGATTTTCGCGCATGATTGACTGCTGACTGGGTTACGCCCACATAACTCATGATAATTGGCAGAGCTATCAGGTTGGTCACTATAATCACCGCCACCCCAATACTGGCAGCTATCGCCAACTCTTGAATAACACCAATATCGATTACCATCAAAGTAGTGAAGCCTATTGCATCACTTACCAGAGCCGTCATACCCGCCACAACTAATGAACGAAACGCCAGCTTTGCTGAATCTGCTTTGTTATGGCCACTTACCGCATGATAAATAATCGAATTAATGATTTGAACCCCATGGCTAACACCAATCGCAAACACCAAGAAGGGTACCAACATTGAATAGGGGTTAATTCCAAAGCCTAATAAATTAAGAATACCTAGCTGACAAATAACAGCGAAGATAGAAAAGAATAAAACAGCAAAGGTACTTTTTAAGCATCTAGAGTATAAAAACAACAGAACAAAAGTGATGGCAACAGCTATCCCAAAAAAGATGACCACTTGTAAAGCACCATCAATTAAATCGCCTACTACTTTTGCAAAACCAACAATTCTGATTTGCACTGTATCAGTTTGATATTTGTCTCTTATTTCTGATTCTAACTTGCTGGATAAATCCCGATAATCTAAGGGCAGTCCAGTCTCTGGGTTGATATCTTGAAGTGGAGCCAAGATCATAGCTGATTTAAAATTATTACCCACTAATACGCCTACTTGGCCTGATTTTAGGGTGTTGGTTTGTAGTTGCCTTAAAGACTCTTCTGAGCCATCGTAGCCATCAGGAATGACGGCTCCACCTACAAACCCTTCCTCTGTGACCTCTGCCCATCTAACATTAGGTGTCCATAATGACTTTAGCTCATTTCGATAAACGCCAGGAATAAAAAAAACTTCATCCGTGACTTGTTTCAATATTTCCTGAAATTTTGGTTCGAAAATGTCACCGTCTTTGTTTTCAACCACAACACGAACCACATTGCCCAGTCCTGCTAATTCTTTGCGGTAGGTTAAAAAATTATTAACAAATTCATGTTGGCCAGGGATCATTTTAGTGAAGCTGGCTTCTGGCTTAACCTGCACTGCCTGAATAAATAGAAAAACAAATAAAACACTTATTATGCCCAGAATAGTAAGCCGTTTATTGAATAAAACATTTTCGATCATGTGTGCAAATTTTGGTGAAGACTTTTCCATAAATATCCTTATTTAACCAACCAAGTAGTCATGCCAAATTGGCCAGCTAACACTAAACTATTATCACGGATAAGCACCGACGAAAGAACGGCGCTCGACGGATGTCGATAAAGACTTAGGTTTGACATGTCATTTACATTAAACCTAACGATGACACCACCATGCCCTACTAAGCTAGCAGTCATGTCATCAGCAATTACACCGCCTAATAAACTGGCACTGCTTCCTATATTTGAAGCCTCCCATGAATCACCATTATCCTTTGATACCATGAAATTACCTTGTAGACCAAAAGCCACAAGGGAGTCTTTTTTAGTGGCGATACCAAACAAACTACCATCATAAGGCATGTCCATTGTTTGCCAAGTTTGTGCATTATCTTTTGACAAAAATCCAATCCCACTCTCACCCACAATGTACATAAAACCATTATCGGCTGTAACAATTGAATTCAAGTGGTATTGGTCAGGATTCTCAATTTGACCGTCGATCAACTGCCAAGTAATGCCCAAGTCTACACTGGTAAGTATTGTGCCATATGCACCGACAGCAAATAGCTTATTGTTGTCACTAACAGTGATGGCTAATAATGGTTTATTAGGCCCATCGTCTAATTCAATCTGAGCATCCTCAAGATTAAACTCAAGATCTTCGATGTTAAATTGAAGATCGGCAATTTCATCTTCATCCGTTAGCTCATCAAGCTGTGCTTGAAAGGTAGCAATCTTTTTGCCGATATAGATGATTTTTAATTTGGTTAATTCATTACCATCAAACACCTTGGACCAACTGTCACTTTGTGGATCACTTTTCAAAATAACCCCGTTGTGCCCGACCACAAACCTAGTACCATCTTTCAAAGTAGTGATACCAGTCAAAGTCAAACTGACCGGTACGCTCTGCTGTTGCCAATTGTCTATATCCGACCAAGTCAAAATATGCCCACGTTCACCTACCGCGAGAATTTGATCTTGGTGCTTGATGATATTGGTAATAATACTTTTGTTAGCGATACCACTTGTTAGTGAAGGGATCTGTAATAAATCAAATTGCCCCTGAGCATGCACACTGGTGGCTATACTCGGAAGCAAAAAAACTAAAAATAGACTCAATTTTCTCATATATGTGTTCTTATCATGTTAATAACTTATTAAGTATTGAATATTCCAATCCAAACTAATAGATATTTTATGCCAAAACGTTATCTTTTCTGCAATAGACTATATTTGGTGGATTCGAATTTTTGGATAGGATAGTCATCTGAAGGCTTGCAGTGGCAGGAATAACTAATCTAAAATATTTGACCCAATTCAATACATTTTGCAGAGAGATAAAAATTCATAAGGATGATGTTGTTGAAGGCTCATACAAAACCATAAAAAGCAGGAAAGATTTTCATCATTCCTGCTTTTTCTTGAGGCTAACCTACTTGTCTAAATGTATTCCACCGCAATTATCTCAAACTCAATCGTACCTTTAGGCGTTTGAATTTTAGCTACATCATCTAAAGATTTACCAATCAAACCACGCGCTATAGGCGAGCCCACCGAAATCAAGTTATTCTTAATATCAGCTTCATCCTGACCCACTATTCGGTAAGTGATTTCTTCATCGGTCTCCAAATTGATAATAGTCACAGTAGTACCAAAAATAACCTTGCCATTATTGGTCATTTTAGTGACATCAATAATTTGTATATTGGATAGTTTACCTTCAATATCTTGTAAACGTCCTTCACAAAAACTTTGTTGTTCACGGGCAGCGTGATACTCAGCGTTTTCTTTCAGGTCGCCATGTTCTCTTGCTTCAGCAATAGACTTAACAATTTGCGGTCTTTTTACCGATTTTAAATATTTCAACTCTTCACGGAGCAATTCTGCTCCCTTGGCTGTCATTGGATATAGGGTCATATCAACAACTCTCTTATTTTTTTGTTATGTGGCTTATGATTTAATCAATAAGGGCTAAATATCTATTTTCAACTAATAAACATTCAGTCCTTATTCTGATTATGATGATTGGATACGCTTGTGTAAATCCTGAACCGATGTCACTCGCGCTCTATCGTCAGCTTTATTAGCATTAACCGTTGCAAAGGCAGCGTTCATAGTCGTGGTATACGCCACTTTATTTAACAGTGCTTCTTTGCGAATATATACAGAGTCATCAATTGCTTGACGCCCTTCTGTGGTATTAACAATGTAGCAGTATTCACCATTTTTAATGGCATCCACAATATTTGGTCGACCTTCGCTAAGTTTATTGACCACGGAGCATTCAACACCTGCATTATTTAATACCGTCGCCGTACCTTTAGTCGCCTCTAAAGTGAAACCTTTAGACACCATGGCTTGGCCTAGCTCTATTACCCGATTCTTATCGTTTAGACGAACAGATAACAAGGCTTTACCACCAACAGGAATTGGCTGACTGGCACCTAAGTTTGCTTTTGCATAGGCTTCTTCAAAACTATCACCCACGCCCATCACTTCACCCGTTGAACGCATTTCAGGGCCAAGTAATGGATCAACACCTTGGAACTTAGCAAAAGGTAATACCACTTCTTTCACCGAATAAAACGGTGGGATAATTTCTTTGGTAATACCCTGTGAAACTAATGATTGACCAACCATAACTCTTGCACCAATTTTGGCTAGTGGCATGCCTGTAGCTTTTGACACAAAAGGCACTGTTCGCGCAGCACGAGGGTTTACTTCGATCAAATACACTTGACTATCTTTAACAGCAAACTGGGTATTCATTAAACCTATCACACCCAACTCTAACGCCATGGCTTTTACTTGCTGACGCATCACATCTTGAACTTCCGGGCTCAAAGAATAAGGAGGCAATGAACAGGCTGAGTCACCAGAGTGCACGCCTGCTTGTTCGATATGTTCCATTATGGCGCCAATTACTACGTCTTTGCCGTCACAAATGGCATCAACATCCACTTCGATAGCATCGTCTAAGAAACGGTCTAACAATACTGGCGAGTCATTGGATACTTTGACTGCATTGTTTAAGTAGCGTTTAAGGTCGTTAATATCGTAAACAATTTCCATAGCACGGCCACCTAATACATAAGAAGGGCGCACCACTAATGGGAATCCTATTTTGTCAGCAGCGACTATGGCTTGTTCCATATTTCTAACCGTCGCATTAGCGGGCTGTTTCAAGTTAAGTTTATTAACCATTTTTTGGAAACGTTCACGGTCTTCCGCTTTATCTATTGCATCTGGCGAAGTGCCGATGATGGGCACGCCAGCGGCTTCTAATTCGCGGGCTAATTTAAGAGGGGTTTGCCCACCGTATTGTACAATCACGCCTTTGGGCTTTTCAATGCGTACAATTTCTAATACATCTTCTAAGGTCACTGATTCGAAGTACAAACGGTCAGAGGTATCATAATCGGTAGAAACTGTTTCTGGGTTACAATTGACCATAATGGTTTCATAACCATCTTCACGTAACGCCAGTGCTGCATGAACACAGCAATAATCAAACTCAATGCCCTGCCCTATCCTGTTTGGCCCCCCACCGAGCACCATGATTTTATCATTGTCAGTTGGGTTGGCTTCACACTCTTCATCATATGTTGAATACATATAAGCTGTGTCAGAAGAAAATTCAGCGGCACAAGTATCTACTCGCTTGTAAACCGGGTGAATATCATAACCACGACGAAGTTCGCGCACATCAGCTTCATCAACACCGGTTAACTCCGCAATTCTAGAATCAGCAAATCCCTTACGTTTGAGTATTTTCATCAAGTCTTCGTCGATTGAAGATAAACCAGACGCATGAATCTGTTGTTCAAGGATGATCAATTCTTCAATCTGCACCAAGTACCATCTGTCGATATTGGTTAATTCAAAAATTTCTTCCACTGACATGCCCATACGCATGGCATCTGCAATGTACCAAATACGTTCAGCACCCGGCTCCCGCAATTCACGGATGATTTTGCTTTTCGCTTCTGGCGCAGTAATATCGATAATAGAGTCTAGGCCATTCACACCGACCTCCAATCCACGTAGGGCTTTTTGTAATGACTCTTGTTGGTTACGACCAATGGCCATTACCTCACCCACAGATTTCATTTGGGTGGTCAAACGGTCATTGGCACCAGCAAATTTTTCAAAGTTAAATCGCGGTATTTTAGTCACTACATAATCGATAGTAGGTTCGAACGAGGCTGGAGTTAATCCGCCAGTGATATCATTCGCCAATTCATCAAGGGTGTAACCTATGGCTAATTTAGCGGCAACTTTCGCAATTGGGAAACCTGTGGCTTTTGACGCCAATGCAGAAGAGCGAGATACCCTTGGGTTCATCTCAATAACCACTAAACGGCCAGTTTTGGGATCCACACCAAACTGCACGTTTGACCCCCCAGTTTCTACGCCAATCTCACGTAATACCGCAATGGCAGCGTTACGCATGATTTGAAATTCCTTGTCGGTCAAGGTTTGTGCTGGGGCTACGGTGATAGAATCACCTGTATGTACACCCATAGGATCGATATTTTCTATGGTACAAACAATGATGACGTTGTCAGCTTTGTCTCTGACCACTTCCATTTCATATTCTTTCCAGCCAATTAATGACTCGTCAATCAATAGTTCGCTAGTAGGCGATAAATCTAATCCGCGACGACATATCTCTTCAAACTCTTGTTTATTATAAGCAATACCGCCGCCTGAACCGCCCATTGTGAAAGATGGGCGAATAATACAAGGGAATCCTATGCGGGTACTGACATCAAAAGCTTCTTCTATTGTATGAGCAATTTCAGCATACGGGCATTCTAAGCCAATTGACTTCATGGCTTTATCAAAACGTTCTCGGTCTTCTGCTTTATCAATTGCATCTGCTGTGGCACCGATCATTTCAACGCCAAACTCTTCAAGCACGCCATATTTGTTCAAATCAAGGGCGCAGTTTAAAGCGGTTTGTCCACCCATAGTGGGCAATACGGCATCAGGACGTTCTTTCTCGATGATCTTTTTCACCACTTCCCAGTGGATAGGCTCAATGTAGGTGGCATCAGCCATTTCAGGATCAGTCATGATGGTGGCTGGGTTTGAGTTAACCAAGATCACGCGGTAACCTTCTTCGCGCAAGGCTTTACAAGCTTGTGCACCTGAATAGTCGAATTCACAAGCTTGGCCTATTACGATAGGGCCAGCGCCTAAAATCAAGATGCTTTTTATGTCGGTACGTTTTGGCATGTCACTAATTACTCTACTAATTCTTGTACTTTAAAAGGTGCTTACTTCAGATGATACGTGCTTTATTGGCTCTGCTGCATCAATTCTATAAAATGATCGAATAATGGCGCTGCATCATGTGGCCCTGGGCTTGCTTCTGGATGCCCTTGGAAACTAAAAGCTGGCTTGTCTGTACGATGAATACCTTGTAAAGATTTATCAAATAACGACACATGCGTCACTTCTAAGGTATCCGGCAAATTACTTTCATCTACCGCAAACCCATGGTTTTGACTGGTGATCATAACCCGCTCGCCTTTAATATCCTTAACAGGGTGGTTTGCACCATGATGTCCGAATTTCATTTTAACTGTTTTCGCACCACTCGCTAACGCTAGAAGTTGATGACCTAGACAAATTCCAAAAATTGGAATATTGGTATCTAACAATTGTTTAATGGCGGAAATAGCGTAATCACAAGGTTCAGGATCCCCCGGGCCGTTTGACAAAAACACCCCATCAGGTTTTAAAGCGAGTACTTCTGCAGCTGTCGTTTTGGCTGGCACTACTGTGAGTTTACAGCCACGGTCGGCTAACATACGTAAAATATTACGTTTCACACCAAAATCATAAGCAACCACATGAAAAGCGGGGTTATCTAACGTAGTTTGATATCCCTCACCTAACACCCAACTTCCGTCGGTCCATTGATAAGCGGCATCACAAGTTACTTCCTTGGCTAAATCCATTCCTTTAAGACCAACAAAAGCCTGAGCTTTAGCTAAGGCTAAGGATTCATCTAATGGAATGTCATCAAGGGTATTACTGGCAATGATACAACCATTTTGTGCACCTTTGTCCCGCAAAATTCGAGTCAACCTGCGAGTATCAATATCCGCAATCCCAAGAATGTTATTTTCTTCTAGGTATTCAGACAAGCTTTGTTCACTACGAAAGTTACTGACAAGAAGTGGCAAGTCACGAATAACAAGGCCTTTGGCCCAAATTTTATGTGATTCACAATCTTCAGAATTGATCCCCGTGTTACCAATATGTGGGTAAGTGAGGGTGACAATTTGTTCTGCGTAGGACGGGTCGGTTAGAATTTCTTGATAACCTGTCATAGAGGTATTAAACACTACCTCGCCCACCGACACACCAGAAGCTCCAATAGCAGTACCTTTGAAGATAGAACCATCTTCAAGTACTAAAAGGGCAGAATTAGCCAAATCAACCTCCAGGTTAGATATTAAAAGATTTTAACCTAGGGCTCTGACTTTTCAGATGAGTTAACAGAGCCCATATATATTTACATAAACATTTGATTTACATGAATATTTAGTCGATTTGCACATTATAAAAAAGTGAAACAAGTACCACCTCACTAAATTTTGACAAATCCGGAATATTATACATACAAGGGCGTTTCAGGTCTATTCACAATTAATAAAATGCATAAATAAGCATTTGATTATACTTTTTATACATAAGGACTAAAAATAGCTATTCACAAATTATTGAATACCATTATTTAAAGCCTAAAACATCTTCCATATCGTATAAACCTGCTGGTTTGTCAATAATCCAATTCGCAGCTTTGACGGCTCCTTTGGCAAAGGTTAATCGACTTGAGGCCTTGTGGGTTATTTCTAACCTTTCGCCTATATCGGCAAATAATGCCGTGTGTTCGCCAACTACATCGCCAGCCCTTACAGTAGCAAAACCTATGGTTTGATGATCTCGTTCACCGGTTTCACCTTCTCGGCCGTATACGGCACATTCAGACAAATCCCGACCGATTTCATCTGCAATTGCCTTCCCAATTGCCATCGCGGTGCCCGAAGGTGCATCTTTCTTAAATCGATGATGAGATTCCAAAATCTCAATATCGGCTGTGTCCGCCATTACCGCAGCTGCTTTTCTGACTAAATTCAGCATCAAATTGACACCCACACTATAGTTAGCCGCAAAAACAATAGGAATATGTTTTGCAGCAGAATCTAACGCCGCTTTTTGTTTAGTATTTAATCCAGTTGTGCCGATTATGATAGGTTTGTTGTGGGCTACACAAAAAGCCAAATTTTCAGTTAGGGCAGCAGGTAAGGTGAAATCAATTAACACCTCTATTTGTTCAATATGTGAATACAAATCATCACAAATCAACAAACCATTTTTACCAATTCCTGCGAGTTCTCCCACATCAAAACCCACGAAGGAAGAGGTGGATCTCACCGCAGCGGCGGTCAATTTGTCTCCCACACTTTGTTCGATGGCATCAATCAAGACCCTTCCCATGCGGCCATTGGCACCGAAAATAGCTATATTACTCATAGTGATTCAATCATTTTTTCTTGACAATTTATGTGCAGATTGTGCCTGAATTATGTCTTTGTTGCAGCAAAGTCAAAGGTAATTTTTTTGTATAACTAACCTCAGCTTCGCATAAGGGGCCCAAGCAATTCAGCACTTAGGTATAAAGTCAGATAGTATTACTCTTTGAAACCACAAAGTTCGCCATTGTCATCACTCTTTTTTGGAATACCATGTTAGCACCTAATTTCAGCAACCCAACCATGCCTATTGAGCAATTACCTTCAATATTGACCCTAGATAAACAATCACTATCTGAGCAATATGCACCGTTAAATCGTTTAATTAACTTAGGCTTTACCCTGCTTGTTTGTATGTTTGGCATGACGCTTTATTTTCAGCCTTTTATCGATTTACCAAAAGGGTTACTCAATTCACTACCTTTCTTCATTTGGGCTGCCGCTATATTAGGCTTTTTGTTCACATGGTTAAGTTATGCTCGGGATCTAGTCAGATCCTATGCCCTGAGAGAATTAGATTTACATTATACAAGTGGCCTATTTTTTCGAACGGTAGTCAGTCAACCCATTACCCGCATTCAACATATAGAACTAAAACGGGGTCCTATCGAACGAAAAGTAGGTTTAGCCACATTGCAAGTATTCAGTGCCGGAGGTGAGATGCACACTTTCCAAATTCCCGGTTTACCTGTAGATACAGCCCAACAACTTCGACAATTTATATTGCAGCATAAAGATGTGATTAAACATGGATAACCTGCCCTCTGCATCTGCCACCGATAGCAGAAATCCTCAAGAGACATTACAAACCATTGACGATTGGCAAGTTTTATCACCTATTGCTATTTTGTATTTCACGGCTAGCGTATTCAAACATATGTTTGGCAACCTTATTTATCTTATACCCGCATTAGCGGTCAGTTATAAAAGTGTACTCGAGCACCCTTTTATCTGGTTACCCAGTATTTTAGTGGCTTTTGCGCTGTTAACGCTTTTCGCTTTTGTCAGCTTTAAAGTGTATCGCTACCGATTAACCGCCGACAATATCGAAATACGTTCTGGGATATTCAGTAAGAAATATTTAAACCTACCGTTTTCTCGAGTGCAAAATGTCAAAATAGAGCAACCTCTATATTATCGTTTAACGGGCCACGCATGTTTACAGTTGGATACCGCAGGATCAGCTAAAAACGAAGCTAAATTAGTGGCCATCAAATTAGAATTTGCCCAACAGCTAAAAACACGTATTCAGAGTCAAGTTCAAAATAACACAATAGAAACTAATCAAGAAAACGACTGCGCCAATGGGAAAGAACAACCAGGTCAATCAGCTGACAGCGCAGTTACCAAAGAAACGCTGCTCAATACAAGAAAGTTATCTGACTTAGTGATCCATGGCATTACCAGCAATAGGATATGGATTTTACTGGGTGGCCTTGCCCCATTTTATGACAACATTTTCGACTCGGTTGGCGAATGGTTAAATTCCTTAGGAATTGATTTTACAGAATTATTTAGCCTACAAACCCATTCGCTACTCGAAGTGGGGTTGTTTGCGTTATCACTCACTATGTTAGTCATGCTTGTTTTGGTCAGCTTTTCTGTAGTCGGCGCTATTGTAGGCTTTTACGGTTATACCTTGAGTAAACTCGATGACAAATACATCAGGCGCAGTGGATTATTCACTAAACACGAAGTCAGTATGGGTTTAAGTCGTTTGCAAATGATAGTACAAAAACAAGACTGGTTAGACGTATTACTTAAACGCATTAACCTACAGTTTGAACAAAACAATTCCTTTGGTAAAAATCAAAGTTTATCAGCAACCAGTAGTAAAATTATTGTGCCATCCATCAAGCCTCATGAATGCCAAGCACTAATAGACGATGCCTACCCCGACAATTCCCTGAATACTCTAGTCTGCAATGATGGGTTTGAACCCATTAGTAAGCGTTTTATTTTACGCAATATTCTATTGGTGTTAATGCCTCTTTGGCTAATAGCAACCAGCATCACACTGTTGAATGACAGACTTATGATAGCAGCGCTGGTCAGTATTTTGTTTGTAGGTTTATGTGGATTAGTTGTTTTACGCTGGAAACGTTGGGGTATTGCTAGAGATCAAAATTTTATATATCTAAGGAAAGGCTTAATTGGCGTCGATTATTATTGTTTTCCCACCTACAAATTACAGCAAACCCAGTTCAAACAAAATTTACTCATGAAAAAACGACAATTAGCCACAGTGAAATTTGTGCTGGCTTCTGGGTCACTTAAGGTGCCGATGATAACTGAAAAATTAGCCTACAAGCTGATTGACGAAGGGCTTTATAAAGTAGAGTCCTGTCAGCAGTCTTGGATGTGATGGCAGATTGTCGAGTTTTGCTGGTTTGATTATTCACTAGAAGGTCTTGATACCATGTCCTGCTTTGGCTAGGCCGATATTTTTGACCTGATGACAGCAACTTCTGTTGAGTCTAAAAGACAACCGGGAGCCGCTCTGCATAATCAATGGAGTTTGCTTGCGCCTGAGTTGAGCACACAAATTTTATATGGATACTCATAATTAAAAAGGAACCTAAACTTCTCTTTAAAAAACAAAAAGGCCGCTTTAAAGCAGCCTTCATACATAAAATATTATAGCATCCCCGCCTGTATTTGTTTATGGGTACTGATTTCTTCTCGCGACACTTTGCCTTGATTAGGCATATCCCATTTATCCAGATGGGCCTTTGGATAATCACCATGTTGCACCATAGCTCCACGCTCTAATATTAGGGTTTTGTAACCTTTAGTGCACAACTCCATTGCCGCATAACCGCCTCTGATGCCTGAGCCAATTACAATCGCATCAAATTTATTATTATTCATAGTTATACTGCCCATGCTTTACCACCCAACTCAGCAAGAGGCACACAGGGTTCGTACTCGCTAGGAATGGGTAAATAGTTGAGATAATTCTCAGCAATATCTTCCGTTGAAAGATAAAACGCCACAGTTTGTTGTTTTATATCGATATACGCCCAGTAGGCGTTGTTACGCTTATGTTCAGGCAATGCCTCAACACCTAACAATAAGGCTTCACGTTGTTTATCATCCAGTAAGTCGAAATCACTTGAAATCAAAAAAGATTTAAGTGCGTTAAAATGATCGGTAAATCGTTGCTGATAGTCGGGCTTATAAACTAAGCCAAACATATTATCCAATGCAGGTTATAGATAGTTATTATTCGCTCTTCATCGTGTGACATATACACTTATAACGAAAGTAAATAAGCGGTATTATTGCCTTTCAAGAAAAAAGATAATGACGTAATAAAATACAATAACGATTAAGCCCTATTAATCAAGACTGGCAATTAATTTGGATTTTATTTTTCGTATCTATTTATTCCAATTTTAAATTGTGTGTTTATTTAACAATGCTTCAGATTTGAACCGTCTTTCTCAGTAATTTATAGGGAATAAATTTAAACAGCTTCTGCTGGAATTGCTGAATTTAAAAAAGCCGCTAAAAAAGCGGCTTTAGGGTCAAACTAGATAACTTTACTAATTAGTTAAATCATCAAAAAACTTCTTCACACCATCAAAAAAACCACTTTCTTTAGGGCGGTTTTTGGCGGTATCTTTACCCGTTCCCATAGAGTTTTCTAGTTGGTCTAATAGTTCTTTTTGACTGGCACTTAAGTTAACCGGTGTTTCGATGACCACTTTACAAATTAGGTCTCCTACACTGCCACTGCGCACAGACTTAACGCCTTTGTTACGCAATCGGAACATTTTGCCCGTTTGGGTTTCAGCGGTGACTTTTAACTTAACCTTACCTTCTAAAGTAGGTACTTCAATTTCACCACCTAACGCCGCGCGAGTGAAACTTAAGGGCACTTCGCAATACAAGTTATTACCTTCACGGGTAAATATCTTGTGATCCCGCACATGTACTTGCACATACAAGTCACCTGCTGGCGCGCCCATTTCACCGGCTTCGCCTTCACTTGACAGACGAATTCTATCGCCGGTATCAACACCGGCTGGCACTTTAACCGATAAGGTTTTCGTTTTTTCAACGCGGCCTTGACCATGACAAGGTTGACAAGGGTCAGAGATAATTTTACCTCGACCAGAACAAGTTGGACAGGATTGCTGAACCGCAAAGAAACCTTGGCGCATTTGCACTTGACCTTGACCATGACATGTTGGGCAAGTTGTTGGGCTTGAGCCTTTTTTCGCACCAGAGCCATCACAAACTTCACAGCCAGCAAGGGTTGGCACACGAATTTCGACACTTTTGCCTTTTACTGCTTCTTCAAGAGATAGCTCTAAATTATAACGCAGATCGGAGCCTTGACGAGCACGGGATTGACGGCCACCGCCTCCACGTCCGCCACCAAAGATATCACCGAATACATCACCAAATATATCGCCAAAGTCTCCACCTTGGCCACCGCCGCCGCGATTAGGATCAACGCCAGCATGACCATATTGATCATAGGCTGCGCGTTTTTGGGAGTCCGTCAGCATTTCGTGTGCTTCTTGCACTTCTTTAAATTTTTCTTCCATAGCTTTATCACCCTGTGTTCTATCTGGGTGATATTTCATCGCTAGGCGCTTATAAGCCTTTTTTATCTCGCGTTCGGTGGCACTTTTCTCCACACCCAACACTTCATAATAATCTCGCTTCGACATCTCGATTCGTTACCCTGCGGTCTTTAGTTACTTATTTTAAACAACAAACATCGTTATTCTTTTTGTAAATTCTTAAAACAAACAAGGCGCAGTCAGTGTGACCTGCTGCGCCGAGTTAAACTATTGAGTCACCTCAACAGACAATTCATCTGAAAAGATTTACTTTTTTTCGTCTTCTTTAACTTCTTCAAATTCAGCGTCAACCACATCATCATCTTGTGATTTTGCACCTGCATCAGTTGGCTCGCCACCTTGGGCCGCGCCTTCAGCAGCAGCTTTAGCTTGAGCCACTTCCATTAACTTGGCAGAAGCTTGTATCAGTTCTTGAGTTTTTGTTTCAATCGCATCTTTGTCACCTTCTTTCACTGCTTCTTCAAGAGCAACTACAGCGGTTTCAATTTCAGTTTTATCTTCTTCACTCAATGCGTCACCAGCTTCTTCAACTTGTTTACGCGTACTGTGTATCATGCCATCGGCTTGATTACGAGCTTGAACAAGTTCTTCAAATTTCGCGTCTGCTTCTTTATTCGCTTCAGCATCTTGAACCATTTGTTCCACTTCTTCTTCACTCAAACCCGAAGATGCTTTGATGGTGATTTTTTGCTCTTTACCTGTGTCTTTGTCTTTCGCAGACACATGTAAAATACCATCAGCATCAATATCAAAAGTGACTTCAATCTGAGGAGCACCACGTTGAGCAGCTCTTATACCTTCTAGGTTAAATTGACCTAAAGATTTATTACCTGTAGCTTGCTTACGCTCACCTTGAAGACAATGAATCGTTACTGCAGCTTGATTATCTTCAGCTGTTGAGAAAGTCTGAGATTTCTTAGTAGGTACAGTAGTGTTCTTCTCGATGAGAGTAGTCATGACACCACCCATTGTTTCGATACCTAAAGAAAGAGGCGTTACATCAAGTAACAATACGTCTTTCACATCACCTGATAATACGCCAGCTTGGATGGCCGCACCAACAGCAACGGCTTCATCGGCGTTAACGTCTTTACGTGGCTCTTTACCAAAGAATTCAGTTACGTACTTCTGAACCATAGGCATACGTGTTTGACCACCCACCAAGATAATATCGTTGATATCACCTACAGATAAATCTGCATCGGCTAACGCTTGTTTAAGTGGCTCAAGAGTGGCTTTAACCATTGATTCAACTAAAGACTCAAGTTTTGCACGAGTAAGCTTAATGGTAAGGTGTTTAGGACCCGATGCATCAGCTGTAATGTAAGGCAAATTCACTTCAGTTTGCTGAGCAGAAGACAATTCAATCTTAGCCTTCTCGCCAGCTTCTTTTAGTCGCTGCATGGCAAGTGGATCTTTACGAAGATCCATGCCTGAGTCTTTCTTAAACTCTTCAACTAAATAGTTAATCACTTTGTTATCAAAATCTTCACCACCCAAGTGAGTGTCACCGTTAGTCGCTAATACTTCAAACGTATGCTCACCATCAGCTTCGTCGATTTCGATGATAGATATATCGAACGTACCACCACCTAAGTCATAAACGGCAACAACACTATCGCCTTTTTTCTTATCCATACCATAAGCAAGGGCAGCAGCAGTTGGTTCATTAATAATACGTTTTACTTCAAGTCCAGCAATACGACCCGCATCTTTAGTTGCTTGACGCTGAGAATCGTTAAAGTAAGCAGGAACAGTAATAACAGCAGCGGTGACTTCTTCGCCAAGATAGTCTTCAGCAGTCTTTTTCATTTTTTTCAAAACTTCAGCAGAAATCTGTGGCGGGGCCATTTTTTCGCCTTTTGCTTCAACCCATGCATCACCATTGTCAGCTTTGACAATTTTAAAAGGCATGATGTCGATATCACGCTGTACTTCTTTATCTTCCCAGCGACGACCGATTAAACGCTTAATTGCGAATAACGTGTTTTGAGGGTTGGTTACAGCTTGGCGTTTAGCGGGTTGACCCACTAATATTTCGCCATCTTGAGTATAAGCGATGATAGAAGGAGTCGTACGATCCCCTTCTGCATTTTCCAATACTTTTGCTACGCCGCCATCTAACACTGCTACACATGAGTTAGTTGTACCTAAATCGATCCCAATGATTCTACCCATTAGTTTATCTCCAAAAATTGTTCTTAAAAGCTTGTACACTTTGTGGGGTTATTATTGTTTTTTTCAATATCTTGATTGAAAAAAACCTTCACAAAACTGTAATTATTTTGCCTATTCATTACTTTAAAAATGAAGAGTAATTAGGCTTGAGTATCCACTGTGCCTTCGGGCGCTCGAGTAACCAGGACCATGGCAGGACGTAATAAACGGCCATTTATCTCATAGCCCTTTTGCATCACCGCTAACACTGTATTAGGTGGCAACTCGGCGTTTTCTTGCATCGACATAGCTTGATGCTTTTCTGGGTTGAAAGGTTGACCTTGGGGGTCAATCACTGACATACCAAATTTTTCAATTGTGCTCAAAAAAGACTTAAGCGTCAGTTCAACACCATCAATAATAGGTTTAATGGCTTCGTCTTCTGGGTTAGCCACCTGTAATGCACGTTCCAAATTATCGGCTACAGGCAATAACTCACCGGCAAATTTTTCTAAAGCAAATTTGCGGGCCTTGTCGATTTCTCCTTGAGCACGTTTACGAGCATTATCTGCATCAGCAATAGCGCGCATCACTGAGTCTTTTTGATCAACTATCTTAGTTTCTGCTGCAATAACAGCGGCTTCTAATTCAACAATACGTTGTTGTTCTTCAGTCAACTCAACAAACTCTTGATCAACGTCTTGTTGCTCTATGTCTATATCAGTTTCTAATTCTTCACCTTGCTGAGGTGTTTGTTCATTTGACATGCTTAGCTCCGTATACTCTTTAAGCAAATATTTAACTGCACTAATAATGGGGTTATATTTATAAGCTTCAAGGGCTGAGAATTGATGTTTTTTGATTTACCTATATTCATGAATCAACCATGGGCCTTCTTTCATATTTGACTCGCTACAGGTAAAGTACTGAATAACCCTTTTATTCTAAAAAACACATGATTAATGTTTGGACAGTTTCGGCACTAGTACTTTGTTACTTATTAGTTCTGTTTGCTTTAGCGTTTTGGGCCGATAAACGTTACAAAGGCCAACAGCAGCACCCTGTTATCTACAGTTTAGCTTTAGGTGTACACTGTACTTCGTGGGCATTTTTTGGAACCACAACTCAAGCAACCCAATATGGATGGGCATTTGTTCCTACTTATTTGGGGGTGATCCTAGTCTTTCTATTCGCTCATCCGGTGTTACGTAAAATCAGTGAGTTATGCCATCAGCACCAAGTAAGTTCCTTAGCAGATTTTATCAGTTTACGTTTTGAAAAATCATATTTACTCGCGGCTTTAGTCACATTATTGTGTTTAATTGGCGTCATTCCCTATATTGCATTACAACTCGATTCAGTTAGCCAAAGTGTAGCCATATTAGTTGGTATAGATGTAAGCTGGAGTGGTAATGTCGGTGCCTATGTGGCGTTCTTAATGGCACTTTTTGCTATTTTATTTGGCACTCAGTCATTAAGTGCCAGCGACAAACACCCTGGTTTAATGCTGACTATCGCTTTTGCATCTCTGGTCAAGTTAGTAGCGTTACTGATGGTTGGTGTCTACGTGTGTTATGTGATGTTTGACGGAGTGTTAGACTTATTTGGTCAAGCACAATTACATCCTAGAAGCCTGCAAGTCATTCAGTCTGACTCAGCCATATGGGTTTACCTAAGCCATATGTTGTTAGGTGTGTGTTCGATGTTTTGTTTGCCCCGACAGTTTCATGTCAATTTTGTTGAAAACAATGGTAGCGAAGAACTAAGAACAGCTCGTTGGTTGTTTCCGTTATATTTGTGCCTGATGACGGTATTTACCCTGCCTATAGGTATTGCTGGTCACATAATATTTGACGCAACCACCCCAGTCAGCACAGATACCTACGCTCTGGCATTGCCCATACAAGGTGGTAACACTGGGGTCGCACTTATTTCTTTTATAGGTGGGTTATCTGCTGCAACCAGTATGGTGATAGTTGCAACGCTAGCTATGGGGATCATGATATCTAATAACTTAGTGACACCCCTGCGTCTAAAAATCCAATTACAAAGATTACAGCAACATAACCTGACCCCCAAAGCCGTGTTATTTACCCGCCGTGCGACTGTTGTGGTAGTCATGGGTATTGCCTATTTGTATCACTTAGATATAAGCAAAACCGCACCATTGGTAAAAAGTGGCACTATTGCCATCGCCCTTTTGTCACAAACTTTACCTATTATTATTGGCGGTTTATATTGGCAAAAACGCAATAAAACAGCCGCTATGATAGCCTTAGTAGCAGGCGCATTATGTTGGGTTTACTGGTTACTTTGGCCTAGCATTACCGCTAGTTATTATTTTGATCCGCCCCCAGATGATTTGCAACTCGCCTCAGGTTTTGTACTCAGTTTATTAGTCAACCTGTTATGTTTTGTGGTATTCAGTTTGATTTTACCTGGGAGTAAAGAACAACAAATCAACAACCAAAAAGAACATGGGTTTTCAAGGCTGAATCAAGCCACTAAGATATCTAAGTTACTCGCCGTCACTGAAAAAGTGTTAAATAAAGACCGCCATCAATTTCTACTTAACAACTTGCCAATCGAACAACGATCAGCTTATGCCAGCCCGAAGTTGCTCGCCAACATAGAAAACGAGATAGCCAATCAAGTGGGTAATGTGAGTGCTAGAATTTTACTCTCTGCAATTTCCGAGAAAAAAGATATTGCCCTTGCCGAGTTAGTCGAATTAGTTGAAGAAGCTAGCCAAACCTTTCATTTTAATCATGAAGTATTGCAATCCTCAGTTGAACATATTCAACAAGGTATATGTGTAGTAGATGTGAATTTGTCTCTTTTGGCTTGGAACCAACGTTACGTAGAGTTATTCGACTACCCTTCCAGTTTGATTAAGGTGGGTATTCCAATTAAAGAGTTACTACTATTTAATGCGCAAAGGGGATTATTTGGTAAAAAAGAACAAATAGAAGAAGAAATTGAAAAACGTATGCAGTACTTGCGTATCGGAAGTCATTACAAATATGTAAGGGAGCAAAAAAACGGCCAAACCATTGAAGTCAACGGCAGCCCCTTGCCCGGTGGTGGCTTTGTTACCACTTATAGCGATATTACCGACTACATTAATATTCAGCAGCAGTTACAGCAATCGAAA
Source organism: Paraglaciecola sp. MB-3u-78 (assembly GCF_002835935.1). Classification (GTDB taxonomy): domain Bacteria; phylum Pseudomonadota; class Gammaproteobacteria; order Enterobacterales; family Alteromonadaceae; genus Paraglaciecola. The sequence continues at coordinate 70,111 of NZ_PJCF01000012.1, read as the reverse complement.
CAGCATTTAGAAAGCAGAGTGATTGAGCGCACAGAACAATTACAAACCGCCAATCTTGCTCTTGATGAAGCGCGACAAGAAGCCGAAAAAGCCTACGACAGTAAAAGTAAATTTCTTGCTGCCGCTGGCCACGATTTAATGCAGCCCTTTAACGCAGCTAGTTTGTTTGCTTCACTCATAAAAGAAAAAGCGCCGAATCAAGAGTTGGCTGATATGAGCCAAAATCTAATACAATCCCTTGCTAACGCAGAGGAGCTTTTATCCACACTACTGGATATGACACGACTCGATTCCGGTGTACTCATCACTAATATTCAAGACTTTAAACTAAGTGATTTATTAACACCACTGGTAAAAGAATTTACCATACTAGCTAAACGTAAAAGTATTGAGCTTGCCTATGTTGAAAACGCATGTTTTATTCAATCAGACAAAAAGCTGCTAAGACGAATACTCCAAAACTTGATTTCCAATGCCGTACGTTACACCGAATCAGGCAAAATATTGATAGTAGCAAAAAGGCAAAACCAGCAACTTAAAATTAGAGTCTATGACACAGGCCGAGGTATCGCTCCTAGTCAACAAAAAGCCATATTCGAGGAATTTAATCAGCTTGATCAACACAACAACAACAAAGGTTTGGGACTCGGCCTAACCATAGTAGAACGTTTCAGTGCCCTACTTCACCACGCAATAGAAGTTAAATCGGCAATTAACCAAGGCAGTTGTTTTGAAATAACAGTGCCTAGAGGATTAGCAGTGTCTAATATTGATGCCATACCTAGCTATTCAACTGCTGACGCTGCTATTTTACTTAAAGATAAAGTCGTAGTGATCATTGAAAATGACGTAGATACAATAGAAGCTGTAAGCCATTTGTTACGCAGTTGGGGAGCAACGGTTTATGCTTTTGATAAAACACAGGATGCATTATCACTGTGTCCAACATGCCCAGATTTATTGTTTTTAGACTACCACTTAAATAACGGTGCAACCGGTACTGAGGCTGCAGCAGCACTGCGCAAAAAATGGCAAGTAAGCATACCTGCTGTATTAAGCAGTGCAGATAGAACGGAAGAAGTGCGTACCCAAGCGATAGATGCCCAGTTGCATTATTTACCTAAACCAATTAAGCCCGCTGCATTAAAACGATTTATAAAACAGGTCATGCGTTAGCCTCGACTTGTAGACTTTACACATCAGTAAACTAGACGTTTTTAGGTGTGATTCACATATGAACAGGAACCAAAGCAATGAGTATGATTACACTACTTGATGGAGGCATGGGGCAAGAATTATTGCGCCGAAGTGCACGTATTATAACACCAATGTGGTCTGCTGATATCATGTTGAATGAGCCGATACTGGTGAGAGATTTACATCGGGAGTTTATCGATAGCGGTGCGCGCGTCATCACGCTCAATACCTATACTGCCACACCACTACGCCTACAACGCGAAAATGAACTGGGTCAATTAGAAAACCTTCATCAGCTCGCCATGAGTGCAGCCCAAGAGGCCATTCAACTGGCCCAGCGCAATGATGTTGCCATAGCAGGCTGCCTTCCACCATTGGTTGCTAGCTATCGCCCAGAAGTATCCCTGTCATTCGAAGACTCGCTTGCTACCTACCGTCATCTTGTTGAACTGCAATCGCCCGCTAGCGATTTGTTTATATGTGAAACCATGTCTTCAATTACCGAAGCACGTGCAGCCTGCACTGCTGCGCTTGAAAGTGGTAAACCAGTATGGGTGGCATTAACGGTCAGTGATAAACAACCAGAACAATTACGCAGTGGTGAATCCTTAGAAGATGCTTTGCAAGCACTCGCATCTTTTAATACCCAGGCAACACTATTAAACTGCAGCCAACCTGAAGCAATCACGGGGTGTTGGTCGCTGTTAAAAATGCAACATCGCAAGGTGGGTGCTTATGCAAATGGTTTCTTATCGGTAGACAAATTGTACCCTGGGGATACAGTCGAGGAGCTAGAAACTCGTCAAGACATGAGCCCACAACAGTATGCGGAACACGCAATGAATTGGGCAAGAAACGGCGCGTCAATTATTGGAGGCTGTTGCGAAATTGGACCGGCACATATCAAAGCGTTGCATAGCAGATTATGCCAAGAAGGATTTATCTAGCTAGACGCTTCAATTTTCCTAGATAAAAAGCTCGGGGCACGTTAAATAACGTACCCCGAGATACTGAGATTTTAAAGGAGGGGCTTATGCGCCCTCCTTTTCCTCACTTTTTTTATCCGTATTCAAAACGCCACGGTTAATTTGGTCACGTTCAATCGATTCGAATAATGCTTTGAAGTTACCTTCGCCAAAGCCGTCATCACCTTTACGTTGAATAAACTCGAAAAACACTGGACCTAATTGGGTTTCAGAAAATATTTGAAGCAACAATCTTGGTCCATCTTCTGTGGTTCCGTCCATTAAGATGCCCCGTGTTTGCAGGTCATCAACAGACTCTCCATGGTTAGGTAAACGACCTTCAAGCAACTCATAATATGTTTTCGGAGGCGCTGTCATAAATGGCATTCCCATGCTTTTCAAGCGATCCCAACATGCCACCAAATCATCGCAACTGAATGCGATATGTTGAATACCTTCACCATTAAATGCCCGCAAGAATTCTTCAATTTGACCTTTACCACCTTCACCTTCTTCATTCAAAGGAATACGAATTTTGCCATCAGGTGCGGTGAGTGCTTTAGATGTCAAACCTGTGTATTCACCTTTAATGTCAAAGAAACGAACTTCTTGAAAATTAAACAAGGTTTGGTAAAAGTCAGCCCAATATTTCATACGACCGCCATAAACGTTATGGGTTAAATGATCAATCACATTAAAGCCGGCGCCTACTGGATTGCGATCAACGCCATCAATGTAGTCAAAGTCGATGTCATAAATAGAAAGTTCATCACCATAGCGGTCAATCAGATAGATAATAGCGTTACCGATACCACGAATAGCGGGTAAACGAAGTTCCATAGGACCCGTTTCAACGTTAACAGGCTCAGCCCCTTGTGCTAATAAATAGTTATAAGATTTAACCGCATTCTTCACCCTAAAACCCATGCCACAAGCAGATGGACCATGTTCACGGGCGAAATACCAAGCCGCTGATTTTGGCTCATAGTTAGCAATTAAGTTGATGCCACCTTGACGCCATAATTGGGCATCCTTGGTACGGTGATTTGCAATTTGAGTAAATCCCATTACAGTAAATACTTGTTCTAATTGCCCTTTTTTAGGAGAAGAAAATTCAATGAATTCAAATCCGTCTAAGCCCACTGGATTTTCAAATAAGTCAGCCATTATTTACTCTCTTTAGTCATGTCTAAAACCTATAATAGGTGTGTCCCTCTAAGGACATCTAATTCATGTCACCCGACGGTTTTAGCGAATTAATTTTTTAATGTGGTTACACCGCGAAATTTGGACGCCAGCAGCTTAGGGTATTTCAATAAAAAATGCCAAAAAGAGCATTCTGAATAAAACTAAAAATTGCTGTTAACAAGATGTAAGTGTAAATAAATTGATACGAATTCATTGCTCTTAGCCATCCTTTAGGTTTTTAACAAGCTCAACGTTTGGCTTGCCAAGTATAAACAAATGAAAACTACCCCTCCTAAAAACTCAGCCCAAAAAACAGTGAAATGGCTTATAAACTTATTTAATAAATATGTATTAAAAAACATCTAAATTAGTATTTATTCTAGTACTTGCCAAAATGGCCAGATTTAGCAATTCCACAGTCAAAAAGATGCCTTTTATTGCTTGTGTAGATACCGTATTGAATATTCACAATTGGCAAAAATGTGGGCTTTCATTGTACGATAAATCATATTTTTCAGAGAGTTGCGAACAGTGTTTTGCTAATAGATTTGATACCGCAAATCCACCCGCATATATTTGTGAAAATTACTTGTCACAAACGTTGTCCCCACTGACTTCTGTCTATATACTCCGCAAATGTTAGGTAGGCTTAAAAAGACCCTATCTAGAGATTTAATTTCCAGCTATTTGGAGTTGTATAATGTTGTTTAATGGTAACCTAGTCACTGAGTCTGCCACTCGTCAAAAAATTCGCGATTTTTATCGAATTGATGAAAATCTTGCCGTTGAACACATTTTGCCAGATGCAGAAGTTAATATGCGTGCCCGCAGCCGAGCTTGGGATCGCGCACGCAAGATGGTGCTGCAAATTCGTAACGATCAAGAAGGTACTGGGGTGGTTGAGGCCTTGCTCAATGAGTACTCCCTGTCTTCCGCCGAAGGCGTAGTATTGATGTGCCTAGCCGAAGCGTTATTGCGGGTACCGGACAAACGTACCCAAGACAAATTGATCAGCGATAAGCTATCCAAAGGTCAGTGGAGCTCTCATTTGGGCAACAGTGACTCATTATTTGTTAACGCTTCATCGTGGGGTTTGCTAATGACCGGTGGCTTGGTTAATTATGCAAATCAGCGCAATAAATTTGGTTTCCTGAAAAAAACCTTAGGTAAAGTTGGCGAGCCTGTTATTCGTAAAGCCATGAACATAGCGATGAAGGTTATGGGCCAACAGTTTGTCTTGGGTGAAACCATCGAAGATGCGGTGCGCCGCGCTGAAGAAAAAGAACGTAAAGGTTATGTGTATTCTTATGACATACTCGGTGAAGGTGCCAGAACTCAAAAAGATGCCGACGACTATTTTAATGCCTACGCAAAAGCGATAAAAGTGATCGGCAAAGCGGCACAAGGTAAAGGCCCCAGAAAAAGCCCTGGTATTTCAGTCAAACTATCGGCCATTCACCCACGTTTTGAATTCACACACAGAGAAAGGGTCATGGCAGAAATCCCACCCAGACTCAAACAATTGTGTCTGCTGGCCAAACAATTCAATATTGGTTTAACTGTTGATGCCGAAGAATCAGAACGTCTGGATATCTCGTTGGACATTATTGAACACGTATTCAGTGACTCTGAGTTAAGTGACTGGGACGGTTTTGGTTTAGCTGTGCAGTCTTATCAAAAACGTGCCCTGTATGTTATTGACTGGTTGCGTGAACTGACCGAAAAAGTCGGCCGTAAAATGATGGTACGCCTGGTTAAAGGTGCATATTGGGATACTGAAATAAAAAATGCGCAAAAAGATGGCCTAGAACATTTCCCTGTCTTTACCCGTAAGTCATCTACAGATGTGTCTTATCATGCCTGTGCCAACCGATTGTTGGATTATCGTGACACTATATACCCGCAATTTGCCACCCACAATGCTTACACGGCCTCAGTTATAATAGAACTGGCCGGTGATGACAAAGAAGGCTTTGAGTTTCAGTGCTTGCACGGTATGGGTGACAGCCTCTATGATCAGATTGTTTCATTAGAAAGTATCCAATGCCGCATTTACGCCCCTGTGGGTGAGCATGAAGATTTATTAGCGTATTTAGTGCGTCGCTTGCTTGAAAACGGTGCAAATTCATCTTTTGTTAATGCCATAGTTGACGTATCAAGACCGGTTGAGTCCTTACTCGAAGATCCGGTAGAAAAGACCCAACGCTTAAAATTTAAATATAATGATCAAATTCAAAAACCTATTAACTTATACGGTGTAGAAAGAGACAACTCAAAAGGTATTGACGTCACCGATATAAATCATATCACCCCGCTTAAAGCGGCCATTGATAGCTGGTTTGAAGAACATTTATTAACTGAAGAACAAGTGCCACAAGGCAGTCATGCCGTTCGTAACCCTGCCAATTTAGATGAGATTATTGGCTTTCATCACTACGATACCCAACAGCAGATGGCGGATAAGTTAACAACTGCCCACAATACTTTTGCTAGCTGGTCAAAAACGCCTATGACTGAAAGAGCGGATTTGCTACGCCGCACCGCTGACATCCTCGAACGCCATATGGATGAATTGATTGCACTGTGTATAAAAGAAGCGGGGAAAGTCACCTCAGATGGAGTGGACGAGGTCCGTGAAGCAGTCGATTTTTGTCGCTATTATGCCGCTAGGGCCGAAGAACTCGCAGAAGATGACAGATTAGCACCCCGTGGTGTGGTGTTGTGTATCAGTCCTTGGAATTTCCCTTTAGCCATATTTTTAGGACAAGTAGCTGCCGCGATAGTGACCGGTAATACCGTCATTGCCAAACCCGCAGAGCAAACCAGTTTAATTGCCCTGCGCGCTTTAGAGTTAATGGAATATGTTGGTTTGCCGGCAGGTGTGGTGCAATCTGTGATCGCTGCAGGACCGGATGTAGGAAAAATCCTGTTGCCAGATGAGCGGATCAAAGCAGTTATGTTTACCGGTTCCACCGTTACCGGTAATGTCATTGCTAACGCTTTGGCACAAAGAGGTGGTGAGCAAGTCCCTTTGATAGCTGAGACGGGTGGCCAAAACTGTATGATTGTTGACTCAACTGCCTTGCCAGAACAAGTGGTTGATGACGTTATTGCCTCTGGTTTTCAAAGCGCAGGCCAACGTTGCTCAGCTCTGAGAGTCCTATTTTTACAAGAAGAAATTGCTGATACCGTAATCGAAATGTTGATTGGCGCAATTCATGAATTAAGTGTGGGTGATCCTGCCTATCTGGCCACCGATATTGGCCCGGTTATTGACCAGAAAGCCTTGGCTAATTTGCAAGCCCATGCTGAAGATATGCAACACAATGGAACCTTGTTATATGAGTGTAAAGTGCCCGCAAACAAGGGTACATTTTTTGCTCCTAAACTTTATGAAATTGCAGATATATCAGTACTCAAACGTGAAGTATTTGGACCTTGTGTCCACGTAGTACGATTCAAAGCGGATGATCTTGAAAAAACAGTGGAAAAAATTAATGCCACTGGTTTTGGTTTGACCATGGGTATTCATACTCGAATTGATGCCAGAGCCATGGAATTAGTTAAGCTGTCTCGCGCCGGAAACGTTTATGTGAACCGAAACATGATTGGAGCCATAGTGGGTGTTCAGCCGTTTGGTGGCCGGGGACTGTCTGGAACTGGTCCGAAAGCAGGTGGCCCAAATTACTTAACACGCCTGATGTTTGAAAAATCGACGCCACGGGCAGTTAGTGAATTATTGCCTGACACCGATAAAGCGCTACAAAGCAACGAAGAAGACAAGTTAGAAGCAGCCACATTTATGAAAACTGCCCGTACTTCTGAGCATGAATGGCGTTTAACGGATTTAAATACTCGGCTATCGTCATTACGACAATTACTTGCAACTATTGCCAAAGTGGACATAGTAGAAGAACTGGCTGATGATTTAAATTTCACCTTAGCGGCGGCGCGCTCTCAGTTGATCAGCATCGAAAGACGTCTCAAAAGACCCAAGTTGTTACCTGGACCAACAGGCGAATCCAATGTGTTGTATTTAGAACCCAGAGGAGTCCTAGTGTGTTTCGCAGATAAAGATGTCACCTTTGAGTATTGGATGTTATCCATTGTTACCGCGTTGGCAACCGGGAATGTGGTAATTTCAGTGGTATCTGAGCTGTTTTATGCTGAAGCGATAGAATTTCGCGAACAGTTTATTGCAACGGGTGCACCTGAAGGCGTATTCCAAGTTGCTAAGCTACATCACTTAGAAGCATTGTTAGCAGAGGAATCTCTAGCGGGTGTAGTTATAGACAGTGAAAGTGATCGTTCTAGCTATATGGTACAAATGCTAGCTAAACGGACTGGGGCAATACTTCCCGTTATCACCGCTGAGTATTATGACCACTTGATCCAGCGTTTGTTAACCGAAAAAACGGTGAGCATAGATACAACTGCATCCGGCGGTAATACTTCACTTATGACATTGGTAGAAGAAGACGAATAAAGTCACAACCATAAAAAACCCGCCACATAGCAGGTTTTACTGAACCTCAACAAAACCCCAGCTAGTTAGCTGGGTTTTTTTTGGATGTTTTATACTAATAGGTCTTTAACACCAATCAGTATAACTCCGGCAACAAGAATATCGCTCATTTCTAGATAAATCTTTACCTTTAGATTGAAATGGACACTCATTAATATAGCGGAAAAATCAAACTAAAAAATGGCTCAGTGGATTATCAAAACGATTGATTTTAAATGGATTTTCTTTTATCAGGCTGACATTTTAAAAATGTACATTATGCAATTAGCCGCTAATTGACTAATGATCCTAATAGTAATACTGTCTGCTATTACCTACTCTCGCGAATTGCGAACGACAGTCATACAAGGTTATTGGTGGAGTGAGCATAACAACAAGTGAAGTAGACGTACTAATTATTGGCGCTGGCATTTCCGGTATCGGGACGGCCTATCATCTTCAGAAGCATTGCCCGACCAAATCATACGCTATTATCGAAGCCCGTAGCGAAGTTGGAGGCACTTGGGATCTATTTCGCTATCCCGGCATTCGTTCTGATTCAGACATGTTTACTTTTGGCTTTAACTTCAAACCTTGGCGCTCACCCAAAGCCATTTCCCCTGGGCAAGATATCAAACATTATATCTGTGAAGCCGCAACTGAAAATGGCATCAATAAACACATATTATTCGAACACAAAGTGGTCTCGGCCAATTGGGATAGCACAAGCGCAAAATGGCATACTGAGATCCAAAACCTAAAAACAGAGGAGTGTTGCCAGTATGTCAGCCGCTTCTTTTTTTCTGGTGCTGGTTATTATAATTACGCTAATGGTTACACTCCAGCTTTTAAAGGCGTTGAGAATTTTTCAGGTGAAGTAATTCATCCGCAACATTGGCCAAAAAACATCGATTACGCGGGTAAAAACGTGATTGTCATTGGTAGTGGTGCGACTGCCGTTACTATTGTTCCGGCCATGGCAACCACTGCTGGTCATGTCACTATGTTACAGCGCTCTCCTACCTATATAGCCTCAAGATCTTCACAAGATGCCTTTGCTAATGTGATGCGCCGCTATCTGCCAGCTAAACTCGCTTATAGTCTCAGCCGTTGGAACAAAATACTACAAGGCATGTTTATGTATAGCATGGCTAGGCGACGCCCTGAGACTGCAAAGAAAGCCATACGAGACGGCGTAATTGATGCTCTGGGAGAGGATTACCCTGTTGATAAACACTTTAAACCCAGCTATCAACCTTGGGACCAACGGGCTTGCCTAGTGCCTGACGGTGATTTATTTGATGCCATAAAAAACGGTTCGGCCAGTGTCGTCACTGAACATATAGACTCCTTTACCGCTACTGGGATTAAGTTGCAGACCGGCGAAGTACTGGCAGCAGATATTATTGTGACAGCAACCGGACTCAATTTAGAAATACTCGGTTCATATGAACTAAGCGTTGATAACAAACCATTTAATGCCGCTGACAGTTATTGTTACAAAGGCATGATGTTGAGTGGTTTACCTAACTTTGCATTTTCAATGGGTTATACCAATGCGTCTTGGACCCTGAAGTCAGATTTAGTCGGACAGTATCTATGCCGTTTGATTAACCACATGGATAAGCATCAACATCATTACTGTCAGCCGGTCCTTCCCGTTAATAGCATTGAGGCTGAGCCTTTCATTAATTTCACCTCAGGCTATATTACTCGTGCATTGGATAAGATGCCCAAACAGGGTCGGAATAAGCCTTGGAGACTCAATCAAAATTATATACTTGATCGCATGAGCTTAAGCTATGAGTCAGTAGTTGATGACAGTATTGTTTTTTCTTCGATTGGACCTAAATAAACGGGATGACGCTAGCTACATATAACGTTCGAATATTTTTTGATGATGATATTGCCCTGTAAATTTTAGCATATGTAATTGCTTATTAAATGGGTCGCGCATTTTTCTGCAGGGCAATCGCATTAAAAATGGCTTGACACAGATCCCCTAATTTGATCTATTACTTCGCTTTACGCGACGTAATATGACCAAATACAAGCCCACACTTATCGAACATTTCAAAGACATTGAAGATCCTCGTCTTCTAAGAAAACAATTACATAAATTAGATGACATCTTTTTTATTACCCTATGTGCCGTTATCTGTGGCTGTGATGGCTGGGTTGCCATTGAAAAATTTGCCAACATTAAACGCACTTGGTTTGAACAATATTTATCCCTAGAAAATGGTATTCCGTCTCATGATACTTTGGGACGTATTTTTTCCTTAATTGATCCTGAGCAATTTCAAACCTGTTTTTCTAGCTGGATCAAAGAGATAGTAAAAAATGTCACGGGCGATGTGATCGCTATTGACGGTAAATGCCTTCGACGCACTCATGATAAGTCATCTAATAAATCAGCTATTTATATGGTTAGCGCATGGTCACATGATAATCAGCTGGCACTTGGACAAGTGAAAGTTGATGAAAAATCGAATGAAATAACCGCCTTACCTTCCCTACTCAAAAACTTAGACATCACAGGCAGTATCATCACAACCGATGCATTAAACACACAAAAGAAATCGGCTGAACTGATCGTGAGTAAAGGCGCTGATTATTTAACCGCACTGAAAGGAAATCAAAGCACCCTACATGATGATGTGATTTTATTCTTTGAAAATACCCCTAAAAGTTATGAGGGCACGTTAAATACTTATAAGAGTATTGATTCAGGGCATGGCCGTATTGAAGAAAGAACAGTGACTTCCTGCAACCGAATTGACTGGCTTACTGAGCATCATACTCACCCACACCTTGCCAGTATTGTTAGCGTCAAATCAAGAAGATTTCTTGCGAACGAATGGTCAGAAGAAACGCGATACTTTATTAGTAGCGTTAAGCATAACGATGCAGAGAAATTTGCTCACTATGTACGTGCTCATTGGGGTGTAGAGAATAATCTTCACTGGAGATTAGATATGGCATTTGACGAAGATCATTGTCGAATTCGTCAAGGATATGCAGATCAAAACATGGCAATATTACGCCACATATCTTTGAATTTATTAACGTCAGATAATGATAATAAGGTAGGTATTAAGATTAAGCGGCAAATGGCAGGTTGGGATAATGATTACTTGCTGAAACTGCTACAAATATTTTAATGCGATTGCCCTGCATTTTTCTGAATTAAGCCGCGGACAACTGGCTATTACTCTTCTACTATGGTCATGACACTTTTAAACATCACTCCTGCCTGAGTGCGGTTATTGAATCCAAGTTTATTGAGGACCGCAGACACATGTTGTTTAATGGTGGACTCACTCACTTGCAATTCGTAGGCAATTTGTTTATTAAGCAGCCCATCGGCCATCAATTGCAACACTCTAAATTGATGCGGCGTGAGCAATTCGATTCGAGTAGCAAAATTTTTGTATTCGGAGTTATCGAGATGTTTAACATCGTTTAGCATGTCCTCTGGCACCCAGATTTGGCCATCTAATATTTGCACCACAGCTTGAGTGATAATGGGCAACGGGGTCGATTTAGGAATATAACCGCTTGAGCCAAAGTCGATAGCTTTTTTAATGATATCTGGGCGTTCCTCTGCTGACACTATTACCACTAATACATCAGGGTAATTGTTACGTAGAATAGTCAGCCCCGTGAGTCCTTGATTACCTGGCATATTTAAGTCTAAAAATACCAGTTCGATATTTTGATGAATGTTTAATAGATCTAAAGTTTCATCAAAACTCGCAGATTCTAATATGTTGTCACCTAACGTACCTAAAACCGCATGTTTTAATGCACTTCGGAATAAGGGGTGATCATCTGCAACAATGGCTCGTGCTTGCATCAATTTAACCTTTATGAACTAGAACTGATTGAGTTAACAACAAGGCGTAAGGGTATGATTATTTTAGAGTTAAGCCAATGGATAAACGTAAAAAGGCAGCCGAAGCTGCCTGAAACGTTATCAGTTTAATTTAAAATCTATAACCGACTGTTAAGCTAACTGTCCGAGGGTCGCCATAATAACCAATTAGAGTGGTATCTCCACCCAATCCTGGTCCAAAGGTTCCATCGCCATTGTCTACAGCAAAATTATAACCACCAACTAAATACTCTTCATCAGTTAAGTTTTTAAGGTGTAAGCCGCCGTACCATTGACCACCATCACTTTGCCAATTAACGCTGGCATTGAGAATACCGTAACCTTCTTCTTGAAGCTGATCACTGTCTTCAAACAAGCGATAATCACCTCGATAATAATAATTAGCGTTAAAGGTAAAGGCCCCAATATCACTTTCTAGCACATAATTTGCAGCAAGGTTATAGGTTAAGTCCGGTGTATTCGAAATTCCGATAAGGGGTGGAACCGCGTTATTTTCTTCAATTTTAGAATTAATCGTACCTAATGAGAAATCAAAGGTTAGATTATCCGTCGCTAAGTAGGTTATTTCTGCTTCTATGCCAGTTGCTGATGTCGCCGCCACGTTAGACAAAAATTGGTTTAACACTGTGACATCATCAGTAGGGAGTAAACCAATATACTGGCGATCTTCGTGATCCAGAGAGAACAAGGTTAAGTTAACCCGCAAGTTATCTGACCAGTCACTTTTCATGCCCACTTCAATTGAATCGACAATTTCTGGATTTACGCCTGGCTCGTTAACGGTTGCACGAGGGTTAAAAGTACCAGATTTAAAGCCCTGTGAATAACTGGCAAAAAACATCAAGTCTGGATTCGCTTGATATTCTAAGCCTATTCTAGGAGTAAAACGCGACCAACTTTGAACTGAGGGAGAATCTAAAACACCATCTCCATCGGAATCACTGCCTAAAACTTGAGGTACTATGTCACCACTTGGACGAACATAGCCTGGTATCCAACCCGATTCTGGATAAACATTATCAAAGATCAAACCATTTTTGACTACGGCTTGCTTTTCTTCGTCTGTATATCGAGCACCGATAGTGACCGATAATTGTTCGGTAATATCGTAAGAACCTTGGGCATAGACTGCAGTACTTTCACTGTTGTTACAGCCACTCACCTCACGCGTTAAAACCGGAGTGCCAAATGCTGCACGCCCCAAGAATCCTAAGATTGCTTCAAACTGACCACAAGACTCGCCATCATAATAGTAAATACCGCCAACGATATTTAAACCATCGCCGGAATAATTAAATTGCACTTCATGGGAGCTATTATCGTCTTCATAAATAGCTGGGACATCAAAAATATCAAGAGCGGTGTTATCAAAATCAATATTGGTAGGTGAGTAACTTTCACGTGTGGAACCAACATATTTGAGGCTCATAGCATCGTTTATATCCCAGCGCGCAGTTAGACTTATGCCTTCCAATTCTACTTTATTTTCCGTTGGCAAACTGGTGTAGGAATCAAAGACACTGTCAGGTACCGGAGCGTCCGTTAATAGGCTGGGTAATAAACGATAGCCGCCTTTAGAATTAGAATCATCGGTTGTTTTATCCCAAGCTAAACGAAAAAACAAATCGTCACGTGGCGTAAATTCTATGGTGACACGCGCTGCAGTTAGATCTTTGTTGTAGTTTTCTAAATCCTGATTGGGTAAAGCTGATTGCAAATATTCTCCATATCCATCACGAGATAGGTCAGCTAAACCAAATCCAACATATAATGTGTCTTCAATTATAGGAAATTGACCAGTAATTTTCAGATCGCGCTGATTGTAGCTACCTAATGTGCCCTTTACATTTAACTCAGTATCACCGCTCATCTCTTTGGTCACGTATTTAAGTGCACCGCCTACCGTGTTTTTACCGTACAAGCTGCCTTGTGGGCCACGTAAAACCTCTATGCGCTCAACGTCTAACAAGTCAAAAACAGCACCTTGAGGACGGGCAACATAAACATCATCAATATAAATCCCAACGCCTGGTTCATAACCCCAAAGTGGATCTTGTTGACCTACACCACGTATAAATGCAGTTAGGGTGGAGTTAGTACCACGACTGTTCTGCAAAGTGGTGTTGGGGGAAAATTGCTGAATTTCGGTTAGCACCGAAATGCCTTTTTCATCCAGTTCAATTGCGCCAATTGAGGTGATTGAAACCGGGACTTCCTGCAAACTTTCAACGGTTTTGCGGGCTGTGACCTCAATTCGTTCAAGGCCTTTCTTCTGTTCACTCTGTTGGGCATGCAGACTGCTACTTGTAAATAACACAGCTCCTACTGCCATAGCGCAAAGTGATTGATTAAATAAATGTTTAGTAGCAGCCAAATGCTCAGCTTTTTTTATATTTTTCATCATGTGTCCTTGGATATAGGTTTTATTATTTTCTATGTGCTGCGGTCTAAGTAACCTTAATCCAGAACTGACTCGCCGTCTTTAGTACCATAGTACTATGGGCATGTCTGAGGCTTTCCTCCACAATACGGCTATCCTTTCTGTTGGTCTGCGGTCACTGACTCAATTTTAAGGAAACAGATAATATGCTTAGTTTAATCGGCCTGGTAGGTGGATTGTTACTGCTAATAGTGTTGACTATTCGTGGAATGAATTTATTTATTGCAGCGCCATTGTGCGCGGTATTAGTCGCGCTTAGTAGTGGCTTACCCATATTCATAGGTGATAGCAATTTTGTTGTTACCTATATGCAAGGTTTTTCAGGCTTTATTGCTTCTTGGTTTTTTATGTTTTTGCTAGGTTCACTATTTGGCAAATTTATGGAAGATACCGGGGCTGCCGACTCGTTAGCTAGATGGATCATCAGCAAGCTAGGTCGTCAGCAAGCTGTGGTTGCAGTGGTGTTAGCTTGTGCGGTACTGACCTACGGCGGTGTAAGCGTCTTTGTGGTGGCATTTTCAGTCTATCCCATGGCCCTTAGCTTATTTAAAGATGCTAATTTGCCCAGACGTTTTATTCCTGCAGCACTGGCTTTTGGTTCGGTGACTTTTACCATGACATCCGCTGGTTCACCCGAAATTCAAAACTGGATCCCAATCAAATACTTAGGCACATCGCCTTTTGCTGCTTGGGAAGTCAGCTTAGTAGTGGCTATATTTATGGCAAGTTTTGGTTTTTGGTGGATGGGAAAAATGATTAACAAAGCCGTGGCTAACGGTGAACATTTTGAAGCCCGTGACCATGACCCCGAAATTCCAGAGCGGGATTACCCCCACGCTATTACCGGCATTATTCCACTTTTAGTGGTGTTGGTTTTATCATTCCTATTACACGAAACGCTGCAACAGCTTGCGTTAATAGTGGCCCTTGGCGGCGGCGTGTTATGTTTAATGGTTATCAACTTCAAGTATTTCCACAACATGCAAAATGCGGTGACCGCAGGTACCACAGGAGCACTAATTGCAATAGGCAATACAGCAGCAGTAGTCGGCTTTGGTAGCATTGCAAAATCAACCGCAGCATTTCAAACTGCGGTCGAAGTCATGGCACAAATACCTGGAAATGAGCTAATAGGTGCAGCTATTGCGATTAGCGTGATTGCGGGATTAACAGGCTCAGCGTCTGGTGGTCAGGTCATTGCCTTACCTCTTCTGGCTCCTGGTTATTTAGAGCAAGGAGTAGACCCAGAGGAATTACATCGTATTGTCTCTATTTCGTCTGGGGCATTAGATTCCTTACCGCATAATGGTTATGTAGTGACAACCATTCGCGCTATCTGTCAAGAAACCCATCAACAAGCTTATTGGGCATTAGGCGCACTCACCGTTGTGGTGCCACTATGCGGCGTTGCATTGGCTATTGCTATATTTACTTTTATATAAACGATCCATGGGAATAAATTGATATGAAACACCCAATATTAAGACACAGCAGATATGTAGTAGGTTTTGTTGTGTTGTTGCTTAGTGCATTTGCCTCGGCAGACTTATTAGTGGTCAAACAACGTTTTGAAACAGTCAATTTCAAAACCTTTAATGGCGAAACCATTAAACAAGTGGCTGTGGGCTGGGAGAGTTATGGAAAATTAAACGCCCAAAAAGACAATGTTATCTTAGTCACCCACTACTTTTCAGCCAATTCACATGCGGCAGGAAAATACACCAAAGATGATCTACAAGCCGGTTACTGGGACGCATTAATTGGTCCTGGCAAAGCCATTGATACTAATAAATTTTATGTTATTAGCGTAGACAGTTTAGCTAATTTGGGTGTTCATAATCCAAATGTCATTACGACTGGCCCTGCTTCGATCAACCCTGATACAGGCAAAGAGTATGGCTTGGATTTTCCAGTCGTGACCATCCGAGATTTTGTGGAAGTACAAAAACTGGTGCTCGAAAGTTTAGGCATAAATAAGTTACATGCCGTAATTGGTGCCTCTATGGGTTCAATGCAAGCCATTGACTGGGCAACTGCCTATCCGGACTGGGTGCCTAGAATGATATCGGTGATCGGCAGTGGTCAAAGTGATGCATGGGCCACAGTTTTATTAGAACGCTGGGCCATCCCTATTCGACTCGACCCTAATTGGCGCAACGGTGATTATTATACGCATACCCCCCCTACAGAAGGATTAATCGCAGCCTTAATGTTTATTACGCAAGACGCACTGACTCCCAAGGCATTCAATCAGATAGGCATGACAAAAGAAGTTAATCATCATGCTTTACAAACAGAACCCTTACACTCAATTAATGGCTCATATTCTATTGTGAACTGGCTTAGAGAACGAGCAGAAACACGGGCTAAATTATTTGATGCTAATCACCTTTTATATTTAATCAGAGCATCTCAATTGTTTATTGCAGGGCATGGCGAAAACCTTGCTGAGGGGTTAAAAAAAATCAAAGCTAAAAGCCTGTTTTTACCTTCGTCTAATGATTTGTTACTTATGCCTTACTTAAGCCAAGAGGCGAATCAACAACTCATAGATATGGGCAAGGATAGTCACTTAGAAGAGTTGTCAGGTGATTCAGGTCACTTAAATGGTGTCATTGGAATCAGTCAAAAAGCGCAAGAAATTAAAGAATTTATCGAAAAATAATTCAGGTCATTAACGAGGATGAAAATGAAAAACCTAATAATACTATTGCTAAGCTGCTTGCTTATGAATAGTGGTCAACTTGCTGCCAAAAAACTCAACTTAGATCTGACAAAGATTGGCGTATCAGGCTTATCGAGTGGTGGATTTATGGCTAATCAGTTTCACATTTCCCATTCAGATTGGGTAGACAAAGTGGGCATCATTGCTGCTGGGCCTTATTACTGTGCCCAAAACAGTATCAAAACGGCTCTGGCACAATGTGTCAATAAAAGTACCGATGCAACTAACCAAAGCTTGACTCAGCAAGCTGAAGTCTATGAAAACCAGCACAAAATCGCCAATTTGGATTATCTAAAAAACAGTAAGGTGTGGTTAATTAGAGGCACAAAAGATACCAAAATTCATGAAAATGTGACTCAGGCTTTACATGAACAATATCTTATGTGGATAGATCCAAAAAATGTGGAATATGTCAATCAACAGCCCTTTGCTCACCACTTTCCGACCTTAGCTTTTGGTTCAAAATGTGATGTTTCCGAGCCTCCTTTTGTGGGTAATTGTGATTATGATGCTGCGGGTAACATGCTGAACTTTCTACACACTGATCTTCAACCACGAAATACCCTGCCACAAGGCAAGCTTGTATCCATCAATCAACAATCATTGGGTGGCGAGCAGGCAACTAGCCTCGCCGAACAAGGATTTATGTACATACCAAAAACATGCCAAGCTGGTGAAAGTTGTCAGCTGCATATTAGTTTTCATGGCTGCCAGCAAAATGCAGAAACAGTGGGTAAGCAGTTTGTCGAAAACAATGGCTTAAACAACTGGGCAGACACTAATCATCTGGTTGTGTTGTATCCACAAACAAAAAACTCCATGTTTATGCCGTTAAATCCTCAAGGGTGTTGGGACTGGTGGGGCTATACAGACAGCGAGTATGCCACCAAAAATGGTCAACAAATTCAAGCAGTTAAACAAATAGCAGAGTCATTGACTCAAGCTTTAGACATTTAGGAGAACGGGTATGTCTAAAAAAAACATACTGATTACAGGTGGCGCTAGTGGTATTGGTTTGGGTATCGCTCAGCACTTAGGTAGTTTGGGCCATCACATCATCATCGCGGATATTAATTTGGCGGCAGCAACCACCGCTTTTAAGGAATTGCACAACCAAGGTATTAGTGCTTCAGCAATTGAGCTAGATGTCACTAACTTAAAAGATGTCGCTGACCTACCCAACAATTTACATCCGTTAACCGTAGATGTGTTAATCAACAATGCGGGAGTACAACACGTAAGTAAGCTTGAAGACTTCCCACCTGAAAAATGGCAACTGCTGATCAATATAATGTTAGTTGCACCTGCAATGCTCAGCCAAGCGTTACTACCTAACATGCGCAAGCAAAATTACGGGCGAATTATCAACATAGGCTCAGTGCATTCAGTGGTCGCGTCTCCATTTAAATCTGCGTATGTCGCCGCTAAGCATGGATTATTAGGCTTTGCTAAGACCCTTGCTTTAGAAACAGGCGATTGTGATGTTACCGTCAATACACTCTGTCCTGCTTATGTAAAAACGCCCTTAGTTGAAAATCAGATAGCTGCACAAGCTATTGAAAATGGTATTAGCGAACAAGAGGTAATAGACAAAATCATGCTAGCGCCAATGCCCAAAAAAGCCTTTATTGGCATAGATGAGTTGGCAGCGACAGCCGCATTTTTACTTACTAATGAAGCAAAAAACATCACCGCCCAAGCATTGGTGATTGATGGAGGATGGACTGCGCGATAACGCAGCAAAGTGCTATCGCGCAGGGAAGTTTAATGAAGTAAAAAGCTTCAGTACAAGTAGTTAACATCATTGGCTTTAATTGCCGTCAATGCTCTTATCTAAACAAGTCCATCAAATCTATGGGCATGTCGCTTACCCAGCCTCGATTTTTTTCAAGCCTTTCTTGCAAGTGTTTTTTCATTTGAGCAACGGTTTGGTTTTGTTCCATGATGAGTTGATTTTCCTGCACTTCTTCTACGATGTTTGCCACATGAATTTTAATATTACTTTCTGTCTGCTTTTTACTGCGGCCTGAAAACTTACGCCAAACTAGATTTGATAATTCATTACTCGACTTTGCTGTATAGAGTTCGTCGTCTAATCGATGTAACTTTACTCTAAGTAAGGCTTGCATTGAGCTTAATGTGTCGGGGTCGAAACTAAATTCACCATCATTAATGTGGATTTGATAAAGTTGTAATAAGGTAAAGGCATCTTTATTTTTACGTGCTTCAGACAAGGTTTGCATGAGCACATGTTTTTGTTCTTTTTTCGCAGGATCTTGCTCTTTATCAGGGTGTAATAACGCGGCTAAGCGTTTATAGATTTTATTCAGTTGCCCTGCTTTAAATAACTTATCCAAGTTTTTTTGTGTCGTATCTTTTGCGGCTTCCTTTGCAGCATCTTGTTGAACATCATCTTCACCAAAATTGTCTTCAAAAAACCTTTCAAAAGGGTCACCTTGCTCACCGCTGTTTTCTTCGTCATCATGGTCGTCTTCATTCTCTTCTTCTTCAGAAATTTCTTTATGCATACGCTGAATATATTGATTTAATAAGCTGTGA
Source organism: Paraglaciecola sp. MB-3u-78 (assembly GCF_002835935.1). Classification (GTDB taxonomy): domain Bacteria; phylum Pseudomonadota; class Gammaproteobacteria; order Enterobacterales; family Alteromonadaceae; genus Paraglaciecola. The sequence goes on along the minus strand of NZ_PJCF01000012.1, from coordinate 50,635 downwards.
TCTTTTATTAGGTCAATAATTTCGTCGTCTGTAAGTTGCATACCACCTTCAAACATATGCTCAATATCCATGCGCACTTTTTCAATTTGGTGTATATCTATCTCTATATTTTGTGACTGCATAAAGGTGCTAAAAGCGGCGTTAAACTTGTTTTGTAAAGCGTCATGATCAACATCTGCTAGAAAGGGGTGTGAGCGTAAATACTCAAGCGTACTGTCAATCCAAGTAATTAATTCTTCGCGCTGGTCCTCGGATAAAGTCTTACGTGCACAAAAAGGAATAAGAAACTCGACTAAATTGACCATCTCCATACCCTGTTGTTGTTCCACAGGTAAGACTTTGATTTGAAACTCATTAAACAGTTTTTCTTTGTCATCTAGAAACTTTTGATTACGTTTGTGCTTTTTTTCGATCTTTGACCACAAGTCGCTTAAGGATTTTTGCAATGGATCATGGGACGTGTCTGCTGCTGTATTATTAAACAATGGAGTTAAGGAAGTCATAAAAATAGGCCAAATTTGAAAAGGTATGAAAAAAGCTATGGAGGCTTAAAACTGAGTCAGTCAATAGAATTATACTTAAATCATGATGGCTGAACATGAATTTGTGAGCGGAATGAGTAAGAAGACTATAATTCAAGATTACCTGTGCAAGTTTGAATTAATTCACAAGTACTCATTCATCTGCGCATATTCTCAAATAGCGAGGGCTCCCAAGGGCGCATGGCCATAAGCAAACCAATATGCTGACGTTTGTCTAGCGGCAAGTCTGCATCTTCTTGATTAAGGACTGCAGCCTCTTTCGTTAGTTGATTTAATTTGCGTTGAATGATCTCAACTGATGATTGGGAATACCGTCCACGTAAATAAAAACGAAAATGCCATGGTTCGTTTTGTTTAGGTGCCATAAATTTCACCATCACTTCTTGCTCCATGAACTTTTCTAGTGGGCCACCTGGGATCCACCTGAAGTCTTGGGCAATAAGCGATTTGAAATGATTATTGGGCAATAAATCAATGATTTTAAGTTTATCGAGTCTAGCCAAAAGCTGAATGCATTGATGTTTGTTTATATCGTAGTAACTAATAATTTCCTCAAACTTCCATGCGTCACGCACGCACACCGAAACTAACAACAGTTTTGGGTCGGCCAATAACTCTTTTTCTTGTTCCACGGTTAACTGACTAATTTGCTGTACCTGTTTTTCGGTCAAGGCGAATAAATCAGACAGTCTCATCTGCATAATGTCACAAATTTGTTCAAGACGGTCCAAGGTAAAACTTTGAGTGGAAAATATCCGTTTGATGTTGGCTTCGCTCATGTCCAGCTTTAGCGCAATATCTTTGTAAGTGATCTGCTGTTGCCGCAACAATTGTTTTAAGGTTTGATTCACCTGACTAATTTGACTCATACATTTTCTAAGCTTCTGGCAAAAGGTATTACTAAACTATACCAAAAGTGTCGATAGAGTATACATAACACAACAGTATTTACGTATTGAATACCAAAGTTTAATGTTTATCTCGTTCACAACCCAAAAGGAAGAACAATGAAATTAACAACTATTGCTTTGGTATTCACCCTTTCGATTACATCTGTTACAGCGCAAGCTGAGGGATCAACTCAACATAGTGGTCAAGCAAGCAAACATTCCGCGTTAGCTGTAGGTCATGGAGCCTTGTCTACGGCTAAAGTGGCCAGTGCGGTTGTTGCAGTGCCCCTTGTGGTCGCCGGAAGTGTGGCATTAACAGTTGGAGCAGCCAGTGTTCAAACCGGGGCATCAATTGCCAATTCAGCCAGTAGACACACGCATCATGGTCCTTTAGTTATCACCGAGACCACTATCACAGCAGATCCTGCACCAAACAAAGTGATTGTTATCCAGAACAAACAAAGCGTTATTCAAAATCACTAAATAAGGCAATGCTGCCAAATCTAATGGCAGTTTTTCCACATTTGAAAAGGATTAACACAATGAAAGCGAACATTATTCTTATCTTAATCACATTATTTTGCACTCCAAGCTGGGCTGGTAGTCAGGCAAACAAACAATCTGTAATCGAGTCTGAAAAAATCATTAAATTTGCCAAGGACGTCGAGAAATATGCAGCAGAAAATGGCGCAAGAGCGTTTATCATTGCCCGAGTTGGCAGACCTGAGAAGGACTTACCTAAAGGAATTCACTATACCCACACGGCCATAGCGGTCTACTCGAATATTCAACTCAGCAATGGTGAAACTGCGCAGGGTTATGCTATCCATAATCTGTATCAAGTAGATGGTAAGCCAAATAGAAGCCAGCTTGTGCAAGACTATCCTGTAGACTTTTTTTGGGGGGCACAAAGATTAAAAGCAGGGATTATAATTCCCAGTGACGAAATACAAACACGTCTGATTGATTTAATCGCCAGCGGTAAAAATACCGACTTACATAATCCTAAGTACTCAGTGATTTCCAACCCAATGAATAGCCAATTACAAAACTGCACTGAACACACATTGGACTTAATTAACGCGGCTATTTATCAATCAACTGACATCGCAAAGATTAAAGCCAATACTCGTGCACATTACACAGCTCAGCGCGTCAGAACTAGCCGTTTTAAACTGATGTTTGGTTCAATGTTAATGGATGATGTCACCACCAAAGATCACCACGGAAAAATTGCCACGGCCACCTTTGGTTCTATTCACAACTACCTAGACCAATATCAATTGTCTAAACATAGCGTAACTTTATATGCTGATGGAGAAACAGCTACACTTTAGCCAAAAGGCTTACGCGATGGCTTATGTATTGAGTTTGTATTGGCTAATTATCTTTATTTTGCATTAACTCCTGAAGGTAAATCCCCCCCTTAATACCGTCCATTGCGGCATCTATATAGTCAGCAATTTTTTCAATATCAGGGATGGTATCTCGACAGGCCATTAAGCCAAAATCGATATCATCACAATAACTTACCACAGTAATATTTAATGACTGGCCATCAATTAATACCGATAAAGGATAGGTTGCTTGTAGTTTTGCCTGACCAAAGTACAAAGGTTGTCTAGGACCAGGAACGTTAGATATAGTCACGTTTGCAACAGGTGGTAATAAGTTGGTCATATTTAGCTGGTTCATCACTGCAACCAAACCCTGGGCAATCACAGCAAAACTGGTAGCAGCATCCGCAGAAACTTCGCCAAGCTCTTCTTTCGCATCTTTGGTTGAGGCGCCAATTTTGGCTAATCGCGTCATGGTATCGGATTCATCAGTAGCCAAATTAGCAGTAACATAGGTAATTTGGTTACCGGTGCGATTCATCTGCCTCACAGAAACAGGAACCGAAGCAATTAAAGACTTTTTGGGTAGCGCTCCCCTTTCTTGCATGTATTTTCGCAAGGCACCGGAGCACAGAGCTAGTACCATATCATTCACAGTAGCGTTGGCTTGTTTGCCTACGGTCTTGAGTTCTGAAAGCGAAAGTGATTTTACCGCAAAACGGCGAGCCCCAGTAATGGGCACATTAAAAATTGATTTTGGCGCAGTAAAAGGGACAGGAGATGTGTTTTTACTGATCCCAGTGGCTTTGAGGCCTTGCCCCCAAAACATTTTTGACAGGTCCTGAACCATACTAGCCCTGTCCTTTACTTGTGCAGCTAAATTAGCTGTTTTTTCTCCCAAACTTATTGAATTCTGAGAACGGGGATGTAGGTATTTTTTCAGGCCAGCCCAAGGAGCCCGCACTTCATCTTGACCAGATAAACTAAAACAATCTTCCATTAATTCAATGCCCCCCATGCCGTCAATGGCGGCATGATGCATCTTCATGTAAAGAGCAAACTTATTACCTTCCAACCCTTCAATCAAATGAAACTCCCACAAGGGGCGTTCCCTATCCAATAGACGGCTGTGCAGGCGTGAAGCTAATTCTAACAAGTCTGCCATTTTGCCAGGTTTAGGCAAGGCTGAATGACGAACGTGGTAGTGAATATCAAAGTGTTCATCCGTTACCCAACTTGGCAGCTTGGCGCTGCTAACATGGCTTAACTTTTGATTAAAAGGAGGGCCTGCAGGTTGGACTTCTAATTTGTCCATTAAATCTCGAGGGAAATTACCCTTGTAGCCTTTAGGTATTTCAAATATCGCCAAGCTAGCGACGTTGACGGGTGTAGTTTGCTTTTCTAAAGACAGAAAGGCGAGATCAAGAGCACTTAATTTATTTGACACTGAGGTAGCCTAAAAAAATCATAATGTCAGACTATACAATGAAATTTATAAGCTTTTCTGTTTTTTCTGCAGTCTCAATATTTTCGAGGCTATTCTTAGCTATAATTCACAACGTTATAATCCCGTGTAGGGTCTTCATGTCAGTAAAAGAAAGCTGGTTGCAACCTCTATATGTACCGCTTATAAGCGGCTATATAGAATAGTTCAAAATATTATACATAATGTCTACAATGATTTTTTCTCTAGGTGCAGACTTAACTTAACTGATAAAAGGTTTCAGCTCTTGTTTCAATACTATTTTAAATTGCTGCTTTTCAAATTCAATCATATCACCGGCAATAATCTTTTTACGTCTTCTGGTTTCAACTTCACCATTGACTAACACCCGCCCATCATCGATTGCCACTTTAGCCTCACCACCACTGGATACTAAAGCTTCGAATTTTAAAATCTGATACAAAGCAATGGGCTCGGCATAAATTTCAATATTTTTCATTGGTAGAGTTTCCACTTATTATTTAACCTTATTTTCATTTAATTCAAATACCCCATCTGTTTGAACTCAAAAGACATACAGACGATAACAAACACAACGCTAATGCAAAACATCTAAACACCAAGTAATTGTTTAATCAAAGCCATTTTATTCTAAAAATTAATATCAATATGCACCAAAAACACTGATCCATATAACAATACGACAAGTGAGGTTTAGAACATATACGCATTATGGTTATAATGGCGTCGACTTTTACTTCCCAAATTGACTAAACGAGCTGTATAGATGAAACTATTGATTAACCTTATCCGTAACCTGTTAGGTGGCATTATTGCTGCCATTGATTTTATCACCCGTGGTACAAAACTAAAACGCACATCACAAGCCCAACAACAAGTTGAAGCAGAACTGCAAAAACTGTCTTTGTATCAATTTTTTGCTTGCCCATTTTGCATCAAAACCCGCAGAGCCATGTATAAACTTAATCTGCCTATCGTCAAACGCAATGCCTCACAAGGCTCGCCCTTTCGAGATGAATTGTTACAAGGTGGCGGAAAAATTCAAACCCCTTGTTTACGTATTGAAAAAGAAGACGGCGTTGAATGGTTGTATGAATCTTCTGAGATCATTAGTTATCTTGAAAAGCGTTTTGTTTAAAAGCTAAATATTTAAATAGTTTGTAGCTGTTGTTTAATGTTTGCTTCATTGTGAAACCCTAGTGTCGCCTTGAAAGTTATATTATGTACTTTGATGCCTTTACCATCATTAAATTGTTTAAAGGCTTTTAATACTGGTTTAAAAAGGTCTATAAACTCATCCACCTTGACAGTTTCAAGATGCAAATTTTGAATATGAAATATGTGGGTTTTACGGTCTATTTTGGTATCCATACGCCCCACAAATTCCGTTCCCCACAAAAGTGGCAGGCTGAAATAGCCGTATTGTCGTTTTGCGGGTGGCACGTAACATTCAATCTGGTAATCAAAATCAAATATTTGCGATAGTCGTTTACGTTGGATCACGACATTATCAAAGGGTGACAATATGTTTACTTGATTGCGATGCATGGATTGTTTGAGTAAATCAGTGACATTTAAGGGCGCAAAATAGACTTGTTCGCCTAGCATCACTTGCTGCAACTCACCATTTTCAAGCATATCCTGACAAGTTCGGGTGATATGGCTTTTTAGTCCCTTTCGCAAATAACTGATTTGCTGGGCGCTAGCAAAGCCGTTAGCTCCCAGGTAACTCATAATCAAATGACGTTCGAATTCGTTGGCACTGGGGGCAGTGGTGTCTATACCAGTTGGTAACACGCGTTCAGTTAAGTCATAGACTTTCTGAAATCCGCGTCGCTCTACAACCATCAACTCTCCTTCTATAAAGAGTTGTTCTAAGGCAACTTTATCTGGCTTCCAATCCCACCAGCCAGTCCCTTTTTTTGTACGGTTTTGTTCAAAGTCTTTGGCGCGTAAGGGACCTTCTTGTTGGATTCGTTTTAGAACCCGTTTTTCAGCAATTGGATTTTTATCCCGCCAATGTTTTTCACCCGATGCAATAGCTTGTTTTTTTGGTAGTGAAAAACGGTAATCTTGAATTGGCAAATAAGCGGCGGCATGGGACCAATATTCAAAAAGCTGTTTTTGAGCTATCAGTTGTTCAATAAAATCAGCTTGGTAATTATCTACCCGACTCCACAAACAATGATGATGAGCCCGTTGAATAACAGAAATAGAGTCTATTTGAATATAACTTAAATGTTTAACAGCGGCATTTACGCCTTCGATACCTTGCCCAAAAGCATTATTTTTATGCAGGCCTTGACTGATCAGGGCGAGTTTGCACGCTTGTTTAGGAGTTAATTCAAGCAGAGGTAACATCGCAACACAAACTAGGGTTTATATTAAAAAATGAGTAACTATTCAGCCTCATGAAAATATATTTTGACGATCCCAGCGATCGTATTGACTGATCCCGCTAGGATGTCAGACTTGCCTTAATATCACTTTAGTTATTAACCAATGAAGATTGACGGCATTGAAATCGACAGTGTGATCGATTCAACAAAAAAGTTGCTTACAGAGGATAAATCAATTTCGCCGGCCTTAAGAGCGGCAATTGAATTGATCATGCTGGTTGTGTCTTTGCTTGCTAATCGATTAGGACTAAATAGCCAAAACAGCAGTAAACCACCCTCCACAGATTTTGATAGAAAGAAGAATTCAAGGACTAAATCTGACAATCCGGCCGGCGGCCAGAAAGGGCGGGAGGGTAAAACGCTGAGCCCGTTCGAAGAGCCCGATGTAGTCAAGGATATTCCCGTAAACAGGGCGCTATTGCCTCCTGGGAAGTATCGTGATGCTGGCGTCCAGTGTCGTCAAGTGGTTGACATAGAAATATCACGCATGGTCACCGAATACAGAGCGCAAATACTGCTCAACGAAACAGGCAAGAAATTCACAGCTGAGTTTCCACAAGGTGTTAACAGTGCTATCCAATATGGCGATGGCATTAAAGCGCACGCGGTTTACCTGTCACAATATCAATTGCTGCCTTATAAACGTATTGAAGAGTATTTTTCCGATCAACTCAATATTCCGATCAGTGCGGGAACCTTGTTTAACTTCAATCAAAAAGCGTCAGATTTAATTGAGCAAACAGGTGCCGCGGATCGGATCAAAGCCGCACTACGAGCATCACCCGTGCTGCATGTTGATGAAACAGGCGTCAACATTAACGGCAAGCGGCGTTGGTTACATTGTGCCTCATCACTTACCTGGACGTATTTCCATGCCCACGATAAACGTGGGAAAGAGGCCATGGATGCGGCCGAGATACTGCCATGCTTTACGGGCATTCTGTGCCATGACCACTGGAAACCTTACTACAAATATATCCTATGTGAACATTCTCTGTGCAATGCCCATCATTTGAGAGAATTGGAAAGAGCGTGGGAGCAAGACAAGCAGAAATGGGCCAATGAAATGCGTGCACTGCTGACCAAGCTTTGTCAGGACGTGAAGGATAATGACGGTAAGTTAACGCCAGAGTCTGCCCGCGTCGCCAGAGAACAGTACCGTGAAATACTCTTTGAGGGTGATAAGGAGTGTCCGCCACCAAATGAGGAGGACCGACCAGCAGGACAACGGGGTCGTTTAAAACGAACCAAAGCGCGCGCCTTGCTTGAACGGCTCAGAGAATTTGAAAATGATGCGCTTAGATTTATCGAAATAAAAGATGTCCCCTTTACTAACAATCAAGGGGAAAACGATATTCGAATGACAAAAGTACATCAAAAAATATCGGGATGTTTCAGAAGTCAAAACGGTGCGGATATGTTTTGTTTGCTTCGCAGTTACATATCCAGTTGTCGCAAGCAAGATGTTTCAGCAAGTGAGGCGTTGCGACTATTGTTCAAGGGCAGGCTTCCTGACATCTTTTCATCTGCGCGACCTGAATAGTTACAAAAATGAAAGAGTATTTCCTTTCATACTTGGCTTATACACCCTTAATCTTTTGTATTACCAAGGTAATACTTCACCATTTGAATGCCAGAAGGTACCAGTATTGTCCAAGTTCAATTCTTCAATTCGCTGCATTAAACGCTCAACCGCAACAGCAGCGGAAATATCGCCAGTATAATTAACCATCTCAGTTTGTACATAACCAGGGTGCAATAATGCAACAGCAACGTCTTGCTCTTTAAGATCATGAGCCAATGACACGCCAGCTATATTTAAGGCAGCTTTAGACATACGATAGCCATAATAACCACCAGAATTGTTATCTGTTACTGAGCCCATACGACTGGTTATCATCCCTACTTTTGCACCTTTGACAAGTTGTTGCCTCAACATTTGAGTCACCATCAATGGCCCAATAGCATTCACTCTAAACTGGTATTCAAGGGTCTTAACTGACATATTTCCTAAGGTTTCGTTAGCAAACACACCCGCATTATTGATCAGTAGATCAATTTTTAAATCGCTTAATGTAGGCAGGATTTTTTCTAAACATTCGGGGCTACTCACATCAACTTTGTCGATCACTTTGGCGCTTGTTTGACTAAGCTCATCGCTAGTATTGCGACAAAGGGCTATCACTTTGTCACCTTTCGCTACATACTGTTTTACAAACTCCAAACCAATACCACGATTAGCTCCGGTAACAACAACAGTTGCCATAAAAACTCCTTATTTGTAATTAGCTAATAATCTAGCTAAATCTTCTGGTGTATCGATGCCAATAGGCGGTGTAATTCTGGCTTCCTGCACATGGATTTTTTCACCATGCCACAACACGCGAAGTTGCTCTAACGATTCAATTTGTTCTAAACCAGATGGAGACATATTCACATATTGTTTTATAAATCCTGCTCGATATGCATAAATCCCAATATGCCGATAATAAAAGTCACCTATCTCATCAATACTGTCTGAATCAAGAAAGCGCGCTCTATCATAAGGGATAGTCGAGCGTGAAAAATACATGGCATAACCTTGTTTATCCATCACAACTTTTACGGTGTTGGGATTAAAGGCTTCTTCTACATCGGTAATCTTAACCGCCAGTGTCGCCATTTCAGCTTGCTGGTGATTATGTAAGTTTTCAGCCACTTGCAAGATATTTTCAGCAGGAATAAAAGGTTCATCCCCCTGCACATTCACCACCAATTCATGGGACAACATGTTTTGTAAATCAACTACTTCTGCTAAACGTTCAGTGCCAGATTCGTGGTGCGCGCCTGTCATACAATATTTGCCACCAAAGTCGTCTACTGCTTTGGCGATCCTGACATCGTCGGTAGCCACTAAAATATTACTCGCCCCTGATTCTTGAGCTCGTTCATATACATGTTGCACCATAGGTTTACCTTGTATTTCTACTAAAGGTTTACCCGGAAAACGGCTAGACGCGTATCGTGCAGGAATAATGACACTAAATTGCATACTTCAATCTCTTTAATCTCTTTAATCTTTTCAACTTTTTAAATGAACGGGGCCAATATATAGCACTAGTTGCTTTTTAACAGTTGTTCCATTTCTTCGCTAGACACATGTTTGGCTTCTGACTCCAACAACACCGGTATATTTTCCCGAATAGGATAAACCATACGATCGAATTTACAGATAAGTTGTGCCAGTTTATCTTGATATAATAATTTACCCTTACAAACTGGGCAGGCTAAAATATCTAACAATTTTTTATCAAAGGCCATTATTTTCTCTTAGGTTGTTTTTTATCTACCGCCACTTGTTTTAATTTTTGCAAGAGTTGCGATTCAAATTGATTGGTTAATCTAGCACTGACAGGCAAATACCAACAATCATCATGTACTATCTGGGTACATTTTACTGCATCTTTTTCGGTCATGATCACAGTGCCGCTAGGAATATCTTTTTTAGTAAAAGCATGATGATCGACAAAACTTATTTGATCCTTCAGCTTAACGCGCTTTTTTTCTAATAAAGAAAAGAAACGTTGTGGGTTGCCTATTGCCGCCAGCGCGGTGACGGGAGAACGTAAATCGTTTATGGATAGGCTTTTATTAGGGTATTTAACGTTTATCAATTTCCCCGATTCCAGTGACATTAAATATTCACCATTTGTGACTAGGCCACCATTTAACACCAAAAAATCAGCCGTATCTAAACGCCACGAAGCTTCACGCAAAGGACCTGCTGGTAATAACAGATGATTACCACAACGCCTTTGTCCATCCATCACCACAATCTCGATATCTCTATTTAAAGCATAATGTTGTAAACCATCATCACAAATAATCACATCACATTTATGTTTCTCGACGAGTTCCATTGCCCCTCTTGGGCGAATAGGATCTACCACCAAAGGACAGTTAATGTGCTGACGCATCAGTATGGCTTCATCACCCACCAAATCGACGTTGCTGAGATGATCTACCGTCAAAGGATAACGGGCATTTTTTCCGCCATAACCTCTGCTTAACACGCCAGGGTGATAACCTTCTTGCCTTAAGCGCTTAGCCAAATAGACCACTAGCGGCGTTTTCCCATTGCCACCTACACTGATATTACCTACCACAATGACTAGTGCAGGAATAGATACAGAAGGCTTAATTTGCAATCGAAATAACCACCTTCGTAACCCAGACAACCCCCAAAACAATGCTGTTAAAGGTAATAACAAAATAATAACTGGCCAATGGTACCAACTCGGTGAATACCACATGTTGTCAATCCAACTCACTTGGCGACTAACTCCTCACCAAACTGCATATTATATAATTGCGAATAAACACCATTTTGTGCCAACAAACTTTGATGATTACCTTGCTCGATAATTTCACCGGCCTCGATCACTAAAATCGTATCGGCGTTTTCGATAGTCGACAACCTATGAGCTACCACTATGCTAGTACGGTTTTGTTGCAGTTTATCCAGTGCATCTTGAATTAATCGTTCTGATTCTGTATCTAATGCTGAAGTTGCTTCGTCTAAAATTAAAATAGGTGCGTCTAATAACAAGGCACGAGCAATAGCTAACCGTTGACGTTGCCCACCAGATAGCATGAAACCATTTTCACCTACTATGGTATCCAAGCCTTCAGGTAACTGTTCCAAAAACTCCATCACATGGGCGGTTTTAGCCGCTGCCAGTATCTGTTCACGGCTAACTTTATCTTCTGAACCATAAGCAATATTGTTGGCAATGGTGTCATTAAATAACACCACATGTTGTGACACCAGAGCAAACTGTCGTCGTAAGTCTTTTAGTGGGATATCCCTTAACAACATATCGTCTAACGATATTTCGCCTGTTTGATTGTCGTAGAAACGCGTCAGCAAACTTGAAATAGTGGATTTACCGCTACCAGAGCGACCTACCAAAGCAAAGGTTTGCCCAGGTTTGACTGAAAAAGAGATATTTTTTAGGGCGGCATCTTTTTTACTAGGATAACAAAAGGTGACATCCTTAAAGTCTATTTTACCTTTTACCCTGCCAATACTATGTTCACCATTATCTTTTTCAATCTGTTGGTCTAAGACTTCGAAAATACTCACACAAGCCGCCATGCCTTTTTGGAATTCGCTGTTTACAGTAGTCAGTTGTTTAAGCGGCTTTAACAGCATGGTCATAAATACCACCACACTGACAAATACGCCGGGCGTGAGTGAGTCAACTAAATCGGGATAACTTGCGATGTAAAGCACCACTGCCAAAGCAAAGGATGCAATCACTTGTATCGAGGATACACTGAGAATTTTGGCGACAATTAGCTTCATATTTTGTTGGCGATTATTATTATTTTGGTCGGCAAAACGTTGATCTTCGAGTGTTTGTCCGCCGAACATCAGTACCACTTTGTGGCCTTTAATCACTTGCTCAACGGCAGTCGTTAAGCCGCCCATGGCATCTTGAATTCGTTTACTGACTAATCTAAAACGCTTACTTACCACAGACACAATCACTGCTACCAAAGGGCCAATTAATACAAATATCAGTGATAATTGCCACGAGTAATAAAACATCGCAAACAGCAAGCCAACAACAAAAGCTCCGTCTCTTACCAGCGTGAGTAACGCTTTACCTGCGGCATTAGATACTTGTTCGGTGTCATATATTACCTTTGAAATAAGCTGGCCTGTGCCGTTATTATCATGAAATTCAACAGGCAAGTGAATATATTGACTAAACAATTGCTGGCGTAACCGCATCACAACGTGGTTACCAATCCACGCCACACTATAGGTACCGAGAAAGTTTAAAATGCCACGCAATATAAAAATAGGCACAATAAAATAAGAGGCTAAACGCAGATACTGATAGTCCCCTTTTCCTAAACTGTCATCCACAATAGGTTTAAGTTGGGCAACCACAGCTACATCTATGGCCGAATAGCCAATCATGCCAATAACGGCTATAAAAAAGGCAAATTTAAAATCTTTAAGGTAGACGCGAAATCGTCTAAATATAGTAGAAGGGACTTGAGGATCTAAATTTGTCTGTATGCTCATTAAATAACTGTTGTCTGATGAAAGGAAAGAACTAGGTTATTGTAACTGTTAGGACGAAATTCCCCAACTATCAATAACATATTTTATTTAGGGCGACTGACGTTGGCATACCAGTACGGATAGATATCCTGTCTAAATGTTTTGACAACAATCGGTTTTGGTAAATCATATTCCATAATGAAGGACACTTGGCCTGAGTCAGAGGTAGTGAAAATTTTGGCCTGTGTGTCCACATTATTGTTTACCTGTTCAAATCTTTCTAACACTTCCGGTCTGGGAAAACGCCAACGATTCATAAAACCCTGACTAAATACCACATATTCAGCGCCCACTGTTTGAATAAATTCGCTAGAAGAAGAGGTATTACTACCATGATGTGCCGCCAGCAAAATATCAGCCTTTAATTGTTTGGGATATAATTCCACCAGCTGCTTTTCGATACTTTTATCAATATCACCGGGTAATAAAATACTGTGAAATTTATCTGATACCTTGATGACACATGAACCATTGTTATCGCTGTATTTAAGGGCATTGTCTGGCCATAAAGCCTTAATACTCAAACCTTGCCAATTTATAGCAAAGTGTTGCTGACACCTATCTTGATTAGTTAAAACTTGCGATACCTGAATACCTTTAAGTAATTGAGGCAGACTTCCCCCATGGTCGTTATCCCCATGACTGATAAACACTAAGTCAACTTTTGATAATCCCCGAGCCTGTAAAATAGGTAACAATACACTGTCGGCCATATTAAAACCAGAAGGATAACTTGCCCCTACATCATAGATAATTGCATGCTTATTTTTACTAATGATCACCGCTACCCCCTGCCCCACATCTAACACGTCTATCTGCCAAGTATTGCTTCTTTGAGGTAATAAATGACTAGCCAGTGGTAGCAATAATAGATAGAGATACTTTTTGTTTAACCCAAAAGAAGGCAAACAACAACAAGACACAAACAGGAATACAAAACACCACACTGTAGCTGGAAACGCAGGAATGTTGAAAAATGAGGCATCAAACTGTAACGCAAAATTCAGAAACCTCAGGCCATAACTCAGAATTTGGTCTGCTAAAGAAAATAATGAAAATGCCCAGTCAGGTTTGAACGCCAAACACATTACCCCTAGCAGGCAAATTGGCACCAAAACCATAGTCACTGCAGGCACGGCGATTATATTTACGAAAGGAGAAACAATGGAGATATAAGAAAATTGCCAAGCCACTAACGGCAACATCAATAGAGTCAAAAATAATTGTAATTTGACCATAGCAGATAGAATTGCTACCAAAGAAAAATCTCTTTGTTTAACTGGCCATCGCCAAAATACAAAACAAATGATGATCACTGCAGAAAAACTTAACCAAAAACTCAGCCCAAATATGCTCAGTGGGAAAAGTAAGATAAAACAAGTAAGCCCCAACAAAATTAAACTTTTTGCCCCAAGATGTTTATTACATAGAAAACACACACTAAACAAAAGCAGCATCAACCATGCTCTAAGGGTAGGCAAACCAAAACCAGCTAAAGCTGAATAAGCTAAGGTGGGAAAAAGTGTCAAAAACATAGCCAGGTTATGCAAGTTGAGATGATGCAAGGAATAAAATCGGCTGATCAGCCCCCCAACAATCCACGCTATCAACACATAACTGATACTCGCAACCAAGGCCAAATGTAGACCTGAAATGGCAATAAGATGTGCCACACCCGTTTTTTGAACTAAATGCCAGTCTTGTGGTTGCAACAATCCTCGATAACCAAATGTTAGGGCAGCGAGCCAAGAACGATGCGGTAAAGGAAAGGCTAACATTCGATTTAGCAAGGTTTGTCTAACGGTTTTAACATCGTCAAGCAGCGTGTTCTCTACATGTGATTTAACGTAACCCGTGGCGTTTATGCCTTCACTAAACAACCATTGCTGATAATTGAAACCTGCCTCATTGGCCAAACCATGAGGGGGTTTAACTTTAACCAAAAGTGTCACTTGTTGACCCTGCTGCACCTGCCAAGCAGGCTCGCGCCAACTTAGGCGGAAGGTCTTAGTAAAAAACAAATGTTGGTCTTCAATCTGTGTGACTTTAAGATTAAAACGTATATTTTGCTCAGCTATGACCAGACTGCTGACCTTACCTGTTATTTGTGTTGGTTGACTAATTTGTTCTGAAGATAGTTGCAAAGTGTATTGCCAATGCCCTACACTCGCCATCCAGACTATGCCAAGCATAAAACAGCCTAGATGTTGATATTTTCTAATTATTAGGCAAGTACAAATTAGTAGTAAAAAAGTGAATACGATGGAAGGCAGGCTAGTCCATAATAAACTAGTGAACGAAGCTGCAATAAAACTGAAAAGTTTACTGTCCATAGTAAGTGGTAAATGCGGTCCGTTGCTGCATGAAATCAAAGTATAGAGAACTATTCTGAAAAAGTTTATTAAGCACTTTCTTCCAAGCCCTCAAAAAGTCAAAGAACAAAAGATATTGTCTATTTTTGGCACTTTGCTACACGATCCTAATCTTTGGCATTTAAATCGACGCTCAGCATCTGGGGCCTTTGCTGTAGGTTTGTTCTTCGCATTTTGGCCAGTGCCTTTTCAAATGTGGTTGGCGGCAGCATTGGCTATCCCCTTGCGGGTGAATTTACCCTTATCTGTGGCTACAGTCTGGATAACAAACCCTTTCACTATGCCGCCCATTTTTTACGGTGCTTATATTTTAGGTACGACAGTAATGGGCTCCCCACAAAGAGACTTTAATTTTGAATTGAGTTGGGACTGGGTACTACAAAGTATTGAAACCATTGGCCCAGCATTTTTGGTAGGTTGTCTAATATGTTCAGTGTTTTTTAGTGCAGTTGGTTATTTTAGTCTAAATTATCTGTGGCGATTGTCAGTCGCTAAGGCATGGAAACGACGGATCCAGAAACGTTTTCCAAAAACCTAAAGTGACAAAGGGCTATCGAATAATAGCCCTTTGTCAGCCAAGTGTAATTGACATGTTGGTGATCAAAATGTCAATGGTTTCGCCTTAGTGATAGGTGCTGCCTCAGTTCAAGAATATGCAGATATTAATGTTGATGACGGGCAAGTCAGTTGGGAGGTCAGTGCCAACTACAACATTGACAAAAATACATCTGTATTTAGTCGAGTCGCTAATGGTTTTCGGGCACAGACCATTCAGGGCCGTGATGTGGCATTTGAAGGTTCACCTTCAGTGGCTGAATCAGAAACTATCAATTCTTTTGAAGTCGGCACTAAAACAGACTTATTAAATGATACGCTGCGCTTTAATGTTGCAGCCTTCTACTACCAAATCGACGATATCCAATTTTCGGCAATCGGTGGTGGGGCGAATAACACAGCGCTGATCAATTCAGATAAGGGCACCGGTTATGGTTTGAAATAGATGCACAATATTTGGTCACCGATAACTTAACCTTAACAGCAGGATACAGTTACAACCACACAGAGATCCAGGATGATTCATTAACAGTTTTACCCTGTGGTGCGAATGCTGGTTTTAACTTCACTGGCAACTGTACTGTTCTCGACCCAAGTACAGATGGATTTGCGGTATTAATTGACGGCAACCCATTTCCTCAAGCGCCAGAAACAATCTTTAACTTCACAGCACGTTATGCTTTTCCCATGGGCGATGACGGAGAGCTCTCAATTTATACTGACTGGGCGTTTCAAGGTGAAACCAACCTGTTTTTATATGATTCCATTGAGTTCAAAACGAATAATAACTTTGAGGGCGGTTTAAGAATTGCTTATGAAAACTATGCTGATGATTACAGCATCGCCTTATTCGGACGCAACATCACAGACGAAGAAAACCTTAAAGGTGCAATTGATTTCAACAACTTAACAGGTATTGTTAATCAACCACGCATTTTTGGTATTGAAGCCAAAGTACGTTTTTATTAAACTTTTATTTTTAAATATTAAAATAAAAAAGGCGTCCTAGAACGCCTTTTTTATAGATTACATAACAGATTAAAGATAATTAACCTTGTGCTAAACAATGCCAAACAGTTTTGTTAAATACTCTGAATATCTGCTCTGTGAAATACCTTCAGCAATTTTAAATAACGTCACAGGTAAGCAGTAAAAGCGATGCCATTTCCATTGATTAAAATGACTACTGGGTTTTACAACATCTGCTTATACTCAAAAAAAGTGGCAATATATTTAGGGGAATGGGCTGAAGGTTTTAATCGTCAAGACCATAGGTTGTTTCTAAATAATCGACAATTTTTGTAGATTCAAACATCTCAACATTTTCATTAGGATCGACCAGGTATGGGATGGCCATTCGTCCTGTTTTTGCTTGTAGTATTTTACGATTTTTCAGTTCACTGTTGGGCACAATCTTTAGCGCGTCTCTAAGGGTGGGTAATACCCATTCACCTAACTCGGTTCTGCCGCAGTTACGCAACATATAGGGGATCTCCATTTCACATAGGCACTCACGCACCAGACGTGCATAAGGACTCGACTCGAAACTATATAATTCGAGTAATTGTTCAGGGGCAATAGATGCTTTTTTGGTTATTCCTAAACCCGGTCGAGCGGTACTAGCCAACATTGACCCAACTGTTTGCAGCGGGCCTAGTTGCCATTTTAATGGCAACTGTCTTTGCCCATAGATTTCGAATAAGTATTTTATGATAATTAACGACTCATATATTTCGGCCCCTGTATTAGGGTCAATCAAAAAAGGAAACTGGGCTTTACCGCCTTTCTCGATAACGTATATTCGGTAACGCTCTCCCTGTTTAGGACAGGGATAAATTTCTGCATCCAAATCTAGTTCAGTTAAAGCCTCTCTGACTAACCGGCAATAAGGGCAACCTTCCATATCAAATAATTTTAAGGGCATTTCAGGTTTTAACGCCGCCGATTTACTGCTAATACCCCCACCTGTGCGCACTAAGGTAGCTAACACTGAACTGGCAAAATTGATGGGGCCTAATTTTAAAATTTTCAAAGAATGACTCAGTAGTGGATTCAACCTAAATATAGCAGCAACGATAAATTGGGCAAAGGAAAACGCTCTGATTAATCGGCTTTAAAACTCGCTGAGAGGGGAATGACTTATGGTGATTGGTATTAGCCATGGTTTTCAAATGCTACAAGCCACCAATTCTGGTTTAGCCTCCATAATCTAGCGACTAATCAGTTTGATATTTCAGTCCGCATTATGAGTACGTTTCATTTCTCCTAACAGGCACATAGAATCTATATTGCTCTAATGTGCCCCATTTTTGATCTAAAAATGCCCATAAAAACGTTATTAAACGCTTTAGAGTAGCGAGTCTAGTTTGAAAAGTTTAGTATAATCCTAAATATTCCAAGCACTCCTAGTAAATCTATCTTGTTCATAAGTAAGTCTTATTGATGATAAAAACTAGACATTTGATGGTTAGAATGTGATTTGTAGCTGTTTATTTATAGAGGTTTATATTGAAAATTAAAATATTTCTGTTACTTGCCTTGTTTTGCATTTCAGCATTAAGTTCACAGAAAGCAGAAATCGTTACGCTGACAATTGTTGTCAATGCCCCAGGCTCGCCACCTTACCTATATTATGATCTGGACTCTCAATCTTACCAAGGGGTGGTAGTGGACTTTTTTTCTCAATTAGAAAAAAATGAAGTACTTATTGCTAAGTTTGTAGACTCAAATCGTGGCAGAAGTGAGAAATTTATTATCGATGGTAAAGCCGATATGATGCTGACTAGCTGGTCTTGGTTAGATACCCCAGAACAGTTAATTTTCAGCGAAAAGATTTCGACACATCGAAGCTATCTTTACAGTTTGTCCCCTTATGAGCCTAATTTTACGTTTCAAACCATTAAAAAAATGCGGGTATGTGCTCGCGAGGGATTTATTTATCCTGGATTACACTCCTACTTTGAAAATAATCAACTGGTGAGGATTGATTCTAGCAGTCAGATTACTATGGCAAGGATGTTACAAAAAGGCCGCTGTGATTATGCCATAATGAACGATCAGAATGCCGCAGCAATTTTTGCAGATCAGGCATATTGTCAAAACACTATATATCAGTCACCAGTTCCTAACGACACTGTCGACATGTTGTTTGCAATGAGAATGGGAATACGGCCAATAAAAACGTTAATTAACCAACAAATTAAAGTGTTCTCTGAAAGCGGAGAACTCAATGCTTCAGTGCGTAAACATTCCAGTAACCTGACATTTCCTAGTTCACTTACTTGTAATCAGCCAAATATCGATACCGAGTCGCAGAGTCATAATTTAGGTAACAATTAGCTTAATTTTGTTTTTCATTAGTTCAAGCAATTTGTCTTCAGACAATGATTGACTGATATAAAAGCCCTGCCCCATTGAGCATTGTATGTCTTGCATTAGCTCTAGTTGTTGTTGTGTTTCAATTCCTTCTGCTACGGTTTTGATTGCTAATGATATAGCCAAACTATTGATCGTCTTTAATATGATGCTTTGCTCTGAACTTATATCGTGACCACTAACAAAACTGCGTTTATTTTAATATAGTTAAATTTGAATTGCCCCAAATAACTCAATGATGAGTAACCCGCGCCATAATCATCAAGTGCTAAATGAATACCCATTTTGGAGAACATTTTCATTTGCGCCCGAGTTAACTCCACGTCCTTTATAATACTTTTTTCAGTCGTTTCAAGGGTTAAGTATTGGCACAATTCTGGATTTTTTTCGAACTGAAAGTAAATAGCTTCTAACAATGCGCTAGAAGCAAAACCTTGAGCAGAGATATTCACAGATAAGCGAAAATTGGAAGGAAGTAGATTTTCCCATTTTTAAGATGTTCTATTGCTCGATTGATGTTGTATACATCCAATTGAACAATACTCCCGTTTTTAGATCAACAATAGGCTAGAAAATTAAAAAGAACTGCTTGTCTATTAATGCTTTTAGCACATCCTGTTCGATGATTTTTGTTGTAACCATGTTGGACTGTTCTGCACCTTGATGTAAAACAGCTCTGTTACGCCCTTGCTGTTTTGCTTGCACAATAGATGACCCCAATCAATTTACCATCAGTTACAATGGGCACTATCAGTGCTGATAAATAGTCAGATTTACTTTGCTCACATTCACCATGCAATCGCAGATCTTCGATACTCTGAGCTTGTAACGATTTCGCTGCTTTACCAATAACACCCTCACCCAAAAAAATTTCAGGGTTGATGAACAAGTCTAGGAGTATCGACTGTTTTTCAGTAAAGGCCGCAGCCAAACTGAGGGTCTTGCTTTTGGGATTAAATGAATAGAGTTCAAGATCGTCAATATTGAATTTATTGAAAAGCCTTCCCCAATCTCCGTTCATAGCGTTAGCTTCTTTAAGTTAATGTTGTTCCAAATTTTACCATCTCAGGAAAATTAATTTGTTTAGGTCCACAGCCTTATAGTTCTTGGTCTAGAGATAAGTAAGGTTAATCTAAGACTGCTGACTAGGGGAATAAAATCAGAAAACCTCCAGCCATACTCTAGGTTTAAGTTACAGCTATTGTTAAGCCATGGCGTGTATTTCTGCCAACGCCAATTCAATCTCCTGTTCATTATTAAGCAATGATGGCGCAAACCTAGCATAGCTGACCCGATAAGGTGTACTGCTCATAATAATGCCTTTTTTGTGCATATTTTCCACTACAGAAGCGGCCTTCATTCCTTTCACATCAAAACAAGTCAGCCCTGATGAAAGCGCGTTTCCTGTTGGGGTATAAAGCGTGACATGAGGCATTTTTGCTAGACCTTGTTTGGCCTGCTCATTCAATTCATGAATTCGCTGTTGTACATTCGATTTACCTAATTGCAAGTGCAGCTTAAACGCTTCAGGCAATGCCCAACGATGTTCAAATTAGTGAAATCCTCCTGGAGTCATGTGTTCACCTAAAGGCACTTGATCCTGAGTCATACCGCCCAACCACACCTCGTAAGATGCACTAAAACTGGGGATCACAGGTTCACTTTGCGCCCAAGCACGGTCATTACCCCAAACGACACCCGTGCCCCTTGGGCCAAAGATCCACTTATGTGTTCCCGCGACAAAAAAGTCACAGCCCAATTGACTCACATCCTGGTTTTCAATGCCAAAGCCATGAACGCCATCCACGCAAAACAATATCTGCTGATTGGCTTTTCGTTGTTTATTGAGCTGAGTAATAGTGTCAGCCATGGCTCTTATAGGTAATTTTACGCCAGTGGAGGAATGTACCCACGTGGCTGCCACGACTCGAGTATCACTGGTAATTGCCATACGTAGCCGTTTTTGGACATCGGCCACACTGACTTGAGCAGGGTTTTCATAAAGTGCAATACGCCTTACTTTGGCACCGCTGCGATTTGCCCTATGAGCCAGAGACATATCAGTAGAGTAGTGATCATGAACCGTTTGCAATACTTCATCCCCATCCTGAAGCTTAAGCCCACTATAAACCAAGCCTAATCCCATGGTAGTACTATCAGTCAGGGCTATATTTTCAGCCTTACCCCCCATATATTCGGCCGCAGATTTACTGATTTCTGCATCAATAGTTTGAAAATGATGATGCCAATAATCGGAAGGATTTTCATCCAATGCTCGACGATGTTTTTCGATGGCGTCTGACACAGGTTTAGGATGTGATGCCAGCAGGAATGTTGATAACTGAATGTATTTACGCGTTAATGGAAACATATCCCGCAACGTATTCCAGTCGCCTGGTTGAATGGGGTTATTGGTGATATCAAGTTCTGTTGCCGCTCCTAATAATGCAGAGCGTGTTAGTAATCCAGTACCTACAGTTAGTCCTAATGCATTTAAAAATTGACGTCTTAGCATGTGCTTTCCTTTTTAAGATAAATGCAGCTCTGGCCAAACGCATTAATTTATTTGGGTTGTAGCCGCAAGGCAATTGCACAAAGTGTAGTGCACACAATGCAATTGTTCCTTTTAAACGCTCAATATCATCTAAGTTGGCCTACCCGTTATAAGGTGTGTTTGCAGGTCTGCTGATTGTTTTGTGAAATATAGACAGATATTACAGATAAATCGGGTGAGGACTGATGGATGTGCATAGCGCACTCATTATTGAATTTATCATCCACAGGCGGTTATGGTTGACGGATAAATCACAGAGATATTGTGGGTCATGATATGCTCTAGATAATTTAACGCGTTTAAAGCTAATCAGGTCCTTTTATTCCATTTTTTGGTTTTTCAAATAAAGTAAAATAACAAATACTTGTATGCTAAAGAATCAGGGAATACTGTTGAACAGTCTAAATTACTATGGAAGGATTGTGGATAAATGGTTACGCATACGTTCTTTGGCTATCATCTGCATTACATATAGTCAGCTGAGTTACTCAAAAGAAATAGATGTTGGTTTTGAACCGTTTCCACCATTAATAAATGAAGATGGTAGCGGTTTAGTGGTTGACATGCTTAATACCTTAGCAGCAAGTAAAAACTTGCACTTCAACTTTCATATCATAACTTATGGTAGAGCTAAAAAAGATTTACAGAGTGAACGGCTAAAGCTCATCGGTCTTACTCCTTACCAATTAGAAACTCAAGAATTATTCAGTGATTTTATTAATTACACTTCAATGAGTGATTCAGGCAAAGTAATCATTCAGTAAATGATGTCCTTTAGGTTGTATTAGTTACCTCGTTAAGAACTACTTTTTGGACATAATCAATTTATCAAAACTTAGCTTCTCAGGCCAGTATAGAGTTACTTGTTCATCTTCTTTTGGATAGCGAAGAGCCATACCACAGACTAATTTGTATCCTTCGGCTGCGTTGAATGTTCCTTCACTGAATCTAATACGGGGGCAAAACAGAATGTTTGAAACGGCGTCTTAAGCTTAAAGATACCTTCGATAATGTGAACTCCGAACATATGCGACAATTTTAGCTGTTTGAGCTGTTTGACTTTTAATGGCGTTCAATTTACAGGTTCCTGAGAATAATACATTCAGGAACCGCTCTAAACTCCCGCTGAATCCGTCATTTTGAGGTGGTATGGGTATATAATAGTCAATCTGGCATCATAGCTTAACAGTAACAGGATGGGATATATGAAAACTGTAGTCGTTACAGGTGGTTCAAGCGGCATAGGTCTGGACATTGCTTGTGCTTATACAAAACAAGGAGCTAATATTATTTTATTGGCCAGAAATCAGGCGCGTTTAAATGCCGCTGTAAGTGAATGCAAAGCCTTGGTGAAATCTGACAAACAACAGATCTTGTCGTTTTCTGTGGATGTTACCGACAAAGTACAACTGGCTAATGTGATCACCGCCATTAAAAACCAAGTGGGTGTTCCAGACTTACTGGTATTAAGTGCGGGTATTGTTGCCAGTGAACGTTTTATCGAACAAAGCGATGATGATTTCGATGCTATTATTCAAACAAACGTGATGGGTAGCCGCGCTGTGGCTCGCGCTTTTTTACCAGATATGATTAGTCAAAAATCAGGTCAAATTTGTTTTATCAGCTCATTGGGCGGCATCATTTCCACTTATGGATACAGTGCTTACAGTGCTTCAAAATTTGCCGTCATCGGCATGGCCGGTTGTATGCGCCAAGAATTGGCAGAGTACAACATCGGTGTCAGTGTGGTTTGTCCACCAGAGGTTGACACGCCAATGGTCACCAAAGAGTCTGAACACATATTGCCGCAAACAAGGTTCATCAAAGATTTAGGGGGCACTTTACAGCCTAAAGTAGTGACCAAAGCCACCCTTAAAGGTGTTGCCAAAAACCAATTCATTATTGTGCCGGGTTTAATGGCCAAGCTTTCTTATTGGCAGGCTCGTGTATTCCCCAGAACCTTTGCTGCATTTATTCAGTTTTTGGTTCGACATTCCAGTAAGGCCTAAATTATTTGTGGTTAGAACTAAATCAATTTTTGCACCATTCACTTTCCCCGTATTAAGTTAATGATTGCAGTTGTTTACCTATGACTATTTCAGGCCATGAAGCGGCTCTCAGATGTTCTATCAGCAGCCCTTCAACCTCAAGAATTCATCACCTTCGAGGTTGAACGTGGGACTAAGGCAAACTCATTCTACTCCGAGTCATATTTTTATTTTAAAAGCGACGAATGTAAGTGTATACAGCAACGTGTATTAGAATTTTAAAATAAAAATAATGTTAGCATTTAAGGTTTTTTGATCATAATAAATACCCTAGGACATACTGTTTGAGACAAGTAATGTGGTAAGGTACCCGTCTATTTAATTCCAAAAGACCCATATTATTAAGCTCACTTTATGATCCCATGGACCCATCTCAATACCGCACAAATCCCCAACGATGGCGGTGAATTAAAACTGTCACAGCGCGGCGATGAATTCTCTATAAAATTGTCAGGCAAACGTGGCGAGCTAATGAATAGCCGTGTCTATAATTCAGAAAAAGCACTATCCCAGTTAGGTTGTGCTCATATTAAACCACACTTAGATGCGCACATTTTAGTGGGTGGTTTAGGCATGGGTTATACCTTGGCAGCAGCCCTAAAAGCAGTGAATGCTGACTCGCAGGTGACGGTTGCGGAATTAGTACCTGAAGTAGTCCAATGGAACACAGGCCCTCTAGGCAACTGTGCTGGCAACCCTTTGCAAGACTCGCGAACTCAAGTACACATTGGCGATGTCAAAGAATTATTAACCTCAAGACAAGCCACATTCGATGCGATTTTATTGGATGTTGATAACGGCCCCAAGGGGTTGACTCATACAGATAATAATTGGATTTATTCTGAAGACGGGCTAAAAGACATATATGACACACTGCAACCCAATGGCATGCTGGCCATATGGTCTGCAGGCCCGGACTACTTGTTTACTGTTCGCTTAAAAAAGATAGGCTTTAGAGTAGATACACGCAATGTACAAGCGCGTCCCGGGAAAGGTAGTCAGCATACAATTTTCCTAGCCAAGAAACTTTAGAACCTAATCTATAAGGCAACCCATGTCATTTTCATCTTTGCAGTTATCAGCACCTATTCTAAAAGCAGTCAGTGATTTAGGTTATACCCAACCCACGCCCATTCAAGAAAAAGCCATCCCGGTTATTTTATCGGGTAAAAATCTGATCGCGGCTGCCCAAACTGGTACAGGTAAAACCGCCAGTTTTGTATTGCCAATTCTGCAATTACTTAATACTGGTCGTAAGCTACGGGGTAAACGTGTGCGTGCGCTTATTCTGGTGCCCACCAGAGAATTGGCGGTGCAAGTTGAAAAGAGTATTGCAGCATACGGTCAACATTTAGAATTAATATCCATGGCGATGTATGGCGGCGTTGATTCATCTGAACAAACCCAACGTTTAATTTGGGGCGTTGATATATTGGTTGCTACACCAGGTCGTCTTTTAGATCTGGCACATCAACGTGCATTACATTTTGATGAACTTGAGGTTTTAGTATTAGATGAAGCCGATAGAATGCTGGATATGGGTTTTATTGGCGATATTAATAAAATTATTGAACGTTTACCTGAACAACGTCAAAACTTGTTGTTTTCTGCGACTATTTCTAATGAAGTACGTTCCCTAGCGAAACGTTCTATCTACAACCCAGTTGAAATATCAATTAAGGAAAACAAAGCATCCGCACCTAAGATTGAACAATGGTTAGTCACAGTGGATAAAGGCAATAAATCATCCTTGTTAAGTCATCTCATTAAAGAACAAGTGTGGGATCAAGCGCTTATTTTTATTGAAACAAAACAAGGTGCCGCTAAGTTAGTCAGCCAATTAGAAAAACGTGGTATCCCAGTAGACAGTATTCACGGTGACCGAACTCAAGCAGTGCGCGAAAGAATTTTGGCAGACTTTAAGTCTGGTGAAATTAAATTTTTAGTGGCTACAGGAGTTGCGGCCCGTGGTCTTGATATTCAAAATTTATCACGAGTGGTTAACTATGATGTACCGGATCAAGTTGAAGACTATATTCACCGAATCGGCAGAACAGGCCGAGCCGGTGCAACAGGAGAAGCCATTTCATTTGTGGCTAAAGATAACTTTAGAAACCTGTGTGCCATCGAAAGCCATCTTGGCCATATCATTACCAGAAAAGCGTTTGAAGGTTTTGAGGTCAAAAAAACAGTGCCCGATTCTATTTTGAATTACGTCCCTAAAAACAAACGGAAATAACTTTTCAATAGACATTTAATATGACAAATCACCAACAAGTTCTAACTATGCTCCCGTAGATTTTTAACACTTGCTTGTTTATTAAATAACCACTATCTAATTTTTTTGCATATAACGTGCAGTGCCCACCAGCCCTGTAATATGAACATCATGTCCACAAGCGTGCATAACCGGTCTTAATTCATCAGTGATAGGGTCAACTTGTTCAACAGTAGAGGCGTATGCTAAGCCACTGTCCTCTTTAATTGGAAGGCCGTCCATATCAGCTCTCATCATGACGGTCGGTCCATTACCATTTTTTAAAATTGCCACTATTCCCGTTTGACCGATACCTTCAAACACGTCAAAACCTACCCCTTTGAGTTCTTGCGCGATGCGTTTAGCGGTTTTTACTTCACCCATTGATAACTCAGGATTTTGGTGAAAATACACAAAGAGAGACTTCAGATGATTTTCATAATCTTCCTTGATGGCATCTCTTATATTGGGTTGGGAGGCAAAAGAAAAGTGGCTTAAACTGAGAAGTAAAAAAGATGCATATAAAAATTTCACTGGGCTTATCCTTGATTAAAAATCACACAACAACAATATCACAAATAAAAAGTAGATCTTGTATTGAGCATAATTTTAACTACTTAAGCCTTATGAATTAAAAGACGCTAATCGAGATATCCATAGCAATACGACGCAAAACAAAACGCCAAAATACAACCAGGATATAAACTGACCTAGTATCGGCAACGCCGATGATCTTGATTCTGATGCCACCCGTTGTAGTTCAATTATTTAGAGTCTTTTGAGAATATTTACAATGGCTTGTTCATTGTGTACGTCACTATAAAAATAATAGTATGAAAAAAAGAACACCCGCATATTTATACATAACCTATTAACCAAGCGAATTTTATATAGTAGTCGGCTAACGTTAAAAGGAATAATTATGTTGAATATTGGTAGAAAACTTTTGTTCATAATAAGTTTAATCGGGGTGGTTACCAGCGCTTCAGCAAATCTTATTAATAATGGTGGATTTGAAGAAACTCATGTTAATAAAAATAGTTGGAAATGGTTCAAGTCGTCTAATATAAATGGTTGGGATGGCAGCAATATTGAAATTTGGGATAGATTTGGAAATTTTGATGCATATGAAGGCGAGCAACATGCTGAGCTCAATTCACATTCGTCTAATGGTGATCCTTTTGCTATTTTTCAAACGATTGAAACCGAAATAGGTGCTCTATACGATGTCAGCTTTGCATATAGTGCACGCAGTAATACCAGAGAATCATTTTTATTCGACTTATCTTCTTTTAATAAAGCATTTTTGTCTGTGATTGTTGATGATCATCAAGTCAAAACATGGAGTCTATTTAATATCCGTTTTGAAGCAATCGATCTGTTTACCACTATAGGTTTTACTTCAATCACTCCTAGCACTGGGACAGTGGGCAATTTTTTAGACAATATCAGTGTACTTAAGTCACCAACCACTCTAACGTCTAAAGTATCGGCGCCATCAATAGCCTTTTTTATAATGCTAGTTTGTATGTTTTTGATTAGAAGAAAGATAATTAGCAACATAAAAAATTAAGCTGTATTAGGGGCTATTGGGTTATCTATTAGTAATCAGCGCACACATTTCACATATGTGAAATGTGTGCTGACATTCACTTCCAAACAATCGGCTATTCAGCAGTGTCATCATACTTTGAATCTCCTTGTTGTTTCGCTTCATCTCTTAAATTTTGACGAATGACTTCCACCTTTTCAAACGTAGCAACAGCCTCTTCTTTTGATGAAAATTCAAAAATACTTTTTATCGGGCAAGACTCTTCAGAGGTCAAAATTTTGTCGCGACCACCACCACATAACTCAGAAAAGTCACCCTTAAAGCCTGCAGAGAAACTGGTTTGTAATGAATGGCACTGAAACAAAGTTGTGACTAAATAATAACGATTTTTACCACTGGCATTAATGCTCATGACATCATCGTCAAACATGCCATAACCTCGAATATTATGCTGCCGTATACAAGCTTATATTGGGTTGAGTTGTCGGGCTCATCTAATCCATAAAAATATCAATACGACCAATATTGATTGGTACACAAACTTAATCCAATTTTATTGACTGTTTTCGTATAGAATCCGCGTCGTAATTTTTACTTGTTAAATATTTTCTATCTTTAACGTATATCTGACGACACCTTTCCATTCCTTTCTAAAATGACACAAAATAATGAATGATAAAACAATAGTAACTCACAACGGTAATTTTCATGCTGATGATGTTTTCAGTGTTGCTGCCCTTAAGAGCATTTTTTCTTCTTTTACACTCATTCGCACCCGTGATTTAGAGATTATCGCCAAGGCCGATATTGTGATTGATGTAGGGGGTGAATACGACCCAGAAAACGGTCGCTTTGATCATCATCAACGGGGTGGTGCTGGAGAGCGCGACAATGGTATTCCCTACTCCTCATTGGGTTTAATTTGGCAGAAGTATGGTGTAGAAATATGCAATGGTAATCAAGACGTAGCCAATGCACTTGATGCAGGTTTAGTCTCCACCATTGACGCCATCGATTGTGGTCATGTCAAAGGTGTGCCGGAAGGCATTAGCCTTAGTCAAACTATTTCAATGTTCAACCCAACTTGGCAAGAAGATAGTCACTTTGACAGCTGCTTTGATGAAGCGGTTGATTTTGCATCCCGCGTTTTAACACGATTTATTGCAGCGGCTAATGGCGGCATTAGTGCAAAAACAATTGTGGCGACTGCCATTGAGAATGCACAAGATCCAAGAGTGATTATATTAGAAAAATATATACCCTGGAAAAGAACGGTTCACGCCTTAACTGACAAGGCTTTATATATGATTTACCCCTCGCAGACTGGCCAATGGAGAATTCAAACTGTGCCCGTTGAACCTGGTTCATTCGAAGACAGAA
The DNA here is from genome assembly GCF_002835935.1 of Paraglaciecola sp. MB-3u-78. GTDB lineage: Bacteria > Pseudomonadota > Gammaproteobacteria > Enterobacterales > Alteromonadaceae > Paraglaciecola. The sequence continues at coordinate 21,791 of NZ_PJCF01000012.1, read as the reverse complement.
AACCACTGCCTAAAGAATGGGCTGGCTTATCCGATAAAACGCTGCAAGATGTGACGGGTATTGATGACGCGATGTTTTGTCATAATGGTTTATTTATTGCGGGTGCAGAATCATTTGAAAGCACCATGAAAATGGCATCACTGGCACTTCAAGAATAGTGAACTCATCAGAGGTAAAACAACATTATTGACCCAACGTTGTTCTGCCTCTGATTAATTTAAAGTCAGCGTGAATACTTTCAATAACATTTACCGCAATACAACCATAGGTATTTTGCAACGCTCAAGCATTTTCAAGGTGTTACTGCCTAAAAAGAATTGTCGCAGTTTGGAGTGGCCAAAAGCGCCCATAACAATAAGTCCTATATCATGGGTTTCTTTATATTCCATTAGCGACTCATGAATGTTGCCTTCCATGAAAGATACACTGACATTAAATCCCTTTTCTTCCAGTTTTTGTTGGGCTAATGCAAACTTATCTTTTTGATTCGACTCGTTATTTTTAACAGAAACAAGGTGGCAGTGAAGGCCATGCAATAATCCACCGTCGATAACCCGTTGCAGCGCTTTTTCGGCGGTTTCTCTTCCATCATAGGCAATCATAAACGAGACAGGCGTTTTGAATGTGTCCGGAATAACCATGACTGGATGTGAAGCCTTGCGTAATAATGTCTCTATATGAGAACCCAGCGCATTAAAATTACCATCATGTCCCTTGCCACTGCGACCAATAACAATGAGTCGGGTTTGACCTTCAATATCATCTATTGAATCGACCAAGTCACCATGCCTTTGTAATGACTCAACCTCCGCAACCCCCGCTGTTTCTGCTTGGCGAGAAACAGACCCGAGTAATTCTTTGCCTAATTGCAGTGCGACTTTGCTACGTTGCTCATCTAGTTTTGTCATTTCATCTAGCAGGGCGGTTCGTGCTCCTAGGCCAATGGCCCCCGTGTAGTCATCCGCACCATGCTGCTGTTCTTTCTCTAAGGTATGTAAAAAAAGAATCGGTTTATTTAACTTTTTTGATGCCCAAACTGCTGCTTCTGTTACAGCTGTAGTCATGGCAGAACCGTCTATGCAGGTAATTATTTTCGTCATCATTCTCTCCTTAATGTCCGTCCAACAGTTTTTCAACTTCTTGAGGATCATTGTGCACCCCAAACTTATCGACCACAGTTGCTGTTGCCTCGTTCATACCAACGATGTTAACAGTCGCACCTTCTCGTCGGAATTTAATCACAACCTTATCTAGTGAAGATACAGCGGTGATATCCCAAAAATGGGCATGGGTGAGATCAATGACAACAGTTTCTAGCGCTTCTTTAAAATCAAAGGCCTTGGTAAATTGCTCAGCTGAAGCAAAAAACACCTGACCGATCACCTCGTAGGTGCGCATATTTTCAAGCTCATTAAAGTCAGATTTCACCATCATCAGGCGACCAATTTTATTCGAGAAGAACAAGGTCGCTAATAACACCCCAATTAGTACACCAAATGCTAAATTATGCGTGGCCACAACCACCACAACAGTACTTACCATCACAATACTGGATGACAAGGGGTTCGTGCGCAAATCTGTGATAGAAGACCAAGAGAACGTACCGATTGAAACCATTATCATCACTGCGACCAATGCTGCCATCGGTATTTGACTTACCCAGTCATCGAGAAATACAACCATAATGATCAGCACTAGGCCAGCCATAAAGGTAGACAGCCTGCCTCTACCGCCAGACTTCACGTTGATAATTGACTGCCCAATCATGGCACAGCCTGCCATACCACCAAACAATCCGGCACCAATATTGGCAATTCCTTGACCTTTACATTCTTTATTACCGTCACTGGAAGTATCTGTCAGTTCATCAACTATGGTTGCTGTCATCATAGATTCAAGTAAGCCGACCACCGCAAGACCTGCGGAATAAGGTAAAATAATCAACAGCGTTTCCATATTCAGTGGTACATCTGGCCATAAAAAGATCGGCAAGGTATCGGGCAGTTCTCCCATATCACCTACGGTTCTAATGTTTAGATCTAAAGAGATTGCGACAATAGTTAAGGCTACAATACACAGCAACGGTGAGGGGAGCATTTTTCCAATCGCAGGAATATAAGGGAAAAGGTAAATAATACCAAGACCTGCAGCAGTCATCGCGTAAACATGCCAAGTAACATCGGTTAGTTCAGGTAATTGCGCCATAAAAATTAAAATAGCCAGAGCATTAACAAACCCAGTTACCACAGAGCGCGAAACAAACCGCATCAGACTACCCAGCTTAAGATACCCCGCGCAAATTTGCAGCACACCAGTCAGTAAGGTGGCTGCTAGCAAATATTCCAGACCATGATCTTTGACCAATGTCACCATGAGTAAGGCCATGGCACCGGTTGCGGCAGAAATCATTCCCGGCCTGCCACCGACAAAGGCAATAATGACCGCTATACAAAATGAAGAGTACAGACCCACTTTAGGATCAACACCCGCAATAATGGAAAAGGCAATGGCTTCAGGTATCAGGGCTAATGCCACAACTATACCGGCAAGCACATCACCACGAATATTAGAGAGCCAGTCTCTTTTCATGTGTTCAATCATGTAAATAACCTAATTTTAGGATTCTGTTCAAGACAGAAAGATGTATAATTTTATTTAAAAAGTGTAGTAAATCGTGCGAGTCATACGTTAAATGATGTATCTAATGATGGGGTTACCTAAGGCGGTACTGTCAACATCAACTTCCTTGATTTAAATTTAGCGTGAAGAATACCGCTTTTGTAATTTTGTTACAAATATAGATACCCCTCAGCAGCAATATTATGTTTTCTAAGGGCTTTATCAAGCCCAGCTAAAAGTTTTACTGCTCGCTATTTATTTAGGTCATCACTTACGAAAGCACTGATTAAGACTGCCATTGTCTTTCAATCAAATATTTAAAGTTTATTGACCACATTTATAGTGGATGATTTTTTAGTGAATTTTTCTATATATCTACATTCAGATGGTGAACATCGAATTATTTAAGTTCTAAATAAGCGTTGTGCATGAGTCACTAAACCTGATGTAACACTACCAAAATGATTACCGATAATCACTTCAACATTTGGAAAAATTGAATTTATCCATGCTTGAATGACTGGTGATATCGCAGTGCCCCCGGTGACAAAAATCGTATCTGGCTGGGTTCCCGCTTGACGTAAAGATTCATTAATTAATAATCATGCTTCTCCACTTTGCTCAGGCATGAACTAAACTGTATATGAAAATAAACAGTTTAAGGGAGTTCGAACATGAACACGCCAGAAGCCAGTTTTTTAACGTGGCAACAGCAATTCAGAACGAATAAAGATTGTCTCCAGTATCTGAAGGAAATGAAGTGGCCTAATGGGTTTATGTGTCCTCAATGTGGTCACGACAATGGGATTGACCTTCACTGCCGAGAATTAACCGAATGCAGCCATTGTCATAAGCAAACATCGGTGATGTCAGGTACTTTATTTCATGGTAGTCATCTACCGTTACTCAAATGGTTTTGGGCACTGTATTTTATAGGCTCAGACAAAGGCAGTATTTCAGCGTTAAGGCTAAGCAAGCTTATTGAAGTGAATTGGAAGACTGCTCGGCTTATGTTAACGAAAGTGAGAGCGGCTATGGGACACAGGGATAGCCTCTACCGATTGTCGGGCACAATAGAGTTAGATGATGCCTTTGTTGGCGGTAAGCACAAAGGCAAGCGTGGTCGTGGAGCAGAAGGGAAAACCCCCATTATCATAGCATGTGAAAACAAGCATAAAAAGGCAGAGCCTTGTCCAATATGAAATGAGTCTTAACTAATTGCGTGTTTCCAAAATGAAATGCGTCTAAAGACTTAAATTCTGTTCATGATCATAAGATGCAAGCGATCATGAATATAGAAAACCTCACCACTATTGAAGAGCTTGAACGCTTTATTCAAGGTAACCAAGCCGTCGCCTTTACCGTTTTAGGTGATAAAAATCAGCGATATCAATTCATTCAAAAAACATTGATAAAATTTCGCTATATCACGTTAAAAAAAACCGACAAAGGGATCGTCAATCAATACCTTAAAAAGGTGACAGGCTACTCGCGGCAGCAACTCACTCGATTGATAAAACAATACAAGGACGTCGGCAGAATTAACTGGCAACCTTGCCGAACTAACGGCTTTTCAACCATTTACAGTACAAAGGATATTAAGCTACTGGCTGAAATGGACGCAAGGCATGATGATATCTGTGGTCATGCCACTAAAAAGCTGTTGGAGCGTGCCTACAATACGTTTGAGCAATCAGAATACCAAATGCTTGCCACTATCTCTGTTTCACATTTATATAACTTGAGGCACTCTCAAGGCTACCAAAAACAACGCAGACACTTCACAAAAACACAATCAAGACAAGTGCCTATTGGCGAACGGCGTAAACCTCAACCCAACGGCGAGCCTGGCTATATTCGTATTGATACCGTGCACCAAGGAGACCTAGATAAACAAAAAGGCGTGTATCATATTAATGCAGTTGATGAGGTGACACAGTTTGAGGTTGTTTGCTCAGTTGAACGTATTAGTGAGCGTTACCTCATTCCAGTACTAACGCAAATGATGGCCGCATTTCCTTTTATTATCAAAGGGTTTCATTCAGATAATGGCTCTGAATACATCAACAAACACGTGTGTAAATTACTCACCAAACTTGAAATAGAGCTCACTAAATCACGCTCAAGACACTCAAACGATAATGCCTTAGCAGAAAGTAAAAATGCATCAATTGTAAGAAAACAGTTTGGTTACACACATATTCCACAGAAATGGGCACCGTTAATCAATACGTTTAATTTAAAATATCTTTACCCGTATATCAATTATCATAGACCTTGTTTCTTTCCTGAAGTCACCACTGATGATAAAGGGAAACAACGTAAAACTTACCCTTACAAAAGTATGATGACGCCCTATGAAAAACTAAAATCTTTACCCAATGCCAAAACATATTTGAAAGCAGACTTTCATTTTGAAATACTAGATGAGCAAGCTATGGAAATGACAGATAATGCTTGTGCTGAATTACTTCAAAAAGAACGTAATGAATTATTTAACCAGATCTTTGAACAGAATAAACGAGCCTAAAAATTTACTTACTTAAGACTCATTTGTTAATTGGAATATACTGGCAGGGTTTATCGCAATGAAAGCGGTTAAAAATGTGAATTTTAAAACAGTAAAAGAATTTGTATCACATCACCTTTTAGCTAATCAGCATGTCAGAACGGATGCTTATCCTGCGTTAAATATTATAGATAAAACACAGCAACATGAGCCAAGAGTCACGCCAAGTGAAAAGGTAGACGAATGGTTGCCTTGGGTTCATATCGCGATAGGTAATTTGAAAACGTTTTTGTTGGGCACGTTTCATGGCGTTACGGGTAATTACTTACAAGAATACTTGAATGAGTTTTGTTATCGGTATAATCGCCGTTTTGTGGAAAAACAAATACCTAATCGATTGTTAAACTTGGCAATTATTCATACTCCTTTAAAATCAACCTGAGTTAAATGGAGAAGCATGTTAATAATTCAAATTGCCTTAATTCATCTTTGATGGCTTCACTCAACTCTTCTCTGCTGATATGTACAAAAAAATCATCTTCAATGTAATCAAGTGGCAAATCTATTTTTTGGTTCCCAGAAAGGTGTATTTTTGCCATTTCAGCGCTTTGGTTTAATCTCAGTCCAAGTTTACGGTCTCTTAATTGTTTTAATCTTTCGAGTCTTTTATCTTTAGTCATCTTACAAAATTTTGCCAATTCGTTGCCGGTTCTATGGGAACTGAATTCCTGTTGCGCCCTTACATCGTTTATATTTACCGCTTGGCTGAATAAAGTGATTGGAATAGGAAGTCCGTTTGTTAACGCAGCATTTTTACCAAAATGGGGCATGATACTCATAAGGGCTAATTTGTTATCAAGGTCAATCCCCCCTAACCGCTTCCCTGAATAACTTAAAATACAGTTTTCTCTGCTTTGTAAATTAATATGACTGGGCCCAAGTTTTATCATCGAACAATCAGTTGTCCCCCCTCCCAAGTCAAGAATGAGCACCACCCTGTCGGTTCTAAGTTGTCTTTCATAATCATAGGCTGCGGCTACTGGCTCCATCAAAAATTCGATGTCTTTAAAACCCACTTTTTTAGCGGCTTTATCAATTATTTGAAGGGCTTGAACATTGCCATCATTCCCCTGTAAACCATGGAAATTAACAGGTCTGCCGATCACCACCTGATCCAACTCAATACCCTTTACATACTCAGTTTCCTGTTTAATGAAGGCCAACATCTTTTCAACAACCGTTGTAAATACCAGCTGTTGGGCATCAGAAATATTGGCACCCAAAAACGATTTTGGGGATTTAATGTAAAAGCCGTTTTCAGGATCGGAGATATGTGCTAATTCAGCTTCTTTACCAAAAATCACTTCTGAGTTTGATTGCAGCGCTTGCATAACACTTTGTGCTTTTTGAGTAGTTTTGGCATTTTCACGATTTTCTTTGCGTAATTGCTTACGGACAATATTGACCAGTTCATCATCATTTAAAACCCGTTGATTTTGGGACTTACCCCTACTGTTAATGCGTTGTGTCTGTGCGCTTTTTTCAGCTCGAACGCGCTTCGATAATTCTTGCAGTGACACCTCTTCAGGTTTAATAACACCGTGCTCTAAAAAGAGACAAGAAGAGAGCCTTGTTTCACCGTCTTCTAATGGCACCAGAACAGGTTCATTATTATTTATTATGCCAATTGAGCAATTGGATGTGCCGAAATCTAATCCTGCAAACATATGAGTTCAGCCTTGTGACATGTAGATATTTTAAGAGGTTTATTGTGGTTTTGTCAGTTAACAGTGAAGTTACACTTCGATGCACAGCAGAGTATTCTATCAGTTGTGTTTACATCGTTATATGTGCTGCCAATAATTTATTGTCTAGGGCCTCACCAGAACGCACCCTGCGCTTATGACTCTGTGACTAGTAGGATAGGTTTATCTGCTTGTACACCCCAAAAAAGCCTTTTAATTTGACATAACCTCACTGATTTAGCGCCAGTGTGTATTTTATTCTGATGTGTTTGAGCAACAATGATATAAAGACAAACAGCAATCAAAAAGCGATAGTTATAAATGAGTTTTACTTCGTTAGCGTTAGATAAATCCCTAACTGATGCAGTCAAAGCATTGGGATATGAGAGTCCAACGCCGATACAACAACAAGCGATCCCCGCCATTCTTGCGGGTAAAGATATTATGGCAGGGGCCCAAACAGGTACCGGAAAAACGGCAGCGTTTGCCCTACCCATCCTACAACAGTTAATAAGATATACCGATGCTTTAAGGCCTATCCGTGCATTAGTATTAACACCCACTCGAGAACTTGCGCAGCAGGTGTATAAAAGTTTTGAAGGTTATGGTGAAAATACTCAACTCAACGTTGCAGTTGCCTATGGCGGTGTCAGCATTAACCCACAAATATCCGCGATGGTGAAAGGTGTGGATATATTAATAGCAACACCCGGGAGATTGTTAGATCATATTGCTAAAGGAAGCGTTGATTTAAGCCAGCTTCAGACCATAGTATTTGATGAAGCCGATCGCATGTTAGACATGGGATTTAAAGATGAAATCAACCGAATTTTAGTTCGCCTGCCAAACAAACGACAAACTTTATTGTTTTCAGCAACATTTGATGAGGCTATTTTTAAATTGAGTAAAACCTTACTTAATGACCCTGTACTGATCGAGGTCAGTGAACGAAATACAGCAGCGGCACAAGTGGAACAACGGGTATACACGGTTGATAGTGATCGCAAACGAGAACTCACGTCTTTTCTGATAGGCTCAAAAAACTGGCATCAAGTATTAATTTTTACTCGCACCAAACAAATGGCTGATGACCTAGCCAAAGAAATGTGTAAAGACGGTATTGTGACCCAATCTCTGCATGGTGATAAATCACAAGGTGCCAGAGAAAGGGCACTTGCAGAATTTAAACAAGGTAAAACCAGAGCCTTAGTGGCAACAGATGTAGCAGCAAGAGGAATTGACATCATTGATTTGAAATACGTGATCAATTACGAATTACCCTATGTTGCCGAAGATTATATTCACCGCATTGGCAGAACAGGTCGAGCCGGAAATGCCGGGTTGGCCATTTCACTGATGAGTCAAAATGAAGAGTGGCTTCTAGAAGCCGTTGAGAAAGTACTCGACAGTGTATTGTTACAACAATGGCTACCCGGTTATGAGCCTGACTTGTCTAAACCAAACCAACCAGCCAAAAGAAGCAGTAAAGGTAAACATAAGCAACAAGCCAGAAACAAAGCACTGGGTCACAAGTCGCCTAAAAAACCAAGATGATGGTTATAATACTAGACTAGACACCGTCATTTTTTAACTAGCTAAACATCCCATTGATAAGCGGCAGCCTTATTCAACAGTCAGTTAAATACCCCCATAAAATCAGTGCCTGTTTCGCAGGTCGGGGATGAGCTTCTTTCTCAAATACATAAATACTGACAGTGAGGTTTGCTTAACAAGGCAAACCTAATGCTGCATTTGTTTGAACCTATTCTAAGCTCGCCTAATAACTGAACACTTTCGAAGTCACCTGCTATATTTATCATCAACATAAGGAATGATGATTTAATTTTAACCCTAGCCCTAGACAATCAAAGATAAGGAACCATCATGGCATTTGGTGATAAAAACATTCAACGAGGAGATAAGGGGTCAGACGTAGTAGCACTCCAACTTAAGTTAAACGGATTTCGCGGAACGGTCTGGGATGGTGATTTTGGACCTGGCAGTGAGCTTCAAGTAATGGCCTTTCAACGGGAGGTCATGAAACTAACCACACCTTCAGGTGTTTTCGATGCAAACTGTTTCGATGCATTGCATGAATTTGAAACAAACCATCCTATAGACTTCGCATCAGTTCGGTGTCCCTGCGGACAATGTAATGGATTTGGGCAAGGCCGATTTAAAAATAAATATAGAACCGGCATGCCAAAAATTGAAGCCTATCATCGCCGCGAGTATCCCGGAGTACACAAAGCCATACTCTACGCATTTCGGGCCACGTGTTTCCACCTGAAAAACCATGATTTCCCGCTGCCAATACTCACAAGTGGCTACCGTTGCTGGATACATAATGAAATGAAAGGTCGACGCTCAACTAACCATATGGGTAAGGCAATTGATATCGATTTCCCGGCGCAGCCTGGAGAATTAAAACGAGATGACGGTGAACGGTGTGACAGGGCCAGAGATTTACTGGTGGATAAAGCAGGGTTTCAAATCGGTTGGCATGGTAACAATAGAAAAGCCTTAGAACCCGCCAGTATAGCTCCAACATGGCTGCATATGGACGTGCGTTGTTATAGCCAAAAATATCTTGCTGATATTTTTTTTGTTACTGATGAAACCCAATTATAATGACAAGCATAAATTTACATGTTTATTCATTATAATTTCACTGACGTAAAAGAGGGGTGCTGTAAGTTCTGTCATTAATTGGTCGCGCGGCCATTCCCTTCTCCTTAGGGGATGTAACAGCTCAATACTCAGCCTATGGTTACCTCTGCCAAAGCTTAACGCCACACCTAATGATGTATTTGGCGTTGTGCTTACTTTACCTAGAACAAGACTCTCATATGGGACGACCTGTGTGTCGAACTGCTATCTATTTATCTCGGCGCACTGGATGTTTTGGTAAATGGTTTAGGTTGAGCACTCTAATTTCTTATGTTTTTATAAGCAGGCTGAATAATTTTGCCTTATATAAATAGCCATTCCTCTTCCTGAAATGCTTTTTATATCAGGATAAATCTGTAATTTTCTACTAGGTGACATAAAAATGGGATTTCTTCCTGATATTCATTCTATTGTTAAACGCAATATTAGCCTCACAGAAATGGGGGTAAGAAGCAGTCTTCGCCTTACCCAAACAATGGCCAAAGTGACACCTTATGCCATTCGCTGGGGGCTCAAACGTAAACTTCCCCCGGCGAATGAAGTAAGACAGCTCTTTGAGGCACTCGGCACAACGTATATAAAGTTTGGTCAATTTATCGCCAGCTCCCCCTCTATTTTTCCAAAGGAATATGTAGAGGAATTTGAACAACTGCTAGATCAATCCACACCTATACCATTTCGTACCATCAAAAAAATTATTTCTGAAGATTTAAAGCAACCCATAAACCGTGTTTTTTGCCATATAGACCAACAACCTTTAGCCTCAGCATCCATCGCACAAGTCCATGCAGCGACGTTAGTGACCGGGGAGGATGTGGTGGTAAAAGTTCAAAAACCTGGTGTGCAGGCGATTATTACTGCTGATTTAAATACAGTGTACGTATTGGTACGCTTATTAGAATTGATGCTGCCCAACACAGACAGCGATGCATTAGCGGGGATCGTGTCCGAGATGTATCAAGCCATGATAGACGAATGTGATTTCACTAAAGAAGCTCAGCATATAAAAGCCTTTAGACACTTTATTGATACTTCTAACATTAAAACAGTGGTGGCACCTAAGGTTTATGCAGAGGCATCAGGCCTTCGTGTATTAACCATGGAGCGTTTTTATGGATGTGCATTAACTGACAAAAACGCTAAGGATAAATCTCAAGGTGATCCAGCCAAAGCGTTGTTTGAAGCTCTGAATGTCTGGTTTGCCAGCTTGATGCACTGTGAAGTTTTTCATGGGGATCTTCACAGTGGCAACATGATGCTGTTTGCAGATGGCCGAGTCGGGTTTATTGATTTTGGCATGGTGGGCCGGGTAAGTCCTGAGACTTGGCAAGCCATGTTCAGTTTATTTAAAGGCTTGAATGAACAAGATTATGCCCTCGTTGCGCACTCTATGTTAGCGGTGGGAATGACTCGAAAAAGTATTGATGAAAGGCAACTATCCCGTGAAATAGAACAGGTTTTTCTGTCAATGAAAAAGCTAGATAGTGAAGACTTAATGGCTAACGATAGCTTAAATGTTAGCCCCGCAGTAAATGATGTCATCAACACGTTGGGCGAAGTAGCGAGAAACCACGGTATTCGTTTCCCCCGTTCTTTCACCTTATTATTAAAACAATTTTTATACTTCGACCGCTACATTCAGATACTCGATCCAGATGCCAATCTATTTGATGATGAGCGTATTCACTTGGACTTTTAACATTAAGGGCCTTGTTTGGCGTTTGAAATTGTCAGCAAATTATTATCCAACAGCTCCCAAATTTAGAATGTTTGGGGCAGAAAAATGTTTGGAGTCATGGCCAGTGTCAGAGTGAATAAACATGACAACAACATAAAGTGACTATAACTGGATGTATTCTGGGAAGCATTTAAATAGTCTAATTAACTTTTGAGCCATCAATGAGTTAGCGGCAATAATCAAAAAACTTGCGACCTTCCCTACCGGCTGTATTGGGATTGATTTTGTGTATATGTTTAATATCTTTCCAGTTATCCACCAACTTTCCCATATTCAAATGGGGAAATTGCTCATCACCTGAATGCTGTAAATTAAGAAAACCCAATAACAGCGACAAACTATCTGCCTGATTAATATCAATATTCAGTATGTTATCTCGCCCCTGAAAAAATTCTATTACTCCTTGTTCGTGACGCTGATAACAAGTGGTGAGATGCGATTCTTCGAGTGGGCTAGCAACATTATTCAAGTCGAAGGTCTGGTCAAAGCTTCGCTTTAAGATAGGATTTACGTAAGTCTCACTATTTAAACTGGGTAACATTTTATTCAGCAACATCTGTATTGATGGTAACCACTGCTCAAGGCTTCGCTGTAAATACACAAATTTAGACTCGGGAAATAACCCATCAAGTTGCTGGTAATCACTAAAACAGGGGCAGTCAGAGATCACATCGGCCAATTCAAAAGCACGTTTTGTATAACCCGTATGGGAGACCTTAAAGTGTTCAAGCAGCGCAACACTGATGCTGGTAGTGCCTGTTCTTGGTAAACCTATGATGAAGAGTTTGTTCATGATATCTCATATAAAAGCAGCAATAAGAAAGGCAATAGTATTGCTACCCATCATAATAAAAATTGGTGTTGCTTACCTGCAATACTTAATTCAACGTCTCTGACCTAGCAAGTCTTTAACCAATAGTTGAACAATGGATAGCCCTTCTTTCTTAAATAAATCATTCAGGCTGAGATAGGGCTAATATCTCGGCTCACACCTGACTTTAGTCTGGGTCTGTTAAGTATTACCATGAGTACCTTTGTAATTTGCCTCTGAAATTTATAGTATTTTCAGGGTAATTGTCATTCAACACTGTGTTATATTCAACGCTTTAAAATTATCTGTTTGGCAGGGAATCAAATGGCCAAACCCAATAAAAAAGCCCCCGAGTCCTCTGTAGACATTTACTGCAACCAGTGCAAAACCCAGCTATTTAAATACCGCAAAGGCGGTAAAGGAACATTGGTTAAATGCTTCAAACAACGTATTACTAAAGACTTCACGTTGTTGCCCTGCACCTGCCCAAATTGTAATGCCATCTTTGCCAGAGATACCTTAATAAGAGGCACGCCAGCATTTAAAATCATCGGCGGCAAAGTATTTAGTAAATAACACCCAGTGTATGGAGTCAGTTAATGAAAAACCTGAATAGTATTATCAGCCGTTTAAGTCGCTCTGGCCTGTTGTCTCAAACGTCCAGAGGCGCGTCGAAAAGCGCATTAAAGCATGCCGTTTCAGATGCGATTATCAGAAACAATACAAGTAACCAAAGCCCCCTGCAAACAGGCGCGCTGGCTGCAGTAGGAGGAATGGCTTGGAAAGCCTATCAAGTATATTCACAACAAGCTTATGGCCGAAACACTTCTCTACAAAAAGCAAATTTACAAAGAGCCTATCAACTAGGTGTCTATGCACAAAGAAATGCACAACAAAAAAAGGAGGCTCCAAACCCGCCTCAGGAGACAACGGCACTGTCATCATCTGTATCATCTGCAACAACATCACTTCAATCTCGCTATACGCCCTCTGCACCTAAACAAACACTCACCTATTCACCGGCGACACTGTCACAACAACAATTTGACCAGGTAGTGCAAGATGAAAGTCACGACACAGGTCAAATGCTGATACTCCGAGGGATGCTCACAGCCGCAAATGCGGACGGGCATATTGACGAAAATGAGCGTCAGCGAATATACCAACAAGTCGATAATTTTGACTTAACCACTGAAGACAAAGCCAAGCTGTTTGACGAACTACGTCACCCCTTGTCATTACAAGAACTGATAAATGCAGTACCTGATCCACAAACCGCAATAGAAGTGTATGCAGCATCACTCTTAGCCATTGATGAACAACAGGCAGCCTCACAAGACTACTTAAGTAGCCTTGCATCTTCTATGGCAATACCAGCAGAATTAGTCAAAGCCATACATGAGGCAACTGAATACTAATAAGAATACCAATAATACAGCCAAGATAAGAAAATGGCATTGCGTTAAACGCTAAGTATTCATGGACAGAAACGTACTTTTAACAAACCTGCCCCCGAAGGTTCAAAACACATAGGTAAATGAATAAACATAGCCTTCCCCATTTATAGGCGTTGCTGCCCCTTTAGTTGTCAAGGGAGCAATAATATCAGCGGGGTTATCGCCCATATCTTCTACCGCTGAATCTACGCGAACCTGATAGCCGCTATCAATAAGGGATGGATCTAAATCTACCGTGATTTGCAGGGTTTCACCACGAGAAATACTTGCCCCTGTTTTTCCGTCATATTCTGAACGCCTCATCGAGCTTCCTTGCGCCCAGTCCGTCAGGTGTTTGAAATGCTTGCTTTTTTTGCCCGCTACCCAGAGTGTTTTCTGATACACACCGACCGAATCAGTAAGGTATATTGCCAAATAGGCGCCATCACCACGATAATTTTTTAACTCAGCGAAAAAAGTGACGTCCTTGGCCTGAGCGAAGAAGGGAAGCATTATTGTCCCCATCAGCCCTGTTATAAGCAGTAATTTCCTCATGTCGTACCTCTAATTTAACTAATCGTTTTATTTTGTGAATGTTATCTAAACTCGAAACGTTCTTGATGAAAACGTAATGAAGCCTGATGATTTTTGAGATCTTGACGTAAAGCGCTTGCTAAACCTTGTGGTCCGCAAAACCAGATATCAGCTTTTTTGGAGTGGATGTGTAATTGATCGGCGCTCAATCGCTGATCTTTTTGATTGTCGTAAACCATTAGTGTTATTTGGGGCAAGTGTTCAGCTAAATTTTTCAATCTCAATACATTAGGATCACCTTGCACTGTTTGAGTACAATAATGCAAGGTCACCTCAGGATAGATTTCTACTCTTGTGAGCATACGGTTTTCTAGTGCAGCAAGAAATGGAGTAATGCCAATACCACCTGCGACCCAAATCTGCTGAGCCTTAGCGCGGCCGTTTTCAGGCTTAAAGCATCCATAAGGGCCTTCAATGGTGACTTTGCTACCACTCTTTATTACACCGGGTAATGTACGGGTGTAATCTCCCAACGCTTTAATTTGAAAGCTAAGCAAGCCATTCTTCTGATCTGCTGATGATAGAGTAAAAGGATGCGCGCCCTCGCCCGCGTCAAAGCTTACTAAAGCAAACTGACCTGCTTTGTGCCCTGGCCAGCTTTTACCCATATCGCAGACCACCTCAATCGTATTTTGAGATGCTTGCTTTACACTTTGAACCAGTCCTTTCCAACGATGGGTTCTTCCAATTTGGCCTGTCAACGATTGTACGCTGGCGATTGTACCGCCAACCATCAACACTGCCATTAACCAACCGGTGGCTTGTTGCCACCAAATCATAGGGGCTAATAGTAAAGCATGAGCGGCCAGCGCAATATAAATAAGCGGCATGACACGATGCAGATATCGCCAAAAACGATAAGGGATCCATCGTACAAGCGTAATCGTCACCAGTGCAATAAGCAGATACAGACTCGGTTCTCCCAGATCTTCAGCCATGTCTTGCAGGCCATCCAGTAGACCCGTAAAGTCAGATTCTCTTAGGCTTCGATCTTTTCCAAAGAGTGTTTTTAAGACATCATCAGCCATCTCGATAAGCCAGTGGCCCAACGCAAAAATCACGGCCAATATACCTGTCCATTTGTGCAGGTGATACATTTGGTCAAGTCCACCCAATATACTCTCGAGGTAAGCTGGTCTTACGGCTAATATCATCGTAAGCGACATAAAATTGATGGCAAGATAGCCACTGAGTGTCAGAAATTGCTCGTAACTCACTCCCCATTGCCAAGTACTCAACTGCAATGCCAGCAGTGCCAGAAGACTCAGGCGTAAACGCAGATTAGTCATGTGTTGGCTCCTTTAGCTTATAGATTCTATTCTGTATTCTGTTTCTAATTTTCAACTGAAGTGCAAATTGATGTATTAAGAATTCAGTTGCGCTTAATACGTATTGGCGTTTTTATCAAGGTAGTCTTCAGCCGCTCCTTGTGTTTTAAATTTAATTTCTAGTTTCGATATGTTTAGAGAGGCAGGCAGAAATATTGCCTCAAAACGGTTACCTAAGGTATCAAGGCCTTTAACCTCGTAGCAGCCGTCATCTATCTTGATCTGGTCAACCTGCCACCCTTTTATTGCTAACTTCTGTTGTAAGTTTTTTTGGGGCTGCCAAGTATCAATAGGGTCTTTGCAATTATTACTGGCAAACGATGCTGTACTTGTAAGAGAAGCTGCGATAAGTAGAACGCTTAAAATTTTGTTCATGGTAGATCTCCGTGTTTTCAGTGTTATGTTAGTGTTAGAAAACTCTAGCGGACTTTCCTGACAGAGCGCTGAATAGGGAGTTTTTAATATTGCTGAAGAAAACAAAAACCATTCAGGCTACTGTCAGAAAAAAGGACTAAGCTGGTTTTTTTAAGGACGTATTATGCGAATACTCATATTGGAAGATACAGAAGGTCTTGGCGAAGCGATCCGTGATCAATTACAGGACGAAGGCTACGCTGTTGACTGGGTGACGCGCATAGAGGCGGCCGAAAGCTGTTTAAGCAGCACGGGATATGATTTGTTGTTATTGGACTTGATGTTACCTGACGGCTCTGGATTGCATTTATTACAAAAATTAAGAAAAACAAGCACCTCCCTACCGGTCATTATTATGACAGCTAAAGATCAGATAGCGGATCGTATTAGCGGGCTAAATGCAGGGGCAGATGACTATTTGGTTAAGCCCTTTGATCTCAATGAAATGACCGCGCGCGTAGGTGCGGTGGCAAGACGCTACAGCGGGAACCCCAACCCGAATGTTATATTGGGCGAGTTGTCTGTGAATTTAGCAGATAGAACCGTCTACGTGAAAAAGCAGCAAATCGAGCTAACATCCCGTGAGTGGGCTATTTTTGAAACCTTCATACAAAAACCAGGACAGCTGCTGACCCGGGCACGCTTAGAAGATGCTCTTTATGCCTTTGGTGCTGAAATCGAAAGTAATACTATTGAGGTATATATTAGCCGTTTACGCAAAAAGTTAGGCAAAGGATGCATTGAAACGGTAAGAGGAATGGGATACCGGATGTCACGACAATGAAATCGATAAGCTTACAAAAACAGCTTGTTTTGCGTCTTCTGGTTGTGGTTACTTGCTTGTGGGTGCTCGGATTATCCATTGCAACCATACAGTTGCACAAAGAACTTAACAAAACCTTTGATAGTGCCTTACAAGAAACCGCAGAGCGGATCTTACCCCTAGCGTTAGTTGAGATTTACAACCGCGAAGAATCGAAATTATTGCAACATCTACCTGCATTAGGCGCTCACAAAGAACGCTTAACTTATCAAGTAAGAAACGCCTCCAACCAAGTCTTATTGCAATCACATACGGCTCAGCAACATAAGTTCAGTCTTGCCCTTCGAGATGGTTTTGAAAGTCAGGATGGATTTCGAATTTTTACCGTTTCAGCCGTTCAAGGGACCTACTTTATACAAGTGGCCGAGCCACTATCTCATCGTCAAGAGGCTGTTTTACACACCTTATTGATCATGACCATTCCCTTATTGGTGTTATTACCGATGTGTTTGTTGATGGCTGTCTTTTTAGTGCGCCAAGTGATTAATCCGATTAAACAATACGGTAAGCAATTAGCCCTTCGTGGCGCTGGCGATCTCACTCCTATCGTTCCTGAGCATCTTCCACTTGAGCTTGAGCCAATGACGCAAGCCGTTAACCAGCTTATGCTGCGCGTACAAACTGCGCTTAAAACAGAGCGTCATTTTACTGCTAATGCCGCCCATGAACTTCGCACTCCACTGGCAACCATGATGGCGCAGACTCAGCGCTTAGAAAAAACATCAAGTGATGAAGCTTCGCGCCTAAAAGCAGCTCAGTTGGTTATCACCCTGAATCATCTTGTGAGCTTATCCGATAAACTTTTACAACTCGCTAAAGCAGATGATAGTAGCGGGCTACTTACCGATAAACCTCAAAACTTAAGTGCGCTATTGGTACTGATTGTGGATGAGTATTTGCGGTCGGGCAGACTCAATATTAGCATGCAGCTTCCTGAGCAAGCGCTTATGGCCTGCATAGACGCAGATGCCTTCTATATTTTGGCTAAGAATTTGATTGAGAATGCGGTTAAGCATGGAGATACGAATGAGCCTATCCATATTCAGCTAAGCGATATGGGTGAATTGCGTGTTGTGAATGCCTGTGACTCCTTAACGGCTGAACAGTTAAAACGTCTGCATGAGCGTTTCTTTCGTGCATCTAGCAGTACCTCAGGCTCAGGGCTTGGCTTAGCCATTGTAGAGGCATTAGTAAAAGGTATCGGTGGACAAATGACATTCTTGTCACCAGCGAGTGACTCTACAAGGGGTTTTGAGGCTGTCATTCAGCTACCCGTTCAATGATTAACATAAACAAAAAATATTAACGCTAGATAACGGATTTTAAATCGTCTTTATTGAGGCTGACTATGATGGGACGCTTGCTAATCGACTAGAAACCAATATGAAAGGTGAGTTCATGCTGTAGATCAATACTTCAGACACTGAGCAAGCTTAAACTAAAAAACGATGTATTTTCTAACTACAATGAGGTGTTACATGAACCGTCAATTCCAACAAGTCTATGTGTGGAGTAAATATCTAAGACTTTTTCACTGGATTAATGTGTCAGTCGTCATGCTGCTCATAGTGCTAGGGCTAATTATTTTCAATGCGAGTACCTTAGGTATAAGTAATGATGGAAAAGTTTTACTGAAAACTATTCATGTCATCACAGGTTATGTATTTGCAATCAATCTAATTATACGAATTGGAATGGGGTTCTTCGGCAAGGGTTACGAGCGTTGGCGCAAAACCTTACCTTTTGCAAAAGGTTTTACTGCCGAGTTAGCCGAGCTTAAACATCAACCCGATAAAAAACATAAAGGACACAACCCATTAGGTAAGCTAATGGTAGGTGCACTGCTGCTTTCAATGTGTGTTCAAATGGTGAGTGGCTTATTTATCGCCGGAACTGATATTTACTATCCGCCATTAGGGCAATATTTCGTCAAAAGCATCGCCATTGACAGCAGCAAACTGGAACTTATAAAGCCTTACTCTAAAGAGAATGTTGACGAGCAAGCTTATCAGGCCATGCGTGAAGTTAGAACGCCGTTCATCACTGCTCATGTTTATACTTTTTACTTTTTATGCTTCTTGATCCCTCTTCATATCATAGGGGTCATTATTAGTGAACGTAAAGAAAAAACGGCTTTAGTTTCCTCCATGATCAATGGTTATAAATACTTGCCCAAGCAAGAACGAGAAGATAAATAAATTTCAAATCCCTAATCCCTATTTGAGCGAACCCTTGGCGAGTATTTATTAGTATTTATTACAAATGCTCGCCTAATAAATCAGGCAGACGGGCTGGTGTGAAAATCTCAATCCAATAGCCGTCTGGATCTTTAATAAAGGCAATGCCTTTCATGCTGCCATCGTTTGGTTTTTTCTTAAACTCGACCCCTAAAGATTCAAATCGTTTGCACGCAGCATCGATATCAGGCACAGCAAAACCAATGTGACCAAAGCCTTTAGGCTCCTCGTTTCCACTATGATAAGACACACTGTCGTGGCTCTCATCGCCCCAATTGTGCGTAAGCTCTAGCATGGCGGGACGGCTGAAGGTTTGCTCAATGCGTTGGTTGCTATCGCTCGACCAATCATTGACCTGCTCTGGCGGAATCGATGCCAAGAAATATAGCGTGAACTTCATTTTATCGAAATCTAATCGTTTGATCAGCGTCATGCCTAATACTTCGGTGTAAAATTTGAGCGTACGCACGGGGTCTTTGATTCTAAACATAGTTTGGTTGAACACAAACTTATGGGTAGCTGGATCGTGATGTTCCGTTAAGCCTTCGGCTTGTTCAAAATGACGACTCATAGTGGTCTCTTTTTCTAGTTGTGATACGAAATGTGGACACGGGCTTTTTATCAATTAAACAGATAGAAATACTCAATACACGAGCCGCTAATTAATAAGTCCCCGTGAGTTGCTTGAGAACATCAGCATAACCTTGAGCAATACCTGAAAGTGATCGATTATCCAGCTGTTTAGTGTGTCAGCAATATCGGGAAGGGTGACGTTAAAAAAGTGACGAATATGTTGTCGAAATTCTTTTACGTTAGAGAAATGTCGATTATTGCGAGCATACTCATTCATTACTCACAATAATCGCTCTATTGGGAAAAAATTTAGTTTATAGCGGAATGTAAGTGTCCGTCATTAGAACCACACTAGCTGAGATTGACGTCTCAAGGTAGTAGTTTTTCTGGGGCGGTATTTCCGGCTGTTATTTGGTTCATCACATGCATCAAGTAATCATATGGCACGAGGCCGTTGACCTTAGCGGTCTCAATAATAGAATAAAGCGTCGCACTCGCATTGGCACCGTTGGCAGTTTGACTGAACAGCCAAGCTTTCTGCCCATCACAAAGGGCTTTATCGCTCTTTCACTTCGATTATTATCGATATCTAGCCTACCATCATCGCAATAACGGATGGCTCTAGCCCCTGGTTTAACGCGTAGCTGAGTGCTTTGCCAAGCAGGATTTCAGGTGACACATTGGGCGCGGATTTATCCAACCACGTTTTAAATTGATTGAGTAAGGGCACAGACTTTTCTTGTCTGATGCGATAGCGCTCTTTTATAGGTAAGTCTTTGATCAGTTTTTGAATGTGATTCAGTGCTCAGTCAGCCTTACCGGTTTTTTTACTGTTTTGACTTTGCGCCTTTTGTGCTTCGGTAAACTTGCGTCGTAGATGCGCCATGCACACCACTAATGTGCATGTGATTGATGATAGCCTGCGTAGCCATCCACTTGTAAATAGCCAGTGTAATGCTTGGCGTCTGCATCTTGTAAAAAGTCTACCGCGCATTTTCCTGCTCGCGAAGGCTGGTAATCATATAAGACAATATTCGGCGCAATCTCTTTTTGCAACGTGCCACCTTGCAGATTACCGGCAGGTGAATCTGCCCCACAGCTATACACCCACATGTAGGATTTGATGTTGTCATCCTTGATGACTTTCAGCTGTGTTTCATCGGCTTTAACCACGGCCTGTGTCAGCAATATTTTATGCCAGTATTCGTAAAGTATAGGATGTACACGTTGGCGATTTTAATCAGCCAATCCGACAGGGTTTGACGACATAATTGAATGCCCAATTGCTTAAAAATCACTTCTTGGCGATACAATGGCAAGCCATGTTGATATTTGCTGATAATCAATTGGCTTAACAAGCTCGGGGTCGCATAGCTTTTGGGTAAAATACTCGGTACCGGTGGGGCTTGTCTAAACGTATTGTGCGTGCCGTTTTGCTCACATCCTCTACAGGCATACTTTAAACGATGATGCTCAACCACTTTAGTGGTGGCTGGCACAAACACCAATTTCTCAGTGACATCTTTGCCCATGCAGTGCAGCTCGCCTTGGCAGCATGCGCATACTTTATCCGCTTCATCAATATCGTGTATCACGACTTCACGGGTAATATGCTCGTCAAAGGTCTGGGTGTTTCGCTTGCGTTTAGGTTTATCTTTGGGCGGCTCATTCTTGTCTTCTTCAAGCTCAAGCTCTGCAATTTCTTCTGTCTCATTAAACAAGTTACCTTGTCCAGGATGGGCTTCGTTTTGACTGGCAAAGAGTTTGTGTTTAGCTAAGCGGAACTGCTCTTCTAAAAAGGCTAAACGCGTTTGTTGAAACGCAATTAAGTTATCTTTTTCGGCCACCGTTAAACCTTGCTCATCATGCTTTCGCTGGAGCAATTCTATCTTTTTATTGGGCTTGTCGGTCTTTGTTTTCATGGCATGTATTTTACCGTAATACATACCTAAGCTGTTGTTTTTACTTAGACTAAATCGTGATCGACATTCCCTACTTATGATCGAATATTATAAGCCTGCAGACGCATAAAATAGCGGCTGATGGCCATGAATATCAAAGCCCCCTAACAGACTATTGAGTTGCTGTTCGCTCAAACTAATTGAGGATTGTGTACTCTTTGGCCATTTAAATATCTCTTTTTCTAAACGCTTGCTCCACATCGCTAAACCGGTGTTGTCCCAATACAGTATTTTGAGGCGTTTGCGAGTGCGATTAGTGAAGATAAACAGTGCCCCTGACATTAACGCGGCATCAAGCTGCTGCTCGACAATTAGCGACAACCCATTAAATTG
>NZ_PJCF01000085.1 GCF_002835935.1 Paraglaciecola sp. MB-3u-78 | reverse complement strand
TAATGCTTTTAAAGCGTTTATTTTTACTGCTAACACTCTTCTTATTTTCAAGTTTAGCGCAAAGCTCCATCACCTTAACATCCAGCTCAACCCAGAATGAAGGCGATTTAGCTCTCTCATGGTCGACAGGCAGTAATAACCAATTTTACCTCTACCAAGATGGTGTCAAGGTTTTTTTGGGCTCTCAAACGTCACATACGCTA
>NZ_PJCF01000084.1 GCF_002835935.1 Paraglaciecola sp. MB-3u-78 | reverse complement strand
CCTGCTGAATATAGCTTTGCAGCATTTCACCGTTTAGACGTCCCCCACTTGCAGACCGACTTTGTTTCTCGATGTAATCGATCAGCTCGGCTTTTTGCTGGGAGGACA
Organism: Paraglaciecola sp. MB-3u-78; assembly: GCF_002835935.1. Classification (GTDB taxonomy): domain Bacteria; phylum Pseudomonadota; class Gammaproteobacteria; order Enterobacterales; family Alteromonadaceae; genus Paraglaciecola. The sequence goes on along the minus strand of NZ_PJCF01000084.1, from coordinate 98 downwards.
ATAGAGAGGGTCTTCCCGATGGTTTTTTACTTTCAAGGGCGCTGATACCACCCTTGAGATACTTGGCAACCCACTCATTGACCATTCTTCGACTAACA
>NZ_PJCF01000083.1 GCF_002835935.1 Paraglaciecola sp. MB-3u-78 | reverse complement strand
TTGACGGGGCTTAGAAGTTGACGCAACTGCCTGGCCTCAAACGGATGAACAGGTGAATTAACGGTGGGCCAGCATTGAAATTTACCCTTAGATAAACGCTTGGTCATCAACCAAAATCCTGTGCCATCATAGGCGAGCGTGCGGATCATGGTTTTATTGCGATTAATAAACACAAATAAGATCCCGCAACGAGGCTCGTGCGTCAGCCTGCTA
>NZ_PJCF01000082.1 GCF_002835935.1 Paraglaciecola sp. MB-3u-78 | reverse complement strand
TCATTATCATCGTCAGTGTCGGTCACGTTTGAGATAAAATCGCCGTCAGTATCCAGCGGTAAACTGCTATTGACTAACGGATTTGTTCCGGCTGCAATTTCATCTGCATCTGAATAACCATCGTTGTCGTCGTCAGCATCAGCTGCCATGCCAAGGGATATACAAGCCGCATCACACTCATCCGGTGCACCGTCATTATCAGTATCAACATAATCTCCAATGGCTATCAGTG
>NZ_PJCF01000081.1 GCF_002835935.1 Paraglaciecola sp. MB-3u-78 | reverse complement strand
AGTATCGTACAAACGGATGGCCGAAGTAATACTAACAGGGTCAATGGGCTCATTAAACAGTGACTCAATAACAGGATTGGTAGGCACGTCGACGGCGTTATCGAGCACACTGATAAGCAGCCGGGTAGGATTAACAACGTCAGGGCCATTGGCCGAGGTAAAGGTGGTATCTCTTGGCACCACAGGATTGCCTGCCAAGTCTACCATAGCAGGCACAGCCTCGGTGATTTCAGTCAGTTCAGGT
>NZ_PJCF01000080.1 GCF_002835935.1 Paraglaciecola sp. MB-3u-78 | reverse complement strand
AAAGGCTAGGGGGTCAAGTTGCTTGATTAATAAGACTATGGAAAGAGCTAAAGAAGACACCTGAAAATTACAAGGACATATATGGACGCTCCCGAGATGTCAACGCAATACCTGCCCCTTCGTGCTGATTTTCAGCACAAATTACGTTGTTAATCTTTTACTACCGCTAGCCTGTTGTGTTGAAGGCAGTCTAAAAGGGCTTAGTTCTGACATATATTCAGGCTCTTAATTGAAATGGTTTTTATCATTTCAGGCCTC
>NZ_PJCF01000079.1 GCF_002835935.1 Paraglaciecola sp. MB-3u-78 | reverse complement strand
GTTGATACTGATAATGATGGTGCACCGGATGAGTGCGATGCGGCTTGTATATCCCTTGGCATGGCAGCTGACACTGACGACGACAACGATGGTTATTCAGATGCAGATGAACTTGCTGCCGGAACAAATCCGTTAGTCAATAGCAGTTTACCGCTAGATACTGACGGTGACTTTATATCAAACGTGACCGACACTGACGATGATAATGACGGTATTACCGATGCAGATGATGCGTTCTCACTGATAGCCATTGGAGATTAT
>NZ_PJCF01000078.1 GCF_002835935.1 Paraglaciecola sp. MB-3u-78 | reverse complement strand
TGCACTGCTGCATCATTTACGGTGGCCATTAGATCACGTGGTTTCGTCGTCTTGTGCCAACTCACCTCTAGCCTACGCCTCATATGATGTTCTTGTTCATCAGCTCGCAAATTTGCGTCCGGCTTCCTCCAGACCAAGCCTCGCGGCTAAGCCCTTGCCATTCGCTAGTAGTTAACGTTTAATAACGGTAAGTTATATAAACGGTGATCTTCCTACAGAGGACTTTCACCTCATTAGTTCGTGCCCATGCTGGGCGTACACAA
>NZ_PJCF01000087.1 GCF_002835935.1 Paraglaciecola sp. MB-3u-78 | reverse complement strand
CCACAAGCCACTCAGTATAATCTCCGAGTGGATTATTCTTGGTGCGAACAACCCTTCTATCTTTCAGCTCATCGATGACCGATGATTGAAGACGAAGAAGATCTTTAATACCTAATTCATTGAAGTTCACTCGTTCCCTCTTTGACAGCTAATCGTTTATTAGTGCGACCTTACAAGGCCGACAATCTTGAAAACTAGACTACCCTGTATAGTTGAAAAGTCCAGAGTGAGTAAGCTAAGGCGTTTACGTGTCAGTTGTATGACTGCAATCGCTGATTGCCGCCCGTCGGGTATAATTTGGGCTATTTTCCAGAGGTGATAGATATTTATTCTGTGGCAAATATCTGCGGGTTTACATCGGCGCTGACAGTTGCGTCTAAAATTTTGCATCGGTAGCTAATTCACCATTCAATTCATCCGAGCCCGGTAACTTGACAGTGCTCAATATCATCTAGTCCGCTCGATATCTAAACCATTTAAATATGCTTAATATAGTTGACCTAACAATCTTGAAAACGTAAAGCAATGCACTCAATAGCCAAATTGCTGCACCTAGTAGAAAGGTTATCGCTTCTAATAATACCCATAAGACCTTATAGATAGGTTTTGCAAGTTTTGGCGCCAAGGTTAAGGCTCCTGCAAATTTAGTCTTAGTTACAGCGGAAAGTTTTTTTAATCTTGATAAATCGGCTAGATCGTCAGCTACCGATAAACCTCGTGAAAGCCCGACAAATCCCGAATTTCCTCTAATAATTCTAATGTCATTCAAGGCGCCATTTAAAGGTCTGATGGCTTTAACATTTATGGTGTTTTTTGCGAGAGTAGATAACTCATTCAACTTTTGAGTATCGGCAAAATCAAAAGCATTAATTTTCAAAGACAAGTTTTCTATCGCTTGTTTATTGATGATTTTTTCAGTGTGGTTTGTAAAAACTTTCTCAAGATTTTTAGATAATTTGCCCGAGGTCCGAATAACCTTCAAGCTTGTGGTACCAATCCGTGTGCTGATACCAGGGATTGCAGATACTCCACCATTAGTTAATGAAAAAACAGTTAAAACCGTTGCGGAGATCCCCACCAAAGATAGACCTACTGTGAAAGAGTCATAATCTGGATAAGCATAAAGTTCGTTGGCTAAATCCCTGAAGTCACTAATCCCGCTAATATCTGAAGCTATTGCTCCGGCAAGACCAGCACTTGATGCAACATTGCCGCTACTGGCGCCATTCCAAGCATCTCTGCCATTTCGGGTGAATGCTGACCACGAAGAATTCTTGCCTTCTAATATTTTTAGTAGCTCATCATCAAACACTACGTTTTGTTCATTACCGATTTCATGGATTTGATTTGCTAAATCGATTTCGTCTTTTTCGATAGCGTTTCGCAACTCAATATTATATTTCGCATCAGGAATAAAACGCATATGCATCCTGACAATGGCTTCATTGGAGTGTTGATATATAAGAAAGGATGCTGAATCGTAAGCTAGCGGTAATAGTACAAAACCAGAACTTGAAAACAAGCTCAACAAAACTAAGAAACGAATTATCTTCATATTTATCCCTAATCATCACTTTACATCAAGCAAATCCATTACCCTTAATTTCTTAACCATCTGTCATGTTTCTAAAAATTTTTATCGCATAAATAAAGCTTAACAATAAATTAATACTATTTAAAAATGGTCCATGATTATAAAGTTATCACCTCTGTAACAGATTACCTATTGCTGCCTCAAAGAAAAACCAAATTATCATTATATTGATTTTTATTGCATGAAAAAAAATTTGCAAAAACTGCGTCCCCACCCACCCCAGCAAAATGCTGAAGTGAGCGAGTGCAGCCAAATTTGGCCACCTTTTCAGGCGGTACAACGGCTGGGGCCTATTTTCAGTTGATGATGTCGGAGTTTTTTAGGCTCCATCATTATTTAACGAGATGAGTGAACGTCCTTTCCAAATGCCTACAAATCCCAACCACAAGTAAAATCTACTCGGTTTAGTTTTTGCACGTAAAAGGGGATCACTAGTATACCTCATGATCTTCCCCGCCCACGTTATACAGGTACTAAAAACCCCGTTGCTAAAGTGCGTTACAGTCCTCCGCTGTCGAGCGCTAAATCCAGTCAGGGGTGTTGCCATCCTTGGCCCCCAAAAGTCCCGTAGTGGCTAGTTCTGGCTCCAGATTGTGCCCTCAGATGACCGAGGGTCGGCCCAGTCGCGGTGACACCGAGTTGGCCGCCTGCTGCAGGGTGCTGGGTGTGAGATGGGCGTAGCGCTCAGTCACTTTCGGATCAGAATGACCCAATATCTGCTGTACTTCGTAGAGGCTTCTTCCCGCATTCACTAACATGGAAGCGAACTGATGACGCAGATCATGTAGTCGTAACTTAGGTAGGCCTGCAGCAGCTCTCAGCCGATGCCAAGTCTTTTTAACGCAAGCATAAGGTTTACCGCTTCTGAGATTAACGAACACATATTCAAACTCATCTTGCGTGTCCACCTTGGCCAGTACTTCAATGGCTGCATCATTCAAAGGTACATTGCGTATCTTCTTCGACTTCGAGTTTACAGCAGGGATTTGCCATAAGCGGTTCACCACATCAATGTCGTCCCATTTAGCTTGTCTGGCTTCATTGTTACGAGCACCAGTAGCCAATAGGAATAACGCTAGGTTGCTTACAGACCTGTTCTCATCGGTATGCAGCACCTTGAGCAGTCCAGCCAACTCAGCATCATTCATGTAACGCTCAATCTGATTGCACTCTCTAAACAGCTTAACGCGAGCCAATTGGTTGCTTTCGATTATGTCCCAATCAACGGCGAGGTTTAGTGCATGGCGCAACAATTTTAGATAGTGATCGCAAGTACTTCCAGTAAGACCCTGTTGTTTTAACCCTGAATGGAATTTTTGAGCAGCTTCACGTTTGATGGCTGATAGTTTCAGGTGGCCAAATTCGCCCTTGAGGTGAGTCTTATACATCTGTTCATCGTTCGACCAAGTACGTTTATGTTGTTTAGCAAATGGTAGATATTTATCTTCAAAGAACTCGGCAAACGTTGGAATCGATTTCCTTTTTAACGTCTCCTCTTTAGGGTCTTTGCCGTTGCTTATCTCGGCCTTTAATTTTAAAGTACGCTCTTTGGCATCGATCAGCTTTAATTCCATTGTGCTACCCAGCTTTCGATGACATGTCTTACCGTCAAAGTCCTTATAGCGGAGGTAATAGCTGCCAACGGTGCTGGTAGTTCTGACCTCAACGTATAAGCCTTTGACTACGGCATCACAAAGCTCTATTCGCGACTTGCCATCAGGGCATTTTGGTAGCTTATTCATCATAGCTTGAGTTAGATTTAGAATGGGCATGGTGGTTTCCTTATGGCTTACTAATTGTATACATATTTGCATTCGAAGAATCCTTACCAACATGTTTAAGGGGAAGAGACTGTTGTTGTACCAAAATGCTAACCATACCTCCTAAATCACGTCTAAATTGGACTTCAAACAATTCCCAATGGGCACTAAATATCTGCTTAACGGTGTATTCGGTATCTGGCTTAAGCTCTGGTATGCGTTCAGCAACGATGTCTTTGATCATGTCATTAACACTCTCGGACAGCTCTTGTTCAGTGACTTCGTTTAAATCATTAAAGTTGTTATTCATAGATATACCTTTTTTAATTATATAGTTAAGTAATTGGCCAAGTGGTGGGGGGTGGGGTAGCGGAAACGACAAAAAACAGCTGACAACCAGTCGGACACAGATGCCGAAAAAAGCCGCGGCGCTTTCTGTCTGGACAAAAAAGTTTGCGTGACTTGCATCCCCACCCCCACCCCCACCATTTTTTAGCGTTCGGCAGAATTTCATGCCATACATGATGATGAGAAAAATGCTGGGCGGGGAGGCAGGTTTTGTAAAACCCCCGTCTACATCAGAGACAAGGGGTAGCCTATTGCTGCTAATATTCATCATCACCTGGGATGTAATCAGGCCCAAAATCGGTCTGTTTTGGTCTGTTTTCTTCTTTTTCTCGTGCTTCGGCCATATCCTTATCGATGTTAGGTGGTGTCAACCATCGACTCTTGCCTTGCGATCGTGTGGGCTCACCAAACGTTTGTCGAAGGTAAGTGCCACAATCTCTTGCTTGAACATTAGTAGGGCGATCTATACCTATTTGCTGCAATACCTCAGTGGCTGAGCGTCTGCGCCATTCCTTTTGAGGGGCATCAACATCGAGTGAAGCTGCAAGTTGGTCAGATATTGCGTTAACGATCTGATGCGCGCTGTTGCAGTCCTCTAACAGCTCTTGTTCTTCAGCCGTCAGCCACCACTGCGCATCCTTACCGCCTTTGTTAAACAGCACATATACCTGAGCCCACAACTGTTGCGTATCAATCTTATGTTCGTAATTAATCGCTGTGCAAGGTAGTGTCCAAAACCTCGTGTTTCCGGTCGGGTCCACAAGAAAGTCACCGGCATTAACCGTGGCTGCAAATACCGTTCTTCTTGGGTAATCGCTTTCTTTGCGATCATACGGGAGTCGTAGCTTGTCTCTATCATTTGTGATAAATCCCTTAAGTCTTGCGATATCTTTCTTTAACGAAGAGTCAAGTTCGCCCAATTCTACAATCCAGTGCCGGATAGCATTAATAATCGAATCTTTATTACTGGCATCAAGATGGTGATCTAACTTCATTACCTCATCACAAAGAGCCGCATCGCCTACGAGACTTTTAACCCAACGTGTCTTGCCTAAGCCTTGAGGGCCCTGTAGAACAAGCACCCCTCTACAAGCAAAACTTTTTGGCATTGAAGCTGCAGCCATACCGCTCAACAACCACTTGGTTATTAATATCTGTTTTAGACACAGCGAAAAATTCTGGTCTTCGGTCGTAATTGTGTTTATTAAGTCAGTTATTCGGTCGTTGCCATCCCATGGTTTCGAACCTACCCATTCCATAACAGGATTGAATGAATTATTGCTGGCTAAGGCATAGACATAGCGTTCAAAGTTACCTGAGTAGATCCCGTTAAGCGCCGCTAGGCTAACTAAGACTGTTAATGAGGTATTCGCTGCTGTATCTGGGCAAAATGCTTGTCCAGGAATAATTATCTCGTAGTCTTTTTTAATAACGTTATAGCGAACCGTAATGCCATAAAAAGCAAGCATGATGGCCACATTAATCATAGTTTTCAGCGGTTGGTTATTCGAATCTACATCTATAAATTTCTCATCTGGCACTTTCTCCGACATGTCTAACTTGGGTTTGTCTTGCGGTTGCAGGGCTAATGCAGTAGAAGCTGTGTCACCTTCGATTATTGTCGTTGGCTCAATAGATGTGTCTTCAGTTTCTGCAACTGGGACAGGACTTTTGATATGCGACAACTTCCTTGACGGAACTTTTATGTCGCGTGCTGAAGTTTTGGGTTTTTCACCTTGTATGCTTGTCACTCCATTCTCTTTTGAAGCCGGTTTAGGGCTTTTTAGGGGTGATGTCGAACTAGGAACGGCTTTTAATAGCGGTGTATGAGGGGCATTTGCCATTGTTACTCACTTCTTTCTGCTTAAGGAGGTGGCACAATGGATGATAAAGGTGAGAAGTTCTGACAGCCTGTCATTTTTATTGAAAACCTGTCAGAAATGTGAATGTTAGGCGCTACCGTCTTATAGGAGATTCATCCTCAATTCGTTGCAGGCCATCTTTAACGCACTTGATGAACTCTTGTGAATCGACCCCATCAGATTCGTTTAATGCCTTAATGCACGGCGATATAATCTGACGAATTGAACTAGATGTAAGCTTTTTCACCTTCATATCATCTAAATATTTTTCGACTATTTTTGCCATTCCGTCTGCATTTGGCTGCTTGTCACCTTTAGTGATAGCGGTTGGGGCACCTACTGCAGTTACCCAAAGCTGTGCTAATGCACCAATAACCAGTGTTTGATTTTTAGCGCTAGCGATGGGGGGATCGCGGTCAGGTTTTACATCGACTAATTTCTCGTTTCCCGTTTGATTTTCCGCTTGTTTTATCTGCCAGCCCACAAGATTTTTTTGTAGGTGCTTAGCCACCCATGCATGCACACTTGTTCGGGTAACATACGGCCGACCTTTTTCTTGAGTTTTAAAATCATCTAGTTCAAGAGTTTTATCTTTTTCCTTCAAATCTTCGCGCATGTTGATGTAAATCTCGCGCACTTCTACCATTTTGTTTGTAATTGAAAGTATGTGGGAATCAAGTTCTTTGCGCTTTATTTTCCCAATATTACTATTCATAACTCTTAGGAGTGAAGTATGAAGGACTTCTCCATACGTTGTGTCTTGGTCTTCTTCACCTTCACTATTTAGGGACGTAATACCGACACATGCCAAGGCTGCCTCATCGAGCGTGACTGAGTATCTCATTGAGTCTAAATACCAAAACTCTTCTACTTCTAATCGAGTTAAAATTATTGCTATTTCGTCATTCATAAGAACCTTGTTAGTTTAGGTATGGTTAACTGGTTGGAAATTATAGTAATAAAAATATGGCGAATTACAAACAACAATGTGTATGTATGTATGTGACATCAAAAGTTAACAAAATCCAAGCGTCCATGCTCAGGTCCATTAGTCAACCATCACCAGACTCAATATCCAAACCCAAGTCCAGCTCCTTGTGATACAGAAAGGTCCTAAGATATTGCTCAAGTGTATCTTCTGGGTAGTCATCAAACTCACTGTCTAAAATGGATATGGCAACTTCTTCATATGCATTATAGATTTCTCGCGGCGTCAGTGACTCATCCAGATTAGCCATTACAGCTTTCTCCAGACGAGCGCCAACCTCCGCCATTGCGCGGATTTTCATAATTGTCTCCTACTGTTTGTTTTAAGTGGTGTGGCTACTTCTTCTGAATGAAAAGGTAGTGAAGCATGTAGGCTGTACCTGCGATGATGACGGCTATACCCGCTTGCTGTGGAAAGGCAAAAGCGATGAGTGCCGCAATGACTATCTGCTGCATCTTCTTGGGACTGACCAACAGCAACAGAGCGGCAACAATGACAGTAGTACTAATCATGTCTCGTTACCCGCCGTAATCGACTCACTATGGGCACCGAAAAAGCAGCACCTCTTAACGTCGTCAAACCGCGTTCGTTAAGCGTTTCGGCAATGGCTTTGCAGGTGGTTAACCCTTCAGTGGCCTCCAAATGTATTATCACCTTGCCAATCTTTTGTACCCATTCCTGTTGTGTCTGGACTCGTTGTTGATTGGCGTTACTCACATCTCGATTACGCAAAAGTGAAAGTTGTGGATTGCCCATCACCACACCCCTACGTTTAGCTTCTGTCATCGCCTGTTTGGTTCTGACGGAAATCATCCTTGCTTCATGTTCAGCCATTGCAGCTAATATGTGGATGGTTAGATTGTCTATCTCGGGCAAGTCACACAATTTGAACCGTATGCCTCGCTTCTGCAGGCTAGTTACAAAGTGTAAATCCCTCGATAGCCGATCCAATTTGGCTACCAACAAAGTCGCATTGGCAAGTTCGGCATAGTCAGCGGCTTTAGTGAACTCTGGTCTGTCGGGACGTTTACCACTCTCAACTTCCATATACTCAGCCACCAACTCACCGCCGAATTGTTGCAAGAAGTCTTTTACCGCTTGCTTCTGAGCATCCAACCCTAAACCAGAGCGGCCCTGTTTTTGTGTACTCACCCGAAAGTAAGCGACATATCTTGGTTTCATTGGAATATTCATTAGAATTTCTCCTATGGTCCAGTCAGCAAAAGCAATCAGCAGACGCAACTATGCCTACAACTACAATGTTGCATATCGCTAAAGGGACCTTTTGTGTGATGTGAACCTACAATTTGTAGGCGATATGAGGGGTTACTTAGAAATGGATTTACTGGCCGCTTTATTACTGTTGGCTTTGAGTTTACGTTCGTTTTCTGCACGTACTTTTGCTTTAGCAGCATCACGTTCAGCCACTACATCATGCAAATTAACCTTGTCCTTAATCAAAGGCTGCATACTGTCCGTAAAGGCTTTTATGTCACCCATATCATGCAAGCGCTTTGAGTCTTTGAATGACACTAAGATGTTTTCAGCCTTCAGTGCCGCAGCAAGGAATCCGGCGTTGTTGGCACTAGCGGAAGTATACAGTGGGGTGAATATCCGAGCGTTGAAGCTTGTGTCTGGAGTAGGGCGTTTTTCGATGGTGGTTACAATGTCATCGAAGGCTATCCATTCGTTAGAGAACAGGCCGCCTGTGTCATTATCTGTGAGTCGTACAAGAAGGGTTTTCTGGTCGGTGTTGTAGCCGATGTTGTAGGTCAATGTGTGGTCATCGGGCAGAGTGACTTTGCCGCATGTTGAGATTTTAAGTATGTTGATGGAAGGTGTAGTGTTGGGAATTGTTGTGTTGGATTTTGTCATGGGAGGTGCCTCTTAGGTTATGAATAGCGATGGTGCTTATTCATATAAGATACCGTTAGAAGCGTAAAGGGTGGTGGTATGAGGGTGCTTTCTTAGTCGGTTTTATTGCCCTGATTCCCCTATTGTTTATTTGCTTACATTCGCTTACAGTTAATAAAAGGTTTACCATATATAAAAGCCACAAGTTGCCATTCAATTTGTTTGCAACTAAATCAATATCATTAAAAGATGTATCAGGATGATAATTGAGCCGCTATGGAATAGGCGCACCGCCTCCTCCCCACTGTCGTTCTCAAAGTTGTTTCCTTGTTATGCTGTAAAAAAGGAATGCTAATAATGCTCACGTTTTTGTCTGAGCTTCGTCTGAAGTCTTATTTTGTGTTTTTTGTTTTGTTGTCTGCGAACTTTGCGGCCAATGCCTCTCTTGAAGGACAGTGGCAGCATGTAGCCACTGGTTCACATCATTCTTTGGCACTTAAGCCCGATGGCACTCTCTGGGCATGGGGCTATAACGGCAATGGCCAATTGGGGGATGGCACTACAAGTGGAAATAATGTCCCGATACAAATAGGCAATGACACTGATTGGCAACGTATTTCGGCTGGATATCACTCTTTAGCGGTAAAATCAGATGGCACACTCTGGGCATGGGGGAATAACTCAACTGGGCAATTGGGTGATGGCACCAAGACAGACAGACATACACCAACACAAATAGGCGATGAATCTAACTGGCAAAGTATTAGTGCTGGGAGTGATCATTCATTAGCCATTAAGACCGACGGTACCTTATGGGTTTGGGGATATAACTACTATTTTCAATTGGGTGATGGCACTAGGACGACTAGGATTGCGCCAATGCAAATTGGCAGCGAAACAAACTGGCAAAGTATTAGTGCTGGGAGTAGTCATTCATTAGCCATAAAAACTGATAGTACTTTATGGGCTTGGGGATATAAACATGGAGAAGGTGGTTACATTTCTAGCCCTAGACTAATAGGAAGTGATAACAACTACACTAACTGGCAGAGTATTAGTGCTGGGAGTAGTCATTCATTAGCCATAACATTGGATGGTACCCTTTGGGCTTGGGGAAGTAACTACTCTGGTGAATTAGCCGATGGCACTACCATACAACGTAATGAACTAGTGCAAATAGGTAGTGACAATAGTTGGAAAAGCATTGCTGTTGGTCAAGACCATTCTCTAGCCATAAAGATCGACGGTAGTTTGTGGGCGTGGGGGCGCAACAACCGTGGGCAATTGGGTGATGGAAGTGAGACTAATAGACTTACACCAGTAAAAATTGGCAGCGAAACAAACTGGCAGAGTATTACAGCATCGAACGATCATTCTTACGGCATCAAAACAGGCGCTAGCCTTTGGGCTTGGGGGGAAGGGCAATTAGGATTTGAGGGGGCGAGCAAAGCGACCTACCCCGTTCAAGATACTCCATATTTAGAGATGAATTGGCGGCAAGTGGCGTCGGGGGGAGCGCATTCTTTGGCAATAAGGGCTGATGGTACGCTCTGGTCGTCGGGAGATAATGAATCTGGTCAATTAGGCCGCAGTACCAATTCGCGATACAGTCAGGAGCTAATTCAATTAGGTAACGATACTAATTGGCAAATTATTAGCGCTGGAGCTGTTCACTCTTTAGCCATCAAGGTTGACGGCAGTCTCTGGGCGTGGGGTGATAACTTTCGTGGGCAATTGGGTGATGGCACAACAACAAATAAAGATACACCCGTACAAATAGGCATTGATAACAACTGGAAAATGATTAGTGCTGATCATAATCATTCTTTGGCCATTAAAGCAGATGGTAGCCTCTGGGGTTGGGGATCCTTTTCGGGTTTAGGGGATGATGGCACCTACGGACAACAAATTGCTCCGGTACAACTAGGTAGTGACACTGACTGGCAAAGTATTCAAGCGGGTGAGTCACTCTCCTTAGCCATCAAATCAGACGGCACCCTTTGGGCTTGGGGGAGCAACCAGTTTGGGCAATTGGGTGACGGCACCACAATTAGTAGCAATACACCAATTCAAATTGGTAGCGACACTAACTGGCAAACTATTAGTGCAGGGAGGCTTCATTCTTTGGCAATCAAGTCTGACGGCACCTTATGGGCGTGGGGACGAAACCAGTTTGGTGAAGTGGGTGATGGCTCAACAACAGCAAGAGATACACCAATCCAAATCACAAATAAGAACAACTGGAAAAGTGTTAATGCTGGAAATGGTAATTCTATTGCCATTAACTCTGATGGCCACCTTTGGGCATGGGGGGAAAACAAGCGCGGAGCGTTGGGTGATGGCACTACAATAGCGAAAAACACACCGCAAAAAATTCAATCCGCGATAAATTGGCAAACAGCTAGCTCTAATAATTACTTTGATAATTACAGTGTTTTAGCTATTAAGGCTGACGGCACCCTCTGGGTCTGGGGATATAACTACTATGGGCAATTGGGTGATGGCACAACCAGACAACGAAATACTCCGGTACAATTAATATTTATTGATAGTGATGGAGATGGGGTGCCTAATTCAACGGACGCATTTCCTTACGATGTGAATGAGCAAACCGATACCGACAATGACGGTATTGGCAATCATTCAGATCTAGATGACGATAATGATGGCATTCCTGACGAATATGAAATCGCCAATGGTTTAAATCCGTTGGTGGCAACTGATGCTTTGTTGGATCGTGATGGTGACGGTATTTTTGCATTAGATGAGTATTTATTTGGTAGCGATGACAACGATGTGAATGATGTTCCTGCCAATGTTAATTTTGCTTTTTATTCGTTTGAGGCGTCAAACTGCGAAACCGAATTAAGCGCTGATATCGCGTGGAAAAACACCAACAGTAGAGCTTATCACGGTAATAATAGTTGTCAGGTTGCGGACCTTGAGAATAGTGGTACAGCGAGTTTGACTTATCAGACTATCTTTAATGCTGGCTATTTTAGTTTCGCGCTCAAAACTTCCACCGAAGAACAATATGACGAGTTAACTCTCAATGTCGATGGGGTCAAAATTGCCAGTTTTAGTGGCGAACAGGAATGGGTCATTTATCGTTACCCCATTACAGCCGGTCAGCACAGCATTAGTTGGACTTATACAAAAGATTCAGGAGACTCAGCGGGTGACGATTCGGTGTGGATTGATAGTATTGTTTTACCTGTCAACACCGATATTGATGCTGATGGCATCAACAATGATATCGATAAAGATGATGACGGTGATGGTTATCTGGATCTCGATGAAATGGCTGCGGGCAGCGACCCCATCAATGCCAGCAGTTTGCCTCTGGACACCGACGGTGATTTTATCTCAAATGCGACGGATACTGACGATGATGGTGATGGCTGGCTGAATAGTTATGAAATAGTAGTTGGAACCAATCCCATATTGAGGGACACCGACGGCGATGGAACGGATGACAACATAGATATCCTGCCACTTGATGCGAGTGAATCTGTTGATACTGACTCTGATGGTATTGGCAACAATGCAGACACAGATGATGACAATGACGGTATTGCCGATGCGGACGATGCATTTTCACTGCTATCCATTGGTGAACTAACGGATACAGATAATGACGGTGCGCCCAATGACTGTGACGAAAGTTGTGTTGTGTTTGGTATGGCCGCTGACTTAGATGACGATAACGACGGCGTATTGGATGTAGATGATGCCTTCCCTCTAGTTGCGATTGGAGAGTTATTCGATACCGATGGTGACGGTGCACCGAATGACTGTGATAAAAACTGTGTAGCCTTAGGTATGAACGCTGACTCGGATGACGATAATGATGGCATTAATGACAATATTGATAATCAGCCGTTGAGATTTGGGAAGTCATCTGAATTCAAATTTTCATACACGTTTGATGGCAATGACAGAGGGACTGCTGGCGTTATAATCAAAGGTACTATTGAAGGTATTCTTCAGCCTGATAATGACACTATTGACATCCTCAGCTTTAAACAAGTGAGTTTAGCGGGTCACGATTACCAGATATTAGACGCCATCGGTATACAGGCGGTATTACCTGCCAATAAGCCCAAAATGAGTCTGTCTGGAGCGGTGTTAGATTTTTGGGTGTGTGCACAAGGTTTTACTCAACTCTTGGCTGATGGTAGTGGAAGCTGTCAATTTGGCGCAGAGGGAGCCTTTTTGTTCACTCAAGCTCCGGTATCTGGGGTCACGGGTCCTTTGGCACTTGCCGGTATCCCCGAGCTAGGCGCGAGTTATCGCAACAGTGATTTACCGTTAAACGTGGTAAATTGGCATGCCACGTCGGTAGGCGTGCTACATGACGTTGACGGTGATGGTAAATCAGATTTGCTGTGGCGCAGTAGCGCAAAAGGCTGGAATTTCCTGTGGGCGATGGATGGCACACAAACGAAACTAGCGCGTCCGATAAATGTAGTACAGGACGATGGCTGGTTAATGGCCGGTCAGGGGGATTACGACGGAGATGGTAAATCAGACATCTTATGGCGTAATACCATCACGGGTTTAAATTTCATCTACTTAATGGATGGTCTAAACATTAAGGCGCGTCAAGTTCTGAACTATGTTGATGCCCCGCAGTGGGAGCTTGCTGGCAGCGGCGACTTTAATGGCGACGGTAAAGGCGATGTGCTGTGGCACGATATAGTGAGGGGACGTACCCATTTTTACATGATGGATGGCCTGCGCATTGGTACTAACCAAGCGTCAGTGACGGTCACCGACTTGAATGAAAAAATAGTAGCGATAGGCGATGTTAATGGTGATGGCACCGATGATGTCATCTGGCGTAATCAGCGTACGGGCGGGAACAGTATCTGGCTAATGGAAAATGGCTTAGTAACTGATATGTATGTATTAAACCGAGTGAGTGTAGATTGGACCATTGCAGGTGCTGGCGACTTAGACGGTGATGGCACTGATGACATTGTGCTGCGTAATCAGGCGGATGGTCGTAATTGGGCATTTATGATGCAGAGTGGTCAAATAAGAACGAGCCAGTTGATTAACACCGTCGGCAGCTTGGATTGGCAAATTGCCAATATGGGTGACTATGATGGTGATGGTAAGACCGACTTCTTGTGGCGCAATGAAAATGCCGCGCGCAATATTGTGCATCTGATGGATGGTTTAACTATCAAAGATAAAGGGGTCTTAAGACCGACTGATAATACGTGGCAGTTGGCTAAGTAAGGCCAATAAGCGGTAAAGCAAACAGAAAAGGTCATCTCAGTCATATGAGTTGGCCTTTTTTATATTCGTTAAGGTGTCATTATCAATAGCGGTTTTAAGTAAGGGCAGTCAACAGATGATGCACTTTAACGTCCCGATTACCCTATTGTTTATTTGCATATATTCGCTTACAGTTAACAAAAAATTTACCATATAAAAAAGCCACAAGTTGCCGTTCAATATGTTTGCAACTTAATCAATATCATTAAAAGATGTATCAGGATGATAATTGAACCGCTATGGAATAGGCGACCCCTCCCACTGCAGTTCTCAAAAGTTGTTTCCTTGTTATGTTGTAAAAAAGGAATGCCAATAATGCTCACGTTCTTCTCTAAACTTCGCTTGAAGTCTTGTTTCATGTTTTTTGTTTTGTTGTCGGTGACTTTTGCTGTCAATGCATCGTTGGAGGGGCAGTGGCTGCAAGTTTCTTCATATGGTTTTCAAACTCTTACAATTAAGGCTAATGGTGAACTTTGGGCCTGGGGACAAAATACTTATGGCCAATTAGGTATTGGAAGGACAGATACTGGCCAAGATATTCCCATTCAAGTAGGTAATGATGCTAACTGGAAGATTGTTAGTGCTGGAGGTGGGCACAGCTTAGCAATAAAAATTGATGGAACTTTATGGGCATGGGGTCGTAATAATGGAGGCCAACTTGGGGATGGTACAAGTACTAATCGCTATGAACCTGTTCAAATTGGTACCGCCACAAATTGGAATAACGTAACTGCGGGTGCCCGTCACACCGTAGCCATGAAAAACGACGGTACCCTCTGGGTGTGGGGGACGAATACTGTTGGCCAACTTGGGGATGGTACAAGTACTAATCGCTATGAACCTGTTCAAATTGGTACAGACAATGACTGGCAATCAGTATTATCCGGTGCAGAACATGTTATTGCACTTAAAACGAGTGGTTCATTGTGGGCATGGGGTCGTAATAATGGAGGCCAACTTGGGGATGGTACAAGTACTAATCGCTATGAACCTGTTCAAATCGGAACTGGTCATAATTGGCAAAACCTTGGAATAGGGCTTTACCATAGTTTTGCAATAGACATCGATGGATATCTTTGGGCCTGGGGGCTCAACGATTATGGGCAATTAGGTGGTGGCACAACCGAAAATATAAGAAAGCCACTACAAATCGGCAATGATAATAATTGGAAGCAGGTCAGTGGTGGTTATCATTACACTTTAGGGCTCAAACAGGATGGCTCTTTATGGTCTTGGGGCGGAAATTATCAAGCACAGCTTGGTAATGGGTCGGAAAAACAAACGACTATACCTGTTCAGATTGGCTCACAAGTTGACTGGAACACTTTAGAGGTTGCAAATTCTTCTAGTTTTGCTATTAAACTCGACGGAACACTTTGGGCATGGGGGTATAATGGCGATAGACAGTTAGGCATTAAAGGAATTCAAAAAGTTGCATTTCCTGTCCAGGCTACACCAACGCTAGATTGGGATTGGCAACTAGTTGTGAAAGGTATGGGTTATTCGTTAGCGCTCAGGCCCAATGGAACACTATGGGCATGGGGTGCTAATGGTGATGGCCAATTGGGTGATGGCACCACCTTACAAAGAAAGTTACCAGTACAAATTGGCAGCGATACAAATTGGCAAAGTATTTCAGCCGGTATGAGTCGTTCTGTAGGCATTAAATCTGACGGTACTCTGTGGGCATGGGGCTGGAACTATAAAAGTCGACTGGTTGATAGCGCCGTTCATGTTATAACTGCACCTGTGCAAATTGGCAGTGACACTAACTGGCAGAGTGCTGATGCAGGTTGGGATCATTCTTTAGTCATCAAATCTGACGGCACCCTCTGGGCATGGGGTTCTAATAGTAGTGGGGAATTGGGGGATGGCACCACCACACAAAGAAAGTTACCAGTACAAATTGGCAGCGATACAAATTGGCAGCGTATTGCCGCAGGAGTTAATAACTCATTTGCTATTAGAACAGACGGTACCCTCTGGGTGTGGGGGGGGAATACTGTTGGCCAATTGGGGGATGGTACTACAACAAATAGAAGTGTTCCGGTACAAGTTGGCATTAAAACCAACTGGTTGTCTATTTCATCATTCCAAGGACATTCTTTAGCCATCAAATCTGACGGTACCCTTTGGGCCTGGGGAGGTAACGACTATGGCCAATTGGGTGATGGCACCACAGAATATAGGTCTACCCCTATTCAGGTGGGAAATAAAGCTAACTGGCGGAATATGACCGCAGGGCCATCTCATTCCTTGGCCATCAATTTGGATGGTACCCTTTGGGCGTGGGGCAATAACAATTATGGAGCACTAGGTGATGGCACCACAACCCCAAAGTCTAAACCTGTGCAAATTGGTACAGAGAGCGACTGGCAAATTATCAGCGCAGGGGGCTCTGGTTCAATTGCTATTAAATCAAATGGCACACTCTGGGCGTGGGGTTGGAACGAGTATGGCCAATCAGGCGATGGCACAAACATTGATTCCTTTATCCCCAAGCAAATACAATTGATTGACAGTGACGATGATAGTATCCCAGATTATTTGGATGCACTTCCTTATGACGTTACTGAACAAGTTGATACTGACTTGGATGGCATAGGCAACAACGCCGACTCTGATGATGACGACGATGGCATACCAGATGAGTACGAACTGGCTAACGATTTAAATCCACTAGACAATGATGATGCTTTACTGGATAACGACGGTGACGGCATTGCTGCTTTAGATGAATATTTATTCGGCAGTAGTGACAACGATGTAAACGATGTACCGGCCAATGTGAATTTCGCTTTGTATTCCTTCGAGGCTTTCAGTTGTCAGGCTGATTTCAATAGTGATGCAAAATGGAACGCAACTAATACTACTTCCTATGCCGGCAGTCAAAGCCATCAGGTATCGGGCCTTGAAAATGGTGGCTCTGCAAGTTTGACTTATCAGGGCACCTTCAATGCCGGATATGTAAGTTTTGTTCTTAAAACCTCCACAGAAGCGGAATATGACAAGTTAATTCTCAGTGTAGATGATGTTGAAATTGCTCGCTATAGTGGCGAGCAAGACTGGGCGCTCTATCGCTACCCTATCACTGCTGGTCAGCACATCATTAGTTGGACCTACATAAAAGACTCCGCAGACTCAGCCGGTGACGATTCGGTGTGGATTGATAGCATTGTTTTACCTATTAACACTGACCCCGATAATAACGGCATTCACAATGAAACACGCACTGACGATGACTGTGATGGTTATCTGGACCTCGATGAAATAGCGGCGGGCAGTGACCCTTTAAGGGCATCAAGCTTGCCTCTGGACACCGACGGTGATTACATCTCAAACGCGACCGATAGCGATGACGACAATGACGGTCTTGCGGATACAAACGATGCCTACCCATCAGTTTCCATTGGTGACTTACTCGATACCGATAACGACGGCGCACCAAACACATGTGACGAAAATTGTGTCGCTTTGGGTATGGCGGCTGACACCGATGATGACAATGACGGTGTATTGGATGTCGATGATGCATTCCCTCTTGACCCCACTAGAACAATCATAGTCAAAAACGACCTCGACGGCGACGGTAAATCAGACCTGCTATGGCGCAGTAGTGCCCGAGGCTGGAACTTCTTGTGGGCGATGGATGGCACCCAAACAAAACTAGCGCGTCCGATTAATGTAGTACAAGACGATGGTTGGTTGATGGCCGGTCAGGGTGATTACGACGGCGACGGCAAATCGGATATCTTGTGGCGCAACACCATCACGGGTTTAAATTTCATCTACTTAATGGATGGCCTAAACATTAAGGCGCGTCAAGTCCTGAACTATGTTGATGCCCCGCAGTGGGAGCTTGCTGGCAGCGGCGACTTTAATGGCGACGGTAAAGGCGATGTGCTGTGGCACGATATAGTGAGGGGACGTACCCATTTTTACATGATGGATGGCCTGCGCATTGGTACTAACCAAGCGTCAGTGACGGTCACCGACTTGAATGAAAAAATAGTAGCGATAGGCGATGTTAATGGCGATGGTACCGATGATGTCATCTGGCGTAATCAGCGTACGGGCGGTAACAGTATCTGGCTAATGGAAAATGGCCAGATAGCCAACATGTATGCCTTAAACCGGGTTAGCACAGACTGGACGATTGCTGGTGCAGGGGACTTAGATGGTGATGGCACGGATGACATTGTGCTGCGTAATCAAGCCGATGGCCGTAACTGGGCCTTTTTGATGGAGAATGGTCAGATTAAAACCAGTCAGTTGATTAACACGGTCGGTAGCCTGGATTGGCAAATTGCCGACATGGGCGATTATGACGGTGACGGTAAAACCGACATACTATGGCGTAATGAAAGTGCCGCGCGCAATATCATCCACCTGATGGATGGCTTAACGATTAAAGATAAAGGTGTCTTAAGACCGACTGATAATACGTGGCAGTTGGCTAAGTAAGGCCAATAAGCTGTAAAGCAAACAGAAAAGGTCATCTCAGTAACATGAATTGGCCTTTTTTTATTTTAGTTAAACTGTTCTTATCGGTAAATAATCGTGTTCTGACTTCGAGTGTGCCACAACGTAAACGTGCAAATCTCAGCAACCTACCACGGATCCAGGGATCCGGCACAAAACCTACCCTGAGAGCTCCGCTGTTGTGCGCTGAGGCAAACGTTCGCTGGCCGAGTACGTCAGTGATGGGCAGAGATCAAAATCCCACAGTGGGTGTCTGAGGACAAAATTGGTAAAAAGGTGGTTTTTCAGATGAGTTTCAGTGAGACCCGAAATCTATAAGTCGGCGGGTGTGGAGGTAACTCGATGATTTGTAACAGAAAAATGGTGGCCCTTCCCTGACTCGAACAGGGGACCTGACGATTATGAGTCGTATGCTCTAACCAACTGAGCTAAAGGGCCATTTACTGTGTTGAACTTATTTTCGAATTCTTGATATCGAAAACGACGCGCAGTATAAGCAGTTTTTAGGGACTTGTCATCACCTTGGCGTGCCTGATATTGCAAGAATTGGCAATTTATAATTCAATTGCCTAATTATTGTACGTCGATGGTGACCTTGGCTCTTTATTTGAGCGTATTCATCATCAGGTTTAGCATTTTGTTACTGGCCAATTTGTCATGGCTTCGATTTGTGACTTTTAGTATTTCTCTACTTTAGATTTTTTGTATCCTGTGAGGTCTACTGATTATGTTGTTACCTATGAGTATTATGGATAATAGGCTGATAAGTAACCAGTAATCTATGCTTCCGCCTCCAGATGAGGTGTCTGTTGTTTGTACTGATGCTATCACCGTCACGTTAACGTTATCAGAGCTAGCTAAGCCAAAATCATCTGTGATGGTAAGTGAGAACGTCAAAGTGCCAGCAGTACTTGGCGCGGTAAAATTGGCCTGTGGATTATTTTCATTGTTGATTGTGACATTAGTGCCTGATATTTGTTGCCACAGGTAATTCAGAGGCTGCTCTTCGGGGTCGCTGCCCATGCCAGCAAGTGTGACGTTTTGCCTTGTATTGACTTCAGAGTCGTCACCGGCTGTTGCTATAGGTGCTTGATTTGATTCATCGTCACGGATCACTATGTGTAAAGTAGATTGATTGCCTAGTGCGTTTGATGTAATTGCGGTGAGAGTTAATACAAGTGATTCTTGTGCTTCAGTTTCGTTGTCATCAATTAGGAATATCTCGATGTGTTGGTCAGTATTATCGCCGTCTAACCATTCAAGTGTGCCGCTGGCTGGATTGGCATCTGTACCTAGTATTGCTGAGCCTGAGCTAACAACATATTCCACATTGACAATACCATCACTGCCTCCTTGACGTGTTACGGCTATCTGCACTGATCCATCAGTTTCTTTTACAGTTATCTCATCTGTCGAAAATACGATTTGACCTTGCTGTAACGCATCGATGATTTGCACTGTGGTGATGCTTGGATTCACTAAGGTGGCACCATTTCTAGGATTGAATAATCGTATAAAAACGCTTTCGGTGATTTCGTCGAGGGCGTCGTTATTTGTTTGTAGGGTAATATTTTGAGGCTGAGTGTCGTTGGTTGTCCATTGTAATTCACCTGTTGTTAGCATCACGTCTTCTAAACCAGCTGAACCCGGTACTATTTCATAACTGACAGTACTGGCACCATTTCCGGTTTTAGTGACGACAATGCTGACGCTCTGGCCTTCATCTACTTGGCGTTGTTTGGGATCAAAGGCGATATTACCGGTATCGTTTTCTAATGTTTGGTCGTGAATAATGTATAAACCGCTGTTGATATCGCTCACCAAAATATTGCCACTAGGCAAAAAGGGATAGACTCCCCATGCGCCATTAAATGCAGCGTTGTCTGACACGGGATAGGTATCGAAAAAACCTACTTCAACTGGGTCGCTAGGGTCGGTAATATCAAGAACGGTTAGACCGCGTTCGTAGTTAGACATGTAATAACGATTGCCGCGCACAAAACCATTATGATCGATTGCGCGAGTCGGGCCAGACCAGGTGCCAACTAAGGTTGGTGTGCTCAAACTACTGATATCAAAAATGTTTAAGGTGGTATTGAGACCATGTGTTTGTTCGTCAAGTTCATCATGAACGATGACATATTGTTTATCTTCGCTCCACCAACCAGAATGCGTATATTCAGCATTGGGGTACGAGCTTGAACCTAGCTCAATGGCCTGATTTTTATCAGTGTGATCCCACACTCTGAGATTGTCTTCGTTAAAATCTAGTATTACCAAACAGTCGGTATTATTGGCTTGAACACAGTCGGTTTGGGCTCGTGCATCATTGATAGTAAGTGATGTCGCATCGTGAGTGTAATCGTTTCGAGTGCTGGAGGCGTTAGTATAGGTCGATCCTAATGTCTCAGGATCAGATAATGAGTACGAACGGAACGCACCGGCAAAGTTGTTGGATCCTAAAATATGTACTGCAGGCACTTGACCGGCTAAAGGGATATTTAGCCCATAATCCAGATTACTGATATATATATTGTGGGCGGTGCTGTCTGTGGTTTGCCGTCTCACCACTGAAATGCCATTTTCTAGATCGTTTAAATCGATGATAGATAAACCTTCATTGGCCTCAGTGGTGGCATAAGCATAGGCCTGCCATCTTAAGGTGGACGTATCAAAATATTGGTACACTTTGATATCTCTCCAAGTGGAGGACAAGCCTGAGATACTCCCTATTACTTCGGGTGAAGTGGGTGTCGTGACATCGACTACAGCCACAGCATTTCTGAGCCCGATAATGGCGTATTCTTTTTCAGTATTTAGGTCTACATGCCCCCATATGTCGTTGGCTGACGTAGGCTTGCTGGGGAAGTCAGACAAAGGAATATGTGCAAGTAATGACATGTTATTGCAGTCAAAACCGTCCGCGCTACCGTCAATACATGTGCTATTGGCTTGCTTTTTCTGCATCAATTGTAATTGAGAAATGTTAAGGCCTTTGCCTTGTAAACTTAACTTTGTTAAGCCTTTGGTGTCACGTATAACGTGAAAGCCTTGTTGCCTCAGTTGTTCGGCGTATTCCCCTGGCACACCTGAAACCGTGGTTAGGTAGGTATCGGGATTTTGCCCCTGATATTGTTCAACTTGATTAAACCCACCCAAAACGGGGACAATTTGACCAGTGAAATACAATAAGTCTTGCTCAGATTCAATTATATATTCCCCCTGAGCCACTAAAATCGTATCCCCTTTATTCGCTTTTTGTGAGGCATAAGTCACTGTTTTACATGGTCTAAATCTATTGTTACAGTTTCCATGATCTGCTCCGTTATTGGCAACAAAACGGGCTTTATCATGTTCTGCATGTGCTTGAACGCCTTGACTGTACCCCATGGCCAGTATCATTATGACGCCAATAAAATATCCCATGAAAATTATCACTATTAATATGAAGCCTGATTACACCTTACCTTTTAGACTCTATAGATCAAATTTTTTGTCCAGCAAAGGGGTAAAAAAAACCTTGGGGTTTTTGTTATTAGGCTTTTTGACTGTGTTTATGGGTAGCTGTTCTAGATTAAATGATGTGGAAAGTATAGAGGTTGAAATTTGGCACAATGGAAGCCCTCTAAATTGCAATGCCTTTGACAGTCATCAGCAAGTTTGGTCTATCCAGCAATTAGCCTTTTTTATTAGTAACGTTAAATTATATGACGAAGCGACCGTTTATGAACCGCAATTAAGTTCAACACCTTGGCAAACAGATAATGTGGTCTTGATCCAACCTAATTTGAATGACTGTGCTCCAAAATCAGAAGATGAAAATATACCTGTGCCAGAAGATTCTGGCGCTTCAGAAACCCTTAAAAGCAATGATTCCCTGCAATTTTTATTGCCAGTTGATCTTGATGCATCAAAACAGCTTTCTTTTACCCTTGCCGTGCCTTTTGAGTTAAATCATCAAAACCCTTTAATGCAACCTTCGCCGTTAAACCTGCCGAGCATGTTTTGGTCTTGGCGATCGGGGCACAAATTTTTTCGATTAGATTTACAAGCTTCTGACAAAAACTGGGTATTTCATTTAGGCAGTTTAGGGTGCACTGCTGTTTCAACTATGCGCTCTCCACAAAGTGAATGTGTACAACCCAATAGAGTCGACTTTCAGTTGGATAAAAAGCATAACGGAACAACACTTGTTATGCACATAGATAGGCTTATTGCCAATATATCGATGCAAAACAATGATTCTTGTTTGTTTCAATTAGGCCAAGATAGTTGCTCCATTTTAATGTCTAACTTGAAAACCCAAGATGTTTTTGAATGGCACTAAACTTGTCCACAGTTAGGTCATTACACGCTGCCTCTTATCTTATTTTGAGTAGCTTTTTATTTGCTTGTGAACCGCCGCAACTTAATCAACAAGAATATGATTGGACCTTACCTAAAGGTTTTCCAAGGCCTTTAGTACCCAAGGACAATCCTATGTCAGCTGCAAAAGTGGCTTTGGGTAAGGCGTTGTTTTTTGATGTAAATTTATCTTTTAATCAATCAACTGCCTGCGCCAGTTGCCATCAGCCGGCTTTTGCTTTTTCCGAACCAAAAAAAACGGCAGTAGGCTCAACAGGTCAAAGACACCGGCGTAATACTCAATCCTTAGTTAATGTGGCTTACAACAGCAACCTGACATGGGCTCATTCAGGGCTGGATCAGTTAGAGCAGCAAATTCTTATTCCGATGTTTTCTGAAAACCCGATTGAGTTAGGTATTACCGGTCATGAAAATGAAGTATTGCAACGATTTAAAAATCAGAGCTATGCAAAGCTGTTCGAACATGCGTTTGATGATAGTAATGCGGACTTTGACCGAATGGTAAAAGCACTTGCCAGTTATGTCAGAAGCTTAACTAGCTTTGCCTCGCCATTTGATGGGTATGCCTATCAAAATAATGATGATGCCATGTCTGATGCTGCTAAAAGAGGCATGAAGTTGTTTTTCTCGGAAAAAGTGGAGTGTTTTCATTGTCATGGAGGTTTCAACTTTAGTCAGTCAAGTCAACATGAGAATCAGAGGTTAGATTTACGACCTTTTCACAACACGGGTTTGTACAATATTGATGCTAAAGGTGCTTATCCTGTTTATGATCAAGGATTGATTGAAGTCACTTTGCAACCCCAGGATATGGGTAAGTTCAGAGCGCCCACATTGCGTAACGTAGAGGTGAGTGCTCCTTATATGCATGATGGAAGTTTGGCCACTTTAGAGGATGTGATTGAGTTTTATGCCGCGGGAGGAAGAGGACATGGAACCACTAACCCTTTGAAAAGTGCTTTTATAGCTGGTTTCGACCTGCAATTACAACAAAAACAAGATCTGATTGCTTTTTTGAATAGCTTGACCGACCGTCAGTTTTTAAATTCAAATGTAAATTAGCCTCTCAAGTCACCCTGATTGCATGAAAACAAAGAGGTGCAAGGGTAAAAGAACTTTGGTATCGTCTTAAAGTTAGACTAAGATATATTTAGACCATTTTCAATGGAGATTAAAATGACCGAGAAACCATTTTTAGTAAGTGGTCGCAATACCCTAATTCATAAATTACGAAAATTAGACTTACTTATTATTAACGGTGAGGATTATCCAGCCGTTGTTGTTACCCATAAAGGCATCAAAGAATTTGCTGGGAAAGTGCCAGATAACAAACGCGATGCAAAACTACAAGATATGGAGCTGGTCGATCTCACGAGTATTGACGTATTTTGTGAAGAAAAAATCTTGTTATTTGTGCAAACCATAAATGGTAAAGAATATAAAGTGGATTACAGCAAACATGGCACATCATTGTTTATTAAAATCCATCAGGAAAACGCCTTTTAGTTAGGCTGGCAAATTAACTAAAAAAAAGCCCTGTTATCAGGGTTTTTTTATATCTTTAAAAACGCTCAGATGAATAGTTGTACTCATTCTCTCACTCCCTCAATGTAACAAAATAACGCCAAATAGGATTAATCGATGATTTACAACGATAGTTTATCGCTGAGAGTTGTTAGTTGGTCGCTTAGTCGCATTTGGCCGTGCCTAGTCTTTTTTAGCCCTCCTTAAATCATCTTCCCCTCTACATTAAGCATGTACTTGCAATCATGCAAAATGTAACTAACACAAGGTGATACATCATGAAAAAAATCATTATCGCCAGCCTATTAACCGCAGGCATTCTTTTAGCTGGCAGTGCGCAAGCTAATAATATTGACAAAAACATTGAAACGCACTTGGTCAAAATATGTGAAGCAATTAAAAGTGATAGCAAACTTAAAGTGAATCGTGCAATCAAAAGAAGCGGCATCAAAGCCAGAACAATTAGTCAAGGTTTAGTCTGTAACGGTTATGACCCAGTGACCTTTGCATTAGTGAATAAAGCACAAAATACGGCTAAATTTATGGCTCGTAAAAGTGGTGTCAATTACGAAGCATTATTAGCTAAGTTATAGAAGGCTAATATGACTTTCCACAAGTGAGTGTATTTAACCCTGTATTATTTCAATGATACTTAGATTAAGCACTCACTTACTTCCCAACAATTTATGCATTTATTCACACTATTTTTTTGTTCGTTTAATTTAATAACGTAAAATTCCATCCCCAGCTAATTCTGTTTTAGACACACTGTTCGTCATGTTCATCCCTAAGCCAGCTTCCCAATTGAACTTTTTGATAACGTCAGATCATCGCCAAGCTGCATCCGCAGTAAATCGGTCATTTATAACTAAAAATACAAATCAGGGAGTTTTCCATGGGAAAAATTACATTTAGAAGAAGTCTAACGGCGTTAGCCGTTGTTGCATCCTTGGGTATGGCAATGCCAGCACTTGCCTCAGACTCAGGGTTTATTAATGGTAACTCAATTAACTCGTCAGGAGATAAGTTGGGTGGTGTATCGGTTACGATAGTTAATGTAAATACTGGACTTTCAAGAACTGTACTATCTGATAGTGACGGTGTATTTCGTTTTCCACTGTTACCAGCAGGTAACTACACAATGGAAGCATCGAAAGATGGCTACTTATTATCTAAGCAAGAAGGACTTGTTGTTAGTAACAGTGGTAAGACAAACATCAACGTTGCGTTGACCAGCGATTCGAATATGGAACGAATTGAAGTAACAGGTGCCGCTGTTATGGTTATAGACATTAGCTCTTCTGAATCATTAACCATAGTTGATCAAGAATTGTTAACCAGAGTACCGATTGCGCGCGATTTATCATCTGTTGCTTTATTGGCACCTGGCACTGCATTCGGTGATGGTTCGTTTGGTGAAGGCTCAGCTATTGAAGGGAACCCCGGTTTCGTATCATTTGGCGGTTCATCTTTAGCTGAAAATGCATTTTATATAAATGGATTAAATATCACAAACTTCCGCAAGGGTTTGGGTGGAAGTTCTGTTCCATTTGATATGTATGACTCATTTGAAGTAAAAGCGGGTGGTTTTGGAGCTGAATATGGGCGAGCTTTGGGGGGCGTAGTTAATGCCACGACTAAAAAGGGTTCAAATGAATTTCATGCAGGAGTGAACCTTTATTATGAACCAGGCTCTTTGCGTTCAGATCGCGATCAAGTATTCCAAGACGGTGGCATATTGCATGAAATCAATAACGAGACAGAGCGTGACTCCCTGCAAGGTAATATTTGGGCTAGCGGTGCATTAATCCAAGATAAATTATTCTACTATGTGATGTTTAACCCTCGTGACGTAGAAGTTGAAACCGAGCAACCATCAACTACTTCTACAGATACCTCAACCTCTACTTTCTCAGGGCAATCGCATTAAAAATGGCTTGACACAGATCCCCTAATTTGATCTATTACTTCGCTTTACGCGACGTAATATGACCAAATACAAGCCCACACTTATCGAACATTTCAAAGACATTGAAGATCCTCGTCTTCTAAGAAAACAATTACATAAATTAGATGACATCTTTTTTATTACCCTATGTGCCGTTATCTGTGGCTGTGATGGCTGGGTTGCCATTGAAAAATTTGCCAACATTAAACGCACTTGGTTTGAACAATATTTATCCCTAGAAAATGGTATTCCGTCTCATGATACTTTGGGACGTATTTTTTCCTTAATTGATCCTGAGCAATTTCAAACCTGTTTTTCTAGCTGGATCAAAGAGATAGTAAAAAATGTCACGGGCGATGTGATCGCTATTGACGGTAAATGCCTTCGACGCACTCATGATAAGTCATCTAATAAATCAGCTATTTATATGGTTAGCGCATGGTCACATGATAATCAGCTGGCACTTGGACAAGTGAAAGTTGATGAAAAATCGAATGAAATAACCGCCTTACCTTCCCTACTCAAAAACTTAGACATCACAGGCAGTATCATCACAACCGATGCATTAAACACACAAAAGAAATCGGCTGAACTGATCGTGAGTAAAGGCGCTGATTATTTAACCGCACTGAAAGGAAATCAAAGCACCCTACATGATGATGTGATTTTATTCTTTGAAAATACCCCTAAAAGTTATGAGGGCACGTTAAATACTTATAAGAGTATTGATTCAGGGCATGGCCGTATTGAAGAAAGAACAGTGACTTCCTGCAACCGAATTGACTGGCTTACTGAGCATCATACTCACCCACACCTTGCCAGTATTGTTAGCGTCAAATCAAGAAGATTTCTTGCGAACGAATGGTCAGAAGAAACGCGATACTTTATTAGTAGCGTTAAGCATAACGATGCAGAGAAATTTGCTCACTATGTACGTGCTCATTGGGGTGTAGAGAATAATCTTCACTGGAGATTAGATATGGCATTTGACGAAGATCATTGTCGAATTCGTCAAGGATATGCAGATCAAAACATGGCAATATTACGCCACATATCTTTGAATTTATTAACGTCAGATAATGATAATAAGGTAGGTATTAAGATTAAGCGGCAAATGGCAGGTTGGGATAATGATTACTTGCTGAAACTGCTACAAATATTTTAATGCGATTGCCCTGTCTACTTTCTGGGGCGGTAAAATTGATTGGTACATCACCGATGATCACAGGCTTGAACTCACCTATTTTTCAGATGAGAATGAAGTGACTCGTTCTCAGGATAATATTGATCCCGATACCCGAGTAAATAATGGGTTTCGAGGTGAGGGTGTATACAATCGTGGTGGTTCAAGTTATATCGCTAAATATACTGGCATAATTACTGACGATTTCACCATTAGTGCTTCTTATGGCATTAATGAAATCGACCGCGCTGATGATAACGCAGATACAAACACAACCCTAATCACTGACCGTGAAACGGGCGAAGCCTATGGTGGCTGGGTGGTTGATTTCTTCGAACGCGGTGCCGATGAACGTGAAGTAATCCGATTAGATTTTGATTATTATATTGGTGATCATGCCATCCGTTTTGGTTACGATAACGAAACTTTAACCTCGGAGTCTGAACGAGGCTACCCAGGACGTTTTTGGTATCGATATCAACAAGACTTGAGTCGTGTAAGAGTCCGTGAAAATTATCAGGCACCAGCTGAATTTGGTACTGACTCGGAAGCCATTTATATTCAAGATACTTGGCAAGTAACAGATGATTTGGTTACCACAATAGGTATTCGAAATGAAGAATTCACTAATTATAATGCGGATGGCGAAGCGTTTATAAGTATTTCAGATCAAATATCACCTCGTATTGGTATTGCCTGGGATGTTAATGGTAACGGCGAATCAAAACTATATGCTAATTTTGGCCGCTATTATATTCCTGTCCCTACTAACACCAATGTTCGTGTGGCGGGTTCAGAATTATTTACTCAAAAAACCTGTGATGTCGTATCGATTGATAGTGACTTTGTACCCACTTTTGACAACTGTGGTGGCACCGCTATTTTTGGTGATGGCACCCAAAAAGCAACCTTAGAAGTCGTTGATGCAAATGTTGAACCTATGTATCAAGATGAACTTATTTTGGGTTATGACTTTCAGTTAAATGATGAGTGGACCCTTGGTGTTAAAGGTACTCGCAGAGAAGTCGGCGTGGCATTAGAAGATGTTGCGATTGATTTCGGTTTTAATCAATATTTAGAGAGAGAGTTTGATTCGAGCTGTACTTTGTGTAGTGGTTTCCATTATTACGTATTAGGTAATCCAGGTGGCGACATGACTATCACAACTGATCCTGATGGTGATGACGGTCCTCTTGTTCTTCAAGCCTATACTATTCCTGGTGCTGATTTAGGTTACCCAGAGGTGCAACGAAAATACTCTTCAATTGATTTTACTTTTAACCGAGCATGGGATGATGTTTGGATGTTACAGGGGTCTTATACTTGGTCTAAGAGTTACGGAAATAATGAGGGGTTTGTTCGTTCAGATAATGGTCAGGATGATGCTGGTATTACCACTAACTTCGATCAACCGGGATTGGTAGATGGTGCAAATGGTAACTTGCCCAATGACAGACGTCATAAAGTAAAAGTATTCGGTGCTTATTCTATACAAGATAATCTTGTAGCAGGTGCCAACTTTAGCTACCAGTCTGGTAGGCCTAAAAATGCCTTTGGTGTACATCCTACAGATGACTTTGCAGCTGCTTACGGTACAGCTTCATTCTTTGTGGATGGAGAGCTAGTACCAAGAGGTTCATTGGGTAATCAGCCCAGTACATGGCAGTTAGATTTGTCGTTAACTTATACGGCTCAAGTTGGCGACTACGATCTGGTACTCCGTGGCGACATATACAATTTATTCGATAATGACTCTATAGTTGAAACAGAAGAGAACTTCGAATTTGATGATGGCACGCCAGATCCTGATTATGATCTAATCGATAGATATCAATCTCCAAGATATGCCCGCTTAAGTGCTTCTATATCTTTCTAGTTATCTTTCAATAAAAAACTTGAATAAGTAATAGTGTTAAAACTTGAATCCGGATGCCATTTGGCTCCGGATTTTTCAGATGCAAAGCAAAATTATGTCGAGGGGAAATTTGTTGCAAACAAATGATCATTTAGGCGATATTCAAAATGCCTTTAAAGCAGGTAACCGGAAAGCCATGGTAGAAATTATATCGGCTATTATAAAAGATCATGAGGCAACCCAACAGCAACTGCTATTGACTGCGCGAATAGCTGCCAAAATAGGCGAGATGAAATTAGCCATTATTGTGATCGATAAATTCGCTGACGTAAAGCCTGATAGTAGTGAAACACAATTGAGTAAAGCGAGTTTGCTTGCCGAGTTAGGACAGGTTACGCAGGCATTAGAATATGTCACCTGCAAAAGCTCATCACACCCCGCGATCAACCACTTTATTGGCACTGTTCGCTCACAATTAGGTGATATTAGAGGGGCATTGAAACATTTCAGGGAGGTGGTGAAAGTGTGGCCTAATGCAGGCCAGACATGGTATATGATCGCTTCATTAAAGACCTTCACCCAAGAGGACTCTGATCTTAAATCGTTATTTAATTCTATCAAATTGATTGAGGGGGCTAATAGTTTATCAAGGGCAACATTTTATTATGCACTAGGTAAAGCCCAACACGATTTAGGCCATTACCAAAAAGCGGGTGAAGCTTATTTACAAGGAGCTAAGCTGATTTCTGTGGATAAAAAGTATCATGCCGCAGCAGATCAGCAAGTAGTAAAGGCAATCGTAAATAGCTTTAATAGTGATTCACTAGCGTCTCTTTCTAAAAATCAGCTGTGTCATGAATTTTCCCCTATTTTTATTTTTGGCTTGCCTCGCAGCGGCACTACATTGATTGAGAGAATTATTTCTTCTCATAGTCATGTTATTGCCGGAGGGGAAGTCGATTTTATGCAAAAATCGACAATAGAAATGAAAGGTATGAGCATACAACACGCCAAAGCTTTTGAAAATAAATTCGCTGAACCACAACTTTCCTGGGAGCATTTAGCAAAGCTGTATTTACATCTAGTTAAAGAACGATTTGGTGAAGTGGGGACTATTGTTGATAAAAATTTAGGTAATAGCCGATACTTAGGATTGATAAGCCGCGTTTTTCCAAATTCACCTAAATTATGGGTCAGAAGAGATCCAATGGATGCTGCCCTTTCGTGTTTCAGAACCTGCTTTAGTGGTTCTATGCATTGGAGCTGGTCCTTTGAAAATATTGCACGGTATTTTGTACTTGAGGATGTATTGTTCGAACACTGGTATAAAATATTTGGTGATGAAATCCTCGTGGTACCTTACGAAGAATTTGTTGCTTCACCACAAATATGGTCAAAGAAAATATTCGAGCATTGTCATCTTAGTGATGAAAATACGCTCAGTCATTTTCATCTAAATAAGCAGGAAAGTGTCACATCTAGTTCTGCACAAGTTAGAAAACCGGTTTATCAAGATTCTGTTGGAATATCTGAAACCTATTTATCAATTATGAAACCATTTATTGATAATTATGGTGTTTAGTCTGGAAGGTGGCCAAATGATTCAGACTATCGAGTTTGGTGAAGTTCATCCCATCATCTGAATGATTCATCACATTTGAGTTTTAAATAACACAAATGGATCTACACTAATAAAGTCGGAGTAGTGACCCGATGAGTATATGTTTTTACTATATTTAAAAAACATGTATTGTTTCCTGGATTAAGCAAGGGCTGGTGCTACAAAGCGCAGCCCTTTCTTTTTGTCCGAAAAATACTTTGTTACAGCTTACCTCCATTTATCCTAGATCCCCGCACTTGGTCTCAGAAATATTCGCGTTTTATCCCCTATCTTGTATATTTTATACCACAACAATTAAGGAATGATATGTATGCACCACTGTATAGTAATAGACGATGAGAACTTAGCCAGAGAAAGAATATCGAGTTTTGTAGAGGAACAACACAACTGGCAGATAGATGGTGAATCTGGAGAATATAAAGAGGCGGAGAGCCTACTTTTAAAATATCGGCCTGATGTGTGTTTTATGGATATTAATATTATAGGGGGCAGTGGTATTGAGTTGGCCGAACAGCTAGCTAAACGAATTGATTGTTATTGGGTGTTCACTACAGCGTCCAGTGATTATGCGCTCCAAGCATTTGATCTTGAGGCGACAGATTATCTGCTCAAGCCATTTGAAAATAGTCGATTAGCCAATGTTTTACAAAAAGTTGAAAAGCTGAAAAGGCAAACTGTCAAACAATGTAAAAACGTATTAGCAGTGAAATCAGTCGGAGCGGTTGAATTTGTTAATGTGCAGGATATTATCTGGATAAAAGGTTCGGCCAATTATGTGGAGCTTCATTGTGCAAACCGTATGTTATTACACAGAGAAACCCTTTGTAAGTTAGAAATGCAGCTCAACCCAGAGAAGTTTATTCGTGTTCATCGTTCGGCGATGGTCAATGTTGAGAAAATTAATTCCTTGAGCAGTGAGCTGGGCCGTTTTTCGTTGTTACATTTAAACAATGGTGACGAAGTTAAAATCGGTCAAGGCCACAAAGCTTCACTTTTCGAGTTCTTAGGGTTGGATGGCTAGTTTATTTCTATTAAGTGGATTGTGTAAGTGAAAGACACTGCTGAAACATTTATCGCCAACAAAGACAAACCTTCGTTTTGGCTGTTGCATAGTTTGGGGTGGATGACCTATGTGTTTATTTTTACAGTAGATAATGTGTTCTTCTATCGTGATTTTAATAGAATCGGGTTTGAGGTGTTTTTCCCTCTGGTATTATCGGGTGTATTCGCAGCACTTTTGACGTGGCCTTTAAGGTATATCTATCGGCAATGTTGGGGATTACCCTCTGTTTGGTTAATTGTGACCATTATGCTTTGCAGTCTCCTAGTAACCGGTATTTGGACACCGATAAAAAATATTGCCATGTGGTACTTCTATGAAAATTTTGATGTTTTATCCCTTATCGCTGGTAATCCTTCTGAGGACTTTAAATGGTATATGCTGTTTATGTCAGTGAGTTATGCGTTTTTTATGATTTTTGTCTGGAGTACTTTGTACTTTGGGATTAACTATCACTTTCGCTTGATAAACGAAAAAAAGATGCATATAGAGGCCGTACGACTGTCTCATATCTCGCAAATTAAGATGCTGCGATATCAAATCAATCCGCATTTTCTATTTAACTCACTGAATGCCGTTTCAACCTTGGTATTGCGAGGGAGCAAGGAAAAAGCTAATGGTATGTTGATTAGATTGTCTACTTTTTTGCGTTTTTCATTAGACAATGATCCTGAAAAAAAGATCCGTTTATACGATGAGTTAAAGGCTTTGATGCTATATTTGGAAATCGAAAAAACACGTTTTGACGACAGATTAACAGTAAAGTTTGAAATTGAGCCACAAACAGAAGCCTTGCTTGTTCCAAGTTTGTTGTTGCAGCCGTTAGTCGAGAATTCTATTAAGTATGCTATTGCGCAGATGTCTAAGGGTGGTTTGATTGAAGTGACAGCAAAGTGCCTTCATTGTTGCTTACAAATGGAAGTGGCTGATAACGGACCCGTCCAAGATAATGCATATTTGGATGTAAAGTCAAAAAATAAGGGGCAAACAGCATCTAGCCATACTGGGGTAGGGGTACAGAATATTGTCGATAGGCTGAATGTTTTATATCCTGATAACCATAGTTTTAATATTATCCGTGGTTTAACTATGGGGTATAGTGTTCAAATTTCGATACCTATGGAGTATTCATGAGTCGTCAATTGACTGCCATCATTGTTGATGATGAACGTTTGGCCAGAGAAGGCTTAATGCTCAGGTTGAATGATGATCCTAGGTTTGATGTAGTTGCACAATGTCCATCTGCTCAGCATGCATTGAATGCGATTGAGCAGTTCCAACCCGATATTGCTTTTGTGGATATCGAGATGTCAGGGTTAAGCGGGCTAGAGCTGGCAGAACTATTATCACAAAATACCACTCCTGTGCCTAAAATAGTGTTTGTCACCGCATTTAGAGAGTTTGCCCTAAATGCCTTCGAATTTCAGGCTTTTGATTATTTACTTAAACCGTTTTCGGATGACAGATTAGCCAGTTGTTTAAGCAAGCTAACGGATTCTTTTTTTGATAGTGATGTAGTGCTGCAACACCATAAACTAGACGAATTACTGAGTCGCAAAACGGGTAACTCCATTGATGGTTTTATCCGTAATTTAGAGGTGACGAGTGGCGGCTCAATGAGTGAACTGCAGCGATCGGTTTCTATGAAAAGTGGTTCGGAGTGGATCAGAGTGAGGCTGGATGATATTTCTTGGATTGAAGCCGCTGGTGATTACATGTGTGTGCATACATTGGACGGTACACATATTATACGTAAAACCCTTAAACAATTTGAACAAGAACTCGATCCCAACCTTTTTCCAAGGGTTAATCGTTCAGCGATGATCAATATGAGTAAATTAAAAAGACTGACACCAAACTCAAATGGTGAATACGAAGCACAATTGACATCTGGTGACAGTGTGAAGGTCAGCCGAAAATATAAATTTAAACTAGAAGAACTAAGAACAAAAGGCGGTAGTGAAGCTTAACTTTGGATGCTAAATCATGCCAATTTCAATGGCTTTAAGTACGGCACGAGTCCGATCTCTGACCCCTAATTTGCCGAGGATAGCCGACACCTGGTTTTTAACTGTACCCTCTGATTTATGCATTGCGTTGGATATTTCTCTATTACTGTAACCGGATGCCATCAGACGTAACACTTCTTTTTCTTTTTCACTGATATCAGGCGTTTCCTGTAATGGTGTATCGTGAACTGCATGTTTTTTTAAACCCTGAATGATGCGTTCAGTTATTGCGGGTTGAATTAAGGTTTTGCCCTGATGCACGGTTTTAATGCCATCAACTAAGGTCTCCAAAGACACATCTTTAAGTAAATAGCCTTTTGCTCCCGATTGAATAGCTTGTAACACTAATTGATGATCGTCGAAGGTCGTCAGCATGATCACGGGAATATCGATACTAGCGCCTTGTAAACCCTGCACCGCCTCGATGCCAGTTTTTACCGGCATACTAATATCCATCAGGATCACATCCACAGTTTGATGTTCTATTGAGTCTCGTAATATTGTAAGCACTTGCTCACCATCACTCGCTTCTGCAACGACTTTAATATCTTGTGTTAGTGCCAGTAAGCTTTTAATTCCCTCTCTTACCAACATTTGGTCGTCTACTAACATGACATTGATCATAGGGTCTCCTGTGGTATAGCTATCGACGTGCGAAAGCCCTTGTTGTCGTGAGTGAAGTTTACATGACCACCAATGAGCGATAAGCGCTCTACCATGCCCCTTAAACCATTTCCCATGTCGAAGTGTTTAATGAGTTTGCCATTATCACTTATGTTAACTGAGATACCTTGTTTGTCTTTATTAACATTCAGTATCATCACATCCGCAGTGCTGTGTTTCAAAGTGTTGGTCACAGATTCTTGCACACATTTTATAATAGTGTCGGCCGTGTTGACTTCATGAATATTGAGATTGTCGTCGAAGTGCAGTTGTACTTTTAATCGTGGTAATTTGTCGAATAATGTCATCAATGCATCTTTTAATTCTACATCTGATTTATCTCGAATTTCAGATACGGCTTCTCGCACATCGCTGAGTAGCAACTTGGCTAAGCCATGGCAGGTTTCAATTTTTTCCTTGGTCTCGCCTTGGGTAATTCTAGAGGCGACTTGCAAATTAATTATTAAGGCGGTCAGATGATGGCCAAGTAAGTCATGGATATTCCGTGCAATTCTAACTCGCTCTGCTTGTTTACTCGCCTGGCTAAGTAACTTTTGGGTGGCTAATAATTCACGATTTAACTGATTGGCACGTTCTTTAGCTTGACGTTCCTTGGTAGCGGTATTGACCATGATCAAGGCAAAAATATTAGTAACTATTCAGCCTCATGAAAATATATTTTGACGATCCCAGCGATCGTATTGACTGATCCCGCTAGGATGTCAGACTTGCCTTAATATCACTTTAGTTATTAACCAATGAAGATTGACGGCATTGAAATCGACAGTGTGATCGATTCAACAAAAAAGTTGCTTACAGAGGATAAATCAATTTCGCCGGCCTTAAGAGCGGCAATTGAATTGATCATGCTGGTTGTGTCTTTGCTTGCTAATCGATTAGGACTAAATAGCCAAAACAGCAGTAAACCACCCTCCACAGATTTTGATAGAAAGAAGAATTCAAGGACTAAATCTGACAATCCGGCCGGCGGCCAGAAAGGGCGGGAGGGTAAAACGCTGAGCCCGTTCGAAGAGCCCGATGTAGTCAAGGATATTCCCGTAAACAGGGCGCTATTGCCTCCTGGGAAGTATCGTGATGCTGGCGTCCAGTGTCGTCAAGTGGTTGACATAGAAATATCACGCATGGTCACCGAATACAGAGCGCAAATACTGCTCAACGAAACAGGCAAGAAATTCACAGCTGAGTTTCCACAAGGTGTTAACAGTGCTATCCAATATGGCGATGGCATTAAAGCGCACGCGGTTTACCTGTCACAATATCAATTGCTGCCTTATAAACGTATTGAAGAGTATTTTTCCGATCAACTCAATATTCCGATCAGTGCGGGAACCTTGTTTAACTTCAATCAAAAAGCGTCAGATTTAATTGAGCAAACAGGTGCCGCGGATCGGATCAAAGCCGCACTACGAGCATCACCCGTGCTGCATGTTGATGAAACAGGCGTCAACATTAACGGCAAGCGGCGTTGGTTACATTGTGCCTCATCACTTACCTGGACGTATTTCCATGCCCACGATAAACGTGGGAAAGAGGCCATGGATGCGGCCGAGATACTGCCATGCTTTACGGGCATTCTGTGCCATGACCACTGGAAACCTTACTACAAATATATCCTATGTGAACATTCTCTGTGCAATGCCCATCATTTGAGAGAATTGGAAAGAGCGTGGGAGCAAGACAAGCAGAAATGGGCCAATGAAATGCGTGCACTGCTGACCAAGCTTTGTCAGGACGTGAAGGATAATGACGGTAAGTTAACGCCAGAGTCTGCCCGCGTCGCCAGAGAACAGTACCGTGAAATACTCTTTGAGGGTGATAAGGAGTGTCCGCCACCAAATGAGGAGGACCGACCAGCAGGACAACGGGGTCGTTTAAAACGAACCAAAGCGCGCGCCTTGCTTGAACGGCTCAGAGAATTTGAAAATGATGCGCTTAGATTTATCGAAATAAAAGATGTCCCCTTTACTAACAATCAAGGGGAAAACGATATTCGAATGACAAAAGTACATCAAAAAATATCGGGATGTTTCAGAAGTCAAAACGGTGCGGATATGTTTTGTTTGCTTCGCAGTTACATATCCAGTTGTCGCAAGCAAGATGTTTCAGCAAGTGAGGCGTTGCGACTATTGTTCAAGGGCAGGCTTCCTGACATCTTTTCATCTGCGCGACCTGAATAGTTACAAATATTAAACATAAAAAACAAAGCGGAAGACACAAATGCATACTGTTCTTGCCAATGAAACTGATAAATAAGCCATAGTGGCGATGACCAAAGTGGAGCGGTTAACATGGCGCTGCGCACACTCATCACTTTAGGCAGTAACGTGCACCAAATGGTTATGAGTATCGCCGTATAATTGTAAGGTACTAAAAAGTACAAACTTATTACGCAGACATATTGCACACTAAGCAACACCATTTTAGATATTCGCGAGGCGTTTTGTGTTGTTTCGCTAGTTGAGCGTAACCAAAGAGTAATAAAACAAATATGTAAGCATGCTGCTGCAATAACACTGCATATATCGTAGCTGGTATCAGCTAACATAAAGTAACAAGCACTGATGGCGACTATTGCCCAAGTGCCTACTGCACTAAAAATATCTAATGGAAATAGTGGTTTCAGTTTTTCTCGCATTACACTGCCGATTGTTTTTACAAGCTTGGTTAGTAAGCTTACCAGTATTTTATCGCAACCAGCTATAGGCCATAAGTCATATTTTATATCGTGACTTTTGGCACTTATGTCGATATTCAATCCGTCCTATGCTGAGGATGTTGTTTAAATAGGAGTCAATTTATGAACACCATTCACAGTGTATTATTCTTTATTCATATTATTGTCGGAAGTATGGCTTTATTGCTTTTTTGGGTGCCAATTGTCACTAAAAAAGGTGGCTTAGATCACCGTAAGTTTGGTCGCTATTACGCAAATACTATGTATGCCGTGGCGGCGTCTGGTGCTTTAATGGCTTTAATGGTGATATATGCCCCTTTAGTCATCAAACACCAATTAGTACACGAAAATACGAATACACAACAACTTGCTTCGACATTACGCATTTTCTGGAGTTTTTTACTGTATTTAAGCCTATTAACTTTTGTAAATGTTCGCCATGGTATTTTAGTATTAAGGAATAAAACTCAGCACAGTAATATGCGTCAGTTGCCACACTTATTCAGTATTGGTTTATTGTTCATTGGTGGGCTAATTCTTCTTTTATTTGGCTTAATATACTCAAACACGCTACATATAATATTTGGCGTGTTAGGGGCGGTATTGGCTATTCAAACTGGGCGTTTTTGTTTGGCTAATTCAGTGTCAGCCAATCGCTGGCTGGTTGAACACTTAAGTGCTTTTATAGGTTCAGGTATTGCTGCTTATACCGCTTTCCTTGCTTTCGGGGGCCGTAGCATGTTTGGTGACTTAGGCCCGTTTCAGCTTGTTTTTTGGGTTGCGCCTGGCGTTATTGGAACCATTGCGATTGCACGTATGTCACGCAAATATAAAGAGGGTCTGGCGGCAAAAAAATTAATTTAATTGAACTGAATAGTCTACTTGCCGTCTGAAAAACTGAATTATTACGCAGCATATTGAAAATTAAGGAAAATAATGTCGATTAATCTTGCATCAAAAATACTCTTTGCCGGTTGTTTAAGCTTATCAAGTTTGGCTTCTGCGGATACTTTAGAACAAGCAGTTGTTGCCTTAAAAGCGGGTCAAACAGAACAAGCAATCGATTTATTTAAAGAACAAAAACAAAACCCTGAGGCGATGCTTTATTTGGCCAAAATCTATATGGATACTGATCTAGATGAAGCTGAAGATTGGATTGAAAAAGCGGTTAAGGCTAATTTAAACGATGCACAAGCCTATTATGTTCGTGGCGCTATCATGGGGCGCCAGGCATCAGGTTCCATTTTTTCAGCTTTAAGTTACGCAGAAAAATCGGTTAATAGTTTTACGAAAGCAGTAGAACTGCAGCCTGACTCCATCAAATATAGAAAAGGATTAATGCAATTCCACACTGGCGCGCCCAGCATTGCAGGTGGCGACCTTGATATAGCCAAAGTCCAAATGGAAAAAATTAGGCTACTTGATCCAAAAGCAGGCCTAGAAGCTGAGATTAATTATGAACTATCACAAGATAATGACGCGCTAGCAGATGCTCTTTTGCAGCAAGCAAAACAGACTTATAAAGATATTCCTGATTTTTTCTTGCAAGCAGGCATGCTCCATCAACAAAAAGAAAACTATCAAGCTGCGTTTGAAGAATTAACTATGGCAATCAGTAAAAAGGCTGAAACTGAAGAAAGTGTTGTTGCAAAATACAATGCCTTGTACCAACTAGGTAGAACAGCTGTTTTAGGTGAAATTAATATTAATGCGGGTATAAAGGCTTTGCATGAGTTTATCGATGAAGGGCCAGATATGGATGGTTTGGCACCTAAACCTTGGGCAGAATTTCGTTTGGCTAACCTAATGGCTCTCAATTCACAGACCTTAGAAGCTAAAACGATATATTTACGTTTGGCAAAAACAGATAACAAGGAATTAGCGAAACAAGCAAAGAAGGCCGCAAAGAGGATCTAGATACCCCGTTAATCCTTTAAACTAACCCGTGAATAGACATTGCGCGGGTTTAATTTCAAACTTTCTTGCTTTGATCCAAATACAAGCTTGAATTATGTAATAATTGCCTCAAAATCGAGTTCATATTCAAATACTCGTCTTTCAAACGTTCAGCTAACGTCTGAATAACACTTCTAAGGAACAACATTGACCATTAAACTTGGCATAGTGATGGATCCCATTCAGTCCATTAATATCAAAAAAGACACCAGTTTTGCTATGTTGCTTGATGCGCAAAAGCGTGGCTACGAATTGTTCTATATGGAAATGGGCGACCTGTATTTACAAAATGGTAAACCTATGGCGCGAATGGCTAGTTTGGCTGTGGAGCCAAATGCAGACAAATGGTTTACATTAGGTAAAGAATTACATCAAAGTTTAGCTGAGTTAGATGTGATTTTGATGCGTAAAGATCCCCCAGTAGACAATGAGTTTATTTATGCCACGCATATGTTTGAACTGGCTGAGCAAGCGGGAACTTTGGTGGTCAACAGAGCCCAAAGTTTAAGGGATTTTAATGAGAAGTTGTTTACTTCATGGTTCCCTGATTTAGTAGCAGATACATTAGTTACAAGAGATACTGCATTAGTTAAAGCGTTTCATCAAAAGCATAAAGATATCATTTGTAAACCCTTGGATGGTATGGGTGGCAGCTCAATTTTTAGGGTCAAGGAAGACGGTAATAACTTGGGGGTAATCATTGAAACCCTAACTGAACTGGGCACTCGTTACGCTATGTTTCAGAAGTTTTTACCCGAGATTAAAGACGGCGATAAACGCATCCTAATTGTTGATGGACAAGTGGTACCTTATGCATTAGCAAGGTTGCCAACTAAAGGTGAAAATCGTGGTAATTTGGCTGCAGGCGGCACAGGTATACCACAACCTTTATCAGAGTCTGACTTTAAAATTGCCGAGACTATCGCCCCCCTTTTAGTCGAAAAAGGTCTGTTATTTGTAGGCTTAGATGTGATTGGTGATAGAGTCACAGAAATCAATGTGACCAGCCCAACTTGCGTGCGAGAAATTGAAGCTGCTTATGACGTGAATATCACAGGTATGTTATTCGACGCCATTGAAAAGCGGCTTTTGGCTGGTAAAGGAGCATAAATTTTACTATGCAAAGTTTGCAGAATTATTTACTTATAGCGTCTCCGAGCATGGACGACCCATATTTCGCACGAACGGTCACGTATATTTGTGAGCATAACGAACATGGCGCCATGGGGCTGATAATCAATCAACCTGTGGGCATGAAGTTAAAGGAGTTGGTTGCACAGGTTGACGACAAGGCCGAAGTGATTGCCGAAAAAGCTGAAGATATTATTTTGGCTGGTGGTCCTGTTAGCCAAGACCGTGGTTTTATTTTGCACACCTCGCAGCCCGGTTGGGCTTCAAGTTTAACCATGACCCCTGAAGTCATGGTAACTACTTCCAAAGATATTATATCTTCGTTGGGCAATAACGATGCACCAGAAAAGTCTCTGATTATGCTGGGTTACGCCGGCTGGTCCGCAGGGCAACTAGAAGAAGAGATTCAAACCAGCTCATGGTTAATGGTCGAAGCCGATACAGACATTTTATTTGATACTCCTATCCATAAAAAATGGGAAACCGCGGTTCAGCGCTTAGGCATAGATGTATGGCAGCTTGGCCCAGA
This sequence comes from Paraglaciecola sp. MB-3u-78, assembly GCF_002835935.1. Taxonomy (GTDB): domain Bacteria; phylum Pseudomonadota; class Gammaproteobacteria; order Enterobacterales; family Alteromonadaceae; genus Paraglaciecola. The sequence goes on along the minus strand of NZ_PJCF01000087.1, from coordinate 241,683 downwards.
TATCGGTCACGCCTGAATGAGACTTTCCCTCGATGATACCCACATAATGATGTCACATGAGTAAACAAGGTCAACGTACTATCTTAGCCTTCGATTTTGGGACTAAAAGCATAGGCGTAGCGGTAGGGCAGGAGATAACAGGCACTGCGTCTCCACTTAACGCCCTCAAGGCAGTAGATGGCATTCCTAATTGGGATGTTGTGGCAAAACTGTTTGCCGAATGGTCTCCACAATTAGCGGTCGTTGGTTTACCGCTGAATATGGATGGCTCTAGTCAACAAGTCACATTTTCTGCCAAAAAATTCGCCAACCGTCTTAATGCTAAATATAAAGTAGCAGTGGAAACGTGCGACGAACGTTTAACCACAGTCGACGCCAAAGCCCGTTTGTTTGAACTCGGTGGCTTCAAAAAACTCGACAAACAAAAAGTTGATAGCGTATCCGCTTGTTTGATTTTTGAAAGTTGGATTGAAACGCAATATTAAAATCGGCAAAAGACACACTGCATAAAAACAAATCCTAAAAATTAAAGATTAAAGAATTTTTGCACCACCGAGGACAACGAGGTCACAGAGGAAAATCAAGAAAAACACTACCTGACTTCATCTATTTAAAGCCATTTTTATTTTTCCTCTGTGTAGCGTTGTTAGCGCTCTTTTTCCTCGATGGTTTAAAATTCTTTTGTTCTTAATGCATTTTTTTAGCCGTTGATGTGGTTCTCGGTGGTGTAAACCCCTTGGCTTTTGATGTATTACTTCTTAGCGGCTTCTAGTTTTTCTATTTCTTTCCACAAACCTTCTGCTTCGGCGGTGAGCATGGAGTAGGTTTTAATGTCACCCTTGCGCTGGGCTAGCATGGCATTGGTGGATTTTTGGTCGTAAGTCTTACGTAATTTTTTAGCTGGGTCTGCTTTTAAAAAACCGAACATGTTTACCTCGATAAATAATGAGTTATTCTAGTTGTTACTGTTATTTCGCTTTAGTCGATCAGTTTTTGGGTAGTTGAATATTTAATATTTTCACAGGCTCCGCCAACATTTGACCTTTTACGTAGCTGTCATTCACTTCCAACGCTTCACGAATTTGATGGATCTTTTTAACAATGTGCATGCCTTTTGTTACTCGACCAAAAGCAGCAAAGCCTTGGCCGTCTGGATTACGTAAACCACCAAAATCCAACGAGGGTTGAGCACCAATACAAATGAAAAACTCAGAGGTAGCTGTATCTGGTGCTCCGCGCGCCATCGATAAAACACCCTCTAGATGTTTAATGCCCGTCTGTTTAGTGGTTTCAAGTTGTATCGCTGGGTAGTCTTCAAATTCATCATTGACACCACCTTGTATCACTTCAATTTTGGGTGAGCCATTATCATTATCTAATCGCAGCACCCGATAAAAATGTCCATTATTAAACGCGCCCGCCTCAATGTAACGAATAAAGTTAGTCACAGACAACGGCGCCTGTTTTGAATAAAGCTCAATTTCGATAATACCTATAGATGTGGTAATGACCCCTTGTTGAATAGAGTGAGGCTTTTGGCTGTTTTCATTGGCTAACACAGTTTGAGTGAGTAGGCTTAACCCTATAAAAAGTGTCAAACTTTGGATAGAAATGAGCGCGATTAATTTTTTAATTTTTAGTTTTCCATCGTTCATCTAACGACATTCTGTCAGACAACAGTGGAGAGTTATACACCCATTCTTTAGATGTATATCAATTGACCTGACTGAAAAATAAAAGTGAATCTTTTAGCACGATTGATGGTGAGTGTTGTCTTTCAAAAGGTTCTAATTTAGACCTCCTTAAAAAGCTGATCATAACTATCGTTTCTAGTATTAAATACTGTCACTTCTTGATAAAATTTATAGGTTATTAACCCCTTGATTGAAGGATGTCTATGCCCGGGTTACACCGCATTATTCTCATTAATTGTCATCTTCCTGGTTTTGTTGAACTTGATGTGTCTGGTCACAGTAATATTTGTGGTACCAATGCCTCGGGTAAAACTACACTGCAACGTTTGATCCCGGTCTTTTATGGCGAATTGCCAAGTAAAGTCGTGCCTAAAACTCGTAAAAAGTTTGATGATTTTTATTTGCCCCATGCTAATAGTTATCTGATCTATGAGTATCAAAGGGAAGACGGGCAGAATTGCCAAGTTGTGTTAACTCGCAAAGGTAGTGATGGGGTGCAATATCGCTTTGTTGAAGCGCCTTATCATCAAGAACAAATTTTGGTGGATGTCGAACAAGGTAATGTACAAGCTATGTTGCCCGAGCAGTGGATTAAACAACTCAGGCAGCTTGGTATTGAATTTTCCCATAAAATACAAGCTACCAGTGAGTTTCGCAGTATTATCCAAAACGATGCCAGTGTGGGGCGTGGGGCAGGACGTGAAAGTACTAAACTTAGACAGCTAGCCAGTCGCTACAGTTTGGTGTCTAGCCAACATCGTATTCGGCATATGGAAAAACTCGTAAGTGCGGTTCATGCCAAAGAAGGCAAGATGGACACTTTGCGAACTATGCTAGCGGCTATCTTTGAAGAAGATGGCTTAGTTCAGCCTACTACCACAGTCAAAAATACTAAAGCCCGTGAGTGGATTACGCAGATGCGTCAGACGATGCGCTTGCAGACGATGCAGAACGAATATCAAAAACTTCAGGCCCAGACCGAAAAACTCAATACCACTGAAAATCAATTGTTGCAGCTTAAGCCAATATTAGAAAAAGACTTACAGTCGTTGGCAATACAAAAGGCCGATGCTCAAGAGCAGCGCAATAAAATGAAAGCTCAACAAAGCAGCATCAAAGAGTCCTTTGAGCAAGCAGAAGGTTTATTGAATAGCCGCGTCAGTGAAACGGCTGAAAACCTAAAAGCTAAGTCGTCACGATTAGATCATATCCAGCAACAATATGCGAGGTATCAGGATTCTGATATCGATCAACTGCAAAAAAATATGGATGCCTTGCCCCTTAAGCGTGAAGAGTACGACCAAAAGTTAGAACAATACAATTTGCTCATAGACCAGCATAAAGATTTGCAGCGTCAGCTTGAACAGCAAAAACTCAAGTTATCTGAATCTTTAGAGCGATTATCCCGTAAAAACCAAGCCCAAGTGAAAACCATTAGTCAACAAAAAGAGACTGTGCGTAACACTCACAGCGATAAAGAAGTAGATTTACGTGGTCAGTTTGAACAACGTAAAGAGCACCAAGCTAAAGCGTTTGATCAGCAATTATTAGATATCGAGCGCAGCATAGTGCGCGCTGAGCACCAAGGGACACAAGCTTCGGCCACAGAGCAAGAAATAGAAAACGGAACACTGGCCGACAAACGTTTAGAGCTTGCCCAGCGAGCATGGCAGCAAAGCTCAAGTGCTAAAAAACAGGCCGAAAACACCTACCAACAGCTTAGAATTAAACGTGACGAAGCGGATAAAGTATTACATCAAGCCAGGCAAACAACCCGACAAGCCAAAGAGCGTTTACAACAATTACATAAACAACTTTCTCCTGAGCAAGACAGCCTTAGGCAATTCCTGAGAGACCATAAACCTGGCTGGGAACAAAGCATAGGTAAGCTGATTGATGAACCTTTGCTGGATCGCAAAGATTTGTCACCGCAACTTCTGGCTGAAAAAAGCCAAGCTGAAAGCAACAGTTTATTAGGCGTTCAGTTAAATATGGCCGTCATTAATGCCCCTGATTATGCCCAAGACGAAACAGCCTTAACCCTGTCCTTAGAACAAACTAAAAAACACTTACTGGCAGCTGAAAAACAACAGAAACAAGCCGAGTCTGAATTAGACGTATGTCATCAAGAAGCCGAGTTACAGCGAGAAACTGTGGCTGAGCAAAACCGAGGGTTTGAACAAGCTGAACAAGAGACAACTTATGCGCAAAGTGCTAAACAGCGTTTTGCCGATGAGTTAAAAATCGCCTTAGACAAACGCAAAAAACAAGCCCAGCAGGCATTGCAACAATACCTAGATCAAAAACAACAAATATTCTCTCAAAAACTAGAGGCTATTGACCTGTTAAAGTCTGATTTTGAAGAACAACTTTTGGAGTTTAAGACCGGTTGGCAAGATGAACTCGCCATATTAGATGAACAAATCGAAGAGCTTGAGCGCCAAGTGGAGTATAAACGGGAACAAAACCGTGAACAGATTAAACAACTCGAAGGCGCTTTTAATCAAGAGTTAGCCAATCAAGACATTGACCCCAATACCTTACGTGAGCTGAAGCAACAAATTGAGGCGTTAAAAAATACTATTCAAGCCGTGACAGTCAGGCGTGATGAACTAAACGAATATAAAACCTTTATACAGACCGATTGGTTGAAACAACGCCCAGAATTACTGGAACAAGAGGCCGAGTTAAAAGCCCTTGCTCAACAGCTGGATCAACAGCAAACCACTTTAGGTAGTCAATACCAAACAAAACGGACTGAGTTATCTAAAGTGTTGTTAGCAGTGGAAAAAAGTTTGTCTGGATGGAGTGCTTTGATCACCGAAATTGAGCCTATGGTGCGCCAGCTCAGTCAAATTGTGTTTTCCTTTAAGCCAGCAGATGAACAAAACATCAATCTGGGCGATCAGGCTGAACGCATTAATCGATGTACCGAGGCATTAGAAAGTCGCAGCCGTGGTGAGAAAAAATTAAAAGAGTCCCTGACCGAGTTTGAAGCAACCTTAGGTAAAGATGCGGGCAAAGACTTCCTCGATACTATGCTGCAAGCATTCAAAGTATTAGATGAAGACGCCAATGTGCGAGAACGTCTGCCTATTTTGCAGCGTTTACTGAGTATTTTAGAGTCCCGTCAGCGTCAAATTGTGGAGCAGGGTGAAACTATTGGTGGCGACTTAAACAAGTTTTTCACTGTATTTAGTGACATTAACCGTAAAATCGCCCAACAAAGTAAACGCCTGACCGATGAAGTTTCCGATGATTTGAGCTTAGACGGTATCGCCCGCTCTGAAGTGAAAATAATCTCAACAGTGGATGAACTTAATTTTTGGGCACCGCTGAAACGTTTCGCCCAACAATATAATAAATGGAGCACGTCTGACGATTTTCTGCCAAGTGAAGCTTATTTAGACAATCTGGCAGATGTGGTTGAGGTATTGCCCAACGACGCCAATTACAGTATCGAATCGCTGTTGCGTTTAGAGTTACATCTAAATGAGGGGGGCTCTGACTTAGTGATTAAAAATGATAGACAACTGCTTGAGTCGTCAAGTCACGGTATGGCTTATTTGATTTTGTGTAAATTTTTATTGGCCTTTACCCGTTTATTGCGTAATCAAGCGAATATCCATATCCATTGGCCTATCGATGAAATTGGCACCTTGGCCTATCACAATGTAGAAAAATTGTTTAAAGCCTGTGATGCCAATGATATTCATATCTTGGGCGCCTTTCCAAACCCCGAATCAGATGTATTGATGTTGTTTAAACATCGATATTTGATTGATAAACAAAAACAACACTTAGAAAAAATTGAACCGAAACTCAGCCGGATCGCCGAGCGTTTGCAACAGAATAAAGCTTCCAATACTGAGTCAGCAAAGGTGATCGCATGATAGAAAATGGTCCATTATTAGAACGCTTACTCGAAGGTGAGTTTATTTGTGCAGTGACAGACGAACATAGCTTTCATAAATTGCAAAATGAAGAGTTGGTGAATGACTTAAACCACTTTTTAAGGCCGTTAAATAGGCGGGTTGCCAATAACGATGATGGTTCGGTGTTTTTTCTGGCCTATTGTGATTTAACCCAAAATGCCCGTCAGCATCTGAGTCATCAATTCACCAGCACAGTGCAATCCTTATTGCCTATGTTGGAATGGATGCAATTAGTGCAAGAAGCATTAGGACGTGATGGCGCGCTAAACGCGGGTGATACCATTAAGTTGCAAGACTTTGAGTCCAAAGTAGTGGATAACCAGTCGCTTATCCATCGTTTAGCGCATCTTGCTAATGACAGAGTGTTTAAGTCCACCAGTGACAAGCCCGATATGCAAATCAAACAAGTCTTTAAGCGGATCAAAGATATGGGATATTTGTATCAGCCCCATAAAGACCGGCTGTTTTATATTGTCACCGGTAAAGTTGAACAACTGATAGAGTTAGTACGTTTTATCAAAGACGAAGAAAATTTACCTATCGATGACGCCACACCAGAGCAAGAGGCGATGTTTTGAGTCAAGCACCTAAGCAAAAAAGTCCAGCCCAAAGCAACCCGTTGTTTGAATTAGGCAAAGAGCGATTAGAACTCATTGGCAAACATGCTGATGCTTTAATGCAGGGCTATTTAGAAGGGGATGTGAACGAATTAGCGTTTTCACAGCAAGCACTGCAAAAACTGCTGGACAGCAGAGTGTTGTTCTATCCTCAAGAGCAGTCATTACGTTTACGCCCAATCGTCAACGAGTTAATTGCTAGCTTGACTCAAGATGAGCGAAAGCGGCAAATTAACACCGATGTAGGTGAACACTTAGATCAAATCGACACTCGGGTGCAGTCATTGCAAGGAGCCAGAAAAAAAGGTGACTACGCTGCCAGTGAACACCATATGCAGCTGCTAACGGAACGTGTAAACGACATGACAGGGCAGTTTGGTGATGCCATTGAAAGTCTCTGGCATAGATTAAATACCGAGTTTGGTTTTGTGAGTAGTTTGGATGATAAAATTTTAGAAATTGAACTTGCCCAGCGGCAACTAAGGCGAATACTGGATGGCTTTGGCATTATCAATTTTGATGATCTAATCCAACTAGCGGGCAGTGATGGTGCACTTCGAAAGTTATTAGTGAGTCAATTACAGGCACGTATTTCAGAACATTCAGGCTCTTTGTTAGAAGTACAAAAGCGCCTTGTTCTTTTGATGGCGCGGTTCCGACAGCAACAAGATAGAGCTTTACTCATCAATCGCATGAGTGCTTTTTTACGCCAGCATCCTAATTTCCAAATAGGTGATTACCCAAATCGTAGCCAAGTCCCAGCGGTGATCAATCAGGCCCACGGCATCAGTCCTCAGGCCTTTATTGCGTTAGACCGGGCACAAGATAGTTACGCCCTAGCAGAGCTTGCCCGTGCTGTGCCTAGAGAGCCCGAACAAAACTTACAGTCAGAAACACAAACCGAAGGTTTTGTTATGGCTGTGCAAAACTTAGTGGCCACACAGCAAAAGCAATTAGCAAAAGATGTAGAAGACTTTTTTATCCAGGTAATAGAAAGCCCACAAGCCCTAAGTGGTGTCGATTATTTGGCCGAACAGGGATTACCTTGGGAGCCTGAAATGTGGTTATTCCAAATTGTGGCTGAATATCAAGGTTTACCAGAGCAAAATAAACACAGCTTTATGCTTGAAAAAGACAGTGCCCAGCAAAGCCGTTTTAATCAGTTACATATTATTCAAGATGTCACAGTTGGGATGCGTTTCTTCGGTGATTTTCAGGCTGCAGGTTAAGCTACTTATGGCCGATGATCTTAGTTTAAAGGCAAAACGATTATTGGCTACGCAGCATAGCAAACTTTTACTTGATGAGGGGGCAGTGGCAAATGCCAGTCGCATCCTGAACGAGATTTTAAATTGGTGTGATAACTTAGAGTTTCAACCGGGAAAATGGCTTAAGCCAAATAAAATGTATCGGTTTGATAGAGAATACATAACACAAATCAATCAAACATTATTAGACGAAGGTTACGCCAGTATTTTTGATAACTTTAACCAAGATAACCACAGAAGTGCGGCACAAAGAAACCCCAACGAAAAACAAGGACAACTCAAGCCAACACACCACCTCATTCTCGGGGCTTTCACTGATACAAATACTCTTGATGTTATGAGTCAAGCTCTTTACTCAAGTCAGCAAATAAATATTGAGTTAGATATAAGACAGTTGGCACTAGATAATTTTGACTGCCTTATAGTTGTCGAAAATCGCGATAGTTTTAACGACTGGTTTGAGTATAAGTCGTATACCAATTTATCCAGTCCATTAGTTATTTACCGTGGTGACAAGCATCACTCAACTGCTTGCAAAAGGTTACTTAAAAATTGGTTAAGTACTCAAGGTAATAAATTTGCCATCTATTTTGGTGATTATGACTTAGCAGCTTTGCGTATTGCAATCAGTGGTGGTTACACCCATCTGTTATTGCCTGAATATCAATACTTAGTCGAGCAATGTATAAAACAACATTATCCTGATAACCAACATAAATACTTGGCAAGGTTAGAGCAAAATTGCCCAGAAGTTTGCCAGCCTTTACTGCAACTCATGCGTGATAAACGGGCAGGGTTGAGGCAACAAAAAATGTATCTAACGCCGCTGCTTATATACCCTATCGATTACTGAGATCTCTGAACATATAAAAAAGCCAACGGCTATTGCATTGGCTTTCAAACAAACATTATATATAACCCCAACTCGGTTTAAGAAATTGAACTAAACGCCTGTTCTAGGACCTGATCTTTCGACCAAGAGAGACCAATCAACACAAGAAACAGGCGTGAAGAATTTAGTCGAGTTTTACAGTGATGTCGATGATTTTTGCAACGTATTCATTCCGCAATGGCAAAAGCAGTTATTAGAAGATGTTGGTCGCCAAAGGCGCAGAGATAGTCGAATGTCTATAAGCGAAATGATGACAGTGGTCATTGGTTTCCACATGAGCCATCACCGTGATTTTAATAATTATTACCTAGGCTATGTCTCGTGTTTTTATAAAACGGACTTCCCTAAATTACTGAGCTACATACGATTTTTGGAAGTGATGGCCTAGCCTCATCGCGCTTTTGAACTTATCTTGACTTTTCACTACCCAGGACTGGATCGCATCTCCTGTCCCTGCATGGGTCATTGAAGCATGACGTTATGCCACTTAAAATAGCACCTCATATTGATTGGCATCAACATCGAAAAAAAATACATGTTTACCTTGCTTCAGCAATGCTTGAAAACCCTTGAAGTGAGAATTTGGAAACCAACTAAGCCATCTTCCCATGTGCAAAAGCCTAAAAAAATCACCTCCAGAGAACCAAACGGCAGCCATCCAACTGCTATGCAATGCCCATCATTTGAGAGAATTGGAAAGAGCGAGGTAGCAAGACAAGCAAAAATGGGCAAATGAAATGCGTGCACTGCTGATAATGCTTTGTCAGGACGTCAAGGATAATGACGGAAGCTCACGCCAAAGCCGCCAGAGAACACTATCGTGACATACTTATTAGAGGGATAAGGAGTGTCAGCCACCTAATGAGGAGGAGCGGCTGGCAGGACAGCGGAGGCGTTTAAAGCGAACCAAAGCGCGAGCCTTGCTTGACGGCTCAGAGAATTTGAAAATGATGCGCTTAGATTTATCGAGATAAAAGATGTCCCCTTTACGAGCAATCAAATGAGAAGGTATAGCATTTCTAAAATAATCTGGATTAAGACGAGATAAACCCTAGTCTGCCGAAGTCAGAATGTGTAATTTAAGCCCACAGTTAAACGTCTGTCTTGGATGGCACTACCTTCTATTTCTGAGTCTCTATCAATAAATCTTAGCCCAGTAGTAACCTGAAGGTTTTTATTAATGTTTCTATTAAAATCGACTTTTGCATTTATTATAGTATCCGACGTAGCATCATTATTAGACGATCTTCTGGCTACATTAGTAGAAAAACCAATATTGGTTTTTCTGCCCAACTCATAAGATAAATTTAGGCCGATATTACGATTGGTTTGAACTCGGTCAGATTCTAAGAATTCGGTTCGATTATAAGACGCTCTAATAGAAGCTTTCACTTTACGTTTCTGGTATGCAAGACTGAAGCTCCCAGTCTTGCTGAATATTACTTCTTCTGATATGTCGCTTCCAATTTCAGACAATGTTCTAAATTCTTCTCCAGCTTGAAGCTGATAGGTTGTTCTGTCTGGTTGAAAACAATCAGCGAGATCTGTTGAACCAAATTGACATACAAACAAACCGATTGGATTCGTGGTTGTTTCTAATCTAGCAAACGAGGTTACTTGCTCTGAATAAGTCAATGAACTGCGAACGGATTTTAACGCATGGCTAAAATTTAGGCTGTAAGCATCACCATAAAATCTTTTCCCATAGTCAAATTCTAGAGCCGTTCTGTTAGAAAATGCCCAATCTAGGTTTAAGCCAATAAAGTTGGTTTGATTTTCTACTTCCTCAAGTTGGTTGTAAGTTAGCCTTACACGTCTCTCACTTCTGGGCTGCCATTCAAGACCTGCTCCATAACTTGTTGAGTCTAAATTGGTTCTGCGCGAGAAAGTTCCTTGATCTATGTCATTGTCTTCTATGTTTCCAGTCAATATAAAGCTGACATTTTGGGCAATCGATACCCCGGCTGAAGCTCTAATTAGAGAGGATTTAAAGTCGTCAAAGTTAGCTCTACTGGTATCGTTGTACTGAGCGGAAACATTAAAAGTATAATTTCTAGCATTTCTGCCTTGGTATAATTGAATTGATGTCGCAGTGTTATCGCCATTTAATCCAGCAGCACCCTCAATAGATTCTTCGGCTTTTGTTTCAGAGTATGAACTTTGAATATTCAAGCCGAAATATTTTGGGTTGGGGATTGTAAAATCAATAACACCAGAATGATTGCTATATTTTGTTAGGTCCCCGGCAGCAAGGACTTTGTCAGCTATAAACTGCTGTTGCTGGCTAATCACCCGATAGCTTTGTTGACCACTGATTGCTATATTTAGGGTGTTTGGAATTAAAGCTAAAGAACTGTTGTATTTGTAATCTGTATAATCTTTATCAGCGCCTTCAGCCTGGTTTTTTTGCTCTACTTTTGTATGTTCGATCTTAACAGATGTTAATAAACGTTTAGACGAATAGGATGCTAAGATTGACGGCACAATCACAGCTGCGTGGTTACTTGTAGCTGCGTTTTCTTCTGTATTCGTCTCATATAAATAAGCTGTCGCTGCAACTGATGTCTCAACATTGATATCCGCTGCAATACTTAAGGCAGATATACTACACAATGGCATTAATAGGAGTATTTTGTAGCGCGTTATCTTAATATAAAACCTTGATTGCACTAATTAGCCCCCCCGTAATAATATCCATATCCATATCCCTGCCCAGAATCTTTCGAATCCACTCTTGCTGATTTATTTACTAAGAATCCAATCGCCATTTCTGGGTTTAGCTGTTTTACTGCCTGTTCAACGTCCACTAGTCTTGTTTTTGATTCTTCTGTGACTACAAGTGCTTGTCCTGCCAAGTTCGCCAATATGGCTGTTTCGTTGATACCTAACAAAGGTGGAGTGTCGACAATAACTACCCTATCTGGGTAGCGATTAGCAAATTCTTTAACGGCATGAAACATTTTCTCACTTGCAAGCAATTCTGTGGATAAATGATGCGATTGACCAGCTGGAATAATTCTAAGATTATCTAAATTTGTTTTATACATGACTTCAGATATGTCTTTGTTTTCACCCAGCAGATATTCCATCAACCCCTGTTTGCTCTCAAGCTCTAAGGTTTTCATAACGTTAGGTCTAAGAACATCAGCGTCCACTAATAAAACCGTTTTATCCTTTTCCAAAGCGATACTGAGGGCTAAATTAATAGCGGTGAATGTTTTCCCTTCTCCAGGTCGTGAGCTGGTCACCATAATAATGTTGCTGTTATTTAAAGATTTAGATAACGGTCCAAACGCGTTGTCTAGCAATTTTCGTTTAATCGCTCGATATTCTTCATTAATTAGTTGTCTCTGTGAATTGATTGAGACGAAGCCTTTTTTCTCTAACATAGCAAAATCAATTTGAATCGTTGAGGTAATATTATTCCCTTTGGATAACATTGTTTGCTTTTTCAACGCTTTTTCAACAGAATCCTGTTGTGTAATTTGCTCAGGTTCCAACGGTTTTTGTAGCTCTTCTTGTAGCTCTTCTTGTTTTTTTTGCTCAGATGCTTTTTGGCTCTGTTTTTGGAGTGCTTTTTCTATAGAATTCATGAGAATACCCTCGCATAAATATCAAACTTCATTATTTCGGCAGCCATTAATACTCCATATAGACCAATAATTAAGCTCGAAGAGAATACAAATATTAATAGTCTCGAACGTCTGACTTTTTTTATGTGAGCTTTGTTTAAATGGCTTACCATGCCTAAGACAGGGTAAGAAGTAAGGGTTGTCAATTGACTGCTCCTTAACAATATTGGATTGAGCTGACTAATTAAAAATGCTAAACCTAAACCAGATGCAAATCCCAGTGCAAGAGCAATGGTATAGTTTAGTAATCTATTAGGTCCAGATGCAGATTGTGGCGCTATTGGTGGATCCACAACTCTAAATTGAACGTCTTCTGCAGATACGTCTGCTTTCTGGGCTAATTCAGCTTGATCTTTTCTGACCAGTAACTCCTGATACTTTCTTTGGGTTACCTCATAATCCCTGTTTAAAGCAGTTCGTTCTGCTTCGACTTGTGGCACCAAATCTATTTTTTGCTTTAATGCTTCAAGTTTATTATCGTAATCTGTCTCTCTTACTCGTAGTGAAGCTACTTGACTTTCTAAACGACTAATCTCTAATTTTAATTCGCTAGCAATAGAACCAATTTGCTCAGGTTTTTCACCATCATTTGATGATAGATATTCCTCAATCTCCAACTTTCTAGAGGCAAGCAATGAATCTAGCAAGTTATTTGCTTCTATTACATCTGGGTGTAGCTCAGTGTACTTTAACATCAGTTGGTCAAGGTTTTCTTCAAGGGTCTTTATGCGGCTGTCATAGCGGGTGGTTAGCGATGATGGCCCATCAAAAGGCCGCACAGAAGACCCGTCTTGATTGGTTTTTCTACCTTGAATTTGATCTGATAAAGCCACTATTTGTTGTTCAGTTTCTTTAATAGTGAGTCTCGTTTGTTCTAAGTTTTGCTCAAGCGTTGAATAGTTTCCATAAAAAGAACCTTGATTTGGCAACAGATCTGCATACTTTCTCTTAAAGTTCGCCAACCTTTGTTCAGACGCTGACAATCTGCTTTCATACTCATCTATTTGTTCATCAATAAATTGATTGGCAGCATCAGTATCTTTCCTACTATTGCCTTTTGTGCCTTCGACAAAAAGGTCCAGTGTTTCTTGAACCACCGTTCTCGCCATTTGAGGATCTCGATGACTGTAAGATATTGTATACAGGTTATCTCTACCAACGGCTCTGAGGCGAATGCTGTTAGACAAAGAGTTGATCAGGTTTTCGTACTGAACTGCATTAGAAGCCGTTATGTCTAAATCTGATTCTCTCGCAATTATTTCTATATTTGGACGACTCAAAAGAGTCTGAACCATCATTGCAACTTCTTGCCTTGGGTCGGTTTGAAGTGCTAATCCTCTTAGCAAAGGTTGTAGTACCGAGCGAGTATCTACATATACCCTTGCGGATGACTCATACACGTTCGGCATAGAGGCAACATACACAAAGCCTAAGGGGCAAATTAGCCAAGTACAAATCATGATATAGCGTTTTTTTACCCAAACACCCTTTATATAATCAATTAAGAGTTCGAGTGTTTTTTGAAGATCCTGCATTTAAATATCCACTTCTATGTTAACTGCTAAAACCATGCTTCAGGAATAATGATGATATCGCCCGGTAACATATCTATATTTTCTTCTATTGAACCTTCTTTAATCAACTCATCAATTCTTAGCTCATATGTCTTTTGTACACCTTTCACCATTCTGACCAATTTAGCATTATTTCCTGAAGCGAACTCAGTTAAACCGCCTACAGATATCATCAGGTCTAACAAGGTCATTTTTTCTGTGTAATTCACTGCACTAGGGTTGGTCGCTTCACCAATAACTCTCACTTGCTCGTATAGCGGTCCTTTAAAGCCACCCACACTTACTGTCACTCTGGGATTATTGATATATTTTGCTAATTCGACTTCTATATGTCTTGCTAACATTGTTGGCGTTTTGCCAGATACTTTAATATCTTCTACTAAAGATGTTGTGACCATACCATCTGGCCTCACCACAAAACTGCCGGAAATATCTGGATTCCGCCAGACAAATATAGACACGCTATCACCTGGCCCTATTAAGTATTGATAATCCTCTACAGACGTGGTCATCGACGAGTAGTTTGTTGCACTGGGCAATTTTCCAGAATTGCTGGAACAACCTACTGAGGTTATAATTAAAAAAAACATTAAATTTGACAATGCTATTTTGCTAGTCTTCATGTAGATTACAGTCCCATATGTTTGAAATCACAGGCGCTTAATGTAGCAAGCTTTAGGCTGGCTAGACAACTATAATATGATGATTAAATTGAAAAAAATGATTATGGGTATGTTAATCCATGCGTAATCTTAAAAACTTTGTTTCAAAAGGTGGTAGTAAATGAGCTTTGGTAATCGCAAAGAGATACGTCGCTCAAATATAATGATGCTTCTTGAAGCCATCATTATCTGTTATGTGGGTTACTTAGCCTCGGTTCTGGTTAAGTATTTATTTGGTTCATCTTATGTGGTTGTACCTCTCATAGATTTTGCCTCTCAAGTAGGTCTTTTTGCTGTTTTGGTTGTTCTTGCAGCCCTGTCTGTGGGTTTGTACGAAACAAAATTGAGAGAGACTTTTAGGGGGATCATTAGAAGGATATTTGTCAGTGTAGCCATTAGTTATTTTATCATTGAAGTCATCACTAATACTTTCCTCACTAATATTGAAATTAGTCAATACTATCTGCCCACCTATGCAGGCATGACTATTCTCATCTTGGTTATTTTTCGTTACTTTATCAATCGTTTGGGCATTCTTGGTCTTGGGCAATCGAAGATAATTGTCATTGGCGCAGGTGAGAGAGCCTCCATTATCGAAAAGCGAATGAGAAGAGAAGTAGACAGGTTTGGTTTTGAATTACTCGGTTTTATTCCTATCCCTGGGGACAATAGGGAGGAAGGTATTCAGAATGAAAAACTTATACATGTAAAGATAGACGAGAACTTCAGAAATTTTATCGCAGATAATGACATAGATGAAGTGGTAATTGCTTGCGATCAAAGGAGAGGTACGTTACCCGTTGAGATTCTTTTTGATTGTAGATTACGAGGTGTTGAAGTCACTGATTTACTTGATTTTATGGAAAGGGAAACAGGTCAAATAGTTGTCAATTTGATGTATCCAAGCTGGGTTATTTACTCTAATGGGTTCAATTCACAAAACTATTTAAGAGATGCTCTTGATTATTCGATGAATTGTATAATGGCAACGCTTGTTCTACTGCTTACCTGGCCCTTTATGTTGTTGACCGCCATGGTTATCTTTTTTGAGGATGTAAATGTAAAGAATGCATCGATTTTTTATAATCAAGAAAGAGTTGGCCATAACGGCCGTTTATTCAAAATTATTAAGTTTCGAAGTATGCGCCCAGACGCTGAGAAAGATGGGGCTAAATGGGCTACCACCAATGATACTAGGGTAACTAAGGTTGGTCAGTTTATTCGCAAATATAGAATTGACGAACTGCCGCAATTACTTAACATCTTTAGAGGTGAGATGTCGTTTATTGGTCCTAGGCCTGAGCGACCGCAGTTCGTAGAACAATTGATTAGAGAAATACCATATTACAATCAAAGGCACAATGTTAAGCCAGGTTTAGCTGGTTGGGCACAGTTGAACTATCCCTATGGAGCAAGTGTTGAAGATTCTATGGAAAAGTTAAAGTTCGACCTGTATTACGTTAAACATCAGAGCCTGATGTTAGATATTCTTATTCTTATTCGCACTGTCGAAGTTGTGCTATTTGGTAAAGGAAGATAAGTTTTGAGCGATCAAGTACTAAATGCGATGACGGTTGATGTGGAAGACTTTTTTCATGTATCCGCTTTTGAATCGATTATTGACCCTTCACAGTGGAAGGAGTTCCAGCCAAGAGTTGATTTTAATACACGTCGGTTATTAGATCTCTTTGCCAAATACGATGTTAAATCAACTTTCTTTGTTTTGGGCTGGGTGGCAGAACGTTATCCAGAATTAATTTTAGAAATATATCGTCAGGGCCACGAAATAGCTAGTCATGGTTACGCTCATCGTCGGGCTACGTCACAAACACGGGGTGAGTTCTTTGACGATGTTAAACGTTCAAAGGATCACCTTGAAAACTTAATTGGTGAACGCGTCACCGGTTACCGTGCTCCAAGTTTTTCAATTGGTTACGATAATGAGTGGGCGTTTGAAGTGTTGGCAGAGTTAGACTTTGGTTACAGCTCAAGTACTTACCCGGTTAAACATGACCTATATGGAACGCCAGACTGGCCAAGGTTTGCATATAAGCGTAAAGAGGGGATTATTGAAATCCCTATTCCAACGCTGAAACTATTAGGTAAGCAGACTCCGATCGGTGGGGGCGGTTTCTTTAGACTTTATCCCTACAGCCTAACTAAGTTTTTAGTGTCAAGTTATCTTAAAAAAGAAAATCAGCTATATTCGTTTTATTTTCACCCTTGGGAGATTGATAGCGAACAACCTCGGTTAAGCCATGCTCCGCTTAAGTCCAGATTCCGACACTATGTAAATTTGGATAAAACTTATGGCAAGTTAGAGCGCCTACTGAACGATTTTTCATGGGGTACCATGAAGGATATATATAATATACCTTCAAAATAAGGGACAGTATTGTGAACGGAGTTCCCACTAGTAAGGTCGATGCATTATCGATAAGACCATTTTTTGTTTGCCTAGTTTTGCTTTTGGGTACTTGGGTAGCGGTCTTTTTTCAAGGATTAATTACAGCCATCGATATTTGGTTGATTTCCGACATCTTTAACCACTGTTTGTTTGTGCTACCTGGTTCCATATTCCTTATTTATTTAAAGCGTCATGAACTCAGTTTAAAACACTTTAAGCCCAATTATTTTGTATTGTTTTTGTGCTTAGGAAGCTTAACTCTTTATGCTATTGGCTTAGCCGGAGATGTACAGCTGTTTATGCATGTGGCGACATTTACTTTCTTGCCATTGAGTGTGTGGGCATTTATCGGCAATCAATTAGCATTAAAGATATTGTTCCCACTGGTTTTTATACTTTTTTGTATTCCTGTTGGTGAAGAGTTAATACCTGCAATGCAAGAGGTCACCGCTGATTTGTCTATGGTGATGCTTAATTGGTCGGGTATCCCTGTATATAGAAGTGGACTATATATCGAAATTCCCCAAGGTCGATTTTTAGTAGCAGAAGCTTGTTCCGGGATCAGTTTTTTTATCGCATCTTTAGTAATTGGTTCGCTTTACGCTTATTTGAATATTAGCTCTACAAAGCGCCGTATCATCTTCATGCTTATTTCTATCGCATTTCCTATCATCGCCAATGGCATCCGTGTATTTGGAATTATTTTAACAGGCTATTTAACTGATATGGAACATGCTGTTGGCGCAGACCACCTGATTTATGGTTGGGTGTTCTTCTCTCTGGTCATAGTATGTTTGCTAGGTATTGGGGAGATGGTTAGGGAGAAACATCCACAAGTTCAAGGCTTACAGCCAGAATTAGCTAGTGACAGGTGGAAAACTGATAAGTCTTTTTATCCTTCGTTAATGTGTATTCTAGTGCTGATGATCGCTTATTCTGCTTGGTTCAGACTCATTACTGCTCAGCTAAATCAATCATCTGCCACTACCCACCTAACTTTAAGCTTAACTGAGGGGGCTGACCAAGCAAACTATTCAAGCAATTGGAAACCAGAATTCATTGAGCCTGCACAAGAATTTCATTATAGCCGGATGATATTGAATACTCCCATTGATGTCTATGTAGCTTGGTATCCGTTAGGTTACGGAGAGCTAATCACTTCTGGAAACCGACTTTACACTGAGAAGTCATGGTCACTAAAATCTAATAGCAACTTGCAATTGGGATCCGAACAAAACATACGAATATCTACAATTGTGAATCATAGTAGTAAAAGGCTGCTGAGCTCTTGGTACCTAATTGACGGTAAAATGTTCACCAATAATAAAATTGCCAAGTTATATGAAACATACCAAATATTAATGGGGAACCATGTTGGTAGTGCTTTAATTGCCATTTCCAAGCAAACCAAAAATGTTTCCTCAGAGCAGGAAAAGACTGAATTCCAAGGGATTTTAAAGCAAAGTATTATTGAATTGAATCAAGCCATCGAGATTAGATAACACAACATGAAGATGGAAACTCACAGGCTTTTTGGTAACGGGATTAATAGTCTGTTGGTGTTGTTACAGAAGAGAGTCTGGCGTGGAAAACATGCGTTTTATTTGTGGTTGTCTAAGCGATATGGCAGCAAAGTCATTACTCATAGAATTGAGGGGCGGGCATTTAATGTACCCGTGGGAGAGTGGTGTTTTTGGTTAGAAAAAGGTCCTGAAAATTACTACTTGGATGAATTTTTACCTTTTTGTAATCTATTGACAGAGCTAGAAAAACCCTTTACCTTTTTTGACCTTGGCGCCGATATTGGCACTGTTTCATCTCTAGTGGCAACACATTGTAACAACTTGAAAAATGTAATTGCTTTTGAACCTAATACTAAGTCTTTTGAGGTATTAGCCGTAAATTTAGAAAACATTAGACAGTCATCAATGTGTATTAACGCGGCGGTATCTGACTTTGAGGGTTTTGCCACTTTTCATGCTGACTCAGAAAGATTAAATGATCATGAAGGTTACATAGATAATAGCGGTGAGGGCGACACAAAGGTGACTTCTCTAGATATTTGGTCAGCCAAACAAACAGATATCTCAATTGAGGAAACTATAGCCTTAAAAATTGATGTCGAGGGGCAAGAAATACAGGCCGTGCTTGGTGCTAAGAGCCTCATTAAAAACGCAAAAAAAGTGATAATTCTAATAGAAATTCATCCTGACGTGCTGGCAAGAACCAACAATACACCTGATGATTTGTTTGCAATAACCGAACAAATCAGACATGTCGACTGGATAGTACCGCTTTATAATAATACGCCTATAAATCGTAACCTGCCTTTTTTTGAACAAATGCCAGTGGGTCAATACGACATTATTGGCATCTCTCGATAGCGGCCACTGTTAACATGACGTCGTCTGAATTTAGCTTACTTAGTCCAGCATAAATGAGAAAGTGATTAATTGTTGTTCTGTTAAATAGTCACTCAGTACTTTACTTCTTTTATTTTCTTTTAATACTGCACTTGCACCGTCTCGTTTACGGATTGCTTTATTCGTGAGGTTACCACTAATTTCAACATTTTTTGTTGAAGCGAATCGATATTCAATAGCGTTTTTGTAAGAGTGTGCTAAATAAATTTTGTTATTTAAAACTTTCGTGTCAGGACTTTCTTCAAGAATAATACCAACGTCTGCATTAGGGTGTTTATTGGCGCTGTGTAAAATTAAATTGTTTTGTATCACTCCCCCCATGTTAGGGCGATTTATCATACCAAATCCAATGCCGCGGTCACAATTGATGATGATGTTGTCTTCGACTAACGTGTTCTGAGTATTGTTCCAGAAGTGAATTGCGTGCTCTGCAATTCGAGAGTTTGGGCTCGCTATACCACGAAATACACTTCTTTTAACAACCCAGTTATGACCACCGTGAACATCTATACCTCCAATGTAATATTGGGGGCCGATACCAGCTGTGTAAACTAACTCACAGTTGTCAATCACACCGTTATTGCTGGAAACTTTGGTGTTACGGTTGTAACTCACTTTTAAAAGTTGCTCAAAACCATCTCGCAACACGCAGTTACGCAGAGTGGGGAAATCAGCGTTTTGCTCGCCTGCAATTTGCATTAAATGGTTACCTGCTTGTTGCAAGGTTATACCATCAAGCGTGAAGTGTTTTCCTGATACTCGGATCAGGTTATCAACTCCCTTCGTTTTGCGCATGCCGCGCCCACTTATTACCACACTGTTTCTGTTTCCAGATTTAGACATTAAGCTGATATTATCAGCTACAACAATGAGCGTTTTTTGTGTTTTATACATGCCATCTGCAAGAATAATTTGCATATTGCCAACTTTATTGGCTTGTCTCAGGGCGGCATGAAGCTGTTGGCTTGTGGTAACAGAGATCGTTTGTTGAATATTTTGGCTGGGCGCAGCGGGCAAATAAAAGCTTAACATAAAGATTGCACTCAATAATATCAACCTCTCAGTTGGCCTCATCAACTTCACTCTTATAGCTTTAATAGTTTTTCACCTATTAGTCTTTTGGGGGTAATTAGTCGGTTTATTTACGCATTTTTATTATTTTAGCAGGGTTTCCTGCGACTATTGCATAGTCAGGAACATCATTAACTACAACTGCTCCTGCCGCCACTATGCATTTCTTTCCCACATTTGCCATTACAATGGCGCCGTTACCTAACCAGCTATCTTCACCTATAACAACCTTAGTAAACTTACCGCCTTGTTGATTTAGCGGGCGGTCGATATCATCGAAGTTATGTTGCTCTTTTCCACTTAATATATGTACGCCACTACCCAATAAGCAATTGGCTTCAATACGACACTTCCCGATATTGCTATGAGGACCAATATAACAGCCGGACTGTAATTCAGTATCTTGTTGAGATAACAAGGCGCCAAAGCTAATAACTGTATCGAGGTCGCAATGTTGCATCGTAAAGTGATAAAAAGAGGCTCTGAAATAGGCGCCTAATTTTCCTGGGAAGAGGCTGAGAAATTGCGAAAATGCACTGAAAACAGCGTCTTTATTTGCTACTTGTATAAGTAAAATATATAAACCTATGAGTGGCATAATCATGAGATTGCACACTAAGCGGAACAACGTTTTAATAATTTTTTTCATATTGCTCACATTGGCGTTGTTTTATTATCGTTCAATAATGTTTCTAGAGGCTGCAAGATACTTTCCCAACTGTAATTGTTAGTAATGTTTTTTAATGCATTATTGCTTATGTATGAATAACATTGTTGATTGTTGGTTAGCTGTTCAATTCTATTTATAAATTGCTCGGGAGTATCTGCTAGCAATATATCTTGTTCAACATTGCATCGAATGCCTTCTGCTCCCATTGATGAGGCGATCACCGGCAGCCCGCAAGCAAAAGCTTGTAACACTTTATTTTGTACCCCTCGGGCTATTCTAAAAGGTGCGATAAAAATGTTAGCTTTATCAAAGTAAGGTTTAATATCTTCCACAAACCCTGTCACCTCTACTCCTTCATTCAATTCAAGCTTTTTAATTTTGTCAGTTGGATCCATTCCTGCTATGCAAAATTTAGCATCTGGCCATTGCTTTTTAACAGCCGGCCAAACTAAGCCCATAAACCACATGACTGCGTCAATATTGGGAGCGTAGTCCATAACCCCCGCAAATAAAAAATAGGGATGTGCCGTTTGTCTTGGATTTGCGGGGGGATAAAACACATTTGTATCAAGTCCATTTTCAATGGCGGTTAAGTTTTTTACATTGCCATGGATACTTTGAAACAAATCTACTTCTGTTTGGGTGATTAATAGGCAATGATCAAACTTTTTAACTATTTTGGCTTCAACGTCAGCTATTAGACGAGACTCTCGCCCATAAACGGTGCTCAACGGCCATTGATGACTTTTCTGATATTGCGCCCACTTATCCGAATCAACATCCATAAAATCCATGATAAGCGCAGGAGGTGGATTAAGATCTGCGTATTCCTTAGAGCGAAATATATACTCGCTAACACTCGATGCAGAGCAAAAAATAACGTCAACCTTTTGTGATGCCAATACGTCATCAATTTTAGATTGTAATTTTGCACTGTAAAAATTACTGATACTTAATGCTTTGTTTTTTAAAACGCCGGATACTAATCTTATTGGCTTTGCTGGGAGCTTTTCACTTAGGACTTCGAAACAATAGTGCTTTTTTAACTCATTAAAGTGTATTTGTTCAGAATCGTCCTCGTATGGACTGGCTAAAATAACATCATGTCCACACTCGTTGAAAAACTTTAACTGGTGGAATGTTCTTATTTTTTCACCTTTATTCGGTGGATAAGGGCATCGTTGTGCAATAATAAGAATCTTCATAGGTTTGATATTGATGCTCTGGTATTTTGCTGTAAGTTGACAGTGATATTCAGGTTTTCATTAATAAAATTTTGCAGTGTCGCGTGACAATTTCACTTAATCTATAACCTAAATGCGCTAAAATAAATAATACACAATGTAACATTTATTTTGAACGGATTGTTAGTATGATTCCTTTGTCAAAGAAATGCGGATAAACTGTATTTGCAACTTATATGAGGTTACAACTGTTTGAAAACATTACTGATCACAGAAAATTTCCCCCCTAAATCGGGTGGCAGTGGTCGCTGGTTTTGGGAGCTTTATTCTCGTTTGCCTCATGCTGAATATTCCGTATTGGCAGGCGAGTGGAAGGACAGTGACTTATTTGATACGGATTCTGCCTTGAGTATCTCCCGTTATACTCTTAGTTCTTCAGAGTGGGGCTTTATAAGCCTTACAGGTGCCTTTTTTTATTTAAAAACAGTTTTGCTTATCCGCAGGCAAATAAAACAACAAAAAATAACAAGGTTACATTGTGGACGTGTGTTGCCTGAAGGGGTGATGGCTTGGATCCTCAATATATTCACAGGTATCCCCTATTCCTGTTATGTGCATGGGGAAGATTTAGAAACGGCTGCTAGTAGCCGAGAGCAAAATTTTTTATGTAAACAAGTTATCAAACGGGCGACCAAGATTATTTGCAATAGTCAAAACAGTGCAAACTTAGTCGCGAAGTTTGGTGAAGCTGCTAGTCGCAAAGCTATCGTTTTCCATCCAGGAGTTGATAGTAGTCAGTTTGTGCCAGCAGAGCCTAACGTTGAAATCCGTGCTCGGCTTAACTGGCTGGATAAAAAGGTCGTTTTAACTGTAGGCCGTCTGCAAGCTAGAAAAGGTCAGGATATGATGATTAGAGCGCTGCCTGCGGTCAAAAAAGATATTCCCAATATCTTATATGCAGTGGTGGGTGACGGAGACTGCCTTACGATGTTACAGAATCTGGCGGCAGAACTTGGGGTAGAGGATAACGTACAATTTTTGCGAGAAATTACAGATCAGCAAATGATTCAATGTTATCAGCAATGTGATTTGTTTATCTTGCCTAACCGCACTATAGGCAACGATATTGAAGGTTTTGGCATGGTGTTAGTCGAAGCTCAATCCTGTGGAAAACCGGTTATAGCTGGAGATTCTGGAGGCACTAGCGAAACCTTAATTGAAGGCCAAACCGGTTTTATCATTGACGCAACCCGAGAACATAATATTGTTGCAACAGTAGTTGAATTATTAACAGATAATCAAAAGCTAAAAGATATGGGGGATAAAGGAAGAGCGCACATATTGCAAAATCTTGACTGGAAAGCACTAGTACTCAAGGCAAAAGCGTTATTTAGATAGTACTAGACAGTTGTGTAAATCAACTGGGATGCTAGGACGTGGTAAGTATTTTGTAAAACGGGGTTTTACTTAGTCGTTACTTTAATTATATGTTCGATGATACATAATGTTATAAAATATAAGGGGTTGTTAGTGCATTTCAAAATGAGCTTCCATTATTTAACTTTACTAGCTGGGACTTTACTTCTGGTGGTTAACCTATATGGATTGAATAAAGAAATCCGTGTAGATGATTTTCACAATGAATATTTACTATTTCCAAATGATCAGCCTACAGATTTCAATTCTACTTCCTTAGAGCTATTGAGACGTGAAAACGAAAACGATATTGAGTTTGCGTCTAGGATCACCAACGTTATTGCTCGGGGGATGGCTCACATAAAGTGGATTGTTTACCCAGAAGAAAAATTTAATCAATTAGTCCCAATATGGGAGAATTATTTTTTATATTTCATGGGGAAATTCTCAGGTATACCTGAATATGAAAGATATCATTTTGCCAATTATCACCGGAGTTTAGAGCGTGGTATTGGTATTTGTGGTGACGCTTCAATGGTTATTTCTCAAGTTTTAAATGAGCAGGGTATCAGTAATAAAATCATTACATTTCCAGGCCACGTAGTGGTTGCCGCATCATTTAAAAACGGCAAACAATACATTTTTGACGCTGATTATGGCGTTACTATCCCTTTTTCGTTACAGGAATTTCCCTCCAAAAGTAGCGAAATAGCAAAACTCTATTCAGAAGCTGGATACCCTCTAAGGGACTTTGTACTATTCCAAAGAATATATAAAGAAAATTACAATCAATGGGATGGTGTTGAGCATTTTATTACCAAAAAATACTATTTTGAAAAATTCGCTTACTGGTTAAAATGGCCATTTCCAATATTAATGATGTTTTTTTCATTAGTTTATTTATTTAAAATAAAACGTACAAAGAATCACACAAATTAATCATTGTGTGATGTGCGTCATAAGGAAAACAACCAATTAACACCTATTTTTAGCAGCGACAATTCTATGCGAATTTTACTTTATCTAATAGTATTTGTAATCATCTATGGTTCATATTATCCCTTTCATTTTCAATGGGGTATCGATATCGAAGCCAGAATTTGGCGACTGTTAAACTTTAATTTTTTAAATAGTTCTGTAAGTGATCTCATTTCTAACACGGTTCTTTTTATTCCTTTTGGATTAGTAATAACTAAGGCGTCTCGCAATCAGTTGACCATCAAGAGTGCATGCGAGTTTCTGGTGATAGGTTTTGCGCTCGCTTTCATCATTCAAGTAGGGCAAGTTTGGACAACTGATCGCATTCCTTGGGGAGGAGATGCTATTTGGAATGTGTTTGGTTGTTTAATTGGTATTGTGCTGGCTAAAGCTTCTACCTCAAGGCGCATTCATTTTAGCTATGAATTATCACCCTATTTAGTCATTTCATTTTACCTGGGTTTAGCCTTGATTTTTATTAAACTTGCGCCTTATTCACCAGCATTAGACTTTGATGTATTGAAAACTAATTTTAAACAAATTATTTATCATCCACAAATAGATTGGTATTGGACTTATGAGTCTGTAGTGACGTGGCTGATTTCATTTTATCTACTTTCTCAGGCGAAACTAAAGTGGCTAACTACAGGTAAGCTTGTTGTTATGGTGTTTGCTGTGCTTAGTGTTAAGTTCCTAATTATTAATAATAATATTAATATCTCACAGTTTTTTGGAGCCTCTGTTGCTCTAGTTATATGGATAAGCTTGAAGTCACTAGTCAATAAGCAACTGTTGTTTTTAGCATTAGTCTTAACTATTATTCAAAATGGCTTGTATCCATTTGAGTTAAAACCTTCCCCTACGGATTTTCATTGGCTACCATTTTCAGGCTCTCTTAATGGCAACATTCTGCTGAATATTATTGCTATGAGTAAAAAAATGCTGTTCTATATTAGCGCAGTCTGGTTAATGTACTTAGTCACTAATAAGCTAAGGTTATCGACTATTACGGTTGCCATAATTATTTTTATTGGTGAGTATTCTCAACGTTTTTTTACCAATTCAGTCGCCGAAATTACTGATGCAATTCTCGTATTATTAGGTGGTTACATCCTTTCACTTTGCTTAACAAAATCCAACCATGACGGTCAAAAAATCATCCGGGACAATCCCGGTTATACCAAAGTCTCAAATACCAATCTATCGCAAAGTAAAATGGTTTGTATTAACCAACGTGATATTGCCAGCCTTGATGGCCTTAGGGCCCTCGCCGCATTATCGGTATTCATAGTACATTTTCAACAATTTACTAATGTTGGTGGGGCATTAGGGCCTTTTGATTTTGAACGGTGGATGGTCAATGGCAACACAGGGGTAGCCTTGTTTTTTGCATTAAGTGGCTTTTTGTTATCCATCCCTTTTTGGCAGGCCAATCAAGAGCAAACCTTACCCAACATTAAGCATTACTTTTTTAAGCGTGCTATTCGTATTATTCCACTATTCTATTTATGCTTTATTTTGTTGATGGCTCTAAAAGGATTTAAAGGAGCTGAAGTCAATTTCAACAATATATTGAGTCATTTATTTTTTCTGCATAATTTGAAAGATTACCAAGTTATGAGTCTTAACCCTCCATTTTGGTCATTAGCAGTTGAAATGCAGTTTTATCTTTTGTTACCACTATTTTTTATCTCAATTAAAAAACTAAATCGTAAAAGTGGCACCTTAGTCTTTATTGTTCTTGTCCCTGTCATTTATGTACTTTACAAGTTGCTAATGAACTGGCTAGGTGAGTGGAATGACTGGCCAATCAGAATTCCGCTTATTTGGCCTTTCGGAATTGAATTGGAATCGGTTAATGGCGCAGCATTAAAGTATTCAACCATGGCCCATTTGCCGCATTTTTTAATTGGAGTTGTAGCTGCGAGTTTATTTCTTACCTACCGTGACTCAGGAAAACAAAAGCCAATATTATGCGAATCACTTTTTTGGTTAGCCTCTATAAGTGTGGCAGTCATTTTATCAACGCCTTTGGACGAATTATTTCAGCTTAACTACGGGCGCTACAACTTCCCCTTGGTACCACTTTTATTGGGTGTGATATTAGTTACTGCGCCTAATTCAGTGTTTGCAAAACGGCTATTAGATTTGCCAATTTTGAGATGGGTGGGCATCATCTCTTATGGGGTGTACTTATTCCATTATCCCCTACTCAAAGCGACTAAGATGGCCTTTGATTTGGCTGGCCTTAGTGTCACAAATAATGTGGTTTTATATGGCGTATCATCACTAATATTGACATTATTGCTTGCACATTTGTCATATAAATATTTTGAAAGTTTGGTAATGAGAAAATTCACTAAGGAAAAATTAATTGTGACAGATATACCAATTAAACAAGCAACTTCGCAAACTAGTCGTTCTAAAAGGCCTAGACTCAGCACCTACAAAATCGGTAGTGGTGCTGTTTTAATTATGGGTACTGTTGGGCTTCTTTATATATTGAATAATCAAGGAAACTCTAAAGAGAATTCGATTTCATGGGCAAGTAATAATGCAAATATTATTTTTGACCATCACACACACACACAATACTCTGATGGCAATCTAACATTAGGCGAACTTACAGAGCTGGCATATAGCAATGGGTGTGATGCATTGGCTATTACTGATCATACCGACCGCCTAAGTTCGTTCAATCCGGAAAAAATAGCAAAAATTAATCAGTTAAGAATTCAATACCCTAATTTACTCATCCTAAATGGAGTTGAATTAGGTATGCCGGGTTATGAACAGAGAGAACACGTCAATATAATCACAACACCAGAATTCGAATCGTCGGTATTACCCGAAGTATTTACTAAAATTAATAAAAGTTACAATTTACCAGAATCAATAAGAGACAGGTTCATTTTTGATAACATTTTCAAAAGTGATGACGAGTTTAATCATTCGATCGCAATCTATAATCATCCCAGTAGAAAAGACGAGACAGCAGACGAAAACTTATCTGATATCAAAAACTGGAATGCTAACAAACAAAATATTATGGCGATATCTGGGGCACCCGGACATCAAAAATCAACCGATATAGGAAGTTATCGGGCCCTGTTTAAGACTGTTGATAGATGGGATCCCGCAATAGCCAACGTTGGTTCAACATTAGACCAATTATTAGATGAAGGCCATGACATATGGGGAGCCATAGCCTCTTCCGATTATCATAACGATAAAATGGATTACCCACCTTGTGGCTTTTCCAGAATACATGTGTCAGCCCCCGAAAAAACCTATGACGGCCTAATGACTGCCTTAAAAAAAGGCACTTTCTGGGCCAGTCATGGCAAGTTTTTGTCACAATTTAAATTGGTTGCTGAAATATCTGAAAAACAGCTCAGGCTTTCACCTGGTGAGGCAGCAAATACAGAAGCTGGTAGTATAGCTTTAATACAAATAGAGTTAACTCGCGAAAAAGATTATTTTGGTTTACCACTGGACATTGAGTTGATTACTAATTGTGTAACCGGAAAGCCTGAGTTACTCGATTTAATAAGTGTGCCTGCATTTAAAAATACTGCCGTAGCGCTTATACCAATCAACAAAGAAGGCAAAGATGGTCAGAGTTGTTATTTACGCAGTCGGGTGCAAGTTCAAACTATGGATGGCTTACTTAACATGGCATATAGTAACCATATTCGCTTTTTTCTAAATTAGCGTGACTTTATCTGAATCTTATTTTGCAAATTAGTTTTAATTAATATGCAATTCACACTGGTAGTAACGTTCAGTCTTACAGGAGCTAATTAAGGTAACCATTCTTAAGGGCAACTGTGGATTTATGAAGATATTTCACAATGCCTCTTATTGTGTTTTTTTAACTATTCCTTTTTTTGCTGTGAACAGTCTTTGGAACAACAAAATCAAGATATTGTTAGGCGCATCTTAGACCAAAGTTTGATCAATGGGCGCTATCGGTGGAAGATTGAAAACGAATGTTTCAAAACTCTGGAGAACCCAAAGCCTCAAATTGAGCACTAAACAACTTAAAAGTATGCTTAGACTTGGGAAATCGCTTTAAGTACTTAAAGCTAGGATAATGATATGATATGGACTGATCAAATTTCATCCATTTACTGAGTGTATTTTGACGATACCTATTGCCATTGAGGACTGTCTAGCTAAGAAAATCTCGATTATCACAATTAACTTTAATAATTTTTTAGGGTTGAAAAAAACCATTGAATCTGTCATCCAACAAACCTGCGCAAATTTTGAATTTGTCGTTATTGACGGTGGAAGCAATGACGGAAGTGCAGAGGTTTTAAAAGAACACAATAACAACATTGATTATTGGGTAAGTGAACCGGACACCGGTATTTATAATGCTATGAACAAAGGGATTGCTTATGCAACAGGGGATTATCTTTTATTTTTGAATAGTGGGGATTGCCTCTTTAAAAAAGACGTATTGAAAAATGTCAGTGAGCAAATTCATGGTGACTCAGAAATTTATTATGGAAACGAAATAAAACCAGATGGAAGCTTA
Organism: Paraglaciecola sp. MB-3u-78; assembly: GCF_002835935.1. Taxonomy (GTDB): domain Bacteria; phylum Pseudomonadota; class Gammaproteobacteria; order Enterobacterales; family Alteromonadaceae; genus Paraglaciecola. The sequence continues at coordinate 212,714 of NZ_PJCF01000087.1, read as the reverse complement.
TGGGCGATACCTAGAAAAGTAAAATTAAGTTATTTTTTTGAATCATCACTGAGACACCAAGCTACTTTTATTAAAAAATCACTATTTGAAATTGTTGGATACTATGATGAAAGCTTAAAGATTGTATCTGATTGGGATTTTATGCTTAAAGCTATCTTTATTCATGGAGCAAAAACTCAATATATTGACGAAATAGTTTCCATATATGAAGGAGGTGGTGTTTCTCAGCAAGCATGTAATTTAACGTTAAGAAAAGAAGAACGAGAAATACAGTTAAAAGGATTATTCCCGTTTATTTACGAAGATTATAAAGTGCTGTCGAACTATAAGAAGACGTTCAAAAATCCTAGAGTTGACATTCTTTTAAAAACTGAAAAGTATAAAATTTTGACCTTTCTTAATAGGATCTATTTCAAAATATTAAATTTGTTATTGCGAGTGCTATAGTACAGGTAATAAGGGAATGTAAACGATTGGAGTTAATATAAGTTCTACCAATATGATTGAAATTTTAACTATTCAGTATTAGCTAATTCATAAAGAAAAGGAACTCCAATGAATGTATTTATATTTTTCTCTGTCAGAACTAAGCGAGTTAGCTGGTCATCTTTGGGCCTCTTGAAGCGCTGCTTTTCCAAGCGTTTGTGCCACAACTCAAAGCCCGTCTTATCCCAGTAAAGGATTTTAAGCTTGTCCCGTTTCTTGTTGCTAAAAACAAACAGCGCATCGCTTAAGGGCGACAATTCAAGTTGCTGCTCAACCACCACAATCAAACCGTTAATCGACTTACGAAAGTCCACCGCCTCAAGATGCATATAGATATCTGACGGCTCAATGAACATCTTCATGAGGATAAGGCCTTAAGCAATTGTGCTAACCATAATGGCTCACAATTAAGGGGTAACGTTAACCTAGCGTCGTTGACTTGCAGCAATATCGCTGCGCTAACCGTGGGTGTGTTTATTTCTCGATAAAAAATTCAATGACTGGCTAAAGACTATAACTCCAGAAAATATCATTACATTAAATTACTGAACGCAACTGTGCACCCAGTTATTTAACACTGCTCATGCGTACAAGAGGTGGCATAGCACTGGAGTCTTCCGATGAAGGTGACTTGAGGAGTTGCTACTCGTTTGTTTGACCCGTTCTTCTAGTTCGTTGAGCCTGTCCAACAGCGTTTTGATAAGTTGATTGCCTTCATCAAGAGGGTTGGCTGTAAGTTCAGCTTGAAACTTTTGGTGTTTCATAGGTATAGCATGACACAGAGAAATGATCGTTCAATGAGTGGAATAGTTACCTGAAGATAAAGTTGAAAACACTGTCAATATGGCCCTGGTGAAAATCAAGTTGGGTATACGTGAACAAGAGGGAAGCTGGTTTAGCTTTAGCCAGAAGCGCCGTACGCAAATAAATGTGTTTTATTACCATCAGGGCGGATGCTGTTTGTGGCTTATACGTCTGGCGAAAGGTACCTTTGCCAGAGCCGACGATGAAGGTAGTAAACGGGCGCTCAAATAGCATTCAGTTACAGTGCCTGATTGATGGTGTTGATTGGCGAAAAGACAAAAAAACAAGCAACTTATCTAACTGAATTTGATATGCTTTTGACCATGACACGCTCTTAAATAACAAGGCATAGATGACTTTTGTGCATATTGAAAATGTGCATTTATCAGAGTGCGTTATGGTAGTTGATTAATAACTTAACTGGTACAAACTCCAGTTATTTGGACGTAAGTCTGAGAAACAATAGATTAATAGTCTGGCACAAAGCTTCTTGTTTGTCAGCGACTCAAAGAAACAAACGCAGGCGCAGGATGTTACCGACACGGGCCATCGCAACGCAACAGATTATTGATGTGCCTAGTAAAGAGCTCAGTGTTGAAAATTCTGAGCAGTATGAAATCATTGACCACAAAGATACGTGCCGCTTAGCTCAACAACTTCGAAGCTATACTCTGTTGTTTTATCTTCGTCCTGTTCAGCGTCATAAAAGCCAACAGAGCAAGGACACCGGAAAGGCGCGCGTTACTCTAGAGCCAGGCTATGGACGGCAGAAACACCGCAAATATAATTTGCTGGCTGCGGCTTAAATCGCTATGGAATGCGCTGCTTGGATAGGCAGACCATCGCTAAACGTAGCCACTTGCGGATTGAAAATAACCTACATTGGGTCTTGGTTAGGACGATGAACGAAAATAAGTGGCAAATATAACGAGGAGAAGAAGCAGCAAACACTAGGCGTTTACGGCACCTACATTAATTTGTTTGAGACAGATAAAAGCCGAAAAGTAAGTGTTAAGCCCAAGAAACTGATGACGGCCATTGGCATTATCTGCCTCGAAACTCTATTTTTAAAGGGATATAATACAATTGATTAATGTTAAAGCACTCATACTCTTGCTTTTTGGGGAGTTTACCCAACAAGATTCTAAAGTTTGTTATGATGTACTAAAACCTTCCTCTAACTTACAAGAAAAAAGAATCCCAATGAATGTATTTATATTGTGCTCCGGCAGAACAGCCTCCACGGCGTTGTCCGCTGCTTGTCAACATATCACTAACTTTACGTCAGCACATGAATCTAGAGTAAATATACTGAGCAAAATCAAACTAGATTACCCTGACCAGCACATAGAGATAGACAATAGGCTTATTTGGTTTAGTGAGCTCTTAGATGAAAAATTTGGGAAGTCAGCAAAATATATTCATCTTACCAGGGATAAACATAAGGTCGCCGCAAGCTATGCAGAACGATGGCAACTTACTGAGTCTATTGTTAAAGCTTATGGCCATGGAATATTAATGAAGCCTAAAATAGCAAAATCTGATCGACTTCAGGTTTGTTTAGATTATGTAGAATTCGTCGAAAAAAAAATTGAACTCTTTTTAAAGGACAAACCCGAGAGTCCGAAAATTTCAGTGGAGAACTTAAGTGACGACTTCGTCAAACTGTGGGGTTTTGTCGGCGCGCAGGGTAACTTAGAGTTTGCCTTGAGTGAATTTGACAAAAGACATAATACAAACAAACTCAGTTTTTTGGGAAAAATAAGAAATGCGTTACCCATATAATTAATTAAGACGCGCAGGACACATTATGGATTATAGAAGTGAAATGATGGGCTACGCACACATGTAGTTGTGCCTGTTTTACTGTTTCATGCCTATATTCTCGGTTTTCTGGTGGTTTTGTTATCGCGGTTTTTTAATCACCGCTATATTAATCAGTGAAATGGAAACCAACAGCTTTAAACGCAGAGGATGGACCGCCAAGGCTATTTAGGCCTTAACAAATTGTTATTCTTACATCTTTAATCATTACTATGAAAACGTTCAAAATTTTTGTCATGTAAATGGAATTTAAAAACGAAATTTATATCTCCCGTGATTTAGTTCTGTAAAGAACAGAGAGCAGTTGCATAGATTACACCAAAAAACTCTGGTTAGGTAGCGTGTTGCAGGGTAAACGTATTACACCTTTATCTATTTTGACCTGGCTGATAAATGAACTTAAAAATAGATTGACTTAGAACGTATTTTCTTAACAAAAAATAAAACAGGCCTCATTTTTTGTTAACCTTAAATGTAAGCTGAAAATTATAAAAAATGACGAGAATATATAGACAAGAGGGAAAGTTTATCATTCAATGCACAGAGAGAAATTTTTTTTATCAATGCTGATTATTATTTGTTTGGTTGAATTATTGTTAAGTGAAGCTCTTATCATTAATTGTCTACCGTTGTTTTAATATCTGGTATCTAGCGTCTGAGAGTGTAGGTAAGAAAATTCGGCGGTTATAAATCAAACTTTCGAGCCATTTCGGCTTGGAATGTTACAATGAAAATCAATTTTTTGTTTAAAGGGTAAAAGTTGTCAGAAGCAAAAAAAGTATTTAAAGGCTCATTATTACTCTTTTCAGGGAAAATGATTCATCGTTCTTTAGGGTTGGTGAGTACTTTGATTTTGGCTAGAGTATTAGTGCCTGAAGACTTTGGTCTGATTGCTATTGCTAATTTGGTTATTGGCTTTGTCTCAAAATCACTGGAGGCAGGCAGTGGGCAATATCTTATTCAAAAAGAGGTAGTGGAAGATAGTGATGTCAACACGTCCTGGACTATTAACATTATATTGAAGTTGATGATATTTTTGCTGTTATTGATTGCTACACCTTTTGTAGCAGAATATTACTCTGATGACAGGCTAAAGTTAGTGATCCCAATTCTGGCATGTATGATCATTACGCAGATGTTAGCAAATCCATATATGGCGATCCTTCAGCGAAACCAAGAGTACACAATTCCTTTTAAGATAGGCATAATCACAAAGTTCTCGTCTGTTATTCTTACTGTTACAACTGCGTTGATTTTTCAAAGTTACTGGGCACTTATTATAGGGCACTTGGTATCTAATGCTGTTAGTGCATTATGTTCTTACCTTTTCTTGAGCTATAGACCTAAACTGTCTCTTGCTAATGCAAAGCAGCAGTGGGGATTTTCAAAATGGATGCTTGGAAAAGGTATGTTGGGTTACACTCGGGCACAACTTGATACAATAATGGTAAGCTCATTTTATTCACCTGCTATTTTAGGTGGTTTTCATATTGCTAAATACATTTCGTCTATGCCCGGGTCAGAGGGGCTTTCTCCAGCTTTAGAGCCATTGCTTGCGACTTTTTCACGTTCTATAAATGATAAAGAAGCTATCAAACATCAAGTTAGTCTAGTGCTAATTATAGTATTTGCCCTTGTGGTTCCGTTGTCATGCTTCTTATTTGTCTTTAGTGAGCCAGTTGTGTTGTTATTATTAGGTGAAAAATGGATAGATTTTGCACCTATTTTTGGCATACTAGCATTCTTAACTATACCAGCAGGGGTAGGTAAAGTTGCCTCGCAAGTTATTACCTCTAAAGGGAAGGTGAAATTTCTTTTTATGTACGATGTTTACTCGTTAATTTTCATGGGCGCGGCACTTTTCTATTTTTCAAATGGAAGTTTAGAGACATTCTCAACCGTTAGAGTTTTGGTAGAATTTTTGACTATATCTGCACTATTTGTTGTAGCGACTCATAAAATATTTGGTCGTCTTTTGGTGAATATTTTATTGTTATTTTTACTTTATTCTTTGGCTTCTTTCGCATTAGCATTTTTATCTCAGTATTTCTTTATAGAGAATATCCCTTATTTCTTTTCATTAGCGATCGTATTTGTAGTATTTGGCACTTTTTCATTGGTTCTCTGTTGGCTATTTTTTGTTTTATTTCTGGTGAAAAATCATGCTGCACATCATGTTGTCTTCATCCTAAAAGGCTTTAAAGATAAATGCTTAAGGCGGTGAGAGTGATTCTACACAAATAAATTTATTGCCTTTTTAAAAAGCTGCGATAACAATCGCAAGGGTTCATATATATAGTCAAGAAAATTTTGCAGTAAGTACAAATAGTATTTGTACTTACTGCATTCTATTAGGAGCCAAAGTGGCTGGTGTTTAGGTTTAAGTAATAATCCTTGAATTATTGCTCTATATTTCGACAGTGTAATGAAAATTAATCACACTAGAAGTGTTAGGAGGCTTTGACATAAATTATTATTCTTTAAACAATTTTTCTTTAGTCACTTCTAAGTATTTACGTCCCCATTTTTGGCAAGGCTCTAGATGATTTCCTTCAGCCCATTCGTTCCAAGCATTGATAAATATAAAATTTTCATCTGTACTATAAGGTTTGAAATTAGAGACTATATGCTCTAACCATTCACCATAAAGTTCGGGGGTGGACCCATGCACGATATATGCATCTGACTTACGCCTTGCACTGTTATCCCACATTGGATATGCCGAGGGGAAGCATTTATAATTTGGCTTAGTCTTAGCTATCATATTTTTAATTACATCTTTATATAAAAAAATTCTATCATGAAAAAATGCGTCTTTATTACTATTTAAAAGACCAAAAAGTTTTTTAAACCAATAATTATTCTTTTTAGGTGACTTTGAAAAATCCGGCTGAAATTCAATTGCTGCGTCAAATCCATATTCTTTAGGATCAAATCGCTGATTAAATGATTGCATATATGCAATATATAGCCCAGGAAAACCCATTGATAAGGCTTCTTCTCGCCAAATCTCAATGGTTTTGGCCATATCAGGAAATAAGTCAGACCGATAAATAATGAAGACGGGTTTACCATCGACAGTAATATATCTTTGGTCAGAAAAAACACTTTCACATAGATAGCGAATATGATCACGATCATCATCATGGTTATAAGATTGTTCCAAAAGTACATCTGCATCTTGGCCATCCCATCGTCGTGTCCAGTTTTCGTTAGCCCAACATATACAAAAAGGGAAGACGGGTTTATCGTTATTCAATACACCATCCAGAGGTTTTTCTAATATCCTTCTTCCGTTGAACCAGTAATGATAGTAACAAAAACCTTCGATTCCGTATTCTTGTGCCAGTTTTGCTTGTTCTTCACGCGCTTCACTAAGCCTAAGATCATAAAAGCCCATATCAGAAGGTAAATGTGGTTGATAATGGCCTAAAAATCTAGGTTTAGCTTTAGTAACATTGGTCCATTCAGTAAACCCTTTACCCCACCAAGTATCATTTTCCTGAGTAGGATGAAATTGCGGTAAATATATTGCTATGGGTCTTAATTTAGTCATTATATGTCCATATTAGAATGTGCCTTGCGAAAGTCATAAAGAATCTAGTTCTAATGTTTGAATCAAATTTCAGAAGCTTATTATTTTTAATCTTTTAGAACACACATTTTTAGATTTATACTATTAATTTTTTAATTAAATATTACCAAAAACAGATAGGTAAACAAACAAACAAAAAATATAATCTTTTTGGAAACGTAAATTAACCCTCTTTATTCAGATAAGTGCATCATGCACACTTCCGTCAACACCCATTAAGGTAAAGGAGTATATTCCAATTAACAAATGAGTCTTAAGTAAGTAAATTTTTAGGCTCGTTTATTCTGTTCAAAGATCTGGTTAAATAATTCATTACGTTCTTTTTGAAGTAATTCAGCACAAGCATTATCTGTCATTTCCATAGCTTGCTCATCTAGTATTTCAAAATGAAAGTCTGCTTTCAAATATGTTTTGGCATTGGGTAAAGATTTTAGTTTTTCATAGGGCGTCATCATACTTTTGTAAGGGTAAGTTTTACGTTGTTTCCCTTTATCATCAGTGGTGACTTCAGGAAAGAAACAAGGTCTATGATAATTGATATACGGGTAAAGATATTTTAAATTAAACGTATTGATTAACGGTGCCCATTTCTGTGGAATATGTGTGTAACCAAACTGTTTTCTTACAATTGATGCATTTTTACTTTCTGCTAAGGCATTATCGTTTGAGTGTCTTGAGCGTGATTTAGTGAGCTCTATTTCAAGTTTGGTGAGTAATTTACACACGTGTTTGTTGATGTATTCAGAGCCATTATCTGAATGAAACCCTTTGATAATAAAAGGAAATGCGGCCATCATTTGCGTTAGTACTGGAATGAGGTAACGCTCACTAATACGTTCAACTGAGCAAACAACCTCAAACTGTGTCACCTCATCAACTGCATTAATATGATACACGCCTTTTTGTTTATCTAGGTCTCCTTGGTGCACGGTATCAATACGAATATAGCCAGGCTCGCCGTTGGGTTGAGGTTTACGCCGTTCGCCAATAGGCACTTGTCTTGATTGTGTTTTTGTGAAGTGTCTGCGTTGTTTTTGGTAGCCTTGAGAGTGCCTCAAGTTATATAAATGTGAAACAGAGATAGTGGCAAGCATTTGGTATTCTGATTGCTCAAACGTATTGTAGGCACGCTCCAACAGCTTTTTAGTGGCATGACCACAGATATCATCATGCCTTGCGTCCATTTCAGCCAGTAGCTTAATATCCTTTGTACTGTAAATGGTTGAAAAGCCGTTAGTTCGGCAAGGTTGCCAGTTAATTCTGCCGACGTCCTTGTATTGTTTTATCAATCGAGTGAGTTGCTGCCGCGAGTAGCCTGTCACCTTTTTAAGGTATTGATTGACGATCCCTTTGTCGGTTTTTTTTAACGTGATATAGCGAAATTTTATCAATGTTTTTTGAATGAATTGATATCGCTGATTTTTATCACCTAAAACGGTAAAGGCGACGGCTTGGTTACCTTGAATAAAGCGTTCAAGCTCTTCAATAGTGGTGAGGTTTTCTATATTCATGATCGCTTGCATCTTATGATCATGAACAGAATTTAAGTCTTTAGACGCATTTCATTTTGGAAACACGCAATTAGTTAAGACTCATTTCATATTGGACAAGGCTAAAGGTTCTATATTTCGTTTATAAAGTGTAAAATTAAAATTCAAAATCTAGTTAAACGGTTCATATTGCCTATTTAATACTATTAGATCTCGAATGATTTATATAATGAGAATATCAGCCTCCTGTCAACCATTCAGAAAATTGGATAAGTTGTTTTATAACTTACCCGCTAATCATATTTGCTATTTAGTACTTGAGCTAGTTACTCCTAGAAAACCTCTGGAAATGGTTCATTGCAGGGCTTTTATATAGTCAATGACTACTTTACGCACTTTGGGATTAGAGATCCCTGGATATACCATACTCGTTCCGTTAGCGAAGCTATTGCTGTCTTCGAGCCAGCTATTGAGGTTTTGTTCATCCCAAACTCCCAGCTTAGTCCGAAGCGCTGATGAATATCGCTCGAAAGAGCTTCCAGCGATTTTTCGGTTGTACACTCCCCATAAGTTTGGTGCTGCCGTGTTGTTACCTTCAGGTGTAACGCTATGGCACATTTCGCAGGAATGTATGGCGTTGATTGCTTGTTGTTTGTCGGTTGCGTCAAGGTCAACTGTCAAGTCGTCGATATCTGGGGTGATAAAGTCCTCTGCGGGCGTTAATTCTACTATCCAAGTTTCATCCGACCATAGCACTATGTTTCCGTTTTCAAATTGATCTATATCCCTGATACGCACACCCGTATTAATGGGCTCTACAAATGTAGCTCTTCCTTCGACATAACGTACTCGGAAAAGAGTTTGTTGTTTCAAGGATGTCACTAGGATATCTCCGTCCCACTCTGGCAAGAATCCTTGTACCTCTATAAGGTTAGATACACCAATAGAAGGCACCCAAGCGAAAACAGGACGACGATATCCATCATGACGGCCAGGTGATTCGGAAAGTGGCCAATTTGTCGAACCGTAGTCCACGCCATAGGTTACATTAGGCCAACCATAGTTTGCACCTTGTTCGATTAAATTTAATTCGTCTCCCCCTTTTGGTCCGTGCTCGGTGGACCATATGTTGCCTTTTCTGTCTATGGTAAGACCCTGCGGGTTTCGGTGTCCGATGGAAAAATCTGACACTTGATCTGTTTGCAGGTCAAGTTTTAGAATTTTTCCATAATTACCTTCTGTACCTTGTGAGTAGATGACGTCACTGGCTAATCCGTCATATCCTAGGAATCCCACGGTGAAAAGCAGTTCATTCTTGTTAAGGAACTCCATCCGGCCGCCTGAAAAGTGTCCTGCAAAGTAAAATCCTTTGTGCTTAATTTTCAAACAGGGTGTGGTGTCGTAAATAGTTTTCCAGTCATTATTTGATTTTGATAGGGTCTCGAGCTGTTGAATGCCTGGTAAATCAAGACTTGATATCCTCACCGTGAAACATTCTTTTTCTGGATGCCAAAAATAGTGGGACATAAGAAGTGAACCACCATTATCATTTTCACGATAGATAACGTCGATGAAGCGAAACCAATCTCGAACTATTTTGTCGTCGAGCGCCTGCGTTTTGACGAAAGTTAAAAATTCTTGATAATTAATATTCAGCGAAATGTCTAATTCATCGATATCAGCTGCATTATCACCACTGGCGTATAAAAAGAACTTACCCCGTTTACTAACAATAATGGCTTGGTTGCCTATGGCAACCATCCCGCCACCATTGTGTTCAAGGGTGAAGGTGGCATCAAGTTTGACAGTCTTTTCATTGAGTCGTGAAAATGCAGTATCGAGAAAGTTTGGTAAAGTAGGAGTTTCTGATACCTTTTTGCTTAATTGGGTAACTTGCTCGAGCCCAGCAAGATATTTATAAGGAAACATTTTTGTCTTGACCCAAATGGCACCGAATACAAACGAGATGGAGCAAAAAACCAATAATATTATAGTTTTATAGCTTTTCATCAAATAATTCCCTTATTTAAAATTGATTTGCACGGAGAATAAACAAGTCTTGCCCTAATATCCAATGGAATTAGGTAGTTGCTGTCGATCATATTACGACACAAGGTTACAGGTGGTGCAAAATTATGTTGGTATTTAAAGAACAGGTCAGAGTTGGTTGCTTAAACGGGGTAAATATTACAAATAAAGCTATTTGCTCTAGTCTAACTAGTTTAGGCTGCTGCGGAAGTTTTAACTGAAATAGCGAGCAACACTATTGCATGGTTTAAAGCATAAACCTGCTTTATTGACTTTTTATAGAGGTCTTAGTAATTTGCTTAAACGGGCACTTTAGTCTTGCGTCTGCTGGTCTATTATTCAGCTAAAAAAGATGATTTTAGTGATAGAATATTACTCCATTAGGCGGATTAGTAATGGCCCAGCTTAAAAATAAAACTAGGGAATTAAGGACGTAATCACTACAAATGAAAAAAACTAGCCTGTTCAAAATATCCATGCCGGAACAAAAAAGTGAATTGATATGGTTTATATTAATATCATTGTTTTTTGTTTACCCCTTAATACATGCAGATATTTATTACCGTGATGATTTAACTAGAGTAGTGCAGGGTGCATATATTTGGGATAGTCTGGGTAGAAATTTAGCATCCTATGTTACGGCGGTTTTATCTGGCTCTGGCATTTCCATGACTGGGCAAAAATTTACTTTAGTTGACATCGCACCGCTATCACAAATTTATGTAGGATTGTTTTTAGGGCTTACCGCCTATGTATTTAATGAGTATCTAAAAGTGCAGACAGGGAAGGGGATTTTTTGGGCTTCGTTACTCATAGCATTAAACCCATTTTTCATCTCAAACATTCTGTATCGATATGATTCGCCCGCGATGACACTTGGGGTTTTACTTACGGTGTTTGCGTTTTGTTACGCTTCATTTTTTAAAAGAAGCGCGATAGTTACTCCCTTATTATTAATTGCTGTGTTGTTTTTATATCAGCCAATGGCTAATATTTTTATTGGCCTTATAGCTATAGAGATCATTATTTTAAGTACTAGGTGCTCAGCGTCTATTTTATTCAAAACATTCGTTGTTCGTAGTGCACAGTTTATTTCAAGCTACATTGCCTATTATATCCTGATAAAATTGTTTTTTAACGTTAGTTCCCGTAGTGAATTAGTGAGCCTGAATTATAGTGGTTTCATTAATGTTATAGATAATTTTATTTCTTACGGACATGCATCCAAATTGTTCTTACATTATTCACTGAAAGTACCAATTTTAATATTTTTATTCGTGACTGTAATTGCATTTCTTATGTGTTTATGGCGGACGAAAGACAAATTAAAGTTTTGTTGTATATCACTGGTGTCCGTTGTACTGCTCTTTTTATCTTTAGCGGGGCCTCTGGCTATACTAAGTGAGCCTTTAGTTGATTACAGGGTAATTAGTTCTTTTTACTTGTTTTTTGTTTTTGGTGTACTTATATGCGCTATGGCACATCCTAAAATGGCTTTAATAGGTATTATTCCAGCCATAATAGCCATTAACACTAGTTATCTCTCAGGAATGGCACTTAAAAATCAGCGCGACTTTGATGAGAATTTATTTACGTTAATACAAAAGGATTTATTAGATAACAATATTGATGGTATAGACATATATATTCTGGGTTCTGCGCCAGTCGCGCCTCATGCAGTAATTGCCAATAATAAAAATAAGTTCATTGAAACAATTAACCCTCCAGCAGCAGGGTGGCAAGCCGCTGGCTTACTTAGAGAAAAAGGAGTCGCGAACGTTCAATATATATTCTCTGCTGAATTCACGTCACTGAAAGACGTATTCAAAAAAGATCTATGTGATGAAGTACCGCAAGAAGTATCGAAAAACGCTTTGTATTCCATATATTTGAGCGTCGATAAAGTATATATTTTGTTATCAACTAATCAGATCAAGTATTGTGCCGCATAATTTTGATTTACAATATCTCGTAACGTCAGGCTCTAGTGCATTATTGATGAATATTTTTGGGAGATTTTCATCGAAGTAAAAGTGCAGCCCCTATATGTTTTAGGTAAGATGATAAATGTTAATTAAAATCAGATAAATAGACGATTTGTATACAATAAAGCCAAAAAATCTTGGCAAGTTAGTTAATAAAGTTTTTTCCAAAATATTACAGGTGAATACTTATCAATAGTAAAGTTACTGGTAGGGCTCTTACAATAGGGATCCCCGTTTACAATAATGAAAAAACACTGGCAAAAGCTATTGAGTCTATTAGAAATGATTCTGAAGTTGATTATAAAATCATTCTTTCCGATGATGGTTCTACTGATGGTAGCTGGGATTTGTGTGCAAAATATGCGGCGATAGATGAGCGGGTTGAAGCAATTAAGCAGCCTACTAACTTATATTATAATAATTTTCGCTTCGTTCTTGATGCTGCCAATACGCCATACTTTTGTTGGCTTGCCGGGGATGATTATTTTGCAAAAGGCTTTCTGAGTAAAGCTATAGCGACCTTAGAAGAGCAAGTTGAGGCGGTTGCTGCAATTGGCACATGTCTATTTTATCATCAAGACGAATTTATAGGGGAAGCAAATGGTAGCTATGCCATTATTCAAGACACTGCAAATAGTAGATTGGTTGAATATTTCTCAAAAGCTACGGATAATTCCCGAATGTACGGTGTTTTTCGTACCGAAGCAGCCCGATTGTCTTTCCCCCACAAACTATTTCATGCCTATGACTGGGCTTTTAGCGCCTTAACGTTAACCTACGGCAGGCACGTAGATGTTGGTGTTAACGCTATTCACAGAGATAAAACTGATAGATCGGCCTATCGAAAAATGGTGCGCAAAGATGCAAAAAATATAATTTCTCGTTTATTTCCGCTTTTTCCTATGACGAGTTACTTGTTAACCCATAAACAAATTAATAATACTTGGCCGTTTTTTAAAAGCCTCTTCAGGTTAAATTTTAACTCTCATTTAAACTATTGCGAAATGTTCCATCCGAGATATTATAAGGCAGTAATTTTTGTTCAGAATGAATATGCGAGCAGAATTGGCTGGCGCTTTAAACGTCATTTAAAGTAGTTTGTCATAGCATAAATAATGTATTTACTATGCCTTGTACTACATTCCTATTGGATGAAATGAAGTATTTCCAACCGCCCCCTATTTTTAGATGTGAATATTAAAATACGTTGAACAGCAGACCCAATGTAATTACTGATTTGGATCAAATATTGATGTTGGAACCTAAAATCACATTCTTCTTTTAGTTATGCTTTTAGCCACTTTTAAAATGTAATAAAAAGAAAAGAAAAGAAAAGGAATGGTATTGATGTCTAAGTGTTTATTTGTTCCTCACTATAAACAAAACCCTTATCAAAAACTACTGGCCGAGGAAATGGAGACCCAGGGCTACGCAGTTGAGTTTGGCTCTTACCCCTTTGGTCTTTTTCCTCTCATTAAACTTTTAAAAAAGCATAAAAACATTGATGTACTGCATATTCATTGGATTGCCGATTTGTTAAAACAGGCTGTCTGGTCAGATAATATGATTATTTATCGATTTAAGTGTTTACTGCTTGTTATTGAATGTTGGTTGATTAGATTATCCGGTAAAAGAATAATATGGACCATTCATAATAAGTTTGCCCATGAAGGTTATGATAAAAAAAAGGAATTGTTATATAGACAAGCTTTGGCAAAGGGAGTTAATAAAATAATTGTTCACAGCAAGGAAGCATTAACATTTTTGGAAGAAATGTATGGAATGACCTTATCTAATAAAACAGAGGTGGTTTATCATGGAAGTTATGTCAATTTTTACCCTATCAATAACATCGAAAGGAGTGAACTGCGAAGCGGGTTGAATATTCCTGATACAGCTATGGTAATTGGTTATTTCGGTCAAATACGTTCATATAAAGGCGTAGAAAGTTTAATTAAGAGTATTAATGAACTGGGTGAACGACCTGATATTTATCTGTTTTTGGCTGGTCTGGTTCGCCCTGAGGAATATACAGCGACTTTATCAAATTTGGTGAAATCAGAACATATCAAATTGAAATTGGAATACCTGAGCGATCAAGATTTAATTAATTATATTAATATGACAGATGTTATTTGTTTGCCTTTTGCTGATTCTCTCACTTCTGGTTCTACTATCTTAGCCATGTCCTGTGGTAAAGCGCTTCTTCTACCTGAAAAAGCCAGAATATTTGGTTGCGTACCTGAGCAAGGAGTCAAGTATTTCCAATCCCAAGAGCATTTAAAGCAAATGATAGAAAAGCTTGATATAAATGAGTTGGAACAAATGGGGAATACAAATTTTAACAAAGCTATACAAATGACGTGGAATGTTATGGCCCAGAAAACTATTGCAGTGTATTCAGCATAATCATTTAAAGGCCAATCAAATTTAACCAGCTTAAGTTAACTACTGAGTTGGTTTTACAATGTAATTCATTAATAGGGCTAATAACGTGAAAAAAATTTTATTGTTAATTTTATTGTTAATATTATGTTTGGTAGCAGCGTGGGGCAGCTATATGCTGGTTATAAACCGTATTGAACAGATTGTAGCGAGAGAGATAGGCAACGCTAGAACAGAGTTATACCAAGAGAAGCAAAAATTTAAATCCTTAGTCGGTGAAATTGAAAGTTATCAGGCGCTTTATCAAACTGCTATCAATGATATTACAGCTAAAGTGAAATTACTGGATAAGGTAGAAATTATCAGTCAAGGAATGCCGCTATTAATGCAGGTGGAAACAGGTGCTGAATCGATCACAAAACAACAATTACCAGAGCTTGCTAAACCTGACGGCTGTTCAGGAAAACGAGGTTTGAATAAGCAAAGAATAGATTTTAAAACAAAATTTATGGAGCCACCTAAGGTTTTATCAACCATAAGTTCAGTTGATTTTGCAAAAGGGGTTGACCATAGAATAAATACAAAAGTAACCAATGTGACCAAAGTGGGGTTTTCTTTAGATTTAATCACGTGGTGTGATACTCGTATCTCTAAAGTTGAAGCTAGTTGGATTGCTGTAGGTTATTAGTTGGTGCATACAGTAATTAGTTAGCATGCAACTGCATTTAACGCTTTCTGTTAATTGAGCGCCATTCCACTTTTCTTCCTGATTCAGTCGCTATACTAATCAGAATTGAAACTGCTTGGTAGCTATTACCTGCTACCAAATAGCGGGCTGATTGAAATATATCTGTTAATAACTGTTTTACCCAGTATCGAGGAAACCCCAGAATAGTTGGAAGATCCTGTTCATATTGCGTTGGCATTAGTCTTTCAGCCCCTTTACCTATTCGGAAGTAACGCTTGAGTACCGTAGAAAGTTGGTTTTGTTTTTTGCGCACAATGTGTTGAACGCTAGCTTCTGGCACAAATAACATTGAATGCCCCTTATTATGCAGGCGCTTTAAAAACTCTGTTTCTGAACCAGCTACATAATTCGTTGTGCCATCAGGCCCTATGTCAGGTGAAAACATGACATGTTCAAAAATATCACTTTTAACCATCAAGTTTGGCCCCTTTATTTTTTTCCAGTCAATAATGCCTCCCGGTAAGTCTAGTGGTGTGCCCGCATAGGCTCTGCCTTCTGCTGCCATTTGAATTAACCATTTGGGTGGGGGGCTTAGCCAGTGATGCCTTACTTGCCCTGCAAAAACACTATGCTGGTCATTATTTTTGGCGGCTATTTCATAATTAATTAACCAGTCTGGGGCTGGTATGATGTCATCGTCTGTAAAGACTACATGCTCCCCTTCAAAGTAAGGAATTGCGCTGTTAAGTGCGTTGTTCTTTCCTGGTTTTTTTTCAAACAAAATAGTTAAGGGTAATATATCAATAAATTGATTGAGTATGTCGTTTGTTTCATCGGTACTAGAGTTATCTACAGCAATTAATTTCCAGCCATTTTTAGGGGGCGTTAATGTTGTCAAACTATTTAACATGAGGGGTAAAGTTTTAGCGCCGTTGAAACTTGTAAAAACCACTGAAATCATCGTTTAAATACCTTACTATTTTGCTGTTTTTTAAATCATAACGACTTTGATAATTTGTGTATACAGTTCAGGACTGTAGGCAAAAGACTTTTTATAAAGGTCTCGTTTTTATTACGTTAATTTTTTCTTTTGTTATGTGTGAGTATAAATTCTACTCGTCAAAAAGAATCGACTGTTGCGCTGAAAATGACATTTTAGTTTGTAGATTCACCTTTTCAACTTGTTTTAGATGAATAGTGTTGAAACGCGAGCGAATCAAAAAAGTCGGTTAATTTGCTTCCTTAGATATACTCTTCATATACACTTTATATTCAGCACAATAGCCTTTCAAATGACTGCTTTGCCACAAAAGTTGATATCCTTTTGGGGTTGTATTTGAGGTGATAAGTTTGGCTAGCTGCATTTTCCAACGTTTCAACAGAGCCCACCGAGGGAAACCTGCTAGTTCATTAACTTTTATATTTTGTTTATTCTTTATTTGATGCATCACTAATGAGCGCCCAGCCTTATATGCTCGTGAGGCAATCCAATTTCTGCTGAGTTGTTCTGGTCTGATAATATGCTGCACTTTTAACTCATGCTCATAGTATGCATCGTGTTCTGCATTTTTAAGTCTGTAGAGAAGCTCTGATTCGCTTCCCATCATGTAGTTCCCACCGTTTGGGCCAATATTCTCATTGAACCTGATACCCTCATCAAACAGATTACGTTTGATTGCCATGTTTGGTCCGTGAAGTTTCACCGGATCTATTAAGCCTGATTGATACCCTGACTCACTAGGGGTAATGGCAAAAGCGACAACGGCATCAATGCCTTCTAATAGTCCAGAAGGCACTTCACTAGGCCAGTGAGGAATGACTGCACCACCGAAAATGTTTGTCTTAGACTGCCTAATCGTTAGTTCTAGGTAATTATTGATAAAGTGGTTAGGAAAGATCACGTCATCATCAGAAAAAATTAGTAAATCACCTAATGGTATATTAACTTCAAAAATTAAATTCAGTGCTGCATTTTTTCCTTGTTTTGTTTGATGTAATTTAACCAGTGAATGTTGGCATTGGTATGCAGTGAGAAGTTCAGAGGTTTCATCATTGCTGTTATTATCGATGAAAATGACATTGAATTCACAATTATCAGGTATCTCTAACTGATTAATACTGGCAAGAGTTTTGGGGAGAGTAAGTGCGCCGTTATATGTTGCAATAACCAGTGATATTTTATGTTTTAACAAGGTTCATCTCTCAATGTAGTTTTAAGAGCGGTGTCTTCGTATAGTTGTAGCATAGCTGTGGCGCAATTTATCCATGTAAATTGAGTAGATTGCTGTCGACCTCGTATAGCTAAACTCTCCCGAAGAGAAGCGTCTGTACAAACATCTTTCATCGCTTTAGCTAATTGACTCATAGAGTTGGCATCAACCAATATCGCTGCCCCACCTGCTGCTTCTGGCAATGAACTATTATCTGATGTTATAACTGGTACGCCATAAGACATAGCTTCGAGAATAACTAAGCCAAAACCTTCATATTTACTTGGATATACAAATACCTCAGCATGCTGGTATAGAGCACTTCGCTGTTTATCGCTAATGTATCCAAGTTTAATTACCCTGCTTTCCAAACCATGACGTATTATTAATTCATCAACAAGTTGACTATCATTGCCTGGCGCGCCTGCAATGACCAAGTTATGGGGAATTTGTTGGCATATTTCGGCAAAACTTTGTATTAGGCATGGAATGTTTTTTCGTGGCTGGATTGTACCAATAAAAAGAATAAAGGGGATCGATTTATCTGCTAAATGAGTTGCGCTAAAATCCAGTTTTTCAACTGTCGTTTTGTCAGCATCCTCGTAACCTTGGTAGATTACGGATAACTTGTTATTTGAGACACCTTCTTTTTGACAATCTTTCGCTGTTGATTTTGACACTGTTACGACTTTAGTCGCCGTTGCCATTGCTTGGTTTGTCCATTGTTTCAAAATACGGTCCATTTCTTCGCCATGCACATCCATATAATAATATGCAAGATCGTGAATAGTGACCACACTAGGGATCTTGCCTTTCAATGGTACATAATGATTTGGTCCATGAAAAACATCGATTTTGTCCAAATACAAAACAAATGGAAGGTAAAATTGCCACCATAATCGAGGTCGTTCACTAAGCCATTTTTGAGGGAATCTCAGCGGTTTATGTCTGGTATTTGGGCAGTCGTTGAGCCAGTCAATAACTTCTTTATTTAGCAAGTTTGTTTGATAATACAAATAGTAAATATTGTCTTTATCCAAACTTACCAAAGACTCGACTAGTCCTATGATATAACGACTTATGCCTGTTTTGTCCGACACTTTTACCGGTTCGATATATATCCCAATACGCAACTTTTTCACTCCCCAGTTCCAAGCCAATTTAGGTTTCGCTTTCGTCTTTGCAACTACATACTATTTTGGCACAGCTAGCTGTCTCCCAAATTGAATGCCCTTAGTAACTCAGCATATTACTGCCTTTACTCTTACTTTAATATAATGTTTTTATTTCATAAATTAGTTTGTGTAGATGATCAAAAAAAATAATTCCATTCTTATTATTCAATAAACGATGTTATCCTAATTTTTTGTATTCGCATTTAATGTGTCTTCTGCTTTAAACGAATTCAATATCTAGTAATAGAAAGTAGTAGTAAAAAAACTTTGAATGATAATACTGATGTATATGATACATGCGTCAACGATATCATTTGTATCTACAGAAGCAGTCAAATTTAAATGTAAAGTGTAGTGAATAATGGGAACAGTACTTTTATATCTTTTGCTCATAGCAACGGTAGTCAGATCGTTTAAATACCAGGAAACTGCGGTTTATGCTTATTTCCTTATGTCAATAATGGCGCCTCAGTTTATTTGGTTTTGGATTTTTGAAGGGATACCTGCCTTTACCGTTGCAGCTGGAACTGTAATTGTAGTTTTCATGTGGCAAGCCTTCAATAAAAAGCTCGATTTTTCTATTTATCGCTACAAGCAAAACCTGTTTCTTGTGATGTTTTGGATTATGTTTAACTTATCTGATTACTTTAGCCCTATCGGTGAATTTAGAACAGCTACCAGCTCAGAACTTGTTCTTTATGTTTTTAATATCATCATTTTGATGTATTTTATTTCTTTGCCGCTCATTACAACTGAAAGGGCATTAAGGGTGTTGGCTTTGCTATTTGCTGGCCTTATTCTTTATTATGTCTATTGGAGCAACACGCAATATTTTGAATGGAATATGCGGCAGTTTTTGAATGGACGACTAATGGGACCATGGCAAAGCCCTTATAGAGATGAAAACAAGTTTGCCATGTTGTTTGTTACTGGTATGCCTTTTTTATTATTTGGGATTTTTTATTTCAAGTCTTTAATAATGCGAGGGTTGTTTGGTTTAGGTCTTCTTTTTCTCTGGCATAGCATTATTTTAACGGGCTCGAGAGGTGCTTTATTAGCCGTGGCTGTGGCAACACTAGCCTCTTACCTGGTAATTAAATCTCGTATATTTGGAGTGTTGTTGGTTTGTGGTCTAATCGCGGCTGTAATTTACCAAGGTGGTCAGCTGTTAATACGAACCACAGATACTATGGCTGCAGCTGAATCTCAACCCGAAGAGAAACTCGATCCAAGGCTTCAATCTTGGGATACTGGATTAGGATTGATTGCAAAATTTCCATTATTGGGTGTCGGTGTACAGCGTTTTCAAGAAGCGACGCGTATCTTTTATCCTGGCAGACCCGCTTATGTTGCGCACAACACATTTTTAAACTTTGCAGCAAACTCCGGACTGCTGAATGGTATTATCTATTTGAGTTTTTATTGGTTGCAGTTTAAACGTTTTAGAAGAATACGTAAAAGTGAAACGGATCCTAGCTCAACTATGTCTTACATAAATAATTCTACTATGGTGGCATTGACAGGTTTTTATGCTGGGTCGATGTTTCTTGATTTGGTTATTTACGAACCGTTCTATTTCTTATTGATGTTAGGACTACTGACAGAGCATATTTATAACAAACAAAAATCTATTAATGTTGAAGTAGTTAAGCAACATGGCTAACTTACTTTCAAGTGCTTCGTCATGCTCGTCTGAGAAGGAAAATCATTACTTTGTATAATATAGTCATGTTTGCCCACAACGAGGAAAAGCATATTGTTAATTCCATCTCTAGCGTTTTGGATTCTGTTGACGTTAATCTTAACAAACTTTATGTGATTGCTAATGGCTGCACAGACAATACATCCAGTGAAATAGTGAAATTCCAGTTGGCTGTTTCAAGTGATAAAATCTCGCTGATCGAACTAGAACTGGGAGATAAGTGTAATGCTTGGAATCACTATGTTCACAATATAGCCAATGGTTCACCAGTGCATTTTTTTGTAGATGCAGATGTGCAATTTGTACCCGGTACTTTTGGGAGATTGAGTCAGTGTCTTGCAAATGCAGAATTCGCGAATGCTGCCGCAGGCCTACCTTTTTCAGGTCGTAATCAACAGCAATATCTAGATATGGTTAAACAAGGGCGTTGTCTTTTTGGTAATTGTTACGCTTTAAAGATGGAGTTTATTGAAAAGATACGGCAAAAATCATTTTACTTACCTATTGGGTTAGGTTGGATTGATTCAGCCATTACTAAAATTGTAAATCGTGATTTAGAAGATATCTCTAATCCCAAAGAGGGCCGAATCATTTATGACTCAGAAAGTGGTTATCGTTTTGATAGTTTATCTTTATTTTCAAAAGCTGACCGGCAACTCTACATTAATCGCATAGTTAGATATCGATTAGGTAAATATCAGGAAAAGTACTTGGAAAAGTGTTCATTTCTCTCTTGGCCAAGGGTACTCGATAAAATTAATGCATCTGTTTTAAGTGATATCAAGTCTAACGCTAAATGGTTCAATATATTGGATCGGTACTTTGTCGTAAAGCGTATTATCAAACAGAATCAAAAATTAGAAAAAGTGAATGTACCGCTTTGAATAAACTTTACAACCCACTGTTTTTACTTGGCACTCAACGTTCGGGTACAACGTTACTTACACGAATATTAAGTAGTCACCCTCGATTATATATCCAGAATGAATTACCGATGGATGATCTGTTTAGTGGTCATTTGGACAAAGAAACTTTGTTGAAAAGGATTACTACTAAGGTTTTTGATATTCATAGTGTTTCTTTGCCAATAGAAAAGGGGGAAGAACTCTTGTGGGGGTGGAAAGAACCTTTATTGACGTATGAACTTGATGTACTTGAGCGTTGTTTTCCAGATTCTAAATATATATTAATTATAAGAGATGGCCGTGGCGTTGTAAACAGCTACATGGATAATCGCTGGGGCTTAGGCACTAACGCCTATACTGGGGCTCTGCGCTGGCAAAAAGAAGTGGCACTGCAAATGGCTTTCGCTAAAAAAATGCAGGGAAAATGTTTAACTATTCGTTATGAAGATTTGGTGCAAAATTTACCAGAGGTACTGGCGCAACTTTGTGATTTTATTGGCGTAGAGTTCTCTCCACAAATGCTTGAGTTTCACAACAAAAAGTTAGATTTTCAAGTTAATAGAGAAAATATCAATACCACTAAACCAGCTGACCAGTCCCACAGTGATAAATGGCGTAAGGCATTGACCAGCCGTGAAATAGCTTTAGTTGAATTAGTTGCGGGTCGAGAGCTAGAGGCAAATGGGTATGTTCTTGATCATGCGCCTATTTCGCCAGGGTGGCTCGAATTAACTTATTATCACATACATCAAAAAATAATAGGGGAGTTTCAGCTCCAATATAAATGGAAATATCGCGATAAACTAAAAAAATTAGGTTTGGTTAAATAACAGTTATTAGTATTAGGTTTTTACTCTCGAAAATTTTTATAAAATCTAGGACATTGAAACCAAAATTATGCCAATAAATACAAAGCTAGTGCCGACCAATTTCATTAAAGTAATTGGCTCATTTAAAAAAACATAAGCAAATAACATAGTTAGAATAAACCCCAAACCAACAAACGGGTAAGCTTTACTGACGTCCATTCTACTAAGAACAATTAACCAAAAGCCAACACTTGCTACATAGGCCGAAAGTCCTGAAATAACGCTAATATTCGTGACAATACTCAATATGCTATCTATTGGTCCTGAACTTAAGGCCTGAGTAACACTTTGACTACTCATGCCATTCTTTAATAATATCTGTGCTGAAACAGATAAAAAGATACTAATTATAATGAGGATAAAAACAAAAAAAGTCATTAAATGTGTGCCGCCATTGTAAAGATTGCCATGATCATTATGGAGAGCATGCTGCCTCGGTCTTTTAATGAAAAAACAATAGGATCATCATGCATTTCCCCTCTTAATGTTTTTACCCACATACGCATTAACCAATACCCCAAAGCTGGTAAGGATAGCCACAACAATTGGGGTTCCTGATATTGGTTGGATAAAACGTTGCTATTCATGTAGAAACAGTACATCAGCACAGCAATTAAAGATGATGTTGTACCAAAACTAGTAAAAACCAACAAATCATCGGTATTATAATCTCGACCCGATATTTGAATCTGATTCTGTTGTTTTAGTGCCACTAATTCGGCGCAGCGTTTAACTAAAGCTAGGCTCAAAAAGATAAACATAGAGAAGGACAATAACCAAAAAGAAACGGTGACACCAATAACTGCTGCACCTGCAAATATACGTATAGTATAAAGTGAAGCGAGTGCAATAACATCCATACCAAAATAACGCTTAATTTTAAATGAATAGGATAGGGTTAAGGTTAAATACACCACTAAAGTCATTAAAAAACTATTGGATAACGACCAAGCTAATAGTAAAGACACAATAAATAGCATGGTTGCTACTATAATGGCGGGCAATATGTGAATCTGACAACTGGCTAAAGGGCGATGGCATTTTCGTTTATGAGTTCTATCAGACTCTAAATCTACCAAGTCATTCATCACATAGGTTGATGATGCCAATAGGCCAAAAGACACGAAGGCCAAGAGAGTGTTTGTTATGGCTTGCAGGTCGGTAAATTGATTTGCGACTAGAAGCGGTACAAAAATCAGGCCGTTTTTTAGCCATTGATATATCCGTAGCTGTTTAATCCATAATTTTAAACTAGCTGCTGATGTTTCATCGAAACATTCAGTAAAAAATTGACCTTGTTTACTTTTCTGGCTTGCATTGGCTGTTGGTGCAACTAGGTAGCTATTAGTGGCTTTTTCAAACAAGATAAAGTCTTCAATACTATTGCCCATATAATCAAACTTATTCTCGTCCTCTTTGGATAATTTTAAGATGGCGTCGAGCTTATTTTGACCTTTTAAATTGTTTTCTGTGGTGGATGCAATATAGTTGTCAAAAACCACATAATTATTGACAAATTGTTTAGCAATACTTTGGTTTGAAGCTGTTGCCAATACAATTTTTCGGCCTAGTGATTTTTGTTGTTCTAGAAATTTAAAGGTTTGCGGGTTGACTGGTATGCTTGCGACGTTAACTGTAGCAGATTCACTAAGCTTTTGTTTGAGATAGGCTTTTCCCTGTAATAACCAAAAAAAAACTGTGAAAACGATGAGAGGGTTATTTTTGAAAGCAACTAGAAAAGTCTCTAACAACATATCTGATTTAATAAAAGTACCATCAAGGTCTACATATAGTGTCGTATCTATTGTAGTTATATGGTCGTGAGTCTTTTCATTCATATAGCCATCTCTTTTAAGTACCTTAATTTCAAAATCATCTTCAGTCTACATAAAGCTATAGTGACATTTATTTGTGGCGTATGGTACTAGCAATCCTTACAGTAAAGTAGCTTAGTTAATTTGGTTGCCTAATAAGAAAAACTACGACTAATTTAAGAGCGGCATTACTTGGGTCTTAAGTACCAGAAAATATATTTGTAAAGTGGTGGAATATCGGATGGATAAGCATTCATGGTATTTGGTGATTAGGTAAATGGCCACACAAAACTAAATCGATAATTTTTGAATTTATACAATAAGTAACAAAATGTCTAAATAAATTCTGATTACAAGCGTCAAAGATAGGGATCGATTACTTTCAACAGTTTGCAATATTAAACTAAACAAAGTTATGATCGTTTAATGCAATCAGTAACACTTTTGAGTCCATAGCGCTATGGCCATTAGAGAAGGTTATTCAGCTTCCATTTACCATAATTGTTAGGGTATATAAAATGTCAAACAGAAATAAAAGGCTAGATTTAGCGAGAGGCCTTATCATGATATATATTGTTACTATTGTTCATGGGGTATATTGGCTCGGGTTCGGACAAGCATTTACCTCAATACTATTATTTGAAATGCCACTCGTTTTTATTATTTCCGGTTATGCCTACGCAATTTACGCAAAAACAAATCCTTCAATAAATTTAAGAATATACATTAAATATGCTCAGACTCGAATGAGCAGAATTTATATTCCTTATTTTGCCTATGCACTAGTATGCGCTATCGTAGTCACTATGCTTCAAGGGAATATCAACATTCAGGAAAACCTTTTTGCCTGGTTAAATCCCTTTACTCGCGGTCAAGGTCATAGTGTTTCTTCGTTATCATGGCACTTATGGTTTATCCCCCCTTTTTTAATCGTTACCCTTCTTTTACCCGTTGTAACTTATAAATGGATTAAAAAATTACCACTAGTATTGTGTTTTTTACTGTTGTGCTTTTTTCTTTATTTTGCCAATTGGTATATAGAAGCTAGATTGGCTACCCCAGTATTTTACTTCTTTTGGGCATATGTTGGTTTTAAACTAGGGGGAGGACTGACGCTAAAAAGTAATACTTTATTGATTGTTATAGCTATTGCCATTTCCATGCTTGGAATAGGCGTAGTATTTTTAAATCAAAGTTTAAATATGCAGTTAAATAAATTCCCACCTAATTTAATGTTTTTGTGGTTTAGTTGTATTTGGGTTGCCATCATTTTTATGGCCTGTAATTATATTTCTCCAAATGTGATAAATTATCTTTCTGAAAACAAATTCGTATCACTATTTGTCAAAAATGGCTATTCACTGTATTTATGGCAAGGCGTTGGCTATGCCTCTGCTAAAGCTATGCAAAGTCAGTTTGACCTAAACGTTGTGATCACGTGGCTCATTGCAATTATGTTTACGGTCATTTTGGGTATGCTATTTAGTCCACTAGAAAAAATAAGATGGTCATTTTCACGAACTCGGAAATAGTGTCGGAAATTATATCGTTCTTTTTTATTAGCTTGATTCTTATGGTGGAAAATTATAAGAACGCAACTCAATCCATTGATATTACCCTAACAGTAAAAACTATAATTGGATTTGAGTAATTCGGAAATATAGGGATATTAACGATACTTAAACCTTGGCAGAATCTAAAATGCTCTATCTATAGACAGTTTTCCTGATTTATCTATTCATAGATTTTGGACGGTAGTAGTTATACCCTACTAGCCAACTATTTAATGTTGCTCATATTTTAGCCAAGGGAATGAATAAGCAACAAGCTAGAATCACATTTTTATATGTACTATTGAAACAGGATTTACTCAGGTCACGTCTTAGATGATTTTTAGAAATGAACACGAGTAAATATTTTCCTTCAGCTGAATAGCTACTAGAATTTTTATGGTTTCTGATACATTTTTTCAAACTGACTCACCATTATTGATGCTTCGAAACATAAGTCAAATCGACGATGACTTGCTTGATGATATTGATTATAGAGCGAGGAATCATTTATTAAAGTTAAAATAGCTTTAGCAAATTGTTGCGTGCTGTCATTTTCAGTGACGGTGCCATTTTCACCGTTTTGAATTACTTCTTTATTGCCTCCCGCGTCTGTCACTATGCAGGGTTTACCTAGTGACATCGCTTCAAGTAATGTCATAGATGTTCCTTCGCTAAAGGAAGACAAAAGGAAAATATCCATTAGAGCGAGGTAAGTTTGTGGACTATCTTTGTAACCGGTTAGAATAACTTTATCTTGGATATCAAGAGTGACAATTTCAGCTTCTATCGTTTCGCGCATTTCACCATCCCCAACAATCAGCAGTTTTAATGGCAGACCAGAGTCCAAACATAATTTGAATGCTTGCAGCATCATTAGGTGGTTTTTTATAGGATCAAAGCGAGCAATTGTGCCAATACAGATTTCTTTTGAGCTTAATCCAAGCTCTCGCCGTAGTTCCAGAAGTTCGAGCGTAGAAGGCGGGGTTAGCGGAGCTATGCCGTTATAAATAACCTCAACACGCTCTTTTGGTAGGTTTTCAAAGTCGACCAAGGCTTGTTTGGTTGCTTGTGAAATGGCTGTAATATGTTTGGTTATTCGAGCTAACCAAGGGTTAATTAATTTGCGTTTCCACGTGCTTGAATCAGGATAGAATCGCCCATGCTCGGTAAAAACAACCTTGGTTTTGGTGCCAAAGGCTGCCAAAACACCGTAAACCCAGGGGGTATATTGGTGACAATGCAGTAGGTTTATATTGTTAGCTTTAAGGTGCTTGCGGATCGCGAATATTAATGAGATATCAAAGCCGGGTTTACGTGATGTGGCTGTAATAGGTAAACCTGCATTTTGCATTTCAATACCCCAAGGACCAATAGGGGTTTCAATACAAAATATCGACATATCAAAAAGGTCCGGATCTGAGCCTTCAATCAGGTTTTTAATCACCATTTCGGTACCGCCTATGCGCATGTCATAGGTAAGGTGCAGTATTGACGTTTTACTCATCTACTAGACTTCTGGTCTTTAGCCATGTGCATACTTTACCCACCACATTTCAAACATTAACATACTCCACAGCAATGCACTGTGGTCGGCGTTACCATTTTGATGTTCATTCCAAAGCGTCACTACTTGGTTGTGGTTGAAAATGCTTTTAAGACCTTGAGCTTGCTCTATTAAATGGCGTTGGGCTAAGTCTTTAATTTCATGTCTGAACCAGCTTGCTAAAGGTACCGAGAAGCCCATTTTCTTACGATATAATATGTCATCGGGCAACATAGGCTTAAAGGCTTCTTTTAGAATATGTTTTTTTTCGCCGTTTTTAAATTTCATTTCTGAAGGTACAGTGGCAGAAAACTCTACCACGTCTTTGTCGAGTAACGGCGCTCTAACCTCTAATGAATTAGCCATGCTCATACGGTCTACTTTAACCAATATACCGCCGGGCAAATAGGTTTTCATATCGGTGTAGAGTATTTTTGCTAGATGGTCTGGGCCGTCTGACTTTTCATAGGCGTCGATAGTAATTTTAGATGGGTGATAGTCACCTAGCTTTTCTTTTACTTCTTGTTTGGCTAACTTTTGCCACTGTCTGTCATCAATCTGTGAGTTGGTGGTATAAAAGCCCATTGCTGGTTCTTGGCTTAAACTGGTAAGCAGCGATTTACCTTTGCGAAAAACAGTCGCATTACTGTTAGATAATAAGTCCGCGAGTTTTGGAAAAAGGTGTTTGCGTATAAATTTAGGAAATTTATTGCGTAAACGATTCTCTGTGGCGTCTGTGGTGTATTTTTCATAACCGGCAAATACTTCGTCGCCACCATCACCAGCAATGGCCACTGTGACTTGTTGGCGAGCCAGCTCTGATACAAAAAAAGTAGGGACTAATGAAGGGTCTGCAAAGGGTTCATCAAAATAAGCGACAATTTTTTCTAAATTATCAGCAACATTTTGATGGACCGTAAATTCGTGGTGGTCAGTGTGATATTTATTCGCGACTTCTTTGGCAAATTCAGTTTCGTTGAATTTTTTTTCGTCGAAACCAATTGAACAGGTGGTGACAGGTGTTTTACTGTTAGTGGCCATCATGGCTACAACACCACTGGAGTCAACCCCTCCACTTAAAAATGCGCCTAGTGGCACGTCACTCACCATGCGCTGTTTGGTACAGTGAGTAGCTAGCTCGCGAAGTTTCTGTGTTAGTACCTCTTCACTTTCATCGCTGGTATGTTTAAAGGATACATCCCAGTATTGTTGAATATTAACACCCGAGGCATCGATGGTCATATAGTGGCCGGGGGGGAGTTTATGAATGTGGGTAAAAATACTTTTAGGATCAGGTACATATTGGTAAGCAAAAAAATCGTAAACCGCATCTAAGCGAATATCTCTTGGTACATTGGGTAAGGTCAGTAAGGCTTTTATTTCTGAAGCAAAGGCAAACTGGGTTTCAGTTTGCAGATAGTATAAAGGCTTTTTGCCCATACGATCTCTGGCTATCATTAGTTTTTCTGAGGTGGTGTCCCACAAAGCAAAAGCAAACATGCCGTTTAACTTGCTTAGCATTTTTTCGCCTTCGGTGGCATAAAGTGCCAAGATGACTTCTGTATCTGTATGGGTTTTAAACGGGTAACCTGCGGCGCTTAGCTCATCTCTTATTGTCTGGAAATTATAGATTTCGCCATTAAATACGATGATGTATTTGCCATCATGGGAGGTCATAGGTTGGATACCGGCATCTGACAAATCTATAATCGCTAACCTACGATGAGCTAGACCGATATGCTCGTTGATGTATTCGCCACCCGCATCGGGGCCACGGTGATAAATGCTATCGCCCATTTTTTTCAGCATGTCTTTATCACCCATATTCCCTGAAAAATGGGTAAAACCAGCAATTCCACACATTAAATTAATTCCCGTTCTTAATTAAATATTCAATAGTTTATTTTTATGATTAAAGACTTATATGTTTACGAATTTTAGGGCCAAGCATAGTTGTGAGACCTAGCGGCAATTTTGACCATGTTTTTTCAACCAAACTTCTGATTTTACTAACATTATCGTCAGGTTCACTGTCATATAAGGTGTTGCTTTGCGCCAGGTTTGACCATGCTAATGGCACTGGCTCAGCTCCCCATTGACGTTTGAACTTGTATGTTCCCTCATCATAGGTAGAGCGACCAAAGTCGAATTCGGTACAGCCCAGATCACACACATGCTGTAACAGAGACCAATACAACATCATGTTGGGTGCTAGCCTGTTGTAATCTGCTACGGTTGATGCCCAAGGAATGGATATTTTATTTGCATTGCGCAGCACTATCCCTGCTCCCACTGGAATATCTTCACTATAAACAACGGATAGAAAGATGTTATCAGCATAATGTTCAAATAGAGACTCAAACCATTTTTTGCTATGGACGGGAGAGCCAAGTTTGCGCATATTAATTGCAAATATTTGATAGAAGTCATCAATTTGTTTTTGACTATTATCGATTAAATAAATCAGCCCATTTTTTTCAGCTTTACGAATTTGACTACGCAATTTAGATTTGAATCCAGCCATCAGTGCTGCTGAGTTTTCTGGTAAAGCTAAAAGCATTCGCACTTTTTTACCGGCCAAACTTTCACTATCAGATAACGTATATGAGTCTCGATATTCGAAATTGATACCACCTTCGCTTTGCAATAACTCAAGAGACTTAGTGATTAAAGCTTGTTTGATTGTCTCATTGTCAGCTAAACAAAAGCCTAAATCACAAAAAGGTAATGCGCAGTAAAGGGGTTTAGAAAAAGGGCGCTGCATCTTTATGCATGGCATAACACCCACAACTTTTTGTGATTCATAAGCTATAAGACTCACATTGTCGTGCTCGTAAGCGTCATTTACCGATTTTACCCAAGCAAACCTCTGATAGGGTGAAGCTTGCGGATGATTTTCTACATATTCATCCCAATCTGCAAGCGTATGCTTAGTAGCAGGTGCAATAGTATAGTGAGTTAGTGTTTGCATGTTTATGATTTCAGTTTATTCGCGGCTTCAGAGATGGTACAAAACTCTACTTCATAGTGTTTTTCTAAGTATCCGACGACTTGCTCTATTGATCTACATAGGTGATTAAACGCATTGTTTTGTCCAAGTATATTATTACTATTATCCAATAAACTGGAACTATGCATGTACATATGTAGCACCGGATAGCCCTTATCAATGACTATGTCGCAAAGATTAATCATATCTGCAACCGATGACAATTCTGGACATAAATAATTTTTTCTCATTATTCTTGTATGCCAAGCCAGTCCATTAAATCGCGTCCAACTAAGGTTAGGCTGAGTAAATAAATAATGAATTCTATTCCAAAAATCAAAATTCCCCCTGTTAAAGCCAACCGTTACGGGGACTTCAAACATATCTTGCTGAGTTGTCTCTTCAAGTGGTTTATCTAATGCAGCCCAATAAGGTGTTGGCGGAGCACCAAAACAACTGAAAAACTCATTTTTGTAGTAAGGGTAAACGCTGGAGTCTACATTGAATCCATTTTGGAAGAGTAAATTCATGACTTTTCCATCTATACCCCATCTACCGGATCTAAAGGATTTAGGCGTGACATCTAGGGTTTGTTCAATTTTTGATACTAAGGCTTTAACTTTTACTTCCACTTCCTGCACAGGTAAATTGACTACGTGGGATTGTGCCTCACCGACATCATCAAAGTAAGGAGGGTTACACCATGGATGCATATGTGCACCTATTTCACAGTTTTGTTGCTGTATTATCCGTTGCATATTTTCAACCGATTGGGCTGTTTCTAGCACGGCATAGTCGACGAAATACGTAGGCCGAATATTGAATGACGATACAACAGTATGAAAGGCTGGAACTTGAAGAATATTTTGCACATCTCCATGTCTTTGAGGAAATGGACCAGACCAATCCCACTCTTCCTCAGTATCTATAGATAAAACGAATATTATTGGTTTTTTAGCTTGGCCAGCTTTATTCATGGGTTATGCCCAAACTGCTTGTAAATAGGGACGTATATTCTTCTGCCATACGATTGGCTGAATAATGCTTATACACATAGTCTTTAGCATTTTGCGCCACTTTTTGAGCAATATCAGGATTAAACAAAATACTTTCCCAATGTTGTTCTAATGTCTTTTTGTCTCCAAGGGTCGCTAAAAGCCCTGTTTTATTATGTTTAATGATCTGATCAATACCTGGAATATCATAAGCTGCGACTGGGATGTTGGCTGCTGCTGCTTCCATTAAACATCTTGGGATCCCTTCTAATGTGGACGTCATCGCAAACAGATCGAATGATTTTAACAACTCTAGACGGTCGTCTCTAAACCCTAAAAATTCAATTTTATCTTTGCTTTTTAATGTCGCCGCATAGGCTTCTAATTTTTTGCGTGCGTCTCCGTCACCCAATAAAACTAGGCGAGTGTTGGGGTGCTTCTTATTGATGTTATCGAACACATCTAATAAGTCGAAAATGTTTTTACGACTGATCATTTGCCCAACAAAACCAATGCGTTTTTCGTTTGGCGCTGTTCTTTGCGGCGTTAAAGTCTGTTCAACTTCTGACAAGTCTACACCATTTTGGATATACACCGTCTTTGACTGCTTGACGCCAATTCTTTTACAGTCTGCTAATAGTTGCTGAGACAAAGGCACCACAAGATCAGCAAATCGCATTGCTTGGCAACCTAACCAAATAAACAAACGTAGCTTGAAGTCTTTAGCATTCTCAAAGCCATGTGGTGTCACAATACATTTTATACCCGCTTTTTTGGCCGCTAACACACCAATAATGTCTGACTTGTAACCGTGGCTATGAATAATATCGATATTATTTTTGTGAATTAGCTCTACTAAAAGGCTGATAGCAGCGAAATCAGCTTTATGCTTCATTGATATTTGATGGCAGGGCAATCCTAATTTTTGATATTCGTTTACCAGTTCAAGCTCTTTCTGCATAGGTTCCATGGTGACAGCTAATTCACATCTAACTTTATCAGTATGCAAGTGTTTCGCTAACGCAAGCACCCAGCGCTCTGCACCATAAAATCCAGTAGGACAAATAAACTGCAACACATTAATTGTTCTATTCACTAAATCGTTCCTACCCTTATTTGACAGTTATTGTTTTGAAAAGGCCTAAAAAAGTGCCTAACGCCCTTGCAGGAAAGTAAGTGATATAAAATAACAATATATTCAGAAAAGATACATCTGCTTTGGCAATGCGCCATAACCTTATTGTATAAGCACACAGCGGTATTAACGCTAGTAATAATGATGTAACAAACACACCCGTAAAGCCTAAAATTAGGCTCAATAGAGACACTAATAAACATATCAGAATAACGGGAGGAACGATAATACTTGGCCATTCCCGTATTGGAATTTTTCTTCCTTCTAATGACCGCAAATTTGATTGACCTCGCCATACTTCCTTAGAAAACATGGCAGCAAATTGTTTATCTTCTCCTAAATGGGTGTAACTTGCAGCCGATGAGTAAAATAACTCACCTATCTTGGCGGCTTTGTCAGTAAAAAAATAATCCTCACAGGTGACTAAATGTTCTGGAAATTCACCTATTTTATAAAACGATTGTTTGCTCATGAAAAGGTTTCTACCAGGCAAAAAACTCACATTTTTGTCCACCTCTACGTTACTCAGGTGTGTTCTGATCTTCTCAAGTGGAGGGGATGATTGTTTGCAAATTTGCACCGCGCTGGTAATGATTCTATTTGGGTTTGTCGAAAGTTCCGACAACATGCTTTCAACCCAGTTATTAGACAAAAATATGTCTGCATCGAGAAACGCCAAAAACTCTCCCGTTGAATTCTTTACACCAAAATTTCTAAGAGCAGAGATGGTTTCGCACTCTGGCCTGATAAAGGTTTTAATCTCTACGCCTAAACTGGGTAATGTAACTTCACTGATACTTGGCGTTTGACTCACTACAATGATTTCAATGTTTGCTAAATCAAAGTTTTGTTGTCCCACAGATCCTATTGTTTCTAGTAACATTTCGAATCTTCCCTTGTGGGGAATGATAAATGAGATAAGAGCCAAATTGATGTTATCCTATTTTTTTAAGCGTTTTTTCAGCCAATTAACTTCGTTCATTAAAGAAAATTTTGAAATTCTTTTTAACATCACAGTTAGGAAAGCCAATAACACAGGCTTTCCTTCATAGTGAGCTCTGGGCCAAACAAATCTGGGGCATTTGAAACACGAAATATTAATTTTATTCTTATAGAAATCTAAAGCGCCATAATTTTGTAAAACTAACGCCATTATTCGAGTATACGTTTTGGTAGACGAACTGTTAAGTCTGTTGAGTATATCATTTTCAAAATATAGGGCTTTATCCAAGTAGACTGGGTTATTCTGAGCGCTATAGTAATAAGCCGCTGCAAAAATATGGACTTTTCTCAAGTCTTGACCTGTCCACGTGTCATTGGGGTATTCAAGTATGTCTGGATTAGTTAAATAGGGCACTTCAAATATTGTCATCCAACGGGCAAAGTTAAGTAGACTATCTCTACAATAATAGAAGGGATCATCCAGTTGATGTAGTCTTTCTTTGATGCCTAAATAGCGGCAAACAGCTTGTAGAAAAACGGTATAAAACCAAGTGTTTTCGACGTCTTGTAAATTACGATTATTAATATCTTCATTAGGGTGAAAGCTAAATAGTAATACTTGTTCTGCTCGGGTTAAATATTCGATGTTGTTGGTCAGTTCGTAACTGTCTAGTAAAGCGACCACATAATTAGCTGTGCCTCTATCGAGTGGATATTGTCCAGAAAAGTGATTTTTAAAGCCTGCCATCTGTCTGTTTTTAAGCGCTAAGAGTAATTCTAAGCATGTTCCAGAGCCTTCGTATACGTTACTTATCCAATGAGTTAAGGTAAGAACCGCATCTTTAGATGGCTCATGGGCAGTCAATAAATAATGCATCATCAACCCAGTGGTATAGCAGTGTTGCCCACCAGGACCTCCACCCCCCGCATGATCTTGATATGCGTCACTTGGTTGATGTTTTGAATAGGACCTATGTGACGACGTATATGCTTGGAGGTAATGGTCGGTGTGCCAGAATAGGCCCCCGTTATATTCGTCTTTATCTTCGGTTGTGTGATAAATATCTATGTCAATAACATGCTTTGCTAGATCATCAGCGAGTTCAAACCATTTTGCATTTCCGCTGACAATATATTGTTTCAGAAAACCATATATTGGGTCATATTGATTATTATAATGAGATACAAAGGTTTCGGCTCCTTGATAACTTGCTGTCTCATGGTCAGCATAAAGATCGCCAAAATTTCGCCATCCAAACTCATCCAAAGTTTCTCTTTTTTCAAAAAAGTTATTATCGCCTTCAATTCCGTTTTGAATTAGGTTTTTCCAGTCTTTTTTGAGATCCTGAGTGTTGAAAAGTTGACCAAAAAAGGACTTGTTGAGCCAGTCTTTGTCCATGGCGGTTGAATTAACTTTATGTACCCAGTTTACATTTGATTTATCTGCACCAAATGCCAGCCAAATTTCATATGTTTTGCTTTCACCCGCTTGTAGCTCATGACAGAAATTATTTTTTTCGGGAAACAAAGAGAACAGCACTTCGTTATTTTTTGTACTGATAGAGGCTGGAAAATTTTGCCAAAAATTCTTTTGAGTTATGAAAGTATTCGATGCTATAGATATGATAGGCGTGGCTCGAGAGCCTGATGAAACAACTTTATTATCAATACATAAGGTGTAGCCATTGGTTTCTAGCGGGATCTTTCCGGAGTGATCGATATGTGCAGGGCTATTCCAATTTATTCCACCACTGGCATTTTGGCTTATCGTTGTAAGGCCTGTTGATTGTTTAGGCTTATCTTGGCCGTTTTCTAACCAATAACTGATGTTAGGATCATTTTCTTGAGTATCTAATTTTAAATTTAAGGATTTAAAAAAGAACGAATTTTGATCTCCTAGATCCCAATGACCATTATAGTGTTTCGCAGCTTTGGGGTTATGTAGAGTATATTTAATACTCATGTGATCCGACGCGTCATAAAATGTAAAGTTCACTTGGAACAAACAACTTACTTGCGCATTGGCATTGTGGAATGAACCATTGATTATGAGTTCCACAGTCGACATCGTTTTACAGCCTTGACTATGGTGTTTGATAGTTGCATAGCTAGTAAATTTAGGCTTTAAGAATAGGCTTGAATCATCTATTAAGTTTATCGTACCCTTTTTCTGGCTCTTGTTCTTTAGGCATTGAAACGTAAAGTCAGTGCTATGTAACTCATAGGTAAACTCAAAAGAATGGCTTTTTAGTACGATGCTATTGCCGCTAGCGTTAACTAGTAATGAGTCTGTGTCTTTTAGTTTATCTGGTTTGTACTGCTTAATAACCACATCAAAATAATCTATATTTTCTGCGCTACAATGAAAAGTGATATGAACAGATTTAATGCTTCCGTCGTGCCATTGGGCGGTGGTTTTTGCGCTCGAATTCAGAGTGTTGTTATCGACCTCAATTGATAATTGCTCAAGTGAGTGAAGCATTCCCAAAGGGGCAGGGAAACCAAATTGAATTAATGGTGTATTGGATGCACGATTTAATTGGATTGGAATTCGTGTGACTTGCAACTGATTATTCTCTGCTTATATGTTGTAGTGGTAGCAAACTTTTCAAATGACGTAGTTTTTGTAAAAAATAATTTAATTTAGACGGTTTTAAGTAACAGACTAGCTCCTGAATGCCATCACTATTGTTGCTCATTGATTTCTTATACCTAGCATCGCCCGCCAAAAAGCTATATGTTTTAATGCCATTATTGAGTGCTAGCTGAATTAATAAAGTGTGAGTTAACAACCCAATTTTAATTTTGTTGTCAGAGTGAGTTTCCATGCCTGACAAATAAAAGTACCAGCTATCGTGGTTTTTTAATAGGTAAATAAATGCAAGAGGTTTGTCATTTATTTCTAGTGAATAAATACCAGAATAACGGTTATCAATATCACCAAATATAATCTGTTTGTGAAATTCAACGAATACCCTGTTATCAAAGCCACTCCCTGTTGCTGTATGCCGCCATTTTTTTTGGTGTAATTTACAGAGTTCTGTAAAAAATACGTTTTTGTCTTGTTCGGTTTGCGCTAAGCGTAAATTTATATCCCCTTCTTTGGATAATAGTTTTTTTGATCGAACAATCTGGGAACGTGTATTTTTAGATAGCAGACCTAAGTAACTTTCAATGTTATCGATACTGTTGAGATCAACTTCAAAGTCAGATGCAGTAATAACGACTCTAGGTTTACCTAAAACCGACTCAAAGGCATTGACTATGCTTTTTGATGACATACCTAGATAGAATTCATCCCATGCAGCAAACGTATTCTTAATATGGTTAATAAACGCCACTCTAGTTTCTTTTTCATATTGGCTATGTAGCAAAAAATCATTATGCTCAATCCACATTTGGTCGAGCTTTTCGTTTCCACACTTGTGTAGCCAAAGTTGTTTGATACTCATTAGACCAAAACAAATACGCTGAGTTTTACTACACATTAAGCCTAGCCCCACACATTCCTCTTGGTAGGTTGCTTCTAGGATAATTGGATTTATTGGCACTGTATTTAACCAAGCGTCCATCCAGCGCCAATCTAAAAATACATTGCGATTAGAGCCCGCGTAAAGTTTGGTCCACTTCTGTTGAAGCTCTATCTTGTTCGTTAAATAATAGTGATTTACAAGCATACTAAAAAATAGACCTACTACCTAATTATCGCACTTGGCCGTTAGCTTCAGATGTTTAATTTGGATTTTAGTTCATTTAACTGACTTAGCTGAAATAAACTCTCTGGTTTAACTCTATCCAAAACGCTCTTAGCTTTCGCGGCGTCACCATTTGCAAGTAACACTTCGGCTAAGTGTAATTGAATTTCAGTATTTTTTGGAAGAGCTTCGCTTGCCAAATTGATATAGGTCAACGCCTCTTGAACTTTTCCTTGCTTGAACAAAACCCAACCATATGTATCCAAAGAATAGCCAGTTTTAGGCCTTAGTCGTAGTGCAACTGTTGCTAACTCTTCAGCTTTATCTAATTCATTCATCCTAATTAACAGTGCAGCATAGTTGTTTATTGTGATGTAATCCTGTGGAAATCTTTCAAGTAAATTTTGATAAATTTTGGCTGATTTGTCCAACAAGTTGTTTGTTGCATAATATTCCGCTAATGTGTGAATATCTCTAAAAGTAGTGGTCAATTTAGTTAAAGCTTCTTCAAGAAACTCCCCACCCTGGGGAGCCTCTCCGAGTTCCTGCATAGAGTATGCGATAATTTCAGCTACCTCAAAGCTAGGCATTAATGCATAGTATTCAGTAAGCAAACGTCTAGCTTCAGCGTAATTTTGTTCCTTGTAGGCAATTATCCCATTGTACCTTTTAAGCGCTGGTATGGTGGATTGGTAGTTTTCTATTGTGGAAAATTGTTCTCTGGCTTCCTTCACTTTTCCAGACTTAGCTAAAAACTCTGAATTTAGTGCTCTAAGTCTGGGCTCATTAGGAAATACCCGTAAAGCTTCTTGCGTAGCTTGAAGCGCAAGCAACGGATTGTCCTTTTTCCCTAATAATTCAATTTTTTTAAACCAGGCAACTGAATCCTTGGGATAAAGTTCAGTCCAAGCGTGATATTCACCCAAAGCCTCATCGATAAGACCGAGTGAATTATATATATCACCTTTTACCATCATTATTTGTGGATTGGTTGCATCGCCTTTGGCGTCAAGTATAGCCAAGGCTTCCTTAGGTTTGTTTTTCCAAGAGTGTAAAAGAGCAAGACCAATAATGGGAGCCTGAATAGTTGGATGCTTATTGATCATTATTCCAAGGTATTCTTCGACAATGGCGACTTTTTCTTGGGCAATACCAATATTGATATAGCTTAATATGTTAGGTAACTGCTCTGGATTTTTTTCAACCAACTTAATACTTAATACCTGAGCTTTATCAAAATTTTCTTGACGGGCGTTGATGAGCATTAAATATCGCATCGCACTCGGATGTGTACTATCTAAGGTTAATAATTCTTCAAAAATCATTTTAGCTTGTTCAATCTTATTGGTTTTTAGAAAAACATATCCCTCAAGTGCCATACCATCTACTGGATTTATTTGTCGCCATTTTTTGGCAATCTCTAAAGCGGCTCGTGTATCACCATTTTTCAAATGTGATTCTGCTAAAAGCATCCAAGCCTCATCAATACTTTGATCATACCTAATTGCTTCAGATAGATTATCTAAACCAGACTGATCATTAGCACTTAACTTTATAAACCCTTCTCTGAGTAAGTTTACTGCATTACCTGGGTCATATTGGTTGGCTTCACCCATGTACTCTATCGCTTTTGAAAAATTGCCTGATTGAAACTGTTGGATTGCAGCTGCAGAAAGTAAACTTGCTCTATTTTTCTCGCTAAGCTCAAGACGTTCAACTTGTTCAAGCGCTGCTTCTGTATATCCTAATTTAATATTGACTTCGGTTAAAATTTTATTAGCGATATGAGCTGGTGAAATATTATTGCTGATCCTCATCAAATATTGACGTGCCGTTTCAATTTTATCTATTTTATAAGCGCTTACACCAGCAATAAAAAATATTTCTGTGTTAGCCAGACCTGCTTGCGTAGATACCTCTGAATAGAGTAATGCATTTGCAAAATCATTTTGTTTAAAGTCTACTTTTGCTTTCAAAAAATTTACATAAGCACCCTTAGGGTTGATATCAAGCAAATGATTTAGACGTTCTTCTGCTTGCTCTAACTGTTCTGAAAATATATACAATTCAATTAATTGGAAAGATGCTATGTAATATTCAGGAGAAATATTAATGATTTTTTGATATTCCTCAATCGCCATTTGAGTTTTAGCTAGGGCTGTGTATGCCAGAGCGGCAAGCATTGCTTTTTCTATTGGCTCATGAAAACTGTCTGTAAACAGAGGTAGAATGTCGGCTGCTTCAGATGGTCTTTTTTTAGCTAATTTACTAAATCCTATTGCTATAAGCTTGTCATCACCTAAAAGGCTGCTAGGCGGTTTCATAGGGGATTCTATGGAATCGTCTCTGAGTGAAGATAAATAGTGAAATAAATCCACATTACTTAAGGCTAGTTCATTCAGGCCTTCCACATTATCACTAAGTAAAAAAGCTCTGCCAAAATCATTTTGATAATAGATAGATTTGACTAATAGTGGCAGGTAGTCGTTAACGGTCACTCCAAGATCTCGTGCGTTTCTAAGTTCTTTCTCTGCGTTGGCAAATTGCCCTGAAAGATAATAGACTTTACCTAAGAGCATTCTCGCTTTAGGGTTAGAAGGGCTATCAATTAATGCGTTTTTTAGCTCAATAATCGCATTCTGGAATTGCCCCTGCTCTTGCATTAAAGCCGCTTCTTGCAAGTATTCTTCAGTCGTTTTTGGAGTGCATGCACTAAACAAAATAACTAATACAACAATTAAAATATTCCCAGCGTTCACTTCAAACATCTCCTTTTTTATAAACATTAATATGCTACTAGATTACCTAAATATC
This sequence comes from Paraglaciecola sp. MB-3u-78, assembly GCF_002835935.1. Lineage (GTDB taxonomy): Bacteria > Pseudomonadota > Gammaproteobacteria > Enterobacterales > Alteromonadaceae > Paraglaciecola. The sequence goes on along the minus strand of NZ_PJCF01000087.1, from coordinate 173,088 downwards.
ATCTACACTACTAGGGGCTATTTTTTATCCAAACACTATTATTTAACATTAAAATTGTTTTTGGAAAATTCATTTGCTCGTTCTTTCAACTGTTTGGCAAGCAAAAACAGTCTAGGATACCTGGCTAATTCTTTAACTAATCTTTTAAACATCCTAATAGTACTTACGTCTCTACTATATCTATCAATGAGTTCTTGCCCTTGGCCACCATAATTTGAAAATTTATCAGGGAAAAAAGCTTTGTTAATTAATGGCAGCGTTTTCCTTAACTTCACAATTTCTACTTCTCTACGCCCAAGTAAACTTGATTCATTAGGGTAAGTTGGCGTACAAACCCAGTTTAAATTTAAGTTAACAGGCTCCAAAGAATGTACTTCGTGTACCATATAACGAGGTAAAAATAACAGATCCCCAGGTACGGTTTCAAATTCATAAAAATCATGAACAGTTGCATTGTATTTAAAATTTTTCCCAACCATACTAGCAAACATAAATGGAATATTTGGCAATGGAGTGTTCGGTGAAGTGACAATCCATTTCTTTTTGCCAATAATCTGTTGATTCAGTCCGTGCAGACTATTGCCGTCGTAGTGAGGGAGAGTTACATGCCCACCAGGCTGCATAAATAGTCGCATCGGAGATTTACGCACGGACATATCTTGTCTATCCAAAACTGACTTAACAATTTCAGGTATTTTAATCATTGCATTATCGACTAAATCGGCGTCAAACCATCCTGCTTCTCGCTTATTTTCGTCGGTAAAGTTTTCTAAGATATAGCTTGGGGTTAAAACTTCTTTATTAAACGTCATTACGTTCTGAATGACCAAAGGTTTTTCAGGTAATAAGTACTTTTCTACAAACTCTTCGTACGGCAGATCAGAGAGCTTTCTTTTATCGATTTCTAATCTCATATTAATGCGCCTTTGTTATTAATACTTAGTCTTAAAATAACGATTTCACTATACTGTTTTTTAATTTAAAGTCTAGAATGTAAATATGTTGCATTAGCAATTCATGTCGATTAATCCTTTAAATTAATTGGATTTTCTTTCGTTGCAATTGGGTTGTAGCGACCAGGAGACAATATTCTGTTAGGGTCAAAGGCATCTTTGATTAGGTTCGTGGTTTGCCAAAACATGTGCTCTGCATCCAAATTTTCTTGTTGTTTTACATCCAATCGATAAGGTACAAAACCGTATTTGGCGCCTTTTTGTATCAATTCATTGAGGCAATCATGGGCATTTTTTATTTGTTCAGGTTGATGTAAATCAAATACAATTGGAACAGTTGAATCAACGCAGTCATGCTTAAGATTTGTAAATGTTATAAGTGGTTCAATACCATATTTAGGTGTGGTTTCTCTGATAAAACGAACAAAATTGTTTAGAGACGATGCTGTCATTTTAATCAGAGGAGCATACCAAAGTAGCCCACAATTATCCTTCGACGGTGATAACTCGTTGTTTTTATTTGGTCTGATCCTTGGATTACGCCAATAAGGGAGAGGCAGGGCTACCTGGTTTGGAATACCCTGCATAATGTCTATGCCTTCTTGCAACGACGCCAATTGTGCCGTTATTTTTTTAACAAATGTGACTTTAGGTAATCTTTTAAAAAAGTATGTGGCGGCTTTAATACGTTTTGAGTCTGAAAACAGCACTGTGCCAATAGTTTTAGCTTTTCTTTTAAACATTTTTTTAGTTGCCTTAACTACTTCTTTATCACCATAAATAGACCCTACCACCAACCAATATGGCAGCTGGTTTTTTGAAGCTATATCCTGAATTTGTTGTTCGCTCATGAGAACGTTGCTGTCAAATCTATTTGGATTTTCTGTAGTGATAGATATCAGTCTTCGTCTATCCATTAAATTTATCGAGCCAACAATACCTGCATAATTTTTTAGGATATCTTTGACCAGTTCAACTGTTTTTTCAAACTGCTCTTCTTTAAATACTCTCAGGTAAAAAGCACTAAAATATTCAGGTTTAGGCGCTAGTCTAATTGTCATCTCAGAAACGATACCTAAATTACTTTGAGTAAAAAGACCATCAATATAGGGGCCTAAGCCCCACTTATAGGATTTATCAATGAAATCAGTATCAGATTGATCGAATGAAGAAAGAGCCGATTCATATTGGCGCTCACAAAGTTCTGGGTGTGGGATAAATGCTTTTAAGGCTGTGCAAGCATAAAAATGATCATTATGTGGAGTAATCCCATAACCTCTTTCCAGCGCATTGCTCACAATGCCAGCTTCTGGCCCTGCACCCGTAACTGGTACCATGTATTCCCAATTATTCTTAATCAAAAATTCATACAGTTGCTTCTGGGTTACGCCCGGACCAAGGGTAACCAGTCCAAGTTCCTTATCAGTGCCAGTTATTTCACATAATTGACCTAGATCAAGGATGACGTTTGGGCGGTCTGAGCAAACATTAAAAGAGCCATATCCCCAATTTCTATTAGTACCTACTGGGTATAGATTAAACTGCAACGCATTGGCAAGCTTCAGAACTTTGCCTATTGTTATCTCTTTTTTGATTATGATTACACAATCAATGTTTACTGGGGTTGAAAATGTTGTTTTTCCATAGTGTTCTGTTGCTTCTTTAGTCTCAATCAAAAGCACGTTGTCTTCTAAAGTAAACTGTTTTTTTAGTGCGTCAATGATGTGCATAAAACTCTCAAATTCATATAGAAGATCCTCTACTGGATAAGATTAAGACATTTGTTGATTTATTTTACAAGCTCCTCATTGGAGAACATTCATATTTAGTGATGGTAAGATCAGGAGTGGGTTGGGGGGGGGGATTTATGGGGCAACATCATTTTTTAAACATAAAAAAAGCGTAACTACTCAGCGGGTATAAAGATATTAGGCAGCATGCCATTTAATAATAACGTTAATGCCGTGGACCCACTGATCCCTTGTTTTTTGCAGCTCGACAGATAGCTACGTAATCCAAAAAACATTTTGGCTCCGTTAGCACTTCTAAAACATCCCGATATCTTTTGTTGAACCTTTGCCATCCTCAAATCATTTTCGCCCTGATTATTAGTGAATGGCACTGCCTCATCCGTCATGAATCTAAGTACATCGCTTTCATAGTTTTGTAATCGCTCAAGTAGGTTACGTGATTGAGTTCTTTTAGGCCGTCCTCGCTTACCTTTCACTGGTATCGGCGCAGGACTTTCTTTTTCTCCTGCCTTTAAAATCGCTTGATAGTGACGTCGCAAGGTGTCTTGTCTTTCAACACTGAGTAACCCGCCAGCCTTATCTACCTCTTGATTGAGCTTAACTAAAAACACCCGTATTTCCTCAGCCCAAGCTTGATTATCTTGCTCATACGCTCGAGTTAATTCTCGCAGGTGATGCGCATTGCATAATGAATGTAGGCACTCATAACGATAATAAGGTTTCCAATGGTCATGGCACATCACACCGTTGAACTGGGGTAATATGTCAATCTCATCCATGGCATCATGGCCTCGTTTTTCATGGGCTGATAAATACGTCCAATCCAGAGACGAAGCGTTATGTAGCCATTGTCTTTTTCCGTTGATATTGATGCCAGTTTCATCGGTATGTAATGTCTTTTCTTTTCTCAAGTTCGCTTTGATAATATCTAATGCTTGCGTCTCTTCCAGTTTGGTAAAAGCGGTATTGATAAAGTTGAAAAGACTGCCGCTGCTCAAAGGTATATTAAGCTGGTCAGTGAAATACTCACGAATGCGCTCATAAGGCAGTAATTGATATTGGGACAGGTAAACCGCATGAGCTTTTAACCCAATACCATATTGAATACGGCTATTAACGTCTTGGGGAAATGGGGCAACGAAGCGTTGACCTAACTCATTCTCAAGTATTTGTGCGCGATATTCAGTGACGACACGCTTAAACTCAATATCGACCACTTGCCGCACCTCTTCACCCATATCAGTATAGTTACCGGGCGGTAAAAGTGTGCTATCAACGATTAATTTATGTGTGATGTCAGGGTTGTCATCAAGTGGTAGCGTTGTGCCTTTATGCCCCTTTTGTCCACCTGATTTTTTAGTACTGTTGCCTTTTGAATTTTTCTTTCTATTTTGATCGGACGAGGGCGGTATACTGCTGTTATTACTGTTAAGCCCAAGCCGTTGACAGAGTAACGTGACAATAAGAAGCAATAAATCCATAGCAGTACGCATTGAAGGTGACAATGTATTGTCCGCTTCAATTTGTGCTTTAATGTTATTGATATTCGACTCAATATCAATGCCGCTTACTTTCATTTAGCCACGTAATTATCGAAATAAAACAGTATGATAACGCTTAGAAATGATCAAGCAAGTCGATCATTTTTTAATTTTTGATCGTTAAAAATAAACTAGATTATGTGCTGAGTAGTTACAAAAAAGCCAACATTAGTTGGCTTTTTTTTTCTAGTATAATTTTACTTACGTAATCTTTTTCTCAAACCTAGGCCTAATAAACCTAGCCCTAATAACGCTACACCAGATGGAGCAGGAACTGAAACACCAGGTCTGCCTTGTAGACCAATTACGACATTGTCAAATTCACCGGCAATACCATTTGTAGTGATTCTTAGTTTTGTAAATGCTTCTGCTAAGGCAAAATCAATTGCTACATAAAGGTTTGAACTGTCTGCTGTTTGGTTACCAGAAGTACCACCAGATGCTGTTAGCAAAGATGAACCTGTGATTGTCTGTATTGGAGCACCAAGGTTGTCATAGAACGTAAAGTCATTAAATGTATCAATCGAACCCCAATAAAAACCAAGGAATGTAATACCTACATCACCTGCACCGAGTAAGAAAGGGGCGTAATCAATTTCAACCCAAGAAGGGATTGTTCCACCTTGTTTAGGAGTGTAACCAAAACAACTAGTGTCACCAGCTGGAGCCGCTGCACCGGTGCCTGATAATTTACGAACTCCAAAAGAAGACCCAATATTACTTTCTGTTATTGTAATTCCAGCACCAGTGCCGTTAACGGCACAACCAGCAGAACCAACACCTTCGTTAAATGTAGTAGCACCACCTGGGAATGGGACACCTGCACTTAGATTTGGGGTGATGCCATCTGCCAAAAAATCAGGTTGCAGAGTTTGAGTCGCTTGGTCAAAAGTTTCAACGAAAAAACCGTTGGCACCATTTGTAAGATTACTAGCGGGAACATTAACACTAGTAAGTTTAGAATCATCCGATGATAATTGAGCAACACCATTAAGGTTGCCCGCGTTTCCGAAGTTAAATGTTGCTGCATTAGCACTACTAGCTACTGCCATCGCTAACAATACGCTAGACGATAGAACTTTGATGTTTGTAAATAACTTGTTTTTCATAATTTTATCCTTTTATCCTTTTAAATTAATTTGTTACCGCTATGACTTCTATTGACCACTATGACTTCTATAAATAACAATGCAGCCATCGTGCCAAAAATAAAATTTATATTAAAAACAATGGGTTATATTTTTATTTTGTTTTTACAAAATCGAAACTGTAAAAAAAATTGACATGTTTTTGGATTATTGATTGATTTTAAATTGGCAGGTTATCTTTTTAACGATGTTATTTAGCATTTTCTTAAAGCCAAGTGTAAGTCCCGTCATTAATACAGGGTTTATGTTTTTTTGTTGTTTTGATAAAATCGAAATTGTAAAAAAACCTGACATGTTTTTGGATTATTGATTGATTTTAAATTGGCAGGTTATCTTTTTATCGATGTTATATAGCATTTTCTTAAAGCCAGGTGTAAGTCCCGTCATTAATAAATTGCGGCTGATATAATAGGGGGCACGTTGGCCATGATATTCTACAACAGGTCCGACTTTTTCAAATGGGATCCCAACAAACCGCAAACTTCTTGCTAATCTTGGTTCCATCATCACAAAACAATGGTTTATATCTTGCCGTAAACAAATAGAGGCCGCAGAGAGGTATAGTCCTACGGCTATAAAAGGAAAGCACCTTAGTTCTCTTTCAGAATAAATCTGTTCATTTATGACACCTGTCGCTGAACCTGCATATCGGTCAGTTTGACGTTTTCTAAACTGTGCCGGTACGGCTAATCTCGATATTTCGCATATTTCATGTCTAGGAAAGTTTTTAGGATGGACTTTTTCATTATCTATTGAACTACTGCAGTATTTTTCTATAGGCAATAATTCTTGGTCGTTGTTAGATTTCACTATTCTTACTGTGCCTGCATAATTCCCCGTGGGTAAATGTTGAATTAAGCAGTGTGTTGATTGTTTATCAAAAGCATCTTGTTCCATGCAATTTATCCGTTTATCTTCAAACTTCAGCTCGTCACAATACACATTATGACGAATTTTAAATGACTCTTCTTGAAGCTCTTGTCTAAATGCTACTACCGGAGATAAGTATTCTGAAAAATGTTGGGAAATTTGATCCGCTTGTCTGCTAACGGCAAAATTAATGACTTTTTTTACTATTGGTCCAATAAATGGTTTGTCGGCGTATTTTCTAAATTTCTTCAAAATGTGTGTCCGTTACTATCTTACCGTGATCGATTAATTGCAAACGTATTCTTTTGGGGATGAATTCTAGCGCAGTTTGATATCCGATTCGGTACAACTCTTCTTTCTGTTCTATTGAAATATTGAAGTCAACAGGCGAAAGTGCGCCGGTATTTACAACTATAGTATTTTTCCAATAGTTGTCATGTACGTATTCCCTAGACATCGCAGTCATAAACGTTCTTATTAGCATCATCACATACTGACCTAAGGGTAACCAACTTTTTTTAAATTTTTGACCTGTAATTTGGTCGCTTTTTAGCCTAAAACATATAACCCTAGTGCCATCGCCAGACCAATCTTTAAACAAGGCATCTTCTGACAAAACTGCACCGTCGACCAGTATATGATCCTTATATGACTGAAAGCTAAAGAAAAGCGGACAGCTTTTGACACTTTTAAGTCAGGTGAATTTTGTTTATTAAAAACAATGGGACCACCACCGTTAACATCTGTCGCTAAAATGTGTAAATCTTTGTTAATGTCTTTAAATTGTTTGCCTTGTAATTGCGTGTCAATCCAGCGTTCAAACGCATTTCCTGAACTCAGACCACCATGAAAAATTAACGTTATGAGGCTAAACCCTCTAAATTTTTTAAAGTTTGTATCCAAAGCTAATTGTTTTATTTGTTCTAATGGCATACCACTACTATGTAAAGCGGCAACAATAGAGCCACCAGAAACGCCCACTATATGTTGAAAGTCGATGCCCAAAGTGTAAATGGCATCTAAAATTCCAATATGTGCGGCTAACTTAGTTCCACCGCCTGATAAAATCGGAACTATCAGTTTTGTCATGTTGTTGCCCTTAAAAGATCATAACGCTAGATTAATCATTATAGTTGGTATGGCTGGAATAAATAAATTAGCGAAAATAACCTTGGTAAATTAGCCCAAGATATTCGTGAATGGCTCTCTCACTTCTATACAAACTCGACGCGTTGGGCAAGTCAATCATAGGTTCTATTTTTCGTCGGCTAAAATGTTCAACTGGGATCGGTAGTACTTTAATCCCAAGGTCTTCGAAATATTTTACCGCACGGGGTAAGTGGCTTGCAGAAGTAACCAATGAAATCCACTTACCTTGCAAAAGAGGGCTTAATGCTTTGGCTTCTGATTCGGTATTAGAGCCTTTTGGAGTAATAAAAATATCTGCACCATCAACTCCCATCAATTCAAAAAAGGCTTTATTGTGACTAGCCTGTGAAAAATTGTCTTTTTTACCTAAAATTCCTCCAGCGAGATATATAGGCATAGGATGTATTTTATACATTAGTGCGGCATGCAGGTTTCTTTGCAGTGAGCAATTTGGCCAGCGGGAAACAAAAGGCAATTCATCATCTTCAAAGTGGTTACAAGCCAACACAACAATTGCGTCTGTTTTTTTCCATTGGTCTGATTGCAGCGATACAACTGGATAATTATCTTCTAGCTTTTTAATTAAAAGAACGCTGGGGTAGGTCATAGAACAAAAAAGCAACCACGCTACAGGGCCAATCGAAAGATACTTATATAATTTAGTATTATGTCTGAAATGGCCAATAATTCTAATAATGATGAAAAGAATAGGCGCATGAATGAGAGGAGAACTTAGAATAGAGGCAACATAGGCTAACGTCATAAGACAATCCTTTATAGTGAAACTGAGATGCTGCTATTGCCAGCTATGATTTTACAGAAGCTTATGAATAAAAAGCGTGATACCAAGCTACAAAGTTGCCAATTCCCTCAACTAAATCTGTTTTGGGTTGGTATCCAGTATCTTTGGTTAGTGCTGATACATCAGCATAGGTATTTTGAACATCTCCTGGCTGCATAGGGAGCATCTCTTTAATCGCCTCTTTGCCCAAGGCAGCCTCAAGGGTTTCAATGAATTTAAGCAGGTTTACTGGATTATGAGCGCCAATATTATAAATTTTCCAAGGGGCTTTACTGCTGCTTGGATCTGGGTTTTTTCCGTCCCAATTTTCATTGCCTTCGGCTACATTATCCAATGAGAGAATAACGCCACTGACAATATCATCAATATAAGTGAAATCTCTATGGTGATTGCCATAATTAAACACTTGGATTGGTTTTTGGTTCAAGATTGCTTCAGTGAATTTAAACAACGCCATGTCGGGGCGGCCCCACGGACCGTAAACAGTAAAAAAACGTAGTCCTGTGGTTGGTAAATGATAAAGGTGACTGTATGTATGAGCCATCAATTCATTGGCTTTTTTACTCGCCGCATACAGTGAAACGGGATGGTCAACATTATCAGTAACCGCAAACGGTGTTGACTCATTTGAACCATAAACTGAGCTAGAAGAAGCGTAAACAAGGTGTTTTATTTTATTGTGTCGACATCCTTCGAGTATGTTCATAAAGCCAATTAAGTTACTGTCAACATAAGCGTGAGGATTTTCGATTGAGTAACGCACCCCAGCCTGAGCAGCAAGGTGCACTACTTTATCAAAAGCGGATGACGCAAATAATATTTCCATTTGATTTCTATCAGCAATATCCATTTTAATAAATGTAAAATTTCCTGACAGTGCATCTTCAGCAAGGGCGTTTAAGCGACCTTCTTTCAGTGTGACATCGTAATAATCATTTATATTATCTATGCCTACAACCGTGTCTCCCCGTGCTAATAACTCCTTCGCCACGTGAAAACCGATAAAACCTGCTGCGCCCGTTACCAACACCTTCATAAATCGAACCTTTGTAGCCTAGTAATCATAATGTATAAATATCATTCGCATAACGCTATGATATTTGTGATTATACTCAGATATCCCACGGACAGTATTGTAAATATATGTTTATACGTAAATTATTGCTTTTGAAGGCTTTGCTAGGGATCTCATTGGTATTAAGTGCCAATGCCCATAGCCATTCAATCACCGAAATTGTAGCCAAAGTAAAACCTTCAGTGGTAGGAGTTGGTTTATATGATGCGTTAGGTGTTCAAACCCATCAATTGCAAGGTACGGGTTTCGTTTTTGGCGACGGTACATTAGTGGCTACCAATTATCACGTAATTGATAAAGAGCTAGACCCACAAAAAGTGCAGTACCATATTGTATTTACAGGTACGGGTAGCAAGCCCAAAATAGCCAAAGCAGAAATAATTGCTAGAGATCGTGAACACGATTTAGCCATTTTAAAATTGCCTAGCCCTTTGACTCCCCTCAAACTGTCGTCACCCAATTATGTAGAAGATGGTACCGAGGTTTTATTAACTGGTTTTCCAATAGGGGCCGTGTTGGGGCTTTACCCAGCCACACATAGAGGCATCATTGCAGCAACGACACCTGACGTTATTCCAACACAACATTCAAGCCAGTTGTCTATGAATATCTTAGATAGACTGGATAAAAAATTTATGATTTATCAGCTAGATATTACTGCGTATCCTGGCAACAGTGGTAGCCCGTTATATGATGCTCAAAGCGGCGAGGTTGTTGGCATATTAAACAAAGTTTTTGTAAAAGAATCGAAAGAAACAGTGCTTGAAAAACCATCTGGTATTAGTTACGCCATACCGGTTAAATACTTAATTGAATTGGCAAAGAAAAAAGGTATTAAATTGTAAAACATTTAAACGGTCTTTTTGGATGAATTGGATTGCGTAACCATGTCTTTTAGTTGCATATAACTTTTAATCGCTAAATGAGGAAGCAGAATTCGAAGTGGCATTTTTATTAGATGACCTCTCCAATACAAGATGAATTTCGCCAACCTCATGTCAATATTTTTAGTTGATGAGTGGTGAGGCTTAAATATATTTTTAAAACAAAAGTCCCAGAATATTTGCGATAATCGTGATTGATGCCTGATATTGAGTGATGAAATCGCGTTAGGGGCAATGGGCGTATTCAAAACCATCTTTGTATATCTCAGAGTCAAGCTAAGATAGTCAGCAAGTTCAAGTTCGTTTGCCCTGATTACTAGCTCGTTGACATAATTCTTATTAGTAGATGTGAAGTGTCGAATTAGCATGTCTAAATCTGACAAATCTCTCAGGCCATTATCAAATTCACTTTCTGTAAATAGATGAACAGAGCTGTGGATCACAGTATCTAACGGATTCAATGTTTGGACTTCGCCGAACCATTCATGATAAACCTTTCTAAACTCTAAGCGACTTGCATCAATAGTGTTTTTGTTAGTTAAAGGCAATATATTATGATGAACATCAAGTGTTGTCTGACGTGTAGCGTGTTTTAGAGGCGGAATTTCGTGCATCCATTCTCTGTAATATTTTTCGTCATAGTCGTCAATAGCAGTGGGGATCCAGCTGTGCTTTCGTAAGTGACTTTGTACTTGTGAAAGAACATTTTCATCAACCAATAAATCAATGTCTGACATTAACCTACCATTTGAACAAGGTAAGTCGGCAGCTTGGTAAGCTGCACCTTTTAAAAATATGGGTTTGACATTAATTTGACCCAGTGCCGAAGTCAGTTCGTCAATTTCTCGGAGCGCGTTTTTTTTTAGCCGGTCTGAAAGTCTATATGCTGACTCAAAATGCCAAAGGTATTTCTCTTCTATATTCTGAGTGAGCTTGTTAAAACTGAATAAATAATACAGCCGCCCTAAAAGGTTCGCCGCCCTTGCTTGCCTAATCAGTAACTCCCAGTCTTCTTCTGAAAGAGCGGTAACGCTAAATGGTGATATAAGGGTGGTTGTTAATAACGTCATTTATTCATTAATTAATTTATCGAAGGTAGCAATGGCATCATTCAAGTCGCTGTAAGAAAATTCATAGCAATCCACCTTATTTACCAAATCACACATAGCTGTAAATCCTTCAGTTCCCAACACATCATAATTAAAACTATTTTCAATTAGCATTGGAAGCGATTTGGAGTCGTCTAATTCTTTCATGCAAGATGGTGAGCCTACTTCATATTTTGGGAACACAACAAAATGGGCTTGCCCAGCTATTTTACTAGACTGTACACTTTCTTTAGAGGGCTTAAACAATGAAACTGTGCCTTTATGGGTATCTAGATGTAAACCACTGTTAATACTCTCTGGAATGAATTCTTTAATGACCTTAATAGAGTTGTTTTTAAGATTTATGGGGCGCGTAGAGGGATGAAGTTCACCATTTTTTAATGATATTAGCGCCAATTCATCTGAAAACAATCTCCAGCCTTTTCCCGCTAAAGCAGCACACAAGGTGCTTTTACCTGAACCTTGAGGGGCTGGAAAAATAATTGTTTTACCATTTTTTTCTAGCACTGCAGAATGTAAAATTAAATAGTGATGTGCATGATTCGCAATACACCAATTCATTCCCCATTCCAACATGGCATAAGCTTGTCTTAATGGAAGTGGCTTAAAAGGTTTTCTACCGTCAAAATAAAAGTCAACTTTAGGATATAACCAACGACGCAGATTGTAAGGGCGCCTTAGAACAATTTGAAAATCGCTAAATGTGGATGGAGGTAATAACGAATATTCAGAATATAAACTGTGTATCTCAGCGGCAACGTTTGAAATATCTGTGCGAAGTGAAAAGACAAAAGTTCCAATATTGAATTTTATACCTGACCTTAAGCGAGTCGCAAATTCGCTAAGAGTTAGAGAATTTACGAAAATACTACTTATGATATTTGCACAACAATATTGGAATCTAAAAATTGTTCGATAACACTTAACAATTCTTCAGAGCTCAATTGACTCTCTTGCTGAGAATTACAGAGTTCTTCCAATAAAAAGCAATCAAATTTCAAATTCTCAAGAATCCACTTATAACGTTTATCTAATACATATGTATTAGAATATTTTTCATCATACACCGAGAAACAATCATTAAGAGAGCTCATTAATACAAATGAGCTCAACTTATACTTTCGATTGGCCACTAGCCGAACTTACTTTAACAAGTAGCTAAAGCTTCTGTTGTACCGCAATGAGTTAGTTTAACAAAAGTAGCATGAATTTCAGCGTATGTAATCTCGCCCCTAGCGTAATAACCATAAAAGTCAACAATTTCTGCAGGAGTATATGGATAATTAAAATCATCGATTGAATTCAAATAAGCAGCTGCAGCAAATCTTTCAGGTTGATTAGTCCCGCCTGAGTCTTGAATCGCTTCTAAAAGAGTCTTTGGATAAGTAGCTGTATAGGCTGGAGGAGTAACTTGAGTGAAGATTGAACTAAATGGGGTGTTACTATTAACACCTAGTAGGTCATCAATTCTACCACCAGTGGGTTGACCGCCTTGCCAGTAACCGGGGCTCTTACCATTATAAGGGTCGATTTTTTCGGTAGGTTGTGAAAGATTACCTGATAAATTACCCGATACAGCTGATGCAGTATTCGCCCACACTGGGCGAGAAGACACCGCTGCAATGATAGGCGCTGCAATCGCTGCTCCTTTCACAAATTGACGTCGAGTTGTAGTTAATCCAAAATCTTGGACCAATTTGTTATTCTCGCCTTGAGTAGACATTATTTTCTCCGTTATAAACAAGTAACCAAACAATTCGAATATAGGTTATGAAGCCATAAATTTTGAACATTATTCATAAGCATAAATCGCGCCAAAATAAATGTATTTAAATAAAACAACAGGTTATGAAAAACAAAATAATTTTTTACTTGTAGATTGTAAAAAATACTGACAGTTTCTTTTCATTTTGGATGACTGCATTACCTTTAATTTTTATGATAAGTGTTTTTTTATGTGTTGTCTCATTTTATGCAACTAGGGCACAGTTAAAACAATTACGAACACTAAAAGTTAAATTGTAAATTAGATCACCCTAGATACAATTACTCAAGGCTAGGATCTCGGTATATGGATATATTGTCAGGTATTTTTACACAATTGGTTTTTAGTTATTTTTTTTGTCATGTATTTCAATGAGTTGCAGTCTGGCATAATTTATGCTATACATGAGGGATTAGTAAAAATAATTTAAATTAAGGAATTTTATGAGTCTTGATAATCCAAAAGGAATAGAATCTTCGGTTTCTAAAAATACCAAACAACGCCGTACGTTTTTGAAACGTACAGCAGCAGGTGCTGTGATTGCATCTATTCCGGGGCGTTCAGCTTGGGCTGGCATTGCAGGTTCAATAGTGGCTTCAGGCCATGGTTCTGATTTTAATGGTGGTGCTGCAACCATGCTACTTGATGCATGTCAGGTGGCTGATCGGATTACTGGTACCTTCTCCTCTTATTTTGGTTTTGGTGTAAGCCCAATTAATGGCACCGGTGACCTTAGTGCTGAATATATATTGCGAGATGGAGACCCCGATCCTAGCAATGTAAATGCTGCGATTTTAATCATGTTGTTTAACGCGGTAAACCACGGTTCACATGGGATCAATTACCCAGTATTATCTCAACACAACAACATTCCATCTAATTTTGCTGATTACTTATATACCCAAGCTTCTGCTGATCCAAGTGGTGTTGCGAGCTTGCTCTGGAGTACAATCGGTACTAATAGTTTGTCCGGATCTAGTGTCATTTGCCCAGCTATTTAATAAAAAATTTAGTGTTGAATAATTATTTACACAAAGGAGTACAAATGCACTCCTTTTCTGATCAATCTGGTTGTGTGTTTCTAGACGTACACTCCGGGGAAACATTAAGTGTTTTAATGTCAGAAGCTGACATTTTAAAAGTGCTGTCTGGTGAGATTATTTTAGATAAAAAAACCACGCAAAACATTGCAATTAGATCGCTCATCCAAAAAAATATTTTGTTACCCTTAGATTGTAAAAATACTGATGTCTGATAATTATTTTATCGATTTACATCCTTTTTCTTTTTCAGTTAATACGGCTCTTCCTCAAGTTATTCAGAACCTGTCTACTATATATGGTAGTCGTTTTAGAAAGCTGAGTACGGAAGTCGCAGATTATGAATTGTCGGTACAAAAGTCCTCTGGTATTCGTTCGTTTATCAAGCCTCAAGCGCGGTTTTTTTGCGATCAACAAGAGCCCTTTAAACCACTGAGTTTTCAAAAGGCTTATGCGTTTTTAGAGTGGGGAATGAACTGGACAGTTGCGGGTAATGAAGTACAACATGTGATTATTCATTCGGCTGTATTGGCAAAAGGTAATAAAGCCATTTTATTTCCTGCCCCCCCTGGCTCAGGAAAAAGCACACTGACCGCCTACTTGGCCCATAATGGCTGGCGGCTATTATCTGATGAAATGGCGCTCATCATTCCAAATACCCAAACAGTGGTACCTTTTGTAAGGCCCATTTGTTTGAAAAACCAATCTATCGATATTGCCAAGACGTTATTTCCTGATGGTAAGTTTTCGGATATTGCCAAAGATACCCATAAAGGGGACGTGATCCATCTTTCACCACCTGAATCCAGTTGGGAAAATCAAACGAACACTGCAGAGCTGGTGGGGGTGGTTTTTCCAAATTACCGTGCCAATCAAGATTTACAAATTTATCAACTGGATAAAACTCAAGCTTTTATGCAGTTAGTAGACAATGCTTTTAATTACAGTGTATTGAGAGAAACTGCTTTTAGTACTTTGACCAATGTTATTGAAAACGTGCAAACCTTTGAAATATTTCATAATGATTTAGCCCAAGTGGCCGCGTTTTTAGAGCAGGAAATAATAGATTTTGAATAAGCTGTCTGCTGACGATGTATGCCAGGCATTTATCGCACCAAAATCTACACTGGCGTTTACACCTAAACAATGGCAACAACTGGTGCTGATTTTACGTCATCAACAGTTATTGGCTTGCTATTCATCAACGTTTAAACAAGCAGGTATTTTTGAGCAAATTCCAAAGCAAACTCAACGACATTTTTTAAATGCTGATGTGCTTGCACAAAACCATAAAAAACAAGTGGTGTTTGAAGCTGCTGAACTAAAACGAGAGTTAGCTGACAAGCCACAATACCTGATTTTTTTGAAGGGGGCAGGATATACACTTTCAGGCGCACCAGTAGGTGATACTCGTATCTATAATGATATCGACATATTGGCTGATAAAAAATCCATCGATGCGATTGAAAAAAGACTATGTCTAATTGGTTGGTTGTCTGAAGAGTTAACCGAACACGATGAAAAATACTATCGAAAGTGGGCCCACGAAATCCCCCCCTTAAGACACGGCAAGCGTGGCACCATTGTTGATGTTCACCACAATATAGTACCGATTATTTCCGGTAGGCATCTAGATGCTGATAAATTTGCTACCAACACGGTCACCACTGAAGATGGTTTTCAAATTCTTTCTTTTGCAGCCATGACGTTGCATAGTCTGATACATTTGTTTTTTAATGAAGAGGTTAAAAAAGGTTACAGGGATCTGATTGATTTACATACATTAATAACCACAAACAATAATGAAGCGTTTTGGTTAGACCTTATTACTTTAGCTAAAGAAACGGATTTTGGTTTGGAGTTGTTCTTAGCTTGTCGATATACACAAAAAATATTGAAGACTGAGGTCCCTGAGTCTGTACAAAAAGAAATAAGTCAATTCTGCCCTTGGAATATAGCGTTTGTAGACTTTATCTACGAAAAGACCTTAAAACCTAATCACCCTTTGTGTAAGCCTAAATTTTTTGCACTCGCTGAGTTTGCTGTATTGATCCGAGGGCACTTTCAAAAAATGCCCTTGCATATCCTTATTTATCACTTGTTGTGTAAAGGCGGTGTATCAGTGATACAAAGCATCTTTGGTAAACACGTTTTTACAAAAGAGTTAGATCAACCTTAATCTACTTAATTGAGTGAGCGTTTTAACTCTGCTCTTTTTGCATGCAACAAAGGCTCAGTATAACCACTAGGTTGGTCCTTACCCTTGAATATCAGCTCTTGGGCGGCTTGAAAGGCTAGTGAGCTTTGGGTATCAGGTGTCATAGCAGTATATTCGGCATCCCCAGAATTTTGAGCGTCTACTAAGTTAGCCATGGTCTGCATAGAGTGCTCAACTTGTTCTGTTGTTATAACTTCATGCATCAGCCAGTTGGCGATATGTTGACTCGATATTCTCAATGTGGCTCTGTCTTCCATCAGTCCCACATTATTAATATCCGGCACCTTTGAACAACCTATACCCTGGTTTACCCATCGGACTACATAACCCAAGATCCCTTGCACATTATTATCCAGCTCACGTTGTATCTGTTCAGGTGATAATTTTTCGTCATTGAGTAATGGTATATCTAACATTTTTTCTAACAAATCATCTACTGGCGCAGTCATATTCATTCTTAAGTCGAATACGTTTTCCTGATGGTAATGCAGTGCATGTAATGTGGCTGCAGTAGGCGAGGGCACCCAAGCGGTGTTTGCCCCTGAGCGCACATGGGCGATTTTTGCCTGCATCATATCGGCCATGTTATCTGGGATGGGCCACATGCCTTTGCCAATTTGTGCCTTACCAGACAACCCTGAGTTCATGCCGGTCGCCACATTGGATTGTTCGTAGGCGTTTAACCAAGGTCTTGTTTTGATGGTGGCTTTGGTGGCAAACGCGCCTAGCTGCATAGAGGTGTGTATTTCATCCCCTGTACGGTCTAAGAAGCCTGTGTTGATAAATACCACTCTGTCCCTTGCTGCTTGTATACAGGCTTTTAAATTCAGACTGGTGCGTCTCTCTTCATCCATCAGGCCTATTTTTAGGCTATGGCTGGGTAAACTGAGCACAGATTCAATTTTAGAAAATAACAAATCGGCAAAAGCGACTTCTTCTGGTCCATGCATTTTTGGTTTGACTATATAAATACTGCCTGCCTGACTATTTTTGAATAGACCATTACCCAGTAAGTCATGTTTGGATATTAAACTGGTAACAAGGGCATCCATGATCCCTTCGTAAATAGGTTTGTCATCAAACAGAATGGCGTCTGTTGTCATCAAGTGGCCAACATTACGAATAAACATCAAGCTTCTGCCTGACAGACTCAATGTTTCTCCTGCTGCTGATACATATTGTCTATCTGGATTTAAGCTACGTGTTATTTGTTTGCTGCCGCTGGTTATTGTAGCGGTTAAATCGCCCTTAATGAGCCCTAACCAGTTTTTGTACACTAAGGTTTTATCTGCTGCGTCTACCGCCGCAACAGAATCTTCGCAGTCCATAATGGTGGTTAATGCTGATTCTAAAAATATATCTTTGATGTGCGCCGTATCTTGCTGGCCAATCACGCTCTGTTGATCAAATTGAATTTCGGCATGAATGTTATTGTGTTTAATCAGAATACAGATAGGTTGTTCAATGGTGCCTTGGAAGCCGGCAAACTGCGAAGGTGTTTTCAATCCTACGACGGTATCGTCAACCAAAGTGACTAATAGCTTACCGTTATCAATCACATATTTTTTACTCTGAATATGGCTGCCAGTTTGAAGTGGTGCAATGATGTCTAACCATTTTCTGGCATAGTCGATGACTTTTTGCCCTCTATCCGCGTCGTAACCTTTGGTTTTACTGCTAGCGGTTTGCTCAATTATATCCGAGCCATAAAGCGCGTCATACAGACTGCCCCATCTAGCATTCGCTGCATTTAAGGCGAATCTAGCATTGTTAATGGGAACAACTAGCTGAGGACCAGCCATAGTGGCAATTTCAGGATCGATCTTTGTGGTGTTAATTTGAAAATCATCGGGATTAGCTTGCAAATAGCCAATGTCAGTAAGAAAGGTTTTGTACTCTTGCACATTAATAGATTGTCTTGGGCTGCAATATTGATCGATTTGCTGTTGCAGGCTGACTCTTTTTTCCAAAAGGCTTTGATTGATAGACAAAAGTTCCGGTAGAGCGTTTGCGAACTTTGCCCAAAGATCATCAGCTGTTAACTCCACACCGGGTAAAACATCTTGTGTAATAAACTGGTCTAGCTTTTTGGCAACCTTTAAGCGGCCTTTTTGAACGTATTCAACTTGTGTGGTTGGCGTGAGTTGCATATTTCACTCTTTGGTAATTCACAATTGACTCAGTTTACCTTGTTAGTATTATACGTATTAATTTATGTAGGTTATTCTTTCCATTCACACAGAAAATTAATGTTATGTATTGGTCAGTTCTGCACCCACCTCGCCAATCAATCTTCTCAGCCAAATATGTCCAGCATCGTGTTGCAGCAAAGCACTCCATGCCATTTTTAATGCAATGGGAGGAATATCAAATGGAGGTTCGAGTATTTCGACCTCTGGATCATCTTTATACATATTGGCCGCTCTACTGGGTAAGGTTGCGATCAAATTTTGTGCTTTGGCTAATTGTAAGGCGACGTGATAATGACGAGTAAACACCCGTATATCCCGTTGTTTACCAATTTTTGTCAACTCAGCATCCACCCAACCCAATTTTTGTACCTCTTTAGGATCCATACCCACGCCGACCCCAAAGCCGGTTTTACTGACCCATATATGTTTGTTGTCTAAATACTGTTCCAGATTAAAATTATGCACTATTGGATTGTGGCTATTCACCACACAAGAGAATGTGTCATACCACACCACTTTTTGATGAAACGATAGAGGTAATTCTTCAAACCGATTGATCGCCATATCAACCCTACCTTGCTCTACATCATGAAAGGTCACGTCGCTGGGGGTGATTAAATCAAGGGTAACATTTGGTGCTTGTTTAATTAGCCTGCCGATGACCTCCATTAATAAGGTCGATTCTGCGTAATCGCTAGCCATTATTCTAAATGTACGTTCACTTTTAAGTGGGCTAAAATCAGTTTCAGGTTGGATCGTTGTTTCAAGTTTAGACAGTACATCTCGGATAATGGGTTTTAATTCTAAGGCACGTTTGGTAGGGGTCATGCCGTCACTGGTGCGCACCAGTAATGGGTCTTTGAATAAGTCTCTGAGTCTTCTCAAGCCATTGCTCATTGCCGGCTGAGTAATACTTAATTGGTTTGCCGCTTTAGTCACACTGCCTTCCCTCAGCAATACATCTAAATAAACCAATAAGTTTAAATCTACCTTAGCAATATTCATGGTTGTTATCTCATTGTGAAAATTAATATCATATTAGAATATTATCAGGATTAGATATCTTTTACAGATATTAAACTATTGTTAAAAAACAGTTGTTTATAGTTTATTTGAAAGGACTTGTGAATTGAATGATGTTAGTAAGTCATTACTGATATTGATTTGTTGAATGATATCGATAGCTCACAGCAGATACTGCAAGCTATCGTATTTAGAACGATATTCGGCTTAGAACGATATTCGGCTTAGAACGTTATGCCGCGTCGAACTGATTCATAGTATTGTCTTCGCCAGAGGCTTTAAGGGCTTGTTCACCAGAGAAGTATTCTTTATGGTCATCACCCATATTAGAGCCAGCCATCGCTTGGTGTTTAACACATGCAAGGCCTTGTCTAATTTCTCTACGCTGCACACCTTTAACATATGCCAACATACCTTGGTCACCAAAATAACCTTTGGCTAGATCATCGGTAGACAATGCCGCTGTATGATAAGTAGGTAAGGTTATAAGGTGATGGAAAATACCTGCTTCTCTCGCTGCATCTGCCTGGAAGGTTCTAATTTTTTCATCCGCTTCAAGGGCCAAATCTGTGTCGTCATATTTAACTGACATCAATTCGTCTCTAGTATATTGGCTTAAGTCTTTACCCGCTTCTGACCAGATATCAAATATTTGCTGACGGAAATTCAAGGTCCAGTTGAATGAGGGTGAATTGTTGTATACCAACTTCGCGTTAGGAATTTCCTTTCTAATGGCACGAACCATATCGCCAATTTGGCCAACATGTGGTTTTTCTGTTTCAATCCATAATAAATCGGCACCATTTTGTAATGAGGTTATGCAGTCAAGCACAACGCGATCGATACCGGTGTTTTCCTGAAACTTGTATAATCCATTAGGTAAGCGTACCGGTTTTACAAGTTTACCGTTTTGTTTAAGAACAGAGTCGCCATCTACCAGATCATCGATTGATGTGACTTCGCTGGCATCAAGAAATGCATTGTACTGAGCCGCCAAATCACCTGGCTTTTGTGATACAGGTATTTTTTGAGTCAGTCCTGCGCCTAGTGAGTCGGTACGTGCAACTATCACCCCATCATCAACACCGAGCTCTAAAAATGCATAACGTACTGCGTTGATTTTGGCCAAAAAGTCTTCATGTGGCACTGTGACTTTACCATCCTGATGACCACACTGTTTAGCGTCAGATACTTGGTTTTCTATCTGTATACAGCATGCGCCGGCTTCAATCAGTTTTTTAGCCAGCAAGTAGGTGGCTTCTTCATTACCGAATCCTGCATCAATATCTGCAATAATTGGCACTACATGAGTTTCATAATTATCAATAGACTCTTGAATTCCGGCAGTATCGCTACCGTTTTGTTTGGCGTCATCTAATTGTCTAAACAGATCACCCAATTCACGGGCATCCGCTTGACGTAAGAAGGTATAGAGTTCTTCTATTAATAATGCTACCGAGGTTTTTTCGTGCATTGACTGGTCGGGAAGAGGACCAAACTCTGAACGTAACGCCGCAACCATCCAGCCAGACAAGTACAAATAACTTTTATCCGTGGTACCTTGATGTTTTTTTACAGACAACATTTTTTGTTGTCCAATAAAGCCATGCCAGCAGCCTAATGATTGCGTATATTGGCTTGAGTCAGCATCATATTCTTGCATGTCTTTACGCATAATAGCTGCGGTATATTTTGCAATATCCAACCCAGTCTTAAAGCGATTTTGTGCTTTCATACGAGCAGCGTAATCTGGGTTAATTGCGTTCCAAGCACCTGCTTTGGTTGATCTTAGTTCTGCAATCTGTTTAACATCATTTTGATATTGTGACATTTGAATATTCCTATAAAAGTAAGGTAAAAAATAAAACAACCGATAACGTGTTGTGGGCTGCTGTTGTTAATCATCCTATATAGTTAAGGTGTATATTTATAATCTATATAATGTATTCTTATCATAGTTTGTGTGAATGTTAGTGTTGAGACGCAAATACGTTTAATAGGTAATTGTGTTTTGATGTGTCTACTGTTGATAGTGTTTGCAGGTGTAATATGACCTGTCTTTTATTTTAAACAATTAACCAGAGAGCGTGTATGTCAGAGTTAATGTCTTCAATTGATCAACGCACCAAACTTGTCGGTGAAAACAGACTCGAGTTGCTTATGTTTAAATTGGGCTCTCGGCACACTTTTGCGTTAAATGTATTCAAGATCAGAGAAGTCATTACCGTGCCTTTAATGAGTCAAATGCCCGGTTCTCACCAAAATCTCAAAGGTGTGACTAATTATAGAGGCGCTTCTATTCCTGTTATTGATCTGCGTGCAGCAGTAAAAATTACCGCTAATGAAGACACGTATGAAGCGGTCAATGTGATCATCACAGAATATAATCGAAGTGTTCAAGGGTTCTTGATTGGTGATGTCATGCGTATTATCAACACTTCATGGAGTGATATACAGCCCCCACCTTCAACGGCCGGTAAAAACAACTATTTAACTGCCATTACCCAAGTAGAAATTGATGATAAAAATGAATTGGTTGAAATTATTGATGTAGAAAAAGTGTTATCCGAAATTATTGAGTATGACACGACTATCTCTGAAGATGTTTTGGACCAAGAGGTTGCTGCTCATCTCAAGGGTAAAAAAATATTGATAGTGGATGACTCATCCACAGCACGTTGGCAAATAAGAGAAACACTTACCCAGTTGGGCATTGAAATTATTGAAGAAAAAGATGGCTTAAAAGCGTTGAATCTTTTAAAGAGTTGGGCTGATGCAGGGAAAACAGTGACTGACGAAATTATGATGATGTTTACCGACGCAGAGATGCCTGCAATGGACGGCTACCGACTGACCGCAGAAGTGAGACAAGATCCCCGTATGAATAATCTTTTTATCGCACTGAACACATCCTTAAGTGGTAGCTTTAATGATGCAATGGTAGAAAAGGTCGGCTGTAACCGCTTTATTTCTAAGTTTCAACCAGACTTGTTAGTCGACGTTGTACAACAGAGAATGCGCGAGATACTAGACCCTGAAAGTTGATATATTAATCAAATGTTTCACCGTCATATTTTGTTCATCTAAGTCATTTATACTGTATTTAAGCTGAACATCCTCTTATTACCTAGCGTATAATTCACGCGTATTTTTATTTACCTTTCATCATTGGAGACCAGATGAAGCCAATTGCTACTCTTTTATTCGCCGTCTTATGTCAATCTGCATTAGCTACTGATTCACCTGAAAATATTAATTCACCCAAAAATATTATCATGATTGTAGGTGACGGTATGGGTCCATCCTATACCACGGCCTATCGTATGTTCGCAGACGATCCTAGTACTGCTGAAGTCGAAGAAACAGTGTTTGATCGATTATTAGTCGGCATGGCCAGCACACATCCTGATATGGACACCGGTTATGTGACTGATTCAGCCGCGGGTGCCACTGCATTGTCTACGGGTGTGAAGACCTATAACGGTGCGATTGGTGTAGATGCCAACAAGAAGCCTGTTCAAACAGTATTAGAGCTGGCCAAAATGCAAGGGCGTAAAACGGGTATCGCTGTGACTTCACAGATTAATCACGCCACGCCTGCAAGTTTTGGTGCTCATAATGAGAGCCGTCAAAATTATAATCAAATAGCCGACAGTTATTTCGATGCAAAAACCAATGGTCAGTTTGTTCTAGATGTGATGTTAGGTGGCGGCTGGAAGTATTTTATTCGAGATGATCGTAATTTGGTTGCTCAATTTAAAGCGGCGGGTTATCAATATGTGGATAAGTTAACTCAGCTAGACACGGTGAAAGCGGGCACTCCTTTACTGGGCTTATTTGCAGATTCAGGTATGCCTTGGGCGCTAGACAGTGCCAATCAGATGCGACTTCCAACATTAGCAAAAGCCGCAATCCGTCAGTTAGAGAATGATCAAGGTTACTTTTTACTTATCGAAGCAAGCCAAGTCGACTGGGCAGGGCACGGTAATGATATTGGCTCTGCAATGGCTGAAATGCATGACCTTGCGGTTACCCTCGAATGGCTAGAGCAATACCTTGTAAAAAATCCTGACACATTGATGGTATTGACTGCCGATCATAGTACCGGCGGGTTAAGTATAGGTGCTAATAACGATTATAGTTGGAGCCCCAAGTGGCTGAAAAACCTAAAGGTATCACCAGCTATGATTGGCACCCAATTAATTACTGCTAAAGACAGAGGTGCTCTGGCATCCGATTTATTGGGATTCGAGCTGAGCACAGATGAAGTATCCAGCATAAGCGCGATTGAGTCTGATAAACCTAGACCATTTCATAACGCTATTTCTAAGATTTTAGATAACCGTTCAAATACGGGCTGGACAACCACAGGACATACTGGTGTTGACGTACAAATATTTGCTAAAGGATTGGGCAGTGAGCGCTTTCGAGGTCATATGGACAACACTCGTATTGCACAAACTGTGTTTGAATTATTAAAAGACAACAAGTAAAACTTTTTATAATTTTTTTCTAGCTGGCACTTCTCGACAGGTGCCAGTTATACCAATTACTCATGGCGATGATTAATAACCAGTCAATTCAATAAAACCTACTCCTGAATGGGAGCCTGAAATCACTGTCCCTCCTTCGTAGTATGAAAATATCCCTGGGTTCCACTGTTTAGTTTGCATGGGCGCGATCTGAATGTCGATTTGATGCTTGGGCAATTGAATCGACCAGTACAAGGGTAACAAACGTCCTTCAACTTTATCGCGCTTAGTCACTTGTCCTTGAATATCATGCTCAGTCAAATGCACCACTTCCCCATTTGTAGTGACTAACGTGCCTGACCAGAAGTCTTTTGCTTGCTCGTGACGCATATTAAACAACATCAACTTAGCACCATCGTCAAAGTGAATAGAAAACCAATCCCAGCCTTGTGCAAGTGGACTTAGATATTGAGAGGTCCATTCATGATCAAACCAAGCATTGCCTGATACCTCTACTTTTCCGGTTGGCAGTTCAATCTCCCCAGAGACTTGAATATGTGGCTGGCTATAATAGTATGACGCTTGTTCTGAGTCTCTGAGCTTACGACTAAAACCTTGCTCCCCATGTTTTACAAAAGGTTTGTCTGCTGTAAAGTCCAAATTAACCCTAATCTGGGTATTAATAGTGAATTCAAGGGTCGAGGGGAACATCTGTGATGACTTTGCAAGCCATTGCCAATCATCAATAAATGCATTGAATGGGGTAGTGGATATACCCGCATTACCCACGCCACCGCGAGCAAAACGTTCTTCAAACCAAGCCTGTTTACCGTCTCTTAAACCCACATGCCCCATATATTGCTGAGCATTCGCCCAAGGTGTGCTTTGAGTATCACTGGCAAAGCGAAACAAAGTCCATTGTAATGCGTAGGGGTTATGTTGTTTGTCAGTTAGATTAGCGGTGATATACCACCATTCCACTGCAAACTCAGGGTGACTGTTATGATCAAATGGAAAAGTAATCTTGTATCCTGGGACTACCTTAGGGAAGGTTTTGTTAGAGGTGTTTGCTTCATCATTATTTGATGGTGTTTGATGCTCTATTGAATACCGACTTAAGCTATCAAACATAGTGTCTCTTTGTTGCACTTCATCGTCATCAGCGCTTTTATTATTACTATCATCAGAATATTTAGAGCAAGCTACGATACCTGTTGCTAATATCAACAACAGTAGATATTTGACTAGAAACTCAAACACTTTATATCCTCAACTAATTTGCGACGACTTAATCTGTATAAAGGTAGGGCTACCACTATTACAATCAACATAACACTCATCACTCCAGCCGAAAAAAGTTTCGAGGGTGTAATCAGTATGGGATAACTCCAACTAAATGCCTGTACGTTAATTAAGTTGATCAACAGCCAAGTTAAGCCGATGCCAAAAGGCAGTGCCACTAAAAAAGCCAGTAAACTGAGCAGGGTATATTGTATAAGCGATAAACCGGTCATCTGATAATTACCGACCCCCATGCTTCTTAATAACGCCCTTTGAGGTCGATTATCCATATCAATCATCAGCACTGAAGTGGCTAAAGACAGGGCTGCTACTAATAAAGTGACTATGTTTAACCCATCGGTAATCACAAAGGTACGTTCAAACGTTTGCATCGACAACGCCATTAACTCGTGAGTTTGTATTGATCTGACTTGGTTTGATATCGAGGCAGATGCCAGTTGATTGACAAATAAATTTTGTTGCTGCTTGGATACAAAGTGCAAAGCAAATAATGTGGTGTTGGCGTTATATTTGGCGAAATGCTCTAAAGGTAACAGAGCCTGAGCACTTTGATTGCCGTAATCGTAATAGATGCCGACTATTTGTTTCGTTTCTGGCTGAGCTGACTCAACTTGAAAACTTAAGGTTTCACCCAGTGTTAATCCATGGCGTAATGCCAATTGTTGATTCACTAACACGCCTTGACCGGAAGTGAATATTTGCCAAACATCCTCTTGCTGATCAGCAAACAACATCGCTTCTTGATACAGATTACTACTGGGATATGATCTCAGCTCTAGGGTTGTTCGATGTTGGGGTTTACTCACTGGTTTATTTAGGAGAACAGCATCAAGGCCTTTTCGCTCGATGACTTGCATATCTATGTCTTGGGTAGCTAGCCATTGGGTAAACACCTTGGGTGATTGGGTTGAAATATATTGATCAGCTACTAAGCGCTGACCTAACCATTGCTGTGTGGCTTGACGAAAGCTATCCACCATCAAATTCATACCAATATTACTGGTGAGGGCTATAAAAAAAGCACAACAGGCAATTTTACTCTTTTGTGATAAACGTACACCGTCCGCAGCCAACCAGCGAAATAATACCCATTGCTCTGGCAAACAGTGGAACAGTGTATTTAGGCTCTTGGGTAGGGCATAAATAAGCAAGCTGCAACCGGCAAAAATACTCATTGCGATGGCGCTAAAACTCATCAACATATTGATAGAGTAAAAGCCTAACCCTAGGGCAACACAGCCCAATACAATGCAGGCATACAACCATGACCTATGGCTTGTGTTCACCGTGACGTTTAAATTGCGTAAAGCCAACTTAGAATTTAATTGCCACATTGGTAAAATGGCCGCTGAAAATGCCCCCAAAATACAGGCAGCAAAACACTGGGCAATTAAGGTGACATAAGCGACCTGTGTGTAACTTATTCTCACATCAAATAGGCTTTGTAAGGTAAGTGACACTTGTGGTGAGGCCAATTGAGCTAAAAATATTCCAGAGATAGCTCCAAGCGGCGCGCACAATAAGCTGATGAATACTAATTCGGCACCTTGGGCCCAATATATTTGTTTTCTTGATACACCCAACTGTCGAAGGATCCGTAAATTTTGCCAGCGTTTCATTATCAACAAATGTAAGGCGTTCATGACGACAAACATACACACAACAAACATTAAACATGCCATAGCCAACAAGTTAAGATGAAAACTGCCAGTGAGCTGCTGTGCTTGCTCGCCAGTATTGATGTTTTCAAGACGCAGGTGGTCGGGCAATGCGGTCCTTAGCTCACTAGTGCTCACATCATTTGTCTCACCCACTACCAAAAGTTCACTGATTTTATCCGTGCCTAAGACCTGTTGTAATTGCCCGATATCCATGACGATCTCTCGTCCTAAACCGTTGATCTTTGTCACCGTCAGTTTTGGTAATAACGGGGTGTTTTCAAGAGGTAATATTTGCCCACTAATAAGGTTTAACTCTGTCGCAAAATCTGGATGGATCACACTAGCGTAAGGAGGACGCCATAATTGACCTAGTTCATCTGATACCGCTTCAGAACTATTTTGCTCGAGCTTTAGCCCGTTACTAGCGGAATAATTGATAACCGAAAATGTGTCTATGCCCAGTAAGGATATTTGTAGAGATCCACCTGTTATGGGATGCACAATATGCTGTGAAGTACGTAACACTGGGATAAGTTGTGAGAAACCCAAACGACGAAGTGAAGCAAAATCCTCTTTGCTCAAGGCGTGTCCACTTCTGGCAATAATACGTTGTTCGACTTGTTGTAAAAATGGCTGACTAGCAGACGCATAGCTGTTTTTTGCGGCGCTATTGATCACCAGAACAGCACTGAGGCCAGCACAAGCGGTGACTAACGCAATAAACACCAGTGCCAAGCGTAAAGTATTGTGTTGGTAACTTGCCCAAATAAGTTTGAGTAAAGGTGCCATGGTTAGGCTGATACAAAGTTTGAGGTCTGATTAGGAGTGTTGAGCAGCCGTCCTTGTTGCAACAGTAACCGGGTATCAGCAAAAGCAGCGACCTTCGGGCTATGTGTCACAACCACTAAGGTTAGACCTAGTTTCTTGCATAACCCAAATAATAATTCACTCACATTTTGGCTGTTATTATCGTCTAGGTTTCCAGTAGGTTCATCGGCTAATACTAAGCTGGGTTGATGGGATAAGGCGCGAGCAATGGCCACCCTTTGTTGCTCCCCACCTGATAAATTAACCGGTAGTTTGTGTTTGTGTGAGCTTAATCCCAACTGCTCTAATAAATCATTGTGGTATGTGCCGATGGATAAACCATTAAGTCTGGCTGGGAAAGTAATGTTGTCCCACACCGATAAACAGTCAATTAAATTAAACTGCTGAAAAACGATGCCTAAGTGTTTTTTCCGAAACTGATCTGCTTGAGTTTCACTCATTGAATTGAGTGTCAAACCCGCGACCTTCACTACACCCTTATCAGCGTTATCTAAAGCCGCAAGAATATGGAGTAAAGTTGACTTGCCCGAACCCGAGTCCCCACCGATGGCGACAGATTGTTGCTCTCCAAGGTGAAAATCGAGTTTGTCTAAGATACATTTGTGCGAATAACCATCAGTAATTTGTTTGACTAAGCCGCTAACTTCAATCATCTGTGTCTTATTATGTCGCTATGAAAGTTCTGAAAGTTATTAACAATACGCTAAAACAGTGTATTAGTTCTAAACGTCCGCCAAAAAGTTCTCTAGATCTTCACCCGTCAGTTTTTTAATCTGTGAAAATATATACCACAGCGCCGTTATCAGCATTAACATGCTTGGGATCACAATCACGGGATAACTCAAGGCCGTCATTCTGCCCAACTCTTCGGTGTATTCAGAGGTACCAGGAGCGCTGACTAATATCACTTTAGCCAAAATGTAATTTAGCGCAGCAGACAAGAAAAAAGAACCGGCGACAATATAGGAGCTAATTGCCATTTTTTTCTCAAATAAGCCACTGGTGCCAGAGTTTTCTAAAGATTGATTGAGGTTTTGCCAATTAATGATTTGTTCGCTTAGCACAAACACCTTCAATAACGGCTTACTGGTTCTCTGTGTGATCAGCACCGCAATGCCAATAATAGCGGGGATAGTGGCTTCTTTAATCGCAATATATTCGGCAGGTAGTTCTAACAAACTTATACCGCCAGTTAAGAAAACACTGACGATACCCAATACTGAAAAGGGGTTTATTTTGGCTGTTTGTTTCAGATCCCAAATGCCAAACCCAATAGGAAATATTAGCGCAGCTACAATACTCCAGGCTGGCCCCAAATATTCGTCACTGCTGAGATTGGTTAAAATCACCACAGGGATAATAATATTAAAGGCTAGATTACCTAGCAGGCCTGTTTTTTTTTGTGGATTAGGATCTGACATTGATTACCCGTTGTTATGCATATTGTTGCTTGTGAGCATTATATTCGTATTCACTGCTTAGGGCGAAGGTTTTGCCCATAATTTTGCACCTGCTAATCCAGCAATAAAACCAAACAAGTGAGATTCCCAAGAGACAAAGGGGGTAGTAGGCAAAATGCTGAAAATTAAACCACCATAAAAAAATGCAACTAATACAGAGATGAGCATAAGTTTAAACTTTCCGCTTAAAAATCCCGCTAAAACTAAATATCCAAAGTAGCCATAAATCACTCCGCTTGCACCGATATGGGTTGCTGGCCTGCCAAATAACCACACCAAAAAGCCTGTTATTAATATTATCCAAATGGTTAATTGTATATAGCGCTTAAAGCCATATTGCAACAATAGATAGCTGAAAATACATAAGGGTATGATATTCGAAAAATAGTGCTGCAAACTACCATGTAAAAACGGACCTAACACAATGCCTCTAAGGCCTGGTACATAGCGTGGGATCGTACCGAGTTGATTGAGCACTCTTCCTGTCAGCAAGTTAATTATTTCGATCGCACTAATCAACAAAAATATCACCAGTACAAAGCGAATCTGTTGTTTGGTATTCGAAACTCTAGCGATTGAATGGGTCATTGAAATAAACTGCAATTAAAAAGTATGTCAACAGTGTGACTGATAAATCTTACAAAAGTCATGTCCAATTGTCACAAAATAATATGTGGTAAATAACGTGACCCGTCTTGGGTAATAGCCGATGAATCTTCTCTCACTGAAATGCCTGCCGCTTGGTCATTCACCAACCACGAACCTATCAATGTATGATTATTGCCAAATTGGGGCAGGGCATAATAAGCCTGATAAATAAAACCCTCTTCACCGTATGGTCCATCGGCATGTAATACGGTTTTGCCATCTTCAATCACACTGATATTGGCACCTTCTCTGGAAAAAATGGGTTTTTTAACCAGTTTAGTTTCAGTAGCCTTGCTTAATTCATCTTCGAAATAAGCGGGAAGTAGATTGGGGTGGTTGGGGAATAATTTCCACAACATCGGCATTAAGGCTTTATTCGATAAAATAGATTTCCAGATAGGCTCTAGCCAATTCACTTGTGCGCTTTGGATAGACTGGCCAAACTCTTCCCGTTGCATAAATTCCCATGGGTAGAGCTTAAACAGGGTTTGGATTTTGTTGTCTTGTAAATCACTAAAACTGCCACATTCAGCGAGGCCAATATCCTCAATAAATACAAAGTCATTGTTTAATCCTGACTCTTTGGCGCAATCCTGTAGATACTGCACTGTGCCACGATCTTCATCTGTATCTTGGCAACAGGCAAAATGCATCTGGCTGATATCATAATGTTTAGCAATGACGGCTAATCGATTGACCAGCTTTTCCTGTAATGAATTAAATTGATCCGCTTGTTTGGGGATTTTACCTGCATTGACTTGTTCTTCTAGCCATAACCACTGCCAAAACCCTGATTCATATAAAGATGTGGGTGTGTCGGCATTGTTTTCATATAGCTTGGCAGGACCTTTACCGTGATAAGCAAAGTCTAAGCGAGAATAGAGGCTAGGATCTTGCTTTTTCCAAGAGTCACTAATCTGCTGCCAAAAGGCTTGTGGAATTTGAAATTTTTCTAACAACTCTTGGGAGTTGACAACCTTATCTACCACCGCCAAACACATTTGATGAATGTCTTCAGTGGGCGCTTCTAAGTCTTGTTCAATTTGTTCGAGAGAGAACTGATAATAAGCCGACTCATCCCAATAAGCTTCTCCGTGCATGGTATGAAATTTAAAGCCGAACTCTTCGGCTTTTCTTTTCCAGTTAGCACGTTCAGGGATGGCGACTCTTAACATGGTCTTAGCATACTTTTATTATTGATCACCCAGTATAAAGCCTTTACAACTGAGGTTAACCACCCCAACCACCTTTTTTAGTGCTGCTGCCCCAACTAGATTTGGCCCGCACACTGCTACCAAATCCACCACGACTCATGGTTTTAGAGACAGTAGGTTTTGGTTTGAGTGACTTTTCACTAACGCGCATGGTCCTGCGTCGATTATCGCCAAAATCAGAACCATCTGCACCAATCCACCTGTTTCTATAGGATGAATTTCTAGAAAAAGATGTGAACATTGGCTGTGAGTAATAACCTCTAGGCGACATTAAATTACTTAACATGTAGCCCGCCATCAATGGCATGAAAAATGAACCTGATTCATTGCGAACCACATTACATTGGTTGTTACCAAATTCAGACTCACAATCCCTTTGGGAATTGTATTTAGGTCCTGTACGCTGTGCTTCTTTCAATGCGTCTGCATAGGCAGTTTTACATTTCTCAGCAAACTCAGGATTGGCATCAGTACAGTCATTAACGCTGGTAAATACCGCCGCGTCTTGTTTGTCACCACAAGCTGAAAGAAATATAGCCGCGACGCCTAATGCCAAAGGTTTAACACTAAAGCTTTTGCGCATACTGGTTAGGTTGATTGATTTTGAACGTTTGGTTTTATTGGATTGCATAGGGCCCTCCTAGTAACTCATGCAAGCAGCGTTAAGCAGCCCAACAGAAATAGAAACCGCTGCTAAAATAGTGCCTGCAGATATTTCATTTTTATCAATTCTGTCAGCAATTTTAGGCATAAAAGTAAAACGTAATAAAGCAAAGGCCAACGATTGAGCAATGATGGCCACCACGCCCCAAACTACAAAATCAATTAAAAACTCTGAGTTGGCTACAGCACCTGCTAAGGCAATACTAAAACCTATCATTGCACCACCAAAACCTATGGCTGCAGCTTGATTTTTATGTACCTTAACTAATTCCCACTCATTATGAGGAGTAACAAAGGCATACACCACTTTAAACACAAACAACAACAAGATTGAAACTGCAAAATACAGCGCAAAATTGCCTAAGCCCGAGATTGAATTTATTATTGCGTCCATCATTTATCCTTTCTTTACTGGGTGGTATGTAATTGAGCGTACCATAAGTGTCGATCGTTATTCGGTAAGCGTTAGCCGTTAATTGTAATATCTGCTTGGCCAATATTAAAGCCAGTACTGATGACTAAGCAACGATCAAAATTATTGTTCACTAATTTCTCTTCTGCTGTCACCAATAAAGTTTCCATTTCGTCACCTTCAAGCTGACGTTCATACAACATCACAAATTGATCGGTTTCGCTGGTATCGCCATCTTGTTCATAGGTTTTTTCTGTCATAGCAACAGGTGGCGATTCTTCTCCTACTGCATCCCAGACTCGTTGGTATTCTTCGTCTTCAAGCTGATAAGTGGGTTTAGATATGCCTGAGGCAATCGTTTGTTTCCACTGGGCTTCTGAACCTATGGTTTTTGTTTCGTAAAAATACCATAGCTTTACATCTGTGATGTAATTTTCTGTGTCCCCACCATCTAAGATAACTTGCAAAAAAGCATCGTCATCTGTGTAAAAGCGCAAAATTTTGCCACCGGTATCTAAATTTACTTCACCTACTGCTTGGATAAGGTGTTGGCTAGCTGCTTTTTCAATCATCAGTTCCGGCTCAATCAAGCGCAGTTTAAGAGGATCGATTTCAAAGGAACCTCCTAAGTACAACCCCATGATTTCAGGGGCTTTAGGTTTTGTTTCGGTTTCTTTTTTACCAAATAATTTACTAAACATATGCGAGCCTTTTTACTTTTCTTCAAAGTCATTCCACTGAAATTTAATTATCCTCTTATCGGCTATATAGAAAATTTTGTCACCGGGTGAGAGCATCAAATCTAAGTCAGGATTCACTTGAATATTTAACTTTTCATCTGCTTTGACCATGCCTATCAAAGTAGCGCGATACTTGCGTTTTAGAGTTGCAAAGATATTTTCAATTTTCAAAGGTGGAATATGAGCTGGAATACAAACTGAATATTGTGCCTGTCCATGATTAATATCTAACAGATCGTGATGTAACAAGCTTGAGCCAGGATCAAACGCCGACTTAGCCAACATCTCAACTGCGACACTAGGAGTACACTCCACGTTAGGGCAGTGTTTTTGTAATAAGCCAACTAAGCTCTCATCATTAAAATAAGCCACCATTTGTGCGTCAGGGTTACGTTGACTGCAATATAATGCGGTGGTCATCGTGAGGTCGTCTTCTGGGTTATCCATTAACACCACGCTTGCTTTGGCTACGCAAGCCCTGTCCATATCGGCGTCATTACTAAATGTGGCCACTTTGACAAACTCAATTTGTCCGGGCAGAGGGTTTGTGATATCAACTCTAACACAAAGCACTATAACGGGATCGTCTTCGATGGACGCTCGTTCACGGATTAATAGCTCTAATAAACGTATGGTACGATGACCATTCCAACCCAGCACAAGAATATGATTTTCAACATCTAAACTTTTCAAACCCCTTGCTCCTTTTTGCCATTGATTCGATACCCAATTAGCAATGCGCCCTAAGACAAGGGCAAAAATACTCAGACCTAATGGAATAATGTAGAAGGAGACTAAATATTTGCCTGCAGTGGTGCTGGGTGATAAATCACCATAACCGACTGTTGAGCCAGTGACGACCAGCCAATATATAAAATCCACTGATTGGGTGAGAGTTTCTTCGCCTGCCAGATACAATAAGATCCAACTGGTAAATCCATAAAAAAGAAGCGCCAGTACAATACTGTACCAGCGCATCTCGGCAAACACTCGACTCAACATCTTACGTAATCTTGGAAACATCATTTGCCTTGTTTCACTTCAAAAGCCAATGAATTATTTGCCTAATATACGGCTAAGTTCGTCATCTGCTGATGCATTGCCGCCAGCTATACCCGCTGCTGCTAAACGTTTGCTTAAATCATCACTAGATTCTTCTGTTGCTAGTTCTTCAGCTGCTTGTAATTCAGCATTACGTAAATTCTGCTTGTCTTGAATACGTGATAGTGATTCAGTAGCCGTTTTCATTTTGCTGTTAGCGCCTAAATGACGAGATGACACAGCAACTTGAGCTTTTTGTACTGACTCAGTCGCCTTTACCATATCAACTTGCTGCTCTAAACGTTTTAAGTTTGATTTAGCTTGCTTAATATTAACGGCTAATTGCTTTTCAGATTGCTTAAACTGGTCAAGATACTTCTGTTCACCTTCTTGCTCAGCGCGTAAATCCCCCACTTTTTGTGCACAATCCAAGGCTAATTGACGGTCTGTATCTATTGCCTTGCGAGCATGTACTTCGTATTGCTCAACAGAGGCTTGCAAACTGTCAACTTTTTGTTGAGCCAGTTTACATTTAGCTAATATTTGAGTTCTTGCATGATCTGATTTACGCAGTTCATCTTTGGCCTCGCGAATTTCTTGCTCAAGAATACGAATGGCCTGACTATCTGCTACAGATTGCGCTGCTTCAGTTGCTCCGCCTTTTACAGCAGTGACTAATTTTCTCCAAACTGACATATTCTTTCTCTCCTAGTATTTACAAAAAAACAAAATAAATGCTATTGCAAATGATCTTGATAAGCATCTAAAAAGGCTTCTACATTTTGAAACAGGGTGGTCAACTCAATCATCACGCTCTCAGCTTTTGACTGTGAACTTAATGACCCAAACGCGGTGTAATACTCATCACCAGCGACCTGGGATATACCTACTGTTGTTAGTGGGAATATCATGTGCGTTTTTAAAATTTCTTCATTTAGTAGGGCACAGTTTTTGACTTCGGCCTTGGAAAATAATAGTGATTCAACCAGTATTTGTTCACCACTAATGGCTAACCAAGCGTCTATTCCATCACTGTTTGCTATTAACAAACAGTTTTCTTCTTTAGTCACAACCAAATCTTGGTTGTCGGCTAAAAGGGTCTCAAGTTGGTTAAGATCCCAAGTCATGGCTACTCTCCTGTAAGGCTAATGACTAAACTGTAATTCAAAGATGTTAGCCATCAGTGATATTACGTGTCACAGTTTAGTCAGTTTAAAGTTATTATGTCAAATTATATTTTCAACATTTGATATTTATATGTTTTAAATGTAAATTATAATTCACGTTTGGTTATTCGGTAAAACTTAGTATATGTCTAAAAATAATGATGAAACAACAAATGAAAATAAAGATAGTACAGTACCATCGCTTGCTGCCGATTGGCGACAACTGGTTCAGCGCCTACTTAAGGCTGAAATGTCAAAGCGTGGCACTAAGTATCAAGATCTCAGCGACAGACTATCTAATATAGGGATACATCAAAGCGCAGACAACCTCAGAAATAAAATTAATAAGGGCATTATGGGTGCTGATTTGTTGTTACAAATCATGTATGTGTTGAATATGCGCAAAATTGAACGGGATGACATCATCGAAATTTTTAGCGACTTAGGCAGTCCATTAGAATAAAAATTAACTGGGTTTCTGTTTAAAGTCGATTTTACTCACTAACCATGGGTTAGTTGTTGCTTGAACGACCAAAGTAAACAGTACTACACCAAATCCAATAGATTGTATTGTCCACCAGTAATCTAATTCAACAGGCAACGACAATACCAAAGCTATGGTGACGACTCCCCGTAAACCACCCCACACCATAACAGGGCCATAATTCCACTCAACTGGATTTTTTAACACAAATTTGCCAAATCCAATTGACACATAACAAGCAACCAAACGTGAAGCAAAGGCGGCGAGTACACCAATTAGCATGGCCAACCATTGGTCACTAAACATATCAAAAGTAAACACTAAGCCCATCAAATAGAACACAAATAAGTTAGCCACAAAGGCCAAAAACTCCCAACTTTGATGAATCTCTACTTTGTCTGCTCTAAGTCCCAGTAAGGCATTTTTAGCGACTAACGCGGCGATTAAAACAGCAATGATCCCTGATAAATGTAAGATATGTTCTGCTAGGTAAAAACTGCCATAGGCTAATGCTAGGCTAGTAACAGTAAAGTTAGCTGAAGTTGCAGGGATAACTTTCAGGATGAAAATCGCCAGTTTTGCCAGCACTGCACCTACTAACGAACCACCCAGCATAACTTTTAACAATAACCAAACACCACCCATACCTGTTACTTGATGTTCACCTAAGGCAATGGCTAACAAAATGCCATACAACACAATCGCAGTAGCATCGTTAAATAAGCTTTCGCCTTCAATTAGGGTTGCTAGTTTTTCGGGGGCTTTGGCATCTTTAAGTTGAGTGACAACGGCAACAGGATCGGTAGCAGAAATCACTAAACCTGTAATTAACGCCGCTATCCAAGGAAAGCCTTGGACATGACCAATTAAATAAAACAAAATCCCCGCAGCGATTAATGCCGCTAATACCATGCCTATTGTGGCACTGAATAAAATTGAGCCCATTAAAGGACGCATGACTTGTGTATTCAGATTAAGTGCGGCTTCAAATACTAAGATAGGAATTAGCACAAACAAGATTAAGTCTTGAAAATTATCTGATCTAAGCCCGGTATCAAAACCACTAATGGGAATAATAAATGAAGACAACATGCCCCAAAACAAAATACACAAGGTCAAGGGTAATCTGCTGTACCGAGCACTTACCATGGCCGCCAATCCACTAATCAATATAATAATTAGCATGGTAACTAACTGGATAATATCCATAAGTGGTCTTTTTTATCGTTGTTTAGGAGGTAGGTTGTTGGTTATTGATAGAAAGTACAAGTTAATCTTGGCAAAAAAAACCCGGATACATTGAATCAATGAGCCGGGCAAACAACAGTTTTGGGAGATAACGTCAATAATCTAACTGTGGGGTAATCATAATTCAGTAGAATTAATGTGCAATATAAATAGGGTATACATACTTGATTGCAGGTATTAAAAAATATACGTAAAATACATATCAAATAATGTTGAGACCACTATGAAACTATCCGATTTCCATTTCGATTTACCAGAAAACCTTATCGCCCGATATCCTACTGAAAAGCGCAGTAGTAGTCGCCTGATGCATCTATGCGGCAACAATGGTGATGTTGTTCATAAACAATTTACGCATATTGTCGAGTTGATTGACGAAGGTGATTTACTTATTTTTAATAATACCCGAGTAATACCTGCAAGGCTATTAGGTCAAAAGGAGTCGGGAGGAAAAGTTGAAGTACTGATTGAACGGGTGTTAGACGAACACCGAGTATTGGCTCATGTCAGAGCCAGTAAATCACCTAAAGTGGGCAGTAAACTGATACTCGAAGGTTTTGTGCAAGCTGAAATGGTCGCCAGACACGAGGCCTTGTTTGAATTAAGATTTTTGAACGATGCGCCTGTTTTAAGTTTACTTGAGCAATTTGGCCATATGCCGTTGCCACCTTACATCGACCGCCCCGACGAAGACTCAGACAAAGAACGTTATCAAACTGTGTACAACAAAGTGCCTGGTGCAGTCGCGGCACCTACTGCTGGTTTGCATTTTGATGAAGATATTCTGAAAATGCTTAAAGAGAAAGGTGTGAAATCAGAATTTGTTACTTTGCACGTGGGCGCAGGCACCTTTCAGCCGGTAAGAGTAGATAATATTCTAGAACACCAAATGCATTCTGAATACGCAGAAGTATCACAACAAGTGGTTGATGCCATTTTAGCCACTAAGGCTGCAGGTAAGCGAGTTATAGCAGTAGGTACTACCTCAGTGCGCTCGATAGAATCAGCAGCACAAGCGTCACTTAAGGCTGGGACTGAATTGGTACCCTTTATTTCGGACACTGATATCTTTATCTACCCAGGCTACGAGTTTCAA
The DNA here is from genome assembly GCF_002835935.1 of Paraglaciecola sp. MB-3u-78. Taxonomy (GTDB): domain Bacteria; phylum Pseudomonadota; class Gammaproteobacteria; order Enterobacterales; family Alteromonadaceae; genus Paraglaciecola. Next base: position 135,133 of record NZ_PJCF01000087.1, on the reverse strand, counting down.
TTGGTAGACGCCATGTTAACCAATTTTCATTTATCCGAATCTACCTTGCTCATGTTAGTTAGTGCTTTCTGTGGAAAGCAAAATATTGAAAGCGCCTACCAACAAGCAATTGAACAAGAGTATCGTTTTTTTAGTTATGGTGATGCGATGTTTTTAGAGAAAAAGTTAGCTTGCAGTTAACTTTTAGTGTGTAGTTATGCCCTAGCGGGCACTGTTTTTTCCTACTCGATGTATACCTTCAAAGTATTCACTCACACGTCCATGATAATCAGCACCCAATCTCGACTTCCTTGTCGAGCTGTTCAACTGGACGAAGCCGTGCTTCTAAAGAATCCAGTTTCACCCTACAAAATCTCAAAAATAATTGGCGAACATAAATGCGAGGGTAAATCAAAAGCACCGGCTTCGCCGACAGAGAGGGAATTTAGCTTGCTTTGTTATTAATTAACAATCGCCGTAATGTGTAGGACACTATGTCCTACCGACCCACTGGATCTCCCGAGTTGTGCATAAAAGACATCACCACATGCACAAGGTCTATGACTGCGAAGCGTCAACCAATAACTAGCACCGCCGTTTAGGGCATTTCATCTATTGGTCGTATTGCCTTCCCCTTCACCCAACAAGGTCAGCACGCTTAAGTGTGGATTTCGCAGCTCAATACTCTGCCTATGGTTTCCCCTATCAACGCTTAACTCGACACCTTACAGTGCAAAGCCCATGACTCGGGGTCTTGGCGGTGTGCTTACCTTACCAAGTAGAGGACTTGCATCCGGGGCGGCCTCCGCTCCGATCTTCTACCGATTTATCTCGGCGCACTGGATGTCCTGTTAACTCCTTGGATACTTTGACTGTCTCTATGGGTATACCCTATGTAAACTATTAAACTTAAATAAAGATTTAACGGACAGCTAGCCGAACTAATCAACGAACGGCCCTAATTAACAGATTGCGAACAGAGAAGGAATGTATCGTATGTCTCCTTGAGCGATCAGGAGACATAGAAGATATCTTAGTCGAACGGCAGCTATGCCCAAGTAAGCGGACGGAGCTATTAATTGTAGTTTAGTCCGGTTTGAGCGAATTATAGACCTTCGAAAAATTGTTTGGTGGCCTAAATAAGTTAACAAACGCGCAATAAACGGACTCTGGTATACACTACCTTGTAGGGTACAGATAATAAACGTTATGCAAAAATATTCTGCCGTTACAAGGGATGCTAATTATGAATGACAAAATTGGAAGAAATGATCCATGTCCGTGTGGTAGCGGTCAGAAATACAAGAAATGCTGTATGCTAAAAAACGCTTCAGATTTACCAGTTACATGGGGAGATGAAGAAGCCATGCATGTTATTTCCCAAGGTGTAAAACCCACAGCATCTGAAATTGATCAAATGTCGAAAGAATACCAAAATCAAATTAGAAACTCCCCATTGTGGGATGAGATGGTAAATGAATTTGGCAAAGAAAAAGCTGAAGAATTATTAAAGGAATGCAAAGCTGAGATTAAGTGATCCTATCCTGTTTCTAATTTTTAAATATTGCATAACAAGTTGCTGCACGCGGACTCGATACAGTAGTCGCGTTTTTTGCTAAAATAAAAAGGCAGCAAAAACAGCACCAATTTACTCGCCGGTGAGCAAAGCGTTAATGTCCGCTTTAGAGCTGTAACTCAATCATAAACTGAATATCCCCAATGTCCTTTGGTCGCTCATTTTTCCCGTTCGAGCTGATAAGTTAGTTAGTCTGCTTTGGGCGTTTAGCCGAAGTAACAATCAAAGGTGCCCAATGACCGCTTTTGGCACAAAGTTCACCTTCAGGTTTAACACTCGACTGTCCGGTATTAGGCTCAGAGCTGCCTGATTCAATTCCCTAATGACTGCTTAGCCCAAGATTGCTGACAGTCGATGAAACCATTTGTATGGGAGGTATGAGCGAGTTGTAGTCATTGGATGAGTCAAACGCTACTGAAAAGTGGTACAACAAAAGCGGCCGTTCGCAAATTCAAACAAGTGTCAAAAGACACAACTATTGCGTGCACCTATGAAAGCAGAGCTAGAGGAGCCTGTGAGTACCAGCTTGTTATAGAGGTGAATTAGAGAAGAGCAGCGAATTCTACCCTATTGAAGTTTATGAATTTAATAGTGTATCAACGTTTATTATGATAAAGATATTGTACTTTAATCATACAGCTCATTATTAGCATTTCTAAAAATAAAAACAGTCACAGGGAACATAATGGAATATAAAACAGATTATCTTGTTATTGGTAGTGGTGCCACGGCAATGGCTTTTGTCGACACTATGCTCAAAGAAACCGACGCTACTTTTTTGATGGTTGACCGGCGACCAAAAGTTGGCGGGCATTGGAACGATGCCTATCCTTTTGTGCGATTACACCAGCCATCAAGCTTTTATGGCGTTGCTTCGCGTCCATTAGGACGCAATAGGCTGGATGAAACGGGCTTTAATAAGGGCTACTTCGAACTAGCAACAGGCGTTGAGATTACTCATTACTACCATTCACTTATGGATGAGGTGTTTATTCCTTCTAAACGTGTCCAGTATCTTCCTTTATGTGAATATACAGAGGAGGGTGACATCATATCGCTGATGTCAGGTGAAAAACACAATGTGACGGTGAACAAAAAAGTGGTCAACGCCACTCACATAACCACAGAAATTCCCATGACCCATACACCCAATTTCGCGGTAGCAGCAGGCGTAAACTGCGTTCCCCCTAACCATTTGTGCCGACTGGCGCCTAACTTTAAACATATCACCGTACTCGGTGGTGGTAAAACAGGTATCGACAGTATCACTTGGCTACTGGCTAATGATTATCCGGCCGATAATATCACTTGGGTGATACCACGAGATTCATGGTTTTATGATCGTAGTAAATTTCAACCCGATGAGGCCTTTCTGGATCAGACATTGGAGTTTCTGGCCGGACAAACTGAAACCTTTGCCGCAGCCAAAAGCCTTGAAGATGTGTGTTTAGGCATGGAGTCCAAGGGTAACTGGCTGCGCCTAGATAAGAATGTGTGGCCCAGTATGTTTCATGCTGCCATCATCACAAAAGCTGACCTTGAGCAGATTCAACGCATAAAAAACATTGTTAGACTTGGGCGGGTTGAAGCCATCACTTCGAAGGGAATGCAGCTAACTCAGGGAGAGATAAGTTGTCAGCCAGATAGTTTATATATAGATTGCACAGCCGCCGGTCTGGGGCACAACGTCAATAATTTCACGCCCGTATTTCAACATGACCTAATTAACCTGCAGATGATCCGTTCATGGCAACCTTGTTTTAGCGGCGCATTAATCGCTTATATAGAGGCAAATATACAGGACGATGCATTGCGCCAAGCGATGACTCATCCAACTCCTATGAGTGACACAGTTAAAGACTTTCTAAGATCGCAGGCACATAGGATGATGAATGAGGGGCAGTGGCGAGCTCATCCGGACATAGCCAAGTGGCTGGTGGATTGTCGTCTCGACGGTTTTTCCCATTTGTTTGCCAACATCAGCGCAGATGACGATAAAAAGCACAGTCAACTTCAACGCTACGGTCAAAATGCTCAGGCTGCAGTAGAGAATTTACTGCGTTTGGCCGCGGCTGTTTAGAAAACCGAGCTGCTATCTATGATGAATATTGTCTTGGCTGATTGAGTTGGGCCAGCTGAGGTCTATTAAGGCAGTGTAACGAGCGTATAAATTGTAAGTGAGTATATTTTGAAGCAAAGTAAATCAACAGTGTCAGCATTATCAGAGCCTAGCATTGAAATGTTGCAGGTCAACGGTTTAACAATGAAAGTCACCAGCATGGGCAGTGGGCCTTTGGTGGTGTTGTGTCATGGTTTTCCTGAATTAGCGATTTCGTGGCGTAGCCAGATTGCTGCTTTGGCTGGCGCGGGCTACCGAGCGGTTGCACCTGACATGAGAGGTTTTGGTGGAACCACCGCCCCGTCAGACGTAAGTGATTATACTATGCTGCATCTTGTGGGTGACATGGTCGAACTGGTCGGTGCATTAGGCGAAAAGCAAGCCGTTATTATTGGTCACGACTGGGGTGCCCCGGTGGCCTGGAATTGTGCATTATTAAGGCCTGACCTTTTTACCGCAGTGGTGGGTATGAGTGTGCCTTTTGCACCTAGCGGTGCTACAGATATTCTGTCTAACCTGCGCCTAGGCGGTATTGAAAATTTTTATCTTCAATATTTTCAAACGCCAGGGGTGGCAGAGACCGAATTGGAACGAGATGTAGCCGCATCAATCAGGCAAATCCATTACAGTGCATCAGGAAATGGGCCGGACACAACAACCTTTGGTATGCTGCAATCTGGTAAAGGCATTCTAGACAATACAGTAGAGCCTGAAACACTGCCAGATTGGCTAAGCGAACAAGACATCGCAGAATACGCTGCGGAGTTTTGCAGAACGGGGTTTCGTGGCGGGCTTAATTGGTATCGCAACATTACCCGTTCATGGGAGCTAATGAAACCTTGGCAAGGGCAGGTGATCCATCAGCCTTCCCTGTTTATTGCTGGTGAGCGTGATGATGTACTTAAGTTTCCTAATGTAATGGCTAGTGTCGACAATTTCAATGCAACCTTACCTGGCATACGCGGCTGTCATATTCTCCCAGAGGCGGGACACTGGATCCAGCGTGAACGAGCAACAGTGGTGAATACCTTGCTGATAGAATTCTTGGACAGTCTCCAAAATGAAAACTAGGCGTTAGGTCGTTAAGTTTGACAGATCGCTTTGCCTCCAAACTGCCTAATTGGCTGACTAGTGGGTTTGAGTTTATGAAGCAGACGTTAGGATTATCGAATTGTTAGCTACCGCTTAGCGCGCTTTGAAGTGATCCCATGCGACTTCGTGAATGACGTCAATGGTGGCAAACAAGAGCGTTAAAACCAGTTTTTTCGAGCCACAGTTACGGCCATTATTGGCACAAACTTCACCGTCAGGGTTAACGCGCGACCGACCGCTTTTAGGCTCAGAGCTGTCTGATTCAATTCCCTTGTGACTGCAATGCCCAAGATAGCTGCCAGTCGCGTTTGGCTCTTTCAATTGGAACTTTGAGCCTAAAAGGAGACGGTGGAATGATTAGCTTCTCAATCGTTCATACTCCACTTGCGTGCTGAAAGCAGATATCTAACACCGCAACAACGGCGAAAATCGAGCCACCGCCCCAGATAAGTCTGTTTGAGCAAAAGCCATTCATCATCATAAACAAAAGCAATATTCAAAACTGGTTTGCACAACAGCGGGATGCGCTTTTTTAAAATTCCGCATTAAGTGAAAACAGTTGAGTAATAGGCGAGAAATCGCCAATTTTCACTCCCTCAAGGACATAAAAGAGATGTCAATATGGAAAATATGAGGCAACATGTATTTTGATTTTATGAAGAATGACTTTTTATTCTATACACAGGTACCGGACGAAGTAGTCAGGTGGTTTTCTACCGCTATTTATAACAAATTGAATACAATCGTCTTAACTAGTCACTTCACTTAGAATAACAATAATAGGGTTTGATGGAGATATTCACCAACATAGGAAATTGGATTACCGAGCATGAGGTTATACTCAGCGGCGCGGTTGCCATATGCGCTTTGATCGGTTTAGTGTGGACGGCTTTAATTAGATTGAAGCGGAAAATGACTGATAGCCGTAATAATGCTACAGATATAACAGCCAATTTGAAAAACCAGCCAATCACCCTTACTCAGCTAAGTTCACCAGCACCATATCCAATTCACTACGTTGAATGCGACGGCTTGCGTATCGCCTACGCCAAGTTCGGCAAAGGCCCGCACAATATTCTCTTTGCGCCGGGCATTATCTCCCACCTCAATATTTCGTCTCACTTGCCCCCTAGCAGAGATACGGCGGCGGCTATTGGTGAATTCTCAAACATAGTGACTTTTGATAAACGAGGACAGGGCCTATCTGACCCGTGCCCTCATGTCCCTAACCTCGATGAACGAGTACACGATATTGAAGCGGTCATGGATGCAGCCGGCCAAGATAAAACGATTTTGTTCGGCGTATCCGAGGGCGGAGCCATGTGTATAAAGTTCGCTCTTGAATATCCGGAACGGGTAAAAGGGCTAATTCTTTTAGGTTCTACAGCAAGTTGGATACAGAGACCGGACTTTCCCGGTGGGATAGAAGAGGCAATGCTTGACTCCCTAGCGCCCGCTTGGGGAACGGCGAGCTTAAGGAATATGTTCTTTCCTAGTATCTCTAAGGAAATGATGGATGATAAGACGTACCGAGCATTAGAACGGCTAATAGCGACGCGTGAGTCAATAAAACGCTTAACCGAGTTTATGAAAGATGTTGATGTACGGGATATGCTACCTAAAATAGAATGCCCTACGTTAGTGCTACATTTTTCTGGCGATATGTCCGTTCCCGTACGTTTGGGCCGGGCAATGGCCGATGCAATACCCAATGCTGATTTTTTAGAGTTACCTGGAGTAGATCACGGCGACTTATCATCAGCGCCGGAAGGTGTAGAGCGAGTGCGAATTTTTGCAGAATCACTCGTTTAGTATACTTGTGCCTCATACTGATCAAGTTTGCACTAAACCAAAGCGCGCCCAAACAAAGGCAACTCACTAAGGCAAAACTTCAGCCCCAGTTCGATGTTCGATTTCCAGAAAGCCTTGCCCTTCTTCAACTTACCGCCAATCCCAACCGACCGCTTATGGCAAATACTTCACCGTCAGACTTAACGCTCGACTGACCGCTTTTAGGCTCAGAGCAGCCTGATTCAATTCCCAAATGACTGCTATGCCCAAGATAGCGGACGTAGCGATTTATTCTGGTTTCGTCCGGTTTGAGCGATCAGGAGCCGTTCAGGCAATCTGTATACCTTTAGACTTTTTGATGTTTATCGGTTGGTATCCTAATGGCAGGTTTTCCGACTAAGCGGTCATTAGCACTTAGAGTTATATTGGTGCATTTTGCTGCTTAAACCCTTCAACATCAACTTCTCTATCCGTCGGCCATGTGCCACTATGTATAGCTGTACATAGTGGCACCTATGCACAGAAGCTAACTATGTATAGTTTTGCCCGTCACCCCATACGCTACTAGACACTGCTGGTAGCGAACTGTACATAATTTTACAGCGACTGCAGGAACTGCATCAGTTCGTCATCTGCGGGATGATAGAGATGCATTTTTGTATCGGGCTCTTGAAGCTTTGCCAGCGCCTTCGTTTTCATCTCCAAGTTTGCCTCTACGTATCGATGGGTGGTGATCATGCTTTCATGCCCGAGCCATAACGCAATCACACTAAAATCGACACCTGATTGCAGTAAATGCATTGCAGTCGTATGCCGAATTGTGTGCGGCGAAATACTTCGTTTGGATAAGCTGCTGAATTTCTCGGTCGCCTTGACTACTGCGATATTGAGGCGTTGCGATACGTTACCGCGTGTCATTGCGTGTCCAGCACGATTTGGCAGCAGGGCAGCATCCCTCCCAAACGTTGGGTTGTATTTAAGCCAAGCCCGAATTTCCTGAACAGTGCTTTTCCACAAAGGTGTTGAGCGTTGCTTACGTCCCTTGCCGAGTAGGTGTACACAGGCTGCTACATCCAAAACAACATCACAGACACGTATGCCGATAATTTCCGAGACTCTCGCTCCGGTGTTGTATAGCAAAGTCAACAACAAATGGTCACGCTTGGATGTCCATGTATCGCCTGGCTGACCCAGCACTGCCAACATCTCCTCGCGCGACAGAAATCCAAGCATCGGTCGTTCAAAACGTTTCATCGGTACACCCAGCGCACTCTCGATGAAGTAGAAAGAGGATACATCACGCCGTGCCGCGAATTTCAGGAATGAACGTAACGCGGTCAGCCGGAGGTTTCGACTACGAACCGAATTGTGTCGGTCAATTTCCAAGTGATCCAGAAATGCCAGAATCAAATCCGGATCAAAGTCCGACAGGCTAAGTGCTGTCGGAGACTTGCCCAAACGTTCATGCGCGAAATCCAGAAACAACATCATCGCATCCCGGTAAGAAGCAATAGTACGTGGACTCACTGCACGCTGTTTTACCAGGTACTCGGTAAAAAATTGCTGAATCAAGGATGCAAATGATACAGAGCGTGGCGCTATTATTTCAGACATGGCTCACCTCCCTGCATTTGCGTAAACGCTTCAAATTTATTTGCCACCACGGTCATGAGTTGCGGTACACCGCTGAGATACCAATAGGTATTGGTTACCTTTGCGTGCCCCACATATGTGGACAATGCCAGCATCTGCTGATCGACATTCACGCCCTGAGAATGCCAAAGCATCACGCGATTAACGATAAATGTGTGTCGCAGGTCGTGAATGCGAGGGGCATCGTTAGTGCCGCGATTGAGCCATTTTAATTGATCGCGCAAGCCCGCAAAGACTCTATGTACCTGGCGCAATCCCAAACAATGACCTTTACGACGACCGCGAGTGCCCACAAAGAAAGGCATTTCTTCGGTAAATTCAATGTGTAAATTGCGTAAGGATTGATAACGTCTGAGTACGTTGACCACGCTCGGGTGCATCGGCACATAGCGTGATTTGGCGAACTTGGTCATCCGGATAATCAGCATACCCGCCTTCAGGTCAACATCTGTCTCCAGTAAATTTACTGCTTCTGAAACACGTAGTCCTGTCGAAGCCATTAAGCCAAACAGTGTTTCGTAGGTTGCACCTCGTAATCCAGGGAACGGGCCGAGACTACGTGCTGCAGCCAGCAATTCGATGACTTCCTGCTCAATATAGATATGTGGTGCTGGCCTCTGCCCGGTTTGGCCAAAGGTGAAGTCGTTAGGCACTTCTGTAAGCGGTTCAAATTGTTGCAGGTAACGGGTAAATGGACGTAACTTGCCCAGGCGCCGCGCCCATGTCTTGGGATTGCCGCTATTTCCTTTGTCGCACTGTGCCCAAGCGGTCATGACCTCGATGGTCAGTGGCCCCTCTAAATTAAGAGAGTCAACATAGCCTGCAAAACTATTGACAGAATAGCCTACCGAGCGCAGATCAAAACCAAGCCGGCGACGTTCTTCAAGGTAATTGGTTGCGTGCATTTGCATCGTAATGTGGGTAATCATAATGCGCTCCCTGGCCAAGGTAGCGCGACCGCAGCGAGATTTCTACTGTCGAGCTTGGCGTAAATCATCGTTGTATTCAGCGAGCGATGTCGCAGAACATCCGCTACTTCCTTGAGCGAACTACCACCTTCGAGCAAACGATTTGCCATCGTGTGTCTCAGAAGGTATGGCCGTGTGTGCGGCAGACCAGCTCGCGCAAACGCCTGTCGTATTGTTTTACTGATTAGATGATGACTAATTGCCTGATCGCGCGGAGCGATGTTGCGCACAAAAACAGCACGATTGGAGGTTTGTGGTCGTTCAAGTCTTAGGTAGTCGGCAATGGCGCGACCTATCGCTGCAGGTAAAGGCATGACATCTTCGCGGCAACCCTTGGTTCTTCGCAGTGCAATGGTGGCAGCACGCCAGTCGATATCATCTAGCCCGAGATTGGCTATTTCGCCACTTCGCAGCCCAAGACCCAACGCACAATGCACGATGGCCGCAGCTCTGCGTGCAGATGGGCCGTCATGCTCAAGTGACCCAATCAAACATTCGATCTCGACGCTATTGAGCGTCTTTGGCAACGAAGCAAGTTGCCACTTAGCTGGGCGGCATAGAACCCCAGTTAGATGATGGACTGGATCGCCTTGCGTAGCGCGATAGCGAAAATACCCACTCAATGCCGAGATGGTGGGAGTAATACTGAGTGGGGTGCTGCACAACTCGCTCTGCTTCGCGACAAACTTGCGCACATCATCGGGATTCATCGCGGAAATTATCACAGTGTTATTTGCGAATTTATCAAGCAGCAGACGCGCAATGACTCGAAGGCGCTGTCGGCACGTACTTGGCGCAAGCCCTCGAGCATGGCTCATATACATATCGAAGCGGCGTAATTCCTCATCTGCTGGCGTCATGCCAATTGCCGGCTTTTCGATGACTGCATTTGCGCGTAGGACGCTGAGAAGATGGTTGAGTGCAGTTTGTAATGTTCTGCGAACACGGTATACCCGACTTGCGCAGTCGCAATGCGGCAGGTGCTCATAAAGAAACTGATGAACTATTTGTTCATCGATTCCATGAATATCGATTCCAGATTGAGTTAACCAGTGAGCGAAGTGGGCAATGCTGGCTAAGTAATTGTCAACGGTTGTAGGGACGTAGCGACCTTCCGTAAAGCGACGCTTGAAAGCGTCAACGTATGCCGCCAGTTGGCTTTCAAGAAGCCAAGTGGTTGAGTGATAGTTGGGGTTCATTTCAGTCTCCTGAGGTGGGTGGATTACCACTTCAGAATACGGGTAAAACTATGTCAAGTTAATGGGTCATGGCCTTGCCTGAAGCCCAATAGAATAGAGAGTCTTGGATTTTCAAAAACAACAACTATACATAGTTAGCTTCTGTGCATAGGTGCCATTTGCAGACATAGCGGTGGCTGATATAAACAGTATTTGCAGAATGTATCCGGCACCGTTTTGATTCGTGTTTCTATAGACTAAGGCAAGCTAGTGGACTAAGTTATGCTATCGACATGTGCGATAGCTTGATTTCGTCCCGCATTTTTTGCTTGATACAGCGCTTCGTCAGCTTGCTTGATGATGTCTGCCGCAGCTTCGTGTTCCTCTGGCTGCCAGGTACTAAATCCTAAACTTACACTGAGCTTACCAAGCTCTGAGCCAATATGTAGTATATCTAAGTCGGCTACTTTTTTTACTACTCGGTCAGCGTACTGTCTTATTTGCTCTGGCTTACCATCAATAGACAAAATAATGAACTCTTCACCGCCATAGCGAGCCACAAAATCTGTCGATTTTAAAAACGAGCTACTTAGAACTTCAGCTACACGTTTGAGTGCTTGATCTCCTGCAGGGTGTCCGTAGGTATCATTATATTTTTTGAAGTGATCGATATCTATCATCATGATGGTGACGAGTTGCGTTTGCCGCTTCGCTATTTTCCACTGGATATCCAACTGATCTTCTAGGAAACGTCTATTATTGATGCCGGTTAACGCATCAACATTGACTAAATATTCGAGCATAGTCTTGCTGCGCTTTAGCTCGTTGTAATCACCCTTTAGTTGTTCTTCAATCAATACCTTAGCGGTAATATCTTTTTGGATGCCAATATAGTGTGTCAGAGTCCCATCCTCTTCAAAAATTGGAGACATGCTCAGTTCGTTCCAAAACATGGTTCCATCTTTTTTGTAGTTTCTTAGGGTAACAAGGCAAGGCTGCTTGTCTTTGAGTGCTGCTCTGATGATGACCAACTGGTCTTCTTGATCTTTGTCTTCTCCTTGGAGATATCGACAGTTTTTACCAACAATCTCTTCAAGGCTATAGCCAGTCATTCTTTCAAAAGCGGGGTTAATAAAGACCAGCGGATTATCGGGCAGCGTAAAGTCCGAGATTGTTATGCCGTCACGAGAGTCCATAACCGCTGCCTTCAGTACGTTTAGATCGATCATATCCCTCCATCCCAAAACATCAAACTTTGATGCAAGATAATAATTCAAATATCCTTGACTTTATGAAATGCAGTAGTCACGTTCAGTTATGGCGCCACTGTAATTAAGATGACTAATTAAGTCGCCTATTCCATAAGTAAAATTGTCGCTTATAAAGTGCTGTAAACACCGCTAGTTTTAGAGATGTACTACCACGTGTAAACACCTCGTAATCCAACCGACAAACTACTCAAGCGTGAGCTAAGATATAACTACTGGAAAAACAGATACGGCAAGAGTAGGCATACAAATATGGGTTAAATGTGTCGAAACATGTGTACTCAATTTATTTTACCGAGGATGCTTGATAGTCTTCTATTTTAGTCGTAAAAAAAATACTAACTATTAGTAAATTTACCTATTTTGATACTTATCTAGCTGGGTTGTTGTTAGTGTTTTTGTCATACAACCAGCACTAAACATTATACAATAATATGAGTTAACTCCAATTTTTTGCGCTAAAATCAATCAATCAATCCCGCTGGCTCTGTTATATTCTTCCTCGGAACGACATGGCATGGCGGCGGTGCCAATCGAACTAAATCTCCCAGACTTGCTGTTACGCACCAGTATTGTGAAGCATTTATGCGGCAACAGGAAAACTACTTGTTAGAATTAGATAAAGAAACGGTTAAAGTCCTTTCGCCAGAACTGCGTGCTTTAATCGGTTATTCTATTCATTCTCCCTTCATGGGAATGGTTAATGGACAACACCCACTTCGCTTACTTGACGAGTAATTATAAGAGTAGATTGCTTATCAGGTGTTGTTATCCTGAATAGCTGATGCACAGCCGCCTAATACAAAGTTTAGAGGGCATGTTGCCGATGATTATCAGGGCTCTTTAATTAGGAAGCGGTCTTAATCAACTTTATGATCGATAAGGACAGATTTACGAAAGGTCGCAGGAGATATTCCTATCGATTTTTTAAAGCGCTTCGAAAAGTTACTCAGTTCTGGATAACCAACTTGCTCAGCAATTTGAGATATTGATAAATTAGTATAAATGAGTAAATACTTTGCTCGTGCCATACGTAAAAAAATGACCTGTTGGATAGGACTCCGGGCGAAGCGTTGTTGACACAGTCGGTGCATATGAGCTGCTGAATAACAGGCCATATCGCTTAGTCTTTTAATTGTCCAATTGACGTGTAGCTGACTGTTTACTGTATGAAAGAGATCCTCTAGTCGATCTTGTTCGCGGGTCGCTGTTACGCCCTTATTTAAGCTTTCATCCAGATAAATTTCTAATTGTTTGAGCCAGGTTTCACTTAGTGACTTATTTTTTTCATGAAAAATTAGCCCCAAAAGATGAAAAATAACCATAGCGCGATAATTGAAAGGCTGCAACGGCTGGCGATTATAAAGAGACTGCCAACGAGTTATATTATTGAGATTAAACCAGACAATTTTCCACGGCGAAGTCTGCACTTGAATTGAAAATGGCGAGCGGGCGGGAATAGTGATCATGCTATTTTTTTGCGCGTAAAACTCGCCTTCGGGGGTCTTTAACAGGCCTTGACCGGCTAGCGTATAGATTACTGTATGATTATCTGGATCCGAACGCTGTAAATGAAAAGTATCGACCATAGTGGAAATACCCGATAATTGAATGCCCAGCCTCGCTATCTCAGGAAGGGAGTCAATATCAACAAACTGTTCATGGCACAGAGGACCTAGTTCGAGTTTGTCCTGCCACTTTTTGTTGTCCATGTTGCTCACCAAAATTATTGAGAATAAAAAATGATAGTTTTGGATAACTAATTGATATTATTTTACCTTACCAATACTAGGTAAACAACTTATCATAATATTCAGCACTTGGGACTACTGACTAATTCTGTTTTATAGGACTAATGTAGAGATATGAATATTGAAAAGCTAGCAAGAGAATTTTGGCAGCAAGGCTACTTAGTTATCGATAATTTTTTTGAAGATGAACTTATGGATAACTGTCAACATCACATCATGAGGCATTTCGGAGAAGATCCTGATTTTGTTCACAATGAAGAATTTCTTAAGAAGTCGGCTACGGATGTTATTCCTTGGTTTCCTCAAGAGCAGGGCATTGGTGACTTTGACATTCCAAATAATGACCAAAGACTCAAGGCATTAACTCAAGCAATTTTAGGTGAAGATTGGTCTAACCTTTATGCCATGGTGATGTTTAGTAAACACGGCTCAAAAGGTCAAGCATGGCATCAGGATTCACCTCCAGAAGACAAATCTAAGTTTAATTTGAATCGATTGGTTTACACCATGGACATTAATGAGGAAATTGGCGGGCAAACTTTGGTAATGCCAGCTACCCACCTCGAAGGTGCCATTACAGTAGGAGATATCAATCAAGACTTTTCTAATCAAGTCGTTTTAAGCCCTAAAAAAGGAACCTTGGTTTTATTACACGGACACACGTGGCATCGAGTATTAAATATAAAAGGAAAGTATCGTGTTTCAACCAATTATCGCTGTTGTCCTGCAGGCACGCCTAGCGATATAACTGATATTGCAGTCTATAGAAATATGCGTTATCGGTTTTCATCTGGCACAGTTATAGAAGACCGACTAAATAAGCATTAATAGTTTCAGAACGTGTCTTAATATCATGCCTTATTAGGGACCTGTGTTACTTGGTGTGCAATGTTAGTAATGTGAGTGCCACAAGACGCGGTCAGAGAAGTATCAACGCAAGATCATTTAATCTACGACTCAAAGGCTTTCCCTATGAGCAACGCAGCTAAAAATAAGCAAATATTACATTGGGGGATCTTAGGCACTGGCCGCATAGCCAACACTTTTGCCAGCGATATACAGCATGTAAAAAATGCCAAGCTATATGGCGTAGGTGCCAGGCACTTGGCCAGCGCAGAAACGTTTGCAGCTAAGTATTCTATTGAGGCTGCTTATGGCAGTTATGCTGCGCTTCTTGCAGACCCCAAGGTAGATGCTATCTATATTGCCACACCTCATACCTTGCACAAAGAGCAGGCCATAGCCGCTATGTTGGCAGGTAAACATGTACTTTGTGAAAAGCCAGCCACCGTAACACTGAATGAGCTTGAACAGGTTATTGAAGTAGCCAAAAAAGAACAGCGCTACTTTATGGAAGGCATGTGGTCATATTTTTTGCCGGTGCTAGCTAAAGCCCAAAGCTGGATAAAGGCAGGCCGCATTGGCAAGTTAATACATGTTAAAGCAGACTTTGGTTACCCTTTGCCATATCGCCCTGATCTTCGCGAATATGACAATCGTTTAGGCGGCGGCTGTTTATTGGAAATGGGTATTTATCCCATTGCAATGGCCTGGTTATTTCTGGGTCAAGACCCTGATCAACAGAGTGTCTGGTCTCACGCGGCTGATAATGGCGTAGAAGATGATGTGGTGATACTAAACGAGTATCACAAGCAATCGGCCAGCGCTCAACTGGCCACCTCCTTTCGCTGTAAGTTACCAAATTACCTGTATTTAATTGGTGACGAAGGATACATCGCTATTCCTGACTATTGGGCAGCCAAAGAAGCCAAACTTTACAAACTAGAAACGTGTGTGGATCATTTCAGTGCACCACGCCCTTGTTCCGGTTTTAGCTATCAGGTTGAACATGTCAGTCGTGAAATTTTAACCGGGCTATTACAACCTCAAAAAGTGACATGGACAGCCAGTCGAGCATTTCAACGACAAATTGCGGCGATAAAAGCGGCGGGTAAATAATGCTTGCACATAAAGCACACGCAATGATTACTAAGCTTCTTGAGCTAGGTCATTTCGCTTAAACCAACCGTTCTATGTTGCTTTCCCGCCCAAAATGACCTCAAGTTCTTCTAAGCTTTTACCCTTTGTCTCTGGCACGATTTTTATAACAAAGAGGAGTCCAATTACTGCAAATATGCCATAAATAGCGAAAGTAAGCGCAGCGCCTAAGTTAGCTAGTTCCCAAGGGAATGCTAATTGCACTAAAAAGCTCACTAAACTGTTCGCAATACCCACAACTGAAATTGCTAAACCACGTAAATGGTTAGGGAATATCTCAGAAAACAAAACCCACATAACGGGTCCAAGTGAACATGCAAAGGATGCAACGAAGCCCAGTATACCCACTTTAATCAAAGTGGCATTCAAAGTAGCCGCCGCTTGAATAACCGCGCCCTGATTGGTCTGAAAAGCCTGCTCTCCTATAATCCCTATTACTGCCCTTTTAAACTCAACATCGCTAGTAAATACCTGATCAATTAAAGGATTAAGCAAGTCATGTTTTAATAACTCTGAAAGCACAACTAAGTCTGCACTTGTTAACTGATAAGTAGCCATACTATAACCAATAGTGCAAATGGTCATACTGATAGCAACGCCTATTAAGCCAACAACTAGCAGTGGTTTACGGCCTAATTTATCGATAAGGGCCATGGCTAAAATAGTAAATATGATGTTTGTTATCCCGACCCATATGGCTTGTGCAAACGCCGCATTGGTGCCTACGCCACTCTGCTCAAAAATGCTAGGAGCATAAAAATAAATCGCGTTTACACCGGTCGCTTGTTGAGAAATACCAACGACTAAACCAATAACAAGCGCTAAGCGCATTTTAGGCCCTACAATCTCTTTCAAGCGCGTAACAACAGGTAGCACTTTGTCACCCGTTGTGGCTTTTATTTCAGTCATTGTGGCAAGTAGAGCGTCTTGAGTCGCTTTTGGGTAAAGGCGCTTCAAAGATGCCTGAGCTTCCCTTTGTTTTTGCTGCACTAAAAGCCAGCGAGGGCTTTTAGGTACAAAAAATAAAGCGACTAACCAAATAAATGCAGGAATTATTTCCATTCCTAACATCCATCGCCACGTATTATCGGCAATGCCTAACTGCATAACTAAATCGGTATTTGATTGGCTCATTTGCAAAATCATATAGTTTGAGAAGTAAGCTGCAGAAATGCCGACAACAATATTTAACTGATTAATGGAGACCATTTTACCACGACTTTCTGCGGGGCAAATTTCAGCAATATAAATAGGTGCGATCATTAAAGAGCAAAAAGCCAATCCGCCAATAAATCGGGCAACAATAAGGGTGTCATAAGTAGGAGCTAGTGCTGAAAATATGGCACTTACCAAATAGAGTAACGCAATACCAATTAGGGTTTGACGCCTACCTATCGTGTCGGAAATATAACCTGCGGTAATGGTTGCGGCTATGCCGCCCAAAGTGGGTGCGGCTACAACGAAACCCTGTTGAACGGTACTTAAGCCAAATTCTGCACTTATTTGTCCAATAGTTCCTGAAATAACAGAGGCGTCAAAACCAAATATAAAGCCCCCAAGCGAAACGATAATGGTGTAGAGCACCACAGGATTATATTTCATTGATGTTCAGTCCATGTTTATTATTAGAGTATAGGTAAAATAAAACGTCATTTTTCCTAAAATCAAAATACATGATGCCTCATACTTTCCATATTGACATCTATTTTATATGCTTAAGGGAGTGAAAGTCGGCTATTTTTCATCTATTAATCAGCTGTTTCCAAGTAATTCAGAATTTAGAACAAGCGCTTCCCGCTGTTGTGCAAACCAGCTCTGAATATTGCTTATGATGATGAACGGCTTTTATTCAAACAGACTTATCTGAGGCGGTGCTCGACTTTGTGGGGGCAATAATTCAACGACTTCGTCATTTTTTGTATTCAGGTGACTGAGTATCTTTTGGATCACCAATGGATGTTCATTAGACACATCCCTGTGTCTAACCCTACGGGCAGCATTCGCTGTGCAAATCGGCTTTCCTGCCGATTTGTCAATGCTCTCTATAACCTCCCACCACCGCATTGCTCACAGGTTTCAATGTCGATGTTAAAAACCCGTTTAAGTCTTTGCGCCCAGGTCATCGACTGGTGCTTTTGTGTCCGTATTTTTTCCTGCCCTGTCGGCAATGCTTGTTTAGCCTTATTTCTTAAGGCTGGTGTTATTGCCAACCTTTTTTCTGATACCCCAGAGCGGGACTCTCTTCAAAATAAGTAATGGCACAGTCTTTCGAGTTTACCCCTATCCTGTGCATTGCTCATGACACCTGCATTGAGACTGAAGCCTGCCATATTTGATGCACAGCCTGACGCAAGCCCCTGCTCTTCCATAGGTGCAATGGTTTGCAAGGTAAAGACCTTTCGTCCTTGCTGTTTGCCTGTAGCGATGCGATAAGTAATGGAATACCCGTGAATTTGCAACATCGGATCGTCTTCCAGCCCATCCAAAGCCAGGTAGTCATTGTCATCATCCCTCACTAATAACCCCTCGCGCTCAAGAAAACCCGCCAACGCTGGCTAATGCGGTGATTAAGGCTATTCAGTTCACTTTTTGTCGGGGCTTTTATAGGGTGACCAATTTATTGGAAATGAATTTACTCATCACATCCATGTAATTCACCCTAAGGGCCAGCAGAGCTGTTGCTGTTTATTCCAGATAAACAGGCTGGACAACCAAAGGTTGCCCGTAGGGTGAGAAATACGGATGTTTATCATCTAAACGCGTTTTGCCATAGTTATCTTCGGCATATACGCCATCGAGGTAGAGCATATGATAAATCGGCAGGATAGCCGATTTACACAGCCAGCGGCTGCCCGAAGGTGTGATGCACAGGGGTGTGCTTCATGAAAATGGATATTTAAATTACTTCGGGCGTCCTGCCCTTCGCCCCTCCGAGGCCAGCGTCCGGCTGTTCAAAATAGCTCCCGGCAATTTTGTCAGCGCTGAGCCAAATCGTTGGATCAGTGTTACCGCACCCGTTTGTGCAGTCTGTTTGTTGTAGCCTGCTTTTTTAGTGATATGTGTGGCAAGTGTGCGATAGACAATACCCAGTACTTTTCCCATGATGCGAGGATAACTGGCAAACAAAAATCTAAGTTGAAAAGGGAAGCTCAATACCCATTGCCTAATGGGCTCATGGGGCAACACATCATCAACCAGCAATGCGGCGCTTTATGCCATTCGCCACGCACCACAGCTGGGTCTGGCAGACCACGACTAGAATCCTCTGCGTTTACAACTGAATGCAACCAGGTGCTCATGATGACAATCTTCACAACGTACTCGCAAAAAGCCATATTCCAAACGACCGGTTTTGAGGTAAGCTGGCACTTTATAGCGCAAATATAAGGGCATTAACGGTTGAAAAACTAATTAGCCCACCGACCGCTTTTCGCCCAAAGCCGTTTGTTAGATTAGGTTAAAACCTATTTTCCCAAACTGTAAGCTTGAATAAGCTACTACATTTGAATAAAAACTTTTTACGCAACCTTCAGTGCGTTATTGATATGAACTTCTTGGTTTTTTCTGAGAATACAAACACCAGTCATAGTAGTATTCATTACATAGCGAAAAATTCGCTACTTTAATAATAAAGGATCACTTAATGAATAGGAAAACCTTATCAGGGTTCATCGTATTGTGTTGTTGCGTCATGTTGGCAACATTCGTACAAGCTGCAGACACTAAAGAACCAGATAAAAGAGCCGAGTATATTCGTTCTCATTATGCTAAATATGAATATCAAATTCCTATGCGTGATGGGGTAGAATTATTTACTGCAGTTTACATCCCCTACGACAAATCAACTCAATATCCCATGATGATGCAACGCACACCCTACCGTGTTGCCCCTTATGGTGCGGATAAATATAAAACTAAATTAGGGCCAAGTGAAATTTTCGAAAAAGACGGATTTATTTTTGTTTTTCAAGATGTGCGCGGCAAATTTATGTCACAAGGTGAGTACGTTAATATGCGTCCACAAGACGCCGGTGATAAAGGTGGTAATGCCACCGATGATGCCACAGACAGCTATGACACCATCGACTGGTTGGTTAAAAACGTTCCAAATAATAATGGAAAAGTGGGCATGTGGGGCACCTCTTACCCAGGGTATTATACCTCGGTAGCAGCCATCAACAGCCATAAAGCACTTAAAGCGATTTCACCTCAAGCACCGATAGCTAACTGGTTTTATGATGATTTTCATCGTAATGGTGCATTTTCTACTCCGATGGCATTTATTTTCTTCGATACTTTCGATAAACAGCGCGAAGGGCAGTTTGCCTATTGGCCTGAAGGCATGGACTCAACCACTCCTGATGGTTATGACTTTTTCCGTAATCTGGGCCCATTAAGTAACGTTAACAAAAACTATTTTAAAGGTGAACGCCCTTTTTGGAACGAATTAACTGAACATCCAAATTACGATGAATATTGGCAGGCGCGTAATGTGTTACAGCACCTTAATAATGTTAAACCGGCTACCTTAGTGGTAGGCGGTTGGTATGACACCGAAGATCTTTATGGTCCACTGGAAACCTATCAAACCATGTCAAAGGGTAACAAAAAGAACAATATCCATCTCATTATGGGACCTTGGTACCACGGCCAATGGAATGATGCTGACGGCAGTAAAATGGGTGAAGCCAAGTTTGGTTTTAATACCAGTGAATGGTTTCAAGAACGTATTTTATTACCGTTTTTCAAACAAAATCTAAAAGACGCTAAAGAGGACAAAGATGGTAAAGCAGTATCTTTGGCTCAAGCAACTATGTTCGAAACAGGTGCTAACCGCTGGCGTGAATTTGATACTTGGCCACCGGAACAAGGTAAAGATGTGGTGCTGTATATGGGAGCCAATGAAAAACTGCTTGATCACAAAGAGTCTAAAGGAGGTTCAAGCGACTATATTAGCGATCCAAACAAACCCGTTCCCCACTCAGATAAAGTGAGTCGCGGTTGGGATCGTCCATATATGGCTGAAGATCAACGCTTTACTGCTCGTCGCTCTGATGTTTTAGTTTTTAATGACGAAGTGGCAGTTGAAGATCAAACCATTGCGGGCTCAATTGATATTAATCTGTGGGTTTCCACCGACCAAAGTGCTGGCGATTTTGTAGTTAAATTAGTGGATGTATTCCCCGGTGTGGATGAAACCACTAATAAAGTTGATAAAGAAACGGGTAACCGTCATGAGTTAGTGCGCTGGGGCATTATTCGTGGGCGTTTCAGAAACAGCATGAGCACGCCTGAACCCTTTGAACCTAATAAACCCACACTGGTTAAATTTGAACTCTTGGATGTATTGCACACCATTAAACGTGGGCATAAGTTACAAATTCAGGTACAAAGCAGCATGTTTCCGTTTATGGATATGAACCCACAAAAATATGTCGATAATATCTTTAACGCCAAAGCAGAAGATTACGTTAAGGCGCAACATAAGCTGTATCACAGCGAACAATACCCAAGCTCGATAGAATTTAAAGTGATTACTCACTAATCGATATTTGTAATCAATGTATTGTTTTTTGAATGAGGCGGCTTGGAGCATAGAGCTACGAGCTGCTAGTTTAGAGCTAATGCGTTGACTGCATAATTATCATAACTAAAAAAACGCCTAAATTGGCGTTTTTTGTTTTTTTTAAGGGAAGAATAAACGCTGTACTTAATTAAATAATGACTTCGTTAGACTTATGGCCGACAAAAATTATGCTTTCCTATACTGCATACCCCATACGCTGTAAAAAACTTAACAAGATATTTTCTTTAATTGGCGGTTTATTTTTAGCCAATGCTTTTTTTGAATGGCTTTTAGAGGCGTTCATTTGACTACGCTTAGCTGCAGCGCTTTTTAATTCGCTGCGTCTCTCTTGAGCGGCATTGGCTTTAGCAACAAAACTCGCGCGAGTACTTGGATCCATATCTTCAAATACGCCTTTCACTCTACTTTTACGGACCGATCCGCTCGACTTAGGTGAACTACACATACCGACTCCTAGAAATAGTTATTGCTACAAATATATAGACCTTGTATTTCAAATTTTATTTCAATTACTGAGCGTTTTTATGTGCACTTAGCTTACTATTTTTACTCCAATCACCAAAATTAAGCATTAATCAATGACATAAAACAAGGTTTAGATGCAGCCCTATGGCTTGTAATAAACAAAGCGCAACAAACTCTCCGCAAAACCTATGAATGGAATAACCCCAACCTACCGCCTGAAACGCCATTTGATAGAAAAGAGCGGTGGATAGATTTAGGGATAAGATCGAGGGGACAGTTTTTACGCGGGTTATTTTCGTGATTTAGACGGTAATAAACTGAATTTTTTCTGTATGACTTAAGTGAAATAATAAGTGTGAGGGCTTTGGGTTCCCTGTTGATGTACTTTTTACGTTTTTAGGCAAAAAGTAAGTCGTACAGAAGGGATTCAATGTGAATAATGCCATGGAGAGGGCCGGGCATCAAACTCTATGGTAACCCCTCAAATTCAAACTTTAAGCTCTAAAGTGATTGTCCTGATAGCAACTGATAGTGATTTTTGTTGGGCGGTTGTTTACTCTGAATCTATAGGATTCTGCATTTACTGCCTGTGGTATTAGTTTTATCTTACCTTTGAGAAACCTACGGCTGCACAAATGACACCGCCTACCATACCGAACCAAGCTTCAATGGGTGTATTCCCACTGAGTGCTCGGCTAATCTGGGAGCCTGCAGAGTTAAAAACATCGTAACCCCACAACGCTAAAGCAACACCTACTGCAATCAGCACAATGCCTAAAATTTTATTATTCATATTTCTCTCAATTATTAAACACGGATTTAGTGCTGGATCGTTAGACTGACACATCTTTTATATTTAAATCAATTTTTACTTAACTACATCATTCAAAGGTGTAAGAAAGTAGATGGGGGGCGCCTTCAGGTTTGTTTTATTTTTCTATTACACTCCTCTCCCTCACTCTCCCTCTCCCTCCTTCCCTTCCTCCAAGAGTGTGCTCACATTTAGTTTGTTAATCTAATTTTAATGTTCGCGTAAAGTCTTTTTTAGGTTGTTTCTTTATGATTGCTTTAGTCAACTTAATCACTATTAAAGAAAGGTACGTTATGAAAAAAAGTAGCCTCACATTATTTGCACTTGCTTCGCTAACAGCAACCCAATATGCCACTGCATTCGAACAGGGTGACCTGATCCTTCGTGCTGGTTTTGCTACCGTTAGTCCTGACGATGCCTCATCAAATATCGTAGTAGGAAGTGATTTAGGGGTAAACGTAGCAGTAGATAGCAATACCCAGATAGGACTTAACATTGCTTATTTCTTAACAGACAACATTAACATTGAGGTACTGGCTGCCACCCCGTTTACTCATGATGTCAATTTTGGTGTCAGTGATCCACTCGGCACAGGTGATCAGTTAGGTGAAGTCACTCACTTGCCCCCAACAGTCACTGTTAATTATTACTTTAATGACGCTTCTAGTAAATTTCAGCCATATATTGGCGCAGGTCTAAATTACACTATCTTTTTTGATGAAGAATTCACCTCGGCAAACACTGCTGCAGGCTTAGATGATTTGTCTTTGGATAACTCTTTTGGATTAGCTGCTCAGGTGGGAGCAGATTATATGCTTAACGATAAGTGGTTTGTAAATGCGTCGGTTCGTTGGATAGATATCGATACAGAAGCATCATTTAATCTCAATGGAGCAGATGGCTCAGTAGACAGTATCGAAATCGACCCTTGGGTTTATTCAGTGACCTTAGGTTACCGATTTTAAATATCGAGATCTTAATGGGCGATTTGAACGTTTAAATACATATTTTTTAAATCGCTAAAGTTTTATCAAAGAGGAAAAACAATGAAAACAGCAAAATTATTTAATAAAAAGAACTTATTGGCTTTGGCCGTAACCAGCGTCTGTGTATTTACTGCTTCGGTAAGTGCCAAGGCAGTCAGTGATAGTGTTGTTGCCAAACAGCGTGCTGCGCTGGAAGCAAATACTGATGGTAAAGGTTTTGGTCCTCAATCTCCCCGTGATATCGATCAAGACTACGGCACTAATTTGCGTGATTTCTCTATGGCGCCAAATCGTAGCCAGCTTAATTTATGTAACATACATTTTCATAAAAATGCAGAGCATAGTGGTGGTGAATTCTCTACTCATGCAGGAAATGGCGATGGCAAAGGTGCAAATACTGGTTACGTTTACAATGGTAAACTTAGGGCTTCGCAGTTAAAACCTGTCAGTGCAAAAATATGTGCGGCTAAAGGCGACGCATTACAATCCGGCGATACCCTCGAAGTGCATTATGTGTATTCATCAGCACAAATTCAGCCTGGCCCAACTTTAGGTGCCTGTCTAGCAGATGCCACTATGAACCCAGGACTTAGGGTTGAAGGTCAAGTTATGGTGCTAGCGAACGATAGCAATGCACTTGATTTTAAAGACCTAGCGATGGTTAGTCAGGTAAATGGTTACTATCAAGCGCCAAACGTGCCAAACAATATGGGCGAACCGGTTGAGTACTTAGGCTCTACTACTGGACCTGCTTATAATGAAACTGCCTCTCCACTTCAGGTAAGCTGGAGTGTTAGACCTAAAGTTGCAGTGGTCGATATCAATTCAGTGGGTGAATGGTGTAATGACAATGTGTTTAAAGAAGATCACGCTCATGGCGTTCGTAACTTGGTAACTAACCCAAAATTATTGTCATCAATAAACTAACTTGAACTTAAGCTCAGACTAGGGCAATTAGGCTTGGTTAATTAATCCAAGCCTATATCCATTGCCTCGTAACGTTTGGATGGTGATCTCTGGATCTCCATCCAATTTACGTCTTAAGCGACTAATATAAACATCCACAATGTTTGTCTGAGGATCGCTTTTAGTTTGCCAAACCCGACTTAAAATCCGTTCCCTAGATAATACCTTTTTCTGGTTTTCTGTTAGATAAACGAGCAATTCAAACTCTATTTTAGTTAGAGGTATTTCTATCTCGTTTATTCGTGCAATACGTTCATCCATTTCCAATTCAAGAGAGCCAATACTCAAAGTCTGTTTAGATGATTGTGTGGGTTTATCTGCACGCCTACGAAGGGCGGCTATACGCGCTAGTAATTCGTCAAAATCAAAGGGTTTACATAAATAATCATCTGCACCTTTTTGTAATCCATTTATCCGTTCGCTGACGTCATCTAATGCGGTTAACATTAAGATCATGGGGGGAGAGGCCTGAGCTTTTATGGCCTCAACAATAGTTAAACTATCTTCAGAGCCAAAGAGTCGGTCAAGCACAACAATTTCAGGACCATGCTTGTTGATGAAAGGTAACACTTCGTGCAATTCACTTAGGGTCGCACATTCATATCCCTCTGCTCTTAATCCACGTTCTAAAAAGTTTAATAAGGGCTTTTCATCATCGGCTAATAAAATTTTCATTTGGCTTGTTCTATGGGTAATGTCACGGAAAAAGTTGAGCCTTCACCTTGAACCGATTCTACGGTTATTTGTCCGCCATGGGCTTCTATAATTGCTTTGGCAATAGGCAAGCCCAATCCAAGGCCTTCATTATGTTTACTGAAACGCACAAAGCGTTCAAATATATTTTCAATTTCAGTAGCCGAAATGCCTTTACCAGCGTCTTTTACAGAAATAACAATGAAGGTGTTGTTCTGCTTCACACTCACCACTAGTGGTAAATCTGATGGTGAATATTTAGTCGCATTATCCATAAGAATAGATAAGACCTGATGAATGCGGGGGGCATCAATGATCACTACAGTATCGTCAGAGATTAAGTCTGTCATTAAAGAAATATTGCGTTCTTGATGACGCCTTTGCCATTTTAATACCTCAGAATGTAATAACGGTTTGATTTTAGTGGCTTCCACCTCTAAATTTAATTGGTTCATTTCGGCTCGCGTCAACAGCAGTAAGTCATCCACCAACCTACTTAAGTTGACTGATTGTTCCAATATAGCGGTTAATGTGGCTTGATAATCTTCTTCGCAAGCTGATTTAAGCCTCAGGGTGACTTGTGCTTCGCCACGAATAATAGTCAGTGGTGTTCTTAACTCATGGGACACATCGGCTATGAACTGACGTCGCCGGGAGTCGATTTTTGTCAGCTTTAAGTTGGCATTAGTGAGCTCACTGGTGCGTTGTTCTACTGTGAACTCTAGGTGTTTTCTTGATTTGGTTTCATTCGCCTTGTGCTCCTGAAGCTGAGCCGCGAGTTGATTAATCGATACCACAAGTTCTTGGAATTCATCATCTAATTTTTCTGAAATAGGTTGTTGATATTGGCCAGATGCTATCGCATTTGTGGCATTTCTGATGAGGATTAACGGTTGGTAAAGCTGATAGAATAACCAATAACAACCATAAATAATCAGAGGCAAAGACAACGCACCAAGGCCAATAGTAAACCACACCATAGCGGTATTAAGGGTATCAATTTTGGCGTTTATCGCAGCAACCACTCGACTTTGGCGAGACACCGCCGAGTTTATTGCCTCCCTAAATTGGTCGTCGATAGTCACTTCCAACAAACTACGCAGTCTGTCTTGCTGATTAAGAGGGGCGGTGCTCATACTCACCACCACTAGTTTAAATTCCTTAATAATTTCATATAGGAGTTGCTCAAGTTCGTCGGTATCTTCGACACTACCTTGTGTAAAATCGACCCCCAGAGCTTCACGTTGTTGTAACTCTAACTTTCTGATATTGGTCAATGACTGCGCAATCAACGTTTGTTTGTTGCGAACATTGGCTTGATTCGCATTCTGACCGAATATAACTTCATCGGTGAGTTGTTTGAATAATCGATAGGAAATGCTTGAAAGCTGTTGGTGCTCAACCAGTAATGATTGAGCGATAGTGCTTTGTTTGAGGTTTTCGCGGGTGAGATGGGCAGAGATGGCGGTACAGGTTAATGCTACAAGTAATATAAAAGCAGTGGTAAGCCCAAAGTAAAAAAGCTTGTGTTTATACATCTGATGATGATCTCAATAGTAGTGAACTCTTAGCAAGAATATTACGATCTATGTTTAGTTATAGACCAAAATTAATTAATCTATTCATGCTGAATTCCCTGTCAGGCTATTTAGCTGTAAAAGCATGCATTAATGGAGTGAGGTGTGTCTCAAAATTCTTCCATTGTTCTCTGGCATCAGAATTAATTGGCTGACGAACCTGCTCTGAGCTGGGGGTTTTTATGGTGCGTTGGGTCTTATAAAAATGCAAACAAGATGATTCGAAGGGCAATTGACAAAAATCTAATATGCGCCTGACCTGAGTCTCCAGATCATCTATCACGTCTTCGTGTTGAACCTTTAAAACAAAGCCCGGTAGAACTGTATCCCAGTGTGTCATTAAGGATTGGTAGGATTGATAGTAGTGAACAAGATTGTCTAAGTCGTATGAAAACTCCTGTCCTTCAGCAAATAGCTGTTTATAGCCACTGAAGCAACAAGCAATAGGCTCACGCCTCGCGTCAATTATTTTGGCATTGGGCAGCATGGTTTTGATTAAACCAATATGCATAAAATTATTCGGCATCTTGTCTATAAAAAATGCAGCTCCTTGTCGGTAGCACTGCGTGTCGTCAATGAACTGTTTACCAAAACGGGCGAAGTATTCATGGTCTATTTCAGTAACAACCTGTGGGTAGCCGCTTTTACTGCCACTTAATCTTGCTGCTAGTCCCATTACATTGTGTAGCTCCATGGTGCCATCCACTTGGGAGTGAGATGCCAGTATTTGCTCAAGTAAAGTTGAACCTGCTCTAGGGAGCCCAACGATAAAAATGGGGTCAGGGGTTTGATCACCTAGATCTTTATGTGCTTTAAAAAAGTCTGCTGTGAAGACCGATTTTTGTGCCTCAATCTGTTCGCTCAACTTTGTTTGTGAATAATGACTACGCTGGTTCTTTAAAGTATTGCCATTTTGATAATAGCTAAAAGCAGTGTTAAATTGTTTGCGGTCTTCATAGGCTTTAGCCAGCGCAAACTCAAGGTGGGCTTTGTCGTCTTGTTCTATACCGACTGTATCCAGTTGAGCCTTCATCAGGTTGAGTTCGTTGTCGGTAAATCGATAGGTTTTAGTATTGGCTAAACTCCAATAGGCATCGCCGAAGTCAGCGCGAATTTTGTAAGCTTGTTGATAAGCCGCTATTGCTTGTTCAATGTTGCCGTTTGCTTTGTAAGCATGTCCAAGTAGCAGCTGTATACCGGGAAGTTCTTTACGCGCGTCGTTTATGACTTGCTGATAATGGCTGATAGCTTGTTCAACTTCACCTACTCCCACCATAGCGCTGGCTTTTGCTGCAAGATATTGATGATTATCAGGGTGTTCGTTTAGTAAAATTTCGGCTTGTTGTTTGGCTTGGCTAAATTTGCCTAACTTAGATAATAATTGCACAAACTCGGCTCTTGCGGCTTCATAGCTTGGGTGTATTTCAACGCAGCTTTCCAACAGAAATTCGGCTTCATGATAAAGTTTTAACCTGATGCCAATTTCAGCCAGCAGCAGCATTGCTTCAGCATGATGTTTGTGAGTTTGTAAAAAACGTCGACATACTTTATCTGCTATACCTAACTTTCCCTCATACATAAGATCTTGAGCGCCACGAATTTCAACTGGCAGTTGCGTAAGGTACTCGATCCGTTGTGTAGCGAATTTCAGCGCTTCACCATGGTTCAGTTCACCGTACAGAGGAGCTAATTTTTGCCAACTGGATAACAATGCAGGATTAAGGCGAGTGGCTCTTGCAAACGCTGTTGCAGCGCTGGGTTTATTGCCTGTACTAAGAGATAGATAGCCATTTTCTTGATGGGCACGTGCCTGATTCGGATCAATTGCGATGAGTGTTTTAACTGTTTCAACGGCCTCACCAATCAAACCTTTAGTGCGCTGGGCAACGGCCAGAATATATAATGTTTCAACTTTTTCTTGGGTATTTTCTTGAGTGTTTTCTAAAGAGTTCTCTAGGTTGTCTAGTGCTTGCTTTGCAAGTGATATGGCGTTGTCTGTGTCGCCTGATTGAAGTGCACGTTTGACATCGTCAATTTTGATGTGGTTTTTGCTACTTTGTTCACTGACGTTTTCTGCCACGTGTTACCTCCAGATGATTTAATTCTATATTACGATCAAATTGTGATTGCTGCGCGATTTTTCAATACATAAAATAAAGGCAAGCTGAAAGCTTGCCTTTATTAGTCACTTCAAGTCTATCTTAATAGAAATCGTAAGACAGTCTTAATCCTAATGTGCGAGGACGGTTAGTCACAACCTTTGGCGTAAATTGCTGAGTATCGATGTATAACACAGCACTTTCGTCAGTGAGATTATCTATATACAACTCGGCTTTCCAGTCGTCTTTAGTGATGCCAACAGATACATTGGCAATCGCATAGCTTTCTTGAATGTAACGTCCACCCTGGAAAATATCGCCATTCGAGTCTTTAAATGAGGTGCCGTCATAGGTGGCGGCTTCATTTTGAATAGGTAAGCCTGAGCCAGTACCGTAAATCAATCGTGTAGCGTCTTCGGTAACGTAAGCATCCATAGACATTCCGGCTAAACGGTCACCCGTGTAGCTGACAGAGGCATTGAAATAACCGTCGTAACCGTTATCAAGTTCGAAATAATAACGGGCGCGGATATTACCTGAAAACTCAGCTGAATAGGGCAGTTGTGCACCTACTCCTGGTGCAATACCTGCTAGTTCAGCGTTAACACGGGTTAATTCTGTATCCAATAAACTAAAGGCCGCGTTGATGACTAAGTTGTCTGATGCTAACCATGTAATATCAGCATCTACGCCTCTTATCTCGGCATCACCCACATTATCGGTAAAGACTAAAAAGCTAATGTTGGTTGGGTCATAACGTGACGTTTGTAAGTCGGTAATTTCAGAGTAAAAAGCCGTGGCATTGACCCTTAAAATACCATCTAAAAAGTCACCTTTCATGCCTATCTCGAAGTTATCAAGGCTATCGGTAGTGGAATAAACTGGGATTCTGAAACCATTAAATGCACCACTTTGATTACTCGCAAGGTCACCACCTTGACGATTAGTAACCGGTGGTCTAAATCCTTCTGAATAGGTAGTGAAAATCAGTATGTCGTCATTCATTTTGTAATCTAACGAGGCTTTAAAGATAGTATCATCGACTGTTAATGTGCCGCTATCATCTAATAAGCTTACGTCCAACTGACCGCTTGCAATAGCTGCTTGAAGAACTCCTGGGCCATCACCCGTTGCTAAGTCTAATTCTGCAGGGTCTTGAGAGCCAAAGGCAGCAATTCTACGGCTCACATCAGTGCTGGTTGTTGAGCCTTTAAATATGTCATCAATTTGATACCAACGTGCGCCCAAAGAAGCGGTTAGTTTATCGGTAAGGTCGTATTCAACCTGACCAAATACGGCCACTTGTTCGATGGTGTGGGTGACGTCATTGACAAAACTAACACCTGACTCAAACGGTCCGCCGTTGCTGTTAATTCCTTCAGAGCCTGGTAGAAATTTACCTAAATTATTGAACGCGCCTAAATCTGTATTGGCAATGTTGAATTGCCCCACAGTTCCAAGCTCTTGGTCATCATAGAAAATACCAGCAGTCACACGCCACGCGTTGTCTACATCGGTGTTGAATCTAAGCTCGTGCGTTATACGTGTAGTATCTGTATTTTCTTTATAATACTTAGTTGGGTCTAGGCAGACTTCATCTTCTGGAGCAACGTTGCCATCATTATAAGTGCCATAGCTACATACATAATAGGCTGAGAACAAACCGCCGTTGGTATAACCGGTGTAATCGATAGTAGAGCTGATTTCACGGTCTAAATAACCACCTGTGTAGACTACGTCAAGCTTGTCTAAACGGCCTTCCAACGTCCAAGTAGTGAGTCCGAACTCATCATCATTGTCTTCAGGTGTAAAACGGTTAACAGAGCTTTCACCTTCAAGGTTAGGATCGTAAGAAAACACGCCTTCGGTTTCAAGAGACTGAGCGGTGTGTTGCACCAACAATGACCAATCGTTATTGATCAAATACGACATCCCAAATCTAACACCTGCATAAATAGCATCGTTGGTATCATCTTCTACTAACTTGCCATTTTTAGGTGAAATAACAGGCGTGTTTTGTGGGTCGCTAAGGGGACCACCTGATATTCTGTCGATAACAACAGCACTGCCAATATAGCCGCCTTCGCCAGGTTTATTCAGGATATTGTCAATCCATCCACCTTGTTTGTCATTGTAAGCGACTACGCGAAGTGCCAGCTCATCGGTAGGCGTAAAATTCATATAAGCTTCAACGGAATTACTCATTTCGCCGCCTTTAGTACTACCGATATTCACATCCATGCCAGCAGCAAAACCAGAGTGATCAGGTTTTTTACTGATCATACGCACTGTGCCTGACTGTGAACTTGCACCAAAGAGTGTGCCTTGTGGACCAGGCAGTACTTCGATTCGTTCCATGTCTGCAGCGTAAACGTCTAAGTTTCTGCCTTGCATGGAAACGGGTTGTTCATCGAGATAAAACGCAACCGACGGTTGTAATGCCTGTACTGAGGACACTGAGATATTGGTTTGTGTGGTGGCGGCACCTCGGATATAAATTTCATTTTGACCGGGGCCTGTGCCTTGGAAAACCACGTTTGGTAGAAATTCCACGTAGTCAGTAAAGCTTTCCACACCTAGGTTTTCTAGTGCTTCACCATTTAAAGCAGAAACAGATACGGGTATTTCCTGTATTGATTCGGTTCGTTTAGTGGCGGTAACTTGAATGGTTTCTATTTGTGCTTTTGCTGTTTTTTCTTGAGCTTGTTCTTGTGCTATTGCAGGATTAAGTGCCAGTGCTGTGACTATGGCACAGCTAATTTTAGTTTTGTTCATATGTGTATTGTTCATGTGTTAAGACCCTTTGTGTCTTTTGTATGCACTGCCAAGGGATGATACTTTTCTTAGACCCAATGCTTACAATATTTAATTTCAATACGATTTTTTTTCTCTACGGCAACCGTCAGTATAACATACTTGTAGGCCTATTTCTAAAGTGATTCCCAGCGTTGCCAAAAGCGAAGATAAATTTAATGCGTAGCACCCTAATTATATTGCGAGTTTAAAAGAATCATGGGATAGGTTATATTGTGTTCTGATAAACTGTTTTACAGGCTTAAATAAGTGGCTCTAACCCGTATAGATCAACACCTTAACCGACCCGTTTTTTATCTTTCTTCCTTATCGATTTTAGTATTGGTTCTGTTTGCATTGATAGCGCCACAAACGGCGGATGTTTTTTTTACTGACTTACAAAACACCATTATTGAAAATGGTAGTTGGTTTTACGTGGTGACGGTGGCGATCATTCTTATCACTGTATTGTATCTCGGCTTCTCTAGCTTTGGTGATATACGACTTGGCCCCGATCACTGTAAACCTGACTATTCTTTGCCTAGTTGGCTTTCAATGTTGTTTGCTGCAGGTATGGGAATTGGGCTGATGTTTTTTGGTGTAGCCGAACCTGTAATGCACTTTTTATCACCCCCTACCGCAACTCAAGGCACCACCGACGCAGTTCGAGAAGCGATGAAAATGACCTTCTTTCACTGGGGTTTACATGCTTGGGCAATTTATGCGGTTGTCGGATTAATATTAGCCTATTTTAGTTTTAGATTAAATTTACCCCTCACATTACGCTCCGCTTTGTATCCGATGATTGGTGACCGCATTTATGGCTGGGCTGGTCATACAGTGGATATTCTTGCTGTGGTGAGTACTGTTTTTGGTATCGCTACATCGCTAGGCTTGGGTGCTGCGCAGATTAACTCAGGCCTAAATTATCTGTTTGGCTTAGAAGAGTCGATACCTGTCCAAATTTATTTAATGATAGGCATTATCGCTGTTGCAATTGTCTCAGTGGCAACTGGCTTAGATAAGGGCATACGCCGCTTGTCAGAATTGAATATGATCCTGGCTATTGCATTATTGCTATTCATTCTAATTTTAGGACCCACTGTGTTTTTGCTTGCCGCCTATGTGCAAAATACT
The DNA here is from genome assembly GCF_002835935.1 of Paraglaciecola sp. MB-3u-78. Lineage (GTDB taxonomy): Bacteria > Pseudomonadota > Gammaproteobacteria > Enterobacterales > Alteromonadaceae > Paraglaciecola. The sequence goes on along the minus strand of NZ_PJCF01000087.1, from coordinate 102,646 downwards.
GGAGCGTACCTGTCGGATATTGTGCGTAATACCTTTAATTTATTTGCCTATGACAAAACTGATTGGATTGGTGGTTGGACTATTTTTTATTGGGGCTGGTGGCTTGCTTGGGCACCTTTTGTTGGACTGTTTATTGCGCGAATTTCACGGGGCAGAACGATACGCGAGTTTGTTATTGGTGTTTTGGTTATCCCCACTGCTTTTACGTTATTCTGGATGACAGTATTTGGTAATTCTGCAATAGATCTTATTTATACGCAGGGTGTAGATAAATTAGGCGACATGGTCAGCACCAATGCGCCTGTTGCCCTGTTTTTGTTTTTGGAAAACTTTCCGTTTCAAGGGTTTCTGAGTTTTATTGCCACCTTGATGGTTATTGTGTTTTTTGTCACATCATGCGACTCAGGCGCAATGGTGGTGGATATGCTCTGCTCCCATGGAAGAAACGATACACCCGTATGGCAACGGATTTATTGGGCTGTAGGTGTCGGGGTTGTTTCGGCTATATTGTTGACCGCCGGTGGTCTAAATGCTCTGCAAACTATGACTATTGCCACGGCCTTACCTTTTGCCATTATTTTGTTGATTTCAATGGTGGGGCTGATAAAAGCATTACGTATTGAAAACCATAAAAAGGCCAGCCTGACGATGAACTTGCACCCTCATCCATCCACGACCAATAGTGGTTGGGAACAGCGACTGTCGTCTATTATTCAATTTCCTAACAAAATAACAGTAACAAAATTTATTGATACTACTGTACGACCCGCTTTACAGGAGGTCAGTCTAGAATTGGCTAGTAATCAAGTTGAATCTGAGATTGTGAATGAATCAGGTATGTTGAGTTTGAATGTTCAACACGGCAGTGAGCATTCTTTTGTCTTTGGGGTAAAGTGTGAAAAATACCTGCAACCTAGTTTTTCTCCGGATAATGAGGAATCACTTGTGAGTACCGACGAGCATACTTACTGTCGTGCAGAGGTGCATTTAGCCGAAGGTGGGCAAGATTACGATATTATGGGCTGGTCGAAACAGACCATTATTAATGATGTAATTGACCAATATCATAAACATCAGCATTTTCTGCATGTATTACGTTGATATACTAGCCTCGGTATTTTCTGCTGAGGCTAATTTGCATAGATATTATATAAAGGATCGGCAGCCCGCTGCAGAAATTATCGCCGAGCATGGTTGGTTTTTAATATACTCCCAACGTTCATCCAATCCATTGATATGAAGGAATAAATGTGCGTATTAAGTCGCCCAAAGGTATTTTGTCTTTAGACAGTATTTTACCCGAAGAACCATTGCTGATGATGGGGGCGGGGCCAGTGCCGATTCCGGCTAGAGTGGCTGCTGCCAATGGCATTGTTATCAATCATTTGGGAGATACAATGGCGCAGATTATTGAGCAGGTTAAGTTGATGTCTCGTTATGTATTTCAGACTGAAACGGGTCATATCTTAGGTGTGGCGGGTCCAGGGTCTGCGGCAATGGAAATGGCTGTGGCGAACTTGGTTGTGCCGGGTAGTAAAGTGCTCAGTGTATGTAATGGTTTTTTCAGTAATCGATTGGCCGAAATGGCTGAACGTGTTGAAGCAAATGTTGTGCGTTTAGTGGTAGAAGAAGGCCAAAGTGCAGACCCAGAATTAGTTGCCGAATATATAGCACAGCATCGACCGCAAGTATTGACCATAGTGCAGGGCGAAACATCAAGTACGGTTTGTAATCATAACTTGGCCACTATCGCAGCTGCGGCAAAAGCCCACAACTGTTTAGTGATTGTCGATGCCGTTTGTACCTTAAGTACGATGGAATTCGATATGGACGAGTGGGGTATTGATGCGGTGATTACCGGGGGACAAAAAGGTCTATCTTGTATTCCCGGGGTATCTTTAATTGGCTTTTCCAGCAAAGCTTGGGAACACATTCAGTCGCGTTCAGACCAACTGCGTCATTGGTGTTTAGACGCTAAATTGGCTGATCAATTTTGGTATAAAAAAGCGTATCATTACACCGCTCCTGTTTCTGGGATTTTAGCGATCCACGAAGCCTTAAGGTTGGTGTGCACAGAAACCTTAAAAGTAAGGTTTGACCGCCACTTACGTAGTTCACAAGCTTTGCAAGCAGGGATTGAAGCGATGGGCCTCACGCTTTACGTTAAACCTGCCGCTCGCCTGAATTCCGTTGTGGGTATTAAAGTGCCTGATGGGGTGGAAGGAAAACAATTACTCAGCACTATGTCTAAACGTTACAAAGTTGAAATATCCGGTTCGTTTGGAGCCAATATCGTACGTATTGGTCAAATGGGCGAACAATGCCGCGCCCACAACTTGTTCCGCACCTTACACGCCTTTGGTGCTAGTTTTAATGTACTTGGTCAAAAACTTGATTTACCAGCAGGTATGGCAGCATTAGAGGGGTCGTTAGATCAACACGGTTTTATCGATCAAATTTAATATATTCTCTATAAACGTTAAAAGTGCAGGTTTTTATGCAGATAGGCCACGAGTATTTTGCCTGCTTCACTAATGTGCTGCTTTAAAATGCCTTTGGCCTTGCCTAGTTGTTTAGCTTTTATTGCGTCTAATAGCTGGTAATGCTCTTGTTGACTGGTTTTTTTGTAGTTTAGTTCAACTGAATGAAAGCCAATATAACGTGAACAAAGTTGATGTAGGTTGGCTATATTGTTGAACAATGTTGGCCTTTTAGCCCCATGATAAAGGCAGGCATGGAACTGCCAATTTAAATCACCATATTGGGCAATGCTTAACTTTGGCTGGTCGAGTTGTTCTAGAATATCTGTGGCTCTTCCCAAAATTTGGTGATTGAGTTTTGGCATGGCGTGACTCAGCATAAGTGGCTCTAGATACATCCGCATAATGTATAAATCCTCTGCTTCGGTAGCGCTTAATGGGTGCACCATAACCCCACGTTTACCACTTTGTGTTAGCCAACCCTCATTTTTTAAACGCTGCAAAACATCACGTATAGGAATACGGCTGACCCCATAGTCAGCTGCCAGTTGTTGTTGTTTTAAAGGACTCGCTATAGGCAGCTTATTATCGCGGATATCTTGTTTTAATTGCTGATACAAGGCTTCTGCAGGCTGTTTGTCATTTATAAGTTTATCAGTCATAAATCATCTTCTCGCAATACGGCTGATGGCCAGTGTGCCAAGCCCAATGGTTATACCCCAAAATGCTGACGCGATATTAAAAAAAGACACCCCTGAGGCGGTGACTAAAAAGGTGATCAAGGCCGCATCTCTGTAGTCTGGTTGCTCGAATGTCGATTGTAAACTAGCGCCAATGATACCTAACAAAGCCAAGCCAGCTAACGCCGCAATCATGGCAGCAGGGAAAGCTGCAAATAAACTCACCACAGTGGCACCACAAATACCCGCCAATATATTAAATAAGCCTGTAAATACACCTGCAATATACCGTTTATCAGGATCTGGGTGAGCTTCTTCACTGGCGCATATGGCAGCGGTGATGGCCGCCAAATTTAAAGTGAACGCCCCCAAAGGCGCAAACAACAGGTTCAATCCCCCAGTCCAACTGAGTATAGGTGATACCGGTGCTTGGCTATGGCCAGTGGCACGTAAAATAGCTATACCCGGCACATTTTGCGAGGTCATAGTCACAATAAATAACGGTAAGCCCACCCCTATTAATAAGCTCAAGTTAAATTCTGGCCATGTCCACACTGGCATTGCCAGCGACCATCTGACTTGCTCTAAGTTAATTAAGTTAAAGGAGTAGGCACATATAAATCCTGCAATCAGCACCGCAACTGTCGCGTAACGAGGTAACCATCTCTTAGCGAATAAAAAAGTGACAAGCATGATCCCCACCATAAGCGGGTCACTTTGTAATGATGTGAAAATACTCAACCCAAACTGGACTAATATACCAGCCAACATGGCTGACGCTAATGGCAAAGGGATACGTTTAGTTAAAGCGTCAAACCAACCAGACAGACCTGTTAGCAGGGTCAAAAGTCCAACAAATACAAAAATTCCGATGGCTTCGCCAATACTATTACCACCGAGTGTGCTGGCCAGCAATGCTGCACCTGGCGTTGACCAAGCAATGATGATGGGGCGTTTGTAATAAAGTGATAACCCCAAACAACCCAGCCCCATACTCATACCCAAAGCCCATATCCAAGAGTCAATCATCTCTTGGCTAGCGCCAGCGGCAATAGCGGCCTGATACACAATCACCCAAGCACTGGCATAGCCTACTAATACCGCAATAAAACCAGCGCTTATGGCGGATAGGCTGAGATCTGAAATAAAGCTTTTGATCTTCATTTTTGTATTCAAATTTTAAAATGTATACAAAATTTAACATGGATCTGGATGTGATTGAAGTCTGATTCTAGTGTGAGTGTAAAAAAATAGAATAAAACTGTATTGATATTGCTCTGTTCCATATCAATATAATCCCCATAATCTCTAATATTTGTAACTTTCTGTAATACTTCGGTATCTCTATGCTGACTCTGTATTATTTGATGTTAAATTTAGAATTACCCATATAATAAAAAGTGCCGTCATGAAAATGTTTTATTATTCACTTATCGCTTTTACTACACTCAGCGCACTGACTGGTTGTAATTCTGCGTCAGAAACAAAAGCACAAGAAACCGCTGCTGTTGTTACACTGCAGGCAGAGCAAGCCACTCATTCAGCTACAGAATTAGTTAAAGTATTGACTATGCAGCCAGCCGAAACTCAGGCGCGATAGCCAGCCAGACACCCGCAACAAGTATTTGAGTTTTTTGGAATAAAACCCGATATGACAGTTGTTGAAGCCTTGCCTGGTGGAGGATGGTATAGCAAAATTTTGTTGCCATATTTAGGCAGTGACGGGGAATACCTAACCAAAAGCCTTGCAGAGGCCTTCCGAGCATTAAAATCAGGCGGCATAGTGGGAGTCGTGCAACACCTCGCTCCAGATGACGCCTCTGATGAATGGGCAAATGGTTCAAAAGGTTATCTCAAAAAAGCATTCGTTATTAAACATATGCAGGACGCTGGGTTCGAATATGTTGATAGTAGCGACGTCAATCTGAACCCAGCAGACATGCCTGGAGCAGATGACATAGTATGGAGATTGCCTCCTAGCTTTGCTACCAGCAGTGATAACCCAGAATTAAAGGGCAAATACATGGCTATTAGTGAATCTACTCGGATGACCTTGAAATTTCGCAAGCCTTAATTATTCAACATTTGTAGATTGAGCTGGGCGATTTGGTTGCCTTGGGTGGCAGCTTGTTGGTAAAGCTTTTTTGCTTTGACTAAGTTTTTAGTAACGCCTAGGCCTCTTTCGTAGAGTTTTCCTAAGCTGTTTTGTGCATCGGCATCGCCTTGATTAGCCGATTTTTGATACCAATAAGCAGCTTGTTGATAATCTTTTACCACACCTTGGCCAAGTGAATACAGGTAAGCTAGGTTGTATTGGGCATTCACGTGCCCTTGTTGTGCTGCTTTTTGATACCAATTTACTGCCTGAGAATAGTCCTGATTGACCCCATTACCTTTTGAATACATAAAACCCAGTGTTGCCTGTGCTTTACTGTGGCCATCTTTGGCTGCTTGTGTATACCAATTTTCTGCTTGACGCATGTTTTGCTCGGTACCTTTTGCATCTGCATACATTTTCCCCAATAGGTATTGAGACGACACATCTCCAAGCTTTGCGGCTTGTTGGTAATAATATAAAGCTTCAGGATAGTTTTGTTGCTGATAATAATAATCATCTGCCAAGGTTTTGTTTTCTTGTTGTTTTTGTTCTCGCTGTTGTTGCTCTCGTAACAGAGCCAATTGCTGTTTAGCTTGGATTCTATATTTACCTGTGGGTTTTGATGTTAAATACTGCTGAAAAGCATGGCTGGTTTTTATATTTGATGCCTGCTGCCAGCTGTTTTTGTCATCCTGAAACGCTTTTATGGCTGCTTTTGCTTGTATGAAATGTTGCCCATGAGGCCAAATAGTCAGGTATTGCTGGTAACTCTCCGATGTATTGATCCCGCTAGCTTGTTGCCACATTTGCTGATCTCTGAGTGCTTTTTTATTTTCATCGGCTGCAAGTTGTTGTGACTCAGTCATAACCGTTAGCGGTGAAGGCTCTTGGGTTATTGGTAACGGTGCAACCTTCTGCTCTGAACTGGGAAATAGATCCGTAATTAATTGGCTAAATGTGCCCCATGGGTCAGTTTGTTGGGTACGAATTATATCGAACTGACGTTGTGTATTATCGTATTCAAACGTGAGTGGCAGAGCATATTGCCTGTTCAGTTTTTCTAACTTATCGTCTAACTCAGAAGCTGTTAGCTCGGATATGTATTGGTATGAGCGGTTTATATTTTGGCTTGGCGTTAGATTTGTATTTTGCGAATCACTCAATAGTAGGTCTGCTACATAACCATCGATGTTTTTTAAATAACTATCGATTTGTTGTATTTCGGCGCTATTGAAATCATTTATGTTTAACCTATAGTGAAAACGCCTTGGCAATGCCTCGAGCTTTTCGCTGAGTACCGTGCCTAAGTCCTGAGCCAGTAAACTTAGGTTTTGGTTTACCCACATACTCAAACAATCACCTATGCAGTTTTTGGTTGGGTAATTGACCCAGTTATCCACTGTAAAAGCGTCTTGTTGAGCGCCGCTTTGTAAATCCAATAAACGCCCAGATAAACTAAAATACCATTTTTGAGAGGCTGGTTGACGTTGTTTAAATGCATTGAGTTGATACAACAAGGCGAGATTCACTTCTTTGCCAGAACGCTTGGCCGCTTGTTGAATGGCTTGGTCGCTCAAAGTGGAACAGTCTTCGAGCATACAATTAGGTAAGCCTAAATAATGTAAATTAAGCACATCAAAATCAGCGTTAGTTAAAGCGATGGTCAGGCCTTGGGAAATAGTGCGGTGATAGTCTGCAAGTGTGGGGAGTGCGTTGGGTGTGTTGTAGTTTGTATCTGGCAACACCACAATTTGCCAGCGTTCAGCGGCAGCACTCATTTGTACCAATAGGCAAAATAGACCCAATATATAGCCTGTTTGTGGTCTGTTTTTTTTGAGCTTAATAGTGCGCGCCATAGTTGCTTTAAGATTACTCGTGTTGGTTATTTTTCTGTTATTAAAAATAATGAAAACAAATTTTGTATTTTTTGCATTTTTCGCAGTATTTGCAAAACAGGCATATTACCAGCCATCGGCAATATCCCGAGTGGTGTTTTCACCCCTTAGGGTAATACGTTTTACATTAAACGCGTTACCTTCGAAATTAAGGGTGGCTCGCATATTCAACTCCTCCAACACTTTAACCATGTTTCTACTGAGTTTTGCAGTGCCAATAGTGGAGCGATATAGCAAAGTGGTGCGGGTATGGCGCTGCTGTGTAGGGCGATGGGAAATGTAACCCGAAAACACCAGTAAATACTCCTCAATGCGTGCCATATCCTGTGCACTAAAACCATCAAATTCTAGGTAGTAGTCGTTGAACATTTCTAGTGTTGAGGCAGAGCCGTCGTTAGCTGTATCTGGATTTAGAAGCCAATTCAATTTTTCAGCTAAGATCATACCTAATTCGTCACCTAAGACTTTGGCCTCATCACCTATTTCTTCAAGAATACAAGTTTGTTTGTCACAGGCGTAGGGTATTGCCCAACTTCGAGGGCTTTGCACTTCAAAGTTATCTAATAATTTTCCAGACTTAGCATTTAACAAACGCCCTGCAACTCGTGCCCGGGCCTTTTTTGCATAATCGCTAGTGGTTACCGATGCATAGGTGCTCAGTATCACCACTATATCAATGGGGGGCCGAGTGATTGAACGCGCGATGTCAAACAGTTCCGCATCAGTACGACGCACACGCCCTTGTTTAAACCTATCTAAAGTGATGCTCGTTTCATCATACACATCAGCGATGTGATTAAGTTGCTGACTGATACTGGCATGAACTCGCTTATTAATACGACTACCCCTAGGGATGGAGTTTTTATCCGCGTCTTCTATCATTACCAGCAGGTTAACGCTATCCGCCCCATAGGAATATGAGAACACTCCAAGCGTTAAACACAGCACCACAATTTTTAATAACCAACTCATGCACGGTTCCTTGGTTTTACCCGTTAACAACGATTGCCAATGGATATGCAAAACTTAGGGGTAGTTTTAGGTTACGCAGCCAATAAAGGTGTATTTAAACATAATGTTGTTGGCTGGAGTAACACTCAATACGCCATTTTGAAATGAAAAATAAATGCCCCTCGTTACCGCAACGTAAGTGTTTCAGGGGTGATAGATGCTGCAACCCATGTTGCACTCTGTTGCTCTAGAGTATTCACCGCGTAGGTATTATTGCACGGAGGGGGAGACATATCATTGACACACAGGTCAATTTCCCATGGTAATTGCGTTTCAGCGCCCACCATTGTGGGTAATCCTGCGATAAAATCATTGCGATTAATGGGACCTACCACCACTCGATATTGGGTAGCCGAATCAGCCTGGTTTTTAATGATCTGCGGATTAAAGTTCACATATTTATCATTTCGACGTTGGGCATATTGATAGTTGTTAAAACTGCCTACCACGGCAAATGTCTGAGCAGATAAGTGCTCTGTTAATGGTGTCTTAGTCTCTTCTATAGCGATTGAAAAATCAGGTGTATTTGCGGTGTTAAACGTGGCTATAACAGTAGATGGCAAATCTTCATATTCTTCTGGTACTGAATTGAAGGTGCTTTTTGCAGTTGTTACCTCCGTTTTTATTGTGTCTGACACTTCAGAACGGGCTAACAGAAACTCATCGTTTGTATCACTAGTTGGTAGTGTGTTTTCAGCACAAATGGCTTCGTTCGTCATGACCCGATGCAAAGCACAATCACGGTTAGTCACCAAAGAGAAAGCGTTGTCAGACAAAGATTTGCCGGTGGCAAGGTAACTTATGCCGCTTATTGCCATCATTTCAAGGGGTAAGGCGCAACCGCTTAAACAACTACATATTCCAATCAAAACAAGTAACTTCATTTGTGAACCCACTATTGCCGCTAATCAACGCCGCCATCAAACTAACGGTCGTCATGCCATTGCTTTGATTGCGGAGTTAAATTCTATTAGTCAATTTTCCTAGTTAGCACTTAATTAGCATTTTTTAATTAGCATTTTTCACGCCAGATGGTATAAATCTTACTGCGAACCAGTATCACGAGTAACGAGCTGATTTTTGAGATGCTTTGGTAGGGGCAAGTGTTAGGTTGGTATGGTGGAATTAACACATTTAGGCAATAAGAACAGGTTTACACGTGTTGATGAGAAGCTACTGAAAGCCATTTCCTGCAGTCGACTGATGAGTGGCTCGTTTTGGGATAGTGTTTATTCTGTCTAGAGAGACATTATCTACTAGGGTAAAGTTGTGTATACACTCATAAAAATGGCTCACATTGGGCGTATTCACTTAAGTGGTATTACTAGAGGTTTGTATTAAATGTGGCGGATTTTCTTTTTAATCTATTGTGTTAGTCAGTGAATCTTTTAATATGGCTAATGCTTATCTGTTTAATTTTTCTGCCCCAGCTCTGAATGAAAAAAACATTAAAGGCAAAAGGCTGGCCTTAATACGAGGCTATGCTTATGGCAATAACCAACGAATATTAACCCATGCCAATGCATTGACGGTACAAAGCTCTACTAATGCAAGAGTCATGTTAAAACTAGGTCGGGTAGAGGCTTTTGCTGATTATTACCTTGATCTGAGTCTTAATTTACCACCCGAAGAACTGGCGTCTTTAAATTACGATCCAACAAGTCCAATCGCGTCTGTTGAAGATCAAATTTTGTGCCATTCAACGCCAAAAAATATTCGTTTTATCAATCAAGTTAATAAAGTCATTCATGATATGAAACAAGATGGTCGTTTAAAAACCATCCTTGGAAATTATTATGGGTACAAAGACTAACCCTAGTTCAGGTTAACTAAATTAAGTGTCTGCAGGTTTTACTGGGCCGCCCGTGACAATCTGTCGTTGACTGCTGCCCATGCATCAGATTGTGGTGGTTGTTCAACTATGATTTGAGTTGGGCGAGTCTGATCAACTTGGTATAAGGTCACGTATAATTTACGTCCATAATTCGCCGCATCGTTTCCTAAGTAAGAGCATTGAGAAGATGGAGCATGCGTCTTTTTAGATTGTTGGATAACGGCGTCTGACCACACCACAAAATGACAATCTGTGTGCTTCAGCCTATCTATTTCTATCAGCAACTGCTTAGAAGACATAATGCGTAATGGAGTGTTTGGCTGGTAATGGGCTTCGACATTACCTGGCACGACTTCAATATGATTTTTGGGTGTGTTGATAATTTGGCCCATAGCAGTTTCAAGTTGTTGTTGAGTAATAGGTCCAGAACGAAGTATTCGCGGTGTTTCACTGACTAAATCTAGAATGGTGGACTCTAATCCATGTTCACATGAACCCCCGTCTAAAACAGCGGCAATTCGGCCATCTAATCCCTGCATGACTTGCTCGGCAATGGTCGGACTCAGTTGTTTATAACGATTGGCGGAAGGTGCTGCAAGCCCTACATTTAGCTGGGTTAATACCTCTAAAAACAATGGATGTGCAGGTACTCGTAAGGCAATGGTATCCAATCCCCCCGTTACTTCATAAGGCACGTGATCTGCTTTTTTTAGTAGCAGTGAGAGTGGTCCAGGCCAAAATTGTTTTGCTAAATTGTAGGCGGTGTTTGGGATCGATTTTGCCCAGTTTTCAAGGTGTGATACATCGGGTATATGTACTATTAACGGATGGTTTTTGGGTCGTCCTTTGGCTTCAAAAATTTTATTTACGGCGATGATATCCGATGCGTCAGCGGCCAGCCCGTAAACCGTTTCGGTGGGCAAGGCAACACACTCGCCTTTTTGTAACAGACTCACGGCTTGTGACACGCTATTTTCACCGAACAGAATAGAGGTTTGGTAGTTTTGACTCATGTTATTTACTCAAGGATTACAATATTGACAATGGGCCGGATCAGCACCTTTTTGTTGTACGACTTCGTCATGACGACAACCACAACCATCGCAAATACGTGTCCATGATTTAGCTTGCTCTGTTGGAAGAGTGCATAAAGTGCAGGGTAATCCAGACTGTTTTTCTTTGACTACGAAGTTAAATGCCTGACATTGTGGGCAGGTTTCTGATAAGCGTCTCACTAAATCCTCTGCAGCCTTTGTAATCATTTGTTGGCGTTCAGGACAGTGCATAGCACGCAAGTCAGGCTCGATTTTTATTTTTTGAGACGTACCGGTAATCTGCTCTAATCTGTCTAATAGTTGTTCGGCACAAAGACCTTTTTGAACACCTTGATCAGTTCGTAAAATCCAGCGCTGCTTAGGAAGTAATAACAGTTTTTGTTTTAATGGCACTCTGCCATTCAGCGTCAATTCTTGAACAGATGTTGGGCCTGCAGCATGGGCATAAATTGCAATCTCGGTTGACGCTTGATACAGACATAACAGTTCTTCGTTCCAGTTGATCATACCTGGTGCGGGCCCACCGCCAAAACTCCCTTCGCTGCCCAAACCCCAATCTGTGGCTGTTAGCTCACACGCCTTTTTGGCTTTGGTTAATGCTGCATCCATGGGTGACAATGTACGTTCCACTTCACCAGAAAATGTACCTAAAATGTCGGTATCGAACATACTAGATTCAAATACTGCGTAACCTAGCGGCGCCAGATACGGAGCTATCCAACGTGCTTTTTCATGTTTTGTAATTAGTGCTACTCGTTGCATTTAAGCAAAACCTCTGATGTCCCAGTATTATTGAGCCACATGTATCCGAATTTCACACTACAGTCAGTCGACTATTTTGTAGCGAAATACACACAGGGAAAAATAAAAATCGACCCTTCCTTTCAGTAGTTAATTGCTTTTGGTTTTCATGAAATTCAAGCAATATCATATCCTTAATTCTTTTTTATGTTAAATGTATCTTGGTTTAGTAATGTTTCAAAACGATTCGTCATAAAATATAGAATTAGTGGAAAAGAAATGTAGAGGCAATTGGTAACGATAACTACCCTTTATATTGGCAATGTTTAACGAACACCGTGCAGTTTAAGTAGGTCGTTTATGTATTTTTGACAGTGACTTTTTGCTTGTTTAAAGCGCTCTTTATTGGTGCGACTGAGTGCACAGCGTAACCAAAAACCATCAATTAATGCCGCTGTCACTTCGGCCGCTTCTCTGGCACTGTGTGGGTCTAATAATTGTTTAAAGCTATAACGTAAATTGCTCACTAAACGGCGTTTATTGACTTCCTGTAAGCGGTAGAGTTTAGGGTCATGCATTGATCTGCCCCAGAAGCTCATCCACGTTTTAGTACTTGAATCTGCCTGCTGCATATCTGAAAAGTTCAAATCAACAATTTTCATTAAACGTTCATAGGGACTATCCGGCGAATGCTCCATTTTAAGTTGGGTCAGTAGATAGCGAACAGAAGCTTCAATAAGCGCCTGTTTACTGCCAAAATAGTGACTGATAATGCCCGATGACATGCCAGCGCGACGAGAAATAAGATTAATTGTCGCGCCATCTAGGCCAACGTCTGCAACCACCTCAATCGTGGCATCGATCAACTGCTGACGACGCATGACTTCCATTCCTAATTTTGGCATATATTCCTTATTCAATTTAAATGTTAATAAGCTTCAAGCGTTGAGAGCCTAAAACGGTGTTCGTTAACCACGTCACCCGCTTCATCATAAAGCCCCAGCGTGATAAGGGGATCTTGTTTTTGCCAATTCACATTTAGCGCCCCATAGTTTACGTTTACTGGTATATTCGTCGGGTGATACATGGGCGATGGCATTACGGTTCCAGCGCAAGTCCGGTAAAATAACACGAATACTTTGTTCGCCTTCACCGTAGAGGTAAGATGTATAAATACCATCTTCACGGGTACGGCGCGGGGAAATTTCAGGCTCTTGCCAAAAATCCAGCATGATCTCGCGAGAGGCTTCTTTTTGGGGGTAATCTTTACCTCCATCGTTAATGCCAAAATCGTGATCATCCCAGATCGCGATTAATTCAGCCTGCTCTTTTAGTTGCTTAAAACCCGGCTTTGCGCCGAGTTTTTGATATTTGCGGCGCAACACATTCATGTCTTGAGTGTCGCCATAAACTGTGTCCCCAAGAAAAATAAAAATCTCAGGGTCATCCTCAATAATACTCTTGAAAATGGGAATGTCTTTATCTTGATGGGAACAGGAGCCAAACAAAATACGGCTTGGTGCCTTGGCATAGACCACAGCGGTGAACAATAAACTAGATAGTGCTAATAATCTTAACATGGGGAGTCTTACCTTTTTTGGCCAGCCATAAAATAAGCCACATGCAATATTATTGCATGTGGCTTATTAAGGTTGTGTTACAAGACGAGTTTAACGTTTGTTACATAACGAATTTAACGTTCAGTGCTGCTATACGAGGGGCACCAATCCAACCAGCATTTGACGCAATAGTACCCAGATATTCTTCGTCAAAGACATTGTTTATGGTGAAACTTAATTCCATACTTTCGATGGCTTCACCAAGATCATATGCCGTTTTACCTATATACAAATCACTCACTATGTAAGAGTCAGTTTCCTGAGTATTTGCTTGGTCAAGGTAGCGCTCTCCGACGTATTTGGTGCTAAAGCCAGCGTATAAGTCACCTTTAGTGTAATCAAAGCTAACTACCGCCATGTCTTCAGCACTGCCTAATACGGTATTACCGCGGAAGTCTTTGTCCGTGTAGGTTGCATCATTTTTGGTATACGAAACGTAAATGCCTAGATTATCGGTTAGATTATAATCAATAGACGCTTCGATACCGTTGGACTCAATACCACCGTCGTTGACGTATCCTCCGGCAGCCGCTTCTAAGAAATCAATACCATTAACACTTTCATTACTCACGAAGGTAATACGGTTTTCAAACTTGATGTCGTAGTAGGTGATGCTCGCGTTGAAACCAGGGGTTGAATAACGCAGACCAAGGTCAATGTTATCTGCCGTTTCAGGTTCAACTAAGCTCAAGTCCGTATCGTCACGCTCTAACACTGCATCTTTAATGGCTGCAAAGTTTTCTGCATAACCACCAAACACTTCTAGGCCACGCAAGGGCAAAGGGGCAACAAAACCGGCTGATATTAGGACGTCCGAGTCAGAAGATACACTTAAGTCATTGGCTGGCGTAAATTGGTCTTCTTTAGTTACATCAACGTTAAACTTCTTTGCACCCAGGCGAACTTTGGCAAAACCAGTATCAATTTCGTCTTCCACGTAGTACATCAAGGTCTCGACCGGAAACTCACGGCTGTACTGGATCCAGTAAGGATTACTCTCGTAGCGAGGGCTTGTCGCGGCATCAATGGTTTTGTGCCAGCTACGGTTTTCATCACGCTGGTAATCTTCATACCAGAAACCACCGCGTACAGTATTGTCCATACCTGCGATGGTGGTGTTCCATATCAGGTCAGCGTTTACGCCATAGCGCTTCTTGTTGTAATTACTGTGACGATTTGAGCTGACTGGCATAGCGCCTTGCTCGTAGCAACCTGGATCAACTGCTGCTCCACCACCGCCATAGGGGGCGCCAATAGAACTGGCACAACCATCGATGGGCGAAAGTGAGTCACCGGCTTTATTAACAAAATAAATTGTACCCTGGGACGCGCCGCCGTATATGGTGTTTGAATTGTCTAGCTCTGAGTGTGGATTACCCGCGCCATCATCGATGACATCAACCATGTAGTAGGGCATCCATTTACCTGTGCCTTTATTCTCGTGGTAATAAACGTTAGAACTAACAGCCACATCACCCAATTTGAAATCTGCTTTTAAGTAACCGAACAGGTTTTCACGCTCAGTAATCCAGGTTTCACGGAAGACTTGGTCTTGATAAGGCACGCCTGAAAAATCTTTAGTTAACCCATCCCAATCAGGAGTTTGCTCATATTGTGCTAAGCCATACACACGTTGGTAAGTATATTCCTGAGCATCGTCATAACTGATATAACCGGTTAAATCGACTTCACCAATGCGAGATATTATTTTACCCTCAGCATGATCACGTGAGTTAGTGACTGAACCGCCCATATAGTCATCGTTTTGCTGACTTGATACAGAAACCCAGGCAAAGGTGTCTTTGGCAATCTCACCGGTATCGTAGCGAAGATATACTTTATTGGCATTGTACTCACCTAAGGTGGCAGGGCAATCGCATTAAAAATGGCTTGACACAGATCCCCTAATTTGATCTATTACTTCGCTTTACGCGACGTAATATGACCAAATACAAGCCCACACTTATCGAACATTTCAAAGACATTGAAGATCCTCGTCTTCTAAGAAAACAATTACATAAATTAGATGACATCTTTTTTATTACCCTATGTGCCGTTATCTGTGGCTGTGATGGCTGGGTTGCCATTGAAAAATTTGCCAACATTAAACGCACTTGGTTTGAACAATATTTATCCCTAGAAAATGGTATTCCGTCTCATGATACTTTGGGACGTATTTTTTCCTTAATTGATCCTGAGCAATTTCAAACCTGTTTTTCTAGCTGGATCAAAGAGATAGTAAAAAATGTCACGGGCGATGTGATCGCTATTGACGGTAAATGCCTTCGACGCACTCATGATAAGTCATCTAATAAATCAGCTATTTATATGGTTAGCGCATGGTCACATGATAATCAGCTGGCACTTGGACAAGTGAAAGTTGATGAAAAATCGAATGAAATAACCGCCTTACCTTCCCTACTCAAAAACTTAGACATCACAGGCAGTATCATCACAACCGATGCATTAAACACACAAAAGAAATCGGCTGAACTGATCGTGAGTAAAGGCGCTGATTATTTAACCGCACTGAAAGGAAATCAAAGCACCCTACATGATGATGTGATTTTATTCTTTGAAAATACCCCTAAAAGTTATGAGGGCACGTTAAATACTTATAAGAGTATTGATTCAGGGCATGGCCGTATTGAAGAAAGAACAGTGACTTCCTGCAACCGAATTGACTGGCTTACTGAGCATCATACTCACCCACACCTTGCCAGTATTGTTAGCGTCAAATCAAGAAGATTTCTTGCGAACGAATGGTCAGAAGAAACGCGATACTTTATTAGTAGCGTTAAGCATAACGATGCAGAGAAATTTGCTCACTATGTACGTGCTCATTGGGGTGTAGAGAATAATCTTCACTGGAGATTAGATATGGCATTTGACGAAGATCATTGTCGAATTCGTCAAGGATATGCAGATCAAAACATGGCAATATTACGCCACATATCTTTGAATTTATTAACGTCAGATAATGATAATAAGGTAGGTATTAAGATTAAGCGGCAAATGGCAGGTTGGGATAATGATTACTTGCTGAAACTGCTACAAATATTTTAATGCGATTGCCCTGCCTAAGGTGGAGCTTACCGTCAACTTCTCATATAACGCTGGAAGTATAGTCGTAAAGTCTAGCGTGCCGCCTAGGGCTTCGTTTGAGCGAGAGCTTATGTCAGCTGTACCCTGAGATACTTCTGTGGCGCGTAAATTTTCGGTATCGATATAGCGGCTGGCTTTAGTTCCGCCGCCGTAGTTTGAATTACCGTTAGATATGCCATCAACAGTCATACCAATTTGCTGAGAGGCTAGGCTCAACTCAAAGCCGCGGATTGAAATACTGGTTGACCATTCATCGGAACCAAAGGGGTCGCCTTCAGTTACCAGCACGCCTGGCAGGTTATCAATTAAAGCCAAAGGGCTTGTCATTGGCGTTTGCTGTCTTTTCATTTCAGCAGATGAGGCGCTGTTGGCGTAAGAAACGCTGCGGCCGGTCACAACAATAGATTCTACTGGTTCTTGTTGTTTTTCAGTTTTTGCTTGTTGTTCTTGAGCTTCTTGAGCCATTGCTGGCAACGAGGTAATAGATATTGCTGAGAGTACAGATAATGCGATTAAACTTTGCTTCATAGGCACATAAGTGTTCATAAAAAATCCTGTTTAGTGTGTATTAGTGAAGATCCACATTACATGGGACTCATTTCTTAAGCGGGCCGATGTTAATTGATCATTCAATTAAAATCAAACTTGGTTAATTGATCGTTCAATAAAAATAAAAATAAAAATAAAGTTGGAAGGTAAAAGTTGAACTTTCTGGTTGAAGCTATAGTGCTAGAGGTGTTTATCGTCTTTGGCGTCTAAAATCAGCGATATTAATTTTTATAAATTTATGGTGTTGAGAATGTTGACTGATATTTCTGCAGCGAGGCGCACACTTTTAAATCCGCGTACCCCATTTGATTTTAGTGTCATCAGCCAAACTAACATTTGATAACCCCACACCCACACCGCTGCGGGTGCCATCAAATGAAGGATCAAGGCTGTCTTGAGTTAGGGGCTGGATCATACCGTTACAGGTATAATAAGACACACCTGCGTCGTTGACCAGCTGATGCAGATGTTGAAAAAGTGTAACTGCAGGTGATTTTTTTGTATTGTGATGGCTAATTCATAGCTTCATTTAGCTAGCCTTTTCAATTTTTGTGTAGTCAATTTCGTTGTCTTCAGGTGAACTCACTATATTGCTGACCGTGTTAAATTTGCTATATGCGATAAAAGCGGCGCAACCAAAAAACAGTCCAATCACTAATGCACCTACCCACTGAATTTGTAAAAATTCCAGTTGAAATAATAGGGTTAACAAGGAAAGTGCAACAATATTTAAAGCCATATAGTTTACTTTACCTAAACGCTTAACGGTCATATTTAAGTTATCTGTGTATAAACGAATAAGGGAATCAAGTGAATTGATCACAAATACGATACCCACAAAGGCCATAGCAAAGTTCTTCAAACCAGCGGTAGGAATACCCGCTTCGTGGTATTGGTAAAGTACGCTAAACCAAACTGCAATGGGAATGGAAGGAAAAATTAACATCGCAGCCAATACCTGGTAGGTTTTTAATCCCCCCACAAAGCGGGAGGTAAATTGACCAATCATAATGCTCCATGCAAACCACCAAAATAAGTAGAACTCATGGTAAGCATTCAGCGGCAACACAAAATCATTAATATTGCCAAAGTAGCTACCTATCAACGCTATATTATCGGTAAATGCCGACACGTGACTGTCACTGCCCATAAACGCGCCTAGCCACATAAAGCCAATTAATGCCATAAATAACCAAGTGGTAGAGATACTTAAAAAACGTACGTATTTAATGTCAGTGCTTGAATACACAGAAAAGCATATCGCTGCCAAGACAATTAAATAGAAGGTTGGAATAACTGACTCGCCATCGCCTATGGCGGGTAAATACCAGGGCAGATTAGAGAGTAGTAAGAAGGCAGTAAAGGCACAAGTGCCAATAATGACCACATTATTGATGAACTTAACCCAAGGAATTTCGAAAAACTTCACCTTAGGTTCTATTACACAGAAATAAAAGCACGTAACAAAGTAAAATCCCCAGATGAGAAAGCCCCAATAAGCAAATTCAATGGCCATTGGATTGGCAAACGCATACTCCGGGCTTGCTTTTATGTCTGCATAACCAGCAAACTCAGTCAGTGGAAACATAATCAAGCCAACATCCAGGCCCGAGGTAAATAAAATAGCAATAAAGGTAAAGGTTCTAACCGGCGTAACGCCTACAACCCTTACATTTCCCCACTTAAATAAAATAACAATAATTGCCAGCAGGGTAAAAATAATGCCTGCATTAAGCCATAAAGTCATCATTTCCTCCCCAAAATAAGTAATAATATTTCATCATTTCTCCGTATTTTAGCCTTGCATTGACGTACCCAAAATAACTTATTCTGGGCGTCACAGAAAGTCCTACAGCATATATACACTGCTGGTGGCCTGGTTATATACCCCTCTCCTTTGCCGCTAGAGGCAAAGGAACTCCAATGCTTTGCCTCTAGATCGTCGAACTACGCTGCACAGTTTGCCAGTCGTTTGCTACGGCAACGCTTGCCTGGGATTTGCTCAGAGGCGGCTTACCTAAAATCAGGTCTGCCGCTTTTTCTGCCACCATAATAGTTGGCGCATTTAAATTACCGTTGGGTATGGTTGGGAAGATTGACGAATCCACCACGCGCAGCCCGCTAATACCGCGAACTTGGGTGTTTGAGTCAACGACTGCCATATCATCTTCACCCATTTTGCAAGAACACGAAGGATGGTACGCACTCTCAACTGTCTGGCGCACAAAGGCATCAATTTGCTCGTCTGTTTGTATCGCTTTACCAGGCTGAATTTCATCATCGCGATATTCATCGAACGCACTTTGCTCGATAATTTCTCGGGTTAAGCGAACACAGGCTCTAAACCCTTCAATATCATCTTGATGTTGTAAGTAGTTAAATTGAATTTTTGGCGCAACCGTCGGATCGGCTGACTTAATCGTCACCGCACCGCGGCTTTTGGGTTTGTTATGACCCACATGCACCTGAAAACCGTGGCCAGCAAACGCACTTTTACCATCATAACGCATTGCCGCGGGTAAAAAGTGATATTGAATATCAGGCCATTCAATCCCTGGTTTTGAACGAATAAACGCGCAGGACTCAAAGTGATTTGTTGCCCCAAGGCCACTGCGGCTAAATAACCAACGGGCACCGATCAAGCCTTTTGAAATCAGGCCAAGTTTGCCATTTAAGGTAATGGGCTGCTTACACTTATATTGAAAATAAAATTCCAAGTGGTCTTGCAGATTTTGCCCAACACCCGGTAAGTGATGTTTAACCTCAACACCGGCGGCTTTTAGGGTATCGCTATCACCAATGCCTGAAAGCTGTAATAAGTGGGGTGAGCCAATGGAGCCTGCACTTAATACCACTTCTTTGCTCGCCTTGACTGTCACTTTGCTGCCATTAACACTGTACTCAACGCCAACGGCTTTTTTACCTTCAAGCAATACTTTTTCAGCCAAGGCACCGGTGACTATGGTTAAGTTGCTACGGGATTTAACCGGGTCAAGATACTCTCGACTGGCAGAGCTGCGTACCCCGTCTTTTACTGTCATATGCATGGGGCCAAAACCCTCTTGCTGACCCGCATTGTAGTCGTCAGTGGCAGCATAACCTGCTTGCTGGCCGGCTTTAATAAAGACTTTATACAGGGGGTTGGCCATTTCATTGCCGTTATTCACCCCTAACGGGCCTTTATCGCCACGATAACTATCTTTACCTAAATAAAATTTTTCCGCTTTTTGAAAATACGGCAAGCAAGATTGATAATCCCACCCTTTGGCGCCGTGCTGTTGCCATTGGTCAAAATCTTTGGCGTGGCCCCGTACGTAAACCATGCCATTAATAGACGATGAGCCGCCCAGCACCTTGCCGCGGGGGCAATGCATTTTGCGGTTATCTAAATACGGCTCAGATTCAGTATGAAACTGCCACGCGTATTTATCAGAATTCATCGGTATGGATAAGGCCGTTGGCATTTTAATAAAAATACTTTTGTCGCTACCGCCAGTTTCGAGCAGTAAAACAGAGTTACTTGGGTCTTGGGATAGTCGGTTGGCCAACACACAACCTGCAGAGCCTGCGCCGACTATGATGTAATCATATGTTGTTTTTGTCATTAAAATGGGCTCTCTATGTTGCTCATACCCACATAAATTGATTTGGTTTGGGTATAGTGATCTAGGGTTTCAATACCGTTTTCGCGGCCAATTCCCGAGTGTTTATAACCGCCTACTGGCATTTCTGCTGGTGAATTACCATAACTGTTGATCCAACAAATACCGGCTTGCAGTCGATGCGTAACGCGATGAGCCCGTTTAATATCCTGGGTAAATACGCCAGCCGCTAAGCCTAAGTGCGTGTCGTTAGCACGGCGAATGACATCGTCTTCGTCATCAAAAACCAGCACGCTCATGACCGGGCCAAAGATCTCTTCTTTGACGATAGTCATGTCATCGCTGCAGTCGATAAACACAGTCGGTGCCACAAAGTAACCTTTGGGTGCAGAGTCGGGGCATAGTGCTTTACCGCCGGTTAACAGTGTCGCACCTTCGGCGATACCTTTATCTATATAGCTCATGACTAAACCGTGATGAGCTTTAGAAATAAGCGCGCCAAAATTAACCTCAGGATCGAGGGGGTCGCCAGCAATAATGTTTTGTTCGGTGCGGGTTTTAAGCTCAGCAATAAATTCCTGATAAATATTTTTGTGTACGTAAATACGGGTGCAATTAGTGCAAACCTCCCCTTGGGTGTAAAAATTGCCCAGCATCGCCGCGCCAACCGCTTGGGATACATCGGCATCATCAAATACCAACAATGGTGACTTACCTCCCAGCTCCATGGTGACATCCTTAAGAGAGCCCGCGGCACTGGCAACCACTTTTTTACCTGTGCCCACTTCGCCGGTAAAGGACACTTTTTCAATATCAGGGCTTTGGGTTAGCCACTGGCCCACTTCAGCCGCGCCCTGCACAACGTTAAATACGCCAGCGGGCACACCTGCCTCGGTATAAATTTCAGCCAATTTAATCGCGCCTAATGGGGTTTCTTCTGAAGGCTTAAAAATAAGGGCATTACCCGCAGCAAGGGCTGGGCCTGACTTCCAACAGGCAATTTGCAGTGGGTAGTTCCACGCACCAATGCCGGCGCAAATACCTAAGGGTTCTTTACGGGTATAATAAAAATCTTCGCCGACCATTTGCTGCTGACCAACTTGTGCTGGGGCGAGCCCTGCAAAGTATTCAATAACATCCGCGCCGGTTTGTACATCAACACACTGTGCCTCTTGCCAGGGTTTACCGGTATCAAGCACTTCAATTTTTGCCAGTTCATCATTACGCTCACGTAGCAAAGCCACGGCTTTTAATAAAATACGGCTACGTTCAATGGGCATCATGGCGGACCAGGCAGCAAAACCTTGTTGAGCGCTTTGAATTGCGGCGCTTTGAATAAATCCATCAGCGACTTCAACATGATAAATTACTGCATCGGTGGCAGGATTTTTAACCGCAAACGTTTCGCCACTTTGATTTGCTAAAAAATGGCCATTAATAAAATTTTGATAAACTGGCGTCGTCACATTAGGCTCCATATTGTTTGATAAGTGAATTCACATAGTGTTTTGCTAGGCGTTCACAGTGTGCAAATTGATCTTGATCAGACTTATTTAGTACAGCCCTTAACCACAAGCCGTCGATCGTTGCAGCACTTAGCTCAGCTGCAAGCTTGGCGTCATCGTCGCTCATTAATTGTTTAAATGAACTGGCTAAATTACTAAAAAGTCGCCTGCTATTTACCTTCTGTAAGCGATGCAATTCTACATCGTGCATCGATTGCGCCCAAAAACTTAACCAAGTTTTAGTGGTATCGCTGCGTAGCTGTAGCCGAGCAAAGTTTGCTTCAATAATCAGCATTAACCTTTGCTCTGGCGTTGTGGTGTGAGTGAGTCGTTCGAACAACTCATGCTTTAAGCTAGTTAATAAATAACGCACCGTGGCTTCAATCAAGCCCTGCTTGCCACCAAAATAATGGCTAATAATGCCCGACGATAAGCCCGCTTTTTTGCTTATACTATTGATAGTTGTAGCTTGTAATCCCAGCTCAGCAACTGATTCAATGGTGGCGTCTATTAACTGTTGACGACGGACAGGTTTCATTCCAATTTTGGGCATGTTTTTTATTAATCGAGCGTTCAATAAAAATAAAGTCTAAAGCAATATAACGCATAATTCAAGAGTGATAAAAGCTGAATGACCAAATTGAAGTAGGTTAAAGTTTACCTAGTAATTGTAATGACACTGGTAAATTTTTTAGAAAAAATAAAAAAGTATTATGTCGCTCGATAGGTAGGTTTCACTGAGCCATTCGATATGCTTATTCAAGGTCAGGGGGATAGGTCAAACCGTCAATAAGGGGCTGAACGATTTGGCTGGTAAAATATTAAAATCATAGCAGTGGAAAGGCACCTAGCAGATAAATCGGTTTAACTTGCAGCGGCCCCTTTTGTCACCGTTATTGCGGGAGTCGCACCTGTATACACAAGCCCTGGGGAACGTTGGCGCTTAATGTCAGTTCGCCAGCGTAACTTTCGACAATATCGCTGACGATTGCAAGCCCAAGCCCGTTGCCCTTGATGTTATGCTCGTCTAATCGTGCTCCCCTTTGTAGTAAATGCTCCCGTAAAGGTTGGGGTATGCCGGGACCTAAGTCGCAGACCCGTATTAGCCAGCCCCATTGCTTGTCTTGGGTTTGATAGGTATGGATGGTCAGCGCAATATCACCTCCTGCATATTTGCAGGCATTATCGAGCAGGTTCCCCAGTAATTCCAGCAAATCATCGTGATCCTGGGGCAGTACCGCTTCTTTTTTATAGTCAGCATGGACGTGTGCCGCGGGATACATTTTGGTCAGTATCTGCAGCAGTGGTGGCAAATCATCAGCGAGTCTGAGTTGTCGTCCCGGTGAGGACATGCCCACAATACGTGCCCGTTTAAGTTCTCGCTCCACTAAACGACTCAGCCTTAACAGAGCATCACTTTGCTCTGTTTGGTGAACAGGATCGAGCTTTTCGGCTAACATTTTTAATTGTTGCAGTGGGCGCTTCATTTCATGGGCAAGATTGCCCAACGCATTCCGGGAGCGGCTTACTCGCTGTTGCAGCAGTTTGAGCAGGCGGTCGATTTCTTCCGCCAGAGGTTGTACTTCCTGTGGGTAAGCGCCAGATGTGGCGTTCAAGTCATCGCATTCACCGAATCGCAGTTCCCGCAGTTGTTTTTGCAGGGGGGCCAGTCGCGCAAAGGCAAGGTTTAACTGCCTCCGTTGGATCAGCATCAGCATGGACAAGGCCAGAATAAGCAGTGCCACAGCGGTGAGACGGTAATAATTGAGTTGACTGTTTAAGGGAGCAATATCTTCCGCGACCCAGAGGACGAAATCATGTTTCTGGACACGAATGCCCTTGGCCCAGCTTAGCCATTGTTCGTCCAGTTGGTCACCATGAATGCCTTGTTGCTGCCAGGTTTTATCGGCGCCAGTAGCAAGCTCGATGGTGGGTGCTTGTTTGTCCCACAGTGAGCGACTGCGTAAATCTGTTTCTTGGCCATCACGGATCCTGAAATAGTGACCGGAATAAACCCGCTGATACAGGGAGCCAAGTCGACTTTCGTCCAGTTGCCATTGGCCGCTGGCATTCTGGCTCATGGCGGCAATCAGGCTGTCCCCGTCGTGTTGCAAACGACTGAGCACAGTGTGGGTGGTTAGCTGGCGCACACCAAAATCGGCAAGCCATAACATTGGCAACATAATAACGATAAGTGTGATCATCCACTGACGACGTAATTGATGTTGCAACGAAATCACGGGGTGAAGTCCACAGCCAACCGATAGCCCTGGCCGCGTCGGGTTTCAATAAAGTCTTTGCCGAAATACTGGCGCAGGTGATTGATATATACTTCAATGACGTTGCTGTCTTTAAGCTGCTCCTCTTCGTAAATATGCTCGCTAAGGCGGGTTTTGGAATGCACATCAAGTGGGTGTTGCATGAGGTAGCGCAGTAATCGGAATTCAATGGCGGTAAGTTCAACAATGCTGCCATCCCTTGTTGTTGCCTGTTGACGCTCGGTATCCAGGCAAACGCCACGCCAGTTGAGTTGATTGTCAGCCTGGCCAGCGTGGCGTCTGCTGATGGCTTCAAGTCGCGCCAGTAACTCCTGGGTGTGGAAAGGTTTGCCCAGATAGTCATCGGCACCTGCCTTGAGGCCCAGCACCCGCTCATGCCAGGCATCGCGGGCGGTGAGTATGAGTACGGGCGTGTGGTTGCCCGCTGCGCGCCAGTGAGCAAGTACGTCCAGGCCGCCTTTGCCCGGCAATCCGAGATCCAGAACGATAAGGTCTGCTTGCAGTTCGTTGCCAAGAAACTCACCCTCAATGCCATCGTGTGCAATTTCAACTGCGTAGCCTGCTTTGCGAAGCATAGGTTGCAATGCATCGGTGAGCTGGATATCGTCTTCAATCAGTAGTAGTTTCACGTTTGGCCAGCCTTAATGGTCATCGGATGGTGCATTAATGAGCGCACCGGTGTGTGCGTTAACATAGGTTTCATGCCGCTGGCCCCGGGTATCTAGCCATTTGAGTTCGTAAGTGAGCACACCGTCTTCCCACTCAATTTCTGCGTCCAGTAATTCACCGCCCAGTTTGTGCCGCTGAAGTATGGATTCAAGGGATACAACTATGCCTTCTTCGACCCAGGCCTTGACCTGTGCTGCACTTGGGTGTTTTTCCGCAAATACAGGACTAGTCGTCCCAACGACCAAAACCAGGAATAACCACGTTATCTTCATCAAATTGTCCTTTCGCGGCGCCTTTATGGCAGCTATCGCATTGGCTGAATGAGCTTATTTTGGGGTTGTCCTTCACCATACGTTCTGGTATTTCCCTGTGTTTACCCTTGAAGTATGGCAGTTCTGTGATCCTTAAGGGAGTCTTGTCGACAGCAACTCTGCGTAGCATGCGGTCATTATTGACCGCGCTGTTGCCGCTGAGGTAGGCCAGAATATCACCCTGCACCGCCGGACTCAAAGAAGCGTCATCGCCATAGTGGTCAGGTAGCGTGGCCATAATTATCTGCCAACTGCGCTTTGGTAGCAAGTGCGCGGGGTAGGCCAGATGGCAGCTGGCACATTCGGTCTGATAGGTAATAGCATTAGTCGACAACTCCTCTTGATTTAACAAATTTTGACCAGCCCTACCTTCAGTCTTAAGGTATTGAGAACTGCTATTATGGTCATCATCATAATCGTCCTCATCTCCTCGGTTTATTCCATTCTGATCAGTCCCACCCTCTGTTTTAAGGTATTGAGAGGAATTATTATGGTCATCGTCGTCCTCCGCAAAAGACTGATTGCCCAAGGAACCGAGTCCGTAAAGCCCCAGGCTTAGTGCGCCGCCCAACATCAGTATGCCGATGGCATAGCGTAGTTTATTAAGTATTGGTTTCATCTTTATTTGCCTTTTGTTAATACTGATTTAACCATGTCATGACATCACCTTTTTCCTGGGCAGTGCATTCACGGCCCAGTGTCCAGCGACAGTTACGTCCAAACCACTTGTCACTTTTTGCGCTGTCGCTGAAGCGCTCGGGATTGACGCGAACGGCCATAGGTTTAATGCTCTTTGCGGTTTTTTGATGTTCTCCCACCTGTGTTGGGTCTATGCCGTGGCAGCCTGAGCAACTGCGTTTTTCACCATTTTTAGTGCTAAACTTTCGCTGCCAAAAAGACTCTCCCGCTGCCCCGTTAAATGGCTCAGCGCCTTGTGCGCTTAGTGCCTGAATTTGCGCATCGGCATCTGCCCGAGCCAGAGTGCTGGCAAGGGCGCCAACAACGAGTCCGAGTGTTAACACTATTGCAATCAAAGCTTTCATGGTTCTTTCCTTGATGGTTTGGCAGTCAATGCATCTACATCACCTGCACGGGTTTCTTTGCGACCATGTACCATAGAGCGTGGCAGATTCTCCCGGTGATGCAGGCTGCTGAAAAGCACGCCGGCTATATGCAGGCCAATCAGGGCCAGTGTGATGTTGACAAAAATTTCATGAATTTCTTTTAAGGTATGCCCGTTAAACGATGCAATCCAGGTGCCTGCCAGTGGTCCTGCTTGCTCGTCAGCAGCGTAAAGTGCCATGCCAAATACGGTTGTGCCCATGAGTGACAGCAATAGCGCAACCACCATGGCGCCACCGGCTGGGTTGTGGCCTATATAGCGTTTTGCCTTACCTGCGGGAATGGCAATCACATAGCGCCATATGGTGCTGGGTGACTTAACAAAATCGCTGAAGCGAGTATAGTGGGTGCCGATCAAGCCTCAGGTCAGGCGAAAGAAAACCAGCGCTGCGACGGTATAGCCAGACCAGACATGGATGGTTTCAAAATCGTCTTCGCTTAAATAGGCAACAATGAAAAATAAAACCAGTGACCAATGAAATATTCGGACTAAGGGATCCCAAACCTGGATTGTGTGTGTGTTTTTATCGGGATTGTTCATGCTACCCTCCGGAAAGTTTCTGCTTTAAGGCTGCATAATAACGGGCATATGATTAAACCAAGCTTAAACGCACAGGGAGTTTGCTTATCACACCCAAATCAAACAAGCGCTTAGAGCCGACAACTATTTTGCTCACCCCTACCATCCGTGGGAGTGTGGACTGAATGAAAATAATAACGGACTGATACGTCAGTATCTCCCGAAAGGCATGGCACTGGATAAGGTGGCAACCGAAGATATTGTGATGATCCACGCAAAGCTTAACAACAGACCTAAAAAACTACTCGGCTATAAAACACCTAATGAGGTTTACGATGCGATGCGTTTAGCAGCATAATTAATACCGTGTCGCACTGGCGACTGAAATCCGCGAGCTGAGTAAAAGTGAATGAATCAGTTTAGAATAAACTGTTGGGATTTACCGCCAACGTTTGTATGACATCAGTTGGCACATGCGTAACCTCAATGAATACATAGCCTGTGAAGTAAATAAATAATATGGCTGTACCGGCCAGTTTTATTCGCTGCCATTCATGGCGCTTATCTTGCGGGCCAACTTAGCGGTTATAATTTATGGGTAAATGATTGGTTTTTCGCTAACCAACGATTAAACTATTCAATAATAAGCGGATGTTTTAGTGAAGATAATTGGTATGAAAAAACCTGTCTGCTGGTATTTTGACTGACAACTAACTCCTCCTGAAGCTTCAATTCTTTTAGATGATAGTTTGCCACCGCAAGATCAATATCTAAACCATTAACGATATTATGCGCCGACTGATTAACCAAAACTTTTGGGCTTGAATCCTCTATGATTTTTACCTTTCCTTGCTTTAATTGCTCAAGCCATTGTGTTGAAAAAAAGCCCGTAATAATGCCAGTTTTGTTAAAAAATCTTGTTTTTTATGCTGGTTTTTACGCAAAATCACGGTGCCAGCAGTCATACGCAGTATATCATTACTATAATATATGTTTAAGCGACGGGTATCCCAAGCCTCTTGCCAGGGCCGGTTATCAGGAAATTTGAAGTCGATATTTTCTTCGAACAACCATTTTGAGAACTGATTGATGGGTAAGGGCAGGTAAGTGATTCTATGGCCGCTGTCGTCAGAAAATTTATCGAGCAAACCTTTACTAAATGAAGGAACTTGGGTCTTGAAATTATAATAGGGGGAATAGGCAATATCTTCTACGCCAATTATAAATTCAGCAGCATAGTAGCAATAACTAACACAAAGAAAAAATGCCATAAAAAACGTGGGCCAAACCATTTTTACTATTTCCTTAATCTGTATCAACGGCGATTAGTTTTTTACTGTGCCAATAATGACATATAAGGGGTAGTAAAAGGATGACTGATCTAAATTAAATGTTTTTTTTGACTATCTTTAAAGAACGTTTTCCAATGGGTTTATTTCGATCCTAAAGAAGTACAGAGTATTTAGTGTGAATTATTACCCGCAATAATTAGAGGTTTATGCTGAGTTCAAAAAGCAAGTTACTTGTTGCGACTTGATCGGCATATTGCCCCCCTCCAGCTTATGTGACAGCTAATAAAAACACCCATTCTAAAAACAGCGCACAGAAGTGTATGCTTTGTTGGATTTTGATTTTGAGTATTGAAGGGATGTACTGAAATAGCAGACCAGCATATTAGTTACCAGTGCTATAAAATTTAGATTTATTCGGTATTGTTAGAGTGTAATATAGCTACAAATCTTTAAAAAATGGTGCCCCTTCTCTGACTCGAACAGGGGGGCTGACGATTATGAGGCAAGGAGAGAGTTCTGAATTTACCGACCAAGCACATGAAAAGTAGATTTTTTTCGACGTATAAACCCTCTGAGTGCATAACCGTACCTATACCGAACTTTTTAGGTTTCCATAACCGTCAGCCCGCCGTAAGCCGAATAAAACCAACGAGTTAACCCGACCGAACGCCAGAATTTTTCCGAACTGAAATTCCATAGGTGTGTATTTCGGAGGGGGGTATGTCGGCGTAAAACTGAAAGACTGAAATTCTGTGAACGTGGAAAAATGGCAGTCGTAAAGTTTCAAGTCATGTAGTTAGCTGCGGATAATTTGAGGTTAGTCAGTGGCATAAATCGTCACCAAAGCTCGTTCGGGAGTGTCAGTTGTTGGTCCGGTTTGTACCCAGGCTGTGTGAAAAATTTTGATCATCTTTTGGTCTAAGTTTTGGCTTTTTATGATCAAACAATCTTAATGTTGACGTCAATTAAATTACCACTTTTAGTATAATTAAAAGGTCAGCTGAACCTTAGGGAAAACGTGATGGCACATCATATTTTAGCCCAGTCAAGAACCCAGACAATCTTATTTCTATAAGTGCTTGAGGACTTTGTTACTGAAGATAATCCTGTTCGAGTCATAGATGTATTTATAGAAGGTTTAGACCTTGAAACACTTTGGTTTGAACGTGTTATTGCCAAAGGCAAAGGTAGTTCAGGTTACCATCCAGCAATCCTGTTAAAACTTTATATCTATGGTTACCTCAACCGCGTTCAGTCTTCTCGTCGCTTAGAAAAAGACAGCCATCGCAACGTTGAACTGATGTGGTTACTGGTTTAAGGATAGTTGTCTTCTTTACAGTCGTGCTGGGTATTGTGTATCGCACACTTGCCACCCATATCACTAAAAAAGCAGGCTACAACAAACAGACCGCACAAACGGGGCGGTAACATTGATCCAACGATTTGGCTCAGCGCTGACAAAATCGCCGGGAGCTATTTTGAGCAGCCGGAGGCTGGCCCATAAGTGGCGAAGGGCAGGACACAAAAAGGTCATTTAAATATCCATTTTCATGAAGCACATCCCTGTGCTTCACCCTTCGAGGCAGCCGCTGGCTGTGTAAATCGACTATCCTGCCGATTTATCATATGCTCTACCTCGATGGTGTATATGCCGAAGATAACTATGGCAAAACGCGTTTAGATGAGAAACATCCCTATTTCTCACCCTACGGGCAACTTTTGGTTGTCCAGCCTGTTTATCTGGAATAAACAGCAACAGCTCTGCTGGCCCGTAGGGTGAATTACATGGATGTAATGAGTAAATTCATTTCCAATAAATTGGTCACCCGATAAAAGCCCCGACAAAAAGTGAGCTGAATAGCCTTAATCACCGCATTAGCCAGCGTTGGCGGGTTTTCTTGAGCGCGAGGGCTTATTAGTGAGGGACGATGACAATGACTACCTGGCTTTGGATGGGCTGGAAGACGAGCCGATGTTGCAAATTCACGGGTATTCCATTACTTATCGCATCGCATCGCTACAGGCAAACAGCAAGGACGAAAGGTCTTTACCCTGCAAACCATTGCACCTATGGCAAAGCAAGGGCTTGAGTCAGGCTGTGCCTCAAATGTGGCAGGGTTCAGTCTCCATGCAGGTGTCATGAGCAATGCGGTGGTGCGAGGTTATAGCAAGCATCGACAAATCGGCAGGAAAGCCGATTTGCACAGCGCATGCTGCCCAAAGGGTTAGACACAGGGATGTGTCTAATGAACATCCGTTGGTGATACAAAAGATACTCAGCCACCTGAATACAAAGAATGACGATGTCGTCGAACTATTGCCCCCACAAAGTCGAGCACCGCCTCAGATAAGTCTGTTTGAATAAAAGCCGTTCATCATCATAAGCAAAACTGGTTTGCACAACAGCGGGAGGCGCTTGTCTTGAATTCTGAATTACGTGGAAACAGTTGATTAATAGACGAAAAATAGCCGACTTTCACTCACTTAAGAATATAAAATAGATGTCAATATGGAAAATATGTGGCATGACGTATTTTCATTTTAAGAAAAATGACGTTTTATTTTACCTATACTCCACAACAAGAAGAATTTGTGATCACCGCGGTTGATATGTTCCTCAACGGATATGCCCACACTTAATACCCCTCCCTGTGTTGCCCCAACAGAGTTAACGTTCCAGACCGTGCCGGTCACCGGCAAACTCATACTAGATATGCTGCGGCATCTATCGTAAACAGATTTAAAATCTATTTCTTCGACTCGCTATTTTAGCCACTCTGCAACCACACTCATAAATACAACAAATAGATAACAATATTTACAACTAATTAACTTTTTAGGTTTTATTGTGAAATACTCATTAGGTCGTAACACATTCATTGATTAACACAAAAAGGTCATTTAAATATGAATTTTTACCGTTTTCATAAATTACGTTTGTCTGTTCTCGTTGGTGCAGCACTGTTAGCATTCTTAGGGCTCACTAGCTGCTCAAGTGATGACGATGAGCCGGATGTTGTAGTCGTTCCTGCACCTCCAGCCCCACCAACATATTCTACTGAAATTCAACGCACTAAATTTGGTATTCCCCACATTACAGCCGATGACTATAAAGGCTTGGGTTATGGCTTAGGCTATGCATTTGCAAGTGATAATATATGTTCTTTTGCTGCGGAAATTATAGTGGCGAATGGCACCAGTGCATTAAATCTGGAAGCCAGCACTCGTAACATTAGTTCAGATGTATTTTACACTTGGTATAACAACCCAACTAAACGCATGGAACTTTTGGAGGCACAAGAACCACAAGTTCGTGATGCGATTCAGGGCTATGCGGCAGGTTATAGCCGTTATTTACGTGACACTGGGGTCGACAATATCGATCCAACATGTGCCGGTGCTTCTTGGGTTACCGAAATAGATGAAATGGATCTCGCGGCGGTTTATAACAAGGGCAACTTACGCGGAGGTTTGTCCAACTTCGTTACTCCCATCTTACTTGCTGCTCCCCCGAGCGCTAATGGCAGCCCTCCTCAACCTCAGGCTAAACCGCCCGAATTTGATTTAAGCAGAATTAATGTTTTACAAGGCGGCAGTAATGCCTATGCATTGGGGTCTGATGTCACCGAAAACGGTAGTGGTATGCTGTATGGTAATCCTCATGAACCATGGCAAGGGGTTCAACGTTTCTATGAATTTCATTTAACCATACCAGGCGAGATTGATGTCATGGGAGCGGGCCAGCAAGGACAGCCGTTTGTGAATATCGGGTTTAATAAAGATGTTGCTTGGAGTCATACCGTCTCTACCGCCAAACGCTTTACCCTTTATCAATTGCAGTTGGTACCGGGTGAGCCGCTGAAATATCAGTATCAAAATTCTGATGGTGTAATAGAGCAGCGCGATATAACTAAAGTAGATATTAGTATCGACTTACCCGCTGGAGGCACTTATACGGGTGCAATCTATTTATCGCATTTTGGTCCAATGCTAGCGGCTCAGTTTATAAATGGTGCCTTACCATCTTGGGGAACATTTAATCTTGCTTTTGCTATACGCGATGCCGCGTCCGAAAATCCACGCGCGATTAATCAATGGTACTCAATGAATAAAGCGACCAGCGCTCAAGACTTGCTCGACAGCATGAGAACGGTTCTTGGCCTACCTTTTGTTAATACCATAGCTGCCGATCGTGACGGCAATGCCTTGTATGCTGACTTATCAACAGTGCCTCATGTCACTTCCGCACAATTTGCAAGTTGTGTAGGTAACAACCCAGCTCTACAAGCTTTAGCGGCTGCAGGTTTACCGGGGTTAGACGGCAGTACTGCAGCATGTGAGTGGGGAAATGACGCCGACGCTCCACAATTAGGGATCTTTGGTGGCAGCAACTTGCCCTATTTACTCAATACCAGTTATTCAACTAACTCAAATGACAGTTATTGGATGAGTAACCCAGATTCAACCTTGGATCAGGAGTTCTCTCCTTTGCTGCGACGCAACTTAGTGTCCAGACCTAGTGTTTCAGTCGCAGCAGCGTCGCCTCGATTATTGCGCACCCGCATGGGCGTCATCCAAGTTCAAGATCGCCTAAGCGGTAAAGATGGACTTGGTGGTAATAAGTTCAGTCTGCGTAAACTACAAGAAGTAGGTTACAGCAACCGTAATTATGCAGCAGAGCTAGTACTTGACGACGTGCTTGCAGATTGTAATGCCAACCCAATAATGCCTGTAGCCGGCGGCGGAACATTAGACGCTAGCGCAGCATGTGCGGTGCTTACCCGCTGGGATAGAGCAAATAATGTGGGTAGCCGCGGAGCACATATCTTTAGAGAGTTTTCACGCAACGTTAATTATGAAGGTAATATTGATAGCGCATTTAGTGTACCTTTCGATGAAACTGACCCAGTGAATACTCCACGAGGTCTAATCATCAATGCCACAACACGTCAGGCTTTAGGTGATGCAATACAGTTTTTCGTTGACCGCAATGTCGCCATGGACGAACAGTTAGGTAACCTGCAGTTCGACACGGATGCAGCTAATAACAACGAGCGCATCCCAATGCACGGTGGTAGAGGTCAGGAAGGCGTATTTAACGTAATAGCAACACCTTCAGCCAATGCACAGGGTGAATATACTCCAGTCACTAATGGTCCAACCTATATGCAGACGGTCACCTGGGATGCTAACGGTCCTATCGCCGAAGCGTTATTGGGTTTCTCGCAGTCTGCAGACAGCACAAATCCCCATCACAGGGATCAAACTAGACGCTACTCAGAAAAAAATTGGATACCTTTACCGTTTAGCTCTGCAGAAATTGCCGCTGAAGTCATTAGTGAAAGCGTGAAACTAAGTGAATAAACTAATACTTATAAGCTAAAAAGCGAAGCATTCTTTAAAAAAGATTGAGCCTAAAGACCGGTTGTTTCATGACAGTCGGTCTTTTTATTTTTTTGAGTGCTTTAGTTTTTCAGTTACAACTAAAGAAGACACCCAGTGCGCCGAGATAAATCGGTCGGAGATCGGAGCGGAGGCCCCCCCCGGGTGCAAGCCCTCTACTTGGTAAGGTAAGCACACCGCCAAGACCCGGATGCATCGTAAGGTGCCGAGTTAAGCGTTGACGGGGGAAGCCATAGGCCGAGTATTGAGCTGCGAAATCCGCACTTAAGCGTGTTGACCTTGTTGGGTGAAAGGGAAGGCAATACGACCAATAAATGAATGTCCTAAAGGGCAGTGCTCGTGATTGGTTGGCGCTTTGCAGTCACAGACCTTATGCATGTGGTGATCTCTTTTATGCACAACTCGGGAGCTCCAGCGGTTTGGTGAGACACAGTTTGTTTTACACATTAAGGGGAAGTCATGAGACGAAGCCGTTGATGATAAGCCACTGGAAGTCAGACAGTCTCATAGTAGTGAAGAAGCACGCGAACAAATTGAGTTAGCGCTCAAGGCGGAGTGTTTGGAGCGAAGGGGGCTGACAGAGAGAAAACCATTTCAACAGGAGAATAGCCGTGACACAGAGCATGGAAAACCTAGTTTCAGGTTTGGAAAGGTTAGGGAAAGTAGCGAAGAACGATAAACATCTGAAATTCAACAACCTCATGCATCACATCACCCCCGCATTGTTACTTGAGGCGTATAACAAGCTCAATCGACAAGCGGCCAAGGGAGTGGATAATCTGGGTTGGCTAGATTACGCGAAGGCGTGTGAACAACGCCTGACAATATTACATGAGCAACTTCAGTCGGGGAAATACAAGCCAAAACCGGTAAAACGGCAATGGCTTCCCAAAGACAACGGCGAACAACGACCGATAGGTATCACGTCACTGGAAGATAAAATCATCCAGCAAGCGTTGGTGCTGGTACTTGAACCCATCTACGACGCTGACTTTTTAGGCTTCAGCTATGGGTTTAGGCAAAACAGAAGTCAACATCAGGTATTGGATGCCGTGTACATGATGGTGAGCTTTAAAAAGGTCAGTTGGGTGCTGGATGCAGATCTGAAAGGGTTCTTTGATAATATTGAACACGCATGTTTACTGCGTTCAATCCGGCATAGAATTTGTGCTGAAAGAGTGTTGAAACTCATTACCAGCAGGTTAACAGCGGGAGTAATGGACGGCCACATTCGATGTAAAAGTGAAATAGGTACGCCCCAAGGCGCGGTCATTAACAAATCATGATCAACGCGGTCAAAGAACTTAGACAGATCGACATCGACGGCATAATGGCGTCTCGTTTTAATGATGTCTTTTACCTGTTTCACTGCTTGTTGCCCATTTCGATGCGGCCTAAACCCAAAACTGTTGTTTGAGAAGGCAGGATCGAAAATGGGGATAAGAACCTGGGCAATAGCTTGTTGGATCACTCGGTCAGCAATAATCGGTATCCCCAGTTGGCGTTTACCGCCATCCGGTTTATCAATCTCAACCCGTCTAACCGGCGCTGGTCGGTATTGGCCTGAGCGAAGCTCAGTCATAATACGCTTCCGGTTTCCTGCTTTTGCCCAAGCGGGGAAGTCATCAATGGTCACCCCATCTATGCCAGCGGCACCCTTATTGGCTCGAACCCGTTTCCATGGCTGCAAAATATTGGAAGGCTGGAGAATAGGCTCAAGTAAATGTGCGCTAAAGGCTGGCTGCTTATCGGTACGCTGAGTCACGTCACTACCGGACGGCATTCGTGTATTCAAGTCTGACAAGGCTCCTCCTTTGTTCTAAATGTTCAGGTGGGGCGCCCATGCGACTTCGCCGTGTCCCAACCATTACGGTGGTCGTACACAAGTGCATAAACGCAGATGGTAAAAAACGCCACTGGTTATGCTGAACGTTAATGAATGTCCACTTTTGAACACCTCCATAGACTACATTAAAAAACACTGTGACCTCAATGGTGACAAACGAGTTCGTCAAAACCAGTTTTTTCGAGCTACGGCTATGTCGGCTTCTGGCACAGGCTGTGTAAAAACTATTAGAAGTTAGACCTTGATAAAATAATTCTCCACCTGTCATCAAAAATTCGACTTTTTACACAGCTTGGGCACATTTGCGACGCATAGCGAATCGCTCACTGGAGTGTTTCTCAACACACTCGCTTAGTCGGCCGGAGATGTTTGCTCATTGAAGTTCTAAAATAGTGATGCTAGGTTACTGACAAAGTTAATGATTTTAATTGGGTAAGTGATAATGGCTGGATATAGACTGCAAGCATTGTGAAATCTGAGTGTTAGCTTTCCCGTAAATTCACAGAACCGTAAAGGAGTATCATGAACATGTTGACATGTATTGCAAAAATTACCGCGAAAGATAAACACAAAGAAACTGTGCTATCTGAATTGTCAAAACTTATTATTCCTACTCAAAAAGAGCACGGCTGTGTTAATTACGATCTGCATATAGATAATGCGAACGGTAGCATTTTTATTTTCCATGAAAATTGGCTGTCGGAGCAGGATTTAAAGGCACATGGCGAATCTTCACATATTAAAGAGTGCTTTGATGTCATTCGTGAGATGTTGGATTCTGTAGAAGTGTCAAAATTAACAAAAGTGTTGCTATAAAAATAGTGATTTTGTTGAAGCAAAAAATAAGTGAAAGTAATTTGGAGAGGATTAAGCAACCCAAGGTTTGGATTGCTTATGACAAAGTCTAGTCGTTGCTATGTAAGCTAGCGTTTAGGCCGCCCCATTTAGTAGAATTTGCTACCACTGCTTCAACTACACCTGTTTGGCTGTTACGGCGGAATAATAGGCCATTCAGACCTGATAATTGACGTGCGGCAACTACATCGCCATCTGGCGTGGTGACTTTAGTACCAGCGGTGACATACAAACCTGCTTCAACTATACAATCATCGCCTAAAGAAATGCCAATACCCGCGTTGGCACCTACCATGCTGCTCTTGCCAATGGCATTAATAGATTTACCGCCGCCAGATAAGGTACCCATAGTCGATGCACCGCCGCCAATGTCAGAACCATCACCTACCACAACACCCTGTGAGATACGGCCTTCAATCATTGAGCTACCTAAAGTACCGGCATTGAAGTTAACAAAACCTTCGTGCATTACAGTGGTGCCAGACGCTAGATGTGCGCCCATACGAACACGGTCAGCATCGCCAATACGCACACCTTCTGGGATAACGTAATCGACCATTCTTGGAAATTTATCGATAGAGGTCACGGCTAAGTGATGAGCTTCAGTGGCAATCAACTCTCTTAATTCTTCCACCTTACTGGGTAATATGGGGCCAGCAGATGTCCAAGCTACATTGGTTAATAAACCAAATACACCTTCAAGGTTAATGTTATTGGGTTGCACAGCGCATTCTGATAATAAGTGCAGTCGTAAATATGCGTCTTCAGCAGACTGTGGAGTGGCATCTATATCTAGACTAATTTCAACAAACTCACCTTTAATCAAGCCCACTTTACTGGCTAAGCAGTTACGCTCAATGTGTTTATTACTGCGAGGAAACCATACATCTAAGGTTTTGCCACTTTCTACATCGATGTATCGATGTCCATTACGGGTGATTGTCATTGTTATGTCCTAAATTGGAGGATTCATTATCATCTTATTATTGCGTGAATTACGATGAATCGCAGCCAGTTTTTGTTTATAGGTTATGCCAAATGAGGCATTGGTCGCTTTCACTACAAGGAAAGTTCTAATTTAGCGTGCGGATTACCTAAATCTTTTATCAGTTGTATAACTGGAAAGTTATGTAAATCGAACTCTACGCCTCTACTATTCGGGTTAGCGCCAGTTTCATCAAAGAAACAAAATGTGAGTATTTGATTAAACGAGTTGCTGTTCCACAAATAACAGCGGTCAAATCCGCTTTGCATGAGAGCATAATTTTGTTGGCCTTTAACCCATTTTGAACTTCTCGTAATATTACGCTTTTGAAAATATTCTAGCCCCAATGGGTGTAACTGATTCTGTTCTTGCAGGCTGTTAATAAATTTATCTAGCGGAACGTCGCCGTTTTTTTGTCCGCTTAAATCGTGGGCTTGTTGCATAGTTAAGGGGGGCCCAAATTTGTCAACGGCAGCACTGAGTGTTTGTTCACGTATTGGGGATATACTCATATAGGCGTCTTGCAAGTAATAAGTGCCTGTAATCTGCTTTATAAAACCATTGTGTTTGTCGAAGTAAAGCTCTAATTTTTGCTCAAGGCGGCTATTTTCATATGGCTGATAGAAACTAAACTTGATTTTGTCACTGACGGTTCCTCCTCGGATATTACCCAAATTACCACCTTGGTCATCAAGGTTTATGGCTTGTTGCAACACGTTGTCACCAATTTTCACACCTTTAATTGACAACACAGTATCGACTGCTTGACTTGTATCATCCAAAGATAATGTCTGTGATTTATTAAAGCGCTCGAGACCACGCAATGTTTCAAAATGATGGGACTGCTGCAGTGACTGGGTCCAAGCCAAGGGGGTCGCCAAGGCTGCCACCAAACCACTTATTAACGCGAAACGTTTAACCACCTTTATGCACTCCTGATTGATCAAATATCGCGGTTTTTATTATACCGCTATGTATTTCGTAACGATTAAGTCTACGCTATTCAAGCTAATGAAACACTAAGACGTAAGCTCTTACATTTTTAAAATTTTTACCATGATGTATTTTGCTAATGTATGTCACCTAATATAAATCCATTTGCAGTTGAGTTACTTAATGTCTCACTTTTTTCGTCACATACTTATTTTTGGAAGCCGCAGTCTTACGAGTTTAGGACTGTTGAGTCTTGGCTTTCTGACATTTCCTGCATATGCCAAATACACAGATATTTTCACGCAGCACCAGATTGATCTTAGTTTTAACGTTAATCAACCGGTGTTAATTGCTGATATTCTACCGCAAGCCGGTGCTGAACTTGTGGTGGTCGGTGTGGATGATAAGCAACAACGTATGTTAGCTATTTATTTCTTTGATACCCAAAGCAATACCTTTATTAAACAAGACAAGATCAATATTGCAGACAATGTTTTTGCCTATGATGTGGGTGAACCTCAACATGACGGTTTACAGCGTTTGTACCTTTTAGACAAATCCATGGTACATCGTTATGTGCCTGCCCACTTATCACACGAATCAGCATGGGTGAATGGCGAGACGGTTTCATCTATGTATCTTAGCGATAAAGCCGAATCGTTTAGGGAGATGGACTTTATCCAAGATTTAAATAACGATGGTCTTGATGACATTGTGCTGCCGCACTTTGAACAGCTTAATTTATGGTTGTCTGATTGCTGCGGTGCTAGGCATCCACAAAACTTACCTATTGCTGCACGGATTGAAATCAACCAAAGCAGTGTCAGTTATGACGACCAAGAGCTGTATTTTCAAGATATGGATCAAGACGGTAAAACAGACTTGGTGACAGTAGAACAAGGTCAATTGAGTGTTTTTGCACAAAACGACAGTATGCAATTTTCACTTATTCCCACAAAGATTAAAATTGATAAATCCATTTATGCTGTCGATTGGTGGGACATGAAAGGTCCAGATGGACAAGAAATGGATCAAAGTAATATTCAACATCGTGTTGTAAGAGCCATTGATGACTTTAATGGTGATGGCATCCCAGACATCGCCCTGCAGTTTACCAAAAGCTCTGGAGTGTTAGATAAAACCATTGATTTTGAGTTTTTCTATGGGGCGTTAAAAGAAGGCAAGTTAAGCTATTCCGAGCAAGCCAGTACCAATATCACCTCTGAAGACACCTTATCTAACCTAACGTTTTTAGACAGAGACATGGATGGCAAACAAGAAGTGTCGGTGTCGTCTTTTGATATTGGTATCTCCCAGATCGTAGGTGCTTTGTTATCCGGTAGTATCGACCAAGATGTATTGATTTTTTCTATGAATGAAAATAATCAATTTGGTAAAGAGCCCCTTGTGAGTCAAGAAGTGGAAATTACCTTTAGCTTATCTTCGGGCACACGAGGTCAACCTTTGGTTAAGATGATTGATATTAATGGCGATGCGGTTAAAGACATAGTGTATTCAGATGGCGATGATTTGATTCGAACGGTATTAGCGACACCAGATCAGAAAAAGCCTTATGCAGGTCGTTCATTACGTCAGAAAATAGCCATGCCTAAAAATCCCTACGATGCCGCCACTGAAGACCTCAATGGTGACGGAAAAACAGACGTGGTGTTACACCACGGTTCTGCAGATAGCCCTGAATTATTGAAACGAGTACTTGTGTTGATAGCGAATTAAGGGTTCCGCTTACTGTATAAAAACTTCATTGTGCCGAAGCGCATCCTAGCAATCAAAAAAACAATCAAAGCAATCAGCTGTGCTTGATAAAAAGGCTGCGTTATGTTACCAGCCTTTTTATCAAGCACATTAATGTTTTTAGACAAGACTACTGCGTCATATCTGACGCAGTAGATAATTCAGTTAACATACGCTCAAAGGCTTGCCATTTCCCGTCTTCGTCCTGACTTTGTTTATTTATGTAAGCAGAGACGATGTCTTTACCTAAATTGTAATTCAGAACGTAAGCGCGATATTGTTCAATAAATCGCACACTTTGTTGTGCTTTTTCTGGAGACACTAAAGCATACTTACGTCTTTGTTCAATGGCCTCGTCACGGCTGATTTCACCATTTAAATAAAGCTGCGCAGTGGCGGTAATGGAGTGGGATAATTGTTCGGTTAACTGGTTTAGTTTGTCCAATACGTCTGCAGTAGTAGGATCCAATCCTGCAATAGGAAATAACACATTCCGTTCGTACAGCACTTTTTGATTATCAGGGAAAGCCAACTCGACCCCATAATTAGCGCTACCCTCAGCAATCAATGCATAAGGACTAAATAACGGAAAA
Source organism: Paraglaciecola sp. MB-3u-78 (assembly GCF_002835935.1). GTDB lineage: Bacteria > Pseudomonadota > Gammaproteobacteria > Enterobacterales > Alteromonadaceae > Paraglaciecola. The sequence goes on along the minus strand of NZ_PJCF01000087.1, from coordinate 61,909 downwards.
ATGGAGTATTCAACCCAGCCTTTTTTATTCAGCAAGTTATTTTCAATCAGTACATTCCAAACGTGATGCCCTGGGTAACCTTCATGACACCCTAGCACTATTGCTCGTTCGATTTGCATCGGAAAATCTTGATTGATTTGCATCAAACTTTTGTTGTCGCCTTGATACCAATTATACCCAGACCAGCTTTTGTCGGTGACATATTCCAACTCAAACCTTTCATTTTTTGGCAAAGAAATGTATTTATCTGAGCGCTTTTTACATTCTGCAATGGCGAGATCCACCACCTCACTGACTTTTCCTTCGGTAATTGCAAACTGCTTGCGAAAAGCATCAACGCGCTGCGCCAAATCACCTTCGCCTGGCACCAACTTGTTTATCTCACTTAATGTTTGATCAAATTTTGTGAGGTCATATTCAGGAATGCTAGTGTCGTAAATAAGTCGTGCCTCTTCAGCAAAGGTGAATGTTTCTCCAACCAACATACGTGCTCGCACATCCATAGCCCGTACATTGCGAAATAAAGCTTTGTGACGCAATTTTAGGTCTTGATTCGCTACATCAATAGCTGCTAGTTTTTGCAGCAACTGACTAATATCAGAGGCGAGTTGTTGTTTGGAGCGCAGTTGAGCCTTTGCGTGTTTTTTCCATTTATCGGGGCCTAGATAAGCGTCAATATAATCCTTATCATATTCGCCCAGTTCTAATCCTAGTTTTACATAGTGTTCGGCGGCTTGATTTAGCACATTAGCCGTGTCTGATGGCTTTTTTTCAACTTCAGCACAGCCCCATAGCAGTGCCATTAGACTCAAAAGTAAAGAGATAGAAAATTGTCGATACTGTGTCGTTATCATAGATGATTCTTCTTCAATATTGTTGTGTAGACTCTACCTTATACAATTCGTCACTTCTCGCTTTTAGATATATTTAGCTCTGAAATCGGAGTGTGTTTTGCTAGTGGTGTATTTTAAAATTGCCACTGACTTCCCGTGTTTTGTTCTTGACTAAGTCTGTAAACAATAAAGTAAGGTGTAATCTTTCTATACCTGTTTGGTCTAAGCATCATTTATTTATTTTTCAGACATTCTAGCGCTGTGGTAAAATTTGTTGCTTACTTAGATATCATTGTTCTGAAAAAACTTGATATCATACACCTCGTTTTTTAAAGGTTTCAAATCGAAATGATTTGAGTGACGTGATAATTGAACCAACAGAATACCCTGTTGGCCTTAGGTTTTAATGAAAATACCAAAAAGATTACAACCACTTGTAGACGATGGTCTAATAGATGATGTGCTATATCAGCTTATGAGTGGAAAAGAAGCCACCGTATATGCGGTACAATGCGGCACTGAAGTACGCTGTGCCAAAGTGTATAAAGAGGCAATGAAACGCAGCTTTAAAAAGGCTGCGCAATATCAAGAAGGCCGTAAAGTCAGGAATACGCGTCGTGCCCGTGCTATGGAAAAAGGCTCAAAGTTTGGCCGTAAGCAACAAGAAGATGCGTGGCAAAATACTGAAGTCGACGCGTTATTTAAATTAGCCAAAGCTGGGGTCAGAGTACCAGAGCCCTACGGTTGTTATGAGGGCGTGTTACTCATGGAATTGGTTACAGATGACCAAGGCGACGTTGCACCCAGACTCAACGATGTATCTATGTCAGCAGAGCAAGCAATTGAAGATCACGCTTTGGTGATGGTCTATGTGATGCGTATGTTATGTGTGGGTTTAATACACGGTGACTTATCTGAATTTAATGTGTTGGTAGACGATTACGGTCCGGTGATCATTGATTTACCCCAAGTTGTGGATGCGGCGGCAAATAACAATGCATTTAGTATGTTGCAGCGTGATGTGCGAAATATGAGTGAATATTATGGGCAGTATGCCCCTGAACTTACTCGCACGTATTATGCTGAAGAAATGTGGGCATTATTTGAAGCGGGTGAACTCACAGTTGATACCGAATTAACAGGTCACTATGAACTACCTGATGACGACGCAGACGTAGACTCAGTATTAGAAGAAATCAAAGCAGCCTTCGCCGAAGAACAAGAACGCCAAGAAAGAGTCAAAGAAGCCAACGAACCCCTTTAATCCATTGCGGTGCCTTACCAATCTCTGAACCTGCCACGGCTTAAATCTGAGAATGCGTAAATCTGCTTGGGAAGAGAATGCCTTAAGCGACTGTTCAGTCATTTATATCTCAGCCCGAAAATTTCAAAGGCTCTGGCCCCGCAATTGGCGCTCAAGAAACCAGACTCACGATGACTAATGGGGGGGGAAGACTATTCAGTTCAAAAAGCGGATGCCTAGTCGCTACTATCCGCCACAATGTGGCGGGTGATTCACTTATGGTTTGGATATTAGATTGTTTTTCTTATCCTGTTTATCTGTTTAGGGCGGCAGTTAGGAGTGATTCAACTACATATCAGCCTTCTCAGATAAATAATCCCAAGTAACGGCTATCGGCTAATCATAAAACCATCTGCAAGGGTGATTACTTCAAATCTCTGACCTCGGTCAATAAAACGTGTAAAAACTTCTTTGAGCCCTTTTAGATAGTTATCCATCATTGCGCTAGATCATCAATACCTCTAAAAAATCCTATCAATGGGCGGTGGTCGTCAGTTTAAATGTTAAGGTCCCCTCGAGAAAATAGCGTGTAGGATTTAACGGTAAGCTGTTGAAATATGTAGGGCTATTAATAAATGCATTGAAGATAAAAGGTTGAGTAGTTAGTGGTAGTTGGCAAACAAAGGACAGCATTATTGGCTGGATTTATTGGTAATGTCGTAGAGTGGTACGACTTCGCATTGTACGGATATATGGCGGGTATTATTGCTGTTCTGTTTTTTCCGGAGCAAAGCACAACGGCAGGTTTGATTGCAACTTACGGTATTTTTGCCGCCGGTTTTTTAATGCGCCCTATCGGCTCGGCAGTCTTTGGATGGCTAGGTGATACAATTGGCCGCAGCCGAACTATGATGATTTCCGTCATCATGATGGTGGTGCCCACGGTTTTGCTGGGCGTTCTGCCAACACATGAAACAATCGGCATCTGGGCTCCAATGCTACTGGTCATAATTCGTCTTGTTCAAGGCCTTTCCGTCGGCGGTGAATTCAGCAGTTCGGTTACCTATCTGGTAGAAACCGCTGAGGATGGTCAGCGTGGCTTCGCGGGAAGTTGGGCTAACACGGGGAGTATGGTGGGTATGTTGTTGGGTGCCGGAGCTGCGGCTTTGTTAACCGGACTGCTTTCAGCTGACGAGGTAGCGTCTTGGGGATGGCGTATTCCCTTTTTGCTGGGCGGAATCATTGGTGGTGTTGCAATTTTTTTGCGACGTAAGCTGCCGCAGTCGGAGCATTTCAAGCGTCACCATCATGAGCGTGCACAGACGTCTCCGCTGATTCAAGCGTTCACCATCAATCGTTTGGAAATGACTCAGGCCTTTCTTTTTGCGTCCGCCTATGGCGTGTTGTTTTACATTCCGCTCGTTTATCTGCCTGAATGGCTGCATGAGCAGACGGGCATGGCGAGACACCTGGCCCTACAAATCAATGCCGGAGGGACTGCGCTGTTACTGTTCCTTATTCCCGTATCGGGGTGGCTCGGTGATCGCTTGATTCCAAGGACCTACCTTATCGCAGCAGCCATGCTCTGTTTCGCATTGTTAGCCATTCCCATGTACACATGGCTGTTGGAGGATGGTGTGTGGGGGGCTATCCTTGTCCAGGCCACAATGGTGGTTATTCTGGCGGTACCACTGGGATCGGCACCAGCCATGTTTGTTGAACTGTTCCCGGCAAGCGACCGTTTATCTGGTTATTCAATCTCATATAATCTGGGTTTAGGCGTAATTGGGGGGGCTACCCCGATGTTCGCAACTTGGCTGATTGATTTCTCTGGGTTTTCCATTGCACCCGCCGGAATGCTCGTGGTGGCATCTCTCATGGCATTGACGGTGATGTTGTGGATGAAGGATCGCAGCCGTGAACCTTTGAGATAATGCAACTGCGGGGTCAGCGCCGATGAAATGTTTCCTTTGGAGCTGAAACAGTCAATGAAATCAAAATCAGCGAACGGCTGTTGATCCCCAAACCAGCCCGTCACAACTCGTTTTTACCTGTTGATCTGAAATGTTAGTGCAAATATAGGTACTACAATTTATTCGGTATTATTTAATAAACATCACTGACTGACGTTGGTCTATTTTGAAGTCAAATTCTCGTAGAAAATTCATGCCTAATAGACCATCGGCGTTTTCAATGCCGTGCATGGGTAATATCACCACAGGTAAGTTTTTCACTGTGACATGGTTGATGGTTAATTCTTGAAATTGATACATACGGGCCATAATTTTGCCACCTGCAGTACCAATGCTAAAGCTACCTAGATAATTGATTTTGTATCTATTACTTAAATTATCAAAATATTGTTTTGAGATGGCGGTTACCGACGCGCCAGTATCAATTAATAGTGCTACGGGGTTGCTGCTTAGTTTAGCCGCAACCACATATTGGTTACCAAATTGTTTGAGAGGGATAGGTTGCCCTAGGTTGGCGGTTGTTTCGCCTGCATCTAAGTCATCAATCTCATCACTCTCATCATTAACGGGTGAGATTTGTTGCGCCACTATGATGTTTCTAATTCGTTGTGCGTCAGGGTCGTTAAAGTCTAGGGAAGCCAGCACGTTTTCCATTAAGCCTTCTTGAAGTAGTTCAGCGTAAGCCATAGCGAGGGACAAAATATACAGTCTGTTGCTCGGCTCAAGTTGTAACAATGGTTCGACAAACATCGCTAAAATATCCCACGAGTAGTTACGCTTTAACTGTTCAATGGTGTTTTTGCTCAACTGTTCGATTTGTCCTTCAATCTCACTTTGCTGTGCGGCTGTCATGGGGTTTCTTAACAAGTAGTAATAATGAGTGATGGCATCACTTAACAGTGTGGTTTCTACCTTCAATTTTGCTTCTAATAACAAAAAGTCCATGTCTTGTGGGTATTGTTTCAAATAGCTTTGTAAAAATGCCCCCAACCTTAAAAACTGGCTCTCTTTTAACCACAAATTTGCCTGTTCCAGTAGCTCGACTCTGTTACTCACAGGTTGATTAAATGGTGTGTTAGGTCTTGGATTATTTGCATCTATAACTTGTGGTGCTTGGTTTGTCCCATCCGCCGATTGCTCGGTGAAAGTCCAGTTGAATAATGGCTCAGATGGCCCATATGGCTTAGTTTGTTTGACCTTGGCATGTTTATCTTCTGACTGGGAGAACACATTTTGCTTGGGTGTGGTAGATAATAAATAAAAATTTAACGCTACAGAGACGCTAAGCAATAACAGTAATAAGCTTATCCACTTGTTCATTTTGTGTCTATTGCTGACATTGTGGCTTGAGGCTGCGAGGGTAGGGTGGCGGGTCCATAAGCATTGGCAAACTCTTTTGGCATACGTTTAGGTTTACCTGTTGAAAGAGAAATACACACAAACTCGGTGCGTGCTGTTAACAGTGTGAGTTGGTCGCTACGGCGAATAAACTGAAATTGTCGCGCCAATTTTAGCTTGTTGTCGCACTGCACTATCCAAGTGGCACAATCAATCACGTCATTGACATGGGCCGCGGCTAAATAGTTGATTTCATGACGACTAATGGCCATGCCTCTATCTAAAGCCTGATATTGCTCAATATTTAAACCCAAATGTTTGGAGTGTGTCCATGAGGTCACTTCTAGTTGACTGACGTAGGCCACATTATTGGCATGTTGATAATGATCAATTTGCTCAGGTGTGACCTGCCAAGTGCATATAAAGGGGGTAGGAAGCAGCCAAGGCATAAGTTAACTATACATCTGGTAAAGGATTAGGAGAATTTGGATTAACGAGTTGTTGCATAATTTGATGTTCTTTATTCACCACAGGAATAATAAAGTCTTCCACATTGCCAATGTTTTTAAAAGCTTTAAAGCCTTTTTCTAGAAACTCATGTAAGGCTAAAACCCCTGCCATTTTTGCCGGTTTTCGGGAAATAAATAACAAGCTTGAAATGCCTTTCATTTTGACCACCTCAGCCAAGTCGTTTCCCAAGGTACGGATATAGTCGATTTGTTGTTGTCTGACGTTAAGGTTGTCACAACTGACATACGCTTTGGCATAACTCTCCCGATTAATCTCGGTATCCACTAACTTGTTGGCTAGACCAAAATCTAGCTCAAAAGATAAGGTATTTAAGTGTAACGCTGAGGCCAGTGACTGGAGTGCCTTTTCAGGCAGAAATTTTGACATTTTAGGCACAATACGGGCGATGTCTTGATCCCGCTGGCTAAAATCGTTGGGCCCATAAAGTTCGTTAATAAAAAACTCAACCGCGGGTTGAAAACGTTTTTGTTGATACATGTGCTGATGACTGACTAACAAACGTTTGCACTGCCAAGCCTGCACCGCCCTAATTGTCGGTATTAATCCAGCTTTGTCTGCAATTTCTTGCATGGTGATGATTCCGTGTAAATGGCGGATTATTTGCTTGGTGCTGTCACTCATTTAGAAGGTGCTCATTATAAAGGTACTCAATAGAAAGAACTCATTTTTTTAAGTTAATGTTGCCAAACACGCTGGCGTCTATCCAACCACGATTAGTGTCACCGTTTACCGGTTCGATTTTATGTGAACCCATAAAATGTTCCCGAGTGGCACTGCCGTCGTTATCACAATAGGCCAACATAAAGCCGATCTTTTGCTCAGGTTTTAATATGATGGGGGCTAAAGGTTGCTTGTCGGTGTATGTATCAGGAAAGAGTTTGATGGCCACTTCCCAGATTATCGTATTCGGTTGTTTGTGCTCGCGCTGCCAGCGACTGGTGACGTGATCATTATAAATATGGGCTTTTTGATCGTCGCCTATATCTACGGTTTGGTTATCTAAGGCGATATGGTAAGCAAATGCGCTGTGATTATATTGGTGGTTGCCACCTGATGCATCGCTGTCTATAAATACTTCTAAACAGTCATCGTCCCAATACTTTATTTTAGGATCTGCGGTTTTATCAAACAATATATCGTCAGTAATCTGTGCTTGAAGATAGAGATATTGGTTATCCCATAACAACTTATAACGTCCAGAAAAGTCTTCTACTTTGGGCACTGAGTCTGCCATTAGATAGGGCATGGGTTGCCATGGGGCATTATCCCATGCCTGCTCAGCTACACCGTCTATTTTGATCGGGGTGGCAGTATGTTTAACTTCAGTGGCACTAATTTGTGCACAGCAGAACACACTGCTAAATAGAAACGTTCTGAGCAAAATACTTTCCTTAGTGAAAACTATTCTCATAGCTTGGCGTAATCTTTGAGCGAAAACAATAGGTGATGCCAAACTCAGCAGGGCAATCGCATTAAAAATGGCTTGACACAGATCCCCTAATTTGATCTATTACTTCGCTTTACGCGACGTAATATGACCAAATACAAGCCCACACTTATCGAACATTTCAAAGACATTGAAGATCCTCGTCTTCTAAGAAAACAATTACATAAATTAGATGACATCTTTTTTATTACCCTATGTGCCGTTATCTGTGGCTGTGATGGCTGGGTTGCCATTGAAAAATTTGCCAACATTAAACGCACTTGGTTTGAACAATATTTATCCCTAGAAAATGGTATTCCGTCTCATGATACTTTGGGACGTATTTTTTCCTTAATTGATCCTGAGCAATTTCAAACCTGTTTTTCTAGCTGGATCAAAGAGATAGTAAAAAATGTCACGGGCGATGTGATCGCTATTGACGGTAAATGCCTTCGACGCACTCATGATAAGTCATCTAATAAATCAGCTATTTATATGGTTAGCGCATGGTCACATGATAATCAGCTGGCACTTGGACAAGTGAAAGTTGATGAAAAATCGAATGAAATAACCGCCTTACCTTCCCTACTCAAAAACTTAGACATCACAGGCAGTATCATCACAACCGATGCATTAAACACACAAAAGAAATCGGCTGAACTGATCGTGAGTAAAGGCGCTGATTATTTAACCGCACTGAAAGGAAATCAAAGCACCCTACATGATGATGTGATTTTATTCTTTGAAAATACCCCTAAAAGTTATGAGGGCACGTTAAATACTTATAAGAGTATTGATTCAGGGCATGGCCGTATTGAAGAAAGAACAGTGACTTCCTGCAACCGAATTGACTGGCTTACTGAGCATCATACTCACCCACACCTTGCCAGTATTGTTAGCGTCAAATCAAGAAGATTTCTTGCGAACGAATGGTCAGAAGAAACGCGATACTTTATTAGTAGCGTTAAGCATAACGATGCAGAGAAATTTGCTCACTATGTACGTGCTCATTGGGGTGTAGAGAATAATCTTCACTGGAGATTAGATATGGCATTTGACGAAGATCATTGTCGAATTCGTCAAGGATATGCAGATCAAAACATGGCAATATTACGCCACATATCTTTGAATTTATTAACGTCAGATAATGATAATAAGGTAGGTATTAAGATTAAGCGGCAAATGGCAGGTTGGGATAATGATTACTTGCTGAAACTGCTACAAATATTTTAATGCGATTGCCCTGCCAAACTCAGAGGCTAAATATTCGACTAATGTTTTACTGAGTCTGCACCTGAAGTCTTTTTATGTATGCTCTTTATGTATAGAATGCCGCCCTTATGAATATGAACATTGCCTTACCTCTCAAACAAACCACTGCCTCGCTGTCTTCAGCCGGGACAAGGTTGCACAACTATCAGGATCTTATCCTGTTATTCAACGCTACTTTTATCGAGACTGAAAATACGGTTTTGGCAAAGGGAGACCATGAACCTATCTATATTCCCGCTAGACGTTCACCACAACATCACCAGATTGTATTTGCCCATGGCTACTTTGCCAGTGCATTACATGAAATAGCCCACTGGTGTATTGCCGGCAAACAAAGGCGTTTGTTAGAGGACTATGGTTATTGGTATCAACCTGATGGTAGAAATAGTAAACAACAGGTTGAATTTGAAAAGGTAGAAGTGAAACCCCAAGCTATCGAGTGGGCTTTTTCTTGTGCATCAGGCAAACCCTTTACGGTCAGTACCGATAATTTAAATGGTGCAGTTGCTAATACTCAAAGTTTCCAAGAGGCAGTAAAGCGTCAAATTATGCTGTATCTAGATCATGGTTTTCCACCTCGTGCCGCAGAGTTCATGGGGATATTACAAAGGTTTTATCAAACAGACAATCTGCACCGGGAGATGTTCGATGTTGAATCAGCCTAAGCCTCACAGACTGTTTAAGTTAGGTGTGTTAATCAATCCTTATGCAGGCATTGGTGGGGCCTTAGCCTTAAAAGGTAGCGATGGTATTGAAATCCGCGAAAAAGCCTTATCTATGGGGGCAGAAAAAAAAGCCTTAGATAAAACCCGCTTAGCCCTTGCACATATTGTACCTATACAAGACCAAGTGCAGCTATATGTTGCATCAGGTGATATGGGCGAAACTTTGGCTAAGGATATGGGCTTTAGCTACTCCGTGGTCTATCAGCCTGAAAACTCACAAACAGAAAGCCAAGACTCTGAAGCTACAGCAAAAGCTTTGCTTGCCCATCAAGTGGATTTGATTTTATTTGCTGGTGGCGATGGCACCGCCCGTAATGTTTGTCATGTAGTGGGCAGTTCAGTACCTGTTTTGGGTGTGCCTGCAGGCTGCAAAATTCACTCGGCTGTTTATGCTATTACGCCAGCGGCCGCCGGTAGAGTATTGAAACAAGTGATACAGGGTGAAATTGTCAGTGTCAGTGACGCCCAGGTCATGGATATTGATGAAGCGCTGTTTAGAAATGGTAAAGTCAATGCCCGTCAATTTGGTGAAATGCAGGTACCCACTGAACTCAGATATATTCAAGCCGTTAAAATGGGCGGCAAAGAGTCGGATGAACTGGTCTTGGCGGATATCGCCGCCCATATCATTGAGATCATCGAGGACAACCCTGAGCATTTATTTGTAATGGGCTCAGGCTCTACCGTTGAATTTGTGATGCAAGAGCTGGGCATTAAAAATACCTTGTTAGGTGTTGATGTGATTAAACACAAACACCTACTGGCCAGTGATGTGACTGCCAGCGAATTAGTCGCGCTGACAACCCATCAAAACTGCAAGTTGGTGCTGACCTTAATTGGTGGTCAAGGACATATAATAGGCCGCGGAAACCAGCAATTGAGCGCGGATTTTTTAAGATCTTTAGATAAAGATAACATCTTGTTGGTTGCGACCAAAAGCAAGCTGTCTAATTTGTCTGGACGTCCACTGATTGTTGACTCTGGTGATACACATGTCGATCAACAACTGTCAGGGCTAATCAGTATCATTACCGGATATCACGACCAAGTGTTATACCCCATAGCCAATTTAAATTTACCTATTAAGGACACGGTTTGACATCATCCAAGCAGCAACAAAATGAGCTTACTTCTTTTATTCATAAAACCGAACGTTACTTAGACCAAGTGGTACAGCATGGAAACGATCAAGAGTTGTTTATTGCCAGCTATTTGCAAGGGCACTTTGCCGTGCAAGCTGGGCAAAGCCAAGTGCAAAAAATGACACAAGTTAAACAATTAGCTGAGCTGATGGACACCAGTTTAACCGCTGCTTTTAGTCACAACGAACTCATCGCTGATGATCAGCAACAAGTGTTAGGTTTATGGCAGATATTGTTAGAGGGTTAGCCCAGTATAATAACCAATGGCGAGCGGTATAACACTTCAAAAAATACAAAATTTGCACTGTTCTACTTTTTGATTGGATGCACGCCAGCATCAATTGAAAAAGGAACGGACCTACATGGAGATTAACGGACTAATACTTCTCCATGGAAATAAGACATTCAAAGTAGATACACAGGATAAGTTAGTCGTGTTCATGCACGTCGACGGGTATAAGCGCCATGTTCGTCAAAACAATGTCAGTCTAGTTCAAGGGTTGTCTATTAGTGAATTTCACATTCTTGTTGATAGTTTTCAAAAAGCATAAAAATATTCATAGTTAAAAACGCACATTAAGGTTTATTGTCGGTAAAGTGCGATTGGGACGGTATTGCCCTGGGCGAACATATTGCCGATTAACGCGTTGCCTTGTGAGTTTATCTGTAACTGTGCTTCTATTTCTAAGCTCATGATAAACAAATATGGTTCAACCCAATTTAGGAACACCTGTGTCCCTTGGATTACGCCACTGCCGTTGCCCACGTTGTTACCGTAACTGTCAAATTCTTGTAATAATAGTTCACTGCCATTTTGTTCAAGCACAAAAACGTAGGTACCTGCTGCATTAGCATAATGCCAGCGACCAGAAAGGTTGTTAGTAACATGGTATTGGGAAGACTGATCCGGAATGACGGTTATATTTTGATTTAATTTGGCATTTTTCGCCCTCAGGGCCGCCAGTTCTTGTTCCGCTAAGAGGGTTTGTTTTTGTTGGGTAATACGTAAATCATCAATTTGTTTTTGTCGTTTTAATGCTTCAAGCTGCTTTTGGTGATCTTGCTCTGATGTGCTGACCACCGATTTCTCGGTGTTGCTAGATGGAGGGGCGGCTAGTGTGTTGAAATTAAATCCCCCCGTTGCCGCATATAAACCAGTAAGGGCAATGATCAATGAAGTGATGGCAGTTATCACGCCAGTAAATGTGTGAAAAAACGACTTATGGGGTTCGCTCATAACATGTCAGTCCATTAGCAAAGTGGGTTTATCATTAACCTCTGATTAAAAAGTATAGCCCCAAGTTTGAAAACTGAAAATGTCTGCTGCAAATATCATCCCTGCCGGCGGATCAGCCCCCTAATTAAAAAACGATTGGGGTTTAAAGCATCCAATAAATTGCTCGACAGCGGCAAGGGCTCGTTTAATATCTGACTGACTAATATTTCTGCGCAAAGAGGCGCAGTGCTTAATCCTCTTGAGCCTAAACCACATAGCATAAATAAGTCAGTGTGGTTAATAGGTGGCGGGTAGTGTTTGGCAGGCAACGCCTTATACAAGTCATGATATTGTTCTGATTGTATCTTGGTATCGGGCACCGCTCCTACCATGGGTAAATGATCTGGTGTACTGCATCTTATTGCTGCTCGGCCACTCGTAGTGGGCTGAATATCATTAATCCAGTCACATTTTTCCAGGGCTTGCTGATGCATAGTGAGATTGGTTTGTTGTTCGGATAGTCGATAATCACGGTTTGTATCATCTTTGACATAGGTTGATCCCATAGCGTGAGAGCCTTGCCAAGCTGGGGTTAAATACCCTTTATGGCACAATACTGTGGATAGATTAGCTAGCGCGTTTTGACTGTTGATCGCTTCTACTTGGCCTCTGACCAAGCGAAATGGCAGTGGTGACATCTGCTGAAAAGCGGCGCTATCGCTGCCCGTTGCCATAATCACAATATCCGCATCACATTGGCTACCATCTTGCCAATTAAGTTGCCATGGGCCATTGGTGCGGGCTAAGGAGGTTAGTTGTTGATTAATAACCACAGTTGAGTCAGCGGCTTTGACAAGCCCTGCCACCAACTCCGGCAGATTAATCCATCCTCCTTGTGGAATAAATAAGCCCGGATAGGGTAAATCCACTTTAGCAATGTTTGTTGCTTGTTGTGCGTCAATCCAATGTATCAAAGCGTCTGGCCATGTTTGGTTATCAACTAATTTACGATATCGAGCGGCCACCTTGTCATTAAAGGCTACCTGAAAAGTACCGCACCACTGATGACTATAGTGAATACCTTGATTGAGTAACTGTTGATATAACTTGCTAGCATAATTGAATGACAAGGCATGGATTTGACTGGCGTGACCAGCTTGTGCATTGAGTTGCGGGTAAAATCCACCTTGGGCATTACCTGAAGCCCCTGCCGCTAAAGCATTATCTTGGCAATAAAGTGTGGCTTGTAAACCTCTTTTACTCAGGGCGTAGGCACAGTTTGCTGCTGCTAAGCCCCCTCCAATGATGGCAATCTTGGGTGTTTTGTTCATCGTTGCGGGTTTTCGAGCAAAATAAGGTAATCGACTAAGGTTATCTGCTGGTTTATCAATTGATCCCGCCAACATATCCCGTTTGCGACCATGACCTGGTTGTTTCTGTACATCAAACCCAGCTTCTCTAAGGCCACGTTTCACATGTCCTGCAGCAGTGAAAGTGGCAAAGTGGCATTGATCTTTAGCAAGTAACGCCATGTGCTCAAATAACCCTTGGGTCCACATCTCAGGGTTTTTACTGGGCGCAAAGCCATCAAGAAACCAGGTATCGATTAGACCTTGGGGTTTGTTTTCCATTTTAGGTAAAACCTCATGCACATCACCTAGCCACAAGTCCAAAATGACCTTACCGCCAAGAAACGTCAGGCGGTGACAACCTGCCACGGGTATCGGGTATTGCTCAAGCAGAGCGTGAGAGTAGGGTGCTAACTCGGGGTAAAGGGAGAGAGCTTTGGCTAAATCCTCATGACTAATAGGAAATTTTTCGATAGAAATAAAATGTAATCTAAACGTTGGGTTGTCGCTTTGTTGTCTAAATATGTCGAAGTGCAACATAGTCACCAATACATTCAGTCCAGTGCCAAACCCAGTTTCAGCTATGACAAACTGTTGATTTTGCCAATTTTCCCAACGTTGTAGTAGTTTGTTGTGTTTAACAAACACGTGGTTAGTTTCATCGAGACCCTGATTATCAGAAAAGTATAGGTCTTCAAACTGTGTGGCATAAGGGGTGCCATTTTCATTAAACCGAATCTTGGCGTTGGCAATAGTCAAATTAATTAAACTCTAGATAGTCATGCATACAAAGCAGGATATTATATAATTGTACAGTTTAAGGTATGCGTCAGGTCACAACAATCACAGTAATCATTTGCATGGCTTTGATTTTCAAATTAAGCTAACACGTGTGCGCTCAAAGCAGACCAGTTGGCTGAGTAAATTCATTAGAATATGGACAAATTTTTCCTGAAGGGTTAATCATGAGAAGAGCGGTAATTACTGGGCTGGGCATAGTATCCAGCATAGGTAACAATAAAGATGAAGTAACAACCTCTCTTAGAGAAGGTCGTTCGGGTATTACTTTTTCCGAAGAATTTGAACAAGCGGGTATGCGCAGCCAAGTTTGGGGAAAAGTTAATATAGATATTAAAGAGCACATTGATCGTAAAATATTACGTTTTATGGGCGAAGCTGCTGGTTATGCCTATATTGCCATGCAACAAGCGATTGAAGATTCAGGTTTGCCTGATGACATGGTGTCTAACGTAAGAACGGGCATTATTGCTGGTTCTGGTGGGGCATCGTCTAAAAACCAAGTTGAAGCTATCGATATTTTGCGTGAAAAAGGCGTAAAACGTATTGGGCCATACATGGTAACCCGTTGTATGGGCAGTACCGTATCAGCTTGTTTGGCTACTCCTTTTAAAATCAAAGGGGTGAACTACTCGATTAGTTCTGCTTGTTCCACCAGTGCTCACTGTATTGGTAACGCGTTAGAACAAATTCAATTAGGCAAACAAGATATTGTTTTTGCTGGTGGTGGTGAAGAATTACATTACACCTTGTCTGCAGAATTTGATGCTATGGGTGCCATGTCAACTAAGTATAACGACAACCCAACCAAAGCCTCTCGTACCTACGACAACGATCGCGATGGATTTGTTGGTGCTGGTGGTGGCGGAATTGTGGTAGTCGAAGAACTTGAACATGCGTTAGCTCGTGGTGCCAAAATTTACGCTGAAATTGTGGGTTATGGTGCCACATCAGACGGTGCCGACATGGTTGCTCCTTCTGGTGAAGGTGCAGTACGTTGTATGCAACAAGCCATGCAAGGTTTAGATAAACCCATTGATTATATCAATACTCACGGCACTTCGACCCCAGTGGGCGACGTGAAAGAGTTGTGGGCAATTCGTGAAGTGTTTGGTGATACCACGCCACCACTGAGTGCCACTAAAGCCATGACGGGTCATGCATTAGGGGCTGCCGGTGTAAACGAAGCGATTTACAGTATTTTGATGATGGAAAATGATTTTATCGCACCATCAATCAATATTGATAACTTGGACGAAAAAGCCGCAGGCATGGACGTAGTCACTGAAACCCGTGCAAGTAAATTAACCACAGTTATGTCAAATAGCTTTGGTTTTGGTGGCACCAACGCCACTTTGGTGATGCAGAAGTATCAGGGGTAACTACACACCCTAATCTTCGTTTCGACGAAATTTATGTTTGATAAAAATGCCACTCAGTAAAATGAGCGGCATTTTTTTTAAGTTATGATTTATTAGAATGAAAATCTTATTTATTTTCTATTTTTATTCTAATAAATCATAAGGCTAGCTAAAAACGTACAGAAGTACAGACTGAACACTGATGATATTGGATGTACATCAATCGACGCAAGAAAGCATATGGAGGTGTTCATACCGCACTGTTTTTCCAATCTTATTTGCTAATACTGAATACTTAAAGAGTGAATAATAATGGCTAAGAACTTGATCATTTTAGTACAGTCCACGAGAAGATTGAAAAATATTGGTCTATTGCCAATGTTAGCCGGATCATCCACGAGGTAAATGACATCAATGGTGCTGATCCCAAAACGAATGTCGTCACCGATGATATAGACGATTGTATTAAAAAAATGACCGTTGCTTCGCACAAATATGACCCCTTTATGCTTGTGAAACGTTATAGGCGGGAACCAACCAATGGTCGTTTTTACCATCCTAGTGTCATAACCCAAGTTAACACCCATGATTTAACGGGTTATTTAGCTCATCGAGATTGGCCTTAACTTCATTTATGATTTGTATTCTACCGAGTCAGGTATTGATGCTGACAACCTCGCCTCGGCGATACAAAAACATAGTGCTACAACCATTAAAAGTGATTTAGACGGGTTACAAGCATTGTGGGATGAATTAGGTGATTCAATTGATGAGCCCATAAACGCGATTGAGAATATTACAACCCTGATCGACTTGGTCAAAAAGTTTAATGAAAGAATAGAAGCACTTTTACCTGCAATAAGGATGAGTTAAATAAACGCAATTAAAAGTCTTACCTGAATTCCTGCCATTAGACAATCAAGATGTAGCCATTAAATTGAATCGCCCCGCAAATAAACCTAGGGTAAGCGTATTTGATATAACCGATTAGTGACTTCCCAATCAATTTGTTTCCATACTCGGAAGTTATCGTGCAATGTGAGATACATTAAAGCCAGTGCTGCATCGTCTATTTTATCTTTATCAATATCCATAATTAACTCCAAAACTCTAAAGGTATATAGAAATAATGGTTCTTCAAGCAACTGTTTTTTGCATTTTATTATGATGGGGTGATTATGTAAATATTGATTTTGTCGATGCTATTTTTTCACATAAAACGGATCTGAGCCCATTTATCCAATTTTTAGATTGACTAGGACTTTGATATTCAAGAGTTAGAGATCCCCAAAAATCACAATCACATGGTTATTAGGGGAGAGCCAAAGTTAGTAACTAGCCATGTTATGCAAGTGATTAAAGCATAAAAAAACATGTTAAAAACCAACTGATTGAGCTTGATATCAAAGAACAAAACGCCAATCAGTTGGGCCGCTTTTTTATAACAGGTAGCTTATATGCTGAAAAAATCGTACTGACAAATCCTGACGTTGCTTATTTATAGGAAACTCATCACATAGCACGCGAATGGTTTTTTCGACTTGATTCATAAAACGACCGTAACCAACTGGATGTTTATTTTGTTCAGTTGCTACAATTACAAAATGCAGTGTCTCTACTAGTTTAGTTGCTTGATAAATACATTTTATTTGAGGTTTATTTGACTCAACATCAAAACTTAGTTTTTGTAATTCAGCATTTCCGTCATTAATGTCAATTTTACTGTTTCGGACAATCGGCGTCGTGCCATTAGCTACCAGAGCACCGTGAGTTAACTTGTTTGATTGGCATGCACCTTTAAAAACATCTGCAAAAAAATCATAAAACTGAGTGTAATCGTTATTGTGTATCAGTGATTGAAACTGGGTTTTAATGGCACGTGATACAGGAATAGCAAAGGTTGCATAAGTCATTTCAGCATGATTACTAGGAATATGGCATTGTCTTGATTCATAACGAGGGTAGAGGCTTCTGAATTTATAACCATAGCTTTCTTTATTGCCTTTTTCCTTGGCAAATAAATCATAGGTTAAATGTTGGTGATCGCGCAGTTTAAAAGGAGGTTGGTTTAGAAATAGTTGCTTTTGTAAGTTGTTTAACACCTTTTGAACTTTATTATGAAACTGCGCTGAGTTAGCACGTAAATCATCGCCAGTGGCTAAAAATAATAGCCTGATTTTTTTACTTGCTGTGTCTGGTGTGTAATATATGTTATGCGCTTCGTGGTAGCTTGGGTTGTAAAAAAACAACATTTGTTTATCGGTTTCTAGTTGATAAGACTCATGATTAAATCTCACTACAGGTAACTTGTCGTTTGCTAAGACATGTACGTTATGAAGCTCGTACTCATCGCAACAAGTAAATAACTCCTTCGCAATATCCTCATAACAACAATTAATATCACTAAAGCTTTTATAAAAATCATCGTTGGGAATTATTTCTGCTAAAAGATAGTGGCTAGCGCGTGCATTCGTAGGAATATATACGCGGTGTTGAGTCAGTGTAGGCATTTTTGTCCATTTGAAAGTGATTAATTGTGCCCACTATAATTATATTGATGACTCTAATCTTGCGCCAAAACAATTTTTGTCCATAAACAATGACTACGTTGAATTTAGTTTGAAGTGCATCATGGAATTTGTACGTAAGACGGCGATCCCAAGATTGTCTTGGCAGTTGATAATTCAATAGATATTGGATTGGTGTTAACGTTAAAATTTGATTCTAGCCTCAATCATAAAACACGGTTTAAAAATTGCCGTCGATATTGGCTCCTAGTCTATTAATACTGGAACAACTGTAAATGCCTGTTACGAAGGGTAATAGATTGAAAATGCTGCTTACTAAAAATTAGCGACATTTTTTGTTTAGTACTTGAAAAGATTCCCACAGATTAGTACTGAAAAATTATTCATTGGTTTAATTTGTGCGTATGGTTTAGTGTGTATAAAAATGAGTGTGAGGATATATTCAATGCAAACCACGCAAGATAAATCCAGAGTGAATTTGTATATTTCGAAATCATTATCTGATGATGCTAAAAAGCTCGGCATTAATATGAGCCAGACCCTTGAACGCACGTTACGCGCTGATATTGCTAAGAAATGGCAAGAGGTCAATAAAGGTAAAATAGAGCGTTACAACCAGCATGTTGCCGATAATGGCTTGCCGTTTGATGATGAAGATATGGCGATCTAGTCAGATATGAATCAATTCGATGTGTATATCAACCCCATTGCCAAAGGGCGTGTCTTATATCCCTATGTATGCTGCCTACAAAGTGAATTGTTGTATGGTTTATCGACTAGAGTTGTGTGCTTTGTCACTGGCGATGCAACAGTGGCTTTTGATAAAGTCAGTGTGCCTATATCCATAAACGACACTGAATTTCACCTTTGCATGAATGTTATGGCAACCATTGAAAGTAATAGATTAAGTGACCTTGTTTGTAATGTTATAGATTCACGAGATGGTATTGTTAATGCTTATGATGCGTTGTTGATGGGAATTTAGAAGGACGTTTTACGTCGTCGTTCTTCGGAACTCGCTGCTTTAACTCTTTATAAAAAACAAAAGCACGCTTCGCGCCATCATCCCGCGCGGCGTCCGCATGTCATTTTCCCCTAAAATAAGCCTTCTTGTGCTGAAACTTTAAAGGCGGAAAAGTAGTGGCGGAGCCACCAAAGCCACTAAATCTCAAAAAATAATCGGCGAATATACATGCGAGGGTAGGGCAAAAGCAGCGGCTTTGCCGCCAAAGGAATTTTTGTTGAATCTAAAGGATTCACTATTTTGGCTGCCCTGATAAATTTGGCTGCAAATTGCCACTAAACTTAACATTAGTCGTGGTGAACAATAGTTGATGGAAAGTGCATTTAATGTTTTCTTGTTAATTTTCATATCAGTCAAGCGGCGAATAAAGATTTGGTTTTAGGAAGTAAACGATATGTTGAAGAGGTTGAAGCCCTTACAGGAAAAAGGTTAAAGGAAGGAAAGAAGGGCAGGCCAGTCGGATGGCGTAAAGAAAATTAATCTGCTTAATTTGGATCTGATCCCCTTTTATCTTCGCTTACTTGTCTTTACTGCTCACTAGTAAATCTTTCGCCTGGTTTATTTTTGTTGCCAGATAATTGCTTCCACCCTTATCGGGGTGGAGCTTCAGCATCAGTTTGCGGTGGGCGGCAATAATCTCTTCCTGTGTTGCGTTATTATCAAGGCCCAGTACAGCATAAGCTTCAATGACAGTCATCTCACTGCTATCGCTTGTGCGAGCGTTTTGCCCGCTCTCTTGAGAGCCCTTTCCTGCATTAGCCGCTTCGCGCCAGTCAGCACCATACTTGCGATCAAGATAGGTAGCCAAAATCTCAATAGAATCCGGATATTGCTTACCAGCAAGAATATACAGAGAAATTAAATCTGGCAGCTCAAATTCAGACAGATATTTACCCTCGCTAACCGTGTCCAATAATTCACCATCTATTTCACCACTTTCGTGATCGAGGGTCATTTTGAGTAAACTGGTTTCAACGGTAGAATGCTTAGACGAACCCGCACTCTGTTTAGCTTTAGCTTTCTGGAAAAGGCCTTTAAAAAGCGGAAAGTAACGTAAAAAAGGAAACAAGCGCTTAGCAAATACAACTAAACCTGTTCCCAGTGCTGCCAAAATATAAAGCTTTCCAGTGACCGTTAGCAAGATCAGCCCCGCGATAAAAGCCAGTACGCCGGCTTTCGCACCGGCTTTTTTTCTTTGTTCCTGTTTCAGGGTTTGAATATATCCCACTGTGATATAGCCGATGATGACAACCGCTATTAAAGCGACAAATACTAACATAGAGTTTTCACTTATTTGAGTTACCCGTTAAGCCGCAAAGCCAATCATGCTTTCATTTACGGTGTGGTTATTTCCGTGGAAACAGTTGAATTATTGGCGGCTATCTATACCCATACCACCTCAAAATGACGGATTCAGTGGGAGTTTAAAGCGATTTAGACTAGGCGGCTATTTGCAGGCTTAGCTATCTAAGTCAAAAATGGCCAACAACGGATAAATCGCTTTAAAACCCGCCCGAAGGGAACGGCTGGGGCACTCCACTTCTTCGTTGCGCCAATTCAGAAGGTGATCGACATTCAGTCATTGACGCGCCTTGAGTTGAAGCGCCCCAGTCGTTCTGAAACACGCATTTTGAGGTGGCATGGGTATCATCATGATTATTTTAGCTGCTGCAATAATCGGCGCACGCTCGTATCCTTACTCAATAAATGACTTTCTAGGGCAGGTTTACCGCCCGCTGCATACACCGCAACCGCTGCTAACAGCTGACCTAATTGTTTGGCACTGCCTTGATCAAACTGGCAATGTGCGCCGCCACTCAATGTCGCTAGCTGTGAAAAGATACTGCCAACCTTTGGATTTTTTCCTTCCTGAAAAACAAATAAAGGTAGATTGAGTATTCCCAACTGCCCTGCTAAGGCGCCAAGTGAATCCGGGTTTTCTTCGACACAATCACCCACAAATACCAGCGCGTTTACTTTGCTTGTGCGAGCCTCACGCAATGCATGTGCTAGTACTTTGGCAATCTGGGTTTGTCCAGCTAGGCATCGCACCGAAAGTAAGGCTTGTTTAATGTCATCCGCGCAGCGTGTCCAAGGAAGCGCTGTAAAGTCTCCCATTCCCCGGTAATAACAAAGCTGCACATTCAGTGTGCTCACCTTATATGCTTCGACAAACATAGCCGCATGATTTTGACTCGCCATATCCCAGCAATGCTCACGACTTGCCGTGGCATCCATTGCAAATATTAATCTGCCCTTGGCTACACCAGTGACCAGCGGAGTATTTTTGACTTTACCAATAAATGCTTGGATATCTTGGGCGCTCGACTTTTTAGCAGGAAGCTTTGAGGTCATGTAATTCCCCTGTTTTTATTAAACCTAAAGTAAAAAAAACAATTCAATAATTGGCTAAAGACATAATAGATAATTTATAAGATGACAACATTAATACCACAACATTAATACCACATATGATAACTACAGTATGCCTGCTCTGTCGGATCTGTTGCCATTAGTATATCAACAAATCTAAAAATTCAGAGATTGCTTGAACAAACGTTGATCGCTCATAGCCGCCGTTGAATAGTATTGGTTGCAGGCAAAAACGGCCTTATAGCTGGCGTAGATTATTGTTGATTTTTTAAGCTTGTTGTTCAATATAAAAATGCCAAGCGATCAATGACTGCAAGAAATCTAAGTGGCAAGAAAGAGTTGCAATAAAGAATGGCAAGAAAGAGTGCGGTCTCTGTGAATACCTAGGTTAAGTTAGGGGGTAGGGGCATGCCAGTCGGATGGCGAAAAGAAGATAAATCTTGTTAATTTGGATCTTGACCCCTTTTATCTTTTTCAACGAACCTGACCTGCAGGTTAGAAAGAATGATGACACGAGTCACATGATGCTAACGCTTGTTTAAGCCCAATGGTTGAATTAATATCAAAACACTGGTTATAAAAATCATAGGGAGTTGACATGCACCTAGCTCAATTATATCGAGGTAGCCTAGGCATTATTGGTGGCCTATTATTGTTGTTAATTCTCACTTCATGTGGGCAAAAAAAATCAGATAATCCCATCGCAAATGGTCAACCACCCACCCCAGAACCTATTGAAAAAAGTACACAACCAGAACCTAATGACCCAAAAGCACTTGAAGAATGGATTGCCTCTTTACCACCAGATGCTGGAGCATCCATGCCGACCCTTGAATATTATCGTGTAGTGGTCTCAGGCTCTAAACACCTGCAACTGCCCGGTAGCAAAGGTTTACTCAACGTTTGGATTGGCGATGAATACTTTCAACCTGCCGCAGACGAAACCATGAATATAGCCGATTCTAACATTATCGCCGTAGGTGAATATGCTCTAGTAGAAGCCAACGCACCTGATTTTGAGGTATCGCCCGTCACATCAAAATGTTTATTACTTCACCCGTCAGGAGTTGATGCAAAATTTTATCTGACCGCGCTAAAGGCAGGGAATTTTGTGGTCAGCGCCACAGTGAATTTATTTAATACCCAAGATTGTTCAGGCCCTGCCATTCCCAAAACAGCAAATACTCTCAAGGTTAATGTGGCAGTAAACCAAACCTTATTAGATGAACAGCGACGCCAAAGTTTTGTGGATATATTTTGGGCTAAAACAACTGAATTCTGGGCAGCCTTGTTAGCGCTATTCTTTGGCTTAATATTGTTTTTAGTCCGTAAACAATTAAAAAGATTATTTGGCTACGATAAAGACGACAGCTAATTAATTTCATGCTGGTACCAATTATCTATGTTGCCCACAAATTCGTCTGGAACGAATTGACTCGCTACATCCTTGTAGCTCACTTGCCGTGCAGGCCAGCTGAAGCTGTTGTGATTTGTTCTAACAAATCTTGGTGAATATCCTCGGGATGGCCCGAAGGGTGAAACTGGATTCATTAGAAGCACGGCTTCGCCCAGTTGAACATCTCGATATGGACGTCGAGATTGGGTGCGGATCATCAAGGGTTAAGTCGGGGCTCTCTGGAGCACTGCTCCATCCGACTTAACAACACAACATGGATGTTGGGTTTGGGTGAAAATCATCAAGGATGTGTATTTGACTACCTCAAATGTTTCACTTTTCTAAGTTGCGTTCACATCTGGCAGGAAAGGAGTAAGTACTAAATTCACCTGATAACTAGCGAACATACATGCGAGGGTAGGGAAAATCAGCGGCTGAGCCGCCTAGGGAAGTTTAATTTTGTTTTGAGTCCAGTGATTTGATGTATTCGCAATGTTAGTAGTTTTTTCAAGCATTCGAAATATTCGAAAGGTGATGGCTTTGCCGATAAAGCATGTGCTGTGCACACCGCAATCCATTGCGTTTCTTAAACCCAGTCCCTTGGGTTCAACTTACTTTTTACCTACAGCCGCAAAAAGTAAGCACAAATTCATCTGGAATGAATTTGAACATCTGAAAGATGGCGCGTAGCGTGAAATACAGGACGTATTTCATAAAAAGAAGCCGCAGGTTCATTGGAAACTATCCCTAAAATAGTGTATTAATAAGTAATACACTATTTTATAAAGGATATTGCCATGCCTAGAAATACTAGCGTCACGCTCGGCAAGCATTTTGATGGCTTCATAGAAAGCAAAGTTCAAGAAGGCCGCTACGGCTCCACAAGCGAAGCTATACGCGCTGGGTTGCGCCTACTTGAAGAGCAAGAAACAAAGCTGGATAGATTAAAAGCTGTTTTGGCCGCAGGGGAAGCCCAGCTCGACCAAGGGCAAGGTATTGATGGTGATGCATTTATGAAAGAATTAATTGATGGCTAAATTCGTTCTTTCACCACAAGCACAAAAAAGCCTTACACAAATCCAGCGCTATACCTTCGAAAACTACGGTAAACAGCAAACAAGTTTGTATTTAAATGGGTTGCGCAAAAGAATGCAGCAATTAGCTAAGTCCCCCTTAGATGGTAAGCCCAGAAGCGAAATTAAGACGGGCTATTACAGCTACTACGAACGCAGGCACACAATCTATTACCGTATCAGAGATACGCATATTGATATCATCGATATCTTGCATCAAAGCATGGAGCCAGATAGGCATTTATAACAAATTGCTTAGGTATCTAATAGGGCTGACTTTGTCGATTTTCATGAGGTACAAAAGCATTTGCTGTGCACATCGGAGTTTATTCTTTTTTTAAAACTGAAGATCAAAGGCACGCTTCGCGCCATCGTCCCGCGCGGCGTCCGCTGTACTTTACCTAAAGGCCAGCTGAAGCTGTTCCATATTTATCCCGTAAATATGGTCAACAGCAAAAAATAGTAACCAGACAAAATGGTCGGGAACCATTTTGAACATCTGAAAGATGGCCCGTAGGGTGAAATACAAGGACGTATTTCATAAAGAAAGCCGTCGCTGCTAAAGTTCTTAACCGCACAAAAAAGCTTATTTTATGGGCGCCAACCGCGTTGTCGCTACAAATGTGTCCCTCCAACTTTCGCTCAAATGACATCCTTGTCATTTGCCCCTAAAATAAGCCTTTTTGTGCTGAAACTTTAAAGGCGGGAAATGCAGTGGCGGGGCCACCAAAGCATGAGCTGCGCTCACAGGGATTAAAAACGGGAGTAAAATATTTACTTTGCTTTATTAGGTAAAAATAGTGGGCTCGACGGTAGTAAAAAATTATTAAAAACAATAATTTACGTTCGATGGATATGAATAGGTATGGCAAGTGATTTGGCGTGAGTACACCTTGCGTTTAATCGGGTAAAGGAATTGTCTAAGTGTCAGAGCCGTTTTATTCAACTAAATTGACTACGACCCCTTTTTCCCGCTTTTTCCCACACTTTATCGTTCAGAGATAAATATCTAATTGAGTTGATTAATACATTTAATCGACTCATAATTTGATATGATTAATGCGTAACCGACTCAGGAAAATTATGCTCTCCTCGCCTTTGTACATTTGGCAGAACAAAAATTGGCCTAATTTTACTTATGATCAGGCAACCGTTATGACGAGGTTAGAGTCTTGTATTCAGGCCGTCTCCCCGTTAAAGCAACTAAGTGCAGTACTGAGTGATGAACAAAGGCTAGATTGGGAAGCCGCTATATTACTCGATGAAACATTAGCCTCAGCCAAAATTGAAGGTGAGTTATATGATCGCGATTCAGTGCGTTCTAGTATCGTCAATAAACTAGGCATAGGAAAAGGAAGTAAATTTAACAAACAAAGTGATGCGATGGTTGAGCTTTTATCGTCAGCCCTTGAAACTCACCGTAATGAATATTATCAACAGTTACAGAACCATCAAGGTTGTCAGATGGAAAGCTTGAAAAGCACGACCGAAAATAGTGACGGTCTTGATTTAACCGCTTGGATAGTCTGGTTTTTATCTATGGTAGAAATAGCCGCTCTCGATGCTAAAAAAGAATTTGAACGGGTGATGCAAACCACTCACTTTTGGCAAAGACACCAACAAACACTTATTAATATAAGGCACTAACCAAAACAACCGACGCCACCGCAGCAAGAGATATAGCTGATCTTTTAAAGAAAAAAATATTAGTGCCAGTTGGCGAAGGGCGTAGTCGACATTATTTCCTACTGGTAGAAAAGTAGGCTTCGCGGCATCATCCCGCGCGGCCGCATGCTATATGACTTACTTTCTTGCTACAGCTAAAGAAAGTAAGCAAAGAAAGCCGTCGCTGCTAAAGTTTTTAACCGCAAAAAATGACTTTTTCTTGGGCGCCAACCGCGTTGTCGTTACGAATGTTATTTTCCTTCCCGGTGTAAACGCTTTAATTTAGTCACTCGCACATCCATGATGATCCGCACCCAATCTCGACATCCGTGTCGAGCTGTTCAACTGGGCGAAGCAGTGCTTCTAAAGAAACCAGTTTCACCCATGCCATTTGCCCCAAGAATAAGCCATTTTTTGCTGAAACTTTAAAGGTGGAAAAACAGTGGTGGAGCCACCAAAGCGGGTATCGGAAAAGCCAATTGTTTTGATTACTTACTATGGCTGATGTTAATTACTGACATTTTGGGATCGTCCATATATGTTCGGTTATTTCGGTTAATTTGAATCTATCCCCCCCTTTTATTCTCCCTTTATTCTTTCAATATAGTTTCAACCTCTAACCCCTATAAACCTTAAGTTTAGGTATTTTTACCAATAGCCAGACCCGTGCATTTCAAGGATCATTTTAGTTTTCTGGCGGGTATCAAAAAAGTGAAACAACGTAAAATAGAGCACTTCGATGGCATTTTGTCCAACGCTAATATCACCTTTAGGTGGCTATTAGCTTTAGTTACTCTATTGCCTGCGTTTGCTGGGCTGCCAGCATATGCGGCGACCGATTATAGTTTTACCCCAGATGGAACACTGCCTGTTGGCTGTAGTCTAGATTTACTCAGCAGTACTTCCTATACCTGTGGTGTTGTCTCTCTCGAAGTAGGAGACACAGTTATGGTCGGAGTGATACCGCTGTTTACGCCAGTTACTGTTACTTTTACCGGTGCATTCACAACAGCCGCCGGTAATTTAATTAATACCGCAGGTGCTACCTCTGACTTGAATCTCATCACTAAAGGCACACTTACACTGGGTGCTGACACCATTTTAAATGCAAATGTAACAGGCACTGCCGCCATTAACATGGGGGCTAGAAGTTCCATTGGCGGCAATATCTCGGCAAGCACTACCACAGGCGTTGTCACCCTCGGTGCCGAGAGCGTGGTAGGTGGTTTTATTCAGACTGATGCCGGTGCAATCAATATCGCTAGTTTAAGCACGGTCGGGGGAGGGCTTTCCACACAAGCTGGAGTTGTAACATTACTAACTAACATACAAGTTGGTGGTGACATAGGCACCGACGCAGGCGGCATTACCATTGGAGATGGAAGCTCAGCGTGTGGAAGCGTATTTACCACTGGTGCAGGTGTTATCTCAATAGCAACAAATGTACTAATCGGCAACAATGTCAACACCGTTCCAGGCGCCATCACTATTGGTCCTGGAAGTAGGGTTGGAGGCAACGTTAGCCCTTCGGGTGCTGGTGTTGTGACGCTAACAAGTGTCAATATAGGCGGCAATGTAGCCACTAGCTCTGGCGCCATAACGTTAACAAGCTCACGAGTTGCTGGCACTGTATCCTCTTCAGGTGCAGGAGTTGTTACACTAACGGACAGTACAACTAACGACAGTACGTTAGTTGTACCAGCCCCCCCCGGCTGTGCAGTACCACCTTCGTTGGAATACATTCAAATCGAACATGATGGCAAAGGCTTAACTTGTTCTGCTGAGAGCCTAACTTTGAAGGCTTGTGCTGATGCGACGTGCTCCACTTTATATACTGATGCTATTGACGTGCAGTTATCCATAAATAGCATTCTTGATCAAACGGTCACTATTTCTGGTGGTAGTACTATTGTTGACTTTTCTTATACTAATTCAGAATTGGCAAACTTAAGTGTAGACCAAACATATGAATGTAAAAATGGTAACTCAGTCAGTTGTGATGTGGTTTTCGCTGATGCAGGTTTCAGGTTTTTATATGGCGCAACTGAAACCACGTCTATTGGTCATCAAATAAGTGGCAATAACTTTGCGGACATAATAAAACTGCAAGCCGTCGAAAATGTAAATGGGGTGTGTACAGGCCTGTTTGCTGGTCAAGTGGATGTTGAATTGTCGCAACAAAATATAACCCCTAGCGGCGCAGCTGAATTAAGTTTAAAAGTAAATGGCACTTCAGGTACAAGCATTGCTAAATATCCCACTTTTACACCTAATATCACACTTGTTTTTGATGGGGATAGCAAAGCCATTATTCCAACGCCAGTGTATTTAGACGCAGGTCACATTCGTTTGCATGCTAAATATAATGTTGCTGGGGTTAGCTTAGAGGGTAATAGTACCGATTTTTGGGTGAGTCCTGCCAAATTAATTGTTACGGCATCATCTGATGGCAGTAATATCAGCGGCAATTCGGACAGCTCAACTATCAAACATAAAGCAGGGCAAGCTTTTGATTTTACCGTTACAGCATACAATTCTCTTGGCACTGAGGCTGGCAACGTTACAGCAAATTATGTTCCTAATGATATTAAGCTGTTATTAGCGCGAACAGGTCCAACTGTAGGTGGCGTTGATGGTGGTTTTAACTATGGCAGTGGCACTTTGACAAGTCGCCTTATGCCAAGTTATCAAAGCGTTTCATTAACTACGTTTAACTCAGGAGTGTCTGCTTCTCAAAGTGCATCTTATTCTGAGGTGGGATTATTAAATCTCGACCTTCAAGATGAAAACTATGGTTTTTTAGGTAATACCATTTCAGCTGACGCTATTAATATGGGGCGTTTTACTCCTGATCATTTTGAGCAAACGGTGGTTGAACATGGCAGCCTAGATGCGGTTTGTTTTCAAAACAGCACTTTTGCTTACACAGGCCAAGTTTTGGTGAATGATGCTGAAAAAGGCGCTATTACTTACTTTGTCATACCTGTTGTTGAGCTAACAGCGAAAAATGTCCAGGGGGTCACAGTGCAAAATTATACAGAAACGGGCTATAATAAACTGATTGCTAGTGCTAATTTTATTATTGCGCCTACAACAGACTCTTCTATTTTAGGCAACGACTCTCAACTTCTGCCTTTAACCGCCCATTTACTCCCTGGAACTGTGAGCCATAATGGACTTGTCACAAGCGAACCAAGCTTTGATTTGCCCCTCGGAGCAGGAATATTGCATTATGAGCTAGCTGATGATGATAACTTTTTTTATCCGCGCAATGAAAATTCAGAAGTGTTCGCACAAGACAATGATATTGATTTTTTAATCGATCAAGCACACTTTGTGGACAGTGATGGTATTAACATAACCTATCCTGAAGATATAACCAGTACAACAGGTATTAACATTCGCTTTGGTCGTGCATCACTCAACAATAGCTTTGGCCCCGAAACAGATGATTTTCGGCAGCATTTGTCAGCACAATATGTAAATGCTAGTGGCCGTTATGTGATGAATAAACAAGACAGTTGTACACAATATGATGCTGGTAATATCACACTCACTTCAGGTACATTAAATAAAAATTTATCCGGGGTTAATGCAGTCACAGGAAAACTTGAGGAAGGTAAAACTAGAATGATAATATTAACTGCACCGGGAGCAGGTAATCAGGGAACAATACATGTTCAATATGACACGTATCCGTGGCTAAAGTATGACTGGAACTGGAATGGCATTGATGCCAAAATATTGGACGATAACCCTAGGTCTACTGCCACATTTGGCTTGTTCCGTGGTAATGATAAAATCGTTCATATACGCGAAATATATCATTAGCTCAGATATGCATCACACACACTAAAGACTCAAATCATCCATTTAAAACAACCAACTCAATCAGGGACTGCGGGGTAAGGTCTTTGATTTATGTTGTTAATGCTTATGATGCGTTGTTTATGGGGATCTAGTTGCAGCGTGCTTTGCCGCCAAAACATGAGCTGTGCACACCGGAGTTTATTCTTTTTTTAAAACTGAAAATCAAAAGCACGCTTCGCGCCATCGTCCTGCGCGGCGTTCGCTGATGTTTTTTGAGATTTGAGAGTAACGGCTGTGCCGTCAAAGTATGAGCTGCGCTCACTGGAATTAAAAATAGTCAAAAAAATAACCACTTTGCGTTTTCTTGGTAAAAATAGTAGGTTCGAGTGCTTAATAAAAACACTAAAAAAAATTGTTTACGTTCGATGGATATAAATATTTATGGCAAGTGATTTAGAGTTAGTACACCTTGCGTTTATCCGAGTAAAGGAATTATCTAAGTGTAAGCGCCGTTTTATTCAACTAAATTGACTACGACCCCTTTATATTCGTTCGACCTCTTTTATTCGTTTGAATGAGCATTGGCGCAAAATTTATTATGGAGGTAATTGGTCTATGCATAATGAGTCCATAACCTAAGCACTTTTATTGATTGTTGTTGCTCTAATACTTGGTAGACAAGTCTGTGTTGAATGTTGATCCTACGTGAGTACGCGCCCGTTAAGTCACCAACAAGTTTTTCGAATGGTGGGGGATTTTGATAAGGATCATTTTTAATAATATTCAACAATTCTTGGGCTTTAGCTTTCAAACCAGACGAAGCTAACTTTTTGGCGTCTTTTTGCGCTTGCTTGGTGTAATAAAGCGTCCAGCTCACCAATCAAGCTCCTTTTCGCAATCCGTTAATTCTTCTTGCATACCTTCTTGAATTGACTCGCGCATGCCGGGTATGGATACAAGATGCAAAGTTTCATTAATAGCGTTCCAATCTCCTTCAGACAAAAGCACAGCATTGCCTCTTTTCCCCGTAATGACTATGGGTTGGTGACTTGCTGATGTCTCATCAATAAGGGCATAAAGTTTAGAACGTGCTTCTGTAGCATTAAGTGTTGTCATTGAATTTCTCCTTACAGACTAGCGTACGACTAAACGTACGTAATGTCAATCCAATGGAAAAACAGACTCATCACCCAAACAACCACCTCTTAATCCCATCCATATTTTCAATCACGATTTGCTGAGCGCGTGGTTCGGCGCTGATCACGTTGGCGTCGATGCACATTTTTTGTAGCCCGTATTGCACTAATGCACCTCGTACTTGAAAAAGTAGGCGGTTGTTGGTCATGCCACTATTATGGCTGTCCCGATAAAAACTCATGTGCTGTGCACATTGGAATTACAAACGCTTGAAAATAACCACTTTGCGTTTGCTTGGTAAAAATAGTAGGCTCGACGGTAGTAAAAAATTTTAAAAACAATAATTTAAGTTCGATGGATATGAATTAATATGGCAAGTGATTTGGAGTTAGAGCACCTGCGTTTAATCGGGTAAAGGAATTGTCGCTTAAATATGGTGATTCAATTCCTCATCTGATTTCTATTTTTCAACGAAGCTGACCCCGCATTATTCGAGTTAACTCAATTCCGTCAGGGGGGTGATATTAGCCTTGAATTCAATAAGACGTTTTCGCCTCGCTAAACGCAAGTCATAATCGCGCTGTAAATTGAGCCAAAACGTGTCGCTCATTCCAAAAAACAAGCCTAAGCGAATGGACATTTCCGCACTAATACCGCGTTTCCCATCGATAATGTTTTTAATAGCTGTTCTATCAACGCCAATTGACTTCGCCAGCGCACCAGGCTTAACTTCAAGGTCATCTAGAAAATCTTCTTTGAGCATGACACCTGGGTGTTCTATATCAATCATGTTTTTATCCTTTCTAATGGTAATCCACCAGTTCTACATCATGGGCACTTCCATCTTCCCATCTAAAAACAATGCGAAATTGAGTATTGACCCAAATGGCATAAAATTCTTTTAGGTCGCCTTTTTTCTTTTACAA
This sequence comes from Paraglaciecola sp. MB-3u-78, assembly GCF_002835935.1. GTDB lineage: Bacteria > Pseudomonadota > Gammaproteobacteria > Enterobacterales > Alteromonadaceae > Paraglaciecola. The sequence continues at coordinate 30,770 of NZ_PJCF01000087.1, read as the reverse complement.
TTGATTGGAGGGCGGAACCATTAAATCCTCAATCCGTTGTGCTGCATCAATATAACGTAGGCGACGAAGCGCCTTCTTTTGAAGCTCGGGTTGGATATTTTTTACCAAATGACCTTCAAAGATATCTTTCGTTTTTTTGTCTGCAAACGATCTAATCATATTTGTAGTGTAGCACGCTACATTAGTGTTACAAAAAAAAGTAGTGTGTTGAACAACATTAATTCAGTGCTTGTTACGATGGTGTCCATGTAATTCGGTTCTTGCCAATTGCCCTACCAAATTCCCCTGATAATAGGCGAACAAAAATGCGAGGGTAGGGCAAAAGCAGCGGCTGTGCCGCCAAAGGACGCTTCGCGCCATCATCCCTGATGGTTTTTGACTCGAATCCCTTCTAGCCAGTTACTTTTTTTCAACAGCAAAAAATAAGTAACCAAAAAATGCCGCCGACTACTAAAGTTTTTAACCGCACAAAAAGACTTGGTTTATGGGCGCCAACCGCGTTGTCGTTACGAATGTGTCCCTTCAAACTTCACTCAAATGGCATCCTTGCCATTTCCCCCTAAAACATGCCTTTTTGTGCTTAAACTTTAAAAGCATAAATGCAGTCGTGGAGCCACCAAAGCTCACAAATAATTGGTGAACATAAATGCGAGGGTAGGTCAAAAGCAGCGAGTTTGTCGCCAAGGAAGGTTCGTTCTGACTCAATAAGTCAAGTTTCAGTAATTGTTATTTATCTTCCTTGTTTTTGCAGTTTGTTCTCGCATTCTATGCATGAGTTTCCGATTTAACTTTTCCGTTAAATCGGAAACTAGCCATTAATTTGACATAAGAGTGGCTTGGCAAGTTGGTTAATTGCGTTTCAAATTGTTTTTATTTGAACTGAACTACTTATTTAGTAAGGGCTTACAGTGGATTGTAGTGAGTATTATGAAAATCTAAGGACCCCGGAGAATATCCAGATGGATAATTTGGGATAAATTAGCAGGACAGCCGCCATAGCTAATTTTATTCTGAGCATCCGTGATTTATAACGTCGAGTTTGTTTCAGCTGTCTAAACAGCAGGTCTCATAAATTTATGATTTAGATTATTTTCTCAAAAGCTCTTAATTTTGAAACAAATACAGGTAATTTTTGACGTAATAAACAGTCGAGGTAATTATCAACTGTCATTGGGGGATTTTTAAGTGCTGCTCGTTGTTTCTGTGCCGCTTCAATTGCCGCGCTGGGACTTAGTTCGAACATATCAGCCAAAAATGTATCAGGGTGAATCGCTGACAATTCATAAGTAGCCAATTTCTCATCGGGAAAGTCTTTTAAGTTGAATGTGATGATACCTTCAGCTTGCCCTTTAATTGCGGCAGCTACAACGTGCCTATCATCTAGATCTGGTAACTCAATACTTTCCACCAAGAATTCATAGCCCTCAACCAAGCAATCAGGCATATGGGCGTCCATAAGTTGGCGAGTTCTGTGCAGTTTATTCCTGTCTAAGCTAGGGTTGTTTTTTATTAAATTTCTTATCCATTCATCATGGATTTGCGCTGTCCAGCGGGCTCTAAATAACCCAGTTTGTGCTAGGTAAAGTAAATAACTACGTAGTGGTGCTGGATACATAACACACGCATCCAAGATAACGGTGTAAGTTGTCATTTGATTAATATCCTAAATCGAGTTCCTGATCTAGAGCAGTCAATTCATCCAAAGAGGCAAGGCGTTTTTTGTCCATATTTTGCTTGAACGTCATCACATCAACAAAGGCTACTTTACGACGATTACCTTTTCTTGAATGGGGGATATTACCTGCATCCAATAATTTGATTAAAGTTGGTCGAGACATATTTAGAATGTCAGCCGCTTCTTGTGTGGTCAGTTCAGCATGGATCGGCGTAATATTCACACTATTGCCTTGGCCAAGTTGTGTTAGTAACTCAATCATAAGTTTAACTGCGCTGGCAGGAAGTGTAAGTGGATGATTTTCTCCATCCCTTCCTACCACGTTAAATTGTTGAACCTCACCACTGGTTTCCATTACCGCTGAAAGCGCTTGGCTGCTCAGTTTTGCTAGTGCAACCTCTTCGGCACTTGGTAACGACTGTACGTTTAACATTGTCATATTCTCTAGGTATCCATCGTTTGGACTTAGCGTTATTATTCGCAATATTCGAAATTTGTCAAGTATTCGAAATATTCGAAAGGTGATGGCTTTGCCGCCAAAGCATGTGCTGTGCACACCGCAATCCATTGCGTTTTTGACTGCCATCCATGGCTAGCCAGTCACTTTTTCTTCTTCAGCTAAGAATAAAGTAACCAAAAAGAAGCCGCTCGCCAAACTATGTTCTTCATCCAATTATTTTTGAGATTTAGCCGGTCGTCGTAATGTGCTCCCAGCACTCTACGACTCAATTTACATCCATGTAAATTGACCCACTAAATCTCAAAAATAATCGGCGAACATAAATGCGAGGGTAGGGCAAAAGCAACGGCTTTGCCGCCAAAGCATGTGCGGTGCACACTGGAATAACAAGCTCCACTCAAATGACATCCCGCGCGGCGTCCGCTTGTCATTTGCCCAAAGAATAAGCCATTTTTTGCTGAAACTTTACATGCGGAAAAGCAGTGGCGGAGCCACCAAAGCGGTTGTCGGCGAAGCCGACTATCTTGCCTGTTACGATGGGGATTTATGTTATTTAATTGGCGAACATAAATGCGAGGGTAGGGCAAAAAACAGCGGCTTTGCCGCCAATGCATGTGCTGTGCACATTGGAATTACAAACGCTTGAAAATAACCACTTTGCGTTTGCTTGGTAAAAATAGTAGGCTCGACGGTAGTAAAAAACTATTAAAAACAATAATTTACGTTCGATGGATATGAATGGGTATGGCAAGTGATTTGGAGTTAGTACACCTTGCGTTTAATAGGGTAAGGGAATTGTCTAAGTGTCAGAGTCGTATTATTTAACTAAATTGACTACGACCCCTTTTATTCCTTAAATATCAACTTCTCAATAATTTCCTTTTTTGAGAAGCTTGTCACGATTTTAATAAAAAAACCTTAATTTTGAGAAGTTATGGTGAGGTGTGCTCACTAGCATCAAAAACGCTCAAAAAATAACTACTTTGCTTTTTGTGGCAAGTGATTTGCAGTGAGTACACCTTGCGTTTAATCGGGTAAAGGAATTGTCTAAGTATCAGAGCCGTTTTATTCAGCTAAATTGATTACGACCCTTTTATTCTTGAATTGAATGGATTAATTTTTATGTCGGATTTTTAATTATGCCTATTTTGGTAAGTTAAAATCTCCAGCTTGGCCTATGAGAGAGCTATTTTTAAGAATTGCTCAAATAAATCTTATTAATTTGAATAGAGTCGTGCTGCATTCACCCTGACTAATGCTGTATCATCAATTTTATTCTATTAATTTGATAGAGACGTAAATTATTAACTCTTGTAAAAAGATAAAGGCTCAACATTGTTAGGTAGTAATAACCCAATTATTTTCTCATTTTTTGCTGGTAGTGGTTTTTTAGATCTAGGCTTTGAAAAATCTGGTTTTGATGTCAGGTTTGTAAATGAATTTCACAAACCATTTAATGAAGCTTACCAATATTCCAGAAAACAAATGAAACTTTCCTATCCAAAATATGGGCATTCAAATTTGAGTATTGAAGACTATCTGACTGGTCCTGACAAGCTTGAATTATTGCAATATGTAAACGAATCGAAAGAAGACTCACTAGTAGGTTTTATTGGTGGGCCACCTTGTCCCGATTTTTCTATTGCCGGGAAAAATAGAGGTTCTGAAGGCGATAACGGCAAATTAACAAGAGTTTATGTTGATTGTATAATTAACAATCAACCTGATTTTTTTCTTTTTGAAAATGTAAAAGGGTTATGGAGAACAGCAAAACACCGCACGTTTTACGAAGAAATGAAAGTTCGTCTAAGAGCAAATGGTTATCTCTTAACAGATAGGCTAACAAATTGTATTGAGTTTGGTGCACCTCAGGATCGTGATCGAATATTAATGTTTGGTATAAGAAATAAATCTTTCCCATCAATGAGCCAAAGTAAACTAGTCGAAACTTTCAATTGGGAAAAATATATAAAATTCGATAAAAAAATTGTTCTCGATAAACAGTTGTGGCCCAAAGAAGATGCATATAAGGCTGAGTCTGTAAAAGCATTGCCTGCACATTTGGTGGATTTTAAAGAATTAACAGTACAGTACTGGTTTGAAAAAAATGATGTTTATAATCACCCTAACGCAAATCATCATTTTATACCTAGGCAGGCGCTGCCTAAGTTCCAATCAATACTAGAGGGAGATGATAGCAAAAAGTCATTTAAACGACTTCATCGTTGGAGGTATTCACCCACAGCTGCCTACGGGAACAATGAGGTACATCTTCATCCTTATAAGGACCGCAGATTGAGTGCAGCTGAAGCCCTTTCTATCCAATCACTTCCAAGGGAGTTTTCTTTGCCACCAACGATGACTTTATCTAACATGTTTAAAACAATCGGTAATGGTGTACCATTCTCGGCATCTGAAGGAATAGCGAGCACTATAAAAAGCTTTTTAGAAGGAAACTGAAGTGAATGCAAATGAAATTGAGTTCTTAGAAAAAACAAAAATATGGCTTAAATCTTTAATAAATAAAAAGTTAAATTATATTACTGGACGTAATAACGTAATAATCGAAAGTGTAGATTTATCTAGTGATGATCCAAAAGTTGAAGTCCGCAGAGGAATTAAGTTAATAAGTATAAAATTTACAAGAATAAACCTTGTGATTGATAAATTACTATTAGGTAATCCTGTTCATATTGATACCTTTTTACATTCTGGGAGTAATGATCGTACTATCATTGAAACAATCTTAGCGAGTCTCCCTCCCATTGGATACATGAAAGGAAGTAGTGGTAGGAATGACACCCCAAATAAAGTGCTTCAATTATTAAGTAAAGATGTACATGAATTGGGTGAGACACGAGATATAAGCGACGATAGCTTTGTCCAATTTGTTTTGGATAAAACTATTAAAATAATTCCTTTCGATTTATCAAAAGCAATCCAACTCCCCAAACCCTTTCTACTCTTAGCTGGAATATCAGGCACAGGTAAAACCCGCTTTGTTCGAAAGCAGGCCGCTAAACATAACGTCGGTGATATCAATTTCTGCCAAATACCTGTCAGGCCTGATTGGCATGAGCCCTCTGATTTACTTGGTTATATTTCACGAATTTCAGGTACCAAATATATCGCGACTAAAGCCCTTAAATTTATTATTGATGCTTGGCGTGTAGTGGCCCCAAATGCAGACAAAGAAGGTATGGGTGAGTTGGATTTGTCTGTCGCGCCTTATTGGTTGTGTCTTGATGAGATGAATTTAGCGCCAGTAGAGCAATATTTTGCAGACTACTTGTCAGTTTTAGAAAGTCGTAAATTCGAAAATGGTAAGTACACTTGCGAACCTTTATTAACTCAGTCTAATTTCCAAATGGATATTAACAGTCTTCGAACTGATCTGGGTATTAGTGACGATGAAGATGGATTGTGGGAATATTTTAGTCATCACGGAATTCCATTACCGCCAAATTTAATTGTGGCGGGTACGGTAAATATGGACGAAACCACCCATGGCTTTTCCCGCAAAGTTATCGACCGCGCCTTTACACTTGATTTTGGTGAGTTCTTTCCAAATGACTATCAGAAGTTCTTCACAGAACAAGATGAACCTAAAGTATTTACTTACAGTCAACTCACTCATGCAACTAAGAATGACCTAAGTAACACAGGTGATGTTGATGGCTCTAAAACTGTGGCATTTCTCGAGTCAATTAATGACGTGCTTAAACATACTCCTTTTGAATTAGCATATCGTGCCCTTAATGAATTATTACTTCATGTTGCCTGCTTTAATCCGCAAGATGATAAAGAATTACATGCTGTTTGGGACGACTTCCTGATGACGAAAGTATTACCCAGAATTGACGGAGACGAAGATAAGTTGCGGCTGGTGCGCCCAAGTGGACCGGTTAATTTATTGGATACACTTGCTGAGGTTCTGAAGTCAAATATGTCTAAAATATGGGCTGAGGGAAAGACAAGAAAGGATTTTTTCAGAAATACCCATGACGATAAACAAATAGATAATATTGAGTGTCGTTCACGCAAAAAAATAGAGTGGATGAAGAATCGACTCGAAGCCAATACCTTCACTAGTTTCTGGCCTTGAGTTAAGGAATACCTATGCCAGAGCTCGTTGCGCTCAAAACTGAACATTACACTTTTGCTATATGGTCAAAAAATGTAGAGGGCAGTCAACAACGTCTAGAAAAGACTCTAGTTGCGAGAGGAAAATATCCTGAAAAATCGCGGATACTCTTATCACCAGTGTTAAGTGTAAATGACGAATTGCAGTTATGTGATGAGTATATAGTCGACCAATTACATCCCGTATTTTTTGAAAACAAACTCTATGATATTGAGTTTACATTTGACGAAAGGTTAAAAAAGGAGTTTAAAGAGAAAGCACCGACTATAGAACATCGCTTAAAAGCGATTGAGGACTCTGACGTGGTCAACCTAATACGACCACCTTAGTTAAGCTACTTTTTGTAATTCATTGTTTTCTCTTTCAAAGTCATTAGGACTTTGGTAATCCAAGTACGAATGAAGTCTATGGCTGTTGTACCACATGGTCATGTAATTCAATATATCTTGTTGGGCGCTAAATCGTGTTGAGTAATTGCGCCAATGCACCCGCTCTTGTTTTAGGCTTCCAAAGAAACTTTCTGCTACAGCATTGTCCCAGCAACATCCTTTTTTACTCATGCTCCCTACAAAACCATATGTCTTTATAAGGCGTCGATAAGCTTTGCTGGCGTACTGTACGCCTTGATCTGAATGCACAATCAATCCTGCTTTCGGTTGTCGTTGCCATATCGCCATGGTTAATGCGTCACAGACTAAACTGGCCTTCATTCTTGAACTCATACTCCAACCCACGACTTTGCGTGAATATAAATCAATCACCACAGCTAAATACAACCAGCCTTCTGATGTCCAAACGTAGGTGATATCTTGCACATAAGCTTGGTCAGGCTTTTGTGCTACAAAGTCTTGCTTAAGTACATTGTCATAAATAGGCTTTTTATGGTCACTGTTGGTGGTGGCTTTATATTTCTTTTTATACCGCACCCACACGCCTGCTTCTTTCATCAATTGGGCTGTTTTCCTGCGACTCACAGGAAAGCTCAGCGCATTCAATACTTTTTGAATGCGTCGTTCGCCATAGGTATTATCGCTGAACTTGGCGATATCCTTTACCCATTCCAGCATCTCTTGATGCGTTAGATCATCAGGTTTATTCGTTTGACGCTTCTGATAACTGTAATAATTGTTACTTTGTACACCGAGCAGCCTGCACATTAAGCGCACAGGCCAGGTCTTCTTATATCGGGTAATAAACGAATACTTCACTTCGTTTCTTTGGCAAAGAAGACCGTCGCTTTTTTTAATATTTCACGCTCCATTTCGAGACGCTTGACTTGCCCCTTCAAGCTGCGGATTTCGGCTTGTTCGGGTGTCAGGGTGCCGTTACCTCGAAAAGCATGACCATCATCGTCTTCGGCCTCTTTGAGCCAACGACCGAGTATCTGAGGACTGAGGCCTAAATTCCTAGCGGCCTCGACTCGACTGTATTTTTGCTCTACCACCAATGCGATGGCATCCAATTTAAATTCTTTTGAGTATTTCTTACGTGCTGTCATTATCTATCTCCAGTTAAGCTTATTATGTCTTAACTGAGGTAGTCGGATCTAGTTAACCACGTCACTCATTTCATTATAGCGAACGAACTCACTCTTTAAGGGCTAGCATTGATACAGCTAATAACATTGGTTGGTTTCGACTAGAGCTTGTATATCAATTTGAAAATGAAACCTACAGACAGTCATTTTCATTTGAGGTTTTACCTACAAAAATCGACTTAGCATCTGATTTTCAAAAGATGAATCAGTCTATTGATGAAGAGTATCCTTTATGGCGATTTTCGTTAGCAGAAAAGACCCAGCACCAAATGAAAGCTGTGAAGCAGCCTCATTCTCAGTTTTTACTTCTTTGGTTAGCACAATTTGAGTCACTTTGGCTTGATCTCGAAAAGGGGTTAAAACAGGTTGTAAACGCCCCACACAGTAGATTGGTTGCTACACATAGATTTGTAAATATGGATCGGCTTAAAGGTAGGTTAACGCCTAAATTAGAGCAAGCAGTCAATCAAGCAAAGGAAAATCGTCAATGGGATAAACGATTTCGTTTAGATAAAAAAGTATTGAGTGTAGATACTCCCGAAAATCGATTTATCAAATCTGTTGTTTCGAGCTCCATAAGTAAACTCACAAAAATTGTAAACCAATTACAAGAAAACCAACTAGAGCCTGACAAGCAGAGAATTTCTGAAAGCTTCTTTAATCAATTAGGTAAATGGCAAGCTTCAATGCGTTTTTTTCAGCGCCAACCTATGTTCAAGGAAGTGGGTAATTTCACGGGTTTGTCGAGTGAATCGCTAGTACTGCAACAAAAACCAGGATATGCGCGAGTCTATAAAATTTGGCAACAACTGAAATGGTATTTGGAACTACTACAAGGTCAAAATAACCTGTCACTCCGCAGTATTTCTGAGCTCTATGAAATATGGTGTTTTTTAGAAGTGCGGCGCATATTGCTTGAGTTAGGTTTTGAACAATCTGAAAGTGCCAGAGTGGCAATGGTTAATAATGGCATTGAAGTGTCAATGCAAGATGGTATGAAAGGGGCATTTAGCTTTAAACGTGACGATGGAGTTGAAATCAGGTTGGCACACGAACCAAAATTCAATAAAAATGGTTCACCAATAAAATCGTGGACCACTACTCAAATTCCCGATATTTTATTGGAAGTCACTTTTGTCGATGGTCAGCAGTTTGTTTGGATTTTTGATGCAAAATACCGAATTAAGAAAGATTCAAATAAAGAAAGAAGTCCAATTGACCAAGGCGACCTAGCGCCAGACGATGCAATAAATCAGATGCACCGATATAGAGACGCGTTGATACATCAAAATCAGTCAAACTACGAACAAGTTGTGAAGTCTAGGCCTGTTTTTTGGGCCTTTGCTTTATACCCAGGTTTTCATGCACAGACATCCAAACCAAACCCCTATGAGGACCCCATCAACGAAATTGGCATTGGAGCATTCAGCCTTTTACCCAGTGAAAGTAATGAAGGCAGTTATTGGTTGACTGAGTTTCTTGCAGAAAAATTAGGTAGGGCAAAGACAGTTTATGATAAGGCTTCAAGTGATAAACATTTCGTTGAAGAGTCGCCTCGGATCTCTTATCGAGGGACATCAATCTCAAGGTTTACAGATTTAACTATTGCTGCCAATCAATTAGGACCGAACAGAAATGAGTTGTACGTTAACCAATTCAATGCGGGTAAAGCTAAGTTTTATCATACGCGAGTAGCCGCTTTTAAAAGACAAAAAATTGAGCAGCACATTGTAATTGAAGCACGTTATCTTGCTGTTGCATTAACTCAATTAGAAGGACAGAAAAGAGAAATTAAATACCTTTACCCTATTATTAAGGCTGAAAAAGTAAAAAGAGGAGATATCAGCATAGCGCAAGCAGGTGCCGAGCTAAGCTTTAATGGAGATGAGTTGTATTGGCTATTTACTTTAGGTGAATCGTTGATTTTAAAAAATGTTATGACACAAGATTGGGACATACATTTTAAATTAAATTTCATGCTTCTCCATTTAACTCAGGTTGATTTTAAAGGAGTATGAATAATTGCCAAGTTTAACAATCGATTAGGTATTTGTTTTTCCACAAAACGGCGATTATACCGATAACAAAACTCATTCAAGTATTCTTGTAAGTAATTACCCGTAACGCCATGAAACGTGCCCAACAAAAACGTTTTCAAATTACCTATCGCGATATGAACCCAAGGCAACCATTCGTCTACCTTTTCACTTGGCGTGACTCTTGGCTCATGTTGCTGTGTTTTATCTATAATATTTAACGCAGGATAAGCATCCGTTCTGACATGCTGATTAGCTAAAAGGTGATGTGATACAAATTCTTTTACTGTTTTAAAATTCACATTTTTAACCGCTTTCATTGCGATAAACCCTGCCTTTTTATGCTTGTTTTCACATGCTATGATAATGGGGGTTTTCCCTTCTGCTCCACGACCACGCTTGCCTTTGTGCTTACCGCCAACAAAGGCATCATCTAACTCTATTGTGCCCGACAATCGGTAGAGGCTATCCCTGTGTCCCATAGCCGCTCTCACTTTCGTTAACATAAGCCGAGCAGTCTTCCAATTCACTTCAATAAGCTTGCTTAGCCTTAACGCTGAAATACTGCCTTTGTCTGAGCCTATAAAATACAGTGCCCAAAACCATTTGAGTAACGGTAGATGACTACCATGAAATAAAGTACCTGACATCACCGATGTTTGCTTATGACAATGGCTGCATGCGTAATAACATGAAACCGATCGGTCAATAACATTGAAGACGATCACTTTTTTGTCTTCCAGTAGAACTCAGTAAAATCTAACTTGTGTGATCGGCTTCAGTCAAGGAATTTAGTTTTTTTCGCATGGATTCGCCTTTTAATTCTAACTTAATTGCCCCGTGAACAAGCCGATCTAGGATCGCATCTGCATGCGTGGATTCCCCGATCATATCGTACCAATTTTCTATCGGTAATTGACTCGCAATCAGTGTCGATTTTGTGTCATACCTCGCATCTATTAACTCAAGTAAATCACTGCGTTGTTGCCCCGTTAATGGCTCTAATCCCCAATCGTCTAAGATCAGTAAGTTCGCTGATGTGAGTTTGTTAATAAACTTTCGATAACTGCCATCCGCTTGTGCCATAAACATCTTTTCAAGCAATTCTTTGAGCCTAAAGTAGTAAACGTTTTCTCCCTGCTGGCAGTGGTTATGGCCCAACGCACAAGCAAGGTAGGTTTTACCGCAACCTGTTGCTCCTGTGATCAGTATGTTTTGGTGAAGACGAAGCCATTCACCTTGCGCTAATGAGCGGATCTGCGTTTTGTTTAACTGCCTCGACGCACCATAATCCAACTGTGCTAATGTCCCGTTCACTCTAAATTTGGCTTGGCGGGTCAGTCGGTCAATTTTACGTTGATCTCGCTGGGTTATTTCATGGTCAAGCAATAAACATAACCGCTCTTCGAAGCTTTGTTCGACGTATAGATTGGGTTGTTCACTTTGTTGTGATAACGCATCACGTATGCCGCTTAGCTTTAGCATGACTAATTGAGTATTGATTTGTTGCGTCACTGATTGCATGTTGTTTCCTTAGGTTTTATTAGTGGTAATAATGATTGCCACGGATATTTTGATGGTCTATCTCACTTAAAAGATCCAGCTGTTTTTCCGGTAGAGGTTGGCTATCTAACCCTTTCTCTAAGATAGCTTTCACTTGGTTTACTCGCGTAACACCTGTTGCTAACGCTCGGTAGCAGGCGGCTTCAAGTCGTTTGTCTGTGAACTTTTTTCCTAAACTCAATATGCCCATACAGGCACGGTAACTTTGCTCGGGGTGTTTTTTGGTTTGCATGAGTTGAATGACAAATTGCTCGGTTGATTTTCCGAATTTTCTGGCCCAACTTTCAAATCGTTCGGGGGTCCATTGCTGCTGTTTTTGATGGGCGATGGGCATATGGATATCCAGGGTGCTGTGACCTCCCACGCGGTATGATCTTGGATGAACGGCCACTTGTACCCCTTGATGATAAAGTGTGACCAGTTGCCCCGTAGCATGTGCTTCTAGCTTTTTCTTGATCAAGGCGTGTGGCACCGAGTAGTAATGTTTTTCAATCTCGATGTGATAATCAATATGCACTTTGACCTGTTTCACTAAGGTGTAGCGATAAGGTTGTGACGGCAAAGGTTTCAGTGCGGGTTTATCTATCGCTTCAAATTGGGATAGCCTTGAGCCTGGATGCTTTTTCATTTGCCTTTGATTCAAATCGGTTAAAAGTGTCTGTATTTTTAGATTTAACTGTCGCAAGCTAAAAAAGCTTTCCTTGCGAAGTCGCGCCATTATCCAACGTTCAACGATTTGAACACCCACCTCAGCTTTCGATTTATCCTTGGGTTTATAAGGTCTGGCAGGCACGATAACGGTATCGTAATGGGCGGCGAGTTGTTGGTAGGTTGGGTTCAGATCCGGCTCGTAACGACACGCTTTTGTCACGGCACTTTTTAAGTTATCTGGGATGACCAATTCAGGTACGCCACCCAGAAATTCAAAGCATCGTGCATGACTCATCACCCAGTCTTCGAGTTTTTGGCTAAACGTAGCCTCTGCAAAGGTGTAGTTAGATGCGCCCATGACTGCCACAAAAACCTGTGCTGTGCGGCATTCACCCGTTGTTGAGTCCACAATATTCATAGTGGGTCCACAATAATCAACAAACAGTTTTTCACCTGCTTTATGGTTTTGACGCATGGACGGTTTTTGACATGTTAGCCATGTTTTATATAGACGACAGAAGTGGTTGTAGCTGTAAAAACCTTCTGGATACCGCTCACCATATTCTTCCCACAATAACTGCAATGTCATCGTTTTCGGCCTCAGCTCTTGCTGGACGACAGACCAATTAGGGATGATGTAGCCCTTGCTCTTAGGTTTGGTTTTGAAGAATGCTCGTTGAAGCGTCTCATCATTCCATTTTTCATCAAGCGGCCAACTAGTGATCCCAAGAGAGGTGGCACGAATGGCATAAATAGACACGATTGACGCTGAAACAGATAAGCTTTTGGCTATTTTTCGATGGCTGAGCAAACAGCCGTATTTGAGTCTTAAAATCTCTTTTAACTTACGCATTGAAATAGGTGCCATTGGCATAGTTATTCTCACCATCAAAAATGAAAAGAATAACGGTTAAAAACACCTACTGGACAGACAAAAAAGAGTAAAAGTTGGGCAATAACATTAAGCCGGTCACTGAATAACATTTTAACCAAAAAGTGATCGGCTTCGATGTTATTGAGTGATCGGGATGGATGTTATTAGGTGATCGGCATCAATGTTATTAGGTGATCGGGTTGGATGTTAATATGCAGGCTGCATTCGGTTAATTCTCGGCAGTGAAGGTCAATCCCATTGTCGTGACCACATTGAGGACACATAAACCCATTAGGCCACTTCATTTCCTTCAGATACTGGAGACAATCTTTATTCGTTCTGAATTGCTGTTGCCACGTTAAAAAACTGGCTTCTGGCGTGTTCATGTTCGAACTCCCTTAAACTGTTTATTTTCATATACAGTTTAGTTCATGCCTGAGCAAAGTGGAGAAGCATGTTAAATTTTGTGGGGAGAGACGATCTTTCGACGGTTGCTAAATGGGACGATTTGCCACAACGGTATACATCGCTAATGAAATAATTAAGAATTAAAGGAGTGAACTATCGGGGTCAGAACAAAGTTAAATCCATAGAGTGAACTATCGGGGTCAGAACAAAGTTAAATCCATATGAACTATCGGGGTCAGAACAAAGTTAAATCCATATACAGCACAGCCATGATAAAAATTTATTCAAAAGAGCCGTTTTAACGCACTAATTCCAATCTCTGGTGGCTCCGCCACTGCTTTTCCCGCCTTTAAAGTTTCAGCTAAAAATGGCTTATTCTTTGAACTATCGGGGTCAGATACTGTCTTGAGGATCAAGCCCAAATCTGATTAATGTTGATAATTTACATCAAACGGCTTTCCTGATTTCAATACACCGAAAGCCAGTACCAGTAATTTTCGCATCACCGCGATTAAAGCTACTTTTTTAGGCTTATCTTTGGTTAAAAGTTTATTATAAAAAGCGAGCATTAATGGGTTATATCTGACGGCAACCATGGCTGGCATATACAATGATTTTCGTAATCTAGTACTGCCCGTCTTTGACAAGCTGGAACGGTTAAGACTGGTCCCAGATTGATCAATGCTTGGGTTGAGCCCGGTGACCTGCGGGGTCAGGTTCGTAGAAATTAACAGGACAACCACTATAATATAAATTTTAGATAAAGGTCTTAAAAAAAATAGGTTGGATAATTGACTAGTGGTTTTTTTGTAAGCGCTTAATAAACCGACGTACTTTCCAAGTATAAATATCCTTGTCATAATCTAACAGTTCACAGTAAGCGCTATTGAACGTGCGGGGGTAGCCAACTGGGTTTTGAATTTTTGAAATTCCATGGCAGGAGGTCTTCGATCTTTTCAACCGTGTCAGCATAGGGTAACGCCTTGAACACGGCATTGAGATAAGCGTAAGGTTCAAGCTCATGAATTTTGGCTGACTCAATCAGGCTATAATGGATTGCACTGGCATTAGCGCCTGCTGGGGTATCGGCAAATAACCAGGCGCGCCTACCAACAGCAAAGGGACGAATGGCATTTTCGAACCGAATTAACAGGACAACCACTATAATATAAATTTTAGATAAAGGTCTTAAAAACAATAGGTTGGATAATTGACTAGTGGTTTTTTTAACGGGAAGTGGATTGAATCGTAGTCATAACAACGTTTAGTTTTTCAGTCGGTAAATAATTTTCATGCCTGTCTTGTAAGCTTAATTTAGTGTAAATACATTTTCTCTGTGAAATTGTAAAAACTCAGTATTTGGCATAAACCTCTTTGGCAGTATCAATCCTTGACCATGAAATTTTACGATTGCCTTTTGGGTGAACTCATCGTGTTGTTTTAACCTGTTGGAAATTCTCACTGTCATATCGTCATCGACAGTAATTAAACCCTGATCAAATGCTTTGTCATGTAATGAGTTTAGGGCCAATCCGTTGTGTGGATTAAGGCGATGGGTCTTATCTTTTTGCCACGGGATTATGTGACTAGCTACAATTAGTTTAGTTTCTTTTAAACCAGTAATGCAGCATTGGTTGTCATAACTGGTAAGTACAGTCTGCCGGAATAGTTGTTGGCCTTTACGTGCTTTTGCGGTAACGAAGTGATCGTCGACGCTATAATCTGGGGATTCGAAATCGGCTACGTTTTTGATATCAATCAGTTTGGCGTTAAGTGTTTCGATAACATCAATAGATTCATCTAGTAATAGGCTCCAATTTTTATTCGCTTCTTGCCAAATTGCTCGGTCGGTTTTGGATGCCCCTTTTAGACCTACGCGACCGGTTTCGGTTATTCGGGGATCAAGGCTGGCAAAGTTACAGCATTTCATCGCCAGTGCACTTGGACTGCGCCCAATCCATTCAGCGAATCTAATTATTTCGGGATTCTTAGCATGAAGTTTACCAAATGGCGTGCGGCAGTAAATATTTAGTGCTACCAGCAATTGCTGTCTTGTCCATCCTATGGATTGGGCCATTTCAAACTTGTATTGTATATAGTAAGGAGAATATCAGTAAATCAGAAATGGAAAAAAATTACCAACAACAATACGAATTAACAGGCATACAATAATAATTTCTCATCAAAAAAAGAGCTATTGTAACTCTTTAGTTTTAATCTTTGGTGGCTCCGCCACTGCCTTCTCCGCATTTAAAGTTTCAGCACAAAAAAGCTTATTTTAGGGGCAAATGACAGGGAAGTCATTTGAGCGGAAGTTGGAGGGAACACATTAGTAGCGACCCTAAAATAAGCTTTTTTGTGCGGTTAAAAACTTTAGTAGCGCGCGGCTTTCTTTGCTTACTTTCTTGAGCTGTAGCAAGAAAGTAAGTCAGACAGCAAGGACGCTGTTTGAAATCTGGAATGGATTCCAGTGTGCACAGCACATGCTTTTAATTTCTTAAAGATCTGCTGGGCCAGATCCCTTGAAACAATCCCACTACCCATGCAAAACCCTATAAAATGCACCCCCAAAAAATCAACATCATCCCCACTACGATACTTCGCTAAAATGCGTGCAGACTGACGCACTATCAGTCGTCTTAGTTCGTGCCTGAATACAAAATTATCTGAAATACGATCCATAGGACTTCCTTGCGGAAAAGCGAGCGCTGTGCTTATGGGGAGAGTATTTTGTCCTTGACTGCTTTTAAAAGATCATCCCATTTTTCAGGTGGAGTACCAGACTTCAGCATCTTTTCGAATACTTTGTAAGCATCGGTCTTACTACCATAAGCTCGTTTATTTTTATCGTCATTTACCCAAGCATAAACGATCACTTTCGACTCTAAGTGGAAGCGGAAAAACAAACGGTATTGTTGGAAGAACTTTGCCCTAAACCAATGCTTGTTAGCATAACCTAATGTACTTCCTTGACGAAATTCAGAACTGGTAGGGTCGTGTGGTATTAATTCGAAGATTAACCTTTGAATAGCGGCTAATCGTTTAGTGGCATTTTTCTTAATGTAACCTTTAGGGTCATTTTTACGTAGAGCCTCAACTTGTGTTTTAAGACTCAAATACTGCTCTTTAAACAATGGATGAGTGTAAAGTGTCCAACCATTTACCACCATTGGTATCGCTTTTTGCAAACTTACTCGTCCTCATCCAATAACAGAGCATCTAAATCTATATCAACACCTTGAACCAATGCATCGACACTTTCGCGCATACTTGCTGATAACGGTGCAACCTTTCCAGGATTAGCCTGTATATCACGCGCTATAAATGCTAAAAATTCACCAATAATCGGGTCGTTTTGTTGTGCTACTGCACGCGAGATAACAACGCTGCCATCAGACTGAATTGCATATTTTATTTTGTCTTTCTTTCCTAAGTGTAACGCCTGACGAACAGAGCTAGGCACTGTAGTTTGAAAACGGTCTGTGAGTGTTGATTCAGTTTCTAAAGCAACTTGAGCCATAACAACCTCTATCTTTTACTTCTATTAAGAGTTTTGATTTTAGTATGAATGAACAGGTAATGCAAATGCATTGCCTGTTCTGATGGCGCTAGAAAATACTCTGGTCACTTACAATTAACTGGGACCTGCGGGGGCAGGTTCGTTGAAAACTAATAAACATGACAGTCATCATAGTGACTAAAGTCGGCATCCGCCGATGCTCTTATCTTTTGATTTACCCTCGCATATATGTTCGCCAATTATTTTTGATATTTTGTAGGGTGAAACTGGATTCTTTAGAAGCACGGCTTCGCCCAGTTGAACAGCTCGACAAGCGACCGCCATGGAAGGCGGAAGGTAGAACAATGCAGGAGCAATTGTCGAGAAGTCGAGATTGTTACGCGGTAACCGAGTGCTGATCATCAGGGAAGTGTGATTGACCAATTTAAAGTGTTTGAATCTGGGAGCGAAAGAAGGACTCAATATCAAAAATAATTGGATGAAGAACATAGTTGGCGAGCGGCTTTCTTTGCTTACTTTCTAGAGCTGTAGCAAGAAAATAAGTCAGACAGCAAGGATGCTGTTTGAAATCTGGAATGGATTCCAGTGTGCACAGCACATGCTTTTTTTCAAAATAGATCTAGAAATAAAGGGACGTAGTCAAATTAAATATCTAATGGGCGAATAATGACCAAGCGCATCACCTCATATACTCGTCGTAATGCTACTTCTATGCCCAAAGTAGATGCGAAGCGCGTCAAAGTTGTCAATTTCATATCATAAGCTGCACTTTGAAATTTTGAATCGTTATAACTTTGCTTCAACATTAACTTGTGAAGGCTTAATTAGACACTCCGCTGGAATACCTAAACCATCATGCAATTTCCTGATCATTTTTAATGTCAGCGAGCGTTTATGGTTGAGAATTTCATAAACACGATTACTTTTACCAATCATTGGTTCGAGGTCTTTTACTGTTAGACCCTTTCTTTCCATTTCAAACTTAATGGCTTCAACTGGGTCGGGCAACTCCATCGGAAAATGTCTCGCCTCGTAGGCTTCGACGAGCGTGACCAACACATCCAGTTTTTCGCCTTCTGGCGTATCAGAGTCCGCCATCATTAGGCTTTCAATTTCTTTTAATGCCGCACGGTAGTCGCCATCAGTTTTAATTGGTTTGATATCCATAGTGTTTA
The DNA here is from genome assembly GCF_002835935.1 of Paraglaciecola sp. MB-3u-78. Classification (GTDB taxonomy): domain Bacteria; phylum Pseudomonadota; class Gammaproteobacteria; order Enterobacterales; family Alteromonadaceae; genus Paraglaciecola. The sequence goes on along the minus strand of NZ_PJCF01000087.1, from coordinate 12,727 downwards.
CTCCGGCAATTAAATAGTTTGTACATCAATCTTGTCATAATGCGCATGGGTTCCGATGAATCGGATGTAGACCACTCGATAGACATAGTTGATCCATACGATCAGTCGAAACTTATTCCCTGCAATATTGAATACCACGCGTCCGTCTTTAAGAATGCTGGCATGCCTGTAATCCTGCTTAACAGCTGCAGGTGCACTCCAGTCGGCAGCTAATGCATGACGATACCAAGCCAACGTTGGCTCTTTAGCGTCTAGGTATTCTGGGTGTTCTTCCCAGAAAGATTTCAGTGTCGATAAGGCGATGATTCTCATAAGTTCCACAATAGTCCCAAAATGGGACTAGGGCAACTAAAAAAGTAATTAGCGAACCTGCGGGGTCTTTGATTTATGGAATTAATAGGACAGTCAATTTAAATTCTCATTTAAAGTATTCACTTCCCTCCATCTAAGTACGTTTCAGCCAATATCCTGGCCGTTTGCTGTTATGCATAACCGCGACTATGTAAATATGTTTTGATTGAATTCGATAAATAACAGAGAAAGGAAATCGTGAAAGTAAAAAACGATGGTGGTTTGACCCAAACTTTGGCCAAGTCTTAGGGAGCAATGATATAAACTATAAACTATAAACTATAAACTATCGGGGTCAGTCTGAGGTATCCCCACGAAAGCAGTTTCGCAGGCGATTCTTGGGATTCGGTTCACAAACTGCTCTCTTGTTGGTTTTTTTCGCAGGAGGTTGCTGGGAATATTGCAACGTAAAAGACTTCAAATATACAGGGACTGATATCCTCAGCGCTACGGGGTTAAATAGGTAAACTGCCCCTGAAATTTCTGAGAAATTTGTTACACTGTGTCTTTTTGACAGGAAACAAAGATGCTAAAACTCCACGGATTTTCTTCCAGTAATTACTACAACGTACCCAAGCTCGCCCTGCTTGAAAAAGGCCTGCCGTTTGAAGAGGTCGTGTCCTATACCGGCGTCGGTCCGAAATACAGGCCTGAGTATCTGCAGAAGAGCCCCTTGGGCAAAGTACCTTGCCTTGAGACACCGGAAGGCTTTATCAGCGAGTCCCGGGCGATCCTTGAATACATCGAGCGGGCGCATCCAGAACCTTCCCTGTTACCCGACACGCCGTTTGGTGTTGCCAAAGTACAGGAGTTCTCGCAGTTCATAGAGCTGTATTTTGAGCTGGTGGCACGCCGATTGATTCCGAACCTGCTAAGCGGCAGACAAGCGGATCCGGTGGTGCTTAAGGAAGTAGAATCAGGTCTTACTAAAGCAGCCGCTGCGCTGCCGGCATTATCCAGCTTTGAAAACTTTGCTTATGGCGATCAGTTTACGCTGGCCGATATCGCCGCGATCCTGAACTTGCCCGTCGTCCGCGGCGTGGGCAACCGATTCTTTAACAAAGATCCCTTGGCTGCAGTGCCGGGCCTGAGCGACTACTGCGCACGCATGGAAGAGCGGCCCCACGTCAAAACCATCCGCGCCGATGCCGCAGCTGACAGGCCGGGTTTTATGGCACATTTGAAGGAACTCTACGGGATTTAGCATAAAGAGGCGGGGTAGCAAGCAGGAACCTGTGGGGCAGGTTCGTTGAAACGAATCAACATTACAGTCACCATAGTTTTGCCGTTTGTCGGCAAAGCCTATGCTCTTGTATTTTGATTTACCCTCGCATGTATGTTCGCAGTCCAATTAATGGCATTAGAGTGATTAACAATTAAACTTAAGTTGAAAAGTACAAAATTTAGTACATAATAAAGTCTAATGTTGTGTTTCTTGGGTGCGTATATGTCAGTGCAATTAATTTTGGCCGAAAAAACGGTTTCAGTTTCTGAGTTAAGAAAAAAACCGATGGATTATTTTATAGATGAGCCAGTAGCTGTTTTATCTAATAACAAGACTGCTGGGTATATGGTTAGCGCTGCTCTCTATGAACAGATGGTTAGGCTGATAGAGTCTAAGTCTCAATGTTCGCAATTTCGTCCATCAAGTGCCCGTCTGGCATCCATTGCGTCTTTAGGGGCCGAGCAATTGCTAACCGCTTCTGAAAAAGAATTAGCTGACTTTGAATAGTGATACGAGTCTTTAAAAGTCGGCTAATACGAAACTTATTATCAACTGATGAGTTAAATGATTTAGTCAACGATTTTGTATCATATAAGAGTACAGGTATTGTGCCTGATAACTTTGGTCGAGATGTACCTTATGATCACCCGAATACATTACCCATCGTAAAATCAGAAGAGGTCCAACATATCCACTTGGGCAATGAAGATAAACCACTTCCATTAAAGAAAATTCAATTTCACAGAACCAGCGATATTCACCTTATTTATTGCCAAGGTGCATCAAGCGACGACGACTACTTACTTATGACAATACTCGCTCCTGACGGCCATGAGCAGGCTAAATCTCGAAACATAATGTATAAGTTAGGACAAATGGCTGAATTATTTAGGGATCAATATTAGTCGCGAGAAATAAACAGCGAATACGGCAGAAGGGTTCAGGTCTTGAGTTTTGCACAAAATACAAGACCCCACTCTTTGAAATCTGGAATGGATCCCAGTGTGCACATCCCATGCTTTTAACTTCTTGAAGAGCATCGAACTGGCGTTCCAGTTATTGATATTCCTGTTAATTCAGCGAAAGATAATTTGTAAGGTGTACGCAACCTGCGTATACTTTGTCTATGGAATCAGTATTTGTTGAATCAAGTATTTTTGAAAAGCATCGTAGTGAGTATCTATCAGACGATGATTATCAATTATTTCAATGTGCGTTGTTAGCAGAGCCGAACAAAGGCGATGTAATACAAGGTGCTGGTGGGTTACGAAACGTTCGAGTAGCGGCAAAAGGGAAGGGTAAGCGTGGTGGTGCTCGAGTGATTTATTACCACTTTGACCAATACAATCGTTTCTATTTGCTCACCATATATGCCAAAAACGAAACAACAGATTTAACCAGTGCTCAAAAGAAACAATTGAAAGACTTTATGGAGGTGTGGAAACATGAGCAAACGTGATTTATTTGCAGAGCTAACAACTTCTCTTAATGAGGCAAAAGAACATAGTGAAGGGAAGTTAACCTTAAAAACCCACGAGGTGAAAATTGCTGATGAATTGGTGATTTCACCACATGAAATTTTGTCTATTCGTGAAAAGTTTAATATGTCTCGTGGGGTATTTGCTAATTACCTGCACACATCAGTGCGAACACTAGAAAATTGGGAGCAAGGGCGCAGTGCGCCCAATGGCCAAGCTGTGACCTTATTGAAATTAGTACAATCTCATCCTGAAACCTTATCGCATATTGCTGCGTTGTAATTACTCGCAATCAGGAAATGCACAGGCCAGTCATTATAGTGGCTTTGGTGGCTTCGCCACTGCTGTTTTCGCCTTTTAAGTTTCAGCTGAAAATGGCTTGTTCTTGGGGCAAATGGCAAGGGTGAAACTGGTTTCTTTAGAAGCACCGCTTCGCCCAGTTGAACAGCTCGACAAGGAAGTCGAGATTGTTACGCGGTAACCGAGTGCCGATCATCAGGGATGTGTGATTGACTAATTCGAAGTGGTTACATTGGTTTGGGAAGAGCGCATATAAAATATCACAAATAATTGGATGAAGAACATAGTGGCGAGCGGCTTATTTTTATGAAATACGTCCGCTGTATTTCACCCTTCGGGCCATCCCCAGGATGTTCACCAAGATTTGTTAGAACAAATCACAACAGCTTAAGCTGGCCTGCTCTGCAGGTGAGCTACAAGGATGTAGCGAGTCAATTCGCTCCAGACGAATTTGTGGTTACTTTATTATTAGCTGCAGACTAAATTTAAGGGATAAATTTAAAACGTACGAAGTGAGGCCCGAAGGGGGAATGACATGGATGTCATTCATAACATAAAGTGACTGGCTTGAAGGCCGCCGCCGCGCTGGATTCGAGTCAAAAACCAGCAAGGACGCCTGTGCCCTTCAGGGCATAAATCTCTCCTCAAAACTAAATTAAATCATCAGCCAGTGACCTGCAGGATCAGCGCCCTTGAAATCATTCTATTTTATATGCAAAGCTTTATAAAGTGGGCAAACCTTAAAATCCACATTATCTCCACTGCGGTATTTTGCTAAAATTTGTTCAGATTGTCGCGCTATCTGTCGCCTTAGTTCGCGCCTTGCGCCCTTAACCCGCGGAACAGATGTCGAATCATAAGCACCGGTTTGATGTCGCATCCAAGTCATTACCATTAACCGCTAATAACCTAAGTTGGCGGTAACTGACGTGCAATAGTGGATACGTAAAATATACATATAAACATTTTAATGCGGATAAATTAGGATGCATCGTACAATTTTATGCACGTTAAGCGTGGTTTAATTACACTTTTATGCGCGTAAAAATGTGGATAAAGCACACTTTATTGCGCATGAAATAGTTTTGGAATATACTCGATAATCAAATATACATTTGCTTAATGGGTATCTAGTGGAACGATTACTACTTGAAAAACTAATTGCCTGGAAAAATAAAATACAGCGTAAGCCTATTCTCCTCGATGGAGCGCGACAAACGGGTAAGTCATTTTTATTAGAAGAGTTATTTGGGGTGCACTTCGAGCAAGTTATCCGCTTAGATTTTTTAGAGCAACCTGCATTATCCAAGCTGTTTGAGGATTCTTTAGATCCACAAGATATACTCGACAACATAGAGCTTGAACTGAATGTCAGCATTAAACGAGACAAGGCGCTGATTATTTTCGATGAAATTGGAGAGTGCCAAGCTGCTATCAACTCGTTAAAGTTTTTTTCTGAAAAATGTGCTGGTATGTATGTGTGTGCATCAGGCTCTAACATTGGCCTATTAGGCTCATTCCCCGTTGGAAAAGTAGAGCTCCTTGAGCTTTATCCGCTCACGTTCGAAGAGTTTTTATTAGCGTCAAAACAAGCACCTCTTATTAAAGCATTCGAACAAAGTAAAATGACAACAGTTGCTCACGATAAGTTGTTTAGCCTATTACTTGATTATTACTATGTTGGCGGAATGCCTGAAGCTGTCAAAGCATGGTTTGAAACTGAAAACACCACAGGTATCTTAGAAAGAACTCAAATCGTTAATCAAATTCATACGGCTTTGATTGCTGGTTATGAGCGTGATTTTGGCAAGTACTCAGACAAGGTATCGGCACAACATATTCAAGCCATATTTCATAACATTGGGATTCAGCTGTCACAAAACATTGATGATTCGGTAAAGCGCTTTAAATTCAAAGATGTTATTCAGAAAAAAACGAGATATCAGCAGCTAGCAGGGCCAATTAATTGGTTAGATAAATGTAAATTGCTGTCTAAATGCCAACCTATCGATTGCCAACCGAGCTCACCATTACCAGCATTAGCAAAGGAAAATATATTTAAGCTATTTTTATTTGATATAGGCTTGCTGGGCAATATGCTCGGGCTTTCATATAAAGAGCACAGAGATCAGGGCTTCAATTATAAAGGATACATTGCTGAAAATTTTGTACAAAATGAGCTTGTGGCAAAATATGGTAATCCAACTTATTCATGGGAATATGCTCGAAGTGAAATTGAATTTTTATATAAGCATGATTCTGGAAGCATTTTTCCAATAGAAGTGAAAAGTGGTAAACGAACTAGAGCTAAGTCTCTTGATGTTTATGTTCAGCGTTATCAACCTGAAAAGACAATAAAATTAATTGGTTCCCAAGGCTCAATAGAAAACCCTGATGCTTTAGTGCTACCACTGTATTATGCAAGTAAGGTAGAGCAGTTTGTAGATTGCTAGGCACAGACCTTGAAATCATTTTAGGTATGCAAAGCCTTATAAAGTGGGCACACCTTAAAATCGACATCATCCCCACTGCGGTATTTTGCTAAAATTCGTTCAGACTGACGCGCTATCTGTCGCCTTAGCTCGCGCCTAGCGCCCTTAACACGCGCAACAGATGTTGAATCATAAGCACTGGTTTGATGTCGCATCCAGGCCATGACTGCCAAGGCTGCTTTTTCTTCCAAGGTTACCGATGAGCTACGGGCTACTGTACCGCTACCAACGGGCACCGCGTGTTCTTTTACAAGCTTTGATAATTGCTCAATTAAAAGGTGATGTTTTTGGTCGAAGTTGAGAAATTGAATGATCTCTTGTTGAAAGTCTTCGCCGAAAACCGTTTCCTTTTCTTCGCGGCGAACTTTGACCTGGGCTAATTTCTTTTGATGTTTGGGATCGGCTCGTTGCGCTTCGACAAGAGACATCGCTTCTTCAATCTGTTCTTTTGCAGCCCAAACGCCGTGAGAAAATGCCTTACGCCCTTTTTTTTCCTGAACTGTCCAAGTCGGCCCTAGGGATTTCACCTTGCGTGTAACCGAGGCATCTCCGGCAGGTAAATTTTCCCAACCTGTTGGCACTGAAAAAACCTTGCCGGTTTTATCTTTAAGGCAACGATCAGACTTAGTGATTAAAAAGCTGCGTGTTTCTGTAGGCATTTATTACTTCCATTGGGTTCTTCGATTCAATTGAAAAAACAGGACAGTCACGATAATTCTTAATAGTATTGATTAGCTACGATTAATAATCCACATACTATAAGTCACATCTCCAATATCATGGCCATAAAATAGCCAATTACTCCTCCACCGAAAACGGATTCAAAAACTGGCGTCGCCAAAACAAGTTACGTTCAACTTCACTCAGTTCTGCTGCATCACAAACAGCTTGCCAATTCTGTTCAATCACTGTTTTCTGATGTTCAAAAATCCCAAAGGCTTCATCTTGACTGAGTAAGAAGTTGTGCGCTGCGCTTAAGCAGGTTTTGAACTGGCTTAAATTATTATTTCCAATAATACGCATGGCTTGCCCAGCCTCATTTCCTGCTCGCCCTTGAGGGCATATGTCATAGGCTGGTGTTAGGCTTAACAGTTTACCATCCCAAAAAGCGGCATGGTTTCTGGCATGATCATCAGTATTGCCGCATAGGATATTGAATAACAAACGTGAGAATAGTTCTTTGAGCGTATTTTTGGGCTCAGTAAAACGGTGGCGAATAATTTCGGCTAAGGTTTCGTAGCTGGCGTAGCGTGCCATCATGTCATCGAGGCCAAATAAGGTGAGGGCAGAGACCATGGATTTACGTGTCCAGTTTTTGCCTTTATGCATTCTGTCAAAACGCTCAATAAGCACAACATCCTTATTGGCCGCTTTTACCATTTTCACTGGTGCAACATCAATTCCGGCCATCTTAGCTAGCCGCATGGCGATGAATTCGGCTTTAACTACACTGTATAGGTCATTAGTGGCTGAAAACTTAGCAATGTATTTTGTGCCATCTTCTTCGATTAATGCCTTGGGGCGCGCACCGCCAATAGAGCTGCCATGATAGAGGGCTTGATCTAATTCTGGTGTAAGCGGTACGCCTTTTTCTACACGTTCGGCTGATTGTATCAACTCTTCCATACTGACGTTTTTGGCCGAACGTGCTACATACTCAGTGGGGGATTGCTGGAAATCTAGCGCTCCAATCCGGTCAGAACCGGATTCTAATAGATAGGTGAGTTCATCAAGTGATGCCGTATCGGTGTCAGCCCCTTTTAAACCTAGCTTTTTATTAATAATAACCCGGCGTCCCCATGCATCGGGTGCGCTATCACGAATACAGCTGGGCATCTTCAATCCATCTAGGTTAGGCAGTATGCCAGATTTTAGCGGCAGCTCGGGCTGGTAAATTGACATGGCTGGTGGCGTATCTTCAATGCGTTCTAAATAACTCTTACCGTAGTTAAATGCAAGGGTATCGCCTTCAGATTCAAGCTTTCCAGCAACAACAGGCTTGGTTTCGTTGGGCAGCCATATCCACACGTACCCTTCTTTGTATTGGCTTTTAGAAGTCATCATCTACCACCTTGTTCTTTTTACGCGCCCTTTGTGGCAGTAATGCAAGTTTTTCATCAGTTTGTTTAATGTGACGTGCCAATGTGAGGGAAGAGGGCTGGGCGTTGAACAAGTTAACGCCAACAATTGTGGCTACTTCAAATACAGCGCCAATTTCGCATTTGAGATCGGACTTTTCAATCCGCTGAAGCATGCTTCTGGATATGCCGGCACGCTCAGCCACCTCCTGAGCGCTTAACTTGCGCTCAAGTCTTGCTGCGCGAATGAGTCCTGATAACAGTGCTATCGCTTCTTCGGTGTAACGCGAGTAAGAACGCGTGACTGACTTTGGCATGGTATTCTCCGATTGTTCGGTTTCTACAAAACTTATCGCTTCACTATAAAATGAGTTATATATAATACAATAGGTGTGTTATTGGCTTATATGTAACTCATAAGTTAGATGGTTGTATGGAGCTAGTCAAGCTTGAAATGGTTTATATATAACCCAATATGGATTCTAATGGGTTATATATAGCTCATAAAGTAGAAGTTGGAAAGTGAATTAGCAGGACTGTCATCATAGTGAGCAACCCCAAAAAATAGTTTCGGGTTTATTACGATGGGTGTCTTTATAATTTTCGTTTATAATTTTGTTCGATGATATCTGACTCAACCGAGCAAATACCGGGCAGTCAACATCATGACTGACATGCCATCAAACGCCACCCTTTCACCGCCTTATTAGCAAACAACGGCAAATCAAGTGATGGCAGTGCCCTTGGATGGTACGCGCAATCTCATGACAATTTAATCCAAATGGATGAGTCATGTTTTTTTACACTCCCATATATTGGTAATGTGAAATTTATCTAACACGTTGTTTTATATTGAATAAATATTTCTGGCGTGATTATTGTATATTGCTTCGGAAAGCTCAGCATCAATATATTGCACCTAATATGAAGGTACAGGCTGTTGCTTCTTCAGAAAAACAACGCTCATTCACTTCATATCATGAGCGTTGATTAATAGGTAGTTGTTACCTCACACCTTGGTCACCCCTCAATGGGGTTATCACGTAACATTAAATGGAAGTAGATAATGAAAAATAAAGATATAGTGTTAAAAACCTGCTTAACCGCTTTGGCTTTGTCTGTCGCTGGTTTAGCCAATGCAAACCCGGTATCACTGGGCTCGGCTTCAGAATTCACCGTGTTAAGCGCTTCAGGCGCTGTCAACTGTACTAATTCAACTATCGAGGGAGATGTGGGCTCTGCGGTAGCGGGTACGAAAACCGGTTGCATGCAAAGTGGGGAAGACGTGACACCTGTTTCGCAAGATATACAGACAGATTTTAGCACCGCGTACTCGGCTTTAGCCGTTGAGCAGTGCGATAACACTCTGACAACGCTGGCAGGCCAAGTTCTCCAGCCTGGCACTTACTGTGTCGATAACGCATCAACCAACACCGGTGGAGTTCTAACCCTTGATGGCGATGCAAGCGACACCTGGCTGTTCAAAATTGGCGCGTCAGGCGCCGGGGCGAGTATATTCCAATTAACAAATGAGTCTTAAGTAAGTAAATTTTTAGGCTCGTTTATTCTGTTCAAAGATCTGGTTAAATAATTCATTACGTTCTTTTTGAAGTAATTCAGCACAAGCATTATCTGTCATTTCCATAGCTTGCTCATCTAGTATTTCAAAATGAAAGTCTGCTTTCAAATATGTTTTGGCATTGGGTAAAGATTTTAGTTTTTCATAGGGCGTCATCATACTTTTGTAAGGGTAAGTTTTACGTTGTTTCCCTTTATCATCAGTGGTGACTTCAGGAAAGAAACAAGGTCTATGATAATTGATATACGGGTAAAGATATTTTAAATTAAACGTATTGATTAACGGTGCCCATTTCTGTGGAATATGTGTGTAACCAAACTGTTTTCTTACAATTGATGCATTTTTACTTTCTGCTAAGGCATTATCGTTTGAGTGTCTTGAGCGTGATTTAGTGAGCTCTATTTCAAGTTTGGTGAGTAATTTACACACGTGTTTGTTGATGTATTCAGAGCCATTATCTGAATGAAACCCTTTGATAATAAAAGGAAATGCGGCCATCATTTGCGTTAGTACTGGAATGAGGTAACGCTCACTAATACGTTCAACTGAGCAAACAACCTCAAACTGTGTCACCTCATCAACTGCATTAATATGATACACGCCTTTTTGTTTATCTAGGTCTCCTTGGTGCACGGTATCAATACGAATATAGCCAGGCTCGCCGTTGGGTTGAGGTTTACGCCGTTCGCCAATAGGCACTTGTCTTGATTGTGTTTTTGTGAAGTGTCTGCGTTGTTTTTGGTAGCCTTGAGAGTGCCTCAAGTTATATAAATGTGAAACAGAGATAGTGGCAAGCATTTGGTATTCTGATTGCTCAAACGTATTGTAGGCACGCTCCAACAGCTTTTTAGTGGCATGACCACAGATATCATCATGCCTTGCGTCCATTTCAGCCAGTAGCTTAATATCCTTTGTACTGTAAATGGTTGAAAAGCCGTTAGTTCGGCAAGGTTGCCAGTTAATTCTGCCGACGTCCTTGTATTGTTTTATCAATCGAGTGAGTTGCTGCCGCGAGTAGCCTGTCACCTTTTTAAGGTATTGATTGACGATCCCTTTGTCGGTTTTTTTTAACGTGATATAGCGAAATTTTATCAATGTTTTTTGAATGAATTGATATCGCTGATTTTTATCACCTAAAACGGTAAAGGCGACGGCTTGGTTACCTTGAATAAAGCGTTCAAGCTCTTCAATAGTGGTGAGGTTTTCTATATTCATGATCGCTTGCATCTTATGATCATGAACAGAATTTAAGTCTTTAGACGCATTTCATTTTGGAAACACGCAATTAGTTAAGACTCATTTCATATTGGACAAGGCTGGGCGTTGACAGGTACCGACTTCGTGGTGAATATGAGCGGCGGTGCAGAAGCTTGTAATGTCACTTGGTGGGTAGCGGACGCAGTGACGCTGACGCGAGGTGACTTTAAGGGCGATATTCTGGCAGGCAAAGCGGTCACGGTCACGGGTGTGGCATCAAACTCGCCAGTTAAAGGTCGGGTGATGGCCAACGGCATGATAGCCATGACTAACGCAGACGTCTTGGGTTGCGTAGCAGAAGCTGCCGCAAGAACCGAAGAAGCCATCGCCGCAGCGTTAGCGGCAAAGCTGGCCGCAGAAGCAGCAGAAGCGGCAGCATTATTAGCGGTAGTAACCAATGTGGTAGATGATGTCATTGGCCCTAATGGTGAAAATGTTATTGGCGCACAAGGTGAGCCTGGAATTGCCGGCGCAGATGGTAATGATGGTACAAATGGTACAAATGGCACAAATGGTACACTGGGCAAAAATGGTGCTGATGGCGCAGTGGGCGCAACTGGCAAAGATGGCCCAGTGGGCAAAAATGGTGCTGATGGTGCTGATGGTGCTGATGGCGCAGTGGGCGCAACTGGCAAAGATGGCCCAGTGGGCAAAAATGGTGCTGATGGTGCTGATGGTGCTGATGGCGCAGTGGGCGCAACTGGCGCAGATGGCAATGATGGTACAAATGGCACAAATGGTGCAGTGGGCGCAACTGGCAAAGATGGCAAAGATGGCCCAGTGGGCAAAAATGGTGCTGATGGTGCTGATGGTGCTGATGGCGCAGTGGGCGCAACTGGCAAAGATGGCCCAGTGGGCAAAAATGGTGCTGATGGTGCTGATGGTGCTGATGGCGCAGTGGGCGCAGATGGCAATGATGGTACAAATGGCACAAATGGTGCAGTGGGCGCAACTGGCAAAGATGGCAAAGATGGCCCAGTGGGCAAAAATGGTGCTGATGGTGCTGATGGCGCAGTGGGCGCAACTGGCAAAGATGGCCCAGTGGGCAAAAATGGTGCTGATGGTGCTGATGGCGCTGATGGCGCAGTGGGCGCAACTGGCAAAGATGGCCCAGATGGCAAAAATGGTGCAGATGGCGCAGATGGCATCATGTATGATGGCGCGTTTGAGGGCGACATGCAGTACTGGAACGGTAATGCTTGGATGATGATAACGGCTCCGACTGAAAATGCCGGTAGTCTGTCATTCTGCGATGGTCAGCCCACCTGGACCCAGGGGGGATGCCCCGTGTACTATGAAATAGGCGACCAGGGCCCAGCAGGGGGTATCGTTTTTTATGTCTCGAATGAGGGTTTAAATGGGCTAGAAGCGGCGCCGGCTGACCAAGTAGCAACTCAGTGGGGATGTTATGGCACGTCAATCTCAGGCGCAAACGGTACCGCGGTCGGCACGGGTGAACAGAACACGGCGGATATCATTGCTGGTTGCGACGAAACTACAGCCGCGTCGGTCGCATCGGCCTACGGACCGGGTTGGTACTTGCCCTCCATAGATGAAGCAACCCTGTTATATATGCAAAAAGATGCTGTCGGCGGTTTTTCTCATGACGGCTATTGGAGTTCGTCGCACGGTGGGCACAATAGCTTCGCGTGGCCCCAACAATTCAATCCCGCGAGAGGACAATACGGCAACTGGTACAAGAGCAGGGTTCTTAGAGTGCGTGCTGTTCGGGCTTTTTAACTATTTATCCCTTTAACCCTTTTCTTTTACCGCGGAGCGGTCGATTTTTATGACGCTATATTAGGATTTGCCGGTGTATCGGGATTTGTGAGAGTGAATATCATGCGATTATGTTTGTCATCACAAACTATGGCGAATTCAATCGTAATGCCCGCTAAACCGGCGACAGCCCAACGCTGCCAACGTTTTACATACTGACCTAAGGCTAAAGCCATCTCATCTGAGGT
>NZ_PJCF01000077.1 GCF_002835935.1 Paraglaciecola sp. MB-3u-78 | reverse complement strand
ATTTATTCCCCCCCCAACGATATTGCTCGAGAGCAAAACAGGAGGGCTGTTGTCCACCTGAACACCGGTTGTAAAAGAACTAAACCGATTTAGTGCAATAAAATTGTTGGCCAGATCATACAAGTAGGGGCTATAGCCTACATACCAGTAGTAGAGTCTGGATACTTCCAATAGAGCATCGGGTGTTAGGTCCAGTGTTTTACCATCAGCACTGACTGAAAAACTGCTGGCCACACTTTGTCCTGTGGTTGTGTCGTATAACCTCAATGAATTAGTGT
>NZ_PJCF01000076.1 GCF_002835935.1 Paraglaciecola sp. MB-3u-78 | reverse complement strand
GTTTATTCCCCCCCCAACGATATTGCTCGAGAGCATGACAGGAGGAGTGTTGTCCACCTGAACACCGGTTGTAAAAGAACTAAACCGATTTAGTGCAATAAAATTGTTGGCCAGATCATACAAGTAGGGGCTATAGCCTACATACCAGTAGTAGAGTCTGGATACTTCCAACAGATCGTCAGGCGTTAGGCCTAGTGTTTTACCATCAGCACTGACCGAGAAGCTGCTGGCCACACTCTGTCTAGTTGTGGTGTCATATAACCTAAACGAATTAGTGC
>NZ_PJCF01000075.1 GCF_002835935.1 Paraglaciecola sp. MB-3u-78 | reverse complement strand
CACTTAACGATAGTCTTAAAAAAACGATGGAATGTCGAAGCAAGCTATTGAAAAAAACGCTGGATGATAATTCAGGTTGGCATGATTATTCATACTAAATGGGGGATTGAGCGTCGTTTGACGAATTTAACCGTTCAAGATATATAATATTTAATCTATGCATCAATATATTACATAATAATCTCTAATTGATTGTTTGCTGATAACAAAACATCACGCATATCGTCGTATATAGCATAAAGAACCTGCATTTATTAATAATTAGATTTGGTCTCGTCTATTAATATTGCTCTAAAAAAATATAGAAGTC
>NZ_PJCF01000074.1 GCF_002835935.1 Paraglaciecola sp. MB-3u-78 | reverse complement strand
GTGAAAGGGTGGCCTTTGATGGCATGTCAGTCATGATGTGGACTGCCCGGTATTTGCTCGGTTGAGTCAGATATCATTTTATTGTGAACGGCTGCGATGAGCCAATTTTTGACTTTTACCGAGGTACTCAATGACTTCTTTGGTCAATCGCTTACCATTCACGTTTATTCAGTCGTATGACCGCTTTTCGCTCTAAGAAGACATTAATTTTTTCAATTCGTTATGTCAATTAAGCGCACCAATAAGACCTAAATGACAAAAGAAAGGAACCACAACATGTAGTGGTTGGTCGGGCTAAGTGGATAGCCCTT
>NZ_PJCF01000073.1 GCF_002835935.1 Paraglaciecola sp. MB-3u-78 | reverse complement strand
AGGTGCTAAATTCCGTATATAAACAGACTCATCCAAATTGAAGTCCCCCATAGAAAAAAGGTGGATATAATCGCTAAGCATACAAACGATACTTTCTTGCCATACTTCGAAATAACCACTTCCCTTACTGATGAAAAAAACCACCCGACTATAAAGAGAGGTAAAATGAAAAGAGAAAGAGTGCCTAGAATGATAAAGCCAGAACCATCTGTACCAATTATTTCTGTTGTGTAAGGTCCGTTCATAATTAGCCAGTAAATTATGCAGTAACCACTCGTCCAAAGATATAATATTGGTAATGCTCTCACCATAACCAGCACC
>NZ_PJCF01000072.1 GCF_002835935.1 Paraglaciecola sp. MB-3u-78 | reverse complement strand
GAAAATGCCATTCGTCCCTTTGCTGTTGGTAGGCGCGCCTGGTTATTTGCCGATACCCCAGCAGGCGCTAATGCCAGTGCAATCCATTATAGCCTGATTGAGTCAGCCAAAATTCATGAGCTTGAACCTTACGCTTATCTCAATGCCGTGTTCAAGGCGTTACCCTATGCTGACACGGTTGAAAAGATCGAAGACCTCCTGCCATGGAATTTCAAAAATTCAAAACCCAGTTGGCTACCCCCGCACGTTCAATAGCGCTTACTGTGAACTGTTAGATTATGACAAGGATATTTATACTTGGAAAGTACGTCGGTTTATTAAGCGCTTAC
>NZ_PJCF01000071.1 GCF_002835935.1 Paraglaciecola sp. MB-3u-78 | reverse complement strand
GCTTATTAATTTACCTTCCTTTTGCAACCAGCCACCAAAATGAGCTACGGAATCCACATATCCCCTAACGGTCAATGGCGTGAAACCTTTTATTGCGAGCGCTTCAGAATACGTACATAAATGTTGTTTTAAAAAACTAGGGTTTAAGAATCGTTTGTTATTTACTTGTTTCTTGCGATTTGTATTCATTAATATTCTCCAAGTTTGCAAGCCAATGGCTTGTAATATGAAGAATAATTATGTGCAGCGATAAGTGATGTATGAGTGGCATAATTAATTGATATTAATGAAGAATAGTAGGGCTTACATTATTTACTGCACATAATTAAGCACTCT
>NZ_PJCF01000070.1 GCF_002835935.1 Paraglaciecola sp. MB-3u-78 | reverse complement strand
CTGAATAACCATCGTTGTCGTCGTCAGCATCAGCTGCCATGCCAAGGGATATACAAGCCGCATCACACTCATCCGGCGCACCGTCATTATCAGTATCAACGTAATCTCCAATGGCTATCAGTGAGAACACATCATCTGCATCGGTAATACCGTCATTATCATCATCAGTGTCGGTCACGTTTGAGATAAAATCGCCGTCAGTATCCAGCGGTAAACTGCTATTGACTAACGGATTTGTTCCGGCTGCAATTTCATCTGCATCTGAATAACCGTCGTTGTCGTCGTCCGCATCCGCAGCCATGCCAAGGGATATACAAGCCGCATCACACTCATCCGGTGCACCG
>NZ_PJCF01000069.1 GCF_002835935.1 Paraglaciecola sp. MB-3u-78 | reverse complement strand
CAGGAACGGGGTCTTGTATTTTGCAAAAAAATCAAAATCATCATCCTGAAGATAGATCAAGTTACTACCGTTGCCCCGAGAGGTAATATGATAAAGCGCAACGGCAAACTCTAATCGTAATGGCCGACTCATATTTTCTCCCGTCTAAACTAGATGTGAATAAAATAAACATAGTTTAAAAAAGAAGATGTGCAAAATACAAGACCCATATATTCCACATGAATTCCCACATTGGCGATATATGCATTCCCACATTGGCGGCACATGCATTCCCACATTAGCGATAGCCTTATTCCCATATTGGCGTACACTGTTTAGCTGTGTTATATATAATAGTAAAAACAAAC
>NZ_PJCF01000068.1 GCF_002835935.1 Paraglaciecola sp. MB-3u-78 | reverse complement strand
ATGACTAATTGAGTATTGATTTGTTGCGTCACTGATTGCATGTTGTTTCCTTAGGTTTTATTAGTGGTAATAATGATTGCCACGGATATTTTGATGGTCTATCTCACTTAAAAGATCCAGCTGTTTTTCCGGTAGAGGTTGGCTATCTAACCCTTTCTCTAAGATAGCTTTCACTTGGTTTACTCGCGTAACACCTGTTGCTAACGCTCGGTAGCAGGCGGCTTCAAGTCGTTTGTCTGTGAACTTTTTTCCTAAACTCAATATGCCCATACAGGCACGGTAACTTTGCTCGGGGTGTTTTTTGGTTTGCATGAGTTGAATGACAAATTGCTCGGTTGATTTTCCGAATTTTCTGGCCCAACTTTCAAATCGTTCGGGGGTCCATTGCTGCTGTTTTTGATGGGCGATG
>NZ_PJCF01000086.1 GCF_002835935.1 Paraglaciecola sp. MB-3u-78 | reverse complement strand
CTCATTCGCCACCCACCTACTACAATCCGGCGCAGACATCCGAACAGTTCAGGATCAGCTAGGCCACGCCGATTTACGCACCACACAAATCTACACCCATATTTTACAGCGCGGTGGTAACTCGGTGGTGAGTCCACTATCTAGACTTTGACGTTTACTTCCCCTCAACCAACATCATTCACCATAATCTAATATATATGGGTATACATGAATAGGTTAAGGTTAAGACTATGGCTAAAAGTACCAGTATCACCTTCGGTGAACACTTTGATCATTTTATAGCGACAACAAATTAACAGGACATCCATGATAATTAATTGCAAAGCAACTCCTTTAGTCGGCAACGCCGATGCTCTTGACCTACCCTCGACTCAAAGCTCGCCAACTATTACTTCAATTTAGTAGGGCAATCGCCATGGACAGGCGATTGAGTAACAGCTCTATCTCTAATTGATATAAATTAAGCGTCTGGCAATCCCACCTATCGTTTAGTAAATCCCCATGGTAGCAGGTGGTCTATATTTTGCGCTGGTTGCAGAATGGGTATTTCGCTTAGCAGGTAATTGAGGTAATCATAAGGTACTAATCCATTTGCTTTGGCGGTTTCTATCAAACTGTAAAGAGTAGCACTGGCGTGTGCACCATTAGTTGTATTGCTAAATAACCAATTTTTTCTGCCTAACTTTTAAAAACACATCCAAAATAATAAATCAACTCAGAATAGGTATAGAATATATATAGTACAACATTTAGTACAACAATTGACTTGTTGTACTAAATGTTGTACTGTTTAGTTTGGGTGACCAACCACCCTGGTGAGTAACACCTCGGCACGCGCATTAGCATTGAGACGTATCAAGTGTTGCTTCAGACAACTAACTTAGGAGAAAGGTAAACTTTGTCAATAACTTTACTAAGTAGAGACTGACAAATTCAGAATAGTGAAACCTAAAGGGGGAAGCTATTTTGCGCCTAATAAGCGTTACCGCAAAATCAAAATGAATGTACAAACATATAGCGAAACGCGAGCTAATTTCAAGGCCGCTATTGAGTCAGTAGCTGATAGACATGAGCCGTTATTAATAACAAGTAAGTCTGCTGATGTGGTCATGATGACACGTAAAGATTTTGACAGCATGCAAGAAACTATGTATCTACTTAGTTCTAGAAATAATGCTTCACGCCTTCTAGATTCAATCGCACAATTTGAGTCCGGCTCCGTAATAAAAACGGAGATTAATAATGAAAACGAGTACGAAGAAGAAGCTAGATAAAGAAATAGATACCAAGAAAGTGGTTTTTACCAATATTGGCTGGGAA
Organism: Paraglaciecola sp. MB-3u-78; assembly: GCF_002835935.1. Lineage (GTDB taxonomy): Bacteria > Pseudomonadota > Gammaproteobacteria > Enterobacterales > Alteromonadaceae > Paraglaciecola. The sequence continues at coordinate 398,062 of NZ_PJCF01000086.1, read as the reverse complement.
GATTATCAGTATTGGAGAAAAAATGATTATGCAAAATTTGAAAAAATAAATGCTTTAATAGAAGCGTCTCAAATATCGTTACATACAGGAATCGGTAAGCCTGAAAAACTATCTAGTAACCTTAAAGGCTATTATTCAAGAAGAATAGATTTGGAACATCGCCTGATATACAAAGGGGAAGGTAAGGATTTGATTATATTTGCTGCCCGTTATCACTACTAATCGTTGCTGATAGAAAACCACTTTAACTAGTGGTTTTTATGCCAACCGAAATTAACAGGACATCCATGATAATTAATTGCAAAGCCATTAAAAACTCCCTGTCGGCAAAGCCGATGCTCTTGCCCTTCCCTCGACTCAAAGCTCGCCGATTATTTTGTGAATTCAGTAGGGCATTTAACATGGATGTTAAATGAGTTTGCCTACCTAACCTGATGTAAACACAACTTAGAAAAGTGAAACCTTTGAGGTAGTCAAATACACTTCCTTGATGATTTGTACCCAAACCCAACATCCATGTTGGGTTGTTCAACTGGGCGAAGCCGTGCTTCATAAAGAATCCAGTTGAACCCTCGAGCGGCCTTTTTTGCTTACTTTTTTTGGCTGCAGCAAAAAAGTAAGTTGAACGAAGGGATTCGTTTGAAAAATGTCATGGATGACAGTATGCAAAGCATATGCTTTATAAGCGAGGCGCATAAAAAGCGTAGCCACAAACAAAAAAACGAGCCTAAGCTCGTTTTCATCAAATCCCAAAGAAAGTTTGAAACCCTTTCAAAAACACATTCCTTTTCTACTAAATCATTGGAGCCTCAGCAAAGCCGCTTAGCTGCGAGCCCCATGAGCATATGATTAATATGTGATTGGGGCGAGTAGCGACAGCAATGCAGCTGAGGTTTCAAGGATGACGTAGAAATTAATCCTCTCTATAACTATCCAAATCCGGGCAAGAACACATCAAATTCCTATCCCCAAACACATCATCAATCCGATTAACCGTTGGCCAAAACTTATTTCTAGCGACGCTAGCGACCGGATAAGCAGCAAGCTTTCTGTCATAACTGCGGTTCCATTCGCTGTCGCAAATATCTTCAAGGGTGTGGGGTGCGTTGTGTAATGGATTGTCTATGGCATTCCATTCACCTGACTCAACTCTGGCGACTTCTAAGCGGATATTCACCATAGCTTCGATAAAACGGTCAAGCTCGGCTTTGGCTTCTGACTCAGTAGGTTCAATCATCAAGGTGCCTGCTACGGGGAAACTCATAGTAGGTGAGTGGAAACCGTAGTCGTTTAAACGTTTTGCTACATCGACTTCGGTGATCCCCGAGCTTTCTTTGAGTGGGCGTAAGTCGATGATGCATTCGTGTGCTACGCGATTGTTACGACCGCGATATAACACTGGGTAGTGAGACGATAGTTTTTCAGCTACGTAGTTAGCGTTGAGTATGGCGACTTCGGTGGCTTTTTTCAGGCCTGCACTGCCCATCATTTTGATGTACATGTAACTGATAGGTAAAATTGAGGCACTGCCCCAAGGTGCAGCCGATACGGCTCCGTGCTCACGCACTTGGGTATCACCTGCATTTTCGATACCTATCACTTTGTGATTCGGTAAAAATGGCGCTAAATGGGCTTTAACCCCTATTGGTCCCATACCTGGGCCACCACCACCGTGTGGAATACAGAAGGTTTTGTGCAAGTTTAAGTGTGACACGTCTGAGCCAATATAACCCGGTGAGGTCACACCAACTTGGGCATTCATATTAGCGCCGTCCATATACACTTGACCGCCAAATTCGTGCACTATGTCACACATTTCGCGTACTGTTTCTTCGTATACACCGTGGGTGGATGGGTAAGTGATCATGCCGCATGCAAGGTTGTCTGCGACTTCTTCTGCTTTGGTCCGTAAATCGACTAGGTCGACATTGCCGTCTTTATCGCAATTCACCACTACCACTTTCATACCCACCATTTGCGCCGACGCGGGGTTAGTACCGTGGGCTGAGCTTGGGATCAAACACACATTGCGGTGCCCTTCTCCCCTGCTCTCATTATATTTTTGAATGGTGATCAATCCTGCGTATTCACCCTGTGCGCCAGAATTAGGTTGCATAGATAAAGCGTCGTAACCGGTAATGTCGATTAACCATTCGCTTAATTCATCCAGCATTTGTTTGTAACCTTGCGCTTGCTCGATAGGTGAGAATGGGTGCAATTTACCAAACTCAGGCCATGTCACAGGCAGCATCTCAGCGGTGGCATTGAGTTTCATGGTGCAAGAGCCCAATGAAATCATCGAGTGATTTAAGGCTAGGTCTTTGTCTTCTAGAGATTTGATATAACGCAGCATTTCAGTTTCAGAGTGATAACTGTTAAACACTGGGTGCGTTAAGAAATCAGATGTTCTAGCCAAATCTGCAGGAATGGAATCACTTCCATTGTCGATGATAGCTTGGTCAAAAGCCTTGATATCTAACTCAACGTTAGCGCCAACAAAGGCTTGATATACAGCCTGTAGATCGCTACGAGAGGTGGTTTCATCTAAGCTTATGCCCAAGGTTCCATCAACGTCTGTACGCAGGTTTAGGTTGTTGGCTAAAGCGGCATCGATTATCTGTTGTCTGTTGCTGCTGACTTTGACTGTTAACGTGTCAAACCATGTGTTATTTAAAAGTTCAAAACCTGCTTTAACTAAGCCCGCCGCTAAAATATCCGAGAAACGATGAATACGTGAAGCAATGGTTTTTAAGCCCTGCGGGCCATGATAAACCGCATAAAAAGACGCCATATTGGCCAGCAATACCTGCGCGGTACAGATGTTTGAGTTAGCTTTTTCACGGCGAATATGTTGCTCTCGGGTTTGCAATGCCATACGTAAAGCGGGTTTACCACGGGTATCTTTAGACACACCGATAATGCGCCCCGGCAATGAACGTTTGTAGCTGTCGCGAGTAGCAAAAAAAGCAGCATGAGGACCACCGTAGCCCATAGGTACGCCAAAACGTTGCGCGCTGCCCAGCACCACATCGGCACCCATTTCACCGGGTGGTTTAAGTAACACTAAGCTAAGTAAGTCAGCGGCCACTGCCACTATGCCTTTATTGGCTTGCACGGCAGCAATGATAGCTGTGATATCGTTCACTACACCCGAGGTGCCAGGATATTGCAATAGTGCGCCAAATACATCGTGTTGGCTGGCGTCTTCTGCTTTGCCAACCACAATGTCAAAGCCAAACATATCTGCGCGAGTTTGCACCACGTCTAAAGTTTGTGGGTGTACGTCATCTGCCACAAAAAACGTATTCGCATTGCGATTTTTAGAGACGCGTTTAGCCAGCCCCATGGCTTCAGCAGCCGCGGTCGCTTCGTCTAACAATGACGCTGACGCTAATTCCATACCGGTTAAGTCAATGGTCGCTTGCTGAAAGTTAAGTAGAGCTTCTAGTCGACCTTGGGCAATCTCTGGTTGGTAAGGCGTGTAGGCGGTATACCAACCTGGGTTTTCGAATACATTACGTAAGATCACATTAGGTGTGAGCGTGTCGTAGTAGCCCATACCGATAAATGAACGCATCACTTTATTTTTACTGGCCACCGTTTTCAAGTAGGCCAATGCGTCTGCTTCTGTTTGCGCTTCACCGACTTTTAACGGTTGCGGTAAACGTATGCTTTCGGGCACAGTTTGTAGCATTAAATCATCTAACGATTCTGCACCAATGGAAGCAAGCATCTCTGCCATTTCTGCTTCACTGGGACCAATATGACGACGAACAAAGTCCTGCTTTTGTTCAAGCTCTAATAATGAAAAATGAGATAATGACATGGCTGACTAAAATTCCTGATGTGAACAAAAAATGAGAGCAAAGAATGCGAGCAAAAAGTTTGCTCACACACTTTGATTACAATACCGTTTAAAACGGTTTGAGGACTGAATAATCCTCCTTTATGAGTAGGTTACTCGTTTTCGATGTTGCCTTGATAAGCTTCGGCATCAAACAAAGCATCTACTTCTAGTGGATCTTCCGCTTTAATCTTAAATAACCAGCCCTCACCATATGGGTCAGAGTTGACCAACTCTGGCGCGTCTTCTAGTTCTTCATTCACTTCTACAATTTCACCGCTGATGGGTGCATACACATCAGATGCGGCTTTCACTGACTCAGCAACAGCAATGTCGTCGCCTGTCCCGACTTGAGCACCTACATCCGGTAACTCCACAAACACCATATCGCCTAATAATTGTTGGGCATGGTCGCTGATACCGATAGTAAACACACCGCCGCCTTCAGGGCGCACCCATTCGTGAGTTGAAGCGTAACGTAAATCTGTTGGAATATTGCTCATGTTTGTTCCTAATATTTATGTATTTAATCTTGAATGTTTGTGGTGTCGGCTACAAAACACTTTTGCCATTTCTAACAAAGCTAGGTTTGACCACGTTTACTGTAACCCACTTTTTGCGTATTTCAACTTCAGCACTATCGCCAACAGTTGAAGGCACGCGTGCCATAGCAATACTATGACCCAGAGTGGGTGAAAATGTGCCTGAGGTAATCACCCCTTCACCGCCGGTAACTTGGACTTTTTGGCCGGCGCGTAACACGCCTTTGTCGGTCATCACTAGTCCTACTAGTTTGTCCGTGCCTGCGGCTTTTTGCTGCTCTAGAGCCTCACGCCCCATAAACTTTCTGGCATTGGGTTCCCAGGTAATAGTCCAAGCCATATTCGCTGCCAATGGTGAAATAGTTTCGTCCATATCTTGACTATACAAATTCATTCCAGCTTCTAAACGTAGTGTATCCCTAGCACCTAAACCACAAGGTACCACACCTACGTCTAGCAATTTTTGCCAGAAATCTGCAGCATCAGCAGCAGGTACGATAATTTCGTAGCCGGCTTCACCTGTGTATCCAGTGGTAGCAATAAATAAATCTTCGGCCTGCACGCCAAAAAAGGCCTTCATACCTTCTACCGCTTCTTTTTGTGCGTCAGAAAATAACTGTGCGGCTTTGCTTTTAGCATTCGGGCCTTGCACGGCAATCATCGCGAATTCTGGGCGTTCGGTAATAGTCACCTCAAATGATGTGGCTTGTTTAAACAACCAATCCATATCTTTTTCGCGAGTGGCAGAATTCACAACTAAGCGGTAATTGGTTGGGGCAAAATAATAAACGATTAGGTCGTCTACCACGCCGCCTGCTTCATTCAGCATTCCGCTGTATAAGGCTTTACCTTTATCTTGTAATTTAACCACGTCGTTGGCCAACAAAAATCGTAGATACGCTTGGGCATCTTTGCCCGTGATATCCACTATCGTCATGTGAGATACATCAAACATGCCCGCGTCTTTGCGCACTGCGTGATGTTCTTCTATCTGCGAGCCATAATTAATAGGCATTTCCCAACCATGGAAATCGACCATTTTGGCCCCCGCTTCCATATGTTTGGTATGTAAAACAGTTTTATTTGGCATGAAATATTGTGACCGTGGCTAAACAATAAACGAATTATAGTGATAGCAATGAAGTACCACAAATTGAAATATGTAATGTTTACATTTACATTTCTTATGAATAATTGAATAATCATTTAAAAGTCTTATTTACAAACAACTTAGATTAGCTTAAATGAAACAACTCTCTCTGGATAACCTGCGCACCTTTGTCACTGTCGTGGATTTAGGTGGTTATGCAAAAGCAGGCGAAAAAATCGGTCTTTCACAACCAGCGGTCAGTCTGCAAATAAAACGCCTAGAGCAACAATTGTCGAAACGTCTTTTCGCCAAACAAGGGCAAAGACAGGTGGTTAATCAAGATGGCTTAAGTTTATACAAAACAGCACAAACTATGCTGGACTTAAACGACGGTATTTTTCGTCAATTTCAACCCACATCTTTGAAAGGCAGATTACGACTGGGTATCCCTAGTGAATTTGCCACCACCTTACTACCCAGCATTATTGGCGAATTTGGTAAGTTATACCCTGATGTATCTCTGGAGGTCACCTCTGCATTAAGTAAATCCTTACTTGAGGATGAAGCGTTGAGTAGTTTTGATCTTGTGATGGCACTCGTCGACCCTGACATTGAAGTCGACGGACAAGTATTACTGATAGATGAATTAGTTTGGGTAGGTGATCGAAATTTAGCCAACCCACAATCCATATTATCGTTAGTGCTAGCACCCGATGGTTGCGTATATAGAAGCCGTGTCATCAGTAAGCTAAAACAGCAAACTCAGCAGTGGCGGATCAGTTATACCAATGCTGACCTAAGTGGTATCACAGCAGCCATTAAGCAGGGGTTAGGGATTAGCGCACTGGCTAAAAGCAGCGTACCTAAACAGTTAGATATTATTCGGCATAATCATTTGCCAGAGTTAGGTGCTATAAAGATATGTTTGTTTACTGGAAAATCCCAACATCCACAGGCGAGTGGCAAATTTGCAAAATTTATTCAATCAAGATTAGTGCAATCTACCTGATTTAGTATTAAACAAAAAAAACGCTAGCTATTATTTAACCTAAATAATAGCTAGCATTTTTTTTGCTTATTAGATAAACGCCTGCCTGACAACAATAAAGACGACACTACTAACCAATATCAAAAGAAATAACATTCTTTTGCTATACTTTCCGTGATAATAAGCTTTACGTCGTTCCTTGAAAACTGGTCCTCCAGCAAACATTCCAGATGTTTGCCTTCTTTCACCAATTAGACGTTTCATTAAACACCCCAAATAGAATAATTACAGAAAAGGTTAACTTTATTGTATGTTTTTGTATGTTTTTGTATGTTTTTTTGTACGATATAACCTTCGGATGATATCTTATCCTTTAAGTTCAATAAATTCATCGGCTTTTTTAACAAAAACTTAACTTAATTTGCAATTAATTTTATTTTTGAATGTTATAAAGACATTTACGCTAATCATCGGACTTCAAACGCACGTAAGTTTTATATTTTTTTTGTAATAAACGATCGATATAACGTGTGAGCTTAATTTTTTGACTAAGAGCGTTATCCAGAGCGTCAACTAATTCAGTGAGCATGGTTTTATAATACTCTACGTCTTTAACTTGCCCGTCTTCGGTAACCTCATCTAGAATACCTCTAGGCTTTGCTTGAGTTGGAGTTGGAGTTGGTTGTTCTGGCAGAAACATCTCTTCTGACACTTCTTTTATCACGTTTTCAACCGCTTCTTCGTCTAAGGTTTCTAGCTCCTCAAGAAAACCAAAAAGCAAGATCCTGTCCATCAAAGTATTGATTTTTCTTGGAATACCATGAGTAAATTGGAAAATTTGGGTATATGCGCCGGCTGAAAACAACGCCCGACCATCCCAACCTGCGTGTTGCATTCGATACTCGATATACGCCTGGCACTCAATATCGGTTAAAGGCACTAAATGGCATGACGCCACAATACGTTGTCTAAACTGCTCCATGTTAGGCGCACGTAGTATAGGTTGTAACTCTTCTTGTCCAAGCAAGAAGCTTTGTAACAATGGTTTACCCGCAGCTTGGAAGTTAGACAACATCCGTAATTCTTCAATAGTTTCTAAAGGTAAGTTTTGTGCTTCATCAACCAATAACAATGCTCGTTTGCCTTGTTTATGCAAATTCATTAAAAATGCTTCAAGATCATTCAAAATGTCAGACTTAGTACTGCCTTTAACTGGCACATTGAATTTGTTGGCAACCATTTTCACCAATTCATCTGGTGATAATTTTGGCGTGACAATTTGTGCTGCAACAATATCTTGTTGCATGTTATCTAATAAACTGTTTGCGATGGTCGTTTTACCGGTGCCAATATCGCCAGTGATGACGATAAAACCTTCAGCTTGAGATAACCCATATTGCAAATAAGACATAGCACGCTTATGCCATTTACTGCCATAAAAGAAGCTAGGATCGGGTGTCAGTTGAAAAGGCTTAGAGGTCAGCCCGTAATAATTTTCATACATAATAAAAACCCGCTTGATCCGCAAAAATAAAGGAAAATTTCTACCTCTAGCTTAAGCTATCTGCCTAAGGCATAGCAATCAAATACCGCAATTACCTTTAAATAGAGTATGAGTGTCAAAGGTTGACCTTATTCTGACTAAAGCCTGTCAAATGACATAATAATAGATAGAAAAGAAATGACACATACACCCAGCAACAACAAACACATGCCAAGTTGCATGTGTAAACTGGATTTTTTTAGCCACGTAAAACAGCACACCAACCGTGTAACAGAGGCCGCCAGCAACTAATAACCATAAACCTTCGGTGGATAACGCATGGTACAAGGGATAGATAAAGAAGATGGCTATCCATCCCATTAATAAATAGGTAATAACCGATAATTTTGGAAACCGCTGATTGGCGAAAATTTTACAAGTAATGCCTACCAATGCAATCGACCAGACTATGATCATCCCAGACAGTCCTACCCAACCACCAATGGCCAAAACCATAAATGGCGTGTAAGTACCGGCTATCAATAAATAAATGGCACTGTGGTCTACCACCTTTAGCAAGGCTTTTAGATCAGCACTTTGGGTCCAATGGTAAAGTGTTGATGATAGAAACATCAAGATCATCGACAGGCCATAGACTAAACAAGCAAATAGCCCATATATACCCTCGACTCTCATCAATAAAAAGGTCAAGCCTACGGTTGCAGCAATCATCCCAACACAATGGCTTATGACATTTAACTGTTCTTCGATGGGCGAATAGGTTTTTTGGATAGTGTTAGAGTAATTCATTCATTGAGTCGCGGTGAAAAATAGGACCGAATTATATAATTTGAGCGTACGGTTGTACACTCAAATATGTATTCTAATTAAAACCTGTTACCGAGTATATTGTGAGATTGAAGGTTAGTGAACTTATACTAATCGCCATAAGTAATTACCCTCTAATTGAGATTTAAAGCCGCTTTAAAGCTCGCCCTTTGGGAAAGTCTATCTGCTCAACAAGGGTTTTAAGTAAGACATCCAGATTAAGCGGCTTACCTATATGGGCGTTCATTCCTATATCGAGCGATTTCTGTACATCGGAAGGCATCACGTTTGCTGACACTGCTATGATTGGGATACGGGTGAGCTCTAACTGGGTCCTGATATATTTAGTTGCCTCGTAACCGTCCATCACGGGCATTTGAATATCCATAAGGATTGCGTCAAAACTGTTTTGCTTAACGGCATCTATCGCCTGCTGCCCATCTTCAGCGGTGACGACAGCTATCCCTGCATGGTTTAACATTACCTCAGCAATAGTCAGGTTGATTATATTGTCATCAACCAGTAACACCTGCTTGCCCTGTAGAACTAAAAGCGAAGCCTCTGGCAACATATTATTTTCGGTCGAACTATCAATTTTTTCATCTTCGAGCTGATACTTGAGCGGCAGCACGAAAGAAAAATGACTGCCGACGCCTTGCTCACTTTTTACCGAGATCCCCCCCCCCATTAACTCACACAATTTTTTACTAATAGATAAACCTAAGCCTGTTCCACCGTAATTACGGGTGGTAGAGGAGTCAGCCTGATTGTATGTTTTGAACAAGTTTGTTTGCTGTTCAAGGGTCATTCCTATACCGGTATCACTCACCTTAACCTCAATTGTCAGCCGTTGAGTCACTTTGCTAAGCAGTTTAGCGCTGATTGCAACACTGCCTTGATGGGTGAATTTCGCCGCATTATTGGCCAGATTTAGCAGGACTTGTCCAACCCTAAGAGGGTCGCCGATTAATCTATTTGGGATATCTGAGTCAATGTCAATATTCAGTACAACCAATCCATCTTTTAGTAGGAACTGGATCTGTGCCTCGATGTTTTTGAAGACCTCTGTCAAATTGAAGGGAATGGACTCGAACTCAATTTTACCCGCTTCGATTTTGGATAAATCTAAAATGTCGTTGATTATCACTAATAAGGACGAGGCGGAACTGCTCAAGGTTCGATTAAGTTCCATTTGTGCCTCTGTCAATCCCGACTCACCTAACATGTAAGACATGCCTAGCACTGCATTCATCGGTGTTCTAATTTCATGGCTCATATTGGCTAAAAATTCATCCTTAGCCTTATTGGCACTTTCAGCCCTGTCTTTGGCTATTCCAAGCGAATATTCAACCTGGACGCGGTGTTTTATTTCAAATTGCAGCCGTCTGTTAGCGCGATTAAATACCCATATGATCAGGATGAAAATGGATAGAACAGGCGCTGTGTAGAGCAGAAATGTGCTAACATCAGAGCCAACCTTAACTTGGATCGCCAGCCAGTTATTGGCGATTGAGTTACGTTGTTTAGCGCTAATCGTTTTTAGCGCTTTCTCCAGTATCGGCACTAAAGGTTCGAGCCCTTTGCGCACCCCAATGGCTATTTCCAGCTCGTAGGGGGTATATAATGCCACTATTACATTCTCAAAATCATCCGTATTTAGTAGGTATTGAATTACCCCCAAATTGTGAATAAAAGCATCTATTTTCCGCTGCTGCAGCAACAACATACCATGCTTGGCATCATCAACCTCAAGAAGCCGGAGCCCTGGGTGGTTTTCATGCAGCAAGCTTTTCGCGGGTGTGCTTTTTTCAACACCTACCACCTTGCCTTTAAGATCGTCCAAATCGGTCAAAAACTCTGAGTTTCTATGGGTTGCAACAACCAGAGGCAAGGTAATGTAGGGTTTGGTGAAAACCATAAACTTGCTGCGTTCTGGGGTTTTAACCACCGAGGGTAAGATGTCAATTTTTCCGATTTTGACTTGCTCTATTATCTGTGTCCAAGACAAACCTAGTGTCGGTGTCATATCAAGTGCCAGTTTTTGTTTTAAGATCCCAATATAATCGGCACTAATACCCGCGTAATCTCCATCTTCACTTAAGGTCTCAAAGGGGGCTAACAGAGGCGATATCCCCAAACTAAAACTCTGATGCAGACGTAACCAGTCCACTTCTTTACTGCTCAATGAGGGGACATTCAATAACTGTTTTTGCTGGAAAAAAGGGGTTTTACTTCGCAACCATCGTGTCTCTAATTCGATTAGTTTTGAAATCGGGATAGCCTGGATACCCTCGTTGATTTTTTTTAGCAATCCAGAACGGCCCTTGACAACCATAGCGTGAACGGTGTTACTCAGGAGTATCTCGTCGCTTAAGGTGAACGCTCCTGTTAGTCCCTTTCGGCCAAGGAGTGCATTCATTGCAGGAATTTCGTGAAAGATGATATCAATATCTTTATTTAACAAAGCATCAATCGAATCAGCAATGTTGTCAAATGCAATTATGTCTAATTCGGGATAGTTCTTTTTCAAATAACCTTCTTGAAAAAAACTTTCTTGAACTGCAATCCGTTTATTGGCCAAATCCCGGAGCTTTCTAGGCTTCATCACTTCGCCATGAAAAAGTAAACCGGTATCTACCTTGTGAATAGGCAAGGAAAAATCTGCCCATTCGGCTCTTTCATCATTAATAAAAAGGCCCAACAGGAAATCTACTTTTCCGGACTTTAAATTAGCGATGTTTTCAGTAAAGCTGTTTGCACTCACAAAGGTGACCGGAATACCCGTGGTTTCTGACCATAAACGCCATATATCGATATACAAGCCAATGGGTTTACCGCTGGGTAACATCGAGGAGAATGGCTGATTATTTGGCAGGTAAGCGATTTTTAGGGTTTGTGGCTTAGAAAGCTCTTCTGCCAGTGCCGTGCTCCCGCCTGTTAGGCCAAAAATGTATAACAAAGACAAAAAAAACAAAATAAGCGTAGTCGGTTTGATAAACGCCAGAATTAGGTCCTTAATTTTTGAGTAGCCTAAAAGCTTGAGTTCAAATATGCTCATCATTATATATTGACCATACATTTGTTGATACTTGGCTTGAGGTGGATAGTCAATCGAGATAATAGCGTTTTGGTAGGGTAAGTGAAGGGGTCATGTTCATTCATTTTTTACCTCTTCGAATTTTTAACATCCACATCCACTCACTAAACTGCGACAATAATGACAATAGGATCCAATTATGCCGGCTGAGCGACATAATATAAGGAGGAATATAAGTGCTATTCCACGAATAACGAGTAACGAGTAACCAGCCTAACCTGTGGTCTTTATCGTCCGAGGAACCACGATTTCCAAATCTATATGTTTGCCCATTTATTCTATTTTTAACACTTCTCAGCCCATTTGCCAAACCTCATTTCAAATCGAATGGGGTTCACCTCGCTGATAAGGGGTTATCTTTGCAGTATCTAGTCCGTGAAACTTTGGTTGACGAACTTGGGTATGCCTTTTGGATCCCTCAGGGTCAGCTGTTGATTTATTTTATGTTGTAATTTTAAGGAAGATGACACAGGACAGCCAATTGAGTTTTTTGCTCGTGTTATCACCCTAGGTGCGATCTTCAGCTTTTCATGCCCTAGCGGGCACTGCATCCCTACAGTTTTCTCACAGAATCCCTTCTGTGCGATTTACTTTTTGGCTGCAGCCCTAAAAAGCAAACAAAAAAGACCACTCACCAGACTATGTTATTCATCCAATTATCCAGCAAATTTAGCAGGTCGCTTACATACGATCCCGGCCTTGGCAAACTCAATTTACGTCCTGCAAATTGCACTACTAGATTCACCAGATAATTAATGGTCAAGCATGCGACTGCCCGCTAGGCAAAAATACAATTAAACCCCAAACATTCCTATCATGTACAATCCACTAAAACCAAAAAACCCAAGGGTACAACAGTGACTCCATGGTACATCTACATTGTCGAAAACAAATTAAACCAATATTACACTGGCATTTGCACCAACATTGAACGACGATTTGCGGAACATCAGTCCAGCGGACCTAAATGTGCCAAAGCCTTAAAAGGCAAGGGCCCACTGAGACTCAAGTTTCGTTGTAAGGTCGATAGCCATTCCGAGGCATTAAAATTGGAAATATGGATTAAAAAATTAAATAAAGCTAACAAAGTAAAATTGGTCAACAACTGCCTTTGTGATGCACCCATACAAAATACGCTGCTGGATGAGAGTAAATAATATGAATGAAAATCCGTCTACGCCACTTCCCAAAGAATTAATCGAACTTGGTAACCAGCGATGGCAGGAACTGCAATCCCATGAGCAGTTCTCTGCTGATTTCGAAATGTTTGAAGAACAGATCAAAATGGCTTTTTCATTGAGCGAGTTTATTTCTGAGCAATGTATCAAGTATCCGTCGTGGATAGCTGTACTGTTCATCGAAAAATTACTTTTTGCTGAGCGCATAGATTATCAACACAAACTTACCCAGCAATTGGCTGAAATTGATAGTGAAGCTGTTTTACACCAAAAGCTCAGACAATTTAGAAATTTTCATATGCTGAGAATTGCTTGGCGCGACTTGCTCAACATGCAATCGATTGAAGATTCGTTAGCACAAGTATCAGAACTAGCACGTCAATTAATCACACAAACTAATAACAGATTATGTCAACTTTTACAGCCCCAATTTGGCTTACCAGAGGGTGAGTTTGGTCCACAACCTTTGCTAATTTTGGGTATGGGGAAATTGGGTGGAGGTGAGCTTAATTTTTCATCAGATATCGATTTGATTTTTACCTACCCAGCAGTGGGTGTCACTAGCGGCGGCAAGAAGTCGCTCGAAAACCAACAGTTTTTTACTAAACTGGCCCAAAAAATCATTACTGCATTAGATCAAATTACTGCTGATGGTCAGGTATACCGAGTGGATATGCGCCTAAGGCCATTTGGTGACAGCGGACCACTGGTGATGCATTTTGATGCGATGGAAGATTATTACCAAGAACAAGGTCGAGATTGGGAACGTTATGCGATGCTCAAGGCATCTATCTTGAATCAACCTTGCCCCTACACAAAACAGTTATCCGATATTCTGCAACCTTTTATTTATCGTCGATATCTAGACTTTAGTGCCATTGAGTCGCTGCGCAGTATGAAATCAATGATTGAACAAGAGGTGCGCAGACGTGGCCTAACCAACAATATTAAGTTGGGCAAAGGCGGGATCAGAGAAGCAGAATTTATAGTGCAAAGCTTGCAACTGATCAACGGTGGACGAGAGCCCAGTCTGAAAGTTCAGAGCTTACAATTAGCACTGTCTGAATTAGTCAATTTACAAATATTACCCGCCCAAAGCGCTAAAGATTTACAACACAGTTATTTATGGCTGCGTAAAATAGAACATTGTCTGCAGCAGTTTGCCGACAAACAAACACAAGTATTACCCAACAGTCACATTGATCAAAAACGTTTGTTATATGTATTAGGCATGACTGAATATGAAGACTTTATGCAACATTTGGCTCAGCACTGCGACTTAATCCACCAGCAATTCTCGTTACTGGTCAAAGAAGATCCCGCGCTGCAACATGATATTGCAGATGAACAGCAACAAGGGGCAAAAGATCTTTGGCAATTACAACTAAATGCTCAAGAAACACAAAGTATTTTAAATCATTGGCACTTAGCCGATGCAGAGTTAGTGACAAAAAGACCCATTGGCGAAGATGTGCATCAACAAGTCAGCGCATTTAAACAAGATTTAACTAAGCAGCGAATTGGCCAAAGAGGGCTTACCACTCTCAATAATCTAATGCCCGTGATTATTCATAATATCCTGAGTTCTTCTGCTAACGATCATGCAGAGTTGTTTAGACGGGTATTAACCGTATTACATGCCATATTGGGTCGTACTGCTTATCTACAATTATTATATGAAAACCAAGCGGCATTATTCCACTTAGTTAAGTTATGTGCTGCTAGCCCTTGGGTGACGGAACAAATTGCGCGTTTTCCGTTATTGTTAGATGAGCTACTCAATCCCATTTCACTGTATCAACCAGTAGCCTTTAATCAATATGCTGATGAACTGCGCCAAGCATTACTGAGGGTCGAGCCAGAAGATTTAGAGCTACAAATAGAAACCTTGCGCCAGTTTAAATTGAGCCAACAATTAAAGATCGCCGCTTCTGACATATCCAATGCCTTGCCCGTGATGCAAGTCAGTGACCATTTAACGTATTTAGCAGAAGCCATTATTGTTCAAGTGGTAGACATCGCATGGCAACAAATGGTGGTTAAACACGGTGTGCCTGTATGTGATACCCAAGGCCCTAAAAACATTCAAAACAAAGGTTTTGCGGTATTAGGATTTGGCAAACTGGGTGGCTGGGAGTTGGGTTATGGCTCAGACTTAGATTTAGTTTTTTTGCATAATTGCGACGGGCAACAACTCACCAATGGCAAAAAACCAATTGGAGCGACAGCTTTCTATATCAAACTTGCCCAGCGTATTTTGCATATATTCACGATCAAAACGGGCTTAGGGTTACTTTATGATGTGGATATGCGCTTACGCCCCTCTGGCCATGCCGGTTTACTGGTATGTCATGTGAATGGTTTTGCTACCTATGAAACTGAAAATGCTTGGACATGGGAACATCAGGCACTCGGTAGGGCAAGGTTTATACTGGGCTGTAGTGAATTGCAGGAACGCTTTAGTGCAGTGCGGTTAACGGTTCTTTCGAAACCAAGAGTCTTATTGGAATTGGCAAATGAAGTGGTGTCTATGCGTGAAAAAATGCGGGCCCACTTAGCTAAAGGAGATGCTGAAAATATTGATTTAAAGCAAGACGCAGGCGGCATAGCAGACATAGAGTTTATTGTGCAGTTTATGTTGCTGGCCCACACCAGTGATTTTCCAAGCTTAGCCAAATGGCCTGACAATGTGAGAATATTAGCTGACTTAGCAGCGTTATCCCTGATGACAAAAACTGAAACGGATACTCTGAGCGAAGCATACCTAGAATATCGAAACTATGCCCATCGACTAGCCTTACAAAATGCCACAATGGCTGCAATTAACCCATCGATTATTGCGCTTCAAACAAAGGTAAAAGCGATTTGGAATAAATATTTAACCTGAACTTTAGTTAAGACGTGCCGATTCCCTTAAAATAATTGCAATAAAAACAGTAAGTTAAGAAGCAACAGTTGCATTGCGAAGACATTGAACACATCCAGTGCTGCTATTATTGCGTTTATCGAGGCGGGCTTGTGAGGGAATAGCGCGCTATTGTGAGCAAGTTCAACGAAGATAGGCGCGATAATAGTGGTGCTGGACGGTATGGCTTATCCAAAGCTCAGGTTATTTAGTCAACATAATGCAATAGTCTTATTACAAAACGGACGTTATCGACGCGCTTCTGAACATTGTTTTTCTAAATACTCGTTTGATTTTGAAGTGATAACCAGAGAACGCTGGCGGGGACACATGTATGCTTTAACCTCACCATCAAAGTTAGCATCAATGGCCTTGCCAATCTTTTTTAAACTGCCCAAAATAGAATCATCAAGTTGAAAGGGGTGTTTAACAATAAAGTCTTGATCAAGCTCCCAAATTACTTGCATGCCCTCTGACTGGGCATAATCGGTAATGGCACTTCGAAGTGTACTACCTGCTTTGAATGTGCGATGTTTGTGCTCCCCTACCCATCTTACGGATGCGGGTTTTTGTAGGCTTTCCATTTTCTGCAAACGTTCGCCCAAGGGTTTATCAACGATTTTCACTCCCATAACAAAGTCTCCTAATTCTTCCTCACGGGGAACGCGAGACGACAAACGGTAATTAGCATAAAAATCGCTCATATTACTGGCAATATTTTTTCCGCCGGAGTCGCCTTCTGGGCGTACAGTCGATTCGTTACGTTGTTGCATAATCCATACTATGACTGCAATAACAATGATCATAATTGCCAACATGACATGCTTTAGCCAAAATATAGAATTAGACATTTGTTTAGATCTTTTCATTACACATTCTAACTATTAGTTAGCCTCATTATTGCCTTCAATCATATAGAGAGGGATCATCAACATTGGGTCGGGTTTTAAAACGCTTATGCATCCAAAGATATTGTTCTGGTGCGATCATAATCATTTTTTCAATCATTTGATTCATACGTGTCACATCATCTTTATCGTCACCTGAAGGAAAATTCTCCAGTCCGGGTAGTGCAATTATTTTGTAGCCCTTAGCGGTTTTAATCGAAACCAAAAAAACGGTCTCACAATTTGCTTGCTTTGCAAATAATAAAGAGCCTGTTGTGGTTGCTACTTCGGGTACAGCAAAAAGTGGCGTAAACTCACATTTTGAACGTCCGTAATCTTGATCCGGCAAATACAAACACAATTCGCCGTCGTTTAAAGCGCTGATTAAACCTCTAACATTTCGCTTGTGCACCATATATTTATTACTACGTTGGCGACCATGGTATTGAATGTATTCCATTAATCTATTGTTGTGTTTTCGGTAAAACACCACTGATGGATACTTAAGACCGGCGATTCGGCAGGCAAATTCAAGATTCATATTATGTATTGCATAAGCAAGCACACCTTTGCCTTTGGCTAAAATAGCCTCAATATGCTCAAAACCCTCAAATTCAGCTTTTTGGGCAACACGCCATGTTGGCCACCACCATCCCATGCCCGTCTCAAGGATCGCCATACCGGCATTATCTAAGTTAGCGTCTAACATTGTTTGCCGCTTTTCTGGACTCAGTTCCGGAAAAGACAATTCTAAATTACGCTTGGCTACGTTATAACGTTTTTTAGCAATCACTTTGAGTAATTTGCCCAATAGTTTGCCAATGCTTTTTTGCACCCGATAAGGTAACCAAGACACACTATAGAGAATCAGAACACTGAGCCAAGTTAACCAATATTTGGGTAAGAAAAACTCTATTTCAAAATCTGGGGCGACTACTTTTTTTACTGACAAATTTATCTCCTACTCATTCATTAGTCTTAGTCTAATACGGAAAGCCAGTTGGCAACATGAAAAAAAGTGTTAAGATCGATTGTCGTCACCACAAAAAAAAAGCTTTTTCGCAGCAGATTGGAGATGTAATGTAATGAAATCTAATAGAACGGCAATTTCAAATGACCTCGCAGTCAAAAAAATTGACCGATTACAGACTATTTTAGATTCAGTCTCAAGTGTCATACTTGAGATATCTGCAAAGGGCGACATTCTGTATGCCAATCAGGCCGCGGTGAAAATGTTTGGTTATTCCCAAGCAGAATTCAAAAGCAGGTGTGTCGCTGATTTGGTTCCCGAAAGATATAATCAAGGGCACCAAAAATACCTCAATCCTTTCTTCAAAGTAAACATTGAACAATCTATGGTTGACGTTGACGTTGAAATTGAAGGAAAATTCATACCCGTATTACATAAAAGTGGCCAAGAATTACTTGTCACTATAGATTTAAAACCATCTGTTATTAGCCTACAAAATTCAGTTATCGCTACCCTCTATGAGGCGTCAAAATTAAAAAGCGCACAAGACAAATTAGACAATAGTAACGAGCGTCTTAAAGTGGCAAAGGAAGCCGCACACATAGGTGTATTTGAGTTAAACGTTAAAACTGGCCAATTGATTTGGGACACGCAGATGTTTCTGCTTTATGACCGTGATCCTAGCACATTTAGTGGAACTGTCTCTGAATGGAAAGACTCGTTACATCCACAAGATAGACAGAAAGCGTTAGAAACAATTGAGGTAACCATAGAGAAAAAGAAAAAATTTGATACCGCTTTTAGAATAATGACAGCAGACAAAAAAATTCGCTATATAAAGGCTTACGGGCATCCAATTATCAATAACGACGGGCAAGTCGGCAAAATTATCGGTGTAAACTACGATCTAACCGAGAACTTTACGGTTGAAGAAAATCTTAAGCAAAGTCTAAAAGAAAATCGCGTCTTGGCCAAGGTGACTGAAGAATCGTTTAATGCAGTGGTATTAACCGATCAACAAGGCAAAATCACTTGGGTTAATAAGATGTTTACCCAGATCAGTGGGTACACCATAACCGAAGTGAAAGGTTTGACGCCAGGCTCTGTATTACAAGGTAAAGATACCGCTCATCAAACCATTAGCGAGTTCAGCACAGCGCTTAAAAATGAACAAAATATTGATGTAGACATATTAAATTACCACAAAGATGGCACCACTTATTGGGTGCGAGTTATTTGTCAGCCGTTATATGAGCAAAATCAGCTTATTGGGTTTATGGCCATTCAAAATGACATAACCGAGATGAAAAAACTTGAGCAAGAGCGTCAATTAGAGCGGGAACTCTTAAATTGGAGCGGTGACATGGCAAAACTTGGAGGTTGGGAACTCAACTTACAGAATAATCAAGTTATATGGTCTGATGTGGTATACAACATTCATGAATTACCTATTGGCTCTGAGGTTGATCTAGAAAACGCGATTAACTTTTATGCACCTGAAGCGAGACCAATTATTCAACAGGCAATTGCTTTAGCGATAGAAGACGGCACACCATGGGATATCCAAACGCCTTTGACCACAGCCAAAGGCAATGAAATTTGGGTCCGCGCTGTTGGTACGGCAGTGTTTACTCACGGTGTTGTGACATCTTTAAAGGGGGCCTTTCAAGATATCACTCAGCTTAAGCTTGCCGAAGAACTGGCTATTGAGGCCAGTCATGCTAAAAGTGATTTTTTAGCCAATATGAGTCATGAAATCCGTACACCTTTAAATGGTATTTTGGGTATGAACGATTTACTGATGAATTCAAACCTCGACGATAGTCAGCGTCACTTTGCGCAGCTAATCAAAGTCAGTAGCCATTCATTGCTACACTTAATTAATGATATTTTAGACTTTTCAAAAATTGAGGCGGGCAAACTCAAGATTGAATCGCAAAATATCAACTTGTACACTTTACTCGGCGACATAATTGACTCAATGGCTGCACGTGCTCAAGACAAACATCTTGAACTGGTATTGGATATTGCCCCCACATTGCCTCGATGGGTAAAAATTGATCCAGACAGAGTGAAGCAAGTGTTGATTAACTTACTGGGCAACGCGATTAAGTTTACAAAGCAAGGCGAGATTATATTAAGAGTTGAGAGCAGCGACGAATGCTTAAAATTTTCGGTTATTGATACCGGCTGCGGCATTCCCGAGGACAAACAAGCAAAACTTTTCTCTAAATTTATGCAAGTTGATAGTTCCAGCACTCGCCAGCACGGTGGCACAGGATTAGGCTTAGCGATCAGTAAGCAATTAAGCGAGATGATGGGGGGGGGAATTACGCTTCAAAGTGTTTGGCAGAAAGGTTCTACTTTTTGCTGTACTGTTAAATTTAAACCTTCTAACCAAACATCTGCCGCAACAACTAAAAGTATATTTGCCTCCCTATCCGGAAAAAGGTTACTTGTTGTAGACTCCAAAGCAAGTGTGCGCCAGTCGGTGGAAAATTTTCTAATACAAAGTGGCATCGAAGTGCAATCTGTGAGTAATGCACCAGAGACTATCAAGGCTTTGAGACAAGCCCAAGACATTGAACAACCTATTGATTATGTTCTCATTGACTTAGAACTAACGGGTATGAATGGTCTAGAACTCAGCAAAGCGATCCGCTCGGACTCACGCTTTTCTGATATATTTATCATTTTAATGACAGCACAAGTAGAGGGGGCTAATACGGTTCAAAGCATCCCTACCAAAATATCTGGTTATCTTTCAAAACCCCTTAAACCCGATGCACTTATTGAAGTACTCCTCGCACCTCAATATTCAGAGTCTAGTGCTGATAAAACGCAATTACGTAGAATTAATCCATCCGAAACCGATGCTCAGAAAAAACCCAACATTTTAGTGGTCGAAGATAACTATATTAATCAGCAAGTTATTATGGAAATGCTGAAAAACCTGAATTGTCATTGCCACCTTGCCGAAAATGGTCAAGAAGCCTTAAATATGCTTAAGAGCCATACCGAATCATTTGATTTGATTTTAATGGACTGCCAAATGCCGATAATGAATGGTTACGATGCGACTAAGCACATTCGAGCAAACAAAGATGGGCAGTTTGATGAGAACATTCTTATCATTGCCTCAACAGCGAATGCAATGAAAGGTGATGATGTTAAATGCTTTGAAGCGGGAATGAACGACTATTTAACCAAACCCATCTTATCGGAACAATTAGCTAAAATGTTATACAAGTGGGTGTTTATTGAAAAGCGACGTTAAGGTGGGTTGGATGAGAATCATTGAAATTAATAAAACCCGTTATCGGCGGCATTTAAACCTTGTCATAGCGGGCTGTATCTGCGGCTTGATAATCGGTAGTTTAGCTATTTCACAAACGCTTATCGGTTTATTTCCCGATCCAAGCGGTAGTCACTTTAATTGGAACTTATTAGGTGTTGTGACTGCCAGTGTGACGATTGCTTGGTTACTCAATAAATACCGAAGTCACGACTTTATGACCGAAGTAGTGTACGTATGGGAGTTAAAACAAACGCTTAATAAAATAAATCGCAAAATGCCTAAGCTTAAAGCTGCTAGTCTCAAAGGCAATGCAGATGCGTTATTGGCGATTCATTATAGTTACGCAGGATCACGCTTATTATGGACACTCGACGATAACACCATTGTTATGGATGAGTTGATTACTCAACAAGCAGAGCTTGATAATACAGCCGCAAGCTATCATTTAACCTTAAATGCAGATGATTACGATGCAGCTATTTTGAAGCAATTTTAAACCTAATAAAAAGTTAGATTGCTAATCAGATATAGCCAAACCTAACGCAAATATGAGTACTAAGAAAATCAGCTACACTGCAGCTTAGTACTCTTCGTCAATGGCTTTAAGCTTTTTAATAAATTTTTCGCAATGTTCTTCTTTTTCATAGTTGAAATGGTACTGATTGTGAAAACCGAAATTTAATTGTACCTGCGCATCTTCAACGAACAACGTGTAACCATCAAAATCGGTATACACTTTAATACCCATCAGAAAATGTTCTTCACCTTTCTTTTCACCATGCTGAATAATTTTATCAAATACGCTTAATATAAATTTGCTGTCGATGTCATTTTTCAACGTTCTACTCCAAAGTAAATTATTACATAATATTACGTAAAATTGCGTTGTTAAGCCCATTATGTAAATTAACTTAGCATTATCATTAAACTGACTTTAATGATACCAATGACGTATAAAATTTTATATCTTAAGTGTTGTCATGTCTGGGTTGAATTTCTTAAGGTATTTTTATATTAAAACCAACACCGCTACCCAAAAGGCCTCTTACTTAGACGCTGCTAAATTATTTTATGATAATAGATTATTAGATTACTGCCTTCGTGGCGCGCAGTGGCACCTGAAAGATTACATTTAGAAGTAACAGAGTCGACCTTTGTTGAAAACAAAGCCAAAATCCGCCAGCAGTTGGAGCAGATTCAAGCCCGAAACATTGGCGTATCAACAGACGACTTTGGCACGGGCTATTCTTCCTTGTCGCTGCTTCAATCTTTACCAGTTAACTACGTAAAAATAGACAAGCCTTTTGTGGATAACATTGAAGGAAAAGGGGAAGCTATTATTTGAGCTACACTATTTATAGCCCGCGAATTAAATTGTAAGACGAAGACTTAATCGTTTGGCAAAACCCCATCACTAGTATTTTTTCTTAAACCTGTATGTAACTTTCTATAGGTGATTTTAATTTGTCACTAATCAGGGCAAAATACCCCTTTTTGTAATGAGATAACTTATCCATGGCGCAACTTTACTTCTATTATTCGGCGATGAACGCAGGCAAATCTACTTCTTTGCTGCAGTCAGCTTACAATTATGCCGAAAGAGGCATGAATGCTGAAATTTTTACTGCTGCATTAGACAATAGGTATGGTGAAGGCAAAGTAGCTTCCAGAATAGGTCTTGAATCGGCAGCACACCTGTTTACTCCTGAAACCGACATGCAATCTGCTATAGAAGCGCTAGTGGCCGAAAAAAAGGTTAATTGTCTGTTTATTGATGAAGCGCAATTTTTAACTAAGCAACAAGTAAAACAATTGATTTATGTGGTCGACAACCTCAACATTCCTGTATTGGCATATGGCCTACGAACAGACTTTTTAGCAGAAACCTTTGAGGGTAGCCGCTACCTTTTAGCATGGGCTGACAAACTGATAGAGTTGAAAACCATCTGCCATTGCGGGCGAAAAGCTGCATTTGTGGTCAGAATAGATGAAAATGGACAAGTGGTAAAAGAAGGCGAACAAGTAGAAGTGGGCGGAAATGATAAATACGAATCGATGTGCAGACAACACTTTGCAGAGCTTGTTTGGTAAATCTACCTCATCATTTTAGATGTAAAAAAAAGCAAACAGCCTTGAGCCTATAAACAGCCTTGAGCTTAATAGAAATTCACTGTTTGCTTTTTTTATAACACTTAACTTTTTATCAATATTTTTTATTTTGCAGATTTTTCTGAGATGTAGCTCATCACGTTAGTTGCTTCTCGCGACTGAAAGAATTCACTTAAGCTTTCTCCGGCACATGTCACATTGTCGGCATCAAGTACTTTTTCTATCACTTCTTGCTTAGAAAAGCCTAAGCGACCGATTTGACTGCTAACTGCGCGTTTAAACAAACCAACGTTATTTGTTACTGCAGATTTGCAGAAGTTTTTAAAGTTTCTGTCACCTACAAATTTATATTTGCTGGTTGATGCTGTTTCAACAGTTGCTTCATTACCCGTTAAATAATCAGCAACATCATGAGAGCCACGCGAGGTAGAAAACGCCACTAAATTTTGGCCTGCACATTGGAAATGCTCACCATTCGCTAAAAGGGATATCATTTTATCTTTGCTAGTACTTAAACGAAAACCGTGTTGCTTAACGTTCTTTTTAAATAAATCTAAATCGTTGGTAGCAGCAGCTTGGCAAAGTTCAGCGTATTGCGTGTCACCCACAAATTTAAAGTTGTTCGCACTCTTTAATGATGCACTTGCGTTGAATGACAATGTCGCGGTACAAACTGCAGTTAATAGTAACTTTTTCATAATAACACCTCAGTAATTTAACTTGTTTCAAAACGGTAGGTGAGTTTATTGCCTCAACCTGATGATATGAATTGTAATTAAATTACAAAAAAACATTGTTTTTTTTGTGAGAACATTTGATTAATAAATTGTAAACGGCATTAAAACACAAAAGAAAATCACACAAGCTATTGTTTTAATTATCTTTATAATATTTAATTATTCCCTTATTATATTTTTATATGCTAAATAGATATAAACAAAGTGTAATTTAATTACAAATAAAGGTTTTTCATTACAGTTGGTTTTAATTATTGTTCTGACTGGCGATATGAGATGCAGTACTGAAAGTTATTCACAAAAAAAGCCCATGAGGACTTTTTTTGTTTTCATAAAATAATAATCCTGTCTAAGGACGAAGTGCTTTTTCACCTCTGGCTAATCCACAAACCCCCGTTCTTGAGGCTTCGATAATCTCTGTGCTTTGACTCATTGTATGTGCGAAAGCATCTAACTTATCACTGGTACCTGTCACCTGGATTGTGTAGTTATTCGCATCTACGTCAACAATTTGTGCCCTAAATATATCAACATTACGTTTAACCTCTGCACGAACCAGATCACTTCGGGTGGCGACTTTCACCAACATCAACTCTCGTTCAACATGATGGCCATCAGACAAATCAGTCACTTTTAACACATCAATCAATTTGTTGACTTGTTTGGTGATCTGCTCAATAACTTTATCATCGCCATGAGTAACAATAGTCAAACGTGACAAACTCTTGTCATCTGTTGGTGCTACGCATAAAGAGTCGACATTGTATCCACGTTGCGAAAATACGCCCACTATACGTGACAGCGAACCCGGGGCGTTTTCCATTAATACAGAAATAATTCTTCTCATTATGTGCGCTCCGTCTTACTTAATCGCATATCATCCATTGCACCAAATTTTATTTGCATGGGATAAACGTGCTCGTTTTGGTCTATTTCGATGTCCATAAATACTAATCTGTCTTTGGCAGCAAAACATTTAGCCATTGCTGCATCTAACTCTTCTGGCTTAGTTACCTTGATACCAATATGACCATAGGCTTCTGCTAATTTAACAAAGTCAGGCATTGCATCCATGTAAGAACTAGAGTGGCGACCTTTGTAATTCATATCTTGCCATTGACGCACCATGCCTAGAGCTCGGTTATTTAAAGATATAATCTTGATAGGTAAATTGTACTGCATACACGTGGCCAGCTCTTGGATATTCATTTGAATACTACCGTCACCCGTGACCACAGCAGAGACGGCTTCAGGATGCGCCATTTGCACACCCATAGCTGCCGGCAAACCAAAGCCCATGGTGCCTAATCCACCTGAGTTAATCCAACGCCTAGGTTTAGCAAAGGGATAATAAAGCGCAGCAAACATCTGGTGCTGCCCTACGTCAGAGCTAATATATGCATCACCATTAGTATGTTTGTATAAAGACTCGATCACTTCTTGTGGCTTAATTAAATTTTTATCTTTTTTATAATCTAAACATTTACGAGATCGCCACTGATTGACCTGCTCCCACCAATCGGCAAGTTTAGCTGTTTGTGCCTTGGCATCAATTTTACCCATCTCTTTAAGAAGCTGTTTAGCGACTTCATCAACGCTACCCACTACAGGAACATGCGCCCCTATAATTTTAGAAATAGATGCAGGGTCAATATCAACATGAATAATACTTGCATAGGGACAAAATTTATCCACATTATTCGTCACACGATCATCAAAACGTGCGCCTAAAGCTAAGATACAATCTGCGTTATGCATGGCTTTATTCGCTTCTAGTCTACCGTGCATACCTAACATGCCTACGAACTGCTCGTGTACAGATGAAAAGGCACCTAGCCCCATCAATGTCGATGTCACAGGAGCGTTGAGTTTTTCGGCAATCTCAGTGACTAACTCACTGGCTTCAGAAGTAATTGCCCCACCACCTACGTAGATAATTGGGCGTTTTGCTTCTAACAAGGTTTTGACAGCTTTCTTAATCTGTCTGCTATGCCCTTTAAGCGTAGGATTATACGAGCGCATAGTGACATCATCAGGAAATTGGTAAGGATGCTCTTCTAAAACATTCACTATATCTTTAGGTAAATCCACCACCACTGGGCCTGGACGACCTGTATTAGCAATGTAATATGCCTTGGCAATGGCTTCAGGAATATCGACCGCACGTTTAACCAGAAAGCTATGTTTAACGATAGGCCTAGAACAGCCCACCATGTCTGTTTCTTGAAATGCGTCTTCGCCAATGTGCTTCGAAGGCACTTGACCCGACAACACCACCATTGGAATAGAATCCATAAATGCAGTAGCAATACCCGTTAATGTATTGGTTGCACCTGGTCCTGATGTGACTAATACGGTACCTGTTTTCCCCGTTGATCTGGCGTAACCATCCGCCATATGGGCTGCAGCTTGTTCATGACGGACGAGGATATGTTCGACATCTTCTTGCGCATATAACGCATCATAAATATCAAGTACGGCACCACCTGGATAACCGAACACATGTTTTACCCCTATATCTTTTAGCGTTCGCACAACCATTGCGGCGCCTGACATCATCTCCATCAGAATCACTCCAGAAATATATAATTTTAAATGAACGGGCACTATACGTGAGCGATTAGAAAATTTAAACATGAAAACAGACAAAAGTGAGACATTCATCCTAATATAGACATATATTAGGATGAAACTACTAATGAAGAGTATTTATATACAGAATATTAGGATGAAATTACATTTTATTAACAAGTTATCTATTCATCTTCGATTTCAACTTCAATATCATCTTGTTCAATCGTCACTGTATCGTCCTCATCATCCACAACCTCAGCAATTGTTGGACGATGGTTACCATACACACTTCCCGGTCTAGTGCGGTTAATTTGTTTTTGATATTTAACCCACGCTTTTTCTGCCAATCCTTCAGGCTCTTTATTACCAAAAGCGGCAGCCAACAATCCATCATCCTCACTACTTTGGGATTGAATCTGGCCATCGACTAAAGCTGCAATCAAGCAACCATATTGAGTTAAAGCTTTACTTTCGTTGATAGAAAAATCTCCAGAACGAGAAAAACCGTAAGGATAATTTTTCGCATCGCTGAACATACGATTGACTAAGGAATCTCTGCTAAGTTTTGCCATCACAACACCCATAAAAAATAAGTTAACAAGATTAATGATCATTGGTTTAATAAAGACGTTATCTGAAAAGATAAATACGCTAGCGTTAACGTCTTAATTAACTTGCTTTATAATTTAAAACAAAAATCTGTCAACTGTTTTTGTATGAATTTTACAATTCACATGCTGAATATTACTAATGAGTCTTAAAGCTAATACAAACCTTTATAAATCACATATAAGCTAAGATTTAACTAATGTTATCTTTTAGGCACCCATGCCCAAATCATTTCACATTCTACCGGCTCGATGCCTGTGGCATCGGTGACTTGAACTTTGACGCTCACCTCACCTTTTTCTGCTGTTTGCATCAAGGCAATTTGTTCGTCTGTTAAGCTAGCTACAGCCGTCATGTCACCTGTCGCACGTTTGACATAATGTAAGTCCATACGTTTAATCAAAGGCAATTTATCTCCTGGCAAATTAATCCCAACAATAAAACCAGTACATGACTCAGCCAACAACGCCATATTAGCCGCAAGTTTGACTTTGTAACGGAACACCTAGATCATTAAAAAAGAGCTAACCAGCCAGGATACTGGTTAACTTTATCAACAAACTTTCGAATGGGATTTTTACGAATATGATGCACACTCAATCTGATTTGACCAGTAAGAGAGTCTGCCAATAAGTAACAGCACTTACGAACTATTTTCTTGATGGATTTTAAGAAATAGGAATGTTTTGCGATTCGAAGTACTGTTCTAATTCGTCTGTAAAGGGCTTAAACTGCCTCCAGCGACCAATAGATTTGGCATTGATCGGCTCCCTTACCTGCACCTTACTGGCTGTCGATACGGGTGCTTTATTTTGCTCTGCGTGCAAACACTGCGCTTGCCAGTCCAAACCACAAAAGTCAATCAAGCCTCGAATTTCCTTCTCTGGTTCGGCTACCAATTGCTCATAGTTAAGCAACTTGAAATTATATTCATTGATATCGCTCCAAGAGTGGGCAAGGCGATAGAATTCCTGGTAAAAATGACCAATATTCATCAAGTCATAAGCATATGAGAAGTATGGACTGTTGATCGAGAATAATTGTCTGAAGTTACCCACGCAGGTATCCATAGGATTGCGTAGTAAACAGATAATCTTGGCGTTGGGTAAAGCCCGGCGGATCAAACTTATATAGAAAAAGTTAAATGGTAGCTTGTCCACAAAGTGTTTAGAGTTTCCCGAAACCGCTTGAGTTCGTTCAATGTAACGCTGGCCTAAGGCGCTAAAGTCTAGTGTCTGTGCTGCTTGAAGTGTTTCAACATCCAATACCTTCTGTGAGGATGTTTTTGTTAATTCCTTAACGGCCACGCCAAAGTCCTGCAATTCTCCACAAGATGTTACATCACTATGACTACTGATGATCCGCTCAACTAGAGTGGTTCCTGAGCGGGGCATGCCGATCACAAAAATGGGCTTGTCAGAAGTAAAGCCGGGCGGATGCGGCGAGTCATCTAACTTGTTCTTTCGCAGGCAATCAAACAGAACTTTGTCTTGGGAAAAGTGATAATCGATGCTACTTAACTTTTCCCGCTTTACCTCTGCCAAAGTTTGAAATGCCTTGTTGTACTGCCCTAAACCTTCATATTCTTTAGCTAAAGCGTGACCTATATGTAATGCAGCATCCGGCGCCAAACTCGTTTTAAAAAGCCCCTGGAGTCGTTCAACATGATTATGGTCTTGATTAACACCCCCCAAATCAGAGAGGGCAAAGTGAGCTTGATGATAGTCGGTTTTCAAAGAGATCGCTCGCTCAAAGGCCTCTCTTGCCTGCGTAAACTGGCCGTCAAATTTACTCGATACGGCATAGTTGTAATAGAAGGACGGGTTTGCCTTATCAAGGCTTAGCGCCTTTTGAAAGTAGCTTAAGGCTTGTTTATGTAAGCCTATCCGGCTTAATGAAACCCCCACTGTGTCGAGGGTAAGCGGCCTATTTATTTTCTCTACGGCCACGTATTTTATTGCGTCCAAGGCAGCAGCCACATTACCGACGATTGAATGACACCGTGCTAAATGGGCATGATATTCGAGCTGAGAGTCTAGGGAAATAGCCTTCTCAATGAGTTGGATCGCTTTATTAAATTGCCCCAACTCTGCATTAATGATACCCAATAAAAAATAAGCGTCAGCGTGGTCCCCTTGCCGCTTAATAAGCTCCACACAATATGCATGTGCCTTTAAATAATCCCTTTGGTTGATGGATTGTTGAGCTAGTTGATGTAGCTGGCTAAGTTCAGTCATAAAAAATTAACACCTAAAATAAAGGGCACATAACGTGCCCTTATTCTTTAATAGTGGAAGAAAAGTTACATTGAAAAATTGTATGTAAACTTCAAACCAATCTTGCGTGGTTGGATCAGGAAATGACCGTAGTTACGCATTAACTGCTCACCATTAGAGTTCATTTCTGAAAAACGCGCCAGACCGATATCACCTGTGTCACGACGAGTAGATGAAAAGGCGTATTTGTCGAACAAGTTGTCAACATATAAGGTCACCGCCCAGTCATCATCTGAAATTCTCGCGCTCATGTTACTCAAAGCATAACCAGGAAGCGCTTCACCGTCGGCTCGCAATCCCACTTTAGTATACACATCGCTCTGTGCAGTCAGACCATAGACTAGGTCTAGTAACTTCCCGTCCAAAACTTCCTGGGTATATTTTAATCCAAAAGAAAACTGACTTTCAGCAGAGCCTGGTAATCTATCTCCATCTTTACCATCATAAAAATCTTGAATTTCTGTACCTTGCTCGTCTACCACCTGGAACAAAAACGGGGCATCCGCGGTTAATTCTGCTTGCGTATAAGCGTAGGTAGCATAGGCAGTCAAGTCATCGGACAAAATAGCTCTCGTAGAAATTTCTACCCCGCGACTGTTAGCACCGTCTGCGTTAGCAGTAATGGGTTGCTGTCCATTTACGGTTGCACCACTGACCTGGGCATTATCCCAATCGACATTGAATAATGCAGCATTAAAATGTACTTTATTCTTCATCCAAGTACTTTTGAAACCCAATTCATAGTTTGTGGTCGTGTCTGCCTTATAAATAATTTCGTTAGGCAAAGCACATACAATCTGGTTTTCAATTTCATCAATATTAGCAGGACAAGCTGCTACACCGTTGGCCCCCCCTATACGAAAGCCTTCGCTGACAGTAAAATAGCCCATAACATCACGAGTGAATTGATAACTGGTATTGAATTTAAACAAATTTCCCGATTCACCTGCTTCTTCTGTAGAAAAGTCTAACTCAATTGAGTCAGAAGCTCTTCCATCGAAAACGGAGTAGAACAAAGGCAGATCAATTGCAGAGGTAGAAGTGACGTCATATTCGTAACGACGCAAGCCAACCGTAACATCCCAATCATCGCTAATGGCGTAGCTGATTTCACCGAACAGTGCCTTTTCGGTAGTTTCGTCAAAGCCAACCGATAAGTATTCTAGTGAATCAGGACGAAGATTCCCCTCTACACCCCATACATTAATGGCATACTCATCAAAACCTGGAGTGAATTCACGACTTTCATTATCCCCCTCAATTTTGTTATAAAAAGCACCTACTATCCAACTAAGGGCTGAATCCCCTTGAGACACTAAACGGATTTCCTGAGTAAGGATATCGGCATTATCTAGTTCTCTAGTAAAAGCCGTGAATGCGGGAAATTCTTCATAACTATAATCAAGACGAATTAACAAATCCGTTTGGTCGCGCTGACCAACAGCGTCAAAGCTAGATTTCCCGGTAGCAGAAACCAATTCAGCAAAGCCAAGATCAGCGGTTATTTCCAAGCTTAACAGAGTATCCTCTTTTTCCCGCGGCTCTTCGTAGCGATAAGCAGATTCATATTGGCCTATGACAGCTTGCAATGGGTTACTGTCTGCTAAAGCACCATAATGTACAATTGACCGACCTTCCACTTCCTGATTTTGATACAAATAACTCAAGGTCGCGTCAAACCAATCATTGGGTTGCCAGCGTAATGCGGCTTTGGCGGTTAGGGTATCTTCGCCATTGGCATCTTTCACTCGGCGCAGATTTGCGTCTACCTCTGACTGATTTGACCAATCAGGATCAGGCAAGGATACACCGCCTTCTCTTACAACATAGTTGTAATCGATAAAGCCGGGGTTATTCAGATAATTTAGCGACGCGCGAAAACCCAGAACATCATCAATTATCGGAGTGTTAAAAACAAAGCCCCCTTCACCGCCAATGCTATCACTCTCGGAAAGGGAAAATACATCTCCGTAAATCCTACCTTCTGTGATATCTAACTCGACCTTATTAGGAATATATCTTATTGCGCCACCCAGGGTACCTGCCCCATACAAAGTACCTTGCGGACCAATCAAGACTTCAACACGTTGGATATCATTCAAACGCATATTAATAAACAGGGGGATCTCGCCTACGTAGGTAGCAACCGTGCCGCCATCAGAGCCTGGTCCCGAGGAATTTGTATTAAGGCCACGCACAACGATCGGCGAATCACTTCGCCCACCTTGGTCGGTGACCGTCAAGCCCGGCACCCAGCGGGCCACATCGTCAAGGTCACCAATATTTTGCTCGGCTAATGTATCTGAGGTCAAGGCCGTGATGTTCAAAGGTGCATCTTGAACACTACCTGTGCGCCGAGTCGCAGTTATTTCAATTTTTTCAATTTGGTTTTCGGTGCTTTGAGCAATCGCCTGTGCGGGTATCAACGAAGACGATACCGCTATTGCCAATGCAGAGTAAGTAAACAGGTTTTTCTTGTGCGTAGTCATAGGTGTTTCCTCATTTTATATTTTATATTTTGATAAATGTTTTCCCTGAATAAATACTCTCCTCTGCCAATAGTCAGCAAAAATCACACCAAGTACAAGGACTAAATATATGAATTAAATGCAGTTTAGGCCTACAAAACGAATAGATATTCACTTTATATGCGGATATCAACTAAAAGTGGGATCTTCCAGTGCAGCAGCGCACTATCTTGGGCCGCATTGAGTGACCATAAATAAAATTATTTGGCGGTATGTCAGTTGATTACTAGATAATTAATGAAAAGGTACAATTCATCCCGATTATGAAGCAAAAATAGGATGAATATTTATTCAAAGTGAAAATAATGTATGAAAATGAAATAAAACTGCTAAATATCCAATTATTGAACAGGCATATTAGGAAGATCTGAAAATTAATTGATATTTTTACTTGAAGAGTAAATTTGGAGCAGGAAAGGAGAGCCGTAACCGTCAACCGCGTTGTCGTGTAACCTTTGGGGTCGCTTAAACGGTATACATTGAATTAAACTTTTACTAAATGTAAACATTGGAGCGGGAAACGAGATTTGTAACCGCCAACTGCGTTGCGCCAACCGCGTTGTCGTGTACCCTTGGGGTCGCTTGGACGGTAATGGATCATCTTAAAACATTGACACTTTGAATTTGGAGCGGGAAACGAGATTCGAACTCGCGACCCCAACCTTGGCAAGGTTGTGCTCTACCACTGAGCTATTCCCGCATAATGATATTGTACTTACGTACACTTTCTATGGTCATTGCCCAGTCCCTGAGCTACTACAAAATATGTCCTATATTTTGCCTTACAGGCCATCTTGCAGATGTTCAAAATTGTTCCAGACAATTTTGTATTTGAGGCGTCCTGCCTCCAACCTTACAGGCCATCTTGCAGATGTTCAAAATTGTTCCAGATAATTTTGTATTTGAGGCGTCCTGCCTCCAACCTTACGGCCATCTTGCAGATGTTCAAAATTGTTCCAGACAATTTTGTCCCGCATAATGATGTTCTCGCTCTAAGCTGTGGTTGCCTAAAGCGGAGGCGCATTCTACAAAAATAAGACTTCAATGCAAGCACTAAAGCCAAGTTTTATGATATTTTTTGCTAATCACGGCATATTGATGGAATAGCGAACAAATATTCATACGTGAAATTAAATAGTGAATACATGTTGGCGGTAATAAACCATTTCGGCGATAGACTCCCGAATATCATCCAGCGCTAGATGCACACCTTTTTTGTGAAAACCATCAAGTAATTCAGGTTTCCACCGTCGAACTAGCTCTTTAATTGTACTGACATCAATATTTCTGTAATGAAAGTATGCTTCAAGCTCAGACATGTACTTGACTAAAAAGCGGCGATCTTGGCCTATTGTGTTGCCACATAATGGAGATATGCCCTTAGGTACAAAACCTTGCAAAAATAAGATGGTTTGTTCAACAGCTTGTTGTTCGGTGACATCACTATCGCGACAGCGTTTGGTAAGACCTGATTTACCATGGGTATCTGTGCACCATTGATCCATACCATTGAGTACATCATCTGACTGATAAATGGCTAACACTGGCCCTTCAGCCAATATATTAAGATCCTTATCCGTCACTATGGTAGCAATTTCCAAAACCACATCGGTCTCGGGCTCTAGCCCTGTCATTTCCATATCGATCCAAACTAAATTTTCGTTATTTACTGACATACAGACTCCTAGATGAAAATTATCGTGGGAACATCAAATACATTAATAATTTGGTATCCACCGCTTCAAACGTTAATATGATACTAGAAATAGTATTAATTACAGCAAAGATAAAACGTGGCTAAAAAACCAAAGTTAACAGACAGGCAGAAACGACAAGTCTCAGTAAACCGCTCAAAGCGTATTTCAAGCGGTGTCAAATCTAACGAGATTGAAGATAATCAGTTTGCTGAACAACAAAGTGGACGAGTAATTGGCCGATTTGGTAAACATGCAGATGTTGAAGACCATGCTGGCGTTGTACACAGATGTCATATGCGACGTACCATTAATAGTGTGGTGTGTGGCGACGACGTGTTGTTTAGACCGGGAAAAGATCAGTCTTTAACTATCAGCGGTATCATTGAAATTGTCCAAGATAGGAAATCCGTTCTCACTCGCCCAGATTTTTATGATGGGGTGAAACCTGTTGCGGCTAACATCGATCAGATAATCATCGTCAGTTCGGTTTTACCTAGTTTGTCTCTGAATATTATCGACAGATATTTAGTTGCTGCAGAAGACGTGGAAATTACGCCCGTAATATTATTAAACAAAGTCGAATTACTTGACTCACAACAACTTGATGAAGTAGAAACTCAGCTTAATATTTATCGCGATATTGGCTACCAGATTGTCTATACCAGTTGTAAAACAATGACTGGCCTTGATGAACTTGCGATATGCTTAAAAGATAAGGTCAGTGTATTTGTTGGCCAGTCAGGCGTAGGAAAATCAAGTCTAATTAATGAGTTATTACCCGAAGCAGACGAAATCATTGGCGACATATCCAACAATTCAGGGCTAGGCCAGCACACCACTACCACAGCAAAACTACTGCACTTTCCTGCTGGCGGTGATTTGATTGATTCCCCTGGGGTACGTGAATTTGCCTTATGGCATCTGCCTGTAGAAAGGCTGACGAATGGGTTTAGGGAATTCAGAGACTATTTAGGTGGCTGTAAATTTCGAGATTGTAAGCATGGTAATGATCCTGGTTGCCTAATTAAAGCGGCAGTTGAAGACGGTAAAATAAGCCCACAACGTTATCAAAGTTATCATAAAATATTGTTGAATATGGACGAGCTACGCCCAGCACATACAAAGGTGTGATGTCCCTCAATTTAAGCATAAATTTCGCCTTCAAAATCTACTAGCATATAGCCTATTAGACTTAGTTTAGAGCAAACTACTAAGATTATTACGGTACAATTCTTGGTGGTAAAGTTAGATTATTAGGAAAGCTACTTTGTTTGATTCGTTAAAAATTGCAGTGCAATATATCACCCCAAAACATCTGTTATCTCGTTTGGTGGGCACACTAGCTGCAGCGCAAGCTGGAGCTGTGACTACAGCCATGATTAAATTCTTTATTAAGCAATATAAAGTAGATATGTCTGAAGCACTCGACTCGGATCCTGAGTCCTATTCATCATTTAATGCATTTTTCACTCGGCAACTGAAAGCCGACGCTAGATCGATTTGCCAAGATGTAAAACAACTCGCGTTACCTGTCGATGGTGCAGTAAGTCAACTAGGCGATATTGAACACGATGCCATTTTCCAAGCTAAAGGCCATAACTACAGTTTAACCACTTTGCTAGGTGGTAAACCTGAACTTGCAAAACCATTTTTAGATGGCAAATTTGCCACAATTTATCTTTCTCCAAAAGATTATCACCGTATTCACATGCCGATAGATGGTCAGCTTACCGATATGATTTATGTACCTGGTGAGCTGTTTTCTGTTAGCCCTCTTACCGCAGAACGTGTACCCGGATTATTTGCTAGAAACGAACGAGTAGTGGCTATTTTTGATACTGAAATAGGTAAAATGGCCATGGTCTTGGTAGGCGCGACTATTGTGGCCAGCATTGAAACAAAATGGGCAGGTACAGTGTCACCTCCAGCCGGCAAAAATGTGCAGCATTGGCAGTACCCTATCCAAGGCGACAATTCTGTATTTATTAAAAAAGGTGACGAGATGGGTTTGTTTAAGCTCGGCTCAACCATAGTGGCTTGCTTCGAAGCTGACATGATAGAATTTGCTGATCTAAGTGCAGGAGATGTTACGCGTCTCGGTGACGTTTTCGCAAACATAACGAAGTAACCCGTGGATCCCGTTAAGAAAAGCCTATGGTCTTTACACGTCACTATGATTTTGCTAGGGGCCACAGCATTATTCTCTAAACTTCTGCCCTTATCAGCGGTAGATATTACATTTGGCCGTTCAGCGATTGCCTGCATCATGTTGTTTGGCATCGTTAAAATATTTGGAAAACCAATATTTTTAAACTGTAAAAAAGACTATTTTGTTGCCTTGTTTTTAGGTCTACTGATGGCAGCACATTGGGTTAGTTATTTTGCTGCTATGCAGTATTCATCGGTATCTGTAGGCATGATTGCTCTATTCACATTCCCCGTAATGACAGTCCTTTTAGAACCTTTTTTTGAGGGAATACGTTTAGTCTGGCAAGATTTAGTCAGCGCTATTGTTGTGCTATTTGGTATTTTCCTGATAGTGCCAGAAATTTCTTTAGAAAACGAAATCACGCAAGGTGTGTTGATTGGTGTATGTTCAGCCGTTTTGTATTCTTTTAGAAACTTAGTACATCGAAAGCACTTTTCTCACTACTCTGGTGCTCACGCCATGGCCTATCAAACCTTGGTGATTTTTATCTCCCTTAGCTTTTTTTCAAGTGATGAGTTATTTAAGGCCAGCCAAGAAACCTACATCGGGCTGGTTATACTAGGTATATTTTTAACGGCCGTCCCTCATGCATTAATTGCTGCAAGCCTGAAACATTTACGTGCCAAAACATTCTCATTGATCGCCTGTATGCAACCGCTCTATGGTGTAACCTTGGCGATATTGGTATTAGATGAACAGCCTAGATGGCAAACCTTAGTCGGTGGCTTATTAGTGATTTCAGCAGCCATTTATGAAACCATTAACGCCCAAAAACTTCACAGTAAATAATGGCTAGAGAGCTAACACTATGCTGATATTCGCACATAGGGGTGCCAGCGCCGACGCCCCCGAAAATACTTTATTAGCGATTGATCAAGCCTTGACCCAACAAGCTGATGGCATTGAGATAGATGTCTATCAACTCGGCAATGAATTAGTGGTTATTCATGATAGATGGGTCAGTAGAACCACCAACGGCAATCGCCTATTATCTGATTATACTCTCGAAGAATTACAAACATTAGACGCAGGCCAAGGCCAATTTGTGCCAACACTTTGGCAAGTATTGGAACGTGTACAAGGGCAGTGTTTGATAAATATTGAAATGAAGGGTGTGGATGATGTTTCGCTAGTGAATCTGTGTATTAACAAAGCGGTCAGCCAGTTAAATTTCAAACCTGAGCAATTTATCGTTTCATCTTTCAATCACCATCTGTTGTTGGCTTTTAAAAGTATTGCGCCCAATATCAAAGTTAGTGCACTAACTGCCAGTACCCCATTAGATTACGCGCGATTTGCTCAAGAGCTGCAAGCCTACTCAGTTAATGCTGAGATTAGTTTTGTTGATAAGGCTTTTGTAATAGATGCGCACAATCGTGGTTTGAAAATGTTTGTTTATACGGTTGATGAGCCTGCAGACCTGCTTAGATTAAAAGCATGGGGAGTAGATGCTGTATTTAGTAACGGGCCAGCTAAAGCTAAACAAGCTCTAGCTGCAAATGCTAAGAAACCCTAAGAGCTAGCACATCCAGAATCGCAATCTTGGCAGCTCTGACATAATTTCAAATTCACTATGTGCGCGCCAACAATTAAAAAGGCACCAACAGCAATAGTGAAAGGTTCATAAGACTCGCCAAACATATCTTTATTCCAATAAATTATACCGCCCAATACTAGACTGTATAACGGATAAAGCTGTCTGTGATAACGATAGAATCCTGAGAACAACGCCCAAAACCCAATGATCATTGAAAGTGACAAAATGCTTCTTTCAAACCAACCCTGAGCAAAAAATGACGCGCCAACAAATGGAATGAGTGGAATGAGAATAGGCAATAACAGACAATGCAACGCACACAAACTGGAGGCCCAAATGCCTAGTCGGTCAAACAGCGTTTTATCTTTAGTTACTTGCATTAATAAATACCTCAACTTCATGAAACGTTATAATATAACATTTCATGCAATTTACAAGTATTTATGCTTAAAATTTTGAGAGGTAGTAGCAAGAAAGCCAAACCTTTAATGAGTGCAGGCAAAAATATACTCGGTAGCTACCTAATCACTATCCCGTTCAAGAATAGGTTGAGAGAAGACGACTAAGGTTTTTTAATCATTTTAAGGCTTAAGGTAACGGCTAGTAAAACCAGTGCACCAGCAATGATACCCACTAAACCATCAAGTAAAATAGGCACTATAGAGGCTACAACCTTAATCGATTCAACGCTGTGTAAGATGGGTTCGAGCAAATGGTGAATGAAAGGAATACTGTGTACCAAAATACCGCCTCCAACCAAAAACATGGCAGCTGTGCCGACTACAGATAATGTCTTCATCAAAAAGGGTGCAAAAATCAATAGCCCCCTTCCTACGGATCTTTGAATGCCGTTAAAGGTGCCGCTCACAGATTTTCTTAGCAAATACAAACCTGCATCATCCAGCTTTACAATTCCAGCGACTAAACCATATACACCCACAGTAATACCTAAAGCCAACAATGATACAACCGTCACTTGGGTTGCAAAGGACTCTGCTTGTACAGTACCGAGTACAATGACTACAATCTCGGCAGATAAGATAAAATCAGTTCTAATGGCCCCTTTTATTTTTGTTTTTTCAAGTTCCACTAAGTCAATTTTAGGATCGGCTATAGCTTCTAGTTTCTGAGCGTGCTCTTTGTCTATTTCATCTTTGGAGTGAATAAATTTATGCGCCAGCTTTTCGACACCCTCAAAACATAGATACAACCCGCCGATAACCAACAACACCACGATTAACCATGGCAAAAATGCACTTATCAATAACGCAGATGGCACTAAAATCAATTTATTTAGAAAAGAGCCTTTTGCTACAGCCCATACAACAGGTAATTCACGTTCAGCTTTCACTCCAGAAACTTGTTCAGCATTCAGAGCTAAGTCGTCTCCCAACACGCCAGCCGTTTTTTTAGCGGCAACTTTCGACAAAATAGCCACATCATCCAAAATGGTGGCAATATCGTCTATAAGAGCAAGTAGATTAGCAGCAGGCATAATATTTCCTTACAAGGCGGGAGAGATGGGTTTTGACTCAGCTTTAGGATGATAAGCATAAGAGACCTCTGAAGACACTATGTCGCTTAATTTAACCAATTTGATGCCATGTTGTTGAAGTTTGTCTAAATGTATTTTCAAATATTCTAAGGTTTGTGGATAGGGATGGGCAATACCTACCGCGTAACCATACTTTTTAGATAAATGCAGTAAACGATGAAATTGTATATCAATCTGCTCGGGGCTTGGAGTGTGATCAATAAACACATTACGTTTAGTGCTTAAAACGCCATTTTTTTTGGCAATCACTTCTGCTTTACTATATCTGGTGGTGCGACTATCAACAAAAAACAACCCATGCTCAGACAGAAACTCCATAGTTATCGACATCGGTAATGAAAGCTGAGTCAGCCTACTGCCCATATGATTGTTAACGCCAACGGCATCGGGCACGGTAGACAAAGCTATTTTTAACATATGTAGGATTTGATTAGGTCGCATACTAGAAAGCAATACATTTTTTTCTTGGTTATTACCCGCCAACGATTCCATTGGCATATGTAACATCACTTCACGTTGTTGAGCTGCGGCACGCTTGGAAAAAGGCTTAGAGAGGGGTTTATTCGGTAAAATCGCAAATGCCACATTTTCTGGTAATGCAAAGGCAACCGCATCTTGTCGGTTGTTTCCCATATCATCAATGATCAAGGCGATTTGGGCCGCTCTAGCAGAGCAACTGATACACAACAAACAACTAATTAGGAATAAACGCATGTTTTTATTATTGTTTTACCCGACAGCATTTCACTTTGATTATAATCACATCAAGTATTTTTACTAGGATTGAATCGTTTAAATACACCAAGGAACTAAAGCTTTAACCAATTAATAGGGTTAATAGGCTTTCCTTTGTGTCTAATTTCGAAGTACAAGTTTGGTCGACTTTGCCCTCCACTTTGCCCTAGAAGAGCAACGGCTTCACCCGCCTGAACCGACTCACCCGCTTGCTTTAATAACGCTTGGTTATGACCGTAAAGACTCATAAATCCATCTCCATGATCCAGTACAGTCACTAAGCCAAAACCTCTAAGCCAATCAGAATAGATCACCTTAGCATGATGTACGGCAATCACAGAGTCTCCTGCAGTGCCGTTTATCACCACCCCTTTCCATTTAATTTGACCTTGCCTAAACCGACCAAACATTTTTCTAAGGTTACCTTTGGCGGGCATTAATAAGCGGCCTTTAAGGGCACTAAGTCCACTTAAAGTGACGTCTTGTTGGTCAATTTGTTGCTGCGCTCGAGTTAATGCTTCGAGCAAATTCTTTTCATTGATTTGTAATTGGGCAATTTTTGCTTCGTCAGATTCGATAGCGTTCTGCATCGCTATAAGCGTTCCTTCCCTTTCAGTTTGGTTCGCCTTTAAAGCCTGTTGTTGCTCAAGTTGTTTACCTTTTAACTGTTCTAGCTCACTTTGATTGTCAATCAACTTGGCATTCACTTTTTGCAGATTTTTGACTAACAAGTTAAAGCTATCTATCTGCAATTTCCGAGCTTTATTCAAATATTGATAGTAAGTAATAGTACGTTCAAAATTCGCGGCATCTTGTTGATTTAATAACATTTTCGCAAAGTCATAATTGCCTGTCATATAGGCGCTGCGGATTTGCTTGGCTAATACTGATTTTTGTTGTTCTAAGGATGCCAAATATTCCTTTTGTTGTTTACGCAATACACTGAGTTGTTGTTGGTTATTAGCGAGGGAACGCTCTGTTTTATTGAGTTTTGTAGCTGATTTAGCAATCTGTATTTCAACGACTTTCAGGGTGTCTTGGAGTTTCTTGGCAGTCTCTAGTTGTTGATTAATTTGTGCCTGTTTATTTTTTATTTGTTTTTGAATACTTTCAAGATCTGACTGTTCTTGTGCTTTTGCAATGAATACAAAAAAAACACTACATAAGATTACCAATAAGAAAAACCTGTGAGTTCGGTTTTTCCCTTGGATTAACCTGTGCGGTATCAATCTCAATTGATTAGTCCAGTGTAACTATTGGAGTACCTGTCATCTCTGGAGGTTGTTCCATCCCCATTAGATACAGCATAGTCGGGGCCACATCGCTTAATGTGCCTCCGGTTCTAACAGTTGATTTTTGTCCAACGTGAATAAAGGGGACTAGTTCACTGGTGTGTGCTGTGTGTGCTTGCCCTGTCTGTTCATCTTGCATTTTTTCAGCGTTACCATGGTCAGCGGTGATTAAACAGTCACCTCCATTACGTTTCATCGCCTCAACTACTCTACCGACACAAGCATCAACAGCTTCGCAAGCTTTTACCGCTGCATCAAAGTTACCAGTATGTCCGACCATGTCTCCATTAGGGTAATTACAAACAATGACGTCAAACTTACCAGAATCTATAGCTGCTACTAGCTTATCGGTTAATTCAGCAGAATTCATTTCTGGTTGCAGATCATAAGTTGCGACCTT
The DNA here is from genome assembly GCF_002835935.1 of Paraglaciecola sp. MB-3u-78. Lineage (GTDB taxonomy): Bacteria > Pseudomonadota > Gammaproteobacteria > Enterobacterales > Alteromonadaceae > Paraglaciecola. Next base: position 356,694 of record NZ_PJCF01000086.1, on the reverse strand, counting down.
AGGTGATGGGATTAAAATACGCTCTTCACCTGCATATAATTCTTCTCGTCCACCGCTATAGAAAAAAGTGACGTGAGCATATTTTTCAGTCTCAGATATACGCAATTGCGTTTTATTATGCTGAGCTAACCAATCACCCATTACATTGACTAAAGGTACAGGTGGGTACGCTGCAGGGGCATCAATACTCTCGGCATATTGAGTTAGGGTGACAAAGGCACTTAACTCAATGTGCTTACCTTTATTGAAATCACTAAAATCTTTTTCCACAAAAGGACGACTGATTTCACGGGCTCGATCGGCTCTAAAGTTCATAAAGAAAACAGCATCCCCATCTTCCAATGGTACCGCATCACCTATAACGGTGGCTTGCATAAATTCGTCATTTTCCTCACGTTGATATGAAGCATCTAGCGCCTCAATAGCACTAGTCGCAACCTTATTTCCTGTTCCATGAGCAATTAAATTATAGGCAGCTTCGACTCTGTCCCAGCGGGCATCTCTGTCCATCGCATAATAACGGCCAATGACACTGGCTGTTTTACCTAAGCCTAACTCGGCAAACACGGCATCAGCTGACTGCAATGGTCCCTTTGCACTTCGTGGCGGTGTATCGCGGCCATCCAGAAAGGCATGAAGATATAACTTTTTTGCGCCGCGCTTTGCGGCTAATTTCAAGAAGGCAAAAATATGGTCTTCATGGCTATGCACCCCACCGGCTGACAATAACCCCATGACATGGATTGCTTTATCTGCTTGTATAGCTCTGTCTAGGTTTTCTGTAAGTACAGAATTTTCAAAAAAGTCACCGTCTTCGATGGCTTTAGTTACCCGCGTAAAGTCCTGATAAACCACACGCCCGGCTCCTAAATTTACATGACCGACTTCAGAATTACCCATCTGTCCCACAGGCAAGCCAACGTCTAATCCTGACCCAGATATTAAGGTATTGCTATAGTCATTACACAAGCCATCTAACACTGGCGTATTAGCATAAGCGATCGCATTACTTTCTAGTTCTTCGCGATGACCCCAACCATCTAAAATAATCAATGCGGTGGTCTTTTTAGTTTGAGTCATTATGCTGTCCTATAGATGAAACGATTAATTAATGTAGTGATTCATACTAGGATTGATTGTAAATGGATATACATGGCCTAGTACCTTGATAATAAGCTCATGTTATCCTTACTCGCAATGCACGTCACGGCTAAATCATTTTAAAAAACCAAATGTATAACAATAAGTTATTCTTTGTCGCACCGATGAATACACCCTAGGACTAGTTTCTACACACAAAATCTATATACTTTGGCCTCATTTTTTTAAGTTACTCACCTGTAAGGGTCACCTGTTATGGATCAAATGGTAGAATTTGTCATTAATCACTATATTTTATCTGGTTTGTTCGCTGCACTTTTAGCAGCACTGATATACACCACAGTGGCAAGCCAGCTTTCATCATTAAAAGAATTAAGCACACATGAAGCGACTTTATTAATGAACAAAGAAGATGCCTATATTTTGGATATTCGCCCAATTGCGGATTTTAAAAAAGGACATATTTTAGGTTCTAAACAAATCAAAGCTGAGTTAGTGACTAAAGGCGACTTTTCAACACTTGAAAAATCAAAAGACAAACCCATTATTGTTGTCTGTGCTATGGGCATGACGTCGAAACGCACTGCATCTCAAATGCTCAAAGCAGGATTTGAAAATGTGGTGACCTTAAAAGGTGGCATTAGTGCTTGGCAAAGTGCAAATCTACCAGTCACCAAATAAATTGCAGGAAATAAATATGAGTAAAGTTGATATTTATACTAAAGGTCATTGCCCTTATTGTCATAGAGCTAAGGCTTTGTTGACCAAAAAAGCAATAGGTTTTAATGAAATTGAAATTGATGTGATGCCCGAATTACGCAGCAAAATGATCGAACGCTCAAAAGGTAAATCGACTGTTCCACAAATTTTCATCAAAGATTATCATGTAGGCGGTTGCGATGAATTATTTGCATTAGAAGCAAAAAACCAACTAGACAGTTTATTAACTTACTAACAACTCAATTAAAGGATGTATCATGGCTGAAGAGAATCAACCAAACGAAGCTGCAGCGCAACCAGAAGCGGCGCAAGGCCCACAATTTTCAATCCAAAGGATATATACTAAAGATATTTCATTTGAAGCACCTAATTCACCTGCAATGTTTCAAAAAGAATGGAAGCCAGAGGTACAGTTAGACTTAGATACAAAGAGCAACCCTCTAGGTGAAAACCTATATGAAGTGACTTTATCTGTCACTGTTACCGCTAAAATTGGTGAAGAAACCGCATTTCTATGTGAAGTACAGCAAGCTGGCATATTCATGATTGGCGAAATGCCAGAACAAAACAAAGCCCAAATGATTGGCGCATTTTGTCCTAATACTTTGTTTCCTTATGCCAGAGAAACCATCTCTAATTTAGTGAACCGCGGTACATTCCCACCACTAAACTTGGCACCTGTCGACTTCAACTCCATTTTTGCAGCTTATATGCAAAAACGTGCTCAACAAGCTCAAGCTAATGAACAAGCACCGCAAAAACTAGACGCATAAGCTGGCTGATTTTAAATGAATTCGGTTTGTGTATTAGGGGCAGGATCATACGGTACTGCCCTCGCTTTTTGCCTCTCACGTAATGGCGTAAAAACTGTTTTGTGGGGTCGTGATCAGCAGCAAATGGAATTAATGGCTAAGGACAGATGCAATCAAAAGTATCTGCCTAACGCCATATTTCCCAAGGATCTAGTGATAGAGTCCGAACTAGGTGAAGCCATAGTCAATAGTCAAGATATTCTAATTGTTGTGCCCAGCCACGCATTTTCCAGGACACTACAACAAGCCAAACCCTACCTGACTCCTCATCATAGAATTATATGGGCAACTAAAGGCTTAGAGCCTGAAACAGGTAGACTTTTACAAGACGTTGCCGTAGAAATCTTAGGTAACGACACACCAATTGCAGCATTATCAGGCCCAACCTTTGCTAAAGAAATGGTGGCCGGCCTTCCTACCGCCATATCATTAAGCTCTACAAATGAAAACCTTGCCGAAGAGTTTGCTAATAAACTTCACTGCTCCAAATCCTTTAGAGTTTATAGAAATGATGACTTCATAGGCATACAACTAGGCGGAGCGGTTAAAAACGTTATAGCCATAGGCGCAGGTCTATCGGACGGCTTAGGCTTTGGCTCTAACGCTAGAACAGCTCTGATAACTAGAGGGTTGACTGAATTAACCCGGCTGGGTGTTAAAATGGGCGCCAAGCAGTCCACTTTTATGGGTATGTCAGGTTTAGGTGATTTAGTCCTCACGTGCACCGATAACCAATCCCGTAACAGACGTTTTGGATTAGCTTTAGGCAAAGGCCTTGGCATTGAAGAAGCAATGAATGAAATAGGTCAAGTAGTTGAAGGATACCGAAATACTAAAGAGGTACACATCCTATCTTCACGTGTAGGCATTGAAATGCCAATATGTGAACAAATTTACCAGGTCCTATATCACAATAAATCAGCTAAAGAAGCGGCTCTTACACTATTGAGCCGAGACCCAACATCTGAATAAGAGCGGATAAGTTTACGACAGGGTTAATTGAACAGTGTCCAGATCAACTTAATGTAATTTACACTGCCTCACACTGTCCAAGTTCGAGTAAGTTTTCAACCAAAAATTGGTCCATTTTCGACATGGCTTTTTCCCTATTTAAGGCATCATCTAGATAATGAGTACCAAACTCAATTATCTCTAAATCGTCTTCTTTGTTAGCTTTTTTTAGCGCCGCAGCCATATCTTTGGATTGCTCATAACTGACAATAGAACCACCCCGACGTTTCTGTTATCAATATGTAAGTAGACGTAGGCAATTGATATTTTTCAGGGTGAAATCCTTGTTAGACCTTTTAAAACGGTAATATTTCACCATTAAAACTATAAAAATGCCCCGTATCATTAATAGATAATCCATTAACCACCTTCATAATGCCTAAGGTTGAATCCTCTATACTTTCTGCTGCACTGTGACCACCCATATCAGTCTGTACCCAACCAGGGTGAATGGCGGCAACAACAATCTTATTTTGACCTAATTCTTGAGATAAATTGACGGTTAACATATTGGTTGCAGCCTTAGACATTCGGTAACCATACCAATCTACGTTCTGCTCAAGCGTCAATGACCCCATGGCAGAAGATATGAATATTATTTTGCATAATCTTTCTTGATTGATAAGGGGTAAAAAACAATGAACCAAATATAGAGGGCCAACAGAGTTCACTTTAAAACTCTGTTCAGCGGCCGCGTAATCTATAGCGTAAATACTTTTATTTTCACGATCCAGATAGCCTGCATTACTGATGATTAAATCTATCTTAATATCACGTTTATCAAGCTTATCAGCCAACCCTTGGATAGTCTCTGGAGACGATATGTCCATAGGTTCAATAATCAAATTTTCAACAAACCTTTCTTGTAACGATACTAAATCAGTCGCTTGTTCAATATTTCTGCAGGTTGCAATAACCCGACAACCATCTAAAAGATATTGCTTAGTCAATTCGAAGCCTATACCCCTATTGGTACCCGTGATTAATACGACTATATTGCTCATTATCGACATCCTGTTTTGAGGCCCATTAATAGGCAGAAAATTATTGGCTCAATAATATCAGCACTGAATGCATTTATTGGCCTAATTATGTAAAAAAAACTATCTAACATACTGTTTTTTATTAAATTATTTTTAGTGTGCCGGCACGTCTAATTCAGAGTTCAGGTTGATGATTGAACATCCACCTGACTCATTTCCATCAACCGACTATAAGTTCGGCGAAATTCAAACAGCAATGCGCCTTCTTTATAAAGCTCAGCTAAAGGAACATCAGAGTTTAAATATAGGATGACATTCTGGTCGTACAATTCATCAATTAGGCTGATAAACCGTCTGGCGCTATTGTCGCTACTGGCATAAGACACAACCCGTTCTCCGGTACTCATGGCTTGATTGTCGCCTATGCCATCCTCTGTACCACGGGCCTTGATCCAGCCGCGAACTTCACCGCCAAGATAGGGCACATCACTGAGCATCACTGTGCTAAAACGATTAGCAATGTCCATGTAATCTAACTGCGAGCGATGACCATCACACAAGGCAGAAAAGTCGAACCAGGCCACTGAGTTGGGCACTTCGCCCGGTGTGGCTCGGATCACCGGAATCTCTCGATGACAGATGTTTAAACTGCTGGTATTGATAGTTTGATGGGCAATGGTATGAGTTAATCCCAAGAAGATCGCCTCAAAATCGATTTCGCCTTTGATACCCATATTCAATGATGGGCCGCTTATGGCAGGCGTAGTTATCTCTGGGTTTGTTGAATGTAACCTGTGGTCAAGTTTGCCATTGAGATGTAGCATCTCGGTATGTTGTTGCAACAAAGCAATGCAGGGCAAAAACTTGTGCCGAGCTAAACCGTTTTTGTATAAATCTTCGATTGGCATATTTGATGTGGCAATCAACACCACCCCTTGTTTAAACAAACATTCAAATAAGCCTGCCAAGATCATGGCATCGGCAATGTCAGAAACAAAAAACTCATCAAAACATAACACTCGACATGTTTTCGCCCAATCATGAGCAATCCTAACTAAAGGGTCTTGCTCACCCGAATGTTCGTTCAGCGCTTGATGAATACGCGCCATAAAACGATGAAAATGCAACCGCAACTTGCCCTCATCGGGCAGGCAATCATAAAACAAGTCCATCAAGTAGGTTTTACCTCGACCCACATCACCCCATAGGTATAACCCTTTGATAGGCGAACAGGATGGAGCTTTACGTTTTGTTAAATTGCCAAATAGGACATCTAAGGCCTTTATTGCAGCTTGTTGAGATGGATCGTCAACAAGCTTATCGCCCAATTGTGATTGGTACACTTCAAGGGGAGATTGATTTGTTAGTGATACAATAATACTTGAGCCTTCAGGCAGGATGAAAAATTCAAATTTGTCACTAAAGTTCAGACAATCACTGTAGCGAGTTATAGTGTCTAAGCCAAGTAAAATCAATACGTTATGAGTGTAAACTCACTCAGCCCTTGCCATTCAAGTACACTAATTGCACATGATACGCCTGTCTTAAATGCAACTTATTGCAGTGCTTCAAAAAGTATATGACAGAGACAGACAGCTTAATTAACGTAAGGTTACCATGGCTGATGTCTCTGTAAATATCTTCAATCCAGTTCCGCGCTGTTGAGTGGACTAGTCCTGTTGATCAATGATCCCGCGAACCCTGTCTATAAATTCAAAACGTTGTTTATTGAGTTCAGGTTCGGTGGCATTTTCCCAATTACCATTCATGGCAACCACAAGTTGCCTTTTGGGGTCGATAAAGATAGTTTGCCCAAAAATACCCCGGGCGGTAAAGCTGCCATCGTCGAATGTCCACCATTGATAACCGTATCCTTTGCCGGAACTGCCAATATCAGCCTGTTTACTGGTAGCCATTTCAAACCAACCATCGGGCAAAGTGGCGGCCCCCTGTATTTTGCCATCCTCCAGTACAAAAAGACCATATCGAGCAAAATCACGCAAACTTGCCTGAATACAGCAACCGGAAATTTCTGGCCCATCGGGGCTTAGCAGCCAACTTGCTTGGTTTTCCATACCAAAAGGTTTCCAAATTTTTTCGGTCAAATAGTGTGACAAAGTGCGTCCCGTCGCCTCGCCTACCAAAATCCCGATAAGATTAGTTTCTCCGGTGGAGTACTGCCACTGTTCCCCAGCAGGATAGGCTCTGGGCAACTTTCTCATGTAACTCACTATGCTAGGAAGACCGTCGTTCGCAACATGATTATTGAATTTTGCTACATCAGATTGTGGATCAAAATAGTCTTCATTCCACTTAACCCCCGATGTCATAGTGAGCAACTGCGTTATTGTGACAGCATCATAGGCCGAACCTTTCAGACCTTCGATATAGTCTGAAACACTGTCGTCTAGACTTTTGATATAACCTTCTTTTAAAGCAATGCCCACCAGACTCGAAGTCAAGGATTTAGCGACTGAAAAACTGGTCCAACGTTTCTGTGGCGAAAGCCCAATGCCATATCGCTCATAGCGAATGTTGCCTTTATGCAGAATGAGCGCACCGGCCAAATGCTGCTTGGCAAAAAAATCATCCATATCCATATCAAATGCTAACGGTTCGCCTTCAGGTAACTCCCTGACGATTGAACTGGGCTCTATAGGGTTCGATTTAACCAATAATGGTAATTTATCCATCATTTTAAAACCTGCATCACGCTGACTTTGGGACCAAAACAAAATATTGGTGTCTCGGGGGGGATCAGACAAAAGCGCACGCCAATCCGCTCCAATCGACCACCATCCGATACTACCTAAGACGGCTAGAGTTATACCCGTGACGCCGATCCATTTAAATGCTTTGCTCATATAGGTTTGTCTTTTTTGTTGGCGAGATGAAAATACGACATTAACAATTAGCGGTATAATATATTCTCAGTTTTGAGAGCCTGCAAAATCGATTGCAATATTTCACTGCAGCCACATTTATTAGGATGATTTATATGCTGAGCGTCCAAGATAGCAGAACCTAGAAAAATAAACGATGTACTTGAGTTGCGGTATAATATTAACCAGTAGACAAACAAAAGATGTTTAAAAGGCTGAACCAATGGCTGAACAAAATAGGGAAATTTTAAATATAACTCAACTGTCAAACTATCAGTAAATCTTCACTTTTGCGTTATCAATTAAAAATGTGAAAGATGTAAGGGCAACGCTACGGATAGAGCAATATTCTGCTACTACACATTAAGCAAACCGCTTCAAAATACAGATTATTTGTAATAGTCTGTATTTTGAAGTAATGCTCCTCACTCTCACAAGGCCAAACATGGAATTGAATAAACGACAGTTTTTAATAGCCAGTGGCGCTGCCGAAACCTTAAAACCAGGAATGTGTTTTTCGAATGAACCTGGCATCTATCTACCCGGTGAATTTGGGGTGCGTTTAGAAGATTGTGTGTATATGACAGACAAAGGTATCCAGTGGTTTACTGTACCACCGGACTCTTTAGCCTCCCCTATTGGCAAACTAGCCGCTTATCCTATCTAATAACAATAAAAAACAAGAGAACATTATGCTTAAAAAAGTATTAACCGCATTCACTTTCACAGCACTTAGCTGGCACACCTTTGCTGACTCAAATAAAGATCTAACAGATATCATCGACCAGCATTGGCAAAATGCTCAAAAGGAAAAGGTATTCTTTCGCACCGATCCTGATGGCTGGAAACCTAACGGCAAATTAGCCGAATTTACACCACAGGCCCTAGCTAGGCGAGAAGCTTATAATATTCAGGTATTAGCCACCCTTGGCGAAATTGATACAAAAACCCTGAGCGAAAAACAGTTAATGAATTACCGTTTATTTAAATATGAACGGGAAACGGAAGCCCTAAGTCACCAATACCAAGATAAGTATTTCCCGGTGAATTTTTTAAGTGGTTGGCATACCTACTTTGCTGAAGCACCTGCCAATATGGCATTTTTAACCAGTAACGATTACGACAGTTTTTTAACCAGTTTGGCTGACTATCCACGCTTTAACCAAGAAAATATCAACTTGATGCAAGCCGGTTTAACTGCTGGTTATGTGCATCACTGCGAAAGTTTTAAGGATTACCATCAAACGATCAGTGCGCACATAGTCAAAAACCCCAAAAACAGTGCGCTGTTTGAACCCTTCACCCGCTTCCCTAGTACTTTTACTCCGCAACAGAAAAGCATTTATAGTGCAAAAGCGATAGAGTTAATCACATCGGCAGTGGTACCTGCCTATCAGAATTTTTACGATTTTTTTGTTGACGACTATATGCCTAACTGTCGTAAAGAGCCTGGCATTTCCAGTGCCAAAGGGGGTGCAGATTATTACGCCTACACAGCCAACTACTACACCACTACCGATGCCACGCCTCAACAAATCCATGATTTGGGATTAAGCGAAGTTAAGCGAATTCGTGTTGAGATGCAGGCAATTATTGACCAAGTAGGGTTCACAGGAAGTTACGCTGAATTCTTGGAATTTTTGGCGACCGACCCACAGTTTTATGCAGCAGACCCACAAGATGTGCTCGAAAAAACCGCCTTTATCACCATGAAAATGTATGGCAAATTACCCACATTTTTTGGTCACCTACCCCGCAATACCTTCATCATTAAAGGTTCCGCTTCTAGAGGCGCATTTTATATGCCGCCACCCGACAATCGCACACCGGGGACTTACTTTTTAACCTCTGAACCAAAACAACAACCACTTTATAACCTAGAGGCGCTCAGTCTGCACGAAGCGGTACCTGGGCATCATCTTCAAAATGCCATAGCGATGGAGTTAGATGTCCCCGAATTCAGGCGCACCCTGAGTCATTCAGCCTTTGGCGAAGGCTGGGGCTTATATTCAGAGCGTTTAGGCAAAGAAGCAGGATTCTACCAAGACCCCTATAGCGACTTTGGCCGCTTAGGCTATGAAATGTGGCGCGCCGTGCGCCTAGTAGTAGACACTGGCATTCATGCTTTTGGCTGGAGCCGCCAGCAAGCCATCGATTACTTAGCACAACATACCGCGCTGCCCCAAAAATCAGTAGAGAACCAAATTGATCGCTACATCTCATGGCCGGGTCAAGCGTTGTCATACAAAATGGGTGAAATCAAAATTCGTGAATTGCGAGCCAAGGCTGAACAAACATTAGGTGAAAAGTTCGATATTCGCAGCTTTCACGATACTGTAATTGGGCAAGGTTCATTGCCTATGGCGGTGCTGGAAGATGTGATTAACGATTGGATACAAACACAGATAGATAAGTAAACATGACAAGGCATCAAAAGATTGCTTGCACGTTTCTGCTTTTTATATTCACTTTTGTAAGTGTCGCACAGGAAAAGCAAAAATACTTAGATCAGCGCCAGCTTGATGCGGTTGCTGATCAACTTATTGCAAATTTTGAAAGACTGGATGCGATCTCCATTGATGTTAGAGATCGTAGTCGTTCTGTAAAATGGGATACTTATAAAAATTGGTTGAGAACTTCAATTAGTCAGGCAAGAAATTGGACTGATTTCGTGTTAGCCATAGATAGCTTTCACTATGGGATCACCAATTTACATTCTTACGTTGAGGTGGCCAAAGAAATCAGAACATTATCCCCAAAAGGAAGGCCATCGTGGCCTGCTATCCCACTTGGCTATACCTACCCACAATTAAGCTTTTTTGATACTCAAACAGATAAGTCAATCATGTCATTGAACGGACGGCCTATTGCAGACATTTTTGAAAAATTCGTAAATTATTATTGCAACGACTTACATCAACAAGGCTGCCTAAATCGTTTCACGAAATATATAGTTAAGGGCTATCGGTTCGCAGAGAGCCAGAAACAAATTACCGTGGGTTACATCGATGGCAGTGAAAAACTGTTTGATAAACATTCGTCATCAATAGCTTCAAAGCCCTCGTCTAAAGGATGTGAAAAATATAGGAATATACTTGACCTTAAACTTATATTTCAGGGTGCGCAGTCTTGCCTATTCAGATACAAAAAAGATTATTTGCTAAAAATTCTAGAATTCGATAATTGGGGAAATAAATTTGACGATTTTTATTGCTCAAAGCCATTTGAAGTAGGTATGTGTACAGATATTAATTCCATTAATGCAATCATCAACAAAACACCAGCCGCAAACCTACTCATAGATTTGCAAAACAACGGTGGCGGCTCCGAAAACACACCTTGGGTTGCTGCTCTAACGGCAAATGGATTTGTGGATAACTTAGTCGAATACAAAAATATAGGTGAGATTAGCCAAACGAGTATTCGCCAAGCCATGTTTTATGGCAGTGACTATGCCGAAGATTGGTTTGCTCAATTAAAAGAAAACCAGAAAGAAAACAACTTTCTACCTGCACGTGGTGACTTTTGTCGGGGCTCAAACACATGTTTACCAACATTGATTAAATCGAACCCAAATCATATTAAGTTTAACCGGTTGGTATTGATAACCAATAGCAGATGTGTGAGTTCCTGCGACGATTTAATTTGGCGCTTAAAGGCATTTTCTAATGCAAAAGTAGTGGGGCAAATGCCGTCGACTGACGGCACATATGCAAGGTTAATGGTCTATGTAATCCTCATGTCTGATGGGGAGATCGCGTCAATTATTAGCGGAGAAGGTTTGCAACAAGATTTTTCTCAAGGCCAGTTGCTTTTTGAGTATCGAGTCCCTGTTACACGAACAGTGTCATTAAATGGCATTAGGCTTGAGGGAAATACTAATGTTTTGGATATCGAGTTTGACGTGAATAAATCTAATTACTTATCGATAGAAGAAGACAACATTAAGCGCGCTCTTCAGTTGGTTTCATCGAAGTGACCCTGCTACATCTAGCTATTATACCAACTAAGCGCACCGAAGACTGGAGGCTAACACGCCACCAGCGAAGAATAGCTGGGTAATTCATTTATTCCAACTCATCCACACCGTACTTGAAACACATTTTTTGCCATGGTGAATTTTCAGTCTTTGAATTCCAAGACTGAAAAAGTTGCTGATATCACACTCTTTACAAACCCATTTTCGAACAGGTTCTTGGAGTTTTCGAAGTATCATTATGCAGCAACGTTTAGCAGTTTCTGAACATGGGGCTTTTCGTTATTTTCAGCAAACCAAGCATCATAATTTGCTTGAAGATTTATCCAAACGGCTACATTACTATCAATCGACAACGCTATTCTTTGCGCTATATCAGGCGTGCAAGGAGTACGTCCGTTGCAAAACCTACTCATGGTAGTTCTTGACAACCCAAGGGCTTCTGCCGCTTTAGATACTGTAATATTGTTTTCATCCAACACAGTTGTTTTAAATACAAGCCCAGGATGGGTGGGACATCTAGTCATTTTTTCCATTTTATTCCCCTTACTTTCCAAATGATTTTGGATCCTATTTTTTCGCTTTGATCTGCTTTCCGTGATAGTCACGGTAGTCAAGCAGAACAGCACCATCATCTTCGATTTCAAACGTCACTCGCCAGTTACCACTCACGTCTACTGAGTAAACTCCTGCTCCCGAACCGACTTTTTCCCTAAATTTAGGTCCATATATAGCTTTCATATCTTTTGGATAGTGAGATGCTTGAATGATATCTAACATAATTACAAGTTTGTCAGTATGGATCGGCTGGATACCACTACTATCGCCCTTGTAAAACAGCTTTTTCAGTCCTTTATGAGAGAAACTTTTAATTGCCATTTACGCTCCTTGGTCTGAATACAAAGTGTAAACCAATAGTTTACACTTATCAAATTATGCATAACTTTTGAAACCTAGGTAGGTTAAAATGGCTTCTTGCTAAATCATCAGTAATTGTTTTAAGCGGTACTTTCTAAATAAAACAATAAACAAAAGCCAATGTACATTGAAAAAACCTTTATCCATTATTTCTACACCTCGCACTGAAGACTGGTGGCTAACACGCCACCAGCAAAAACTGAAGGAGCTTAAGGCCAGTGACCAACCTATCGATATCTTGTTTCTCGGAGACTCAATCACTCATGCGTGGGAAGTAGAAGGAGAGGAATATTGGCAACAACATTTTGTGCATCCCAAGGCATTTAATCTTGGTTTTGCTGGGGACAGAACCGAACACTTGTTGTGGCGTATACAAAACGGTGAGTTAGACAGTCTGTCACCCAAATGGGTCGTTTTGTTAATGGGTACGAATAACGCGGGGCATAGACTTGATGCTCCAGAAGACATAGCGGCAGGTGTTCAATCAATATTAGATGAATTACGTCATCGGCTGCCAACAAGCAAAGTATTGCTTATGGCAATCTTTCCACGTAGTAGAAACACTAATAAACCCATGCGCCAGCGAGTGGATGCTAGCAATGCTTTAATCAAAACATTTACCGATGGCAAACAAATACATTGGTTAGATATCAACCACCAATTTCTGACTGAGAATGGCGTATTACTGGAATCGGTTATGCCTGATTTACTTCACCCTAATGCCACCCAATATCATAAATGGGGTCATGCTATTTTATCCTATATCGAGCATAACTAAGTCCCTCTAATATTCCAACTGTGTGAAATTTTACATTTATGTAACGGTTTGTTACGTATTCGAGTCAAATAACTGTTCTTAGCCTATTGAGTGCCATTCAAACAATGCAATACACTGATGTGATTAATAATAAATATAAAAAACAACGGCAGAGGAAACAATAATGGAAAGACGCGATTTTATTAAAATCGGAGGTGTAGGTGTGGGCGCATTAATGCTGCCCATAACTGGCATCGCCATTTCAGCAGAGCAAATGTTAGATAAACCCATGGACGTAGCCTATAAAAAGAAGCTCGCAGATATTGCTCTTAATGCAGCTAAATCGGCTGGAGCAAGCTATGCAGATGCACGTATTGGCCGCTATCTAAACCAATTTGTAACCACCCGTGAAACCCGTGTCGATAATATTGTTAATACTGAGTCAGCAGGTATTGGTGTTCGCGTAATCGCAAATGGAACTTGGGGTTTTGCCTCTACTTCAAATATGACCCCAGACAGCGTGGCTAAAACGGCCGAACGTGCAGTCGCCGTGGCTAAAGCCAACTCTAAATTTCAGACAATGCCGGTTAAGCTTGCACCTGTTAAAGGTGTGGGTGAAGTGAGTTGGCAAACACCTATCACCAAAAATGCGATGGAAGTGCCCATTAAAGACAAAGCTGATTTGTTGCTCGCAGCTAACGCTGCTGCCATGGATAATGGTGCTAACTACATTACCTCCATGCTATTTTTAGTGAATGAACAAAAATATTTTGCCTCAACAGACGGCTCTTATATTGATCAAGATGTGCACCGCTTATGGGCACCGTTTTACGCCACTGGCATAGGTAAAAATGGCTTTAAACAACGCAACGGTTTAGGCAATCCTGTGGGCATGGGCTTCGAATATTTAGATGGTCTAGAAAAAGATAAAATCAAAATTACGGGTGCTAACGTGGGGTATAACAACTCCTATGACTTGGTTGAAGATGCTGCTGCTGCAGGTAAGCAACTGAAAGAAAAACTGAAAGCAAAATCAGTTGAGCCGGGCAAATACGATTTAGTGTTAGATCCTGCACACCTTATGTTGACCATTCATGAATCGGTTGGGCATCCCTTAGAACTCGATAGAGTATTAGGTTACGAAGCCAATTATGCAGGCACCAGTTTTGCTACCTTAGACAAATGGAAAAGTGGCAAATTTCAATATGGCTCTGACAGGGTTAACCTGTTTGCAGATAAAACCCAACCTTATTCATTAGGCAATGTTGCTTATGATGATGAAGGTGTCAAAACCAAAGACTGGGACTTAGTCAAAGACGGCATTTTAGTTAACTATCAAGCGACGCGCGATCAAGTCCATATGATTGACCAAAACGAATCACATGGTTGTAGTTACTCCCAAAGCTGGCGTGATGTGCAATTTCAGCGGATGCCCAATGTATCTTTAAAACCTAATGAAAAAGACATTTCAGCTGAAGATGTAATCAAAGACGTCGAAAATGGTATTTATATCGCAGGTCGTGGGTCGTTCTCAATCGATCAACAAAGGTACAACTTCCAATTTGGTGGGCAACTGTTTTACGAAATCAAAGATGGAAAAATCACTGATCAGATTGAAGATGTGGCTTATCAGTCCAACACCCAAGAATTTTGGAACAGTTGCACCCAAATGGCTGGCAAATCAGATTATCGTGTGGGTGGTTCTTTCTTTGATGGTAAAGGTCAACCTTCACAGGTTAGCGCGGTTTCTCATGGTTGTCCGACTACGAGATTCAACAACATTAACGTCATCAACACTGCGCGTAATGTGTAAGTCGGTAACCCTTTAGAAGGAATTCAAATTATGACTATTTTATCTGAAAAAAACGCCAAAGAGTTACTGACCAAAGTATTAAAATACTCTAAAGCTGACGAAATTGAATGTAACTTAGATGGCAGTATAGGCGGCAACATTCGTTATGCCAGAAATACTGTCTCTACAGCTGGCGAAGAAAGCGATCTGGTGCTAGCAGTACAATCCACTTTTGGCAAAAAAACCGGCACCGCGACTATCAACGAGTTTGACGATGCATCACTTGAAAAAGTAGTGCGCCGCTCTGAAGAGTTAGCCAAACTGGCACCTGAAAATGCAGAACATATGCCTTTATTTGGACCACAAAAATACTCGCCTTCTAAAACTTATTTTGAGTCCACAGCAAATGTCACCCCTGAAAATAGAGCACAAGCTGCCGAAGACAGCATAGTGCCGTCGAAAAAGAACAAACTGGTTGCTGCAGGCTTTTTAGAAGAGTTTGTGACGTTTAGCGCCATAATAAATAACAAAGGTTTGTTCGCATATAATAAATCTACAGATGTAGACTTTTCTGTGACTATTCGCACCGAAGACGGTAAAGGCTCTGGTTGGGTTACACGTAACTTTAGCGATTATTCATTGTTAGACACCGCTAAAGCGTCAAGCATTGCGATTCAAAAGTCTAAAGGTTCGGTTGACGCCAAAGCGATGGAGCCAGGCAAATACACCGTGATTTTAGAGCCTGCAGCTAGCGTTGGATTATTAGGCAATATGGTGCGTAATTTTGCTCAAAGAGGCGCGGATGAAGGGCGTAGCTTTTTAAGTTACAAACTAAAAGAAGGCGAAGATGCTGAAAAAGCCCCTAAAAATAAGTTAGGCCAAAAAATGTTTGATGAAAGAGTCAACATTTACACTGACCCGAGCCACCCTATTGCTCCAGCAGCCCCTTTTTCGGGAGACGGCTACCCACGCAATCGCACCGATTGGATCAAAAACGGCACAGTAGTCAATATGCCTAATTCACCTTATTGGGCGAAAAAAACGGGGGTGGCTTACGTTCCTCGTGGAGGTAATATCATTATGGATGGGGGCAACGAATCCTTAGAAGAGATGATAAAAAATACCCGTAGAGGCATTTTGGTCACACGCCTTTGGTATATTCGCTCACTCGATCCACAAACCTTGCTATATACCGGGTTAACCCGCGATGGCACATTCTATATTGAAGATGGCAAAATAAAATATCCCATCAAAAACTTCCGTTTTAACGAAAGTCCGATAGTGATGTTAAACAATATTGAAGCCTTAGGTAAACCTGAACGTATCGACGGCAATATGATCCCGCCGATGAAAATCAGAGATTTTACTTTCAGCAGTTTATCTGACGCGGTATAAACAATTAGCCACAAGTTACACAGAATAGTTTGTGGCTATTTATTTACCCTATATCCCTATGGATCGCCGTCACTTTATTCGCTCTGGTTGTGCTGTTGCTGTTTTAGCCGCATTACCTTTAGCTGTGCGCAGTCAAAATAGTGAATACGACTTTTACTTTACCCGCTTGAGTTACGAATCAGGTAATTGGGAAGTTGATGAACGTATGCCCGCGAACGTACTCAATTCCTTAATTGAGTACACCAGTTTGCGAGTCGATTTACAGGAACGAGTGATCCCACTGTCCGATCCTAGTATGTTAAGTGCACCCTTTTGTTATATGGCAGGCCACAGATTAGTGCAGTTTAACTTGCAAGAGAGACAACACTTTCAACGTTATGTTGAAAACGGCGGTTTTGTTTTTGTAGACGACTGTAATCACGATATTGACGGCATGTTTGCCAAAACGTTTGAAGCACAAATGGGGGATATGTTTGGCCCAGAGGCGCTAAAAAAAATTCCTAATGAACATCCATTATATTCGTCTTTTTTTGAATTTGACGGGCCACCACGCACCTCAGTTGAGCTAAATGGTTGGGGTGACGATTTGGTTCACGAATACCTCAAAGCTATTGAAATAAATGGCAGAATAGCCGTGTTATACAGCAATAAAGACTTGGGCTGTGAATGGGATTACGACTTTAGAAACAAACGCTGGCTAAAAATCGACAACACCAAGTTTGCAGTCAACATTGTGATTTACGCAATGACGGCTTAAGGGCAGATACGAGCTGCGAGCTTCTAGCTACGAGCTAAAAAAACCAAAAGCTTATAAGATTTTGTCTTTAGCTAGAGGCTCGTAGCTCGCAGCTCGTAGCTTTTTCCCACATCAACTTTAAGAGATTTTATGAGTAGACAGAATTTATCCGAACAAGACGTTCTTGTATTACTGGACAAGCTGGCTCTGGTTGAGCATGAAGTTGGTAAAGTGATTGTTGGACAGAAAGAGGTGATCCAGCAATTGTTGATCAGTATGTTAGCTGGCGGGCATTGTTTGTTAGAAGGTGTACCAGGATTAGCTAAAACACTTATGGTCAATGCCTTAGCAGAAACGCTCGAGCTGGGATTTAAACGCGTGCAGTTTACGCCTGATTTGATGCCCAGTGATATTATTGGTACTGAAATATTAGAAACCGATCATGAGTCAGGCGACCGTTTCTTTAAATTTCAGCAAGGCCCCGTTTTTACCAACATTCTATTAGCCGACGAAATCAATCGTACCCCGCCTAAAACTCAAGCAGCGCTGCTGGAAGCCATGCAAGAAAAGAGCATTAGTTACGCGGGAACCAGTTACGCCTTACCAAAGCCGTTTTTTGTGTTAGCCACGCAAAACCCTGTTGAACAAGCAGGTACTTATCCTTTGCCTGAGGCGCAACTTGACCGCTTTTTAATGTTTATAAAAGTGGATTACCCCTCTGAGTTAGAAGAAATAGAGATTTTGCGCCGCACCACAGGTAATACCCAAGCCACGTTAAATGCGGTACTCAATGCACAACAGATTATCAGCTTGCAACATGTGGTCAGAGATATAGAAATATCTGAACCACTGCTGGTATACATCAATCAACTCGCCCGCAATACACGCCCTGGCAATAGTCAGTCATCAGCTGTTAATCAATACGTGCGCTGGGGAGCAGGGCCTCGTGCAGGTCAAGCAATGGTGTTGTGTGCCAAGGCTAATGCGTTACTGTCAAAACGCTTTGCCGTTACCATGGATGATATCAAACAGGTGGCCCATGGGGTGTTAAGACATCGACTATTATTGAGCTTTCAAGCAGAAGCGCAGAATATATCCAGCGATGATGTGGTGGATGGTTTATTAAAGGATTTAGCACAGCCAGTCAGTCCTTTTGGCGCTTCTTCCCATTATTCCCCAACGTCACCCGCGGTTTAACATGTTAAAAAGCGGATAGCATGCAACCACTTATTGACCCACTTGTACTCGCCAGTATCAAAGATATGCCTTTGGTAGCAAAGACGGTTGCCGAAGGCTTATTGCATGGATTACATGACAGTGTGCAGCGCGGAACAGGTCTAGAGTTCAGCCAGTATCGCGCCTATGAACCTGGCGATGCTCTTTGCAATATTGATTGGAAGTTATTTGCACGCTCAGACCGATATTTTGTGCGAGAAGCAGAGCGTGAAAGCAATATCAATATTTGGCTAGTGTTAGATGCCAGCGCATCTATGTTGCAACGTTCGTCTGAATCTAGCTCTGACTCTCATTCTAAATCAAAATCTAACAAAGGCTGGCATAAGTTTGATTATGCTAAACACCTGTTGGCCACTATCGCTTACATCGCACACAAACAAAGTGATGCGGTCGGTTTATTGGGACTGTCGAGTGAGAGTCTGCACTTTTCGCCCGCTTTAACAGGTAAACAACACTGGCAAAAATTGCTGCTGCAACTCAGTCAGATGTCTACTGGTTCGGTGTTCCCGTCGCCACAAATGTTGCAACGCCACTTAAGCCGCATGCACTCTAATAGTCTTATTTTTGTGCTCAGTGATTTTTATCAAAAGGACAATGAAATAGTCGATTTCATGCAAAGTTTGGTCAGCAAAAAAACCGAGGTGATTGCAGTACAACTAGAAAGTGATGATGAACTTAAGTTCCCTTATAAAGGACAGATTCGCTTTGAAGACAGAGAAAGTAAACAACAGGTTTTAGTCTCTGCAGAAGAAGTAAAAAGCGACTACCTGGTGGCACGACAAACCTGGCAAGAAACGATGAAAAAAACCTTTAACCAGCTCAACATTCAGCATTGTATCGCCAACATTGACCAGCCATTAGACAAAACATTACATCAGTTTTTAGCGGCAAGGCAAAAGTTACGATGAACATTTGTTCTTTGTTGGCCGAGTAAGAGACATGTTTAATATGCCTTTTATATTAGAATCACCCTTAGCCATGTGGGGTTTGTTAACCTTGCTTATCCCACTGGGTATTCACTTATTAAGCAAAGCCCGCCCTAGGGTTATCGCGTTTGCACATATCGCATTTATCAAAGTTAGCACCTCCCCCGTGTTACGACAGCTCAGATTAACCCAGTTAATTTTACTGGGGCTACGTATGGCGATGTTAATGCTTGCGACCTTGATACTCACTCAACTGTATTGGCAGAACGTCAATCTACAGGTTAACTCACATATATTGTTAACCGAAGACTGGCTAAACCATGCCACAGACATCGAAAAGCAAACATTAATTGACCAAGTTAAAGGTTCAGATTTAGTCCTTATTAGTAGCAACAACCGCAATATCAATACAGCAGAATTAGCACAGTGGTCGACGAATTCCCAACAAACACCTGTACTTAACTTATGGAGTAAAGTAGCCGACTATACAGCACAATTGGCAGCTGATTCATCGATAACCGTGTATACAACAAATCGCCTGAAACACTTTATAGGAAGTAAAGTACCGCTACCTAGACGAGTTCAATGGCAGGTGAAAACAATACCTGTAGAGACTGTCGTTCAAGAAAATTTAGTTAACATAAAAGTGATATACGATAATTCGAGCGAACCATTATTAGTCTATTTACGTGCGGCGTTTGAGGTGATCAACACACAAGATAAATTAAGTGCCAAGGTTGATTATGATACGAATAACATATCAAGTGAGAACAGTGGGCACTTACTAATTTATGACAAAATAATTGACCTGAGAGAACAGAGACTGACTCAACAAGGTCGCCCTTTTGAATTACCGTGGCAACATACATATATCACTCAAGCAGCGCTTAACAATGTTAAACAAGCGGACTTTGCATTAACCCTAACTCGGTTATTGTATTCATCACAAAGCCAAAGTTGGTGGTTAGAGAATGCTCGATTATCAACGGGGCAAATTATTCAAAACTTAGCAACGGGTGGCAATCAATTAGTGCCCTTACCTTTTAAAAAACAAACTATCAAAGCGTCACCCAGTAAAAATACTCATGGGTCATCCTTACATATTTGGCTGGTTTTGATGTTAATCGGCATATTTATTCTAGAGAGAATATTAAGTGAATGGCCAAACTGTCAACTCAAAGCTGGGGTGGATGAATAATTGTCTAGTTCGCCAAACACAGAAAACAAAACACTGAATAAGATTGTCATTCACCTTAGGCGAAGATGGTTATGGCAAAAACTCGCATACACCCTTTTGATTGGCATTTGTGTCGGTATACCTGTTTACTGGATCACTGATTGGGTTGTTTGGCCAATCACAGCAGTTGTTCTCATGATAAGTTTTGCTGCGTTGGTGTATTCACGAAGTAAACAATATCAAAATATTACGGCGAACAAAATACTGCTACATCTGAATCGACAATTCAGCGAATGTGAAGAAAGTGCAGAACTGATTTTACTGCCAAATAGCACTCTAACGACCTTGCAACAATTGCAAAAAAACCGAATTCAGCCGCAAGTAGACAAATTATTAACCACCGGTATTGATTCACACTTACCAAAGTATTCATCCACTAAGCCTTTACTGCTTAATGCTATAGCGTTACTCATTTTTACATTGCTGCAAATCATCCCGTCAGGTCTTTTAATTGAAAATGATGCCACTAAGACTCAAGAGATGAGTGACCTCTCTAAACCTATCAAACCTATTCAATTTGAGGTTAAAAGTATCACTGTCACTGCACCCAGTTACACCGGTTTGGCACCTTGGCAAACATCAGACTTGAACTTAGCATTAATTGCAGGCTCAACCGTCACATGGCGACTTCAGTTCACAGGCGTCGCTGAGGTCAATGAGGTTAATGGGGTCAATAAGCAAAAGAATTTGTCTATTATGCTTCCAGACAAACAACGTATCTCGCTCATTAAACAAGCTGACAATGTTTACTTAAGCAGTGCAACGTTAAATCAATCAGGTGTTTATCATATTGCTGTTGATGAGATAATGTTGGGTGATATACACACCCTTGCTGTCACCGCAGACACCAAACCGAGCATTCGTTTTATCGCGCCCACTGGGACGATTACCGAATTAGCTAAAAATGCCATTCCTAACGTGCAAGCGACAGTATCAATCGAAGATGACTTTGGTATAGGGCGTGTTGAAATACTGGCGTCTATTGCTAGTGGCTCTGGAGAAGCGGTCAAATTTCGCGATCAAAGCTTCCAATTTGATACCCAATCAGAGGTCGAGGACAAAGCATATTTCTTTAAAAACTGGGATTTAGTTGAACTGGGTATGCAGCCCGGTGACGAACTATATTTCAGTATTAGAGCCTGGGATAACCGCCTGCCAATTGCTCAACAAAGTCACTCCGCTAGCAAAATCATTCGGTGGCTCGAAGAAGAAGAACAGACAGTGTTAGCAGATGGCTTGCTCATGGATTTTATGCCAGAGTATTTTAAAAGTCAGAGACAAATTATTATCGAAACCAAAGAATTAGTCGCCGACAAACCAAATATCTCCATTGAAAACTTTAATCGCATATCTCGTGAACTAGGCGCATCACAAAGCTTTCTTAAACAAAAATATGGTCAGTTCTTAGGTGATGAATTTGATAGTGGTACTCTTCAATCAATGGAGGCCGGCCCCGAGATAACACATGATGGACATGACGAATATGCCAATGAAAAATCACCACAAACGGCTGCGGAACATGAACACGATGGCGCAGAGCATCAATCAGAGCAGACTGATAAATCTGGCTATAATCAAATTATTGAGCAGTTTGGACACGCCCATGGTGAAGCCGACGATGGCAATTTCATCAAAAAAGGACTGCCAAGCCCCAAACTACTTATGAAACGCGCCATTGCCAATATGTGGCAGGCTGAATTGCATCTACTGCTATCAGAACCTGAGCTTGCCCTACCCTTTGAAAGTCAAGCCTTGGCTTTCCTAAACCGAGCTAAACAAGCCGATCGTATTTATGTTAAACGTTTAGGCTTTGAACCGCCCCCAGTATCGGAAAAACGCCGTTATCAGGGTGATTTATCAGACATCCTTAGTTATCAGCGTGATGAACAAACACTTAAAACAAACTCAACTATGCCATCAATGCCATCAATTGTATTTTTACTTAATACACTCAACCAACACTCGGACCAATGGAGCTCTAAAGCCTTAACAACTGAGCAAACAAAGAGTCTAGAAAACGTAAAAGCATATTTTTCTGAGCAATTAACGGCAAATCCTAATGACATTAATTTTATCGCTACCTTGGAAAAAATGCAGCAAGCCAACTCTTTTGATTTACATAATTGTAAGGGTTGTAGCACCGCTCTGATAAAGAAGTTGTGGCAAACATTGCCTTCGCCTATCGCGGCACCAACAACGCGACAAACAACCTATTCTTTACAGAACACTATGCTGCAACAGTACCAGGCATTTTTACAACAGCATGAAAAAATGCAGAAAGTAGTGCGAGAAACAGTACTAAAAAAAGAGCTAGAAAAAGTGCTGAAAAATGAGTCGCAACCATGACTTTCTCACTAGGGTTATTTTCTCACTATCCAATAACAGCAAGTGTCTCGATGTTACTGTTGATGATTGGCTTAATGATCAGTTGTTACTTTGCTAAGCAACGTCTAAAACACAAAAGAATCAGGCTGGCGGGGGTGTTAGTCGTTAACACTGTTGCCGCTTTGATGGTGGTTGGATTGGCCTTTGATATACATATAATAAGTAACCAAGCGTCAGTCACTTATCTCGTGACTAAAGGCACAACGCCTCAACAGTTAAACAAAATAGACAGAGAACAATCTGTTTTTGTACTTCGTGAGGCAGTTAAATCCATAGATGACCACAATATATTAGATGTCGCTACCCTACTTGATGTTCCATCACAATTGTTATCTCACCAACCTAGGTTTGATAATCTGCATGTCTTAGGCGATGGGCTTAGTTTAACCCAGTGGCAAGATCTGCAACTTTTGATGGACGAAGCGTTTGCGAATATTTCAGTGACCTTTACCCCATCCAAGCCAGCTGTCGGACTAGTGAATATGCAATGGTCGAAAGAGTCTGTTGTAGGACAATTTATCGAAGTACAAGGGCAACTGCAAGGCACTGGTGATCCTGCAGCAGATACCATTTATCAACTGAGTTTGTTGGACCCAGTAGGAGAAATCGTCGATACAATAAGGCTTAAAGCTGCAGAACGTTTTACCTTAAGCTTTCCAGCAAAAATTACTGGGCAGTGGGTCTATCGTCTACAACTATACAAATCTGGCGATACTACACTTTTAGCAGATGAACCTATTGCGTTTTCAGTTACCCAGCCAGCACCTGTTAAAATACTTATTAAACAATCGGCGCCTTCTTTTGAAACGCGACAATTAAAGAACTGGGCGGCGGCATTGGGTAGTCAAATAAGGGTCTTGACACAAATTAGTCAAAATAAAGATATCCAACAAAATATCAACCTAAACACAGAAACATTACCACATATCACCCCAGTATTTAGTAAGCAAACATTAGCTTACTTTGATTGGCTGCTGATTGATGGTCGCGCCTTACTATCACTGCCAGTAAAGCAGATGCATGCCTTGCAAACAGCGATTAAAAATGGTTTGGGTGTATATATTGTTGCCGACAATGAACTCGTCAACGCTTGGCCAGTGGCATCACTTAACTGGCTTTTGGATATTCATATTCAACCTTTAGATGTGGCAAATTATTCAGCTATCCCTAATTGGCCACATAGCAACATTGAACAGGCCATACCATTAGTAAAAGCCACGATAACTTCCGCTGAAAGTTCATATTTGGTACAAAATAACGAAGCCCGAATATTGGTATCTCGTAGCAAAATAGGATTGGGGCAAGTGGCAGTATCACTTATTAATGCTACTTATGGCTGGCAGACTTCGGGGTTGACCGAACAATATAGTCACTATTGGCAGAATGTCATCTATAGCTTAGCCAGACCCAAACAGCCCCCCTATTGGCTAAATACTCAATCCGACACGTTACTTTTGGTCAATCAGGCGGTGCAAAGATGTTTACTCGGTGGTTCAGCTTCCGGTATTGCTACCCATAATCAAAACACGCAGCCCACAATATTGACTGAGGACTTTTTACCAACCGAGCAACAATGCCTCACAATATGGCCCGCGAATGAAGGATGGCACAAGCTTGCTTGGTGGAAAAACAGAGGGTTAGCCAATTCACAACATGATCAAAGCTCGTTAATAAATACTTGGTTATATGCCCATGCTGAGGAAGATTGGCCCGTATGGCAACAAACGCAAAAACAGCACGCGAGCCAAAACATGGCGAAACAACACAACCCAAAGCAGTTTAACAAACAGTCAGTGAAATCCCTTGATAAAGACTGGTTTTGGGGGTTGTTAGTGGTATCTATGAGTATGTTATGGCTGGAACGGAAGCTGTTTTAGCTTAACTTGTAATGTACTAAACCAACATTAAAATTGACGCGACGCCCGTCATGCCAATCACCAGCCAGCGATAGTATTTTTCAGGAATGCGTTTAACTAGCCAAATACCAGACCAAGCACCTAAAGCAATAAAAGGTAAACATATAAGGTTAAGTAGAAAAGAGTTCACATCAATACTTTGCCAACTGAATACATGAAAGGGTACTTTGAACAGATTGATGGCTAGAAAAAACCACGCTGCTGTACCAATATATTCATTCTTAGGTAAACGCATACTGAGTAGATACAGAGCCATAACCGAGCCTGCTAGATTGCCAATCATAGTCGTGACCCCACCCAATAACCCCATCAATAATGCAAACCAAAGATAATCGGGAATGGCGCCTTTGTCACCTTTTTCCATCCACAACATAATGGCCAAACTAACAAAGATAATAACACTCATGATGGTTCTAAATACTTGGTCATCGATTACATTACCAAGCCAAGTACCCACTAATACACCAATGGCTGCAGAAGGGAATAGTTTGAACAAGTATCCCCAGTTGGCATCTCTATGGTAATACTTCACTGCAAACAGGTCAGCCATAATCAACATAGGTAACATAAGACCTGCTGAGCTTTTACCGCCGAACATAATGGCTAACAAAGGCACCGCAAACATGGATATGCCATGGACACCGGTTTTTGCCATACCAATAAAAAACGCCACTAAAAACAGTAGCGCCAAACTAGAATAACTAAGGGAATATCCAAATAACTCCAGCATAGTCACTGTGATAGTGGCGCGAATGTAGCCAGTGTAAGGGTTTGCAAGTCTAGCGCATTTAACTCTATTTCAAGTCCTCTACGGCCACCACTCACATAGATAGTTGGATACTGTTGGGCAGACTGATCAATAACGGTCTTCAAAGACTTTTTCTGTCCAAGAGGACTCACACCACCTAATACGTAACCCGAACTGCGTTGCACTTCAACTTTATCCGCCATTTCAGCCTTTCGACCACCGCAAGCCTTGACAACATTCTTCATACTCAACATAGAATTAACTGGCAGTATGGCAACAACTAGCTGGGTGGCATCGAGTTTAACCACTAGGGTTTTAAATACACGCTCAGGCAATACGCCCAGTTTTTCGGCTGCTTCCGGTCCATAAGAAGCATTACTACTGTCATGGTCGTATTGATGAAGGGTATATTCAATTTTTGCCTTTTTGGCACAGTTAATCGCGGGGGTCATAAGACCATGTTCCAACGACTAATTTTCTACCACACAATTTTTTTGGACTCTGGCTTTGACTTGACGGATCATATTGATATCCCCTTCAGCCTCGGCATCAACCAAATCTAATCGCGAATCTTGGCATCTCAATTTGTTGGCTTGGTTAGCCATGTAAGCTTGATCTTTTTGCTTTTGAACCACACCAGCCACACCAGTATATTCACCTCGGTCTTCTGGGCGTTTGTCTGTTTCGTAAGCGGGTGCTTGATGAGAGCCACAAGCAACAAGTGTTAGGGTTAAAGCGCTAACAATAAAAATTTTATTCACTGAATATTCCTTTTAAATATAAATCACGGCTGTTGAAACTTAAAAACACAAATTCTTAATCTGAACGCACTTTAGCGAGTTCAGGCAGTTCACCTTCAAGACCCATGGCATGTTGAATGATTTTTTGTTTCGTAAATAATGAGTGATTAGCCAAACTTAATCCAGTATCTCTGATTAATTTCTTAACAGATTGATCTCCAGCAAATAAACGCTTAAAACCCTCCATTGCTGCCACCATTTTAACGGCTTCAGTTTTACGCCAACGCTCAAAAGGTCTTAAATTTTTAGCTAAACCAAAATCCTTGTCTTGTTCGACCAACTTAATAATCTGTTCAGCCAAAGCAGCGGCATCCGATATACCTAGATTGGCACCCTGACCAGCCAAAGGGTGGATCGTATGTGCAGCGTCGCCAATAATAGCGACTCTATTACCTACCCACTGGCGTGTGTAACGCATTTTAAGGGGATAGCTTTGCCTGTCACTCACGAGTTCACATAAACCTAAGGTGCAATCAAATGCTGCAGTCAGAGATTTATTAAATTCTTGATTTGAGAGTTTGAGCAGTTCGGCTGCTTTAGGTTCATCTTGTGACCACACAATAGAACAATGATATTCATCCCATAAAGGCAAGAAAGCCAAAGGTCCAGTGGGAGTGAAAATCTGCCTAGCGGTGTGATTGTGGGGCAAAATAGTTTTAACCGTTGCAACTATCGCATGTTGATCATAATCCCAGAATGTTTGTGCTAAGTTTGCTTGTTTTTTGACTATCGAATTAGCGCCATCAGCACCTATGACTAATCTAGCAGTTAACTGGCTATTGTCGTCTAAGGTAATAAAACATTCTTGTTGTCCAAAAACCAATTGCTTAATTTTTTTAGGGGCCAGTAATTCAATATGGCTACTGTTCTGGGCTTGGGTCCATAAACTATGCCTAATAGCCTGATTTTCAACAATATGACCGAGTTGCTTTTTTTGAACTTGGTCAGCAGAAAACGCGATTTTTCCAAAACTGTCTTGATCCCACACTTGCATATTCACATAACTGCATAACCTGTTAAGGTCTAAATGTTGCCAAGCACCTACGTTTTGTAAAATATTCTCTGAAGCTAGCGTAAGTGCACTCACTCGCAACTGAGGATCACCACTTGGCATAGACTCACTAACATGGCTTTCAACAACCGCAACCGAGAGCCCACTATTTTTTAAAGCGAGAGCTTGAGTCAAGCCTACTGTGCCGCCACCCACTACAATAATATCGAATCCACGCATGCTGTTAGCCGCTCTTGTTTAGCATCAGTGCTTCAATATCGCTGATGGTTTTAGGTGCAGCTATAGTCAGATTTTCGTGACCAGTTTGGGTTATCAGTAAATTGTCTTCAATACGAATACCTATGCCACACCATTTGCTCGCAACGTCTGCATCAGGCGCGATATAAAGACCAGGTTCAATCGTAAGTACCATTCCAGGTTTTAGCGGTCGGTCTTGACCATCTATTTTGTAATGACCCACATCGTGAACATCTAAACCAAGCCAATGACTTAGACCGTGCATGTAAAACTTACGATAGGTTTGTTGTTCAATATTGTCGGCTAATTCCCCTTTCAATATATGCAAATCAATCAAACCTTGAGTGATCACCGCAATTGCTACATCACTAGCCTGCTTAATAGTATTGTTAGGCTTAATCATGTCAAAGGCAGCAAGTTGCGCATTCAACACCAGTTGATAAAGTTGCTTTTGCTCCGTTGAAAACGTGCCAGAAACAGGGAATGTACGGGTAATATCCGATGCATAACCTTGCCATTCGCAACCTGCATCAATTAAAACGAGATCGCCGGCTTTTAAAGCTTGATTATTTTCGGTGTAATGCAAAATACAAGCATTATCACCGGCCCCAACTATAGTGCCATAGGCTGGATATTTAGCGCCTTGCATAGCAAATTCATGATGAATCTCTGCTTCAAGGTGATATTCATTTTTACCGGACTCAACAAATTGCATGGCCCGGATATGTGCTTGGGTTGCAACAGCTGCCGCCTGACGCATCATGTTTATTTCATTAGTAGACTTAATTAAGCGCATTTCATCTAGGATGATTCGAACATCGATCAGACTAGAAGGAGCCTGTTTACTTTGTTTTGGGGCATCACGTAATGCTTGCAATAACGAAAACACAAGGTCATCTGCATCATGGTTATGTCCTTGAGCAAAATAGATGTTTTGATGGCCATCAATCAAATCTAATAACTGCTCATCTAAATCATCTAACGCAAAGGCCATGTTGACTGGATATTGCTGCTTGGCGTGTTTTGGACCCACTCTGCGCCCATGCCAAATTTCCATGGAAGGGTCTTTATCTAAGCAGAATAAAACGCACAATCCCTGTGAATATTTTTGATGATTAGACAATACCAACCAGGCTTCTGGCTCAGGGAAAGCACACAAATATTGAAAATAACTGTCTTGACGAAATGGATACTCAGTATCGCGACTACGCGTGACTAAGTTTGACGCGGGAACCAAACAAATACTGTTAGGCTGCATTTGTTCTAATAGACATTTTTGACGAGTTAAAAATTCAGTGTTATCCATGGGCAATGATCTGACTCACTTTACTGTTTACGAAAAAACTAGACTTATTTAAATGAATGTCTTTATAAACGTCTAGTGAACCGTTTTGGGTTCACTTTGTTGTTGTTCCGGTGACTTACCTAACTCGTTAAAACATAACATAGCGGTCACTCTCACATATTCCATCACTTCAAACAAAGCCTGTTCTGACTCCTCATTTTCACTCATTTCATCATCCATACGGGCAATTTCTGCAAAATCGTTTAGGGCTTCTTTGACATCGTCAGAACAACCGGTTAAATCATCCTGATGTAAACCAAAACCAAGCATAAACCCTTGTACCCAATTTAATAAAGCTTGGCCACGCTCGTTTATGGGCGTTGAATCCTCTGGTAAACACAGCACAAGTGCAAAATCGTTTTCTACCAACTGCTGGCATGTACTGTCGAAAAGACTTTTGAACGCTGCGTCTACCTCTTTGGAAAACATCTCACCTTGGTGAATAAAATCAGCGAGGGGCTCTAGCCAATCTTGGCATTCTAATGGCATCCCCCCACCTAACATGCCACAAAACATGCCTTGTACTTCTGCAGCTGTGGTTAAGATATTGTTACGTTCGAGTAACGGAGTTAAAGTATCGAAAAGGTTGGTTGATGTATTCAAAATTCTCTCTCAATCATTGGACCAGGCAATTCTACCACTCTCAAGAAGGCAAATACACGTTAGCGGATGCGATAGGGGTAGTATATCTGACTGCTAACTGATTAAATGGTCATGTTTGAAGGATGACTAGTTATTTACCAGTCAAATAACAAACAGTTTTCTACGTCTCCTGGGATGTTTGCCAGTTCAGTTTTGTCCCTGGCCGATGCTTTTTACCTAGGGAGTTGATTCCACTACTATTGTGCAAGCTTGGCTCGTATCAAGAAGCCTAAGGTAGTGATGATACTTCCGCCCTGAACTTTCGGTTCACGGGCTTATTACTAGACAGCGGCATTTTGGGAGGCATCCAAACTATTAAGAATAGATTGAGACCCGACGTTTTATGAATCAAGAAGAACAAATACAAACTTACGGAAAAGATGTGATAGCAGCCTTGGCTGCTGTGGTTAAATGGAAATATGATGATTTTGATAAAGTGATGCTCGCTGAGTTCTCAGTAGATAAACAAGACCAAGTATTATTTACCTTACAGCAGGTTTTACCTGTGTACTGGGATGTTAAAACCATCAAAAAAGCCCCGGAAGAAGTCAAGCATTACGCCGGTGCATTTTCGAAATTAGTGAAACAACAAAAACTATTCAGTAGCAATATTGAACGCCATCCAAAAGTCATGGCTGCTTGGTGGCCATGGGGTCATGGTGCCACAGTATCTTTAAGATTATTTTTAACCAATACTTCCCCCTATGTCACCAAAACTGGGTTTATGCATAAATTAACCGCCTTTTTACGTAGATAAATTTGCTGTCACAGTAAAAATCAATATAATTGCTTCTGGACCAAATGGTCAACTTTTCAATTAAAGGTTATTATTTGTTTTTATTCGGCTAGAATAAATTCCAAATCAGAACTTTAAAACAAGAGGCAAAGCAGCGCATTATGGCCATTATCAATTTTGGTTCAATCAACATCGACCATGTCTATCAGGTAGATCACTTCGTTCAGCCCGGTGAAACCATCGCATCCAGCCATTACCAGTGTTTACTGGGCGGAAAGGGAGCGAATCAGTCCATAGCGTTAGCTAGAGCTGGCTCTGAAGTTCGCCATGTGGGTAAGATTAACGAAACGGACGTCGCTTTCAAACAAACCATGATCCGTGATGGTATTGATTGTAAACATGTCACATGTACTGAAACCGCTTCTGGCCATGCGATTATTCAAGTCACCCCTTCGGCTGAAAATGCCATAGTATTGTTTGGCGGTGCCAATCATGAAATGACACCTAAAGACATCATGTATGCATTAGATATTGTAAAATCTGCAGATTGGGTATTGACGCAAAATGAAACCAACAATATTGACCAAGTGCTGAGCCAAGCCAAAGCAAAAGGCTTAAAGGTAGCCTTTAACCCTGCACCTATGACAGAGTCAGTCAAACATCTGCCACATGAATGTATAGATTTATTAATTGTCAACGAAGTGGAAGCTGAAGAGATCTCTGGGCGCCAAGATTTAGATAAAATGGAAGACTACTTTCGTCAAGACTGGCCACATGCTGAAGTACTGATTACTTTGGGTAAAGCTGGGGTGCGTATGCTCAAGAAAGACAAAACTATTAACGTGCCCGCTTTTGAAGTTGACGCGGTAGATACAACAGCAGCAGGCGATACATTTATTGGCTATTTTTTATCTGCTTACAGTAACCATGCCGATTCAAAAACCGCATTAATTCGTGCTTGTGCAGCCTCTGCATTGGCCGTTATGAAAATGGGTGCGGCACAATCTATACCTAATAAAGAAGACGTGAATCGTTTTCTCGCTAAACAAAACCTTTCAGGGAGACACTAGATGGGTGCGGCGCAATTTATACTATACCTAATAAAGAAGACGTGAATCGTTTTCTCGCTAAACAAAACCTTTCAGGGAGACACTAGATGGGTGCGGCGCAATTTATACTATACCTAACAAAGAAGACGTGAATCGTTTTCTCGCTAAACAATAACCTTTCAGGGAGACACTAGATGGGTGCGGCGCAATTTATACTATACCTAATAAAGAAGACGTGAATCGTTTTCTCGCTAAACAAAACCTTTCAAGGAGACACTAGATGGGTGCGCCGCAATTTATACTATACCTAATAAAGAAGACGTGAACCGTTTTCTCGCTAAACAAAACCTTTCTGGGAGACACTAGATGGGTGCGACGCAATTTATACTATACCTAACAAAGAAGACGTGAACCGTTTTCTCGTTTAACAAAACCTTTCAGGGAGACAATAAATGAGCCACAAAATTATACTAGATACCGATCCGGGTATTGATGATGCAATGGCAATTTTCTTTGCCTTCCAACACCCTGAAATCGATGTACTAGGGTTAACGACTGTATTCGGCAATGTGCCTGTTGAAATGGCAGCCAAAAATGCGATTACTTTATGTGCCTTGGCTAACAAAGATATTCCTGTATGTAAGGGTGTTGGTATGCCTTGGGTAGGAAAAGAGTCGGGATATGCACATTTTGTGCACGGCGATGATGGCTTTGGTAATATCAACTTCCCCCCTGCTAAGGGTGAACTAGACCCACGCAGTTCAGCGCAGTTTATAGTCGATATGGCACGTAAATACCCCGGCGAAATCACTGTGGTCGCAATTGGCCCATTAGGCAATTTAGCGTTGGCCTTACGTCTTGAACCTGAACTGCCTAACCTGCTCAAGGCAGTATCTGTGATGGGTGGTGCTGCGTTTGTACCTGGTAACGTTACACCGGTGGCAGAAGCCAATATTTGGAACGACGCATACGCGGCTGAAATTGTGTTTGGTGCGTCATGGGAACTAAACATGTTCGGTTTGGATGTCACCAACTCTTGCCCTTTCAGCCCAGATTTTTTAACTCAGCTTAAACAAAATAATCCTAAATTAGGTGGTTTTGTGCATGATGCCGCACAATTTTACGTGAAGTTTTACTCACAAAATAGAGACGAAGATGTGTGCTTTTTCCACGATGCTATGCCTCTTGCCCATTTAGTCGATCCAAGCTTGTTCGGATTGCAAACCGGCCATGCAAGAGTATCGACTGATCCTTTAAACATTGGCCAAACCTCAATTGCGTTGCCTAACACCACAGCTAGCCCTGATTGGCTCAATGCCCAGACAATCAATGTAGCAACCAAAGTGGATAATGAACGTTTGACTCAGTTGTATTTGGATACCTACAATCGCTAATTCGGCTTAGGTAGCATTAATTAATTATGTTAAGGTCTTGTTATTGCGAGACCAATTAAATATAAATATAAATATAAATATAAATATGAAAATTGTTTCCCCATCAATAGACGAAATCACTCGTTTAAAAGCACTCTACGACTATGATGTCTTAGACACTGAAGCAGAAAAAATATTTGACGATTTAACCCAACTTGCCGCTCAAATTTGTAATACCCCGATTACCTTAATCAGCTTGGTTGATTCAGACAGACAGTGGTTTAAATCCAAGGTGGGATTAGACGCAAAAGAAATCTCAAGAGATATCGCTTTCTGCGCCCATGCTATTCATCAAAAAGAAATTTTTGAGGTAGAAGATACTCTTAAAGATAAACGTTTCTTTGATAATCCTTTGGTTACCTCTGCACCTAATATTCGATTTTATGCAGGTACACAATTAGTAAGCCCAGACGGACATGCCATTGGCACATTATGCGTAATTGATGACAAACCGAATAAATTAACCCAAGATCAACGTCAAGCTCTTGAAGTCTTAGGCAGATCCGTCATTTCACAAATGGAATTGCGAAAAAAAATAAAAGAGCTTGAGGTAGCCAACCAACATAAGACTGAATTTTTATCTAACATGAGTCATGAGTTGCGTACGCCACTCAATGCTATTATCGGTTTTAGTCGTTTGATGTTAGATAACTTTAAATATCACACATTACCTGTAAAGTTTTCTGAATACATAGGCCATATCGACTATTCAGGTCGACGACTGCTAAGCGTGGTGAACTCGGTTATAGATTTAAATAAAATTGAAGCTGGAATGATGCAAGTCGAGTTCGAATCTATTTGTTTAAGAACGTTTATTAAAGATTTAGAAGGAATGTTAGCCATTACGGCTAACGAAAAAGAGGTCGAGTTCTCTGTAGATGTCAGTGATAACTTGCCGACTCACTTGACTATTGATCAAGCCAAAATCAGCCAAATTATTACTAATTTGGCCCACAATGCAATTAAATTTACTAATAGCGGTAAGTGGGTCAAGATTGAGCTTTCACTTAATAATGAACAATTTGTGATCACAGTCGCCGATCAAGGAGCAGGCATATCATCCATAGATCAAACAAAACTGTTCAATAAGTTCCAGCAAGTCGGACAAGCTAAAAGTTCCGAAGGAAGTGGTTTAGGCTTGTCGATTACACAAGGTTTAGTTGACATTTTAGGCGGCACAATAAATGTTCTGAGTAACTTAGGCTCAGGTAGTATTTTTAAAGTCCAGTTACCTCTGCAAAGTGACATCACAATTTCAAATGAAGACCTTAATCCCTCGCCTGATAAAGCAAGTTTTAATCACAGTAGTAAAGTACTCTTAGTCGAAGATAATGAAATTAATCAAGCAGTTATGCTAGCAATATTTGAATCATTAGATATTCCGATTATCATTGTGGGGACAGGAGAAGAAGCTATTGAGATTATCAGCAACAGACATTTTGACCTAATTTTCATGGACATTCATTTACCCGGTATTGATGGTCGTCAGGCCTCTGAAAAAATTAAACATACTCATCCCAATATTCCCATAGTGGCTTTATCAGCCGATGTCTTTAATCAACACAATGTTGCAGAAAACAACAAAATTTGGGATGAGTATTTGTGTAAACCCATAGAAAAAGAAAAGCTGGTGCAAACGTTAAACCGCTTTATTCCAGTTTTGCCAAGTGCATAAATTACTAGGCTTAGAAACATCGCAAAGGCAGGCAATACGTAGTGATTACCGTAAAAAACGTCAGGCATTGTCTTCTAAAGAACAATCTACTGCAGCACACAACCTATTAAAAACATGTCTTACATCAACCACACTTGCTCAGTCAAAAACTATTGCCTGTTACATTGCAAATGATGGTGAGATTGACCCAGTAGCAATTATTGACTACTGCTGGCAACAAGGTAAAAGGGTGTTATTACCTGTATTGCACCCTTTTAGTAAAGGGCATCTGCTGTTTGTTGAGTACCATCCTAAGTCACCTACACGTAAAAACGTTTATGGCATAGATGAGCCTATTGCCAACAGCACAAACATACATACTCTAGATAACATTGAACTGATCCTAACGCCACTGGTCGCTTTTGATGCTAAAGGCAATAGATTAGGTATGGGGGGCGGATATTATGATCGAACCTTAGCGCCTATACGTCGTGACTCACTACCCACTCAACTTATTGGATTGGCGCATACTTGCCAGCAAACTGATCAGTTACTCACCGATAGTTGGGATATTCCATTAAATGCTATTGCCACGCCAGATCAATTTTTTGATGTTAGTTAACCTATTGCTTGAGTTACACTTTAGCCACCCACGGTTTTAACAATCAACAGGTCCCATAGACAATGACACAAGATGAAAAAAAGAAAGCCGCTGCCCAAGCAGCCTTAAAATATGTAAAAAAAGACACTATTGTGGGTGTCGGCACAGGTTCCACTGTTAATTATTTTATCGATGCACTGGCTGAAGTTAAACATAATATTCAAGGTACCGTGTCTAGTTCAGATGCCTCCACAGAACGCTTGAAAGCGATGGGCATTGAAGTGTTTGACCTGAATTCAGTAGACAAATTTGATATATATGTAGACGGTGCAGACGAAATAACCCAACACAAACATATGATAAAAGGCGGGGGGGCAGCTCTCACTAGAGAGAAAATTGTTGCTGCTGTGGCTGAGAAATTTATTTGTATTATTGACGATACCAAACAAGTACCCATGTTAGGGAAATTCCCACTGCCAGTTGAAGTGATCCCCATGGCTCGCTCTTATGTGGCCAGAGAAATACTCAAACTGGGTGGCGACCCCACCTATCGCCAAGGTGTCGTCACTGACAACGGCAATGTCATTTTAGATGTATATAATCTAAAAATTCTAAACCCAGTAGAACTTGAAAGGCAGCTTAATGCCATAGTAGGTGTGGTCACTAATGGATTGTTCGCTCTTCGCGGCGCTGACATAGTATTGATTGGCACCAATAACGGGGTTGAAACAGTCAACTAAACTGAATTAGTGTGATTACCAAGGGATAGTGTCGGTCTAATTACCGAGCGACTTTGACGTAAATAACATATCAGCCAGTTGCTAAGCTGGCTATGCTTTATGCTGACTCGTCAAGGGTTTGTAATCTTTCAATTCTCAGCGCTGTGGTGTTCATGTTATTTTTAGCTACTTACTGCGCATACAATTGGCGCTAATA
Organism: Paraglaciecola sp. MB-3u-78; assembly: GCF_002835935.1. GTDB lineage: Bacteria > Pseudomonadota > Gammaproteobacteria > Enterobacterales > Alteromonadaceae > Paraglaciecola. The sequence goes on along the minus strand of NZ_PJCF01000086.1, from coordinate 320,718 downwards.
TCGACTCCTAAAGCTTCAGTGAACTTCAACGCAACTTTCTGCTAGCCAAGAGAGAATTGCACGATAGCTTCCTCTGTTTATCGCATGGTAACAAGTATTTTTGCATTCTATTCGTAGTGGCCTGAGCATACATCAAAGTTAGTAAATAAAGTTTTAATGATCAAATGGCTTAACCCCTTTTCATAGGCCCACATTCATAAACCCATTTGCATAGAAGAGATTTCAATCTGGAAAATATGCGGCAAGATGAATTTTGATTTTACGAAAAATGTCGTTTTGTTTTACATATAATCTATTTTAAATGTTATCCCGCTTTTTCAGTTGCTTTTTTACTGTTCAGGTCCGCCACTTTTTGCTCTTCATTTATTTGTGTGATACTACCATTTACTTTTGCTCCGCTTGCAATGCTAATGGAATGATGCGTAATATCACCACTGACATCAGCTGTTTTCTCTAACGTCACTTTAATGGCATGAATAGCACCCGTAACTTTGCCCTTAATAACAACCTCTTGCGCGTCAATTATACCATCAACCCAGCCTAGTTCTCCAACAGAGAGGCTATGAATATGAATTTCACCTTCAAATTTACCATCTAATTGCACCAAACCTTGACTGGTGACATTACCTTGAATCACTACATCCCCCCCAATAATAGAGGGTGGGCTATTTTTGTTTACTATTGCAGGGCTTTGAATATTTTTGTTTTTAGAGAACATGTTTGAGCGCCTTTGTCAGTTTTAATGGATTGATTGTTTTATCATCAAAAAGAACTTCATAATGCAAATGAGTACTGGTGCTGCGTCCTGTACTGCCCATAAGGCCGATCACAAAATCCTCACTGACATATTCGTCTTTTTTAACTTTTACCTTGTATAGATGACCATAGCGTGTTGTAAATCCATTTAAATGATCTATTTCAATAAAGTTACCATAACTACCATTTTTACCTGCACGTATAACTTTTCCATCGGCCGGCGCATAAATCTCAGTTTTAATCCACCCAGCCATATCAATCCCTTTATGCATGGCTTTTTTGTTAACAAAAGGGTCTTTACGATAACCATATGTACTCGAAATATAATAATTTTTTGCAGGTAATTTTATTGGCACATTCTTTAGCGAAGTCTCCAACTGCCTTAATTCAATCAGTTCGTTAGTAAGATGATGATATTTATCAGTTGTGTTTTCACTCAGTTCAAATAATGGACCACCCTGTGCATAAATGGGTTGATGGTGAATCATATCGATACTTATGCCTGTTAAATAAAATGCTTGAATCAGTTGCTGTTTTCTTTTACTGATTTGTAATGACATTTTATCAAAGCTATTTTTTTGCACTGTTTCAAGTGAATCAAGTCTATTTTTAACCTGAATTAAATTTTTTAAAACGGAATTATCAGTAGTTTGCGTATTATCATTTGAATTATTAAGAGGCTTAGATGCATCTGATGTATTAATAGGCGCAATTTTTTCTGGTAATGAGTCTAATAAGTTTTGCAATATTATTTGTTGTTGTTGAAGTTGAGATAATTGTTGATTTAATTGCGTATTTTTTGTCTGATATTGTGCTGATAATGCATTGAAGTCAGTTTGAGATTGTTTCAAATTATCTTTAGTTTGAGAGACTTTTGCATTTAAAGAAAAATATTTGATGGTTGAATAACTAAACCAGGAAAAAATAGTTAACAGAATTAAAGACAAAACAAGCTGAATAGATGTTGAGATAGGGAGATATTTAACTTCACCATTTTGGCGTATTAATAATTGCCGATGAGGGAAGTAGACTTGAGTGATTTTATCTAACTGCTTTAGCATTATCTTTTAAATATTTACATTGTTATCATAATATACCAAATTTTAACATAATAAAAAAGAGGCTAAATCATGAGTGAAAATCGAGGAATAGTAATTTAAATATCGATTGGGGCCCTGTGATATTTAGGCGCTGTTTATCTAATGTAATCAATATTTGGTGAGCTATATTTTCTTGCTTAGAGCAAAGGGGGAAATTCTTTTGTTCATTTAAATTATCCAAAAAAGGAGTAAAGCTATTAATGGCCATTACTTCAACTATGTAATTTTATCAGCCGTTTTATTAGGCCGCTGAGTTTACGTTGAAATTGATGGCCTTCCATTTTGCGTTGGCGGATTTGATAGGTCGTAAAGCCAACGCAACCATAATGATTTACATTGAAATAATCTGCAATTTTCAGCAACCGGGCTGCCGACAGCATCTTGTTTAGATATATGGCCACTTTGCGGGGCTCATTGCCATGCTGCCGTCCACGAGTACACTTCACTAATGCCTTGGGTGTTGTGTTGTAGTAAGCCAGCCACACCTTGGACTACTATCGGCATAAACAAATTGGGTTGTATAACCCAGCTTTTGCCCTCAGCAGCTAGCTGTGGCATCAGTTTGTGGAAAACCCACAGTGTGAACGTTTCATCGCCCTTCTATGTCATGCTCTAACCCTTATACACAAACAAATTGGGCTTGAATTGAACTTTGTGTACCTTACTCGGTTAAGATACAACAAAAAGGCAGTCGCAAAGCCCGTATTGCAAAAGTGGCGGTACGTTATGCTTGCGTCACTATTTACCCACCTAAAAAACACAAAAAACTTGGCGGCATCAATTTACCAGTGATAAGTTGTAATGAGATTAACCCTCCAAATGGTATAACACCATTATCGTGGAAACTGTATACGGGCGAGCCTCTAAACAGCGCTTCCGATGCACTGAAAATAGTGCGCTATTATAAGTTAAGGTGGCGAGTAGAGGAATTTCATAAAGCTTGGAAATCAGCTGGAACTCAAGTTGAATCGTTTCGACTTCAAACGCGAAATAATCTAGAGAAAATTATCGTCATAACAGCATTCATAGCAGTAAGGCTACTGCAGCTGCAGTAGCTAATTGGTTATAAATTACTAGCAAAATCAGTTAGTTGCAAACAATGTTCCAATCCACTTGAATGGAAGTTAATGTGGTCAAAGATAGATGTCAGGCTAGTTGTCGTCCTCATATTGCCTTTGGCGTGAAAGCGTTTGGTTTGTTCTTCAACACCTCGCATAACATAATGACGGTAATCCTTAAAAGGCTAGGTTGTTTAAGTAATTGCTAAGCAATTGATAAGTCGGCGCTACGTCAAGGCAATCTTCGGATTCTCGCAGGCCAACGCATGCCGGGTAGCTTGATAGCGGTTAGTCCTTTAGCACCTCAACCATTGGAATAGTCGTTTCGTTTGAGTGACGGTGGATTTTGCGTGACAGTTGCAAAAGGTATTTGTCCTGACTGACCAAAATCCCTTGGTAGCGCCCCCAAAATAGTGGCCCAGGAATAGCGTTTCAGGCGATTATAGCGCTGTGTAAACACGCCGTTGATATGCCGCATTACTCGGCTAAGTCTGGCATTAGGGGTTTCAATCAGGAGAGGGTAAGGATTACTCATCAAACAATAGCTATGCACTTCGGCTAAAGTATCCCAAAAGGCACCAAAGTAGGCTTGCCCATGAAAGATATTTTGTCGGTCCCTACCTCAGTTTATCACAGGGTAAAAAGTAGTGACCACTCAGCGAAATTTAACTTGCGTTCACACATCCAAAAGATCATACAACATTCATTCTATGAAGCCTTACCAATTCGCTAAATAAAGTATTTTTGAAATTAATCTGCACCTAATATCTATGCATATTTATAAAATAAACGTAACTATTCAGGTCGCGCAGATGAAAAGATGTCAGGAAGCCTGCCCTTGAACAATAGTCGCAACGCCTCACTTGCTGAAACATCTTGCTTGCGACAACTGGATATGTAACTGCGAAGCAAACAAAACATATCCGCACCGTTTTGACTTCTGAAACATCCCGATATTTTTTGATGTACTTTTGTCATTCGAATATCGTTTTCCCCTTGATTGTTAGTAAAGGGGACATCTTTTATTTCGATAAATCTAAGCGCATCATTTTCAAATTCTCTGAGCCGTTCAAGCAAGGCGCGCGCTTTGGTTCGTTTTAAACGACCCCGTTGTCCTGCTGGTCGGTCCTCCTCATTTGGTGGCGGACACTCCTTATCACCCTCAAAGAGTATTTCACGGTACTGTTCTCTGGCGACGCGGGCAGACTCTGGCGTTAACTTACCGTCATTATCCTTCACGTCCTGACAAAGCTTGGTCAGCAGTGCACGCATTTCATTGGCCCATTTCTGCTTGTCTTGCTCCCACGCTCTTTCCAATTCTCTCAAATGATGGGCATTGCACAGAGAATGTTCACATAGGATATATTTGTAGTAAGGTTTCCAGTGGTCATGGCACAGAATGCCCGTAAAGCATGGCAGTATCTCGGCCGCATCCATGGCCTCTTTCCCACGTTTATCGTGGGCATGGAAATACGTCCAGGTAAGTGATGAGGCACAATGTAACCAACGCCGCTTGCCGTTAATGTTGACGCCTGTTTCATCAACATGCAGCACGGGTGATGCTCGTAGTGCGGCTTTGATCCGATCCGCGGCACCTGTTTGCTCAATTAAATCTGACGCTTTTTGATTGAAGTTAAACAAGGTTCCCGCACTGATCGGAATATTGAGTTGATCGGAAAAATACTCTTCAATACGTTTATAAGGCAGCAATTGATATTGTGACAGGTAAACCGCGTGCGCTTTAATGCCATCGCCATATTGGATAGCACTGTTAACACCTTGTGGAAACTCAGCTGTGAATTTCTTGCCTGTTTCGTTGAGCAGTATTTGCGCTCTGTATTCGGTGACCATGCGTGATATTTCTATGTCAACCACTTGACGACACTGGACGCCAGCATCACGATACTTCCCAGGAGGCAATAGCGCCCTGTTTACGGGAATATCCTTGACTACATCGGGCTCTTCGAACGGGCTCAGCGTTTTACCCTCCCGCCCTTTCTGGCCGCCGGCCGGATTGTCAGATTTAGTCCTTGAATTCTTCTTTCTATCAAAATCTGTGGAGGGTGGTTTACTGCTGTTTTGGCTATTTAGTCCTAATCGATTAGCAAGCAAAGACACAACCAGCATGATCAATTCAATTGCCGCTCTTAAGGCCGGCGAAATTGATTTATCCTCTGTAAGCAACTTTTTTGTTGAATCGATCACACTGTCGATTTCAATGCCGTCAATCTTCATTGGTTAATAACTAAAGTGATATTAAGGCAAGTCTGACATCCTAGCGGGATCAGTCAATACGAAGCCTTGTCCAATATGAAATGAGTCTTAACTAATTGCGTGTTTCCAAAATGAAATGCGTCTAAAGACTTAAATTCTGTTCATGATCATAAGATGCAAGCGATCATGAATATAGAAAACCTCACCACTATTGAAGAGCTTGAACGCTTTATTCAAGGTAACCAAGCCGTCGCCTTTACCGTTTTAGGTGATAAAAATCAGCGATATCAATTCATTCAAAAAACATTGATAAAATTTCGCTATATCACGTTAAAAAAAACCGACAAAGGGATCGTCAATCAATACCTTAAAAAGGTGACAGGCTACTCGCGGCAGCAACTCACTCGATTGATAAAACAATACAAGGACGTCGGCAGAATTAACTGGCAACCTTGCCGAACTAACGGCTTTTCAACCATTTACAGTACAAAGGATATTAAGCTACTGGCTGAAATGGACGCAAGGCATGATGATATCTGTGGTCATGCCACTAAAAAGCTGTTGGAGCGTGCCTACAATACGTTTGAGCAATCAGAATACCAAATGCTTGCCACTATCTCTGTTTCACATTTATATAACTTGAGGCACTCTCAAGGCTACCAAAAACAACGCAGACACTTCACAAAAACACAATCAAGACAAGTGCCTATTGGCGAACGGCGTAAACCTCAACCCAACGGCGAGCCTGGCTATATTCGTATTGATACCGTGCACCAAGGAGACCTAGATAAACAAAAAGGCGTGTATCATATTAATGCAGTTGATGAGGTGACACAGTTTGAGGTTGTTTGCTCAGTTGAACGTATTAGTGAGCGTTACCTCATTCCAGTACTAACGCAAATGATGGCCGCATTTCCTTTTATTATCAAAGGGTTTCATTCAGATAATGGCTCTGAATACATCAACAAACACGTGTGTAAATTACTCACCAAACTTGAAATAGAGCTCACTAAATCACGCTCAAGACACTCAAACGATAATGCCTTAGCAGAAAGTAAAAATGCATCAATTGTAAGAAAACAGTTTGGTTACACACATATTCCACAGAAATGGGCACCGTTAATCAATACGTTTAATTTAAAATATCTTTACCCGTATATCAATTATCATAGACCTTGTTTCTTTCCTGAAGTCACCACTGATGATAAAGGGAAACAACGTAAAACTTACCCTTACAAAAGTATGATGACGCCCTATGAAAAACTAAAATCTTTACCCAATGCCAAAACATATTTGAAAGCAGACTTTCATTTTGAAATACTAGATGAGCAAGCTATGGAAATGACAGATAATGCTTGTGCTGAATTACTTCAAAAAGAACGTAATGAATTATTTAACCAGATCTTTGAACAGAATAAACGAGCCTAAAAATTTACTTACTTAAGACTCATTTGTTAATTGGAATATACTTACGATCGCTGGGATCGTCAAAATATATTTTCATGAGGCTGAATAGTTACAAATAAACATTGTTAATTATTGAGGGATAGCATTATGTCGAACGAATTTGCAGGTAAAACAGCCATTATATCTGGTGGCGCGGGTGGGATAGGCTTGGCATTAGCTGAGGAATTTGGTCAGTTAGGTATGCAAATCGTGATCGCTGATATAGACCATAAAGAACTGGCAAAAGCAGAACAGCAATTAAAAGATGCGAATATCCAAGTGTTAGCCTGCCCACTAGACGTCACAAATTATCAACAGTGGGAGGACACTGTTGCTGCAGCCGAAGCTACATTTGGTGATATTCATATGTTGGTGAATAACGCAGGTGTAGGGGGTATTCCCGGATCAGTAGATAAAACCAACATTGAAACCTGGAAATGGGTATTGGACGTTAATGTAATGGGCGTGGTAAATGGTACACAAGCCACCGCTCCCTCTATGAAACGCCATGGTCAAGGCGGTTGGATCATTAACGTAGCCTCCATGGCTGGCATGAATGGCGTGCCCTTTTCTGGTGCTTATGCCGCGTCAAAAGCAGCAGTGGTTTCCATGTCAGAAAGTTGGGCTGTTGAATTGAAAAAGCACAATATTGCGGTCTCGGCGCTATGTCCTGCTTTTGTTCAAACTCGTATCCATGAGTCATTACGTAATCTTCAACCTGAATACAAAAGTGTTAAGGAACAAGCCGTTACTTTAGTGAAATCAGGGGACGCTGTGAACAAGGCAAAAGCGTTAGTTGAATCTGGTATTCCCACCTCGGTATTAGCCAAACGCGTAGTAGAAGCGCTTCAATCGGGACAGACTTATATATTTACTCACCCCAACTTCCGTTCATCAATTGCTTATAGGTCATCGCTTCTAGATGCTGCGTTTGCCGATGCTGAAAACAGCCCTATTGTGAGTCATTTAAAAGATGATGAAATAGTGATGCTTTAGAACCACAGAGGAATACAAGACTATGACAAACTATGCATTAGTCTTTTCGGCGAAGCTGTAATTCGTCTTTGCTTTTTTCTGTGCTCTGTGTAGTTAAAATTTTATTTTTTTTGAAGTTGACGATCTAGCCACTTTCTAAATTGAACTGACATCCTCTGCCAATTTATTCACATCACCAATGTTTGCATAGGATTGGCGATTCAGTAGCATAGTTGTGGCCATTTTAAGGGCTTGGGTTTCTAGTTTTGCTCTGAGCTTTTGATCCTCAAATTGCATAAAATCAGCCACTTTAGCCACGCCTAAAATTCTGCGTATCATCTTACATGCTGCAAAACCTAGGGTATTGCTAAACACTTGTTGCAAAAATATCTGCCTAAAGATTTGATGACTGTCTCCGGTTAGATCTTTGCCCATAAAGGTACTTAGCGCAGACTGTTCATGTTCAGACCACAAAGATAAAAACTTGGCTTCGAATTTGTACCAAAGGTCGTCAATAGTCTGCAGTAACCATTGACTGTAATTAACAGATTCAGCCGATGACTTATGTGCATGTGAAAAGTAGCTTAAGTATAAATTGGCAATAAGTGCACCAATGTCAAATCCCATTGGGCCTGCAAAAGAAAACTCAGGATCAATCACAAAGGTTTGTTGCACATTAACCATGACCGAACTGGTATGCAAGTCGCCATGTAATAAGGCTTCTGGCCTATTCATAAATATGAACTTCATTTGTGCAACATGGGCCCTGACGTTTGCATCTTTTTGAATCGAGTCAATAATCGACTGGGACAAAGCGGGATTGTAATCATTCATGTCATGATGTTCAAAAGGATAAGTAAATACAAAGTCTTCGGTGATTTGACACATTTCCTGATTACTACTTTTACTGACCATCGCCTTTTTATCTGCTGATGGCAGAGCGAAATCAGAAGAATAAAATAATGTCTCAGCAAGGAAAGTAGACAAGTCTTCCGCCAGTCTAGGTAAATATCGTCCTTGGATTAACTCTGTGCGTAAAAGAGCATGGGTACTGAGATTTTCCATGATAAGCACAGACAAAGTCTCAGACTGATAATACACCTCTGGTACCATCTCAGGGCATACGCTAACTTGATAATTTAACGCATTAATTTCTGCTGTCATCCGTTGACGGGTCAATGGCCACTGTTCACCTAATACTTTGATGTAGGGGGGTGCCTGCTTAACAAATACGGATTGATTTGTGTCTAACTTATTGGTTACGACAAAAGCGTAATTCATATTCCCATCGTTTATTTCTTGCACCTTTAGGCTGTCAAAAGACGAAAACCTGAGTTGAACTTCGGGTAATAACTTTAGATAGTCAGTAAGATTGGTTTGGGTTAGTTGATAATATTCCATTAATTCTTATACGTTAAATTAAATTTTAATTGAATCAATACTTGATTTAGAAGTTTTGACCTCACACATAGGTTTTAATCCGGCAGATGTAATTGTAAATATTGCAGCATATTACCGCCCATCACTTGCTTAATTTGTTGTTCAGTCACCCCTAAATCTAACAGAGCTTGGGTTAAATAAATTAACTCAGACGTATCAAAAGGCACACTAGTCGCACCGTCGTAATCTGAACCAAGGGCAACATGTTCGCTGCCAACTAATGTAATTCCATATTGAATCGCTTTGGCAATTTCGTTTACATTAGACTCGCATACAGCAGCATCCCAATACCCCACAGCAATAAGACCTCCATTAGCAGCAATCTGTTGCATCAAATCATCTGAAATATTTCGTGGTGATGGGCAATGTCCATAAAAACCAGTGTGGCTGACTAATACAGGCTGACTACTCATAATCAATACGTCTTTTACCACTTGCTCAGAAGAGTGGGATACATCCAACATAATGCCCAAAAATTGCATTTGTTGTACTGCTTCTCGTCCAAATTCTGTTAAACCCTCACCACTTTCCCCGTGCAGTGAACCACCTAATTTGTTGTCAAAAAAGTGCTGTAAACTCATCATACGAAAACCACTATCGTATAAGCGTTGAATATTACTCAAATCACCGTCTAATGCATGAGAGCCCTCAGTACCTAACAACATACCTAATAATTGAGGGTTCGCTTTTCGTTGCAGTAAAAATTCTGAGAGAGCGGTTTTTGAGGTGATCAGCGAAACTTGTTGGGGAAATTTATCTGTCAACTCTAATGCTTTACTCCCCTGAAATAGCGCTCTTTCAGCTAAGCTGCTCCAAGTATTTGTAGGCCAAAGGTTAACTAACGCCAGTTTCGTAATATTGTCACTGGCATCACTACTGTTCGTTTCGTAATTAATTCCGTCTGGAGACTTAGTGACTGTGGTAAACATCTGTAACGCAACATTACCTTGCTGCAATCTCGGAATATCCACATGACCATAATCATGATTGTCCATCAAATCCCTTTTCCACAATAAAGAATCACTATGCCAATCACCGATCAATAAATCCCTATGCAAGGTTCTGGCTTGCTCGGATATCGCAGGCAATGTCGAATCATGTAACCGGTTGGTTTGTTTATCTAATTGAGCGGGGAAAAACACAAAAAAGCCAATAATAACCAGAATGATGAAAGAGGAAATAATTGTAAACATTACTTTTTTAGAAGGCATGGATATTCATCTAAGCGTTAAGAAACCTGATGATGTACAATCTTAGTTCGTTGCATAAATGTCAAATTAAATTGTATATTTGCATGGCTTTAACACTTAACTCTCGCCACTATAAAATCTACTGCGGCTTTGACTTTTGGTACAAGATATCTTTGCTTTTGATACAATAAATAGACTGCCATATCATTGTTTTGACTAATCTGAACCTGTGGATTTAACACTAGCTCTTCTAACTCACCGCTCACAAGGTAGTTTGCCGCCGCCCAACGTGGCGTCATCAATATGCCCTTTCCTTGTGCCGCCAACTCACCTAACCATTTTCCATTATTGGAAACCGCTACTTGTGGAGCAGAAACATCTTGCCATTGACCATTAATTTGGCTTAACCAAGGTGTAGGGCCATTGGGTGTTCGAAAATATAAACCTCTATGCTGCTTCAATTCAATTGCATATTGCGGCCGGCCCATTTCAGCTAAATAACTTGGAGCGGCCACTGGAATAAATTGGTTACCCATTAGTTTGATGGCTAACACTCTCTCATTGGGTGCATAACCTCCACGAATAGCTATATCAACTTCATCACGACTCAATGCAGATAATTCATCACTAAGGCTGACATCTAGCACTATGTCAGGATAAAGCTGACTAAATTCGTCAAGCATTGGTAGTAAAATACGTTCGCCAAACCCCACCATCGAACTAATATGCAGCTGCCCCATGGGTTTTGCTTGATAACTGCGCACAGCCTCATTGCTTTGCTCAAGCTGATTAAGAATATCAAGTACTTGAGTGTAATAACGCTGACCCACTTCAGTTAATTTGACTTCACGGGTAGAGCGCTGCAACAGGGTAGCGCCTAAACTGTTTTCTAAGTCTGCCACTCGTCTTGACAACGAAGAAGGCGGCACCCCAAAAACAGCCGCAGCTTTAGTAAAACTGCCCGTTTCTGCGACCTTACTGAAATACCTTAATGCCCTAAATTGATCCATTATTCCCTCAAATATTAAATTTAACCGGCTATTATTGTCTTTATAACAATAAAGATAGCCTTTTTCAGCTATATATCTTAAGTTTTTATTCAGTAATACTAGCATTACTTACATCATTGCCTTAACAGCAATCACATACTGGAGTTCCAAATATGAGCACATTTACCGCGATTAATCTTGTTGCCCGCCCTGCCCCCGGCCCAATAGGTGCAGAACTTTTTGAAGTCGTACAAAAATCGATACCTAGCGCAGGTCCGGGACAGATTTTGGTTAAACAAACCCATATGTCTTTAGATCCCGCCATGGTTGGTTGGATGAGTCCAGATACAGAAAGTTATATCCCACCTGTTGGTTTAGGCGACGTGATGCGTTCCTCAGGTATCGGTGAGGTGATCGAAAGTAATCATCCTGACTTTGCTGTAGGTGAGCGTGTAATGGGTATGATGGGATGGACTGAATATCTATTAAGCACGGGGGAAGGCCTCAGAAAAGTGCAACCTGGACTAGATGCTGAGATGGTCTTATCTGTCTTTGCTTTACCTGGGTTAACAGCCACACAAGGTTTGTTTGGTTGTGGTCACCCTAAAACTGGCGAAACCATAGTCGTCAGTGGAGCGGCAGGCTCTGTCGGCTCTATAGTAGGTCAACTAGCCAAAGCAGAAGGGCTAAACGTGATCGGCGTAGCGGGCTCTGACGAAAAATGTAACTGGATAGTCAATGACTTAGGGTTTGATGGTGCGATTAACTACAAAACAGATGATATTGACGCCAAGTTAACCGAGTTAGCGCCACAAGGAGTGGATATTTATTTTGAAAATACCGGAGGCCCAATTCAACATCACGCCATCGATCACATGAATGCCCATGGCAGAGTAGTGGTGTGCGGCATGATTTCTGATTACACAGCTGAAACTCCAAGCGCAGGCCCAAATTGGGTCCCCATCATCAAAAAACGCCTGACGATCCAAGGCTTTACTATGCCCGACCACTACGACAAAGTGCCAGCGCTAGTAGCCAAACTCACTCCTTATGTGATGCAAGGAAAAATCAAACACCGCGCCCATGTATTAAATGGATTAGAGTCAGCTGTCGATGGTCTGAACTTATTACTAACGGGTGGTAACAAAGGTAAGTTAATCATTAAATTGTAATACTGATGGTTAACTTATTCAAAGAGAAGACATCCCAGTGATGTCTTCAGATTTTGGTTAATACTATTTAGTTTCAGTCAATAAATAAACTAACTAATTTATCAATAATCACTTTATTGGCATCTGGAAAGGTAAATTGACTTAGGTCATTAATATCGACCCACTGACTTTGTTGGCCTTCTTGGTGATGTTCCTTGCCTTCAAACCCCTCTACCAAACGCACATCTAAACGTACCTTTTTATCGCCATAGTCGTGTTCGAACAGCATAAAATGGCTTTGTTTTGTGACTTTTATGCCAATTTCTTCTGACAACTCTCTGGCAAGCGCTTGCTCAATAGTTTCATTAGCTTCACGTTTACCACCTGGGAACTCCCATTTACCGCCTTGGTGTAAATCGTCGGCGCGTTTACTAATATAGATTTGGTTACCGCGTTTGATTACACCCACTGCCACTTCGACTATTTTCATTCTGGTTCCCTTCATCTAATAAAACCAATCTATAAACATATCGAGTAGGGTGAGGCTTATGCCTCATCCCTCTCACAGAACCGTACGTACGGTACGGCTCATGCGTACTATAAAACCACCAAGGGTGATAACAAGTTAGTCATAGAATACCCTATCAATGTGATAAAGCCCTATTTCATCGAACCAGCTATTCTTCATGGCAATAGTCGCCATTGGACAATTCGCATTGCGCCATGACGCCATTTTTATGAAGACACACTTTCCTTTGAAGCCAAGTTGCCTTAGTCGTCTATGAAGACGAGCTGGGCGTTTCCACAACTTCAATTGAATAGCGCGCATGCGTCTTCTTATCCATTTCATCAAGCTCACAAACTCTCGCTTGCAATTGGCTATCTTAAAATAATGTGCGAACCCTCTTAGCACAGGGGTTAACCGTTTAATGATATCTATCAGCGGTTTCCCTGTATTACGCTTAGTGAGCTGCTTCACTCGCTGCTTGAAGTTAACCAGTTTCTTAGGTTGAATTCGGGTATATTGTGTCCCAATTTCGACTCCGAGGAACTTAACACCATCATCACTGTGCGTGATATGGGTTTTGGTCTTATTCACAACAAGTTGTAAATCATCCTCTAAAATAGTCGTGGCAATGTTCAAGGCATGCTCTGCGCCTACTCGGCTGATGCATAACACTAAAATATCATCCGCATAACGCACTATTCGGTGCCCTCTGCGTTTCATTTCTTGGTCGAATGCATCAAGGTAAATGTTCGATAACAACGGACTGATTACCCCGCCTTGCGGACTGCCTTTGATAGTCGGTATCACTTCGTTACCTTCCATCACACCACTGGATAAAAACTGTTGGATTAATTTCAGCACACTGCCATCTGTGACTTTGCACTTAACGCCTTTGAGTATTAACTCATGGGATAAACGGTCAAAGCACTTTGACAAGTCCATATCCACGACCCAACGCCGACCATATTGCCTTATAAACAATGTGGCCTTGTTAATCGCATCATGGCAACTTCGCTTCGGGCGATATCCATAGCTAGATGGATGAAAATCCTTATCGAAGATGGGCTGCAATATCGTTAATAACGCTTGTTGGACGATGCGGTCTCGCACTGTCGGTATCCCAAGCAATCGCATACTGCCATCTTCTTTGGGTATTTCTACCCGACGTACAGGCTGCGCTTGGTAGGTTTTACCTTTCAGTTCGAGCAGTAAAATATGAAGATTGCTCTGCAAGTCAGCTGCAAAATCGCTTAGGCTCTGCCCATCTATTCCGGCCGCACCTTTCGCCCTTGCCACTTGTTTATAAGCCGCTTCTAATGCTTGCGCATGTAACAATCGACCATAAAGACTGTAGAACATTTCCACCCTCACCTTTAACTTGTGGTCGTTGTCTTGGCTTTATCATCATTGTGGCTGACAACTTCACTTGTTTCTCAAACGTGCTAGCCCCTTAATCGGGGCAATCTACTTGAGCGTTAACAAGCTACTCCAATACTCGGCTCTTCACCACAGTCCACTTATTCCTAAGCAACCATTAGTAAGATGTCTGCGCCCGTCGGCACACTTATGAGTCCACAACACTTCAAAAAAAAGAACAACAGACACTTATAGTACACTTCCCCCCTTCGCAACAGACGATTCCTTTTGAGTATTGCCTGCTCTGTTGAACACACTGCCAACAGTCGGTCTGGTTTTATCCTCCACACCATTACTGGCTTTCATCGGCCTGACCTTACTCACTACTACGGGTTCATCTGCCACCTCGCACCAATCTGTACCTTGAATTACTTCTTGAATACAAACTTCCAATAACATTGGAAACGATGTCAGGCTTCCCCAGTTACTGTTCCGGTAACCGCGTTATGGCTCCCTGTTTGCTATTCCACCCTCAAACACGTAGTGGATCTGATTGAGTATTGGGCGTTGCGCTATTTTGCACGCTTACCCACCCACCACGCCGAAACAGGTTCGCTTACGCTGTGTATCGCTAACTTCCTATGGCTTCCGTCACACCCCACCGTTAGCCAGTGACGCACTTGCCATTCGGATCATCTTCCCCTCAATCAGGGTGATACTGGTTTCTTTCAACCAGACGGGTTTGCCAGCTTCGCTGGGCAAACAAAAAAGTCGGACATAAGCCCGACTTTTATTGACATTTGTTAACCTTTACTTCAACTCAACTTACCATGACACTGCTTATACTTTTTACCAGAGCCACAAGGGCAAGCATCATTTCGTCCAACTTTAGGTCCTTGACGAGGTTCTGCACTAGCAGTAGGTTGTTCTGATTTACTTGCCGATTCATGTTCGAATTTTTTCGGGGTATCATCTGCCTGACGTCTTTGTTCTTCTACTGCCTCAACGTCCTCTTTGGCTTTAACTTGTACTTTACTCAAGATAGTGACCACTTCGACTTTTAGCGCTTCTAACATCTCAGTAAATAACTCAAAAGATTCACGTTTATATTCTTGTTTAGGATTTTTCTGTGCATAACCACGTAAATGAATACCTTGGCGCAAATGATCCATAGCAGCTAGATGTTCTTTCCAATGGCTATCAAGATTTTGCAGCATCACCGCTTTTTCGAATTGCCTAATCACTTCTGGGCCGACAATGTCTTCTTTAGCTTTATATGCTGTAGAGACTTCTTCTAAGACACGTTCTCGAAGCTTCTCTTCATAAAGCTTATCGTCTTCATCAAGCCAATTTTGTACCGGCAAATCGATTAAAAATTCAGCTTTAAAACGTTCTTCTAAACCTGGGACATCCCACATTTCTTCTAACGATTGCGGCGGAATATATTGGTCAAGTATGCCCTTAACGACATCTTCACGAATAACTTCAATTGTGCCACTGATTTCGCCTTCATCTAATAATTCATTACGTTGCTGGTAAATAACTTTACGTTGATCATTAGCAACATCGTCATACTCTAATAATTGTTTACGACTGTCGAAGTTACGTCCTTCAACTTTACGCTGGGCGTTTTCGATAGCTCGCGTCACCCAAGGATGCTCTATAGCTTCGCCCCGTTCCATGCCTAAACGTTTCATCATATTGCCCATTTTTTCAGAGGCAAAGATACGCATTAACGCATCGTCTAAAGACAAGTAAAAACGTGAAGAACCTGCATCACCTTGACGACCTGAACGCCCACGTAGCTGATTATCTATTCGACGTGATTCGTGGCGCTCTGTGCCTATGATATGCAAACCACCAGATGCTAAAACGGCGTCATGGGCGATTTTCCATTCTTCTTTAATCTTTTCAACCTTGCTTGGTTTAGGATCATGGATCTTGTCAATCTCAGCCTGCCAGTTACCGCCTAAAACGATATCAGTTCCACGGCCAGCCATGTTAGTGGCAATGGTAATAGCCCCTGGTTTACCCGCTTGGGCAATAATATCGGCTTCTTGTTCGTGGAATTTAGCATTCAATACTTTGTGAGAGATTTTTACTTTTTTCAGAATATCTGAAATTAACTCTGAATTTTCTATGGATACGGTACCCACCAAAGCGGGTTGACCACGTTTAACACAGTCTTTGATATCTTCGACAATCGCTTCGTACTTTTCATCAGCCGTTAAGAAAATCAAATCTGCTTTGTCATCACGTATCATAGGTTGGTTAGTAGGTATAACAACCGTATCTAAACCATAAATGCTTTGGAATTCAAATGCTTCAGTATCTGCAGTTCCTGTCATACCAGAAAGTTTGTCGTATAAACGGAAGTAATTCTGAAAGGTGATAGAGGCTAAAGTTTGATTTTCATTTTGGATATTAACGCCTTCTTTGGCTTCTATCGCTTGGTGTAAACCTTCAGACCAACGACGTCCTTCCATGGTGCGTCCAGTATGTTCATCAACAATCACAATATCGTTATCTTTAACAATGTAATCCACATCTTTTGCAAACAGTTTGTGTGCCCGTAATGCCGCATTAACATGATGCAATAATGAAATATTAGCAGCAGCAAACAGAGACTCGTCTTCAGGTAAGATACCTTCGCGCTGTAAGACTTGCTCTACAAATATCTGACCATTCTCGGTTAAATGGATTTGTTTACCTTTCTCATCAATAGTGTAATGACCATCACCTGCCTCACCTTCTTCATCTTCTTTTTCTTGCCTAGTGAGCTCAGGAATAATGACATTAATTTTGCGATACAACTCTGAACTATCTTCAGCCTGTCCAGAGATGATAAGAGGGGTACGCGCTTCATCAATAAGAATCGAATCCACTTCATCAATCACAGCAAAATGCAGGGGCTTTTGAACACGGTCACCTGGGCTAAACGCCATATTGTCCCGTAGATAATCGAATCCAAATTCGTTATTTGTGCCATAAGTAATGTCGGCGGCATAAGCGTCTCGTTTTTGCTCATGATTAATGCCGGGGATATTACAGCCTACCGTTAAACCCAAAAATTCAAATAACGCCTTACTCCAGTCCGCATCGCGGCTGGCTAAGTAGTCGTTAACCGTAATAACATGCACACCTTTGCCTGATATAGCATTTAGGTATGAAGGTAAGGTTGAAGTTAAGGTTTTACCCTCACCGGTGCGCATTTCAGCAATTTCACCTTGGTGTAATACTTGACCGCCAAGCATTTGCACATCGAAGTGACGCATTCCATACACTCGTTTACTCGCTTCACGCACCACTGCAAAGGCTTCGACCATAATATCTTCTGTGGTCTGGCCTGTGTCTAAACGTTGTTTGAATTCGCTCGTTTTGTCTTTAAGCTGTTCATCAGTTAAGGCTTCGTATTCAGTTTCTAGCTGATTAATAAGGTCAACAGACTTGCTCAGCTTTTTTACTGTCCGGTCGTTACGACTTCCGAAGATTTTGGTGAAAATACTAGAAAACATTGATTTACAGATTCCAATCTAAAGGATTAATAATTTTAATTGCACACAAATCACGAACAACTTATGAACAAACCCTGTACTAAAATAAAACAATCGGCCATAGGGCCTATTTGTTCTTCAAATAGGCCCTATGGCCGATTGTCGTTAATATGTTTATCACTTCTGCAACTTGCTAGGAGCTTTTGCGGTACACATAAGGTAACGGATCTTGCTGTTTGCCTTTGCGTATGACCTCATAATGCACATGAGGTCCAGTAGAACGACCTGTATTGCCCATTTCTGCAATAGTTTGTCCTTTGGTTACCACATCGCCAATCTTAACATTAAGTGCTTTATTGTGCCCGTACCTTGTCACTAAACCATCGCCATGATCTATTTCAACTAAATTGCCATATCCATAAAGAGAACCAGACCAAATAATCATGCCTGCACCAGTTGCAAGAACAGGTTCGCCTTCCTTGCCTGCAAAATCTAGCCCTTTGTGCATCGATGGCAAGCCACTAAAGGGGTCTTTACGTATGCCGTAATAAGAGGATAACCAACCAGAAGCAATAGGCTTACCTTCTAATCTACTCTCTTGCTCTATATGGTGGCTTAACATGATAGATTCAAGGGCTGTCAGTTCTTGTGCTTTATTTTGAATTTTTTCAAGCATGCCAGTCATTTTCGACAAAAACTCATCTTGAACCTGAATATCAACAGGTGAAATGTCCTTTGGACCGCCCATGCTAGGCATTTGATTAAAACTAAACTCGTCAGGATTAAGCTTCGCTTGCTCTACTAACCTTGACCCTAAGGCATCTAAGCGTTGAATTTGACTCTGCATATCTGCTAGCTTCAGCATCACACCCGTCATTCGTTGCTCAGTAGAAGTGATGAGCAAACTTACCTCTTCAGCTTGTTGTACAAAGCCTGTTTTTACATGCTGGATCCTAGCAATATTTTCTTCTGGAGAATGGGTAGAGCGGTTGGAAATAAGGAAAAAAACGCTGATAACTATTAGCCCCAACAACAATCTTTGCTTATCAATATTCAGCACTAAGGGTGCTTTATTACCTCTGAAGAGTAACGTTAATTTCATTACTATTGACTACCTTTTCAATATGAACTCAATATACCTTTAAGTTTAATTCACCAGTAGCTGAACTAATAGCGTTTTGAGGTATACCAATCACGACACACTGCTATTTTTTTAAACGTTTCGGATGTCCCCTATTCGGAATTTACCAAAGGCATACTTCTTATTAGCAATTAATCAAACGTTGAGATAATTATATTCAACTATTCTTATGCCTTCATAAACAATAACATACAGTTGGGCCAAACATCATTGATAACGATAGAAAGTTACTGTTTGACTGGGTAATAATTGAATAGTCAAAATGCACAACAACCAAAGGCCTAGTTTGTTAATAATGCTGATGCAAAACAGATAGGCATCTCTTCTGGTGTGTCATAACCAACAAATTCCCAACATTCTTTACTTCTTAACAATGCATTCAGTAATTTATTGTTCAAACCATGACCTGTTTTATACGCCACCAGTTCACCAATAATACTGTGGCCACCTAGATACAAATCACCTATAGCATCGAGTATTTTGTGTTTTAAAAACTCATCAGGGTAGCGCAAACCTTCAGGGTTAAGAACTCGATATTCGTCTAATGCCACAGCATTTTCCATGCTTCCACCCAATGCTAAATTATGTGAATTCATGTATTCAAGATCTTTCATAAAACCAAATGTACGTGCACGACTGACTTCATCTACATAAGACGAGGAATCAAAATCTAGTACCATATGTTGTCGAGTTTGACTGATCACTGGGTGTTCAAAATCAATTCTAAAGTCCACCCTAAAACCATCATAAGGGCGAAGCTCGGCCCATTTATCACCGTCTTCGACTTTGATTGTTTTTTTGATTTTTATAAACTGTTTTGGTGCATTGAGTTCTTCAATGCCTGCTGATTGCAGTAAAAAGATAAACGGACTCGCGCTACCATCCATAATAGGCAACTCGTCACTGTCAACTTCTACAATAATGTTGTCTATACCTAACCCTGCTAAAGCAGAGGCTAAATGTTCAACGGTAGAAATTTTCGCACCGTCGGCGTTACTAATGCATGTGCACAGCATAGTATCGCCTACAGCATCTGCACGAGCGGGTATATCGGCATAAGGCTCAAGATCAACGCGGCGAAATACAATACCCGTATTCGCTGGCGCTGGCCGGAGAGTCATAGTGACCTTGTCACCTTTATGCAGACCGATACCCGTCTCTTGCACAGATTGTTTTATGGTGCGTTGTTTAATCATAACCTTTAGCTCATCAATAGCTTAATGGAATAAAAAGCGGGACGTATAGTACTAAATATACTTAGCATTGTCAAAAATCTGTCATATTTAACGCCATATCTAATACTAGACCAGACAAAGACAGATTTATTACCAAATAATTCACTTTTATACCAAGTTACCTAGTTTACCTAGTCAGCCTGTTTACGCAGAAATGCTGGAATATCCAAATATTCCAAATCATTTCCTTGTACCGCTTTTTCTTCGCTAGCTACGGCTTTTGAAGTTTCTGGCATCACGCTCGCACTCGGCATCACGTGTGATCCATTTGCCTGCAATTTGAACTCATTACTGTCAGCATTCACTTTACTCACTCGATTAGAAACCAATGAAATATCAGGTTTCTTTTCAGCGCCAATTCCTGTTGCCACAACCGTAACGCGCAACTCGTCAGTCATATCCATATCGATTACGGTACCCACTACCACTGTGGCGTTTTCAGATGCAAATGCTTTAACCGCGTTACCCACTATTTCAAACTCATCAATAGAGAAATCAGGGCCAGCAGTAATATTAACTAAAATACCTCTAGCACCAGACAAGTCGATATCTTCTAAAAGAGGACAAGCAATGGCACTTTCTGAGGCTTCTTCTGCACGGTCTTCACCGGATGCAGTGCCGTGGCCCATCATTGCTGTACCCATTTCTGACATAACGGTTCTTACATCTGCAAAATCCACGTTAATCAAACCAGGACGTGTAATCAGTTCTGCAATACCTTGTACCGCACCACTTAAAATATCGTTAGCGGCACTGAAAGCTTTTAGTAATGGTGTACCTTTACCCATCACTTTGAGTAATTTTTCATTAGGGATAGTGATCAATGAATCGACGTATTTAGATAACTCTTCAATGCCCTGCTCAGCAAAATCTGTACGTTTTCGACCTTCAAACGGGAAAGGTTTAGTGACAACTGCCACAGTCAAAATCCCCAATTCTTTGGCTACTTTGGCTACTTCTGGCGCCGCTCCTGTACCTGTACCACCTCCCATACCGGCAGTTATAAATACCATATCTGCGCCTTCAAGGGCCTGACGTATGGTTTCTCTGTCTTCTTCTGCAGCTTGGCGGCCGATATTAGGATTAGCACCTGCACCTAAACCTTTAGTCACACCAGAACCAATTTGCAATGTCACGTTTGCAGAGGAACTGCGCAACACCTGGGCATCGGTATTGATGGCAATAAATTCTACACCTTCAATATTCTGTGCCACCATGTGCTCTATTGCATTACCGCCACCGCCACCAACTCCAATCACCTTAATTACAGCTTCTTCGTTGTGACTATCCATTAACTCAAACATTTTTACTCTCCGGTTTGTACATAAAAGCAGTCAGGAATTCGTCCTTGCCTGCTGCCCATTATTTATCGTTTAATACTTTTTGTTTAATACTTTTTATTTAAAGACCAACTCTCAAAAATCACATCTTAAAACTCACCTTTAAACCAACTTTGAATGCGTTGCCACACACCCTCACTTGCCTTGTTTTTCATGGCAAGCTGGCTTATGACATGCTCTTTTCCGTATTGCAGTAGACCTACAGCTGTAGCAAATTTTGCATCTTCTACATATTCAGATAAACCTTTCATTCCTAAGGGTTCACCAACACGAACTGGCATTTGAAAAATTTCTTCAGCGAATTCAACTGCCCCTTCCATTTTAGCCGTCCCGCCGGTTAAGACTATGCCAGCTGCAATTTGCTCTTCTAATCCACTGGCACGGATTTCATCATGTACCAGTTCAAACAGTTCTTGATAACGAGGCTCAATCACCTCTGCTAATGTATGTCTTGACATCGCTCTAGATGGCCTACCACCGACACTGTGTACTTCGATATTTTCTTCCATGCTGACCATATCTTTTAAGGCACAGGCATGTTTAATTTTTATCTCTTCTGCATGACTAATAGGTGTTCGGAATATCTTCGCAATATCACTAGTGATTTGATTACCCGCAGCTGGGATAACAGCAGTATGTCGTATTGCGCCATCGGTGTAGATCACCACATCAATGGTACCGCCACCGATATCGACCACACACACACCTAATTCTTTCTCATCATCCGTTAATACCGCATAACTAGAAGCCAGAGCCGAAAAAATCAGTTGGTCAGCAGTTAATTCACAGCGCTCGACACACTTAACCAAATTTTTAGCCATATCGTCAGCACAGGTAATAATATGCGCTTGGGCTTCCATCCTAACGCCTGACATACCGATAGGGTTTTTAATGCCTTCTTGTACGTCAATCGTAAATTCTTGAGGCAATACATGTAACAAACGACGTTCAGCAGCAATGGGTACAGACCGCGCAGCGTGAACCACATTGTCTACATCTTCCTGAGTCACTTCCTGGTTATTGATGGGTACCATGCCACTTTCGTTCTGACATTTTACGTGACGCCCCGAAATCGCCATAAACACAGAAGATACGCTGCAGTCTGCCATCAGTTCCATTTCGTGCACCGCACGTTTAACTGATTGCACCACAAGATTAAGGTCGTTTACTCCCCCTTTATCCATGCCTTTTGACGCATGAGTACCTACACCCACAATGCTAATAGAGTTGTCATTTAATAACTCACCAACAACGGCTTTAACATTACTGGTGCCTATATCTAAGCCAACAATTAGCTTTCTTTCTGTACCCTTAGACATATATCCCAACTCTCAAACTCATCACACTCATCACACTCATCACACTCACGTTAATTTATTCTCTTATTATTTAGTTTTAATGTTGCTTGGATTTATGCTGCTTTCTCAATGGATTTCCAGCCTACAGCTAAGCCTGTGTCATATCGCAAGTCTACATAATCCACTTGTCTGTCTTGTTGTAAGATAAGTGGTAATAAATCCACAAATCGCTGTAATCGGTCAACAAATTCAGTGCGCCCTAAATTCAATTTAATGCCGTTGTTTAACTCAACATTCCAAGCAAAACGTTCGCTTAAAAACAATTCCACTATGTACAAATTGGATGTTTCTAATAATGACTGCATATTACGGTAACCCTGCAGTGCTGTTTGCTCACTTCCACCTGGTCCATATAAATTAGGCAGCGTTATTTTCGAATTTAGATCGGCGCTACTAATTCGCGCATCAAATGCGTCACCATATTGATTAAGCAACATATCGCCGTTCCAAATAGCAGAAGGCTGTTGTTCAACCACAAAAATTTCTAAGCCACTAGGCCAACGTTTCCGAACCGACGCTCGATACACCCATGGCATAGCTTCAACTGCTTGATGGGTTTGGTTAACATCTAACTCAAAAAAACTGCCGGGCTGTGTGCGTTTTATCAACATTTCAATATTCTTATCATTGATAAAAGTGAGTTCACCTGAAACCACAATATCCTGTACTGGCGCCTGTTGCTCATCTTCTAGCCAAATATTAAGTTCGACGACAGCAAAAGCCAATAAACCCAACAAACAAAGCAAAAACGTCAATCCCATCAATAAATGAACGTTTTTACGAAGCTTCTGTAATGCGGGCAATTGGCTCATCCATTCACCTCACAACATCAGCTGTTGCAAGCACAGACAAAGACAACTCAGCAAAACTTAAGCCTGCCTTTTTGGCTGCCATTGGCAATAAACTTTTTTCCGTCATACCTGGCACTGTGTTCGCTTCTAACAAATAAAAGCGACCTAGCTTATCCTGCATAAAATCGACACGTCCCCAACCTGAACCGGCCAACGCATCAAATGCTTCAAGGGCTAATTCACCCAGCATAGTTTCTAGGGTATCGGTCAAGCCGCTTGGACAACTATATACTGTGCTATCGGCTTGGTATTTTGCCGCATAATCATAAAAAACCCGGGGGGTGGACATACTAATAGATGGCAACGCTTTGCCATTGAGTATGCTAACGGTATATTCAGAACCATGAATGAATTGCTCTATCAAGACTTTATCATCGTATTTAAACGCGTCTTGAATGGCTATTTCTAGTTGTAGCGCACTATTCACTTTGGCCATACCTATGCTGGACCCCTCCTGCGCAGGTTTGACCATTACCTCATTCCCCAAGTCCGCCATTATAGCCCCGCATGATCCTGCATCAAAGCTTCTTTTATCAGCTATTTTATAATTGGCTGTAGGCAGTCCTAAACTTTGCCAAACCTGCTTACTACGAATTTTATCCATACACAACGCAGAGCCCAATACACCGGTTCCAGAATACGGTAAATTAAGTTGCTGCAATGCCCCCTGGAGTGAACCATCTTCACCACCTCGACCATGTAACATAATCAACACATGCTCATATTTTTCAGACAACAACTGAGTTAAAGGTTGCTCAGCAGGGTCAAAAGCGTGGGCATCAATCCCCATATCAAGCAACCCACACAATACGGCTTTGCCAGAATTAAGAGACACCTCTCTTTCAGCCGAGTTACCGCCAAACATTACGGCGACTTTTCCATAGTGACTAGGATTAGTATTAGGCTCAAGGTTAGTGGATGTTAATTGCTGCTCACTCACGGCTCTAACCCTTTACTTAGTATTTCGGGTTCTAATTTGCTTGTTTGTAAAAACTTGGCAATTTGCCCTATGTTGCCTGCACCTTGAGTCAAAACAATATCTTGATCATTAAGGCTTTCAGATAGCAATTTTGGTAGTTCAGTAATGTTTGACACATAAATCGGCTCGAGTTGTCCACGCTGACGAATTGAACGACATAAAGAGCGGCTATCCGCACCATCTATCGGGTCTTCACCTGCCGAATACACTTCGAGTAACAACAGCACATCTACCTGCGACAGCACTTTGACAAAGTCTTCATACAAGTCTCGGGTTCGCGTAAAACGGTGAGGCTGATAGGCCATGACTAAACGTCTATCTGGCCAGTTATTTCTGGCTACGGCGATAGTTGCTGCAACTTCTGTTGGATGATGTCCATAATCATCTATCAAAATAGCTTGTCCTTTAGACGTGGCATAGTCACCCAGAAACTCAAAGCGTCGGCCAATACCTGAAAATTCAGCCAACGCCTTCACTATATATTTATCATCTAGTCCTTCATCACTTGCAACTGCAATAGCTGCCAAAGAATTCAGCACATTATGTTGCCCTGGAAGATTAACTGTGACGGCCAGTGGTGGTAAGTTTTCCCGCATCACATCAAAAGAACTTTTATTAAAGCCTAATTGAATGTTTACCCCACGCACATCAGCTTGCTCAGATACACCATAGGTTAGGTATTTACGACCTACCCGCGGTAACAACTTTTGGATAACAGGATCATCAATACACAATACAGCTAAGCCATAGAAAGGTAAGTTATGCAGGAAATCAATATAGGTGTCCTGCATCTTCTGAAAATCACCTTGATAGGTTTCCATATGATCTGCTTCGATGTTTGTAACAACAGACACCATAGGTTGCAGATGCACAAAAGACGCGTCGCTTTCATCAGCTTCGGCAATGAGATATTGACTATCACCTAATCTGGCATTGGTTCCTGCGCTGTTTAACAGGCCCCCAATCACAAAAGTAGGATCGAGTTTAGCCTCAGCAAAAATAGTTGAAATTAAACTAGTAGTAGTCGTTTTACCGTGTGTTCCAGCTATAGCAATTCCATAGCGAAAACGCATTAATTCGGCTAACATTTCCGCGCGGCGTATCACAGGAATACGCTTCTCAATAGCAGCGTTGATTTCAGGATTAGTATTGTCAATGGCGCTAGAGACTACTACCACGTTTGCTAGCTCAATATTACTCGCAAGATGACCAAAATAGATGGTTGCGCCTAAATTCTGTAATCTTTGGGTCATGCCATTTGCCTGGCGATCAGAGCCAGAAATATTATAACCTTCATTAAGCAATACTTCGGCGATGCCACCCATGCCCGCACCACCAATTCCCACAAAATGAATATGCTTAATCCTACGCATCTCAGGCACATGGAAATGGGTTGGGGTTTCTATCTTCATTCTTCTCGCTCGCTTAATTTAATACAATAATGGGCGACTTCTTTAGCGGCATTTAAACGGGCAACAGTCTTAGCACGCTTGCCCATTTCTATAAGTGTATTTGGTGACTGCAGATATTTTTCAAGCAGTGTGCATAACTTCTGAGCTGTTAACTCACTTTGAGGTAACAAATCTGCTGCTTGTAACTCGACTAAAGTTTGTGCATTTTTTGTTTGATGATCGTCTACCGCATAGGGTAAGGGTACAAATATTGCCGGTACGCCCGCTGCAGAAACTTCAGCTACTGTTAACGCCCCCGCTCGGCAAATGACAACGTCAGCCCAAGCATAGGCTGCAGGAATATCATCAATAAACTCGGTAACCTGATACAAGTCTGCTGCAATAGCTTGCTGTGAATAAGCCTCTTGTACTTTTGCTAAATGCCCTGCTCCAGTTTGATGGCAAACCTGTATCTGTTTAATAGTAGCCAGTGACAAAGGCACAGTTTCATTTAACACTTGCGCACCTAAGCTCCCTCCCACCACAAGCAGGTTAAGAGGTAAATCAATGGTATTTTTTTCCGGTAGTTGTGCAAACTCTCTCCGGACGGGATTACCAACCCAGGCATATTTATTATTGTGGTTTAACTTTTGCTCTGGGAACGTTTTATCAAACCCTGTCAGCACTTTTTTAGCGAGCCGCGACAAGAGTTTATTCGTCAGACCAGGTACCGCATTTTGCTCATGTAAGATTAAAGGTAATCGATTCAACCAAGCAGCAACGCCGCCCGGTCCACTTGCGAAACCACCCATGCCAATCACCACATCAGGTTGAAATTGTTTAATCACCTTATGGGCTTGGATAATTGCTTTAATTATTTTAAAGGGTGCCAGTAACAAAGTACCTATGCCATTTTTACGCACCCCAACTACATCAATAAAACTGATGGGATAACCTGCTTGCGGAACAATCTGAGCTTCCATACGACCTGCTATGCCCAGCCAATGAATTTGCCAGTTTTGAGCAACCAGTTCAGAAGCAACGGCTAAACCTGGGAAAACATGGCCACCAGTACCGCCAGCCATGACAAGTAAACGTTTAGTCATGTTGTCCTCCAGCTTTCGCACTGCCAGATGGCTCTATTTGCGCCTCTTCAATCACGTCCTCGATAACAGTGCTGACTTTTTGCTTGGCTTTTCTGATCAATGTTCTTTTTTTGCCTTTAGCCACACCTGATTTATTAATAGCTTGAATACCATC
Organism: Paraglaciecola sp. MB-3u-78; assembly: GCF_002835935.1. GTDB lineage: Bacteria > Pseudomonadota > Gammaproteobacteria > Enterobacterales > Alteromonadaceae > Paraglaciecola. Next base: position 293,486 of record NZ_PJCF01000086.1, on the reverse strand, counting down.
TACGCGCATTTCAAAATCGATGCGTACTAAAATGGCTACCGCTATTGACATAATGATTAAACTTGAGCCACCGTAACTTAGTAAAGGAAAGGTTAATCCTTTAGTGGGTAAAACACCTGAACTGGCACCCACATTGACAGCCGTTTGTAAGCTGAACCATATACCAATAGAATAAGCTAAATAAGCTTCAAAGGGGCGTTCTTTGCGTAACGCTAAATTACCCATTTTCATGGCTTTCATCACGATGACGAGCATGATAATCAAGACCGTCAAAACGCCTGAAAAACCTAATTCTTCGGCTAAAATCGCCATGATAAAATCGGTGTGAGCTTCAGGTAAATATTCGAGTTTTTGTAAACTATTGCCTAAACCTTGACCAAATATATCACCACGACCATATGCCATCAGTGATTGAGTCAACTGATAACCGCTACCAAAAGGGTCGGCCCATGGATCGAGGAAAGAAGTAATACGCCGAACTCGATATTCTTCAAAAACGATAAGTAACACCACCGCCAAAGTGCCCGCAATGGCCAAGCTGAAAAACTGCCAAAGTTTTGCACCTGCCAAAAACAACAAACCAATAGTAGTGAATAACATGACCACTACCGTGCCTAAGTCTGGTTGTAATAGAAGTAATGTAGCAAGGGCAAAAAACACCACTAAAGGTTTAATAAATCCTTTTATATTCTCAGTCACTTCTTCATGTCGGCGGACTAAATAACCCGCTAAATAACAAAAGAAAAACAACTTGGCGGGTTCTGCAGCTTGGATCGTGATTGGCCCAATAACCAACCAACGAGTGCTGCCATTAACGCTGCGACCTATTACCAATACGGCAATCAATAAAACCACAGTCAAGAGCAACAACCAAACATTACTCATACGCCACCAGCGCATAGGTATTTGCATCACGATTAGAGCTGAAATCATCGCCAAAACAACATAAATGCCATGGCGAATAGCAAAGTGAAACGGATTACCAAACAGCCTATCCGCGACCGGCATTGAGGCTGAAGTCACCACCACCAACCCTATTGATAATAAAGCAATCGCCAAGAGTACTAGTGTGTGATCATATGGCTGAATATCGGCTTTAATAGGCGCTTGAGTTTTGTCATGCTTAGACATAAAGAGTTGTTTAAGAGAGCTAACTTTGTTTTCAGTTATCGTACTCATGCTGCTAGCGCCTGAACAGCTTGGGCAAAACAGTCGCCCCGCTGCTGGTAACTAACAAACATGTCTAAACTGGCGCAAGCTGGTGAGAGCATCACAATATCACCAGCCCTGCTATGTTTAGCTGCCACCAAAACGGCCTCTTCGATGGTCTGTACTTTTACGTTATTTGAGTGCAAGCGGGCAATTTTATCACCGTCTTTACCAAGGGTTATGAGCAGGCCAACAGATTGAGTTAAACACTCGGCCATCACAGAGAAGTCAGCCCCTTTGCCTTCGCCACCGGCAATCAATATTAACTTGCCGTTAATATGACTTGCCAGACCATTAATTGCAGCCAAAGTGGCCCCAACATTGGTGGCTTTAGAATCATTGATCCAGCGTACATTATTGAACATTGATACGGTTTGGCATCTATGGGGCAAGCCGCCAAATTGTTGAGCGCCTTGTCGAATACTAGCATCGTCTATGCCGAATACTTTAGCCAAGGCGGCAGCAGCTTGAATGTTTAACATGTTATGGGCGCCAACCAATAAACAACGCTTACTATCCAAGAATATCTTGCCGTCTAACAAGATACAGGTGTTGTCATTATCCCAAGAAAAACCCGAGTTACTTTGGGATAACCCATAACTCATGGACGCATTTTTGTTGACGGGATAACACAAATCATCATCTCGATTACAGACAATAAACTCGCAGTTTTTATACACGCTAAGTTTAATTTGTTGGTAACGCGCCAAGTCACCATGGCGGTCTAAGTGATCTGCGGTAATGTTTAATACCGTGGCCACTAGTGGCATCAAAGAATAGGTGGTTTCTAGTTGAAAACTAGACAATTCGAGCACAATGACATCGGCCGATTGCCCTAATAAATCCAAAGCAGGCACACCAATATTGCCACCCATCAATACCTTTTTACCTGCAGATTTACACATCTCAGTCACTAAGTGGGTGACTGTCGATTTACCATTTGAGCCGGTAATAGCGATAACCGGACAGGTATTAAACTGTGCAAATAACTCAATATCACCAATCACGCGCACACCCGATTCAATAGCTTGTTGAATCGCCGGAGTATTGAGATCAACTCCGGGACTCAGCACTATCAAATCAGCTAGAGATAACTTGTTTGTATCAAACTCACCTAATAACAATGGCACATCTAAGCTAAGTGTTAATTCACTGCGGCTATCCATGGCAATCACCTTGGCGCCTTTAGTCAATAAAAATCGCACGCAGGATAAGCCCGTAAGACCCATGCCTACTACAACGATACTTTTATTAGCTAAAGTTAATTTCTTCACTTTCTATTTATGCTCCTTTAACGCAATTTCAAAGTGGCTAATCCCACCAACACTAACATCAAAGAAATAATCCAAAAACGCACAATAACGCGGGGTTCGGGCCAGCCTTTTAATTCATAGTGATGGTGTATTGGCGCCATCCTAAAAATACGTTTACCACGTAATTTGAATGACCCGACTTGCAAAATAACCGACAACGTTTCGACCACAAAAATACCGCCCATAATAAACAAAACGATTTCTTGGCGAACCAATACCGCTAGAACACCCAATGTTCCACCTAATGCCAAAGAGCCAACATCACCCATAAACACTTGAGCCGGATAAGTGTTAAACCACAAGAACCCTAAACCAGCACCGACTATAGCCGTGCACACAATGACTAACTCACTGGTAAGTGGTAGATAAGGTATATGCAGATAAGCAGAGAAATTGATGTTGCCTGTCACATAAGCAAATATGGCAAAAGCGCCTGCAACTAGGATAACGGGTACGATTGCAAGTCCATCCAAACCGTCAGTCAAGTTCACTGCGTTACTTGTGCCAACAATGACGAAGTATGTCACCACCATAAATAACATACCCATTTGCGGCATAACGTCTTTAAAAAATGGGACTAACAAAGCTGTTTCAGCCGGATTTTGTTGACTAGAATATAAGTAAAACGCGACGGCAATGGCAATCACAGACTGCCAAAAATACTTCCAGCGAGCGATTAACCCTTTAGCATCTTTACGAATAACTTTTCGATAATCATCAACAAAACCAATCACCCCGAAACTCACCAAAACAAATAAGGTGATCCACACATATCTATTGGTTAAATCAGCCCATAACAGCACGCTTAAGACAATCGCAGCCAAAATTAATAATCCACCCATAGTGGGGGTGCCTGATTTCGCCAAATGGGATTCCGGACCATCATCCCGTATAGTTTGGCCAATTTGCATACGCTGCAACCAACGGATCATTTTAGGGCCAATAATCACAGCAATAAGCAATGCGGTTAGGGTACTTAAGATAGCGCGCAAGGTTAAATACGAAAAGACTCGAAAGCTCGTATCAAACTGCTGTAGCCAATCGGCTAACCAAATCAGCATGCAATTCGCTCCCTAAAGCGTTCAAGCTTTCCCAATGGGGATCCCTCCAAGGCTTTGACTACTAATTCCATTTTTGCACTACGAGAACCTTTAACCAAAATACTGACATCACATTTTTCTGGCAATGTTTGTTGGTTAATAAATTCAACCAACTGCTCTAAACGACTAAAATGGCGACCGTTATCGGCAAACACATCACTCGCACTTTGACTTAACACACCCAAGGTATACAGATGATCGATACCTTTTTGCTTGGCATACTCACCGACTTGCTCGTGGTAATAGCGCGCTTTTTCACCCAGTTCTGCCATATCTCCAAGCACCAGAATTTTTCTTCCAGCAAAGCTAGACAACAAGTCGATTGCAGCATTCACCGAACCTACATTTGCATTGTAAGTATCATCCAAAATTTTCACTTGATTCGTCAGTTGTTTGACATGTAAACGCCCCGCAACATGGGGCATAACGCGCAAACCATCGCGAATATCTTCTAAAGTTGCTCCCACGTGCAAAGCCAACGATGCAGAAACAACAGCATTACTCACATTGTGTTCACCGGGCAAAGATAAACTAATAGAGATCCGCCCTTTAGGCGTGACTAATTCAAATTGCGCGCAGCCGTCCAAACCAAGAATAATATCTTCTGCATATACATCTGCTTGTTTTTTAGCCGAGAAGGTTTGTACGTTATTGTACTTAAGTTTACCCACCCAATAATCTGCAAACTGACTATCTGCGTTGACTACTGCTAAACCTTCGTTCTCAGTTAAACCTTTAAAAATTTCACTTTTTGCTCTTGCAACCCCAAGCAAACTGCCAAAGCCTTCTAAGTGCGCGGCAGCGGCGTTAACAATAGTGGCGACATCAGGCTTAACTAAATTAGTGGTATAGGCAATTTCACCTAGATGATTGGCACCCATCTCAATGACCGCAAATTCATGTTGCTGCTCTAGTCTAAGCAACGTCATTGGCACACCTAAGTCATTATTAAAATTACCTTTAGTCGCCAGCACTTTACCCCGACGAGATAAGATGGCCGCCACCATTTCCTTAACGGTTGTTTTACCACTACTACCCGTAATACCTACAGTTTTTGGTGCAACTTTGGCTTTTACCGCCGCCCCCAATAAACCCAGTGCCAGCGTGGTATCTTCCACCAAAATATAAGGAAGCTGGGTTTCGACTTTGCGTGATAAAATCAACGCAATAGCCCCTTTTTCTTCAGCTTGTTGCACAAACTTATGCCCATCAAAGTTTGGGCCTTCTAGTGCCAAAAACAAATCAGTAGGTAAAAGACTTCTGGTATCCGTGCTGACACCTTCGATGATCAAACCCTGCTTTTGCTGAGCTATTAGTTGCCCATTAACCTGTTCTGCCACCCAGGATAGTGAAACCGGGATCATACTGTTTTCCCCTCTTGAAAAAGCGCAACAAACTGGCGTTCATCATAAGCCAGGGTTTGACACCCTATAATTTGATAATTTTCATGGCCTTTACCCGCGACTAAGATAATGTCGCCTGCAGAAGCCTGCTTAGCCGCGGCCATGATCGCCGTTTTTCGTTCATGTTCTACGAGAACCTGCTCAGGATTTATACAGCCACTTAAGATGTCTTGAATGATGTCTTGAGGGTTTTCACTACGCACATTGTCATCGGTTAAAATGACGTGGTCTGACAATCTTTCAGCGATTTCGCCCATCAACGAACGTTTACCCACATCACGATCGCCACCACAACCAAATACACAAAATAATTTTCCATGACAATGTTGTTTTGTGGCTAACAAGGCTTTTTCGAGGGCGTCTGGCGTGTGGGCATAATCCACCACTATGGTTGCGTGACCTTGGCGCTTATACAGCTCCATTCTTCCAGCCACAGGTTTCAGCTTCTGCACGATGTATGCAATCTGCTTCAGGTTTTTACCCAAACATAATTGGCTACAGATAGCAGCTAATACGTTGGCCACGTTGAATTCAGCCAATAACGAAATTCGTAGCTCGCAGTCTCCCCAAGAAGAATGCAATGACAGAGCAATTCCCTCGCCGGTAAATCGCACATTATTCGCCACACAGTATTGATACTCAACGGGCATGTCAGTGGCATTAACATTCTGCCCGTACAGTACAACAGAGGTTGTTTTGGGTATATTCGCCAACCAGTTTTTATGCTCAGGATCATTAACGTTTATTATTGCGTAAGCCAATTCTGGCTGCGACAACAAAAGCCTTTTTGCCAATCCGTATTCGGCCATTGAGCCATGATAATCAAGATGATCACGGCTTAGATTGGTAAAAATCGCAATATCGGTTTTAACAGCTTTAATGCGATTTTGTACTAGGGCATGTGACGACGCTTCTAATGCGACTTGAAATGCGCCTTCTTCGACAAATTCAGCCAACAGGCGTTGCATACTGATAGCATCAGGTGTGGTGTTTACGTTGTTGTGTAACGCTTGCGAGTCACCAAGCGGTGAATACATACCGGCACCTAAGGTGCCGATAGAAGCAGAGCGCTCCCCCATCAAATATGCTAATTGACTGGTTAATTGTACGGTAGACGTTTTACCATTGGTGCCGGTCACTGCAATCACAGACATTGAATTTGCCGGAAATTGATAAAAATACCCAGCTAATTCTGAAAGCTTTTCGGATAGTTGATAGAAAGACACAATGACGCTTTGCTCACGCATTTCTACATGACCATGACTCAGCATATCGTCACATTGTGCCACTATCACTTTGGCACCTAAACTGACCGCTTGAGGAATAAAATCTCGTCCATCCAAGGTGTGTCCATCAATGGCCACAAATGCTTTGTGAATTGCAACATCTCTGCTATCTAAGACCAAATCTCTGATCATTATATCGGGTGCATCAATGTCAAAATGCGCCAACAACGGCTTGATACTCTGATCAAACGCTTCAGGAAATTGTTTATTAATACTGACCATATCAGCCTGCATTTGCAGCCTCCTTGTTCACATCAACTGAGGTTCCTGCTAATGATGAAACGGTTTTATCATCGGGTGGTACATTCAGCATCTGTAAACTAGCGGCCATAATTTTAGCAAAAACAGGTGCGGCGGTTAGCCCTGCATAATAGAGTTCACCTTTAGGCTCATTGATTAAAATAACCACAGCCAACTGTGGGTCTGAGACAGGCGCAACGCCAGCAAAGATATTCACATATTCATCACCGTAACCATTGGCATTTGCCTTACGACTGGTGCCTGTTTTACCCGCCACGCGATAACCGGGAACACTGGCCTTTTCTGCAGAGCCGCCTTCTTTCAATACACTTTCCATCATGTGTAATACTTGTTTCGTGGAATTTGCGCTGATAACCCTTTCGCTCTCAACAGGTTTATCAGGTTTTACAATGCTAAGTGGACGTTTGATACCACCATCACCTAAAATGCTATACATTTTTGCAAGCTGCAAAGCTGTCACTGAGATACCGTACCCAAAAGAAAGCGTGGATAATTCGAAGTCTGACCAACGATGCCTATTATTAAAAATACCGCTGCTTTCCCCAAGTAAATTGGCGCCGCTATCACTCATCAAGCCAACGTTGTAATACATATCCAGCAAAAATTCTTTAGGTACTGACAAAGCCAACTTTGAGATACCCATATTGCTGGACTTTCGAATAATTTGAGTTAAATCAATTTCACCATAATTTCTAGGGTCTCTGACAATATTACCGCCTAGATGCATCCAACCTGGCGAGGTATCAATCAAGGAGTCTGCTTTTGCAGTTCCAAATTCTAATGCACTTAACACTGCCAGAGGCTTGACTGATGAACCGGGTTCGTATGCATCGGTCACTGCGCGATTGCGAATTCTGTGTGCAGATACTCCCGATCTGTTATTGGGGTTGTAAGAAGGGCTATTAACAAGGGCAAGAATCTCACCGGTGTTAACCGCCACGACCACAGCCGAGCCAGACGTCGCTTTGTAATATTGAACTGCCTGCTTTAATTCTTTATAAGCTAAAGCTTGAATGCGTTGATCGATGGTTAATTGAATATTTTGAGACTTTTTGCCTGCTTCAGATTCAATCAGCTCAACCATTCGGCCTTTCCCGTCACGACGAATTTTTCGTGAGCCTTGGGTACCAGCCAACCATTTGTTGTATAACTTTTCGACCCCTTCGATGCCAGTATCGTCAACGTTCGTAAAACCGACTACGTGCGCTGATACCTCACCACTTGGATAATAACGTCTGGATTCATCACGTAGATATATTCCGGCTATCTTGAGTTCTTCAACATATTCGGCCATTGCCGGTGAAACCTGACGCTGCAGGTACACAAAACGCCTTTCTGGATCACCGACTTTCTCTTTAAGCTCATCTAAATTTTGGCCTAAGACTTCAGCCAATGCTTGCCATCGCTTGCTATTTTCGTTCTGCTTAGCCTGCAAATCGAAGCTAGGATCTTCCTTAGCTTTTTCCTCAGTTTCTTGTATGGATTGGGCAATGGCTTTGGGATCGGCCCAGATTGCTCGAACTGGCACGCTGACCGCCAACTGCTGACCATTTCGGTCAACAATCAATCCTCGATGCAAAGGATTAACACGGGTCCGCATAGTGCGGTTATCACCTTGTTGTATTAATAAATCGGGTGATACAACTTGTATATAAGCTGCGCGAACGCCAAGGCCAATAAACACCATTAAAATTGCAGTTACCACCACAACGAAACGCCAATGTAATAAACTCGGAGCACTATTCACTTTTGCTTGACTGGTTCTGCTTTTATTTTTTGAATTAGCGCTAACTCGACTCATTTTATCCTCACTACCACTTCATCGCTGGGTAAGGGACGGTGCATGTTGAGCTGACTTGTAACGAGTGCCTCAATACGGTTATGTTCAGTTAAAGCGCTTTGTTCAAGCACTAAATTACGCCACTCCACATCCAGCTGATCTTTCTCTTGCATCAAGCGTTCGATGGCTATGGACATTTGCCTATTATGGTGAGCACTGAGTATCACTAACCCAGCGCTAACTAAGAGTGCTAGAAACAACAAAACCCGCACTGGATGGCGGGTTAAATCAGCAGCAACAAAACTGAATAGATTAAAGTGGGTGTTAGGGGCACTCATAGCTTTTCGGCCACTCTTAACACCGAACTTCGTGCCCGGATATTTCTTTTTAATTCATCAGCCGATGGTTTAATCGCTTTGCCAATAGGTTTCATCGCTTTCGCGGCGTCTATTTCAACCTGCAGAATAGGCATGCCATGGGGTACATTTAAACCGCGACTTTGCTCACGTATAAAACGTTTGACTAAGCGGTCTTCCAAAGAATGAAAACTGATAACGGTTAAACGCCCTTGTGGCGCTAACGTAGCCAAAGCCGCTTTTAAGCCAGTTTTGATTTCGTCTAATTCGCTGTTTACATAGATACGTATAGCTTGGAAGCTGCGGGTAGCAGGATGTTTGTATTTGTCTTTAACCGGCACCGCCAAATCAATAATCTCAGCCAATTGAGTCGTATCGGTTATGGGCGCAATTTGACGCGCATTCACAATACCGTGAGCAATACGTTTACCAAATTTTTCTTCACCAAACTCTTTAATAACTTGGGTGATATCTTGTTCTTCAGCAACGGCTAACCAATCTGCAGCACTGACACCTCTGGTGATATCCATTCGCATATCTAGAGGGCCGTTACGCATAAAACTAAAACCACGATCAGCATCATCCAGCTGGGGTGAAGACACCCCAAGATCCATTAAAATCCCATCAATCTTGCCTATTAAACCTAGCTCTTCGGCTACCGCTTGTAATTCAGAAAAAGGGCGATGATGAATAGAGAAACGGGGATCGTCTGCTAGGGATTTTGCCGCTTCAATGGCACTAAGATCACGGTCAATCGCAATGAGTTGACCCTTAGGTGATAAGGCTTTTAATATTTGCCTAGAGTGACCGCCGCGTCCAAATGTGGCATCCATATAGATGCCATCAGGCTTGATAGCTAGGCCATCGATAGACTCCTGCAGTAATACCGCTAGATGTGAAAAATCGTTTTCCATTAAAGTGAGAAATCCTGAAGTCGCTCTGTCAATTCAAAATTAGCTTCTTGTTCAGTTGCTACATCTAAATTGATTTGTTGTTGCCATACGTCCGCATCCCAGATTTCAAATTTATTGAACTGGCCAACTAACATAATTTGTTTATCAAGCTTGGCATGTTGGCGCAAAGGTGCGCCTAATAAAAACCGCCCATTTTTGTCCATATCTCCTTCACTGGCATACCCCAACAATAAACGCTGCATTCTACGTTCATGTGGATTCATACTAGAAAGACGGCTTAATTTAAGTTCAATTTCTTCCCATTCGGGAAGCGGGTAAAGCAGCAGACAAGGTTGTTGCGTGTCGATAGTACACACCAGTTGTCCCTGACAATCATCCAGCAAGGACTGCCTATACCTTGTAGGTATAGTCACTCGACCTTTAACATCTAGATTGATTGCATTAGCGCCGCGGAACATTATTCCCCTAACCTTTTTTATTTTTATCTATCGAAAATTAACTAGTAAACACAACACTTCACAAAATCTGATCTTATTCTTTTATGTTTTTTTGGGATTATCTCACCCGTCAGATCCACTTTATGCCACTTTTACCCACAATAGACAGTTTAGGTACCACCCGTCTATCATGTCAAGGACTAAAAGTTGCAATTCGATGGGTTTCTAGGGGTTGTCATCACTGGTTTTATAGAAGTGTCTGAATTAGCAGAAAAAACCCACAGACTGGCGCAATTTGGTAACGGTCAAAAGAATAGGTTTATAGTTTATTATTCGTAGGTGATATGGGTATATAAGCGCAATAAAAACCAACCAAAAAACTAATATAACCTGAACTCTGGATAATATAGCGTGGGAAATTAGTTATGTTCTTTGCATAAAAATATTATACTCGTCGCACATTGTTAAAAGCATGTTATCGAACAGTTAAACATCTGAAATAATTGAAATTTTGCCTATCTATCCAAAGGAGCATCATATGCCGTTAGAAAACTGCATTCTGTCTATTGACCAAGGTACCACCTCTAGCAGAGCCATCGTTTTTGCCCCGGATTCGAGCATTGTTGCTTCCGCACAGCAAGAGTTTGCCCAACACTATCCAAATGATGGCTGGGTGGAACATGATCCGGAAGATATTTGGTCAACAACCGTTAAGGTATGTAAACAAGCGATTGCTCAAGCAACTGAAAAAGGTGCCAAAATTGCTGCCATAGGTGTCACTAACCAAAGAGAAACCACTTTGGTATGGGATAAAAAAACCGGAAAAGCAATATACAACGCCATTGTATGGCAAGACAGACGTACAGCTCAGCAATGCAGGGAATTACAAGATGCAGGGCATCTAAAGGCGGTTCAGGAACGCACAGGTTTGTTACTTGACCCCTATTTTTCAGCGTCTAAAATCGCTTGGATCTTAGATAATGTCGAAGGGGCAAGGAAAAGGGCCGACGCTAACGAGTTAGCTTTTGGCACAGTAGACAGTTTTCTTATTTGGCGCTTAACCGGTGGTAAAGTGCATGCCACTGATGTCACCAATGCCAGTCGTACCAATTTATTCAATATCCATACCTTATGCTGGGACGAGACGTTACTCGACATATTTAATGTGCCCAAATTAATGTTACCCGAAGTAAAGGAATGCGCTGATGACTTTGGGCATACCGCAGAAGGCCTGTTTAGTTATTCGATTCCTATCGCAGGTGTAGCCGGTGACCAACAAGCAGCCAGTATTGGCCAATGTTGTTTTAATCAGGGCGACATCAAGAGTACCTATGGTACGGGCTGTTTTATGTTGTTAAACACTGGCGAAAAAGCGGTCTGCTCCAAGAACAAGTTACTTACCACTGTGGCTTACACCATTAAAGGTCAAACTCACTATGCGTTAGAAGGCTCAATATTTATTGCCGGTGCAGCTGTACAGTGGCTCAGAGATGGCTTGAAAATCATTGAATGCGCGTCAGAAACAGAAGCTATGGCCAAAAGTATCCCCGATGATCATGGCGTATTCTTGGTACCCGCTTTTGCAGGGTTAGGCACCCCCTACTGGGCACCTGATGCCAGAGGTGCAATCTTCGGTTTAACCCGTGCCACTACCAGTGCTCACCTAGCCCGAGCAGCACTTGAGTCAGTATGTTTGCAAACCTCAGATTTACTTAAAGCCATGAGTGAAGATGGTGTCAGCCCAGAAAAATTAAGAGTAGACGGCGGTATGGTCGCCAATAGCTGGGTTTGTCAATTTTTAGCTGGAGTTCTTAATGTGACGGTAGAACGCCCCAAAGTGATGGAAACCACCGCATTAGGCGCTGCCTATTTAGCCGGTTTACAAGTGGGTATTTACTCATCGACCGACGAGTTGGCCAGCATGAACCAAATCGATAACCGCTTTGAACCGAATATGGATACAATAAAACGTGAAAAGTTGCTTAAAGGCTGGGCAAGTGCCATTCAAAGCACCTTGGGGTTTAAACCATGATCGACCAATCAACCTTTGGCAATATGCCAGATGGTACAATAGTCGACCAGTTTTGCTTAACCAATAGCCATAATGTCAGTATCGAGATCCTCAACCTTGGCGGCATTATTCGCCGTTGGTTGATACCCAAAGATAAAAATGAATTTACCGATATTGTTTTAGGCTTTGACACAGTGAATGATTATTTATCTGATGACAGTTATTTAGGCGCGTTGGTAGGAAGATATGCCAACCGTATTAACAAAGGAAAATTTAGCTTAGCAGGTATCGACTATCAAACTAATATCAATCAAGGTGATAACTGTTTGCATGGCGGCATCCAAGGATTCAACAGCAAAGTCTGGCAAAGTACCGTGTTATCTAGCGGCGATAACCCATCGATTATGTTGCAGCTATCGAGCCCTAATGATGATCAAGGTTTTCCTGGCGCAATATCAGTCAAAGTGATTTATACCTTAACGGAGCATAACCGCTTAAAAATTGAATATTTTGCCACTGCGGATCAAACAACCCTATTCAATCCCACTAACCACAGTTACTTTAATTTGTCAGGCCATGACAGTGGTTCAGTAAAAACCCACCAAATTCAAATATTAGCCAGTCACTACACACCAACAAACGAACATGCCATACCCACGGGTGAAATTGCAGATGTAGACAAAACGCCGTTTGATTTAAGGTCACTGACCACAATCAATCAGTCCCTAACGTCAGACCACCAACAGATTGAATATGGCAACGGTTTAGATCACAACTTATGTTTAGACTCTTATGCCTCTCAATCAAAAGCAGCCACTTTTGCCGGCAAAGCAGTAGCTCATGATATTAATCTGAATATACACACCAATATGCCGGGCATACAAATTTTTACCGCTAACCACTTCGCCCACAAAAAAGGCAAAAATGGCGCACTGTATCAAGCCCATCAAGGCGTGTGTTTTGAAACACAATTCTACCCCGACACACCTAACCAGCCGAACTTCCCCAGCGCCACACTAGAAGCGGGTCAAGAGTTTTATTTTGTGACTGAGTATGAAGTGTTATTTAAAGAGCACTCTTTTTAGACGTTCTTTGCAGACGTTTGTTATCTGTTCTTAATAATGTAAAAAGCCCGTTGCAACATAGTTGAAACGGGCTTTTCTATAACGCCAAACTAGGTTATTTTTTAGGGGCTTTCTTCGCTTTTGGTGTTGTTTCTGACGTCACTGCTGCTGGCTCTGCTGCTTCTGCTTCCTCTTCAGGTTGAAGTTGTAACGCTCTCACAGGATTTTCACCACCTTGAGTCAGCTGAACTAAACGGTTCAGTTGTCCAAGAGACAGCATTACGGCGTAGATAGCACCTAAGTAACCCGTTTTATGTAAATCGGCTATCGTATCAGCATCTAACTCTTGAAGGCGCTTTTCGCTGATAGTTTGCATACCATTAATGTTGCGTTGTTGACCGCTGATGTATTGCGCACGAATAACAATTGATTCAAGTAATCCTAAGTCTCCAATTTTCTTAACAAAATCCCGTGTAGCCATTTCGCTGTTAGCTAATTCAGACAACAATTTTTGACGATTTTCTAAAAAAGGACTAGGTGCGTCTTCTGTGAAAAGTGGCTCTCCCTCTTTACCCACTAGGTCAGAGTTTTCATCAATAAACACCCCTAATTTGTCACCGTCTGGGCGCACATCAAAAGGATAACGTTGAATATTAAGAGGCACAACATGACCTGACCATTTTCCGCCTTGCATAAACAAGTTTACACCTTGCTCAATACCTAACATTGCAACACTATGGGTCGTGTCACTTTTAGGATCTTTAATAAAAATGATTGGCATACAACTAGCAATTTGCGCGTATTCACGTATTGACGCAGCCGCTAAATGAGTGTCTTTAGTGTGGGCAAAATCACCGTTTACTTTTACATGTAAGTCTTTATGTTTGTTTTTATCTAGGGGGATATAATTCATTGTCATTAAAAAGTTCTCTAATTATTTTGGATAAAGCGGTTTTATAAGCCGTCTAAATTTCACATACGTGTATGAATATTTGGGGGTCATTGTAACTTTTACAAGCCATAAAAAATAGAAGTGTAACTTATTTGTAAATAACTACTGTAAAGAATGGATATATTCTTGTAACTTGGCATCGGCCTCGTCACCAAACAAGATTTCACAGGCTTCTTTCAAACCCGGTGCAGATAAAATATCTTGTTGCCTGACAACTAATGATATTTTCGAGCGGCGCCTTAAAAAGTCTTCTAGTTTAGTGACCATTTCGCGCTCTGCGGCATAATCAATTTCTACCCGTAAGTATTCAGAATTTTCGATTAATAATTCGGCTTTTTCTGGGTTTTCACGGATTTGTTCTAACATATTAATAGCGTTACGCCCGTATCGTCGCCAAAACCTTTTAGTTAAAGACTCTGAAGATGTGACAGGCGTTAATGCGTCAAAGTCCATAAGCTCCGCACGATGAAAAAACTCGTCACGCACAGTATCGTCGGGCTCGCCGTACCACTTGTAATCTGCATAAGGTAAGGTAATTCCTAGTTCACCGACCAAGCCCGCGACTTCGTCGCCAACGTTGATACAATCGGTAAGTTTACCGCCAAAGATTGATAGATATTTATCCACTTTATTGGTGTCTATGGCATGCTTACGGGACAATTGTACCCAGTCAGCGACTCCGCCTTTACCTTTTATGGCAAGGGGACGCACACCACAGCGTTCGGCGATGATATCGGCTTGAGTCAATGCTTTAGGTAAGTCTAAAAGTTTATTCACGTTGTCTAAAACAAACTGCCTGTCTTCGTCTGTTACTTTTGCATGGGGATCTTCGACTTGAGTATCAGTTGTGCCAATACAGGTTTTAGGACCCATAGGGATAACAAAAAACAAACGGCCGTCATCAGCAAAAAAAGTTAGGACTTTATTGCTATCAGTGATTTTATCGACAATGAGATGAATGCCTTTTGAAAATAAATGATGATGTTCAGTGGTCTGATGATTAACCTGATTTATAGGGTCTACAAAAGGACCTGCTGAGTTGATAATGACTTTAGAGCGAATTTCGAATTCTTCACCAGTGATCACATCTTTGGCTTGGGTTTTCCATTCACCATCGATTTTTTCTGAACCATTTGCTTGTACGTAATTAGCAGCGATACAACCAAAACTCATACTTGAACGAATAAAATTAAACACAAAACGTGCATCGTTATCATGTAAAAACGCATCCGAGTATTCGAAGCCACCATTGAGATTTTCAGTGTTCACCACCTTTTCAAGTGATTTGATTTTAGCGGCGGTTAAATACTGTGGGCTTTGAGTGAAAAAACGTCCCATTAACCAATAAACAATAGTACCCATAAACACAAACAAGGGTGGAAAACGAAAACCCTTTTGGATACTAGTAAAGAAGCGAATTTCTTTGACCGTTGAAGGATAACTGCGCATCAGATGATTACGACTTTTACACAGTTTATTCACCAAACCATATTCATGGCTTTCCAAGTATTTAATTCCACCCCACGCCAAATTTGACGAGTTTGAACTGGTAAAGCCAGCAAAGTCACCTTTATCAATCAAAGCAACTTTTGCTCCTTTTGCTGCCAGTGCGGCTGCCGATACCGCCCCATTAATGCCCCCTCCGATGATCAATACATCGAAGGTTTTTTCTGGCAATTTTTGAATATTACTTTTTCTAAGATTATTCACACTGTTTCCGTTATTTTACGATTCTGTAGCTTGCACTAGGCCATCATCACTGCCCCAAGCAAATTCAGCACTTTGCTTAAAGTATAATTTGTTAATCAACAGAGCCACTGACACGCAAGATATCAAAGTAACAAACATCAGATGAATATAATGTAAACCAAAGGGGGCATGAAAAGGTGAAAATTCAAATGACAACGAGCCATACAAAAACACCCCAAAAATGACCGCAATGATACCCGCATTAGCATGTACGTTTCTAAACACTAAACCGACGATAAATATCGAAAGAATGGGCATACTGAACAAACCCCATAACTGCTGCAGCAGATTAATGATGCTGTCTGCTTGAGCATATACAGGTACTAGTAACAAGGCTATCACAGTTAATGCTGCGGTGATCCAAGTACTTAACTTGGACACATTTTTTGGGTGGCCAATGTAGGGTTCGTGAAGGTCACATACATAAAGCGCGGTCGCCGAATTCAAGTTACTGTTAAAGGTCGACAATACTGCTGCTGCCATTGCGGCAGCAAATATGCCGGAAAGCCAAGTAGGTAGAAGATCACCCACTATTTTTCCATACGCGGCATCGCCAATGTCGCCGTATAACTGAAAGGAAACAATACCAGGAATAACCACAATAGCGGGTACAATTAGAAGGCGTATTCCAACGGCTGCAAACACCCCCTTTTGAGCTTCTTTTAAAGAAGGAGCGGCCATAGCGCGCTGAGTTATAACCTGATTGGTTCCCCAGTAAAACATTTGAATAAATATCATACCTGTTAATAAAGTGTGCCAAGGAATAGGTGATTCGTTATCACCTATCAAGGTAAGTCTGTCAGCAGGAATGCTTGAAAAGTCATAATCAATGGCATTAAGCGCCAAAAACACTATGGCAATGGCCATCGTTAATAGCAACACACCTGAATAGGTATCTGACACAGCAACCGCGCGTAAACCACCAAAAATCGCATACATGGCGCCTAAGGTGGCAAATGCCGCAGCGATGTACATTAATGGCATATCCAAATCAAACATGGTTTTCATAAACAAAGAACCAGAATAAATTACCGCAGGGCAAAATATCAAAGCACTACTTAAGAAAAATAGTGCACCGATCACAGCACGGATATTTTTGTTTTGATAACGTTTTTCTAATAACTCAGTGGTTGTGGTGCATTGATATTTGTAATACAAAGGCAAAAACACTTTAGCTAGAATCATCAACCCTACCAAAGCTGCAAACTCCCACCATGCAAGCAACGCCATTTGTGTGCCATTGGTGCCTACGAGTTGGTCTGTACTTAAATTGGTCAAGGTAATTGAGCCGGCTATGAAATACCATTTCAACCCACCACCTGCGAGAAACAATTCCTTATTTTGTTGACCTTCGGTCGCATTTTGTAAACGGCCTTTACCTCTACATTGCATATAAGTAAGAAAGGCAATCAGTGCGGTCACTGCCACAAACACCAAAATTTGAATATTTTGTCCAGACACTATTCTTCTCCCGAGTCGAAGCGCATCTGCACTCCTTTTATTTTGGGTTCTTCAGAACCATTATGTAATTTAATCAGTCGGTTGACCTGCCCAAGTGAAGCCAACATTGCATGTATCGCCATCAAATAGCCTTGCTTATTAAAATCAACAACCAGTTCGTCACTAAGCAAACGCAGCGCTGCCTCATTAATGGTATAAATACCTTTAATCTTCATGCTGTCACTATTTTCATATTGGACCACAAGCTCTATTTCTTTGAGCAAATTGCAGTCTAGTAATTTTGCAATAAATTTTTGTGTAGCAATTTCATCCTTAAAATAATCCGCAAACACTTTTTGAACTTGTAACAAACTTTGAGTAGGATTTTCACCATCAAACAATGCTTGCCCTTCTTTTTCACTGAGGTATTGACTATCCTCGTCAACATACAAAGTGAGGGTTTTATCCTGTTGTAAATCTGGTCCCAGTTCAAAAGGCGCTCTTAATATTGATGCCGGCACATAAGTACCTAACCAGTCATTTTGTGTAAAGTGCAGGTTTTTTCCCGCTATGATCCCTAATAATGCAGTGGCATGAAACTTTCCTTCCTGAGGATCTTTCATAAACATTACGGGAAAACTTGTGCTTGCTTGCACAAACTCGTTTATCGTCATAGGTACATGATGTTGTTGGGCTGAATGTTTAAAATTTGTGTGGGGAAGAACTTTCTTTTTTTGGTGTTTAGCGGCGTCTAATAAAACATAATTTGGCATCTAGATTCTCAATCTTACTTTAAATTAAATAGTTGAAAAGCCAACTTGATTAACTTTATCTAATAACTCTCTATGACGAGGTAACGAATATTTAAGTTGTTCTAATCGTTGGCGATTTAACATAATTTGTTTTGTGGCTAATGCCGATTTTTCATACAAATAAGCCTTACTAGAAAAATCAGTCTGAAATCCTGCACCATATAAAATATATTGATAACTAGCCGCGCTAAAGGCTTCCATATTATCAGTAAAATCATACTCTGATGGCGAGCGAAAACGCCAAAGTTCCAATAACTCTTTTAACGTGTCGGGGACTGAACTTGGTTCACGATTTTTGACCCAAAATGGTGTGTCTCTTTTGCTCAATACATAATGTAACTTAAGGAAGTCAATGACCCCTCGCCATTTCATCAACATGCTAGCATTAAACCTTTTCGCCACCATCGGCATTTGTTGAGTGTTAGCCGGCAATTGCTCAGCAATAAAATTGGCTGAGGTTTCCACTAACATCAAAGCCGAAGCTTCTAAAGGTTCTAAAAATCCAGCAGACAAGCCCACAGCAACACAGTTATTTTTCCAAAAAATTTCTCTATGTCCCGGGGTGAACTCTATTTTCTTGATTTTATCAATTTTGCATTTATCACCCAGATATTGGACTAAGGTGTCATATGCCTGCTCTTGGGTGCTAAATTGACTGGAATACACATATCCCACACCTCTTCGATGTTGCAATCCTATATCCCAGATCCATCCCGCATCCTGAGCGGTAGAAATGGTACAACTAGGAATGGGTGAGTGGGTATCTGTATAAGGTATTTGAGTGGCAAGAGCGGTATCAGAGAAAAAGATATCGTCACAAGGTAAAAAGGGCACCTTAAGGCTTTCCCCCAACAATTTACTTCGCATGCCGCTACAGTCTACATACAGTTCTGCACTTAGCTCACCGTTTTCTTTGGTCACCAAGGACTTAATATCCCCGTTTTCAGCCATCAAAACGTGGCTGACTGTATCGCTTATCAGTTCAACCTTAAGCTCTGCGGTACAGTGCTCACGGAGTAATTCTATAAATTGTCCCGCGTCTAGATGGTATCCATAATTTGCCACGGCTTCGTACTGTTTATTAGCAATAGTCTTTGGTGCTAAACCGTTTTCACATAAATAATGTTGAAAGGTTGCAGCCTGAGAAAATGAGCATTCACTCTGAGTCGCTTCACGCCAGTAAGGCGACAAATCCACTTTATTGAATCCTTGAGGTTCAGTAAACGGGTGGTAATACGTATCATTTTCTGGATTTATCCAATTCACAAACTTACTAGCTTGTTTAAACGTGGCGTGACATTTTTGCAAAAATTTAGCTTCTGGTACACCAAGCTTTGCTAACGTTTGGCGCATAGTAGGCCAAGTCCCTTCACCTACACCTATGGTGGAAATGTCTGGTGACTCAATCAGTGTCACTTTCACACCACCAGCATGTTTTTTAGCCAGCAGCCCCGCGGTAATCCACCCAGCCGTTCCACCACCTAAGACAATGATCCGTTTAATTTCTGACGACAAGCGCATCTACCTTTGTGAACCAACTAAAAAATTAACAGTGTGTTATTAATATCCAAGTAACCTGACAATATGCTTTTTATAAGCTTTTTTATAAGTGACTTGGATATTAATACAAAAAGGGGGGTAGCCCCCCTTTTTGTATTAAACGAACAATTTAATCAAGGATTAAAATGAACCTCTTACACCAACAGCATAACGCGAACCAGATCTCACTTGCTCAGTGAAATGAGTAGGTATGGCTCCGAATTTTTCAACATATTCGTCGGTAACGTTAATACCTTCAAAGATGACAGTGAAATTTTCGTTTATGTCGTAACTAGCACTTACATCCCATTGGCCGTAAGTTCCTACATTCTCTGGTTGTCCAGTGTCTCCATTTGCAATAGTTTGCAAGAAAGCTTCACGGTTATTGAAAGCAATACGCGCTTGGAAAGCATCTTTTTCATAGAACCCAATCACGTTTTGAGAGTCGCCTAAACCTTCCAATTTTGTACCATCACTAGCGCTGTTAACTACAGTAGCATTCATTTGAAAACCGAAACCGCTTTCCAAAGTGTGAGTCCAAGCCAATTCTAATCCATCTACTTGAGCAGTTTCTCCATTACGTGGGCGGGTAACACTAAATTCATAACTACCACTGGCTAAAGAAAACTCTTCTGGAGAAGGAGCCTGAGTAATGAAACCTTCCACTTCTTTACTGAATAAACCAATAGAGACGGCACTGGCATCATCGTAATACCACTCATAAGACACATCCCAGTTTGTTGACAAGAATGGCGTCAAGTTTGGATTACCACCACTAGCTAACAATAAATCAGGTCTAGTTGAACCAATGTTAGTTACAGGTCGCATACTAGCCATAGTTGGACGTGTAAGAGTTTCAGAGTAACCAAAACGCAATAACATATCTTCTTCCACTTCAAGCTTAACATTCAAGCTAGGCAATAAGTTAGTGTAAGTATTACTGATAGAAATGGGCACAGATAACCTTTGACCAGATGCGTCCTCTAGATATATTTGATCTAGAATTGTGCCATCTAACGGGTTTTGTTGAATGTCCAACAATGTCGCTTGATTACCAGAAGCAGTAGTAGTGGTTTCACTGTATCTGAAGCCTAGATTAACTGTCCATGGCATATCGCCTACATCGCCTTGAAATACGAAGTCTGCATAGGCTGATAGTATCTCTTCATCAATTTCAAAGCTGGTACCTAGCTCAACAGGTGTATAACCATTTAATGATGCAAAAGCAGCAATATTAGTAGCTGGATCTTCACCTCTGTTAATAGATTGGGCGGTGATAGCTGCGTCTGATTCCAAAAAGGCTAAATAATCATTTACGTTGTAACCAAAGAAAGAACCTGGAATACCGTCAAACCAACCATTCGGTGTGATTAACTCAGCCAGTTCATCAGGTGCATCTAAACCATAACCACAATAGAAACAGTTTGGTAGACTAGGTGATTGAAATACTTTTGCTGACTTGGTTCTGTCTTGGGTGTAAAGGCCGAATTTTAATTGAGTGAATGTTTCGCTATTAGGGGTATATGTGAAATCTGCACGCATTTCAGTGATTTCATCTTCACGCTCGTCACCACCACGCTCCACATAGTGAGCGCGCAATTTACTTGCATCAGACTCAGTGAAAGGCCCAGATATACCATCTGAAGAAAATGACGGTAGAGCGCCACCACCAGTGAAGTCGTAGGTATATCCGTTCGCATAACCCATAACTGTAAAGACGCGGCTTTGGTCGCCACTTAAATCTTCAGCAGATGAGTTGGAAATATCGATATTGACATTAAACTGTTCGCTTAGCTGCCAGTCTGCGTTAAAACCAAAACCTTTTATCTCAACGTTGCGATCCAAACCTTGTTGCACAAAATCAGTCGCTCCAGCGCCACCGCCAGTGGGATCATTGAAGGCATTATGTGACCAATAATTAACAGTTTCAGTGGCAGCATCGACTTCAAAATCACGGAAGTTTCCAGGCGTAAACCAGTTAGCATAGTTATTCACTTGTGATTCTACTTCAAACTTCGAATACAACCCGTCAAACGTTAACGTAATGTCGTCACGAGGAGCGTATTGAACCACTAATGTACCACTGGTTCTGGTACGATCTTCTGAGTTAGACGTTAAATCAAGGTTACGAGGAACCCATACATTAAACGCTTCTTTACCGGTTCCTGCAGCTGCGTCAAAATCGTTGGTGGCAATTCTATCTACTCGGTAATAACCACGAGTGTCAGCTTGGTTGATTTGAGCTTGACGCTCTTGAACAGAGAGCGACAACAACACCCCCAAAGTACCGTCATTAAAAGTGTTACTCACTAACCCTGAGAATGCTGGGTCGGTTTCTTCAGATAAGCTATCATAAGTGCCTTTAACACTGCCTACAGCAGTAAAGCCGTCCATATCGAAAGGCTTGGCTGTTTTCAAGTTGATATACGAACCGATACCACCGTCTTGGTTAGCTGCATTAGAGGTTTTGTAAACGTCTGCACCTGCGATTAATTCAGACGCAAGAGTATCAAAACTAAATTCTCGTCCAGCTCGCTCTGACGCCATTTGACGACCGTCGACTGTGACTAAGTTAAACTGTGGTCCAAAACCACGGACTGAGATTAACTGTCCTTCACCACCGCTGCGATCTATTGATACACCGGTAATACGCTGTAACGATTCAGCTACGTTTTGATCTGGGAATTTACCTATGTCTTCCGCTGCAATTCCATCTGAAACAATAAGCGCTTCTTTTTTATCAGAGAATGAACGTTTAAGGCTACTAATCAAACCACGCACTTCAATGACTTCCATATTGTCATCTGCTGCTGGAGCCGTTTGTGCATTAGCGGCTGATAGGGTCAAACTTGCAGTAGGGATTATTAAAGCGGCTTTAACAGCCGTCCAAAGATAATTTTTTTTCATATGATGTGTCCTGTTTTTGTCTGATTAATTATTATTTTGAGAATGAAATAACTTTTTGTATTCATTAGCATTATTATTTTTATTATTATTATTATTATTATTTTTACCCTGCCAGCTCCAGTAAAACAGACAAGCAGCAACCTCCAACAACAACTTTGTTAACATAATTGCAACATAAAAAATTGCACGTTGCTGTTTTGTTAACCGTTAGGTCAACAATCTGAAGTAAAATATTAACTCGCAACTCACTATAGTTTTACCAAAGTCATATACTACATATGTACCAAAAGCGTGCACAACCTTGTTACACATGTGCCAAAATCGTGCGCAACCTTGTTACATATGTGCCAAAAGCGTGCGTAACTTTGTTACACATGTGCTAAATGTGTGCACAACTTACACTTATATAAGACAGAAGAGTATTTATTTTAATGATACATAAAATTTATTGTTATTTATCTTCTGTTAACAAATAGCCTGCCAGCCCAATCAAAAAATTTACATTTGAAGTTTTTTAACGTTTGTTTTAGTCAAAACCTAAGAAAAGTTGGCTAGTTTTAATTGCAAAAGATATTCTTCTCACGCTATAACACCCTTAAATTTCTTGGTGTCAGCTTTCTAAGCGGCTTCAATAAGGTTAAAAACCCAGATATGACAAATTCTCCACAAAACTATATTTCACTTACTGGGCGTAACAGCAGCTTAGTCATCGATTGTAATAATGACGCACCACAAATTATGTACTGGCGTGAAAAGCTCTCAACACAAAGTACAGGGCAGATGATGAGCACGTTGCGTTTAAGGCAAGAAGCGCCCGCTTCACCCATGAAAGAAATACGTCGTTCTTTAACGCCTACCATAGGCCAAGGATATACCGGACATCCTGGTCTAAGTTTGCATGGGGAAACGGATCAATGGTCAGTGTTAACTGAAATATCCAAAATTGAGTGTATAGCGCCCAATCACTATAAAATAACTAACACTGATACCAGTCGTAATCTCCACATTATTCATACACTTAATATGGACGCAGAGACCGATGTGTTGGCCATTTCGACAGAGCTGGTGAATAACAGCGATAGCGCTATTCATTTGGATTGGTGTGCGGCAGCTACCTTCCCCATTCCAAACTATTTTAAACATATCATAGGCTTTGAAGGACACTGGGCGGGTGAATTCCAAGAACATCATTTAGAGCAAAACTTTGGTTCGTACGTACGGGAAAACCGCCGTGGAAGAACCTCCCATGATAGTTTCCCAGGACTCATCATGCGCACCAAAACCACCGACCAATTACAAGGCGAAGCTTACGGGTTTCATTTAGGTTGGAGTGGTAACCATAAAATTATTGCAGAAAAAATGGGCGATGGACGTGCCTATGTACAAATGGGTGAACTGTTATTACCCGGTGAAATTATTTTACAAAAAGGCGAAAGTTACAATTCCCCCACTCTTTACGCTAGTTATACCCGTGAAGGTTTGTCTTCCCTTTCTCAGCAATACCATCAATATGTGCGCAAACATTTAATACGTCAGTCAGTCAAAAACAAACCTCGGCCAGTGCATTACAATACTTGGGAAGGCATTTATTTTAACCACGATGTAGATACATTAAAGGATTTAGCCACTCGTGCCAGCGCATTAGGAGCAGAACGTTTTGTATTAGATGATGGTTGGTTTATCGGGCGGGATGATGACACCGCAGGTTTAGGTGATTGGTACGTAGACAAAAAATACTACCCACAAGGCTTAACGCCTCTTATCGACCATGTAAAAGCCCAAGGCTTAGAGTTTGGCCTTTGGTTTGAGCCGGAAATGGTTAACCCAAATAGTGACTTATTTCGTGCTCATCCTGACTGGGTATTAGGCTGTCCACCCAATCCTCAAGTCGGATTCCGCAATCAATTAGTATTAGACTTAAGCCGCCAAGCAGTATTCGATTATCTGTTTGAACGTATTGACAGTTTATTGACTGAGTACGATATTTCATACATCAAATGGGATATGAACAGAGATATCAATCATCCAGGTGATGCCAATGGAAAACCTGCGGTTCACAATCAAACTCGTGCCTTTTATCAGTTATTAGCCAAGCTAAAATCTGCGCACCCAACTGTAGAGATTGAAAGCTGTGCATCTGGCGGCGGCCGCGCAGATTATGGCGTGTTAGCACACACCGATCGCATTTGGACATCAGACTCAAACGATGCGTTAGAAAGATTAAAAATCCAGAAAGGTTTTTCCTACTTTTTCCCCGCTGAGTTAATGGGCTCTCATGTGGGACCCAGAGACTGTCATATCACCCATAGAAATATCAATATGGCCATGCGCGCATCGGTCTCCTTGTTTGGTCATATGGGCATGGAAATGGACTTGCGTGAATTAACCGACGAAGAAACTGTCGAGTTAAAAGCCATGGTTGAGCTGTATAAAAAACACCGGCAACTTGTGCATTCTGGTGATTTGTTCCGACTGGAATTGCCTGAATATATGCATGGATTAGGCATAGTCGCAGAAGATAAATCTGAAGCGCTATTTTCGTATAGCTTGATTGCATGTAGTTCAGCTTCGTTACCAGACCAATTCCATTTTGCTGGACTAGACAAACAAGCGCTATATCAATTGGATATTATCTGGCCAATAAAATCAGGCGACCATTGGCCTAAAGCTTCAATCTTTAATTTTAAAACGTATCTACCCGATATAGATGGCAAACAGTTCTCGGGTGAAGTATTGATGCAACTGGGTATGCAATTACCTTTGCTAACACCACAAAATAGCTTGATTTTCCATTTAACTAAGGTTAATTAACCTAGTTAAGATCAATGTACAGCGATGAAACAGCCGGCAATATTGCTGGCTCTTTCACTTTATCTCATCAACCTATAGAATCACATTAGAGGAATTCTCCTCAACAAGCATCTTTAGACTATGACCAGCAAATCTATAGAGATAGATCGGTCGTGAGATTATTAAATAGCGGGAAACTATTATTGTGAATAAAATACTTAAATTCGGCGCATTATTTGCCATCAGTACATTGTATGTTAGTTCTGTTTTGGCCATCACAGTCAGCGATAAAGCCCACAAACTAGCCCAAGAAAACATCATAATTGACTCACATATCGACGTGCCTTACCGCCTCGAAAAAAAATGGGTAGATGTTACCAAGGCCACAGCAGATGGTGATTTTGATTACCCTCGCGCCAAACAAGGTGGACTGAATGCACCTTTTATGTCGATTTATATTCCAGCCAGTTTAGACAATTCGGCCAACTCAACTAAATTAGCCGACAAGCTGATTGATTACGTTGAAGCGATAGTAGGCCGTGCACCCGATAAATTTGCCATTGCCACCAGCACCGCTGAGGTTAAACAACAATTTGCAAAGGGTTTGATTTCACTACCATTAGGTATGGAAAATGGCTCTCCTATTCAAGGTGATTTAGCCAACCTACAACATTTTTATGAACGGGGTATTCGTTATATAACACTGGCCCATTCAATGGCTAATCATATCTCTGATTCATCTTACGATTTACGCCGCAAATGGAAAGGGCTCAGTCCATTCGGTAAAGAATTGGTAGCCGAGATGAATAAAGTAGGGGTGTTGGTTGATATTTCCCATGTCTCTGATGCGGCTTTTTATCAAGCCCTTGAAATAAGTCAAACCCCCGTCATTGCCTCACACTCCTCATTGCGAGCGTTTACACCTGGCTTTGAGCGTAATATGGACGACGATATGATCAAAGCACTGGGCAAAAATGGCGGCGTGATCCAAATTAACTTTGGTTCAACCTTTGTCACCAAACGTGCCAATGCTTGGAGTAAAAAACGCAGTGCAGGACAAAAAGAGGCAGAAGAAAAATTTGGTAAAGACAGCGAGGAATATAAACACTTTCGCGACCAATTTGCTGAAGAAAACCCACTGCCTTATGCCACATTAGACAGCGTATTAGATCATATTGACCATGTAGTAAAACTGATTGGCATTGACCATGTTGGCATTGGTTCTGATTATGACGGTGTGGGTGATTCTCTACCTACAAATTTAAAAGACGTGTCAACTTATCCCAACCTAATACAAGGTTTGATAAATCGCGGATACACTGATGCACATATTATTCAAATCCTTAGCGGTAACTTTATGCGGGTGTGGAAAGCCAACGAAGAGTACGCAGCTAAACACTAAAACAACAACATAAAAAGCACCTTATTAATAAGGTGCTTTTTATTGCCTATATGTTTGTCTTGCCTTGGACCTAGCATTTTAGTCTTCGGCGAGCTTATCTTGCGTCTTATTGTCAAAATCGCTGGCGTCATTACGCTGACGTAATTGCCCTTCAGGCTGGCCCCAACTGCGATTCACCATTTTACCGCGCTTCACAGCGTGTCTGGCATCAATCTGTTTGGCCCAGCGCAGTAAATGTGTATATGACTCGACATCTAAAAACTCAGCGGCTTCATATAATTTGCCAAGTACCATAGCGCCGTACCATGCCCAGATAGCCATATCAGCAATAGTGTATTGGTCACCACAGATAAATTCTTTATCTGATAAATGGATATTGAGTACATCAAGTTGACGTTTTACTTCCATCGCATAACGGTCAATTGGGTATTGGTATTTTTCTGGCGCGTAAGCATAAAAGTGTCCGAATCCGCCACCCAACATAGGTGCGCTGCCCATCTGCCAAAACAACCATGACATACACTCTGCCTTTTTCGCAGGATCACTGGGTAAAAATGCGTTAAATTTTTCTGCCAAATACAACAAAATGGATCCCGACTCAAATACACGAGTAGGTGGATTGGTGCTATTGTCCATCAAAGCAGGTATTTTTGAATTAGGATTAATATCCACAAAACCACTGCCAAACTGCTCTCCTTCCATGATATTCACTATGTAAGCATCATATTCAGCCCCAGTAAAACCGGCCGCCAGCAATTCTTCTAACATCACAGTGACTTTTACGCCATTAGGCGTCGCCAAAGAATGTAATTGTATGGGGTGTTTACCTTTTGGCAACACTTTATCGTGAGTTGCACCCGCAATAGGTCGATTGATATTGGCAAATTTACCGCCACTATCGGCGTCCCAAGTCCAGACTTTAGGAGGGACGTAAGTTGCATCTGTCATATTAAGGTTTCCCGTTTAAATAAAGTGAATCAGTATGAATAAGAGTAAACATCATAAAGCTTTCAACAGTTATGGGGGTAAAACCTCAAACATAAACCATTCAGAAAAGAACAGGTTGTAAAAACTAAAAAGGGCTTCAAAAATTTGAAGCCCTTTTTATAAAATGAAACCAACCACTAACGCTAGTATTCCCACCAAGACTGTTGCCACCATTCTAAAAACTCTTCAAAGTCGATAGAACCGTCGTTATTCTTATCGATCAGGCCAAAGCCTTCTTGAACATGGCTCGCTTTGGTTTTAGGCGATAAAACCGTTAACAACTCAATAAACTCTCTTAAGCCAATTGTGCCGCTGCCGTCAGCATCAAAGAAATCAAACTCTTTTCGAGCTTCTGCAATTTTTTCGGGGTCTAATGCTTTTTCAGACATAATTTCTTCAACTTTTATTTTAATGAGTTAAGTTTAACGCTTATGTTGAGTCAGTGTCTATATTCTATTAATAACCCGGTCAAATAAGTCGTCTATTTTTAAGTTAATCAACCGTTACTTTTACCCATAGCAGAGCGCTGCGCTCGGCGACTAGCAGCCTTTTGTTGGCGTCTTAACTTGATGGCCTTGCGGGCTTCTAAACCCAAATGTTCTTCATTACGCTCTTGGGCTAAACCCACTTGTTTTTCACGCTCTCTAAAACGCGCGAGTTGTTCTTCACTATGTTTACCATGGCACTTGGGACAACTCACACCCGCTTCAAATACGTCACTTTGTTTGTCTTGTTCGGTAATAGGCAAGCGGCACGCATAACATTGGTCATAATGGCTTTTTTCTAAATCGTGATTCACCGCCACGCGGTTATCAAACACAAAACAGGCGCCTTCCCATAAGGTATTGTCTTTGGGTACGTCTTCTAAATACTTAAGAATGCCACCTTCAAGGTGATACACCTCATCAAACCCCTGCTCTTTTAAATAGGCAGTGGATTTTTCACAACGAATCCCCCCAGTGCAAAACATCGCGACCTTTTTGTTTTTAGCTGGGTCAAGATTATCTTTTACGTATTGAGGAAACTCACGAAAAGATTCTGTATTTGGATTAACCGCATGCTTAAAAGTACCAATTTCAATTTCATAATCGTTACGAGTATCAATCAGCAACACCTCAGGATCGGAAATCAAAGCATTCCAATCAGCAGGCTTAACGTAAGTGCCCACTGTCTTGAGAGGGTCTATACCTTCTACCCCCATAGTCACAATCTCTTTTTTGAGTTTAACTTTAGTGCGATGAAAAGGCTGAGTTTCATCAAGAGATTCTTTCACTGATATAGGATTAAGCCGCTCATCAGCGTTTAACCATTCAAGCAATGCATCAATGGTTTGGCGAGTGCCAGACACGGTACCGTTAATGCCTTCTTGTGCGAGAAGCAAGGTGCCCCTGATATTATTAGACTCCATAAACTGGAGTAAAGGCTGGCGAAGTGCTTCGAAGTTTTTAAGAGTGACAAATTTATATAACGCGCAGACGACGTATTTTGATGGTTCAGACGAACCTGAAATATTTGACATAATAACTACCTTGCGAGTTGGGGCGTAATCCCAGAGCAAAAATTGGAGCGGGATGGTAGCAGGTTGTGGGGTTTTGCGCCAGCGCTGGGAGTTTGTCATTGCTTGGACTAGCGAGTAAAACTTCGAGCTTTTAGAGCATGCGCTAACGCTTACTGCCATCCCTGGCTTTTTTCAAACAGCATCCCGCGCGGCGTCCGCTTGCTGTACGACTTACTTTTTGCCTACAGCAGCATAAAGTAAGCACAAATTTTTCTGGAAAAAATTTGAACATCAATAAGATGGCCAGAAGGGTGAAATACAGGACGTATTTCATAAAAAGTGCCGCTCGAGGGCAATGCTCTTCATCCACTTATTTACTCCTTTTTGCAGGTCGTAATGATTCGTTCCAGACGAGCCATTACTCAATCGCCTGTCCTTGGCGATTGCCCTACAAAAATGAGTAAATAAGTGGCGAGCCTTGAGTCGAGAGTAGAGCAAAAGATTAAAAATCTGCTTTGCCGATTTTCTTTGGTCGCTTCGTCACTGCCTTTTCATCTTTTATTATAATTTCAGCAAAAAACAACTTATTTTAGGGACGAATAGAATGGATGCAACTGATTTCAACGAACCTGACCCTGCAGGTACAGTAAGAATCAACTTGTTTTAGGGGCGAATGGATTGGATGAAACTGGATTCAACGAACCGGACCCGCATGTATTTGCTTCAAATTGGTACAACGTATTTGTAGTAACAAGTTTAAAAAAATTATTAAACTTACCGTTACCAATAAGTTTAATTTTATAGTCAATAACAATTAAATCGTCCTAACATTCAACGATCACATGTTTAAAGTATGCTCACCTACTGAGTAGTAAGGACCAACCCCAAAATCATCATTATTTAAGTCGGAAACCACCATGGAGGTTGTCATTATTAATTGAAATTCACCTTCCAGTTCACTGCACTCTTCAGCTATTATTCTTTGAAAATTTTGACTTCTTTTCTCCTGCATTCCTTTATCTTCGATGTTGTCAAACATTGAGAAACAAGGAATTCTGAATTGACTATCCTCAACAGATACGAGCAAAGCTGCCAAGTGAAAAGAATTCTTGAGTATGACATTTGAACTAGCAGAAAAGTTGGCTCTCCCATTCAATCTCATGCTATCAGTAGCAAAATCAAACTCGAAACTACTAGCATTATTAAACGCATTCTCTACACCATCTTCAGAGAGTATTTCAATTACTTTGTTGGAAATCTTATTTCTAACCGACTTTCTTCTAATATTGTTCCTGCTTTCAATAAGTCTTAGAGATAAATCCAACTCATTTATTTTTGACTGTAAATCGTTCTTATAATCTCTTTTTTGATCGAGATCTGACGCCAATGAATGTCTCTCTTTCAAGCTTTCGATTTGAGCTTGGATGAAGCCCTTTTGATTTGCATAACTGGCGATTTGTTGCTCAAAGTCACTAGAAAACGAGTTAATTTCGTTGTAATTAATTCTTAGCTGCTGAAGTGTTTCTTTGTGATTTTTTAAACTCGCTTCTAATTCAGCTCTTGTTGTTCTTTGCTTACTCATCATCAACTTTGTCTCAGACATTTGAAAATCAAGTTCATTCAAAGCCTGAATATAGCTTTCATTTGTCAAATCTTTCTGGCAGTCTGCTTTACAGAGTACACAATTTTCTTCGTCCTCAGTTTCGGTGATTTCACAAAAACAACTTGGACAATATTTAAAGTTAACTGCTCCAATGTCTTTGTGTGTGACTTGCGCTTGTTGTAGAGAACTTCTTCGATATTCGAGAGATTGAAGGAATTCTAAGCTTTCAGAAATGTCATAAGAAACACTTGTAAATTCAGACTCTATAACGGAAATTAATAAGGCCTGTTGCTCAATACTTTCTTTAATAACACTCGAATGTGACTCAATTTCAGATGTCTCACTAGGTGAAATGTCTTCTGATTTAGCAGATCTTGCTATATCCAATGTTTGTAGACTTTCTAGCAACACCTTAATTTCCGCATCGATTTCTTTTGATGTAGCTTTGATATTTGTTGCGCCTAATACCTTGTATATAGTTTTTAGTTCATCATCTACTTTTTCGAATTTCTTGGTGGCCTCGTAAAGTTTTTGTCTTAATGAATGTGCTTCCAAGTCATCAAAGCCGAAAGCATATTCTCCAATAGCTTTTCTCATAGACTCTTTATCGTAAGTAAATGGTTCGGTTCTAAAAATTTTGGACGCAGGAGTATCCTGGTCAATATACAAAATCCTCAGTAGTTGATGAAGAGTTAAAGAGTCACTATCTGCGGTAATGTGTTGTTCAAGGCCTAACAGACTGAACAATTGCATTGAGTAGCTTTTCCGATTTTCAGATTTGGCATTCTTGTAAGAGGTCCACTCAGGACCTTTTTCAAGTGACTCCTCTAACGTCCCCTCAAAAATCTCAATTTGAGGTCTACTCGCTTCTCCTTCAATTGCCCTTCGAAGTACGTAATCTTTGTTACTCATCTTTAGGGCTAAAGTTATTCTAGTGCATTCAAGCGCTTCTTCCTTCCAATAGTCCTTTTTGATATCACCACCCAAACCATAGGAGATAAGCTCCATTATTGTAGATTTACCCGTTCCGTTAGCTCCTCTTATCACGTTCAAGCCAACATGATAATTCTCGTCATATACAACTTTGGAACCTGAATTTATGATGACCCGTCTAATTATCAACTTATTATTATTCATCATATTTGTACTCCAACAACCCTGTCTTTTCCTTCAATCCCGACTTTCCACCCCACTTTGATGACAGGAGACCTTCGGTGATGACTTTAAAAACATCAGATTTTACAAAAGTATCGTGAATAACCAAATCAGCAACTCCTACAGGTAAATTATCTTTGTCGAGAGCAATCGTTCCATTTTCAAATAACTCTTTATTTAAGATTCCTTTGGCACATAAAATTCCAACCGCTTCTTTATGTATTTCATTCATTTCAAAGAATAACCGTCGTTGATTGGAAATCTTTTCATAAGCGCCTGGAATGTTTACAACGTATTTTTTATAGGCTTTGATATCGTTCGGCCACGGAGATATTTTTTTTAATAAATGTGGGAATGAATAGTAAAAGTCTAACACTCTAATTTTTTCGAACGAACACCCACCTTCTATATTCATCAACAAAGATATTAGTCGGTAAATGCAATGATTAGGGTCCTTGGCGGGATGATATATAATCATTTTATATGCCAATTCAAGTAACAATTTCCAGTTAAAAGAAACATCATTCCTCTAATTTGCTTTGGAGTTAAAGTCGCATCGGCTGGAGCTACTTCGTCGGCAAGCGGCAGAATAATTAATTGGGATATCGCCAGATCGATTACAGTTGAAGACTCCTCGTTTTTAATCATTGGAACAATCAATGAATTAAATTTTTCTTCGATACGGCTCAAAAGATTAAGGTGGATCGCTGCATGATGGGTAGAGAACTCATACCTTGATAGCCTTTTTGCGAATTTATCCTTACAAGCAGTCGCTTCATCCAATAAGTCTTCTCGTCCTCCTGCTTTTAGTTTATTAGCAAGTCCAATGATATCGCGCGCTGGCCTTGGCTTATCGTATTCTTCTAATTCATCTTTAATAGACCGAAATTCTTCACTCTTACAGTCAATATTTTTATATTGCTCAACAAGAATAAGAATTGCCTGAGGATTTATTTTCGGAGCTTCAAAATTAAAGCTATATTGGTTTTTAGTTCCAATAAAAACGTCACCTTTGTCAATTTTGACGCCTGATATTCTAGGTCCTTCACTGGGCTCATCAGACTCTTTACTCATCCTCTAAGCTCTTTTTATTCCCTATAAACACATCACCAGTGTTAATATCTACGTCCTTAATCTCCGAGTTTTGAGGGGGAATTTTATTAGACCTAGTGTTTTTATTTCCAATGAACACATCACCTTTATCTGTCTTAATACCAGATATAAAGTTATCAGACGGCTCTACTTTATCTTTCTTCCGAGAACCGAATACTAGTAAGAAAAGAGAAATAGTAAACGTTAGGCCAACAATAATCATCAAGATGGTCTCACTCTGATTCACTTCAATTACCTTTGAGAAAATGAAGTAAACCAAAAATGCAGCAAGTGTTGAGTAAGGGGCTTTTTTAGCGGTCAGCTTTAAAATATCCATTTTTTATCTGCTCAGTTGAATTCTGTTAAAATTGAAAATATGTGTTAAAAGTCGATTTAACTAAGCTTTTAACAAACGCTCGGTTAGATTATCACTCAAAATCATAAAAATCATAAAAATCAACATTTTATGGCAATAAAGAAGACACCCATCTCAAGAAGACAAGAAAAATCGGCTTTGCCGATACCCGCTTTAGTGGCAACGCCACTGCTTTTCCGCCTTTAAAGTTTCAGTACAAAAAGGCTTATTTTAGGGGCAAATGGCAAGGATGCCATTTGAGCGAAAGTTGGATGGAACACATTTGTAGCGACCCTAAAATAAGTCTTTTTGTGCGGTTAAGAACTTTTGCAGCGAGCGGCATTTTCTGGTTACTCTTTTTTGCTGTTGAAAAAGAGTAACTGGCTAGAAAGGATTCTAGTCAAAAACCATCACGGAAGATGGCGCGAAGCGTGCTTTTGCTTTGAGTTCTTTGCCCTAAATGGCAATTACATATACCCACCCGATGTAACCACTTTAACTTAGTCAATCACACATCCATGATGATCGGCACTCAATCTCGACTTCCTTGTCGAGATGCTCAACTGGGCGAAGCTGTGCTTCTAAAGAGTCCAGTTTCGCCTTTAAAGTTTCAGCACAAAAAGGCTTATTTTAGGGGCAAATGGCAAGGATGCCATTTGAGTGGAAGTTGGAGGGACTCATTTGGAACGACCCTAAAATAAGTCTTTTTGTGCGGTTAAAAACTTTAGCAGCGAGCGGCATTTTCTGGTTACTCTTTTTTGCTGTTGACCATATTTACGGGATAAATATGGAACAGCTTTAGCTGGCCTTTAGGTAAAGTGCATGGACGCACTTTATAAAAAGAGTAACTGGCTAGAAAGGATTCTAGTCAAAAACCATCAGGGATGATGGCGCGAAGCGTGCGTTTGTTTCTATAAAGAGTTAAAACATGCGCTAACGCTTACCACCCTCCATGGCTTTTTTCACACGAAATCCCTTTCGCCCGACTTACTTTTTGCCTACAGCAGCATAAAGTAAGCAAAAAGTGCCGCTCGAGGGCAATGCTCTTCATCCAACTATTTATCCCATTTCGTAGGTCGCGCTGAGCCGTTCCAGACGGCGCACCGCTCAATCGCCTATCCATGGCGATTGACCCACAAAATAGGATAAATAATTGGCGAGCCTTGAGTCGAGGGTAGAGCAAAAGACAAAAGCATCAGCTTTGCTGATTTTCATTGGTGGCTCCGCCACTGGCTAAAAATCAATTATCTTGGATTTCCTGTTAATTATTTCATACTGATTACTTGCCCAGTAGTAGATAAACTTCCGCATAAAAGCAAGATCTAGGAAAAGTTCCGTTTTTCTCCAATCGTAACATTAGAAAATGGTAATAAAGTTAACCTGTACAATAGGTTAGAGGCTGTGATAGAAATAGGTCATGTAGAAAGACGTAAAAAATCCGTGTTTAAACACGGAACTTTTCCGGCTATTAATATTGTTATGCAATCAAACCAAGGTAGTGTCATATGTTCTGGTTCAAGAGTAAAAGAGGGAGCCTTTACAAAGAGTATCGGAAGCTGGCTCCTGAAAATATTGTGAAAAGGCTTAACCTATCAGATATACAACCTGATCAGGTTGTATTCACGATGTACCAGTTATGCTTGTATGGTGGCCTTGATTTACAAAACACCCTCCATGAAACAGGCATCATTGAATCTGCAAACCAGGACAGCATATTTATAGAGGGCGTAGCGTACACTTGGGCTAATTTACATTGGTCAATAATCACTGATACTGACCTTGCCATTTATGAAGACAGCATTTTAATACAAGGCATGGACGTTGGCGGTAGCGTATTAGCTGAACTTCTCAGTAAGCACTCTGGGCAGCATTTAGATAAAAACTTCGCAGCGTATTATCAAGCGGCAAATATGCCAAAAGCCGATGAGATCCTAATGGCCAAGTTACTTAAGCTAAATGGTCTTGAATCTAAAGACCTTCTTAAAGACCAAGTATCAGTAACAATGGCTATAAAAATACATTCATCAACAATAAATCAAGGTTTACTACAAACAGCTAAAAGAGTTGTGCGCTTTTATCTTGGCCTTCCGATTGAGTAAAGTGCATAACAATGCTGTGAATTAAGATTTGGATAAGCCGTCATCATTTTTGCAAAAAGCCGCACAAAGGCCGCACAAAGGCCGCCAACTCACCCAAACCCATTACAGCGGCGTTAGCAAGTCGGGGAATCAATCCTTAGCCGCTACGTTACAATAATTAAAATTAACAGAGTTCAATCAGCAATATATGAACATGAGAAAGTATAATGCCATTAGAAACATTCGAAGATAAAATTAACGCTCTTGAAGCAGAAGAAAAACCATCCATTTTATTAGCAAATGGCTTTTCTCAAGCATGGAATCACAATATTTTTAATTATCAAAATTTACTTCAACAAGCGAATTTTGGAACTCGTAATTCGATTATTAGAGATATTTTTACTAATTTTAATACTTTTGACTTTGAAAAAGTTATGAGAGCACTTGAGGCTGCTGAATTGGTTTGTGATAGTTATGCAGTCGATCAGGCTAAGATTGATGAAATTAAAATTGACCAAGAGCAATTAAAAAACTCTCTCATTCAGGTTATTTCACAAACCCACCCTTTGAGATCAAGCAATATAACAACTCAACAATATGAAAGTGCAAAACCTTTTATTATTCAGTTTAAGAATATTTTTACGTTGAATTATGATTTGTTACTTTATTGGATTGTTAACAAATTTGATATTAATCCACGAGGCTATCATACAGATGATGGTTTTCGTCACACTACTTGGGAAAATGCAGAAGATCAAAATGTATATTTTCTGCATAAAATTACATGGACACCCATTGTAAAATTACATTAAATTACATGGACACCCATCGTAAGAAGAAAAGAAAAATCGGCTTCGCCCAGTTGAAAGGCAATTAACAGAACACCCATCGTAAGAGAACAAGATAAATCGGCATTGCCGATACCAGCTTTGGTGGCTCCGCCACTGCATTTTCCGCATTTAAAGTTTCAGCTAAAAATGGCTTATTCTTGGGGCAAATGGCATGGACGCCATTTGAGTGGAGGTTGAAGGGATACATTCGGAACGACCCAAGAATAAGCCATTTTTTGCGGTTAAAAACTTTAGTAGCGAGGTAAGCGATCAATATAGCACGTCTATTTTTTAGCTCGGTTTAACGGCAAAATTTCATCATTATTCAAACAGAGCATAATGATGAAAAAAACACGACGAACACCCCATCAGTGGCAGCAACTGATCAGCGATTGGCAACACAGCGGGCAAACGGTCGCAGAGTTTTGTCAGAGCCAACACGTCACCCCATCCAGTTTCTACCTGTGGCGAAAGCGATTAGACACGGATGTCTCTGAAACCACTTTGTCTCCCTGGATTGCGTTGTCGTCATCACCAGGAACGGATGTTGTGAGCGGGAATGATTGGCAGCTGGAATTGTCCTTACCTGGCGGGGTGATATTACGCATGAAACAGGGCCAATAATGCTGCTGCCTTCCCATCCGCGTATTTGGTTATATACGGTGGCTGGACAAATTACATGGACACCCATCGTATCTAGGAACTAAAATTACATGGACACCCATTAAAATTACATGGACACCCATCGTAAGAAGAAAAGAAAAATCGGCTTCGCCCAGTTGAACATCTCGACAAGCGGACGCCGAATGGAAATTAACAGGACACCCATCGAATGGAAATTAACAGGACAGCCATCGTAATATAGTAAGGAAATTCGGCTTTGCCGATACCCGCTTTGGTGGCAACGCCACTGCTTTTCCGCCTTTAAAGTTTCAGCACAAAAAGGCTTGTTTTTGGGGCAAATAATTGGCGAGCATTGGGTCGAGGGTGAAACAAAAAACAAAAGCATCGGCTTCGACGATTATCTTTGGTAGCTTCACCACTGGCTATAAAAAAATCAGTTACCTTTGGTGCCCTTTTAATTGTTCCCATTTATTAACAAGTTTTTATCCATAATGGCCAGAAATGATAACCTTCCACAAAATCTTCGAAAATTACACTTCCACGGCTAAAACCCATACTCAAAACTCAGTCGGCACTAGTCAGATTGAGTGTTTTGAACCATTCCATTATTGTGGCTGCCCTTCTTGTTTTTGTGTGGGCATGTAGTATCGGCAATTTATACAGAATAAACCTTTGCCGTTTCATTATTATCATCGTTACTGCAAGCTAATCATTAGTTAGGTTGTTATAAAGGGAATTAAATTAATGCGCATCATTGCACGATTTGTATTATTTCTAAGCTTCATTCAATTGGCCTATTCACAAACTGAGCTTGAGCCTGTTAGTGCCTACGGCAATTTAGAAAACAAGAGTATGTACACAGTTTCACCAACAGGTGAATATGTGGCTTATCGCGACACCAAAAACGACAGGGACCTTGTAGTCGTCATCAGTACAAAAGATTTTAGTTTTGTTAATGCTGTCAACGTTGCCGAAGTTAATCCCAACCGCTTATATTTTGTAGATGATGACAAATTAATTATGGTGGTCAGTCAAAATAATCGTATATATGGTTATAAAGGCCGCCACGAGATTCGTCATGCATTTGCTTACAACGTCACTACCAAGAAACTCCATCAAATGCTCACTCCCGGAAGTGGCGATATTACTACTGCGCAAAATAATTTAGGCAGAATAGTGGGCATTTCCCATGACAAAACTATGGCCTATATGCCAGCTTATGATGAAGAATTAAGGCTTAATTTATATCGCGTTAGTCTAGAGAAGAAAAAGAGAGAGCGAGTTCATGAACGAGGAACAAAGGACACTATCGATTTTTTCATGGGTGACAACGATAAAGTAATTGCCCGCGAACGCTTTATCAAGAGTAGAAAATTGCACATCGTAGAATCATTTTTCAGTGGTAAATGGAAGGTAGTGTTTGAACAAAAAACTGACTTCATGGTCACAGGGTTTAACGGAGTAACGCCCGACAAAAAGAGTTTAGTTATGTCGGTTAATCGTAAGAATGGGCTGCGTGCTTACTATTCACTTTCTCTTGAAGATGGCAGTGTCACCGAGCCATTGTTCAGTCGAGAAGACAAGGGCGTTGAGAGAACAATAACGGACGTTAATCGCATTGTTTATGGCGTAGAATATTCGGGCTTTAAACCTTCATATGAATTTTTTGATGAAAAGCTGAATGCTCGTATGAGGGGTATTGATAAAGCCTTACTAAAATATACCAACCGCATCGTAGATTATACTGAAAACTGGGACAGCATCATTTTTTATTCAGAAGGTGTCAATAATCCCGGAAGTTTTTTAATGTACAAACAAGGTGGCCTTACTTTGTTAGCAAAATCCCGCCCCGACTTGTCGATTACTAGTGTGGCTAATTTAGAAGAATACGCTTACGAAGCCAGAGATGGATTAGTAATCCCTACCCTATTAACTTACCCAAGAGGCAAGGAACGAACGAATTTACCGGCGATTATGATGCCTCATGGTGGGCCAGCCAGTTATGATAAAATACGCTTTGATTACCTAGCCCAATACTTTGCCAACCGCGGCTATCTAGTTATTCAGCCGCAATTCAGAGGGTCAAAAGGTTTTGGTGCTCAGCATACAATAATCGGTCGTGGCGAATGGGGTCGTAAAATGCAAGATGACCTGACTGACGGAGTCACTCATCTTGCAGAAGCAGGCGTCATAGATCCTTCTAAAGTCTGTATTGTAGGTGCCAGTTATGGAGGCTATGCGGCATTAGCTGGAGCAGTGTTTACACCAGATTTATACAAATGCGTGATTGCTATCAATGGCGTATCAGATCTAAACGACATGATGTCCTCTGAAAGAGCGAAATATGGTAATGATCATTGGGTAATCACTTACTGGGACAAGATTATTTCAGGCGGCGAATTTGATAAAGAGCATCTTAAACAGATTTCACCAATCAATCATGTGGAAAAAGTCAAAGCACCAATATTACTGATACATGGTGAATACGACAAGGTGGTGCCATGGTCTCAGTCAGACGATATGTTCGATGAGCTAGAGGACGCAGATAAAGACGCCACCTTTATTAAACTTAAAAAAGGCGACCATTACCTAAGCAGTGCTATAAATAGAATGAAAGCCATGGAAGCTATAGACGCTTTTTTGAAAAAGCATATGTAAGCTTTTTTGATATGTTTAGAAAAGTTAAGGTTTTGAGATTTTGAGCTTCCTTCAAAAGGTAAACTGTTATTTTAATAGCTAATTAACAGGACACCCTTCGTAAGAGTAGCTAATTAACAGGACACCCTTCGTAAGAGAACACTGTATGATTTTTATCCACCTCAATCTATTGTTATGCCTTTCCGACTACGTCATAATGTGTATAAATACACCATTCATTACACATAGAGGCAACATGAGAACGAATATTGTAATTGATGACAAATTAATGACCGATGCACTCAGTGTATCCGGACTACAGACTAAAAAAGAAGCTGTCGAAGAAGGCCTTAAAGCTCTAATAAAACTAAGAAAACAAGCTAACATTCGTAGCCTCAGAGGAAAGCTTAATTGGGACGGTGATCTTAATGATATGCGCACGACTGAATGATATTGGTCGATACTAGCGTTTGGATTGATTACTTCAACGGATTAGCATCCCAAGAAACTAATTTATTAGATATCGCTTTGATTAATGATGAGGTCGCGATTGGTGATCTCATCTTATTAGAAATACTCCAAGGATTTAGGTCTGACAAGGACTATGAAACGGCTAAAGGGCACCTTATGGCCCTACATCAATTCAGCATGCTTTCACCCGATATCGCAATCAAAGCAGCAGAAAATTATCGTATGTTAAGGAAAAAGGGGATAACGATAAGGAAAACCGCTGACGTAATAATTGCTACATTTTGTATAAATAACCGCATTCCTCTACTATTTTCTGACAGAGACTTCATTCCTTTTACAAAACTCTTAAAACTTCAATCAGTTGCAACTCAAACATAACAGATTAACTCCTTTCAACAAACCTGACCCCACAGGTTCTACGCTAGCCCCTTTACTAATATTGCTCTCCAATTATAGCGCGTCAACTATCTTGACCGGTCAGAGCAATTAACAGGAAGAGCAATTAACAGCAATTAACAGGACACCCATCGGAGCAGCAATTAACAGGACACCCATCGTAAGAGAACAAGATAAATCGGCATTGCCGATACCAGCTTTGGTGGCTCCGCCTGCATATTAACATCCAACCCGATCACCTAATAACATTGATGCCGATCACCTAATAACATCCATCCCGATCACTCAATAACATCGAAGCCGATCACTTTATGGTTAAAATGTTATTGAGTGACCGGCTTAATGTTATTGCCCAACTTTTACTCTTTTTTGTCTTTCCAGTAGGTGTTTTTAACCGTTATTCTTTTCATTTTTGATGGTGAGAATAACTATGCCAATGGCACCTATTTCAATGCGTAAGTTAAAAGAGATTTTAAGACTCAAATACGGCTGTTTGCTCAGCCATCGAAAAATAGCCAAAAGCTTATCTATTTCAGCGTCAATCGTGTCTATTTATGCCATTCGTGCCACCTCTCTTGGGATCACTAGCTGGCCGCTTGATGAAAAATGGAATGATGAGACGCTTCAACGAGCATTCTTCACAACCAAACCTAAGAGCAAGGGCTACATCATCCCTAATTGGTCTGTCGTCCAGCAAGAGCTGAGGCCGAAAACGATGACATTGCAGTTATTGTGGGAAGAATATGGTGAGCGGTATCCAGAAGGTTTTTACAGCTACAACCACTTCTGTCGTCTATATAAAACATGGCTAACATGTCAAAAACCGTCCATGCGTCAAAACCATAAAGCAGGTGAAAAACTGTTTGTTGATTATTGTGGACCCACTATGAATATTGTGGACTCAACAACGGGTGAATGCCGCACAGCACAGGTTTTTGTGGCAGTCATGGGCGCATCTAACTACACCTTTGCAGAGGCTACGTTTAGCCAAAAACTCGAAGACTGGGTGATGAG
Organism: Paraglaciecola sp. MB-3u-78; assembly: GCF_002835935.1. Taxonomy (GTDB): domain Bacteria; phylum Pseudomonadota; class Gammaproteobacteria; order Enterobacterales; family Alteromonadaceae; genus Paraglaciecola. The sequence goes on along the minus strand of NZ_PJCF01000086.1, from coordinate 252,021 downwards.
TCATGCACGATGCTTTGAATTTCTGGGTGGCGTACCTGAATTGGTCATCCCAGATAACTTAAAAAGTGCCGTGACAAAAGCGTGTCGTTACGAGCCGGATCTGAACCCAACCTACCAACAACTCGCCGCCCATTACGATACCGTTATCGTGCCTGCCAGACCTTATAAACCCAAGGATAAATCGAAAGCTGAGGTGGGTGTTCAAATCGTTGAACGTTGGATAATGGCGCGACTTCGCAAGGAAAGCTTTTTTAGCTTGCGACAGTTAAATCTAAAAATACAGACACTTTTAACCGATTTGAATCAAAGGCAAATGAAAAAGCATCCAGGCTCAAGGCTATCCCAATTTGAAGCGATAGATAAACCCGCACTGAAACCTTTGCCGTCACAACCTTATCGCTACACCTTAGTGAAACAGGTCAAAGTGCATATTGATTATCACATCGAGATTGAAAAACATTACTACTCGGTGCCACACGCCTTGATCAAGAAAAAGCTAGAAGCACATGCTACGGGGCAACTGGTCACACTTTATCATCAAGGGGTACAAGTGGCCGTTCATCCAAGATCATACCGCGTGGGAGGTCACAGCACCCTGGATATCCATATGCCAATCGCCCATCAAAAACAGCAGCAATGGACCCCCGAACGATTTGAAAGTTGGGCAAGAAAATTCGGAAAATCAACCGAGCAATTTGTCATTCAACTCATGCAAACCAAAAAACACCCCGAGCAAAGTTACCGTGCCTGTATGGGCGTATTGAGTTTAGGAAAAAAGTTCACAGACAAACGACTTGAAGCTGCCTGCTACAGAGCTTTAGCAACAGGTGTTACGCGAGTAAACCAAGTGAAAACTATCTTAGAAAAAGGTTTAGATAGCCAACCTCTACCGGAAAAACAACTGGATCTTCTAAGTGAGATCGACCATCAAAATATCCGTGGCAATCATTATTACCACTAATAAAACCTAAGGAAACAACATGCAATCAGTGACGCAACAAATCAATACTCAATTAGCCACGCTAAAGCTAAGCGGCATACGTGATGCGTTATCACAACAAAGTGAACAACCCAATCTATACGTCGAACAAAGCTTCGAAGAGCGGTTATGTTTATTGCTTGACCATGAAATAACCCAGCGAGATCAACGTAAAATAGATCGACTGACCCGCCAAGCCAAATTTAGAGTGAACGGGATATTAGCCCAGTTGGATTATGGTGCGTCGAGGCAGTTAAACAAAACGCAGATCCGCTCATTAGCACAAGGTGAATGGCTTCGTCTTCATCAAAACATACTGATCACAGGGGCAACAGGTTGCGGTAAAACCTATCTTGCTTGTGCGTTGGGTCATAACCACTGCCAGCAGGGAGAAAACGTTTACTACTTCAGGCTCAAAGAATTGCTTGAAAAGATGTTTATGGCACAAGCGGATGGCAGTTATCGAAAATTGATTAACAAACTCACGTCAGCAAATTTACTGATCTTAGATGATTGGGGATTAGAGCCATTAACGCCGCAACAACGCAGTGATTTACTTGAGTTAATTGATGCGAGGTATGACACAAAATCCACACTGATTGCGAGTCAATTACCAATAGAAAATTGGTACGATATGATCGGTGAATCCACACATGCAGATGCGATCCTAGATCGGCTTGTTCACGGGGCAATTAAGTTAGAATTAAAAGGCGAATCCATGCGAAAAAAACTAAATTCCTTGACTGAAGCCGATCACACAAGTTAGATTTTACTGAGTTCTACTGGAAGACAAAAAAGTGATCGTCTTCAATGTTATTGACCGATCGGTTTCATGTTATTACGCACCGCCACTGCATTTTCCGCATTTAAAGTTTCAGCTAAAAATGGCTTATTCTTGGGGCAAATGGCATGGGTGAAACTGGTCTTTTTAGAAGCGCCGCTTCGCCCAGTTGAACATCTCGACAAGCGGACGCCGAATGGAAATTAACAGGACACCCATCGAATAATGAAATTAACAGGACACCCATCGAATGGAAATTAACAGGACAGCAGCCATGGAAATTAACAGGACAGCCATCGTAATATAGTAGCCATCGTAATATAGTAAGGAAATTCGGCTTTGCCGATACCCGCTTTGGTGGCAACGCCACTGCTTTTCCGCCTTTTATTAAGCGACAATTAACTTGACCAGCTAGCGGCAACCATCTTGACCGGTCGTTCTGTTAAGGTTCGATACTGAAATTCAATAATTAACTAATTAACAGGACACCCATCGTAAGAAGAAAAGAAAAATCGGCCCCAGCTTCAAGGTAGAAGTGCACCACCTTTGCTAACCTAATTAGTTACGGAGGTGCACCATGGGTATTCATTATTCTCATCTATCTAATTTTGAACGTTGTCGTCTATTTGAGTGGTATCACTATCAGAAAAAATCGATACGCGAGGTGGATCGATTACTTAATCGTTCACATGCCACTATTAGTCGAGAGATAAGGCGTAATCGAAAAAATAAAGAAAAATAAAGAAAACATATATGGACGCTCCCGTGAAGTCAACGCAATACTTGCCCCTTCGTGCTGATTTTCAGCACAAATATCGTTGTAATATTCTCTTACCGCTAGTCTGTTGTGTTGAAGGCAGTCTTAAAAATGGCTTAGTTCTGACATATATTCAGGCTCTTTATTGAAATGGTTTTATCATTTCAGGCCTCTGATGAACTCCGAACCACATCGCCTTTAAAACACCCACACGGATTATTATCCTTGTCTAAGTCTGGCTTTGATGAGGTAGGGTAGACCGTTTTCTTCATCATTTTGTGACTAAGCGGGGGTGGGTAAAAAAGTGTTATCCCGAGTCTTGCCTTCCACAACACCCACACAGGCTTTGTGCCTTTGTCTCGGACGGAATTGAGCAAAACCGGGATAACGTAAACTGATTCATATTAAGCACTGACCTCTAAAGAAGCTGGCATAGCGCGATAACGCTCCTGACGCGTGAGCAATATCCAGATTAAACGTGCTAAGCGATGTGCGACGGCGACTGCCACTTTATTAAACGGTTTGGAGACGCGAAGCTTGGTAGCCCATAGAGATAGAGGGTCGGTACTTTTTGCTGCACGACTGACCAGGGCTCTGGCGCCGTGTACCAGTTGTTTACGCAAATACCGGTCACCGCGTTTGGTAATACCGCCCATTTTACTGATGTTACCCGATGCATGTTGTTTGGGTGTCAGTCCTAACCACACTGCAAACTCTTTCGGATTGTTAAACGCTTGGCCTTTATCGATGGCCGCTAACAATGCAGAGGCATTAATCACACCGATACCGGGAATGCTGAGTAATATCTTACCGCTCTCACTGTCATCAACAAATTCATCTAACTGTTTTTTGATGCTTTTAAGGCGCTCTATGGTGGTGTTATATTCACTCAACATCTCCTTCACCATGTCTTGCAATCGCTGACTATATTGAGCGTTATCTGTGACGCTGTCCAACCCATTTAACAGCGCTTTGTGACCACAAGGAAACACCACGCCAAACTCACTCAATAACCCTCTGGCTTGGTTACTCATCGCAGTTTTGTTTTTGATAAGTCGCTCACGGATACGATGTAAGCAGGATATTTCCTGTTGGTGCTCGGTTTTAATCGGTACAAAGCGAATATACGGACGCTGACTGGCCTCTGTAATCGCAAAGGCATCGTTGTGGTCATTCTTGTTGCCTCGCACAAAAGGCGTGACGTGTTGAGCTGGGATAAGCTTTACATCATGGCCTAACTTAGTCAGTTCGCGCCCCCAGTAATGGGATGAATAACAGGCCTCCATCACCACCATCGTAGGCGCCTGCTGACGCATAAAGTCGAGCAGTTGATGTCGCTTTAACCGCTTATTAAACTGCGACTTCATATGCTCATTCACTCCACAAACCTGAAATACATTCTTTGCTAAATCGATACCAATTGTTCTAAGCTTCATTTTGGACGCTCCTTATGTAAATAGTCTGGTCAAAAATACTATTCTGGCGCATTGACGCCGTATTAGGGAGCGTCCATCTCATCATCCATCTTAAGAAGACAAGAGAAATCGGCATTGCCGATATCCACTTTAGTGGCTCCGCCACTGCTTTTCCGCATTTAAAGTTTCAGCTAAAAATGGCTTATTCTTGGGGCAAATGGCATGGGTAAAACTGGTTTTTTTAGAAGCACCGCTTCGCCCTGTTGAACAGCTCGACACGCGGACGCCGCGCGGGACGTCGAGATTGTTACGCGGTAACCGAGTGCCGTTCATCATGGATGTGTAATTGACTAAGCTGAAGTGTTTGCATCGGGCAGGAAAAGAACATTCGTAACGAACCAAAAATAAGCCATTTTTTGCGGTTAAGAACTTTTGTAGCGAGCGGCATTTTACAAAGTACATCCCTATACTTTGCCCTTCGGGCCATCTTGCAGATGTTCAAAATGGTTCCCGAGCATTTTGTCTGGTTACTCTTTTTCGCTGTTGACCATATTTACGGGATAAATATGGAACAGCTTTAGCTGGCCTGAAAGGTAAAGTACAGGACGTACTTTATAAAAAGAGTCACTGGCTAGAAGGGAATCTAGTCAAAACCATCAGGGATGATGGCGCGAAGCGTGCTTTTGATTTTTTACAAAGAGTTAAAGTATGCGCTGGCGCTTACTGCCCTCCCGCGCGGCGTCCGCATGGCTTTTTTGACACGAAATCCCTTTCTGTGCGTCCTGTAATAGAAGGCAGTAAGCATTAGCGCATGCTTTTATTGCTGTAAACCTGTGGTTTTAAAGAATAAACCTATATCGCACGATTTAATTAAATTGATTATTTCACACGAAAAACTATAATCTTACTATACGTTCAATTATGGAACTCAAACATGTTCACACTAACAGCAAATGATGCTAAACGAAATTTTGGTGAGTTACTTCTAAATGCTCAACGCGAACCAGTTAAAATCAGCAAAAACAGCAAAGATACCGTGGTCGTAATGTCGATTAGAGATTATGAAGAGATTGAAGCTATGAAGGCTGAATACCTTAAACACTGCTTCGAATCTGCTAAGCAAGACTTAGCTAAAGGAAATGTTCTTGACGGTCAAAGCTTTTTAAATGCGCTATAACGATCGGTATGCATAAGAAACAATACAAACTGAGCAATTTAGCTCAGGAGCATTTACGTAAAGTAAAAAGTTACACGATTGAAAACTTTTCCGAATTACAATGGCGAAATTATAAAGAAACGCTCTTAACTGGATTCCAGATGCTAGCTGATAATCCAGGGGTGGGGAGAAGTTGCAATGGAATATACCCCCACGGATTCTATTTCCCAGTAGGTAAACATACGGCTTATTTCACCAAAGAAAATGGCTTCATCCTAGTTGTTGCAGTCTTAGGGCAATCACAGCTCCCACAAAAACACTTAAAATAACTGCTAATTTTCAAATTACATGGACACCTGGACAAATCACATGGAAAATTACTTGGTCATCCACCGTAAGTGAACAAAAATAATCGGCATTGCCGATACCCGCTTTGGTGGCAACACCACTGCTTTTCCGCATTTAAAGTTTCAGCACAAAAAGGCTTATTTTAGGGGTGAAACTGGATTCTTTAGAAGCACGGCTTCGCCCAGTTGAACAACCTGACAAGGACGTCAGGTTTGGGTGCCGATCGTCATGGATGTGTGATTGACTAAGTTAAAGTGGTTACATCGGGTGGGCTAGGGTAATAGCCCGTTAGGGCATAAACCCAAAAGCACGGCTTCGCCCAGTTGAACAACCTGACAAGGACGTCAGGTTTGGGTGCCGATCATCATGGATGTGTGATTGACTAAGTTAAAGTGGTTACATCGGGTGGGCTAGGGTAATAGCCCGTTAGGGCATAAACCCAAAAGCACAGCTTCGCCCAGTTGAACAACCTGACAAGGACGTCAGGTTTGGGTGCCGATCATCATGGATGTGTGATTGACTAAGTTAAAGTGGTTACATCGGGTGGGCTAGGGTAATAGCCCGTTAGGGCATAAACCCAAAAGCACAGCTTCGCCCAGTTGAACAGCTCGACACGGACGTCGAGATTGGGTGCCGATCATCATGGAAGTGTGATTGACTAATTTGAAGTGTTTGTAGCGGTTTGAAAATAAGTCATTTTTTGCGGTTAAGAACTTTTTTAGCGAGCGGCATTTTACAAAGTACATCCTTATACTTTGCCCTTCGGGCCACCTTGCAGATGTTCAAAATGGTTCCCGACCATTGTGTCTGGTGACTCTTTTTTGCTGTTGACCATATTTACGGGATAAATATGGAACAGCTTTAGCTGGCCTGAAAGGTAAAGTGCAAGCCGCAGCCGCGCTGGATGCACTTTATAAAAAGAGTCACTGGCTAGAAAGGATTCTAGTCAAAAACCATCAGGCGGACGCCGCGCGGGAAGATGGCGCGAAGCGTGCTTTTAATATTTTACAAAGAGTTAGAGCATGCGCTAACGCTTACTGCCCTCCCGCGCGGCGTCCGCATGGCAGTTTTCACACCAAATCCCTTCGCTGCGACTTACTTTTTGCCTACAGCAGCATAAAGTAAGCACAAATTTTTCTGGAAAAAATTTGAACATCAATAAGATGGCCCGAAGGGTGAAATACAGGACGTATTTCATAAAAAGTGCCGCTCGAGGGCAATGCTCTTCATCCAACTATTTATCCCATTTCGTAGGTCGTGCTGAGCCGTTCCCGACGGCGCACCGCTCAATCGCCTGTCCCGCGCGGCGTCCGCATGGCGATTGACCCACAAAATGGGATAAATAGTTGGCGAGCCTTGAGTCGAGGGTAGAGCAAGTGCTGTAAACAGCACGGAAAGATTAGTTATGCTTTGACTTCGGGGGAGCGTCCATATATGTCTAGTTAAGACATAATAAAATTCTACATGCTTCTCCATTTAACTCAGGTTGATTTTAAAGGAGTATGAATAATTGCCAAGTTTAACAATCGATTAGGTATTTGTTTTTCCACAAAACGGCGATTATACCGATAACAAAACTCATTCAAGTATTCTTGTAAGTAATTACCCGTAACGCCATGAAACGTGCCCAACAAAAACGTTTTCAAATTACCTATCGCGATATGAACCCAAGGCAACCATTCGTCTACCTTTTCACTTGGCGTGACTCTTGGCTCATGTTGCTGTGTTTTATCTATAATATTTAACGCAGGATAAGCATCCGTTCTGACATGCTGATTAGCTAAAAGGTGATGTGATACAAATTCTTTTACTGTTTTAAAATTCACATTTTTAACCGCTTTCATTGCGATAAACCCTGCCTTTTTATGCTTGTTTTCACATGCTATGATAATGGGGGTTTTCCCTTCTGCTCCACGACCACGCTTGCCTTTGTGCTTACCGCCAACAAAGGCATCATCTAACTCTATTGTGCCCGACAATCGGTAGAGGCTATCCCTGTGTCCCATAGCCGCTCTCACTTTCGTTAACATAAGCCGAGCAGTCTTCCAATTCACTTCAATAAGCTTGCTTAGCCTTAACGCTGAAATACTGCCTTTGTCTGAGCCTATAAAATACAGTGCCCAAAACCATTTGAGTAACGGTAGATGACTACCATGAAATAAAGTACCTGACATCACCGATGTTTGCTTATGACAATGGCTGCATTCGGTTAATTCTCGGCAGTGAAGGTCAATCCCATTGTCGTGACCACATTGAGGACACATAAACCCATTAGGCCACTTCATTTCCTTCAGATACTGGAGACAATCTTTATTCGTTCTGAATTGCTGTTGCCACGTTAAAAAACTGGCTTCTGGCGTGTTCATGTTCGAACTCCCTTAAACTGTTTATTTTCATATACAGTTTAGTTCATGCCTGAGCAAAGTGGAGAAGCATGAAATTCTAATTTTAAAATGCAATTTACATCTGAAAACAAGTTTACTTATTTAACCCTGGTATATCTCATGAAATCTAAAACTTGTTGATTAAAAGCAGCTTCTTCAGAAGCAATTTTCGTACGATAAGGTTCAAAACGTTCAATATGATGATCAAACCTATCAAACACATCTTGAAATAATTCGCCTACTGCAGCACAAAATTGATCACCTTCCTCATCAATTTTATATTTTGAATCAACAGCTATATCATATTCATTTTTCGCGCTACCTTTTGTACCTGTAATGACAACACATTTTGCCATCGCCGCTTCCCTAGGAATTCTGTCCTTACCAGGATGATTACCGAAATCCATATAAATCTTTGAAGATTGAAGCAACTCAGATACTTCTTTTGCCGTCATATTTTGAATCGGCACAAACTTATAATTAGGATAAGCATTAGTAAGCTGGTTAGTAACACTAATTCCTTTTTTAGGATTAAAACAGATAATATTTTCTTTCTTAAACATATCAACATCTTGGTTTAAATGTTCATTATTCAAAAAGTCAGAAAGTAAACTTGACTCAATACCATATGTACCTAAAAACTCTTGAGCATAATAACTCTGCACCCACTGCTTATATTTCTTTAACTGATTAATAGTCAATGGTGATGTTCGGAATTTAATTAGTTTTTTAATAGACAATTTAATTTTTGAAAGAAAACTTCCATTTTTATACTCAAAATAATTATCTACAGATAGCCACCAGATGTTGAAATTATTACCAGGTAGCTCTTTAATACAAGCAGTGAAAATTTCAGGTATAACAAATTCAACACTTTTATTTTTTACGTCGTCTATACTGCATATATTCACATTATATTTTAAATAAGCTTTAGGTACCTGAAAAACACTACTGAATGGATAGTATAAAATTTTGGCATCCCCACCATTTTCGTTAATACAATGAACAAATTGATGTAATACCTCTGGACCACCAGTTACAAAGTTTCCAGGACAAATAGCAACTACAATTTTGTTACTCATAGTATTGCCTCAAGCTTTGATAATTTTGTTAATGCAGACCGTATAACTTGATGCATATCATAATATTTATACTCAGCAAGCCTACCGCCAAAAATTACGTTCTCAGATTTGGCTAATTCACGATACTGCTTAAATAACAGCATGTTTTTATCATCATTGATAGGATAATAAGGCTCATTGCCTTCTTTCCACTCAGAAGGATATTCTTCAGTTATAACTGTGTGATTAGTCTTCACTGGGTCAAAGTGTTTATGCTCGATAATACGAGTAAAAGGAATATCACCTTCGGTATAATTTATCACCGCATTACCTTGAAAATTCTCTTTATGTAATGTTTTTGTTCTAAACTCCAAAGATCGGTATTCTAATTTCCCTAACTTATTGTCGAAATACTCATCAAGTGGGCCTGTATAAATTACATTATCGGCTAAGTTCTGATAAAACTCTTTATCTTCAAGGAAATCCACGTTTAAACGAACATCCAAGCCTTCGAGCATTTTTTCAATTAACTTCGTATAACCGCCTATGGGTACACCTTGATAATTATCAGAAAAATAATTATTGTCATACGTAAAGCGAACTGGTAAACGACGAATTATAAACGCGGGAAGATCTTTACAGTCTCTTCCCCATTGTTTTTCGGTATAACCTTTGATCAGTTTCTCGTAGATATCACGGCCAACTAAAGAGATAGCTTGTTCTTCTAAATTCGATGGTTCTATGCCATCCATTTCTTTACGCTGCTCTGATATTTTAGCTTTTGCTTCTTCGGGCGTTTTTGTTCCCCAAAGTTGATAAAACGTATTCATATTAAAAGGAAGATTAAATAAATCACCTTTGTAATTGGCCAGTGGTGAGTTTGTAAAACGATTAAATTCAACAAACGAGTTCACATAATCCCAAATAACTTTATCATTGGTATGAAAAATATGCGCACCATATTTATGGACCTGAATCCCATTATTATTTTCAGTGTAAATATTACCACCGATATGATTTCTTTTTTCTAACACAAGTACTTTCTTGCCTAACTTAGTTAATTCATGCGCACAAACTGAACCAAACAGGCCAGAACCAACGATAACGAAATCATACTTCATAACCTATAAGCCTCTCTTAAATAATGGTATTTTTTTAGTAACTATTCAGGTCGCGCAGATGAAAAGATGTCAGGAAGCCTGCCCTTGAACAATAGTCGCAACGCCTCACTTGCTGAAACATCTTGCTTGCGACAACTGGATATGTAACTGCGAAGCAAACAAAACATATCCGCACCGTTTTGACTTCTGAAACATCCCGATATTTTTTGATGTACTTTTGTCATTCGAATATCGTTTTCCCCTTGATTGTTAGTAAAGGGGACATCTTTTATTTCGATAAATCTAAGCGCATCATTTTCAAATTCTCTGAGCCGTTCAAGCAAGGCGCGCGCTTTGGTTCGTTTTAAACGACCCCGTTGTCCTGCTGGTCGGTCCTCCTCATTTGGTGGCGGACACTCCTTATCACCCTCAAAGAGTATTTCACGGTACTGTTCTCTGGCGACGCGGGCAGACTCTGGCGTTAACTTACCGTCATTATCCTTCACGTCCTGACAAAGCTTGGTCAGCAGTGCACGCATTTCATTGGCCCATTTCTGCTTGTCTTGCTCCCACGCTCTTTCCAATTCTCTCAAATGATGGGCATTGCACAGAGAATGTTCACATAGGATATATTTGTAGTAAGGTTTCCAGTGGTCATGGCACAGAATGCCCGTAAAGCATGGCAGTATCTCGGCCGCATCCATGGCCTCTTTCCCACGTTTATCGTGGGCATGGAAATACGTCCAGGTAAGTGATGAGGCACAATGTAACCAACGCCGCTTGCCGTTAATGTTGACGCCTGTTTCATCAACATGCAGCACGGGTGATGCTCGTAGTGCGGCTTTGATCCGATCCGCGGCACCTGTTTGCTCAATTAAATCTGACGCTTTTTGATTGAAGTTAAACAAGGTTCCCGCACTGATCGGAATATTGAGTTGATCGGAAAAATACTCTTCAATACGTTTATAAGGCAGCAATTGATATTGTGACAGGTAAACCGCGTGCGCTTTAATGCCATCGCCATATTGGATAGCACTGTTAACACCTTGTGGAAACTCAGCTGTGAATTTCTTGCCTGTTTCGTTGAGCAGTATTTGCGCTCTGTATTCGGTGACCATGCGTGATATTTCTATGTCAACCACTTGACGACACTGGACGCCAGCATCACGATACTTCCCAGGAGGCAATAGCGCCCTGTTTACGGGAATATCCTTGACTACATCGGGCTCTTCGAACGGGCTCAGCGTTTTACCCTCCCGCCCTTTCTGGCCGCCGGCCGGATTGTCAGATTTAGTCCTTGAATTCTTCTTTCTATCAAAATCTGTGGAGGGTGGTTTACTGCTGTTTTGGCTATTTAGTCCTAATCGATTAGCAAGCAAAGACACAACCAGCATGATCAATTCAATTGCCGCTCTTAAGGCCGGCGAAATTGATTTATCCTCTGTAAGCAACTTTTTTGTTGAATCGATCACACTGTCGATTTCAATGCCGTCAATCTTCATTGGTTAATAACTAAAGTGATATTAAGGCAAGTCTGACATCCTAGCGGGATCAGTCAATACGATCGCTGGGATCGTCAAAATATATTTTCATGAGGCTGAATAGTTACTTTTTTTATTTAAAACTTCTTTTAGCATCAAGGCTGTAACAATAAACTCTGTAATAACCAAAGAAATAGCAGCGCCTATTGACGAAAACAGATAACAAAGTGGTAACAGAGTAAACAAGCTTACATGCCCCGATAATAAAAGAGACCTAAACTAGACACCCAAAGTAGTAAAGTACTCAATCACAGCCAAATCAACAAGCATTAAGTGATGGGTATGTTCTAATTACCTTGACATATATGGACACTCCCGCGAAGTCAACGTATTAGTGTTCGCTTTTGTGCTGCGAAGCAGTACAAAAGTCCTTCTGTTTTTCTTCTTTACCCCAGCTTTCTCAATTTGAATCAAGGTCTTAAGTTGGCTTAGTTCTGACATATATTCAGGCTCTTAAATTGAAATGGTTTTATCATTTCAGGCCTCTGATGGAGTCCGTGCCGGGTACCGCGTACCTTATCGCCTTAAAATACACCCACACGGATTAATAATCCTTGTCATAGTCTGGCTTTGATGAGGTAGGGTAGACCGTTTTCTTCATCAAATATGACTTAAGCTGGTGAGAGTAAACTAAGTGTTATCCCGAGTCTTGCCTTCCACAACACCCACACAGGCTTTGTGCCTTTGTCCAGTTCGGAATTGAGCAAGGCCGAGATAACGTAAACTGTTGCATGCTATCCGCTCACACCGGTTGGCGTAGCCCTGTAGTGCTCTTGGCGCGTGAGCAATATCCAAATTAAACGGGCAAGGCGATGCGCCATGGCGACTGCCACCTTATTAAACGGTTTGGTGACGCGAAGCTTCGTTGCCCATAATGATAATGGATCTGTTTTTTTAGCTGCACGACTCACAACCGACCTTGCACCGTGTACTAATTGTTTGCGTAAATAACGGTCTCCGCGTTTAATCCATTTAAAAGGGCTTTATGACCACAAGGAAACACCACGCCAAACTCACTTAACAGCCCCTAGCTTGATTGCTCAGAGCGCCTTTATTTTTGATAAGTCGTTCTCGAATACGATGCAAGCATAATATCTCCTGCTGGAACTCGGTTTTCACAGGCACAAAACGAATATAGGGCCGCTGGCTCGCTTCTGTTATAGCAAATGAATCATTCGGATCATTCTTGTTGCCCCGTACAAAAGGCGTGACATGTTGAGCGGGGATAAGCTTCACATTATGACCTAATTTGGTCATTTCTCGCCCCCAGTAATGGGATGAATAACAGGCTTGCATCACCACCATCGTTGGTGCTTGCTGGCGCATAAAATCGAGTAACTCATGACGCTTTAACCGTTTATTAAACTGTGGTTTCATATGCTCATTTACACCACATGCTTGAAATACATTCTTTGCCAAATCAATACCTATTGTTCTAAGCTTCATCTTGGATACTCCCTATGTAAATAGTTGGGTTGAAACTACTATTTTGGCGCATTGACGCCGTAATAGGGAGTGTCCATCTCATCACCCATCGTAAGAGGATAAGAAAAATCGGCTTTACCGATACCCGCTTTGGTGGCACCGCCACTGCTTTTCCGCCTTTAAAGTTTCAACAATAATAGACTTATTTTAAGACTCACCACTGCCATTCATCTCATCCATAAAGGTGAATGAATATATAATTGTAATAAATTTCAATTAACACGGTCTGTTGCAGTGTCTGCTACTAAGTAGTCTGCAGAGACGACGTTTTTAAGAACGTCTGCCTTGTGCTTTTAGCCATAGCTTTAATCAAATCAACTAGCGAATAATCGCTAAATCTTTAGTCTGAAATAATACAAATCAAGGAATTTAAATGAGTGAAAGTATCTCTAACGAACCCATCTCTAATGATATTCGTAACCGATTGCAGTGGTCTTTATTAGCGTTAAGACTGGGGGTATTTGTTGTCATGTTAATGTGGACCATAGACAAGTTCGTTAACCCAAGTCATAGCATCAAAATCTTCGAACATTTTTATGCGATTTCAGGTTTAGGTGAAAACATTGCCTACCTCTTAGGCGCTCTGCAACTTGTTCTGGTTTTTGCCTTCGTCGCCGGTATTAAAAAACGCATCACTTACGGACTTATCTTTTTATTACATGGTGGTTCAACCTTGGCATCATTCCCCCAGTATTTTGATGCTTTTAATAATCTCTTGTTTTTTGCTGCATGGCCAATGTGGGCTGCCTGTTTTGCCTTGTATTTATTGCGTGATGCAGATACTAAATTTACTGTAGGTAAAGCAGCATAAACAGACAAAACAGCCGATTGAGTCAAGATCTCTAATAAATTTTTTTATAGCTTGGGTCTGTATAGCTGCCATTACAGAGTTTTTACTTCTAAAGATTCCAAAGAAAAAAGTCAGACCGAGAATGGCATAATAGAAATATAAGATAGAAAGGGTCATCGAACTAGTGGGGCCATTACACATTTAATCGATGACCAAGCCGATGATTTGATTATCTCTGGACGCAATGCTCATCGGTTCTTTCATGAATTTAGTTGAGCAATTTACAGAGAAAGTTATGCTCTTCTACTACTAGTTTGCGTATTGATAAAGTCCTCCCACACCAACAAACCACAATGTAGAATTTTTAACCAGTTTACCATCTAAGAGTAAGCGGTCTAGCTCCACAAACAGGGCTCGATGTCATAAATTGCACAATCGTGCTATCTTAGTCAGCTAGTTATTTCATTTGGGTGTCTAGTTAATCCCAATAAGAATAGACAATGGGAAAACAATCATGGCACCAAAACCAGCTTTATCAGAACTTCCTATTAAGCTCGCGACAACTGGTTTTTATCGTGGATTCAGCCTCGATGTGACAGTCGTTAGTAAAATCATTATTAGTGCCCTTGTTGTTTGGGCAATCTTTTGGCCAGTCAATGCGGGGAAGATACTCGGGGATTGGAACACGCTTATTTTGGCTAATTTCGCAGCTTGGTACATCTGGGTTGTCGCCCTTTTTGTCATTGTATGTATCGCCTTGGCACTTTGGCCTACAGCGGGTCGGCTGAATCTGGGGCAGCCGGGCGAGAAACCTGAATTTTCGAATTTTTCATGGTTTTCGATGATGTTCAGTGCTGGGATTGGTGTCGGCATGTTGACATGGGCAGTGGCCGAACCCGTTACCCATTTCGCCAATAACCCTGAGGTCATTCAAGGACTAACCACAGGCGGTGCCCAAAACAATGTACGCATGGCATACAAGTGGTCTTTCCTTCACTGGGGATTAGGTGCATGGGCATGCTATGCGATTGCTGGCCTGTCGATGGCGTTCTTTAGCTATCGTCGTGCATTGCCATTGACCATTCGTTCATCACTGACGCCCTTGTTTGGCAAGGCGCTGTCTGGACCCTTGGGGCACTTTATCGATATTGTAGCCGTTGTAGCGACCATTTTAGGTGTGGCACAGACACTTGGGTTTGGTGTAGAACAGTTTGTTGCAGGATTAACACGAATAGGCATTGGCGGTCTGGTAAATCCCGAAGGCGAGGCATCCACTTTTGGTATTATTGTCGCTTTGGTCATGATCATGGGGGCATCGACATTGTCCGCATTGTCGGGAGTGGGCAAAGGCATAAAATGGCTGTCCAATATCAACATGTTTCTGTCGATCATCCTATTGGGATTTTTTATCATCTTTGGCGCAACCTTTTTTGGTGGCTCTGCGATGTTCCTTGGTATTTGGGATTATCTGATCGCACTGCCACAGATGAGCTTTAATGTCTGGACCACAGATGGCGTTCAAGGATCAGAGGCATTCTTACTGACACAGTGGCAGGGCTGGTGGCCAGTGTTTTACTGGGCATGGTGGATCGCATTTGCACCTTTTGTAGGATTGTTCCTGGCGCGTATATCCCGTGGGCGATCGATCCGTGAATTTGTGCTTGGAGCGATGTTTGTGCCATCACTGATGTGTTTTGTTTGGTTCGCTTGGGCCGGCGGAACTGCCATCGATCTGGAATTAAATGGTGGCGCCAACGGTGTGATCTTTAATGCGGCCAATGCTGACAAAATTTTTGCCATGACAGAATTCATGCTAGCGCCAATCGGTGAATGGTTAGCATGGGGTATGGCCCTATTGATTGTTGTCCTACTGATGACGTTTCTTGTCACATCAGCTGATTCAGCGGTGTTGATCGTGAACACCATCAACGCGGGTGGCGACGAAGGTCCCAAAGCTCGGCCACATATCCTGTTCTGGGGTGCAGCCCTTGGGCTTGTGGTAGCGGGTCTGCTGATATCTGGCGGTACGGGGGCCATTAAGACGGCCATGGTAATTGGCGCGCTACCGTTTTCGATTGTGATGGTTTTAATGTGTTTTGCACTGGTCTTCGCTATATACAGCGATGGCCGGCGCGAGGCGGCTGGCGTTCAGACCACATATTCTAGCAAAAACACGCTGTCTGCTGAATAACCTACTGTCATGAAAAAAAGGTTTCTGTGTTTGCTCAGGCTCAAATATTGAGCGGAGCACGCGCCTAACATTTATCACTTTTAGATGTGGTTACTTAATGACAACAGAGCTCCCATTACCTGATGTATTGACAGTAAATTCTTTGGTTAACTTTTCAATTAACCCCAATCCTCTTCCCGAAAGAGCAGGGTTTTCTTTAGATACGATTAACGGTTGGTAACCTTTGCCACTATCTTTAATATCAAACTGCATTTCACCAGATTTATTCGAGTATTTTAGATCAATTGAAAGCTTATCTTGTTGCGATAAATCACCAAGAGCTAACTCACGTTTTTCCAGATACTCCGCAAATCCACTGTAATCATTTTTTAACGATGATTCTAATGAAAGCACCCCATGGTCAAGAGCATTGTTGACTAACTCAGCAAAAACAGTAAAAGCTTTCTTGCGCAATGAGGCATCGACTTGGCAGTGACTCAATACTGAATCTATTACAGACAAAATGTCTACTTGCGCTAATAAGCTCCCATTTAAATCCAGAGAGAAATTCAAGTCCCCTACTTGAGCATTTTGCTTACTGGCATCGACCGTCTCCGAAGACTCTCTCAACATATCAAAATTAATACAGCTAATCGAAACATCATCAGTAACTGTTTGTTTACCTGTGTGCTGTTCAAACGCTTTAACTAATGAGTTAACCAAGTCGGTAGGTACCTGACACTGATTGATAACTTGCTCAAGGCTTTGCTTGCCAAACAATGTTTTTTCCGCCGATTCCTGCTCGATCAATCCGTCGCTATATAGCAATAAAAAGAGCCCAGCATCAGCTTTGATTGTGTCAATGCTGGGGGAAAAATCCTGTGCATCTAAAATACCCAGCGGCATTGACTTGGATTTAATGTATTGCAATATATTGCAATCGGAATCGAGTAATATTGCTTCTGGCATGCCAGCATTAAAAATGGAAATTTCATTGCTATGGGCATTAAACTCTACGCCTATACCGGCAATAAATCGATCATCAGGGATCTCATTGTATAGCTTGGTATTAATTTCGTGAATAAGATGGCTTAGTGACAATCCTTTTTTGACCATAGCGCGGATAGCCGACACTAAGGGTAAAACACTGATTGCCGCCGCCAAACTGTTACCTGTTGCATCCACTAATGTGAGTATTTTGTTTCCATTAGGCGCAGCTGCCGATACAAAAAAGTCACCGTTAAACATGTTGGATGCCTGCATATGGCACTGCACAGCTCGTTCGACTTTATCGTTTAGCTGTGCTAAATGTTTATACACATGCCTTACCAAGTTTTCTTCCCTACGTTTTCCGTCTAGTAAAAATTCGAGTTGTTTAT
The DNA here is from genome assembly GCF_002835935.1 of Paraglaciecola sp. MB-3u-78. Classification (GTDB taxonomy): domain Bacteria; phylum Pseudomonadota; class Gammaproteobacteria; order Enterobacterales; family Alteromonadaceae; genus Paraglaciecola. Next base: position 234,675 of record NZ_PJCF01000086.1, on the reverse strand, counting down.
TTTGGCTTTGAAGCTGTTGCTCCAAAATATGAGAATTGTAGCAACGTTGTATTTTTAGCCACACCAATTTTAGATTCACAGGTTTGAGCACATAATCAGATACGCCAGCTTCAAAGCAGGCTTGCATATATTCTTGGTCATCATTGCCGGTCACCATGATCATAGGCACTGTGTATTCTAGTGCATTGATAACTGGAACCAGCTCTGAACCAGAACCATCGGGTAAATAACTGTCAATCAAAATAAAATCGTATGTTTTCTGACTAAGCTTTTTTAGCGCTTGTTCAAGCGTTACGGCTGACTCACTAAGAACACAGAGGCCTTGCAGAAAATAACTTATCATTTGAAAAAAAATAGTGTCGTCATCAACCACAAGTATTTTTTTATTTACTAAAGCGTTTGGGTTCATATTTAGTCTTGGATCTCAAATATCTTTTTGAAATTAGCAATCAGTAAAATATCTTTTGCATTATCCTTGGCCCCTCGAATGATGATGTGAATTGATTTTGCTTTGGCTTTTTTTTTCATTAAAACCAGCATACCTAGCGCCGAACTATCCAGATAGGATGTTCTTGAAAAGTCTAAAATCACGGTTTTAATTTGCTCGTCCTGAATGAGTCGATTTGATTGCTCGGTAAAGGATTTATGCTGACTAAAGTCAAATCTTTCAGGGATAGCAATAGTATAGGAGTCGGACATAGTTTGGCCTTAAATATTGTTAAAACAGTTCGATGTCACCAGAGTCCATGCTAGACGCAGACACTGGGTTATGGGAATGGAGTCTTTTTTCACGAACATCTTGTAAATAATGTGTAATCTCAGAGATTAAATTGTCTATATTTTTATCGTCAATAGATTTTAAAAGTTCATTCACAAACCCCAATGTATCCTTGGCATATAATAGATGTTGACCATTAATATCTCCAAACTGCAAACCTCGGATAGCTTTTGAAAGCGCTTCTTCTAGTTGCTGTGATAGCTGATCTAGGCCTTGGGTTATATTTGCATCGGATTCAGCTTTTTTAATGATGCTGTCTAGGGCGATATGGATATCTTTCTTGGCTTTAATCACATAACTCACATCATAAGAGGCAAGTACCCCCACTTGTGCTGTAAGCGCAGAGATACGCTCGCTAATACTCTTCAGTTGTTTTTGAACCTCATCGCTAAATTTAGCTGAACGAGAAGATAATTTGCGAACTTCGTCTGCTACAACCGCAAAACCACGGCCATGCTCACCGGCTCGGGCCGCTTCTATTGCTGCATTCAGTGCTAAAAGATTAGTTTGAGACGAAATGCCATCAATGTCTTGCAACGTTTTTAATACTTTAGGGACGTCTGAATGTATTTCATTAACGCTCTCAAGAAGCTCCATAGAAGAGGCCGACATCTCAACGGTAGACTTAATAAATTGATCTAATATGCCTTCAGTACTATGAGCAAACGCCCGCATACTGTCACTGTAGAGTACTTCACTGTCTGTCCCTTCAACGCTTGACTCTATTCTGATAAGACTGCTGATGTTAGTGCTTTGCTGATCAATAAATCCCTGCAACTCTATAAAGGCCATAGATAAAGTCATGACTGCATCTTCCTGAGTAGAATAGATGTCCTGGATACTCTGCTTGGTTTCATCAAGTGTTGGGGCAACTTCATGCATCAAGGTATTTAATTTTAACTTAAAATCAGCGGCAGCCAACTCATGATCAATCACATCTAAAGAATCATCATTCGAAGAGGCAGATGTCTTCTCATTTTGAAAAACAAACCAGGCAGACAAACAAATCATGACCAAACACGCAAATAATCCTTGCTGTTGAAAAACGAGCATCAGAGACACTAAGGAGACGATAGTCAGAACAATCCAATTTTTTAGTAACACATTTCACCTAATGAAAAACGATGCAGACTTGCAGACTAATGACAAGCAGGTTGCTATTAGTAAGTAATCACATAAAACTATTTGGATTTAAAATATCGGAGTCTCGCACTAATAGTAATAGGTATTTATACCCATATTTGAATTAAAGATTACACCAACAATTCTCAGGAAAAGGTGTCGACTTATTTGAAGGTAGGGCCAGCAGCGGCAAATAGTGGGTTTATCTCCTAGATAAATTCATAAATATTTTCAACGACTACCCGGTATATTTCTTAACGAAAAATTCAACACTTAAAATTCTGCATCAACTTTAAAGGTCATGACTTCTTTGCTAACAGGATGGGTAATTTCTAAACTTTGCGCATGCAAATGTAAGCGTCTACCACGTGTTCCATACAAATCATCACCCACTATAGGCATGTTCAAACCCTCAGCATGAGCGCAATGCACTCTTAGTTGATGGGTCCGGCCAGTGTGTGGTGTAAGCAGCACTCTGGTTTGATTTTTCTCTGGATAACGTTCAAGTACCTGCCACAAGGTGTGAGCTGGTTTTCCATCTTGCTCACAAACAATTTGTTTCGGCCGATCGTAAAAATCACCTCTTAAAGGTAACTTTATCTCACCTTTATCCTGTAGCGGCAACCCTTCTATTAACGCCACATATTGTTTGTGCACTTCTCGATGAATAAATTGTTTTTGCAGATATTTATTGGCCTGAGCGTTAAGTGTTACCACCATCAAGCCCGAGGTAGACATATCCAGCCGATGCACAATGAGTGGCCCAGTCGCGTCAGAGTATTGCTGTTTTATTCGCTGATAGACCGAATCGGATATTTCTTTTCCAGGCACTGATAAAAACTCAGTGGGTTTGTTCACTATCAAGATGTCTTCGTCTTGGTAGATGATGTCTAAAAGTTTACTTTCTCCGTAATTAAAAATTAATAGGTTTTCATCCAACTGCATACCGGCCAACATATGTTTTAAAATGGGCTGACATTTACCTGTGCAGGCGGGGTAGTACTGCTGATGTTTTTTCACTTCTGATTTGGGCGAAACTCCCCACCAAAATTCGGCCATTGCTAGGGGTGTTAGTTGATGTTTGAAGGCGTATTGTAACAGCTTGGGCACCGCACATTCTCCTGCCCCGGCCGGTGGGGTTTTAAGTGCTGTCTCAGCAAAAATATCCAGCAGACTTTTAGGCTCGCGTTGTTTATTCAGAAACTGGTATTGGCTGAATATTCTATTTTGTAAACCCGCAGAAAGGGTTTTTCGTTGTAACTTTAATTCTGCAATTTGGTCAGTGAATTCGTTTACTTTTCCCTGTAGTTGCCAGATTGATTGTTGCGAATGTTCGCTTAATTCTTTGAGTCGCCATTTATCATGCACACTTTGCTGAGCTAGCTCTTGTAGACCTTTCTCTGTGACAGTTTTATCTTGGTTTTTATCGCTAATACTCTGCAGAGTCTGTCGCTGTTTTTTACGGGTTTTACGGTTTTCTACTAGTTCACTCCTGAGCGCAGATAACTGCTGGGCATGTTCTGCTTCTAATGTGATTAACTGTTGTGTTAACACTAAAAATTTTGGTGTGTTTGCTAGCTCCTTTATCTCTTCATTTAGTTTATTTATAGCCACTTTGTCTGCCAAAAAGAAACTGTCTTCGGCCAATAAATCAAATACTGGTGGCACAAAACCATGAATATGATTCTGCTCGGCTAACTTACCTGAAAAAGCAGCTATAAAACCTAGTTCTCCTTGCACATTTTTAACCAACAACACACCAAACATTTTACCAATGATATTAGTGGGATCATCAAACAAACCAAAGTTGTGTTGCCATTGAGTTTGGGTCTCAAGGTGGCGCTGTAAATGTTCTACTGCCAAGACACACAAAGGGTGTGGCTGGTAATAGAATGGAAATGTAAATCGCTCGGGTAAGTCATATTTTTCAATAGACTCAGTAAAACGAGTAAAACACGGATCTTCAATTTGCATGTCAGTTAACCTAGAACTTGTTGGATAGAGTTTTTGACTTTCTTAGCTTTCTTAACTTGCAAAGCCAAAACATCACACCCCAGTCAAAGCAAAGTCTATTGCGTCTACAACGATATTTCTTAAGGATTTTATCGTGCCAATGGGATCTTTTAATAAATGGGAAGGCATAGAAGTAAGTTGTGGTGTCAGGAGTAAATAAATTTGGCCTTCATATTCAATGTCTGGTGTCAGTTTTGCCAAAGTTTGATGTTGTAAATATTTTTGATTGGTAAGTGGAATGACCAAGCGAGTTGATAATCCCTCAATTATTGGATTCTGAACATCGACGATTAAAGGATATGCCTGCCTACCCTTTTTGCTTGGATTAGCATACACATCAAACTGCGCCATTAAAAATCTCGATAATCATCGCTAAAACAACCATTTTCTTCAACAAATTGATTGTATACAGCAATAGCCTGCACATGTTCTTTTTGCCATTTGTCTGCCTCAACTGCTTTAAGTTTGTCCTGTAACGCTTGCTCTAGCGTGGCAGACAAATTAATATTTAACGCTCTGGTTTTTAGTAATAAGTCACTATTGAGACTTAAATTAGTGGCTTTTTTAGGTGCATTAACATCGTAAATAGCGCTCATTCTAAATCACTCACATTATTCTCCATTACTTATTATGCGCATAGCGATACGCACTGTAAAGTATATACTCCAATAATATTACTGGTAAATATGAGGCAGCCTATGCACATAAAACACATTGAGAAAACGTCTTTAGGTTTTTTCCCTACCCCACTGGTTGAACTATCAAGATTAAGTCACTTTCTAGGTGGCCCCAAGATATTCATGAAAAGAGATGATCTCACAGGTCTGGCTTTAGGTGGAAATAAAACAAGAAAGCTGGAATACATATTGGCTGACGCATTAAAGCAAGGCTGCGATACCGTCATTACAGCGGGTGCTGCTCAATCTAACCATTGCCGTCAAACTGCCGCAGCGGCTGCTAAACTAAACATGGCATGTCATTTGTTACTCGGCGGGGAAGCACCACCTAAAGCCCAAGGAAATTTGTTATTAGATCATATTTTCGATTGTCACATTCATTGGACAGGAACGAATCGAAAAGGGGAAGATATAGCCCGCATATTTTCACAACTCAAAGCTGCGGGTAAAAAACCATACCTAGTGCCATATGGAGGTTCTAATGAGTTGGGAGCTGTGTCCTTTATTGATGCTATTGCAGAGTTGCAAGAGCAAAAAAAAGGACGTGAATTTTCTCATGTGGTGTTTGCTTCAAGCTCGGGAGGTACCCATGCGGGCTTAATTCTAGGTAAACACATTTACAACAAAGCGTTTGAATTAGTGGGTATCAACATAGACAAAGAAACCAATGCTGCCCTGCCATTTGAGCAACTTATTACACAGCTTGTTAATAACACCGCAAAACTCATAGGCCTTGATTATAGCTTCTCAAAAGATGACCTAATTTTAAATTCAGATTATGTGGGTGATGGTTATGGTGTTCTTGGACCACAAGAGAATGAGGCCATTGCATTAACCGCCAAACTTGAAGGGATATTATTAGATCCTGTTTATACTGGAAGAGCCATGGCCGGGCTAATTCATCTGATTCGTTCAGGCAAGATAGGAAAAAGTGACGAGGTCCTTTTTTGGCATACCGGTGGCGCGCCCTCCTTGTTCGCCTATGCAGATGCTTTGGATTTTTCTGTATCCGATACCGAAATATAAATTGGCTCTCATACTCCTTAGATAATCCAGATATCCGCCCCAGAGCAACTTTTAACGGTTGTCACTCTGGTTCTTTGCTTTAACATTATCTTTTTGTTTTAGCTAATATATTTAAAGGTAATACCGGATGCAAAAACCGCCAAAGGGACATTTTTTAGGGTTAACACCCATACTACTATTTATGCTCTTAGTGATTGGTAGCGGTGTGTTAACACAAAACTTTTCGACCATGCCTATTCTGGTTGCTTTTGCGATATCAGCAGGCTTTGCCTTGTTGCTTAACAACACCACATCAAGCTTATCTATTGCTGAAAAAGTCGATATTTTTTGTCGGGGTGGTGGCGATAAAACCATTATTTTACTGGCGATAATCTTTTTACTGGCCGGGGCTTTTTATGCGGTCACCATCGACATAGGCGCCCGTGATGCCACAGTCAATTGGGCACTCAATTATGTGCCTACTGCTTATTTATTACCCGGATTGTTTGTAATTACCAGTTTTATTGCCTTCGCCATGGGTACCTCTATGGGCACGATCACCGCCATTACACCTATTGGTATTGGCCTAGCCGAAAGCCTTGGTGTACCCATTCCTCTTGCTGTGGGCATAGTCATTGGTGGTGCGATGTTTGGTGATAACTTATCTTTTATTTCTGACACCACCATTGCTGCCACTCGTACTCAAGGGGTGCAACTTAGAGATAAATTCAAAGCAAATTTAATTATTGTATTACCTGCGGCATGCTTAACTGCTCTGCTACTGATGTTTGTAGATATTGATGGCAGCGCAGTGATCACATCTAACGATTACGATGGTTGGCTAATATTGCCTTATCTGTTGATCATTGGCTGCGCACTATCCGGAGTCAACGTCATAGGCGTGTTAGGCATAGGTATTGGCAGCGCGTGTATCATTGGCCTAACAAAAGGGTTATTTACCTTGCCATCAATGTTGCAAAGCATACAAAAAGGCATGGGATGGATGCAAGATATGGTCGCCATTGCGCTAATGATTGGTGGCATAGTGGCATTAATGAAAGCCTATGGTGGCATGCAGTGGTTAGTCAGCAACATCACCAAACGCATCACCACTAAAAAAGGGGCTGAATACGGTACTGCAGTCTTGGTCAGCGCATTAGATATAGCCACGGCCAACAACACAATTGCGATAGTCTCAACTGGCCCTATCGCCAAAGATCTAGGTGAACAATATGATTTAGATCCAAGGCGCACGGCGAGCTTACTAGATATTTTCTCTTGTGGATTTCAAGGTCTAGTCCCCTATGGCGGGCAACTATTAGTTGCCGCTAGTCTTGCAGGTTTATCACCTTTGGCGCTAACACCTTATTGCTGGTATCCGATGTTGATATTAGTCTTTGGTATCATCGCGATCGCCACAGGGTTGCCGAAATTTAAAGACAAATCAAAGGATGATTTTAGCTGACCTTACACAATGCCTGAGCAGAAATGGGCTCTAGTTCCTGCAAAATATCATATAACCCAGTTTCATCTACAGTCACCACTTTTTCTTGAGCCTGCATACGTGATTGAGTATTGATGCTGCAGTTTGCGATTACATCTGCATCAATTCTATCTGATTGGTTGTATTGAGATAAAGGTTCAGGATGTAAAGCCAACCAAAGCTGAGCAGAAAGAAGTTTCCCTGTGTGTATCAACTGACTGGTCTGTTGGCAGGTTTGCCAGGATGAATCATTGGCACTTAACGGACTGGCGCGATAATGATGGAAGTCAGGATTAATCTCTGCACTGACCTCAGCACTTTGATTTATCTGTTTTGAGGCTTCGATGTGGGGTCGATGGATGTATGCTTGTTCGAGCATCGCCATCATTAACGTAAATTTCGCCCCTTCACTCGCGGCACGATTAATCGTACCGTTTAGCTCATTGTCACTTGATATTAACGCTTCGGTACTCGCATTATGATCAGATTGACTTGTATTGACCGAGTCGAGCAAAAGGTTATCGCTGCAAAAAGAAAGAGATACTTTAGTTATCGTGTTTAATAACAAAGACTTTAGGTATGAATGTTCAAATTAAGAAGGACACTATTAGAAAGGAATATTTACCACAAGGAAAAGGAGTGCACAGAGAAAAACAATACAATTACTTTTTTGGTCTTTCTTCTTCATTGTCCTCTGTGCTCTCTGTGAGCGAAGCCTCTGTGGTTAAAATTTTTTATTTTACTTTTTAAATGACTACCCAAACAATTTTGGGATCAAAACGGGAGTCCGTTTTTTGTAGGCTTGGTAATCGGTGTTATCGCCCCAGCGTTTGTTGGCTTGCTCTTCTTGTAGTGAAATCCCACTGATTTTGGTTAATAACAAAATCACAAATAATGGTGATATAAGTGTCACCACTTGCCATTGATATAAAGCAGGGTAAGCAATAATTGCTACCCCTATCCATAACAATATTTCACCAAAATAATTGGGATGACGTGACCGTGCCCACAATCCGGTTTGAATAAATTCTTGGTGAGTGTTTTTTTGCTGTTTAAAGACACGCTTTTGATTGTCTGCTACCACTTCCATTGAAAATCCAAGCAGCCAAAGCAACAAACCTAAGGCTCCAAACCAGCCAAAATCAACCTTTTGACTAGATGTAATCGCGGCTATTGCTGCACCTGCTGTAATCAGTACCCATAATCCTTGTACCGACCATGCGATAGAAAAGCTCCAGAAATTTATTTTAATATCATCAAAACGGCTATCTGAGCCTTGTTTTCGTACTCTTAGAAACAGGAAGCTGGCCAAGCGGATCGCCCAAATAGCAACCACACAAGTCAGGACTATCGAACGTATATCATGGGGTTCACTTTGTACAAAAGCTACAATGATGACGGCCAAATAAGTTGCCCCCCCGGTTAAATCATAAAAATGCTCTGTTTTAAGTAAATAAGCGGGGATAAGGGCTACCCATTGCACAATAAAGGCAATCAACGCACAACTTGCAAAAATAGTCAGCCCAGTTTCAAAACCAGCGTTTAAAAACTGGCCACCATCACCGCCTGCCCAAACAACGCCTATGGCAATAAAGAAAACGACAATATGGATAATGAGGGTACGGAAAAATTGCATGAAACTAAATGTCCTTTGTTTTTGAAGGGTTATAAGTGTTGTCCACTCTTATACCGACTCTGTAGAAAAAAAGTTCTTTTGAATCATTTCATTTTAACAAAAAACATACCTAGTTTTTTTACGGTTATGAAATTTATGTCTTAGGTATGACCTTAATATAAGCCTTTAAAGATGCTAGTGATACTATGACACTTGCTGCTACGAGCAAGATTAGTTATTCCTAATCTTGCTGACCTTTGGATTATCGATTAATACCAATCCGTATTTATGATTATGTTGGGATGAGAGACTTTCGTAGAGGTGTCGTTAAATCCAAACAGGTTTTGACCAATAATCCAGTTGAAACTTTGGAAATAAACATCGACTATAGCGGTCTATTAATTTTGTGTACGCAACTTAATATGACCGAATGCAGTATAAAATTTGTGAGCAAGTCACTTGGAGTATTTTTGATGAATAGTTTTTTGAAAACGGGTATCACCACTGCCTTAATTTTAATTTGTGGCTTTGCAGTGGCGGCAAAAAGCCCGTTATCACCTTCAAACAAAGTGAATAATCAAATTGCTGAAACACGTATTGTTGGTGGTGAAGAAGCCATCCAAGAGAACTGGCCGTGGATGACAGCCTATGTCATCACTTTTAATGAGTTAGCAACATCACTGAGTGTCAACAACGTCAATTACGAAACAAGATCCTTTACGTCTGGTGTTGGTGGTCAAGCCAGCGGTGAAATCATTGCTTGCGGAATTGGTGATGCAGTCTGTATTGATGCAACCGGTAAGGTGTGTTTGATAGAGCGCGGCGATGTTAATTTTTCTGAAAAAGCAGACAATTGCGAAGCCGGCGGTGGTACTGGTGCCATTATTTATAACAATGAAGAAATTGGCAATATTTCTGGCACTCTGGGAGATGAATACGCGGGCACCATTCCTGTTGTCGCTATCACCCGAGACGATGGCTTTGCTCTTTTAGAACAAGTCGGCAGTATCGCCTCGTTATCAGTCAGTGAAACCACTGAATTACAACAAGACGCCTCATGTGGTGCTTCGTTTTTAGGCGATAAATGGGTGCTTACCGCAGCTCACTGTGTGGATAATGCTGACATCACTCGATTTAAAATGAACGTAGGGGAATATGATTTATCCGACGGGGCCGAAAATGCTATGGATATTGCCAATATCTATATTCATCCTCTTTATGATAATGAAGAATTTGATAACGACATTGCCCTTGTAGAGCTTGTTTCTGCTCCAATTAATGCGCCAGCAGCGGTACAAATTGCAGACTCAGCCTTAACGAATCAGTATGCCATTGAAAACAGCCTAGCAACAGTAGCCGGCTGGGGTGGTCGTGAAGGTTATGCTCCGAATGAGGGCCCGACGTCTGATTTCCCAGATATATTACATAAAGTTGACTTACGGCTATCGACCAACGCTCAGTGCAGAGAAGCATTAGGCGAAAGTTTTGGCAGACCTGCAGACAACGTTAATGTTAGCGACGTCATGATATGTGCAGCAGTATCAGAAGGAGGAAGAGGCTCATGTCAGGGAGACAGTGGTGGGCCATTAGTGGTGAATACCGGTTCCGAGGTGCTACAAGTCGGTATCGTGAGTTGGGGCTTTGGCTGTGCAGCAGCAGGCTATCCAGGTGTTTACACTCGGGTATCCGAATTTAAAGAGTGGATAGACACCATCACTGATGGTGTTGCAATTGACCAATTGCAAGACTTTGGCCGCACTCCCCGTAACTTTGAAACAATTGTCGAATTACGGGTAGCAAATAATGCCAGTGAAAGCACTAATGTGAGTTTTGCTATCGAAGGCGACAGCGAATTTAGTCTGGATACAAGTAACTGTAATAACCTAGCAGCCAATGCAAGTTGTCAATTAGTCGTAAGTTATAGCCCTACGTTTAGCGGTAATCACAATGCAAAAGTCATCATAACCTCTGATAACCCTAATGTCAGCGTCAGTCAAAGTGTGTTGCTAGGTGAAGCCTTAGATGCTGCGAATGAGTTGGTTGGCGTTGCTGGCCCCGCAAATGATCAGGTGTCATGGTTTTCTGGGGGTAATTTACCTTGGATTGCCAACACCATAGGTGGAGTGGAGAGTGGGGCGATATCCGATCGTCAGGAAAGTGTATTGATAGCCTTAATAGAAGGGGAAGGCTCGTTAACCTTTAACTGGGGCGTGTCCTCTGAAGAGAACACCGACGCCGAGGGTGATCCTTTTGACACCTTAGACTTTTATATCGACAACCAATTGATCGATTTTATTACCGGTGAAGTGGACGTGGCCACATACGAGGATACCCGTGCTTTGTTAGAGTTAGGAGCCGGATTTCATGTCATTAGCTGGGTGTATACTAAAGATGACTCAGCCTTTGAAGGTGATGATAAAGGTTTTGTGCGCAATGTCGTCTTTACTCCCGTGACGCCCCCCGTCTTTCTGCCAACACCTGTTGTATCAAACTCTTCAGGCGGTGGTAGTTTAGGATGGATAATGCTGTGTTTATTTGGCTTAGTATTCAGACTCAGAACTAAAATATAATCATCAAAAATGACTTTAAAAGGCAGGATATTTACATTATATCCTGCCTTTTTTATATCTCAGGTAAAAAGTTTAGCGAACCGGAAAGTCTATGCCCAAAAGTTTATGCAAAGATAAAATTAATGAATATAAGGTGGGTATATTTATCGGCTTTTGATGTGCTGCCAAGCGGCTTCCATTTGCTGAAGACTAGCAGATTCTATGCTAAGCCCTTGTTTTTCAATCACTTGTTCAACTTGCCTAAAACGCTTTTCGAATTTACGATTGGCTTTTATTAATGCTGTTTCAGCGTTGACTGAGGTATGTCTGGCTAAGTTTACAACTGCGAACAATAAGTCCCTAATCTCTTCCTCCACGGCCTGTTGATCAGGTTCTGATGTATTCACTTCAGCTAAAACTTCTTCTATTTCTTCATAAATTTTATCGACTACCGGCGGCAATTCAGTCCAGTCAAATCCAACTTTAGAGCATTTTTTCTGTATTTTTTGTGCTCGCAGTAAAGGTGTCATGCCCTGAGGAATATTGGCCAAGGTACTGGTATCTATCTCTTCGTTTTTGCTAGCGCGTTCTTGTGCTTTTATCTGTTCCCACTGATTGTTGAGCTCATCTTGGGTGTTGTGCTCATTTTCTTTAAGCTTCGTTGCATCACACTCATGAGGCACAGCAAACACATGGGGATGACGTCGTATCAACTTATCACTGATGGCCTTAGCAATATCCTCAAAATCAAATTCGCCCTGCTCTGTTCCAAGCTGCGCGTAAAACACAATTTGAAACAACAAATCACCCAATTCGTCTTTGATATCTTGCATATTCCCACTAAAAATAGCGTCGGCCACTTCGTAAGTTTCTTCAATTGTGTGAGGCACTATGCTTTCAAAACTTTGTTTTTGATCCCACGGACATCCTGTTTTAGGCGCGCGTAATTGCTGCATAATCTCTAATAAACCTAACAATTGGCCGGTCTTGGCATCAGTTTTTTGCATATTACTTATCGACCTTAAATACCTCAGTAACACCTTTAATAAGTTGCAACCGGCTTATAGCTTTTGACAAACAGGATAGGTCTTTTACTTCTAGGCTTAATTCTATTTTAGCTCTGTTGAGCTTAGTATCACTGATGCTGTTTACGCCTAGCAAACTGACTCTTTCGTTGGCGATAACCGTAGTGACATCTCTTAAAATACCCGCTCTGTCATCGCTCAAAACATGTACTTTGGTTTGAAACGCCGCTTGTAAATTGCTGGCCCAATTAACGTCAATTTGTCGTTCTGGGTGTTGATCTAATAGGTTATTGAGTTGTTCGCAGTCTCCTCTATGCACACTCACCCCACGCCCTTGGGTGATATAACCTAAGATAGATTCACCGGGTAACGGTTGGCAACATCCAGCAATTTGATTCAATAAATTTCCCACTCCTTCCACCACTATACTGTCTTTTTTGAATTTAGCGGGTTGTGGTTTTTTTGACCTAATTTTTAATTCAGGTTCAGGTGCATACTTTTGTTGTAAAAAGTGCACTACCTGCATAATACGTATGTCGCCAGCACCAATGGCTGCATACAAGTCATCGAGGTTTTGCATGTTGAAACGAGTGGTTGCTTCGTTAGCCATCTTCGACTCAAAATTGATTTTGCTCAATTCTCTATCGAGTAATTCTTTACCAGCTTGCTGGTTTTTATCTTTATCTTGTTTCTTAAAGTAGGTTTGAATTTTGGCACGGGCACGGGACGAATAGACATAACCTAAGCCAGGGTGCATCCAATCTCGACTGGGGTTTGAACGTTTACCTGTGAGAATTTCAACTTGATCGCCAGTTTGTAATTCATAAGTAAAAGGCACAATCCTGCCAGCAATTTTTGCGCCTATACATCTATGACCGACATTACTGTGAATGTAATATGCAAAATCCAACGGCGTTGAACCATGAGGTAAATCAACCACATCACCTCTAGGCGTAAACACATAAACACGATCATCAAATACCTGACTACGTAACTCTTCGACTAAATCGCCACTGTCTGCGACTTCTTCCTGCCAAAGTAATATTTTACGCAGCCAGTTAATCCGTTCTTCATAACCAGATCGGCTTGAAGTAGTCCCTTCTTTATAGCGCCAATGTGCGGCCACACCTAGCTCGGCATCTTCATGCATTTGTGCGGTACGAATTTGAATTTCGATGGTTTTACCTTGTTTACCCAAAGTCACAGTATGAATGGATTGATAACCATTGGGCTTCGGCGTAGCGATATAATCATCGAATTCATCAGGAATATGTTTCCACGTGGCATGCACTACGCCTAATGCGGCATAACAATCTTGCAGGCGATCAGCAATAATACGCACCGCTCGAATGTCATAAAGTTGTTCAAAATCAAGATGTTTTTTCTGCATCTTTTTCCAGATGCTATAAATGTGTTTAGGCCTACCGTAAACCTTAACTTTAATATTTTGTGAATCGAGTACCTCTTGTAATTCACCCACAAAATCCTCAATATATTGCTGTCGGTCAGCGCGGCGTTCGTCTAATAACGAGGCAATTTGTTTGTACGTGTTGGGATGTAAATAGCGAAAGGAGTGATCTTCCAGTTCCCATTTTAGTTGACCTATACCTAATCGATTAGCCAGCGGCGCATAAATATTTGCGCACTCGCGAGCCACCAAAACCCGCGTTTCTTCATCTTCATGTTTGACTTTTTGTAAGGTACAAATACGTTCGGCAAGCTTAAGCACCACAGCCCGAACATCTTCTACCATAGCCAACAACATACGACGCACGTTATCAATCTGGACTTCATCATTTTTCTTTTTACTGTTTGCACGGGTATGCAAAGATTTGATCGCATCCATACGCCTGACGCCCACAATTAGCTTTTGAATTCCTTGACCAAACTGTTCGGTGATTTGCTCTTCATCCAACTCATGTACTTGGCAATAGGGGTAGATCAACGCAGCTTGAAGGGTTTCGTCATCCATGTGTAATTCGTGAAGGATTTCCACCATCTCTTGCCCAATCAGCAATATCTCTGGCGTATCGGATACATCTCTGAGTTTTTGTTTGGTTGCCTCAGGCAGGTTTAAACCTGCCAACCATTGGTCAAAGGGCGGGCGTTGATCTTCGTGTACTGTGCGAATCGAAACCATATAAATCTGTCCTACTTCAACAAAACCTGACAAGGTAAATTAAGCAATAATTGAGTGGCATAACATAAACTAAGTTCACATTTTTCATACAAAGCTCGTTTAATTTCACTTGGATTCAAATAATAAGCTCGTATTTTTTTATGTTTTTCCATATTACTTTCATATGACTTTCATATTACGAGCCAATATTTATTGCCTAAATCTGCACTATAAAGAGGTCTAAAACGGGGTTACTGATTATAGTTGCATCACACTTGCCCTTAGTGGCACCAAAATAGTGCGCTAACGACCATTAATTTTATGACCGTTAAAATTAGCTAGACTCTAAAACAACGGTGGCCATTGCATAATGTTGTTCATCGGAAATTGAGATAAAACTACGACTGATATTATGTTTCTCACATAGTTCAGCAAATTTACCTGAAAACACAAGTGTGGGTTGGCCCGAAGACAAATTCACCACTTCCACATTTTGAAAACTGACGCCACTACCAATGCCAGTGCCTAGCGCCTTGACTGCGGCTTCTTTGGCAGCAAAACGCTTAGCTAAAAACCGTTCAGGGAATTTGTGAGCCTTAAAGCTTTGCATTTCTGTTGGCGTTAATACACGTTCTGCTAGACGCTGTGACTTATCTAATTGACTAGCAATTCTGGCTATTTCTACTACATCAGTACCCAGCCCCATAATCGCCACGGCGCTTATGCTCTTGCTTCTTGCATCAATCGGCGCATATCTGTCACGGCCTGATGCAAACCATCAAATGCAGCGCGGGCAATAATCGCATGGCCAATATTGAGTTCATACAACTCAGGGATAGCCGCAATAGGTTTTACATTGTGATAATGCAAACCATGACCAGCATTAACCTTCAGGCCTTTTGAATGTGCGTACTGAATACCTGCGATCAAAACACCTAACTCTTTTTGTTGTTCTGCATCATTGTTAGTTGCTGCATACTGACCCGTGTGGATTTCTATATAAGGCGCCTTTGCTTCTACAGCTGCATCAATTTGCTTTTTATCGGCATCAATAAATAACGACACCAAAATGCCCGCGGCAGCTAAACGAGCACAAGCAGCATTCATTTTTAATTGATTGCCCGCCACATCTAAGCCGCCTTCTGTGGTTAACTCTTCTCGCTTCTCAGGAACCAAACAACAAAATTCGGGGCCTATTTGCTCTGCAATCAGTAACATTTCTTCGGTAACTGCCATCTCAAGGTTCATGCGGGTTTGAATGGTTTGTTTAAGAATACGTACATCGCGATCATTAATATGTCGTCTGTCTTCACGCAAATGCACCGTAATCCCATCAGCGCCAGCTCTTTCGGCCACTTCTGCTGCATGCACAGGATCTGGATAGGCGGTGCCTCTGGCATTGCGCAAGGTTGCAATATGATCAATATTTACACCGAGTAAAATTTCCTTCATTTCCCATTCCCAATATTAGCTGGTTTTACAGCCTTCCAAGTTTGTTGAAACAGCTCTCGGCTCTTTAGCGGTTTACGACCTAGTAGCGGTGAGAGTGCCATTCTGGTAATTCGTTTTGCACATTGTAGACTGTTTGGCGTCCAAATATGATGACTCACTTGTAACAATGCTTCTCCGCTGAATCGATTCGATCCTAGCGCACCATTTGCACTAACATCAATACGTTTGATACCATTTTCTAGGACCAAACAATAATCGACATTAGGCTCGACAGTTTTTCCATTTTCATATTCGATTGTTAAATCAATACCATACCCCATGTCATCTAACAGAGATAATTCAAATTGACGTAAACAGGGTTCGATATCTCCGCCATTCGCTAACCATGTTAGGCTTTGCTGATAGGCTAGAAATAACTCAGGATGAGGGACTTCTTTAGGTAATAATCGATTGAGTAACTCATTCAAATACATGGCTGAAAATAATTGATGACCAACTAGTTGCAACATGGATCCGGCTGATTCTAATTGATGAAGGTTACGCAATTCATGTTTACCCGAAACCGATAGCAACAACGGTTGAAATGACTGCAATAAACTTTTTTTGTCGCCTTTATTCCCCCGGACACCTCTGGCAACGGCACTGACTTTACCTAGTTCAAGAGTAAATAAATCGGTTAAATAGCTGGTTTCTCGATATGAGCGTCGATGTAACACAAAGCCAGTAAGTTGCTCAGGTAGCAACGTCAAAACTCTTATATAACAAGTTTAAGACTAACTCACTTTTATTCGCACAACTTTCATCGCTTCAAACTCCATACCCGCAATTTCTTCTTTAATGGGGTAATAAGTTAAATTGACTCTCGCTCCAGTCAGATTTTTATATACCTTTCTGCGTCGGAATTTAAAAGGCACTTCTGTACCCTCAACCAACAAGGTATTCATAAACCAGTCATCGTCTTTTCTCTGGACATGTGAAATGACGACCAACTCTTCAGAATGAGTAAGGTTATCGTGCTTATCCAGCAATTTTTCTACATCGGTTTTTTTTACCATGACCACTAATAAATTGAATTAAAAAAACAATTCTAGCACTTATCGCAAACTACATAAATAATTATACCCAACTCACCGCAAAATGCTTATTTCAGAGCAACGGGTGATGGGTCAATTCAAGACGTGTCCATCACTGAATATCTATCAGCTTTTGAATTGGCGCTATAAAGCGCTCACGCCTTCGACCATTAACTGCAAACTAGTTCTGCCACGAAACTCGTTGATGTCTAACTTATAAGCAAGATTCACATGACTGCATTGTGCATTAGGCCACAAAGCCAAGTCGACATTAAAAGCAATAGCATCGATCAACACCCCACTTTCATGCTTAACCATCATTTTTAAGTGTTTACTGCCTACTAAGCGTTGCTCCATTAATTGGAATTCGCCATCAAAAAGTGGCTCTGGAAACCCCTGCCCCCAAGGCCCCGCATCTTTTAAACATTGAGCAAAAGCTAAGGTAAAGTCTTCGGTCTGTAACTCACCATCAGAAATTAATTCCCCTGCTAAAGGGGTATCTTTAAGATTTTCTTCAGCTATCTGATGAAACACTTGTTCAAAAGCAGATAGGTTTTTTAATGGTAAACTGAGACCCGCTGCCATGGCATGGCCACCAAATTTACCGATGATATCGGGATATCGACTGTTTATTTCTTCAAGTAAATCACGAATATGTAAACCTGGAATAGAACGAGCTGAACCTTTAAGTGTGTCATCGTCCTGATGAGCAAAAGCGATCGTTGGCCGATAATATTTATCTTTAATACGGCCCGCTAGGATACCAATCACACCTTGATGATAATCGGCTTGGTATAACACTAAACCAAAAGGTAATGCGCTTTCTTCAAGATTTAACCCCTCCAAAGCTTTAACCGCTTCTTGCTGCATCGACCCTTCTATTTCGCGCCTCTCACGGTTTAAGCTATCTAACTGCACAGCGATCTGCCTTGCACGCCCAGGGTCATCAGTCATCAAACATTCAATTCCCAACGACATATCGTCTAGTCGCCCAGCAGCATTCAGACGTGGCCCGACTACAAAACCCAAGTCAGAGGCAACTAAACGACCTTTCTCCCTGCCCGCCACTTCAATTATCGCCTGTATGCCCGGCCGACATTTGTCGCTGCGAATACGCTGTAAACCTTGATGTACCAGTATTCTATTGTTGTCATCTAATGGAACAACATCGGCTACAGTGCCAAGTGCCACCAAATCTAATAATGTGGCTAAGTTGGGCACCGATAAACCTTGTTGCTCAAGCCAACCGTTGGATTTCAGCTCTGCTCGTAGCGCCAACATTAAATAAAACGCGACACCTACACCTGCTAAATTTTTAGACAAAAATCCGCAACCAGGTTGGTTTGGATTCACAATTGCATCAGCAATGGGCAATGAATCAGCGGCTAAATGGTGGTCAGTTACAATGACAGTGATACCCAAAGATTTGGCTTTTTCAACACCTGCAAAACAAGCAATGCCATTGTCGACTGTCATGATCACTTCTGCTTGTTGCTGAGCCGCAACTTCTACTATTTCTGGGCTTAAGCCATACCCAAAATCAAAACGATTCGGCACTAAATAATCATGATTGGTCGATCCCAGCATCCTCAAAGACATCATACTTAATGCAGTGCTTGTGGCACCGTCGGCATCAAAGTCACCCACTATGATGATTTTTTTGTTGGTAGCTATTGCCTGAACTAACAAACTAACTGCCTTCTCAACACCTTGCAATTGGTTGTAATGTAACAATGCTTTTGCACTGCGATTAAGTTGTGCAGCGTCTTCTACACCTCTATCGGCATAGATTTGCTTTAATCGTGGATGCAAGGGATCAGGAAGGTGTTGGCTATCTTTTTTGGGTCTACGGCTGATGTGCACTTAAATAATTACCCATTGGAGAAGTGAAAAAAAAAGCCTGCATTAAAAAATACAGGCTTGATAATGACAAAATTTAAACGCTTAAAGCAGGGCTTTTAGCGCTTGTTCAAGTTGCTTAGGCGGTTGGTAACCCGGAATAACCGAGCCATCAGGCATAATAATATTAGGTGTACCGTTTACGCCAATTTTCTGACCAAAAGCGTATTCCTCTGCTACTTTACTTTCACAATTTTTAGTAGCCACTGTGCCACCAGCTTTAGCGTTATCCATAGCTTCCTGCTTATCTTCTGCACACCAAACCGATACCATATCTGTATAAGTGCGACTATTAAGGCCACCACGAGGGAAAGCTAAGTAACGCACAGTAATGCCCAACTCATTGTATTCATCCATTTGGTTATGCAACTTACGGCAATAACCACAGGTGATATCAGTAAAGATATTGACCACATACTTTTCATTATCAGCTTTATATTCGATTACAGAATCATTGAATTCTGCTAAACCGCCTAAACGTACGCTGCCAAGAGCGTCTTCGGTAACATTGCGCATACCCTCTTCAACGTCATAAATACGTGCTTGCAGCAAGTATTTGCCATCTTGGCTAGTATAAAACAATCCTTTTTCTGTCATTATTTGCAACAGACCCGTTACAGGCGCATCACCTATCGAGGTTATTTGCATGCCAAGACCCGCTTGAAGTTTGGCTTTTACCTGTTCGTAATTTGATACTTTGTCTGCAGCAGACAGATTAAAACTAAGGGTTATCATTAACCCGCTAAAAACAGCGCCGATTTTTGTCCATGTTTTCATAGATTTTCCAAATAATTGCATTAGTAATATGACCCTAAACAAAAGAAATAATTCCAAAAAGATATTGGGGTTAGTTTAGCCCAACCCAAGATG
Organism: Paraglaciecola sp. MB-3u-78; assembly: GCF_002835935.1. Taxonomy (GTDB): domain Bacteria; phylum Pseudomonadota; class Gammaproteobacteria; order Enterobacterales; family Alteromonadaceae; genus Paraglaciecola. Next base: position 214,995 of record NZ_PJCF01000086.1, on the reverse strand, counting down.
TAAACCAATGGCATTTAAAAATCCACAACAAACAACAGGTTTATTAATCTGATGTTGACTCATTATCCCCGTGGATGATGTTCCGCAACAAGTTTTTGCAATCGCTCTGTCGCTACATGAGTATAAATTTGCGTGGTAGATAAGTCACTATGTCCCAACAACATTTGTACAACACGTAAGTCTGCTCCGTGATTAAGTAAATGAGTAGCAAAGGCATGACGCAAGGTGTGGGGTGACAAGTCAGTTTGAATATTGGCGATTTGACTATATAGCTTAATTCGATGCCAAAATGTCTGCCGCGTCATGGCTACGCCACGTTTGCTTGGGAAAATAATGTCACTTTCGGATTTAAGTAACACCGTTCGCCCTTGCTTTAGAAAAGTAGAAACCCACTCAATCGCTTCTTCGCCTAGCGGCACCAGTCTATCTTTATTGCCTTTACCTGTGACTCTTACCACACCTTGTTGAAGACTCAATTGGTCCAATCGTAAACTGACTAATTCGGTTACTCGCAAGCCTGTGGCATACAATACCTCTAACATGGCTTTATCACGTAATTGAATGGGATCGTCGGTTTTAGGCGCATTTAATAGATCGATAACTTGCGACTCGGTCAACGTTTTAGGCAGTGATTGAGGCAGTTTGGGATTTTGCAGTAGGCTTACTGGATCGTCATTGCGGATTTTTTGCCGCAGCATATATTGACACAAACTCCGTAAGCTACTTAAAAAACGGGAAGTGCTGCGTTCAGATAACCCACTGTCATAACGGGTGGCTAAATATTGATTCAGAACATCCTGTTCAAAATCTAGCAATTGTACCGCTCTACCTTCCTCACTTTGTCGGGCAAGATAAAGTGCAAATTTGTTTAAATCAGAACGGTAGGCACTCAGGGTATTTTCACTTAACCCCTTTTCTAACCACATGGCTTCAATAAAGTTTTCTATCTGATTCGAATCGGCAGTATTTAACGGCATAAAAGTTTAGGTGACTCATGGGTAAAAGGTTTAATTTTATACAACACGATCTTCGCCACATTGCCAACACAGCTCAAAGCTAGCGCCATTTTTCTCTTTACAGTTGCTGCATATCCAAGGAGATGCGTCTGTTGGTTGATGTTCAAATTCAGCAATAAACTGCTGTGCCTTCGGCAACCATTGAAGATCACTTATCCAAACTTCTGGCATCACGTCCATAGGCGATAATTCGCCCATGGCACCGATAGCAAATTCATTTTTCAGAAAACAAGGAATACCTTTTTCATCAAGCAATTGTTTGATTTGAAAGACCATAAAGCGATCGTGATGACTGTAAACTTTATTCAAAATTGTCCTTAGTCCATATCAATAGAAACATTGGACAACGAACCCAGTTGATTGCCCTCATCCGAATCTAGTTTGATCATAAGACGTAAATCGTTTGGCGAGTCAGCATGATGGATAGCATGATCTAAGGTGATTTTTCCCGTTTTATACAAGTCATATAGGGCCATATCAAAACTCTGCATGCCTATTTCCTTGCCTTTTTTCATTGCTTCTTTTAAACCACCAATTTCGTTGCGCTGAATAAGGTCTGTGACTAAAGGCGAGTTAAGCAATATTTCGATAGCTGCCACTCGGCCTTTACCATCGGGCGTGGGTACTAATTGCTGAGCAATAATTGCGCGCATATTTAAACTTAAATCAAAGCGTAACTTTTCATGTTGATCCGATGGCGCCAAATGCATAATTCGTTCAATCGCTTGATTGGCATTATTAGCATGCAACGTGGCTACACATAAATGCCCGGTATCCGCAAAAGACATGGCGTATTCCATGGTTTCCATCGAACGAATTTCACCAATCATAATGACATCAGGCGCTTGGCGTAATGAACTTTTTAAAGCGTCGTCAAAGGACTTAGTATCTATACCTACCTCTCGCTGGGTGACCACACAATTGCCATGTTCATGGACAAATTCTATCGGGTCTTCAATCGTCAGGATATGACCTCTCGAATGTTGATTCCTATGGCCCATCAATGCGGCTAAAGAGGTCGATTTACCCGTACCGGTAGCACCCACAAATAACAACAAGCCTCGCTTGGACATAATGACGTCTTTTAATACTTCGGGTAAACCTAGATCTGACACTTGAGGGATTTGTGTGACAATACGTCTCACTACCATACCGGCCATATCTCGTTGCCAAAAAGCACTACAACGAAAACGACCGATTTCATCGCGAGCGATAGCAAAGTTACATTCTTTAGTTTGCTCAAACTCAATCTTTTGTTTGTCGCTCATAGCATCGTGTACTAAGGCTAAAGCGTCTTCTTCGCTTAAATTATTGCCACCTATGGGCGTCATTTGGCCGTTTATTTTTGCACTAACTGGAAAGCCAACAGTGACAAATAAATCCGAGGCACCTAACCCTTGCATCTCTTCTAAATAAGGCGTGAGTTCCATCATTAATTCCCAAAACTAGAATTTGGTTTTTTATCGATAGATTTTGCCGCAGCATCTTGGGCCGAAATCACGCCTTGGGCGACTAACCTCTGTAAACACTGATCCATTGTCTGCATACCATGGGATTGACCGGTTTGAATAACTGAATACATTTGTGGCACTTTATCTTCGCGAATGAGGTTTCTAATGGCTGGAATACCTAGCATAATTTCATGAGCCGCCACTCTTCCCCCCCCGATTTTTTTCAATAAGGTTTGAGAAATAACCGCTCGTAACGACTCAGACAACATAGAACGTATCATCGACTTTTCCGCAGCAGGAAACACATCAATTAATCTATCAATGGTTTTAGGTGCCGAGTTGGTGTGTAATGTCCCAAAAACTAAATGTCCTGTTTCGGCGGCTGAAATTGCCAAGCGGATAGTTTCTAAATCTCGTAATTCCCCCACCAAAATGATATCAGGATCTTCACGTAACGCAGACCGTAGCGCATTGTTGAAACTGTGTGTGTCTCTATGCACTTCACGCTGATTGAGCACACAAAGTTTGTTTTCATGGACAAATTCGATAGGGTCTTCAATGGTTAGAATATGCTCTCGTTTAGTCGCGTTAATATGATCAACCATAGCCGCTAAAGTGGTACTTTTACCCGAACCTGTAGCGCCAGTCACAAGTATAATGCCAGTGGGCTGATTGATGATGTCTTTAAATATTTGCGGCGCACCTAAGTCATCTAGACTTAAAATTTCACTTGGGATGGTTCTTAAGACTGCCGCCGCACCACGATTTTGCACAAAGGCATTCACCCTAAAACGTGACAAGTCTTTTACCTCAAAGGAAAAGTCAGTTTCGAGGTTCTCTTCATATTCCTTACGCTGTTTATCGTTCATGATTTCAAAAATCAAAGCATGCACTTCTTTATGGTCGAGTGCAGGTATATTTAGTTTTCGCATTTCACCGTCGACACGGATGACGGGGGGCAAACCCGCAGAAAGGTGTAAATCAGAAGCTTTATTTTTAACACTAAAGGCTAAAAGTTCGGTAATATCCAAGTAATATTCTCCGTACATCATGTTGCAATATGGAAACCATAGCAGAACGACTCAAAAGCGTACAAATAACACTCGAGCAATCTACCTTAGATGCCCATCGTCCATCAAATGCGGTAAAATTGCTAGCGGTGAGTAAAACCAAACCCGTATCTGATATCGTGCATGCGTATGAAGCGGGACAACGTTTGTTTGGTGAAAACTACGTACAAGAAGGCGTAGAAAAAATACAGATGTTACAATCACTTGATGATATTGAGTGGTATTTCATCGGGCCGTTGCAATCGAATAAAACCCGTTTGGTGGCCGAAAACTTCGATTGGGTGCAAGCAATCGATAGGCTCAAAATAGCCCAAAGGCTGAATGATCAAATAACACCCAACAAAATATTGAACGTGTGTATCCAGGTGAATATTGATGACGATAAAAATAAAGCGGGCATAGGCGTAAATGAATTAAATGACTTTGCCAAAGCCATTAGTGAGCTACCTAATCTAAGATTGCGTGGGCTAATGACTATTCCTAAAGCCGCTCAATCTCAGGCTGAACAAACAGCCAGCTTTGCTCACATGGCAGCATTATATGACAATCTTAAAAAACAGTATCCATCAGTGGATACATTATCTATGGGCATGTCGGGGGATATGCAAAATGCCATTAACAATGGTAGTACTATGGTAAGAATAGGTACAGCCATTTTTGGCCGTCGCAATTAATACAAGAGTTAACAAAAGGACAATCATGGAACACAGAAAAATAGCTTTTATTGGCGCAGGTAACATGACTAGAAGCATTATCAGTGGCTTAGTCAAAAACGCTTACCCCGCAGATTTGATAACGGCAAGTAATCCGTCAATGGGCAAACTGTCTGCTCTACAAGCTGATTTTACGATTAATGTCACCCAATATAATAACGAGGCGGTAGATACAGCAGATGTCATTGTGCTTGCAGTAAAACCCCAACTTATGGAGCAGGTATGTGCCAAGCTCGCACTGGAACAGAACTTAAGTGGCAAACTTTTTGTGTCGATTGCGGCTGGCATCACAACCTCACGTCTTCAGCAAATGCTTGGCGGATCCTTCCCTATTATTCGCACTATGCCCAATACTCCTAGCTCTTTAGGCAAGGGCATGACGGGCCTATTTGCAGATGTCAATATCGATAAAATGGATAAACAATATGCCGCTGACTTAATGAGTCAAGTGGGTGAAATTGCTTGGGTTGAAAAAGAGTCGATGATAGACGGCGTAATTGCCGCAGCGGGCAGCAGCCCAGCATACTTTTACTTATTTTTAGAAGCGATGCAAACAGAATCAGAACGCCAAGGATTTGACCATGCAACAGCTCGGTTAATGGTGCAGCAAGCCATGTTAGGTGCGGCTGAAATGGTTTGTCACAATCCACACCTTGAATTAAGTGAGTTGCGTACCCAAGTTACCTCTAAAGCCGGTACCACTGCCAAGGCGATAGAATCGTTTCAGCAACAGGGTTTAGAACAGGTAGTCTCCGTCGCCATGCAGGCTGCGGTCAAACGCGCTGAAGAAATGGCCAAACAATTTTAGATTGATTTAATTCAAACAGCTTACATAAATACCGAGGAAACCCCAGAATATGAGTTCAGTTCAGTTTTTAATTGATTTTGTTTTTAACATTTATCTAATGGTGGTGTTACTGCGCCTTTGGTTACAATTTGCCAGAGCAGATTTTTACAACCCATTTAGCCAATTTGTGGTCAAAGCCACCCAACCTATAGTGGCGCCAATGCGTAGACTGTTACCTTCGATTGGTCGTTTAGATACCGCGACCTTAGTGCTAGCGCTTTTGGTTGCAGGATTAAAAATTGTCACGCTTAATATGGTGTTGGGGGGAACAGATCTCAACATCCTGTCTATAGTCGTGGTGTCATTTGTGATTGTCATTAAAGAAATACTGACTTTAGTGATGTATGTGCTTATTCTGCGTGCCATTATGAGCTGGGTAAGCCAAGGCAGAAACCCAATGGAATTAGTATTAGACCAACTCACTGAACCAATGCTAGCCCCTATTCGTAAAAGAATGCCTGAGATGGGGGGATTAGACTTATCGGTGATGGTCGTGATCGTGCTGTTACTGTTTATTCAAAAACTATTAGGTGACTTATTTGGAATTTTCTAATTTGAAGGTTGTTTACCATTATTGCTTGAGTCTTTCATTCGCAGCAGTGCTGATGTTTTCGTCTCAAACGAACGCAGAACAAAAGCAAGTACTGGGTAGCTGGGACGTGCATTATATAGCCTTAAACACTACCTTTTTAACACCACAAGTGGCTAAACAATACTCCATAGTGCGCAGTAAATTTAATGGGCTAATTAATATTTCAGTGCTAGACAGGAAAGACAAGTCCGCGCAATCAGTCGTCTTAACTGGCGAAGCTAAAAACTTAATTGGTGTGATTAAAAAGCTGACGTTTAAGCAGGTTAAAGAAGGCAAGGCAATTTATTATTTAGCCGTACTGCCTTTTAGTGACCAAGAGCAGTACCGCATATCTATCTACATTAACGATGGGCTTATGCAAAAAACATTAAAATTTCAACATAAATTTTATGTTGACTAAGGTAAGGAGTATTTATGCAGTAAAATAGCGAATAAAAACAGCCACTAGATACCCCTAGCTTATTGCGATTAGATTACCGATAGATTGAAATTAACTCATATAAAGTTTCTTAAGTGAACACTGAATATGCCTATAACTAACGTCTCTACCAAATCATCAAAGGATGTCAGTCGCAGACAAGCTCTGAAATCTATCAGCCTAGCAGTAGTTGAGTGACCGCTTTAACCCAAGCCCCTTATGTCTTATCCAGCTATCTGCAAACATGGATGACATAAACAGTGATGATACTGTTTTATTCGATATCGAAAATCAGACGACATTTAGAACCTATTATGAATCCATTGACACACTAGTCAGCAAAGCACTGAAAGTGGGATTTATCACCCACTCCCAACCGAGCAATTTACCGAATCAATTATCCGCCACATGGCTAGGCGAATGTCTATCTCACCCTTTCACACCACAACAAGCCTCACACTTTTTGCAACGACTATTGATGAATGGTTCAAAACCCATAAAAAGTGCGGTTTTATATACCGGTGAGCACGATCTAGCTGCATATGAAGGCCATGTATTGTTGGTGGAAGACGACAACATTAACCAAATGGTAGCAGGCGAAATGCTAACGCTACAGGGCTTAACATTTGATATAGCCGAAGATGGTCAACAAGCCGTTGCCAAAATAGTCAATTCATCCCAATACGTTCTAGTGTTTATGGATATACAAATGCCAGTCATGGATGGCTACGAGGCAACACGCACTCTAAGACAAGAGTGCCACAACATCCTTATTATTTGTGGGCTATCAGCCAATGCGATGAAGCAAGAGTATAATAAAGCCAAAGAAGCTGGGATGGACGACTATATTGTGAAGCCCCTTAAAAAAAACATTAGAAAATTTAGTGACTAAATATTTTCCTAAAAAGTCAATAATAGCAAAAACACTCTTAAATTATTTTCAGTTTAGTTCAATGTAAATATCATCTACCTTATATTTTTCAATTACTTAATTAATATGACAAGCTTAATGTCATATGACAATATACAAGACTGTCATATAGTTGACGTCGTCAAATATTCATTCAGGTGATTTACTGGCTGCTCTTAACAAGCAGGATTAAAGAGATGAATAACAATATAAGCACCACTCGAGAACTACTGGTAAACAACATGAGTAAAGTCACTATAAAAGATGGATTTTGGTTTTTTTTTGAAGATGACGGAATTGAAATTGCCGCCAATGCATCTACGTTCAGTGGTAAAGAAACCGTCTACGTAAATGATAATCCGGTCTCTGAAAAACGTAGTTATGGTGTCCTGAGTCTGCACAATTTTCAATACAAAGGTAAACACTATCGAGTCAAGTTTGATGTCATCAACATATTGACCCAAAAAGTAGTGTGCTCACTAGCTATTAATGGAAAAGTACAATTTACAGAGTCTAAAGCCTATATCACGGGGGGAGTTTTAGGTTTCCTCAAACAATTGGGCTTTTGGATTGGTATAGGCGTGACTGTTGGTTTTGCAGCTGGTTTTCTAGCCATCTACTTTTTCGGCTGAACGAGACAAATCATTCATATGGAAATAGATAGTTCATCGATAAAAAAACTACGTACTCAGCGTAGCTGGACACAGCAACACTTAGCTGATGCTTGTGACATCAGTCTAAGAACGGTGCAGCGTATAGAAAAGATTGGTAACGCCTCAAACGAGACTGTAATGAGTTTATGTGCAGTATTTGAGATCCCAAAAACAGATATCTGTGCTGTCCCAAAGGTGTCAAGTGAGCAGCTGCGAGGCGCATATTTTAACAAACATTACCTTATTATGTTTGGTGGCCTAACGATAGGCTCTCTATTGGGTGCCGCTATTATGTATTGGTGGATAGTTAACATGTATATAACATAATAGGTATAATTCATGACACTTGAATATTGGTGATAGGTTTCAATCACTTGTATTTTCAATATCTATTATATTCACATACCTTTCGTTCGAGGAAATCATGCATCCTAACCTTAAACCTGCTAACCCTAATTTCTCTTCGGGTCCTTGTGCCAAACGTCCCGGTTACGATGTCAGCAAGCTTGATTTATCCGTATTAGGCCGCTCTCATCGAGCACCTATAGGTAAAAAAGCGTTAAAGAGTGCTTGTTTAGATACCGCTAAAATCTTGGGATTGCCTGAAGGTTATCGTGTTGCTGTAGTACCCGCTTCAGATACTGGCGCGATGGAAATGGCCATGTGGTCGATGTTGGGTGAGCGACCTGTAGATGTGTTGTACTGGGAATCTTTTGGCCAAGGCTGGGCCACAGATATTATCCAACAATTAAAATTAGAAAACACCCGAGTGTTAAACGCAGACTATGGTCAGTTGCCTGATTTTACAGAAGTGAACTGTGATCACGATGTCGTGTTTACATGGAACGGCACCACGTCTGGGGCAAAAGTGCCCAATGCAGACTGGATTGACTCTAACCGTAAAGGGTTAACCTTTTGCGATGCCACTTCAGCAGTGTTTGCGCAAAAAATGGACTGGGTAAAACTCGATGTGATCACTTACAGTTGGCAAAAAGTGCTAGGCGGAGAAGGGGGACATGGCATGTTAATTCTTAGTCCTCGCGCAGTCCAGCGCCTTGAAAGTTATGCACCACCGCGACCATTACCTAAAATTTTTCGTATGACCAAAGCCGGAAAATTAATTGAAGATTTATTTTCCGGCGCAACGATCAATACACCTTCGATGTTATGTGTGGTGGATTATTTAGACGCCCTAAACTGGGTTGAATCATTAGGTGGCGAAGCGGCAACCATTGCTATTGCAGACCAAAATTTAACCACAATCGAAACCTTTGTAGAACAATTCGATTGGGTTGATTTTCTAACTCAAGACAGCAAGATACGCTCAAATACTAGTGTCTGTTTGACCTTGAATTTAACGCCAAAACAAATCAAATCAGTGCTCAAGTTACTTGAAGAACATCAGGTTGCTTATGACATTGGTGCCTATCGAGATGCGCCCGCGGGCTTAAGAATTTGGTGTGGTGCCACTATCGAAAACAGTGACCTTGAGGCCTTAATGCCTTGGCTTGAATGGGCTTACCACAGTGTTAAAAAGCAAATACTTTAAAAGACTAACGCCTAAATCCACGCCTACAATAATGTAGGGATCAGATGTATAAAATCAAAACCTTTAATCAGATTTCGGTCAAAGGGCTAGATCGTTTTAGTCGTGAAAAATACAAAGTGAGCTCAGATATTGGACACCCAGATGCGGTGTTACTGCGCCATCATGGCTGCCGATCAAATGATAGATTACCTAGAAAATGGTAATATCAAAAACTCTATTAACTTCTCCGAAGTGAGCATGGCAAGATGGCATAGTATATTTCTGGTAGCAGCCTGTGGCATGCCAATCTGGCTCAATAGGTAACACACCATTGGGTCTATTTTAGCCTGTTAAAGCCAAATACATTAACCAGCTCCTTATGTTCAATATTATATTGACTCATACTGCTCTCCTAGAGGGGAAATCATAAAAACAGTCTTAAATACAAAAGGGCCAGATTACGCCAGCCCTTGTTCATTAGGTGCTCATTCGAGATGAGATCCGGAATGTAATGTAAAAATAGACTGTTTAGCCTTTGTTACGCTCATATTCACGTACTTCATTGCGACCCACCACCATGTGATGAACTTCATCTGGGCCATCAGCGAAACGCAAGGTGCGTTGGCCTGCATACATGGCAGAAAGCGGTGACCATTGTGAGATACCCGTGGCACCATGAAGTTGCATGGACTGATCAATAATTTCACACACTCGCTCAGGGATCATCGCTTTGATCATGTGTATCCAGATACGCGCTTCTTGGTTACCCAATACATCCATGGCTTTAGCTGCTTTTAGTACCATCATACGCATGGCTTCAATGTCGATACGCATTTTCGAAATGACTTCAATATTTTTGCCAAGCTGATATAACTTTTTACCAAAAGCTTCTCGTGAAGTTGAACGCTCAAGTGCCAGCTGCAATGCTTTTTCAGCTTGGCCAATTGAACGCATGCAATGGTGAATACGACCTGGACCCAAACGTACTTGAGAAATCTCAAAACCACGGCCTTCACCTAATAACATGTTGGTCTTAGGTACTCGCACGTTTTCAAGTTTAATGTGCATATGACCGTGAGGTGCGTCGTCATGACCAAATACATGCATTGGACCGACTATGGTGACACCCGGTGCGTCTAATGGCACTAGAATTTGTGATTGTTGTTTGTGTGTTGGGGCATCAGGACTGCTTTTAACCATACAAATCATGATTTTACAGCGAGGATCACCGGCTCCAGAAATATAAAATTTCTCACCGTTGATAACCCAGTCATCTCCTTCTTCAACAGCCGAAGTAGAGATATTTTTTGCGTCAGAAGAGGCAACGTTGGGCTCGGTCATACCAAAGCAAGAGCGTATTTCACCTCTTAGCAAAGGTGCCAACCATTGTGCCTTTTGCTCGGGTGTACCCACGCGCTCCAACACTTCCATGTTGCCAGTATCAGGTGCAGAACAGTTTAATGTTTCAGACGCTAAAGGTGCTTTACCCAATTCAACGGCGATATATGCGTAATCCAAGTTAGATAAGCCTTCACCTGTTTCAGCATCAGGCAAGAAAAAATTCCAAAGGCCTAACTCTTTTGCTTTGCTTTTTGCGCCATCAAGCAATTCCATTTGACGTTCAGAATAGCTCCAACGATCAGTAAGTTTTTCACCAATCGAATAAAATTCATCTTGGATCGGGATAACATTCTCTTCAATGTGCTTCTTTACCGCAAGGTAAAGTGGACGCACTGCTTCAGACATGCGTAAATCGTTTAAGTCTTCAGTCGACATAGTTGTTTCCTTAAAATTTGGTGAAATCTGACGTGTATAACTGACACTTATTGTCACGAATAATAAAGTGTAGATTTCAAATAAATCAGTCAAAATATAATAGTTGAATGACGCGGCAATGGCTATCGTGATCGCCCCAAACAGCTGAAATTACTGATATTTTTAGAAAAAAGACTGTTTTACAATATTTTTATAACAGTGATTTATAGTGATACATCACTGTTATTTTTGAAGCTGTGTTTTTAGTGCTTCTTTGACAAATGACAATTCAACGAGCTACTGTGATTTTAAACAAATCAATAGACAACAACACTATTTTTGCCCTGTAGTTTTAGTAGATAAAGAACATTAATCAATCCCACTTTTTCAAATACGTTGAATACTTCAAATAATTGGATAATTATTTTGGGTGTCTCGATAACTTTCTTTAAGAGTTTTTTGTATACACATTATTTTTCATAATGCAGATTGTCTCAGTGCCCAAATAACGAAACATTGGACACACGTCATGTTAATGATTGGCACTTTCATCTCGGCATACTTCATCTGCAAACTCAAACTCTATGGTTGTATGCACAAATGCAAATACTTCGAGTTCTTTTTGAAGTGTATTCTTGAGTTTTTTCATTTGCATCACTGTCACTTCTTGTCTTAACACAAGGTGCACCGTCATCACACTATGCTCACCGTCCATAGACCAAATATGAAAGTGATGCAGCTCCTTTACTTCTGGTTTCGAAGTGAGAACACCACGCACTTCTTTTAGCTGTTTATCATCTGGTGTCGCTTGTAAGAATAACAGTATGGTCTCTTTCAAATTTCGACCTACATTAAACAAGATAAACAGAGTGAAACCAATGGATAATATTGGATCTAATATTGGCCAAGGTTTGAACATCAGTACTATTGAAACAATCAGCACCGCCACCCAGCCCAACACATCTTCGAGTAGGTGCCAGTTCAGAACCCGTTCGTTAAGTGAGTCACCTTCGCTTAATTTATATGCAGCAAATCCATTCACTGCGATACCAAATATCGACAGCAACAACATGCCTTCAACTTGAGGCATTTCAGGCTCGGCCAGTCTGGGGATCGATTCGAGTAAGATCCAGATTGAGCCAAGGGTCAGCACCATGCCGTTGATTAATGCGCCTAGTAATGAAAAACGCTTGTAACCATAGGAAAAAGTGCTGTTTGCCTCTTTGTCACTGAGCTTATTCAACACCCAAGCGCTGCCGATAGACAAACTATCGCCTAAATCATGCACGGCATCAGCCATGATGGCAGTACTGTTAGTCAACCACCCACCAATAAACTCGATGATAGTAAACACAACATTGAGAAAGAATGCCCACCCAATTCTTCTAGAGGCGTCGCTACTATTTCCGGTACCATGATTGTGATTGTGATTATGACTGTGCATGTTTAATTTTTGCCAATGTAGATTTGTGTTGTTGAGATATAGACGTAGTTCTCAACGAATGACTGTTTGCCCCCGTATTTTCTGGCGGTATGTTCCCAATCGCTTCCAGAATAAGTGTAAAGGTTTATCGATTACAACTAGATAAAAGGTCAAATGAATATATCATCCACTTACTCCTGTTGCAGCCAGTTGATGACGTTTTCACGATGTGGAATAGATCCGCTGTGTATTAATTTGTCGTTAATCACAACAGCAGGGGTACTCATGACCCCATATCTCATGATGACTTGAGGGTTTGTCTCCTTGGTGACAGAGACGTTGACATCAAGCTCGCCTGCAATTTTTTCGATAGCTTCAGCCGTTTTTGTGCATTTTACACAACCACTACCGAGCACTAGGATATTCTTCATAATTCAGACCTTATATAAAGGGAATAAATGCATTAAAAATCCAGCCAACAATTGTAAATGCGATTAATAACATAACAAACAAAATAGCTAACAATTTCCATTGCATCACTTGTTTTAAAAGGATGAATTCAGGAAAACTTGCCGCTACCGTACTCATACAAAATGCTAAAGCAGTGCCTACCGGGAGACCCTTGGTTATCAAGCTTTCCATAACAGGAATAACGCCGGTAGCATTTGAATATAATGGGATACCGAGCAGCACCGCAGCAGGAACAGACCACCATTGTCCTTCACCTAAATTAGCATTAATCCAGCCCTCAGGTACAAAGCCATGCAGAGCGGCACCAATACCCACACCTACGATGACCCATATCCATACCCGAGCAAATATCTCCATGGACTCAGTTATCGCAAACCTATGTCTATCGGTGAGACTAAGTGAGGCAATACTCTGTGGTGAGTTTGGAGTCTCTGAGCTAGCTTGAGCCTGCTGTAGTGCCTTAGCTGCAAATGATTGCAGCCAGCGTTGTGCCTTGATCATATCAAGGAACACCCCGCCTAATATCCCCACGGACATACCAATAACGACATATAAAAGGGTGAATTTCCACCCCAGCAAACTCATCAGTAACAGTATCGCGACTTCGTTGATCAAAGGAGACGTAATCAAAAATGCCATGGTGATCCCCACAGGAATACCAGCAGAAGTAAACCCAAGGAATATAGGGATACTCGAACAGGAACAGAAGGGAGTAATGGCACCGAAAGCAGAACCCATTAGATACCCAACGCCTCGATGTTTACCCGCGAGGTAATCACGAACAGCCTCTATATTAAGGGATGCACGTAACAGTGCGATGACATAAATCATGACGATCAAAAGCACATATATTTTGCTCACATCTTCAATAAAGAAATGCGCTGCATCCCCCAGCTTACTATCAGGGGATAAACCAAAGATGGAATATGTCAGCCAATCAGCGAAATCTGTGAATATTTTAAACATTATGATTGTCCAAACCACTGAAATTAGCATTTGCGATATCAGCTAAGGTGAGTACTAATTCACCTTTTACCTGTATTTTCACATTTCAAGGTTCCAGTGATTAAATCATCTGAAGGGAAGCTTCTGACGACTATGTTGAATGTTAAATAAAGAACATACATCTTCCTGATGTTTTGGCACTGACCTGTATCAACATTTTTAGTGGGTACAGAAATAAAAAATGCCGTGTCTGTGCTATTTGAAAAATGTCCATTTATTGGGTATGACGGTATGATGAGAAATAGGAAGCAACTTTAGCCAGTATTAGCTGAGGTGATGTTAATTTGCAAATTGGGAGTGAGTCACTTAACTAGACTCCCTCCATTTTAGATATTTTTCGATTTGACTTATTTCATCCGAGCTTTTGGCAAGCTCAAAAATCCATTGTCCAATGGTCAATGGTCAATGGTCAATAGAGTAGTTTGATTTGAGGCGGATAATTATCAAATACTTGCCTCATCTATGACTTTCGACGTCCATCATTCACACTTAAGTTAATCTGTTTAACTGCTCAACAATGTTGTAAGCATAGATAGAATCAAGCTTTTTCGCTGCCACTGTATCACTTAAACCAAGATGGGATAGCCCCGACAATACCGCTAACTTAGCTTGCTCAATGGGTGAACCCATATGATACAAAGCTGCATTTCTACGGGCATTAAGTTGAATTTTTCGGGTACGGGGTAAACGTATATTTTGGTAGGTTTGTAACGCAGTTTGAGTATGACTATCACTTGCCAAACAATGGGCCAAAGCATAGCTGTCTTCAATTGCCATAGCCGCACCTTGAGCTAAAAAGGGCAACATCGGATGGCAGGCATCGCCTAAAAGAGCAACCTTGTTATCTGTCCATTGGTTAAGAGGTTGTCTGTCGAACAAAGCCCAAAGAAAACAAAACTCTGTCGCAGCTAATAATTCTGTGACTGCTGGATGCCAACCTTCAAATGTCTCTCGCAGTTGGCTGATATCACCCGGTTCATTCCATGATTCTTTTTGCCAATCCCTACGTTCTTGCACGGCTACAAAATTGATTAAATCGCCACCACGCAAATAATAACTCACAAAATGTTTGCCCGGCCCTACCCACAGATTGGCATTAGGTTTAATAAATCCCTTGGGAAGTTTGCTTGCTGCAACCACGCCTCTCCAGGCGACTTGTCCAGTGAACTCAGCGGCTGTTTGACCTAACATACAAGCTTGTACTTTTGACTTGATGCCATCTGCACCTATTAACAAATCCGCTTCTAGACATTCGCCATTTTCAAATTCGATAGTAAGGTTTTGAGACTTGTGTTGATAACCTTGAATAGCTTGACCTAGATGAATACTTACACCCGCAACTTCGCAAGCTTCATGAATAACAGTCAGTAAATCAGCGCGGTGGATATGCAGATAATCCGCCCCATATTTTTGTGTGGCGGTATCACCTAAAGGTACAGTGAAGTAGGTTTTTCCAGTTTGATAATGACGCATCACCGCTGACTCTGGACAAAAAGCCTTAGCTTTGACTTGCTCGGCGATCCCAAGGGCTTGTAATACATGTATGGCGTTGGAGCTAAGTTGTAAGCCTGCCCCTACTTCGCCAAGTTGAGTAGATTGTTCGTAAACTGCTACCTCAAAACCCCGTTTAGTCAGTGCCAAGGCTGCACACAAACCACCAATACCCGCACCTGCGACAACATATTTTTTGCTCAAAGCAACTATCCAGCTATTTAGACTCGTTTGCGCCAGATAGTAATATGGTTGTTGGCGGTTTGGCTAGTGCGTTGATCTAATTCAAATTGACTTGTTACTTGTGTTTCTTGTAGCAGATCAAACTCTGTAGACATAATTTCAAACAAATGCGCTTCACTGCTGAGGTTTTCACCATTTCGTTTAAAGCCGCCTATCCAATGTGGCATGTCGGTGATAGATAGATCCCAAGCATAACTGCTACCCAATACCACTACTCCGCCCGGTTTTATGCGTTGGCTAAGTTGCTGTAATAATTCTTGTGGCTGATAACTAAATTCGATAACACGATGACAAATAGCCAGGTCATAGTCGCCAAACTGTGGTTTTAAGTTAAGCCCATCGCCTTGTGAAAAATGCAAGTTTTCTGGTGATTGCTCAAGTCCTAAGTTTTCTAGAGTTACTTCATGAAAATCGAAAATTTCACCTTGAGTCGGCATGGCATAACGTAGTTGCCCCTGCTCTTTTAAATCAAGACAATGTTGAATATGTCTTGCGGTAAAATCTATTCCATCAACATGATTGGTTGTTTTAGCTAATTCAAAAGATAAACGCCCCACACCACAACCCAAATCGAGAACTTTGCTGTCTAGCGTTACATAGGGTTGCACTACCTTAAGGATTTGCTGCAGGTCATGGTTTTGCTGATGACTGCCCACACCAAAGTGGTGGTGTAATTGTTGACTAATATCGGTTTGCATCTCACATTTTGTTACGGCTGTAATGGGTACTTCTTGATTTTTGCTTGAAACATAACGAAAACCTGAATGTTGATGGAAATGACGACGAAATGCATAGCGAGAATCACGAGTAGCCTCGTTACCGGTAGACATCCAGCTGCCACCTTTTATTAGATTATGTTGACCATCAAAGGTAGGTGTTGAAAAGTCATCGTATAATGGATGGACTTTAAACCCTTCGTAACCATCTATAGGGCTTTCCGTCCACTGCCATACATTACCAATTACATCATAAAATTCCGTCTGTTTAAAATTATTCACTGGGCATGACGAAGCAAAATGTTCTAAATTAATGTTACCTGGCGCCTTATCCCAATCGGCTAAGTCGGTATTCAATTGATCCCGCAGCACTTGCCATTCAGCTTCCGTAGGCAGTCGCACATAGTCTTCACTGTGGTTATCTTTCCAGTTACAAAATGCTTTAGCTTCAAGGTAATTAACTTCGACTGGCCAACTCAGAGGCAGTGGAACTTCTTCGGTGAGATTGCGTTGCCAATACTCACCATTTCTACGTCGCCAAAAACGTGGCATTTCACTTTTAGAAAAGTCTAGCCAACCTTGCCCTTCTTGTGTCCACAAGCTCGGCGTTTTGTAACCACCAGCAGCAACAAACTCCATGAACTCTTGATTGGAAACTAAATATTGAGACGCAGAAAAATCGCTCACATCAATGGGCAATTGCCCGTATTCGTTATCCCAACCATAGGTTTCGTTGGAATCGGGTTTACCTAACACTAACGACTGTCCCGCAACACGCAATAAAGAATTGCTTGGTGCATTACCAAGATCTGTACAATCTTTCCATACGTTGGATGAAGTTAGATATTCGGTATCGAGCATACGGATGATCACCGACGATGTTTCAATGTGAATACGCTCATGCTCGCACCCCATAAGGATCACCCAAGCTAACGAATCTTGAGTGATAGGTAACGTAAGAGGCATATTATCAATTAAACTCAAGACGGTCTCTTTCACTTGGTCTCGATATTCAGACACAGCTTCAACACTTGGCCATTGATAATTATCTGGCGATAAATCGTCCCAAGACATTTCGTCTACACCCACGGCACAAACAGACTCGATTTGGTTATCAACTCGATGTTGAATAAATTTACCAAGCAATAATTTATTCACGTAAAAAACTGCCGTATGTCCGTAATAAAAAATCAATGGGTGGCGCAACGGTTCTGGACGCAACACAAAAGCTTCGTCTTCATTAATTAACGAAAAAAGTGATTCGTACAGCTCCCAAGTTTGCTCAAAGTAAGCTTTGAGCTCGGCGCGTTTGTTTTCAACATCACTGCCGGTTAAAAGCGGAGGCTTGTCTAATATAATTAATTTTTGTTTAAGCAAAACGTGCTTTCCTAATTTTTTATCTATTTGAATCAACCTCAATATTGCTGATTCAACTTTTATGAATTTTACGTAATAACCGTTCGTTGGTATTTACTGAGCATCATTTCTTTCATCTTTACACCCAAATTATTCACATTCATATTGGGTATGTCTGTGCAGTAAAAATTTATTTTATCTGCAAACCAAGTCTCATTTTCAAATAAAGATAGCGCACCCAATGTTTGTTGCCCATCGGGTTTATTATGTTCATCAAACAAAGACACTGGTAACGCTTTATCTTTAAATTGTGGCAGCGAGTCTGCAACTTGCCACTTGTTGATTCCTTCAAGCACGTTTATTAGAATAAACAACATATTCGAATAAGGATCATAGTTTTTACTGGTTGCACCAATTCTATGCTCTACTCGCGCAGTTTTTCGCCAATCACCTGCATACTGCAACACTGAGTTGTCGCTAGCAAAAAATAGCGGCTCTAAACCCATCGCCTGATTGTGTTTACCTATTTCTTTGTACAAGGCTATACTGCCTTGATGCCCACCAGACAGCACAACCGGTGAACTCAGTTCAGCGTCTAATCCATAGTCTTGACGCAACGCTAAACGTTTAAAGGCGTCTTCTTCGGGTAAAAACAAAAGGCAACAAGCATAACTATTGACCAACAACTCATACTGGATCCACTCGCCTAACCCTTGTTGAGCAAATAAATTTTCGCCCTGCTGATTTTCAACACTGACATTCATTTGAATCGCATTTGGAATATGCACAGACCGAGTATCCAGTGAAAAAATTGCACCAGAGCCAGGCACATACCGACCTTTATCAGCCCCCCAAGCAACGGGCACCATCATGACTTTAGCCGCACCATGTTGGCACATCAAGGTGGGTAAGACCCTCATAGCGTGGGCTAAGTTTTGGGCTTCTTTTAATGGCGACTGACCATTAAATAATGATACAAATTCCCATTGATTTTTCCAATACTCAGACTTTAACTCACCGTCTATGCCCAGCCTTGCAAGTTTTTGATTGATACCTAAATAATCGAGCTTTTGTTGATTGGGCCGCAATTCGCACACACCTTCCAACTCGAAATGCACTAAGGTTTTAAACCCTTTCGCTTCTAAAGTATTTAACAGGTGTTGGATGACATCTTGTATCAACATAAGGAAAACAATAAACACTTTTTTGGGGGTGAGTTTGATTAGTGTAAAGCGCAGCCAATAACAATCAACATTATTTAACCTGAACTCTGGTTAAGGCGTACCGCTTTTCTTAAAATAAATGTAATAATAACAGCCTGTTAGAGATTTATTGTTACATTCCTAATACATTGAACACATCCAAGGCTCAGGTTATTTACCACGGCTGTGTTTATATTGAGTCTTGCAATAACCACGCAAAATTGCCTCAGGCCGTAAACTAAGATGTTTAGTTTGCCTGCCCCGCATACGTTTTCGCCATACTTTGAAGGACCCAATTTTCAGTTTATTGCGCATTAGGTCTACCAGCTGATTGGAGTTCATACCAAACAATCCTTCTATCGCTTCAAAAGGGGTTCTGTCTTCCCAAGCCATTTCGATAATGCGTGATGTTTCTTCAACAGTATAATTTTGGATATTTTTTTTCATGACCCTATTTACGGGTGAATCAAATATCTGGTTCACTTATCTAAAAAAAATCATCATTATTCGATCTAGAAACCTTTATTATAAGTATTAAACATC
This sequence comes from Paraglaciecola sp. MB-3u-78, assembly GCF_002835935.1. GTDB lineage: Bacteria > Pseudomonadota > Gammaproteobacteria > Enterobacterales > Alteromonadaceae > Paraglaciecola. The sequence continues at coordinate 195,592 of NZ_PJCF01000086.1, read as the reverse complement.
TTATTGATAATACTGGAGAGCTCTTTATCACTGCATCAACTTTAGTCTGGTTTCGTCAAGACTTACGTTTACGAGATAACCCCGCGCTTAGCTACGCGAGTGAACGGGGAGCTATTATCCCGCTGTATATTTTTGATACGGATTGTCCTGAACATTTTATACCTGGTGGTGCCAGTAAGTGGTGGCTGCATCAATCACTTAGTTCATTGAATGATTCATTAAACGGCCAACTGCATTCTATAAAGGGTGATGCGCGAAAGATTTTAATTGAGTTGATTCAACAACATGATATCAAAACCGTAGTCTGGAATCGGACTTACGAGCCATGGCAAATAAAACGCGACATTCAACTTAAGCAGGTATTAATTGAAGCGGGTATCGATGTTCAAAGTTTTAATAGCCATTTGTTGTGGGAACCATGGCAAGTATTAAAAAAAGACGACACACCTTACAAAGTATTTACGCCCTATTACCGCCGTGGTTGTTTGTCTAAAGCCTCCCCAAGAATGCCCGTAGACGCGCCTAAAAATCTTCAAATCGAATATATCCCTAATGTTGATAAAGGTGTGAATTCTCTTGAGTTAATGCCAGATATTCACTGGCATACTACAATTGACAGCATGTGGATGCCCGGCGAACAAGGTGCAGCAAAACACCTGAGTGACTTTTTACCTGATGGCGCCAAAGAATACAAAAACAAGCGAGATATCCCTGACTTAGGTGCTACCTCCAAGTTATCACCCCACTTGCATTTTGGTGAAATATCTCCCAATCAAATCTGGTATGCGGCCATTGATTCTTTAAATGGCAATACCGAAGACGCAGGCCTAGATTGTTATTTAAGTGAACTAGGTTGGCGGGAATTTTCACACTACTTATTATTTCATTTTCCCCACATTCCCCAAAAAAACTTCAGTCCTAAGTTTGAGCACTTTCCTTGGCGCACTGATGACAATGCCCTCAAAGCTTGGCAGAAAGGGCAAACAGGCATTCCAATCGTTGATGCAGGTATGCGCGAACTGTGGCAGACCGGCACTATGCATAACCGCGTACGTATGGTGGTAGCTTCATTTTTAGTGAAAAACTTATTATTAGATTGGCGAAAAGGCGAACGCTGGTTCTGGGATTGTTTGTTAGATGCAGATTTAGCCGCCAATAGCGCAAGTTGGCAATGGATAGCAGGGACAGGCGCCGATGCTGCACCTTATTTTAGGATTTTTAACCCCGTTACTCAGGGACAACGTTTTGATCCTCAAGGGCATTACGTAAAACGTTATTGCCCAGAACTTAGCAAAGTACCTGATAAATTTATCCACAACCCATGGGATGCCCCACAAAACATTCTAGATTATGCGGGTATTAAACTAGGTGATAACTATCCTCAACCTTTAGTTGATTTAAAAATATCACGCCAGCGGGCACTTGATGCTCTCGCACAATCAAAACAACTACCAGATGAAGTGCCCATTTCAATATGACTACACTTAGATTAATTTTAGCTGACCAACTGAGTCATTCCTTGGCCAGCCTGCAACATTATGACTTAGACAAAGACTGGGTGTTAATGGCCGAAGTAAGGGAGGAAGCCAGTTACGTTAAACATCACAAAAAGAAAATAGCCTTTTTATTTTCAGCAATGCGCCATTTTGCACAAAAATTAGTCTCTCAGGGCCATAATCTTCATTACACCCAATATAACGACCTACACAATCAAGGCAGTTTATTCGGCGAAGTTAAACAGCTGTGTAAACAAAAAAACATAAAGAAAATAGTACTCACTCATCCGGGCGAATATCGCGTATTAATAGAGATGCAGATCTGGCAACAAAAGCTACATATACCCGTCGAAATCCTTCAAGATGATCGTTTTTTATCGAGCATTGATGAATTTGCCACTTGGGCAGAGGAACGTAAGCAATTACGTATGGAATTTTTCTACCGAGAAATGCGTAAAAAATGGCATTTTTTAATGGAAGGTGACAAACCAGTAGGCGATAAATGGAATTTTGACAGTTCAAACCGTAAAGCATTACCCAAAGGCATGTCTCCGCCATTACCCACAAAGTTCGAACCTGACTCCATTACTCAAGACGTGTTGCAATTAGTAGCAGATAATTTTAGTGACCATTTTGGGGAACTTGGTAACTTTCACTTTGCCGTCAATCGAGAACAAGCATTGGTTGTTTTAGATGAATTTGTTGCCCAGCGCTTAATTCATTTTGGCGATTACCAAGACGCTATGGTGCAAGGCGAACCTTGGATGTATCACTCGCATATCGGTTTTTACTTAAACTGCGGGCTGTTAACGCCCAAAGAAGTGATTGAACAAGCTGAGAACGCATACCGAAATGGTGATGCCCCGCTAAATGCGGTTGAAGGCTTTATTCGTCAGGTATTAGGCTGGCGCGAATATGTGCGCGGTTTGTATTGGCTAAAAATGCCTGATTACAAAACTGAAAATTTCCTCGAAGCGACTCGCTCACTTCCTAAATTCTTTTGGGATACAAAAACCAAAATGAATTGCCTTCATCAATGCATCAAAGAAACTTCAGAAAACGCCTATGCGCACCATATTCAGAGATTAATGGTATTAGGTAACTTCGCCTTATTAGCAGGACTGCACCCTGATGAAGTCAACGAATGGTATTTGATTGTGTATGCCGACGCCTATGAATGGGTAGAAATGCCCAATGTCACCGGCATGATCCTCTTTGCAGATGGCGGCTTACTGGCTAGTAAACCTTATGCAGCAAGCGGTAGTTATATCAATAAGATGTCTAACTATTGCAAAAGTTGCCACTATAAAGTGAAAGAAAAAAATGGCCCACAGGCCTGCCCATTTAACTATTTATACTGGGATTTTTTAGATAGAAATAAAGAGAAACTAGGTAATAACCCGCGCCTAGGCATGCCATACCGCACTCTCAATAAAATGACCGACGAAAAACGTCAAACTATCCAGCGTGATAGTCAAATATTTTTCAAAGCCTTAGATAACAATGAAGAAATCTGAGTTACCCAGTAAAGTCTGCCCCGTATGCCAGCGCCCTTTTAATTGGCGTAAAAAGTGGGAAAGATCTTGGGAAGAGGTGAAGTATTGTTCGAAACGCTGTAGTCAGGAACGGAAAATAGAGGGTTAAAAATCAATTGTTTATTTGGTTAGTACTAATGATAAATCCTGAATAGTAGCAAAACGCTCAGGGTTTCCAATATTCTAAAGAAGACACCAGCAATATTTAGTGTGGTGTCCCTTTTATTGTTACGGCGATAAACTATTTTTTAGGGCGCGCGAGAAAGCCACGCCATCCTAACAACATTAGAAGTAGGCCAAGGTTTAGGGTAAGCACCCCACCACTACTGCTTTTATCTGGATCAAGGGTTTTGACAATCTCATTGACGGATTGCACCGCTATACCGCCCGGGTCATCAATAGTCCCATTTTCTATGCCGTCAGCATCATTAGGACCACCGTCTTTGATAGTTAAACGCACACAATCGTCGCCTTCAGTCAGGCCTTGTGAGTAAGCATTGCTATCTGGTGCTGGGCATACATCGTTGATTGAGGCAGTTGAAGCTAAGCTGTTTTCCGCGTTTTCCACAAAATCCTGCCATCCCATTTCTGGGGTATACTTTCTATACAGTCCAAATTGGGGAATTTGTTGTTGTAAAGGCAGCACTATATCTACCGAACTACCTATTGGCAGAATGTCACTAATTTCAAAATCGTAATACTCATTTTGATGACTTATAGCATCAGCGGTAATCAACCCCGTGGCTTTAATTTCTTGCTCGGACAACATCACACCGTCTGACTGTTGTAGCCTAGCGTATTTGCCCAATGATAGCGCCAAACCAGGCTCTGTCTCCACAAATCGAGTGATGGCTGAATTAACATGTATAGGCTGAATATAGGTAACGTCCGATATATCCATAAATGCTGGCAGACCATCGAAATCCCCATCTATAAAACCTTCTTCCTTATCGGTTAATCCATCGCGATCAACATCACTGCTAGTTAATGCGGGTTGAGTAGCCAAAATCGGTATATGCACAAATTTTGTGGTGACTAACGTACCTTCGCCACTGTCGGTCACTTCTACCGACAAAGATAAAATATCACTATTTGTGTTGGGTAATGTTACGTTACTTGGGTCGATGGCTACCACCATCTGATTCGCACTTAAGCGAGCTTGATATTCTGAGGGGATAGTCCACTCAATAATATGTGTATCATCAGGATTGGAATCATCAATTTGTAAACTTAGTTGAATATCACCATCATCTTTGGCGACATTTGATAACATCAAGCCCTGTTGTGTCACCAAAACAGCTAATTGAGGTTCTTGGTTTTCTTCACTTATCGTAATGTTATGGGTTGGTTTTGAGCCCACATTCAATCCCTTGCCAAATTCAAGAATAAGCTGCTCATCACCTTCGTCTTGAAAGTCTTCGTTTAACGTAATGCTGATATAACCAATAGTGCCACTTTCAATCACCACAAATTCACTATCGATACTGTAGTCGAAGGCATCAACATTACCCACTACCGCAACGGGGATTTTAAATGGATAAATAGGCGAAGTACCAGATAACACAATTTTCACAGTAGCTACGCCACCTTCTGCAACTGTCTGGTCTGGTCCAAAATTAACTAAGGGATAAAGGTTAATTGTTTGATCTATGTAAGCAATATTCCCAGCATTATCGATAGCCCGCCACGTAATGGGATATTGACCAGACTTTAACACTTGTATACCACTCTCAAACCCGACAGGAGTCAGACTGCAACAGTTATCACCATCTAAGCCATCATTAGCAGAAATTTTTGTCCCTGCCACTAATGCCGCTTCAGTCAATGTGGTAAAAATATGCTTGGCGTTGAGTTGCAGCGATGATGGCAGGTTAATTGTTGGAGGGTAATCGTCGATCAAAGGGTTGTTATTGTCTTGGGCTTCATCACCGTTATTGACACCGTCTGAATCACTATCGAGTAAGGCGTCACTAGGGTCAAGAGTGTTCAAACCATAAGTAAGTTCAAATTCATCACTCATACCATCGTTGTCGTCATCGAGATCCGCGTTATTGCCAATGGTGTCATTGTCAGTATCTAACCACTCTAATGGGTCTAGGGGGAAATCATCATCTGTATCTAAAAACTCATCATTGTCGTCGTTAGTATCAGTATTGTTTCCTGTACCGTCACTATCAGTATCAACGAATTCAGAGGCATCGAGTGGAAATGGGTCATTAGTATCAAATACGCCATCACCGTCATCATCGGTGTCTGTATTGTTTCCTATACCGTCATTATCGGTATCAAGCGTCTCTGTGCTATCTAACGGAAAGGGGTCGTCAGAATCCACTACGCCGTCACCGTCATCGTCGGTATCGGTATTGTTACCTATTCCATCGCTATCGGTATCAATAGACTCAGTAGGGTCGAGTGGAAATGGGTCATTAGTATCAGATACGCCATCACCGTCATCATCTGTGTCTTTATTGTTGCCTATACCGTCACTATCGGTATCAAGCGTCTCTGTGCTATCTAACGGGAAAGGGTCATCAGAATCCACTACGCTGTCACCGTCATCATCGGTATCGAATACATTGCCTAGTCCATCTAAGTCTGTATCTTTGGTTTCAACAGGATCAAGGGGAAAGGCATCGTCGATATCCCTTACTCCATCGTTATCGTCATCACTGTCAGCATTGTTACCTGTACCATCCACGTCAGTGTCTAACCATTCAGTACTATCTAAAGGAAATAAATCAAGATTATCTGTGACTTCGTCACCGTCATCGTCGGTATCTAAATTATTTCCAATGTTATCTAAGTCCGTGTCTAGCCATTCTGATATATCCAGAGGAAATGCATCATCACTGTCTATAAAACCGTCATTATCGTCATCAGCATCGCCGTTGTTACCCACGCCATCACCATCTGTATCGAATGATTCAGCGCTATTTAAGGGGAATATATCCAACGAATCTATCACGCCATCATTGTCATCATCGTCATCATCATTGTTGCCAACGCCGTCGCCATCAGTGTCTAACCATTCTAATGGGTCTAAAGAAAAAGCGTCATCTGTATCAATAAAAAAGTCGTTGTCGTCGTCACTATCGGCATTGTTACCTACACCGTCACCGTCGCTGTCTTTAGACTCAGCAGCATTGAGTCTAAAGGCATCGATGCTATCGATAGTGCCGTCTCCGTCATCATCTGAGTCTGCATTATTGCCTACACCATCACCATCGGTATCCAGCCACTCAGTGTTATTTAAAGGAAAAGCGTCATCAGAATCAGCTATGCCATCGTTATCATCATCGGCATCACCTAGGTTATTACCTAAGCCATCACCATCGGTGTCTAGTGTTTCATCACTATTAAGAGGAAAAGCATCAAAGCCGTCGGCTATGCCGTCTCCATCATCATCAGTGTCTGTTATGTTACCAATGCCATCGCCGTCAGTGTCTGTATCTTCGGCCATATTTAAAGGGTCAGGATCGACATTATCAGCCACACCATCCCCATCGTCATCACTGTCTGCATTGTTACCAATACCGTCACCATCTGTATCTATAGACTCGGTGTTATCAAGAGGAAATCTATCTATACCGTCTTCTACGCCATCACCGTCATCATCGGTATCGGTATTGTTGCCTGTACCGTTATTATCGGTATCAATAAACTCAGTTGAGTCCAGTGGAAATACGTCAGAAGAGTCAACCACGCCATCACCATCATCATCACTGTCGGCATTGTTGCCTACACCATCACCATCAGTATCTAAGTGTTCAGCAGAGTCCGTTCTAAAGGCATCAATACCATCTGCAAAGCCATCATTATCATCATCAGGATCAGCATTATCACCCACCAAATCCCTATCATTATCGAAGGATTCAGAAGGATCGTTTAGCAAAAAGTCATTAGCGTCTAATACGCCGTCGCCATCATTATCCGGGTCTGCATTGTTTCCTATGCCATCATTGTCTGTGTCTAAGGTTTCATTGGCGTTCAGCGGAAGCGCATCATTGATATCATCAATACCGTCATTATCATCGTCTTCATCGGCATTATTTCCGACACCATCGTTATCCGTATCTGTTTGTTCATTTGGATCCAAAGGCTTGGCATCATAAAAATCAATCACACCATCGTTATCGTCATCAGAGTCGGCGTTGTTACCTATCAGGTCACTGTCAGTGTCTTCCCATTCAGCATTATTCAAAGGAAACGGGTCGATGGTATCTGCAAAACCATCGTTGTCATCATCTAAATCTGTATTATTACCAAGGCAATCACCATCGGTATCGAGCCACTCAAGAGGGTCTTCGGGGAAAGGGTCATAAAAGTTAATGACCGGGTCAGCATCTAGATTATTATCATCTGCGTCGAGAACACCGTCGCCGTCATCATCATTTTCATCGAAATTACTGATGCCATCTAAGTCATAGTCGTAATGACGATCAGAATCGGTTGGGAATACATCAATACTGTCGTCGTAACCATCACCATCTGAATCAGTGGTGGTCAAAGGTGGTGGGCCAGGGCAATTAACAGCCATTGCATAACTTGGTTGTGGCCAAGCCAAACCAATCATGACAATCAATGTAAAACTAAAGATGTTTAATCTTAGACAGTTGCGCCGAAGCACCGCGGCACTGTGCAGATTTATTCTAAACATAAACAATATTCACTCCTGACTTATTCACTAGGCGTTCTCACCCTCAACGTTTATTCGATGTGATTAGTTGCCATAATAAGTTGGACCAAAGTCAAGGCTAAACTTAAACCCCAGAAAAACAGAACTCATGCTGCCAAACTCGGACATATTAGGAAAGTATCTTACCCCCATGATGGCAGAGACATTGGAAGACACTTGATAGTGGGCTGAAATGGCTAAAAATCCGTTGATATCACCGGTTTCTGAAAAGTATTTTTCTTCATTAAGTTCAGCCCAAGTAAACTTATTATCTGTTAATGACGCGGCTACACCTAATTGGTATTCCAGAGTGAAACGTCTCATTGTAGGGTTTCGAGCTGTGAATTGATGGCGATAAGAGAGCGATGCCTCGGCGCTATTAATCGGAAATTTCAAGTTACTATTATTCCACTCAACAAATACTTCATCATACCGACTGAGCCCTAAGCTCCAATAAAATGGGCTTCTACGAGAAAAATTATCGGCAATAAATATTGTATACCCTTGAGTCTCAGACTCAGTGCCTTGGTGAGCACTACCGCCAACTTCTAACGCTTGTGAAGGCAAAGAAACCACTAATAAAGACAAAACTGTTAGAAAGACGGCGAAGACTTGCCCCTTAATCGAAACACATTTCCCAACCAATCTATTATTAAACACCATAAATTCCTCAACTTAAAATAATCAGATGTTCCCTTAAGCCAGACAGTGGCAACGATAAAACGGAACATTCACAAATATTAAAACAACACTTACAAGTAGTACATCAACTAGCAAGTATTAAACCAACAATATCTGACAGCTTCAAAAGGAGGTAAACGAAGATCATTCTAGGGCCTAGACAAGCACGTTATTCTCATCAAATTTTATTATAGCCTTGACGAACCTTAAGGCGTGACTGTCGTTATTCTGTGTGATGAAACTATTGATTTTACTTAATGAACCCATTTATCTCAGTTGCATATTATACCCATACCAATCTATTTGAGCTTGAGGAAGTATACTAGGCTTAACCAAAAATACCCTTCACAGGATAAACTCATTTATTCCCACTTAGTCAATCACTAGAGCGCTTGGATATCCCCCCTACTTAGCATTAGCTTATATCTGATTACAACTGCTTTTGAGCCGCTTCTAACTCTAGGTTCAAGCGATTTTCTTCATCCGCTTTAGGTTTGGTAAAACGTGCAAAGGCGTAATACAGCACAGGTGTCAAAAATAAGGTAAAGACAACGGCTAAGCCCAGACCGCCAAACACAACCCAACCAATAGCATTACGTGCTTCAGCACCCGCGCCAGTGGAGAGAATAAGCGGTAAGCCACCTAAAATAGTAGACACCAATGTCATCATAATTGGGCGCAATCTTACCTTACCGGCTTCAATAATGGCCTCTTTAACGTCCATGCCAGCATCACGTAGCTGGTTGGCAAATTCCACCAGCAAAATTGAGTTTTTAGCTAATAAACCGATCAACATGACTAAGCCAATTTGCGAATAAATATTGATTGATGTGCCAGTAAAATACAGTGCATAAATAGCGGCAGCAATACCAAAAGGCACTGTTAACATCACGACAAAAGCACTGTTAAAACTTTCAAATTGTGCAGCCAAGACCAACAGCACAATTAAGAATGCTAATAAGTAGGTCAGCATCACTTGTTGATTGGTTTCTTGATAGGTTAGCGCTTCACCTAAAAACACTACTCCAATGCCAGCTGGTAAGGTGTTGTTGGCTAATTCTCTAATAGAGGTCACCGCTTGCTCAATGGTGACTTCAGCAGGTAACTCCATTTCTAATTCTATTGCGCGGCGCTGAGCGTGACGCTCTAGTTCGGCTGCTACACCTTCTTCGGTAACAAAGGCCACGCTTGAAAGGGGGACTAATCCACCGTTGGAAGAACTAACATACAAATTAAGGATGCTGGCAGGATCTAACGAATTTCGGCTGCTTGACTGCAATATGATAGGCACAGCCTGATCGCCTACATTTAAATCAACAATATCATCGCCATTGATAGCCGCACGTAAAGTCCGTGATATATCATCAAAGGCGACACCTAACTCTTCTGCTCGACGTCTATCGATGCTCACTCTTAATTGCGGCTGAGTCGGCTCGTAAGAAATTTCAACTCTGCCTAACTCCGGCAATGTTTCTTCGATTTGTTTAGTAAAGTCCAGTGCGGCTTGATAAATGTCTAGGTAATTATCGCCCGTCAAGGCCATTTCAAAGCCCCCGCCAAATCCTCTTAAATTCAGGCTGTTGCTACCGAATGCGCGACCGGGCGCACCTGCTACTTGAGATAACATAGGACGTAATTCGTCAATAATCTGTTGTTGTGTGCGCTCTCTATCTTCCCATTTGGCTAATGGAACAGTGATAAACAGGATATTAGGATCCCAACGGCCCACGACCGTATAAATCGATTCGATTTCGCCTTGGTTAATATTGGGCAAAAGTAACGCTTCGGTTTTTAGGGCTTGCTTGTCCATAAAGTTAATACCTGTGCCATCTGGGCCACGGGCAAATATACGTATCACGCCTCTATCTTCGGGTGGTAGTAACTCGTTATCTAATTCATTAAATATATAATAAGCGCCAGCACCTATTAACGTGCAAACAACAACAACGGCAACCGAAAACTTTAAAACAAAATGCAAAGCCCGCACATAACCATTAACACAGGCAGTGCCAAAACGACTGAGTAGGCCCGGTTGTTTTTGTTTTGAGACATCAATAGCGGGAATTTTTGCGGTCAGTGCTGGCACCAAGGATAGTGCAACAAATGATGAAATAATGACACTTCCGGCTAATACCCCGCCAAATTCTCTAAACAATCGCCCTGCAGTGGAGGGTAAAAATGCAATGGGTACAAATACCGCAACTAATACCGCGGTGGTAGCCACAACAGCAAAAAAAACTTCACGGGTTCCTATTACCGCTGCCGCTCTAGCTCCCATACCCGCAGCTCGGCGGCGCTGGATATTTTCTGATACCACTATGGCATCATCCACTATCAATCCGGTGGCTAAAACCAAAGCCAGTAAGGTCAGAATATTAATGGAAAAACCAAACATCCATAGAATTGCCAAAGAGCCAATTAAAGAGACAGGGATCGCTAATGCGGGAATTAAGGTTGCTCTAAATTTGCCAATAAATAGCCATAATGTCGCTATCACCAAAGCAATGGTTAAAACCAGTGATTGCAACACCTCGTCAACTGAGTCGCGGATAAATTCAGCATCGTCTGAGGTGACTGTCATCTCTAAATCGGGAAAACGTTGTCGTAAACCATCCACCATTGATAACACTTCGTCTGAAATTTCGATGGTGTTAGAGCGCGCTTGCCTAATCACACTCAAACCAATAACAGGCTTGCCGTCTAAACGCACTATGCTGCGAAGGTCAGCGGGACCAAAATAAACGCTGGCGACATCGCCCACCTTGACGTCGCCTGAGATCACAATGTCGCGCACGTCTTGTTCGTTCACAGATGTCGCATCAGCGCGGACTATTAATTGATGATCAGTAGAACGTATACTGCCAGCTGGTACATCAAAGGGTGCGGTACCCAGAGCTCTAGCTACATCAGATATCGATAACTGGAAGCTGGTTAATCGTAAATTATCGACACTTACTCGCAGTACACGCTGGCGGTCGCCATCAAGACGCACATCGGCCACACCTGGTACATTTAAAAATAATGGCGCTAGGTCTGTTTCAACTATGTCAGTCAGGGTTTCTAAATCATATTTTTCACTAGAAACCGCAATATTAACCACACCTTGGGCGTCGTTGTCTGCTTTAACAATAGCTAGCTGTTCCACTTCTGTAGGTAACCTTCGTTCGACTTGAGCCACTGATTCACGTGTTTCGTTAGCGGCATCTTCGATGTCGATACCGGGACGAAATTCTACTCGAATGCGGCTATTGCCTTCTTCACTTTGGGCTCTAATGGCTTTCACGCCACTCACTCTTGCGACTGCACCCTCCAGTCGACTGGTCACTTCAGAGTCTACAGTTTCAGGCGCGGCACCGGGATAGTTAGCAGAAACGGTAATAATAGGCCGGTCAACGTCCGGTAATTCGCGGACTTCTAGAGAATAAAGGGCTGCAATTCCGGCGGTAACAATTAATAGATTCAGTACTAAAATCAATACGGGTCTGCGGATAGATAACGAGGGTAAGTCGTCTTTAAAAAGAGTATTTTTGAACATTAGCCCGCAACCTTTTGTGCAGCTTGTTTTTGGCTCAATTTCAGGTCACTGTCTAGGATATTTTGAATGCTTAACGCTTGGCCATCACGTAACCCTTGGATCCCCTCTACAATCAAGGTTTCGCCGTCGGTTAAATTTCCGGTCACCAGAATTCTACCTCTTAACCTTTGTTCTATTTGTACGTCTACACGTTTGGCTTTTTCGTTTTCAGCTAACCATACAAAGGCACCGTTTGCACCCCAAGATAACGCGGCCTCAGGGATCGCTATATACAATTCTCCTCGTACCTCTAAGGTCACTCGAAAACTCATACCAGGACGATATTGATCGTTTAGATTGTCTAGTTGCGCTCTTGCTCGTATCGTTCTGTCTTGGAGGCTGACTCGGGAGTCAACCTCAACCACTTTTGCGGGTAGAAGAGTCAACCTGTCAGTCCAAGGCTGCAATTGAACCATAGGTTTTTCCATCAAATAAGACACGGCTAGTTCTGGTGCCACAAAATTAACAAACAATCTGGTTCTATCATCTAAGGTGGTAATTTCAGTTTGTGGGGTGATGCGATCGCCTGCCTCAACATCGGTTAACCCAACAATGCCGTCAAAAGGTGCACGCACTAATCGGTCTTCTATATTCTTTTGCGCTTCTAATAGAGAAACACCAGCCAATCTAAATAGGGTGTTGGCATCATCAACCTCACGCTCAGTCACTGCACCTTTTTTAAAGCTATTTTTTACTCTCTTAAGATTTTTTTGGGCATCTGCTAACTCAATTTCTGCTCGCTGCATATTGACATCTTGCAACCTACTGTCTAACTCAAGTAACACATCATCTTTTTTTACCGCCTGTCCCGGCACGAAGTTTAAAGATGTGACTTCATCTGAAACACTGGCAAAAAGTGTCACTGCACGTTTTGCTTGGGCTGAGCCTACAGCCTCTATTTTTGAAGTCTCATATTCAAAACTTATTCTCTCAACCACCACAATTCGTGGGCGATCTGCACCGCGGTATTGTGCTGCAGCAGGAAGTGTCAGCATCAGCACCCCAAAAGATACAAGCATACTGATTAAGGTGAATAAACGAGATAACATGATTAGTTAGAATTCCTAGGCTATTAATTCAATTAACAGTGTATAACAGCAAATAACGGTAAAATGATCACTATTTTAGTGCTTTGAGCAGCAGTAAATTTGTAAAGTTTTGTTAACGTTGAATCTTCAGGGTTGGATGTGAGTGCATCAGAGAATGTAACAGAGAGAGCAACAGGCTCTAAACGTAATCTGTACACCACTCAAAATGGTATTTGCATAGCCCCATTAAAATCCAAAACATTTTTAATAATTCAGGTCTTTCACATTGAAGAATATAATAATAACCAGAAGATACCAGTAAATCCCAAGGGTTACCCACAAATGCAAAGTGATACTATTGATAGCAAGCTGGTTATTTATGACCACTCCATTAGATTTTCTATAAATGGAGGTAACGGGCTGAGTCAACCCAATAGAATTGCGTTGATGAACGTCTAGTTCAAATTCTTCTAAATCAATGTTATTTCCCTTGGCATATCTTTTGCCAACTGTAGTAAATTTGGGTACGCCTACTACAGGCGTACCTAAAGTTATGACCTCTTGCGCTACACCTGTGAATAAACGTGCGACTTCTCGGGTGAGCACGCCACCTAGACTGTTCTCCGGAATTTCACGTTTTATACTACAGACAAAACATTAGTATCATAAAGGGTTGTGGCATGCGGTTAATTAAGTCACATGTTTTTCGGGCGATTTAGGAGGGTATGATGTATTAATATTCTTCGTCCACCGGCAAAGGGGTTTCACTCTGCCTATACTAATCACTGCATATTAACTCTGCATCGCATTACCATAGACAAATAATAACTGTATAAAGAAACGTAAACGGGGGTAATCATTTAGTATCTTCTAATCTAGTAGCACCAATAAAAATAAGGATTGTTAAAATGTCTGGTGACCCAAAAGACCCATTTTCTGCTGATGAGTCCAGTGCTCCTTAGCGCCGCCGATAAACACCAAATATATCGAAACTGGAATGAGTTGCCGGAGGCATTAACACAACATTTTTTACTGGAAGATCCGTCTGCGATTAATCCAGTAAAGTTGCCTCCTGGCATGTTATTACTGACACAGATGGAAATGATTGGTGACTTTGATTTTGAAAACGCCCTTCTACCGGGACCAGAAGGGCACGTCGCTCCAACGCAATCCAAAATCCTTCATAAGCTTGTTCATCGGGTAGATATCAATGGCTTGCGGCTGATTCTTAAGGGTGTGTGGGCCGTAGTCTCTCCACGACCAACCTAGGCCAGCAACCAGCAAACCACCACCCGCCTCCACATGCTGTTTGATCAGGGCTATTTCTACTTCGCTAAGGTCACTCCAGGCATTGCCAACCACTACCACCCCAGCATTTTGTATGGCCTGCTCGAAAGGCAGATTTTCCACTGTTAAGTCGTAACCGGCTGCAGTCAGCCCATCCCGTATTTTGTTATAACCGCTCGGATTGTAGCGGGGTAATGTCTCCAGGTGACCCTTGGTAAAGTACACAGTGGGGTCATAATCAGCAATCAACCAATTGAGTGCTAACTCAAGAAACAGTGACTCACCGTTTTTGTCGATATAGGTCAACAAATTCTCGTGGCCGGCGGCCATAATACGACCCTGACCAAACACGCCCGCCGCTACAAAGGTGCCCTCTTGTGGAACAGTAACTAACTTATGCCAGCGCTCATCCACAATAACCACTCCCCCTTGTGAGTCACTCCCTATTAAGTCTGCCAAGCGGAAAAAATTTCCACGTTGCAAAATATCTAGATAGATCTGATCACGGGTTTCCCGCGCCAAACGAGCCTGATCTGCCTGAAATTCTGCCTCTTCAGCCTGAAATTCTGCTTCTTCGTCCGCAAACTCAGCTCTTTGCGTCTGGAACTTCGCTTCTTCCAGAGCAAGTATGGATTTCTGGGCGTTCACACCCGCTTCTAGGTTTTTCTGATACGCTATCAGGCCGACCGTTGACAATGTCAAAACAACCGTAGTCGCAATGGCAAAGACACGATTGCGTAAAGCCTTACGGCGCTTATCGCTGGCGCTAACAAAACGTTGTTCAAGGGCGTTGAGCTCTTCACCTTTAGTTAGGGCCAGCGGAAGACGAGGATCATCATGCCAGGTTAATCCTTTGTCTTCACTACTATCTCGCCAGACTGAGCCAGAGCGCCATATGTCTCGCAGTAAACTCTGTGAACCCGATTCGCTCAACCAATCCAACAACAACTCCCATGCCAGCACCAAGGTGTCGTGTGCGGGTTCAATATCCTCATTACCTATCACCAGTAAGCGTGCGCTTACATAGTCCTCAATTACCTTATCAACCCGTTCCTGCTCGTTCTTATCGCTATACTGCAACTCCGCCAGTTGGATACGCCGTCGCGCCAGACGCGCGCCGTCCTGAGTTAACATTCGCAGAAAGACCCGCTTAATAGTCCTCTGGGTAGTTTGATCAGCAGCGTCAAATAAGGCCGTGGCGCGTTTATGTAAAGAGCCCACCACACCCCCGATTTCTTGATAATCTACGCGCAATAATGCGCGGTCATTGGCGCCGGTTTCTCGCCGACGCAAGAGCGCACAACGGTACATTTGTGACAAAGCAAACGATAACATCGGCAGGGCACCGGGCATGGCCATTACCTCATCAATGAGATCTCCAATTAACTCTTCATCCTCGAGAAATAAGGCTTTGACTCGCGCGGGACCCTCAATACATTCGCGAAAGTCTTCACTTGAAAAGACTGGCACTAGATAGCGGTTTTCAGACCATAGATCACCCATGGCTTCGCTGTTGACGAGACGAGACTCAAAATCAGAACGTAGGGTGATCATGATATAGACCTGGTTTTTGTCATCGATAAGCTGTCGCAGACGTGCCAGATAGTCAGTCCGCAATTGGGGGTCAGTACACAAGGTATACAGTTCCTCGAACTGATCGATAAACAACAATTTGTTGCTGTCTGTCGCTGTATCCTGCAATTCTGCCAGAGCTACATCAAGAGATTGCATGGGTGTGGCACCAAGCCGCTCTGATCGTACAACGGCCCAACCTCTTGCTTGCAATCTAGGTAATACGCCAGCTTTAGCCACGCTGGATTTTCCGGTGCCAGAAGCGCCAACCACGGCGATGAAATCTTTTCCATCTGCCCGCAGCAATTTCTCGATAATCTCTGCTATAACGTCCTCGCGGCCAAAAAACAGAGAAGAATTCTCGGCATTGTATGAGTTAAGTCCAAGCCAGGGATTGGCTGAATCATCTAGCGGCGGGTCGGGAATGGTTTTCTTGGGATGCATCGGATTGCGGAAAATATACTGGCCTTCATTGTCAGGTCGTAGCGGCCAAATTCCCGGTGTCTGTTTACTGGTGGCATCCATTGGCACCAGTTCATTGAAGGCAAATTGGTACAACTCCGTAGCGGTTATTACACCGTCTGGTTCATGGTTTCCTTGGGCAGAGTCGGCGTTTCCAGCCAGGCCAGATAGCAAAGCGGCGGCAAATGGTGAGTGACCCTCGAATTGATTACAATCGCGAGTATTGTCGCGCCCTGGTGCCACGTCCATTGCTTTTTCATCGTGAGAAGCTGAGGTTAGTACCTGCCAGGCCCGACCATTCAAATAACGCTGATACTGACTTTCATAGAGGGGTTGTTCGATAAACATATCACGAGTTGCAGTCCAGCGAAAAGATCCTGCAAAACAACAATCAAGAACAATCAAAATATGTCGATTAAGATAGGACTCCAGAGCTTTGCGTATACGCTCCATGGCAACCCAGGACTCCAGTTCACCAGGAGTTGCATCCTGAGGCAATAAAAAGCCTTTGGGCCCCTCGCTCCCGTCTCCACGGGCAACGCCGTGTCCGGCGAAGTACAGTAAAAAAGCATTATCTTCTTTCATGACAGCCGGCAGAGTTTTCTCGATGTGCTCATAGATGGCGTCGGCACTAGCCTGCTCATCCAGCAGACAAGTAACTTGGTAACCATGGTGCTCTTCTAGAGCGGCCGAGATGGCACTGGCATCTTTGACCGCACTCTGCAAAGAGCTGATAGTACCGCGATAGTCGTTGATACCAATAACCAGCGCATAGCCTTTTAGTAATTCACTCATGGGGTGCCTCTATCTATAAGTGAGGAAGGGGTCAGCATAGGGTACTCGTTAACGCCAATTAGCAAGAGGGGATAACACGTCATAATATTACTCCTAACGGTTTAAGGAGCCAGTCGACATAGAGTAATGCTTCTCCAAAATAGTACACATTTTGCATAATTCAAGCAAGACAGTACAAAGGACGTTTATTCTGTTGTTCAAATTTCTCAGCACAGAACTACCCAATGGCAGGTTTTCCATCTAAACCTTCTATTCCAAAAAACGGCTCAATCTATCCGATATAACTATGCTTGAACGACTCAGTTCCCCAGAACTTCAGCAATGGTCAGCCATACTTTTGGGTTAACTCCCAAACCCAAATGAGAGCTATTTATCTCAATATTGATAGCATGCTGGTTATATATATCCACCGACGCCTGCCAACTAACCACACCATCTGATTTGCTATAAATTGAGGTAACGGGCTGAGTCAACCCAATTGAATTGCGTTGATGTACCTCTAGTTCAAATTCTTCTAAATCAATGTTATTTCCCTTGGCATATCTTTTACCCACTGTAGTAAATTTAGGGCCGCCAATGATAGGTGTGCCTAACGTTAAGACCTCTTGCACTACATCAGGGAATAAACGTGCGACTTCTCGGGTGAGCACACCACCTAGACTCCAACCGATTAATGTGACTTTTTCACCGTCCAAGCTTTGAGATACTGATGCAACTCGATCTCCCAATCGCATCATATCAGTGTTGACCTTGCCCATATTTCGCCCTAACTCAGTATAATAGACAGCGTAACCTAGATATTTAAGGTAGGCACCAAGTGGGCGCATGGAGTGATCATCAGCTAAGTAACCGGGCACTAACATCACTGCTCGCCCATTGCCTTTAGGTGCTTTACTTAATGTTTGAAGATGAAGTGCAAGTGAAGCAAACTCAAAAGGTGCTCTAATCTCTCGCACAATGTCGAAGACAGTAGGCGTGGAAAATTGTGGTGGTTTTGACAAATCAATATTCAAAATGGAGTCTCCGTATCTAGAGGTTTTATACTACAGACACCAGATTATTAGCATACAGGTCAGTAGTCTATTGTTAAATAGGTTACATATTCTTGGGACGATTTGGCCGAGTGTGACGCCTCAATATACGTCGTCCCTCGGCTTGCACATCATCACGCTTTTGGAACGCCCATAATTTGTCTCTAGCCGCTTTGGCGCTTGCTTCAAAATCAATGATAGGCATTGGATAATCGACACCTAGGTGAAGATCGTACATTTGCTGTTCCATTTGTGTCAGTTGCCAGGGCTGATGGATCAACTCTGTGGGTAATTCCGTTAGTTCCGGACACCACCTTCGTATAAAGTCACCTTTGGGGTCTTTTTCTTGGGACTGTTTAATCGGGTTATATAAACGAATGATGTTAATACCTGTGATACCGGCTTGCATATGAAATTGTGGATAATGAATACCCGGCTCAAAGTCCAAAAACAACTTGGCTAAGTGTGTCACTCCACAGCGCCAGTCAACGTCAAGTTGATGACATAAAAAACTCACTAACATCGAACGCATCCGAAAGTTTATATAGCCAGTTTGATGTAAACAGCGCATACAAGCATCGATTAATGGAAAGCCAGTTTGACCTTGCTTCCATGCCTCTATGTTGGCTTTGCCTAAGTCACTTTCATCATATTGATATTTTTCGTAGGCTCGATTAACGGGGCGAAATTGCATCTCAATTTCACTCTCAAATTTTTGCACGAAGTGACAATGCCAATGTAACCTTGAAGTAAAGGCAACGAGTGACCTGCGCCAGCCTTTTTTTTGCCAATTGCCTAGGGTAAATTGATACACTTGCCTCAGGCTGATATTTCCCCATGCTAAATAGGGAGATAACCTTGAGCATGCTTTACGGCTAGCTGTAGGGCTAGAAATTGAGTAAGCATAATCCTTACCTCTCTCAGCAAAAAAATGATGCAATGTATACCATGCTCGTTTTTCACCACCCGCTTGAAACTGAGGATGGGGTGTTTGCCATTGTTTCGGAATATCAGGCTGTTGCTGTTGAAACACCGAGTGCCCTTGAGCAACAAAGTTAATATCTTCCAGAGGCCGGTCAAAACAAGAATGGCGCATACGCTTTTGCCAATTTTTGTCCCAATCATGGCGCTGAGTTAACCCGCGAATAACTGCCCCATAACCAAATTCTGACCATCGAATAGCGTTTGAATCGCACCACAGGCCCACGGATTTATCTCGCTCAAAAGTATTGCTTAAACCAATTTCTTGATGACTGAAGATATGTTGGATGGTAAGGGTTTTTAATAATTGTGAAAAAACAGCTGTGGCTTCGCCCTGCATAATAAGTAACTGGCAGTTAAAAGGCCCAAGTTGTTGATTAATATCTTGTAATGATTGCCAAATAAAGCGCCAATGACGAACATCAAAGTGGGGATCTTCCAGTAAGATTGGTTCAATAATAAACAGAAGTAGTAATGGGTTACCGTCAGCTGAAGCGTTATAAAGCGCTTCATGATCCCTTAACCGTAAGTCCCGTTTTAACCACACCACATTGACCTTATCGGATCCCAAATCGCCAATCTTATTAACTGTCACCACCTAACCATTTATTCCTAAACACAGCCTGTGGATCATAGGTGGCGGTTTGTTTGTTCAAATCGAAACGTCTATGGCCACGGGGATCTGCACCCACACCTGCCAGGTATTGCCAATTCCCCCAATTACTTGCCACATCGTAATCAATCAACTGTTGTTCAAAGTATGCCGCGCCATACCGCCAATCTAAGCCCAGTTCATGTACAAAACAGCTGGCAACCAACTGTCTGCCACGATTTGACATATAACCTGTTTGATTCAGTTGGCGCATACAGGCATTCACTATGGGATATTCGGTCATGCCTTCACACCAGCGAGTAAACATTTGCTGGTTAAACTCAGTTAATGGTGCAACTTGTTGGATACCACTAAAGTGAAATAACCTGGCTTGATGTTTGGCTAGATACCACTGAAAATATTCGCGCCATAACAATTCAAAATAAAGCCAGTCGCTAGAATCATTGGCTCCACGCTGCGCTTCGTATTCTTTGATAGTGTGATAAACCGTCCTTACCGACAAACAACCATTCGCTAACCATAGTGATAACTTACTTGAGCTATCCCAAGCATCGAGTGCGTTGCGAGTCTGTTTGTATTGCTTAATTAGGTCAGTACCAAACAAATAATAATTTAACTGTTCACCAGCTGCATATTCGCCACCTTTCATATCGCCTTGTGGTGTTAATGGTTCTGGCACTTCAGGTATTGGCTCTATGGTATTGGGGAGCGTTGCAAGTGCTTCAACGGGTAAATCTATCGAAAGATTCTCTACTTGTTTTCTAAAAGGAGTAAAACTTTTCGGTAAATCTTCAAGTTCAAAAGGTAAATCGTTGACGGAGAAAAGTGAATGGCCGACCTCACTGATAAATTTAACTTGGGGGCAGGCATTTTGTAACGCTTTAAACGATTTTTGTTCATAGAAACCCGGATGAAAATCGGCGCCAATATGAGTCACAGTGTATTGCTGCACTAAGTTGCTCAATGTGGGATGGGATGGGGAGTCTAAAATCAGCAAATATTGTTTTTTTTGCCTTAAACTTTTATCTAGAGCCAATACACTTTGGTATTCAAATATTTCTTTAGGTTTACCGGTATGAACTTCACAAATACTGTCTTGGAGTGTTTGGTTATAACCTTGAATATAAACACAAATAAGCCAATCAACCTGTTGGCACAATTTATTAAAAGTAGGGTTGTCGGTTAAACGCAAATCGTGCCGGAACCAATACAATCCTATTGTTATTTCAGATTTCATGGGTTGTATAAGTGCTTCAAGCAAAATAAGATCAATGAATGAGTATAAAAACATGAATAAATTATCCTGTTAATTTTCTCAATCCAAGAAGGCTAGAATCGTAAACCTGTCGTATAGTTATAGGAATAATACACTATCATAAGTTAGTTTGTTAAATTTTAACGTTGAAATGTCATTCATTAATTTGATCACAACAGCAATTACGTTTATTGATTTTAGCTTGATAATTTTGAAGTGGGTTTCTTATAGCAATGAAAGATTTATTATTCGGATAATTTACATTCCATTCAAAACACACTAAGAGCAATATTCAATACACCAAACGACCTACATTATTTATGTCTTAAATTATATAAAAACGAGAATATTCTCATTAGTGGAGGCAATAATTGTTTCCCTTCCCTTTTAGATACTAGTCAAGACAAACCAATAGTATAATGTGCTCAATATACAGACTAAGGAACACACTTGGAGATTTACCCCATGTTGAAATCGATAAAAGTAGTTATTTTAATGTTAACTATTAGCTTTAATGCGTCAGGAATGGAATCGGACAACCCCTATGTGTTTGTTAAAGACGTAGCATCTGCCACTTTCGCTAAGATGAAACAAGATCAAGCCATAATAAAAAAAGATCCCCAAGTATTGAGACAAATTGTAGAACAACAGTTAATGCCCCATGTTGATCATACTTATGCTGCTCTGAGTGTTTTGGGTACTCAAGCAAAAGATATCCCGCGTGAAAAATTAGACCAATTTTTTGAGCAATTTAGATTGTATTTGTTAACCACTTACTCAGCCTCTTTGAGTAGTTACACGAATCAAATTGTAGAGTTTGAACCTTCTCGACCTATTGAAAACAAAAAAATAGTGTCAGTGAAAGGCACAATAAAAGAAGCCGGAAAACCAGATATTAGAATCACTTTTCAAGTGCGTCGTAATAAAGAAAACCAATGGAAGGCTTTTGACTTAGTAGCTGAAGGCATAAGTATGGTGCAATCAAAGCGGGCTGAATTTGCACCTATGATTAGGCAAAAAGGCATTGATTCTGTCATCGAGTTCATGCAACAAAAAAGTACTAAACAACCCAAAACTGCAAAATAATCTAATGCAAATGGCCCTATGAATATTCCAATCTTGGTTGTATCACCTCAGCCAACGATTAAGATTGGTTGTTCATAAAAGTAGCTTTTGGCAACACGATATTGTGATTGCCTTCCCACAAAGGGATATTCATGTGGACGGAAAATTGCAGTTGTTAATATCCAATGCCAGTAGCACTGCAAATGCACAGGGAAATTAAATGAGCCAAACATCTAAAGCTATGTTGTGGGCCTTGAATATTGATACCAAGGTATCGACTATATCACCGACAATTGAGCATAGTGTTGATGCTACGGCGTTTTCTGGTTTTCAGTGGTTTCATATTCAAGCGGACGCCCAAGACTCAAAAGAATGTTTGCAAGGTTTAGGTTTACAGACTGAAATTATAGACGCGTTATGCACCACTGAGACCCGCCCAAAAGCGATGCAGTTTGGTGATGGTATGTTGGTATATTTACGTGGCATAAACCATAACCCTGATGCAGACCTAGAAGATATGGTGTCATTACGATTATGGATCAGCGATAAGCTAGTGATTTCTGCTAGACGTAAAGACCGTCAATTACTGTCGGTGCAAGACGTAAAAGAAGCATTAGAAAAAGGCTATACTCCTTCATCTCCTCTGGACTTAACCTTAAAAATCATTACCAAAATTGCCGACAGGATCAGTGAAACTGTTGATGTGTTAGACGAACAGCTTACTGAATTCGAAACCTTAGATAAGTCTGAAAAACAAGACAGAATTAAACTTTCAATGGTGCGCAGGCAAGCTGCCGCAATACGCCGCTATTTAGCGCCACAACGAGATGCACTTGACGCAATATACCGTTTCAATAAATCACTAAGCCAACAACAAGCTTTTGAGTTGCGGGACCAGACTGACCGCATGACTCGCTACGTTGAAGATTTAGACCTAGCGAAAGAACGTGCCATGGTTTTACAAGATGAACTACGTAATCGTATTGCTGAACAACAAGGCATGCGTATGTACGTGCTTTCCTTAGTCACCGCAATATTTTTACCCTTATCCTTTTTAACCGGTGTATTTGGTATGAATGTGGCGGGATTACCCGGTACTCAAGAGCCTAAAGCATTTTTCTATTTAGCCACAGCTATGCTTATATTGGCCATAGTGTTGCTAATAAGCATGGTATGGAAAAAGTGGTTTTAAGCATTTTATTTGGAGCAAAACCTTTGATTAAACAAATACTTTTAGTTCTTGGCCTTTTTAGTCTGTACAACCCTCCAGTATTTTCACAACTGGAAAAAATGTTTCAAGTGGTTAACGCTAAAACGATTGATAGAAATTTAGCCTTGCAGTTTCCCATTGATAAGACATTTCAAGGCACCTCAGCCACGTTTTATGATGCCAAGATACTCATAAACACACTGGATCAATCCATTAAGTTACAAATGAAAGTATCCTCTAATAAAGCTGAACAAAGTTTAATCGCAAAATTAGTGTTTACCGGCGATATGCAATACCACCCATTTACAGAGTCATATCAGCTTGAAAATCTACTATTAGACAGTTTTAAAATTGAACAAGATTCTTATTCCGACTCGCAACCACCAATAAAAATGATTAAACAAAGTCTTATCAATGATTTTAAGGATATAGTGCTGTTTAATCTAACAGAAATAACCACACTTTCACTCAGACGCCCTGCTGACGAAATTGAAATATCAATGAATCAACTACTTTTTATTTGGCATTAGATACATTGAAGTATTAGTGCAAATTAACAGTTCAAAACAAAGTATTGGCTGTGATAATCCATACTCGATACCAGATGATTTATCTTTAATAAACTTTCATTAAGTTTAAGATTAAGAACACTATTACCGATACTCAATAGAGGTGGAAACGACATGTCATTTGCGAATGAAATCATTAAAAGAAACCATGTGAGTATTTTAGGGTCGGGCGAAAAAACCTTGGTTCTGGCTAATGGTTTTGGCTGTGATCAAAATATGTGGCGTTTTATGTTACCCGCACTAACCCCTCATTATAAAGTGGTGTTGTTTGATTATGTAGGCTCAGGAAAATCCGATTTATCTTGTTATGACCAAACACGTTACAGCTCACTAGAAGGTTATGCTCAAGACATTCTGGATATTTGTGAAGCGCTAGATTTACAGGATGTCACCTTTGTGGGTCACTCAGTCAGTAGCATGACGGGTCTCATTGCTTCAATCCAAAAACCAACAGCGTTTAGCAAGTTGATTATGATTTGCCCCACGCCTTGTTTTTTAAATTTTAAACCTGACTATATCGGTGGGTTTGAAAAATCTGACCTAGAAGAACTCATCGACTTAATGGACAAAAATTATATTGGTTGGGCAAATTACCTCGCACCTCTGGTGATCGGTGCAAACAATTCTGAAACACTAGTGGCTGAGTTATCGGGAAGTTTTTGTTCGACCGAACCTGTAGTGGCCAAAACCTTTGCCAAAGCGACGTTTTTTTCTGATTACCGTCACCTATTAAAAGACGCAAAACACCCAGTATTAATTTTTCAAAGTAGTCAGGATGCCCTTGCATCAACAGACATCGGAGATTATATGCTGCAACAATTACCAGATGCAGAATTAAAGCTCATTGAAGCTGAAGGGCATTGTTTACATATGACTCATCCAGACATCATCAACCAAGAGTTAAAAAACCACATTGACTAACAAGGCCATTAGCTTTTTACATCCCAGCCCAGATGCATTCCAGTCTGGTGCATTGATAACCGATAAAAACCGGAATATTATCTATGCTAATGCGTATTTTTCTGATGAACTACATTGGAAACTTGAGACATTGCTAGGTAAAAGTTCAGATGATTTATTTACCTATTCATCGAAGATATTTATCGAAAGTTATTTGATGCCAATGTTATTACACGAAAAAAAATGCGAAGAGATTCAATTAGCTTTATTAGACGGCAATAACAACCGCATCTCGATAATTGTGAGTGCAAAAATGGATGAACAAGGACATGTTTATTGGAGTTTTTTCAACGCATCAAATCGTGACAAACTATATGAGGAACTTATAGCTACCCGAAAGAAGTTAGAAGCTCAAGCAAAGGTTTTAACGTTGATGGCATCAACAGATGAGTTAACTGGACTGATGAATCGCCGCGAACTCAATTTGCGGGCACCAGAGCTCCTGAATCAAGCAAAACGATATGCTCATAAGATTGCTTTGATCATGATTGATATTGATCACTTTAAAAAAGTGAATGATTCATTTGGACATATGCAAGGGGACCGTGTTTTAAAAGAATTAGGTCAGCGATTAAAAAAATTGGGTCGTCAAACGGACTTGATTGCAAGATTTGGTGGCGAAGAATTTATCATGTTCTTGCCAGATACAGATGTAAAGGATGCCAATCTGTTTGCTGAGCGACTACATAAGTTAGTATCAAAAATAGAAGTCAACAACATCCCAATCACTGTCAGTATAGGGATCACTATGAGCGATGGTAGTCAAAATCTCCATCATTTATATCAACAAGCTGATGACGCTCTTTATCTAGCTAAAAATAATGGCCGCAACAGAACCGAAATTTACTCATAAACATCAGACTTTAAAAGGCTACAACCAATTAGTCAGTTTAAATCCGATACCTAACCTATGGGCATGATGGTTGTAATAAATCAGACTTTCGCCATATCCATTAAAGTATTCTATGTACCCTTGAATACGGTCGTTAATAGGAAATGACCAACCCAGTTGAATCGCTCCTCTGTTATTATCGCTGCGTAAGTTGTTTCTAAGCATAAATTCTAACGAATTTTTATCGGATATGCTCCACAGCCCGCCTATTTCACCATAACCCATGTACTTTTCGATATCTGGATTATCGTCTCCTGCGGGATCAAGTGCGGTTTTTTTATCGTTTTCTGGCAATCTATACCACGTTCTAATGCCCCACAACACGTTATCAGCTGGGGCAAAAGCAAAACCTAGGATGACTCTATTCCAACTGCGTGATAGCTGTCCTGTTTGGCCATTTGACTGATGATTAAATGACAAGGTGGTTTGTTCAACAGGCAATCCCAATAACGACCAAGCATGGTGATAATTGAGTATCACTTCTGGTTCATAATTAGTCTCTCGAAAAGGTGCTGAAATATCACTATTGTAGGCTTGCCACCAGCTGGTAGTGGTAAAAGCAAATTGTAGGTCGAGATCTTTAAATATCAGATCTTGCGTGAACAAATACTTTAAAGACACTTGAAATTTAATTTCAACATTATCCAACTTTGAACCAACAGGAGTACCAATATAGGGCTCTTGATTAATACTAGTCACGCTGGCGGGCAACACAAAATTGGGCTTATGGGGTATGATTGCAAAAGGGTTTTTCGACG
Organism: Paraglaciecola sp. MB-3u-78; assembly: GCF_002835935.1. Lineage (GTDB taxonomy): Bacteria > Pseudomonadota > Gammaproteobacteria > Enterobacterales > Alteromonadaceae > Paraglaciecola. Next base: position 169,153 of record NZ_PJCF01000086.1, on the reverse strand, counting down.
CTTGTTTTTCTAGCTCAACACGCTGCTTAAATAAAGTCGGCGCTTTATCTGCGCAACTTTGGCGTAATTCACCCACAGTTTGTTCCGGTGTTGCTTGTTCAAGGGCATTTATTAAACACTTATCTGCACCTTTTAGCTTAGTTGAAGCTGACTCAGCACTATTAGTCTTAGCACTAGCACTATTTACACCAAGCATAGCGGATAACAATAAAACAAAAGCTTTCATAGCCCTATACTTCCCTGATGGTCTTATTTAAAAAGGTTAATGTTGCCAGCACAAGTCAAGAATGCAGACACTATTCGGAGTTGCTTCTGTTTTCAGTTTTCAGTCTTCCTACCAAGCTCGCATCTGCTGTTAATCAAACCAGTGGCGAGTTCTATTAACAAAATACACCAAAGACAACATCACTGGCACTTCAACCAAGACCCCAACCACAGTGGCCAAGGCAGCACCTGAATGTAATCCAAACAACGAAATGGCCACAGCAACCGCCAACTCAAAAAAGTTAGAGGTGCCAATCATACTAGCGGGCCCAGCAATATTGTGGGGTAATTTTAGCCGCATAGCAAAAAAGTAGGCAATAGCAAAAATGCCATAGGTTTGGATAATGAGTGGTATCGCTATCAACAGGATAGTCTGAGGTTTGGCCAATATAGTTTGCGCTTGAAAACCAAATAATAACACCACAGTAGCGAGTAAACCCACTATCGACCAAGGTTTAAGTGCTGCGACAAAACTATCAATATGTTTGTGTTCGCCAAGTTTTTCGGCTTTTTCATCTAGTAACGAACGGGTTAATACACCTGCAATCAAAGGTAATAAAACATACAGCACCACCGAAATGAGTAGGGTATTCCAAGGTACTTGAATATCACTGACACCTAATAAAAGTGCAGTCAAAGGCGCAAAGGCAAAGATCATAATGATGTCGTTAATCGATACTTGCACCAAAGTATAATTGGCATCACCTTTGGTCATTTGGCTCCAAACAAATACCATGGCGGTACAAGGTGCCACTCCTAACAAAATCATGCCTGCAATGTATTCATTGGCAGATTGCGGGTCGACCCAATCAGCAAAAAAACCTTTAAAAAATAGCCATCCTAAAGCAGCCATTGTAAAAGGTTTAATGAGCCAATTAATGACCAGTGTTAACGCTAACCCCTTAGGTTTTTTTCCAACATCTTTGATGGATGAGAAGTCAATTTGGATCATTATGGGGTACACCATTAACCAAATCAGTACTGCCACTACTATATTGACATGGGCATACTCTAAACTTGCCACTAGGGCAAAAACCCCTGGAATAAGACTGCCTAAAAGCACACCCACTATGATGCTGATGCCTACCCAAACAGATAAATAACGCTCAAATAATCCCATATTTTTGTTCCTCTATGCTTTTTATTAAACGCTAGATAACACGCTGATTAACGCGCTGACTCACTTGTTCTGCAGATTCGACTCGTTCCGAATAGCGGTCAACCAAATAATCGTTGTTGTCTCTGGTCAGCAATGTAAATTTTATTAGCTCTTCCAACACATCGACAATGCGATTGTAATAAGGGGACGCTTTCATTCTGTCGTTGTCGTCAAATTCCATAAATGCTTTGGCGACTGACGACTGATTAGGAATAGTCAACATACGCATCCAACGGCCTAAAATACGCATTTGATTCACCGCGTTAAATGACTGGGAACCACCAGAAACTTGCATAACAGCTAGGGTTTTTCCTTGAGTGGGTCTTACACCACCTATATTCAGCGGCACCCAATCAATCTGACTTTTTAGAATGCCTGTCATTGCGCCATGACGCTCAGGAGAACACCATACTTGACCCTCAGACCACATCATCAGTTCACGCAGCTCCACCACTTTTACATGAGTTGCTTCATCACCATCGGGTAAAGGTAAACCTGTAGGGTCAAAAATCCGTGTTTCGGCTCCCATGGCATCTAATAAGCGGGCCGACTCTTCTACCACCAATCGACTAAACGACCGTGTCCGTAATGAACCATACAGCAAAAGTATTTTGGGTTTATGTTCAGAGCTTGTTTTGACGAAATCTGTTGCTCTGGGAGAGTGAAATTCAGTGAAATCAAGATTAGGTATCAACCCATGAGAATCAGACATTACACTGCACCTAAATTAGCAAGTGCAGCTTTAAAAGCGACCTTGTCTTTTACATCAACGTCGAGATTAACCAGTTGTTCCACTCTTTGTTTGATTTGTTCGATAGTTGCTCTGAAAGCTTCGGCGATTTGTGCTTCAGACCCTTGTAACTTAGATGGGTCGGCTAAGCCCCAATGTACTTTAAGGCTTTTGCCAAACCAAGCGGGGCAAGTTTCACCGGCGGCAGAATCACATACAGTCACCACTAAATCAGGCGCAAACTGTTCAAAATCATCCCAAGATTGGCTACATAAGCCATCTGTTGAAATACCCGCTTCTTGCAAGTATTGAATCGACAATGGGTGCACTTCGCCTACAGGTTGACTACCCGCGCTTTTGGCGACTATTTTCCCAGCTTTGCCAACAGAAAATTGATTAGTGATAGCTTCCGACAAAATACTTCGGCAGCGATTATGGGTACAAATATATAAAATTTTCATTCAATAACATTCCAATAGAGAGTTAACAACAATGATCTAATTGCTTAACTGTTTCTAAATGAGTTAAACAATCTCTTAAGTATTGAATATTGTCTTTGGCGGTAAGCTTAAGCACCTCAAGTGACCAATTAGGCAAGGCTTGATTAAGTTGATAAAACACCCATTTACCCCGTCTTTGGTCAGACAGAATGCCACATTTACGGAGTTCAGCTAGATGTCTGGACACCTTAGGCTGACTTAACTGCAGAGCACTAATTAGATCACACACGCATAACTCACCTTTAAGGGTGATCAATAACAAACACTTCAGACGAGTGTCTTCAGATAAACATTTATAAAAAACGACGGGGATCATTAAGTAGTACTCCGCTCAATACATATGAAATATCATATATATGATATTTCATATGTCAATAGTTAACCTGAACTCAGGTTAATTAAACGAGCAGGCGACTATTTAACTTTTAAGATTTAAACTAAGTAAGTTATTCAGCTAGGAATCTTTATGTCAAATTCACTACCCTATCTCGCTCACTATGCAGCACATTTGCAAGATGACATTCAACATTTACTTTCGCAAAATAAACTGGGGGATTGGTTAAGAACACGTTACCCATACACACATGACATCGCCAACGATGGCGAACTCCGTGACTACGCTATATCTCTAAAAAATCAATTTATGAAGAAAACCCAACCACTAAGCAAAGTGATCTACGACAGTAAAATTCATATAGTCAACCACGCTTTAGGGCTACACAGCTATGTATCACGGGTTCAAGGTGGCAAGTTAAAGAGTAAAAACGAGCTTCGGGTCAGTACCTTATTCAAGCAAACTCCCGAGCCATTCTTAAAGATGATAGTAGTACATGAGCTCGCCCATTTAAAAGAAAAACAACACAACAAAGCATTCTATCAACTATGCCAGCATATGCTGCCTGAGTATCATCAAGTTGAATTTGAGGTAAGAGTATATTTAACTGAGCTAGAACGCTCGGGTGCAGTATTTGTTAAATAAAAGGCATAATTTAATGATACTTTAGTCTTGTGTATCGCTGTTATCTACAAACAAAAATGATTAATGTGGTATAAAGATTTACTGTACAAAAAAGACCACTTGTTATGCCGCAGCCAAGCGTGTTAATTATTGATGATAGTGAGATTGAACGGTACATTTTAAGCCATCAGCTTAAAAAAATTGGTGTGAGCGAAATCATGCAAGAAAGCGATGGTAAATTAGGGCTGGCATTTTTAAACGACTATTCACAAAACCAGCAGCAGTTTGGTGCTAATTTCCCCCCCAACATCATCATTCTTGACGTCAATATGCCCATCATGGGCGGATTTGAATTTTTACAAAAATTCGCTGAACTAAAAACGCAACTTGACTTAGGTATCTGTCAAATTTTGATGTATTCAGGGGCCGACGACCCCCAAGAAGAAGCACGTGCCTTAGCATATGACTTTGTAAAAGGTTTTCTCATCAAAGGTAAATCGACTATAGAAGAATTAAAAACGAAGATTGGAACCATGTAGGTCATAACTTACCGTCTCGGTTATCAAGGAGGTTTTGTATAACCCTAGTGAATATTTCAATTTAATTTTGTTTAGGAAACAATCATGTCATCAGGTAAAAAATTTCGAGTCCCAACAATAATAAAATACAACCTTTTGGATGCTGAAATAGACACCATGTTTAATGACATAGTTATGTTTGCAGCCAAAAGCTGCGACAAACTTTTCGCCATGGTCAATTTTATCGATGTTGATAAACTGTGGGTGTTCTCACAAGTTGGATTATTTCCTAACGAAATGGACCAAAAAAATGATTTTTGTAAACACACAGTCAATCAAACCGGTGTGTTAGAAATTTCTGACACCCTACTTAATGAGCGCACTAAACTAAATAAAGTTGTTAAAGAAACACCCAATATTCGGTATTACGCTGGCGTACCCCTCATCAATACCGAGGAGCAAATTTTGGGTACCTTGTGTGTATTTGACACTAAGCCAAACATGTTAAATAAACACCAAAAATCTATCTTAAAACTGTTGGCTAAAGATGTAGTATCTCAATTAGAACTTCGAAGAAAAAATTTCGAGTTATCTAAACTAACTGATCTTAATCAGTTGATTACAAAAAACAACCCAGATCTAGTATTTGCCAAAGACAGTGACTATAAAATATTACATGCAAATACGGCTTTTTTGTCTTTATTCCCAGAAAAAATGCGCGATAAGGTCATTGGTTCCTCCGCTTTAGAAAGATATAGCGATGCAGCAGCCGCAACTTTTATAGTGCAAGACAAGTTAGCTTTCGAGCAAGGCAAAGCCGAAACCATAGAAAAAATAACCTTTTCAAACGGCGAAATCCGTACTTTGTTTATCACCAAAACCCGTTTTGAAGATGACAAAGGTAAAGCCTATATATTCGGTATCGCTCGAGATGTCACCGAGCGAGAAGCGTTAATCGAAAAGTTAAAGAAGTCAAATAGCGACCTTGAGGAATTTGCCTATATTGCCTCCCATGATCTAAAAGCACCATTGAATGCTATTAAGCGTTTGGTGTCATGGATTGAGGAAGACGCCAGTGAAGTCTTGCAAGGAGAGAGCCTCGAACATTTTGGTATGATCAAGAACCGTATTGATCGCATGAATATGTTACTTAAAGACTTACTTGATTATTCAAGAGTCGGAAAAAACGATGGTTTACCACAAACGCTGAATTTACAAAAAACAGCAAAACACTGTTACCAGTTGTTAAACCTGCCTCAAGGTTTTAAAATTGACATAGATGACATAGACCTTGTATTACCCAAGGTACCATTAGAGTTGGTGCTTACAAACTTAATATCCAATGCAGTCAAACATCATTTTAAAAAATCTGGTCATATCAAAATACATTGCAAAAATTTAGCACATGATTATCAAATAAGTGTGACAGATGATGGACCAGGTATTGATCCTAGCTTACATGAAAAAATATTTATGAAATTTCAAACCCTTAAGCCAAGAGATGAAGTGGAAGGCAGTGGCTTAGGACTGGCAATAGTAGAAAAAGCATTAGCAAATTATTCAGCTAACATTGCAGTCAAATCAGATATTGGCAAAGGGGCAACGTTTACTGTCACATGGCCTAAACTGGAGGCAAGTCATAAATGAACAAACCGAACCCTAATGACGTCACCCTCTTTTTAATCGAAGATGATGATATTGATGCCATGAGCATCAAACGAGAGTTTAAAAGGCGCGAAATATCCAGCCCCATAGTACGCGCTAAAGACGGGGTAGAAGCACTGGAATTGCTCGCATCAGGTAAAATAAGTCATCCTTTTATCATATTGTTAGACTTGCAAATGCCACGTATGAACGGCTTAGAATTTTTGACTACATTGCGTGCTAATAGTGCTTACAAAAATAGTGTAGTCTTTGTTCTAAGCACCTCACAAGATGAGAGCGATATTTTCAACAGTTACGCGTCAAACGTTGCCGGCTATTTTATCAAAGACGAAGGAGGGGATGGTTTTATTAGCATTGTTGATATTATTGACGGTTACAGGAATGTTGTACATTTGCCATTAAGCTAAATCCCCTCATTATCTTAGTTGTCGATAAAATCAAATCACCGGTAAAGACTGATGACTTTGAATGGCTGAATGGGCATTTTATTAACAGTAGGCGACTGGATTAGCGTATAGTAGCAGATCACAATTCAATAACCTGTGACATCTAATGGACTATCAATTTTCCCATGATATTTTAGGGCAACCTGTAGCCACATGTGAGCTTGAGTGTGAAGCTTTTGGTGATTGGTTAAGTCATGAAATCGCTCAAGACTTTGGGCAAATAACATTGTTACTCAACACTATCCAGCAGCTTCAAACTAATCAACTTTCTAGTTACCAACACAATGGAAAGGAATATCATTTAGAGTTTGATAAAGATGAAGTTGAACTCATCTTAAATAACAATCATATTCAAGAAATGACATCCTCAGAAGAAGACGAAAGCCAAGAATTAAGTGATTTACATATCCAATCAGGCTGTGGCTTAGCCGATTTTCACACTTTACTGAAAGCTTGGCAAAAGTTTGTTAGCTAATACCAATCGTCATAATAAATGACTATGACTAGAGCATCCAGTCTAACGCACTACTTTGGTGATTTCATACTTACACTTCACAAATACCGTGCAACCATCCGCTATTTAATCCTTTGTAATAATATAACCAACTGTTTTTAAACAACAAAAAATACTGGTCTAATATCTGCTTTATTTATGCCAACGAGGGGGCTGTCTTCGAGAGGTAGGGACTAATCAAGGTTTATAGACAACCCTGATTGCCAAAAATAACAACCAATAGTTATCAAGGCAGAAGACAGACTGACTCAAAAGCAGAAGCGCCGTTCCATAATGATATGGGGCGGCGCTTGTTGTTTTTAATAGTGATTACTATTAAAGCTCACTTAGATTCATCACAACCCAGCCGTTGATAAAAATATTTCTAGGCCAGACAGCGGCGTAAATGACATTAGACTCGAACAACTCTGATATCTGCACCAAGCTCAATTCCAATGTATCTTTGCGATAGAAGTGTTTATGCAAGGCTCTGTCAGACTTCACATGTTTTGTCGGCGACAACCTTTAGACTGTGGCATATTACCGACTTTGAATACTAACCAACATACATAATCCTTTTTAAGTGGCTGAACCCACATATTCCCAAGCCATTTGCCAACCATCAATTACTTGCTTAAAAATCACGCAACAAACCTAAATTATAATTTTTTTGAGCAAACAGCCACAATACAAAGACAAACCTTGTTTTAGATCAGTCATGAGCTTGGTGAGTCATTTAAAATTGATTTATTCATTAATATACAGAGAGAAACATATGAAAAAATTGATTTTATCGGTCGCGATAGCAGGTACTTTATTAAGCACAATCAGTCCAGCTTTTGCCTATGAGCAAGGTGATTGGGTGGTACGCGTTGGTATGACTAATATTGCGCCAGATGACTCAAGCAACAATGTTAACGTAGCAGGAGCAGATTTAGGTGTAGGTGTGAATGTTGATAGCAATACCCAACTGGGTTTAAATTTTGTATATTTCTATAGCCCACAGTTGGCCATTGAGGTCTTGGCTGCTACACCATTTAGTCACGATATAGGCTTGGATACTGTAGGCCCATTAGGTAACACCAAACACTTACCTCCTACTGTTAGTGCTAACTATTATTTTTCAGAGCCCAGCGCTAAGTTTCAGCCTTATGTAGGGGCAGGTATTAACTACACCATATTCTTTGATGAAAAATTTACCAGTGCCAACACTGATGCTGGCTTTAGTAATCTAGACTTAGACAGCTCGTTTGGTTTAGCCGCTCAGGTGGGTTTTGATTATATGCTTGACGATAAATGGCTCATCAATGGGTCAGTTCGTTGGATAGACATAGACACCGAAGCCAGCTTTGACCTAAATGGTGCAGCGGGCAGCGTAGATGTCAGCATTGACCCCTTAATATATTCCATTACTGCCGGTTATCGTTTCTAATTTTGTAATAATCTAATCGACACAAAAAAGGCCGTAACTTGCGTTCAAGTACGGCCTTTTATTTATCTTAAAACAACTTAAGCGTTATAAGTAGACGACGAAGTATTGCCACCACGCCCTGTCCAGTTAGTGTGGAAAAACTCACCTCTTGGTTTATCTGTCCGCTCGTATGTGTGAGCACCAAAATAATCACGTTGCGCTTGTAACAAGTTAGCCGGCAAACGCGCGGTGCGATAACCGTCGAAGTAGTTAAGTGCAGCCGTTAAGCAAGGTGCAGGAACACCCGTTGTAATAGCATTCACTGCTACCCGTCTCCAGCCTTCTTGAGCACCTACTACTGTGTCTCTAAAGTAGTCATCTAATAACAGATTGTTTAACTCAGGATTTTTATCGTAGGCTTCTTTGATTTTACCTAAGAAAGCAGAACGGATAATACAACCTCCACGCCACATCAATGCGATGCCGCCGTAATTGAGGTTCCAGTTATATTCTTTGGCAGCTTCACGCATTAGGGTGTAACCCTGGGCGTAAGACACAATTTTAGCGGCCAGCACCGCTTGACGTAAGTCTTCAATAAAAGCGGCTTTATCACCATCGAAGGTTTTAGCTGGGCCCGTCATCACTTTAGACGCCTCAACTCGTTCATCTTTAAGTGCAGAGATACAACGAGCAAATACCGATTCAGCAATCAGGGTTAATGGCACACCTAAGTCTAGTGCCACTATACCAGTCCATTTACCTGTGCCTTTTTGGCCTGCAGTATCAAGAATTTTTTCGACTAGTGGACCACCGTCTTCGTCTTTAAAAGCTAAAATATCGCGAGTAATTTCCACTAAATAACTGTCTAATTCTGTGGTGTTCCACTCTTTAAACACTTCATGCATTTCATCGGCTGACATGCCAAGCACATCTTTCATAATTTGATAGGCTTCACACAACAACTGCATATCGCCGTACTCAATACCGTTGTGCACCATTTTAACAAAATGACCGGCGCCGTTTTCGCCTACGTAATCACAACAAGGAGAACCATCATCTACTTTAGCAGAGATATCTTGAAAAATAGGTTTAACGGCTTGCCATGCTTCAGCGGATCCACCAGGCATAATTGAAGGCCCTTTTAGCGCGCCTTCTTCACCACCAGATACACCGGCACCCACAAAGTTAATGCCTTTTTCAGCACAGTATTTCTCACGACGGATAGTGTCTGGAAAATGAGTATTACCACCATCAATAATGATATCGCCTTTGTCTAACAAAGGTAAAAGCTGGTCAATAGTGGCATCCACTGGTGCGCCTGATTTCACCATAATCATGATTTTACGAGGCTTGGCAAGTGATTGCACCAACTCTTCTACTGAATAAGCCCCGCGAATGCTTTCGCCCTTTGCTCGTCCATTAATAAAGTTTTCAACCTTATCTGTGGAGCGGTTATAAGCAGTAACGGTATAACCTTTACTTGCCATATTCAGAATGAGGTTTTCACCCATGACAGCAAGGCCGATTAAGCCAATATCAGATAGTGTTTTCATAAAATCCCAATGTTTATTTTAATTAAAAATGCTTGATTTGCCATTCAACGTTATACGTCAAACGCTTGAATACAGTCCGAAGGTGTAGGGCCAATTGAACCAAGCAATTTAAGGTGTTAGAACGTGTTGACTCTTATACTAACGACTAAAATGAAACTTAACACTTCATAAATGCATAAATAAATAATGCATTGGTATAAGAAATATTATTCAGCCCAATTTATTGCAACAAAACAATCGTTAAAATCGCCGGTTACACACTCAAAAACCTCGTTAATCACTACCACGCAATGAATGGATAACAGGTTGATTGATGTATTTTCGAAGCGGCCAATAACAGGCAAAAAGTGACAACAGAGTAATAGGTGCAACAGTCAGAACAAAAGCAAGAATTAGATTGCCACTTAGATAGGCGTTTAAACTATCGTTAACTCCTAAATACAACGCCAGCAAAACCAACACGCTAGTCAGCATCCCAAGTAAGATCATCGAAGCATTATCTTTTACAATCAGTTTGACCACATCCCTGCGTTTAGCACCTATTGCTAATCGGGTGCCTATTTCAAATCGCCGCATTTGGGTGCTGTAACTCAAAATCCCATACAGGCCTATTCCGGCCAGCAGAAAAGTGATAACCGCTAAGGCTCCGCTGGTAACGGCTGTGGTGTATTGTGCAAACAAACGTGCAACACGGCGGGAGTCTAATGTGGACAAGCTAAAAAGTTTTAGCTCACTGGACACTTGTAGTAAAACCCTCACTACTTGCTCGCGGGTGATAACTTGGCCGACTTTGGTTTTGACTAAAAACATATTTCTAGCGGGTGAGGCGGGAAAATAGAAACGTGGTTCAATACTGCTTTGTCCTGGTAACAATGTGCCTTTAACAACCCCCACAACAGTTGCACCATTATCAAATTTCAAACCAAGGGCGTTACCATCGTGCGCGAGCTGCTTAGCGAAAACGTCATTTATTATCATGACATTATTTTCATCTTTGATATCGGCTTCGCTGAAATAATTACCTGCCAATAACGGTTGCTTAATCAATTGGAAATAGGCGTGATCGACATCTTTAGCTCTCATTGAATAACGCTCTTCGCCGCCCAAGTGACTCAGTGCTAACGTAAAAAAGGGCATAGGTGCCATAGACTGACTTACGTCTTCTACCTGAGGCAATGCAGCTAATTTATTCCTAAGGTCAGTCACATTTGCCACTAATCCGGCCTGTTGGGATTCACTAACGGCAGGCAAAGAGATCACTAAGAAGGAAATATCCTTTGTTGCAAATCCTGAGGGCCGATTGATTGTGGTAACGGATTCATTGAACAATACAATATTGATAAATACTAACACTGTCACAATGGCGATTTGGCACAGCACTAAGCCCTGCCTGACTTTCTTAGATACTTGTATGCCGCCTCCTTTACTGCCGCTTTGCATAGATTGATTTAACGCACGGTAGTCAATCATACGCATGCTTAGATAAGCAAAAAATAACGCAAATACCAGCATCAAAATCAAGGCGCAGGCAAGGGTACTAAAATGCAAAGACAACTCGTCAATTCTGGGTAAATAATGATTTAAAAACAACTGCATGCCTTTGAATCCTATTGAAGCAATATACAAAGCAATAAACGTAGCTAACCCCACCAGTAATATAGATTCTGCTAACAAAGTTTTAAATAACTGCTTACGAGAGGCGCCTAATGCCGCGTAGATAGCGGTTTGTCGGCTACGCTCAACCGTACGTGACATAAACAAATTTGCGATATTGGTACAGGCAATCAGCACTAAACCAAACACACCGGCAATCAATAAATAGACTGTGTTCTGGCTCTTGCCCAGAATAACCGACTCCAAGGTGTGTAATTTTATGCCAATACTCCAACCGTTAAAAAATTGATGCCCAGCCACCTGTTGTTGCCAGTTATCACTCACTAATGTAGCAAGTTGTTGTGCAACCTGAGCGGGTGAATAACCTGACTTCAATTTACCCAGCACCATCAAACCACCATCATCGTTCCCCCATTTTTTGCGCTCACTTGGGCTAATAGAGTTGTAATCCCAAGGTAAAAATACTTGGGATTTAATACCCACACCATAGATTTGAGGCTCAATGAATTTTTCACTGAGCACCCCAATAATGCGATAACTCACCTCACCAAACTGTACTTTTTTTGACAAAATATCCGCATCGAGTGCGAATTCGTTTTTCCAGGTTTGGTAGCTCAATACTGCAACCGGATGGTAAGTATTAAGAGATTCTGTCTGCTCAAAGCCTCGCCCAATGGCCAACTCGGTTCCCAACAGTGAAAACCACTGGGGCGTAACAAAAGAAATGGGTAGGGTGGGATGAGACGGCTTAGAAACCAGCACATCCGCATCGTAATACATCAAGGTTAAATCACTAAAATTGGTCTGTTTGGCGTACAGGTGCATTAGATTAGGATAGGTAAAGGCCGTGCCGTCGACATCACCGTCTTTACCAATCAGGTTATGTTCAACTGTATATAGGCTGTCACTTGCTGGGTAAGGAAGGGGTGATAGCAATAATAAATATGCCAACGTCAGCACACATAAAAGTGCGCCCATAGTTAAGCTCATTGTCGTGACAACGGCTGCAACAAACCCAGGTTTACCTTTGAGACTTGCCCAAGCTTGTTTCAGTAAAGATACAGATTGATTCATCCTAATATCCTCCTAGTCACTACCACGCAACGAATGTATTGCAGGATGATTGATGTACCGGCGTAGCGGCCAATAACAGGCAAAAAGTGACAATAAGGCAATAGATAATATGGTTGACATAAATATGGGTAACAAATCAACACTCATATAAACCGACAATATTTCTTTGTAACCGATATAGACGCCCAACATTACTGCTATGCTTGAAGCCACGCCCAGCACAATCACCCACACATTGTCTTTAATAATCAAGCCCACCAAATCTTTGCGTTTGGCACCAATTGCCATTCGTGTACCCAACTCAAACCTGCGCATTTGTGTGCCGTAACTTAAGATGCCATACAGACCAACACTGGCTAAAAACAGCGTGATAATGGCCAGTGCCGAGGTAGTAGCTGCAGTAGTATATTGAGTGAATAGCCGCCTCTTTTTTTCGCTTTCTAATGTTTGCAAACTAAATAACGCATATAAACTACTCACTTCGTTAATAGCGGTGACTACTTGCTCCCGACTAACACTTTGCCCATCACGTAACTTAAGGGTCATTTGTGTATTGGCCAAACCTGCGGAGGTGTAAACGCGCATTGGCATGTCATATTGAGCGGGCATTTTTACTCCTTTCACAACACCGATAATGGTGTAAGGATCACTACCTCCAGGTGAAAGCTGTAAGCCTAGTGCACTGCCATTGGGATTCAGGCGTTTGGCAAATACATCGTTGACTATCATCACCCGATTTCCGTCTGAGATATCAGCTTCACTAAAATAATCCCCCTCAAGCAGCTCTTGGCCAATCATAGTGAAGTAGTTATGACTTGCAGTCGCACTCTCAGGCGTAAAATTTTCTCCTGAAGCCACAGCAGTCAATGCCCACAAACCAAAACCACTTAAAACAGAACCAGATTGGGAAATGCTTTCAACTTGGGGGAGTTCTAAAAGCTTTTTCTTGAGTTCGAGCATAGCGGCAGCGACTTCTTCTTCGGGTGGAAATTCTGGCGCTGAAACTGACAAACCCATTTGTGTCATATTATCCACACTGTATCCAGAAGGTTGTGTAATCGTGTCTACCGCTTCTTTAAACAGTGTGATGTTGGCAAAAACCAATACCGTTGCTATCGCCACTTGGCTCACAATTAATCCTTGTCTAAAACGCTTAGACACCTGTACACCTGTGCCTTTGCCACTGGCTTGCAGCATTGAATTAAGGGCACGGTAATTAATCATCTTACTACTCAGAAAAGCGAATAGCAGTGCGAAGGTTAGGGCTAGAATTATCGAGGTGATAACAGTCACAATATTTAACCCAAGTTCATTGATGCGGGGCAACTCAGAGGCTAAGTTTACTTGTAATAAAGAAAAGCCCAAAGACGCGATGACGAGTGCCACCAATATCGAAAGAAACATTAATAATCCTGACTCGGCCAATAAGCCACGGAATAAATGCGACTTTTTAGCACCCAGCGCAGCATAAATGGCTAACTGCCTTTGTTGTTCGGCCGTACGAGACATAAACAAATTAGCGATATTGGCAAAAGCAATTAATACTAAACCAAACACACCAGCCAACAATTTATACACGGTGTTTTGACTGTCACCTACGATAGCGGTTTGAAAAGACTCAAGCTTCATTTGGATTGACCAACCGCTAAAAAATGGAATAGAAGCCACATTTTCAACCCAAGTGTCGTTCACTAATGGTGTGATTATTTGCTCTGCTTGTGCTGCACTTAGGGTGTCTTTTAGTTTACCTACGAAGGTCAAAGCACCGCTGATATTGCCCCAACGTTCTTTAAATCGTACATCAAGGTTGTAATCCCAAGGAAACCACATTCCCACATTGAGTCCAGTCTGCCTGATTTGTGGCTCTACAAAATTTTCGCCCAAAACACCTATTACGCGATAACTCACACCACTGAAAGAGACTTTTTTATCAAGCATATCAGCGGCAGATGCGAATTCGTCTTGCCATGTTTTGTAACTAATAACCGCGACTGGATTAAAGGTATCCAATGCTTCAGTGGCTTCAAAAGCACGACCCATCTGCATTTTCGCACCTAATAGCTCAAACCACTCTGGTGTGGCATAACCGGTGCTTAGAGTGGGTTGGTTTGGCAAAGACGTGAGTACATCTTGGCCATATTGAATCAAGGCCGCATTCTCAAACACATCTTGATTTTTGTATAAATGAATCAGCCCTGGATAGGTAAATGCCGTGGCATTGGTCTCCCCAGTTTTATCGCCTATAGCATGTATTACCTTATATAAGGTTTCTTGTTCAGGATAAGGCAAAGGCTCAACAATCAATAAGTAACCTAATGTAAGAACGCACAGCAATGCCCCTAAGGTTGTACCCATAGTAGTCACTACTGTTGCCACAAAACCGACTTTTTTCTTGAGACTGGCCCACGCTTGTTTTTGTTGGTAAAGGAATTGGCTCATACCGCCTCCCGCAACTCTGGGGAAGTTAAAATTGAACCGTCTAATAATTTAAGCTGAATATTGGCCATATCAGCATAACGAGGGTCATGGGTTACCATACAAATAGTCGTGCCGCTGTCGTTAAGCTTTTCCAGTACATCCATCACTTGATCGCCACTTTTAGAGTCCAAGTTACCTGTAGGCTCATCCACCAGCAAAATAGCGGGATTGGCAACTAGAGCACGAGCGATGGCGATACGTTGTTGTTGCCCACCAGACAGTTGATTCGGCTTATGACTAGAGCGGTGACTCATATCGACTAATTCAAGGCATTCATGCACACGGTCTGAAATCTCTTTGTCACTGGGCACTTTTGTTTTGTAACGCAAGGGTAAAGCCACGTTATCGAAAACTGATAATTCATCAATCAAATTAAACGACTGAAAAATAAACCCAATTTTACTGTTACGGATTTCTGCTGCTTGATCCAGAGACAACTCGGTAACGTTTGTGCCTTCGATAAAATATTCGCCACTTGTGGGCATATCTAATAAACCTAAAATGGATAACAAAGTCGACTTACCGCAACCAGAAGGGCCTGAAATCGACACATAGTCCCCTGAATTTATGGTGATATCGATATTCTTTAAGGCGTGAGTTTCTAGCTCATCTGTTTCAAAAACCTTAGAGATGTTTTTCATTTGAATTTTAATATCGCTCATAAGTGTTTCCCTTTATTTATTTTTAAGTTATTGATCTTTATGTTATTCATTAGGATTCTAGTCAATGCTAATGGTTTGACTGGACGCCTGAAGATTCGACAAATCTGAAATAATGAATTTTTCGCCTACCGATGCGCCTGTCAATATTTGAATAAATTGTCCGGCTTGCACCCCGAAACGTAAATCTTGAGTGGTGGCGTTTGCCTGAGTATCCAATCGATACAGTGATGAACTGGTATTTGACTTCGCACCCGCTGGGCGCTTGATATACTTAACGTTTAGTAATGTGTCGGCCACTATGACGCCGTCCACACTGAGTTGTGGCCTTGCGCTGGCGGGTAACGAGGCAGGTAATTTAATTTCTATTTCGACTGTATTATTATCAACGACAGGGTCGATGCGACTGACCACACCTTGGATTTTGTCTCGGCGGGTATCGATGATTGCCGTTTTACCAATAGTGATTAGCTGTGCTTGACTTTGGGGCACACGAATAAGCGCAATTAAATCTGTGACACTGCCGATTAGCGCTACCTCTTGTCCAGCCGCGAGACTTTGACCTAACTCCACTGACAAGCGTTGTAACACCCCGTCAAAACCCGCTGTTACCATCAGCTTTTCCAAACGCGATTGTGCTATATTCAAGCGGCCATGTTGTTGTTTTATTCGCTCAAGTTGAATATTAACCGATTCCTCGTGGACCAATTCGAGTTGGTCGATACGCTCTTTAAGAATAGCGATACGTTGCTTAAGCTGCCTTTCATCCAACTCAGATTGTTGAAAAGTAAGTTGTGACACTATGCCTTGTTTAACCAACTTTTCTTCTGCTGTACGTTTCAGTGCAGCGGCATCAAAACGTGCGGTAATTTCCGCCAAGTTTGCTGACTCATTGAGAATTTCACGTTGATTATTGAGTTTCAATTGACGCAAATTTGCCTGCACCTGTATCAATTCCTGCTCTGCGTTTTCAACTTGCAACACTAACTCTGGGTTTTCCAAACGCACGATCACACTATTGGCACTAACGTGTGCACCCGGCTTAAGCACAATCTCCTTCACTGTCGCGGGTGAAAACGAAGTAATCAGTTGCTGTTTAGCTGATGTTAACGTGCCATAACCCTCGATAATGACCTCTAAGTCACCTTGTTGGACTGTCTCAATTAACAGGTTTTCTCTTGCAACAGACATAGCACCATTTTTGCCAACAGCAAAATATATCAGTATCCCAATCACCACAATCAAACCTAACAGCAAATTGCCTTTGGTAGGTTTGAAAGAAGACGTTTTTTTGGTTTTCACTACATCCATTTTATTTTTTAGCTCAGTTATTTTCGGCATTGATATCCGAGCTATATCAAGAGTCATGCCAACCAATAAAAACCTTTAATTACAGGTGGTTAGGATATATGAAAAGTATAAGACTCAAAATTTTGTCCGATATCGGACCAGATAAGTCCGATATCGAAATGTAACGTGTGTTGAAAAAGTCTAAAGAGATTGAGGAGGAGGTGACGCAGAAAGAGGTAATGCAATAAATACAGTCATACCTTTGGCTGGTGCTGCATTATTCTTAATCTCTATTGAACCACCATGTTGTTCTACAATGTTACGGCAAAAAGTGAGTCCTATGCCCTGCCCTTGTTGTTTTGTGGTAAATAAAGGTACAAACAGATTCTCTGTGTTGGCCAAGCCATGGCCATCGTCGATAATTTTGAGCAACGATTTTTGGGCCTTTTCAGTCATTTCAATTTTGACTTGTGTCGCTTGTGCTTCAAAAGCGTTTTTTAATAGATTAATAAACACTTGCTCAATAAACGTTGGATCTGCCCACAACCACTGTGACTTATTAGCAAAAATCAGGTTATTTTGCGAAAACAAACCTTTTAGGCGCTCTACAAACATCGCTACGTTGATTTGTTGTAACTCCAAATTTAGAGTTTGAGACAAAGAGGAGTATCGATTTACAAAATCCTGTAAATGATGGCAACGCTCTGAAATAACGGCTAATGCTTGTTTTTCCCTAGTCGAGTTTAATTTACTCCCAAGACTTTCAGCTAAGGAAGACACCGGCGTGAGGGAATTACGAATTTCATGGCCCATAACCCGAATGATTTGTTGCCACGCATGCAGCTGACTGGCACGAATAGCTGAGTCTATATTGGTAAATACCAGAAGTTGGTGGCTTTCGCCGCTATCAATAAACGCACTTTGGCTGACATGCCATTGCTGATCTTTACTGGGCAAATGCCAGCCTTTAGCCGTGTAAATCAACCCAAGTAATTTAGGCGAAGCGAGCCGATACATTTGCCAAGGCTGACCAAACAAGGTCGAAAATGCGGCATTGGCATAGGTCAATTTTTGCTTTTGATTAAACACCAACATAGGTGTATCTAATTGATCAATCAATTGATACAACAGCAAAGCATGTTGGTCATATTGTGATTTGTGGGTCTGCATTTTCTCACTGAGCATGGTCAGTTCATTGTGAAAGTTAGCCGTTACCCCCTCTTTGAATTCAGACTTGGCGTATTGATTATAGTCCTCCACTTTTACCGCTTCGATATGCAAAAGCGCACGGTCAAAAGATGACATCACCCTATGTTTAAACCGCATAATTCCCATGAACAAAAACAAACCCAGTACCACCAAAGTCAAACCGATATTCCAAGCTTGCCAATCTGCGACAACTAAAATCCAGAATACAGAAAGTAAAAACAGTAAGGCAACCCCCCCTAAAACAGCAAGAATATAAGCGCTTAAACTTTTACTTTTGAAGATCGGCATATTTTTCTAATCTTCGGTAAAGTGACGATTTAGTGAGACCTAATAATTTGGCGGCTTTAGGTACATGTTGACTGACCTGATCAAGCGCCTGAGTGATAAGTTGTTTTTCAGCCTTTTCTAAGGTCATCATAGGTAAATCGGCACTCGATGCAGTGGCAAGTTGACTAGGTTTAATATTGAGGGCGCTGACAGACAACACGTCATCCCTACACAGCAATACCGCTCTTTCCATCAAATGGCTCAACTCACGAATATTACCTGGCCAGTGATAGTCCTGCAGAGCACAAATAGCCTCGGAGCTCAGATTAATACTCGATTTTGAGTACTTTTTACAGTACATCGCCATAAAATATTCAGCCAAAGGTACGATATCCAAAGTGCGCTCTTTCAGAGACGGCACCCTAAATTCGATGGTATTGATCCGATAGAATAAGTCTTCACGAAATAACTCTTTTTCAATCAACTGTTTAAAATTGCTGTTAGTTGCGCTAATCAAACGTATTGAGGTGAATTGAGTCTGGCTAGAGCCTAATACCTCATATTCACCTGTTTCTAATACCCGTAATAATTTTGCTTGCTGTGACAATGGAATATTGGCAATTTCATCCAAAAACAAGGTGCCATTCTTGGCCAATTCGAAGCGACCTATTCGGCTAGATTTAGCATCGGTGAAAGCGCCTTTGGTGTGCCCAAACATTTCACTTTCAAATAGAGACTCTGAAATAGCGCCCATATTAACCGCAATAAAAGGCCCACTACTGACTTGAGATTGTGCATGAATATAGCTAGCCAATTGGCTTTTACCTGTGCCGTTATCACCGGTGAGTAATATGCCAACATTAGCACTGGCCACGCTATTAACTTGCTGCATCAACTCGTCCATACAAGGTGAAAGCCATTGATAATCACCTTTTTCAACCTCAGAGTTATCTAATCGTTGCTGAAGTTTTTGATTTTGTTTTTTAAGAGCGCTAACTTTGATTTGTTGTGCGACCACTTGCAGCAGACGTTGATTCTTCCATGGCTTTTCGAGAAAGTCCCCAGCTCCTAATTGCATTGCTTTAACTGCTAGCTCGACATTAGACCAAGCCGTCATCGCTATGGCGGGAATACCCAGTTCGGCTTTATTCAGCCATGCCAACAACTCAAGCCCCTCCTCCCCAGAAGTGGTGTCCCGAGAATAATTCATATCCAATAACACTAAATCAATCTGATGCTGTTTGATTAATTCTTTAGCCATAGCGGGACTTTCAGCTTCAGTGACTTGATACTGATTATCTTCAAGTACAAAACGCGCACTGATCCGTACATCAGCCCTATCGTCTACGACTAACACGCTGTATTTAGGGAGAGATTTAATAGACATTCAACATCTTTTTAGGTGAGTAAAATCTAATTTATAGTATAAATCATACACTCGCACTCTTATTCAAATAAGATGATGTATAAATTAAAATACCAATTTTATAAAAATCAAACCTGTACATCCATAATGTTTGCACAATTGCCTGTTATATTTTAAATCCTAGATTAATTTAAAAGGTACAGCTAACCATGAAACCATCAGTTTCACTATTGACCAAGTACACGAGCATGTTATTGCTGTGTGTTATTTTAGGGGCTTGTAGCTCCGACTCGTCTGATAATGACGATGATGATGACGGCACCGGCGTTGTGGTAAACACAGCTCCTACATTGAATGCAGGAGCTGATCAAACTGTCGACTCAGCTACATCAGTAACCCTAACAGCGACTATTACCGATGATGATAGTGACTACACAATTGTTTGGACTCAATCTTCTGGCACAGAAGTCACTTTAAGCGACAGCGCATCTGCTAGTACTACTTTTACAGCACCGACTGTAAGTGAATATGAAACTCTAGTATTTGAAGTGTCTGTAGATGATGGCGTAAATGACGTGGTCATCGATTCAGTATCAGTTACCGTTGAAGCTGAAGGTACTACAACTACCGAAAGTGATATCTGGATAATCAACGACACTGATGCTGTATCCACTAATATCACTGATGCGAGTACCGGTGAAGGCATACTTGTAGATGTTCAATCTGTCACTGAAGAAACTGTTAACGGCGCGACCTACACAGTTGTCACCACTCAGGGAATTCCAGAATATGACGTGACTATTACTCAAGACATAGTGGACACCTTAAATGCTCGTCCTAAAGCAAGTTCTGATTTCACTGATGGTGCTACAACTGCTGTTGCAGGCGACGTAGTCGAGTTTGGTGCAGATATCGGTTACATCAGCACCGGTGACAATTGCGATACCACAGGTGGTTATGGTTACTGGCCTAAAGGTCCTGCTTGCCCAAAAGCTGATGAAAGAGAAGTGTATTTCCCAACTGAGCCAACTCCCACTACTGAAGTGTGCGAAAACGGCTTAGGTAAAGTGGGTCTTATGGTCAACGGCAGCTCTATCTATAACTGGAGCGACGGCATGAGTTATGCGCAAGATGGTACCTGGTTAAACCTAGCACCTGTTGCCGAACAATATGACGTAGATGTTTGTGGCGGTCACTCTGCTAATGGTGATTATCATCATCATTTCTATACCAGTTGTTTAGCGACCTTATTAGGTGACGATGGTGATGGACATTCTCCTATTTATGGTTACGCAGCTGATGGTTACCCTATTTATGGTCCTTGGGAATCAGATGGTGTGTTAGCCGTTAGCGCTTGGACAACTCGTGATTATTCTTCATCTACTACCGAAACTGGCTGTGATGACGGAACGCGAAGCTGCACCATGGTTGACGCATATGATGTGTCTCTTGGTACAGAAACTGCTACCGATGGTCCTGCTTTTGATGAAACTGTCAGCACTTTGTCTGGTAACGAGTTAACCGCGACTAATGGCTATTATTATGATGATTATTATTGGGACAGCGAACTAACCGCATTAGGTGGCGAGTACCTTGACCAATATAATGCACATTCAGATGATGACCGTGGTTATCATTACCATATTACTTTGAGTGATGACGGTGACGGCACATACTCACCTGCATTCCCTTATGTAATTGGTTTACGTTTTGCGGGTGAACTAGAAGACAACGCTGTTGCTTCTTGTGACTCTGGTGACACTATGATGGGTCCTCCTCCATAGTCACCCATTCAATATGATATAAGCTTTATTTAATGATTGCCCTTTGGGCAATCATTAAAATCTACTCACATAAAATATCCTCAATCTCAGATGTTGAGCTAGTTTACCTTTTTCTGGTGAATTAGAAGATAGAACGGTAGCATCTTGTGACACAACTGACGGTTCAAATAGCTGTCTAAGTAGTAGTAAAATGGAGCTTCCACGAGCCTATAATAATTAGAGGTTAAATATGAAATTACACAAATATTACGGATGCTTAGCATTAATATTCTTCAGTGTTTTGGCCATAGGGGCAAACGTTGAAATTCATCAACACAAGTCAAGGGTGATTGGACCAAACACTCCCATTCCTAAAATCGAATTAACCGCTTTTAGAGATGTAATGGATGGAGTCAATGTGCATATTGAAGTCGCTAGTTATGTGTTAAATGCCCCCGATTTGGCGACTAAATCACTTGTATCTGAAGAAGGTTTTTTACAAGGCCATGCACATGTTTTTGTGAATGGCATCAAACGTCAAAGGCTCTATGGGAAAGATATTCACATACCCAAAAGTTGGCTAAAAGACGGGGTGAATCAAGTCGCCATTTCGTTAAATAGCCATCAACATGAAAACTGGGTATCGAATGAACATAATATCGTAGGGGCGATATTCTTAGACCTGTCTAAAGAACAATTGGTACTACATAACTTTACATCTCAACCGATAGAAAACCCACATGCTCACCATTAGGTGAACATGTTTCTAATTTTTATGTTTACTCTTCCTTAAAAAATAATCCAAAGGAAGTGTTATGGCTTCTACTGCGTAGACTTAACACTAAGACTGTCAGAAACAAGGCTAGAAACTCGGTACTCGCTGCTGCGTACCATATTCCCCATTCAGAAAAGAAAAAGGGCTAAAGTAGTAAAGGGTAAGATGCGAACCACTTCTTTAATAACAACTTGATCACTGACAAACATCGCACCTAAATTGTCTTTGAAAATAAAGGCAATAAGCTGCACACCACTAACGACAAGCTTATCGCTTGGGAGAAAGTTTCCACTGATTTAGAGCGATCACCCGCACCTAACTGCCGCGCCATCAAACTTGCAAAACCGTTTGAGACTAAAGTAGACAGAGCAACAATCAGTATAAACGCAGGAAACATCGAGGTAACGGCTGTTAACGCATCAGCTCCGACAAACACACCAAGAAAATACGCATCCACCAGTGAAAATGAGCCATTCACCAACATAATCAAAATAATCGGCGCTGCCGTTTTAAAAAATACAAAAGGTAAAGGAGCATTCAAAAAACATTGGTTTTAGATGAATCTGTCATGTGGAGTTCGAGCCGCTATGTAAATCTGATATACCCATAAATTTATCTATTACAAAACCTTTAATCTCGTCAGGCCAAGACGCAATAGCGGCTTCAAAACTCACTTTACTATTTCGGTATAGGGCTCGACTTGCTTCTTCAAAGCCGGGCTCATCACCTAAAAAGGCCAGCATAAATTTGTCTAACTGCTGTTGCTGACCACAGATCACATCTTCAGTTGAAGCATTCTTTTGTGCCTCATCAACTAATCGCCTTAATACCGATGATGCCCCTCCTCTCTTAGTGGACAACCATTCCCAGTGACGAGGTAATAGCGTCACTTCTTTTGCTTTAACCCCAAGCTTCGGTCGGCCGCGCTTACTGCCGTGAGTGTTATCAGTAGACGCATTGGCTAATACTGTTTTTGCATCACCGTACCAACTAAAATCGATTCTCCGGCAACTCTCCTCTTCAAACACCATAGGTTCAATATTGCGATCAAACGCCTTTACCTGGTGAATTATTTCTTCAAGAGACCCTCTAGAGACTACCTCTTTATTATAAATTGCCAAATACTGAATAGTCATTTCATCTTCTTATCGTCAAAAAACCAAAACAATAATACCCGGGTAAAATACATTTACAATAACACCTGGGTAAAATAAATTTAATTTAATTCATTAAAATGTTACGGGATAAGTGTGTTTTAAATACAAAAAAACCACCAAGGCGGTTTTTAATATGAACCCATTAGAAGAGGCTCTCTGTAGATTAAAGCGAGGCTTATTGAGTATGTTTCCTGTGGTCTGAACCGCTTAACTGGACGTCAAGTGCCGGAGCATGCCATCTAGCACGAGTATCTGATTATTGCTGTTGTGCTTTTGCAACTTCCTCAACCTCAATGAGAAATGCAGGTTTACTACCCGTCAATTCCCAAGTCCCCAAAGTAATGGGTATACCACCGATACTATTGAGTTGGTCAAAGAAAGATTTCAACACAAAATCACGACCCTGCTCTTCGTCTAGTTTTGCTTTTTGCGCCATGGCAGTATCGAGTAAAGCTTTGCCCGTCACATAACTGGTGCCGTAACCGGGTTGACGTAAATATAAATGTTGCTCAAAAATCAATAAATCAGGTTCTGTTTTCATCCATCCTCTAGGCGTATAATTCATATGGATTTCACCTGCTTGTTGCATCGTCATCTGGTTAGCATGAGCATACAAAGAGCCAAGACCTCTGGCCGCCCTCTGAGCCAGCATAATCCACACAATTTCTCGGGCACGGGGATTGTGATCATATAATCCAGCATGCATAAATATTTCTTCTACTGCCGTAGCTGTGCCTTCGTTTCGACTATCAAAAATATTATACAAGAGTGCATTTTTTCTGATGGTTCTTGGATTAGGATCGTTTTCCATTATAGCCAGCTCAAACCAATGATAAAAATGCGAATATAAAGGTGTGGGGTCAAGGTGTGAACCGATGTAAAAGAAGTGGCGAGTTGCTTCTGGCACGAATTGGCCCAATCTTTCGTAAAGTGCTGGTTTAAAATAATCAGCAACAGTGACAATATTTTTTTCCTCCAAAAACCTAAGAAAGAATTCAGCGGAACGATTCGCTAATTGATCATATTCTTCGGCATTTTTAACCGATACTAAAGGTGGCAATCCAATATTTCTTTGTTCTTCTAACTTTAACGACGACCATGCTCTATCGAGCTCACGTCGCAGTAACCTTTCTTCATCTTCCCATGTCATGGATAACAAATGTACGTGTTTTTGATACCAACTGTACTGCTCAATTCCAAGCCCAGAAGGGCCGGTTTTTGTAGCACTTTGCTGTTGCAACCATTCAATAAATTGCCCCGTAGACTGAACGGCTTGCTGGTGTGTTTTTATGAGTGCTGCATTCGCAGTTGTTTCAATTTGTGGCGTAATATCCAGTAAATCTTGCTGCTGTATCTGAATATCTCGTATACCCGCTATCCATAATTCTTTAGCATTTCCGGTTAAATTCTCTTTGGCTTGGATATGAAAAGGTTTTTTGACGATAATCAGGCGCAAGGTCATGCAAGGGAGCGACTTCGAAGCTTCGCCATTGAGTAAAGAGAGTTTCTAATTGGCTAAAATTAGCAGACGATTTTGCGCCAAAAGAAAAGAGTAATAGTGTTATTGCAATACACCTTATTTTTGTTTTCATTTTTATGTCCCTGTGTGCAGTGGTGATTATTTCCACTATTAGTGTATATATTTTAAGCATAATCTGCTATCAATATGGAAAGAGTACTAAGGAAGTGTGTTATGCGAGAAACAATAAAGTCTCACACCATAATTTTAAGAGTGAACTGTAATCATGAGTAAGGACTCACGCCGCTTACCCACTGATGCTAAATTACTAAAAGAGGCAGAATCACGTCTATACGGTGACCCTTCATCCCCTGCTGAAGTTGCAGACGCCTCACGCCTTCTGTATGAACTACAAGTCCACCAGATCGAATTAAAGTTGCAGAACGAGCAACTGATTAATATAACGAACACAGCTGAAATAGCTGCAGCAAGCTTCACAGATCTCTATAATTTTGCACCAGTTGGCTACGTTACGCTTAATCTTAAAGGGGATATTACTCGCTCAAATTTTGCTGCTGCCAAGTTATTAGACATGGCACGCAGTAGATTACAAGGTGCACGTTTGGCAGCGTTTGTGGCACAGAAAGACCTACTTAAATTCAACAATTTGCTCTCGCCCTCCAACATCCATGATATTCAACCCGGTTGTGAAATTGAACTTGCAGGCACGCTTGAAAAAACCGTGCAGATGGATATTAGTTTCGACGATAATAATTTGGAATATCGACTGGTGTTGACCGATATTTCTGAGCGTAAAAAAGCTGAGATCAAGCTGCAACTCGCAGCGAGTGTCTTCTCACACTCCCATGAGGGCATCATGATTACCGATGCTAGCGGTACTATTATTGAAGTCAACGATACGTTTTCACAGATCACAGGCTTAACGCGTATAGAAGTGCTCGGCAAAAACTCAGATATTCTTAAATCCGACAATCAGTCACCTGAGTTCTATGAAGCCAGACAACACACACTACTTGAAAAATCCTACTGGTATGGCGAGATGTGGAACAAGAGAAAAGATGGCGAAGTTTATCTTGAAATGCAAGCCATCAGCGCTGTTCGGGATATCACGGGTAAAACTCAACATTACGTTTCTCTATTTACCGATATTACAAAATCAAAGGCAAATCAGCAGCAACTGGAGCACGCGGCTAATTATGATTCATTAACCAACCTGCCTAACCGGGTGTTATTAGCTGACCGCTTGCCTATCTCGCTTATTCAATGTCAGCGGCACTTAAAGATGTTAGCCGTAGTGTATATAGACTTGGACGGTTTTAAACAAGTTAATGACACTTATGGCCATGATATGGGAGACAAACTATTAATCTCCATCTCACAGCACATGAAGGATGCACTGCGTGAATGCGATACCCTTGCACGCATCGGCGGTGATGAGTTTGTGGCGGTGTTAGATGATTTGGAAACACCTAACGATTGTAAGCCGATACTTAAGCGGCTACTAAAGGCCACATCAGAAACTATCGCTTTGGGTGATGTTTTGTTAAATGTTTCAGCAAGCATGGGTGTCGCGATTTCCCCCAAAAATGGTAGTAATGCCGATTTACTCATACGCGAAGCGGATAAGGCGATGTACGTAGCCAAAGAGAGTGGCAAAAATCGTTACCATTTTTTTGATGAACACGCCTCAACTGAAACCAAAATTCTATACGAAAATCTAAATGCGGTACGCCATGCCCTCACTCAAGACCAGTTCCTATTACATTATCAACCTAAGATTAATATGAGCACTCTTAAAGTAGTGGGTATGGAAGCGCTAATTCGCTGGAAACACCCAAAAAAAGGACTATTAGAGCCAAGTCAATTCCTGCCTTTTATTGAAAACAACCCGATCCGCATTGAGCTGGGTGCCTGGATAATCAATAGGGTGCTGGCTCAGATAAGTCAATGGAATGAACAGGGATTAGATTTGCCCGTCAGTGTCAATGTAGCTGCCTACCAGCTTCACGACAAACATTTCTATGAACAACTTACTACAGCACTCGGCGCCCATCAAAATGTGCAGCCAGGTCAACTTGAATTAGAGATACTAGAGACCTCAGGACTAGATAGAATGACTCAGGTCAGTGCTTTGATCAGTGACTGTAAAAAGCTAGGAGTGAACTTTTCTCTGGACGATTTTGGCACCGGTTACTCTTCCTTATCTCACCTTAAGAACTTGCCTGCAGATTCCCTCAAAATTGACCAGAGTTTTGTACAAGACATGTTAACCAACCCAGATGATTTGGCCATTGTGCAAGGAATTATTAGTCTGGCAGAGGTTTTTGGTCGTAGCGTCATTGCCGAAGGGGTAGAGTCTGAGGCCCATGCCAACAAACTGCTATCCATGAACTGTAAGATAGGACAGGGTTTCGGTATCGCCCGGCCCATGCCGCCCGATGATTTACCTGCATGGGTGAAAAGCTGGCACGCCAGTCCTATCTGGAAAGCTTAATAAGTTGCACCAGATTTAGTGAATTAATGAGAACATATACAACGGTTTTCCCCCACCCTAAAAAACTTTGACGCTGTATTTTTCTTAATACAAATACAGCGTTGGATCTAAATTTTTGTTTTATCTAAGTTCAACCTGCATTGGCGACTTGTCCACCATCCAAAACAACAGTGTGACCACATACATAGTTGCTAGCACGTGAGCAAAGATAAATGGCGGTGCCAGCAATATCAGTAAGTTCGCCTATTTTGCGAGCAGGGAGATTCTTCACTATCTCCTGTTCGTGTACCAGTACGTGTTTTGTCATCTTGCTAGGAAAAAAACCAGGTGCGATACCATTAATATTAACGTGGCTTGGACGAAGATCTGCTGCCATATGCCGTGTCATTTGGATGACAGCCGCTTTGCTGGCAGAATAAGAATAATTGTTCATGCGCGGATGAGTGATGCCATTTACAGAAGCAATATTCACTATCCTTGAGGGTTCATCTGCTGCACCAGCCAAACGCAATGCCGGCAATAAACGTTTGCTTAAAAAGAAAATAGACTTCACATTTAAATCCATTACCTTGTCCCAACCCGCTTCGGGAAATTCCTCAACTGGGGCCCCCCAGGCTGCACCTGCATTATTAATGAGAATGTCGATTTTAGGCTCTCTTTTAAGCATCTCATCTGCAAAAGCGTCAAGCCCTTCCATCGTTGATAAATCAGATTGAATGGCGATACACTCGCCTAAAGTGGCCAATTCAGCAGCCGTTTGCTGTAACTGCTCAAGTTTGCGTGCAGTAATATAGGTTTTGACGCCATTTTCGACAAATCCACGAGCAATCATTGCGCCTATTCCGCTTGACCCACCGGTAACCACGGCGACTTTTCCAGCAACCGAAAATAAATTATTCATATATGATCCCTATTATTTAAAAAAGTCAATTTTAAGCGCGTTGTATTCACACCATGCCCAAGTATGCTAGAAATGGCTGATAAATGTTTGTTCATCTTCGATATGAAGGTTTTTTACGGATTGGTATTGGGCACTTACAGCGAAACAGAAGGTTATCTAACCGATCCTGAATTCGCACTAATTCGCTCTGAGATAAAGACACTCGGAATTAATTTAATCGCAAGGAATTATATATGGAATATCGTCGTTTAGGTAAAGCAGGTTTAAAAGTGTCAGCTTTGTCGCTGGGCTCTTGGGTTACGTTTGGAAAGCAAGTTGATATCAACGATGCAAAGCAGCTATTAAAGACCGCTTACGATGGCGGCATTAACTTCTTTGATAATGCCGAAGGTTATGAAGCTGGTGAATCAGAACAAATTATGGGTGATGCGATTTCGGGCTTAGGTTTAGCACGTGATTCCTTTGCCGTGTCTTCAAAAGTATTTTGGGGCGGTGACCATAAAATGCAAATGGGCTTAAGTGCCAAACACGTGCGTGATGCATGTGATGCAGCCCTTAAACGTTTACGTGTCGATTATTTGGATTTATATTTTTGTCACCGGCCGGATATTGATACCCCCATTGAAGAAACAGTGCGCGCCATGCACAACTTAGTTCAGCAAGGTAAAGTGATGTATTGGGGTACCTCTGAGTGGTCCGCACAGCAAATTACTCAAGCCCACGCCATAGCGCGGCAAGAGCACTTAACACCACCCACTATGGAGCAACCTCAATATAATCTATTGCACCGAGATAAAATTGAAGGTGAGTTTACTCCGCTGTATGAACAATATGCCATGGGCACCACAATCTGGTCGCCATTGGCCAGCGGATTGTTAACGGGTAAGTATAATGATGGCATTCCAGATGACAGTCGTTTAGCGCTCCCAGGTTATGAATGGTTGCGGGATTTGTGGACCAGCGAAGAAGGCAAGAAAAAACTCGATAAAATTCGGCAATTGAGCACTCTAGCCGAAGAGTTAAGCATCAGCCTAACCCATTTATCAATAGCTTGGTGTTTAAAGAATCCAAATGTGAGTACAGTTATTATAGGTGCTTCTCGTTTGTCGCAACTAGAAGACAATTTAAGCGCGATGCATGTTCTTAAAAAGTTAACTCCTGAGGTTATCGAACGTATAGAAAGTATTGTTGACAACAAACCCCCAGCAGCGGAGCGTTTTGGACAGTAACCCCGGTTAAAAAACATAGCACTTGAACCTGCTATGTTTTCTATGAGCTGTACGCCATAAATTCTGCGGGTTAAATACCAGCAGACAAGGTATTAATTCAGTTCGTCAAAAAACGTCAGTTGATGCTTAGAGGCATAATCATCAAAGGCAGCTTGTAGTGTTTCACGATAGGGGGATTGACCAGAAATAGCATAATATGTAGATACTTCTACAAGGGGTAAAACAGATATGTCATCTTCAATATTCAGGTTTTTTTCTTGAATATGCTAGTTAACGGGGGAAAGATAAGAAATAAGTCGCTGGTTCGTTTTTTTTTAAACAGTTGAATGGCTGATATGCTGTTAGGCAATTCAAAAAATTCATATCCTTGTGCCATCAATCTCTTTCTAAAACCGTGATAACTAAAACCACGGATGGCCGCGACACTTCTTGTGAATTCGGCTTTTTTGTGAGCGTAAAAATCAAGGTTCAAAGTACTAAAAGGGGGCTTATACCCTTTATCATAATCCTTCTTTATAACCCTGCATCGCTTCTGCAATAAAAGGTAAGGCTTCTGCGTTTTTGAGATACTGCGGCTCTAATCTTCGTAACGAATGTTGTTCGTATGCAAAGGCATAGGAGAGCATCTGGGCATCGGTATTTTTACCACCAATAAATGATAGGCCAACCGAAAGGCCATGAATACCACCCATAGGCACTGTCACATGTGGATACCCTGCCCGTGCAGCGTGACCGCCATACCCAGGCCAGCTATTTGGCCATACGTCGCCATTGATTGGATCCACTCTTGGCACTGTCGGCCCGGAAGGTGCCAACAGTACTTGCACATCGTAGGTTTGCAATAGTGTGTCAATGCCTGCTTGGCGAGTGGCTTTTTGCACGGTTTCAATCGCCGTTTTATATACCTCACTTTCAAGGGAGTCCATGGCTTGTGAAGCCACAAAAATACTTTGGTCAAACAAGGCGAGTTCAATTTCTTGGTGTGCCTCATTAAAAGCGATCAACTGTTCCAAGTTACGGCTGGTTACCTGTTCAGGAGACGTGGAAGCCAGATAGGTATTTATCCCATCTTTAAATTCGTATTTAAGAATATCGTAGCTCATGGTACCAAAATTATCGGGGGTATCTGGGCGCGCATCTATGTCAACCAGAATGGCCCCAGCAGCCTGAAGATCAATCAACGCGGTTTTGAAGTGAGCCAATATTGGCTTTGACTCTCCTTTGGCAAAATTCAAAACGCCGACTCGTACACCTTGTAGAGCGCCCTTTTTTAGGCCTGCGCTATAGTCTACATCCGGAGTGGTAGTGGCCATGGCACTCATCATCAACGCA
This sequence comes from Paraglaciecola sp. MB-3u-78, assembly GCF_002835935.1. Lineage (GTDB taxonomy): Bacteria > Pseudomonadota > Gammaproteobacteria > Enterobacterales > Alteromonadaceae > Paraglaciecola. The sequence continues at coordinate 138,368 of NZ_PJCF01000086.1, read as the reverse complement.
GCACCCATTACCGTTTTAGTCATTGGACCCGCAGTATCCTGAGACTCAGAAATGGGAATAATATACTGCTGGGGCACAAGCCCCACTGTAGGTTTAAACCCTACAATGCCGTTGGCGTTTGACGGGCAAATAATCGAACCGTTAGTTTCAGTCCCTACTGAAGCCGCGGCAAGAGAAGCCGCAGTGGCGGCACCAGATCCTGAACTGGAACCACAGGGATTGCGATCTAACATATGCGGATTTCTGACCTGCCCACCCAATGCGCTCCAGCCACTCATCGAACCTTCTGAGCGAAAATTGGCCCATTGACTCAGGTTGGTTTTACCCAAAATTATCGCTCCTTGAGCACGCAATCCTGCAACCAAAGGGCTATCACGTCCAGTTATATTATCTTTCAGCGCAAGAGCTCCCGCTGTAGTAGCGATGCGATCTTTTGTCTCGATATTGTCTTTCAGTAAAATAGGTACGCCGTGCAAGGGTCCCAAAATTTCGCCTGCTGCCCGCATTTGGTCAAGTTGCTTGGCAGTTTCCAATGCATCAGGATTGAGAGCTAAAATGGATTGTAATCTAGGTCCACTTTTGTCAATTTTTTCAATCCGATCTAAGTATAACTTTACCAGGGTTTGTGAACTTATTTCTTTACTATTCAGCGCTTCAATAACATCAGGTAAAGAGCCTGCAAGAATACCTGTGGCGCGAAAATCAGTATCAACCAATACTGGTTGTGTTGTCTCCAAAGGTTGTAACGTTGACGTACAACCAACAATGGCAATACCAGCGGCTATGGCACAAAACAGTAAATGCTTCATTAAATGTCTTTTTAAATTCTTGTGAGATGATTGAAATTAATAAAACTGACTGATTATTGCAAGAGAATATTGTTCACAGACAATGTTGTGGGATAGATTATGCCCATTTTTTTAGGGCCGCGTTTGGCTGACATTAAGGTAAATTAAGGTGAAATCCACCTTCAAACATCGAGTGCAATTGTTCCCCACTCAACTTACATTCTCTTTCAGATTGTATACTACGTATTTATACTGCGTTAGAGGGCCAATGAGAGTAATGTATGTAACGGGTTTAGAAGCTTTGATTTTTGATTCTATTTTCTTGAAATTAATTACGCAAATCCTTTAATACGTTTTGTTTTACTCGCAACAAGTCAATATTCTAAATCAGGCAACCACTCTTAAGAGATTATCAGCACGTTGTATTTTTAAGGATCACAAGGTAGCTAGCATGGTAACCAAAAAAAATAAGCCGTCCATCACACCGATAAAAAAAAATGAAACAATTCAGAAAGCTGAAAGCGACATAAAAATCAGCTCGAAAACACCGGTAACCCCCTCTTTTCCGATTGTCGGTATCGGTGCTTCTGCAGGAGGTTTAGCTGCCTTCGAAACCTTCTTTCGTGCTATACCTGCTGATAAAGATATGGATATGGCGTTTTTGGTGGTGCAGCATCTGGCGCCCGATCACAAGAGCATTCTCTGTGATTTGCTGCAACGTTATACGCCCATGCCGGTAATCCTAGTCGAGGATGGTGTTGTTGTGAAACCAAACTGCGTTTATATCATTCCGCCCAACCGATTCATGGCTTTTATCAATGGCACATTACAATTGCTGGAACCATTGACACCACGAGGTCACCCTTTCCCCATTGATTTTCTGTTTCGCTCTTTGGCCCAGGACCTTCGTGAACGGGCCATTTGTATCATCCTTTCTGGTACCGGCAGTGATGGCACACTGGGTCTTCGAGAGATCAAAGCTGAAGGCGGCATGGCCATGGTGCAAAGCATGGAGTCTTGCGAATTCGATGGCATGTCAAACTCTGCGATCAAAACCGGATTGGTAGACTATGTGCTGGCGCCTGCGGACATGCCAAACCGACTTCTGATATACGCTAAGTATGCCTACGGGAAGTCTCGGATAGCGACCACTACTTCTGATTCGCAAACTGATAACTTTTTGAAGAAGTTATTTGTGCTGATCCGTGTCCAAACTGGTCATGATTTTTCTGGTTACAAACAAAGTACTATTCATCGTCGTATTGAACGGCGCATGGCAGCACACCAAATCACCAAGCTTGAAGACTATGTGAAATATGTACAACAGATGCCAAAAGAAATTGATTTATTGTTTCACGACTTATTGATTGGTGTGACTAATTTTTTCCGAGATCCAGAGGCGTTCGCGGCACTTGAGCAAGTGGTTACAGCAACGTTATTTGACAATAAGCCAGCCAACCGTGAGATCCGGATTTGGGTCTGCGGCTGTTGTACCGGCGAAGAAGCTTACTCTATTGCCATTTTGCTACAGGAAAAGTTAGACCAATTGCCTAATAACAACTTCAAAGTGCAAGTGTTCGCCAGCGATATTGATACATTAGCGGTTGAGAAGGCCCGTCAAGGTGTGTTCCCTCAAAGTATTGCCAGTGATGTAACACCGGAGCGCTTAGCACAGTATTTTAGTTTTAATACTAAAACCAAAACCTATCGTATTAATGAAAACATTCGAAAAATGTTGATTTTTTCTGAGCAAAATGTGGTCAGGGATCCCCCCTTTTCTAACCTTGACCTGATCAGTTGTCGTAACCTGATGATCTATATGGGGCCGCCTCTACAAGCGAAAATCATTTCACTGTTTCACTATGCATTAAACCCAGGTGGTTTGCTATTTTTGGGGAGCTCTGAAACCCTTGGTGACTTAAGTTCGTCTTTTACCACACTTAATAACAAACAAAAATTGTACCAACGTAAAATAGATAGCTATATCTCTCATCATAAGTCTTCAAAGTTGTATTCTTCTCTCAATACCGCAGAACCGAAAGGCAGCCTAGAAGCATTACCTTATAATGCTCCAATAAAAGAACTGGCTGAGAAAGCGATATTAAAACAGCTGGTTCAAGCCGGTGTTTTAGTCAACCAGAATGGCGACATCCTTTATGTACATGGCCGCGCTGGGATGTATATTGAACCTGTTACAGGTGGGATCGACTCTTACAATATTCTGAAAATGGCCCGTGACGGCTTACAACCCGAGTTGATAGTCGCGCTACACAAAGCAGCAGTTGACAATGATATAGTGCGCCGTTGCGGTGTGCGCGTCAAAACCAATGGTTACTATAGCAACGTTAACCTGAGTGTTACCCCAGTCACCACAGGGGTTGCTGCAAGTTCGCTATTCATGGTTGTATTGGAAGAAGCATCCAGTCAGCTGGGCGTCCCGACTGACGTTTCTGCCACTAGCCAAGGTAATCAAACTGATCCCCGCATAACGGTACTTGAACAAGCATTACGAGACAATGATAGTTTTATTCAAAGTGCCAGCGAGAAACAGTTAGCGGCTAACGAAGAGCTTAAATCAGCAAACGATGAACTACAGGCAATCAACGAAGAGTTGCAGTCCACCAATGAAGAGCTCGAAACTTCTAAAGAGGAGTTACAGTCGGTGAACGAAGAACTGGCCACAACCAACGCTGAGTTACAAGTCAAAGCGCTCGAGTCAGCCAACCTTAATAACGATATGAACAATCTGGTGGTTGGAACCGGTATTGCCACAATATTTGTGGATCTAAAACTGAATATACTACGTTTTACGCCCGGGTTAACCAACATCATTAGTCTGATTGATGCGGATATTGGCCGCCCCTTGATGCACTTTACCTCCACTCTGGGCGTTTATAATCAACTGGAACAGGACCTTCAGTCTATGTTGCATAGTCTTATACCCCGTGAAGTAGAAGTGCAGACCATAGACCACAACTATTTCATGTTACGGATGTTGCCCTACCGCACCACTGACAACCGGATTGAGGGCGCAGTAATCAACTTTATCAACATCACTGAACACAAGCAGGCAGAGTTATCACTCAAAAAGGCCAACGACCAACTGCGTCTAGCGACTGTGGTGCGCGATGCCCACGATGCGATCCTGTTGCAGGACTTGGATGGCAATATTATGGCATGGAATGCGGCTGCACAAGGTTTGTATGGCTGGACTGAATCGGAAGCGTTAATACTGAACATCGCTAAACTGGTCCCAGAAGACTTACAAATGATAGAGTTAAACCGGATCAAGCAGTTGAGCCAAAAAGAAATTCTAGAGGCGTATCAAACCAAACGCCTCACTAAAGACGGTTCAGTCATCAACGTTTGGCTTACCGCCACAGGGCTTATAAATCAGGCTGGGGAGGTGTATGCCATCGCGACCACCGAGCGACATAATAAGAGAAATCAAGAACGGAAGCTTAAGACATGAACCAAAGATCAACTCAAACTGATGCGGAATTGCGGCAACGTGCCGAACGATTACCTGACGCCAGCCCAGAAGGTAAACGGTTAACAAGCTCTTCCTCAGAGACCAAGCAACTTCTACACGAGCTGCTAGTGCATCAGATTGAGTTAGACATGCAAAACGAAGAACTACGCAGTGCACAACAGCAACTGGAGGTTTCGAAGGCTCGCTACTTTGACTTGTATGATCTAGCACCAGTCGGCTATTTAACCCTTGATGAGCGGCATTTAATAAAGGAGTGCAACTTGTTCGTCGCCAACATGATGGGGGTGAATCGAAATAAGTTGATCAAAGCGCCTATCAGTAAAATATTGCTAAAAGAAGACCAGATCATTTTCTATGACAACCTCAAAGCAACTCTCGAAATGGATATTACACGGCATTTCGAGATGCGCTTAGTCAGAGCTGATGGAGAATTTTTCTGGGGACTGCTGCATGTGGTTGCCATGAAGTGCGGTGAATACTGGGTAACGGTGACGGATATTTCTCGCAATAAGCAAGTAGAAGCTGAATTGCAGGAAAGTGATAACAAGTTTAGAAGTGTTTTTGAGCAGGCGGCAATGGGAGTCGCGCGTATGGGTTTAGATGGAGCATGGTTAGAGGTCAACCAAAAACTATGCGCTATTGTTGGATATTCACAACATGCACTCTTATCTAAAGGGTTTCAAGACCTGATACATCCAGAAGAGTTACCTAGGGAACAGGCCGCTATTTGTCAGCTTATTAACAATGAGATCAGCACCTACGCCAAGGAAAAACGTTATTACACTGGGGCAGGTAGTATCGTTTGGCTCAAAGTAACCATGAATCTTGTAAGAGACATCAATAATGATCCTGATTATTTTATCGCCATAATAGAAGATATCACCAGCCAGAAAACGGAGGAAGCCAAACAACTCAGCCTGACTGAACAGCTACATCAGGCTCAAAAGACAGAGGCCATTGGCAAATTAGCAGGGGGGATTTCACATGATTTCAACAATATGTTGGGTGTCATTCTTGGGCAGGCTGAATGGCTAACAAACAAGCTAGAGCCCGCTAGTCCTCTGATGGATCATATACAGTCAATTACCAAAGCAGCTGAGCATTCAGCCAAACTCACACGACAACTATTGACCTTTGCCCGAAAACAAACGATTGAACCCAAAGTGCTGGATCTAAATAAATCGGTATCAGCCATGATGGACATGCTGAAACAACTTATTGGCGAGAGCATTCAGGTGTCCTGGGATCCGGCCCAGGACCTGTGGCCGGTTAAAGTCGACCCAACCCAGATTGATCAGGTTCTGGCTAATTTGTGTATCAATGCCCGCGATGCGATTTCTGGCAACGGACACATTTCTATTAGTACCCGTAACTGTCGCTTAGATGAGCATTTTGCAACCAATCATAGTGACGAAATGCCACCAGGGGACTATGTGAAACTCTCAGTAAGCGACGATGGTTGTGGCATGAATAACCCAACCAAAGCCCAAATTTTCGAGCCGTTCTATACGACCAAAGCCCCAGGATCTGGTACTGGCTTAGGGCTGTCTTTTACGTTAGGAGCGGTGCAGATGAATGCTGGGTTTATCAACGTTTTTAGTGAACCTGAACAAGGCACCACTTTTCATATCTATTTTAAAAAAGTTAAATCCCCAGAGGAAATGAAACAAAAAATCACTGATGCGCCATATAAAAAGGGCACAGAAACCATACTTCTGGTTGAAGATGAGGAGATGTTACTCGAAATCGAAACCGCGATGCTGGAAAATAGCGGCTACACTGTGCTCGCAGCATCGAGCGGGGATCATGCTGAAGCCCTGTTCCGTGAGCACTTATTTGAGATTAATCTATTGATGACTGATGTCATTATGCCCGAAATTAATGGCATGGATCTCGCGGTTCAATTACAAGCACTTACCCCTAATTTGCAAGTAATTTTCATGTCTGGCTATCCACAGGACATACTTGGTAACCAAGCAAATCTCGAAGAAGGCGCTAGCTTTTTGCAGAAACCGTTTTCCATGGAGGCTCTGGCAAATAAAGTGAGAGAGGTCTTGGATGCTGATGAAGATAAACACCCATCATGATTTCTATGGTTGACACACTGGTATAATTACAAGGATCCATTCATAGGTTAACCCCAAGCAAATCATTCATCAGCTTGGGTAACTCCCCTGCTTGAAACCTTATCAATTTTGACTGCACTTCTTTATTTATTGCCAGATATTTGTGAGCTCACGGGCTATCAGCGCTTCCAGCGCCTGACCATCAATATCTGTAAAAGGTTTACTCACTGTTTCGCTTAACCGTTTGTTGTGTGTGGATAGGAGATTGGCAGGCAGTATGATCTCATTAATTGAAAATACAACCCGCTCACGACGCTCATTTATGTTGCCGTAAATGATCGCTTAAGATCAGGTTTGACGGGGCTTAGAAGTTGACGCAACTGCCTGGCCTCAAACGGATGAACAGGTGAATTAACGGTGGGCCAGCATTGAAATTTACCCTTAGATAAACGCTTGGTCATCAACCAAAATCCTGTGCCATCATAGGCGAGCGTGCGGATCATGGTTTTATTGCGATTAATAAACACAAATAAGATCCCGCAACGAGGCTCGTGCGTCAGCCTGCTATGGCAAAGCGCCGCTAAACCATCAATCCCCATGCGAAAGTCAGCAGGCTCAGTGGCGATCAGGATTGGCGTTTGGGCCGTTAAATGGATCACGATCTAACTTCCTGAATCATGGCCACGAGGAAGGCTTGGGAAATATCACCCGAAAGCGTTAATGCTGCACCATTACACAACCGAAGCTCGACACTGAGATGCTCGTTAGCAACAGGCTCCCTCACGCCTTGCCCAGGTAAGCGGATAAAATCAGAGGATGTTGGGCTTGGTTCAACGGCTTCACGCCATTGTTTCAATTGTGTGCCACTGATCCGCAGCATCGCGGTGACTTTAGTGGAAGAGCAGTGTTCGAGTAGATCAACTGCTTGTTGGCGCAGAGCTTGTGGGGTTGCAGAACGACGGCTAACCCGGTTTTTTCACCACCGCTCAAATGCTTCAACGATCTGATTTATTTTTTTAGCGTTTGCCATATTTTCATCTTCAATGAATAAGTTGCAAACATTAAACCAGATCAAATTTACGAAGTTGCGCTATGCTGCCGCAAGCTCACCCTCACACCGACGATAAACCTTGAGTCTCCTCTTGAATTTACGTCACTTACAATCAGCAAGTTTAGATGCCAGGCTTCCCCAGTTACTGCACTGACTCCCTGTTAGAAATGCCACCCTCAATCACAATGTTGGTCTGACTAAGTATCGGGCTTCGCGCTATTTTGGACGCTTACCCACCAACACCGCCGAAACAAGTTACGGTTAGTTGTGTACCTCTAACTTCCTATGGCTTCCTTCAGACCCTAGCGTTAGCCAATAACGCCCTTGCCATTCGGATTATCTTCCCCTTAGTCGAGGTGATAAGGCTTCTTTCAGCCTATCGGGTTTGCCAGCTTCGCTGGGCAAACAAAAAACGCCCTGCTCGAACAGATTACCAACGCGGAATTTGCTTTATTGATGGCTCTGGGCAGTTAGTTGTTGAATCAACTGGGGCAAAAGGATCAGGGGTGTTTTCTAGTTTTTCTGATAGTAACTGCTATATCATTTTAGAAAGTGAGCGTGGTTCTGTGGCGGCTAGTGAAAGCGTGAATATTCAATTATTTGACCGGCTGTTAAATTAGAAAAGCTTGCTTAGAAAAAATTATCTTTAAAAATGCTCCGATTATTAGCAATCGCTCTTTGAATATCTGGAGCTTAAGTAAAATATGACCAATATTTGTCGCACTTTTTAGTGGTTAAATAATAGTACGGGCACTAAATTTCGAGATCCCTTACGAATTGAATAACGTCGATTTTATCGTTGCTCTTTTTATCTAAAATATAGGCATTTTTAGCTAGTTTGAAGCCTAGCAGAATTTGCTTTCGGTAAATGAGGTAGTAGTAAAAATCAGTTACTTTGCTTCTTATTGGCGCTTTTGCCCCTAAAACTTCTAAAACCCATAAAGTCATGGCGTTATCCAATAGCCAAAATCCGATTCTATTGACCACTCGCTTAATGAATTTGAAAAAACCTATATTCATAGCCAACACGCCATAACGATCTAAAATTTGAGGTGTTCCAGTGGTTTCTGCGGTTGCCCATATCCATTTCCCTACAAACCTTCCTTTTAAAGCAACATCCTCTAACTTAAGTTGATGTAGGTGTTGCCCTTTCGCTTTTTCCTCAAAACGCAAAGTCATGCCTGCTTGCGCTAATTTATAACCACAAACAATATCTTCATTGTATAAATAAAGTTTATCAAACATCCCGTTTTGCAGCATAAAATCTCGTTTAAACGATATATTACATGTCCAAAAATAGGTATAACAAATAGGCACGTTTTTGCCTAAATTAGTATAGTTGAACTCGTGAAATAGCGAAACAGGCTTTGTTTTAACATGTTCAGGAACGTAAGCTACGCCGAGCACTGCTTCATTCTCCGCAGGATAGTTTTTATGATGACGCGTGTAATGAATTAGCATGTCAGCATCGGGAATAACGTCATCATCTAAAATGACAATGATACTGCCCGATGCTTCTTTTATACCTTTATTTCTTGGGGCCGCGGGGCCGCCACTGGGCGCTATTTCAAACGACCTAAGATTGTCATTTTTTTTCGCAGCATCTGCTAACACTTGCATAGTGTTGTCGCTTGACCCGTTACTAACAAAAATAACTTCAAAGCCTTGTTCTTCTTCAAACTCTAAAGACATCAGTATTGGAATAGAATCAATAATCAGATGCGCTCTATTAAAAGTAGGAATGACAATACTTAAATGACAGCTCATTCTTATACTCTATTGCGTATTTTTATCAGGCACCACTTGCCAAGGCGCTTTACCATCAACTAACAAATCCTCGAGCTCAGACTGGTCTTTACTAGTATCCATCGATTTCCAAAAGCCCTCATGTTCACTCACATAAAGTTGACCGTTATTGGCAAAATGCGGCAATACTTCCTGCTCTAAGTTTTTTCCTTGCCAGTCTAAAAGTGCCTTTTTCTCAAACATCATAAACCCAGCATTGATCCAATAATTATTGACTAAAGGTTTTTCTTCAAAACGTTCAACTTTACCAGTTTTATCATAGACTACTAAGCCATACTGCGCACGCAGTGGCACTGTGGTTAGCGTAGCCAAACGATTTGATTTATTGTGATTTTCGATTAAATTATGCAAATCAATATTGCCTAGACCGTCCCCATAAGTAGCAAAGAATTGCTCGCCAACGAATGAACCGCAACGTGCAATACGTTCTCCGGTATCTGCGTCGGCACCTGTATCGACAACGCGAATGTCCCAGTCTGGAAAACGGCCATCAAAGTAATCTAGAAGCATTTCCTGCTTATGCCCAGCAGCAAGCACAAACTCGGTAAATCCTTGAGCTGCAAAAACATGCATTAAATGCACGATAATCGGCGTACCATTTATCGGCATCATGGGTTTTGGAAAATGCTCGGTGTACGGATACGCTCTTGTACCTCTGCCACCGCAAAGTATGACTGTTTTCATGTCGAAATCCTTCTTAGCTTTGTTCGTTCATTTAAAAATTTTGGTCTATAATACGGTAACTGAGCACGGTATTGCCGATGATATTTACATATTGAAGTGGTCGCCCTACGAAATCATCAAGAAACCTCAGCACTTCGCTGCGGCCCGTTTCAGGTACAAATATAATATCGTCAGGTTGTAATTGCGCGATACTCATCGCCATATATGGTGATGGTTGGCCCTCTAAGTCTGTTTGTATCGGAATTGCCCTCAATACGCCGTCGTCACCTAATCTAATAATAGATACATCTGCTACCAGACCAGACCGTTTAGGCCCTCCAGCTATGGTTACAGCCTCCATAACTGTGCGTGCTTGATGCAGAGGGATTGCACGAGGAATATTAACTTCCCCGATAACGAAAACCATATTATCTCTTACTTTAACTGCAATGGCCGTTACATTAGGCTCATTTAAGCGTTCAGAAAATCGTTTAGTTAATATTTCTTCTAGCTCAGTAAAGCTCTTACCGCTGGCTTGCACTTGGCTTACCGTAGGAAGAGAAATATAGCCATCCGGCCTAACGACAACTACGCGCGAGACTTCAGGTACGCGCCAAACGGATATTTCAATATTATCTCCCGGCGCAATTATGTATTCCTTTTTGAACTTCCCTTTTGCACTATATATTTCTTGTGGTAAGGGTAATTCCTCCTCCGTCGTCGAGATTGTAGTGCAGCCTGCAAACATTAGGCAACATATACTTGTGACCGCTAATTTTTGTAAAAGAGGCAGTCGTAATTTAGTTAATCCAAGTTTCATCTATAACGTTATCCTTTAACAATAAGTTTGTTTTCTTGAAGCATGTAAAATAAAGTAATATTCGGCTTAATGCATCACAAATGGTCTTTAAATCACTCTCTTCCAGATCGGTATTTAATGGCAATGAAAATAAACGTTCTTTAGTTAAGTTAGCATTTGGAAAACATGCCGCATCTAATTTATATTTTTCTGCGTAATAAGGGTGTAAATGCAAAGGGTGATAATGTACGCCGGTTCCAATATTTTCGTACTTAAGCGCATCCATCACCGTATCCGCCTCAATGTTAAGCTCTTCGTTTAGCACAATAGAAAAAAGATGATATCCCATTTCATTTTCGTTTACTGGCTTAACAGGCAGTTTTATGGGTAAGTTAGCTAGAGCTTTAAAGTAATAATTCCAGATTTTTTTACGTGCCTCAAGTTTGGCGTTAATTTGAGTTAATTGAGACAAACCTAATGCTGCTTCCATGTCAGTCATATTATATTTAAATCCCTCACTAACGACTTCGTAATTACTAGTGTTTCTGACTACTCTCGACCATGCGTCAGTCGTCATTCCATGATTTGACAGTAAGCGAACTTTTTGAAGATTATTACTCTCTTTCATGATGACCATTCCGCCATCTCCAGTTGTAATACTTTTAGTAGCATAAAAACTGAAGCAGCCAGCGTCACCAATAAGACCTGTCGCCGAATTTTTGTAAGTTACTTCCAAAGCGTGAGCGCAATCTTCGATTACTAGAAGGTTTTTTTCTTCAGCAAGTAACATAATTTCGTCCATCTCGACGCATCTTCCCGCAAGATGCACAACAATGATTGCGGTCGTTTTATCTGTAATCTTATCGGTTATTAGCTTTGCGGTTACATTGTAAGTATTGGGGTCGCAATCAACTAAAATAGGTATCGCACCAATCAGTTCGACGGCTTGCGCAGTTGCGCAAAATGTCATAGTTGGCACTAACACTTCGTCACCAGCCTTAACACCCAAAGCTAGCATAGCTAAATGCAGGGCCGCAGTGCAGCTGTTTACTGCGACCGCATCGGCTGTTCCTTTTAGCTCTGCAAATGCAGTTTCAAATTGTTTCGTCAGTGCACCTTTCCCGATCCAACGACTACGCAAACATTCAGATACCGCGGCTACATCTTGCTCTGTGATGACAGGGGCACCGAAAAGAATGGAAGGCATATCAACACGTATTAATTGCCCGCCAACAGCTGCAGGTAACAATACATTAGATGGCGCATTTGGTCTTTTTTCATGTTTAGTTAGATATTTATTTAACACCCTATCGAGATAGAACCTGTCAAAATTTATGCCTAACTCACTGGCTTTTTGATAACACTTTACTAGATCTAGCGAGTATAGTGACCCTTTCTCATCGGTCTGATAATGTGCTTTGCGTTTTTTGATGCGTTCAATGATTCTTACAATCTCGCCGACACGATAGGGATAAGCTGCAAGATTTATAGTTTTGTTCGAACAGTCATGGTCATTAATAAAAGCACAGCCAAGTATATAAACATCTGCAGCATCAATAGGGTATCTCAATGTATTTTCCCACACAGAGAAAAACTCACCTTGTTCAATTTTTTTTGATAACACAAACGGCAGTGTTTTCGAGGCATTGCTCTTGCCTATCACCGCAGGTAGTCTGAGAATAAGATAGTTAGAAAACCATTGTTTCAACTTGCACTCAATATCTAACTTATGTTGAACATACTGAGTGCCTTGACGCTCGGGATCAGATATGCTGCAGGTACTAAAATAAATTAGCTTGCAGTCTGGCTTTTTTGAACAAATAGCTTTTAATAATTCGCGCTCACGTTCAAATTCAGATGAGTCTGTGCAAAGTGAGTTAGAAACGCCAGATGCAAAAATGACAACATTATTACTATCTTCAAAAGATTGAAATGTTTTAGCTATAAGTCCGTTTCCAACAATCATTATTTTATATCACTCATTATAAAAAAAATCACCAGCCCTGGCGCTTGAATAAAATCTTTACTGTGGAGAATAATATCTTGACATCAACCCACAATGACCATGTGTCAATATATTTCAAATCAAGCAGTGCCCATTCATTAAACGGCATTTTGTGATCACCCGTCACTTGCCAATAGCAAGTTAACCCTGGCGGCATTGATAAACGTCGCCTATGCCACCACTCGTTTCCTGCGGCCTCCAAGTCGGGCAAGGGGCGAGGACCAACAAGGCTCATATCACCTTTAACCACATTCCAAAGTTGGGGCAGTTCGTCTATGTGGAGCTGTCTCAAATATTTTCCGAGAGTGGTTACTCTGGGATCATTTTTTATTTTGAATGCTACGCCACCAGACTCATTTAGATCGGATAATTCAGCTTGCTTTTTGTCCGCATCAACGCCCATAGTTCTAAATTTTAAAATCATAAATTTTCGGCCATGCAATCCTATACGTATGGACTGGTAAAACACCGAGCCTTTAGAATCCAATTTAATCCAAATTGAGATGATCAAAAAGACAGGTAACAGGAAAATCAATCCAAGGCTACTCCCTATCAAATCTACAACTCTTTTAACAGCTAGCATATGTATTTTGTCAGGTCCTGTATACTGAGTAACAACAGAAACACCGCCAGTATCATCAACTTTTGAACTGACATCTAATTTAGAGAAAGGATCAGTAGGTACTTTAATGGAAATGCCAGCGTCATGACATATATCCATAAGTTTTTGAATTTTATCGTAATATGTTCTCAGCGGCAAAGATACTATAACTTCATCAACCACATTTTCAGCCAAAATAAGCTTCAAATCATTAACATCGTTTAAAGTTTTAGTGCTTGGTGAATGACTAGCTTTGAAATCTTGGTCTTGCTCATTCATCAGGTCATAAACGTCTAGTATTCTGACCCCGAAATGTGGATTTTGCTTAACCAATTTGATCATTTCATCTGAGCGCTTATTTGCCCCTATCAATAACCAAATTCGATAATCCTTGCCGTGGCTCCGCATATAACGAATACCTACACGCACTAATATTCTTAAGCCTAAGCAACCTGAGGCCACCATTCCCATCAATAAAAAATAAAATTGATTTATAGGGAATAAAGAAACTGACACAGTTACCAACAAAGCAATTGCAAATGAATAAATGATAGCTTCGCCAAGTGCTAGCAACTCGTCTACAATTTTACCTGTGCGTCGCTCGTGATAAATATTATGTCGGAAGGTCATCAGCAAATAAGCGCAAAATATGATTAAGGCAAAAATTGCGGTAGAACGAATGCTAATTTGTATTTCAGAAAAGAAGTCTAAATTAATCAAACCAACAAAAGACAGACTAGCTATTGCGCTAGCATCAATAAACCTTAAGTAAGATCCCATTATCCTGACGTTGTGATAAAGCATACAGCTAAGTTCCTTAATGTTTCTTTATACAACCTTAAGTAAGTAGGCATTTGTTATTTCAACATAAACTTTTTTACACAATAGTAAAAAAAATGTAAAAAACGATGATATCCTAAAAATTTAACTGACACTAGACCAAAAATTGTGCAGAATGATATGACAGGAAAAATTCGATATTATCTTAATCAAAAAGAGCAATAGTAGTTGCGCGTTAATTCGCTTATGAACTAGTAATTCTCAGCAGGAAAACTCATGAAAAATGGATTATCTGAAACCGGTCAGTTAGGAAGGCGAGAGTTATACCAGCCGGTCTACGAAAATCAATCAGCCGACATGTTTGATTTCAATAGTATTTTGAGAAATGGTCTCGAAACCGTTCTTGTTCATAAAATGATAGTAGTTTACACAACACTATGCGTTATTGCGTTTGCTGCTTTATATCAATATGTTTGGCCGCCAATTTATACCGCTGAAGCCGTCATCATGGTTGAACGTTCTGAAGATTCGGAGCGTGACGCGTTTTATAAAGAATGGAACCTATTTCGAAAGAACGACGCTAGAACTGAAATTGAACTTATGAAGTCAGGGACAGTTTTAAGACGCGTAATAGAAAAAGAGAACTTAAAGTTTGATGATGTATATCATCCTCTTATGTCTCAAATTTCTCATTTTTGGGAGATTTCTTATGTTGGTAGAGGATATAAGGAAGTTAAGTCTTGGATTCTAGGCCCCAGCGAAGTCGATCAACTCACACCTGAACAAAAAGAACTCGGTAAGACTATTCGCGATTTGCGCGCTGGATTAGTGGTGCAAACCACAGGTGATATTCTAATCGGTGAAGTTTATGCAAAAGGACCCAGCCCTAGAATTTACCAAATAACTAATACTTGGATTGATACTTACATGGAGTGGCGGATGGAATCCTTAGAAGAAGAAGCTCAGCGCTCTATTACGGCACTAACCTCGCACATCGATAAATTACACGCAGAAATACTAGAAACATCGAAAGAACGAGTTAAGTTCTTACGAGATAATAATTTAGTATTTGATTTTCTCAGAGAAACTCAACAATTAGAAAAATTGGTTAATCTGGAATCTGAAATTGCCGCAACAGACACAAGAATTGACGTGATTACCGCAAATCTAATCGAAATCAATAAGCAATTATTGATACAGCCTGAACGCAAAATTGTTAGCTCAACCACGGAACTTAATTCGGTTAAAGAATCAGCAAAGTCGAAGCGACTTGAGCTTGAAACCAGAATGGTAACTGATCTTGTTCGCTACCGGGCAGATTCCCCAGAAATCACGATGTTAGTGAATCAAATTGCTGGGGTAGATAGAATCATCGAAGAAAATGCAAACACAAATGAGACCTCGACTACTACTGCGATTAATCAAACATGGGTCGAACTAATTAGACGACAGTCCAGTTTGCAATCAGAGTTATCAGGTTTGGCTGCCGGAATACAATCGATGAAACAGATTCAGGCAGACATGTTAGAAAGCTTAACTAAAGCGCCTGAATTAGCCTCTCAATTGAGAGACATCGATAGGCGATTCAGTGTAGCCCAGCAGGTTTATAAAGTATTATTAACCAAACGCTCGCAGGCTGACATATCATTTTTATCGTCACAAGAGGCGATGCCAACGATGCGTGTGGTCGATTATGCTGTTCCACCAGCTTCTAAAAGTTGGCCAAAGGCAAAATACTTATACCCGTTAGCGCTTATAATAGGCGTAATATTAGGTATTATTGCTGCTTTAATAAAAAGTTTACTGAGTAGCAAAGTTACCGCTAGATTCCTAGAGTTAGACGCAGGTTTAGGCAGAGAATTGTCGGTTGTTGAAATACGAACCAATGCATCTGATAAGCCCTTATATGAGCAGTTTCGCGGTAGGTTCGCGCAGCAACGTTTAACTGACAGTAATAGCAGGACTTGATGAACACTAACTCGAATCAAACTCATTTATCTGAGGTCGCAAGCACGCATCAGGTAAAACAAACGAATACTGAGGCTAGTGACAACAAACAAGCCTCTAAATCTGGAATAGCATTATTGAAGCAGAGTCTTAAACGAAGTTGGACTCGATGGCGCGCTAAACGTAACACGCAGATAAGCGAAGATATCTTCGCTTATCGCACTATGGCTTTGCAGTTGATTCACGATAAGGCTAACTCTCCTTCTTTGTTGCTAGTGAGTGCTAATCGAGTTGAGAATGCCGCACACAGTTGTGTGCTGTTGACCATGGCTCTGAGCAGCGTACTAAAACGGTCAGTCTTAATTATTGACGTTACTATTGCAGGCTCTAGCCTACCCGAGTTATTAGGCTGCACTTCGCGAGCTGGGGAAAGCGTTGATATTCCGCCAGAGGCTAGAGAAAAGCGCTTTTTTGAAGAAGATTTAGGCTGGTTTTTTAAAACACGTGAAGGTATAACCGTGGGTCCATTCTTATCTCTTGCAGACGCAAAACTAGAATTAGAACGCTATATAGAAAACGATCTTTTCGAAACCCCATTGCCGCAAGAGCAGTTCGCGACTAACTATATAATGCCATCAAAATCTGAAAGTATAGACTATCTATCTGCTGTTTCGGCTGGCTTACATGCGTCGTTAGAGAATAAATCTGAAGATTTTTTTATGAAAGAAATAGCCAGTCTTATTGAGGAAGTGCATGAAAAATATGAATATATTGTATTTTTCGGTGGCTATTTGTTGGATTGCCCAACAGGTATGAAAGTGGCTCCGCAAGTTGGGAAAGTAGTATTGTCTACAACCGAGAACCTAACTTCCCAAGAAGAATACCGTAGTGCAGTAAAAACGCTAAGACTTTGTGGCGTTGAACACTTCAACAACATGTTAGTTAAAATTTCTGGTAGGGCATTATCATCAAGCTTGCGAAGTAAGTGAGCCAATATGGATCACCTAACATTGTCAAGCAAAGGTAAGTTACAGTCGTTATTTGCCGTTTTCTTTGCTTTGGGTTTAGGTCTAATGTTGTTGCTAATATTACTTGTTAGCGGCTTCAAGTTAGTTATCGTCTCGATATTAGTATTGAGCATGATAGTGCTGTTGATGCTGTCATCTAATCCAAGATTACTCATTTTATGGCTCCTCGTGTTTTCTCTGCCATTAGCCTTAAGCAAGCAATTTGGAGAAATAGTATTTAAAGGTGGTGGCGAGCAAGCGTTTCGTATTGAGCTATTTGACTTGTTTGTATTCGTTCTTTTGGCATTGCAACTAAGTGATGTGTTTACAAAAAAAATACCTGGCTACCGCATTCCTAAGGTCATTTGGCTTTGGTTAGGTATTATATTTATCGGTATCATTGACGTTATTCAAGGCCCATGGCAGACATCTGGTGCGCATGAAGTGCTAAGAATGAGTAAAGTTGCCTTATTGTTTATTGTGTTGGTAAATGAAATTAGAACACCTAAACACCTGTATACATGCGTTGCGCCTTTAGCGCTGGGTGTGTTGATGCAGGGTATTGTTGGGATTGCACAATACTTGAAGGGCAACCTTCTCGGGCTTGAATTTTTAGGCGAGACAACTGCGAAAACGATCGAAAACCTTGCTTACACTTCGGTTGAAGGATCCCTAGCCTTTAGGCCAAGCGCATTGCTTCTGCATGCCAACATTTTTGGCATTTATATCGCTGTTCTGTTACCCATTTTAATTGGTTCGTTTCTAATATTTAAACAGTTTTGGTTAAGAATGATTTTAGCTGCTGCCATTATTTTTGGGCTATGTGGGTTAATTTTGTCACAATCACGTTCAGCATGGGTTGGTTTTGCTTTAGGTTACATTACGTTGATGTTGCTAATGATTGCTCACCGAACCCTTAGTAACAGAGCACTATTTGCAACTATTACGTCTGGTATCGGAATGATAGTGCTATTAGTACCGTTCGCAGGCAAAATATTTAACCGACTATTTGACAGTAAAGACGACGCATCAATTGGTAGACAAGTCTTTTTGGAGGACTTTTTTAGGCTTATACAAGATCATTGGTTGTTCGGAGTAGGCATTAATGCCTACACACTAGAATTATCACCGTATTTGAGCTTTTCAGAGAAAATTTACAATGGTTGGATACCACCCGTTCATAATATCTATTTTTTATGGTGGGGTGAGTTAGGTTTGCTTGGCGTAGCTCTACATATGGGGTTTTGGGGCTTCATTGTCTGGGCAGGCATTAAGAATTTCAAAGTGCCTAATGAGGGGCTTTTTGTGATTAATGCGGCCTGCGTTAGCGCGATGGTTGTATTCGCTTTTGATGGCTTTTTAAGCTTTTCATTACGAGTAAGTCAGCCGCAAAGAATATTTATACTTTTAGCAGCTATTATTGTTGTGATTCATTATTGGCGTCAGACTATGGAAGCACGTAACAATAGTATTAAACACAATAAAATGAATCATTTATGAGTGTTAAACGTCAGTCGACAGCATTTGATTTTTCATCACTTGCAGACCTTGAAAGCAGTACCAAGCTAAATTTACCGAAATCGCAACAACCTCTTGTTTTTATAATGGGATTGCATCGGTCAGGCACAACCTTTTTGTATGAGAGCATGGCTGATTACTACGGTGCAGCGAAATTAACCATTCAAGATATTGTCTATTACCCGCAACTAATTTCAAGAATTCAGCAAGCAACGGCCTTAAACGACGCTAACACTATTAATGAATACTTTCAGAGCTTTGGCTATAAAAAAAGAGGAAATGACAATCTAGAATTAGGCCCTGAGACCGCAGAAGAATACGGCTGGATTTTGAAGCGCTGGGGCGGCCAATTCACAAGTAGTCCAGAGACCTTAACGTTGCTGCAAGAAATAGTAGATAAGCTTTCCCTCATACACTCAACGAAACAGGCCGTTATGTTGAAAAATCCGTGGGATATTGGACAAGGGGCCTTTTTAGCTGAGGCTTTCCCTAAGGCAAAATTTGTATTTATTAAGCGGTCTCCATCAGAGATACTCAGTTCTGAAATAAATAATGCGCTACACTTTACTCGCACCAAAGATCCGCTATTAGCTTTATTATCGAATAATATTAGAGTAACAAAAACGTTAAGTGGAATATTTCGATTACTACGTAAAGTTTTGTCTGAATCTGGCTTCACAACGCTAGTGTCAAAGCTTATTGTAGCGGATATTACAAACAACATAGAAAAATATTTAACTGATATTCAATCTATTCCTACGCATCAGCTAGTGGAGATTAGCTACGCTGATTTATTTGATAAGCCAGCGTTTATTTTTGATACATTATCAAAATTTCTTGATTTACAACCTAGGTTAGGAGCTGAAGTTCCCTTAGCTAAAAGAGCAAAAAAAATAGTCAACCCCATAGTTCGTATTGCTGCGAAAAAACTCGAACAACGCATTGCCGATAATGGGCTTTCCAGATTCATCAACAGTGAAACAGTCGATGATCTCAAATAAGTCCGAGCATGCCGAAGTTCAAAGCAGCGCCTCGCAGGCGGCTCCCCTGCCTCATGACAATAAAAAATCAACTAATTGGGCCTTGCTGAAAAACGGTGCCGTCTTGGCTGTGGGCCGCAATATAAATTCGATGCTGCGGCTAGTGATTGCGGCGATAATAGCGCGTGCTTTTGGCGCGAATACGTTTGCAGAATACTCATTATTGTTAGCTACTATGATGATTGCAGAATGGTTACTAGATTTCGGTACTACCGACGTTTTCGTTCGAGAAGTAAGTAAACATAAGCACGAGTTTACCCATAAGTTATCCACTCTATTTATGTTGAAAGGGTTCCAAATTCCGCTAAGCATCGCTTTAATGATAACGATTGTCAGCCTTTTAAATCCATCATCAAATTTGATGCTTGGTGGTATTTGTGCATCTTTAGGTTTAGTTTTTTACGCCTTTGTCAGTGTTTATCGGGCTGTATTTAAAGCGCGCATGACGCTAGAAAAAGAAATGTTGGCCGAGTTTATCTCTATCATACTGATGATCCCACTCATTGTCCTATCGTTTTACGTAAACGCCGGCATTATTGGTATAGCGCTATCTCTAGTGCTGTCTCGCTTAATTTTTTTACTGTGTTGTATTTGGCTATCAACAATCGAATACCTCACTATTGGCTCAGCATCGGTCGCCGACGCTAAGCAATTATGGCGAGCATCATATTTGATAGGCTTTATTGGCTTACTATCTGTAGTAAATAATGCAGCTGAAATTCTGATTTTATCTAAGCTAAGCACATTGCAGGATGTCGCAATATTCTCTGCTGCGCAAAAATTAGTGTGGCCTATGTTTATGATTTTAACGGCTGTCGGTGCCGTATTTTATCCGGTCCTTGCTAGCCATTGGAACAATAACCGCGGGCAGTTTACAATATCTGCGCAAAATGCTTTTAACATTATCGCGCTTTTAGGTTTTTTATCTTTTTCGGGGATCTATCCCGGTGCAGAATTCATGATGGGATTAATCAGTCCTGAATTAGTTACTGCTACTGATGCATTGCACATATTGTTGGCCATGTGCTTAATCAAATCTTTCTCGGCTGCAATGGGGCCTTTATTATTTATTGTTGGCGCAGAAAAAGCAGCTTTTGGCTACTTCGTGGCGTCGGTGTTGATAAAAGTATTCTTTGTTAGTATTTTTGCAGAAGAGTATGGTTATGTTGGTTGTGCACTTGTATCTCTAGCAGTTGAAGCTTTCGTCGTATTTCCTTGCACACTTGGTTTCCTAAGAGCAAAAGCAAAACTCAATATTAACTTTCTACCCACGATTTTCTTAGCAATAAGTTGCCTTGCTGTCATTTTGTTGTTTAAATATTTTATACACTTACCTAGCGCTTTAGAGCTAGTGCTATCGCCAATACTGCTATTAGGTATCGCAATAATAACCAAACAAACCAGTCCAACCACGATTTTGACCATTATTAGAGTACGCAAAGATGTTTCCTAGTCCCAGATTAACTTTTAGTGAAGTAAAAAGGCGAATATGTTGGGACCACCGCAGATTGCTTAATATGTTAAACGAAAAGGGCATTCGCAATCGTAAATCAGCTTACTTTCATCCCAGTTTTCACGCAGTATTGTTTTATAGATTAGCTAATTACTTTCAGGCCAGAGGTTCATCTTGGCTAGGAAGAATGATTTGGCATTTCAATTTGTTATGGACTGGTGCTGATATTAGCGAGCATGCCGATATAGGAGAGGGGTTTGTTGTGCTCCATCCAGCTGGCGTTGCCGTGATGGGCAGTGCGGGAAAAAACCTTACTGTTAGCGCTTGCTCTGGCCTAGGTGGTGAAACTGGTCGATTTGAAGATATTGGCGCAGGTCCTGGTTTCTGCTTGATTGGAGATAACGTGATATTGGAACCCCATAGCGGAGTTCTAGGGCCAGTGACAGTAGGTAACAACGTAATAATTAGTGCTGTAGTAGCCGTTACGTTTGATGTGCCAGACAACACGACGGTAGAAGCCCACGAGTATCGGGCGATTTCTAATGCAAAATGAGCATAGTCAGGAACATAAGAATTGTGACAAATATCATCATTCTTTTTGGAAAGGGCTGAGGTTCAATATTCGCCAAGATATTAATCGTTACCTAACGAAATCCCAAACGAATAAAGCCTTGGGTAAAGGATTTAAGCGACGACTAAGTGCGTTTTTTATGCCTGAAATTCAATGTTTGATGTTATACCGTTTAGCTCACTTCCTCTATGTTAATCAATGGAAAAATCTCGGTCTTTTTGTTGCACGCTTAAATCAGATTGTGCATAAAGTAAATATACCGCCACAGAGTTGTATTGGACCAGGATGTCGTCTATCACATCCTCCTGGTGTTGTTTTTCATGGTAGCGCAGGCAAGCGTCTTACATTGTTTTCTCTGGCCGTTTGTTACTCCTCAACAGCGTCCGCAGATACAATATTAGAAGCGTGCCCGAGGCTGGGCAATAATGTACAGTTAGGCGCCTACACAACCGTGTCTGGACCCATAAAAATCAGTGACAACGTTAAGATATTTCCGTTACTACAAACTAAACGAGATATAGGCAAAAACAAAACCCTAATCAGACGAAAGTTACGGTATAAAATAAGCAGTCACTAAGCGTGCTTTCAGTCAATAATTTCAGGGTAAGGTAATGGCATAATAAATTCACCTTTAAAATTATATTTGTTGCGCATTACGCTAATTATTTCATCTTTGAAATTCCAAGCCCCTATCAGTATAAAATCGGGACTCATGTCTATCAATTCCTTAGGGCTCACCACAGGAATATGGACTCCTGGACATAAAAGTCCTTGCTTCCTAGTGTTTGCGTCGCCACAAGCTGCGACTAAGTCTGGTCCAATATCACAATAATTTAGCATCGTCATAAATTTCGCAGCAGCACCATAGGAAACCACTTTGTGACCTTTGTTTTTCAAATCAGTTAATAAAGCAACCAGATCTTTTCGTTGTTTATTGACGTCTTTGGCAAAATTTTCCCATCCATTAACCGTATTTAAGCCAATAAACTTCTCAAACGCGAGCATTGCCTGATCATTCGACGCCACCTTACTATTTTCATGCATCACTTCGCATATCAAAGAGCCACCGTTCATGTGCACAAAATCAACGTTGGTTATTTTTAATTGGTATCGCTTAAATAAGTTATGCAATGAACCAACAGTAAGATAAGAAAGGTGTTCGTGAAATATAGTGTCATATTGCAATTCAGCTCTTAGCATATAAGCATATGGAAGCTCTAATACCAGGGTTCCTTCAGCAGACAATAGTTTTTGCATACCCGCAACTAAATCCTGTAATTCACTGGAATGCCCTAAGACATTGCGCGCAACCATCACTTCTGGTTTTTCTCTAGTCTCTAAAATTTTATTAACTACATCGACACCAAAAAAGTCTCTTATTGAAGGCAAGCCTCGCGCATTGGCTTCTTCTGCAAAGTTGGAAGGATCAACACCCAAAATATCAAACCCTGCATCTCTATAATGTTCAAGAAAAAAGCCATCATTACTGGCAACTTCAACTAAAAAAGGTTTCTTTTCATTGTTGCCAAATCTTTTCCATAGATGCTCAGATAAGTTTTCAGCATGTGTTTTAGCACCGGATGAAGTTGACGTCATCCACAAATAGTTACTAAATAATTTTGTTCTGTCTACTTCATCTTTGATCTGAAGTAAGTCGCACTCCAAGCACATCACTAATGATAAGGGTTCTCTATTTTGATCTGCAGTATCTTCACTATTTTGCACAAACGCGTTAGCTAAAGGGACTTCCCCCATATCGAGTACCATGTGATATTTGTTGCTGTTGCATGCAAGGCATTTAAACGAGTCAGCCATTTTATTTTCTCCTATTTTTTTATTAATGAGCTTTTGCCCAAGCGTGACCAGCTTTCTCAGCATCTGCTGAATACTGCTTAATTTGAGTAATCAAAAGGGGATACATGTCTGCATTTGGTTCTAACAAGTATTGTTGATACCAAGCCACTATTGCATCCAATACTGTCGGTACATTCCATATTGCACTCCAGTCCAGTAACTGTTGAGCTTTGCTGCAATCAAGTTTCAGTAACTGAGATTCAGCACCCGACTTGTCCTCATCAATAATTAGTTTGGTGTTTTTTGTTTGCCAACGGTCAAGTATACCGTTTACGATATCTTGAACCGTCCAAATATCATCATTTTTAGGGCCAAAGTTCCAACCTCCTAAAAACGCATCTGGTTGCTCTACTATTTTTACGCCTAACCACAAGTATCCACTTAAAGGCTCTAAGACATGCTGCCACGGCCTAGTTGAATTGGGGCTACGGATAGTCACATCGTCTTTATTGACGATAGCTCGAAAAATATCTGGGATAATTCGATCTGCAGCCCAATCACCGCCGCCTATAACATTACCCGCTCTTACCGATGCAATTGGCGTAACCGTTTTGGAACCGGCAGATTTCTGATACCTCGGGTTGCTTAAACAGCTGACAACTAGTTCTGCACAAGCTTTACTAGAGCTATATGGATCTAATCCACCTAATTCGTCAGTTTCACGATAGCCCCATTGCCAATTCTGATTTTTATAACATTTATCACTAGTGACCGAAATTACGGCCTTAACTGAGTCGCACTTTCTTGCCGCTTCAAGCACGTTGACTGTGCCGATGACATTAACAGAATAAGTATTAGCCGGCTCATCAATAGAATATCGAACCAATGATTGTGCTGCCAAGTGGAAGACAATATCGGGTTTATGAGTTTCAAAAACCTCCTCAACCTGACTTGCATTGCATACATCACCTGAGATATGAGTCATGTGATCAGTCATTCGGCATGCTTCGAAACTATTCGGATCACTGGGTGGCTGAATTGCGTATCCTATGACCTGCGCCTCGAGTTGGTTTAGCCAAGCAGTAAGCCAAACGCCTTTGAAACCGGTGTGGCCTGTAATCAATACCTTTTTGCCTTTATAAAAATTGGCTAGCCGATTCATCAATCTGTTCCTTGTATATTAAGTGTTTGCCGGTAATAGTTAACTGTTTGCTCTAGCCCATCTGACATTTTCACCTTAGGCTGCCAACCTAAGGTTGATACTAAAAGTTCAGATGGTAAAATCGCGTGTTCAGCGACTTTTAATGATAAGTTTTCATTTAACGCTACATTTGCTGATAAGTCTAAAATTTTTGATAAAGATGAAACCAACTCCCTTGTAGTTACATTCATATTTGCACATAGCGTCAATGCGCTATACAGGCGCTTGTCTTGCAGTAAATATTCCCCGACGAGTAGAAACCCATTTACCGCATCTTCTACATAAAGCAAGTTGGTCTCGGTATCAATATTACTGCGTAATTGAATTTTCTCTTTATTTAACATTGCTTGTATTAAGCTAGGCACCAAACGCTGATTGTGGTGATCACCTGGGCCGTATGTATTTCCCAGTCTAATTACCATACAGTTGATACCTCTAGCTGCAGAGTAATTTTGCGCGATAATTTCGGCGCACTGCTTTGATGCAGCATATGTACTTGGAGCATACATGTTATCGGGAAACTGCACTGCGATGCTGGATGCTAAGATTACACTGGCGTTAGGCCTAACAGCGCTGACGGCTTCGAATAAGTTAAGTGTACCTAACGTATTTGTTTGAAAGGTGTCGCGAATATTTTCATTCGATGTTTGACTTTGGGCTGCTAAATGAATAACAAGATCTGCAGGAAATTTAACTAATGCGGTTTCGATATCTTGCTTATTTGAAATATCGCCTTTGAATTTATTGTAGTTTGGAATATCCGTTGGCATGATAATCGAAGAGTGAGTAAATAAGGCCAGTTCGGCGCCAAGCTCTGATAGATGAGCCAGTAAATGCTGGCCTATCAAACCAGATACACCAGTCACAAATACCTTTTTACCTGACCAAAATGACATTCGACTTTACCTTTTTTTTTAAAAAATCAGAAATTTAAAAACACTTTTTGATTATGTAATTATGCTTTATCGTTTGCAAAAATTTTTATACTTTCTATTTATTCAAGGCACTAATCAATTAAGCTTATTTCCAACTACTTGATAAATCAGAAAATTAAATTTAGATTTTAAATATTGCATACTTTTCCAACAATCTAAAGTATTATTATTTTGTAATAAATTCATCGAAAACTACCAGACTAGGAAATACAAATGAAACTTTTATATCGGACTGTTATCGCACTTGCTGTCTTATTTAGTTCTCAAGTCAATGCCACTATTATCCAAAATCCCGTTCCCGGCGTTTACAGCGAAGATATTGACGGTACAGGTTATTTCTCTGTTACCGGAACCAGCAGTTTTCTAACTGAAATATTAGACATTGGTGAGGCTTTTGGGCTTGTTGGCAACGTATTTGGTTTTTATTTCGAAGGAGCCGACGTGACAGATACAAATAATCTGCACGTGGTATTTGACCAGACAGATGCGAAGAATAACCAAGCAGTAATTAATCTGAATAATAATATTGTAATAGATGTTGATAACAATAGTATTCAAAGTGTTTTTACAGGCGCTGGAGACATTGGTTTTTTTGTTTTCTTACCTTCTTTTGGTAATCAGATATTTTTTTCTGACGCTTCCCTAAACGTTGGTGGAGATTTCTTTGGTTCATTTCAAAATCTGAACTCGCCAAGTACTTATGCGTTATTGTTCGCTAGCCCCCAGACAAATGGTCAGATTGAATTAACCATAGCTGGGCCATTAACACCAATACAGAGGGTTTCTGCACCGTCAGTTTTTATGCTTTTATTACTCGCTGGTATATGGCAATTAAGACGAAAGTCCTTGGAACAATTGACTAAAAATAATAAATAAAGGAACTAAACGCTACAATGAAACGAATTTTAGTAACCGGCGGCGCGGGATTTATTGGCTCTCATTTATGTAAGCGTTTAGTCAACCAGGGACACGACGTTCTCTGTGTCGATAACTTGTTTACCGGCAATAAGCAGAATATTAAGGAATTATTCGATAGCTATAATTTCGAGTTTTTACGTCATGATGTGACCTTTCCTTTATATGTCGAAGTAGATGAAATTTACAACTTAGCATGCCCTGCTTCACCTGTTTATTATCAGCATGACCCTGTACAGACTTTAAAAACCTCAGTTCATGGCGCAATCAATATGCTTGGCTTGGCCAAAAGAGTGGGGGCAACAATTTTGCAAGCCTCAACCAGCGAAGTCTATGGCGATCCGACGGTGCATCCTCAACCAGAAGACTACTGGGGACGAGTTAATCCAATCGGCATACGCTCA
Source organism: Paraglaciecola sp. MB-3u-78 (assembly GCF_002835935.1). Classification (GTDB taxonomy): domain Bacteria; phylum Pseudomonadota; class Gammaproteobacteria; order Enterobacterales; family Alteromonadaceae; genus Paraglaciecola. The sequence continues at coordinate 111,531 of NZ_PJCF01000086.1, read as the reverse complement.
TGTTATGACGAAGGAAAACGTTGTGCAGAAACTTTGTTTTCGGATTATCATCGTCAACACGGCATTGACATTCGAATTATTAGGATCTTCAATACGTATGGCCCGAATATGCAGCCTAACGATGGACGCGTGGTTTCAAATTTCATTGTACAAGCCCTAACTAATCAAGATATCACCATATATGGTGATGGCAGCCAGACTAGAAGTTTCCAGTTCATTGATGATTTGTTGCTAGGCATGACTAAAATGATGGAAAACACATCCAATTTCATGGGTCCAGTGAATGTTGGGAACGATACTGAGTTTTCAATGAAACAGCTTGCTGTAGCAGTTTTAGAATTACTTCCTGAGAGCACAAGCAAGATCGTTTACAGACCACTTCCTCATGACGACCCAAAACAACGCAAACCAGACCTGCGCTTAGCCCGAGAAAAACTGTCGTGGGAGCCCATTGTTCCGTTGCGTGAAGGTTTAGAAAAAACCATCGAGTACTTTAGAAAGCATTGCTAGGCTAATACCTTCATATAAACCTTCATAGTGTGCTTGAAATTTACTTCTTCGCTCCAGTTATCTATAGCATATTGTCGCCCTGCTTGGCCTAAGCGATTGCACAAGTCTGGGTCTTCCCAAAGCATACGCATTTTTTCTGCCAGGTCTTGGGCATTCCCTGCTTCAAAAAACACACCGGTCTTTCCATCCTCAATTAAGTTGTTTAAAGCACCAATTTTAGCCGCTAAAACGGGGACGCCATGGGCCATTGACTCGGCACCTACAACTCCATAAGTTTCAAACCAATTACTTGGAAACACCAAGAAACGAGCGTTTCTGTAAAAGGATGCCAAATCATCTCTTCCGTGAGTCACCATAGAATCAGCGGTGTCTGGTAGTACAATATCAACAAAGTGATTGACGTTACGAGCTAACTTGACTGGGACTTTAGATATATCTGCGGCTTCAAGTAGAGTGTTAATACCTTTTTCTTTAACAAAACGTCCAGCGAAAGAGGCATAAGTACCCTGCCCCGCATTAACACTAGTGTCAGGGATTTCAATCGAATGGGGAATGGCAGTAATACAATTTGGAGAAACATTAGCATGTTCAATTATCCACGACTTGGTGAATTCTGAGCATGTGATGAAATGGTCAACTGTATTTTGATATGTTTCTTTTCGCCTGAGATTATAATTGTAAAGTGCATTGATAGCGCTTTCCGAATAGCTGTTTTTACACTTATTTAGAACGCTGTTGTATTCTTTCCCATTCAAGCAAAGGGTGCATATTTCACCATTTCGGAAATGAGTTCTTGCGGGGCAAGTTAAATGATAGTCATCACATGTTAAAACAACCGGAATACCTCTTTCTTTGCATTCCATCAATATATTAGGTGAGACGAGTGGAAAGAACTCGTTAGCATGCACGATGTCAGGATTAAAGCGCTTTAAAAATGCCCTGAAATCTCTCACAGATTCAGGATTGTATAGCGCACGACTTGCTGCTGCCCATTTCCCCTTTAATCCCGCAGGTAATTCGGTACTTTTTCGGGTAAACGTTTCTACGTTATGTCCGGTTTTTTTAAATATTGATATAGTAGCTAGAGTCGATGCAAGAGACCCGCCGCCGCTTCTGGGTTGATTGAATACATGAAGTATGCGGAGTTGTTCTAAATTATGACTAATTTTACTCATCGGCGGTGTTCAATCCTTTCAGATGATTTCTTATATTTCAAAACAGACTTAAGTGCCAAGTAAACATATTTACTATTGTAATAAGCATATCGCTTGAAAAGTCGTTTAGGTTCTAAGGTTAAGCGAAATAGCCATTGAAGGCCTGCTTTTTTCATCCATTCTGGAGCAGGCTTTGTTTGCCCCGAAAGCAAATCGAACAAACTACCACAGGCCACCATTGGCGCTTTTATCCTGCCGTTTACTTCAGCCATCCAATGGTCTTGTGCGGGGGTTCCTAGGGCAACCCAAATCACATCCGGCTTTAGTTCTTCGATTTGTTTTACCAAACTGTCTGTATAGTCTTTTGGAACAGGTCTTTGAGGGGTTGGAAAGCAGGCTTTTATGTCTACGTCTGGATACCTGCGTTTGAGTTCAGCTGCGACTTTCTCAGGCTGGCCTTCTCTGCCGCCAACAAGAATTTGGCGCCATTTGGGGTAGCGTTCACAGCATGTTAATACTAAGTCGTCGTTGTGTACACGCTCACAATAATTACCCATCGCGTTCAATGCCCAAACAACAGGCATGCCATCTGTAGTGACAATATCCGCGCTGTTTAATATGTTTTTATAATCGCGTTCTTCATGCGCCATGGTTAAACCAAAAGCATTTGCGCAACTTACGTAACCACCATTGTTCTTATAAACCATAGATTTAATTGCTTTGACCGCAAACTCAAAATCGAATGCAGATACTTTGGTTCCTATAAACTCTACGGTTACATTGCGCTGCCGCTGCCAAAAAGGGACGACAAATTTTCTTTTTATTTTGCGCCATGCTTGTGCAAAAGGGCGTACTAACAAATACCCAAACGATCCTTGTTTGACCAAAATGCCCAGTGCTTCCCTTCCTTTATGATTCTGCCTCCAGAGGCAAAATGCTAAATTCGAATAGTGTATTTTACAACGTTTACGATGCAAAGAGTCCGGCATAAAGGAGCGCCATTGATCTAGCAGCCACAGTATTTCTGTTTGCATTATTACGCCATATCGAGTTGTCATGTTGCCTTGATACATTCGATAGTGGCAGCCAACTTCCTGAACAGCACCTACTCGTTTTTTGTAGGCTAGTTTCAAATAAAAATAGTAGTCGGGGCATGCTGTGATATTAGGAGGGACATCGTCAATATTGTTTAACTCTTTACGTTTGAAAACAACACTGCCCATGGCTATAAAACATGAATCTTCAATAAGGTTTATGAATATGTCACCTTCTGGGAGTTTTTTGAACTCATGCCGATGGTCATATTCTACTTTATCGCCATTGTCGAAAAACCTTACCGCTCGGGAATATATGAAACTAAAATCTTCATGCTCGTTACTTTTATCAATAATCGCGGTTAAGTGATTGGGAGACCACAAATCATCTTGATCTAAAAATGCAACCCACTCACCTTTTGCCTTCTTCAATGCGGCTAGTCGTGAAGCGCCTAGTCCTTGGTTTTTCGTTGAACAATGAAGTTGAATCCTGGGGTCCGATATTTGCTTTATTATATTAACAGTGGTGTCAGTTGAACAGTCATCCCATAGTAAAATTTCATAATCTTCAAAGCCTTGAGATAGAATGCTTTGCAAGGTTTCATTGATTATTTTCTCGCCGTTAAATGTATTTACTATTACACTGATGCGCGCCATAATACGTTTTCCATAAAGTTTGCGCTGCTATCTGGAGACTCCCCCATCGACATAGTAAACAGCTTCGTCAAGTTCACTATGAGCACTATAAAATAAAAATCAAGTTGTTTTTGATTAAGGAGCACCAAACAAATGTCTTTTTATCAATCCCTTACTAAAGAAGCGTCACTAATATCTGTTCTAACCTTTTCTTTAATCGCTTTATTTAGTTGCGGTGATTCTGTTGGAGCTGACTTTGAGTCAGGTGGCTCAAGCCCGTTCCCAGCCGAAGGCCTTAATGAAGACTTTGTTCAAAATGGTGGCTTTGAGCTTGTATCGACGACTAACTCTACAATCCCGCTCGCGTGGGTCAGAAACCTTGGTACTACCGGTAAAAAGGGCACTGTAGTGCAGGACACTTCTTTTAGGCTCAATGGTAGTTATTCACTTTTATTGCAGCCCAATGGTAACAACGATAAAAAACAGCCATTAGCCGTCGCGCAGGAGATTAATAGTACTAATTTGAAAGGAAAGACCATCTACTTCGGTAGCAGTATGGCGGTAGATGCTGGTGCCAATGCCTTAGTCGGCATGGTCAGTGTCGTTGATGGTAAGTCAGGTCAATTTAAAATGCTATTTCATTCATCGTCAGACAAAAAATGGGCTTGGTATGAAGACTCCTACGAAGTACCAAATGGCAATGACGTAAAGCTTTATTTGTCTGTTTGGGTTGCAGGCAATACAGGAAAAGCGTGGTTTGATAACATTTCAGTTAGATTAGATAAGAATTTCACTGAACAAGTATCCGTCAAGGAGCCCTTTCAAAGCGCCATAAAACATGATGGTAAACCTTGGAAACCAAGTAAAAACCCTCAGCAGTTGTTAGCGTCTGTAGAAGTAGATGCAGGCAATCAACTTAGAGATATTCCATCGGAACTATTTGGTGGAAATATAGAATGGCGTTGGAATGCAACAAGCCTATGGCAGGAAAAAGAACGCCAAGTTGACCCTGAAATTATACGCTTGTCCAAAAAAATGGGCTTAAAGTTAATTCGATATCCTGGTGGCATATACTCAGACTTTTATGACTGGAAGGATGGTATAGGCCCGTATAACGAGCGTCCAAAAATAAAACATGAAGCCGGGAAAGAGGATGCATCTGTACCCAATTTCGGTACTGATGAGGTCATTGAAATGGCCGACGATTTGGGTGCCGATTTGATCTTTGCGGTTAACTTTACCAATGGAACACCCCAAGATGCAGTTGAATGGATAGAATACGTTAATAAAAAGTCTCTCCGAGTCAAGTATTGGGAAATTGGCAACGAACAATATATTAATAATGGAAATGCTGTATCAAAGGCGGTCACCTTAACCCCAGAAAAATATGCAAAGCGCGCTCTCTTGTTTGCCAAGGCAATGCGCAAAGCAGATCCGCGTATCCAAATTGGCATTATTGGTGGTATCAATCAAGGTGACTACAAGCAAATGGATTACAAAAATTGGAATCGTATTGTGTATAAAAAAATGCAGGGACACTTCGATTTTGTTTCTATCCATAATGCATACGCACCTATTCTCACCGGTGACCATAAAAATAAGCCTATAAGCACGGTTTATAAAGCGATGATGGGTAGGCCAGTAGCTATATCTAAAAACTTAAATAAAATGGAGGAGGAATTGCGTGAATTCTATCCTAATGAAAAAGAGCGTCCTTTTATTGCTGTAACTGAATGGGGCCCCATATTTCAATTTTTCCATGCTGGTGATTACGTCGACCACCCGAAAACTTTGGGCTCTGCGATTTTCTCAGCGAGTACATTAAAATCATTTATTGAATCGCCGCAAACTAAAATGGCAGCGTTTTGGATGTTGAATGATTTTAGTGTTTTAGGCTGGTTATCTTCGGCTAATAACACTTTCCCGCCGGCGCCGGAGTGGATTCCAACGCCTCGCGCTTACGCATTTGAGATATTTAGTACCCATTTTGGTACTAAGTTGGTTTCAACGAACGCGCAAAGTCCTACCATGGATACTCCTTCAATTGGGTGGTCTGAAGGTCAAGATGATGTGCCGTTTTTGGATGTTATTTCGAGTTTAAGCGAAGACGGTAACACTTTATATGTAATTGGAATTAACAAACATTTTGATGCCGACATATTGACCAGTATTCAACTCAAAGACTTCGTTCCAAAGCAAGATGCAACTAGTTGGATCTTAGGTGGGGTAGATATCGATTCTCATACTGGTTCAAAGGTAATTGCTGTGCCAGGATTAAAGTGGGGTAAACAAGCTAAAGGCTCAAAAAATGGCCGTTTCGATTATGGCTCGATGAATGAAGTAACTTTAAATCCCTATCCAATTGACGATGCTGCAATCAAGTTTAATTTCACTTTTCCTAAACACTCTGTAACTAGTATAGAGCTAAAAAGAAAATAGGGATTAAACAGGAAATGGACAATTCTGAACTACCTCAGGCGAGTATTGTTATCCCGGCATATGGAAGGCCAGAACTGTTAAAAAAAGCGGTGGAATCTTGTATTCAGCAAGACTACCCCGCACATCTTTTTGAAATCATTGTTGTAGACAGCTCGGCTGATGATACTAACGAGAAATTAGTTTTATCACTAGCGGCTGACGCCCAATGTCGACTGATTTGTTTAAGGAAAAAAGCCGAAGGCCCCGGTCCGTCTCGCACAATGGGTGCACAGAATTCTGTGGGCACTATTATCGCGTTTATGGACAGTGATTGCGATGCAGTTCCTGAGTGGTTGCGATCTGGCGTACTTAGATTTTCTGAAGGGGTAGGACTCGTTCAAGGACAAACCTTGCCAGCACCCGGGGCCGAGCATAGTGTATTCAACCGTTCTTTTGAGCTTCGTGAAGAGAGTTTCATTTACCAAACTTTGAACATTTTTTATTGTCGTGAAGCTTTTCTACAGGTAGGCGCTTTTAGGGCAGATGAACACCCAGAATCGATGGTTGTTCTTGGTGGTGAAGATACCGACTTCGCTTGGAAAGTTAAATCACTCGGGTGGGAGAGTCGCTTTTCAGAAGAAGCAACCGTGTTCCATGTTGTTGAAAAAGTAACGCCTTGGCAATGGTTATTTGATAAGCGCATGATGGTGGTGCCACGTATCCCAAAAGACTTTCCACAAACTCGTCGCTTTTTTTATATGAGATACTTTTTTGATTACACGCAAGCAACCTACAGTATAGCTCTTATAGGCCTCCTAGGGATTGTCATCAGTTGGTTTAGCTTGCTGTTACTACTACCCTATTGTTTTGCGAGGGGGAGTGAAAAAACGCAAGCGCTTAAAGGCCCTCTGCGATTGATAAGAGTAGGCATTTATTTTGTTAAAGATTCTTGTAATTTTATTCAACTACTTAGAGGCTCTATTCGTTATAAATCTCTATTATTATAAGTAGGCTAAAATTTAATTAATCCATTGATCCATTAAAATACGAGTTAGCATATATATATGCATCTACTCCTATCTTCGCGCCCATAATGCGACCAGGTATATCGTCTAAAGGCGGATGAATACCACCCCAAATCCTCGACAAACTGCATTGATCTGAAGCGTCTTTGTAGGTTGCCCATTGCAATGACATATTTATACTAGGGCCATTTTCAAATACAAGAAAATCGTTTTGGGGAATAACAAATGAATGAATGCCACCCGGAAAATACTCATTTCCTGTAATATTTGTTAACACCTCAGCTGCCGCTCTAGAGAAAGTTGAATGACCTGATACGTAACCCGCAAAAGGAGGTGTTACAAAGCTAGGTCGTTGATATGGCCACCAGTTTTCAGCCAGAATCCACTCGACACCAGCTTCGTCTACTTCAGGGTCTAAAATAGCGTCAGGACCCTTCCATGCGTTGACCTTTATTTTGCCAATGTTTTCTCCCGTTTGCCCCGCAAGCGGATCGTTAAAATCAATTAGCTCAACGTAACCAGGATGCAACGTTATGCCATTAGGATGCCATGAAGGCAAATTACTATCTGTACTTTGACCCAAGTCAGCCATAGCGCGCAACGAGCTTATAGGTCTAATATAGTCGTACCATCCCTTTGCGCCCCAGGCTGCAATCGCAGAATCATGCATTGCACCTCCAAGTACAAAGTAACTTTTGACATCCCATTCAAGTTTATTCAATTCAGCGCCTGCACCATTCCACTCTCGCTCAAGCATAGGATGATCACTCACCTCATTGAGAAGCACATACCAATGACCTGGTGGTGTTTCTGAACTGGGTCCATCAGCCCAGTATTCAGCCAATACTCTTGCATAATCACCACGAGGTACGAGCTGCGGAGTATATGGTTGGCCAGTCGCTGGATTAACTGTATACCCAATACTGGGATCACCGCCATTATAAGTGTCATAGAACTCTGGATAATCATCAAAATTAGTAGGTAGTTGCTGAATATTACCGATGCTAGCAGGGGATATATCTATCATCACGCCATCGCTCGGGTCTAAATGTGCTGACCATATAGAGACAAGAGAAAAAGCCCATTTATACATATCAGATTCAACGCTTGGTGGTGCACCTGGGTCATGAAAAAGCCAATAGTCGAAACCATCACGTGTATAAATGGATAAATCATTATCTGACAGCGCGAAGGGGATAACTTGTCCCCATTCAGGACCGAGAAATTCAGGCATTGTACTTATCTGATTACCAGATTGATCTATCGACTCCTCAAGTTTCAGTGGTTGCCAACGATTTAGATCAACAATATTCGGATTGCCCGGCAGCTGCGGTTCCAACGCCTGATTAACGGGCTGATAAACAGTATTGATGTAATCATTTTGTTCGTTAGCTCCGTCGGCTAAGCCAAACTCAATATAGCATTGTGCGATATGATTGCCGAGTGCCGCTGCAGAACCCGTTACATAGTCTGTTGATACATTGTCCACATCATGACCCAACATCGACATCAAGGCATTTGAGTCTAAAATAATTTGCTCGGCGCCTGGAGAACTAGCAAACCTATGCCGCAATAATCGGTAGCTTGCAAAACTGATAGCTTCGGCACGGGCAGTTTCTGTATTATTCGGCACATTAAATGGCAAAAGGTCGCATGAGACACCTGATCGTGTGCGTCCTAATAACCAAGGCTTTTCCGTTAAAGCGAATGCAGACCAAGCGTCATACATCGCTGAAGATGTATGGAATAGATTTCGAGCGTGGATGGTAGGCCTTGCAAAGTCAGATCTGATCGCTTGTAATAAAACTTCATTCCAGCGCCTTGCTGCAGACACATCAGTTGCCGGTGCAACGCCTGGGAGGAAGTTTGCGGTTAAGGTTACTGGGTTATCAGGCATTGTAAAAATGGTATTAATATCTTCGGGATTGGCAAATGTTCCACCACCACTGCTCGTCCAATGTGAAAAGTAATAGCCTTCTTCTGGAGCAATAGCACTTACAGGGATCTGGTCACCCGTAACAAAGTTACCTGTTCCTGAACCTTGGATAATCGTCAAATTTGCAGGAGGGACGAACGCAACTCCACAATTAGCTGTGGCTCCTGCGTTATCAACCCATACATTGCGTGATAAAGGGCCGTCTCCCAATTGTATTGAAATTCTCGCATCGCTGTCAGTTGCCGTTGCCGTGAATTCAATGACAAACGTTTGCCATTCAGTAGTCAGCGGTATGGCTTGTTTCAAGCCTAAGTTTTGCCATGGCGCGTGATTTTGGTCAACAGAAAGCAATGCAAAACCGGGAACGTCAGATTTTGCGTCGAAAGAAATTCGATACTCCCGTCCTTTTTCAATGTAGTGACCTTCGTTAATTAGTTGGATATGCCATGCAACACCACTAGCATTGTTGATAGAAGCGCGCAATGAACGAAGTCCTTGGCTGGCAGTAGTTGGATCAATTGCCCAATCAACACTATCAGAATTAAACGACTCAAAACGCCATCCAGAAGATCCCTGCTCAAATCCTCCATTAGGTAAAAGTTCCGCTGGAGAAATAGCTTGCACAGGAGGCGGCACCCAAGGTTTTAAGCTAATTCTGTCGAGCCAAACTTTTTTTCCGTCATTGCCGCCGAGCAAAAAAGCCAGTCGGGCAGAGCTTACACTAACCGTCGCTTCAAATAATACACTGTAACTTTGCCATTCGGTGCTTACATCGAATTGTGCGTAATGGCCAAGATTACTCCAAGGTGGAGAGTCTTGCATCAAGAGTGTTGCAATGGACCCTGATGTTGCAGCTTTTGCACCGAAAGTAAGAAGATACTTTTGACCGGCGACAATAGGGATACTTTTTTGGCCTAACTGAACTTCCCAAGATTCAGAGCCGCCATTCACCATTTCAACTGAAACCGCTTTACTGCCTGTGGGCGAAAGTGCCTCTTTATTAACTGTTAAGCCACTAGCATTTCCCATCGCGAGGGTAGTAAATGAAAACTCAAGTGACTCAAAGTCTCCATTCTTAATCAATTCTGTGTTTGGTAATAATTGCGGGACTAAGATTAATTCAAGCTCGTCAATCCAGACTTTGCGCTGTTCTCCAAAGCCAAGTAGAAATGCTATGCGGGCGTTTATATCGCTGCTTGTTGCTTGAAAAGTCACGCTGTAATTTTGCCATTGTGTGGTAAGTGCAAAATATTTATTTAAGCCAATAGGACTAAATGGCGTGTAATTCTGACCTACGGTAGCCATTAAGCCACTATTAGGGACACTAGCACGGGCACGAAAATGTAAACGATATGTTCGATTCTCTTCTATAGCAATGTTACTTTGCTGCAGCATTACGTTCCATGGCTGGCTATCAAGCGCTTTTATATCAACACTTATTGCCTTGTTGTTTGGCGTCACATCTTCAAGTTGCCAAGTTGCACTTGCTGAACCACCAACACTGGTTTTCCAATGATTTTTTTCACTAGCAAAATCACCATTTTTCAATAGCTCCCCTGAGCCAATGCTTTCAATAATTTGAAGATGTTGATTGGTTTGCTTAACCATAACCGTTGTGCGACCGCTAGGCCATTTGACTTCAATTTGAGCTTGTTGTGCCAAGCCCAAACCAAATTCCAATTCGTGACTGGAAGTACTTCCTGCATTACTAGAGCCGGCAACCACTTCTCTGATCTGAAATTCATGGCTCTCGATTGAACCGTTGCCATTAACGTCGGCCATTACCCTTACTCTTGCCCCAATTGCGCTTCGGTTGCTGCGGTAAGGACCTGATAATTCTGGATTTCCCTCGAGCGAGAGCACAAGATATCGACGATCTGGATGATCTATTTCAGAGCGATTTTTGTATAGCGCAGACATCTCTGATTTATTGACGACAAAAATGTCAGGCCAGCCGTCTCGATTATAATCGGCACTGACGTTTGCTCTTGAGTTCTTTTGTTGATCAATGCCTGCAATACTAGCTTGCTCTTTCCAACCAGACGGCTGATTGCTGTAATATCGGTCTTGCAAGCCGCCATGGCTCGCAACATGCAGGTCTTGCCTGCCATCCAAATCAAAGTCTTGCCACTGCACGCCCCATGAAAATAGTGCTGGTAGCTCTGAACTATAAATAAAGCTTAGCTCGCCAGTTTCGCTAAATTGATTTACCCAAAAATCATTTTTACCTATGGAGCCCGGTGTTGTCCCACCAGCCCCCGAAATATAAATATCAAGGTCGCCGTCATTATCTGGATCACCAACATCTACACCCATTGCAGAACCACTATTGTGACCAAACGCTTGGGTAAGATCATAAGTAACTAATTCAAAGCCTAGCCACTTGCCAATCGCGTCATCGCCCAGATTACGATACAACATATTGCGATCATCACTACCGCCAACTTTGTTAGTAACCAATAAATCTGGCCAAAGATCGTTATCAAAATCTGCGAAAACAATGGCAATAGAGGAACTAAAATGCTGTCCGCTAGTCATGGTCTGCCCAGATTTGCTTTGATATCCAGTCACATCAAAATGCACCGTAACATCTGAAAAAGTGCCATCACCGTTGTTTCTATAAAAAATATCACGTTGTCCGGGTAAACCAGAGGGGCCTTCCGCGTTCCCTTCTAAACAAAATGAATCGTGATTACCGACAAACAAATCTAAATCGCCGTCTCGATCCACATCTGACCATGCTGCTGTTAAAGAGTTATCAAGTAAAATACTACCGAACTCAGCATTATCGTCAAAAGCACCGGCTAGTCCTATTTGGTTTGCATCACTATTAGTAGGGGCTGTTGAAGGTGTGTGATCGATAAATGAGAATGTGCCGGTATCAGAAAGTTGATTTTGAAGCAGTACATTCGCTCCATTGAAGTTGAGTACATAAAGATCGACGTCTCCATCGTTGTCATAATCCGCAGCTATGGCGCCTGTTGCTGCTCCGTCATCACCCGCGCCTGCATCATTTGGAAGTCGATAAAAGCTGCCGTTGCCATCATTGATATACAGCTCATTTGGGCTACTAGCATTAAACACTGTGCTGCCACGCAGCAAATAAAGGTCAGGCAAACCGTCTGAATTTAAATCAGTAAACACCGCACCAGGGCCGTGGATATCGCCACTATCGGCAATGTAATCTTGTAATCCAGCGGCAACGGTGACATTTTCAAATTGAGTGTTGGCATTAACGATGAAAGAAAGTAGAAAAAATGGCAAGGAAATTAGGCCCAAATTTCGCTTAACCTGCCTAGTGATTGGGTTAATTATGACCAAATAGTTCAGGAATATTGTAGAAGAATTCACATTGACTACCAATTATTATAATATATTAAATAATAAACGCTACGCCCTTTCTATGCAACAAGGATAGAATCAAGTTGTCAAAACGTCACAGCTGGAGATTTTTTAATTACTATCGTATTTATTCACACTGCATGAGGATGATAATCAGGTTACCGCGGTGAACATTGTCAATTTATCTAATCAACAATGCTCACTAAAGCATGTTCCTTAAAGCAGTCTTATTTGGATTTTCTAGTAAAAGCTAGACCTATTAAACTCAAGGAAAACAGCATAAACACGGCGGGCGCTGTCACTTCTTTGGCCAATACACTATCAGAGGAAACTAAGCGAAATGCCTCTTTACCTAAAACGGCATGAGCAGCAGTAGTTGGGTGAATCTGGTCCCAAAAAACAAAAGTCTCTGGATTATTGCATTCATTTTCAATAATAACGAAAGTAACCGACCTGCATTGACCCGTTGTATTAGTAAAACCTTCTAACCTAGTATAGGACAAATTAACACTATAGACTACCCGTAGCCTTGTCCAATATGAAATGAGTCTTAACTAATTGCGTGTTTCCAAAATGAAATGCGTCTAAAGACTTAAATTCTGTTCATGATCATAAGATGCAAGCGATCATGAATATAGAAAACCTCACCACTATTGAAGAGCTTGAACGCTTTATTCAAGGTAACCAAGCCGTCGCCTTTACCGTTTTAGGTGATAAAAATCAGCGATATCAATTCATTCAAAAAACATTGATAAAATTTCGCTATATCACGTTAAAAAAAACCGACAAAGGGATCGTCAATCAATACCTTAAAAAGGTGACAGGCTACTCGCGGCAGCAACTCACTCGATTGATAAAACAATACAAGGACGTCGGCAGAATTAACTGGCAACCTTGCCGAACTAACGGCTTTTCAACCATTTACAGTACAAAGGATATTAAGCTACTGGCTGAAATGGACGCAAGGCATGATGATATCTGTGGTCATGCCACTAAAAAGCTGTTGGAGCGTGCCTACAATACGTTTGAGCAATCAGAATACCAAATGCTTGCCACTATCTCTGTTTCACATTTATATAACTTGAGGCACTCTCAAGGCTACCAAAAACAACGCAGACACTTCACAAAAACACAATCAAGACAAGTGCCTATTGGCGAACGGCGTAAACCTCAACCCAACGGCGAGCCTGGCTATATTCGTATTGATACCGTGCACCAAGGAGACCTAGATAAACAAAAAGGCGTGTATCATATTAATGCAGTTGATGAGGTGACACAGTTTGAGGTTGTTTGCTCAGTTGAACGTATTAGTGAGCGTTACCTCATTCCAGTACTAACGCAAATGATGGCCGCATTTCCTTTTATTATCAAAGGGTTTCATTCAGATAATGGCTCTGAATACATCAACAAACACGTGTGTAAATTACTCACCAAACTTGAAATAGAGCTCACTAAATCACGCTCAAGACACTCAAACGATAATGCCTTAGCAGAAAGTAAAAATGCATCAATTGTAAGAAAACAGTTTGGTTACACACATATTCCACAGAAATGGGCACCGTTAATCAATACGTTTAATTTAAAATATCTTTACCCGTATATCAATTATCATAGACCTTGTTTCTTTCCTGAAGTCACCACTGATGATAAAGGGAAACAACGTAAAACTTACCCTTACAAAAGTATGATGACGCCCTATGAAAAACTAAAATCTTTACCCAATGCCAAAACATATTTGAAAGCAGACTTTCATTTTGAAATACTAGATGAGCAAGCTATGGAAATGACAGATAATGCTTGTGCTGAATTACTTCAAAAAGAACGTAATGAATTATTTAACCAGATCTTTGAACAGAATAAACGAGCCTAAAAATTTACTTACTTAAGACTCATTTGTTAATTGGAATATACTGATCCCAATCAGTCTTTTTATACTTAACCTGAACTCTGGATAAGCCATACCGTCCAGCACAACTATTATTGCGCCTATCTTTGTTGAACTTGCTTACAATAGGGCGCTATTGCTTCACAGATTCGCCTCGATATACGCAATAATAGCAGCACTGGATGTGTTCAATGTCTTTGCAATGCAACTAATACTATCTAACATACTGTTATTACTGCAATTAACTTAAGGGAGGCGGCACGTCTTAACCAGAGTTTAGGTTACTTTAACTCAGGGATTGTTATTCGTTGTTATTAAAAGGCATAACTATTGAGTATGTTTTACTGTGCCAGTATCACGTAACATGTGGATTCTTATAATGAGTTAATGGTCTTTGAGACATACTATATGTTACGTTTTGTTGTAGTTACGTTTGAAATTTTGGCTTTGATAATGATTTTACGCAGTGCGTTTGTGCAATTTTGGTTGTCGGACATGCAAACGACCACTTCACAGTGGATACATGGCATATCTATGACCATCGATAATCAAAAATTAGCCAAGTTTAGAAATGAAATTACGGCCCATGTTCAAGATTTAACCGAGCCGCAAACAGAATACTTATATAAAATCACTAGCACAAAAACTGAACTTAAGAATTTTAATCAACATTATTGCCATGCTGGAGATAAAAACCCTTACATTTATGGGAGCAATTTGCGTCACGTCTGTGGTGAAATCAACCGCAAAGGTATGCTTAACAAATTTAGCTAAAAAGAATTGGGCAAGGTGATGATGAATTTAGCTCCCCCCAGCTCCCCATCGGTTACAAAATAATCTCCTTGATGCCAATCGACAATTCTTTTTACAATAGCTAAACCAAGACCGGCTCCACCTTTTTGTCTATCTCGAGATTCATCAAGACGACAAAAGGGTGAAAAATTTTTTTCACCCTTCGCATGAGGAATGCGTACACCGTCGTCTTCTATACATATCTGAATATTATTTTGAACCATACTGCCATCGGGCTTGACGTTTGAAACCGTTTTTTCAAGGTGTGATAAGTCACGGCATAATGGCCAAATCCAAAATGCGATAACGCCACCTAATAACAAAAAAATATGACGCAGTATAACAAAAATCTCCCAGAGTCAGGTCTGTTAATCGGCAATGATATTTCTAGCAACTGGGTTGTACTATCAAGAATATAAATTTGCTCTGTAACACTTGAGTCGCTGAGCACGATTGCTCGCCCATTGTTTAATTTATTTAAATCACTATCTGACCAAGCAATATCACCTAAATCTCGTAATGTATGCGTGCCGCCTAAGCTTTGAATAAACTTTGGCATATCGACATTTTGTTGTTTGGCTTCCTCAAATACAGGCCCTAACAGTTGCGTATTAGATATGTCTGACTCAGTGAAAAATATGCGTTCAAGGCCTGCGCTCAAACCCACCAAAGATAAGGCAATAAATAGATACATACTGATGAATAGGCGAGCCATAAAAAGTTAATCGTCCCAGGCGTCTGCGACAAAAAAGAACCCCTTGCCCCAAATGGTTTTTATCCTATAAGGATGTTGGCAGGATGCAAAAAACTAAAAAAATGCACGTTCTCGGTCAGGTTGTATAAAGGTTTAAAATGCAATTTTGGGTTGGTTTAACCATTGGTACCCCAGCTCGCCATTATCAAAGTAGGCTTGTTCTGCGTACCAAGCTACGTCTGGCATAATAACCAAAGGGATATTGTCCCCATCCACCAGTGGATTGGTTTTAACGCCTATTCCCAATGCTATTCCAAGGTGCCAACTGCTTTTCTCGATGCATGTTTCATCTCCCGAGCAAGCTAGTATTGTGCTGGGGAAAAACAAACAAAATAAAACCAATAAACGAAATAACACAATGTACAAAAATAAAAACCTTGGCATTGATGATATGCGTAGCCTAGCAGAGTTTTTGCGGTGCTTGTTACTGGGTTACAAATATTCACAATTAGTATCAAATTCGAACATAAAAAATACATCACATTAGCTATACTTATTTATATTTTTATATCATTTATACAGAGAGGTATTTGACTATGCTGCTAAAACCCCAAAAAACTAATGTTGGTGATCTGCTTTGTGTGGTTATCATCCTGATGCTTGTTTTTGTATTAGCAGCTTGTTCCGATGAGGCAGCCCCCGTTATTGACGAGCCTATAATTGAAATACCCACTGAGCCACCGCAGCTTAATTCGGCTACTTCATTTGATGGACCTTTGGTTAAAGCGGGTCAACAGTCCGTTAGCCGTTTTATTAAAAATGGTATTTATTCAGCTGCATTTGAATATGCCAATAACTTTAAAGAAGGGGTGGCCGAACCCGCAGTGAGCCAAGATAGTGCAAACAACAATTTCTCTACCACTAATACTCAAGAATCAGGGGTCGATGAAGCAGACCGTATAGAATACGATGGAAATGTATTATATCTGGCGGCTTATCCGCAATGGGGTGAAGGAGGCACTTATCAGTCAAAGGTCAGAGTGTTAGAGAGGCAAAATGATTTTTCGTTAAATGCAGTAAGTGAATTGCCTCTGGTGGATAAGAATTCGAATATAGAAGGCATGTATCAGCATAATGATAGGTTAGCGGTGTTAAGTACAAACACTCAATATTACAGCATTGATACTCTTTCCTTTGCCTCTGAACCTTGGGCGCCAAATGAACGTAAATTAAGCTTAGATATTTACGACACCTTTGTACCGAGTCATCCTTCTTCAGTGAGCAATATCAAGATTGATGGTGCAATGGTGTCGAGTCGGCGAATAGGCGATGATCTATATCTAGTAACCAGCTATACCGCCTATCTTGAGGGGCTGAACCCAAATGCCAGCACAGAACAAGAGTTACTGGCCAACTATTTGACTATTTTGAATACGCCAGACTCGCAACTCATGCCAAAAATCTATCTAAATGGCGATCAAGGCACTCCTTTAAATTCAACTGAAGACTGCGTGATCCCAGCTCAAGCTACTGATAAAGATGGGTATGCCCATCTTTTAACAGTAAGCAGAATTAACTTAACGGATCCCAATGATATTCAGTCGAGTTGCATCAGTTCGGTGGCAAACATGGTGTATATGTCTGAGGCAAACTTGTATCTAAGTTCATCTGTGGATAATCACACTGTTTTGCATAAAGTGGCGTTGGACACAGATTTGACCTATCAGGCAACAGGTAAGGTAGATGGCATTATTGGTTGGCGAGGCGCGCCTAATCTGCGTTTAAGTGAGCAAGATGATAATTTACGAATAGTGACCAGTGATTACATTACAGGTGGGCCATCACATAAACTTTCAATCTTAGGTCAGCAAGGCAGTGAGTTGACTATTTTGGCTTCGTTACCCAATGACACATTCCCAGAGCCAATAGGAAAGCCCGGTGAAGATATTTTTGCCGTTCGATTTTTTGGAGACCGAGGTTATATAGTCACCTTCGAAAGAATAGACCCGCTTTATGTTCTTGATTTAGCAAATCCTAATGACCCTAAGGTGTTAGGCGCATTAGAAATTCCTGGGTTTTCTAGCTATTTGCATCCTTTAAATAACGGATATCTACTTGGAGTAGGTCAGCAGGTTAATGTTAACAATATCTCTGAAAATGGAGAGGTAACCGCTGAGCCTGTGACTCAAGAGGGTATGAAAATTAGTTTATTTGATGTATCCGATCCAGCTCACCCTGTTGAAGTTAACAGTATTGTTAAACCCAGCAGTTATACCCCGGTTGAATATGATTATCGCGCACTTTCTGTGCTAAATAATAATGGCAGTTACCAGTTCGCTTTACCTGTTGAGAGTTGGAATATATCTTCCGATGAGCAGACCGGTTTTTGGGCTGCATCCAATAGTTTAATGTTGCTTGAAGTCGATACCACATCTAACAACCCTGAGTTGATTCAACGGAGTGAAGTGCGTCCTGACGTGAATGAACAGCCTTATGCTAGTGGTTGGCAGGACAGAAGTATTATCCATGGTGATAACGTCTACTATATTCACGGCAATCAAGTGTGGCATACCACTTGGGCAGAAGATGCGGCAGTATTCGGGCCTTTTTAATCAGTGTTAAATGTTGGCTGACTTTGTTTTTTACGGCTCGATACGAGTTGTCATCTTTGGTCGGTATAATCCGGCTTTTTTGTTTTGGCCTAGGATCTATAAATGAAAGATAAATAGACCCTATTGCAACTTATTTGAATTAGATTCAGTATATATTCAGGTATAAGAGCAATACTGACAACTACCTTAACGTAGGGGATTTATGATGAAAATATTAAATGGATTGATTATTTCTGCAATGACATTAGGTTTAACTAGTCAAGTGTTGGCCCAAGCAGAAGTTGAAATTGAATGGGACAAACCAGAAAAATACCGTGATGTTAGGCCTAGCAATGAGTCCCGTAAAAGATTCAGAGAATCGACCTTTGAACAGATTAACGAATATATGAATGAGTTGGCATTGACGTTACCTAATAATCAAAAATTACTAATGAAAGTCAGTGATCTTGATCTGGCTGGACAAGTCTGGCCTGCCTCCTTTGTTGGTTTGGGTAACGGTGGATCCGATGTACGGATCGTTAAGAATATTGATATACCAAGGATCGATTTTAGCTATCAGTTATTGGATGAGTCTGGCGAAGTCGTGCAACAGGCAGCAGTGAAACTCAAAGATATGTCATTTCTAGATCGCAGCAGTCACTTTTTCAAAAGTGAGTCCTTGCGTTTCGAAAAAAACATGTTACAACATTGGTTTAAACAAGAATTCGGCGCGTATATAGATCAAAAAATTGCCAATAAAGAGCTCGTTACTTCGAATTGATAGCCGGGGAATATAGGCTATATGCGTTTTTGCCTGTTTCTTTAGCAGCATACAAGGCAGAGTCGGCTTGTCTAATGATCGCTTCTGGTGTCAATATACTATTAGGTTGTGACGTCGCAATGCCAATGCTCATAGTCACGTAGTCTGCCACATTGCTGTATTTATGTGGCAGCGCCATATTTTTCAATTTTTCAATGATATGTATCGCTATCTCTTGTGCTCCTTTTGCATCAGTATTTGGCAGCACACAAACAAATTCCTCACCTCCATATCGGGCAACGAAGTCGCTATCTCGATGCAGTGAATCACCAATAAGCTTAGATACATCCTTTAAACATTGGTCTCCGGCTATATGACCATAATTATCGTTATACAGTTTGAAACAATCTAAATCCATGAGCAATAAGGCGACACCAGATTTTTGCCTAACGGATAATTTAATATCATGTTTTAAACGAATATCTAAAGCTCTGCGATTAGCAATACCGGTTAGTCCATCTGACATCGAAAGTTGTTCAAGCTTTTGCTTTTGTATTTCAATTGTTTGAGTGAATTCATTAAAGGCTTCAGCTAAATCAGTAATTTCATCATTCCCATCAAGTACTGTTTGATTCTCAAACCCTTGGGTTTCGCGGCGCACTATGTGATTGAAAAGACGGATCCTCTTAAGGACCCTTTGTTGAAACAAGACGACTATAAATAACAGAACAATAACGCCACCTATCAAGATAGACCTGATGAGTTGGGTCTGTTGTTTCATTTTGATAACAGAAGAGGCGACTTGTAGGGTGATGTTTTGTTCTGTTTCATTGGTCACAAAACCAAGTTGTGCCACATAATCTAAAATTAAGTTATGTACGAAATTTTCTCTACCTATGGCTCTTCCGTTTAAACGCAAATATTGTATTTTTGATGCTTCCATGCCATTTTCACTAAAAAGTAATGTTTTGAATTGATTTGTTAATTGACGCTTTTCAGCATTATTTTGTCCTTTGGCAAAAAGAACACTTAGTTCGTTAAGTTGCTTCTTTAATAGAATAAATAAGAACCTCACCCTTTGTAGCTTTTTCTCATTCAATGCTCTGCTCACATTGACTAATACTTGCGAAACCCCCAACGCCCAGGCTGGTGAAAGTTGATTTTCAAGATCAAGGGCATGAGTGTTAAGCTCATACATTTGTGTTCTTAAAAATTCGATATTATTTAGAGTCTGCAAACGATTTTCTATCAAAGCAGATAGTTCATCTAATTCCATAGCGATGGTGTCTAGTTGGGTATCTAAAAACTCATTTTTGAAGATTTTTTCTGCCGCCTGACGAACATTAATAAGGTTGGTTTGGAGTTGCTTTTCCGCTAAACGATTTGACGCATTTGATGAAGATTTAGACAAAATCGCTGTAGATTCTAATAGTGTGGCTGCTTGACTATAGAGTTGACTTATCAGTATGAGGTTAGGTAAAGATTTGTCAGATATATGTGTCAGTGTTGATTCAAAACTAAGTAAACGCGTAAAGGTAAAATAACTGAGTAGGATAAAAATACACAATATTCCCACTAAGCCGCCGCTGAATACTTTTACCAGTGAAATACGCGCGCCTTTTTTTGTAGCTAAAACAGTCATTCAGCTACTCGCCTTATTCTGAATTCAACTTTAGGCTCAATTGTTTTTTGCAGTTGTATCATTCGAGTGACAGCATGTGACACCCCAGAAGACTTATGAGTGTACTTATCGTTGTGTAGTGCATTCTGAAAAACATCGTAACCATCCCCCCCGTTGGCTAGGTAATCAGAGGTGGCGACCGAATACTTTTGCTCAGGGTTTAATGTATTTCCATTAATGTGTACGCTTTGTATCCGCTTGCCAGCAGGTTTTTCAAGGGAATAAGTAAATGAAATACCCGATACTTGTAAAAAACGTCCTTCAGCGTGTTCAACTTGACTGACGCTATTTTCTAAAGCTTGTATTAATTGTGCACCTGTCACAGATAAAACTGCGATATGTTCCCTAAAAGGTAACTCTGTGGCAATGTCTTTACGGGTAATGATTGAGCCCTTGGTATAACGTTTGTCACCACGGATCATTCCCGAATTGATTAACCCAATATCTGTTTTAGCATAGTCTTTTAGTACGTCAGCAATAAAGTTTCCAAAGGGCATTTCCCTGGTTCGGACTAAACTTCTGGATGTGAGTATTTCACTTCCAAAAAAACCAATTTCTTGGTTTAGAAGTCGGTTGAGTCGTTGGTTGTATTCATCAATCAACAATGCAGTGGTTGGTTTAGTAGGTATATACGCAGAATTATGTTTTGACGTTTTAATGGTGATTTTTTTCTCTTGTCCCTTAGCCTGCCAACTAATACGAAGTACTATTATTGGCTCTTTGCTTGAAATAGAATACACCCTGTTAGGCTGAAGTTGAGTGTGGTTACTTGCAGATGTTGGCAATATCCGTAAAGCAAAATCTATTTGATTTTCAGATATAAGAGTTTGGTAATAATCCCTTTCTTTTGAATAAACTAACACCAATAATTCAGCGCCTTTTTGTTTGAGAAGGTCAATTTGCTGCTGAATAACCTCTCGGGGTTCAAGTACACTGGCTCTTTTTAGTGAATACTCTTCAACCACATCTTCGTCTAGAATTGAAATAAACCCCACTTTCACATCTTCTTTTTCGACAATGAGACTAGTTAAAATGCCTTCGAGGTTACTATTAATGAGTGGGTCATAAAGGTTGCTGCTGACGATTGGGAATGCCGCCTCATAAGAGCGCAATGTAAGCTCATCTTCGAAATAGCTAAACTCACGTTTGGTGAGCGTCATTAAATCAGGCTCTAAGGTATTGAGAATGTCAATGATGTGAGAGCCCTTGTCTAAACTGGAAAAAGGACTAGGCCCTAAACTACCTCCGCCAAAGGTAAAAATAGTCGGCGTTTTTTTGGCTCTGATTTTTTCTAGTAAACCTGAAAGGTCTGTGAAGGTGCCATAAGTATGTTTACTTATGTCAGGCATATTACCAGCAAAGACTAAGGTTAAGTGTTTTTCAGTTGTAGCAGCGGCACTTGCCACTATACTCATTAAAAGTATATGCAAAACGATTAAGCGCCGAAAGTATATGGCCAATTTCTCCTTCCTCGTAAAAATCTTCTATTGAATTTTATCACAGAACTAAAGATAGCGAGAATGTGTTACCCCTATTGATAACACATCCCCTACTCATCACTACACCCTATAAAGATTCAATGCTGCTGCGCTGTTCTTGTAGTTTGCCCATCTGCATGGTGAAATCTGCTAACTTAGCTTTTTCTTTTTCAATCACAACGTCAGGGGCATTACTCACAAACTTTTCATTAGAAAGTTTACCCTGCGTACGAGCAAAATCTTTTTCTAATTTATCCAAGGCTTTGGCAATCCTCGCTAATTCCGCATCTTTATCAATTAAGCCTGCCATGGGGATCATAATTTCAAGTGAGGCCAATAAAGATGTAGCACAAACCGGTGCTTTGTCATCTTCACTTAAAGCTGTCACAGACTCTAGCTTGGCAATTGCGTGTAAAAATATCCCGTTCTCTTCAAGCCGTCTTATGTCTTCAGCAGAGGCATTACGGAGCAATACAGGTAACGGTTTGCTTGGGGCGATATCCATCTCACCGCGAATTGTACGAATGCATAATACAAACGCTTTGACCCATTCCAGATCTTGCATCGCTGTGGCATCAACCTTGGCAGCATCATATTCAGGGTAAGCCTGATTCATGATAGTGGCAGAATGACAGTTAGCCAAAGGAGATACATCTTGCCAAATAGTCTCTGTAATAAACGGTATAATAGGATGCATCAATCTTAGTAAAGACTCTAAGATAGTGACGAGAGTATGCCGAGTACCGCGCTGTTGTTCTTCGCTTCCTTGCAATAAAACAGGTTTGGTTAATTCTATATACCAACCACAAAACTGATCCCAGGTGAATTTGTATAAAGTATGTGCGGCAATATCAAAACGGTAGGTATCCATGGCATCACGATAAGTCTTTATCGTATTTTGGTATTCCCCGATGATCCATTTATCTGCAAGTGAGAGCCTCATATGGGAATTTGAGTTAAATCCACAGTCATGTTCTTGGGTATTCATCAGCACAAAGTTACTGGCATTCCATAATTTGTTGCAGAAGTTTCTGTAGCCTTCTAAGCGTTTCATATCCCAATTGATATCTCGGCCGGTAGAGGCAAGTGCTGCAAGGGTAAAACGAAGAGCATCTGTTCCATGGGACTCTATTCCATCAGGGAACTGCTTTGCTGTTTGTTTCTTGATCTTTTCAGCCTCTTTTGGCTGCATCAAATTAGCGGTGCGTTTTTCGAGTAAATTTTCGAGGGAAATTCCGTCTATCATATCCAAAGGGTCGATAACATTACCTTTTGATTTAGACATCTTATTACCCTCATCGTCACGAATAAGGCCGGTCACATACACTGTTTTGAAAGGCACTTGTGGTTTGCCATTTTCATCTTTTACAAAATGCATTGTCATCATGATCATTCTGGCTACCCAGAAGAAAATGATGTCGAAACCGGTGACCAACACATCAGTAGGATGGAAAGTTTTTAAGTCTTCAGTATTTTCAGGCCAACCTAGTGTAGAAAACGTCCACAGCGCAGAGGAAAACCAAGTATCTAATACATCGTCATCTTGTCTGAGTACGACATCAGCGGCCAAGCCATTTGCTGCACGGGCTTCTGCTTCGTTGCGCCCCACATACACCTTACCTTGTTCATCGTACCAAGCTGGTATTCTATGGCCCCACCACAATTGACGGGAAATGCACCAGTCTTGGATATCATTCATCCAAGAAAAGTACATATTTTCATATTGTTTAGGTACAAATTCAATCTCGCCATTGGTGACGGCATCTGCAGCGACTTTAGCTAAAGATGCTGCACGTACATACCATTGGTCGGTCAACATAGGTTCAATTACCACACCACTTCTATCACCATAAGGCACCGTTAAGTCGTGGTCTTTTACTGATTCTAATAAGCCTATTGCATCCAATTTGGCCACTATGGCTTTGCGGGCTGCAAAACGGTCTAAGTTTTGAAACTCTTCAGGTATGGCTGAATTTAAGGCATCAGTTGCTTCACCCTTAGTATCGAATATTTCAGCTTGCTGGCGAATTTCACCAGAGAAACTCAAAATATTGATCATCGGTAATTGATGACGTTTACCGACTTCATAATCGTTAAAGTCATGGGCTGGGGTTATTTTTACGCAGCCTGTGCCTTTTTCAATATCTGCATGTTCGTCGCCAACGATAGGAATACGACGATTCACTAAAGGTAAATCGATAAACTGACCAATCAAGTCTTTATATCTGGGATCTTCCGGATTAACGGCTACACCAGTATCACCTAACACTGTTTCAGGTCGGGTTGTTGCGACTACTAGGTAATCTTTGCCATCAGTCGTTTTAACCCCATCAGCTAAAGGATAACGAAAGTGCCACATGTGACCTTTTTTGTCTTTACTTTCAACTTCTAGGTCGGATATGGCGGTATGAAACTTAGGATCCCAGTTAACTAGGCGTTTACCGCGATAGATTAAGTTCTCTGAATGCAGGCGCACAAATACTTCATTTACTGCGTTTGAAAGCCCCTTGTCCATGGTGAAACGCTCACGTTCCCAATCCACTGAGGCACCTAAGCGACGCATCTGGTTGGTAATAGTATTACCTGACTCGGCTTTCCATTCCCAAATTTTGTCGATAAAAGCCTCGCGGCCTAATTCTTTACGAGTGGGGCTATTCTCTGCTGCTAACTTTCGCTCCACTACCATTTGAGTGGCAATACCTGCGTGGTCAGTGCCCACTTGCCATAAGGTATTATTGCCCGACATACGTTTGTATCGGGTTAACGCATCCATAATCGTTTGTTGAAACGCATGGCCCATATGCAGGCTGCCCGTCACGTTTGGGGGCGGTATCATGATGCTGTAGGATTCGCCTTCTCCAGAAGGTTTAAATTGTCCGCTTTCTTCCCATTTTTGGTATATATCGCGTTCTATATTTTGTGGATTAAATATCTTATCCATTATTGTGTGCCTCGTTAATGCTTGAGGCGGGTAGGGTATCGAGTTGATTACCTGCCGCTCTATATTGTTTATATCGTTCTCTGGCCTGAGGTTTGAGTTGCTCTTTTGCAGGCACAAAATCAATGACTTGTCTAAATCGTTGATGAAAATCGGGAATGTTATCAGCTAAATTAATGAGTATGGGTCGATTAAATTGGCTGGGTGTTTGCCAACATATTTCAACTGGGGCGCCGCCTATCGGACCTTCTCCGGCCAAATTGTGGGGAACAAAGGCATCGTTGGGCAACTGCCATAATAATTCATCAAATTGTTCGGCCTGTTGTTGATCTTCACAATAAACTAAACATTTTTGTTTGTTCCGATAACAGCGGGTCGCCAACAAACAAGCCAGCGCAAAGTGCGCTGGCTGTTGGTGTGTGTCGTCTGTTTCATCAAGCAGATAAAACGTTACATTTGACATATACGAAGTGGTTCCTAAAGGGCGTGATTAATCTTCAGTTTCAATACCTGCACGGTTCATTAAGAACTGAGATAACATAGGTACAGGCCGACCTGTTGACCCTTTTTCTTTACCGCCAACCCAAGCTGTGCCTGCAATATCCATATGAGCCCAGTTATATTTGCGAGTAAAACGAGATAAAAAACAGGCTGCCGTAATCGCGCCTGCAGGACGGCCACCGAGATTACTCATATCGGCAAAAGGACTTTCGATTTGGTCTTGGTATTCATCCCATAAAGGTAAACGCCAAGCCTTATCGCCACTTTGTTCAGATGCATTGATCAATTCATGAGCAAGAGGATTATGGTTACTGAATACGGCACTAGCATGTTTGCCTAAAGCCACAACACAAGCCCCCGTTAATGTAGCAACATCCACGACCAACTCAGGATCAAAACGTTCTACATAGGTTAATGCATCACATAATACTAAACGTCCTTCGGCATCGGTATTGAGCACTTCAACTGTTTGGCCTGACATAGTGGTTAAAATATCACCGGGACGGTATGCGTTGGCATCAGGCATGTTTTCACAACCCGCTAGAATACCGACAATATTAACTGGCAGGTTCAGAGCACTGATGGTATGCATTGCG
Source organism: Paraglaciecola sp. MB-3u-78 (assembly GCF_002835935.1). GTDB lineage: Bacteria > Pseudomonadota > Gammaproteobacteria > Enterobacterales > Alteromonadaceae > Paraglaciecola. The sequence continues at coordinate 85,560 of NZ_PJCF01000086.1, read as the reverse complement.
CCTAATACCCCAGCTGCACCCCCCATGTCATATTTCATTTCATCCATGGCTTCGCCTGGTTTGATAGAAATACCACCAGAATCGAAGGTTAATCCTTTACCGACTAAAACGATTGGCGCTTGATCTGATGGCCCACCTTTATGTTCCATAATAGTCATGATTGACTCATTCACAGAGCCACGGCCCACCGCCAAATATGAGTGCATACCTAACTCGTCCATCTGTTTCTCATTCACTGAGCTAACATGCAGATTTTCATAAGTGACGGCTAAACCTTCTGCTTGCTCAAGTAGATATTTAGGATTACAAATATTCGGTGGCATATTGGCAACATCTTTCGCCGTTTTAACGCCTTTTGCTACGGCTAAACCATGCTCAAGTGCTCGTTCGCCAATGGATAACTCGCGACGTGTGGATACATTAAAAACGATTTTTCGAAGTGGTCTACGTAATTCACCTTTTTTGGTTTTAAGCTGCAAAAAGGTGTATAGAGAATCTTGTGTCGCTTCTACGGCTTGACGCACTTTCCAGTAGGTATCGCGACCTTTAACATGTAATTCAGTCAAGAAACTAACCGCTTCCATCGAACCTGTTTCATTGAGCGTTTTAATCGTTTTGGAGATGATTTGTTTGTATTGACGCTCGTCTAGTTCGCGTTCTTTGCCACAACCTACCAACAATACTCGTTCACTTAAGATGTTAGGAACATGGTGAAGCAACAACATTTGACCGGCTTGACCTTCCAAATCCCCTCTTCTGAGTAAGTTGCTAATATAGCCTTCACTAATAATATCGAGCTGTTCGGCGACAGATGTGAGACGCCTAGGCTCAAACACACCCACCACAATACAGGCGCTGCGTTGTTTTTCTGGACTGCCACTTTTTACGCTAAATTCCACTTTGAATCCTCGTTACATGATGAATAATACTGCAACCATTCTTCCTTTTAATGAATAATTTAAAGGTGACATTGGGTAATACAGCTATATTATTGTAAGATTAACTTCAGCCGGACATAATCTGTAAATAAGATCGTGGCTGAGTGCTTTAAATACGTACAATTTATAAATTAAACTTGTGAAAACGTTAAGTTTACTTAAAATTTCCCATAGTGCCACTAAAAATACTACTTTCCCTTGGATGTGTTGTGCTGATTTTCCGCTATTTAATGAAAGAAACTTTGAAATCTCAACTGGCAATTTTTATGCTGTTGATGGCTATTTTTATTACACAGAAATTTGTCAGAGTATTGGCTGATGCGTCAGAAGGTGAAATCCCTGCTGGCTTAGTTTTAGGTTTTTTGGCTCTGTATTCGCCGGTTTTAGCATCAATAGTGTTACCACTCAGCCTTTTTCTGGGCATTATGTTGGCACATGGCCGGCTGTACGTCGACAGTGAGATGACTGTCATGCGGGCATGTGGCATCAGTGAATGGTATATCACCCGTGTTATGCTGATCCTTGCTTTTTTTATGGCTTTATTCACAGCGGGTTTAACGCTGTGGTTAACGCCTTTATCCGTTGAAAGTACTTATCAACTTGAAGAAAAGGTCGGTGCACAAAGTGGCCTAACAAGCTTGATACCTGGACGTTTCGAACAAACTGCCAATCAGCAAGCGGTGATATTTGTACATGACATCGATAATAGTCAAAGCCCCTTAAGAAAAGTTTTTCTAGCACAAAGAGATAATGACTCCGATTCTGAAAACGTGCGAATTGTTTATGCCAACAGCGGAGGCATACAAGAGCAAGCAAATGGCGCCCAAAAACTGATACTTAACCAAGGCAAACAATATGAAGGTGAAGTGGGTAGGCAAGATTATCGCGTTGTTGAGTTTGAAGAGTATCAAATTCAAATTGCCGAACAACAGCCTGAAAAAAAGCGCAGAAAATTAAGTGCCTATCCAACCGCCGACTTGATATCGGACCCATCGGTAGATGCTCTAGCAGAACTTCATTGGCGTATTGCCATTCCTTTATCGCTACCCTTTTTAGTACTGATTGCGGTGCCTCTCAGTGCCGCTGATCCTAGACAAGGTCGCTTCGGGAAAATGTTTCCTGCATTGATGCTATACCTAGGCTATTTTATGCTGCTAATGGCGGGCCGCAAGGCATTGGAAGATGGCAATATACCTCCTCAGCTTGGATTATGGTGGGTGCATGCAGTGCTGTTATCTATTGGAGCGGCATTATTACTAAAAGGGCGACCTTTTGGCGTAAAGCTGCGCGCTCGATTAAAAGGAGATGTCCATGTTTAAAATACTCGATGTGTATATCGCTAAGACATTGTTGGCGACAACTGCACTGAGTTTGAGTGTATTGGTAGGCTTGAGCGCCTTAATTAAATTTATTGAACAAATGAAACAGGTAGGGCGTGGCAGTTATGATATGACCGTCGCTTCAGTGTATGTGTTACTTAGTTTACCCAGAGAGCTAGAACAGTTTTTCCCTATGGCTACCCTGATTGGAGGGTTAATAGGCATGGGGATCTTGGCAAGCAACAGCGAATTGGTTGTGATGCAAACCGCCGGTCAAAGCCGATGGAATATTATTACTTCTGCTATGAAATCAGCTCTGTTAATGATGTTATTTGTGATGTTTATCGGTGAATGGGTGGCTCCTGTTACAGAAACAAAAGCGAAAGAAATTCGTACTCAGGCTATTTCTGGCGGTAGCTTATTTGCTTCTGACAAAATAACCTGGGCAAAGGATGGTGAGAACTTCGTTAGTATCGGTGAAGTGGTCGATACCAAGACTTTGCGTAAAGTGAATGTGTACGAGTTCGATGAGAATCTGGTGCTAAGACAAATCACCAGTGCTTTGCAGGCGAATTATAGCGAGAAGGGTTGGCAATTAGAGCAAGTCAAATACACCTTTATTGGCGATCAGAGGATCCGATTCAAGCAACTTGAAAAAGGTGTGTGGTTGTCAACACTCACACCAGACAAACTTGGCGTGGTAACAGTCAAACCTGAAGCGCTGTCGATTCGGGGGTTAGTTGAGTATGTTAACTATAGTAATAATAACAGTCTTGATCCAAGTCGATACGAGTTGGCCCTGTGGCGAAAAGTACTGCAACCTTTATCTGTGGGTGTAATGTTGTTAATGGCTTTGTCGTTTATTTTTGGGCCGTTACGCAGCGTCACTATGGGTGCGCGAGTCATCTTAGGGGTGTTAACCGGTTTTGGATTTTTTGTGAGTAATGAAGTCTTTGGTGCTTTAAGCTTGGTTTACCATCTGCCGCCGTTTATGGGGGCGGCTTTACCCAGCTTAGTATTTGCTGCTTTTTCAATCTATATGTTGCAAAGGAAAGGCTAGCGTCTGCCCATTTATTCTTGAATCTTGCCCCAAGATGAATGATGGTTATCTTCTTTGCTAAGCACCAATATTTCAGTATTAGCGATCCTGTCTTGCAATGATTGTTTAGATTTGAAATCGAATAACACTAAAATAGTACCTAATCCGCCAAATGAACATATTAAACGCAACAGTGCGCGTCTATAACCAAAAGGTTTGTCATTGGTACTAAATAAACGTAGGCGCCACGCTCTCATACCTATAGTTTGACCACCATTTCGCCAAAACCACAAGAAAAAGCCTACTACCCATAAACCTACCCAAACTTGCAGGATTAGTTTGTAGGCAAAGGAATGCTGCATTAGCTCACTAAAACCCTCATAACCTTGATTACTCAAGATATTATTTTCTACTAGTATCAACATAGCTACTACCATTATCATTGCCGCACACATGCCGACAGCAACAGCAACTAAAACGTCATACACCATGGCAGCTAGTCTGCGTAAGAAATTTGCTCGAATGTGTTGTGGGTGCGAAGATTTCACAATATACCTTTAAAAAAATAAACCAGATCTTATCAGTTAAATCACATAAATATACATTTTGAGATGACATAATATTGTAATTATTATTGGTAATGAAATTTTGATCAGCAGCGACCAGTAGAAATATTAATAAACCTGTGTCTGTAGGCTTATGAGGCTAGCCTAAGCCCATATTTGAGCGGTAGGTACAACGTATAACATAAATACAACAAAAATTAGATTTAAAAATGGCCACTGGTAATACTAATGTCAAATGATGGCTGTTTCCTTATTCGTTCGCTAAACAGCATCCAATTTCATACCCACTATAAATACTATGAATTTACATTCTACTCTTAAATAAGCCATATTTATTAAAGTACATTAACTTTTGAGGTTTCTATGACAATTCTTGGGTTCCCTGCTGAGCTTAAGCCACAGGAAAAACGTTGTGCTGTGTTACCAGTAAACGTTAAGGCATACAAATTATTGGGTGCTACTGTGCATGTGCAAGCCGGTATCGGTAAGCATATCCATGTGAGTGATGAAGAATATGTAGCGGCTGGGGCAGAGATTGTGACGAGTCGCGTTGATATCTTAGCCAATGCTGACATTGTGCCTAGTTTGCATAAACTTAGTACCGATGATCTCCGTCATTTAAAACCCAACACGCTTATCGTGAGCTATTTAGACCCATTTAATGAGAAGGGCTTTGTAGCCAGTCTGTGCGACAACGAAATCACCAGCATTAGCATGGAAATGATCCCGCGCATTAGTCGCTGTCAAAAGATGGATGCCCTCAGTTCTCAGGCCAGTTTGGCTGGTTATGTTATGGTGATGCAAGCGGCTAATCAACTTGATAGTGTTTTACCTATGATGATGACACCAGCAGGCACCCTTAAGCCCGCTAAAGTATTTGTAATAGGTGCTGGGGTGGCAGGTTTACAAGCTATCGCTACGGCTAAACGTTTAGGGGCCAGTGTAACGGCATTCGATACTCGCACTGTGGTAGCTGAACAAGTGCAATCCTTGGGTGCCAAGTTTTTGCATATCGATTTAGGTGAAACCGGTGAGACAGGGCAGGGTTATGCTCAGGCTTTGACACCAGAGCAAATGCAAATTCAGCAACGGGAACAAGCTAAATGTATTGCCGAGTCAGATATTGTGATCACCACAGCTCAGTTATTTGGGCGCAACCCCCCCATGCTCATCGACCTAAAAACGGTTGAATCGATGCAAGCTGGCAGTGTGATAGTTGATATGGCCGCTGAAAATGGCGGTAACGTCGAAGGCACCATAGCCGGTGAAATTATCCAGCATAATGGGGTGACCATTATAGGCACTGGATATTGGGCAAATGGGGTTGCCAAACATGCCACTCAAATGTACAGCAACAACCTGTTTAATTTAATCAGCGAATTTTGGCACAAAGAAGACAATGTTTTTAAGCTGGATCTTGAAGACGAAGTTCAGTCTGGCTGTATCATTACTCATCAAGGGCAAGTAGTGAATGCCATGCTTAAGTCTGTTTATGAGGCTAATAATCAAACCACAAGTAAAAAAGAGGGATTCTAATGGACGCCGTATATTTAGTATTTATTTTACTACTGTCAATTTTTGTTGGTTTTGAACTGATTCAAAAAGTCCCTGCTACATTACATACGCCTTTGATGTCTGGTGCTAATGCAATCTCTGGTATCACAGTTGTAGGGGCGCTGGCCTTAGCTGGTAGTGACAGCATGGGAGAATACTCCACTTATCTTGGAGCATTCGCGGTCTTTTTGGCGACTATAAACGTGGTGGGAGGGTATTTAGTGACTGACCGAATGCTCGCCATGTTCAAGAAAAAGCAGTAGGGAACTATGATGATAGAAACAACTACAACCGATCTCGTGATCAACTTCAGTTATGTGCTCGCCGCTGCCTTATTTATTTTTGGTTTAAAGCTGCTAGGCCATCCTTCGTCAGCTCGCAAGGGTAACTTGCTTTCTGCCATTGGGATGCTCATTGCGATTGTTGTCACTATGTTCGACAACAACATTGTTAGCTTTCAGGTGATAGCCATTGCTATGTTAGCAGGCAGCATATTAGGTGTGCTTGCCGCTAGGATGATAGCCATGACTGCCATGCCTGAAATGGTGTCCTTGCTAAACGGTATCGGTGGCCTCGCCAGTTTGTTTGTTGCTTGGGCAACGGTTGAGGCTAATAGTGAATTTACCGCTTTCACTATGATAGTGACATTTTTGGCCTTGTTAATTGGTGGTGTGACCTTTTCCGGCAGTTTGATTGCATGGGCAAAGCTAAGTGAGCGTATTTCTGGTCGTTCGATTACGTTCATCGGTCAGGCGGTGTTTAATAGTCTACTGGTACTGGCGATTATCTTTTCTGCTTATCTATTTGTGGCTCAGCCTACAATGCTAGCTGGCATAAACATCGACTTTAATGTGGTGTTGTATACGGCTATGGGTTTTGCTTTGTTATTCGGCATCATGCTGGTACTACCCATTGGCGGCGCAGACATGCCGGTGGTTATTTCACTGCTCAACTCATACTCTGGGCTAGCGGCTTGTGCCGCCGGTTTTGCTTTACATAACAACATCCTGATAGTGGCCGGTTCGTTGGTAGGTGCCAGCGGGATTATCCTGACCACCATCATGTGTAAAGCCATGAATCGCTCCTTAAGTAATGTGTTATTTAGTGGGTTTATGCCAGTGACCAAAACAGACATGGTGATAGAGGGGGAAGTTAAACCACTATCAGCCGAAGATGCGTATTACGTGCTCGAAGCGGCGCAATCAGTGGTAGTTATCCCTGGCTACGGCATGGCAGTGGCGCAAGCGCAACATGCCATGAAAGAGCTACAGCAACTGTTAGAAGACAACGGCGCTGAAGTTGCTTACGCCATTCATCCTGTCGCCGGGCGGATGCCTGGGCACATGAATGTACTACTAGCTGAAGCTGACGTGTCTTATGAGCAGTTATTTGAAATGGACGAAATAAACAAGCGGATTCAAAACTTTGACGTAGCCATGGTCATTGGTGCCAACGATGTAGTGAATCCAGCAGCCCGAGAAATGAAAGGCAGCCCTATATACGGTATGCCAGTGATCAATGCGGATTTGGCGAAAAACGTGTTTGTGCTCAAACGGGGCATGGCCTCAGGTTTTGCCGGTATCGACAACCCGCTGTTTTTCAAACCTAACTGTCGAATGATATTTGGTGACGCCAAAGAAACCCTGAATGGCATCATAAGGCAGTTTTCAGACTAGGAATTTCTAAGTAAAAGTGGATGCCTAGCGGGTAAAACCAGTCAGTATTATGTGAAGGATAAATGAAATACTGATAAACGAAGCCTCTGCAGCATGCCAATTGTACTCATTGTTAAACAAACCCGCTTATTAGCGGGTTTATTTTTTTGTCGCGCATGTCCACTCACCAGTTCGTGAATATCTGCATAGCAGAGGTCTGATTGAGCGTTTTTTTTCACGTTACTGAAAAAATATGTCATTCCATTCAGACTAATAACAAAACGTATCTTTTCATCATAATGCGTATTTTTACGGATTGTAAAACATTCTGTATTCCATAAAGTTTAACTTGGTGTCATCGACTATTTGAACAGATAGCTTATGACATAAACGTTTCCAAGTAAGCCCCTGAGGTAGAATTCACTCGATGATAAGTACACCACAAAAGGTATTCAAAAATTTTAATTGGTCAGTAAAATTACCTATGTTGACTGTGTGGTTTATCGGCATCATAGTCACCATTTTAACAACATGGTTTATACATCAACAAAATACAGCTGCCATGCAGTCCCGTGTGGAGCAATTAACCGACTCAGTTGAACAACTTATCATAAAACGTTTTGAGCTATACGAGTATGGTTTGCTAAGTATTCGTGGGGCTATGTTAGCCGCAGATATCAATCAAATAAAACGCTCAAATTTTGAACGGTACATTAATTCTCGTGATTTAAAAAGCGAATTCCCTGGGGCACTTGGCTTTGGCCTTATACGTAATGTCAGCCCTTCTTATGAAGCCAAGTTTATTGCCAATGCACGTGCAGATGGAAGACCAAACTTTGCTATAAGAACGCTTACTGCACATCAACAAAATCGTTTTATTATTCAGTATATTTACCCCGAAAAAGATAATCAGGGTGCAACAGGTCTTGATATTGGCTCTGAAACAAATCGGCGTAATGCGGCGCTTGCTGCGGCCCGTGATGGCAAGTTTAGACTCACTGCCCCCATCACTTTAGTGCAAGCAGAAGGAAAGAAGGGGAGTGGATTTTTAACCCTGTTACCTATTTATGATCCAGCACTGCACCTGAGCACCCCAGATGCAAGAGAAAAAGCCACGTTAGGATGGGCATATGCGCCGCTAGTGGTGGATAAAGTACTGGCTGATTTGGGGCCGGTGCTGCGAGAAATGTCTGTTGTGTTGACTGATAAAACCGAAAACAAGCCTTTTTTTGCAACCCATTCTATAGACGTGTTGAGCGAATATACCACCTTTAGTGATACACGCGATATACACTTTATGGGACGTAATTGGCTGTTAGAGAGTCATTCTTTAACTGAGATGTCTGCAGCTCTGGGCTTATGGTCACCAGTTTGGGTAGCCACTATTTGTCTAATAAGCACAAGTATTGTCGCTTTATTATTATCCATAAGTTTAATCAAACGCGACAGTGACCAGCTAGCTAAAAACAAGACTAAAGCCATAGGCATTCGCTACTTTTTAAGCAGCCTTTTTTTTAAAAGGTTGATTCAAGCCTACGTCATATTAATAGTGTTTTTGTTCGGTGCCAGTGCTCTGTCATATTTGCAACAAGAGTTTAAATCAACCAGTGCCAATCTCACAGAAAATCTACAACATAGTCTGAAAATTATGGAGCGAGAGCATGAAAGCTATGATGAAAACTTAACCTTATTGCAATCCACCCCAGCCGTTAGAGGCATTGTGCGGGCTTCGAATACGGGAATAAAGCCAACATCACTTTTATCCCTCGATGCTTGGAAAGGACAATTAGCCGAAGTATTTAAAGCCTATATGGTTTCGTCTCCCGATGTGTATCAATTGCGTCTAATTAGAGCTAATCCCAGTGGTCGAGAATTGATCCGTATAGAGCGCACAGAAAACGGTATTTTTGTTGTTCCCGAAGCACAGTTGCAATACAAGAGCGATAGTTCCTATTTGCAAGAAACACTTGCATTGAACCAAGGAGATATTTGGGTCTCTGACCTTGAACTCAATGTGGAAAATGATGTCATCGAAACGCCTATAAGACCGACATTGCGTTACGCTACTCCCGTTTTTAATGAGAATTTTTCACCCTTTGGCATAATCATTATCAATGTTGATGCTAAATCCATCTTCACTGAATTGGCTGAATTGGCAAAACCTGAACATGTTATTTATGTCATTAATCACAGTGGTGATTATGTATTTCATCCAGATTTGGCAAAAACCTTCCGTTCTGACTTCAATGAGACTTATCAATGGGACAATGAATTCACCCTTGTTCGGTCACCTTTCGGTTTGAAAAATAGAAATATTAAAACCTGGGAAGGGCCTTCAGGCACTATTTTGTCAGCCGAAAGTGCATCCAAAAGTGGAAAATCAACATTTAAGGTGACGTTATTCACATCAAAGGTATATGAAAAAGTAGAGTTAGCACTTTTATACCTCTTTTTACCATTACTCGGCTTAACATTTTTAAGTGTGATTGTGGTTTATTTATTCTGGGTGGCCAATCAGCGCAAGATAATTGCCACACAGGCTGAGCTAGAATTAGAGACTCAGCGTGGCAAAGATAGTATGTTTAAAAGGCTCACCGAGTTATCTCCTGAAGCCATGATATTTACTGATTCAAAGGGCGTGGTAGAGCTTGTAAATTCACAAGTTGAACACTTATTTGGTTATGACCGTAAATATATGATGGGCAAGAATATCAATATGCTTGTCCCGCAAAATGTCGCCGCAAATCATGATGCTCATGTGAAAAAAATTGTTAAGAATCCGATAGATTGGCTAATTGACAATGGAGAGAAACTTTATGGTCGTTATTCGGATGGAGCATTGTTCCCCGTTGAGGTCAGTCTTAGCGAAGTACAGCTTGATGATAGGTTATTAGTCGCCGCATCGGTGCGCAATATTTCACAAAGGCTAAGTATCGAAAGTTCATTGCGTGACGCAACCGATGCAGCGAAAAGAGCCAATTTGGCGAAAAGTGCTTTTTTAGCCAATATGAGTCATGAAATCCGTACGCCACTCAACGCCATTATTGGACTCTCATACCTACTTGGGGATTCACAATTAGATGATGCACAGCGTAATCTAGTGGATAAAGTGCAACTTTCTGGGCGCTCCTTACTAGGTATTGTCAATGACGTTTTAGACTTAGCCAAAATCGAAGCAAATGAAATGGAACTCAATGAGGAGCCTTGTCTGCTCCATGAGTTACTCGAAGAGCTGCAAAGTGCATTTTCTGAGCAAGCAGCATTAAAGGGATTACAACTTAATCTTCAACTCGGCCATACTTTACCTGACTGCATAAATACTGACAGCAAAATGTTACGTCAAATATTAACCAACCTGATTGGCAATGCGATTAAGTTTACACGTCATGGCACTATAGTGCTTAGTGCTAAAGTGGTCGAATCCCATTCACTTTCCGAACACAGGGTTAAGGTCTACTTCGAAGTGGCAGACACTGGAATTGGTGTCAGTAAAGAAATACAAAAAAGTATTTTTCAGCCATTTAGCCAAGCGGACTCTAGTACTAGTAGGCATTTTGGTGGAACCGGTTTGGGTTTGTCAATCGTCAGCAGTATGGTCGATTTGTTACAGGGTGAACTCGGTGTCAATAGCATTCCTGATGAAGGCAGTCAGTTTTGGCTAACACTACCTATTGAAGTACTCAATCAAGAAGACCTACATGCCTTAGACTCTAGTATAAATACACTGTACGTCTGGGTTGTAGATGATGATGATATCGACCGTCAACAGATTGAAGATTATGCTAAAGCGTTAGGTTGGCATGTCAGGAGTGTCAGTTCAGGTGTAGTGCTTGTTGAAGAGATGATTGCGCTGGTTGAGTCTGGGCGCAAGTTACCTGATGTCCTAATGATTGACTGGCATATGCCAGAAATGGATGGGCTAGAGGCTGTGTCTAAGTTAAACACATATCTTGGAAACAAAAAGTTACCCGCTGTGTTAGTCGTTTCAGCCTATGAAAAGGCGCATATTGCCGCATTAGATACGGGTCAATTGATTGACAAAATATTATATAAACCCATAAGTGGGGCGCAGTTGTTTAATGCTGTCAATGATGCGGTTGTCAAACATACCGACGATTCTCAACGAGTACTTGAAGCCACTCGAACCGAGGCACTGAAAGCCAGATGGTTACCAGGGGTAAATGTATTAGTAGTAGATGACAGTGACATAAATCTTGAAGTGGTTGGACAAATACTGATTCGAAATGGTGCCAAGGTGACCACATTAAGCAGTGGTAAAGCAGCTCTGAGACAATTACGTTTAAGCCCGGATGTGTTTGATATTGTATTGATGGATGTGCAGATGCCAGAAATGGATGGTCTGGAAACGACACAGCATATTCGAGAAGAGCTTGGGCTCAAAACATTACCCGTAGTTGCGCTAACTGCAGGCACTTTAGTGGAAGAAAGAAAACGCGGAATCGCTTCAGGTATGAATGCCTTTTTAACTAAACCTATTGAGCCTTCAAAATTAATCAACACTTTGCGAAAACTGGTTGAGTGTTATCGACATCGTATTATTAATTTTGAAAGTCTCGCCACAGACAGTGAAGTCATCGGTGATAGTTGGCCAAATATAGAAGGCATGACCAACAATACTGATTTACTGAATGGTGATTTGGTGTTGTTTGTGACAATTCTTGAACGTCTATTTAATGAATTTCAACATTTGGAAACCCTTAAAGACGGTCATTCAACAAAAAACCTAGATGAGTCTGAAAGGTTGGCCATGGCAGCACACATACATAAATTGCGTGGCAGTGCCGGTCTTATCGGTGCTCAGGAATTATATCAAGTTGCAGGGGAAGCTGAGATAGCTTTGCGCAACAACGCCAGTGAAATAAATCCATTATTAGTAAAGGTAGCAAAAAACCTCATTAATTTACGGATTAACAGTGCTGAGTTTCTATCACAACAGCAAAATGTACGAAAAAAACATGATCAAATTGCGATTGAAAATGCAACACCTCTGGATCAAAAGCAATTAGAGACGCTATTTATTGCCTTAGAAAAACAAGAGTTATCGGCGCTGGACACAGTAGAGCAATATTCAGTAAATTTACGCTTTATGTTAGGTAATAAAGTCTTTGAGGAATTTGAATCTATGTTAGAAGACCTGCATTTTCAACAAGCTTTAACATTGCTTACTTCATCTCAAAATATCAATAGGGAGTGCGTTCAATGACATTATCAAGTGATTTTAATTCTGCCACCATCTTAATTGTTGATGATGATCCTTCGTTCATTATGGCAACCAGTAAAGCGCTTCTTGGAGTAGGACGGATTGTATTCGCTACTTCGGGTTGTAGTGCTTTGAAACTTGCCGAAAGTGAGATGCCTGATATTATTCTACTTGATATTGAAATGCCTGGTATGAGTGGTTTTGAGGTTTGCCGTGAGCTAAAAGCAAACGAAGTAACGGCCAATATTCCGATACTATTTATCACCAGTCATAATGAGGCCGATTTCGAGCAAAAGATATTTGATTATGGCGCGACAGATTTTATGCATAAACCGGTAAACCCACGCATTGTTGCGGTTAGAACCAAAGCCCATATCGCTCATAAACAAGCTATCGATAGGCTGCAATCCCTTACCTTTATTGACAGTATAACGGGTTTATATAATCCTAGAGCATTAGACGAAAAGCTTGCAGTAGAATGGCTGCGTGCCAAGCGTAATAAACTGTCACTGGCGCTTTTAATGCTTGAAATAGATGAATTCAAACCTTATGTCAACCATTTTGGACACACACAGGGTGATGATTGCATAAAAAAAATTGCCAGTATTTTGCATGGTTCGATTCGACGTACTGCCGATTTTATTGCTCGTTATACAGAGCACCAGTTTGTTATTTTGCTACCAGATACCGATCTAATAGGTGCCAACCAAATAGGTGAAAATATACTCAAAAATATTGCCAATCATGCGTTCCCACATGCCCCTAGTGCTGAGCGCGAAATGGTGACTCTATCCATTGGCTGCTACGCTTTATTACCCTCAATTGAGAATAGCCCTGAATTATTGTTGGCCAGCGCAGACAAAGCGTTAAGTGTGGCAAAAAAGAATGGTCGCGGGTGTGTTTATTCAGCTAAATTAAGCGAGCTGCAAAGCAAAGGTCGAACAACTGAGTGATATAGTGAATGGTATTCTTAATTGAAACTTGGATTCAACGTCTCCTATTCAAATAGCCACACAAACACTCTAGTTTAGAAACATCTAGAGGGAGACCATTTCCTGCTGTTGATTATTATTTATATGTATAAAAGACTCAAAATCTAAGCTATCTAGAGGACGTGAATAAAAATAACCTTGGGAAACTTCACAGTTAAGTAACTTAAGCGTCTCAACCTGTTGCAGTGTTTCTACCCCTTCTGCTACTACTCTAAAATCAAGTAACTTGGCCAACTGAATGGTTGCCAATACTATTGCCATAGAGGTTTTTTTATCATGCATGGAGTGAATAAACTGTTTATCTATTTTAACCTCATTAAATGGCAGTGCATCTATCTCTTGGAGTGTTGAATAACCCGTTCCGAAATCGTCCAGTGATAGATTAAAACCGTTTAATCGTAGCTTAGTCATCAATTTTTTTGTGGTTTTTCTTATCTCTAATGCAGCCGTTTCAGTTATTTCCCAAACTAAGTCAGATGCATTAAATCGAAATGGTTTAAAGCAATCACAAAGCTTAGTGATGAACTCATTGGTTAAAGAGGTTCTAGAAATATTAAACGCAATTTTTATATCGCTGGGAAGGGGTAAGTCATTTAATACGTTTAAGCCATATTTAATAATATTGAATGTGAAGTCGTCAATGAGATCATGGGCAATAAGTGCTGGAATAAACGAATCTGGCATGATCCGTTCTTTACCCGGTATGTCTAAACGAGCTAGGCATTCTATTCCACATAACTGATGATTCTGTGAGTTGAACTGAGGTTGAAAAACAACACAAAAATAGTTATTTGCAATGGCATTTTGTAACTGTTTTTTGTCGAGTACATCTAAAGGTGTTTCGGAAATTGAGCTTTCAGGGGCAACCAAGTCCTTAGTTACGTCCCTTTTATTTAATGTAACTAATAGTTTAGTAAAGTCAGCAAAAGAAAAAGGTTTTAATATTTTCCCAGCATAATTTAAACCATGTGCTTTAAGCAGATCTGCTGCCGTATCGACAACATTATCATCCTGCCCAGAGCAAAAAACGATAGGCACAGTTACCTTGTTTTTTTTGAGTTGTTCTAAAATATCCAGGCCATCTAAATCAGGAAGGTTTAGGTCGAGTAAAATGAAATCAGTTTCTTGCAGTTTTTTTAGGCAAACGTTGTTCCAAGCACTAGCTGCATGTGTTTTGATTTTGTGTGTCATAGCAAACTGGGAGATGAGCTCTGATAAATCAGGCTCATCGTCAATAATATAAATACTTTTAATATTCATACTGTATTACGGCCTTCAAAGTTTGGCGGGTTGTTTTTATTTATCAAAGCGACAAAGTTAATTAGCGCCAGTGATTCTGTTTTAGATAATAATCGTTGTTTTTCACCTACAATAGACTTCAAAATATCAGTGATCTGAGAATGATTATTGAGGTTCATTCTGTATAGTTTAGTCCACTTATTGAAGGATCTTTCTGTGATTGTTTCGTGGGACAGCAATGTTATCGAATGGTGGCGAGGGTCGAGGGATATTTTTAAATAGAGTGTTTCAACATCCTTAGGGCTACCTTCAAGGTACTGAATGAAATAGCCATCCATATACAATAAGTATCCGGTTACATTGATGTGTGTATTATTTGCAGCGGAAGATAGCTCAATTTTTTCTAGCTCAGACTCAAGAGTAAGGCCAGTCATATATTCCTTCACTTTGCTGCTATAGACCAGGGAGATTAAAGCCGTTTCATCGGACTCCTGTTTTACATATCCCCGCATGTTTTCCAAAATCTGTACAACCGATACAACATTCTCTTCTAACTTAGAAATCATCAGCTTTAAGTCAAAATCAGGTTTTATATTAACTAGTGTTATGTAACCTTCTAAAATCATGATTTTATTAGAGAGGTCATGAATAAATTTTCTAAGGATTGATTTATCCGACATCTTGATTCTCCGGTTTTAAATCTAATTTGTTGAGCAATTCCAACAAGTTATTGAGGCAAAATGGTTTGTCTAAAACACCGTCTATCTGATCAGAATATAAACTGTTAGGGTTTACTCCATTCACTATGCCACCCGTCATTAATATACATTTGACCTTGTTAGCAGATAGCTTTTTAACTTTTTTAATTAACTCCAAACCGTCACAATCAGGCATACACATATCGGTGATCAATAATTGATACTGACCATTTTTGATTTCATCCAGCACTCTTTTGAAACTATCGGTCGCAAAAACATTCATCCCAAACGATGCTAAGTTAGCAGCTACCACTTCTAATAACATAGGTTCATCATCTATGATCACGGCATTCACGTTTGATAAATTTGGTGAAACGGATACCTGTTTTATATTGAGGTTTGTGTCATGTTTTTTTGAAACTGGATGGTCTGAAGATTCGGTAATTTCAAGTAAATCATAAATATGTACTTCAGACTTGGCTTCATGGGATGTATCACTGGATAAATATCTAAGACCTGAAACGATTGATTGGATGCGCTCTAAACTACTATCAAGAGCATGCAGGTAATGATCAGTGTTTTTCGAGCTTAAAGGGTTATCAAGCAATGTGTTTTTTAAAAACGCTAAATTTCCCAGTGCGATGGCTAATGGATTATTTATTTCGTGTCCAATATGGGCATACATTTCACTGATTTTGACTTCAGTTTCGGCTAATTCTAACAAGGGTGTTTGTAATTTTGAGCTTAAGGAATAACTCATAAATAAGTGTGTCTGTTCAAGTCCAGTCGCTGTGTCTTTTTCAACATTTACCGCGCAATCATAATGTTGAGTATCGTATATTAGTTGTTCCTGACTCCATCCATGATGGCTGGTTTTTGCGTTGTTAACTAATGTCTTAATAAATGAATAAAGGTAAGCATTATACTGTTTAATGCTATGTGGCAGCGTGGCAATACTCAGCAGATCGCCAATCATTTGGGTATGCAGTTTTACTTCCAGAAGATTATCTAACAGCGCATATCCTTTATATTCATTGATATAATCAAAATCTTGCTTTGTGTTGAGTTTATCGTTCAAAATTTCACTCGGCATTTAGTTTCAGCACTTAATAGCTAAGGTTCATAAAATACAAATTAAAATAATTCAACATCTAGATACGTTGATTGTGATGATTCATCATTATCTGTGTTTGTGGCTAAGGTCATCTTCTGTGCAGATTGAACCGATGTAAGGCAGTTTTCCAGCGTATCTCGTACTGTTAAAAAGTCACTACTGACCTCTTTATTTTGAAGTTGTGTTTCAATCAAATGAATGAAAAATTGCTCTTGTTCGTCGTTCAGTTCAAGTTTATGAAAACTACTGCTAATTTGGGTGATGACTCCTTGTATTATTTCCCTTTTTTCAACTTCCATTGCTGAAATTCCTTTTGCAACCATGTCCATGGCATCAGACAAAATAGTCACACTATTGTTTATGGCTTTTTCATTACATAAGCTGATAAAACGGCTGTTTATGGCTGGTACTATTTTGGCTGCTATATCCACTAACATACCGTATGAATGTGAGGATACTGGCGGCATGTTTTTAACTAGAATCGAAACATGCTCATCGTTAAATATGATCCTTCGGCCAAAACTATAAATACGGCCACGTTGATGTAATAAGTTGAAAACTTTGATTTCAACTTCCGAACATTCACTTAAATCAATGTCAAAATTAACTGTCATCATCTCTGAACGGAATTGTATGGCGGTGAAATAACCAGACGATTTTAGATATTCAGCGACTTCTTTTGCGAGTTGAACGGGGTCTGAAATATAGTTAAGACGTGCAATTAACTCTAATGCACCTCCGTATTCAGACGCCTGGCGCATAGCAGTATCTGCCATATTCAATGTTTGCTTGCGAAGATCTTCTAGATTAGCCAGATCCAATATATCTCTTTCCAAACGTTGCATTCTTTGAACAAAGGCAAGGGAACTTATTGGCTTAATAATATAATCATCAATATTTAATTCGTAGGCAGAGCGAATAGTTTTTGAACTGTCATCACCACTTAAAATAACAATATGTGGCTTGGGTATTTTGGTACTTTCTAAAATGCCTAGGCATAACTCCAGCCCCGTTACCTTTGGAAGATGAATGTCTAATATTAAAAATAAAAATTTTTCATTATCTATACATTTTTGAGCCTCATCACCGTCTTTGGCAACGACCACTTCAAAATGGGGAGACAATAAGCTCTGCATAAGTGATAACAATTCTGGGTCGTCATCAGCAATTAATATCTTATTTTTTGTCGTGGTCATATAAAATCCATATTCTAAGAACGCTCGCCATAATGTGTTGCGGTGACAGTAGATTGATATTTAGTTTAAATTAATTAGGAGAGTGGTAAATACGTAGAATTACTGATTCTGAGTGCCCATTTTATCTATCGATTTACAGAAAGAGTCAAAAAAGGTTAAAGAATTCACCATAAAGCACAGCTGGAATCTTGTAATAACGTTTGTTTTTAGTTCGTGACTCGAATTTTTGGTTGTGTTTTTTTACTACTCGAACATAGTTGCAGGAATAATAATGTTGAATGTTGTACCTTTTCCCAATGTAGAGTAAACATAAATATGCCCCCCACTTTGCTGACACCCCCCCCAGACCGCACTCAAACCTAAACCTTTAGCCCCTTCAGCTTTTCTGGTGGTAAAAAAGGGTTGATAAATGCGGCTAAGGTTTTGATCTGACATGCCAAGCCCATCGTCAGAAATAATAATTGACAAATAACGCTTCGTATCTACTAAAGTATCTTCGACACTTGAATTATCGAAAATATTTGAAACCTTTATTTCTATATGACTTGAATTGGCTTGGATCGCATTGTGAATTAAATGTAATAAACACTGCTCCAAAAACTTAGGGTCTACTTTTGCAATCCATAAATCTGTCGTCTCGGTAAAATGGATTTTATTTTTAGCATCTAGGGGTAAATCAATGTCACTCAGATGTTTGCGAATAAGCTGATTCAAGTCAATGTCGGCCGGTTGTAAAAATTGTTTCTGTGCAAAAGACAATAAATCTTGTGTCAAGTCGATGCCTTTTTGCACCGCTTCCAAAATGGCATCAATAAATTGTTTTGAATTCTCAGGCTGGGATAAGGTATATTTCAACAACTCTGCATTACCCATAACCACGCTCATAACATTATTAAAATCATGGGCTACGGAACCTGAAAGTTGCTGTAATTTTTGAATCTCTTGACGATCCCTCAGCCTATCTATGAGTAGTTGAGTATCAGTGTACTGATTGGCATTTCTTGAACGTAGCAATAAATAAGCTGCGACAGTTGAGAATAGAGCAATAATTGGTGTCAATACATCATCTAACTCTAGACTTGAGGGTTGCGGTAGAGCCAGATAACTAGTCATTAAGATACCCAGTAAACACATGTAAAATACTGTTTTAAAAGTGTTTTTAGGGCTGTTGGATGTGGCGATAATTGTCAGGATATAAAGAGGTAAAAGGTTGACATAATAGCCAGTAGCCACACTCACTATAAAAAGTATCAGGGTACTGAAACTTATAAATAGGGTGAGAAATTTGGCTGAAAAACGCATGTTATTGACCACTTCCTTTAGGTAAGCAAGTCACACTTAAGGGTTTTGAAATTAACTCGAGGACACTCTTATTAAAACAACATGCTTCTCCATTTAACTCAGGTTGATTTTAAAGGAGTATGAATAATTGCCAAGTTTAACAATCGATTAGGTATTTGTTTTTCCACAAAACGGCGATTATACCGATAACAAAACTCATTCAAGTATTCTTGTAAGTAATTACCCGTAACGCCATGAAACGTGCCCAACAAAAACGTTTTCAAATTACCTATCGCGATATGAACCCAAGGCAACCATTCGTCTACCTTTTCACTTGGCGTGACTCTTGGCTCATGTTGCTGTGTTTTATCTATAATATTTAACGCAGGATAAGCATCCGTTCTGACATGCTGATTAGCTAAAAGGTGATGTGATACAAATTCTTTTACTGTTTTAAAATTCACATTTTTAACCGCTTTCATTGCGATAAACCCTGCCTTTTTATGCTTGTTTTCACATGCTATGATAATGGGGGTTTTCCCTTCTGCTCCACGACCACGCTTGCCTTTGTGCTTACCGCCAACAAAGGCATCATCTAACTCTATTGTGCCCGACAATCGGTAGAGGCTATCCCTGTGTCCCATAGCCGCTCTCACTTTCGTTAACATAAGCCGAGCAGTCTTCCAATTCACTTCAATAAGCTTGCTTAGCCTTAACGCTGAAATACTGCCTTTGTCTGAGCCTATAAAATACAGTGCCCAAAACCATTTGAGTAACGGTAGATGACTACCATGAAATAAAGTACCTGACATCACCGATGTTTGCTTATGACAATGGCTGCATTCGGTTAATTCTCGGCAGTGAAGGTCAATCCCATTGTCGTGACCACATTGAGGACACATAAACCCATTAGGCCACTTCATTTCCTTCAGATACTGGAGACAATCTTTATTCGTTCTGAATTGCTGTTGCCACGTTAAAAAACTGGCTTCTGGCGTGTTCATGTTCGAACTCCCTTAAACTGTTTATTTTCATATACAGTTTAGTTCATGCCTGAGCAAAGTGGAGAAGCATGTAAAACAATTAAGCATTAGAATGACTGACAGGAAAATCAAAATATTTTAAACATCAGTGCAAATTATTTCTCATAATCAGATTAAATGCACCTTAGCCAGCAGTACTAATTGAGCCAAGCGGGCAACCGACTTAATTTCTAACTTTTCAAAGATATTCGCACGATGGGCCTCTACAGTCCGGCGGCTTATAAATAAATGCTCAGCTATATCTGTAGCGGTTTCGCCATTGGCGACCAGCAAAGCAACCTGTAATTCTCGTTTTGAAAGGATCTGTAAACTTGCATGTGCTTGCTCGGATTCATCAGAAAAAGGGTCCTGATCCTTATACATTTTGATGGCACCCAGCACTTTTTCAATCAATACACTGTTTGCTGCTGGTTTGCGGACAAGGGTAAAAGCGCCACCACTCATAGCATCGACAGCTGAATCAATATCTGCTTTACCGGTATAAAAAACGATCGGAATACTAATTCGTTTTTCGTGCAAAAGTTGTTGAAACTCAATGCCGCCCATTTCGGGCATACTTAAATCAAGCAAAATACAACTGTTTTTTGTTTCAAGTGATGCTGAGATTGCCGAAAAAGGATTATCAAAAACATAGACAATAAAACCAGCTAGTCGAAAAACATTTTCCAATGTAGTTCGAACGTTCTCCTCATCATCCACTATGTAGATTATTTTATTGTTCAAAAAATACCTGCACTATTTTAGTCAATTAAGTAAAAATTTTAAAAGCTGATGTTATCTAAAAATACAATTTAGGTATTTTTACTAATAGTCAGCAGAGTACTAATGGGTCTAAATTAAAGCCAGCTCGGAAGTTGTCGTGTTCCGACAGTTGTAATGGATTAATCGGTTAGTAAAAAAATTTTTATTATACAGGTTATGTGGCTCAGATGTTAATTGAAAATGCTTATGAGAAACATAAAGCCTTACAGACAATGGTTTTTGCAAACCTTTAGTTTTTGAATGTGAGAATACTCTCAGTGGGATTTTGGCAACTCATGACTATGCAATAGAAACACTGGCGTTCGTGATGCGTCAGTTGCAGATAATCAATGCACAAAACGGCAAGGGTGTTAGTGAGTTTCTCATAAAATAGTCTGAAATCGACAAAAAAAGTCACCAATCCTGTTTCATCTGTGTCGATGTCGTCCGGAGAAGTAGAACTTTTTTAGTTAGAAATAGCAGGCAAATACATGTCCGGATTAAAAGTATTGAAATTGCCAAAACATGAATGTTAACGAACGAGCAAAAAAATCCTTAGTCATTGAGTGAGATAGATATGAGTAAAAACATTTTGATAGTTGATGATTCACCCTCTATAAGACAAATGGTTGAGGTCACACTAAAGTCAGCGAACTATACAGTAACAGCAGCCCAAGATGGACAAGAGGCTTTAGATATATGCAAATATACCCGTTTTGATTTTGTACTAACCGATCAAAATATGCCACGGATGGATGGTTTGACATTGATTAAATCTTTGCGAGCCATGTCTGCATATGCCTCTGTGCCTATAGTGGTATTAACCACTGAAGCAAGCGACACAATTAAGAGTCAAGGTAAGGCTGCTGGTGCTACAGGTTGGATGGTAAAACCATTTGACCCCAGAAAATTGTTAGAAGTGCTCAGTAAAGTCCTCGGTTAAACAACGTAAAGGGTTTATATGTCTATTGATATGGAGCAGTTCCATGGTGTGTTCTTTGATGAAAGTCAGGAGCATCTAGATAGCATGGAACAACAGCTGATGGAACTGGATTTAAATCATCCAGATCCAGAACAGCTAAATAGTATTTTTCGTGCCGCTCATTCTATTAAGGGCGGTAGTGGCATATTTGGCTTCGATGCGTTAACCGGTTTGACCCATATAATGGAAAACCTGTTAGATAAAGCCCGCCAGGGGACCACCCAGCTAAATGAAGCTATGGTGAATGTATTACTTGAAACTGTTGATTTGCTCAAAAAAACACTGGATACCTATAAAAATAAAGAAGAGGTCGACCAACAAAGCATTGATGCGGGCATTCAAACCCTTGAGTTAGTGCTGGCAGACGAAAGTGGACTGGATGCATCTGCAGAAACAACGGATCACGACTCTGATGACATAGAAGGTTTTGGTTTATTTGAATCTGACCCACCGGTCGATACAGCAGACTCTTCCCCTGAGAGCATAACTGATAACGTTAGTGGTGAAGTCGACGATTTTGGACTTGTCGAACAGCCAAAAGCAGCTGCTGATGAGGATGGCTTTGGCTTTTTTGAAACCATGCCTATGAAACCTCAAGACAACAACAAGGCATATGGTTTTCATGATAAAAATGTCGGAAACCCCAATGCCAAAGATAAGACTTCGGACGCATCTGCAAGGGCTACTCCCAGTAAAAACAACCCGTCCCAAAAAGTATCTGAACAACCCAAAAAAGTAGCTGAGTCCGCCTCAATTAGAGTGGACACTGGAAAAATTGACTCACTAGTCAATCTGGTAGGTGAATTGGTTATTACCCAATCGATGTTGGCCATGATTGGTTCTGAAGTGACGGGAGAGATAGAAGATAAATTACAGACCGCATTAGCCGAATTACAACGTAATACCCGAGAAATTCAAGAGTCAGTCATGTCAATGCGAATGTTACCTATTAGCGTAACCTTTAATCGTTTTCCTCGAGTGGTTCGAGATTTGTCTAGCAAATTAGGTAAAAAAGTCGATTTACAAATAGAAGGTGGAACCACCGAAATCGACAAAGGCATGATTGAAAAATTGGTTGACCCTCTGACCCACTTAGTTAGAAACAGCATTGACCACGGGATTGAAACAGTAGAACAGCGCTTAGCCTCGGGTAAGTCTGAAACCGGTACTGTTATCTTACGCGCCGAACAGCGTGGTGGCAGCATAGAGATTAGTATCACCGACGATGGTGCGGGTCTGAACCGCGAAAGAATTTTATCCAAAGCAGTTGAGAATGGACTAGAACACGACTCAAACATGCCTGATAGCCAAGTGTGGGACCTGATTTTTGAAGCCGGTTTTTCAACGGCAGTTGAAGTAACAGATGTCTCAGGACGCGGCGTGGGTATGGATGTGGTGAGACGAAATATAGAAGCCATTGGCGGGCGCATTGAAATTGAATCATCCTTTGGCAAGGGCTCGGTGTTTCGTATTCATTTACCGCTGACCTTAGCCATAGTGGATGGCATGTGTGTGTCAGTGGGCGACCAAATATTTGTGGTACCCCTAGTGAATATTGTCGAGTCGATTCAACCCTCTAAAGATCAAATAAAAGTCATCTCAAATGACAACCTTTTATGGATAAGAGAACAGTATTGGCCACTGATACCGTTGCATAAAACCATGGAAATCGAGAATGCCATTAGTGAGCCTGATAAAGCCATAGTGGTGCTGATTGAAAGTAGTAAAAAACGTTTTGCATTGTTGGTGGACGCTTTAGTGGGCCAGCAGCAGGTAGTGATAAAAAGTTTAGAAAAACATTATAAGCGGGTAACAGGTGTGGCGGGAGCCACCATTATGGGGGACGGTGGAGTTGCCATGATCCTTGACGTTGAATCCTTGGCCGGCTTAGTTAAACCACCTAGTACCGAGAGTAAAAAAACATGACTAACGCACAGATGAGTCAAGATAATCAATCCTACACAGACGCAGACTCTCGAGAATTCCTGAGTTTCGTGCTGGGTGAAGAGCATTATGCTCTGGATATCATGTCGGTTAAAGAGATCCGCGGGTATGAGGCCGTTACCAAAATTGCCAATGCCCCCCCGTTCATAAAAGGGGTCATTAACCTTCGAGGAGATATTGTTCCAATTGTGGACTTACGTCTGAAATTTGAAGTAGGCGAAGCGACCTATAACGAATTTACCATAGTCATTATGCTCAATGTAGCCCAGCGCATTGTTGGCATTGTGGTGGATGGCGTATCCGATGTCATTCGTTTAACGGATGAGCAAATACGTCCACCACCAGAATTTGGAGTGGCCTTCGATAGTCGTTATTTACTCGGTCTGGTACCGATAGAAGATCACATGGTCATCTTAGTCAATATAGAAAGTCTTATATCCAGCGATGAACTTGGATTAGTAGACAAACAAATTAGCGCTTCTCAGGAGTAACACATGAAAATATTCGACTGGTTCAAAAATAAAAACACCGATGCAGATAATGCAAATACATTAAAAATACACAGAAATTCACAGGCATTAGAGGCCAGTTCAAGCTGCTTTATGATGGCTGATGAAAATCGAGTGATAATTTATGCTAATAAGGCGGTAAAAAAATTACTTAAAGAGGCAGAGGTCGAGTTACGTAAGAGCTTGCCACAGTTTTCAGCAGATAATTTGATTGGTCAAAGTATCGACCAGTTTCATGCCAATCCATCCCATCAAATGGGGTTGTTAAGTAATCTTAAAAGCACCTATATTGCCGACATCACTGTTGGCTCACTGAATTTTAAACTAACGGTTAACCCCTTGTTTGACCCTGAAGGTAATAATATAGGCAGCGTAGTAGAGTGGTTGAATCAAACAACCTTGTTAATCACTGAAAAGTTTGCTGCGCGCATGCTGGGTTCATTGGACTCAACCAGCACAAATTTAATGTTAGCCGACCCTGATAGAAAAATTATTTACATGAATAAGTCGGTAGAAAAAATGTTGCGGGGTGTTGAGTCTGAATTGCAAAAAGCACTTCCTCACTTTTCAGTTGATAAAGTGTTGAACAGTAGTATGGATATTTTTCATAAAAACCCATCTCATCAATCATCTCTTTTGGAAAATTTAAAAAGTAGTTATGAAGGCAATATCGAGGTAGGAAACCTAAAATTCCGTTTAACGGCTAGCCCGATTTTTGCAGAGGGAGGTGAACGTTTAGGCACAGTGGTCGAGTGGTTAGATACCACTAAGGTACAAGAGGAATTACATCGTACAACGCGTATTCTTGAAGCCCTTAATGGTACTTCTACCAACTTAATGATAGCCGACCCGGATCGCAATATTATCTATATTAATCGCTCTGTCGAAGCCATGCTCAGACGCAATGAAAATGAGCTGCGTAAGTCATTACCCAATTTTGTGGTTGATAAAGTTGTGGGCTCTAACATTGATATTTTTCATAAAAACCCTGCTCACCAGAAAGGTTTATTAGAGGGTCTACAAACACCTTATGAGTCACAGATTAAAGTCGGTGAACTGTATTTCCGTTTGATTGCCAGCCCTATTTTCGGTAAAGACAATGAGCGTTTGGGCACAGTTGTGGAGTGGCTTGACCGAACAGAGGAGGTGTTTGCTGAACAAGAAATATCGAACATAGTTAAAGCTGCGGCCAGTGGTGATTTTAATGAAAAAGCCACCACAGAGGGTAAACAGGGCTTTATGTTAAATGTGGCCGAAGGCCTCAATAGCATGATTGAGGTGACCGATGCAGGCCTGACAGATATTGCCCGAGTACTTAATGCCTTAGCCAAAGGCGACCTAACCGAACGCATTGATAGTGAATACCAGGGCACCTATGAACAACTGGCTAACTATTGCAATACCACTACCGGTAATTTAAGTAATATGATCGGTGAAATTCGTCAGGCAGCTGGAGTGATTAATAATGCCTCATCAGAAATAGCAGAGGGTAATTCAGATTTATCCAGTCGAACTGAAGAGCAGGCTTCCAGTTTGGAAGAAACCGCTTCCAGTATGGAAGAGCTCACAGGCACAGTCAGATTAAATTCTGAAAATGCTAATCAAGCCAATAGTTTGGCGTCAGAAGCCTCAACAGTGGCTATGGAAGGGGGCGAAACGATTCAGAAGGTCGTCGCTACTATGGCTTCCATCAATGAATCTGCCAATAAGATATCGGATATTATAGGTGTCATAGATGGCATCGCTTTCCAGACCAATATTCTTGCCTTGAATGCCGCCGTCGAAGCAGCAAGAGCCGGTGAGCAAGGACGTGGTTTTGCGGTTGTTGCATCTGAGGTAAGAACCTTAGCGCAACGCTCAGCCAATGCGGCTAAAGATATCAAAGAGCTAATTTCTGACTCGGTCAGCAAAATAGAAAACGGTAATGTGTTGGTGAACCAATCAGGCGAAACCATGGATAAAGTGGTGACATCGATTAAACGGGTTAACGATATCATGTCAGAGATTGCAGCAGCCTCAGCCGAGCAAGCGACTGGGATTGATGAAGTCGGCAAAGCCATCAGCCAGATGGATGAAGTGACACAACAAAACGCTGCGTTAGTGGAAGAAGCGGCAGCAGCAGCCGAAAGTCTGCAGTCTCAAGCAATACAACTGACCGAACGTGTTGCATCCTTTAAAATGAGTGACTCACAAGAGCTTCAACAAAGCGCCGCGCCACGTAAAGCATTAAGCTCGCCGGCACCCAGAGCAAGCAAACCAAAGGAAAGGGCACCTACACCTAAGGCTCAGAAGAAAATAAAACCAGCCTCACCAAAAGACGATGAGTGGGAAAGCTTCTAAGTAGGCTGAGTTATGGCAGAGCTAGAAGCAGGACGGGAGTTTCAATTCAGCCGGTTGGATTTTGATAATGTACGCAGGATTTTGTACAAAAAAGCAGGCATTCAGCTGGCTGATAGTAAAGATTCCATGGTGTACAGTCGTCTGGCTAGGCGTCTGCGCGCCTTAAAAATCACCAGCGTGGCAGAGTATCTTAAATATCTTGAAGCTAATCGCTCAGAAGACCAAGCTTTTATCAATGCGTTAACCACAAACCTCACCTCGTTTTTTCGGGAAAAACACCATTTTCCGGCGTTACGTGATTATCTGGAAAAACACCCAGGTAAAAAACGTATTTGGTGCGCAGCCAGCAGCACCGGTGAAGAACCCTATTCTATCGCCATGACAGTAGCTGAAACCTTTGGTAGTTTCACCACGCCAGTGGAAATCATTGCATCGGATATTGATAGCGCGGTTCTTGATAAAGCCAAAGCGGGTATTTATACCCAAAATAATGTCACCGACTTAAGCCAAGAACAGCTAAAAGAATTTTTTCATCGTGGCATAGGCTTGAATCACGGCAAGATAAGGGTAGTACCAGAACTGCGAAAAATGGTCGATTTCAGACAAAATAATCTCACCCATTCCAAATGGGATATTAAACCGCTGATTGATGTTATTTTTTGCCGTAACGTGATGATTTATTTTGATAAAGACACTCAAGTTAAAATTCTCAGCCAAATGATTGATTTAATGCCCGCAACTGGACTGTATTTTGCCGGTCATTCTGAATCGTTCTCTAATGCGGGTCACTTAGTGGCCCCTTTAGGTAAAACCCTATACCGACCTGTAAAGGGCAAACCTTAATGGTAATGGAAAATTATGAAAATGAGCCGGGGACTTTTCCGAATCGATATTATGACAGACACTTTGAAAGTGAAGTCGTCAAAATATTACCAGGTGAATATTACGCTACGACCGAAGATACCGTTATTGTCACTGTGCTTGGTTCCTGTGTGGCAGTGTGTTTACGTGACCCTCAAAAACGTATTGGCGGCATGAACCATTTTTTGTTGCCAAACGATGGTGCCTCTAACATATCGTCTGTTTCAGAGTCTGCCCGTTATGGGGTGTATGCGATGGAGCTTTTAATCAACCAGATGTTAAAACTTGGGGCTGATAGACGACGCTTAGAGGCCAAAATATTTGGTGGGGGCAATGTCTTAAAAGGTTTCACCGGTTTTAATGTAGGTGAGCGTAATGCAGAATTTACCATGGAGTATCTCAGTGCTGAGCATATTCCGGTGTTGGCCAGTGACCTGCTAGATGTCTATCCCCGTAAAGTATATTTTTCTCCCAGTTCAGGCATTGTGAATGTGAGAAAAATTAAATCTCTCCATAACAGCACTATTTTAGACAGGGAAAGCGAATATAAAATGCTCATCCGTGGCGCATTAAAAAGTGGTGAAATTGACTTGTTTGAGGATTAAGTAAATGACGATAAAAGTGTTAATTGTAGATGACTCCGCCCTTATTAGGAGTTTGCTCAGTGAAATTGTTAAGTCAGCAAAAGATATGTTTTTAGTTGGCGCCGCACCCGATGCCTATGTGGCAAGAGATTTGGTGAATAGGTTTTCGCCAGATGTGATCACCTTGGATATTGAGATGCCCAAAGTAGATGGGCTAACCTTCCTTGAAAAGTTAATGAAAGCTCACCCTACGCCAGTATTAATGATATCAACTTTAACCGAACAGGGCGCCAATGCAACACTTCGCGCCTTAGAGCTCGGAGCCATAGATTATATTGCTAAACCCAAGTTAGGCGTAGCCCAAGGTATTGAGGAATACAGGCAATTAATTATCGATAAAATAAGGATCGCCGCTAAATCTAAGGTGAAGCCCGCAACAAAACAAAAGTCAGCTAACACCGCAACGTTAAATTATACTGGTACCGAAAAAATAATCGCTGTGGGGGCTTCTACCGGCGGCACTGAAGCCATAAAAGAATTTTTATTAGACTTACCTTCTAACAGTCCCGGTGTGGTGATCACCCAACATATGCCCCCAGGTTTTACTACAAGCTATGCCAAACGCTTAGACTCATTGTGTAAAATAAACGTCATCGAGGTTAAAGGGGGAGAACGTATTCTTCCCGGCAACGCTTACCTTGCGCCAGGTAGTTACCATTTACTCATAGAGCGCAGTGGTGCGGATTATCGTCTGCGACTGGCGGATACGCCTTTAGTCAGTGGTCATAAACCTTCAGTAGATGTGATGTTTAATTCTTTGGCTCAATGCGCAGCGCAGAACACCGTGGCCGTGATATTAACGGGAATGGGTAAAGATGGCGCAGCCGGTATGTTTTCCTTACATCAGCAGGGGTCTTATACCTTAGCTCAGGATGAGGCTAGCTGTGTGGTGTTTGGTATGCCTAAAGAAGCCATTAATCTCGGTGGTGTGGATAAAGTTTTACCCTTAAATGCCATGGCGGGAGCAGTGATTAAATATTTACACTCAGTCAATGCCGGCTCTCGTTTATAATTTTAAAGGCTATCACGAAGTATGAAATTCATTTTAGGCTAGAACCTTAATTTCCCCTCAATTTAGGTATTTTTACCAATATTCGGACCTGTGCATTTCAGGTCTAATTTATTATCAGTTGTTATACCTTTACAGTTTTTAAATGATCATTTTATCAGTGATTTTTCAACAGCAACTGCAGTGATCGATTTATCGGGCCGGGGTCGTCATGACCCTTGAAGTTGAATTTTTGACCGGGGTGGTTAGACCACCCAGTAAATAGAGTAAAAAACATGACTAATGCTCAAACAACTCAGGATAATCAATCCTACACAGATGCAGACTCTCGGGAGTTTCTAAGTTTTGTTTTAGGGGAAGAACAATATGCTTTGGACATTATGTCGGTTAAAGAGATCCGCGGGTATGAGGCCGTCACCAAAGTGGCTAATGCCCCCCCATTCATAAAAGGGGTGATTAATCTGCGAGGGGACATTGTTCCGATTGTGGACTTGCGACTGAAGTTTGCAGTCGGCGAAGCGACCTACAACGAATTTACCATTGTGATCATGCTAAAAGTAGCGGAGCGCATTCTTGGCATTGTGGTGGATGGCGTATCAGATGTGATTCGTTTAGCTGACGAGCAAATACGTCCACCACCAGAATTTGGTGTGACTTTCGATACGCGTTATTTGCTTGGCCTAGTGCCGATTGATGATCAGATGGTTATTTTAGTCAATATAGAAAGTCTGATTTTGAGCGATGAGCTCGGATTGGTAGACACACAACTTAGTCATTCGCAGGAGTAGACAATGAATAAAATCAAAACAACGTGGATTTCGAAACTGGTCAGTGGCAGACAACTGGATGCACAGGCGCAAGAGTTAGCGGCTAAGTCAGCTCAACTGGATAAACAAGCAGCCGCTATGGCTGCATTACAAAATGAAATGGCGAATACCCAGCAGGAGCTCAACGTCCGCACCGATATTATGAACCTGACCAGTATCGTATCCTTTGCTGACCTTAGGGGTGATATTGTCACGGTCAATGACAAATTCATCGAAGTCTCTAAATACCCTAAAGCTGAACTAATAGGTCAACCCCATAACACTACCCGTCACCCAGACATGCCCAAAGAAACGTTTAAACAAGTCTGGTCTACTATCAAAAGCGGAGACACGTTCCGCGGAGTCATCAAAAACCGCGCCAAAGACGGAACGCCATATTACGTGGATGCAGTCATTGCCCCATTCCTTGGCGAAAACGGTAAGCCTACAAAATACTTAGGCGTTCGCTATGACATCACCGAACAGGAGCTTGAACGCCAAAACGCCGCAGGCATTCTGGGTGCCATTGATGAATCATATGGTTATATCGAGTTCGACTTGAGCGGCAATATTCTCAATGCGAACAAAAATTTCCTTGATTTAATGGGATACAAAATCGACGAAGTCGAGGGCAAACACCACAGAATGTTTGTAGACCCGGCTCAGTCAGTCCTGCCAGAGTATGCTCAATTTTGGACCGACCTCAATGTCGGTAAGGCACAAAGTGATGTATTTAAACGTATTACCAAATCTCGCAAAGAGGTCTGGATCCAGGCGGTTTATGCGCCAGTGAAGGATGAAATGGGTCGCGTTTTCAAGATTGTGAAAATTGCTACCGACATCACAGCGACAAGGATGCAGGCCGCCGACTACGCAGGCCAGATAGCAGCCATCGGAAAATCCCAGGCGGTTATCGAGTTTAATATGGATGGCACTATCATCCAAGCCAATGATAATTTTCTCAACACCATGGGATATAATGCAGACGAAGTGAAAGGCAAGCATCATAGTATGTTTGCTGACAAAGAATACAAAAAAAGCCCTGAATATCGACAGTTCTGGGAAACCTTAAATCGCGGGGAATACCAAGCTGCAGAATACAAACGTATTGGTAAAGGTGGCAAAGTTGTTTGGATCCAAGCCTCGTATAATCCGATCATGGACTTAAATGGCAAGCCTTTTAAAGTGGCAAAATATGCCACCGATATTACGGGGCGTAAAAACGCTATTAATGAAATTAAACGGGTCTTGTTATGTTTATCTGACGGAGACTTAACCACGTCTATTGAAGAAACATTTGAAGGAGAATTTCAAGAGTTAGGGGATGCTATCAACAGTTTTGTGAGTGAACTTCGCGATACCATCTCGCAAATAAATAGCGCCGCAAGTACTATCAACGAAGCATCAACCGAAATCGCAGAGGGCAATGCAGATTTATCCAGTCGAACCGAAGAGCAGGCTTCCAGTCTGGAAGAAACCGCTTCGAGTATGGAAGAACTCACAGGTACGGTCAGGTTGAATTCAGAAAATGCAAATCAAGCGAATAGTTTGGCCTCAGAATCCTCAACAGTGGCTATAGAAGGGGGCGAAACTATTCAGAAAGTTGTCGCTACTATGGCTTCCATTAATGAATCGGCTCGAAAAATATCAGATATTATTGGCGTCATTGATGGCATTGCTTTTCAAACCAATATTTTGGCGCTTAATGCTGCGGTAGAGGCAGCTAGGGCGGGTGAGCAGGGGCGGGGGTTTGCTGTGGTGGCATCTGAAGTCAGGTCTTTGGCACAACGCTCAGCTGATGCAGCAAAAGATATCAAAGGACTAATTTCTGACTCCGTAACTAAAATTGAAAATGGTAATGTACTGGTTAATCAATCTGGCGAAACCATGGAAAAAGTAGTGACTTCGATTAAACGGGTTAACGATATTATGTCAGAGATTGCAGCAGCCTCAGCCGAACAAGCGACTGGGATTGATGAAGTTGGCAAAGCCATCACCCAAATGGATGAAGTGACACAACAAAACGCTGCGTTAGTGGAGCAAGCCGCAGCAGCGGCTGAAAGTCTTCAGTCTCAGGCAATACAACTGACCGAACGTGTTGCATCCTTTAAAATGGATGACACCCAAGTCGCACATCAACAAAGTGCCGCGCCGCGCAAAACATTAAGCCCGCCCGCACCTAAGGCAAGTAAACCCAAACAAAAAGCAACCATGGCCCAGAAGAAAGTCAAACCAGCATTACCCCAAGAAGATGAGTGGGAAAGCTTTTAAATAGATTGGATTTTGCCTGAACTGGAAGCAGGACGAACATGTATATCTAGTCAGCTGGATTTCGTTGTTGTACGCAGGGATTTGTACAAAGGCGTTTGAATTCAGTTGGCTGAAAGTAAAGAATCGAAGCTGTATCCTTGACTAGGTAAGCGACTAAACAACAACTAAATAGCCATTGCTACAGAGTATCTTCAATAAGGTGGAGTGCATCGCTCTCAAAAGCAGGCTTTCACCATGTTGACCACAAATTCAACCTAGCTTTTCCATCACGGAATAGGTAACAATGAAGATATGGTTCTACCCGAGATGAGTGAAATGATGCACTTCAAACATACTGCCCTTAACCACGCCAAGGGAAAAACCCTTTATCGACCTGTAAAGGATAAATAGTAGTGGAGTTTGAAAATCAGAGTTTTGCTCCCAACAGCTATTATGACCAACATTTCCAATGTGATGTGGTCAAAATATTGCCTGGAGAATATTTTGCTACCACCGACAACACTATTATTGTGACTGTTCTTGGATCGTGTGTCGCGGTCTGTTTGCGTGACCCTAAAGCGCGCATTGGTGGTATGAATCATTTTTTATTACCTAGCGACAATTCACCCCCCTTTTCACCTATTTCAGAATCTACTCGTTATGGTGTATATGCGATGGAACTACTGATTAATCAAATGTTAAAGCTCGGTGCAGATAAATCCAGATTGGAGGCCAAGGTATTCGGAGGGGCAAATTTACTGAAAGGGGTTGTAGGGAATAGTGTGGGTGACCGCAATGCTGAATTTATATTGGATTATTTGCAGACTCAACAGATCCCTATTTTGGCTAACGACTTACTTGATAACTATCCCCGTAAAGTCTATTTTTCAGCAGACTCTGGAGACGTTAATATCAGAAAAATTAAATCTCTGCACAATAGCACCATTATGGACCGAGAGAGTGAGTATAGAATGCGCATTAGACAAACGTCCAAAAGTGGTGATGTGGATATGTGTTTAGGACCCATAAAATATCTATAAAAGTGCTCCTTGTTAATGACACTACTTAAATAGGGTATTAGGCGAAATGGTCGATATTACACCATAGATGCATTGAGTTGCTGGGGGACTAACGCTTAAATTTGTGCTCTCCCATATCAATCGAAATATCTAACCCTAAGTTAGTCTTAATTATCTAATATTTCATTCACTTTGGAGGTTAATGCTTCCATCGAAAAGGGTTTTTGTAGAAATGGGACGTCATTTTGCAGCACGCCTTTGGTTGAAATAATATCTGCTGAATAACCTGACATAAAAAGCACTTTCATATTGGGACTAATAGTTAATAACTTAATAGCAAGGTCTTTACCGTTCATATTTGGCATGATCACATCGGTAAGTAGTAGGTCAATCTGGCCAGCATGCTCTTTAGTCAGGGATTCGGCAATAGCGACGGTAGAGGCTGCTAATACCTTGTACCCTTTCTGCTCGAGCATAATGGTTTCAATTTCTAATAAAGCTTGTTCATCTTCAACTATTAGCACCGTTTCAGTGCCTCTATGGGATGCTTTTACCACAGCAGGTTTTGCTATCCGCACTGATTCATGTTCCCTAGGGAAATAAATATTAACGGTTGTGCCTTGTCTTGGCTGACTTAACACCTCAACAAATCCCTTGTTCTGCTTAATTGCCCCAAACACTGTGGATAGGCCCAATCCTGTTCCCTTGCCAAGTTCCTTGGTCGTATAAAAGGGTTCAAATATATGTTCCAACAGCGACTCACTCATACCACAACCATCGTCGGCAACGGAAATTTGAACGTAATCCCCTTTTGGAAGAACAAACGCTGGAATCGAATCTAGACCAATTTTAGTATTTTCGTCAACGCTCAAGTTCGTAATATTAATTGTTATTGAGCCAATGTTTGCAATTGCATCCCGGGAATTAACACACAAATTCACAATAATTTGATCGACCTGAGTAGGGTCCACTTTAACAGGCCAAATACTTGTTTCTTTCTCAACGCTAAGATGTATATTTTCGCCAATAAGCCGTTTCAACATAGCCAACATTGCCATTACTGATTCATTTAGGTTTATTATTTCAGGAGTGATTTCCTGTTTACGGGCAAAGGTGAGTAGTTGCCGAATAAGCTCAGATGAATGTGTACAGGCCTGAATAATACTTTGCATATTCGACACAATTGACTCTGCGCGGTCTGTCTTTAACAAGGATAATTCGGCATTACCTAGTATCACGACCAACATATTATTAATATCATGGGCCATGCCGCCAGCAAGCTGACCAACTGCTTCCATTTTTTGGCTTTGAAACAGTTGTTTTTCGAGTTTTTTGCGTTCAGCAAAAATGAGCTTTTGTTCTGTGTTATCTCTGGCTGTGCTTGTGAATATCATTCCTTTGCCATTTTTACTATCATGGCGATTCGATAACCATGACATATGAAATACCTCCCCGGTAGCACTTACTTGACGATTTTCATGGGTGAAGGCGTTATTGTTGTCCTTTAACCAAAGAGCAAATTCTTGTCTGGTTTGTTCTTTATCGTCAGGGTGAATAAAATCAGAGAATTGTCGACCAATACAATCCTCAGGGCATAAACCATAGATTTTGTTGGCCATATGGTTCACAAATAAAATCCGACCATCAGCATCAACTTTGGTAATCAGGTCTAGGGTGTTTTCAACTAAATCCTGATACTGCTGGCGACTGTCCAACAACGATGAGTTGGTTTGTTGGCTTTCTAAAACAGCATGTTTTAGTTGGTTTTGAGTGAGTTTTATTTCCCGAGCCATTTGGTTGAAACTACTTGCAAGGCGGCTAAATTCATTATTTCCTTTTATAACAAGTTCCACATCTAGGTTATTGGCAGAAAGTTGCTGAGCGCCGAATTCTAGTGCTTCAACTGACCTAGTGATGCCCCTAGATATTCTAAAAACAACAATAAATATTATTATCAGAAATATTGCCGCTAGCAATGACGATATGGCGATTGAGTCATAGACAATGGTGACTAAACGGTCTTTATCAACATAACTGATAATCAGCCAGTTCCAGTTAGGTTCGATGTCAAATGCGGCGATAGTTGTGCTTTTTTTGTTTGACACTGTAATACCATTAAATTCACCTTGCCCACTTTTATCCATGACCATAGACTGCAAGTGATTTTTACTAAGGAGAAATTTATTAGCATCCTCTGGATAAGAATAAATGACATCATTAGATTGAGTATCAAAAATTGCAATGGATGTGCCTGGAGCCAGATTTTTGACAATATTAAGGAAAATACCTTTCTGAGTGGCCTCACGATAAAACACCACATCTGTCATATTTAATGCACTGATGGTTTTATAGTCAGCCTGACTCGCTACAAGGATATTACTGACATTGTTTACTAACATTTTATATTGCAATGCCATTATTCTGTCATGGGCTATAAAAAAATTTAAGGAAATAATGACTACTACTGGAATAACAATTGAAGGGATAATGAAAGCCAGTAATTTGTTTTTTAATTTAATGTTTTGTTACTCCCAAGTTTAATATATTAAGATATTCCACAAAGGTTACGCCGTAATAAATTTTCCAGTATTTGTCCAGCAACCCTGTTTCTTGAGCATATTTGAGATACTTTTCTAAAATACCTTTAAGTAACTGATTGTTTTTGTTTATGCCCCAACCCATCATTTGAATATCGCTGATAGGCCATACTATGGTCAGGTTATCGCGTTTTTTTACAGTAAAAAATGCCCGATCACTATCATAAACAGTAAAGTCCACCTCACCCTCGGACACCATCTTATCCATATCATCAAAGTTATCGAAATATTTGTAGATGATATTGATATTATTGTTTTTGACCAGTAGTTCAAGATTATTTTCCATTGACGTATGTTTCATCATGGCAAAATACTTGTTGTCTAAATCAGATACATTATTCGGTATGTTGTTCTTTCTGGAGATAATCATCTGTCGTGAGGGGATATATTGGATGATATCAAACATTTTTTCACGCCAAGGTAATGCAGTGATAGTATCAAGGTAAATGTCTACATTTCCAATCAGAGAGGGAATATAAGAGTAACTTGGGTCGTACTGAGCTTTTCTAAGGTCTTTGCCTTTTCGATAAAAATAATGTTCCCAAGTAACGACCTCTATTTCGATATTTATTTTTGTCAGGTCAGTAAACGCTTTTAATACGTTGTAATGAAAGCCAGTTATCGAATCATCTTTATGCCGTTGATAAATGGGGGGGCTAATTCTTGTGGCTATTTTTAAACTGCCTTTTTTATGTAATGCCTTAATAAAGGTGATTTCATCACTAGACCAGTTAGCACCCGATATCGAGAGCAGTGGTATTGCATTATCTTTTGCTGCCCCCGTAAATGAACAAAATATCACAATAAGGATTATTAGGGTTTTCATGCTTTCTTCTTTAATTTATGTGCAACTGCAACGGACTGTTAATCCTTTGCACACCCAGTCGATATTAATGGCTGAGTGTGTAAAATCAAAATGGCCAGTTAGTGGAATCAAACCCTTGGATCTTTTAATTGCTTGCTTGCATGCTTAAGGGGTAGTTGGGTCAGATGTTCATCTATCAGTTTTGCTATAAGATCAAACTTGTAAGGTTTTGAAATGATTTTTTTAAAATTATAATTACAATTTACCGATAGTTCACAGGTTACCAGTATTTTTTCAATAGATGAATCTATCGCAAAAGCGACGTCGCTGCCTGTCATGTTTGGCAATTTATAATCAATAAAAAACAATACCTTGCTCTATTTTTGCGATTTCTAGTTGTGTCAACTCAACATCATCGGGATGCTCAAAATTGAGAAAAGGCTGATTGAGAAGGGTTTCATAATTGAAACCCAGATTCTGGGAAAACGCAGGATTGATTGTCTTGAAGTAGCCGTCTGTTCCTACTATGCACTGCATGTATGTGGATATGTTAAATATTTTCTCAAAGTCATGTAACGTTACTTCGTTTGTATTTGCCAAAATATTTACCTTTCAACTGCTCATTTAACATCTTGAACTAGCGCTTACCCATGACTTAATTCCTTTAATATTTGCAAATCTGGCTGCTAAGTTGTTTGCTAATTTTTTTATCAACACACAACAAAAAAACAGTTTAAGTTTAATGCTATGAATAACCTGATTTTCAAATAATACCGATTATTTGAAAATCAGGCAAGGAACTAAAAACGGTCGGTACTTTATTTTCTCCCCTCCCCCGTTATTAATGGCTCATATTCAATTCAATCATGCCAAAAAAACATAAATGCTGTAGTTGAGCGAATTTCTGATTTAGGTGCAATATGGATAAGCCTTATAGTCTGTTGATTAAAAAGTCGGCAGACTATCGGGATAATTCACAAAAAACTTGCAAGCAAAGCCTCTATGGCTATAATGCCTGCCTCTTGGAGATTGGCTGAAGCAACCTTCAAGTATTTGCGAAGCCAGTGTGGTGGAATTGGTAGACACGCTAGATTCAAAACACAGTGTGCCTAGTGGAAGCTAACTGGTAAGTCATTGAAAGGTAAGTACCTTTTGACTATAACAAGTAAAAAAATGCTTGCAAAGATTTGCAAAGTTTTTTAACTTAAGTAAGTTGAGTAAACGATGCCAGTGTGGTGGAATTGGTAGACACGCTAGATTCAAAATCTGGTTTCTTCGGGAGTGGCGGTTCGAGTCCGCCCACTGGTACCATTCTTTGCAAGAAAACATTAAGCCGGCTTATGTCGGTTTTTTTGTGCGTAAAAAGCCTCAAGACACAGTAGTTACGAGCGCCACTTAAGTTGAGGATCTCAGGCATTTCCGCAGTCGAAATCAGATCTGACTGGTGGGTGTTAACAAAGCAGGGTCTAGAAGTATTGAAGGACTAATTCCGGACCTCTACAAAAACCGTGTAAACACAGGTAATCCTGAGTTGGTTCAACAAGGTATACACGGAACTAAAGAAGAGCAAAAGTTCGCTAAAAACCGTCTAAAATCACTTTATTTAGCTGATTTTAAAGATAATGCACAGCCTAATACAGAAGATTATTCTGAATTCTATAAATTAACAAAAATATTAAATAAGGCATTTAAGTAAAATATTTCTAACAAAAAATTGCCGTGCTTATGGACGCAGACAACGCGCAATTATCTAAACTCAAATCAATACTCGGCGTACCAAAGTGAAAAAATAGGCTTGTCGATGAGCTTATCAATTATGCTCCGGACTAATTTAGGTGATTTTATGCATTGCGCAACGCTGCTGATATCATGACTCACTTTGAATTTGAGGATTGGTGACGTGTGGTAGGATATTGGTCTTTTACGCACGCAAACTTGCTTTTCTAAGGGCTTTAAAATAGTACTATAACCCATGATAAGTGCCATTTTCTGATTTTACTGTTATAAGCTATCTGTGAGTATAACCATGACATCTTTAAGCGCCAAAACGCCATTCGAACAGATTGTTAATTACTATTGGAGTAACAGATTTTCAACTGAAAATAATACACTGATCCATCATGATTTTAATCAGGCTATTCGGGCGCGGATAGATGTTAATGATTTCAGCTACAAAAAGAATCAGCAAGCACTCATACATTTACTTCGTAATAAGGATATCTGTGCTTACCAATCAGCGCTTTTAGCGTGCTATTTTAGGGAGCCAGAAAAACATCTTGATCTGGATGTGGATTACCTATCTCTAAACTTTGATTGCAATAATAACGCAGCCGTTGAAAAGTTGCTGTCAGCACGTGGGCTCGTAAAAGCAAGAAACAAGGCTGAAGCGAAGGTACTTAAAGTTTCTTGTGAGTCAGGTGTTGGTCATGTCAATGTCAACACTGACAAGGAAACAGGCGTTATTTACACTCATAGGTTTTCATTAGCATTGTTTGGGAATCTTTATAAACGTATTCAACTTTACATATCTGACGGTTCAAAAGGTAACGGTAGTATCGAGTTCAGAATCGACCTTATTCCAAGTAAATTTACTGACTTTGAACTGCAAATCTTTTTCAGCCACATCAAATCCAACGTTGGTGCTCGTCCATTTGAACAACTGATGAACAAAGCAACCTTTAGCCGTGTAGATATAGGCTTTAATCTGCCTGGCTTGTCACAGCTATTTCTTTATCCAAACCATAAAAAAAATAAGCGAGTTACATCAGGAGAGTCTTTACCTGAAAACTGTCTAGCAGAAACTACCTATCTTGGTGACAGAATTCGAAGCAACTTCTTTATTCTCTACGACAAGATTTTAAAAGAAGCAAAATTCCATCATAGAAGACATGGCAGCCCATTGGCGGAAAAAAAGTCATTCGTAGAAAAACTGGCGGTGACGAGTCGTGTTGAGCGTCGCTATCGACCTAGACGTGATGGGAATAAGAAAGCACTACCTATTAGCAGTCTACCAGACGTTAATATCAGCTTTAAACCGTTAGCTTTTTTTAACCCTAAAATACTACCATTTTTATCAGATAAGGAATTAAAGCGCCTATTGAAGGATAAAAGTATTACTGGTAGTTATGCAGGTAAACCTCATTACCAACCGCTGACTAAGACATCTAGAAAGGAGAAGAAAACGTCTATAACATTAAATTCTCAATGGTTTGATAATGCTAAGAAAGAGTTGGCTCAATCGCTGCTTGATACTATCAGAAAGCCCAAATCATTTAGCAGTAGTGAGCTTGAGTCGTTTAATAATGAATGGCTAGGCGAGATTGAGAAAAATCCACTTATTTCAAATGCGCCGAGCCCTTCCATAGCCACAGGCGTATACCGTTCGTGGGATAAAGCCAAGCATTCACTGGCAAAGCTTACAGTCATATATGGCGGCGCAGGAACTGGAAAAACAAGCTTGCTTTTAGAACGGATGAAATTTCTTCAAGAGCAACAAAGTAGCAAGCAAGAGTGGCTAGTATGTCTAGCATTCACTAATGATGCTGTCGAAGATCTTCAGCTAAGAGCTGTTGAAGAACTAGATCATTCAATCAATCATAACGTGACTATCTCTACCTTTACAAAGTGGTGCGGTGATAGTCTTCGCGAACACTCGTCATTATTTGCAAAGTTTCAATTTATCGGAGACAAAGACAAAGACGAAGACGGCAGTTATCGTCTGGACACTATTAGAAAAATAATCGAAGATCTTGGTTTTTCTAGTCTAAAAGAAAAAGTTGTTGAACAGGCCATTGTGCTTGCCAACAGGGATGTCAAACCACTTTCTCAAGTGGCTGAAA
Organism: Paraglaciecola sp. MB-3u-78; assembly: GCF_002835935.1. Taxonomy (GTDB): domain Bacteria; phylum Pseudomonadota; class Gammaproteobacteria; order Enterobacterales; family Alteromonadaceae; genus Paraglaciecola. Next base: position 45,359 of record NZ_PJCF01000086.1, on the reverse strand, counting down.
CGCTGAATATAGCAGATCATACTGACCAGTTGGTCAAAGTCATTAATGCCTATGAGTTTCGTAAGCGTGAGATGAAGTTATGGGATTTCGATGACGTACTGATACTGTTGGAAAAACACCTAAAGGATGCCGAGTTCCTTTCGAAACTAAAATCTTGCTGCACTCATATGCTGTTAGATGAGATGCAGGATTCAAATCGATTGCAAATCCGTATTATAAAGAGGCTCCTTGAAAGTGATATATCAGTGACAATGGTTGGAGATACCTCTCAGGCAATTTACCGATTCCGTGGGGGCCGTCCAGAGCTTATTGACAAGCTAGTTCGCGATTGTGAATATGCTAAGGAATATAAAGTAGGCCGGCAACACAGAGCAAGTATCCATTTGCTTAGGCTGACTAACTTTGCTCGACGGCATACCGGTAAATTTGCACATGAACTTCGAACAACTCAACCTGAAGCTGGCTGTAAACCGTATTTATCCATTGCTAATACTATCGATGATGCAGTGATAAATGTCAGGCAATATCTAAAAACTCTTAACACCAGTGACGTTCTAATATTAGTCCGTACCAAGGCTCAAAAAAAATCAATCAGTGACCAACTAGTCGATGTTGATGAGAATACGAAAGTAATGACTATGCACGCAGCGAAAGGACTGGAATGTGATGCATGTATAGTTATTGACCCGCGTTTTGCGGGCCAGAAGATGGATGAAAGGCTGGATTATTGCCGTCTAATATACACCGCACTGACTCGACCAAGAAAACATTTACTTATTATTAAAAGTCCAAGCACTTCGCACTATTATGTAAAGGGAACCGACGAAGACATTAATATACTGGATACTATAATATCACGGGCTGACTTATATCATGAATTCTAATCATGATTACCCTGATGCTTAGTTGCTAACCTAATGAGCCTGTTCAATTCAGCAGTGCTGGGTGAAAATAATTATCAAGCTGTTATGTGTAAAGTGGCATATTCGCTAATGATAGTGCTAAAAAAATAAGGACTAATTGGAGTGAAGCCCTTATTTCTTAATGCTTCTTTTCTTTTTGTCTCGCATATCTTTATGGTAAGGGTCGATTGGGCCAAAGCCACGATTGCTGAGTTTGTTCTGCGATTCAGAATATGATGGAAGTGTTTGTTCAAACTTATCATGGATACTGTCTGACGTGAGTATTAAACCGGTAACAACGCGAGTTGGCTTTACATAGCTGTTTTTACAGAAACTATCCAAGACTTTTGGGGGGATTGTATAGTTTCCATGACCTTTAACATGTATTTTCTTGATAGTTTTAATAACAATTTTAAGAGTTGGCTGGCGATCTTTTTTGTCAATTATTCTCAACGTAGTGTCCATTAAATCTGAATCGTTTAATAATCTGAACAAATCAATGACTCTGATATCAGCTATATCCCTGCCTCCGAGCTTTGAGTTTTTGAAATTTTGCAATTTTCTTAAATGGTTTGAGATGTGTGGCGGACACTTGATTCGCTGGTCAAAAAGCTCGTCTGTCGTGTTGTACTCAAGCGCCCATGCTGACTCATTGTTGATGCTATCAATATTTGTCATGAGTGTATCAATCGCATTGTTAATATTTTCGATAGCTTGATTGGTATGTTTCACCAATTGTTTATCGCGAGAACAGCGTCTTATCTTATTAGAAATATCTTCTGGCCGCCTTTTGTAACTTCTGACTTCAGCCATTCTTTCATGTTGATTTTGGTCTTCTATATCTCTTGCTTGCCGACTCATTCTTTAATCCTAATTAATTCAAGCTATTGGTATATATTAATCATTGGCTTGCATCACCACGAAGAGTCTACTCTATCAATTTAAAGTAGACGCTTCATTACATATCATCCTTAGATCGGCAGTTTGACACTTCTAACCGGCACTATTAAAAACAACGTTAAAAACTTCCATTTCCTGCCAGTAATGCAAAAAGTTGCTTTCCCAAATCTGATACATATCTGTTGCTTGCTCGATAGGAAAGACACCGAACAGGTTTTGAAACACACCAGCCTGAAAATCGAAGTCGAGGTCTTTGGCCAGTTCAGCGGTGTATCCACTTCCTACATAACAAAAGTCGGTGATGTAGCAGAACTGCCACGCATCACTTCGTTTCTCTAGTCTTATCTCCACCGGATGAAAACCACCTTTTTCGGCTGAGTAATCCGGATCACGAAAGTTTATCGTGACCGCTTCGCCAGTGAGTTTGTCTTGGTCGATGATCGCTATTAAGGCATCGGCAAGTGATTTAGAAACAGGCAACGCCAGTCCGTCATAGTTAATGTGCATAATGATTTCTCTTTAAAGTTAGATTGGTTTTGTAGAAAAAAGGGTGCTTGATTGGTTGGCACTTGCAGATGGCAATGTGCTGCAAATACTAATTTATTAGCATGCAAGTAAATGGAGCATGTCTATTCATTCGACTTTCTAAACTTGTCGTAAGTAATGCCTGACAGTGGATTGCCATCAATAAGCGTTGAAGCGCTCCACGACATCTTGTTGAATAGAAAAATTAAAAGAGAAGCAGCTATTCCCAATGAACAGCTGTTCACTGAGTCGACTAAGAAATTAAGGTTTACCTGATGTTTTAGCGGTATCAGGCTTGGCTGGTGTGGCCTTTTTACCTATTACCACTTTGGCCGTGATGAAACTATCCAGCTCACCTTGTTCGACGGCAAGGATAATCGTCTCGATGGTTTTTGGTAGGTCTGCTTTATCGCCAACATCGATGGCAGGTTTACCTGTTTGAATATCAATAGGCTTGTTGTTCACTTTGACTTCTAAGAAGTAGTGACCATCGCTATCGTAATACCAAGGCTTAATGGATACGGCGCGTCTTTGTTTGGTGCGCTCTCCGGTAACGGCATCTTTCACCATCTTTTCTCTGAATGCTTCAAACGGTTTGTTTTCCAGCATGCAGGTTGCCATTTCCTGTTGTTGCTCTAGTTTCTCAATCAGCTTCATACGTTTACCGATAATCGGTAGTTTAGGCTCGATTTTAGGGCGAGCAGTAACCTTGAGAGAACTCAATAAAGATGTAGTCATGTTGTTTACCTTTTGGGTTAGTGTGGCTTCTAGATGAAACCGATAGGTTGGTTGGGTTGCTTGTGACGGTTTTCTTCGATAAGCAGTGTCAATGCCTGTTGCCGAAAATCACCATCGGGTTGAAACCGCATGCGACGCGCCACAATAGCGAAATCACCTGCGGTTAAATTGGTTAACCTAGACAGTTGTTGTCGTTCCTGTTTGCTTATCTGTCTAAGTGATAAAACTCGCTTGAATAACCGGAATGCCTGTTCAACGTTTAGGCACTGCGCTTCGAGTTTAAAATCAAATCTGCGCAGTACGGCTTTATCCAATAGTTTGGCGTAATTAGTGGCGGCAAACACTGGCTGCTCAAAACATTCAATTTGTGTTAACAGCTCATTGATAAGCTGGATGTTATGGTGCTCACTAACACGCTCACGTGACACTAATAAACTGTCAACTTCATCCAGTAATAACGCGCTACCACGCTGCTGTGCGTCATTAAAAATACTGGCTATGTTGGACTCACTTTCGCCAACATACTTGCTTAAAACGTCGGAGCAACGCACTGACACAAGCGCTAAGTCATGTTGCTGCGCTAAGTAATGCGCATACGCTGTTTTACCTGTGCCAGGCTCGCCAGATAACAAAATGCGAACCGGTGCTTGATGCCACAATGCCGTTTCTATCTGCTTGGTAACGTCATTACCTTGTTTGAAGTTTAATAGACTTGCATCAAACGGCATTTCTGGTTTGTAGCGAAGTGGTGTGTCCAATAACGAAGATGCATTAAGCGTGTTGTGAACAACATCCGATATCATCTTTTGTGCGGCTTGGCCGGATACCTTTATCGCTTTTGCCACATGCACTGCATTGCCTATATGTGCTGGTGTGATATGCGGCGTGGTGAGTAGAGTATCGATATAGTCTTGCTTAACACCTAAACCACGAAACGCCTGTTTTGCCAATGGCTCGATGTGTTTGCCTTCGATGGCACCGACTTCAAGCACCAGTTTAAAGCGGCGAATAAAGCTCGGCTCAAGGCATTGAACATGGTTGGTTATCCAGATACACGGCACCGGATTACTTTCTAACAGTCGGTGCAATGTGTCTTTGGCGTAATACTCATCACTGTCGGCAAAGATAGACTCGCATTCATCCACCAGAAACATTGAAGTGGTGCTACTGCTTAGCAGTAATTGCATCGAAGATAGGTATTGCAAACGCAATCGGCTATGACCAATTAAGTCATACCTGTCTTGTGCCTGTTTAAGTCCATCACTTGCGGTGCGTGTCTCGTAAAGGCTTTTGGATATCGACTTGGCAAGGGCTCTGGCCAGCTCTGTTTTACCTGTTCCGGCATCACCGTAAATCAGAATGTTAACGCCGCTGAGCGCTTGCTTAGATGCACTATTTAGATAGCGACAAAGCGTATCGATATCCAGATGAGCAAAGTCTTTCATTTTAAATACAGGCGATGGGCTTTTTACCAATAAGTGCGCGAGATAAGCTTCTGTATCGGCAAGTTTAGACACAGTTAATAACCGAACTTGGTTATCTGGTAGCACCACGTCATTGGTGTCGGTGAGTGTTGAAGAGCGAATAAATCCGCTTGAGGTCAAGCTATCGAGATACTCAAAACAGGTGCTTTCATCTAATCCAAACTGGCTAAGTAAAGTCCGATGAATATCGTCTGCTAAATCACTAAAATACAGCTCATCGATAAGTTGCCGCAGCGCACTCGATGCACTGATTGCAATGATGTATTCAATAATATCCATGCAAGCCACAGGCACTCGATAGACATCACAAAGTAGTCGCGCATTATGTGACACCACATCGTTTAGGCTATCACTTGTGATGGTAGCCAGCGCAGTCTTAACCTGTTTTAACGACAATGGTTTGTTGTGATGTACCGTTATGCCAGCGAGCTTTGCCAGCGCGTCCGTATCCAGTGCTTTGAACTGGCGTTCAGTTAAACCGTTTGTGATCAATGCTGTGGCATAGTGCGCCGCTAACGCTGTTATAGCCTGACGACTCATGATGTTGCCACGTTGGATGCGCCGTAACTCAGTGTTGCCGCTGCTTTTTGCATGACTTTATTGTCACGCTTGTCATAAACAACGGTGGTGCTGATGTTTTCGTGTCCAGCCATTAGGCGCACCGTATTCAAATCGATGTTTTGCTCCAATAAGCGAGTGATATAGGTACGACGTAAGTCATGCGGTGATACCGTGGCCAGACCTACATGCTTTGCCATGTTACGCACCAACAAATAGACGATTTCGGTTGTGATACCTCGATTAACATTAACGCGATTAGACTTATTCACCGGATTAAACACATAACCAGTGTCATAGTCTCGAAGTAATAGCCATGCATGAATATGCTCAACACACCACTTAGGCAAAAAGGCCGTTCGACGTTTGTTGCCTTTGCCTTTTTGCACGACTAAATGGCTCTCGGACAGTGTTAAATCACTCAGCTTGAGCGCAACCAACTCACTACGACGAAGACCAGCACCGAGTAACACAGCGAAAATAGCGATGTTACGCACGCCGATGATGCTGGTGTCTTTGGCTAAATAAGCAAATAGCTCACTCACTTGCGTGGCGTTAAGCGGATTACCTTGATGCTGAGAGGTCTTTTCCAGCTTGATGGCACTGAGTTGAATAAGCTGGTTTTCCGCCACTAAACCCATTAGTACACCGACTTTAACCACGTTTCGAATGGCTGACATGGCGCGATTAACCGATTTGGCAGATGAGCCGTGCTGAATGAGCTCTACTTTTATCTGACATGCCATCTGATAATCGACTTGATGGAACATGGCATCGCGTTTATCCAGTGGCCATTCCATAATATTAGCCACTTTATATAGCTGAGATCTGATTGAGCGCCGACTATTAGGCGCAAGCCTGCCTAGATACAGCGCAAGTGGACTTGCTGTAGTCATATGAACTCCAGTTTGGTGAGTATTTTGATTAGATTTGAGTGAAAAGTGACGTGCTAGCAGTACTGCTATGTATATACTAGCAAGCCTTTTGAGGAAGGAATAGAGCTGTTTTTGACCTGGGTTATTAGGTAACTTTCACCTTTGATTTTTTACGTTTAATTGCTTTCCACTGATTGGTGAAGTCAAGTTTCTCAAACCGTTGATTTAGTCTTATGTGCACTACTTTAGTTTGCATAGACAAGGGCAACTCATTGCATTTGTACTTAAAGCCAATCCTATTGCTCGCTAGATTTTCTTTGCATATTTCTGTACACGTTATATAAAAAAAACTGTGAAGTTTATTTAGTATTTTTATGATTTCTGACTGCGTTAGACTCATTTTGCTTCGTGTGGCCAAGTCGAATAGGCTCTGCTTTGATATCATCTCATAACCGTCGCTTACTGCTCTTGAAGCCGCTAAATAAAGGATCCCTTGCTCGCCTATACTCGAAATACGAAATTCTTCTTTAGGCAATGTAGTAAACAAGGGGTCTAATTGCTTATTCGTAAGTAAATCAAACAACAAAAAACCTAACCTTATGTCTTTCGCCTTAAGATATGGATTTCTAATAAGGTTCTTTATATAGAGATCGAAGCCATACTTAGGTGACTTCATTTTACTCATCTCAGTAACAAGCTCATTTTTATTGAAAACATGTGATGTGCTTTTAACAAACTTTGTTCTAAGTGAGCCGTCAGGTAGCAACCGGATTGGTTTTTTCTTCGTTCCTAGTTTTGTCATCCTGTCCACCGAATTTTTGACTTTTTTAAAAAATAAAATGTAGTTGCAAAATATATAAGAATATTGAAATAAAATACAGTTAAAACAATAGCATAAGGCGTTATTTTATTTTCGTTATTAATAATAAAACGAATTACAATTGCTAACTTTATTAATTTTGAAAATTTAAGTAACAAAACTCCGAAAAAAAACTCTTAAATCATTGTTTTACAATGGTTTTTATCCAATTTTGTTTTATTTAAATATAGATGCTTATTACGGTAACGGTTAACGCGTCAATCCTTAATATGTGTGTTGTCGAATCGACACATAATGATTTAGGGGTAAAAAATGATTAATATAAAAATTGAAACAAACAAACCTAGCAATGTACCAGTGCCAATGGCAACGATTCTAAATGCGCCACTGCCAATGGCAGCGAGTCTATCTGCTGAGTCCGTTAAGGATATTGATAAACGACTATCGTACGTCAAAACATTTATTGAAAGGTCATCAATAATTCTTGGCATCCCAATCAGGAATATGATTTTTAGATACAAAAAATCAACTGGGGGATTTTGTATTATCAAAAATGCTGAAAATCCAGAAGAAGCGTCTAACCTTCTTATTAACAGCGGTTATCGTAGGCAACATCTACAGCTAAGGATAAGGCCAGATAATAATGAAAAGCACAAAATATTAAATGTCAAATTTAAATTATACCAAAAAGGAAAAGAGCAGAAATTAGAAATAAATGAACTCATTACAATGTACAGGCCTGCATTGTTCAAGCTTGACAATGAACAGTTACTAAACATGTTCATTGTCATTGAAGACAATGGGAGTTGTAACTTTAGCAACATAACCGACATCTTCCTGGACAATGATTGTTGTTGTGAATATGCCAAGTTTCGCCGGACTTTTACAATGCGTTTTAAGCCGGGTTTAAAACAACCAAAAATCATCTCTAAAAGACTTCAAAATACGGAATTATTCGTTTATTCAGAAGAAAAATTTATTTTGGAACATTGTGACGGCTTAACGCCAATGCCAATTCCACTGGGCTTTCCCAATCAAACTGCTGAATTACGGAAGTTTGAACCTGATTTCGTTCCAAGCTATATCTATGAATCAGCATCTTATATTGCAAAGCATGCGGATTGTAGAGTTGAAGTTGTAATACCTATTTTGCTAGGGGTTTTGCGTGCATGCATTGGCAATGACACCAAAGTTATAATGAATGATTTTCCGTACAATAATTTGTTTACTGGAATTTGGGGTTTGATAGTGTCGCAACCACACTCTAACACCAGCAAAGCCATCGAGATCACATATAAAGTATTTGAGCCCCTCTTATCCCATGCAAATAAAAAATTTATGGATGAGTATTCGAAAACTTTATTAAGCAATGAAATTAAAAGTTTGAACTTCAATCGCGACAAGGCTGAATTAGCTGCTGCGCATCGAATGAAGATGAGGTTACCTTCGCACTCCGAATTTGACGGAGCCGCTGAGTACTATTTGCAGTCAGTTTATTTTCCTGAGGATTGTTATGAAAATAGATTGATCGTCAAGAACACAAGTCCAAGTACCACAAAAAAGTGTGTGTTAAAAAATGCCAATGGATTATGTGTATTTGAGAGTGACTCTACTAATTTTCTTGCTAACTTAATGGAAGGCAAAGATGATGTTCTTAAAACTGTTGTTACAGGGTCTTTTCACTGCGACAGCGGTATAGCACTCGAAAAAGACATAGGAAATAACCGTACATCAAAATTTGGATCTTTATCATATGTTGGCGCTTGTAAGCCCAGGACTTTGGCAAAGTCCATCCAGTCTGCATTGGATAATGATAGCTCATCAATAGACAGTCTAAAAATGTTTCAGATGAATTTCTATTGTGAGAATGATGCTGAGCCTTCACTGCATGAAGAACCTGAAAGTAAGTTAGCTGAAGTGAGTATCAAAAAATTATTAGAAATTGCGGATGCAGTCTACCGCGAGTCTGACGATATTGAACGGAAAATTGTTTTGACTCCATCGGCAGAGGACTTGTATTCAAATTGGTTGAAAGACGTACGAGCTAGGACAAACGACCTGAATCTTCCAGACTTAACTCGCCACTTCTACTCAGGATTTGAGACAATAGTACCAACACTTGCGACGATTTTTAAAGTGATTCAGAGTTACGATTCTGATGAAATTGAAGACTCTAGAGCATTAGAAGAAAACGACATAAAAATGGCGATTAATTATGCTGTTTATCTAGAGAGTCATACGTTAAAAATTCTTGATGTTGATGTCAACATTGCTGCTGAGTGTGCTCAAGTTATTCTAAAAAATATTAGTAAGCTAGACGAAAAAATCACAGTTAGGGAGGTAGCTCAAAAAGGTTGGATCATTATTGGTAGGAACTCCAAGCTCGCTGAGTTGGGGATACTATTGTTGGTTCAATGTGGGTTTCTTTATGAGGATACAACGGATAAATCTAAAACTCAGTGCTGGCGACGAAACGAGTATCTGCATGAATCGAAGTTGTTAGATATTTAATACTACTACTCAGAACACTCAGGTAACGTGTTAACAGTTTTCCTGAGTGTACTGAGTGTATAAAAGTTGTGGAGATTATCCCTTCATATTGGAGTGAAGGAAGCTACCCAATATTGTGCCAACCTGAATAATGGTGTAATGATCAATTAATATTGGCCACGCTTTATTGTATTGCCAGTATCTTTCGGGCTTAACCTACACCAAACTTATCCTGATTTGGCTTTTATAGCCAATAATGTAATCCGTTATTTGTCATTAGCATCTCAACCAAGTTAATATCACGCTACTTATAGTAAAATCTTATTATTTTTAATGAAACTACTCAATACCTACGACGACCGTGACGAAGCCGAAAAGGCTGAAGCGTTAATCACTGGTGAAAAACGTCTTGCCAGTGAGCGTGATGGTACCGAGGTTATCTATAACCTTTTTGGTCAGCCAAGCTGGAAAAACCTCCACCTACTTAAGATGTTTAACCTGCCGCTGCTTCAAAAAATACTCGAGCAGCGCAAGGCGAATCAAAACTATGATCAAGCCAAACATCAGGAAATCATTTCAAGGCTTAAGTATGCGGCTAAATCGTTTGAGTTAGTCATACCTGCGCATTGGCTTTGAGCACTAACACAACGCTGGATCTATGGAGGTGTTGGTTGTTAAATCAGCCAACACCGCCAGTTGACATTAATCTTCCTCAAACTCAGCACTACTAAAACGCAGCACATTACAATTTTCTTTTATAGTGCGCTGCATCGCTTCATCAAAGCCATCTTTTGACTTAGCTTGAATCTCAACAGTTATAGATACATCAACACCAAGCTTGGCAGTAAATTGCTGCACCACTTCATCAACGATGGTGGCAAAGTCCATTTTGGCCTTAACCGGGTCTAGGTCAATGTTGCCATAGAACTGTCGCTTAACAGCTGTTTTGATTGAATCGGTTTGTGGTGGCTCGCCTAATGATGTTGGTTGAGGTAGTCCACCATTTAGGCCACTCATCGGCGTAGGTGTAAAAGCATCCCCACTGCCAACAGTTTGAGTGGGCTCCGGTTGTGGGGCTGGTTTTGTGCGTTCTCGGTATTCTAAGGCTGCGTCTCGGTCGATTAGCAAACAGGATTCATCCAAGGTTGGCAAACCATTGTTACCAAAACGGAAGCCCAGATAGTGGTCACCGTCCTTACCTGCCGCATACGCAAAGAAGTCTTCGTTTTCAAGGCCCTTAGTCAGTGCATTTTTGTAAACCTGGTCATTGACCAGTCTCGGTAAATAAAGATAGTGGCAAGTGTCTTGGTAAATCTTTAATGCACTTACGTCTTTTTGGCCGTCTTTGATGTACCACTGCGCCATCAAGTTTCGTAAATGTATCGGTGACCACTCTGTGGTTAGCCACTCTTCCTCTCGCAGTTTGTTTTCAATTTCCTGTACTAGGTTTAATGCGTTGGTTGATACAGCGACCGGCTCCCAGTCAATTTTTTGGTCGGTAGGCTTAAATTGTTGGGGACAAATTATCCACTTATAGGTTTCTCGCACCATTTGTGTCAATGCTCTTTCAGCTGCCTCCGCGCTTTTCTTTGCAATTTTTGCTTGAAAAGCATCAAGATTGAGCCTGTCTTCCTGGAGGTCTAATACAATTTCCCTCCATGCCAAATACGTTCTTCCGCTATCATTTAATCGGCTGACAACATCATAGTCGGCGGCCAGGAAAACTAAACGATTACGTTTTTGGCGTGGCTGTTCTCCGCGGAATTGTAAAATCTTTTCGGCAGCATTAACCGCAGCAGTAGCGTCCGTGCGGCTATACCCTTCGTTAGGTGCCAGCACTACTAATCTCGGTCCTGTCCCATAATCGTCGGGTACATCGTTGGAATCGGTAAAGACATGGATCCCGGCAAATATATGTTGACGGGCGAAAACGCTACTCACACGTTTTTTGAGTTCTTCTTTTAACATCAACTTATCAATATTTTGTTTTCGGCTCTCCATCTCCTTACGCAAATTAGGCTTAGTATCCAACCAAAACCTGTCCTGATCTGAATAGAGGTAATGCAAGCGGTCGCGCAACCTTTTCAGTACATCTACAAACACCCCTACAGTTTGGCCTGGTTGTGTGCTACCAAGCAATACTCGTTCAAGCTGGATACCTTTAACCACCTGATCTTTTCCTGCAGGGGCGCTCCCTAAGAATATCGTGCGCATCGTTCTATGCGCTGCTTGTACGCTACCAAAACGCGTATCATCACCGTCAATTCTATGTGGTTCAGAACGTGTACCGTCGACTTCACGCTCAATAACAGGCTCCCACCCCTGAGGTAAATAATGAATACTTTTATTTCTAACTAAACTGTCATCTAATGGCACAGACCCTGGCAAAATGAGTGCGTCCTGATTATTGTCATTCCATAAGCGATTGATAATAACTGCCATATATTGCAGCACACCGCGAGTTCTTTGAAATTTATCCAGGGTTGACCAGTCCTCATATAAACGGTCAAAAATCTCTGGATGGATGGGGTACGAATGACACATACGCTCGAAATATTGGTTCGACTGAGTTTCCACGGGAAAGTGCTGCGCATGCAGGCGATAATAGTCACAAAACTGGCGGCTAATACCTTCAACCTGAGCCCGTTCCCCCGCATGGTCAAACAGGCGTCTGCGCACAATTTCAAAGGCCTCCTCTGTTGCTACCGGCTTCCAAACAGCTTCCACCCTGCCAAAATGTTTTTCAAGTGCTACCAATGTTTTCTGCCCAAAAGCATCACCAGCTTCTGTTTCTGATTCGGGGAGAGATGCCAACAAAATGGCATTGGGCACCGCTTTAAACGCTTCAGTGAGGGCCTGGATAAACTTCAAATTGCTTTCGTAACTGCCTGCATTGAGCTGCTTACCGGGCGTTAGATCGCTAAAGAATTTTTGTAATTCGTCAACCAACACCACGCAAGGTGCTGCTTGAGTTAGCAAGGCCACCAATACGTCTTTGCCTGGCGCTGTAGCATCACGGTCACTGGCCGCCACCAAGTTGTAACCTTCATCACCCAGTAGTTGCCAGGCCATTTCACCCCATAAAGTGTTGGCTACAAGAGTCCCGTGACTCTTCCCCTGGCTGACTGACATGTTGATCCCATCTAATACCGCCACTTTGGCTGCAGGCAAGTCATGAATACCTGCCTGATCCAACAAAGGAGATACACCTTCCAATTCATTGGTACTCACACTTCTTCTGGCTAAATGTAATACCGCCAGCATAGTATGGGTTTTACCACCGCCAAAGGCAGTTTGTAGTTGAATAACCGGGTCGCCGCCTAAACCAGCCAAGCGTTGAGACACTGAAATCAACAGTAATCGCATTCCTTCAGTAATAAACGTCCGAGAAAAGAATTTTTTGGCGTCCTGATATTCAGCCGGTGCCGTACCATTGGCTACCTGGGTAATATCCGCGGCAAATTCAGATTGTTTAAATGTACCGTCTAATACGTCTTTGTGTGGGCGTGCAATTTCGCGCCATGGTTTTAAACTCATTACTAATCTCCCTTAAAAGCCAAATCCAGCTTGTTCGTCTTTATGTCCAACCTCGTGTGAGGCAGCTACAATCCCATGCCAGGACCCAATCAATTCGTTATAGGCGCGGGCTTCCTCTGTCCATTTTTTACGCTCACATAGTGTGTATAAGTGATAAGCTAACTGGCGAATAGGTTCACCACGCTCTGGCATACGAGCCAATAAGGCACCTGCTGCACTTTCACCTTGTTGATTTAAAGCACGAATTAACTGGTGGCAAGCTTCCCAAATAGGGGTGCGGGAGTCGGTTTTAGGATCCCAATCACTGGGATATTCGCTCCACTTTAATAAACGTACTTTACCACTACCGGCTTCAATGACACCGGCATCACGCACACCTTCTACCGAAGTGCCTTTGGCGCGTGCCAGAGTATCCGCCTCGCCAAACTGGCCTTCACTCCAGCCGTATTGGCTAAACCAGTCGTCACAAAAGAGGGTGTCGGCATCAAAGTTGCCGCTGTCGGGGTTTAAGTATTCGGTAATGGCGCGGTTAATTAAAATCAGTGCTTCGTGTACACTCATATTACTGCCATCCTGGTTCAGTACCGCCGCGTATTTAGAATAAATAGCCATACCTGGTCCAATGGCTGCCTGGGCTAAATCCACCGGGGCGATGGGCGTGGAGCCTGTTTCGCTTCCAATCATGGCTTCCAAAGCGTCGGGCATTTGCTCCCGCAGTTCACGTTGAAAATCTCGGCGAGAGATCGATGGAGCTTTAACCGCCCTTCTTTTACAAACTAGCACTACCGACGAAGCCAAAGCATTTGTACCAGCAGCAATCATACGATTAGCTAATTCAGTACGCATTGGCCAGGTACCATCAATAGAAAATCCAGCCAAAATAATCGCCTCTAAAAATGTTTCCCAACCTGTATTAGATGTACTACCTTCTTTGGTTTCGGATTGCTTGAACGCATAGTAAATTGAGACCGGAAATGCTGGATGACCTTGCTCAGCCATTCTATGAATGGCTTTTGTCATACCATCTAAAAAGAATGTTTCGGCTTTTTCCTTACTACCATGTCGATAAGGAGTCGCAACCAATTCTTCTAGTTTAGGTACCGCCAATGTCGCAAACAAATTTGGAAATACAGTTTTTAAAGAACGGCGCATCCAAACATAGAAATAATCAGATAAGTCCGCATAGCCAATATTATCGTAGTAAGGAGGGTCGGTCGAAATAACCTTGTTTGTTGAAACATTTTGTGTTGCAGCATCCGCTTGTAATACAATACCTGGTACAAGCGAATTTAACTTAGTGCAAGCATTTAAATTGTCAGATGTATACTTTATCGCTTTGAGCCAGCATATCGACTTATCTCCCATAATATTTGATTCAGGGAAATCCCATGTCATAGGCAGTGCCTGTCTCTTATATGTTTGCATTACTTGCTCACCAGAAGCCTTCCATGTAGCAATACTGCTGTTGTAGTCAGCAAGTCTATCTAATGCAAAAGCTAAATATACGGATAGTGCTTCGCCATAAGCGGTGGTTCCCATTCCTCCTTGATCAATCCCTAACTCATCTATTCTCATACCAGCCGCTTTTGCATCACTAATGGCCTTAATCCGAGCTTCATCAATTAAGTCTGAAAAAGTGGTTAGCCCTAATAATTGTCGCGGAGTGAAAAGATCACCATATTGATTCAAGCCGTATAATTGAGTTCTAATATCCCGAGGGTTGTGATTTATCTGTGTAGTTGGCCCCCATTTTGAATGGGCTGAATCCGCAACCTTTTGTATTGCTAATGTTGGTGCCAGATAAACTCGCCCTGATTTCCCCGCTGCAACTACAGCCATTAAACGCTTACTAAATGTACCTTGCTGCCCCTGTTCGCGAATCGCTTTAACAGGTATAGGAGTTCCAGATACTAGGCACTTAAAGTTTCCACCATTTCCTACTTTGGTTCCTAACTTTGCCTCAGTTGGAAGGTTCCCTACTTTCACTTCAAAATGATAGGTATCACCAGCAATAACAGGCTGAACATAAGCTTCTTTGCCTTTCTTACTAGAAAGCACAAAACTCGAAGCTAAAGGAACATCTACATGATTAAAAGCTAGGTTAGGACTTTTGACCGTGCGTGCCCATATCCAAGTGATTACAGTTAACTCTTCTCCCGCATAGGCCTTTAAATCAGGCCGCTCAGCGATTATCTCATCGGTGATCAGAACCTTGGGGTACAAATGTCCAATACGCTTCATGGCTTCTTCGCGCATCCAATGGCCATAACGCCGAACATCCTCGGCCAAGCCCTTTACACCACTCCAATCTTCAAAAGCATCTTTGGTTGCTTTCTTTTTGTTAGTCTTATCTGAGTCTGGTATTGGGCCAACAGGTGCCTGACCTGCAAACTTCGGTGGAATTTCGATCATGGCTTTGTTGATCATGACTGCCACAGGGTTTAAATCACTGGCATAACTTTCTAGTCCTAAGCGTTGTGCCTCTAATGGGATAGCACCACCACCAGCAAAAGGATCGTGAAAGGCTGGTAGTTTGTCAGGGTTAAACAATTCGGACGCTTGAGGATGATTGCGGTTTAAATAACAGGTTTCACACCAACTCTCTTTAATGGCTTCGCGAGCACGATTAATCACCTCTTCGTTATTTGTGTTTTCCCACTTGACTAAATCGCGAATAATTTGAAACAGTTTTTCCCGCTTTATTTCGGCTTCATTTTTATTGACGCCGTACTTAAAACCATCACCTTGTTGGTAGCCAGGGTCGTTAACCATTTGTGAGAAAATCACTGCACGAGCTGCAGGCAATGGCCTGCGAGCCCACCAAAGATGCAACCCTCTTGGGTGAGCACCTATACCTGGTTGTTTTTCGTGGGCGCAAGCAATATTAATTTCATCTAACGGCAATGCCACTTCGATCAGTTTTTTTGGGCTATAAATTTTGGTCATTTAATTCTCTCATGCCGGTAGCAACACATGTTTAATGGCTGTAGTAAAAGGCAATTTTTTTATATTGTCTAATTCGTTTTGCAGCAGTGGCAACCATTCGGCTTCGTCGAATTCTGCGGCATAGCTTGCAAGTTCTTCTGCTGTTTGCATATAGCCTTTTACAGCTGATTCTCGAATTTTGCGTAAGGCACCATTTAGATTAAATATGCGAATTGTTTCCTCAGCACGATGTTTCTGATTAGGGTTTAATCCTTTGACTGGTACGACATTGCCGTCCGATAAAAACTCAAGAAACGCTTCAGGGTCTTCGTCGTCTATCTTGATAAGGTCTTCATGGATATATCGCGGTAGGTAGTCTTTATGCTTGCCACAACTGTCTTGACGGTTGCAAGAGCCAAATATATTGCTCCACAGAAAAGTTCCTTGAGGATAACTATTGGCTCTGCGCTGGCGTAAATGCTCTATGTGTGAGTTACTGTTAGCTCGGTCTGTTTTTATTTCAGCTTCACAGTAAGCGCAGCGATACTGCTGCATTTCGTCGAGCTTTAGCCAGATTTCACTTTTGTGTTCTGGCGTAACATTGCCCCAATTATCTCTTCCATGTTGATACTGGCACAAACATGTTGGCGGTATAGGGCGATTTAGTTTATGCATCTTCGCCCCTTAATTGTTGCGCTTTGGCAGTTTGGCCTTCATGGCTTGTAAGCGAATCAATCGTTCGCATTCGAGCCATTCTTGATGAGACTCACCAAAGTGTTCAATGATTTTTTCTTTTAATAGGTTTCCTTGAACATTTTCATGTCCGTGTTGGGTAACGAGTTGTTTGTATTGAGTTAGCCAGTAAGCTTCTTCTACATCTGGGATAGGGTCGACCAATTGTAATTCTGCCATAACATCTGCACTGGCTACCCCCCGGCTTTGTTTTGTTGGTGGATTAGCTGTCGAAATGATTTCATCTGTATTGATATCAACTTCGTGTTTGATAACGCGAATACTTTCTGCCGGCACTGTAGACAGAACTTGGGGGCTGTGAGTCGTTACAATAAATTGAATATTTGGAAATGCCTGACGCAGGGAGGCTATAACTGTTTGCTGCCATTGCGGGTGTAAATGCATATCCACTTCATCAATCATAACAACACCTGGGGATTGCTTAGCGGCCTGGTCTTGTAAATGCCCATTGAGTAATACGCAGCGATAAGCGATATCAGCAATCATCGCTAACATATTTTTAATGCCGTCACTTAATTGAGATATTTTCATCACGCCATGATTTGGATGTTTCAAGACTAACGATTTATCGTATTTTTCGCTGTATTGGAGGTTCTGCCAACCTACCGGTTTTAACACTTCGTTTACCGCATCTTGAACTACTTTTACCGGACGGCGTAACTCGTTAGGTACTTCGATAAACGTTGCGCCATCCTCTAACTGTTTGATTTGATACTCCATAACTTTTAGGTACGCTGAAGTAAACCAATCTTGAAACTGTTTAAAACTGGATGCTGGGTCTAAGCAATCACGATAAGCAAAGGTTCTTATCTGTTCGTTATTTCTTTCTTTTGCACCTTTCTTACCATCCATAAGTCGCTTTTCCCGCCATAGGCGACCTGTTCCGTAATATCCAAATACCGGCAAAGTTCTAGGTGGCAAACTTAAATTTCTTATTGTACTTTGAAGTTCACTAGCCGAATCTTTTAATGCCTTTGCACCTACATCATCTTTGGTTTGTGATTTTTTAGCCTCGCTATCACGATAACGTTGCCAACTACTTATTCCTGTTTTGTAGCAACCAACTGCTGTAATGGATGAAGGAAATTGTCTCGCCATTTCATCCAATGCACCGAATATTGGTGATCTCTGCTCAGCGGATTTTGAGATTTTCACATCATCAATGATAATGGTGTTGGCTGGGTCAGCGTAGGCTGTTTTTGCTAAATCGAATTGACTGATAAATGGCCACAGCGCAATACGAATTGCATCTAGAATTGACGTTTTACCTTGACCATTGTTTGCAGTCAATACTGTGATGTTTGAGTGGAGATCAATATCCAAATGCTGATAGCAGCGAAAATTTTCCAGCGTTATTTTTTCTAATTTCATAAACTATGCTCCGGCTTTACAGCCTTCGATAACAGATCACTGAGATCATAATTAATGCTGGCTACGCCAAAATCAGGTTCGACATTAAAAGGATTTTTTACGTAATACGGACCTTCATGCGAGTCTGCATCGACTACAACAATGGCTAGAATAAACTTTTCAGCTTGGTTTAAGCCATAAATTATTTCGTTTCGACTCACGGTAATGGTGCTTTGGCCTTTGGAGCGGCCTTTTACTTCAATATGGCGGTCTGGCTTGATGGAGCCGTCGGCATTAACGGGTGGGCGCGAAGTCACGTCCCAACCACACTTTTCAGCGCCGACATCGGTAACACAATGACCAAATGCTTGCTCTGCTTGCATGACGGCATTCATGGCCACTCGTTCCACCCGTGCACGGGCAGCGGCATCAATGGCAAACGGCGTATCACCTTTGCGCAATGACAATAAACCCTGGGGTATGACCAATGCTCCGCCTATGACCACTGGTGTGCTGGAGACCACATTTTTTCTGGCTATCAATTCGCTTTCTCTTTGCTCCAACCTGGCGGCCAGCTCTTCCGCCTTGCGTTTAAATTGTTCTGGTGCGACACGTGGTTGTTTTCCGGCTTCAACATCAAGTTGCAATTTAATTGCACGATCCTGCTGGTAATTGATTTCTTTTACTAGGCGTTCCCTCACTGCTGCATGAATTTTAGTCACCTGCCTTTCTCGCCGGTCTTTAACTTCGGCATAATGCTCTGGCACTAATTGTTGAGAAGCATGGTTAAGTGCCATTGCGTCTAGATTATTATTGAGCCAGTCTGCTTGTAGTATGTCTGCCACCAGTTTGTGATCGTAATCGTCAATGGCTTGCAAATCTAAGTGTGGTGCCCAACCTGCATTGGTGGCCTTACCCTGTTCATCAATTTCAACAAACTGTAAACGCCGTGATGCCACTACACCATCATGACCACTCTCTCGCACAGTGTGGTCTACCATAAATAAAACTTTGGGTTCGGTGTTGTCGTCATTGGGGTCGACTAATACGGCACCTTGTTTGAGCTTTGGCCTATGTGCTTGTAGGACTAAATCGGTTGCTGAATGCATCAGCGGATGACTAGGATGGATCATATCTGCCATGGGTTTGCCGGGCTGGCGAACATGTTGTTTTTCAAAACAGATGCGTTCATATTTTTTGAGCACAGGCGTTCGACTTTCGCCGATAATACGATCCCGCTCACGAAGGGCTGCGGGTACATAGCGCACCTCAAAACGACCCGCTTCACGCGCACGGGTTTCACCACCTAAGGTTTGAAAGGCTTCGGTAAAAAATGCACGAATAAAATAGGGTTGCAGTTTACGTGCTTCAGCTTTTTCCATTTCTTCTTTTACCGCATAAAGTTCATCTAGCCCCATATGCTGATCGACCAGTGCATTGCGTTTGATGATTTCTTTCAGGTGTTCTGAGTCGAGCGCGCCTTCAATTACCTCATTCATTTTTGCTTTGGTTTTAGGGTCTTCCCCATAACGTATTGCTTGCACTAATAGCTCTTTTAGGGAGATGTTATCGAAGGCCTCACCCAATATGTCGAATACTTTTCCACCCAACGCTTTCTTTTCGATTTCTATTTTGTCGAACAGTTTTTGGAAAACTTCCCCTTCACGAGTTTCACTGGCTACGAGGTTCCAAAGGTGGCACACCTCTGTTTGGCCGATTCGGTGAATACGACCAAAACGTTGCTCCAATCGATTTGGATTCCAGGGTAAATCATAATTCACCATTAAATTGGCGTTTTGTAAATTAACGCCTTCGCCTGCAGCGTCGGTTGCTACCAGCACCACAACTTCGGGGTCGTTACGGAATTCTTCCTGAATTTTTCGTCTGGCATCGCGATTAGTAGCCCCAGAAATGGTGCGCACTGCATTGGTATTGCCAAGCATGTCGCCGATCCTGGTTACTAGGTAATTGAGGGTATCTTTGTGTTCGGTAAAGATGATTAGCTTTCTTCTGCTTCCGCTCACCGTAAACATTTCAGGCTTATCTTGTAACAGGCAAGAGAGTTCTTCCCATTTTTTATCGTTACCAGATTGCACAACGGTGAGCGATTGGTATTCAAGATCCTTAAGACTCAGGATTTCGGCTTCAAGTTCGGGAATAGTTTCTGCCGCGGATGCTTGATCCACAACTTGCTCGGCATATAACTCGTATTCCTCTGCACTGAGATCTTCATCCAACTCGTCATAATTGTCAGGCAAACCGTTTTTATTATTAGCGGTATATTCAGCCAGTGTTTCAGCAATACCTTCTCGCTGAACAGCCTGCCCCCTTGCTAATAATTTGGTTTCTTCAAGCCTTGCTTCTAAACGTTTTCGTCGTCTTTTTAATGATTGATAGATTGCTTCAGGGCTAGAGGCCAATCTGCGTTGCAGCATGGTTAGGGCAAAACCAACATTATTCTTCTTTTTACCGTCGAGTTTATCTGCACGATTCATTTCTTCGCGCACGTAGGTGGTAACTTGCTCGTAAAGTGATGCCTCTGGCGGCGATAAGGCATAGTTAGCCGTGTAGGCACTGCGCTCTGGAAACAGTGGCGTACCGTCAAACTTGAGCAGCTCTTCTTTAACCATGCGACGCATCATGTCTGTTACGTCGACCTTATGGGCACCTTCACGGAATTTACCATAAAAGCGATCACCATCGAGCAACGATAGCCAAATTTGGAAGTCTTCTTCTTTACCGTTATGCGGTGTTGCTGTCATCAGTAAGTAGTGGCGAGTAATAGAGCCGAGCAATTCCCCTAACAGGAAGCGTTTGGTTTTATTAACCTTATTGCCGAAATAATTGGCGGATAGTTTGTGGGCCTCGTCAACAATGATTAAGTCCCATTCGGTATTTTTAAGCTTCTCCTGGAAGTCTTCATTTCGGGAGAGTTGATCGAGCCGACAAATAAGCTGGTCCGTCTCATCAAAGTAGTTGCCTGATGCGCATTGCTCTTGTTTTTCACGACTAAAAATATCAAAGGTTACCCCAAATTTTTCTAATAGTTCATCTTGCCATTGCTCGGTGAGTGAGCCGGGCGAGACGATTAGAATACGTTTAGCATCAGCTCGCATGAGTAACTCACGAATGAGTAAGCCCGCCATAATCGTTTTACCCGCACCTGGGTCGTCTGCCAAGACGTAGCGCAGGGGCTGTTTGGGTAACATATGCTCATAGACTGCGGAAATCTGATGAGGATAAGGGTCAACGTTCGAGGTATGAACGGCCATCATTGGATCAAACAGCGCTGCCTGTGTAATACGGTAAGCTTCGAGGCCCAGCTTAAATTCTGCACCAGGAGCATCAAACGCCCAAGGGCGACCGGTTTTAGCGAGTTCCAGCCTTACTTCGTCAGTGCGAAACAGCATCTGCTCGCCCAATTGACCCTGACTGTCTTTGTAATAAACAGTAATGGCATCGGCACCAATCGCCTCCACTTGCACCACTCGCACAATCTCTTCAGCCTGAATACCTCTGATTTGTGCGTCTTTTTTTATGTCTTCTAACTTAACCATTATTGACCTCCATATCTGTTTTATATCCCGGCGCTATCGCCAAATTCTCAGCGCCGTAAAGACTTTGTTGGTTGCGCAGCCAAAGCTGGTATTCGCCGCCTATTAATCTGGCATCTTCGGTGCAGTCCACGTTCCAGCGTCTTAACAAATAACCGGCCAAAGCGGCTCGTACGTTTAGATTAAGCACGCCAGCACTCATGCCGTAATCCATTTCTATAGCAGTGGGAAACTGCACATTGTTGGGGTGTGGTATCAGTTGCAGTGGCATAATTCGCTGCCACTGATGATCTTCGAGTTTGACTTCATGTTGTTCGGGCGCTTTGTCGTCACTGTCGTCGAGTAGTTTTACCTTGCTGATACGGGTGAGCACAAAATCGCGAAACGAAGAGGATTTGCGATCGAAGGCTCTTACATGCCAACGCAATCCGTTATCAATAATACTATGGGGCACCAGTTCACGGCTGGCTGAGCCACTGCTTAAAGAGGTATAAATTACACTAACCGCTTTTTTATTGAGTATGGCCTGCACCAGACGGGCGACGATAAAAATATCCGGCACGTTAAGCTGGCTTGGGGCTTCGACGGGAAACTGTATATCGCCGATGGCATCAAAACCATCACTAATGTTATTGGCTAACTTGACCAGAGTTTTGCGGGCGTCATGCTCAAATAAAGGGCTAAAGAGCTTGCTTTGGCGATAGAGTTTACCTGGATTATCAAACTCGCAGTTATCTGGTGCCAGTTCACGATACAGCGCAATATCTCGCGTAGCATTGGCCATACCCATTTCAAATTTATTAGTTAAGTCACCACGGGAAAAGGAGCCTTTAAACAACAATAAAAAGTCGATAAACGCCAGGCGGCGCTTCTGGGCAAAGTTGAGCTGTTCAAGTTCGTTATTCTGCATACTTCCTTATCTACTACGACTGCGACATCTAACGTTAACTTCAAAACGTAATCATTTTGATTAGCGGATAATCTACGACTCATGGCTCTTGTTGTCAATCATAAACGTGCTTTGTTCGGTCGGCTTATTTTCTCGGTTTTATAAGCCCTAACCCACCACAGGATAATTCGCCTCGCCCCACAATGCCTGGGGATTATCCATCATCACTTCAATAATTATGGGTACCAGTTTGCCCAGAAGACTAACTCCATCATTCAATTGGCTGCGGTTCACATGTCTGTTCTAAGTAGCACCGCCGTAAATGATTTGATTACGAAGCTTATATAGCCTGGTCAGTACCAGTTCGATGATGTTATCGGTCTGTTGTTTTGCTAGGGCCGTGTTGGCTTGTTGCTTGGCTTTGTCGAATTTTACTTGCCAGTTGGCGGCATTATCGTGACCGTTTTGATTATCCCGAAAGGGGGGATACGGATGATCAGGTCGGCGAGCCGAATATAATTGATGTTATGAAAGAAAACGCGTATTTGTTTGACGTAAATAACAAGCTAGCTAATGAATAGTCAACTTATGCTGGCAGCAAGCTTTTGGCACTTTAGCTAGCCAAAATCAGAGCCAGTTTGTGTTAATATGTATTAACAAAAGCAATAATATTGGTAAGGTATAACCAAGTTTTGTTGGTAATTAAGAAGTGAAAAATCGAGGCTGTTACCAACATTGTACATACGGGTCTGCCAATAACCTGCCTAGGGGGGTTGAGCGATCAACGTTCATACGTGTTGGCTAAGTCGTATGACAAGTTCACGGCAATAGCGGTCATACGCCGGTCAAAATTATGTGAGACGTTTGTGCCATAGCCCGCAAGTTAGGTGAGCCATAGTGATTGACAGTTGTGAACAATTTCCTACTGTTTGCAATTGGCATATTGAATGACTCAAGTTACCCATTCCGCTTTCAATCTATACAAAATTCTAGCTCCTCCTTTTGGTGTGGCTTCTTCGTGTATATCAAAAATTTTACTGGCTTGGATAAGTTTCTTTAGTGAGCTATATCCATGCTTTTCTTTCATTTTCTCAAGCTCTTCTGGTGCATGTTCCTTGATTAGGTGGCCAGCTGAGCTAATTAAAGCCCACCCGTCTTCTCTACTTATTTGAGTGGCGATGTCTCCAAGCATAAGTACTAAATGGCTTTGCCTTAAAAAAGATAATTCTAGTTCTTTTCTGCCTTTCTCGGATTGCAAGTAATCACCTAATTCCTCTCGTCCTTTGTGCAAAGCCTTAGCAACTGATTGTACGTTTTTGATTTCGAGCCTAATTTTTTCTGCCTGTTCATCAAGTTCTTGGCCTAGCGCTTCGCAACTTTTAGCAGAATTTATATTAAAGCGAGGTAATAGATGATGAATCAGATCATTTCTATCTGAGACTAATTGGGCGAGAGTTGCTTTCTGACTTTGATAATAATCTTCATCAAACTTAATCCTGAAACTGAATGATAAATATGCTTCATCCAGTTGCTCGGGCTCGTGCGAGCCAGCCTCTAACATTGGGTTTGAACTTTCGACATATTCCCCAACCAAGGTCCCCATCGTTTGCTTATTTACTTTGTTTTCCTGTTGTTGTTTTAGTGTTTTGATTTCACTGGTAAATCCAGCGAGATTGCCATTAGCGACAATAAACTTAAACAGTTGCTCAAGCTGTTGAAAAAGAACCACGTTCCTTCCTACTTTCCTTAGTACTTCATCCACAAATTCTTCGTTTTTCACGTGTGTTAATCCTTTATCGTTCTTCTAATTTTCATGTTATTGACTATAGATGAATCGCTTTGCTCAACCTAAATATTTAATCAGTGGTTTTTTCTCAAAAAGGGGCTATCTGTCGCTGGCTTAAGCTTTGCGATTCTATGATAAGGCTTGTAGAGTTCATCCCAAAAGTAAGTATTTAAATCACGCGCGACGCTTTCCAGCCTTACTTCAATAAAAGGGTTTTTTATTTCAAAAACATCGTTAGCCATCATTTCACGTAAATACCGTTCATGATTATTTTTGTTGAGTTTTTCAATTTGTAGTAAAGTTGCCAAAGTATCTCTGGCTATAAACCCCCTTAGTGGGCCATAACTTCTCTCACTGCAAGCATCTAGTGCCTCCTTAAAAAAACGACTTGCAGATTTAAACTCATTTAAGGCTATGCAGTGTTTTGCTTTGGCTGCCAAAGCCGGTGCTTGCCAAATTTGATATCCTTCATTTTTCTCTATTTCTGCAAGTAAATACTCAACTGTTTCTTGAATGTTCTTAGGTCGTTTGCTTGTATCCATGTCGACCAAATAGTTCAGTTCAAGCTGAATAATCCCTGCTTCCTCAAATAGGCTAGTTGCTACTTCTTTTAAACGGTTCAGTCCAGCGTTAAAAGCTTTGGGGTTATGAGCTAAACTTTGAATAACTTGCGTCAATACCCAGTAACGGTCTTCTTTCTGAAATGATCTCCACGGCGAGCCTTTCGTAACATTTTTTTGCAGTACATCTATGGCTATCGTTTCACTGGCCCATCTAGCTTGCTCATCTACTTTATACTTAAATAAGTCGATCGTCGTATCCTTATTTTCATCAAAAAGATCCATTAACGGGTCACTTGATTTCATACCATTAAATCGCTTTGTAAGTATTTCACCAAGTAATGAAGACGAGCAAGTAAACATGGAAGGTGCAACAGATAAGAACAAACTGTGTTTATCTATTAAGGGAAGCTTGCCGTCAAACCACTCATTTTCTGCTAACTCTCCGTGATTTAACCGATGCGCTTCAATTGTTAGGTTATAGATATATTTATAAATATGGCAAAGTTGTAAAACTTTGTTTTGTGCAAGATCCATATTTTTCGGTGAAACACATGGACACAAATATTTAATTAAGCGCTTGTAACCATCTTGTATTGCTTTAGCTATATGAAGCCTCTGCCTGATAGTTTTAAAGGTTGGTTGAGCATATCGGATAGACATCAATTTAATGAAGTTTTTAATATTTTCTAACTTACCATTACCAGCGATGATTTTATCAATCTCACTAGAGTTTCTAATAGGTATTTCGTGGATTAAATCTTCCGAAGATAGATTTTTAAATTGAATAAACTTGGCAACTGTTTCTAGTTGGATTTCAACAGCCGCTGAACTGTCAACATATAAACAGCCTTTAAATTCTATATCGCTTTTGTCAGGAAAGCTGTTTTTAATCGTATCATATCGGGGGACCTTACCACTCTTCCAGTTGTATATATTCCGAATTAAATTATCAGGATCGTTGTTATTTAAACGGGTTTCTCGAATTCTATCCAATGGAATACCAATCAGGTCGAGTAGCCAAGCACAAACTTGTTCTACAGGCATCATGACTCTCAAACGATCTTCTGTTTCTGTCGGTAAATACCAGAAACGCCCTCCAGGCATTCCTTTGTCAGTTACATCATCAAGATGCCAAAACGCCATAACTCTTGCAATGCCAGGAACGTATGAGTGACTAATTAGTTGCCAAATAACCTGCTTTGCATCTGCATTAAAGGTCCAGGTTTTGAGCTCTAGTGCCTTCTGAAATAGTGCGAAATTAACAATGTGGGTACTTAGATCTGCACAAGCCGATTCATCGTTATGAATTTCAAGTGCGCGATATATTCCATCAAGTATTTCATTCAGTTGTTCGTAATGTTTGTTTAAAGGCCTCTTGAGTTGCGCGAATGAAGCTTTTTGTTTAGTCGTGTATGGAGGTAATTCGAGGCTTTGATGAACTTGCAATAAAATTGCTTCAATTGATGGGGCGGCGTTCATAAGTTTTCCTTACTCGTTAATTATCCTTAATTATTCCCGTAGGGAATAAACTCTACCATGAAACATCATGACCTCCCCCTATAACAGTAGAAAATTTAAGGGGGGACAACTAGTTTCATGTTTTATGACCGACTCTAATTTTAATATTCCAACTGTCGAGAAGATCAATAGGTCTAATGAGACAAGCAAATAGCTTAACTATTTGAATAATTAATCCGGAATTTTTAATTCCAATTAAAGAGGAACTTAACATGGCAAATACTAATGACATGTCAAACGATGAACTAGATCTTTGGTCTGATATTAACAACCCAAACAATGATGCAGATATGGATGATTGGTCTGATGGCCACAATCCTAACAATGATGACTACCTAGGAGAGTAAATATGGATATTAACTTAGTTCAAAACCTACATATGGGGCAAAACCCAAACTGGCCTAGCCGTAAAGGGAATCCATCTGGGTCCGGAAGAGGGAATAACCCACCAAAAGGTAAGTAAGCTCAAAGGAAACAGAGGGACATCTCTGTTTCCTTAAACTTGAAAATTAGCAACCAAGCATTTTTAAATACATATTATGTGCGGTTGACTATGATTATACAATTCAGTGTCGGGTATCCACTGCAACGGAAAAGCTCATACTGGGGGATTTAATAACTTTTGACTGCTGGTTCACGGCAAGAGCCAAAAGCCGTCATACGTGATAATTGAATTACTGAGACTAGATCGACGTCAGACTAAAAAGAAGAAAAAAGCTATGACCGGAAACTTGGGCTTTGCAGTCGTTTACTTCCTAGTCGATGGAGAGCACTGTTCGTTTAACTTGCTAGTAATCGAAGCGAAATAAAGAGGCCGGTAACTGCCATTGAGTCAGTCAACAAATGAATGACGAACGACGGGTATGGCACATAGGTGCTAGTCAGTCTAGTGTGATTGGATTCTTAGCGGTGTTAAATACATCCACGTTTTCTATAATTGTCAGCCCATGCCTTAGCTTTCTTGGCGAACAACTCTTTTGTCTTATCAGGCAC
This sequence comes from Paraglaciecola sp. MB-3u-78, assembly GCF_002835935.1. Taxonomy (GTDB): domain Bacteria; phylum Pseudomonadota; class Gammaproteobacteria; order Enterobacterales; family Alteromonadaceae; genus Paraglaciecola. Next base: position 18,199 of record NZ_PJCF01000086.1, on the reverse strand, counting down.
ATCGAATCGGTCTTTAATCTCTTTGGCCTCAACAGGCATATCCATACCTGACAATTGGTTGCTGAACATTTTCGGCACAACATGGCTGTAGTGTTGTTCAATCATTTGGATACTGGTGCCACACTGTCTAGCCAGAACGTCTATAGACACACTTTGTGCCATTAATTCCCAGGTAATATAGGTGTGTCGCAGTGAATATAGCGTACGAGTGCCACTTGGTGACTCTTTCATATCGCATTCTTTGAGCAGCCGAGAAAAGGTCGGTCCGAGTTCGTTTGTTGTATCTCCGTTTGGTAGTCGAAACAATAAGTCTGTCGCTTTGCGGTTCTTGTGTTTTAGTATCAGAAGTTGAATAACATCAAATATACCTTGCTTACAAACGACTTGGCGCGTTCCAGTATGTTTGGTTGTTTTTCCTTTTCTAACGGTGATGAAAAACCGGCTCTTGTGATCGTGTGACTCAACTTGTATATCTCCCCAAGTCAGATGGTCTAGTTCGGTTCCCGGTCTTAGTCCAGAGTTGATAGCAAATTCCATGTAACAAAACAGTAGCTGTCTAATGTCTGCGGTAACTTGCTTTCTGCTGTTCTTCATCATTTCAGCGTTGCTAAATACTAAGTGTTCATATTCATCCGGTGTGAATGATGCTCGTCTAGTACCTTGGACGCCTTTGTTTGAAAGAACAGGCACTTGTATAGGCAACATCCATTGATTTTCTATCGCTTGCTTGAAGACCATCTGCATTGCCGCGTTGTGAGTCAGAATGGTTGACTTGGTCAGCTCCCTTTTAGCTTGTTGTGTACGCCAGACATCAAACTCTCTAAGCTTTTGATGGTCAATAGAGGTGATGTAAATGCGGTCGAAAAAAGTAACATGGTATCTTTTTAAAACATGAATATATTCTCGGTAGCTCGCTATGCCACCACCATTAGCCAATTCGAGCTCCATACAGGCAATGGCTTTTTCGGCAACATCTCGGAAACGCTTACTTTTTGTTAGCGTTCCTGTTTCAGCTTTGATTTTCCATTCCATACGCAGCAACTGTGCTTTGGCAATGGCTTGGTCTTTTCCAACTTCCTTGGTCGATTTGCAATACCATTTACCAAACAATTGAAATCGTGCGTACCACTTCTTGCTGTTGTCCTGAAGATAAATGTATAGCGCGTCATCAATGCTATGTCTGTCAATTTGTGTACTCAATTACGATCCTTGCAAAGAAAACATTTAGTGTCTACTTTTGATTGTAACTGATTTGAATTTAATCGCTATCGTTTTAGAAACTGTACGTAGATTTGGCCATGGTAATGACTGCTAATATTAACTATTGGTGACTGGCTTCATGCAAAGAATTTGCAAAGTGTCTTTTTGTTGTTTTATCCTATTGATGTATATGGATATTTATAGCCACGTTCTTTTCAAAATCTGGTTTCTTCGGGAGTGGCGGTTCGAGTCCGCCCACTGGTACCATTATTTGCAAATAACAATAAACCGACTTATGTCGGTTTTTTTGTGTCTGGGGTTTGAGCACTTTGAAACCTTTTGGGCAGGTCAATAACACTTCCCTGATGATCCGCACCCAAACTCGACTTCCCTGTCTCGTTGTTAAGACGACTGGAGCAATGCTCCAGAAAGTCTCGTCTTAACCCACTGGTACCACTTTGCAAATAGCAATAAACTGACAATATGTCGGTTTATTGTGTCTGGGGTTTGAGCACTTTGAAACCTTTTGGGCAGGCCAATAACACTTCCCTGATGATCCGCACCCAAACTCGACTTCCCTGTCTCGTTGTTAAGACGACTGGAGCAATGCTCCAGAAAGCCTCGTCTTAACCCACTGGTACCACTTTGCAAACAACAATAAACCGACTTATGTCGGTTTTTTTGTGTCTGGGGTTTGAGCACTTTGAAACCTTTTGGGCAGGTCAATAACACTTCCCTGATGATCCGCACCCAAACTCGACTTCCCTGTCTCGTTGTTAAGACGACTGGAGCAATGCTCCAGAAAGCCTCGTCTTAACCCACTGGTACCACTTTGCAAACAACAATAAACCGACTTATGTCGGTTTTTTTGTGTCTGGGGTTTGAGCACTTTGAAACCTTTTGGGCAGGTCAATAACACTTCCCTGATGATCCGCACCCAAACTCGACTTCCCTGTCTCGTTGTTAAGACGACTGGAGCAATGCTCCAGAAAGCCTCGTCTTAACCCACTGGTACCACTTTGCAAATAACAATAAACCGACAATATGTCGGTTTATTGTGTCTAGAATTTGTATCTGTTGTTGGATGGATTAAACCGTTTTTAGGGCTTAAAAGACAAAAGACATTTAATTACCACCGAGGAAAAAGAGGTCGCCGGGTGCCGCGCGCAGAGGAAAAGAAACTCAATGCTTATTATCAGTTCCTCTGTGCAGCGAAGCCTCTTTGAACTCTGTGGTGCAAATTCTTTTGCTCTTGTCTTCTAACCTTGCAGCTGAAGTTTGGCGATAAGGGCTTAAATTACGAATGGAAATTAATAATACACCCAGTGTGCAATTTATTCGAAATTAAGTTGGATGATGAGATGGACGCTCCCTATTACGGCGTCAATGCGCCAAAATAGTAGTTTCAACCAGACTATTTACATAGGGAACATCCAAGATGAAGCTTAGAACAATTACTATCGATTTAGCAAAGACTGTATTTCAGGCTTGTGGCGTGAATGAGCGTATGAAACCGCAGTTTAATACGCGCTTAAAGCGTGATCAGTTGCTTGACTTTATCCGTCAGCAAGCGCTTACGATGGTGGTGATGGAGGCCTGTTATTCATCCCATTACTGGGGCCGCGAAATGGCTAAATTAGGCCATGATGTAAAGCTTATCCCTGCTCAACACGTTACGCCTTTTGTACGGGGCAACAAGAATGACCACAATGATGCGTTTGCAATAGCAGAAGCCAGTCAACGTCCATTTATCCGTTTTGTGCCGATTAAAACCGAGCACCAGCAAGAAATCTGCTGTTTACACCGTATTCGTGAACGGCTTGGTAAAAACAAAGTCGCGTTGAGTAATCAATCCAGAGGGCTATTAAGTGAGTTTGGGGTGGTATTTCCTTGGTAAGCGCCAAATAAACCCACGGTCTTATTTTACCATTACCGCTGGTGCATAATTTCGTCACTGAAATCAAGTGAGGAAATGACATGTCAAAACAACCCATCATCTTTTGGCAGCAACACGTAAGCCAATGGAAGGATTCAGCATTAACACAAACGCAGTATTGTAAAAAGCATCAACTAAACCCGCAGCGACTAAGTCACCATAAGCGTAGATTAGAAACGCAAGAAACAGCACCGGTCAAAACGGGTTTCATTGCATTGCCTATTCCAGAGTATTTACCCAAGCCAGAATTATTAACGCTGCACTTCGCCAATGGCCTGTCGTTATCGGGTATTGCGCCCAATAATATCGATGTGGTGAAACAGCTAACGGCGGCATTGTCATGACAAGTGCGATGCGCCCGTGCATGTCGCTTACGCATATTTATCTATATCCGCAGGCAATTGACTTCCGTAAGTCATTTCGAGGCATTAGCGCCATTGTCGAATGTGAGTTGGGTCACAACCCTTTTTCGGGTCACTTGTATGTGTTCACCAATAAACGGCGCACTAAAATCAAATGTCTGTTCTGGGAAAACAATGGTTTCGTGCTGTATTACAAAAGCCTAGAGGAAGATAGATTCATTTGGCCGAGGTGTGAAAAGGAGGTGATAACACTCAACGGCCAGCAAATAAACTGGCTACTTGATGGTCTTGATATTAGTGCCATGAAGGGCCATAAAAAGTTGCATTTCGACAGTGTTTTTTAGGGCTTTTTAGCCTCAAGTTTAGTATAATATCGGGCATGAAATTACCGCCCAACACCCATAAAAACAAGGCTTTTAGCGACACCGATACCATGTCAAGGTTGCAAGCTATGCTGTCTGAAAAAGACGGGGTGATTGGGGAAAAAGAAACACTGATTGCAGAGCAAAGTGACATCATCGAAAAGAAGTCTGATGTCATCGATTCACTTAAAAAGCGCGTTGAGTTACTCGAAGAGTATTTACGCTTATCTAATAGCAAACGCTTTGGCAGCAGCTCTGAACAAACCCCGCCAGAGCAAGGTAACTTGTTCAACGAAGCCGAAGCGACCAGTGAGCCAGAACAAACTGAGCCTGAGTTACCGACCACAAGCGAGCCTAAAGCCAAAACCGGTCGCAAACCCTTTGCTAAAAACCTACCACGCACCCAAGTGTTTGCGTATTTGTCAGATACTGAAAAAGAAGGCGCAATCAATACCTTCTTTGTGAAAGTCAGAGAAGAGCTAGATATTATCCCTGCCAAAGTACAGGTACTAGAGTACATGCAGGAAAAGGCGGTGTTTAAAGACGAACAAGGCACAACCACCATGAAAGCGGCTGAGGTCATTAAACACCCTGTACCCAAAGCCATGGGCAGTATCAACTTAATGACCTACATCATTATTGCTAAATACGCCGATGGCATGCCGCTTTATCGATTAGAGGGGATTATCGAACGATACGGGGGCAGCATATCAAGAACAACACTCGCCAACTATGTCATTGCGCTAGGCAAACAAATCCAACCCTTAATTAACTTATTAAGGGAGACTCAGCATGCCGGCTCACTCATTATGGCGGATGAAACCCGCATTCAGGTATTAAAAGAGCCAGGGCTTGCGCCCACGGGCGATAAATTTATGTGGGTGACACTCGGCGGTAAAGCCGACCAACAAAGCGTGCTGTTTGACTATGACCCATCGCGTGCTCGCCATGTGCCTATGCGCTTGCTACATGGATTTACTCATGGCTACCTGCAAACCGACGGTTATGCAGGTTACAACGAAGTGTGCCGCAAAAACCAGCTCATTCAATTAGGCTGTATGGATCACGCTCGCCGCAAATTCATCGAGGCACAGCAATCACAACCTAAAGGGAAAAAAATAAAAGCCAGCAAAGCCGACATGGCCTTGAGCCTGATTAACAAGCTCTATGGGATTGAGCGCACCATCAAACATGCTAGCAATGAGAAAAGACTGGCCGTTCGCCAAGCTAAGAGCATGCCGATATTAAACACACTGCAGGCATGGCTCACGGCAAACAAACCGCGCGTGGCCACCGACAGTTTAACTGGCAAGGCCATGACCTACTTGCATAATCAGTGGGATAAACTCACTGTGTATTGCACAGATGGGCAGCTTCGCATCAGTAACATTATGGCTGAAAACGCCATTCGCCCTTTTGCCGTTGGGAGGCGTGCATGGTTATTCGCCGACACACCTGCTGGCGCAAACGCCAGTGCCGCACATTACAGCTTGATTGAAACCGCTCGGTTACATGGCATTGAGCCATACGCATATCTCAATACTATATTCAAAGCGATACCCTATGCGGAAACGGTGGAAGATTTTGAAGCGTTATTGCCGTGGAACTATAAGCGCAGTATTACGACTGTTTGATACGTGGGTTGATTAGCCGCTTACTTTCCTTGTGGCCACGCAGCATTCTTACATGGCTTAACCAGTATCATTGATAACCCTCAATACAGCCACCGATTACAAGATATGGTGATTGATATGTTGAGTGAATATAAAACCACAATTAACCGCTTGAAGCGTATTGAAAAACAGTTAACCGAATTTGTCGACGGCTGTGAAAGCGGTAGGATATTGCTCAGTATTCCCGGCATAGGCGTCATTAATGCCTCAGCGTTTTTAGCCTCTATTGACAAAGGCCAGGCGTTTAGTAGCTCCAAAGAATTTGCGGTGTGGTTAGGGCTCACGCCCAAGCAACACGCCTCAGGCAACATCAGTAAAATGGGCGGTATCACCAAGCGAGGCGACCGCTACTTGCGTAAGCAACTGATACACGGTGCCAGAGCCCTGGTCAGTCGTGCACCTAAAAGTAGCGACCCGTTAGCCCTATGGGCCATGAAACTTCGCGTCACAAAACCATTTAATAAAGTAGCAGTCGCGATGGCCCACCGCCTTGCCCGGCTGATATGGGTATTGCTCACACGTCAAGAGCACTATCGCGCAATGCCGGCTTCTTTAGAGGTCAGTGCTTAATATGAAACCCTTTACGTTATCCCTGTTTAGCTCAATTCCGATCAAGACAAAGGCTTTAAGCCTGTTTGGGTGTTGTGGAAGGCAAGACACGGGATAACACCTAGTTTACCCACCCCGCTAGTCATAAAATGATGAAGAAAACGGTCTATCCTACCTCATCAAAGCCAGACCAGGACACGGATAATAATCCGAATGGGTGTTTTAAAGGCGATAAGGTTCGGAGTTCATCAGAGGCCAGTGTTGATAAAACCAACGCTAATAAAGAGCCTGAATATATGTCAGAACTAACCACTTTTAGACTGCCTTCAACACAACGGACTAGCGGTAATACACGATTAAAAGAATCATTCATGCTAAAAATCAGCGCGAAGGGGCAAGTAGTAAGTTGACATCACGGGAGCGTCCATATATGTCTTTAAAAAGGTTTTATTCGAGAACACCTCAACTCTACTATCCGTTTTATAAACGCTTGAGTTTGTTCAACATGCGTATCAAATCCTTTCTCTCGCTTGAGGTATTCACGGTTGAATGTTGCAGCCTCTTGGCTCAGCCCTTTAATACCAGATTCAAGCTCTCCTTTCAGATCATCTATTTTAAACACTGCAAGCTTTTGGGCTAAATATTCACTTAATAGCAAACTTTCAGGGTTCATAAATATTTTGGTTCCAAGGAATAACGCGATACCGATATTACCCGCGCCTTGCTGACGCTTGTGATTCATTATCATTACTGGGCATTTTGCTAGTAGGGCAACATACTCTTTCAAATTAAGAAACTCAGTAATTGGTTGAAAATTGTCACCAAAAATTGCATTACCTTCCTGAATAATACGTTCTCGGTAATCAGGTACCCCATAACTAAGAGGTACAATTATTTTAGTATCCAGCGGAAGACCGATCTTATTAATTATATGAAATATCTCAATATGATTATTGTTTGGGCTAGCACTATTACCAACAATAATATTATTTCCTTTTGCCCACCCAGCTTCTGCGTCACTATCAAAGAGATCAGTTTGCGTCCCATAGTTCCATTTCACATATTCTGCCGGAAAGACTTTTAAAGACTGCTTAATAACTTTGTATTCTGAATGAAGAACAGGAGAGAATATTGCAATACGCTCAATAAGCTCTCTTTTTTTCATGGAATGAGGGTAAACTAGTTTCTTTAAGGCCCTCTTGATTTTTTGGTTAGTTGTGTTAGGCATATATTCTTTAACAATAGCTGTCGTTTTCGGCTCCAATATTTCCGAAACGTCGCCATATATAAAATCACAGTAATCAGATCCCATCCCAATCCACACAAATAGCACATCTAAATTTGACCGCCCTATTATCTCTAGAGCAAAATCACTCATCGAATGCAATATAACAGCATCATACTGGTCCAAGGACTTAATAAATTTCTTACTAAGAAATGAATACTTAGACACTCTTAATGGATTTATCTCTTTCAAATATTTAATTTCATTTTTCGTATCAGGTAACAAATAGGTACTTGACCCAGGGGCGGCCACCTCGAACTGGCGATAAGCAGCATCAGGAAATTTTTCATCACTAATTATATGTAGTAGCTTAGGTTTAGATGTAACCATTAAACAACCTTTTTCCTATTTGAAAACTGCTTTAAGAAAGAAAGCGATAAATCGAATGCTTCACGCTGGAATACAAAAACACTAATTACATAAACTACAACCATTAAGATCGAAGAGAAAATGGCACCAGCAAACATACTGCTAGAAAATAGTGCAAATGCATTCCATCCCATGCTAGCCACTACTGCAGTAATAACTAAAATCGGGAGGAAATCGCGAATTTGTTCCTTTATGCCATACCCTAAAAGTTTACTCGAAAAATAACTATTCGGAATAAAGTTAATAAAGGAAGTAATTATTTGGCCAGTCAATATCTCATAGACACCATAGCGAAATGTAGCGAGAAGAACTAAGCCGTTAATTGTTTTTTTAATTACTTCCAGATAGAGAAAAAGATCAGAGCGGCCTTTGACTTTCAATATATTTAGACTAATTGAATGCAAAGGCATCATCAATGAAGCTATACACAATAACTGAAAAAACGGAATTGCCGGGGACCATTTATCTGGCAGCAGTATCTGAAAAACTGGCTCTGCAAGAGCTGCAGTGAACAAAACCCCAGAGAACAAGATCATTGTCATTAATATAACTATCTTTTTATATCCCTGTTTTAGGCGAACATTATCATGCTGTACAGAAGCTAATGCAGGATAGGTTACTGCCTGAATAGATCGTACCAACTGCTGTACAATTAATTCTTTCATAGTATTTGCAAAGAAATATAGCCCGGCAACATATGTTGAGAAAACCTTGGCAATTACAATTACATAGAGGTTTTGGAAAACTATATCTAACACACCAGAAAAAAATAGTTTGTAACCAAAATTATACATCGCTTTAACGGAAGACCAGCTAAACTCAAGAGTCGGACGCCAGCTTTCAACTTTCCACAGAAGTGCGGTTTGAATAAACGCATTCAACAAAGTCTGACTGACAATCGCCCATACTCCATAGTCAATATATGCAAGGTACACCGAGGTAGTTCCAGAAATCATACTTGCTGGTAAACTCGCCTTGAGCTGAGCCTTAAAATTGAGTTTCCGGCTTAAGCTTGCAACCTGAACGACCTGAAAAGACATAATTATAATGGTTAGGGATGCTACCCTAATCAATTCTATCAACTTGGGCTCTTCATAGAAATATGCGATAGCAGGGGCGGATAAAAAAAGTACACCGTAAGAAAACAGGCCCAGCAACAAATTTGCATAGAATGCGGTGTCATAGTCTTGCTGAGTAACATTTTCTAGACGGATCAATGCTTCTCGAAACCCAGATTCCATCAATGAGCTACCTAACGCCAGAAAGACAGCCATCATAGCGACTAGTCCGAAATCTTCAGGTACCAAAAACCGGGCAAGTAATAACGTAATAAGTACGCCAACACCACGAGTGGCCAATTGCTGGCCAAAGTTCCAGAGAATACCAGTCGTCGTTTTAGCAGTCAGAGACATTATGCCGATGCTTTTGTTAGAGTGATATCCTTGAGACCTACACATCCAGTTACGACTGCATTAATCTCAACCGCCTTCCCTTCAGCCATTGCAATTAATGCAGCAGGATAATCTGCCCCAGCAAGGTGACTGAATGGATATCCTCCACCAAACCGCGCGTTAATTTCTAGTACAAACAAATCACCCGCTTTATTTTCCAACACGTCAACATCAATATTGCCTCTGTGTTTGAAAAGACCTGAAAGCTTCTCTCCTAATCCTACGAGTCTTGAATCATCAACAGTTTTAGCCGAATCTGTTTCACCAGAGCGCATTGCAATTTTTTGCTTAGCAATAGTCTGCAAATGATTTCCTTGCAGGTCGTTAAAAACATCCAGACCAAATTCGTTGCCTTCAATAAACTTTTGAATGACGACTGAATTATTAATATTTTCACGACTTAAAATATTTAAATAGCTTTTTTCAATCTGTCTCTTGGCATAGTTATGAAAAAAAGCCAGTTCATCTTTGTCATCAGCGCGAAATATGGACATCGAGCCCATACCCCAGCGAGGCTTTATGATTAATGGAAAATCAATTGATCCAACCTCTATTTCAGATAATACAGTTTCGACAACAAGAAATGTGCGAGGTGTTGGTATGCCATGACCATTTAGATATTCCCAAGTTGCCCATTTGTCATTAGCAACATCAATAACCCAAGGTTCACTCACAACCAACTCAATTCCTTTTTCAATGAACTGCTGACGGGCATTAGCAAGATAAGGCAGGTCGATATCAAACAAAGAAACTACAAGGCCGATATCTTCAGACTGACAAATTTCCAAAATTGCAGGAATATACTCTGCTGAATCCACGCGTGGGACTGCATATGCTTTATCGGCTGCAATCATACCGCTGGTAAGTGCGTCGCTATTAGCAGCAAAGACTCTACCGTCCGGCTGAGCTGCCTGTTTGAAGTAATTTACTAGATAACTTCTTCGACCTACACTTGTGAGTAGTATATTCATTCTATAAATTCCTTCGAATGCTCAAGGAAGTTTAACAACCCCCCTGTGTGCCAAAAAAGTACATTGCTGCCGGCTGGTATGTCACCGTTTTCAATCATTCTCTTTAAGCCATGCAGTGCTTTACCTGTATAGATTGGGTCTGTAACTAGGCCGCAATTAGTAGCAAAGGCTTTGATTGTTTGCATTAATTCAGGATACGTAGCACCGTATCCTTCACCTACCCAGTCATCTTTAAAAGATATTTTTCCTGAGCTAACTGCTTCAATACCTAAGTGGAAACTCAGCTTCTCGCAACTCTGACGGACAATGTCATAGCCACGCTGTTCATTACGCGCAATTGATATCCCAATCACTTTGGTTTTTGGTGAAAACTCATTAAAACCCACAGTCAACCCAGCCTGAGTGCCTCCTGTACCAGAAGCATGAACGACATAATCTGGGTGAAATCCTGGATTAGAAGCCATAAAGTCTTTAGCTGCATTATAAAATGCAAGATATCCTGGAAGACCATGACCCCCTCCATAAATATAGTAAGGGTTATTACCAGAGCAACGAAAACTTTCCATCTCTGAGTCCATGACTGAACCGACTTCAGCAAGCGCTGTAAATACAAGCTTCGCACCGACCAATTTCATTAGCAGTAAATTACCTTTTGAATAATCCTCCTTGTCATGAACTACGATAGTGCACTTCCATCCGCGCTCAGCACAAGCAAGTGCAACAACTTTAGCGTGATTACTATTAGCAGCTCCCGCCGTAACAATTGAATCACAAGTGTTAAGCTGTGCCTCTTTTAAGAAGGGAGCAATTTTCCTAGCTTTGGATCCCCCTCCATAAGATGGATAATAGGAGTCATCTTGTACAAATATTTCAACTGGGTAATCAGTAGAGAGCTTAGATAAATTCATGCCTTTCATAAATCTGCTTCCATAAACACGGTTACTCACCCGCTCTCATCGTGACTTTTTGCTTAGCCAAAGTCTCAAAGTATTCAGAGTCGAGAGTATTAACCACATCGACACCGTACTCTGCGCCAATTAGCTTTTCTTGAATTATGATAGAACTCTCTTTTGTTAGCTCTGACTCATACTTAAGATATGAGCTGAAAACGTCTTTTTTAGATTTTTCAAAGAGAACCTTCAATTCATTTTCGTTATCTGCAAAATATAGCCCCATTGAAGCCATACCCCACCTAGGTTTAATAACTAAAGGATATTCCAATTCACTCGATTCGATGGCTTGTAATGCATCACCCACAGATAAATAAGTTCTGGGGGTTTTCAAACCAACTTCTTTTAGAAACTCAAAAGTTTTCCATTTATCATTACATAAGTAAACAGATTCATATGGAGCTAAAATAAGCTCAATCCCATTATTCTTAAACTTCTGCTCATTTTTCGAAAGAACTAATAGATCTATATCAAATAAAGATAATACAGCAGTTATATCTCTTTCTTTACAGTAACGAATGATTGAATCAACATAGTCAGGAGAATAAATAAGAGGGGACAAAAAGTAGCCATCCCCTCTCGCCACTGAAGTTGTATATTCACTATTGCAGCAATGAATCTGATCTGTATCGAGTACAGCTTCCAGAAAGTAATCTACCAGGTACGAACGACGACCAACTGATGTAAGTAGTATATTCACTTTAATTCTTCCTTAATTTTTTCAATAGACTCAATAGATTTATCAACACCTTTTTTTATCCATCCTGATGTTATTTTGGTCGCCTGAGTAGGATGCACTGCATCCATGAATAACAAGGGCTCATTCTCGCTGAGGTTGTCTTTTAACTCTTCATAATACTCAATAAACGCTGCTTGTTTATCCACGTCAAACTTATGGGGAACACCTTTTGGCTGCTTGGGCAACAGCAGTGCTATTAATTTTTTTGGCGTGAGATATTATATATTCGGCTTTTCGACCTTTGTTACCACCACCAGAAATTGGATATAGGTCATCCCTCTTAACAAATAAATTAACACCTAAAAAACAACTAAAAAACAACTAAGAGTATTATCATAATCTAATGGAGTTTCAATTTTATTCGACATCATAAAATCAACTCGAGTTCCAAACCTAAAATATCTGTTCCTTCATAATTAAAATGCCTTATCGTGTAAAAACCATGCTTAAGGTACAATTTATGGGCTGCAGAATCTTCTCTCACAGTCAGTTTAATTGATATTTTTTTTTCCAACTTCATTTCACAAATCAATTCATCTAAGTGTTTGTCTGCAAGTTTTTTTCCCCTATGATTTTTCTTCACATGTATATACGGTACAAATACAATATTGGTATTCGCATAAACTGCTACCAATGAAATCAGTTGCTCTTTATAGAAATAACCAGAAAATACCGCATACTCCTGAAGTTTTTTTGCGTATTCTCTTAGAGTTACTCTATTTGTCAATCTGGGTTCAAAATCAGAATTACTTAACTGCAGATAATTGTATATTTCTGTCTCTGTCATTTTAAGATTTTTCTTAAAAGAATAAATATGATTCACATCCGTTTTATGATCGTTATACATTACTTTTAACTTTGTTAATCACTGCACTTACTTGCTCAAGTGTCAAATGCGCATGCATAGGCAAACATAAAACCCCCTCGGATACTTGATAACTGTTCGGAGTACCGTAATTAAAATTATCAACAAATATTTGATCTAGTGATGGAGAAAAGAAATGCCTATTTTGGATGTTTTCTTTATTTAGAGCGCAGATAACTTTTTCCAACTGATCCGGATTTTCAAGTTTAATAGGCATATATGCGCCATTTTGATTCGCTTCAGGATGCCAAGTAGGGAGCTCAACAACATCCTTTAAGCCTTCTCGATAGGCATGAAATAAAGCGGCTCGATGCTCTAATACATTATCCATTTCATCTAAATTGACTAAGCCTACCGCAGCTTGGTATTCATTTAATTTTGCATTTAAACCAACATTGGCAACACCTTGTCCGGCGTGAATACCGAAATTAATAATGTCTTTGGCTTTTTCAAAGTTGGCTTTCTCTTTAAAAACAATTCCACCGCCTTCAAGCGTATGAAAAACTTTGGTAGCATGAAAACTTAAGGTACTCGCATCGCCATAGTTAAGTACCGATTCATTGCCAATCTTGATCCCAAAGGCATGCGCTGCATCATAAATAACCTTAAGATTTTTATCTTCACTTAAATTATCAAATGCGCCAACATCACAAGGGTTACCATACACATGGGTAGCCACTATCGTATCTGCTTTACAACCTTTCCGGTAAGCAGCCTTTACAGCCTCGGGGCATAAGTTATAACTTTGCCTGTCAATGTCGGCAAATGCGACTTCATCTTTTTGCCACTTAAAGGCACACACCGTTGCCACAAAGCTGAAAGGTGTCGACAATATTGATTCAGTCCCTAATGTCTTGCCAGCCACTTGTAAAGCCGTGGTGCCATTATTGACCAATAACAAATTTTTAACGCCAAGATAATCTTCCAATCTTAATGTCAGTTCATTATGCATAGGGCCAAAATTTGTGTACCAACCATTATCATTTATCTTTTCAAGATAAACCTGCAATTTTTTAAGATTTGGTTTTAACGGGGAATTTAAAGCAATCATTTATAAATTCACCTTATTAGTAAATGGGGAAGCTTTTGAGTCTTTTTCTGAGACACTTGGATTTCCATTTTCATTTATTGGCCAATTAATGGCTAACGTGGGATCATTCCACGCAATAGATAGTTCCGCCTTGGGGTTATAATAATCAGTGCATTTATACACAAATTCAGCTTCATCGCTGGTTACATAAAAACCGTGTGCAAAACCTTCTGGCACCCACATTTGTTTTTTATTTTCTGCAGAGAGATATTCTCCCACCCACTGACCAAACGTAGTTGATCCCTTACGAATATCAACGGCAACATCAAACACTTCACCAGAGATAACCCTGACAAGTTTGCCTTGGATGTTTTCAGTTTGATAATGAAGACCGCGTAAGATACCTTTCTTCGATTTTGAATGGTTATCTTGCACAAACTGGCAAGGACCTTTTGTTACCTTTTCTTCAAACTCTTTCTGATACCATGTTTCCATAAAAAAACCGCGTTCATCACCAAACACATCTGGTTCAATGATTTTTACATCGGGGATGTTCGTATCAATGACTTTCATTCGTTATCACTCTTCTGATTTAATTATTTTGTATAGGGCTCAAGATGTCTGATGGCTAGTTTCCAATCGCTTGCTTCAATAGCAAAGGTATCGGTTATTTTATTCGTAGCTAACGTTGAATTTGCGGGCCGTTTTGCAGGTGTAGGATACTCAGCGGTTGTGATCGCAGTTAATGCGGGAATGTTATCCAAGACGTTTTGCTCTTTAGCCTTTTTGAAAATTTCTTGTGCGAACTCAAACCAGCTGACATGAGGAAAACCAGAAAAATGATATAAGCCATATTTTACCGATTCGTTATTATCAATTCCTGTTGCTATGCCGATTAATGCACTTGCAATATCACCCGCATAAGTAGGACCACCAACCTGATCCCCAACAATACTTAATTGATCACGCTCTTTACCAAGCCTAAGCATGGTTTTGACAAAGTTATTACCCAATTCAGCAAATACCCAAGCTGTTCTCAGTATAATGTGTTTATCACAGGCTTTTATTACCGCTTGCTCTCCTGCTAATTTACTTTTACCGTAAACACTTTGAGGATCAGTTATATCAGTCTCTTCATATAGACCAATTTTATCTCCAGAAAAAACGTAATCAGTTGAAATATGTAATATGGCTGCATCTACATTTTTCGCAGCTTCCGCTAAATACTTTGCGCCAGCTCTATTAATAGCATAAGCAAGCTCAACCTTGTTTTCTGCGCGATCAACCGCTGTATATGCGGCTGCATTAATAATGATGCTTGGTTTAAACTTATTCACTGTCGCCTGAACAGCAGATTGATCAGTGATATCTAAGCCTTTTGAATCTAACGCTAAGACTTGCGCATCAGTATGATTTCTTAACTGTTCCGTTAGGCAATGACCAACCTGTCCTTTGCTTCCAGTTATTAATACACGCATATCTTTATGCCTTAGCTTTTGATTCTTTAATTAAACGTTTTAGGTATTGCCCATATTCGTTTTTCATCATAGGGTTAGCAAGTGCAAGAACCTGTTCATCCGTTAACCAACCATTGCGCCACGATATCTCTTCAAGGCAAGCAACCTTTAACCCTTGAACATTTTCAATCGTTTGCACAAAAGAAGATGCTTCATGCAGGCTTTCATGAGTTCCAGTATCAAGCCAGGCAAAACCGCGTCCTAGCAATTCAACATTCAAGCAATTATCATCAAGATACATTTGATTAATGCTGGTGATTTCTAATTCATCACGGTGAGAAGGTTTTACTCTTTTAGCAAAATCAACGACGCGATTATCATAGAAATATAACCCGGTGACCGCATAGTTAGATTTTGGCTTAGCTGGCTTTTCTTCAATCGAAAGCGCTCTCATATTCTTATCAAAATCAATGACACCAAAACGTTCAGGGTCTTTTACCTGAGAACCAAAGACTGTTGCACTTTTTGTTCGACTGGCTGAATTTTTTAAAGTCTGACTAAAGGATTGTCCATAAAAAATATTGTCTCCCAAAACTAGGCAACAAGAATCCCTATCAATGAATTTTTCACCAATAATAAACGCTTGAGCTAATCCATCTGGACTTGGCTGAATCGCATATTGAGTATAGGTAAAATAAAACGTCATTTTTCCTAAAATCAAAATACATGATGCCTTATATTTTCTATATTCACCTCTCTTTTATATCCTTAAGGGAGTGAAAGTCGGCGATTTTTCGTCTATTAATCAACTGTTTCCACGTAATTCAGAATTCAAGACAAGCGCCTCCCGCTGTTGTGCAAACCAGTTTTGTTTATGATGATGAACTGTTGTTATTCAAACAGACTTATCTGAGGCGGCGATCTACTTTGTTGGGGCAGTAATTCGACGACTTCGTCATTTTTTGTATTCAGATGACTGAGTATCTTTTGGATCACCAATGGGTCTTCGATGCTCGCTATAACCTTAACCGCACCACCGCATTGCTCACAGGTTTCAATGTCGATGTTAAAGTGCGACACGAAGTCGCCTGCGAAGTTGTTTGACTTATAACATAGGATGTTGATCAAACCACCTGTGCCATCAGGTGAATCTACGGGCATGAATAAAGAGCTGCCCAGACAACGTAACGAAGGTTAGCAATTCATAACCGGGGTGCAAATCGTGAGACAAGCACCCTCCTGATAACCATGTTCGGGTGAGTGCTAGACAGTTGGTATGGTGAAGTTAGCTGAATCCGTGATAAAGACCGTTACGACAAACAAGTGAAAATGGTTGATACACCTGAGCCAAAAGGCAATGTCGGGAGGCGTGTCATTTTTGGGTGGACACGCATAGCCAACAATCCTGACCGGTCGATAGCGGGCACCTAACCCGACGTACTTCAAAGGCGGAACGTGGTAACCCTTTACAACCCCCGAAAGGGACAGTTTACTGCAAAGTGAGCCTATGGAAGTGCAGATTGGGAGAATGGAACAAGCGAATGCCATGCTGTAATCGCGTGGATACGGGTTTAAACGTTATCTGGTACGAAAGTGAGCAGACGTCCATTTGGTCTAAAATCGTGAGAGAGTTTGGAGAATCGAAATAATGAGGAAACGCAAATGACGGCTGAAGTTTATGCTGGTGCCTCCTCGGCAGGTCAACAATGGCATGACATTAATAGTCACGTCATGGAACAACAGGTCTTTCGACTGCAAACGCGTATTGCGAAGGCAATAAAGGCAGGTCGTTATAGCAAGGCGAAAGCTTTGCAATGGTTACTCGCCCACTCATTTGCGGCCAAGTATTTGGCAGTGATGAAAGTGACTCAGAATAAGGGCAAGAACACGCCCGGTATTGATGGCATATGCTGGAAAACACCAGCCATAAAATATGCGATGACGAAAAGTCTGATGCGAAAAGGATATAAAGCTCAACCGTTAAGGCGGATTTATATTCCAAAGAAAAATGGCAAAAAACGTCCGTTAGGAATTCCGACTATGAGAGACAGAGCGATGCAAGCACTTTATGCACTGGCCTTGTCCCCTGTGGCTGAAACCCTAGGCGATCCCAATTCTTACGGGTTTAGGCCCAAAAGAAGCGCAGCCGATGCCATTGCACAGTGCTTTAATACACTGTGCAGGAACGTTTCGGCTCAATGGGTATTGGAAGCGGATATAAAAGGCTGTTTTGATAACATAAGTCATGATTGGTTAATGGAGAATGTTCAAACAGACAAGCACATGTTGGCCCAATGGCTAAAATGTGGATTTATGGAGAACGACTTGTTTCACTCGACCAGCTCCGGCACGCCGCAAGGCGGGGTCATCTCACCAATATATGCGAATATGGTACTAGATGGTTTGGAAGCAGTGACAAGAGAAGCAACAAGAGGACTCACCAAGATAAATGTTATACGTTACGCAGATGATTTCATCGTCACGGCAGAAACACCCGAAATATTGGAAGAACGGGTGAAACCTTCTGTAGAAGCATTCTTGCAAGCACGTGGACTCTCGCTAGCTCAGGAGAAGACCCACATCACGCACATCGACACCGGCTTTAAATTTCTTGGATTTAACATCAGGAAATACAAAGGCAAGCTGTTAATCAAACCCGACAAATCAAGCGTAAAAAGTGTGTTGGATAAAGTCAGGGTGATCATAAAATCGCACCCCACGGCGAAGACAGAAAATTTAATTCGGCAATTAAACCCGATTATCCGGGGCTGGACAAATTATTTTCGTCATGCTGTTTCCAAGAAAATTTTTTCGTATGTAGACAGTCAGATATTTCAGATGCTTATGAAATGGATAGATCGTCGACATCCACAAAAGAATCATAATTGGAAACACCGGCGCTACTTTACAACTGTGGGTCTTCTTAGCCGCTGGAATTTCTTTGCCATTGGCAAAGACAGACAGGGTAAGGCAAAAGCTCACTTCTTGTTTAAAGCAGCA
>NZ_PJCF01000067.1 GCF_002835935.1 Paraglaciecola sp. MB-3u-78 | reverse complement strand
TAAAGGTACTGAAGAAGTTAACCACACCATTACCGCTTAAGTCACGTAAGCCGTAGACGTAGACATAATAGGTACGGCTGACTAATAGGGCTTCATTAGGTACCATAGTTAAACGTAGCCCATCTGCTGAAAGTGCAACACTGGAGGGGACATTCAGACCGGTAATTGTATCGTACAAACGGATGGCCGAGGTAATACTAACGGGGTCAATGGGCTCATTAAACAGTGATTCAATCACCGGGTTAGTAGGTACGTTGGTAGCGCCATTGTTCACACTGATAAGGATCCGAGTAGGATTAACAATGTCAGGGCCATTGGCCGAGGTAAAGGTGGTATCCCTTGGCACCAAAGGATTACCTGCCAAGTCTACCATAGCAGGCACAGCCTCGGTGATTTCAGTCAGTTCAGGC
>NZ_PJCF01000066.1 GCF_002835935.1 Paraglaciecola sp. MB-3u-78 | reverse complement strand
TAAATTGTGGGGTGAAACCCATTTGGCAAACGAGACAGTAGAAGAAAACAGTGGCTTAGGCAAAGCGATAAAATACTTTATCAAACACTATGCAGGACTGAGCCTGTTTTGCAGCGTGCCCGGTGCAAAAATCGACAATAACGGCATCGAAGCGATGCTGAAAATTGTAGTGAGAGACAGAAAAAACGCGATGTTCCATAAAACATTACTGGGCGCGACAATCGGAGATGTCATCACCTCGATGATAGCAACCGGTATGGAAGCGGGCGTCAACGTTATGGATTACTTTACGCTACTGCAACGGGAGCAAGCACAAGCTAAGGCCCATCCCGAAAAATACTTACCCTGGAATTATCAGGAAAATAGCTAAGCACGATCCCAATAAACATCGGCTGACGTAGGCTTTTTGCCTAGGTCAA
>NZ_PJCF01000065.1 GCF_002835935.1 Paraglaciecola sp. MB-3u-78 | reverse complement strand
CCTTGATCCTACAAAATCGCAAAACACAACTCAGCAAAAAGTCAAAAACGACGTGGATGGCGATGGTAAATCCGACTTGTTATGGCGCAGCAATGCCAAAGGTTGGAACTTTTTATGGTCGATGGATGGTGTAAAAACCAAACAAGCTAAACCGATTAATGTGGTACAAGATGAAGGTTGGCTGATGGCGGGACAGGGCGATTATGACGCCGATGGTCATTCGGATATCTTGTGGCGTAATACGCTCACCGGCATGAACTTTATCTATCTGATGGATGGCTTGACGATTAAAACCCGTAAGGTGCTCAACTTTGTCGATGCACCGCAGTGGGAGTTGCGGGGCAGTGGTGACTTTAATGGTGACGGTAAAGGGGATGTATTGTGGCGTGATGTGGTGCGAGGGCGCACCCATTTCTTCCTGATGGA
>NZ_PJCF01000064.1 GCF_002835935.1 Paraglaciecola sp. MB-3u-78 | reverse complement strand
TCTTGATCCTACTCAATCGCAAAACACAACTCAGCAAAAAGTCAAAAACGACGTGGATGGCGACGGTAAATCCGACTTGTTATGGCGCAGCAATGCTAAAGGTTGGAACTTTTTATGGTCGATGGATGGTGTAAAAACCAAACAAGCCAAACCGATTAATGTGGTACAAGATGAAGGTTGGCTGATGGCGGGACAGGGCGATTATGACGCCGATGGTCATTCGGATATCTTGTGGCGTAATACGCTCACCGGCATGAACTTTATTTATCTGATGGATGGCTTGACGATTAAAACCCGTAAGGTGCTCAACTTTGTCGATGCACCGCAGTGGGAGTTGCGGGGCAGTGGTGACTTCAATGGCGACGGTAAAGGGGATGTATTGTGGCGTGATGTGGTGAGAGGGCGCACCCATTTCTTCCTGATGAG
>NZ_PJCF01000063.1 GCF_002835935.1 Paraglaciecola sp. MB-3u-78 | reverse complement strand
CTGGACCAGAGCTGGTTGATTCCACCTTATTTGATGGTATTACTGACGTACCCACCAACGTTTGGATCAGGATCCGTTTTGATGAACCTTTGAGTGTTCTGGAACTTTCGGGAGTTATAATTGAAGACAGTATCGGCGCATCTGTTGCGGTAAATGTCAGTCTCAGTGGCGACAGACGTACTATCAATGTAGTACCTAAAAATCTGTTAGATGCTAGTAGTAACTACAGTTTGATTGTGGCAAACATCACTGACATAAGTGGTAACTTACTTAGCACTAGCATCACTCAGGGCTTTAACACTGACAGCAGCACCGATCTGCTGGCCGGTTCAGAAACCTACCGCAGCATTCCCAACGCCGTGACAAACGTACCTCGAAACGCGGCATTTGAAGTAGGTCTGAACGAACGACTGGATCCTGCTTCAGTGCAGCCAG
>NZ_PJCF01000062.1 GCF_002835935.1 Paraglaciecola sp. MB-3u-78 | reverse complement strand
CGACCAATTTTGCTGCTGACAATGACAGCCCGAATTTTGTCGACTCTACTTTATTTGACGGTATTACGGATGTCCCAACCAATGTGTGGATCAGAGTGAGGTTTGACGAACCGCTTAATCCAATTAGGATTAATGGCGTCATGCTGGAAGACAGTGTTGGCACTGTTGTAGCAAGCAACATTAGTTTGAGCGCCGACAGAAGGACTATCTATGTAGTACCTAAAGATCTGCTTGCTACCAATAGTAGCTACCGTCTGATCGTCGATGGCTTAATAGACATTAGTGGTAACGATCTGGCCGTGCCACTGGTGCAGAATTTCGCTACTGCAGACAGTCCCGACTTACTGCAAGGAAGCGTGCTCTATCGTAATATCCCTAACAACGCGACCAATGTGCCTCGCGATGCAGAATTTATTATTGAGTTAAGTGAAAGACTA
>NZ_PJCF01000061.1 GCF_002835935.1 Paraglaciecola sp. MB-3u-78 | reverse complement strand
TAGCCCCTTGTTGGCTAACCTTTTTCTCCATTATGCATTCGACCAATGGATGGTTCGGGAATTCCCGAATGTTCCCTTTGAGCGCTATGCTGATGATGCAGTTTGCCATTGCAAGAGCCAGTCTCAAGCGCAGCAATTGAAGCAAAAGCTGGAAGCCAGAATGAAACAAGTGGGTTTAGAGCTTCATCCTAAAAAGACGAAAGTTGTCTATTGTAAAGATGATGACAGGCGAGGGGATTATGCAGAAGTCAGTTTTGATTTTCTGGGTTATACCTTTCGCTCTCGCCGTTCAAAGAATCGGTGGGGGAAACACTTTATTAATTTCACTCCGGCAATCAGCAACAAGGCTGCAAAAGCAATCCGGCACAAATCACGTGATTGGAACTGGCCATTACGAAGCGACAAAGCACTGGAAGATCTTGCCCGAATGTTCAATCCGATCATTCAAGGTTGGATCAACTATTATGGA
>NZ_PJCF01000060.1 GCF_002835935.1 Paraglaciecola sp. MB-3u-78 | reverse complement strand
AAACAAACGAGGGTAGATTCGCATGAAAAAAAGAACAATTGTGCACAAAGTAAGAGATGCACTACGTGATACACCTGTTATCGCAATTATTGGCCCTCGCCAATCAGGTAAGAGTACGCTGGCTAAATCTGTGATGCCAAAAGGTGCGTCGGAGATCACTCTTGATGATGACAACATCAGAAGGTTAGCCATCAACGACCCCATCGCCCTAATTACAGGGCTAGGGAGACCGCTGCTAATTGACGAGTTTCAAAAAGCCATAAATCTAAGCTCCACAATAAAAATGATGGTAGATAACGATAGAGCAGCAGGCAGCTATGTCATCACTGGCTCAGCAGACCTAAATACTGTCCCCTCTAAAACAAGTAGTGGAACAAAAAATGAGAGTTATGACGCAAAGAGGGATTATGATTCTTTAGCTGGACGAATCGAATATATTACCTTACTGCCATTCACTCAGGCCGAAATTGCG
>NZ_PJCF01000059.1 GCF_002835935.1 Paraglaciecola sp. MB-3u-78 | reverse complement strand
CGTGGATTCCCCGATCATATCGTACCAATTTTCTATCGGTAATTGACTCGCAATCAGTGTCGATTTTGTGTCATACCTCGCATCTATTAACTCAAGTAAATCACTGCGTTGTTGCCCCGTTAATGGCTCTAATCCCCAATCGTCTAAGATCAGTAAGTTCGCTGATGTGAGTTTGTTAATAAACTTTCGATAACTGCCATCCGCTTGTGCCATAAACATCTTTTCAAGCAATTCTTTGAGCCTAAAGTAGTAAACGTTTTCTCCCTGCTGGCAGTGGTTATGGCCCAACGCACAAGCAAGGTAGGTTTTACCGCAACCTGTTGCTCCTGTGATCAGTATGTTTTGGTGAAGACGAAGCCATTCACCTTGCGCTAATGAGCGGATCTGCGTTTTGTTTAACTGCCTCGACGCACCATAATCCAACTGTGCTAATGTCCCGTTCACTCTAAATTTGGCTTGGCGGGTCAGTCGGTCA
>NZ_PJCF01000058.1 GCF_002835935.1 Paraglaciecola sp. MB-3u-78 | reverse complement strand
GTAAGCGCTTAATAAACCTACGTCCTTATTCCGACGGGCAATCTGCTGCATAATTTCCTCATTACAAACGTATGAGGAAAACAAAGTGACCGCAACATCAAATTTAAAGCAGGAAGCTCCGCTGTGGCGTGAGCATGTGACTCAGTGGCGTGACTCAGGTTTAACCCAAGCTGCCTATTGTCGAGATCACGACCTGTGTCCACACAACTTCAGCTACCACAAACGCAAATACTCAACCGCACTGGTACCCATTAACCACAAACCCTCCGGTTTTGTCAGTGTGCAGCGATTACCTGAGCCGCAACATCATGATCCACTCTCATTGCACTTTACCAATGGTGTTCGTCTGATAGGTATCACGGCAAGTAACGTGTCAGTGGTTAAACAATTAGCCGAGTTGTTGTCGTGAGCAAAGTGATGCGTCCAGGTGTGGAGCTCACTCAGGTTTTTCTTTACCAACAGCCGATTGATTTTCGCAA
>NZ_PJCF01000002.1 GCF_002835935.1 Paraglaciecola sp. MB-3u-78 | reverse complement strand
AACACATTAGCGGCGATGGTAGTTTGGGGTCTCCCCATGCGAGAGTAGCACATTGCCAGACTCCCAATTAAGTACAAAGCCACCTTTATCGGGTGGCTTTGTGCGTTCAGGGAAAAGAAAAGTAGTCATAACATTTTGGTGTGGGAAAGGTGGCTTTATACTTAAACGCGAATGCGCGCATTGCTACCCCGCGGTCATCCTTCACAAAGTGGCTCCCCGGACTCAAGCTTAGCTTGACTCGTTCCAGTGGCAGGAGCCGTGCTCCTGAAAACTCCACTTCCACCCTCCTGCGAGAGTAGCACATTGCCAGGCTCCCATTTAAAGAAAGGGCTATCCGCAAGGGTAGCCCTTTTTTGTTGTGTGAAATAACGCCATCTGTCCGGTAGGCTGGTGCTCCAGCCTCGGTTTAACCCATAGCGATGCGGTTCCACCTGATCACATTGAGAACTCAGAAGCGAAACGCATGGGATGACCCGCACACGGCCCCAATTACAACAAAGGCACCTGAATAGGGTGGCCTTGTTGTGCAAGCAATTTGAGAATTGAAACATAAAAAAAGCGCTCTATTGAACGCTTTATCATTTTATGTTTACTACTTAGTGAGAATGCTCACATCCTGCGTCAGTATGCGGGTGACCATGTGTAATTTCTTCTTCTGTAGCTTCTCTGACTTCTAATACTTCTACGTCGAAATTAAGTGTTAGGCCTGACAAAGGATGATTACCGTCAACTACAACTTCTTCTTCATTGATGTCAATTATCATCACTGATTGTTCCCCGTCATCGGTTGATGCTCTGAAGGTCATACCCACATTTAAATCCATATCTTCAAACATTGTTTTAGGTACAGACTGGACTAATTCTTCTTGACGTTCGCCATAGGCGAGAGCTGGGGCTATATCGATAATAAATTTGTCACCAACTGTTTTATCTTCTAATTCATCTTCTAAGCCTTGGATTAAAAAATGGCTACCCTGCAAGTAAACCATAGGTTCACTATTTCTAGATGTATCGATTTGGGTGCCGTCAGATGAACAAACAGTAAAGTGGATAGTGGCAATGGTATTATTGGCTATATTCATTATATTCCAGTCAAAATTATTTTATGCTTATAGTAAAGGATAGGGAAGTGCTTGGGCAACGAAGATTGTGTTTGGCGAAGACTTAACTCTAAATGCACTGCCTACTTGTGTATCGTTGGCTAAAATTGCAAATATCCAAGTCTGTCCTGCTTCTGAGCCACTGCGTAGTATTTTTCCTCCGGGACGCCAGTTTTCACCTATTTGGTATTCAAGCTGCTCGCCGCTTAAGTCTTTGTTGTCGGTCTGGGTTGTTAAAATAAAGCCAGCGCGTTTGTTACGGCCCAAATATTTTGTTCTTGCCACAACTTCTTGGCCCATGTAACAGCCTTTTTCAAAGTCTATGGCATCCATTGCCTGCAGATTCAACATTTGTGGCACATATTCGTTTATCGTTGTTTCACGGATATCTCCCAGCCCAGACTTTATGTCTGCAATCTCCCATAGATCACTATTTTCAGATTCGTTTAAGAGTAACTTGTTTTCAGTATTATTGGGTTGTAAAACTAGGTAACGTTGCTCTGGACTTTCAACTGACATAACCAAGCCATAAACGTTTGAGATGACTTTTCTATCACCAGAAGGTAATTCGTCAAATAGATCTGATATTGCTTTTTCAAATAAATCACCAGAGCCACCCGTTATTTGCCAATTATCGCTTTGATTGGTGATGTCTACTTTGGCAAATACCCCATATTTATTCAATTCGGAAAGGGATTTATCTAATACGGATTTATGAGTGACCAATAAAATAGAGTTTTGCCAAAGCAAGGTATAAAAAACACTCCATACTTTGCCTTTAAAATCACAATGACTGGCCAAAAGTGCATTATTTTGGGTCAGCTGATTCACATCTGCTGTTATTTGCCCTTGTAAGTAATTGACCCTTTCTTCACCAGTGAGTTGGATCACTCCACTATTCTTAAGCTTATTGGCATACTGTTTTGTTTGGATATGGTCTGTGAGTGGTTGTGACATATAATCTTCTCTTTTGCTAATCAGCACTAGTAATTAATATGGGGTACGAGTTTGATTTAGCAAGGAAAAATCTGAAAACAACCGATTATTACTGTTATTATTAATACTTAAGGAACTTGATTTTCAAGTTTTTGCTGAAATACTCGAAATAAGAGGTTATACATGTTTGATAAAAAACGATATGGTCGATTGAAGTGGGCATGTCGCCGTGGAATGTTGGAACTTGATGTACTCTTTATGCCTTTTGCCGAAACCGGTTTTAATGAGTTGTCCGAGCAGCAGCAGGAAGTGTTTGAGCGCTTGTTAACCAGTGATGATCCTGATTTGTACGCTTGGTTTATGGGACATCAGCCCTGTGATGATAAAGAATTTAGTGAAATGATTGAACATATTTTGAGCCGTGTCAAAGTATAGAGTTGAGCTTAAATCGTCTCGTTTATTGGTGATTTTTAAGTTGCTGGTTTATGTGATTTTAATGTTATCAGTCTTGAATTGGCAGTCTGAGAGTATTCAATATCAGCTTTTACTGCAAATGTTAACTATGACAGTCATTACTTTTTGTTTTTTTAAAACTGTCTTTTATTATAGAGATCAAAAGCTGACACCCGTTATTTTTACCCAAGGGGGAGAATGGTTGGAAGTCGCTATAGACGGGCAAATAAGTTGGAGAATGACTGATAAATCTAGAGTCAGTGGGTTGCTATTATTTATTCATTTAATTTCTCCACTGAACCCTCGCCATTCAAAATGGTGTTTAATATATAAAGACCAAGTCACGAAGCGAGATTTTCGCAGACTGTGCCGTGCCGTTATTTATCAACAACAAACCACTGGGATAGATTGATATATGACATGCTCCCATCTAGGTGTAACCAAGCTATCTAAGTTGAAGCGCATTTTATAAGGCGGTAGGTGTTTGGGTTAACCACCCACAATACCCGCTGCACCTTATTGGTAGCATTCGCGCTATTTAAGATCGTTCTGTATTATTGTAGGTTTTGGATCGTCAAGTTTGTCAGGATAGTCTAAGTTAAAGTGTAAGCCTCGACTTTCTTTGCGATTTTTAGCACATTTCACTATTAATTCAGCAACTGTCAGTAAGTTTCTAAGCTCTAGTAAGTTATTACTAACTTTAAAATTGGAATAATAATCATTCACTTCCTGTTGTAATAATTGAATACGATGATGGGCACGCTCTAAACGTTTATTTGTGCGCACAATACCTACGTAATCCCACATGAACAAGCGTAACTCATGCCAGTTATGTTGAATAATGACTTCTTCATCAGAGTCACTCACTTTGCTTTCATCCCAAGCTTTTATTTTTTCATCTGGTGTGATTTCAGTTAACCTCGTCGCAATATGATTAGCAGCAGAATGAGCATACACAATACACTCCAATAGTGAGTTACTTGCCATCCGATTTGCACCATGTAGTCCAGTATAAGCCACCTCTCCTATGGCATATAAGTTGTCTATATCAGTTTTGGCATAAGTATCTGTGACGACTCCACCGCAACTATAATGAGCCGCGGGTACAACGGGGATGGGTTGTTGGGTAATATCGATACCCAAAGAACGGCACTTTCGATAAATATTAGGAAAGTGCTTAACAATAAAGTCACTAGGTTTATGGCTGATGTCCAGATACATACAATCAGCGCCTAAGCGTTTCATCTCAAAATCAATGGCTCTTGCGACAATGTCACGTGATGCCAAGTCACCCCTTTTATCAAACCTATGCATAAAAGTGGTGCCATCAGGATGACAAAGTTTCGCACCTTCTCCTCGTAAAGCTTCGGAAATTAAAAAGTTTCTTGCTTCTGGATGATATAAACATGTTGGATGAAATTGATTAAATTCCATATTAGCGACACGGCAACCTGCACGCCAAGCCATAGCAATACCGTCACCACTTGATACGTCTGGATTTGATGTATATTGATATACTTTACTCGCTCCACCTGTTGCTAAAGAGACAAACTTGCTACGAATAATTTCGACTCTTTCCCGTTTTCTATTCCATACATAGGCGCCTAATAATAGATTTTTTGTGTGTTTGCTTTTGATTAAATCAACGGCGTTATAACGCTGGAATAGATGAATATTAGGATGCTGCTGGACTGCTTCAATAAGGGTGACTTGAACTGCTGCGCCAGTAGCGTCAGCCGAATGTAAAATACGTCTGTGACTATGGCCTCCCTCTCGTGTTAAATGAAACCGAGTTTCACCATTGTCCGAGTTTTCCCGGTCAAATGGCATTCCAAAATCAATCAGCCATTGCATACATGTTTTGGCTTGAGAAGCGGTGAACTCAACAGCGTCTCTATCACACAAACCGTCGCCAGCTAAAAGAGTGTCCTCAACATGTGACGTAATAGAATCATTTTCATCAAAGACGGCTGCAATGCCGCCTTGTGCATATTTGGTTGACCCTTCAGATATATCACTTTTACTTAACACTATCACTTGGCAATGATCTGCAAGTTTTAAGGCGTGACTCAAGCCTGCGGCGCCACTTCCAATAATAAGTACGTCACATTGGTGTTCAATAGTAGGGTGCATAAGGTAAACTAGGTAATATAGAAGATTTATCAGGCAATACTAATTTACACATTATAAATTACAATGCTTTTTATAGTTGATTGTATGTAAATTTCCATTTTTAATGCTTAATCAATTATACATGATTGATTTTTTTTGAGAAAAAGTTGGATATATTCGAACTTTTCAAATTTAGTAGAGTCAATAGTAGTGCTTGCATGAGCCGTAGTCTATTTTCGTACAGGAGTAAAGGCTCGAAATGAGCGAGCAGATAGCAGACCAACAAATTGTTGAAAGAGTACAGCGGGGAGATAAAAACGCCTACGGGTTGTTGGTAACAAAGTACCAACACAAAGTATCCTATTTAGTCTCTAGGTATGTTAAAAACTCAGGGGATGTGGCAGATGTGACGCAAGAAGCGTTTATCAAAGCATACAGAGCCTTACCAAATTTTAGAGGTGACAGCGCTTTTTATACTTGGTTATATAGAATAGCTGTCAACAGTGCAAAAAATTACTTGGTTTCTCAAGGAAGAAAGCCCCCAGCAAGTGATGTTGATGCTGATGAAGCAGATTATTATGACGGCAGTGATGCATTAAAGGAAAATAATTCACCCGAAAAAAACTTGATGTCAGAGCAAATGGAAAAGCTGTTGTTTGACGCCATGGAAAAGCTACCTGAAGATCTACGTATGGCTATCAGTCTGCGTGAACTAGAGGGGTTAAGCTACGAAGATATTGCTAATGTGATGGATTGCCCAGTAGGAACTGTCAGATCGAGAATATTTAGGGCCAGAGAAGCATTAGATAAAGTGATTCAACCATTATTAATGAATGATTGATTTTCTATCAAAGTAGAATTTTATTAGCGGGAACCATATTGTATGTCGCAAAAACTTGAAAATTTATCAGCCTTAGTCGATGGTGAAAATGGTGTATCTAGCTCATCAAATAACCTTGTGTTGGATGCGGTTAAAAATGATACTGAATTGCAGCTAAAATGGAAAAGTTACCATCTTATTCGAGACGGATTACGCCAAGAACTACCCGCAAATATTAACTTTGATATTGCCGATAAGATAGCTCAGGCGATAGAAGCTGAGCCTGCAATTTTGGCTCCAAAGAAAACTTGGCGCGACCTACCTTTAGTGAGCAATATTGTGCCTTTTGCAAAACAAGGCGGGCAAATGGCAATTGCTGCATCTGTGGCTGTAGCGATGATAATTGGAGTCCAGCAGTTAAATCAGGCTGATGTAAATCAACCTTTCAATGCAGCTCCGCCTATTCCTGGTATTCAAGGTGGTTTATCGCCAGTAAGTTTTGACCAAACGCGTGCAATACCCAACTCTGGTGCGGTTGAACAAAAGCGGCGGATAAACGCGTATATGACAGATCATAAACAACAATTACGTTTTAAAACTATTGAATCGGTTAATGACAAGTCTGCGATAATGAATCAAGATATTAAAAATCAAGAGGCGCAATCAGACATTGTTGAAAACACCCCTCAATAAAATTTCCAGCAGAGTCGTATTGACTTTGCTGATATGTATGTTTGTTCCTTTGCATATCTGTGCGCAGGAAGAATCGTCTAGCGAAACGTCTAACAAGTCTTACCCATCTGACAGTGCTCAAGCATGGTTGGTTAAGATGTCTGATGCAGTTAAGTCTCTTAACTACACTATTTCCTTTATTTTGTTAAAGCCCGGAGTTGACTCCCAACCCTATCTTTGGCGACACGGTGTGAATGAAGATGGCCTTGAAATGGAACAACTTAATCTTCTGAACGGTCCGGGTAGGGAAGTTGTTCGTATCGGCGATAAAGTGAGTTACTTTGAACCTAACGTCCCACCTTATAGCTTGCAGTCATCTATTATCAATGGGCCATTTCCAAGTGAATTTTTTCAGCTTCCTGAAAAATTAATGCTGAGTTATGAATTTATTTTAGTAGGGCGGAGTCGAATTGCGGGACGTGCTGCTCAACAGATTCGGATCATCAGTAAAGACAAAAGTCGTTTTGGTTTAAATGTTTGGCTTGATCAAGAAACAGGTTTGTTGTTAAAAATGAATATGTTTGGTCAAGAAGCTCAGCTTCTAGAACAAATTCAAGTTACCGGTTTACAAGTAACCAAAGACCCCGATCCTTTCTTCGAAAAAATCGAGCCAGGAATGTTACCTGAGGTAATCAGTTTTGGTCCCAGTGCACCTCTCAATTCAAAATGGTCAATTGGTTATATTCCTAAAGGTATGACAATCATAAAAAGAGACTTGCGGCGCTTGGCTGTTTCGGGTGAAGTGGTTGAATACATTATGTTAAGTGATGGTTTAGTTGATGTCTCTGTCTATCTGCAAGAGAAAGAAAATAATAAGCCGCAGGAAAATTTAGTGGGTACAGTACAATCTGACACACTGTTAACCATTGAGCATGGTGAACTGAATATAACGGTCATTGGTAAGCTTCCCGCAGCCACGGCTAATGCCATTGCAAAATCGATTCAAAGAATTAATTAATGATTGAAGAAATTGGAGTGATTTGTGCGATAGAGCAACACAACTCTCAGCAAGTTGTAATAGTTGAAACACAAATTAAATCGACTTGTGGTAGTTGTGAGGCTCAGTCCAATTGTGGTACCGGCGCAATCGCGAACGTTTTTGCTACTAAGCGAGAAACCTTACGCTTTCGATTAAATGAAATGGTTGAAGTAGGGCAGAAAGTTAGTTTAGGTATACCTGAAGAAAATTTACTTAAAGCATCTGCGATGGTTTATTGTTTGCCCTTATTAGCTCTTGTTATATCTGCACTTATCGGACAAACCATCCTTCCCTTAGTTGGGCTGATGGCCGAAGGATGGTTGATTTTGTTTACTGCTATCTGCAGTTTTTTGACCTTTATGTTTGTACGTCGTTTTTTAAGTCGCACTGACCAAGGTGATTTTCACCCTCTTATCCTTAAAGTTTTCCCATTAGAAATACATAATATCCAAGTCAAACAAGTCTAAGTTTCATTTTCTGTTACAAAAACCCATAAACATGCTTTAGTTGTGTCGCAAAGTGATTGATAAAACTGTAAAATTCCCGTCTATTTAATTTTTTGTCCCATACTCTAGCGGCTGTTCTTTGTTTAACTAGTTGCTTGGAAACAAAACCACTTGGTAATTTTCAAAAACTTTATGCAACACAAGCACATACGTAACTTCTCAATTATTGCTCATATAGACCACGGTAAATCAACTCTCTCTGATCGTTTGATCCAACATTGCGGAGGATTGAGCAGTAGAGAAATGTCTGAGCAAGTCCTCGACTCCATGGATATTGAAAAAGAGCGGGGTATTACCATCAAAGCGCAAAGTGTCACGCTGAACTACACCGCAAAAGATGGTCTTACTTATCAATTAAATTTCATCGACACGCCCGGACATGTGGATTTTACTTATGAAGTATCACGTTCTCTAGCTGCTTGTGAAGGTGCCTTATTGGTAGTGGACGCCGGTCAGGGAGTTGAGGCGCAAACATTGGCAAATTGTTATACGGCTATTGATTTGAACATGGAAGTGGTGCCTATAATAAATAAGATTGATTTGCCTCAAGCTGAACCCGATCGTGTTGCTGAGGAAATAGAAGATATAGTGGGTATCGACGCTATCAATGCAGTGCGCTGTTCTGCTAAAACAGGCATTGGAATAGAGGACGTATTAGAAGTTATTGTACGCCAAATACCACCGCCAGAAGGTGAGATTGATGCACCGTTAAAGGCTTTGATTGTTGACTCTTGGTTCGATAATTATCAAGGGGTTGTATCTCTTGTACGAATTATGCAAGGAGAGTTACATAAGAACGACAAAATTAAAATTATGAGGACTGGTGGAATTCATCAAGCGGATAAAGTGGGTATCTTTACACCTAAAGCAACTGACACAGGGGTGTTAAGAGCCGGTGAGGTAGGGTTTGTTGTCGCTGGCAT
Source organism: Paraglaciecola sp. MB-3u-78 (assembly GCF_002835935.1). GTDB lineage: Bacteria > Pseudomonadota > Gammaproteobacteria > Enterobacterales > Alteromonadaceae > Paraglaciecola. Next base: position 421,310 of record NZ_PJCF01000002.1, on the reverse strand, counting down.
AAAAGAAATTAATGGGGCCCCAGTGGGTGATACTATCACTTTAGCGAAACGACCTGCATCTGAAGCCCTACCAGGTTTTAAAAAGGTCAAGCCTCAAGTCTACGCAGGTCTGTTCCCAATTAGTTCTGATGACTATGAAGACTTTCGTGATGCATTGGCAAAATTAAGCCTCAATGATGCTTCTTTGTTTTTTGAGCCAGAGAGTTCATCTGCACTGGGTTTTGGTTTTCGTATTGGTTTCCTAGGTATGTTACATATGGAAATCATCCAACAACGTTTAGAACGTGAATATAATCTGGATTTGATTACCACTGCACCGACTGTGGTGTATGAAGTGGTCACCAAAGAGGGAGAAACTATTTATGTCGATAATCCTTCAAAATTACCGGCTGTTAATGACATTGAAGAAATTCATGAACCTATAGTTGAAGCGCACATTTTAGTGCCGAAGCAGTATCTTGGTAATGTCATTACATTATGTGTTGAAAAACGTGGCATGCAAACCAGTATGACTTATCACGGCAAACAAGTTGCGGTGAGTTATGATTTGCCTATGGCAGAAGTGGTAATGGACTTTTTTGATAAATTAAAATCGACTAGTCGAGGTTTTGCGTCTCTTGACTACAATTTCAAACGTTTCCAAACGGCTGAAATGTCACGCTTAGACATTTTGATCAATGGCGAGCGTGTTGACGCCCTTGCCATGATTACACACAAAGATCACGCTGTGACTCGTGGCCGACAGTTAGTAGAAAAACTCCAAGAGCTTATCCCCAGACAAATGTTCGATATTGCTATCCAAGCAGCTATTGGTAATCAGATAATTGCTCGTAGTACCATTAAGCAATTACGTAAAAACGTTACCGCCAAGTGTTATGGTGGTGACATCAGTCGTAAGAAAAAATTATTACAGAAACAAAAGGATGGAAAAAAACGTATGAAGTCAGTGGGTAATGTAGAACTGCCTCAAGAAGCCTTTTTAGCACTTCTGAAGGTAGGTAAATAAATGGCTAATTATTTTTCAATTTTTTTGGTAGTACTCACCTTCGCGTCGGGTTTGATTTGGTTGGTCGATAGCTTGATGTTTGCCTCTAAACGTCGTGAAAGAATGGCAATTGCCACTAGCCCCGTCGGTGCAACATCTGCTTTTGAACAGGATGCACAATTACCTTGGTTGGTCGATACAGCACAACAAATTTTCCCTGTTATCGCTTTTGTAATGGTGTTGCGATCATTTTTGTATGAACCTTTTCAAATTCCTTCCGGCTCAATGATGCCCACTTTATTAGTGGGGGATTTTATTCTTGTTGAAAAGTTTACCTACGGACTAAAAGATCCAGTAATGCGAAACAAGTTCGTCGATATTGGAGCACCTGAACGGGGTGATGTCGTCGTGTTTAAGTTTCCACCAGAGCCACACCTAGACTATATCAAACGTGTAGTGGGCTTACCTGGGGATACTGTTATTTATCGAAATAAACAACTCCAAGTTAAACCAGCTTGCGATACTGCTGAAAATTGCCCAGCATTTCAGACTATTGATTTAAAGTTTGAGAGCCGAGGGGAGGCTTATCAGCAATTTGCACCTTTAGAAAAATATACAGAGCAACTAGGCGAAGTTAGTCATCAAATCTATCGCACTCAAGGCAGAGCCAGTTCCAGTCGTTATTATTCTCAGCCGGGAACGCAGGCGGATGAATTTATTGTTCCTGAAGGACATTATTTTGTTATGGGAGACAATCGCGATAATAGTGAAGATGGAAGATATTGGGGATTTGTACCTGAAGAAAATTTAGTGGGTAAAGCCGTTGCGATTTGGATCAGTTTTGAATTTGATCGTGTGCCTAGTAGTTGGGTTCCAGGATGGATCCCAACTGGTGTTAGGTTTGAACGTGTCGGTGGCATAAAATAAATGCCACTTGTTAACCCATATCTACCGTTATACAAACGCTTGGGTTACACCTTTGTCGATGAGGCTAATATAGTCGAAGCTTTAACTCACAGAAGTGCCAGTAAACAACACAATGAGCGTCTTGAATTTTTAGGTGATGCTATATTAGGAATGGTCATAGCGAAAGCTTTATACCTGCGTTTTCCTAAGCAGCCAGAGGGCAAGCTAACTCGTATGCGCTCAAGCTTGGTCAAAGGGGATACCTTAGCCGAAGTCGCTAGGGAATTTGAGTTAGGTGAGTTGTTACTGCTGGGCCCAGGCGAGCTTAAAAGTGGTGGGTTTCGCCGTGATTCAATATTAGCCGATGCAGTAGAGTCCATCATCGGCGCCATTTATTTAGAAGCGGGCATGACTAAGTGTGAAGCCTTAATTCTGGATTGGTTTGCTTGTAGGCTTAAAGCTCTCGATCCAGAAGCTGTGTCCAAGGACGACAAAACCCGCTTACAAGAATACCTACAGTCAAATAAACATCCTTTACCTCTTTACGAGGTTACTGAAATTAAAGGTAAGTCACATGATCAGACTTTTTATGTTGAGTGTAATGTAGAAGGTTTAAATAAAGCCGTGGTAGGTAAAGGTAATAGTCGACGTAGAGCAGAACAAAAAGCCGCAAAACAAGCATTTGAGAAATTAATTAATGATAGATAACAAGCCTGATGAAAAGTCGACTGTCGATACTCACTGTGGGATGATCGCCATTGTCGGACGCCCCAATGTGGGTAAGTCGACCTTGCTGAATAAACTGCTAGGTCAAAAAGTGAGTATTACTTCCAGAAAACCACAAACCACTCGTCACAGAATAATGGGTATCGACACTCTAGATAATCGTCAGGCCATTTATGTGGATACACCGGGATTACACATTGAAGAAAAACGCGCCATAAATCGTTTTATGAATCGCGCAGCATCTAGCTCAATTGCTGATGTTGGTTTAGTACTGTTTTTGGTAGAAGGTACTAAATGGACCGATGACGATCAAATGGTGTTGACCAAGATACAACAGTCTGGCTCACCTTGTTGGCTGATTGTTAATAAATCAGATAATGTTAAAGATAAAGAAACTATGCTTCCCCATCTTAAATGGTTGGGTGAGCAACATAACTTTCAGCAAATTATGCCTATCTCAGCGAAAACAGGTAAAAATGTCGAAGAGTTACGGGCATTAGTTCTGGATACGTTGCCCGAAAGTGAGTTTTATTTTCCAGAAGATTACATCACAGATCGTTCAAGTCGTTTTATGGCATCTGAGATTGTTCGTGAAAAGCTGATGCGCTTTACAGGAGACGAGTTACCTTATTCTATTACTGTGGAAATTGAACAATTTCTCCTGGCCGAAAATGGTATATATCGTATAAACGGTTTGATTTTGGTTGAGCGTGATACCCAAAAAAGTATGGTCATTGGTAAAGGGGGACAACGCCTTAAAACCATTGGTATGGAAGCACGCAAAGATATGGAAGTCTTGTTTGATGCAAAAGTTTATTTAGAACTTTGGGTAAAAGTGAAGTCAGGCTGGGCTGATGACGAAAGGGCACTACGTAGCTTAGGTTATGGATTAGATAACTAATATTTGAACTTGCTTCATCCTAAACAAACAAGAGGTAAAGATGCGTTCAATCAGTGATATTCGTCGGGATTACACTCAAGCAGGGTTAGATGTCGATGATTTGACTCCAGAACCTTTTGCGCTTTTTGAGCGTTGGTTACAAAATGCAATTGATGCAAATTTAGCCGACCCAACTGCTATGACAGTTGCTACAGTGGATAAATCGGGGCAACCTTCTCAACGTATAGTGCTCTTAAAAGATTTTGATAAAACAGGTTTTGTTTTTTACACTAATACCGGCAGTAAAAAATCCCAAGACTTAAGTCAAAACAACAAAATTTCGTTACATTTTCCATGGCACATGCTTGACCGTCAGGTGAAAATCACAGGTGTTGCTCAAAAATTAAGTGCAGTTAGTGTGGCTAAATATTTTATGTCACGTCCTAAACCTAGTCAGATTGCTGCATGGGCATCTGCACAAAGTCGTCCTATTAATAGTAAACAATTACTTTTGGAGAAATTTTCCGAGGCAACAAATAAGTTCGCCAAAGGGGAAGTTCCATTGCCATCATTTTGGGGGGGCTACAAAGTTGTAGCCCAGCAAATCGAGTTTTGGCAAGGAGGAGAACATCGACTTCACGATCGTTTTGTTTACACTAAAACATCCGAAGGCGTGTGGCATACAGAACGTTTGATGCCTTAACCATTTAAGGTTTTGTTGTGTTGATAGATAGTCATTGCCATCTTGATTTTAGCTGTTTTGATCATGACCGAGTTGAGGTTTTGAATCACTGTCGAAAGCTGGCAATAGAGACTATAGTCATCCCCGGCACTCAGGCTAGTCAGTGGCATAAACAAATAGACCTGTGTCATCTGTATCCCCAACTTAAGTTCGCCTTAGGTTTGCATCCCTATTTCCTGAATAGTTTTGAATCTTTACATTTAGTTGAATTATCCCAGCTGCTAAATCAGTATCAAGACAAGGTACTGGCTGTCGGTGAGATTGGTCTTGATTCTCATATTGATGTTGATTGGAAACTGCAATTACAAATATTTGAACAGCAATTGTTGATTGCTGAAGAGCATAGGTTACCGGTGATTTTGCATCACAGGAATTCACATAACGAACTTATACGTACGCTTAAAGCAAAAAAATTCACCCAAGGTGGCATAGTGCATGCTTTTTCTGGGAGTGTGCAACAAGCAAAAACGTATATTGATTTAGGGTTCAAAATTGGGGTTGGCGGCGGTATTACCTATTCCCGTGCAAGTAAAACGCGCAGAACAATAGCTCAATTGCCTATTGATTGTCTGGTTTTAGAAACTGATGCACCAGATATGCCTTTGATGGGCAAGCAAGGACAAAGAAATAGTCCTGAGTATTTACCTGAAATATTTGAAAGTCTGTGGTCACTGCGCAATGAAACTAAACAGCAATTACTTCAAGCTTGTTCTCATAACGTGCGGGTTAGTCTGGCAAATCTTTAAATGTTTATTGTTTAGATGAACGAATGAGTTGTCTATATCTGACTTTGTAGAATGCACGAGTGATTAATATGCCCCCAATGGCTGCTAGTATCATTAACATTTGTACTTGTTGATTGAGCTGTTTTTGATATTCACTATGATATGCCATCACTTCTTTTTCTTTGAGTACAATACTCAAGAAACCGATTATCTGCTCATTATGGGTGATATTTTGCACGAAAACTAAAGGTGATATAGCTTTCGTTTTAAATGCAGCAACCACAGATAACGCTGAGTTGTTATCGGCCAATATTCTGCCTTTTTTATCGAATAAAGACACGCCAGCAACATGAGGATCAGCAACGATATAACTGAGTTGTTGGCTTAATTCTTCCGAATCATTTTCAAGGAGCGAACTTATCAGTATTTTGCCTGACAAAGAAGATAGGCTAACACCTAACTGATTTGCTTGTTTCGAGTGCCAGTTTAAAGATTGTTCAGAGCTGATAAGCCAAAGGTTTATACAGGCGATGCATCCCACAACGGCCAAAACCAGATTCGCTATGCGTTTGAAGATAGAATAGCGACTAGGTTGTTGAAAAGGGGCACTGAAAATAGATGTATTTATTTGTTGCATGCCCAGACAATAAGTCAAATTGGTTGTGATGCCAAGTTAATAGCTTGTAGGTTGCAAAAAATAGCTCAATAAGTATGAGTAAGATACTTTTTTTCATATAAAATTCTTTTCGTAAACGGGTAATCAAAATATTGAAATTTACCGAATTAGCACCATATCTCTTGTGCATTCGATATTGGTCATTACAGGATTATTATGATCTCAGTCAAAAATTTATTTAAATCATTTAATGGTACCCAAGCTGTTAGTGATCTCTCATTTGATATTATTCCCGGTGATGTGGTGGGCTTTTTAGGTCCAAACGGCGCGGGTAAGTCAACAACCATGAAGATGCTGACAGGTTTTTTACTTCCCACCAGTGGGGATATCCACATTACTAACTTGTCTCTGGAGCAGTCTGCATTAGAGATAAAAAAGAAAATTGGTTATTTGCCTGAGGGAGCCCCAGCTTATGGCGATATGACCCCTCTGCAGTTTCTGAATTTTATTGCTCAGATTAGAGGTTACAAAGGTGCCGAAAAGACATCAAGGATTGAGCAAGTCGTTAATCAGGTAGAACTTCACGAGGTATTAGATAAGCCCATTGATAATCTATCCAAAGGTTTTAAAAGACGCGTAGGTTTAGCCCAAGCCTTGATCCATGACCCCGAAATATTGATCCTCGATGAACCTACTGATGGACTCGATCCGAATCAAAAACATCAAGTCCATAAACTGATCAAAAATTTATCTAAAGATAAAATAGTTATTATCTCAACCCATATTCTGGAAGAGGTCACCGCTGTGTGTAATCGGGTGATGATAATAGCTAAAGGTAAACTTTTGTTTGATGACACTCCTCAAGCCCTTAACCGTAAGTCTAAATATTATGGTGCCGTGACCTTATATTGTAGTTATCGCGCCGATGTTTCTGAGTTAGGTGAGTTGGAAGGTGTAGCAGAAATGGAAGAAGACTTAAGTACGGGGCGAGTGACCCTGTTTCCTAAACCTGGCGCAGAAATATTGCATTTAGTGACGGCCCACGCGCAACGGTGTAAATTGCCAATAGATAGTTTATATGTTGAGCAAGGTCGATTAGACCAAGTGTTTAGACAAATTACTCAAGACATTTCTCAAGAGGAGAACCCGTAATGAGAAATCTAAGTATTTTATTTAGACGAGAGTTTTCTAGCTTTTTTGCTACGCCAGTTGCCTATGTTTTTATTGGCATTTTCTTGGTTTTGTCTGGTGTATTCACATTTTTTGTCGGCGGTTTCTATGAACGTGGACAAGCTGATTTGTTGCCCTTTTTTAATTTCCATCCCTGGTTGTATCTTTTCCTTGTACCAGCGATTGCCATGCGTAGTTGGTCTGAAGAACGAAAAAGTGGCAGCATTGAACTGCTCATGACCCTGCCAATAAGTACTTGGCAGGCCATGTTGGCCAAACATCTTGCTGCATGGGCGGTGTTGGGTTTGTCGCTATTGTTAACTTTTCCATTGTGGTTAACGGTTAATTATCTGGGAAACCCAGATAATGGCATTATCGTTGCCGCTTATTTCGGTAGCTGGTTAATGGCTGGGGCATTTTTATCTATTGGCTTGTGTATGTCGGCCATGACTAAAAATCAGGTCATCGCTTTTATACTATCAGTGGTGGTGTGTTTCGTATTCGTAGTCAGCGGCAGTAATATTGTACTCGACGCCTTTAAAAGTTGGGCACCTAGTATGGTTATTGACGTTGTGGCCTCTTTTAGTTTTCTGACGCATTTTGAGGCTATGGCCAAAGGTGTGATTGCTTTAAACGATTTAATGTATTTCCTGCTGGTGACCATCTGTTGGTTGTTTGCCGGTTTAGTGATTATTGAACAAAAGAAGGCGGATTAGTCATGAAACAAAAATTGACCTCATCTGTTAATTTGTTTTTGATCTTGGTAGTTTTTATTGCCTTAGTGTTTGTGAATAATCAATTGTTATCTTCGGCAAGATTAGATTTAACTGAAAACCAAGTTTACACTCTGTCCCAGGGAAGCAAACAGGTTTTGAAAGAAATAGACGAACCGATTAATCTATACTTTTTCTTTTCAGACAAAGCCTCTAAAAATATGACCAGTTTGCGTAACTATGCCAATCGTGTCGAAAGTTTACTGACTGAATATGAAACCTTTGCTAACGGCAAACTCAAGTTGCAGGTGGTAGATCCTCAAGCATTTTCTGAGCAAGAAGATCAGGCAGACCAATTTGGTTTGACCGCTGCCAATATTGGTGTAGCAGGCGAAGCTATTTATATGGGATTGGCGGCTACCAATGCGTTAGATGAACAAAAAATCATTGCGTTTTTTGACCCACAAAAAGAAGGTTTTTTAGAATATGAAATCAGCAAACTGATTTATCAACTAAGCGAGCCAGAACCAGTCAATATTACTTTAATAACGGACCTTGCTTTAAAAGGTGGACAGAACCCCATGACGGGACAGGTTGATCCTCCTTGGACATTTCTTACTCAATTAGAGCAATTATATTCAGTAGAACAACTCGGTAGTGACATCATCAGTTTGCCAGATAGCACCGACGTATTGCTGTTAGTGCACCCCAAAGAATATAGTGATGCGTTATTATTTGCTATCGACCAATACGCGCTCTCTGGCGGTAAAATCTTAGCATTTTTGGATGCACATAATGAATCTGATCAAATGGCAATGATGGCCGGACCAATGCCCAGGGGTAATAGTTCAAACTTGCAGCCTTTACTCACCGCATGGGGGGTGCAGTTTGATACTGATAATGTGCTGCTTGATGCTATGGCAGGCCTAGATATTCGGACCCAAGATAGTGGCGTGACCAGACATTTTGGTTTTGTAGGTTTTACCACAGACCAGCTTGATCGTGAAGATGTGATCACCTCAAACCTCGAAGTGATTAACGGAGCGTCGTTTGGTGTTTTTAGCCAAATTGAAAATCCTGAATCAACTTGGTTACCATTGGTTAAGTCAACACTAAACTCAGACTTGATGGATACTGGCACCTATTCCATGACACAAGACCCTGAAGAATTAGCGAAAGCGTATCAAAGTGACAATCAGACATATGTTTTAGCTGCAAGACTATCGGGGCAGGCCAAAAGCGCTTTTGATCAAGTACCTGAAGGAGTAAAGCTGATTGAGTTAGTTAAATCAACAGATAATTTAAATGTGGTTTTAGTGGGTGATACAGACATGCTCGCAGACCGTTTCTGGGTACAACAATCTGATTTTTTTGGTGAAACTATGTATACACCTTTCGCTAATAACGGTGATTTTATTACTAATGCTGTTGAGAATTTAGGTGGTAGTGATGCGCTCATCAGTATCAGAAGTCGCGGGATATTTAGTCGCTCTTTTAGCAAGGTTGATGAACTAACTGTCATTGCAGAACAAAAATTTCGCGACCAAGAGCAAATACTGCAACAGCAACTAGAAGAGACTGAGCAGCAATTAGTGCAGTTACAAAATCAACAAGTTGAAGGAGGCGCTTTGGTTATTAGCCCCCAACAACAGTTAGCTATTGATGAGTTTATGCAAAAGAAAGTCACTATTCGTAAGTCTCTACGGGATGTTAGACATCAACTTGATAAAGACATTGAAAGTTTGGGTAACTGGTTAAAACTGGTCAATATGGCCATAGCCCCATTTATTCTCATTTTATTACTTGCGCTGTTAAGAGGAATTTTCAGAACTAAGCCGCGTTCGACCTCAATTGCCACTAAGTCAAAAGAGGGGGCTGTTTTATGAATAAACAGGTCTCTGTATTGGCTATTTTTGCGATATTGGCTTTAGGATTGGGAGTATGGTTGAGTCAATCACCTTCCAAAGATAAATTTGAAGCGGTCCTTTTGTTTGACGATCTGCAAGAACTTGCTAATCAAGTGGATAATGTCGAAATAAGGAATGCTCAAGGTGTATTGTTTAGTGCAAAAAAATTAGGTGATCGTTGGTTGGCAACCTTTGATCCTGAGCAACCTGTATATCCCATTTCTCAAGATAAACTTGCAGAATTTGTTGAAACAATGATGCGAGTAAAGTTAATGGAGGCAAAAACTAGCAAGCCAGAAAACTATATTCGTTTGGGTTTACAATCTGTTGATGTTGACGACAGTATGTCTAGTTTAGTTACTTTGAAAACCAGTGAAAATTCTTGGCAAGTATTAGTGGGTAACAGCGTCACATTAGGTGAAGGCCAATATATACTTAAACCCGGTGATCCTCGAAGCTGGCGAACCGATAAAACGATTCATTTACCAATAGATAAATACTCATGGTTAAAACAGCCTATTTTGCCTTACCAAGCACAGGATATCAGTTCAGTTTCACGAGTTGATAGTTCGGATTGGCAAATCACTAGAGCTGTTAGCGGCGATTTTCAGCTGATTAACATGCCAAAAGATAAACAATTAGAATACCCTAGTATTCTCAATTCAATCGTTAGCAGCTTAACCAGCCTAGATTTTGAGCAACTGTTACCTGCGGATGAAGTCTTTAATCAACCGTCAAAAATATTGACCCAGCTTGAAGTAAGTACAGCAGAACAGAAAATATTTCAGGTCGTGGTAAGTGAATTAGAGGATAAACACTTTGTGAATTTTATTTCTACCGCTCAAACAGAGTATTGGCAAAAATGGACTTACCAAGTTTCTAATTTTTCCGCGCAACAATTGATCAAAACAATAGATGATTTTTTAGAGCAAGAAAACACCATTACAAACAATAGCGATACAATATCTCAAACTATTGACGAAGGTGATTCACCTAATTAAGTCAAATTCGAAGTACTGATTTTGGTTATTTCATTAAGGCTTTTATGAAGCTTGAACCTAACTCTCTTGCCTTGGTAATATTATTTTCTGGAATGCTTTCAGGGTCAGGGTAACGTTTCAGTACCGCTTCTATACTGCTTTCTCTGAGTATATGCAAAATGGGGTAGGGTGATCGGTTAGTGTAATTAGCTGGGTCATTTTGCTCCTCACCATCAAAGCAATAATCAGGATGAAAGCTGGCTAATTGATAAACACCCCCGTAACCACCTTGTCCAATGAGCGTGTTGGCCATCTCAAGCATATCAAGAAAATCATCAAAATCGGCAAAACCTTGTGGAAAAATAAGCAGTGTGGTTTGAATATCCTGTAGCTGTTCAAGTAATGCGAGTTCTTCGAGTAAGTGACTCAGTGCATCATTAACTTGGGTCGCGGGGAATATGGCAAAACGTACTGTATTGCGTTCCATTTCCTTTTTAGCGAAAGGACAAAAGTTCAGCTCTACAATCACTTTTTCTATCCAGGATTTTACAGATAATTCTACTTTATCATCGCCTATCTGGGCACAGATGTTCATATTTATGAATGGTACTTCACATAGGCTTCCAAAGTATTTTCAATAAGGCTGGCAACTGTCATCGGCCCTACACCACCTGGGACAGGTGTTATCCAGCCGGCTCTCTGGAAAGCGCCAGCGTATTCAACATCTCCACCTAAGCTTCCATCTTTGTTTCGATTGATACCTACATCGATAACAATTGAACCAGGTTTTATCCACTCTCCAGGAATAAAGTCTGGTTTGCCAACAGCTACCACCAGTAAATCGGCGCGCTTAACATGAGATTGAAGATCCTGAGTGAATTTGTGACAACTGGTGACAGTACACCCAGCTAAAAGTAATTCCATAAACATCGGACGACCTACAATATTGGATGCACCCACTATAACTGCATCTAACCCTTTTACAGGACGCTTAGTGGACTCAATCAAGCTCATAATGCCTTTGGGTGTACATGGACGCAATGCAGGGATACGCTGAGCGAGTCTGCCAATATTATAGGGATGAAAGCCATCTACATCTTTGTACGGATTGATACGCTCCAAGATTTGCTCTTTGTTTAAGCCTGCGGGGAGAGGTAACTGCACGAGTATGCCATCAATCTCATGGTCGTCGTTTAATTGGTCGATAATATCGAGCAGTGATTGTTGCGACGTTGTCGCCGGTAAGTCATATGATTTTGAGACAAATCCTACTTCTTCACAGGCTTTACGCTTCTTATTAACGTAAACATGTGAGGCGGCATCACTACCTACTAAAACAACAGCTAAGCCTGGGGCTCTTCGGCCTGATGACGTGATGGCTTTAACTTGTATAGCCACATGTTGTCTTATATGTTTGGCAAGTAAAACACCATCAATTTTCTGTGCTGGCATGAATGACCTAGAGCGAAATATTCAGTAGTTGTATTGTCACATATCGAATGGGTTTATCGCAATTAGGATGTATTAAAAAAGACTAAATTCAATCATAATTCTTAAGCCATTTCTTGTTGTTAATGATATAACATGCAGTCAATCACAAACATGAAAATTATTTAACTACCTTAGGTTTTACGCCTAAAAAGAATGGTCGCTGGACTAATGACGGCAATTAATAAATGTGAGATGTAAATGAAAAAAATTTTAAATGAAACCCAATTGTTGAAAAAAGCCTTAGTGGTTGGCGAAGCATATGCCAGGAACAGAGGATTTAAAACTTTCTCTGCAACAGACTCTGCAAAAGAGAAAGTCGAGTGTATTTATCGTTTGTTGGCGAATGATAAATTAATAACACCATTACCTTCTGGCAGTGAAGATTTGTTAAGTATGAAACATAAACTCGCGGTGTGGTTGAAAAACAAACTTCCTAAAGATCACCCGCTATTAAAGTAGCAGCCGTTAATAGTGTTGTTTTTACGAGCTAATTTAATAAAAAATGTACATCTAGGATTAAAAATAACCAATCAAAAAAATTGATTGAAAAAGTGTTTGACGAGCATATACCAACTCTGTACTATGCGCCTCCTCTTAGCTTTGAAGAGAAAGAAGTTAGAGTTAAGTCGGTGAGTAGCGCAGCTTGGTAGCGCACTTGGTTTGGGTCCAAGGGGTCGCAGGTTCGAATCCTGTCTCACCGACCATTTTTAAAAAAGTTACTTTCGGTTCGTGTAGCGCTTGTAGCTCAGCTGGATAGAGCAACGGCTTTCTAAGCCGTGGGTCACAGGTTCGAATCCTGTCGGGCGCACCATGCGATCGAAGAGCCTGAGAAAAAGTATAATAATCATAAGTTTCAAATTTACTGCAGTTTATTGTGGTGAGCGTAGCTCAGTTGGTAGAGCCCCGGATTGTGATTCCGGTTGTCGCGGGTTCGAGCCCCGTCGCCCACCCCACTCGCGGGAGTGGTGGAATTGGTAGACACGCTGGATTTAGGTTCCAGTGCTTCACGGCGTGAGAGTTCGAGTCTCTCCTTCCGCACCATCTTTATAATCATTTAGATCCAAATGGTTTTATATTTTGAACATAACTTTTAATTATATCATTTGTATATCCCTATACAAAAATTGATAGATCATAAAATTCATTATTTAAAGAACATCATTTTCAAATTATATGATGAATTAATAATCTGTTTTTTTAGAGTTAAGTCGGTGAGTAGCGCAGCTTGGTAGCGCACTTGGTTTGGGTCCAAGGGGTCGCAGGTTCGAATCCTGTCTCACCGACCATCTTTTCTAATCTTGTATTCCTCGAATAATTGCATGGCTTTATAAGCCACAAATCAAATCCCTTACGCCCGACTTGATTTTTTGTATACAGCTGTAAAAAGGAAGTGAAAATTGACGCTCGAGGGCAATGCTCTTCATCCAATGATTAGGTGAAACTGGATACTTTAGAAGCACAGCTTCTCCCCGTTGAATAGCTCGACAAGCGGGGCATGGGTTCAAATTTTTTGATTGATCCTCAACACAACCCGGAATATTAGCCGTGTTCCAAAGGCAATCTTCAAATAATTTATTCGACAATTGATATTTTGATTCATATCCAACAGCAGCCCCATCGATACTAAAAGACTTTTACAACTCATAAAACAGCTATTAAGTTGCTAAACGTCAATTCTATTTCAAAGCTTGGCATTTTACCCTCGACTTGCGGTATCGCTATCGCTATACTATTGCGTCATTTTATCAGGCTATCTTGTCTAAGAAGAAAAGTTCTTTTGTCAGGATATTCGGAAGCAAGTAGTGTATTTGTTACAATAATTATTTTGCGCCGATAAAAGCTATTTAGTAATAACATATAAGCGCAAGTATGCGCATAATTGAGGTATCAGAATGCAAGTATCCGTTGAGGCGACCAAAGGTTTAGAACGCCGTCTTACTATCACCGTTCCTGCTGAGTCAATTGATTCTGCAGTCAAGTCTCGCTTACAGCAATTAGCCAAAACCCAAAGAATTAATGGTTTTCGCCCTGGTAAAGTGCCTGTTAATGTTATTAAGAAACGTTATGGTCAATCCGTACGTCAGGAAATTGCTGGTGAAGTGATGCAACGCAATTTTTATGAAGCTATTACTCAAGAAAAAATTACTCCAGCAGGCATGCCTAGCTTTGAAATGAAAACAGACGAAGATGGCAAAGACTTAGAGTATGTAGCGGCTTTTGAAGTCTATCCAGAAGTAGAAGTCAAAGATGTTGCTAAAATTCAAGTTGAAAAGCCAGCAGTAGACATCAGTGATAAAGACTTAAGTAACATGATTGACACTTTGCGTAAGCAACATGCCAGTTATAAAGAAGTAAAACGCAAAGCCAAGAAAGACGATAAGGTCACTATTGATTTTATCGGTACTATCGATGGTGAAGAGTTTGATGGTGGTAAAGCTGAAAATTTCGCCCTAGAAATGGGTAAAGATCGCATGATCCCTGGTTTTGAGAAACCTATTGTCGGCAACAAAACCGGTGATGAGGTCATTGCAGATGTCACCTTCCCAGAAGATTACCATGCTGAAAAGTTAAAGGGTAAAGTGGCTCAGTTCACTATCAATATCAAAAAGGTTGAGCAATTAGACTTACCTAAAGTTGATGAAGAATTTGCTAAATTGTTTGGTATTGAAGATGGCAACATCGAAGCACTACATGCTGAAGTACGCAAAAATATGCAACGTGAGCTAGACCAAACATTAAAAGCATCAGTAAAAGAGCAGGTTATCGCTGGTTTACTTGAAAAAAATCAAATTGATTTGCCAAAAGCACTAGTTGATCAAGAAATTAACGCGTTACGGGAACAAGCTAAACAACGTTTTAGCCAGCAACAGGGCGGAAATGTAGATAACATGCCAGAGCTTCCAGCTGATTTGTTTGAAGAAAACGCCCGTAAACGTGTCAGTATTGGTTTGTTGTTAGGTGAAGTGATTAAAATTAACGAGCTAAAAGTGGATGCTGCTAAAGTAGCTGCGCTAATTGAAACTGCCGCTTCTGCTTATGAAGATCCCCAAGAAGTAATAGAATATTACAGAACAAACGATGAATTGATGCAACAAATGAATAACGTTGCTATGGAAGAACAAGCGGTTGAATTATTGCTTGAACAAGCCAAAGTTAAAGAAGTGAAGAAATCTTTTGATGAGATCATGAACAAACAGGCATAATTTGCCTATTGTTATTTGACTTATCTAGTCTGCAACTGCTTAAATGCTCGGTAACTACCGAGCATTTTTATTTGTGAAGAATTTGAATTTATGATGAATACCAATTTTGATCCAACAAACGCATTAGTTCCAATGGTTGTAGAGCAAACGGCCAAAGGTGAACGTTCTTACGATATATATTCTCGCTTGTTAAAAGAGAATGTTATTTTCTTAGTCGGTCAAGTTGAAGACCACATGGCTAACCTTATCGTTGCTCAGTTGTTATTTTTAGAAGCCGAGAATCCAGAAAAAGATATTTTCTTATATATTAATTCTCCCGGCGGTTCAGTGTCGGCAGGTATGGCTATTTACGATACAATGAACTTTATTAAACCGAATGTTAGCACTGTCTGTATTGGCCAAGCTGCCAGCATGGGCGCATTCTTGTTATCTGCAGGCGAAAAGGGCAAACGTTATTGTTTACCTAATTCCCGCGTGATGATCCATCAACCCTTAGGCGGTTTCCAAGGACAAGCGTCGGATTTTGAAATTCATGCTAAAGAAATCCTGTCTATTAAAGAGAAGATGAATCGTTTGATGGCACAACATACTGGACAAGAGTATGAAAAAGTTGCGCAAGATACCGACAGAGATAACTTTTTAAGTGCAACCGACGCTGTGGAATATGGGCTAATTGACCAAGTATTGTCGAGTAGACCAGATACCAGTCAAGCTGACACAAAAAGCGACAAGTGATAAAATGACTCTGTGATAAACCCAAAGGTAACCTATATGCAATTTGTTTGTAGGATCCCTTTGGATAGAGTCAGTCTGAGATAGGAAAAGATTGTAAATGAGTGATAAAAAAAGTACTGACGGCGACAACAAACTTTTGTATTGTTCTTTCTGTGGTAAAAGCCAACATGAAGTAAGAAAACTAATTGCTGGCCCGTCGGTTTTTATTTGTGATGAATGTGTCGATTTGTGTAATGACATTATTCGAGAAGAAATAAAAGAAATCGCGCCCAAAAAGAAACAAGACGATTTACCGACACCGAAAGAAATTCATGCTCATCTAGATGATTATGTGATTGGTCAAGAGCATGCCAAAAAAGTGCTTTCTGTTGCGGTTTATAATCATTACAAACGTTTAAGAAACGGCGATGTTCACGAAGGTGTGGAATTAGGCAAGAGTAATATTTTGCTGATGGGTCCTACCGGTAGTGGTAAAACCTTATTAGCTGAAACGCTTGCAAGGTTGTTAGATGTTCCGTTTACTATGGCTGATGCGACGACCTTAACTGAAGCCGGTTATGTAGGCGAAGATGTCGAAAATATCATCCAGAAGCTGTTACAAAAATGCGATTATGATGTTGAGAAAGCTCAGCGCGGTATTGTTTATATCGATGAGATAGACAAAATATCCCGTAAATCAGATAACCCTTCAATTACCAGAGATGTGTCTGGTGAAGGTGTCCAGCAAGCTCTGCTTAAACTGATTGAAGGTACTGTTGCTTCCGTTCCTCCTCAAGGTGGCAGAAAACATCCACAACAAGAGTTTTTACAAGTAGACACGTCTAAAATATTATTTATTTGTGGTGGGGCTTTTGCTGGCTTAGACAAAGTGATAGAGCAGCGCGCTCATACAGGAACGGGTATTGGTTTTGCTTCAGAAATTAAAAATACTAGCAACAAATCTCAAGAAGGCGAGTGGCTCAAAAAGGTTGAGCCTGAAGATTTAGTGAAGTATGGCCTGATACCAGAATTCATCGGACGTTTGCCTGTGCTTACTTGTCTGGAAGAACTCAGTGAAGATGCGTTGGTTCAAATCTTACGTGAACCTAAAAATTCCTTAACGAAACAATATTCAGCGTTATTTGGAATGGAGAATACTGAACTTGAGTTCCGTGAAGATGCCTTGCAAGCCATAGCTAAAAAAGCCATGCAACGTAAAACAGGTGCTCGTGGATTACGCTCTATAGTCGAGGCAGTATTATTGGACACTATGTATGACCTACCATCGATGACAAACGTGAGTAAAGTTGTGGTTGATGAAACTGTCATTCGTGGAGAATCAAAGCCAATTTTAATTTACGACAGTGGTGTTGATAAAAAAGCCGCTTCAGAATAAATACAAAAAAGGCTCGTAAGAGCCTTTTTTAATGGTAAAACATACAGCTCACCAATCTATTCTCTGCACTTTTTTCCGCTTTGTTTAAAATTTCATTTGAACTTTACCTGCCTAACCCCATATACATCGGATAGATGTAATATAAAACGACTTAATACGAGACCAAGTATGACTAAAAAGCGAGAAGATCGCATTGAAATGCCTGTTTTGGCGTTACGTGATGTAGTGGTATACCCACATATGGTTATCCCATTATTCGTTGGGCGTGAGAAATCAATCCGCTGTTTAGAAGCAGCGATGGAAAAAGATAAGCAAATTTTCTTGGTGGCTCAAAAAGATGCCAGTGTTGACGAACCAGGAGTCGATGACATTTACATCGTTGGTACTATCGCCACTATTTTACAGCTGCTTAAATTACCTGACGGCACCGTTAAGGTGTTAGTTGAAGGTAATCAGCGAGGCAAAATTGATAAATTTGTCAGTACTGAAGATTTTTTTATCGCGGATGTACAAAGCTCAGTAGATACCGAATTAGCTGAGTCAGAGCAAGAAGTGCTAATTCGTTCAGCTATTTCTCAGTTTGAAGGATACGTCAAACTTAATAAAAAAATCCCACCTGAAGTATTGACCTCATTGAGTGGCATCGAAGATGCTGCGCGCTTGGCTGATACTATGGCGGCGCATATGCCTCTGAAGTTGTCAGAGAAACAAAAAGTGCTTGAGATGCTGGGCATTACAGAACGCTTAGAGTACCTAATGGCACTGATGGAAAGCGAAATAGACTTGCTCCAAGTTGAAAGAAAAATTCGCACACGTGTTAAAAAACAAATGGAAAAGAGTCAGCGAGAATACTATTTGAATGAGCAAATGAAAGCCATTCAAAAAGAATTAGGTGAACTTGATGAAGCGCCAGATGAATTTGAAGCTCTGAAACAAAAAATCACCAATGCCAAAATGCCAGAAGAAGCTCAGAAAAAGGCCACCGCAGAATTAGCTAAATTAAAAATGATGTCGCCCATGTCGGCAGAAGCAACGGTTGTGCGCAGTTATATTGAATGGTTAACGAATGTGCCTTGGGTCAAAAGAAGTGTTGTCAAAAAAGATCTCGCTGCTGCTGATAAAATATTGGATGCTGACCATTACGGTTTAGATAAAGTCAAAGAACGTATTATTGAGTATCTCGCGGTGCAACAACGCGTTAAAAAGCTCAAGGGGCCTATTTTATGTTTAGTTGGGCCTCCGGGAGTGGGTAAAACTTCTTTAGGTCAATCTATCGCAAGAGCCACAGGAAGAAAGTATGTACGTATGGCATTAGGTGGAGTGCGAGATGAAGCTGAAATTAGAGGCCACCGCCGTACCTATATTGGTTCTATGCCTGGTAAAATGGTACAAAAAATGGCTAAAGTGGGGGTGAAAAATCCACTCTTTTTACTTGATGAAATAGATAAGATGTCATCGGATATGCGTGGCGATCCATCTTCTGCATTGTTGGAAGTACTGGATCCTGAACAAAACAATAAATTTAGTGACCATTATCTAGAGGTAGATTACGATTTATCCGACGTTATGTTTGTTGCCACTTCTAATAGTATGGACATCCCCGAAGCCTTATTGGATCGAATGGAAGTCATACGTCTATCGGGATATACCGAAGATGAAAAACTTAATATTGCCATCCAACATTTAGTAGATAAACAAATAACTCGCAATGGTTTAAAAGAAGGTGAGTTGGTGATTGAGGAAAGTGCCATTATTGGCATTATTCGTTATTACACTCGAGAAGCAGGTGTTAGGAACTTAGAAAGAGAAATTTCTAAAATATGTCGTAAGGCAGTGAAGAATATCCTGCTTGGTAAAAACATAACCAAAGTGTTGGTTAATCAAGATAATCTGAATGAATATCTGGGTGTACAGCGTTTTGATTACGGTAAAGCTGACAAAACTAATCAAATAGGCCAAGTAACAGGATTAGCTTGGACCCAAGTTGGTGGCGAATTATTAACCATAGAAACCACATCTGTAGTAGGCAAAGGCAAGACGACCTTCACCGGTTCATTGGGTGACGTGATGCTTGAGTCTATTCAAACTGCGATGACAGTCGTGCGCAGTAGAGCAGACAAACTACGTATTAATAATGATTTCCATGAAAAACGCGATATACATGTACACGTACCCGAGGGAGCCACACCCAAAGATGGCCCTAGCGCAGGTATTGCTATGTGCACGGCATTAGTTTCTACTCTAACGGGTAATCCGGTTAGGTGTGATGTGGCTATGACAGGTGAAATTACCCTTAGGGGAGAAGTGTTACCTATCGGTGGTCTTAAAGAAAAATTGCTCGCTGCACATCGTGGTGGAATTAAGACAGTGATTATTCCAAAAGAGAATGAACGGGACTTAGAAGAAATTCCAGATAACGTAAAACAAGATTTAAATATACACCCAGTGCAGTGGATTGATGAAGTCTTAGAATTAGCCTTACAAGAGCATCCGGATAAATTTACACCAGTTGTGATAAAAAAGGTTAAAAAGTAAGCAGAAAGGCGTATTTTTTTAATTTTTTTTTAATTTAAGGGCTTCACTATGTAAATAGTTGTGGTAGCCTTTAGCGCAGATTCTCTTTAGGCCTTGTCACAAAAGGGCTTGAGACGATTCATTGAAAGTTAATGATTTGTAAATATATAGCTTGAAGTTAAGTTTCATGCTTGATATAAACGTTTGGCTTTGCATAGTGCAAGCCACAAATATAATAACAATGGAAGGGGTTCATATTGTGAATAAGTCAGATCTTATTGATACCATCGCTGCAAGTGCAGATATTTCTAAAGCAGCTGCAGGTCGTGCATTAGATGCATTGACTGGCGCTGTAACTACGGCACTTAAAGATGGAGACCAAGTTGCATTAGTTGGTTTCGGTACATTCTCGGTTCGTGAACGTGCCGCTCGCAGTGGTCGTAATCCTCAAACTGGTGAGACTATTCAAATTTCAGCAGCTAAAGTGCCTTCGTTTAAAGCGGGTAAAGCATTAAAAGACGCTTGTAACTAATCACTTAGTTCATTGATAACAAAAGGCGATGATTTATCATCGCCTTTTGTTTATGTGTAGTTTGTATCTGTCATCGTTTTAATTTTAAATAATCGCTCACTAGTTATTTTTGAATTCACTGCGAACAATCATTAATAAATGCACTCGGTTGGTATATAATCTCGCGCGCTTGCGACTAAGACTATCTAAATTAGGTAACCTTAGTACTTATCAATAACAGCTCAATTGGGGTTTGGAATTTAGTATGTTGGAAAGAATCAGAGAAGGATCACAAGGCCCTTGGGCAATGGGGATCTTAGCATTAGTTATTTTGAGTTTTGTATTTGCTGGTGTAGGGAGTTATATCAATTCATCATCATCTGGCGCCGCAGCCATTGTTAATGGTGATGAAATAGGCATTGATGAATTAGAGCGTGCTTATCAAAACGAACGTTCTCGTATGGAATCTCAGTTCGGTGACGCTTTCGCAACCTTAGCAAGTGATACTGCATACTTACAAAATTTTCGACAGGGTATCTTAGACCGCCTTATTAGTGAAAAATTGCTTGACCAAGCAGCACAAGAATTTGGCTTGAGAGTCAGCGATGAGCAAATTAAGCTAGCTATAGTGGGTATGCAAGAATTTCAAGTAGATGGTAAGTTTGATAACGACCGTTATCTTGCACTTTTACGCCAAGCAGGCTTTCAAACTAATAATTTTAGAGACTATATGCGTGTTGATATGGTGCGTAGGCAACTTTCACAGTCATTAATGGGAACCGAATTCGCATTAGTAGGTGAAGCAAAAACAGCACACCTCTTGCAACAACAAAGTCGTGATATTCGTTACCTGAATATTTCTGCGGCTAAATTTATTGAACAAGTTAACATCAGTGATGATGAAATTTCAGATTATTATCAAAGCAATATTAGTCAATTTGATACAGACCAGAAAGTCAGTTTGTCTTATATTGAACTGGAATTAGATGATTTATTGCCTTTGATAGAAGTTAATGAAGATGAGCTTGTACAATACTATGAACAAAACCTTAGTAATTATCGTACTGAGGAAGAACGTCAGGCGGCGCATATCTTATTCGAAAGTGCTGAAGAAGACCAAACCATTGAGTCTAAGGCTGAAGACGTGTTGGCCAAGATACAAGCGGGAGACGATTTTGCTGAACTAGCTAAAACATTCTCAAGCGATACTTTTAGTGCTGAAAATGGCGGTGATTTAGGTTGGTTCGGCAAAGGCATCATGGATCCTGCGTTTGAAGACGTTGCATTTGCACTAAGCAATAAAGGTGATATCAGCGGTGTCGTTAAAAGTGAATTTGGTTATCATATTATTAAGTTAACGGATGTTAAGCCAGAGCAAGTTGATTCCTTTGACAACGTTAAAGCAGAGATAACAGTCAAAGTTAAAACGTTCAAAGCAGAAGAGCGTTTTTACGAACTGAGTCAAAGGATTTCAGAAGTGGCCTTTGAGGTGCCGAACAATCTTGATGAAGTTGCAGGCATTGCCGGTAAATCGATAATGACAACCCCTTTGTTTAGTCGAGCGAATGCGCCAGAAGTGGTGTCTCACCCCAACGTCTTAACGAGTGCGTTTAGTTTTGAATTAATTGAAGATGCGGTTAACAGTGAAGTGCTAGAGCTAGGTAGCAATCACATAATGGTTGTCAGAGTGGCCGAACATGAGCCCGAGCGAACCAAAGCGATAGAAGAAGTTAAAGAACAAATACAACAGACATTGACTGCACAAGCTGCTCAACGGGCTGCCAGAGATTGGGCCTTAGAAGTGAAAACGGCACTGGCTGGCAGTGAAGATGTTAATTCTAAATTAGCCGCTTTAGAGATCAACTGGGAAGAGAAGCAAGAGGTAACTCGCAATGATGCAACTTTGTCACAGACTATTGTTGATGCTTTGTTCAAACTATCTGCAGCACAGACAAGTGTCGTTGACTTAGTTACTGGAGATGTCAGTTTAGTGCAACTAACTCAAGTTAACTCAGCTGCACAAGCAAATGCTCAACAATTGACTTCATTACAAAGTCGTCTGGTATCGAGTAAATCTCAAATATTATATGGTGCTGTAATCGAATCTTTAAAAGCGCAAGCAGACATAGAGATTTATTAGTAATCTGATTTATGTTGACCTAAATAATAAAAAAAGAGCGTTTATCGCTCTTTTTTATTATGTCAATTTTGGCTAACAACGTGATTAGATAGCCGCCTATTCAGAAATCCATAATAAAGAGCTGTAAAATACTGCAATGACAGCACAAAAAGTGAATATATAGATAAACCCTTGTTTTCCATCTCCCAAGCTATAGCCCTTCTTATTCAAATAAATAAACCAAATTAAACACAACACCACAGGAATAAGTACTAAAAATTTAATCAAGATCACCTCGTCTCCAAATTACGCCAAGCTTGATTTTAGGGAGAACAGAATAATATGCAATCTATACTAGGTATTTGCCTTCTAATTGCATATAATCCGCGCGAAATTTTATGTGTCTTTTTAACTGTCCCTTAGGACAAAATATTAAGACCAAATATACTAATACTGGAGTTAAGAACATGGCCTTAGAGCGCACTTTTTCTATCATTAAGCCTGATGCGGTTGCTAAGAACGTTATCGGTGCTATTTACAACCGTTTTGAGTCTGCTGGCTTAAGATTAGTGGCGTCTAAAATGCTACATTTGAGCAAAGAACAAGCAGAAGGTTTCTACGCTGAGCATAGCGAACGTCCATTTTTTGCCGATTTAGTCTCTTTCATGACCTCTGGCCCCGTTATGGTCCAAGTGTTGGAAGGTGAGAATGCTGTTTTGAAAAATCGTGAAATCATGGGTGCTACTAACCCAGCTGAAGCGCTAGCGGGCACCTTACGTGCTGATTATGCTGCTTCAATTGATGAGAATGCTTGTCACGGTTCAGATGCACCTGAATCAGCAGCACGTGAAATTGCTTATTTCTTTAGTGATGAAGAAATCTGCCCACGCACTCGTTAAGTTTAAGTTTGCTTTAATAAAGGGAGCCTAGGCTCCCTTTTGTGTTATTTGTTATTTGTTATATGTGCTGCAAAAACTGAGTAATCAGTTAAAATGGCAGTAGTTTCGTCTGAGTATTGAGGTTTATTGTGTCAACTGAAGTGGTATCTGCCCAACCTAAAAAAATTAACTTACTTGATTTAACTCGAGAAGGTTTACGTTCCTTTTTTAATGAGATGGGAGAAAAACCCTTCAGAGCAGAACAAATCATGAAATGGATCTACCAACAAGGGGTGGCAGATTTTGATCAAATGACCAACCTCAATAAGGCCTTGCGAACTAAACTTCAGTCTAAATGTGAAGTTAAAGCGCCAGAAATTGCCTATCAAAAAAATGCTGCAGACGGCACCATTAAATTTGCATTGAAGCTAGAAGGTGGCCAAGAAGTCGAAACAGTTTGGATACCAGATGGCGACCGAGCTACATTATGTGTGTCTTCACAAGTTGGCTGTGCACTAGAATGCACTTTTTGTTCTACAGGTCAGCAGGGATTTAATCGAAATCTAAAAGTGTCTGAGATTATTGGCCAAGTGTGGCGAGTCGCAACAACAATAGGTTTGAACAATGATACTGCTAAACGTCCCATCACAAACGTGGTGATGATGGGGATGGGCGAGCCGTTGCTGAATGTTAAACATGTGGTGCCTGCCATGGAGCTGATGTTGGATGATCTTGCTTTTGGCTTGTCCAAACGCAGAGTGACTTTAAGCACTTCAGGTGTGGTTCCTGCACTTGATATGTTGGGTGACCAAATTGATGTTGCGTTGGCTATATCATTACATGCGCCTGATAATGCATTACGTGATGTGCTGGTGCCAGTTAATAAAAAATATCCAATTGAGGTGTTTTTAGCCAGTGTTAGAAGATATTTGGCTAAGTCAAACGCCAACCAAGGTAAAGTAACCGTTGAATATGTGATGTTAAATGGGATTAACGATAGCACTGACCAAGCTCATGCACTTGCAAAAGTATTGGCTGATACGCCATGTAAAATAAATCTTATCCCATTTAATCCTTACCCAGGCTCACCTTATACCTGTTCTAGTAACTCGAGGATTGATCGTTTCGCTAAAGTCCTTATGGAATATGGGCTCATAGTTGTCGTTCGTCGTACTAGAGGTGATGATATCGATGCGGCCTGTGGACAGTTAGTGGGCGAAGTCGTGGATCGTACTAAAAGAATGTTGAAAAAACAGCTGAAGGGCGAGAGCATTTCAGTCAAAATGACACAATAGATTTTTTATAGCCAATATGTCTAAAAGGTCCTAATGAACTCCATGCTAAACATTATCAGTATTGTTTGTATTTCCCTGATGCTACTCAGCGGATGCATCAGTCAAAATAACCAAAGTTTTGGTGATAATTTTGATCAGTTAAAAGCTGCCCAAACCCGTGTTTCTCTTGGTTTGACTTATCTTAAAAACGGTAACTTTAGCCAAGCAAAATTTAATTTAGACAAAGCATTAGAATTTGCACCAAGATCAGCAGATGCTAATTTTGCTATGGCTTATTATTATCAAAGTGTGAATGAGTTAGAGCAAGCAGAAAGTGCTTATCAATTTGCTATGGATCTTGAACCAAAAAATGCCAACATTGCGAATAGTTATGGGGCTTTTTTATGCCAGAATGGTGACTATGAAAATGCAAAGACATATTTTCTCAAAGCAGTGAATACCAGCAGTTATATTTCCAGTGCTGAAACCTATGAAAATTTAGCTCTGTGTAGCCGAAGCCAAGGGCAACCTGAAGACGCCATTCAATACTTACGTAATGCAGTTAATCACCAGCCAGGAAGAGCGAACAGTTTATTTTTACTTACACGTTCATTGGTTGAGGCACAACAGTGGCAAGAAGCCAGAGAAATTCTCAGGCGTTATGAAAAAATTGCTCAGATAAGTCCTCAAAGCCTGTTGATGGCAATGCAGATAGAGAGTGGCATCGGCAACGATACTGCGGCAAAAGGTTATTCAGAAATGTTGTTAAGGATGTATCCTAATGATCCAGTCACAAAAACAATGTTAACTGACCAAGAGCCGCCTCTGGAAATAGAGAAGAAAACCACAAAGCTTTCAATATTATCCAAGGACGTGAATACAGCATCAGAGTTGCTTGAATCACAACCCGTTGAAAAACCCTCTGAGGTTGTAGCGACAACACCAGAAAAGAAAATTTTATTGGTAAATGGAAAAGACGATAAAATAGAAACGGATGACATTACCGAAACAAGTGCAGCGGTTGCAGAACAACAACCAGAGCAGGTTACTCAAGAAGAGTCAGAAATTTTAGCTATACCAGAGTTACATATTGTTGCCAGTGGCGAGAACTTGTATCGTATTTCGCTTCTTTACAACATCAAAATGCAACGTCTGATAGACTGGAATGGCTTAGCCGATGCGTCGGCTATTTTCGAAGGTAAGAAGTTATTTTTAGTTGCCCCAAGCGTTGTAGAGTAAAGCTAAACTATGATTGAAAATGAAGAAGTACAACAACCAGAGTCTGTTAATCAAGGACCGGGTCAAATATTAAGACAGGCTCGTGAGCGTGCTAAATTATCGACTCAGGACATTGCTGATAAAATGAAATTAAAAAGAGCTCTTATTGAAGACATTGAACTAGACAACTTCGATATTAATATTTCGTTGACCTTTGTTAGGGGGTATTTAAAACTCTACGCAAAACATGTTCATGTTGAAGAGGCAGAGATCCTGAACGCTTTTGAAAAGCTAAGCACTCAGAAAAAAGAACCTGTCAAACTTCAAAGTTTTTCACGGAGAGTTGCTCATCAGGCCAATGATGACAAGTTGATGTTAGTAACGTATTTGATTTTGGCCGCAATTATTGCCCTAGTGGTTATTTGGTGGTTTCAACAAAGCCCAACAGAGACCACAGCATCAAATGAGGTTAATTATCCAGAAACTGTTGTTAAAAACGATATTTCCCAAGAAGCATTGCCAATTGAAGAAACCTTAAACTCAGATACTGCGACCTTAATACCCACGGAGAACAATGGAAATACGTCTTTGGATGATGCCGCTGTTTCCGAAGAGCTATTAACCGGTAATCAATCTATTCCTTCAGACGGTGAGAGTGGTACCAGTAGTTTAGGCATACTGACTGATGCTACAGAAACAACAGTTGTCGAAACTGCCGCACCCGTTAAGTTGATATTTGAATTTTCTGGTGATTGCTGGATGAATCTGACCGATGCCACAGGTGAAAAAATAGCTTATGGGGTCAAAGTCAAAGACAGAGTCATGCCAGTCACTGGTATTCCTCCTTTTGAGGTGACTTTAGGTGCGCCAGAAGTGGTAAAAATCCGCTATGCAGGGGAATTCATAGATATGTCTTTCTTGCCTTCTGGCCGTATTGCCAAATTTGATTTACCCCTGTCTGAATAAATAATCGAATAACCAGAGTTAAATTATCACTATGTTTTCTGAATCACCTATTAATCGCCGACCTTCCAAACGTATCTATGTAGGTAATGTGCCTATAGGTGATGGTGCGCCCATTGCTGTGCAGTCTATGACCAATACATCTACAACAGATGTGAATGCAACAGTGGCGCAAATTAAACGCATTCAAGCTGTTGGAGGCGATTTAGTCAGAGTGTCTGTTCCTACAATGGAAGCAGCTGAAGCCTTCAAATTAATTAAACAACAAGTCACAGTGCCATTGATTGCAGACATTCATTTTGATTACCGTATTGCATTAAAAGTGGCAGAATACGGAGTGGATTGTTTACGGATTAACCCTGGCAACATTGGCAGTATGGACCGAGTGCGTTCAGTCGTGGATTGTGCCAAAGATAAAGGCATTCCTATTCGCATCGGGGTTAATGGTGGGTCTTTAGAAAAAGACATACAAGAAAAATATGGTGAGCCTACCGCTGCAGCGTTAGTTGAATCCGCAATGCGTCATGTGGACATTTTAGATAAACTCAATTTTGATCAATTTAAGGTCAGTGTCAAAGCCTCTGATGTGTTTTTGGCTGTAGGCTCTTATCGCCTATTAGCTAATAAAATTGATCAACCCTTACATTTAGGTATCACTGAAGCAGGTGGCTTACGTGCTGGTGCAGTTAAAAGTTCGGTAGGCTTAGGCATGTTATTGGCAGAAGGCATTGGTGATACCATCCGAATTTCTTTGGCGGCTGATCCCGTAGAAGAGATAAAAGTTGGATTTGACATATTAAAGTCATTACGTATTCGCTCAAGAGGCATTAACCTCATTGCTTGCCCCAGTTGTTCTCGCCAAGAATTTGATGTGATAAGCACAGTGAATGCCTTAGAGCAGAGATTGGAAGACATACTTACTCCAATGGATGTATCTATTATTGGTTGTGTGGTGAATGGTCCGGGTGAAGCAGAAATTTCGGATCTGGGCTTAACGGGTGCGCGGAATATGAGTGGGTTTTACTTGGACGGTATACGTCAAAAAGAACGTTTGTCTAATGATGACTTAGTGGATCAACTTGAAAAACGTATTCGAGCAAAAGCCAATCAGCTTGATAAAAGCCGTAAGATAGAGATAAAACACTTAGGTTAGTTAACTGGCAAATTGTCTTAGCTAAAATTTCATTATTTTTATGCCTTTTTTAGCTTCATTATTTTACGTTTATCTTTAAAGCCCCTATAATGCGTGGCTTTTTTAATTATTGAATAAGAGATTATTTTTAGTGTCGAAACAAATTCAGGCTATCCGAGGAATGAACGACTGTTTGCCTAGTGAGTCAGGGCTTTGGCAGTACGTCGAATCTACCATTCGCCAAGTGGTCGCCAGTTACGGTTATCAAGAAATTCGCACGCCTATTGTTGAAAGCACCGATTTATTCAAGCGCTCTATTGGTGAAGTGACCGATATAGTCGAAAAAGAAATGTACACTTTCTCAGATCGCAACTCAGACAGTCTCACGTTACGACCAGAAGGTACCGCCTGTGTGGTGCGTGCTGGAAATGAGCATGGCTTACTGTATAACCAACAGCAACGCCTCTGGTATATAGGCCAAATGTTCCGCCACGAACGCCCACAAAAAGGACGATACAGGCAGTTTCATCAATTTGGTGTAGAAGTATTTGGTTTAGCTGGACCTGATATCGATGCTGAAGTGATATTGCTAAGTGCAAGGTTATGGGAAAAGTTTGGCATCAGTCAAAACGTCATCTTAGAAATTAATTCTCTTGGTTCTGCTGAGGCTAGAGTGTCCTATAAAGAACAATTAGTGGCATTTCTGAAGACACGGGAGTCTGAGTTAGATGAAGATAGTTTAAGACGTTTACAGACTAACCCATTGCGAGTGCTTGACAGTAAAAATCCACAAGTACAAAACGCTGTAAAAGATGCCCCAAAAATGATTGATTGCCTTGATGAAGAATCAGCCAAACATTTTCAAGGATTATGTGAACGTTTAGACAACCTAGGTATCCAATATCGAGTTAACCCTGCTTTGGTGCGTGGGCTTGATTATTATAATCGTACAGTATTTGAATGGGTCACTGATAGTTTAGGTTCCCAAGGAACGGTTTGTGCTGGTGGACGGTATGACGGTTTAGTTGAACAACTTGGCGGTAAAGCAACTCAGGGCGTAGGTTTTGCCATGGGAATAGAACGTTTAGTGTTAATGCTAAAAACATTGGAATTGGATAAAAATTTAGTATCGGTAGTCGATATTTATGTCACTGCTATGGATGAATCTGTTGAGCTATATGCTAGGCAGGTCAGTGAAACACTAAGAGATGCCTTACCACAGATAAAATTGATGAATCATTGTGGTGGTGGGAATTTTAAGAAACAAATGAAACGAGCTGATCAAAGTGGTGCCAGTATCGCCTTTATCATCGGTCAGGATGAAATGGCGTCACAGCAAGTTGCAGTTAAATACTTGCGAGAAAAGCAACCTCAAGAAACAGTTTCAATTAATGAATTAACTCACTTTACACAAAAACTATTTAATGTCTAAAAGCGTAAATTTTTGAATTAACATTATGTGCCATTAAACTTTCAATGGCCAAGCAGTAATAGGAATGGATGATGGAACAGTACGAAACAGAAGAACAACAAGTTGAAGCCATTAAACGCTTTTGGAAAGAAAATGGCCTATCGCTAATTATTGGTGCGTTATTGGGCTTGGGTGGACTTTTAGGATGGCGCTATTATAACGACTCACAAATTGACGCAAAAGAGCAAGCCTCTTTTGCTTATGAAAAAGCTTCTGAAGAATTAATCAAAGGTGAAGCAGGCTTTGGACAAGCCAAATCTTTTATCGATAGTCATAGTGACACAGGTTATGCCATGTTAATGGCATTGGAAATGGCACAACAAGCCATCGAACGCAAAGACTTAGCTGAAGCGGCCAAACAGCTTGAGTTTGTTGCCAGCAATGCCAAATTAACAGCCGTTCAGTCAATAGCACAACTTCGTTTAGCTCGTATTCAAATAGAACAAGGTGAGTTCGAACTAGCCCTAGCAAGTGCAGAGAAGGTATCAGACCAAGCATTTAAAAGTCAAAGCCAAGAGATTAAGGGTGACGTATACCTAGCTCAACAGTTATTTGATAAAGCCAGAGCAGCTTATAGCGCTGCTTTGGAAACGAATGATCGTGATCAAGTTTTGAAAATGAAACTCGATAATTTAGCCATTGCGGCCAATGGCTAAGGTGAAAATAGTGAAACAATCTTTTTTATTCATGCTGTTAATCAGTTCTGTTTTGTTATCAAGCTGTACCACAATTAGTAATTGGTTTTACGAAGAAGAAGAGTTAGAGGTCCGCAGGCTCAAGCCTATTGAAGCACAATTTACCCCAACCGAAACTTGGTCAGTAGATTTTGGTGTGGGGATTGGTAAATTCTATTCAAAACTTAGGCCAGCAGTGGCATATGACAAAGTTTTTGCGGCAAACCGCCAAGGCCAAGTCAATGCCTACGATCAAGCTACAGGTAAAAAGATATGGTCTAAAAACTTTGCTATTTACGACGAACAAGGTTTGACCTCAGGAGTCAGAAAACTCTGGTCGAATGGTTTGTCAGCTAAAATTGCTGGTGGTATTAGTGTCGCATATGAAACGGTCTTTTTTGGTACTGAAAACGGTGAAGTTGTGGCGCTGGATGCCAATACCGGCGAACAAAAGTGGATCACAACGGTTAAAGGCGAAGTCTTAGCATCACCTGCTATTGATGCGGGTATTGTACTGATCAACACTGGCTCTGGATTTATATTTGCCTTAAATGCAGATAGTGGCGAAGAAGTGTGGTCGTCTGAGTCCGATGTACCACCTTTGTCATTGCGTGGTGTATCTTCCCCAGCTGCGGTCAACGGTGGTGCTATTATAGGTACTGCAACGGGCAAACTGATCGTTAATATTCTTGAAACAGGCCAGACTGCTTGGGAGCAAGTGATTTCGGCTGCTACAGGCGTGACCGAGTTAGAACGAATTGTTGATATTGATAGCGAGCCTTTAGTGGCGGGTGGCAATGTTTACGTCATCTCTTATGATGGTTCACTTGCCGCTGTTGAATTGCGTACAGGGCGTATCATTTGGAAACGTGAATACAAGTCATTTCGTCGTTTGTCATTGTCGGGCAGCACACTATATTTAGTTGATGTAAGCAGTAATGTGTATGCATTAGATAGTCGTAATGGTGTTGAGTTATGGAGCCAAGGCGCACTGAAAGGTCGTTTGTTGACAGGGGTTACACCCGTTGGTAACTATTTAGTAGCAGGCGATAAATATGGCTATTTACATTGGTTTGACCAAGCTGATGGTAAAATTGTCGCCCGCTTAGAAGTGGGGGGGGATGATGAAGACGAAGGTATTTACCACTCGCCAGTGGTTGATGGAGACATCTTATACACCCAAACTCGAGATGGTAAATTAGTGGCTATTAAAACGCCATAAAGCAGGTTTTGTGTGATTTTTGCTAATTAACTAAAAATCACACTAATAATTTTTTAACGGCTTGGAATGTTTCTAAGCCGTTTTTGTCTACAGGATATGTATTTATGTTACCCGTTGTTGCCTTAGTTGGCCGCCCAAACGTTGGAAAATCTACCTTATTTAATCGTCTAACACGCACTCGAGATGCGTTGGTGGCTGATTTTCCCGGCCTCACTCGGGATAGAAAATACGGGCAAGCCAAATATGAAGGATTACAATTTATTGTGGTCGATACTGGCGGCATTAGTGGCGACGAACAAGGCATTGATGTGGTTATGGCCGAACAATCCCTGTTGGCTATTGGAGAGGCCGACGTGGTGTTGTTTTTAGTTGATGCCCGTACTGGCATGACCGCGGCAGATCAAGGTATCGCTGAGCACCTACGTAAACAAGAAAAACCGGTTTATGTGGTTGCCAATAAAGTTGATGGGATTGATGGCGATACCGAAAGTGCTGATTTCTTTGCCTTAGGTCTGGGGGATGTGAATCAAATAGCTGCCGCTCACGGTAGAGGGGTAACACAATTATTGCAAAACTCTCTTGCGCCTATTGCTGCAGAATTTCCAGATATGCACATTCCTGAAGAAAGTGATGAAGAGCTTCAAGAGGAAGACGCCGATGAGCAGCTTGCTAAATTACAAGCTCTGCCTATAAAGTTAGCGATAGTGGGTAAACCTAATGTGGGTAAGTCTACTCTTACCAATCGTATTTTAGGCGAAGAACGTGTGGTGGTCTATGACGAACCTGGTACGACTCGAGACAGTATTTTTATTCCTATGGAACGTGACGATAGAGAATACATTCTGATCGATACTGCAGGGGTGAGAAGACGCAGAAATATCTCAGAAGCAGTGGAAAAGTTTTCTATTGTAAAAACATTACAAGCCATTGAAGAATCGAATGTGGTGTTATTTGTCGTTGACGCTCAGGAAGGAATTACCGACCAAGATTTGAGTTTATTAGGTTTTATTCTCAATGCCGGTCGCTCCTTAGTTGTAGCAGTGAATAAATGGGATGGTCTAGATAAAACTATTAAAGAAGAAATTAAACGTGAGTTAGACAGACGTTTGGGCTTTATCGATTTTGCCCGTCTACACTTTATTTCAGCATTACATGGCACGGGAGTCGGGCACTTATTTGAATCGGTGCAAGAAGCCTACTCTTCAGCAACTAAACGGGTCAATACCTCTATGTTGACGCGTATTATGGATATGGCCCAGGAAGATCATCAGCCGCCTGTAGTGCGTGGCCGTCGTGTTAAAATGAAATATGCTCATGCTGGTGGATACAATCCTCCTCTTATCGTAATCCATGGTAATCAGTTAAAAGATTTACCGGATTCCTATAAGCGTTATTTGATGAATTATTTCCGTAAATCATTAAAAGTCATGGGTACGCCAATCAAAATTGAATTTAGAGAGAGTGTGAACCCTTTCCAAACCGACCACAGCAGCTTAAATGATTCACAACGTCGTAAACGTAGACAACTTATACGTTTGCATAAAAATGCAAAATAACCTAGCTAACTCAATTAAAATCTGAGCTCAATTAGAATGTGAAAATAACGGTTAATTTATTTGATATGTAGATAGATATTTCAGGGCAGGCGCTACTTTAGTTAATATGGTAGCGCGACGCCATCGTATGACTAGATTGTTTGTTTTGTGCCAAGTTATTATCCACAAGTTTGATTAAGTTCACATTTCTTAGTTGAATGATTATTCCTGTATCTGGTTAATTTTACTGTGTACTTCTCCGTCTTCTAAACGAGTCACTAATACATCGCCAACTTGAACTTGTTGGGTATTTTTAACTATTTCTCCGTGCTTAAAACTAATGCTGTAACCTCGTGCCAAGGTGGCTAACGGGCTTACGGTATCTAATAGATGCATATTATTGAGTAATTTTTGCTGTTTGTTGTCTACTAGTTGTTGGCAGCTTCTTTGTAATTTTGTCTGCAATTCTTGCAATCTTAGTTGATGACGTTGCAGCAGTTTCTGCGGTGAGGTTAAAGAGAGTCGACTATATATATGCTCTTGCCGTTGTTTTACCTGGGTTAAAATTTGTTTGATTGCTGATTGTAAAGAGGCGTGTAATTGATCAACATATTGGCTTTTTTGTTCTAACTGCTTTTGCGGGTGGTTATGCAGTAATCGCTGTTTTACAGCCTGATGCTGATGAAGGCGTGCTTGTTGCAAACGGCTAAAGGCCTTAAGTAACTTGTCTTGTAGGATTAAGGTTTTATTGTGCAACGTTGATTGGTCTTGGCTCACCAGTTCGGCTGCGGCTGAAGGGGTTGGAGCACGCATATCTGCCACAAAATCTGCAATGCTCACATCTATTTCGTGACCGACTGCACTTATTATAGGTATGGAAGAGGCAAATATTGTTCTGGCCACCTGTTCACTGTTAAAACACCAGAGATCTTCTAAAGAGCCGCCACCTCTGCCAACAATTAACACATCTACTTCGTCTCTGAGGTTGGCTTGAGTAATTGCCGCACAAATAAGCGAAACTGCGCTATCACCTTGCACTTGACTGGGATAGATAACCACTTCAATCGCAGGATTACGCCTTTGTAGTACAGTTAAAATATCATGCAACGCGGCACCGGTGGGTGAGGTAACTATACCTACTTTTAAGACAATTTCGGGTATCTGTTTTTTAAATTCTTGTGCAAATATCCCCTCTGAGGCTAATTGTCGTTTTAATACTTCGAATTGTTGTTTAAGTTGTCCTTCACCTTCTGGCTCCATATGCTCAACGATGATTTGGTAATCACCTCTTGGCTCATACAAACTGATGTTTGCTTTGACTAAAACTTTGTCACCTTCTTTAGGCTTTTGATGCACTTTGCGATTTGCACCTTTAAACATTGCCCCTTTGACTTGGGCACGATCATCTTTAAGGGTGAAGTACCAATGACCAGAACTAGCCGCGACAAAATTTGAAATTTCAGCTGACAGCCAGATTTGACCAATTTCGGCTTCTAAAACCGAGCGGGCCAAGCGATTGAGTTTACTAACAGTAAGGATGTTTTTTGTTGTGTTATGGACTGGAAACATTGATTGCTGGGATCTCTAATAAAACATTATGAAGAAGTTTACCTGATTTACTCCCAATTCTGATATATATCTAGACTGATATGCCTAAAGCCGCTAGAATTGCGCCGCAATTAAATCCGCATTTATAGGTGATATTGCATGTTAAGGATCGCTAAAGAAGCCCTTACGTTTGACGATGTTTTGTTAGTACCCGGGCACTCAACTGTACTCCCTCACACCGCTAATCTTAAAACAAGATTAACCCGTGGTGTTAGTTTAAATATTCCCCTGATTTCTGCCGCAATGGACACCGTTTCTGAAGCGCGTTTAGCTATTGCATTAGCCCAAGAAGGCGGTATCGGATTTATTCATAAAAACATGACGCCAGAACAACAGGCTGAACATGTAAGAACAGCGAAGAAATACGAAAGTGGCGTGGTGTCTGACCCTGTCACTGTGCTACCCACAGCCACAATTGGTGAAATTAATGCCTTGTGCAAAATGCATGGTTTCTCTGGTTTCCCCGTAGTTGATGAAGATAACAACCTAATCGGTATCGTAACGGGTCGTGATCTGCGTTTTGAAAAAAGGTTAGAACAACCTATTTCCAGTGTTATGACTAAGAAAAATGATTTGGTCACAGTCAAAGAGGGGGCACCCTCTGAACAAGTGCTTGAGTTAATGCACGAATACCGCATAGAAAAAATTCTGGTGGTTGATGATGTATTCAAACTGACTGGCATGATTACTGTTAAAGATTTCCAAAAAGCAGAAAGCAAACCTAACGCTTGTAAAGACGAACTGGGCCGCTTACGGGTTGGAGCCGCTGTGAGTGTTGGACCGGGAACAGATGAACGTATTAAAGCGTTAATTGAAGCTGGGGTTGACGTATTACTGATTGATACTTCCCACGGTCATTCCCAAGGCGTCATCGACCGAGTGAGGAAGGTACGTCAAGATTACCCAGACGTGCAACTAATTGCAGGTAATGTTGCTACAGGTGAGGGCGCCAAAGCCTTAGCGGATGCTGGTGTTGACGGGGTTAAAGTTGGAATTGGCCCAGGGTCAATTTGTACCACCCGTATTGTTACAGGTTGTGGTGTGCCACAAATTACTGCGGTATCTGATGCGGTTGAAGCTCTTAAAGGTACTGATGTGCCAGTAATCGCTGATGGCGGGATTCGTTTTTCTGGCGATATTGCAAAAGCTTTGGCCGCGGGTGCGAGCTCAGTGATGGTCGGTAGCATGTTGGCAGGAACCGAAGAGGCGCCGGGTGAAGTGGAATTGTATCAAGGGCGTTATTTTAAATCCTATCGTGGCATGGGTTCTTTGGGCGCTATGGATCAAAATAATGGCTCCTCTGATAGGTATTTCCAAGACAGTAAAAGTGCAGAGAAGTTAGTTCCTGAAGGCATTGAAGGCCGTGTTGCTTATAAAGGACCTATCTCTAATATTATTCACCAACAAATGGGTGGTTTACGTTCAGCTATGGGATTGACCGGTTGCGCTACCATTGAAGAGTTACGCACTAAACCACAGTTTGTCAAAGTGACATCTGCTGGAATGGGAGAGTCCCATGTGCATGATGTGAGTATTACTAAAGAAGCACCAAACTACCGCTTAGGTTAGTTTGTGTTATTTCAAATGAACGTTGTTTGTTAGCCACACAGCGTTCACATTTTATTTCTTAAAAGAGTACCCAAATGAGCTTAGATATCCATGACCAACGTATTTTGATCCTCGACTTTGGATCGCAATATACCCAGTTGATTGCGCGCCGCGTCAGAGAAATTGGCGTTTATTGTGAACTTTGGGCATGGGATGTTAGCGAAGATCAAATTCGTGAATTTAACCCCAACGGTATTATTTTATCTGGTGGCCCAGAATCTGTTCATGCTGAAAATTCGCCCAGAGCACCAGAGTATGTGTATCAAGCCGGTGTGCCTGTATTGGGTATTTGTTATGGCATGCAAGTTATGGCTGAGCAACTTGGCGGCGCAGTACAAGGTTCCAATAAACGTGAATTTGGCTATGCACAGGTTGAAGTGATTAGTGATATGACTTTGTTGAACCACATTGAAGATCATGTAGGTGCCAACGGCAATGCCTTGCTTGATGTTTGGATGAGTCATGGTGACAAGGTAAGTGCTGCGCCTCCGGGCTTTGTGACTACAGCTAAAACTGAAAGCTGTCCATTTGCGGCTTTTGTGAATACAGAAAAACAATTTTACGGTGTTCAGTTTCACCCCGAAGTGACTCACACTCGCCAAGGTGAACGGATTTTATCCCATTTTGTACTCGACATCTGTGGTTGTGAAAAGTTATGGACACCTGCAGCTATAATAGAAAATGCAATTGCAAAGATGAAACAGCAAATCGGTGATGACCAAGTTATTTTAGGTTTGTCCGGTGGGGTTGATTCTTCTGTTGTGGCAATGCTGTTACATCGTGCTATTGGTAAAAACCTGACTTGTGTTTTTGTTGATAACGGTTTGTTGCGTCTTAATGAAGGCCAACAAGTGATGGATATGTTTGGCGATCACTTTGGACTGAATATTCGAAAAATTGAAGCTGAAGATAGATTTCTTGACGCTTTAGCTGACACTTCTGAGCCCGAGGCTAAACGCAAAATTATTGGTCGAATATTTGTTGAAGTTTTTGACGAAGAGTCTAAAAAGTTAGTCAATGCCAAGTGGCTGGCACAAGGAACTATTTATCCTGATGTTATTGAGTCTGCTGCTTCTGCTACAGGTAAAGCTCATGTGATCAAATCACACCATAATGTTGGGGGCTTGCCTGCTGATATGAAAATGGGGTTAGTGGAACCATTACGAGAACTATTTAAAGATGAAGTCCGCAAAATTGGTTTAGAGCTAGGTTTACCCTATGACATGTTATATCGCCATCCTTTCCCAGGGCCGGGTTTAGGTGTACGGGTATTAGGTGAAGTGAAAAAAGAATATTGTGACTTGTTACGTCGTGCCGATGCGATTTTTATTGATGAATTACATGCTGCCGATCTGTATCAAAAAGTCAGCCAAGCTTTTACGGTATTTTTGCCGGTTAAATCGGTAGGTGTGATGGGTGACGTGCGTAAGTATGATTGGGTAGTGTCATTAAGAGCGGTAGAAACTATCGACTTTATGACTGCACACTGGGCACATTTACCTTATGAGTTTTTAGGTAAAGTATCGAATCGTATTATCAACGAAATTGATGGGATTTCCCGTGTAGTTTACGATATTTCTGGTAAACCGCCGGCTACCATTGAGTGGGAATAACACAGTCATTAATATGTTAAGTTATGTTCATAAGTTAAGTTAAGAAGGCCAGACGCCCTATGAGTGACCTGATAATAAGAGCAGCTGTGCAATCAGACTTGCCGATATTAAAAGAATTTGAGCAAGGTATTATCGCTACAGAGCGACCCTTTAACGATTCTTTAAAGTCTGAATATATTTGTTATTACGATATTGGGGCGTTAATTGACGGCGGAAATTCTAGAGTCATGGTGGCAGAAGATGCCGGGGTGATTGTGGGGTCGGGTTATGTTCGCATCAGAGAGTCAAAAGCCCATTTGACCCATGACTTTGATGCTTATCTTGGATTTATGTACGTGGCACCGACACATAGAGGGCAGGGGATTAATCAATTGGTCATCCAATCATTAATCAGTTGGGGTAAAACTCAAGGTATGCAGGACTTTTATCTTGAAGCTTATGCGGATAATAACTCTGCACGGAAAGCCTACGAAAAGTTAGGCTTTAAAACCTCGCTTATTGAAATGAAATTATCTTAATAGGCGTCCGCAGTGGCACGCCTTTATACTTTGGATGCACTTACCTATGGCTTTAAAGCCAACTATTTATAAATTCAAACTATCTGTATCTGATCTTAACCATGACTATTTTGACTCCCTCAATTTAATCGTTGCTTTACACCCATCAGAAACCAAAGAGCGGATGATGGTGCGAGTTTTAGCGTTTTGTTTGCATGCCTATCAAGACCATGAAAACCTTATGGCTTTCACTAAAGGTTTAAGTGCGATTGATGAACCTGATATTTGGTTGCGAGGTTTAGAT
This sequence comes from Paraglaciecola sp. MB-3u-78, assembly GCF_002835935.1. Classification (GTDB taxonomy): domain Bacteria; phylum Pseudomonadota; class Gammaproteobacteria; order Enterobacterales; family Alteromonadaceae; genus Paraglaciecola. Next base: position 383,015 of record NZ_PJCF01000002.1, on the reverse strand, counting down.
GATCAACTACATCTTTGGGTAGATGTTGGCGAGCCAAGCTTTGAGCGGATTAAAAAAAGCTGTCGCTTGGCGAAACAAACCTATGTGTACAGTTTCAATTCAAAATCCAATGCCTGGTGGAAACAATCACAAGCACAATTTAGTACCTTACCGGTGAATGTACTTAGTTTTGATTGGCAAGAGGTCCAAGCGTTGAGTGCTTTACTGGCCCGAAAAGTAGAATTTTCAGTCACATTAAGTGGTGAATCAGCATTTATCGCCGCCGAACATGAGCAAGTGGAAGTAAACTGGCAAGCCTTACAGCTAGATGAAAATTAAACCGCGTTTAATCGGCTTAGCAGCAAAAAGTGTCTGTATTTCGCAGACCATGATTAAAGAGTTTGCTCGTTGGCAGTATAAACGGCAAAATATGCCGCCTGTTTTACAGTAGAGACAACAAAAAATAATATGCCTACTAAATTTGATTCAATTCGGCCCTTTGACGACTCAGATTTATGTGTCGTTTTACCGAAGCTTTTTAAAAACAAAGAATTTATCGATAGCATCGTTGCTTTCAAATTTAGTGCATGGCCGCAGTTTATGCGGCCGACTCTAGGTTTTTTTACCCGTCATTACATCATCAAACAAATCACCAATGTCACTACCCATAGAGACTTCCAACGATTAGTTGAACCTTATATGGAGCGAATGATTAACACGACTACAGAATCGTTTACTGTTAGTGGTTTAGATAAACTGGACTTATCTCAAGCCTGTTTGTTTATGAGTAATCATCGTGATATTGCCTTAGATCCCGCTTTTGTGAATTGGGCTCTGCATATCAATGGCCAAGATACAGTGCGTATTGCGGTAGGTGATAATTTACTTAAAAAAGAATGGGTAGCTGATCTTATCAGGTTAAATAAGTGTTTTATCGTGAAACGTTCAGCCACCGATAGACGTGAAAAGTTAGCGGCAGCAAAATTGTTAAGTGAATATATTGAGTTCTCCTTAAATACTGAGCAACAGCATATTTGGATAGCCCAAAGAGAAGGGCGCGCAAAAGATGGTAACGACATCACCAACCCCGCTATTTTGTCTATGTTGGCATTAAATAAGTCTAAAGACGTTGCGTTTTCACAATACATTCGAAGTTTACGCATTGTACCGGTATCCATCTCTTATGAGTTTGATCCCTGTGACATCAATAAAGCCAAAGAATTACAAGAAGTTGAACGTGAAGGTTGTTATGACAAGCCTGATAATGAAGATGTCAGAAGCATTGTCAACGGTATTACCGGTCAAAAGGGTAGGGTGCATATTCATTTTGGTGAAGTATTGGCAGCTCAGTTTAGTACCGCAAAAGAAGCGGCTGGACATATCGATCAGGAAATACTGCAAGGATACCAATCTTTTCCCACTGGCTCTGTTGCCGCTGAAATGCTGAGTAAAGATGGTGTCATCATTGATAAAAATACCACTGAGTCTGACCATTACACCCAAGCCGCTACTCATTATTTACAAGCTAGACTGGTCGAACTAACGAAAGAAGAACAAAACAAGTTACTTAGTATGTATGCTTGCGCCTATATGAGAAAAAATGGCTTGATTTTGCCGGAGATTATAAATAAGTAACCTAAGAACAAAAATCTTGGCAAAGTATACATGTTATAACCTCACAGGCCGACATAAGCCGTTGAACATTGAATTTGAATCGTATTTTCACATCGGATGCGTAAGGATAGCGGCCAGTCTGACTTCAAAAAATGTCCTTTACCTAACTGCCTGTTGCCAGTTAGGTAAAGTCTGTATTTCCTCAATTCAGGTCTGTTATAAAACTCAAGGATAGTGCTTATTGTTCTATGCTTTTATACGTCTTAGTTTTCGATAGCTTGGTAGAATTCCTGACCTCGCACACTATTTGCTTCAGAGATAACATATGCCCGTATCGCTTCAGCGGTATCGTCATCAATTATTTTGCCGAAGTTTGGCATGCCTTGTTCTGCTAGTCCGCCACCTACCACCACACTATTCCAAGCCTGCTCGCTGTTGGTTATTGCAGAATAACGTAAGTTTGGAATGAGGCCTGAGGAATAGGCTTGAAAGCCATGGCACACCAGACAATTATTGTCGTAGGCACGATTTCCCTTGGCGAGGACTTCTTCAGATACATCAAGTAACTTGGGGGTATCGGGTAATATAAAGTTATCGTCTGGTAACTCCGGTAAGGTGGCTTTAGCTCCAAGTTTAAAGACCATTACCCGGCCAACATTAGCCTTACTACCAGTAGGGAAAACACCCCCTCCACTCAAGACATAAGAACCGCCCCAACCAGAAGCTATCGCTATAAATTGTTCACCGTCTATCTGATAGGTAATAGGGGCTGCTACCACACCTGTTTGAGTATAAAAACGCCATTTTCGCTTACCCGTAAGGGCATCATAAGCAGCAAAATGTGCATCTGCAGTTCCTTGAAAAACTAAATTTCCAGATGTGGATAACACACCGCCATTCCACGGGCCGCCATGTTCAAAGGACCATGCTGGCTTTTGCGTGACAGGATCCCAAGCTAATAATCGCCCTTTTACCATCGCTTTTAATGCTTTAAAGGTTGCCTTATCAGTGGGCAACGCCGCGGCACTCAGTTCTGTACCTGTATTCCAAAAACCATTAGTTCTTTTATAATCAGTTTGCTCAGCATAAACATGGGGTGCTTCCTGAGCAGGAATATACACTAAACCTGTGTCTGGACTATACGACATAGGATGCCAATTATGAGCACCAAGGGGTCCAGGCAGTTGTAAAGCAGGTGTTTCTCCCACATAACGAGCCCCCTCAGTTTCTACTGGACGCCCTGTGGTCTGGTCTATATGGGTAGCCCAGGTGACTGGCACAAAGTTTTTCGCAGAAATAAAGGCACCCGTTTCACGATCAATCACATAGAAGAAACCATTTTTAGGTGCTTGCATAATGACTTTACGGGTTTCACCTGCAAGTTTTAAATCCGCTAATATCATATGCTGCGTAGCGGTGTAATCCCAAGTTTCACCGGGCGTCGTTTGATAATGCCACACGTATTCACCTGTATCAGGGCGCACAGCAACAATCGACGACAAGAACAAGTTATCGCCGCCATCAGGGCTTCGAATAGCCTGGTTCCATGGCGTGCCATTACCTACCCCGATATATAATAAGTCTAGTTCGGGATCGTAGGCCATTGAATCCCAAGCGGTGCCACCACCACCGGCAGCCCAATACTCCCCTGTCCAAGTTTTTGCTGCCATTTCCATGGTTTCATTTTCAAAGCCATCTGCTGGGTTTCCTGGTACGGTAAAAAAACGCCAAACTTGCTCGCCGGTCATCGCATCATAAGCTGAAATATAACCCCGTACTCCAAGTTCTGCTCCCCCATTACCAATGATCACCTTGCCTTTGACAACTCGTGGTGCGCCAGTAATCGTGTAGGGGTAAAATTTATCAATGGTATTGATGTCCCAGTTCTTTTGACCTGTTTGTGCATTGAGCGAAATTAACCGGCCGTCAATGGTTGCTGTAAATACCGCGTCACCCCAAATAGCCACGCCTCTATTCACAGCGTCACAACAGCCTTTACTTGCCTGTTCTTTATCCACTACGGGATCAAATCGCCATAACTGCTTTCCCGTTCTCGCATCGAGGGCATGCACGATATTCCAAGTTGATGTGACATACATAATGCCGTTATGCACAATGGGGGTTGCTTCAATACCTCGGCTTGTTCCAAGATCAAAGGACCAAAACAAACCAAGTTCTGCCACGGTCTCTGTGTTTATTTCTTTTAGGGGGGAATGCCGCTGCTCTGAGTATGTTCGCCCATGTGACAACCACCCAGATGAGTCAGCTCGAATGATCGTTTCAGCAGTGACTGAATGAGTTTGACTTGCTGCTTTTGTATCCGAAATAAGGGGTGGGGTGTCAGAGATTTCGCTTCGCTCACAAGCAAAGAGAAAAATACAAGACATGGATAATAGTGTGATGGTTTTATGCATTGTAACCTTCTATTTATAGGGACATATTACGAGTTCATCCATTTCTATATTGGACGGAGCTTGTTTTTGAATTCACATAACATGGTATATATGTCTTAAGTGAAAATAGAAATAAAGTCATGAGTAATCATAATCCCGTCGATGAACAGTCTGTCGATGACCAGTATAAAAGTTAACTTCAAATAACATATGATCCCCTTAACCCATTTACTTTATAAAAGAGTATACAAAGTAGCAGTTCTATACAATGGGCATCGAACTTGTTGATTTAAGCGGTGAAATACATTCGACTTTCTTAGGGAGTCCTTGCACAACAATCTGCGCTATAACAGCTCCTTATCTCTGATACGTGATTCATTCTATTGAGCAAATATTTAGTCAAAGTGGTCAGTCCCTGAAGGATTTAGATGAGACCATTGTGCCACGCAATTTCCTTTTATCATCAGCCACAAGTTATCCCAATAGCCGAGTTTTATTTAAGATTGCAGCTTAAGAATCGCCTGTTGTTCATTGCTTAGAGTCGGGATGACGGTTATATTCTAGACCCCATGACGTTTGGATCTATCTCGCTGAGCATCAATATCGGTATCATTGAAAATTTGAGAAATAATCAGATCACGCAACTTTCTCCAATAAAAAATATCAATAATTAGGTTACCAGTGACTTATCCGCAACTTTTGTCAAATAAAGTGCTACTCATTATATTATCGGTTGCTTTTTAAACACCACTGGAAATGTTTTAAACGATGAACAGCAAAAAGCGTTTTAAAAATTTTACAAAGCCGGTAAGGGGTTTGTGGGGATCCACAGCGCGACAGACACTGAATATGAATGGGATTGGTATACAAAGTTGGTGGGCGATTATTTGTGATCCATCCCACTAATCAAACAGCCCAAGTGGATGTCCTTAACAGCAATTTTCTTGGTGTTGAACGTTTACCAAAAAGCTTTCTGTGGACTGATGAATGGTATGAGTTTGGCGATGAAAAAGTGTCAGGCTTAAATTATATTTTGTCTATCGACGAGACAACCTATGACCCGAAAGCAGACTGGGGAAAAGTTAAAGGCGATGGTATGGGCGATTTTCACCCTGTATCTTGGTATCACAATTTTGATGGCGGTCGTTCTTTTTATACAAACTTAGGCCATATGCGCTCAGGTTGGTCCTATAGTCTGTTACAACAGCATATATTCGGTGGTGTGTATTGGGCGGCTACGGGTAAAGGCATGCGATAATTTGATGCAGTAGTAAGAGGATAATAGGGACCTACAATAAACATTTGTGATATTTGTGGTCACTATTCGTATCATAGTTAAATACCTACTCTACTGAAGGCCAGAGACTATAATAGAGGCAGGCAAAACAGAACTAATTATTTTGAATCCGATGTTTTTGACGTGAATTTGGATTTTGTATCTGCATTGCCTGATTACTAGCTAACCTATAACTCTAGTGGCCTTTTGGGAGTGTTAAAAACGCTATTTAGGTCAATATTTCCCCCGTTGATTTTCTCAAGTCAACTGGAACCAAGTGTTTTACAGTTCATAGGTCATTTTATTTAAAATGTATTCTGAACATCGATTCTGCATTTGATAAAGAATGCTACCAAGGTCCAATAAAAATCCAGATATGGTTGGCATCACGTTTAGGTAACTAGCAACGAAACCGCCGCAATTATTTGTAAAAGCACAATCTTCACACTTATCTGTATTACAGTGCCTATCATCATTTTTATATATGGCTGCAGCTAGAATTTATGTTGCATTGACTTTGATTAATCATTATACATGAATAAGATAAATCAGAAATGGGGAACATTTTATTTTGAATTAACGGCCAATATGTGGTGTAAACGTTAACTAAGAGACAAAATTTCAGCAATAAATCGTTATTGTTATGGCGTCTTACATTTATGTTTTTTGGTGTACTGACGATAGAGAAGAGTTAATTTTTTTCGGACAGAAAAATATGCACAGTTTATCTTCTACAGACGGCAGGTGTGTCAATGGAATGATTGATCCTTAAAGTGATACAAAGATTAAATTTTTTGATTACAAGCATATGCCCGCAGTGTGAAAAGGCGGCCTTTAAATAAACGATATAGGTGTTATGTATGAATTACCCTTGGCATAAAGACGCAAACAATATATTTACAGTGGTTTTAATTGCTCAATGGTTGGCAGCCATCATTATCGGCATTTTCACAGATACACTCATGATGGGGGCGACGATCGGTACAATCATTGTTGCTTTACCTTTAATTATGATGAAGTCAAGTCCCTATAGCAGCGCTACTCGGCATGTTGTTGCGGCGAGTACACAATTAATCACAGCTCTTCACATCCAGCAGTTAATGGGTCTAACTGAGATGCATTTCGAAATATTCACCATGCTTGCATTCTTAAGTATCTACCGTGACTGGAAAGTCATAGTCACTGGTGTGTTGATTGTTACTGTCCATCACTTTGGTTTCTTTGCCTTACAAAGTTCAGTATCAGGGATTTATATCTTTGAAGAAGGTCATCTGTCATACGGCATATTAGCAATACATGCATTCTTTGCGGTAGCTGAAGGAATTGTATTGGTTATTTCAGCGAGAAGCTCTGAGTCGGAATCAAAAGCAGGTTATGTGCTCAGTAATGCGGTGGATGAAATTGTGGGTACAGATAAAATTAACATCACCAATCCAGTAGTTGGCGACAGCAAGGCTATTGATGACTTTAATCGACTACTTTCTTCGCTGCGATCATTTGTGACGGTTGTAAAATTAGGCAGTGACAACACCAAACAGTTGTCAGATAGTTTGTCTAAAAGTTCAGTAGATTCTATGAAAATGGCTAAGGAAAATCAAAATGAAGTTGAGCATATTACTTTAGCCTTAGAGCAGGTTAGTCTTGCAAACGCTGATGTTGCGAAAAGCGTGGTGGATATTGATTCTCTTAGCAAAGAAGCTGGGTTAGGCTCATTAAAAGCAAAGGGGATTATTGATAACAATTCCGACGATGCTAAAAGTTTAAAGTTAGACATCGACAATGCCGCTCAAACAATAGAAAACCTATCTAAAATGTGTAACGAGATTGATGTGGCGATGACTGCCATTAAGAGTATTTCTGACCAAACTAATTTATTAGCCTTGAATGCAGCCATTGAGTCAGCAAGGGCCGGCGAGCATGGCAGAGGGTTTGCTGTTGTTGCGGATGAAGTAAGAACGCTATCTATCAAAACAGGAGAGAACGCAGAAGAAATTGGTAAAATTACGAATAAGTTAATAGAAGGCTCTGTTGAGGCGGTTAAGAAGATGTCTGAGTGCGCAAATCGAGTTGATGATAACGTCAAAGGATCCACTGAGGCGAGTGAAAGCATTCAGGGTGTTAACGATCTTATTGAGAAATTTAGCATAAACACAAGCTCAGTAGCCGCTGCGACAGAGGAGCATTCAGCAATGTCTGCAACAATATCTGATTCTGCTAAAAAATTATCCAACTTAACGAACCTTCAAGTTCAAAGTATTGATGACAATATGAATGAGCTGATGGATTTACAAAAAGAGGTGGTTGGCCTACAAAATGAACTTGGAAAATTCGAAGCATAGTGCGGCTAAAGCATAGTGCGGCTAAAGCATTGTGCAGTTTAATAAGAATAATGTCTTATTAATGACGGTTATACCCATATGGTTAATAACCGTCATCTTCGGGCTTTTCTTTGCAAGCAAATCTACAGAGGTTCTCTTTGATGCTTCAGGCTCGTTATATAGAGCGTCGATTCAACCTGAATTTGATAGTAAATTTTCACTGTTAATCTCTGGTGCTTTAGATAAACCATTAGCTAAAAGTGTCGTTCATATCATTAGTGAAGATGATTGTCTTTGTCAACTCACCGCAAGCCGTCATATTCATGAAGTGAAAGACAAGGTTTCTCGCTTCGGTAAAACAAACATAGCAGTAAATGTCGAAGATATTCCCGGTTTGAAAGATATCCTTAGCAGCACACCCGCCATTGCGGTATTTGATCTTGAAGGCAGCTTGGCTTACTTGGGTCCCTACTCAACAGGCATAGGATGCCTTTCGGGAAATGGCACAGTTGAACCTTATCTTGATAGAACAGCGACTTTGGGAGCTATCATACCTCTGGAAGCAACAGGTTGTTATTGCAGTAAAGTGTGAGCTTTTTTACTCCGATTCCAATCAACGCCCAAGAAACTGATGAGGACAGGTTAATTTTAAAACGCAGCATCTTTAATAGCCTGGACCTAAATGCTACTAACTTAAGTTAAACAACTCTTTTATGATCAGGTTTACCATTACAAATAATTTAGTATATGGATAAAGTTAAAGCAAGGTGAGCGCTAGGGGGAAGAGTGTCATCGATATCTGCTTTGTGTGAATCACTTACAGAATCCTACATTATGATCCAGAAGGTTTCCTTTGGTTGCTTTCACGTTTATTTATATGTCGCCTAGTCGGCCCAAAATCATTTCATTACATTAAAAAAGCCCACTTAGAAAGTGGGTTATGTGAGTCTTTGGTATAACATCAATAGATAAACAATTAAGAATGACTCTGTGGCACGTCAATCATCCGATTTAAAGTGATGTACACAGGTGACTTCAAACTTTTCTATTCAGTTTCTATCTTGAATGGCAGGTTTCAATTCGGTTTGTACTTTAGGCTACTTTATCTTTTTTCAAATCATCGAATTGACAATTGAGATCGTATTTTTCATCGGTCACAATTTTTTCTAAGGTTTCGATCCGTTGGCGCATAATAGCCATGTCACTTTCTAAGTTATTTGTCAGGTTAATTTGGTCGGCGTCTTTTTTATCCTTTTTCTTACCTTTTGGACCATTCACTAGTTCGACTATTGCCCAACAGACTACTGCGACTATTACTATGGCTGTGATATTCATGTTTTATCCCCTTTCCCTTGTCACGATTTATAAAAAGTTTATGCTTATGCCAGTTACAAAGCAAATTATTGACCATAATTATAAAAGTATACATATCAAGTGGTTAGAGTTTTTCAGTCGGATTTTTATTTTTAATTTTGGCGAAAATGGCCAATTGAGTGACGTAATTAACCAAAATTAGAGAAATACACCTATTGAGCACTGAACAAGATGAATTCTGGATGCGCCATGCCTTATCTTTGTCTCACAACGCGCAGCAGCAAGGAGAAATCCCTGTAGGCGCGGTGTTGGTCAAAGATAATCAGATTATTGGAGAAGGCTGGAACCAATCTATTAGTTTGCATGACCCCTCTGCCCATGCCGAGATGATGGCTATTCGTGAAGCAGGGAAAAACCTAGAGAATTACCGGTTAGTTGGCAGCTGTTTATACGTGACACTGGAGCCTTGCTCTATGTGTGCAGGTTTATTGATACACAGTCGTATCCATCGTTTAGTGTTTGGAGCTGCAGATTTTAAAACAGGAGCCGTGGGAAGTTTACTCGATTTACTTGGCGACCCTCGAATGAATCATAGTGTCGAAGTGCAAGGTGGTGTATTAGCTCAACAATGTGGTGATAAGTTATCAGCGTTTTTCAAGTTGCGCAGGAAACAAAAGAAACAATTGAAGAACAAAGACTGACAAGCTGTCTCAGCAGGCTTGTGATAATTCTTCAGTGGCCTCTATTATTTGAAAATTTTGGCGACGTGATATCACTTTCTGATGAACACGTTTGAGTAGTTGACGTCTTCTGCTGTTGCTACCTAAGCGATTTCTATTTATGAAAGTGGTGCGTTTTTTCATTGTAATTCCTATTCATTCTTTATCTATACTCTACAAAACTCATTAAAGTTTAATCACCATAAGCGAACTTTGTTAAAAATTTATGACAATTGAACTTTTTAGGCAAATTAATTCAATCGATGGTATGACTTTAAACGAGAAGTTTAGCTATTGGGTTAATGAGACGCCTAATATGAATAGTAGCTTAATCAGCTACTTCCGAGCCATCTTGTGTAGATGTCTCGTCCGGTGTGATTTCTGGCTCTAACATTTGCGGTTGTTGTTCGTCTAACCAAACAAGTGTGTCGTAGTAACGTCTAATGTTATCGACATATGCGACAGCTTCGTTGCCACGTGCATAGCCGTAACGAGTTGTTTTATAATATTTTTTCTGTCTTAATTGAAGTAGTCTTATTTTTACGTCTATCCACATATCAGGATTAGCGCCTTGGCGTTCGGTTAATACTCTAGCATCCTCTAAATGCCCCAATCCCACATTGTAAGACGCCAGGGCAAACCATAAACGGTCAGGTTGTGTAATGCGATCCGGGATACGTTTAAGAAGTTTAGTTAGGTATTTTGCCCCGCCTTTAATACTTTGCTCAGGATCCAGCCTAGACACAATGCCTAATTCTGAAGCTGTAATCAGTGTTAGCATCATCATGCCGCGAACACCTGTTACAGATATAGCTTTGGGATCCCAGTGGCTCTCTTGATAACTCATAGCGGCTAATAAACGCCAATCTAGATCATTCGAATATTGCACAAACCATGGTTTGAATTCGGGTAAAACTTCTCTTGAAGATTTTATGAATTCCCTAGTATCAACATAATTAAACTGTCGAACATGACCAAAATATTTGTCTTCTAAAGCAGCCAAAATCCCATTGTTCTGGATGATGCCAAAATACTCAATTAGCGCGGCCAACAAAGAATCATCTCTATCTTTATTGACTGCCCAAGCAATATCTTGTTCGGGACTGATGGAAAAACCGATAGAGAGATCAGGGTAACGGCGGCGCATTAAGGCCAAAATATTGGAGTCGGCTATGGTGTAATCCAATTCTTCACTCAACACCATCTCTAGTAATTCCTCCATATCACTGTCGTCAGTTTCTTGCCAACTAAGTTGTTCATTATCCTTTTGTAACCGAAGTAGTGAGTCATGATGGCTACTACCTGCAGCGATAACCAAGTCACCTTTTAAATCTTTAATCGATCGGGGCCATTCTTTACCTTGCTTGAATACCAGTTTTTCACTGACACGCTGATAACCTGGGCCAAATTTGAATCTTTGATATCGTTCGGGGCTAACGCTTATGCCGGCTGCAATCATATCTAGATGAGCATCAGTTAATTGAGGAAATAAGTCGTCTAAATTGTAGTAGGGGAAAACTTCAAGTTTAACGCCAAGGTAATCTGCAAAACCTTCGGCCAGTTCATATTCAAAGCCAACGGGCCCAGTTGCGCCATTGTAATAGGTGGTTAACCCATAAGTGGTGCCAACTTTTAATACTCCTGTATCTAGTATATCCCCCAAGGTGGAAGATTGTTTGATGTCATTACAGCCACCAATTAGTAGTATTAGAAGCAAAATGAGACTGCGCTGTAAACGAATAACTATACCCTCATGTTTAGGTAGTATTGTATATGAGATCCTATTGTGAACAAGTTATCGGGTTTCATCCAGTGCTTTGTTTAGCTGTGAGTCTAACAAAGTAGACTATTTGGTCATATCACAAAGCAAGTAAAGTTATGAATTAAAACAAAAAACTAGGTTTTTAGCGAAACTGATGCTTATAAATGTAGTGAAATTACCCTATAATTCGCGCCTTAAAATTCCTCATTCATCGATTCGCAAATTCTAAGTGATATGCGAATTCTGCTATAGGTAATGGCTTTATGTTAGTGCTTCGCGGTACACCTGCTTTATCCGATTTTCGAATTGAAAAATATCTTGCTCAATTTGCCGAACATGGCCTACCAGTATCTGGTGTTTATGCTGAATACGCACATTTTGTGATGGTTTCAGCGCCACTCACAGAACAAGAAGAGTCAATACTGACCAAGTTGTTAACTTACGGTCCCACTATCCAAGAACACAAGCCTGAAGGTGTTTTATTTTTGGTCACCCCTAGGCCTGGAACTATTTCGCCTTGGTCTTCAAAGTCTACAGATATTGCCCATAACTGTGGTTTAGACAAAGTGCAGCGCTTAGAAAGAGGCGTGGCTTATTATCTGCAAATGCAAGAAGGTAATTTAACAGACGCACAATCAGTGGCAGTAAAAGCATTGCTTCACGATAGAATGACAGAAATAGTGATGTCTGATTTTCAAACTGCTGAGTCGTTGTTTGTGCAAAGTGAACCGACTCCTTTGGCTTCTGTGGATATGCTCAGTCAGGGGAAGGCTGCGCTGCAACAAGCCAATATTCGTTTAGGTTTAGCTTTAGCTGATGATGAAGTGGATTATCTATTTGATAATTTCAGTCGATTGGGACGCAATCCTAATGACGTTGAGTTATATATGTTTGCCCAAGCCAACTCTGAACACTGTCGTCACAAAATATTTAACGCGGACTGGACGATCGACGGTCAAGTACAGCCTAAATCATTATTTAAAATGATTAAAAATACGTATGAACAGTGCGGTGAAAACGTACATTCAGCCTACAAAGATAATGCAGCGGTGATGGAAGGTAGTTTTGCGGGGCGTTTTTTCCCAGCATCACAGGATAACGAATACCGTTATCATCATGAAGATATCGATATTTTGATGAAGGTCGAAACCCATAATCATCCTACTGCTATTGCGCCGTTTTCTGGGGCCGCTACAGGATCTGGTGGCGAAATACGAGATGAAGGCGCAACGGGAAGAGGCTCTAAACCTAAAGCGGGTTTAATCGGTTTTTCTGTGTCTAACCTACGTATCCCCGGCTTTGAGCAACCTTGGGAAACAGACTTCGGTAAGCCCGCGCGTATTGTCAGTGCTTACGATATTATGATGGATGGACCCCTTGGCGGAGCGGCCTTTAATAATGAGTTTGGTCGTCCCAGCATTTTAGGCTATTTCCGTACATACGAGCAAAAAGTCATCAGTTTTAACGGCGAAGAGGTGAGGGGATATCACAAACCCATTATGCTCGCTGGTGGTTTGGGCAATATTCGTAAATCACATATTCAAAAAGGCGAAATCACCGTTGGGGCTAAATTAATTGCTTTAGGTGGCCCAGCTATGAATATTGGTTTGGGCGGCGGTGCAGCTTCATCTATGGCGTCAGGTCAATCTAACGAAGACTTAGACTTTGCGTCGGTACAACGTGGTAACCCAGAAATGGAACGTCGTTGCCAAGAAGTGATTGATAAATGTTGGCAGATGGGAGATGCAAACCCCATTCAATTTATCCATGATGTGGGTGCGGGTGGTTTATCTAATGCCTTCCCAGAGTTAGTGAGTGATGGCGGACGCGGTGGTAAATTTGAATTGCGCAATGTGCCTAATGACGAGCCTGGCATGTCACCTTTAGAAGTGTGGTGTAATGAATCACAAGAACGTTATGTGATGTCGGTTGCTCCAGAAAACCTTGAGACTTTTGCTGACATATGTCGCCGTGAACGTGCGCCTTTTGCGGTAGTGGGCGAAGCAACTAAAGAAGAGCACCTGACCCTTAGTGACCAACATTTTGATAACAACGCGATTGATATGCCCCTCGAAGTATTGTTAGGTAAAACACCTAAAATGCATCGTGAAGTAACATCTAAAACCCTTGACACGCCAGCGATTGACACCAGTTTGATGAATTTAACTGAGGCAGCGTACAAAGTGTTAAGTTTACCGACTGTGGCTGAAAAAACTTTTTTGATCACTATTGGGGATCGTTCAGTAACAGGTTTAGTCGCCAGAGATCAAATGGTCGGGCCTTGGCAAGTGCCAGTGGCCGATGTGGCAGTGACTGCCAGTTCCTTTGATAGTTATCAGGGTGAAGCTATGTCTTTGGGAGAGCGCACACCTATTGCATTGATTAATTATGCCGCCTCTGCACGAATGGCAGTTGGGGAAGCGTTAACTAATTTAGCCGCAGCGGATATTGGTGATTTAAAGCGTATCAACTTATCAGCCAATTGGATGGCAGCAGCAGGGCATCCAGGTGAAGACGCAGGTTTGTATGAAGCGGTCAAAGCAGTAGGTGAAGAGTTATGTCCTGCTTTGGATATTACTATTCCTGTAGGCAAAGATTCGATGTCTATGAAAACCACTTGGCAGGATGATCAAGGTGACAAATCGGTTACATCACCACTTTCTTTGGTGATCACTGCTTTTGGAGCAGTACAAGATATTCGCAATACTTTAACCCCAGAATTAAAAAGTAAAGTAGGCGCAACTGAATTATTGCTGATTGACTTAGGACAAGGGCAAAATCGTCTAGGTGCATCTTGTTTAGCTCAGGTATATCAGCAGCTAGGAAATGTGGCACCGGATGTCGATTCTCCCTCAATATTAAAAGGCTTCTTTCTCGCCGTGCAGCAATTAGTCAATGAAAAACGTTTATTGGCTTATCACGACAGATCTGATGGTGGCTTATTTACCTCTATCGTGGAAATGGCCTTTGCTGGCAAATCAGGCGTCGATATCCATTTAGATACACTCAGCGGATCAGCACTTGAATTATTATTTAATGAGGAATTAGGTGCTGTTGTACAAATTTCTGTGGCTGAAAAAGAACGTGTATTAAAAGTGTTTGCTAAGTATGAAATCCAGCATCTAGTGCACAGTATTGGTAGCCTCAATAACACTGACCAGATTGTATTCAAACAAAACGGACAAGTTGTTCTTGAAAATAGCCGTGTGTTTTATCGTCAAACTTGGGCTCAAACTACGCGTCATATGCAAAAGTTGCGGGACAATCCAAGTTGTGCTGAGCAAGAGCACGCCGCTAAGGCTGATAGCAAAGATCCCGGTTTACATGCACACTTAAGTTTTGATGTCACTGAAGATGTTGCTGCTCCGTATATTCTCAAAGGTGTGGCCCCACGTATCGCTATACTGCGTGAGCAAGGCGTGAACTCCCATGTTGAAATGGCTGCTGCATTTGATCGTGCTGGGTTCAGTGCGGTTGATGTGCACATGAGTGATTTATTATCGGGTAAACAATCTTTAGATACATTTAAAGGTTTAGTGGCTTGCGGCGGGTTTTCTTATGGTGACGTTTTAGGAGCCGGGGAGGGCTGGGCAAAATCTATTTTGTTTAACAATCAAGCCAGAGATAAGTTTGCTGAGTTTTTTGCGCGCCAAGATTCTTTTTCTCTAGGTGTGTGTAATGGTTGCCAGATGATGTCTAATTTGAAGTCTCTTATTCCTGGTACAGAGCTGTGGCCACATTTTGTGTCGAATCAATCTGAACGCTTTGAGGCACGTGTAGCGATGTTAGAAGTCAAACCATCAAAATCAGTCTTTTTTGATGGTATGCAGGGCTCAAGAATGCCCATTGCAGTTTCTCACGGTGAAGGTCGAGCAGAGTTTGCCACCGAACAAGGCGCACTAAACGCCTTACAAAGTGCTGCCGTTGCTCTGCAATATGTGGATAATTACGGTAGTGTCACCCAAAACTACCCCGCTAACCCGAACGGATCTCCACTTGGCATTGCTGGATTAACCAGTAATGATGGTAGGTCAACGATTATGATGCCCCATCCTGAAAGGGTATTCAGAACTGTGGCAAACTCTTGGCATCCTGATGATTGGCAAGAAGACAGTGCTTGGATGCGCATGTTTAGAAACGCTCGAGTTTATTTAGGCTAGAGGGAACTTTTATTAAAAGTTGGGCTCAAATATTGTATAAAGGCGTATAAATTGACTTATATAACTAGTATTTATTGATATCGATTTTTTTAGGTGATTGGGAAATTTACAACTTCATTCACCTTAAGTTTTTGACAATTTCAAGTTTTTTGTTAAAAAAATAATAAAACCCTTGTATATCAGTAAAATAGTGATTAATATTTAGTGAAATGTTGACAAGGAGTTCGTATTCTGCATGTTAATAAAGTGTGAAAAGATATGTGTTCGATAAAATTAAAAATTAAAATTATAAGAGACGCTCATGAATCGTTCGAATAAAGGCTTTGGTTTAACCGGTGTAATAGTCACGGTTATTTTTCTGATTGTTGCTGCTATTTTTAGTGCTTCGGCCAAGTCTTCTACTATTTCTCAGATTTCTACAGACGCTTCACCAGAGTGCCTAATCAAGATGCACCCTCACACTTAGGAAGCTCACTTCGCTTTATAAAAACGCATCTAGACCGTCGTCCAATATTTCATTGTTTGCCATTTTTGCTTCCACTTTGCATCGCAGTGTATATTTATGCTCAACGACTTGTTATTTCAAACAAACCCCAGCGATTACATATTTTTATGTGTCGGTAAATATGCCACAATTTATATAAGTACTTTCTATCAGGTAAAACCATGATTATAAAATATTTTATTGTTGCTGCATTGACTGCAACCATTCTTAGCAGTTGTTCTGGGGACATGTCATCTAATGACACTGTATCTAGTACCGCCGCTAACCCTAAAGTAGATAAATCTGTATCTTCTGCTGATGTGACAACAAATGCGATCCAAGTCGGTAAGGATTATCATTCGTTTGCCAATCCAGAGTCTATTAAAGTGACTCACTTAAACTTGGATTTGACAGTGGATTTTGCCAAAAAGGTGTTAGTGGGAACGGCTGAGTTAGATTTTCAGAAAGTAGATCCAAATGCAACGCAACTGATATTAGATACACGTGACTTAACTATCAACAGTGTTACTGCTATGGGGAAAGAGGTTCATTTTGATTTAGGCAACGGTGATTCGTTTTTAGGTGCTGCCCTAACCATTGAGGTTCCGGCTGCTGCCGATAGTGTGTTGATTAGTTATCAGACCTCACCTAAAGCATCTGGCGTACAGTGGTTAACCCCAGAGCAAACTGCAGGTAAAAAACATCCGTTTTTATTCACTCAAGCGCAAGCTATTCATGCTCGCAGTTTTATTCCGCTCCAAGACTCTCCTCAAGTCAGAATGACCTATGACGCGACTATTCGTACCACTAAGGAATTACTAGCCGTAATGAGTGCGTCTAACGATCCTGACACCGAACGAGACGGGGTGTATGCATTCTCGATGCCTCAACCTATCCCGTCATACCTGATCGCTTTAGCAGTAGGTGACTTACACTTTAAATCAATGGGCGAGCGCACCGGGGTGTACTCCGAACAAGGTATTTTAGATGCTGCTGCTGCTGAGTTTGCTGATACTGAGTCTATGCTTATTGCCACGGAAAAAGCCTTTGGCCCTTATAGTTGGGATCGCTACGACTTATTGATTTTGCCACCATCTTTTCCTTTTGGAGGTATGGAAAATCCAAGACTGTCTTTTATTACCCCCACTGTAATAGCTGGTGATAAAAGTTTAGTGTCGTTGATTGCTCATGAGTTAGCCCATTCTTGGTCTGGTAACACAGTGACTAATGCAACATGGAGAGACCTATGGTTAAACGAAGGTTTTACCACTTATTTGACTTATCGAATCATGCAGATGGTCTATGGAGATGAACGATTTGAGATGGAAGCGGTATTAGGTCGTCAAGATTTGCAGGCAGATATTGATGCGTTGCCTGCCAAAGATCAGATTATGGCCATTGATTTAAGGGGCCGAGATCCTGATGACGTTTTCAGTAATATTCCTTATGAGAAAGGCGCATTATTTTTGCGCGAATTAGAGCACAAAGTGGGAAGAGAAAATTTCGACCAATTTTTACTGGGCTACTTTGAAACCTTTGCTTTCAAAAGCATCACAACAGATCAATTCGTTAGTTATTTGGAACAAACATTACTTAAAGAGCATAGTGATCAGTTATCAAAACAAAGAATAGAGCAATGGATTTACCAACCTGGTATCCCTGAGGATGCTCCTGTTCCAGAATCTGATGCTTTTAGTATTGTTGATCAAGCAAGAGATGCTTGGTTAGCAGGAAGCATTCAGGCTGATGAAATTAGTAGTGAAAAGTGGGTAGTGCATCAATGGTTGTATTTTTTAAACAATATGCCTGAAAAATTAAGTCAAGAGCAATTAGCCGATTTAGATAAAGTATTTGCCTTAACCAATAGTAAAAATAATGAGATTGCCCATAGCTGGTTATTGATCAGCGTTAATAATTGGTATCAGCCAGCTTTTACCCGATTGCATGATTATCTAACATCTATCGGTCGTAATAAGTTAGTTAAACCTTTATATAAAGCATTATCGCAAACCCCTGAAGGTAAAGTGATGGCTAAAAAGGCCTTTGATGAAGCTAAAGCTGGTTATCATCCATTAACTGTTAAAGCCAATGAAGGCTTTGTTCAATAACATTATTAGAGATCCAAACAACAAAAAGCCAGTCAAAGTGACTGGCTTTTTGTTGTAAATAACGAGAGATTTATTAGATAGAAAAGCAGTATTAACACACCTCTTTAAACAAAGACCCATCAATAATAGTGTTGTCAATAATGGCTTGCGCCATTTGAACACATTTGCCACATTGCGTGCCGACACCTAACTGTTGCTTAAGTTGACGCATATTACCCACTCCATCTTCTAAGACAGCCTGTTTAATCGCTTTATCTGTGATGCCATGGCATAAACAAACGTACATAAAACACTCTATTAATCTTTATGCAAATAAGAATAATTGTTATTTGCATAAAGGTCAAGTGTTTGATATCAGCATTGTTCCTACTAATGCTGTGTAAAAAACAAACTCATTTGAAATTAGATACTTAGCATTGAATTATTTCTCATGCTAAGCATTGTTTTTCATCTAAATGCACTCATATGTCTGATAGTAGCTATAATAAAACTATAATATTACTTGGTCCTACAGAAATAATTAGCAGCTTGTGGTCCATTCAATCATATAAACAGGAGAATTTAATGAGTGTATTAGTTAGTCGTCCAGCCCCAGATTTTACCGCCGCAGCCGTACTAGGCAGTGGTGAGATTGTTGACAGTTTTACCCTAAGTGAAGCTATTAAAGGTAAAAAAGCGGTATTGTTTTTCTATCCTTTGGATTTCACCTTCGTTTGCCCATCTGAACTTATAGCTTTTGATAAACGTTACGAAGAATTTGTTAAGCGTGGTGTTGAAGTGATTGCTGTCTCAATCGATTCTCAATTTACTCATAACGCGTGGCGTAATACGCCTATAAACGAAGGCGGTATTGGTCCAGTTAAATACACTATGGTTGCCGATGTTAAACATGATATATGCCAAGCATATGATGTTGAGCATCCTGATGCAGGCGTGGCTTTCCGTGGTTCTTTCTTAATTGATGCAGCTGGTTTAGTTCGTCATCAAGTTGTGAATGACTTACCTCTTGGTCGTAAT
The DNA here is from genome assembly GCF_002835935.1 of Paraglaciecola sp. MB-3u-78. GTDB lineage: Bacteria > Pseudomonadota > Gammaproteobacteria > Enterobacterales > Alteromonadaceae > Paraglaciecola. The sequence goes on along the minus strand of NZ_PJCF01000002.1, from coordinate 363,871 downwards.
ATTGATGATATGTTACGTATGGTTGATGCGTTAAACTTCCATGAAGAACATGGCGAAGTATGTCCAGCTGGTTGGACGCAAGGTTCAAAAGGTATGGTCGATAGTCCAGAAGGCGTAGCTAGTTACTTAGCTGAGAATGCCGATAGCTTATAATTAAAAAATAAGTCAGACATAAAAAAACCGCGAAAGCGGTTTTTTTATGTCAATTTTTCCTCAATTATGTGCTTCTAAACCACCTAAGCTTTGCCATCTGTTGAGAATGTAGCAAAATAACTCTGCCGTTTTTTCTGTATCATACAAGGCTGAGTGTGCTTCATTTTGATCAAAACTAATACCAGCCGCCATGCAGGCTTTTATCAACACAGTTTGCCCTAAAGCTAAGCCGGATAATGTGGTGGTATCAAAGGACACAAATGGATGGAAGGGACTGCGTTTAATATGGCTGCGCTCAATAGCTGCGTTCACAAAACTTTGGTCAAAAGCCGCATTGTGAGCAACGATCACCGAGCGTTGGCAATCTGCTGCTTTTTGTTCTTTACGGACTTTTTTACACAGGTCTTTCATCACTTCTGTTTCGTCCAGTGCACCTCTGAGGGCACAATAAGGATCAATGCCATTAAAATCTAAGGCCGCTTTTTCTAAATTAGCGCCTTCAAACGGATTCACATGGTAATGAAAGGTTTTGTCTGGGTAGAAGAACCCATTTTCGTCCATTCTAGTGGTGACCGCGGCAATTTCTAGTAGTGCATCGTTTTGTGAATTGAATCCAGCTGTTTCAACATCAATGACCACAGGGAAATATCCCCTAAAACGATTTTTTATTTCAAATGATTCTGACATGGAAACCTAAAGAGTTTTTGTAAGAAGTGATTATGACAAGGTTCTTTTTCAGTAGCTAGCCTAAAACGTTAAACCACCGCAATTTTAATCAAACTTAATTAACTAAACGTTTACGGTATTTTGTCGATATAATGTCCAGAAGCAGGGGGCTTCTTATCCATGATCAATAAAATTATAAAAACTATTATGTGTGTCACCTTGGTGTCGCTGTCTGCTAATTCCATGGCTTCATTACGGCAGTATACCGCCAAAGTTGAGAATTCAACTTGGCAACTTAAAGATGAAACTCGTTTACAGTGTACGTTAAGCCATACACTTCCTGGCTATGGCGAGGCTATGTTTAGCAGTGTTGCGTCCAAGCAGCTAAATATGGAATTTGAACTGGATATGTTACGTCTGCCTAAATCTTATGGCGTCGCGGCTGTGTATTCAGTGCCACCAAAATGGATGCCGGGCCAAGTACAACGTACTATTGCCGACATGACCATTCGTAAACAATACAATGGTGACTTACCTGAACAAGCCGCTTGGACTATGTTGACTGAGTTGGAAAAAGGCTTTTGGCCAACTATTTATTATCAGGATTGGTATAACCAATATGACAAAGTGGCTGTGGGATTAAACGCCAGTAATTTTGCACTACCTTATGAACAATTTGCTGAATGTGTGGCAAATTTATTACCTTATAGTTTTCAAGACATTGCGTATTCCGTGCTCACATATCAATTCAATAATACTAATTTGACTAAATACTCACAGAAACGTTTAGCCATGATTGGCGAATATTTAAAAGAAGATACGGATTTAGAATTAGTTTTGTTAGATGGATATACTGACAGTTATGGCGGACGAGCGATTAACAAACAAATTTCTATACGCAGAGCTGTGGAAATAAAAGCGTTTTTCAGTTCTATGGGCGTTTCACCAGAGCGAATAGAAGTAACTGGCCATGGTGAAAGGCGTCATTCATCACCGAATACCACTGAAAGTACTCGCGCTAAAAACCGTCGAGTGGTCATTAGAATGTCCAAGCCCTAATAATATGTTTGTTAGGTTGATCTCCATGATAATTTGCAAGTCTTGGGGATTTTCAAGGTCAAGTCATCATTTTTAGCAAGTGATACCTTTCGTTTAGTCATTCTGACAATATCTAAGGTATTAGCAACGTCAGAGTCTTAAGCCATTAGGAATCATATTGAACAAAATCTCCCCCAAAAAACTACTACACAGTAAATGGACTGCAGTGGTGCCTTTGAATAAAGAAAAGCACTTCCTCATTATTGAGGTCGAATATGATGAACAGGGAGCTGTTATGTCATGTTTGACAGAAGCGATTATGTCTAAACGTTCAATACAGATTAAGTGGAGAGACTTAAAAGACATAGAACAATGGGTTCAAGGCTGGAAATGAATGCAGAGACGTTTAGTCTAATTCAGCAATTAACACCTAAGCTCACAAACTTTGTTAAACACTTATTTGTAGTGTAAACAAATTAATCGCGCAATCACACATTTCATCAATATGACTGCGGTCAGCGTAAATGCCGTCAATTAATAAGCGGGCTATACCGTGCATAGTGCCCCATGTGACTTGGGACAAACGTAACGTATCTTCACCGCTGGGCATTAATCCTTGTTGTTGCCATTTTTTAGTCATTCCTACCTGATAATGAAAACTCGGGTAAGCCACATCACGTAATGCATTAGTGGCGCTATTTTGCTTCCAAATGGTGCGACCAAACATCAAGTCGTACAATTCTGGATTATCGGCTGCGTAACTAATATAACCATGAAAAAACTGTCGATATTGTTCTTTGGGACGTAATCCTGTTTGGTTAAAAATTAATTCAGCGTCTTGTTGCCAATGGACAAAACCTTGTTCAGCTATAGCGCAAAGTAATTGATTTTTATCCTTAAAGTGATGATAGGGTGCGGTGCGGGACACCCCAACCTTGTCGGCTAACTTGCGTAAAGATAAACTTTCAATACCCGTTTCTTTTAGCAATACATTGGCAGCATTTAGAAGCGTGCTGCGCAAATCTCCATGATGATAACTGGGCTTATTTTGTTTAGGCTTTTTTTCTATTTGTTGACTCATAACCGACTATTAATAAATTTGATGTTTGTTATCTTGACAGCGTCAACATATGCTTTTATCTTGACGCTGTCTAGTTTAATTTTTTGTTAACAGTGTGGGCTTTATCCACTGATTTTCAGTAATTAACGCAATGCTAACCTAAGGAGAAAACCTGTGCCGAATTTCGATTTATCTGCGCTAGAAACGTTATCTGTGAGCATCGAAAATCATATTGCTCATATCCAATTATGTCGCCCAGAAGCACTTAACAGTATGGTGCCAGCGTTTTGGCGGGAGCTGCCAGCGGTGGTTAGACAAATTGATGCAGAGTCCCAAGCTCGGGTGATTGTGATTTCATCCCAGGGTAAACATTTTAGTGCTGGAATGGATTTGTCAGTTTTCACTAATATGGCAAAAGACTTTCAAGGTGAGCCAGCGCGCCGTGCCGAACGAACTCGCAGATTAGTACTTGAACTACAAGATAGTTTTAATGCACTTGAAGAAGTGCGTATGCCGGTATTAGTCGCCGTGCAGGGGGGCGTCATCGGGGGGGCTGTGGATATGATCTGTGCAGCAGATAGTCGTTATTGTACCCAAGATGCTTATTTCACTATTAAAGAAACAGAGTTAGGTATGACTGCTGATGTAGGTACGTTGCAACGCTTGCCCCATTTAATGCCACAAGGTTTAATCCGCGAATTAGCCTATACAGGCCGCAACATGCCAAGTAGCGAAGCCAAAGAATGTGGCTTTGTTAATCAAGTGTTTGAAGATCAACACGCCATGCTTAAAGGCGTTATGAAAATTGCTGCCAAGATTGCGATGCATTCACCTATGGCTGTGGCAGGTTGTAAAGAAATGATTAACTACACACGTGATCACAATGTCGCAGACAGTTTAACTTACATGGCCACCTGGCAAAGCGGCATGTTCCAAATGCCCGATGTACAAGAAGCCATGGCTGCAGGACAGACCCAACGTTTACCTGTTTATGCCGACCTACACAAAAAATCATCTGGCATGTAAGCCCGATAATTCAATAAATAAATAATAGGATCAACAATCACATGACAGACAACACCGCTTTAGAGCAAGGCTTGGAAAAATATCCCAATTTACTTAAACCCTTAGATTTAGGATTTACTCAACTAAAAAACCGCGTACTGATGGGGTCAATGCACACCGGCTTAGAAGAAGCGCCCAATGGTCATATACGCATGGCGGCTTATTTTGCCGAGCGGGCTAAAGGAGGCGTAGGCCTAATTGTTACAGGTGGAATAGGGCCAAATGATGAAGGCGCAACCCACAAAGATACCAAACGTTTAGATACTGATAAAGCCATTGCCGAACATAAAATGATTACCGATGCAGTCCATGAGCATGGCAGCAAAATCTGTATGCAAATATTACACACTGGGCGTTATGCCTATAATCCCGCTTCGGTTGCTCCATCGGCTGTGCAAGCACCCATCAACCCTTTTAAGCCTAAAGCTTTGGATGCACAAGGCATAGAAAAGCAAATACAAGACTTTATTGATACCTCAATACAAGCGCAAAAAGCGGGTTACGATGGTGTAGAAATAATGGGCTCTGAAGGGTATTTCTTAAACCAATTTATTGCAGCGCGCACTAATCATAGGGAGGATGAGTGGGGCGGTTCATATCAAAATCGTATTCGCTTGCCTCTAGAAGTGGTGCGTCGAGTACGTGAAGCTGTGGGTGAGCAGTTTATTATCATCTATCGTTTATCGATGTTGGATTTAGTCGAAGGTGGTTCGACTTATGATGAGGTGGTTGAGTTAGGCCAAGCCATTGAAAAAGCAGGCGCTACTATTATCAACACCGGTATTGGTTGGCATGAAGCACGTATCCCCACTATTATCACCAAAGTCCCACGTGCCGCCTTTACTTGGGTAACCGCAAAGTTTAAAAAAGCGTTGTCTATCCCTGTTATCACCTCAAACCGTATCAATACCCCTGAAGTGGCAGAAGAGGTGTTAGCCCGCGGTGATGCCGATATGGTCTCAATGGCGAGACCCTTTTTGGCCGATCCTGAGTTTGTAATAAAGGCGATTGAAAATCGTTCAGACGAAATTAATACCTGCATCGGTTGTAATCAGGCTTGTTTAGATCATGTATTTGAAGGCAAAACCAGTAGCTGTTTGGTTAACCCACGTGCTTGTCATGAAACCGAGTTGGTCATTGAACCCGCCACAGTGGTAAAAAATATTGCAGTCGTCGGTGCCGGACCTGCTGGTTTAGCCGCGGCTACTACAGCGGCTCAACGTGGTCATAAGGTAACCATTTTTGATTCTGCAAGTGAGCTTGGTGGGCAATTCAATATTGCTAAACAAATCCCTGGGAAAGAAGAGTTTTTTGAAACCCTTCGTTATTATGCTCGCCAGATGGAATTGCATAATGTCACCATAAAACTCAACACCCGTGTAGATGCAAACACTCTTAATAGCAGCGAATTTGATGACGTGATTATTGCTACAGGCATTGCTCCGCGGACACCTCCTATTGAAGGAATTGAGCATAGTAAAGTGCTGAGTTACATTGATGTGATTGTGCATAAAAAGCCAGTTGGCAAGAAAGTCGCCATCATAGGAGCTGGGGGAATTGGTTTTGATGTCTCCGAATATCTGTCCCATGCAGGCGAGTCTACTAGTCAAAATATTCCTGCTTTTATGAAAGAGTGGGGAATTGATATGACGTTTGGATCTCGATCCGGTATTGAAGGAATGACACCTGCCCCTACACCATCACCTAGAGAAATCTATTTATTACAGCGTAAATCAACAAAAGTGGGTAAAGGTTTAGGTAAGACCAGCGGCTGGGCCCATAGAGCAGGTTTGCTCAGTAAAGGTGTAAGCATGCTGGCTGGTGTTGAGTATCTAAAAATTGATGATGCGGGTTTGCATATTAAGGTGAATGATAATGTGCAGGTATTGGACGTCGATAACGTGATTGTTTGCGCTGGTCAAGAGCCTCTCAGGGAATTGCTCGATGGCTTGACTAAACCTCATCATTTAATTGGTGGTGCGGATGTGGCAACAGAATTAGATGCCAAGCGGGCGATTAGTCAAGGAACGCGATTAGCTGCCCTTTTATAACATGCCCATTCTAAAGTGATACCTTTAAAGCCGATTCTGTGAATCGGCTTTTTTGTGTTCTATTCATATTTTTCCTGCGTACATTTCCGGTAACATTAATTCACATTAATGAATGTTGAGATCAATTGTTTTGGTCATCAAAATCAATTATTGTTGATAGGCTTTAATCTAAGCAGCCATGTCTCATGGTTGACATAATTATAAGGAAAAACGGATGTTCAAAAGACCTATTTTTATTGGCGCAGTGATGAGTATCACTTTGGTTGCGTCATCTTTGGTTTTTGCCAAAGAGAAGTTTGAAAAAGTGACCGAAGTTGAAGGGATCAGCGAATATTATCTCGATAACGGCTTACGTGTTTTATTATTTCCAGACCAAACCAAAGAAACTGTCACTGTTAACGTCACTTATCATGTGGGATCAAAACATGAAAATTACGGTGAAACCGGCATGGCTCACCTGTTAGAACATTTAGTTTTTAAGGGCAGTCCCAAACATAAAGACATCCCTGCAGAGTTGAGTTCTCATGGTGCCCGTCCAAATGGCACCACTTGGACTGATCGCACTAACTACTTTGAAACCTTTTCAGCCAGCGACAAAAATATTAATTGGGCGCTGAGCATGGAATCAGATCGTATGGTGAATTCTTTTATTGCCAAAAAAGATCTCGACAGCGAAATGACAGTGGTTCGTAACGAATTTGAGCGTGGTGAGAATAGCCCGTTTCGTATCACTCTGCAGAAGATCGCCGCATCGGCCTACATGTGGCACAACTACGGTAAATCGACCATTGGCGCCCGTTCTGACCTAGAAAATGTGCCTATCGATCGATTGAAAGCTTTTTATACCATGTATTATCAACCAGACAACGCAACGCTTATTGTGGCGGGCAAGTTTGCAGAAGCCGATATGATTGGGTTAGTGGATACCTACTTCTCACCCATTCCAAAACCAGACAGAATAATCAGGCCCCTTTACACTGCTGAACCTGCGCAAGATGGTGAAAAAAGTGTCACCATCAGGCGAGTCGGTGACGTGCAAATGACAGGAGCTGCTTATCATATTCCTGCCGGCTCACACCAAGATTACGCGGCCATTGATGTATTGAGTCAAATATTAGGTGACACGCCAAGTGGTCGATTACATAAAACCTTGGTAGAAGGGAAATTAGCCAGTCGTGTTTATGGCTTTAATTTCCAGTGGCAGGAGCCAGGCCTAGCTATTTATTTTGCAGAGGTCGATAAAAAAGCGGATCTAAGCCTTGCCTCTGACGCCATGGTAGCGGTGCTCGAGGAATTGAGTACTCAACCTATTACCAATGAAGAAGTTGAACGTTCAAAGCGCAACTTATTGAAAAATATTGAATTGTCATTTAATTCATCTGAAAGTATCGCATTAAATTTAAGCGAATGGTTGGGGATGGGCGATTGGCGTTTATACTTTTTACATCGTGACAGAATTGAACAAGTCAGCACCGAAGATGTACAACGCGTAGCGAATACCTATTTGCAGCGCAACAATCGTACCGCTGGGCACTTTATCCCAACAGATAAACCGGCTCGTGTAGAAATACCCGCTGTGGCCAATGTGAATGACATGGTCAAAGACTACCAAGGTCGTGCAAAAATTGCGGCGGGTGAAGTGTTTGAACCCTCCTTTGATAATATCGACTCACGTACTGTTGTGACTCAATTGAGTAATGGTACTGAGCTATCGTTATTGTCTAAAAAGACTCGGGGTGAGTCTGTGGTTGCTTCTATCGTGATGAGCATGGGGTCTGAAAACAGTTTACAAAACCTTGGCACTATAGGTAATGCAACCAGTGCCATGTTAATGCGTGGAACCAGCGAATTATCTCGTCAAGAAATTCAAGATGAGTTTGACAAGTTAAAAGCGCAGGTAAGTGTTTCTGGTAGTTCACAATGGTTAGTGGCTAACATCACGACAACGAGAGAAAATTTGCAGCCTGCATTAATACTTATGCACAAAGTGCTGAGTGATCCTGAATTCGACAATACGGAATTTGAACAATATAAATCAACCTTAAAAGTGGATATTGAAAAAAACCTACAAGATCCACAACAACTGGCATTTAACGAATACGGTCGTAAGCAAAATCCTTATAAAAAAGGTCATCCTAACTATCAGCCAACTTTTGAGGAAAGTTTAGAAAGTCTTAACAACCTTAAATTAGATGATTTAAAAGCTTTCCATAAGTCATTTTTTGGTGGTAATAACATCAAGGTGGGTGTTGTTGGAGATTTTGAAACCAATAAAATTAAAGCTGATTTAGAAAATCTTTATGGCAGTTGGTTCGCAAAAAGTGCTTATAAGCGAGTGGAAGAACCTTATATAAACGTAGCGGCCAACCCAACTGATTTTGATACACCAGACAAAGAAAACGCGACTTTTGTTGCAGCCATCATGCTTCCTATCGGAGAAAACAGTGATGATGCAGCGGCATTAGAGTTGGGTAATTATATCTTTGGTGGTGGCTTCTTAAATAGTCGACTAGCCACAAGATTAAGGCAGAAAGACGGTTTAAGTTATGGGGCGGGTTCGTTTATGACTATGAATTCAGAGGATAACAAAGCCACCTTAGGGGCTTATGCGATTTGTGCACCACAAAATTTGGCTAAGGTTGAAGTGGGCTTTAAGGAAGAGCTAAGTCGTATGTTAAAAGACGGCTTTACTGACGAAGAAATTAAAAGTGCAAAATCTGGGCTGTTACAAGGAAAAAAAGTGAGCCGCGCCCAGGACCAAGAGTTAGTGCGAACATTACGCCGTAACTTGATAGTAGATAGAACGATGCAGTGGAACAAAGCTTATGAACAAAGGCTGGCAGCTCTAACTGCTGATGATGTCAAACGTGTAATGAATAAGTATCTGAAACTAGAAAACTTCTCAATTATTAAAGCAGGGGATATGACTAAAGTGGAAGGTTAATCTATTGAGGTCAATTTGAGTTAAATGCAAAGCGCCCTGTACACGGGCGCTTTTTTATGTTGACTACTACTAGGCTAGGGTCGCTAAGGCGTCGCCTGAATAGGTTTCTAGTTCGTTCATATCTCCCTTGCGGACTTTGTTTGCCCACTGAGGATCTTGCAGTAAAGCTCGGCCTACAGCGACTAAATCAAATTCGCCTTTATCAAGACGTTCGATTAAATCATCTATCGAGCGGGTACTAGAGCTTTTACCTGCAAAGGCTCCAAAGAAGTCCCCGTTTAACCCAACAGAGCCTACGGTCATTGTTGGTTTGCCTGTGAGTTTTTTAGTCCAGCCAGCAAGGTTTAAGTCACTGCCTTCAAATTCAGGCTCCCAGTAACGTCTGGTAGAACAATGAAAAACATCTACGCCAGCATCACTCAGAGGTGCCAAAAACTCTTCTAATAGTTGTGGTGTCTCTACCAAACGAGCGGTGTAATCTTGTTGCTTCCATTGAGAGTAACGCAATAGAATGGGAAAGTCAGGGCCAGTAGCTGCGCGTATGGCTTTGACGATTTCTACCGCAAAACGGCCACGATTAGCCATACTTCCGCCCCATTCATCTGTGCGTTGGTTGGTGCCGCTCCAGAAAAACTGATCGACTAAATAACCATGTGCACCGTGAATTTCGATGCCATCAAAACCGATACGTTTTGCATCGGCGGCTGCGCTGGCGAAACTTTCGATTAGGTTATGAATTTGCGCCACAGTTAAAGGCTCTGCCACTTTTTTACCCGGTGACAACAGACCTGAAGGTCCAACACTAGGTAATTCAGGGTAGGGGGCTTTTTGCGGGTTGCGCGCCATACCAACATGCCATAGTTGCGGCATGATTTTTCCCCCTGCTGCATGTACTTCCTTCACAACATTTTCCCAACCTGCTAGAGGTTGTTGGCCATATATTTTGGGGACTTTTCCATCCATGGTTGCAACCGGATCATTAATAGTTGTACCTTCGGTAATGATTAAACCGGTGCCACTCTCTGCGCGGCGGCGATAGTAACTCGCTACATCTTCAGTGGGAATGCCTTCTGGTGAAAAGCTGCGTGTCATAGGCGCCATGGCAATTCTATTTTTAAGTGACAAGCTTTTTAAGTTAAAAGGTTTAAAAAGTGAGTCTACATTTTTGCTCATTCAGATTTCCTTGAATTGATTTAGATACTTTAATAAAGATACTTAGGTATTTTTATCAGCATCATCTTTTGTTATATCTGGCCAAACAAATGCTTCCCTTGGCTTGTTAACCTTTTGACTGGCCGAAGTCTTAATAGTGGATAAATACAGCTGCTCAACCTTTTCTCTTGCCCAAGGCGTTTTTCTCAGAAACTTCAAACTAGATTTAATCGAAGGTTCACTGGTAAAACAATTTATCTTGACCTGTTGGCCCATTGTTTCAAAGCCCAACTGCTTTTCAAGTGTTTCAAGAATGAACTGTAACGTCAGGCCATGTAGTGGGTTGTTTTGTTGTTCAGTCATTAGGAGTTCTTTATTTAGGTGCAATTTCAATTCGCCATTCACCGCCAGCTTGAATATCGAATTTGGCGGCAAAGTTAGCCTGATTGAGTGCTAACGCTAAGTTTTCTAAACTATTAACGTAAAGTAGAGGTTGTCCCTCGTCTACACCTGCGAAGGAACGTTCAAAACTGATTGTTTCAGATAAGACAGACTTACCCCCTTGCGCTACGGTGACTAAAAATTCTTGTGTATAGAGGCTGCCATAGTCTTGCGCTTTTGTGAGCGACAGCAATAATGACATCGGAATATTGGTCCATACGTTGCCATAAGCGGGATCTAATATGGGAATACCACCAATTAACTTATTGTCTTCGATACGTGCTGCCTCAAACGGGATATTTAACACTTCGGGTGCTAATTTAGGCCCAACTTGTTCAAAGTTGATGGCGCTGGCTGCCAAACGGGCCCCGGTGTAAGCATAAACATCACGGCCATGAAAGGTGTGGGATGCCTCACTGCCTTTTAATCGATTGATTTTTTCGTCTATTTCTCGCACCTCAGCAATACCTAATCGTTTCGCCACTATGGTTAAAGTACCGTTGTCAGGTGTGACAAAATAATGATTAGTCTTGGTTTTTAGTACTACTGATTTTCGTTCACTGCCTACGCCAGGATCGACAACCGAAACAAATACTGTGTTAGCAGGCCAAAAGTCAGCGACTGCATCCAAACGATATGCCCCTTCCCATATGTTATAGGCAGGAATATCATGCGTTAGATCTTCTACTTTAAGGTCTTTATCCACTCCCAATGCTACGCCATGCATCGCTGATACAGCTTGATCACTCAAACCAAAATCTGATTGGAATACTACAATGCCGTTACCGCTAGCATAAGCCGAGTGTGAAAGTTGGATGAAAAAAGTCATAACAATGACGCAAATTATCTTAGTAACTGACATAAATTTCTCTTTTTATATTTTTTCTTATCATCATCATCATTGTCTGCTGAAAAATAGCAAAAAAAAAGCCCTGATTAACAGGGCTAATATTTATTTTTTGGATAGTTAGCTATTAAGCGAAATTTGCCGCAGCAAAGTCCCAATTAACTAATGCCCAGAAACCTTCAAGGTACTTAGGACGAACATTACGGTAATCAATGTAGTAGGCGTGTTCCCACAAATCAACTGTCATTAATGGAGTCAGGCTCGCATCAGTCAAAGGTGTTGCTGCGTTGCTAGTGTTGACTATATCAAGGCTACCGTCAGCTGTTTTCACTAACCAAGTCCAGCTAGAACCAAAGTTGTTAACTGCTTTATCATTTAACGCGGCTTTGAAGTCTGCGAATGAGCCCCATTTAGCGTTAATGGCATCAGCTAAAGCACCCGTAGGCTCGCCGCCGCCATTTGGGCTTAAACTGTTCCAGTAAAATGTGTGATTCCAGATTTGTGCTGCATTATTAAACACGCCACCTTCAGAATTTTTGACGATTTCTTCAAGGCTTTTAGTGGCCATTTCAGTGCCTTCAACTAAACCATTTAACTTAGTGACATAAGTTGCGTGGTGTTTACCGTAGTGGTATTCCAAGGTTTCAGCAGAGATATGTGGTTCTAGTGCGTTCTTTTCGTAAGGAAGGGCTGGTAATTCAAAAGCCATTTTATTTCTCCATAAAGTGTGATGTGTATTTTAATTTGATCGGTAAATGCTAGTACTTTATGCTGCTATGTAAAAGCACTGGTTTGTTATTTATTAAAACTAATTTGCCGAGAACAAAGATATTGCGACATGAGAATATTTTTCAAGTGTAAAAACAGTTTATTACGCTTATCTATATACGACTAAGTTATTAAAACGATCTAACAAAAGATCAGTAGAGTATTAATCATTACTTGAAAACGTTAAACTTGTCGCCAGATCATCAACAACAGAATTTAAATGAGAGTCGTTATGGATACTATTGAAAAAATTAAGCAACAAATCGAAGAAAATCCCATACTTTTATATATGAAGGGCTCACCTAAATTACCTAACTGTGGTTTTTCTGCTCAAGCCACCCAAGCATTGATGTCTTGCGGCGAGCAGTTTGCTTATGTTGATATTTTACAAAACCCTGATATCCGAGCTGAATTACCCAAATATGCAGATTGGCCTACTTTCCCACAGCTTTGGGTTGATGGCGAGTTAGTTGGAGGTTGTGACATCATTATGGAAATGACTCAACAAGGCGAATTGCAGACTTTAATTAAAGAGTCTGCGGCTAAAAGAGCGGATGAAAGTCCAGCTGAATAAACCCAACGCCAGATAAAAAAATAGAGCGCTAAGCGCTCTATTTTTTTATCTTTAATTTACCAATGCTACGAAGTTGGCCCAGTAAGCATGTTTTCTACTTGATTGGCTTTTTTTTCTGCAGCCATGACTCTTCGACGTAAGTCATCAATTTGATTGGTTAAGTCATTATTTGCTAATGCAGTGGATATTAGCTTTTCACGTAAACTTGCAAGTTGCTGTTCAAAATCGGCGTCTATATTATTGATTTGACCAAATTTATCATTTAACTGTTTTAGCAAGTTCGCTTGACCCTCCAATTGCTCTTTAACTAATCCAATGCTTGTATTGTTATTCGCCGTATTACTGTTCAGGCTTTTTGAACTTTGTTCCGTTGATGCTTTTAGCGACATGACGGTTTTATTTAATGCACCAATTTCACTCTGGTTTCGTCGCCAAGCGGATGCCCAAAGTTTGTCCATTTGGCCCCACAAATCCTCAGTCTTAGCACTTAGTTCGGATACTTTAATTTGTAAGGCTGCAGCTGATTGGTCCATATCTTCACCCGTTGCAGACAGACGGCTTTCAAGATCTGTAATACGGCTTTGTGCTTGTTGTAACACCTTGAATTGTTCAAACGACCAATAACCTGCTGCGCCAACAATAACCAAAAGTACAAACAAAATAGCCAACCAAGATGGGGAGTTCGATACAGAAGGTGACTCATCTGGCAGGTTAGCTTTTTTTGAGCTTTTATTGGTTGCTTGTGCTCTAGTGCGATGAAAAGAATCTAAGTCATCTTTCTCTAGCCTTATTTTCGGCATATCATCTAACGGGTCGGTTGCCATATCATTCTTTATTAAAGTGAATATGCAGTTGATTATACATAGCTATGAGATCAATAAGATAGAAGTTGAATGTATTTTATTTGAACCCAATGGTATCCCCACCTGTTTAGCGTTTATGTTTTTAAATTATTGATATGTAGGTGTTTTATAAGTCTTTTTAATTTTGTGCAACGTATGTGCAACATCTTAATCTTTATTTTGACAATATGCTCTGGCATATACCAGCGAGAACACCAAGTCAGGGCTGGCTATATCGCATCCTATAACCCAAGCAATGCTTGTTTTACTTAAAAAATACAGAGTTTGGCAAAGATATAAAACTCGCTAAAAGTTTCTCTTCCCGCAGCGAAAAGGCTACAAGCCAATTTCAGAATCACAGGCAGCAAATAAGCTAGCTAAAATAACAAATAAGCAGTTTAGCCTATATGATTTAAGGAAATATGGTTCTTCGTACTTAAGGGATATGGGAGTGGATTATTATATCGTTGAGCGGATTTTGAACCACAAAATGACACAACTAGACCAAACTTATATCCACACCAGCACTTCTATGATTATTAGAAGAGAGTTGGAAAAGTGGCATAATGAAATTCTTGATTGTGTAGGTTTAACCAGTAAAAATGTGCGTTGTAATTTACTGTTTTGGGGGAATATTCATAATATGAAGGTCTTCAAAGAGCGAGGAACGGTCGTAGCCCAAACTGAATATATTGTTCACTCTTTTGATATTTGTGGATGCTATCGGTCGGAATCCTAGTGGCAAGTTTTCCGACATAGCAGACATACAAACGAAGAATTATATTGCTGCATTTTGCTGCTAAAACCCTTCAACATCAACTTCCTCTATCCTTCAGCCATGTGCCATAAGCCGCCGTTGAACTTCTGGTCAATCAATTTCACTGACCCTATCGATTTTCAACGACCCCGCAGGTCTTTTAGCCTATTCGAGGAATTGATCAAGAGTATTGTGAAGCAAGCAACTTGACCCCTTTTTTGCCTTCATCCTAAAAAGACGAAAGTTGTCTATTGTAAAGATGATGACAGGCGAGGGGATTATGCAGAAGTCAGTTTTGATTTTCTGGGTTATACCTTTCGCTCTCGCCGTTCAAAGAATCGGTGGGGAAAATACTTTATTAATTTCACTCCGGCAATCAGCAACAAGGCTGCAAAAGCAATCCGGCACAAATCACGTGATTGGAACTGGCCATTACGTAGCGACAAAGAACTGGAAGATCTTGCCCAAATGTTCAATTCGATCATTCAAGGTTGGATCAACTATTATGGGCGTTACTACAAGTCAGCGTTATACCCGACCCTTAAATGCTTAGATCGTCGTCTCATTATGTGGGCGACGCGAAAGTATAAACGTTTACGCAATCATCGAAGACGAGCAGCGCAATGGTTAAATCGTATTGCACACAAGCAACCGTGGTTGTTTGCTCACTGGCGATTGTTGTATGCGAAGGCTTGATTGATAAGAGCCGGATGAGCGGAGACGTTCACGTCCGGTTCTGTGAGAGCCTGAGGGGGCAGTTCGCTCGGGCTACTCGACTCATTGTATTAGCCAAAACTCGCTGGCACTTGCGTAAGGCAGTGCAAATAGTCAATCAACACTTTAATGAATTAAAAATCGAGCAAGCGCCGGATAAAACCTTTATCGGTAAAATCAGTCGGGGCTGGGATTTTCTCGGTTACCATTTTGATGGTAAACACTTATCCGTCGCAGCAAAGACGGTAGAAAAACACGTATTGCATGACAGACAGCTTTATGAACAACTAAGAATGAAAAAAGCCACCTCGATTGAGATGGCTTTAGCCTTAGGTCAGTATGTAAAACGTTGGCAGCAATGGGCTACCGCAGGACTACTGAGTATTAAGATTGACGGCGTCTACGAGCAAACCCAATACCGACGAGCCCTAATCCACATAGCGCGATAATTGAAGGTTCTGGGACGGCCGAACTTCTAACCAATGCGATCCCGATCGTCGAAGCTGACGCACCGGCGGCGCCCCATATATGTGGGTACAATCCGGCAAGCATGAATCTATTTGGGCCGTCGAATCCGACTAATCCTGCACCCTCCGACATCGCGTACGAACGGCCACCAATGGCAGTAGCACCGAAAAGGGCAATAAAATCGATAATTTTAGTAGCGTTCGCTATTTCGTCAAACGAAACGTCGAAACCGTCCGAGTCGTAGGTGAATGTGGTGCCAAACATCGCTTCATTAAGATGCACCTGCTCGGCATAAGTAGCGCCCCTATACCCTGCGTTGTCACCCAAGGCTGCGGCCTGTGTCTGTCCCATCGTCGCCGTCCAATCTAACCAATCTAGGCCGTCAACAGTGGTGTAGGTATCGTTATCAACTATAATTGCTGCATTAACCTGAAACCCAGTAAATAAAAAAATAAGGGGTAGTAACTTCTTTAACATAAATATATTCCTAAAAATCAATAGTGAGATCCCTTAAGTATGTGTGCCTGAGACGATTGTTCGTCCTAAAACATTATTATAGGAAAAGGGTAAAGTTAAAAAAACGTTATTTATCATAACTTAAAAATAAATAATCTTTCATGTTCTTCATATCTAGCTGGCAAAATCAGCCAGGTAGATCCTCTAGCACATATCATGCCTAAATATATAACATTCATTTATTTCAACTGCTTATGAATCACAATAAAATTAACATATAAAATATGTAAAAAAACCGGACACTTCTTAATTTATCTAAAAGTGGATGAAATAGAAATGTCATCTGTGCGGGCCATCCACGGGCTCTGCCATCGCTTCATTTGCCGTGGTTTGCTAATAATGCAGCGAAAGTGTGGTGTTTGATGGTATGTAAATAATGATGTTGTGAGTAAATATCGGGGTCTAAATATCGGGGTCAGGTCTAAATATCGGGGTCAGTAAATATCGGGGTCAGAACAATAAATATCGGGGTCAGAACAAGATTAAATAGCCATAAATAATTTAGTTATCTAAAAACCAATTTCGCCTCTCACAATGGCTTAATCATATGTCTGATTTACGCTCAATATAGTCTGATAGATCGAATTCTCTAACGTCAGCTATAGGTCGTTAGCTGTCTATTTGGGCTGCGAACTAGACTTACAATTTATCGCGAAAATCAGTTTAACTGTAGTGACTCCGAATGACGGGTATTGCACTTACCCGCCCAATAGCTGACTAGCAGAAATAAGCGAATTGCAGAAGTTAGTTGTTACATCGCTAAACTTCCGTCCATTGGGATTGAGACAACGGACGGCTTCGAAAAGGCGTCGTTGATAAATCCTGCTCTGTTCTCTCCAAACCTGTTAGTCAGATTAAAACCTTTAGTGAACAGCGATTAAGCATGCCTCAACACGGTCAATTACTCATGTCGTCTTTTATCCAACTGATTTCATTGGTAATTTAGTGGCGCTTTTCCCATTACCCATTGCTCAACCTCACACGTTTTTGGATATTCGCATCGAATAGCATTCTTAGAGCACTAGTTGCCCGCATTTCAATGAAGCAAAAGCAGCCCTAAACGAGTCAATACAAAGGCAGCCAATCTGATAAGTCCTATCATGTAAGAAACATGAGCTGGTCATTACGTAGGTTTTATCGATGTATCTTGTGATGAGGTTAGCATGTTTGGATACCCCTACTGTTAAGGCTTTAGTAGGTAAGGGCGTGACAATCTGTCAAGTCTGTCCGCAATGTGTAATGTGATAATGGACTTCATATCATCTGGGCATTGAGATGCATCGATAATGTATTTATATGTACGCTCAACCGTTGTACAAAGCTTCTTTATCAATGATTGGGTTGCGTGACGAGAAAGCCCGATCCGCTGTCCAAATACAAGAAAGTCGTGACCGGTATAGTAACCGTACTGATTATATGCCTCAGAAAAATCAGCATCCACCTCGCTATGAAGTAGGCACAGAGTCAAGTCCCCATCATAATACTTTGGGTAGGGTGCAACTGATAGCACGTCATAAAGCGGCGTAAAATTCGTCATAAGGTGCGAATGCGAATTTGGTTGTCTAAATAAGGAAAGGTTTTTCAGGTGTAAGTCATTGTTGCCGACAATATAAGCGAACAGCACCTGTAAAAAGCCGTTTAAGGTAACCCCGCGATTTTGGCCGCTAACGGTGAATAAGGTATTGAGCGTGTGTTCATACGATAATGCATCACTGCCTTTATTAACGGGAGCAACCAAACATAAACTGGCGGCGTCTTCGAT
Source organism: Paraglaciecola sp. MB-3u-78 (assembly GCF_002835935.1). Classification (GTDB taxonomy): domain Bacteria; phylum Pseudomonadota; class Gammaproteobacteria; order Enterobacterales; family Alteromonadaceae; genus Paraglaciecola. Next base: position 346,053 of record NZ_PJCF01000002.1, on the reverse strand, counting down.
GAAAAGGCGCTGGCCGCTTTTGTGAATATCGAAGCGTTTGGTCACATAGGCCAACTCACCATTTTCAAAAGGGACCAGGGCATTGAGAGCAACATCAAAGCCAACTGCCTTGGCAAGCTGCATAATGCAATGTTCGTTTTCAGGCAGGTGAGGGAACTCATCAGGTGCGGGTTTTACGATGTATTGCCCGTCTTTTTTCACAGGGACCAGTACGCCGTATACCAGCGACATAAAAAGCTTTTTTTGAGCGCCGGACACCGAGTTGCCTTCGGTGTACTCTGGCGCTAAATCATTGAAGGTTTGTGCGTCACCTACTACGTGCAAGCCATTCTTAGGAAATTGGCCAATACCGAACATGGTTTTAAGAAAATAACTGCTATAAGGCGACTCATTACCTTTAGGGTTTAACGATATCGTACCCAGTCGGCGAGTCATTACGCGGAGTCCTTAGTGGCAGGCTTAACGGATATTGCACCAATCAGATCGCCGCCATTGGCGAGTAGTAAACCAAAATCATCGCGCTTATCTAAACGGGATCTGTTGGCCTGAAACACCCTTACCCAGCCTTCAGAGACTAGGTTGGTGAAAAACGGATGCAGTACATCATGCTTGTAAGGTGTGCTGCTTAGCGCAAAGTGATAGCCAATGGGACATCTGCCTTGACTGATGTACTCCGCATTATATTCGAAAGAATACGAGTCAGTGCCATTCGCATCTTTGTATTGCGTTAGCATGCCCGCCAGTTCGCCATTGGCAAATACGTGACCTTGTCGGAGGATCTCATTCATCAGCAGGCTTGCGTGAAATGTTGAGCGTCATACCCATGGCGTCCAATAGAGCAAGTACAGTCGACACTTTGGAGTTAATCGGATCCTTCATCATAGTGGATATAGTATTGGAGGTTACCCCACTGAGTAAGGCGAGCGTCTCATTATTGGATTTATTAGTCTGTTTGTACTCTTTGGCGATGTTACCAAGTTGACGAATATCACCCAATGTTTCACGCGGCCCCATAGCGGCAAAAAGTTTACGCTGGAGATCTGAAATAGCCGCATAGGCATTTTTTTCATAACTCGCTATCAACATTTCAATAGTGTCATCTGTAGACATATTACACTCTATATTTGGGTAAACATTCATTAAAAACAATAATAACAAAGTATAGCGTGATAATCAATACGAAATAACAAGTGGACTTGTTAAAAGATATATGGAAGCTCATAAAACAACATGTAGTTGGCTAAAGAACGCCTCAATGCGTCCTAAGACTGGCTGTATTGGATCATCAAGCCGATAGGTCGATTCATCATATGGCGGTTTGGTCTTCCAGCACCTCAATACGATCGTTAGCCCACGGGTAAGCTAACGATCTCAAGGCCGATGGGTGTGGCTTCCCTTTTTCCCATTGTATTGCCTAATTCGAACCGGGCACATCACCACCGATCCCTTGATCCCGCCCCATAAAAGTATTGTGCACCAATTGAGTCTTTAACATCGCGCGCTTTTTCTTCACATCCGTGTCATCGTAAATATAGGTGCGCGTGGTATCCATACTGCTATGGCCAAGCAGCTCACAGATCACTTTTAACTCATTGCCTGCTTTGTCATGCTCGGTGCCATAGTTGCGCCGCAGATTGTGGGGTTTAAGGGTGTCGACATCGACGGACATCCCGCGCTTTTTGCAGATCATGTAAATGGACGAGTCAGACAGGCCACTGCCCTGATTGATATTGCCGCCAAAGAGTTGACCCGTGGCAGGGGGTTTGCCCCGGCGGATGGCACAAAAAAGCGGGCCCAGCCATTCGCCCCATATGTGAACCCAATCAAGTAAGCAGTCGACGACTTCGGGCTTACGGGTATTGAGCGCTGTTTATCGCCTTTACCGATGACATTGATGACGTCTTGCCCAAAATCAACATCCCGTAACCCCAGCTCAGCACATTCCAATCGGCGCAGTCCCGCCCCGAGTAACAAGGCCAATATGGCTTTATCTCGCACGCCGGCCTTACTGTTATCGCCGCATGCCACAATGGCTTTGCCCACATCCGCGATGGGTAGCGCTTCACCCGCCGGTAAGCGTGTGCCATGAGGTTTTTTAATGACTTTAATTCGTAAGTCTTGGTCTTCTGACACCAGCTTGGCCAACCAGGCTTCTTCCATCACACCCTTGATGGCCGATAAATACAGCGAGCGCGTCGCCGGTGATGTGTTATTACTTTCCAGCAAGCGCAGCAGGCCCTGAACGTGGTGGCGCTGAAGCTCCGTCCAGTCAAGCTCGTCCATGTAGTCATACCCCAGTAGTTTGACAATGGCGTCCAGGGCACGCTCCATGGTGTTGGCGGAATTGGCGCTGAGGAGGTTAAGGTATAAATGGGCCGGATTGCGTTTATCAAACACCCGAACCCGATTTTGCTCACGGCGCGTAAGACGGTCGTTTGGTGCTGTGGGGATGAGGGTAGAGACCGATCCACGGGATAAGGCAGGATGGGTAGACACGTTGTGGTTTTTTAGTCGGGTGAATTTAGCCTACGGGATAGGATCATAACTGTAAATGTGAATTTACGTTAACTATAATTGTGAGCATGGCAGGAAGGATACAATTTTTTGACCTCCATATAATTCAGGATAGCTTTACAGGTGGCGCCAAATTTAAGAAGCGTTCACGGCTTAGATAGATGATGACGGAGTATGGATGCCAATATCAGATTGAGATAAGAATAAAATAGCCTGCGGGGCAGGCTATTCTCCTATTTTTACGTATAGGATTATGACTTTTAGGCTTTATGTGTAAGGTATGCATGAACCTCGGACGCCTTACGTTGCTTAGAAAACTCAACCAAGTCTATGCCATTACACTTCATGCCATCTATTGATAAAAGTTTTTGCAACACGTCTTTGCGGCTGCTTGCAACCAGACCTACTTTGTTGGTGACACTGCGCTTAAGCATTTTCACGTCGTCGGTCACTACTGCTTTACAGAAACTGGAATATTCCTGGTCTCCGGCAAAACGATAGGCGTCCTTAGATTTCATATGCGCACTGGCTGTAAAAGCCGATAATGCGAGTGTTACTAGAAGTACTTTTTTCATTGCTATTCTCCAAAATTAATATTGCTCACTTTGAGCATTGCGGGCTAATTCCCGCAGTTAATTTAAGACTGAATAGCACTTCATGTCTGTGGTTTTATTGTTTTAACTTGGTAAAAAAGATGTAAAACAGTCAGTTACAGATTTGTGACTGGTTTATACCATTGAAAGATATAGGGATTTTAAATCTATATATAACCAAAATAATGCAAATAGTGTAATTAAATTACTAAAAAAGCTAAGTTAATGCTTAATATTTTGCCTATCTCGTAACTAAATTACTAATAAACACTTGGATTTAACATATTTTCAGCCAAAAACGACTTCAGTGACTGCTTATCTACTCTGTTTTACCTCAAATTGTGGTCTCATAATCAGTCAATAAACTAAAATTACCCAAACTTATAGTGTTCACATTTTTGATCCCCGAACGCCAACGCAACAGCAATCATGTATTGCAAACAATGGTCGCGGTCCGCAGGATTAGCCAGCGTACCCGTTTTTGAAATAATACGAATTGCAGACTCGTGAGTACGGACCACTATCTTCTCGATATTTTCTAAACGAGTTTTGACCTGAGGATACAAAATAACCGATGCCTCTGCAGCAGTTTGTGCATGAAACTCGGCTGGAAAAGAAATCTTAAACAAGATGTTTTCCATCACATAAGAGCCTTAGTCTTGAGAAAACGAAAACTGACGTTGAATCTCTGGTTTAAGGGTTTGGTCCTTGTTTGTTTTAGAGAAAGATACATCATAAAACCCCCATTGCTCTGCGGTTAATGCGCTTGGTATGCCCATTTCACCGCGCATTGACATGTCAGCCAAACGTACTGCTCTTGAGGTCGCGTCGCTGGCTGCCCAAGATTTACGAGAGCCCGCGTTGGGTGCGTGACGATAAGTACGCAGAGCAGAGCCATCGACCCATGCTTGAGATACTGCCGCCATTATTTGCTCTCTATCGCCGCCCATCATTTTGGTGATAACCGCCGTTGATGCAACGCGTACTAATAATACGTGGCACAAACCCACTCGATTGAATGAGTTTTCTATAGCGATCACGCCTTGAATTTCATGTGCCATGACCATGGTCTCAAGTACTTCTCGCATAATAAGAGGTTGTTCGCCTCTTGATAATCTAACCAACGAATAATACAACCAATGTCCCACTCGGCTTTTACTGGGTCTAGCGTCAGCGATGTTCCTGGCACTCGGGCGCCATTCGGTACAACCGTACCCTGTACTATAGGGCCAAGGTGTTGTGTGGTTTCAGCTTTCATACATCCTTAGCCTAGGCCTTCTGGCGGCGCAGCCACAATAATTTACAGGACAACCGCGTTAAAGCAGATAAAACCGTTAGTTTCAGTTGTTAATTATCGTAGCGGATGATGTGGGCGCTCTCGTAATGTTTGTTATTTTCGTTAAATATAAACTAGGCGCTTACACAGAATCGTTTGCAGTCTCTATTTATTGTTATCTGTAGCAATCTGATTAAGAATGTTGGGAACAAATCGTTCACTAAAACCAGCAATAAATCCCCACACGATTAGCTTTGCAAAGTCCACTGGTAGCTTTGGTTTCCATTTATCCAGATAGTCCGTGTAAGATTGGCACCCACCAACATCAGTGCATGCGAATTCAGGGAAAAGTCCCCCTGAAATAATTTCCCCCGCAAACATAGTAAATAGAATTGCTGCACCGATAGCCCCAATTAGTGGCGGTATTAAAGAGTAAGCAATGAGGTAAATGTTAGCCTTCTTCAACAAATGAGTGTATTTACCCCGTGGGAAAACGTCTTTTGATGCATATATTCTGTTTAAGGCACTAACAAAACTACCCAAAATTCCAGCCATAACCACTAAAATTTCAGGATGATCTGAAATAATGTTTTCTATGAAATAGTTTTTATTTTGAATTATCAAGATATATATGTGCGCGGTATTGTCGACTTGTCAAATGTAATTGGTATATACATCCCATAAAATATCTGTGCTTAGTTAAAACATAGTTAAATTAAGAAGTGATAATCAGTTGCGTATTTTGGTGGGGCCGCCAGTCAATAAATCTTCATCTGGTAAAGAGCATGGTACAGACTTGGTAACACATCATTGAAATAAATGGGGATCTGATCCGAATGGCACTAACTTAAGCCATTAAGCATTGATAAATATAGCTTATTTCATCTTTTTTGGATGACCATTATTCATGACTGTTTGTCTCGCTTCTGCTCTGGGTATCATCAATAATGGATAGGCCTTTGGCCTACGTTTGACTGCTCGGGGTTCGATCCTTCCAGCCCTATTACCTACTTGTCGACTGGCGAGCAACGCCAACATCTCCTCGTCTATGACTTTGTCTAGCAGAGCATATGTATTCCAAACCTGCACCGCATGTTTAAAGCTGAGTTGGCGTGGTAATAAGCCATAATTGCATGCAGCTTGTGACATCAATAGCCGGATTAAATTATTAGCCAGGAAATACGTCCATATTTCTTTTCGACACATTTCAGGTGTCTTGCAGCTCAGAATATTCATACCCAAGGTGGTTTTAATATTTCTAAAATTAACTTCAACGTGCCAGCTTTTCTGATAAAGGGCTGCAAGCGCTTTTTTAGGGTAATCCGTCGCTGACAACATCGTGGTAATGATGGTCTTTTGTCCTACTTTGAGCTCTCGGATGGTGATGTTGTCTGGGGCGTTTTTATATGCTTTTTGTGTCATCCAATCCGGCTTTATTTTCGATTTAGGAATATCAATTAAGTGGTCTTTTTTACCTAAAGCGATGCCTTTACCAAAGTCAGTTATGCGTTTACGCGAGCCATGTTGTTCAAAGAGTACATCAACGCCTCTTTTTATCATTTCAACCAATAAAAAGTAGGTACCAAAAAAAGCATCACCAACCACTATGCTGCCTGTTTGAAAGGTATCTAACACCTGACGCAATAAACTCTGCTCATCAGAGCCTTTTCCTTTAAATGGCCCGACTGCAGCATTAAGAATAACGCCAGTATGTAGACAACTGACGGCAAGCAGCCTGCAAATGGGAAAGCCTAACCCAGCTTTTTGTGCGCCTTGTTGAGGGAAGGCTATTTGACTACTTTTCGTGTCGGCCATCGTCAGCGATGTACCATCAATAAGGCTAACGCTACGCCCAAACCATCGCCACTGCTGGGGTACTGCTCTATGAATCAACTCTCCTGTTTTGTTAACCAGTTGGGTTATCAGAGGCAAAGATAACCTTTTTGAGCTTTACAGTAGGCCGCTGTGTTTGCACTGGTACTGTTCACGGATTGTGTTTGAATGAGCATGTCGTTAACGGCTTTACTGCACGATCTATCTTCATTTAAGGTTTGTGCGAGAAACATAGACAGTGTTTTAGTCGGTGTATAAATTCGCTCTCGATGGTTATTGGGTAGGTTGTTTTCAATCGTTAAGGCTAGCTCATCGTGAGAGAGTAAGGCTAAAAAATTGGCTGCATGAGTATTATTGGCTAAATGATGGATCTTCTTCTGTTGGGAATGGTGAATATGGGAGATAATGGGTAAGCGCTTAATAAACCGACGTACTTTCCAAGTATAAATATCCTTGTCATAATCTAACAGTTCACAGTAAGCGCTATTGAACGTGCGGGGGTAGCCAACTGGGTTTTGAATTTTTGAAATTCCATGGCAGGAGGTCTTCGATCTTTTCAACCGTGTCAGCATAGGGTAACGCCTTGAACACGGCATTGAGATAAGCGTAAGGTTCAAGCTCATGAATTTTGGCTGACTCAATCAGGCTATAATGGATTGCACTGGCATTAGCGCCTGCTGGGGTATCGGCAAATAACCAGGCGCGCCTACCAACAGCAAAGGGACGAATGGCATTTTCAGCCAGAATATTGCTGAGCCTCAGCCGACCATCCGTACTGTAAACCATTAGCTTTTCCCACTGATTATGTAAATAGGTCATCGCCTTGCCCGTCAATCCTCCTTTGTCGACTCTGGGGCGATTGAGCTCCAGCCATGTTTTCAGCTCGCTGAGTATGGGCACACTTCTTTGTTGCCTGGCCTGATAAATTTCATCCGCGCTTAGCAATTTGATTTGACGCTCTACCACGTACAACTTATTGATAAGGCTCAGTGCCATATCCGCTTTGGTTACCTTGCCTTTCATTGCCCTGGGTTGCCCATCTTTGGCTTCACGGAATTTTCGTCGTGCATGATCCCAGCAACCCACCGAGATTAACTGATTTTGTCTGCATACCTCGTTATAACTGGCACAGCCATCGGTTTGCAGGTAGCCATGGGTAAACCCATCAAGCAGGCGCAAGGGTACCTCCCTGCCACGGGAGGGATCGTATTCAAACAAGACACTTCGTTGCTGCGGTAACCCGCCCAGGGTTACCCACATCCATTTATGTGAAGTGGGCGAACGATCTGGCTCTTTCAATACTTGAATGCGGGTTTCATCCGCACAAATCAGTGGGCCCGAATGTTGATGCTCCCTGAGTAGGTTAATTAAAGGTTGGGCTTGTTTCGACAGGGCAATCACCCAGTTGGCCAGTGTGGCCCTTGATATTTCACCGCCATAACGTTTGATGATGTTTTCAAGTCGATAAAGCGGCATGCCATCGGCGTATTTTGAAATAATGATATAGGTCATCAGGTTGACGCTCCCCATGGCCTTGGGGACAGGATGTTTGATAAGCTGGGCGGCTTTCACCGTGCGGCCATCATCTTGTGTTTTGAAGGTCGCTTTTTCCTGCATGTATTCCAATACACGTACCTGAGCGGGAATGATATCCAGCTCTTCCCTGACTTTGACAAAGAAGGTGTCAATGGCACCCACTTTTTCTTCATCACTCAAATAAGCGAACACCTGAAGGCGGGGCAATTTGTCGGACAGTGGCTTGCGACCGGTTTTGGCCTTTGGCTCGTTGCCTGTAGGTAAAGGTGAGTCGACAGGCTCAGGCTCAGCCACCGCTTCTACTTCATTAAACAGGTGACCTTGCTGTGGTGGTGTTTGCTCAGAGCTGGCGCCAAAACGTTTTGAGTTGGCCAACCGCAAGTACTCTTCAAGCATCGCTATTCGTTTCTTTTGCTCGGCAATGACATCCGTTTTCTGTTCGATGACATCGTCTTTTTCAGACAGCAATGCGGTCATCTGGCTCATCGCATCCAGATGTAATTTTGCTTTATTTTCAGTGTCTTGCGGCGCTAATTTCATGCCGTAAAGTATACCAAATTAGCGCATTGATTACCTTAAAAAACGGCCTCATAATGCAACTTTTTATGACCTTTCATGGCACTGATATCATAGCCATCAAGCAGCCAATTAATTTGCTGCCCGGTCAGTGTTATCACCTTATCATCACGCTTTGGCCACTTGAACTTTTCCTCTGACAGGCTTTTGTAATACAACACAAAACCATTATCTTCCCAGAACAGACACTTGATTTTATTACGCCGTTTATTGGTGAATGCATAAAGGTGACCGGCAAAGGGGTCGTGCCCCAACTCACATTCAATGATGGCAGATAATCCCAAGTGTGCCTTGCGAAAATCAATCGGCTGTTGGTAAAGAAAAACCTGAGTGAGCTCCACACCTGGACGCATCACTTTGCTCACGACAACAACTCGGCTAATTGTTTAACCACTGACACGTTACTTGCCGTGATACCTATCAGACGAACACCATTGGTAAAGTGCAATGAGAGTGGATCATGATGTTGCGGCTCAGGTAATCGCTGCACACTGACAAAACCGGAGGGTTTGTGGTTAATGGGTACCAGTGCGGTTGAGTATTTGCGTTTGTGGTAGCTGAAGTTGTGTGGACACAGGTCGTGATCTCGACAATAGGCAGCTTGGGTTAAACCTGAGTCACGCCACTGAGTCACATGCTCACGCCACAGCGGAGCTTCCTGCTTTAAATTTGATGTTGCGGTCACTTTGTTTTCCTCATACGTTTGTAATGAGGAAATTATGCAGCAGATTGCCCGTCGGAATAAGGACGTAGGTTTATTAAGCGCTTACGATAATGGACATGAAGGCAGAGTACTTTTGTAGTTGTTTTTGTGGTGAAAATATTTTACAACGGTTTATGCCTTTTTGGGCATTGCCTTTCACTTTAACTTTCTGTTATTAAAGAATTATTTCCTTAAGTTAGTGCCATTCGGGTCGTAATCAATTTAAATAGTGGTTGTCCCGCCAATCTGTGGGATTTTCAAAGAAGATATAAATTGATATCGGTTACCTCAGTTATTAGGCGATTTTTGACTTTAACCAAGATTACTCAACGGCCCTTATAGGTGATGAACTAACGGTCGCGATTGATTCAACCGTATGTCTGCATCACGCTCTAAGGGGACTAAATTTATCTAAACTGCTACGACGGCTAACTACTAAAAGCACCAGTGCAGATGAATGTTGTTGAACGACTGCAAATGGCACAGGCTGTGTAAAAACTCCAATTTATGGATTTTCGTCTTTAACTTTGACTTAAAACCTTCTCTACAATGAATATTGATGGTGATTTGCGGTTAATCCTTTGTTTCATTGACACAGCAACGCATTGTCAACGGCGGAAAATTAGTTATTACACAGTCTGGGAACAAAGCGCCAATTGCCTAAATAGCAGTAACTGTCCGCTTTATCAGTTGTTGATACGGTCGGCAGACCTTAATCGTATGACTGCAACTCGCTTCTTACTGACAATCAGGACTTAAGAACTCAGAGTGGTGTTGAGACAACTACTTTGAACGCTTTTTATTCGGTTTTATCTTTGTAATCACACAAGTCTTCAATAATGCACGAACCACATCTAGGCTTTCTGGCAATACATGTATACCTGCCATGTAATATCAACCAATGATGCAGGTCATACATAAATTCAGTTTTGTTGGGGGTGTTTTTAATGATGGCTTGTTCGGTTTCTTCGACCGTTTTACCTTTGGCGTAGCCTGAACGATTAGCGACTCTTTGAATGTGTGTGTCGACCGCAATAAAGTATCTACCTTCATTATCTTTTAGCCAGCCAAAAGCCGTATTTAATACCACATTAGCTGTTTTTCGACCCACACCTGGTAAGGCTTCTAGTGCCTCTCTATTTTGGGGTACCATTGACTCATGTAGATTAATTAACATGCCACAGGTTTTAATCACATTTTCAGCTTTTGCATTAAACAAACCGATGGTCTTGATATAGGTTTTTAATCCATCCACACCTAAGGCATAAATAGCTTGTGGTGTGTTAGCAACAGGATAAAGTTTGTCTGTGGCTTTGTTGACTCCCACATCGGTAGATTGTGCCGATAAGATTACCGCAATTAATAGCTCAAAAGGACTCGAGTAATTAAGCTCTGTAGTGGGTTGAGGGTTAGCATCACGCAAGCGAGTTAACATTTCCAAACGTTTGTGTTTATTCATTGATTATCGATTTATACTCTAAAAAAGCTCGTAGCTCGTAGCTCGTATCGCGCGGCGACCGGCTTTCAGCTTTCAGTCGTGACTCGTGCTCGTTGCACCACTTTTTCTTCAGACTTTGCGGCAAACAAGCGTTCCATATGGCTATCTAATATGTTTTTAAGGGCGATTAACAGGCCCATACATAAAAAAGCACCTGGGGGTAAAATCGCTAATAAAAACGGGGTGTCGGTTTCAAACACCGTGATTTTTAAGACGGTTGCCCAATCACCTAATAATAAATTGGCACCGTCAAACAAGGTGCCATACCCTAATAACTCTCGCATGGCGCCTAATAACACTAATACGACAGTAAACCCTAGCCCCATCATTAAACCGTCGAAAGCTGACTTACCAACCGTATTTTTAGAAGCATAGGCTTCAGCCCGTCCGATAATGGCGCAATTCGTGACTATCAGTGGAATAAAAATACCTAAGGCTTGATACAGTGTAAACGTATAGGCATTCATCAATAGCTGCACTATGGTGACAAATGCAGCGATGATCATCACAAAGATTGGGATCCGAATTTCACTTGGCACCCAATTGCGGATTATTGACACTGTGGTATTCGAACCAATCAATACTAGGGTGGTGGCAAGGCCTAAACCCAATCCATTGGTAACGGTGGCGGTTACGGCAAGTAAAGGGCACAAACCTAATAGCTGTACCAATGCAGGGTTGTTTTTCCACAACCCTTGCCAGCTTAACTCTTTAAACTCATTCATGAATTTGGCTCACTTTTTTAACTACGGCGTTTTTAGCAACGTCAGCAACGGCGATTTCATCGATATTATCCATGGGATTTTGTGGAGCACAGCCATTAGCAGCCTTAAAAATGGCATCTTGATTCCCTAAGTAATATTCAACACTTAACTTAACCGCGCTGACGACTGCCCTAGGGGTAATTGTGGCACCAGTAAACTGATCAAACTGGCCACCGTCTTTTTTGACTGCCCAATTTGTGGCGATATCAGCACTATAAATTTGATTATCGAAGTCCAACACCCAATTACTAATACGCAAATCAATTTTGTCACCTAAGCCAGGTGTCTCTTTGTGAGCCAGAACTCTAGCACCTGTTACTGTGGCCGAACCTGCTTGTGAACTGGTTATGCCCACCACTAATTGGATTTTCCCGCTATAACCGTCAGGCGCAGTCGTTTCGATTGCCACCGCAACAGCTTGCCCTTGTTTAGTGGCACGATAGATATGCTGTGGCTGATGCGAGCCTAACAATTCAGCTGAAGTGACCAAGGCGCAGTCTAACTGGATAGTATTGTCATAACTATTTTCATCAATGACCGCATTAAGAATGGATAATAATTTTTGTTGTTGCTGCAAAGCAATCTGATCTTTAGTACCAAAGTAGGTCAGCGCAATCAGTCCCGTTGTGATTATGGCAAAAATCGCCAATATCAGGCCATTTTTAGTCATAGTATGCGGCATACTTTTTGTCATGACTTAGCCTTGTCTATGGGTTTTTGTTTGTTTGACGTATGACCATATGTCCGTGGACGGGTATAATAATCGATTAAAGGCACCGCCATATTCATTATCAAAACGGCAAAAGCGACGGCGTCAGGATAGCCCCCCCATTCTCTGATGAGATAAACCCAGACACCAATTGCCGCGCCAAAAATTATTCTACCTTTATTGGTGGTCGATGCAGATACGGGATCGGTAGCAATAAAAAAGGCTCCGATAATGATACTTCCGTTGAACAGATGGAATAGGCTGGATGGGTATAAATCACTGTCTACTAACGACATTATTAACGCGCAGACGAACAACCCTGTCATCATGCTAACGGGTATATGCCAATTAATGACTTTTTGTTTAAGTAAATATAGGCCGCCAAGTAGATAACTAAGGCTTATCCAACTTGATGCCACACCCAATCCAGAAATGACACTATCAAAAATGGGAAATTCAATGGTTTCTGAGAAGGTAAGTCCTTGAGCCATTCCCGTTTTGACTGTGTCTAGCCCCGTGGCCATAGTCACGCCATCGATGCCTGTTTTGAGTTGCGCAAGGCTAAAACCCTCAACACTGAAACCCGTAAAGACTGCGTACAGTGCATCCATGAAGTTATGACTATATTGGGCAAGGTTGACCGGTGGTAGCCATTGGGTCATTTGTACAGGAAAAGAAACCAACAGCATGACATAACCCGCCATCGCCGGATTAAATACATTAAACCCCAAACCTCCATACAATTGTTTAACTATGCCAATGGCGAAAAATGTACCAATCACAATCACCCACCAAGGGGCGAAAGGTGGAATGCTCACTGCCAATAACATCGCAGCTAAAACCGCACTATAATCTTTTAATGCACGCTCAAAATCTCGTTTCCGCAACTCTAAAATGACGGCTTCGGTGACAATTGCAGTTATGATTGCAAGAACAATCTGGATGATAGTACCCCAACCAAAAAACCAGGTTTGCATTAAGATCCCCGGAACCAATGCGAGAATGACTAAGCGCATCACCTGACCGGTATCACGGCGAATATGCTGATGCGGAGAGCTGGCTAATCTAAATCTCATGAGGGTTTATCTTCTTTGCTGGTCGCTGCTATTTCAGCTGCTTTTTTGGCCTTGGCTTTAGCCACTGCCGCAGCAATTCTGCGTTTTTTCATGTCTATCTGTTGTTCTTCTGTTTTGGCTAGCTCAACTGAAATCTTAGTTTGAGGGCTATTCACCTTCGCTGCTGGCGCTGGATTTGACGCGGTATCACTGTTTGAGATTTTTTGTGCTTCACGTTTAGCCTTCGCTTTCGCTACCGCAGCGGCTATTTTGGCTTGTTTACTGTCAGCTTTGTTCGGCTCTTGATGTTGCTGGGAAACATCAGCTGTGGGGCGACTATCAGTGACGTCAGCTTGAGTATTCACCTTGGCTTGTGGAGATTGCTCTGAAACTAATTTCACATCATTATCTTGTTGTTTTACGTCAGGCTTATTTTCTATTAGGTCACCAGCGTCGACTTTCTCTTTTAGCTCAGTTTCGGTGACTGCTTCTTCAGCCGCTGCCTTTTTGGCTTTTGCTCTAGCGATAGCAGCTTGCACTCTTTGATTTGAACTGGCTGCTTTTGTGGAAACATCTGATGCTTCAGTTTTCGCTTCTTGCTCTGATTGATTAGCAGGGGCTACTTTAGTTGGCGCTATTGGCTGTTCATCCACTATGCTGGCGTTTTGTTTTTTTGCTTTAGCTCTAGCTAATGCGGCTGCAATCTTGTCTTTGGCGTTATTGCCATTGCTTGCCATGGCTTGTTTTCTGGCCTCAGCAGCCAAACGATGTTTTTCGTCTCTTGTCTGTTGTTCGGCTATTAACCTAGCCTCGCGCTTTTCAAAGCGCTCTCTCGCCTTATCTGACTTTTGTTTATCTTCTTGTTCTACTCTTATTTCTGATTTTGCGATGCGGTAATAGTGAACTAAAGGTATTTCACTGGGGCAAACGTACGCACAAGCACCACATTCAATACAATCAAATAAATTGTAATCTTGAGCTTTATCTAATTCTTTGGCTTTTGAATGCCAAAACAATTGTTGTGGCAACAAACTAGCGGGGCAGACATCTGCGCATGCACTACAGCGAATGCAGGGCTGTTCGTTATTACCCGCGATTTCATTGTCAGTAGGTGCCAAAATACAGTTGGTGGTTTTTACCACAGGCACCAAGTCGCTTGTCACACTAAAGCCCATCATTGGACCTCCCATAATAATATTGGGCTGTTTCTGTCCTGCTTGCTTATATTTACAATGCGCCAATAGGTGGGCAACAGGGCTGCCAATCAGCGCCCAGATATTGCCGGGGCTTTCTACTGCCTCACCGGTGACAGTTACCACGCGTTCGATAAGTGGTTTGCCAGCAAAAATCGCATCTGCTATGGCAAAACAAGTGCCCACATTATGCATAATTACGCCGACATCCACGGGTAATCCCTGTGCAGGTACTTCTCTGTTGGTTAACACTTGGATAAGTTGCTTTTCGCCGCCAGCAGGATACTTAGTCGGTACACTACAAATACGATAATTGGGGTTTTCTCGACATGCTACTTGCAAGGCTTCGATGGCTTCAGGTTTGTTGTTTTCTATACCAATCAATACATGTTTGGGCTTGAGTAAATGGCACAAAACATCGATTCCTTGACGGATTTGCCAAGCATGTTCGCGCATTAAACGGTCGTCAGAGGTAATATAAGGCTCACATTCAATACCGTTGATAATCAAAAACTCGACATCTTTTTTAGGTGACGACTTAATATGAGTTGGAAAACCAGCACCACCCATGCCACTGATACCGGCATCACAAATGGCTGCTAACACTTGCATTTTTGGTTTGTTTTGATAATCAATCAAGGGGCACAGCTTAGTCCATTTGTCTTGTTGATCACTGGTTATTTCAACCGTCAGCTCTGGCAAACCAGATGGGTGAGCTGACACATGTTTATGGATTGCTGCTATTTCTCCTGATGTGGGAGCATGAATGGGTACGGCAAATGGGTTCATGCTTTTGGTCAATGCTTGCCCTTTAAGCACCTTTTGACCTACATCAACAATTATTTGACCTTCCACCCCTATATGTTGTTTAACTGTCACATATAGGCGTTCAGGGATGGGTGATTTCTCTATTGGGGTTTGATTAGACAGTGTTTTACGTTCAGCAGGAAATACGCCTCCGGGGAAGTCCCACAATTCGTGGTTGTCTAGTTTCTCAATAATGTCGTCAAAACTATTTTGCATAATTCCTGTCTAGCCTATTTGCTTTATAGGAATGGCATCGATATCCCAGCGCCAGGATGAGGTACTATTTGCCACCGGTATCATATCAATGCAATCAACAGGGCAGGGATCAACACATAGATCACACCCAGTACATTCGTCTACAATAACAGTGTGCATTTGTTTTGCAGCGCCTAATATGGCATCAACAGGGCAGGCCTGAATACATTTTGTACAACCTATACATTCGTCTTCACGAATGTAGGCCACCTTTTTTATATCTTCTTGACCATGTGCCGCATCTAAAGATTTAGGCTCTACACCCATAAGGTCAGCAAGTTTTTTTATGGTGACATCGCCACCTGGCGGGCATTTATTTATTTCGTCGCCATTGGCAATTGCTTCAGCATAGGGTTTGCAGCCAGGGTATCCGCATTGACCACATTGGGTTTGCGGCAGAATTTGATCAATTTGTTCGACTAAAGGATCGCTTTCAACTTTAAACTTTACCGCAGCAAAGCCAAGCACAACGCCAAAAACGAGTGCCATCAGGCCTATGGCTAATAAGGCAGTTAAAATAGCAAAACTTAGTGTCATTAAAACTTAACCAAGCCAGTAAAGCCCATAAAGGCTAAAGACATCAACCCTGCAGTAATCATACCTATAGAGGCCCCTTTAAAGGGTTTAGGTACGTCTGCGACGGCTAAACGTTCACGCATGGCGGAAAATAAAATGAGTACTAAAGAAAAACCTACAGCAGCACCGAAGCCATAAATAACAGATTCAACAAAATTATGTTCTTGGTTAATATTCAGCAGTGCTACGCCTAAGACGGCACAGTTGGTAGTGATGAGCGGTAAGAAGATACCTAACAGGCGGTATAAGGTTGGACTCGTTTTGTGCACGACCATTTCTGTGAACTGCACAACCACGGCTATTACAAGAATAAAACTCAGCGTACGTAAATAGCCGATGCCAAGTGGTAACAATATATAATGTTCAACTAGATAACTGGAAAGAGAGGCAAGCGTTAACACAAAGGTCGTGGCCATAGACATGCCAATAGCCGTTTCTAACTTCCCTGATACTCCCATAAATGGGCACAAGCCTAAAAATTGAACCAACACGAAGTTGTTCACCAGGACGGTACCAATTAATAATAGTAAGAATTCGGTCATGTAAAGTGGATATTAGCCAGGAGTTATTAATGCGCCGTTATTATCTTTATTTAAGTGACCATTAACAACTCGATATTCGAAAGTTTATTACTATAAGGTGTTTATTATTGAAATAAGAGTCGATAACTAGCGGTAATAAGTGGAGAAATACCTACACATTGAATTGGCTCCCCCTCCCCGACTCGAACAGGGGACCTGCGGATTAACAGTCCGTCGCTCTAACCAGCTGAGCTAAGGGGGAATTCAATTTCTGATTAAATATTATTCTACGAAAAATATTTAACTATCAGTATAAGTTGGCTCCCCCTCCCCGACTCGAACAGGGGACCTGCGGATTAACAGTCCGTCGCTCTAACCAGCTGAGCTAAGGGGGAACATTATACTACCGTTAAAACGCTACTTAGTTAAAAACTAGGTGGCTTTTCAACGGGGCGGAATAATAATGAGCATACCGCTCGCTGTCAACACTCAAAGTGAGGTTTTTACTATATTTTTATAAACCTTCACTCAATCTGTGCGTATTACCAACAGATATGAAAAAACGCATTTTTATTGCGTTAAAATTGTTCGATTTTAGTTTGTCTATTTGATGATACATCAAAGACTATTTTTCCAGTCCGTTATAGCTAATTGTTATTAATGATTTATTGATTACTGTATGTATTGCCAGTATTTCATGAAAGTGTAACCTTTGTCAGCCATGGATAGGTTAGTGGTCACCAACTAAAATAAAACCACACCGTGGTGTCAATGTACGCCAAATAAAGGGCGAGGGTAGTTATCCACGAAACCTGTGGATAACCTTGTGGATTAAATTGTTTAAAGTATGTGAATACTGATCAATTAAATGTCAATAGTGGAAGTTGAAATTATCAAGGTAATTTAAAAAATACATTTAAATCAAATGTTTATGGTTTTGTTGAGTTTCGCAGACAAAGAAAAACTTCGGCGTAACTTGTGTTGAATTTCTGTTGTGTGTTGTTTTTAAACAGAAATATAAAAATATATTAAAACACAGGGATTATTTTTTCATTTTGAATTGATTGTTTTTAAAACAATGAAATGATCTGAGGGTGATCCAGTGGCATAAAAGTTAAAACGTCAAAAAACAGACACTCAAGTGTATTCAAAAAGATACAACTAGTAGATGTTGAATCTTATAACAATTTCATAACATTAATGATGATAAATATAATAAAAATCAAGGAGAAATCGCGTATTATACCCATCTCTAATTCCGTACTATGACACCATTACGCATTACCGAAATTTTAAGGTTAAAATCTGTGACATGTGATTATGAGCTAGTTGACCTACTTACCCATCAATATCTGCAATTAAGAGAGAGTAATATTGACCTCAAGCACTAAAACCTCGTCCCCCCCAGATTTGCTGAATAATGATATTGCTCTAACACTGCGTAAAATGACTCTGCCTATGATAGTAGGTATGTTAGTACTTATGACGTTTGGTCTGGTAGATACCTTTTTTATTGGCATGTTAGGTACGCAACAACTTGCCGCCATCAGTTTTACTTTTCCGGTTACTTTTACGGTTATCAGTCTTAACATTGGGTTGGGCATTGGTACCTCGGCTATTATTGCTAAGTTGCTAGGTGCAGGACAACGCGACCAAGCAAAGGAGACCGCCACAGGCGCATTGATGTTAACCATGGTGCTAGCTATTGTTTTAGCAATTATCGGCGTTATGACAATGGAACCGATCTTCCGCCTGATGGGTGCTGATCAACAGCAATTAGTCTTTATTAAAGAGTATATGTTGGTGTGGTACGCAGCAGGGGTGTTTCTGGCAATGCCTATGGTGGGTAACAGTGTGTTGCGTGCTTCTGGTGATACTAAAACACCTAGCTATGTGATGGCTTTTGGTGGCCTTATCAATGTGATACTCGATCCCATACTTATCTTTGGTTGGGGCCCAGTGCCTGCCCTTGGAATACAAGGAGCGGCTATCGCCACCCTTATAGCTTGGGCAGCGGGGTTGTTTTATATTTTGTATATATTGGCTGTAAAGCGAAAATTGATTGAGCCTAAATTACTTAATTGGCAACAGTTAAAGCGCAGTACAGGGGGGATTTTAAAGATTGGATTACCTGCTGCTGGAGCAAACATGTTAACCCCCATTTCTGCGGGTATAGTCACCGCAATTGTTGCAGATTATGGACCTGAAGCGGTTGCTGCTTGGGGAGTCGGTGGTCGATTAGAATCTATTGCTAGCATAGTGGTGTTGTCTTTATCCATGTCATTGCCGCCCTTTATTAGTCAAAATTTTGGGGCAAATAATCTTGAGCGAGTAGGGCAGGCCTATAGTTTATGCGTCAAGTTTGTGATTGTATGGCAACTGTTTATTTTTGCTGTTTTGGCGCTGTTTTCAGGTTTAATTGCCAATATATTTACCGATGAGTTAAAAGTTGCCTCGACCATAATAATGTTTCTAATGATTATGCCCTTAGGGTATGGATTGCAGGGGGTGACTATTCTGACCAACTCATCCTTTAACGCAATGCATATGCCTATGTCAGCTTTATCATTAAATTTTATGCGTTTATTTGTGTTTTTTGTGCCTTTTTCTTTTTTAGGCAGTTATTGGTTTGATTTATCCGGACTTTTTTGGGCGGGAGCATTAGCGAACATTACCGTTGGCTGTATTGCTTTTATTTGGTGTAAAACCATCCTCGCCTCTCGATTTGAACAAAGTGTATTGAGTAAATAAGATTTATGAGTAGAGCATTTGAATTATCCTCCAGTTATTCGCCTGCCGGCGATCAGCCCAGAGCGATTAAAGCGTTAGTAGAAGGTCTAGATGATGGCCTAGCACGACAAATATTATTAGGTGTCACAGGTTCTGGTAAAACGTTCACTATGGCCAATGTGATTGAAAAAGTGCAGCGACCCACGTTGATATTGGCACATAATAAAACCTTAGCTGCACAGCTTTACGGTGAAATGAAAGAGTTTTTCCCAAATAATGCGGTGGAATATTTTGTTTCGTATTACGATTATTATCAGCCCGAAGCTTATGTGCCCTCGAGTGACACTTTTATTGAGAAAGATGCATCGATAAACGCACACATCGAACAAATGCGTTTATCAGCCACTAAATCCTTGATGGAAAGACGCGACGTTATTATTGTTTCTAGTGTATCGGCTATTTATGGTTTGGGCGATCCTGAGTCTTACATGAAAATGTTGGTGCATTTTCGTCAAGGGGATATCATGAATCAGCGCGATATTTTGCGTCGTTTGGTTGAAATTCAATATTCCCGTAATGATGTTGCATTCGATCGCGGCACGTTTAGAGTGCGCGGTGATGTGATTGACATATTCCCTGCTGACTCAGAACGTCATGGAATAAGAGTGGAATTGTTCGACGAAGAAGTTGAGCGCATCAGTATCTTCGATCCGCTTACTGGCGCCGTTGAGAAAACCGTGACACGGGCCACGGTTTTTCCTAAAACCCATTACGTCACACCCAGGGAAAAAATCATTGATGCCATTGAACATATTAAAGTCGAACTTAAAGAAAGGCGCGAGCAACTTAAGTCCGTTAATAAATTAGTGGAAGAGCAGCGCGTTTCACAGCGCTGTCAATTTGATATGGAAATGATGCAAGAGTTAGGTTATTGCTCAGGCATAGAAAACTATTCTCGCTACTTGTCAGGCCGAGCACCGGGCGACCCGCCGCCTACTCTTATTGATTATTTTCCAGCAGATGGCCTAATGTTTATTGATGAGTCCCACGTGACTGTTTCACAAATCGGTGCCATGTATAAAGGTGATAGGTCGCGTAAAGAAACCTTAGTGGAATATGGGTTCAGGTTACCTTCTGCTTTAGATAATAGGCCTCTAAAGTTTGAGGAGTTTGAACAAATCAGTCCGCAAACTATTTATGTATCTGCCACGCCTGGTAAATTTGAACTGGCTATTGCACCAGACGACATAGTTGAGCAACTGGTGCGTCCTACAGGTTTACTTGATCCAGAAATAGAAATACGCCCAGTAGGCACACAAGTTGATGATTTACTTTCTGAAATCCATAAGTGTGTGGCAGTTAACGAAAGAGTGCTAGTTACGACCTTAACCAAACGTATGTCTGAGGACTTAAGTGATTATATGGATGAGCACGGTGTAAAAGCCCGCTATTTACATTCAGATATTGACACTGTAGAGCGCATCGAAATTATACGCGATTTACGTATTGGTAAATTTGACGTGTTAGTTGGGATCAACTTGCTTCGAGAGGGTCTTGATATGCCAGAAGTGTCATTAGTGGCTATTCTTGATGCAGATAAAGAAGGCTTTTTACGTTCTGATAAATCACTGATTCAAACTATGGGCCGGGCAGCCCGGCACATAAATGGCCGAGCAATTTTATATGCTGATAGGATCACGGGGTCGATGCAACGGGCTATTGAAGAAACCGATAGACGTCGAGAAATACAACGGGCTTACAATCTTAAACATGGCATTACTCCTACGCAGATGAATAAACCCATTACCGACATCATGGACGTGGGTGATGGCAGTTCTGATAGTAAAGTGAAACTCAGATTAGTGGCTGAGTCGAGCAAGAAATATAATTTACTTAGCACACCGCAACTTTTGCAAAAAATTACCGAACTGGAAAAAGTGATGTTCAAAGCCGCGAAGGATTTGGAGTTTGAAAAAGCGGCGAATTTACGTGATGACATTGAAGCCTATCGGGCTCAAATTGTGAAAAACTCTTAGCTATAGGCTATGGGCAGCTAAGTTCAATCTTGGATACCGCTACATCGGTTGGCGCAACATCGGTTGGCGAATACATACAAAAGCAAAGGATTATTTACCACAGAGATCACAGAGCGTTGGGCGCCGACCTCTGCGCTACACAGAGGGAAGAATGTTAAGGTTAAATATTAGGCTGTCTTTTCGGCGAAGCCGCAATACTCATCTTCTCCTTTTCTTTGTGCCCTCTGTGGTTCAATATCTTTAATCTTTTGATGTTATCTTTTTAAAGCTAAAGCAGCTGTTTTAGCCGTTAGGCTAAATTTCCATTGTAATCCGGCTAAGCCTTTCCTACTATGTACTTTAGTATCAAGAACTATACCTATAAGTGGTGCTGTAATGTTAAATCGTCTCCAAGAATCCGATATCAAATTATTGCGTGTATTTTATGCTGTAGCCTCATGCAATGGCTTTACTGCAGCTGAGCCAGTGCTCAGGATGCAACGACCGAATATTAGCGCGGCCATTAAAAAGCTCGAAGAACGCTTAGATTTAGTATTATGCCATCGTGGTCGAGGTGGTTTTCAAATGACCAAAGAGGGCGAGGTGGTATTTCAGGAAACCAAACGAATCTTCAACTCTTTCGATAACTTTGTGTTCAACCTAAAGAGTTTGCACGATGATTATTCAGGCCACATCACACTAGTGATGATGGCGGGTTTACCTCTTTCATATCATTTGGCGGTCAGTAAATCCGTTAAAAGTACCATGAAAAAATTCAATGATATTCACGTGAATATTCAAACTCGATTGTATAACGAGGTTGAGCATGTTGCCTTATCTGGCGAATGTCATTTGGTGTTATCGACTTATGATATGGTTAAACCTGAGTCTGTCACTTTTCACCCAATTGACGTTTCGTGTAAAGGAAGACTCTATTGTGCACCTTCCCACGCTCTAGCAAAATATCGTGATGGTTTACCTGATAACGTTAAGATTGGAGACTACCCAGCAATTGGTATATCCGGCTTGTCCTCTGCCAATTACATTTCTGACGATGCACGTATGGCTATTCAAACTTTTTCTGACTCCTACGATGCTTGCCTAGCTGCGATCATGACTGGCGAATATGTGGGGCTATTACCTGATTACATACTCACAAACCAAGGAGCAGGGTTAGGGCTGGTGCCAGTAGGCAATAGTTTATTTGAATTCAGTCACGAATTATTTGTGATGAATGGCAAAAACACCCGATTAAATCCTGTGTTGAGACATTTGATTAAAGAAATCAGCTACTTTATTCAGCAAGTTGATAAGTAGGGCCCACGAGTTTATTCATCGAAACAAAATATACAGCAAAGCGACTTGCTATTTTGAGGTGACATTTACGCAACTGATGTAACGGGCAGTAATTAGCTAACTGCCATCTAATTTATCTCTACCTATGCCGCATTTATGCGGCTTTTTAATTAATATTCCCCTTGTTTCAAGTCATTATCTTAACTAGCCGTTGATTTTGGACTAAGTTGTATATCTTCTTGCGAATTAAAAAATTCGCCCGCTCGATGAAACTCTATTGCACCGTCTTGCAAAGACCCCATCTTTAAGGATAAAAAATCCAAAAAATAATTATTAAAAAGTTTCCAAGGTTTACGATCACCTTGCTTAGGTAATAAATGAATTGAACGTTTTACATAGCCAGAAGAAAAGTCCATTGCAAGTTCTGGATCCATATTAGGATTTTCTACTTTTGCCACACAGTAATCTTGATTTGACTTGCCCATATAATTAATTAAACGACATACATAAGCGTGTATTAAATCTGCTTTTAAGGTCCAAGATGCATTGGTATAACCCACAGTATTTGACATATTAGGCACTTCACTAACCATCATTCCCTTGTAACTAAAAGCGCTTGGGAAATCGACCTGCTTACCATCAACAAAAACAGGTGTGTCATTTGGGTTTTTTAAAACTAAACCGGTTGCAGTAATAACAATATCCGCTTCAAGTATAACTCCCGACTTTAATTGAATGCCGTTTTCAGTAAATTGTTCAATATGATCGGTAACCACAGAGATATTGCCTTTATTAATACCTTTGAACATATCTCCGTCGGTGACTGCACATAATCTTTCATCCCAAGGGTTATAGCTTGGCGTAAAATGTTTTTTGACCAATGATTTATCTTTGAGTTGTGACGCCACTCCTTTAAGTAATAGTTTTTTTACCATGGCTGGGCGGGTCCGGCTTAGTTTAAAAAAACCTGCACCAAAAATAATTTTTTTGGAACGCGTTAAGGCATAAGCCAGTTTTGGTGGCAGTGCCCTTTTTAACGTATTTGCGAGTTTATCTTCACTGGGTAAATTCGCCATGTAGGTTGGCGACCGCTGGAGCATCGTGACGTGTGCCGCTTTGTCTGTCATTGCCGGTACAAGTGTAACTGCCGTTGCTCCACTTCCAATCACCACCACTTTTTTATCCGAATAATCAAAATTCGTTGGCCAAAACTGTGGATGAACCACCTGACCTTTGAAGTGTTCAATACCATTAAAATCAGGAGTATAAGCTTTATCGTAGTTGTAATAACCCGAACAACCCATTACAAAGTTAGTGCGCACCTGCTGAATACTGCCATCGTTTTGTTCAACATCTAATGTCCAGCGTGCCTCTTTACTAGACCAACTAGAACTGATTAGCTTTTGTTGAAATTGAATGTGTTTCTCAATGTCATTCTCTTTAGCGGTATCTTTAACATAGTTTCGAATAGAATCACCGGGAGCAATCGACTTATCGCTTTGCCATGGTTTAAAGGAATAACCTAAGGTAAACATATCAGAATCTGAGCGCACACCTGGGTAACGAAATAGATCCCATGTGCCACCTATCTGTTCACGGCGCTCAAGAATAGTGAACGTTTTATTGGGGCAGTTTTTCTTTAAATAGTATGCAGCAGAAATACCCGACAAGCCCGCACCAACAATTACAACATCAAACTCTTGAATAGACATAAGTTACCTTTCAAATGTAATACAACTCAGCAAATACAGAAAAGCATACCTTTGGTATCCTTCAGTGGTGAAAATGATAATGCTCACATTTATTTAAGTCAAGTGACTTAAATAAAGTCGATTGACTTAATTATGATGTTTCGGCAAGATTATTACTTTTGTAAAATATATAATAACCATGTGTTTGGAGGCTGAAGAGCGCTGATAAACGCTATTTCTAAAATTACATAGCCCTTACTTCATTAGAGCTATAGCGACACCAAAGGCTAAATAAACAGCATGCAAATATCTGAAAAGCACCTTATGGTGAATGTAAAAGCTGATATAAGAGAACGCCTTCTTTTGGTAGCCATAAAGTTATTTTCAGAAAAAGGGGTAGAAGCGGTTTCTATGCGAGCAATTAACACCGCCGCTGGTACAAAAAACAAATCGGCAGTGCATTATCACTTTGGTAATAAAGCCGGTATTTTGAAAGCTATCTTTGAGTGGGTTGGCAAACAAGTTGAACTTGCAGTTCAAGATCTCTGGGTTCAAATTGAACAACGTGGAGACAAGAATGAAATGAGTGTCCAAGAGTTAATGCTGGTGCTTTATGCCCCGCTGATCCTTGTCCAACAAATACCCCTGCGTGGCAACGACATATTTAAACTATTGAGCAAATTATTACTCGATTCTAATGAAGAAACAAAATTCGCAAATGACTTATTTCAATCGCATCTGCTTGCGGTATATGAAAGGGTTGCACAACAATTACCTGAAAAAAACAAAGAGCATCTGCGTTTCCAATTAATTCATAGCGTGTTTGGATTTATTGCTGGTACTGCAATTTTAGATTCTAAAATATTAATCGACATTAAAAATGCTCGAATTGAGGACAATCAAGAAATGCTTTTTGCTTTTATTGATTTTGCTAGCGGTGGGATCTGTAATACCCAGGCAAGTCAGGGGCAAATAGATTTAGGGTTTTGGGCAAACTATTTCTCAAAACATGCTGTTTTGTTTGGGTAAGTACAACCTTTTTGCAAGCAGAGCCAGTGAAATAATAAAATGTTTTACCCATATTCTTTACACGATTAAAAACAAGCACACTTTGAATGCCAACGTTAGGGCACTCTATAATTTAGAAATCGCCAGACTTTTTTCAATCAAGATTATTCTAATTCAGTGAGAACTGGCTGAAATATCTGCAAAAAGTGTCTTCTAAAACATCCAAGTTAATCAGTAACCGAATTGAATCTCGAAGCTACCCTTCATACTCCAAAGGATCACTCACCCCATTTTCAGTAAACGCTTCCAACCTTTCCTGACAAGCCCCACATTTACCACAGGATTTTTCACGGCCGTTATAACAAGTCCAGGTTAAGTTGTAATCCAATTCCATTTTTAAGCCTGCTGTTAAAATGGCGGTTTTACTGACTGCTAGATAAGGGGTGACAATTTCGACTGCTTCATAGTTAGCTATGGCGCATACGTCATTCATTTTGTGGACGAATTCTGGGCGACAGTCTGGGTATATTGCGTGGTCGCCTGAGTGGGCGCCGAAGTAAACTTTGTTGGCATGCATTGAAACGGCATAACCTACTGCCATAGATAATAAAATCATATTGCGGTTAGGTACCACTGTGCTTTTCATGCTGTTTTCTGCGTAGTGACCTTCTGCCACGTCAATATCTGATGTGAGCGATGAACCACCAATTAGCTGGTTGATGGCTGAAATGTCGACTATTTTGTGGTGAACATGTAAAGCTTTGCAGGCTCGTGCTGCATAATCCAGTTCTTTTTTGTGTCTTTGTCCATAGTCAAAAGATAAGGCAAATACCTCTAAGCCCTGCTTAACTGCTAGGTTTAGGACGGTAAACGAGTCCATCCCTCCGGAAAAAATTACCACTACCTTTTGTGACATGGGCTTTGCTTCTTTATAATCAATTAATTGATAACGATTTTAAGCGATTTGACGGTAAATTCCCACAACAGGAATGCGTTAAACAAAAAGGAAAGTGATTGAGTTCATATAAAATTAATGAAGTGTTTGAGTCTTTGCAAGGAGAGGGCAGTTATACGGGCTTGCCATCGATTTTTGTGCGTTTGCAAGGTTGTCCTGTTGGTTGTCCATGGTGTGATACTAAACATACTTGGGTAGTGTCGCCAGAATTACAAACTACAAGGGATAAGGTGATGTCTGAAAAGGCGGAGTCAGATAGTTGGTTTGAACACACAACTGAACAGCTATTAGCCCTTTTTAACCTTCATGGTTATGTGGCCAAACATATTGTGATCACGGGGGGGGAGCCCTGTTTGTATGATTTGACTGAAATCACTAGCAGCTTAATAGCAAAAGGTTATTCGGTGCAAATTGAAACCAGCGGTACATATGAAATTATTGTGCATCCAGACACTTGGGTGACTGTTTCGCCCAAAGTGAATATGCCGGGAGGCAGAGCTGTATTAAGCAGCGCCATGCGCCGCGCAAATGAAATAAAACATCCCATAGCCATGGAGAAACATATCGAAGAGTTAGACGAAGTGTTGACCCTGTTAGGTGACCAAGCGGTTCCCAATATTTATTTACAGCCCATTAGCCAACAAAAACGTGCAACTGACCTTGCAATTAAAACTTGTATAGCGCGTAATTGGCGTCTGTCATTGCAAACTCATAAATTTATTGGGATCGAATAGCGGTCTTATGAACGTAATATGTCTCATTAAGGAATACATCATTTATGCCCATTGATTTAGAATACTTTTTGGATATTTATGCTAAAGCATTAAATACCTTTGACCCTAAAAAAGTCGCCAGTTTTTGTTTAACACCTACTATTATCATGAGTGATAAAAGTAAAAAAGTCATCACTAGCGAGTTAGAATTAGAACATGCTATTAGTCAGATGTTCGCAAACTTTAAGCAATCCGGCATTAAAACGTTTACGCCTAAATTACAGCAAACTATGCGTTTATCAGACTCGTTATTTTTCTCAAAAATGCGCTGGCAGTTTTTCAACGAACAAGATCAACTATGTTTTGGCTGTGCAACGTCATATACCTTGCAAAAAATGCCAGATAAACAACTTAAGATAATTGTGGCGGTTATTGATGATGATGAAAATAAACTTGAAACTATTTCCCCCCTTGCTGAGTGATTTATGAATAAGACACTTGTTGTGTTTATCTTACTCTTTAGTGTTAATGCCCAGAGTGCATCATGGCAAATAACCTTTCCTCGTTCGATTGAAACTCCATCAACCATTGATGAGTATCCAATACAGCTGTTGGCATTGGCGTTGGATCAAACCGGGGTTAATTATCAACTCAAACCCTCAGATAATTCTCTGTCCAAAAGCAAGGCTCTAGATAGGCTGCAAGATAACAGAGAAATAAACGTTGTTTGGGGTATGACCAATGTTCAGCGTGAAAAAGATTTACTGCCAATACGCATTCCAATATTTAAAGGACTGATTGGATGGCGTCTCTTGTTAATTCGAGAAGATATGGCTGAACGTTTTACCTATATTCAGCAATTCGAGCATTTAGTTAAACTTTCACCATTACAGGGCCGAGATTGGCCAGATACCAAAATATTACAATCCAATGGTTTCGATGTAATCACTGAGCGTACGCAAACTTCTCTTATAAAAATGCTCGGCAGAGCACAAGGAGACTTTTTCCCACGCTCCATCATAGAAATATGGGATGAGTTGGAAAACACTGATGTGGAAAATAATATACAGGTTCAACCCTCTCTTGGGATACGTTATCCCGCGGCCATTTACTTTTTTGTGAATCAGAAAAGTGTGCCTTTGGCGAACCTGATTAAAAAAGGACTCGAGAAAGCCATTGAAAACGGAACCTATGAAGCGTTATTTGTAGAACATTATAAAACGTATATTGATAAAACACAGATTGAAAGCAGAACTTTTTACCCATTAGAAAATGCCTTTCTACCAGAAGAAACCCCTTTAGACCGCAAGGAATTATGGTTTGACGGTAAAGTTAACGCTCCTGTGGAACCATAAAAAAGCCAGAGTGATTGACTTTGGCTTTTATCTTCTTCGTATGGGTATAAGTTGATTACGACCTAACTCTTGCCGTGAACAGTGCTCATTGCACGGCCCGATGGATCCGCATTGGCTTTAAAGCTCGCATCCCACTCTAAGGCTTCTACTGTACTACAAGCGATAGATTTTCCGCTAGGCACACATTTGGCTGCGGTTTCTTGTGGAAAGTAACCTTCGAAAATGCTGCGATAAAAGTAACCCTCTTTAGTATCTGGAGTGTTCACTGGGAAACGAAATTCTGCTGAAGCCATTTGCGGATCAGTGACTTGGGTTTCAATATATTCTTTAAGTGAATCAATCCACGAATAACCGACACCATCACTGAACTGCTCTTTTTGACGCCACAATATTTCAGCAGGTAAATATTCGTTATTATCGAAGGCCTTACGTAATACCCATTTTTCCATTTTTCCATCAATACACATTTTGTCTTGTGGGTTTAAGCGCATGGCTACGTCCATAAACTCTTTGTCTAAGAAAGGCACGCGACCTTCAACACCCCAAGCCGAGGTGGATTTATTGGCACGGGCGCAATCGAACATGTGCAAACGGTTAAGTTTACGCAGGGTTTCTTCATGAAATTCTTTAGCGTTCGGTGCTTTATGGAAATACAGATAGCCACCAAATATTTCATCTGCGCCTTCACCCGACAACACCATTTTAATGCCCATAGCCTTGATCTTACGACTCAGCAAGTACATAGGAGTCGAAGCGCGAATGGTGGTGGTGTCATAGGTTTCTATATGATAAATCACCTCACGTAAGGCATCGATGCCTTCTTGCACCGTAAAGTGCACTTCGTGATGCACCGTACCTATCATCTTAGCGACTTTTTGTGCAGCAATCAGGTCGGGGGCGCCTTCTAAACCAACAGCAAAAGAGTGTAAGCGTGGCCACCAAGCATCAGTTTGGTCACCATCTTCTACACGTTTAGCCACGTATTTGGCCGCTACCGCAGATACCAAAGAAGAGTCGAGGCCACCAGATAACAATACACCATAAGGTACGTCAGACATTAAATGTGACTTAACCGCTTTTTCGAATGCTACCTTTAGATCGTCAAGGTTGGTTTCGTTGTCTTTGACATTTTCATAGTCCATCCAATCACGTTTGTAGTAATTGACTAATTGACCCGTTTTACTCCACATGTAATGGCCAGGAGGGAATTCTTGAATGGTTTTACACACAGGCGCTAACGCTTTCATTTCTGAAGCAACGTATAAATTGCCGTGTTCATCATAACCAGTATACAAAGGGATAATGCCCATATGGTCACGGGCAATCAGATAGGTGTCTTGCTCTGCATCGTATAGAATAAAGGCAAACATGCCTTCCAACTCGTCGATAAACTCAACACCTTTTTGCTGATACAGTGGCAAAATGATTTCGCAGTCAGATTTGGTTCTGAAGTCATAAGGAGTGTCTAGCGCCGTTTCCAAGGCTTTATGATTGTAAATTTCGCCATTCACGGCTAACACTTGATTATTATCGCGGCTTATTAGCGGTTGAGCGCCTGTGTCAACGTCGACTATCGCCAAACGTTCGTGACATAAAATAGCATTATCATTATTCCAAATTCCTGACCAGTCAGGACCGCGATGGCGGAGTAATTTGGAAAGCTCTAACGCTTGCGTTCTAAGTTCTGCCGCATCACTTTTGATGCCCAGAATACCGAAAATACCACACATAAAAATATTTCTCTTGAGTTACTAAGGGGCAACAGCCCCTAATGTTAATAAAGGGCTTGATATTTCTATCGTGACAAGCCAAAAAAAGCGAAACCTGTTGTTATTATTAGAGAGATTTTCGCGCCCTTGAATTTGCCAGCCTGAGCGAAAAAAGCAAGGATAAACTGTGATTTTCTTACATTAGAAAGGAATTACTAAGAACAATGCTTGTTTTAGGAGGTTTAGGTGTGGTTATTTGTATTCGATAGTTGGCTGTGCCCCACGGATATTCTTTGTTGGGTCAGTCTGACATTGGACATAAATTATCAATATTGTTATGAATTATTCATACCCATTGCTACAATTAGACAAATGGTTAGTCATGTAGAAAAGGTCATATCATATGGTCCGTAAAACAATTTCAATGCCAGACGAAATGGAACGTTGGGTGAAATCTCGTATTAAATCAGGACAATTTAATAACGACAGTGAGTACTTTAGAGATTTAGTACGTGGTGACAAGGAAAAAGAAATGGCAAAACAGCAACTGACAACATTGTTGCAAGCTGCTGAAAAAAGTGGCGTAAGTCAAAAATCAGTTACAGATATCTGGGAAGTTGCAGAAAAAAACTCATCTGATGGCTAATTATACTTTAAGTACTGCTGCAGTCACCGATATCGTTCAGATAGCCGACTACACCATTAGAAAATTTGGTCTTGTCCAAGCCAGAAAATATCGGGAGTCACTCACTAGTACTTTTGAACTGTTGTCTCGTCATCCTGAAATAGGAAGAGACTTTAGTCAACTTGGTCCGGGTTGGAGAAGGCATCCGTACCACGACCATAATATTTATTATAAACAAAGCAGCGACGGGATATTGATATTGAGGTTACTCCATTCCCATCAGGATCCTGGGCGTCATCTTTGATTTTTTATCTTATTGGGTACAGACATCCTTGTCACTCTTCATTCAGAGCCCTTTTTGTGCTTCTGACGTTATGCCGCCTGCGTACTTCTAAAAATCTCCTTGAAACCTAATGTTAAAAAGGTACCAACAGAAAAGGTGATCACTGCAACTAACGTCCATCCAAATATGTCCGGAACTGTATTTGTTTCAAAAATATCTTGTGAAAAATATTGCAGTATAACGAGTAAATAGAGTGCCCAAGCGAGCCGAAATGTGCTTTTAGGTAAGTTAACTTCGGCTAGCCATTCGTATTCGTTTTCTTCATATATGGTTTCAGAGCCATCACTACTCAGTTCAATCAGCATTTTGGTTTGCTTGTCGATAATGTTGGTCTTACTGGATAATGTTACTTGGCATTCACCATCATCATAGGAGGTGATAAAGCAAGTTATGGTTAGCGGTTCATCATTGAGGCTAAATTCTATTGTGTTGACTGATTTAAGCCAATGTCTCGATTGTGCTACTAGTTGCTCATCTTCGCACTTTCTCGCGGCCTAACATATCGTAGGTGAACTTAATGTCACTTTCCTTGTAAGAAAATCTATATTCGGTCATGGTTGCTCTCTTAATTATCTTGGTCCGATTGATACTCTAAAATGTCACCAGGCTGACAAAATCTTGCAGATGCTGTTTATGAAATATTCTCAATATTCGTGGGTAAAGAGTTAGAGAATGACATTTTAGTTTATAACGATCTTTCTAAAGGTTACCCGTTAGCACATTTTGAAAAAAATAATGATTGTTGGGAGATTACCCTGTCATGTGCCTCAGGTACTCATTGGTCACAGGTGGTTTTCTAGTTGGTTATCTAACATGATCCCTCACTAAGAAACATCTTCAACTCAAAGGGTGCTTAACAAAGTAGTTGCCGTTTTCATGTTTAACTCACTCTTAAGTAACTCACCAAATGCTTGGTCTGCAGTAACCTCTCTTAATATTTGGGACTGCTTTAAGGACGTAGACTTTAATTTATATATTGATAATTGGTTATTGTCTTCAAATGGGAACGCCAATGAAGTTACAAGTGTTACCAACTTGCTGCGAGTATAGGTATAACAAGTTTATCAAACTTCGTTACGGCCAAAAAACAGCCTTCACTGGACGCGCAAAAAAAACGCGATCCATTTATAAAAAGCGCTAAACCGCTTATCAAAACTCTGCTATCTAGTTGACACCTTTGGGGTTACAATTAACCTATGATTAAAAGTTTCATTCATAAAGGTCTTCGAAAGTTTTATGCCTCAGGCAGTACGGCGGGGATTCAGAAAAGGCACGAAAGGAAGTTGCGCCTTATTCTGACTAACTTAGATCAAGCACAAGAGCCAGACGATATGGATCTGCCAGGATTATTTATGCACCAACTTAAAGGTAATAGAAAGATATTTGGTCTGTCCGAGTCAGCGGAAATTGGCGTTTAACATATAGGTTTACTGAGCGTGATGTTGAAATAGTAAATTATGAGGATTACCACTAATGGCTATGTTTAATCCCGCACACCCGGGAGAAATATTAAAAGAGTTCGTGATCGACTCTTTAGAGTTAACGATCACCGATGTTGCAAAACACTTAGATGTAAGCCGTAAAACTTTATCTAAAGTGCTAAATGCAAAGGGTTCAGTAACACCTGAAATGGCTGTACGCCTTGAGTTAGCTTTTGGAAAACCATCCGCAGATCATTGGCTTCGTTTACAGAATGCACATGATTTATGGCAAACGAGAAAAGAGAAAGGCTCTTTAAATGTGTCACCATATAATATTCAAGCGGCGTAATGCGGTTTACAAACAAAGTCACACCGACGCGCAAACAACGCGCGCCGTGCTTTGAGGCGTTAAAGTTTATTGAATAAGGATGTTATCTGATGAGGAAGTTACTGATTTTTGCTCTCGTTTTTTTTGGTTTATGGGATCATTTTTCAAAGAACGCTGAAACTACGAAAGTTAATGAAGTAGAGCTTTCTGTACCTAAAACTATCACTACTCCAACATAGTGAAGTCTCATGATTTTAGTTGAGATGGTCGTGAATATTCTAGTTAAATGACCTCTAGACCAGAAGCAGTGTATTTTATTAGAAACTGTCCTAACACCAAAATGGATGGTGATCGTGACGGCATACCTTGTGAGAATGATTCACGCTTTTAGTCTGGCTGTCAAAAGCGTAGGCTTCGCCGATACATTTCTTTGGTGGCTCCGCCACTGCTTTTACCCGCCTTTAAAGTTTCAGCAAAAAATGGCTAGTTATTGGGATAGACTTTAAGCTAGTCAATCACACGTCCATGATGATCGGCACCCAAACCTGACGTCCCGCGCGGCGTCCGCTTGTCAGGTTGTTCAACTGGGCGAAGCCTTGCTTCTAAAAAATCCAGTTGAACCCCAAGAATAAGCCATTTTTTGCGGTTAAAAACTTTAGCAGCGGCGGCATTTTTTGGTTACTTATTTTTTGCTGTTGACCATATTTACGGGATAAATATGGAACAGCTTCAGCTGGCCTGAAAGGTAAAGTACAGCGGACGCCGCGCGGGACGTACTTTATAAAAAAAGTAACTGGCTTGAAGGGATTCGAGTCAAAACCATCAAGGACGATGGCGCGCAGCGTGCTTTTGATACGCTGCAGGACCTAGTGGTAATTTACAGGATATGTGTGGCATTGAGTCGGCTTCTTTAGTCTGTGCGTGTCATTGCAGCTTTGTAAACTTTTCCTTTGTCACGTTTTCCAACTGAAATCACAGTGACGGTAACAATCGAGTCATTGACTTCATATGCCAAGCGATAGCCCACTTGTCTTAATTTGATCTTATATAGCTCATTAGCACCGGATAACTTTGCACTTGGAATATGAGGATTTTCCATTACCTCTTCTAATTTTTTCTTAAATTGTTCTCGTATTGTTGAGCCAAGTTTTTTCCACTCTTTTAGTGCCGTCTTTTTAAACTCAAGCTCATAGGTCACTTAAATTTACCTTTATACTTTCTTCATTCCTTCTAGCCTCAGCAATGCTCAATAATTCAAGATCTTCCATGTGATCCATCATAAATTCATAAGTATCTGCTGGTATGCAATAAAATGCTGGTTCGTTTCTATTTAAAACTGCAATTGCTTCTCCGCCCGCACTCATAGCAACCTTCATAGGGTTAGCTTTTAATTCACTAATACTTGCAGCAGCTTCAGTTAGTATTCTAGTAGTCATATTTTTATCCGTACTTTAATCAGGTCTTTAATTAGGTCTTATTATAGTCTTCGAAACGTAACAAGGCAATGAAACGTACAATAAACAGTTAGTTCTTTGCTCGTTTTCGCCAAGTCTTTTATTAAAAGCTGCCCTAATATCAAAATGGACGGTCATAATGACGGCATACCTTGTGAGAATGATTCACGTTTTTAATCTAGTGTGCACAAACATCGGCTTCGCTGATACCCATCTTGGGTGCCTCGGCCACTGCTTTTCCGCCTTTAAAGTTTTGCGGTTAAAAACTTTAGCAGCGGCGGCATTTTTTGGTTACTTATTTTTTGCTGTTGACCATATTTACGGGATAAATATGGAACAGCTTCAGCTGGCCTGAAAGGTAAAGTGCAGCGGACGCCGCGCGGGACGTACTTTATAAAAAAGTAACTGGCTCGAAGGGATTCGAGTCAAAACCCGCAAGGACGCGGGTGCCCGACAGGGCATGGTTTGAGGTTGAAAATGGCTTACGCTATTAAAAGCGTAAGCCTATAGAAAACCCTACTTCCTCTGAAACTCACTCGTCGCTTTCCACTTTGGCCAATCATCAGATGATACGAGGTCATAACCCACTTCAAACAACAATTGTGCATCTTGCTGGATACCTGATAAGTCCCAGTTTTCGCGGAATTTATCACAAACCTGATGATAACAACCTGTGACAATCACATTAGTTCGCTTACGATACACAGCTGTCGCTTCATCGATAGGTTCATCACCACCTTTAGCATAAAGCGCTGGCACACCTTGTTTCGCAAAACTGAAATGATCAGAACGGTAATAATAACCGGCTTCAGGACGACCTTCTTGAACCAGATAACGACCTTGACGTTTAGCTGCTTTTTCTAAATACGTTTCTAATTCAGACTTCCCCATGCCGATAACAGCGACATCTTTGGTTTTGCCCAAGACACTCATGGCATCCATATTGATATTGGCCACTGTTTTATCTAAAGGGATAATCGGATGTTCTGAATAATACTTCGAACCTAACAAGCCTTGTTCTTCTGCAGTCACTATTAAAAATGTGGTCGAACGCTTGGGTTTAATATTTAACTCAGAATATGCTTGGGCCATCACTAAGGCAACTGCTGTGCCTGTCGCATTATCATGAGCACCGTTATAAATTTGGTCACCGTCTTTGGTTTCATCTTTACCTAGGTGATCCCAATGTGCGGTAAATATTAGGTGTTCGTCAGGTTTTTCAGAACCGGGTAACGTAGCGATAACGTTATTACTGATAGATTTTTTAAAGCTATTATTAATAGTGACTGAGGTGTCTAATCCCAAGTTTTTATTATAAGGACCGGCAACCGCTTTAGCTTTTTCTGTGGCGAAATTGAGTCCTGCATCAGCAAACACCTTTTGCGCAGCCTCAGTGGTTAGCCAACCTTCGACAGCCACCCTATCAGCATTACCATTTTTGCTTACAAGACCATACTGCGGGCCACTCCAACTGTTAGCTACCACTGTCCATCCGTATGAGGCTGGTTTGGTTTCATGCACGATAATCGCAGCCTCTGCACCTTGGCGACTGGCTTCTTCGTATTTGTAAGTCCAGCGGCCATAGTAGGTCATGGTTTTACCTTGAAACTTATCACCTTGTGGGTTTTCAAAACCTGGGTCGTTTACCAAAATTACGACTGTTTTACCTTTTACATCTAGGCCTTGGTAGTCATTCCAATCATACTCAGGTGCGTTGATCCCATAACCAACAAATACTAATTCTGAATTTTTTAGTTCTACTTTGGCTTGTTCTCGGCTTGTAGAAGCCATCATGCCTTCTTTATAAGCAAAACTATTTTCGCCGATAGTCATGGTCATATCAGGATCAGCGGTCATCTCAATGAGTTCAACCGGCTGTAAATAGCTGTCACCATTACCGGGTTGGTAGCCTAATTGTTTAAATTCGTTAACCAAATAATCCAATGTTTTTTGCTCACCCACTGTGGTGGGTAAGCGACCTTCAAATTCATCCGACGCTAATGTTTTGATATGTTTTTTCAAATCATTAGTATTAATGCCTTGATAAACATCGATAAAGTTATCTACAACCGGCAAAGGAGCATCGGTTTGAGTGTCTTGGCAGGCTGTTAGAGCCAAGGTAATGGGCAGGCAAAGCATGAGGAGCTTATGGCAAGTTTTCATATAGTTGCTCTTGTAGTTAGTAAGGTTAAAGATTATAAGGGGCTATTTTTACATTAGATCAACCTTAAGGGCAATTGTGACCGTTTGGCACCACGATTTTACTCAGCAACTTCCGATGTTGCCTATGCAGCAACTTGAAACATATTTTGGCTTATCCCGTTTTACTGACTGGCCTAATGCCCAAGGACTGAATGCCTTAATGAAGCTCAAGGGGAGTTTGCATGTCCCAAATTTTATTTGCCAAAGCGAGCTGGCAGAGTCTGATGATTATTATGAACAAATCATCCATCAACAGCATATAATTCCAACCCGCCCCAACAGCTGGCACGATTTATTTAATGGTTTGATTTGGCTGCAATTTCCACAAACAAAGCGGTTGTTAAATCAACAACATGTTGAAGATATTGAGCAATATGGGTTATCACCTCGTACCTTGAGAAGAAATAACTTAACCCATTTTGATGAGTGTGGGGTGATTGTCACTTATGAGCGTTCAGAGGTTTTTTCCCAGTTGATAGAAAATGTGAAGCAGCACCAATGGCATGCTGTGTTTGTTGACAATAGGCAATACTGGGGTAATGAGATAAATAGTTTTATCTTTGGTCATGCCAATCTGGAAATGTTGCTACACCCCTTTATTGGTCTGACCGGAAAGTTTTTGGCAGTAGAAGTCGACAGTCTATTTTCAAGCTTGTCCTATAAAAAACAGGTTGCTGAACTTGATATACGCTTAGTCAGCCATATTCAGAAAACCGATTTGTTTTCGACACAAAAGCCACTTAGCCCCATGCCATTATTGGGCATCCCTGATGTATGGGATGCCAATAATGATCCTGAATTTTATGATAACACTGATTATTTCAGACCTAAGCCTTCGCCAAAATCAGCATCAAAGAACGATAAATAAAGCCCAACTTGCCCAAATTAATAGGTAGGGAGCGATGGCAATTATGTAGGTTTTCTTAACCGGAAGCCGTGTCCATTGAGTTAATCCTACTGCAGTCAAGTACATGACCCAGAGAGATTCTAAGCGGATAGCCTGCATCAAAGACGCCCATGACGAATTCATTTCTACAGAAAAAATAAAAGCAAATGAAGTAGGAGCCATGCTCACGGGTGATAATTGAGTATCCTGCGCCACTAAAACCACTAATACGCCCATTACGCTAGAGACAATGACTGGGATGCTTACCCACCAACTAAAGCCATACCAGTCGGTATAACCTTGCACACACTCTTCATCTGCTTTGGTCACAATATTGAGATACAGCGCCATTATTGCATTACTGACCAATAGCATAAATACAGACCCAAACACACCTGTCCACAAGGATTGTGATTGATCTGCCATCACGTTACGAAATACATTTTGCTCAGCGGGGCTTAAATCGCCCGCCATGGCTTGCACCATTAATTCGGTATACCAAGAAAAGTCGACAAAATTAAAATACATGTAAATGGGTAATGCACCGATAACTGCGATACAGATAAAAGGTATCCAAGACCAATTATGTGCTTCACTTATGGTGGCAAAGACCTGATTAGGTTTAACAAAAATATCCTTCATGGCCTGAAATGGGTTACTGACCAGTTGCATACAACTCTCCCTATTAAATTATTTTACTGCGATATACACCCAGGGTTACTTGCATTACTCTGGGCGAATTTAATATTGTTACATATTTTTTTTCTTAATCGCATGTAATAAATCACTAAAGTGAAGGACTATAGAAATGAACCGGTCACAAACTAGGAAAATGGAATGATAGAAATAAAACAACTGGCTAAGAAATTCGCCGTGGAAAATCCTAAAAAACTCAGTGAGCAAGAGAAAAAAGACCCAAGGTTAAAAGGACGCTTTTTTCATTCGGTCCAAGATGTGTCTTTTACATGTCACAAAGGTGAAGTGTTAGGATTACTTGGCCCCAATGGTGCGGGTAAAACGACCACGTTACGTATGTTGTCTACTGCACTGAAGCCTGATAGTGGCAGCGTAGAAATAAGCGGGGATAATGTGTTAGCTAATCCTGTTATTGCTCGTAAGAAGATCGGCTTTTTATCAGGTTCAACTGGTTTGTATGGTCGTTTAACCGGTCGTGAAAATATCCATTATTTTGGTCAACTACATGGCATGAGTGAGGAATCTATCACTGTGCGTATAAAAGAGTTGGCTGATTTACTAGATATGCACAACTTTTTAGACCGACGTTCAGAGAATTTCTCTACAGGTATGAAACAAAAGACCGCTATTGCACGTGCCGTAGTACATTCACCAGAGCTGGTTATTTTAGATGAACCCACAACAGGCCTCGATATTATGGCCACACAAACGGTACTTGAATTTATTCGTGGCTTAAAAGAGCAGGGTACTCCCGTGATTTTCTCTACTCATCATTTGGATGAAGTGCAGGAGTTATGTGACAAGGTCACCGTTATCGATCAAGGCCGTACTCTGTTTGATGGGGATATCGCCAGCTTTAAAGCCCTTGCTGAAGGCTCATTGCACCAGTCGTTTATGGCTGCCATACAATCAACTACTAGCGAATAGAGAGCCTTTAGCGGCTTATAAATAAAGAGATATACAATATGTGGTTAGTATTTAAAAAAGAGATAAAAGAATTACTTCGCGACCGTAAAACATTATTTTTTATGATTGCCCTGCCGTTATTAATTTTCCCTTTGATTTTTGGCATTGTTGGTTTTGTGAGTAAACAAGCTATAGACAAAGCTGAAACCCAAATACTCAATTATGCTTTGGTAGGTGGACAATATGCACCTGATATTGTTAAGGAGCTGCAACAACCAGACAAATTTAATCTTGTGGAAATTGAAGAAAACGCAGATTACACCGCGATTATTCGCAACGATACAGTCGATTTTGTGTTGGAGATCCCTGAAAATTACTCTAGCGATGTGCTACAGAATGGTCAGGCTAACGTTAAGTTACATTTCAACGATGCTGGGCTAAATCTGGTCTACAGACGGGTAAATGAAATCGTTAAAAGTCAGTCTGAGTTGTTTCAACAAAGTGCTTTTTCTACTCTGGGTTTAGATGACGCTGAACAAAACGCTCTTATTGAGCCGATAGTATTGCAGAAAGTGAATACCGCAGATGATCGAGAAAACTGGGGCGAAAAAATAGGTGGGATGTTGCCTTATTTGTTATTCATAATTTGTTTAACGGGTGCAATGGCTCCTGCGACCGACATTGGCGCGGGTGAAAAAGAGCGAGGTACACTTGAGACCTTATTGATTTCACCCATTGATCGAAACAAAATTGTGATGGGAAAATTCTTAACAATTGCTTTTGCTGGAACAATGACCGCGCTAATTACCGTGATGAGCATGGTGATTTGGGGCTTGGTTTTGAGTCAAGGCATGGCAATTAAGTTTGTAGCAGATTTTATGGCGCAGATTGCGATGCTTGATTTTCTACTTATCTTTTTGATGTTGGTACCTGTGGTGGCCATTTTTGCGGCGGTTTTGTTGAGTATCTCCATCTATGCCAAAAGTTTTAAGGAGGCACAAAGTTATATGGGGCCTATGACTATTTTGGTTATCGTGCCTATTATGTTAGCTCTTTTACCTGGTGTCGAATTAAAGGGAGGCTGGGCTTGGGTGCCGATCACTAACGTTTCACTTGCTATGAAGGAATTAGTTAAAGGTACAATGGACTACTACCAGTTGTTCGCTATCTTCGGTTCCACTGTACTGATTGCCGGGGCATTGTTTGCTTTCTGTGTGTATTGGTTTAATCAAGAAAAAGTGTTGTTTAGATAATTAATACAATTAACGTTAAGCAAAAAAGCCATGCTCTAGGGCATGGCTTTTTAGTTTCTAGGACAGTCGCTGGCTTTTCAATTATTCGGCAAACCATTGCCGTTTGTCAGCTTTGCCTGCAATTGCCTTCCTAAGCGGCTCTAATGCAGTTTTTGCCAGCTTGCTTTGCGGCATAAAGTGCTTCGTCAGCTCGTGAAAAAATACCGATTTGAGAATCAACTTCTTGATAATTCGCGCTACCAATGCTGCAAGATATTTTATGTTGTTGCAGTAATGATTCGGATTCAATGGCAGTGCGAATACGCTCTGCGATTAAATTGTTGGTCAGGTTGTTTGCTTCTGGTAACAAACAGCAAAATTCATCACCACCAAATCTAAAGGCAAAATCTGATTCTCGAAGGCAATGCAAAATAGTATCTGCACAAGCCATCAATACTTTGTCGCCTTCTTGATGGCCATGAATATCATTAACTTGTTTAAAGTTATCCATATCTAACACTAATAAACCAAAGGGTTGGTGACGTCTTTGAGATTGGCTGGCCAGTCTTACCATGGTTTCGTCGTAGCTGGCTCTATTACCTAAGGACGTTAAGAAGTCCTTCATGGCAAACTGCTTAATATTGTGATGCTCTAAGGCATTTTTAAAGGGATAACAAAAATTAACATGCATTTGTTGCAGTATTTGCCAATCCCTTAAAGACAAAGGTTGAGTAAATGAATAATCCATAACGGCAATTGCACTACCCATCTGCATACAGTTAAGGGTTTTTAAGTGTGTGTTTTTTACCGTTTGACCAAATTTAACGCTATTATCTTCAAACTGGATTTTTAGTTCAGACAACGGTAGGGTTCTTTCTAACTGCTGAAAATATAATTCACTCAGTTTAGGTAAGTCTATTGTTGTTAGCAATTTAAGGATGAATTTATTAAGCTGACCTTGAGTCAAACCTTGTTTCTGACCATTCTCAAGGTCTTGACCAAGTCCTTGAGTAGACTCTTCAAGGCTGAAATAAGGCTCACCGACATTTGCGTCGTAATACTGGTTAAGTTGTTCCAACGTTTTCTCCTGCCAATAATATGGCGAATTGCTATACAAAAATGATTCTTAGCTAACACTCAGCAAGTATTGTGCCTAGCAATCAAATTAGAAGGGCAAACACAAGGTTATGCATGGAAATTTAGGCAGTATTGTTATTTTAATGGCCGTAGCAGTGATAACTGTTTGGTTATTTAAACGGATTAATTTACCTCCCATTCTGGCCTATCTTTTTTGTGGGATTTTAGCTGGTCCCGATTTACTTGCATTATTTGAACACCCAGAAGACATGGAAACTTTTGCCGAACTAGGTATTGTTTTTTTGTTGTTTTCATTGGGGTTGGAGTTTTCACTCCCCAAAATGTTAGCCATGCGGCACCTAGTATTTGGTGTCGGGTTAGCTCAGATGGTGCTCACCACATTGGTGTTTATGGGGCTCGCCTGGTTACTGGGTTTTGATGGCAAAGCATCCTTTGTGATAGGTGGAATTATAGCACTGTCTTCAACTGCCATTGTGATTAAACAAACCAGAGATTTAGGGATTTTGAATACGCCTCGCGCGCAAATTGCCGTGAGCATTTTATTGCTACAAGATCTCGCTGTTGTCCCTTTACTAATATTGGTGCCTTTGTTGGCCGCAGATTCCCAACAAAGCTTAGGTATAGCTATATCAATGGCGTTTCTTAAGGGATTGTTGGTGGTGGGTATTTTGTTATCTATCGGCAAATGGGTGTTACCTAAAGTGTTTAGTGAAGTGGCCCGCACTCGCACCGATGAACTCTTTGTATTGACTACTATTATGGTGGCTTT
The DNA here is from genome assembly GCF_002835935.1 of Paraglaciecola sp. MB-3u-78. Taxonomy (GTDB): domain Bacteria; phylum Pseudomonadota; class Gammaproteobacteria; order Enterobacterales; family Alteromonadaceae; genus Paraglaciecola. The sequence continues at coordinate 304,212 of NZ_PJCF01000002.1, read as the reverse complement.
AATGGCCGCAGGTTTAGCTTTTTCCTTTGGCCTATCCATGGCATTAGGCGCCTTTTTGGCTGGCATGATGTTAGGTGAGAGTCAGTATAAATACCAACTAGAAGCTGATATACGACCTTTTAGAGATATCCTGATGGGGCTATTTTTTATTACTATAGGTATGCGCCTAGAGCTACACAATTTGCCAAGTCAGATCCACTGGGCACTATTAGGTTTGGTGATTATTGTGTTGCTCAAAGTGGTGCTTATTAGGATTTCCGCTGAGATTTATAAACTAGGTAAACAAGACGCTTGGGCAGCCGGACTTAAACTTTGTCAAATGGGTGAGTTTAGTTTTGTGTTGGCAGCACTGGCTGTAGATCATGCTATTTTAAACTCAGAGCAAGGTTCGTTACTGTTAACTATCGGTGTGATGAGTATGGCCATCACACCTTGGTTAGTGGATAAAAGTCCCCAAATTGCTAAAACAATCAGTCCTGAAGCGTTGCCCGATGTCAAAAGGTTAGAACAACTTTCAGCTCAAGACCAACAACTGACTGACCACGTACTTATTTTTGGTTTTGGCCGAGTGGGTCAATCGGTTAGCCGTTTATTAAAGATTGAAGCTATTCCTTATATGGTGGTGGATGCGGATCCTATTCGTGTGCAAGAGAGTCAAAGTGCAGGTGAGCCAGTGTATTTTGGCGATGTTAAACAAAAAGATATCTTATATTCGGTGGGAATTGATAAAGCCAAGCTGGTGCTGATTACCTTTGACCAACATGAAAAAGCCATGAGTGTGATTCATTTAGTTAAAAGCTTGTATCCAGACTTGCCAGTCGTGGTAAGAACTAGAAAAGATAATCGCATGGAAGAATTGCTTGGGGCAGGCGCATCCCAGGTAGTGCCAGAAATTCTCGAAGGTAGTCTGATGTTAGTGACTCAGGTTTTACAGTTGTCTGGTGTGCCAATGTCTCGAATACTCAAGCGGGTGCGTAAAGAGCGCAAGGGACACTATGCCAATATGCATGGGTTTTTCCCCGGTGAAACCACCGAACTTGATTACGCTAAACAAAACAAATTGGAGTTTATGCATGCGGTTATTCTTACAGAAGATGCCTACGCCGTGGGGAAATCATTACACCAGCTCAACTTGCAACAATGGCGAATTAATGTCAAAGGCCTGAGAAGGGATAATCATGAATTAGCGGAGCCAGATGAGAACATGGTGTTACTCGTGGGTGATGTGATAGTGATTGCAGCGAAACCTCGTAAAGTTGAGCGGGCAGAACGATTCTTGCTGGAAGGTGACTAAACATCGTTATTTTTTATTGTCGATTAGTGGCATTTTCTGATTTTTAAAACCCGTGACCTTGAGCGACGCTAAATCTGGTGGTTGGTGTTAAGATGAAGGAAGTTGATCACTTTGAGATGTCAGTTATGTCCCCTATCCATACATTGCGCGCGCCCAATATAGGATCTGTAGTTGCTGTGTTAGTTAGTCAACATGAGCGAGTACATATAGATCAACCTTTGGTTATTATCGAAGCCATGAAAATGCAAACCACCTTGTGCGCAGATGTTTCAGGGAAAATGGGCCAAATTTTTGTCAATATTGGGGATGAATGTTTTGTGGGCATGCCACTGGTGGATATACACCCAGACGGTGCTAGTAAGACTAAAACCGAAAAAATGGTCACTTCAAATAGTACAAATCAAAGATTACTAGAGGAACTGCGAACCAGAGAAGCGCTGACACTCGATGAGCAAAGAATCGAGCAACAACAAAAACGTCAGCAAAAAGGCTATTTAACCGCGCGAGAAAACTTACAAAACCTATGTCCTAGCGACAGTTTTATGGAATATGGACAAATGGCGGTGGCTGCACAGCGATTGCGTCGAGACTATGATGATTTGAAGTCTGCTACTGCCGCTGACGGAGTTATCACTGGTTTAGGACAAATGAATCAAGGTTTAGTCCCAGAGCAAAATACCCAGACTGCCATAGTGATCAATGATTACAGTGTATTAGCTGGTACTCAGGGATATTTCCATCATTTAAAATTAGACCGTATATTGGCCGTCGCGGCAGATAAAAAATATCCAGTGGTTATGTTCACCGAAGGAGGTGGAGGTCGCCCTGGCGATACGGATATCACCACAGTGAATTCAGGCCTGCAATGCCAGTCTTTTGCTACTTGGGCGAGTTTACAAGGAAAAGTGCCGCGCATATCAGTGGCAAATGGTTATTGTTTTGCTGGTAACGCCGCTTTGTTTGGAGCTGCAGACATTACTATTGCTACCCAGTCTTCATGGATAGGTATGGCAGGTCCAGCGATGATAGAGGGCGGTGGTTTGGGGGTGGTTAAGCCAACTGATATTGGCCCCAGTGCTAAACAAGTTAAAAATGGCGTGATAGATATTTTGGTAGAAAATGAGCAGCAAGCAGCCGACATGGCAAAAAAATGTTTGTTGTATTTTCAAGGACCCTTAGTAGGCGGAGACCAAAGTACATATGCAGACCAACAAGCCCTTAATCGGGTTTTACCTGAAGATAGGCGTTTTGTGTATGACGTAAAAGAAATCATTAATATTCTCGCAGACACCGATTCTTTTACTGAAATAAAGGCCGAATTCGGCGCTGCAATTATTACTGGTTTTATGCATTTACAAGGTCATCCCGTGGGAGTGTTGGCCAGTAATTGCAAAGTGTTAGGTGGTGCCATTGATGTTGAAGCTGGCGAAAAAGCGAGCCAATTTATGCATCTTTGCCAGCAGTTTTCTATTCCTTTAGTTGTACTGTGTGATACGCCCGGATTTATGGTGGGGCCAGAACATGAAGAAAGAGGGGCCGTTCGCAGGTTATCTCAATTATTTGTTGCAGGTAGCCAACTCACCGTACCATTAGTGGCAGTGGTTTTAAGAAAATGTTATGGCTTAGGTGCACAGGCATTGTTGGGCGGAAATACCAGTCAGCCGAGTTACACTATTGCTTGGCCCACAGGTGAATTTGGCGCAATGGGGCTTGAAGGCGCAGTTAAACTCGGTTTTAAAAAAGAACTGGCAGCAGTGCAGGATCCTACTGCTAGAAAAGCACTTTATGAACAACTCTTAGCCGCGCAATATCAAAAAGGCCAAGCCCAAGAAGTGGCCAGTGTGCTGGAAATTGATGCTGTTATTGAACCTGCTAATACTAGGCAAACTTTGCTTTTAGCTTTACACATAACCAAATAATTAAGGCTAACAAACCTTAAGCTCAAAAAAAAGTTGCACAATTAATAATCAATATTATACTGTACGTATAAACAGTTATTTGTTGGAGGCAACATGAACCGTTATTCAAATTTAAATAGTGGTGCTACTTTTGATGCTAAGAATTATGCTAAGAGTGATACAAATAGCGACAACTACAACCATAGCCTACACGCTGAGCATTACTCTCGTATGGACTTGTGTAGTCAGGCTCAAATGTCTGAAAATGCGGATAATATTCTTAATCGAATGGACAAACTCAGAGCCTTTGCAAGAGAGCAACAAGCCAAACGATTGAAGTCACAAAGGCAACAAATCAGTTTTTGTTTCTAAATACTTTTCCAATAAAGTAAAGCATTCGCTATAAAAAGCTTTAAACTAGCGAGATGTTTAAGGTTGGATACACCAACTTAGTTTTTAGGAATATTATGATTAACAATGATGTCATGCGCCGTGTGCGCTATATCTTCGATTTCAACGACGTAAAAATGATTGAGATTTTTGCCCAAGCTGATTATCCCGCCACCGTCGCGCATCTTCACACTTGGTTACGCAAAGACGATGATCCTGCTTTTGTTGAACTTACCGACCTTCAGTTTTCTCTGTTCTTAAACGGTTTGATTAATATGAATCGTGGCAAGCGTGAAGGCGTCGAAGCCCCAGTTGAGCGCAAACTCACCAACAACCTCATTTTTATGAAGTTAAAAATAGCCCTCAATATGCAAGCCGAAGCGGTATTAGAAGCAATGGATTTAAGTGGTTTTAAAATCAGTAAACATGAATTAAGTGCCTTATTTAGAAAACCAGAAAACCGCCAGTACCGAGCATGTAATGATCAGATTTTGCGTAACTTTTTGAAAGGGTTACAGATGAAGGTACGTGGAGAAGGGGCAACTGAAGAGGACGATGAGGCGGTTTGATACTTTTTAGATAAATACATGGGCTGAATTGATGTATTTTCACTCGACCCCCCATGATGTTTTTCTAACCGCATCCACCTAAGTCTTGCTGTCTGAGCTACTTCTTTCTAAAATCTGTACAAAATCAAAAGAAGTAGGTAGAAAGGCCGAGCTGCACACTATCTTTTATTCAAGTTGCAATAACTTAAAATTAGTTACTCAGACGTCCATATGATCTGCATTCGGTTACCCCGTAACAATCTCGACTTCTCGATAACGGGGTCGCCAGCCCAGTCCACCTAGGTTATCCTTCCTTCATCCATCCATTGCTCCCATGTCGAGCTGTTCAAGTGGGCGAAGCTATGCTTCTAAAGATGCCAGTTTCACCCCAAGAAAGACTCTTATTGCTAAAGCAAGTTTGACAAAGTTTAAGCATTCACTTAACTTAAGTCTTATATAAGATACAAAATCAAAATTCACATTTTATTAATTGGAAACAATAGATGCCAAATAGTCATAAAAAGATGCCAAAGGTTGGCTTTGGTCTTTGGAAAATACCTCAAGATATCTGTGCAAATGCAGTGTATAACGCCATTAAGGCTGGGTATCGTCATTTAGACAGTGCTTGCGATTACGGTAACGAGGTGCAAGTAGGTGAGGGTATTAAACGTGCTATTGATGATGGCCTGTGTACTCGCGAAGATTTATGGGTGACCTCTAAGCTGTGGAATACTTATCATGCTAAAGCCCATGTAAAGCCTGCTTTAGAAAAAACCTTGGCTGATCTGCAGTTAGATTATCTCGATTTATATTTGATACATTTCCCTATCGCACAACCCTTTGTGGATTTTGAAGATCGTTATCCACCTGAGTGGATCACCGATACTGCTGTTGGCAAAATGGAATTAGCACCGGTGCCCTTGTTTGAAACATGGCAAGCTATGGAAGCCTTATACGAACAAGGCCTAGTCAAACAAATCGGTGTATGTAACTACAACACCGGTTTGTTGCATGATTTGATGTCTTATGCCCGTGTTAAACCTTCGGTATTACAAGTGGAATCCCACCCTTATTTAACCCAAGAACGTTTGATGCGTTTAGCCACTCAATATGATCTTCAGGTTACCGCTTTCTCGCCACTTGGCGCATTATCATATTTAGAGCTGGATATGGCTGGTGCGGCAGAGTCTGTGTTAGAACAGACTGTGGTTAAACAAGCAGCACAAAGATTAGGCAAAACGGCAGCACAAGTCGTATTACGTTGGGGGATTCAACGGGGTAACGCTATTATTCCAAAAACATCTCGTCCCGAGCGTTTAAAAGAAAATTTAGATATATTTGATTTCGAACTGACTTCACAAGAGATGGAAGGAATTTCAGCGCTCAACAGTAATAGGCGATTTAATGATCCGGGAAATTTCTGTGAAGCTGCCTTTAATACTTTTTATCCCATTTACGATTAGGGAGAGTTCAGCTTATGCAACCGATTAATTATGTAGAAGTGCCACATCAATTAGACTGTGGAGATTCAGTTTTTCCTAGTGTTGTGGTTAACGATGGTTCGCTGACAACACAACAAGAATGTGCCCACTGGATTAAATCAAATCTGAGTGAACTTGAGGCTAAGTTACGTGAAACAGGTGCGATTTTATTCAGAGGGTTTCCTGTCAATTCGGCTGAAACTTTTGATGAATTCTCAAATTCTTTTGGTTATCCGAATTTTACTTACAAAGAATCTTTGTCGAATGCCGTTAGGATAAACTTCACCGAACGTGTATTCACCGCCAATGAAGCGCCAAAAGATGTGGAAATATTCCTACATCATGAAATGGCACAAACGCCTATCTCGCCAAGCAAATTGTTTTTCTTTTGTAAAAGTGCTGCCGAGGAAGGTGGCGAAACACCTCTATGTCGCTCCGATATGTTGTTCGCAGACTTAGCGAAACAAATGCCAGAGTTAGCTGCTGATTTTATGAGTAAAGGTCTTAAATATACCACTCAGATGCCAGCAGAAGATGATCCTAACTCAGGACAAGGACGCAGTTGGAAGAGCACGTTAAGTGTACAAAATGCTGCCCAAGCCGAACAAAAATTGGCTGAGTTAGGCTATAGCTGGGAATGGCTTGCGGATGGCAGTTTACGGGCTACTACGCCAGTATTACCTGCTGTGATCGATATGGGTAATGAGAAAAAAGTATTTTATAATCAATTGATTGCAGCATTTATGGGCTGGAAAGGGGTACGTGAAAATCCTTCCAGTGCCATTACGTTTGGTGATGGTACTGCTATCCCAATCGAAGGTTTACATCTGGCAGTGAAATTGTCTGAAAAGTACACTTTTGATTTGCCTTGGCAGGACGGCGATGTAGCTTTAGTCGATAATTATATGGCTATGCATGGCAGACGCCCATTTTCCGGTGAGCGCAAGCGCCAAGTGCTGGTGGCTTTAGCCATAGACTAAACGAGTATTAACGGTTATTTTCGACAACCTTTACAGACCACATGAGCCAATAAATTGAATATAAAAACAAAGCTGCCGGGTGTTTTAATTTCTGTCATTGTTGGTCTAGCCGCACTGTTCTTAAGTGAACATTATGGCGCACCTGCAATGTTATTTGCCTTGCTCTTAGGTATTGCTATGTCGTTTTTGTATGAAGGCACAACATGCAAAGAGGGTATTGAATTTACCGCCTGTCATATTTTGCGGATAGGTGTTGGGTTATTAGGCTTACGTATTGCCTTTGGTGATTTGGCGGCGCTAGGTTGGCAAACGGCATTGTTGCTGGTAGTGGCTATTACCAGCACTATTGGTCTTGGTATTGTTGCAGCCAAAGCCCTAGGTTTACAAAAACGTTTTGGTGTATTAACTGGGGGCGCGGTAGGTATATGTGGGGCTTCCGCGGCCATGGCCATTGCCGCTGTGTTACCCGATAGTAAAGATAAAGACCGCGACACCCTTTTGACTATTGTTGTGGTTACCGCATTGTCTACAGTGGCAATGGTGATGTACCCAATAGTGGCCCAGATACTGAATCTGAGTCCAACTCATACCAGTATCTTTTTAGGCGGTACTATCCATGATGTAGCGCAGGTAGTAGGAGCGGGATATTCAGTATCAGAGCAAACGGGTGATTTGGCTACCGTCACTAAGTTAGTCCGAGTGGCGTTTTTAATGCCTGTAGTGGTGTGTATATTACTGGTGTTGAGGATGAACCTAGATAAAACCTCAGATGCAAAAGCGCCAGGTATTCCTGCCTTTTTAATCGCCTTTGTAGTGTTAATGACAATTAACAGCTTTGTAGATTTACCAGAGATGGTGACTAAAGGTGCCACCGACATTTCACGTTTTGCTTTAGTGATTGCCATTGCCGCTATTGGCATGAAATCGAATCTGGGGCAAATGCTCGAAGTGGGACTAAAACCCATTTTACTCATCGTTTTAGAAACGTTGTGGATCGCTATTTTGATCCTCCTAAGTTTACCTTACATTTAACCCTCAAGGTCTTATATGAGCGATATCAATGGCAAGCAAACAAAAGTATCCACTGTTAAACATCAGCTAAATCGCAAACAACCCATGAACAGGCGTGGTTTTTTATCTAGTCTAGCCACCATAACCACAGTAATTGGTAGTGAAATAGTGTTTGCTCGCTTTATGCCAGCTGGATTTATCCCCGTCGCTTTTGCCCAGACATTGACACCTTTTGTGATCCCCGGTAAAGACTCAGGATTGGTGGTGTTAAATGACCGACCTATCAATGCCGAAACCCCTGCTCATTTACTTAACGATGAAGTGACACCTGCGGACAAACTGTTTGTACGTAATAATGGTATACCGCCACAAAAAATTGATATTGAAAATTGGACACTGACTATTGCTGGGGAGTCAGTTGAGCAAAGTAAAACATATACCTTGGCAGAACTTAAGCAGCGTTTTACCCATTACACTTATCAGTTAACTCTAGAATGCGGTGGCAATGGACGTTCTGAATTCAGCCCGTCTGCTAAAGGTAATCAGTGGACTAACGGCGCAGTGGGTTGCCCTAAATGGACCGGTATACGTTTAGCTGATGTATTAAAAGATGTCGGTTTAAAAGAGGATGCCGTTTACATTGGTTATTATGGGAAAGACACTCATTTAAGTGGCGACCCGAACAAAGATCCCATTTCACGTGGGGTACCGATAAATAAAGCGTTAGAAAATGAATCGCTGATCGCATGGGCGATGAATGACCAAGATTTACCTGCTATGAATGGTTATCCGTTGCGATTAGTGTTCGGTGGTTGGCCAGCGTCTACCTCAGGCAAATGGTTAGACAAAATTGTGATCCGCAATCAAGTGCATGATGGCGCCAAAATGGTCGGAACCGCCTATCGTGTGCCTTGTAAAACAGTGGCTCCAGGCGCCAAAGTAGCAGATGAAGATATGTGTATCATTCATGCTATGCCAGTGAAGTCCTTAGTCACTTATCCCAAATCAGGTGAATTACACCCATTGACTAACAAACTAGATGTTAATGGCCACGCCTGGGCAGGTGATAAACAGGTTGCTAAAGTCGAGGTATCAATAGATTTTGGTCAAACTTGGCAGCCGGCTAAATTAACGAAAGCAGTAAACCGCAATGCTTGGCAACATTGGCACAGTACTTTGTTGTTCCCACAGAAAGGGTATTACGAAGTGTGGGCCAAAGCCACTGACAGCGACGGAAAGAGTCAGCCGATGGTGTTACCTGGATGGAATCCAAAGGGTTACTTAAATAATGCCTGCCATCGCATCGCTGTGCAGGTTGTTTAGGGTGTACTCAATTAACATTCGGCGTATGCCGATGTTTGTGCTGTTCGTGCTTGGGCTGAGTACAAGCGTATTATCGATACAGGCAGAAGAGAAAACAACTTACGACCCCATCACAGGTTTTGTCATAGGTGAAAACTATGAAATTGTGCGCGCTCATTGCACCGCTTGCCATTCTGCAAAACTGGTGACGCAAAATCGTATGACGCGAGATAATTGGTTAGAAACGATCCGCTGGATGCAAAAATCTCAAGGGTTGTGGCCACTTGGTGCTCAAGAGCAACAAATTCTCGATTACCTCGAAACCCATTACAGCCCCATAGCTGTCAGTCGCCGCTCTCCTATACCAAGCCACTTGTTGCCTGTGCTAAAGTAGCCAAATCTTTACCTATAGCCTTTTTGCTTAGGGTCGCATCTGAACTCTGGTATTGGTATCTCAATATAACTCTATTTTAATGAGAAAGGACAAGGCGGTCCTATTAATACTATTCACTTTAGCATCACACCTATGTTGTCAGGTATGATTAGAGTGAATTGCTATTCCTAAGAGTGAAGAAAATTAAGTGATGTTCACAGTGGTTTTTATATGTCGTTTATATGGGCTGTGAACTTAGTGGAATTAGTTTACTATTTTTATTTTACACTCAAAGGTGGGCCGTATGTCTTTACTAACAATGAATTATAGTTGGAGATGGTCTGCTGCCGCGGTACTTTTTCTTTGTGCTTTCTTGGCTTTGATGATGGGAGTGTCGTTATCAGAGCGGCCAGATGTTCAAACTGCAGATATGCTAACTAAAGCCTATTACAGTTTGGGTTTATTTGTGATGGGTGGACTGGATATAGGCACGCCTGTTGACGGCCCCTTATATGCCCGCTTGATGTTGTGGCTAAGTTATTTTGCGTCACCAATGTTGGCCGCATCCACCATCATTGAAGCGGTAATTAAAACCATTTCTCCTTACAAATGGCATTTTCGGCGGATCAGTAATCATATAGTGGTTTCCGGCTCAGACGAATTGACTATTACCTATTTAAAACAACTTAGGTTGTTACAACCTAAGATCCCATTGCTGATCATATGTGATGAAATTTCACCTATACGCGAAGAAGAATTAAAACGCCGCTATCACGCTATGGTGATCACTGGCGATATTACCCGTAGTTATTTTTTATCTAAATTATTTCTGCATAGAGCTAAAAAAGTAGTATTACTTGGCAAAGATAATTTTCAAAATTATGAAGCCGCCTATAAAATTTTGCAGTTACAACCCTCATTAAAGGGCAAAATTATTATTCACTGCAATAGTATTCGTTTTATGCGTTCCATGGCTGACTCTGCGGTAGCCAAACAATGTATCAATTTTAATGCCTACCAGTTGGCCGCATCGGCTTTAGTGCAACAACATTTGATTTCGCACTTCGTGCAAACGGTACCCAAGGATGTCGTAGTGATTGCCGGTTTTGGTTTGTTTGGTCAAACGATACTTGAAGAACTGCAACACTATGCACAAAAAGAAATTGCTACTATTGCGATTATTGGTATTGATGCCAAACGACGAATTCAGGTTGTGGACGAACAACACCAATTAGCCAATTTTTGTAACAGAGAAATATTCGAGGGTAATATTTCTCATCCAGAAGTGTGGCAGCAATTGCGTTCCAAAGTGGACTTGACTAACACTCAACCCATTATCATTTTATGTACCGATTCTGTTGAAGAAAACTTTAGAACTTCTTTGTGGCTAAAAAACAAATACCCAGATTCAATGATAATCGCTCGCAGTTATTTACCATCAAGGTTTGCTGAAAATGTCGGTGAGCAATACAACATTTTAAATGTGAGTATTAACCAGTTAGTCAAAGATAATTTCCCCATCGACTGGATGACTCCCTAGATATCCAGAGCTCAGGATAGTTTTACCCTATTCAAATCCAATAAATAACCTGCAACGATTATAGATACTCGTGTGAATGACTATAGTGCTGATCAACATCAATATTATAAAAATTGACTGGGGTATATTGGCATATAGTCACTGGAGATTATTATGCATGACATTGCAGTTCTGGCTCTTGTCTGGACAACCGTCTTTTTTGCGTCATACCTTGCACATAAAACACGCTTGACCCCTGTTCTGTGGTATCTGTTTTGTGGTGCCCTTTTTGTAAATATAGGATTTTTACCTGAAGTGTTGCCAGTATTCATTGTTGATTTCGCTGAACTGGGGATCATTATTATCATGTTTGCTTTGGGCTTCGAGGAGAACACGGCTAATTTTTTGCAAGGTATTAAACGTAGTTGGGGGATTGCATTTTTTGGTGCTATCACGCCTTTTGCAATAGGTTACTGCGCGGCCAATATTTATTGGGGGGACGCTAACACATCACTTTTTTGTGGCTTGGCAATGATGGCTACAGCCGTGTCCTTAACCATGGTTTCACTGAAGAGTGAAGGGCTAAATAATACACTTGCGGCAACAGGGATAATGACCTCTGCAGTACTTGACGACATTGCTTCACTGGCATTAGTCGCGATCCTAGTGCCTATTGCTACTGGCGAAGCGACCGTTTCTATTCAAGGTATCTTGTTAGTTTTAGGTAAAGCGGTGGCGTTTTTTGCCCTTGTGACAGTGATGGGTGGGTGGTTATTTCCTGCCAGTCAGGGCATTACTCGGAAAATCCCTCTGTTGGGCAAACTCAATTTACGCAAAGTCTTGGCTATGGCGAAAGGGGAATACACTGTCCTGTCTTTGTTACTGATTGCCGTATTAGTGGGGCTGTTGGCACATGAATTTGGCTTCCACCCAGCAGTCGGTGCGTATATGGCTGGACTGATCATTCATCGAGAGTATTTTGATTTTCATAAAGATGAAGACAAAGATTATTATCAACAAGCTAGGGAAATTATCGACAATGTTGCCTTTTCGTGGATTGGCCCAGTATTTTTTGTCGCTTTAGGCAGCAAGCTTTTGTTTGACCTAGATACTTTTCTATCTGTATTGCCTGAGGCATTGATGCTGTTTGTAGGACTTTTCATAGGTCAAGTGCTCTCTGCTGCTCTTGCGGCTCGTTACACGGGTAACTTTGATTGGCCCGCCAGTTGGATGATTGGTTTTGGCATGTTGGGTAGGGCAGAGCTAGCATTTGTGGTCATGGATATTGCTTATGTCCAGCATCACATTATGTCAGTAGAGGCTTTTTACACCTTAATGTTGGTCGCTTTTATGCTGAATCTCTCAGTACCATTGACTATCCGTTGGCACAAACGGCATTTTAAGACGGTTTAGTATACATATATTTAGTAGAGGTTATAGCGTTTAGAGGACTAACTGATTTCGACCTTGTTCTTTGGCTTGATATAGTGCTTTGTGTGCATGTCTGAAACATTCATTGATTGTCTCAACACCATGTCTTAATACTCATCTGACATAGAGGGGACAGACACGCAGACATTTAAAACCCATAAAAAAAGCGCTCTAACTTCATCAGAAGCAGAGCGCCAACACACACTAAAGTTAGCTTAGAATTTCGCTCTTAACTGCACACCAAAGTAACGATCAGCATCCCGTGGGATCTGATAACGGAAACCATCTCCACTATAGGTGGTGACATAACTTTCGTCTGTTAGATTCTTCCCAATAATAGATATTCTGTAGTTATCATTATCGAAAGAGAAAGCTAAGCTTGCGTTAAAAATGCCATAGTCTGGCAATAGAGCTTCTGGATTCGTTTCTGGTGTAGCGCCTGGGGCACCTGCAAAAATTTCATCTGTGTAAACATAGGACCCATTCAGATAAATTTCCATATCATCTAGTTCCCACACATATTCGCCGGTAACTGAGTATTTTAAATCAGGTGAAAAGGGTAAATCGTCGCCAGAGCTACCGTCACAATTATCCAAACCAACTGGGCATAGGAACTGGTCTACTTCCGCATCCACTGTTGAAAGGCCACCTGTTACTGTTAACTGGTCTGTGGCTTGCCACATAAAGTCGAATTCTGCACCTTGAGTGATAATCGACCCAGCGTTAGTTAAACGAGTGATAAACACACCATCTAGTAATTCTGGATTATTGGCTTGAAAACCGTCAATTTCGGTGCGAAATATAGCGGCATTAAAAATTAAATCACGACTCGCATATTTATAACCTAGCTCATAGGCATCTGACGTTTCTGCACCAATAGGTAAAGTGTCGTTATCAGACATGTTATAAAACACGTTAAAGGCTGGGCCTTTATAACCTTGTGAATATGTGGCGTAAACCATGCTGTCGTCGTTAATATCAAATTGCGCACCAAATTTACCTGACACATTAGACTCATCGGTAGAGCCTTGGTAATCAGTGTCGAATCCACGTACACCTACACCGGTGCGGCTGTATTGATCGTTACTGCTGCGATTGTGGGAAAAGCTCACTTCATCATCGGTGTAACGTAAACCAAATAACAATCTAAAATCATCACTGATATGGTATTTACCATCGGCAAATAATGCCCAGTTATCAAATTCGGTTTCCATGTACGCTGTAGCACCGACTATATCATTAGCATTACAAGATAGGCTTTCATCGCTGATAAATTGTTCTATGTCGGCATCAGATGGACTGGCAACGCCCAATACGTCAGTTAGATAATTGCCAATAGCCGATTGGAATTGACCGCCGTTATTCTGACAACTCGCGTCACGGGTGAAGTTACGTTCTGATTTTTGATTCCACCAGAAAAATCCTGCTTGGTAATCTAATGCTCCACCAGTGGGTGAGGCTATACGTAATTCCTGAGACACTTGATCCCATTCTTGTGGGCCTATATCGTGTAACTGAAATCCTACGCCACCATTATTTACGTTACCAAAATTAACAGGGAAAGGGATGGAGCCAGTCGTTGAAGTGAAATCACCTTCTCTAAATTCAGTATTGTTCCAACTGCGATAAGCGGTAATTGAAGTCAGTTGATGGTCGCCTAACTCTTTATCCACTTGAATAGAGAAGGCGGTAGTTTCATCTAAAGTGCGGGTTTCAAAATCATGGTCAATTTGTCTTTGCTCAAGATCCAAATCCCCGGTGCCAGTGCTATTGGGCGAAGCTTCTGAGTTATGACGATTACTTGGACTCAGTTCTAAATCTGCGCAGCAACTGTCATTTGAATTGACATTTTCAAAGATAAATAAGATATCTGTGTCACCAGCCGCTTCGATATCAAGCATGGCACGCACGCCTTCTTTGTCGTAGCCACTGACTGTTTGGTTGTTGTAAACGTTATTAATGTAACCATCAAACTGCGATTTTAGCACCGTTAAACTACCACTGACGTTATCGTTGAGCGGGCCTGTTACACTGGTTTTTAAACGGTATTCGTTATCTTGGAATAAAGTCGCTTCAAAGCTGCCTTCAAACATATCTGATGGGCGTTTAGTGGTGATGTTAACTACACCAGCTGATGCGTTTTTACCAAAAAGTGTACCTTGGGGACCCCGTAATACTTCAATGCGATCAAGGTCGTACAAGTCTACGAAGGCTTGTCCAGAACGCCCTAGTACCACACCATCAACAACAGTCGAGACACTGGGCTCAGCAGCCACACTAAATGAAATTGTGCCTACACCTCGAATCGTAATCGCTGAGCTACGGGTGGTGTTACCTTTTCGAAAACTAACGGAAGGGACTAAAGCTTGAAGGCCTTCAATATTAGCAGAAAATGCTGAATTGATTTGATCTTCTCTGAGTACAGATACTGCAATGGGCACTTCATTTAGGTTTTCAACACGCTTTTGCGCGGTAACAGTAATGGTTTCAAAACCTTGTTTTTCTGCATTTTTAGCATTTTCTGCATTTTCAGCTTCTTGAGCGTTGGCGGCTAAACCAATCGTCATACAAGCAGATAGTGCGAGAGCTTTGGTAATGCCGGTGTGTAAGTTACTGGGTTTAAGTTGCATAGTGTTTTCCCAAGATTTGTTCTTTATCTAGTTTGTAACCGCGCTCCAGTGAAAGTGTTTCAACTACTGGAGTAACGACTTATGTGTTATTGGATGGCTGCACCAATTATTATTGTTATTTTATTTGTTTTTATTTTAACTGTCTTATATAAGACAGAAGACGTAGGAAAATTTAACCTCTAAGTTAACAATATGCAATCATTTTGTTGCCTGGAAGTTAATTGTCTGTGTGTGATGACCTGTATTAATTAATACTTGCGTTACATTGCTCAACTGAGGTTTCCAATAAATTTAACCATTCTTGTCCAAAATTAGTGATAAACCATTGACGCATGTTGACCGACGCATCTTTAAAAGCTTGTTTCTCTGCAATAGAAGGGCGGTAAATAGTGCCACCTGCTTCCTCAAAAATTTTATAAGAATTACTTTCCTCAGTGGCAACTAATTCACTGGCTGCCGCTTTTTGTTTAGCGAATCCCTCTAGTACAATTTGCTGAATATCTTCTGGTAACGTTTTCCACACGGGTTCAGAAAACCACCATAGCGTCGCCATGTATGAGTGCCCATCAAGAATGATATATTTTAAGTGTTCTTGTAACTTAGCGCCGATTATATCTTGAATGCCGTTTTTACTGCCTTCAACTACACCTGTTGCTAAAGCAGTATAGAGTTCAGCCCAAGAAATTGGGGTAGGGTTTGCACCTAATTGTCTGACCAACTCTTGCTGAATATCCGCTGGAGTAGTGCGAATTTTCTGACCTTTTAGGTCTGCTGGACTGTGAATAGGTTTATTGGTAGTGGCAAAGTTACGCCAACCACCGGTATTCGATACACCAATCAAACGAATATTTAAGCCTTTGTCCAGCACGGTTTCTCGCATTTTTTGCAGAATAGGCCCATCTAATACACACTCAGCCTGTGCGTCACTGGTAAACACATAGGGTAAATCCAAGACTTGGGCGGGTGCGAAAAAGTTACCGGTACCACCTGCTGTGCTGGGGAACATTTCCAAGACACCTGATTGCAAACTGCCAATACATTCGGGTACGCTGCCGCAAAATTGTCCTGAGGCATACAACTGGACTTGCACCCGGCCGTTGCTGGTCTTCTCCACATACTCTTTGAATGCCAACAGGCCAATATAATCTTCATCTTGAGTGGAGGCTTGAATCGAGGCTTTAATCGTAAATTCTGCTTGAGTCACACTCGCTCGAAAAATTCCCACTAAGCAGCCAATGGCAATCAGTCCATAAATAACCAGTAAAATTAAGCGTTTTAATAGGGGCTGTTGATTTTTCATATATCACCGAGACTGAGGTCATTTTTTTGGATAGCGAGGCGTTTGCCTTGAAGTTTAGTTATTCTAAACGAAAGGTAAACAACGAAGATAGGCGAATAAATGGCCCAGCCCTTTAGGGTTTTCCTCAAAACGCATTCACTCGGCGTTAAAACCTGTTTATTTGGATGGCCAAACTTCACAGATTTTGCCTTGATTGAACACCTTTTGAGGAAAATCTCGGCGACATATGAAAGATAAACAGCCCCTTGCATTTTAAGCGAATCCAAAAAATGTAGGTAAGGTCATCGTTAGGGCTGGGAAGTAGGTGATCAGAAAGATGACGGTCGCTTCTACTGCTAAAAAGGGCAGCATTTCTAAGGCAATATTTTCAGTTTTTTCACCTGACACCGCAGCAGCAACAAACAACACTAAACCCATAGGTGGTGTGGCAAGCCCCACGGTTAAATTCACGCACATGATCACCGCAAAGTGCAACGGGTCTATGCCTAGAGAGATAAATATAGGAGCGAGTACTGGGCCTAAAATTAAGATAGCGGGCCCTGCATCTAAGAACATGCCTATGGCAAATAAAAATAAGTTGATGATCAGCAGCAGTAACAATACATTATCGGTGATCCCCATTATTTCAGAGGCGAGCGTATCGGCCATTCCCGATACGGTAATGATCCAAGCAAAAGTTACCGCTGAGCCAACTAACAGCAGGATAGTCCCAGACTGCACAGCGGCATTCACTAATATAGTAGGCAACTTATTAAATTTGAGAGTGTGGGTCACAAATAAAGTGATAATCAGGGCGTAACCTGCTGCTACTGCGGCGGCTTCAGTGGGGGTAAATACCCCTAACACTATGCCACCTAACAAAATGACGGGTGTTAACAGCGGTAAAAATGAGCTTTTGAATGCACTGCCGCGCTCATGCCAAGTGGCTTTGGCATTCGCAATGGGGTAATTTCGCTTTTTGGCAATATAGCTGGTCATTAACATCAAACCTGCGCAAATCAATATGCCCGGCACTATACCGGCCAAAAACATGCCTGCGACTGATACGTTCATAATAAATGCGTATAAAATCATAATGCCAGAGGGGGGAATAATAGGGCCAATGACTGATGATGCAGCAGTCACCGCTGCAGCAAAACGTCTGCTGTAACCGTTTTGCTCCATGGCTGGAATAAGCATTTTACCTAGGGCCGAAGTATCTGCTACCGCTGAGCCAGACAAACCTGCAAATAACACTGAAGATAAAATATTCACTTGTGCTAATCCGCCTCGATAGTGGCCTATTAAGGTTTGGCTAAAACGCACAATTGACTGGGTGATCCCCCCTTGATTCATCAGTTCGCCAGCGAGTATAAAAAATGGCACTGCCATCAAAGGAAAAGAGTTCATGCCTGAGTAAAGTCTATTTAATAGGGCAGAGAAGAACACTTCCTTACCGTCTAAAATTAGGCTGACCCCAGGGCCAATTAACAATGCAAAAATGACCGGTGCACCGGCGGTTAGCAATAAAATAAATACCCAAAAGTAACTTAATGACATATTAGGTGGCGTCCTGTTGTGGTACGAAGCAATGATCTAAGGGCAAGCATAATTGCTCGATAAGTTTTTCTAAGCCAACCAGACAAATGGAGCCAAAAGCAAAAGGCGCACAGCTATAAAAATAAGCTAATTTGACGGGCACAGACGACGCGTTGATACTCAGGCCTGTTTGCCAAAACTCTAAACTTTGCAGAAAAAATATACCGCAAATTACCATCACTAATAAGGTGATCAGCAGTTCAGTGATCCTGCGTAAAACTGCCGGTAGTGCATCGGCAAACATTTGGATAGACACATTTAAGTGCGCACGATACGCCCAAGGTGCCACTAAACAGGCTACCCAAACCATGGCAAACTTTGCCAGTTCTTCGGTCCAAGCTAATGAATCGTTAAGTACATAACGAAAAAATACCTGCGCCAGTATCATGCCTAACATCAGCGCAAGTAATCCACCGGCTAAGTTCTTGGCTACACTCGCCACGGCATAGTTGAACTTGCCCAATGGCGTATTAATCGCGAACAATGTTTGCTGTAACTTAATCATAGTGACTTTGCAGCTTTGATTGGCCAGTAATGACTGATTTGTTGACCTATTTTAGGATGTTCTAATTGTTCGGTATGCAACACATTTGGACCTATAGGTATTTGCTGACCAGCGGGAACAAACACGGCTATTTCATCTAGTGCTAATGTCAACTTGTGAACACTGCCGCCAGTAAACTCCTGTTGTTCGGGAAATCTCAACCATTGGCCTTGAGGTAGATAAAATTCCACCTCGCCACCGACTTGGGTGCAAGGTACCACCAATAAATTGTCACCAAACATAAATTGTATTTCAAAACCCCTGGCTAATCTGTCATCAGGAAAGGCTAAGGCCATAGCCCGCATTACGGGCAAACCAGTTTGACTCGCTTGTTCCATGGCAGTTTGAATATAAGGGATAAGCTGATAACGGAGTTTTAACGCCTGATTAACCGCATTTTCTGCCTCTGGACTATAACTCCAAGGTTCTCTTTGCCCTATCCCGTGAAGACGCATATGGGCTGAAAAAACAGCCGTTTGCGACCAGCGCACAAATAACTCTGAGTCGCGGGTGTCTTTGTAAAAACCGCCCACATCAGTGGCAAAATAAGGGGCACCAGACATTCCCCAAGACAAAGCACCACGAATACTACCAATCAAACCACCCCAATCTGCCTGAGGATCTCCGCCCCATTGACTTGGGTAGCGTTGCGACCCGGTCCAAGCGCTGCGGCTAAATAAGAATGGGCCTGTTTTGCTATATTTTTCAGCTGCTTGATACACACAACGGTTATACAACAGGCTATACACATTGTGTAATCGATGGCCACAATCACCGTTATGGGCAAGCATATTGTCATCTTCTACTTGCTCGCCAAAATCGGCCTTGATCATATCTATGCCTAAGTCGAATAAAGGCTTGTGTGATTCAAGCCAAAAGTCAAAAGCGTCGGGATGGGTGAAATCGACTATGCCAGACTCGGGTAATGGCGTCAGCACTTCGGCAAAGGCATTCATATCCCATTGATATCGGTACGCTTCGCCGGTGCGTTTGTCGGTGAGTAACCAGCCTTTTTTGGCCATCTCTTGAAACAAGGGGTTTTGAACTGATACTAGAGGGTATTCCCAAATGCAGACTTTAAAATCCATAGCCTTTAAGTCATTAATGACTTTACTTGGCGGAAAGTCGGCAAATCGTTTGGGATCCCATTCAAAAGCGAAGCGTGTGTCGGTATCTTGCCATGCGCGTCCATCTAAAGTGATCACATCGCAAGGCATATTATGTTCACGCACCGCTTTTGCGGTTGCCATAAGTTCGGGTACATCTTTGTAATAGGCTTTAGATAAGATAACCCCCAAACTCCACACTGGCGGAACCGGTGCTTTGCCGGTTAATTCGGTATATTGATGGATTATCTCAGCACCATTTTTACCTTTAAGTATAAATATATCTAACGCGTCATCTTCAACCAACAAGCCGTAAGCTCTTTGCGACCAAGGAGCATAACCGACAGCGTGAGTTACCGGAGCGGGTGTATGCACAAATACTCCCCACCCAGATGGGCTCCAAGCAAAAGGGGTGTTTTTATAAGAGACTTCGGCATTCACCCCAAGGGCATCATGATTATATGAGCGAATAAATTGGCCGCGTTTATTCAAACTCGACCATTTTTCGCCTAACCCATATACCGCTTCTTCTGCGCCTAAGTCTAGGCTAAACAACCAACCCTGAGCCGTTTTTGCTAAAGGTGGCATCCGGTATTGTCGAACAAAATGCCCGTCATTAGGCGTTTTTTGAACACTTCTTCCATCGCAACTGAGGTTAAATGAAAAAGGAGTATGTTGAATGTTCAGTTCATAATTATCGCAGGTGATGGTGGTACTTTGTTCTGAATGACTGAGAACGCAAGGCCGTGTTTCAGGCTCTTGTAGTAGCATTTCATAATTGGCATTAGACTTACCTGCTATTCTAAGGCGTAATCCACATGAGTGAAAACTCACATGTAACGAGCCAACCGAAGTCGGCATGATAATTGAAGCATCATCAGCATTATAAGCAAGATAAGCCTCACCTATCACTGTCACTTGGGACACAGTGTTCCAATCGGGGGCTGATAGGTTAAGATCGGGAGCAAGTGGTGGTGTAAGCACGGACAAAAGTAACCTCGGATTGTTTTTTTTAACGCTACATTTTATTTATCAGAAACTGATCCCTAAACATTTCTGCTAAGTGAGCCAATCAAACATAAATAAAGAATGCATTATTAATCTTATATAAGACACAAGTTATAGTAGTGTTAAATTTTTGTCAATCGATGAGAAAAATCAATGGGTATGAATGTAATGTGTCAGTTTTTTTAGGTGTTTCTGCTTGGGGTCAATGACTTATGTCTATACTTTTTAGAGATAATATTCATTTAATATCTTGTATAAGAGTGATAGTTAATACTACTCTAGACAAATGTTAAATTGCTGTTTACATTAATGAATAAAAATCGTTTTGATAATAAACTCAGCCATCCAGGGCTAGCTTTCCAACCTTTATACAAACAAGTTGAAGAACATGTGACTCAACTGATTGTCGAACAACGTTGGAAGCCCGGTGAAATGTTACCAAACGAGTTTCAGTTAGCGAGCGAGCTGAATGTAAGCCAAGGCACGGTGCGTAAGGCCCTAAACAGCTTAACTGATGCGAAAATTCTGAACCGTAAGCAAGGTATTGGCACCTTTGTATCTGAGTATACTGGGCATCACAGTTTGTATCGGTTTTTCCCATTAATCGCAGATGGAAAAACCCCTGAGTTACCCAAAGCGGAATTGTTGTCAGTAGAAACGCAAGTGGCAACACAACAAGTTGCACAAGCGTTAGAATTAGACGCTACAGCAAAGGTTATAGTGCTAAGTAGAAGGCGAATTTTGAATGATGAGTTTTGTATGGCTGAAACCATTTTTTTGCCACACAAGTATTTTGCTATATTGGAAAAACAACCCGAAGTTCCTCACACCCTTTACCATTTTTATCAAACTCAATTTAACCTAACAGTACGTGTCACCAGAGACAGTATCAAAGCTGTACTTGCCACAAAAAAAGACGCAGAGATGTTAGGCATACAAGAGGGGGAGCCCCTACTCGAAGTCACAAGAGTCACTCATTCTCTAGACAACAAAGCAATTGAATTTAGACTGAGTCGCTGTCGAAGTGATCATTATCATTACTTGGTGGAGCTGGGGTAAGTTGGCCTCGCTGAAGAATTGTTATCAAGCTTGCGCTTCATTCATAACCCTAATATTCAATCGCTTATTCTTATAAAAAAGCTTATTGCGCCCAAGAACTCCCTATCATCCAAGTCATAACATGCTTAAGATTAATTTAAGTTTGATATGACATACTGTTGTTCATTCAGCAATAGTAAGGCAGTGGTTTTGGCTTGTGGTCATCTTCGTTGGATTTATCTTATTCTAGGTTTTGTTACCTGTGGCTTAGTGTTGTTAACTCGCGCGCGTTTAGCGTTTACTCTATGGCAGCTTGATTGGGTTATAGCAGTTGATGGATTTTTGTGGGCGTTATTGGCGCCGTTAGTTGTGATTCTGATGCGACTCATCCCCCGTGAGCTCGTTAGAGACTTTGCATATAAAGCCATAGCACACCCAATATGGCCTTTTCAAGCTTACAGAAACATAACATATAGGTTATATGATGTTCATTAATCACAAACAAATGATCTCTGTTGTCAGTGTGGTTTTCTTAACGTTACTTGCAGGCCTTTCTCAGGCTGATGAAAATCGTATTTTGAATAATCAACTTGGGTGTCAAAAGCCTGATGCCCCCTCAACAACAACCGAAAAAAATTCTGATATAAAACGCCAAATAGGCAAAATACATATTACCACCCGCGCTATTTTTGATGAGTCAGATCAAGATTCAATGGCCATTCATACCTTAGCTAATTGGATGCATGTCAATACCAAAGAGGATGTGATTAAAGAACGTCTGCCTTTTAAAGAAGGGGACACTTTGGATGGGGATGACTTGCTTGAAGCAGAGAGAATAATCCGTAGTCAAGCTTATATCCGCGATGCAAAAATCACCTTTAAAGAATCTTGCAACATCAATGAGCCTACCGAGGTGGAAATACAAACATGGGACAATTGGTCACTTATCCCTACTGTCAGTTTTGGACGTAAAGGAGGTGAAAACAAACTCTCCCTTGGGGTAAAAGAAGATAATATTTTGGGTTCAGGTATTCGTGCCAGAGCAAAGTACAACAGTGACGAACAGCGCAGTGGTTATCAGTTCACCCTCAAATCTGCTTTTCCTTTGATTCCATTTTCCACTGTTATGGTAGACTTTTTAGACAATGACGATGGGCAACGTACCTACCTAGGTTTTGACAAACCTTTTTATCACCTTCGCTCACAGAGCATGTTTAATGTGTCTTATTTGTCGGATGAAAAAACCATGGATATTTACCAAAATGGACTGACTAGAAACAGCTTTAATGTGCAAAGCCATCGCTATGCGTTAGCAACTGGGTGGCAATTGGGAGCTGAGGATAATAATACCACTCGAATAAAAATCGGTTATGTCGACGAATCTATGCTGTTTGAGCCTAACAATATACTGACAGATGCAGACTCCTTGTTTTTACCTGACAATCGAGACTATCAATATCCTTGGGTTGGTATTGAATACCTAGAGCGCAAATTCAAAACCATGTACGACATCTATTTAATCAACCAAACTGAAGACATCAATCTGGGCTGGCATCATGAATTTAAATTGGGGTTGGAACTAAACGATCTATCACAAGGTAGCGATGTGGGTTATCACTTTACTCTACAGTCTAGTAAAGGATTTGAAATCAATGACGGTTTGATGCTTCTTTCACTTGAAGGTGAAGGTGATTTGAATACGCTTAATCCCGACAATTTGCTGTTAGCCGGTAACATTGAGTATTTTAAACGTTATACCGACCTGATAGGTTTTTATACCCGAGCTTCTGGCATAGTTTCCAAAAACATCTTGTTAGATAGGCCAATTTCCATCGGCGATGAAAACGGGGTAAGAGGGTACCCTTTGCAATATCAACATGGCAATCACCTCTTAACAGGTTCAATCGAGGCACGATTTTATAGTGACTATAATATTTTAAAAATTCTCGATGTGGGTTTTGTTGCTTTTGCTGATGCGGGTAAAGCATGGTCAGGGGAGCAGGTTAAGTTCAATGAAACCGACTCAATACTCAGCAGTGTTGGTATTGGGGTAAGGCTCTATTCCTCTCGCTCAAGCCATAAGAGTGTTATCCATATGGATATTGCTAAGCCCTTCGCAACATCAGAAAATGTCGATGCTTGGGAATGGCGATTACAAATCAAACAATCCTTTTAATTGTCATAAGCCATAGGAGATGCAGTGCCCACTTTAACTAACAAACAAAACGGTATTGGAATAAAGCGGATCTTCAAGGCTACCATTTGTTCTTATTATGGATTTAGAGCTGCTTGGACACATGAGTCGGCTTTTCGCCAAGAACTGATTATGGCGATTGTACTTATGCCTATGACTTTTCTATTGGCAGACTCCTCCAATCATTGGCTTCTGTTATTCGGTTCAATCTTGTTTGTTCTTTTTGCTGAAGTCGTCAACTCGGCACTGGAGGCTTTAGCCGATAGCATCACGCTAGAGCGCCATGCTTTAATTGGTCGGGCTAAAGACTTGGGGTCATCGGCGGTATTTATCGCACTTAGCTTTTTGTTGATTGTTTGGGGCGAAGCTATCATTCGGTATTTTGATTAAATAACCTAACTGTCATTTTATTTTTCACTAAATTAATTGCTAGTAGCCATTACTCACCCTAATAAACTGGATAAAAGTCCGTTACAGCGTAAATAACTTGATAACTATGCCTCAATTTCGATTAACTAGAGTGAGATATCAATACAGCATTCGGATTGTGGGAATTACAATATGAAATTATTATCTTTTATCACTATGATATTAATATTGACGGGCTTTCATTTTCAGGCGATTAGTATGACAACAAAAATCCATGACTCTTCGAACATCAAGACAGTATTTGAACCCAGAATAAATGATAAATGGATTGGTATAGGTATATCTTATGGCTCTTATCGTGACGGTGAGAGCCCAAGCAAAGACAGTGTTTCCTCTGAGAAAGACATTCTGCAAGACATGATGTTATTGACTGCTGACAAGGATATATCCTGGAATCTCATCCGCATGTATGCGGCTGATGCGGCTAGTGAACAAGTATTAAAGACAATTAAAAAACACAACTTACCCGTCAAGGTCATGCAAGGCGCTTGGTTATCTTCTACTCAGACTGACGAAGAAAACGAGCAACAAATTTCAGAGGTCATTCGTTTCGCCAATGAATACCCAGACATTGTGGTGACAGTCAATCTTGGCAATGAAATTTTTGTCGACTGGTCAGCACATAAACTGGCAATATCTGACTACCCAAAGTATTTAGGATGGGTTAAAAAAGTGCAAACAGAGACGCAAGTGCCAGTAACACTAGCCGATGACTATAATTTTTGGAATAAGCCATGGAGCCAAGAAATAGCACAAGCACTGGATTATATTGTGTTGCATGCCTACGCAATGTGGAATTCACAAACCCTCGAAAATGCTTTGCCTTGGACTGAGAAGACCTTCCATGATATTCAAACACTGCACCCCAGCAAGCAGATTGTGTTAGGTGAATCAGGTTGGGCAACCAGCGCTATTACAAGTAATGGTGACGAAAGTTTGATCATCGGTGAAGCTAGCGAAAGCGCCCAAAAAGTCTTTTATGACGCATACCGACAGTGGCTAATAGCCAATCATATTGTGTCTTACTATTTTGAAGCCTTCGACGAAAAGTGGAAAGGCGGCGAAGACCAGCCTGAGGGTATTGCTGAGAAAAACTGGGGAGTGTTTCGCTCAGACCGCACACCTAAAATGGCAGTAGAAGAACAGTACAGTAACGACAACTAGGACAAGGTTAGGCGTAGCTATGAGCCCAATAAAAAGTTAATAAGAGTTGAATGCCTATCATCTTAGGCATTTGTTTTTCATAACCACAGCCCTTCGTTTCAATGTGCTTTACCGTTCTGTGTTGCGACAGGGCAGCCGACACTATCTTCAGCCACTGACGTTGAGTTTACTCAGCTAGCTGCTTTATTCTCCAGCGTATGCATTCTTGCGACCATAGATTAGGTTATATATGGATCACCAAAGCGCTAGTGATTGTGAGAATAAAGAATAACAAAAAGCAACTTAACTGAATTGGTTGTATTGCGGGGACCATGCCACAGTGAGATTTTACTGGTATGTTTATTCCGAGTTTGATTCATTTAATTCGAGTATCTGATGGATATTCTCGAAAAATATAAAATTTTCTTTAGAAAATTGCCCTGCATTTACAACACAGTTTAAAAATGCAGCCCAGAAAAGTTAGATTTATAAGTGTCGTTTTTAATGGACGTTATCCGACTCATTATTGAGCGCCTTTGTGATTTTGCATCTATATCAAACCTTGGGCACTTTATAATTTATAACGTGCAGGCACTTCTATGAAGCGACTCAGGGCTTGAATGAACTTAAATCCGATTTTTGGACAATAACCGCGCTGCAAAGAATAAATAGAAGGCGCTAGGTTTCAGAAGTATTGCAGGTTCATAATAATTTTTTATAGGCTTTTCATTGTTGGTGTTACTAAAACCTTACCATTTACATTCATTGCTCTTAATTAAAGAACCAAAAGTGACCTTGAGTACGTAACGCTTATTACGTGCAGACTATATTTATGTAAGAGAGTGTTTATCTTCTATTGCGTCGAACAAGAAGACACAATAATTATGCTCATTATAAAGCGTTCAGCGTTAAGTTTTTGTCAAAAAAGAAGAGTGTTGACAAGGTCAATGTACTCATTTTCCCCATGGCACGTCTGTGAGGAATGGCCACCAGAGACAATTAATCCTATTCCCACTAGAGTCAATAACAATACGAGACAGGTTCTCAACGAGCGGTGTACTCATAGGAATTCTGGCTATCAGGAATGTGCAAAAATTTAACAACAAATAACCCTCAACTCTTGATTGTAGTAAAGTTA
Organism: Paraglaciecola sp. MB-3u-78; assembly: GCF_002835935.1. GTDB lineage: Bacteria > Pseudomonadota > Gammaproteobacteria > Enterobacterales > Alteromonadaceae > Paraglaciecola. The sequence goes on along the minus strand of NZ_PJCF01000002.1, from coordinate 277,877 downwards.
AAATCATTACTGGTCACGCTTACTTAATACTAAAGGCAAACATATGAACAAAAATTATCTAAAGGTGCGATTGAGTCTCTCGGCAGTCGTCCTTTTACTGTTAATGGGTTGCAATAAGCCCTCAGAAGCTCTGAACGTTTTGATACCGACTTCGTCGAAGAGCTCAAGCGTTCCTGATAGTGAAGTGAGCCAAAAGGTTCAGATAGCGTTTCTGTCGATCCCTGGCTTTGAGGCGTTTGATATCGATGTCGTTTCACGCAAAGGTGATGTTCGCATATCGGGTGTTGTCGATTCCCAGAGCCAAATCGATGCGGCGCTTAAACTTGCCCGAGAGATTGACGGTGCTCACACTATTAATAATCAACTTACCGTCAAGCAGTAAGCTAACTGTTAAAGGTACGATAAGTATCGCTGACTGTTTAACTTTCATATGAAACTGACGGGCCAAGAGTGTTCGGTATAAGGTACTTAGTCCGCTAGTTTTCATTGATAATGAGTGCTTATTTTTTAGTATGTCATTCTTTGTCGAATTTTTTTACTGTTGTAAACCATCGATTTAATGAGGTGTTGCCGCTGTAAAAGGCTACTCAAAATAACACCAGCGATAAGCAGCAAGATCAAGAATAACGTTAAATTAGATAATAATTGATGAGTTTCTTCCCAGAATTTTTCATCGCTTTCTTCATATACATCACCGGCGAAATTTTCAATAAGATGTTGTTTGTGTTCGTCAATATCTTGTAACAAAGTCATAAAACGCTTGCCTTCAGAAGTGCATACCATGACAACGCTGATGCAGGTTAATGTTAACGACAGGATCAAGGCGATAACCATCAATCCACCCAATGGGTTGTGACCGATATCTTTTTATCAAAACATTGGTGTTTGAAACCAATATCCGAACATATTTCAAAACCACCGAAGGAGTTTTTACAAAATATCTAAATCGCGCATATTTGGTGCCGATAAATCCCCTAATCACGCGAAGACTCAGTAGTAATAAAATGTACCAGCCTGAATAGAAGTGTACATTAGTTTCTCCTTCAGTCAGATAACGGGTGAGAAATGTGACGACCATTGTCCAGTGAAAAAATCGGATAAACAGGTCCTATACTTTAATCGATGTACTAGTCATGTTTTAATCTCCAAACAAAAAATAATTAAAAATTAGAGTGATACAATCTAATTTGATCATACTTTCGGATAAATGGGCCATTTGTCCCAACTGCTTTCTGGAGATGATTTTCTAGCTATTAGGACCGGTGTACCATGGTATCTTGGGGTAAAGATACGTTGCATTTGTAGTTAACAAGGGCCTTTTTTTGGTTGTAGTATTAGCGAGAATTTTAGATGTTTTAGCCGATATTAGCCAAGACTCGAAAATATTTCATCTCGCGCAGGAAGCGGTCATTTTAGTGTTTGCTCTAATTATTCTGATTCGTTTGAATTGCCAAGTATTAAAACATCGACGTCATAATAAACAATTACAAGTTGATATGGCTCAAATGAGCATGCTTTCAGCTAAAGCAGTTGAAAATTTAGCTAAAGCGAAAAAGGAATTTGGGGAAGTGATCGCCAAACAATTTGTTGTCTGGTATCTGTCTGAAAGTGAGTCCGAGGTAGCATGGTATATTTTAAAAGGATTTAATAGCAAAGAAATTGCCCGATACAGAAATTTATCCGATAAAACGGTGCGTAATCAATTATCAAGCGTTTACAAGAAATCCTGCATATAAGGGGGGGCCATGAATGAGTATGTAGTCATTGTCCATATCACTATGGTATTTATTATGATGTCGAATGTTGAAAATAATGAAAAAGTAAATTTAATATAAGAATCAATACTTGTGACTATAAAAAGAAAATTAAAACAATATACTAACGTAAAAAAATTACTAAAAACGAGCCGTAAGATCCATAAATGGCTCATGCTTTTTATCGGTATTCAATTCGTTATTTGGTCGATGACCGGTGCGTATATGGTCTTTTTTGACATCGATTATATTCATGGCGATACCCTTGTGGTTAATCACCAAGATAAGATCAATCCACATGATATTCAGTATTCCTTAAGTACCTTGTTTAGCGAATACCCCAGTGCAGAAAATATTCGCCTATCGACATTTTTACAGCAAACCGTTTATCGTTTCGTGGTCAACACTGAAAAGGGACCTGCACAGTTTTTGCTGGATGCTCGTTCTGGGAAAACACTTTCACCGATATCAGAGTCAAAAGCCATTGCAGCGGCTCATTATTATTCAAGATTGGGCAAGGTGAAAAGTGTGGTATTAATTACTGACAATCCTCCTTTTGAACTAAGCCTTCGAGTATTGCCTGCTTGGCGTATTAATTTTGATGACTTCGGCGCACCCTCTATTTATATTTCTCAAGCAACCGGAGAACTTGTTGGCAAACGTCACACATTTTGGCGTTTGTTTGACTGGATGTTTCGGTTTCATGTTATGGACTATGGAGATGCAGAGGATGTCGGTAATTGGTTGCTGTTCGTTGTGGCGTTTTTTGCCATTTTGGGGTGTTTGTTAGGGCTGATAATGACCTGGTTTTTAGTTGTAAAACCATTTAAAAATAAAGCCGTATCCAACAAGAATAAGCCGCGAGGTGTCTTATAATGAAGTGGGTAAGAAAATTTCATAAATGGGCATCTATTGTGGTTGGTATACAATTTTTAGTGTGGTTACTTAGTGGTATTTATTTCAATTTAATGGATGCTACTAAAGCTGCAGGCCGTACTTATCAGGCCCACGTCAACTACCAAAATCCACTTGATACTGAGCGTCTGGTTGAACCTTCAATGGTGTTGTTAAAACATCAATCGAGTGTGGCTATAGAGTTAATACACATCTTGGATAAACCTTTTTATCAACTGACACATGAGAAGGGGCTTTATTCGCATTTTAAAAATACATATACATTAGTGGATGCTTATACTAGTCAACAGTTCTTAATTGATGAAAAAGTAGCCGCTGAAATAGCCAAACGTTCTTATAATGGGCCGGGGGAAATCGCCGAAATTAAACTGCTAGAACCAACTATTCCAGACTTTCCTAAGCAACAAAATCCCGTTTGGCAAATATACTTTGATGATGTTATTGATACCAATGTCTTTATTGAGACGAACTCAGGAAGGATTGTCGGGCATAGTGATGAGCATAAACGCTTGGCTGATATTTTCTTTATGCTGCATTTTATGGATTATGGTAACAATGGCAGCTTCAATAATATTCAGAATATGTTCTTGGCAATTGCCGCATTGTGGTTAACCCTCAGTGGATTTATGTGGACGATCCACTTAGGATTAAAAGGAAAATACAAGATTAGACGCTAACGAATGCAGACTATTCACTCACATATTTGTCACAGGATACGCATTAAGCCAATACCAATGGCCGAGACTAGACAAGACCTAGCAGACTCTTGGCGTATGATTTTTTGCCACTAACGTCTTTAAGTTTGGCAATGCGGCCATTGTCGCTGAACGGATTTGACCAGCGTCATGCCGGACATTTTCGCTGACATCGCCCAGAGCATTCCTCATTCGCTGTGCAGGATCAAGGCGCGCGGTGTTGAGGAAATTCATGATTGCAGGGTTCTGCGACCAAAGCATTCGGTTCATCACATTGCCCAGCATGGCCTGGGGATAATCTGCAGGGGTATCTGTCATTTGTATTGGAATGGCGAGGGCGTTTTTTTCCTCATTGGTGTTGAACGTTGCCTCTATAAATCCTGCGACTGATGCGCTAAGAGAGACCAAGGGGACTTGCAGAATTGCAGGTGTTATACGGTCACCTTCCCAGATTGGCGACACTGCTGAGCGTGTTGCGGCAGTTGCGGTGCAATCAATAAATAACGAATCAGCTGGCACTTCTGCATCACCATCCACCCCATGCAAAACGCCGGGCTCAATTAAGTTTACCCGTCCGATTTTAATCACATGTTCGATTTGTCGTAGTAAATCGACTTCGCCCTGGGATATCGTCGGATAATGAAATTTGCTTGGCAGGCTACTCTGGTCAAGTCGGAACATATGCCCATGTTTTTCTAAATGCAGGAATATTTCATCGCCGTTAGAGGCTGTTGCGCCAATGCGCATTTGTTCTAACTGCCAACCCACACTGTTCTTAGCGAACTTTGAGCCGGGCTGAGTAGAAGCACGGTTGATCAACCAAGTTTCACGAGGACGCACCCAACTTATTTTTGAGGCTTCAACACCCATGTTCATAAGCCAAACGCCAACATCCATGGCGGTTTTTCCACCACCCATTATGACGTAATGCCCAGGGGCCTTCGCATCAGTGATCCATGCTTCGGGCAGTTTGCCCGGTGTGGTTAAACGCACGCCATCAGCAATTTCAAATTTGCGTTTGTGAGTGGCAGGCACAGAGGCAGTCCAGGCACTGCCATCGACCAGTTTACGGCGAATATTTACGCGGGTTTTTTTACCAGAAATACTGGATACAATGGTGTGCTCGCCGTTAGAGCCTGCTTGATACTTAGACATAGGATAGTAACTAACGCGCCCGCTTGGGATGAAACGCTCTTGCATTGCACGCTCAAAATAACCCAGTACTTGTGTTCCCGTGGCAAGTTGGTAAAAACCTTTATTGGGACCATCTGTATCGATAAGATCATCCCCAAGGCTCATGGAATTGAGCCCATAAGTTGCGCTAGGTTGATGTAGCGTCACAAATGGGTAAGCAACATTCCAGTGCCCACCGGGCTTTGCATGCTGATCGACAAAGGTGATATGTCCATCGCCATATTCGAGCAACGAATCCGCAAAGGATAAGCTAAGTGCGCCCGCGCCAACGATCAAATAATCAGTGTCAATCTCAAACATGCAGGTATTCCAATTTTAATTTGATTTAGTATAGTGAGGATAAACGCTATTTATGCCCTATACAACAGACTTAGAATCAGACAATACTCACTTTACCTTATGGGTAACTCAGAGTTATATAGTGGTTCAGTGTCTACAAAGCCCACCTCAATTTTATTGTATCCTTGGTGGTTTGTTTTTACTTTATCTTCATAAGATAATTTCCAATAATATTGGAACTATTACTCGCTAATAGATGTAGTTAATTAGCCCACACAAATAACAGAGAAAAGCATGCCTATCACTGAAAAAATCATTAACGTTGTTGACGTTTTTTTGCCTTTATTATTAACCCTAATTATAGTTGTTTTCATTTTGTGGTTGGCACATATTGTATTAATTAAGAGACAAGATGACTTAGGTAACGAAAAGTTATTTTCTAGACAGCTTAGCATGCTTGGTTTGACCATTGCTGGCGTACTAACGGTGATATTAGCTTTGCCGGTCAGTGAAAGTTCACGCAATCAGATCATCGGATTAGTTGGGCTTGTTATTTCTGGTATTTTTGCCTTCTCCTCTAGTACCATTTTTGCTAATTTATTAGCAGGCATAATGCTGCGCGTTACCAAACCGTTTCGTGCAGGAGATTTTATCCAAGTCGATGATTTTTTTGGTCGAGTGGTGGAACGAGGTTTGTTAGATACAGAAATTCAAACCGAGGTACGCGATCTGGTTGCATTACCCAATACTTTCATGATCACACGGCCTATCTCGGTGACCCGATCCTCCGGGACTATTATTTTCACTACCCTGTCACTTGGATACGATATTCATCATTCCAAAGTCGATGATTTACTTACACAAGCTGCTACTAACTGTGGTTTGACTGACGCATTTATACATATCGTTGAATTAGGAGATTTTTCGGTTGTTTACAAGGTCAGTGGAAAATTAGAAGACGTAAAAAGTTTGATCAGCTCCAGAACTCGTCTAAACAGAGAAGTATTGGATGTATTGCACGATAATCAAATTGAAATTATGTCTCCCAGTTATATGAATCAACGTCCCATGCCAGACGGCAGTAAAGTTATCCCAACAAAACAAAAGGTTAAAAAAGAACAGAATACACACGCTGTTGAAGCCATTGTTTTCGATAAAGCGGAGGAAGCTGAAAAGATAGAGACTGAAAAAGAACAAATAAAAGAGCAGGTCGCAACACTTCAACAAAAACTTACCGACGCTTCAGATGAAAAGGAAATGGTTATCAAGAAAGATATCGAAAAATTGAACCAACAACTTTCAAACATGAAGGTGCAAAAGCCAAATGAGGATTAATAGGAACTACTAGGCAAAGGTTGGTGTAGCTTAACCCAAGAGTCACTTAATGGCACATGATTAAAGAAGACTTCAAATTGTAAAAACTCAAGATTGGCTGTAGAGTTCTTATTCAACCTTTTGGGGATTAAATCGAAGGTATATCATAGGTATCCTACGAACATTAAATCTTTAAAATGTTAAGCCGCATTCTTGTATATCACTTAAGTGAATTACCTAACAGGGAAGTGTTTATTATGAAGCCAAATAAGAACACCGATATAACTGTGTTAAGTCCATTTGAAGAAAATTCCCAGCATATTGAGATGTATCTCAATGTGATTTTCAATAATACCCAAGACCCAATATTCGTAAAGGACGAGGAATGTAGGTTGCTGCTTGTCAATGACGCATTTTGTAGCCTCTTTGGGTTACCTAGGAGCCAAATAATCGGCAAAACCCTTGCCGAAAAAGTGCCGCCGAGCGAGAGGGAATATTTTTTATCTATAGATAGGAAAGTATTAGAAGACGGAAAAGAGGTTTTATGCGAAGAGACACTTACCATTGGTGATGTACAAACTAAGATCATTGTGACAAAGAAAAATCGATTTATAGATCCCAAAGGTAAGTATTTCCTGGTAGGGGTCATTCATGATATTACCCAACGCAAGCGGACTGAAGAAAAGCTAGAACTCGCTGCCAGCGTCTTTACCCACGCTGGAGAAGGGATCATGATCACCGATGCCGCGGGGATCCTTGTTGATGTAAACGAGACTTTCAGCCGCATTACTGGTTACTCTGCTGAGGAAGTGTTAGGCAAAAATCCAAAAATTCTTAAATCTGGGCGTCAATCGCCAGCGTTTTATGCAGACATGTGGGACGCGCTACTAACACAAGGCCATTGGCGAGGAGAGATATGGAATCGTCGTAAAAATGGTGAAATCTACCCCGAAATGCTTACCATTAGCGCCGTGAAGAATGCTGCTGGTCTCCTGCAACACTACGTTTCATTATGCACTGACATTACCTCCTTGAAAGAACATCAGGGGCAATTGGAACGTATTGCTCATTTCGACTTACTCACCAATCTGCCAAATCGTGTATTACTGGCAGACCGACTATCTCAAGCCATGTTGCAGTGTAGCCGCCACGAACAGTCACTTGCTGTGGTCTTTCTAGATTTAGATGGGTTTAAACAGGTGAATGATACTTATGGGCATGATGTCGGTGATGAATTGCTGATTGCTCTCTCAGTTCTTATGAAAAAGGCGTTACGTAAAGAAGATAGCTTAGCCCGTATCGGCGGTGATGAATTTGTTGCTGTATTAGCTGAGTTAACCTCAGTTGAAGATTGTGAACCAGTATTAGAGCGATTATTACAGGCTACCTCAACACCTGTTACAGTCGGTGATGTGGTATTAAATGTATCCGCTAGTATTGGTGTCACCCTTTACCCTCAAGATAATGTAGATGCAGACCAGCTTATGCGACATGCCGACCAAGCCATGTATTTGGCTAAAGAATCGGGTAAAAACCGATATCACTTATTTGATACGGCTCAAGATGACGCTGTCAAAGTGCAGCGGGAAAGCTTAGAAGCTATTCGTAGCGCATTAGATAATCACCAATTTGTGCTTTATTATCAGCCTAAGGTTAATATGCGCACAGGCACGGTGTCAGGGGTTGAGGCGCTTATTCGCTGGCAACATCCACAAAGAGGGGTGCTAAATCCAATCGAGTTTTTGCCTGTGATTGAGAATAACCCCATGAGTATTGAAATGGGTGAGTGGGTTATTGATACAGCACTGACACAAATCAGCCAATGGCAAAAGACAGGGATTAACCTCCCTATAAGCATCAGCGTAAACATTGCAGCCGTACAATTACAGCAACCGGACTTTACACAGAGGCTAAGGGCATTGCTAGCAGCTCACCCCGATGTTGAACCACATTATTTAGAGCTTGAGGTTTTGGAAACCAGTGCTTTAAATGATGTTAATCATGTCTCAACAATCATGAATGATTGTATGACGCTGGGCGTAAATTTTGCATTAGATGATTTTGGTACAGGTTATTCATCGCTGACTTACCTTAGACGATTACCCGCAAACTTAATTAAGATAGACCAGAGTTTTGTGCGCGACATGTTGATTGATGCTGATGATTTGGCCATTGTTGAAGGTGTGATTGCTTTAGCTAAGTCATTCAAACGTGACGTGATTGCTGAAGGAGTGGAAACCATTGCACATGGCACGGCCCTGTTGCAACTAGGCTGCGATTTGGCACAAGGCTATGGTATCGCAAAGCCCATGCCTGCTAGTGATATTCCAGAATGGATATCTCACTGGAAAGCTGATGATGCTTGGCAGATATGAAATATTATTGAAGCTAAGCGACTTGAGCCGTCAGACACACCGGTTGCCCATTTACAGCAGTCGGGTAAGAATAAAAGTCTATTTGGTGCAGAACAAAATTTAATAGTAAGAGGATGTATTGAGTCATGCTCAAAGACTGCTTAAAAACCCTTGATTTTAAGTTAGCATTGTTGAACAACGTCTTACTCTCTTTGAGAGCTGCATCATTTAACATTCACTTGTGTTCCGCTTTCATTTAACCAGAACAAACCTTGGTAACTCCGAGCGAGCCAAAAAAATTAGTTCAAGTTGTTGTAGCCCGATTAAAGGTACCTTCGAGTATGTTTAAGTAAATGTGAGCGTTAAATTGTATATTTAAAAGCATATTATTCATTTGCCAAACCAAATAGTTGTTCCAGTATGGCGTTTAATTTCTTATGCACTTATCGGATATTGGTAAGAACAAGGTGAACGGTAATAAAATTATTGTTGGTAATCATCATCCAAAAATTCAAAGAAAATTGCAGCTAGCTCATGCCGCCCACTTACTTGGACTTTTTTATACACAGATGAAGCCTGGTTACGTACCGTTTTTTCGGATTTTTTCATTAGCAAAGCGATTTCAGAAGTCGTTAATCCTTTTAGTAAAAAAAGAGCGATATCATTTTCTGCATCTGTGAGCTTCCAAGTAGCGAACTGAGCGTTAATTGCATCAAAAAAGCTGTGTTTACTGCTTTGTAACTGCTCACTGAGCATTTTTTGTTGGACTTGGCTCGAGTGTAATTGTCGCAGTAAATATTTAGTTTGTTCGCTTCGTGTAAAAATATCTTTCATTAGATAGATAAAAAGCCCTAACGAAATAATAACCAGTGTTAGTTCTTGTGCTAAATGGATGTAGCTAACTTCACTTTTAAAATCGATATAAATATCCACCACCTTAAAGGCGATGATGAGTATAAGGCTAAACGATATTATTTTATCTTTATTCATTTAATACTCAAAAAAAGCGAGAGTAAACCCTCGCTTGACTGTTATGCCCGTTTGCGTCTAATCGTCATTTTTATTTGATTCGATTTCAGCTTCTGTCACTCGAATGTAAGTATTTTCGACCCATACACCTTCGACTTCTACTGCGATATTAACTGAGATCGCATTCATAAAGTCAACTAGAGTGACGTTTTGACCATTTAATTCTAATTTAGCGCTTTCATCTAAGCGTATTTCATAGTTATTAAGAGTGAAGCTAGTGGCTGATAACAACTCAGATACACGACCTTCAATTTCTACATAACCCTGAGCAGTATCATCATTAGACGAATCATCTTGATCGTCTGATGAGTCATTCTGGTCATCTGATGAATCATCAGCTTCATCAGCTTTTCCCAGTTTAAGCTTTTCAATAACGAGTTGAGCATTACTATCATAATAGCCTTCTATCTCAACAAATGTACCTAATGCTAACCCAGTAAAGAAATCATCCACCTCGATAACAATACCTTGATTTAGATATAGACTGTTACTATTCAAAAGAATACTTACACCATTCACAGTGATTGACGAAGTATCAACATCGTATGCACTGATAGGCCCTTCAATTTCCCACTCATCGTTAAATTCGTCTCTGTCTTCTCGCTCAATTCGCTGTATGACATTAACTTCATCAATCTTAGCAAATACTAATTCAACAAAATCATCAACTTGTAGGTTCAGTAAACTGAAATATTGCTCATCATCATCTTCAAATCGTGTTGTCGTGCCAATCTGATACTCTACGCCGTGCACGGTAATTAATTGATTATCTAAATCAATCTGCTCAATAACACCCTTAATTTTACCATCAAAACGATATTTTTCAGAATCAAACTCTATACGCACTACCTCTTTGGTGTCGGATAATTTCAGCTCTACAAATATACCCGCTGCTAAAATATCTTCCGTACCACCTTCATATTGAACTGCATCTGTCAGTGTAAACGAAAACCCATTTACGGTAATTATTCTGCTGGTAGCATCAAAAGCAGATATCATACCTTCTAATTCATAATGAGAGATGTCATCAGAAGATGAGTCGCTATTTCCGCCAAACATCTCTAATTCAATGCTAGATGCAGTCATCGTTTGGTTGGTCAGTACACCCGCTACTTTAACTAAAGCACCATTACTCAGTTCTCCTTCAACTGATGCAGAATTGTAGTTAATGGTCAATTGATCCAGACGAAAGGTTCTATTCGTTGTATCTAACTGTTCAATTAATCCTCTGGTGTATTGTGAGTCGTCATTGCTTGTATCGGAGTCCAGTTTAATCATGGTCGCTAGGTAAGAATTGTCCTGTCCTAGATATCCATTTACTTCTACTCGCTGACCCAGAGTCAGGTTAGCTTCAGTAGTATCAATGAAATGAGTCAGGTTGTTATAGAAAACTAATGTACCTGCTATGATAATCGTCTGATTACCGCGATCTATTGCAGTAACTACTCCTTCCACTTCAGACTCGTAACTAACTGTTGAGGCTTCGGGGGATTCACTGCCATCATCACTAGAGGTGACGGTCACATGCATTCCCACTTTCAATGATGATATGTCAGAGCCACTTTTTCCGTTGATATTGATGTCAGCGGCATCTGTCTTATACTTAACTCCATCAACATAAACACTGCCAAAGCCAGTGATGACACCTGCAGATGAGACTTTGCTGGATGATGGATTTGCAACCAACTCTTGTTGGGGCAAAGTAACTACAGATTCTTCAGAACTACCTCCGCAACCTAAAAGAAGAGTTGCGGTTATTATATTCAATGAGTAAATCGCTTTTTTGCTTTGAGACATTAGTACTGCTACCTATTGGTTTATTATAATGGGCGCGAAAATACCAAATGTTAGTGTGAATTCACATAGGTCAAATGACCCATATGTATATAAGCGTATGTCTATTATTCTTTACTTAGTAGTCAGGAGGAGCCATTTAGATAGCAAATTATATTACCTTGGCGCATTAAAAGTAAAAGACCGCTACCTTCTTAAAGTTGCAGTCTTTTTTGTTTGACTAACTTGAGCGGCGCTAAAGCGATATTTGACTCAAGTAGATGCTGATTTGCTACTATTCACCATTTTCTCATTACGCGCTTCAGCCTCAGCCCAATCTTTAGGTAGCGTTTTGGCGGCCCAAAAGAAGGCAATGATGGAGATGATATAGGGAACTATTAATGACGTAATCGATAAGCGTAACGCATGCACTTCTCCATACTGTTCTGTTAACGCAGAGCTTGCTAGACCAATATAGGTTGGGCCTCCGCCAAGGGCTATCAGATTCAATATTAAAAAGAATAATGCTGTGGACATGGCTCGCATGTTAATCGGTGCCAGCGTTTGCGCTGCAGCAAAACTAGGACCTAAATAAACACCTGCCGAAATTAGATATACAGTTATCAGTGCTAAATGAAGATATATATTTTGTACCCAAAATGCGCCAATCAGAGCTGGGACGCCTACTATTAGCACCGCGCCCGGTAGCCAACCATAGGCACTGATATTTTTTTTAGCTAACTTTTCGGTGATGACAGCCCCATAGTAAGTGCCCGCGCCATAGCCAACAAGGTGAACTAGGCCAAGCATTAACATCAACCAGCGAAACTTACCATTACCGACGCCGGGGGCGTATTCAGGAAGAAAGCGCACAATATAATCGACTCCCCAGTTAGCCACGGCATAGCCTCCAAAGCTGACCCAAGCGATACCCATACACATTGCCCACCAGCTCGGGATTTTGGCTAAGGTTTTAATCGATTCTCCAATGCTAACAGGCTCTAAGACAATGTTATCACCCTCCATTTGCCCACGTTTGGGTTCACGTACTACCAGCGCAATAATCAACGCTAAAACGATCCCAGCGACGCCCAGTGAGATGAGAGTGCCTCGCCAACCAAGGGTCTCAACCAAGATACCGGCAAGGATGTAGGAAAAGGCGATACCAATTGGAATGCCTAAGGAATAGACACCAAGGGCACTTGCACGTTTCTCTTTTGGGTATAGGTCTGAAATTATAGAGTGCGATGGAGGCGAGCCGCCTGCTTCGCCAATGCCAACCCCCGTTCTGGCAATCAGCATGCTGGTAAAGCTATTAGCCATGCCTGTAAGTGCCGTAAATAAACTCCAGAAAAAGACTGAAATGCTGATGATTTTAGTACGGCTATAACGGTCAGCTAACCAAGCTATTGGTATGCCAACCGTGGTGTAGAGTAAAGCGAACCCAAAGCCTTTGAGGAGGCCTAGTTGCCAGTCTTCAAAACCAAGGTCGGCCTTGATGCTTGGAGATAAGGCGCCCATGATTTGGCGATCTATAAAACTAAATATATAGGCTAATGTGAGTAGCCATAATACAAACGTGCGGTAGTTACTTGTCTCGGCCATCTTAGGTTGGCTCATACAATATCCTTAGCTTTTATTTCGAATTATCATTATTTTTTTTGAAGCTTGACTGCGCCTTTGAGGTGCAGAAGAAGATTAAACGCTATCCCTGATCTATTCAATAGTCCTGGATAGAAGAGGTGTTGACTTGGCGAAACGGATACCGACATTCACAACAATATTATTAACCCATCACAAAATAGTGAGGATCCCAAACTGACTAATTGCAGATGCAATGCTGATAAGTATTGACTGGGTTGCCTTACAGAATGACTCTTTAACGTTACTGTTGTTTTACCATGATCAAGTTAGGTATTTTTACCAATTGTAACGGTTTATTATTTTGTACTTAATATACACATAGGATCCAACCATTATTTGATGATTTCAAATGCATATGAATGACTAAAATGAATATCTCCGGAGCTTTAATGCGATTTGCCGCCGCTGTTGCAGACGCAAATGCAACAATAAATAAACCATACAAAATTGAATACAGTGTGAGGTTAGAACATTTTCAATATAATACCAAAAAACTTCAGAACAAATGATTCAAGATGCTGATGCTGCGATGTACAAACATAAGAAAGGCAAAGTTATACAGGATTGTTTAAGGGGGGACTGGTTATGGTATGTTACCCGCAACGCATCTAAACTATCTATGTATTGATAAGCTAAGTATTGATAATTATGGTTGGATGACTTATTGGATTTTTAGTTATACAAACTGTTTTTAACGACTAAAAATGGTACTAACGAGTCATGGAAAATTTGATGCGTCAGCCCATACTTTGGGCAAAAAGTAGCCCTCACAAACTATGATAATAGGTATTCGATAATGATTGAATCAGAAATAAATAACTATAAGCCTCAAATTCTCAGTCTCAAGAGCGAACATAATGTTTGAAATTCACGGCGATTGGAAGATTGAAGTGTGTGGTAACGTTATTGTGCAGCGCTTTTCTGATGGATGGAACGAAGAAGCCATTATAGCTTATATTGAAGACTTTCAAGCTAAAGCAACTCCCCTCATAGGTAAAGAGTGGGCTATCCTTTCTATATTTGAAGACTGGGAATTAGGCGTGCCAGAAATAGCCAAACATGTTGAAGAACATTGTACTTGGTTTTTAGCTAATGGCTGTATCAAGGATTGTCATGTTTATACTACTAATGGGACTAAAGAGATGCATTTAGAGAGACTTTTGCCTCCTACTGATGAGTATTATGAACGGCAAATATTTACTCATGCTGAAATGGCAGTTGCATGGCTAGCCAGTTGCGGGTTTGTTATAGAAAACTCAAATATTATGATGCTATAGAAAAATGATGTATAGCCACTACTCATTTAGTCGCTAGTAGTTTCATTCACTTAAACAGGGGCAGCAGCGATATTGAGCATTGACTACAGTGCAGATTCAACGACCCAAGCCACCCCTGTCATAACAACTAACGCAATAGCCATGTCTGTAAGACTGCGAGCCATAGCTCTACAGTATCGAATGATAAAGCAAGAGGCACAACACCATCGCGGCTAAGTAAGTCATGAGTGGTTTTGAGGCCAACAATACCATTGCCACTGATGGGTATTGCCCCAAGTTGTTGAAGACTTGCTGGGTCGTTTTGTTAGACTAAATATTGGAGTAATCGATTGAGATGTCATCAAGGTAATGATACTCAATCGATTTTTTAATGCTTAATCGATAAGTTCAAAGGTTAAACCCGCATGACTTTCTAAGCGTGTGATTAGTTTAGAGCCGAAAATACTGGCTGGTGTCCAGAACCCACCAGGTACATTATCTTTGCTGATGTCTTGAGCTAAACATGCTGCAGATTGCCCTAACATTTTAGCGGTAGAGCCATAACCTGGATCTTGATCGCCCGTTACTTTGCAGCGAATTTCTTGGCCACTATCGGTTTTTCCATAAAAACGTAAGTCGTAAAAACCCTTTTCTTGGGCGTCTTGGCTTGGGCCTTCACCGGGTTTGGGTAACATGAATTTTTCCATTGCCCAGCGAGTCGGCGGGATCACCGCCGCCATGGCAAAGCCGCCTAGTCCCAATCCCACGCCTGCTGCGATACCACTGCCCATTAATCCTTTGCCGGTTAACATGGCTTCATTGTATTCAAAATTTTGACTGTAGCCATCTTCAACTAACGCATTACTTCTATGTACAATTCGGGTGTTAATGACCGCCATGACAAAAGGCGCTACCCAACTGTTAAAGTCGTTGTCAAACTGTGGGCTATTCATATTGTTTTGGCGCACAGTATTGCCATGATCTGGCGGGCAAATCGCATAGGGATTAGCTAACAGTTTGCGCAGGGCAGGGTTACTCGCCACCTCTTTAAATATATTGGTCATGCTGGCAACAGTGCCACCTGATGCTGCACCTTTCATTTTTTTGACCCGCATTTTGATACTGCTACAAGTCTGACCAAATTTTTGTTTGGCATGTTGCTGTAAAAAATACACCCCTAAATCAGACGGGATAGAGTCAAAACCACAACTATTAACAATACGTGCACCGCTTACTTTAGCTTGGTCTTCATAACGCTCTAACATTTTGGCTATCCATTGCACTTCACCCGTTAGATCGCAATAATCTGTGCCCAAAGCCACACAAGTTTTCACTAAAGGTTCACCATAAAGTGCATAAGGTCCAACTGTTGATATAACCACTCGGGTTGACACACACAATGAGTGTAAGCTGTCTTCATCTGCTGCATCGGCGACTACGATATCAAGTGTCTCTCCTGCTGCACCTAACGATAATTTTAATTCGTTTAATTTACTTTGTGAGCGCCCGGCAATCGCCCATTTAAGTTTACCTTCAACGGCAAACTGAGCAAGCATGTATCGCGTTAATATTTGCCCAACAAAGCTGGTGGCACCAAATATTATCATATCAAATTTAGGGGGAGTGTTTTGCATGGTTGTTTTACCTTTGAGCTAATCATCTAGGGTTATTTCACAGCATTCAAAATCGTGATGCCGTATCAAGAGCTTAAGTATTTATACTTAATCTATCAGAATAAATTCACTTTAGGGCGAAACAAAATGAGCGAAGTACATAATGTCACCGAAATTTGGATTGAAAAGTCCAATGTGGCCAATACCAAGATGGTTGAAAAAACCTTAGATAGCACACAATTAAACGCCGATGAGGTGTTGCTGAAAATCGATACCTTTGGTTTTTCAGCCAATAATGTAACCTACTCTGTTTTCGGCGACAAAATGGGCTATTGGGGCTTTTTCCCTGCTGATGACGCTTGGGGCATAGTACCTATGTGGGGGTTTGCCACTGTGCTTGAGTCAAATCATGCTGATGTAAAAGTAGGCGAAAAAGTATTTGGGTACTTGCCTATGGCAAGCCATTTAGTGATCAAAGCAGGTAAAATATCGCCTACTCACTTTTTTGATATCAGTGAAAAACGTAAAAGTATCTCACCTGTATATGATAACTATGTACGTTGTGCAACTGATCCCGGTTATCAAGTTGAGAGAGAAGCATGGCAACTAAATTACCGCCCATTGTTTATGACGTCTTTTGTACTAGATGATTATGTTGGCGAAGGCTTAGTCGCTGCTGCGCAACCTGTTAAACAAGTGATATTAACCAGTGCGTCTAGTAAAACGGCTTATGGTGCGGCGCATTTGTTGATGAAACATAAAGCCGAACGGGGATTAGACTATCAAGTGATTGGCTTAACTTCAGCTAGCAACAAAACTTTTACCCAAGACTTAGACTGTTACGATCAAGTACTCAGTTATGATGAAATTGTCCAACTTGGTCAAGATAAGACTAGTTGGGTGTTGGATTTTGCAGGCAACAAGAGTTTATTGCTGAATTTACAAAAACAGTTTGCTAATCATCTCGGCAAGTTAGTCCTAATTGGTTCGACTGATGTGGATGCGCAGCAAGATAAACCTGATGGGTACTTAGACAGTGAGTTTTTCTTTGCTCCTAGCCAAGTGAAAAAACGTACCGGCGAATGGGGTCATGCTGGTTTTGCGCAGCGCTATGCAAAAGCTTGGCAAAGTTTTGCGGTGCACATGAATAACAAAGTCACTGTGGCTGAATACTCTGGCGCCAAAGCGATTGAAGCGCTGTATCATACTGGTCTTGAGAATAAGTTAAATAACTTGGAAATTAATGTACTGAAGTTTTAAGTTAAGTAGCACTTGTAAAGCGGTCATTGCCACAGACGGCAGTGACCGCTAATACCCATTCTACAATCGGCAAAAGTAGCAGGCAGTTTTATTCACTGCGCGGAATTCTTACGCTATCAGCCACAATTTCATACACTAAACCGGGTTTCAGCATTTCTGTATCGCTTTTTAAGTCAGCCTTAAAATGGGCCGCCTGCTCTGGACTGAGCTCTTTTTATATTGAATAACTCATTGCTTTTTACTCAATAGTGACATTTTAATACCATATATCCAATAATTGGCAAATTGTTGCCTGACTAAAATTGATATTTTGGGTTTTGTGCTGGAATATATACCACTAAACCCCTTACCTAGGTGCACACAGTACCTTTACAAATATGAATCATACTGGCGTGTTAGTTGCTTGGTTATGGCTAAATAACGTAGGCAGTGATCATCATGGAAATTATTAGCAACTCTCTATCTCTGTTTAATTACATGGGTGACAGTGAAAAGTCCAATGAAGTGCTTCAAGCACTTGCAAAAAATCAAAATAAAAATGTTGGTGCTGGTCTCGATGTGCTTGAAAGTGGATTGAATAATGGAAAGTTTGAAGAAACGTTGGCACTAATGGAAAGCGGTGAAATCGATATTGATCTTAACCTTGTTGAAAACTACTACCAGTTTAATCAACAAAAACTTAACCGAGAAGTCGCACATTTGGCGAAAAACTTTGATCTTGAGTCTGAGGTAGCAGTAACACTGCAAAATGGTGCGCTGGTGGTTGCAGGGGACCCCGATAATGCTAAAGCCTTGCAGCAATATCTTGATAAAGACACTCGGCTTAGCGCGCTAGTGCAACAAACGGCTAAATTGTCTCAGTTTGTGGAGTGGGGGCAGGCAAAAGAGCAGGCCGCTGCATACCAGGCTGAAGATATGCCGGAAGAACAATTGGTTGATTTTTTAAAAGATGCCAGATTGGTAATGACCCAGAGCAATCAATTTATCATGTCCGAGATAGGCTCAACTTTTTACTCTCTGGGCCACACACAGCGGGTGATTGATAATAATTCGAAAGGGACAGAATAAGTCTGTTAAATCGTTTACTTGCAGGTTTACCTCAACTATTTAATGTCTTGATTGTTTTCATCTGGTTTTCCACCACTTATCAATATGTATATGCAGATTGGCTTTTTTAAGGTGCTCTAATGTGGCGATTCGGTCTGGCTGATTTAAGAATTGGCCTATGACTATTGTCTGATGCCCATCATCTAAGGTGATATGGGTTTGTTCGAACTCGCTTTGTGCATCAATGGTTTTTACTGACAGTTTGTCTTTACAAAATGAATGAAAACGTTTGGGGTAATACACGCCAGCCTGAAATATGACTTTGTCTGAATGAATGGTAATTATTTGTTTTTGATAAGTAGAATAGGACACGCGATACATTAAAAACGCTAATAATCCCACTTCAAAACCCGCAAAGGGCAAAATTATCCAAACACCTACTACACTCCACGCAATCGCAATAACCATTACAAATGCTGCCATAACCATAATGATAATTTTATTTTGTCGCCAATTAGCTGAGCGATTGGGTTGCAGGGTTAAAGTAACCGAGTCATGTTTGTGTTTTAGTTTAACCATTTGTTGATCTTTTCTTTGTTTCAGTTGTTATATTCTGGCAGAGTCCGCTTTTTATTTCCTAGTATAGGTCATGTGATTTTTATGTTTTTAAAAATGTCTGCCAAGCATATTCGTGTATTTTTGCTGTTTGTATGGTTAGTCATATTGTTTTGGCAAACCCAGACACTCACCCTAATACAAGAATACGGAGGTTTTGTCTTTTTGGGTCTGTTGGGTGCTATTTTTGCTAATGCTACTGGTGCAGGTGGCGGTGTTGTTTTTGTGCCTTTTTTCAATCAAATGGATTTTTCTGTTGCCACTTCTGTTGCTACCAGTTTTGCAATCCAGTGTTGCGGTATGACCGCTGGAGCCCTGACATGGTGGGCGTTTTACAAACAGCTTAAAGCCAGTAACCTGCCAGAGTCTGCATATTGGCAACCTTTAGGTAAGGCCCTATTGTTAACTGTTCCACCTTCTGTTTTAGGTCTGTGGATGGTGCAAATTAACCCTCAATTTTTTGCTCATTTTAGCGATCCCAACAGTTTGCATACCGGTTTTGGGGTTTTTTCAATAGGCTTAGCATTAGCTATTTTTGCAACAGTATTTTTGTTGAGTAATCAAAACTTTAATACCGAACTGACTTTGTTTGACTATATCTTTTTGCCAACCATTGCTTTAGTAGGGGGGGGAATTACTGCTTGGTTATCCATCGGGGTCGGCGAGTTGGTGGCGGTGTATTTAATCATACGTCGCTTTAATGTCACTTTTGCGATTGCTGCTGCCGTCATTTTGAGTGCGTTGACGGTATGGGGAGGAATAATTTTTCACTTACTGATTACACAAGCGATTTATTGGCCAGTGGTACTCTTTGCTGGGGCTGGTGCAATAGTAGGCGGTATTTTAGCCAAACAATTGGTATTGTATTTCTCAGCCAAAAATCTAAAGTTGTTTTTTGCAGGCTGGATATTTATTTTAGGTATTACATCTTTACCCTTTTAATCGCCTAAGGTAGCGTAGGCGTCATTCTTATTTGTTGTAGCCTTCTGTCTTGAAATCTATTAAACAGTATTCGGTAGTTAAAATCTCTCACTCTGGCGAGTTTGACGCAATTCCAGAGTGTATTGCCTGTAACGATGTGGTTGTGACGGAAGAACCCTTAGAAATATGGTTATCTGCTGCTCCGAACTTGCCTCCAAAATTATTATTTACCACTATGCGCACCCCTGGTGACGATCTGAATTTGGTTAGAGGCTGGTTATATTCAAGTGGAGCCATTGAGGACATCACAAAAATTTCTTCAATTAAACATACAGGCACGGGGCGCTTGAAAAACCAGTCCACCAATCGAGTACAAGTCAATTTGGCTGCAGGGGCAAATTTTGATCTTGTTGCATATCAACGAGTTGAAGTGATGAATTCAGCTTGTGGAGTATGTGGCCAGCAAAGCATCGAAAATATTTTAGAGCAATTACCTCAAGGCTTCACCAGAGATGCCCAATCCCCCTTGCTTGCGATTACCGCTATTCACTCACTGACACAACAATTAAGAGACAAACAAGTGATATTCGGTCAAACGGGTGGTAATCATGGTGTGGGGCTATTTGATTTGGCTGTTCGAGCAGACCAAACTGAACAACGTTTACAAGTTTTGGATGTGCGTGAAGATGTGGGCAGACACAATGCTTTTGATAAACTAATAGGCGCCAACTTGGACATGTTGGCAGTTGATAGTCATTCAGATGAGTCAGTCCTAGGTGTGGTGTTAAGCTCAAGAGCCAGTTTTGAACTGGTACAAAAAGCGGCCATGGTAAATATTCGTTATATTGTTGCTATGGGGGCTCCATCTAGTTTAGCCATCGATTTAGCCAAAGATTGTGATATCTGCCTGCTTGGCTTTGTAAAATCGTCACAATCTTCGACTGGATCAGCAATTGCATTTAATATTTATTCAAGCCCACAACTATTGGTTTGAGCCAATAGCGAACCTGTTAATCTGTGCTTAGCATCACAGACTACGTTTAACCAATACTCGGCTAGCCAAGATGACAGCCCAAATTATTGAATAAATTGCAAAGATCACAATCATCCATTGCGGCATAGACATATCCATAAATGACCAGTTTATATCACCGCAATCACCTGTTGCACCGAAAATATTCGGCAACCATTCATGTAAGGGCCCCCAGCTAGGGAAATTAGGCACAAACTCGCAGCTAGCAAAAAATGGGTTGACTGCAGTTTGAATATTCACATGTTCAATGGCTATAAGTAAACCCCAAATAGCGGATACTCCCCAACCGATATAACCAATTAATCGGGTGAATAGATTATTAACTAGCATCGCTGGTATCGCAGCAAACATTACCCCAAACACGGCAGTTCGTTGGTAAATACACATGATGCAAGGGCGTAAATCTGTAACATGTTGGAAATACAATGCGGCAACTTCTAAGCACAGCGCAGAGACAAATAGTAGTCCCCACGCCCTTTTATCAGTAGATAATGATGATAGTTTATTTAGCAAAGTGCATCCTCGTTTAGTGAGGTATAGCTTCACTGCCGGGTGCCATCCCAGAGTGATGCTCAATAAAGTGCATGTCATACAACCACTGTGTTAAGTCGTATAATCCGAAGTAAGTCGCAGCCAAGCCAACGAGTGTTAATACCACAGTATAAGGCAATGCCATATACACCATAGTGCCATAAGACAATCTGAGAAGTGGTGCTATAGCTGACGTTAGTAAGAACAAAAAAGCGGCCTGACCGTTAGGTGTGGCAACACTAGGAAGGTTAGTTCCGGTATTAATGGCAACCGCCAATAAATCAAATTGGTCACGGGTTATGGCTCCACTATTAAGTGCTGCTGTCACTTCAGTGATATATACCGAACCAACAAACACGTTGTCACTGACCATGGATAACAAACCATTGGCTAAGTAAAACATGACTAACTGTGTTTTACCTTCAAAGGTTAATACCCAGTTAATCACAGGACTAAACAGGCCTTGGTCGATGATTACCGCCACGATACCAAAAAACACACATAACAAAGCAGTAAAGGGTAAAGCTTCTTCAAAGGCTTTGCCTATAGAGTGCTCGTCAATTACACCGCCCATAGAAGTAGTCAAAACAATAATAGACAACCCAATTAATCCAACTGCGGCTAAATGCCCTGCTAAACCTACAACTAACCAAACGGCAATCAAACCTTGTACCGCTAATTTAACTTTATCTTGAGTGGTTAAGTTAGCTTCGACGTCTTTGTCATAATCAGTCAATATTTGCCTAACTACTGGTGGTAATTCTGCGCCGTAACTGAACAGTTTAAATTTTTCAACAATAAAAGTAGTGGCTAATCCGGCAAAAAATACTGGAATAGTGATAGGAGACATGCGAATAAAGAACTCCACAAAGTCCCACCCAGCTTTATCTGCGATGATTAGGTTTTGTGGCTCACCTACCATAGTCATTACCCCACCCAATGCAGTACCTATTCCGGCATGCATCATCAGATTACGTAAAAATGCTCTGAAGTCTTCTAAATTATTACGACTAAGGTGAGGCACTTCATCGTCGTGTGAGTAATCGTGTTCAGAATGAAAGTCTTTACCTGATGCAACTTTGTGGTAAATAGAGTAAAAACCTAAACCTACCGTAATAATAACTGCCACAACTGTTAGCGCATCTAAGAATGCCGATAAAATCGCACAAGCAGCAGCAAATGCTATAGATAGTGCAATCTTGTTTTTAAGTTTTATCAGTAATTTAGTGAACAGATAAAGTAATAACCCCTTCATAAAGTAGATACCGGCCACCATAAACACTAAGAGTAGGATGACCTCAATATTCACCACCATTTCATGTTTCATATGTTCTGGTGTTGTCATACCAATAAACATCGCTTGCATCAGCAAGAGACCACCCGGTTGTAACGGATAACATTTTAATGCCATCGCTAGAGTGAAAATAAATTCTAGTACTAACGCCCAGCCTGCTATATAAGGATTAAATATAAATAAAATGGGATTGATGATAAGAAAGGCGACAATAGCCTGTTTATACCAACTTGGGGCTTTTCCCAAAAAATTGGCTGCTACCGCTTGAGGTACCGACATTTGCATAAGCAAAACTCCTTGCTGAATATTATAATTATTGAATCAACGATTTGCAGAGTGTACCCAATAATAAACTCAAAATCCCATAGTTAGCACACATTTAAGTGAAATTTTTCTGCTTTCTGCAATATTTTGTTAACAATTCAAAGTTTCGTTGTTACCAGTAAAATTCATCTGGTACAATCAGTCTATAATAAATAAAAAAACAAACAATATGGAAGTGAGTGGTTGATGATATACAAGGCACAAAGTCCGGCAGGGTTCGCTGAAGAATATATAGTGGAATCTATCTGGAGTGGTCGCTTTCCTCCAGGTACAATTCTCCCCGCAGAGCGTGAATTATCTGAACTGATTGGTGTCACTCGAACGACTTTGCGTGAAGTATTGCAACGCTTAGCACGTGACGGCTGGTTAACTATCAAACATGGAAAGCCCACCAAGGTTAATAATTTCTGGGAAACCTCGGGTCTTAATATATTAGAAACCTTAGCTCGACTCGATGAAGATGGTATCCCTGAACTTGTTGACCACCTGCTAGCCGCTAGAACTAATTTAAGCGCGGTGTTTATCCGCGGCGCTATCCGTCATCAACAGGACAAAACCATCGAAATATTGAAGTGGTATAGTGATGTTCCTGATGATGGTAAAACCTTTGCTCAATGCGATTATCAACTAAATCATGATTTAGCATTTGCTTCTGGTAATCCTGTGTATGTATTAATGATGAATGGCTTTAGAGGGTTATACTCACGTATTGGCGGTTATTATTTTTCGAATCAAAAATCTAGGGATTTAACACGCAGTTATTACAAGCAATTACTCGAACTTGCTGTGAAAGGCGATTACGAAAGTGTTCCTTTGGTGATCAGAGACTATGGCATCGAAAGTGGTAAAATCTGGCAAGAATTACGCGCAGATATGCCAAAAGGATTAGTAGACTAGTCTGTTATAAAACTATAATTCGGCTGGTTATTTTATCAGCCGCATCTATTCATAATAAAATCATATGTATTTCAACGACATGTGATTCTTTTCAAAAAAATCAAATTATCTGTTCAATTAGTATGCAGTTTCTAATTCGTTTCTTTAACATTATCCTCAATCCAGACAATCCGATTATTTAAACGAGGAAAGACCCATGACTAAATTAGATTCTATCAAAGGTAAAGTGAACGAAGCAGAAGAATTTGCACGTAAAATATGGCTTGCAGGATTGGGTGCATATGGTAAAAGTTTTGATGAAGCACAAGGTCGTTACGAAAAAATCAGTGTCGAAGCGAGCAAAATGTTCGATG
The DNA here is from genome assembly GCF_002835935.1 of Paraglaciecola sp. MB-3u-78. Lineage (GTDB taxonomy): Bacteria > Pseudomonadota > Gammaproteobacteria > Enterobacterales > Alteromonadaceae > Paraglaciecola. Next base: position 253,782 of record NZ_PJCF01000002.1, on the reverse strand, counting down.
AACTAGTCGTAAAAGGTTCTAAAATTGAAACTGAAGCCAAAGACAAGTTTCAAGTAAAAGACAAAGTTGAAACGCGTGTTGCAGAAGTACGTAAAAAACTCGGTCTAGACAACACAACTGATGATCAGAAAGTTGAAGAGTTATCAGCAAAGATTGATGCGCTAACTGACGCTGTTGCAAAACTAGCTGCAAAATAATTGTTTTGATACCCAGCGTAATCATAGAGCCATAAGTTCTGGTTTAAAGTTGGGTATTTAATTTTTTATCTTGTATTGGCGTGAGCTAAGATATTAGGAGAATCAATTTGAATACGGCTAAAAAAACTATAGATTTAGTACATAAAACTTGGTTAGCTGGAGTTGGTACTTATGACATTGGACGTGAAAAAGCGGCTAATAAGTTTGACCAACTATTTGTTGATGGATCCGCATTTGTAAATGACTTACTAGTAAAAGGTGAGTCGGTAGAAACGCAATTACAAGCAAAAATAGAGGCCAAAAATATGTTAAAGGACAAAATTTCAGCACTAAGAGCTAAGCTTGGTTTTGGTAACGAAAGTCGTGATCAGCAAGTTGATATGTTATCGCAACGTGTTGATACTCTTATTGAAGTCGTCGCTAAATTAGCTCAACAAAAAGCAGCTGAGAAAAAAACAACGACAACTGCAAAAAAAACTCCCGCCAAAACTGCGACTAAAACATCGTCCAAAGCCTCTTCTACAAAAGCAACAGCTAAGCCAGCAGCAGCTAAGCCAGCAGCAGCTAAGCCAGCAGTAGCTAAGCCAGCAGTAGCTAAGCCAGCAGTAGCTAAGCCAGCAGTAGCTAAGCCAGCAGTAGCTAAGCCAGCAGCAGCTAAACCTGAAGCAGAGAGTAAAGATTAACAAGTGAGATTTTAGACCCCTTCAATTTTACTATTGTTAATAAAGCCGCTAAATTTAGCGGCTTTATTTTATTCATTTTTTATTGCAACCTTGTTACTTTTCCATGCAATATAACCTTTTTTTATTGTTAGGTGAGTAGAAGTTTGTTGTGAACAAAAGCGGAATTCAGATAGGCTTACCTTGTGTTTATGAACAACTCTGTTTTTGGACAGGCGTCGCAATTGTTGTTTTTTTTGTTGGTTTGATAGGGGCAGTAATTATTTCTGTTTGGCTGGATAAAATTAAGCAACAGAAAAAACGCCAAACAACACGCCAAACAACACGCAAGCGTCACTCCAAGAAATAATAAATTTCTAATGTGTTAAAAATTCGGATTAGTCTGTATGAGAATAATGCTAATGTAATGTGCAATATTTATAATATCGATTAGACCTAGGATAATAGTGTTAATATTTTTTGGTGTTTGCAGATTAAAAAACACTTTGTTATTAGTCATGGACTCGACAACTACCACAGGGTGCGGATGTAATATATCCCCGCCCGATTCCAAATAAATTAAATATGTACTTCTTAAGTTAAGAAACTCCTTACGGTGTTAACTCAAAAGTAACTATTCACGTGTAAGCTACTGATGCTATATAATATCAACGGCTCTGATCCCACAGGTTTCAAATTTGATATGATTCTGGCTGGCTCGAGCAAACTATTTACTGATGATTTAAGTAATAGTTATAAATAATAAAACTCTAGGGAACAACAACATGTACATGATAGTTAAGCACGCCCACCTGACGATAATTACACTTACTTTTATCTTCTTCATTATTAACTTTGTGTTAACAATGAAAGGCTCTGACAAGGTCAATAATAAGCTCCTGAAAATTGGACCACATATTTTGTATACCCTGTTTATTCTAACGTTTATTTATTTGGTTTCTGTTAATCCCCTTAACTTGTATCCTTTTGTGAATGGTTGGGCATCATCTAAATTAGCCGGGTTCGTACTCTACGTAGTCTCCATCACTTTTGCGCTTAAATGGGCAAAGTCGACGCTATGGCGTATCGTTAGCTTCATCAGTGCTGTATTTTGGTTTGCCATGAGTGCTCGACTTGGTTTTGCCGATCACCTTAAAGTCAAAGGCAGTGAAGATGCCAATGCCTATATTGAAATAGGACAGTCTATGTTGGCTGCAATTTGCTAGAACATTTCGTAACTAATGAATATCCAATGAATTTTAAGGAGCTATTAGTATGAAATTAGTCAAAATTAGTGCCATCGTTTTTGTTTTAGGTTTATCGAGCTGTATTTCATGGGCGTTTGCAAAAAGTACCTTCAATGACATGCCAACAGGTGAATATAAGGTAGATTTAAGCCATGCATCGATTGTCTGGAAGGTGTCTCATTTAGGTCTGTCAAACTATGTTGCTCGGTTTGCAGAATTTGATGCTGCTATTAATTACGACGCAAGTGATATAACAAAAAGCCAAGTCACAGCCAGTATTAACCCTATGTCCATACAAACTGCTTACCCCAATGCTGCTGAAAAAGACTTCAATAATATTTTAGCGACTGAAAAAGATTGGTTTAATGCTAAAACATTTGCAAACATTAAATTTGCGTCAACCTCTATCGATATGACTACTGAAAAAACGGCTGTGATGAAAGGCAATCTAACCTTTTTAGGTGTCACCAAGGTTATTTCTTTAGACGTAGTGTTAAATGGTGCTATGACAAAACAGCCATTTACGGGTAAACCGACTCTGGGTTTTTCTGCGACGACTAATATAGTGCGTTCAGAATTCGGGATGGGTAAATATATACCAAGTATAGGTGACAGTGTAGAGGTTTTGATAGAAGGTGAATTCATACATTCTGATAAGTAGCTAAGCGAAGAATCAAAAAAATGACACCCTCATTACAACGATACCACAGCCTTAGTATTGTGCTGCACTGGTCTATTGCACTCGCTTTATTATTTATGTTTGCCAGCGGTCTTTACATGGTCAATGCCGATATTAGCAAGGCTGACCAATACCGGGTTTTTCAAATACATAAGGCCTCGGGTGTGGTAATCCTTTGGGCTTTGATCCTGAGGATAGGAACAAGGGTGTTTACTCAGGCTCCGGCCTTACCTGATAGTCTTAACCCCCAACAGGTGTTCAAAGCCAAGTTGGGGCATATATTTCTTTATGTAGCACTGGTTACTATGCCTTTGTCCGGATGGTTAATGGTGTCGGCTAGTCCGTTTGGTTTACCCACGTTTGTGTTTGTGGACTGGATTAAGTGGCCACATATTCCAGGAGTGGCGAGAAATAAAACGCTACAGGTATTGGCTAACAATGTGCACTGGATAACCGCCGCTATTCTTGCTACTTCTATTGTTGGCCATGTTGGTGCGTTCTTGTGGCACAAGAAAAAACATAATATAAATTTAATTAGCCGAATGTGGTGGAATAAAAAATGAAGACTCCTGTAAATAGCTCGTTTTTAAACAGAACGTTTTCGATGGGAATGCTGATGTCATTTTTCATTGCACTGTATTTAAGTTTAGCTACAACAGTTGTCCAAGCAGAACTTAAAAGCAGTCATCAATCAGGCTCTGTGGCTTTTTCTGGCCAGCATGCAGGTATGAATTTCGAAGGTAAGTTTGAGCGCTGGGAGGCCACACTCACACTGCCACCTCAAAGCAATCCTAGTATCATTGCCACCTTTTACATGAGCTCTGCAAAAACAGGAGATAGTATTTACGACAGCACGTTACCTGAATTTGACTGGTTCGATGTCGAAAACCACGCTCTCGGAAAATTTGTGAGTACTAAGATTGAAATGACTGAAGAGGGATATCAAGTCTTAGGGGATTTAACGATCAAGAATATAACCCAACCAGTGAATTTTATGTTGATAGATAGTCAAGACCAGTTAAGCACAAGCTTTGGTATCAACCGTTTAGACTATAAAATAGGATGGGAATCAGATCCTGATGCTGAATGGGTGAGTAAAACAATATTTATATCGATGGTGATAAATAAGTGAAAAGGCAACCGTGAGTTTCGAGTAATTAGTGAAAGCCTCACAGAATGATAATTATTATCGCTTTTTGGGCAACACCACACATCTGATTTAAGCGTTCAAACACGAAAATATGCTCAAATACGATAGGCTTTTTTGAGCGAATTATAGACATAGGGGATATTCGGTTTATGATTGAGCTATAGCTCTAAAGCGCACATTAACGCCGAGTTAGCGGACGAGCGTTGTTTACTGGCGAATTCGTTAAACTACTTGTTATATGTTTGATTTATCCCAGATGTTTTTATCTGTTTTTAACTTGTAAATAAGGTGAATACCAGAGGGTAAAGTTACTAAACCACAAAAGGCCCAAAAATAATCACCTGTCTGAAGCCCTACGATTAAACCAAAAACTCCAATAATAAAAATAAATATCTGACCCTACATTCTAAATCTCCATACTTAACTTGTTTATTCTGAGTAAATTATCATTATGCTTACTTAAGCATAAAAATATAGTTGGATAAATTTTGAACAGAGTGTAAATAGTCAACTGTATTTTTTCTGTTTGAAGTTATTGTTATAAGTTTATTACGCTGTTCTTTGTTCAGTTAAACTCAAGCGTTTATGAGAACTAAAAATATGCTGCTTTGTATTATCAAATACTAAATAAGCATCTATCTCTACAGTAAAAAATGCCACAGGAAATATTTCTAAAATACCAAAGTCACCTAGGTTAGCAGATAAAAGTGCAACTTTTCCATTTGCAGATAGGCTCTTATCAAAATCGCGAAAATCACCATCTACATAGAGCTTGGCCCCATGAAGCCATGAATTAGTAACTTTAATTTTATGATCTTTAACATTGAATTCGAATTCTTTTCTCATTTGAAACTCCATTTTGTGAACAACATATAACAGCTTATTTTTTACTCTTCGAAGCTAAAAATACTCTCTACTGTAACTTGAAAATAAGCCGCCAGTTTTAATGCAATCACTACCGATGGCGTAAAACGTCCCGTTTCCACTGTACTTATGGTTTTCCTAGATACCCCAATACCATCCGCTAGGTCTTGTTGAGATATTTTAAGTTTCCCCCGAAGCTTTGCAATATTATTGTCAAGCATGCTAATCCTGCTCTCTACGCAGCATATATAGTATGGGCAAACCATAACTAAGCATTAATATCGCAAAGTTCAGTTTAATAAATTCAAGAATTGAGATGCTGCTGAGAAATTCAGGTAAGTATTCAATTCGTTCATTCAAGCTTGCGAGTATCAGTAGTATAGGCAGTAGGATACTCATTACATTCCAGCTGTATTGGTAGCCCTTCATACTGGCATAGCTAATATATTCATCGGTAAATTTACCATACCAAAGTGTCTTGCGATTTAATTTACCTTGAAATTTCAGATCTTTAAATAAACTCACTCCCATAGCGATGAATAGAATTAGCCCAAACGTTCCGACGATAATTTTTAACCATGTAGAGTCTGGGAATACACTTTCTATTAGGGTATAGATACTGTCAGTGATGAAAAGAAGCCCGAATATCGTAGATAACTTAGCAATGAGTGTTAAGAAGTGTTGTTCGATCGCAGGCGTTAATTCCGTTTTAGTTTGCATATTAATTCCTCTAAATTACAATGTAACCTTAAGGTATCAGATGATACCTTAAAGTGTCAAATGAAACCTTAAGGTTTCACTCTAAAAGATTTTAGATAGAGCAGTTGATATAATTATTGAAGCTGAATGAAATCGATGGGGTCAGTGAAGTTGATTTTTCAAAAGCTCAATGGCGGCTATTGGCACAGGCTGTGTAAAAATTCAGAATACGATCACTAAACTTAGTCCCGAGTCATACCCAACCTATCAAATGTCTTAGTCACCGAATATTAGCGTTATCACAGAATGATAGTTTTGTAGCGTTAAGGTGGGTCAATTCAACGTTGCGGTGACTCTCTTTTTCTAACCGACGAGATGATTAAATGCGATTTAAGTCACCATAAATGTAGAGTTTTAGCATTGTTGCTGGATGATAGCTTGGGCGAGCTTTGCATTAACACTTTCAAAACCTAGGCTTAGTCAATCAAGTGGGCCGACAAACATATCGATAACTCGTATTGGATTGTCTTCGGTAACAAAGTCATCTATTGCTTCTGGGAAGAGTGTCGATTGGTGTCTTGAATGGACTTTAATATGATGAGACATATCAGCTTTTCTCTTGTTTGGCTTACCCGCTTATTATACTAAACTCGGTCTCGAAGTTGGATCGCTAACTAAGATTCATTGATCATAAGTATCTTGTACTTAGGCCAAAAGTTGATCAATAGTTTTTACACAGTCTGGGCACAAAGCTGACTGTCATATTTCGTAACTGGCTGATATGCTATTTACAACAACGCCGCTTGTTAATGAGACCAACAGTTTCCCTTGGGGATCACACTCATTCACTTTTGTAGGATGGTAAATTCAAAAAAAGCAACAAACACCCATTCCATGCTTCATCGGCTCTTGGCCCCTCAGGTTTGCTGATCCATCAGGCTTTACATTTTCAAGATGCTCAGATGGCGATCCTTGTACAAAAACAATCTAAATAAGACTAATTAATTCATGCGCTTAGATTGTCAATTTGTTTATACAATTCTATAGTGCGCTTATCGATGTTGAAAATGCAGAAAAAGATATGAATACAGATAAACCGCGCAAATATTCACAAAAAATCGTAGACGGTGCCGCTCAGGCACCCAGTCGCTCAATGTTAAGGGCTGTAGGGTTTAGCGACGAGGATTTCAAAAAATCTCAGGTGGGCATTGCCTCAACGTGGTCAATGGTGACGCCATGTAACATGCATATTAATACCTTGGCAGAAGAGGTAGGTAAAGGTGTAGATAGCGCAGGTGCTAAAAGCGTTATTTATAACACTATTACTGTATCTGACGGTATTTCTATGGGCACTGAAGGTATGAAGTATTCTTTGGTCTCTCGGGAAGTTATTTGCGATTCTATAGAAGCAGTATCAGCCGGTATGGGGCACGATGGTATTATTGCCATTGGTGGCTGTGATAAAAACATGCCGGGTTGTTTGATGGGTTTAGCACGCTTGAACCGTCCTTCTATTTTTGTCTATGGTGGTACGATCTTACCAGGCGAAAACCACACTGATATCGTGTCGGTATTTGAAGCAGTCGGCAGTTATGCTGCGGGCGATATCCCCATCACTCAATTGGAACATATTGAAAAAACGGCGATCCCAGGCGCGGGCTCTTGCGGTGGTATGTACACAGCAAATACCTTAGCCTCTGCGATTGAAGCTTTGGGCATGAGCATGCCAAATAGCTCTGCGCAAAATGCGGTTTCAGATAACAAAAAGCAAGACTGTATTGATGCCGGAAAAGCTGTTGTGTACTTGCTTGAACATGATATTAAGCCGTCCGACATCATGACTAAAAAAGCCTTCGAGAATGCGATTACGCTGACCATTACCTTAGGTGGCTCTACCAATGCAGTGCTGCACTTAATTGCGATGGCCGATGCCATTGGCGTTGAAGTGACTTTGGATGATTTTGTGCGCATTGGTGAGAAAACACCGGTGATTGCTGACTTACGTCCAAGCGGCCAATACTTGATGTCTGAATTAATTGAAATTGGTGGCATTCAACCACTGATGAAACGTTTATTAGATGCGGGCATGTTGCACGGAGATTGCATGACCGTCACCGGTAAAACCATGGCTGAAAATTTAGCGGGTGTAGCGGATTACCCTGAAGGTCAGAGCATTATTTTACCTTTTGATAAGCCTATTAAAAAAGACAGCCATTTGGTTATTTTGAACGGTAATTTAGCCCCAGAAGGTGCAGTTTCAAAAATCACTGGTAAAGAAGGATTACGTTTTACGGGCACGGCTAAAGTGTATGATTCAGAAGAGCAAGGTTTTGCCGCTATTATAGATGGTCAAGTTGTAGCTGGTGATGTGGTTGTCATTCGTTACGAAGGCCCTAAAGGCGGGCCTGGTATGCGCGAGATGTTAAGTCCTACTTCTGCTATCATGGGCAAAGGTTTAGGCAATGACGTGGCGCTTATCACTGATGGTCGCTTTTCAGGTGGCAGCAGAGGTTTTGTTGTCGGGCATATCACACCTGAAGCCTACGAGGGTGGGGCCATCGCGCTGGTAGAAAATGGTGATAGCATTACCATTGACGCACAAAGTCGCCTGATGACGTTGAATATTGAAGCTCAAGAAATGGCTAGAAGGAAGCAAAACTGGCAGCAGCCTGAACCTAAATACATCCGAGGACTGCTAGCGAAATATGCCAGAACAGTGAGCTCTGCTTCTACTGGTGCGGTGACCGACAAACCTTATTAAACAATGAACTAGTGCGGCGCTACTGAGTTAATTTTCTCACCAGACTTAACTCGGTAGAGCATTGCACTAAGCTTTATAACTGCCTTTAGCAGTGTGGGGAAGTTCGCTGCCAGGACTGTTTATGGTAGTGAAATAGTGATTTAAAGCATTTACAAACATGACGAATGACTTTAATAAGCTAACCAAATTGAATCAGCGTAGTCACCCGTCATTACGCTTAACTATTAACTACTCGTAATCCATTGTGCTCACTAAGTAATCTCGCTTCTCTTTGCTTTAATTGGGTTAGGTAACCCCTTAGCGTTTTACTTATCATGGTATTTCTCTTAATTAAATCGAGCTGCGGCCAAGTAGCTCGTTCGCCATTGTGGATAATCTCTTGGATACTTTCTAAACTAGGGTTTGAAGCGATATGTTTAAGATTTGCAAACGTTGCGCTAGGCAATATATTGATATCACCAACATACTGTTGATCAATAACAGAACGCACTTTGTGAATACCTAATCTAGCAGCACGGTGGCTAATAAGATTTTCAAGTATATCAAAAGCAAAAATACTGTTTACTTTGGCAATTTTTGCAGCATAACGCCATGTTAATCCTATCAAGCCAGTGGTATCTCTTTTGTCACGGGCTAAGAAGGGAACGGCAATCAAGTTTGTTTGACTCACAATACTATGATTCACACCATATAGACGGGCTAAACGCTCAAAAGGTAAGTCTGCCATAATCGAGCCGTCGGCAAAACGACGGTTGGGAATATAAGGGACTATCTCACCCGCTCTGTTTTTGGCTTTTAGTTGCACCGGCTTAAATAGTATTGGAATAGCCGTTGAAGCTCTGACGGCCTGAGTAATAATAGCGTTAGGCGAGGTTTTAGCATTTAACAAGCGTGAATGTTGATGCAAATCAGCCGGAGATACGGTGATTGTCATATGACGACCGGTCTTTTTGAAGGCTTCTTCAAAAGTGGTTAAATCAAACAGCTCAATTAACGCATTTTCTAGGTTACTACTATCCAGCAAGCTGTCTTTGCCAAAGCCTTGCCATAAACGCCATTGCTTAAATTTTTGTTGAATGCTCCGGGGTTGCATAACTTCTAATAGTTCTTCATTAGTGCGTGTACCCACTAATGCCGCAATGATTGCTCCTGCGCTGGCACCTGAGATGACTTTAGGAAGTAAATCATGCTCTACTAATGATTTGATAACACCACAATGAAAAAATCCAAGACCCGCACCACCACTTAACATCAAGCAGCTACGACCAAATGCCTGTGCCGTTTCTTCAAAAAAGGATAGTTTTTCGTAAAAGTCGATTTCATTTTCGTCGGCTTGATAGATGTAATCTAAAGCCCCGCAGACTTCTAGAATAAACTCTTCAATCAGATGTTTAGTGCCAAGTTTAGCGTGTTGATTTATTGCCGACGAAGCAATATTACCTAAGTTGCCATGTAAGCCTTCATGTAAAATATACATTAAGCCTGCAGCGTCACCACTAAGTCTGGCTTGTTTAATACGCTGTACTCGTTTACGAATGAGCCGGTAGTCATAGTCCTTGCATGGATCTTTGGCTTTCCATTCTTGGGCGCCAGACAATTCGTCATGAGCTTTTGCTGCTTCAAGGTACTCTTCATATGAAGCGGCTTGTGTCATGATGTCTTGTAATTCAGAAAGAGGTTTATTTGACATACAAGTTTCTCAATTTACTAGTCTGACCAGATATAACCGTAATTAATTAGAAAATGCTACCCAAAATTTAAAGATAGTGGGTAATAGCCATTTGCATGTATTTAGCATCTGAGATAACTAGTTGTATTTACAAAGAGTTTTGTATGGATAATTTTCAACCTATGGTATTTTTAGTTTGACCATTCTAATTCCAATAGTTAGCCTAGGATGAGTTAGTATGGGGGTTCATACATACCAAATAATAATATTGACTAGGCGCAGCTGCTTTTTATGCAATTAATTGATCAACTCATCACTTATCTTCCTTTGTTTTCTATTCCTATCATTAGTGCAATAGTGGGATGGTCGACTAATTTTTTAGCTGTCAAAATGATGTTTTACCCTATTGAATTTATCGGACTCAAACCTTTTTTAGGTTGGCAAGGTTTAATACCTGCTAAGCGCCGAGAAATGGCAGAGATTGAAGTTGAATTGGTATTGGGCAAATTGCTCAGTGTGAAAGAATTAGCGGACCGCATTGACCCCATTGAACTGACTAAAGCAATTGAAAGACGTCTTAAGCAAACTATTCGGACTATTATCAACGAAGTGATGAGGGAGTCTGCTCCACAGTTGTGGGCATCCTTGCCTGTGCACGGTAAAAACCTTGTGTATGCGAGGGTAGAAGCTGATATTCCGAATGTTGTGACCAATATGGTGAATGACTTCAAGTACAACATTGAAGAAATAGTCGATATAAAAGAGCTAGTGGTTGGGCAATTGGTTAACGCTCCCGAACTTATCAACGAAATTTTCTTAAAGTCTGGTGAGAAGGAATTTCCTTTTATAGAAAAATCAGGCTTTTATTTTGGCTTTTTATTTGGTTTGCCGACTATGGCTGTTTGGATGTTTTATCCTACTTGGTGGGTATTGCCAGTGGGAGGCTTGATAGTCGGGTATGCCACAAATTGGATAGCGTTGAAGATCATTTTTGAACCTAAACATCCTATCAAGTTTATGGGGTTTACCATTCAAGGCATGTTTTTAAAGCGCCAGAAAGAAGTGTCGCGTGTGTATTCAGACATCATTGAGTCTAAACTTATGACGTCAAAAAACATCATGGAAATTGCGGTACATGGTTCAGGCTCTGGGCAATTGTTGGAATTGATTGAATTGCATGTGAATGATGCCATTGAACGTTATGTCGCTATTGCACAACCCTATTTTGCCTTAGGAGTAGGCTCAGACTCTTATTATAAAATGAAAGAACTCGCTACCCAGCGCATTTTTAAAGACTCAGAAAAATACTTGGCTTATGCCTACGAATACACCAATAAAGCCCTGAGAATTGCTGATGATCTGTGCGAGCGTATGCAGGCATTGTCACCTGAAGAGTTTGAAGGTGTATTGCGTCCCGCTTACGAGGCTGATGAATGGAAGTTGATTTTAACGGGGGCCTTATTAGGCATGGGGGCTGGGTTTATGCAGTTGTATTTAGTCTTTATGTAGCAAAACCTTATTATTCCAAAGTCAAAGTTGAGACATTAATCTAATTCCTTACTTTTGACGTATTAGTCGTTATGAAAACTATCTTAATTGTCCTATTTATCATGAAATGCACCCATGTATCAGCCCAGTGGAAAGTCGATTTTTCAAGTGCCGAAGAACGCAATTACTGGTATCGAGTTAACGACAGTGTGATGGGAGGATTATCACAGTCGAACTTACGTGTGGTTGATAAGGTTGCTTATTTCGAAGGTGAAATTTCTTTAAAAAATAATGGCGGGTTTGCCTCTGTAAGGCGTGTCGGGCCAGTTACACTCAAAAGCGGCATCACGCCAATTTTCATTGAAATTAATGGTGATGGGCGCAGTTATCAATTGCGTCTTAGAACCAATAAAGGGTTCGATGGTGTGGCATATGTCGCCACATTTTCTAGCAGCAGCAGTTGGCAAACTTTGACCTTTAATGAAGCGGATTTTGTCCCTCAATTCCGTGGACGTATTGTTAGTCGAGCACCGGCTTTGTCATTTTCTGATGTCAGACAAATAGGCTTCATGCTTGCGGATAAACAATCTGGTCCATTTCAATTGGCGATAAAAAACATCGGTCAATGACACCACTTTAAAACCTTTACATATCAACTAACTTTTATCTAACAAATTAAAAATACCTATCAGAGACTGAGTGAGTTTATGTTTAGGGGCAAGCAAAATGAGCGGTTTTTTAGCTTGGTGTGACTCGCGCATCTTAACTGACTGACCGATATACTCTGACAACACCGGAAAACCTTCTGCTATTAATTCATTAACGATTTGTTTCGGTAAGTTCGCGTTAGTCATATATTGATTGGCAATGATCCCTTCTATTTCCAAACTTTCATTATGATCTTCTTTTATCTCAGCAATCTTTTTTTGCAGGCTATATAAACCTTGCCGAGCGAAGTCGTCGCAATCAATAGGTATTAAACATCGTTGTGCAGCAATTAACGCTGACATGCTGTAAAAGTTCAGAGCCGGTGCGGTATCGATAAAAATGTGCTGATAGGTATCTTTTAATGAATCTAAGGCTTCTCGCAGTTTATAAATTTTGTGCCTGCTGTCTAACTCGCTCTCCATCTCTGAAAGACGTTCTGAGCCTGCAATAATATCCAGGTTTTCAACTTGTGTTGGATGACAGAAGTCACTGGCAGGGCGACGATGCAGATGAAAGGTAATGGTTTGTTCAAATAAATCCGCTATGCTGCAGTCATTGGGCAGATCTGTCACATTCAGATAAGCTGTACTATTACATTGTGTATCCAAGTCAATGAGTAAGGTTCGGTATCCCTGACTGGCAGAAATCGCTGCAAGGTTTACTGCTAAACTTGACTTGCCCACACCGCCTTTTTTGTTGAACAACACTCTTATCATTTTCTACCCCGGTTAATATTTTAGTCTTGTCATATTATTAAAGAAGCAAAAGCTTTATTTTCAAATACTTGCACTGGATGTAAACAGTATGTCAATCTATCAATCAGATTGACATGTCCCATCACACTTATTGGTAATAATAAAATGAAAACGGCCGAACGTATATTAATAACTGCCCTTGATATTTTTAATCATCAAGGGGAAAACAACGTTAGCAGTGTCGAGATTGCAATGGAATTAGATATCAGTCCTGGCAATTTGTATTATCATTTTAAAGGTAAAGAAGTCATAGTTGGTGCATTGTTTGATCTTTATCAACAACAGTTGCGCGGCATTATTGATGCTCCGAACAATCAAAGAGATACTTCTCTTAGTATTGAAGATTTTTTTTATTATCTATACCTGATTATTGAAAAAAATCATTTGTTTCGTTTTTTATATCGAAACCCTACCGATTTAACCGATAAATACCCTAGTGTGGCCAAAGGATTTATCAAGTTGATGGCCGCCCAAGAACGTTGCATTACTAAGCTTTTGGCGCAGTTTGTGACACAAGGCACCATTACTGCTTCTGTTGGTCAGTGTAATCAAATGGTCGAAATTATCGGATTAGTCTTTAGTCAAGCGGGAAATTATTACGCTTTAAAAGGTCATGATATCAATGGTGATGAGTATTTATATAAAAGTTTGTCAGCAATTTTGTTCGCGTTATTGCCTTACATCATCATCGAGCCGAGTGAATTACATCGTTTGCAAAAAGCGATAGTCAATCGCGAATTCTCCAATGAAGCATAAAGAACTAGAGCCTGTTGGGTATCAGTATACAAGGATAACGTTTTGAGTAAAAAACTAACATTTCTCGATAAGACCTTTTGGATCACTGAGACGGAGGCTAACCCTAAACATGTCGCCATTTTGCAACTGCTGAAAATACCCGCTGATGCGGCAAGGGATTATGTCGATAAATTGTTGGCAGAAATGCACACTTTTGATCAAGCTACCGCGCCCTTTAATTGTCGCGTCAAGACGGTAATGGGTTACCCGATTAAGTTCGTACCTGTTGAGCAGTTAGATATGCAATACCATGTTCAATTGCATCATATCGATGATTTGAACGATAAGCCTGCCTTAAATATATTTGTCGCTAGTTTGCATGAAACTTGGCTAGACAGGGATAAGCCACTTTGGCAATTCCATTTAATTAAAGACATCAATACCGAGCAGTTCGCTTTATATATCAAAATTCATCATATGTGCGGAGATGGCAGCACCTTAATCCGTTGGTTTCAGGCAGGTTATAACCAGAGCCCGATTAGTAAGGGGTTTGTACCCGTTTGGGCAATGGACAGAACCCAAAAAACACGGCATAAAATACCATGGTTTAAAGCGGTATTTGGTGGCCTATGTGGTTTATTTATTGCCATTAAGGATTCTATTTGGATCTGGTTTAGGTTATTAATAAAGCTACTTAGGATAAATAAAGATTATATGCCGTTGCCTTTTACAGGCACTAAAACAGTGCTAACGGGGCAAGTGAAAAAAGGCCGTGCAGTGGCTACCTTAGATATCGACTTTGCCCGTGTTAAAGTGCTGAGCAAACGTTTAAGAGCCTCCGCCAATGAAGTGATGTTATGTGTGTTTGATATTGCCGTGCATAGGCAACTCGCTGACTATGGGCAGGTATTTGAAAAGGCGCTGTTTACCAATATGCCTATTAATCTTCGTAAACCTGGTGAGACAACCTATGGCAATAAAATAGCTATAGTGCCAGTTGAGCTGGCTCATGGACACACTGATCCTTATCTTAGACTCAGACAAATAATTGAAAATCACCGAAAAGTTAAAAGAGCAGCAATGACTTCTCATCCGGCCTCATTTAGTTATTACACCTTGTTAATTCAGACCTATGCATTAATCTTTGAAATGTTAGGTTTGTCGAATTGGGTCAAACCTATTGCCAATATTTTGGTGTCAAATATGCCAGGGCCTCCTGACGTTATGTATTTTAAAGATAGCCAAATGCTAGCTGCTTACCCTATTTCAACGATTACCCCTGGTGGTGGAGTGAACATTACTATGGTGACTTATAATGGTGATGCCAATATTGGACTTGTTTGCTGTAATAATAATATTGATAGTTTAGAGCCATTGGCACGTTACTGCATCGAGGCGTTTGATATGTTGGAAAAATGTATCGATGATCCCAATCTTAATATTGAGGATATTGGCGAGAAACGTAATGAAGTGTCTACATAAATGAGCCTGCAAATAAACAAAAACTGGCTCAACTAAAAGTTGAAATACATGACATTAAGTTAGTACTACAAACACAGCTTGGTAAAAGTACACGGGTCTTAGAACAACAACTAGAGTAGTTAAACGCTGCAAGAAAAAAAGATAATCAAAATTGGTCCCAAACGATTGGCTGATGTAACGGAAAAGTTGTCACATAATTATCGGGTTGAAGAGAGTAAACCACTTATTCCTTATTTTTGGGAACCTCAGGAGTACTCTTTTGATCAGGGAAATCAGAATTTATGGCGTCGCAGGGCTTAAACGTTCCCCCTAGAATTTAAATCTCAAATGACCATCTTCAATATTCACTTCTTTGCCATATTGAATAAATAAACTTTCTTCAAAGTCGTTTATGTCCAAGGTGTATTGCATATCTTCACTGGCTGCCAATTCAACAATGATATTTTCTATTTGTGGTTTGTGGTAATCCAGTACCTTCTTTTTGCTGCCACTTAGATACATTTGTAAATAACTATTGGCTTCGGAAGCTGTAGTGCCTGTCATAATATTAAAGGCGGTTTTCATGGTTCCCGTAACCATCGACAGCACCGGGCTAGGGACGAATTGATTAATAAGGTTAGAGGTATCTTTTAAAATGGAATATTCGTCGTTCAACATATGAATATCAGTAATACGAATATCCGTTAAAAGCACGTTATTTGTGGTGTGTTCATATTGGGGCTTGGCTTGCACCACCAACATAACATGGGCACGGTAAATGGGATTGGCGAGATAGGTAACTTCAATACCGCCTAATACTTCCCCTTGAATGAAATTTGAGTCGCTAGGCATGGAAATATTGACTTTCGAGAGGGTAAAGCGTCCGTCACCTCTTGGGACAGAAATAGGAAATGAAAGCGGTAAGTGAGGCTCAATTAATTGACTAATATCATTCACTGAATAATCCACGTGCTTAAGTTTTTTAAAGCGGATAAGACACTTAGCAAGAAACATCCGAATTGAGGTTTTGAACGATTGTGAACCCAAACTAATGCTGCTCCATAGATATTTGTGATAACGCGTTATGCAACATTCATTTTATAACTAATTGAATTTTATTGTATAAAGTTATTTTGCTGGACAAGGCTCGAGTTTACAAGAAAGTAACACTCAGATAGCTTTTTTGATACACTACTGGTATGACATCAGATGAGTGTTGTTAATATTGTTACCGCTGATAATCTTGTTTCAACGGTATACTACACAGCAACAAGTGTTAATATTCAGTTCAAATAAGTAACCGATTTCATGCAAAAACTTTATCAAACACAGTTCGACTTTATTATTATCGGCGCCGGTTCAGCAGGTGCTACTTTAGCGGCGCGCTTAACTGAAAATAACCAATTCAGTGTATGCTTAATTGAAGCGGGTGGTAAAGATAAAAGTCCTTTTATTCATATCCCATTCGGTCTGGCCTTTCTTTCCCGTATGACTAATTTAGGTTGGGAATACGATACTGAGCCACAATCTCAATTGAATAATCGCAAGCTTTTTTGGCCTAGAGGTAAAGTCTTAGGTGGCTCAAGCTCACTCAACGCTATGTGTTATATACGCGGTGTGCCTGAGGATTATGACCGATGGAGTGATTTGGGGGCCAAAGGGTGGGATTGGAAAACAGTGTTACCTTATTTTAAAAAGTCGGAAAAACAACAGCATGGTGAGAGCGAACTGCACGGTGCAGACGGTTATCTTAGCGTCAGCGACTTATGTCACACTAATCCCCTGTCTGATTCTTTTGTTGAAGCCGCTGAAGATATTGGTTTGACTAAAGTCACTGATTTTAATAGTGCTAACCGGGAAGGGTTGGGCTTTTATCAGGTTACCCAGGAAAATGGGCAACGTTGTTCTACAGCAAAAGGTTATTTAACACCCGCGTTAACTCGGCCAAATTTAACCGTGTTAACCAAGGCGTTGGTTGAACAAATTCAAATTGACGATGGCGTAGCGACAGGCGTAAAACTGCAATTAGATGGTCAATCTTATGAACTCACAGCCAACAAAGAGGTCTTGTTATCCGCTGGTGCGATCAACTCTCCTCAAGTATTAATGTTGTCAGGTTTAGGGCCAAAAGAACATCTAGCTGAAAAAGGTATTGAAGTAAAAGCAGACTTACCTGGGGTAGGGCAAAACTTACAAGATCACCTTGACGCCATAGTGCAACATCGCTGCAGAAACCGTGACAGTTATTCGATTTCACTTGCTCTTATTCCACGTTATGTCAAAAATGCCTTTAATTATATGTTTGATCGACAAGGTATTTTTACCAGTAATGTTGCTGAGGCGGGAGGCTTTGATAAGACCCAAAGTTCTGCAGATATTCCTGATATTCAATATCACTTTCTGCCCGCTATTTTACTTGAGCACGGACGTAAAACTGCCTTTGGTTATGGATATGGGGTGCATGTATGTGGTTTGTATCCTAAAAGTCGAGGTGAAATCACCTTACGTTCAAATAAACCAAACGATCCGGCCATGATTGACCCGCATTATCTTGAACACCCTGATGATCAAAAAGTGATGATTGACGGTGTGCGCCGTGCGAGAAAAATTCTGGCAGCACCATCCTTTGAAAAATATCAGTCTTGGGAAATTGGTCCTGGCCCTGAAGCGCAAACGGATGAACAAATATTAGCTTTTATCCGCAAGAAAGCCGAAACCATTTATCACCCAGTAGGTACCTGTAAAATGGGGGATATAAGCGATGTTATGGCTGTCGTAGACTCAGAACTAAAAGTAAAAGGTATAAAAGGCTTAAGAGTGGTAGATGCCTCTGTAATGCCCACTCTTGTTGGCGGAAATACTAACGCCCCCACTATCATGATTGCAGAACGTTGTGCTGATTTGATTAAGCAAGAACACCAATAAGGGGCGACGGTTGAACAGAAATAAACAAGGTAATTTATTTGTATAGATAGTTTGCGTTAAATCCGATATCTTTTTATTAGACATTGTTTAACGCAAGTCAAGGGATTACGAAATGACTTGGATGATAAAGCTGGCAACTTTGTTGTTATTGTTATCGATCACGAGGTGTGCAACTCACCATGGTGTATCTTCATCTGCAGATATTAACTCTACTCCCAGTGCTCTGCATATTAATTGGCAAAGTGATGCTTATATGCTAATAGAAGTTCCTCAAATTAATGATGTTTTTTATCTGAACAAAGACAACAAACAATATTTTTATGGTTTTATAATGCCCCAGCAAATAAAAGTGTTGGTGGTTACAAACGATTGGCTCAATATATTGATGATTTTCTTAGTGGGTTCTCTGATAAGGGCAACATTTATAATGCTGATTTGGCTTCTACTAAACAAGCAGAAAACTGTCTATCACTGGCCATTTTAAGTAAGGCATATGCATCTTTAGTCGGCCTTAAATTTGAGTATCATAAAGTTAATTTAAGACCTGATTACTTACGTCATGATTTTATTATACTGTTTCTTTCCGTGTTCAAACTCATGTCCACACACTTGCTAAAGTTAGCGAAGATAAATTTCAATTTTTTTTCAAAAGTCACGGAGATTTCAGCGTAAAGAAATTAAAGAGACGCTTATTATTACCCAAGAAAATTCAGATCACCTAGGCGTGTTGCTATTTTCAACAACAGCCTCCAGCAAAGGTCAATTATTCCGCAAGATAAGTCACCACAGTATCGGTAAAATCGGTGAACAAACCATCCACTTTTAAATCCTTAAACAATAGTTGTAGTGTTTGTTGTGTATTGATATTTTCTGGTAATGCGTCTTTGCGAAAAGTATAAGGATGCACTTTTAAGCCAGCAATATGTGCCTGTTCAACAAATCCTGTAGGCTGCATGGTTTTTAGATCGACGAGTTGAGGTATCCATGGGCCGATCCCTTGAGCGACTTTAGCTATTGCTTTTAATCCCGCTGGTGTCTTTAAAAAGTCATAATCGGTAGGTGACTCTTGCCAATCATTTTCGCCAATGAGTTGTATTAGTTTTACTTTCGCGCCTAAATCATTGCGTAACCGCTGAGTTTCAGCAAAGTCAAAACACTGCACATAAATTGCTTTATCCTCATCGTCTAGCTCATGCTTTCGTAAAACGGCCATTACCAGTTGGCTTATATCCACACCTTGCTGCTTATGCCAAGCAGGGGATTTTACTTCTGGATAGAAGCCGGTAGTTTTATTGAACTGCCGATTAAGTTGTTGGATCAATTCAATTTGTTCTTCAAAAGTGACAATGTGAAACGTGCCCTTGCCCTGATAGCGATTAGGAAACACTTGTTTGCCGTTTGCATCTTGACGCTCATGGACGTTAAGTGTTTTCAATTCTGCCAAAGTAAAGTCCAAAGCATAATAACGTCCATCTTCACGCTTTCTGCTGGGAAATGTTTGCTCTACATTCGTCACTGTTTCAAGGTGAATATCATGTAACACTATTAATTTTGAATCTTTGGTTACTACCAAATCTTGTTCAATAAAGTCAGCGCCTAATGCGTAGGCTAAAGTCACAGACTCAAGGGTATGTTCCGGTAAGTAACCTGGGGCTCCTCGGTGTGCAATGACTAAAGATTGAGCGGCAATCACTTGGCCGGTAAAGGCGAGCATGAGTAGCCCTAATAGATATAATTTCATAATATTCACTTTATTTACGTTCAATTAATTCGATAGCATAACCATCGGGATCACGCACAAAAGCGATCACTGATTTGCCGCCTTTTACTGGACCCGGCTTACGGTATACATCTGCACCTTGTTGCTCAATAAATTCACATATGGCATAGATATCATCGACTCCGATAGCGATATGACCAAAGGCATCACCCATATTGTAGTGTTCTTTGCCCCAGTTATAGGTTAGCTCCAACACAGTTGTATCGGACTCTTCACCATATCCAATAAAGACCAAAGTATATTGGTACTCTTTGTTTTCACTTTGTTTTAGCAGTTTCATACCCATAAGCTTGGTGTAAAAATCAATTGAGTTTTGAAGGTTGCTGACCCGCAGCATGGTGTGTAGTAACCGCATATTCATCCCTTTTTTAGTTTTGAGTAATAGTTGTTGATGTCTATTAGTGAAGGATCTGACCATAGTAGGCCAATAATAGGAACAGAATATGACAAGAAGGCAGTTTTTTATAGGTTCTTTAGTTTCGATTTAGCTTATTTGCTTTGATGCAGAGCATTCTAGGTTATTGATGTCGCTGAGTGGACTTGATGTGGACTAGAAGAGGGATTAAGTTGTCATGAGTCATTAGCTACACATAATCTGAATCTAGGATTATCAATTAAGTTAGCTATGACGCTTAACAAGACAGTTCGGTACCTGAAGCATTTTCGTTTATGCCATTTCTGTCACTGTCGTTACTCATTTTAACCCTTCCTTGCAAGGTAACAGACAAAGAGCGAGCATATTCTGCTTCTCCATCTTTATGACAAAGTAAAATTTCAGTGGTTTCATTGGCTTCACCTGTTCCGGTAAACTTAATGATATCGGTTGTGTTGGTCATCAAACTAGTCGAAGAGGTGGCACCTATAGTGACTAGTAATTCTTCTGAGTCACCTCGAATAGCGTTATCGTCTTCATCAATAAAAACTATTTTGGGATCATTCCAGTCTGTTGAGCAGATAGAGTAATCTGCAGACGGGCATACCACGACTTGTGCTTGTTCATCTATTGCATGGTGTCTGGCATACTGGATCAACGAACTTGTTTCGTTAATTTCTGCGACAACCCGATTTTTTATTAATATGCTTTGAATACTTGGGCCGACAAATGTCAGGATTATTGCAATAATGGAAACAGTGATCATTAACTCAACCAGTGTGACACCTTTTTGCTGTTTCATGTTATTCACTCCAATGTTTGTTGTACCAAGATAAACTATTTTTGAGATGTTAGGGTATGAAATAGTTATCAAAGGTTAGGATTAACATACACATGTTGATAATATTAAACTGAAGTTACCTTTCCAGTTATAAACGCTAGAGAGTCATAATGGCGGAAACACCAGCCTAGCTGAGTTTTTTGATTGGCATGACATTATTGAGGTGAAAAATGCAAACGAGTACTGTGATAGAACAAATGCGGGTTTTACCTAAAATCGATGTTCATTATGAAGTTGAGCGTCGCGTCAATTTTATTAAATCTCAGCTTATTAGTAGCGGGATGACAGTTTTAGTTTTAGGTATAAGTGGGGGAGTCGATTCTTGTACTTTGGGAAAATTATCTCAACTTGCCGTAAACCAACTAAACCAAGAATATCAAAAACACTATCAGTTTATTGCTGTCAGATTGCCATACAATGTGCAAGCAGATGAGGCTGACGCCCAAGCCTCAATAGATTTTATTCAGCCAAGTCAACATATTGCAGTGAATGTCCAACCAGGTGCAGATGCGATTGATCAACAAACACGTTTAGCGCTTGATGCTGTTGGGTTGCTTACTGGTAGTGAAAGTAAGTGCGATTTTGTCAAAGGTAATGTTAAAGCACGTACCCGCATGGTGACGCAATATCAAGTCGCCGGTTTACTAGACGGGTTAGTTTTGGGGACAGACCATTCAGCAGAAAATATTACAGGTTTTTATACCAAGTATGGGGATGGCGCATGCGATCTTGCTCCTCTATTTGGTCTAAATAAACGCCAAGTAAGACAGGTTGCTGAATTTTTAGGTGCGCCGCAAAATATTATCTATAAAGCGCCAACAGCCGATTTAGAAACGTTAGCCCCACAAAAATCTGATGAACAGGCTCTCGGAATGAGTTATGACCAAATTGATGATTTTTTAGAGGGTAAAGTAGTAGCAGACAATATTGCTGAAAAACTGGTCGCTATCTTTGAAAAAACGCAACATAAACGCGTCCCCATTCCAACCATATATGACCAGTGATTTTTTAAATTAATAAGCCAGACTAATTGAGACATAAAATGAAAAAAATTGAAGCGATAATTAAACCGTTTAAATTAGATGATGTTCGCGAGGCATTGTCAGAAGTGGGTATAAGTGGCATGACTGTCACCGAGGTAAAAGGTTTTGGTCGGCAAAAAGGTCATACAGAATTATATCGTGGTGCTGAGTATAACGTTGATTTTTTACCTAAAGTTAAAATCGAATTGATAGTTGCAAATGAACAACTGGAGCGTTGCATTGAAGTTATTATGAACACCGCACAAACTGGAAAAATAGGTGATGGGAAAATATTTGTATCTGATGTAGAGCGGGTTATTCGCATACGTACCGGTGAAGAAAATGAAGAGGCGGTTTGATACAAAAAAGCGCCCTTTACTTTAAATAGGTCATTCATCTGAAAAAACAGTGGTTCATCGAAAAGATATTTGTTTGGGAAAAAACTGAAATAATAATTAATGCTCTTAGGTCTAATGTACTGAAACCTGACTACAATGTTTAATAATCGTTTTTTGATAGACTAATAATTTTAAAGGAAATCTAATATGCAACAAATTAAAAAAACAGCAATCGCCACTGCACTTGGTGCAGTTGTTATCGGCTCACTTACTTCTATTAGTGTTCAAGCTAACACTAACCCGTTTAGCGTTCATTCTTTAGAATCTGGCTATATGCTCAGTGCCGAAGAAGGCAAATGCGGCGGTGATAAAGCCGGAAAAGCGGCTAAAACCATGGAAGAAGGCAAATGTGGCGGTGATAAAGCCGAAAAAGCAGCCAAAACCATGAAAGAAGGCAAATGTGGTGAAGGCAAATGCGGCGGTGATAAAGCCGAAAAAGCAGCCAAAACCATGAAAGAAGGCAAATGTGGTGAAGGCAAATGCGGCGGTGATAAAGCCGAAAAAGCAGCCAAAACCATGAAAGAAGGCAAATGTGGTGAAGGCAAATGCGGCGGTGATAAAGCCGAAAAAGCAACCAAAACCATGAAAGAAGGCAAATGTGGTGAAGGCAAATGCGGCGGTGATAAAGCCGAAAAAGCAGCCAAAACCATGAAAGAAGGCAAATGCGGTGGCCAAGCTTAATAACTGATTAAGATTTAGCTAAATGATAAAGGCCGGCTCATGTCGGCCTTTTTCTTAGAAAAAGTTCAGGGTGACCAATCTAATGACGAATAAACATCTTTCAGGGGTAGGCTTAGGTTTACGGCGAGAAATGCTCGATGAGCTATTACCTGATATTCCTACTTCTGTGGATTTTTGGGAAGTTGCGCCCGAAAACTGGATCCCTCTTGGGGGAAAGTATCAGAAAAACCTCAACCAATTTACCTCTGTCGGTAACTTTGTTAGTCACGGTTTGTCTTTGTCTATCGGCAGCCCTGAACCCCTTGATATCAAATTTGTAAAAAGCGTTAAAACGTTTTTAGATAGACATCAAATTTTGTATTACAGTGAACATTTAAGTTACTGTTCGGGTCAAGGCCACATGTATGATTTGATGCCTATTCCATTTACCGAAGAAGCAGTCAAACATGTAGTCGAGCGGGTTAAACAAGTACAAGATATTATCGAGCGGCCATTGTTGTTAGAAAACGTGTCTTATTATGCCGCACCTGGACAAGATATGAGCGAACAAGAATTTACATTGTCGGTGCTTAATGAGTCAGGTTGTTTGATGTTGCTGGATGTGAATAATATTTACGTTAATTCCATTAATCATGGTTACGATCCCGAGGCTTTTTTGGCCGCTATGCCCAGCGGTAAAATTGTTTATGGACATATCGCAGGGCACTATGACGAAGCGGATGATTTAAAAATTGATACTCACGGTGCAGATGTGATTGAACCTGTTTGGCAATTACTTAAAAAGGCCTATGAAATTCATGGTGTGTTTCCGACTTTGTTAGAAAGAGATTTTAATATTCCGCCCATTAATGAATTGTTAGTGGAAATGGAAAAAATTAGAACAATTCAGCAGCAAGTGTCTTCCCAACAACCTAAACAATTTAGAGCCTAATGAAGTCTTTCCAAGTTATCCAGCATGATTTTATTCAGCATATAAAAAACCCTCAAGCTAATCCGTTTGCTGGTGATATCGAAGACAGACGTTTAAAAATCTATCAAGAGTTATTTTTTAACAATATTTTGGGTTTTCTTAGCTCAGGATTCCCCGTCTTGGAAAGTTTGTATTCTGAACAACAATGGCAAGCCCTAGCACGAAAATTTTTTATTGAACATGAATGTCGTTCTCCTTACTTCATTGATATCAGCAAAGAATTTGTAGAATATTTAAGCAGTGAATACGAATTAGACGAGTTCGATCCAGTCTTTATGGGCGAATTAGCCCATTACGAATGGCTAGAGTTAGATGTTAGTGTGCGTCAATCGAGTCAAATAGCTAAAGCATGGGATGGACATTCACAGATAACCCAAGTTCAAATGTCAGACTTAGCTAGCTTGGTGAGTTACCAATATCCGGTTCATCAAATAAGTGCTGATTTTCAACCCACACAGGCTAATGAGGTGGTGTATCTAGTGATTTATCGAGATACCACAGACGAGGTGAATTTCACTCTAGTTAATGCGGTATCTGCACACTTGTTAAATATCATTACGCAACAAGGCGTGGCAACCACTGATTCGCTCACTAAAACTATGATTGAAGCCATGCCGCAACTTGAGGTTCAACAAATCACTGAATCACTTCAACAAGTACTTCAGCTGTTGTTGCAACAACAAATATTAGTTCCTGCAGACAAATAGCTCTATAACCTTTGAACCTAAGTGTTTGTCGGCTTCACTTATTCGCCCTAATCGTTAACACACTTCGTACTTAGCGCACTAATATCATGGTGTCTTATGCACTCACCGTCGCCATGTAGCGCCATGATCTTGAGTCTAGACATCACTGGTCTAGCTTTTTAGGACTATCAATTTATGAAACTTTGGATTAACATCTGCGCCTTAATTGTAGTTGATAAATAAGGGTGCATACCCTTAAAGTTTGGAGTGCAGTAATGCAAGATGATAACAGTCCCCACGACCCATTTAATTGGGGCTATTTGATTGCCGCCTTAGTTGTACTGCTAGCTTTGCCATTAATGCATGTCATAGTGGGTTGGTTCGTTTTTTACCTTTAATATCCGTAACTACTCTACTTATCTTATTACTAAATTACGGGGAAATTCGTGCCCGCCGAATATATAAAATCGGTTATTAAAACCGTTCCTAATTACCCCAAACCTGGGATCATGTTTCGTGATGTGACCTCAGTTTTAGAAGATCACAAAGCCTATTCAGCCACTATCGAAATATTATTGAAGCATTATGCGCCAATGGGTTTTGATAAAGTAGCGGGTACCGAAGCCCGTGGATTTCTGTTTGGCGCACCTTTAGCCATAGAGTTAGGTATAGGATTTATTCCTGTGCGTAAGCCAAATAAACTGCCTCGGGAAGTGATTAGCGAAAGTTATGAACTTGAATACGGTACTGACTGTTTAGAGATCCATAGAGATGCAGTGAAGCCCGGCGAAAAAATATTGATGTTGGATGATTTGTTAGCAACTGGCGGCACCATGATCGCCACGGCTAATTTGCTCAGACGCTTAGGTGGTGTAGTTGAACACGCAGGTTTTGTTATTTCTTTACCGGAACTCGGTGGCGTTCAAAAACTCACCGATTGTGGTGTCACTAGTTTTTCTATTTGTGAATTCGATGGCGAGTAACTAAGTAAGATGAGTTATCAAGTTTTAGCAAGAAAATGGCGACCTAATCGTTTTGGCGAATTAGTAGGGCAAGAACATGTTGTCACCGCTATTTCCAATGCTCTTGATAACAATAGGCTGCACCATGCTTATTTGTTCACCGGCACCCGAGGTGTGGGTAAAACCACTATTGCTCGAATTTTTTCAAAAAGTTTAAATTGTGAACAAGGGTTAAGTGCCAAACCTTGTGGTCAATGCAGTACCTGTAAAGAAATCGAGAATGGCAACTTTATTGATTTACTTGAAATCGATGCTGCATCGCGGACCAAGGTAGAAGATACCCGCGAGTTGCTTGACAACGTCCAGTACAAACCCAGCCGTGGTCGCTACAAAGTCTATTTGATTGATGAAGTGCACATGTTATCAAAGCATAGCTTTAATGCTTTGTTGAAAACCCTTGAAGAGCCACCACCTCATGTCAAGTTTTTATTGGCTACCACTGATCCGCAAAAACTACCTGTTACGATTTTATCCCGTTGTTTGCAATTTAATCTTAAAGCCTTGTCTCGTTCACAAATAAGCCAGCAATTAGATTTTGTACTTGGCGAAGAAGGCATTGAGTTTGATAAAGAAGCGCTCAACCAATTAGCTAGAGCTGCCCAAGGTAGTATGCGTGATGCGTTAAGTTTGACAGATCAAGCCATCGCTCAAGGTAATGGCGTAGTAGGGATACAAATAGTCACCGATATGCTGGGACTAATGGATAAAAACCAAGTACTAAAACTGGTTCATTCTGTGGTTCAAAAAGATAGCGAAAAAGTTATGCAGCAAGTCGAATTTATGGCTAATCAAGCACCCGACTATGGATTGGTATTGGCTGAAATCATGAGTCTGTTCCATCAAATTGCCTTAACACAGTTTGTGCCCGACGCTTGTAAGTTAGAAACTATTTCTGCCAGAGCTATTTTTCAACTGGCCCAATCTGTACCTGCTGAACAAATTCAATTGCTCTATCAAATTGCCCTGACAGGTAAAAAAGACTTACCCCATGCAGCTGATGCCAGAACCGGTCTAGAAATGACATTGTTGCGTATGCTGGCTTTTTGTCCGAATAATGTAAAACTAGATGCACTAGATATTGTCGCTTTAACGCCAGATGTTGAAGTGGTTTTACAACAACCCACTAGTCAAGCAACAGACAATGTCACATTAGGATCCTTATCTACCGATCCCATAACACATAACGCTAATGATCTGATAAATCAAAGCGAACCTTTACAAGAACCTATTGTTGAGGGTTTGGCTCTCCAAAACGGTCCGGTTGAAGTGATAGCTGAAAATAGTCCTGTGCTTCATCAAGAGTTCAGTGCTGAGCCTTCATCTGAACATTCACAAGAGCATTCACCCGAACTTTCACCTGAACCAAAACAAGATCAAAGTAGACAACCTCAGAATGATCAAGCAACACTCTCAGACGTTGAATTATTTGCTCAGCAACAAGATATTATGGCGCAGGCAGAAAATTTTGGTCATCAGCCAATAGATTATGATCAATACCAACCTGTTTCGTTGGAAGAACAGCAGTATCCTGGGTTTGATAGTGAGCATAAGCCATCGGGTTATGAAGATCATGCAATGCATACACAGCCTACTCAGGAGTCATCTCATCAGCAAACGGATACAAAACCAAATACCTCTACCGCTGAATTAATAGCACTTCGTAATAAGCTAAAACAAAGCCAACGTGAAGAGGGGGAAGGGGCTGAACAGGTAAAAAAGTCTGAAAGTTCAGCGCCATTCAATTTAGCTGCGATCCGTAAGCAAAACCAAGAAGCTGAAAATAAATCTGATGTGGCTAATGATAAAAAGCCAAGTCAGGATATACAGCCACCATCAGATCCCATTTCTGAACCACAACTCACGTCTTCTAGCGCAGATCATGTCATCGATAATATACCGCCATGGCCGGTTGAAAACGAGTCTCCCGCTTCACCAACCGAAACCCCCGTGGTTACTACTTTGCTAACAACCGCGGTCAGCCCCTTCTCAGCAGAAAAAACATTACAGGAAGCTGAGTATTTTGACTCTTATGCGCATTTAGATGAAGAAAATGTTGGGGACGTTACCTTAGAGGTAACTGCTTTTTTGCCTAACAAACAAAAAGTCCTAAAAGCGTTACAAATTGATGCATGGAGTAAGTTAATTGAAGATATGCAAGTGACTGCATTGACGAAACAATTGGCTTTACACTCTGCTTTTAATCAACAGGGTAACACTGTTAAATTGACACTTTTAGAGACTAAAGCACATCTTATTTCAGATACCGCGCAGCAACAGCTTAAAGACGCGCTTTGTTTCGCACTTAATGGGCCTATTGATCTTGAAATTGAGCTAGGGAAACCCATTAACACTCCTTATGCCTTGCAACTAAAAGTGAATCAAGTGCGTAATGAATATGCTCGGGAAGTGGTGAAAGGTGATCCCGGCATTCAATTGTTACAACAACAGTTTGCTGCCAAGGTAGATGAACAAAGTATCCAAGCTAGATAGACGGCCAAAATTAAATATTGATTATAGAGAAAGAGAGACAGGTTATGATGAAAGGTGGAATGGGGAACATGATGAAGCAGGCGCAACAAATGCAAGAGCGCATGCAAAAAAATCAAGAAGAGTTAGCCAAAACAGAAGTCACCGGTGAGTCTGGTGCGGGTATGGTTAAAGTCACTATGACATGCAGTCATGCAGTACGTCGCGTGGATATCGACTCAAGCCTGATGGAAGATGATAAAGAAATGATCGAAGATTTGGTCGCGGCAGCTTTTAATGATGGTGTGAGACGTGTACAAGAAACGACTAAAGAAAAAATGGCTGATGTGACCGGCGGAATGCCTTTGCCTCCAGGTTTTAAGATGCCTTTTTAAGCCAGTAGCTGCATGATGTTTCGATAAGCAAAACAAAAACCGTAGGTGATGGATGCAGTTTAGCCCTTTAATTAAAGAATTGATTGATGCCTTTAAGATACTACCTGGTGTAGGTCCCAAGAGTGCTCAACGTATGGCGTTTCATCTTTTAGAGCGAAATCGTCAAGGGGCGCTGCAGTTAAGTCATGTGTTGCACAATGCCATGGAACACGTCAAACATTGTGAGCAATGCCGAACCTTCTGTGAAAATAAGTTCTGTGAAATTTGTGCAAACCCTAAACGTCAAGAAAACCAAACATTATGTATTGTGGAATCTCCTCAAGATATGCTGGCTGTCGAGCAAACTCTGGAGTATAAAGGCCGCTACTTTGTATTGATGGGGCACTTATCGCCAATAGATGGTATTGGTCCAGCGGACATTGGTTTAGAGCAGCTATCCAAGATATTTGAAAACGACGATATTAAAGAAGTGATTTTGGCAACCAATCCTACTGTAGAAGGCGAAGCTACTGCACATTACATCGCACAGATGTGTAAGTCCCAAGATATCAAAGCTAGCCGTATTGCTCATGGAGTGCCTGTTGGCGGTGAGTTAGAATATATCGATGGAAATACTTTGACTCATGCTTTCGCTGGGCGCAGAGACATTTAGGTGTCTGCGAGTAAAGGACTTAGGTAAGTCATCATCTAGTGGTTTTGGCCTGCCATGACCTTTCCCCTATTGTAAGTTGCTCAATGACTTTGCAACAAGGATGTCTGACTGAGCCTTTAACAGATTCTGTGTCTCAATACCCTCAATCAAACTTTTCATATTCACTGAATTCACTAGTGTTTGCCTACACTTTCAGGTGACAGCATTATTTTCCGATTTTTTTAAAATACTCTATCAACGTTTAAGACAGAGGTGGGTATGCTATGCCAATATGCCAAAGACGAATACCGCTGTCTAAATCATCCATATTCATTTAACCCTTGCTTGGCAGGTGAATCTGCTGCAACAAACCCTCAACAATACATTTTCTGTGAGCGCAATGGCTGAACTTGTTTATTCAAGCAACATCAGCGATGCCTGTTTCGCGGCCAAATAAAAACAAATTGTGAAGTTATCCTTGAAAACTAACTAACCGACCTCATTTACAAATCATCATTTTAGTAACCACAACTTAGGAGATACTTGTCCATGGCTGAATCAGCCCATCAAGAAACTCATGGATTTCAAACCGAAGTAAAACAATTACTTCAATTGATGATCCATTCGCTTTACTCAAACAAAGAAATATTTTTACGTGAACTAGTTTCCAACGCAGCTGATGCTGCAGATAAATTACGCTTTAAAGCCTTGTCTAACGACAGTCTTTACGAGGGTGATGGTGATTTACACGTTAAGCTCAGCATCGATAAAGACGCCGGTACCATTACCATTGTCGATAACGGCATTGGTATGAATAAAGTCGATGTGATTGAACATTTAGGTACGATCGCTAAGTCTGGTACCAAAGAGTTTTTTGGTAAATTGTCTGGGGACGATGCCAAAGATTCACAGCTTATTGGTCAATTCGGTGTCGGTTTCTATTCCTCATTTATCGTTGCTGATAACGTCACAGTGCGCACGCGTGCTGCGGGCGACGACAAGGCACAAGGTGTGCAATGGGAATCAGCCGGTGAAGGTGAGTTTACTATCACCGATATTGAAAAAGCGGAACGCGGTACAGAGATCACTCTTCATCTAAAAGAAGAAGAAAAAGAATTTTTAGATGATTGGCGTTTACGCTCAATCGTGAGTAAATATTCTGATCATATTAGTATTCCAGTGAAAATGTTTAAGGAAGAAGAGCCTGAGCGTGATGGTCCTGATGATACTAAGATCCCAGCAGTTCCGGGATTTTGGGAAGCAGTGAACAAAGCGACAGCACTTTGGACCCGTGATAAGTCTGATGTGAGTGAAGACGAATACAAAGAATTCTATAAACACATATCCCATGACTTTAGTGATCCATTGACTTGGTCACATAATAAGGTTGAAGGTAAAACTGAATACACCAGCTTGTTATATATTCCAAGCAAAGCGCCTTTTGACATGTGGAACCGTGATCACAAACACGGACTTAAGCTTTATGTACAACGCGTATTCATCATGGATGACGCTGAGCAAATGTTGCCAGCATATCTTCGTTTTGTGAAAGGTTTGCTGGATTCTAACGATTTACCATTAAACGTATCTCGTGAAATATTACAAGACAACAAAGTCACTCAGGCGATGCGTCAAGGTTGCACTAAACGTGTATTGCAGATGCTTGAAAAAATTGCCAAAAATGATGCCGAAAAGTATCAGGCATTTTGGGCTGAATTTGGTAATGCCTTAAAAGAAGGCCCTGCTGAAGATTTTGCTAATAAAGATAAAATTGCTGGGTTAATGCGTTTTGCTTCAACGGATACAGATTCTGAAGCACAAACGGTTTCTCTTGCTGACTACATTGGTCGCATGCAAGAAAAACAAGATAAAATTTACTACATCACTGCAGACAACTATAAAGCGGCTAAATCTAGCCCGCACTTAGAAATCTTCCGTAAGAAAGGTATCGAAGTGTTGTTAATGGCTGATCGCGTAGACGAGTGGTTAATGTCGCATTTAACTGAATTCGATGAAAAATCCTTCCAATCTGTCACCCATGGTGCGTTAGATTTAGGTGATTTAGAAGACGAAGACAGTAAAAAGGCCTTAGAAGAAGCAGAAAAGCAGGTCGAGGGTTTAGCTGAACGAGTTAAAGCGGCATTAGGTGATAAAGTGAAAGATGTTAAATTCACGCACCGCTTAACAGACTCCCCTGCTTGTATCGTTGCAGATGAACAAGGTATGACAACCCAAATGATTAAATTGATGCAGTCTGCAGGACAACCTGTACCTGAAGCACAGTATCATTTTGAAATGAATCCTGAACATCAATTAGTTAAGTTATTAGCTGAAGTGCAAGATGAAGAGCAGTTTTCTCAATGGACAGATGTTCTTTTTGATCAGGCTGCATTGTCAGAACAGGGAAGTTTGAAAGACCCTGCTAGCTTTGTGCAAAACTTAAACAAGCTACTAGTAAGCTTAGCCAAATAGTCCCATTAAGGCTTAAGTTAATATAACAAAAACGGGCTTACGGGCCCGTTTTTGTTTAAACAGCTTAAAAGTTTGCTTAATACGACCTATGTCTTATATTTAAAGCCTTAATATTCTTGTAACATCAAAGTTGAGTGTGTAAAGTTGCGGCTTTACTTTTTAACTAAACTTTTATTCAGAGGACACAGTATGCGCATTATTCTTCTTGGCGCTCCTGGGGCAGGTAAGGGTACACAAGCCCAATTTTTAATGGGCAAGTTCGGTATACCTCAAATATCTACCGGAGACATGTTACGTGCAGCCATTAAAGCCGGCACTGAGCTTGGTTTGACTGCAAAACGCGTAATGGATGAGGGCAAACTGGTTTCTGACGAATTGATTATTGGTTTGGTGAAAGAACGTATTAGCCAAGCTGATTGTGCCAAAGGTTTTTTACTTGATGGCTTTCCTCGCACTATTCCTCAAGCTGACGCAATGCAAGATGCAGGTATCAAAATCGATCATGTTATTGAGTTTGATGTGGGTGACGAAATCATAGTTGAGCGAATGAGCGGTCGTAGAGTACACCCTGGTTCTGGTCGTGTTTATCACTTACGCTACAACCCGCCTAAGGTTGAAGGAAAGGATGATGAGACGGGAGAAGAATTGACTATCCGTCCAGATGATCAAGAACAGACAGTGCGTAAACGTCTTGGAATTTATCACGAGCAAACTAAGCCGCTAGTTAGTTATTACACTCAATTAGCAGCATCAGGTGATTGTGCGTATCATAAGATTGACGGTACTCAAGCTGTTCAAATCGTTGGTAGTCAATTAGAGAAACTATTAAGTTAGTGATACTTGATTTTAGTTTGATTGAAGCCCGCTTTTAGTGGGCTTTTTTGTGGGCTTTTATCATTTTTAGGGAAAGGTTTTATGCATACTCCAATTACTGCTTTTTATGCGGGCTTGTTGGGAATTTTGTTTTTTTATTTTTCAGTTTTGGTTGTTAAAGGCCGACTTAATAAAAAAATATTACTGGGGGACGGGGGCGATCATCATTTTCAACAGGTGATACGTGCCCATGGTAACTTTAGCGAATATACGCCTATCGTGCTTATCTTGCTTTTTGTTGCCGAGGTAAATATAAGTAACCCTATCATTTTACATCTGGCGGGCACTGCGTTGTTATCTGGGCGTTTCATACACGCTTTTGGATTACGCCGTCACTCGGGTCCAAGTTGGCAGAGAGTATCGGGAATGTTGCTGACTTTTGCATCATTGATAACGTTGTCAGTGATGAATATATTGATTTTATACCGCTAAGTAATATTTTATGGGCGATACTATTAAATATAAAAAACGGCGCTCACTAGGCGCCGTTATTTTTACACATAAAACAGGGAGGTGTGTTTAACGCTTATTCGTTATTTTCAATAAGCTTACTGCCAATCTCTATTTTTCTTGGCTTTTTCGACTCAGGTACTACACGCTCTAAATCAACATGTAATAAACCATTTTCTAAGTCAGCAGATAATACTTTAACGTGGTCTCCTAATTGGAATTTACGTTCAAAGCTTCGCTCTGATATGCCTTTGTGTAGGAACTTACGTTCTTCTTTTGAGGAAGAATCATTACCTTCTTTTGCTGCTTTAATACCTATTACCTGTAAGGTGTTTTCTTGCACTTCTATGCTAACTTCATCTTTAGCAAATCCGGCAACGGCCATGGTAATACGGTATTTATCCTCAGCTAACAATTCAATATTATATGGAGGGTAGGTAGTTTGTTTTTCATTTTTTGAAGCCGTGTCAATCATTGATGCTAAGTGGTCAAAACCAATAAATGAACGGTAAAGTGGAGATAGATCGATGTTACGCATTGTGTATATCCTTTAAAAGTAAGCAATATAAAATTTAAGTTGCCCCGATAAATCGGCGGCGTTTTTGGTATGGATTCCCTGTCACCAAACCCAGTATGGGTTATGCTATCTATATGTAGTTAACACGTCAGAAACATATCCTGTGTTTCTGTATCAACCCTTTCGGCGTCGACAAGATATATATGTAGTTGGCAATGCTTTTTTCAATGTTAATATGAATATTTATTTTTTAAAAATATTTAACTAACTGAAATATATATAAAATTATTTTAATGATTCTTCGACTGCGGACTGTGCGTGGATGATCGTGGTGTCATAAAGCTTGGTTGCAGTGTCGTTTTTATTCAGTAATAAACCTATCTCAGTGCAGCCTAGAATGATCCCTTGAGCGCCTCTGTGGGTTAAGTTTTGAATGATTTGCAAATATTGAGCCTGGGATTTTTGGTCCACTATCCCCAAGCATAATTCTTCGTAGATAACGCGATGAATAATGTCTTGTTCGATGTCTGTGGGAAGCAACACATCAATGGAAAATTTATCGATTAATCTATTTTTGTAAAAGCTGTGTTGCATAGTGAATTTGGTGCCGATCAGGCCGATTGTGGTCCTTTTGTCTGTTACAAGTTGTGCACCTGTAGCATCGGCAATGTGTAATAAGGGGATATTGACAGCATCGGCGACTTGGGATGCCACCAAATGCATAGTGTTTGTACAAATCAGAAAGAAATCAGCTCCTGCCGCTTCAAGGGATGTCGCGGCGTCACTTAAAATGTCTGCCGTTTTTTGCCAATCACCTTGATGTTGCAACGCTTCTATTTCTGCGAAGTCTACGCTGACCATTACAAGTTTTGCAGAATGTAAACCGCCTAACTGTTGTTTAATGCCCTGGTTAATTAATTGATAATAACTAGCCGTAGACTCCCAACTCATGCCACCAATTAAGCCAATCGTTTTCATCATACTTTTCTTTAAAGAGAACAAGTGTATGACGTTATAATATTTAGAAGGTAATTAAAAGCCGGTAACATTAGCAGGCTAAATTAACTGGCATGTCACAGATTGGCTGTGAATAAAGGTATTTGCGTATGATTTTTAATCAGTAAATGACAATGGTTTAAGTTGTGCGTGTATGTACTAAAACGCTTGCGGTTTTTAATTGTGTCTCAATCAAAAGTTTTTTAGCTTGAATAACAAAACTTTCAGCTAAATCTTCATTTACATCAAGAATTTCCACTAAGTATTCTATTCTGGCAGTGGCTAATTGGTTGATGCGGGTTAGGCCATTTTCTTGCAATCTCAGAGCTCTTACTTCGCCAATATAAGCAATATCTGTGAGTGCGATATTGGTGTCGGTCTGAGCAATATTAGAGCGGTTGATTCTTCTTATGGGGATAGATGTTGCCTCATATACAAGTCGCCCTGTATTGGTTAATAATGGTAGCCGGCATTTATGGCAAAGTCCTATTGTTGCAGGGCGATCGTCTGGTAACAATACCGCTGTGGTTTGATCTAAGGTGGTTTCTTGTTGGCATTTATTGCAAAAACAGCTGCTGTTTTTGTCACAACATTCGTCACTGGGCAATTGGGAAGCGGGTGTCGCATCACAAAAACCTAGCGTCGGTAAAGCGGGTGGCGCAGCAGGTTGTTCTTCAAATCCTATTGTTAAGTCGGTGACAGTCAAATCTCCTGGTGCTTGGGACAAAAAAGTAATGGGAATATCTTGCAGTGTTTGGGTGACTAGTGAAGTGTTTTTGACTGTTAATGTTGTGCTTTGGGGTAACAAAAATTGTATTTCTGCGTGGCTTGCGGTGTCCGGAATGGTACCTCTTAACACATGGGTTTCAGCACTGTCAGGGTTAATGATGAGCGGGTTATGCTTAAAGATAGTTTCACCAGTATCCCTTAAAAAACTTAGATGTATTTCTGGCGGCATTGTTGCACTGGCATCATCAAGTGTGGCACTTCCGATGAACTCAAAGTCGAAATTTTTCCCTGCTTGTACTTCAGCCTTTTGAGCTAAAAATACCGGCTGTAAAAAATCACTTATGTTGCTCAAAAATCGCTGTCCATTACTAATATTGGCAACAAACATCTTTCCAGGTTGTGCATCTGCAGGGGTAAGATGCCAACCAATTAGCTCATCGTCATGCCTTTCCAATAAATCTGCATTTAGCAATGATTGAGGTGTGGCAATTAACGAGATTCTATCCACTAAAACACTACTGGAATTAGGCACCACTAACCTAATTTCAACTTGCTCAACCCCTTCAGGTGCTTGTGTGCGTAGCCGGTAAACTGGTGTTTTTCTATCATCTGACTGATAAATGCCATTGGGTAAGGTTAATTCCTCTGTTTTGACAAGGTTGCAGCTGTCGCCACGCCAGATAATGTCAATTCTAGCGTCTTCGCCATCAACATTAACCTCGGCACTGAGCTCGTAATGACATCCGGCTACTGCCGCTGCGGTTTGTGAAATACCGCCAGTCTCTATGTCACTACTGATGATAATAGCGTCAAGAGGAGAGCCAGAGGGTGCCAACCCTGGACCAATCTGCTGCCACCCGAGCAAGGTAAATGTTGGCATATTCAATTCAAGTTGGAAATCATAATTAAGCAGTTGTTCACCTTCAGGGCATCTTTGTTGCTCAACGGCATTAAGAAAATGATTAACTGTTTCAGTCAACTCTTGGCTGTCCAATTCAAAGTCAACTCGGCCTAAGGGTTCAAATTTGTTCAATTTTAACCTAGTGGCTTGTTCGCCTTTACCTACTTTTACTTCTAGCGGGATCTTGAAGGTTGCTGTTTTTTGCCTCAGGCGAAACTCTGCGTAAGCTTGATTGGAGATTTCGGTTTGTACATTCTCTCGCCACGACAGGCCGCCATCAGTAGATTGTTGTAATAATGCTAAGGGATCTTCTGCTGAATCTGCGAGACTCCACTGTGCTTCACCTTCAATACTTTGCAGCATTAACCAATAGCGAGCTGGTTTGGCGCTTTCAGCGCGTACTTTAGCCAGTTTAATCGGTTGTGAAAGTACCACATTAGCCCAAGTGGGCGAGGGGGACGTATCGGTATTAATACTAAGTTCTATCGCTTTTGAGAGTAATGAAACAGAGTCAGGTTTGCCGTCTAAATCGGCTCTTAAGTCGAGGTGCAACTTTGCGACTGGGCTAACACTGGTTAGCAATAAATCAAAGGCATCGATTGCAATGTCGGGGGTATCGGTATTATCCATCAGGCTAAATGCCTGAGCTTGCGTTAGCGCCGTGTTAATAACTATGGGTATAGCACTCTCATTTATTTGATCCAAGCTACCCTGAACAACCGTTGAGTTGGTAAAGCGGCCTTCTATTTTAGCGCGGGTATCAGCGCTGACTAAACGCGCTCCAACTGGAATAGCTAGATCTAAACTCTTGTTCGCAGACTCACTTACCGCATTAAAGGTATAGGGTAGTTTTACCGAAGCAAGTTTGTCAGGTAGTGCACTTTGCTGGTTAACCGTGTCAATTTCGAGATTCAGCTCTACGCGAGCAAGCGTGCTAGTACTTAGGTTTAGGGATACTAAGTAAAAACCACTTTCTTGCTTAGCCGTGGCTAAACTAGCCTCTAACATTTTGCTGAAATCAATACTGGATTGTTCATTAACTAAGTCGCCCGGTTGCACAAAAAAGGGCGCAGATTCGGCAATTCTCAAAGTCACATTAGTGGCAGTATTTCTTACCAATACTTGAGTGACATCTATTGCTGTTCCGTTTGCTTTTGTCACTCTGATTTTTTGCACAGTGAGGCTAGGTAGAAATGACACTGAACCGACAGGCAATGTAAAACTGTCATCCCCCGGCGTCTTAAATGCTCCATTAGCGTTGACTTCTATAAAGGTGCCTCCGCCAATATCCACTTGTAAGGTTGCGCCACCCAAGTCTGTTCCTATCATCCGCAAAAGTGTCACTTTTCGATGGAAATCAATTTCTATCCAGCTAGGCGTGATAGGGATGACGGATGAACCCATTACTCTGATGATCGTTTCGCCATTTGTACCTGTTGCTGAGGATGCTTCAAAAACCACATAGTCTTCAGACGGGCCAATTCTTCCTGAGCGATCAATGGGTATAATGCTTGCCTGTGCTTTAGTTATTTTGGCATTAAGGGGAATTCGACGCAGCAGCAACGAACGATCACCTTGGAACAGCGCTTTGTTACCAACAAAGCGCTCGTTAATTTTCATAGGGTAGCTCCTTTTCGTTCGCTGCCGTTTGCCATTCCACTTGAGTCAAAATCTTTACACCTTTAACAACACCATGACTTTTTGCTCTTGAGTCTCTCGTTCGGTATTTGAATCGGACGGCTCCCACATCAAGCCAGTGGTGTTCATATTAAAGTGCGCCACAGTCAAATCTTTTGGGCAAGAATTGTTTTGACTATTGTTACCATCCCCGTCTCTCAAACTAGGTGACATATTGATGGTTTTTTTAGGTATATATTTCATAAATAAATCATCAGCATCGCCCTTTTTACGTATACTGCCCACAGTGCGTTCCTCTCTACAACAGCGTTCAAACCATGGAGAGTGACAATAGTCGTCCATATCAAAATCATCATTAGGTGATGAGAACATTGCTTTCCACAGTTCGGTTTCTAAGTCACCTAAGCTAGAATCGTCTGTATAAGGGACTTCAAATAATTCCAATATTTCGAATAGGGGCATCTTAAATTGTATAGGCAAATCGCCATGTTCTATCTCAACTGAAGTGCCATCAGGAGCCTTAATTTTTTTCTCGCTGGTGTGATAGAGGTAAAAGTACGCTTCAGTGGCTTCCTTGTCCTCATCTATAGCGCAGACCACTTGAAAAGGTAGCAGCTGATACACATCTACTAGTGGGCAGGCTTTTAGATTGTGCTCGATAAGATTGATCTCATTTTCTTTAAGACGCTTAAATACTTTTAAGTATCCTGATCTTTTAGGAATAGCTTGCAGCGCTTTTTCTAACCATTCTTTGCATATTTCTTCGGTGGTTTTCCCTCCTAGTTTTAATGCATTTCTAGCAGTCTCGACTTCAGTGACGCCAGCCACTCCGTCTTCAACCTGTTTACATATATCTTCACAAACTAATACTTGCATTTCGTTCATGCCTTCAGCGGTAATTAAATCACCGGGGGCAAATTCTACATAGGGTTTACAGTCATTGGCCATTAGAGTGACTCCTGTTGTTGAGTTTACACATACTATTGCCCACCGCGGTCAACAGTGGTTTCACAGTTTTCACGAACAACTTCGACCTTGACGCCTGCAGCTTTGGCTTGCCTAACACCCATGGCTCCAGGTCTAAGTGATTCATTAACGACCCCAGTGATTTCATCACCAAGGACAGCATTACGGGCACTTTCAAATCTTGAACCAGCAAAGTTTACTAATAAGTCAAAAATGGCTGGCTGGGTTTCACACACCACTACTGAAACTTGATTACCCCAAATCCCGGGCGCTTTTGCCGATATCTCGACAAAACCTGAGACCTCGGGCTCTGAAAGAAAAATCTTGGCAGGCTCACTAGAAGAGCCGCCGATAAATGCAATAGCGTTTGAAAAAGGAATTGATTGTGCTGAGAAACCAAGAGGTACTTGATTAACCAACTTCGCCCTTATCAAATTGGAGTTGGCATTCACAATAGTCACTAAGTATTGGTTATCAGTTTCAGGCTCGGTGACAACATTAGAATGCGTTTCAGGTTTATTCTCGGGCACACTAAACAAAGCTTGATTAAATCGACCACCAAATCGCGCAGGCAAGTCAACGGGTAATATTACTCTCATGGTACCCGCTTGATGAACCGTATAGTCAAAGGTCACTTTGGTTGTATGTATCTGTTTGGGCTGGGGCTGACTATACAAAGCAGACACTTGTGCTGGTGGTTGGTTATGAGCCTGGCTTATTCCCATCAGACCTAACTCTAGATTGAAGCCTCCGGCAAACCGTCCTGCATATGTAGATGGAGAATCAAAATGGGTTTGATCAAAGCGGCTGTTATGGCACTCAACATATCGCCAGTTTGATTGTCCTTTGGGTAGCATCAGTATTTGTTGTTTTTCTCTGGAAACAGCACGTACCAGCGACGATGGAGGATCACTGAAGATAAGCTGTTGTTCTAGGCAATACTCAGAGGTGTCTTTTTCACCTATGGTGACCACTGGATAGAGCTCTTCGATATCAGGCTGTTCTGATGAGTGAGAGGTGATTTGTACACTAAACAAAGATGCAATTGTTGATGTAACAAGCTCTGCGACTAACATGCCTGGTGTAGACAGCAAAGTGCCTGTCACGATCACCACTTTGTTTAGATAAGCGTTAATATCTATCTCTGTGTTGATTAAAAGTGTGGTCAATAACTGTTGATCTTTGTCAAACAATTGGTACTGATCGCTCTGATAATACAGTTTTCCCATAAACTGACTTTGTGTATCGCTAATTTGATATTTGGAAATTATGCCAGCGCTGTTCAAATCTGTAGTTTTGACCTGAATATCTATGAATGAGCTGGTTGTTGTAGTTACCTGAGATTTAACAATTAAAATATTCGGGCTAAGAGCATTGTTCAAGGTAATTGCCGGTGTTTTTTCCAACCCTTTGCTTAATCGCCATATGTTTTTGGCAGGCACTGTCATATGGGGTAACAGCGGGCCCACTTCTAGCTGACTCCCGGTAATCTTGCGTGTTTGACCATTCTTGCCGGTGATAAGTGCCGCAACGCCATGTTGAGCATGAGTGTAGAAGGTGATCTGTTCTTCTGGGTGAACCAGTGAAAACAGCCTGATATACCAATTTAATTGGTCGTTAACTAGTCCAGCACCCAGTACTCCGTGTTTAGCCTGAATAAGGATATTGCTTGGTACTTCTGCGGCACCACTGTTAGTTAAGGGAAATTGACTGCCATGCTCAACATCAAACTCGTTATTCATAGGGCTTTTTGTAGGCAAATATTCTTGCAGCTTTAGAAAACGTATAGCAAATAATTCAATGCTACTGTTGTTGCCCGTTGATGGCGATATAAGACGTAATTGGTTATTTGCTTTTAGTTCCGCTAATCCAGGAACCTGAGCATTAATTGCCGCAATGACTTCTTCGACAAAAACTTGATCTTGCTTGCCACCTTTTATGTCTATAGTGGTTATTGGTTGTTGATCGATGCGCAGTTTAATGTGATTCCGTTCACTCAAATTTACCCCAGCAGCTAAGGGGATGTTGCTTTCTAATACAGCAGAGGTTGCGCTGCTACCCTCAAATACACTGGCAATATCCCCAAACAATAAACTTTTCCCGTCAGAGCCAGTATGGGCAATGAGATTAATACGGCTGCTCAAACCAAGGGTAGGTGAGGTGACTACTAATACCCCTGCTTTTTCAGACGCAATACCTTGACCTGCGCTGCTATTAATCTCGTCTACTATTTCAGCTAAAGATACTTGGGTAACATCTATCGCATTTTTGGCACAGTCAATGATTAAGGGGGCATTGCCGTCCAGCGCTATTTCAAGGAAATGCTGCTCGGATAAATCAAGTGAAATACCCGTGAAATCAACTCTACCTGTGATAGTAGCCGGACTTGCCTCCCTACCTACATAAAGTCTGGGAGAGTGAATGCCAAGTATTATTTCAGTGGCATCTGCAGGCAGAATTTCGATCCGGCTATCAGCCCCAGCTTTTTGGGAACTTAAAATAAGATGTTTACCGTCGTGATTGGCAACATTTTTGCCAAAAGCCACATTTATCGCAATAGTAATTTGTGCCAAAGTGGTACTTGCAGGAATGGGCCCTACACAAGAAATGTCTAAGGGACCGGTGTCATCAATAATTAACTTGAGATGGGATTTGCTACTAAGATCAACCCCGTTTGCAAGGTCTTTAGTGCCTTCTAAGTTGACACTAAGGGCATCTAGGCCACGTATCAGGCCTGTTTCAACATCCAGTATTAGGCTGCTTGCATCGGTCACCTCTGGAGGAATAAATTCGATGCGACTCGCCTCAATAGCTCCACTGTCAGTAGTGGCGGCAATCAGCATTAATTTTCCATCTTCTTGTCTGGCGATAGTGCTGCCTAATTGATTATTGATGTTTTCAATGACTTCAGATAACAAGGTGGCCCTTGGTCTAGGCCCTGCGCAGTTGATGGTGACTGCTAGGTTGTCATTCATTTTAAGGGTCAGATATTGCGCAGTTCGCAAATCAACGCCACGGCTTAAGTTAGTGGTGCCAATGACTCGGGCAGGTATTGCGTCTTGCCCTTGTACTAAGGCCGAGTTAAAACCAAAAATGCGTTCACTCGCTTCACCTTTAATTGGTGCCTGACTAACAAATCGAGTGGTGTGAGTATTTGTGATCGGACTGATAATAAGTTGACTGTTGCTGCCTTTTTTAGGGCTTAGTAAGGTCAATAACGAACCATTGTGACTAGCAATATTGGCTCCTAAAACATGATTTATGCTGTTAGTGATATCATTGATTGAGACGCTTTTTAGGTCCTTAATTGTACGTTTAAGATCGATGTCGACTGGCTGCGATTGGTCCAGCGTTATTCTAAGTTGATGACTAGCATATAAATTTATCCCACCAGACAGATCAGTCAGACTGGTTAT
The DNA here is from genome assembly GCF_002835935.1 of Paraglaciecola sp. MB-3u-78. Taxonomy (GTDB): domain Bacteria; phylum Pseudomonadota; class Gammaproteobacteria; order Enterobacterales; family Alteromonadaceae; genus Paraglaciecola. Next base: position 211,562 of record NZ_PJCF01000002.1, on the reverse strand, counting down.
TTTGGCTGCCGTTGCGTCGCTGCCTTTTGCGCTCCTTGAGACTATCCCTAATAACACTTGTGCTGCGTTATTAGGCCCACCGTTATTAGGAGCCGGGTCTTCGATAGTCAGTTTGCTGGCAATACCTGATGTGGTAGACGATAAAATTAAGTTTCGTCCATTATGACTGGCCACTTTTTTACCAAGAGTGTCGTTAATCACATTGGTAATTTCAGGTAACTGAGAGGATTCAGGAGCAAGCCCGCGACAATCCACGTTCACCGCGTTGCTATTATTAACCCGTATCCGCAGAATATAGTATTCGGTTAGATCTACTCCTTTACTAAGATCACTTTTGCCTATCAAGGTAGCCGCTAATTTATCATGACCCATTACTGCGCTGGGCGGCGAGCCTAAGAGAGCATTTTTTGCATCTTGTGCAGCGGCAGATAAAAAAGTGATGCTACTGCCAGCACCTATTAATGACGATTTTAGAGTCAGAAATTTATCATCATGACTGGCAATTGAACTCCCTAAGGCGCTATTGATGGCATCACTAATTTGCTCGATTGTAGTGGTTTCAGGAGTAGGCCCAGCACAGTCAATTTCTGCGAGTTTGTCTGTATTCAGTTTAACTCTGAGGAAGCGCGTCTGGCTCAGATCATGGTTGCCCGATAAGTCGACACTGCCAGTGTAAATTGCGGCAGTTGCAGCCTTACCTTTAGCGCTATGGGCAGCAAAACCAAGCACAATAGGCGCCGCATCATTGACCTGCTCTTCTAACAATATGCTACTTGTGGCTCCGCTAGTTAGGGCAGTTAGCACTAGTTTGTGGTTTTGGATAGCAGCCAATGGTGCATTAAATGCCTGATTGATGGCGTCTACTATTTCTGCATTGGTTACAGCGCTAGGGTTGGCTGCAGTTGCTAACAAATCAACACTGACTTTGGCTTTCGCATTTACTTTAATGTTTAAAGTTCTGCTGGCAAAGGTACCTGAACTGCTTAAATCTAATGGATTATCAAGATTAACCAGACCGACAATACGCGCTGCGGTTGCAGCATGTCCATGGGCAACAAGGGACTCTTCACCAAACAATCCATAAGCTGCATCATTCCCACAGTGCAGCTCGGTGACTAAGCTGTCTGATTGCCGTGTCCACCAAGTGTCTATATCGTCATAGCTGTCAGCAATTGTCAGACCCAGATTATTTGCAGTAGTGCGCAAAATACCTTGTACTGTCACTGTGCCTTCTAAGGCGGTTTTTATATATTGTTTTAAGTGGGTTCTAAATTCTTCAACTGTTTGTTGAGGCCGAGGCGCCAGACCGAATAACGCAGCAATTCTAGCCAAATCGTCAATTTTATCGGCTCCACTATCAGCATGGTCAACCCAATGGGCTCGCATTAATGCGGCTAGACTGTTCTCCCCGTGAAGTAATTCTCTACCAAAAGTATCTACCACAGTTTTTAGCGCCGAGCGTGTGCCCGATACTTTAAAAGTGCTAGGTAGGTAGCTAAGGATACGTTCGGTTTTTGTGGGCATGTTTAACTACCGTTTTCCTGTAACAGAATATCCGCAGCATCTATGTCCAAGCTGACCCACCAATTTTCACCATCTATGACGGCAACAATTTCAAATTCTCCGCCTAGTATTTCGCCGTCTGTTGCGTTGCGTGGTTCAAGGGTTGATTGCAAGCGACTGCGATCTGGTATGCGTTGAGTGCCTGGAACAATCGGCCCGTCTTCACTCACAATACTCTCAATACCCTGCTTTAAAGCCTGAACATCCGAAGAGGGAGTGATGGCAACCAAATCCACTATCCGGTCGACTAACTTTGAAGTGCCTGGTTGAGTGACATTACTTACCCAGGATATGACATCTACTATATTGGCGCTTTTGACATCATCAGTGGCTTTTATCGCATCCAATAGAGCGGCGCCTTTAGCAGGATCGCCGCTAGACAACTCGTCAACATAAAGTTGCAAGTTGGCAATGATTTGCTGCTTTATCTTTTCTTTACCTTGATTGGTAATGCCTGCTGATATTTGTGCGACTATTTTGGGTGTAAAGAACACATAACGAGCCACTAAACTGACATCTATGCCTGCAGCCCGGGTGTTATGCACTTCTGTTTGTAAGCTGGGAAACCGTTCAGGTTCAGCTTCTATTAACAACACGGTTGTGCCCGGTTCAGAGCGTTTTAACTCAGGTCCATTGGGATCCCATATTTCTAATAAATTGCCGCGCCCCGCAAAAATAACTTGTGCTAGTGCAGCATGGGTTGCCTTACCCAATGCTCGTAAAGCGGCCTTAGCTCGCAACCTTAATTCTGCGTCGGTTTCATCTTGGGCGGCTAGAAAAGTGGCTTCAAAGTTGGTGATGCGCGCGATACCTTCAATGGTTTGTGCCACTTGCGTAATGCTGGCCGAATCAACTTGACCCGCTTCCTTACGAAAGTCGTTAGTGGCTCTAACAGGCACATCTATACGCGCTTGTCCTGTTTGTAATGTTCTCAGTTGTGTGGTTTCAAAGGTGGTATCACCTTTGGTGGTGGACAATAAGGTGCCTGAACTGATTGTGATATTGCCGCTGCTTTGAGGATCGCGAAAAAAGGTCACTAAACCCACTGCGAAATCGGCGGTTTTACGCTTCACATTTAGAATGGCAACGACTTGATCCAGTGACACTCCGGTGGCGGTATCAATAAAACCATTTAAGTAAGCTAGATTAATTTGTTGGTAAACCGTGGCGATTTCTCTGCCAATTGCCTCAGACAATGTACGAGTAACACTGCCTACGTTGATGTCAGTCAGAGGTGAGTTAGCATCTGGAATAAAATAATCCGCAAAGAAAACCGACTCATCGACAGGAGCCTTAGCACCTTCTTGCCAGACGATGACGTTTTCATCGGGTTCGTAAATAAAATCGATGTTTTTTTGGAAACTATGGGAAAAAATTTTTAGTTCGCCATCCACTTCTTGCTCTATCTTGCCAGTGATACCGCGCACATCACTTGCTGGTTGTGATAGAGGATAACGCTCAGATTTTTTGTCAAAAAATATCGGTTCATTCACGACCCCGCCAACCATAGCAGTCAGAATATCATCCACCACTTCTTGGTATGGCCGCTCTATCAAGTTAAGCGTGTCCGGATTCATTGGGTTACTCCCGGTTCAAGGAAAAAGGGAAAGACCAAATTAAAAGGGGTATCTAAGGTCAGTGCTTTTAACGTTAAATCGATATCTACTCGAGTAGGATCACTCACATTTTTGCTGACAGATATGCCAATGACTTTTTCAATTCTTGGTTCATCTGCTAAGGACTGCAGCACAAAAAGTTTTGCGCGATTACGATTGCTGGCGGAATTAAGCTCGCCAATAAGTTCATGTAAACGAGAACCGTAGTGAGGGTGACCTAGCTGACTTAATTCGCCAGCACGGGTAAGAAACCTCAGCAGCAATGCTTGTTGAAAAGAAGCGACGCCCGTTAGGGTTTGCAGATCAATTTGTCCGGTTTCTTGTCGCGGGCCTGTGCGTAAGTCACGGCCTATATCGCGGTCATGTTGGTTCTCTAAATTGCCTAATAGCTGCAAATCAGTACCAAATCTTTGTTCCACTAATGCCAAAATTTGCTCCTTCTAATTAGGTAGGCCAGTTAAGTAGGCCAGCTATGGAGGCCAACTATGGAGGCCACTGGTCGAGAATAAAGGGTGCTGCTGGTGGCCCCAAAATAGTCAAAATACCTGGTGGTGACGGGATGTTATCTCCCAAGCGTACTAAGGGTTTACCCCCTACAGACACTCCCGTGCTGGCAAATGGGCCAATAGGGATAGTGTAAGGCACGCCAGTCACCGAATTAATCATCAAACACATCGAGCCCGATGTAGCTAATGGCATGCCATTAGCTGTAATAAAAGGCGGCAACACCGCTATTATGGTGCCGCTGTCAGGGGCTCCTGCTGCACCTGGACTAAGCAACACCATAGCGCCTATTGAAACGGGAGGGCCGGGCACTTTGTTCTCATTGTTAATTGGTTGTCCTGCATACAAATCTCCAGTTATCTTGATTAAATGCTTAAGGTGAAAACAGTGTTGTGCCTTTTACCGACACTACACCGCCTTGTACTGTGGTATTTGCGCCAGCTTCGAGTTTTGCAGTTACACCGCCTTTTGCATTTAGTTGGGTGCCCGCTTCAATAGTGGTATCTAGCTGGCTCTTCATTGATATATTCATCGCGTCAACACTAAAGTCTCTGTTGGCTTTTAAAGCAATTGAACCTGCGGCTTCAACTTGAATGTCACCGTCTTGATTCATGGTCATTTTGGTGCTGCCAGTGAGGATTGTCACTGTACCGCCGCTGGTGTTGGATTGGTCAATGGTCATTTCTGATTTGCCTGCTGTGGCTTTAATTGTGCCGTCTGTGATGCGTACCGTAATTTTGGGATCCATCTCGATGATTATTTCTCTTGGCTCAGAGGTTTGTTGCTGTAAATTCCGTATTGCGGCTTTGAGGGTTTTGTCGTCTGCATCATCCAGCGGCAATCTGAAAATTACCTCATCATTATTATTTAGTGGTGGGCGATCTTGGTCGTTGTATAAACGACCAATGACTATAGGTTGATTAACGTCGTTTTTGACAAAGGCAACCAGCACTAAATCATTCACATTGGGAATCGCCACTGTACCGATACGGTCAGTGGAGATAGGCACACGTTTTAATAATAATTGGCTGTTTTTAATTTCCACATCACAAGCATAATTATCCGTGTCTGAGTCTGAACTGTGAGGGTAGACTTTTTTTACTAGGCCTAGTTCTGTGGCCCGCATGCCACGGATTTCGTCGCGCACTATGGCTTGAATGGTATTGATTATGTTGGTCATATCAAAACCCCGCCAAATTGCTGTCGATGGAACGAAACATCACTTGGGTAGTAAAACCAGTCAGTTTGGTAATACGGTGAGTTACCCCTCGCACCTGATAAATTTGATTTAATGGGTCTTCGGGTAACCCGCTTAACCTAATCGTATCGCCTAGTTTAACTTGTGGACGGCCGACACTCAGCAAATGACCGCGCATAGTTTGTCGACCTAATTCAGTCAAGGCTGCATCAGCTGCTTTTTGCGCCGCCTCACCAGTGCGCAAAGCGGATCTCTCGAGCCGTAGAGAAGAGCTGTTATTAGGAACTCCGTTGTTAGCAATTCCGCCTGCATTACCCCTTAGACCAGAAAAATCCTTGGTTAGCCACGCCCATGACTCATTGCCATTGTTGCTACCACTTTCACCCCAAGCTTCTACTTTGGCACTTAGCGGTGCTGAAAAGTCCACTTTTAGCTCAATGATGTGACTGGCGTGGTTGAATACATGCACTTGATTTCCACCAGAAAATTGTTGGAATACAAGTTGATTGTCACTATTAAAATACAAATCGAATCCGCACAGTACTGCGAGATCTTGCATATGCTGATAGAAACTCTTTTGTCCATCTATTACGTAAGCTGGGAAATCTATGCCTGATTCAAAATTGGCTGTATCTACGCCTGCTTGGGAGGCTAGATCCTTGACAATATCTCCGGCAGTTTTACTTTCAAATGTTTGGTCAGTGAAGGCGCGCAACAAAATGGCGGCGTCAGAGTAACCATGAATGTGATCCAGAGTAGACCCTTGTTCTACAACATCTACTTTGCCCTTTGCAACTTGTATTAATTCTCCTTCCTGGTCGGCGTAACCTAATTCGATGAGTCCTTCATCTTCCCGCTCAGGCGTGAAGTGCCCTATATTGCCAAGAATTAACTTAAATTCATTGCTGGCAACATGCATATCCAACCTCACTAATAAGTCTACCAAAGTGCTGGCTTGCGGCTCATCGGTGGTGTCGACTAATTGTCCACCAACAGTGAATTTATAAGCGGGCGTCAAACTCATGTTTGCCCCTCTTGACTTAAATGCTTTAATGCAAGGGATACTGATTTGCGTATAAAGGGATCCTCACTATTCCTTTTAAGTTTATTTAGTACGGGTTTAGCTTTTGTTTGACCGGAGGCCGCCAAACATTGAATTTTAACATTGCATGCAGAGATATCTTCATCATCTAGATTATCTATTAATAGATCCGCGGCTTTATCTGGATGGATTTTGACTATGGCTCTAGCCGCTGCTATGCGAAATACCGGATCTGGACTGCTAAGATAACTTGAAGCCGTGTCGAATCCTGCATCAGCGCCAATTTCGCCTAAACAAATAAGTGCACGTTGATGAATAAAGTGAGCTTGTTGTGAGTCCATGAGTATTTTTTGTAATAACGGCACAGCCTTGTTTTGCATGTCTATTATTTTAGGCAAACCGAGAAATTCATCATCGGACATGAGTCTAATCAGCCTTTTTATTTCTTTGATACTCATAACATCATTCCAAAATTTCCAGAAAACCGCCGTCATCCATGGTCTGACATTGGTCGGGCTCAAGGCGCACAGTGTTTGGAGTCGAAGGTAATGTTGTGGTGCCTGCACCTGTCATTAAATTGTTTGTTCTGGCATCGTGGGGCAGGTGTAAAACATGACAAATTTCGTGGCCAAAAGTGTATTGACTGGCAGAGTCAGCCACTGAAACGCCAGGCTGACCCACAGGAAAAGCGGAACAACCAAACAACCCCATGCTGTTAGAACGAACAAAATAAACAAGGAAATTGTGGGGGCAGGTGTCCCGTCCTAACGCAAACAAAGCAATTTCTTCAGGATCTCGGCTAACATTGCCACCTATGGTCAACGGGCAGTCGGTTTGCGCAATATCCAGCAGTGCTGGATCATCAACAATGGTTGAGGAAACAATTCTGAATTCAATGCCGCACTGGGCCACCACTCTGTTGGCTGTTGTCATATCTGCAGCTATGGTGGGAGCTGCGCCTTGAATGGTGATGGTACAAAATCGAAATACTCTGCCGCGCACTTTGACTGCAACTGCACCTGCATCTGAGTGTGGCCCATCGACCGAAAGTTTTAGTTTGCCCTGTGCCCGGCACCTTATTATTTCTATTGACTTAGGGGCTGCAAAAGTAATGTCAGCCCGAGGGATCGCATCTGGGATCGCCATAATAGGTGTTGCCGAAACAAATACATTCCCCGAGGTGCGATTTAGTGTTATTGACAGGCTTTCAAGAGTATCACCTGCTTGCGTCTCGCTATTGAGTGTCACTTGTATACTGTTTGCTGTAATGCCAGCAATGGTCACTCTTGCTCTAAATAATGAATTGTTTTGAGTGCCAAATAAATCACTAATGTCGAAGCTGCTGCGAAGGCGATTTAATACGCCTTCTATTTGTACTCTGGTTTGTGAGGTGTTAAATGGTGCAACATTATTGCTGATCATTACCTCAGCTGCGGTGATCATCACACGATCGCCGTCTTGTTCCAGCCCATCTATACCCAATTGAAAGCCTGTATCTAGGCTGTTATCACTAGGCGCACGGGCCTCTGCCCAAAAAATAGTGCCCACATGATTGGGGGTGGCGGGTGTACCTACTACTTGAGATATAGCTTGATTAGCCACTAATTGCGGCAAATTCAAAGGTGTTTGTGTGGCAGTGGCGACTTCTTCTGCGGCACTAAATAATTGCACTTTGTTACTGATGGCTTGCACAGATAAAGAGCCTGTGAAGGTTTCGGGCAATGCTCTGCGCAAGATAAGCATGGCACGAGTCGCCTGTGCTGAGGAATTTTGAACTTGTAACATTCTACCCGGCGCTATTTTGTCGGTGTCACTTAATATTAATACCTCATCAGCCGCATTTGTCTGACTGCTGCTTATGTCCAAAGTGAGCAACACTGAGGTCATTTGCTCAGATGTGGAACGACCATTTTGGCCAGATACGACTATTTGTAGGCTCAAAGTGATGTCGCTTAATATAGCACTGGGATTTGGGCCACCTTCGCTAAAAAGTGTTACTCCTGCTAGTAACTGGGCATCAGTAAATAGGTTGTCGTTACCATCAAATTGCAAGGCTGTGCCGCCCGTTGCTGCGGTAAAAAACAATACTTTGTCATCAGGTGAACGAGTAAATATCCCTGTCCCAGTAAATGTTTGATTAACACTCAGCACTAGGGGTTGGCGTTGCGGACTGGTGTGCGGGCGTTTAACTACTATGGTTGGCGGAGCTGTAATGCTCGGTGTAATATTGGCAAGTAGCGCAGGTACAATAACCACATTAAAACTATCTTGGTCTGAGGCCAGTCTTTTACAGGCAAAGGGACCTTTTGCCTCTTCAATAGGTTGATCAGTGCCCCGGACAACTACTTCGCCTGTGACTTCTAATGTGAAAATACCTGGCCGTTTGTGTTTATCTGCATCGGGGTATTCAAAACTGCCATCAGCTTTAGTCGTGGCCTTGATCCCAGTGCCGGCGCGTAAGCTGCCTGATGTTTTAGGCACTTCGCCATCCATAAACTCTCCATCTGGGGCGATAAGTGTGTATTGACCAACAAAAGGTGTGCCGTCTTCAAACTTAATTGAACCGCGCACCACAAAAACAGGCGCAGGCTCAGCGGCTTCTCGAGGCCAAGGGTCGCGAGTCGCAGCACATGACTCTTTGCCAGCACCCACATGAGGCTTAACAAAGCAGCAACGGCTAGAAACGCCGCTATCATTTAAACACCAAGCACTATTCACGGCGCCAGCAGAGGGTTTATTAAATGTATCTGGTTGCACAACGTCGCTAGGTAACGAATCATCGTTAATAAAAAGAAATTCAGTACGCCGGTTAGGACGCCAAGCGAAAGTTATGTCTTTTACGGGATCGAGTTCACTGCAGCCTAGCCATTTTAGTAATTCACCAGAACAGTTAGGTAAAAATTGACTATCCGCTATAGACAGGTTTTTTAAATGTAAATATTCTTGAATTAACATAGGCCAAGTTGAGTCACCTACATCCCCATCGTCATTTAAGCCGTGTTGACGCTGAAATTCTCTTACCGCACTATCAGTTGCCGAGTCATGGTTACCATTGATAGTGCCGGTGTAAAATCCTAACTCTTGCAACATTTGTTGATATTCACGTGCGCCCCAACTATCTCCCAAGCTGGCGCCAGACACTCTAGTGCGGCGGATTTGATCCCACTCGTCTATGGCTGCTTGGTTGTCGTCGGCAAATCTAAGTACTGAAAATGCACTGCGTGCTCGGCGCTCTGACAGCGCTTGATTGTAACTGGTTGAACCTGCCAGATCGGTGTGCCCTAAAATCACCAATTTAAGATCAGAATTAGCCCGAGAAAAATCGCTGACTTGTTGAAGTACATCGAGCATACAAGGTTCAACAAAAGCGCTGTCAAAGCGGTAATGGATCATAAAGGTTTGTGCGATTTTGACGTCACTACGTAACTCTATGCTAACGCTAGTGGTTTCTCCGGCACGTACTTCGGCTGGCACGTTACCTGTCATTTGTGGCGTATCAAGTACCACTGCATCACAAGTATATTGACCTGGTGGGAAATCCTCTTCAGTCCAAATATTGTTATTGCGGTTGGTTAAGGTACGAAATAAATCTGTACCGTCACTTTGCGAGCCTCTTATTGTGACCGACACACGGCTAAAATCAAAAGCACTGTTGCCAATTACTATTACTTCAACAATTAAGGTTGCGGTTTCTGTGATTACTGGAGGGATAATCTCTGGAGGTTCAGTCGGATTGGAGGGGGCAGCAGTGAATTCACGTAAAGTAAATGAGTATTCAAAACGGTTAGGTTTACCGGCAATTTCGGTGACTTCCATATCTTCGATTAGGACTTCATCGATGTCGGTAGCACTTATAATATCCGAGACAAAAGATAAGGGTTCAGCCGCTTTAAATTTTTCACGTAGCGCTTTTAAACCGGTTGCAGGATTTTCCACATTATCTTCTTCAACACTCACGCCCGACAACACCCCTGACACTTTGATTAAGGTGCCGCGACGTCCTTCTGGTTGATAGAAGTTACCTTCCAAAGCCGGTATTTCATGCTCAGTTAACATCTGATCGGCATCTATGTTGAGTTGCTGTACTTGCTGTAACTCAATATCGCCAAGCATGGGTTTGATACGCTCCATGATGCTCGTGTCCTTACTAAGAATTAAGCGTATTCAAATGCCCAATTATGGCGTCTAACAATGCGATGATTTCAGTCTTGATTTCATCAAGTGAGGGCAAGCTTGTTACTACGTCAGCTACCGACAGTACATCATTGATTTCGTCACTGCTCTCAGGCAGTAAATTTTTTGCTGCTTCTAGAAACGCCTTAATTTTTTCGGTAAATTCTGACGCTTCGGCTAACCCTGGAATAGTGCTGACATCGAGGTTTTCAATTTCTGCCTTTAATTTGTTAATTAAATCAATTAACTTGCTCAACAGGTCATTAATTTGATCCGGAATGATTGCTTTTAATGCCACCATTGCAGGTTGGATAACACTAATGTTTTCATCCAAAAAGTCTTTGAAATCCTGTAATACGTCTTTTAATTCCTCGAATAAGTTTGTATCTGCCATGGTTTCATTCCTCTTAAACTATGGGATGTTTGATTGATTAACACTTTGGTTGAATGCACGTAGTCGGCCGAGAAGGCTGCCAAGAGGCTCAAGAAACTGCTCTAAGCCAGTTGGAAATGACAGGCCCAAATCTAAGCCGGCTACTAAGTCTTCAAGTAGGCTGTTTGCATCGTCTAAAATGTCGCTGTTAAGTGCTGAAACGTCTTCTGGTTCTAATGGTTCAATGTGCTCACGTAGTGTCAGTACATAGGCAAAACGATTGGGTTTACCAGCTAGTTCTTCTAGCTTAAAATCGTCTATTAACATCTGTTCAATATCGGCATCAGCAATAATGTCAGTGATAAAGGTGACTGGCTCACCAGCATTAAATTTGTCATCGAGTTGTTCAATAAAGCCAAGTGCATCATCACCTGAGGCAATGCCTGCCAACATTAAACAAGATGGTTTTCTGCCCATGTTCTGTAAAAAACTTCCATCCATGTTAGTCGCTCGATGTTCGGCTAACATCCGCTTGTCATAGCTCCGCACCACTTGCACTTGAGGCAGGGCTAAGTCATCTAACATGGGTTTCATAGGCTCGCCTTTTCCTGTTTTTTATCAAACGCTATATCAAACGCTATATCAAACATTGATCCCATGCCTCCTGGCCTGTTGATCGATAATACGTTTTAATGCTTCGGCAAGTTTTTCGTCATCCAAGTCATGTTCATGCTGTGTGAGCAATTGGCTTTCACGCATTAGGGCTGTGCGCTTACCTGAAACTTGCAGTTGTTGGTTGATCATTTTGCTGACCGGAGGAAACTCAGGTTTAGCCATTTCTACCTCAGGACGGACAAGTGTCGTCGGCTTGGCATCACTGGTTTTTAAAGATAAAGCTGGCTTCACTGTTTGTTTTAATTGAGGAGCCGGGTTGTCTTGAGATCTGGCGCTTCTTTGTCTATTTGATTTAGCTAGTTGCTCGACAAAAGCTGTTGCCGTTTTATTACTTTTATCGCTGTGTTTCACCAGTTGTTCATTTTTGAGCAATGGGTATTGCAAGGTTTCGAGAGACGCTTGCACCTTATGATTGCCTGTGGCTATTTTTTGTTGCCACAAGGGTAAAGTGTTGGTCTCGTTTTGAATGGCCACATTTTGTTTCAGTTGTTGTTTTTGTCTACTGGACAAAGACACATTGTTGGTTAGTACTTGGTTGATGATTCTTTGAATATTACTATTTATTTGTTGCTGCCATTTTGATGAATTGCAGGCTAGGGCAGTTAAGTTCTTAGATGAGTTTGATGTTTTTCCCTTAACAACTTGCCTAAGCTTTTTCTGATTTTTATGGGGGGATTTGTTTACCAATGCTGGGCTAATAACTTTCTCTGAGGCGGCACTTTTTTGCATCCAATCACGCAAGGATGTCACTTTTGCCGCTTTTTGTTGCAACATCACCTGATGCAGTTGACGATCTGCTTTTGACTGGGATATTTCACTGAACTTAGCAGACTTTGTTGCACTTTTAGTGGTGGTATCACTTGCATGTTTTTTCGAGGCATTTGCCCAAGTTTGATGAGGGTTTATTTTTGTCTGGACGGTCTCAGTTGCCGATGGTGCGGGTTTTCTTTGCAAGTTTGCTTTGCCTGCCTCTTGTATTAGATCATCTACACTGACATCCAATATCTCGCTTAAATATTTTCCCAATAAGGGCTCATGATTTAATTGTGACTCAACCTTGATATCTTTGAGCCATTGATAGCCGTACAGCACTGAATAGCTGGATTTTAATGTTTGTGACATTGCTCTTTGCCAGCATTGGGGGGAGGTAGCACAAAACATTACCTGCGACATTTGTTTTTGTGAATGGAGCAATTCGACAGATGAGATCATGCCAATTGCTCAGCTTGATTGCTCATCTGCAAAAACATCAGAATTTGGCCTATGGTCATGGCGCTGACTTCTTCAGGTGTCCAGCCAAATTCTTTGGCCAAAATAAAACACGCTTTGGCCAAAGGTGCTTGCACCATTTCCTCTAAGGCATTGCGTGAAGCACTGATACCACTTACCCGATTGATCTGCTCGATTAAAAACTTTGCAAGACCTGCAGGTAGTTTGCTTATTTGCTCTAGCTCCATTTTTGGCGTAAGTAGTGCACGCTGGATCATTAACGAAGCTGACAAGTTTTCGTCTTGATTAGCCGCTTTAGCAATCAACTGTAAATCCCGCACCGTTAGAGGTTGAAGCGTTACTTTTGCTTCTTCATCTGAGGTGTTGATCAAATCAGCTGGGATCACAATATCGTGCTGTAAACTGCTGCCAGCCAGTAAGTCGTCACTGGTTAAATGCATGACATCTCCTTAAGCGTCTATGGCTACAAACTCAGGTACAGCAGGAACTGAACTTTCAGAGTCACGGATATCAATACTTTTCGCTTTAAAGCTAACCTGCTCCATGATGAAGTCGTCTTCTGGCATGCTGTAGCTCCAGTTTTCTAGTTTGACGCCGTTTACCACCAGCTCCGCCTGTCCGGCGACTGAGGTATCTACCATTTGTATAGTTAAGTTAAATTCCGGTTGAAATATGCGCTGACTTTTTGCCTCTTCATTAAACGCTTTTCGACCCATTAATAAAGCAAGCAAGGCACCGTTAATGTAGGCCCGGTCAATCGTGCCGCTTATATGGATATTACCTTCGTGCAAGGAAGTAACATGACGAAAACCTATCTCGTGGAACTCCTCCAAATCGGTGTTGATCCGCAGGCAAATGCCTGTTACTCGACCCACTGCTTGTTGAATTTCGTACGTTGCCGCAATACGCTCGGCATCTTGTCCCGGCAGTGTGTCCAAAGGCGCAATGGTTAAGCTGCCATGGGCGCCAGTTAATACATTAGAAATTGGCATTTTTTGAAACTCCTATTCGAGGAACCTTATTCGAGGAACCTTATTCAAGAAACCTTTATTCAAGGAACATTGTGACTTTGATAAAGTCGATGCTAAAGGTGGGCCTAAGTACCAAAGTGACCCGTGCAATGCCTTTAATCTCTTCGTCACGGGTAGCAGAGACTTCAAGCTCGTAACTGATCAACTGCTCGGCGTCAACCATCTCAGTTAAGAAACTGTTAATGGTTGAGCGCATGGCGCTACGGACTCTGTCATTGTTCAAAAGCCCTATGTAAGAGTTAGCAGCAGAACGCACCCCAAATTTGGCAAAATCGACGGTGCGCCGGGTAGTGATTTGGTGCCATGCGGTATTGGTTGATGAGGTGATCCCTTTGACTACTCGGAAACCAAATTTGTTTTCCAACGCCAAAACTCGATTTTGTATCAGTTGAATAAGTTGAGAACTGGTATAGTTTTGCTCTAATCCGTTGACTGTGAGTTGTTTGTTGGTAAGGCTTATGTGAGAAGAAAAACTGGATATCAAACCTGCTACTGCAGCAGCAGCATAGCCACCAGAAAGGGTTACCGGACCACTGTTAGTGCGATCTGTGGCTTGTATGCCTGGTGCCACATAAATGATACGGTCACTATTTAGCTGATGTCCGGCTACGTCATCCACAGATGCACCTGCATCGCTGCCAACAACACCAATTCTTTCCCGCTTGTTTAGGTCTGAAGAAGCCGCGTTGCAATGGCCTGTGAGGGCGCTACCAATAGTTGAAATGGTTTGTCCCGCAGCAATAATTACATGAGCTGGCTTATTGTTGAGTAAATCTAGGCCAGCGATATAATTAGCGCCAATCGAGCCGTTGTCACCTCCAGTCAATACTTGGAATTCGTCTGCGCTAGCAAATTCGCTGGGCAACTCAGCACTATTAGTTTCTGCGGTGGCCACAACAAAGCTTGAATTTGCATTCACATCAGCAACTAAATCGTTACCACTGGCTACATTGTAGGATTCTTCTGCTCCATCACGTTTTAGCGTGACTTTTACACTGCTAGCGGCGCTAACCACGAAAGATGCGGTTACCACATCTGCAGCTGCTGGTTCTTCTCCTGCTACAAATGTGAGCACTCCACTTGCTCTGTTAACTTCTACTTGGCCTGCGACTGGCGGGGGGCCACCATCGTAAATAACAACCAATAGATTGGTTTGTTGAGTAGCATCACGAAATACACTAATTCGATTCCTAGCGCTTTCTACAACCACTGGATGGGCTAGGGTGATAGGAGCTGGGCCAATATGCACTTCGTTACTAATAAAACTATTATCATCTGCGGCGCTGACATTAACTGAAATGTCGTTGCCCCAAGTGCCAGCTGAGTCCGCACTTAAGGTAACACAATCACCGCTAGCGGAACTTAATAGCGAGTCTGCGCTAGCCACTGTTCCAGAAGCAATGCGGATTGCAATCACATTTTGTGCAGCATTAGTAAAAGCTTGCTCAAGTGCCCGAGTCAGGGTGAGTTCGTTGGGTTGATTATCGGTGAAGTTGTCATATTCACCGAAAACGGCAAAAGCGTCTGCGAGATTACCTACACTTATAGGCGTGTCTATTATACCGCGACTTGCTGTGCCAATTATGCCAATTGTGCCAATGCTTATTCGGCCAGGGATGATCAAACCTTCTGGTCGTACCTCAATGGATACGCCGGGTAGTATTTGCTCTGCCATTTATCATTACCTCCGTGAACCACACACCTGTGGTCAAGTTGTATTGTTAAGTTAGTTTTGCTCGTAAATACACCACCGCTTTTGAATCAAAAGGGGCAGCTTGGTAGCTGACCCTGAATTCATCGTTCATTCGGTTAAGTTGTATGGGATTCTCAAAAATAGTTTGGTAAGCCTGATATTGATCAGGGATGTTATCTTCATCCCAATCTCCTAGCTCAAAGTTGCTACCCTGGAGCTCTAAAGCACCAACAAAATCAGTGACAGAAGCAAACAAAATTCGCGCATTTTGATCTGGGCTGTTTTGGTCGGTAACGGCTTCGATAAAATCCGCTAGATTAGCGTATAGATTAGGAGGGTTAGGATTATCTAAATTAGTTTTTTGCAAAATAACCTGATTGCCATTCCAGCCACCAGGTAGGTATGCGAGTACTGACAGTCCGTAAATCTTGTTAGTTTGAGTGCTATTTGCGGAAATATTCAATGACCATGCTTCTTCGTCATCCCAGCGTTGTATTACATCTGTGACTGTACTTAATTCCTGAGAGGAAGAATTGTTCTGTTCGAGATCATTAGTGATGGGAATGCGATGGATAATGCTCAATGCGTCATCGTTATCTTGATATCTATATTCGTACAAGACATTCAACTGAGATGTTTTACGCCAGGCATTTAAGTTTGAAATATGCTCAGACATATTACCGCCATCGCTTTTCAGCTTAATAAAACCTTGCTCGTGTAATAAAGTTTTATCAGCCAAAATTCGACCCTGTAAATCGTTCATTTCAACTTCAATGGTGTCTGGGTTTGTATGCCAAATTTGCAATTGTAAATTGGCATCTAAATGCCCAGCCTTAATTGCAGCTATTGGGTATCCAGCTCGAGTATCTGTGGCAATACGATTACCAATAGCGGGATTCTTTTTCGCTACGGATAAAAACGATACTGTGGACGAGGGCAGGGAACCTCCAGAAGCCGTTAGGTAACCACTTAAGGTACTAATCACGTTATCCATTACATCATTTAAAGCTGGTTCAGGCATGATCCCACCTTAAACAGACAGGCACATAATGCTGTGCAGATTGACGGCATTCCAATACAGACGATGAACTATATGTTGCTCTACCAATATCCTTAAGCACTTCCCTGAACGCTCCTATTGTTAGTTTTATGAATAATTTAAAAATTAATATGCAATTAGTAATCAATTTATATTCAGCACTAAGCATAGGTTGTTCCATATCTTATCTATCTGTTTTTAATGGTAAAAAAATACTATGTGGGTGAAATCCAACCCACTATTGAGGGTTGGATTTTACCCATGCTGCATGACTTGCTATTTTGCAATAGGGCACTAACTTGAAAATTTTAGGATTAATTTAGTAGCAGAAAATAGTGAGATAGAGCAAAGAACGATATGTCTTAAAAAAGTAATTAAGAATGCACTTCGAAGTGGTGTGGGTATAGAAAGACTAACAAGCAAAACTTGCATAATAACTTCGAATGAGACCATGCTTTTTCAACAGCTTGCCAAAGGCTCTTCGTTCAGTACCCGCTAGTTCTGCTGCTTTTGTGACATTACCAGCAGTTTTTTTCATCATATTATCAAGATAATTTTTCTCAAAGCTCATGACTGTTTTTTCTTTTGCTTCTCTAAAATCTAAATCAAAAAGCGGTTTCATTTGTGCTAAATCCTGTTGCTGTTTGGTGTATTGGGATTCAAGATTGTTGAGGTACAGAGTAGGAGTATCAGCCAATAAAATTTCTTTCAATAAAGCATGCTCAAGCTCTCTAACGTTGCCGGGCCATGAGTAACGTTGAAGGTTTTTCAATGCATCAGGATGGATGGTTTTCCCAGGAATATTATATACATCACAGTGTTTGTTAATAAAATACTCTGCGAGCAATTCGATGTCTTGACCTCTATCCCTAAGTGGTGGCAGATGCACGTCCATTATATTGAGGCGAAAAAACAAATCTTGTCGAAATTCACCGGTGTTTATTTTTGAGAGGATATCAGCATTAGTCGCACAGATTATTCTTACATCTGAATGAAAAGGTTGGTTAGTGCCCAGAGGTTTGTATTCTTTTTCTTGAATAAACCTTAGTAAGCTGACTTGGCCTTTTTGAGAAAGTGTATCCACTTCATCTAAAAATAGCGTACCACCGTCGGCATGAGCAATAACGCCACCGCTGTTTGACTGCGCATCGGTATATGCTCCTTTAACATGACCAAAGAGTTCGTTTTCAATTAAGGTATCGGGAATTGAACCACAGTTTATTGCTACAAAAGGTTTATTACTGCGACGGCTTAAATTATGAATAGCCTGAGCACAAAGTTCTTTGCCTGTCCCGGTTTCGCCGTATACAAAAACGGGCACCGAGAACTCGGCTATTTTATCAATTCGCTGAATAACATCGATAAAAACCGTTGATTGTCCGATAAAAAGATCTGCTAAATATTTTGATTTATTTTTCATTGATAGCATTCCATGCAGAATTATTTAGTGTCTATTAGAAAGCATCTGTATCTTCTTGAAACGGTCAAAAAATCAACCTTAAAAAACACTGTATCTTTCTGCAGACAATATAAATACTGGCTTCAGGCTAAAAATTATAGGAATACAATGCTAATTATGAAAGCTCGAAAGTGCATATTAAATTAAATTTTTAGGCTTGTAGCTTATTAGCATGATTAACCTGTTGAAAGTGAAAGGAAACACCCAAATTGGAGAGTTGACGCACTATACTGAGATTGAGGAAATAGATTAGTTGTCTATTTTATTAGAAGGTAAATATAATGTTGCTTCTACTCCTGCTCCGTTATCCATACATCGATTTCTAATGGTGAGATCGCCACAGTGATCCATCATTATTTGTCTACAAAGTACTAGACCAATGCCGCTTCCTTCTTTCTTTGTAGTGTAAAAAGGCACAAATAAGTTATCAATATTATTGATAACTTTGCCTCGAGCAGGTACATAGAGTTTCCCTTGTTACATCTTGTCAGTCAGCAAGGAAATCCGTTTCCTTTATTACATATGACATTTATTAAACGACCCAACTAAATATTTGGATCTTGCGGGTGAGGTTGGCCTACACCTTTTTCTAGATAACTTTTTAAACTGACCGCCAGAAAAAATCCCCATTTGCAATTGCAGTGTTGAAAAAAGTCGTCAGCCTCGCTCCAGCCTTGATGATTAAAGTGTAATACTGCATCTCTTTTCTTCACCTCTGCGCGCGGCACCCTGTGCCCACATTTTCCTCTGTGGTTCAAATTCATTTAGCTTTTATCTTTTCGCTCGCAGCTCTTATCGCGCGATGATCGGTTAAAAACTATACTGCGCACCAACAGAAAAGGTTCGCGTTTTATTGGGGCGCGCGCCGTAAGGTTGTCTGCTGACAATATCTTGTTCATCCGTTAAATTTTCTATACGAGCAAATAATTTTAAGTCATTAGACACTTGATAGTTGCCGCTGATATCCACAGTAAAGCTGTTGTCGGTTTGTTCAAACTCAGCACAGGATGCTCGAACACAAACTTCATCCACATATAAGACGTTGACGTAAGCTGACCAATTATTCGCTTCTAAACCAAGGGATATTTGACCTTGATTTTCTGGAATATATGGAATGGCATCACCTGCACTAACGTCACCAAAAAAGGCCGTATCGGCAATATCTGTATCAAATTTGCTGTCAATATAGGTATAAGTAATATTGAGTGGGACTCTTATGCCATTGATTTCAGTGAGTTCTGTTTTAAAGATAAATTCAATACCTTGTACCGTTGCCGCATCACCATTAAAGGCGTCACCAATTTCACAGTTACTGCCTGATGAAGCGGTGCACTCACCTATAAGGTTGTCGTAATCACTCAGGAAATAAATGGCTTCAGCATTAAGAGTATTATTGGCAAATCGAAAACCAAACTCGTAGTTAATTGCTTCTTCTTCTCGCGCCCCTGGTGAATTGCTCGGGGCAGTAAATCCTTTATGGGCCCCTGCTACTAATGTCCAGTTGTCATCCATTTTGTACAATGCACCTAAACCTGGTAAAACAACTTGTGTATCGTTTTCACGGTCATCCCGAAAAGTACGGGTTTCACCATCATTAAAACGAGTGCGTTTTTGTTGAATGTCTTCGAAACGTACGCCCGGTGTTAACACCCAATCGCCAAATTCAATACGATCATAGATATGTAAGGCCAATGCTTGAGCTTCTTGGATTCTGTTTCCAGCATTGCCTAATTCACCAACGTCATTGAGTTGCAGTTGCCCGCTAATTTGCTGATAAGTGTTATTGCGTTGCAAACGGTCTTCTTCGTCTTCGTGTAGTCTTAAACCTACTTCTAATCGATGGTTAACTTCACCAATTTTTTTGTTCCAATTTAAACCAAATTGAACTCCGCGAGAGAAGTATTCACGGGCATTTGAGCGTAATTGTATACTGCCCTGAGTAGTATCAATATTGCCATCTAATATACCTTGTAGCTGGTTGGCGCTAAAACCATTCAGGCTTTCATTATTATTCAGTGCAGAGATAACGTTTGACCAACTAGTACCAGAAAAATCTTGGGTATTGTCGCTACCATCCAAATCTATGCCCTCGGTTTTAAACCAATTACGCTCATGTTGATTGTTATAGGCTGTGGCTGTGATGTTTAGATTTGTGTTGATCTCATAACCATAACGAAGAATGACTTGGCTATGTTCGGTGGATATATTATCTAGTTCAGACACGCCATAACGTCTAGTACTGTTTAGGCTAAAATCGGCATCAGTTAACCCCAAATAACTTTGATTAGAGTCTTGATTGGTCATTTGTAATTTTAGCTCAATACTGTGGGCAGAGTTGGTAGGCGCATAGGCTAACTTTGCAGTGAAATCTGTTACGTCCAAACCTGTATCGGTGTCACTTCGGTCAATATCTTGAAACCCATCAGATTGCCATTGGTGCGCCTCAACCAGATAACCAAAACCGTTATCGAGTGTCTCACCATAATTGGCGTGAAGGCGGTAGGTCGCATCTTGAGCCGCTTCTAGTGTAACTTGTCCGCCTTGTGTTTCTGGAACTGGTGTAGACACCATATTTAATGCGCCACCTATAGTGTAGGGGCCTTGAGTAATGGCCGCTGGGCCTTTCACCACTTCAATTGCACTCATACGCCCGATAGTAGGAAAATAATAGGCTGATGGCGCAGAGTAGGGCGCTGGGGCAATCAAGATATTGTCTTCAAGTAAGGTGATTCTGCCACTGCGTTCTGTTGCCACACCTCGAATACTGATGTTTGGACGTAAGCCATAGCCGTCTTCGACTTGCACAGATACGCCTGGAATTTGGCGAATAACTCTTTGAATATCGCTGTAAACAAACTTAGCTAAGTCTTCTTCACCAATATATTGTGCAGCGCCTGTGGCTGCTTGTGCATTGGTTGCGCTACCGTAAATAGTCACGGTTTCGATTGCGGCTTTGGGGGAGTTTGCAAGGGCACTATTTGCCAATAATGTAAGGGCAATGGTGGATGCAAGAATGCTCTTTTTCATTAATTAACTACCTGTAGATACGTTAAGGATAAAACGTTTAATGGAATTATTTTGTACGGGATGGATAGTAAGTAAATATAAATCTAAATGCAAATGATTCTTAATAAGAGTCATTGGTGGGTTTGTTGTGAATTGTGGAATAAAGTAATGGATATAAAAAACCGACAAGATGCCGGTTTTCATTTTTGAAGTCATAGACCTTTAAACAATTTAGCTCTCAGTTGCTTGCTTCAAGTAACGGTTAAAATTAGCTTGGTTAGCCTCTTTTAACGATAAACACTGTTTAGATGAGTCGATGGCTATGTCATAACTGCGTGCCATGCCCTCAAAGTTTGCCTTTTTATTTGCATAAAATTTTTCGGCAAGTTTAATATTGTCTGCATTACACGAGTTTGAAAAGTACTCTGGCATACTCGCTATATGATAAGCCGGCATTTTTTTAGATAGCGCATCAAAGTTTTTATCTAACCAAGCGTAGAACATAGTTTGATCATCTAAGCCACTTGACGCGACATACACATTGGTAATCGCGTTAGCAGGACTCACATGATCCGATAAAGCAAAGTCTAAGGTTTTTGCTATTTTTTGCTCATCGGTGAAAATCATCGCTCGGCTGACTGTACCGCGAATATTCGCATCTGTATTGGCGACATAAAAGTCTCTTAGTTTGGCAAACCAATCTTGATCACTAAAACGCGACATATTCCTCAATGCTCTAGTGGCGATACTTCTGGGCACACTAGTAGGATCTTCCAAATATTTATTAGCGAGCTCAGCGCTTGTTTTTTCAACTTTTGGGGTGTTGGCATAGCGACTTAAAATACCGTAAACAGCACCACGTAAACGGGTGGTATCAGTTGAGTCGGAAGGTTGATCTTCGACACCTAAGCGTTCAAACCAAGGCGTGAGTTTTTTAGCCACAAATTGCCCAAACAAGACTTCGTTATCTTTGTCTACTAGATACAGAAATTCACTCATAGTACTAACGACAGCTCTACCAATCATAGGATCCTTGTCGTCGACTAAGGCATCCATTACCGCCATCATTTCGCCTAACTCAATTTCACCCGCTGAGAACAGTGCTTCTGTATTGTAGAGCAAGGACTTTTTCTCTCGTGTATTTAATACTGACATGTCGTCTAGTAAGGCTGAGAGCTGGTCCGCAGATACTTTCCAGCGCATATAACCCATAGCGTTTTCGTTAGGGAAAATCCAATCTGCCTCAGCAAGTTCACTGACTGTGGTTTTGGCTGTATTTAGGAACAAATTAGTGCGAGATATTTTACCGTTTTTCTTATAACTAATCGCAAGAGGCACAATCCAAGTTTGTTCTTTTACTTCTGCTCCCTTAAGGTGATAACGAGATTGGCTAATCACTCCATTTGCCGCAAATTCGACTAATGGATAGCTTGGTTGCTCTAAATAAGTCTTCATCATGGCTGGCACATCGAAATCGGCTACAGTGGATAACACTTTCCACAGGTCATCTGCCTGAGCATTGCTAAACGCGTTATTTTTCATGTAGGTCTGTATGCCTTTTTGGAAGGCTTCTTCGCCCACCATGGATTCAATTAGTTGCAAAATAGACTCACCTTTACTGTAATTTAAGCCTAGTCCATCCATGACATCAGTTTGGCTTTTCACCACTTTTTTAACTGGCTTTACCGTTGGGCTGGCGTCAGCACCAAAAGCACCTTCTTGCACCAACCTGCCTTTGAAATTTTGTTCGGGATACAAGTCCATCATCACCTTACTGGCCATCCATGACGCGAAAGCTTCGTTTAGCCATAAGTCATCCCACCATGCCATGGTCACAAGATTTCCGTACCACATATGTGCTAATTCATGGGCAATAACGTTTAGTGTGCTGCTTTGTTCTGCTAAGCGAGGTTCGTCATTAAGCAATAACAAACTACTGCGAAAGGTGACTAGGCCAACGTTTTCCATCGCACCAAAAGTGAAATTAGGCACAGCGATAAAATCTAGTTTTTCGTAGGGATACGAAGAACCAAAATAACTTTCTAGTTTTTGTAATATGCCAGCGGTGTGTTTGGCCGCAAACTTAGTGCGTTGTGCTTGCCCCTTGGGAGTGTATATTTTGCCTGGAACACTTAAATTTGGAATATCGTAAGAGTCCAACTCTCCCACAGCTAAGGCGACTAAATAGGAAGGCATGGGTTTGGTCTTATTAAATTCTACGGTCTGCCAACCGTCTTTAACTGTGCGTTTATTCACTAAGGTATTGGATAACACAGTGTGTTTCTCAGGGGATATCACTGTTACTTGATAGGGAATTTTAAATCCTGGTTCATCAAAACTAGGAAAAGCCCGTCGAGCGTACATATCTTCAAATTGTGTAAATACATAGTTCAGCCCTTCAAACTTTGACAAATACATGCCATCTGATGTGGTATTGAAATTTCCATCAAATACAATATGTAAGGTGTAACGGTTGGCTGCAATGTTTTGGCTAGCTTTACCGTGCTGGATCTCGTAGTCATGGGACGTAACGGTAAGCGGTATGCGGGTGTCACCGCTAGTTAAGTACGCTTGTTGAATGTTGAGATCTTTTTGGTAAAAACCAATTGTATCTGTAGCCTTTGTCACATCAATTGTAATGGTGGTTTCACCACTAAATGTAGGGCTATCAGGGTCAACCTTTAATGTAATCTGCTGAAAGCTGGGTTGAATAAAAGTGGATAATCGAAAGGCGGTTTCTTTGGCATAGCCGTTGACTGAAACAGTCATACTTAGCATCAGCCATAAACATAAATGTTTAAGCTTCATATAGTTTCCTGAAAGTGTTTTATAGTGAGCCCAAATGACTCTAGCCTGAGCACCCTAGATAAAATATTTAAAAAAGCAATCTTGAAATGGTTAATAAATGTGTATTAGTCATAAATTGAGTGCCAAAAAAAGCTTACAAAAAAAGGCGCGAATGCGCCTTTATCTGAACTAAGGTGTAGTTAGGCTGTGATAGGAAACTGATAATCCGCTAAACTTTTTCTCAAAGCCAACTTATTGAGTTTGCCAGTGGCTGTATGGGGTAATTCCTCAACAAATACCACATCGTCTGGCATGGATATTTTATGTAGTTTGTTTCGCAAAAACGCTAACAATTGTTCTGTTGTTACGCTTGCTCCTGCTTGACGAACCACTACTAGTAGAGGGCGTTCTGTCCATTTTGGGTGGTAACGTCCAATCGCTGCTGCTTCGGCGACGTCTGGATGATTCACTGCTGCATTTTCAATTTCTATTGAACTTACCCATTCACCGCCAGTTTTGATGACATCTTTGGTACGGTCGGTAATTTGCAAATAACCTTGTGGGTTAATAGTGGCCACGTCACCTGTATCAAACCAGCCAAGTTCATCCACAGGACAACCTTCTGAGCCAGGCACTTGAGATAACCCATAATAACCACTGCATACCCAAGGACCTCGTACTTTAAGGGCCCCAAAGGCCACACCATCCCATGGTAGTTCATTATTATTATCGTCAACAATACGCATCTCAATACCAAACACACCTCGGCCTTGTAGACATTGTAAATCGATTTCTTCTTCTTCAGACATATTTTCCATGCCTGCTTTTTTGCAGAAAATGGTGCCAAGTGGGCTGGTCTCGGTCATGCCCCAGCCTTGGATGACTTCTACTTCATGTTGATGTTTAAACCTTTCGATAATGATTCTAGGGCAAGCTGCACCACCCACGCTGGCGCGTTTGAGACTAGGGATGGTTTTACCGGTTTTTTCTAGGTAGTCCAATAAAGCTAACCATATGGTAGGTACGCCAGAACTAAAGGTGACTTTTTCGGTTTCAATCAGGTTTTGTAGTGATTCACCATCTGCCATTTTAGGCCCAGGCATCACCATTTTAGAGCCTGCCATTAATGCGGCATAAGGTGCGCCCCATGCATTGACATGAAACATAGGCACTATGGGCAGAGTCGTTTCTTTATAAGAAGCCGCAACCACGTCTGGCATACTGCCACCCAATGCATGTAGAAGAGTCGAACGGTGGCTATACACCACTCCTTTGGGATTGCCCGTTGTGCCTGAGGTGTAACACATAGCGCTGGCAGTATTCTCATCAAATTCAGGCCAATCAAAGGAGGTAGACTGCTTACTTAAAAGTGTTTCGTAACACATGACGTTAGGTAAAGTGGTTTCGGGCATATGAGCTTCATCGGTTAAAATGATGTAACCCTCAACTTTGGGAAGATGTTCTTTTAGTGCTTCGAGTAAAGGGACGACTAACAAATCAACAAAGATAAATCTGTCTTCTGCGTGATTGATAATGTAGTTAACTTGCTCAGGGAACAATTTAGGGTTGATGGTATGGCACACCATGCCACTGCCAGAAACACCATAGTAAAGTTCGAGATGGCGATAATCGTTCCAAGCTAAAGTGCCAATACGATCACCAAATTTAGCACCTAGCCCTGCTAAAGCATTAGCCAACTGCCGACTACGATTAGCAAAGTCTTTAAAAGTATGTCGGTGTCTTGGGTTATCTGCAGTGACAGAAACAATCTCCGAATCCGGGAAGTTCTTATCCGCATGTCTAAGTATGGAGGAGATCATTAACTGTGAATTCATCATCAAGGCTTGCATATTTTTTTCCTGTAAATTAACTAGTTTCTATAAAAGTATAAAGCGTTGGAACCACAGAGGCTTCACTGCGCAGAGGGAAAAAGTTAAGAACTAAGTCTTCTTTTCATCTGTGCTCTTGGTGTCCCTGTGGTAAAAATCTTTTTATATTTTGTATCTCTGAGCTTGAAGCTCGTAACGTTTTCCTACCAAGCCGTCACGCCGCCATCGATGGCGATAGATTGTCCCGTCATATAAGAATTACCCGGAGACAAAATCAATAACATGGCATTGACCACTTCTTGTGGTTTGGATAAACGTTTCATGGGTGTGCCTCTGGCTAATTGTGCTTGGCCTTCTTCTGAAGCAAACTCACCTAAAATAGCCGTTGGGCTGTAGAACGGGCAAATCGCATTGCAGCGCACGCCTTTTCTGGCATATTCCACAGCGGCAGTTTTGGTTAAACCTACTACTGCATGTTTGGCTGCTGCATAAGCTCCACCTTTTGGCGCTCCGCCTAAACCCGCTAGAGAACTGATATTTAATACATGGCCCTCGCCTTGTTTCAGCATTGCCTCTATTTGGTATTTCATGCCAAACAATACACCATTGACGTTGACATTAAATTGGCTGTGCATAGTGTCTTCAGTCAATTTATGTAAAGGCGTTAGATCGTGGGCAATACCCGCATTGTTGACGCCAATATCCACTCGACCAAACTTTTCTAAAGCTTTGTCGACCATATTTTTACAATCTTGCTCTTTGGAAACATCACACAACATCGACATCGCGTTGCCCTGATCGGGTAATGAAGCAAGCGTTTCATCTAAGTTTTGTTGGTTGATATCACTTATCACCAATTTACATCCACGTTTAGCCAGCCCTTGAGCTAACAATCGACCAAAACCGCCTCCTGCTCCGGTAATCAAAGCGACTTTTCCGGTAAAATCTAATAACTCATCCATCAAATTGTTCCTGTTCTTTTTTAACTAAAAATTTAAAGTGGGTTGGCATTCATAAAGGTTAGTAATACTTCAGCTAATTGCTCGCCTTGATCTTCTTGCAAAAAATGCCCACCTTGTTCAATAGTCGTGTGCATCTGACCTTGGCAACCGGGAATAAGTTTTTGCATGATTTTGTCACCACCTACGGTTACGGGATCTGAATCACTGAAGGCGGTGATAAAAGGTTTGTCAAATTGCTGCAGAGTTTGCCAAGCTAGCCTGTTGGCTTCGCTTGCTGGATCATCAGGTGTTGTTGGCACAAGCAGCGGAAACTGCCTGACACCAGCTTTATATGTTTCATCAGGGAAAGGTGCGTCATAAGCGGCCAGTACCTCAGGACTAAGAGGCGTTACTGTGGCACCTTTGATAATCCCAGCTACCGGAAACACCTCTACTTCTTGGGAAAAAGTTTGCCAATTCAAGAATGCTTTGCTGGGTGTATGGTCGCCAGTGGGCAGCATAGTGTTAGCTGCCAAAACTCGAGCAAACAAATCAGGATGTTCAGCCACTAAGCGTAATCCCAATAATCCGCCCCAATCCTGGCAAACCAAGGTGATATCTTTCAGCTTTAATTGAATGATCACTTGGCGAACCCAATCAAGATGTCGCTGATAAGTATAATCGCTTCGTTCAGTGGGTTTATCTGATTTTCCAAAGCCAATTAAATCTGGCGCAATCACCCGATAACCCGCTGCGACAAGTGGGTCTATCATCTTGCGATACAAGTATGCCCAGCTAGGTTCACCATGCAGCATTAGCACTACATTGGCATCCCTTGGACCTTCATCTACATAATGTAGTTTTAACGAACCTCCTTCATCATCATTCACTTGCAAAAAATGAGGCGCAAAACGAAAGTCTGTTATTTGTTCAAAACAATGTTCAGGGGTTGTCAAAAATTCCAAAGGTCGTCTCTCAATGTAATGAAGTTGTAAACTATTTGTGTTGTAGAACACCAAAAGTGTCATGAAAAGTCAACTTGCTCAGACTAATACAGAATTATCTATTTAATGAATAGAAGCCGTGTATAGGTTACCTGCACCTATAAAGCCTGCTTATTCTGCAGTATAAAATCAATAAATTAGAATGATTGGGAAGGGTGGCCTAGTATCCGCTGTAAATATTAAGCTGGTAGAGGTCTACATGAGTCAAGTCGAATCAAAAACAGTCAATAGTGACGCGGTAAGCTACGAACTAATTAGAACGCTATCTGCAAATAAAATTGCGGCGTTATGGATGCAAAATCCCCCCGTTAATGCATTGTCTAAATCCGTACGTGTCGGACTTATTGAACACTTAAATGCGGCTATTGCTGATGATTCAGTTGAAATGATAGTCATCTCGTCTAAACAGAACTTGTTCTCTGGCGGAGCGGATATCAGCGAATTTTCAGGTGGTGATTTAGAGCCTAATTTGCCCGCAGTATTAGATGTCATTGAAAATTCACCCAAACCAGTGGTTGCTGTTTTAAATGGCCCCGCATTTGGTGGCGGTCTGGAAGTGGCCTTGTCTTGTCACTACAGAGTGACGTTCGCATCCAATAAAGTGGGATTACCTGAAGTTAATTTGGGTATTTTACCTGGAGGCGGAGGAACCCAACGTTTGCCACGATTAGCAGGGGTTCAACAAGCGTTAGACATGATTGTTTCGGGTCGCCCTGTTGCGGCTAAAACATTACCTAGTGTATTTGATGTTGTCGTCGATAGTCCAGAAACACTGCTAAGCAGTGCATTAGCGTTTTGCGAAAAAGTAATTGCCGATGGTAGCAAAGTACGTAAAACCTGTGACGTGCAAATTGATGTTAGTACTGCACCAAAAGAATTATTTGCCCAGTACCGTCAAGGTTTAGCGACCAAGGCTCGAGGTTTTTTTGCACCTGAACGTTGTATTCAAGCGGTAGAAGCATCGGTTGCACTACCTTTTGCTCAAGGTTTAGTCCGTGAAGGTGAGTTGTTTATGGAATGTATGCGCTCTAAAGAAGCCCGAGCACAACAGCATTTTTTCTTCGCTGAACGTGCCGCATCCCATGTCAAAGATTTTGATAAAGAAACACCAGTAAGAGATATTAAACAAGTCGGTATTATTGGCGCAGGTACTATGGGCGGCGGCATTGCCATGAACTTTGCCAATGCAGGCATCCCTGTGATTATGCTTGAGCTTAAACAAGAAGCATTAGATAAAGGTTTAGCACTAATTCGTAAAAACTACGAAAACTCTGCGAAAAAAGGCAAGCTCACTGCAGAGCAAGTCGAAGACCGTATGGCCTTGTTAACTGGCTCAACTGAATATGCAGCCTTAAGTAATGTTGACTTAGTGATTGAAGCAGTATTTGAAAAAATGTCTGTCAAACAAGAAGTCTTTAAAGCCTTAGATGCAGTGTGTAAACCCGGTGCTATTTTGGCCTCTAATACCTCTACTCTAGATATTGATGAAATTGGTGAAGCCACTAAACGCCCTGAAGATGTGATTGGTTTGCACTTCTTTAGTCCTGCAAACGTTATGAAATTGCTAGAAGTCGTTAAAACCAGCAAAACCTCTCCAGAAGTAATTAAAACCACCATGAAAATGGCCAAGAAGATCAACAAGGTCGCTGTATTGGTGGGGGTTTGTTTTGGCTTTGTCGGCAACCGTATGATTGAAGGATATGGCCGCGAAGCGAATCGCATGATGCTTGAAGGGGCTACGCCAGAACACGTTGATAAAGTCATTTACGATTTTGGTTTACCTATGGGTCCTTTCACTATGGGTGACATGGCCGGTCAAGATATTGGAGCTTTTGTACGTGAATCGCGCCGGGAATTTATTAAGCATGATCCATCTTATTGCATCTTAGCCGACAAGCTAGTGGAGCAGGGCAGAGTAGGATTAAAAGTCGGTAAAGGTGTGTACTTGTACGAAGAGGGTAGCCGTAAACCCATTCCTGATCCAAGTGTACTTGAGCTAGCGAAACAAGTAGCTGCAGATTTAGGCGTAGCGCAACGTGATATCAGCGATCAAGAAATCATCGAACGGATTATTTTCCCTATGATCAACGAAGGTGCGTTGATTTTAGAAGAAGGCATTGCTGCCAAATCTAGTGATATCGATGTGATTTATGTGTATGGCTATGGTTTCCCAGTGTATCGCGGTGGACCTATGCAGTATGCCGATGAAATTGGTTTAAAAACTGTGTATGACGCTATGTGCAAATATCGCGATGAGTTGGGTGAACATGGTAAAAACTGGTTTGAACCTGCACCTTTACTTAAACAATTAGCTGAGCAAGGTAAACGATTCGCTGATCTTTAGTCGTCAGCGCTTACCTTATTACAAACAAATTAAACATATTTTAAAGAGAACATTATGAAAGAAGCAGTCATAGTATCAACCGCAAGAACACCTATCGGCCGTGCTTATAAAGGCGCATTTAATAATCTTGAAATGCCAAGTTTAGGTGGCCATGCTATCCGTGAAGCGGTAAAAAAATCTGGTGTTGATCCAGCTAGTATAGATGATGTAATCATGGGCAGCGCCTTAACCCAAGGTAGTGGCAGCATGAACATTGCCCGTTTGGCTGGGCTGGCGGCTGGTTTACCCACTTCTGTATCAGGCATGACCCTTGACCGTCAATGTAGCTCAGGTATGTATGCTATTGCTACGGCAGCAAAACATATTATTACCGACAATGTACCCATAATGGTTGCTGGTGGTCTTGATTCCGTTAGTTTAGTGCAAAACAAAGCAATGAATACTCACCGTATCGTTGATCCAGCCTTGGCTAAAATGCACAAAAATATTTATATGCCTATGTTGCAAACCGCTGAAGTGGTGGCTGCTCGTTACGGTATTAATCGTGATGCGCAAGATGAATATGCTTATCGTAGCCAAATGCGTACTGCTGCTGCACAAGCTGCTGGCAAGTTTGATGATGAAATTGTGCCAGTAACTGCGACTAAAGTGATCATTGATCGCGAAACCAAAGTCGAAAGCTTTCAAGAAGTGACTTTAACTAAAGATGAAGGTAACCGCGCAGAAACCACATTAGAAGGTTTACAAAATTTAAAGCCTGTTATCGAAGGTGGAGTTATCACTGCAGGTAATGCAAGCCAGTTGTCTGACGGTGCATCTGCGTGTGTCATCATGAGTGATAAACTAGCCGAACAACAAAATTTAACACCATTAGGTGCGTATCGTGGTATTGCTGTTGCAGGCTGTGAACCAGATGAAATGGGTATTGGCCCCGTTTTCGCTATTCCAAAATTGCTTAAACGCCATGGTCTAACCATGAACGATATTGGTTTGTGGGAATTGAACGAAGCCTTCGCTGTGCAAGTATTATATTGCCGCGACAAGTTAGGCATTGATGACAACATTCTAAACGTCAATGGTGGGGCTATTTCTGTAGGTCACCCTTACGGAATGAGTGGCGCACGTATGGTTGGTCACGCCTTGATTGAAGGTAAACGTCGTGGTGCTAAATATGTTGTGTGTACTATGTGTATTGGTGGCGGTATGGGTGCTGCAGGTTTATTTGAAGTTTATTAATGTAGATTGGCTTCGTACGCAAAGAAGCTAAAGACAAAAGATACGTAAAAGTTTAAGAGGTAAGTTATGCAATATTTTAAAGCCCCACAAAAAGAAGCCTTATTCGTGATGAACGAATTATTAGGCTTTGAAAAACATTATGCTGATTTGGGATTTACAGATGCTACGCCTGATATGGTTGAAGCCATTTTTTCAGAAGCCGCAAAATTCGCCGAAAATGTGTTAGCGCCAATTAACGCCAACGGTGATGAAGAAGGCTGTAAATGGGAAGACGGTGAAGTCACTACTCCTGCAGGTTTTAAAGAAGCTTACAAACAATATGTTGATGGCGGCTGGACAGGTATGACTCACCCAGAAGAGCTGGGTGGGCAGAACTTACCTTATTCTTTAGGCAGTGTGATGTCGGAATGGTTTTCTTCGGCGAATCATTCTTGGGCCATGTACCCTGGGCTCAGCCAAGGCTGTATTGAAACCTTAAAAGAACATGGTACTGCTGAACAACAAAAAATGTTTTTGAATAACCTTATTGATGGTCATTGGACCGGCACCATGTGTTTGACTGAATCTCATTGTGGCTCTGATTTAGGGATGCTCAAATGTAAAGCTGTGAAGAATGATGATGGTAGCTACAGCTTAACCGGTACCAAAATTTTCATCTCGGCAGGTGAGCATGATATGTCAGACAATATCGTACATATCGTGATTGCTCGTTTGCCAGATGCACCAAGTGGCACTAAAGGTATTTCATTGTTTGTTGTACCTAAATTTGATGCTGGCCCTGAAGGCGAAAAGTTAGACAGAAACGGTGTGACTTGTGGCTCTATTGAACACAAAATGGGGATCAAAGGCTCGGCCACTTGTGTGATCAATTTTGATGATGCTAAGGGCTATCTAGTAGGTACTGAAAACCGTGGTCTTAATTGCATGTTCACTTTTATGAATACTGCACGAATCGGTACAGGTTTAGAAGGTTTGTCCGCATCTGAAGCCGCGTTCCAAGGTGCTTTAGCCTATGCTAAAGACCGTTTGCAGTTCAGAGCCATGACAGGCGTTAAAAACCCTGACGGTCCAGCTGATCCGATTATTAACCATCCTGATGTACGCCGTATGTTGTTGACTCAAAAAGCTTTCGCAGAAGGTAATAGGGCATTAGCCGTGTATGCTATGAAATTAGTGGATATTTCACAGGCCAACCAAGATGAGGGTGTTAAACAACTCGCAGAATCGAAGCTTGCCTTATTAACGCCTATTGTTAAGGCATTCTTAACAGAAACAGCCCAAGAAACGACTAGTTATGGTATGCAGGTCTTTGGTGGACACGGATTTATAAAAGAGTGGGGCATGGAACAACTCGCCCGAGATACCCGTATTTGTACTATGTACGAAGGCACAACAGGTATTCAGGCGATTGATTTATTAGCCAGAAAAGTGGTTGGTTCAAACGGAAAGTTGCTTACAGTATTCACTAACGAAGTGAAAGAATACTGTAAAAGCATTCGTGATAAGAGTCAGTTTAATGCTTGGTCGAACAGTATCGATACACATGTCGATGAATGGCATCAAATTACTGAAGATATTATGCATCGAGCGGCCAAGAATCCTGCTGAATTAGGCGCTGCGTCTGTTGATTATTTGATGTATTCAGGATATGTAGTTGTTGGCTATTTTTGGCTGCAAATGGCTGTGGTAGCCCAGCAAAAACTTGATGAAGGCACCAGTGATCCAGAATTTTATCAAGCGAAGTTACACACTGCTAAGTTTTATTTTGACCGTTTATTAACTCGCACCCGTTCTTTAGTTTCTGCAATGGAATCTGGTGCTGACAACTTAATGAATATGGAAGAAGAGCAGTTCAACATAGTTTAAGCTTTAGTTAAAAATAATAAGAAGCTAGGCTGGGAAATACAAAAGGCGGACATATAAAAATGTCCGCTTTTTTTTGAATTAAACGAATTGAATTTGATAGGTGAATCGAGTCATGAAACATCACACAATCGACATTGAAAACGTAAATATACATTATGTTGAAGCTGGGGAATTTAGTGATACAAATTCACCACGCCAGACCATTGTTTTTTTACATGGTTTTCCAGAATACTGGGGCACATGGCACGCACAACTTGATTATTTTGCTAAAGACTATCGGGTGATTGCTCCTGACTTACCCGGTTATAATTTAAGTGACAAGCCTGAGGAACAATCTTTTTATGAAGTACCCAAGCTTATTCAGTTTATCGCTAAGTTTATCCAAGATGTGGCACCACAAGAAAAGATAATCTTAGTGGCCCATGACTGGGGCGGTGTTATCGCATGGCCGATTGCTGCGTTTTTCCCGCAACTTATCGATAGATTGGTCATACTCAATGCTGCTCACCCCAGCACATTTACTCGGGAAATGATCCACAATGCACAGCAACGGCAAAAAAGTAAATATATCCATGAGTTAATCGCTCCTAATGGTGTTGAAAAATTATCAGATAACAATTATCAATACCTAAAAGACAAAATATTCATTGGAATGCGCGAAGGCACATTGAATGAGACACAACGCAAGGCTTATGAGGACGCTTGGGCTCAGCCGTGTGCGGTCAATGGCATGCTGCAATATTATCGAGCTATGCCTCAATTAGCGCCCTCTGAGAAAGTAGTAGCTGCTGGCAATGGACCTATAGTTGCAGCCACACAAATGAAAATCCCTAACATCCGCATCACTT
Source organism: Paraglaciecola sp. MB-3u-78 (assembly GCF_002835935.1). Lineage (GTDB taxonomy): Bacteria > Pseudomonadota > Gammaproteobacteria > Enterobacterales > Alteromonadaceae > Paraglaciecola. The sequence goes on along the minus strand of NZ_PJCF01000002.1, from coordinate 178,105 downwards.
GCCCCACATTAATATTATGGGGCGAACAAGACCAAGCTTTTGTTAAAGAGAATATTGATGGGGTAGAGAAATATGTGCCTGACGTACGGATTAAACGTTTTCCTGATGCTAGCCATTGGTTGCAACATGAGTTGCCAAATGAAGTGAATCAGGAAATAGATGAATTCCTTAAAACGACTAAAAGCGTTTAAACCACAGAAGGTACAGAGCGCTGCGCTGCAAAGAGGAATAGATTGTTAAGAAGTAAGTCTTTTTTCTCTGTAGTTAATTTTCTTTTAGCTTCACGCATAAAAAAACGGCCTCAAAAGAGGCCATTTTAAAATGGTAAGCAGGATAAGCTACTTACACTTACCGTAACTACTCAGCACATAATCTAGTTTATTTTTAACGATCAAAAATTAAAAAATGATCGACTTGCTTGATCATTTCTAAGCGTTATTATACTGTTTTATTTCGATAATTACGTGGCTAAATGAAAGTAAGCGGCATTGATATTGAGTCGAATATCAATAACATTAAAGCACAAATTGAAGCGGACAATACATTGTCACCTTCAATGCGTACTGCTATGGATTTATTGCTTCTTATTGTCACGTTACTCTGTCAACGGCTTGGGCTTAACAGTAATAACAGCAGTATACCGCCCTCGTCCGATCAAAATAGAAAGAAAAATTCAAAAGGCAACAGTACTAAAAAATCAGGTGGACAAAAGGGGCATAAAGGCACAACGCTACCACTTGATGACAACCCTGACATCACACATAAATTAATCGTTGATAGCACACTTTTACCGCCCGGTAACTATACTGATATGGGTGAAGAGGTGCGGCAAGTGGTCGATATTGAGTTTAAGCGTGTCGTCACTGAATATCGCGCACAAATACTTGAGAATGAGTTAGGTCAACGCTTCGTTGCCCCATTTCCCCAAGACGTTAATAGCCGTATTCAATATGGTATTGGGTTAAAAGCTCATGCGGTTTACCTGTCCCAATATCAATTACTGCCTTATGAGCGCATTCGTGAGTATTTCACTGACCAGCTTAATATACCTTTGAGCAGCGGCAGTCTTTTCAACTTTATCAATACCGCTTTTACCAAACTGGAAGAGACGCAAGCATTAGATATTATCAAAGCGAACTTGAGAAAAGAAAAGACATTACATACCGATGAAACTGGCATCAATATCAACGGAAAAAGACAATGGCTACATAACGCTTCGTCTCTGGATTGGACGTATTTATCAGCCCATGAAAAACGAGGCCATGATGCCATGGATGAGATTGACATATTACCCCAGTTCAACGGTGTGATGTGCCATGACCATTGGAAACCTTATTATCGTTATGAGTGCCTACATTCATTATGCAATGCGCATCACCTGCGAGAATTAACTCGAGCGTATGAGCAAGATAATCAAGCTTGGGCTGAGGAAATACGGGTGTTTTTAGTTAAGCTCAATCAAGAGGTAGATAAGGCTGGCGGGTTACTCAGTGTTGAAAGACAAGACACCTTGCGACGTCACTATCAAGCGATTTTAAAGGCAGGAGAAAAAGAAAGTCCTGCGCCGATACCAGTGAAAGGTAAGCGAGGACGGCCTAAAAGAACTCAATCACGTAACCTACTTGAGCGATTACAAAACTATGAAAGCGATGTACTTAGATTCATGACGGATGAGGCAGTGCCATTCACTAATAATCAGGGCGAAAATGATTTGAGGATGGCAAAGGTTCAACAAAAGATATCGGGATGTTTTAGAAGTGCTAACGGAGCCAAAATGTTTTTTGGATTACGTAGCTATCTGTCGAGCTGCAAAAAACAAGGGATCAGTGGGTCCACGGCATTAACGTTATTATTAAATGGCATGCTGCCTAATATCTTTATACCCGCTGAGTAGTTACCACTTACCTTCCATGTTGAACTTTCAGTTCGTTCAAGAACAATTCTTGCGTAGCTCGTAGCTCGTAGCTATAAAATTTATATTCTGTCGTTAATTGCAGCAACGATAGGTGAAGTATCTAAACCATTTTCAGAAGCACAAACTAATACTGTTTTTCCGTCTGACTAAGGTGAGCTTAAGTCACCTTTAGGCATTTTCTTAACCATTAAGGTACTTGTTTCAACAGCGTTGTTGAGCATAGCCGTGCGAATAAGGCTGTTACCACCACAAGAAACACCTGTGTAGTAATCTTTAAGCTTAAGTCTAAAATCGGACTGAACACGTTTCATTTTTTTACGTAGTTCGCCTTTGTCATCTGCTTTAACGATATTATAAATATTTTGGAGTGCTTCGCTGACGTCAGCTTGGGCATTCCCCCGCTGTTAATAAAGAGATAGTAGCGATAGCGATAGACGTTTTAACTATTTTCAACATGGTTAAGTCCTCGGTTGATAAACTCGGTTGATAAACTCAGTGTTTAAGTTTAAGTGTTGGGTGAAACGTTGCTGCGTTTTGTGGGTTTATTAAAGAACATTTAAATGGATTAAAAAATCTGTGAGGTGATACTTAGGTATGGGAAGTTATAACTTTATTTTGTAAGTGATTTAGAACCCTCAATAGATCAGGTTTTAAATACAAGCAAGCACTGAAGTATACCGCCATCTTGCGGGGCATTCACTTGGCGAGACATGATTCGAGAGTAGCTCAAGATCATCGGTTTCGCCCACCAAAACATCATTAGCATTCCATTAATTTATCCAAATTTAAACGTTTGGATAAATACATGGCTTGGTTTGATCATGAAATTTCAAATATCATTACTTTTATAAAAGACTAAGTTAATAAAAAACTTACCGGGATCACGAGGTAAGTATGAAGCGGCTGTTTGTCTTTAATTCTACTTTAGGCTTATACACTTTAAGTGCAAAGGAGAGCATAATGGACGTAAATAGTGTGGAAATAGCTTGAAAATTAAGAATGGAAGTAGAAAGTTTAGATTTTTGGGTAATGACTCAATGATTGGGTTGACAGTGAGTTATGCTAAATCCCATAGATTAAACACTACTTTAATATTACTGGGTGTTGCTGGGGGTATTTGGGCTCATAAATCGAAAATTTCGATACTGTCTGCAAAATGTGTACATTAGATATTGATGTTTGCGCCTAATAATTTAAGCCACTGCGGATCCTGACGTAAACTCGCTGTCCTCGATTCAAAAAGGCACTAAACATCCCCATATGTTTAGTGTATAGGTTTAGGAATTGAAACATCAGCCTTTCAAAATTTAAAACTTCAAATTGTAGATCTTGTCGGTTTATCAAAAGATGCGATACATATACATATTGGTATGAGTATATTTATTTTCGCAGTCTTAGTTTCGGGAAAAGGAAAAATGACTGTTAAGTGCCTGCTTCCGGTTTTCATTGCAGCACTGGGGATGAAGATAATGGATTTATATGATGACTATAATTCGCTAGGATATTTTCGTTGGTCCAACAGCTTACATGATTTTATTAATACCTCATTGTGGCCATGCATTATTGTTGTATTGGCAATGTTTATTGATATGGGTCGTAACAAAATAGATTGATATGACTAACATATGTGTCTTATTAAATTTCCTTACCGTGCAGCGTTTAGAGTTATTGTAAGTTTTATCCTACGTGTGGTGATAAAAGAGTATATTTACAATGTAGCCAGTTTAACTGTCAGAATAACGGGAGAACACTTTGAACCAATACATTACCGAGCAAAAAATATCATTAACTGAATCAGTCATATTGATTGTTGAAGATGATCCTATTAATGCGGTAGTGATTGAGGATCTGTTGTCCGGTTTATATCAAACTAAAATCGTGCACTCTGGTGAAGACGCCTTGATTTCATGTGATGCCCAGCCGCCCGACCTTATTTTGCTTGATGTTATGATGGATGGGATTTCTGGTTTGGAAACCTGTAAAACCTTAAAAAATAACAGCCAAACACAACATATACCCATTATTTTTATCACCTCCATGCATGATCAGGATGACCAAAATCGCTGTTGGGAAGCTGGGTGTGTCGATTTTGTGGCTAAACCAGTCAACGGTGTAACGCTTCGTAATCGAATTAAAGCTCACTTAACTCTTAAGTTACAAACTGACTTGTTACGCAGAATGTCATTTGTTGACGGCTTGACTGGATTGTATAATCGACATCTACTCGAAGATGTAATGGCTAAGCTTATCTCTGATGTCAATCGGTCTAAACAGACCCTGAGTATAATGATGCTAGATGTAGACTGGTTCAAAGGTTATAACGACACCTATGGCCATATAGCAGGTGATGAATGTCTTAAAAGTCTTGCAGGTGTGATAAAGGAAAGTTTACAACGGCCTATAGATCTGGCGATACGTTATGGCGGTGAAGAGTTTTTATGTTTATTACCCGACACGGACCAGCAAGGTGTTGAATACATTGCAAATATTATGCTTAAATCGGTGCAAAATTTGGCCATTAAACACAAGCTATCAGAATTTAAAATGGTAACGATCAGTATTGGTATCCACACAATATCTAGTACCAAAAACACCTCTTTTGATGATATTTTAGCCAAGGCAGATGAAGCGCTATATGCAGCTAAACAACTAGGTAGGAATCGATTTTCAACTTATGTTCCCAAGGTATAGATTACGTAGATATTTTTTGTCGTTATGTGCGGTTAAGTGCAGATGTGTTGTTTATTTTCTAATAGGATCACCTCTAGATGTCTGAATTAGATTTAATTTTTCTTCGATACAAAATTAAAGCACATCGCCACTTGTTACCCTTGACTCTGCTATTGGTTTTTGCCCTGTTGACAGTTTCGATTCTCGTGTTTGAGTCTCGCCTATCTGAGTCTATTATGACTGATGTAAAAACGACTTTAGAGGATTCGGGAGAACAAATTGAAAGCCAAATTCAGGAAAGGTTAACTAAATATCGCAATGATTTACGTTTTTTACATGCCACTCCACCCGTGTCAGGCCTTCCTCGTTCGTTGAATCATGGAGGTATTGATCCCATGGACCAGACTTCTTATTCCCAATGGAAGAAACGCTTAGAAATCATTTTTGTGGCTTTTTTGCAGAACAATATTGAGTATCAGCAATTACGTATCATTGAGACAACAGAACAAGGGATGGAGTTGGTAAGAGCTGATAGAATTGGAGGTGAAATAAAGGTCATTGAGGAGATGAATTTACAGAGCAAGAGTGACCGTGATTATTTTGCCTCAAGTGCACAATTGTCCGATAGAGAAGTCTATATGTCGAGTATTTCACTTAATCGAGAGTTTGGAAAAATAGAATTTCCTTACCGACCCATGTTGCGCTTGTCTTTACCCATTTTTGATGAGTTCGGGCACAGATTCGGCTTTTTGATTGTCAATATTCATGCCGAACAACTGCTGAATTCATTAGAAAGTATGGTGATACCTCCCAATAAGTTGATGCTAACTGATCGTGATGGGTATTTTTTAATTACTCCCTATGAAAAACATACATTCAGCAGAGATCTCGCCCCTACAAAAAATTGGAACAAAAGCTTTCAAACCTTAAATAAACTTTCTGATGATTTAAGCAGGATATTAGCAATTGAAGAACCACAACATTATTATTATTCTTTGATGCAAAAAATAGTGGTTTCAGGAGATTTAGATCAAGGATATTTATTAGCGAGGTTACTCACCCCTCAAAGTCATGTAAACCATTTAGAAATGGAAAGCAGAACAAATGTTTATGTTTTTTTAGCGGTTGTAACAGCCATATTGTTATTTGTGCTCAGTGTGTTTAACCGAAGTATGAAAAGAGATCAGCAATTATCTGAAGCCAAAGCCCAATCAGCGGCTATAGTAGGGGGCTCTCAAGACGCGATAATTGGTATAACTAAAGAGGCTGTGGTGACCAGTTGGAACAGGGCAGCCGAATCATTATTTAATTATAGTGAAGAGTATGCCAAGGGTAAAACAGTGACCGAGCTTGCTCTGTTTGAAGATGTTCAACTGTTGGATATTATCGAAGGCTTATCCGAAAGTAACACACAGAAAAATGCAGATGTGACCATCACTAAAGATCAAAAATCGGTGTATTTGTCTTTGTCTTTTTCAGCCATTACTGACTTTACATCTGATGTTAATGGTGTGGCTATTATTGCCCGAGATGTTACCAAAGAACATATAACGGAAATGAAGATTAAACAGGCAAATGCAGAGTTAGAAGAAAAAGTCGCCAGCAGGACAAAAGAACTAGAAAAAACCAGCCATTTCAAAAGTGCCTTTATTTCAAATATTAGTCATGAAATGCGCACCCCTTTGAACGGTATTATTGGCACCTTAAAGTTGGTCAAAAATGAAACTTTAACAGATAACCAAAAACGTTACCTAGAAATGACTGAAGTGAGTGTGAATAACTTGTCCGCTCTGATTAATGACGTATTAGACTTATCTAAAATTGAAGCGGGTAAGTTAGATGTGGATTTTAAAGCCTTTAATCCAATCAAACTTATCCAAAATTTGAGTTGTAACATGGCCATTAAAGCCCAAGAAAAAAGGCTTGAATTTATTGTTGATGTGGCAGATTTACATTGCGAATCTCTTGTCAGCGATGAGCACCGTTTTTCACAAATTCTGAGTAACTTGATCAGTAATGCCATTAAATTTACCGAAAATGGTTATGTTAAAGTCTCAGCATCAAGTCAATTTTGTGATGATGGGCAACTGATTTTACACTGTTCTGTAAGTGATTCTGGAGTAGGGATTTCCGATAATAACAAAAGCAAACTTTTTACGGCTTTTGCACAAGAATATACAGCAGTGGCGTCTAAGTATGGTGGGACTGGCTTGGGACTGGCTATTTGTCGACAACTTGTTGGTTTATTAAATGGCGATATTGATTTCACTTCAGTGAAAGATGTAGGCAGCAAATTTAGTTTTTCCATTACAGTGCCACAAGTTGGCTGTAAACGAGTGTTTTTAGAGCCAAGTCTGAAGGATAAATTCTGCTTGATTGTAGTTCCTCATGTCGAGTCTTATGAAAACATTCAACGAATGATTGAATCATGCTCAGGTGAAATATTAGATCCCAAACCTTATGAAGCATGGCTACTTCATGATAATAATTACTGTCCTGATGTGACGCCTGATTTTATTATCATTGACCAGCAGGATCCTAAAATAATACATCTAGATCAAAAATGGTCACAGTGGGGTGATGATGCAACACAAATACCTAAAATGTTTGTACTGAAGATAAGCAGCGACACAGAACTACCTCTGAAAAACATAATTGCATTGCGACTAAATAAACCTTTTTTGTTACCTGACTTGTTGCAAAAAACCTTTGCTACGACGGAGGAAACCAATAACACAAACAACACGTTAAATCAGATGGATACGGAAGATGATTTTAAGATTCGAGCTGAAAATGTATTAAAAACAACCGGTGCTCGGATCTTAGTGGTAGATGATAACAAAATTAATCTCGAAGTAGCTAAGGGCATGTTATCGAGTCTGCCCATTGAGATAGAGCAGGCCATGGATGGTCAGGAAGCCTTAGATATATTGCAAAAATCTGTTGAACAAAACCGCCTTTTTCATTGTATTTTAATGGACTGCCAAATGCCTGTTTTAAACGGCTATGATACCAGTCGTCAGATCCGTCAGGGTCTACTTGGCGAACAATATAACAGTATCCCGATTATTGCCATGACGGCCAATGCGATGTTGGGTGAACGAGAAAAATGTTTAGACGCGGGGATGAATGATTACACCACTAAACCCATTAATCTTGATTTACTTGTCTCAAAAATTATTGAGTGGATATTAACGGTTTATCAGGCACCCTTGCACTTGCAGAATCCTAAAAAGCTCTCAATTAATGATACGGGCACTGCATTGCAAGATGCTACTGTAACGGTTGTCACTCCTGACATTTTGCAGTGGGATAAACGAGCCGCACTGACACGGCTTATGAATAATGAAGAATTACTGTCCAAAATCTGTCAGATATTTATGGATACCTCTCCCAACAAAATCAAGGATTTGGGGCAAGGTATCAAAGAGAAAAATTTCGAAACCGTTATCAAGCTTTCTCACTCGTTAAAAGGCTCTGCAGGTGACTTGGGAGCTGTAGATTTACATCAATTGTTTTCATCTATGGAGCAACTAGCTAAAGCCCCAGAGATAGAAAAACTCGAGGAATGTTATCAAACTGTACTCACTGGTTATGCTTCATTTATTTCAATTATCACAAAAGAGCAACAAAAAATATCAGAAAAAGCACAAAATAAGGAATGATAGAAGGGGGTAATTAAAAACATCGTGCACCGCTTATTTAGCCTCGTTAGCTTTGTGATACAAAGCGCCCCCAGATTAGTGCCCCCCTCAAATTGCTTAAAGACTGTGTATTTGTTGTTGCCTAATCAAAGCAAGCTCACCACTTTTTTGCATATCCATTATTACGCTGTCAATTCTAGGCATTAGCGCAACCATGACTACAGTATTGTTTGAGAATTGAGTTCAGGTTATCAAAAATCAATTTTTTCTAAGCAACATTTTATTGCTTGATTGCCCTCAAACGTATAGTTGTCCATGGGTCACCTTTGGGTTATTGGCTATCTGTAATCGTTTTTGAAAGTCGCTTTTGATAGATAAACGCGGCGCAAAGCATAAATAAACCGATACCAATCATCAGGGCAACTTTTTGCCATAACAGAGCGTTTGCCGCATCAATAAACCCTAATTTAAGCAATCCTACAAAAATAAACCCTAAGGCCAGTTTTGCCACAAATTTACTGTTTTTATGAGTGAAAAATAAATAACTACCTTGCAATATTAGCCATGGGCTAATAAGTAATGCCAATTCCCACTCATTCAGTAAAAACGCGCCGCTAATTGCAAATACTATGTGTTGTAAGGTGTAGCCGGTTTGTCTGTCGGTGAATAATTTTAAATTCAGTTTATTGAGCGCTTCAGACTTGATTAAAAAAGTCAGTGATATGACTAAGCTTAGTAAAACCCACAAGCTGCTGCTTATAAGGTTATAACTAGCTGTTGTGGAGATGCCAATCCAAGAACAGAGTAAGCTAAAGTAGCAAAGATAACCGAGGGTAGTGCGGTTCCTATGCAGAGTTGGATGGGAGTGTGAGCACAATACTAAAACAAATATATAGCCGCTGGTTAATGCTCCAGCTATATATACGTTAGCCCATTGTCCCATATAGAAAGCGATACACGCGGAAATAAAATAAAGGCTTAATGACGCAATCTTTTTGTCTAATAAGGGTACATGTCCCTTGTACGTGATGCCTAAAAAGTAACTCAACACACTAAGACCAAATAAGGTGGACAGACCCGTTAGTAAAAGTTGGCTGTGATAAAAATCAATATAGAAGCCTAGGTTATAAAGTGCGGCACTCGCAAAAAGTATCAAGGATTCTGTGCGCATAAAAGGGTGTTTAACGCTACGCCCTAGTATATAAGCAATAATTGCAGAGCACCAAACAGCTAATGCTGAAAAATCTGTGTAATGCTGCATGACGGAGGGTAAAAATGCTAGGGGAATGATTAGGTAAAAGCCCAGTCTTAATTGTTCTGCCAATTTAGCCAAAACACTGGTGCGGCCTATTCGTCGGTAATATTCAGCAAATAACCAACATTCCACAAACGCTAATAAGAGGGCGACTTTGGCATAGTTTGGTAACTCTCTAAATGACAGAGATTGCACTTCATTTATGCCCAGTAAACAAATAGAGAAGATAGCTGCAGCAGCGACATAAGCCATGATCTCAGAGGTATGACACAAACGACGATAGCTTTTGGTTAACAATATCCCTTGTAATGGCAATATCGCAATAGACGACCAAACGCCAAGTTGGACCCATAGTAGTGAAAGAACGAATAGACTTAGCCAAATTGATTCAGCCGGTCTGAGAAGATCATTAAGCTTCACTTCCCAATCAATATCGCAGGGAAAACGACTAAACAGTTTTCTTGAGCAGAATATTAACGCCCCAATGCTTGCCACCACTAAAATGCCTTTTAAAGATAATAGTGCAGGGTTAGGGAAGTAGGGCAACACCAGAAAAACTGCATGTAATATTGCAAAAGCTAGAAGGCCATATGCTTCAATTCGTACTGAAAAGTAGTTTTCTTTGAGGGCAAAATATAAAATAAATAATCCTTCCAGCCCAATAGCAAAACCCCAATAATCAGGTGCAAGACTACTGACTATTGCAACTAACACCCATGTGCTGGCAAGCATGGTATACAAATTGATAGTATAGGATTTTTGTGTTCTGGCTTTGAGTAATAAAAAAACACTGAGTACAGCATTAAGGACAGCAAGTGCAGGCAATATCCAAACACTGTCAAAATTAGCTTGGTAAAGGATGCCAATATTAGCGAACACGGTAATAACGGTGAGGACAATGACATCTTTTGAATATGCACTTTTTTGGGTCAGTAAAGTGCATAGATACAGTAAAAATACACAATAAAAACCTTGGCTAAAACCCCCTAAAAAGAATGTTTTGGTGGTTGTCAGTAATAGGAATTCTATACAACTATAAGCAACAAATACGCTGACAAAACCCAACCATTGCCAGTTTTTATTTAAGGCTTGATATAGGCTGGCTAATACCATAAAACCCAACCCAATCAGGTAGTAAGTGGTGCCAAGTTGATCCAATTGTGAAATAAGTGGAATGGCACCTCCGCCTATGATGGCCAAAGCGCTGACAATCTTTGCATCGAATTTGTTAGCTAAAATAAAACCTGTGCAGGCAATAGCAAAATAACTGAGTAACACCACCCAACCTGGCAAAAGCTGATAAAAACTTCCCGCCACATAAAGAGTCACAAAATTCAATAATAGCCCTAAACTGATAATAGCAGAGCTAATGTCAGGGTACTGTTGACGTTTAGCTAAATATACACCACCTAAGGTAATGCCAATAGCAAACACAAACAGCAACAAAGACTTACTTCCCGCCCCAAGTTCGCCTACAAGTAACTGAGCTAAATAACCAAAACCACCCACTAAAAGTGCAATGCCAATTAGCATAAATACAAATATCGGCCCTTGCCCTTTGGCTTGATAATGTTGGTATAGACTCAGTAATGGAGAAACAAATTTAGTCAAAGGTGATAAGAGGCTAAACACGAGACTGCTGGCTTCTTTTAAAAGTGAAGGGATGTTGGAAGAATTAGTGACTGATTTGGTTTTGGCGCTATTCGCAGCTTGATCAAAAGCTGCAAGTTGATTTTGTGACTCTGAAGCTTGCCTTGGCTGAGAGGGCGAGGGTGTCTCTGTTGGTGTATGCTCTAGCTGTTGTTTTACACCAATATTATTGCCGTCCGTCAGCGCAGATATTTTTTGTTCTAACCTTTGCAGCCGAGTTGAAAAATCTACACGGGTTAATGCAATCTCCCGTTGTAAGTCTTCAATTTTTTGATCCTTTGTTGACACTAGTCTCTTCCTTTGTAGCATGCTTTGCAGTGTTCAGGTTTAGAAAATAACATAGCGTTTTTTAATTCTCTATATGTGCCCATAGGGAACGAACAAGAAGCAACACTCAGAAAATTGAGACGGGGAAGTAAAGTCCGAAACCAAACTATGTCAAACTGTGATTTTAAAAATTATATACTATAAAAATCTTAGGTTAAATAATGAACCATTACATTGAATTTAGAGTACAAAAGGTTTGACCGTCCATAAATATACGGTTTATTAGCCTAAACATGGATATAGATAAATGAAGGGTATTGTTTTTACAGAGTTTAATGAAATGGTAGAATCTCATTTTTCGCCCGAATTACTGGACGAAATAATCGTCGAGTGTGATCTGGCTTCGGGTGGTGCTTACACAACAGTTGGAACATACGATCATGATGAGCTAATACAGATGGTCACAAAGTTAGCTGAGAAAACCAATACGTCTGCTGATGATCTGGTTTTTGCATTCGGTGAACATCTAGCTATTCGATTCGCGATATTGTTCCCGTCGTTTTTTGATGAATCTAAGAGCATGTTTGAGTTCATGAAGACCCTCGACAATTCATATACACGTTGAAGTTCAAAAACTCTATCCAGATGCAGGCCTGCCTAAATTTAGTTTTGATGATACGGATCCATCTTGTTTAATCATGGAATACCAATCACCAAGAGGATTCTCCACACTAGCTCATGGTCTCATGCATGGGGTTGTTAAATATTACAAAGAAGCTATCACTATTAAGCCAGAGCATATATCGGGCAATAGTCACGTGCGCTTTCATTTAACTAAAACATGACATTCTATGAAAGCCATAAAAAAATTGAATTTTTAGATCGGCGTTTACAGCGCGAGAAAACTGCTCGTATTGCCGCTGAATCTATTCTTGAAGCAAAAAGTAAAGAAGTTTACTTATCGAATCAGAAATTGGTTAAAGCGGTATCCGATTTAGAAAAACTCACCATTGCGGTAGAACAAAGTCCTATCATTGTGTTGATGACAGATATACGAGGCGTTGTTGAATATGTCAATCAATCCTTTACGGTGATTAGTGGCTATTCCAAAAGACAAGTGGTGGGCAAAGATATTCGCAGCCTTGGGCTGATTTTAGACAAAAAACCCATGGAAGGCATCAAGTATGTCATGCAAAATAAAGCGCTTTGGCAAGGTGAAATCCAAGGAACAAGCGTCACAAAACAAGTTTATAAACTTAAAATTAGCATATCGCCAATATTGGATAAAGCGCAAAACATTACTCATTTTCAGTACAATTGTGAAAATGTGACTCTACAAAAAGAAAACGAATTACGAATCTATAACCTTGCTCACCATGACTCTTTAACCCAGCTTTATAATCGTTTTAGTATTAACAGTATTTTGCAGCAAACCATCATAAGTGCAGAACGAAATAAAAGCCTTATGTCGGTTGTGTTTATCGACATGGACCGTTTTAAACAAATTAATGATACCCACGGACACAAAGTTGGAGATGTATTACTGCAGCAAGTGGCTTCCCGCTTAAGTGGCACGTGCAAAAGAAAAAACGACTATATAGCTAGAATTGGTGGTGATGAATTTTTAATCATTTTAAACGATATGCAAGATGTTGCTTTTGTGGCGTTAATTGCGAAGGCCATTGTTGATGTATTAAGTCTTCCCTATTTCTGTGAAGGGCAAGAACTCAGATCAAGCCCCAGTGTGGGTATTGCCGTCTATCCGAACGACGGACAATCGGCTGAAGAACTGGTAAAAAATGCAGACGCCGCTATGTATCATGCTAAAGAGAATGGTAGACGCAACTACCGTTTTTTTACCAAAGAATTAAATAAGCTTGTTGAAGAGAAAAACATGCTTGAGAAAGACTTGCGCCAAGCCTTAGATAACAATGAGCTTGAACTGTACTATCAACCTCAAATTCATTTAGGCGACACGTTAAAATTTGGTGTTGAAGCCTTAATACGCTGGAGACACGCAATTCTAGGATTTGTGTCGCCGGAGAAGTTTATTGCCATCGCCGAAGAAAGAGGATTAATTTATGAATTAGGAGGCTGGGTCATTGAAACTGCATTCCAACAACTAATTAATTGGTCTAGTGTCTCTGAAATACCTATTAAAATGGCTATTAATATATCCGCCAAACAAATTGAAGACAAACGGTTTGTGCATGACTTGCGGTTGTTGGTTGATAAATACAAGATTGTCCCGGAGATGGTCGAGCTTGAGATCACAGAATCCATTGCCATGGTTAATCCGCAACAATCTATCAAGACATTAAAGGAAATCAGGTCCCTCGGATTTGAACTTGCCATTGATGATTTTGGGACTGGATATTCGTCACTTTCGTATATAAAGAATCTGCCGATACAAACCCTTAAGCTTGATAGGTCTTTTATTGACAATTTAGAGGAGGATATTGATAACGCCAAAATTTGTAAGGCAGCAATATCACTAAGTCACGACCTAGGATTACGCTTTGTTGCTGAAGGAGTCGAAACAAAAGGCCAAGCTAAGTATCTTACTGACAACGGTTGCGACGTTCTACAAGGCTATTACTTTTGCCGTCCAGTGCCAGCTTCCGCTGCGTTAGTGTTCATTCGTGACTACCAAACTCATTCATTTTAGTCCCAGCAAATTAGGTGTGAAAATGCTAAGGTATTGAACTGATTTTGGTTGCAAATGTCAGTAATAATGCTCTGAAAATGGGTGTTAACTTTGCAATCGCTATTTATCAACACACCACTTTGTAACATCTTACAGCTCAAGTACGTCATTCGCGCAAAACCCTTTTGTAACTATAAAAAAGCCCACTTAAGTGGGCTTAGCATCATCATTGTTTTAATCGACCAAAGCTTGATAGACAAGATTTCTAAAATCATCGTGATAACGATGAAAACCAATGGGTACAAATTGCGCCATGGATATCAATATAATTTTCTCTTGTGGATCGACTCTAAAATAGGTTGACGCCATACCACCCCAACCAAAGTTACCTTTAGAGCTCATAAAACCTGACATCTCGGGGTTGACAGTGACCGACATGGCAAGTCCAAATCCCTCACCTTGGGCGTCGTCGGCATAGGGGAGCAAGTGATTAGGCAAATGGTTGCTAGTCATATATTCAACTGTTTTTCTGCCTAAGATCCTCACGCCATTGATTTCACCATCATTAAGCATCATTTGTGCGAAGGTGAAGTAGTCTTGAATGGTCGAGACCAAACCACCGCCACCGCTGTGGATTTTCGGATCGCTTTTGTAATCACCTAAAGGCTCATTTTGCATCACCACTGTTTGCCCAGTTTTTCTGTCTGCAGTATAGATTTGAGTCAATCGATGGACTTTATCAGCAGGCACATAAAACCCCGTGTCTTTCATTCCTAGAGGAGTGAAGATAGTGTCCTGCATATACTCGCCAAGCTTTTTACCGCTGATCTTTTCGACTAAGGAGCCAATAATGTCGGTTGAAAATCCATAGTTCCAGGCTGTACCTGGTTGATGATTAAGAGGCAATGCCGCGATTTTAGCTAAAAAGTTGTCTGGCGTCAGTTCGTCTGGTTTCGACAATAGTTGTTGATATAATTTATCAACTTCGCTACCGCTAAAGCCATAACTCAAGCCAGAAGTGTGCATAAATAAGTCGATGATGCGAATGGGGGACTTAGCATCTTCTAACACCATATCGGCACCAGACCCACTGACATAGACCTTCATGTCCTTGAATTCAGGTAGGTATTTAGAAATGGGGTCAAACATGTGAAACTTGCCTTGTTCCCATAATGTCATAGCGGCTACTGCCGTGACAGGTTTAGCCTTGTCCAATATGAAATGAGTCTTAACTAATTGCGTGTTTCCAAAATGAAATGCGTCTAAAGACTTAAATTCTGTTCATGATCATAAGATGCAAGCGATCATGAATATAGAAAACCTCACCACTATTGAAGAGCTTGAACGCTTTATTCAAGGTAACCAAGCCGTCGCCTTTACCGTTTTAGGTGATAAAAATCAGCGATATCAATTCATTCAAAAAACATTGATAAAATTTCGCTATATCACGTTAAAAAAAACCGACAAAGGGATCGTCAATCAATACCTTAAAAAGGTGACAGGCTACTCGCGGCAGCAACTCACTCGATTGATAAAACAATACAAGGACGTCGGCAGAATTAACTGGCAACCTTGCCGAACTAACGGCTTTTCAACCATTTACAGTACAAAGGATATTAAGCTACTGGCTGAAATGGACGCAAGGCATGATGATATCTGTGGTCATGCCACTAAAAAGCTGTTGGAGCGTGCCTACAATACGTTTGAGCAATCAGAATACCAAATGCTTGCCACTATCTCTGTTTCACATTTATATAACTTGAGGCACTCTCAAGGCTACCAAAAACAACGCAGACACTTCACAAAAACACAATCAAGACAAGTGCCTATTGGCGAACGGCGTAAACCTCAACCCAACGGCGAGCCTGGCTATATTCGTATTGATACCGTGCACCAAGGAGACCTAGATAAACAAAAAGGCGTGTATCATATTAATGCAGTTGATGAGGTGACACAGTTTGAGGTTGTTTGCTCAGTTGAACGTATTAGTGAGCGTTACCTCATTCCAGTACTAACGCAAATGATGGCCGCATTTCCTTTTATTATCAAAGGGTTTCATTCAGATAATGGCTCTGAATACATCAACAAACACGTGTGTAAATTACTCACCAAACTTGAAATAGAGCTCACTAAATCACGCTCAAGACACTCAAACGATAATGCCTTAGCAGAAAGTAAAAATGCATCAATTGTAAGAAAACAGTTTGGTTACACACATATTCCACAGAAATGGGCACCGTTAATCAATACGTTTAATTTAAAATATCTTTACCCGTATATCAATTATCATAGACCTTGTTTCTTTCCTGAAGTCACCACTGATGATAAAGGGAAACAACGTAAAACTTACCCTTACAAAAGTATGATGACGCCCTATGAAAAACTAAAATCTTTACCCAATGCCAAAACATATTTGAAAGCAGACTTTCATTTTGAAATACTAGATGAGCAAGCTATGGAAATGACAGATAATGCTTGTGCTGAATTACTTCAAAAAGAACGTAATGAATTATTTAACCAGATCTTTGAACAGAATAAACGAGCCTAAAAATTTACTTACTTAAGACTCATTTGTTAATTGGAATATACTGGTTTGCTCATAGAGTAAATTCTAAAGATAGTGTCTTCACTCATAGGAGTACCCGCTTCTCTATCTTGCATGCCTTGGGCATGTAAATAAGCTATTTTTCCATTGCGCGCGACTAAGGTTAAAGTGCCGGCTAATTTTCCTTGGTCAATATATTCCTGCATAACAGGCGCGATTTTATCTAGGCGTTTTGATGAAAACCCTACTGATTCTGCTACGCTAGCTGTGTTTTTAGCGTCGACTACTGTTGACTGGCAAGCCATTAACGTAAAGCAAACCATTAACCCAAGAATAAACTTCATAACATCCCTTAACATTTTATAAGAGCAACCAGTTTAACCAGAGTTGAGAAGGGGGCAAGTTGATTTAAATGATTGAAGTGCATATAAGGGGATTATCTTTCAGGCGTGTTGATTCATGTATTGTTCGGTGAATTAATTGTTTCGCCTCTACTGGGCATAAAACTACGTGGTAACACCGGAAGTTCAAACCTTAATATCTAAAGTTAGTCCTGATAGTTTCCTCGCGTAGCATTCGATTTGAAAACTCAATACACCTACCTTGTGTTACCTAGAAATTATCTTGTAGGTATCGGGTGCTTTGCCAATTGAGCTAGCATTTTCATCACTTTCCAAGGCAATATTAAGTTCTTCTTGCATACCGCGAAACATTACTGTTGGGATTTTTAGTTCTAACATCTTGTTTGGGTCGATAAATTGGTTGAGGATCATATCGGAGGGTGACTTCGAGCTTTCAAGAAATAAGCTGAAACTGGTGTGTTTCTCATCAGCCGCTAGCGCGCAATTGATGGGCATGACTATCCAGGTCACTCCTGGTACAAAATCTTTGTGGTAAGAATCTAAAGGCAGGGACATATAAGACGCGTTAGGATCTTCGTTGGCAACAATTCCATCATCTAGTGCAGCTGTGCCAAAGCGCATAATGGCGCGATTTGGCAAGGCGCGTACTTGCCCGCCTATTTTCTTTCTAATATCAGCTTGAGGCTTTTTAATAAAAGAGTAGGGGATTTGGTCAAATTGACCGCTCACGGAATTGAGTTGTTGATCTTCAGGAAGTCGCACATCGGTGTCAGAGCGGATCAATACATGAATGCGACAAATGCTGCCTCCGCGATTCCCGGTTTTAATGTCTACTTGCGAACAATTTGAAACCAAAGAAACCGAAATTGCCAATACTGTGATAAAGCCGAGAGTCAATTTGTTCATACCCAATCAAGTGGCTCACAATAATCTTTACGTTTTTCTAAAACGGGGAGCATACGAGTCATGCCATGGGCTTTTAACGCCGCGGCCCCAGCGGCGGCAACACCACCTACTAACAAGTTTCCACCACTTAACAGCGTGACAACAGCACCGATAGCAGCTTCTTTTAAACTAAAGGGATTGGTCTTAATGCGTTTTACTGTGTTGGCACCGCCTAAATGTTTTCCAGTACCACGACTGACCACATCAAAAAATGCACATATGTGTATAATTTTTCGATCTTTGTCTTCGCAAACCGAAAGCCCTGGTTCTTTACATGCCGGTTAAAGGCACGAAAACAGTGATGGAGCCACCACAAAGACGTTGTAAGTGAAGATGATGCTTTAATCTTTTGCTCTACCCTCGAGCGGCTTCTTTTTGGTTACTTTTTCTTAGCTGCAGAAGAAAAAGTAACTTGCTTGAAAGGATTCGAGTCAAAAACCCCATAGACGCGGGTGCCCGCTAGGGCATAAAACTCACTCCTAACCGACTAACGTGTATGTGTAAATACCTAAATAATTGCAAAAAAACTCAAAAGTGCCGTGAGCATAACACTCTACGAATCGGCACTCATAGCAGGTTGCAGATGGTCGATGAAATTGACTGTATGACTCCTCCGAGCGATCACCGGTCAGACGATTAAGTAGCGGTGACGATCGCCTATACTGAGGAAGCAGATGATGACATCTTCCCGTCTATTCTCCATCATTCCCGCGAAGGCGGGAACCTCCAAACCAACTGGCTAATCTAAAAGAATCGTCCTTTTCAACATGGCAATTTTTGCATATATTTATTAAAGGATTGAAAAGAAATTCAACTATGAAACGGCCCTGCATATACATTCTCACTAATGATAACAACAGCACGGGATACATCGGAGTAACAAGTCATTTAGTGCAGCGTATTTATCTACATAAAAACAAACAAGTTAAGGGCTTTAGCTCAAAATACAACTTGAATAAACGAGTCTATTTTGAGCAACTTGAAGATATGGATAGCGCAATACGTCGAGAGAAAAGGCTCAAGAAATGGAACCGAGAATGGATTGAGCTTACTGGGGCTATTTGGGGGTTCCCGCCTTCGCGGGAATGACGTGTAATAGCTTGTAAATCCTCATCATCCGCTATCTGCTATTTGTAATCGTTAAGTAAGTGGTTCACCAACGCCAGGTAATGGCACAAAGCGACGATTGCTTAAAAAGCCCTGACTGTCTCCTCTCTCAGTAAACAAGTCCTCTGGAATATGAAACGTTATTACTGCCCTATACAGCTAACTATTTTCACTTAGAGGAGCCATCATAACCAGTCCACTTCAGAATTCTCATTCCATAACGTTTACCATGGTTTTTAAAAGAATTTATTCTAGCTGCCGAGTGCTGCGATAACCATTTCTGATGCAAACCCAATAAACAATTTACTGCCTTGTTTGAATCCCTCAAAATTACCGACCAAATCTATATTTCAAACTAATTTCGGTATATACTATGCGCCGCATTTGAAAGCGATATATATAGAAAGCAAAAAGAGTATTGTCCTAAGTGGGACAATTTGAAAATTATTTAAAGGAAAAAAATGACTCCTATTACTAAAACTTTTCAGTATGGTCAGCATACTGTTACTCTCGAAACGGGCGTAATCGCTCGTCAAGCCACCGCAGCTGTAATGGCAAGTATGGATGATACTTGCGTATTGGTTTCTGTTGTTGGTAAAAAAGATACCAAGCCTGGTCAAGACTTCTTCCCATTGACGGTTAACTATCAAGAAAAAACTTATGCAGCTGGTAAAATTCCAGGTGGTTTTTTCAAACGTGAAGGCCGTCCTTCTGAATACGAAACACTGACTTCTCGTTTGATTGACCGTCCAATTCGTCCTTTATTCCCAAATGGGTTTATGAACGAAGTTCAAATTATCATCACCGTTGTTTCAGCTAACCCTGAAATCCCAACTGATATTATTTCTCTTATTGGTGCTTCTGCCGCTCTAGCTATTTCTGGTATGCCTTTTAATGGTCCTATTGGTGCTGCGCGCGTGGGTTACACTGACGAGCAATATGTATTAAATACTCGTACTTCTGAACTTGAAGCTAGCCAACTAGACCTAGTAGTTGCTGGTACTAAAAACGCAGTATTGATGGTTGAATCTGAAGCCGATATTTTATCTGAAGAAGTGATGCTTGGTGCTGTTATGTATGGTCACGAGCAATTACAAACGGTTATCGGTGCAGTAGCTGAATTTGCTGCTGAGGTGAATACTCCTTCGTGGAATTGGCAAGGCGCTCCAGAAAACACTGCGCTTAAAACTAAAGTAAAAGAATTAGCTGAAGCTGGCATGACAGAAGCCTACCAGATTTCTGACAAGATGGAGCGTAAAGACGCAATCAACGCTTTGACTAGTCAAACAGTTGAAACTATCGTTGCTGGCGATGCAGAACAAAACGCCAAAGAAGTATCTGAAATGATGCATACCCTTGAAAGTGACGTAGTACGTTCACGTATTCTTGCTGGTCAGCCTCGTATAGACGGTCGTGATCCTGCGATGATCCGTGCTCTTAACGTTGCCACTGGTTTGTTGCCACGAACTCACGGTTCTGCTTTGTTCACTCGTGGTGAAACTCAAGCAATCGTAGCTGCTACTCTAGGTACAGAGCGTGACGCACAGATGATTGACGGTCTTAATGGTAAAACAGACAGCCGCTTCATGTTGCATTACAACTTTCCTCCATACTGTGTGGGTGAGACTGGTTTTGTTGGTTCTCCTAAGCGTCGCGAAATCGGCCATGGTCGTCTAGCTAAACGTGGTATTCAAGCGGTTATGCCGTCTGAGCAAGATTTCCCGTATGTGGTACGTGTTGTTTCTGAAATCACTGAATCAAATGGTTCGTCTTCAATGGCGTCTGTTTGTGGTACGTCTTTAGCATTGATGGATGCAGGTGTACCGATTAAAGCTTCTGTTGCGGGTATCGCAATGGGCTTAGTGAAAGATGACGAAAATTTTGTTGTTCTATCTGACATATTGGGTGATGAAGATCACTTAGGTGACATGGACTTTAAAGTGGCTGGTACTACTAATGGTATCACTGCACTACAAATGGATATCAAAATCGAAGGTATCACCCAAGAAATCATGCAGGTTGCTTTGAAACAAGCTAAAGAAGCGCGTTTGCATATTCTAGGCGTGATGGACCAAGCGATTTCTGGTCACCGTGAAGAGATGTCTGAGTTCGCTCCGCGCATCTACAAGATGAAAGTTGATAAAGACAAAATCCGTGACGTAATTGGTAAAGGCGGCGCGATGATCCGTGCTATTACTGAAGCATCTGAATGTAATATCGAAATCGAAGATGACGGTACTGTTAAGATTTTTGCTACAGAACTAGCTAAAGCGCAAATTGCTATTGCTAAGATTGAGCAAGTGACTGCTGAAGTTGAGTCGGGTAAAACTTACTCTGGTAAAGTCACTCGTATCGTTGATTTTGGTGCATTTGTTGAAATCTTACCTGGCAAAGAAGGCCTAGTGCATATTTCACAAATCGCTCATGAACGTGTTAACAAGGTATCTGACTTCTTAGAAGAAGGCCAAGTGCTAGACGTTAAGGTTGTTGAAATTGACCGTCAGAACCGTATACGTTTAAGTATCAAAGATTTGACTGAAAAACCAGCTGCCCCAGAAGCACCCGCTGAAGGTAATGAATAAGTTATCTAATATGTATTAGATTAAGGGAGCTTCGGCTCCCTTTTTATGTTTTACGTAGTCAATGTTTCGCATCGGTAAGTGAAAATTATCTGATTGGATGGTCATCTGCGATAGGTTGAATTATTTATGTGAAAGACATTTTGGAAAGTTCATACAATTAAACTGCAGGTACTACTAGATTAATCAGGTGTGGGTAATGTCTAATCGAAAACATACACAGTTAGAAATATCCGCTAGCCTTATAAGCACTAGTACACATGAATGAACCATACTCTCTAAGTTAGCTGATTATTTGTTCTAAAATATGAGTGTCGTCAACTTTTACTTCTTGTCCATGGGTGATAGCCGTTTCCACACATAACATCGTGAGGTAACCATCATCTGCCATATCTCCCATACTAATAGACTTTTTTTGCCATGGGTTCCATACCACTATGCTGTCATGGCCTGTTGACCTTACATACGTTTTATTCTTGCCATCTGTAATAGTCAGGGCTTTTGGTTGCTCCAGATGTACTCTGTCTGTTTCTTCGCTAAATTGATATGGCTGGGGCGTATCGAACATTTGATAACCGCGAGTCTTATCTGAGTATTGTTTAGACAAACCTAACAATTCACATTGCTTGATATCAGAAATAGCAAAATAACTATGTAAAGCACAATTATAGGTTAAAGGGGCATCACCAAGGTTGGTGGTGCGCATTTGTATCTTCAACTGTTGTCCAACATGCACCGCTAAAGTAAGTTGTGCGTCGCCTTCAAATCCATCGCCTGCGCTAGTTTGTGGTTTTAGGGTGATGGATGTTCCAGTATCTGTTTCTTCAGAACTGAGGATTTGCCATGTTTGTGTTCGCACATAACCGTGAGCTGCTACCTTCGAATTGGATTGATGATCGCCAAACCAAGGCCAGCAAATAGGTATACCACCACGGATCGCTTTTTTACCGTCAAATAAAGCGTTTGGGCTAACCCACAAGCGTTCTGAGTCATCATGTTTTGGTTTGAAACTCAAAATATGCCCACCAAATAAAGATATTTCAGCACTGGCAAACCCATTATCAATATGTAGAATCTGAATGTTTTGTCGCGTTATGATAGTAGTTGAATCAGTGAGTAACATGTGAATTCTCCGTAGGGGATCAAAAAAGGCGACTTAGATAGACGCCTTTTTAACATAGTTGAGTGGCCAAATTAAATCTTTATTGACTGTTAATGGGTCAAAATCTCTATTTGCTGATATGAGCCACCAAATCTAATACTTTATTTGAGTAACCAATTTCATTGTCGTACCAAGCAACCAATTTCACAAATGTATCCGTTAATGCGATACCGGCAGTCGCATCAAAAATGGAAGTGCGAACATCACCAATAAAATCCTGTGAAACAACCGCATCTTCGGTGTAACCCAAAACACCTTTCATTTCACCTTCAGAAGCGGCTTTCATGGCGGCACAAATTTCTGCATATGTGGCTGGTTTTGCTAAATTTACGGTTAAATCTACAACTGAAACATCAGCCGTTGGCACGCGAAACGCCATTCCAGTTAACTTGCCATTAAGCTCAGGGATAACTTTACCTACTGCTTTAGCTGCACCAGTAGATGAAGGGATAATATTTTGAGAAGCACCACGACCACCACGCCAGTCTTTAGCCGAAGGGCCATCAACTGTTTTTTGTGTTGCGGTAGTGGCATGTACTGTTGTCATCAAGCCATCAACAATACCAAAATTATCGTTCAGCACTTTGGCTAAAGGGGCTAAGCAGTTAGTGGTACATGATGCATTGGATACGATATCTTGCCCCGCATACTCAGTATGGTTAACCCCCATAACAAACATAGGCGTTGCATCTTTAGAAGGGGCAGAAAGTACGACTTTTTTAGCGCCGGCTTCAATATGTTTACGTGCTGTTTCGTCAGTCAAAAATAAACCAGTAGCATCAACCACTACATCTGCACCGATCGCACCCCAAGCCAAATCTGCTGGATTGCGTTGCGAAGTCACTCGGATAGTTTTACCATTCACGACTAATTGGCCGTCTTTTACTTCAACAGTTCCGTTAAACTTACCATGTGTAGAATCATACTTAAGCATATACGCCATATAGTCAGCATCTAATAAGTCGTTAATACCGACTATTTCAATATCGTTTCGTTCAAATGCAGCACGGAGTACAAATCGACCGATTCGGCCAAAGCCATTGATACCTACTTTTATTGTCATCTTTAATCTCCTGAGCTTTTTTAAACTTATTGTTCAAATAAGGTTATTAAGAAAGATGATAACACCCTTCTGAAATTTAATTACAAAATTATGAACTAAATAGCTGAATAAGGCAAAATATTCACGTTAATATGTTATTAAATTACAAAATGGTCATTGCAAACGTATTCATTATCACTAAAGATAGGTTTTCGCTGATAATGGTTGAATACAAATAGCAACACACTATTGTTAGCCATTTCCTCTAATATTGGGGTAAATATGAAAGGTCAATGGGCCCTAGTTAAATTGCATAGGAATTAAATTTTAATGACGACTTCGTTACTTGAACAGTTGGTGGAATATCGTGGAATTGAATCTAACTATAACGATGCTTGGGGTCGCCCCACAACTATAGCGACTGCAACAAAAACTAAGTTGTTGTCAGCAATGGGTTATCAAGTTGATGTGCCGGATTTGTTGCTAAAACAAGTTCAGGAAAAAAGTAATAAGACCTGGTTATCTGTATTGAACCCTGTGCAAGTTTTACGTGCTGAAGAACATTTACAAATTGTAGTGCGCCTTCCTATTGAGCTAGTGACAGATGAATACGTAGCTAAGATTGAAACTGAGCTAGGCGAAATCTTACAGCATAGGTTTGTACCCATAGATGGTCAATTGGCAAATGTGGCGCATATCGAAGATATTGAATTTCAAGAATATCTCATCGATATTCCGATAAAATTACCCTTGGGATACCATTCTTTATCATTAGTGATAGACGACGATGAGCTGGGCAGTATGCGACTTATTACTGCGCCGACTTGTTGCTATAAACCTGAAGCATTGACACAAGGTCAAAAGGTCTGGGGACTAAGTGTCCAGCTTTATTGCTTGCGTAGTGATAAAAATTGGGGAGTAGGGGATTTTTCTGATTTATCTTTTTTAGTTGAAAAGTTGGCCAAACAAGGTGCTCAATTTGTGGGACTTAATCCCATACATGCGCTTTATCCGGCTAATGCCAGTGCTTGCAGTCCATACGGACCCTCTTCTCGACGTTGGTTAAACTTTATTTATATTGATGTGACTGCTCTGGACGGTTACCATCAATCCACTACTCAGACCATAGTGAATGACGCCGGTTTTCAACATAAATTACAACAGGTTAGAGCCACTGATTTAGTCGATTACGAGTCAGTTACTGAGTTAAAATTGCAAGCATTAGAATCGGTATTTGAGTATCAAAATAGCCAATATCTGTCTAAAAACACTAAATTGAACAAAGTATTTAAAGCCTTTGTCGCTGAAGGTGGCGATAGCTTACAGACTTTGGCCGTATACGATGCCTTGCAAGAAAGCCTGGCTACACAACAAAAACCTTCTTGGGGCTGGCCTGTTTTTCCAAATGAATTATCAGATTTTCACAACCCAGCGGTAAAAACCTTCACCAAAAAAAATGCCAAACGTGTGAAGTTCTTTTTATGGCTACAGTGGCATGCTGCGCTGCAGCTTGAGCAGGTGAATCAAGTCGCAACTGAAAATAACATGTTAATTGGCTTGTACCGTGATTTGGCGGTAGGAGTAAGTGAAGGCAGTGCAGAAATTTGGGGCAATAAAGAATTGTACTGCACTGAGGCAAGTGTTGGCGCACCACCGGATATCTTGGGTCCGTTAGGACAAACTTGGGGATTGCCTCCCATGGATCCAGAAAAACTCTACGAACAACAATATCAACCTATTATTGAATTATTTGATGCTAATATGCGGGCCACTGGTGCCCTGCGAATTGATCACGTAATGGCGTTATTGAGATTATGGTGGGTGGTAAAGGCCGATGATGCCAAAGACGGTGGTTATGTGTATTATCCGGTGGATGACCTTTTGGCTATTTTGGCATTAGAAAGTCATAGGCACCAAAGTTTAGTGATTGGTGAAGACTTAGGTACTGTACCAGATGAGATAAGGGCTAAATTAGCGGACAATGGTGTGTATTCTTATCGTGTGTTCTTTTTTGAACAGGCTGAAGACGATGGTTTTTTCTCACCTGCGCACTACCCTGAACAGTCTATGTCAACACTCACCACTCACGATATGCCTACCTTAACAGGTTATTGGCATTGCGATGATTTGGCCTTAGGTAAAGAATTAGGGTTGTATCCCACTGAAGAAATTTTAAGTACTCTGTATACAAGTAGACATGAAAATAAGCAGGCTATTCTCGATACTTTGCATGGGCATGATTCGGTTAATGACGAAGTGGGTCGTGATGTGCATAATGTGGCTATGAGCAAAGCGTTAAATTTTGGAATGCAGTTACATATGGCTGGAGGTTCTAGTGCGCTGCTCAGTTTACAATTAGAAGATTGGTTAGAAATGGATAAACCAGTTAATATCCCTGGTACGTTTAACGAATATCCCAATTGGCGACGCAAGTTATCACGAAATTTGCAGGACATTTTTAATGACAGTTCATTAAATGATCTTGCGGCTAATTTAACAGGGGCACGACGACACGCCTCGAAGTGAAATAGAAAGTGGCTCATATATTGTGTGAGTCACTCATACTAAGGCGAAACAATGCAACTCGAACAAGCACTAAAACAAGCTAAGTGTACTTTTCCATTTGCCCATTTGGGCGCTCAATTTGAGCCATCAAACTCTATTTTTACTGTCACAACTTGGCTACCCAACGCTGAAAAAGTCAAAGTCGTTGACTTAGCATCGGGTAAGTCGCTCGGTTCTTTAAAAAAAGTTGCTGGTAGTCATTTATTTCGAGGTGAGTTTAACGTTAAACAAGCACCGCAGTTTTACGCCTTCGAAGTAGCCAATAAACAAGGGCAATATCAGGTTGTTGACCCTTATCAGTTTCAAGAACAAGCTTATCACGCAGTACATTTTATCGATCACAGTGCGCAAAATGTCTATCAGCAACTAGGGGCACAACTTGTTAATTTAGATGTGGGATTAGATGCGCCCATTCAAGCAACCCGCTTTGCTGTGTTTGCACCTAATGCGAGTGCCGTTTCACTGATTGGAGAGTTTAATTATTGGGATGGCTCGTGTTTACCCATGCAAAAAACCGACTTTGGTTATTGGGTATTAGTTGTGCCGGGCATAGAGGCCGGGGCTAAATACAAATACCAAATTAAAGATGCTGCAGGTAATGAGTTACCCCACAAAGCAGATCCTGTTGGCTTTTATGCTGAGCAATATCCTTCTCATACCTCTGTAGTGTATGACCATGCACAATATCAATGGAAAGATAAAGCATGGCTTAAAAAGGCTAAAAATGACAAATACCATCAACCGATGAGTATTTATGAATTGCACTTGGCATCATGGAAACGACCAGCGACTGATTCTGGAGAAACCTACCTGAGTTATCGAGAACTAGCAGAGCAATTAATACCCTATATTAAAGACATGGGTTATACCCACATTGAGATGTTACCTGTTTCTGAGTTCCCTTTTGATGGCTCTTGGGGCTATCAGCCGGTGGGATTGTTTGCACCTAGTAGTCGGTTTGGTACGCCTGATGATTTCAAGTATTTTGTTGACCAATGCCACCAAAATAACATTGGCGTGATCATCGATTGGGTACCTGCCCATTTTCCTGAAGACGGCCACGGCTTAGCAAGATTTGATGGCACCCATGTTTACGAGTATGAGGATCCACGCAAAGGTTGGCATCCTGATTGGAATTCGTGCATTTACGACTTTGGTAAGGATACTGTGCGTCAGTTTTTGGTGGCCAATGCGTTGTTTTGGGTAGATAAATACCATATTGATGGACTACGTGTTGATGCTGTGGCATCCATGTTGTATTTGGATTATTCTCGAGACGAGGGTGAATGGATCCCCAATGTTGATGGCGGCAATCACAATTACGAAGCCATTAGTTTTCTGCAATGGATGAATACAGAAGTATACGAAAAATTTCCCCATGCAATGACTATCGCCGAGGAGTCTACCTCGTTTCCTAAGGTATCGCGCCCCGTGTCTGAAGGTGGTTTGGGCTTTGGTTTTAAATGGAATATGGGTTGGATGCATGACTCGTTGCATTATATTGCTAAAGACCCGTCATATCGACGTTATCATCACAATGAAATTACATTCTCCATGGTGTATGCATTTGATGAGAATTTTGTGTTACCTATTTCTCATGATGAGGTGGTGCATGGTAAAGGCTCATTGCTGCGCAAGATGCCAGGAGACGAGTGGCAACAAGCGGCTAACCTACGTGCTTATGCTGGATTTATGTATGCGCACCCGGGTAAAAAGCTTAACTTTATGGGTAATGAGATTGGCCAAGCCGCAGAATGGAATCATGATAGCTCGGTTAATTGGCATTTACTTGAGTTTGAAAAGCATCAAGGTATTCAAAACTTGTATCGTGACTTAAATAAGGCGTATAGCAAATATCCAGCGCTATATGAATTAGATCATAGCCATGAAGGCTTCGAGTGGATTGACCATGGTAATGCGGATCAAAGTATTTTGTCTGTATTGCGCAAGTCCACTGATGCAAAACAGAAGATTTACGTGCTGATTAATTTCACGCCTGTGCCATACGAAAACTTTAAGTTGGGGGTGCAAGATGAAGGCGCGTATCAGCTGATTTTAAACTCAGATGCTAAAAAATATTGGGGGGGCGCTTACAAAACTAAAAAAAATATGCAGGCAGTCTCAGAGCCTTGGAACGACCAGCCTTATTCTGTTAATGTTAATCTGCCTCCTTTAGCATGTTTATTTATTATATTTAAGGGCGAGTAATGTCCAACTTTTATGTTTCAGATGGGCAACCTCATCCTTTGGGTGCCACCATGGGGCAGGGGGGATGTAATTTTGCGGTGCATTGCCCTAGTGCCGATGGGGTTGAGCTCTGTTTGTTTGATAAAAACACAGAAGAACAGTTGGCGGCAATTGTTATGCCTGCAAAAACGGGCAAAATTTGGCACTGCCAGCTTGATGATATTCAGGCTGGGCAATTGTATGGATACCGAGTGATTGGCGAAAATCATGCCCATATGGGGCTGAAATTCGATCATCAGAAGTTACTCATCGACCCCTACGCAAAAGCATTGAATAGGCCCGCTGTGTGGAATAAAACGCAGTATAAAGGTGATAGCCAGTTTATGATCCCCAAGGGCATAGTGCAAAACGCTAAGGCTAACCTACAACAAAGTTCAAAACCCCAGACGCCACTTGATCAAACTGTTATTTACGAAGCTCACGTTAAAGGATTAACTCAGCTGCATCCTGATGTACCTGACCAATATAAAGGTAAATTTTTGGGCGTGTGCCAGCCTGCGATTGTGGATCATTTAAAATCATTAGGCATTACCGCTATCCAGTTAATGCCAGTGGCGGCATTTATGCCAGAACCCTATATCACCAATAAAGGCCTGACAAATTATTGGGGTTACAATCCGATTAATTATTTTTGTCCCGAACCTAGATATGTAGTAGATGATGGTATAGCTGAATTTAAAACTATGATCAACACTCTGCATGACGCGGGTATTGAAGTGATTTTGGACGTGGTTTATAACCACACTGCAGAGGGAGGCATTGACGGCCAGCTCTTGTCATTTAAAGGGTTTGATAATTCCTCATGTTATTTATTTGATCAGAACGAATATGGGGCTGTTGATTACAATAAATATGTGAATAATTCAGGCTGCGGAAATAGTGTGAATACGGCTTTTCCTTATGTACTCAAAATGGTCATGGATGCACTACGTTATTGGACCACAGAAATGGGTGTGGATGGATTTCGTTTTGACTTAGCAGCTAGTTTAGGTCGCGACCCTTATGAGTTTTCTACCTCTTCTGGTTTTTTCCGTACTATTCGTCAAGATCCCATGTTGCTCAATACCAAGCTAATTGCTGAACCATGGGACATAGGTCATGGTGGTTATCGACTAGGACAATTTCCATCCAATTGGCTAGAGTGCAATGATAAATATCGTGATACAGTGCGAGCATATTGGCGAGGCGATAAAGGTCTTGTCAGCGATTTTGCTACGCGTTTATTAGGCTCTCGTGATGTGTTTCCTAAAGAGGATCGTTCTATTCTCACTTCAGTCAACAACATCAGTTATCACGACGGTTTTACCTTGCACGATCTGGTGAGTTACGCCGATAGGCATAACGAAGCGAATGGCGAACAAAACCGAGATGGCCACGGGCATAATTTGTCGGCTAACTACGGTATCGAAGGCCCAACCACAGATGCTAAAATACTCGCCATGCGCGAACGGCAAAAACGTAACCTGTTTACCACCTTGATGTTGTCCCAAGGCGTTCCGCATATGCTTGGCGGAGACGAACTCAGTCGTACCCAACAAGGTAACAACAACGCCTATTGCCAAGACAATGAAATCAGCTGGCTTGATTGGACATTAAATCAAGCTAAACAAGATTTTTTAACCTTTTGTCAGCAAGCAATCGCTCTGCGTAAGAGTAGTGAAATTCTCAACCACCTTAATTTAAAAGATGACAACTATTCGTTGGGCCACAATGTTGAAAAAATCAATTGGTATCGACCAGACGGCGAACGCAAACTAGAAGACGATTGGCAAAATCATGAGAATCAATCCTTTGCTGTAGAGCTTTGCGGACCCCATAGCGAAGGCCAATCACACCACGAACATTGGTTATTAGTATTTAATGCCAGCGAGCACGACGTACGCTTTCATTTACCCAATTTAGGTGCTAATACAGCTTGGCAAATCATGCTGGATACCAGGTATGCGAGGTGGTCTGAACAACCTAATGTACTCATTCGAGAAGTGCATATGCAGGCATTTAGCAGTATTTGTGTATGTAAGTGCACCGTTGAGGACTGATTTGGAAGATGAGTAATTTGCAAGAACATGGTGAATATGTAGTGGGCCGTTCCCAACAAACAATCATGTTTTCTGCTAGAGGTCCGTGGAACGATGAAACCTTGGTGAATGGATCCAAGGAAATGGGCCAAAACATCAGACAATTAAATTTGTCGGAACCTTGGGGTGGTTATTAGTTGTTTATTTGGCGAGGGCCTCATGGCACCCTCTGCTTATAAACTCTTCGTGAAACATACCCTCATTCGGAAATCTATGGGGATGTGGTGTCTGGCTGTAGTGATCCCAGACTCTGATATAACCAACACTTGTTTGTTCGACCTCGTCACAATTAGGTAGCAGTTTTCACACTTGATTATAATAAAGGTCAAGCTCATCTAAGATTTCCTCAGGTATAAAGTGATAAAAATCGGCAGTACATGTAAAAATCACATAAAAGACGATAAATTATAGTTAATTACTTATTTTTTTGTGAAAGTTAATTTCATGATTCTATTCAATAAATAGAGTTTTTGAGGCTATTTTTACGATTCTTCAAAACCAATGCACTTTTCCTCTCATTATTATTTACAATTGGTAATTAATTACCTAAAAACAGCTGTTTTGTGCCCTTTTATTAATTAAACTGTAATTTTTCAACAATTTGGTTCTTTTGGTTTCCTTGATTAGAATGCCCGCAAATTTGATATGATTCTCGGGAATTGGACATTAATTATGAATCAACAGTTAGAGCAGGAACTATTAGGTAGTTGGCAGGAAAGGCAAGAATTCGCTGAGCAAATGCAACCTATTCTCGGTAAGTTGTATCGAAACAGAGCGATTGAAATATCAGTTTATGGCCGTCCTTTATTAGGTGCTAGCGCAATCGATATTATTAAGGCTCACCGCACGGTAAGACTTAAAGAAAAGCAAAAGTTGCGTCTTCGAGAAAGTTGGCCAATGCTTGAAGCGTTAAATAAAATGGAACTTGCACCTGCTCATATTGATTTGGGCAAATTAGCGTACGGTTATCATTATGATCCGGCCTACGCAGATGTAGCGATTGAAGACTATTTGTCTGACCAGTTGAAAGATATTGTGAATGTTAAAGATGATCAAAATCCCCAAGATGTGGTGTTGTATGGGTTTGGTAGAATAGGCCGATTGTTAGCGAGGTTACTTATTGAAAGGCAAGGCACTAACAATAAGTTACGATTAAAAGCGATTGTTGTTCGCGGTGGCAAAGAAGGTGACTTAGAAAAACGTGCGAGTTTATTGCGTCGTGATTCAGTACATGGACCTTTTAATGGCAGTATTACTATCGATATAGAAAAAAATGCGATTAAAGCTAACGGCTCTTATATTCAAGTTATCTATGCTAACAGCCCTACTGAGGTAGATTACAACAAATATGGGATAGATCAGGCTATAGTAGTCGACAACACCGGTATGTGGCGTGACGAAGAAGGGCTAGGCCAGCATTTACAATCCAAGGGTGTCAAAAAAGTATTGTTAACGGCACCAGGAAAAGGCGCGATCAAAAATATTGTATACGGAGTAAATGACAAAGACATATTGTCGTCAGATACCATCTTGTCTGCAGCCAGTTGTACCACTAACGCCATCACTCCAGTGCTAAAAGCATTAGATGAAAAATATGTGATTGAAAGTGGGCATGTTGAGACTGTGCATTCGTATACTAATGATCAAAACCTGATTGATAATTTTCATAAAGGTGATCGCCGTGGACGCAGTGCTCCTTTAAATATGGTCATTACAGAAACAGGTGCCGCTACAGCCGTTGCTAAGGCGTATCCTCAATTAGAGGGTAAATTAACCGGTAGCTCTATCCGTGTGCCCACACCCAATGTATCTCTGGCGATATTGAACTTACATCTTGGTGAAGCAACCGATAAAGCGGCTATCAATGAATATTTACGAGATATTGCTTTATTTTCGCCGTTGCAACATCAAATTAATTTCACCGCATCAAAGGAAATTGTCTCGACGGACTTAGTGGGCACTCGTGCACCTTCGGTTGTCGATTCTCAAGCAACAATAGTCGCTGGCAATAGAGCCACTTTATATGTGTGGTATGACAATGAATTTGGTTATAGTTGTCAGGTGATGAAGGTATTGCAACATATGTCTGGCTTGGTTTACCCAACCTTGCCTGAGTCTTTGCCTACCAAATGATTGTCATGTGACAATGAATTGAAAATAAATGCAATAAAACCCCGCTTCGGCGGGTTTTTGTTAGAAGGGAACAAGAGATCGCATTTTTGAATAGAATTAACCACAAACATAAACGGATAAACTGGCATATTTGGCTCAGAGATTTAGCTGTTATATGTGCCATTATTTTTGCAGTGAATGCTTGGCAATCACGTAATATGCTCGATGTGGATAGTAGTGTCGTAGTCGACACTCAGCTACTGGTGGCACTTGATGGGCAAACTAGTCATTTAATCAAGCCTGACAAACCTACGCTGATTTATTTTTTGCGCCTTGGTGTCAAGTCTGCTCCCTAAGTATCGGCAACCTAGAGTATCTCGACCCAGAAAAACTCAATATTGTAAGAGTTGCACTAGATTATTCAAACATAGAAGCAGTCCAAAATTTTGCTAATCAACACAATATAACAAGTCAGATTTTATTAGGACATGAAGGACTAAAACAGCAATTTAAAATTCAAGGTTATCCCACTTACTATATTTTGGACGATCAGCAAAAAATACTGGCTAAGTCTTACGGTTACTCAACTGCATTGGGATTAAAACTAAAGCAGATTTTTTCGGGATAAACGTCTATCTGTCGTCCTTTTTTACAATGACTGTGATAAATTACTGTTGTCAAATTTCCATGGGACCAAAATGTGAGAATCAGCAGCAATTTTGATAGCGGTAATATCCAAGTTATCCGCGCAGAAGATCCATTAAATATTCAACTAAGTATTCGTACCGATAACCAATCAGAGTTTTATCAGTGGTTTCATTTTAAGCTTGAAACCCAAGCTTTTATTTCTCATCAGATAACCATAAACGATCTTAAAAAGTCGGCTTATCCCGGGGGATGGCAGAATTATCAGGCCGTGGCGTCTTATGACAGACAAGAGTGGTTTCGGGTCGATTGTGAATTTGATGGTGATACATTAACCATTGCGCATACGCCAGAATTTGAACATATCTATTACGCCTATTTTGCTCCATATAGTTACGAGCGGCATTTGGACCTGCTGAGCTGGGCGCAACAATCACCTGATTGTCGCCAAGAATGTTTAGGAGAAACTCTAGATGGACGAGATATGTCTTTGCTGGTGGTGGGTCAACCGGAAAAAGGCAAAAAAGTGATTTGGGTGACAGCCCGTCAACACCCCGGCGAAACCATGGCCGAGTGGCTTATTGAAGGTTTTTTAGAGCGTTTGTTGGACCAAGATGATGGATTATCACGTTTTCTGTTAGACAGCGCCGTGTTCTATATTGTGCCTAATATGAATCCCGATGGTTCAGTCCGCGGTCATTTACGTACCAACGCCAAAGGTGTCAACTTAAACCGTGAATGGCAATCTCCTAGCATGGAAAATAGCCCAGAAGTATTTTTGGTTAAACAAAAAATGCAATCTGTGGGTGTCGACATGTTTTTAGATGTGCACGGTGATGAAGCCTTACCCTATAACTTTGTAGCGGGTTGTGAGGGTAATCCAAATTATGATGAGCGTTTAAAAAACCTTGAAGAGTCGTTTAAAGCAGCCTTATTGATTGCTACTCCGGAATTTCAAGATGTGCACGGCTATGACAAAGATGAGCCGGGAAAGGCTAACTTAACGGTTGCGGCTAATGCTATTGGGCATGAATTCAATTGTTTATCTTATACCTTAGAAATGCCATTTAAAGACAATATTGATTTACCCGACACGGCTTATGGTTGGTCACCGGCTCGCTGCAAGCAACTTGGTGAAGATGTATTGATTGCCATGCGCTCAGTAGTTGATATTCTTCGCTAGAAAAATATTTTATAAAATAATAATAGTAATAAAAATACAATAATAATTAAGGGGAAAACCGTTGGAAGCTTTTCATAATTTACTTAAATCGATGGATGGCATGTTGGGGGGCGCTTGGTGGTTCCCTTACGTGTTATTGGGTACAGGTCTGTTTTTTACTATCTACTTAAAATTTCCCCAAGTGCGTTATTTCAAACACGCTTGGAAAGTAGTCACAGGTAAATATGATAAGGCTGACGCCCCTGGCGATACCACACATTTTAGAGCGCTAACGACTGCTCTTTCGGGGACAGTTGGTACGGGTAATATTGGTGGTGTTGCATTTGCGTTGTTTTTAGGTGGCCCTGCAGCTTTGTTTTGGATGTGGGCAACGGCATTTTTCGGCATGACAACTAAGTTTGTTGAAGTGACCCTGTCACACAAATATCGTGACAAAACGCCAGACGGCACTATGGCTGGTGGCCCCATGTATTACATGGACAAACGTTTGAACATGAAATGGTTAGCCGTAGCCTTTGCTATTGCC
Organism: Paraglaciecola sp. MB-3u-78; assembly: GCF_002835935.1. Classification (GTDB taxonomy): domain Bacteria; phylum Pseudomonadota; class Gammaproteobacteria; order Enterobacterales; family Alteromonadaceae; genus Paraglaciecola. The sequence goes on along the minus strand of NZ_PJCF01000002.1, from coordinate 142,959 downwards.
ACTGTTATCAGTTCTTTTGGTACCGGTAACCTTCCGCAAAGTAATAGTATTGCTACTAGTATTGAAGCCACCTTTGGTTTTGATCCATTAATAGTTGGCAGTGTGCTAGGCATACTTTTGGCTCTGGTTATTTTAGGCGGTATCACGCGTATTGCTGCTGTTACTTCAAAGATAGTGCCAATTATGGCCTTAATTTATATTATTGGTGCCTTTACCGTCATTTTTGCTAACTTGGAAAACGTTGGACCCGCTTTTGTTTCTGTGTTTTCAGATGTGTTTACTGGCTCAGCTGCTACGGGGGGATTTTTAGGTGCAACTATCGCTTATGCCTTTAACCGAGGTGTCAACCGAGGTCTATTTTCCAATGAAGCTGGACAGGGTTCTGCACCCATAGCTCACGCTGCTGCAAAAACTGATGAGCCAGTAGCCGAGGGCATGGTGTCTATTCTTGAGCCGTTTATCGATACTATTATTATTTGTACGATAACGGGGTTGGTTATCCTTTCTTCTGGTGTTTGGAAAGATAAACACCTTAACACCTTCGATCGTACCGATATGTACATATTGGCGGGCAATTATGAGGAATCTGATCCAGCAGATAAACAAACTCTTTATGCTTATATCAATGGTATAGAAGGCCATGGTGTCACTGAATTCAATGGTGAGATACAAGTTGTTAATGGTAAGGCTGTGAGTCAAGGTTTTACGATTTTTAATGCCCGTTCATTTGCGGATAATGTGGTTTTCTCCCTAGGTGATCCAGAAGACAATTATACGGGTACATTAAAGGTAGTTGATGGCAACCTGCTCAAAGATAATATCAACGTAACAGGTGAGTCGTTAATTCACTCTGCTAGTTTAACTGCTTTGGCTTTCACTAAAGGTTTCTTAGGTGAATCTGGTAAATATATTGTGTCAGTGGGATTGTTATTGTTTGCGTTTTCTACTGCTATTGCATGGTCCTATTATGGTGATAGAGCCATGACATATTTGTTAGGGCCGCGTTCAGTCATGCCTTACCGAGTGGTGTATGTGGCAGGGTTTGTATGGGCTGCAGTCTCGGATACCACACTTGTGTGGACACTCTCTGCGGTGGCTATAGTGGTGATGACCTTACCTAACTTGTTTGGTATTTTCTTATTGCGCAAAGAAATGAAAGAATCGGTTGCTGAGTATTGGGTCAAGTTTAATAAAGAGCATAAATAGTTTTTTAAGGTTATTTGAAGCGCGGCTAGTTGTCGCGCTTTTCTGTTTTAACTCGAATTCTGTTTATGTAAGTTTGGAGAAAAAGGTATGGCATTAATAGATTGCCCTTCTTGTAGTAAAAAAATATCGGATAAAGCACAAACCTGTCAGCATTGTGATTTTAAGCTAGGTACTGCCAACGCTGAAGACATCGCACGCAAGCAAAACCTAAATAAGTATCTGAAAAGTCAGAATATCCAAATGCAATCCATGATAGCGATGTTGTTATTTGTGTCGGGTTTTGGTTTTATGTATTGGGGAGGGGCTACACCCGATGGGTTGCAATATAATATTGCTATAGGCCTTTCGGTTCTTGGCTTTGTTTGGTACATAGTTAATCGTGTTCGGTTAATAATATTAAAAAGGTCTGATTAAACAATGGATAATACTGCGTTATTAACTTCGATGACTGAGCCTGTTTATGAAAAATTGCTGCAAGCAGTAGAAACAGGTAAATGGTTGGATGGTTCGCCATTGACTGAACAGCAACGGGACACTTCTATGCAAGCTGTGATGTATTATCAGGCTAAAGTCCTTAAGTCCGATCAACACATGACAATTGGCCCTGATGGTGAAATTGTGCATCGAAGTCGCGAATCTCTACAGCAAGAACTCAAACAAAATTCTAATAACATTCAAACAATAGCGCGGTTTAAACAGGATGATCTTTAAGCACCTTTTTCGTTCCAAACATCAAAATCCTGATCCTCAGGTACGCCTTCAAGCAATAGAAAATCTGAATAAACAAGATCCACAGCATAAAACAGTGTTGCACGAACTGGCTTTTAATGACTCCGATGTGGGTGTCAGTCTGGCTGCCTTAAATAAGCTTGATAGTTTTGTGCTTTGGTACAAAATGTCAGAGATTGCCACAAACGATAGAGTCCAGAAAAAATCCCAACAGTTTGTTGAAAACATCTTGTTAGATGGGCAAAACGAAGCGTTAACAGAGCAAGAAAAACGCAATTTTATTCTTGAAACCCGTGACATAGGTTTAATCGAAAAGTTACTTGGGCAGCAATGGATACAACAAGACACTGAACTTGCTATGAAGTTACTGCAAAAAGCAGAAAAGCCGCAACTGCAAGAAAAGTTATTGTTTAATACTCAAAATGAAGGCCTGCAAACTGCAATATTGCACACCCTAACCGATGGTGTACAGTCCCGTAAGTTACTCATTAAAATACAGAAAAAGACATCTTCCATTGTCTTAAAAGAATTCGCCAATGAAACACTTCAAGGTTGGTTGACGGCAGAGCAAGCGCCGCTTGAAGTTGAACAGCAAGTGAAAATGGTATTGTCTCGTATGCTTGCTTTAAAAGATCGCAACGATTTATTACTCATTCAACGGCAGCAAACGGGGCTAACTCAGCAGTACACCCAAATAGCTGAACGCTTTGATTGTTTGTCAGAGTTAAAACGTGCTGAAATTGAACAAAAACATGCAGACATCACCACCCGGGTTGAACGCACTGTTGCATTGTTAATACCCCAGTGGCAAGCACAGCAAGATGAGTTGGAATTAAGTCAACGCATGCATACACTGTTGGTTGAAGTTGAGCAAAGCTTAGCTGAACTGTCTAAACAACTGACAACACGGATCAGTGAAATTAGTCCATCTGAAGTGGAAACCTTTGTTCAAAAAGTGAATGCATACATTGAGAAGCTACAAGAACTAACGAGTCAGATACCAGCTTCTAATCAAGTGGCTCACAGATGTTTAGAACAACTAAACAATCAATTATTGTCTAGCTTAAATACCTTAACGCACCTTCCGCAGTTTCAACAAGCTATTAAGTTGGGGATGGACTTGTTAGAAACGTTTGCAGCTTTGTCATTACCAGATGATGCCAGCCAAATTGAAGCCGCAGAAGAATACCTGAGAGAACAAAGACAAGAATGGCGGAATACAGTTGCTAGCTATCAGGCACATATTCCTGTTAGCTTGACCCAGCAGTGGAATGAACGTTTTAAACTGTGGCAACAGGCAATAAAAGCCTTAAAAAACCAATTGGATGGCGAAGTTTCTCGTTGTAGAAATAAATTAAGAGCCATTGAAAGCCTAATTAACCAAGGTAAGTTTAAAGTGGCAATGGTGTTGTATCAAAAGGTACAAAACTGGTTCAATGTTTTACCTGAGAAACAACAAGGGCAACTTGAGCGGACCTTCAGTTCGGTTAAAGAGCAAATTGAAAACTTAAAAGACTGGCAAGATTACATTGCCGCTCCTCGCAAACCAGCGCTTCTAAATGAAGTGCAGGCTTTAATCGAGCATCCCTTAGATATTGATGCTCAGTCTTCAGCTATTAAATCTTTTCGTTATCAATGGAATAGCTTAGGCAAAACAGATACCGAGTCTGACCAAGCGTTAAATGAAGCCTTTGAAAGCGCGATTGAAAAAGCCTTTGCGCCATGCCGTGAGTTTTATGATAAACAGCAACAGCAACGTGAGCAAAACATGTTGGCTAAACAACAAGTTTTGGCGGAGATTAAAGCCTTAGGTGAGAACGATGGCGGCGTTGCCGAACTGACTAAAAGCTTAAGAAGTGTGCAGCAAAAATGGAAGAACATCGGTGAGGTCGACTTTAAGCAGCGCAACGCCTTGTACGATAATTATCAACAGCTACTAAACCCACTCAGAAATAAAGTGTCGGCTTTCTATCAAGACAACGCTGAGCAAAAGCAGGCATTGTTAATCAAAGCTGAGAAGCTGTTAGAGCTTGAGCCGGTGAATGAAGCCATAGAGCAAGCGAAGAAACTGCAACAGACTTGGAAAACCATCGAACATGCAGGCAAAAAGGCCGAAGCTGAATTATGGCCTGCTTTTAGAAAGGTGAATGACAGTATATTCGCCAAAAAAGCTGAGGCGAATCAACAAGAAAAATCACAACTTAAAGAGCAAGTAGCGTTAGTCAAAGGGCAAGTTACCCAGCTTGAAACATTGCTCGGTAGTGCGGGTGATAAGGCCGGTGTGCAAAGTGCTTTACAGGATAAACACACTGTTATTGATACGATAGCCACTTTGCCGATGCCTGAACGTCGGGTGTTGGAACAGCGTGTCCAAACCCTTGTTGAGCAGCAACAGCTAAAATTAACAGAGTTGGTTAAATCTGCTAAAGGCCAAGCATATCAAGATTTGTTTAGTGCATTAAAAATGTGGCAAACGGATAGCGAAATACCAGAAGGGGTGGCGACGTTAAGCAAGCAGTGGCAACAATGTTTTCGTGAGCTGAGTGAGAATACTGATCGACATGATTTAACCATTAAAATGGAAATAGTGGCACAACAGGACTCACCTCCAAAAGATGCTAAAAAACGGCAATCCATTCAAATGCAATTGATGGCTCAGAAGTTACAGTCCGGAGAGAGTCTAGATATGTTGTCATTGCTCAAAGATTGGATTAGAGCAGGCTCCTTAAGTAAAAGTGACATCACTTTACTTAAGCGAGTTGAACCTTTGTTTGTGGGTTGATATATGGAAAATACACCCACATTAATACGACTGAATAAATTTATCAGCGATTCAGGTTTTAGCTCTAGGCGTGAAGCTGATAAATTAATTGAACAACAAAGAGTCAGAATAAACGACAGTATCCCCGAATTAGGCACTAAAGTGGCGCCAAGTGATGTGGTGACAGTGGATGGTCAACTTATTCAAGCCAGTGCCACCAATAAAGCTGACCGCGTGTATATTGCGTATCACAAGCCTGAGGGGATTACTTGTACCACTGAGTTACATATCAAAGGTAATATTGTGGATGCTATCGGTCATAAACAAAGAATTTTCCCTATAGGCCGCTTAGATAAACCCTCTGAAGGTTTGATATTTTTGACCAGTGACGGCGATATCGTCAACAAAATTCTACGGGCTGAAAATGCCCATGATAAAGAATATGTGGTGACGGTTAACCGGCCTTTAACAGAGCATTTCATTCAAAAAATGGCCAACGGTATTCCTATCTTAGATACAGTGACCAAACCTTGCCAGGTGACCATGCAAAGCAAAATGGTGTTTCGCATTGTTTTGACTCAAGGGTTAAATCGGCAAATTCGCCGGATGTGTGAATATTTGGGGTATGAAGTGGTGAAGCTTAAACGTACTCGAATTATGTCTGTGCGGTTGGCGGGGTTGAAGGTTGGCCAGTGGCGGGATTTGACTGTTGAGGAAATGGCTGAGATAAATGGGGCAGTGGAGGGGTCTAGTAAAACGGCGGTTTAGTTTTCTTTATTTGACAAGTATGCGCTGCTCTTATTTCCATCCCGCGCGGTGTCCTCATGGCTTTTTTTGACGCAGCGCCCTAATTTTTAGCCGCACTCTTTAGCCATATTTTTAACCGTACTCACAAGTTTCTGTAAAATCTAACGTATTTGACGTCGATCATATTCTCCTAAATATTTCGAACTGCTATTAAACTCAGAGTCTGGAATGTTGAGTGCTCATAAATTTTGGGCCTCCTCGATTAATTTGGCATAACATTTCATTGGAATGTTCATTTTATCTTGCAACCATTCACTTTTAGTCATTAGTTCGGCTTTATTTATCAAGGGCATGGCGCCTTTAAATGCGAGTATTATGATATTTCCACTTTCGACTTTGAAACTCAGTACTTGGTTTTCAAATTCGAGTTGGAGTAATTCATTTAGCTCTGCTGATGAGTTCATTACCGAATTCCAGATATTGAGTACGAGGATACCCTGTTTGTTGAGTGCATTTTTACAATCACGCAAGTAGGATGATTCGACCTGTTTGGGCTCCATTCCTTGTGAGTTGTATAGGTCTGAAAAGATAATGTCGCTTTTTATCTTGGTTTTTTTTATATAGTTAGCTGCATCGTCTATATGAATGAAGAGGCGCTCAGTGTCGGGTAAGTAAAAATATTCTTTGGAAACTTTAGCAACAGCTTCGCGGTATTCAATTGCGTGCATATTCAACTCAGAGAAACTACTGAGCAGCTTCTTAACCATTGAGCCGGCACCAAGTCCCATGATGGTTGCTGTGTTTACCCGTGGGATAAAAAGTAAAGCTGCCATCATGGCTTGGGTGTAACCGAGATGTAATCCATTAATGTCATTGAGTTTCATGCTACTTTGATAAATTTTTCCATCAAAGCTAAGGATCCGGCAGGTCCTATTTTGGTAAACATATATTGGGCCGTGTTCATCTATCGTTGATGAGATACAGGTTCCCTTGATATCCATTTTATTTTAATTCCTTCAAGTAAGTACATCTAAGGGGGAGTGCACCATAACAGTAGAAAATGCCCAGGTGGGAGATTATTATGGTTAATTTTAGTTTAATTCATCGCTTATCATTAGTGTCCAAGTTATTTTCTCGGCTCAATTCTAATTATTATTCCACTTGTATTTATATTCAGTAATATGCTCATACCTGTATAGATGCAAAATTACGGGTAATTAACGTATTTCCCCTATGGATAGTTTCTATTTTTTGAAAAATCCTATGTGTTGTAATAACTTCCCCTCTATGTCTAAAATAGGGTTAAATATATATACGGTAAAAGCTCGTGTTTAAGTACGGGCTTTTGCGTGTTAGTGATATTTATTATGTTTTTAAAGGAGTTAAAGAAATGCAGAGTATGATTGCAAAATATTATCTCAACGAGTCAAAAGCCGAAATTAAAGTCTATTTGGTGTTGATGCCAATATTAATGCTTTTGTTTGGTGTAGGTCTCGGCCTGATTATTGGTGCGGCAGGTGATCAATCTCCAATCGTATTGGCTTCATTATTACTCTGGATAGTGGCAATCCCTTTAACACTTATTGGTTATTCAGTTCATAAAGTCTTCAAAAAAATTGATGTTATTTAAGTTGTCAAAACATAAAAACCAAATCATCCGAAAACCACTCACTAGCTGCGCTAAAGCATTCGTGTTTTCCGGCGCTTTGGGCGTTATGACTCATTCGAAGTAAGTCGGATATTAAAAACAAAAAAAGGAAATATTAATATGTTAAAAAATTAGGCATAGTTACACTAGTTCTTTTAGGTGTTTCAGGTTGATAAACGTACTCAGTTAATCGCTATGCTGTATCTGTTGATAACATCTCATCTTTGAAGAATATGGCTGGCTCTAATATAAATGTTGGAGAATTTAACTCTGCCGGAGAAAGCAAAACTAGTATTATGTGCCGAGGCGTTGTCCACATATTATTAAACACTCTGAAAATGGCTTTACCTACGGTACTGGTTTGAATTATCAAATAACAGAAGCATTTACTTTGTTTATTGATTATCAGGTATTGCCTGAACTGAGCATTGGCATTGATGATTCGTCTAGTTGGAAAAGCACTAATCTAGGCGTAACCTACACTTTTTAGCGTACATTAAATATAATAAGGCGCCTAAGCGGAAAAACTACAGTTGGCTCGCGCTCGTGTCTCGCACATTTAACCAAATTGTATTTTCCACTTAGCTTGGAGTTAATATTAACTCAAAAGGTATGTCTCAGTGAAACATAGTCCAAATATACTATTCATATCTCATGGTGGTGGGCCAATGACACTGCTTGGCGATGAAGGTCACAAAGAGATGGTGAATTGTCTACAAGACATTGCTACTAAAATAATTAAGCCATCGGCTATCATTGTGGTTAGTGCACATTGGGAGGAAACCTTACCGACTATTACTTCCGGCGATAAGCCAAGTTTAATTTACGATTATTACGGATTTCCACAAGAATCGTACGAAATTGAATACCCTTGTGTTGGGGATCCTCAGCTAGCGGAGCAGATTTATAACCTGCTCGAAAGCGCAGGAATTGACGCTAATCTCAATGAGCAACGGGGTTTCGATCATGGCCTTTTTGTGCCATTAAAAATAATGTACCCAAATGCGGATATTCCATGCGTTCAGCTGTCCCTTGTTAACAGTCTTGATCCCGATTAGCACTTAAGTATAGGGCAGGTGCTTCAAAATTTGGATTATAAAGATTTACTTGTAATTGGTTTGGGATTTTCATTTCATAACATGAAGGCTTTTTTTGAATCAGATGCCAACGAGTCTAAAGTAAAGAATGAAGCGTTTGAGGCTTGGCTTTTGGAGACATGTTCTAATTCAGGTTTCAGTGAAAAGGAAAAGAGGGCGAGGTTCTCTCAATCGGCTAAAGCGCCTTCTGCCCGTTATTGTCATCCCAGAGAAGAGCATTTGTTACCATTTCACGTCTGTTATGGAATTGCTCAACGAAGTTGTTCTGAGTGTTTTGAATTGAAGATACTAAACAAGAAGTCGAGCATGTATCTTTGGTCAACCAAATGCTAACCATGCGTTGCACCTGACAAACCGGTAAAAGTGGTGTTGTAACTCAAAATAGCGTTTTGACATCTCTGTTAAAATTTTCGTGAGCGCCAAAAGTGATTAACTCAAGAACTAATGCTCCATCTTCATAACTGTAGCCTAGTAGCGTTAGTTGTTTTGCCATTTTGAATTTGTAGACTCTCATGAAAGAAAGATTACCTTTCTTTTGCTCTCCTAGTTTAGGGTTTCCCATTAATTCACGGATCGTAATAGTCGCTTTTTTAAATCTATAGAGGTCTGTAATACTTGGATGCTATTAGCCAAATTCGTAAACCTCTAATTTACCCGCTTCTTTTTCTGCTTTTGCAATAATGGCTTGTTTTACAAATTCATATGGTAGATCTGGATTATCTTCCATCATTTCACCAATTTTGGCCAATGTTCAATTTGTTTTGGTGTTTTACGGTTAAGGGCTTTGGCCATAATTGTAGCTTTTTCAACTAAGTCTTGGTCTAACCTAATGCTTACTATTGTCATAAGTTGCTACAGATGTGGCAACAATGTTGACACCTAAGGTTGTTGTGATATGGTTTAAACATTGTTAGAACAAAAGGGTTTGTGATGGAAATTTGTATTCGAAAAATTGGTAATTCTAAAGGGGCTGTATTCCCTGCGCCTTTGATTAAAGAATTGGGGGTTGATTCAGGTGAGATATTGCAGGCTAACGTTGTTGATGGCCGCTTGGTCATAGAGAAGATGAATAAACCTGAATATTCACTCGATGAGCTTTTAGTTAAGTGTGAGCCTAGCGCTATGGCTTTGGATGAAGATGCTATTCAGTGGTTGAACTCTGCGCCTGTTGGGAAAGAATTAATATAATGACTAAACATTATATTCCAAAACGAGGCGATATTGTTTTCACTGATTTCGACCCGTCAGCGGGGCATGAACAAGCACATAGACGGCCTGCGTTAGTGCTATCACCCGAACCGTTCAATAAGCAAATTCACCTTGCTCTAGTCGCGCCCATCACATCTGCTATAAGAGGCCATGGTTTTGAAGTGACATTGGGTAAAAGTACCAAGACCCAAGGAGTTGTATTGTGTCAACAAGTCAAAACGATTGATTACGACAGTCGTGGGATCACGTTCATTGAAAAAGCTCCACAAGAAGTGATCGATGATGCGCTTGCCCGTGTTCGCGTATTAGTTAGTTGATAAATAGAAACCTAACTTCAGCCCTGTTACCAAAGTGCTTTATAGGCCTAAATTTGCCTGACGTACCTTTAAACTCGCTACTTTAAGGGCTCTTTCACCCTATTGAGAATATTGCTCTATTCACGTAAAATATCGGTTACCGATTATATTCAGCGATTTATATTTTTATATCTTATTAACAGGAAAAACACCCTATGCCTAAAGCGAGTGCACGTCATATTTTGGTCGAGACTGAAGAGAAATGTTCAGAGTTGAAGCAAGACATTATAAATGGTGCGAGTTTCGAGGATGTTGCCAAACAATCTCAATGCCCTTCTGGTGCTCAGGGCGGAGATTTAGGCAATTTTGGTCAAGGACAGATGGTGCCTGAATTTGATCAAGTTGTTTTTAATGAAGCTTTAAATGTCGTTCATGGCCCGATAAAAACGCAATTTGGTTATCACTTATTAGAAATCACCGAACGCTCAGAGTAAGGTCACTAGAGCCTTAACACTTAAGAATCAGAGTTAAAGTTAACTCTGATTTTATCCATCCTTTATCACTCTTTTTCACTCACATTCTTTTTACAATAACCTTCTCAATTTACAACAAGGCCGTTAATGCAACGCACTGGGATCGATACTTCAAACTTGGTGACTCAGTTTTATTCAGATCTAAGCTTTAAAGAGAGAGTCGCTGAGATTATAAATCCACGCTAGTCTTACATACAGCTATCTAAATGGACACACATCATAAATCTGCGGATAAAAGCCTCACTTCAATCCCCTAACGTAACGAATTCCTCACTTAAAAACCAATTGAGCAGAATATACCCAATCACTTTAAGCTTGTTTATTAGGCTTCGATTGGATACTTTGTGTGTCTAGATTAAGTTGTAGCAGGCTATTTACAGAGACATGTTTTTTTAAGGAGTGATGGATCACATAATTAAGCTAAGTGTAGTTTTACTTCAATCCAGTTATTGTGCAATAAGATATTGAATGTGAGAAGTGAGTATAAGAAGAACTACACAAATGGAAAGAAGTACGGAATGACCATTGATTTACTTTTATAAAAATTTGATAAATCGTCTAAGCTTTCGTTGCATTTCGAAAGCAGTAAATTTGAACGAAGGTTGACTACATGCTGGGGTTGATAAACAAAGCAGTTAAAGTGTTGACCTTGTGGTTAAGCAAAGATAACACAAACCTCCCACCTCCTGGGAAACCTGTTTTATTAACTGAAACAGAACGTTATGACCGCAATGCTCTATTAAAACTTGCCCATATTCATGGTTCCATTTTTAGTGCCTCAGATGTTGAAGGGCCAATGGTATGTATAGTGGGTTTACCATTAGGCCGTCGGTTTCTGAAGGAAAATGCGGCCAACCTGCGTCCTGTAACCCTTGATGTCTCTGCGTTGTTCCCTAAAGGGTTCATGCGTCAAATGGAAGGCAATACACATAAAGCGTATCGCAAAGCGTTAAAAGAAGCTGTAAGCACGCTGGTTATCGGTGATATGACTGACGTTCTAGTGGCTATTTCTGCTGTACGCTTACAATCTTTTGCAGAAGAGAATAGGGAAGAAAGTCACACCTCTCACGCCTATATGTCTGCACTTAGTGATATAGCTACTGGGTTGTTATTGCGGGTGTTTTTCGGAGTGAAACCTGATATTGAGCATTATGGTAGGTTAATGTGCTTGTTTAAACAGCTGGGACCTCACGGATTAGTGTGGAATATTGGTGAACCTCAGGTTAGTGCTTTCAATGCGTTACGAGATGAACTTCTGAAGATGGCACAAGCTGTTACTATTAATAGTGAGGCGACTGTTCCTAATTGCATTTTCTATAACATGGTTAAGCAAGATACTTTAGACGATACCAGTTTGGGTAATATTATCTATATGGTAGAGATGGGCCGCTACGATATGAAAGGTCTATTCAGGTGGATATCAAAATTCGCGGCTGATACCCCAAGTTACTTGAGTCGTATTGCAAAATCAGTAGAGTCGAATGATGTAGATGAGTCTGGGGCGCTAACACAGGCGTTTGTTCAAGAGACATTACGTATGGATCAAAGTGAACGATTGATGCGTGAAGTGAAAGACGATATCGAATTTGAGGGGTTTTTAATACCTAAAGGTTGGCGTGCACGGATTTGTCTTTGGGAAATCCACAAAAATAGTAGTGTGTTCTCGCAACCATTTAAATTTGATCCATTGAGGTTTCTTTCTTCTCGGCCTACATCAGACGAATATTCGCCTTTTGGGCTTGATAACCATCAATGTCCATTTGCCGGAATTGCTATGTCTCTTGGTGGTTATTTTTTACAAGCATTGGCTAGTGGTTATCGAGTTACACCTGTTAATCAAGGTACTAGTGTGCGAGGAGGTTACCACTGGGAGCCAGCACCGAATTTTTCGGTTGTATTGGCCTCTCGTCATTGTTCTAAATCTGAAGTTGTAAATTAAATGTCTGATGTTACTACGAGTGAATTAATTGTTCGCCAAAGTGTTTTACATCCAAATAAAGTTGCCATAATTGCCGAGGATGGTGATGCCACTTATCAGCAGTTGGTCGACTTTGCATGTGGCATCAGTCAATTTTTGATTGAAACAAAAATTGCGCCAGAAGCACCTGTTGCAGTGTTAATGCACAGAAATTCCAACCTTATTGGTACTCTATTAGGTATTTGGAATGTGGGGGCGGCTTATGTGCCCCTAGATCCTTTAGAACCAGCCAAACGAGTGTTACGCATTCTGGAACAAGTAGCCTGCACTAGAATTGTTGGCGACACTACTCTGTGGTCTACGGTTTTAGCCTATGCGACAGAAAGCGAGTTCGATGTAAGTCATTACACATTCGAGGATGTGCGGGATATTTTGCCACTATCAGATGCAACGTTGACAAATACATCGACACAAATACCAACCTCTTCTAGAGTATCAAATCTTGCTTATTTTTTGTTTACATCAGGTAGTAGTGGGGAGCCAAAGGCTGTTCAAATAGAGCATTGTTCTGTCACTAATTTGTTACTCCAAGCTCAAGATTTATTATCTGTAACATCACAAGACCGTTACTTAGCCAGCACAACTATCTGTTTTGATATTTCAGTGGTCGAAATATTTTTACCTTTAATCATTGGCGGCAGTCTTGTTTTATCTGATAAAAGTATACTTTTGGATCCTCAAGGCATGGCTGATTTAGTGCATGACAAAGAGGTGACGATTGTACAAACAGGTCCTTCTGTTTGGTCTATGCTACTGAATGAAGTACCAAATTTCCCTCGTCTAAGAGTCGCTATTAGTACCGGTGAAGCTCTCAATCCTCATATTGCTCAAAAGCTTATTAGATATGCTGAACAAGCGTGGAATTTATATGGACCGACCGAAGCTACAGTCTGGGCGACAGCATACCTATTGACAGGAGAGCTGCGGACTACTAGTTGGTCTGGCATTTCAGTTCCCATAGGTAGTGCTATCCGAGGATATGGCACCTTGATAATTGACTCTGATAATCAGAGTGTAGAAAACAATGAAAAAGGTGAGTTACTGATTAGCGGTATTGGCCTTGCTCGAGGTTATCATAATCAACCCAAGTTAACTCATGAGCGTTTTATTCATATACAAGGCCAGCGTTTTTATCGTACCGGTGACCTGGTATCAAAAGATAACGCTGGAGTTTTGCATTATTATGGTCGGCTGGACGACCAGATGAAAATTCGCGGTATGCGAGTAGAGCCCCGAGAAGTCGAAGAAGCTATTCATCTAGATAATAGAGTAAAAGACGTAGCAGCTACTTGGTATGAAACGCCATCAGGCACAAAAGCAATAATGGCTGCAATAGTGTTACAACCTAATATAACCTGCCAGTCAACAGATTTGTACCAAGATTTGGAAGGAAAACTACGGCAGTCAATAATCCCATCGAAATTTATATTTGTATCATCATTGCCAATTGACAGAAACGGAAAAATTGACCGTACCGCTATCCGTATGTCTGAAGTGACTGAAGTGGCTCAGACAGATAGTCAAACAGCAAAAGTTCCAGCGAAACAAGTTGCACTCAATTGCTCAACAGAATCTATAGTTGCTGGAATATGGCAACGTATGTTGGGGGTAGAGTACATTTCTGGCGATGCTCATTTTTTTGCTATGGGGGGGGATTCATTAGCTGCGGTTACTATGACACTTGAAGTTGAGGCTGAGGTAGGTTGTCGTCTGCCGATGCAACTGGTTCTTGAGGTGCCTTTGCTTAGAGATTTCTCTAAGAGAATAGATGACATCCTTAAGAATAAACAAGTTCAAGGCAAGAAGAACTTCATATTTCCTTTGGTGGAAAGACCAGGTTCAACTCCTTTATTTTTTTGTGGAGGGGACTTATCACTTGCAGGAAAGTGGCGCTTGCCATGCTCTCTCTATATGATTACTTATTGGACAGAAGATGGAGCTTTAATTCGTAAAAATTCGATAGAAGCAATGGCCCGCTATTTTATTGAAGGCATTAAAGAGAAACAGTCTCAAGGACCTTATAGAATCGCCGGTTTTTCATTCGGTGCAATTATAGCGCTAGAAATTTCACAGCAGTTGACGGCGCAAGGAGATCAGATTGAGTATCTATTTCTACTCGATCCTTATAAGCCGAATAATGTCGTAGGCACGGCCACCAGACTAGATAAAGACTTACCAGCCTCCAGTCAGAAGCGATGGCGAGAATTTTACTGGGAGCTCCTACATTATCTTAATGCAATTAATCCACTGCGGCAGGAACATGGCTTTAGAGGTTGGATTGAGTTAATACTCAAGCCTTTAAACAAAAAAGGAATAGTGCAATGGTTTATATACACTTTATTCCATTTGTTACCTAGAAAGCATAATCCTATTTCTGAGGCTTTTTTGGCTAGAAAGCGTTGGCCTGCATTCTGGTTTGCTGCTCGCATGAAATTGCAACGTTATACACCAAAACCTTATCAGGGACGCGCTGGTTTACTGTTTACCAAAGGTCAGGGCGGTCATCAGGTCTGGTCTGCTATCTTGAATGATGATGCCGAAATTCGCTATGTGGAATCGAAACATTTATTGTTATTCGACTCCCCTTTTGTAGATGATTGGATGCAATGGTTGTCTGATGAGTTGTCCGTTAATATGTTGCTTGATTCGGATACGACAAGTTAGCGGATAAATGAGCAGTGAAAATGGAGCGTTGAATTATATAAAGTTCGAACTTATTTGATGTGTTGACTGATTGAAACAACTATCTGAACAAACTATTTTAAAGGTTAAGCTGACTAATTATGCACCTAAGCTTTCTCTTGTAAGTTATAAAATTAACCTTTTATAGGTGAGCTTGCCACTTTGCTAAAGGAAGTTAATTGGGCTTTGGGCATCTATAAGTGCTAGCTGCTTCTAAAAGTAGTTAAACAGAGGGATAGCTAAGTTTTGAAATTAAAATGGTTATCTAACTTACTAAATATAAAAGAGTACTATTCAGACCAATACCAACTCGTCACGTTATAGCGATACTTATCAGCATATTCAGAGATTAATGGTTTCACCCAGTGTTCTGAGCCTGTTGAGGAGGGATCAAATAGTACACAGCGGTTGTGTAGCGGCGAGATATGAATAGGCCCATCATTTTTACCTATAAATACCAGCTCTCCACCATCGTTTGGGTTCCAGTCTTTGTTTAAATACAACAACATACAGACTTCTCTTCCGGGGGAATCATCAGCATGCTCGGCAACGAAGTCGTTAGGGCCTAAGCGAAAAAAGTTAGTATTTATTTCAGGCTCAGCCACATTCATATCGGTGAGTGACACTTTAAAAATGCGTGATAATAAAGACATAAATTCGTTCCCACGCAAATAGGATAAAAATTCATGGGCTATGTTTGAATGGAGGTTATTGGTTACTGTGGTCTTTGCGCTTATGGCATCACGTTGCCACACATCTCGCTTTACAAAGCGTTGTTCGTGGTTGGCTTTTTGCCACTGGGCGTTATCGACATATAATGCATTATAGGTATGTTTTTGAGTTTGCCAAGCACAGGGTTGTTGCAAAACCTTGATTACCTCATCGAGATTGGTTTGGTTGAATAGGCCGTCAATCACAATATGCTTGGGGCAAGCGCGTTTTAATGAATTTCGATATACGTATATCGCAGATTCGATTACATTTTTTTCATTCAACCACATTATTCACACTACTCATTGTTATTTTAAGTTTATGACTGAAAAACTGGATAATACAGGCTTACGTCATAATTCCCATCTTTTGCTGGTTAAAAGCATAGCCCTGTTCGTTGTTAGCTAGTTGCAACACACTACAAGTTCACAATTGAATTCGAATAAGATTCTACATACTTCGTTGTGTGGAGGAGGCTTTTAAACGGCGGTTTAAGTGCTTTTTAAATTTACAGGTATGGGCTGCGATTTGCGCCATCCTGGGTGGCAGCTATATGGGTTTTTTCAAACGAAATCTCTTTCCTATGATCTACTTTTACCTATAGCCGCAAACACTAAGAAAATCCCTATGATTAAAGTTATCTATGCTTAGGTCGCTAAATTTTACAGACTAACCAAAGGTTAGAAAACGTCTTTAGACAAAGGTGTAATGATTATGACCCGTCACTTCATATTAAAAACAGTCACTTTATCGACTCTTATATTTGGCTTAAATGCATGCAGTATGATGCAAACATGATGCCCGATTTAAGCTGGCTTGGATTGCAGAATGATGAACTTCCAAAGACCAATAAAACTGACATGCTGGCTTCTCAACAAAGATCAACGAGCAAACTACCAGAAGAAACACAGAACGATCTGTTACCGAATATTCTCGCTTTACAAAAATCTGAGTCTAATGACAAAATGGATAAACACCTACAAGAATGGCAAGATATGAAGCCTGATATTGCTAGGTTAGTTGCGTTAGAAGGTGAAGTAATAGTTGATTCAGCAGGTAAAAAACATGAATGCTCTAATTGCAAACACCAATTGTTTCCTGGCTAAATCAACCGGTATAGCGATGTTATAGGCACGGTTGTAAAACACGGTTGTTAAACATGGCTGTAAAATCATTACTTGGGTAAATACCCGGTGAGGTTTATAGATGAACAGCAATACTATGGTCATGGCAGTAAACCTTGCGTCGGGTAGCATCATTGGTGTACTAGTAGGATTACGTGGCACACTAGTGATAGTGTGGTGAAAACTGTGATTATTTGGCGAAAAGCCCTGACATCAAACTAAGCTATAAACACTATCCTATTGAAATTATTACTCTTTAATTCTGGAACAGTCTTTGCTCTGTATAATTATTCAAACTAGTTATTCCAACTAGATTAACCAACGTTGGTATAAATGGAGTATTAAAAATGTTTAGTTTTTTATGTGGTTTAGTGTTTTTTTTCTTTTGGATAATTCCCATTATCTCTATTGGCGTTTCTGATCGCACTAGTGGCGGTGAAAAAATTGCATGGATCCTAGCGGTAATTTTTGTATCTTGGTTCGCATGGGTTTTCTACTTGTTATTAGCGCCTTTGAAATCACGCCGTTACAGTGCGTAGTGGCTTGAAATCTTTATGTATTCAGCACATTAGCTGACTAGTGGACAGTGTGAGTATGTGCTTGGTTACTTCAAATTTTTAAACAGGTGAAAATGGCGTTCCCTGAGCGCTTGTCATAGGGGAGCAGCTTTTCATAGTCATGTTCGAAAATATGGACTTCGAAGTAAGGTTTCAATATGTCTATCAACTCATCAAAACTAAAAGCAACCATCCCATGTTCGTCATTCCATAGCTGGGTTTTTTGAGTATTTGTTTTTTCAATACTGAGTTTCAAAGACTGCTTTTCGCCATGACCTGAGTAATACCAGCCAGAGCTGAAGGTGAACAAATCGTCTGCTTGTTTAGCGGTATGTTTGACAAATAGTTTATTGTTGATTTTTTGTTTGTCGACTACGTTAAAACAAAAAATACCATCCGCTTTTAATGCTCGATGTACACTTGCGATGCAACTTTTTAGTCTTTCAATACCATCGTTGTAATGTATGGAATACAAGAAACAAGTGATTAAATCTAATGGTTCATCCACACAGAATTCACTCATGCTTTGCATAAAAAAAGAGGCTTCGGGACATCGCTTTTTAGCTAAATCTAACATAGGTTGATTTATATCAAGACCATTACCGTGATAGCCATAATCTATGAAATGACGGACATGTGGGCCCGTTCCACAGGCTAAATCAAGATGGGTATTACCGTCGTTACCAAAAAGCTGATGTAGTCTGCGAATGCAATTGCTTTGTGTTTGGTAGTCGATATCGACACACATTAAATCATAAAAGCCTGAAAGGTCTGTATAGAGTGCGTTGGCGGTCATATCTGCCTAGTATTGTTAGCTAAAATTTCTTGGGGCGCATAGTAAACTAAGTAGTAAACCTTGCGAAGCACAAATAAGAATCTAGATACACAGTCGCCATCATTATTTACGTTATCCCACCTTAACTTGATCTGCGCATAATCCATGACGAATGACTCTTGCGGTTTCAGCATTATCTGCAATACACTCTTTGATTCGATTAACAACAAAGGTTTTTGATATGAATGTAGAGATCACTCTGCTTGAAGGGCAGAAATTTCAAGCAAATTTTGGCAATCATCAGCTCATAAGTGATCAGAGTGTATCGACAGGTGGAGATGAGTCATATCCAGAACCATTTGATTACTTGCTGCCGCCAATACTTGCACCGTCAAAAAAGTGATCCAAGCCATCCCAGAGTTTTATATTTAAATTGCCGAATAGGCTAATATATATTTTGCTGGGGTGGACGTTTTTAGCTACTGCTCCTTGGGAAAAAACTAGTTAAAGAGCATATGTATAACTGAGTAAGGTTAACACTATGCTTGAATAACAAATGGATATTGGCAATCCAAATTTAATAAAGTGTTTAAATTTATAGTTACTGGCGCTAAATACCAATAGATTGGTTTGGTAGCCATAGGGTGATATAAAGCTAGCGCTGGCAGCAAAAGCGACTGCCAGTGCAAAAGGCATAATTGGCACCTCTAGGGTTTGAACCAGTCCATAGGCTAAGGGAAACATCAGTGCGGCGGCTGCGTTGTTGGTAACAAGTTCGGTGAGTATTAGGGTTAATACATATACCATTACTAGCGCCCATATAGGGCTGACGCTGCTGGCCCATGGGCCAATTAACTGCATAATCTGTTGTATCACACCTGATTTTTCAAGGGCGGTGGCAAGACTCAGTGCGCCAACAATGACGACTATTAAATTAAGTGGGATATTGCGCTTGATTTCGTTGTTGGTGGTTACACCACCGATGACCAGTATGGCGATAAAGAACAGTAAACCTGTGGCCAAATTTAATACTGACGTCGCTGCCAAGGCTACGGTGAATAAAAAGCCACCAAGTGTAATCCAATCCTGAATGGGACTTAACTTTGTTTCCATCTTTTTTTCAGACAGAATAAAAAAGTTTTTGGTGAGGTTATGCCTTTGCATAAAGTCTGGGCCAGTAGCCAGTAATAAAAAATCACCCGATTGAAGCTTTATTTCACCCAGCTTGCCAGACAAGGTTTCTCCGTCTCGTCTTATGGCTACTACTGCAGCATCAAACAGTGCTCTAAAGCCTAGCGCTTTTAAGGTTTGACCGATAATTTGTGCCCGATTGGAAATGATCACTTCTGTGAGGTTTTTACGCTCTAGACCATTGGACTCCGCAAAGAGCTTTAAGCCTTTGATATGGTCTAAGTTACCAACATGTTGAATATTACCGGAAAATATTAATTTGTCGCCAGACTGAATAACCACATCAGGCGTAACTGGGGTGATCAGTTTTCCGTCTCTTGCTATTTCAATCAAAAATAATTCAGGCAAATTTCGTAGATGATTTTCCTCAACACTTTTGCCAATTAACTCACAGTCTTGTTCTACGTCTGCTTCCATAAAATAACTATTATATTGGGAGCTTTTATTGGCGATTTCTGGCAGTAATGGGGTCATCAAAAACATCAATAAACCGCAACTCAACCCTGCTACTAAACCGTAAAGTGTGAAATCCCAAAAATTGAAACCTGGGTGACCATGTTCAATTAAAAAACTATCCACAATTAAGTTAGTGGACGTGCCAATTAGGGTGACGGTGCCACCTAAAATTGCTGAATACGACAAGGGGATCAGTAGTTGAGAGGCATGGTGATATTGGTTTTGTTTCACCGGACCAATCAAACTTGCCACTACGGCAGTGTTATTTAGAAGTGCAGAGGAAAAAAACGTTAAACCAAATAGCCGCCAGTAACTGGCGTTAAAACTTGCTGTGACTAAGGTTCTAGCTAAACGTTTGATTAAGGATGTTTTATCTACTGCTGAACTAACTAATAGCAGTAAAACGAGAGTCACTAAGCCTTGATTGGTGAAGTTGTTAATCACATCACCTATCACCAGCTGTTGGCTAGCAATCAAGGCTAAAAGTGAAGCTGCAAAGATTAAAGATGGGCGCTCGTTAGTGGTAACAAGCGCCAATATAGTACCGGCAAAAATGGCTAATACCAGATACTGATTAATATCCATATTGTCTTATTCTTATTAGGTTAAGGGCCTGTTGTCATTTCATATGTCAACAGGCCCTAGGACTATAGTTTACTGATATCAGTCGCATTCCAATGTGGAAAATGTTTCCTGACCAAGTCATTAAATTCTAATTCAAATTCAGAAAAATGGCCTGCACTAGTGTCTTCAGCTACTTCGATGATCATACCTGCACCCACTGTGCCATTGGTGACTCTATCAATAATGATAAAAGCACCTGTAGAGCGATTTTTGGTGTAAGGGTCACATGCAACAGGCTGAGTGAGTTTGATTTTACCTACGGCAATTTCATTTAACCCTAGACGCACTGTATTCTTGTGTTCCATAGAGTTTACATCAATTTGATATTCCACTTCGGTGACACTGCCGGGTACAAATTTTGTCGCAAACTTAAAACCATATTGCTTATTAGGCATCATAGGCTCTTCATCCATCCACACTAAATTTGTTCTATAAGTGTTGCTGTGCAGCGGTAAATTATCGCTTTTGACTATCATGTCGCCACGAGAAATATCAATTTCATCTTCTAATGTGATAGTCGTGGTAAGAGGTGCATAGACCCTATCTTGTTCACCTTCAAAATTAACCAGAGCCTTAACTTTAGACTGCTTACCTGAAGGCAGGGCAGTAATACTATCGCCGGGCTTTATCTGACCAGACACCACTGTGCCTGCAAAACCACGGAAATTTAGATTCGGGCGGTTGACGTATTGCACCGGAAAGCGAAAATCGTCAGCATTGATATCGTCATTAATTTCGACTTTTTCCAACATGGTCATCAAAGTATCACCCTGGTACCATGGTGTGTTTTCGCTAGCGTTAACCACATTATCACCATCTAAAGCTGACAGTGGAATAAACTGGATATCTGG
The DNA here is from genome assembly GCF_002835935.1 of Paraglaciecola sp. MB-3u-78. Taxonomy (GTDB): domain Bacteria; phylum Pseudomonadota; class Gammaproteobacteria; order Enterobacterales; family Alteromonadaceae; genus Paraglaciecola. The sequence goes on along the minus strand of NZ_PJCF01000002.1, from coordinate 121,784 downwards.
TATTTCTAACCGTTTAGAAAACTCTAGATAGTCTGCTTTGATTTCTTCATAAACAGTTTCGCTGTAGTCTTTCAAATCCATTTTGTTGACAGCCACGATAACGTGTTTGAGGCCTAACAAAGACACTAAGAAAGAATGACGACGGGTTTGAGTTTTCACCCCTGAGCGAGCATCAATTAGGATAATCGCCACATCGCAATTAGATGCACCTGTCACCATGTTGCGGGTATACTGCTCATGCCCTGGGGTATCAGCAATGATAAATTTACGTTTATCGGTGGAGTAATAGCGGTAAGCCACATCTATGGTAATGCCTTGCTCTCGTTCAGATTGTAAACCATCAACTAGTAGCGCTAAATCAACTTTATCACCAGTGGTACCCATTTTTTTACTGTCTTTGGTGATAGCGGCAAGTTGATCTTCAAAAATCATTTTTGAGTCGTGTAACAAACGACCTATTAAGGTACTTTTACCATCATCCACACTGCCGCAAGTTAAAAAACGTAGCATGTCTTTCTTTTCATGTTGATCTAGATAGCCCAAGATATCGGACTGTAATAATGTATTTTCACTATTCATAATTAGCAACTCACCAAGAAATAAGGATTTAAAACGGAATCTTTTTGATTGTATCTAAGCGCGACTGCATCTGCTTTTAGTGCATCTGTTGCATCTTCAATTATGGTGACCTTACCGCCAGCTGCTTCAACAACAGCCTGTGCAGCTCCGGTATCCCACTCACAAGTAGGACCTAAGCGCGGATAAAGATGCGCAGCCCCTTCTGCGACTAGACATAATTTAAGAGAACTGCCCATGGCAACCAACTCAGTGTCGCCTTCTAAAGAATCAAGTAAGGCTTGTATCTCGGGGCTTTGATGTGAACGGCTTCCGACTATCTTCCATGTTTCACCTTTAGTCCAAGTTTTGGGATGGATATCTGCTTTTACACCAGCCGTTATCTTATAAGCACCTTGGCCTAACACACCGACATAGGTGTGTTCCAAAACCGGAGCATACACCACCCCAAAAATTGGTACACCGTCTTTAATTAGCGCGATATTGACTGTAAATTCACCATTTTTCTTAATGAATTCTTTGGTCCCATCAAGTGGATCAACTAGCCAATAGGTATCCCAAGTGTTACGTTCTTGCCATGAAATATCTGCAGATTCTTCAGACAGAATAGGTAAATCTGATACTTTACTTAAGCCTTCAACAATACAGTTGTGTGCGGCTAAGTCAGCCTCAGTTAACGGGCTTTCATCTGACTTTTCATAGATAGCAAAATCTTGTTGATAGATATCCATGATTTTGTCACCCGCTAGATGACTGATATCAATAATATTTTGAATAAGTTGTTGGTTTAACATTAAGCAACAATTCCTTTTTGTTTGAGTAAATCAAAAAGTTGCTCGGCAGATTGTTCGGCTGTTTGTCCAGAAAATGCTAAAGTGATTTCTGGGTTTTCTGGTGTTTCGTAGGGGGAATCGATACCAGTAAAGTCTTTAATGTCACCTTGTCTGGCTTTTTGATAAAGCCCTTTAGGATCACGTTTTTCACATTCCTCTATAGGCGTATCAACAAATATTTCGACAAATTCGCCATCGGCTAATAAACGACGACAAAAATCTCTTTCAGTTTTAAAAGGCGAGATAAAGGCAGTCAGTACTATGATACCTGCATCCACAAACAACTTAGATACCTCACCAATGCGTCTGATATTTTCTACTCTGTCTTTATCACTGAAGGTCAAATCACCACATAAACCGTGACGCACGTTATCGCCATCAAGTAAGTAGGTATGTTTCCCATGTTCTGCCAACTTTTTTTCTAATAAATTAGCGATCGTAGATTTACCTGAACCGCTCAAACCAGTTAGCCATAACACGCAAGATTTCTGTTTCTTAGCTTGTGCTCTGCGAGCCTTATCAACATCATGCTGATGCCACACTATGTTAGTCGTCATTAGAAATATCCTTCCATTTTTTTCTTTTCCATTGAACCTGAAGAATCATGGTCAATGACTCTGCCTTGGCGCTCTGAAGTTTTGGTCAATAACATCTCTTGAATCACTTCAGGCAAGGTCGCGGCTGTTGATTCAACTGCGCCCGTTAATGGATAACACCCTAAGGTTCTAAAACGCACTGAACGCATTTCAGGAGTTTCGCCTTCTTCCATTGGCATACGGTCATCATCAACCATAAAGTAGACACCATCGCGTTTGACAACTGGGCGAGGTTTTGCCAAATACAATGAAGGAATTTCGATGTTTTCCATGTAGATATATTGCCAGATATCTAGCTCAGTCCAGTTGGACATTGGAAAAACACGAATGCTTTCGCCTTTGTTAATTTGTGCGTTATAAATGTTCCATAATTCTGGGCGTTGGTTTTTAGGATCCCATCTGTGATTCTCGTCGCGAAAAGAATACACACGCTCTTTGGCCCGAGATTTTTCTTCATCACGTCTGGCACCACCAAAAGCAGCATCGAACTTATAGTGATTCAATGCTTGTTTTAAGGATTGAGTTTTCATGATATCGGTATGCTTAGAGCTACCATGACTGAATGGACCTACATTCATCTTCACGCCTTCTGGATTGATATGCACCAGTAGGTTGAGATCATGTTTTTTGGCTATTTCGTCACGAAATGTAATCATTTCGTGAAATTTCCACGTGGTATCCACATGCAGTAATGGAAAGGGTATTTTGCCTGGGGCAAAGGCTTTACGTGCTAGATGTAATAACACTGAAGAATCTTTACCCACAGAATACAACATCACTGGATTGTCGAATTCAGCCGCCACTTCCCGGAAAATATGAATACTTTCCGCTTCAAGTTGCTTCAAATGGGTCACAGTAGGGATCGAGTTAGACATGGATTTCTCACGTAAAATTGGTTGTTTATATTAAAAAAATCTAAGGATAGAACAATAACAAAATTAAACTTGAATTTATATACTTATTTGAACTATCACAGCACTATTTAATACTGGTTTTGACTCAGCAGATAGTGGCTGTGATAGCTTCAATGTTTAATCCAGTTGATCTAGGGTGTGCTGCACTTTATCGAAAGTATCCGTTACCAGTTGATCATCTTGCTTACCTAATAAGCTAAACGTGATAATAGTCAAACTACATACGATAAATCCAGGCACTATTTCGTACAGCCAATCGCTTAAGGCTTGTCCATTGATCGTTAGCGGAGCATAAATCCAAATTAAAACAGTAATCGCACCAGACAACATACCTAAAATTGCCGATAGACGTGTCATTTTTTTCCAAAATAGACTAATCAATACAACTGGGCCAAAGGCAGCCCCGAAACCAGCCCACGCATTGCTGACTAGATTTAATATGGTGCTGTCTCGGTCATAAGCTAGGTAGATAGAAACTAAGGCAACTAGTGCTACAGACACTCTACCTGCGGTAATTAACTCTTTTTGGCTCGCGTTTTTGCGAAAGAAGGCTTGATAGAAATCGCCGGTTAACGAGCTTGATGTGACCAATAATTGTGAAGAAATGGTACTCATAATTGCAGCCAGAATGGCTCCTAATAAGAAGCCACTTATTAATGGATGAAATAGTATTTGCGATAGGTAAATGAATATGGTCTCTGGATCTTGCATATCACCTTGGGTTTTGGTGACATAAGCAAGACCCAATATGCCTGTTGCCAGTGATCCAATAATAGATACCACCATCCAACTAATACCTATTTTTCGTGCCGTTTTGATGTCTGTTACAGAGCGGATCGCCATAAAGCGGACAATGATATGTGGCTGACCAAAATAGCCCAATCCCCAAGACAATAAAGATATTATGCCTATCACCGACATTGCCTCCCCAGTGGAGGCGTCTATAAATAGATTCAAAAAATCAGCATCATATGTCGCTAGTTGCGATGCAGCACCGCTGAACCCGCCCAAATCAAAAAGTACTACAACTGGCACCAATACCAAGGACACAAACATAATACAGCCCTGTACAAAGTCGGTAATACTCACGGCCATAAATCCGCCGAGTAAGGTATAGGCAACAACAACACCGGCAGTCACATACAAGCCCATTTCATAACTTAAACCAAATGAAGACTCAAATAATTTGCCTCCGGCTACTACGCCAGATGAAGTATACAAGGTGAAAAAAATGACAATTACAACAGATGAAATTAACCTTAAGCTATGACTAGTGTCATTGAAGCGGTTTGCAAAATAATCAGGAATAGTGAGAGCGTTTTTTGCCAACTCGGTATATACCCTAAGCCGGGGCGCAACCCATAAATAATTCAGGTAAGCACCAATGACGAGACCCACAGCAATCCATGCACTGGAAATACCAGACACATACATAGCGCCAGGCAATCCCATTAACATCCAGCCACTCATATCTGATGCGCCTGCAGATAAAGCTGTGACTTTAGGACTTAAACTTCTACCACCCAACATATATCCTTCAACGTCAGTACTAGATTGCTTGAACGAATATAAACCAATGCCAAGCATGACCAAAAAATACAGGCCAAGAGATACGTATGTGTAGGGTTCCATCGAAGTTTCCTTTGAAGTGAGGGGAGGAATAAGTACGTTGTTATATTTATGTTATCATACGCTGGCACTGGAAGACTAACTCACACCTAATATCAAGTGGTTGTATGTATCGCAAAACGTTTGAAGAACTGAGTAAAGATGAACTTTATGCCTTGGCGACACTGCGTCAGCAGGTGTTTATTGTCGAACAAAATAGTATTTATTCTGACCTTGATGATTATGATCAAACTGCAATACATTATTTGGATGTTGATCCCCAAGATAAATTAATCGCCTATGCCCGATATCGAAAAATCCCGCAGCTTGATGAAGTGAAGATTGAACGAGTGGTCTTGGCTAGACAGGTGAGGGGATTGGGGCTTGGTAAGTCTTTGATTGTCACTATGCTAAAGGATATTCAGGATGAATATTCTTTAGGGAAAATTACGTTGTCTTCACAGATTGACGCCAGTGAGTTTTATCGACGGTTAGGGTTTGCTGAGTTTGGGGAGGTGTATGATGATGGAGGGATCATGCATGTTGGGATGGTTTATCAAGGGGTTGATTGACGCTTAATGCCCTAGCGGGAAGCACCTTCGCGCGGCGGCCGATTGGCAGTTTTTTGCATTTCACATAGTAATAAAACGTTCGAGCAACTAAAGCATGCGCTGCCGCTTACCGCCATCCATAGCTTTTTTCACACAGCATCCATGCTGCACGACTTACTTTTTGCCAACAGCAGCAAAAAGTAAGCACAAAATGTTAGGGAAACATTTTGAACATATGAAAGATGGCCCGTAGGGTGAAATACAAGGATGTATTTCATAAAAAATGCCGCTCGAGGGCAATGCTCTTCATCCAACTATTACTCCAATTTAGCAGGTCGCGCTGAGCCGTTCCAGACGGCGCATCGCTCAATCGCCTGTCCCGCGAGGCTTCCGCATGGGGATTGCCCTACTAAATTGAAGCAATAGTTGGCGAGCCTTGAGTCGAGGGTAAATCAAAAGAAAAAAGCATCGGCTCTGCCGATTTTCTTTGGTGGCTCCGCCACTGCTGTTTCCGCATTTAAAGTTTCAGCAACAAATGGCTTATTCTAGGGGCAAATGGCATGGGTGAAACTGGTTTTTTTAGAAGCACAGCTTCGCCCAGTTGAACAGCTCGACAAGGACGTCGAGATTGGGTGCCGATCATGGATGTGCGAGTGACTACTTTAAATTCGAGCCCAATACATTCAGAACTACAAGTGTAACTACCCTCTAAGCCAACAACTTCAAATCTTGCTGAAGTTAGATCATTAAATCTTATGGTAATTACTATTTTTACACCAAGTACTTTACCAGCAATGCTAGCAAAGGCTCCAACCGTGGCGCCCGTTCTTTCTATAAGCCCCATATTCCATTCATGGTTTTCTGCAATTTGATGTTGTATTGCGGGGTCGTTAAACATGTCCCACGCGCTTTCTGCTAAACTTTCGTGTATATCATAATCAGTGTTTGCATCTCGTTTTACCAACTTAAAATCCGCTAAAGCTGGGGGGTGAGAACTTGGAGCTCTTCACTACTAAGTTCAGTCACATATGCGTCAATGGTGTCAGGAACTCCGCTTTCATGACTCTCTATATTAACCACTCGGAACTTGATTCGGTCTGCAGTATTTGAATTTATGACTATCTATTTTTTCATCTTATTCCTTGATGTTGTTTAAAAAAATACGTCAAATGCTTTCAATAGCGCCTTTACTATTGAGTATAATATTACTTTTCTTTTTTCCTCCTTCTGTCTCATAGTGATAAGTTTAGTGTTGCCATATGCATAAACTACGGAGAAGAGTAAAACTACAACTCCCCAGATTGGCCTAATATAAAGCTCACCATTTATAAATGCTATATCCATAATAATCACCAACATTTTACTTAAGCTAAGCACGGCTGGCTTACCGAGTTAATTTATTAAAGCCCAAGCACTATAAATGTGCTCCGGAATTATAATTTTTGCGATTTAAATAATTTTTCTTTTCACTCCACATTATCAACAATAAAAAAATGCCTCCTAAAAGGATAATGCCAATCAGTTAAGAAATATTTTAGCGATCGGTTGACCGATCTTTAGAACAGTCCAAAATCCGATATCAGTATACTGTTATCGGATTTTTTTATGGAACTCTCAGAAGCCCTCGCCCGTACATCAATAAATCGCCTCACTGAATTCAGTTCCTTGTCAGACGTATTAGAGCCTGATGTTATCCAATCTTGCCTTGACTCCAATGGTGTTGCTACATTGAGAAAACGCAAACTGCCAATGGATGCCATGGTGTGGGCCGTCATTGGCATGTCACTGTTTAGAACAGAGTCGGTTCGTCAGCTTATCAACAAGCTCGACATTTTATTGCCACAAGAAGTCGATTACGTCGCCAGAAGTGCGGTGACTCAAGCACGTAAGAAGTTGGGCAGTGATGTTGTTCGCGACGTTTTTCAGCAATCAGCAAACACATGGCATGAACGAGCAGAGCATCCTCATTGGTGTGGGTTAAATTTGTACTGTGTTGATGGTGTGGTTTGGCGAACCCCCGATACTAAAGGGAACAGTGCGTAGTTTGCACGTACCGCGAATAAAGCCTATGAGGCAGGTTACCCACAAGTCCGCATGGTGTGCATGATGGAGCTGAGTAGTCATTTAATACTCGATAGTGCCTTTGATAGTGTGGCTGAAAATGAAATGAATCTGGCCGCTAAACTCGTCGATAAGGTGCCAGACAATAGCCTCACTCTTTTTGATAAGGGATTTTATTCCCTAGGTTTATTGCATGACTGGCAACAAAAAGGCCACAACACTCACTGGTTGCTCCCCCTTAAAAAAGGGACACAATTTGAAGAAGTGAGAAGTTTAGGTAAGCAAGACAAACTCGTTCGTATTAAAACCACCCCGCAATCAAGAAAGAAACGGCCGCATTTACCTGACGTGATTGAAGCGAGACTACTGACCCGAGCTTATTAATCAGGAATTATGGGGTGTACTACTGGCTTACAATCTGATTCGATACAAGATGATATTGATGGCAAAGTCACTGAAAAGCGTATTTCCGAACCAATTGAGCTTTAGGGATGCGTCTTCGCACATCATACACACACTGACAATGATGCCTATTTATGCCCCAGGAAACGTTCCACGAATAATATTAGATATCGAACGTAATGCAGCACAATTTAAGCTAGAAGGAAAGCGAGAGCGAAGTTATCCTCGATGTTTAAAGGTATCTAAAAACAGATACCCTACCGCCAAAAGCAAATATGCCGTTCACCTTAAGTGAACGGCATTATCCTAAAATGAAGCATTTTTACAATTTCAAATAACAACTTGTGTATCGAAAAAGCTAAGCAGAAAAATGAATATTGCGTTTAAGTTGCTCTTTCATTCTTTGAATATCAGAACCTTCTTCGCCAACTACTACAATACTCGCACGATTGAAGTCCATGGCTTGGCTTTGGTATCCCTTACCTGACGCTGAGCCTTTGGCATTGTGAGTATCGTCGTGAGGGATCACGAATACTGAGACTTTGCCGTTTTCACCTTGCATTACCATGTGTAAGCTTCTAACGTTTTCAAAGTCACAAAAGTTGGCGTAGTAAACGTGACCTAATTCTTCTGTGAACTCTCCACCAAACTGAGCTAGCTTGGCATTCACTTGTTGTAGTGAAAAATTATCTTGAGCGTCCAGCGCATAACCACCTTCGTAATGCACATGGGCAATAGCTTGTTTTGACAGATCCAATAAATTACTTTGTTGCCACATGGTAAAACTCACTCCCACCACAAAAGCAACCGACGCTGCCATAGCTAGCTGTATACGATTACGTACTTTACTCGCCTTATGGGATTGCATCGTTTGTCGTAAAATTAGTTTGTGCACTAAGTCATCGGGTACTTTTACTTGGCTGGCTTGGTGCATGTTTTTATCGAGTTGCTTAAGTTCTTTACAGAACTCCTGCTTTTTAGGATCGTCGGCAATCGCTGCTAGCACCCGTGGATCTGTGCAATTGGGATCCGCATATAAGGTGCGACGAAACTCTAGTTCATCCATTTTTACGCCCCCTGTTGTCATTGCCTTTATCTAGTTCTTCTTTAACCTGATTACGTGCTCTGAATAATCGTGTCATTACGGTATTCTTGTTTAAATTAAGCTGCTGTGCAATCTCGTCACCGCTATAGCCAAATACTATCTGTAACATCAGTGGTTCTCTGTACTCTTCACTTAACGACGCCATAATAGCGCGGAGTTCTCTATGTTCAATTTCAACTTCATTGGACAGTTGGTCATCGATAACCGACACATCATCTATATCGACTAAGTCAAATCTTTTGCGTTCAAAGCGCCTAGCATTTTCTCGGCGCAATATGGTAATTAACCAAGACTTCGCTGCTCTTTCATCTTTGAGAGAATCCAAAGATTTCCACGCGCGAAGAAAGGTCTCCTGTACTATGTCCTCTGCTACTGCTTTGTCTTTCACAAGCCAATATGCATAACGGAATATGTCACGATGAAGGGCTAGCACTAACACTTCATAACGTTTTTGTTTATTTGCCATGTCATTAGAGACCGAGGCTTGACTATTTTGCTTTCGAGAAAACATTTTTTAATTCCACCATAGCTTTGGCTTGTGTTTTATTGCATACCCAAGAGAGTTATTCTGCAACGCTATGGATACCGAAAATTGGTATTCAACGGGTATAAAATACATAAAAAATTGTCGATGTCGGTAGCCTAATTTTTAAGTATCGGGATACAGCGGCGACAAATTATGCTTTTTATACTTTTCGATACTGCCTTCTTTACGCAGTTTACGCAATATTTGATGCAAAGCTGTACTTTGCCATTCGGTTTGAGTTTTTGAATAACGTGAGGCTAAAAGAATGTTAACTGCCTCGTTAAGTGATTGATTATCAATACACTTTAAGCTTTGTGCCAACGTTGCTTGTTTGTCTTGGGTCGTGTGGCCTAGCCATAGTGCAAGATAGGTTTGGGTCTCTAGAGAGGCGTTTTTATCCAAGGCTTTTTCAAGATTTTTCCATAAGGATTGTTCATTTTGCGAATTCCTAGCAGGTGAGTTACTTGCATGCTTAGTCGCCGCTTTTAATGCAATAACGTGTTTGTACCAAAAAACCAAGGTAAGCAGCCATAACACCAATAAACCGGCTGTTAGCCACATCCAATATTGAGACATGGTCATATTTTGATTCTTTAATTCAGTTGGCATTGATGTTTGTGGCTTACTTTCGGCGGCCGCTTGAATGACCGGACTGCTGGGAATACCACTAGTTGGTTGTGTTGTCGCTGGCAATATTTGCAATATTTTTTCTGCTAATACCGCAAATTCAGTTTTTTGAGTCATGGTATTAAACCAAGGTATCCTAACTTGTGGGATAACAAGTTGGCCAGCTTGACTGGGTATAATGGCGATGCTTTCTTTGCGCTGAGCGATCAAGGTATTATCTTTTTCGACTGTTGTTGTTTCGGCTTGATCTGGGTACGTTTTCACCGAGTCAGGGTAAATACTGGTAATTTGCGGCAGTTGCTCTTCGACCACACCTATTGCGGTTAACGTAATTGTGCGGGTGATAGGTTCACCAGCAATAAACTCTCGTGTATTGCCCTGCCATTCGTCGTCTAGTTGCACAAAGTTACTAGGCAGCCAATGTTGGTCGTAATTACTAGGGATTGGCAGAACGGTAATAGTCTGGCTCGGCCCGACTCGATTGACCGCTTTGCTGCGGTTAAAAAAGCCAAAACTCTGCCGAGAGTTATCAATCACTTCACCTTCAAACAGAGGGCCTTCGATGGTGAAGGTACCACTTTGCTGTGGAATAATTGCAAACGATCGCTCGATAATACGATAGCGTCGCCCCTCAACCACTTCGTTATATTCTTTGTCTTTACCTATTTGCCTGATGTCGGCATTTTCCAAAGTAGGACTAGAAAGACTGCCTCTTTGCAAGTCTTTACCTAAATGCAATTTAACGGTGTAGCGAATTTGTTGTTGTAGATATGCCTCTGCCACATCAAGATTAGTAGTGATAAACAGATCCCGGCTGCTAGAGGAAGAACTGGCTGTGGCAGGTACTACTAATACTTCTAGTGGTTTTGTAATAAAGCCATCAACGTTAAAGGCGGGGATGGTGAAACGACCTTTGTTTCTTGGGATCAGGACTGTTGACCAAGTGGTTGTTCTGGTGGTGTCAAAGTTGATCATTTTTGTTTGCGAACTAATTGACGTACGACCAACAACAAAGTCCTTCATTAAGAATGAGGAATCAAAGGCGTCTCTATCTACCTCACCGTTGGCGACTATCGACAGAATAAACGACTCATCCACCATCACTGGATTTTTATTGACAGATGCGCTCACTTGAATCGATTGAGCCTGGGCCATACTTGTTAGGATTAAGAAACCTAAGCAGACTATTAATTTGGGCATTTTAGACATACTCACTACTACCAATTCCCCTGTATATTTGTTGGCAATCTTTCTCTTTTTCGCCGTTGTGACTCAATTTGCATTTTACGTTTTAATAAAAATGCAGGATCGTCTGGTACCCGATTGAGCAGATTTTGCATACGTTGCATTTGCTCTCGTTGTTCATCGGTTAGCTCTTCTTCACCTTGTTGCAGTGCTTGAGCTTGTTGTTCTTGCTCGGATTTTTGTTTCTCGGCCTCAGCTTGGTCGGCTTGCTGTTGTTCTGCTTCTTGCTGCTCTTGTTCTGCTTGGGTTTGTTTTTCAGAATCTTGTGACTCTGACTCACTTTGTTCTGAGTTCTCACCTTGCTGGGGATCTTGAGATTGTTCTCCCTCTTGCTCCTGCTCGCTTTTTTGACCATCTTGTTGCTGTTCGTCTTGCTGCTCACCATCTTGTTCGCCATTTTCCTGATCTTCAGACTGTTCGCCAGACTGGTCTTGTTGTTCTTGTTCTTGTTGTTCTTTGAGCCTTTCAAGCAAGGCTTTGTTGGCTAAGGCTTCTTCATGTTCCGGTTGTTGCTTTAATACTTTGTCATAGGCGGCAATCGCTTGGTCTATTTCGCCCAATTGCGCCAACGCATTACCCACATTGTAAGTGGCATCTGTATAGCTTTTATCCCTCGGTTTAATTTGAGAAAAAGACTCTAAGGCCGCTTGATAATCTTTATTTTTATAATGGGCCGTGCCTTGCCATAAACTATTATCAAAGGTATTGGCTGCTTGCTCATACTCGTTTTTATCATAAGCTTGCATGGCCTGTTGATCAGGTGTTTTCCACATATCCTGCCACCAATCTGCACGAGCCTCTGGAGAATAGGCTGGTAGTAACACGCCAATACACACTAAGGTCACAATACCTCGTCTAAAGCTATATGCTGCAAAGGGCAGGATAAGTAGCAGTAAATAAGGGCCCATTTCTTGCCACTTATCACCGAAGCTTTCCGGCTCAGCGTTATCATTCTCATTTGGGTCTTGTTCAATTAGAGTTTGTTCAACTAAATAATTAATATCGCTATCGTCAGATTGCATAGGTGCATATCGTCCGCCGCTACTGCGACTCAGAGACTTTAAGTTATTAACCGTGAGTTTTGGAACAACAATTGCCCCACGGCTGTCCTTTAACAATTCCCCATTAACCATCTGAATAGGTGCCCCTTCTTCGGTCCCGACACCCAGCACCGATAAGCGGAACTTCGAATCATTGAATATTTCACTGATCTCCTTCATTTGTTGATTATTAACCCCGTCGGTGATCCAAAATATTTCACCTTGTTGATACCCAGCATTACTGAGTAACTCGATAGCGGATTGTAAACCCAACGCAGGATCACTGCCGGCTATGGGCATTATTTCAGGCGTCAGGCTGGGGATCAGGGTGGTAAGATTTTGTGCATCTGAACTCAATGGACTAATAGTGAACGCGTCGCCTGCATAAGCTACTAACCCGGTCTCTCCTTCGGTAATTGCATTCACTAAATCGATGGCTTTATATTTGGCACGCGTTAGCCTGTCAGGTTTAACATCAGTCGATCGCATAGATAGCGACATATCAATGAGCACCACTTTACCGGTATTTAACTGATAAACCGGTTGCGGTAATCTTTCCCAAGTTGGTCCTGCTAGCGCAATAGTGGCAAGGATCCAGCAAAAACCTAGTAATAATAAGGGAGGCCGGACTTTTTTAATGCCTGCTGTTGTGATCAAATGTTGATACAAGTGACTTGCAAGTACTGATTGCCATCCCGATTGTTGTTTGTGTACATAGCGGATCAGCGCAACTATTATCAACAGTGGAATGATCGCCCACAACCAATGAGGTCGAATAAAATGAAATTCATTTAAGACAGAAAAAGACTCAATCATTTTGTTGCCTCCTTTAAAACAAACTGTTTAATCAGAGGAAATAACCCCATCAAAATGGTAATCAACAAAGCGCAACCCAAAGGGTAATAGTATAAGGCTTGTAAAGGCCGCATTTGTTTACTTTCTCGGGCAATGGGTTCAAGTTCGTCGAGTGTGGCATAAATTTGTTTCAGAGATTCAGCATCTCGGGCTCTAAAATATCGACCGCCAGTTGACGTTGCAATGTCAGTTAACATGCCTTCGTCTAAGTCCTGTGAAGGATTCACTTGCCTATTACCAAAGAAACTCTGAACCAACATTTTGTCAGCACCCACACCTATAGTGTATACAGTCACACCATTGTTGATGGCTAGTTCATTGGCTTGTTCTGGGGTGATATTTCCTGCTGTATTTTGACCGTCTGTCAGTAAAACTAATACTTTATTTGACTCTTTACGGGTTTCAAAGCGTTTAATAGCCAGTCCTATTGCATCACCAATAGCAGTTTGCTCACCGACCAAACCTATTAAGGATTCGTTGAGTAGCTGTTCTACTGTTTCCCTATCGTAGGTTAGGGGAGCTTGTAAATAAGCGGTATCCGCAAATAAAATCAAACCTAATCTGTCTCCCACGCGGCGTTTGATAAAATCACTCAGTACAAACTTAATCATTTTGAGTCGGTCTACTTGACGACCATTGACCTGCATGTCATCAATTTTCATACTGCCAGATAAATCGACCGCTATCATTAAGTCTCGCCCTTCGGCAGGAATACTAACAGGATCACCTAACCACTGGGGTCTAGCCGTGGCAACCACGAGGGCAACCCATGCCAATGTTGCCAATAATACACTCAGTTTTTTTGTACCCTTACGTTGACTTTTTGCTTCGATGCCAGTCGTTAGACTAGGCACACGCAATGCTGCTTCTTGACCTTGTTTTTTGCTTGGTAGCAATATCGCCAATAGAGGTAAAGGTAATAGAAAAAATGCCCACATCCACTCAAATTCAAGCATTGCTTTGCTCCAATTGGGTAACCATATGTTGGTTAGGGGGCAGGGCGTGTTTAATCCAAGTTTCAACAGATTTAGAGTAACGTGAAAATTCAGAATTTTCTGAGGTGTGAGGTTGGTAAAGTGTTTGTTGCATCGACTCAAATGTTTCAGACACTTCTTTAGCTTTGTTGATAGGAAGTGTCCTAATTAAAAAAGCGGTCCACTGTGGGCCATACATTTGTTGCACGTTTTGGTTAGGGAAATAGTGCAATGCCACACGTTTCAATAATTGGTTGAGTTGTGACACACAGTCTAGGTCTGAGGTGTCTATTCGTTGCAGGGCTTTCAACGCTTGGCGTTTAACGTGCCCCACTTTTTGCACTTTAATTAGCCATATTGTTAGCAGGCATATGCTTACTACCAATAAGAACACAAGTAACCACCATCCATAGGCTGGTGGCCAGTTTTCTATTGAAGCGGGTGTGCGAATGTCTTTTAAGTCTTGTAGTGGATTCATCTGTTTTTACTCCCAGAAAAACGATCAAGCTGCAATTCTAGGGGTTGGCCAGCGTCAATGGGGATCACCTGTGCCTTACATTGTTTTAGAGTATTTTCAATATTATTGAAATGGACCTGATGTTGGTTGCTGTACTGCATTTCAGTGTCTTTTTCGCCTAACACAATTTGTTGTCTATTGTGTCCATCACTCAAGGTCACCCTTTGGCTCATTTTGACTTGTGGCAACTGATGTTCAAAAGGATCACTGATAGGGTAAGCAATCACCTCACAATGTTTACTAAGCTGAGCGATATGTTGTTTAGCCAGTTCGTCTAGTTGGCTAAAGTCGCTTAGTATAAAAATCAAACTTCCCGGGTGAGCAAGCCTTCGCAACCTAGCACATGCATTTCCAAGCGTAATCTGCTCTTGGTTGGTTGTTTGTGCCTCCTGTTGCGCTCCTTTTTGCGCGCCTTGTTGTACTTTTATCATGCTATTTAATAGTGACAACACCGCTTTTTGACGGGTATAGGGTTTACATTCGAGATGCTGATGTTGATTAAATACCAAACCACCAATACGATCACCACGCTTTCTGGCCGACCAGGCAATGAGGGCGCTTAAGTGAGCCGCTTGTACTGATTTGAATAAAAATTGGGTGCCAAACTGCATACTTGAAGATAAGTCGGTGAGCACAAATACAGGGCGCTCTTTTTCTTCACGGTACAGCTTAGTATGGGTTTTTCCGGTACGAGCGGTGACGCGCCAATCTATGGCTCGAATATCGTCACCAGCCTGATAATGGCGGGCTTCGTCAAACTCCATACCACGGCCTTTGGTTTTCGCCAAATAAGCCCCAGCAAGCTTGGCTTGCACGGTTTTGCGTGGTGACAAGTTTAATAATGCTGTTTTACCTTGGTAGTGGATAAGTTCTTTTATCCCAAGACTCACACCGTCGCTTTGGTATTTAGATAACCACTTTATAATGTCTTGCATACTGCTTCCTTTAACCTAGGTAGTCTAAGGAACAGGCACTAGCTGCATAATTTTGTCCAGCACTTGATTACTGTTGACCCCTTCGGCTTCTGCCTCATAAGTGAGTAATAATCTGTGGCGTAACACGTTATGAAATACCGCTTGAATATTGTCAGGTCCAACAAAATCTCTACCCATTAGCCATGCATGTGCCCGAGCACATTTGTCTAAAGCAATAGTGGCACGCGGACTGGCTCCAAACTCTATCCAGTTGGCTAAGTCTGCGTCGTAGCGCTGTGGTTGGCGAGTGGCAATAATTAATTGCACTATGTATTGCTCTAAGGCTTCATCTAAGTGAATTTTCAATACGTCTTGACGAGCATTTAAAATATCTGATTGGCTTAAGCTAGGCGGGCTAACGGCTTTTGCATGCATGGCTTCGTTGCGAGTTAAGCGCAATATCTCTAATTCAGTTTCAGCGCCTGGATAATCTATTTCTAAATGCATTAAAAAGCGGTCAAGCTGAGCTTCTGGTAGCGGATAGGTGCCTTCTTGTTCAATAGGGTTTTGTGTGGCCATAACTAAAAAGAGTTCAGGCAGAGCATAAGTGGTGTTACCCACAGTGATTTGCCTTTCTGCCATCGCTTCAAGCAAAGCAGACTGCACCTTAGCGGGAGCACGATTGATTTCATCTGCCAAGACTAAATTATGAAACAGTGGTCCTTTTTGAAATACAAAACTACCATTTTCTGGACGATAGATATCTGTTCCGGTCAAATCGGCAGGTAGTAAATCAGGCGTAAACTGCACCCGATGAAAATCACCTTCTAAACCATTTGCTAGTGCATTTACCGCTCGGGTTTTTGCTAAACCTGGAGGGCCTTCTACCAACAGGTGTCCATCCGCTAAAAGCGCAACTAAAATATTTTGTGTCAGTGTTTGTTGACCCACCACTTGGCTGTCTAGGTATGCTTGTAACTGTTTAAATTGTGCGGCTGCCATAGTGTTAACTACTTCCTTCTAATTTACGAATGTTCAGAATTTTTTAAAATTAGTTCGAATCAATTAAGTCGAATCAATATTGGGTCGGGCTAACTAAGGAATATAGAATCACAACCCAGATTACTGACTATGCTAACCGATATAAGGTTCCCCTATTGAAAAACAATGTTACAAAGTTTAAAAAAACCTTTATTTGGAATTAAATAAAATTTTTTAAAGAGTCGGCGACCCATCTTATAAAATACAATGGGTGAACTGGTGAAAACTATATATGTCATCTACACCTAGAGTTTCACAGCATTTGACATAAAAAACATGAGATCCTTATTTGAATGAAAATGAAGGATTAAGGGTGGTCTTGAAGTCATAATGGTAACTAGGTACAATCAGTTATATTTCACAGGTCAGACCACTGGGTTTGGGCATTTATAAGGGCATAAAATGACAGCTAAACAGATAGTCAAAACGAGAGAAGGCGATAGGATCGCTATTGTTGCAGGTCTAAGAACGCCATTTGCGAAAATGGCCACTTACTTTCATGGCGTTCCAGCTGTTGATTTAGGCAAGATGGTGGTCAACGAAATGTTAGTACGTAATAACGTTGATCCTATGCTTATTGAGCAATTGGTCTATGGCCAAGTAGTGCAAATGCCAGAAGCGCCGAATATTGCCCGAGAAATAGTATTAGGCACTGGCATGAATGTACATACCGATGCCTACAGTGTATCTAGAGCCTGTGCCACCAGTTTTCAATCTACCGTGAATATTGCTGAGTCAATGATGGCCGGTAATATTAGTGTAGGTGTGGCAGGGGGAGCGGATTCAACTTCTGTCTCGCCTATTGGTGTTTCCAAAAAATTAGCCAGAGCCTTAACTGATTTACAAAAAACTAAAACGGTTGGCCAAAAATGGCAAGTGCTTAAAAAATTAGGCTTTAAAGATTTGATGCCTGTTCCGCCGGCAGTAGCCGAATACTCCACCGGAATATCCATGGGACAAACCGCCGAACAAATGGCGAAATCTCATAACATCAGTCGTCAAGATCAAGATGCCTTGGCCCACCGTTCTCATACCTTAGCCGCAAAAAGTTGGAACGATGGCAAGTTAGCCAATGAAGTAATGACGGCTTATGCTGAACCATTTAAAGGTGCACTAGAAAAAGATAATAATGTGCGTTTTGACTCAACAATTGAAGGATATGCCAAACTTCGCCCTGTGTTTGATAAAAAGCATGGCACAGTAACCGCGGCTAATGCTACAGCGTTAACCGATGGTGGCTCTGCTGTTTTAATGATGACAGAAAGTCGCGCTAAAGAATTAGGCTATACCCCGCTCGGATATATTAAAAGTTACGCTTGGGCAGCCATCGACGTGAGGCAAGACATGTTAATGGGACCTTCTTATGCCACTCCAATGGCACTGGATAGAGCAGGTATGACCCTAAACGACCTTACTTTAATTGAAATGCATGAGGCATTTGCTGCTCAAACCTTAGCCAATATGAAAATGTTCGCCAGTGATAAATTCGCCCAAGAAAAGTTAGGCCGTAGTAAAGCGACGGGTGAAATTGATATAGATAAATTTAATGTCATGGGCAGCTCCTTGGCCTACGGACATCCTTTTGCCGCAACGGGCACGCGTATGATCACGCAGATGTTAAATGAGTTGAATCGCAGGGGAGGTGGCTCAGGCCTTCTTACCGCATGTGCTGCTGGCGGATTAGCCGCAGCCATGATAGTTGAAACAGAATAGGGTGACTGACATGACAACAGAAGACAAAACAACACAAACAAACAGCGCCTTTACTCTTGATGTGCGCGAAGACGGTGTGGCCATTTTGACTATGGATGTGCCCGGCGAGAGTATGAATACCCTTAAAGTGGAATTCGCCGAACAAATAGATACAGTGCTTGGGCAAATTAATGCAGATAGCAGCATTAAAGGTGTAGTGGTTATAAGCGGTAAAGAAAACTCTTTTGTAGCCGGTGCCGATATCAGTATGTTGGCAGCCTGTGAAAGTGCACAAGACGCTACCACTATTGCGAAAGGTGGCCAGGACATGTTTCAACGTATCGAGGATATGCCTGTGACATTTGTTGCAGCTATTCATGGCCCTGCATTAGGTGGCGGTTTAGAACTTGCGTTGGCATGTCATTATCGGGTGTGTAGCGACGATGCAAAAACGCAACTGGGTTTGCCTGAAGTTCAGCTTGGCCTTTTACCTGGTAGCGGTGGCACCCAGCGTTTACCGAAGCTGATCAGTGTGCAACAAGCCATGAAAATGATGCTGACAGGTGCTTCAGTCCGCGCAAAACAAGCTAAAAAGTACGGCATTGTTGATGACATGGTACCCCAATCCATTCTGCTGGATGTGGCCATTGAAATGGCGAAAAAGCCTAAGCTTAAGCGTAAAGGCCCTAAGTTAGATGTCATGGGCAAGTTTTTAGAGAATACCGCAGTTGGCCGAAACTTGATGTTTAAGCAAGCCCGTAAACAAACGGCTAGCCAAACTCAAGGAAATTATCCCTCGCCTGAGCTAATTATCGATTGTATTGAAACGGGATTGAGTAAAGGTTTTAAAAAGGGCTTAGAAGTTGAAGCCAAACATTTTGGCAACTTAGTCATGAGCTCTGAATCTGAAGCCCTCAGAAGTTTGTTCTTCGCTACCACCGACATGAAAAAAGAAACCGGTGTGGAAGGGGTGCAACCAGCACGTCTAAAAAAAGTGGGGGTATTAGGTGGTGGTTTAATGGGTGGTGGTATTGCCTTTGTCACCGCGACCAAAGCTGGGTTGCCAGCACGTATCAAAGATATTCGCTCTGAAGGCATTGCCAACGCGATTAAGTACAGTTTTGATATTCTGAATAAAAAAGTAAAACGTGGTTTTATGCACAAGTCAGAGATGCAAAAACAAATGGCGTTATTAACAGGGTCGGTGGACTATTCTGGTTTTAGTGATGCCGATGTAGTGATTGAAGCCGTATTTGAAGACTTAACATTGAAACAAAATATGGTCGCAGAGGTCGAAGCAAACTGTGCCGAGCATACTATCTTTGCTTCTAATACGTCTTCAATCCCGATTACCCAAATCGCTGCGAAAGCGAAAAGACCAGAACAAGTAATTGGCCTACACTACTTCTCTCCCGTGGATAAAATGCCTCTGGCTGAGGTGATTGCCCATGACAAAACCTCTGACAAAACTATTTCAACTACTGTTGAGTTAGCCAAGAAACAAGGTAAAACCCCTATAGTCGTTAAAGACGGTGCAGGTTTTTATGTTAACCGTATTTTAGCGCCTTATATGAACGAGGCTGCAGAAGTGTTACTCAGTGGAGAGCCTATTGAGCATATTGATAAATCTTTAGTGAAATTTGGTTTCCCCGTGGGACCCGTTAAATTGTTAGACGAAGTAGGCATTGATGTAGGTACTAAGATTGGTCCTATTTTACAGGCTCAGTTTGGTGACCGTTTTGCGTCTAACCCAGGATTTGACAAAATTTTGGCGGATGATCGCAAAGGTAAGAAAAATAAACGTGGATTTTATGATTACTCTGGCAAAAAACCAGGCAAAGAAGTCGATCAGTCTGTTTATACATTATTAGGTATTTCGCCAGCCAGCAAAATGCGTCACGAACAAATATCCGAACGTTGTGTGTTATTAATGTTAAATGAAGCCGCTATGTGTTTAGACGAAGGTGTGGTGCGTAATGCTCGTGATGGCGATATTGGTGCCATATTTGGTATCGGTTTTCCACCCTTTTTGGGAGGGCCTTTCCGCTATATGCATACTCTAGGCATTGCTCATGTGGTTGCTAGGTTAGAGCACTATCAAGGGTTACTCGGAGATAATTTTACTCCAGCCCATAGCTTGAAAAAAATGTTAGAAGAAGGACGTTCTTTTTACTAAATGAGCTGATACAAGTCGCCGTTTTTATATCAAGCCCAACTTTCATATATCAAAGTTGGGCTTTTTTATGTGTTGTATTTTGGTAAAATAAGAATTCAAAATTAATAGGCGTTGCCATCTTTTTGACCAATATTATGGTCATGACTTGAGTGGACTCAATACGGGATGTAATAGATGATTTTGTTTTTTATAAGTTCGGTGCTTTTTAGCGTGATGTATTATGTGCAGTCTTTTAAAACGGGACTAAGTGCTAAGAGGTGGGCGTTGGCTGGATTATTGTTTGGTCCAACTATTTATCCGCTATTCAAATCAAGGCAAAGAATAAAATTGCTCAAGGCAAGAGGTTTTGGCAATACTTTATTCAGGGCATGAAAACAAAAGAGATCCCTCTCTTTAGGTTTTTAAGTCAACTTAGTTGGAAATATACTTAATTAGATATTTCATCTTAAAGCGATAGTTTGTCATCATTTAACTAATTGCAACCGTTTAATCAAGCATCCTTTATTACTAAATTATGCGTTGAAATTTTCTACCAACGGCCGTTAGTTTTTATCCCATTTTTACTCGTATCTGCAGTTGTTGTAGTGGCAGCCTGACTTTTAACAGGTGCTTGTACAGTTTCTTCAGATTTAATGGCGACCGGAGTAGTGGTGGCTAGTACTAGTGCTACTGCATAAGATTTTAACATCGTTTAATTCCTCGTTGTTTTATTGACGTTTATTTGCCGACATTATTTTGTCGGTCAATATATTGACTGCGAGATGTGTGCCAAACGTACCTGTAAAGTATATTTACCGTGAAGAATATAAATCAATTTGGTTTTTCGAGTCGTTAAATACTCTGCATGCGATGCATGTCAGGGTGTAGAGAACGATGAGTTAAAATGAAAATTTTGGCTTTTGTTTAGGGGTGAGCTACTGTTTGGGGTTTTCTATGATTTCACCTTCAAATTTGACTGCAATAAATGGTTTATTTTGGCGGTCGCCCTGCAATATTTTGCCTTTATAGCGTCAATGTTTTGCCTTTCACAGCGTCATCAAGTTGATATTGTGAATAAGCGAATACTATTTATTTGGCTATGTTCCATCAAATTGTTGGCTATGCTTAAAAGTGAGTTTAACTTATTGAAGGTAAAGACAATGAAAACAGAATCATTTCGATGTCAGCTCAATCACATTACGAAAACACTTTTAGCCATGACATAAATTTGAGCTTTGGGAAAAGTACGCCCAGTGTATGACGTTAAGACTCACGTTACGTGAAGCCGCTTTTATTTGTAACATTAATCTGAAAAACATCCTTTCTTTGGCGACACCGCTTTTTGATGGCTCAATCTGAGCATCATCATGAAATATTATCGGGGATAATTGAAGCCGATGAGTTTTTTATGTCGTACTCAAAAAAAGGAAGTAAGCACTTAAAAAGCAATAGAAAAGCCAATAAGCGTGGTGGTCAAATGAGTCAGAAATATAATTAAAGTAAAGTCACTGTTTACTCTCAATAGATCGCAGCGAACATAGGGTGAGTTAAGTGCTAGCAACCGATACCAAAGCGGAAGTCACATTACATTTACAGCCTTATATACCCGTGATCATTGAAAATGCAGTATTTTTCAAAGAAAACTAGATTTCTTCACTAAAAAGATCATGATTGAGTCATGAAGAAAATATCCCTCACACCAGACCAAAAAGAGACACTGATATCACGCCATAAAAATGTCGGGATAAGCGTGAGTGCGATCGTATTAAAGCTGTTCTCTTATACGCAAAAGACTGGTCAATAGCATCCATTGCAGACGCGTTACTCTTGCATGAAACCAGTGTTACCCGACACATAAATGATTTCAACACCCAGCCTTGTCCAATATGAAATGAGTCTTAACTAATTGCGTGTTTCCAAAATGAAATGCGTCTAAAGACTTAAATTCTGTTCATGATCATAAGATGCAAGCGATCATGAATATAGAAAACCTCACCACTATTGAAGAGCTTGAACGCTTTATTCAAGGTAACCAAGCCGTCGCCTTTACCGTTTTAGGTGATAAAAATCAGCGATATCAATTCATTCAAAAAACATTGATAAAATTTCGCTATATCACGTTAAAAAAAACCGACAAAGGGATCGTCAATCAATACCTTAAAAAGGTGACAGGCTACTCGCGGCAGCAACTCACTCGATTGATAAAACAATACAAGGACGTCGGCAGAATTAACTGGCAACCTTGCCGAACTAACGGCTTTTCAACCATTTACAGTACAAAGGATATTAAGCTACTGGCTGAAATGGACGCAAGGCATGATGATATCTGTGGTCATGCCACTAAAAAGCTGTTGGAGCGTGCCTACAATACGTTTGAGCAATCAGAATACCAAATGCTTGCCACTATCTCTGTTTCACATTTATATAACTTGAGGCACTCTCAAGGCTACCAAAAACAACGCAGACACTTCACAAAAACACAATCAAGACAAGTGCCTATTGGCGAACGGCGTAAACCTCAACCCAACGGCGAGCCTGGCTATATTCGTATTGATACCGTGCACCAAGGAGACCTAGATAAACAAAAAGGCGTGTATCATATTAATGCAGTTGATGAGGTGACACAGTTTGAGGTTGTTTGCTCAGTTGAACGTATTAGTGAGCGTTACCTCATTCCAGTACTAACGCAAATGATGGCCGCATTTCCTTTTATTATCAAAGGGTTTCATTCAGATAATGGCTCTGAATACATCAACAAACACGTGTGTAAATTACTCACCAAACTTGAAATAGAGCTCACTAAATCACGCTCAAGACACTCAAACGATAATGCCTTAGCAGAAAGTAAAAATGCATCAATTGTAAGAAAACAGTTTGGTTACACACATATTCCACAGAAATGGGCACCGTTAATCAATACGTTTAATTTAAAATATCTTTACCCGTATATCAATTATCATAGACCTTGTTTCTTTCCTGAAGTCACCACTGATGATAAAGGGAAACAACGTAAAACTTACCCTTACAAAAGTATGATGACGCCCTATGAAAAACTAAAATCTTTACCCAATGCCAAAACATATTTGAAAGCAGACTTTCATTTTGAAATACTAGATGAGCAAGCTATGGAAATGACAGATAATGCTTGTGCTGAATTACTTCAAAAAGAACGTAATGAATTATTTAACCAGATCTTTGAACAGAATAAACGAGCCTAAAAATTTACTTACTTAAGACTCATTTGTTAATTGGAATATACTCACCCTTGGGAAACTGACTTCTACAAGCGGTGGCTCAAGTGGGTATCTGGATACCGAACAAACGAAGTGCCTGATTACCCATCTTTGTGAGGTGACGTATTTACACACCCACCAAATTGTTGCCTACATAAAAAAGACTTTTGAGGTGGAGTATACGGTATCAGGATTGAACAAATGGTTGCATCAGCATCAGTTCAGCTACAAGCAGCCTAAAGGTGTTCCCCATAAGTTTGACGTGGATAAACAAGCAGCGTTTATTGAGTATTATGAACAGTTAAAAGACAACATCAGCGAGAATGAGCCCTTGTTATTCATGGATGCAGTGCATCCTACTCAGGCCACCAAAATAACATCAGGATGGATAAAAAAAGGCGTTGATAAACCGATAGAGACGACCGGCAGCCGCACGCAACTCAATATTGTCGGCGCAATCAGACTGGGGCATTTAGAGAAAGCGGTGATAGAGCAATATGATAAGACCGTTAACGGTGAGTCGATTGTTGATTTTCTTACCAGGACACGAAACGTTTATCAAACAAGTGGGACTATCCATATGGTACTTGATGGAGCAGGGTATCATCGTTCGAGGTTGGTGACAGAGGCAGCAAAAAATCTGGATATCACCTTACACTATTTACCGCCTTATAGTCCCAATTTAAATCCGATAGAACGACTCTGGAAGGTCATGAATAAATATGCCAGAAATAGTCAGTACTTTGCAACGACCAAAGAATTTCGACGGCGAATAAATCAATTTTTTACGACTACCTTGCCTGTCATTGCTGATTCACTTGGCAGTACCATTAATGACAACTTTCAACAATTCAAACCTGCATTTTGAAGATGTTCAGGTATATAACCGAAGTCTCTGTTTTATGTAGTGATGGCGCTCACGCCTATGAGGAAATAGTGAAGGTCACCCAATGCGCGCATAAACGACTCATTAGTAACCAAAGGAGAGTCATTGATAAGGTTTATCATATTCAGACTGTAAATGGTGCCATAGCTCACTTAAAAGATTGGACAGAAAGAAAAAATCGAGGGGGCGACTAAGTATTTAGCGCATTATATTGCTTGGTTTAAAGAAACGAGGGATAAGCTAGATAAACAGCAAATATTGGCTGCTGCTTATCAACACCAACATTGATATGGAACAGAGCCATTTATTTAGAAAAAAAATTTTTTTAATAGTGTGAGGTGAGTCAAAGTGAGTCTAGATACTGGAATTTTGGATAACTTTTTGCAGTTCATGATTTTCTTTGAGTAAACGCTCAAATTTGACTGCGTTTAATGGTTTACTGTAGAGGTAGCCCTGGAACATTTCGCATTTATAACGTCGTAAAATTGCCAGTTGATTCTCATATTCCACTCCTTCGGCAACCACTTTTAAGCCAAGGTTATGGGCAATGGCAATAATGGCTTGTGCCATATGTCGGTCTTCGGCGCTAGTGGCAATATCGTCTATAAAGGCTTTATCAATTTTTAATGTGTTGATAGGGAATCGTTTTAAATATGCAAGGGATGAGTAGCCTGTGCCAAAGTCATCTAATGCTAAGTGTATGCCACGCTCACGTAAGCGCTGCATCATTCTTAGGGCATTTTCAGGACTTTGCATCAAGGTGCCTTCTGTTATTTCACATTCTAAATGTAAGGCAGACAAGCCCGATTTTTGTAGAATACTCATAATACGTTCATCTAAATCTGGGATCTCAAACTGTCTGGCCGCGATATTGACGGCAACACGGCCAGTAAACAGACCCGCTTCAACCCAGCGTTTTGTGTCTTCACAAGCTTTTCTAAGAACAACTTCACCAATTTCAATGATTTGTCCGGTTTGTTCGGCCAAGGGAATAAATTGCGCAGGGCTAACTAAACCTTTTTCAGGGTGCTCGTAACGTACTAGGGCTTCCATGCTGACTAACTTGCCGCTAGCAATGTCGACTTTAGGTTGATAAAAAACCGTAAATAAATCTTCTTTTAAGCCATGCCTTATAAGATTTTCTATTTGTAATTGACGCACTGCATTTTGGTTCATTTCACCGCTGAAGAATTGATACTTATTGCCCCCAGCATTTTTAGCAAAATACATGGCTGTGTCGGCATTTTTTAGCAGTTCTTGAGGATTTCTGCCGTCTTCCGGATAGAAGGCAATGCCTAAACTAGCACCCAATACAAACTCTTGTTTGTTCATAATAAAAGGTCTTGCCATATTATCTAATATGGTTTGTGCAAAGTGAGTGATGTGGTGGATATCAGTGGAATTATCAATCAATATACTGAACTCATCACCACCTAATCGGTAACAGGTGGCTTTAGTTCCGGCTATTTTTTGTAGCCGCTTAGCAATTTGTTTAATCAACACATCACCTGTTTGGTGGCCTAAAGAGTCGTTGATTTTCTTAAAATTATCCATATCCAAACATATCAATGCATGTTGTGTATCCCTGCGCACAATATTGCTATGACTCGCTTGAAAGAAGGAGCGGTTAGGTAAATCCGTTAAGGGATCGGTATTCGATAATTTGAGCAGCTCTTTTTCTGTGACTTTACGGGAAGTGATATCTGAGAAGACCCCCACATAATGGCTGATTTTGCCATCCTCATCAGTGATGGCATCAATGTTTAAATCCATCTCATATTTTTCTCCTGCCCCACGGCGGGATTCTACTTCGCCAAACCAATTACCTTTTTGCTGCAAGGATTTTTTGACTTCTTCGGTGAAGGCTCCGGGATATTGGTGAAAGGTTAAATAACTGGCTAGGGCTTGCTCACGGGTTTCGCCCGTGTATTTACAATAGGAATTGTTCACTGAGATAAATTTAAAAGAGGTGTCGGTAATAAATACACCATCAGAAATAGTTTCGATAGAACGCTTAAATAATTTCAGCTGCTCCTCAGCTTCCTTTGAATGGCTTATGTTTTTTAATGTGCCCGTCATCCTTTGTGGTTGATGATTATTGTCTCTGGCTACTACCTTGCCTCGGTCAAGCACCCACAGCCAGTCACCTTTGTATGTTTTAGCGCGATAAGTGGTTTCGTAATGTTCCGTTTTTTCGCTGAGATGTTCATTTAAAGACTGTTGCACTCGTTGAATATCGTTAGGGTGGATATTGGCTTCGTAAGAGCTGTTGACTCTAATATCATCTTGGGGGAAGTCTAAGGTACCCCAAGTGTTAGAACGAAATACTTGCCCTTGGTAAATATCCCAATCCCAGAGTTCGTCGCCACTGCTCCAAAGGGTTAACTTTAATCGTTCTTCATTCTCCAATATGGATCGACGTATCGCATTTCTAGAGCGGATTTGCTTGAATGAATAAAGCAAAATTAGAATACTCAATATGCCATATAAAATTAAGGCGTTTTGCTCTAGCCATAAGGGGGGAGCTATGTTGATTTGCAGCGATTTTGGCTCAGACCAATCGTCTAAGGGATTTTTACTCTGGACAACAAATGCATAACTGCCAAAATCCAAACTTGAAAAATCAGCACGCCTTAAGGATTCCGCATCTGTCTCTATCCATTTATCTGATAGACCTAATAGTCGATAGCGATATTTTACAGCTTCAGGGTTAACAGGGTTCACTTGAGCAAACTTAATGCTAAGCAATGAAGATTCATTGGGCAGATCAATACTATTAGACAAGTTAATTGGTTTAATAAGTGGCGAATTATCCGAATGAAACGAGATGGGCAAGTTAAATAAGCGTAATTGGGTAATAGTGGGCGCTTTATTATTTTGTAGCTGGTTTTTAGATGCTTTCTGTTGATTAGCTTCAAAAGACAACTCATCGGGATCAAACATTAATATTCCATCTGAGCCACCAAATAATATATCACCTGCTTCGGAAAGCAGGCCGGAGTCTTCATTTAGCTCGGTAAACATGAGTCTTTCAGGCGCAATATTTTGCAAAACCTTGCCCGTTTCTAAGGATATCTCATCAATGCCACCACTAGTGTGCGATACCCATAAGCTATTTTTGTAAATGATTGATTTAATGACTTGGTCACTTGCGAGGCCATTTTCATTATGTACTCTATCTATCACTTTGTATGAATCTTTATTTAACCGAATGATTCCATGGGTGATAGTAGATAACCAAAAACTATCATTTGTCTCGTCAACTGAATTAAAAGATCGGATAGAGTCATCAAAACCAAGGGCTAAACGTTGCAACTGTTTGTCATTGATGTTGTAGAGCATTAAGCCCAAATTAGTTTCGAGCCATAGGTTTTGTGCACTATCGAGGAATAATGTTTCAACATAATTGATTTTTTTATTTGGTAACTCAACTGAGATCACAGCAAAATTTTGTGGCTCTATCCAGCTAATAGTATTATTTTCGGTGGGTAACCAGATGCGTTCTGAAAAATATTTGATTTTCATTACGTTAGTACCAGGTAAGAGTGTTTTGACTAGACTCAGTTCGTTTGCGTTCTTTTCACGATAAATAAATATACCACCTGAGCTGGCGACCCATATATTGTCAAACTGGTCGACTTCAATTGCCCATATATTATGTTTAAAATCAGTTAGATACCTTTTAAATATTTGGTTTTCTGAGTCAAAACGGTTTAACCCTTTTGATTGTGTCGCAATCCATATTTTCCCATTAGAGTCTTGGTCTATGCCCCAAACTATATCCCCTGAAAGTCCGTTTGGATTATTACTTTGTTTCTGGAAGAATTTTATCTGTGAACTATCGGCATTGTAACGATATAAACCTCCAGAATATGTGCCTAACCAGATGGAGCTATTTGAATCTATAAATAAGCTATGAATGAAACTACTTTCTAATCCAAAGTTTGTACTATTTTTTTCATTGAATGAAAAAACATGTTTGGTCTCACTGTCCCAAATACTGATGCCAGTTTCCGTTCCTAACCATATTTTTTTATCCTGATTTTGGACGATGCTGTTAACGCGACCGCCAAGTATAGATGGTTCGCTTTGTGTGTTTAAAAGCTGCACTTTTAACGATTGTCTATTGATTTTGTAGGCGCCGATTTCTGTTCCTAACCAATAATTATCATCAATAACTTTCAATTCTAGTAGCGTTTTGGCTTCAACTATGAGATCCCAAGGATTGGCTTCTTGTAAACTGAACAGAGTGTTAGTGCTATGATCAAGAATAAAAATGCCTTGGCCAATACCGCCTAACCAAGTTTTATCTGGCTCGCTAAATATTACCTTAATGTCTACGGGTAGTTTTTCACCGTTAACTGTAAAAGGTAGAAATGAATTAGCCAAATTATCGTAAAGGTAAAGGTTTGCAGCAGTAGAAACCAACAAATTTCCATCTTTATTAAGGGCGATAGTAAAAATCTCGTTACTGTTCAACTGACTGTTGTCTTTGTTATAATTCGTAAAGTTATCTTTTAATGGATTGTATTTAGCCAGTCCATTCTGAGTAGCAACCCAAAGTTTGCCTTGAGAGTCTAAAAGTAGTTTTTTAGTGAAGTTGTCTGGTAAGGAATTAGGATCTTTTCTAGAATGCCTATAGTTTTTGAACTCATAACCATCAAAACGGCTTAGACCTTCAAAAGTGCTAAACCACATAAATCCGTGAGTATCTTCTAGGCTGTTGGTTACTGTGTTATTTACTAAGCCATCAGATTTAGAATACTTAACAAAAACATTGTTTGCAGCGTGGGAATAAGGGACCAAAAAAAGTCCCAGTAGAAGAGACAATAAAAAACTGCGGAATGTTAATAAATAGAAAATATGTAATTCTCACCCAGTGGTAGTGGTCTACCTTATAATATTTAGATTTAATCGTAGGCATATCCATATCTCTCGAGTCTAAATATGCCTAATTTATAGGGCTGCTACAAGTATTAATCTTATTAAAACGGGAGTCTTAATGAGAAATGTGCTTGTTTGCTGTTTTTTTAGCTAATTTGCACAAATATCAAAGGTATTGGCTGGTGGATTTGAAATTTTGAATATCTGTTATTACTTCGGTTTTGAATGAGATAGGGGCATGCTGCTCTGAGCTGTACAATATCGCTTCTCCAAAACCTTGTCGTGATACGAGTGAAATCAGGTAGGCTTTGAGCTCATAAAAATCAATATCTAAGATGGTTTTCGTCATTTGAGAGCTATATGTAAATGTTCTATCTTGATTGCCAATAGCCATCCACAACCTATGACTTTTCATGCTTAGATTTGTGTCTTTCTCCATTAATTGTTTCATCACGCCTTTTTTGAGCGCATCCCATACAGGACTGTATTGGTTAATATTTTCAACTATTTTCTGTAGAAATACATGGATTGCATTAATAAGGTATTCTGCAGGATAATGGGGTGACTGAATGTAAAAGCCTATACCAGGATGTTGATTGTAGGGTATGTAGCCACTACCTACTAAGTAACCGAGTTGTTGCTCGGTGCGCAGTTGATTAAAAAATGGGGTGGCAATTAATTGTTCTGCAAGAATGGTCAGAGCCACATTTTTGAGACTCGCGTCAGGGGCTTGAAAGTAGATTACCACTGCGGGATCTTTATGTTGGCACTCTACTGGGTAGGAAATGACTCTACCGTGTCTAATATCTGCGACCCCTCTGTGGATTTTGGCACTGGTGCCATGCTTCATTCTAAATGTTTTAATATCAGCACTGACTTTGTATGCCTCTTCTGCGTTCCAATCACCAAACATTAGTCCTTCTAAATGAAATTGGCTGAGTAACTTTTCTTTCGTTACCCCTATATCATCAGGCGTCAAGTTTAGCATAACCTGAGCCATCTCTGATGGGGCGTGATTTTGTTGTTGCATAAGCACGGAGAGTTTTGAAAAAAGTCGGTTAATAGGTTTATTTAATAGTGCATTGCATAAACCCTGATATTGTTTGGCTTTTATTTGAGAAAAACGACTAGAAAAATCTTTATTGACCACTATTTGGGTTAAAAGGTTAGTACAGAATTCTAACTGGTTTGCGCTAAAACCATTGGTTTGCAGAGAAAACCCACCTTGATGTGGATACAAATGAAAATGCATGCCAGCGAGGTTCGCTTGATAATATTTTTGGTTGAGCTTTTCGTTTAACAAAGCTACCCATAATCGTTTAGCCGTAGTGACATGAATACCTTCATTTACCGCTTGGCAATCAAACGTTAAGAAACAATCTCCCTTGGGTTGCTGAAATTTATCGTCTTGTCCATACCAAATGTCTAATCCATTCTCGCTGATAATTTGTTTAGGTATCACAAATTCAGGGGCAATGGATTTGACTGGTTTACAAGGGGGTAAAAATTGATTGGCTTTTGGAAGCACAAAACTTGATTGCCAATTGCCACTTAAAAAAGACGCCATGCGGCTTGCTTCAATAGGTTCAACACTATAAGGCGTATTATACCACTTGGCTTTATGAGTGGTTTTGACAAAGGGATTAATTGTTTTTATGCGCATATTTTCGGGGCAGAAAAACGCTAGCATCTGAAACACAATATCCACTGCGGGTTTATCCAGAATATAGTCGCCTGCAATGAGGTGTTGTGGCGGGTATTCGAACATTGACTGACTGTAGTGTGATGCTTCGTCGATAGCTTTTGCTTGATCAGGAAAATCCCACATGAGTTGATTGAGGTTGGCGGTTTCTTCGATCCTCCAGGTTTCAATACCGTTTTCTTTGATTAATTGAATATATGAGAAGAGCGCAGTAATCACTTCGTCAGTATATTGAATACCATCGTCTGTAAGCTGAAGGTTCACATTGAAGTCTTTGAAAGTACTGCCTTCTATGCCACCACCGGCACTTAGGTTAGTGGCCCAGTTTTTTGTTTTATAAAAATGTAATAACCCCCCTTCACCTTCATCCCCTAAAATATGGCTTAGCACATTTAAAGGTTTGCTTCTGTAATGAGAATGCTGTTCAGGCAGCGCAAAGGTTAAAATCATTCTGCGGGCTTTTTGCAAAGGCAAAATATTGATCTGCACACCTAGATTATGTTCAAGGTAAAGTGCTGGCAGCGGTTCGTCAGGTAACTTATTATTTGACGGCCAATTGCTAAACTGATGACGAACAGACTCTTCGCTTACTGACAACTGTTGCTGACTAACTAAACACAAACAAGCATTTTGCGGTTGGTAAAAACGCTCAAACAACCGTTGTAATTTTTGTTTGAGTTGAAATGGGCTAAAAGGCTCGAATGTTTGATGATTACCCACCGAAAATTGACTAAAAGGGTGAGCAGGGTTACATGTTTCTTTATGCACTTGATAAAGACGTCTTAAATCGTCTTTTTGTTTTAATAAAAACTCGGCGTTTATCGCATTGATTTCTTTTTCGATAAGCGTCTCGCAAAAAGAAGGTTTACTGAGCATTGCGTATAAATGGGTTAAGGCTTGTTGTTCATATTCAGCTGCAATTTCATAAAAATAGCTGCTGTATTCTGTGCCTGTCAACGCATTAATACTACCTCCGTGGGTGGCAATAAAATCATTAAACCCGTTGGCTTGTGTGAACTCATCGTTACCCAAAAAAAGCATGTGCTCCAATAAGTGACTAATACCGTGGCAATCTTTGTCATCATTAAAATGACCCACGTTAAAGGTAACAGAGCAGGCACTTTTTACACAGTTTGGGTCTTGCACTAACAAAATTCGCAGGCCGTTATCCAATTCAATATGCTTGAATTGACGATTATCGTAGGCACTTTTAAGCAAAATTCTCTTTCCCTATGTTGAAAGACATTTCAAGCATAAACTAATTTTTTAATGGTGCAGTTTTTTAATTATATTTTTTGTTATATTAGGCACAATAGACTCTAATGTTTCAATTATAAATTCCGCGAGAATTATGAAGTTAATTATCATGCGTCATGGAGAAGCTGAAAGGTTTCGCGAACAGGACAATACCCGAAGCTTAACCAGCCTAGGTGAAAAACAAGCGATTACAGCAGGTAAATGGTTATATGATTACCTAGGGGCGGATCTACCGATTGATATTGCCTTAGTCAGCAGTTATGTGCGTGCACAGCAAACCTATGAGCAGCTCAGCGAACACGTTGTAGTGATAAAAAAGCAAATATGTGAAGACGTGATACCCGAAGGCGATCCTAAGGTCGCTCATGACTTTATTAAGGTTTTGTATGAAACAGCATCACAACCACATGTTATTTTGGTTGTCAGTCATATGCCCTTTGTTAGTTACTTTTTGGAAGAAGTGCTCTTTGATAAAAAGTCGATGTTATTTGATACCTCTAGTGTGGTGATTGTTGATTATGATCTGGCTGCCGGTGCGGGCACGATAGAAAGTATCTATCATCCGGTTTAAATATTGAGAAATTGAATCAATTAACCTTAAGAAAACTGATTGATCTACCGATACGTTGAATATGATCAGCAAAAGTTTGCCAGCAGTCTTACAACAGGCGTTGGAATATCATGTAAATGAATCGCAACTGACTCACGATACTGAGCTTCAGGATATCTATGATCGCCTGTCAAATTTGAACGAAAAAGTCGAATACTTAAAAAATAAAATCAAAAACAACCGAGATAAAAACAAGAGCTGATTTATTCAGAATATTTCATTTCATCACTTCGATAGAACTCAGGTATTACACGCACCGTTTTGACCATATTGTCTTTCATTTCCAATACTTCGATGGGATAACCGGCAAGACGTACACTGATATTGGCTTCTGGAATATCTTCCAAATACTCTAATATTAACCCGTTCAAGGTTTTAGGACCTTCTGTAGGAAATTTCCAATCCAATTCTTTATTGAGCTCTCGAATATTGGCACTTCCATCTATTAACACGCTGCCGTCTTGTTGCAAATTAGCTTCTTTACTGTGATCAGGCAAAAAACTGGTGGTAAAGTCACCGATGATTTCTTCCAATATATCTTCTAATGTCACTAACCCTTGAATATCACCGTAT
The DNA here is from genome assembly GCF_002835935.1 of Paraglaciecola sp. MB-3u-78. Taxonomy (GTDB): domain Bacteria; phylum Pseudomonadota; class Gammaproteobacteria; order Enterobacterales; family Alteromonadaceae; genus Paraglaciecola. The sequence goes on along the minus strand of NZ_PJCF01000002.1, from coordinate 88,407 downwards.
TCATCCACCACTAAACCAATACGTTCTTTTTCCTCCTGGAATTTGTACATCAAAGTGTGTAATGGGGTGGACTCAGGTGTGAAATAGATTTCTCGTACCGCTCTGAGCAATGTGGCTTTAGTGAACTGATCTTTTGAGAGTAATCTCAGTGCGTCACGGACATGCACAAAACCAACTGCATCATCTATGCTATCTCGATACAACAAAACCCTAGTGTGCTGCGAGTTAACCAATTGTTTTTGAATATCTTTCCATTCGTCATTAATGTCGATAGACACAATATCGCTGCGCGGCACCATAATGTCTTCAGCAGTAACGTTTTCGAGGTCTAGTATACCCATTAACATATCTTGGTGCTTTTTCGGGATCATTGCCCCTGCTTCATGCACAACAGTCCGCAATTCTTCGCGGCTAAGACTATTTCCATCTTCACCTGTATTTCGAACTCGAAAAAGTGCTAATAAACTGTTACATATGCCATTAACCAAATATACAAAGGGGTATAGCAACGTCAGTAACGGCAATAAAATAAACGAGCTAGGAAAGGATATTCTTTCTGGGTATAAAGCTGCGAGTGTTTTTGGTGTCACTTCGGCAAAGATTAAAATGACTAACGTTAAAGAAAGTGTGGTGATGGCCGTCGCTACTCCAAGACCTAAATGTCCGAACAAGCGCATACAAATAATGGTGGCGATAGAAGAGGCAGCAATATTCACGAGATTGTTACCTATTAGAATTAATCCAATTAGTCTATCTGGGCGTTGTAACAGTTTTTGTACTCTGAGGGCACCTTTATGCCCTTGGTTCTCAAGATGTTTGAGCCGATATCGATTAATCGACATCATGCCAGTTTCTGAGCTTGAAAAGTATGCAGAGAGTAAAATCAAAACACCGAGAATTATGAATAAACTACTGGTGGCAATGTCTTCCAACTATGGAAATCCTATGGTAAAAATGAACTCGCACTTTAAGGGCTATTTAGATGCTATTCAAGCGTTAAGTATCACTTCCCTAACAAAGCGGCTGCCAAAATAGGCTAGGGTGAGTAATATTCCCCCAATAATAGTCGACCATATTACCGGTTTTCCACGCCATCCGAACACCAAATGCCCCATCAATACAACGCTATACAGCCCCCATGCTAAAAGAGATAAAACGGTTTTATGAGCTTGCTCTTTGGCAAACATGTTATCTAAAAACATGAAACCACTGACTAATGATAAGGTCAGTAAAACAGTGCCGACTAACAATAATTTAAATAAAATATTTTCTACTGCCATTAAAGGAGGCAGAGATGAATGCAGAAGAGACGCGTTTTTTTCTTTTAGGCGAAAATTGATGTATGACAATTGCACCGCATATAAAGAGGCAATAGCCAAACATGCATAAGCAAACAAAGCCAAACTAATATGGATTAATAAATTAGGTTTTACACTGATTTGTATGACATGGGCACTGGGTATCAAACCACTCAGCAGAACGATCAGGCCAGTAAAACTATAAACGACAGGTAACAAAATAGTGTTGGGTAATTTAAATGAAGCTACCAGCATAGTGACGCTAATTAGCCAACCCACCAATGAGGCTACATTTAGCATACTCATGTTCTGTCCCATCCCAGATCCCATAAGGATGCCGCTTCTTAAAATAGTGATGTGTAACCCCATGGCCACCAGAACACTTATAATGGCTGCGAGTTTATTGGGGCCTCTTTCTTGAAACATACCTGTAACTATGACGCCGGACGCCAGAATATAAAAAACAAAACAAATGACATCCATCAACATGATAGATTTCTTGAAACGACATTGGGAAGAGTTGAGATATACATTTTGCTAACTAAATTTTCCATAAACAAACTGACAACGTAATGAACATAAAAATAACACTAATACTCACCACATTACATAGCTCAACTCAGTTTTAAGCATTAACTGGTAAAATCTCTAACTAGATATGGGCTTGAGCATTCTTATCTGTTAGCTTCTTCTAATATACCCATGCCACCTCAAAGTGCCGGTTCAGCGAGAGTTTAAAGCGGTTTAGGCGGGGCCTCCCAGGCAAGGCGGACATTTGTAGGCTTAGTAATCTAAGTCAAAAATAGCCAACGCAGGATAAATCGCTTTAAAACTCGCCCTAAAGGGAACGACTGGGGCACTCCACTTCTTCGTTGCGTCAGTCATTGACACGCCTTGAATTGAAGCGCCCCAATCGTTCTGAAACGTGCATTTTGAGATGGCATGGGTATAATAACCCCATAGAAAATTGTTGGTAGCACTGTATATGTTTGAAAATCTTAGCGAACGTTTAGGCAAAACCCTTAAAAATATTAGCGGAAAAGGGCGACTCACCGAAGATAATATTAAAGATACTTTACGCGAAGTGCGTATGGCGTTGCTTGAAGCTGATGTTGCCTTGCCTGTCGTAAGAGATTTTATCGGCCAAGTGAAAGAGCGTGCGGTAGGCACCGAAGTCAGTAAAAGTCTTAATCCTGGCCAAGTCTTTATTAAAATTGTCCAGTCCGAATTAGAGTCGGTGATGGGGCAAGTTAACGAATCACTTAATTTAGCTGCTCAGCCTCCAGCCGTAGTATTAATGGCTGGTTTACAAGGAGCAGGTAAAACCACCAGTGTGGGTAAGTTAGCGGCGCTATTAAAACAGCGTGAAAAGAAAAAAGTGTTAGTTGTGAGTGTCGATGTATATCGTCCAGCAGCAATCAAACAGCTAGAAACACTGGCCTCAGAGGTCGACGTTGATTTTTTTCCTTCGTCAGAGGATCAAAAACCCATTGATATTGCTAATGCAGCAATAGATTTTGCCCGCAAACATTTCTTCGATGTATTACTTGTGGATACCGCTGGTCGTTTACATGTTGATGGCGAAATGATGGGAGAAATCCAAGCATTACACAAAGCGATTAATCCCATTGAAACCTTGTTTGTGGTAGACGCCATGACTGGCCAAGATGCGGCCAATACCGCCAAGGCCTTTAATGACGCATTACCTTTAACCGGTGTGATCCTAACCAAAGCTGATGGTGATGCCAGAGGTGGAGCTGCGTTATCGGTAAGGCACATCACAGGCAAACCCATTAAGTTCATTGGTATGGGCGAAAAACTGGATGCACTGGAAGCCTTTCATCCAGAACGTATTGCCTCGCGTATTTTGGGTATGGGTGATGTGCTCACCTTGATCGAAGAAGTTGAACGCAAAGTTGATAAGGATAAAGCGCAGAAACTAGCCAAAAAAGTACAAAAAGGTAAAGGCTTCGACTTACAAGATTTTAAAGAACAACTCGAGCAAATGCGTAACATGGGCGGCATGATGTCTATGATGGATAAAATGCCAGGTATGGGCAATATGACAGCGCAAATCAAAGAAAAAGCTAACGATAAATCCTTTGTACAAATGGAATCTATCATCAATTCTATGACGCCAGGTGAACGCACACGGCCTGATGTGATAAAAGGCGGACGTAAACGCCGCATAGCGGCAGGTTCAGGTACCCAAATTCAAGATGTGAATCGATTGCTAAAACAATTTACTCAGATGCAAAAAATGATGAAAAAAATGTCGGGCGGCGGCATGAAAAAAATGATGCACAGTATGAAAGGCATGATGCCACCGGGTGGACCAGGAGGAATGGGCGGTATGCCTCCTCCACGTTAGAAACTTAACTGGGTTGTGGACAACATCTGCATATCGTTTTGTTGCAATGTTGTCTTAGCAACCACCCTCATATAAATGATACCTAAATAGGTTTTTGAATTGTCGATTAATATTGTCAACCAGCTCTCCCACAGGCTTATTAACCTTATTTTTGCCATTGTGTTGGTTTTAGGAATTGCAGTCAGCGGCGTGGTCTTTTACAAAGGCGACTTTATCGCCAAAAAAGCGGTCGAGCTTATTTCCCAACAAATACCTGCATACGATTTGTTGCGTAAATTAAATAATAGTTTAATAGAAAAAGAACGCTTTTTGTATGAATTTTATGCTACTGAGCAGCAACAGCAGTTCGAACGTGGTTATTCTGAAACCAATCAACAAGCTCAGCGTGTTTTTGATGAGTTGATGGTTAGATTTGGTGATATTCCTCCTTTACAAATCACTAAGACTAGCTTGAACGAGTTAAACATACTGGCCGATGAGTTTGTGCAAAACATTACTGCCTCTCAAACTAATTGGGCTTTGGCGCGTCAACAACTGCGTATTATTAGCGATGTACGACGTGCAACTAGTCCTCAAATTCAACAATTAATTACCCTCACAGAAAATAAAGTGGAGGAATCAGAACACGTTATTACAAATGGTCTTGAGTTAGTGCGACTTTTTGTTGTGTTATATGGCTTAGCGACCCTGATTTTGGCTTATATAGTGGCTAAGGCTATAAAAGCTTATTTGTCTACTGCGGCCAATAATCAACGTCTATCACTTTTTTCAACTCGCAATCCCAACCCTGTTATTAGTCTTGATAGCCAAAATACCGTAACTTATTGCAATCCAGCGACTGAAAACTTACTCAAAAAATTAGACTTGGGAATGGGCAACGCTGAATTGTTGTTGGCCAAAGACATTAAAGTGTATCAAACAGAAATCCTAGATGAGGGTATTGCAGACTCTAAACAATTTGAATATCAAATTGCACAATTGTACTTTCAATGTGATCTGCATTGGTTAGAAGATCAGCGGCAATGGGATATGCATTTAACTGATATTACCGAGCGCAAAAAATTCGAACTAGAATTACAATATAGAGCAAGCCATCATCTGCAAACGGGCCTACTCAACCATTATGAATTAGAAAAAACAGTTACCCAGTTGTGTAAAACCGAGCAAAAATTCACATTTGGACTAATCGAAATTCGTTCATTTAGTCAGTTAATTTCGGGGCAAGGGGTAACAGTGGCTTCGACTGTTGTTAATGAAGTCGCCACTTCTTTAGATAATATTCTGTCAAGTATAGACAAGGCAGGTTGTCGCATTTTTTATGTAGGCGAAAAAAGCTTTGCTTTGGTCTGTACCACTGATTTAAATAACAAAAAGATAGACAGTTTGGTTGAGCAAATAGACCAAAAAATTGCCGCTACGATTTTCCATTGCCAATACCAAGTGCAACTTGATTTTGGCTTTGCCAACTATCCACAGCATGGCAATGACTATAAACAATTGCACAAAAATTCACTTGCGGCATTAGATAAATCGGCAAGTAGTGGGGATAGGAGTCAGGTGCTGTTTAATCTTCAATTAGGCGAAAAATTGTACCATGAACAACAATTAATTGAAGATATGCGTGTTGCTATTCAGATGGCTCAGTTTGAGTTGTATTTTCAGCCTCAAATGTCACTTTCTAGTGAAAAAGTAATTGGTGCTGAGGCGCTTATTCGCTGGCAGAGAAACGGACAATGGATGTCTCCTAGCGAGTTTATCCCCTTGGCGGAGCGTTCTGGACTTATCGACATACTGGGCGATTGGATTTTGCATACTGCATGTCAAAAAGCGCAAAACCTAGTGAGTTTAGGCTGGAGTGACTTAGTCATAGCCGTCAATATTTCACCTCTTCAATTTGGCCGCAAAGACTTCCTGAGTAAAGTGACCAATGTGTTGAAAGTTACTGGGCTGGAGGCTAAAAATTTAGAATTAGAAGTGACTGAAGGGGTTATTATATATAATGAAAATGAGGCTATAGAAACCTTAGCTCAACTCAAAAAATTGGGCGTGAACTTGGCCATCGATGATTTTGGTACCGGTTATTCTTCCCTCAGTTATCTTCGAAGATTTAATATCGATAAACTCAAAATTGATCAATCTTTTATCCATGATATTCAACATCAAACAGCGGATCAGTCGATTGTGCGCACTATCATCGAATTGGGACGTAACTTAGAATTAAAAGTGATAGCGGAGGGGGTTGAAGGCCTTGAGCAGCAAGCAATCCTCGCTTCAATGGGCTGTGACGAAATACAAGGTTTTTACTTTAGCCATCCACTGCCAGAACAACATTTTATTGATTTTTTGCAACAGCAAATACCTGTCTAGCTGTCTGCATTAGAGCGATCTTTAGGTAACCCCAAATTGTGGCTGAATAATTTAAACTAATCTGTCTTCTAGTACTTTAGACGTTGAAAATTGATATAGCATATTGCGATACACACAAATATCGGTGATATCCTCAGGGGTATTTTGTGGTACTGCTCGGTAATTAGTGGATAAACGATATTCGCCTTTAATAGGCAAAACGCGGTGCCATGTATGTCCATGTATTATGACTAAAGTGCCTTTTTTCGGGGTCAACATGACTTGTTCAGAAAAATTTTCGTTTACTTCACTCGCTGGCAGTTTACCTAGTCGATGACTGCCAGGCATCACTAACACTTCTCCACCCACTTGGTCATCAATATCCATGGTGTAAACAAGGCGGTTAAGGTTAAATTGTTGAGGATCATCGGGTGGGCAGTCTTGGTGCCATGCTTGGCCTTTAGTGCCTTTTTTTGAAAACATCGCCATGCAATAGAGTGCTTTCCATCCTCTTCCTAAGATTGACTCAGTGAGCGTTTCCATGTGATTACATTGCTCAATCTCGTCAAATGCTTGTTCACCAGACCTTTGTGGAAACCAAGGAATAACCTCAGTTGCTGATTTTGATAAGAACGCCGCGTCATGCTCATATTCAGGATTTAAACCATAATGCCCGAGTAATATACTGTGTAGGCTGTTCATTGACTCAACTGAAAAAAAGTCTTCTATAACAACATAACCCTGTTGCCAGAAAGTGTGACTCAATTCGGCCATTTTCATGATGATTTACCTTGTTGCCTGGGTATAAGGCTCAAACGAATACGAATACTGATAGTCCAAATAGGGAATAATATAATCAGATAATGGTTTGGCACCCCAAGTATTCGTCCCACCTACACCACGTTGCATATAATCTATATTGACATAAATCCTTTGCTTTTTAGGCAGTTCATGGGGGTGAAGGTTTTTAGCTTTTACTCGTGCGGCAGTGGCCTGGTAATCGGCCGTATCATAATATTGAGCACCAAAACCAATCAGCGGAGCACCTTTAAACGTTATACCTTTGCCATCTTGATTATGGAACGACACATAACGCACATCACTACGATAACCATTTTCTTGTGGCCGTACATAAGGAACATACAAGTCTGCCACGTTACTTTGATATTGACCGATATGAGCAGATGTATTTCTGTCCATATAGTTTTCGTGTGGACCCCGCCCATACCAGCTAACTTGAGAGTATTGCTTGTGTAACTCAAATAAGGTGCCCAAACGCGGAATGTCAGATTGTTTTTTGTGTGGTGCAGCATAGAAATATACATCCACTTTTACTTCACCATTGCCAAACACATGATAAGTGGTGAAGTAGCGGCTACCTATTGCACTCATATAATGTTCAACTTCAACCTTGGCCTGATACTTAGACTCTGTTGTTAGTTTTAGTGACACTAACTTAGTGTCTTTTCCCGCGTTTTGCCATGGGGCAAATTTGTCGCCATAGTCCTTAATAGGTAAGTCATTATCGGTTGGCGCGCGCCAAAAATCGGGTCTTGGTGACGCTTTTAACAATTCGTCGCCAAAATATTCCATTGAGCTAATTAACCCAGTTTTTTTATCAATACTTAAACTAAAATCCAGCCCATTAAAGTGGTAGGCCTGTTTTTTGTCATTGATGGATAGTCTAATCTCAGGCTGTTTTTCTGCAGCTACTGCGATAGAAGGCAAGGCTAATTGAGACCAAGCGATAATATGTCCTTTGGGAATGACGCCATTGTTTTTGTCACTGGTCACCTGCAAATTCAAAAAATATTCTACACCTGGTTTCCGGTCGATACCGTAATCAAGTGTAATCTGTTGATTTTGCTGAGCAGCAGCGCTCAAAGGCAGACTTTGTCCTTGTGCCACTTCTTTTCCATTAGCTAATAACTGCCAGTTTAAACTGTGCCCCTGCAAACTAACAAAATAATGTTTGTTAGTGACAGTGAGGACACCGGACTCAATATCATAGCTACTAAAACCAATATTTTGCTGAACGTTTTTAACTTCCCATAAATAAGGGTAGGGCGTGCGATCAGCAAATACTAAGCCGTTTGCTGAAAAGCTCAAAGATGAAACGGTAGCATCAGGTTCTACATCACCGCCATAACCCCAATAAGGTGTTCCATCGAGGGTTTTCATAGCAAAGGTTTGATCTACCCAATCCCAAATAAAACCACCCTGCAAAGAAGGATACTTTTCAAAGCTGTCCCAGTATTCTTTAAAGTTTCCAAGAGAGTTGCCCATGGCATGTTCGTATTCAATTAAAATAACCGGACGGGTGGTATCGAATTTGCGTTTAGCATATCGCTCAATATCACCGATAGGCGCATACATTTGACCATAAGCATCGGTGTGACGGCGCATTTGTGCTTGCTCTGATATGACAGGGCTATTTGGCTCTTGTTGTTTTAACCAGTCATAGGTGGCTTCTAAATTTGGACCATCACCAGATTCATTACCGAGTGAACGCATGACCACAGACGGATTGTTTTTTGTGGCATGGTACATGTTACTCACTCTGTCAATATAGGCTGCCGCCCACTCTGGTTTGTTGACTAAGTGTGTATCAGGGTTGTATGGGCCTTGATTGGCCGCACCCACTCCATGGGACTCAGTATTGGCCTCATCCATTACATATAAGCCATACAAATCAGCTAAATAATACATATAGGGATCGTTAGGATAGTGGGCCATGCGTACTGCATTAATGTTGAATTGTTTCATCAACTGCACATCTTTGAGCATCAATTCGCGGGTCACCACATGGGCGGTTACCGGATCATGCTCATGGCGATTGACCCCTTTAAACAAAACAGCTTTACCATTGATTAATATATTGCCATTTTTAAGCTCAGTAGAGCGCAAGCCAATGTGTTGACCGATATGCTCAATGGGTTTGCCTAGGGGATCGAATAAGGTGAGTTTTAAGTCATATAAATTTGGCTCTTCAGCGCTCCATAGACGAGGTGAATCGATGCTGGTGGTATATTTAACAACGCCACTTTTATCTTCTGAAAGTGTTTTGATATCTAGTTTTTGTTCGAATAGCACCTTTTGCTGGTGATCAAATAGCTGAACATTTAACTGATATCCACTCACAGCTCGGTCTTGGTTATTGTCAATTAGCGCACTGAGCTGTAACTCACCCTTACTGTAATTATGGGTGAGAGTGGTGTAGGCATGAAAATCTTTAACATGTACTTTGGGAGTAGCAAACAAATATACATCACGCTCAATGCCACTGACTCGCCACATATCCTGACATTCAAAATAAGAGCCATCAGAATAACGATACACCTGCAAAGCCAATTGGTTTTCACCTGTTTGCAGGTATGTACTGATATCAAACTCAGCAGCGGTTTTTGAGTCTTGTGAATAACCCACCTTTTGGCCATTTACCCACAAATAAAAGGCCGACTTAACTGCGCCAAAATGCACAAATACTTGTTTTGCCTTCCAGTTATCTGGAAAGGTGAATGTTTTTCGATAACTGCCTACAGGATTGTAATGAGCGGGCATTTCGGGTGGCACTGCATTGGCTTTAAAACATTGGTGGGAATGATAAAAAGGCGTGCCGTAACCGTTCACTTCCCAGTTAGCGGGTACTGCAATTTTGCCCCATTGACTATCGTCAAAATTGGTTTGGTAAAAATCATTGGGTTTTTTCTTAACAGAGTCCACCCAATTAAACTTCCACTGGCCATTGAGCAGTATATGGTTGGCTTGATCCCAAGGTGTTTTTGAAAAAGCGGCTTGCGCATTGTCATAACTATAAAAAAAGCTCCGAGCGGGCTCCTTGTTTATTCTAAACACTTCAGGGTTTTGCCAATCTAAGGATTGTGCTGGTACGGCTAGAGTAAACATGCTCGTTGTGAAAGCCAACCAAACACTAAAATACGTTTTCATTTTATTACCTATTTATTACCCATTTATGACTAGGACGTTAAGTGAATGAAAGGGGACAAAGCGCAGTGTTCTACCAAATTATATGCATGGGTAAAACACTGGCAAGCTTAGATTTTTTAACGTTAATGTTTGATTACGTTTACCACCAAGTGGCATATAGCGCCGTTAAGATAACGACTATTCCTATACCAAGGATATTAAACGAGCCGGTTGTATCAAAATTCACTTTATCGAGCGAAACGACGCCTGTGCCTCCAGCTACATAGTTTTTACGGGTTGCAAAAGAGGCTAATACTGCCAGTGCTATGCAGGCTAAAAATACTATGCCCACTCTGTCCATAAAGGGTAAAGCGGGTAAGGTGATTTTAAACAAGATAGATAACGCTGCTGAGCCTACCGCTGCAGTAATAGCACCCACTGAATTCATGGTTTTCCAAAACATGCCCAGTAAGAAAATAACCACTATGCCAGGGGTAAAGAAACCAGTGAACTCTTGTATGTACTGAAACGCTTGTTCAAATTGTCCGAGTAATGGTTTGGCACATATCATCGCAATAATGAGCGCTAAAATACTCATAATACGACCTACTTTCACATAGTGACTTTGGCTTTTATCCTTTTTGAAATGGGAGTAAATATCCATAGTAAAGATAGTCGATATGCTGTTACACATAGAGGCTAATGAAGAGACTATCGCGGCAAACAATGCGGCAAACACTAACCCTTTTAATCCCACTGGCATCAGGTTCATTAAACTTGGATAGGCTTGGTCCGCACGGTCTAAATCAGTAAACAGTACAGACGCTGCTATACCTGGAACCACCACAAAGAATGGCACTAAAATTTTCAAATAGGCTGCAAAAGCGATGCCTTTTTGTGCTTCGGCTAAGTCTTTCGCGGCTAGTGCGCGCTGAATAATGTATTGGTTAAAACCCCAGTAAGAAATGTTCATTACCCACATGCCACCAATCAACACTGACAAACCCGGTAGACTAATATAGTGCGGGCTATCAGCAGCAAATATCATGTCAAACTTTTCGGGGGCCTGTTCTGTCAATATTGAGAACCCTGCTAACACACCCTTGCCATCTGAGACTAAATCTAAACTAATATACGTCAGGACTAGGCCACCAAAAACTAACAACACCACTTGGATTATATCGGTGTAGGCAACGGCTTTTAAGCCGCCGTATGATGAATAAGCAATAGAAAACAACCCAAGAAAAATCATGCCGTAAGCTAAGTCAACCCCGGTAATAGTGGTAATGGCTAAACCCCCTAACCATAACACCGCGGTCAAATTAACAAATACATACACTGCTAACCAGAACACCGCCATGATGGTTTTAACTCTGCCATCAAAGCGTTGCTGCAAATACTGGGGCATCGTATAAATTTCATTTTTGAGGAAAATTGGCAAAAAGTATTTCCCCACTATGATCAACGTAATCGCCGCCATCCATTCGTATGACGCAATACCTAACCCTAATATGTAACCTGAGCCTGACATTCCAATGATTTGCTCAGCTGATATATTTGCAGCAATAAGTGATGCGCCTATGGCCCACCATGGCAGGGATTTACTGGCTAAAAAGTAATCCTTGGTATCTCTTTCATGATTCTTTTCTGCTCTAGAGATATATAAGGCAAGGGCCAAAAGCCCTATTACGTAAACCACAAAAATCGCGATGTCGAGATTTGCTAAATTCATCGAAAGTCCAAAATTATTATTATTGTTAATATAATGTTATCAGCCTATCCGTTTTAGGGACAGATTACAGTAAATAGCATTAGAGGTTGTTTTGTGAAGAAAAAGTCAAACCGTCTCGACTATGGTGAGTTAACCCATACTTTTCTATAAAGCTCGATGATATCGTTCAAAGCAGGGGTTTTAGGATTGTTACTGGGTGAGCCTGAGGCTAGGGCTTGCTCAGCCATATTGGTCAGTAAACTGTCATATTGGGCTTTTTCAACGCCAAACTGAGCCAGCGTGGGCACTGCCAATATTTGGTTTATCTGTTTAAGCTCATTGATCAGACTTTGATGAGCCAAAGCTTCATCTTCAATGTTATTAATCAGCCCCATATGCATAGCACATTCGGCATATTTAAGGGGGGCTCCGGGCAAAGAGTATTCAGTAATAGTGGGTAATAACATCGCATTACTCATGCCATGAGGTACGTGAAAATGTACGCCTATAGGTCGGCTCATGCCGTGAACTAAGCCGACTGATGCATTCGAAAAAGCAATGCCCGCTAACGTCGCGCCTAACATCATGGCCTCTTTAGCTGCAAGATTATCAGGTTCCTGACACACCTTAATCAGATTGGGCGCAATCAGTTTCATCGCAGCAATAGCTTGTTGATCGCTAAACAGATTAGCTTTACGGCTCACATAGGCTTCAATTGCATGGGTGAGTGCGTCAATCCCTGTATCCGCGGCAATTCTGCTGGGCAAACTCAAAGTCAATTGATAGTCGATAATAGCGGCAGCAGGAATTAAACCCGAACCCATACATAACATTTTTTCATCAGTGGCCGAATCAGAAATAACTGTGACTCTAGTGGCTTCAGATCCTGTGCCAGCCGTAGTGGGAATAGCCACTACAGGTAAACTGATTTCGTTTACTTGATAGGGGACTTTGTAGTCACGCATCTTGCCACCATGAGATGCCAATAAGGCAATCGCTTTGGCACTATCAATAGCACTGCCTCCGCCCAAAGCAATGAGGCAATCATAGTGGTTTGTTTGGACCATCTCGACAGCTGCGAGTATCGAAGTGTCATTGGGTTCGGGCATCGTTTCGGCAAATAAGCCAAACTGTATGTTTTGTTGCCTTAATAGTGCCTCGACTTTGGCCATGTATCCAAGTTCAACCATGGTCTTATCGGTAATAATACAAGGAAAACAACAGCCTAAACTGACTAGCGTATCGGGCAACAAGTTCAGAGCGTCTGCGCCTATTTGCATGATTTTGGGAAGAACGATGCTATTGACCATATTTTTGCAACCATTGTTGAACTTGAGGATTATTGGGTATTAACACTTGTAATTTGGCTAATGAGATTTTAATTGCTGCCTTATCTTTTGTTTTATCAGCATAAATTGCAAGGGAATACAGTAAGTCTGTTTGTTGGGGCCAACGTTGATTGGCAGCTGATAACAAGTCAATTGCTTGGCTTGTTCGTTTGATGGAGTCTAAAGCAGTCGCCGCGACATAGGCATAATATGGCTGAGAGTCTGCCAGTTCAGTGGCTTTGACCAACCATTCTGCGGCTTTGTAATATTCTTTGTTACGTACCCAATACAAACCATATTGATGTAATACGTCGGCAAAATCAGGATGTAAAACCCTGGCTTTTTCTAATAGTGCGAGTTCTTTTGTTTGGTTATTGGTTTGTCGCCAAAAATCGGCAAACGACAACATGGCCACAGGTAAGTTAGGAGCGATAATTAGCGCCTGTTCAAAATGTTTTTGGGCAGAGCTGGCGTCGCCCGTTGCTAAGGCTAACTGAGCAAGACTGAGTTGCGAGGTAGGAAAGTCTGCAGTGAGTAATAAGGAGGTTTTGTATTCGTTTAAGGCAAAGGCTAACTCTGGTAACAAGGTATCGGGCATTTGTGATAACCAAGAGGCTAGTAATGACGTGGCATGAAAACGCACTGATTTCAGCGGATCTTTTAACATAGGATATAAATACTGGTAACCCTGATTAGGGGGCAAATTGCGTAACACGTCGATTGCAGCGCGCCTTATTAAAGGCTGTTCTGAGTTAAGTTGCTCAATGGCCAATGAGACTGAAGCTTGGCTAGGTTGGCGATTGATGATCTCTAGTAATTTTGCAGCAACTATTGGGGAGGTTTCTTGCCATTTTTGTTTGGCAAAGGACAGCTGTTCGGCGTCAGGTAATAAATGTATGTTTGACCAATGGTCAGTTGGTGCATGTAGCAGGCTAGACTTTGCTTTGCTACTACGCCACCTTGCAAGCTGCGTTGTTACCCATGCTAAACCTTCTGTTTGATGGCAGTTTAGACAGGCATTGGGTGAGTCGATAGCAGCAGATACTTCAGCATTGGGTATCACAAAACTATGGTCACGCCTGTCATCTACTTGCATGTAGGTGCGTGCTGGCATGTGACAATTAACACATTGTGCACCTGAGGTATCCACTTTATGCTGATGGTGCTCTGGCAAGTCGTAACTAGCAGCACTATGACACTGAGTACAAGTTTGGTTGCCTGAAAACTTTAACCTACCCGTATGGGGATTGTGGCAGTTGGAGCAGGTTACACCTGCTTTAGCCATTTTACTTTGTAAAAATGAGCCCATCACAAATACTTCATCTTTGATTTGGCCATCATCAAAATACAAATCAGATGACATTAGTCTCAGTGTATTCACATCGTGATAGTCAGCTGGACGTTTGCTGACATTCTGGGTTTTATCAGCAATAGGAAAGCGCCGTGAATGGCAGTCGGCGCATTGTTGCATATATTGGTTATTTCCATCACTGACTAAATTAGCGATGGGATCTTTTGGGGCAAAACCCCACACTGGTGGTTTTGCAAGTGACTGTGTAAACCCTTTGTTGTTATCAAATTTATCACTTCTAGCCTGAGTGTAATGCAATGCAGCCGGACCATGGCAACTCTCACAACCTACTGTCGCTTCAGCAAATTGCGTGGCATAACTGTTTGTTTCTACCTGATAATTTTTTTCATAACCTGTGGTGTGACACTCCGCACAACGGCTATTCCAGTTTTGAAAGTGACGTTGCCAAAAAAAAGGATGTTCGCTGGTAATAGGCTCGTTGGGTTGCAGATGAAACCAACGTTGTCCTCCTTTGGTTTCTGGTCGAGTATCCCATGAAATATTAAATGCCTGCATATGCCCGTTGCCTGTGTCCAAAATATATTGTTGTAGGGGATCAAAACCGAACGTGTGGATAACGGGGAAGGTTTGTACTTGTCCTTGTTTATTCAGTGTTTCAATAAAGTATTGATTATCTTTAGTAAAAAACCGGCTTTTGATATTGTGGAATTCAACGGTTTTATTAGAAAAGTCACCCAAGACTGTTTTGGTGTTGGGTGCTTGCATAGCTTTGTGATGATCTGAAGTCTGCCATTGCTGGTGTTCAGTTTGATGACAGCTTTGACAACTATCTGAGCCAATATATTGATTGGATGATGCTATTGCGCTGCTCCAACACCCTATAATTAGGAAAGCTAACAACACAAATAAACGACTTTTCATTAGCTAGGCCACAACATGTTTGAAACTTTAAGATTGTTTTAAACATCATACCCAATTCACGCAAAGAAAAGTTAACTAACCTAACCTTTGTCTGAGAGTTAACTTTTTCTATAAGCCCTTTGCAATTAAAGTGCTTAAGCAGCAGAATCTACATCGGCTGCGAACCCGGGTAGCAAAAGGGTAATAATGGGAAGGTAATAGGTTAATCTAGTATTCATTTGGGAAGGGCACTTTCATTGTTGATTGTTAAACACATCAGTAAAAATTTCGGTTCATTTCAAGCATTAGACAAGGTTTCCTTTGAAATGAATAAAGGGGATATTGTCGGCCTTTTAGGAAAAAATGGCGCTGGGAAAACCACCTTGATGCGTATTTTGACCTCATTTATTACCCCGTCATCTGGCACGGTCACCATTGATGGTGATGATATGAATAAACATTCATTGACCATTCGGCAAAAAATCGGCTATTTACCAGAGAAACCACCGCTGTATGGCGATATGACAGTGCAGTATTACCTAAAGTTTGCGGCCGAAATAAAAGGGGTACCCAAGCATAAACGCAAATTTCAGCTTGCTAAAGTATTGCAAGAATGTGACTTGGAGCAGGTTAAACTAAAAACCATTGCCACTTTATCTAAAGGGTATAAGCAACGTGTTGGCATCGCCCAAGCTATTATTCACGAACCTAAGTTGCTCATTTTAGATGAACCCACTAGCGGTCTTGACCCCATGCAAATTCAACAAGTATTGGCCTTGATCAAGCATCAACAAGACCAGAGAACGGTTCTGTTAAGCACCCATACTTTAACTGAAATTGAGCAAGTCGCTCAACGGGTATTAATGATTAAGTCGGGGCGAATAGTGCTTGATGCCCCTTTAGATGACTTATTAAAAGGGACAGATCCAAGTCAATCACAGCCTTTATCGTTAGAACAGGTTTTCATCAACCATCATCAACCCCAGACATCAGAAAATACTCCACAAACACCAGAAACAACACATCAGGTGTCTCATGGATAAAATTTTTGCTTTAACAAAAAAGGAATTACACAGCTTTTTTAGCTCGCCGATTGCCTACATTATTTTAATTGTGATGCTGTCTTTGTTTAACATCTTCTTTTTTCTGATCATCGATCAAAACCGTGAAGTATCCCTGCGGGATGTTTTTCAACTGATGGAGTTTATGTTGGTGTTTTTTATCCCGCTATTAACCATGAGATTATTTTCTGAAGAAAAATCAAATGGCACCATGGAATTTTTACTCACGGCTCCTTTAACCCTTACCATGATTGTGTTAGGTAAATATTTTAGTATGCTTATTTTCTTCACCTTGTTAATTGGCCTGACGGGTACTTACTACTTAATCGTTGAATATTTTGGTGATCCCGACCCATCCAGTATGTTAACGGGATATCTAGGGATTTGGTTAGAAGGTGCCTTTTTTATTGCCGTTGGTTTACTGGCTTCATCTTGGACATCGAACCAAATCATTGCCGCTATGGTGTCCTATTTGATTTTATTTTCACTCTACTTTGCCACCAGTTTTACTCAATATGTGAGTGGCTCTGCTGAGCATTTTCTGATTCAGCTTAGTACACATACCCACTTAGAAAACTTCGCAATAGGCATCATTACCCCTAGTGATGTGGTTTATTATTTAGCCGGTATTTTACTGTGTTTAGTCTTAACACGGCTGAGTATCGACAATAGGTTGTGGCACTAAATGAATCATCGTAGCCTTTTACCTGTGTTTTGCGGTTTATCAATCTTAAGCCTCATCCTTGGATTATCGCTTTTTTATATCGAACAACAATTTAGTTATTTGGCAAGTGCACTTGCTGCAATTGGGGGCATTGCATTTTTGGTGCTGCTGAGTTTGATTATCAAGCAGAGTGTTGGACAAGATGCATCGACTGGATGGGTAACACTTTTTAGCTTCAAACGATGGAAGAAGTTGGTCATCGTTTTTTGCATCTTCACAGCTAGCATTGCGTTTATTGGGATAAGTCATTATTTGGCCAGTCACTCAAACGTCAGATGGGATGTCACCCAAGATAAACAACATACCTTATCTAACCATACCATCGAGTATGTCAGCACTTTGACCAATGAGCTGCAGTTAACGGCCTTTCATGAAGGCATGCCACCTAAGTACCTACTAGATTTATTCAAAGAATATGAACGAGTGTCCGCTGGTGTCATCAAAACCGAAATTATCGACCCTATTGAACAGATTGCATATGCCGCAAAATTTGGGAATGCAATCAATGCTGATGAGCGAAAAGTGATTGTTCAATCTGGCGCTAACCGTAAAGATGTTGATTTTAGCCTAAGTGCGTTGTCAGAAGATAAACTCACCAATGCAATAGCCAGTGTTAGCCGCGCCCCAAGGAAGGTTTATTTTCTGACGGGGCATGGTGAGTATTCGAGTTCAAACCAGGAATACGCCGGTTTATCTAAATTCAAACAATTGTTAGCCGACAACAACATGACCAGCAAAACACTGATGTTGGGTATCACCCAGTCTATTCCGGCGGATTGTGATGTGTTGATTATTGCCGGCCCCAAAAATGCCTTAACGCCAAGTGAAGAAACCCTTATTAGTGATTATTTAACCAAGGGAGGTGATGCATTATTTTTAATCGAGCACACTGTGGTTACCACTCCAGACAAGCCGTTGAGCATAGATCAACTTCAACAAAACCCAAGCTTAAATGCCATTCTTAATCAATGGGGACTAGATGTTCAGTCTGACATTGTGGTCGATGTTACCAACCATATTGGTGATGATGTTGGCAGCCCTGCGACTAAAAACTATGGGCGCCATAAGGCATTAACCGAAGGTTTGGACTACACCTTTTACGTGCGCCCACGCTCAATTCGTGTTTTACCCCAGCGTCGTGCAAGCATTAAACAGGCGGTCATAGTCTCAACGGCATCAACCGAAAACAGTTGGGCAGAAACCAACAGAACCTTAGATATTCAATTTGATCCAAATACCGATACTGCCGGGCCGGTGCCATTTGCTTACGTAGTGATTGAAGAGAAAGATGCAGCGCCACCAAGTAATCAATCATTAGATACCCGACTGATAGTGTTCACCGACGCGGATTTCTTAAGCAACGTTTACATTAATCAATATAGCAACGCTCAGATGGGACTCAACATAGTTAACTGGTTAGCAGAACTTGACTACAAAACTTATGTCAGCGCTAAAGAGATAAAAGTTGAACGCTTAGATTTAACCAGTAAACAGAAACGCCAAGTCATAGTGATATTGTTTTTACTGCCATTTTTGTTTGTTATTGCAGGGCTGGTGGTATGGTTAAGGACTAAGGTAAGTCGATAACCTGATCATTTGAAGTCACGTTTAGAGATTTTTTTACGATCTATTTTAAAACACAGCTATTTCCATATAAAGCTCGCAGACACTGATCTTTTTTGTATCGAACTCTGTTTTAGTTGTATGAGAATCAAAAACTCCGAAATACTTGTTGCCCTCGTTGACAACACAGGCAAAATTACAGGCTACGCAGAAAAAATGTTGGCTCATTTTCGTGGAGATCTCCACTTGGCCTTTTCCTTGATGATAATTCGTCGTAAAAATCATTGTGTAGAATATCTACTTCAAAGGCGTGCTCTGCATAAGTATCACAGTGGTGGACTTTGGGCTAACACCTGTTGTTCACATCCTTTGCCAGACGAAAACATACAAGATGCGGCAAGGAGACGTGTATCAGAAGAACTGGGTATCAGTGAGTTTTTAAGTATGTCGCACATAGGTCAGATCCAATATAAGTATCAGCTCGACAATAATATGATTGAACATGAGTTAGATAAAATACTGGTAACTGAAGTGGACAGTGTTCATTGGCAGCAAAACTCTGATGAGGTCATGGAGGTGCGCTGGTGGAGTGAGCAGGAAGTTTTACAGCAGCTTTTCAACAACCCTAATACTTTTGCTGCGTGGTTTCCAAAAGTATTTGAGCATACAAGACACAATATTCCCCAACAAATGCTTTCAGTCTGCGCTGTGCCATAAGTGAATTAACAACATATGCGACATGGTTAAACCAAACAGACCAATAAAAATCCAACGAAGCAAATCAACATTTAACTCACTAGAAGCGAACAATTCATACAAACCTGCCGCTAAAAGAATCGTTAATATTACAAATGGTAGGCTAATAGCGATTGCACGCTTTACACTCACATGTAATTTTACCCCGACATCCATAAGGTGTTTTGGTGAATGTAATAAGCAAAAGTAGAGCCCAAAGTGAAGTAACGGACTCAAAATAATACTACTCAAAAGTAGTGTCAGCCACTCTGAGTATTGCCATACACTGGGATTTTTTCTGCGCATCGATAACTGAATGACACTGTATATAAAAACACAGAGCCCAACATAAAACGTTATCTGCATACCTTGAATGACCCAATTAGCGGCTTGGGTTGTTAATAATAAGGCAGTGAAAAGATCGGTAAGAGTTGCAGAGTATAAAACGGAAGGGCCACTCAGTAGAGTACTAGCCAAGCCCACACGTGATAAAAACGGCATAGTAACTCGCCAGTCGGCAGAAAAGTGAAATACCGATATACACAAAAATAACACTAACGCTATATCAGGCATCCAAATCCAAAAAATGATAGATAATGCTGCTATTGCGCTATAAATAGTCACAAATCGGATAGCCGATGAGACAGACGTCACAAGATTTAATGATTTTGCGACAGCAAAATCGAGAGCTCCATGCGGCAATCCTAAAAAGGTTACGGCCAGCGCTAATACAATAATTAAATTGTCCGATGCCATATTTATATTGGCCAGTGTGGCAAGGAACGCTAAGGTGCAAACGCTGATATAAAACTGGGTGTAGCGTAATTTACTCACCCGTGTCACTCAATTTCTCTCGGGACAATAAAGCGCGAAAAAATGCACGTTTTGGCATGGCCCAAATAACACAAATGAAATCAAAAATAGTCGCTTGTTCTGTCATAAATCGCGCAAAACGTGCTGGCTTAACCTTTTTAAACATCTGCACAAAAAGAGTCACACCTATGCTCATGTCATTTCTTAACACCGTTAACATCAGCTTATCCATCTTTTGATAAACGGTGCCGATTGGTGTGAATGATGACAAAGCAGTTGATGCAGATAATGACTGTTTAGATTTTAACTCACAAGCACACTGCTTAGCCCATCTTTGGCATGCTAGAAAACTGTATCCAGTTGATGCTCTCATTGCGCCACCCGCTATCCCAGCATAGATAAGATGTTGGTTTTTATTATTAGTATTTTCATTAACATAATACATAGGTAACACTGCGCATTCCTTACGCTCAATCTTATATGTTTGCGAGCCTACTATTTCCCGCATTCTAGTTTTAAGGCGAGCTTGTAAAACTGAGCGCTCTAAGACAGTTGGACTGAAACAGGTAAACTCAACTAACGCGTGATTTGCACTGAAAGGTAAAATATATATAAATTCTATCCCCAATTCTGAGCTTGCCAACTGTTGCATTAGTTTGACAGAAGAAGGATTAAACACCTCACCTTCGGTAACAATCTCTTCACCGTAGAAGCACTGAAGGAGTCCATTATGATGTGTTTTTAATGGAGGAGGGCGGGTGTCAACAACCCATCGTGCAGTTAACTGGCCACTCTGAGTCGTCACCAATGCATGGTCATTAACTGAATCCACAGACACAACGTCACAATCAAATTCAATATTAAAGTGGGCTTTTGTTTGCATCCGCTCAAGTACTAATTTTGTCAGTGATTCAGACCTAATGGAGCAGTATCGATGATACGCATCGGACATCGAATAACAACAGTCATCTGCTGAAATCGTCCATGTTTGCCACTCGCGCGTAATGATTGCCTTGAGGTAATCTGGAACTGAATCGTTATTCCAAAAGCTCCAAATTCGGTCGTTCTGAGGGCCAGAACTTCGTTCAACCAGTTTGACTGATTGAGTATATTTTGTTTCATCGAGGGCTAAGAGCAGAGACAGGCCAGCAGCGCCTGCTCCAATGATGATTAAATCATAGTCATAGGACATTGCGCTGGTTACTTGTTCAAAATGTCGAATTGCAGATGACTATGCAATTCGTCTTGATGAGCAGTTTCATGGCGTGGAATAACGGCTATATTTAAATGCCAAAGCGCTTGGCTAGCTAAGAATGTTTTTTTTGGTTTTGATACAACCACTCTGCCAAGCCAGTAACGGCAATCATTTTTCAACAACTTTCTGCCAATATCCCGATAGACATAAGCGGCTACTGCAATTGCTTGCCTGTTGCGGGGCGGGAGATAATAGAGTCCAGCCAATCCACTTTGATAATATTCTTCAGCCAGCTTCAATAAAACCTTTATAGCATCTTGTACCTGTTCTCTGTGTTCAAAACTTGCCAACGCAATTTGTGATGATGATAGTGTGTTGACCCATTCACCAGGCAGATAACGGCGTCCCATTTGAGCATCTTCCAGCACATCTCTGGCAATATTTGTGAGTTGCATACCGATCCCTAAATCAATAGCAAAGGGATAGCCGACTTTTTTGGCACCCAATATGGGCGCCATCATCAAACCAACCACACCCGCCACTTGATACGCATATTGGATTAATGTTTCCGTAGAAGGCAAAGCAACAAGATTAAGATCTTGGCTGACACCATTTATCAGTGTGATGCCGTGATTTCTTTCAATCTGGTATTCTTCACATAATCTAAGAAAGTCTTCTACTACAGGATGAACCGCCGTGTTCTGTGTTATCGACTCCTTCAGTTCATTAAGCTTTACCTTGGCAATTTCAGGGTCTGGACTTTCATCAGCTATATCGTCGACTATTCGACAAAATCGATACAAACGCGCTGCGGCAAGACCGGTTTTTGAGCCTAAAAACAGGCGTGCGAAGTTAAATGTCTTACCATGCTTTTTTAGTAGCTCTGTCGGGTCATCATTCATTGTTTAGGTTTGAACTTTATCAATAAGTCGATCTATTACTTTTGCTGAAGATAATACGCCTGGTAGGCCTGCTCCTGGATGTGTTCCGGCACCGCACAAATACAAATTTTCTGGACCTTCTGCTTTATTATGAAATCTAAACCAAGCTGACTGCTGGAAGGTTGGAGCAATCGAAAATCCGCTTCCCTCAACACTGCAGTAGTCTTGCTCGAAGTCATTTGGCGTTTTAGCAAAACGGTGCACTATATGCGAAGAAAGTTCAGGCATAATGGTCTGTTCCAATGCTTTGATAATCCTGTCTCCATAGTCTTTTTCTTGTTTAGGCCAGTCAATTTCTGACAAGTTATTAGGAACGGGTGCCAGTACGTAGAAGGAGTCACATCCTTTGGGTGCCATGTTGGGGTCGGTGGCTGTAGGTCGATGTAGATATAAAGAAAAATCATCGGCCAATACTTTTTTATCAAAAATATCGCTTAAAAGAGCTTTATAGCGTTTTCCTAACCAAATCGTGTGATGCACTATGTCTGGGTATTGTTTTGTTGTGCCAAAATATAAAACAAAAAGCCCCATCGATAATTTGGCATGTTTAGTTTTAATTTTTGCACTAATGGTTTGATTCTGACTGGGTATAAGATGCCGATACAGATATTTGGGATCTATGTTAGATACCAGTTTGTCGCATGAAAAAGAGCCAGTGTCAGTGTGTACTTCAGTAACACGATTATCATGAATACTTAATTCAGATACTTTGGTGTTGAGCTTTATTTGTATACCTTGCTCTTTCATAAGTTCAGCTAATCCATCAACTAGGGCACCCGTGCCTCCCATTGCAAAGTGAACTCCCCACTTGCGCTCTAAATAATGAATAAGACTATAAATACTGGTTGTTGCAAATGGATTTCCGCCTACTAACAATGGCTGAATTGAAAAGGCTTGACGCAACTTATCACTTTTTAAATGAGCACAGACCATTTGCCAAACAGTGCGATAACACTTGAGGCGAATGAGTGCCGGTACCTGAGCAATCATGGTAGAAAATTTGTGAAAAGGTTTATCTGATAATTGAGTAAATCCGACATCAAATATGGCTTCGGATTGTGCCAGAAGTGAACGATATCCAGCTTGATCTTCAGGCTCAATTTCAGCTATACGAGCTAATGTTTCTTCTATGGTGCCACCGTAGTCAAAATGACTTCCGTCTGGATAAACAAAACGGTACCAAGGCTCTACTGGGACTAGGTCTATGTAATCCTTCATCTGTTTATTAAACAGTGAAAATAGTTCTTCAAATAAAAAGGGTGCAGTGACTACCGTCGGCCCCGCATCAAAAATAAAGCCTTCTTTATTAAATTGTTGAGCACGCCCTCCTAGTTTTTCACGTTGATCAATAATCACAACCTCATAACCTTTAGCTCTTAAGCGAAGTGCAGAGGCTATTCCACCGAAGCCAGCTCCGATAACAACGGCTTTATTCATTTAAGTCTGCCTTGGCTTTTGCTAATAAGTTGTGAGTAGCGGTAATAACTGATGCTGCGCAGTTAGAGGGGAGTACGTTAAGTTGTCTTTGACAACGGTTCAATAAATAATGAACACGATTGCGAGCAATAGTTATAGATTCTACTAAGGAATAACGGGATACCAATAGATTCACTATATTAAGCTGTTCTCTTTGTAGGTCTTGTTGCCAATCATCTAGGTCATCAAGTATCTGATAGGCGATTGAGAACTTGTTAAGTGCATCATTAACTGTTTTGATATGGTCATCGTAGCCAGCAGCGATGAGTGGCAAAGATAATGTCAGTTGGATTAACGGACCTGACTTCATTGCGGCTATGTCTTCGTACTCGTGCTCAGTTATTGTTGTCTGAGCATCAAGGTCTCTGGACTGTCCTTTAACTGTTAGCGAAACAGCCTCTTGAATCTGAGTCAATAGAGAAGGTAATGAACTATAAGACTCTACATTAGCTAACGAACCAAATGCCGCGGAAATCATCACATCGCCTGCACAAACTGCGTGAGACTTGCCGAATTTTTTCCATACTGATTGTCGTCCCCGACGAGTGGTATCAGCATCTTGTAAATCGTCATGAACGAGTGAGGCATTGTGAAGTAATTCAATAGCACAGGCCAAAGCTACAATTGTTTTTGTTGGTAGCTGAAGTGCTAAACCGGCTTCGATACATAATTTTGCGCGGGTTCTACTTCCACCACTTGCCAAATGAAAACATGAAGGTTCATTGCCTTTTAATCGAAAAAGCATGTCTTCTTCACACTGCTTCAATAAGAATGAAGATTGGCATTGCATATTTACTTCGGTTTGAATCATAAATATTACTCGTATGTGTAATTGAGTTTGCAACCTCTTAACGAAATTGCAAACCCACAAGTACAATAATTATTATAGGTAATTATTCGAGTTTATTTTTCTGTTAACGCTTGGCTTTCGCTAGTTGCAGCGTACCAAATCAGTAATCCAAACGCGATTTTGTTAACCAAGTCAGCTAAATTATATACGATATTCAGAGTTTCTTGGTCGGCAGTTCCTGTCATATAGCCAAGGACATAACCAATTGGATAAATTGCCCAGCCTACAGTTACAATCCAACGCATCGCTTTGTATGCATACTTTACTGCCTCACTTGCGGTTGCTTCGGCTGCTTTACCCGCTTCTCCAAGAAATATTTCGTAGAGGATGTAGAACCAACCCGCCATACCAATGACAAATCCTACCGTAATGTTTAAGTAACCCGCTTCAGCCATGTAACCTGGTATCAGCATTACTAACGTACCTATTAATAAGCGCCAGAAAATCCCTGCAGACGCAACACCGATAGCACGTAAAATGAGATAAAATTCAATCATTAATAATGGAACTGTCAATAACCAATCTATGTATCGATATACTGTGGGTGTTGATTGCGTAGCAACCCACACATCACGCATATAAAAATAGTGGACCGCGGCAATAAAAGTCACTAACGCCGATACAACCAGCGATGTTTTCCATTTGGCTGTTACCCCTTGCGTTTCCCAAAGGAAAAAGACTGTGGACGCCATTAGCGCCATAGATATTAGCCAGAACGAAATACCAACAAATCGTCGGATGCAAGATTCGCTGCGGCATGTGCAAAGGTAGGTAGCAAGAATAAGAACAATAAGGTCAGAACCGTTTTCACTTTAAAGCTAGCAAGACTTAACGAAAAACCTTTACCTTTATCAAAGATGTTATTAGTCATCATGTAATTTCTCTTTTTGTGGATTAAAATTATATTTCTACTTGATTAATACATTAGTAGCAAAACAGGTACTCTTGAAATTACTAGAGGGTTCACTTTTTTTACAAATATTTTACATGATTTGATATTTGAATTTCTGAGTAATAACAACGTTTTGCGTGCTGATATTTTTATTCTGAGGAGGATGAGCTTCTACTCAGTCGTAATGGATGGAAATATATTCAATGGGAAAAATCAAAAAGAGTTTGTTGTGGATTTAAACGTAATAAATATTACCTAAGTTGATGTTTAATGCTTTTTATAGCGGTTAAAAAAAGCGTTCAAACACTAGAACAGCACATAGATTATGTGAATGTACATCAACGTAGCAGTACCCAGATGGGGTCTAGCCGAGTTAATAGAACTATACTATAACCCGTTTATTAGTATAAAAATTTAAAAATTGAGGACTTAAGTCCTCAATTTTTTTTATCCTTTACCCGAATATAAAGTATGATAATCAACAGCAACAATCCAACCGGCACCAGTGCAATTAGAGGGGAGTCAGATAAAGCTAATTCGCCCGCAATATATACAATAATTGCAATCCCCGCAAACAGACCCAGTGTAGTAAATAGTTTCATTGGTTTACTCATAAATCATGTACCTCGACTTAAATTAGAATTCAAAATGTTTACGTTGAATAACATATTATGGCTCAATACTATTTGCAATTAGCTAAGGCGACTTATAGCGAATAATTTCCGATGAAAATACCAGGACCCCATGATAAATCCTGCAATCAACCTTATTGGTTATATTTTATGTATTTGCCATTCAGTACTTACTAATATACCAATTATTACTACTTAAAATCTTCAATATGAAGTCTTTCCACTCGCTCAAATTTCCCTGTATTGTAGGTGTCTAAAATACAACCGCTTGAAATTTCATGGACTAGTGAGATATCTCGTAAGCGCTTAATAAACCGACGTACTTTCCAAGTATAAATATCCTTGTCATAATCTAACAGTTCACAGTAAGCGCTATTGAACGTGCGGGGGTAGCCAACTGGGTTTTGAATTTTTGAAATTCCATGGCAGGAGGTCTTCGATCTTTTCAACCGTGTCAGCATAGGGTAACGCCTTGAACACGGCATTGAGATAAGCGTAAGGTTCAAGCTCATGAATTTTGGCTGACTCAATCAGGCTATAATGGATTGCACTGGCATTAGCGCCTGCTGGGGTATCGGCAAATAACCAGGCGCGCCTACCAACAGCAAAGGGACGAATGGCATTTTCAGCCAGAATATTGCTGAGCCTCAGCCGACCATCCGTACTGTAAACCATTAGCTTTTCCCACTGATTATGTAAATAGGTCATCGCCTTGCCCGTCAATCCTCCTTTGTCGACTCTGGGGCGATTGAGCTCCAGCCATGTTTTCAGCTCGCTGAGTATGGGCACACTTCTTTGTTGCCTGGCCTGATAAATTTCATCCGCGCTTAGCAATTTGATTTGACGCTCTACCACGTACAACTTATTGATAAGGCTCAGTGCCATATCCGCTTTGGTTACCTTGCCTTTCATTGCCCTGGGTTGCCCATCTTTGGCTTCACGGAATTTTCGTCGTGCATGATCCCAGCAACCCACCGAGATTAACTGATTTTGTCTGCATACCTCGTTATAACTGGCACAGCCATCGGTTTGCAGGTAGCCATGGGTAAACCCATCAAGCAGGCGCAAGGGTACCTCCCTGCCACGGGAGGGATCGTATTCAAACAAGACACTTCGTTGCTGCGGTAACCCGCCCAGGGTTACCCACATCCATTTATGTGAAGTGGGCGAACGATCTGGCTCTTTCAATACTTGAATGCGGGTTTCATCCGCACAAATCAGTGGGCCCGAATGTTGATGCTCCCTGAGTAGGTTAATTAAAGGTTGGGCTTGTTTCGACAGGGCAATCACCCAGTTGGCCAGTGTGGCCCTTGATATTTCACCGCCATAACGTTTGATGATGTTTTCAAGTCGATAAAGCGGCATGCCATCGGCGTATTTTGAAATAATGATATAGGTCATCAGGTTGACGCTCCCCATGGCCTTGGGGACAGGATGTTTGATAAGCTGGGCGGCTTTCACCGTGCGGCCATCATCTTGTGTTTTGAAGGTCGCTTTTTCCTGCATGTATTCCAATACACGTACCTGAGCGGGAATGATATCCAGCTCTTCCCTGACTTTGACAAAGAAGGTGTCAATGGCACCCACTTTTTCTTCATCACTCAAATAAGCGAACACCTGAAGGCGGGGCAATTTGTCGGACAGTGGCTTGCGACCGGTTTTGGCCTTTGGCTCGTTGCCTGTAGGTAAAGGTGAGTCGACAGGCTCAGGCTCAGCCACCGCTTCTACTTCATTAAACAGGTGACCTTGCTGTGGTGGTGTTTGCTCAGAGCTGGCGCCAAAACGTTTTGAGTTGGCCAACCGCAAGTACTCTTCAAGCATCGCTATTCGTTTCTTTTGCTCGGCAATGACATCCGTTTTCTGTTCGATGACATCGTCTTTTTCAGACAGCAATGCGGTCATCTGGCTCATCGCATCCAGATGTAATTTTGCTTTATTTTCAGTGTCTTGCGGCGCTAATTTCATGCCGTAAAGTATACCAAATTAGCGCATTGATTACCTTAAAAAACGGCCTCATAATGCAACTTTTTATGACCTTTCATGGCACTGATATCATAGCCATCAAGCAGCCAATTAATTTGCTGCCCGGTCAGTGTTATCACCTTATCATCACGCTTTGGCCACTTGAACTTTTCCTCTGACAGGC
This sequence comes from Paraglaciecola sp. MB-3u-78, assembly GCF_002835935.1. GTDB lineage: Bacteria > Pseudomonadota > Gammaproteobacteria > Enterobacterales > Alteromonadaceae > Paraglaciecola. The sequence goes on along the minus strand of NZ_PJCF01000002.1, from coordinate 60,186 downwards.
TTTTGTAATACAACACAAAACCATTATCTTCCCAGAACAGACACTTGATTTTATTACGCCGTTTATTGGTGAATGCATAAAGGTGACCGGCAAAGGGGTCGTGCCCCAACTCACATTCAATGATGGCAGATAATCCCAAGTGTGCCTTGCGAAAATCAATCGGCTGTTGGTAAAGAAAAACCTGAGTGAGCTCCACACCTGGACGCATCACTTTGCTCACGACAACAACTCGGCTAATTGTTTAACCACTGACACGTTACTTGCCGTGATACCTATCAGACGAACACCATTGGTAAAGTGCAATGAGAGTGGATCATGATGTTGCGGCTCAGGTAATCGCTGCACACTGACAAAACCGGAGGGTTTGTGGTTAATGGGTACCAGTGCGGTTGAGTATTTGCGTTTGTGGTAGCTGAAGTTGTGTGGACACAGGTCGTGATCTCGACAATAGGCAGCTTGGGTTAAACCTGAGTCACGCCACTGAGTCACATGCTCACGCCACAGCGGAGCTTCCTGCTTTAAATTTGATGTTGCGGTCACTTTGTTTTCCTCATACGTTTGTAATGAGGAAATTATGCAGCAGATTGCCCGTCGGAATAAGGACGTAGGTTTATTAAGCGCTTACGATATCTCTAACACCGATGGGTATAACATTACACTTAGATTTTTTTGAACGGTTGTGGTGACATTTATAGTCTATTTATCCCAATAGAATACGCTATGAATAAGTGACATAAATTCGTCCACAATGATGTTGTGATTAGATGATGTTTTATTACCCACAACACCACAGTGCATCTGAGCATAGCTGATACAAGGATGATGTGTTTAATTTCAACATGCGATTGCAATACCTTTAAAACAAATACACAGTTGTTTCATGTCGATAAATAAATTTGGTGACCGTAAATGAAATGTTTAACAAAGATTATTTAGAATTACTGGACTAAATTTTGTTGTATCTGCGGATTACATTAAAATGGGTATTGCCGTCATTCTGGTTGACTTAAGCCACAATGTTTTGGATAAACCGATTTCGGTAATATTAACGGCGCAGCTTTCACCTTATTCTCGCTCTCGAGCTGCTCAAAGGCAGCCTGTTGTAGCATGTTGACTTCATGGCGTGACATGCCAAGCTCGAAACCAGAGCATTCATTGTCACCCAGTGAACGAGGATCCATCCCGGTTAAATTACCAAATACCACCAAAGCCTGAAGATAGTAACCATAGGCGCTGGCATGGTAATAATCCCAAGACCACAGACTAACTTTTCCAAATTCGATACCGTCGTACGGATTAGTATCGGCAATGCCTAGTGCCATTGCGCGAGACCATGCCTCACCCACACCATTTACGGCTTTAACGGAGGGAGCGGCTGCTGCTGCTTTGTCGTATCCAGCGCGCACGTCTAACGCCATTTTTTCTATAGGTGTGCCTGACCAATGACGGTCAGCCTGATAAACCAAATCTGCACGGGACCAGGTTGCGGTAAGGAATACTTCTACGTTTGGATTCAGCTTCTGCAAAAATGTTGACATTTTCACTGTGGTCTCAACAAGCAGAGCCGGGTCACCTGGTTTGTTGCTATCCAAAGTACTAAAGCCATGCATCACGACCTGGTCCCATGGTTGAGTGCCAATGACAGCCAGCTTGTTTTCTAAATGAAAGTCGAGTGCACTGCCGCTCCTCGTTTCGAGGTAAACATCATAATCAAGACCCGCTTGTTCAGTGAAAGACTTAAAAAGAGCAGGTACGCCACCGATACCCTCATTGTTTAGATCGGTTACCGAGTCTGCCGCATAGAACTTGGCGGCAGAGCCGTAGCCATATGTAAAACTATTCCCAATAAATAGCACGCTCGTTGTGGCGCTTACACAAGCATGAAAAAGCATAAGAATAAATGCGGCAGCAGTAACGAATGGTTTCATTGTTAGGTCTCTGGATATTTTTCTGGGATCAGAATAACGAGTAAAGTCAATTAACACAACGTGACTATTTTTATCCTTGTCTGCATTAGTGGAATAATAGAGGTTTAGATGAAGACGGGTTTATTTAAATGGAGACAGGATCAAAGGCATTATTATCTGCTGTGTATCAACACCCTCAAATTATTGAAACTTCAGAGTTCGCCTTACCCGATCCTAGTTTGGATAAGCGTCTTGGGCAGTTACCTATATTAAAAGTATTAAAGAAATTAACGATTATAGTCTAAAGTGGTTTCTTTCAGATTTGATTGCTCATTTTAAAGTGCCAACTAAAATTTGGCAGCTTGAGCAAAAAACTACCGGCTTAGGCTGGGTTAAATCAACACGCGAGGGTTAAAAAGCCCACTATCAAAATTTGCTTTAAGCATTTCTAAAATCAGACGGATAAAGGATTTTTCTATGGCACTTACAATGCAAGCACAACACTTAACTGACTATATTGGCAAAAAAACCGGTGTGTCACGATGGTTTACCATTACTCAAGAGCAAATAGATACTTTTGCCGATGCCACTCACGATCATCAGTTTATTCATATCGACCCTGTGAAGGCAAAAGAAACGCCTTTTGGTAGCACTATTGCCCATGGATTTTTATCTCTATCTTTGTTGTCAGCTGTTGCCTATGACGCTGGGGTGAATATTGAAAATGCCCTGATGGGATTAAATTATGGTTTTGACAAAATTCGGTTTTTACAGCCTGTCAAAGTCAATAGCAAAATTCGCGGACATATGGTGTTGGCCAACATGCTTGAAAAAAGACCTGGGCAATTTTTACTTACTTGGGATGTAACTATTGAAATCGATTCGGTAGACAAACCGGCACTCACTGCACAATGGTTAACTATGATCATCATTAACCCCTAAGCCTCGAGTAATCAGTCATTCTAGGGCGTATTTAGATTCACATTCACAATTTATAATTTGAGGACCTTATGACAATTAGATACGACAATCAGGTAGCAATAGTGACAGGCGCAGGTGCCGGTTTAGGCCGCTCTCACGCATTGGCTTTAGCAGCAAGAGGAGCAAAAGTGGTGGTCAATGATTTGGCTGCAGCAGAGGGTTCAATGTCTGAGGGGGCTTTAGCCGTAGTAGCCGAAATTGAAAAGTTGGGTGGTGAAGCGATGGCTAATGGTGCCAATGTTGCGAATATGCAACAAGTGCAGACTATGGTCGAGCAAGTAATGGAAAAATGGGGCCGCATCGATATTTTAGTCAACAATGCTGGAATATTAAGAGATAAATCCTTTGCTAATATGCCCATTGAAGACTTTAAACTGGTTGTTGATGTACACCTCATGGGGTCGGCGAATTGCACTAAGGCCGTATGGGATATTATGAAGCAACAAAATTATGGCCGTATCGTCATGACCACTTCATCTTCAGGATTATACGGTAACTTTGGTCAGGCAAATTACGGTGCTGCTAAAATGGCAGTCGTGGGCCTAATGAACACTTTATGTATTGAAGGCCAAAAAAATAATATTTATGTGAATTGTTTATCACCCACAGCGCGTACAGCGATGACAGAAGAACTCATTAAAGACAAACGTGTACTTGAACTTATGACAGTAGAATCTGTGACTACTGGTTTGTTAGCTTTAGTGGCACAAAATGCGCCTAATCGCACTATTTTAGGCTGCGGGGCAGGGGGATACGCCAGGGCAGTCATTAAAGAAACTGACGGTATTTACTTAACGCCAGAGCAACAAACCCCAGAAAACTTATTAGCCAGTTGGGATGCACTTGAAGATCAAAGTACTGCAGAAGAACTTAAAACTGGTTGGATGCAAACTAATAAATATGTCGCTAAAGCGGCTGCCTCATTGGGTATTGATTTAAGCCCTGAGTAAGGGAATTAAATACACAACAGAGCACAACATAAATTGATTGATAATGAACATGCCAGAGCCAAAATGTCTGGCATGTTTTACTTACAACTCGAAGAGTATTGCTTTGTATATAGGCAATCGGTTACATGCAGGATGTAGATTTTTATCAAAAAAATAAAAGGATGTTGGTTAAATTAACCTCCTTGTTAGGTATCCTTCAGTTAACTTTTTACAATTGCCCTAAACTCATTTTTTCCTCTAACCACAGCGTAAAATCTGTCACATTCTTGATGTTAATGGCGCCGTAGGAGGTTTCTATAAATGATAGAGCAGCAAGTTTCTTAATGGATTTATGACAACACAATACGGTTACCCCCAGTTGTTCCGCCAAATCCTTTTGGCGCAAAACCACATGGCCTTGTTTATCTGTGTATTGCAATAAGACTTTTGCCAATCGAATATAAGTAGGTAAACGTTGAATATCATCTAAACGCTCCAGAGCTATATGTAATTTAAGGCCCATTGAACTAAGTAAGTAGGAGCTCAATTCAGGCGTTTCTTTTGAACATTGGCTAAATTGACTGGCAGACATTTGAATCACTTTAGTTGCTCCTACTGCCATTGCATGATGAGTTCGAGGAAGGTTATTAAACAAGGTGAATTCACCAAAAGTATCTGCCTTCGACAATGTCGCCATATGCTGATACTTACCATCCAGCCCATAATTGCCAATTTTCACCTGGCCACAGTAAATAATCGATAACCCTGATTTTAATTCACCGCGGTTATGGATAGTGCACCTGTCTGAGTACTCTTTGATGGGGGCAAACTTAGCACATAACATCAGTAATTCTTCTGACATAGCTGCGTTAACCATATTTGATGTGTTCATTTCACTCAATTCTATGCTTGTATATATTCTACTCAGTATGCCGCTGATAAAGTTGAAATGTAAACAAAGGATAGACCATGAATTATCAAATATTAATTATCAGTATTTTTGTTGCTTTTGCATTAATTGAAGCACGCCACTCAAGTTTCTTTAATAAAAGCAATGAAGTCAAAGCAGACGGTATCGTTGAATTAGTGGGAAGTGTGCTGTTATTCGCTTTTACGCAACCGTTTATATTATTTAGCGCGGCTTGGTTAGCCACGTTACTTGTGCCGCAATTTGCTGGGGTGTTAAGCGACACTTCCATATGGCTGCAATTCGCTCTGCTGATTATATTTGATGACATGACACAATATTGGTGGCATCGCACCAGCCATAATTATATACCGCTGTATAAATTGCATCGAGCTCACCATAATGCAAAATATATGAGTATTAGAATTGTATATCGTAATAACTTCTTTTATTACCTGCTTATGCCTTCCTTATGGATTTCAGGCATATTAATTTACTTGGGCTTAGGCTGGGCCTACGCCTTTTACGTCGTTGCCAAACTAGCCATTATTATGGGGGCACACTCAGAATGGAAATGGGATAAAGCGCTCTATGAAATCCCGTTGTTACACCCAGTTATGTGGCTGCTAGAACGAATTATATCTACGCCTTCCACGCACAGCGGCCACCACGGGTTACGTAAAGACGACCCAGCAACTAACTACAAAGGAAACTACGGCAATATGTTTTTCTTTTGGGATATCTTATTTGGCACTGCCAAAATAACCCGCCAGTACCCGTTAAGTTATGGGGTTGAGGGGATGCGAAAAGCAGAATGGGCTGAACAATTGTTTTGGCCAATTGTGAAAACGAAAAAACCAAGTCCAGCCAAAGAAACTCAAAATGTTGAACGTCAGTCACCATCGCCACCTTAGGGTTAAAACGATAAAAATAGGGGGCGTATTTGTGCTATTGCATGAATGTTTGAAAGGATAATTATTTATCAAAGTTACATGGTCGCCGAGTGGATAACGGCTTCTGTGAACAAACATTAGCCCATCGCCATCAATTATTAACACTGTGTTTTAAAGTCATTGCCAATGCATGCATTGGGAGCAAAAAGGTAAGTAACCAGAGTTCAGGTTAAGTAGGATCCTTGGGGTAGGTTACTGGTGTTTCATCCATTTCTTTAAAATATCTAATAGCGCGTCCTCCATAATGGGCTTACTGAGAAAATCGTCCATACCTGCTGCCTCGCATTTTTTTCGGTTTTCATCGTAGGCATTTGCCGTAAGGGCAACAATAGGTGTGTGCGCTTTGGGTGATTGTATACTTCTAATGGTTCTTGATGCTTGGTAACCGTCCATTATTGGCATTTCGCAATCCATGAGTATCATCGCGAAGTGCTGGTGTTGAATTTGATCTAAGGCTTGTTGTCCGTTTTCAGCAGTCGCCACGGTGAGCCCAAAACCTTCGAGCATGTATTGCACAATAATGCGATTAATATCGCTATCGTCTACCACCAGTACGTGGCCTAATAATTTGGTTTTAGTGGTTAATTCTTCACCTTTATCGTCATCGTCATGTTCAGCGGATTCTTCTTGGTGGTCGTTTTCATCACGCTGCAGATTCAATGACACTATAAATGTCGAACCTACTTGTGGCTCACTTTGTGCTCTGATACTTCCGCCCATCAGATCGATAATTTGTTTGCTGATGGCCAACCCCAATCCTGTTCCACCGTATTTTCGTGTTGTCGATTCGTCAGCTTGTTTAAATGAATCGAACAGCGTTTCCAAATCATTGGGTAAGATACCAATACCACTGTCCTTAACTTTTATTTCCAGCCCAGAGTGAGTTTCCGTGAATGTCGTGCCCCTTATTTGAATGGTGACAGCGCCTTGCTCGGTAAATTTGATGGCATTATTTGTTAGGTTCAGTAGCACCTGATTGAGACGGATAGAATCTCCTATAAAAACTTTGGCTAAATTCGTATCATACTCTAGAGATAGTTCCAGCGACTTCTGGCTTGCCTGGGCACGATAAAGAGATAACACGTCTTGGGTTAACGTCTCTAGATTGAATGATCTTTCCTCTAAGGTCATTTTACCGGCTTCGACTTTCGATAAATCGAGAATGTCGTTAATAATGTTCAGAAGCGACGCACCGGAGTCACCCACTAGTTTTAGATAACCTTCCTGAAGTTGTGTCAGTTTTGTTTTTCCCATAAGTTGCACAACCCCGAGTATGCCATTCAAGGGGGTGCGAATTTCATGGCTCATTTTTGCCAAAAACTGCGACTTCGCCAGCGTTGCGCTTTCAGCTCGATTAACCGACGCTAATAATCGTTCAGATTCGTTAAAAGCATTGGTGTATCTCATCATAAGTATTAATGATTGAGAACAAATGAAAACAAAATATCCAAGGTCTGAGCTAAAGAAAAAATAATGGTCGACTAGACCTTGCTGATAAATTACGTCGCTAATAATCGATAGAAATAGAAAAACGCCACCTGCTAACAGTGTCATAGAGCCTGGTGTTTTTTTCAAAGCGGCCACTATAAGTATATAAGTGGTATATAAGGCGAAAATGACAGTAAGCATTCGAAAGATAGGAATATATTGGGTAAATATATTGACGGGTAAAACCACAACTGTCAGTGAAAATAGGATACAAATAACAATGTAGCCATTTAAAAAATACTGAGAATATAACTTCGGAAATAGCACATGGATGAATGTTGCAAAAAATAGCACGCCCAAATAAAAGCTAAGATAATCCAGTTGAACCAATAGGCTCCATTCTATACCAGGGAAAATAGAGGGTAGATAGAGTTCGCCGGTTAACAGTGAGCGAAATGCCATTAATAGGCAAAATATTGAGAACATAAGCGATGACTTCTCTTTCCTGCGGTATAGATAGAGACCTAAATAATATATGCCCATGATGAAAATAGCGCCGCATAAAAATAGGTCAACGGAAAGATGGCTTTCTCTTATATTTATTATCTGGGACTCTAATCCTATTTCTATAGGATACCAAGCACCACCTTCTGTGTGGAAGAAATTAGCGACCTGTAACACCACATCCAGTGAGTCACCGTCAGCTTGATAGCTTGCCATTAGAGGCAAGTATTCAGGTGTCATTGTTTCGAGTGTTGTTGCCACAACACCATTGGAGGCGATCAGTTTTCCGTTAACAAACAAATTGTAAGACGTGCCCATCCAGCTGGTTCTAAACATCAATTTGTTGTGGCGGTTGTTTGTGATGATACGCAGGTGGTAGGTGGCATAACCGTCACCACCAAGTGTCTCACCATTCACTTGATACCCGTTCCAAGAACTTGGTAATTTCACAAAGTCTTGTTTTTGGGGCATGTCTAGCGTGGAAAATGCGTCCGGGGCCAATAATTGCTTCCAATGAAATCCCCATTCACCGTCAAGTCTGACAACACCATCTTTTTCAAAATTCCATTGGGAAAGATCCATGACCCCTTGGCGAGCAACGGGAGGGGACTTAAGCTGAGATGTATCGCTACAGGATGAGAGAAATAAACAGCCTAATAAAAAATAGAGACATTTATAAGGCAGAAAGGCAGGTACAGATTTTTTTATCAAAAAAGAAGCACGATGCATACTAATAAATACTCTGTTAAACAGCGTACCTTACGGGCTACAGAACATATTGTCACGGCATTAAAATACTTCCAAGACTATGCAGCATACATTCCAATATATTTTTCTTTTAATTATCGGTTTTTTGTATCGATATAATATATGTGGAAAATCAAATTGTGACTAGAGGTTAGTCATTAGTGGAACATGGGCCTCGAGTAACAAGGCTGCAGTGAGGACATGATATATATAGGCTACAATGTTGTGCCAGTCAGCTGTTACATTTTAAATCGTTAATCATGGAAGTCTCTATTTATGTCGTATGATAAATCGGTAGCGGATCATTATTTACATGGCAATTTGCTTGATGCTATTAAAATAGCGCTTCTGGTTATGGGTAAAACTATCGATACCGTAACCATCGAGGATCTTGCTGCTGTTGATGAATTTCATGTTGGCGGACGTTTAGCCACTGAGCATCTGCTTAAGCAACTTAATTTTGCTAAATCAAGTGACTTGCTGGACGTAGGTTGTGGGTTAGGAGGGGCTGCTCGATATGTGGCATTAAAACACAAACACCATGTTTCAGGCATCGACTTAGCACTTGAGTACATAGAAACCGGTAAAGCGTTATGTCACGGGTTAAATCTTGAGAGATCTGTATCCCTTGTTCAAGGGAGTGCCTTGTCGATGCCTTATCAAGATAATGCATTTGATGGCGGCTTTATGCTTCATGTGGGCATGAATATTGACGATAAAGTATCGCTATTTACTGAAATATATAGAGTATTAAAACCTGGGGCGGTGTTTGGTGTTTATGACATTATGCGTCAAAAGGATGGAGAGTTAACGTATCCTGTTCCATGGGCCACAGATAGCAGTACCAGTAAATTATCGACTCCATTGCACTATAGACAGGCTTCACAGCAGGCCGGTTTTGACATCTTCCAAGAAAACAATCGTCGTGACTTTTCACTGGATTTCTTTAAACAGTTACAAGTAAAATCAGAGGCTAAAGGAGGTCTGGCACCTCTAGGGTTGCATATCTTAATGCAACAAAATGCTGCCAATAATCCCAATACCTAAGCCCGCCATCACATATTCTTTAATTGCTTCGTTGCTCGCAATGGTAATTGGGTTTTGCACTTTAATGCCCCTTTCCTTAAAAAAGGCTTCGATAGCGTATCTGGTGCCAGAGCCATTTTCACGCATCAATAAACGTTCATTACAGATGAAAATTGTCATTACAATGCTCCCAATGTAACGCGATTTAATACTATTTGGTCAACAACTTTGGAGTTTTATGACACATCCTATCGTTCCTATCACAGTCGCTTATGGCGATGGTATTGGCCCCGAAATTATGCACGCAACGCTCAAGGTTTTAGAGGCCGCAGGCGCGCAAATTGCCCCTGAAACTATAGAGATTGGCGAAAAAATATATTTAAGCGGGCAAACCAATGGTATCCAAGCTAGCTCTTGGGAGTCATTAAGAAGAACCAATGTTTTTTTAAAAGTCCCAATTACCACACCCCAAGGTGGCGGCTATAAAAGCCTAAATGTCAGGATGCGCAAAGCGCTAGGTTTGTACGCTAATATTCGCCCCTGCATTTCGTATGCGCCCTTTGTTAAAACCAAACATCCGGTTATGGATCTTGTTATCGTGCGAGAAAACGAAGAAGATTTGTATGCTGGTATTGAACACAGACAAACCGAAGAAGTTTATCAGTGCCTAAAATTGATCACGCGACCGGGCTGTGAGCGAATTGTCCGTTATGCTTTTGAATATGCAAAACAGCAAAATCGCAAGCGCGTAACCTGCTTTGTGAAAGACAACATCATGAAATTAACCGATGGTTTGTTTCATCAAGTATTCAAAGATATTGCCGCTGAGTATCCCGATATTAAACATGACAGCATGATGGTCGACATTGGTGCTGCTAGAGTTGTAGACACGCCAGAATACTTTGACGTTATTGTTATGCCAAACTTGTACGGTGACATCATTTCAGATGTGGCTGCGCAAATAGCCGGTTCTGTAGGTATGGCGGGTTCAGCAAATATTGGCGACCATTGTGCAATGTTTGAGGCAATCCATGGCTCAGCACCGGATATTTCCGGTAAAAACATCGCCAACCCATCCGCTTTGTTGCACGACGCAATCCAGATGTTGTCTCATATTGGGCAGAACGATGTCGCTGAAAAAATCCATCATGCTTGGTTGTTTACGCTTGAGCAAGGTTTGCATACCGCTGATATTTATAAAGAGGGTAAAAGCAAAGCACTATTGGGAACGCTCGAATTCGCTGACGCAGTCATCGCCAATTTAGGTCAATCACCTAAGCAGCTCAATGCCCCTTCATATGAGGGAAGCAAACCACTTAAGTTACCTGTGGTTGGGCATAAAGTACCCTGTAAAAAAGAATTAGTCGGCATCGATATTTTTCTTCAGTGGCAAGACGGCATCCCTCAAAAACTGGGTGATAAATCAATAAAGTATGGCACTGCGAAGCTTGAGCTGAAGTTAATGACTAATCGGTGCGTAAAAGTATGGCCAGAGGGTTTTTCTGAAACGTATTGTGTGGACCACTGGCGCTGCCGATTTATGTCACCCACAATGCAGTTAAGTTTTACTGAAGTACTTAACGTGCAGTCGCGTCTTCACGAAGCCGGATTCGACGTGGTTAAAACCGAGAACTTATACAATTTTAATGGTGAGCCGGGTTATGCGGCGGTGCATGGCTAAGCTATTAAATAAGGCTCTCTGTAAAGAGAGCCTTATTCCACTTTTAAACTAATTTTTCTATAGCAATGAACGTATCACATATTGCAAAATGCCGCCGTGTCGGAAGTATTCAAACTCATTTGGCGTATCAATGCGAATGTCGGTATTAAAACTGAACTCACTACCGTCTTCCCTTGTAACCTTTACCTTGGCTTGTTTTTGCTTTGCTTGCACCGCTTCAATAGAGTAGCGCTCTGTGCCATCCAACTCATAGGTGTTCGCTCCATCTCCTGACATAAATTGTAAGGGCAAAATCCCCATACCAATCAGGTTAGAGCGATGAATTCGCTCGTAAGTTTCTGCAATGACTGCCTTTACTCCCAGTAATAATGGTCCTTTCGCGGCCCAATCACGAGAGCTGCCGGTGCCATATTCTTTACCCGCAACCACAATTGTAGGCACATTATCAGCGATATATTGCTGCGCTGCCGCAAACACGGTCATTTCCTCACCACTAGGCTGCTTGCAGGTAAACCCACCTTCTGTGCCAGGGGCGAGTTCGTTGCGAAGTCGAACGTTGGCAAAGGTACCGCGTATCATCACTTCGTGATTACCACGACGGGAACCATAAGAGTTAAAGTCTTTAGGCTCAATCTGGTTTTTACGCAGGTACTCGGCAGCTGGTGTATCGTTGCCAATGGATCCCGCAGGTGAAATATGATCGGTAGTGACACTGTCGGCCAACTTCAATAAACAACGTGCATTCTCAATCGCTTTTACATCCTCAGGTTGAGCGGGCATATCGGTAAAAAAGCTGGGCTTTTTGACATAGGTACTTTCAGGCCAATTGTAAATGTTGGCATCAACCGCTTCTAGGTTTTGCCATACCTCATCACCTTCATAAATGCTTCCATACTTATCAGTAAACATCGCTTCGTTGACAACTTCTGTGACTATACTCTGGATCGTGTCGTGGTCTGGCCACAAGTCCCTGAGGTAAACAGGTTTGCCTTCTTTGCTAGTTCCTAAAGGCTCTTTAGTCACATCAATATTCATATTACCGGCAATTGCATAGGCTACCACTAGTGGCGGTGACGCTAGGTAATTTGCTTTTACATCAGAATGTATCCGGCCTTCAAAGTTACGGTTGCCAGACAATACCGAGGTGACCGTTAGTTTACCTTCTCTTATCGCCTTAGAGATGGGTTCAGGTAAGGGACCTGAGTTACCTATGCACGTAGTACAACCGTAACCCACCAAGTTAAAACCCATTTGATCAAGCTCTTTAGATAAGCCCGCTTTGTTTAAATATTCTGTGACCACCTGCGAGCCAGGAGCGAAACTTGTTTTTACCCAAGGTTTTGCCTGTAGACCCAGTTCATTGGCTTTTTTGGCTAATAGTGCAGCAGCAACTAATACCGATGGATTCGACGTGTTGGTGCAACTGGTAATCGCGGCAATGACCACAGCTCCCTCATCCAGTTCAAAATCTTGTCCATTGTAATGACAAGAAACACTGGTTTTTGAGGGTTCATTTAATGGCCCACCTTCACTCTCAAAACGACCTTGTTGGCTATCTTCTGGAGCAATAGCGAGATCTTTTTGCTCAGTTATCCATTTTTTAAATGCCCTTGAAGCATCGTCTAAATTAATTCTATCTTGCGGACGTTTAGGCCCGGCAATGGCGGAAACAACCTTGGTTAAATCAAGCTGTAAAGTGTCGTGGTATTGAGCTTCTTCCTGAGCTTCACTTCCCCACATTCCCTGCGCTTTGGAATACGCTTCTATGATGTCTATTTGATGCTGACTGCGCCCCGTCAACGCTAGATATTTAATGGTTTGTTCATCGATAGGAAATAAACCACAAGTTGCACCATATTCCGGTGACATGTTGGCTATGGTTGCACGATCAGCAACGGTTAAGTGTTGTATCCCAGTACCAAAAAATTCAACAAATTTTCCTACCACACCAAATTTGCGCAGTTGCTGAGTAACCGCCAACACCAAATCGGTGGCCGTAGCACCTGCTGGCAATTTACCGGTCAACTGCATACCGATGACTTCTGGTATTAACATGGTGACCGGTTGGCCAAGCATAGCCGCTTCTGCCTCAATGCCACCGACCCCCCAACCTAGAACCCCTAAGCCATTTATCATTGTCGTGTGCGAGTCTGTTCCTACTAGCGTATCAGGGAACAATATTTCCATGCCGTCTTGTTTTTCAACAAAGGTCACTCGGGCGAGATATTCCAAGTTGACTTGATGCACGATCCCTTTACCTGGTGGCACAACTTTGAAGTTAGTAAAGGCACTTTGGCCCCATTTTAAGAACTGATAGCGCTCTTTGTTACGCTGCACCTCAATTTCAGTGTTGTGTTTAAACGAATCTTGGCTCCCAAACTCATCTACCATAATAGAATGATCGATCACTAAATCGACGGGTTTTAGTGGGTTGATTTTATTCGGGTCGCCGCCTAAATCTAACATTGCATCGCGCATGGCGGCCAGATCAACTATGGCTGGTACCCCGGTAAAATCTTGTAATATGACTCTGGAAGGCACAAAGGCGATCTCGGTATCTAATGAAGAGCTTGTGTCCCATCTAGCCAAGGTTTGAATATCTTCTGGCTGGACATACTGTTCATTGCTATGGCGCAGCAGGTTTTCTAACAAAATTTTGGCAGTCAGAGGTAGTCGTTTTATGTTTTTACCGGCACTGTTCAAGTCAAAATATTGATAGCTTTTATCTTGTATCGTCAGGGTTGATATATATTTATTGGATGACTTCACTGTGATTCCTCTTTTGTTTGAAAGTTAAATTCTCATTTTTATCTTCATCGTCGATGGTGAAATTAAATCTTTAGGATCCAATAGCTTAGTAAGTTCTTGATGATCTATATCTGTCATTTTTTTGCTACATCGAGGATAGGCCGCTTTGTCGCGTAAGCAAGTTTAGCAATTTCGGCTACCTTTTCATAACCTACTATACTGTTGAATGACGTCACTAAAATTGGGTTATATGCCAAAACATCCTTTAAATTAGCCTCATGAGAATGCATGCATCAAAGGTGAGCATGATTGGTCATTAAAACCCATGGGTTAATAGATACTTTTTATTTAATAGCGTACTGATTTAACCAAGGCACATAGGCTTTCACATTTTGTTCATTGCAAAACACGACTTGGTGATTATTGCCTCTCTAACTTCTTTGCCATAGAAAAATCAAAAAAATGAACACATGTTTAACATGTGTAGTTCATTTAAATTGACTCTTGTACTCATTTTCTTTTATTTTTTGACCACAAAATTGAGCAAACCACTTTCAATAAAATCATACATCCACCCGTAATCTTGCTTAGCAAGCCATTAATAACTTGCTAAGTTGGCCTTTTACCACATAGATTAAAAAATATGATTGCAATCAAAGTGGTTTTGCAGTCATTTTTCACATTCAAAATTTTCGCTTTAAACCTGTCATTTTTTTCAATTTAAATAAAAGCACATTAAAATCAACAGTATATGAATTGGTATGTAACTTGCTTTACTAGGGGAGAGATCGGTAATATCTAATATGGTTTACTGCCTGTTATTTAGCGCGTGATTAATTTTAGATGGAGATATAAGTGAAACTGAAATTTAGCAAGAAAAGTGCAGTGTTGTTTGCAGTATTAGTTAGCTTTGCTGCTCTACTTATTGATGGTGTTGGTACCGGTGCCGATTCTGGGGTGACTGACATTGTAAAAAGTGTCAATACCTCTAAAACGCCGGGTCCTTTAGAAGCTCCTAAACAGGAACCGGTTTTGAGTAACGTCCTGGAAAGGCACAACGAAGTCTTGATCCAAGGCGCTGAGATTGCCGTGCTGCGGGACCAAATAAAGAAAATTGGCGGGATTGTCACCCATGAACTTCCCATAATAAATGGAATAGGGGCGCGGGTTAACGACAAACAATTAGTGTTACTGAAAAAGTTATCAACGTTAATGACGGTGACTAAAAATGGGCCTGTTTTTACGTCGGGCTCTCTTAACAACTGCCTGGTATATGGCAGCCACGTTGCTCAGTTGACAGACAATAGCATTCGTTGGAATTTGTATAACGCCCGGGATATTCAGGCTAACATTGAACATATGCTATTCAAATGGCCCGAAGCGTTAGGGTCTGTTCTTACTGTTGCAGTGAACGGTACACCGGTCTATTCGGGAGCATTAAGCACTGATTCAAATGAATTATCTATCGACATCACATATCTACAAGATTTTGCAAAATTAGACCCTTATGAAGATGTGACGGTTGAAGTTTCGTTTGCAAATTCGCTTATAAAAGATGGCGTTAAAAATTACCAGCAACGCGACTTTTCGATGGATGTAAGTTTCAAAGAAAACTGTGACAGAAGCTTAGTTAAAGGCTATGACACTCAAGCGAATGAAGGCGACAGCAACAGCTATTATGTCAACCAAATCGGTGCTGACGAGCTACATGATAAAGGTATTACCGGAACTAATGTGACTGTCGCCGTTGTTGACAGTGGCCTTTGGGCTGCTCATAGCGCCCTAAGTAACGACACCGCTAACAACACCAGGATCAAGGCGGCCTACGATGCGATTGAGGATAGAGACGTTGCCGCGCAAAGTGTCACCGATGAAAACAGTCACGGTACTCATATTACCGGTATTATTGCTAACAGTGACCGCGTGGTCGTTGATGGCAAAATGCGTAGTTATTATCAGGGGGTCGCGCCTGATGCCAACTTAGTGGTAGTTAAGGCGTTTTACGAAGATGGACATAGTACCTATCTGAATGTGCTGCGCGGGTTACAGTACATCGCTGATAATCACGAAGCACTGAATATTCGCGTTGTGAATTTATCCTTTGGTGCGCCGCCCCGTTCGAACTATTGGAATGATGCTATAAACCAAGCTGTTATGACGTTATGGGAAAAGGACATAGTGGTGGTTACCTCTGCCGGTAATACTGGACCAAAAGCCATGACTATTGGTGTGCCTGCAAACGTACCTTACGTTATTAGCGTAGGTGGCATCAGCGATAATTATACCCAAGACAACCAAAATGATGACACCTTACTGTCATTTTCATCACAAGGCCCAACGCACGAAGCCTTTATTAAGCCTGATCTGGTGGCACCGGGTGGCCATATGTTTAGTTTGGCCAGCAAAGATATGTATGTGCCAAGTAAATTCCCCCAGTATAAGGTGGGAGAAGATCGCTTTATTATGTCGGGTACCTCACAATCCTCTGGGGTAGTAAGCGGTATTGTCGCGCTTATGCTGCAAAACGATCCCGGTTTGAGTGCTAACGATGTGAAATGTCGTCTTATGAGCAGCACCACTATGGCTCAGGTTGATGGGAAATTAGCTTATAGCCCTTTCCAGCAGGGTGCGGGAAGTGTGAATGCTGTTCGGGCTGTTGAATCCAAAGAATCGGGTTGCGCTAATAACGGCTTGGATATCGCTGCTGATCTAAGTGGTGAGCAACACTACATGGGCGCGGCCCGTAAAGATGTAAACGGCAACTACTACATCAAAGGGTTCGAGTTCGAGGTATGGGAAGAAGCCTTTATGTGGGAAGAAGCCTTTATGTGGGAAGAAGCCTTCATGTGGGAAGAAGCCTTCATGTGGGAAGAAGCCTTCATGTGGGAAGAAGCCTTTATGTGGGAAGAAGCCTTCATGTGGGAAGAGGCCTTTATGTGGGAAGAAGCCTTTATGTGGGAAGAAGCCTTTATGTGGGAAGAGGCCTTTATGTGGGAAGAAGCACACATGAATCAAGAAAACTTCATGCTGCAAGAATAAGTTGTGCCAACCTCGTAATAACCGCAGGAACCGTGTTTTCATGGTTATTACGGGGTCTGTGTAAAAGCCTATCCTCGGGCTTGACGCATCACTGCTTTGTCGCTATTTATACACAAGTAGCAATCGTTCATATTAGTGTCTGTATTGTGGCTACAACGGCCTTAATTCTTCCAATATGCACTGGTTTTACCGTTCAAAGGGTTATATAAAACTGATTTATAGACTTATATCAGGCTTTAGGATGGTTTATTTACAAAAATAAAAAACGTTAGGCACTTATGTATATAAACGCGGTTTTGTGGCTAGTCTTTACCCTTATTTTCAGCTGTGGCCTGCGATCTGCTCAGAGTCCAAACTTTACGTTTTCACCAGCGGATCTGAATAAGCAGCTGTCCCAGAATACCGTCAGACAAATTTATCAGGATAGTACTGGTTATTTCTGGGTGGTGACTCAAGAAGGCTTGAGTCGCTATGATGGCTATCAACTGCTGAGCTTTATTTCTGATCCCCGTAAACCCGATTCACTCAGTTCTGATAATGTTCGTGCTGTGCTCGAAGATCATAAAAAACGCTTTTGGGTAGCCACGGACGGGGGAGGCCTGAATTTATTTAATTCCGCCAATCAGACTTTTTCAGTCTGGCAGGAAGGCGATAATTCATCAGCTAAACCTACCTCAAATAGGCAGGTGTCCCTCTATTTAGACTCGCAGAATTTCATCTGGCTTGGTTATCGCGATGGTAATTTTAGCCGATTCAACCCTGATAATATGGTTTTCGAGCACTTTAACACCCGCGAACTTTTACCCGGCTTAGACAAAGATGCCGCGGTTACCTCCATTACTGAAGATGCCAATGCCATTTGGCTGGCCACTGATGGTAATGGCTTGCTCAAACTGGATAAAACCAGCCAACAGCTGACCCGTTTTTATACGGGCTCCAGTACGGCGCTTTTTAGTGATCGATTAACCCAGGTATTTATCGATGCGCAGCAGCGTTTATGGCTGACCAGTCATGATGCGGGTATCAGTGTTGGCGACCCCCAAGGGGGGAACATTACGACTTGGCAGCATCATGAAAACCAAGGCGATAGTGTGGCTGCCAATCTGGTTCACACCATTTATCAAGATCAGCAGCAACGTATTTGGCTGGGAACTGAAGCGGGAGCTAGTTTGTGGAACGGCCGAGACAAATTTACGACCTACAACAAAGACAGTGGATTGAGTCATAGTAAGGTTCTGTCAATCTTACAAGATCCATCGGGTTTACTATGGTTTGGTACCTATAGCGGCGTTACCAAAAGTATCGAAGTAGCCTTCGAACATATAGATTCAGGTCTGGCCAGCAATGTTATCCAGGGTTTTGCTGAAACCCAGTCATCAGCAGGGGAGTCAGCGATTTGGGTGGCCAGTTATGGAGGGTTAACTCAACTAAACAGTCATGGCGACGTGCTACGGGTGCTCAACAAAGACAGTCAGCCGGCTCTGCGCGATGCACGGGTGATGACAGTCAGTGGAGATCACAATATGTTGTGGTTTGGTACCCGCGGCGGTGGCTTAGGCAGACTGAATGTTGATAATCAGCAAATTAAATACTACGTACATGATCCTGATGATCCAACCAGTTTAAGTTTTAATGGGGTTCCCAGTGTTTTCCCTGATACCTTTGGGAATATTTGGGTGGGCACCTTTGGTGGCGGTTTAAACTACTTACCGGCGGGAAGTGACGAATTTGTCCATTATCGCTTTGATGAAAATAATCCTCGCAGCTTAAACAGCGATCGCGTACTGGCGGTTCATCAGCTCCTTGACGGTACGATAGTAGTGGGCACCGTGTCGGGGATTAATTTGCTTGATCCCGTCAACTTGGATTTTGACCACATTGAGCATCAACCAGATAATGTCGATAGTTTGTCGGCTTCAATGGCGTGGTCATTTTATCAAGATCCCAAGGGACAACTGTGGGTTGGCACCCAAGGGGGGGGGGTAAACAAGTGGCAGGCAGAAGATATTGCTGCATTGAACAACCATTTTACCCACTACGACAGTTTTAATGGCCTGCCCAGCAGTCATATTTACGCCATCCTCGATGATGACAAGGGTCACTTATGGTTAAGCAGCACAGCCGGCTTAACACGGTTGAATCCCAAAACCGCAGTAGTACGCAATTTTGACACCTCTGAAGGCTTAAATGACAGCGAGTTTAACTTTGGGGCTGGCTTTAAGGACAGCCAGGGTATTATGTATTTTGGCGGCAATTCCGGGTTTGTGCGCTTTCACCCGGATGAGATTAAAGATAACCAATTTATACCACCGGTCGTGTTGGTGCGTATTAAAAAACTCAATGAGCAAGTTTGGTTTGATGTGCCCTATCAAACACTACAAGGGTTGGTATTGGATCATACTGACTACTTCATTTCATTTGAATTTGCTGCCCTTGATTTTAATTCTCCAGAACAAAATGAATATCGCTACAAGCTTGAAGGGTTAGATCCCAATTGGATAGAGTTGGGGCACAGTCGTTTAGCGACCTTTACCAATTTACCCGCAGGGGACTATGTACTTAAGGTGCAAGCGAGTAATAACCAGGGATTGTGGAATACCCAAGGCATCAACTTGCCCATACATATGTTGCCACCGCCATGGAAAACTTTATGGGCCTATAGCGTTTATTTGATCATCGTACTGTTGATAGTATTGAACTTTATTTGGCAATACCGCCGCAAGCGCTTGCGAGCAATAGAGCGTCTGATTGAACTAGAAGATAAGGTGGAAGCGCGCACCGCTGAATTACTTCATGCAAATCAACAGCTTGGGCTTAGTATGAACGAGACACAAAAAGCGCGGGAACTGGCAGAGCTAGCCAGTAAAGAGAAGAGCGATTTCTTAGCCATTATGAGCCACGAAATTCGTACCCCAATGAACGGTGTGCTGGGCATGACCGAAGTGTTACTAAGTTCAGATCTTAAACCTAAGCAGCAACACTTTGCACAGCAGGTCTACCGCTCCGGCCGATTATTATTGGATCTTCTGAACAATCTTCTGGATTTTTCTAAGTTAGAGGCAGGCAAAGCAACATTGGAGTCAGTGCCTGTTGATTTAGAAGCCTTACTTGAAGAGGTGTGTGATTTATTTAGTGAAGCGGCTAATACCAAAGGCCTTTACTTAAACGCTGTTCTGTCGGGTGAGCCATTACCCCAGGTTTATGGCGATCCTGCCAGGCTGCGCCAGATCATTGCCAATCTCACCACTAATGCCATTAAGTTTACTGAGCGCGGAGAAGTCAATGTTATCGTCAAGCGATTGCCTTATCGTGCTCCTCAGTCTGGCAAAGATGCATCGGGATACCAGTACGGCAGATTTGAAATATGTGTGCAAGATACTGGCATTGGTATGGAAGTTGACCGTCAGCACAAAGTATTTGAAATGTTTACCCAGGCGGATGCCTCGACAACTCGAAAATACGGCGGAACAGGTCTAGGTCTAGCCATATGTAAACAGTTATCCTCCCTTATGGGGGGAACCTTAGAGGTACACTCCAAAATAGGCGAAGGCAGTTGTTTTTGTTTAGTTATTGACTTACCACTAATCGAACACACAGTTGAAGAGCCAGTGGCCATCAGTGAGTGTCCTACTGTGCATTTGGTTAATCTAAGCCCCGGGCTAGGACTGTCTATCGCCACTATGTTAAAGAAGTTACATATAAAAACAGTGCATGTGCAACGTATTAAATCGGAACTGGCAACCGCTAAAACAGGCTTATGGATTAGTCTTCCAGAGTCTGAATCATTGTTACAAGAGGCCGGAATTTCACCATCAAACTGGATTTGTTTGCTGCCCACTTCTCAGTGGCAAGATCATGAATATCGTAATGTTTTACCGCTTCCGGTGCACTTTAGCGGTCTTCAAAAGAGTCTTAATGTTGCCTTAGGAATTGATCACGAAGAGCAAAATTGCCTAAACGAACATTACCGAAATTATCAGAAGTTTCAGGCCAACATTTTGGTTGCAGAAGACAGTATGACCAACCAGGAAGTGGCGAAAAGCATGTTGGGATTACTTGGCTGTGAAGTATGGTTAGCGGATAACGGAGCCGAAGCCGTTGAGCAGGTTAATTTACAAAAACCAGATCTGGTGTTAATGGATTGCCAGATGCCCGTTATGGACGGATACGCAGCAACCAAAGCGATCCGCAAAAATTGGCCCAATATTCCCATCGTTGCCCTTACCGCTGGTATGGGGGATAATCTAAATCAGCAATGTTTGGATGCGGGGATGAATGAAGTGATGTCTAAACCCTTCTCTTTGCAAGAATTAGAACAAACGCTTTTACGTTTTTTGCCTGAGTCTCGTTTACCGTATTCGTTAGGACAGGTAACAGAGCAGAACGCCTCTATGTGCACCAGTAATGAAGACGAATTGGACTCTGAGGATCAGGTGTTGGACATGGAGACAGTGGACACCTTGTTGAAGATCTCGCGAGAGACGGGCAAACCGGTCTTTTGTCGCGTATTGGATGCCTTTACCCAAGAAGCCAAAAAACTCATTGCGCGCCTTAACGAGCATGTGAGTGAGGATGACATCGATGTTTCTGTGATAGCAGACATTACCCATGCACTGAAGTCAATGGCCGGGAATTCTGGCGCCAAAGCCTTATACGAATTGTGTAGAGAATTAGAAGTCAAATTGAGCAATAATGAGCACCATGAAATAACCGTGTTAGTACAGAGCCTTGATGCTTCATTCAGTATCAGTTGTGCGAAATTGGATATATTTAGAAATGACAGTGGAAAATACAATTAAAATTCTGGTGTGTGATGATGATCTCACCGCTCGGATTTTAATGAAAGAAACCCTCGCCACCGACAGCATTGAGGTATTAGAAGCGGAAAATGGCCAGCGCGCAATCGAGTTCTTTGAAAAACATACCCCAGCTTTAATATTGCTAGACGTGTCTATGCCAAAAATGAACGGGTTTGAAGTCTGTCAATATATTCGCGGCCATGAAAAAGGCAAGCATATTCCGATTATTATGGTAACCGGTTCCGACGATCTGGATTCTATTCACAAATCTTACGCAGTGGGGGCAACAGACTTTATTGCCAAGCCCATTAAGTGGCCGATCCTGGGTGAGCGCGTTAACTATATTTTGCGCGCCAGCCAAGCCTTTGAAGATTTGATTACGCAAAAGCAGGAGCTTTATAAACTTGCATTTTACGATCCCCTAACGGGTCTACCCAATCGTCAGTATTTAATGCAAGACCTGCCACATTCTTTAGCCATGGCACAGCGTAACAATTATCAAGCGGCCATGCTATTTATTGACCTCGATCGATTCAAACGTATAAACGACACTATGGGGTACAGTTACGGCGACCAGCTATTGAAAAAGGTGGCACTTCGTTTACAAGCCAATTTGCGAGACGGTGATGTGTTTGCTCAAATGGGGGGCACATTAGCAACCCAAGAACCTCCACTTTTTAGTTTTGGCGGCGACGAGTTTACTATTTTTCTGAGCCGCGTAAACGATCCTAATGAGGCCGTGCTGCTGGCTGAAAGTATTATCCGTAGCTTAAGTAGACCTTTTCAATTAGATCGATTTGAGGTGGTGATCACCCCAAGTATAGGGATTTCGATATTTCCCTACGACGGTGAAAATGGGCAAACTTTGCTCAAAAATGCCGATACCGCCATGTATTTTGCCAAGCAATCCGGTGGTTGCTGTTTTAAGTTGTATCAAGATTCTATGAACGCCAAAGCGGCTGCTCGTTTGCAACTGGAGCAAGACCTGCGTCAGGCGCTTAAAAACCATGAAATAGTCCCTTTTTACCAACCCCAGATATGTGCCGACTCGGGACGTATTGTAGGCGTCGAGGCTTTGGTGCGCTGGTTTCCACCCCAAGGTGGCATGATTCCTCCAGATGAGTTTATTCCTATTGCTGAGGAAACAGGCTTGATCACGGAACTCGGGCGACAAGTGTTAGAACAAGGGTGCTATCAGGCTAAAAAATGGATGGACATGGGAACACCTGTTCGCATGGCGATCAATGTTTCGGCCCATCAATTTAGACAACACGATTTTACACAGATTGTAGCTAGTGTATTAAAATTAAGTCAGTTACCCCCGTCGTTACTTGAATTAGAGTTAACTGAATCGGTGATCATGAGTGATGCCGAAGAGAATATCGCGCGTTTGATCGAGTTAAAATCCTTAGGTATATCGCTGGCCGTTGACGATTTTGGTACCGGTTACTCTTCACTTAGCTACCTTAAACGGTTCCCTATAGATATTCTCAAAATTGACCGCTCGTTTATGTGCGATATCAATTCAGCACCTGATGATCGGGCGATTGTTGAAGCCATATTGGCATTGGCTGGAAGCTTAAAACTAGGGGTGATTGCTGAAGGCATTGAGTACAGCAGCCAGATTGCGATCTTGCAAAAATCAAAACAGTTATTACTGCAAGGTTATTTATTTTCTCGCCCGGTAGCCGCTCAATATATTCCCGCTTTGTTAAGCCAAGACTTTAGCCACCTGATGTCAGAGGTATGCTGACAGCTTATCCGGTTAGTGCCCCTGAAGCTGATGGTGCAGAGCGAATTACACTTTATGTTGGGCAAGACCATGGCCCCATCGTCACTGAGTTACAGTCGCTAGTGGCAAAAACAGAATTTCACTTTGAGGTGACGCCGCTGGGTAAATCTGAGCCGCAAGGACTGATGCTGGTGGTTTGTCAGGATAAAGGGCACGCAAATTCTCTTGCTCACCAGCACAGCTTGGCAAATCAGCAAGTATATTGGTTAGCTGATAATACAGACGATTTGGCCAGCCATCTCCCATTGCCCAGCCATTGGTTTGTGGATTGGCGAGCGTCAGGTGCATTACTGACGATTTTATCCTTGTTGAAACACAACAATAACCAGATCCAAGATAGACAACGTGTTGTGCATAAACTCGCCTTATTGTCTGACTGCATTGGCGAGTTATCGCTAATCTTAAATACCGATGGCAAAATCGTTAGGCTTAACCCACAGTTGTCAACCTTGCTGGGGGCGTCGGGGCAACCTGCAGTGGGCCAAGACTGGTTTGCTAGCTTACAAATTCCCTCGAGTATGGCTAAGAACAGAATGCAGCATATTCTATCGGATGTGAAGGGGACGCATTCGATGACCAGATTACCGCCTTTTCCCATTCAGTTAGATAACACTGTCATAATGGCAGACGGCTTTGTTGGGCCGCTGCATAATGATGAGACGCTCCTTATTTTGCGCCAGGTGGCCAGTTGGCAAAATCAGGAGTGGGCCGATGAATTGAAGGCTCCTGGAGAACCGGTGACCTTATTGCTGATCAATCCTGATGGTTTCTCTGATTGTAATCAAGAGTATGGCCGGGAACTGGGGGATCAGGTGCTCAATGAGATCATGCTTAATATAGCTAACATGTTGCGTACAGATGATTTTGCTAGTCGTTATAAGGGGGCTGTATTTGCAGCATATTTACCTGATACCAACGAACAACAAGGGCAGATCTTGGCTACACGCATGCTAAAAATGCTGGGTAATAAGCTATTTTCGCACAAGAAAATCAATCTAGAGTTCAGTGTGGGTTTGGCCACTATGGAAGCCGAAGAGCAATTAGGCCAGCAATCGTCATTGGAATTATTTCGCCGCGCAAATTCTGCGATGCAAGCTGCTCGTAGTATAGATGGTGGTAAGCTTGTGAGTTGGCAAGCACAATTAGATACTAAAATATTGGCCAATTTGGATCCTATGAGTGGCAAGTTCTGTGAGGTGCCAGGGGATGACTTTAGGTTAATGACTTTGCAGTGGGACATTATTCGTCTTATTGGCACTACTCACTCTTTACACTCATTTTCCACACAAATTTGCCAGTTACTCACTACAGGCTTGCAAAGCGAATTTAGCGGACTGTATTTGAAACAAGGTGATAATTTAACGAGTTTATCCTGCAGTGCTATTAGCGACGAGGTAGACGTAGCAAAAATTCATCACTGGGTGCAAAAAAATAGTAAATTGGCTGCGTGTGCTAGCGACATTATTCCTTTTAATAAATTAGTATCCTATTACAGTGCTGTTATTCCCCTTGTTATTAAGGGGAAATGTTTAGGTGTGTTGACGGTCTTTTGGAAAAGACAAGAGCAGAGTTTCGCTGAAACGTGTATCGGAAAGTTGCAACAAGTTACACCGAATTTAGCCGCCGAAATCGACCGTATCATCCTTTTGCAGCAAGATAAAAACAACCAGGTTGTGGCACCTCAGCAATCTGGTGAGCAAGCGTTATTATTTGAATCGCCAGCCATGCACGCATTGATGCAACAGGTGCAACTTGTCGCTCCTACCGATGTATCGGTACTGGTTATTGGTGAGTCTGGCACAGGTAAGGAGGGGATTGCTTTGCAGATCCACAAGCAAAGTTTACATCCTGACAAACCCTTTATCACCGTAGATTGCAGTACCCTAGTGAGACAACTTATCGAAAGTGAATTATTTGGTCATAGAAAGGGTGCGTTTACTGGGGCAAGCAGTGACCAGCCAGGTCTGATTGCTCAGGCTGATGGTGGTACACTGTTTCTTGATGAAGTTGGGGAGCTACCCTTAGATATACAATCGAAATTATTGCGTTTTGTACAAGAAAAAACCTATGTAGCTGTAGGCGATCAACGGGTACAAAAAGTCGATGTTAGGTTGATACTGGCCACCAACCGTAACTTAACGGATGAAGTCGCTGCAGGGCGTTTCCGCGCTGATTTATTTTATCGCATCAATGTATTTACCCTCAATTTACCGCCATTGCATCAGCGTGATGATGACCCGCTCTTATTATCACAACACTTTTTGCACAAATTTAGTCAGCAATATAATAAAAAGATCAGGGGATTTTCGGATACGGCTATCAGTAAGTTATGCGCTTATGGGTGGCCGGGAAACGTTCGTGAATTGCGAAACTGCATCATGCGCGCCGTGATCCTATGTTCAGGGTCTGTTGTCGAACCTGAACATTTAGACTTAGACGATCTGCATGATAGCAATGACACGGCTAACAACGATGTTAACTCTGGGGCGCCCATAGCATCTATTGCCGCCCCGACTGATGATGATCTACAACAAATAGACATGGTGCTAAGCGAAGTAGTGATTATGGCGAGCCAACAACCGACTGTGCTCTGTGTCAGTTTGTGGTTAGAAAAACTATGGCTGGAGTTATGTTTAGCCAAATGGGATAGCCTTTATCAAGTGGCGAAACAGTTAAATAAATCAGAATCAACACTGCGCCGACGTCACGCTAAACTTAGGGATATACAATTTAACCAGCCGCAAATCCAGGAATTGACGGTTCGCTGTACCAGGATGTTAGCGCAAATAATAAACAGCCATACAGGTGAAAACCTATGGAGTGAAATTGAAAAATTATTGTTTTCAGCGGTATTGCAACAGGATTTTAGTCAACAGCTAAAGGCTAAATTACTCAATATTACGCAACCTACATTACGCAAAATTATCCAGCAGATACCAGCAAGTCTACGTTAGGTATTTTTTGACCGTGGCGAAATCAATACATACAGCCCCTATTCCCTGATTTATGTTCTTGTCTGGTTATGGCGGGTTATGGCGGGTTATGGCGGGGTATGGTGGGTTATGGTGTGCTGAAAGTGGTCACTTTGAGTAATCATGGGATGTCGAGCGCAGTGTCAGTGGTTCATAAGCAAAGGGGTCACTTTCCCGTCGCGTTTCATTCAGTCGTATGATCGCTCGAAGCGCACATGATGAAAACAAACCGACCGTTCCCTAAGGCAGCTATTTTCAGCTAAACGTTGAATTGTGTTGTTAGTAATGATTTGAAAACGGAGCACTCCATCGTATTTATAGGTTGCCACCAGCGTCATTGGTATATTCTAATCTAAAGGGCAATTAGCATCGAAATAGCAGACATATTTTGCGTGTCTACCAAGAGGTACGTTGCAATGCTATTGTGGGCAGTTCGGGATAAATTATGTGCGACTTGGCCGCAAGGCAATATGGATTGTAGATATGAAAATGAAACTTTGGCACTGTCATAACGCTCGTTCTTTGCGTCCTCTGTGGGCGATGGAAGAAATGCAACTACCCTACGAGGTGGAGGTGCTTCCGTTCCCGCCGCGTTTTTTCAAAAAGGAATTTTTGGCGATAAATCCGCTGGGAACCGTTCCTTTTTTTGAAGATGACAATACCACCATGACGGAATCGAGTGGTATCTGTCATTATCTGGTTGAAAAATATAACAAGCATGAATTTGGCCTGAAACCGGATCATGTTGAATACGGCGATTATCTAAATTGGCTGTATCATAGCGATGCCACTCTGACATTCCCGCAAACCATTGTGTTGCGCTACAGCAGATTAGAGCCACAAGCTCGCCGCTTGCCTCAGGCCGTAGAGGATTATGCGGCCTGGTTTATTGCGCGTTTACGGCGCCTCGATGCGCACATTGAATCTCGGGAATTCCTGTGTGATGGTCGTTTCACCATAGCGGATATCGCAGTGGGATATGCGTTGCATTTGGGGCAATCTTTGGGGTTAGACAACAGGTATACGCCACAGGTCAAAGACTATCTGGCGAGGCTTCAGGCTCGTCCCGCTTTTAAAAAAGCCTCGGCTATAGGTGCTCAACAAAGCGCATTCAAATAAAAGGTCGTGAGGGCGATTGGCAACATACTCAAGATTATTAGTCAGAAAAAAAGATACACTACCTAAAGTTAATTTAGACGATAAACTTTTTGTGTATAGGTAGGTACCCATGAAACCCTTTATTTTTTCGACCACTAAATCCATTATTAGTGAAATAGGCGCGATTGAACGTATTGCCGACATTTGTTCGAGACTTGATATTTCGAAACCGTTGATCATTACTGATCAAGGCATTGTTGATGTCGGTTTAATTCAACCATTAGATACTGCGTTTAAAAAAGTAGGCAAAGAATATTTCTGCTTTGACCAAGTGGTGGCTGACCCACCTGAACATATTGTTCTGGCTGCTGTTGCCTATGCACAGAAAGTTGAAGCCGACGGCATCATTGGATTTGGGGGTGGCAGCTCACTGGACACGGCAAAATTAGTAGCACTGTTAGCCAACTCAGATGAACAACTCGCTGATATTTATGGTGTTGATGCCATTCGAGGTAAACGTTTACCCCTTATATTGATACCCACAACAGCCGGTACTGGCTCTGAAGTGACGCCTATCGCTATCGTCACTACAGGTGAAACCACTAAAGCGGGTGTTGTTTCAGCTACACTTTTACCAGACATCGCCTTGCTAGATGCCAGTTTAACCTTAGGTTTGCCGTCACACGTGACGGCAGCAACTGGGATTGATGCAATGGTGCATGCCATTGAAGCCTACACCAGTGCCATTAAGAAAAATCCATACTCTGATTTGTTGGCTAAACAAGCCTTGACGTTATTATCAAATAATATCGTTGAAGCCACCTTTAATGGCTCCAACGTCGAAGCTCGTCAAGCCATGTTGCTAGGTGCATGTTTAGCGGGGCAAGCCTTTGCAAATGCGCCTGTCGCAGCCGTTCATGCTTTGGCTTATCCATTAGGAGGCCACTTTCATATCCCTCACGGATTGAGCAACGCCTTGGTGTTAATTCAAGTGATGAAGTTCAACTTAAGTCACTGTGCTCAATTATATGCTGAACTTGCGCCAAGTATTAGTAACACCATTAGCGTTGAGGGCAGTAATCAACAGACTGCGCAGGCACTGATTGATTTTATAGCGGAGTTGATAAAACAACTTAAACTGCCGGTTACTTTAGCTGAAATGGGGATTGGCGAGAGTGATATTAATACGTTAGCAAAAGATGCAATGTTACAAACACGTTTGCTGGTCAATAATCCCAAACCTGTGACCTTGGAAGACGTAAAAGATATCTATCGTCAAGCACATCAAGGAAGGGATTAAATGAGTACTGAGTCTAAAACCGATTTCCTTTTTTTCTTTCCCATTACCACTAGGTGGATGGATAACGACATGTTCGGTCATGTGAATAACATCAATTATTACTCTTATTTTGATACGGTTGTAAATCAATTTTTAATTGAGCAGGCGGGGTTTGCACCTATGACCAGCGCACAAATAGGTTTTATTGTGAAATCAAATTGCAGCTATATTCGTTCTGTTTCTTACCCTGAAAAATTGATCGGCACTTTTAGAGTTGATCGTCTTGGAAAAAGCTCCGTAGACTACTGTGTTGGTATTTTTAAGCAGGACGAAGACACCGCTTCAGCAGTGGGTTGTTTAACCCATGTATTTGTCGACCGTCAGACACAAAAACCAACGCCCATTCAAGGAAAAATGCGCGAAGCCATGGTATCGGCGATGGTAAATGCATGAGCCAAAAATTAATGGATAACAGTGTAATGTGTGAAAATGTGATTAATGTAAATGGAGTTGATATTGCGTATCAACTCCATGGCAACCCATTACACCCGACACTATTGCTCATTCATGGCTTAAGTACGCCATTAACAGGCTGGCCTAAAACAATGGTTGCTGCATTGGTTGCCGCCAACTTTCAGGTTTTACTTTTAGATAATCGTGACGTGGGACGCTCTGAGCAACTTGACCATTTTCCTATCCCAAATATGGGGTGGGTAGTAACCAAGTTAAAATTAGGGCTTTCAATTAAAACGCCTTATCAGCTTGAAGACATGATGCATGATGTAATTGCACTATTGGATGCACTTAACCTAGCTGAAGTGCATGTAGTTGGCGCATCCATGGGCGGAATGATAGCGCAATTGATGGCAATCTATCACCCCAAAAGAGTGAAAACATTAACCTCCATCATGTCCACCACGGGATATAAAAATCTCCCTGGGATTGACAAAAATATTCGTGAAACGCTGATGCGAAAACCCGCTTCAAAAGATTACAAAGACCAGGCGGATTACCACATCAAAAAATGGCAAGTCATTGGCAGTCCAGACTACCCATCATCTGAAACTGATTTACAACAATACGTTGCAAGCATGTTGCAGCGGGGGATCACCGTGAAAGGCACCATCCGTCAAATGTTATCAATAATGGCCGCGGGTAATAGAGAAGATGCATTATCTAAGCTGGATATACCAAGTTTAGTTATTCACGGTGACCGTGATGGGTTGGTGAATTTAGCCGGAGGTAAAGCCACAGCAGATGCCATACCTAGAGCCAAGTTTAAGGTTTATCCGGGCATGGGGCATGATTTTCCTGTTGAATTAATACCGAGCATAGTCGACGACATTGTAACCCATGTAAATACCCATCTAGGTGATAGAGCATAAAGTAATATAATGAACTAGCACTGATAATTACTGATGCCACCTAATGAATAGCAGTTCCTTTCTTAGTGTCTATATAGTCTGCTTGTAGGGTCCATAGTTTCAAAGTTTTTAATTTGTTTAGATGCGCTATGTGCAGCTAACAAGCTGCCCATAGCGCATCTAAACATGCGGTTAAAGCGGCATCGAAGTATTAAAAATGGTGATAGTCTGCAGTGATTTTGCGATGTATTGTGTGCAACTATGTGGTGTTAAAGCCTACTTATTTAACTTATCTATATTTTTACTGTTTCAACCTTTAGAGGAGCTATAAATGCCAGCACCGATTTTAAGTCGTCGAGATATTGAATTCTTTTTATATGAGATGTTTGATGTTGAATCTTTAACTACTCGCGAGCGTTACCAAGACCATGACCGTGAATCTTTTGATGCAGCAATCGATATTGCACAGGCCATTGCCGAAAAATATTATGTCCCTATTCGTTTAAAGGTAGACAGTAACCAGCCGACATTTGACGGTAAAAAAGTCCATATTATTCCTGAGATTAAAGAAGGTCTCGATGCTGTTATTGAAGCAGGGCTAACGGCACCTACAACCGATTACGCCATGGGCGGGATGCAACTTCCACAAATTGCAGCCAGTGGTGCATCTGCTTACTTAGCGGCGGCAGCAAGTACCAGTATTGGCTATCTTTCACTGACGCATGCCAATTCTAATTTGATTGAAGCCTACGGCACGCCTGAACAAATAAACAAATGGGTCATCCCGCAGCGCGAAGGACGTTTTTTTGGCACCATGGCAATGACAGAGCCTGGAGCGGGTTCTGGTCTAGGTGATCTCTCTACCTCTGCCACTAAAGAAGAAGACGGCACTTATCGAGTCAAAGGTAATAAAATTTGGATATCAGGTGGTGATCATGACCTATCTGAAAATATTGTGCATTTAGTGCTGGCTAGAGTGAAAGGCGCACCGAAAGGCGTAAAAGGCATTTCGTTGTTTATTGTGCCTAAGTATTTGGTCGGTGATGATGGCAAAATTGGAGAGCGCAACGAAGTTGCTTTGGCCGGTTTGTTTCATAAAATGGGTGGGCGAGGGCAGACCTCAACGGCATTAAGTTTTGGAGAACAAAATGGTGCTGAAGCTTACTTGGTAGGCGAAGAAAACAAAGGCTTGATGTACATGTTCCATATGATGAACGAAGCCCGAATTTTAGTCGGTACCGGTGCCGCTCTTACCGCATTAACTGGGTTTCAATACTCTTTAGATTACGCCAAAGGGCGTCCTCAAGGGCGTTTGCTTTCTGCAAAAGACCCGTTAGCACCTCCAGTCAATATTATTGAACATCCTGATGTGAGGCGAATGCTGCTAACTCAAAAAGCGTATTCTGAAGGTGCATATGCATTGTGTCTATATGGGCATCAACTTTCTGAGGATGAAAAAACCGCTCCTACCGAAAGTGAGCGCAAACACGCATCAACCATACTGGACTTTTTAACGCCTATTATCAAAAGTTGGCCATCAGAATGGGGACCTAAATCCAACGATTTAGCCATTCAAGTATTAGGTGGACACGGTTATGTTAACGAACACCCCGTCGAGATGTTTTATCGTGACAATCGTCTTAACCCGATTCATGAGGGCACTACTGGGATCCAGTCGTTAGACTTACTTTGCCGAAAAGTACCGATGAACGATTTTAAAGGCTACCAAGCATTCTTAGCTGAAATACAGCTCACTGCCGAAAGTGTGAAGTTGACGGAAAGTTTACAGACCTATGCTGTTGCGTTACAGCATGCGGTGGACAACCTCAAGGAAGTGACAACCAGTGTAATGGGGGCTTCCAAGACCCAGAACCTTGATTTGGTTTTCTCTAACTCTGTTAGTTATCTGAATATGTTTGGCCACCTTACTATTGCTTGGTTATGGCTTAGACAAGCTGAGATAGCGACTAAGCAACTAGGCAAGGCCCTCCATAGTGACGATGAAAAGTTCTATCACGGAAAAATTCAAGCCATGAAGTATTTTTTCAATAGCGAGCTACCTCTTACGTATCACTGGGGTAACTTAGTGAAAAATATCGACAGTGCTAGTTTTGATACACATCCTGATTGGTTGTGACTTTAGGAACAAAATGGGTCATTAGTATTATATCTTTTGGGCGGGGATAAATTCCCGTTAGTTATATGACGTATGCATACGATGACCTAAATCCAGAACTGTCACCAAGCTGTTTTATAACGAATATCTTGGTGGTTTTTTTAGCTCAACAATTAAGTTCTACTCGGCACCTAGTCGAGCAGCTTTGGCACCCATCATATCCGCTTCTTTTTCTAATGCAGCGTTATCGTTTGCCGTCGAGGTTGGTTGCACTCTTCCTTGTTTTTGCTGAACTACATGCCAAGCCTCATGGGGTAAGTGTTTTCTTGCCTTGGTCCTAAATGTATATCGAACCGAATGTAGAATATTCAATCAATTAGTTTTATATCTCATTGCAAATTAAGCCGATCCTATGGCAATGCCGTGGGGGTCAACTTTATCTGAAACGTTTCCTTATAAAGAATACTCATCGTAATAAGACTCAATCAAATTTTAGTGGCACAAATGTATTAGAAAATACACTCATACGAGATATTAATACTAAGCTTGTCAAGGAAAAGGGAAGTTCCCATAGGGTTTGGCACTGTCTCTTTGAAGATGTTTATATGAATATATAAAGGAAATTAAACATGAGTGCATTAAATGGTGAAGTCATCGTTGCGGGTCAAAGCG
This sequence comes from Paraglaciecola sp. MB-3u-78, assembly GCF_002835935.1. Lineage (GTDB taxonomy): Bacteria > Pseudomonadota > Gammaproteobacteria > Enterobacterales > Alteromonadaceae > Paraglaciecola. The sequence goes on along the minus strand of NZ_PJCF01000002.1, from coordinate 27,244 downwards.
TGGGTGATTCAATACAATTAAAAATATTTGGTGATGAGTTTTATGCTCGAAGAGAAACGCTAGATGGGTATACAGTTGTATATGATACTCAGAGAGGCGAATATTGTTATGCAAAGTTAGCTGAAGGCCGATTAGTGTCCAGTGGTATTCCTTTGCATAAAAATAAACCCACAACTTTGCGTAAACACCTAAAAGACAGTCCAAAAGTACGCAATCAAAAGTTTGGATTACGCTATCAACAATTAAGACCCCCTGAAGAGGTAGGAAACGCAAGTGTTATGCGAACACTTGGCGCAGAAGGAGGATTGTTAGAAGGACGCAAGCTGCATCTCGGTAATGTGCAAGGCCTTACCGTTATTGTGGATTTTGATGATATACGCACCAACATACTCCATGCTGATGTAGATGCTATGTTTAACAGCGATAACTTCCGTCAAAATGGTAATTTTTGTTCAGTAAAACGTTACTTCGAAATAGTTTCCAGCGGTAAATTAACCTACAGCAACTTGGTTGTTGGACCTATTAGGTTGTCCAAACGTCGCAGTCATTACATCAATAATCTGTTGGTAAAAGAGGCCATGGATATAGTAGTGAATGATCTTGGCATTGACCTGCAACAATTTGATTCGAAAAGTGAGGGGGTAGTCGATGCCATTAACTTTTTATATGCAGGGGAGTCTCAATACGACGGAGATTTATGGCCACACAATCATTTTCAAAGCTTAAATTATGGAAACATGAGGACCCATTATTATCAATTGACAGGTTTAGGGCAGCACAGTGTTGATCTACGCATTGGCACTATATGCCACGAGAACGGGCATTTATTGTGCCGTTTTCCCGATATGTATGATTATGGCAAACGTGATGGTGATTTTGAAAAAAGCCAAGGTATTGGACGATATTGTTTAATGGGATCTGGAAATCATTTAAACGATCGACGCACACCTTCACCCATTTGTGGTTATTTACGTGAGTTGGCGGGGTGGGTGGATCAGGTGATAGATTTGAACTCCCCAGGAGAATTTTCAGCTTTACAAGGGCAATACAATAGCATCTTAAAATATACGACAGATAAAGCTAACGAGTATTTTGTGATTGAAAACCGCACCAGAATAGACTTGGACAGTCATTTGCCATCTAGTGGTCTAGCGGTCTTGCATTGCGACACGTTAGGCTCAAATGAGTGGCAACAAGGGACCAGAAATAAACATTATCAATGTGCTTTGGTGCAAGCTGACGGGCATTTAGATTTGGAAAATAATCGTAATACAGGAGACGATACTGACTTGTTTTCGGGACAAAGTGGGATTGTCATTTCTGATGAAACTGTGCCCTCAAGTCGTGAATGGGACGATACCGATTCTGGTATGCAAATTCGTGATGTGTCAGAACCCGGTTCAGTCATAACATTCTCTGCAGGCATGTCTACCATACCCAGTGAGGTTATTGTTAGCTCCTCTCCAAATTTAGTTATTCCAGACAATGATGCTGCTGGTGTGGCAAGTCATTTGAGCGTCAATTCTGCGGGAGAGATACAAGCATTATCCATAAGTGTGCAAATAATCCACAGCTGGATCAGTGATTTGAAATTAAGTTTACGGTCGCCCTCAGGCACTTCTGTTATTTTACATGATCGAAAAGGTCATGATGGCGATGACATATTTGAAACTTGGTTCAGTACTGAACTGGCGAGTTTAAGTGTATTTCATGGGGAAAATGTAGAGGGGGAATGGACCCTTAATGTGCAAGATAACGCATCAGCTGACGTGGGACGTTTATTATCATGGCGGCTGAATATTGAAGTGAACCCAGTGTCAGTGAGGGAAGTCGAGATTGAGTCTGCACCTAACTCGGTGATCCCTGATAACAATTTTCAAGGTATTACCAGTCTCATATCCCAAAGCAAAAAGGGACATCTAAAAGAAATCACCACTTGGATTGATATCGAGCATAGTTATATCGGCGATCTACAAGTTGAGTTGGTAGCACCCTCAGGACGCCTTATTTTGTTGCATGACAAGGAGGGCGCTTCAAAAAATAACCTTAAACGTCATTATAGTTTTTTAGATACACCGCAGCTACAAGGTTTGCTGAATGAATCAATAGCTGGAATTTGGCAGTTAAGGATCCGAGATTTAGCCTCTGCTGACGTTGGAGTATTGCAAGGGTGGGGGTTGAAAATTAGTTACTAGCATGTTGTTTGTGTTGTTACTTTATTGAGCTAGTTATGTCACTAGCTCAATAATAAAAATTGGCCACACTCGCAGCTTAATTTAGAATAGATTTCTTGTTGGGGCACTCATTAGCCAGCCTAATTAAGTGGAAGGATCTGAACATCCTATACATCGTCCCTGTTCCAATCAATGCCATTTAATTAAAAATAAAGCAAAGCCTCTTGCCATTTTGTCAGTATCTAAGCCATCACCATCATCAAGTGGTTATCAAGTACACAGCGTATTTTTAATTTATTTTCTAACCCAACTTGACCTTGCCATCGTGGTAAGGTTTACCCTTGTCATATCGCTTATTAGGTATCAACAGGAGAAGGTAAATGCAATCTTCTATTCAACTCGCAGTGCAAGGTATGACATGTTCGTCATGTGCAGGTCGTATTGAGAAAGCGTTGCTTAAAGTTAAGAATGTGGAACAGGCCACGGTTAATTTGGCAACTGAAATCGTAACAGTTGAGGGGAACCCAAGTGCGACTGAGCTATTAAATGCCATCACTGGGGCTGGGTATCAAGTTAGCACTGAAACACGGCAGTACCAAGTAACAGGCATGACTTGTGCTTCCTGCGCAAGCCGCATAGAAAAGGCATTACTGAATGTGGCAGGGGTGATGACAGCCAATGTTAATCTGGCAACAGAACAGGTCAATATCGCGCTACTAAGTCAAATTAGTGATGCCAATCTTAGTCAGAGCTTGCTCAGTGATGCGGTACAAAAAGCAGGTTATCAGCTTGTTGCGCTGCAAAGTTTAGCTGAACGAGCTGATACGGAAGAGCCTGCACTGCCATTTTACCGCAGTGACAACTGGCCCGTTATCGGAGCTGCAATACTCACATTGCCACTGGTGTTACCGATGTTAGCTATGTTGTTTGGCATCAATTGGGTGATGCCATCTCTATGGCAATGGTTGCTGGCAACACCGGTACAGTTTTATTTTGGCGCCCGCTTTTATCGTGCTGGTTTTAATGCATTAAAAGCAGGGACGAGCAATATGGATCTGCTAGTCGCATTAGGTACTAGCGCAGCTTACGGTTTATCGCTGTATCTTTGGTATAGCTTTGAAGGCCTTCATGGAGCACCGCATCTATATTTCGAAAGTAGTGCGGCCGTTTTGACTCTTGTGTTAATGGGGAAACTATTAGAAAAGCGTGCTAAACGTCATACCACAGACGCGTTGCGGGCATTGGAAAGTGTACAACCGACTACAGCCAAAGTATGGCGAAATGAAAACTGGCAATCTGTTCCGGCAATTGAGCTGCAACGTAATGAAAAAGTAAAAGTGTTACCCGGTGAACGCATTCCAGTTGATGGCAAGATCATCAATGGTGACAGCCATGTTGATGAAGCGCTTATTAGTGGTGAGAGTATGCCTTTGGTAAAAACGCTAGGAGATAAGGTCACAGGCGGCTCAATTAATCTTGATGGGGTACTTGAGTTAACGGCCACTGCCGTTGGTGCTGAGTCCACACTGGCGAAAATCATTCACATGGTCGAACAGGCTCAAGGAGCCAAAGCGCCAGTTCAGGCCTTAGTCGACAAAATCAGCAGTGTGTTTGTACCATTAGTGCTGCTTATTGCATTATTGACCCTTATTGGGTGGGGGATGATAAGCGGTGACTGGACTCAGGGTATTTTGCATGCCGTTGCGGTGCTGGTTATTGCTTGCCCTTGTGCTCTGGGGTTGGCTACACCGGCTGCCATTATGGCTGGCACCGGAACAGCTGCTCGCCACGGTATATTGGTAAAAGATGCCCAAGCACTAGAGCAGGCAAAACAAACCGATATGGTTGTCTTCGATAAAACGGGCACCTTAACTGAAGGTAAGCCTGAATTGATTCAGTTAACCCCATTTCAAATCGATGAACAAGAACTACTCATGTTGGCATATGGTCTGCAGCAAAATAGTGAGCACCCTTTGGCTAAAGCAGTCGTAACCAGGGCACAACAAGATGCGATAAAATTACCTGATATAAAACACTTTAAGGTGATTGCAGGTAAAGGCGTTCAAGGCGAAGAAAATGGCAAGCAGTTGTTGCTCGGAAGTCGTCGTTGGATGGAAGAGATGGGACTGACATTGCCTTTGCAGCAAATAACCACCAAAGGTGCATCGGTCTCCTGGCTGGCAAGAAAGCAAGATGATAAAATTGGACTGCTTGGTTTGTTGTGTTTTGCCGACAAAATTAAAGAACAGGCTAAAAATGCAGTGGAGTCCCTAAAACAAAGAGGTATCAAAGTAGCGATGTTAACCGGTGACTCTGCAGCAAGTGCACAGCAGGTCGCCAGTGAACTGGAACTGGACGATTATCAGGCTGAAGTATTACCTCAAGATAAAGCAGCAGCCATTGCTCGTTACCAGCAGCAAGGTTATCAAGTGGCGATGGTGGGTGATGGTATCAATGATGCTCCTGCGCTTGCTCAGGCCGATTTAGGTATTGCCATGGCCACAGGTACAGAAGTCGCAATAAGCGCCGCAGCCATTACATTGATGCGAGGTGATCCTGCATTAGTGTCAGCAGCAATATCCCTTGCAGCAGCCACTTATCGAAATATTAAGCAGAACCTATTCTGGGCGTTTGCCTTTAATACCATCGGGATCCCGTTGGCAGCGCTAGGGTATTTAAATCCAATTATTGCCGGTGGAGCGATGGCTGTCAGTAGCGTACTGGTCGTTACCAATGCATTACGCTTGCAACGTAAAAAGTTTTAAGAGGATAAAATATGCACCAATTAATCACCATAGGGAATGCGGCCAAAGCGAGTGGCTTGACCGCTAAAATGATCCGCCACTATGAACAGTCCGGCTTACTGCAAAGGCCAGCACGGACCGAAGCAGGATACCGGTTGTATAATAATGAACAGCTTAATCAGCTAAAGTTTATTAGACAGGCACGGAATCTGGGTTTCTCGTTACATGAGATTAAATCATTACTAAGCCTGTGGCAGGATCCCGAACGGGAAAGCCGAGCAGTTAAGCTGATGGCTGAGCAGCATCTGCACGAAATTGAGACAAAAATCTCTGAGTTGCAACATATTCAGCAAGTGTTAACTGAATTAGCGACCAGTTGCCGTGGTGACAGCAGTCCAGACTGCAGCATATTGCAACAATTGGCTAAAATCGATTAATCCGAAGATTTTCAGATTATTGGAAATCTATAGCCACTCATTTTGCTAGTAAATACCAGAGTCTTATTTATTTTTTCATTGAAAAATGAGCCGATGAAATGACCACTTTAGCTCTAAACGTCCTATTCACAAGGGTAAGAGCGTACGGTAGCAGATGTTTTTGACTGCCGTTCACTATCCGCTGTCCATAGTTTGGATTGATTGAATTCACTAATCGGAACTAACAAACGGATACCATTTATGGTTATTCAGCCCCCCATGATCACCAGCAAAAACACCGCTATGGCACTCATAATTGGCGCGATAAAAAACCATATCGGTCGATACAATATACCCATTAGACTCGTGACATAAAACAATAACCACAATGCCCAATGTATGGCCGAAAATAAGTTAACATAACTAAGCAACAGTAAGCCCGGTAAGGCTTTTATTCCAATATATAGCAAACAATAGCTTTGCAATACATACTTAGAAATGGGCAAGCTGGTAAAATAGGGCTGATACAAACGCAGTAAAGCTTGCGAATCGAACAAACTGCTCGCCATCAGTAACGCGGCACAAAAACTGAGAAAGCCTGCAACATAACTCTGGGCCTCAAGTTTCACTCCGTTGAACATAATACCTAACATAATGGTCATTAGTAACAGGGCAACAAAACGTAATCCTTCAGAACGAGGATTATGTAAATCTGCTTGTAGTTGCAACCTGAATATTCCTTTAGGCCAGTTACCTAAACTAAAAGAAGGTATAGGCAATTGACGCTCAATTATGATTGCCACACACCACAATACTAACCACTGCGTTTTAGCGAGCTCATCCGCCATCGGAATTGCCCCTAAGGGCAATATCAACAAGCTCAACCAAGGCAATTTGGACACTCGTACTGCACTAACACTGTAATAACTGACTAAAACTACCAGCCCAAAAATAGGTGCTAGTTGTTCAACAATATGCAACAGGGTGAAAGTGAAAAAGCGGTCTGCTGCTCCATATACCATCAATAACAGCAGGCACAGCGGCCCAAGCAGAAGAATATTCGCGCTGTATACAATTAAACCCGTTTCACACCACTGTCGCTTAACGTCAGTCACCGTTAAACTATCAACATAATAACGATGCTGGGTGGCCAATACTCCATGGCGTTGTATCAACATCCAGCTATATATGAACAATAAATAGGCCCATAAGGTATTTAAATACAGAGTGTTTTCACTGCTGCTATCCGCCAGTATGCCCCAAGCTACAAAAGGTAAAAAAATCAGTGCGGGCAAAGCAAGGGGAAACAAAGCAACGATGCCCATACTTAATTGCTTGATACTGTCTAACCACTGTTTGAGTGATGCGTTATAGAGCTTGAGCCGAAACTGCCAGTAATTCATGCAGGCTCTGGCTCACTGCGTTGCAATTGAATGTGTCTTACTTGTTGATGTTTTTCAGCAACCCCTTCATGACTGGCAATCATGACCTGCCCTGGGTAATCCCTAAGCAATAAATTAAGGGCTAATCGCGCTTTGTCATCTAAACCGTTAGCTGGCTCATCAAGCAATAACAAGGGGGGTTGATGCATCACTGCAGTGAGCAAACTGAGCTTTTTATGATTACCTAAAGACAAGTTATCGACTTTAGTATGCCAATACTGCTTTAAGCCAAATTGTGTGAGCCAATGCTCGTCTGGTTCACAATTAAATTGACGCTGATGAAAATCCAATAATTCAGCCACAGTCAAAAATCCCGGTAAAGCCACCTTAGATGCACTAATACCAATATACTGTTTACTTGCTGTCATTAGGACCGACTGTTGATTGAAACTCACCTTACCTGCATCTGGCTTAATGAGACCTGCAGCCAGCATTAATAAAGTGGTTTTGCCACTGCCGTTTGGGCCACTAATAAGGACTCTGGGCTCGTTGATCTCAAGGGAAAAATCATTGAACACACAGCGGTTTTGATAATAATGGCTGATCTTTTCAAACACTAACAATCGAATACTACCTTATTGTTTAATCACGGAACAAAATTCAATATTAAAACATTTTAGTTTTGTTCGATGCAACTTGATCATCAATCGGGTAAGAATAACGTTCAAAATCCGCTATTGTTTAGATTATCAGTTAGCTGTCGGACACGCTGAACACCAGATAGCTCTGCAAAGCTTAACAGCTAGCGGATAATATCCAATGGCTTTGGGTATAGATAAGCAGATAGCAGATGACACCCGTTATTTTTATCGCAGCTTTATGAGCAAAAAAAAGCATCTACCAAAAACTGGAAGATGCTTCTTGATGATTATCAACAACATTGGATTACATGGATTTATTCAGGCATACCGTCGTCGTCAATCAATTTTGATAGTGAAATTAAAATGCTTAAGATTTTTTCTTAAAGCGACGTATGGCTAACCCCGTCATCCCTAATGCCAAAATTATAATTATTGATGGCTCTGAAACATTAACACTTTGAGAGACTAACGTACTGCCATTGAAAGCCACAAATTGAGAGGCGGCTCTTGCATCATATAATTTAAATACATTGGTGATTGTGCCGTCATCCTTGGTTAATGCTGTGTCTGAGTTTTCTGAACTGAGCCAAAACCATGCTACTGCCTCTTCATCGAGTCCAAAAAGTGACTCGAAGCTTGCCAAGTCAGCTGTAGTAGGACTACTGCCAAGGTAATCAAATTTGAAACCATCGTTCCATTCTTTCTTGGTTAAAAATTCACCCATCCACCCATCTCTACCTTCTGCGCTAGCAGAGTAATCACTGGCTCTGTTGGTAACGCCAAAAGACGTAATACTCAGGAGTTCATCTAAGATTGTAATATTATAATCTAAGTAAGCACCTACCTGGTTCTCTTCGATAATAACCTTGCCATTAACGCCTATTAGTGTGCCTGCTGCTTTTTTTACTTCTGCTTCAGCTTTTGCCTTTGCTACTGCTTCAGCTTTTGCTTTTTTTGCTGCTTTTTTTGCCTTTGCTACTGCTTCAGCTTTTGCTTTTATTGCTGCTTTTTTTGCCTTTGCTACTGCTTCAGCTTTTGCTTTTATTGCTGCTTTTTTTGCCTTTGCTGCTGCTTCAGCTTTTGCTTTTATTGCTGCTTTTTTTGCCTTTGCTGCTGCTTCAGCTTTTGCTTTTATTGCTGCTTTTTTTGCCTTTGCTGCTGCTTCAGCTTTTGCTTTTATTGCTGCTTTTTTTGCCTTTGCTGCTGCTTCGTCTTTTGCTTTTATTGCTGCTTTTTTTGCCTTTGCTGCTGCTTCATCTTTTGCTTTTATTGCTGCTTTTTTTGCTTTTGCTACTGCTTCAGCTTTTGCTGCTGCTGCTTTAATATAACATTGCGCTGTGCATTTATCTTCATGGTAATCGTCGACGACAACGGCCCCTGCGATAACGGGGCTTTGAATAATGGCTGCTGTATTAGATGCAACTGCATTACCCGTCAGCAGCAATAAACCCAACCCCAATAACAGCGTGCTAAATTTGTATTTCTTGTTCATTTAAAACCTCGTCTTTAGTGATACGTAATTATTAAAAAATAATACGTTTATTATTGACCTGGTTAAGCACTTACCATGCCAATAATATTTTTTGTATAATACAATATGTCAGCGAATTTTTTATTTTCCAAATATATGGGCAGGTTAGTGCCAAAAGCGATTATTACTGAGTCTTTCAGTTAACGATCCAAATTAGCACATACCGGATATTGGTAAGCGTTACGCTTATCTACGCTTTGGACGCTCACCGAACAGTCGCGTTTTATTCAGTATTATGCTCCGCTTCTCGCTCGAAGGAAGCGGATAGCAGATAAACAATGGATGGCAGGTGAGACATACAAATCAATCAGTGATCTAGCACAGATTTTTCGATGAAATATCCATGAGTCAAATTTGTGTAAAGAAACCAGACAGTGAATGTTCCCTTTAAGTAACGTAATTGTTTAAATAATCTGACTGTCCGTTATGACTGGAAGGAGCTGGAAAGTAGATAAAAATTGACTGACAACTGATACCGATTAACTCAATCAGTGATAAATTATCAATTTTAACGAAATATTCATGAGTCAAAATTGTGTAAAGAAACCCGCCAGTGCGCTATATCTTGAATGTTCTGACTGTCCTTTGATCGCTCATTGCCGTCAGTCAAGTTTAATTAATCGTATGATGATTTTTCACTCAGTTCGAATTCTCTTACGACCGTTTTAGGTCGTTAGTTGCCTTTTTTAGAATAGAGTGATGTTATTTATACAAAAACTAATCTGAATCTGTTTTTACATAATTCAGAATTTAGAACAAGCGCTTCCCGCTGTTGTGCAAACCAGCCCTGAATATTGCTTATGATGATGAACTACTTTTATTCAAACAGAATTATCTGAGGCGGTGCTCTACTTTGTGGGGGTAATCAAAAACTAGTAATACTACCTATATTTCATTTTCCAAAAGACAGTTACCCTAAATTTGTTTACATATATTAAAAAGGTAATAAATGATGAACATCAATTTATTTGAAGATATTGGGGGACAGGCTGCTGTTGACGCTGCTGTTGATATCTTTTATCGAATAATATTGAGTGATAAGAGCATCTCTTCATTTTTCGATGATACCGATGATAGCGTTAATGAAGCCCAATTTGTTAATCAGAAAAGTCTCCTGACGAAGGCATTTGATGGGCATCATCATTACATTGCTAAAGAGATACAAGTTGGACCTTGGGCCATTAGCAGCAAAAAGTCTAAATGAAGTCCAACTTCCTGCCGTATCGGGTCATTAATAAGCAACCCTTGAAGCATTCAGGTTGCTGAACAATTACTATTTACTGGTGAATGGTGCAACTCTTCCTGATAATGTTTTACGAGATGCGCTTCCAGATGAACATAGTGGGCCTATACCTTTCTACCAAGGCTGCAGACACTTCCAGTCTCTATATCTAAAACCCGTGACAATCATAATCTTCAAGCTTTTTGGGTTTTTTATTCATATACAAAAAATGCTCATAACCTACCGAAAAAGCAAAAGGATTGGCATTATAATCGGCGTAATACTGATCCCTTCCTAATTTTGCTTCATTGACACCGGATGCAAAACCGCTTAAGAAATCATCTCTGTTATTTATCAATAAATTTGTAGTATCTCCGTGACTATCAACTATTTCAAACACTCCTTCATGAATGAATTTATTCAGTAGCGTCACGTTGAACGTACCGCTATAAATCTCGGTTTCAGGGTCAAATTTCACCATAGATGTGGCGTTATTGTTGGTGGCCTCCATAAGAGAGGCAAATAATTCACGTACTTTTTTTGATATCAATTTATCAACCTTATAAATTTAGAGATGGCTCTTAGTTGTGAACCGAGCATTATTATCAAATGCTGCTTAGGTCATACATGATTCGATTCTGCCGCTATAGATGTCAAATTTTAGGTTTTGACAGTACCCATTAAAACCTGCATAAACTCAGTCACTTCAAAAACGCAACCCAGTGAAGATACTAATAATAGTAAAACAGCTTTCATTGTAAATGTTGGAACTAATCAACTATATCCGGTCTGCTTAGGTTGTTATAACCCTTCCCTTATCGCCCTATCATAGGCAGACAACCCAGATTGAATGGCTGGGGAAAGTAGGCTTTAACCCTTAACACTCATTCCTTTTCTTGAATGCTGAATGACATAAACATGGTGGATAGTCAAAGCGCTTAACGCTGCTGCTCTTTAATGTGTTCTACTGATGCTTTATGATGCCCGGTTTTTCTAGGTCTTCTGTCTTTATGAGATATAAATATGGAAAACTTGTTTATTTTTGGCTAATACAGTTTGCAATCAAATCATACTTTTGCTGTTTAATTGTGGGTTAAAGATACGCAGAAAAGAGCTACAACTTACCGATATTAAAAATCTAGATGCGGTTGTTTAACAATTAGGAAAGTAATGACTTTTCATGCAATTGTATTTTCATGTGTTTTAACTTTTTTGATATTTACAATTGATGAATGGGTTATGAACTCATTGTTTGGTTGAATAATATTAAGATGAAATTAATAGTGGGGTGCTTTAAGTAAACTTTAATATAATTAAAATATTCTATTTTTTATTTAATTTTGCTGATGAGTCTTTACTTAATGCTGTATGTCGTTATCCCTGCCAAAAATGAACGCCAGAATGTCAAACCCTTAGTAAATGAAATAATCAGTTGCGCTGAAAGATGTTGCAACATTTGAGATCCTCTCTATTGATGATGGTAGCGAAGACTATACCTACGCAGAAGCCGCAGATATGCGAGTTGAGAAGTTCACAGAGTTACAGCCTTATAAGCACTCTTTTTCTGTTGGACAAAGTGGGGCAATCCGAACCGGTGTATCAAAAGCTACAGATGATTTAATTGTCAACTTGTGCTTATTCTGGGGAGAAGCCCTTTACTCAGCTTTCTAATACCAGTCAAAGCACCCTTAAACATTTATGATGGGTGCTGTAATTTAGATTGATGGCAGTATTCCGCTTATAGAGTCCGAGTTAGCCCCATCAACACTAGTATCGGTTTTACTGGCCATTACTTCTGCCTTGCCTGAACTCTCCGGCTCCGGTTTCAAATCATACCACTGCTTGTCATACGCCAAGCTACCAAATAATGCATGTGCCAGTGCGACTTCACCTAGCTTCGCGTCTTCCGGACTGCGCACTAACTGTTTGGCTGCGGGATCATAAGCAAAATAGGAAGGGGCTTTGTCTGGCTGCAGTATCGCAACTTTGTCATTGGTCATGTAAGCGAAATTCTTGGAAAATTGCATCATGGCCCGCTCCGGAGCGTCTTCCTTAATCAAATCATGGCCCAGCATGGGATGGTAATCTGCAATGCCCATTAACGATAACAAGGTCGGTGCCAAATCAATCTGACTCACCAAACGGGTATCTTGTCGTGGCGTGATATCTTTGCCAAGAATAAGACCGGGAATATGAAATGATTTTACCGGTACCAGCTCAGCACCAAACACTCTGGCATCATGGTCAGCAACGATCAAAAATAGCGTATCTTGCCAATAATCTGATTGTTTGGCTATTTCGATAAAGTTACCCAGTGCATAGTCGGCATAACGGATTGCACGGTCTCTATCGTCTTCTCCTGCCACTGTTGAAATTTTACCTTGTGGAATTTCGAAGGGATCATGGTTACTTGAGGTGAATACCAGGCTAAAGAACGGCTTGTCCGATTTGTGCAGCGCCGTTAACTCCTTATGCGCCTGATTGAATAGCCCTTCGTCACTGGCCCCCCAGGACCCAACAAATTGGGGTTCACTTATATCATCAAAATCAACAATATCCTCAAAGCCATTACCCAGGAAAAAACTCTTCATATTGTCAAAATGACTTTCGCCACCGTAAATAAACTGGGTTTCATAGTCGTGACGTGATAGCAAACTGGCAAGGGTAAAAAAATTGCGTTGTGATTTATCCAGCTTCACGACCGATCTGGCTGGCGTGGGTGTGAAGCCGCTAATAACCGCTTCAATGCCCCTAACTGAGCGGGTGCCTGTGGCGTAAAGCCGCTCAAAATTCCATCCCGTTTGCATAAGTTTATCCAGTTCAGGCGTGATCCCCTTGCCCCCGAGATGCCCAACAAATTGTGCCCCAAGGCTTTCCTCAAGAATAATGACCAAGTTCTTGGGTTTACCTTTGTGACTAGGAATTTGTTTACTCAGCGTGGGAAGCAAGTCTGATTGGAATGCAGTCACATTTTGACCTGTTTCCTGGCGGACCAGGTCAATGACTCGTTGATTGCTTAGGTGCCCATAAACCTTGGCAGCATGGATCTCGTTGCCAAGTTGTTTTGCGGCGAATGCAACGCTGTACATTGAATTAAGTGTCAATGAGTTGATTAGGGGGTCAGTTGAAAAATAAACGAATGAGGGGTTTATAGGCCGGTGGCCCATCGTCCCCCTCGCCCCAGCAAACATAGCAATAAAAACCAATAAAAAAGAAATCGCAGCCACAGCAGGAGAAACACCTTGGGCTTGCAAGCTGTGTTTAGACTCTTTGGCACTGCTTGCCCTGGGCAATACCTGTAAATAGATGATTTTCCAGCAAACAAATGAACAGAGCAACAATGCAACTAAAGCGAATAATACCGCAACAAGATGCCCGTTAAGCAACATACTAAACACTTCTTTGGGATAGATTAAGTACTCTATAAACAGCCTGTTTGGTCTCAGATCGTATTCACTGATAAACGTCGGAGTAGCCACTTCAAAAAACACCAAGCAAACAATACACAGCAAAAACCAATACCTCAGAACAGAAAACCAAGATTTTGATTGTTTAAGGAGAAACATAACAGGATGCAGCAAGGCGGGAATAATAAGTAAATAACACAGGGTACTGATGTCTATTCTAAGTCCATTGACCATCACCTGCACAACGGTTGAGATGTTCTCAATGCGCTCTATTTGCCAAAGCAAAAATCCTAAACGAAACATAAAGAGTATCGTTAATGCGATGGTGAAAAAAGTCAAAAAAGGTCGAATAAGGTGGTAACAACTGCCAACAGCTCGCATACACAGCCCATGTATTATTGAATAGCATACATCTTAGGAGTATTAGCTTAAGAATCGCTTAAGAGAATCTGAAGATTTACGCAAGACTACCGCAAGTCCATATTTAATAGACTTAGCAAGAAAATTCTTCAGCCAATCTTAGCAAGAACTTAAGATTCGCCATCTGAGTGTAAACTACGTTATTGTCTGGAGATGCGCAAATAAAAAACTTCTCTTTCTCAAGGTATTGAACAAGTTCGCTGACCACTATTGTTCAACGTTCCCTGGCAGTTATTCTTTTAGACGGTACACCTGCCACGAATGGCCTTTGCCTGAACAAAACAAACCCTACCCGCCTCAATATATACCCGTCTCCTGTGAATCTGCAGCGTTGTGGTGATTGGTATTAGTCACCACGATCACCTAAAACCATATACGGGTTAAGACGTGCCGCGTCCCTAGAAGTCATTGCAATAAAAACAATATGTTAGATGCTGCCAATTGGTTTGCAAAGACATTGAAAGCATCCAGTGCTGCTATTATCGCGTTTATCGAGGCGAGCTTGTGAGGGAATCGCACGCTATTGTGAGCAAGTTCAACGAAGATAGGGCCGATAATAGGGGTACTGGACGGTATGGCTTATCCCGAAACAGTTGGGTGAACGATATCTCAGTGACTCAAGAGAATGCCATTCAATTAGCCAGAGCTGGCAGATGCAGATGGAAAATCGAGAGTGTGCCACAGGCACATAAGTTAGTTGCATAGGGATGTGCTGTTGCTTATGGATAAGCTCATTGAAAGATGGTGGTAGGCCCACCGGAGTCTGCTGTCGGAAGCTGGCTCCAAACCACTTCAAGTGGCTGTTATTAAGAGTAATGGTCATAAGCGTTGAAGTCAAAGTGCGGACAATAGTCCGGCAGGTGAGATATAGAGAGACGAGTTAAGGCGAACCTATGCTGACGCGTCGTTAACCAAAGACTTGACATCAAAACCAGGGGCGTTTCTATCTTCTGGGATAAGTTTGCAGGTACATTCCGAATGCTGTGCAAGCGGTGTCCGGCGTATAGTGGGCGTGACTCTATATTAGGCTTTCAATGGGAACTGTGGGAACCAGTCGTTACGGTGTTAAGGGAGAAATACAAGTCACTGAATTGATGAGTATGAGAGTACCAATACGTAGCACTGGGGCGGAGTTGCTCGTAGTAGTGTTGAAGCAATTGTAATGAGTGTGGAGCGAAGGGGTAACGTTAGGCAGTCTTTAGTTACTGCTCAACTGTTGATAAAACAGGAGGAAGTGTTGGCAAAGACAAAACCATATATCATCCCAAAATGGCAGGTGATGCGAGCCTTTGAGTTGGTAAAAGCCAATGCAGGGGCTGCTGGGGTTGATCAACAATCAATTCAGGATTTTGAGGGAAATCTAAAAGATAATCTTTACAAATTGTGGAACCGGCTATCCTCAGGTAGCTATATACCACCACCGGTTAAAGCGGTAGCAATACCAAAGAAAGACGGTGGAGAGCGTATTTTGGGTGTACCAACGGTCAGCGACCGTATTGCACAAATGGTGGTGAAACTCGAATTTGAACCTCAAGTTGAGCCTCACTTTCTAGCGGACTCTTATGGCTATCGGCCTAATAAGTCTGCATTAGATGCGGTGGGGGTAACGCGCGAACGCTGTTGGCGCTATGACTGGGTATTAGAATTCGATATCAAGGGGTTGTTTGATAACATTCCCCATGACTTGCTATTGAAAGCGGTACGCAAGCATACAGACTCTCCTTGGGTGAGATTGTATATTGAACGATGGTTAACCGCCCCGATGCAGATGCAAAATGGTGAATTGATAAAACGGGAGCGGGGCACACCGCAAGGCGGTGTGGTCAGTCCAATTTTATCAAATCTGTTTCTTCATTATGTTTTCGATATGTGGCTACAAAAGCACTATCCGAAGACGCTGTGGTGCCGCTATGCTGATGATGGTTTAGTGCACTGTCGCAGTGAGGGGCAGGCTCAGCATATGCTTGATGTATTAAGGCAGCGTTTTACTGAATGTGGCCTTGAGCTTCATCCGGTAAAGACCAAAATCGTTTATTGTAAAGATGATAGTCGTAAAGGGCAGTATGAAAATACGGCTTTTGACTTTTTGGGTTATACCTTCAGGCGTAGAAGTTGTTGGAGTCGCAAGCAAAATGGCTTATTTAGTAATTTTACGCCAGCGGTCAGCAACCATGCCTTAAAATCGATGCGGTTGAAGATCAGAAAACTACGTGTACGCATGGCAACAAACCGAAGTATTGAACAACTGGCTTGGTGGCTTAATCCTCTTATTAATGGGTGGATAGGTTACTATGGGCGTTATAGTCGTTCAGCCTTGTATGCTATGTGCCGCCACGTAAACAAAGCCCTAGTGAGGTGGGCAAGACGCAAATATAAACCACTTCGTAGACACAAGGTTAAAGCGATCCAATTTCTGGAAGGAATTGCAAAGCAAAGCCCTCATTTGTTCGCCCATTGGCGAGCAGGGATGATAGGAGGGTTTGCCTAATGGGAGCGGTATGAATTGAGAGGTTCACGTACCGTTCTGCGAGAGGCTGCGGGGGAAGCTCCTGCGGCCTCCTCACCATGAGTGCTTTAACAGCCTGAAAAATCAGGGCTATGAAATAGACCACAACGTCAGTCATGGTGAACAAAACCTGAGTTTCAACATGTATCTGTTAACCCTGCTAGCCTTTATCTTTCACCAGGTCTTCGAACTGAAAGATGTTATAAGGCGTAGGAAAGCCTATGGCTCCAAACGACATCTGTGGGAAAACCTGCGTTCGACTATCCGCATACTGCTAGTCGAAGACTGGGAACAGTTAATGGATCTTCTGCTTAACGAGGATGATTACGACGCAACCGCTGTAAAACGAGAGTAAATAACGCGGAGTACCTAAATGCACTTCACTGTGTAAGCCTAGACCTGCCCAAAAAGAATACTGAACAATTAGAATTCACACCACTGATGTTTCAGAAGAGAAAGATAGTTAATTGCGCTGGATATATGAGGAATACCGAGGATTGCTGGCTTAACACTGCTGCTCTTTAATGTGTTCTATTGCTTTATGATGCCAGGTTTTTCTAGGTCTTCTGTTTTTATGAAATATAAATATGGAAATCTTGTTTATTTTTGGCTAATACAGTTTGCAATCAAATCATACTTTTGCTGTTTAATTGTGGGTTAAAGATACGCAGAAAAGAGCTACAACTTACCGATATTAAAAATCTAGATGCGGTTGTTTAACAATTAGGAAAGTAATGACTTTTCATGCAATTGTATTTTCATGTGTTTTAACTTTTTTGATATTTACAATTGATGAATGGGTTATGAACTCATTGTTTGGTTGAATAGTACTAAAATAATATTTTTTGGGGTGCCTTAAGTAAACCTTAATATAATTAAAATATTCTATTTTTTATTTAATTTTGCTGATGAGTCTTTACTTAATGCTGTATGTCGTTATCCCTGCCAAAAATGAACGGCAGAATGTCAAACCCTTAGTAAATGAAATAATCGCTGCGCTGAAGGATGTTGCAACATTTGAGATCCTCTATATCGATGATGGTAGCGAAGACGATACCTACGCAGAAGCCACTTATATGCGGGTTGAGAAATTCACAGCGTTACGGCCTTATAAGCACTCTTTTTCTGTTGGACAAAGTGGGGCAATCAGAACCGGTGTATCAAAAGCTACAGGCGATTTAATTGTTACCTTGGATGCTGATGGGCAAAATGATCCAGCCGATATTCCATTGTTATTGACAGAAGCATTAAAACTTCCAAAAGGTTCAGATTTTTGTGTGGCAGGTTATCGCAAACATCGCAAAGACACACCTTGGAAGCGTTTTCAGTCAAAAATTGCCAACCGCGTACGTGGCTATTTGCTTGGAGATGAGACTCCTGACACGGGTTGTGGTCTAAAGATATTTCCCCGCAAAACCTTTTTAGAGCTACCTTATTTCGATCATATTCATCGTTTTCTACCGGCCCTCATTAAACGTCTTAACGGCACTATTGTGGTAGTGGAAGTGAGTCATAGAGATCGCCAGTTTGGGCAATCGAAATACAATATGTTAGGGCGTTTAGGTGTTGGGTTGATTGATATGATAGGTGTAATGTGGCTGCAGCGGCGATATAAAGCTAGTGAAGTGATTGATGATCTTGACTAAACGTTTACTGGCGGTTATCCGTTTTAAATGGTTTAAAAGAGCCATGATGTTATTAATGGTGTGTTTGCTCGGTGGAGCCATAGTCAGTAATCATGTCCTATTTCAGTCTTTCAACGAAAATTGGATAGATGCCCACATTAGGGACAATGGTTTGACTGGCATGTTGCTGTTTATAGGACTCGGAGCGGCAGCTACTGCATTAGGCAGCCCAAGACAATTGTTAGCTTTTTTTGGGGGCTATGCATTTGGATTCATCAATGGCGCATTGCTATCGACCTTAGCCGCTGGATTCGGTTGTATCTTGAGCATGTATTTTGCAAGATTTGCAGTCAGAGAACAGGTTAAAAAGCGTTACCCACAAAAAGTATCTGCTATCGACCGCTCAATGTCATTAACTTAAGCTTATTTTGCGTATTTACAACAAGTTACCTAGTTGATAATCTGTCGATGAATTAAAAATTTAGAGAAATTACCAATGCGCTGTTCAGTATTTAATTCAAATAGTACAAAAAACAACCAATAAAATTCATTCAACTGCGTTTTTAGAAAATCACCGCAAAAAACCTACCGATTTCACTCGAAATCGCACCCTTACTTTCCCTCGTTTAATGAGTTTTATGTTGAATGCTCTCAATGGTTCAATTCAGGCTGAACTTGTTCGGTTTTTCAATGTTATCGATGATAGCTACTTGTCAACAAAATCAGTTAGCACTGCCGCCTTTTGTAAAGCAAGAATGAAACTATCTCATCAGGCATTTATTGAGTTAAACAATGATTTAGTTCAAGCATTCTATGAAGCTGCAACCATCGATAAATGGCAAGGACACAGACTGTTAGCCGTTGATGGGTCAGTCACGCAATTACCAACCTCTAACGAACTACTTAAGCATTTTGGTAAAGCTCGCTCACATGCTGCTATGCCTGCCGTTCGTCTTTCTCAACTTTATGATGTTAAGAATAATATTACGGTAGATTTACAGGTTGAAAGTCATTCAACAGGGGAGCGTGAAATGGCACTAAAGCATTTAAATAAAACCCAAGCAGGCGATTTAGTCGTTTACGACAGAGGTTATCCAGCCGTTTGGTTTTATAAGTACCATAGGCTAAAGAATGTTGATTTCTGCATGCGCATTGTTCAAAGCTCTAATGTTGTTAAAGCCTTCTTAAAAAGTGGAAAATATAGTGATATCGTTGACTTTCCTTGTATTGAGAAGTCTCTTCGCCGATGCAGAAAAGATAAAATATCGACCGAATCACTACGTTTACGATTAGTGCGAGTTGACCTGCCGTCAGGTGAATCGGAGATTTTAGTTTCGTCATTAACAGATCTACAAGCTTATCCTACTGCTCTTTTTGCTGATTTATATCACCAACGCTGGGGAGTTGAAGAAGATTACAAAGTATTGAAAAGTCGCCTTAATATTGAGAATTATTCTAGTGTTTCTGTTGAAGGTGTTTTACAAGACTTACACGCTAAGCTATTAACTAAAAACCTTGCCGTTTGTGCAATACATGATGCAAAACAAAAATAAAGAAAGCTAAAAACAATAGGCTCTATGAATATAAAATCAATTTCACCTTTGCAGTAAATCAGCTCAAAGATAATGTTGTACGGTTCACAATGAAGCTAGCTGAGCTTGAGTTATACGCACTCCTGATAAATAAAATATCAAAGAATTTAAGTGTTATTCGACCCAACCGTAAGTTTGTTCGAAAAGGTCGGAGAACCAAGCCAAATAAGTACCCAATGAATTATAAACGTATGTGTTAAATCCTTAAGTTAATGACATTGATCGACCGCTTCCTGGCAAAAAGTCCCTTCACAAAAACCATCGTTATTAGGCTATTGCCCATTGGAAATAATTTAGTCACCAACCTTGTGGCAGGTGTCAGCCATGTCAGTGGGTTGTC
The DNA here is from genome assembly GCF_002835935.1 of Paraglaciecola sp. MB-3u-78. Classification (GTDB taxonomy): domain Bacteria; phylum Pseudomonadota; class Gammaproteobacteria; order Enterobacterales; family Alteromonadaceae; genus Paraglaciecola. The sequence continues at coordinate 7,244 of NZ_PJCF01000002.1, read as the reverse complement.
TTTTGTGATGGGCTCTATGATTGGTTATCTACCACAAATGGCCATCTTTGCTTTGATGGGCAAGGGGGTGATTGTTCTCTCTATCTGGAAAGTTGTCTTAAGTATTGCGTTATTTGTTATTTCAAGTTTGTTAAGTGTCAGACTGTATAAGCAATATAAAGCAGATAGCTTAATCGACGACATCGAGCTGGTGGACCCCAAAAAAATTCAACAAAATGAGGCCGTCAGAAAATGAGCCCGAACCATAGCTGGGGTGAGTATTTTTATAATGTCACATCTGAGCATCGACATGCACTATTTTGGTTAATGTCGATTGCTGCTAGTTTGATATTGATTGGCTTAGGTTTACGAGATCCTTGGCCTGCTGACGAACCCAGATTTGCCTTAGTAGCTAAAGAAATGATTGACACAGGGCAATGGTTTTTCCCCGCAAGGGCACAGGAACTCTATCCTGACAACCCCCCCGTTTTCATGTGGGCTATTGCGTTTTTCTATTGGGTAACCGACTCGATCAAATTTGCTTTTTTAATCCCCTCAGCTTTGAGTGGCTTATTAACCGTATTTTTAGTCTACGACATTGGACGCAAGTTATGGTCAACTCAAATTGGTTTTATCGCAGGACTGCTACTTACCTTTAGTCTTCAGTTTATGTTACAAGCCAAAACGGCGCAGATTGATGCCATGGTATGTGCTTGGATCACTCTAGGTTGTTATGGGTTGCTAAGGTTTACCTTAGTTGACGGTAAATGGCGTTGGTACTTCATTGCCTGGTTTTTTATGGGGATAGGGGTGATAACCCAGGGCAATCGCATTAAAATATTTGTAGCAGTTTCAGCAAGTAATCATTATCCCAACCTGCCATTTGCCGCTTAATCTTAATACCTACCTTATTATCATTATCTGACGTTAATAAATTCAAAGATATGTGGCGTAATATTGCCATGTTTTGATCTGCATATCCTTGACGAATTCGACAATGATCTTCGTCAAATGCCATATCTAATCTCCAGTGAAGATTATTCTCTACACCCCAATGAGCACGTACATAGTGAGCAAATTTCTCTGCATCGTTATGCTTAACGCTACTAATAAAGTATCGCGTTTCTTCTGACCATTCGTTCGCAAGAAATCTTCTTGATTTGACGCTAACAATACTGGCAAGGTGTGGGTGAGTATGATGCTCAGTAAGCCAGTCAATTCGGTTGCAGGAAGTCACTGTTCTTTCTTCAATACGGCCATGCCCTGAATCAATACTCTTATAAGTATTTAACGTGCCCTCATAACTTTTAGGGGTATTTTCAAAGAATAAAATCACATCATCATGTAGGGTGCTTTGATTTCCTTTCAGTGCGGTTAAATAATCAGCGCCTTTACTCACGATCAGTTCAGCCGATTTCTTTTGTGTGTTTAATGCATCGGTTGTGATGATACTGCCTGTGATGTCTAAGTTTTTGAGTAGGGAAGGTAAGGCGGTTATTTCATTCGATTTTTCATCAACTTTCACTTGTCCAAGTGCCAGCTGATTATCATGTGACCATGCGCTAACCATATAAATAGCTGATTTATTAGATGACTTATCATGAGTGCGTCGAAGGCATTTACCGTCAATAGCGATCACATCGCCCGTGACATTTTTTACTATCTCTTTGATCCAGCTAGAAAAACAGGTTTGAAATTGCTCAGGATCAATTAAGGAAAAAATACGTCCCAAAGTATCATGAGACGGAATACCATTTTCTAGGGATAAATATTGTTCAAACCAAGTGCGTTTAATGTTGGCAAATTTTTCAATGGCAACCCAGCCATCACAGCCACAGATAACGGCACATAGGGTAATAAAAAAGATGTCATCTAATTTATGTAATTGTTTTCTTAGAAGACGAGGATCTTCAATGTCTTTGAAATGTTCGATAAGTGTGGGCTTGTATTTGGTCATATTACGTCGCGTAAAGCGAAGTAATAGATCAAATTAGGGGATCTGTGTCAAGCCATTTTTAATGCGATTGCCCTGGGTGATAACCCAGGGCAATCGCATTAAAATATTTGTAGCAGTTTCAGCAAGTAATCATTATCCCAACCTGCCATTTGCCGCTTAATCTTAATACCTACCTTATTATCATTATCTGACGTTAATAAATTCAAAGATATGTGGCGTAATATTGCCATGTTTTGATCTGCATATCCTTGACGAATTCGACAATGATCTTCGTCAAATGCCATATCTAATCTCCAGTGAAGATTATTCTCTACACCCCAATGAGCACGTACATAGTGAGCAAATTTCTCTGCATCGTTATGCTTAACGCTACTAATAAAGTATCGCGTTTCTTCTGACCATTCGTTCGCAAGAAATCTTCTTGATTTGACGCTAACAATACTGGCAAGGTGTGGGTGAGTATGATGCTCAGTAAGCCAGTCAATTCGGTTGCAGGAAGTCACTGTTCTTTCTTCAATACGGCCATGCCCTGAATCAATACTCTTATAAGTATTTAACGTGCCCTCATAACTTTTAGGGGTATTTTCAAAGAATAAAATCACATCATCATGTAGGGTGCTTTGATTTCCTTTCAGTGCGGTTAAATAATCAGCGCCTTTACTCACGATCAGTTCAGCCGATTTCTTTTGTGTGTTTAATGCATCGGTTGTGATGATACTGCCTGTGATGTCTAAGTTTTTGAGTAGGGAAGGTAAGGCGGTTATTTCATTCGATTTTTCATCAACTTTCACTTGTCCAAGTGCCAGCTGATTATCATGTGACCATGCGCTAACCATATAAATAGCTGATTTATTAGATGACTTATCATGAGTGCGTCGAAGGCATTTACCGTCAATAGCGATCACATCGCCCGTGACATTTTTTACTATCTCTTTGATCCAGCTAGAAAAACAGGTTTGAAATTGCTCAGGATCAATTAAGGAAAAAATACGTCCCAAAGTATCATGAGACGGAATACCATTTTCTAGGGATAAATATTGTTCAAACCAAGTGCGTTTAATGTTGGCAAATTTTTCAATGGCAACCCAGCCATCACAGCCACAGATAACGGCACATAGGGTAATAAAAAAGATGTCATCTAATTTATGTAATTGTTTTCTTAGAAGACGAGGATCTTCAATGTCTTTGAAATGTTCGATAAGTGTGGGCTTGTATTTGGTCATATTACGTCGCGTAAAGCGAAGTAATAGATCAAATTAGGGGATCTGTGTCAAGCCATTTTTAATGCGATTGCCCTGGGTGATAACCAAAGGTGTGGGTTTTCTACCACTTTTTATGTTAATATCTCACTTTTTGTTACGCTTTTGTGGCAAGCCATATACTCTGGCGCCGATTATCACTCGGCAATGGCTTTGGTATCTCGGTCCGCTAGTTATGTTATTTGCCATATCCCTGTGGTTTTTACCTATGCTGTGGTTGGTAGACCAAAGTCAAAATCCTTTGTATGAAGTGTATCGTGACAATATTCTGTTTAAACAAACCGTGACACGTTACGCCAATTCATGGCATCACATTAAACCTTTTTGGTACTACGTTAGTTCTGTTATTCCGGTTTTTTGGTTACCCCTTAGTCTGGCTTTACCTTGGTTAATTAAGCCTTGGTGGAAGGCCATTAAACAAGTCGATGCTAGGATTATCTTGCCTCTTGCTTGGATTGTTTTAGTGATAGTGTTTTTTAGTATGAGTGCAGGTAAACGAGGCGTTTATGTGTTGCCTGCATTGCCCATGCTTGCATTGATCACCGCTCCATATTTTACGCAGTTAATAAAAAGTAAGGTGCTTATCAATCTGGTCTGGGCAACAGTTGCATTGCTCTCTGTCGCTTTTTTTGTGTTTGTACTCGCAGGTCTGACAGAGGTTAATTTTGCGGCCCAACTAAGTGATAAATATAATGTTGTTCCTTGGCTGTTTTTTCTCATAGTCGGTGGGGCGGGTTTACTCAGTTGCCTGTTACGCTTGAAAGGCAATAAATGGCAGAGTTGGCCGATTTTTATCACAGTGGTGTGGGTGGCTTATAGTACTTTGGGGTATGAGTTACTCAACGAAGCGAAAACCCCTAAAAACATATATCGAGTAGCGAGCAAGTTCATTGAGCCCAATGCTGAAGTTGCCTTAGTGGATTTCTCCGAACAGTTTATTTTGTTTTCGCCATACCGAACAACACATTTTGGCTATCATACTGATCATCAACAACAACTGACTGCGGCTTGGGCATGGCAAAAAGTGCGACCTAAAGGGTATGTCATTATTAATTTTGAATTGGTCACCGATTGTTATGATACAAATAAAGTGATTCACCTAGGTTTTGCCCATAGAGTCGATTGGGTTTTGTTAAATCATGCTAGTCGCCTAGAAAACTGTACACAGGGCTCTGAAAGTTTGCCTGAATATAAATACGGATATTGAAAATACTCTGCATCTTTTAAGCGCTGCTTAAGTTAACACCGTTATTGTTCTACCAAGTTAATCACTTGGTAGAACAATGCTATATAATACTGTTTATCACAGCTCAAAACGTGGGTTTAAGTCCTTTGAAAATATAAGGATATCAAGCAACCTACTGATTGTTCTGACCTGTGCCTATGTTGCTCTTGTTCTCAACGAACCTTTTTTGCTTAAAACTGTATCGGTGATCACTAAGTCTGATGATTACAACCTATTGTTTTTACTATCTGTTCCCTTGTTTCTTCTGAGTTTATTTGTATTGATTAATAGTGTTATGGCTATCGGCTTTTTGTTGAAACCAGTGCTAATCACTACCGTCTTAATATCTTCAACTATTTTCTACGCCATATTTAATTACGGCACCGTTTTTGACTATACCATGGTGCAAAACGCCATCGAAACAGACACAACAGAAGCATTGTCGTACTTAAATATTGACTCGATAGGTTTTTTGATTTTGTTCGGTGTGCTTCCCTCATTGTTAATCTATTGGGCACCGATACGTCAATTATCTATTGGACAAAACATTCTAACCAGACTGCGGTTGATTGGAGTAACTTTGCTGCTGATTGTGGCGATCGCAGGGTGTTTTTATGTGAATTATGCAGCCGTTGGTAGAAATAATTCTAACTTAATTACGTATATCACACCTTACAAATTGCTCGACTCTGCGGTCAAGTTCACCAAGCGAAGCTATTTTTCACCCCATAGAGATTTCCAATTATTAGATAATGACCCTAGTATTTCTCAGTCTGCGGGATCAGCTAAGCTTACTGTCTTAGTGTTGGGTGAAACGGCAAGAGCACAAAATTTTTCACTTAATGGTTATGCCATAGCTACCAATCAATACACCCAAGATAAAGGGGTGATGTCTTTTTCAAAAGTGGGATCCTGTGGCACCGCAACAGCGGTATCAGTGCCTTGTATGTTTTCCAGACTAGATAGACATAGTTACGACAAACAAAAAGCAGACTCACAACAGAATGTATTAGACATTATTCAATTAGCGGGCACAGATGTGTTATGGATTGATAATAATAATGGCAGTTGCAAAGGCGTTTGCGCCAGAGTTAAAAGTATTGAATTATCCCCAGACCTTAACAGTCAGTTTTGCGATGGCGAATATTGTTTTGATGAGGCGTTGCTTGGCCCGCTTGCAGATAAACTCGATGATCTCACTCACAACAATACACTCATCGTTTTACATATGATGGGCTCACATGGGCCCACCTACTTTAGGCGTTTCCCACAAGATAAAAGGCCCTTTACCCCAGACTGCCAACGCAGTGATATTCAAAACTGCACACAACAGGAACTCATTAATACTTATGATAATACCATCGCTTATACCGACTTTGTGTTGAGTAAGGTTATCGAAAAATTGACAGAATTAGAGCAAATAAAAGATATTGAAACTTCCATGTTGTATATCTCAGATCACGGCGAATCACTCGGCGAAAAAGGCGTCTATCTGCACGGGTTACCCTATGCGTTTGCGCCAAGTGAGCAAACCCACGTACCAATGATCTATTGGCAAGGATCAGAAATGCTTGATAAAAACCCAGGGTGTATAAAGTCTGTGACTGAGCAACCTATTTCCCACGATAATCTTTTTGATACATTACTTGGCATGACATCAGTAAACAGCAGTACGTACGATGCAAGTATGGACGTACTGGCCCAATGCCCTAGCGCAGGGGTGTTAGCTAACACTGAGCTTGAAAATAGCCAGATTGAGATACTTTAGGTCGCGATTTAAGTACCTATAGCAGATACAAAAAAGGCTTATCTTTCGATAAGCCTTTTTTATTTTGTGGTGGAGCTGGCGGGAACTCAACATAATAATTAAATTATTGATTAATATGTAGTAAATTTTCTATAAAATGTCCATGTACCACTAAGTGTCCCACTAAAAATAAAAGTCACCTGTTATCCAAAATGCATAGATTTACTCAATAAAATAATTCAATAAAAGTTTCTGAAGTTGCGGGTGTGTAAGAAAAGCTTTGGCGACGGTGTTGCATAAAAAGGCTGTAGACTTTTAACCCGCCCCTCCCTATAGGCCTGAGTGAATTGACTAAGATGAATTAGTGAACTTACTTGATAGTCATTAATAGTAGAGCTTAACCAAATCTGACATAGAGCTATGTGCCATATAGATAATCGGTTGACTGGCAGCTTAGAGCCTAATACCGGACAGTCGAGCGTTAAACCTGAAGGAGAACTTGTGCCAATTGCCGTCATAGCGGTAGCTCGATCAAACTGGTTTTGACCGGCAGGAATGCCACCATTGCCGACAGTCGAGGATGCTGTTGAGATTAGATCGAGGCGGTAAATTAATTAAGGTGATTGGTATCAAACCGCCAGGGAAGCCAATTTGCACAGCGCATGTTTCCCATTGTGGCGAGACTCAGGGATGTGTCTAATGAACATCTATCGGTGATCCAAAAAATACTTAGTCACCTGAATACAAAAAATGATGAGATCGCCGAATTATTGCCCTCATAAAGTAGAGCGCCGCCTCAGATAAGTCTCTTTGAATAAAAGCAATATTCAAAACTGGTTTGCACAACAGCGGGAGGTGCTTATTTTGAATTCTGAATTACATGAAAACGGTTGAGTAATAGGAGAGAAGTGGCTGACTATCTCTCTTTCATTGATATGAAAAAGAGGTGAAATAGAAAATTTGAGCTAAAGTATATTTTAAAGCTTATGAAAAATGACGTTTTATATTCCATAGAGTTTCATACCATATCAACAATACCCAGTTGAATGTGCGTGTCCGAGTAAACCTCGTTTATTA
>NZ_PJCF01000057.1 GCF_002835935.1 Paraglaciecola sp. MB-3u-78 | reverse complement strand
AAAAAAAAAGAACAACAGACACTTATAGTACACTTCCCCCCTTCGCAACAGACAACACCTTTTGAGTATTGCCTGCTCTGTTGAACACACTGCCAACAGTCGGTCTGGTTTTATCCTCCACACCATTACTGGCTTTCACAGGCCTGACCTTACTCACTACTACGGGTTCATCTGCCACCTCCCACCAATCTGTACCTTGAATCACTTCTTGGATACAAACTTCCAGTTACACTGGAAATGATGTCAGGCTTCCCCAGTTACTGCACTGGCTCCCTATTAGCTATTCCACCCTCAAACACGTAATGGGTCTGATTGAGTATTGGGCGTTGCGCTATTTTGCACGCTTACCCACCCACCACGCCGAAACAGGTTCGCTTACGCTGTGTATCGCTAACTTCCTATGGCTTCCTTCACACCCCACCGTTAGCCAGTGACGCACTTACCATTCGGATTATCTTCCCCTCAATCGGGGTGATTCAGGTTTCTTTCAACCTGACGGGTTTGCCAGCTTCGCTGGGCAAACA
>NZ_PJCF01000056.1 GCF_002835935.1 Paraglaciecola sp. MB-3u-78 | reverse complement strand
CGGCAAAGCGCCGCTAAACCATCAATCCCCATGCGAAAGTCAGCAGGCTCAGTGGCGATCAGGATAGGCGTTTGGGCCGTTAAATGGATCACGATCTAACTTCCTGGATCATGGCGACGAGGAAGGCTTGGGAAATATCACCCGAAAGGGTTAATGCTGCACCATTACACAACCGAAGCTCGACACTGAGATGCTCGTTAGCAACAGGCTCCCTCGCGCCTTGCCCAGGTAAGCGAATAAAATCAGAGGATGTTGGGCTTGGTTCAACGGCTTCACGCCATTGTTTCAATTGTGTGCCACTGATCCGCAGCATCGCGGTGACTTTACTGGACGAGCAGTGTTCGAGTAGATCAACTGCTTGTTGGCGCAGTGCTTGTGGGGTTGCAGAACGGCGACTAACCCGGTTTTTTCGCCACAGCTCAAATGCTTCAACGATCTGATTTATTTTTTTAGCGATTGCCATATTTTCATCTTCAATGAATAAGTTGCAAACATTAAACCAGATCAAATTTACGAAGTTGCGCTATG
>NZ_PJCF01000055.1 GCF_002835935.1 Paraglaciecola sp. MB-3u-78 | reverse complement strand
CACAATCTCAAATTCAGCATCCCGCGGTATGTTTGTCGCACCATTGGGTATGTTGCGATAGAGCAGACTTCCTTGCAGTAAATCTGGGCTGTCAGTTGTTGTGAAGTTTTGTACTACAGGTATAAGCAAATCGTTACCACTGATGTCTTTTAATCCATCGACAGTCAGGCGGTAGTTACTGTTAGTGCTAAGTAGATTTTTAGGTACAATATAAACTGTTTTTCTATCGGCACTCAGATTGATATTGCTAGGTATTGCACCACCAATGTTGTCTTCCAACATAACACCACTTAGCTCAAGGGGGTTAAGCGGTTCGTCGAATCGCACTCTGATCCAAATGTTAGTGGGAACGTCGGTAATACCGTCAAATATGGTGGAGTCGACAAATGTGGGCCTCTCATTGTCACTAACAAAACTGGTGGTAAAGCTGCTGAAGAAGTTAACCACACCATTACCGCTTAAGTCACGTAAACCGTAGACGTAGACATAGTAGGTACGGCTGACCAATAGGGCTTCATTAGGTACCATAGTTAAACGTAGCCCATCTGCTGAGAGCGCAGCGCTGGAAGGGATATTCAGACCGGTAAC
>NZ_PJCF01000054.1 GCF_002835935.1 Paraglaciecola sp. MB-3u-78 | reverse complement strand
TGATGAACTCCGTACCTTATCGCCTTTTAACCTCACATTGATCAGACAAAATTGAATTATTTCTATTTATAATATTTCCTACAAGATCCCCAGTTTAGTACAATATCACCTCAACTTTCGAGGGCGATATGACAATAAAAATCAAGCGGTTAGACCATCATGGCATTGTTGCCGGCGTTATCGACGACTTAAATATGGTGTCCTTGTTAGACAAGCACTTGCCACAAGATGATAAGCAGGAAATCACCCCTGGCGAGGCGATTAAGGGCATGATAATGAATGGTTTAGGGTTTTCAAATCGCCCTTTGTCCCTTAGCCCTCAGTTTTTTACCAACCTTCCCATAGAGCATTTATTTCGCGAAGGTGTTGATGCATCTCACTTTAACCGTCACAAGTTAGGACGAACACTCGACCAGTGTTATGACTTTGGTTGTGAAAGATTGTTTTCATTGGTATCGCATCAGGCCTGTGAAATAGAGGCCGTAGACTGCCAATTCAAATCGCTTGATACAAAAAGTGTTGAAATTCCAGAGGCCATTAGCTATCACCACCCTAAGAGGACCCAATTATAGTTAACGTAAATTCACATTTTCAGTTATGATCCTATCCCGTAAAGCGTTAAGCATAACGATGCAGAGAAATTTGCTCACTATGTACGTGCTCATTGGGGTGTAGAGAATAATCTTCACTGGAGATTAGATATGGCATTTGACGAAGATCATTGTCGAATTCGTCAAGGATATGCAGATCAAAA
>NZ_PJCF01000053.1 GCF_002835935.1 Paraglaciecola sp. MB-3u-78 | reverse complement strand
TCATGGAAGGCTACTGCTCTTGGCTTTCGCCTCAGTCATTTTTTAGTGCCACACTCATTCCAGTTCTGAGTCGCGAAACGACTCGTTAACAGATCTATGGCTCAGCCTAATAAAGACAGTCCAACCCGTTATAGCTATGAGTGTGGGCATATTCATTTTTCAACTTCATTGGATTGGATTGGGTAAGGTGATGGTTTAATCAGGTCTAATGGTTTTACCAACCCCGCGTATAACTCATCACCTTAGCCAAACTGGTTAACAAAAAGCTTTATTGGCATCAAATTCCACCTGGTCTCTTAATACATAAAAACAGGCCCTTGCAAGCTTATGGGCAACCGTCTTTATAGCGTAAGCGATCAATATAGCACGTCTTTTTTTTAGCTCGGTTCAACGGCAAGATTTCATCATTATTCCAACGGAGCATAATGATGAAAAAAACAAGACGAACACCCCAGCAATGGCAGCAACTGGTTAGCGATTGGCAACACAGCGGGCAAACGGTTGCCGAATTTTGTGTGAGCCACCACGTTACTCCCTCCAATTTCTACCTGTGGCGAAAGCGATTAGACACTGCTGTGCCCGAAACTACGTTGCCTCCCTGGATTGCCTTATCGTCATCGCCAGCAACGGATACTGTGAACGACAATGACTGGCAACTGGAATTATCCTTGCCTGGCGGCGTGATATTGCGCATGAAACAGGGCCAATAATGCTGCTGCCTTCCCATCCGCGTATCTGGTTGTATACGGTGGCGACGGATAT
>NZ_PJCF01000052.1 GCF_002835935.1 Paraglaciecola sp. MB-3u-78 | reverse complement strand
AGCCTTATTTTAAGCCAAGTTCACTGTGGTAATTACAAAGTGTTGAGAAACGGTAATTTGAGCTTTGCAGGATATTACTATCAGATTTTTCAACAGCAACAATATACTTTGCAACATATTTTTCAAATTTACTTGTAATGAAATGCTCTTTATTTGCAAGTTTCTTATGTTCGCCTGATGAGATTTTAAAAGGTAAGTTGGATACATACTTTTCGTCAGTGATCAGGAGAGCTTTAGTAAAGTCCAATCCTTTACCTTCAAAGCCACCTTGAATACTTTTAACAGTAATATACGAGGATTTGTGTCTTATATTTGAACGCAGTGGTACTGCAAAAGATAGGTTGTTGATTGAAATAATAACAATACCATAACCTCGTACTTTGCCTTTAGCCCAATTACCATCATGGTTGTCTAACGCTTCATTTAAATGAGTATTATCACTATAAAACGAATTATCTAATTTTTTTAATTGCACTAGTCTATATCCCTAAAACGAAAAAACCTCCTTTCGGAGGTTTTCGGTAGTCAATTCAGTTTGGATGCTTCAGTTATTTACGTGGGGTGCTCCTACCGCCACAACTTTCAGTTTGGAAATTTCTGTTTTTTACGTGGGGCTTTCCTACCGCCACTGACTACAACTTAATAATGAGCCTATTAGTCTCAAAAGTCAACGAGTATTTGAGTAATCTAGATAAGGCTAACGCTTAACATATGGGGATTTTAGGAGCGCTTTTTCAGCGAGTAAAATTCCCACCATGATGTTT
>NZ_PJCF01000051.1 GCF_002835935.1 Paraglaciecola sp. MB-3u-78 | reverse complement strand
CGCTCGTTCTTGGCGATATCGACGGCGATGGAGATTTGGATGTGCTGGCGGGTAATTTTAATCAAAGCAACAAGCTGTACCTAAATGAGGGCAGTGGTAGTTTTAGCACGACGGGCGTAAACATTGGCAATGAGAGGGGTAGCACCCGTGCGCTTACCCTTGGGGATATCGACGGCGATGGGGATTTGGATGTGCTGGATGGTAATAATGGCGCAAACAAACTGTATCGCCAGGTCAGCTTTATGACGCATGCTGGGCGGGTTGTTTCAAACAAGGTTAATGATACTGAAACCGATATTTTGGCGGTTAGGTTTAATGTCACTCAAACCAGCAACACGCCCACGACGCGCAATACCCGCATCGATTATTATGTATCGAATAATGGTGGTATTCAATGGCATCAGGTCACGCCGGGTCAAGTCTTTGCTTTTCCTGATGCGGGCACTGACGATTTGCGCTGGAAAGCCCAATTGCGTTCGCTGTCACCCTCTCGCACGCCTTTATTGTCACAAGTGACGCTTGAGCAAGTTAACCCTAACGATTTGGATGGTGACGGCATATTAGATGTTGACGATGCTTTCCCACTTTTTGCTATTGGTGCCTTGTTAGATACCGACAATGACGGCGCGCCGAATGAATGTGATGCCGCTTGCATAGCCTTGGGCATGAACGCTGATGATGACGATGATGGTGACGGCGTTTTAGATGTTAACGATGCTTTCCCTCTCGATTTTATTGAGGACTCGTTAGATACCGACAACGACGGC
>NZ_PJCF01000050.1 GCF_002835935.1 Paraglaciecola sp. MB-3u-78 | reverse complement strand
GATCCAGCGTCAGTACAACTTGGCAGCAACTCATTTCGCCTATACGACACACAAACTAGATTTAGTGTCCCTAGTAGCTTCAGCCTCAGTGCAGATGGCATGACTTTAACCTTAATTCCGGATGGTCTGTTACTTGCTAACCGACGCTATTATTGGTACGTCGGTTATAGTCCCTACCTATATGATATGGCTAATAACTTCATTGCCCTGAATAGCTTCATTCAGTTCGTCACCGGTGAACAAACAGATGATGTCGCCCCGCTTCTGGTTAATACCAACATTCTTAACAACGCGCTTGAAGTGCCGGTGAATGCCCGTGTGGTATTAACCCTGAATGAGCCTCTGGGTAGCAATTGTTTAACTCAGTTACTCATCACCGATGGTGTCGATGACGTAGCCTTTGCTAGCGTCTTATCCAGCGATAGACGCACCCTAACCCTCACTCCATCTGAATCCCTGGCGGCCAATACCTCCTACCAGGTTGAGTTCACTGGTCTGTGTGATTATGCCGGCAATGGTTTGAGCGGGCAGGCCTTGTCCTTCACCACTTCCACTACGGGTGCCAGTGACACCGTCAGACCGGTATTACAAAGTGTGGTTCCGGCAAATAATGCGGTGGGAATACTAGTTGATACCAATGTAGTTATCACCTTTGATGAAACCATTAGTCTGCGCAGTAGCGTACTGTTTTATAACAGTGATACCAATCAACGCGTACTGGGCAGTGTGGATGTCACTGATAACGTATTAACCTTCACACCTGATGAGCTACTA
>NZ_PJCF01000049.1 GCF_002835935.1 Paraglaciecola sp. MB-3u-78 | reverse complement strand
CAGTAGCTCATCAGGTGTGAAGGTTAATACGTTATCAGTGACATCCACACTGCCCAGTACGCGTTGATTGGTATCACTGTTATAAAACAGTACGGTACTGCGCAGACTAATGGTTTCATCAAAGGTGATAACTACATTGGTATCAACCACTACCCCAACTGCATTTTGAGCCGGCACGACACTTTGTAATACCGGTCTGACGGTGTCACTGGCACCCGTAGTGGAAGTGGTGAAGGACAAGACCTGCCCGCTCAAACCATTGCCAGCATAATCACACAGACCAGTGAACTCAACCTGGTAGGAGGTATTGGCCGCCAGGGATTCAGATGGAGTGAGGGTTAGGGTGCGTCTATCGCTGGATAAGACGCTGGTAAGCGCTACGTCATCGACACCATCACTGATGTGTAACTGAGTTAAACAATTGCTACCCAGAGGCTCATTCAGGGTTAATACCACACGGGCATTCACCGGCACTTCAAGCGCGTTGTTAAGAATGTTGGTGTTAACCAAAAGCGGCGCTGCATCATCTGTTTGTGCCCCTGTGGTGAAACTACTGAAATTATTCAGGGCAATGAAGTTATTGGCCATATCATACAGATAGGGACTGTAACCCACGTACCAGTAATAGAGTCGGTTAGCCACTAGCAGGCCATCAGGAATAAGGGTTAAAGTCATGCCATCAGCACTGAGGCTGAAGCTACTGGGGAAACTGAGCCCGGTTGTCGTGTCATACAAACGGAATGAGTTGGTGCCCAGTTGCACTGATGCTGGATCGAGCCGTTCACTCAG
>NZ_PJCF01000048.1 GCF_002835935.1 Paraglaciecola sp. MB-3u-78 | reverse complement strand
GGCATATGGATATCCAGGGTGCTGTGACCTCCCACGCGGTATGATCTTGGATGAACGGCCACTTGTACCCCTTGATGATAAAGTGTGACCAGTTGCCCCGTAGCATGTGCTTCTAGCTTTTTCTTGATCAAGGCGTGTGGCACCGAGTAGTAATGTTTTTCAATCTCGATGTGATAATCAATATGCACTTTGACCTGTTTCACTAAGGTGTAGCGATAAGGTTGTGACGGCAAAGGTTTCAGTGCGGGTTTATCTATCGCTTCAAATTGGGATAGCCTTGAGCCTGGATGCTTTTTCATTTGCCTTTGATTCAAATCGGTTAAAAGTGTCTGTATTTTTAGATTTAACTGTCGCAAGCTAAAAAAGCTTTCCTTGCGAAGTCGCGCCATTATCCAACGTTCAACGATTTGAACACCCACCTCAGCTTTCGATTTATCCTTGGGTTTATAAGGTCTGGCAGGCACGATAACGGTATCGTAATGGGCGGCGAGTTGTTGGTAGGTTGGGTTCAGATCCGGCTCGTAACGACACGCTTTTGTCACGGCACTTTTTAAGTTATCTGGGATGACCAATTCAGGTACGCCACCCAGAAATTCAAAGCATCGTGCATGACTCATCACCCAGTCTTCGAGTTTTTGGCTAAACGTAGCCTCTGCAAAGGTGTAGTTAGATGCGCCCATGACTGCCACAAAAACCTGTGCTGTGCGGCATTCACCCGTTGTTGAGTCCACAATATTCATAGTGGGTCCACAATAATCAACAAACAGTTTTTCACCTGCTTTATGGTTTTGACGCATGGACGGTTTTTGACATGTTAGCCATGTTTTATATAGACGACAGAAGTGGTTGTAGCTGTAAAAACCTTCTGGATACCGCTCACCATATTCT
>NZ_PJCF01000001.1 GCF_002835935.1 Paraglaciecola sp. MB-3u-78 | reverse complement strand
AACGGAAAGTGGCTATGTATCTGAGCTAGGAGCTGTCAGCAGCTCAATTGGTGGAAATAGCAGATTATTTCAATTTAAATCATTATGGTTCTGTTGACTTTACGCCCCATTAAATCCGCCAACGCAAAATGGAAGACCATCAATCTGAACGTCAACTCAGCGACCTAATAAAAGGGCTGATAAAATCGCATAGTTGAAGTCATAGCGCGTCACTAGCTTTCCTCTTTTTTGAATGGTTTTAATGAACAAAAGACTTGCCCCTTGGTTTTGCTGACCCCTTATTTTGACCCTTTGACCCCTTATTTTGACCCTTTGACCCCTTGGTTAATAATAAAAAGACTTGAACCCTTTTTTTTTAAAATATAAAATAATATAAAAGCATTATTTATTACCTTATTAATTAACACAAAATAAACCTCTTATATTGCAAAGCTCGATGTCTATTTTTAATCTAATAGACTTGCCGTAAATCTACTTGATTTGTATCAAAATAAATTTAGACCCGTAAAAGGATAGATATAGTGAAAAAAAAATACACATGCTTAATTTCTGCTTGTTTACTGTTTGCATTTGCAAAACTTGCTAATGCAGATGGTGGTGTTGAATTCGGAATAGTTAATATGGAGGAGGTAGACATAATTTATAAGTTTATCAGCTCAGATTGTCTTGATGCGTCCTCACGAGGTACTCCACCTACAATCCTTACGATAAAGCCTTTGACATTCATCACCTTTAAAGGAGCGAGAAAGCACTCGGATGCTTGTGAAAATGATGTGGCTTCATTTATATTTAGCCTTACTACAACCGATGGTCTTCCATTGGTACGCGTTGGCTCCCAGCCTAATTCTGAAATAGGGGTACATGATGGTGATCATGTGGGCATTGCGTTGGACCATTCTGGTAACGCAGGACTTAACCCTTCGGCTGTCAAAAACGCTTACCCCGTTAAAATGTCAATACAAGGTAATTTTAGATTTATATCAACCCAAGGTTTAACAAAGGAACCTGAGGTCTATCGGGCGGTTGGCAGTTGGGTAAATGTTCTCGGAGGTGGAACAGCCGACGCCAGCGTAATTATCTCGAGCTCCCTTTCCATCGGCGGCAGTGATACAACGACCGTGACTAATGCAATGCGCCAGTCCATTTCGGCATCGATATCGCTTGGGATAGATTATAAAGCCGTTAATGCTAGTGCATCGGTGACACTCAAAACCGAAAAGGAGTTGAGCGATTCCAAAACCATTGCGTCTAATTACCAAAATAATCAGTCAATTAGTTGCGAACAGACGGTCGATCGCGAAACTTACGATTACGGCGAAATGTATCAATGGCAAGTGAAAATAGGCGTTACAAATCCGACTACCATTTTAAGCTGTACTATTGCCTGTACCAAAAAAGGCATACCGACGTTTAAGCCTGGCTCGGAAGAACAGCTTGAGTCATGCCTAATCAAGAAGTATACAGATACCGATAACGATGGCGCACCGGATGTGTGTGATGCCGAATGTCAATCCTTTGGTTTGTCAGAGGACACCGACGATGACAACGACCGCATATTTGATTGGGTCGATGCTTATCCCCTTATTGACCTTATTGACCTTATTGCCCTTAATGTCAATATTGACCCTAGTGAGTATGTTGATACGGATAAAGACGGCGCACCGGATGAGTGTAATAACATATGTGCATTCAAGGGTATGAAAGCTGACACCGACGATGACAACGACGGTATTGCCGATGTTGACGATGCGTTCCCACTGTTTGCCCTTGGTGACTTAACCGATACCAATAACGACGGTAGACCGGATGAGTGTGATGCCGCTTGTGTATCCCTTGGTATGACAGCTGACACCGACGATGACAATGATGGCATTTTGGATTTAGCAGACGCTTACCCACTGATTGCAATTGGAACCTTGTCAGACACTGATAACGACGGTGCACCGGATGAGTGTAATGCGGCTTGTGTATCCCTTGGCATGGCAGCTGATACCGACGATGATAATGATGGTGTCTTGGATGTAGATGATGCGTATCCCCTTGACGTCACTCAATCGCAAAACACAACTCAGCAAAAAGTCAAAAACGATGTTGACGGCGATGGCAATTCAGATTTGCTGTGGCGTAGTGAAGCCAAAGGCTGGAACTTCCTGTGGTCAATGGATGGTGTAAAAACCAAGCAAGCCAAACCCATTAATGTGGTGCAGGATGATGGTTGGTTAATGGCGGGACAGGGCGATTACGACGCAGACGGTAAATCGGATATCTTGTGGCGCAATACGCTCACCGGCTTGAACTTTATCTACCTGATGGACGGGCTTAACATTAAGGCAAAACAAGTGCTGAATTATGTCGATGCGCCCCAGTGGGAGCTACGAGGTAGCGGTGACTTTAATAGCGATGGCAAAGGGGATGTGCTGTGGCGTAATGTAGACAGGGGCGATACCTGGTTTTACATGATGAATGGCCTCAGTATTGGGAGCAACCAACCCTCGTTATGGGTCACCGACCTGAACTACAAGATAGCGGCGATAGGAGATATTAACGGCGATGGCACAGATGATGTGATTTGGCGTAACCAAGTGACGGGCGTGAATTACATCTGGATAATGGCAGATGGCAAGATAGCCGACCGCTATACTTTAAACGTGATTGACGCAGACTGGACGATTGCCGGGGCCGGGGATTTGGACGGTGATGGCACTGACGACCTTATTCTGCGTAACCAGGTTGATGGCCGAAACTGGGCGTATTTGATGGAAAGCGGTCAAATCAAGGCCAGTGAGCTTATCAATACGATCGGTATGGGCTGGCAAATTGCTGACATGGGCGATTACGATGGAGATGGTAAGGCAGACTTGTTATGGCGCAATGAAAGCGCAGCCAGAAACATCGTGCATCTTATGGATGGCCTATCGGTGAAAGCCAAAGGGGTGTTAAGGCCCACCGACAATACTTGGACGGTGGCAAAATAGAAATTCAGACGGTTAAAGTATAAAAAAGCGGAAAGGTGACTCACCTTTGCGCTTTTTTGTCCCTACAAAAAAGTATTTCCGCAACTTTTCTTCGTTACCCAAGCCATTAGTCGCTGTAAATGCTGTAACGAGTGTTTAGAAAGTGATGTGCTTATATCAGCATCCCCCCAGTCTAATCTAGGCTGGGGGGACTCTGTATATTACTGAGGTCAAAAGTAAAAATTAATTGGTTTGGGGATGAAATTGTCCGCAGATATCAATATTGGTAAGTTAATATTGAGGACGGCGAAACGCCATAATGTTTTTTATAATTTTTAGAAAAGTAAGCCAAACTATCAAATCCTAACGCGTAGGCCACTTCACTGACATTTAATTGTTGGTCTTCAAGCAATAATTTAGCTTGCTGAATACGCAGCAAGTTTATATACGCAGCCGTAGATAGGTTCGTTAGTTGTTTGCATTTACGCCGTAAGGTTTCTTTGCTCATAAACATGAGCTCGGCTAATTGTTCGATAGAAAACTGACTTTTTCCGATATTTTCGAAAATATATTGGTGCAATTTACTTGAAAAATCATCCCCATTTGTAGCCAATTGACTCAGTTCTTCAGGTGATTCTAGTGTACTTATTGATTTATCTTTGTAGTTCTTCAATAGCACATTGATACGCATAACTAACTCTGAGGTGTCAAATGGCTTTGTCAGGTAATCGTCCGCACCGCGGGCAAAACCTGCGACAACGTCTCTTTTTGTTGTTTGTGCAGATAACAATAAAATTGGAATGCTAGTGGTTGCGGGGTGTGCTTTTAGTTTTTCAGTTAATTCTAAGCCAGACATTCCAGGCATAGTCACATCTGAAATAATAATGTCGGGTAAGTGCTTCAATGCGAAAGCAAAACCCTGCTCACCATTTGCTGCTTCTAATATTTGATAGTTTGCAGACAAACACTGAGAAATAAATTGCCGTAAATCAGGATTGTCATCGACAACTAATACCGTTGCCTGATCCAAGTTTATGTCGTAATCAGGTATTGTTGTTTGCTCGGCAGTATCGGGTAAATAGATAGGTTCTAAGAGTTGTTCTGGGGTGAAATGTGCTGTGCCGAGAAGAAACCACAAAGTAAATTGACAACCTTCATTTAATTGCGCAACCAGCTCGACTTCACCATGATGCAACTCAGTTATCTCCTTGACCAAGTTTAAGCCAATTCCTGATCCTTGCTCAATCTCGATCTCGCTCTGTAATGATTCAGCTCGATAAAAACGCTCAAAAACTTTACTTCTGACGTCCTCTGACAAGCCAATTCCATCGTCAGACACCTTAATCCCCACCTTATTATCTTGGCAAACAAGCTCAATAGTAATATGGGCGTGGGAGCCACTATACTTGATAGCATTGGAGAGTATATTCGATACACATTTATCAAGTTGGTCTTGATCACAGTACAACAGACGCGGGTTTTCACAATTTATACAGCTAATTGTTTGCTGATGTTGTTCCGCCCATGGTTTGAATCGTTCCGAGTTAGTTCTCAATAGTTGCGCGATATCATATTCACCGATCCGTAAAGAGAGTGTCCCAACCTCTAGCCGGTTAATGTCTAATACTTGGCTGACCAGGGCTAACATTTTTTTTGCATTATTTAGCGCAGTTAATGTCAGTTCACGAACTCCCTTGTCGATACTTTCTTGATGATTTTTAATCACTTCTTGAAGAGGGCCAATGGTTAAGGTTAAAGGTGTCCTAAATTCGTGAGAAACATTATCAAAAAACCGATCTTTAAGAATTTGTTGTTGCTTTAACTCAGCCACCTTTTGATTAATTTCATTGGTGCGTAGCTCAACTTTAGATTCGAGCTCTATATTTCGCTGCTCAAGTTGTTTGTTGTGTCTTTTTTGGCCGATTTTGATACTGAGCACAATCAATAAAATCAACAAAACACCATAACAAAGCCAGGCCAATAAACTCAGGTACCAGGGGTAGGCCACTGCAAATACATATTGAGCGGCAGATATTCGTCCCCACGCATCTTTGGCTTCGACGTCAAAGGTATAATCGCCACCGGCTAGTAAGGGAAAGTCTTTGCTAGGCTCATGTGACCACGATGTCCAGTTGGCATGTCCTTGACCACTTATTCTAGTGCGATATTCTGTTTTCCTTTTAGTCGAATAGTCAGGCAGTGCGTAGCCAATGCGAATTGAGTTATTTTCATGGGGGATAGCCTCTGCTTGCAGCGCCATTGAAAAAGGATTATCAGTGTCGATATTTTTAATATAACGGATACTAACGTGAGTGGCCTCAGGCACCTTTTCGATAACCCGTTCTGACATTCTATAAACACTGCCATTGGCGACGCCAAACCAAATGGCTTGGTCGAAAAAGGCCAAGCCTCGAGTTCCGGAATTATTATAAGGTCTGAATATATTTTCTTGCGACACTAACTGCCCATCGTCATCCGGATAAATAACGCCGGTGTCCTTACCTGCATGATACCAAAGTCGTCCAATATCATCGCTCAAAACTTTGAAAACGTCTTTATTCTCAGTGCGCAATGCGCGGGGTAAAAATTGGGCTGAGGTAAACGCTTGTTCTGCATCGTGTTGGTAGGTATAAACACCATTTCCGGTGCCAATCAACACGTTATTAGCATACATGAAGGGTAATATGTGTTCATTGCCCAAAGGCGAATTTTGCGGGTGATAGTGCGTTAGGCTATTTATCTCACCGCTTTTAGTGATCCCCGATACCCGATAAAGATCCCGTTGTTCGGTTGACACCCATACCGCATATTCACCTTTAAGAAGCGGCTCAATCGTCAGATATTCAGTGCCACTCTTATCTTCCAATACGCGGGTTTCTTGCCATTGTAGATTGTTTTTTTCTAGGCGAGATAAATGATTGCCGATAGATACAAACGCTGTATTTTTAGCCGCTACAACGTCTAAATCTGAAACGAAATCCGCGGTAGTAATACGTTTGGGGTTGGCAGGAAAACTATTGATTGTGTTGGTGTCGAAGTCAAAGGTGTAAACGCCCTGGTCGGTTCCAACTAAAAGTTCGTTGCCAAGATGCACAATATCTAAAACAACGTAGTCGAATTCAGGGACTTTTTTAAATACCGGTGCATAAAATGATTCTTTAGGGTAAGTCAGTTTATAAAAGCCGGTTCCAGAAAAAAACATATTTCCGTCAATATTAAATATATTTTCAAAATCCAAGGTTCCGGTGTCACTGCGGTACTGACTGCGCAAGTGCGGTGGTTGGAATACACTAATATTGGGCAGGCCAGCCAGCCATATATTATCTTGTCTGTCCTGGAATATGTCGTAGGTAGTGGCTAGGCCTAAGCCATCATTTTGTTGAAAATGGCGCAGCAATTCAAAGTTTTCGGAGAAAACCATTAAGCCGTTTATGGTGGAGTTAACATAATAATACTTATCTTTGCCCTGGATGCCGCTATTTAAGGCATTCACCGGTAGGTTAGCAGGGGACACAACTTGAATAAATTTGTTATTCTCTAAGCGGTAAATACCGCGCATATTGGTGACTAAAATCAATTGATTTTTGGCATTTAGAAACAGTGATTTGATATTTAAATCCGGTGGGGTAATCCATGGTTTTTCTAAGACACTCGGCGTGTTGTTTTCATTTAAGATTTGATAAAATTTCTTACTGTCATTGACTAACAGTTGGCCGTTAATGTTAAACACTCTTGATCCTCGAGCGTTAAAATCATTCATTTTTTTGATTACATTGCCATCCCACACAAAAACACCTTGATCGGTGCTATAAATGACCATTTCAGAATTACTATTAACACTGCGGGTTTGACCAAATTTGGCGAGCAAATGAGTAGTAGGGATTACTGTGAAGCTAAATTCACCACTAGGGGCTTTCACGAAATACCCAAGTTCACCCACCGCGCCGGCGTATATAAGACCATCTTTCCAGACAGATAACGATCGCATGCGGGTATTATTCGGCGAACTGGCATGTTGCCAGTTTTCACCATCCCAGACAGTTAAGCCATTTGCCGTGGCAAATACCATTTGGCCGTCAGCAAGTTGATCAATCCACCAAACCTGATTGCCACTTTGATGTTCGTCAATAGAGTAAACGGTAGCAATGGGATCACCTATATGGCGATACTCGTTGGCAAGAAGGTTTGCACTTGAGAGGGCAAATATTACTGTTACCAGCGAGACGATAATACGAGCTAGTGAAACGTTAATCATAGTGGTATGGATACTGCAATTTTCCATTTGAGTAAGACTACAATCTCACATTGCAGTATGACTAGCTACGAATATACCTATTTCAAGCTAATCAATTAGTCTAATAAATTGCTTTAGCTGCGACATAAAGTGCAGGCTACTTGCTCTGGGGCGAGTTTCAGTGGCAGCGCAATTTAGGGTTTTAGTAAAGATTGACCGAAAAGTGCAAACTATTGTGGGCTAAGTGCAAACATTATCCTTGAAATTCTGTTTGCGTTAACTTTGGACAGTTTTTACACCATCACTTATTTTAATTCACTATTTAAAATTTCATTCCATGTACCAGGAGTACATTACATGCGCTTTGCCTTTAGTATTATTGCTTTATCTGTTTTAGCCTCATCATTAACATCTGCTGCTGAGGTTGTTATCCCGCATACTTTTAGTAATGGTCAGGTGGCGGACGCCACTGACGTAAATGCGAATTTCAAGGCATTGGCTGATGAGACCAATGCGAACAACACCCGTATTGGAGTTCTGGAAGGAGGTAAGTTCACCACCTTTCCTCTCACTGTCTAACAATGATAAAGGGTTAAATAGCATCTTATTTGGTTATGAGGCCGGTTTTAATTTGGAGGCTGCCAGCAGTGCAAATTCAGCCTTTGGCTACAGGGCGCTTTCATTCAACACCACGGGCAATGCGAACACTGCTGTCGGGTTTTCAGCGCTTTATTTCAACACGACTGGCAGCGACAATACTGCCAATGGAAAAGGAGCGCTTCAGAGCAATTCCAAAGGCGAAGGCAACACCGCCAATGGCAGTCAAGCACTTGTATTGAATACCGAGGGCAGCTTTAACACCGCCAATGGCCGTCTAGCACTTTATCAGAATAATACAGGTGATTTTAACACCGCGGGGGGGTATAAAGTACTTTATTCCAACACAACGGGCAGCTTCAACTCCGCCAACGGCTATGCCGCTCTTTATTCCAACACAACGGGCATGCATAACACCGCCACTGGCAATCAAGCGCTTTATTCCAACCAAACGGGCAGCTTCAACGCCGCTAACGGCTATGCTGCGCTTTATTTCAACTCGACGGGCGGCAATAACACCGCCACTGGCAATCAAGCGCTGAATGAAAACCGCACGGGCAGCAAGAACACTGCCATTGGTGCGTTCGCTGATGTCATGTCTGCTAATTTATCTAATGCAACGGCAATCGGATACAACGCCAAGGTTAGTCGCTCAAACAAGATACGTTTGGGTGATGCTAATATCACCGTTATAGAAGGGCAGGTACCGTTTACAACCACATCCGATAGACGTCTTAAAGAAGATATTCAAACCACCAATCTTGGTCTTGATTTTGTTAATGACTTAAACCCTGTGCAGTATCACCGCATTAATAATGAAGGTGCCGATATTGAGCTGGGCGTCATCGCTCAGGAGCTTGAAGCGGTGCTTGAAAAACACCATGCTACCGACTCTGGCATGATCCACCAGGTTGATGATAGTTATCTGTCAGTGCGTTACAACGACCTGTTCGCGCCTCTGATTAAATCAGTACAGGAACTCAGTGCACAGAATGTCATGCTTAAAGCTGAATTGGCTGCACAGGAGTCTCAAATGGCTGAACTTAAAGCCCTGATACTCGCTAGCAACGCTAACTAGGATATGGTCATGAATAAAAAATTGCTTAAAAAAGGCATGGCTCTGATGATTGTATTGCCTGTGACGCTGACAGCTCATGCGGGTACTTGGGGGTCAATGAGCTTTGGCTCTGGCAGCTGGGGAGCGACATCTGATGGGGTAGTCGATACAGACAACGATGGTATTGCCGATGAAAATGATGCTTACCCGCTGATTGCCATTGGTGATCATGTTGATACCGATAACGACGGTGCACCGGATGAGTGTGATACCGCTTGTGTATCCCTTGGTATGGCAGCTGACCCGGACGATGATAATGACGGTGTGCTGGATGCGGATGATGCGTATCCCCTTGACCCCACTAAATCTAAAAACTCAACGCAACTAAAGGTTAAACACGACGTAGACGGCGATGGCAAATCTGACTTGCTGTGGCGCAGTGAAGCTAAAGGCTGGAACTTCCTGTGGGCCATGGATGGGGTTCAAACCAAACAGGCGTCACCGATTAATGTAGTACAGGATGAAGGCTGGCTGATGGCCGGTCAGGGGGATTACGACGCAGACGGTCATTCGGATATCCTGTGGCGCAACACGCTCACCGGCTTGAACTTTATCTACCTGATGGACGGGCTTAACATTAAGGCAAAACAAGTGCTGAATTATGTCGATGCGCCCCAGTGGGAGCTACGAGGTAGCGGTGACTTTAATGGCGATGGCAAAGGGGATGTGCTGTGGCGTAATGTAGACAGGGGCGATACCTGGTTTTACATGATGAATGGCCTCAGTATTGGGAGCAACCAACCCTCGTTATGGGTCACCGACCTGAACTACAAGATAGCGGCGATAGGAGATATTAACGGCGATGGCACAGATGATGTGATTTGGCGTAACCAATTGACGGGCGTGAACTACATCTGGATAATGGACAATGGCCAGATAGCCGACCGCTATGTGCTCAATGCTATCAATGGGGATTGGACGATTGCCGGGGCCGGGGATTTGGACGGTGATGGTACCGATGACCTTATTCTGCGTAACCAGGTGGATGGTCGAAACTGGGCGTATTTGATGGAAGATGGTCAAATCAAGACCAGTGAGCTTATCAATACGGTAGGTATGGGCTGGCAAATTGCTGACATGGGCGATTATGATGGAGACGGTAAGGCAGACTTGTTATGGCGCAATGAAAGCACGGCTAGAAACATCGTGCACCTGATGGATGGCCTGACAATCAAAGACAAAGGTGTACTCAGACCCACTGACAACACTTGGCAGTTGGCTAAGTAAGGCCAATAAGCGATAAAGTAAACAGAAAAGGTCATCTCAGTCATATGAGTTGGCCTTTTTTATTTTAGTCAAGGTGTCATTTTCGGTAGCGGTTTAGAGGAAGTGAGCGGATAAAAGATAAGGCACTTTAACGTTCCGATTGCCCTATTGCTTATTGACTCATTTTCGAATACATCTAATCGAAACTTTACAGTATAAAAAAGCTAAAAGTTGTCATTCAATCGGTTTGCAACTTAATCAATATCATTAAAAGATGTATCAGGATGATAATTGAGCCGTTATGGAATAGGTGAGCCACCTTCTCCCCAGTGTCGTTCTCAAAAGTTGTTTCCTTGTTATGTTGTAAAAAAGGAATCTTGCGTATGCCCCGTTGTCTGTCTGTCTGTTCGTTTGCTTAATGCTCTTTTGCTTGTAAGTTAGCTATTTTTTACCGTTAACAGTTTCGCTGCTGATGACGGGACTTGGTTTTATTCTATTAATGGCGCTAATGCCACGGAGACGTGCTGTGTGGCTATTTGCGATGCAAACCTAACTATACCGGCGGAAATTAATGGCTATAGTGTCACCAGCATTGGAAACTTTGCTTTCACAGATACAAGAGCTGACCCCACTTTTTTTGTAAAGATGGGGTATTGATAAGCTTAATTCTATTGTTTGACTGATTTGTGCAAACATTTGTGGGCTCAGGACAAACATCAATTTGAACTTTCCTGTATATTAATCATGTAATTTAATGCTGAATTTTCATGACAAATAACGTGAATTGCTATTTTACTCTTGAGGGACATTTCCCCTTTACTTTAGAAACGGCAACAATAATTTTATATATCGACATCTGGAGTAAGGTCATTGAAGGTAATAATTGGCAGGAATTCTGTGAGTAAATTTAAGGTTAAGCAAAATGAATTCAGTTTTATTCGTTTTATCATAATGCTTTTGCTCAGCACATTAGGAACTATAAGTATCGGTCTAAGTGCCCAACAAAGCAGCACAGATAACGTTAGTAGACCCGATGAAGTCACGGTATTTGGTACCGAAGAGCGCAGCCAATTGTCTAATGACGCGTCTGGTGATGATGTTATCAAACTTAACCGACGAAGCGTCCTAAAAGAAGACTTTAATTATGAGTCGCGTTTTACTTATGCCGTTAGCCTTATTAGCGCCGGAGAGTTGGTCATCGAGAACGGCCATGCAAATGGCCTGTATGACTATTACAACAATAGACTCGACAACAAATCCATGGAAATCATGGCCGAAACATTGGTCATCCGCAGTCCTTGGCACTTAAAAGGCACCGACCTCACCATCAATGCGCGAGAAGTACGTTTCGAAGGCAACGGTCAAATCAATACCACGCCAGAAGAAAAACCCATCAGAGCCCCAGCCACAGAAAGACTAGAAACCGGTAAGATCGACGTAGCACCAGCTGCAAATGGCCTGGATGCTGGCTCGGTAACTGTCTGGGCTGAGTCATATATAAATACTTCGTCAGCTGTTAATTTTAAATTGTCAGGCGGTAAGGGCCAGGATGCTGGCAGAGGAAAACATGGAAATGATGGGACAACATTAACTTGGATTAACGGTGACATAAGTGTCACTGAATTTTCTCATGGAGGTGAGTATTACGCTTTGCCGCAAGGCTATCTCGTTACTCATACTTGGGGAAATATTAAATTTGGTACCGCAACTTTTCCAACAGATGGGGACGATGCTTTGCGAGCAGGGACGCCAGGCAATGGCGGCAAAAGTGGCAGGCTGACACACAATATTACTAATGACGGACCTTCTTACTCATCTATAGGCGCTGCCGCTGGTCTTATTGGAAGTGCTCCAGCAACTGATAGTATCGACAGTACTGATGTGACTGAAGGTGGCAAAGCTGGCACACCTATTAACTCAGTACACCTTAGGTACTATGATAACGGAAACCCCTTTGATTTGACTCACTACCTTAGGGAATCGGCTAGAAACACAGCTAAGAAGGGTAGATCGTACCCTGTACCTCGTGCCAGTATCGGAGAAAATGCATTGCCGATATATCTTGCAGACCACTACCGTTGGTTGCACCCGCAATTACTCCGTCAAATTCTCAATGATGTGAAAGACGACTATTTGCAAAATAGAATTGCCAGTGCCAGAGATGTATTAACTGACTACTCCACCATCATTGAAAACTACCGTCTTGACTCTGATGCCTGGAATGCGGATGGTATATCTGCCATGACCCGCTACGAATTAAGTCAGATGTATGACGAAATGCAGCTTTTGCTGCAGCAAATAGCCAATGGCCAGGACTATTTTGGTAACCCTAATGGTTGGGTGCCAATGCTCAGTTTTGAAGTCGCGTTGGGAGCGTTTGATCAAGAAATTGATCGCAGCTTAGACATGGTTTACTTAGCGAAATGGATCACCGCCAAGCAGGACAACGCTGCATTGACCATTAAAGCGCTGACGACGGCACGTGCAGGTTTGGCCGCGGAAATCGACACCGCTAAAGTTGATTATGGGTTCGCCCTGACGGCTTTAGATGACTTTACCGTTGAGTCTGACGCTATCTTAGTCAGAGTGAGAAATTTGCAGTACCAGTTACAATTAATAGACGATGCGCTAAGGGCCCAAGCAAAAGAGAATACCAAGCCGTCAGATTGGGAAGTTGCCCTCAGAGTGGGGTTAAAAGTAGCCGGTACCATGTGTGAAATGGTTCCGGTTTATCAACCGGCCTTGGGCTCGGTGGGCGGCGCCCTTAATTTGGCAGGTGATTTTGACCCCGAGTCGCCATGGGATACCATCATTGGTGCGTCTGGAATTGCTAATAGCTATGCCGATTCTGGCATTCAAGAAGCCGCCGCGGCTCAACAAGCACAGAATATTGGGGTGGTTACTGGTGCCCTCAATGATAAGACTACGCGCCTGCAAAATTTAAAAAGTCTAAGTACAGGTGCCTTGGCCTTGTCGAGCGGCATCAAAGGGATTAATGCCACTTTAGAGAAGTCCAAAGCACCTTTATCAGAGATTGAAGCTGAGCTCAACAAGCTGCGTCAAAGTAATCCGGAATATAAAGCCTTAGTCGACGACATCAGCCAGTTGATTAAAGACAAAGGGGTATTCGCCTCCAAAATGGCCACTACTACCCGTAATATTGCAAGGCTGTCAAGTTTGATAACGCGTAATATATTGGCAATTGATGCCTTGGATGTCCAAGCTGGCTCACAAATCAATGTGATTGACTCACGTGTCAATTCATACTTAAAAGACATGGAGCGCCGGGCCTTCGATCGTTTGCTTAAGTATCACTATTACATGGCTAAAGCCTACGAATACAGACTAGTTAAAGCTTATACCGGCACCTTAAATTTGGAGACTATGTTTGAAAAAATCCTAGACGTTGTGGCCGGTAAAGAAGGTGATACCGTTGGTGGAGCCTTAACTACAGGGCAACGAGATCTTATCAAAGGTGTCTATCGTAAGATAATTGCTAGTACCACAGAAAGCATACTCACCGATTATAATACTTCACCGTCTATTGCTGGTGGGTCTCGTTCGTTTAAATTAAATGCACAACAACTCGACACCCTGAACCGCGGCGAAAAACTCAACTTGAACTTGTACGAGGAAGGTTTGTTTTTGCCTGGGGAAGAGAATTTACGAATAGTTAATCTTGAGGTGGTCGAAGAAAATGGTATGACGACAGAGCTGGTCAGTGGCACCGCTTATGGCGCAACATCTTTTGTTCTACTGACCATAGAACATTCAGGCATTTCAAACCTGAAAAAAGACGGCAACGTATTCCAGTTCCGCCATTACAACAGTGGTACCCGTAATCCGATTACGTGGAAGAGTCAATACGAGCCTAGGGACAATATTATTTCTCCTACACCACCCAAGGCAGCAGCTGATTCGCTGCTAAAGGCATTGGTTCCGAGTATTGATACTCGTCAGCAATTGCTTTATTCACGGCCATCTGCGTGGGCAGATTTGAGCATTCGCCGTGAAGGGGTGAACGGAGACGTGCGATTTGGATTAGGCTATGATGATCCTCCAATACTGATCACAGATATTACCTTACGGGTTACTTTTGACCGTGCGAATAGGGTGGCCAATGTCAAGGAGGTTGGCATTGTGGCTCGCAGTGATGCGGGAGAGAAACTCTCGCCGTTATTCTCGGTCAATGAGCCGGATAGAAACCAACGTGGTGATGGGCTGGGCGATATTTTAAGGATCTATAATACCAGTTCCGATGCAGTGGAGATTACAGCTGAGCAAAGTTTTGGCGCTTATACCTTTTCTAAATGGACCGAGAATGGTCAGGATTACGGCAATGATCCAACAAATCGTATTGCAATAGTGTTTAAAAATGACGACAGTCGACTGGTTGCAGTGTACGCAATAGCACCACCGGTAATTATTTCTGACCTAAGTGCTTTGGCATTTAAGGGTTCGAATTTTGAATACCAGATCTTGGTGAGCAGTCTTGGAACGACAACTTATACTGCCACCGGATTGCCAGAGGGATTGAGCTTGGACCCCATATCTGGGCTTATTTCTGGTTTGGTAAATTTCGCTGGGACATACAATATAGAACTAAGTGCAACTAACACGTTTGAGACAAAAAAAGCCACAAAAGCCACACTGGTTATTTCAGTTAGTCCACCGGTATTGTCTGTTGAAGATAGTGGTCCGGGTTCGTTGCGTGAAATGATCGTTCAAGCAACGGCTGGATCTGTTATCAACTTCGACCCTAGCCTCAGTGGTCAGACTATTGTACTGAGCAGCGGTAGATTGGAGATTAATAAAAACCTTATTATTGATGCGTCTAATTTAGCCAATGGCCTCACAATAGACGCCGATGGAGTCAATACCCGCAGTGGAGCGTTTTCAATTCAACAAGGTGCAGATGTCACGATTAATTCGCTGACCATTACCGGTGGTAGTGGTAAAGGTGAGGTTGGTGGGGCGATAGATAATAGTGGCAATTTGACCCTACTCAACTCAACCCTGCATGATAATTCCGCTGATTCTGGTGGAGCCATTTTTAATGCAGGCGAACTAAAGGTGGTTAATTCGACTTTCTACAACAATAGCGCCTCGGGCCTTGGCGGAGGGGGTGGTGCTATCCTCAATAATGCGGGTAACTTGACCCTTGTGAATTCGACTATTGTAGGCAATAAAGCCATTATTGGCGGAGGGATTTTTCATGCATTCGGCTCGCCATGGTTTATCAGCCTAGAAAATACGATTGTAGCTGGAAATTCGAGTGATGGTGGCCTGGAGGATATTTATGTCAGAGGCCCAGAGTCGACTGTGATTGTTTTAGGTAATAACCTGATTAGTGCCAATAATAGGCTTGAAAGCTGGTTTCCTGAAGGTGAGCTAGTGGGTACCGCTGCTAATCCAGTGGATCCTATGCTCGAAGCTCTTGCTGATAATGGTGGCCCGACTTACACTATGCTGCCTTTAATAGGAAGTCCGCTGATCAATAGTGGAATTTTACAAGAGAATACACCCTCTGTTGATCAACGAGGTTTGCCGCGACTCTCTGGATTGTTCATCGATATAGGTGCGGTAGAGCGTCAACCCGACGATTTATATCTGTTTACTGCTACCGTGACGCCCAGCGGATCAAATGTCAGCTTTACCCCCGACGGAGTTCAGACGACCCTGAAGGGATCTACTCGCGCTTTCAGCGTCAATCCCAATAGTCGTTATGCGACAAACAGTCACGTAGGCGGAACCTGCACCCCCGGTGCTTGGGTGGGCAATCTTTACACCACTGGAGTGGCAACGGCAAACTGCACCGTCATTTTTAGTGCCTCAGCCTCATCACGCTACACGTCTCCTGCCATCGCCGCAGGGTTCCTTCACTCGGTCGCTTTAAAGAGCGACGGCACGCTGGTGTCTTGGGGGTGGGGTGGCTATGGCCAGATGCCCATAGCCGAGAACCTGACGGGCGTCACCGCCATTGCCGCAGGTAACTATCATACGGTCGCTTTGAAAAGCGACAGCACACTGGTGGCCTGGGGGTCGTACGGCTCTTATGGCCAGGCGACCATACCCGAGAACCTGACAGGCGTCACTGCCATCGCCGCAGGGGAATATCACACGGTCGCCTTGAAGAGCGACGGTGCGCTGCTGGCATGGGGGGCGAACTTCTATGGTCAGACGTCCATACCCGATGACCTGACGGGCGTGACCGCCATTGCTGCAGGGAGTGGGGGCAACCACACGGTCGCCTTAAAGAGCGACGGCACGCTGGTGGCTTGGGGGTTGAGCAATTTTGGTCAGAGTGGCATACCCAAGGACCTGACGGGCGTCACTGCCATCGCCGCTGGGGCCTATCACACGGTCGCCTTGAAGAGCGACGGCACGCTGGTGGCTTGGGGGTGGAACGGCTATGGTCAGACTATCATACCCGAGGGCCTGACGGGCGTCATCGCCATCGCTGCAGGAAACTTTCACACGGTCGCCTTAAAGAGCGACGGTACGCTGGTGGCTTGGGGGGGGGGCGACGATGGCCAAACGATCATACCTGACGACCTGACGGGCGTCACCGCCATCGCTGCAGCGCAACTCCACACGGTCGCCTTAAAGAGCGACGGTACGGTGGTGGCTTGGGGGTCGAGCGGCTACGGTCAGACGGCTATACCCAACAATTTAAATCTGTTTAGCTACCACCTGACCTATGACGGTAACGGCCATTCGGGCGGGGACGTGCCGGTAGATGGCAGTAGCTATTATTACGGTACTCGCGTCAACATATCTGCTAACACCGGCACCCTGTCAAAGGACGGCTATGTCTTTGCTGGCTGGAACACCGCAACCGATGGCACCGGCAGCCGTTATGCGGAAGGTGCGACCTTAGTTGTCATCGATAATAATACGTTTTATGCCCAATGGGCGAGCATCCTGGCGGACAGCGACAGCGACGGTTATTTGGACGGTGATGAAATAGCGGCGGGCAGCGACCACCTCGATATCAGCAGTTTACCGCTGGATACTGACGGTGACTTTATATCAAACGTGACCGACACCGATGATGACAATGACGGTGTATTAGATGTGAATGATGCTTATCCACTGGATGCGACTAAATCACAAGATAATACAAACCGGGTCAGAAACGACCTCAATAACGACGGCAAATCTGACTTATTGTGGCGCAGTTACGACAAAGGCTGGAACTTCCTGTGGACCATGAATGGCACTGCCACCAGTTTAACCACACCGATTAATGTGGTGGCTGATGCGAGTTGGGACATGGCCGGTCAGGGTGATTATGACGCAGATGGTAAATCGGATATTTTGTGGCGTAATAACATCACCGGGCAGAACTTCATTTACTTGATGGACGGTAAAAATATTAAGGTACGCGCGACTTTAAATTATGTGACTGCGCCTATTTGGGAAGTCAAAGGCAGTGGTGATTTTAATGGTGATGGTAAAGGCGATGTGTTGTGGCGCCGAGTGGATAGGGGCGATACCTGGTTCTACTTGATGGATGGTTTGAAAATAGGCACTAGCTTGCCTTCGTTATGGGTGACTGACTTAAACTTTGAAATCGCGGCGACAGGGGACATTAATGGTGATGGTACCGATGATGTGATTTGGCGCAATAAGCTAACGGGTATCAACTATATCTGGATAATGCAAAATGGTCAGATAGGCAGTCGCTATACCCTCAATGCCATCAACAAAGATTGGATAATTGCAGGTACCGGTGACTTAGACGGTGATGGTACCGACGACATTGTTCTGCGTAATCAAGCCGATGGTCGTAACTGGGCGTTTATGATGGAGAATGGTCAGATTAAAACCAGTCAGTTGATTAACACGGTGGGTAGTTTAGATTGGCAAATTGCCAACATGGGCGATTATGACGGTGATGGCAAAACCGACATACTATGGCGTAATGAAAGTGCGGCCCGCAATATCATCCATCTGATGGATGGCTTAACGATTAAAGATAAAGGGGTCTTAAGACCGACAGATAACACTTGGCAGTTGGCGAAATAACCGCCATCCAATAGAGTAAACTTAAGAATAAAATGAAAGGTCATCTCAGTAACATGAGTTGACCTTTTTTATTCTAGTTAAGGTGTCATTATCGGTAGTGGTTTTAAAGAAGGGCGGCCAACAGATTGGGCGCTTTATTACCCTGATTACCCTATTGTTTATTTGCTTATATTCGAATATAGTTAACAAAAAATTTACCATATAAAAAAGCCACTAGTTGCCGTTCAATATGTTTGCAACTTAATCAATATCATTAAAAGATGTATCAGGATGATAATTGAGCCGCTATGGAATAGGTGAACCGCCCCTTCCCCACTGTAGTTCTAAAAGTTGTTTCCTTGTTATGTTGTATAAAAGGAATGCCAATAATGATCACGTTTTTATCTGTTCGTTTGCTAAACACCTTTGTGCTTTTAAGTGCTTTATTTTTTGTCGGCAACAGTTACGCTGCTGATGACGGGACTTGGACTTATAGTCTAAATGGCGATAGTGCCGTAGTGACTGGCTGTTTGGATACTTGTCCTAGGGATTTAGTTATTCCTGAGACTATTGATGGCTTTAGCGTCACCAGCATTGGGGGCGGTGCTTTCATTTATAACCAATTAATCAGTGTGACCATCGGTAATGGTGTCACGAGTATTGGGGATTATGCTTTCGATTCTAATCAATTAACCAGCGTGATTATCCCAGATAGCGTCACCAGCATTGGGATGCGGGCTTTCTCGGATAACCAATTAACAAGTGTGACTATTCCTGATAGCGTTGCCAATATTGGTGATTGGGCTTTTTATAATAACCCAGGCATTACCAGTGAGGAGTTGCAATATTTCTTAATACAAGGGAGTGCCATGGTTACAGGATGTACTTCTACTTGTCCCGCTAGTCTAGCTATCCCGGTGAAAATTGATGGCTACAGCGTCACCAGCATTGGGGGCGGTGCTTTCAGGAATAATCAATTAACCAGCGTAACCATCGGTAATAGCGTCACCAGCATTGGGGGCGGTGCTTTCAGGAATAATCAATTAACCAGCGTAACCATCGGTAATAGCGTCACCAGCATTGGGGTGAATGCTTTCCAGGGTAACCAATTGACTAGTGTGATTATCCCAGATAGCGTCACCAGCATTGGGATGTGGGCTTTCTCGGATAACCAATTAACCAGCGTGACAATCCCCGATAGCGTAATCAGCATTGGTGCGGGTGTTTTCAGCAGAAACCAATTAACCAGTGTGACTATTCCTGATAGCGTTGCCAATATTGGTGATTGGGCTTTTTATAATAACCCAGGCATTACCAGTGAGGAGTTGCAATATTTCTTAATACAAGGGAGTGCCATGGTTACAGGATGTACTTCTACTTGTCCCGCTAGTTTAGCTATCCCGGTGAAAATTGATGGCTACAGCGTCACCAGCATTGGGAATAACGCTTTCTCGGACAACCAATTAACCAGTGTGATTATCCCCAGTAGCGTCACCAGCATTGGGGGCGGTGCTTTCAGGAATAATCAATTAACCAGCGTAACCATCGGTAATGGTGTCACGAGTCTTGGGGATTATGCTTTCAATTCTAATCAATTAACCAGTGTGACCATAGGTAATAGCGTTACCAGCATAGGGGATTATGCTTTCAAGTATAACCAATTGACTAGTGTGATTATTCCCGATAGTGTCACCAGTATTGGGGAAAATGCCTTTGAATACAACCAATTAACCAGCGTATCTTTCGGTAATAACGTCACCAGTATTGGGGATGTTGCTTTTCAGGGTAACCAATTAACCAGCGTTACCATTCCCGATGGTGTCATCAGCATTGGGGACTCTGCTTTCGAGGACAACCAATTAATCAACGTGACTATTGGTCATGGCGTCACCAGCATTGGGTGGCATGCTTTCTTTCGTAACCAGTTAACCAGTGTGATTATTCCCGATAGCGTTACCAGTATTGGGGATAATGCTTTCAGGAATAATCAATTAACCAATGTGACCATCGGTAATGGTGTCACGAGTCTTGGGGATTATGCTTTCAGTTCTAACCAATTAACCAGCGTAACCATCGGTAATAGCGTCACCAGCATTGGGAGGTGGGCTTTCTCGGGTAACCAATTAACAAGTGTGACTATTCCTGATAGCGTTGCCAATATTGGTGATTGGGCTTTTTATAATAACCCAGGCATTACCAGTGAGGAGTTGCAATATTTCTTAATACAAGGGAGTGCCATGGTTACAGGATGTACTTCTACTTGTCCCGCTAGTTTAGCTATCCCGGTGAAAATTGATGGCTACAGCGTCACCAGCATTGGGAATAACGCTTTCTCGGACAACCAATTAACCAGTGTGATTATCCCCGGTAGCGTCACCAGCATTGGGGGCGGTGCTTTCAGGAATAATCAATTAACCAGTGTGACCATCGGTAATGGTGTCACGAGTATTGGGGATAATGCTTTCAGGAATAATCAATTAACCAGTGTGACAATCCCCGATAGCGTCATCAGTATTGGGGATGTTGCTTTCTCGGACAACCAATTAACCAGTGTGATTATCCCCGATAGCGTCATCAGCATTGGGGATGTTGCTTTTCAGGGTAACCAATTAACCAGCGTTACCATTCCCGATGGTGTCATCAGCATTGGGGACTCTGCTTTCGAGTATAATCAATTAATCAGCGTGACTATTGGTCATGGCGTCACCAGCATTGGACATTATGCTTTCTACGGGAACCAGTTAACCAGCGTGACTATTCCCGATAGCGTCACCAGCATTGAGCAGAAAGCTTTTGGCGCCAATGTGTTGACTAATGTCCAATTTTTTGGCGGTAGACCGACCATTGCATCTGATGCCCTTAACAATAATCTATTAAACACTATTACCTATTGCTCTGATACAAGTGGTTGGCCAGGTGATCCGATAGTGAATATTACGCCCATTAGTGATTGTGACTTTGATGGTCTTTTAGATAACAGCGATACTGATGATGATAATGACGGCATTTTGGATACAGCAGACGCCTATCCATTGGTGTCCATTGGCGACTTACTAGATACCGACAACGACGGCGCACCAAACACATGTGACGAAAGTTGCTTAGCGTTGGGCATGGCGGCTGACACCGACGATGACAATGACGGTGTATTGGATGTCGATGATGCATTCCCTCTTGACCCCACTAGAACGTTCAGGGTCAGGAACGACGTCGACGGCGATGGCAAATCTGATTTGCTGTGGCGCAGTAGCGCCCGAGGCTGGAATTTCCTGTGGGCGATGAGTGGTGTGCAGACCAAAGAAGCCAAACCTATTAATGTAGTACAAGACGATGGCTGGTTGATGGCCGGTCAGGGTGATTATGACGGCGACGGTAAATCAGACATCTTATGGCGTAATACCATCACGGGTTTAAATTTCATCTACTTAATGGATGGTCTTAACATTAAAGCGCGTCAAGTCCTGAACTATGTTGATGCTCCGCAGTGGGAGCTTGCTGGCAGCGGCGACTTTAATGGCGACGGTAAAGGCGATGTCTTGTGGCACGATATTGTGAGGGGGCGTACCCAATTCTACATGATGGATGGCCTGCGCATTGGCACTAACCAGCCGTCAGTGACGGTCGCCGACTTGAATGAAAAAATAGTAGCGATAGGCGATGTAAACGGTGATGGCACCGATGATGTGATTTGGCGTAATCAGGCTACCGGCGGTAACAGTATCTGGATAATGAAAAATGGCCAGATAGCCGACATGTATGCCTTAAACCGGGTTAGCACAGACTGGACGATTGCAGGTACTGGCGACTTAGACGGTGATGGTACCGACGACATTGTTCTGCGTAATCAAGCCGATGGTCGTAACTGGGCGTTTATGATGGAGAATGGTCAGATTAAAACCAGTCAGTTGATTAACACGGTGGGTAGTTTAGATTGGCAAATTGCCAACATGGGCGATTATGACGGTGATGGCAAAACCGACATACTATGGCGTAATGAAAGTGCGGCCCGCAATATCATCCATCTGATGGATGGCTTAACGATTAAAGATAAAGGTGTCTTAAGACCGACTGACAATACGTGGCAGTTGGCTAAATAAACCCAATTGGCGGTAAAGCAAACAGAAAAGGTCATCTCAGTAACATGAGTTGGCCTTTTTTATTCTAGTCAAGGTGTCATTATCGGTAGTGGTTTTAAAGAAGGGCGGCCAACAGATTGGGCGCTTTATTACCCTGATTACCCTATTGCTTATATTCGAATACAGTTAACAAAAAATTTACCAATAAAAAAAGCCACTAGTTGCCATTTAATCGGCTTGCAACTTAATCAATATCATTAAAAGATGTATCAGGATGATAATTGAGCCGCTATGGAATAGGCGCACCACCACCTCCCCACTGTCGTTCTCAAAAGTTGTTTCCTTGTTATGTTGTAAAAAAGGAATTCCTAGTATGCCCCCATTGTCTGTCTGTTCGTTTGCTTAACTCTCTTTTGCTTGTAAGTTCGCTATCTTTTACTGTTAACAGTTTCGCTGCTGATGACGGGACTTGGACTTATTATATTGATGGCACTAATGCCACGGTGACGGGCTGTGTGGTTACTTGCGATGCAAACCTAACTATATACCGGCGGAAATTAATGGCTACAGTGTCATCAGCATTGGGGGAGAAGCCTTCATTTTTAACCAATTAACCAGCGTGACAATCCCCGATAGCGTAACCAGTATTGGGAACTTTGCTTTCACAAATACAAGATCCTGAGGGATCCCCACGAATAACATGGTTTCAGGGCATTCCGCCGTAATTCCCCTCTATTTTTAAAAAATCAGGGATTATATGGGAGCGAAATGGGTTGTAAAAATGAACAACCTCAGCTTTCCTTTAGTTGAACTGTTTTTATGTCATTTTAGTGATGTCTCCTCTAAATTTTGCCTAATATTGCCTATCGTGCCCACGAATAGGCAGCCTGAATATTCAGGTACGTTTGATTATTTTTTGGTTCTATCTAATTTTATTGATGCAATAGGAAGATTGATTAATACCCATTATCTGCCTGGGCGATCATGTATTTCATATACATGGCGGCCTTGACGAAATGCTCCTGCTCTAAAGCCAGATGGGGATTATTTCTGATTGGTGGTTGTCATAAACTGATCTGATCAGCAAACACCATGAAAGTTCATTTTTATTTTTGTCACTCTATGTTTTTTATGTGTTCTACGTGGGGACGCCTCAGGCTATGGTCCCCTTTTTACGGGGATAGCATTCTAAATAAGTAATTGATTACTAATCAACTACTATAGTATGGTTGATTTAGTTTAAGCGAATTTCAATGTAAATAGATGTATGGATGCTTATCTGATCACCTCCCAAGCTATGGACTAATTGGTTTACGGTCTATCCTCGCTAACACTCGTCATCACCAACACCCAAGTATGTCTTTTGTGTTACTGAGCATTTTTAATGCAGTTTTGTATTTCATCTTAAGAAAAATAGAAAACAACAATGGCCTGGTTTTAACTGGTGGGTTGTAACTTGTACTTAATAATAAGATTAAGAATCTATGATCTGGAGTAATAAAGATAATGAGTAAAGCGTTCTTTAGAAACGTTAGTGTTACTACAAGGCGGTTTACACGTTTTGTCGGGCTGCTAATAGTAAGTGCTGCAGTAAGCGTTAGCGTGAAGGTTATTGCACAAGATGCCAGCGAAAAAGTAGCCGAAGTCACAGTATTTGGCACAGACGAGCGCACTGAACTCGGTAACGAGGCTTCTAGCGATCTTATCAACCTCAACCGTTCTAATAAGGTTAAAGAAGTCTTCAATGGCGTAGAACGCACCACTGAGACAGTGAGTATTATCAGTGCTGGTGCGCTTGTTATACAGGAAGGGCATGAAAACGGGCTCTGGGAAAAGTACCACAACATGTCCAATATTAAGCGCATGGAGATCATGGCTGAGACCTTGGTTATCAAAAGTGCATGGAGCTTAAAAGCGACTGACGTCAGTATCTATTCCCGTGAAATACGTTTTGAAGGCTCAAGTTATATCAATACCTCGGCGCGACAAGAGGATATAATCCCTGATGCCGCCAAATCACCTACTGTCCCAGGCATAGATGGTGCGGATGGCATCAATGCGGGCAATATCAATTTTTGGGTAGGTACTTACGACAGCCCCAGCACAAACGTCGACTTAGTGTCGATTGGGGGCAAAGGCCAGGCTGCCGGTAAGGGGCAACATGGAAGTAATGGATCAAGCGTAGACACTTATCCGTCGGATTCTATTCCTGGTATCGATACATCCGAGATATGGCCTCATGGCTTTGTGCTCTTTAAAGGGTTGGTTTATCCAATTCCTAAAGACGCTAGTGTTACTGCCATATATGGAGACAAAACATTTGGCTCGGGAAATAGACCGACTAACGGACATGACGCTTTGCCTGCAGGTAAGCCTGGCAATGGCGCAAACGGTGGCACACTGAACACTAATATCGCTGGCATTACTGCTGAGCTATTTGCTAATCAAGGTGGTAAAGCGGGTGCTAAAGGCAGCGCGCCAGCAACAACTCGCAGTAGCAGCCTAGGATGGATTTATGGCGGTAAGCCAGGTACCCCTAGTAAATATATAGAGCTCCTCGCGACTGACTGGCCTGGTCACGTTCCTAAAGACGATGATATCGTTTTGTTGGCACAGGGGGGGCCTACTTCATATGGAAAGGGGGTGGGTGTTCCAACAGCAAAAGCAGGAGCAGCAGGCGAGACTCATTATGTGGATAATCCCTACGCCTGGCTGAATCCACAATTGTTGCGTCTCATCCTTAGTGGTGTTAAAGACAATTACCTGCAAAACCGGTTAAGCATAGCTGAGGATGTCATGAATGACTACTCTGAGGTGATTGAAGGCTACCGCACCCATGATGCTTGGACTGATAATAACAAAACAACCCAAACAACCCGTTTTGAGTTGGGCCAGATGTATGATGAAATGCAGATACTTCTACAGCAGATAGCTAACGGCCTGGATTATTTTGGTAACCCGAACGGGTGGGTACCTATGCTCAGTTTTGAGGTGGCACTTAAGGCTTTCAACCAGGAAATAGACCGCAGTTTAGACATGGTCTATCTGGCCAAATGGATCACCAAAAAACAGAATGATGCAACTATAACCCTTGCTGCGCTGGCGACCGCTAGAGCAGGCCTGCGCGCAGAAATAGCGACCGCCCAAAGCGCTTACCCAATAGCGCAACAAAAACTAAGTGGACTAACCGCCAAGGCTAGCGCGATAGCAACACAGGTGCAGAATATTCAGAGTAAATTACAAGCTGAGGATAACGTACTAAGCGCTCAAGCTAGGAAGAATACAAAGCCCTCACATTGGGAAGGCGCCGGCGTTTTAATACTTCAAAAAGTCGGTGCAATGGCCGAGATGACCCCTGCAAAACAACCTGCCCTTGGCAAGGCTGGCGCTGCGCTGGGTGCTTTAGCCGATTCCGCCGTTGATCCAAGTTGGGACACCATTACTTCAGTATCTGATTTAAGCCAGAGCTTTAATGATTCTCAGCTCAAGGCCGCAAGCGCTTCACAGAGTGAGAAGGTAGCGGGTGTTAAGATAAGTGCACTGGAGGAAGCAACAGCGCGTGCAACTTATTTAAGCGCCTTAAGCGTCAACTCTAAGACTCTGTCAGCAGGTATTAGGAGTCTAAACGGCAGTTTAGAGGGCACTAAGGCACCGCAATCTGATATGGATGAGGAGTTGGGTAAATTGCGCGCTCAGAGTGCTAAGTATGCGGTACTGGCTGATGAGACGAGTGAGTTGCTGAAGGAAAAAGCGCAATTTGCCGCAGATATGGCTGCTGCGACCCTCAAGGTGGCTAGACTTTCAGATACCGTCACCCGTAATATTCTGGCTATTGATGCCCTTGATGTCGAAGTTGGCGGGTTCGATAATGTGATTGATTCGAGGGTTAATGCCTACCTCAAGGATATGGAACGACAGGCCTTCGACCGTTTGCTTAAATATCATTATTATATGGCTAAGGCCTATGAATATCGCCAGGTTAAAGCTTACACAGGTACGCTTGATTTGGAGGGGATGTTTGAGCGTATCCTCAGTGTTGTAGCAGGGGGGGAAGGTGAAACTGTAGGAGGTGCCTTGACAAGCGGGCAGAGAGAGTTAATTAAAAGTGCGTATCTCCTTCCGATTACAGAGCTGACAGAGAGTATCCTCACAGGGTTAAATGAGACATCGCAGGTGGTAGGAACTTCACGCACGTTTAGCCTCAGCCCAAATCAACTTACTACCCTCAATAGCGGTAAAACGCTTAATCTGAATTTGTATGAAGAAGGTATGTTTTTAACTGATGAGGAAAATGTTCGGATTGTTAACCTCGAAGTGCTCAACGAACCCAATAGGTTGGATGGTATTGGTATGACTACAGAGCCATCCGAGGGGAAAATGTATGGTGACTTTGCCTTTGTAGAGCTCACTATGGAGCATTCAGGGATCTCTAACCTGAAAAAAGATGGCAAGGTTTTCCAATTCAGGCATTACAACAACCAGACCCGCAATCCAATCACTTGGAAGAGCCAATATGAGCCAGTGCAAAAAACTATTTCACCTACACCACCTATCGCAGGTACTGATTCGCTAATCATGTCATTGGTTAATGGCCTTGATGCGAGTCAGCAACTACTTTACTCGCGGCCTTCTGCCTGGGCAGATATTAGCATTCGCCGAGAGGGGAAAAACGGTGAAGTGGAGTTTGGACTGGGTGATGATAACCCCCCGATCCTTATTACTGGTATTACCCTTAGGGTCACCTTTGATCGAGAAACACAGGGCTCGAACCCAAATGTGAAGCAGGCTGGAATTTTTGCCCGCAGCGACACAGGTAAAAACCTCTCGCCTCGGTTTGAAATCAGCGAAAAGGATAGGAATGATCGCCAAAATGGTGCAGGTAAAATTTTGCGTATCTTCGATACCAGTACTGACATGGTTGATATTACTACAGAATCAGTCTACGGCCCTTACACGTTTGCTAAGTGGATGAACAATGGCAACGAATACTCAACATCGAATACTATTAGTATACCTAAGAACGAGAATTTCCGACTGGTAGCCATCTACGAGTCTCTTTTACCAGAGTTTGTGACAGCCCTTGAAGTGACTGCCGATGACGAGACTGAACTTGAATACCAGGTGGTGCAGCAGACTAAGAGTGATGTTACATATAGCGCCTCAGGGCTGCCAGAGGGCCTAACTATCACGTCATTAACCGGCCTGATACGGGGCACTACTGATGCGATTGGTAATTATGACATTGAACTGACTATGACCAATGGGGACAAAAGCAATATCGCAAATATTACAATGTTGGCGAATCTGGATATGATTGATGAAAACGACATTGATGGTGATGGTATAGCTAATGAGGATGACGCATTCCCGTCGGTAGCCATTGGTGCTTATGTTGATACCGATAACGACGGTGCCCCGGATGAGTGCAATGCAGCTTGCATATCCCTTGGAATGACAGCTGACGCTGACGATGACAATGACGGTGTCTTGGATGTAGATGATGCATTTCCTCTTGATCTTACAAAATCGCAAAACACAACTCAGCAAAAAGTCAAAAACGATGTTGACGGCGATGGCAATTCAGATTTGCTGTGGCGTAGTGAAGCCAAAGGTTGGAACTTCCTGTGGGCAATGGATGGAGTGCAAACTAAACAGGCATCACCGATTAATGTGGTGCAGGATGATGGCTGGTTAATGGCGGGTCAGGGGGATTACGACGCAGATGGTAAATCGGATATCTTGTGGCGCAATACGCTCACCGGCTTGAACTTTATCTACCTGATGGACGGGCTTAACATTAAGGCAAAACAAGTGCTGAATTACGTCGATGCACCCAAGTGGGAGCTACGAGGCAGCGGTGACTTTAATGGCGATGGCAAAGGGGATGTGCTGTGGCGTAATGTAGACAGGGGCGATACCTGGTTTTACATGATGGACGGCTTAAGTATTGGGACTAACCAACCTTCGTTATGGGTCACTGACCTGAACTACAAGATAGCGGCGATAGGCGACATCAACGGCGATGGCACAGATGATGTGATTTGGCGTAATCAAGTGACGGGTGTGAATTACATCTGGATAATGCAAGATGGGCAGATAGCCGACCGCTATACTTTAAACGCGATTGACGCAGATTGGACGATTGCTGGGGCCGGGGATTTGGACGGCGAT
Source organism: Paraglaciecola sp. MB-3u-78 (assembly GCF_002835935.1). GTDB lineage: Bacteria > Pseudomonadota > Gammaproteobacteria > Enterobacterales > Alteromonadaceae > Paraglaciecola. The sequence continues at coordinate 403,407 of NZ_PJCF01000001.1, read as the reverse complement.
GGCACGGATGACATCATTTTGCGTAACCAGGTTGATGGTCGAAACTGGGCGTATTTGATGGAAAGCGGTCAAATCAAGACCAGTGAGCTCATTAATACGGTCGGTATGGGCTGGCAAATTGCTGATATGGGCGATTATGACGGTGACGGTAAGGCAGACTTGTTATGGCGCAATGAAAGCACGGCCAGAAACATCGTGCACCTGATGGATGGCCTGACAATCAAAGACAAAGGTGTACTCAGACCTACTGACAACACTTGGCAGTTGGCTAAGTAAGGCCAATAAGCGATAAAGTAAACAGAAAAGGTCATCTCAGTCATATGAGTTGGCCTTTTTTATTTTAGTCAAGGTGTCATTTTCGGTAGCGGTTTAGAGGAAGTGAGCGGATAAAAGATAAGGCACTTTAATGTTCCGATTGCCCTATTGCTTATTGACTCATTTTCGAATACATTTAATCGAAACTTTATAGTATAAAAAAGCTAAAAGTTGTCATTCAATCGGTTTGCAACTTAATCAATATCATTAAAAGATGTATCAGGATGATAATTGAGCCGTTATGGAATAGGCGCACCACCTTCTCCCCAGTATCGTTCTCAAAAGTTGTTTCCTTGTTATGTTGTATAAAAGGAATCTTGCGTATGCCCCATTGTCTGTCTGTTCGTTTGCTTAACTCTCTTTTGCTTGTAAGTTCGCTATCTTTTACTGTTAACAGTTTCGCTGCTGATGACGGGACTTGGTTTTATTCTATTAATGGCGCTAATGCCACGGTGACGCGCTGTGTGGCGACATGTCCTCAGAATTTAGTTATTCCTGAGACTATCGATGGCTACAGTGTCACCAGCATTGGACGGAGGGCTTTTCGGCAAAACCAATTAACCAGCGTGACAATCCCCGATAGCGTAACCAGCATTGAGGACCAGGCTTTCATTTCTAACCAATTAACCAGCGTGACAATCCCCGATAGCGTAACCAGTATTGGAATAGAGGCTTTTCGGCAAAACCAATTAACCAGCGTGACAATCCCCGATAGCGTAACCAGTATTGGGAGCTTTGCTTTCATGGATAACCAATTAACCAGCGTGACAATCCCCGATAGCGTAACAAGCATTCAGGAGCGGGCTTTCAGTTCTAACCAATTAACCAGCGTGACAATCCCCGATAGCATAACCAGTATTGGGGGATATGCTTTCTTTGGAAACCAATTAACCAGCGTGACAATCCCCGATAGCGTAATCAGCATTGGTGCGGGTGTTTTCAGCAGAAACCAATTAACCAGCGTGACAATCCCCGATAGCGTAACCAGCATTGAGTTGCAGACTTTCAGTTATAACCAATTAACCAGCGTGACAATCCCCGATAGCGTAACCAGCATAGGGGACACTGCTTTCCAGGATAACCAATTAACCAGCGTGACAATCCCCGATAGCGTAACCAGTATTGGGAGCTATGCTTTCAGTTTTAACCAATTAACCAGAGTGACAATCCCCGATAGCGTTACCAGCATTGGACAGGGGGCTTTTCGGCAAAACCAATTAACCAGCGTGACAATCCCCGATAGCGTAACCAGTATTGGGAAACAGACTTTTTTTTATAACCAATTAACCAGCGTCACAATCCCCGATAGTGTAACCAGCATTGATGAGTATGCTTTTTACTTTAATAACTTGGCAATTGTCCAATTTCTTGGCGATAGGCCGGCCATTGCAGTTGATGCCTTTAACCTGAATCCATTAAACTCTATTACCTATTGCTCTGATACAAATGGTTGGCCAGGTCCTTCGATAGATAATGTGACACCAGTCAACGATTGTGACGGTGATGGTGTTTTGGATGTTGCAGACGCCTTCCCGCTGGATGCAACTGAAACGCTGGATACTGACGGTGACTTAATTGGTAACAATGCAGATACCGATGACGACGGTGATGGTTATTCAGACACGGATGAACTGGCTTCAGGCACTAACCCCTTGAGCAATACCAGTTTACCGCTGGATACGGACGGTGATTTCATCTCAAACGCGACGGATAGCGATGATGATAATGACGGTATTACCGATGCAGATGATGCGTTCTCACTGATAGCCATTGGAGATTATGTTGATACTGATAATGACGGTGCACCGGATGAGTGTGATGCAGCTTGTATATCCCTTGGCATGACAGCTGATGCTGACGATGACAATGACGGTGTATTGGATGTAGACGATGCATTTCCTCTTGATCCTACAAAATCGCAAAACTCAACTCAGCAAAAAGTCAAAAACGACGTGGATGGCGATGGTAAATCTGACTTGTTATGGCGCAGCAGTGCCCTTGGTTGGAACTTTTTATGGTCAATGGATGGTGTAAAAACCAAACAAGCCAAACCCATTAATGTGGTACAAGATGAAGGCTGGTTGATGGCGGGACAGGGCGATTATGACGCTGATGGTCATTCGGATATATTCTGGCGCAATACGCTCACCGGCATGAACTTTATCTATCTGATGGATGGCTTGACGATTAAAACCCGTAAGGTGCTCAACTTTGTCGATGCACCGCAGTGGGAGTTGCGGGGTAGTGGTGACTTTAATGGTGACGGTAAAGGGGATGTATTGTGGCGTGATGTGGTGAGAGGGCGCACCCATTTCTTCCTGATGGATGGTCTGAATATTGGCACTAACCAACCAGGATTGTTGGTCACCGACTTGAACTACAAGATAGTGGCGATAGGGGATATTAACGGCGATGGCACAGATGATGTGATTTGGCGTAATCAAGCTACAGGTGTGAACTATATCTGGATAATGGTAAATGGCCAGATAGCTAGCCGTTATGTGCTCAATACTATCAACGGGGATTGGACGATAGCCGGGGCCGGAGATTTGGATGGCGATGGTACCGATGACATGATTTTACGTAACCAAGTAGATGGTCGTAACTGGGCGTATTTGATGGAAAGCGGTCAAATCAAGACCAGTGAGCTTATCAATACGGTAGGTATGGGCTGGCAAATTGCTGACATGGGCGATTATGATGGAGACGGTAAGGCAGACTTGTTATGGCGCAATGAAAGCACGGCTAGAAACATCGTGCACCTGATGGATGGCCTGACAATCAAAGACAAAGGTGTACTCAGACCTACTGACAACACTTGGCAGTTGGCGCAATAGAAAGTTAGACGGTCAAAGCATAAAAAAAACGGAAAGGTGACTCACTTTTCCGTTTTTTTTGCCTTAGCAATAAACGTAAGCGACAGGCTCACATTAAGGCCTAATGCGTTCTTCTTAAACCATTCATGTTATTCCCATAAAAGCTGGGAGCATCATAGCTCCAGGTTGTAGGTGTTTTCGATAATGCTAGCTTGCTTTGTATTATCTCTTACAGAGCTATAAAGGGATTGCTTTTGGGGCTTAACCGATGTGTAAAAGGACCTCAAATGGTGGAAACAGAGTTAAAGTAAAGCAGGCAGACTAGCGGTATGGTGCAGCCGATAAACGGAATTTATTTGTACCTGACACCTTTTATTTTTGTGTATGACCGAAAAGTGCAAACTATTGTGGGATGTGTGCAAACATTATCCTTGAAATCCTGTTAAGATTTTCATAATAAAAGTTTTTACACCATCACTTATTCTAACTCACGACTTAACATTTCATTTCATTTCATTTCATGTATCAGGAGTACAATACATGCGCTCTACCTTTAGTCTTACTGCTAGCCCCTTCATTAGCGTCTGCTGATGAGGTTGTTATCTTGCATGTTTTTAGTAATGGTCAGGTGGCGTACGCCACTGACGTAAATGCGAATTTCAAGGCACTGGCTGATAAGTCTAATTTAGAAATTGTATAACTCACTTAAAAAATAATCGCATGCCAACACTTCAACACAATAAGGGAATAAAAATGTCCATTTATAATATTTCAATGTCGGGATTAAGGAGCGCAATATTTGTTGGCTTTTTATTGCTATTCAATACTCAGGCTCACGCTTACGGTTGGTCAATTGTCAACGATGAACCGATACCTATCCAAATAACGCTCGGTAAGTGGAATAATTGCTACGTCAACTCGGATGGAAAGGGTGCCAGTGGGGTCACAGCAATAATTCCTGCGGGGGAAAGTTACGAGTTTAGGTTCAGTCATATCAATCAAACTGGCGTTAGTGATGTGTTGGGCTGTGATGACATTTGGGGTAAATTCGCGGTTACATTTTCGCCCGCGCCCTCCCTTGGTACTGTTACATTTAACAAGATAGGGTTCGAGTTTCATCCCGATCATGCGAAGGGAAACCTAATGGGGTCTGAATATCCAAATCCTTTTCCGGGCACTCTCACTCAGGACGGCATTGAGTACACCTTCACAACGGCTGCTGGCTTTGTTAAAAGTGAGGCGGTTGGCCGTTGGGTAAGTGTTCTCAGTGGTGGAACATCCGACGCCAGCGTGACTCTGAAGAGTTCGTTTAACGTTGGCGGCAGTGATACAACGACCGTGAGTTCGCAAACGCGCCAGGAAATTTCGGCAACGCTAGAGGCTGGGATAAGTTATGGCGCCGGTAATCTCGGTGGATCGGTGACAAGCACTAACGAAACCATCAATACAAATGTCTCAGAAATTGCGAAAAACTACGAAAATGCTTCCGAAAGGTCTTGCGATCAGGTGGTCGATCGCGAAACTTACGACTACAACGAGATGTATCAATGGCAAGTGGGTGTAACCGGCCAAGCTTCGGCTACCATTGCAACCTGTACGATTGCCTGTACCAAACTAGGCGAGCCGACGTTTGAGCCTGGCTCGAAAGAACAGGTTCAGTCATGCCAAATCAAGAAGTATACAGATACCGATAACGACGGCGCACCGGATGTGTGTGAAGCCGAATGTCAATCCTTTGGTTTGTCAGAAGACTACGACGATGACAACGACGGCATAGCCGATTGGGACGATAAGTATCCCCTTATTGCCCTTATTGACATTGGTGAGTATGTTGATACGGATAAAGACGGCGCACCGGATGAGTGTGATAACAAATGTGAATTCTTTGGTATGAAAGCTGACACCGACGATGACAACGACGGTATTGCCGATGTTAACGATGCGTTCCCACTGTTTGCCCTTGGTGACTTAACCGATACCAATAACGACGGTAGACCGGATGAGTGTGATGCCGCTTGTGTATCCCTTGGTATGACAGCTGACACCGACGATGACAGCGACGGTATTGCCGATGCAGATGATGCGTATCCCCTTGACCCCGATAAATGGCTATACGAAATAGTTAAAGTAGTAACCACCGATGACAGAGGTACGGGGTCCTTACGTGAGATGTTAAATACCTACCCGCCGGGGACAACCATTATTTTCGATCCTAGTCTAAGCGGAGCAACCATTGTGCTTGATTCTGGACTAGTTGCTGAAGGCGAGATTATTGATGCCTCTAATTTAGCCAATGGCCTGACGATCGACGGCAATGGCAACGGGCCTGTGTTCAGTACAGACGGAGATGTTACCTTCAATTCACTGACCATCACTGGTGGCTCTGGGGAGATTGGCGGGGGAATAGATAATAGTGGCAATTTGACCCTACTCAACTCAACCCTGCATGATAATTCGGCTGTGTATGGTGGGGGCGCCATTTTTAATGGAGGCGAACTAAAGGTGGTTAATTCGACTTTTTACAACAACCGTTCCTTGGGGTATGGAGGATTTGGTGGCGCAATATACAATAACGCGGGTAACTTGACCCTTGTGAATTCCACTATTGTAGGCAATGAAGGGAAATTTGGTGGAGGGATTTATCATGAATTGGGCTCGCCATGGTTTATCAGCCTGGAAAATACGATTGTAGCGGGAAATACGGCAGATGTTGGTGCGGATATATACGTTTATGACGAAAATAAAATTATCAAGACCTCAGGTCATAACCTGATTGGAGACAACAGTTCGGTTGCAAGCTGGTTTGCTGAAGGTGAGCTAGTGGGTAGCGCTGCTAATCCAATGGATCCTATGCTGGGTGACTTTGGTGATAATGCTGGCCCGACTTACACTATGCTGCCTTTAACAGGAAGTCCGCTGATCAATAGTGGAATTTCACAAGAAAATACACCCTCTGTTGATCAACGAGGTTTACTGCGAATATCTGGATTGTTCATAGATATAGGTGCAGTAGAGCTTCAACAGCAAGGTAGTGATGACAATGATAGCGATGGCATTGCTGACGCTATTGATCCTGATGACGACAACGACAGCGTTCTTGATAATAATGATGCTTACCCGCTGATAGCCATTGGAGATTATGTTGATACCGATAACGACGGTGCACCGGATTTGTGTAATGCGGCTTGCATATCCCTTGGCATGGCAGCTGATACCGACGATGATAATGATGGTGTCTTGGATGTAGATGATGCGTATCCCCTTGACGTCACTCAATCGAAAAACACAACTCAGCAAAAAGTCAAAAACGATGTTGATGGCGATGGCAATTCAGATTTGTTATGGCGTAGTGAAGCCAAAGGCTGGAACTTCCTGTGGTCGATGGATGGTGTAAAAACCAAGCAAGCCAAACCCATTAATGTCGTACAGGATGATGGCTGGTTAATGGCTGGTCAGGGGGATTACGACGCTGATGGTCATTCGGATATTTTGTGGCGCAACACCTTAACTGGCTTGAACTTTATCTACCTGATGGACGGACTTAACATTAAGGCAAAACAAGTGCTGAATTATGTCGATGCACCCCAGTGGGAGCTACGAGGCAGCGGTGACTTTAATGGCGATGGCAAAGGGGATGTGCTGTGGCGTAATGTAGACAGGGGCGATACCTGGTTTTACATGATGGACGGCCTCAGTATTGGGACTAACCAACCCTCGTTATGGGTCACCGACCTGAACTACAAGATAGCGGCGATAGGAGATATCAACGGCGATGGCACAGATGATGTGATTTGGCGTAACCAAGTGACGGGTGTGAATTACATCTGGATAATGCAAGATGGGCAGATAGCCGACCGCTATACTTTAAACGCGATTGACGCAGATTGGACGATTGCTGGGGCCGGGGATTTGGACGGTGATGGCACGGATGACATTATTTTGCGTAACCAAGTAGATGGTCGAAACTGGGCGTATTTGATGGAAGACGGTCAAATCAAGACCAGCGAGCTTATCAATACGGTCGGTATGGGCTGGCAAATTGCTGACATGGGCGATTATGACGGCGATGGTAAGGCAGACTTGTTATGGCGCAATGAAAGCACGGCCAGAAACATCGTGCACCTGATGGATGGCCTGACAATCAAAGACAAAGGTGTACTCAGACCTACTGACAACACTTGGCAGTTGGCTAAGTAATCTGCTGTATTGTTGAAACGCGTTTCAGTATTTGATGAAAATGCTGGAACGCGATATATGCTAACAGTAATATCCAACAAACAGTTTTTGTGCTTTTGTTAGGTATTGTTTTCCAGTGAACAATCTTTAATTTTCCTTACTGAATCGTTCATCTAGATTATCGCCTAGGATCAAGGGAATTATAGTATCGATGGTGTAGGCTCGTTTGTGAGATAGTTTAGATGGTCGAAACAGCGGTGTTAAGCAATGGTAACTGCCACCAAGTAACTTGGGCGAATTGGGTGTCATTTTTCGCCAAATAGATGAACAGACACTTTCAGTGTTTTAGTACTAATTTAAAAGGTTTTGGTGATATTATAGCGCATAGCACATTGAGACAAATTGACAAAACTTACTTTGCAGCAGAATACGGAGAGGCCAATGAATAAAAATAAAATATTAAGCGTTTTTTTAGGGCTTGTCTCTATCAGTTTGATTGGGATTGTTTGGTTAAACTTTCTACCCACCACAAATCAAGTAGACCAGAAAATAGCGCCTAAAACTGTATCGATTTCTTCACAATCCCAGCCTGACGTTAAATTAAATGCGCAAAATTTTACAAACGGAATTGTTAATGAGAATGCAGATAGTAAAAAATCTGCGTTTATTCAAAGTCAATCCCTTGAGTCATCTAAGCAATTTATTGACGATGCAAAATTGATTGCTGAGATAGAAAAGGAAATGGGATTTTTGCCCAGGCCTGAAGGCGACTTGTCTTACATGTCACCCGAGAATGAAACAATACAACCGGAATTTGTCGACTTCCCAGTATTGGAGCCTGAAGATGTTAATGCCACTTTGGGTGAAGCAGTAAGCGGCCCGGAAAAGATCGGAACACCCTATAAAGAGGATGTTGGATCATAGTTTTCCAAAATTGAAGACCTTGATCTGAATGTGAGTAAGCGTCTCCCTTGGTAATGGCATAACTACCACAACTAAATGTAATTTCCGCATGTCTTTCATTGCACTAACACATGCGGAAGTTGCTTATTTAGAGAATTCCAAGAGATGCTTTGCGCTAACAACGTCTGGGCAATAGACTGGCAACTCATTGTTCTGACGCTTGAATTTAACGAAATCAATAAAGTCTTCTATGCTGACATCGGCTTTATCATTGATGACATCTTTCAAGTCATAATTCCACCATTGTAAGTCTACCAACTGCTCAATTTGCGTTTCTGAGAATCGATAACGTATAACTCGTGCAGGGTTACCACCAACAATTGCATAAGGAGGAACATCCTTTGTTACCATTGCCTTAGCGGCTAGAATAGCACCATCCCCAACAGTTATGCCCCGCGAAATGCTCACATCTTCGCCAATCCACACGTCATGACCAATGCTTACATTCTTGTTATTCGCTGGTTCATTATTATTTACTTGGAAGTTTTCAACTTCAGAGTGGTCTTCAAAATACTGAGCATTTGTTATTGTATGCTTATCGTAAGTAATATTTGAAGTAGTAAATCTGTTGATAGGGTGATTGACGCCTAACACGCTCACACGAGCGCCAATTGAACAGTATCTTCCTACTCTAGTAGCAGGGTGAAACACGCTTCGAGAGAAAGAAAATGACCCCATTGAAAACAGAAAGCTTCCATTAATATAACAACAATAAGGTTCTATTTTTACTTCGTTGATAAAATGTAAGTTCTCTCCAAGTCTAAATCTACCTGCAACCTTATCGTTTCCAAATGGTGAAAAGTAAACTCTCTTCTTATTAAGAAACGCTAGAAGAGCGTCTGATACAGATATTACAGCCATCGATTTTTCTCAATTTAGTCTAAATATATATTTTTGTTTTTTTGCACTTCAGACCAATGAGCATTTTTTTTGTGCTCTAGATCGTTAACTAATTCAAAGTATTGTGTCATTTCATTTTGTGGATATATCACGTAGTTGGTATCATCTCCAGCAAGATCGATCGTTTGATTGAATGATAAAGGGCCGGTGGCTTTCCAAACATCATCATATTTGCGATGTTTAATATTATCCAAAACTGTTTCCCAAATAGTCTTAACAATAGGGTTTTGTTTTTCAGCAATAATCATTCCGTTCCAAATCCCACCATGCCACTTCCGCATAAATACGACCTTGTCAGAGTGATGTAGCAATGGTTCAATAGGAGTCTTGCAGCGTGTCGCCATATCAACATAGATACCACCCTTAGCAAAAATATAGGCTAGGCGAAATATGTCTGATTGCATTGCAGGGATGGCCGCCAGTGTAAATAAGTCCGCTATCTCGCTTCCATACTCGGATAAAATAAATTGTAGCGCTTTATCGAAATTAAAGATTTCACAATCAATTTCAGGATTGATGGCAGGCCAAGTTGCATGGAGGCTGGCAATGTCAGGGGGGACCGGTAGGTTGTCCCAATACTGAATTAGTTTCTTAGGAACCATATTTATCCTTAATTAAATCTTCATTGCTACTATAAATATCAAAGTAGCTTTGTACTAACTGTACCGGAGTGTATATAAACAGCCCCTTATTGGTAATGTTATCACCATGAATTTCTACTTCTAGACCTTTAAATTCTTTGATTATTGGAAAATCAAAGCCTACCCCAGGGTTTAATGCAGGGATAAACTGATTTAACGGTTCCGGCATGGACTCCAAAAGTTTACTTTTGGAGTAGTGAATATTTATAGTTGTAAGTATGCGTCGAGCATATTCTTTTAATAAAAATACACTGGGGTGATTAAACGTAAAAAAAAGTCTTTCCTTTTTTAGGTTGTCAAAAATGAAATCAACTATAGGAACATTTGCCTGGGATTCTCTGTCGGACAATTCTGCTAAAGAGGCCTCGACCATATCCTGATACTTATCCTGATTAAACTTTTCGTCAAAAAGCAAAAGTGTTGTTTGCTCAATATTTTTACCGGCTAACCATGCTTCAATTATCGTGAGATTATGATAGTCACCCATTGGCCCCTTGAGGGTACCTTTTCCGGGGATCCGGACATATAACCAATCAGGTGTGTAGCCAGAATAAAAAAGATTTAAGATAGTGACTACTTTATGAGGATAGTCAGCTTTTAGTCGACTTGTTTGGATATACTTGCACGGGTAATTATCAGCAATTACTTGCGTAATAATTGTGTCAGCTTGATCCAGTAGTGCGTTGGTTTCTGATTCGTTTTCATCTTTGAGTAAATGAACAATAGGTGTACCAATAACGTCCACTTCGTCGGATATAGAATCTATGATCTGCTTTAGAGGTCTTGCTTGACAATTACCTACAATAACGATTTTATGTTTGTCCATTTCCTTCATTTCCAGATTTTACAAGCATGTTCATAGCAAGCGAAATCATCAGCATTCACTTCTAGTAAACGCTCATAAAGTTCTTGGCCAATATCTTGTCTTAACTTGTTTAGCTTTTCATCAATTGAAAGCGATGAATTTTGAGACACGTTTTGGGAGGAATGTTTTAAATCGATGCCAGTGAAGCCCTCTTTGTTTAACCATTTTGTGAGCCGATTTAGCGACTCTGAATAATTATCAACAATGCCGCAAAACGGCAGACTCTCTAACGCTGCTTTTGCTCTGCTTAATTCACTTCCTTCGTTCGCAGGGTACATCATTGCAAACCGATTGGACTGAAAATTACTGCACTGTCTATCATGTGGCATTGATAAACGTGTTTCAATGTAACCGGCCAGAGTCGTATTTCGTGCTAATACTGCACCAAATGAATCACTTATTTGCTTTTTTTCAAAGGAGTAAGCAGAGACAATTCGATCAATTGGATGACGCACATAAATAACGGGCAATACAATGGCATCTTTCGGTTGTGGAACCGGTAAAAAAGCAGTATGAGACGAAAAGCAATTAACCTCAGGCTGGCTCTCGATCCATTGAGTCAACTGTTTTGTATTTAAGTCTTTGTTGCCTGGAAACTCTTTAGTAGCCCATTTTTTTTGTGTGAAATACGTTTTGAATGCAGCATCGAGTGACGTGCCTGCATTTTTAAACAGGTGGTAATGTAAAATTACTTTTCTCATAAAATTTTCAACTTAAAGTATCGCATGTTTGTGCTTTTATTGATGCTTTAGACTTGTGTATATGCCGATACTAGCGAAAATATTAGCAAACTTATCTATACCATTTTGTTTCGAATAATGTTCCTCTACTAATCGCATTTCCGCGTCAGAAAATTCAGACCACACCTCAGCGTTGTCATATAAATCTATGATTTTCTTTACCCATTCATCAGGTGAGTTTGCGATGTGGCATGATATACCGCCAATTAAGCCAGTACCTTCTGCTGCTGTATCAGTTAATACACATGGAATGTTGTATGCCATTGCTTCAAGTACCTTTCCTTTAATACCTGCACCAGAAAGTAAAGGTGCGACAAATACTCGATGCTTGTGATAGACATCGTCCAAATGTTCTGCAAACCCTACCATTTTAATGTTTTCACATTCAAATTCAGAGAATGATTTGGGCATTTTGCTGCCATAAACGAAAAGATTTATGTCAGGTCTCTGGGTGGCTAACAAAGGCATTATTTTTTCTACTAAGTACTCCACCGCTTCAACATTTGGTAGGTGGCCAAAGCCTCCCAAAAACGCAATTCCCTCTCGCTGATTAAAGTCCGGGCCATTGTTTTTATCTTCTAGTACCCAGGGGGTTAATTGCAAGTTAAGCATGTCGGGTAAGTGGGAGCTGATAACTGCATGTTCTGTGGGGTTATAGCAAAGGATTGCGTCGACCTTTTTGCAAATTTCAAGCTCTTGCTCACGGGTTTGCAGCGCTTTAGTTTGCTCCTCTTTAGTTTTAGCGGCACGCAACTCCCTAAGAAAATGTAGGTCGGCATTGTTAAACAGAATGGGAATTGATGGTTTTAGGGTCTTAATTTTATCTATAAAATTTTGAGCAACATAAAAGCGAGTGATATATATGGCATCCATCTCGGCCAGACGAGAGTTTAACATTTGATCTACAGAAATATAAAACGGGGCATACAGTACCTCAACCCCCATTTTTTGAAGATTGACAGTAAGTTCCCCAAGGTGGGCAAGGTTGTCGGCCGCAAAAGTAACCTTGAAGCCCAACGACTGCATTAGTTTGATCTCTTGAATAGCAGCGTACGAACCAGCGTCTTGGCTGGGATCTGGGGTAGTGTAGTCAAGCATTAAAATGCGTTTTTGAATATTACGATCTTTTTCTCGCTGAAGGTTTTCAAATCCCTCTTGTCCGTTGTATCGAACTGCATCGGCCCAACGTTTGGCGAATTTGCTGAAATTTATTACTTGGTTCTTTTTAACACCTATGGAAATATCCCTTCCGTGAGTCATACCTTCAAAATGAAATATTTCAGAAGTGGGGACGTAGAGTGTTGAGAATCCAGCATCTCGAACTTTAAATGCAATATCCGTATCTTCAAAGTAGGCGGGCGCTAAGTAATCGCTAAAGCCCTCTACCTGCTGCCAAACATCTTTACGGATACACAGTGCCGCACCACTTAAGTAATCTGCGTGTCTGACATAATTATATTCAGGTTTGTTTGGGTTGTCGCCATTACCCACGTTCCACGGTTTGCATGAAGACCAAACTATACCTCCAGCTTCTTGTAAACTGCCGTCTTCATTAAGCAATTTACTGCCAACTATGCCACATTGATTATCTGCAGAAATTACGGATATCAATTCATCCAGACAGTAAGAAGTGACTTCAGTGTCATTGTTCAAAAAGATAATGTACTCACCTTCAGCCATGTCGGCCGCTTTATTGCAATTACGCAAAAACATAAGGTTATTGTCGTTTCTTGAGACACGTAGATTTTCAATGTAGTTCTCTGCTTCTGCAGTTTCATCATCTGAACAATCGTCTGCTAATATGACCTCGAAAGACACATTGTTGTATGCCAGTATTAAAGAGGCGACACAGTGGTAAGTCAGTTCAAATTTGTTGTAAGCCGGAATGATGATGCTAACCAATGGTTTTTCAAACTCAGGAAGCGTCAATTTGGGATAATTCTTACGTGCTTCCCATCCTTCGCACAATGCACTGTGAGCGGTTTGCAAGTTTTGCAGAGTAGTCAAATCCAAATCATGATCGAAGTTTAATTTCAGTGACTCGTATCTAAAAGATGATTGTGCGCTAATGCTTATTAATCTGGCGGCCTTGTGATGGTTTTTAAGGTGTTCTCGGGGAGTAAGCACCGCAGCAAACTTTGCATGACCTTGCCAAAGGGCGTTTGAAGTACCGTCTAACCCGATAGTGAATAGTCGTTCTATTCCATCCATCAACTCAGTTGGAACAGATATTGAGATTTGGCTTGTACCTTGAGCAATGTCCATATTTTGATAGTGACGTATTTTGGTGCCAGTATTAATTTGAAAGCGGATATTTTGATGGGCTTGTTCTGCCCTAATTTCAAAGATAAAGTTGAGCGGATCCTGGAACTTCAACGACATTTCAATAATCGGTTCCGCTCTTTGGGTAGAGAAACTATTTCCTTCAGCTTTACTCCCGCTTGCGGTACGCAGTCGAATTTGAAGTTGGCCAAACCGATTGACACTATCATCAATAAACACCCTAAACGCGTGACATCCATCACTGAAACCAGCGTCTTTTAGATCCTGTCGAAAAAGCTTTGCTTCGCCTATTGCGATGACATTTCCATTGACTTGGACCTGAAAGTCAGATGAGTTTAATGAAGAAGTGTTGTCGTAATACCAACCGGAAATAAATCCGGAGGTGTAATTCTCAATTACGAATTGTGCAGTCACAGCCATCCTTTTCCTACTTATGTAATGAATTAAAACTGCTATAATGTACCATTTATGGATTGTGTTCAGAATAGTTATCCGATAATTTTCTATGGCGACACTAGGGTGGGACTATATTTTGTTTGATTTTTAACCAAATCGTATTTCCGCCTTAAATTTTCTATCCCATCCAGCCCGCATCATTTTACCTGCAATGCTGTCTTTAAGCGGATGAGCCTTAATTAAATTGAGCAGCGCGCGTCTGAACAAGGCCATGTTCTTCGCCCTGTCCTCAGCATATATCAGACTTTCACCTTCTGAGAATGTCACGTCCACCACGGATTGGCTATCTTGCCAAAGCTCTATGCCTGCCTCAAGTCGGTGATAGGCAATAAACGATAGTAGCGCTCATTGATACGACCATGAGCCTTATCTATTTCTTGGTAATACCCCGTTTCCAGTGCCTGCGGATCATCCCGATATGTCTTGTGAAAAAACGCCGAGATTTCTTTGTGCAGGTTACGCTGGTTGTCTTTTACCTGCAGCATATAGTCAGCTCCTTCCGCCCGTACTATCTCGGCGGTCTTGTTCTGACAGTGCATAGCATCAGCGGTGACTATCGCGCCTTTATCGACAGGTGCCCCAACATAGCCTGCATCACAGGAATTTCATTGGTTTTATCAGACACCTCCTGCTGCTAAAGAATAAGGCCACTGTTTACCACCATCGCACTCATTAACTGTAATGCGTTGCGGGATGAGTCATTTTCTGAGCCCCTGACGTCTGGGCAAATAAAACCATTAGGCCAGCGAAGTTTTTTTAAATAACTTAGGCATGATTTTTAATCGTAAAACCAGTTCATAAACTGATCCCAGTTTTTAGGGTAATCAATGCCTGCTTTGAGCAATGTTTGAACGATATTACTTACCCTGTAGCGGTTACTAACGTCATGAATACCTTTTTCCTTGTTGAATTGAGGACATCTTTGGTAAAGTAACTGACTAAGTTACTATTTCAATTCAATATTTGTGCAAGGGTGTTCGCTATGTCGTACTTATTAATTGGAGGTTTTGGTTTTATTGGGAAGCACCTTATTGAAGCTTTATGTGTCAACAATGATGATTTTACCGTTATTTCTCGAAAAGACCCTGATATTAAATGGTCGTCTTACCCCTATGTATTAGATAACACCTTAGATGGACAAGACCTATCGACCTTGGCAAAAAAACATAGCGTTATTGTTTATTTGGCGTCCTCATCGATACCTGCCACGGGGTCCTTTACAAGAGAGTTAACTGAAAATGTTGAACCAGCAGTACAATTGATTGACAAACTAACTGAATTCAACCCTGATTTAAAAATCATTTATCTGTCAAGTGGTGGACAAATTTATGGAAATGAATATTCGGTTCCGGTTTCAGAAAAAATGGCATGTCGTCCAGTAAGTCCTTATGGTTATGGAAAACTTATTGTAGAACAAAGTTTAGCATATCTTCATCGTACCAAAGGAACAAAGATTGCCATGTTGAGAGTGGCGAATCCTGTTGGTCGATGGCAAACAGGGTTAAGACAGGGAATGGTTAATGTAGTATTTCAGGCCTTAGTCAGTGATAAACCAGTGACTATATTTGGCACTGGTAATGAGTGTCGAGACTATATTGATGCTGATGAACTTGCTCAGTTAATTTTACTCGTGGCTCAAACCGATTTTGATTTTAAGACCTGGAATATTGGCTCTGAACAGGCGACATCAACCATTGATTTAGTGTTAAAAATAGAAAAAATTGTTGGCAAAACTACAACTAAACAATACCAGTTAAGGCGTGCTGTTGACCCAGATTTTGCTGTGCTTGATTGTAATAAGGTATTCATGGATTTGAACTGGAAAACAACCAAAAACATAGACCAAATTTTAGAAAAAACACTTTCCTACAAAATAAATTCAACAGTGCCTTTATGATTTTAAACTGGCTAAAAGATTTACACTTACTGTCGGATAAACAGAATGAAAAGGCTAAACCAATGGAAATGATCATAACTGGACACTCACATTGTTTTTCTATGGGCGTTAACCCTACAGGAGAACTTAGGCTTGAGCCCATCCAAAATGATGTGCCGGGAGTTTACGGAGTCATGGGGGCTTGGAATGGGACCAGAGATGATGCTTACTGGCAATTTGTTGCCAAACATGCAAAAGACAAATATATCATCATTTCCTGGGCGGGTAATCAGCACAACTCAGGATTTATATTTTCAAATGAAGAGTCTTTCGATTTTGTTTTAAATAACAATGAGCGTACTACGATTACTGAAGGACGAACCTTAGTGCCTAAATCGGTTTTAGTCGAACATTTTAAAGCGTCGCTGGGTGGCTTACACCATGTGATTGATATTTTAAAGAAAGGCAACCCGAAGGAAATTTTGTTATTAGAAACGCCTCGACCTAAAGGTGATGGCGAGTTCATATTACCTTTTATTAAATCGTCTCAACATTTCATCGAATTGGCTCAGAAACTCAATATTGAAATTGACTCATTGAAAATTTCATCTTTGAGTTTTCGATTGAAGTTATGGCAGGTAATACAAGAATTAGTCGCTAATATAGCAAAAGAAGCAAACATACAGTACATTTCTGTTCCAGAAGAGTTTCAATCTTCTGAAGGGGGGCTCAAAAAAGAATTTTGGGCTAATGATGTGACCCATGCAAATTCTCTGTACGGAAAGGCAGTAGTCAAGTATTTAGGGAACACACTCTGTAATAAAGGAGCGATTGAATAATGTCTCATCCATATAAGAATGCACCAAGAAAGGCTTTCTGGAGTAAAGCTGTCGCAAAAGATTGGCAGGTCAATGACTTACTATCCTCTTTTCCATTGATTCGAAAAGGAGACAATGTTGGCTCTGCGGGTAGTTGTTTTGCTGGAAATATTATTCCTTATCTAGAAGATGCGGGATTCAACTATGTAAGAAAAACCATTATCCCCGAAGGCTTGAAGACCGCTTATCAAGAAAACTTTAACTACCATACTTTTTCAGCTGCATATGGCAATGTTTATACTGCGAGGCATCTGCTGCAACTGATTCAAATGGCTTTGGGTTTGTTCAAACCACATGAAGACCGTTGGTATGTAGATGGAAAAGTGCTCGATCCCTTTAGACCTGGTTTGCGCTTTACGGCATCCAATGACATTGAATTTGACAAATTGAATTCTCAGTATCTGGCTTCAGTTATTGCCGCGTTTAAACAAATGGATGTTTTTGTATTTACGCTTGGTTTGACCGAAGCTTGGGTTTCTTCTCTAGATGGTGCTGTGTTTCCTGCCTGCCCCGGAACGATTTCTGGGGAGTTTAATAGTGAACAGCACGTTTTCAAAAATTACAGTGCCTCAGAAATTAAAAACGACCTAACAGAAACCTTCGCATTATTGAGAGGTATAAACCCCAATTTAAAAGTGATTTTAACTGTGTCTCCCGTGCCTCTTGTGGCAACGGCTACAGCGAATCATGTTGTATCTGCAACAGTCTACAGTAAGTCGGTTCTGCGAGTTGCCGCTCAAGAAGTGGTTAATCTTCTGCCTTATGCGACCTATTTTCCATCTTACGAGATTGTGACCGGACCTCAAGCCCCAGAAAATTTCTTTGAAGAGAATAGAAGAGATGTGAGCAAACAAGCCATTGACACTGTGATGAGTGCATTAATTGCAAATTGTGAGTATGATGAAAAAATGCTCGAGCAAATGGCAAGTAGTCATTCACGGTCACAAAAACCATCTCAAAATGATAAAAATTCCTCGGCCCTTTTAGTTGATCTTGAGTGTGAAGAGGCTGCAAGCGACCCTAGCGTGTAACGTTCAATATACGATTAATGAAATTAACAGCGGTAAAATGATGTTCGAATTAACTAAGCAAGAGTTAAAAGATTACGGGTATGTGCGCTCGCTAAAAATAAACTGGAAGAAATACAAAAAGGTTAATCAATTAGAACACAACTCAGAGCCTATTGTGCATTGTATCAAGAATGCACAGTTCGATAGTGTTGTTATCCCAGGTTTTTTTGATTCTGCAGAATATATGGCTTTGAATCCTGAAGTGCTTGAATCAGATTTGCATCCATTAGTGCATTATGAAGAGTCAAAGAAGCTAAATAAGCCAGTTAACAGACCTTCCTTTTTTACTAAAAAACGAGCAAGTAAAACTGCAAAAAGACCCGATAAAACAAACTTGGAATGCGTGCTTTTTTCAAGGCAAGAGTTAGAGGATTTTTTCTATTTGTATGTCAGTCCCATACATTGGATTAATTTTCAGTCTGGTAATATTAGTGGGGACGAAATAGATTTAATTTGTTACGCAGTGAAAGATTGGAAGACAAATCGTATTGTTATCAAGGGGGTTTACGATTCTGATGTGTATCTTGCCAAGAATGAAGATGTAAAAATGGAAGGGGTAAATCCCCTCGTACATTTTTTTAAACACGGCAGCTCTGAAAAAAGAATATCGAAATTAACAAACGAAAACAGACAGTTTGAAATAAGCACTATCAGATCACAAAACATAAATTGGGACGGTTTTTTTGAGTTTAATTTAATACCCGATAACAAGCAGTGCGATCCTGTTGAATATTATGTAGACAATTGGCACTACGAAAACCTTAGAATTAAGGGGTTTTTCGATTCTGCTTTTTATTTGAAAAACTACATAGATATTTCTGCGATAGGTATGAATCCACTTTTTCATTTTGTCACAAATGGTATGGAAGAAGGACGTAAAGGTTTTCTCGATATCGCTCAATATATTGAACTGGGTCAGCAAAGTTTCGACGAAAACTTGCCCACTATAGCTATTGTTAGCCATGAGTCTTCTGCAACTGGTGCGCCGTTAGTTGGGTTAAATTTAGGTAATAGTTTAAATAGTCGTCACAATGTGATGCATTTTGTAGTGCGAAAAAAACAAATTCACGGTGATTTTCTTGCTGGTAGTTGTTTTACCATTACCAATTTAACTGACAACCCGAGATTTTTTACTAAAGCATTGGTTGAAGCAATAATAGCAAAATACCCCTTGATCGGAGCAGTGTGTAATTCAGTAGAAACCTTTGAAATACTTGATGTGTTAAGTGAACTTAAAGTCCCTACCGTATCTCTGATCCATGAGTTCAGTGACTATACCTTGCCAAAAGGTAAAATTAGTAGTGCTATTTGTTTCGCAGATAGGTCCATAGTACCTGCAAATATTATCAAAAATTCAATAACAAGAGAGATAAAAGAGTGTTTTGGTATTGATGCTATTCCAAACAGCATAACGGTTCAGCCGCAGGGCCATTTACCCTATATACCTACTATCTATGGTGACAATTTAACTGCAGACGAGTTAAAACAAAAATTTGATTTATCCAGTGAGCAAGTTCTGATTGTTGGCGCAGGGTATGTGCAAATTAGGAAAGGCGTCGATTTATTCATTGCGGTTGCTAACTATTTAAACATCAAGAGTCCTGGCAGATATAAATTTGTTTGGGCTGGTGATGGTTATGACCCTGATAATGATTTGGCTTACTCAGTTTGGCTAAAGAAACAAATCATAGAATCTAATCTGGAAGATGATTTTTCCTTTTTACCCCATCAAAGAAGTTTAGGTAATTTACTCTCGATTACAGATGTGTTTATGCTGACATCTAGGTTAGACCCATTTCCAAATGTAGTAATTGACGCTTTGGCTTCGGGAGTCCATGTCGCTTGTTTTGCAAACAGTACGGGATGTGCAGAATTTTTAGAAAACAATGAATCAAGTTCATCCATTGCATCTTATGCAGATGTCAGCGGTATGGCCGATAAAATTGAAAGTTATGTTGTTAGGCTGCCAGGTGTTGTGGAGCAAACTATTCGTACCAATCAAGATCTAGTGAGTCAGCATTTGGACTTTGAAAAATATGCGCAGTACATTCTGACAGAAATAGAAGAGGCGAATAGAATTGTTGCTCAAAGGCGTGATAACGAATTATCTATTGCACAGTCTGGACTGTTTGATTACCACTATTATGCATTACTTGATTCGTATTCGCGTGGGCTTGATCATTATGTGAAATGTGCCCTTAAGGGAATGCATTTTTCAAATCCAAACCCTGCGTTTCATGATGGGTTATGGGTAAATAGTCATCCAGAACACCTGTGTTCTGTGCCCCTCTCAGAAGCAATTGCTGCTAATCAGCACTTTACACATAACAATACTTTGTTAGATGGTGATTTTGACACTGTGGATATTAGGTGTGCAATTCATCTGCATTTGTATTACTTAGATATGGCTGAGTTTTTCATAGAAAAATTTGCATATGTGCCGCGTAATTGTGATTTATATATTACTGTTTGTTCCAAACATACGATAGAGCAAGTTAAGCAGGCTTTTTCGAAAAGTGGCTTTGACTTCATCGATGTTGTCGCTGTCGAAAACGAGGGGAGAGATATCATCCCGTTTTTTTCTGGCTTAAAAAAACCTTTGTTTGAATCTGAAAAATATGATGTGGTAGGCCACTTCCACAGTAAAAAATCATTAGATAATGACACTGGATTTGGTGATAATTGGTTAAATTATTTGACCGACAACCTATTGCCTAGTACAAGTGGGATAAATCAGATTTTCAGCCTGTTTACTAACGTTAATCTTGGTTTAGTTTTCGCCGCTGATCATCACATTGTAGATTATGGAAAAAATAAACCCTTTGCAGATGACTTATGCAGTGCAATGCAAATTGAGCACCTAAATAAAGCGGCTAACTTTCCAGTAGGTACTATGTTTTGGGCTAAACCTGAGGCACTGTCGCGTTTGTTTGAGTTAGATATGCAACCTTTCATTCAGCAAGAGCCCCTTGGATATGATGGTTCATATATGCATGCAATCGAACGTTTATTGCCACATGTTGTAGAAAATAGTGGATATGAGATAACGACTGTTTATACACAAGGAACATCTTGGTAATGGATGTTTTACTGATTTTTTTAAAAGAATTGAATTTAAATGACTAAAGTAAAATTAAATACAGCCATCTTGATGATGCAGAAAAATGAATCAGAATTACTGGATAAATGGATTATTTATCATTCAGAAATTTTTGGGTTATCCAATTTGCATGTTTTTGATAATGGCAGTGATGATGAGCAAACAAAAAAATTGCTATTAGATTGGCAGAATAAAGGTTTGTCGGTTGAGTGGGCTTATTCCTTTAAACAGGACTTTGAAAGTAAAGGGAAAATTTTAGGAGATAAGATACAATCCCTAGAGTGTCTAAATATCTTCGATTGTTACATTCCACTGGATTGTGATGAATTTCTCGCAGTTCAGCTCGATAGTGGAAGAATATCATGTGAAGCTGAAGATATTTTCACCGAACTTGCAAGTAACTCAGAGTGCCAAGATGTTTTGCTTATTGATGCACAATTTTTTAATTCACCTATAAGCGACAGTTGGTTTCATCGATTTGAGAACAGGAAGTGCTTTTTTATGAAAAATACTTTTGAGTCGATGGATGTTGGATTTCACTGGGGTAAGGTTAAAAATTCCAGCTTTGAAAAAAAGACTAACATTGTACAGTTTCATTTCCACAATAAGCCATTTGTTGATGCCCGTGAGCATGCTCGTAATAAATTAGCACTTCGCGTTGATAGTTTTGATAAGGAATACTTAGCAAACTATAAAGGAAATGGCAGACATTTAACAAAATATTTTTTATTGTCAGAAGCAGAATACTTAGAGGCTGTTTTGAAAGCGTCTTACGGTAATGTTAAGTCTTTAGCTGCTAAGTTTGAAGAGTTAAATATTGAATGGCCATATAAAATTAAAATGGAAGGTTCATTATCAATATTTAGTCCAGGAACAAAACCTGAGCAGTTGGATGAAGTAAAGTCCTTACACAAAGTTGTTGAATATCGTTTCAGAGGAAGTGTGGACCAAATCTTATGTGAAAGTGAGTTTATTAGGTTTGATGGATGGAGTTCGCAAATGAATAGATTGCCAATTACGAATTTTGTTTTGGTAGGCGAAAATGGTGAGTTGGATGTGGAAATAGACAGTAGCGTATTTAGAGCTGATATAGCGAACCTTTTTGGATTTAAAGATACTAAATTTGGTTATATTATTAAGGTACCTTTGGGTGTTATTCGACAATTGGGTGTTTCAGAAATTAAATTGTGTCCCAAGTTACCGACTGGTGAGGTAGGGCCTCAATTATCTGTAAACCCAAAATTTAAAACCTTCATAAACGATATGTAAGGTTGATATAAGTGAAATTTGGGTTGCTTATTAAGATAAAAAATAGAATTAAACTGTTATTTCAGAAAGATAGAATAATCTGTGTTGATTATTTATGTCACCAGAACGGTAAACTAGTCATGTCTGGTTGGGTAGTGAATAAAAGCCGTCCTGCAGACCCAAATATAGATTTGTATAGTGATAGCGGTAAACTAAATGCGGACTTATATTCATTTGAGCGTATAGACGTTTTTCAAAAGTATCAGCTAGTACAGTCGGACTATTGTTTTGGCTTTTTCTTAACTGTTAGCGTCGACAGTGAGCCGCTCAATGATTTGACATTAGTTTGGGAAGGTAGAAAGTTTACATTAGCGAAAATGCGCTATGAAGAAGTCGCTTCTGTTGCTAAAGTATTGAGCCAAGTGCCAGTATCTGTTGAGATAAAAAACAGTGGGCTTCCGACTTTATTACAACAATCTAAAGGCAATGCAGTGAGCAGTTTCACTCAAAATAGCAAAAACAAAGATAAAGACATTCAAAAAATCACTGATATCCTCAATCACGTAAATTCTGATAGCCCTAATTTTGTCAATCAGCTAGAAAAAAATACTATTCCACTGATCCATAAAATCTGGAAGAAAAGGATAGCCAATTATAGCGGCGCTAGGGTTATAAAATTTGGTGACATAAATGCTGTAGCTAGGGTGAGCATAATTGTTCCTCTTTATGGTCGTTATGATTTTATGCAACATCAGATTGCACACTTTTCTGGTGATAAAGATATGTCGGGTGTTGAGTTAGTTTATGTACTTGATGATCCTAGTTTAATACAGGAAGTAACTGTAAGTGCTGGAGGGTTATTTAAAACGTTTAAATATCCGTTTAAGTTAGTACTTTCAGAAAACAATAGAGGTTTTTCTGGTGCAAATAATTTAGGTGTGGAATATTGTTCATCCCCTTTAGTCCTATTTCTTAACTCTGATGTTATTCCCTTTTCATCAGGTTGGCTTTCTGAGTTTATTGATCAATATGAGCGTATAAAGGTGCCTACCATTTTAGGCGCCACTCTTTTATACGAGGATCAAACAATACAACATATGGGCATGCATTTTCAGCCTGAAGATCGTCACAGTGAAATTAGGATGAATCATCATCCTTACAAAGGTTTGCATTTTGACTTAGTCGACAAAGACGATATGTTTTCTGTTCAAGCTGTAACAGGTGCTTGCATGCTCATGGCTAAATCGTTGTTTGAACAAGTAAGAGGTTTCGATGAAATGCATATTCTGGGTGACTTTGAAGACTCTGATTTGTGTTTGAAAGTGGTTGATTTAGGTGGCGAAATTTTTTGTTCTAATAAAGTTAAGCTTTATCACTTGGAAAGATTGTCTCAAAACCTTGTGGCAAAAGGAGATTGGAAATGGAAGTTATCCATGACTAATGGAGCCTATCAAGAGAGCAAGTGGCGTAGTTTGATTGATAAGGTAGTCAGCCGGTGAGTTCTAAGTTGAATAAACGAATTTTATTGATTTCCCATGGCCATCCTGATTTGAAAAAAGGTGGGGCTGAAGTTGCATCTTATAATATGTTTAAGGAATTGAAAGTAAGAGGAGAAGATGTTTATTATTTGGCTCATTGTCCTCAAGTGCCTCATGGAGGGACATCATTTTCTGCTCGAAACTCAGCGAAAGAAATACTGTTTCATACAAACATAGAAGATGGTTTTTTGGTCTCTAATTTTGCTTCCAGAGCTTTATGGAAAGAGTTCAGGGATTTGTTAGTGCTTTTAAATCCAGAAGTCGTTCATCTGCATCACTACTTATCATTGGGTATTGAAATATTAGAAGTGATTAGAAATACGCTACCTAATGCCAAGATTATATTAACCCTACATGAGTATTTAGCGATATGTCATAATAAAGGGTTAATGGTGAAATCAAATGGGGCTTTGTGTTATCGTTCGTCTTCACGAGATTGCTCAAATTGTTTTCCAGAAAAAAGCCCCGCAGACTTCTTTTTACGTGAAAAATATATAAAAAGATTGTTTGTAAACATTGACAAATTTATATCCCCATCACATTTTTTGAAATCACGATATGTGGATTGGGGCCTAGAAGACAGCAAAATTAGTGTGATTGAAAATACTGTTAATTCATCTGAAATGAACATAACGAATAATAAAGGAGATGATTATCTGACAAGATTTGCTTTTTTTGGACAAATCAACCCACATAAAGGAATTGAAGTCTTGTTAGAGGCTGTGCAATTATTGCCAAATAAAGTAAAGAAAAGGGTCGCCTTTGACATCTATGGTGCAAATTTATCAGAGCAATCTGTTATTTTCCAAGAGCGCTTTAAAGATGCAATTGATTCACTAAAAGATACGGTCTTTTTCCATGGTTCATATGAACAGGTTCGTATGCCAAAAATTCTTTCTAAGGTTGACTGGGTTGTCGTTCCATCTACCTGGTGGGAAAACTCCCCAATGGTTATTCAAGAAGCATTCAAACAAAGAGTACCAGTTATTGTCAGCGATATTGGCGGGTTGGCAGAAAAAGTTAAACACGGCATAGATGGTTTACAATTTGATGCAAGAAATGCGGTCGATTTGGCTCAGACTATTACATTTTCACTTAGTAAACATGTCGATCATGCATATTTTGTTGGCAATATTCAGAGTTCAGGGGATGCAAGTGATATTGTTGACCAACACATACCACATTATTCTTAATTTGTGGTATTCCAATTTTATTTCGGTATATCCAAACACATTAAGCTTATTTAGGCCAAGCCTCAGAGTCATCTATTGCTTAATTTTCATAAAGTCTTTTACTAATCGATCAAACTATCAGGCTTGTTATATTTGTTGATTCACTGTGTTGAGTTATTAATTGGCATCAGTGGAAACTATTACTGTAGAGTTAAGTATTGACTAAGAACATATTCATTCACGTTGGCCCACCCAAAACAGGGACTTCAGCGGTACAAAAGTGGTTTAGTGAAAACGAAAAATTGCTTAAGGAAAAGGGTATCTATTATCCTAATCATGATATTGATGACAATGGTGTCAGTTCAGGGAATGTGCGTACTATTTATGACGTAAATAGCGAAAAACAGGTTGAATTAAACAGTGAGCGATTAAGTTCACTTTTAATGGATTTTAATAACAGTCACTATCACACACTTTTTTTATCTTCAGAGTTCTTTTTTAGAGGAATGATTGACCTCAAAAGGCACATACCCGATGCAAAATTTATTGCATATTTAAGAAACCCGATGGAGATAAGTGAGTCAAGTTATAATCAATCGGTAAAACGGCATTTTCAACAACGTGTATTGAATGCAGGACGAAGTAAACGACTCCCATACATTGATAGATTTGTGAATTACGTGAATGAATATGGGGCTGATGATCTAATCCTTCGTCTATATGGCTCTCGATATTTTAAAAATGGCAACATAGTGAGTGATATCTTAAATCAACTTGGAGTTGAATTAGAAGTTGACTTACCTTTAGTTAATAGTTCTTATCAATTTGAAGCGTTAGAGTTTAAACGATGGTTCAATCAATTTCATTTAGGCAACTATCAAGTTATGGTTGACAGAGCTTTACAGGGCTTTATCGAAGGTAATGGTGACTACTCACTTATACCCAAAGAGCAATATATTGCCGACAGTACCTACTATGCTTCTGTGTTAGAAGATTACGCTAAAGTTTTAAACACATCTCATATCGATCCCCTTGTTGCCGACATGAAAAGTGCCTTGCCAAAACCCTATTTCGTTCAGGACCTATCGGACAATCAATTTTTATCAGTGTGCCAATATCTTCAAAAATCCCTGCAGTTTGATTATTATCTTATGACTAAAGACGTGATGTCGTTTAGTAATGTTGAAAATGCACATTTTCAACATTTGTTTATAAGATCGTGCAACAGGAAGTATCGTTACATCCATCTATTGTTAATTGGGCGCAGTAAACTGCGTAACGTTACAAAAAACGTTATCAAAGCATTTGTTAGAAACCTCCGATTTTATTTACTATCTATCAAGACCAGCAATTATGAAGTATTTAAAAGTAAATCAATGAAACATGTCATGCGTGCGGTTAAATTCTTAATTGGTCTATTCCCCAAAGAGGCACGCATAAGAATGCGTCAACAATTATGGCTGCATAATCTATATAGCAAAAGCCTGCAAAAATCCGGGTTGTTTTATGGGTTTCCGCCTCCCCATAAATTACAAAAACTTTATGTTAAGAATATTGCAGAGCAACATCGCCATATGGCCAGCCAACTTAAACTCGTCACTAATCAACGTAAGATAAACTGTCTAATTGTCTTAACTGGGCAACGAGATGCCGACGTTCAAACGATTCGTAACGTTTCTTTACTTGTGGGTGAGGGGAAACTGTTTGTCACGGGGAAAGATGTCTTAGTGAGACAGTGCTGTGAAAAAGCATCACTGAGCAATGAACACCATGTATATGATATCAAACAGCAATCAGAAGAACTATATTCCTCTGCATTATTAGTGCTCAGAGGCGGCGACCTCCTGCATCCTCAAGCCTTAGCCATGTTTTCCAGTAAAATGCCTATTCTAACTGCGGAGTCAGTGACTTATTGTGATGTAGACAGTATGGATAAATCAGGAAAACGTCACTTGGCAGAGTTTTACCCAGATTGGAACCCAGACCTACAACTGAGCACTGGATATGTGAAAACGGGTATCGTCATTGAGGGTGAGCAAATCATTAGACGTTTGCTTTGTTTTGCACAGCAGCATAATCAAACGTCGATGATGGCGCTGTGGATGTCTGAACTGTATTTGTCAAAAAGTAGTGTTGAGGTCAATCATATCGAATATTGCTTAGTGCATCAGACTTTAGCCCCTGTTATGCAATGGACACGTGAGCTGGTCAAATTATCCCATCACCCAATAAATATTTCGATAGGGGGATCAACACAGAATGCTAAAATAAGCTGGAAACATGCTTCAACCCCCCTTGTTTCGCTAATCATTCCCACTAAAAATGCCAAATTACTCGTGCAGACGTGTATTGATTCCATCGTATCGAAGACGACTTACGCCCATTATGAAATTCTTTTAATCGATAACAACTCAGATGACCCAGAGGCACTTGAATACTTTGAAAGTTTGCAGAAGTCTCAATCAAATATCAGAGTGCTAAGGTATCCATATTTATTTAATTACTCGGCCATTAATAATTTTGCCGTGAAACACGCAAAAGGCGAAATAATTGGATTAATTAACAACGATGTTGAAGTAATTAGTCCAAATTGGCTAGGTGATATGGTCGGACATACGCAGCGTGAAGATATCGGCTGTGTCGGTGCTAAATTGCTGTACCCCGATACTAGGATCCAGCATGCTGGTGTGGTTATGGGCTTTGGTGGTGGCGCAGGACATGCTCACAAATATTTCCCGCGCTATCATTCCGGTTATTTACATCGCCTAGTGGCGACTAACAATTTTAGTGCGGTGACAGCGGCTTGTTTATTAGTCAAAAAATCTGACTATGAATTGGTCAATGGACTCAATGAAAACGATCTTACGGTAGCATTTAATGACATTGATTTTTGTTTGAAAATTCTGACTCTGGGACGTCGAAATTTATATTGTGCTGAAGCTGAGTTATTTCACCATGAATCTGTGTCTCGAGGTACGGACGACACCCTTGAAAAACGTCAGCGCTTTGAAAACGAGTTATGTTATTTACAAAACACTTGGGCTGATATTATTGATTCAGACTCGGCATACAACTCTAATTTAACTCTTAGGTTTGAGAATTTTTCGATAAGGGAGTAGTAGATAGTGCCAGCGATGAAATACAAGCGTAACGCTTTAAACAATGAAGCTATCCGCAAGTCTGCAAAATTGTGTGAACTACAAGATGCCTTGGTTATTCCGCTTCAGCCAGATAGCAATCCAGGAAATGTTAAAGGAGGCGTAAAAAATCAGACGCTAGCGACGAGCTTCCATCAACACAGGTGGGAAGTTATTCACAGTGCAAAGTCTGGGTTAGAATTGGCAACCGATGTAGTGTTTTTGAACAAAACAGCCGAAACAAGCAAATATATTAAAGGCTGTTATCTTTTTGGAGGACCGCTATTTAGTAATTTTGGCCATTTTTTAGCTGAGTGTATTCATCGTTTGTGGGCATTTGAATATCAAAGTAAAGTAAATGAAATATATTTTGATGGAGTGGTTATTTTACCTCAATGCGCCGAAAAACCTGGATTGTTGCGGCGTATTACCTATCAATTGCCACCGGTGTTTATAGAAACGCTTAATTATCTTGGGATCCCAAAAAGTAAAATTAAGTATCAGTTTTCGGCTGTCACGTATGAGCAATTGCATGTTCCACAACAGGCAAGTTATTTTCGCTCTCAAATACCCATTGGGCAAGAATACAAAGCATTTTTATCACGTTGTGAGCGAAGAAATGGGATTAATGGAAGTATAGCTGGCTATCAAAATGTCTATGTTAGTCGAACCAATTTTTCATTGAAAGGAGCAATCGCAGGTGAGTCTTATCTTGAATCTTTTTTAGAGCGAAACGAGTTCCATATATTTTATCCCGAAAATCACTCGATAGTTGAACAATTACAAACTTACAAAAGTGCAAAAGAAATTGTCTTTGCTGAAGGTGGTGCTTTGCATGTTCTGGAATTGCTTGGCGATATCGCTGCTAATATTTATGTGATTGCCAGGCGCCCGAAATCCCAGAGGGTGTTTACTGCTATGCTTGAAGCAAGAGCTAAAAATTTTATATTTTTCACATCGGTCGTGACCTTACCGTCCTTATTTGTTCCTGAACAAAGCGATAAAACTGCACACGGGTCAGCCATCAGTGTTGTAGCTATTGATGCTTTGGTAACTTTTTTGCAAAACAGCTTACAGGTGGATATTGCGAAGTTTGTTTTAGGGGATTTTACTGCGGCGGTGGAAAGAGATTTACAAGGTTACTATGATTACTATAAAGAATTGACACCAGGGAATGAATCAACTAAAAAAATAGCGATGGAAAAGTATCAGAAGCAAGTCAACTCGATGGAAGGTTATTCCAATCTTAAGCTAGATGGCTAAAGAGTGATCACCTTGGTCAACAATTCCTAACTATCAAGCATTAATAATCAAGGCTTAGTGCTTTGTTAGATAAATTTGATATACTCGCTCGTCAAATTTTTTGATACCCACGCGAAGCTGTATTATTAGTGGTTAGCGGTAAAGTAATAATACAAATATAGGTCGCCTTTCAATTTGAGTAATCCATTCAAAATCATATCTAGCGCAAATCCAGAGGCCTCGTCGGAATCAGTGGTGGGAATGGCTGTTTACATTGAAGATAGGTTGGACTGGGTTGAACAAGCGATTAACAGTATTCTTCAACAGACTTATCAAAAATATGTTTTTGTTATAGTTATTGACGGTGAAATAAACCAAAAAATTTATACTTATTTGTGTGATGTGTGCAGGCAGAATAAGCAAATGATATTGGTGCTGAATCGCAGCAATTTGGGTTTAAGTACATGTATGAACTTTGTAGTCGACTGGGTCTTAGCTAAAAACGACGAGACTAAATATTTTTTTCGTATGGATGCGGATGACATTTCTGAAGAGAATAGGTTTGCTGCACAAGTTGACTATCTCGAGAAACATCAAAACGTATCGGTTTTAGGCTGTGCATTAAAAGAGATTAATGAATTTGGCGCCGTCGTTGGTAAAAGGAAATTGCCACTTAAACATGGTGATATTGTAAAGTTTCTGCCCAAGCGTTGCTCAATTAACCATCCTACGGTAGCCATTCGTTTTGATGTATTTAAAAATGGATTTCGTTATAATGAGGCACTGCGAAATACTCAGGATTACTTCTTATGGATCGAATTAGCCGCAGCCGGGTATCAGTTTGCTAACCTGGGTAAAAAATTATTACAGTTTAGAAGAGTAAATGATTTTTATAAAAGACGTGGTTTAAATAAATCACTTAACGAATTCAAAGCGCGTTTTTATGCGATGAGAGTACTTAAGCGCTATACTGTTGGCAATATTGTATACGCTTTTGCTGTTTTATTTTTGCGACTAATGCCCTCGAAAGTAGTAAAGTTAGCTTACAAACTCGATAGATATTTACTTGCTAAGAAGGTTAAACACGAGTGATTGGTGCTACCATCATACTTTACAAGCCTGATATGGACCTTACTGAAAGTCTTATCCAATCAACTGCTCAACAAGTTGATGTGATTTGTATCGTAGACAACTCTCCTGTTCCCACCCCGCTTTCTATTAATAATGACAACTTTCACTATCATCATTTCCCAAATAATATTGGCATTGCTGCGGCACATAATATTGGTCTAAGGGATTTGCACACTGCAGGATGCACCTTCGGTATGTTGTTAGATCAGGATAGTGTGATAGATGGTGATTTTGCGTTTCGTTTGTCGAGCTTATTAGTCGCGTCGAAAGTAGAAAACAGGCCATTGGTGGCTATTGGCCCACGCATCATTTGTTCTTTTTCTGAGAAAACCGTTAAGCCACGTGTACAGCGTGAGATTTCCCTTTACGAAAATTTAGTTTGTGTTACACAGATTATTTCTTCGGGGATGATGATTGATTTGTCCAAACTTGAGTTGATTGGTTTTAAGGACGAGACTTTGTTTATTGATGGTGTCGACCATGAATGGTGTTGGCGAGCCAAAACCCAAAATTTATTAGTGGCCATTGCGAAAAACGTTGAGATGGTGCACAAACTGGGTGATGGGCGCAGTAAGTTTGCGGGTATAACCTATAAAGTCGGATCACCAGTCAGGTTATATTATCAGTTTAGGAACATTCTTATTCTTACCCGAAGAGGCTATGTGCCAACCTATTGGAAAACACGTAATATTTTAGTCTTACCCATACGTTTTTTTGCCAATGCATTATTGCAAAGTAACAAACGTGAACGAATAAAGTTTATGCTTTGTGGGCTTTGGGATGGTCTTCTAAAACGCGATGGCGCTTTTTCCGATAACTGGTAAATGTCGCCAAATTTATACTACGTAATACTTCAGGGGATTGGCTAGGATGGACTTCGAACCGCCAGTCTGACGACCGTTCAATCGATATCACATCCAATAATATCTTTATGTCCAAATTTCATTGGCGAAAGGGCGCTTACCGTTCCCCGTTCTAAAATATATTAAATTTTAGGGGTGACAACTATTCTGACACAGGGGTATATATTATTTGATGTTACCTAGCAAAAGGTGAGCGCTGGTTAGTTACACCATATAACTCAATAGGTCTGTTTAATGCCTGCCCTCCATCACGGGAGATTGGTACCCATGGGATCTTACCGCTACCTTTGGATGGTTTAAGAGAGAATAAATCGAAAGGGATAGTTAGGTAAAAACCTTTAGTAAAGCTTCCTTCTCCATACTCTTCAGCACTGACATTGGTGATTGAAGCATAGGCACCTACAATAATTCCACTGTCAAAGCGTTTTGCAAAATCAAATGTTACCCCTTTATCTTTAGCGAGGTATTGCCCTGCTTTTATGGTCACAAGTGTGTCTTTTAAGAATGTCGGTTGCCAGTAAATATTAGCGTGTCCGGTTAGTACTTTGTAGTCAAAGAATTTAACCTCGTTTTCGTAAGAACGTTGTTTTACATAATTGATATCAAACCCGAAGGCTAGGTTGCTATCTACTGGACGATAGAGCAATTCGGCCCCTATACCACCATACATAGTCTCTAGATATCCGCCATAGACTTGTGCGTACAGATCCGGTGCGATACGGTCGTTCCAATGCAGCATTAGATTTTGCATGGTCACATCTCGGTTTGAAACATATTCCCTGACATTAGTTCTAACCCTGGGCAAACTACTTGGCGCTTTATCAGTGGTGAAATTAAATTTATCATAATTTTCGAATAAATTGACTTTGATGGTGCCTAAAAAACTGGTTTTGCCATCAAAACTGTAACCACCATTAACCAGTACTCCGGCTTGATATAAATAAAAGGCTTCAGGGTTACCGAAGGTTTGTACCCAGAAAGCTTCAATACCTGTAAAAAAACCTGACGCATTGGTAGGGGCGTATCTGTCAATCGTGGCGGTGCTCAAACCCGTTCGTTGATAGGTCGATTTGATATTTGGGTCTAGGGTTTGATATCTGGCTTGTTTTTTAAATTTGTCAGCATCAATTACAGTCTCAATTAGCGGTACCGCTCCAACAGTATTGACTATACGGTAGGTTTTAACGGTGTCCGGTAGTTCAAATGCCATAATTCGTCCGACCCGCTCTATGGCTTCA
Source organism: Paraglaciecola sp. MB-3u-78 (assembly GCF_002835935.1). GTDB lineage: Bacteria > Pseudomonadota > Gammaproteobacteria > Enterobacterales > Alteromonadaceae > Paraglaciecola. Next base: position 370,759 of record NZ_PJCF01000001.1, on the reverse strand, counting down.
TCTTCATTTCGGTAATTAAGTTGTCGACCATATAGCGTGACATCTGTCTCACTTAAATGGGAGGTGCTCACCGCAAAACCCGCTTGGTAATATAAGTCTTGGGTCAACCGAGTGCGATCTATTTGCGCCATTGAGAACGTATTTTGTTTTTCAGGCAATAATTCACGGGGTGGGGTGTCGATTTTTATTTGACGAGCAGAATGCAAATTAAAATTGTAATTGATACCAAAGCCAATGGTGTTGCCTCGTTGAAAGTTGAGGCTAAAGTCAAAGTCATTCCAGCTGTAAGCTGCGCCTATGTTCCAGCGTCTATCTTGTTCTAATGATCCCGCGCGGTCGTTTACGTAGTTATTACCCTCGTATTCTAACTTTAAACGCAAGGGTGCCCATGGTGTTTGATATTCTATCCCACCAAATATTGACGCAGGCCCTTTAAAAAATCGTTGGTAATCTATTTTTCCACCAAGGCCTGTAAATCCACCAGGCCTGTCGCAAAAGCTATCTTTTAGGTTGCAAAATGGATTGGAGGTATTACCCGTTGTGCCTAAGTATCCCCAGCCCATATTAAGATGAAAGTCGAAATCACCTACTCGTTTACTTATTCCAATGAATTCACTTTCAAAAAAACCGGTACCACCAAAATCTCTAAATCCCATAGATAGTTCAGGCAGATAGTAACTTTCTTCTGATATTCTAAACTTAACGTCTATGCCTTTATCTTTTAGGGTTTGATCGCCACTAAAGCTCGGGTATGGGCTATACAAACGTGTGCGAACATCTGTGTAACGCACAGTTGACTGCAGCCATGGGAATAATTGTAAGGTTGCGGACCAGAAGCGGTATTGGTCATTGTCTGTATAACTGACCCGTAAATCACCGTCTGCCAACATACGTGATGTGGGAGTTTGAATAAGCCCTGTTCCACCATGCACCATCAAAGAACTGCCCTTTGGCGTGAGATTCCAAGTTTGGCTGGATTCTTGACCTTGTATTGACGTACAAAACACTAGCGTGCTTAGAAGTAATAAATACAATCTCATCGGTTTGTTACTTTGTTTAATCTCATTGCTGGACTCTATTTTGGGCTAAGGTCATTATTTGTTGATTGATAAGAGCGAATTCTGGGTGAAATAGTGATTCCTTAAATGGCACAAAAAGTTGGCTGCCAGGCATTACTTCTTGATGATTTTTATTCCAGTAAGCCACAGGAGTAGTTATTTCGCGACCATCAGCTTGAATAAGAATCACATAGTCTTTATCAGCCACATCGGTTAGGGTTTGACGAGTGATATATTCGCTCACATCTGCATGAGGCAGATGAGGTACATTATTCGTTCTATTCACGGCTCCAAACAGTTGTACAGTATTCATTCGCAGGGCAATGTCTAATATATATTCACCTTCGGGGAGTTGGGGGTTTGCCGCAGCAGAAAACCGAGCTAAATCGTAATCTATTTTAATGGGTAATCTTCGGGCCAAATGCCAGTTGGTAATAGTCGCATGCAGTTGTTCTAATGACAGGGCAATGTCAGGCTCTTCTTTTTGGTAAATTGTGATCAGGGTAGTGAGGCTATTAAGTAATAATTGACGCATTTTTTCAAGTTGATTACCTTCCTCCTGATATAATACAGCACTTGGCCAGTACCAGTTTTCCTGATTTGCAATGGGAGCTAATACTTCGATCAATTGCGGTTCGTGAGTAAATACATATTGTTTTTGTTTCACAGTCACAGTTACCGAAGCCATGACGGTATTTAACACTAAGCCGTCTAATATTAATAAGCACATTAACACTGATTTATTCATTATTGTTTTATCCGGTGACTATTGATTTAGGCGCGCAATTCTACTTAGGTAAGTGATTCCTAGGGATTCAGAAAGAGGTGACACTTTTTGTATACTTTTTATTAACTCACCATTTTTTGCGTACCAGAAGTAATTTTGCCAGCTATTGTTGAGTCGGAGATAGTTTGCAGGGGCCTTATAATTCAACGTTTCTACGTATAAAATTGCTTCTATATTGAGGCTTAGCGCTTGTACTGTATCCGGTGATGCTTGGCTAAATATTGATTCTATGGGGTAACTATATTCATCGCCTGTTCGATCTACTATCCGCGACCATCTTTGCTGTTTTGGTTTATCGTTCGAGTGACTGGGGAGTGATTTTAGAGGGTCAAAATTGGTGTTTGATGAATACAGTAGATTTTCATTTAAGCCGATAGTACGTATTATGCGGCCTTTATCCATAATAAGCATTGTGTTGTCGCTAGATACCCACTTATGTTGACTATTTTCTATATAAGCTAAGGCCATGATAGCTGCAGGTCGTTTCCCGCGTTTTACCGACATAACATCAATATCTGATTGCTGCACTTCCATCAGTGTCAATTTGGCATCGTTTTGTTCCGCGAACGCGATTTTTAATGTTTGGTAATAAGCTTGGTAAGTACCACTGCAACCACTGATAAGAATCAATATCAGTGCAATAAGCGTTATGATTTTTACATTCATGTTGGTTTATATCTATCCGGATAGATTATTATTTTAAAAAACAACAATAAAAAAGCCGCCTACTGGCGGCTTTTTTATTAAACGTTTAGATTACACTGTTGGCAGGTAAGTAAAAGTAACGGGAACAGTAGTAGTGCCAGTGCCAGAAACAGTCACAGTGGTCGTAGTGCCAGTACATACACCATCAACTAATGGGTCGCTACCACTGCAGGTTGGATCTGGTCCAGGACCTGGTCCTGGACCAGGTTCAATCTTTGAATTACCACGGTTGTTAGAAACCACAGCAGCCAATACGCCAAGACCTACAGCAGTAACAACAATAACTGGTGTCGCAACAGCCCCAAATGCAGAACCAAGCGCATCAAGACCGCCAGTTTTTTCTTGAGCAAATGAACTACCTGCGAAACATAGAGCTGCCGCTGCAACAATAAGAATTTTTTTCATTACGCTTCCCTTATATAAAATAAAAACCAATAAGTCTATACTAGTTGAATAATATGCCCACCTCAATAGTTATTTTTAGATCTGTCGTTAAATTAATGCATTATTCATCATACTTTAGCAAAAGGTCATTTTGTGGTAATTGATTCCACTTACAGGTTAACAATTTATCGATAAAACGATGTTGTCGGTTGGAGCTTCACTCATACACTTTATAAATCTGAACATCTATTTAAGTCAGGTCTTGCGTTTAGATACCGTTTTTGCTCTTATTACTCATATTTTATTTTAAAATCGAACGTAATATGCCGAAAATTTGGTTAAAGGATCTTAATTAGATGAAAGTAACAGTATTTGGAATTGGTTATGTAGGCTTAGTGCAAGCTGCTGTAATGGCTGAGGTTGGTCATGAAGTGGTGTGTATTGATATTGACCAAAATAAAGTCGACCGATTAAAAGAAGGAAACATTCCTATTTTTGAGCCAGGTTTGACGCCTTTAGTTAAGTCTAATTACGAAGCTGGGAGAGTAGATTTTACTACTGATGCAGCTCGTGGAATAGAACATGGGGAGGTGATTTTTATTGCAGTAGGAACACCTCCTGATGAGGATGGTTCGGCTGACCTTAAGTATGTATTAGCAGTGGCAGAAACAATAGCAACACATATGGAGTCTCATAAGGTTGTAATTAATAAGTCTACTGTGCCTGTCGGTACCGCAGATAAAGTGAAAGCTAAAATAGCGAGTACTTTATCTGATGCGGGTAAATCTGTGACTTTTGATGTGGTGTCTAACCCTGAATTTTTAAAGGAAGGGGCGGCAGTGAATGACTGTATGCGTCCAGATCGTATCATTTTAGGGACTGACAGTGAGTCGGCAGAGAAGAAACTCCGCGAGTTGTATTCACCCTTTAATCGTAACCATGACAAAATCATAGTGATGGATATTCGCAGTGCCGAGCTAACTAAGTATGCGGCTAACTGTATGTTGGCTACCAAAATTAGTTTTATGAATGAGATGTCTAACCTTGCGGAAGTCTTTGGTGCGGATATTGAAAATGTGCGCCGTGGCATTGGGTCCGACCCGCGCATTGGTTATCAGTTTATCTATCCGGGCTGTGGTTATGGCGGTTCTTGTTTCCCTAAAGATGTGCAGGCGCTTGCTCGAAGTGCAACGGCTGCAGGTTATACGGCTCGAATATTGGAAGCAGTTGAAGCCGTTAATTATTCGCAAAAGGAAAAGTTGTTTGAGTATATTTCTCGACATTTTTCTGGCGATTTAAAAGGTAAAAAAGTGGCATTGTGGGGGTTATCATTTAAACCCAACACTGATGATATGCGTGAAGCTTCGAGCCTTGTTCTTATGGAAAAATTATGGGCTGCAGGCGCTAGTGTCAAGGCTTATGATCCAGAGGCTATGGAAGAGACCCAGCGGATTTATGGTAGTCGTGATGACTTGGCTTTGATGGGAACTAAAGAGGCAGCATTAGAAGGTGCAGACTTTCTAGTGATATGCACTGAATGGCAAGCTTTCAGGGCCCCAGATTTTGAGTTGATAAAGCAGACGTTGTCTATGCCTTTGTTGTTTGACGGGCGTAATTTGTTCGAGCCAAAACTAATGATGGAATATGGATTGCATTATTATGCTATTGGTCGCGGTTTATCGGTAAAGGAACAGTAATATGGGTCAAGTTAAAAAAGCAGTTATCCCAGTAGCGGGATTGGGAACAAGAATGCTACCAGCCACTAAGGCCATTCCTAAAGAAATGTTGCCTGTGGTGGATAAGCCTCTTATTCAGTATGTGGTAGCTGAGTGTGTTGCAGCGGGGATCAAAGAAATCATCTTGGTCACCCATGCCAGTAAAAATAGTATCGAAAACCATTTTGATACTAGTTTTGAGCTTGAAGCAACCTTGGAAAAAAGGGTAAAACGTCAATTATTAGAGGCGGTACAAGCGATTTGCCCTAAGGACGTAACCATCATGCATGTACGTCAAGGTGTGGCAAAAGGCTTGGGACACGCGGTACTTTGTGCACGTCCTATGATAGGTGATGCACCCTTTGCTGTGGTGCTTCCCGATGTCATTATCGATGAATACACGAGTAACCTTAAAAAAGATAATTTGGCGGATATGGCGGCTAAATTTAATACCAGCCGTGTTAGTCAGATAATGGTTGAGCGAGTCCCTCAAGAAGATGTCAGTAAATATGGGATCGTTGATTTGGAAGGCTTGAAGTTAAAACAAGGCGAGTCGGGTAAAATCCATAATATGGTCGAAAAACCTGACCTAGAAGATGCTCCATCTGATTTGGCAGTAGTAGGGCGTTATGTGTTATCTGGGAAAATTTGGGATATGCTAGAATTCACCCCACCGGGTGCTGGTGACGAAGTGCAACTGACTGATGCTATCTCTTCTTTGATGAAAACAGAACAGGTCGATGCTTATTATATGAAAGGTAAAAGCCATGACTGTGGTAGCAAGTTAGGTTATATGACTGCGAATGTAGAGTATGCGTTGCGTCATCCTGAATTGGGTGCAGATTTTAAGTCATTCCTTAAAAACTTAAAACTTTAATATTTAGGCCGCTCATATTGATAATGAGCGGCCTAAATTGTATCTAATATCTAACTTGTTGTTACTTGTTCTTTTAACTTCTCAAACATTTTTTCACCTACACCTTTTACGTTCATCAGGTCTTCTACCGATTTGAACTTTCCGTTTTTTGTACGGTATTCGATAATGGCGGCTGCCTTCTTCTTCCCTACACCCGGCAAAGAAATTAATTGTTCTAAAGACGCGGTATTCAAATTGACTTTCATCATCTGCTTTTGACTAATGCTACTTTTTGCCGTGTCGGCTATCGCTAAATTGGCTGAAGTTGTCAAAAATACGCTGGAAAGTAATAGAATAAAAATGAGTTTTTTCATGATAAGTTCCTTATAGTTGTTTCCATTTTGATGCAAGTGCATCAAAATAAACATAGTAGAAACAGTTTAGTTCGTAAAGTAATCAGTTTATGCCCAGTAAATTATCCTTCATACCTTTGCTCTAGCTGACATGAAACGTTTGAACTTGAGACTACACTTGGATATTGAAGTAATGGGATCAGCAATGCATACCATTTTTGACAACTCTGAATGCTTAAGTATTTGATGGCGTGTGCAAAACTCATCGCTGGTGTCTGTTTATTGGGTGTACATAACAAAGCAAACTTGTTCGCCATATACGTTATGGCAGTGATGGGGCTCGTCAAACTGGCACGAGGATAATCAGTTATATGAATATGCGAGCAAAGTCGGTAATTGCATAACCAGATATGTTGTTGGTTAGTTTCTAATAACTGAGTAAATGTAGAATTGATGTGACCGATTTTTTCTACTACAGACTTTCATTGTCTTTATCAGTTTGGTAGTGTTTTTCAATCGATGCTTGTTCTAATGCATAGATACTCAACGAGCCACACATTAATTGAATTGTGACCGACGGATCAAGCTTGTTTCTAACCGCTAACAAGCAGGTTAATACAGCCGAATTGAACGCGAGATTGACGACAAAGGGTAATTGGGGTTTATACAATTGCGGTTGTGCAAAAATTAGATTGGGATGCGCCTTGGCTGCGGCATAAAGATTTTTGTAAAAGTGGTGTGACGCTTTCAGTAACTCTCTGTCTAAAGGCGCAGAGCGATAAATTTTAAGTGATTTTGCCAGAGCAATATAGTGTTGCTTAACTATTTCTGCTGGCATAAACACTTTATTTAGCCATCAACATAGGATTGATAGGCACTATCGCCCCAAGCAATCAGCTCGTTGTTCTCAAAAAGTAGTGCTGTACATTCGTCTTCTGTGGTAATCCCATCTGCTTGTTTGTGCTGAGTGCGATAGAACATGACCTGTAGTTCTTTATTATCGTCCCGCTTAGCTTCAGTTATATCTGGGCTACCTAACAACTCTAATACTTGTTTTTTATGAAGGCCCAATTCAAGCTTAGATATCTGGATTTTGTTATATTCTTCGCGGTCTTTCCAGTCCATATTTTTTGGGGTATCTGGATAAAACGTGATGACCGCCATCACAAAAACAGCATACAAACCTACACCAATACCAATTCTCTTAACTACTTTTTTGTTCATGTGCTTCTTTCTAATGTTGACCCAATCTAATCATATAAAAATAGTTGCTTGATTGCAGCGCGTTGAACGCAAATTTTCGTTAACCTAGCGTAATATAACTTTGATGCTTGCTTATGCCTGTTCGTTGGATACATACATTCGCTAACCGACGCTATTTTAGCTGTCTTAATTCTATCATTTCATTATTTGGTTATTTGATAGCAAGGAACATATTTGCTTCCAGGTAGTTTCATTCTTTGTTGTTCAACAAAAGACTCTAACAATTCGTCCATCATCTTCATTAATTTTGGCTCTCCTTTAAGTTGAAAAGGACCATGTTCTTTTATCAAAGCCACGCCCTCTGACTTTACATTGCCCGCGACTATTCCAGAGAAAACTTGTCTCAATGCCGCAGCAAGTTCGGTCTTGGGTTGGTCAAAGTGTAAGTTGAGTTCTGCCATGTTGCTATGATTTGGAATAAAAGGGCTCTGAAATTCAGCAGCAATTTTTAGTGACCAATTAAAATCATATGAATCACCGGTTTGTTTGCGATAATCCCTGACTAAACTATTTTTCTGCTTAATAATTTGCGCTACTTTTGCCGCGTCGCCAACTACTATTTCATATAACTTCTGTGCTTCAGCCCCTAATGCCTCACCAATAAAATGATCAATGGATTCAAAGTAAGCTTTGCTTTGCTCAGGTCCAGTGAGGATGATAGGTAATACTTGTTCTTTGTTTTTGTCATCCAACATGATACCAATCAGATACAGTAGCTCTTCTGCCGTACCGGCTCCTCCGGGAAAGATAACGACTGCATGGGATAAGCGAATAAAAGCCTCTAAGCGTTTTTCGATATCTGGCATTATTACCAGTTCATTAACTATGGCATTAGGTGGTTCGGCGGCAATGATCCCTGGCTCTGTTAAGCCTAAGTAACGGCCATTTTTGTAACGTTGTTTGGCATGACCTATGGTGGCACCTTTCATTGGGCCTTTCATCGCTCCTGGACCACAGCCAGTACAAATGTTGAGTTTTCGTAAACCTAGTTGATAGCCTACTTCTTTAGTGTATTGGTATTCAACAGTACCGATTGAATGTCCACCCCAACATACCACCATATTTAATTCCGCGGTGTTTTTTAAAGTCTGGGCATGGCGCAACATATCAAATACACTATGTGTAATGTAATCAGAGTCGGGTGTAACCCGTAAAGACTGAGCCGAATACTTTGCGCCCAGATGCAATAAATCACGGAGAACGGAAAAAATGTGTTCATGCACACCTATGATTAGCTCTCCATCCACGAAAGCATGAGCGGGTGGGTTAACCAACTCTACTTTCACGCCTCTTTCTCGGCTGATCAAATTGACTGCAAAGTCATGGTGGGGAGTGAATATATTTTCACTATTGTCTATTTCAGCACCACTATATAAAACAGCTAAACAGCAGTTTCGAAACAATTTGTGTAAGTCACTATCTGTAGATTCACTAAGCAAGTTAACTTCTAGCTGAGATAGTTGGCTCATAACACCTACTGGATTGAGTTGAATTTTGTGCATAACCACCTGAATTGAGTTGTTTGCATGAATATAGGTTACTTTATTGTCTTGCCAGTCTTACTTCTGGGTATATTTGTTCGAAGTTACTTCTAAACGGATTGATATCGAGTCCACCACGTCGGGTATATCTGGCGTAGACGCTTAATTTATTGGGTTTACAATGGGCCATAATGTCACAGAATATACGTTCAACACATTGTTCATGAAATTCATTATGTTGTCTAAATGAAATAAGGTAACGTAATAAGCCTTCATGGTTTATTTGTTGACCTTGATAACGAATAAAAACACTTCCCCAATCCGGTTGATTGGTTATCAGACAATTCGATTTAAGCAAATCACTCGTCAGCGTTTCTTCTATCTGTTTACCGCCTGAGCTTAAATTTGATGGTTCAAGTTGATAGTCCTTCACTTCTATATCTAAATCGTCGATAGACATCGCATCAAAGCTAGATATTTGCATTTGGGAAAACGCTGCTGGTTTGAATAGTATAACCTCAACCTTCTCTCCCGCGCATTGAGATAAGTCTTTTGTTAAGGCTTCAGCGACTAACTCTATGGAGTCAAAATGGCTTTGGTTAAAGCTATTTAAGTACAATTTAAATGATTTTGACTCGACCAAATTTGGTGATGAGACCGGTACTTCACAGCGCATTATTGCTACTTGAGGTTTACCTTTGGAATTTAACCAAGATAATTCGTAGCCATTCCATCGATCAGTTCCATAAAAAGGCAATTCAGCTGTTAAATTGAGTTCTACTCTATTCATACTTCTAGGCACCGCTTGCAACAAGTTTGGCGCGTATATTTCTCTGTACTCAGTTGCTTTGCCTAAACTTAATCCGGCAAGCGTTGCTTGTTTATCAAATGTTTCGCTCACATTCACTCTTTATTGTTCTGTCTACTTCGTTTCAATTAGTTTACCTCATGACTGCTTTCGTCAAAACCTTGAGATATCATTTTTTCATAATGATGTTAGATTAGCTGGCTAAAAGATGTCGTTGAAAGAGAATGTTAATGAGTGAACAAGTAACAGCTGCGCTAGATGAGTTTGTCAAAAAATATTTGATGGCATCAAAAACGCATCCAGAAATGGTATTGGTTGAATATGACAACGAATGGCCTTCAGACTGCTATACAGCTTCAGGCAATACAGGTGATAAAGTTGCTTGGCAGCCTGTTAAGCGCTCTGGGGTAGTTAACTTCAATGATTTAGAAAAAGCTTTAGAGATGAAAATTAACCAAGATGTTATTAGTTATTACTCTGCATATTGGAGCGATAATTTAAGTGCTGAGACAAGCAAAGGATATTTACAATTGTTACAGCCATGGAATCAGGGCGATTTTGAACGATTACAGCAAAATTTGGTTGGACACATATTAATGAAAAGAAGGTTGAAGCAGCCAGAAACACTCTTTATTGCCTTAACCGACGAAGATGATTTCATCATAACTGTGGATAACACCAGTGGCGAAGTGATGCTTGAGCAAGTCGGACTTTTGCCAAAAGAGGTGGTGGCAGCGAACATCGCGGTCTTCATTCAGTCTCTACAGCCGGCAGTTGCAAAGACTTAAAGGTTCTTTTTGGTCGATATTTCATCCGACATTCTAGTCAGCTGTTGCATTAGTGTCGCTACTTGAGCCTCTAGCTTCGTGACGCGTTGTTGTAATGATAGGTTAGTTTCTGACCCAGTATTTGTGTGTTTATTGTGGATTTTTGGGCGGACGTTTGAGTTGGATTTCCAATGTTGTAAACCTTTAATCACCTCGGGAATAGCTAAAGGGTGATGAGCCATATTCCTGATTAAAGCCACAGAAGGGGTTTTACCCTGCTCAGAAATGTCAAAACACAAATTGATAATGTAGTCGATATTACTCATTCGGTTGGTCAAAAATCCTAAATTTTTATCTGAAACACTAAATTCATCTTAACCACTTGTTCTTGTAATCACCATATATTTATATAAAACATAAGGTTAACGTTTTGGCCTCAATTTTGAATACCTATAGCCAAATTGACTATTTTTAGTCGTTTATCACAACGTTTTTTAAAATAAAAAATATTAAGGAATTATTAATGAACAAGTTAGCAGTGGCCGCATTATTGGGATTATCACTAGGATTGAGTGGGTGTGTTATTTCTGTAGACGGTGATGGCGAATATGGTCACCATTCTGACTGGCAAGATAAAGAGCAGAAAAACCGTAAACATATTTCGCGATTACAACAAGATGCCACTTATGATCAAATTTTAAATCGTATGGGTATCGCAGATTTTAATGAGTTTTATACCAAAGGTGACGATACATATCAGGTGTTATATTACCGAACGCAACGCATAGATGGTGATGGGGTCACTACAAAAGACGAATGTACTCCCTTGATCTTTAAAAATACCGCATTGGTAGGTTGGGGCGAGAGCGCCTATAACAGCAATATTGATTAGTTATTTTGCTCACTGACTTGTTTAGTGAGCATTTAGTCCCCCGCTTTGTTTCCCAAATACATGTGTTTTCCAATAATTAACCTTTTGATTTGCAACAAACGATTAACAAGTCAACATCCATAGGGTAGAGTGTTTGCAAAAAGAATAGGTGTTAATCATGATGGAATTGCAAGAAGAACAAATAGCAGACGTGGCCAACATAAAAGCGGTTTACTTAGTGGCCGAAGATCTAAAGATTGCCGCATCAATCTTGTACCTCGCTTATTATGATGACCCATTATTTGTTGATATATTTCAATACGAAAAGGAGGGATATGAATCGCGTTTACGTTCAGCGATTAGAGAAGAATTAAATGCCTTTTGGTTAGCAAAGCAGCCTATGATTGGTTTGTTTGATGATGATCGACTGCTCGCCGTTGCTTGCTTAGTGAGTCCTGATGCCGAATTAGGGCCTAATAGATTTTGGCACTGGCGATTGAAAATGCTATTGACAGCAGGTTATTTGGGTACCAAACAAATGGTTGAAAAAGAAACTAAAGTACGTGAACGTGTTCCTGCAGAGCATTTTCACATGTTGTCACTCATTGGAGTGCATCCTGATCAACAAGATCATGGGTTAGGTCATGTATTGATGAGTGCAATTGAAGGTATTATGCTCGAAGACCCTAATAGTCAAGGCGTCGGTATGTATGTGACATTGCCAAAATGTTTATCTTTTTTTGAAGACGGTCACTACAATTTGGTTGAAGAATTAGAAATAGGCCATATTAAAGGGCACTTGATGTTCAGGCCTCGCGAAATATAATTAACTAGATTGTAAGCATATCTCTTTCTCCGTGTAAGAGATTTCGTACAAAGACGTAAGTGAAGTCGTCAATTGTCTTTATTTTTATACCTACACAATTTTTAACTATATGTTTTATAACAAATAAACTCCTGGACCTTTTTTCTGCCCTTATTATTTTTTTAAATTCTTTTTTTACCCCCTCGTAAACTTTCCTAAATCCTCTATATTTACTCTTGTCACAAGGAAACACGACGAGTCAGGAAGACATTAAGGATGAATCTGGACAGCTTCAGGATTGAAGGGAAATGCGGCAAGGTTGCAGTATAAAAGGACAGGAACTCAGGATGAGTGCTTTGCAAGGATGTAAGGTTTAAGGATCAGGAACACAATGGACGGTGCCTCGTATAGGATACGAGATAAAGGATAGGAACTCAGGATGAGCGCTTTGCTAGGATGTAAAGCTTATGGACTAGGACACACAGTGATGTGAGACTTGAGAAGGAACAACAAGTCAAAGGATTAAGGATACACCAGTAAGGTGCCCCATTAGGACGCATGGGATGAAAAGGATAAGGACACACTCAGGATGAGTGGCTCATCGGGATGATTGAGATTGGAGGGAAAGGGCGTAATACGGATGTTTTCAGGATAGATTTTGCAACGGACAGCAGAGAAGGACCCTCAAAATTCTTTAAAGGCGTGGCTTGAAAATTTCAAGTCATGCCTTTTTCATTTCTGCCCACTTTTTCACAACACAAATAGTCCATTATCATTACACCCAAAAATCACTCAACTCGATAGGCTGGTGTATCGATATTCTGTACTTTTAGACCAATCATCTTCACTTGACCTTGGCAACTATCTTCTCCATTTCCAGAAAACTCAAAGACAAAGTCACTGTGGATATCAAGCTTGCCTCTATAACTTCCGAGACGGGTTTTTACCCTAGCCACACTAATTAATTGCAACTGTTGTCTTTCACAATAGGCATCTAGCTGTGTTTTGACAGCTTCGGATATGGCTCGAATACGCCAAAACATCGCTGCCACTAGAAAAATGCCAATAAGTAATATTAAATCATATAAATTCATGGTGTATTTTGACCAAATAGCTGACCGATAGCCTGCGTGAGCTCTGTGCTCTTTTCAGGCCAGCGTAAAACCCCTAACATAGCTTCCCGTATTTCTGGTATTTGCACTAAGTCAGAATACAACCCAATGAAGGGCTCGTTTTCGCAAACTACCAATCGTTCGACATAAATACTCAGGGTTGCTGATTCTTTTAGATATTGCCAATGCCTAGCGGCAATCAACATTAACACTGCACTTTTTAGCCCGTTTGAGGAATTGAGTACTGACGATATGAACGAATTGACTGCTGCCTTGGCTTGGCTTTGACACAGTCCTCGGAGTACACAGTGTAGTCTTTTTTCATTTTTCACATCTTGGTGATACCAATTAATTAACAACAAACTAATATCTTCATCTATCTGATGATTCTCTAACGATGCACACAAAGCATATTGCATGTCAGGGGCTAAGGTCGAGAATTGTTTTAATAACAGATGCCTGCGTTCGCCTTGCTTTAAAGACGCGGTAAAATCAGCTATGCCCTGCAAAGGAACCTTGCGCCAGTCGTGCTGTTCAGGATGTGTTAAATATTGTTCAACTAAATCTAAGTGCTCTGACAGGGGGATATCTAATTCAATTCGCCCGATACTATTAAAGTCAGCCAGTTGTTGTTGGTTGGGAACAAATGTAAAAGGGTTTTCAGGCAACTGATTAGTTGTATTGTTTTGTTTGTCTAGCGTCTGCCCCAAAGCTTCTACTACTATTTGCAAAAACTGTTGTCTTGCGGCCCCAATGACTAAGCCTTGTTCATCTAGAGGTAATTTAACAAACCAAATATAGCTTTCATTACTCATTTGTTTGTTAAAAAATAAAATACCAAACCAAGCATGCTGTTGTCTGGGATAGGGAGCTGGCAAGGTGGCACTTTCAATTTCTAAAAAAAATTGAGACTCAAGTGGCCTGATACCACGGGCCATGTCAAAAACGCGATAGTCTGTGCCTGCTTGGAGTAAAAATTCGCTGATAGTATTGATCTGACTCATGTTATTCTTACGTAAAATTGCTTATTTAACTCAAATCGGTCAGAAAATAAACGTATAGGTTGTTTTCTGAGGTAGTAATAGTTGATCATGCCACGTAGTCATAAAGAAGTCGAAATTCTGATCATAAAACTTGAACAAAGTCTGCGTGAGGAGATGTTGTGGTCGAGTGCTGCTCCTTCAGTCGAGGCCCTTAAAAGTCAGTTGCCTTTTGCTTTAGATACTTTGTTTTTCGAGCAATGGTTACAGTTTGTTTTTATTCCAAAAATGACTGTCATTGTGCATTCCCAAAGTGCTTTACCGGATAATTTTAAGCTGCTGCCAATGGCAGAGCAACGTTTTGGCGCCGCTAATAATAAGCCAAAGCTTATGGAAGTGATAAAACAAATTGATTCAATTTCTGCCCTTTCATAACATGCAGCTCTCTATTCTTTATCAAGATGAATATTTGGTTGCCATTAATAAGCCACCAGGGCTATTAGTGCACCGCAGTATGCTAGATAAGCAAGAGATTCACTTTGCGATACAGTTATTACGTGATCAAATCGGTCAATATGTTTTTCCTGTGCATCGATTAGACAGACCCACTTCAGGTGTGTTGGTGTTTGCCTTATCTGCTGATATTGCTAGAAAATTAGGCGAGCAGTTTGCCGCCCAAATAATTGAGAAAACCTATCTGGCGATTGTTCGAGGTCATATTATGGATGAAGGTGAAATAGATTATGCACTCAAGGAAAAGCTCGACAAAATAGCGGATAAAATGACTAAGCTAGATAAACCAGCGCAACAGGCAGTGACAGGTTTTAATCGACTAGATAAATTTGAATTGCCCTTCGCTGTGGGAAAATACGCATCGGCTCGATATTCATTGGTGCAATTAACGCCCAAAACAGGTCGTAAACATCAGCTTCGGCGACATTTAGCCCATATCAACCATCCTATTGTCGGAGATACCGCCCACGGTGACGGTAAACACAATACATTCGTACGGCAACAATTTAAATTTCATCAATTAGCTTTGACCTGCAAATCTATGCTTTTAATGCATCCTGTATCAAAAGCTCCGTTAGTTTTACGTTGCGATTTAGATAATAATATTTTTAATTTACTGGAAAAATGGCAAGTTAGTCACCATCAATTACACAGTTTAAACAAATTGTAGCTATGCAGGGCATCACCTAAAACCCAATTACATAAATTAGTACAACATCATTAGGATTTTTAATATGAGTAAAATTGGTATTTTTGTAGGAACGGTCTATGGCAATGCACAACATGTGGCAGAAGAAGTGAATACAATGTTGAATGGACACGGGATGGGATCTGAAGTGTTCACTGATCCCACACTGAACGACTTTAAACAGGTCTCGTCTATGTTATTTATTAGCTCAACCACAGGGCAGGGTGATATACCGCCTAATTTAGAGTTTTTTGTTCAAGACCTGCGTGACCAATTTCCATTGATGGAGCAGAAACCTTTTGCTGTGGCAGGTCTAGGCGATAGTAGTTATGGTGAAACATATTGCGGTGCAGGGCGACAAATTTTCGAATTATTAACTGAATTGCAAGGCAAGCCGATTTCAGAATTACTGCAAATTGATGCATGTGAAACTCTTGAACCGGAAGTGGAGGTTGTTGCATGGGCAGAAAAATTGCTGCCAGAATTAAGATGAATTTCTAAATTTCAGATATAAAAAAAGCGCCATAGGCGCTTTTTTTTAAACAATACAAATCTAACCTAAGGCTTTAATTTGTGCTGCAAGACGGCTCTTATGACGAGCAGCCTTATTTTTATGGATCAAACCTTTAGTTGCCATACGGTCAATTAAAGGTGTAGCTGCAGTGAATGCAGCTTGAGCAGCTTCTTTATCACCAGAGGCGATTGCAGAAAGTACTTTTTTCAAAGATGTACGTGTCATAGAGCGACGGCTAGCGTTGTGTTGGCGACGCTTCTCCGCTTGTATGGCACGTTTCTTAGCAGACTTGATGTTAGCCAAGTTGGAACTCCCAAAAAAATTCTAGTCAAAATTCAAGGGTGCGGATTATGAGGATCAAGTCGGTTTATGTCAATTAGTTTCGCGGGTTTTAGAGGCAAATAATGTTTTTTTTTAAATTTAATTATTAACAAATTGTTTTACAGACATAAATTAGTCTTTCTAAGCCTGATTGAATCATTAGACTCTTTGTTAGTTGTTGAAGCATAATAACGCTTTTGTTGGTTAGGAAGAACTGGGTGTCAGGTAAGTTATTTAAATCAGGCATGATTGTCAGCGCCATGACATTTATCTCCCGCATTTTGGGTTTAGTAAGAGACGCTGTCATTGCCAACTTAATGGGGGCAGGTGCTAATGCTGATGTTTTCTTGTTCGCCAACAAAATCCCCAATTTTCTGCGGCGTTTATTCGCTGAAGGAGCCTTTGCACAGGCATTTATACCTGTTTTAGCTGATGTTAAGCATGAAGGTGATGAAGCACATCTTAAGCAGTTTGTTGCCAAAGTCAGCGGTACTTTAGGCGTAATAGTGACCATAGTGACTATTGTTGGTGTGGTTGGTTCGCCAATACTGGCAGCGCTTTTTGGAATGGGTTGGTTTGTTGAGTATCTTAATGACGAGCCAGCAGGAGAAAAGTTTGAACTGGCATCGTTAATGCTAAAAATAACCTTTCCCTATCTGTTATTTGTCTCTTTAACCGGTTTAGCCGGTGCCATTCTTAATACATTAAACAAGTTTGCTGTCGCCGCTTTTACCCCCGTACTGCTCAATGTCGCCATTATTAGTTGCGCAATTTATTTAGCTCCAAGATTTGATGAGCCTGCATTTGCTTTAGCTTGGGGAGTATTTTTGGGTGGTTTTTTTCAATTACTTTTCTTGCTACCGTTTTTATTTAAAGCAGGATTATTGGTTAAACCCAAATGGGGATGGTCTGACCCTGATATTATCAAAGTACGCACATTAATCATTCCCGCGCTTTTTGGCGTCTCTGTTGGTCAACTTAACTTATTATTTGATACTGTTATTGCAAGTTTTCTTGGAACCGGCTCGATATCATGGCTGTATTACTCTGACCGTTTACTAGAGTTTCCACTGGGATTATTTGGCATTGCCATAGCGACCGTTATCTTACCCACCTTGTCACACAATCATGTATCTAAGGATGATAAAGCGTTTAGCGCTAACATTGATTGGGCAGTGAAAATGGTCTGTCTATTGGGTATTCCCGCCGCTACAGGGTTATTTATGCTGGCAGAGCCTATGTTATTGACTATCTTTCAGCGTGGTGAATTTACGCCACAAGATGCCGTTTATGCTTCACATAGCTTGATGGCATATTCATTTGGTTTATTGAGTTTTATGTTGGTTAAAGTGTTGGCACCGGGCTTTTACTCTAAGCAAGACATCAAAACCCCTGTGAAGTTTGGTATTTGGTGTATGGCTGCGAATATGTTGTTTAACTTAATTCTAGTTTGGCCATTTGACTACGTAGGTTTGGCTATGGCAACGTCTCTTTCGGCCTTGATGAATGCTTTACTTCTCTATGGCGCATTGCATAAGCGCGGTGTTTACATCGCCTCATCACAGACAGTTACTCTTATTATTAAAATTGTGTTTGCTAGCACCTTAATGGGGATTGTTATTTTCATGCTTAACCCTGTGGCCGCTTTCTGGGTTGATTTCTCCCTAATCGAAAAAATATTTGAATTAGCAAAATTAATCTCACTTGGGGCCGTGGTATTTGTCATTAGCCTCTTAATATTAGGAGTGAGAAAGCAGACTTTCTCAGCGTCGAAAGTCGTCACAAAATAACAGCAACGAATGCTATTAAGGCGTGCCTTTGTTTAAAAGTGAACATTCATCAAGGTTACTGCTTTCAATCGGCCTATAGTCAGTTATAATCCGCGCCTTTAATTGATTTTCAGCAAGCCTTTGGGCTTTTAAAGCAAGCCTTTGAGCTTAAAGAGAGTGCAGTGGAACTGATACGTGGTCTACATAATCTTCGTGATAAACATCGCGGTTGTGTATTAACAATAGGTAAGTTTGACGGGGTGCATTTAGGTCATCAAGCTGTGCTTAGTCAAGTCGTTGAAAAAGCTAAAGAATTAGGTTTGCCATCGACGGTGATGCTATTTGAACCACAACCTGAAGAGTTGTTTACCCCTGAGCAGGCGCCTGCCCGATTAAGTTTACTTCGCGATAAATATACTCAGTTAAAAGCCTTAGGCGTTGACCGTTTGTTGTGCGTAGTATTCGACCGACATTTTGCTTCTTTTAGTGCCACTGATTTTGTTAAAGGTTTATTAGTCGATAAACTGGGTATTAAATACTTAGTAGTAGGCGATGATTTTCATTTTGGTAAAGGCCGGGTAGGTGACTTTTCCACCCTTATAGAAGAAGGTGAGAAATGCCAATTCGACGTCGTCAGCACCCAGAGTTTTCGTCTTAAAAATTGTCGTATTAGCTCAACTGCGGTTCGCGATGCCCTTAGCAATAACGATTTTGACCTTGTTCAGCAGATGTTAGGTAGACCCTTTACCATTGCTGGCAAAGTATTGCATGGTGATAAAAGAGGGCGAACTATTGGTTTCCCTACCGCTAATGTTTTATTGAAACGTTGTAAGGCCCCTGTTAATGGTGTGTTTGCGGTCACCGTCACCGTGGCAGATAAACGTTATTCAGGCGTGGCGAATATTGGCCACAGGCCTACTGTGAACGGTCAACGTTCACAGTTAGAAGTACACATGTTTGATTTTAGCGGTGATTTGTATGGTCAATTCATCTCTGTGGCCTTAGTGAGTAAAATCAGACAAGAAATGAAGTTCGACTCTTTTGAGTTACTTCATCAACAAATAAAAAAAGATGCGTTAGCGGCAAAAACACTGCTATACGCAAAATCATTGGAATTGCGCGGCGGCGGCAAATGAATCAGATCCCATGAGCTTAGTTCACTAAGTGCAACGCGGTTGGCGATAGGGGTGAATGAGTGCAGCCAAAGAACGTGCAGTTTCAAGGATGAAGTGTAATACAGCCTTTTAACATTTTAATGTAACAATTGACCAATTTGGATTTAACCAGCAATGAGTGATTATAAACATACCTTGAATTTGCCTGAAACCGAGTTCCCTATGCGCGGTAACTTAGCGCAAC
This sequence comes from Paraglaciecola sp. MB-3u-78, assembly GCF_002835935.1. GTDB lineage: Bacteria > Pseudomonadota > Gammaproteobacteria > Enterobacterales > Alteromonadaceae > Paraglaciecola. Next base: position 351,650 of record NZ_PJCF01000001.1, on the reverse strand, counting down.
GTGAGCCCAAAATGCTTGCGCAATGGACAGAGAAAAAACTCTATCAGCAAATTCGTGACGCCAAAAAAGGCCATACCCCTTTTATTTTGCATGATGGCCCTCCTTATGCAAATGGTGATATTCATATTGGTCATGCGGTTAATAAAATTCTTAAAGATATTATTGTTAAGTCTAAAACCTTATCTGATTTTGATGCGCCTTATGTGCCAGGTTGGGATTGTCATGGTCTGCCGATTGAATTAATGGTGGAGAAAAAAGTCGGGAAACCGGGTAAAAAAGTCACAGCTGCTGAGTTTAGGCAAAAATGCCGAGACTATGCTGAGAAACAAATTACCGGTCAAAAGGCGGATTTCATCCGTTTAGGTATTTTGGGCGAATGGGATAATCCATATAAAACGATGGACTTTAAATCAGAAGCCAACATTATTCGTGAATTTGGTCATGTTGTACGTTCAGGTCATCTTGAGAAAGGGTTTAAACCAGTACATTGGTGCACTGACTGCGGTTCAGCTCTCGCTGAAGCCGAAGTAGAATATCAAGACAAAAACTCACCTTCTATCGATGTGCGTTTTAAGGCTGTGGATGCTGACGCGGTTGCTGCATGTTTTTCTGCTAAGGTTTCTGGTGATATATCGGTCGCTATCTGGACAACGACACCTTGGACCTTACCTGCAAATCGCGCAATATGTGTCCATCCGACGCTAGAATACAGTTTAGTTCAGGTCAGTGGCGAGCAAGGTCAAGAGTGTTTAGTGATTGCTACCGACTTATTAGCAGATTGTATGCAGCGTTTTGGCTTTGAAAACTATGAAACTTTAGGTGTGTGTAAAGGCCAAGACTTAGAAAACAAAGCATTACACCATGCTTTTTACGACTTTCAAGTGCCACTGATTTTAGGTGAGCATGTTACCACCGACGCCGGTACAGGTTGTGTGCACACTGCTCCAGGCCATGGCGTTGAAGATTTTAATGTCGGCAAAAACTACGGTCTAGAAGTCGCTAACCCTGTTGGCGCTAACGGCGTATATTTAGAAGGCACTGAGTTGTTTGCTGGTGAACATGTATTTAAAGCCAATGACCATGTGGTTGAAGTGTTAAGAGAGCATGGCGCCTTATTGCATCACCATGTGTATAACCATAGCTACCCTCATTGCTGGAGGCATAAAACACCTCTTATCTTCCGTGCTACGCCGCAGTGGTTTATCAGTATGGATAAAAATGGCTTACGTGCAGCGTCGATAAAAGAAATTCATAACACTCAATGGATCCCTGAATGGGGTGAAAGCCGCATTGAAACCATGGTTGCCGGAAGACCTGATTGGTGTATTTCCCGGCAGCGTACTTGGGGCGTTCCTATTGCACTTTTTGTTCATAAAGACACAGGTGAATTACATCCGCGCACCAATGAGTTACTCGAGCAAGTGGCCGAGTTGGTGGAACAAAAAGGTATTCAAGCTTGGTGGGATATCGATCCAGAATCATTATTAGGCGAAGATGCAGACACCTTCGTTAAAGTACCAGACACCTTAGATGTGTGGTTTGATTCAGGTGTGACCCATTATTTTGTGGTTGACCAACGTGATGATATCCCAGCTTCTGCTGATTTATATTTAGAAGGTTCTGACCAACATCGTGGTTGGTTTATGTCGTCTCTAATAACGTCTGTTGCCACAACAGGCCATGCACCATATAAGCAAGTCCTGACCCACGGTTTTACCGTTGATGGTGATGGTAAAAAGATGTCAAAATCTTTAGGTAATACTATTGCACCTCAACAAGTGACAGGCAAACTAGGCGCAGATATTTTGCGTTTATGGGTGGCATCTACCGACTATCGCAGTGAAATTGCGGTATCAGATGAAATCTTAAATCGTTCTGCTGATGCGTATCGACGGATTCGAAATACAGCACGCTTTTTATTAGCTAATTTAAATGGTTTTGATCCCAGTAAAGATTTAGTGCCCATCGAAGATATGGTGGAACTTGATAAGTGGGTGGTGGGTCGTGCTCACAGTATCCAGCAAGAAATCATTGAAGCGTACGAAAAATATGACATGCTGGTAGTCACCCAAAAGTTAATGCAGTTCTGCTCTATTGAGTTGGGCAGTTTTTATCTGGATATAGTGAAAGATAGGCAATATACAGCAAAAGGCGATAGCCTCGCTCGTCGCTCTTGTCAAAGTGCTTTGTATCATATTATCGAGGCATTAGTGCGCTGGATGGCTCCTATTACTAGCTTTACCGCCCAAGAATTATGGCAAGAAATGCCTTGGCAACAAGACGAATTTGTTTTTACTGGTAAATGGTATGACGGTTTAGATGAAGTCACTTTATCTGGTGATTTTAACAACGATTTTTGGCAACAAGTGCTAGCAGTTAAAAATGAAGTGAACCGTTGTATTGAATTGACTCGCAAAGAGGGGAAAATCAAAGGCTCACTGCAAGCAGAAGTCACTTTGTACGTAAACAGTGATTTGTTTACTTTACTTAGTAAACTTGAGGATGAGTTACGTTTTGTTTTGATCACTTCTGCGGCGACAGTCATCGAAAGTCATGCTGCACCAGAAAATGCGGTGGCGACGGAAGTGCAGGGGGTGTCGGTGGCGGTGTCTGTTTCATCAGCACAAAAATGCAGTCGTTGTTGGCATCACCGTGAAGATATTGGTAATCATGCTGCTCATCCTGAGCTGTGCGATCGCTGTGTGGATAATGTTGAAGGCGAAGGCGAAAAACGCGCCTATGCTTAAGATTTTTACTCAAACAGGATGGCGATTTTTATGGTTGTCTGTGTTGGTGTTAGTGACGGATCAATACACTAAAGTTTTGGTGCTAGAGCATATTGAACTCTATCAAGCCATTCAGATATTGCCGTTTTTTAATCTTACTCATGTATATAACTACGGCGCTGCTTTTAGTTTTTTACATGATGCTGGTGGCTGGCAGCGTTGGTTTTTCACTATTATTGCCTTTGCTGTCAGTGTTTTGGTGCTGTGGTGGTTAAAACAAACCACTAAACAACAAATCATATTGCCCATCGCCTTTAGTCTGATTATTGGCGGTGCCATAGGCAATGCTTATGATCGATTAGTCCATGGATACGTAATAGATTTTTTAGTGGTGTATTATCAAGATTGGTATTGGCCAGCATTTAATGTAGCCGACAGTGCTATATGTATTGGTGCCGTCTTATTGATTATTGATATGTTTAAGAACAAAGAGGAAAAAAATGGCTGAGCTAGAGCAAAAGTTGATAAAACAAGGTAGTGAAGTGATTTTACATTTTGACTTGAAATTATCCGATGGTTCTGCCGCAGATAGTACTCGAGTGAATAATAAACCTGCTAAGTTAGTGGTGGGGGATGGCAGTCTTACCCTCAGTTTTGAAGATTGTTTATTAGGTCTTCAAACCGGTGATAAAAAATCATTTACCTTAGAAGCTGATGATGCATTTGGTATGCCTAACCCTGATAATTTGCACCACCTTGAGCGTAGTAAATTTAATGCAGAGACGCCTGCCGAAGAAGGTATGATTATCGCTTTTACTCAGCCTGATGGCACAGAGTTGCCTGGTATCATACGAGAAGTCACGGGAGACTCGGTAACAGTAGATTTTAATCATCCTTTGGCAGGTCAGGTGATTACTTTTGACGTAGAAATACTGTCAGTCAATTAACTCTAATTTTGATAGGTTATAAGGAGAAATATGCAGATCCATCTTGCTAATCCAAGAGGTTTTTGTGCGGGTGTAGACCGTGCTATTACTATTGTCGAACGTGCTTTGGAAATGTTTCCTGCGCCTATTTTTGTGCGTCATGAAGTGGTACATAACAAATTTGTTGTCGATGGCCTGAAAGAACGCGGTGCGGTATTTGTAGATCAATTATCTGAAGTGCCAGACGATAGTATTGTGATCTTTTCTGCCCATGGTGTCTCTCAAGCTGTGCGCATCGAGGCTGATGCCCGCGGTTTAAAAGTGTTTGATGCCACTTGTCCTTTGGTCACCAAAGTACATATGGAAGTGATGCGTGCCAGTAAAAAAGGGACTGAGTGTATTTTAATTGGTCACCATGGGCATCCGGAAGTGGAAGGTACTATGGGACAATATAATAATCCCAATGGCGGTATTTATTTAGTGGAATCGGTTGAAGATGTGGCAACATTGTCTGTTAAAAACGCGTCTACACTTTATTATTGTAGCCAAACTACCTTATCGGTTGATGACACTGCTGATGTGATTGATGCATTAAGGCTACAATTTCCTGCCATCGAAGGGCCCCGTAAAGATGATATTTGTTACGCTACTCAAAATCGTCAGGACTCAGTGAGAGAATTGTCTTCTGACTGTGATTTATTGTTAGTCGTAGGCGCACAGAATAGCTCTAATTCTAATCGACTCAGAGAACTATCTGAAAAAATTGGTGCCACAGCTTATTTGATAGCAGACGCCGATTGTATCCAGCAGGCATGGCTTGAAAATGCAAAAAATATTGGTGTCACCGCAGGTGCATCAGCACCTGAAGTGTTAGTGCAGGGGGTGGTTGACCGTTTAACAGAATGGGGAGCTACCACGGCCATCGAAAGACCCGGTCGTGAAGAAAACATTGAATTTGCAGTGCCTAAAGAGTTGCGGGTTAAGAATATCTCTTAAGTCTCAGGATAAATGGAGCTAGGAGCTCGATCAATTCTCACTAGCTTTAGTCGTTGTTTGGGGAAGCAGAGTGGCTGTCAAACTATCGTCGATATTTAGATAACTATTGGCAGCATCTTTCACATCCTCCTTCTGCATATTGTGTACTAACGAAACAAATTCATTTAACCCGAGTTGTTGGTAGTTAACGTCGGCATTCCATTGTAAGTAATGTTTCCAAAACCCATTGGTTGTGAGCTTTGATTCTCTGCTTTTTAATTTTTGTGCGATGTAGTTATCAATATATTTATCTTCGGTCTGTCTCACTTTAAGTTTTTTGATTACCTTATGTATTTCAGCCACTAGTTCTTCAATCCTGTTGGGATCACAGGTAAAGGATATGTTAGTAGAATATTGATTGCGCAATCTTGAAAACGCACTTTTTACATTAATACCGTACACACCACTTTTTTCTTCCCTGATACGTTCACGTAAAATACTACTGAGTACATATTCTAAGGCATTTAAATTCATTTGGTTCTTGTGTGACCAGAGTGAATCACCATAAAAGTTAATCAGCACTGTGGCTTTTGGAACCAAGCCTTTTTCAACTTTAACCGTTAATTTTCCTTTCGTTCTCAGGTTGTCATGAATTATTGCTTTATCATATTTGTCTATGGTAGGTAAGCTTGCAATGTAGGTGCTTAACAACATTTCCATTTGTAAGAAATCGATATTACCCACAAATATAAAATTAAACATGGCTGCATTTGAGAATCGTTTTTGGTAAAAACGATAGGATTTATCCAGATCCTGATTATTGACTATATCGGCATCAAATTTTATAGAACGAGAGTTATGGCTGTATTGCTTCAATCTTATTTGTTCTGAAAAAACGCCTTGTGGACTATTAAATCGGTCAATGATGGAGGATTCTACTCGTGATATGTATGAATCAAATGCTTTTTTATCCTTTCGCGGAGCAACAAATTTTAAATGTAACATTTGCATAAAGTGTTCTATATCTTTTACTGAACTGCTGCCATTAATGGATTGATTGTCATTATTGATTTTTGTTCTTAGCCAAAACTGTTTTCCTTTTGAAAACTTGGCTATGTCTGCCAGTGTGTAATTCGCTATTCCAGACATTTCGACAATATTTGCGGCCATAATGGTTTTAGCCATAGCCTCTGGTTCTAGCAGTGAATATCCGCCATTGGCTCTAGCCGAAAACTGAATTTCATCGTGTTTAAAATTTGTTTGTTTTAAAACCACCTTCACACCGTTACTTAACATCCAAATATGGCTATCTAGTTTTTCGTCGTAAACCTTACTTATGACTGAACCTGTTTTGGGTTTTTCTGGCATAAGTTGCTGTATGACCTGACTATCTTGATAAGCAGTGACTTGTTGTTGTGTCACTGCTTATCAACGCAAGTAGCTCAACTTTTGAGGGTAAGCTGGATTTGTCAGATTCAGGCGCCGCTATTTTTATAATTCTATTCTTGGCAGTAAACCAAGTTTCGTCTATGGCGTTAACTTCATCTAGAGTGATCAGAGGCAGAAATTTTTTGCCTATCGTATAATAATGATCTATTCCGGCAATGCTTTCACCTTTGACAATATGGCGCACATATTCATTAGCCAATCTGGATGATTGGGTGGTATCTATTTCTTTGGCTGCATTGTCTAGTTTGCTTAGTACACTTTGTTTAAAGCGATCAAGCTCTGATTGAGTAAATCCATGTTGTAAAACGCGGTTTAATTCAGTTAGTAAAAATGCGACGACTTCTTTGCTTTTTTTAGGTTTTGCTGTGGCCGCTAAGGTGAAAGCACTTTTGTCTGCTCTAAAACGTCCGAAGCTACTGCCAGCACTAATAACCGGTGCTTTAGGAGCAAGGGTCGCTTCACCAAACCGGCCATTGAGCATATCGATAAAAAGTTGTGATACCAAAGTTTGATAGTACTGTGTGTAAGTAACTGGCTCTATAAGTGTTTGTTTTATTTGAATTTCAACTGTAGTCCTGGTGAGCTCAGGGTCAGTCTCTATTGTGACTAAAGGCGCGGCGTTATCTGGTATAAAGTAGCTGGGTCTTTGTTTATTCCGTGATGGGGCCATTTCAATTGAACTAAAGTATGTTTCAAATAACGCCTGTACTTGGTTGGGATCAAAATCACCGACTGCGACCAAAGCCATTAGTTCTGGCCGATACCAATCTTTGTAAAAACGAACTAAGTCTTGATGTGCACCATGCTCAATGGATTCTTTGTTACCTATGGGTAGTCGCAGAGCGTATTGAGAATCTTGATAAATAATAGGTAATTGTTTATTGAATACGCGCCAGCCAGCGCCTTGTCGTGCGCGCATTTCTTCGAGAACGACTCCTCTTTCTTTGTCTATTTCTAGGGCATCGAATTTAATTTTATGAGCCCAATTTTCTAGGATATGTATGCCTTTTTCTAAGGCACCTGCTTCATCACTAGGGATTTGCAGCTTGTATACGGTTTCATTAAAACTTGTGTATGCATTGAGGTGCGCTCCGAATTTCATACCTATGGATTCTACATACTCAACTATTTCTTGTTTGTCGAAGTCTTCAGTACCGTTAAAGGCCATATGTTCTACAAAATGTGCGAAACCTTGTTGGTTATCATCTTCCAAAATAGATCCCGCTTTAACAATCAAACGGATTTCTGCGCGTTTCTCTGGGGTATTATTTTGCCTAATGAGGTAAGTCATACCATTGTCTAACTGACCTTTTATAACACGGGAGGAAATAGGAAGTGGACCACTGAAGTCGGAGGTTGTGTGAACATTAGCAGGGCCTTTATCAGTTAAGGTCTTGCTTAAAGGTGTGCTACAACCCATACATAGCAGAAAAACCCCAATCAGGGAAAGGTTCAACAATCGTTTGTTTGGCATACTGCTACCTTGTTGCTTTGGTCTTGTAAAACATCGACACCTATAATACGGGTAACTTAAGGATCCGTCGCCAACAAGTAAAGCAATAACGGTGGTATATCACTTAGAAAAAACAATGGGCTGGGGTTTTATTCAATGATTGATCAATCTGTATGGTCAAACATGTTTTGTCGGACATTTGACTGCCTATTGCTTTAGCGGTAATCGTATAAGTTGTAGCAGATACATCAGAGACAACAAAAGTATAATATTGACTCGTTGGCAGACCAAGTTGTTCCGTTTTTGCATAGCTCATGTTTTCAATACGAAAAGCTTCTTGCTGTATTTTTAGCCGCAGTAAATGGGTGATGCCATCTCCTCGTCTTGCGGCTAAAATTTGTTTTTCAAAAGACGGAAATATGAGTGTCGCCAACACGCCTATTATTATAACCACTAACATTAATTCAATCAGCGTCACTCCTAATTCTGCACGGAATTCAACCCTGTTTTGACTATTGTTTTCCTTTTCCTGTATCGGCATATTCATTCCTTTTTTATGCATTTTAAATAAACTGAACTATATTTTGGGTAATGGATTTGATTATAGGCGTTTTTTAAATTGGCGCTAAGTAAGGATACTCAATATGCGCCACCTTTTTTCTGGTTTAACACTTCTAGAGTTACTCATTACAATCTCAATTATTGTGCTTGTTGTGTCGCTTGGCTCACCTGCTATCACTTCAATACAAAAAAACATGCAATTAAAAGCGGCTGCGCAAAGTAGCTATTTTGCCTTTCAGCAAGCTCGAGCAGCAGCGATAACCAAAAGTATTGATGTCACCGTTGCCATCCGCCCAGGTAAGAGCTGGTGTGCAGCCTTGAGTGATAAGGGCGTTTGTGATTGTAGCACTCCAAATGAGTGCTCCTTGGACGGGGTCGAATATAAGGTTGATTTTAGTGACTATCGTTTTGTCAGTATCGCCAATGTGACATTCGGTGAAGACCACGTTGCCGTGTTTGATGCAAACAGAGGGTTGGCGATAGGTCATGCGGGCACCGTTGTTTTCACAGACGGTGATAAGCAACTTAAATTAATTTTGAGTAACATGGGGCGGGTAAGAATTTGCGCCGTGGGTAGTAGTCTTGGGGGATACGACGCATGTTAGCTGCACCGGTAAAACAATATGGTAATAGTTTGGTCGAGCTGATGATCTCTATGACGTTAGGACTCGCATCTATAACGGCAATGGCCTCTTTGGTGGGGCATGGTATCGCGCTAAACTCTAGCTTACTTGCAAAGTCTAGATTAGATGAAGAAATGAATGCCGTCGTGGCTGTTGTCAGCCATGATCTCAAACGTGCAGGATATTATGCCCTTACCAATGAGATGGTGGAAAATCCAACACATTCTTCAAACCCTTTTGATGGCAGTTTGAGTGTAGCGGCATATACGGCTGAACCCATTAATAGTTGTATTAATTTTGCTTATGACCGCAATAAAAATGGTTTGTTGGATACTTCTCCTAATAACGAAATGTATGGCTTTCGCTTAAGAGATCATGCAGTTGAAATTCGTTTAAATGGGGCTGCTTGCGACGAATCTGGATGGCATGATTTAACTGATCCAAAAGTTGTTCAGGTAACGGCTCTTAAATTCATGCTCGAACAAAGTTCTGTTCAGAATGTTATCCAAACTCGAGTCACTATTGAGTTGCAAGCCCGTCTAAAAAAACATCCTGAAATTTTACGTAGTATCAACACTAACGTATTGATTGAAAACTATGAATAAGCTTTTGACCATGGATGCCTCACGAGCTTTAAGTCAGAAGGGCGCAGCAATATTGCTCACTGTGGTTTTGTTATTAATTATGGTGACATTAGTCACTCTGTATACTGGTAAAATTCAATCATTTGAACATCAAATTTTGGTTAACTCACAAAATCAAAAATGGGCGCAGTTATCAGCAAAGGCAGGATTGAATCAAGGTTTTGGGATGCTTAACGTGAATAAATTTTTGCCGGATGTTGAGATATCAGGAAATTTAGAGGACAACAGCACTTTTATTATATCTGCCACCAGTGACGATTTAGCCGGTAGTCGAAAACTTGTCACTATTAAAGCAAGTGGCAAGTCTGCTGATGGTTTAGCTAAGGCCACCGTTACCGAACAATCACTGGTTTATCCAATACTGCTCAATCAACCGCCAGCCCCGTTAATGGTTAAGCATGGCTTTAGTAGTGCCGGTGAATTTGAAGTGGCTTCTAATCCAGACGGACTAGGCGTTGCAGCACCATTATCATTATGGTCAGATGCTATTGTCACTTTATCTGGTACTCGTCATCATAGCTGTGTTTTAAGTGAGTTTAATGACGGGAATTGTAGTACTAATATCTATTCTGATCACAGCATAAAGCAGTCTGACATAGTCGACGGCTCTGCTTCATTTCCCGCAGATTTAGTTAGTTATCTGTTTAATATCCCTGCTGCTGAGTGGATTCAATTACAGCAACAATCTGACGTTGTATTAGCAGATTGTGACACCTTAGATATCAACAGTTGGGGAGTGATTTGGGTGGATGGTGATTGTGATGTGAGTGCCAGCACACAAATTGGCACTCACTCAGAGCCGGTAATATTAATTATTTTTGATGGAAACGTGGTGTTTCAAAACGATGTGGCTTTGTATGGCCTTCTTTTTTCATTTAGGCCTGCAGGTTCAATCAAAGTGCTGGATATAAATATGCAAACCGATAGTGCAGTGTTTGGTGCAGTCGTCGCCAATTATCAGTTGGGCACAAACAATGTTTTAACACGTGTGGTGTTTCAGGCTGATGTTTTGCAAAAATTACAAGACAGTAAGAGATTGCAACGAGTGGCTCGAGTGCCCGGCAGTTGGCATGATTTTTAGCTCAGGATACAGACATGCATAAAGACAATGGATTTTCCCTAATTGAAGTGTCTATAGCTTCACTACTCATCATGTTGGGGGTCACTGGTTATGTAACCTTACAAAGTGAATATGTAGTCGCAGATGCAAAAATTAATTTGCGGAGTTTGGCGCTGCACATTGCTCAAGAAAAATTAAACGATTTAAGTTATTTTCAGCAACTAAGTCATATAGAGGGGACCGCATCCTACCAGAATATAGGCACTAACTTGGGAGGTAGTATTGCAGCAGGGGAGCGGGAGGTGATATTGTCTTCAGAGTTGAATCTACATACATATGATACCCAATGGCAAGTTGCAAACTTGTATTATGTGGATACCACCTTTAATGGTATTGCTGATAGTTGGGTGAAACACGGTGACCCTTTTTACCCCGTTGATTTACCTCGAAATGCGGATCTTAAAAATGTTCATGTTGTGGTGACCTGGCTTGATATTAGTGGGGATAGTAAACAAATAGAGATGTTTGGAAGCATTGCTCCTATTTTACAAAGCCAAAGCTTCCAAGCTAAATATCGCTCATCAAGTACACTAGCAGTGCCTTAGGGCAGAACATCATTTATTACACATTTACTCTGCTCTAGACAACAAAATCAAGTTACAGTCCACTGTTATTAAAATCATCATTGCAATATTTCATCTTCATTAAGTCAAAATATATACCTTTACCCCCTTACTAATAACCTAATACTGTGTATTTTTAGCTAATATGTTAGTAATAGAGTTATCTAGACACTTAGTCAAACTAGTCAAATATCTATGTATTGCCACCAGAGTGAGAAAAGAGCGTGAATAGTAAACCCGAAAAACAGTATGCAAATAACCAACAAGGTGTTGGCATGATTGAAGTGTTAGTCACTTTGTTCATTTTATCTGTGGGCTTGCTTGGTGTGGCATATTTACAATTTGTTGGTTCATTTACAAATTCTGAGGCGTTAAGTCGTTCTCAATCAGTGTTGGTCGCCCAGCAATTGACTGAACGTTTGAGAGCCAGCGCAGTTTTTTCGCCACTTGGTAAAGGTTTGGTGGTGCATAATGATTATTTTGACGAAGACTTATACAACTTTTCCGGCATGACATGTGCCTCTGGTCTACCTCATGCCTGTTATTGTTTGGAGCGCCCAGTCACAGTCCCTAACTGCAATGACAACGTCTGCACTGCAGCTCAATTAGCCGCTTTTGATGCCTATGAGGTGTCATGTTCAGCGGTGGCAGCGAATCCAGAAATAGAAATCAGTTTAAGCTGTGAATTGGATAATAACGCTGCTGATACAGACGCTTGCAGTGTTGGTTCGAAGCATATTGTCATCTTAAGTTGGCCCGTGGAAAACTGGCAAAATATTGAGCGAACTTTAAACGCTGATTGCAATGTGGGTGAAACGCTACCTCATGACTGTGTGTCAGTGGACGTAACATTATGAATGCTCACCGTAAACAAGGGGGCTTTAGCTTAATTGAGTTGATGATATCCCTGACGCTAGGGCTCATTTTATCTGCAGCAGTCGTGCAGGTGATGATTAGCAACAACTCTACCGAACGACTAAACAGATCGATTGCATCTGCACAAGAAAATGGCCGTTTTATTATTGCCCGACTTCGCAACGATATAGTCATGACTGGGCGCTATGACATGTTACGACCAGAACTCAATAAAGATGTTGACATCGTTGTTGAAGGGGCTTTTGTTCATAATAACCCTATTCCTGTGGTGGGTGATTTTAGTAATGGCTTAACCAAAGGTGTTCTTGAGGGGGCGGGTACTGCGAGTGATACTTTGATGGTAGCGCTACAAGCACCTCAAGACTGCAGAGGTGCCACTCATGGCTATGTTGATGAAGAGTTTATGGTGGTCAATGAATACTTTTTAGAGGGTACATCGCTTAAATGTCGAGGGTTCGATGGCCGAGTATTACGAGGGCTTAAGATAGCGGTGGATGACGATAGCGCTTACACTTTGTTGGATGACGTTGTGAGTTTTCAAGTTCAATACGGCGTCACAGATAATCTTGCCTCACAAGACAATTCGGCAAGACCAGTGAAATTTATAGAGGCTGATTTGTTAGGCGCAGAAAAAGCGGCCGGATCACTTGTTGTAGCTATTCGAATTGCATTATTACTAAAAGCTGATTCTGACGTATTAATCAGCCCCGTCCCTAAGTTTAAACTGCTTAATGAAGATCCGGTTCAGCCCTCTGAAGAGAGGCTGTATAAACAATTTGAAACCACAATCACTTTGCGTAATAGCAAAAATTTCGCACGAAGTAGAAATATATGAATAATCTATCAAAACAAAAGAATTCTGGCATGGTCTTGGTGTTTGCTTTGTTAATACTCATGAGCCTAACCATTCTAGGTGTGTCATCAGTATCTAGTAGTTTAATGCAAAGCAAAATGGCCATATCCATGGAAAAACGGTCTCTTTCATTTGACGCGGCTGAATCTGCAATCGCAGCCGTGATGTTTGAATCCGAGGACGAAGAATTACTGAGTAACGTAGCATTAGATGATCCATTGTCCGCTGCTAGGGGGGGTAACTTTTTAGATTTAACTGTTCAAACGATGAGTTGTTTTGAAGATGTTACATGGACCAATAGAGTGCTTACCAATGCTGGCTTAAGCGCGGGAACTCAACATGTTAGCGCGGGTAATTATACCGACAAACCCGTGGTGAAAAGTTGGTCTCGTGCGGCATTTGTACGTGAGCAACCTTGTGTTGGCTCAAGTAATGTTATCGGTGGAAGTAATATTAGTTGTCACATCTTTATTGTAAGAGGTTGTGGTCAATTAGATGGCAGTAATTACGCTGTTGCCAATTCTGTTAATGCTTCAGTTTTTGCACCTGCAACCCAATAAGTGGTGTTTTTTATGAAATATATCAATAAATTTACAGCAATATGGTTGGTGACTAGTTTGACGCTTTTCAGCAGTGTGATTAATGCAGATGACTTGGAAATATATCTAGGAACAGCAGGCAGCGAGGTGACTTATAACCCGAATGTCATCTTCATTATGGATACATCGGGCAGTATGGGCTCTAAGGATGGTGGTACTGAATCACGCATGTTACGGGTACAAAATGCGTTAAAAGAAACCCTTAATTCTGTCACCAATATCAACGTAGGTTTAATGCGATTCTCAGATTTTGGTGGACCAGTCTTATACCCTGTTAGGCCGATTGATGATTCCGTTTCCCCTGAAATTATCACTTCTATTTCACAGGCAACAGATGATGCCTATGAAATTGCATCATCTGTAAACAGTTCCAATACCATATTGAAATTATCCCAAAGTACCAATTTAGTCACCCTAGGACTTCGTTACCAAGACCTTAATATCCCTCGTGGTGCAGTGATTACTAATGCCTATATTCGCTTCAGTTCAAGTGGGTTTAATAGTGGCGCAACAAACTTAACCTTTAGTGGTGAGCTCATTGGCAACTCAATAACATTCAGTGAAACCAGTAATAATATATCTGCTCGGACTAAAACATCTAATTCCGTACTTTGGGATACAGATAATGACTGGCCAGTGTCGAATGAAACGACAGTGTCTCCTGATCTAAGTAGCATTATACAAGAAATTGTCGATCAATCTGACTGGTGTGGAGGCAATTCTTTAAACATTATTGTTGATGGTCAAGGTATTAGCACCAGCAGTGAACGTGTATCACCTGCATTTGAGGATGGTCAAGGATTAGGTCCTCAATTAGTTGTGGTTTATGACGACACTACTTCAACGGGGTGTGTGAAAGGTAAGTTAAGTTATCAGGTTAGCTCACAAAACAATAATGCTGAAGAGCGCAGCGACGGATATGAATCAACAGGAACCGAACTCACGTTTAGGGACAGCTCTAACAAGTATATTGGTGTCAGGTTTAGAAAAATAGGCTTACCCCAAGGCGCGAGTATTTTAAGTGCCTATTTGGAATTTACCGCTTACCAAAGTAGTAGCAGCTCATCCGCTAGTTTTAATATTGCAGGAGTCGACCAAGATGATCCCAGAAATTTTAGACGCTACACGAGATATCTATTGAGAGATAAGCCAAAAACGACAGCTGTGGCTTGGTCTGGCATTCCTCAGTGGTATAAAAATTATACTTATCAAAGTCCACCAGTGACAAGCATCGTAGAACAAATTGTTGGACGGGCAGGTTGGTCGTCTGGCAACGATATGATGTTTGTATTTTCAGATTTTGTGGGTATTCGTGGCGCATACACCTATAACGGAAAACCTTCAGGGACAGTAAGTTTAGTCGTTGAGTATCAAGGAAATGCAACACCTGGCAGTACCTCAACTGTGCGTGAGCTTCTGGTCAGTCAAGTTGATTCATTGAGTGCAAGTGGAATGACGCCAATAGTTGATACGTTATACGAGGCTGCTAGCTATTATGGTGGTCTCCCCGTTGCTTATGGGAAAACCCGTGGCCAATCATCTGTTTCAAGTACGGTACGACGTAACACCAGAGTGAGCCATAGGTTGTCATACGTTGGAGCGGATTCCGTTTTACCTTCGGGTTGCACAGTAGATAACTTAAGTAGCTACGACTGTATGAATGAGTATATCCCAAATGGTGCCACTTACATCAGCCCAGTGACGGATAAAGTCTGTCAGACCAATAACCACATAGTGCTGTTATCTGATGGTGTGGCCAATAATAATCACAGTGTGACTGAAATTGAAACATTGCTTGGCAAGTCCTGTACCGGTTCTGGTGGCGAAAAATGTGGAGTAGATTTAACCAAAAACATAGGTGATGGTGATGACTCTAAGATTGATACACGAGTTTTCACACACACAATTGGCTTCGCAGCGGGTTCAACTGCAAACGCCTTTCTAAACGACTTAGCGATTAACGGCAACGGTGATTTCTATACTGCAGATGATACTGATGAATTAGTGGGTGTTTTCCAATCCATATTGAAAACGGTAAAAGATGTTAATGCTACTTTTGTCTCACCGGGTGTGGCTGTCAACCAACTTAATCGATTAACCCATAACGACGAGTTGTATTTTGCTTTATTTAAGCCTGCCGAAGGCACTATATGGCCTGGAAATGTCAAGAGGTATAGGTTAGATGGTTCGGATATTCTGGATAAAAATGGCTTAAATGCTGTGGATAGTGTCACTGGCTTTTTTAATGAGAGTGCTCACAGCTATTGGTCGTTATTGGCTGATGGAAATGACGTGCGAGAAGGTGGAACTGCTGGGCAAATGGGGTTACCTCGTGAGGTATATGCTTTTGATGGCGTGGGTGCAATAATCAAAACCGACAATTTGCTGCATGAAGATAACGCCAGTTTAACGATTACAGATTTAGCGGTTGGTGCCTTAGCGGATCCAGCAGCCGCTCGCGAAACTGTATTAAAATGGGCCCGTGGAGTCGATGTGAAAGATGACGATGCCGATGGCAGTTCAACTGATGCAAGACAAGCAATGGGCGACCCCATTCATTCTCAACCAGTCATCGTTAATTATTCCCTTACAGACAGTGCCGTGTTTGTGGCAACCAATCATGGTTTCTTGCACTCCTTCGACCCCGCTACAGGTGAAGAAAATTTTGCGATTATGCCAAAAGACTTAATGGACAATTTGTATGATTTATATCTCGATTCTTCGACATTTTCACACATTTACGGTCTAGATGGCGATATGGTGCTCAGAACTATGGGCAGTAATATCTATCTTTACGTAGGTATGCGCCGTGGTGGTAATAATTATTATGCTTTTGATATTACTAGTAAAACTAACCCTAAATTGATGTTTAAAATTGAAGGCGGTACTGGGGATTTTGCAAACTTGGGACAAACGTGGTCAAAGCCTACCGTGACAAAAATTAAAGTGGGAGCGACCATTAGAAATGTTTTAATCTTTGGCGGTGGTTATGACGAAGATCAAGACAGTAAATTGCTCAGAAGTACTGATTCTGTTGGCAACTCAGTGTTTATTGTTGATGCTGATAGCGGCGAACTTATCTGGTCTGCAAGTGATGCTGATGCAGACTTAATTCTGCCAGAAATGGGATACAGTATTCCCGCCAGAATTTCTGTGATTGATCGCGATAATGATGGGTTTGCCGATCATATGTATGTTGCAGATATGGGAGGGCAATTATTTAGACTGGATATTCATAATGAAGAGTCAGTCGCAGACTTAGTCACCGGTGGTCTACTTGCTAATTTTGGTGGCGATATCGAACAAGATAATAGACGTTTTTATTACGGTCCCGATATTTCTGAAATAAGCTTGGGCACCGAGCACTACTATGCTGTTGTACTGGGTTCTGGTTTCCGTGCACATCCATTAAATACAGCTATTAATGACCATTTTTATATGATCAAAGACGAAGGTGTCTTTTCCCTTGATACTGATGGTAACTTTGGTTTTCCTTCTATACCTTTAGGTTTAAGTGATTTATATGATGCTACCGAACATTTACTGACATCTTCAGATTCCGCAGCCAAAGAATTGGCATTTGAACAATTTTCAGAGTCTCAGGGTTGGTATATTCGTCTTAAAATTGGTGGGGAAAAGGTACTTGCCTCGCCACTCATTTTGGACTACCAAGTGATATTTACCACCTACTTGCCCGCAACGGCTAGTGAGAGCGAATGCGCGCCACCAACCGGAAACAGCCGTGCGTATCTGGTTGAATTGATCAATGGCAACTCGGTGACTGACCTTAACAATGATGGCACACAGTTACATGAAGACCGTTACGCACAATTGAAACAAACAGGTATCGCCCCAGATACCAAAATATTGATTGAAGATATTATTAAGCCTATTATTTGTTTGGGAACTGAATGTGCGTCGACTGTCATCGAGGTCGATGAAGATGGTAATAAAGTTGCCTGTGGTTCAGACTTTGAGTGTCTAGCCGAAAATATTCACAGCTATTTTGAGCGAGTACAAAAAAGTAGTTGGAAAACAGAGACAGAGAGACCATGAAAGTAGTTATAAATACACTGAGTAAACATCAAAAAGGGTTTACATTAATTGAATTGATGATAGTAGTGGCTATTATTGGCATTATTGCCAGTATTGCATACCCTAGTTACCAAGGGTTTGTTGTTAGCACTAATAGAGGTGCGGCCCAAGCTGATTTAATGAGCTTAGCGGCTGCGATGGAGCGACACAAAGCCGCTAGTTTTAGTTACAAGGCTGCCGCAGTGTCTGCTGCAGATACGGGGAAACCCGCTATTTTCCATCAGCATTCGCCGTCTGCTGAGCTCTATGATAATCGCAAATATGATTTGTATATCAGTTCGGCCAGTGGCAGTGCTTATTTAATTGAAGCTAAGCCAGTAACCGGCACTCCCCAAGCAGGAGACGGAAATGTTGCATTTTACAGCGATGGACGGCGGGCATGGGATGCCAACAATAATGGCACTTACAGCACAACTGAATATTGTTGGAGTTGTTAGGATGTATACATACCCCGTCGTTCTGAAACGTGCATTTTGAGGAGGTTTGGGTATGATTTTACTGATGAATTTGTTTCACTCTGCCCACTTCACCACTGTCTAATCGGACTTTAATTCCATGAGGGTGATTAGGCGAGTTGGTGAGAATTTTTTCGACCACCCCTTCGGTTAAGTTACCCGTTCTTTGATCTTGTTTTAGTACGATAGAAACTTGCGAACCTATCTTAATGTTTGCTCGTTTTGTGCCTTCCATTGTTATTTCCTAGTCTTCAGTCTTATCTTTTAATTCACATAAATCTTCAATTAAACATGAACCGCAGCGAGGTTTACGGACAATACAAGTTTATTTTACTTCTTTACCTGCTGCTTGCCGATCAGCATGATAGCTTGAACGAACCAAAGGACCCGATGCGGTATAGGCAAAACCAATTTTATCTGCATAGGCTTTTAACTGGTCAAATTCTATTGGGGGTACATAACGTTTAACGGGTAAATGGTGTTTAGAGGGTTGCAGGTATTGACCCACTGTTAGCATATCAACATTATGTTCGCGCAGATCCCGCAGCACTTCTTCTATTTCACTTATTTCTTCGCCTAGACCAAGCATTAAGCCTGATTTTGTTTTCACTTCAGGGTGTGCTTCTTTAAAGCGACGCAGTAAGTCTAATGACCATTGATAATTGGCACCTGGGCGCGCTAGTTTATATAGGCGAGGTGCTGTTTCAAGATTATGATTGAAAACATCGGGGGGTGTTGCAATGAGTATCTCAAGCGCGCGGTCCATGCGGCCACGAAAATCAGGCACCAAAGCCTCAATAGTGATATCGGGGTTATGCTTACGAATTTCGCGAATACAATCGGCAAAATGTTGTGCACCACCATCCCGTAAGTCATCACGGTCTACTGATGTGATAACCACATAGTTTAATTTCATGTCTTTAATAGTAATGGCGAGTTTTTCAGGTTCACCAGCATCAGGCTTTAAAGGACGGCCATGGCCAACATCACAAAACGGGCACCGACGAGTGCAAATTGCCCCTAGAATCATAAATGTAGCTGTACCGTTGTTAAAACACTCTGAAAGGTTAGGGCACGATGCCTCTTCACACACTGAGTGCAAACCATGCTTTCGCATCGCTTGTTTGATGGCATCAATACGTTCAGTTGATTTTGGCAAGCGGATTTTTAGCCACTCAGGTTTACTCAACATTTCTGTTTTTTCTGTTGGCAACACTTTAATAGGGATAAACGCCATTTTTTCAGCGTCGCGAAGTTTTACACCTGGCTCCATTTTGAGCGGTTTATTCATTCGTTTTAAAACCTTTAATGTGCTTAACATCTGGTGTATTAAGCGTGTGAATCATTTGTCTGTGACTACTTTTCGAGGAAGGCTTGTTCGATGACATAATCGCCTTGTTCTCTTGATGTGGCCTTTTTAAAGCCTTGTTTTTTTAATATTGCCATCGTGTCATTAAGCATGGCTTGATTACCACAAAGCATGAATCTATCCGTACTCGGATCAAGATCTGGCAAGCCAATTTCTTGTGTTAACGTATTATTCGCTAGCAAGTGCGTAATTCTTTGTTGATGAGCTTGAGAACGAAACGACTCTCGTGTCACTGTGGGGTAATAGATAAGTTTTTTCTGTACCAAATCACCAAAAAATTCATTGTTCGGTAGTGCTTCACAGATGGTGTGTTGATAAGCGAGCTCAGACATATAACGCACACCATGAACCACTATAATTTTTTCATACTGTTCGTACAGGTGTGGATCTTTAATAATACTCATAAAGGGTGCTAAACCAGTTCCGGTCGCCAGCAAGTACAGATGCTTGCCCGGTTTAAGGTGACCAGCTACCAGGGTCCCAGCAGGGCGTGTCGATAAAGTAAGTGGCTCACCAACCTGAATGTGCTGCAAACGAGATGTGAGTGCACCATCGGGGACTTTTATACTAAAAAACTCAAGTTCATCTTCATAATTTGCACTGGCAATACTGTAAGCACGCAGTAGCGGTTTTCCATCGACCTCAAGGCCTATCATCACGAACTGGCCGTTTTCAAAGGTGAATGTGGGCAGACGAGTGGTTTTAAAGCTAAACAGCGAATCATTCCAGTGATGAACATTCGTGACTGTTTCTGTGATGGTATTTCTCATTTATTACTCTTGTAAACTCGGGTGGAAAAAGCTATCCGTAAATATATGATGTTAATATTCATTCCTGAATAGGGTTTGAACCAAGGAGGCTTGCAAATACTGCTCAGTCCTATCTGTTCACGTTTTCGTTTTAGCAAGGGTCTGAATTTTGGCGACGATAGCATGCAGGCCGTTACCACGGGTGGGGGTGATATGGCGCTCAAGGTCCAGTTCTTTGAAATAGCCATTGATGTCAAAATCGAGGATATGATCCTTGGTTTTGTCATTAAAAACGGCCATTACTAAGGCCAGTAGACCATTAACAATCACCGCGTCACTGTCTGCCTGAAACTGTAATTTACCGTCCCGCTCAGTGCTCACTAGCCACACACTGCTTTGGCAACCTCTGACCCGATTCTTGTCAGTTTTCAGACTTTCATCAATAGGTGGAATACTTTTGCCCAAATCGATGATGTACTGATAGCGCTGCTCCCAGTCATCAAAAAAGGCCATATCCTCAACAATTTCTTTGCTGCTTGGTAGGTTCATCATGGACTCTCAGGTTATCTAGCTAGAAAAAAATACCGGCTTCGAGCTGAGCTTCTTCGCTCATCATCTCACGGGACCAAGGGGGATCAAATATCAGCTCTACTGCAACCTGTTTAACATTGGGTACCATGCTCACTCGATATTCTACATCGCCTACCAGCACCGGTCCCATACCACAGGCGGGGGCCGTCAGGGTCATATCGATATGCACGGTTTGTGTGTCCTGATTGACGAACACTTTGTAGATCAGCCCCAGAGATAACAGGTCAATGGGAATTTCAGGATCATAGACAGTTGCCAGGGCTTGTAAAACCTGATCCTTATGAATAAGACCATCTTTGAGGATAGGGAAATCCAGTTTTTGCGGCTTGCGGCCTATGGCATCGGCATCAGTGCCATCAATACGTAACATATTGCCGCGCCAAGTGACCGTGAAGTTGCCGCCAAGATCTTGGGTGATATTGACAAATTCACCTTGTGGGATCACTTGTAAATCGCCATTAGGCACACCCCTTGCCTTACATTCGCGCTCAGTAACCACGATTTTTTGTCGCATTTATTGTACCTCTTTATGACAAAGCACAGGTTGATGACAAAGCACAGGTTTATGACATCTAGCTGACATTAAAGCTTTCACCACAACCACATTCATTGACGGCATTGGGGTTATTAAACCTGACTACGCCGTTGACGCCTTCTTTCACATAGTCAATTTCAGTGTTTCTGACTAAATCCATAGTTTTGGCGGCGATGGTCAGGGTGAGCTTATCACTCGCCTCGATACGCGTATCCCCGTCTTCTGGTTGCTTGGCAACGTCCAGCACATAGGAGTAACCGGTGCAGCCGCTGACTTTGCTGGACAGGCGCAATAGGTGGCCGGGGTGCTCTGCCAACTTGCCTTCGAAATACTTTATCGCAGCTTTTGTCAGAGTGACGGCATCGCCTTGGCGATTTTCGGGGTTAAATATTTCTACATTCATCAAATAATCCTCATGCCAGCATGCTCTGGACTTTTTTAAGGGCAATAAACAACGCGTCCACTTCTTCTAAAGTGTTATATACCGAGAATGAAGCTCTGGCTGTCCCCGGCAAATCTAAGCGGCGCATCAGTGGTTGGGCACAATGATCGCCCGTACGGATGGCAATGCCCTGACGATCCAGAAGAAAGCCAACATCGGCGGGGTGGCTGCCCTGTAATATAAAACTCAACACGCCCATCTTAATTGGGGCATTCCCGATAATGGTTAAGCCCTCAAAGGCTTGGGCCTGTTCCAGGACGCTGGCCATCAGTGCCTGTTCATGAGCTTGCACCGCGCTTAAGTCCAGGCTGGTAAACCAGTCTATGGCGGCAGCTAAACCGATGGCACCGGCAATATTGGGGGTGCCAGCCTCAAGGCGATTAGGCAATTCGCCCCAGGTGGCACTTTCGTAAGTGACGGTGGCAATCATTTCACCACCTGTCTGCCATACTGGCCAATCTTGAAGTACCACTTCTTTACCCCAAAGCACACCGATGCCCGTAGGACCAAATAATTTGTGGCCGGAGAACACGTAAAAATCACAGTCGATATCGTCTACATTCACATTGCCATGAGCAATACTCTGTGCCCCGTCAATGAGGACCAACGCGCCTTTTTCTTTACTCAGGGCGGTGAGCTCTTTTACCGGATTCACAGTGCCCAGGGCATTGGAAACATGGGGCAGGGCAACCATTTTCGTTTTCTGTGTCAACAAAGAAGCAAAGGCTTGGGTATCCAGTGTGCCATTATCATGGATGGGCACAATTTTCAGTGTTGCACCGCTGCGCACACAGGCCTGCTGCCAGGTGACAAGGTTAGCGTGATGTTCCATTTCCGTTACCAGCACTTCATCGCCACTTTGCAGGCGCTGGGCCATGCCATTGGCAACAATATTGATACCTTCGGTGGTACCACTGGTCCAGATTACTTCCTTGCGATCACGGGCATGAATAAAGTTGGCGACTGTATCCCGGGATTTTTCGTAGCGCCGGGTGGCCTCATCGGAAAGATGATGGGCGCCGCGATGCACATTGGCATTACACTGGGTGTAAAAATCGGTTATCGCTTGGATCACCGCCAGCGGTTTTTGGGTGGTGGCGGCATTATCCAGATACACCAGAGGCTTACCCTCAATCTGCTGATGCAAAATAGGGAACTGGCCTCGGATTTCATCCATATTCAGTACACTGTTGCGGGTATTCATTTGACTTCCATTTCCATGAAGCGTGAATGCAATTGGGGCTTGAGCCATTGCGCTAGGTGCTGATTAGGCATCTGATCCACCAGTTCTTGGATAAAGCCGAAGTTGAGCATAACCAGCGCTTGAGATCGTGATATGCCGCGGGAAAGCAAGTAATACAAGGTTTCTTCCTCGGTCTCGGCAACCGTGGCACCGTGAGCACACAGCACGTCGTCGGCATAGATTTCCAACTCAGGCTTAGTATTTATCTGACCCCGACGGGACAATAACAGGTTGCGGTTATGCAGCTCCGCTAGCGTCTTCTGGGCGTTGCGGTGAATATGAATGCGGCCATTGAAAACGGCCTTGGCCTTGTCACCGACAATGCCTCGGGCATTTTCTTTTGTGGTGCCATTGGGCACCACATGTTCGATGGTGCTGTGCAAATCAAAATGTTCTGCTTCGCCAAGCAGGTAAACGGCGTTAAATTTGGCCTTGGCATGCTCACCGTTGTGAATGATATCCACATCCATCCGAGACAACTCACTGCCATAAGCGATAAGTGTACTGTTAAGCTGTGATTTTTGCTGCAGACTGAAATGACAGCCGCCGATATGAATGGCCTGATGGGTATGCATGGCCAGTCGGTAATGCTCAAGATAAGCCTGTTCACCGACTTCATATTCGGCAAAACCGGTGCTAAGGCTGGCCTCTTCTCCTTGTCCGTGTTCAATCACTGTGGCACTGGCATGGCTCCCTAAGCGCACCAGCACACGATGATGAGACTCTTGTCCATCGGTACTGATATTAACAATCCGAATGGGTTGTTCAATCTTGCTGCCGGCATCAATATCGATAATCAGACCATCTTCTGCTAAGGCATCGTTGACCAGCCCAAAAAGATGACGCTGAGGTTTGATCTTTGCAAACAGGGCTTTGGCCGTGTTTTGTTCCTTAACTGATGCATCCAGCAAGCTACTGATATGCAGCCCTTTTGGTAAAGGCAGTAAGCTTATATCGCTTTGTAATTTGCCATTTACAAACACCAAATCCAGGCTGTTCAGACCCGCTATATCTTCAATGATGGCTTCGCCTGCTGTGGTACCAGGGCTTAATTCAAGCTGTTCCAGTGGTGCCAGTGAGGTGTATTTCCAGCTTTCCACTCGACGATTGGGCCATTTAGTGTTGCCCAGTGCTTCCAGGGCTTGAGCCCGAAGCGGGCTAAGCCAGTCATCATTGGCCTGACCACGGTCTATGACCTGCTGTAACCACTGACTCATGCATTCGTCTCCTCGGCGTGATCCTGCCCAAGAAAAGCGTAACCTTCTTTTTCCACGTCTGTGGCCAGCAAGGCGTCGCCACTTTTGACTACTTTACCATTGGCCAAAATATGCACATAGTCCGGTTTAATATAATCGAGCAGGCGCTGATAGTGGGTGATGATAATAAAGCTGCGCTTGCCGTCCCGTTGGCTGTTCACGCCGTTAGCCACTACCTGCAGGGCATCGATATCCAAACCTGAGTCAGATTCATCCAGAATACATAGACTTGGTTCAAGCAGGATCATCTGCATAATTTCGTTGCGTTTCTTTTCGCCACCAGAAAACCCTTCGTTAACACCGCGTTTAAGAAAATCCAGCGATAACTGTACCTGTTTGCAGGCTTCCTTGGCTTTTTTCAGAAACTCTGTGGCAGTCAATGGCGTTTCACCACGTTGCTCACGTATGGCGTTCACTGATTCTTTCATAAAGGCCATATTGCTGACACCGGGGATCTCTACCGGATACTGAAAAGCCAGAAAAAGTCCTTTGCGGGCCCGTTCTTCTATCGCCATGTCGAGCAGGTCTTCGCCGTGAAATTCAACTTGACCTTCACTTACCTCATAGCCTTCGCGACCGGATAGAATGAAACCTAAGGTGCTTTTACCTGCGCCGTTAGGGCCCATAATGGCATGAACTTCACCGGGTTTAATGTCCAGGTTAAGACCTTTTAGTATCTCTTTTTGTTCTACACTGGCGTGTAGGTTTGTAATTTTAAGCATGAATTTTTATCCTATTGAGCCTTCAAGACTGATCTCGAGTAATTTGCCCGCCTCTACGGCGAACTCCATTGGCAGTTCTTTGAATACTTCCTTACAGAAGCCATTAACGATCATCGATACGGCCTTTTCAGGATCAAGGCCACGTTGCTGGCATAAAAACATCTGATCATCGCTGACCTTGGAGGTGGTAGCCTCATGCTCCACTATGGCAGAGGGATTGCGACTCTCGATATAAGGAAAGGTGTGAGCACCGCAGCGATCACCAATGAGCAGTGAGTCACACTGGGTAAAATTACGGGCACCATCTGCTTTGGCACCCATATGGACCAGGCCACGGTAGGTATTGTTGCTGTTACCGGCGCTGATACCCTTGGAAATAATAGTGGACTTGGTATTCTTGCCCAAATGGATCATCTTGGTGCCCGTATCGGCCTGCTGCCTGCCCCGGGTAAGGGCAACAGAATAGAATTCACCCACACTGTTATCGCCTTTAAGTATACAACTGGGGTATTTCCAGGTGATAGCAGAGCCTGTTTCCACCTGAGTCCACGAAACCTTGGCATTGGTGTGACATATAGCGCGTTTGGTCACAAAGTTATATATCCCCCCTTTACCGTTCTCATCACCGGGATACCAGTTTTGTACTGTGGAGTACTTGATTTGAGCATCATCCATAACAACCAGTTCAACCACGGCAGCATGCAACTGGTTTTCATCCCGTTGAGGCGCAGTGCAGCCTTCCAGGTAACTCACATGGCTGCCCTCTTCGGCAATAATCAGTGTCCGTTCGAACTGGCCAGTATTCTCCTCATTGATGCGGAAGTAGGTGGACAGCTCCATAGGGCAACGCACGCCCTTGGGAATATAGACAAATGAACCATCGGTGAATACTGCACTGTTAAGGGCGGCGAAGTAATTATCTGAACGGGGAACCACCGAACCGAGATATTTTTTTACCAGTTCAGGAAACTTATGCACGGCCTCGGAAATGGGGCAGAAAATAACGCCCGCTTCTTCCAGCTTTGCACGGTAGGTGGTCACCACAGACACAGAATCGAAAACGGCGTCTACTGCCACCCCAGCCAGCATTTCTTGCTCATAAAGCGGAATGCCCAGCTTTTCATAGGTGCGCAATAGTTCAGGGTCGACTTCATCCAGAGACTGGGGTTTGTCCGCCATACTCTTTGGTGCCGAGTAATATGAGATGGCCTTAAAATCGATTTTCGGGTAATGCACATGGGCCCAATCTGGCTCTTCCATGTCAAGCCAGTTGTTATAGGCGCGCAGCCGCCACTCTAACATCCACTCTGGCTCTTCTTTCATGGCGGAGATGCGGCGTATAACATCTTCGTCCAGGCCAGCTGGAAAGGTTTCAGATTCGATGTCGGAGACAAAACCGGCATCGTATTTGCGGGATAATACCTCTTCGATTTGCTCACTCATACTTTAGTTTCTCCCTAGCTTTGTTGCCCTGATTTCAATAATTAGATGCCACAGTGGCTGTTTAAGTTATTGCAAACCACGAATCTGGTAGACAACAGCATAATATTTACAATAACTCATAATACTTGAGTAATTTGGTCAAGTATTAAGCCTACAGTACCTGACTAATTTACTCAAGTATTGTGGGCAAAGAAATAATCGTTTTCAATTTACTTATCCCGAACTCAGGTTTACTAAGTCTAAAGTTGCTGCTGATCAGAAGCGTCATCGGCGAACATTTTAAGTACGCTATGCTCCCAAATAAAATGTTTGCACAGGGCGGCTAGCTAAGGAACTAGCAAAGTGTTACATAAGCAATAAAAAGGACGAAGTTGTATTGTGCCAAATTTTTCGGCATAGGCATGTATAGCTGGCGAGCCGCCAAGATGCATAAGCAGAATTTTTGCGTCCTTATCAAAGCGGCCTTCATCAGCCAAGTTTAATAGTCCTCGTATTGCGCGACCTTCATAGACAGGATCGGCAATCAACCCTTCGGTGCTGGCAAATAAGTGGATAGCATCTGTAATTTCTTTATCAGCGATGCCGTAGGCGTTGGTATTGGCAGGTACAATTTCAATATTTTGTGGTGTAACTCGTACATCTAGTCCAAGTTCACGTAAGGCGTTATTGGCTAAAAGCTCTACACGAGATTTTTTAATCTCGGTTTCGTTATCATCTGATATACCGATAATACGGGTTTTGATATCAAGTGCTGCAAAGCCTGCTACCAGACCTGCTTGTGTACTGCTTGAGTATAGCGCGTCAACTATCTTGACCGGTCAAGATAGTTGACGTGCTATACCTGCAAATTGCACATTTGCGACGGATAGCGAATGGCTCTAGTGAGCGAGGAACGGTCATTCGATACCTTTCGCTTTAACAGCCGTCCTTTGCTAATTAGAGCGGACTTTCAATGCAGTTCGTAAACAATTAGAGTATCGCCTTTACCCGTAGTTACGAGTAAGTGGCTCCCGTCTGGTGAAGCATAAACTGAAGCCGCACCATTTCGTTCTCCAACCTTTTTTATCCCCTCACTTTTCGACCTGATGTTTACCATTTACTAATGTCTGGCTATGCTCTAATAAGCCGTTCGCGGTGCGATTAAAAATGGTAATGGAATCTTCATTAAACCCCGCAACAATTACTTGAGAACCATCTGGGGTAACGACGATGTTAACGGCTCCGCCCAATCCATATTCTATGTTGTCACTATCTCTAATTACTTGCTTAGAAACGATATTGTTGCTTCCATTTATATCAAAAATAGAAACCGCATTACTCGCCACACTAGCCACAAATATTTGACTATTATCGGGTGCTATTGCTATATCGTATGCACCTAGAAGCCCCAATGTATCTTTTGCTCTAACTGACTCTTTATCACTAAATACATCCTCATAGGGTAAGCCATCCCTTATGGATCGAATGAATTGATAGTTCTCCTGTTCGTCCCGTTCGAATATAGCGACTGCACTATCATAAAAGCTTACAACATATGCGCGGTGTCCATCTGACGATAGGGCTAAGGATGTTGCACCATTTAAACCACTAATATTTGAATTGTTTACAAAAATTTGACTGAAGGTGAGTTCAAAGTTTGGGTGAGTATTAAAAATTGAGAGCGAATTATCATCTGCGCTTACAACCAACAATTGACGACCATCAGGCGTCAGTTCAGCAACCCTTGCGCCTCCTAAACCATCTACTCCTGACCGATTATCTGTCAGAGTTTGTTTTTCTCGCATCGTTTCAAAATTGGGAACTTCACTATCAGAAGAGATGCATCCATAGGTTAAGGTTCCAAGCAGTATCACTAATAAATTTGATTTAAACATCCTGATTTCTTTAATCTAATCATCTACTTTACAGGGCGACAGTAGTAAATACTGGTAGAGATTTACTCATAAAAGACTTTAGACAGGTTATCAAAGAAAGGTAGTGCTGTCGTTCCATTACACGCAATCCTGCACCGTATGCGACAGACAAGGCAGTGCGATACTTTAGGTTGTTAGCTGCCACAATCAGGCTCTTCACTTCTTCAAGGCTGAGTACCTGAGGTAATTTACGAGTCGTAGGCACCGTACTCAATTTGTGAACAATATCGGGACGATTAAGGGTTTTACAGAATAGGAACTGCAACGCTGATAACGTGGCATTGATGCTGATATTCGATGTACCTTGTTCGGCCAATGCTATCTGAAATTGCTGTAACTCCTCTGATGTGACATGTGCTGGCGAGTGTTTGAGATAGTTGGCAAGCTTTGCGAATGCTCGAATATAACCAATCTGGGTTTTAGGGCTGAGTTTGCGCATGTTCATATCGTCTATCATGCGCTGACGTAATGGACTGACGGTTTCATTAACTTGAGTCATTATAATACTCCTAAGTGAATTAAAGGCGAAAATGCCCTTTACTCAGCATAGAAGTGGGTCACAAATGATGGAGCGTTTTACGAGATAAAAGGGGAAACCCTACCGCGAAAGCGGTTTAGTCCGATCGCTCTTTGCGGCCGCTCGCAATAAAATGATGTCTGACTCAACCGAGTGAATATCGTGCAGTCAACATCATTGCTGAAATGCCATCCCCCTTTCGCTGCTTTGTTAACACACCACGGCAAATCAAGCGATGGCAGAGCCCGCGGATGGCCTGCCTACTTCATCCACTTTTAGCCAAATTAAGAAGTGTCAGATTTTTTTACACATTTTAACGCCCTTTAAAGTTTGAAATCCCCTACAGCCCTTTTTTTACGGTTTTTTTAATCCAAATGCATTAGACCAGTTATTTTACTTAGATATATGTTACAAAAAGGAAAAATCACCTAACGCATTGTATTGTATGTAATATTTATTATTGGCATAAAGTATGCCTAATCTCAGTAAGCTCGGCATAAGTATATTGTGCCTAGTATGAAGATATAGGCCGTCGCCTCTTCAGAAAATCATATCCTCAGTCACTTCACGTAATGAGAGTTGATTAATCGGAAGTCCTTACCTCATACATTGGTCACCCCTCAATGGGATATCTCACATTACATTAAATGGAAGTAGATAATGAAAAATATAGTGTTAAAAACCTGCTTAACCGCTTTGGTTTTGTCTGTCTCTGGTTTAGCAAATGCAGACCCAATTGCAATTACAAACACTGATGCTCAATTGCGCTCGTATTCGGCCATATCGGGGGCTGCGGTGAATATAGCAGCCCACCCCGAATTGTCGACTGCTCCCAATGTTGGCGGTCATCTCGCTGCACAAGCAGCCGTTGTTATCGGTGCCAATACTACCGTCAATGATGTAATTACGCATTTGAAATGTTATGTCAAAGGATCGATATTGCAAGTCTTCACATCGTAACGTTCCGAAATAAAACTAAATTTAACGAATTAACTCTTGAGGAAATTATGTCTATACAAACAAAAATTTGGAAGTTAACGCTTGCTTATAGTCTAGTGTTATTCAGTACTATGGCTTCGGCTGCGACAACCACTATTCAAGCTAACTGTGGCGGTTTACCAGGTGGAGTTTGGGATGGTGCTAAGTGTATTTTAACCGCAGATCTTGTAATTGCTTCCGGTGAAAGTGTTCTTGTCGCATACCCACATATATTATACATTCAAAGTGGTAAAACCTTAACCATTGATTCCGGTGCTAGTCTGATTAACCAGGGCCAGATAGAAAATTATGGTGCTTTGGTTAACAACGGCACGCTTACTAACAGTTATGCGGAGCTACATCATCATTTCCCGAGCGCAGCCTATAGTGGTAATTTGCTAAATTCGGGAAAATTGTACTTTTCCGGAACTTTACCTGTGGGTGATACAGATGTTGGAGTCTTCAGTACCGGTATTGTTGCTCAAGTTAAGCAGAGCGACACCCTGACCATAGCTAATGGTACGAGCTTAACGATACCTTCAGGCCATCGTTTTGTTAATGACGGCACCTTGATTGTTAACAATGGCGGTACAGTTAACAATAACCATCGTTTTGAAAACAACGATACAGTCCAAAATCATGGCGACATTATCAGCACAAATGCGTTAACTAATAGCTTGGATGCACAGCTTAAAATCTTAGGAAGCACGGCTACCTTACAGATTAATTCAGGTACATTAATTAATTTAGGTACCATTGAAAATCAAGGCACCTTTCAAAATAATGCAACGATTAATAATGGTTTTACGGTAGGCAATAGCAACGATAATGCACCAAACACTCTGATTGATAATCAAGGTAGCTTAATTAATAACGGCACAATTCATAATGGCAACGATAACGGAAGTGGCAGTATTGAAACCGTTGGTGCTATTAAAAATTACAGTACGATCAACAATCAGGGCGGCAGTATCATCATTAATCAGCAATCCCGTACCAAGCGTGGTTCGTTGACCCTTTATAATGCATCGACTGTCAATAATGGTGGTAGGTTAACCCTAAATGCTGGTGGGTCAGTGGAATTAAATTCAGGTAGTACTATTAATAATTATCTAACCTTCGAGGTGTTTTCGATCCTTAACATTAACAGTGGCGCGGAAATCACTAACCACTCTGATGCGACGCTTTCGACTTCTGATGGGGCTGGGCGAATCCAAAATAATGGTGGCATTATTAATAATAACGACTCTTCCACAATGACGCTTGCTCCAAATACTACAATTTTGAACAATGGTAGTATTATTAATAATGCCTCCTTCACAAGTAAAGGTAAGATAGACAATGAAGGAGGTGGTCTATTTGAAAACAATAATTATTTTTACAACATCGGGCTACTCACTAATTACTCGACCATTATAAATAATGGAGACTTTGGCAGTACCACAGCGTTTCAAAATAACCACAACGGCCATATCAACAACTACGGGGGTGTAATTACCAATAACTCTACGGGTACATTTACCCTAAACACCTTTGATAACTATGCGCAATTCATCAACTATGGCACCTTAAGCCTGCTACGCGATATTATTCAATATAATGGTAGTGAGTTAGCCCTGCTAGCGGGAGAGGCTTCAAATTATGGTCTTTTTGAAAATAAAACTGGCGCTACGATATCTTTTACTGAAGGTCTATTTACTAATATTGGTAGCTTAGATAATAAAGGTGCCATTGGTGACTCCACCACTAGTTCTATGGCATTTACCAATAATGGCGAGTTGACCAATTGGGCTTGTGATGGTGGTGTCTTAGATGCGCAAGTAAGTGGTACTGATGCTATTAACAATTGTAAACTTGTTGCTATTTATAGAAGTAACGCAACAAATACTGACTGTGATGTTATTGGCACATGGAATGCGGCCAAAAGCCGTTGCGAAGGAACTATGTTTCGTATAAATGGAACTACCTGTGGCCATATGAACGGGCAATGGAATAACACCACTAAGAACTGTAGTGTGGATAGCTTTTTATCGGAAGCTAATATCATCGTTAATATTCCTGAAGGTAACACGCTCACCATTAATGGTACCGCAACTATCGAAGGCAGCTTTTTTGGCCTAGGCAAATTGGTGAACTACGGCACCATCAACACAGATGGGCCTATGACCTTAACCGGAAGTATTCCGAGTGAAAATAACGGTACGTTTAATAACAATGGCGTTATGGAGGTTTGGGGGCCAGCCAGTTTCAATAACGTGGGTAACCTTAACAATTTGAGCACGGGTGAAGTCGAGCTGAAGACGGATGGTGTTTTTAATAATACAGGGAATTTTACTAATGAAGGTCTGCTGAGTCTAGACGGTATTAATATTACAGATAATACAACTGAAACATATCCTGGTGTATTTGAAATTATTGTAACTGATTCTTTGCAAAGTACTGTTGCGCGTTTTAACAACAATTCATATGGCAAATTTTTAAATGAAACCACTGGGCAGATTAGCGTTCGTGATGACGGCATCTTTTTTAATAAAGCCAACTCAGATTTTAAAAACTATGGTGTTTTACTCATTTTAGATGATGTTGAAAATAAGGAGTTATATTTCAGTATCGATGACCTGATTAGTGAAGAGGCCGATGACGAATCAAGTTATGATGGGTACCGTGACCCTTCACGTATAGCAACTTTTATCAACACAGGAGTATTTACCCAATATTCGGGTGGCTCGCTCACTAATTATGACCAGCTTTTAATCGCTACTGATGGTTTACTAACCTTAGAAGGTGGCAGATTCACTAACCATGGTGAGTTTAAAATATATAAAGAAGCAACCTTTTGGACACGCGCTAATGCAGTTATTCTTAATGAGACCAATGCGAAGATTGAAAGCTTCGGAAACTTCTTTAGTGAAAGTACCATCGATAACGCCGGTGAATTTTTTGTCGATACTGGCGGTTTTTTTGAAAACTTATTTTCTTTCTCTTTTCATAATAAGCCAGGCGGAATCTTTACCAATGCGGGCACTGTAAGGAATACGGGTGGTTTTTTTGATAATCAAACTGGCTCAGTGTTCATTAACCTTAAAGGCATCTTTGAAAATGGAAACGGCACCTTAAGTAATGAAATCAATGCCACAGTAGTGAATACAGGCACAATTGATTTAGGTACAGGCTTATTTAACAATGATGGCGATACCAAAAACTTTAATGGTGCGAGTATCCTTGGAGCGATAAATGGTATCCCTGCACAGCAAATTAATAACGCCCCACCAATCTCAGGTAATCAAGAAATAAAACTTCAAATTAATACCATAGTAGAAATATTCCCATCTGCAACTGATGAAGAGGGACAAGCACTTACTTATTCATTTGTTGGAAGTCCAATAAATGGTCGTTTAATAAGTGGTCAAGGGCATTATTTTTATGCACCTAATCTTGGTTTTGTTGGTGAAGATTCACTTTATTTTATCGCTTCAGATGGTGTAACTGGCAGTAATGTTGGCGAAATTAACATAACAGTTAGCAGCAATAATGCACCGTTCATGTCACATGCTGCAATATCGGGTGGCGCTCTGAATATAGCCGCAGACTCGGTCGTAAACGGTGATCTTGCTGCACAAGCGGCCATTGTTATAGGTGCTAACTCTACAGTTCAAAACCTCTATGCTGGCGCTGCGGTTACCGCAGGTGCTTATTCTCAAGTTAAGGACATCTATGCCGGCGCCGCCGCGGGTCTAGGGGCTAATGCTGATGCTAAAAACATCTTTGCCGGGGCCGCCGTTACTGTAGGCGCGGGTGGAAGTGCTGATAACTTGTATGCCGGCGCAGCCATTACCTTAGGCGCGGGTGCGACTGTATCAGATCCGTCAAATGATGGCGGCGATGTACATGCGTGGGCGGCCATCACTGGCGATGTAGGTACTGCTGACTATAGGGCTTATGTCTATCCTGATGAAATAGCTGAGGCCAAAGAGTCGTTCAACATAACAACTGCTTTGACCGCTATAGAAGATGTACAGGACCTTTTATTTACCCGCGACGGTGATGTGATATTGGGTACGAGTATGGGAAGTGCAACGATCCCTACTGACTTAGCCTCTGGAGTATATGAAGGAGGTGCTCTAAATATGCCCGCAAACTCAGTCATCAATTTTACAACGAATGCTCCTAATCAGGTTTGGATCATTAACCTTAGCGAGGCTCTGACGTTAGGTGCAGGGACTACATTTAACATAACTGGTAGTGATACAAATAGTGCTACTATCATTTGGAATATCGGCGCTGCGCTCAATCTAGGTGCAGGCACATCTTTCCGTGGCACCGCATTTGTAGGGGGCGCTGTTATCGGTGCGACTTCATTTGTTAGTTGTGGTCATTTGTATGCTACAGGGGTCATTAGCATTGGTAGCATTGGTGTCGACATTGAAGGTGATGCAGTAACTTGCGAAAATTCAGGTGCTGTATTTACTTATCTGGATACACTCTATTAATTAGCAGTAATTACGCACCATAATAGGTGCTATTTCTCAGATTAAATGGTCGGCTGTTATAGTTCGGCCATTTTTTTGTAAA
Source organism: Paraglaciecola sp. MB-3u-78 (assembly GCF_002835935.1). Taxonomy (GTDB): domain Bacteria; phylum Pseudomonadota; class Gammaproteobacteria; order Enterobacterales; family Alteromonadaceae; genus Paraglaciecola. Next base: position 317,402 of record NZ_PJCF01000001.1, on the reverse strand, counting down.
AGGAAAACCATTGACAAGAAAAAAATTAAATAGTCACCCAGTGCGCCGAGATAAAACAGCAATTAGATAGACCAGACTAATTAAATAGACGTATATGGACGCTCCCGATATGTCAACTTACTACTTGCCCCTTCGTGCTGATTTTCAGCATGAATGACGTTTTTAATCTTGTATTAACGCTTGTCCGTTGTGCTGAAGGCCACACTTAAAGTGGCCCTCTTTTTCATACTAGGGCTGGCATATATTTAGATTCTTTATTAGCGTTAGTTAATCAACGCTGGCCTCTGATGAACTGGGTACCTTATTACCTAAGAAAACCCATTCGGATTATCATCCTTGACTTAGCCTGGTTTTGATGAGGTAGGCGTGATCCGTTTTTTTCATCGTTTAGTGACTAAGCGGGTTGAGTAAAAGGGAGGTTATCCCGAGATTTGCCTGCCACAACATCCATACAGGCTTGTTGCTTTTGTCTTAGTCGGAATTGAGCATAGCCTAATGGCACTGAACTGATTCATTATTGATATTTGCGAATGTCCGCAATGGTGGCATCAATGTCATTAACTTAAGGATTTAACACCTTCAACAGAAACACTAGAATAATTCTCAATATTAAGGCGACTTTTCAATACTTTGTAATCTTCTTCAACTCCCCACCGTTGGTGATATAAATCAGCAAAAAGAGCAGTAGGATAAGCTTGTAGATCTGTTAATGACGAAACTAAAATCTCCGATTCACCTGATGGCAGATCAACTCGCACTAATCGTAAACGTAGTGATTCTGTCGATATTTTATCTTTTCTACATCGGCGAAGAGACTTCTCAGTACAAGGAAAGTCAACGACATCACTATATTTTCCACTTTCTAAGAAGGCTTTAACCACATTAGAGCTTTGAACAATGCGCATGCAGAAATCAACATTCTTTAGCCTATGGTACTTATAAAACCAAACGGCTGGATAACCTCTGTCGTAAACGACTAAATAGCCTGCTTGGGTTTTATTTAAATGCTTTAGTGCCATTTCACGCTCTCCTGTTGAATGGCTCTCGACCTGTAAATCTACCGTAATATTATTCTTAACATCATAAAGTTGTGAAAAGCGAACATGAGGCATAGCAGCATGTGGGCGAGCTTTACCAAAATGCTCAAGTAGTTAGATATAGGTAATTGTGTGACTGCCCCATCAACAGCTAACAGTCTATGCCCTTGCCATTTATCAATGGTTGCAGCTTCATAGAACGTTTGAATTAAGTCATCGTTTAACGCAATAAATGCCTGATGAGATAGTTTCATTATTGCTTTACAAAAAGCAGCGGTGCTAACTGACGTTGTTGACAAATAGCTATCATCTATAACATTGAAAAACCGAACGAGTTCAGCTTGAATTGAACCATTAAGAGCATTCAACATAAAACTCATTAAACGTGGAAAAGTAATGCTTGATGTAGGCAGCAGTCTCTTCATGTTTTCTATATTCTAAACACTTACCGTGTTGAGTTTTACCAAATTTGAAGTTCTTACCTCAGGAATGATGTGTCCAGTTATGGGCCGTTACAATTTAAGTAATATGGGAATATCAAATGAGATTTAGAATATTAATAACAATGATAGCCAGTGTATGTCTAGCGGTTAGCGGTTAGCGGTTTAGCTAATGCGGCGCCAATAACATATTATAATTACACACTTAATCCAAGTACCAACATTGTTACCCATACCGACGGGACAGAATGGCTCCAATGGGATGTAACTAAGGGACAGTCTATTTCAGACGCGCTTGGTATTTATGCAGGTGATGGGTGGGTTCTGGCAGGAAATGTCCAGATGGGAGCGTTATTCGGGGATTTCGGTTGGTCCGTAGGTACGGATGAGAACTCAACTTACGTTCAAAATAGTAGTTTTACGCCCGGCGCCGACGATTCTACTATGGACAAGTTTTTAGAGCTGTTTGGTATTACGTTTATTAATTCGGGGTTTGGATATGGGGTCGGCGTCGACGGATCCGTACAATCGATTGCTTTATACGGTAGCGATTTCGATAATGACGGATTTTATAACACAGCCTGGATTAGAAGCGATCAAACTTGGTCAGGCACCAGTTCCGACGATGCCGCAATGTTATATAAAGATTATTTGATATTCCCCTACCCACGTGGTATTGCACTTGTACGTGTACGTGTTGCCAACGTTCCAGAGCCCGCTCCACTCGCTATATTTGCATTAGGAATGATTGGTTTAGCATCACGTCGTTTTAAGAAACAATCTTAAAACGTTAGTTCCACTATCAAAATCGATTATTGACAACGGTATGCCTGAATAAACCCATGTAACCCAATGTTGTCGCCATTTCTTTAATAAAAGAGTGGCATCAATAAGCATCTTCCAGTTTGGTTGATGCTTATTTTGCTTATAAAGCTGCGTTAATCGACGTATGTGATTTTGTATTGTACGTTTTGATACTGTTATTTTTTCTTTTCCAAACTGATAACCTAAAAAGTCACAAAATTGTCGGGAACAATTTTGAACAGCTTTAGCTGGCACGAAGGGTGAAAGGCAGGATGTCTGGAATAAAGCCTTTTGATACTTTACCGATAAAGGTCTTATCCGGCGCTTGCTCCACTTTTAATTGATTAAAGTGTTGATTGACTGTTCTCACGGCCTTGCGTAAGTGCCAGCGGGTTTTGGCCAATACAATGACGTCATCCATGTACCTGCGATAAAAATAACGGGTGTCACCTGCCATCTGCTCATCCAGCCCCTTTAGGTAATAGGCCGCAATAACCGGTGATAAGGGGCAGCCTCGTGATATGCCGCAGTGTATAGACTTAAACGTACCACCTCTTTCAACGGTGCGTTTCACAAACTACACTAACAAGCGCCAGATAAAAGGGTCGGAGATGTCTTTATCCAATTGCTTGAGCAATATCGTATGGTCAATCGACTCATAATAGCCCTTTACATCGGTTTTCATCACGTAGCGGTAATCAGGCAAAGCCCAGTTCTGCATCCAGCGTAGGTCATTCACGGTGGCCTTTAGTCCCTCATGCCCTTTGATATGAGTACAAAGTGAGGATAATGCTAATGCCTCCGGTAAGGCCATGGCTAACATCTTTAATACCAGCGCATCTTGTGATGACCACAAGTGAAGGGTTTCACCATCGGCTTTGGTGACCACGCTGAGGGGCAGGAAGGTGTAATCTTGTTTGTTGAGTGTTTCAGTAGTTCCTGTTGAAGCGTCTGCCAATGAAAACGCAGATGCCAGATGTCGGCATTGGCCGGGAAGTTAGTCCGCTGCTTACAAAACCATGAATAGGCTGTATCGAGCGTGGCTGGGGTGAAAATATCGTTTACGTTTAGCATGGTTTGAGTATAGGTGAATCATTTTTCAGCTAATCTGCCTTTCTCTTTGGTCTCTGTGCCCTGCGTGGATCGAAGTAGTTGCTTGGTAAAGCATTTACATAGATAAGCCGTAAGCTACTAACGGCCGTTATTGGCACATTTGCGACGCTCAGCGAATGGCTCCAATGAGCTTAGAGGAGACGAATTAATGTACTACGCGAGCCACAACTATTTAACTACTGAGTTGCCATACCGATAAAATATATATTTAAGAAGTAAAACTATCGGCAAATTGGTGATTAACATCTCTGTGACCAGCCTCATCATTTCTGACCACTATGATAACATCGCGCAGAGTTGCGTCGGTGGAAAGCTTCCAATAATCAATTGCAATCTTTGGAGCGGCTACGTTCTCTAAGCGACCACTGTCTACTTCGGCTAGATATTCGCCATAGCTAAACACCGCTTCTTCTTCGAAATAGCCAACGAGCCTGTGCGCTGTTCGGCCAGAGATGACATAGAGAAGTAAGAAACTAGTGAAAAAAATGCCCTGAGCCAGTAAAATTAGCATCCGTTCTAGAAAGCTAGGTTGAGCAATTTGTACAAAGGTCATTAAGTGCATGCGTTCGTTTTCAGCCTCCTCGAGTAGAATGTGAATAGCCTCTCGGTCGTCTTCCATGCGACGGAGTGAACGCATGTGACGTATCATTCCAGCAACCATCCCAGGCACTGCTGCGACTGTTTCCAACACTACTGCACGATGGCCATATCGCTTAGCAAAGAAAATATCCGCAAAAAAACGTAGCAATTTAGTCAAGCGAAAGGCAAAGCGATCAGAAGAGCCCGATGGAGTATGATGTGCGCTCAGTGGGTCGTTGTTGTGCATTGGTGAAGAAAACTTCACTACTTCGCTCATCGTAATAACCTCCAAAAGTAAAAGTTCTATTACCCCAAATTGAACAATATCAATTCAGGGTGAAAGGTTGCGATCATTATCACTATCTATGAGTCCATTACGCTTCTGTCGTTCTTAAGGGATCACAAAGCAAGAGCAGCATATTATCTAGTTCACAGAGTGTTTTTTTACCTGGAATTTTGCTAATTCAAGACAATTTATGATTATTCATTGGGCTCAGTATTAAGCAAAATAGACCAGAATACGGAATTTAAGTTAGCTACAACCGTTTGGTTTCCTTGCCAGTGTTCTGTCACCGCACATCTTTTAATTGGGCGCACGACATCATCTGTATTGTTACGTGAACAAAGAAAAGAAAATGCAAAGAATATTGTAACTATTCAGGTCGCGCAGATGAAAAGATGTCAGGAAGCCTGCCCTTGAACAATAGTCGCAACGCCTCACTTGCTGAAACATCTTGCTTGCGACAACTGGATATGTAACTGCGAAGCAAACAAAACATATCCGCACCGTTTTGACTTCTGAAACATCCCGATATTTTTTGATGTACTTTTGTCATTCGAATATCGTTTTCCCCTTGATTGTTAGTAAAGGGGACATCTTTTATTTCGATAAATCTAAGCGCATCATTTTCAAATTCTCTGAGCCGTTCAAGCAAGGCGCGCGCTTTGGTTCGTTTTAAACGACCCCGTTGTCCTGCTGGTCGGTCCTCCTCATTTGGTGGCGGACACTCCTTATCACCCTCAAAGAGTATTTCACGGTACTGTTCTCTGGCGACGCGGGCAGACTCTGGCGTTAACTTACCGTCATTATCCTTCACGTCCTGACAAAGCTTGGTCAGCAGTGCACGCATTTCATTGGCCCATTTCTGCTTGTCTTGCTCCCACGCTCTTTCCAATTCTCTCAAATGATGGGCATTGCACAGAGAATGTTCACATAGGATATATTTGTAGTAAGGTTTCCAGTGGTCATGGCACAGAATGCCCGTAAAGCATGGCAGTATCTCGGCCGCATCCATGGCCTCTTTCCCACGTTTATCGTGGGCATGGAAATACGTCCAGGTAAGTGATGAGGCACAATGTAACCAACGCCGCTTGCCGTTAATGTTGACGCCTGTTTCATCAACATGCAGCACGGGTGATGCTCGTAGTGCGGCTTTGATCCGATCCGCGGCACCTGTTTGCTCAATTAAATCTGACGCTTTTTGATTGAAGTTAAACAAGGTTCCCGCACTGATCGGAATATTGAGTTGATCGGAAAAATACTCTTCAATACGTTTATAAGGCAGCAATTGATATTGTGACAGGTAAACCGCGTGCGCTTTAATGCCATCGCCATATTGGATAGCACTGTTAACACCTTGTGGAAACTCAGCTGTGAATTTCTTGCCTGTTTCGTTGAGCAGTATTTGCGCTCTGTATTCGGTGACCATGCGTGATATTTCTATGTCAACCACTTGACGACACTGGACGCCAGCATCACGATACTTCCCAGGAGGCAATAGCGCCCTGTTTACGGGAATATCCTTGACTACATCGGGCTCTTCGAACGGGCTCAGCGTTTTACCCTCCCGCCCTTTCTGGCCGCCGGCCGGATTGTCAGATTTAGTCCTTGAATTCTTCTTTCTATCAAAATCTGTGGAGGGTGGTTTACTGCTGTTTTGGCTATTTAGTCCTAATCGATTAGCAAGCAAAGACACAACCAGCATGATCAATTCAATTGCCGCTCTTAAGGCCGGCGAAATTGATTTATCCTCTGTAAGCAACTTTTTTGTTGAATCGATCACACTGTCGATTTCAATGCCGTCAATCTTCATTGGTTAATAACTAAAGTGATATTAAGGCAAGTCTGACATCCTAGCGGGATCAGTCAATACGATCGCTGGGATCGTCAAAATATATTTTCATGAGGCTGAATAGTTACAGAATATTTTGCATTAAACAGTTCTCAATCACCGCAGATAAAATTGAAATCGAGACTAAAAAAATATAACTCGCTATTTGGGGAGTGCAGAAATGCAAATACCAGTTGGTCAAACGACAGAAATTCATTCTGATTCAGAGACTATGGGTAACGGTCTACAAATTTTTGAAGGCAATGTTAAACTAACCGCAATTCGCTTCGAGATAACTTTTAAAAAGGCGTCGCTCAAATCCACTGATCCGTTAACGCAAATTACCTCTTCTTATGCCAAGTTAAAAACAATTGATTGAATGGTCAAAAGCATTTATGAATTGCTAATATTAGGCCAACTTGACCAGAGTATGACCACTAAACGCCCTGAAGCTATCTAAGACAAATTCTGGCACATGGCCGCCTGTCAGTTCGATCTCTGATTTCAATCATCAACGAAACATATTGTCGAGGATAGCGACTGGCCATGGGCGAATTGGAGTCAGTCGGGTTTCATTCAAGCGTATGACTGCTCACTCATTGCAGCCGTTAACAGTAAAATGATATCTGACTCAACCGAGCAAATACCGGGCAGTCATCATCATTGCTGACATCCCATCAAACGCCACCCTTTCGCTGCATTATTAGCACACCACGGCAAATCAAGTGATGGCAGAGCCCTTGGATGGCACGCGCAATCGACATGACAATTTAATCCAAATGGATTAGTCAGGATTTTTTACACGGCCATATATTGGCAATATTAAAATTCAGCTAACACGTTGTATTATATTGAATAAATATTTCTGGGGTGATTATTGCTTGTCACTTCAGTAGGCTCAGCATCAATATATTTTATCTAATATGAAGGTAAAGGCTGTTGCCTCTTCAGGAAAACAACGCTCATTCACTATGATCATGAGCGTTGATTAATACGTACTTGTTACATCAGGAATACAGTCACCCCATGATGGGGTTCTCACTTTACATTAACAGGAAGTAATAAATGAAAAACATAGTGTTAAAAACATGCTTAACCGCTTTGGCTTTGTCTGTCGCTGGTTTAGCTAATGCTGAAGATGCAGGCGGACCGGTTACAATCTTTTCGCCACAGTTGATATCCCACGCTGCTATATCGGGTGCGGCCATAAGTATAGCCGCAGACTCAGTCATAGACGGCAATCTCGCGGCTCAAGCGGCCGTTACTATCGGTGCTGGGCTTAATACCCAAACTCAACACATCTATGCAGGCGCGGCGGTCACTACAGGCGCTCTATCTACCGTTAAAAACATCTTTTCTGGCGCGGCCGCAGGTATAGGGGCGAGTGCTCATGCCCAAAACGTTCACGCTGGAGCGGCTATTACCGTAGGCGCGGGTGGTGACGTTTATCAAGTATACGCTGGCGCAGCCATTACATTGGGCGCGGGTGCTTCTACTTATCCAGGGGCGTTAGGGGCTAATGCCAATAGGGACAGCACAGCGCTGGAAGACATACATAATGCTACAAGTATGGCAGCAGCCATCGCACAGATAGGCGTAGCACAGGACGCTTTATCAACCCTCAACAATTCAACAACAAATCCTCCAGAATCCTTGTATACGACTATGGGAGGGTTTGTATCTTTAGAGCCTGGCGTCCATCAGGGCAGTGCGGTCAGTATCGCCGCTAATTCGATTGTTGAATTTAGCGCAGATAATTTTTCGGATGATCCCATGGACCACGTTTGGGTGATTAATCTTAGCGAGGCACTGACGGTTGGCGCTGGCACTGTGTTTGTAACTGACGTACCTGAAGGCGACACCGCGACTATCATCTGGAATGTGGGCGCCGCAGTCACGCTGGGTGCGGGCACAGAGTTTATAGGTACCGCATTCGTAGGTGGCGCGTTTGGCGCGGCCACCTCAAACGTGAGTTGTGGAAATGTTTATGCAACTGGTGCGGTGAGTGTTGGCAGTATAGGTGCATTGTTGGACGGCACATCCGATCCTGTTGCGTGCGATACTAATGCTGAAGGCTTGGCTGGTTTTAGAATTGATAACAACGGTTACTCATTTGCTTCAGTTAACACCGTTTGCCCTGTTTGGTCAGAATTTGAACTCAATGATGTCGACACCGATAGTCTTGTTTTCACAACCTCCGAAACACAAGAGGAAGGAGAGGTTGTTACAACTTATAAAGTTGTAACAAAAACAGCGAACGGGGAAAATAATGTGACGTTTACAACCACTTCAACTCCAGGCGGTAATCCCTACGACGGCAAAGACGTAAGTTACGAGAAAAGTGATGGAACCAACCGTCAATATAGCGTAGACGGTGGTGAAAAAACGAAACTGACGGCACCGGAACAACACGAATGTTATGAGCAAATGTCTGTGATGGGCGAGACGTATGGAGGAGCCGGTGTTCCGGTAGGCAACATACCATCAGGTAATACATAATAATATTCCGCCATTATTTTTATAGTTATAAATTGTTTTTTAATAATGTTTTGTTTATTAAGTTAATTTAGATATTAATTATGTAAAATGATTTGTTGTTTAAGAAGCGATGTATTGTTGACACCCATATTAATTGTTATGCGAGCAGTGCGGCGTCTCTTGGCAAATTGCGAGAGACACACGCGAAGGTTAAGGACTAGGGACCGCCGGTAATGAGTATGCACGTGGGAACGTTACCAGTTCGGCTGTAGTAATCCATGCTCCAATACCAGCCTTGACCCATCGTTGCCGACGTTTTTCATACTGACTAATGCTAAAGCCATCTCATCTGAGGTGGCTTTTTTCATGTCTGCCCAGCGAAGCTGGCAAACCCGTCCGCTTAAAAGATAGCGGAGTCACCCTGACTAAGGGGAAGATAATCCGAATGGCAAGGGGTTTATAACGCTGCGATGTAGTAAAAGTATCCTGACATCCATGCTGGGTAAGGTGGATTAGTATGCAAACCATCAGAGTGGTATTGACTGAAAAAGAAGTATTGAAACACCAGAATAAATGGGTGCAGCTAAAGGACACTCGCTGCCCCACATTACTATTTCGTTACTCAAAACGGAATGCTTTAGTGGGCTCGTTTCACTGTTAAATGACTGAAAATGGAATAACCACCAGTAAAGTAATAGGGCCTCATTCGGTTATGTCTATCGATGAGGCTAGGCGAGCGGCTAACAAAATTAGTCTCCAAAAAAATGCAGAAAAATACACAAGCTGCAGTGGCAGGCGTTTTGATGATCTCGGTCAATTGCTTCATTGGTATTTACGATATCGACAGGCTCAGATTAATACCAAATCAGCTACATTGAGGAACATCACATTCCAAATCGAAAATTTATTAATTCCTCATATTGGTTCTTGCGAATTAAGCGAAATTCGCAGTGGTAACCTAGCTGAACAATGGCTGCAAGTCTTGCAAATCGAGTTTGCCCTTTCAACACTGAAAGGGGCGTTTCAGTGTTTGAAGGCGGCAATAAACCAAGCTGAGCGGCTAGGGCGTAGATTTTTTGGGTGGTGGTGTTGCTTTTATGGCCGAGTGTTTTAGATACGGTATAGAGATTACCGCTGGTACTGTTTCGTTTAAATGTGCGAAATACTTTTCTACCTGAGGGCTGTACTTCCAGGATCAATCCGGCATTTTCTGTATCGTAATAGCGGTCTCGCTTTGCCGATGGTTCAATTTTTTCTATACGTCTAAGGGTAAACTTAAATCTATTATCGGCCATCTGTGCAACACCAAAACGGTTATGTTTTATTAAGATACTGATATTAAAGCATACTTTCAAATGTTCTGTGCAACACATGTGCAACAACAGGGAGTAATTTTGGGGTATTTTGAGTCATCTTGGTTAAAGTGAGGTGTTCAGATTAAAAGGCTGCAGGTCTTGTTTTCATTGGTCTAGAATGGTTTTAGCTTAACGAGGGTATATGCTGATATGACTGAATGGTGTCCCCACCTGCGATGCAAGCTAACATGTTTAAGCCTTGCGGGACGTTTATTGCGTATTTTTTAAAGGTTTAGATGCCCTTTTTTACACCCCCTAACAGTGTAAAAAAAGGTGTAATTATATGATTAGTACAACATTTGCGTTCACTCAAAAGCGCATTCTTAACCTGAAACCTCAAAATAAAACTACGGCATACTCGGATGGAAAAAATTCTAATCTGAAGGTGATAGTTACCCCTAGAGGTAAAAAAACGTTTTATGCCAGATTCAAGGCCGGCGGAAAACCGTTACAAATTAAAATTGGTGATGTGGAATATATCCGACTAGATGATGCTAAAGCTAGGGTGGTAGAGCTAATTAATCTTCACCGCATACAGGAAAAGAAAAACACAAACAGCGTTTTTTCCTCCACTTTTGATAAAGATAAATATACGGTGGATGACGCTTTTAATGCTTATTTTAAAAATCACCTCAGTTTTAAGCAGCGAAAAGGTAATCGAAGGCATTCCCTTGAAATTAATTATACCAATCACTTAAAGCCGATATTGGGTAATGACGATATTAGTGAGCTGACTAAAAAGAGATTACCTAATATTTTGAAGGGTATCGGTAATCAAAAGGGCTACGCAATTCATAATAAATGCGTCACGGTACTCAAGGCTATGTTTAATTATTGCCTTGATTATGAAATGGACTTTCCATTTGAATATAATCCTGCTCTGACGCTTAAAAAAATGCCTTCGGTTAATAGAACACGATATTTAAATAAAACTGAAGCTAAACGTTTAGTCAAAGAATTGCAGATAATTGCTCATCCCATCTTTACCGATTTATTTATGACAGCATTATTAACAGGCGCACGGATTTCTAATGTTAAAAGTATGCGATGGAGTGAGGTTCAATTCGAAGAAGCACTATGGATCGTACCTGCTATAAAAACTAAGACAAATCAAACTTACTATCTTCCGCTATCAGAACAAGCTTTATCAATTTTGAATCGAAGGTATATAGAAAATAGTGGAGCTAGTGATTTTGTTTTTCCATCGTCAAGAAAATCAGCAACTGGGCATATTATGGGAGGTGATAGCGTCTGGAAAGAAGTGATTAAACGCGCTGGACTTTACTCTAGCGACAGAAACTTAAGAATACGCCAGCATGATTTACGTCGCACATTTGCCACCTGGCAAGCCCTAAATGGAGTGGATATAAACATCATTAGTAAAACACTTGGTCATTCCGATATAAAAAATACACAAATTTATGCACAGATTAACGTTTCAAAGGCGCGTGAAGCTATAAATGGTGTATTCGACTCTTTTTTTAAATTGATTTAATACCGGCTGCTAAGTGCGCCAGTTGTTGGGTTTTAATTAATAGCGACCTATTTTAAACAGCATTTAGCCAGTTGCTAGACTGGCTATAAATTTTCTATTTTTGAATAAGCTGCCCTAAAAAGAATGATTTTGCAGGTGATAGGATCTAGAAACATCATCATCAATCATAAAACTCATTCTTATTAATGATGATAGGCAAAAGTGCAAATCCATACTCAAAAGCATGCCAAGTCCAGTTAGGTGTTATTGTTTCATTGATTGGCACATCAAAAACAATATTTAGTAAAAACACTAAAGGCGCGGTGTAAGCGATGATGCTTATTAGTTCTAAACAGCCGATTAATAAAACGAATGTAAATGAGTTTTTTTAAGTGGATCAGTCCTCACTCAATCCGACGGTCTTTAAATTAGATTTCGACTAAGCCATACAGTCGCCTTTGAGCCTAATAGCAGACAGTCGAACGTTAAACCTGAAGGAGAACTTTGTGCCATTAGCGGTCGTAGCCGAGTCATTCAGTGAACGATCCCCATTAACAGTAACCAGACGCTAGGGGCTTACCTCAACATTTATCAATTTTCTCGATACCGGACAGTGAATAAATGCCGTCATGGCGAGCATGAGAATATCCAAGGGTTTAACGCCTTTTAACCCCAAGTCCTGTCCCAGACCAGTCATTGGACGGATCATTAACGCTTGTTCAACAATGTGCCTGCCTCTGTTTGCTACCCATGCTCACTTCAATGTTATAAAGCACAACAAACAGGTTTATTTCTCTCCCAGTGGCGCGAAGTCGCAGAGCAAAAATAAGTAAGTTAAGTCGACTTTATCCATAATATCCGTTCAATTCAGAATTAATTAATTCATACGGGCGGTGAAGTGTCAGGTTTATTTTCACATTTCAATTCCGTTTTTTAGAGGCATTATCGGTTAATTAACTGCTCAATAAAGGGTGATTTCTTTGGCTAATAAAGTGGTTTTTTATCGGTAAGCAGAGCAAGTTTATAATTTATATAGGGATGAGATATTGATTAAATAATATAACTGAGCCGTTATTTATAAAGACTTACCAGCATGTTTAAGGGCTTTTACTTGCTGAGCGAATATTATTTTTTTATGAGATTAACGCTATTTAATATCGGAACACTGAATAAATAACAGGCCGGTAAATATTATATACATATCAACAGCTTACCTATTAAAATGTGTCACTTTTTTTTACACATGTCGAATACTGAAGGTGCTCACTTTTGTAAAGTGGTTTGTCCCTGCTTACGGCATGGCCACATTAGCTATCGCCTATCCATGTCAAAATTGTTACCCAGATGGCCTGCAGGCTTTCTGCTGCCTGCCTTATAGGGTAAGGGCGCTGAGCTTTGTGCAACACTTAATCACCCCCCACCTCCTTCAATATCATGTCTTTTTTTTCATGTGACGGTATTTGTAAAGCTGATATTTAGGAGATTAATAGCGGCATTTCGAAATATTATTGTCAGTTTTTTTACAAAATTACAAAATAATTATTTACAAGTTAAAACATCATAGAATGTTAAGTAACTGAAATTAAAAGGTATTATAAAATCGGCTCAATTTTTGCCTAGTGCCTGTATAGGTGAGGATTCACTTTAGCATCGCCTCTTTTAATTTTGGAAGTGGATAATAGGAATAACACATGAAATTTAAATTTTTAAAAATAGTTTTAACAACGTACAGATACGCAGTGATGCTGAGCGTTGGTGCACTGAGTATCTCAGGTACTGCATCAGCCACTCTAATAGACTCGATAGCTGCCCTCAACGACGGCGACCAGTACAGGGTTCTCTTTGTTACGAGCACCACACGTGACGCTACATCCAAGGATATTAATGTATACAATAGTTTCGTTTATGATGCAGCGCAGGCCGGCACTGTCACGGGGGGCCTAGGGTTAACGTGGACAGCATTAGCAAGCACGGACGCGGTTGATGCGATAGCGAATACGGGGATGTTAAATAACACAGATGCGGTCACACTGTTTAATACCATCGGCGATATTATAGCGATGTCTGGGCACGAGATATGGGGCGGCAGTCTGGACGCGCCTATAGCGCATGACGAAAACGGAGTCGCGAATAACACATTAGTATTCACCGGGACTACGAGCCACGGCCGCATTGATATTTTTAATTCGCTAGGAGGCAAGTATAAAATATCGAATATAGGTTACTCCCCTTCAATTACGAACGATTGGATAGGCTGGGCACGGGCTTACCAAACATTGACATTGAATTATTACGGCGTATCAGATCAGGCGACTCACGTCGCAGTTCAGGTCCCGTCGCCCAGCACTGTTATATTGTTATCGTTGGGTTTAGCGGGTTTGTCATATTCCCGATATCGGAAACAATCTTAATTGGCTTTTCAGCTATCCCCGCATTTACCCAACGTAACCAGCGGGTAATATAGTCATCAAGCGCAACGGCTCTTTTGGGAGCCGTTAGCTTTTGCTCATAAAGCTGACGTACTTTATTTACCGCGTTAGTTATCGTTTTTTCTGCTAGTGCTAAGTCTGACAGGCCAAATCGATAACCCAAAAAGTCGAAACCCTTGGCAATACGTCCAATAAAGGTCTTATCCGGCGCTTGCGCTACCTTTAATTGATTAAAGTGCTGATTGACTGTTCTCACGGCCTTGCGTAAGTGCCAGCGGGTTTTGGCTAATATGATCAGTCGAGTAGCCCGAGGGAACTGCCCCCTCAGGCTCTCACAGAACCGGACGTGAACGTCTCCGCTCATCCGGCTCTTATCAATCAAGCCTTCGCGTACAACAATCGCCAGTGAGCAAACAACCAAGGTTGCTTATGCGCAATACGATTTAACCATTGCGCTGCTCGTCTTCGATGATTGCGTAAACGTTTATACTTTCGCGTCGCCCACATAATGAGACGACGATCTAAGCATTTAAGGGTCGGGTATAACGCTGACTTGTAGTAACGTCCATAATAGTTGATCCAACCTTGAATGATCGGATTGAACATTCGGGCAAGATCTTCCAGTGCTTTGTCGCTTCGTAATGGCCAGTTCCAATCACGTGATTTGTGCCGGATTGCTTTTGCAGCCTTGTTGCTGATTGCCGGAGTGAAATTAATAAAGTGTTTCCCCCACCGATTCTTTGAACGGCGAGAGCGAAAGGTATAACCCAGAAAATCAAAACTGACTTCTGCATAATCCCCTCGCCTGTCATCATCTTTACAATAGACAACTTTCGTCTTTTTAGGATGAAGCTCTAAACCCACTTGTTTCATTCTGGCTTCCAGCTTTTGCTTCAATTGCTGCGCTTGAGACTGGCTCTTGCAATGGCAAACTGCATCATCAGCATAGCGCTCAAAGGGAACATTCGGGAATTCCCGAACCATCCATTGGTCGAATGCATAATGGAGAAAAAGGTTAGCCAACAAGGGGCTAACGACGCCTCCTTGCGGTGTTCCTTTCTCCGGAAATTCCAGTGTGCCGTCTTGCATTTCAATCGGGGCTTTTAACCACCGCTCTATATACAATAGTACCCACTTTTCTTTCACATGCTTTTGCACTGCTCTCATCATCAGCTCATGATCGATATTATCGAAAAAGCCTTTGATATCAAGATCCAGTACCCAGTCACTTTTCCAGCAGCGCTTACGTGCTTGCCCCACTGCATCATGTGCCGATTTCTTTGGACGGTAACCATAAGAGTCTGAATGAAAATGCTGTTCCAACTCAGGCTCTATTAATTGTTTGGCTACCATCTGCGCAATGCGGTCAGTCACTGTAGGGATCCCTAAAGGCCTCATCTGTCCATCATCCTTGGGTATTTCAACCCGCATGACGGCGGATGGAAAGTAGCTGCCTGACGACAGACGATTCCAGAGCTTATAAAGATTATTCTTCAAATCCCCATTAAACTTTTCGATCGTCTGGCGATCAACTCCGGCAGCGCCTTTGTTGGCCTTGACCCGTTTGTATGCCTCCCAAACTTGTCGTTTGGAAATAGTAAACGGCTTTGCTTGTTTCAATCCAATCCTCCCGTTTCCGGTTGTTTTCTTTAGTTCAAGCTGATCGATGCTTCCCCTTCGCTCCACTTTCATTACAAAAGCTTCATCACTACTACGGGTCGCTCCGCCCCTGTGCCCTGCATCGGTACTCTCACACTTATGGGGCTACCACTTGTGTTTCTCCCTTATCATCAGGGCGACAGGTTCCCACGTTCCACATAAAAGCCTGTTTCAAGTTCACGCCATCTTCATGCCGGAGGCCGCCTAGCCAATAATCAGGTTTCCGCTAGACTTATCCCGAGGTAACGACGACCCCTCGGTTTTGACACTCGTCCCTACATTTTCGACACTTCAATAATGGTTCATTTGCATTCGTCTCCTTGAAACTCACCTGACAAGATCGAGCCTTGCCTTTTCCGTAACGCTCACCACCCCGGCTCTTTACCGACGCAGCTTACGGTGGTTTGAAGCCTCCACCTGCATGGCGGCTTCGAGGGGCCAAACCCTCATCTTTTATGCAGCATAGCTGCATGAAGGACAATGTCCTTCTTTGCGCCTTCGTGGCACACCGTCATCCATATAACGGCGATAAAAATAACGAGAGTCACCTTCCATCTGCTCATCCAGTCCCTTTAAGTAATACGCGGCGATAACCGGTGATAAGGGGCAGCCTCTGGATATACCGCAGTGTATGGACTTAAACGTACCACCTCTTTCAACACTGCGTTTCACAAATTGCACTAACAAGCGCCAGATAAAGGGGTCAGCAATATCCTTATCAAGCTGCCTAAGCAATATCGTATGGTCAATGGACTCATAGTAGCCCTTCACATCGGTTTTCATGACATAAGTGTAATCAGGCAGGGCTGCTTGCAGAGCACTGACGGTAGCTTTTAATCCGCCATAGCCTTTGATATGGGTACAAAGTGGGGATAATGCTAATGCCTCCGGTAAGGCCATGGCTAACATCTTTAATACCAGCGCATCTTGTGATGACCACAAGTGAATACTTTCACCATCGGCCTTAGTTACCGCGCTGAGCGGCAGTAAGGTGTAATCTTGCCTGTTGAGTGTTTGCAGCAGTTCCTGCCGTAAAGTGTGCCAATGAAAACGCAGATGCCAGATATCGGCATTGGCAGGAAAATTAGCCCGCTGCTTACACAACCATGCGTAGGCTTTATCGAGAGAGGCTGGGTTGAAAATAGCATTAGTATTTAGCATGGTATGAGTGTAGCCCAACGGCTGCTTATGACATCAATAGCTTATATGCTCAGGCGACCTGACTGACCGCTATCTCAGTCAATTTTCCGTAAGGTATGTTTGTGCACTACGTCCGGAGATCGCTCATTGGAGCCATTCGCTGAGCGTCGCAAATGTGCCATAAGCGGTCATAGCAGTGGCTCGATAAAACTGGTTTTGAGGATCTCGTTTGGTACCATTGCGGTCGTAGCGAGCTTTCGATTTAATCTTTGGATAAGAAAAAAAGCGGACGGTTGTTAACGCCGAAATCAGTTGCGGTTAAAAGCTTTGCGCAGTCGCTATCGAAGCAACACTTTTAACCCTCCACTGTATTACTTGGTTATGCCCACTTTAGAACAGTAGCGATTTCAAAGCTTATTGAATTTGTTCACTAAGTTTTCGATTATGTTTTTTAAAAAAATCTATAACTCCGCTTTGGTAGTTATCAACTATTTCTCGGAATTCATTTTGTTCAAATAAACTCAATTCAGAAAAGTTCTGTCCTGTTACGTTAAAACAAAAATCTTCTAATTGACTGTCCCACATCGCATATCCAGTTTGCTCGCCGGAATTATGGTAATAATCCCAGTAAAGTTGTTGGAAGTGGGTGTTAGCAATTCCAAATCGAGCCTTTGGATTTTCCGACTCCAATAACTGGAACATTGCAATGAACATTGAAATTTGGCAGACATTTCTTACCTTTATATATTTTTCTTTATCAATGTTGTACTTGTCGATCAATCTAGTTTCATTATCTGTCATTAATGAATTAATACAATATTCTTTAGCCTTTTGGCCAATTGTTCGATGTGGTGTAACATCAATAAGATCGCTAAAAAAACCCATAGCTCATTCCTTAAAAATCAAAATTAATACCCTTCCCATCAAAAGCTAACTATATTATTAAATACCTGACTTTGTAGTTTTTTAACTTCATTAATAAGATGTTCAATTGGTGGAAGTGATTGTTTTATTCGTCGGAGATACTCCAAACCCTTGTTTTTATATATGACAGAAAGCGCTCTTATTTCACCAAAATCACTCAATCCGTAATTCATCGCCTTATCAATTAGATTGCTTAAGTTATGGCCGATCATTTTTAAGTCATTCACTGCCAATCCTTGCTTAAACAGGTAGCTTTTTAATGATAGCTCCGCAGAATGGCCTACCAAATAATATGTGGCGACACTAAAACTAACTTTCGTCTTGGGAGCATCTTTCAAAACTATTGCAGCTTCAAGGAATTCATTTGACAAAGACCACAATGTGGCTTCATCTTGAGAACCATCACCTTCAGTATCGAATATCTCCAAATTTTTCTCCCGTGCAATCGTGGTAGAGGGGATATTACTGAGCCGACCCCACACAGATCCGGACGTGCGGAATTACCGCATCCGGCTCTTCAGTTATATATTCACCCGTGTAAATCACGTCCACTTTAATACCCAGTCAAGATCGATCACTCTTTTGCTAACGCTTAACCTCTGTATTTGGAAATACTCTAGCATCTTCGTGAAATTACTCCAGTTGTAACTTCGAAGGCCACTACGCAGGTTGATCCATTTGTAGAGACTATGCAGCACATAGTTTACAGCTTTCTCACACTGCGGCTGTTGTCGGGTAGTCCGAAGTGATTTCAAAACCCTGTCAGTTTACGTTTCTATTGCGGCAGCCAAATCGCAAGCTTCTGCGAGCGTTTAGCCTTAATGAAATGGTATAATTCACTTAGGCTGTCGTGTTGCTTTTTGCTGGCAGTTCGCCGCTGTAATCTCGGCTTACCTTTCACATCAACTCCCCAATAAAACGCAAAACCCAAGAAGTCAAACTGACGCTTGCGACTTGGATAGAATCGACTGAACCTTAACAGGCTAGTCTTTTCGGCGCAGTATCAAGTTTTAACTTCTTCAGCCGTTTATGCAGCAAGCTGTAAAATCGCTCAGTATCGTTGGCAAACTGAAACGCGCACACAAGTCGAGTAGCCCAAGGGAACCGCCATCTCATGCTTTCACAGAACCGCACTTGAACGTCTCCGCTCACCGGATCTTATTAATCAGCCTTCGAAGGGATCAGAGACGTTGATTTCATTATCTTTATATTTTTTAGCTATTATTTGTGAGGATAGCTCAGGATCGGCCATCGAAAGATCGATGAAGTCAGGGTAATTGAACAATGAATGACCGCTATGGAAATTATCTGATAATTAAACCAAAATCCGCTATAAGCGCAATGAGCGATCTCTTGTCAGTAGCTTTCAATTCAATCGTATGACCGCAATTCGCTCATTGGAGCCATTCGCTGACCGTCACAAATGTGCCAATTACGGTCATTCGCGGTAGCCGCTTTATTTAATCCTTTAAACCACAACGCTGTTATTCAATAGTCAAATATATGTTTCTGTAATACATCGGGTAAATTGAGAATATTACTCAGGGGTCTCAGTAATATTCATATCACATGGTATAAAATGTACACAAAAAGCTTTTTAACTCTTCGTTTGTGTGGCAAATTACTAAAAGTAAATATGTGTCGGCGTTGGGTGTTTCTGAGGCTTCTACATAATAAGTTAGTTGAACTAAGCCGCGTTAGGCTTTCATGCGTCACAACTAAGCAAGGAGTATAATGTGGGATTTTTTAGTAATATTTTTTCTCATGGTTTTGATGATCCTAAACCCATGACAAACGATCACCTTATTTCGGCTATTGCAGGACAAGCAGATTGGCTAGATAAAATGATAAAGTCACCTTTTCAAAGTCAGCAATCGCCCTCAATTATTAATTTAGCTTTAAAACGACGAAACTATGTTGCTCAACTTTGCCAAGAAGTAGTTGAGCGAGCTTATCAAAAGAAAGTTGATATTTATCCTGGCGCGACTAATCCTATAAATGTTTTTTCGGAAACAGCCGAATATGCAAAGCAACTCGAAAATTCAGGTGTTATTGAAAAATCGGCAAATGTTCAAGCGGTAAAAAAAATATTATTTGCTAATAACGGTGTGACATATTTAGCAGACTGGACGGTGGAATAAATGGTTTGGATAATAGGCATTATTTTGGGGGTATTACTTTCTTTTAAAATCCCCAATGCTCCTTTTTTAGGTGTTGTCATAATGGGTGTAATTATTGTTTGGTTTTCTGTTTTTATCGGTAAACTATTTGGCTTGGGTAAAAACGAATAACAAAGCCTAACAAGAGTTTTCCAGTCGGATAAATTACATTTGGCTTTTTGTTTGTACCTCACTTATTTTCCCCTTTAGAGCGGTAGGTTAATCAAAAACCCAATATCCCCAATGTCCGTTTTTCGCTCGAAGGAGCCAGATGGATCAACAAATATAACGTCAAATTCATATGCCAATAATTTAAACAACATGAAAACACTGATCGTCCGCTTACATTGGTAATGCTAAAATCAGTTTAACTGAAGTGACTCCGAATGGTGGGCATTGGCACAAACTTCACCGTCAGGTTTAACGCTCGACTGACCGCTTTTAGGCTCCAAAGAGCCATTTATTTTATTCTGTTCAGCTGCTTTACCATTCGGCCATAAATCAATAGGGCAATTGTCGTTTACTAATTGACCTATCATGAGAATTGTATCTTCCTCTCCATGCCAATATTGGTGACAGAGCAAAACAAAAAGTTCTTTTTCTGAACCCGTTAACAAATTAAGTTTTTATTAGCAAGGAATGTTCACGGGAACCACTCATCATGTTTCCCAAGAAACCAAAATCAGTCCTTAATGTTCTGAAGATGATTTCTTGTGATGCATCAAATCAACCTAACTTACTCAAGGACAGGTAGTCTGACAGAGAGGGAAAAGGCTATGGTGGAGGTGCCACCATCCCTGGTAGCGAGGACATAAACTTTAGATTAATATAAGGTGTATGAGACGTTAATTTTTAGCCATTTTTACGAGGTATTGCTCATTTTGTTATTTTCAATTTCAATTATTTTGCTAACATTAATGGTAATTCTTACTTACCGTTTTTTACCTCGCATGCTCGTCAACAGCTATAGCAAGTCAGTCATTGAACCGTTAAATCGATCCCATTCTAAAAAAATCTAAACAACGAAAACTCAAGTAACTTCAAACCAGAAGGTTCTATGCGCCCAAAATCAGTTTCTAAGAAGTACCTCTTCATACCTAGGTAAATCTTCCAGAAAATTCCAATATTTATTAGAGCAAAGATACTATTCTTATCTTCAAACTTGTCTAAATTAGTGACTAATAATGCTGATAAGCAGAAAACGCTAATAATAGTTAGTATCAAAAGTACAATATTTATCGCTGTCTTTTCACTCATAATGTTTGATGATTGCTGTTCTTTTAAAATACATTAATGATTGAGTTTCAAAATTCAACAATTATTTTAAACGTACAGACAAGAGATAGTGCCGACCAAAACATAATTTTGGCAGCACTGTGTCTTTTGATTTCCCTTCGCTCATTCGCTATCTAAACTAAATCATATTTTGTTTTCTCCTGTTTTGTTATTAAGTTGGCATGTGTCAGCGTGTAATCAGAGTAACCTTAATTTACAGCGAATGAGCAATGATGCTGACTTGTACCTGCTTGAAAAAAAGATGTTTGCCGTGGCCTTTGGCATGCCTCTTTTTTATTTTTAAAGCACAATCAATTTAACAAATAAATTTTTATTTCAATAACGCGGATTATGCTAGCTTTTGCTTTTTTGCTGACTAGCAATCAGCACTTGTCAGCATGACAATGTGCAAAAAGAGCGTTTGTGAAACAAACTAATAAGCCGCGTAACTGATGAAAAATGAAATTTTTTAGCAGTGAAGCCAGGCTCAAACGCACGCACGTGCTATGCGCTAAATTGTTTTTGCCTTAGCAAAAATTTGATGTGAAGTTGGCACAACTTTGCATTAAACCTGTCATTTTCGGTAGAAAATACTTCGTCAGCAAAAGCTGAAATAGACTGTTTGAAAAACGTCTATGTCGAAAGGCATATTTGGCGCATAGTACGTGCGCAGCGGAGTATGAGCCTGTAAGGCTTGAAACGTTAGAGTCGATAGACTCGTTTAGCCAGCTCGTCACGAACGTGACAATAGAGCAGGCGGGCGTTTCAAGCCGTTAAGGAATTTGCGAAGCATCTTCCTTATTCGCTTTTAAGTCTCGGTATTACTCTGGTATTTGCTGTCGTCACAAAATGAATAGTCAAGCGACACTTAAACCGATAGCTTACAAGGCTCATCAACCTCATTTATTCGCATCATACGCTCATACCTAATGTATCGCATGAACAAACTTAGACGGATATATGATGAATAATCAAAGTAACACAATCAGGAATACTCAATTCAATAACAAAAGTGATACTCAAAAACACTTAGCCAGCTCAGGTTTTAATACTGATATTTTTGAACGGTATCTCTCAATTTCTATGTGGTATGAAGCGGGATTAAATAACGTCGAAATTGGCAAGGCAAGAATGAAAATGACGATACTCATAGCCGTTCGTTTTAACTTAGTATCACCTACCATTCTGTCAGAACTTTACAGTATTTCACTTCGCCAAGCTAAAGAGCATTTAAATAAGCTAGTCAAACAAAAACTGTTGCAAAGGATTGCCACCCATCGCTCGGTCGATGGATGTGTATACATTTGTGATAGGCAGGGTGCGAAATGGGCCGAAGAACACATGTCAGTCACGGTGCCTTTCAAGCGCTATAAACACCCTGAAATGGCAATTAATCAAAACAACATTATGCATGATTTAATAAATGTGTTTTTGATGTTGAGGCTCTTACATGAAACCTCACTAAAGGATGAAAACTATTATCAATATAGAGGTTTGATGACAGAAGTTGAACTAAAAAGACATTTAGCAACAACAAATATACGTATTGCTGATGGCTTGTTAGCTCAACCAACTAACGAGGGGGATATTAACATCGCCCTGGAAGTTGAGCACGCCTATAAAAATCCTCAATACAAAGAAAAAATCCTCTTGAGACAATTAAATGGCATCAAAAGTGGAGTGTTCGACAAGATATTTATTGCATCACAAAAGCATGAAATTCTGGAAGATATTAAGCGCACAAATATTGAGCTACTCGAAACCATGCCAACCCGCTACAACAAGAAAGCCAGGCAGCCGCTGATGACAGAATCTGATGCTGAGTTATTACGAAATGCAATTGTCTACAGAACAAAATATTGTGATGATTTACGAAAGCTATTTTATAGTTGATGATATATGAGATTAAGTAGTTCACAAACTAACTGACTTAATTTTACAAGCCTCTTTGGCTGATTTAACTTATATCACCAATACGAAGGACGGTTGAGAGCGAATTGGAGGCTCAAATTAAACGGTGTGAATGAGAGTTTGTATTCAAAAATGCTCGTTTTGCCTTAGGTGAGTTTCTTGTCTACTATTCAAGTTAAAACTAAACAAGTATTAAATACATAAAGCAAGGAGGCGTCGTGAAAATTCCACTATCTGTTATGCGTTATTGGCCTGTTATTTTTCTTTTAGTGTCAATAGCTTTGATATTTATCTCTCAATATTCACCTAAATTGATTTCTCCTGAGGAGCCAGATCTAAAGGCGGTCTACGTGCTCGTTCTTGCTTTCACCTCATCAACTATAGCAATATTATTGATCTTAATTTCCATAAACAGCACAGTTAATGACGATATAGAAAAGCGAGTTGATGAGGCTGTTCAAAAGGAACGAGAAGAGGCTCAAAAAGTAACGTGCAAGATTGGGCAAGCCTCAAAAGTGTCTAAGACTATTTCAGATAAATTTTCTGTAGCAAGCCAAATCACCAATACTTACTTCGCAAATATTTCATTTTATACAGTTGAAGCTGACGAACTGATCGCTGATAAAATTGTAAAATTTGTTAAAAGAGGAGGAATATTTCATGATTACTCAACACCTGCTACAAAACACCGTCAATTAAATATTCTAGAAAAGCTCTCAGAAGAAAAAAGTAAAGGCAGTTATAGAGCTTACTGCTTTGAGGGAGGATCAATTGATGTCACCCCAGTTAACTTTATCCTTATTGATTATGAAGACATCACAAATGAACCATCAGAAGTGTATTTTGGGTGGGGGATGTGGGGACGGGGAAAGGATGAAGATGTTATAAAAAGTTCCTCTCAAGATATAACAGGGTTTTTTCGGGGGCTAACTGATAGTTTTAATGCGGCTGAAGAGGTAACGCTAACCAAGATATAGTCTTTATATTAAAAGTACGATTTTTAGTTTTGCCTAGAGTGTTTAATTTAGATGACTCAAATGACTATGAATGGCAAATAACTCTAGTTCAAAGTCAGTTGAACGCTATCATTAAGAAAGATTTTGGTTAAGTGCTGACTTTTACTATTACTTATCAAGAACGTTTACCAGTGCACCCATCTCTCTGGACACACTGATAACTATACACCATG
This sequence comes from Paraglaciecola sp. MB-3u-78, assembly GCF_002835935.1. GTDB lineage: Bacteria > Pseudomonadota > Gammaproteobacteria > Enterobacterales > Alteromonadaceae > Paraglaciecola. The sequence continues at coordinate 293,325 of NZ_PJCF01000001.1, read as the reverse complement.
CGCTCCGCACGACTCATATTCTCAATATTTACTCGACAATAAATGTCGAAAAAGCAGCTGGAATATCACAAATTAGAGAACGCTTTATTACGTAATAACTTCCTTATAGCTACTAAAACTAATTAGTCACCTGCTAGGGGAATTTGTAAAAATTTCTTTTGACTTCGTGTTTTTTATTATTAAATTAAGATGTTCGTTAAATATCGAGGTATAAAAAATGGACATCTACTACAGCAATCTACACAAAAAAATTCAGGCAAATAAACCCTCACGCTTTGAGCACATTGCAGCAGTTATTTTAAAAATAATAATACTCGCATCTGTCACGGCGATGTTCTTCATAAATAGTAATTTTATATTTGGTACTTTGTTTGCAATATTCACGTATAAATATAGCTTTTATGGTTTATTCATCAAACAACCAGCCGAATCCAAACCTTACCCATATGTTGGAGGTTCAGCGTGGAATGCATCTAAAAGCGCTAGTATTCAAATTGAAAAGCAAAAAAGAAGAAGCAAAAATATATCTACAAGTTACCGATTTGGCAATCCTGCAAATTCGACTGTGCAAGTATCCAGTTTTAATAATGAGGAAAGTGATTTCAGTATAACGGGTATTAGTTACACCAATATCGGTACTAGTATAAACCCAGCTAACGGGTTACCGATGGTTGGCGTTGTTGACGTTGATGGCAATCCATATGGCGTCGACAATAGTGATTTAGATGCTTTCACACCTTTTGATAATGATCATTTCAATGGCGACTCTTTTGGAATTGACGATCATTCGAATTAATTTTCGGATGAATTTTAATTTACTAATATGAAAAGTGGGGCAAGACAAGTGAGTACATTAGAACTTTGTTTTGCCAATATTTTTAAATGAAGGGATTGACATGAAAAGAGATGATTTTGACTCTCATGAGGCGTTTATCAACGCATTAAAAAAGGAGGCACGAAAGCTCGGGTATACTAGTTTTGAAGGGTTACCGATGTACAAAGGCGAAATCATACCAAAAGGTAAACTCGCCTTTGACTTTAGTTACGATGTCTTAAGCCTGTCGTTTGAGAGATTGTGTGAAATTCAAAACGAGCCTGGACTTTATCAAATTCACACCTTCGATGGCGTGCCTCTGAAAGTCGGCATAGCCAAGAATTTACACCGCAGACTGAATCAACACTTTAAATCGTTACAGCGGAGACTAAAACCCAAAACAACTGGTGAAATTAATCATCCAAGTCACCTCATCTCAAAGCAATCTATTTTGGCGAAACACATGTTTTTCGACAACACGCTTACCACTGATTACGATTTAAAAACCGAAAGCGGAAGGCATGAATTTTTAAAGCAGGAAACCTATTTACTCATCACCTACACCCCAGACAGAGAAGAAGCCAAACGTATCGAAGAAATTGCTGAAGGTTCTGATATTTGGCGTTACAAGGGGAGGGTTAGGGTAATCGATTGATGTGTAGTAGCTCAGAACTCAATCTGCCATTTGCAAATAATAAAGCGAGAATAACTCTGAAAGTCACTCATAACGGAATGTGGAGTGGCGGCTCTTCTTCCGCAATTACAAATTATGTGCATCTAAAAAGTTAATCTGGTAAGTTGAATTATTTGAGGGTTTTTCTATCTTCAAGAACCATTTATTCGTTATTCCTATTTCCCACTCCCCATGTAAAAGTTTGATATGTTTAGATATAATCTTACATTTCCGAATTAATAATTTTTTGTTTAGAGAAGTCAAAAATTGATAAATAATTTTTCCGCTCTTTGAAACTTGCACCTGAAAGGTATATTAAAAATTTATTCAACTGTTTAAATATTAGGATAAGATTTTATGTTGCTGAATTTATTTTGCACTCCTTTAAATTAATATTTAACTAATCATTCGTTTCTCGCGAAGGATTGATTTTGTCGCGCATTGTTGTTTAGCGTTTTGAGATTGGTCTTTTTATTTGAAAGATTGACCGTTATAGAATATTTCCGAAACATTCTCGTTCTGTTCAAGTTCGGGTAATTCTACTTTTTCAAAAACCGTATTCGCATAGGCTCCGGTAGTAAATTTATGTTTATAATCAGCTAAAGGACGGTCTTTTATAAGTCTAGTCGGTCCGAACACGTGGACTTTTCCTTTTGCAGCTCTTGCTAGTCTCCATGATAGTTCCCACCATATTTCCTCAAAATCAGACCACGGTCGATTGTGCACTGTAATTGAAGACCATAGAAACCGACCTTCTTTTGTTGTATTTACAATCTCGTCGAGCCTTTTATACTTTGAATTGTTGCTCACAAACTGTTTGGCCAGTTTTGCACCTTCGTCTTCTGCATAGAACACGATACTGTCTGGGGACGTGATTAAAGAGATCTCACTTGCCAGCTTTAAAAGAGACTTGTCCGTTGTAAATCGAATTCTATCTTTAGGGTGTCCTGCCATATCTTTTACTCTCCCTGATTCTTGAATGATAAGCTAACAGTTAATGACTCAGAGTAATCAGTGACGCTTCAACTTCTACCCACTTGAAATTCACTAATCTTCAAAATAAGCAATGAGTTAGTAAGCTTTTATTCACAGAAAAACTGACTTTCGATGAGAGCATTCCTGAGAATTATAGTAATCGTTAATTTATTTGAGCCTATGAGTCTTGTCGTTACGTTTTTTTCACTTCGTCATCATTATTATCTTTTAGCAACTCAACCCGCTTCATCATTAAAACTTTAGGTGGCTGATATGTGCTTATCAAACAACCCCTAACATCGACTAGATAACTATGAAATTATAGTTAAAAAATGTTCAACTAACTTGAATCAATAAAGTGAAAAACAAGGACGTGGTTCCACCATGGGCAGAAATAATCAACTTTTGTTTTTTGGCAAACAAAGTAGAGCAAGCTTTTCAGATTTGGCAAAAACATCCTGAAGACCCTTTATGTCAAAAGCAATATGAAATGGCAAAAGCTAAATTAGATTGTGAAATAAAAAATATAAGGACATCTCATATTTGAAACATCCCTACTGATTTTCGCAATAAAAAAGCGAACCCTGCGGTTCGCTCAAAATTTGCCGTTAAGCATCACAAATTTTCTCAAGCCAATACTTCTCAGCCGCATTAAAATAAATGTCGGGCGGAAGAAGAAACGTTTTCAAAAAGTCATCTCTGAAGAGTTCACAAAATACAGATATTTCTTCTATGTGCAGTAGAAGAAAAGCATACATTTCAACACTTCCACCTTCGAGATATTTAGAATCAAACTGTTCGCTATTCTCCGCTAATAGTTGTTTACTAATGCTAATTCCACATATTTGGCCTGACGATCCAAGGTGAACGTATATGTAACGTTCATACCCCAATATAACTTCTCCATCTTCGGTCTTTTGTGCATGGGCTAACCAAGTAATCGTCCTATGGTCGTTCCAGGGGCTTTTGCTGCTTCTAGAGTAAACTTTATAGAACTGGCTCTTTTTTGTGTTTGTGTCGCTCATTATTTATCCTCGATTATATTTTTATGGCTTCGAAAATAAGTAAGAGCGACAGCAGCAAATTATGCGCGGTCAAAGAGTTTATCAATAAACTTTCTGGCCGCTTTTTGATGATATTGATTATCCACCTCATCGCAAAAAGCAAAAAATATCTGATCTTCAAAATGTTCTCTATTTGTGAAAAAGTTATACTGGTGCTGATCATTATTTTCAGCTTCAATCATTACCGCTTCGTTTAAAATCGAGACTGCATGTACAATTGCTTCCCGCTTTTTCAAGAATATTTCTTGTTCATTTTTCATGTATTTTACCTTCTTTAATTATTGAACTCTTAAGTAAGTCGGGTGTGGGGGGAAAGTAGGAAGGTGTTGCTAATAGTTATCAATCTATATGAGAAAACAAAAAAAAGCGCTCTAATGAGCGCTAAAAGTTAATTCTTATGTTTTCTCGTCAAACTTCAATGTTATGAATAGTAGTTTCAAGCAAACAAATAGAATCAACAACATAAGTGTATCCATGTCGGTCAAACCAGTTTGTTTTTGATGTGGTATATCAAAGATAAATCCAAGCACCAATAAACACAGAAACAACAACTTCAAAGTCTCTACTAAATCTAAGAGAAATTGCTTTAAGAACCATATAAATTTGTGGTCAACTTTATTTTTTTTCATATCTCACCTCTTTTTGAATTGTTAAATGTCTTCAAATTTAGATAAGCGCAGGCCGTGCGAAATTTGGCGCGATTTTGATGAGAATTGGATAATAGATTTTTACTTAACCAAGTTACGAGAACCGACTGAATTTCCATTTCGGAGTCCTAAGTAAGTTTGAGGTCAACTTAAATAAGGACAAAAAATGAAAGATGAAGTGTTGAGTCAATATGATAATTACGATGATGAAAATGAATGTTTTGTGCTGTTTGAGGCATCCAACGAGCTAATTGTTTTGCACAGAAATATGCGTAAACAAGCAGAGTGTATTGTCATGACTCAAAGTCTCATGGATAAAGTATATCCTTGTAAAAAGCATTGGTGTTTGATGGTTGAATATCACTACATTCTGCCTCATCGTGCAAAAATCAAAAAGTACCTAGTGGAGCAAGAAAACATGAAGCTATTCAATGCATTCTTTAAAATGTCTATTGAGGAGTTTTTTGAAATGATCGCTCAACCCGCGCTGAAGTGCGTATAACCTTTAGCCAGCTGTCAAAGCTGGCTTTTTCATTTCTAACATATTGAAAAGCAGTGACAAATTATTACCCCAATGCTATGTTGGAATTTCATTGATGCTTGACCAAACTGACATTTAAACTGGTAAATGAGTGGTAACTAGTCAGAACTCATCACTTGGAATAAGGACATGAGCAGATACAGTATGAGTTCAATCAATAAAAAAGCGCTAAGCGAAACCGACATCATCAGCAAATTTATCATGCCTGCCATTAAAGATGCGGGCTGGGATGATATGTACCAAATCCGTCAGGAGGTAAAACTTCGTGATGGTAAAGTAGTGGTGCGAGGTATGGCTGCGGCACGGATGAAGGTTAAGTCTGCTGATATCGTGCTGTATCACAAGCCATCTATGCCCCTTGCTGTCATTGAAGCCAAATCTAACAAAGCTGGTGAGGGCAGTGGCATGCAACAAGCGTTGGACTATGCCCGTTTATTAGATGTGCCTTTTGTTTTTACCTCTAATGGCGATGGTTTTAATTTTCATGACAAGACAAACCTAGAACAAAGAGAACGGATAATTACCTTGGGTGAATTCCCCAGCCCTCAAGAGCTTTGGGTTAAGTTTTGCGCCTATAAAGGTTATACCGCACAGCAACTGCCGATTATTACTCAAGATTATTATGATGATGGTAGCGGTAAAGCGCCGCGTTATTACCAAATACAAGCTATTAATAAAACACTGGAAGCCGTATCAAAAGGGCAAAACCGTGTGCTGCTAGTAATGGCAACCGGAACCGGTAAAACCTATACCGCCTTTCAAATTATCTGGCGATTATGGAAGGCTAAAGCTAAAAAACGCATTCTATTTCTAGCCGACCGAAACGTATTAATTGATCAAACCCGTATCAATGATTTTCAGCCCTTTGGCCAGGCTATGACCAAAATCAAAGGCCGTCATGTTGATCCTGCCTACGAAATTCACCTTGCGCTCTATCAAGCATTAACTGGCCCCGAAGAATCACAAAAAGCGTACAAGCAAGTCGACCCTGACTTCTTTGATTTAATCATCATTGACGAGTGCCATCGTGGCAGTGCAGCCGATGACAGCGCCTGGCGTGAAATCCTCGAATACTTCAGTGCCGCCACTCAAATTGGTTTAACCGCTACTCCAAAAGAAACCGAAGAAGTCTCTAACACCGATTATTTTGGTGACCCCGCTTATATGTATTCGTTAAAAGAAGGCATCGAAGACGGATTTCTAGCGCCCTATAAAGTGGTGCGGGTAGACATTGACCTAGACTTACAAGGCTGGCGACCCACCAAGGGACAGGTAGATAAAAAAGGCAATCTGATTGACGACCGCATCTACAACCAAAAAGACTTTGACCGTACTATGGTCATCGATGAGCGTACACAATTAGTCGCCGAAACCATCACCAACTACCTAAAGCGTACAGGTGAGATGGATAAGACCATAGTATTTTGTAACGACATCGATCATGCAGATCGTATGCGCCGTGCACTGATTAACTGTAACCCCGAGCAATACGCCAAAAACGAAAAATACGTGATGAAGATCACCGGTGATGATGAATTGGGCAAAGCGCAACTCGACAACTTCATTAACCCTAAACGCGCCTATCCGGTTATCGCCACCACATCTGAGTTAATGTCTACAGGCGTCGATGCAAAAACCTGCAAGTTAGTCGTGCTCGATCAGTCCATTCAATCCATGACCAAATTTAAACAAATCATTGGCCGTGGCACCCGTATCGACGACAAATACAACAAACTTTGGTTCACCATATTAGACTTCAAAAAAGCCACCGAGTTGTTTGCCGATGAAGCATTCGACGGTGTGCCCGAAAAAGTCATTGTGAGCAAACCCGAAGAGATAAACGATCCTGAGTCTGACTTTGATGAAAAGATGCAAGGTGAGGAAAACGAGCAACAAACAGACTCAAGCAGTGATGCAGCAGACTTCCCTGACTCCGCTTTTGACGATGGCAACCATCTACCCGAAGGTGAAATGGGTGGCGACTGGCAAGACGAAGAAAAAGTCCATAAGTATCACGTCAAAGGCGTCAAAGTGCTCAAAGTTGCCGAGCGTGTGCAGTATTACGATACCGACGGCAAATTAGTCACCGAATCCTTTAAAGATTACACCCGCAAAACCCTCAACAAACAATTCGCCACCCTCGATGCCTTTGTGCGCAAGTGGAACGAAGCCGAACGCAAACAAAGCATTATTGATGAAATGGCCGACGAAGGCATTATCTGGGATGCACTAGAGCAAGAAGTCGGAAAAGATCTTGACCCTTTTGATATGATCTGCCACGTAGTATTTGACCAACCAGCCCTTACCCGTAAAGAACGGGCAAACAACGTCAAAAAGCGCAATTACTTCACCCAGTATTCAGAGCAAGCACAAAGCGTATTAAACAGCCTGCTAGAAAAATACGCTGATGCCGGTGTGAGCGAATTAGAAAACCTGCAAACCATTAAGGTTTACCCTTTTACTGAGATAGGTTCGTTTAAAGAAATTCTAAAAAACGGCTTCGGTGGCCGCCAACAATACGACCAAGCCATTACCGAGCTTGAGGCCGCTATATATAATCCTTTGCCGGAAAAATCCGCTTAAGCACTAACACCTAAGCACTAAAATAAGAGACTTTTATAAGATGTCAGTCAGTTCCGTAATTAAATCCATTCAAGACATTATGCGCAAAGACGCCGGCGTAGACGGTGATGCACAACGCCTAGGCCAAATGTCATGGTTATTATTTCTAAAGATATTCGATGCCCAAGAAGAAGACCTTGAGCTTGAGCTAGACAACTACCGCGCCCCCATCCCAGAAGAGTTTTTATGGCGCAACTGGGCAAGTGATGCCGAAGGCATAACCGGTGATGAATTACTGGATTTCGTAAATGACGAACTTTTTGACAAGCTCAAAAACCTGACTGCTCCTATTGATAAAAATCCCCGTGGTTTTGTGGTGCGCGAAGCCTTCAGTGATGCCTTCAATTACATGAAAAACGGCACACTGCTGCGCCAAGTGATCAACAAACTTAACGAAGTGGACTTTGGCGATTCAAAAGAGCGCCACCTCTTTGGTGATATCTACGAACAAATTTTACGTGACTTACAAAGCGCCGGTAACGCCGGTGAGTTCTATACTCCACGGGCTGTCACCCGCTTTATAATCGATCGTCTCGACCCTAAACTAGGCGAACAAGTGTTTGACCCCGCCTGTGGCACAGGTGGCTTTTTGGCCTGTTCTGTCGACCACATTAAAGACAATTATGTAAAAACCGGCAGCGATCACCAAACCCTGCAAACTCAAATTCACGGCGTTGAAAAAAAGCAGTTACCTCATTTACTCTGTACCACCAACATGATGCTCCACGGCATCGAAGTGCCGGTGCAGGTTAAACACGGCAATACCCTAAATAAGCCATTATCTTCGTGGGACAGCACCTTTGATGTTATCGCCACCAATCCGCCATTTGGTGGCACCGAAGAAGACGGCATCGAGAAAAACTTCCCATCAGACATGCAAACCCGCGAAACCGCCGATTTGTTTTTGCAGTTGATTATCGAAGTGCTCAAAGACGGTGGACGTGCCGCTGTGGTATTGCCCGATGGCACTTTGTTTGGTGAAGGCGTAAAAACCAAAATTAAAAAAATGCTGCTAGAGGAATGTAACTTACACACCATCATACGTTTACCCAATGGTGTGTTTGCCCCCTATACCGGCATAAAAACCAATATCCTGTTTTTCACCAAAGGCACACCAACCAAAAACATTTGGTTTTACGAACACCCATACCCAGATGGCGTAAAAAACTACAATAAAACCAAACCCATGAAGTTTGAAGAATTCAAAACCGAAAACGCATGGTGGGGCAACGAGCAAGACGGCTTTGCCAGCCGAACAGAATCCGAACAAGCCTGGCAGGTGAGTATTGAAGACATCATTGCTCGTAACTTTAATCTCGACATTAAAAACCCCCATGTGGGCGAGCAAATTAATCACGATCCACAAGAGCTACTAAGTCAATATGCAAGCCAGCAGCAAGACATTCAAAAACTGCGCGACCAACTTAAAGGCATACTGGCCGATGCACTAAGTACAGGTGTCAAATAATGGCAGTTGAAAACTTAATCACAGAACATCTGGATATCTGGACTTCAGCCATCAAAACCAAATCCGCAGCGGGGCGGGGTAGTTCGAAAAAGCTGGAATTAGTGGGCGTTAAAAAGCTACGTGAGTTGATTTTGGAATTGGCATTTTGTGGAAAGCTCGTACCAAACGATATTAATTATTGTGTTCATGATGATATTTTAAACAATATGGCAGCGGAAAAAGAGCACTTTCATAATAAAAAAAATGTCCGATTACAAAAATTTAAAACTATTACAGAAAAATTTGAATTACCCCCTATTCCTAAAAGTTGGAAGTCGGTTTATTTTGATGAGGTCATAACTTACATTACCGATTTTCAAGCCAATGGTAGCTTCTCTACTCTTAAACAAAATGTTACCTACTATGATGAGAAAAACTACGCTTTGTTGGTGCGTTTAACCGATTTAAGGCATGGACTAAGTGATTCAAGAAGTTTTAAATATACAGATAAAAAAGGGTTTGATTTCTTATCAAAATCCTCTATCGAAGGCGGTGAGTTTGTTGTTGCTAATGTTGGGGCAGGTGTAGGAACAACACTTGAAGTTCCGAATATTGATATGCCAGCTACATTAGCTCCTAACATGTTCATGATTGTTTTAAGTAAATTAATAGCAAAACGCTATTTTCTATATTATTCGCAATCACCGGTATACAAGCGATATATCGAATTGGTCAACGCAGGAACCGGTCAACCAAAAATTAATAAAACAGAATACAAAAATTGTAAACTACCTTTACCATCGACGGAAGAACAACACCGTATCGTCGCCAAAGTCGACGAGTTAATGGCTTTATGTGACCAGCTGGAAGCGCAAACCGAATCCAGTATCGACGCCCATAAAACACTGGTGGAAGTGCTACTGGCAACCCTCACCGATGCCAAAGACGCCAACGAACTCAACGACAGCTGGCAAAGACTTAGCCAACACTTCGACGTGTTATTCACCACCCAAGCCAGCATCGACCAACTAAAACAAACTATCCTACAACTCGCAGTAATGGGCAAACTCGTCAAACAAGACCCCAAAGACGAACCCGCATCCAAACTACTAGAACGCATCGCCACCGAAAAACAACAACTCATCAAAGACGGCAAAATCAAAAAACAAAAGCCGCTTCCGTCAATAACAGACGAAGAAAAACCGTTTGAACTGCCTGATGGGTGGGAATTTAGTTGTTTACAAGATATTACTTTATTAATAACAGATGGAAAGCACGGCGATTGTAATAATTTGGAGAATTCTGGCTACTTTTTCTTGTCTGCAAAAGACATTAAAAACGGAAAGTTAGTGTATGACAATGCTAGGCAAATAGAATCTTCTGAATTTGCAGAGGTTCACCAACGAACTAATTTGGAACATGGTGATATCTGTATGGTAAATACTGGAGCTACGGTTGGAAAAATGGCAATAGTGGAAGATATTCAATTTACGAGAAAAACTACATTTCAAAAAAGTGTTGCTGTAATCAAAGTAGCAAAATTAAATATCAATAATAGATACGCTGCTTTGTTTCTTCAGTCTGAAACGCGGAATTTTTTAAAAAAGTCGGGAGGGAGTGCGATAAACAATCTACTTCTGGGGGATTTAAAAAAGAAAATTACGCCAGTTCCCCCACTAATTGAACAACATCGAATAGTCGCCAAAGTTGATGAGCTAATGACCTTATGCGACTCACTTAAAGCCAATCTAAGACAAGCCCAAATCACCCAACTTCACCTCACCGATGCCATTGTGGAACAAACATTATAAGGAAATAAAATGGGTTTACTTGATAACAAGTATCGCGAATTAAAATTAACTGATGATTACTTATCAGATTCTGTAGTATTGGCTCAGGCTTGGAAAAAGTCTCAACAGTATATTCGTTCTACTAATTGGTATGCCGATACTTTCGAACTCGACAAATCAACTTTATCTCTCAGAAGTAACCTTGATTCTTGGAGTAATGAGTTAATTGCAAAAGGTTATAGCCTTACAGATTTGCGTCTTGTACCAGCACCGAAATCGACGGATTGGGAATTTATTGATGTCTCTAAATTTCCACATAGGGATACAAGTATTTTAGATTGGGAGTTCAGTGTTGATGCTTTGGAAGGACTAAATCAAAGCTGGCAACCTGTAATTTCAGGCAAGAATAACGCAACTGATGATAATAAACAGCAGCCACTTAGAATAGTTCCACCTCTTCGCCCATTGGCCCATGTACCAATCAAAGAACAAACATATTTTACTACGTTGATGATGTGCACAGCTAATAAAGTTGAAACGTTGCAAGGTGATAGTTCAACAGAGTTTGAACTCGTTCACAGTAAAAAAGTTGTTAGTTATGGCAATCGTCTTTTTTGTCGTTACGAAGATGACGAAGCTAAATTTTCTTGGGGTAACAGCACTGTTTACAGTAAGTATTTTACTGATTATCAGAGGTTTTTAGAGCGACCATCGCATTTCGGCTTTTTGGCGCTACAAGAAAAAGTAAGTTCAGAAATAGTATACGAAATTCATTTAGATTTAAGCCGTTTTTTTGATCGAATCAAACGAGATGCCTTGACTCGAAAAATTGTCGAATTATTTGATGATTACGATGAAAACCAAAACCCATCTATCAATTATTTGTTAGAACAGTTTGAAAAGTGGAAATGGGAGGCTGAAAGCAAGACACTTTACAAAAAAGTTTACATGAAAGGTGATGAAGATATCCCTTTAGGCATTCCTCAAGGTTTAGTTGCAGGTGGTTTTTTAGCAAACGTTTATATGTTGGATTTTGATTTAAATCTTGCCACTGCCATTGGTACGGATATTTTAGAGAATTGCCGATTAGTTGATTATTGTCGCTATGTTGACGATATGCGTCTGATTGTTGTATCGACCAAATCAAAAACTGAATTAAAGGCGGAAATCGAGAAATATGTTAATGATCATATTGCAGGCCTCAATTTAGAAGTTAATGATAGTAAGACTAAAGTTGAAGTATTCCGTACAAAAAGTAGCGGTAAATCAACAAAATTAAAAGCTATTCAAGGAAAAGTTAGTGGCCCTATTTCAAACAGGGAAATAGATGAGCAGCTTGGTCATCTTGAAGGCTTAATTAATTTATCTGATTACCTTCGTTCCAGTTCCGAAAATACTGAAGGCAATAATCCATTATACCTTGTTGAAGCGCCTAATCATGATGTTAGAGAAGACACTATAGTTCGTTTTGCGGCTAATAAAATTCACAAGTTATTAAGGCAAAAAAGGAGCTTCTATGCGCATGAATTAGACGGCTCAGGCAAAGCAATTGCTGGAAATTGGGATTATATACAAGAGCGGATGGCCCGAAAGTTTATAGCATGTTGGTCTAAAGATCCCTCTCTGACTTTATTACTTAAAAAAGGTTTAGAGTTATTTCCTGATGTTAAAATTGTTGATTCAATCGTATCTCAAATTCGATTAATCCATAATCGAGATGACGATAGGCAAAAATATTTGGCAGAGTATTTTTTGTGTGAAATTTTTAGGCATAGTGCGACCATTATCCATAGAAAAGAAGAATGGGCCTTTCCTGTTCGCTTGGATACAGCGGGGTACTTCGAGTTTTTGCAATGTTTAGCAGTAGAAATTCTCGAAAATGAAAGTTGTTACTCATTGAATACCAAACAGCAAGCTAGATTTTTTTTACTGGTCAGAAATGATTCACCGTTGTCATACGAATCAGAAGAAGATAAAAGTTTCAATGTTTTGACCAAATTTATGAAAGGTTATAGGGTCATCGCAAATGATATGACGGTGCTTGAGTTTGTCAGTTCTGTGATGTTGGCCTATCAGTTAGCACATGACCAAAATTTAGTTGTTCGAGCGGTTTCAAGTTTTCTTGAGAAAGTCAGTAAGAAAGTAAGTAGTTTTAGTAAAGTTGCTAATATGAAATCTACTAAAGGATTGTCTCGACTGAATATGGATGAGCTGCTTATTAACTTAGCTGTCGAATCAAGAGAACTGTTCGAAAAAATTGTAACGTATTCACGAAGTAGCGGGTTAAATTGGCAAAAACAATCAACTGCAATTATTAATAAAGGTGGATTTTATCTAAACGCAGTAGCAGGGGATTTAAGTAGAAAAAATACTGCTTATCCACTACTAGGTGTAATTAAAAGACCGGACAATCCATTAGCTCACGAAAATGCGATTCTAGCTTTACTGGCTAAATGCTTGAATACAATTGATTATGACTTTGCATCGCCTGTAGATTTAAGTGAAAGCACTTTAGCTTGCAGTGACTGGGATAATATTCAAACTTTGGCAGTGGATATAGATATTCAATTGAAGGCTGATGCTTCACCTCTTTTTAGTGCTCCTTCATGGATAAACGATGAACATCGACCTTTGTACCATGTTGGAATGTTTGTGCGCTCCTGCCTTGTTGGATCAGTTGATTGGACAGAATCTAATGTTAAGCCGAACAATAAAACGAAATATGTAGGTGTTTCATCGGGGTTTGTTAAGCGTCAATTTGGCCTGATGCATTCACCCGAAGCTATGAATGGTGACATTGCTGCAATGAGCAGTTGGCTTTCAAGTTTGTTATTCCATTTGCTCCAATGGCCTGGTTTAGAGCCTCATTCATACGAAGAAAATTGGCCTGAAATTTGGAATTTAAAATCTTTAAAACAGTTGATTGAAAAGCGAGTTGAAAGTCAGAAAGAACTGTTTTGTCATCTGTCAGGAATTCCTGGATATATAGAAAAAGTAAGTTTGGGTTGGAAAAAAGACAAGCGAGACTTAGATGTAATAATGGTGCAGTCGTTATTACCACAGAAAGCTGATTTTATAGAGCATGGTTTGATGCTTGATACGCCTGCATATTTAGCTAAACACAGTCGACATATTGCTTCTGTTGCTGAACTTATACTCCATAAAAAATATAGCCATGAATCGGTAGAGTCTAAAAGGGAAGGTAAGATAGATCTTATTATTTGGCCTGAGTTAGCCGTAAATTCTAGGGATATACATATCCTTAAAACGCTCTCAGATAAAACTGGGGCAATAATATTTACAGGTATAAACTTTACTCATTTACCTAACATTGATGGTCCTAATAATGTCGCTAAGTGGATAATTCCTAATAAAAAGCATAGTGGAAGGTCTTTTATTGAACGCCTACAAGGTAAAGAACATATGATGAAAGATGAGGCTGGTCATATAAAACCATGGCGGCCTTATCAATTGTTCATAGAGTTAGTACATCCTGCATTTGAAAATGAACAAGGATTTCGATTAACCGGTTCTATATGTTACGACTCAACAGATATAAAATTGAACGCTGATTTAAAGGGTAAATCAAATGCCTACTTGATTCCTTCTTTAAATATGGATGTAAGTACATTTGATTCTATGGTGGACTCGCTTTTTTATCATATGTTTCAGCATATTGTTTTGGTTAACACTGGTGAGTTTGGTGGTTCTGTGGCAAAAGCTCCTTACAAAGAGAGACACGAAAAGCTAATTACTCATGTTCATGGCGCACAGCAAGTCTCCATTTCTAGTTTTAAAATGAATATGTTTGATTTCAGAGATTTAGGTGCAAATTATCGGAGTAACAAATCTGTAAAGACGAAACCAGCAGGTAGGTAATCCAATAGTTTTTAGAATTTATTGGGACATCAGTAAAAATGACATAGGTAAATACTTGATTGCCAAGTCACCCAAAAATGTGAATAGATCAATATTATGGATGAACTATTAGAAAAATCGGAAGGGCTGAATAGCGAATTTAGCCGAATATTTGAATATGGACCTGCTGAAGAAAGTAAGCGAGTTACTTCATGTTGGATTATGTGCTTGGTTGCACATGAACATGCAATCAGTCTGCGCCAATTAGTGATGTGTGGAAACTACACTTCGGCTATATGTCTTATGCGCTCTCAGTTTGAATCATTAACTAGGGCTGTGTGGTTGTTTTATGCAGCAAGCGATAAAAAGATAGAAAATACGTTTTCTACCTTAAGTGAACTCTCCCAATCCGCTGATCAAAAACCTAATAATGCTGAAATGATCAAAGCACTAGAGGGTAAAGCACCAGAACAAGCTGTTTTAATGTTTAAAGAATTTAGAGATGTGCAGTGGAAAGGCCTAAATTCTTATGTGCATGGCGGTATTCACGCGATGCAACGCCACGGTAGTGGCTACCCAATTCAACTCATTGAGCAAATCATTAAATCTTCCAACGGCTTATTAACCATGACCGCAATGATGGCTGCAATACTTACAGGTAATCCAGCGATTACTAAAGACATTACTCGCATTCAACGCCGCCACAAAGATTGTTTGCCTGATTTAATAACATAGTAAATGCACTAGAAATATTGTCATCAATTATAAAAATATGGGTAGTAAGTCTAGCCAGAAATAATGGCTAATGATTAACAAGACTCAACGACATGGAGATACATTAATGGAAACAATACAGTCATATTGGTTTGTAGGGGCTAGCTGGAATGATGAAGACCAGACTCAGCGATTTGTTGAGCAAGGAATTTGGGAAAACGGGTACGACGATAAATACGTTGAACAGGTTAACTCAATTAAATCTGGTGACTTAATTGCAATAAAAGCTGCATATACCCGTAAATCTGGTGTGCCATTTAATACCCGTGGAAATGTTGTTTCGACTATGGCAATTAAAGTCATAGGTTGTGTCCGTAAAAACTATAAAAACGGAAAACGATTGGATATTGATTGGCAAGCACCTTTCAGCGAACCACGTGAGTGGTATTTTTATACTAATATGAAAACCATCTGGCATATTCAGCCTGGCGATTGGAAAACAGATAATCTAATTGCTTTTGCGTTTGAAGGTAAAGAGCAAAATATTGATAAGTTTCGTAACGCACCATTTTGGCTCGATCGTTTTGGTGATATTCCAGAAGACGATATTCGATTTAAATGGACCGCTTTTTACGAAGCTATGGCGACCAAAATTGTTGATTTTGAGCATAAGCAGGAAAGCTTGGTCAACTTTGTTAAAGAGTTAGCTGACAAACATAATTTGTCTTATTTGCAAGGCAAAGAGCTAGATGAATTAGACCCTTTCACTTTAATGGGAATTTTTAACCGCTCTCAAACAGCCGAAAATAGGCGGTTAATTGCAACCGATATGGCAGAGTTTTTCGATATTAAAGTGGCTATTCCTGAAACCTTTGAAGCAATTCCATTGCTAAACAATCAAAAGTCATGGTTCTTTTGGGGTAAGGACAATGGAAGAGGAGAGCATGATATAGAGAATCTTTGGCGACTGTTTAAGGTTGCACTGGATTTTGCAGATGATAAAGAAGGTGTGAATGTTGAAGTATTTTGCAGCGCTTACAATGCCGTAGCGTCTCAAAAAGGGATTAGGTGGAATATTACAATGGGCTTGTTTTGGATTCGTCCATGGTTTTTCCCTACGTTAGAAACGCAGTCTATGGAATATTTAGGAAAATTGTCTTGTAAGCCTGAATGTACTGGTCCAAAGAAAACCTGCACAGGAGACGAGTATCTAACTGTACGTGAAAATTTGGTAATCCGTTTTAGTGAAGATACTTTTCCTGTGCATTCATTTCCTGAGCTATCGTTAAATGCATTTTCAAATGATGTCAAAAAAGCGAAAAAAGCCACAAACACAAACTCGTGGAAAGCATTGGTATTAGAGCGGATTCGTGATTTGTGCTTTAGACAACAAAGTCCTGACTTTTCACGTAAAGCATTCCAAGATAATTATTTAGAAGAATTTACTACGTTGTTTCCTGACAACAGCACTCCAGATATGTCTATTGATAGCACCACCCAGCAATTAAGGGATGAGGGTGAACTAGAATTTATAAGTGCTGGGCAATACAAGTGGTTAGGGTATTACGATGATACTAATGAAGATGAGCCAGAAGTTATCGTTGCTGAAAAACGCATTGAAGCATACGACCTTTCAAATATAAAAGCCGATGGTTGCTTTATAGATGTTGCCGATTTAGACAGCATTTTGCGTAGCTTACGCGATAAGAAAAACATGATTTTGCAAGGCCCACCAGGCACTGGCAAAACTTGGCTTGCCAAGCGACTTGCAATGGCATTAATAGGTGAAAAGCAACCTTCGCAAATCAAAGCGGTTCAGTTTCATCCTAACTTAGCTTATGAAGATTTCATTAGAGGTTGGCGACCATCAGGAAATGGGCAGTTAACTTTATGTGACGGGCCTTTTCTTGAATGGGTGCATTTAGCACAAAAATATCCGGCTAAAAAGTTTGTAGTCGTTATTGAAGAAATTAACCGTGGGAATCCAGCCCAAATATTTGGCGAAATGCTGACTTTACTTGAAGCCGATAAACGTACTCCCGAAGAAGCCTTGCAATTGTCTTATACAACAGAAGACGATGAGCCTGTTTATATTCCGAGTAACCTTTACGTCATTGGCACCATGAATGTTGCTGATAGATCTTTAGCATTAGTTGACTTGGCCTTACGTCGCCGATTTGCTTTTGTGAATTTAAAGCCTCTATACGGTGAGAACTGGCGAAATTGGGTTAGGGATCAAAAATCAATTAGCTCGGAGTCATTAAACATTATTCAAACACAAATGAATAAGTTAAATATGGCAATTGCTGATGATAGTAGGTTAGGACCTCAATTCCAGATTGGGCATAGCTTTTTTACGCCAGCTAAAGGACATGAGGTTGCGGATGAGAAAAAGTGGTATCAACAAGTGCTGCAAACTGAAATAGCCCCATTACTTCATGAATATTGGTATGACGACCTTGATACTGCTAACAAACATATTCAAGAAATGACGGGAGTGATGTAAATCATGGCTTTGTTAGCCGAAAACAACTGTCAGGGTATCCCGCTTCAAAACCTTTGGTTACTCATGTTGTATGCGTCTGAATTTCGTTATCAGGCGCAAGCATATGTGGGTAGCGAAGACATAGATGAACACTTGGCAGATATGGTTGCAGATGTTTTGTGTAATCAGGTTTTACACCGTTTAAAACGACAATTATCTAACGGTTATCGGCAAACTCAGGCGCACTTAACTCGTGTGAGAGGCCGAATTAACACACTCGAAACCACTAGGAAAAGTCTTTTATTACAAGGCAAAGTTGCATGTAGGTTTGAAGAGCTTTCGATAAATACTCCTCGTAATCAATATGTAGCTTTTGCACTTAGCAAAAGTCTAAAAGTAGTTCGAAGTCCAATTTTAAAGAACAAAGCTAAAAAGTTACTTGAGGACTATGTAGGGCAGGGGGTAACCGTTGGGCACTTTTGTGCATATAGGCCACTAGACGATAGGTTTTCACGCCATGAGCTTGAAGACAAAAAAGTTATTGCAACGGCTGAGCTTATGCTCAATTTAGCTTTGATGAATGAATCAGTTGGTAATCAATGGTTACCCAGTCCTGATAAACAGGACCACTGGGTGCGCAGGCTTTTCGAAAAAGCAGTTTATGGATTCTATTCACTAAACCTAGATGCACAGTGGACAGTAAAAGCCGGTAAAAAGCTTTCATGGCAGATGAACGATATGACAAGCAATATTGCTAATTTAATGCCTGGAATGAAACTTGATATCTTGCTTGAGAATCTGTCTTTGTCGCGTCGCGTCATTATTGATACAAAATTCACTTCAATTACAAAAAATGCCCAGTTTGGTGGTGAGTCCTATAAAAGTGATTATATATATCAACTGTTTGCGTACCTGCGTTCACAGGAGCAATTATCTGATCCCCTGTCTATAAAGACCGAGGGGATGCTTTTACACCCATCTATGGGTGTAAAACATAGAGAGTCGGTAATGATCCAAGGACACAAATTACGATTTTATACAGTAGATTTAAGTCAGTCATCTACAGATATTAAAAATGAGCTACTAACCCTTGTTAACCATCTTTAATAAATATGTTTATTCGATATAAGGCAATGTGAATAGTGGTATGTAGAGTTTTATTGGTGAAACATCCGAATGATTGAAAATAAAATAACATGCTTCTCCATTTAACTCAGGTTGATTTTAAAGGAGTATGAATAATTGCCAAGTTTAACAATCGATTAGGTATTTGTTTTTCCACAAAACGGCGATTATACCGATAACAAAACTCATTCAAGTATTCTTGTAAGTAATTACCCGTAACGCCATGAAACGTGCCCAACAAAAACGTTTTCAAATTACCTATCGCGATATGAACCCAAGGCAACCATTCGTCTACCTTTTCACTTGGCGTGACTCTTGGCTCATGTTGCTGTGTTTTATCTATAATATTTAACGCAGGATAAGCATCCGTTCTGACATGCTGATTAGCTAAAAGGTGATGTGATACAAATTCTTTTACTGTTTTAAAATTCACATTTTTAACCGCTTTCATTGCGATAAACCCTGCCTTTTTATGCTTGTTTTCACATGCTATGATAATGGGGGTTTTCCCTTCTGCTCCACGACCACGCTTGCCTTTGTGCTTACCGCCAACAAAGGCATCATCTAACTCTATTGTGCCCGACAATCGGTAGAGGCTATCCCTGTGTCCCATAGCCGCTCTCACTTTCGTTAACATAAGCCGAGCAGTCTTCCAATTCACTTCAATAAGCTTGCTTAGCCTTAACGCTGAAATACTGCCTTTGTCTGAGCCTATAAAATACAGTGCCCAAAACCATTTGAGTAACGGTAGATGACTACCATGAAATAAAGTACCTGACATCACCGATGTTTGCTTATGACAATGGCTGCATTCGGTTAATTCTCGGCAGTGAAGGTCAATCCCATTGTCGTGACCACATTGAGGACACATAAACCCATTAGGCCACTTCATTTCCTTCAGATACTGGAGACAATCTTTATTCGTTCTGAATTGCTGTTGCCACGTTAAAAAACTGGCTTCTGGCGTGTTCATGTTCGAACTCCCTTAAACTGTTTATTTTCATATACAGTTTAGTTCATGCCTGAGCAAAGTGGAGAAGCATGTAAAATAATTAGACGATCTGTAAGGCTAATCTCGGCAATTCATGAGTTGCACTTAATAATGCCGATGCTCAAAAATGGACAACATGGTTAACCAACTTCGAAAATTCTCACGCTGGATCTGAAAACTTCAACACCAACTTACCCAACCCCTTTTTTGGCGGAAATAACCCTTTGCATTTAGGTGGAATTTTAGACTCAAATGGTAGAAAAATTGAAGGGACTTTTTTTCGATTTATTGAGTACCTCTATCGAGATAATAGAGGTATGTCGAAAGACATGAAAAATAAAAGTTCAAGTCAAATCTGAGCTACTTCAGTTAAGAGGACTACAAAACACTTAAAACTGAATCGAGCGATGTGTAGAGCTATTGCCAAAAGCACCTACATCTACTCCACTAATTCTAGAAACCATCTAGGCATGTCCTCACATATTTCATCGTTTTGAGATAAATATTCATAGTATTCCATTATGCTGCTTTCCAAATATACGCTCAAAAGATCTGACATTTCGCAACCGCTTTCTTCCACTTTCAGCACAATATGCTTGGTCACGTCTTCAATACAACTGGCGTTGAACACTTCGCCTAACGGATCATTTTCAAGGTAATCATCTACGTGATCAATAATATAGGGTGATTCGTCACTTTCTACTTGAAGTAAATCTTCATCAAGTTCATGCATCCAACTTTCTGCATCTTTTGTAAATCTGCCATAGAGAGTTCCGTTTACATTTTCAATACTACTACCGCTCAGAATTGCTTGAAACACTGGTAAATGATCGTCAATAACTTTGTGAACCTCTTTGTTGGTCAATTCCTTGCAGACACCAAAGTACAGCTTTAATTTAGGGGCCGAATCCCACATCTCACAATGACCATCTTCTGCGTAGACGGCTCCATTGTGAATGTTTAAAACAATCCAAGCATTTCTTATGTCTTCTTTTATGTAAAGCGGGAATCGATAGGTTGACTCAAAACCATTAAACGCAATAAGAAAGTGAGGTATATCTCGCTTCGGAGAATACAATGTATTTTCATTTACAATCCAATCTTTCTTAATCCATTTACTAACCTGCTGACTGTTTATCTGCATATGTCGAGCAAACGCAGATTTGTTACCACCAAAATTAGTGTTTATATAGCTTTCTAGTGAGAGTTGCATTCTTGAACCTTATAGTTGATATGTTAGTCCAGTGTACGTTGGCTGTTTTTGTGTGTCAAAAAGTGATTATTCACTAATTGACACAATCATTCTGCAAGGTGAAGTCCGTAATTTTATGATGTCTAACTTAGTTTATCCATCTTCCAGCAAGTCAGAAATACTCGACGGCAACGTCAAACTCTCCATGCAATTCTCCATCATATTTGAAATTCAAGTTCCTTAGTTACCCACGATAGAGCCTGAAAGTTAATAATTCTCACGTCCCCAAGCTTAGCTATGAATTGAGGTCAACTGAATTAGGACAGAAATATTAACGACACTTTTATTTCAATTTATTGATTGAATAGCCTTGCTCTCAGTGAATTGTATTAATTATCGCCGGAATGTTCTTTGTGGATTTTTGAAAACTGCATTTATTAAAATTATTTTTTTAAAAAAATACCACTATTTATCATTACTTTATGAGGGGCGAAAAAACTCTTTTTCTAAAAGCGCAAATCATGATGTTTTTTTATGTTTTTTTTTAGTTTAACTTAATATCGAATTGTCGCCCTGCGGCTCATTTGAACTGTTTCTACTAAGAGAAATTAAGCCCTTGAACATCTGCGTAAATACTAGGTTTCTTGATGTCCAACAGATGCATCATCTGTTAGGGCTTCCTGAGGCTGAAATTCTAGCATTGCTAGACGCAGGGCATTTACAGGGCTACAAAGCTCTGGCTTCAGACAATGCCTACTTTCACCCTGATGCGCCATCGAAATTTATGGAAAGTATGAGTGCTCAAATATCGCAGAATAAAATAAATTTATCAAAGAACACTAGGTTAGCCATTGCCAGTAATTCGAGTGAGTATGAACTAGTTAAACCTAAGACTATAAAAAGTGGTGCTGATCTCCATACATTACCTTCGAATGTAGAACCTAGCCCAGTTGTAGACTTGCCCGCAGTAGCAATGCCCTCTCTAAATGAAGTATCAGAGAGAAAAAAGGATTTACTAACAGTGGACTACCTTTGCCATTACAATGATGGGACAAAAGCAATATCAGGTTATCCAGGGTTATATTTACGGAGAAATAAAAAATCATTAGTCGTCATATTTAGAATTAAAGCGAGTGGCCAGCGTTTAGATCTGATGAACTTTAATAACGATATACTCATAGAAGAATCAGATGTTAAGACAATAAAGAAGGCTTACGAACGCTTTCGAGTATGTCTTGCGGGAGGACGGCCTTGGAACAACAAAAGTTACCTACTTGATGGTCAAAAGCGAAAAATACGCACATTTAATGAATTACTCAAATTCTATTCAGAGGACCAAAGAATTGCTACACAATCTAAAATTAAACGATACCAAAAACGGTATTTTTCAGGTGCATTAGGTGAGCGACTTCTTTCAACTTATTGTCATGAGCAATTTGCCAAAGATTACCTTGATATTTCTAACCCTCAAAGAATGCCATCTGACAGAAATGAAATAGTTAAAATTATTAAAGCAGCCTGTTCTTTAGCCAAGGGTTCTCCCAACATTGAAATAGATGTGCAAGAGTTAGTTAATAAGTCAGACCGAAGTTATGCTGATGAGGCAGATAAAACTATGCCCTCAGCAGAAATTTACGACATGTTTCTTGGGCAAGCTTACGATAGAAATGATCACAATTTATGTATGTCACTTATACTTCAATTTTTTGTTTCTACGAGAAAGTCCGCTACAAATCATATGAGATGGCAGCAGGTGAATTTAGAAGACAATATTGTTGAGGTGCCAAGCCACTTGAATAAAAATGGAAGGTTAGCTCGACTGGCTTTCCCTTCATCATTGTCGCGACTATTGAGGTCATTTAAAGCAAACCTTGCATCCGATCTCAAAAAATCAAAAACTAAAAGCGGTGATGCTATTTATGTATTCGAAAGTCCCAAAATTAAGGGTCAGGCAGTGAGTAACTTTGACAAAGAATTTAATGCAGTGAAAAGTAAACTGCTTTCAGATCACGCAGCGTTCAATTTGGATTCAACTGACTCTAAAGAGATAAGACAAAAGACTAAGAAGTTTACTCAGCATCGTCTAAGAGACGTGATGGACATGCAATTATTAGAAGTTGGCGCATCTAACGCCCAAAAAGAGAAAGCTGCTGGTAGAAGACCTGGCGAAAATGCACGTGCCTATGAAGATTTATCAATTGAAAAAATGATAAATTTAAAAGATAGAGTATTTGATAAAATGTTAGATGAATTGCCAAATTTTAAACGAGTGGTTGAGGGGCTTGAAAACCACTACAAAGATTAAAATATTAACTAGTTTAACGTCATGCCCAGTTACAGGCCCACTCTGACTGCTTTATCACGGCGACTTACTCAAATCACTCTTAATAACTCAGCCTCCTGTCTCACATTAAATTTAGTCGTATCCAGCAAAAAGCATAGGTTGGTTTGTAAAGCCCATAACCTACAGAGACTGGTCGTATTCGTATGAATAACTGAATATAAGACTCTAAGTGTTAAATGAAGTGTATAGCCTATTGGCAAGGGCATAGTGCTTGTTACAAACGAATTTAGTCGGCTTTATTCGTCTTTTTTGGATGCTAAATGCTATCAACTTTTTTAGCTGCCATACATATTCGCTTGGGAAACGTTAGTTACGTTTGATTGAACAATATAGTCACAACCATTGATTGTTGAAAGTAATAAAAAACGTCATGTCGACAACTAAATTTGCTGGTGATATATTATGCAGTGTAAAAAAAGGTGTAAAAAACTTTAAACTACCTAATAAACTCTAATAAAATCAATAGCTTAGTGTTTCTATTGGTGTCCCCACCTGGAATCGAACCAAGATCTAAGCCTTAGGAGGGCCTTGTTTTATCCATTAAACTACGGGGACTACGAGTTCAGTGCTTAGCGATAAGCGCGAGCATTATGTACTAGCCGAGACGGGATTTAAACCCTCTAATGTTTTTATCTTCGTGCTACAAAATCGTTTGGTTGAATATTAGCCAAAGGGGCACCAGTAACTGAAGCGACGACGGAAGTTTCAGCAAATACTTGTCTCACTACCACTTCCTCCGGATGTAATTGAAATTGTCGATGTGGGAAGTTTTGAGCATCGAAGAATTGATTAACCTGAAACAAGGTCAATTTGTCTCCTTGTTTCACGCCATTATGTTTGCCAATATTAATACTTAGGCTCTCACCTGTAACGTTTATTACCCGACCAAATGCCGGTAAACAGCTCACTGATTCATCTATTGATTGCACCACTGATTGTATGACCTTTTCGGTCGCCGAGCCAAACGATGAGTCCCATAATTGGCGACTATTGCTGTCGATAGGTGTGTAAGGATCAAAGTTCCATATTGCGGACATATTTTGTGTTTCTTGGAAAACCATTTCACCAGAATTGCCATCATACATCGAGAATGACAGTGTAAGGTTTCGCTTGCTTTGGTCGCTTTTCCAAAACGCTAATCCAGAGGCTTTTGACGTTTCTACAGCAAATTCTTCTATTTCACCAAAAAGCACATATTGAGCATTCGTTTTTCTTGCGAGGTTAAATGCCGTTGCTTTCTTTTCTTTATCTGTTGGATTTAAATAGTAAGGCTCAATACGATTTATAAATGAATATTTTGAATAGTTTTGTGCTTCTTCTTGTATCTTTTCAGCTAACACTTTTCCAAAATCATAAAGGTTGCCGACGGCAGCTTGTTGCCGTTTGTTGATGTTATACCATGTGGTAACAATATTTTTTTTGTAGTCTGAAGCTGAGCATAAAGCTTCTTGTGGAAATATATCTGCTCTTATGGAAACGGTAACATAGTCGTCGTGGTAAATTTCATCAATTAGCTCAATGTTATTTACTTCACCTGAAGCACGAATTTCAAGGCGGTCGTCTTCAAGCAAACCATTAGTAAGAGATTGGATACTTTTTACGGATGCACCAGAGAACAGCAGCGCTTGTTTAATGGCTTCTTGAGTCGCTTGTTGGCGCGCCGCTTCCTTTTCACCATTTTGGATAATGGCTTGACCTGTGGCTTCGAACCAAATTGCCAGTGCAGGGCGGCTGCTAATAAGTAACATCAGAACAGCACTTATTTGTATTATTCTACCTACTTGCATAACGTGCCTTTCTAATATGAACATGGGGAAAGTGAATCTTGGGATAATACATCGTCAAATTTCAGACTGATTTTCTATTATGTTTACCTAAGCACAAAACTAAGCACAAATCATACCTATATGAGAATGTTATTTTTTTGGGTATGGTTATTGCTTTGCTAATGAGTATTATGATCTTTATATATTGAATAGCAGGGTGTTTGGAAAATGGTGAATATACTAAGTGTTAATAAGCTAAGCAGCCGATATGTCGCTTTTGCAGCAGTGTTAAGTATATGTTTGACTGGCTGTTCTGGTTTGTTCAATAAACATGTTGAGTGGGAAACCGTTGCTCCTGAAACCTATCCCGTTATTTCGGCTGTTGGTTATGCGCCAATCTCAGATCAAAAAGGGGTAAGTGAGTCTAGTAGAATGTTGATGGCACTTAAAGCCTCCAAGCTAGATGCATACCGAGAATTGACTGAGCAAGTATATGGTCAAAAGATCGATAGTGGTCAGTCTTTGGAAAGTTTAATCATACAAAACACGCGCTTAGATAGTTCAGTACAAGGTGTGATTAGAGGTGCAAAAGTGGTGAAGAGTTATCCTGTAGGGGATGATACTTATGCCACTGAGCTAGAATTAGACTTTAAATTGGTTAACGATATTTACCTGTCTACAGCACGCCCTAAGCGCGTTAAAAAAGTTAATTATTATTAGGAAGCAGCTAAGAGTGGCGAGCTTCGAGGGACGAGCTTAAGGATTACAAAAGAGATTTGAAAAGTATTAAATAAGTAGATGGTTTTTGCAGTTGCTTTTTACTATTCTGCTCGTAGCCCTAGCCCTAGCCCTAGCCCGTAGCCCTAGCCCGTAGCCCGTAGCCCGTAGCTCGAAGACTCGAAGTCTAAGCGCTGATCCCGCCACCAGAACTACCACCTCGAGTACGGCCACTTTTATCGTAAGTCATGGACTCTTTGGCTCTTGATTCTAATAAAAGGTTGCGTAGGTGTTCTAGACGCAATTGGCCTTGTTCTACTGCTGTTTGATTAATTTGAGTGCGATACTTGCATTGAGAAACGATTTCTTTTGCTTGATTAAATAACTTAACCACTTCTTCATCATCTTTTTGCTCTTGACTCGATTTGGTATACAAGCTGGCAATAAGAGTATCTTGTTGTTGCACAGAATCAAGCAGTGCTTCTTTCGTTTTTAGCATATTGATCAGTGATTCAGCATCTCTGCTACTGATGAGGTGAAGTTCTGTTTCAAGAATTTGTTGTAATTCTAGTAAGAGTTTATGTTGACTTTTAATGGCTTCTTTTAATTCAGACATAATATTTATCAAAGATAAGGACAGCATCAATTATGCTGCCTTTATGCTTTTGTACCAAATAATTCTGATTCTAATGTTGAAATCTTCTGAGCAAGTGATTCAGGATTTATCTGATATTCACCACTTTGAATCGCTTTTTTCAATCTATCGACCTTTTCTTGATTGACAGGTGCTTCTCCACCTTTCTTCTGAACTTGGCTAAGTTGTTGTGCAGATGACGTCAATGACACTGAGTCTTGACGAACACCGATCGTAGCTGCTTTTTGCGCATTTGATTGTTGCGCATTACCGTTATTCAAAGCCTGCTGTTGCTGACTGAGTTTCTGGTTATCAACCGCCGCTTTAGGGCTACCGTTATTTATGTTGTTAATTGACATAATGAATACTCATTGCCTTAATTTAACCTCTATTTCTTTATCGGCCACGTTCCCCAATACTTTAGCAAAAAAAACAATTTTCAGCACTAAATGAATGGAAACTATTATCCGACGTTTGCGCATATGCTTAAATACCAATTTCTACTTGTCCTGTACTGGAAACTCGAGCATGTATCTTTTTATTTGAACGTCTATTTTTCACTTGAATGGTTTCGCCCATTCTACCGTCTTCTAGCGCGACACCACTGGTTTTGACACGCATGCTGGGGTTGCCTGCAGAAATAGTTACGCTGTCGCCTTTGCACACAAAACATAAGTTATTCGGATCAACGGGTCTACCTGCTGAAACCCGACGTTTTATTCTGGCTCCTACTACATCTTCTATATCGGCAAACGTACTTTTTCTTAAACGTTTTTTATTCATATTCACCACACGAATGTTATCAGTGGTTAATAAGGTTCCCGGGCTGACGGCGCTAGATATAACAACAACCGGTTGTGTTTCAGTAGCTTTGACCACCATAAACATATACCAGTCGTTGTCGCTACACTGGGCTTTTACCGTCACATTTGACTGGCTAAGCGCTTCTGGACTCGAGGAAAAAATTAAAGTAGCAGTGCATATTGGTATTTTAACACGCTTGTCAATGGGCATCGCTTCTACATCGATGGTTTTACTACTATTAGGATCAAGTTGACTTAATACAAATTGCTCTGCTTCGCTAATCAATTGCTGTTTTGTTAAATTATTTTCATCTGCCGCCGTTATACCAGTATACATACAAGGAATTATTGCGATCAGTCTGGCTAATGCTTGATAATAATGTAATTTATTCATGTTCACTTGTTGTTAAGTTGTCTATGCTATGGGCATATTAACGAAAGCATAAAGCGTCAATATTTAGACGCTAGAATAGAAATCTTTTAGGTTACTATTGTTATGCTTAGTTAATGAGTTACGTATAAGTGTCAATTTGTTGCGGTTCTTCGCAACATGGTTGTGATTAACTGTACTTAAGCAAGGTATAAGCAAAAGTTACGCCGCTTTTAATTCGTATTGGAGTTGTACATGTCTGAAATTATGAACTCGGTCAATCAACGTACTCAGTTGGTTGGTGAAAACAGATTAGAGTTGTTGTTGTTTAAACTCAATACAAGACAACGATTTGGTATTAACGTATTTAAAGTCCGCGAAGTTTTGCAGTGCCCACCATTAACCTCCCTTCCTAGACTAAATAAGTTAGTCAGGGGTATTGCTCATATTCGTGGACAAACTATTTCTGTGATCGATATGAGTTTGGTAGTTGGCGGCAAAAAGATTGAAGACCTGAGTACCGCTTTTATTATCATTGCTGAATACAACAGTTCGGTTCAAGGATTTTTAGTAGGATCGGTTGAACGTATTATTAACACTAACTGGCAGTCTATTATGCCACCGCCTAAAGGTAGTGGTCGTGCAAGTTACTTGACCGCAGTAACTCAAATGGATGATGAGTTAATAGAAATTTTGGATGTTGAAAAAATATTAAATGAAATTTCACCAGTTAACACTGATTTGAGTGCCGATGTTGCCAGTACTTTAAAAGTTGAGAACAAAAAAGAAAAAATCATCTTTATTGCCGATGACTCCTCTGTCGCTCGAAATCAGGTTAAAAAAGCCTTGTCTTCACTCGGTCTAGAAATCGAATTAGCAAAAAATGGTTTGGAAGCTTTAAAAAGGTTAAAAGAAATTGCCGCAGAGACAGGTGATATAACCGACAAAGTAGGGGTATTGATATCTGATATCGAAATGCCTGAAATGGACGGATACACACTTACTGCAGAGATAAGAAATACCCCAGAGCTAAAAAAACTTCACGTTATTTTGCACACGTCTTTAAGTGGTGTGTTTAATCAGGCAATGATTGAAAAAGTCGGGGCTGACGATTTTATTGCCAAGTTCCACCCTGATGAATTGGCTACCTCAGTCCAAAAGTGGTTTGGAAACGAGTAATACTCGCTTAGAGCGTTGTCGTTTAAACTCGTAGAACAAAATGTTGCCTTCGGAATTGCAAAAAAATATGTTGTTAGAGAGTATTGAGTGACGGATATAGAGTTTGATGAGCATCATTATGTCTCTTTTAGTTATTTCTTAGAACGAGCCTGTGGCATAGTTTTAGGTGATAGTAAGCAGTATTTAGTTCGCAGTAGGCTGGCGCCTTTAGTCAAACGTTATAATTGTTTGACTATTAATGCTTATATAGACTCCGTAATTAAAGGCAATCGAGCACATCAAACTGCCGCAATTGAAGCCATGACTACGAATGAAACCTTATGGTTTAGGGATGATTACCCCTTTAAGTTGCTTGAAAGTCCAATACTTAGCCAGTTTTCCCTTAAAACTAAACCATTACGTGTATGGAGTGCTGCTTGTTCGTCGGGTCAAGAAGCTTACTCCATTGCTATGACGATATTGAACTTCAAAAAGCACCAGGCAAACAGCTTTCGTGCTGGCGTCGAGATTGTTGGGACTGATATATCCGAAGAGATGTTGCAGCGATGCAGGTCAGCAGAATACGATCAGTTGGCCATTTCTCGTGGTTTACCAGAGCAATTCAAAGCGGATTTTTTTGAGCCTGCTGATAACGGTAAACTGAGATTGAAATCACAAGTCAAATCCTTAACCAACTTTAGATCTATCAACTTATTAGATAATTACTCATCTCTTGGTAAGTTCGATATTATTTTTTGTCGTAATGTACTGATTTATTTCTCCCCTGAAGTGAAAAAGCAAATACTGCAAAAGATTGCCGCTTGCCTGCAAAATGACGGCATATTATTCCTCGGCGCATCGGAATCTATCTCAGCATTGACTGATAAATTTTCTATGGTCAGATGTAATCCAGGCCTTTATTACCTTATAAAACCTCAGTAAACCTCACCTTAGTTCACTACCTCTATTCTAATCTAGATAATATTGTTGCGATGGCACAGCCTTTGCTTTAACTAGGCATATAGAGGAGAAGTACATGGCTATTAACTTAGATAAATTGATGGGTTTTCATCATAAAGCTCTGCAGGTCCGAACTGACAGGATGGAAGTGCTTGCTGGAAACTTAGCAAATGCAAACACTCCTGGTTACAAGGCAAGAGACATCGATTTTCAAAAGGCGATGAAAAGCGCACAGCAATCCAGTGGTAATAATTTAACTCGCACCCACGACAACCATATTAAAGGTTCAATGCAAAGCTCTGGTGAATTGCAGTTCCGTATCCCCAATCAACCTGACACAGGTGATGGTAATACGGTCGATGTGCAAATCGAAAGAAATACATTCTTAGACAATGGACTTCGGTATCAGGCCGGTATGGAGTTTCTTAACGGTAAAATCAAAGGCATGAAAAAAGCCTTGAGTGGAGGTCAGTAATAATGAGCTTATTTAACGTAATGGACATCGCCAGTACAGGTATGAGTGCTCAAAGTGTACGTTTGAATACCACAGCCAGTAATGTGGCAAATGCGAACAGTGTTAGCAGTAGCTACGATGCGACTTATAAAGCTCGGCACCCTGTTTTTGCAGCGGAATTACGTCAAGCATCTGACCAACAAGGTGTGGGTTCCAGAGTCAAAGTGCTTGGGATCGTTGAAAGTGCTAAACCGTTACAAATTGAATATAGCCCAGGTCATCCTATGTCAGACGAAAATGGTTATATCTATAAACCCAATGTCAATGTGGTCGAGGAAATGGCGAATATGATGTCCGCATCTAAAGCCTATGAAACAAATGTACAGATTGCAGACACCACCAAACGAATTTTTAGAAATGTGCTAAGACTCGGTCAAGGTAGCTAGTAATGAATAGCAACAGCAAGTCATATATAGAGGAACAATTGTGGATACAGTAACTAATGGCTTAAACAGTTCACTTTATTGGCAACCTGAAACGGTTGAAGAGGCTGATGGTAGTAATCAAAAACTGAGCCAAGAAGACTTCTTCTCGTTATTGACTGAGCAGTTAGCTAACCAAGATCCAACTAAGCCGGTTGATAACGATCAAATGGTCGCACAAATGACCAGTTTCACTATGGCTGATGGTATAGAACAGCTTAACGACAAATTTAGTGATTTTGCTACCTCTATGACGTCCAATCAAGCATTGCAAGCATCTAGTTTGATTGGTCAAGAAGTACTATTACAAGGTGATATCGGGTATATCTCAGCAGAAGGTCAGAATGTGTCTGGTGTGGTTATCGCCGACCAAAGCGTTCAAGAGCTAGAAATAACAATCGAAAACGAAACCGGTGAAATTATCAAGTCAATCAATGTAGGTACACAAGCAGCAGGTAACATTGAATTTAATTGGGATGGAACCGATGCAAACGGCAATAATATGCCGGTTGGCAATTATGTAGTACGTGCACAAGGTAATGTATCAGGGGAGTCAGTAGTACTTCCCACAGCAATCAACAGGCATGTAGACAGCGTCAGTCTGGCTGCAAGTAGTCAAGGTATTATTCTTAATTTGGACGGCGATGTGAGTGTCACACTTAAAGATGTCATTCAAATTGGCGGTTAACAGGAGAAACAAAGTATGTCTTTTAATATAGCGTTAAGTGGCGTATCAGCGGCACAAAGAGACTTAGATACAACAGCAAATAACATTGCTAATGTTAATACAGTGGGCTTTAAAGAGTCTCGGGCAGAGTTTGGTGATGTGTATGCTCAATCTTTATTGGCGGGTGGAAAAACCAAGGTTGGTGACGGTGTTATTGCTCAAGAAGTGGCGCAGCAGTTTTCTCAAGGTAGTTTGCAGTTTACTAATAACTCACTTGACTTAGCCATCACAGGCAATGGTTTTTTTGCCACCGTGCCCGGATTAGAGTCACGAGATTTTTCTTACACTCGTGCAGGAATGTTTAAGTTAGATTCAAACAATTTTGTGGTTAATTCTAACGGAGACAATTTACTAGGTTTCCCAGTTAATACCGATGGCACGTCGTCATCAGTGGCGTTAAGTACGATGGAGGCAGTTAGTATTCCTGATTCATCAGGCTCGCCCACCGCGACATCTGAAGTAAGTTTGACTATGAACTTACCTGCTTCTGCTGGAGCACTTAACCCTGGTTTATTCAACCCAGAAGATACCACAACCTATAATGCTGCAACGTCTGTCACCATATACGATTCTTTGGGGGATAGTCATGTACAGACCTACTACTTTATTAAGGACAATACTCCGGGTAATGAAAATGAATGGCTAGGGGTAACCTATGTAGATAGTCAACCTGTTGCAGATGGTGCCAATGGCGCTACAAATGTAGCAGGAGCTACTTTTAATCCTCCTGGTGTCCCCGCCTTCAGACTAGAATTCAGTAACGGTGGTAATTTTCAAGCTATGTTTGATTCAGCCGGCGCGCCGTTAATATTAGGCGATGCCATATCAACTCCATTGGGACCCGGTATATTATCTAATGGCTCTGATGGTGCCCAGACAATAACAACTAATTTTGTCTTACAGGATGCTTTATCAACTACAACTCTCGGAGAACCTACTCAGTTTGCCTCTGCATTTGAAGTCACTTCATTAGAGCAAGATGGTTTGGCGGTAGGTCGCTTGACTGGTATTGACATCGGCAGCGACGGCCTTGTAAGGGCAACCTATTCAAATGGAACATCTGAACCAATTATCCGAGTGGGCTTAGTGCGTTTTGCAAATGATCAAGGCTTAAGTCAGCAAAGTAACACGCAGTGGCAAGAAAGTATTGATTCCGGTGAGGCCTTAGCCGGTGAAGCCACTACAGGTACTTATGGTGATATCAACTCATCTGCCTTAGAACAGGCAAATGTTAACCTCACTACTGAGTTGATTGATCTAATTATTGCCCAGCGGAACTTCCAAGCTAACTCCAGAGCCTTGGAAATTAATAATCAGTTAAATCAAACAGTACTTAATATCCGTTAATAACATACTGAAATTTAAGTCTTTATTGGGTTGCTTTCGAGCCGCCCTTTTTTATATCTGAGGCGCACATAGTTTAGTAATCTTAGATGGCATCTTATTTGCATTTATCTTAATCAAAATCTAACAAAGTCAAGATTCTGTCATGGATAAACTACTTTACATTGCCGCCAGTGGCGCCAAACAAGATTTACTCGGTGCATCTGTGCGCGCCAATAATCTAGCCAATGCACAAACCACTGGCTTTAAAGCACAGCTTGAACAAGCCCGTGCCATGCCAGCATTTGGTGAAGGTTTGCCTACCCGAGTATTTTCTATGACAGAAAATGCTGTTAACAATTTTGAGGGTGGAGCCATGATCCAGACTGGCCGCGAGCTAGATTTAGCGATACAAGGTGATGGTTGGTTTTCAGTACAAGATGAACAAGGCAATGAAGCTTACAGCCGAAACGGTAGTTTTGAATTAGGTTCAAACGGCGAACTTAAAGATTCCTACGGTAATACCGTTATTGGCGATTTTGGTCCAGTATTTCTGCCCGTTCCTTTGTCCAATATCAATATAGCGAATGACGGTACCCTTTCAGTTCGACCTCAAGGTGCACCCGAAACAGTGTTGGAAGAGGTAGGTCGTCTTAAGTTAGTGAACCCAAATGTACGCGACATGGAGCGGGGAACAGATGGTCTGTTTCGATTAAAAAGTGGTGAACAAGCCGAAGAAGATGCCTTGGTCAGTATCCGCAATGGTGTGCTTGAAGGCAGTAATGTCAACCCTGTGGAAGAAATGGTCAATATGATCAATTTGCAACGACATTATGAAATGCAAATTAAGTTGATGAAACAAGCAAAAGAACTAGATACCCGTGGTAATCAATTGTTGCGCATTATCTAAGGTAGTTTTGGCGCAGCTGATTATGACAACCGTTAGCAAAATACGCTAACCACCAAAATTTTAGGAGACAATCTATGCATCCTGCATTGTGGATAAGTAAAACAGGCCTAGATGCCGCTCAGACTGATGTAGCAGTCATATCCAATAACTTGGCTAACGCCAGTACAGTGGGTTTCAAAAAAGACCGTGCTATTTTCGAAGATTTACTTTATCAAAATATTAATCAACCGGGTGGCCGATCTTCAGCGGATACAGAGTTACCTTCTGGCTTGATGTTAGGCGCCGGTAGTAAAGTGGTCGCGACACAAAAAGCGCACACTCAAGGCAATATGCTTACGACTGAAAATTCTTTGGATATGATGGTACAAGGCAAAGGTTTTTTTGAAATATTACAGCCAGACGGTAGCACTGCTTATACAAGAAATGGTCAATTCACCCTTAATGATCAAGGGCAAATAGTGACGCCCGGTGCTGGTTTTTTGCTGCAACCCACGGTCACAGTACCTGAGGATGCGCAGCAATTAACGATCTCTCAAGATGGTGAAGTGTCTGCTTCAATCAAAGGGCAAGCAGATCCTCAAGTATTAGGGCAGATTAGTTTATCCGACTTCATTAACCCCACCGGTTTGCAACCAACAGGGCAGAATTTATATGTTGAAACTGCTGTCAGCGGCGCCCCAATTCAGGGGGTACCTGGTTTAGAGGGTATTGGTACTATATTGCAAGGGGCGCTTGAAACTTCTAATGTGAATGTCACAGAAGAGCTTGTTAACTTGATTGAAAGTCAGCGTTTGTACGAGATGAACTCAAAAGTTATTTCAGCCGTTGACTCAATGTTGGGTCAAGTTATTCAGCAACTTTAATGAGAGTGAAATAGTGATGATGCAGCTTACGTTACTCAAACTATTATATCTGTGTCTAGGTATAATGTTGCTAGGTGGTTGTCAATCGACTGTTAGTCATCAACCTTTGCCGAATGACCCGTTTTATGCACCTATTAGGCCCGAAATGCCGCGGCAAAAAGTGGTCGAAAATGGTTCTATTTTTCAATCTGATATGGCTAATAACCTTTTTTCGGATGTCAAAGCTAGGCGTGTTGGTGACATTATTACTGTCAACCTTCAAGAAAACACTCGAGCCACTAAATCAGCGAGTAACAGCACATCAAAAGCAACCGGTGTCGCGGTCAACCCCATTCTAGGCTTAGGTGGCAATGCGCTCAATATTGGTAATGAATCAATACAGTTAGGCATGGATGCAAGCAATGATTTTACAGGCGATGCCTCAGCCAATCAAAGTAACAACTTAACTGGCGCTATTTCAGTGACAGTGGTCCAAGTACTGGCTAACCAAAACTTACTGGTTAGAGGTGAAAAATGGCTAACCTTGAACAATGGTGACGAATACATTCGCTTAACAGGTGTGGTTCGTCCTGATGACGTTAGCCCGACTAATGAAATTGAGTCAACAAAAATTGCCAATGCCCGCATTCAATATAGCGGCACGGGGAGTTTTGATAGAGCACAAAAGGAAGGCTGGTTAAGCGGTTTTTTCTCATCTGAATATTGGCCGTTTTAACGTGGAGAATTATATGAAATCTTTTATTACCCTGATGATCGTGATCAGTTTGATGTTGTCGCCTATGTCCTATGGCCAAAGAATAAAAGACTTAGCCACTGTTCAGGGCGTTAGAAGTAACCAATTAGTGGGTTATGGTTTGGTGGTGGGTTTACCTGGAACAGGTGAACAGAGCCCTTTCACAGAGCAGAGTTTTCGGACCATGTTATCGAACTTTGGTATCAGTTTAGATAGCAACGTCAAACCTAAAATTAAAAATGTCGCCGCGGTTGCAGTACATGCACTGCTGCCTCCTTTTATTAAACCGGGGCAATCTATTGACGTCACCGTTTCATCTATTGGTGCAGCAGCCAGTTTGCAAGGAGGCACATTGATTCAAACGTTCTTAAAAGGATTGGACGGCAATGTTTATGTCATAGCCCAAGGTAGTTTAGTGGTGAGTGGCTTTGGCGCAGAAGGTGGTGATGGTTCAAAAATAGTGGTAAATACTCCCACTGTGGGACGTATTGCTAATGGTGGCTTAGTAGAGCGTGCTGTGCCTAGTGGTTTTATGGAAAGTGACTTTTTAACACTAAATTTAAAATACCCTGACTTTTCAACTGCCAAAATTTTGGCCGATACCATTAATGCTCGGTTAGGGGCCGATCCCGACAAAGGTTATGTCATTGCCACACCTATTGACGCGGCATCGGTCAGGGTATCAGCGCCCAGAAGTGTTGGGGAAAGGGTCGGTTTTTTGGCCACTTTAGAAAACTTTGAATTTACCCCAGCTAAAGCCTCGGCAAAGGTCGTGATCAACAGTCGCACTGGCACCATAGTGATAGGCCAAGATGTGCGGCTTCTCCCTGCCGCTATTACTCATGGGGGACTCACAGTCACCATAGCTGAAAACCAAACTGTTACTCAGCCTAATGCTTTAGCGGATGGTGAAACAGTGGTAACCACTCAATCTATTATTGACGTGAATCTAGATGACACGCGTATGTTTACTTTTAATCCAGGCGTCACATTAGATGAGTTGGTCAGGGCGGTGAATGAAGTCGGTGCAGCACCAGGGGATTTAATGGCTATCTTAGAAGCATTACGAGAAGCAGGCGCCTTACAAGGCGACCTGGTCGTTATTTAAGGTTATCTAGGAAATCTTATGGATCAGTCACTTATTACTCAAAACCCACTTGAATTATCTAGAAATGCTAATGATATTAAAGGTTTGGATGAGTTGCGCCGTGCTGCGCAAAGTGGTGACAGTAAAGCCTTAGATGAAGCCGCCAAACAATTTGAGGCTATCTTTGTACAAATGATGCTCAAGTCGATGCGTAAAGCACAAGACGTGATGGCGGATAAAGATAGCCCATTTAACTCTGAGCAAGTTAAATTTTATCGCGATATGCACGATACACAGATTGCCAGTGACTTAGCCAGTAATGGCAGTATTGGGCTGGCAGATATCATAGTGCGCCAACTCGGTAAAACGGGTGAAGGATATATGCCTGCGGGTGCCTTGCGTAATGATGGTAATCTTTCCAGTATTAATCGTAATACCATCGTTAGTACCCAAAAAGCCCAAGAAGGAGTCTTGGGTAACCAGCCTACAAAAACCTTTCAAACCTTTAAAACGGCGGCTTTTGAAGACGCACAGTCTTTTATCGAACAGCTTTATCCTGCTGCTCAGCAGGCGGCTGAACAGCTAGGTCTTGATCCTAAGGCATTGTTGGCGCAAGCCGCTATTGAAACTGGCTGGGGTCAGCACATGATCCACAATACCTCTGGGCAAAACTCCCACAATTTATTTGGTATTAAAGCTGATCGTCGTTGGCAGGGTGACCGAGCGATGGTCGATACTATCGAATTTGAGAAAGGTGTTGCCGCTCCAAAAAAAGCGCCCTTTAGAATGTACGATTCCTTTGCCGACTCGATGCAAGATTACGTCGGTTTTGTAAAACAAAATTCGAGATATGAAGACGCAGTTAAGCACAGCCAGTCACCACAAGATTACTTTTCAGAGTTACAACAAGCGGGTTATGCCACTGATCCAGATTATGCAAATAAGGTTATTGCTGTGTTTGAAGGTGAACAGTTTAAACAATATTCACTAGAAAAATTCAGCGATAGGGGCGAGAAGAAATGATTTACAGTAATAATAATATCAGAACTGCCGATTTATTTTCTATCGCTAAAAGTGGGGTGAATGCCAGTAATCAATTGCTGAACACTGCTGGTCATAATATTGCTAATGTCAATACCGAAGGTTATGTGCGCGAACGTACTAACTTTCAAAGCCAGTTAACTGGAGGAGTCGGACAGTCTACCACTGAGCGAGTTCTGAATGTATTTGCACAAAATCAATTACAACGTGACACTACATTGCAAAGTGAACATGAAAATTTTTATAACAAAACGGCGGTGATAGATAACGTATTTGCCAGCGAAGCGAATAGCATCTCTGCCAGTATGAGTCGTTTTTTTGGCGCTGTACAAACGGCATCGGATGACCCTACAAGTTTGGCTGGTAGGCAACTAGTTCTTGGTGAGGCAAAATCATTGGTTGGCCAAATCGGAACCGTGTCAGGTTTCTTACGAGACAAAGAAGAAGAACTGAATTTAGAAATTAGTGCCAATGTTAAGACCGTGAATTCACTGGTACAAACCATTGCTGATTTGAATGACGCGATAGTGGTGAATCAAGCGAGTAATCCAAATGATGAACCTGGAACATTAAAAAACCAGCGTGACAGTGCTATATTAGAATTAGCCAGTTTAGTGTCTATTGAAGTCCGCCAAAGCTCCGGAAATGACGGGCGAGTGATGGTTAACTTAACATCTGGAGAATCACTGGTTCTGCAAGATGGATCGTTTAATGTTTTAGAGGTAGAAAACGACGCGGATTTAAACTATGTGTCATTACAACTTTCTAGTCGTGACAAACCTACCGTCTTAAATGTTGATGAAAATGAGCTAGGAGGAGCAATTGGTGGATTGTTGCGTTATCGAGATGATGTATTAGAAATTAGTCGCAGAGAGTTAGGGCAAATAGCTCTAGCGCTGACTGAGTCGATTAACACCCAAAACCGTCAAGGTATGGATCTGGATCAGCAAATGGGTAGCGAAATATTTTCGCTTCCAGAGTTTGTGGGACTTGAATACCCCGATAATGCTAATGGTGCCAGTGTGGTGACAGGGCGAATTACCGCCGGTGCTGCGGGTGAAATCAGCAGTGCAGATTATCAAGTGACCATTAATAGTGTGACGCCTGGCGCTCCATCAACGTTAGATGTAACCGTGACTGCGCTGAATGCCGATGGCACCATAATTAAAGATGTAAACGGTAATGACATCACCCAGAATTATCCTACAGCAGATGCACAGTCCGGTACCTTTACTAAAATGCTAGGTGGCGTAGAGTTGGAATTTTCCAGTGGTGCCACTTATACCCCAGGTGATCAATTTTTAATCCAACCGACTAAAAATACCGCTGATAAAATTGAGGTTATAATGACTCGCCCTGAGGATTTAGCATTAGCTTCACCCATTCGGCTCGATACAGATATTGGTAATTTAGGTGACGCCGAACTTGTCTCAATCAAGGTGACAAATAATTTTGTAGACAATACCTTCACTGACAGTAAAGCATCTGGCTTTGATGGGGCGGGTGGTTTACATGGTCCAGGTAGTTCACCAACAGGTGCAGGTGGTGTAGGGGCCCCGGTACAGATCTTCTTTACTGCAAATGATGAATATGAAGTCAGAGACAGTGCCGGAAACACTATTACTACTGTGTCTAGTGTCACCGATTTGAATAATTTAATGGCGCAAGCTGAAGGAAGCGCTGGGTGGCCTGCTGCCTTTAGTGCATTAGATGATTATCCTGGCTTTGAGTTGTCGTTACAAGGCGAGCCTAAGGCGGGTGATACTTTCACAATTGGTTATAACACAGACGGACTGAACGATAATCGAAATGGATTAACGATGGCAGACTTACAGAATAAAAATAGTATGCTAGTTAACAATAGTGGCTCTGGATCGCCGGCAAGTTTTCACGAGGCTTATGCTAATATTGTGAGTGATATTGGACAACAAGCCGCCAGTGCTGATATAGCATTGCAAGCTGCCGATGCGCTTAAATCTCAGTCAAGTGATTGGTTTCAATCAGTCTCGGGGGTCAGCTTAGATGAAGAAGCCGCAAATTTGGTCAGATATCAACAATCTTATGCGGCAGCAGCGCGCTTGCTCAGTACTGCGCAAAACTTGTTTGATACTATCTTAGCCGTTGTTCGATAACTAAAGGTAAAATATGCGTATTTCCACAGGGCAACTTTACGATCGTAGTATTCAATCTGTATTAGATAACCAAGCGGATTTGTCGGATATTCAACAACAACTATCTTCAGGCAAAAAACTCTTGCGTCCGTCTGATGATCCTGTTGGAGCAGCGCAGGTTATAAGGTTAACCGAAGAAATTGATTTAATCGCTCAGTATAAAAAGAATACTAATTTATTGACCAATAGTTTGGAGCAAGAAGAAACCGTTTTAAGCAGTGTAAATAATGCGATTAACCGTGCTCGAGTATTAATGGTCCAATCGGGCAATGGCATTATCAGTACTGGAGACAGAAAAGCGATTGCGATAGAAGTGGGCCAAATTCGTGATCAAGTCTTTGATTTAATGAATAGCCGCAATCCTGCCGGAGAATATATTTTTGCTGGGTTTCAGTCTGCATCACCAGCATTCAGTTTAAATGCGAGTGCAACAGGTAACAAATATAATTTTGAAGGAGACGGAGGCGAGAATAAAATTAAGGTGTCGGATACCATTAGTTTACAAATTAATAACTCGGGACAGGATGTATTTGAAGACGTATTAGCTCGATTAAAATCTACTATCACTGGCTCTCTAGGGGCAACATCTGCATCGTTAGAGGTAAAAGTGCAAAGTGCCTTCGATAAGTTTCATAAAAATAGTTATGATGCAGTCAACCCAGCCAACAACGAATTTGAAGTGAGAATTATTTCGGCGACCCAAGCGCAAATAACCAATGTAGGGTCTGGAGCTCTTTTAGATACGATTGACTTTTCAAGTGGTAGCGCATTTTTGTATAAAGGTTTAGAGTTTAATATTGCTGGTACTACAGGTAACACAGTTAACTTTCAGTTAGAGAAACCAGAAAAGAAAAATATAGCTGAAACACTCAACGACTTCGTTAATTCGTTAAATAATCCAAATATTAGTGAGGGAGGCCTTGACGAGGCTTTATCAGATGCACTGGTTGGTGTAGACAATTCACTAACTAGCATGGCCAATGCTATCTCTGAAATTGGTGGCCGAGGCAACGTTGCTGATTCTGTATTGGCTTCAAACTTAGACCTAGAAATTGCTAACAAATCGGCTCGTTCGAATATCGAAGATGTAGATTACGCCGTGGCAGTGTCAGAACTCAGCCGTCAAGAAACTGCTTTACAGGCAGCCCAAGCCACTTTTGCTCGGGTAACAGGTACTTCATTGTTTGATTTCATCTAGGCCTATCTATACTTTATTATTAATCAATGAATTTAGATTGATCTCAGCTAAATACACACAGCTTTTGTTGTCCTCATGTGATGAATAATAACTGACGTAAAGCGTGTCTTCTTCCAATGTACCCTTTTCCAATACTCTTTTTTTCAAAACTAAGCCCGGATAACTGTTGTCGCCAGCTGAGGGCAAAATCAGCAATTCTTGTAAATTTCCATTCGATAAATTCATCTTGAGTAACCCTGTTACAAGTCGCCCATGTTTGACTATTCTACCTGCTACAAACGCAAAATTATCATCTAGGCGCAACATGACTGGGCCACCAATATAACGTCCTAAATCTATCCAAACCCATTTTTTATAAGGAAATGTACTGTGACCAAGTTGAGCTGAATAGCTATCTGCATCTCTCCTGACAATTGCATAGGCTTTGTCGTTATCAAACAACAAATCACTCTCATTAGGGTAACCTTTATTATGTTTTTGCAAGCTAAGTGCGTTGGGCTGGTGGCGATGAAAGCTGCGCCTAGGATCGCCAGAGTATAAATGAATGGCATTTTGATTTCTGTTGTAAGCGAAGCCATAAGCTTGATCTTTATGCCACCTGACTCGCCAACACCACCATCCTCGATCAGCAAACTCTCGATGGGATGACCAGCTATTGCCAGTTTGAGACACCCAACATAGATTTCTTGCAGACAAAGTGCGATTGTTTTGATCCGTCTCCCTCGCATAGGCGATAAGTAATAACTGGCCATCTGGGGTAATGCTTAATTTGGGATCACGAAGATCGACATTCGTCATCTGGAGTCGATTGACAGTGCAAACGTTGCCCATTTTATCGAGGGTGAGAATGCAGATTCGACCCTCAGCACTAATATGATTTTCTGCTTCTCTATAACAGCAAAGTAATGTTTGATTAAACTCACATAAATCTACAAATGCATTATGTTCAGCTTTGCTACCAATTTTTTTTAACCAATTAAATTGCATTTTATAATCTTTTTTATCTAATTTAACCCATTGAAACTCAAGTGAAAACTAAATGCAAAGACGGCAAACGTTTGCCGCTTATTAAAAAAAAGGCAAATTCATGTTAAAGGGAATTTCAAATGGGCCGATACCATTTTCGAGAGAGCCAGTAGTAATGATTTTTTAAATACAAAATCGTTACTCTATTAGTGTTATTTAACCAGCTGAGTAATTATTATAATTATTCGGTCGCCAGCATAGTCTGGACTGAGAGTGTAGGAGAAAAACCATGGGTTTATTCGTAAATACCAATGTTTCATCGTTGAACGCACAGCGTAATTTGTTCGATTCAGCGCAGTCTTTAAGTACATCTTTTGAACGTTTGTCTTCAGGCTTCCGTATTAACAGTGCGGCTGACGATTCTGCTGGTTTGCAGATTTCTGACAGATTAACAACTCAAGTGCAAGGCCTTAACCAAGCAGCACGTAACGCTAATGATGCGATTTCATTGGTGCAAACGGCTGAAGGCGCGTTAGGTGAAGTGACTTCGTCACTGCAGCGTATCCGTACCCTTGCAGTACAATCCCAAAATGGTATCAACTCATCTGCTGACCGTACCGCGTTGCAGAAAGAAGTCACCGCACTAAAAAATGAAGTCAGCCGTATTGCAGCTGATTCACAATTTGGCGACATAGATATTTTAAAAGGAAGTTTTTCAGCAAAATTCCTGGTAGGCGCTAATGGTGGTCAGAATATTTCAGTGAACTTATCCCGCACAAGTGGGTACGGTTCATCAGGTTTAGGTATCGCAGCAACAGATGTTTCTACTGTTGATGGTGCTTCTACTGCTCTTACGACTGTTACAGCTGCGATATCTGCTGTGGGTGGTGTGCGTGCCGATTTAGGTGCCTTGCAAAACCGTTTCCAATCGACTATCCGTAACCTGACAAATATTTCTGAAAATGTTGCAGGTGCCAGAAGTCGGATCAGAGATACTGATTTTGCATCTGAAACAGCTGAGTTAACGCGTAACCAGATTCTTCAGCAGGCGAGTTTGACCGTATTAAGCCAGGCTAATCAGCGTCCACAAGCGGCTCTATCTTTACTAGGTTAATCTTTGCTGG
Organism: Paraglaciecola sp. MB-3u-78; assembly: GCF_002835935.1. Classification (GTDB taxonomy): domain Bacteria; phylum Pseudomonadota; class Gammaproteobacteria; order Enterobacterales; family Alteromonadaceae; genus Paraglaciecola. The sequence goes on along the minus strand of NZ_PJCF01000001.1, from coordinate 250,556 downwards.
GTTAGCTGTTTATTCAGACTAACCTTCGATTAGCCTAGGTTTCGAGACCCTTCTTCCGTTTAGGGCTTAGAAGCCAAGGGGTAGTGCACTGGGTTGATAAGAACCGAGCAGTTGAGCGTTTCGCTTACTCTCTCCTAATGAAAGAGCCACAGCCGGAAATTTTTCCGGCTTTTTTCGTTGCCTAACTAACTGAAATATATAGAATTAAAAAAGTAGTTTATTTTTCTCCTAAAGAATTTTTCATCAAAGCACGATACATGAACATAGACGTTACGCATCTAATAAAAATATAAGCGAGCGTCTTTGCAGAAGCTAAATAAAAATAAAAGCAACGCTCTGCAACCATCAAGACAATTAATAATAATAGTCGGATGGTGTTTACAAAAAAATCGTTAGGAGATTTAAAATGAGCTTATTCGTTAACACGAATGTGTCGTCGTTGAATGCAACTCGTCAGTTGATTACATCGCAAAATAATTTAAATACCGCATTTGAACGCTTGTCATCTGGTTTTCGCATCAATAGTGCGAAGGACGATGCCGCAGGTTTGCAAATATCCAATCGTCTTACTACACAAATTCTTGGTTTAGATCAGGCAGTTAGAAATGCTAACGATGGGATTTCTTTGTCGCAAACCATCGAAGGTGCACTCGCCGAAACAACCTCTGCTTTACAAAGAATACGTGTTTTAGCGGTGCAATCACAAAACGGAATCAACTCGTCTTCAGACAGGGTTGCATTGCAAAAAGAAGTGACGGCATTGAAAAATGAAATGAGTCGTATTGCATCCACAACCCAATTTGGTGGTGTGAATGTGTTGCGTGGTACATTTTCATCCGCATTTTTGGTGGGTGCTAACGCAGGGCAAACGATTAGTGTCAATGTTGAACGTAGTGGTGGATTTGGTGCATCTGGATTAAATTTGGCAGATGTATCGGTACTCACTGAATCACAAGCATCGTCAACCATGGCATCTATAACAGAGGCTATCTCAATCGTTGATGCTCAGCGGGCGGATTTAGGTGCACTACAAAACCGTTTTCAATCGACGATCAGAAATCTGAGTAATATTTCTGAAAACGTATCGGCGGCAAGAAGTCGTATACGTGACACTGATTTTGCCGTCGAAACGGCAGAATTAACCCGCTGGCAGATCATTCAACAAGCCAGTGTTACTGTATTAGGCCAAGCCAATCAACGTCCGCAAGCCGCATTGCAGTTATTACAAGGGTAATAACTAGAGAGATAGGATAGAGATAAGATATAGATAAATAGGTGCAATATTGTTGTTCAATTACGGGGGCAGAATGCAACCGATTGATAGGTGTAATATTGTTAATTATCAATGTTTTGGATGATATTTAAACATTTTTTGTTTTTAATAAATTCAGAGAGGTTTATTTGTTAAATCGCCAACAGACAAAATAGACGCCAGGAGGTAGTGAGGTATTGAGGTTTAGGCCATCAATTCTGTCTGTCAGCTTGAGCATAAGCTCACACTTTTTTGTATTTGTTTTATATGCTTCTAACATTTAACAAAAATGCTAACCAGGGTACCAGTTAGTAATTCAAATTAAGCATGTGGCGTGCCAGTTAAGCAATTTACATGTCAGTTTAAATTTTAACATCATTAGAATATTACTGACATTAATCATAAAAATATAAGTCGGTGCATGGTTAGGAGAAAAAAATGCGGTTATTTGTTAGTACCAATGTGTCGTCGTTAAATGCCACTCGTCAGTTGTTTACATCGAATTTGAATGTTGGCAGTGCAATCGCAAAATGGCATTAATTCGTCTTCAGACTGGGTTATATTGTAAAAAGAAGTCACCGCACTGAAGAACGAAATTAGCCGAGTTGCTTCGATATCATAATTTGGTGGTGTGAACATATTGAATAGTGCCTTTTTATCACATTCTGGGTAGCGGCGAACGCTGCTCACATTATTAGTGTGAATGTTGAGAGAGCTGAAGGCTAGGGTGCATTTGGAGTTTTTGGGGCAGATACATCTGTGCTGACTGAATCTGAAGCATCAGCAGCGATGGTTACACTCTGGCAAGCTATCCCAATAATGGATAATCAGTGGGCGGATTTAGGTGCGGAATACAATTTTTTTTAATCGGCCATCAGAAATTCAAATCATATTTCTGACAATGTTTTAGCGGCAAGATGTCGTATTTGTGACACGTATTTTGCCTTAGAAGCGGCAGAGTTAACCCGCTGGCAGATTGATTCTACAATCCAGCATCACAGTGTTAGGGCAAATGAATTAGCGTTCACAAGCTGCTTTGCAGTTACCGGGTGAATGAGTGAATAGAAAATCAAGATTATAGTATTAAGAGGGTAGGAAATGAGAGGCCGCCTGGGGCTGTGCCCTAAAAAGTAACCAAGGAATGTTGCTGTGATAGGCCAGGGAGGGCGCTATTTATAAGGCTGGGTTTGTATTATTTGAAGAATATAGAGACGTAGTCAGTACTGAGTTTGCTCCAACTCCTAACGTGAGCAAGTTAGTCGGGGTACCTGCAAGGGTCTTTTCCCCGGCCTTCTTTAAATAAAAGCCATGATATAAGGCGTTTCAAGCTTTGTGGTACAAACAGTTTTCTTCGTTGGTTTACATCTAATAAGTGTAATTAAAACGCCGACTAACAGGACCGAGAGTGTAGAAGTTTGGTTGAGAGGCCAGTATTCAGCTCTTCTAACCCTGCCAGTCGGACAGAAACCTTATTTGCTCCATCTCCTAACGTGAGCAAGTTGGTCGGGGACACCTTATAAAGGGTTTTGCCCCGGCCTTTTTTCTTTAGCGACACAGTGTTTTTACAACTCGTCTGCTAATTACTGTAAAGCATGTTGTGTGCCAACTTTAAAAACAGTGGCTAGTAGATAGTGAATAGTGGCTAGACACTAACTTAAAAGCGAAAAGCAAAAGAATTGAACCACATCAACTTCCTCTATCCGTCGTCCATGTCCCAATTGCAGACAGTCGTGGTCATAGTGATTCAGGAGTAAGAAGCCTAAGTTTTAGCAAATTAGGATGGCTGCAACTGCTGTAGGCCACTTTTGAGTGGGTAATGAACCTTACTCATCAATAGGAGCAATGGTTTGCAAGGTAAAGACCTTTCGTCCTTGCTGTTTGCCTGTAGCGATGCGATAAATAATGGAATACCCGTGAATTTGCAACATCCGAGCGTCTTCCAGCCCATCCAAAGCCAGGTAGTCATTGTCATCATCCCTCACTAATAAGCCCTCGCGCTCAAGAAAACCCGCCACACGCTGGCTAAGGCGGTGAGTAAGACTATTCAGTTCACTTTTTGTCGGCGCTTTTATCGGGTGACCAATTCATCGGGAATGAATTAGGACAACCAAAGGTTGCCCGTAGGGTGAGAAATAGGGATGTTTCTCATCTAAACGTGTTTTGCCATAGTTATCTTCGGCATATACACCATCGAGGTAGAGCATATGTAAATGGATATTTAAATTGGGCGCTGAGCCAAATCGTTGGATCAGTGTTACCGTACCAGTTTGTGCCGTCTGTTTGTTGTAGCCTGCTTTTATAGTGATATGTGTGGCAAGTGTGCGATACACGATACCCAGTACTTTTCCCATGATGTGGGGATAGCTGGCAAACAAAAATCTAAGTTGAAAAGGGAAGCTCAATACCCATTGCCTAATGGGCTCATGGGGCAACACATCATCAACCAGCAAGGCGGCGCTTTCTGCCATTCGCCGCGCACCACAGCTTGGTCTGGCAGACCACGACTAAAAACCTCTGCGTTTACAACTGAACGCAACCAGGTGTTCATGATGACAATCTTCACAACGTACTCGCAAAAAACCATATTCCAAACGACCGCACTTGAGGTACGCTTCAAATTCTGACCGCACATACTTGGGTAAATCTTTATCTTGTTGCCCACGTGGTTAATGTCAGACTAAATTGCTGAGTACGCACCAATTTAGTGGAATATTGCTGAAGTTGTTGTTCAACATCCGGTGAAATCGACACATCGCTACTGACTAATGTGTCGGCCCCCATCATTTGTTGTAAATTTATTTTCAGGTAGTGTTGAATGGAACTGCTGGCAAAAGCGGCAATGAGCAAATAGAACATCAGTGAAAAAATGGTTATCAACCAAAGCGTATTTTCTCTGGCTTTACACTGCTGAATAAACCGCTGCCACGCTATATTAAATAAGATCACGGCAATAACTCCAGACACCCATGACCTAATCGATAGTTGTTATCGGCAAAATGAAACAATTGCGGATTATGCGTCACCACCACCATAGAACAAGCATGTTCATGACAACACTCTCTCATCAATTCAGTGACATATTGCGCAGAGTATAGGTAAGATAAAACGTCATTTTTCCTAAAGTCAAAATACATGATGCCTCGTGTTTTCCATATTGACATCTATTTTATATTCTTAAGGGAGTGAAAGTTGGCTATTTTTCGTCTATTAATCAATTGTTTCCACGTAATTAAGAATTCAACACAAGCGGCTCCCGCTGTTGTGCAAACCAGTTTTGTTTATGATGATGAACGGCTTTTATTCAAACAGACTTATCTGAGGCGGTGCTCGACTTTGTGGGGGCAATAGCTCGACGACTTCGTCATTTTTTGTATTCAGGTGACTAAGTATCTTTTGGATCTCCAATGGGTCTTCGATGCTCGATATAACCTTAACCGCACCACCGCATTGCTCACACGTATCAATGTCGATGTTAAAAACCCATTTAAGTCTTTGCGCTCAGGTCATCGATTGGTGTTTTTGTGCCCGTGTTTTTTCCTTCCCTATCGGCAATGCTTTTTTTGCCTTATTTCGTAAGGCTGGTGTTATTGTCACGCGGTGCTGACTGTTTGGTGCAGGGCCACCCCGTAGAAATACGCCATGAAACCTAGTGAGGTTTACGCGGGGTTTGGGTACCAAGGCCGCTAAACGGGCAATAAAATCCAGCGGCTCAAAGATGACATGACTGCTCCGGTCACCGGTGGTGCCGTCACGGTAGGGTGTTTTTAGTTGGTAGCGCACCTTACCGTAAGTCGTTATTGTCAACCTTTTTTCTGATATCCCAGAGCGAAGCTAATATTTCCCGCATGGTATAAACAGGAATTGTTATTCCTTCTTTTAGTAAATATTTTCTAATTATTTCATCATCTGAATAAAGTACGGTTACGATAACAGCATCTCCTAGATGCTGTTTACTTGACCTATCGATAACATCTACTCCAAATAAAGATTTACCTATGATATTTTTGTCACAATCAAGGATATATTTTATATCAATTTTCTGTTTTAAATCTTGTATTAATATTTGCCCAACTTCACCTGCACCATATAGACTCAAAGAATTAATATTTTTATCAGCAAAAAACTCTTCTATGCCAAATCCCTTTGCTTTTAATTGATGCCATCTTAATAGTTGTTTAATGTATTCCGGTTGTTTTTTTGTCTGGTTCTGAATGATTTTTTTTGATTGGTTGAGTCTGATATTCTTTAACAAATCTGCACACTCACTTAGTTCATATTCCAGCAGTATTTCTTCGACAGGGGTAGGTGAAGAGTCAAGCAAAATTTGCGGGATAGGTTCTATCTCTTCCTCGATATTAATCGGTTTAGAGGAAAACCTGTCTTTACTTTGTTGATAGGTATATTTTTCATTAAATGTTTTCGGGTAATAAGGTGGCATGCTCTCAACGGCTAATTCAAACTTATTTATAAAATCATCAAAAGTATTTTTTGATTGTTCGGATTTTTGTGATGAAGCCTGACTACTACGTTTTTCTAGGCAATCTATAGCATGCTCTACTTGATTAAAAGCTATCGAAATAAAGGCTAATTTGGTTAAAAGTAAGTTTTTATTTTCTATGGATAGTGAGTCTCTAGATTGTATGAAATCTGGTTTTTTTAAAAACAAAGCGTCGGAACTAAACTGGATTCCTTTCCCTCGTAATCCAATTGGTGCTCTATATGAAGACATTTCCTGAATGTCTTCAAATCGTATAAACATAAATCCATATTCTGATAATAGCTTAACGATATCACCAAATATTTTCTGATCTTTATATATAGGATGTAGCTCGGCTTCAAGCAAAATTCCCAATATCGAATCATTTAACGTTTTCTTTGCTCCTTTTAATATATCGTATTCTGCTCCTTGTACATCCATCGATAAAAAATCAGGATGTGGAATATTTATCTTTTTATCGCATAATATATCGTCTAAATAATTTGTGTTTAGCTGACGAGTTTCCATCGTTTTAATTGTTTGGCAAAGCGGGTAGTCATGGTCAGAATAGAATAAGTAATGATTTTTGTATTCATCATTAAAGGGATAGATGGAGTTAGTATATGGATCATAATTAAAATTAAATTTTACGGTTTTGTTTTTATCCGATATGCAGTATGGGTACACTAAGCTGGTAGAGTTGGTTTTTTGAGCATTATTCTTTATTTGCTCAATACAATCGACATCGGCATCATATAACACATTTACGATGTCATTTTCGAATGCGCAAAGCGATGGGAATCCTCTAGTGCCGGAACGTGCACCTATATGGTGAACAATTAATTTATTTTCATTTTCTACCAAAATATTAACTCCTGTTTTTTTATTTATACAAATCCCAAATGATCCCGGTCAGCATTCAGATATTCCAGAATTGTTTTATTCTTCATATTTGCAACACAGTGATGGTCACATACACAAGAAGGATTTATTGTAAAAAATTATTTTTATCAGAAAACCAGAAAGATTTAAAAGTTTGATCTTTTATTGAGCCAATTAATCCATCTTTTAAATTGTAAGCTTTGTCCTGGCAGGAATAGACAGAGTGTAGGTAAAATAAAACGTCATTTTTCCTAAAATCAAAATACATGATGCCTTATATTTTCCACATTGACATCTATTTTATATTCTTAAGGGAGTGAAAGTCGGCTATTGCTCCGTAATATTTAAGTTCACCTAGATTTTCTAGTTTGTACTGAATAAGCTTACACAGCTAGCTTATTAAGTGTAAGTTTTTGTAAAAATCAAACTTCCAAGACAAGCCCCCCAACCCGCTGTGATATGTGATTCTTCATAGTATTAAAAATCACTCACAATAAGATTAATTATCATTTAGATTGGAAGTGTACTATATCGACTCCGGACCTGAATAAATCAAAATTGCCACATTATACTCAAAACAATTGTCCGATTAGTTCCTCGGGGGGACATGGGTATCTACCCTAATTCCGAAAACTGCTCTTGCGGACAAAGTTGATCTGGCGATGGGCTCAGATGGCTTTTCGCAAAGCATATTTCTTTATTGCCGGCTGGAGCGGATGAACCATTGGAGAAGTTGAAGTATTTCAGCGTACTGTGGGTGGCTTCAACACGTCTCCAGCAGATCAAAACAGACCTATAATGCTCAAAGGTCTATCTCATCTTGATGCTGAGAAATTTAATAAGCTTGCATATAAAGCTCACTAACTCATGCCTACGATTCTTTAGCCAAAAATTATCATCATGCTTTGAATCTTTTTCAGTTTCATCATCCTGTCAGGAGAGTAATTTAATTCCGTCAAATATTTTAATCCATGCTCATTCATTAGTGCTTAAAACGTTAGTTTTAATACAAGTAAACTAATAACACCACGAAATAAATAGTGAGTACCACTTTGACTCAAGAACACTCTCTAGTTTTAAACATGCTGATTTCAATATTACTGTGCATATTGCTTATCAGGTAGCATGGCTATATGGCGCTGTAAAAAGGCATTATTGCTTTATAAACCGCTTCAACTTCTTTTATCGTTTTAAAGCTGTGTTCAAGGCCATTAAATTTAACAAAATCCACTTTATTATCTTGCGTCTCCATCATCAACTGCAACCTAAAACTATGTTCAATGTCTACCACGTCATCTGAAAATCCATGTAAAAGTAATACTGTTTTTTTGATTTTTTTGTATGGATAAACTGGTGAGTTCTTCATTAATTCATCCAATTGAGTACTGGGATCTCCGACGATCTTCTTTAGTTCCTCAGATAACCGTAAATTGCTTTTTAAAGTACCTTTATTGAACATTAAAGTGAGGTCAGTGACACCAGCATAAGAATCAGTCATGAAACTCTATTCCAATGTGGATGATTTATTGAGTGAACAGTCTCAATATATAATTTAACGTAAACGATGATTTAGGTATCGTCATAATCAAATGATTTTTTCCTGCGAGGCAAGGTAACTAAACTCTGGATCGACGAACATCACTCTTTTCATGGCTTGTCGCCCCAAAAGCATCAAATGAACCATTTTAGATCTGTTCGTCAATGTCAGCTTAATAGTCCACTTTAGGCTTTTCATTACGGCCAAAGTATTAATGATATAGCGACGTTCTATTTCTCCATTAGAAGATTTGACACACTTTCTACCGAGTATCTTCACGGAACATTTTTTTGTTTTGCTGACATCATGTGAATCAGCATGAAATTTAAAGTCCAACATGCCTGTTTCTTTATTTTCAGAAATATGGTCGACATGGAGTGATGAAGTTTGAGCACCGGTATCAATCCTGGTTGTTATCCCAAATTGGCCCAGCTCTGGTAAGTCCATCGTTTCTCTGGAGCCTACAAGTATTTTTTCTTTCATAATGTCCATTTCATTATTACGTTAGGGGGAACAGAATTATTTATGAACTCACACTTTAGCACATCAAACTGTTATCGATTGAGGTTTAAATGCCAAGGGCTGAGCGTAAAATAATGAGTAAATATTGTACTTTATGGATTGCTAATTTAAAGGCCATTACGTATATAAAAGGTAGTAGCCTAATTATGCTGACCCATTAATTTTTACTATGAACGTCATGATAAGTTTTTTTTGGAAAATGTGCGGTTGAACATCAGTATTGTTTTTAAATTATTATTTTTGATAAACACCAACTCATGAGCGAAGATTGCAAAAAGTTATGTTCTTGCCTAACCAGACACACCTTAATTTGTAGATGATTTTGTTGTGATTCACTTTTTCCGCTATCTTTTTGTGACTATATAGACGATACATCAGTCTAAAAATTCACATTCAAGTGAATATTTAAAGCTTTTTTTCCAAACTCAGAAGTCGTGTCAGCTAGGGCCTAAGATTCTGCAAATAATCTTATTTGGCAACATTGATGGTAAACATGACTAGTGGAGAGTGTATTTAGAGCCAATGACAAAAGGGTTATTCGGCAGAAAAAAAACCGCCTATTGAACCTGCAGTACATCTAATGAATACGTTATCTAACATACTTGGTGAAACATAAACCATTTCCAAAATAGTTTGGAATTCGAATTATGCCTAACAAGTTTATTAAATATCGTTACGGCCAAAAACCGGCCATCACTGGACGCTCAAAAACGCGCGCCATTTATAAAAGCGTTTAATGTCTAATTTACTTCGATATCTCAATCAAAAATTTAAAATAACCAATGTCTTGGGCATAGCAGCCGATCGACTAAGATATCTTCTATGTCTCCTGATAGGCTCGAAGCGGCCAGTCAACTAAGTCCATCTGTACTTCTGCCAATGGCACAAAGCACTAATCCTGATTCATAGGTCTGTAACCGCTTTGGCAAATTGGCCTTACAAAAATTAGGGAAAGTGAATCTTGAATTACTCAAACTTTCAAGAAACGCTCTATAGATATTGAGGTTTGAATTTTTGTTTTATACCTTCGAGTTTTATGCCCTGACGGGCACCTGCATGAACGATGGCGCGTAGCGTGCTTTTTTTCTCTTCCCAAATAAGGCATGGAGAACCTGTGAGGTCAAACATTCGGGTCGATGAAATGCCACATTTGGTTCTGAAACAGTGGATGACATCAGGACCAGCGAATGGCCGAAAAGGTGGCCCACCTGACTATCAAAACCAGTTTTATCGAGCCACCGCTATGTGAAAAAAAAGAACACTAACAAACATGTAGAATTGAAACCCACAGTTTCACTTGGTAATCACATGATTACATTTATTTTTTTTCTCGGTGTGCTCTGCGTAGCGAAGCGCTCTGTGATGAATAGCTTTAGTCTTTAACTATCTACTTGCCACTGCCATTAGGCTTTTATCTATTTGCTGGTTTCTGGCCAGTAACTTTAGTTTTTTTATTTTTAAAAAAACTAAAGTTACTGTGGTAAGTGTCGATAACGTTAGTCGAGGGGTGATCTAATTGATTACTTTTAGTCTCAGTTAACGATAGAGGTGTTGTTAAATGAGGTAAGTGAGGTGATGGCCAAGAAGAGGTTCTTGTTCATCTATATTGAGGCAAACTTACTGTTACAATCACGTTATCGGCGTGCGGTGAGTTTTCAGGAGGTTTTTTATGGGTTTATTTGTTAATACAAATGTGTCGTCTTTGAATGCTCAGCGCCAGTTGTTTAGTTCGGGGCAAGCTTTAAATACATCTTTCGAAAGATTATCATCAGGTTTTAGGATTAACCGAGCAGCAGATGATGCCGCTGGTTTGCAGATTTCGGACCGATTAACGACACAAGTACAAGGGTTGAATCAGGCGGTTCGAAATGCGAATGATGCGATTTCACTCACACAAACCGCTGAAGGTGCATTGGGTGAGGTAACTACTTCATTACAACGTATTCGGACTTTAGCCGTGCAATCTCAAAATGGAATTAACTCTTCTGCTGATCGAACTGCGCTGCAAAAAGAAGTGACTACATTAAAGAACGAGATCAGCCGTATTGCGTCTGATACACAGTTCGGAGACTTAGATATTTTGAAAGGTAGTTTCTCATCTAAATTTTTAGTTGGCGCAAACGGTGGACAGACTATCTCTGTCAACTTATCCAGAGCCAGTGGTTTTGGTGCATCTGGTTTAGGCATCGCCGCAACGGATGTGTCTACTTTAGACGGGGCTTCTACAGCACTCACTTCGATAACTGCAGCAATATCTAGTATCGGTGGAGCCCGTGCCGATTTAGGTGCCTTGCAAAACCGTTTTCAGTCTACTATTCGTAATTTGAGTAATATTTCTGAGAATATCGCGGGTGCACGTTCACGTATCCGGGATACAGATTTTGCTGTTGAAACGGCGGAATTGACTAAAAATCAGATAATTCAGCAAGCGTCTTTGTCAGTATTAAGTCAAGCCAACCAAAGACCACAAGCTGCATTATCATTGCTTAGTTAAAGCGGTTATTTAACAATAATGCTTAGAGTGGCTACTGCAGTGTAGCCATTCGCATTTTATAAAAAGGTGATTTATGGAAATTAATGTATCACAAATTAGCCAAAATTTTGCACTGTCTAAAGCCGATATCGCTCCAGACAGTGCAAACAGTATTCGCACAAACCAGACGACGGAGGACAAACTGGCATCAGTGCAACCAGAAACTAAAGATTTATCCAACACTGCCGATATAAAAAAACAAGTGCCTCTTGACGTTAGCGCTGAGCAGATTGAAAATGCTGTATTAAAACTAAATGAATTTGTGCAAACTAATAGTAGACAGCTTAATTTTTCAGTGGATGAAGGCAGCAATAAACAAGTTGTAAAAGTAACCGATTCGGAGTCTGGTAAAATTATTCGGCAAATACCTTCTGAAGAATTGTTGAGACTCTCAGAACGATTGCAGAACTTGCAAACGGATGTCGGCACAGCGGTAGGTTTTCTATTTAATAAACAGGTTTAATGTCAATTTTTTTGACATAAACGTTATCCTTCAAATTATTGTGGGAATATAGGTGTGATATGTCAATTTCGTCATTGGGTGTAGGTTCAGGTTTAGACCTTGAAGGTTTAGTTGGGCAATTGCTCGAAGCTGAGCGTAAGCCTAAAACTGATGCTCTGGATTCCAGAGAGGAAAACGTTGATGCTGAAATTTCTGGTATTGGTAAGTTAAAGTCCAAACTTGAGGACTTTCAAGAAACCTTGGATAATTTGCGAAGCGATGCCAACCTTAAAGGGCGTGAGCCAAGCATAAACAACCCATCAGAAGGTGTCGAACCTTTTACAGCTGATGCATCCAATAGTGCTCTGGAAGGTAACTACAATATAGCGGTGACCCAACTCGCTAGCGGTAGTCGAATTGAAACCGCAGATGCAATTGATGGTGGCTTTGATAACTCTACTGATACGGTTTTAAGTGCTGGTACCGCTAGTCTTACGTTTAAAATTGATGCCACCAGTGATTCCTTTAGCATCAACTTAAATGCAGGTGACACATTAGAAGACCTGCGTAACGCCATCAATGCTTCAAACGATAACTTTGGTGTCACGGCCAGTATCATAGATACGGGTACTGCTGTCGGTGGTGCAAAATTAGTCTTTACTTCTGACACTCCTGGTGAAGGAAATGATTTAATTATTGTCAACGATAACGATGAGCCTGAACTGGACCGCGTTTCTACAACTAATTTTGGCGAAACTATAAACTATTTAGTGCCAGTTAATTCAGCTCAAAACGCCAAAGCCACTATCGATGGTATTGACGTAGAAAGTAAAACCAATAAATTTGAAAATGTAATAGAAAATGTCAGTTTTGAAGCATCAGAACTATCTGAACTAAATGCAGACGCCATCACGTTTAAAACCTCAAAACTTAGTATTGGCTTTGATAAAGAATCAGTTGAAGAAACTATCAGAGAGTTTGTTACCAACTTTAACGCCCTACAAGCTGAAATAAAACTGTTAACCAATTATGGTGAATCTGATTTAGAAGAAGACGGTTCACTCGCTGGGGATTCGCTGGTAAGAGGTATACAATCCGGTATCAACAATATTTTATTTTCTTCTGTAGATTCATCTACTCTAGGAGGCCTATTCCAGATAGGTATTGAATATAACGATAACAACGAATTAGAAATTAGTACCTCTGATAAAATCGGCTTAGGCAGCGGTGATGACCGTTTAAAAGAAGCATTAGATGATAATTTTGATCAAATTGCGGCTTTATTTACCGATGAAAGCCAAGGTATTGCTGTTCGTCTATACGATTATGTTGAAGAGTACACTAGTTCTGGTGGGTTACTTAAATCTCGCGTCGACAGTGCAAAAGATCAAAGGGAACAGATTTTTGATGAAAGGTTAAGCTTGGAATTAAGACTTGCTAAAACTGAGGAAATACTGAGGGCTAAGTATTTAAATCTAGACCAAACAGTATCGAGATTAAATTCAACAGGGTCAGCATTACTGGCGACCTTAGGCTAGAAAAAATGCAGTTTCACTATCAAAAATATGGAAAATCAGTATGGCGTTAAAAGGTATCAATGCCTATAAAAAAGGCAATTTGAAACAACAAATCAGTCAAGCAGATCCCCACAAGTTAACGTTAATGTTAATGCAAGGCACACTAGACAAACTTGCTTATACCAAAGGCTGTATAGAGCGAAAAGATTATGCAGGCAAGTCTGAGCATATTTCTAGAGCCACTGCTATTTTGATGAACTTGCGTGATACTCTAGAACTGGAAACAGGAGGCGAGGTCGCTGATAATCTGTACGCACTTTATGATTATATGATACAGCGGTTGATTGACGCCAATGTACAGAATAGCTTGAAGATTGTTGATGAAGTGATTACTCTGTTTTTACCCATTAAATCAGCCTGGTCGCAAATTCCTGAGTCAGCTAAACAAGAGGCTTATGAAATGCAGAGGCAAAAACGTCAAGCAGTGATTTGAAAAAATTAATATTAGATCATGTATTTACACCTTCCCCATTAAAACGTATTAATCAGGATCTGTCAGAACTGACGACTGAAAATGATCCTGATGAGTCTATATTTTTGAAACTCGTGACTGAACGAGACGAATTTATTCAGAATTTCCTAGAAAATATCCCTAACAAAGAAAGAAATAATTTTGTAACAGCTGAATTGCAAGTTAATGGCGCATTAGTTGCTTATGCTGAGGAATCATTTAAAGCGTCATTAAAACAACTCTCTGGGGTGGTACGTGGTCGCAAAGCTGTGAATAAATATCGATGAATATCAGAGGTTTTAACGAGTTAAATCAATTGGGTGATGAATCAAGTCAATCTGAATCTTACCCAACTAAAATGATTGTAAGGGCTGTTTATGTTTAATAATAAATCAATTTTAATTACCGGCGGAACAGGCTCCTTTGGTAAATGTTTTACGGCTTACCTGACAAAAAGTTATTCCCCCAAAAAAGTGATTATTTACTCCCGAGATGAGTTAAAGCAATTTGAAATGCAGCAACATTTTAATGCGCCTTGTATGCGTTATTTTATTGGCGATGTTCGCGATAAGGAACGTCTAATATCTGCCATGCGTGATGTTGATTATGTGGTGCATGCTGCCGCCTTAAAACAAGTGCCTGCTGCAGAATATAATCCCAATGAGTGTATCAAAACCAATATATATGGTTCTCAAAATGTGATTGATGCAGCTATTGCAGCCGATGTGAGTCGTGTGATTGCGCTGTCTACCGATAAAGCTGCCAATCCGGTAAATTTGTACGGCGCGACTAAGCTTGCCTCTGATAAACTGTTTGTCGCAGCCAACAATATGTCTGGAGCTAAAGGTCCCCGATTTGCGGTGGTGCGTTATGGCAATGTTGTGGGTTCCAGAGGTTCAGTTGTGCCCTTTTTCCATAAACTGTTGGATGAAGGTGTAACCAGGTTGCCTGTCACCCATCCAGAAATGACTCGTTTCTGGATCACCCTAGATAACGGTGTGGAATTTGTTGTGAAGAACTTTCAGCGTATGCAGGGTGGCGAGATATTTGTGCCTAAAATCCCCTCTATTCGCATTCTGGATCTCGTTGAATCCATTAGTGGCAAGCGAGAATATGAATTAGTGGGTATTCGCCCTGGTGAGAAACTTCATGAAGTCATGGTGCCAGAAGAGATGGCCCATCATTCTCTTGAATTTGATGACCACTACGTCATAACGCCGGCGATTAAGTTTTTTGATAAAACAGTCAATTATTTAAGAAATAAATTAGGTGAAGAGGGGCAGCCTGTAAAAGATAAATTTGAATATCACTCAGGTACGAATCCACACTTTCTGACAATCGATGAATTAAAAATGCTTGATAAAGTGACATTGTAAAGGAGGGGGCATGATTCCTTACGGTAAACATTGTGTTGATGAAGATGATATTGACGCGGTTGTTGATGTGTTACGCAACCAGTTTTTGACTCAAGGGAGTGTTGTTCCCCAATTTGAACAGGCTTTATGTGAGTATACTGGTACTAACCATTGTGTCGCAGTGAATAGTGCAACGTCAGGTTTGCATGTGGCGTGTTTAGCCGCAGGTGTAATTGCAGGCGATGTGGTGTGGACAGTACCCAACTCTTTTGTCGCATCGGCAAACTGTGCCCTATACTGCGGAGCACGTATAGATTTTGTGGATATAGACCCTCTTACCCGCAATATTGATATCGGCGCATTAGAAAAAAAACTCCATCATGCTGCAACTCAGAATTGTTTACCTAAAGCTTTAATTGTGGTGCATTTTTCTGGATTGAGCTGTGATATGCAGAGCATTCATAAACTAACGCAGATGTATTCAATTGTACTGATTGAAGATGCTGCTCATGGCCTAGGGGGGAGTTATCAACAGTCTAAGATTGGTAGTTGTGTCTATTCTGATATGGCAGTTTTGAGTTTCCACCCGGTTAAGTCAATAACCAGTGCCGAAGGCGGCGCAGTGTTAACCAATCAAAGCCATGTTTACGAAAAACTCACATTATTTGCAAAGCATGGAGTAACAAAAGATCCATCGCAGTTTCGAGGCGAAAGTCACGGATCTTGGTATTACCAGCAACTGGAACTGGGTTACAATTATCGTTTAAGTGATATACATGCAGCCCTAGGTTTGTCACAGTTGAAAAAACTCGATGTATTTATTCAAAAACGTTCCAAGCTCGCCAACGTATATAATCAGGCGTTAGCTGACTTACCTTTGAAACTTCCAGTTGTGGAGCCGCAGTTTAAAAGTGCATGGCATTTATATATGGTGGAGCTTACACAGCATGACCGCCAAAAAGTTTACCAACAACTTCACAAAAAAGGTGTTGCTGTGAACGTGCATTATATTCCCATTCATTTACAGCCTTATTATCAACAACTTGGTTTTAAACAAGGCGATTTCCCCGTGTCTGAGCACTTTTATCAACACGCTTTGACACTGCCTTTGTTTCCAAGTTTAACTCCTGCAGAACAGTCAAAAGTGGTGGATGTGTTACACGAGGTATTGCTGTGAATCTAGCTATCATTCCTGCACGTGGCGGCAGTAAGCGAATTCCCGGTAAAAATATTAAATGTTTTGCGGGTAAACCACTTATCGCTTATTCGATAGAAGCGGCCAAAGCCTCTGGTCTGTTTAATAAAATTATCATTTCTACTGACAGTGAAGAGATAGCTGAAGTAGCAAAATATTATGGAGCAGATGTGCCTTTTATCCGTCCTAAAGAGCTTTCAAATGATGTGGTGGGAACACGACCAGTGACCAATCACGCCATCAAATTTTGTATTGAACATCTTTATCAACCCGAATTCTGCTGTTGTATCTACGCCACAGCGCCTTTTTTACATGCCAAATACTTACAAAAAGGTTTAGATTCACTTAAGCAGCATAGGGAAAAGTCCTTTGCGTTTTCGGTCACTAGTTTTCCTTTTCCAGTGCAACGAGCGTTGATAAAAACCCAAGCAGGTGTATCTCCAATGTTTCCTGATGATATAGGTAAACGGTCCCAGGATTTAGAAGAGGCCTACCATGATGCTGGACAGTTTTATTGGGGGAAAACGGATGGTTACTTATCCAATCAAAAGATTTTTAGTCACGATAGCCTACCAGTGGTTTTACCACGGCATTTAGTGCAGGATATTGATACGCCGGAAGATTGGCAACGGGCAGAACTGATGTATCAAGCTTACGTTCAGGGGCAACCAAGTGAATAAAATAGTCGAGTCTAAGACCGAAAAAGTGCTGTTGATCAGGATGTTAAATTCGGCAGACGTGTGTGCCATTGGACTTCCGGTATTACGTTATTTTAAAAAAAACAATCCACAAGCAGAAATACACTTTTTGACCTTTGGTGATGGCGCTGAGCTGATCAAATTAGCCGAGTCGAATGTGCATGTTAAACATGTGACTCAGCAGCAGTGGCCAGATGATTTTTTCCTCGCCATGGAGTCCTTCTTGGGATTGGCGGAGGAGATTATTGGCGAAAACTACAGTCAAATAGTTAATTTAGATACCGCCTTTATGCCGTGCTTTTTGGCGCGATTTCTGGCAGATGCCGGTGAGCCAGTCAGTGGTAATTATTTGAATATGTCGGTGCAGCAATTATTGCAACAAGTTCAAAATACAAGTTTACAAGCTGAATATGTCAATTCAACACAAGCATTTATGGCTAGTTCGTTTGTCAATATGCATAAATGGCATGGTCGTTGGTGGCAGTTCGATACTGAGTATGAAGGCGGATACCCGGAGTTTTATTTAACTAAGTGTTGTGGATTGGTCGATGATAAATTAGATCAGGGTATTGTTGTTATTCCTGACAAAAAACTGGCTAAAAAGGCTAAGTCTAATAAAGTGATTGGTTTGTGTTTTGGTCAGTCTGACGATGGCTACCTTTATCCATATGTAAGTCGTTTAAAAAAGCTATTAGAACAAAAAGGCTTTGTTGTATGGAGTGACTCTGATGCCAGAGATGATATCCGTTCACTGTTAAAAATGCTAAAGTCCAGTGACCTAATGCTATGTAAACCAAGTGGTAATCGCTGGTATGCACAAGCGGTAGAATGTCCTACATTGTTAATCACTGGAGACAGCGAGCCTGCCTTGTTAATGCCTGAATTTGCAACTGATCCGGTGTCTCCGTGTATGCAACATGCCGTCAACGAAAATAATTTTGTTACTCTAGAGTGCAACTGCGATGATCCAGAGGACTTAGTAGAAAGTATTGAATCTATTTTTGTTCATCTAGAGGAGCAAAATCATGCATGATATTCAAATAGGTGACCGCCTAGTTGGAACAGGCCATGAGCCATTTGTTATCGCAGAACTGAGCGGTAATCACAGCCAACAACTGGATATTGCTTTGGCTATGGTAGACGCAGCAGCTCAAGCCGGTGCCCATGCCATCAAATTACAAACCTACACGGCCGACAGCATGACCTTGGATGTTGAGTCAGATGATTTTGTGATCCAGGAACAAGACAGTTTGTGGAACGGAGAAAAACTACACGCTTTATATCAAAAAGCGGCGACGCCTTATGAATGGCATCAGCCTTTATTTGATAAAGCTAAGTCTTTAGGCATCCTGGCATTTAGTTCACCATTTGATGAACACGCCGTGGATTTTCTAGATGATTTAAATGTACCTTGTTTTAAAATTGCGTCATTTGAATTGACCGATTTACCGCTTATTCGTAAAGCAGCAAGTAAGAAAAAACCATTGATACTGTCCACAGGCATGGCAAGTTTAACCGAGATTGAACAGGCCGTGAATGTTGCTAGACTGGCAGGTTGTGATGACATTATATTACTAAAATGCACTAGCACTTATCCTGCACAACCCACCCAGTCGAACATTGCTACTATCCCTCATTTGCGCGAAGCCTTCGGCTGCCAAGTGGGCCTTTCTGATCATACTGCAGGGGTTGGAGTTTCTATTGCAGCCGTGGCGCTGGGTGCTACAGTGATTGAAAAACATTTTGTATTAGACCGACAAGCGGGTGGCGTGGATGCGGCTTTTTCCTTAGAGCCGGATGAACTCGCTACATTGGTGATTGAGACCCAAAGGGCCTACCAAGCTTTAGGACAAGTTAAGTATGGTGGTACCCAAGCAGAAGAAAAGTCCAAACAGTATCGCCGTTCAATCTATGTGAGTGAAAATGTACAACAGGGACAAGTGTTAAACTCACAAAACTTGCGAATTGTGCGTCCAGCTTTTGGATTGGCACCTAAACATTGGGACAACGTATTAGGTAAAGTCGCTAAACAGGCTTTGGTTAAAGGTACACCATTAGATTGGTGGATGTTTGAGTGACACATTAATGCGTGTGGTGTTTCGAGTTGAAGGCGAACCTAACATAGGTTTAGGACACGTTATGCGCTGCATGGCGTTAGCACAAAGTTTAGTTAAGTATGGGCATGAGCTATTTTTTTTTATGTCGCAGCGTTCACAGTATTTTTGTTGCAACCGAGCAGATTGGATAGGCACCATGCTACCAATGCCTGATATTGATAAAAGTGCAGAGCCAGAATGGTTAGCCAAACAATGTTTAGATTTGAACGCTGACTGGTTGGTGCTTGATGGGTATCAGTTTGATCTGGAATATCGTCAATCATTGCAATCCAATGTGTTTAAGCTTGCTGTTTTCGACGATATGAATAATAGCGGTGCGCTTTACGCCGATATGGTTATCAATGGTGCACTTAACGCGAGTTTACATAATTATCAACTGACTGCACCTAAGGCACTATTGGCTATCGGGCAAGGCTATCAAGTATTAAGGCAGGAATTCCTGCAGCTAACAAATAGGCAATGGTCAAATCGTAAACACTTAACCCTTATGTTTGGTGGCAGTGATCCTAAAAAACAGACCATTAAAGCATTACAATCTTTGGGTAAAGCAAATGCTTGTATGCCAATCATTGTCATTACTGGTGCTGCTTTTGATGGGTTGCACGACTTGGCCGAGTTAATCAAAATTAGCGGATTAGATATTACTCATCTCCATGACTGCCAAAATATGGCTGCGGTGTTGCTGAATACTAAATTAGCCTTATCGGCAGCAGGGGGAAGCCAATTTGAGCTACTCGCTTGTGCTACGCCATCAATATTGGTGGTGGTGGCTGAAAATCAAAAGTTAGCGAGTCAAGGTGCGGCAAGTCAAGGTTGGTGTCAGGTAGTCAATAGCGATGACTTGAGCTCTGATGAGTGGGTAAAACAGTGTTTATCTTTATGGCAACAACCAGAACTGTTGCGCTCTATGCATACAAAGGCATTGCAGTTTCCTGTAGTCGATGGTGCTAAAAAAATAGTAGAACTGATGTCAGAGCAAAAGATAACAAGTGATGATGCAAAATGAAAACAGCGATACCTGAACATGCTTTTAAGCCGCTGCAAAAAGAACAACTGGAGCTGGTTTGGCAATGGCGCAATAGTCCAAGGATTATGCAAAATATGCATAATAGTGCCCCAGTAAAATGGCTAGAGCACTGTGCATGGTTTGAAAAGCTTCATGATGATAACAGCCGTCAATTTTATATCTGTTTACAGGACCAACGCCCTATAGGTGTGCTTAATTTTTCTGATATGAACACGGCCACTCCTGAATGGGGCTGTTATTTGGGCGAGACCAACGTTTGGCCCGGTAGTGGTATTATGTTGGAGTTGGCGGCTTTAGATTTTGGCGCCAGCCACCGTCAATTTAGTCATTTGCTGGCGCAAGTGTTGTCGTTTAACAACTCGGCAAATAAAATGCATAAAGTATTTGAATATGAACAAGTTAGCCTTGAAAAAGGCGGCGAACGCAATGGCCAACGTTTCGATATACATCATTACAGTTATGAACTTAAGCAGTGGGTTGAAAAGCGTGACAAAATACTCGCAAAGTTGCCAAAAAACATTGCACTTGCAGCAGCCCACATTCAATTTTTCACAGTAGGTTAGAAAAATACTAATGACGAATTTAGAACAACAAATTAGACAAACCATGCAACAAGTGGCTGAGTTGAGCGACTGCCAGTTAGTGGATCCGATTGACGCAGATACGCTGTTACTTGAGTGCGGTTTAGACTCGTTAGGTTATGCCATGTTAGTGGCACAGCTAGAAGAAGACTTAGGTTTCGACCCTTTTACAGAATTGGCTATTGATACTTACCCAAGCACCTTTACTGAGCTCTTAGCTATTTATCAACAATGTGCTAGTAGCCAGTAAATCCATCATGCAAAGCTTTAGCAATCAATTAGCAAATCTGCCCACAACGGGAGTGATTACCTCTGCAGGTGAGCACAGTTCAATCGCTGAGCTAATAAAACAAGCACAGGAAATTAGGCTGCAGTACCCACAACTTTGTCAACATAGCATAGCCATAAGTTATACCAATTTAAACGAGTTTATTGCGGCTCTGATTGCCTTTGATGGCTGGTGCTCAGCCATTTATGTATGCCCACCTGATGTGTCGATATCTGATGAAGAGCTAATTAAATGGCCGTTAGACAATGCTATAGCTGTTATTGATTCAACTGAAGAACCGCCGAAATCTACTGCTTCAGATGTTACCCAAACAACTTGGTATTTGGCGACCTCTGGCACCACAGGTGAGCCAAAATGGTTTTCCCACTCTTTTTTATCATTGACTGCAAACACTAAGTACAGTCATAGATTGCAAACTTTGTGCTGGGCACTGTTGTATCAACCCTTTAGATTTGCCGGATTACAAGTGGTGTTACAGGCGCTATTAAGTGGTGCTGACCTAGTGGATGTGGTTGATTACGAACCTTTAGTTCAGATGGCATTTTTAAAGCATGGTGGTGTAACGGCTGTATCTGCCACCCCCAGCTTGTGGCGGCAACTTCTAATGACGGGACAATTGAGCGAATTAACCCTGAGTCATATCACGCTAGGGGGGGAAATTGCCGACCAAAGTCTGTTGGATAAATTGCAGCGTTTGTTCCCTAAAGCAAAATTACGGCATATTTACGCCTCGACAGAAGCTGGGGTCGGATTTGTGGTGACGGATGGACTCGCGGGTTTCCCAGCTAAATGGCTTGATGACTGTTCACTTTCGGTGGCGTTGAAGGTGTCAGATAAGCAACATTTACTGATTAAACCAAGTCATCATCTGTGCCAAACACTGGCACAACAAACTGATGCACAAGGCTACGTAGACACCTTAGATACAGTCAAAATAATCGACGATAGAGTGTTTTTTTTAGGAAGATCAACAGGTACGATCAACGTGGGCGGTAATAAGGTACATCCAGAGAAGGTAGAGCAAGTGTTATTGCAATGTGCTGATATTAGCCAAGTGAAAGTGTATGCTAAAAAAAGTGCCTTGTTGGGTGAGCTAGTGGTGGCAGACGTAACGATTGATGGGCCTTCCATTAGAGAAGAAACCAATCAACAAGAGGTTAAACAACAATTGTTGAAATTGTGCAAAAATCAATTGCAACGTTTTGAAATACCTACCAAAATCAATATAGTGAATAATATTTCTTACGATCCAAGCGGCAAGTTAAACAGGAAGCAGCATGACTGATTACGTCATAGTAACAGGTGCAAGCAAAGGTCTAGGCCTAGCCATTTGCCAACAAGCCGCTGGGCAGGGGTATGGCGTGATTGCCATCGCCCGGAAAATTTCTGAACCCTTTAAAGCACTGCAGCAAGACTATCCTGAACTCGTTAATTTTCATGCTGTTGATTTGGCCGATTTAGACAAAATATCTGAGCTGTGTAAACAACTCATCAAGCAATATGGACGACCTTACGCCCTGATCAATAACGCTGCTGCTGGCCATGATGGTGTGCTGGCGACTATGCCTAATTCTGCTATTGAGCATTTAATGCGCTTGAATATTCAAGCACCTATTTTACTGAGCAAATATTTGGTGCGTTCGATGTTGTTGAATCGTAAAGGTCGGATCATCAACATATCTTCTATTATTGCCAAAACAGGTTTTAACGGCCTAAGTGTTTATGCTGCCAGTAAGGCCGCCTTGGAAGGGTTTAGTAAATCTTTAGCCCGTGAAGTGGGTAAAGCAGGTATAACCGTAAACTGTGTCGCACCTGGTTATATGCAAACCGATATGACTAGCAGCCTACAAGGCGATAAGTTGGAGAGTATCAAAAGGCGCAGCCCGCTAGGAAAACTAGCTACCGTGGACGACGCGGCATCTATGGTGATGTATTTGCTCAGTGAACGAGCATCGGCTATTACTGGTACGGTATTGACGGTTGATGCCGGAAGTACGGCATAATTATTGGTTAATAAACAATGACACAACAAGAAATAATACAACAACTTAAAAGTCTAGCGGCCAACGCCCCAGAGTTAGTGGTTATGTGGCTTTACGGCTCAAGAGCAAGAAACACTGCACACCCTAAAAGTGATTATGACTTAGCGGTGGCATTTGATAAACCTTTGCAGGATGTGTTGGATAATCGACTCAGACCTGAAGTGTTGGCCATTAAGTGGCAAGAAATGTTAGATGTAGACATTTCTATTTTGGATATCAATATTGCGCCATTACCTATCGCTATGGTGGTAGTAGAAGACGATACGCCTCTATATGGTCGAGATACCGTTAGACGTTATAAAGAAGAACAGCGGATCATGTCGATGTGGGAGCTCGATTATCAGTATGGTAGGCAGCAAAATGCTTAATGCGTATAGCGCTAGTATGCAGGATCATATCCAACAACTTGTTTCTCAACTCGATCAATTGGCGAGTATTGAACGTTCGTTAAACCAATTTGAATCTTTGGCAGCCGAAAGATTACTTCAAGTCTTGATAGAAGCTTGTATTGGTATTGCTAAACATTGGGTAAAACACCAAGGTTTAGGCATAGCATCAGATGCTAACCGCGCATTTATATTATTAGAGCAAAGCGGACAGTGGACAAATAAAGAGCTTGATTGGCGCAAGATAATTGGTCTGCGTAATGCGCTAGTGCATGATTATCTGAATATTGATCAACAAGTGATCCTCGATGTGATCAATAAAAGACGTTACAAGGCCCTTGCAGGGTTTGCTTTTAAAGGTTTAAAAGTACTCAGTTTGCCTGACTTTAAAACTGATAAAGGTGAAGGGTAAATTAGCTAAAGTGAACGATACTGCCTCTATGGTGATGTACTTATTTGGCGAACAAGCCTCGGCTATCACAGGCGCGGTAATGACAGTGGATGCGGACAGTGCAGCATAACTTAAAGTGATTTGTTAAAGCTTGCGAACCTCCCGTCGATAAAAGGATAGATAGAATAGTGCCTTGCGGTTAAAGCCTTGGACTTTTAAATCATCTGGGATGAATACTCCCAACTTTCTAAGCAACTAATTTTAGACATTTAACAGTCATGTTGCTAAAGCAACAAGTTGTAATATTTTAATGGATAAGCAAGATATATGACCAAAACAGTATATGTAGGAATGAGCGCAGATTTAGTCCACCCAGGACATCTTAATATTATTAAAAAAGCGGCAACCTTGGGTGAAGTCACTATCGGCTTGTTAACTGACCAAGCTATTGCTAGCTATAAGCGCGTGCCTTATATGACGTTTGAGCAACGACTACAAGTGATTGAAAACATAAAAGGTGTGACACGAGTTGTTCCCCAAACCACCCTTGACTATGTACCTAATTTACAAGAACTCAAGCCAAACTATGTGGTGCACGGCGACGATTGGCAACAAGGCGTTCAGAAAGCTGTTCGCCAAAGTGTGATTGACTGCTTAGCCCAGTGGCAAGGTGAATTGGTTGAAGTGCCTTACACTCAAGGTATCTCATCAACTGCGCTGCATAAAGCGATGAAAGAGATTGGTACCACCCCACAAATAAGACTCAAGTCACTAAAACGACTGTTGTCGGCCAAGCCTTTGCTAAGATTTTTAGATATTCACAATGCCATTTCGGGTTTGATCATCGAAAATACCAAGGTCGAAACTAAAAATGGAATACAAGAATTCGATGGTATGTGGGGCAGCAGTTTGACCGACTCCACCGCCAAAGGAAAGCCAGACATTGAGGCTGTAGATGTTTCGTCGAGAATGGGCACGTTGAATGAAGTATTAGAAGTCACCACCAAACCTATTATCTATGACGGTGATACCGGTGGAAAAACAGAGCACTTTGTTTTTACAGTTAAAACATTGGAACGTTTAGGTGTATCAGCGGTCATTATCGAAGATAAAACCGGGTTAAAGAAAAACTCTTTGTTTGGCACTGAGGTAGAACAAAATCAAGATAGTATTGAAAACTTCAGTTTAAAAATAAAGGCCGGCAAAGATGCCCAAGCAACCAATGACTTTATGATCATCGCTCGAATTGAGAGTCTGATTGCAGGTAAAGGTATTGATGATGCCATGCAACGAGCTGAGGCTTTTCTTGAAGCGGGCGCTGACGGTATTATGATCCATAGTCGGGAAAAATCTCCTGATGAAATCTTTGAATTCTGTGATCTCTTCGCACAATTAAGCAATAAGAAAACGCTGGTTGTTGTCCCCTCTAGTTACAACAGTGTTTACGAATCGCAGCTGGTGGCTAAAGGTGTGAATGTTGTCATCTACGCAAACCAACTATTGCGCAGTGCCTATCCTGCTATGGTTGATACCGCGACCTCTATATTGGCAAATGGGCGTTCGGCAGATGTCGATGACAAGATGATGCCTATTAAACAAATTCTTGAGCTGATACCAGGTGGGAAATAATGATTAACCCACGCGGTTTTTGTGACGGTTTGGGTAAATATGGTATAGAGTTTTTCTGTGGCGTACCAGACTCACTGCTAAAAAACTTGTGTGCGTATATAGACGATAACTTTTCTGCAGATCAACATATCATCACAGCGAATGAAGGCAACGCGGTAGGTTTAGCAATGGGCCGATTTCTTGGTAGTCATAAACCTGCAGCTGTTTATATGCAAAACTCTGGTTTAGGCAATGCAATCAATCCACTTACCTCTTTAGCCGATCCTCAGGTGTATAGTATTCCCATGTTATTGGTCATTGGATGGCGTGGAGAGCCCGGCATAAAAGATGAACCGCAGCATGTTATGCAGGGGCAAATTACTGAACAACAGTTATCTATAATGAATATTCCTTTTGTTGTCATGGATAGTCAATCTGATAGTGACGCAGTGTTAGCGCCGTTGTTAGATACAATGAACGCACACAGTCGTCCCGTTGCTGTGTTAATTAAAAAAGCTACTTTTAGCGCCTTTAAGTCTGTAAACCAGCTACCCAGTGTTTATTCATTGGTTCGAGAAGATGCGTTGAATACGTTATTAAGTTCTTTTGGCAGTGATGATATTGTTGTTTCAACAACCGGAAAAACATCACGGGAAGTGTTTGAGTTAAGACAACAGCGCGGTGAGCCTGCATCTGACTTTTTAACGGTAGGCGGCATGGGGCATACATCATCTATTGCCATGGGTGTTGCCTTAGCTGCGCCTAAGCGCAGAGTGATTGCCATAGATGGAGATGGCTCGATGCTAATGCATATGGGGGCTCTGCCCATTATTGGTCATCATTCGAGCAGCAATTTAGTACACATAGTATTGAATAACCAATGCCATGAATCGGTTGGTGGTCAACCGACTGTGGCAGGCGAAATAGATATCGAAAAGTTGGCGATGGCCAGCGGATACAAAGCGTACTTTTGTGCATCCGATCAAAAATCAATCACAAAAACATGGTCAGATATTGCTGTTAATTCAGGCCCTATATTTTTTGAGATAAAAATAGCCATAGGCTCACGAGAAGGTTTAGGTCGGCCAACCTCTAGCCCAATTGAGAATAAACAACAGTTTATGCGTCACGCAGGAAGCCTTTGAGCAACATGAATTTAGCAACGCACAAAACTAAAGTTATCTACAGCGATAACTACCTCGTCGCTCTTAATGATGAATTGGCTAACAGCAAAGTACTGTTAGTCACAAGTGATAGCTTTAAGCGCAGAGGTATAGTCAAAAATGTTATTGAGCATTGCGGTGATGCTCATTTTATTGTCTTTGATAAAGTGACACCTAACCCTGAATTGACCGATTTGCAACATTGGATCAATGAATTAAAGTCAGGTTCCATTACCCAAGTGGTTGCCTTGGGCGGCGGAAGTGTAATTGATACGGCCAAAGTGATGGCATACATGTTGGCAAACTTAGATGTTGAACTTAAAACATCGTTACAACAGTCATCAATAGCTAAAACACCATCTTTACCACTCATCGCTATTCCAACTACCTCAGGTACTGGTTCAGAAGTGACCCCCTTCGCTACGGTTTGGGACAGTGCAGCACAGAAAAAGTTTTCACTAGCTAATGTCGCCCCAACAGTGGCTATTTTAGACGCACATTTAACCTTGTCGTTACCAAGGCAAGAAACTTTATATCCTGCTTTAGATGCGCTGTCGCATGCCCTAGAGTCGTTATGGAATAAAAATCGAACAGTACAGAGTCAGGAACACGCTATTCAAGCAATCGAAGGTATATGTGAGGCCTTACCGCAAATACTAGAAAACGCTCAAAATTTGACTGCCAGAAAAACCTTACAGCAAGCTGCAACCTTAGCAGGCTTGGCTATTAGTCATACAAAAACAGCCATCGCCCATGCCATTTCTTATCCATTAACCATAAAATATGGTATGCCTCATGGATTGGCGTGTAGTTTTACTTTAGTGGCCATTATGCACGAACTAGGATACGAAAAATTAAATTTAAGTATTGATTTGGTCGATACCATACTTGAACTCTTAGTTGGTTTAGACTTGGATAAAGAAATTGTGAAATTTATAGATTGGCAAACCTTAGTTGAACAATTCGATCCAAATTTGGATCCCTCTAGGGCAGACAATTTTGTTATCCCTATTAACTCTGATTGGTTGATAGGGATTATCAATAAAAGTCAGCAGTCTAAGACTATCGGAGAATTACATGAAGCTTAAAACACTGTTATTTGGTGCTGGGCCTGGTGCCTTGATTTTCATGAAAAATACTCAGGATGAAAGGGAGTTTATAGGTTTTGTTGATAATGATGCCGCTAAACATGGTGAACAATTGCAAGGGCTAACAATTTACCCGCCAAGTTATATTGATAAGCTGGATTTTGATCAGATTGTTATTACCACGCAATGGGGGATGGCGGTTATGTCACAACTTAGGCTAGAGTTTGATGTGCCAGAAGCGAAAATTATCCTGCCAGTAAAGAATCAATTAAAGAATGAATTGCCCTTTTACAACCAAGCCAGTATTCAACTCGCCAGAAAAATTGTTAGAGAGCTCAATGAACGAGCGATTGCGGCCAAAATTCCCTTAGTCGTTGATTTTGGTACCTTATTAGGATTAGTGCGTGATCAAGATATTATTCCTTGGGACGACGACGTTGATTTTGCTGCTCCTCAAGAAAGTGCGTCTGAAGTTGAGGCGTTGGTAAAGTCTTTTGTGGCTGATAATCCAGACGTAGATTGGCGAATAGAAAAAGTAATCGATGGCAAACAGCTGACAACATCTATATTGTTAAAGTTCAATAGTAAATCTGGCGATTTACTGGATTTCACTTCCTCTATTGCTTTTAGAAAATCTCAAGATGGCAAGTCTATCCATCTCCCTAGTATGGGAATGTGGTATGCGCCAGAACATCACTTTGACAATTTTGAGACATTCGATTGGTTAGGGGAAACAATCCAAGTTCCATCGCAATATGCCGAATATTTAACCTTCCAATATGGCGATTGGAATACCCCCAAGAAGGATATTAAGTTGTCTGATTACGCCAATTTGCAAGAGGTGGGGTTTGAAGAGATCAACAGTGAAAAAAGATTTTTGCATGACATTACTTAGCCTTAAACCATTTTAAGATGTCGTTTGAGTAGAGTAACATTGCTGTTGATGACTGTTTTTAATTGATGTTAAAGGGGGGGGGGTGGAAAAAGTAAAAACAATTGTTCAAAAATTTGAACAAGCGAAAACAAATAACGAGTATGAGGTTGCATTATTTAAAGTGAATGATTTGCTAGAGTTAGATCCCAATAATTCTCAGTACCTTAAAGAAAAACATTTAGTTTCTAGAGCACTTAATATTGAGTTAGACATTGGTTTTATCAGAAAACTTTGTTGGCATAACAGTACTGACGAAGAATGTTTTTATTCTTTAGCGCAAAAATACAATACTCAAAATGACCAATACAGTGCGTTATTGGCCTCAGCGTTCTCATTAAGCGTCGCAGAAAATTATCAGGTCAGAGAGTTACTTGAAAAAAATTTACTGGAATTAGGCTTTAGTTCACTAGCTATTTATATAATGAAGACCAATAGGATTGGTCACTTAACGTGTGAGCCGGATAGTTGGTTAAGACAACAGAGCCAGTCTGAGAATCTCGATAGCAAAGAGCTGAATCTATTTGTTTGCAATGGTGAAATCAGCAACCTCACTTTTTTTGAAACACTTAAGCGATATATTACCATTGTAGAATCCGATTTCTTTCATCGCCTCCATCGTAGTCGACCTCAGCTTTTGTCCAGCGAGTTTTATCGCAAAATGCCCTACGACTTGATGAGCGTCTATTACCCTAGAGACAAAGGTTTAGAGGTTAGAAAGGGAATTGCGGGGGATATGTACAAAAACATGTCTGATATCTATGCTACGTCCAATCGAGTAATAAAATTAACTAATGCTGAGAAGGAAACTGCAACAAAATATTTGAAACAAATCGGTATCGATTCCACCGCCAAGATAGTTTGTCTACACGTGAGAGATTCAGAATATCTGGCAAAAAAATCGACAAAGAATTTTTCCTATCACGATTACCGAGATGCCAGTGTTGATAATTATCTACCTTCGATTAATTATCTTATTAATCAAGGTTATACTGTCGTGCGCCTGGGAGTAATAAGCAATCAACATCTCAACTTCCAATCTTCAAGCTACTTTGATTTAACCACGTTAGGCGATTTTGAAGATGTTAAAAATGCTGTTGATGTTTTCCTCTTGTCGCATTGTCATTTTTTTATCGGTACGACATCCGGACCTTCTAGCTTAGCAGCGGTGTTTGATACTCCAACCTTGTCAGTGAATTCTGCGCCTATTTGTCATCATTATGGGGTTAAATCAAGGTCAATTTTTAAATATGTGATACGAAACGGTGAAAGATTAAATTTCATCAGTATCGTAAATGGGTTGACAATTTCTGATTCGAATCAAAAGAAAATTATTGATTGTTTTGATTCCAAAGAAATGTCCGATAACGATTTGACCTACGTTGAGAATACGCCAGAGGATATATTGGATGCAGTGACCGAATTTGAAGAGATAGTGCGTCTTGAGGAAATTGATAGTGAAATTGCTCCTTGTCAGAAAAAATACATTAGCCAAATAGCAAGTAAAAATGGTTTGTTAGCAGGTAGTGCGATTCCAACTGCGAGTTTTTTACAAAAACATAAAACGCTTTTTAACTTAATATGATTCCGTCTAAGTTAACCTCAAAGTATGAATCAACAGCAGTTTGCGAGTATGGGTGTAAAGGGAGAACAGGAAGTGGATGTAACTAGCATGATAGATGGCCTTGTTAATGCAGAGGCTAATAATCAATATGACGCAGTACTTACATTGTCAAAAAAGCTTAGTGAACTTGATCCAAGAAACGTCAAGTGGATGACACACACCTACAATGCTCACAAACAGCTCGGAACATTAAATGAAAATATCGGCTTTTTACGTAAGTACTGCTTTTACAATGGTTTGGATAGCGACGCGCTTTACAATTTATATAAAGCGTTTAAAAGTCGAGGTTTAGTCTACGATTCTATTATTGCTTTGGTTTATGCACTGTCTGGGGGGGCACCACAGAAACGATACGCAGAGAATCTCACTCAAGAGCTTATTGCTCTTGGTTTTGACAGTGTGAAAATAGCAATATTGAAAGTGCATCGTATAGGTCATTTAACACTCGAACCTGATTCTTGGTTAAGAAAGAACGCTCAATTAAAAAATAATAATTGCTTGTATATTTTTATAAGTGGCGGTAATACAGCAAACGACTTTGTTCATGATTTGAT
This sequence comes from Paraglaciecola sp. MB-3u-78, assembly GCF_002835935.1. GTDB lineage: Bacteria > Pseudomonadota > Gammaproteobacteria > Enterobacterales > Alteromonadaceae > Paraglaciecola. Next base: position 219,834 of record NZ_PJCF01000001.1, on the reverse strand, counting down.
ATCCAGTAAGTTAACGGTTTGTAATAGTGAATATTGGTATGGATTTTATGGTTCTCGTCCCTTACTGATGAAAGACGATTTTTATGAAAAAATGCCTTTTGACCTGAGTAGTTTGCGACGGGGGGGCAGCATAATCGACTTGTATTCAGAATTAGCAAAGGTGTTTAAAAGTACTTCTAGTAAAATTGATTTCCCTCAGGAAAAAATCAATAATATCAAGAGGATATTAATTAAAGAGGGCATTAAAGACTTCACTAATGTTGTGTGTTATCACGTCCGCGATAGTGATTATCTGTCTGCCGCGTTCCCCGACAATACTCATGATTACAATGATGTTCGTGACATGAATATTGATAATTATAGTAAGGGAATAGATTATTTATTGAATCAAGGTTATACCGTTATACGATTGGGGAAAACGAGTAATCAAAGCCTTAATCTTGAACATGAAAATTATTATGATTTTTGTATTCACCGTGATGAAAAATATGGTGAGGAAATCGAAGCATTTTTACTCAGTATTTGTCAGTTTTTTATTGGAACATCGAGCGGAATTCTAAGTTTAGCTTCAATGTTTGATACGCCTACTTTGGCCGTGAATGTCACTCCTTACGTTCCCAATTATGGCCGACATACAGTTTTTATACCCAAAACTTTATCTGATAGCAATGACAACATAGTGAATTTTTACGAATTGTTCGACGGGAAAAGTTTTGAATGGAATAATAAACAAATCAAACTATTAAATTGCCATGACACGCGAGTTTTAATTAAAGCTGGCTTTTCTTTTGTCGAAAACGATAAAGAGGATATATTTGCAGCAGTTAAAGAATTTGATGAAAAGGTACGAGATCGTACATTATCTCCTGAGCAAACAGATTTGCAAAAACAATATTGGAATTCAATTCCTGACGATGTGTGGATAAAAGGGGCTAATAGCGTAGTCAGTAATAGTTTTTTACGCAGGCATTGTGAACTTTTTAATTTGAAAAAAGGTGATTAGGTGAAAAATATTTTGGTAACGGGGGCATGTGGTTATAAGGGGTCAGTATTGGTTCCCAAGTTATTGTCCGCCGGTTATATCGTGACCGCAGTCGATACGCAATGGTTTGGTAATTTTGTCCTACCACATAAGAACTTAACGATGCTAAAGCAGGATGTCAGGTACACAAGCGAATTAGATTTATCGCAAACTGATGTAATTATTCATTTAGCATCAGTTGCTAATGATCCCTGTGGTGATTTGGATCCCAAATTAACATGGGAAATTAGTGCTTTAGCGACCCAACAATTAGCCGATAAAGCAGTAAGGCAAGGTGTCAAACACTTTATTTATGCTTCTTCCGGCAGTGTTTATGGTGTGAAGAGTGAACAGCACGTCACAGAGGATTTGCTTCTTGAACCTATTTCAGAGTACAACAAGACTAAAATGGTGTCTGAGAGAGTACTGCTCAGTTACAGCGAAAAAATGGCAGTTCAAATTGTAAGACCGGCGACTGTTTGCGGGCTTTCATCGCGCATGCGTTTGGATGTCGCTGTGAATATGCTAACAATGCAGGCAGTAAAGAATGGGAAAATCACTGTTTTTGGTGGCGACCAGTCTAGACCTAATATTCATATAGACGATATTACTGATTTGTATATGTTTTTGTTGGAGAAGCCTGAAATAACAGGTGTTTATAACGCTGGGTTTGAAAATATTACCATTGCTGAAATCGCAGATATTATTGCTAAAAGGACGGGGGCAGTTGTTGTGACCTCAGAGTCAAATGATCCTCGTTCTTATCGTGTGAACTCGGATAAACTGTTAGCAACTGGATTTAAACCTAAAAAATGTGTAGAAAACGCGATAGAGGAAATTATTGCAGCTTATCAAAAGGGTGATCTTGTTGATGAAGACCGTTGTTACAATTTGAAGTGGATGCAGGAGCATGTTTTATAAGCTGTGGATTTCTATTGGTGATTTAAGACATGGGCACGCCAACACGACATAGCTTTACCTTTAAGAAGTATTGATAACGATGTTAATTGGATTAAATGATTGATGTGTTTAAGAGAGTAAATATTTGAAAAATATTATAAAAACTTACTTGGATAAACTTTATGATGTTACTGAGCGTCATGATTGGCAAAGTACCGAGTATTTATCTGACGTTTTGTTCAATAGCATTGAAAAACGACAGCAGGTGTATCTTTGTGGAAACGGGGGCAGTGCGGGAAATGCTGGACATTTGGCAAACGACTTCTTATATGGCATTGCACCCAATGGCAATTCGTTAAATATAGAAGCATTGTCGGCAAATTCATCTGTTCTCACATGTTTGGGAAATGACATGGGGTATGAACACATTTTCTCACATCAGTTGCAAGTGAAGGCGAATAGTGGGGATGTGCTTATAGTGTTATCAGGTAGCGGAAATTCTCCCAATATAATTAAAGCCCTTGAGATTGGTAATAAATTGGATATGCAGACATTTGCAATTTTAGGGTTTCAAGGAGGCAAGGCAAAAGATGTTGCACGACATGTTATTCATTTTGAAATAGACGATATGCAAATTTCTGAAGATCTGCAGTTAATTGTTGGACACATGTTGATGAAACATCTAAATCACAAACTTAAAAATCAGCCTTAGAAGTGAAGAGCGAAGTCGTATTTCGCCCTAATAGATTTTATGTAATTGATGAAATCTAATTTAATTTCGAAGAATACTAACGAAACATCTGAGAGAGAATAATGACCGATACTTATGACTGCCAGATACATTCGCAATTATCAGACTTCCCTGAAACGAAACTGGGTCTTTTAAGTAACGCGACCTGGAATTTAGATCCGAAACGTTTAGTGTTCCTTTTATCAAGGTACAAGTTTGTAGCGAAAATGTTGAACGGCAGTAAGAATGTACTTGAAGTTGGCTGCGGTGACGCATTTGGTTCTAGGATAGTCAGGCAAGACGTTGATTGTCTGACTGTTTTAGATATTGAACCTGGACTGATCCGTGACATTAACGCTAGAGAAGTGGGAGAATCATGGTCAGTAAGCGCCATGCAACACGACATGTTATCAGGCAGTGTAAATCAATCATTCGATGCCGCTTATTCTTTGGATGTCTTAGAGCATATTTCTGCTGAAGATGAAGATGCGTTTCTAGAAAATATCAGACATTCTGTGAAGGAAAGAGGGGTAGTTATTGTTGGAATGCCATCTCTAGAGTCCCAAAAATATGCGTCTAAACTGAGTAAAGAAGGGCATATAAATTGTAAGTCTGGGTCTGTCTTGAAATCCCTCTGTGAAAAACATTTTGGCAACGTTTTTTTATTTTCAATGAACGACGAAGTTGTTCATACGGGTTTTTCACCAATGGCACATTATATTTTTGCGCTGTGTATTAAGTAAAGCGCAGGAGCTAGGTTAAATTAATAAAATATTAGAACAGTAGTGAATACGTATTTATGAATAAAAAAGTGTGTGTAATTGGCAGTAACTCTTTTTCTGGTGCCAATTTTTGTAAGTATTTACTGGAACAGGGGTTTCAGGTTGTTGGGATAGGTAGGTCTAATCAACCTGTCTCTGCGTTGCTGCCGCATAGTTGGGTGAGCAATGGAAAAGTAGATTTTTTTCAGCTAAATCTCAATCAAGACTTAGCTGAAATAGATGCACTGCTAGACAAAGTAAAGCCTTCCCATATATATAATTTTGCTGCACAAAGTATGGTTGGACAGAGCTGGGAGTTTCCAGAGCATTGGTTTAACACCAATGTGGTATCAACTATTAAATTGCATAATATACTGCGGCACAAAGACTATCTGGATAAATACATCCATATTTCCACCCCTGAAGTGTATGGCAGTTGCTCTGGTTTTGTGGATGAAAGCCACCCATTTAATCCAAGTACTCCTTATGCAGTGTCAAGAGCCGCGGCTGATATGAGCTTAAAAACCTTTTTTGATGTTCATCAATTTCCAGTTGTGTCTACCCGAGCTGCAAACGTTTATGGTGAAGGACAGCAGCTCTATAGAATTATTCCAAAAACTATATTGTCGATTATGATGGGATTAAAGCTGCCTTTACATGGTGGTGGGCACTCTGAACGCTCATTTATACACATGGACGATGTTTCTAATGCGACCAAACTAATAGGAGACAGCGGAATAGTCGGATCTTGTTATCATATTTCAACCAAGAAATCGGTTTCAATACGCAACCTAATTATGCAGATTTGCCAAATGTTGTCGGTGAACTTCGAAGATGTTTGTGAGGTTACTGAAGATAGGCCGGGAAAAGATGCCATGTATTTGCTTGATTCTGAACGTGTGAGAAAAGAGCTGGATTGGCAAGAGACCATCGGTCTTACTGTAGGCTTAGCTCGCACTATCGAATGGGCCAAAAACAACTTTGAGACCCTAAAACTCCAGCCCCTCGAATATATTCATAAGGTCTAATTGTGGAAATTGATTTATTAGCTAACTACCCGAAAAGTAAACGCGATCTCACGGGAAGAAATGAAGTGAAAACACCTGCTGTCCAAGCAATAGCAAGACAGTTTGGAGAAGAGTTTTTTGATGGTGAACGCCTGTATGGTTACGGTGGTTTTTCTTACATGTCTAGGTTCTGGCAGCCGGTTGTGCCTGATATTATTAAACACTTTTCCTTGACTGAGCAAAGCGCTTTGTTAGATGTCGGCTGTGCGAAAGGTTTCATGCTATATGACTTGTTGCAAGCTCTACCTAGGTTGGATGCTAGGGGCGTAGACATATCAGAGTATGCGGTCAGTCATGCCAAAGAAGAAGTGAAAGACCGTTTAAATATTGCCTGTGCAACATCCCTTCCATTTGAAGATAACTTTTTTGATTCAGTGATCAGCATTAATACTATTCACAATCTAGAGCAAGATCAATGTGCAATAGCACTGCAGGAAATTGAGCGGGTAGGTAAAGGTAATGCGTTTATTACTGTAGATGCATTTAGAAATGAGAAAGAGGAAAAGCGCATGTATGAGTGGAATTTGACCGCCAAAACAATCTTGCATGTAGATGAGTGGAAGGCTTTTTTCAAAAAGGTTGGTTATTCCGGTGACTTCCATTGGTTCATGCCATGAAACCACTATCTGACTTGTACCAACAAATGCTGCGTATTCGCTTAGTAGAAGAAGAGATTGCTAACCGATATTCTGAGCAAAAGATGCGTTGTCCTACTCATTTATCAATTGGTCAGGAAGCGGTTGCAGTTGGGGTATCTTCAGCTTTAACCATTGACGATAAAGTCTATAGTTCACATCGAGCACATGCCCATTACCTAGCAAAAGGTGGTTCAGTCAATAAGTTGATTGCCGAACTCTATGGTAAAAAAACGGGATGCACCGGCGGACGAGGCGGTTCCATGCATTTATGTGATTTAGATGCGGGCTTTATGGCTAGTACGGCTATCGTTGCTAATAGCATTCCGCTCGCCGTAGGGCACGCACTACATTTTCAAACCCAAAACACTGGTGCTATATCGGTCGCTTATTTTGGAGAAGGGGCTACGGAAGAGGGGGCTTTTTATGAGTCGCTTAATTTTGCTGTGCTTAAATCTCTGCCGATGTTGTTTGTGTGCGAAAATAATCGTTATTCAGTATATAGCTCTCTTGATGTTAGGCAGCCAAGCAATCGCAGCATTATCGATCTGGCTAAAGCTATAGGTGCCAACACAATCGAATTGGATGGTAATGATGTGGTTGCTGTGGCCGAAGCTGCCAATGAGGCTAAAACAAGTATACTTCAAGGGAAAGGACCTGTTTTAATGGAATGTCATACCTACCGTCATCGAGAGCATTGTGGACCAAATTATGATGACGAACTAGGATATCGTCCTAAACAAGAAGTAGAAGACTGGTTAAAAAGAGACCCATTAGTTCTAGCCGAAGTACAGCTACCTTCAACCTTTTCAAAAGATAAGATAATAGCGTCGATTTCATCAGAAATTGGTCAGGCTTTTAGTTTGGCAGAAGCTGCGGAGTTTCCTTCAATTGACCAAAATTACGAGTATCTTTATGCTTGAGACTGCAAACTTTGCTGATGAGATAAATCGTGCCCAACATCAATCCATGCAAATGGATAGCAGCATGCTAAGTTTTGGTTTGGGCATTGATGATCCTAAAGGGATCTTTGGTACTACGTCTGGATTGGCTAAAGCTTTCGGTTCTGAACGCGTTTTTGATATGCCTACAGCGGAAAATGCAATGACGGGTATCGGTATAGGTGCTGCAATTGCAGGTAGTCGCGTATTAATGACTCACCAACGTCTGGACTTTTTCTTGCTGGCTATGGACCAGCTTGTCAATAATGCTGCCAAATGGCACTACATGTTCAATGGTATGATGAAAGTGCCTATCACTATTCGACTTATCATTGGCAGAGGTTGGGGACAGGGGCCTACACATGCTCAAAACTTACAAGCCTGGTTTGCTCACGTGCCCGGGTTGAAAGTGGTTGTTCCGAGTCGTACCGAGAATGTAGCACAGCAGCTTCATCAAGCCATTATGGATGACAATCCAGTACTTTTTATTGAACATCGCTGGCTGCATCAACAAAGTTGTCATACGGAAAGTATTGTTTCGCTGGAACAGCCACTTGAACATACTCAGATTGTCAGAGAAGGTAAAAATATCACTGTTGTGGCAAACAGCTATATGTTGCTTGAAGCACTGCGAGCAGCTGAGCATTTAGCTGAGTTGGGCATTGACTGCGAAGTTATAGATACTGCATGTTTGCATCAGATCAATTGGTCAGTTCTGCATAGCTCTATTGAAAAAACTGGACATCTATTGGTATGTGATAGTGCAAGAAAAGAATTCTCTTGTGGCGCTGAAATTTTAGCGAATTTATCCGAGAATTGTTTTGGCCACTTTAACCGAGCTCCTGTCAGGTTGGGTTTGCCGGACTATCCAGAGCCAACTAGCTACGGATTAACAAAAGATTTTTATCCATGCGCTCAGGCTATAGCATGTAAAATTAGCGAACTATTGGGAAGTAAGAAAAGCCTTGAAGCGCATTCACCGCTCGAACAGTCAGGACATCACGACGTACCGGGTAGTTGGTTTAAAGGGCCTTTTTAATATGGAGTCTTTTATGTTGTCAGCAAATCATCAATATACCGAAGAAGGGTTCTGCGAAGGGACGTTTTCCAAATCTGATATGGTTTGGGAATTGAGAAAGGTCTGTGAGAAGTTTGTAAATGTGCAGTTTGGACAAAAAATCAGGTTAAACGAATATCATAAACATGTAATTAGCGAACAACAGCACCGAGAGCTGCATTATGAGCTCACGCAAGTCATTCAAAAAACACAGTTGCATAAAGAGTTGGCTCTGCAGAACCTGAATCATTTTCAGCATATAGTCGGGCCAGATATCGATCTTCAAGCCGTACCCTATTTACGTATTAGTAGACCGGATATCAAAGAAGACAATATCGGTTTACATAGAGATACTTTCTATGGCAATACAGCATACGAACTGTCTTGCATTGTGCCGCTGGAAGACTTTGTTGAAGGTGCCGCTGTCAACGTAATGCCTAAAAGTCAAAATTTGGGTCCCTTAGATTTTGAGCGTTTAGACCATGACACAATTACAAAAGGTTCGAAGCAAAATCAAATAGGGTTTTTATATGCAACCAAAGAAATAGACGATTTAGATCGTTCTAAGCTTTATGCGCCATTGATGAAAGTTGGGGACTATTTAATGTTTTCTCTTTGCATGATCCATGGCCAAGAAAAAAATACGTCTGGAAATACTCGATGGTCGATTGATTTTAGGTTTAGAAATAGCTTTTCTCCGTTAAACGTCAACTTAAAAGATAATTACTATACCAACCTAGTCAGCAGCGCAGCATCTAAGTTGGCGGACCAGTATTATGCCAGGAACCCGTTAGAGGTTGCTGAATTTAAGAGTAGTGCAAACAGAAATAAGCTAGGTTCAGCCTGATGAACATCTTGGTTATAGGACACAATGGATTTATTGGTCGACATTTGTTCGAACAGTTAAGCCTTTTCTTCCCTGAACATTCGGTTGATGGTTCCTCTTCTCAACAAATCGATTTATTGGCAGACAAAAGCGTTCAACAACTTGCCAAGGTATTAACACCTGATACCGTGGTTATTGTGTGCGCGGCGATTAAAAAACAGTTAGGTGATGATCTCTCAATATATAAGAAAAACCAGCGCATTATTGAGAACTTATCTGCAGCTTTACTGAATAATCCAGTGAAGCAACTGATCTTTTTTAGCTCAGCAGCTGTGTATGGTGAGGATGTCCAGAACCTAAACATCGACGAGTCGACACCCACTCAACCACGTAGTTACTACGGTATAAGTAAACTTACAGCGGAGTATTTGTTAGCCAAAGTAGTTAACGTAAACGCTATAGCGATTCTCAGGCCGCCGCTTATTTATGGTCTTGGTGATACGTCCAAAGGGTATGGTCCTGCTGGCTTTATCGATAAAAGTTTAACAGGGCACGACATTACTCTCTGGGGCGATGGTTCTGAATTGCGAGAATTTGTTTATGTTGAAGATGTCGCAAGACTTGTTTGTCTTATGATAGAGCAAAATTTCGCCGGACTATTGAATCTTGTAAGCGGGGTAAGTCATTCATTTCAAGATATTTTAAGGAGCCTAACTGAGAACATGGGCTCCACGGTATCAGTTACACAAAATCCTAGAACTAAAGATAAAGTTGATAACGTATTTAGTGCAAATAAGTTGTTTAGCTATTTTCCTGCATTTAAGTTCACATCATTAGAAGAAGGTCTGGCAAAAACCGTGAGATTAGTATCTGAGGATGTAAACTAAATGAAATTTCATAACTTAAATACATCCGTAAATGAATTATTGGACATTGGTGACCAACCTGTTTCTAACCGCTACTTACTTAATCAAGATGATGATGAAGTGCAACATCCTATTGTTCTAGGACAATGTTCAAAAACGGGATTATTATGTTTGGTCAATCCGCTGCCATGTAATAAATTGGTACCGAAGTACGATTGGATAACCTATTCAGAGCCTGAACCTCACTTAGATGATTTGGTTAGCAAATTACTGCAATTACCCGGAATTGACAATGATACTGTCGTCGCTGGAGTGAGTTTTAAAGATACTTCTACATTACAAAGACTGGCTAAATTCGGTTTGTCAACTTGGGAGATTAAAGCTACCCAAGATTTAGGTATTGCTGAGAATGCTGGAGTAGAGAGTGTACAAGCGCATCTTAATACGAAAAACGCCACAAATATTGTAAAAAAGAACGGACAGGTTGACATCTTAATTGTGCGACATATTGCGGAGCATGCTTATGATTTAAATGAGTTTTTTGAAGCATTAAAGGCACTTGTCAACAGCAACGGTTATATCGTGTTGGAATTGCCCGATTGTGAAAATTCACTAAACGGATGCGATTACACTATGCTTTGGGAAGAGCATGTGTATTATTTTACGCAAGAAACATTAAAATCTACCTTATCGGCACAAGGCTTTGATTTAATCGATTTTACCGTTTATCCATATCCGATGGAAAATTCATTGGTGGCCGTGGTTAAGCCAAGCGATACTCATTCAAGTCGAGGAATACGGAAATCCCACGACCTCAAAGCTGAATTTTTACGAGCAACCTATTATGCCCGACAGTTTTCACCTATTAAAAATCAAGTGCGTCATTACTTTGAAGCAGCAGTGAAAGCAAATGGTAAGGTCGCGTTTTTTGGGGCTGGGCATTTGGCTTGCACTTTCATCTGGTCATTTCAAATACATGATTTGATCAATGTTGTGATTGATGATGAGCCAAATAAAATAGGTAAATTCATGCCAGGATCGAGGCTTCCTATAGTCGGCTCTCACGTACTTTCTGACCCTACACTGAAACTGTGTATGTTGAGTGTCAACCCATTGAGTGAGCACAAAATCATCGAAAAAAATTCGGCTTTCACTGCCGCTGGAGGAGAATTTTTGTCTATTTTCCCAAATAGTGCCAGAAGCATTCATAAGTATTTTTCATGACCTATAAATATGTAACTGAAGACGTGCTTTACACTTCGGAACCGATAGTTAAGGTAGACCGAGATACGATCGCTTTTCTTGAGTCGGTTGCGAAAAAATCTAGCCGCCGACAGAGTCGACTGTGTACTCATAGCAATGAGAGCGACAAGGTACACGAGATGTTAATCATTCATGAAAAAGATATTTATGTCAGGCCTCATAAGCATCTATCAAAAAGTGAATCGTTTCATATTATGCAGGGCGAAGTCGATATTGTTCTGTTTGACGCATCAGGCGAGATAACCAGTGTCATTGAACTAGGTGAATATAACTCAGGAAAGCCTTTTTATTATCGTTTCAATATAGAGGTTTATCACACGGTTATGATTATATCTGACGTGGCAGTTTTTCATGAAACTACGTTAGGACCGTTTAACCCTGAGGAAACGGTATATGCTTCGTGGGCCCCTTCAGTTGAGGAAACCTCTGCGATTAAGCAGTACATCGAAAACCTCAAGCAATTAATAGATCAAAGAGGATTCCGATGAATAGCGAAGACATGCGTTGTGATAGTCATTGTCAAATATGTCAAAGTGATGACATTGTCACCGTATTGAAGCTTGCAGATACGCCTCCAGAAGATCAGTTTGTATCTAAAGACAGGTTTGATGTTGCACAACCTTGTTTTCCGCTAGAGCAGGCGCTGTGTCAGAACTGCGGATATGTATTTCTTCCGCATATATTGTCACCTAAAATCAGCTACCAAACCTATACCTATGAAACCAGCGTTACCCTTGGTTTGACTAACCAATATCAGTCTTATGCTGATGACGTGTTAGAAAACCATGCGCCAGCCGAAGACCTTCTTGTCGTTGATCTAGGCAGTAATGATGGAACCATGCTAAGAGCGTTTAAACGAGATGGAGTAAAAGTGTTAGGTGTAGAGCCCGCTTCTCAAATTGCACAAAAAGCTAATGGGTCTGGTATTCCTACCATCAACGATTTTTTCTCGCGAAGCACTTGCAAGCAAATAATCGAAGATCATGGCAAGGCATCGGTGGTCACTGCAAATTACATGTTCGCAAACATTGATGGCTTATTGGCGTTTACCGAGAATGTAGCGAATCTGCTTTGTGATGACGGTGTATTTGTTGTTCTAACTGGTTATCATCCAGAGCAAATGAAAATCAATATGTTTGATTATATTTATCACGAGCATTTTTCCTATTTCACTGTTGCAGTATTGAATACGCTGTTTGAAAAATCAGGGCTAGAATTAATTGACGCTATAGCACTGCAGGCAAAAGGTGGTTCAATACGAGTGACAGCTCAAAAGAAAGGCCAGAAAAGACAAGCAAGCTCTAGACTTTTAGATATTTTAAAAGAAGAATACAATCAAAAAATGCACGATGCGGAAACGTATTTTATGTATTCGAAAAATATCAATAAGTTGAGGGAAGAGTGCAGAAAGTTATGTAAAGAGCTTAAAGACAGCGGAGCAAGAATAATTGGATATGGCGCATCTCACAGTACCACCACACTTGTATATCATTTTGGCTTAGCAGAATTTCTAGAATACCAAATTGATGATAACCCCGTAAAACAAGGAATGTATTCTCCAGGACATCATATTCCGGTTTTTTCAACTGATAAACTCTATCAAGACAAGCCAGAGGTAGTTATAGTGCTGGCTTGGAACTATGCAAAACCGATAATCGATAAACATACTCAATTTATTCAACGCGGAGGGCGTTTTATACTGCCACTTCCTGCGTTGGAATTGGTTGGATTGTGAACACGGTCATTATTGGCTTGGGCGGCGCAGCAGAGCATTTTCATTTACCTTTGCTTAAGCGTTGCCCATCACTTAAATTAACAGCAGTTGTCTCGTCAAAATCCCCTGAGCAAGTATATGAAATTGCCGGGAAGGTTAAAATATTTATTGACGTTGAAGCTTTGCTTAACGCGGAAAAAGTGGATTTGGCAATTGTATTAACTCCCAATTTTTGTCATTTTGACACCGCTAAGTACCTGTTAGAAAAATGCGTTAATACGGTGGTTGATAAACCTTTTACTGAGACGGTTGCTCAGGCTAAAGAGCTAATGAAAATAGCCAGCGAGAATGACGTATTGTTATCCGTATTTCACAATCGAAGGTGGGACGGGGATTTTCTTACAGTCAAAAAATTAATCGCTGATAACAGTTTAGGGGACATTCGATATTTCGAGTCCAGATTTGACAAATATAAGCCCATTCTCAATGATAGATGGAAAGAACAACCGCTTTCGGCCAATGGCTTTATTTACGATATGGGGCCTCATTTGATAGATCAGATGCTCTGCCTGTTTGGTTTCCCCAGTTCTGTTAACGCATCAATTAGACAATTAAGACCATCATCTAAAACATCGGACTATTTCTCAATCCGCTGCACTTATCCAGAGCTAGAAGTAGTCCTTCGATCTAGTGTTTATGCTATTGAATCACCGTTTAGATATTATATAGAGGGCACAAAGGGTGTATATAGTACTAAATTCACAGACGCTAAAGCGTCTATGTTGAACTCACCACTTGCTGAGGATTTTGGTCACAACGATGAGATTTTTGGAACCGTTTACAATGAGATAGGCGAGCATAGAGTCGCTATTGAGTCAGGTCAGCATAGCCTCTACTATGAGAACATATGTGATTGCCTTACCAACGGTAAATCCCTAAACGTTACGCCTTTTCAGGCGATAAATGTGATGAAGGTTATTGAAGCCGCAAAGCAAAGTCACGCAGACAAAACCGAAATAATGCTGAGTCTTATTTCGCCATAGGGGAGATTGATAATGTTGGCTGAAATTGATGGGGCACCCGGATACGTCGTCGGGCAGATGCCAAGTGATGATTTTGCGGTATTGCAAAGCCTAATTTTTGATAGCTACCTGAGTAGGATCCTTTCCCTATATCCTGAATTGTCTTGTCAATTCTATACAGCTGGCATGAAAAACTATCATTTGATTACTGACGAAGTGAATCACAGAGTGCTTTGGCCTAAAAGAGCAAGAATTTTGGGACCTGCTGCGGTTGAAAGCATTAAGTTATTGAAATTTTTCAAGCACTTAACCAAAGAGTTGAATATTCAAGGAATTACCGGAGAAGACGGCTCCGGTTGGCAAGAAATGTATTGGAGGGTCGTCAGGCCTGGAAACGACGATATTGGCGATTTTCACGCGGATAAATGGTTCTGGGATTTAGGGCATGGCGAGATTGCGCCAGGTATGCGTAGATTAAAAATATGGATCGCCATCGAAACGCAACCAGGTAAAAGTGGCCTGCGGGTTATCCCAAGTTCACATTTACGATCCGACTGGAAGTATCACGGGGAAACAAACGGTTCGGCTGTGACTAAACCCAAGTTTGATGAAGATATTAATACATTAGATATTATGAATTTGTCGACTAAGCCGGGTGATTTCATTGTCTTTCATGATGAGTTACTCCATTGTGGAATGCCCAATCAGTCTGACTCAACCCGCTTCAGTATTGAGGCAACATTGCTTGTGCCCAGTGAACACAAATGACGCGTATCAAGGAATGTTTCATTCAGATCATTAAATTCTAGTTTTAATTATATGTTTGTAGCATATTGGCTTATTTCAACCTTTGTTAATTTAAGGTCTTCAATCTTTCGCCGATACATTTAAGTAGTTAAATTTAATTAATTGATAAGATCAATTCAATTGCATATACGATGTCAAATCATACTGTAATAAACAATGGGTCGATTGTAAACATTCTATGTTTTTTTAAAATCATGAATAGCCATTGGAATGTAGGTATCGATTTGTATCATATTTATATAACCATAAAGAGGTTGTAGTGGGAAATTTTGTTAGTTTTTATAATAGTTTTGGTTCTGTGCCGGTAAGACAGGAAGTTAAAAAGGGCAATGAGCATTTCAATCGGCGCCGGGGGCTTTATTTGCAACTAGGTATTCCACCTGCAATGGTTGAGAACTGTAGTGTCCTGGAGTTCGGTCCCGGTTCTGGTGATAATGCGCTATATACAGCTAGTTTAAAGCCAAAACTGTATAAGTTGGTCGAAGGATCAACTGTAGGATTCAAGTACCTTGAGTCTAGAATCAATGATGGTGATTTTAATTGCGCATCATCGATTGAGCTTGAGCAATGTTTGATCGAAGATTACAAAGATAATCGAGTATACGATTTGGTCTTGGCTGAAGGTTTATTACCAGGTCAGGACAATCCGTCGAAGCTGCTTCATAAAATGTCCAAATATGTCCGGCCTGGAGGCGTATTGGTTGTTACCACTGCGACTTATGTATCTTTATTGGCTGATGTTATGAGAAGGATGTTATTTCCCTTTTTTGAATCTGATGATAGTGAACAAAAAATGGCTAAGTTATGCCAGTTTTTTGGACCACACCTTGCGCATCTCAAATTTGTGAGTCGGATGACAGAAGATTGGGTGGCTGATGTAATATTACACCCGTGGGGGAGGAACTATCAATTCTCCGTAGAAGAAGCCGCGACAACTCTTCAGGATAACTTTGAATATTTAGGTGCGAGTCCTACATTTAAGCAGGATTGGCGCTGGTACAAAGAATTGATAGAGAACAACAATGGTTCACTATCTGATTTGATCACACAGTATAAAAGCCTAGAAATCAACTTCTTAAATAAAAATGAACCGTCACATGTTAGTGATGCACAAATGTCTGCATCAATTAAAGCTAAAGTAGAGGTGTTGTATAACAATCACCATTCGGTTTGGGGCTCTGCAGACGAACAATTATGGATAGGTGTTTTTAACTTGTTAAGTGATATCTGCGCTGAGATAAACGACTCTCAACCCATCACTTCACAGGCTATTACCGACTATGTTACCGCAGTTAAAAAACTGTTAGATGGGAGTTCAATTGAGGAGGTTGATTTTGCATCTTTTGCTGGTTTTTGGGGCAGAAGTCAGCAGTATGTAAGTTTTGTCTGTGTTGATGAGAATCAATAAAATTAATGCTACTTTATTTGGCGACCATAAGATGAATATATGTGACTTATCGTAGTTGTTGAAATACGACCGAGAAGTTTAGGCAATATAACAGTTAGGTGGCTCCTTTTACGCTATGTTAAAACAACAAATTGAATCGGAAAATAATCTATTAGAGTCAACTTTTCTTGGGCGAAAAGTCGTATTGGTCAGTGGCAATTTTAATATTTTGCACCCTGGACATGTGCGTTTACTGCGCTTTGCTAAAGAATGTGGCGAAATGCTGGTTGTTGCTGTGAATTCGGATCAGATTATTCACAATCCAGAATATTTGAATGAAGAACATAGACTTGAGGTTATCTCTTCTTTGGAATATGTCGACCGGGCATTTATCAGCACACAATCTGTTGAAAATTTGATAAAACACATAAAACCCTGGGCTGTGGTGAAAGGTAAAGAGTACGAAAATACCTTTAACCCTGAAAAATCTGTGTTGGAAGCCTTAGGCGGAAAACTTATTTTTAGTTCAGGTAATAGTCGATCTAGCTCGTATTCATATCTTGGCAATAGGCCCGCATCTGCCGATGTGCAATCTGATAAGTTGAACGGTTACTTGGCAAGGCATAAGATAAACCGCGATAATATTCTCGATATCATTGATAAAATTAGCCTGCAAAAAGTACTGGTGATTGGGGATACCATTGTTGATCAATATGTACAATGCAGTGCTGTGGGAATGTCCCAAGAAGATCCTACTATTGTCGTTACTCCAGAAGAGTCGAAGTTCTTTTTAGGTGGCGCAGGCATCGTCGCTGGGCATGCTAAATCATTGGGTGCTGCGGACGTCAGTTATTTTTCTGTTGTGGGGCAAGATGAGCATGCTAACTTTGTGCGCCAGAGGCTAAACGAATACTGTGTTAAACCTTTCGTTTATGAGGATGATACAAGACCTACTATTTTGAAGACTCGTTATCGTGTAGGTAATAAAACCTTACTTAGAGTAAACGAGGTCAGATCTCACGACATATCTGAGGCCTTGAAAACCACTATAGGTAATGCTCTTAAGTCTGCGATTGATACAGCCGATGTTGTTCTCTTCTCAGATTTTAATTATGGCATGTTACCGCAAGTTTTAGTTGATGACATCATAGCTTTTGCTGCTGATAAGGACGTTATTCTTGCTGCCGATAGTCAAACTTCCTCACAAGTTGGAGATATCTCTAGATTTAAGAATATGCATTTAATTACGCCTACCGAGCGTGAAATTAGAGTGGCCCTTAAAAATGATAGAGATGGGTTGGTGATATTAGCCCAAAAATTAACCGCAGAGGCGCAGTGTAAAAATCTGTTTGTGACACTTGCCGATGAAGGGATATTAATTCACAATCCGATCAATGATAGCCATTGGGATAATGATAGAGTAAAAGCTTTAGCTGCTAATCCTGTTGATCCAGCTGGTGCAGGTGATTGCTTATTTGCGGCCTCAGCAATTGCAATGGCGGCTGGGGCCAATATTTGGGAAGCTGCATTTATTGGCTCTGTGGCCGCGGCATGTCAAGTGAGTAATGTTGGCAATCAACCTATAGATGCGAAACGCTTTAATCGAGCGATTGTGCAGCTTTTGTAAAGCTCAATTCCATAAAGTTAGCGTTTAGTGAACTCTTGCTGAGCTAATGCATAACTTTGTGGATTACCAATATCACGGTGGTATACATTGTTAAGCCATGAATAAATTTTGCCGTGAAAAGCCGGGATTACTTCTGCGCTAATGTCTGCTGCTTCGTTGCCTACTATCCAATCTAATACTTCAGGCTCAAATATATACACCGCACCATTAGCTAAATTTCCAGGAGGATTAGGAACTTTTTCATGCATGGTAATTACCCTTGCCATTTCATCACGCTCTACGATGCCGCAAGTTGAAGGAGCATCGGTTTTAAATAGCATCATAGTCATAACACAATTATCTGGCCTTGTTTGGTGAGCGTGAATAAAACTATCAAGGTTGAACTTAGATAAATTGTCGGCATGTATGACTAGTAAGGGACTACCGGTTAGTTCCTTGTTTAGCCCATTTAAAGTACCTGCTGTGCCTTTTAGTTGTTCTTCACTGTATAGAGTAATCCGTTTTTCGTGTCGCCAATGAGTGGCTATATGTTCTGTCACTTTATTTTTGAGATAATGCAAGTTAATGTAAACATCGCTTATGTGTTTGGATTCTAGAGTTAGTTCTAACCAGTAGTCCAACAGTGGTTTATTCAGAATGGGTACTAGGCACTTAGGTATTGTATTGGTTAATGGTTTTAACCTTGAACCCAATCCTGCGGCAAGCAACACTGCTTTCATTTACTTTGCTCCCGTATTGACCTTAACAAAACTGAATGTCCTGTTCTTAGTTCACACATGTTCTCGTGTGAAATGGGCTTTAAAACAAGATGTTTCATTTTGAGCTCTTCTAGCAAACGTTTCCCCCTTGAACCGTGATTTGAAATTTTTTCTATCTCTAGATTGGAATTAGAGTTTTTAGGGTATAGGCACAAATACCAACAATAATCATATAAATAATAACTCTCTGTAGGTATTTCGATGGGCTGTTCACCAAAATCAGATGTGTCACTAACAAAAGTTTTAGGAAGTACTATAGGACTATTGTGGTTACCTAGGCAATATCGCAATGCTATGTGTATGTATGTCACAGTGTCGGTTAGAGCTACTTTTTTATTTACCAGTGGCATAAATAGATAATTAACTTCGCTATTGGCATATTTCATATTTTCAACTTTGGTTGTCAATACAACTGTACTATCCTCGCCTTTAATGACGTTTTGTGTGTTTGCTAAGTAATACACTGAATAATTTGGCTGTTGATTATAGTTTAAGCTGTCTTGCGATGTCAGAATGTGGAAGTTTTCTAACCACGGGTAATATGTTGCTAAATAGTGTTGGGCGACTTTCTTGAATTTTTCAGAATCGGTAACAATTAATAGCTTTTCTTTTCGGTATTTCATGGCTAAAAGTTTTGCTTCTCTTGTATGCAATCCGTAAGTGGACGTATCAAAATCATTGGGCATATCATCCAGTAAAATCAGTTTTATTTTTTCTATTGTATGGAGCCATTTTTCCTTAGCTAGATTACATATTTCGTTGGTAATGGCTGACTCTGATTGTGTATTGATTAATTTTGTCAAAACTGCATTTGCATAATTCACAGTCCCATACAAATAATAAAATAGTAGTGAGTTACCCTTTTTATATGACGTAAACAGCATTTCTTTTTGTTTTGTGATTATCTTCTGAGTATCGTCTTTGCTTGCCACATCTTTTTCTAAAAGTGTTTCAAAAGAACTGAGTTCCTCTATCAATAAATCATGAGAAAACTGTTTTTCAAACTTTTCAATATAATTGTCAAGTTCTTTGGTTGAAAATATTAGTGTTTTTAGTTTTTCAACGATTTGTATTTTTTGATTTTCAGTAGCCATTATTAGCAAATCATCGGTCCTAATAGGCAGTGTTCCTTTAATTCTTGCGCCGTCACTGCAGTTATAAAACTCCTGTTCTTTGGGTTTAGAACTAGTGACTTGTTCGATTACTTGCCGTGAGACTTTAAACTCGTGCTTAGTATTGACTGTGGGGCGAAAATTTCCCGGCACTATTAAGGAGGTGTTTGCACTTGTTGTGTAGTCGTAGGTTTCTTTTCCATCTTCTTGGTAATAACCAGAAGACTTCGAGTGATGATGCTTAACATCGACAAAACCCAGATCGACACCAATTAGGTAGATACTGGTGAACCCGATAGTGCTGAATAAGTCGATGACAAAATTACTAACAGTGGGAAAAGCGTTGAGTAGTGTTGTAAAGTTTTTTCGGCCCAATACGTTGAGTGCAGATATTGTAGAAGATTCGCCTTCTTTAAACGCTATCAGTACATCTTTGTACAAGTCGCAGGTGTCAGGATGGATGCCATTACATGATATGAGGGTGATGTTTTTTAAGTAGTCTAAATCGCCTATCAACACAGCCCAGTCATAGGTGCTTCTATTTTGTTCTATCTCGGCATGAAAATCCGGCGTGATTCCGTGCCGGTGTAAGGCTTGTAGGGCCGTTCCACAGCTAACTACTATCGCTTGGCCTTGCCATTCTTTGATGGCATCAATCGAGCTGTCTAAAGACGGGCCATTGCCTACAATAAATATTGGTACTTCTTTATTGTCGTAATTGAGTTTGCTTGCTGGATTAGCCTCTAAAACAGGGATCTTCCGCCTCATGCCTTCTTTGGTATGTGCGACTCCAAAATAAGCATGGTCGAAATATTCGCCCATGGATATCACCACTTGTAACTGTTCTCTTAGTTGGCTGATAGCGGAGTTTAAAGCGGCATTGTAGTAACTTTGATAGAAGTAGGTACTGTTCAAAATATAAGGGCCAATGGCGTAGAATTGGCTCAGTAAATCTCTGAATAAATTAGTACCGTCGTCGCCTATATTTAAGTATATCCGTGTTTCTGATTCTTCCACTGTTTCAAATATAGCTTGCCAATCTATGGCAAACAGCGAAGCATAAAAAAAGTCTGGGTTTGGCTCACAGATAAACAGCTTTTCGACTGTATGTTCATCAAGTAATTTTTCTAATTGGTAACCTACACCTAAACCAAACATAATGATTGATGGCACATTTTCGGGAAGGACGCCTACTTCTTCTTCGGCTTGTTTTAGTAGTTCTTCGGTTTCTTTTACAAATTGATAATGGATGTAGTGGGCGAGTTTGGTGCCTCTGTAGCCCAGTACTAGACCATCTTTGTTGGGTTGTTCGTTAAAGTTTTCGAAATTTAAGGTGCAATCATGTTTAGGAGACTCACCGTACCACGAGTGTAAGCTGTCTATTTTTACAAGGTTGACTTCACCAGAAGCATTGGCTACTGGCAGCCATTTTTTAGGTGTGTAATCTTTGTATTCTTTATAAATTTCAGGGAAAAACTTTTTAAAAGATTTAAGGTTGTTTGCCAGTTTATCGTTCGGAGCGGCCAACAACGAATGGTTTGCTAAGTCTATGTTGGGTGTCCAACTTGGCAGAAAGTCTAAGTAACTTTCCTTCGACTTCAGTTTAAAGCCACTGTCTTCAATTTCACTCCAACTTCGTTCGCATAAATCTTTGTATAACGAGTCGAACACTTGATGGTTGTAGTGTTTGTAAATATGAAAGCTGGAAATAGCACAATGCTCAATTAGTTCGTTTGCGTCTTTAATCAGGTCTCTGCCATCTTTTTCAAGTTGCAGAAAAATAGCGGTATTGTGTACTTTTGCTAAGGTAAAAATATCTTGCCAAGACGTGGTCATAACTGAACATTGGAAGTACTGTAATTCCGGCTCGTAAATCAGTAAGTTTTTAATTTTGTGCTGTTTTAATAAATGACTTAAATGAATACCTAGGCCACACCCGAGTACCACTAAACATTCAATTTCATATGGCATGGCTTGTTGCTGGTTTCTGAGTTTGACACTTTGTAGTTCTTCAATGCTTGATGCTTGGCAAGTGTCATCCCCATGGTTTGATTGAGGTGCTTCGAAAATAATTTCAGGGCAGTATTGTTCAACCCGAGACAACTGCTCGAGCACCTCTTTTTCGGGATGAAAGCCATAAAAGGTGCGGCCCATACCGTAATCAACAATATTATTTTCACCGTATTTATTGATGAAAATCGAGTGGTTGGCTAAGTCAGTATTTTTCACATAGGGCAATAAAGAAGGGATGTAGCGTTGAAATGCATTGAGATTGCTATTGTGAGTGGTCAGTATGTGACCGGCTAACTTTTCATCAAGTTCGGTTTGTTTTTGTTCATCTTTTTCAATGTGTAGGCGTATATTTTTTAGCATGGTTTTTAATTTTTTTAATAGTCATATTGTTAAAGCAATAATTAGACCTATTTGACCAGTCAGTTGTTTGACAATCTAAGGTGTAAAAATTCACACGAATCAACTCGTACTCGGTTTCTCAGAAATATTTACCTAATTATCTATACAAATAATGGCTCGAAGGAGTTTTTGTTTAGCTAAATCATCCATTGCGATGTTGATATTAGCTAATTTATAGGTGTTTGACATAAAAGGTGAAAAATTTAGCTTTGATTTATTTTTAGATACAAACTGGCTCATATGCTCTGGATGAGAGCATCCGCCCCAACTACCAGTGATGGTCTTTCCGCAAATTAACTCGAATGGGTCTATTTGGATTTTTTGTCCCGCTGGAGGATGAGACGCAAAAATACATTTCCCAGTTTGTTTGTTTATCAGCGAGAAGGCCAATTCAATTGTTTGACAAGCGCCCGCTGCTTCAACTGCAAAATCCAACATCTTCCCAGCAGTCAATGCTTGTATTTCCGCATTGACGTTTTGCTTGGCTGGATTGATACAATAGTTCGCACCTAGTGTTTTTGCGAGTGCTAACTTTTGTTCATTAGTATCTATAGCAATCAGTGATTTATGAGGTAAACACGTTGCGCCAATCAATGCACTCATGCCAATACCACCTAAACCCAAAATCCCAATAGTGGTATTTGAATCGGGTTTAACTTGATTTTTTACTATGCCCATTCCTGTGGGTAACGCACAACCTAGTAACACACCTTCTTGCATGGAGATGTTAGCTGGCAACGGATAACAGCGATTTTCTGATACTACAGTCAGCTCACTAAAAGTAGTGACTGCACCAGAATTGATTTTACCCATTGGTGAATCATAGACGCTTCCACCAACATCCATGCCATCTCCCTTGAGCCAGCCCAACACTATTTTATCGCCGACCTTAACTTTGTTCACTCCTTCACCTATGTCTATCACGGTGCCCGTTCCCTCATGTCCAAGCAAATGAGGCAGATATTTATCAATGCCTCTTTCACCACTTTGTTCCATCAATTGGCTATGACATACACCTGCAAATGCGACTTTAACTAATACTTGTCCCGCCAGTAACTTAGGTACCTGAATATCTTCAACAAGTTGCAGAGGGTGATTTGTATTTATCAATACTGCGCCGGTAAACTTCATTCATTTGGCCTATCAAGTTATTATCATTTTTATTATCTGTATAGTTAGATATATCTGAATGAAAATCAAAGATAAATGCTCACAAATGCATACAACTGATAACAAAATGAACAAAGCGTTTTTCCTAGACCGAGATGGTGTTATCAACACTGAGCTAAATTATGTAAGTACATCTGAATATTTCCACTTTATAAATGGTGTTTTTGATGCGTGTAGGATCATATTATCTCAGGGATATAAGATAATTATAATTACTAATCAATCTGGTATTGCACGGGGATATTACACATTAAATCAATTTTCTGAATTGAATATTTGGATGTTGAAAGAGTTTCAAAAAGAAGAAATTGACGTCACCGATGTGTATTTTTGTCCTCACCATCCTCTTATTGGATTAGCTGCCTATGTGGAAGATTGCGAATGTCGTAAACCTAAACCTGGAATGATCTTAAGGGCGAAAAATGAGCATAACCTCGATTTAGCGCAATCTGTTTTAGTGGGAGACCGCATCTCTGATATTGAGGCCGGTAGTAATGCCGGTATAGGTTCTTTATTTTTAGTGGATGTTGCAGATAAGAGAAATCTTGTTGCCTCTCCCTGTAATAATTTGCTCGATGCCGTTCATCATCACTTCAAAATATTAACATAAGAGAATGCATTATTTCCTATGCTCACAGTCGCTAAATAAATTGAATAGGTATGTATTTAAGTTGTTAGGTATAAACTAATAACATCAAGGATGTTTAACATTTGACCAGTTCTTTGCTATCTTTACCCAAGATACATGAGGATAAGTCTATGATTGGTTTAAATACTGAATTTAATACATCATTGTTACAGCAAGTTCAAAACAAGCAAGAGTCTATACTCGAGAAGTTGTCATCAGGTAAGCGTATTAATAGCGCAGCCGATGGTGCCGCGGCTCAGCAGATTATTGACCGTTTGACCACTCAGGTTGAAGGTAATCGTCAGTCTATTTCGAATGCCTTTGACGGTGTCTCTTTGACACAAGTGGCTGAAGGTGGTCTAGCTGGAATTAACCAAGATGTGAATCGTATACGTGAATTGTCTGTGCAATCGGGTAACGGTTTGTTAAGCGATTCCGACCGTAAGGCTATTCAATCAGAAGTCACCCAACTTCAAGAGAATATTTCACAAACTATCGAGCAAACCGAGTTTGCGGGTAAATCTTTGTTATCCAGTGATGGCAATATTGATTTTCAGGTGCGTGCTAATGGGGGACAAAAAATTGGTGTGGCCACGCAAAATGTAGCGGCCGGCTTGAATGATATTTTGAATGTGGATTTAAGTACTGCCCAAGGTGCAGAAGACGCGATAGCTATAGCTGATAACGCGACCGAGTTTGTCGGTAGTGCTAGAGCAGATTTAGGTGCAACTCAAAATCAATTTGAAAGTGCAGCGCGAAATTTAACGCAAACTGATATCAATGTTTCTGCGGCCAGAAGCCGTATCCAAGATACTGACTTTGCTCAGGCTGCGTCTGAAAATGTCGCCGCAGGTATCTTGAGTCAAACCAGTCTTGCGGTGCAAGGCATGGCAAATCAACAACAAGGCCAAGTGTTGTCTTTGCTAAATAGTTAAAGCTCAGATAATGTTTGAATAAAATTGAGTAGTGAGTAGTAAACTGCTCTTTTTTTGTCTCAAAATTCTTGTGCAAAAGTAACCACTCAAAAAGGTACCGTCATCAAATATGCCTTAAATGTTATTGCTATCCCACCTCGAATGGTTAAAATCACGTAAAATACAGTTAATTATAAAAACAACATAAGGCTGGAAGTGGAATGAGCAATATTTTGATTATTAGTTCTGACATAACGCGGGCAAATAATCTAAGTACCATTCTGACCTTTCTTGGGGAGCCTTGTACTAGTGTTTTATTCAGCTCTGCGATAGAAAAGCTTAGAAATAACAATGATATCAAGGCTATTTTGATCGATGCGGCAACACCCGAGTTAGCTTGCGATATCAGTGAAAAATTTCCTTATCAACCTTTTGTTTTGGTTGGCGATTTTGTCACTTTTGAGCCACAGACGAATATTGTTGGGGCCATAAGCGAGCCTTTAACTTACGCTGCGCTGACTCAAATGTTGCATCGTTGCCAGGAGTACAAGCGCAGTCAGCCTCATACCAAAACGAGTGTGCACAATAAAACCCGTTTATTTAGAAGTTTGGTTGGGAAAAGCAAAGAAATACAAGGTGTTAGACATTTAATTGAACAAGTTGCGCCTACTGAAGCAAATGTTCTTATTTTGGGTGAGTCGGGAACCGGTAAAGAAGTTATAGCCCGTAACGTCCATTTTTTATCTAACCGAACCGACAGTATTTTTATTCCAGTTAACTGTGGTGCTATCCCCGGTGAGTTGCTTGAAAGCGAGCTTTTTGGTCATGAAAAAGGGGCCTTTACTGGCGCTATTGGTTCACGCAAAGGGCGTTTTGAACTGGCAGACGGTGGTACGCTATTTCTCGATGAAATTGGTGACATGCCATTACAAATGCAAGTTAAATTACTGCGTGTGTTACAAGAGAGAACGTACGAAAGAGTAGGCGGTACTAAACCCATTAAATGCAACGTAAGAGTTATCGCTGCCACTCACCGTAACTTGGAAATCATGATTGAGGAAGGGCAATTTAGAGAGGACTTGTACTATCGTCTAAACGTTTTTCCTATCGATAGCCCTGCATTACGAGAACGCAAAGAAGACATTCCATTATTACTGCAAGAGCTTGTATCGAGACTGGAGCTGGATAACTCACAAATCAAGTTTACGGCTAACGCTATGACCTCTCTGATGGAACACAAATGGGCGGGCAACGTGCGCGAGTTATCAAATTTAGTTGAGCGTTTGATGATTTTATATCCGAATCAACTTATCGATGTGTGTGATTTGCCCAGTAAGTATAAACATCTAGATGTAGACGCTTACGAACCTGAGTATCCGGATGAGCTGTTAGAGCGTGATGCTATTAATGCAATGTTTGGTGGCGATGATACTGAAGATAATGAAGAAGGCGATAATAGCCTTGATAACACCTTGTCCACTGAGTTACCTGTTGAAGGCCTAAATCTGAAAGAATACATTTCAGATTTAGAAGTCAGTTTGATTATCCAAGCCCTTGAGCAACAAAACTGGGTTGTCGCCAGAGCCGCAGAAGCTCTCGGTATGCGCCGAACTACATTGGTAGAAAAAATGCGTAAGTACAATATTAGTAAAGATTAGCTGTAACTCTTCTATACCGGTCTCCCTTGAAGTAGCAGCGTTGTTGGCTGCTCTCACTCACCCTCAATTACTTATTCGCTTAAGCTCATTGGGCTGAGTTCCTTTGCCGCCTAGCTGCAACTCCAATGGCTTTGGGTATGTATTCATTCATCTTAATTTCTTTCCTTTGCTCTGTGTAGCGCAGCGCTCTGTGTAGCGCAGCGCTCTGTGGTGAAAATATTTGTAATTGAAAAGCCAAAGAACCAGATATTTGAACCACCGAGAACACCGGGTGCCGCGCACAGAAAGCACAGAGAAAAGCACAGAGAAAAGCAAAGTATATTGATTATCCAAATCTTGTTATGGGCATACATCAGGCCCACTGTGTCATTTCATTGACGTCATTTTTTAATGAAAACTCACTCTAAGATTATGATTTTATTATGATTCTCAGTTGGCATGGCATGTGCTTTATCTCACCTGTAGTTATTCTGTCTAAGTTTTGACGTGAGGAATGTATGGGTACCAATAACATCTTGATTGAAACACCGAGTGATACTTTATCTGCTCTAGGCGAAGTGGTCAGGCATGAGGCGTTGCAGAAAGCGTCACATGACTCCAATGCTCAGGAATTAGAGGCATTACGTTTACAAGCTAATCGTTTGGAGCATTTGCTACAAGTTATGCCAGCAGGTGTTGTGGTGATAGATGGCAAAGGTATCGTTAGGCAGTCAAATAACCTAGCTAAAACCTTGTTAGGTGAACCTTTAGATGGCCAGTTGTGGCGAACCATAATAGCCCGTTCATTCAAACCTCAAGCAGATGATGGACACGAAGTGTCGCTATATGACGGACGTAAAGTCAAACTTTCAATCACTCCATTAGAAAAAGAGCCTGGGCAACTTATTGTGCTAACTGATTTGACTGAAACCCGACAATTACAGCAACGTATTGGGCATTTGCAGAAGTTATCTTCTTTAGGAAGAATGGTCGCTTCCCTTGCGCACCAAATTCGAACCCCTTTGTCGGCAGCTATGTTGTATGCCGCGAACTTGTCTAACAACACCTTAAATAAAACGTCTCGAGAAAAGTTCAGTAAAAAACTTGTTTCAAGATTGCGAGACCTAGAAAGCCAAGTAAACGACATGTTGTTGTTCGCCAAAAGTGGTGATGAGCAAGTGATAACCGAAATTTCACTATCTAGCTTAATGCAAGAAGTTCAGCAAGGTGCAGACGCCATGTTGCAAAGTCAACAAGCTAAGTTAGTACTTTCTTTACCTGAGCCTGACGTGGTTATTTTGGGTAATAAAACAGCTTTAGTGGGAGCATTACAAAACCTTATTCACAATGCGTTAACCGTAAAACCGAAAAATGCGGTAATTAATCTCGCGGCAAGTCGTCATAGTGAAAACCCTGATTGGGTTGATGTATCTGTCGCAGATAATGGTCCCGGTATTAAAAATGAAAATTTAAATAGAATTTTCGAACCCTTTTTCACAACAAAAAGTAATGGTACAGGTTTAGGCCTTGCAGTAGTCAGGAGTGTTGCTCAGTCTCATCAAGGCAAGGTTCAAGTTGCAAACTTAGCCGATGGTGGTGCTTGTTTTACCCTATGTTTACCAACTTATGATACCAGTCATTTACCAAATCAATTCATTGTTTCAACACACAAAACGCAGCCTCAACAATATTTTGCAGATGCGGCGGGGAGCTAAAGTATGAGTCAAGCTAAAGTACTGATAGTAGAAGATGACGCAGGTTTAAGAGAGGCTTTAGTCGACACGTTATTACTTGGTGGTTATCAAGTAATTGAGGCCGATAGTGGCGAACAAGCCATGGTTCAGTTGTCTGAACAAGCAGTTGACATAGTGGTGAGTGATATTCAAATGGGTGGTATGAGCGGTTTATCATTACTCAAAAATATAAAAAACAAATATCCCAATTTAGCCATATTATTGATGACCGCCTACGCCACCATTGATGATGCTGTTCAGGCGATGCGTGATGGCGCAACCGATTATTTATCTAAGCCCTTTGCCCCTGAAGTGCTGCTTAATTTGGTTGGTCGTTATGCACCTGCACAAAAAGTAGAATCACGCACTCCCGTGGCAGATGATCCAAGTAGTTTACAGTTACTCGATTTAGCCAAAAAAGTAGCTAGGTCAGAGGCAACGGTCATGGTCTTAGGTCCTAGCGGATCAGGTAAGGAAGTCTTAGCACGTTTTATTCACGACCAATCTAACCGTAGTCAACAAACATTTGTGGCTATCAACTGTGCTGCCATTCCAGAAAATATGCTGGAAGCCACACTTTTTGGTTACGAAAAAGGGGCATTTACAGGTGCAATACAAGCTTGTCCTGGTAAATTTGAACAAGCCCAAGGTGGCACCATTTTACTTGATGAAATCAGTGAGATGGACTTAAATCTACAAGTTAAATTATTGCGTGTACTCCAGGAAAAAGAAGTCGAAAGACTAGGGGGGCGCAAAATCATCGCTTTAGATGTCAGAGTCATAGCAACCAGTAACCGTAACTTAAAGCAAACCGTTGATGCGGGTGAATTTAGAGAAGATTTATACTACCGCCTCAATGTGTTTCCACTTACCTGGTTACCTCTAGATAAAAGAGCCGGTGATATTATTCCATTAGCAGAACATTTAATCGAACGTCATTGCCAAAAACAGGGTTGTGAAATATCTAAATTGACGGCATCAGGCCGCAGCAAACTATTACAACACCATTGGCCAGGTAACGTACGAGAGCTCGAAAATGTGATCCAGCGTGCGCTGATTTTATCTGAGGGTAACCAAATTGATGCCGAAGACTTAATGATTGAACAAGATATAGGGTTATTGAATCAGACTTCTCAACTCTCGTTTGAAAATATTGAAGATGATAGCAGTAAGTTAGGCTCTGAACTGCGTCAACAAGAACATCAAATCATTCTTGATACTTTACAAAGTTGTAAAGGTCGTCGCAAAGACGTGGCTGAAAGGTTAGGCATCAGTCCCAGAACCTTGCGTTACAAACTCGCCAAAATGCGCGAAGTGGGAATTGAACTACCTGCTTAGCATATTGTGATATTTTT
Source organism: Paraglaciecola sp. MB-3u-78 (assembly GCF_002835935.1). Taxonomy (GTDB): domain Bacteria; phylum Pseudomonadota; class Gammaproteobacteria; order Enterobacterales; family Alteromonadaceae; genus Paraglaciecola. Next base: position 191,491 of record NZ_PJCF01000001.1, on the reverse strand, counting down.
ATAGCATCGCATATGCGAACCCCTTAGCCACCTAAAAAGGTGGCTTTTTTTATCTGATTGACTAACACCTTAAAATAATGACGGTTTATTGGTAAGTCTGAGCCTGATATCAGGTTGGATATATCTTCTGTCAAGAATATGACACCTTTAAATTCTTGGTTTTTGTATCTAATTCATTGAATTTATTGATTATTTTTTTTATCGTTTCCGCTTATTATTTGGCACTTACCTTGCTATAGCTATAGTAGCTATATAAGTAGTTAGTCAACTCAAACGACACTAACGTCATTCTACGTCATTTCGTCTTTTGCAAGCGGAGCATCTTATGGACATCAAAGCACAGTCACTTTATCAAGAAATGCAAGGCATGGCCGAGCAGTCAAAATTGGGCTTGGGTGAGTCAAATGCTATTCAGGGTAACCCCTCTTCACAGAATTTTGCTGATTTACTGAGTAACGCTATAGGCACAGTTAATGACATGCAGTTAGAGTCAAAAGATAAGGCAATGGCATTTGAAATGGGCGATAAAAGTTTAAGCTTAGCAGACGTGATGGTCGCGAAAGAGAAAGCAGGTATTGCCTTTGAAGCAACTCTTCAAGTGCGAAACAAAGTGCTTGAAGCCTACAAACAAATTATGAGTATGCCAGTTTAGGAGCTAACCAGTGGCTGAAGCAGCAGGTACAGAATTAGCAATGAGTGATATGGGTACAGATATGTATTCAGATGATTCAGGTGCAGAACAGAAATCTGGTTTTATGGACACAATCGGTAGTACCGATATGGTGCGTCAAATTACTTTGATTATTGCCTTAGTGATATGTGTGGCGATTGCAGTGTTTATTTTAATCTGGGCTCAAGAGCCTGATTACCGTCCCTTAGCTAGAATGGAAACACAAGAGCTAATTGAAACTTTGGACTACCTTGATCAGGCACAAATTGATTATCGCTTGGAAGGGAATACTGTTTATGTAAGCAGTGAACAATATCAAAGAATCAAATTAGGCATGACCCGTCAAGGCATTACTCAAGGTGATGGAGCGGGTGTCGATATCATCATGCAAGACATGGGGTTTGGTGTGAGCCAGCGAGTTGAAAAAGTTCGTTTGAAACACGCTAGGGAAGTGCAAATTGCCGACACAATTGAAGAAATGACTGCCGTTGCAAGGGCCAAAGTACTCTTAGCCTTACCTAAAGCAAATGTTTTTGCCCGTCGCGAAAAGAAAGCCAGCGCAACTGTGGTGGTGACCACTCGCCGTGGTTCGATGATTTCCAGTGGAGAAGTTAACTCGATTGTCGATATTGTCGCTTCAGCGGTACAAGGGTTAGAGCCTGATCGGGTCACAGTGACAAACAGTAATGGGCGCTTGTTGAATTCTGGGTCCCAAGGAGCCGAATCAGCTCGCTCACGCAAAGAATACGAATTAGAGCAAAAGCGTGAAAGTAGCTATATTGAAAAAATTGATTCCATTCTTATTCCAGTTTTGGGCTTAGGTAACTATACAGCTCAAGCAGATGTGACTATGGATTTTACGTCATTAGAACAAACACAACGTACTTATAACCCTGACCTACCTGCAATACGCAGCGAAATGACAGTAGAAAATAGTAGTATTGGTGGCGCGATTGCCGGTATTCCAGGAGCCTTGACCAATCAACCTCCTTTAGATTCAAACATTCCTGAGAATGCCAGTACCAGCTCGACACAGCAAACGCCAGGACGCAATCATAAAGAAGAAACCCGGAACTACGAATTAGACACGACAGTCAGTCATACTAAACAACAAGTGGGTATGATCCGCCGTTTAAGCGTTTCAGTTGCATTAGATTATGTGACCAGCACCGCTGCTGATGGCACAGAATCAATTGAACCTAGATCACAGGCCGAGTTATTAGATATTCGCCGTTTGTTACAAGGTGGGATTGGCTTTGATGTGACCCGGGGGGACTCATTAGAAGTGGTGAGCATTCCATTTAACCGTGAAGGTGAGGTGCCGCTGGTAGAAATTCCGTTTTGGGAAGATCCTAAGTTCTTACCTTTGCTGAAACTCGGTGGTGGTATTTTTATTATCGCTTTACTTATCTTAGTTGTTGTGCGGCCTATGGTTCGTAAACTGATTAATCCCGATGATATGAAAGCAGATGAGTTTGATGCTGATGAAGGGCTAGACTTAGGTGATGAGTCTATTAGCCTATTAGCTGAAGAGTTTGACGAATCGCAGGTTGGGTTTGCAGCTGATGGCACTTTTATGTTGCCAGATTTGCATAAAGATGAAGATGTACTGAAAGCCGTTAGGGCGCTGGTAGCAAATGAACCAGAGTTATCTTCTCAAGTTGTGAAAAACTGGATGTTGCAGGATGATTAGGTTTAGACTTACCATCCGGCAGTTTGAGGAATAGATTGTGGCTGAAGAAGAACAGGTTGATGATACTGGTTATGACGTCAGTAAATTAGAAGGCGTTGATAAGGCTGCTATTTTGCTGCTAAGTTTGACTGAAGATGATGCAGCGCAAATTCTTAAGCACTTAGAGCCAAAGCAAGTACAAAAATTGGGCACAGCAATGGCTAAGATTGATGATATGACCCAAGGAAAAATTACAGCGGTACATAAACATTTCATTGAAGAAATTCAAAATTACAGCACTATTGGTTTCCAAAGTACAGATTTTGTAAAGCGTGCCCTTACCTCCGCTTTGGGTGAAGATAAAGCCGCTAACTTGATTGATCAAATTTTGCTGGGCTCAGGTGCCAAAGGCTTAGATTCATTAAAATGGATGGACTCAAAACAAGTAGCCAGCATTATTCGTAACGAACATCCACAAATTCAAACTATCGTTATGTCGTATTTGGATGCAGAACAGTCAGCGGAAATCCTCAGTCAATTCCCAGAGAAAGTGCGTTTGGACTTGATGATGCGAGTAGCCAATCTGGAAGAAGTGCAACCTGCTGCATTACAAGAACTCAACGAAATTATGGAGAAACAGTTTGCCGGTCAAGCGGGTACACAAGCTGCGAAAATGGGCGGCTTGAAGTCTGCTGCAGATATCATGAACTATCTAGATACCAATATCGAAGGTCAGTTGATGGATGCTATCCGTGAACAAGATGAAGAAATGAGCCAGCAGATCCAAGACTTGATGTTTGTGTTTGACAACTTGGCAGATGTGGATGACAGGGCGATCCAAGCTATCTTGCGTGAAGTGCAACAAGATGCGCTACTTAAAGCCATTAAAGGTGCGGAAGGCGAACTTAAAGAAAAAATCACCAAAAATATGTCTAAACGCGCGGCTGAAATGTTGCTTGATGACCTTGAAGCCATGGGGCCTGTGCGTATTAGTGAAGTGGAAGCAGCGCAGAAAGAAATACTCGCTGTGGCCAGACGTTTGGCTGACGCCGGTGAAATTATGTTAGGTGCTGGTGGTGGTGATGAGTTTTTGTAATATAGCTGTTAGTTTTAAGGCATTGAAAATATGACCACAGATGAGCAAGATGATGAATTCCAAGCATGGGATTTACCCTATGTTGAAGATATCAATCAAGATGCTGTTAACAACAAAACCAATGCGTTTAATCGGAAATCTGATTGGAAGTACGAGCCCCCTGAAGAAGAAATAGAAATATTACCCCCTACAGCTGAAGAAATTGAAGCGATTAGAGAAGCTGCCCACGCAGAAGGTTTTTCTCAAGGTCAGCAAGAAGGTCATGCCCAAGGAACTGAAGTCGGATTAGTTAAAGGGCATGAGGAAGGTTTCGAGAAAGGCTTAGAAGAAGGTACCACCCAAGGTTTGGCCAATGGCGAAGAGCAAGTGCAGCAGTATCTTACCAGCTGGATATCATTAATTGACAGTATTCAAAATCCAGTCGCGAATGTGGAAAAAGCACTGGAGAAAGAGCTGGTGTTATTGGCGGTGAGCCTTGCTAAAGGTGTGATACGTAGTGAAGTCAAAACGAATCCAGATCTTATTTTTCAAGCCTTGAGTGAGGGGCTTAAAGCCTTACCTATTCAAGAAAAAAATTATCAAATACATTTGCATCCCGATGATATTGAGTTGGTTAATAACCATTTTAGTTCAGAAGAAATTACTAAACATCGCTGGGATTTTATTGAATCACCTGAATTGTCAGCGGGCGGATGTGAGATTGTTACTCAATCAAATGCTGTTGATATCACGGTAGAACGCCGAGTCAAAGATATAATAAACAAATTCCTGTTAGAACAAGGTTTGAGTCATATTAGCGAAAGTGACGAGTAAGTTATGTCTACTGCTATGTTAGACCGGATAAAACTGCTCAAAGATCAAGTGCCCAAAGTGCCTATAGTCGCCTGCGGCAAACTAGTGCGAGGCATAGGGCTGACACTTGAAGCTGTGGGTTGTCAAATGCCTGTTGGTAGCCAGTGCCTCATTCAAACGATGGAAGGTGAAATAGAAGCCGAAGTGGTAGGTTTTGCCGAAAATATAACCTACTTGATGCCCACCGAAGCCGTCAAGGGCATAGTACCTGGCTCACGCGTACAACCACTCAATCGTGAACAAGGTTTGGCTGTCGGTATGGAGTTACTTGGCCGAGTCGTTGATGGCAATGGTCAACCTTTGGATGGCTTAGGTCCTATTAAAGCAGAAAAACGGGTACCGTTATCTAGGCCTCCAATGAATCCCCTATTGCGTAAACCTATTAAGCAACCCTTGGATGTTGGGGTAAGAGCAATCAATTCGATTGTGACAGTAGGTTTGGGCCAGCGAATGGGCTTATTTGCCGGCAGTGGCGTTGGCAAAAGTGTTTTGATGGGCATGATGACTCGTGGAACCTCAGCAGATGTAGTGGTAGTCGGGTTGGTGGGAGAACGGGGCCGAGAAGTAAAAGAGTTTATACAAGATATTTTGGGTAAAGAAGAGTTAGCAAAATCCGTGGTGGTAGCAGCACCAGCCGATACGTCACCGCTTATGCGATTAAAAGGTTGTGAAACTGCCGTTACTATTGCCGAATATTTTCGAGACAAAGGTTTAAATGTATTATTACTGATTGATTCCCTTACGCGTTATGCCATGGCGCAACGAGAAATTGCTTTAGCAGTTGGCGAGCCACCTGCAACTAAAGGTTATCCCCCTTCGGTATTCGCCAGATTACCAGCACTAGTAGAGCGCGCGGGTAATGGCAGTGAAAATCAAGGTTCGATTACTGCTTTTTATACAGTGTTGACAGAGGGAGACGATTTACAAGATCCTATCGCTGATGCAGCAAGAGCGATTTTGGATGGACACATTGTACTTTCTAGAGAGTTAGCCGACTCAGGTCATTATCCTGCCATTGATATTGAGGCTTCTATCAGCCGAGTTATGCCAATGGTGGTTTCCGAAGAACATGTTCTAGGCGCTAGACGTATTCGCCAAGTGTATTCTAATTATCAACGTAACCGTGACTTAATCAGTATTGGTGCATACAGCAAAGGTACTGATCCTAGGATTGATTTAGCCATTAATGCCGAGCCTGCAATCAATGCTTTTTTACAGCAAGGTATGCAACAAATTATAGACTTTGATCACAGTACTGCTGATATGACCACCTTAAGTGGTGGATTGGGCAAGGGGTAACAATTAACTAATGGCACAATCGCAATTACAGATGGTCGCAGATTGGGAGCGACAAAAAGAACAAAAGCTGGTGCAGGATTTTCAGTTAGCTCAACAATTTTACCAAGACAACAAGCAAAAACTGGCTGGATTAGAAAACTATCGTTTAGATTATTTACGGGAAGCCCAACTGCGCGCTAAACAAGGGGTTGGCAGTGTCATCTTTGGTCAACATCAGCAATTTATTGGTAAGTTAGATAAAGCCTGTGAAATGCAAATGCATGCGGTAAACCAAGCCGTGAGGGTGGCAGACCAGCGGCGTATGCAATGGTTGGCACAACAGCGAAAACGTAAAGCGGTAGAAATGTTGCTGGATAAACAACACAAAGCCAAACAAAAGCGTGAGGATAAACAAGAACAAATCATGCTCGATGAACTGTCATTGCAAAAATTCATGCGTAAGTGACGACTACTATATAAGCATACCACCTAAAATACGCGCTCCCTTCGGGCGGATTTCAAAGCTATTTATTCAGGATACCTAGCTCTATGTTGGCAATTTTTGACTTAGGCCATTTCCCTTAAATTTAGCACATCTGAAAAATATCCGTGTTAACCCAAGTTCAGGTTAGTTAAATTTCCGCGAATTCGTCATTTTGAGGTGTATGTGTATAAGTTGGAATGGTCTTTGCTGAGTCATACCTAGATACACAAGATAATTGTTAATTTAAAGTTGGACTTGAGAAAGACAAGCTAATTTAAATCTACATGAAAAAAATAAAGTTAATATAAATCAGTATTTTAGAGATAACTTCTCAGTTCGAGGGATAAAAAAGAATGATGCAACATGTTGCCACAGCTAAATCAGAAGTTGCCGCTTTTGCCACCGCTGCAGAGTCCAACTCATTTAAAGGCTCTGAATCAAATGAGCAATTCGGTAAGTTATTACAAGATCAAACATCGCTTGATACATTAGCTGGTGCATCTGAGTCTCCACCGCCTCACTCCCCAAGAAAAAAAGCCTTGCAACAATCTCTTGACGAAACAGAAATGGTGCCTTCTTCTGTGGTAAAAGAAAGCAAAATAAAAACTCATGATGCACAAACATCAAGCTCGTCAGAAGGCAATACTGCTGTGCAATCCGCCAATGAAGGTCATGCTTCTGATGGTCCTTATGCTGGGGAAAATGTTGACAGTGAAAGTGATGCAAATATCCTTAATGGTGAACTAAAGGATGGCAACACAGAAGCAGAGTTGCAGTTGGTTTTGTCCTCAAAACAGAATGATACAGAGTCTGCTGTGGAATCAGCGAGTATTGTTACCCAAGAATGGCTGTCATTGGTAGATGATTTGCAAAAGTTGGCCGTTCAAAAGTTGGCCGATCAAAAGTTGGCTGATATTGCGAGGTCCACCAAACAACTTTTGGTAGACAAAAACATCGACATTGAATCTATAGAGATGTCTGAGGCTGATTTAAAATTAGACAGTGAAATCTCACAGGACATATCCATGCTTGTCGACGCAGCGCTAGGGGAAGTTCTAACCCATGCAGAAGAAGGGCTAGCAGATGTGGATGTCCAACAAAAAGTGGCTGAATTGCTGTTAGAAAAAACCGGCGTTTTACAAGAATTGAGCAGTAAACTGCAGATAAACAGTCAAAAAAGTGGCACAGATACTTCCGAACAAAAAACACTTAATACAGCAATCGATCCGGTTATTGAAAAAGATGTGTTATTAGCAAATCAGCAAGTTGAATCAGACTCGCAAGCGCAAGTAGACTTGACCTTAGCTGAAAACAAAGCTCTGCTGAGATCATTATTAGTATTAGTTGACTCTGATATAGGAAAAAATCCTGTCCAAGGGCCAGCTACATTAGCTAAGCCCGTTTTGCCTGATACACCAGATAAACTAACTCAAGCTCAACAAGCTGAAGCATTATCTTTATTAACAAAAATAGTGTCTGTTGCCGAGCAAGATGAGTTGCTTGAACAAGATTCTCAATTGGCTCAAGTTGCAACTAGCAATTTACTTAACCCGAGTAAAATTCAGAAAGTGAGCAGTAATAACGACATAAAAAATATATTAAACTTGACTGATAATAAGCTGGATAAAGTATTAGAGAATATTGCACAGAGAGTGTTTGATAGTAAACACTCTGAGGAACCTATAACCTCTGACCAGATTGCTCAGCAAGTCGTTATTCCTAATGTTTCTGAAATCAGTAGTTCAGTTGGATCTTCGAGTAAAATTCAGAAAGTGAGCAGTAATAACGACATAAAAAATATATTAAACTTGACTGATAATAAGCTGGATAAAGTATTAGAGAATATTGCACAGAGAGTGTTTGATAGTAAACACTCTGAGGAACCTATAACCTCTGACCAGATTGCTCAGCAAGTCGTTATTCCTAATGTTTCTGAAATCAGTAGTTCAGTTGGATCTTCGAGTAAAATTCAGAAAGTGAGCAGTAATAACGACATAAAAAATATATTAAACTTGACTGATAATAAGCTGGATAAAGTATTAGAGAATATTGCACAGAGAGTGTTTGATAGTAAACACTCTGAGGAACCTATAACCTCTGAACAGATTGCTCAGCAAGTCGTTATTCCTAAGGTTTCTGAAATCAGTAGTTCAGTTGGATCTTCGTCAAAGGATTTTATCTCCGCGTTAAAGTCGGGTATTGAGGAGTATAAGAATCAACTATCTCAGGGCAGAGAGCCGAGTATTGATTTGAAAACATTGGTGTCAGAAGCGTTAATAAAAACAACCGATACCGGAGTTGTTGCTAAAGCCCCCATCAATTTAGAGCAGATGGTCAACAGCGTTTCAAAAGTGTTAGATCTTGCCCAAACAATAAACCGTGCCATCGAGCATCAACATGATCAAGTCTATAGCGCTACTTTAAGAGATGCCGCTCAAATCCAAGGTGAGCAAAGCAAACAAATTCAATTAAATCAGTTTGAGTCCAAGTTTGAGAAGGCAATTAATATCGCTAAACCTGAGGGGCATCAGCAGTTAGCCGAAAAAGTGCGCTGGATGGTGAATACTAAAAACCTAGTGGCTGAAATTCGACTCGATCCTGCTGAATTGGGTTCGGTTCATGTCAAAGTCGCAGTATCCGGTGAGTCTGCAACAGTGAATTTTGTGGTCCAGTCACAACAAGCACGAGATGCAGTTGACACGGCGACTCCAAGATTAAGAGAAATGTTGGCTGAAAAAGGCATTGAACTAGGCCAATCTTCGGTACGCCAAGAAAGTGATGGTCAGCAAGAGCAGGGTGAATCTGCCAGACAGGGTGATCGTGGTATGGGGGATAGTGAAGATATGGATGTGACTGAGCAAGTTTTAGCGCAGCAAAACATTATAAATGGAGCCCTCGGTGGAATTGATTATTTTGTGTGATTTATACTGATTGGTATTACAGATGAATTTGCAAGGAAAAAGCCTAAAGCGCTTTGCCAATTTAGCTTTGGGGTTGATAATAGGTTTACAGACCTTAACGTTAGACCATTTGAGAAGAAAACATGGCTGAAGAAGAATTAAAAATGGAAGAGGGCAGCAAAAAAATCAAACTGATTATTATTATCGTTGCTGTTGTTGTACTTATTGCAGGAGGTGGTGCTGCTTACTACTTTTTAATGGGTGACGATGCGCCTATTATGGCATCAGAGGGTGAACCTGCGGTTCAAGGGGAAGAAGGGGTTGCCTCCGCACTTGTTAAAACAGGTACGGCTTTGTATGTCGCTATGCCCAGACCCTTTGTTTTTAATGTGCCAGGATCAAATCGAGACAGGTTAGTTGAAATTAAAGTACAGTTAATGATGCGAGGTTCCGATAACGAAGAACAAGCAAAAATGCATATTCCTTTGATTGAAGGCACCTTGTTAAAAACTTTTAGTACCGCCAATGCCGATGATTTAGTCACAGAGGCGGGTAAAATTGCCATTCGAGATAGTGCATTGAAAGAAGTGCAAAAAACTATGCTAGATGTCAGCGGCAATCAAACGGTGGAAGAAGTGCTTTTCATTGGATTTGTTATGCAGTAACAACTGAATTGTTAATGAGAGAGTTAGATTGAGCGATTTATTATCCCAAGACGAGATTGATGCACTATTGCATGGTGTAGATGATGTTGAGGAAGAAGAAGTTGACAGTGGTGAGTCTGATGGCTCAGCAATGGAATACGACTTTTCATCTCAAGACAGGATCGTTCGTGGGCGTATGCCAACACTTGAAATCGTTAACGAGCGGTTTGCTCGGCATATGCGGGTCAGTTTATTTGATATGATGCGCCGTTCTGCTGAAGTCTCTATTAATGGTATCCAAATGATTAAATTTGGTGAGTATATCCACACTTTGTTTGTACCGACAAGTTTGAATATGGTGCGCTTTCGTCCACTCAAAGGCACTGGGCTGATTACCATGGAAGCCAGACTGGTATTTATCTTGGTCGATAATTTTTTTGGTGGGGATGGTCGTTACCATGCAAAAATTGAAGGGCGAGAATTTACTCCAACTGAGCGCCGTATTATCCAGATGTTATTGAAGCTTATCTTTGAAGATTATAAAGAGGCTTGGGCACCCGTTATGGATGTGTCATTCGAATATCTAGACTCTGAAGTGAATCCAGCTATGGCCAACATTGTGAGCCCAACAGAAGTCGTGGTGATCAGTTCTTTTCACATAGAATTAGACGGTGGCGGAGGTGACTTCCATATATCTCTTCCTTATTCAATGCTGGAACCAATACGTGAGCTGTTAGATGCGGGTGTACAAAGTGATAAAGAAGACACCGATTTACGCTGGAGCAAGGCTCTACGAGATGAAATGCTGGATGTAAGAGTGGCTTTATCTACTCATATGATGGATCTGGAATTAACACTAGCAGATATCATGAAGCTAGAGCCCGGTTATATCATCCCAATCGACATGCCAGAACATATTACGGTATTAATTGAAGATTTACCGACTTTTAGAGCCAAATTAGGACGTTCACGAGATAATGTGGCACTTAAAATAATTGAAAAAATTCCGCGCCCAACTTCTGTGAAGTCTGAGCTGCAACTATTAACCAAAGGTGGTCGAAGAATTGATAGCGACGCCGAATTGCAAACCCTCGAAGATGATTGGTAACACCTTTTGTCCAGAGTCTGGAGTAAATGATGAGTGAAGAAGACGGTTTAGACGATTGGGCTGCGGCCATGGCTGAGCAAGCTGACGAAGAAGGTAAAACGGAAGGAGAGTCTGAAGACAAGCTTGGCATAGATGCAGAAGTCGCCGAACTTGAAGAATTTGATGAGGACCGAGAAATAACGTCCAAAGAAAAACGCAAACTCGACACCATTTTAGATATCCCAGTGACTATCGCTATGGAGGTCGGTCGAAGCAATATCAGTATTCGAAATTTACTGCAGTTAAACCAAGGTTCTGTCGTCGAACTTGATCGCGTTGCTGGAGAGCCATTAGATGTTTTAGTAAATGGCACGTTGATTGCTCATGGAGAAGTAGTAGTAGTCAACGACAAATTTGGTATTCGATTAACTGATGTTATTAGCCAACTGGAAAGAATCAAAAAACTTAGATAAAGAAAAGTCCTACAAAACATGGGCTTGGATAGCTATTGGTTCATGTTTATGTATCTCTTTTGAGGCCAATTCGGCGCCTCAAAGTGTATCAAACCCCACATCAATAGTGTCAATTTTCCTTTCTTTGTTATTGGTTATTGGCGTTGTTTTTATGCTTGCTTTCCTTATGCGACGGTTTAACGTCACTCAATCTGGCACCTCAAACATAAAAGTTGTCGCCTCGATGATGGCTGGAGCAAAAGAAAGAGTCATAGTGATTGAAGTGGCGGGTGAGCAGCATTTGTTAGGTATAACAGCTCATAATATTAACCACTTAGTGACTTTGTCTAATCCTATCGATAATTCGTCAGCAGCGCCTGGCAACGAAAAATTCAAAGATAAACTAGCATTGCTTATGGCAGGTAAAATAAACCCAGCTATGGCTCAAAATAATAATAAAAAAAATATTGACGGAAAACGCTTATGAAAAAAATATGTTGGAGTCTTTGTTTGCTGTTACTACTGAGTATTCTTAGTGGACACGTTTTAGCTGAACCTGGGATCCCAGCTTTGACACTGACAGACAACCCAGATGGTAGCAAAGACTATACTATGACCTTGCAGGTTGTCGCTATCATGACATCGTTAAGCCTGCTACCCGCTTTTGTGATGATGATGACATCCTTTACGCGGATCATCATCGTCTTGTCTATTTTGCGTCAAGCTATAGGTTTGCAGCAATCACCCTCTAACCAGATTTTAATCGGTGTGAGTTTGTTTTTGTCGATGTTTATCATGGCGCCTGTGTTTGAAAAGATAAACGAAACGGCACTACAACCCTACTTAAAAGAAGAAATTACCTCTATACAAGCCTATGAGATAGGTAAACAGCCATTACGTGTTTTTATGCTAGCTCAAACGCGGGTTAAAGATTTAGAGACCTTTGTACAAATTGGCGGTATGGATGGGCAATTCCAAGATCCTGTTGATGTGCCTATGAACGTTTTGATCCCCGCCTTTGTGACCAGCGAACTCAAAACTGCATTTCAAATTGGTTTTATGTTGTTTATTCCTTTTTTGATTTTAGATTTAGTGGTTGCCTCCATATTGATGGCGATGGGCATGATGATGTTGTCACCTATGATCGTGTCTTTGCCCTTTAAACTCATGTTATTTGTATTGGTGGATGGTTGGAATTTAGTCTTTGGTACCTTAGCCAATAGTTTTGGGATGGGTTAGGGAATGTTACTTGGTCAAAAAACTAGTCAAAAAATGAATAAGGTATGCCCATGAGTCCAGAAGTTTTTGTTGAAATACTCAAAGAATCATTAGCGATGGTTATTCTGTTGGTTTCAGCGATTATCCTGCCCAGCCTGTTTGTGGGGTTAATTGTTGCTGTGTTTCAAGCTGCAACCTCTATTAATGAACAAACCATGAGCTTTCTGCCACGTCTAATTGTCACGTTGTTGGCACTCAGTTGGGGGGGGCATTGGTTAGTGCAAAAGCTTATGGATTTCTTTTTTACTATGGTCGAGAGAATTCCTGAGGTAGTGGGTTAGTGGTGTTCGTTTTTAAGGATCAAGGCTAAAACCTTGGATATAGCAACGACTACAATAATGCAATACTTGGCGGACTTACTGTTGCCATTTATGCGCATCTCAGGGTTATTTGCTTCTATGGTTGGCTTGAGTGCTAAAAGTGTACCGCCTACCACAAGGGCGCTACTGACGCTATTTTTAACCCTTATTATTATGCCCGTTATTCCGCCAGTACCGGTTCCAATAACAGAGGTTTTTTCTGTTGGCACCTTCATGCTAGTAATACAGCAGTTAATCATTGGTATTGCATTGGGATTTTTATCAAATATGGTGCTCAATACCTTTGTGTTAGCGGGTCAAATTGTTGCCTTGCAAACTGGGTTGGGCTTTGCCTCAATAGTCGATCCGGTTAATGGTATCAGTGTGCCTGCAGTGGGGCAGTTTTATCTTATACTGGCCACTCTTTTGTTTTGGTCGTTAGATGGACATTTATCTATGATCCGGATGGTTGTGATGAGCTTCGAAGCTTTTCCAATTGGTGAAGCATGGTTTGCCCCAGAACAATTTAGAGATATTGCTCACTGGGCAGGCTGGATGTTTATTTCAGCCGTCACGATATCTTTGGCGCCTATTGTGTCATTGCTTATTGTTAACTTAGCTTTTGGTGTGATGACAAAAGCAGCCCCGCAATTGAACATTTTTAGTATAGGTTTTGCTATCGCTCAAATTATGGGACTACTCATAATTTGGTTAACGTTAGACAACTTAACCCATCACTTTGAAGTGATGTGGGACCGGGCACAACTGATGATGTGTCAGCTAGTGCTGGTGTGTTCTTAAGTAATGGAGGTAAACCATGTCTGATGCAAATGAAAAAACAGAAGAACCCACCTCCAAGAAAATTGAAGACTCCCGTAAAAAGGGACAGATTGCCAGATCAAAAGAATTGTCTACGGCTTTAGTTTTAATTTCTAGTGGTATTAGTTTTTTACTTATTGGCTCGCAAATTGCCAGCGCATTATTTGAAGTGACGCAGCGCACGTTTACCTTGTCTCGAGATGAAACCTATGATTTCACCCATATGTTTCAAGCTTGGGGATTTGCAATCGATACAATTAGCATGCCTGTTATGCTCTATATGGTGATTGTGGCTATTGCTGGTATCTACGGGAATATCGCTTTAGGTGGTTATAATTTTACTTGGGATGGCGCTGCGCCAAAAGCTCAAAAAATGAGTCCTATAGCGGGCTTTAAACGTATGTTTGGTATGAACAGCGTAGTGGAATTATTTAAAGCGGTAGCTAAATTTGTGGTGGTGGCGTTGATGGCATACGTAGCATTGATAATGTTTAAAGATGAAGCATTACATTTGGACTTAGAGTTATATCCGCGCAACCTTTTTCATGCGCTAGATTTAATTGCGTGGGGATTTTTGATTATGTGTTGTGCTTTGATACCTATTGCGGTTTTCGATGTGCCTTATCAAAGCTACAAACACAACAAAGAAATGAAAATGTCTATGCAGGAAGTCAAAGACGAACGTAAAAACGCCGATGGCGATCCCCAAGTAAAAAGTAGGATCCGTAAGTTACAGTATCAAGCTGCCGCCAACCGGATGATGCAAGAAGTGCCAAATGCTGATGTGGTAGTCACCAACCCCACCCACTTTTCGGTGGCATTAAAGTATGATCAGTTAGGTAATCGCGCGCCGACTTTAGTGGCCAAAGGAGTGGATGAAATGGCCATGCATATTCGTACTATTGCCAATGCACATGAAGTCCCAATTGTGGCATCTCCTATGTTAGCTAGGGCTATTTATTATTCTACTGAAGCCGAACACGAAATCCCCGAAAAACTGTTTATGGCAGTGGCTCAAGTATTGGCCTATGTTTATCAATTAAAAGCCTATAAACAAGGTAAAGGTAAACGTCCTAAACCATTAAAAAGTAATTTGCCGATCCCCCCAGAGCTAAGACGTTAAGCGTTGGTTTAGTAACTTTTTACAGAGGAACCTATTTTCTCTATAGACTTGGCGCACTAGTTGCTTTACTTCTTTTAAGGTTAACAAATTCAACAAAGCGTCAATAATTCTTTTATGCAATTAGCATCTTATCTCGGTCGGTTTGATAAAAACCAATTTAAGTCTGTCTCATCTGGTTTAGGCGCACCCATAGTCTTGTTAGCAATAATGGGCATGGTAATACTGCCTATGCCCGCATTTTTGTTGGACATTCTATTCAGCTTCAATATTGCCTTGTCTTTAGTGGTTATTCTGGTGTCAGTGTTTACTAAAAAACCCGTTGATTTTGGTATTTTCCCGTTAGTGTTACTTATCGCGACTGTATTGCGACTCGCCTTAAACGTCGCGTCAACAAGAATCGTTTTACTTGAAGGGCACGAGGGTGGAGACGCAGCAGGTAAGGTAATAAAAGCCTTTGGTGAAGTCGTGATTGGCGGTAACTATGCAGTAGGTATAGTGGTATTTGCCATTTTGCTCATCATTAACTTTAAAGTGGTTACGGCTGGCGCAGGCCGGATTTCAGAAGTCAGTGCTCGTTTTACTTTGGATGCGATGCCTGGCAAACAAATGGCCATAGACGCAGACTTAAATGCTGGCTTTATTGATTCTGATGAAGCCCGTAAACGTCGATTTGAAGTCACCAGTGAGGCTGACTTCTACGGATCTATGGACGGTGCATCTAAATTTGTAAAAGGTGATGCTGTTGCTGGTTTATTCATTATGTTAATTAACTTAGTGGGTGGCTTGTTTATTGGCATGATCCAACATGATTTAGCTTTTGGCGATGCGGTTGAAATTTACACTTTACTGACCATAGGTGATGGGTTAGTGGCACAAATTCCTTCGTTGTTGTTGTCAGTAGCGACCGCCATTATTGTGACAAGAGAAAATGACTCACAAGAAATGGGAAAAGAATTAACCAGACAACTGGGCGATCAGCGGGCACTTTATATCACCTCTGGTATTTTATTTGTAATGGGGATTGTACCCGGTATGCCTCATGTTGCCTTCTTAGGATTTAGTGCTGTGGTGGGTGGCTATGCTTATTACAGTCATTGGCGCGCCCAAAAAATTGCCAATGAGCCACAATCGGTTAAGTCTTTACCTGAACAAAATCAACAACCATTAGAAATAAAAGAGCTTGGTTGGGATGACGTCCAGCATGTTGACACCATTGGATTAGAAGTGGGTTATAGATTGATCCCCTTGGTCGACAAGGCACAGGGGGGTGAACTACTTACCCGTATTAAAGGTGTGCGAAAAAAATTATCACAAGAACTGGGTTTCTTGATCCCGCCGGTACATATTCGCGATAATTTAGATTTAAGCCCGAATAATTATACTATTGCTATGTTGGGCGTCACAGTTGGTGAAGCTGAACTGAGTCATGATGATGAGTTGGCGATTAATCCCGGACAAGTATTTGGCAAATTAGAAGGTAAAGTGACTAAAGATCCTGCTTTTGGACTGGACGCGGTTTGGATCAAAGCCAATCAAAGAGAACACGCGCAAACCCTTGGTTATACAGTAGTGGATGCAGCCACAGTGGTGGCTACACATCTAAGCCAATTGTTAACTAACAATGCTTATCAATTGTTAGGTCACGAAGAAGTGCAGCAACTGTTGGATTTACTAGCCAAAAATAACCCTAAATTAGTTGAAGGTTTAGTGCCTGATATCTTGCCTTTGAGCACGGTAGTGAAAGTCTTACAAATCATGCTTTATGAAGGCGTGCCGATAAGGGATATGCGCAGCATAGTGCAGACGTTATGTGAGTTTGGTCCTAAAAGCCAAGATCCAGATGTCTTGGTGTCTGCGGTGCGTATCGCACTTAAACGATTAATTGTGCAAGAAATAAACGGTGGTTTACCCGAAATACCTGTTATTACTTTGGCACCAGAATTGGAACAGATGTTGCACCAGTCTCTACAAGCTGGTGGAGCGGATGGCGCAGGAATTGAACCGGGCTTAGCAGAACGTTTGCAAGGTTCGTTGAACGAAGCAGCTCAACAACAAGAGTTAGCAGGTGAGCCTGCAGTTTTACTGACTTCAGGTATGTTAAGACCAGTATTGTCAAAGTTCTTAAAACACTCAGTTAGTGGATTACATGTGTTGTCATATCAGGAAATACCTGATGACAAACAAATCAAAATTGTCAGTGCCGTGGGTCAATAATCTGACGGGATGATCAGCCGTAATGTTGGTATTTAAAGGGTATATATGAAAATTAAACGTTTTTATGGCAAAGACATGCGAGATGCACTCAAACAAGTGAAAGACGAGTTGGGTGGTGACGCAGTTATTATGTCAAATAAAAAATATGCTGACGGTATTGAGATAATGGCCGCCTATGACAATGAACCTGATGCTCCGCTATTGACTGAAAAAGAAGCGCCCAAAGTTCAAGCTAACTTATCTAGAAAAACCCCTACTTTGAGTGAAATCATTGGTGATACTGGGCCTGATAGTCTAAAAGCATTATTAGAAAAACAGTCACAAGCTGCCTCCCCCTTAAAAATTAAAGGCGTTAAGCCGGCATATAAAGCGCAGCCCCAAGCTTATTCTGACAATGCTATTGCTGTACCTTCTCCTGAATCTTCGGATTCACAGCAAAATACCCAGCAACAAGATGCCTTTAAAGAAATGCGTCAAGAGTTATCGTCTTTGCGCCACATTTTGCAATTTCAGGTATCTGGGTTAATTGAACAAGAAAAGAACCGTAAACACCCGTTACATGGATATTTATTGCAAAGGTTACAGCAAATGGGAATTTCGGATGCTTTAGCTGAAGAAGTGGTGTCTTATGCGCCAGAAGCTGCAGATGAGAGACAATCTTGGCTGTTCCTGCTGAAACTTTTGGCAAATAGATTACAAACCAAACATGATGATATCTTATCTCAACCTGGGGTGGTGGCATTGATGGGACCAACAGGCACGGGTAAAACAACCACTATCGCCAAACTCGCGGCTCAAGCAGCACATAAATTTGGCGTCGAACAAGTGGCGATTATTACCTTGGATAATTACCGAATTGGTGCCTACGAACAAATTGCAACCTACGGTAAAATCATTGGCTGTAGTGTTAAACAAGCACAAAATTCCAATGAACTATCAGATTTACTTTATCAATTTAGAAATAAACGTTTAGTATTGGTAGATACAGCAGGATTTAGCCAAAAAGACGCTAGGCTAATCAAACAGTTAAATACTATGAGACAGAATTCTTGTGCTAATATCAAGCATTATTTAGTAATGCAGGCTAACTGCCAGTACCGCGTCATGCAACAAACAGTAAATGAGTATCGACAGATTTCTTTACAAGGGTGTATATTGACTAAATTAGATGAATGTTACAGTTTAGGAGAGGCAATCAGCGTGGCAATTGAGAACAAATTACAAATTTGTTATTTGGCTGACGGGCAACGGGTACCAGAAGATTTGCAATCTGCAAGCACAAAATTTTTAATTACTAGTGCAGCGAAGCTTTATAAAAAATTCGGTTTAATTCATAATGCACCTAATCACATTAATAACGCAGCAGTGGCAGTATGATTGAGGACCAAGCAAGTAGCTTAAGAAGAATGAATCAATCTAGGTTAATAAAAGTAATAGCCGTGACAGGTGGGAAGGGCGGAGTAGGGAAAACTAATGTTACCCTCAATACCGCTATATCACTTGCACAACAAGGCAAAAGAGTCATGGTGTTGGATGCTGATTTAGGCTTAGCCAATGTTGACGTGCTTTTAGGCCTTCGGGTAGAAAAAAATCTGTCTCATGTGTTATCGGGTGAGTGCACCTTAGATGAGGTGTTAGTAGAAGGCCCCTACGGGATCAAGATTGCACCGGCAACGTCTGGTAGTCAATCGATGACAGAGCTTACTCCGACAGAACACGCGGGTCTTATTCGGGCTTTTAGTGAATTACAATCGCAAATTGATGTGTTAATTGTTGACACTGCGGCCGGTATTTCAGACATGGTATTGAGTTTTTCTAAGGCTTCTCAGGACATTATGATGGTGGTCTGTGACGAACCAACCTCTCTTACCGATGCGTATGCACTGATTAAAATCCTGAATAAAGAACATGGCGTATTTCGTTTTAAAATTGTTGCCAATATGGTTCGCAGTATGCGTGAAGGTGATGAATTGTTTTCTAAATTGACTAAAGTGACTAATCGATTTTTAGATGTGGCACTAGAACTTGTGGCCGTTATCCCATTTGATGAGAATGTTCGTAAGTCTGTCAGAAAACAAAAAGCGATAGTTGAAGCCTTTCCGACATCACCTGCAGCTATGGCTATTCGAAAACTCGCTAAAAAAGCGATTGAGTGGCCCATCCCTAATCAACCAGGTGGCCATTTGGAATTTTTCCTTGAACAATTGGTCACTAAAAAAGACGTGGGTGAGAACCAGTGAATAGTAAAGCTGCTGCTTATCAACAACTTGCCGATAAGAATGGGTTGGTTGAAAGACATGCATCATTGGTTAAACGAATTGCACATCATTTGATTGCGCGTTTACCAGCCAGTGTCTTGGTAGACGATCTGATTCAAGCTGGTATGATAGGTTTATTAGAAGCGTCACGAAATTTTGATGGAAGTAAAGGGGCAAGTTTCGAAACGTTTGCAGGGATCCGAATTAGGGGATCCATGTTAGATGAAATACGTAAAGGGGATTGGACACCACGTTCTGTTCACAAGAATGGTCGCGCTATAACCGAAGCTATTAATAAAGTCGAAAGAGAAACAGGTCGTGATGCCCGCGATTTAGATATTGCTGAAAAATTACAAGTCAGTATTGAAAGTTATCATCAAATGTTAAATGAAGTGAATGCTGGTAAAATCATTGGCATGGAAGACTTAGGTGTAACTGAAGATGTTATCACGACAGAACAAACAAAAGGTTCAGACACGCCCTTTGAAGATTTTCTTCAAGGTTCTTTTCAAAAGGCACTGGCCCATGCTATTACAACATTACCAGAGCGTGAGGCAATTGTGTTGTCTCTATACTATGATGAAGAGCTGAACTTACGAGAAATTGGTGAAGTACTAGATGTGAGTGAGTCTAGAGTGAGTCAAATACATAGCCAAGCCATGCTGAAACTTAAGTCTCGCATGCAATATTGGCGTTCTAACGACAAATAATTATGGCAATAAAGTTGGGTTTTAACCTAAGGGTTTAAACTCTAACGGAGGTGGTTTTGGATAAAAAGATGAAGATCCTTGTTGTTGATGACTTTTCAACAATGCGAAGGATTATCAAGAACTTACTTAAAGATCTTGGCTTTGCAAATATACAAGAAGCAGACGATGGCAGTACTGCATTACCTATGTTGCAGCAAGGTGATTTTGATTTTGTGGTAACCGACTGGAACATGCCCGGCATGCAAGGTATAGATTTACTTAGAGCTATTCGCGCAGATGCTAATTTAAAACATATTCCTGTGTTGATGGTGACTGCCGAAGCGAAAAAGGAACAAATTATTGCTGCCGCGCAAGCTGGCGTAAATGGGTATGTTATTAAACCTTTTACTGCAGCAACATTAAAAGAGAAATTAACAAAAATCTTCGAACGACTTGGTTAAATTCAGGCTAACCTGATAGGAATGACTGTATGAAAACCTTGAATACTGCGCCAATTTCTCTTGTCGACGCAAAAAAATTAGTGACATTAATAGAAAGTGGGGATAACCAAGGCGCTCAAGAATTACTTGAATATTCAGGCGCTCAAACTTCAGTTGAGTTATTCGCTGAAGTGGGAAAATTGACGCGTCAACTCCATGATTCATTGAATAATTTCCAACTTGACCCCCGTATAGTTAATATGGCTAACGAGGATATTCCAGATGCTCAAACACGACTTAATTATGTCATAGAAGCAACTGAAGAGGCGGCAAATAAAACCATGGATTTGGTCGATTCTTGTATGCCCATCGCAGATACACTGCATGATGGGATCGTTAAGATTATGCCTGAATGGAATAAAATGATTGCACGAGAATTGCAATTGGGAGAGTTTAATCTACTTGTAAAAGAAGTGGATAGTTTTCTTAACAATGGTAGTAATGACTCTGCTAAATTGACAGGCCTGTTAACTGAAGTATTAATGGCCCAAGGTTATCAAGATTTAACTGGCCAAGTTATCAGGCGCGTTATCGAGTTAGTTAAAGAAGTTGAAGATAATTTAGTCTACATGCTCACTATGTTTGGCGGCGTTGAACCTGAAAATGCTGCCGAGGTTGCTGAAAAGCTTAACAAATCTGAGAATGAAGCCGATATAATTAAGGCTGAAGGTCCAATATTGGATGCCGACAGCAGAGAAGATGTAGCGTCGGATCAAGACGACGTAGATGATTTGCTTTCGAGTCTGGGATTTTAGGGAGGCTATAATATGGCTTTTGATGTTGACGAGGAAATACTAGCTGACTTTCTGGTTGAAGCCGGGGAGATCTTAGAGTTATTACAAGAACAGCTCGTCGAATTAGAAAATAATCCAGAAGATTCGAATCTGCTTAATGCTATCTTTAGGGGTTATCATACCGTTAAGGGGGGGGCTGGATTTTTATCACTGACCGAGTTAGTTGATATCTGTCATGGCGCAGAAAACGTTTTTGATGTAATGCGTAATGGTCAACGTACCCTAACGCCTGAACTAATGGATGTAATATTACAAGCCACTGATGAAGTAGTACAAATGTTCGATCTCGTCAAAGCCGGTGACCCACTGGTCGCTGCTGAAAAGGGCCTTATTGAAACACTGACCAGACTCAGTAAACCAGAATCAGCCGACGAAGCCGCCCCTGCAAATAAATCTAAAGCTGCAGTTGATGAAACCGCAACTAATGATGAAGTAGCAAGCGATTCTGGTGATTTTAGTGAAGATGAATTTGAAGCGTTGTTAGATGAGTTGCATGGCAATAATGCACCGGCTGCGAAGGAAACAACAGCGGTAGATGAAACCTCTTCAAATAATCAAGATATTAGTGATGATGAATTCGAGGCGCTCCTTGACCAGTTACATGGTAAAGGTCAGTTTAAAGGCGAAGAGAAAGCTGAAACTGAAAAGGTAACCGCGGATCCCGTTGTTCCTCAACAAAGCGCCTCTGGTGACGATATTTCTGATGATGAATTTGAAGCCTTATTAGATCAACTTCATGGCAAAGGTAAAGGCCCTGTTGAAGACGTGCCTGAAAAGCCAGCCACTGTTAAAGAAACAAAACTAGCCGTTAAGCCAGCTGAAGTTGAAAACGTTGACACTCCTCCTAAGGTGGTTACTCCTCCTAATAAAGTAGCAGTAGCTTCATCTGTAGTGACCCCAAAAGAAGAAAAAAAAGCGGCGGCTCCTCAAGCAGAAACAACGGTAAGAGTTGACACAAAACGCCTAGACCAGATTATGAATATGGTTGGCGAATTGGTATTGGTCAGAAACCGGCTATTGAGTCTTAGTAATAATGTAAACGATGAAAGCATGGCTAAGACCATTGCTAATTTAGACGTGGTAACAGGTGACTTGCAAGGCGCGGTGATGAAGACGCGTATGCAGCCCATTAAGAAAGTCTTTGGTCGTTTTCCTCGGGTTGTACGAGACCTTGCTAGAACATTAAAAAAAGAAATTACTCTTGTACTTGAAGGTGAAGAAACGGATTTAGATAAAAATTTGGTTGAAGCTTTAGCCGATCCCTTAGTGCATTTAGTACGAAATTCCGTTGACCATGGTATTGAAATGCCTGAAGAGAGGAAGGCTGCAGGTAAACCGACTATGGGCACAGTTAAGTTGTCAGCTTCTCAAGAAGGTGACCATATTCTATTGAGTATTATCGACGATGGTAAAGGCATGGACCCTGATAAACTCAAGGAAATTGCTGTTTCTCGTGGTGTTATGGATGCTGATGCAGCCGCAAGAATGACTGATGTTGAAGCATTTAATTTGATTTTTGCACCCGGTTTTTCAACTAAAACCGAAATATCTGAAGTATCAGGCCGTGGTGTCGGTATGGATGTGGTAAAAACCAAAATCAATCAGTTGAACGGATCCGTCAATATTGATTCTAAGATGGGTGTTGGTACAACACTTGAGATTAAAGTGCCATTGACCTTGGCAATATTGCCGACATTGATGATAGTGATTGGTGAACAAACTTTCGCTCTGCCACTAGGGTCTGTGAATGAAATAATCAACCTAGATATGCAAAAAACCAATACCGTTGATAGCCAGTTAACTATGATTGTCCGCTCCAAAGCTATTCCATTATTTTATTTGGGAGAGTGGTTAGCAAGAGGAGAGGTTAATATTGATAAAACTACAGGACATGTTGTTGTAGTGCAAATTGGTACAAAACAACTTGGTTTTGTGGTTGACGCACTTATTGGCCAAGAAGAAGTTGTCATTAAACCTCTAGATGAGCTTCTCCAAGGTACCCCGGGTATGGCGGGAGCGACTATAACCAGTGATGGTGGGATTGCACTGATATTAGATGTGCCGGGTTTACTAAAAAGATATGCCGCAAAAAAATCATAGATGCTTGTGTTTTTGATACACCTAACGTGAATTTGATAGTGATACAAATAGGTAATATAGGCGAAAATGGTTTATAAGATTTTAATAGTTGATGATTCAACTTTTTTTCGCCGTAGAATAAAACAGATACTTGAAAAAGACTCTGAATTAGAGGTGGTAGGTGAAGCTAAAAATGGTGAGGAAGCGTTAGCACTTGTTGTTTCTTTAAAGCCTGATGTTGTGACAATGGATATAGAAATGCCGGTCATGGATGGCATTACAGCTGTGAAGAGAATAATGGCCAGCAATCCTGTTCCTATTATTATGTTCTCATCACTGACGCAAGAAGGTGCACAATCAACATTGGATGCATTGGATGCCGGAGCGTTAGATTTTCTCCCAAAGAAATTCGAAGACATTGCTCTAAACAGAAAAGAAGCTATTCTGTTGCTACAAAACCGTGTTAAAGCCCTGTGTGGTAGAAAGTTGTTTGGGACCAGTTCTTTGTCAAGAACACGCTTATCTTCATCTCGTTCTCCAACACTGCTGCAGACCAAGAATGTAAGTGGAATTGCAAGCAAATTAGATACAAAGACCAATTTTAAAGCGACTACTTCAAGTCACTATACTTGTTTAGCTATTGGTGCCTCTACAGGCGGACCTGTGGCTTTACAGAAAATTTTGACAGAGTTACCTGTTAATTTCCCTGTTCCGGTGTTAATGGTGCAACATATGCCGGGTTCTTTTACTCAAGCATTTGCTAAACGCTTAAATGATTTATGTGATGTGACCGTAAAAGAAGCTGCTCATGGTGACATTTTGACTCCCGGCGTGTGTTATCTGGCGCCAGGTGGGAAACAAATGATCGTAGAGGGCAGGGCAGGTAATGCAAGAGTGATTATCTCTGACCCGGAGCGTTTTACCTCTGCTGCTTATAAGCCAAGTGTTGACGTGACTTTTGAATCTTTGGCTCAGGTTTATACAGGTAATGTACTTGCGATTATATTAACGGGCATGGGGGCTGATGGCCGTGAAGGTTGCAAAATATTAAAAGCCAAAGGTGCTAAAATATGGGCGCAAGATGAGAAGAGTTGCGTTGTTTATGGGATGCCACAGGCCGTAACTGTAGCCAATATATCCCAAGCGAATTATGATATTGCCCATATGGCAAGTCATATAAAAAACGAAATACTAGACTAGGGTCAAAGGAGCACTTTGGGTGTTTTTCAAAATATGAATATTGACCTAAATGTCATTAGATTAGCAATGACCATCATATATAAAGTGTGGTCATTGGTGTGGTAGTTTGGACGGTCGCAAATCATAAAGGTGGAGTAGGTAAAACTACCACAACTGTTACACTTGGCGGTTTGTTGGCGCAATGTGAAAAACGAGTGATATTAGTTGATACCGATCCACAAGCCTCATTAAGTTATTATTTTGGTGTTGATTCAGAAGAATTATCTACCAGTTTATACAACATATTTATGGCTGGAAAGTCTGTTACTAAAGATGATGTCTTAAACTGTTTATGCCCAACAAAATTAGACTCTTTATTTATTTTGCCAGCGACAATGGCTTTAGCGACTCTTGACAGGAAGTTAGGTACAAAAAGTGGGATGGGACTCATTTTGCGCCAAGCCTTGGAGCTCATTAGTGATGAGTTCGACTACGCTATTATTGATTGTCCACCTGTTTTAGGAGTGTTGATGATTAATGCTTTAGCAGCTTGTGACAGGGTTGTTATCCCAGTGCAGACCGAATTTTTAGCTTTAAAAGGTTTGGATAGAATGATGCACTCCATGGAGATAATGCAAAAATCATTAGCCAAAACTTTTGCTTATACTATAGTGCCGACAATGTACGATAAACGTGTCAACGCAGCAACTAAAGCCTATAGCACCTTGACTCGCACTTACAAAGAGGGTGTTTGGGTTGGGTTAATTCCAATTGACACAAGATTTAGAGATGCCAGTCAGGCGCAAAGTCCGCCTTCTGTATATTGTCCGAAATCTCGAGGGGTTTTCGCTTATGCTAAATTACTGAGTTACTTACAAAAATTGGAAACACAAACATGAGTAGTAATCCCTTCGCTAACGAAGATGTGATGGAAGATTACATGTCAGCCTTGTTGACAGAAGAACCTATTATTGAAGATGCTCAACGCCAGTCTGTTGAGCAGTTGTTAAAAACCGCGCCTAAACCAAGAACCGAGCCTTTTATTCAACCAGCAGAAGAACCTGTTGAAACTGTGCCAGTGATTTCTAAAGTTCTAGAGCTGCAGGTCGAAAAAAAGCTAGTAGAAGTAAAAACGCCAGCAAAAGTGGTTAAACCTATTATTCCTGCAGGGGAATTTCAAGTGTTACTGTTTGAGGTTGCCGGTATGACTTTGGCTGTAGCATTGACAGAGTTAGGTGGAATACACCAGATTGAAAGTGTCAATCCACTATTTGGTAAACCTGCTTGGTTTAAAGGCGTTTTGTTACATCGTGATGAAAAATATAACGTGGTCGATACCGCCAAATGGATAATGCCTAAAAAATCTGCTGAAAAGCTGGCAGAAGCAACAGAATATAAATATCTTATAGTGTTAGGTGAAAGTGGTTGGGGGTTAGGCTGTGAAAGCTTAATTGCCACTGAAATATTGTTACCAGATGAAGTGAAATGGCGAAATGTCGAAGGTAGTCGTTCATGGTTATCTGGCATGGTTAAAAAGAAAATGTGTGCCTTGATGAATGTGCAGCAGTTGATTAACATGTTGAACCAAGGTTTAAGCAGTAACGATTAGCCTATTTGGGCCGGAGCAATGTGAATGAGTGACGACAGAAATTCAAGTAATGCAGCAGCCGCAAACGGTGATGAAGTGCTGCAATGGGTTACCTATAAATTAGGTGACGAGACATACGGTATTAATGTGATGCAAGTACAAGAAGTCCTGCGTCATACCGAAATCGCTCCAGTACCAGGCGCTCCAGACTATGTTTTGGGGATTATTAATTTAAGGGGCAACGTTGTCACCGTCATCGATACACGTTCACGCTTTGGGTTACCTTCCTCTGATATTTCAGATAATAGCCGTATAGTGATTATTGAGTCTGATGAACAAGTAGTTGGTATTCTGGTCGACAGTGTCGCTGAAGTGGTGTATTTGCGATCTTCGGAAATAGACAGTGCACCGAATGTGGGTACCGAAGACAGTGCCAAGTTTATTCAAGGTGTTAGCAACAGAGATGGGCAATTGCTTATCCTAGTTGACTTAAATAAATTACTGAATGATGAAGAGTGGACCGAAATTACTAATATCTAAGTGCAAAAAGTGCAAAACTTAGGCCGCACGTTTCATTACGGCGTAGTATTCATGCTTTCGTTATAAGTGATAAGTGATAAGTGTTTTGTTGCCCTTTTAGAGAGGATTATGAGTTTTCCATTATTACTAAGCTTAACCGCACTAGTTGTCTCCATTGTTGGTTTAACTTGGTTGATCGTGCGATTTAAACGTTTTAAATCGCAACTCGAAACTATTGAATCTCAAAGCCATTCACTGTCAGAGCTAAGCCAAAAAGTGAATAACCTGAGTGAAGAAACACATGAAATTCGAAGCGGAAATTACGGGGTTATTAGTCGTGTCAAAGAGCTTGTTCAGCAAGTAGATAATTTACAGAGCGCCCAACAAAAATTAGCCGAAAATCTAGTAGAACAAGACCCTCAAAGCCGTTTTTACAGCAAAGGTGCTAAGCTCATTAGCCAAGGTGCTAGTCTCGAAGACGTGATGCGAGAATGTGATATGCCAGCAGCTGAGGCGGAGTTACTCTTCAATCTGCACAATAAACAAAAATAATCCTCCAAACTTTGTGAGTTATTTGCCCTGTCTAAGACTGATTTGCACATATCTATATTTTTTCATTTAGACGTCTAGACGTAAAGATGTTGACTTTTTTAGCGTATTGAGCCAGATTTGTTGGTATCATTTTCAGCCTTAGATCCGTTATGCCGATTAGAATTCCAAGTAATTTGCCTGCACAAAATGTCTTAAACAAAGAAAATATCTTTATTATGGATACCCAGCGTGCCGCGACACAAGATATCAGGCCAATGGAAGTGGGTATCTTGAATTTGATGCCGAACAAAATGGAAACTGAAGAGCAGTTTTTACGTTTGTTATCAAATACACCTTTGCAGGTTAATATCGATTTAATTCGTATTGATAACCAAGCGCCCAAAAATACCCCAGCAGCACACATGGATAATTTTTATGTGGCGTTTGATGATGTTGCCAATAAAAAATATGACGGTTTAATTGTGACTGGAGCGCCACTGGCACATCTTGCCTATCAGGATGTGAAGTATTGGGAAAAAATGACCGTCATCATGGATTGGGCACGTCGCAATGTGCAGTCTACTTTATTTTCATGTTGGGCGGCACATGCAGCCATTTATCATTTCTTTGGTAAAAACAGGGCACTTCGTGATCACAAGTTAAGCGGTGTTTATCGCCACTTTGTGCAAAATGAGCACGATGAATTACTCAGAGGTTTTGATCCAGCCTTTTACGCGCCGCAATCACGTTATGGCGAAATAAGTATGGCAGACTACGCCTCTATACCTGGACTGAATGTATTGGCTAAGTCAGAGGAGGGCGGAGCTTATATAGTGGCGTCTGAAGATAAACGTTTGGTGTTTGTGACGGGGCATCCTGAATACGACCCTGAGAGTTTAAAACAAGAATACCAAAGAGATTTATCGACTAATGCTCAACCACAAATCCCAGTAAACTATTTCGTTGATAATGATCCAAATAAAGAGCTTATGGTCAGTTGGCGAGCTCATGGTAGCTTATTGTTTACTAATTGGCTGAATTATTACGTTTACCAAAATACCCCTTATGACTTGGCTCAGCTTTCTGAGTAAAAAAAGTTAATTTATACAGCGTAGTTATTTTTTATAGTGAAATAATAAAGAGGAATGACATTGAGTCAGCGAATGGCCCCAAAACAACGAGAAGAACAACTGATTGAAGCTGCAAACAAACGTATTTTGTTACTTGATGGTGCCATGGGCACCATGATCCAAGAATATAAATTCGAAGAACAGGATTACCGGGGTGAACGTTTTGCTGATTGGCATTTTGATGTTAAAGGTAATAATGATTTATTAGTATTGACTCAGCCTAATATTATCTTTGACATTCACTGCGCATATCTTGAGGCCGGTGTTGATATTATTGAAACTAATACATTCAATGCCACTACTATTTCCATGGCTGATTATAATATGCAGGCGTTGGCAAAAGAGATAAATATTGCAGCGGCAAAATTAGCTAGAAAAGCAGCAGATAAATTTACTGCCCAAACACCAGATAAACCTAGATTTGTTGCAGGTGTATTAGGACCTACTAGTCGAACAGCCTCTATTTCTCCCGACGTCAACGACCCTGCTAAACGTAACGTCACTTTTGATGAGTTGGTTGAAGCTTATATAGAGTCCACCCATGGACTGATTGAAGGTGGTGCGGATTTGATTATGGTGGAAACCATTTTTGACACCCTAAATGCTAAGGCTGCAGTATTTGCGATACAAACGGTTTTCGAACAACTGAGTGTAAAGTTACCCGTTATGATTTCAGGCACTATTACCGATGCCTCTGGTCGAACATTGTCTGGTCAAACGGCTGAAGCTTTTTATTATTCGATGAATCATGTAGATCCGTTTTCTTTTGGCTTAAATTGCGCATTGGGTCCTGACTTATTGCGCCAATATGTGGATGAAATATCCCAAATATCCGAATGTTTTGTTTCCGCTCATCCTAATGCAGGTTTACCCAATGAGTTTGGTGAATATGATATGGAAAGTGACGAAATGGCTTTGCACATTAAGGAGTGGGCAGAGTCAGGATTATTAAATATTGTGGGTGGATGTTGTGGTAGCACACCAAAACACATTGCGGCCATGGCTGATGCTGTAAAAGGTTACGCGCCTCGTAAAATAGTAAAAAGAGAGGTGAAAATGCGCCTGTCTGGTTTAGAACCTTTTGTCCATTAGGCGGTTGTGATGAATAAAAATGAAATAGATATTGAGCAACCCATTCTCGGCAAAGGGAAGTCTTCAGCAAATTTTATCAATGTGGGTGAACGAACCAACGTTACCGGTTCTGCCATGTTTAAACGTTTGATCCTTGACGATGATTATGAAAAAGCCTTAGATGTTGCACGCCAGCAAGTTGAAAATGGTGCGCAGATAATAGATATCAATATGGATGAAGCCATGTTGGACTCTGAAGCCGCGATGACGCGATTTTTGAACCTGATTGCTTCTGAACCTGATATTTCTCGAGTGCCTATCATGATTGATTCATCCAAATGGACGGTTATCGAGGCAGGTTTAAAGTGTGTGCAAGGCAAAGCCATAGTTAATTCTATTAGCTTGAAAGAAGGTGAAGAAAACTTTCTGAATCAAGCTAAGTTGTTAAAGCGATATGGTGCTGCCACGGTAGTTATGGCATTTGACGAGAAAGGTCAGGCCGATACTGAAGACCGCAAATTCGAGATATGTGAACGTAGTTATAAATTACTCACTGAAAAAATTGGCTTCCCCCCACAAGACATCATCTTTGACCCAAATATTTTTGCAGTAGCAACAGGCATTGAAGAACATAACAATTATGCCGTAGATTTTATCAATGCGACTCGGCGTATCCGTCAAAATTTGCCCCATGCTCATATATCAGGTGGCTTATCCAACGTGTCTTTTTCTTTTCGTGGCAATAATCCAGTTCGTGAAGCGATGCATTCGGTGTTTTTATATCATGCTATTCAAGCGGGAATGGATATGGGTATTGTGAATGCCGGACAATTGGAAGTGTACGACCAAATCCCTCCAGAGCTAAAAGAAGCGGTGGAGGACGTGATCTTAAATCGTCATGACCAAGCTACGGATCGGCTTTTAGAACTTGCTCCCAAATATCAAGGCGATGGTAAAGTACTGGTTAAAGACAACCTTGAATGGCGCGATTTGCCCGTCAATAAACGTCTTGAACACGCATTGGTTCGCGGCATTATGGACTTTATAGAGGAAGATACTGAAGAAGCACGTCTTGCAGCAGAAAAACCATTACATGTTATCGAAGGACCATTGATGGATGGTATGAATGTAGTCGGTGATTTGTTTGGTGAGGGCAAAATGTTTCTGCCCCAAGTGGTCAAATCTGCTCGTGTGATGAAAAAGGCGGTATCTTATCTTA
The DNA here is from genome assembly GCF_002835935.1 of Paraglaciecola sp. MB-3u-78. GTDB lineage: Bacteria > Pseudomonadota > Gammaproteobacteria > Enterobacterales > Alteromonadaceae > Paraglaciecola. Next base: position 161,066 of record NZ_PJCF01000001.1, on the reverse strand, counting down.
ATCCGTATATCGAACTTGAAAAAGACAAAGGTAGCAGTAACGGCAAAATTTTATTGGCCACAGTAAAAGGGGACGTTCACGATATAGGGAAAAACATTGTGGGCGTAGTGCTGCAATGTAATAACTTTGAGATCATCGACCTTGGGGTGATGGTGCCTTGCGCAAAATTATTACAAGTGGCCAAGGACGAAAATGTCGATATGATTGGCCTGTCTGGACTGATTACCCCTTCTCTTGATGAAATGGTCTACGTGGCCAAAGAAATGCAACGTCTAGACTTTGACTTACCATTATTAATTGGGGGGGCGACCACGTCCAAAGCCCATACCGCAGTGAAAATTGAGCAACATTATCATCACCCAGTGGTTTACGTACCCAATGCCAGCCGCGCAGTGGGCGTATGTCAGAAACTGATCACTGCGGAAAATCGTGCTATATACGCAGAAGAACTAAAACTAGATTATGAAAAAGTGCGCGAGCAACACGCCAAGAAAAAGCCTCGCACCCGCCCCGTAACATTAGAGCAAGCCCGTGAGAATGGTTTTAAGTTTGACTGGGATAGCTATCAGCCACCTGTACCCAATCAGTTGGGAGTGACCGCTGTGAGTATTGGATTGGCTGAGCTGGTTGATTACATCGATTGGACGCCGTTTTTCTTAACTTGGTCTTTGGCGGGTAAATATCCGCGCATTTTGCAAGACGAAGTAGTTGGCAAAGAAGCACAAATTCTATTTGCTGATGCACAGGCCATGTTAAAAACCTTATGTAATAACCCTAAGCTTAAAGCCAGCGGTGTCATAGGTATATTCCCAGCTAATCGAGTGCAAGACGATATTCAAGTTTATGCTGATGAAAGTCGCAGTGAAGTAACTCACGTTGCACACCACCTTCGCCAACAAACTGAAAAGCCTAAAGGCGCCAATAACTGTTTAAGCGATTTTATTGCGCCTAAGTCTTCAGGAAAAGCCGATTATCTTGGCGCATTTGCGGTGACAGCAGGTACTTGGGAAGATGGTTTGGCCAAAGAATACGAAAATGACGGTGATGATTACAATTCTATAATGGTTAAATCTCTTGCCGATAGATTTGCAGAAGCCTTTGCCGAATATTTGCACAAAAAAGTGCGCAAAGAAATCTGGGGGTATGTACCTGATGAGACGTTATCAAATGAAGAGCTTATTCGTGAAAAATATCAAGGTATTCGACCTGCCCCAGGTTATGCAGCTTGCCCTGAACACACCGAGAAACAATTGATTTGGGATCTGCTGGATACTGAAAAAAATACGGGTATGAAATTAACTGAGAGTTATGCCATGTGGCCTGGTGCTGCTGTATCTGGCTTTTATTTCTCTCATCCAAAGTGTCGTTATTTTGCAGTGGCACAAATACAAGAAGATCAATTGCTCGATTATGCTGCTCGTAAAGGCTGGGATAGATTAGAAGCTGAAAAGTGGTTAGGGCCTAACCTTCAATAGATAATGGAAAATACCATGTTCGATAAACCTTTCAGCCAAGCGTGCGAAAATAACAAACAACCTATTTTTGAGATATTGAGTAGGGTTTTAGTCGATACAAAAAACCTGTTAGAAATTGGTTCTGGGACAGGGCAACATGCCGCGCATTTTGCTCCTAGGCTCACGTATCTGGAGTGGCACACTAGCGATATGCCTGATAAACATCTTGGTATAGTAGCGTGGCTAGAAGAGGTAGACGTGGACAATCTGCATCAACCTGTGTCATTTACTATCGGCGCTTCTAGTGTTTGGCCACTAACCAATATTGATGCTGTGTATACAGCGAATACCACGCATATTATGCAACCATCAGAAACACAACTGATGATGCAGTTAGTGGCTGATAACTTGCCCAGTGGTGGCGTATTCTGCCAATACGGCCCGTATAATTTTCAAGGACAATATAGCAGTGAGTCTAACAAAGCCTTTGACCAACATCTAAGGGAACAAGGTTGTGGTGGTATCCGTGATATTGACGAATTGACCCTTTGGGCCAAACCTTTGGTTCTCATTGAGACCGTCCCAATGCCAGCGAATAACTTTATGTTAGTCTGGCAAAAACAATAAAGATTTTTACCAGACTACGTTTAGCTAACTTCTGTTTGTTTAAAAGGTAAAAGCTTTTCAGCATTATTTTTGTATTGTGTGATTTGTATGTTTTCTTGTTGAATAAATCGCTCAACTGCCTCGTGAAATGGCAATTCTTTAAGTGAATGGTTTGAGTAACAGTAAATAGGTTCAAAGCCCCTAAGTATCTTATGCTCTCCTTGAGTGCCGGGGTTAAACTGAGCAATATTTTGTTCAATGCAAAATTCGATGCCTTGGTAGTAACAACACTCAAAATGTAAGCTGTGAATTTCCTCTAAAGCACCCCAGTATCGACCACACAGTTGATTTTGATCAAATAAAAATAGTGCGCTGGCAATAGGTTGCTCACCTTTTAATGCGATAACTAACATTAAATTGTGATGTAAATCCTTAAAAATTTGCTGGAAAAAAACCTCGGTTAAATAACCATCATGACCGCTGCGTTTTAAATAGGTTTGTTTATAGCAATGGTAAAAAAATTCCATGTTTTCTTCGGTTAAATTGTCTCCATGCAAACGAACTACTTTTATTCCTTCACTTGTGACTTTAAGACGTTCTTTTTTTACATTCTTTCTTTTACGTGAATTAAAATGTGTTAGGTAGTCTTCAAAAGATGAATATTGACGATTGAACCATTGAAATTGCACCCCTTGGCGTTGAACTTGGCCATGCTCGTGGAGTAACTGGCTAATATCTTGTTCCACAAATAACCAATGCATGGAAGACATGCCGGACAATGCTAATTGATTAGCGAGCTCTTGGCACAGAATGGGTAACAGTTGCTGTTTATCTACTTTAGCGTTGAGCATTAACCTTGCGCCAGTCACTGGAGTAAAAGGTATGGCGGCCACTAATTTAGGATAATAGTTAACGCCATATTGTCGATAAGTGTTTGCCCAAGCGAAATCAAATACATATTCTCCGTAACTATGAGTTTTTTTGTATAAGGGTAAGATGCCAACAGGCTCGGAATTTTGATAAATTACTAAATGAAAAGGCTGCCACCCAGATTTTCCGCCAACCGACCCTGAGGTTTCTAAGGCATGCAAAAAAGGGTATTGACAAAAGGGGCTGCTGCCATTAGCTAAGTCATCCCAAACTGTTTGACCAATTTCTTCAATTGAGGTATTAAATTTGAATGTATATTTTGAGCTTGATATTGACAATATTGGGCCTAACCTTTTGCTAAATTTGCTTGACTAATATGGCAGAGAATGAAGTTAAGATCATTAAATATACCATCACTAGGTTGCTTGCGGGGCGCGAGCATAGTAAACATGAATTACTCAAGAAGTTTTGCTACGTGACTTTGAGCGTCATCTTTGCGTCGAATGGATAGAAAAATTTAATCAGAGTAATCTACAAAGTAATGAGAGGTTTGCAGAATCTTTGATCCGAGGTCGTTCGAATAAAGGTATAGGCGAGTTAAGAATACGTAATGAATTAAAAGAACATCAAATTTCTGAAGAAATTGTGGCTGCAGCAATGAGTGAACTGAGTATCGATTGGTTTGAGTTAGCAGTCAAAGTGTTTAAAAAAATATGCGGGTACCCCTGCTACAGATTTTAAAGAGCAGCAGAAACAACAACGATTTTTATATTATCGAGGTTTTACCCATGAACAAATTCGCTATGGGATTACATCGTCAAAATATTAACGCTCTTAAGTGCAAACACTAGCCAGTATATTCCAATTAACAAATGAGTCTTAAGTAAGTAAATTTTTAGGCTCGTTTATTCTGTTCAAAGATCTGGTTAAATAATTCATTACGTTCTTTTTGAAGTAATTCAGCACAAGCATTATCTGTCATTTCCATAGCTTGCTCATCTAGTATTTCAAAATGAAAGTCTGCTTTCAAATATGTTTTGGCATTGGGTAAAGATTTTAGTTTTTCATAGGGCGTCATCATACTTTTGTAAGGGTAAGTTTTACGTTGTTTCCCTTTATCATCAGTGGTGACTTCAGGAAAGAAACAAGGTCTATGATAATTGATATACGGGTAAAGATATTTTAAATTAAACGTATTGATTAACGGTGCCCATTTCTGTGGAATATGTGTGTAACCAAACTGTTTTCTTACAATTGATGCATTTTTACTTTCTGCTAAGGCATTATCGTTTGAGTGTCTTGAGCGTGATTTAGTGAGCTCTATTTCAAGTTTGGTGAGTAATTTACACACGTGTTTGTTGATGTATTCAGAGCCATTATCTGAATGAAACCCTTTGATAATAAAAGGAAATGCGGCCATCATTTGCGTTAGTACTGGAATGAGGTAACGCTCACTAATACGTTCAACTGAGCAAACAACCTCAAACTGTGTCACCTCATCAACTGCATTAATATGATACACGCCTTTTTGTTTATCTAGGTCTCCTTGGTGCACGGTATCAATACGAATATAGCCAGGCTCGCCGTTGGGTTGAGGTTTACGCCGTTCGCCAATAGGCACTTGTCTTGATTGTGTTTTTGTGAAGTGTCTGCGTTGTTTTTGGTAGCCTTGAGAGTGCCTCAAGTTATATAAATGTGAAACAGAGATAGTGGCAAGCATTTGGTATTCTGATTGCTCAAACGTATTGTAGGCACGCTCCAACAGCTTTTTAGTGGCATGACCACAGATATCATCATGCCTTGCGTCCATTTCAGCCAGTAGCTTAATATCCTTTGTACTGTAAATGGTTGAAAAGCCGTTAGTTCGGCAAGGTTGCCAGTTAATTCTGCCGACGTCCTTGTATTGTTTTATCAATCGAGTGAGTTGCTGCCGCGAGTAGCCTGTCACCTTTTTAAGGTATTGATTGACGATCCCTTTGTCGGTTTTTTTTAACGTGATATAGCGAAATTTTATCAATGTTTTTTGAATGAATTGATATCGCTGATTTTTATCACCTAAAACGGTAAAGGCGACGGCTTGGTTACCTTGAATAAAGCGTTCAAGCTCTTCAATAGTGGTGAGGTTTTCTATATTCATGATCGCTTGCATCTTATGATCATGAACAGAATTTAAGTCTTTAGACGCATTTCATTTTGGAAACACGCAATTAGTTAAGACTCATTTCATATTGGACAAGGCTTAGCCTTAACAAAAGTTCACTAAACTGATATCTTTGGCGCCGAACGCAGTTATTATGCCGCTTTGGGCATATTTTAACTCCATTAATTATTAATATTTCAGGATTGTAAATGAGTAAAACAACCGCCGAGATCCGGTGCGCATTTTTAGATTTTTTTGCCGCAAGAGGACATCAAAAAGTATCCAGTTCATCTTTAGTTCCTGCAAACGATCCGACGCTTTTGTTTACAAATGCTGGAATGAACCAGTTTAAAGATGTGTTTTTAGGCACCGACTCCCGTAGCTACGACAAAGCGACATCTTCGCAACGTTGTGTCCGAGCGGGTGGTAAACATAATGATCTCGAAAATGTAGGTTATACCGCTCGTCATCATACTTTTTTCGAAATGTTAGGTAACTTCAGCTTTGGTGATTACTTTAAAACTGAAGCTATTCAATATGCTTGGGATTTTTTGACCAAAGAATTAAATCTACCCAAGGACAAATTTTTGGTCACCATTTACCACGATGACGACGAAGCCTTTGACATCTGGGCAAACAAAATAGGTATTTCAGAAGACAAAATTATCCGTATTAGTACTTCAGACAATTTTTGGTCTATGGGTGATACTGGCCCTTGTGGTCCTTGTTCAGAAATATTTTATGATCACGGTGAACATATCTGGGGTGGACCTCCTGGCACCCCAGAAGAAGACGGCGACAGATTTATTGAAATCTGGAATCTGGTCTTTATGCAGTTTAATCGTCAAAGTGATGGAACTATGCAGCCATTACCTAAACCTTCTATTGATACGGGTATGGGCTTAGAGCGTATTTCAGCTATTTTACAAAATGTGCATAGCAATTATGAAATTGATCTTTTTGAGAATTTGATTGAAGCCACTGCGAATATTGTTGGGACAGACGACAAGCAAGATAAATCTTTACGTGTGATTGCAGATCATATCCGTTCTTGTAGTTTCTTGATTTGTGACGGCATTATTCCCTCCAATGAAGGCCGAGGGTATGTGTTAAGGCGTATTATTCGCAGGGCAGTAAGACATGGTAATAAACTCGGTGCCAGTGACGTGTTTTTCTATCGTCTTGTGGAGGCGTTAGAGACACAAATGGCTGACGCTTACCCTGAGCTAACGGCCAATCGCGCACTGATAGAAAAAGTATTAAAAACTGAAGAAGAACAGTTTTCTCGAACCCTTGAACGTGGCATGAGTATCCTTAACGATGCGCTTAATGAATTAACATCCGATGTGGTGCCTGGTGAATTAGTCTTTAAGCTTTACGATACATATGGTTTCCCTGCAGACTTAACCAATGACGTGGCCCGTGAAAAAGAACTGCGTATTGACGAAGAAGGTTTTCAAGTTGCTATGGCTGCTCAGCGTAAACGCGCCCAACAAGCTAGCCAATTTGATACTGATTACAATGAGCGACTAAAGTCTAATTGTACTTCTGAATTTACTGGTTATGATCAGCAAACGCAGCAGGCTAAAATTGTTGAATTGTTTGCTAACGGTCAGCAAGTGCAACAATTAAGTCCGGGTGATGAGGGTGTTGTTATACTTGATAAGAGCCCTTTTTATGCAGAATCAGGTGGTCAAACTGGAGACACTGGTGTACTTAAAATTGCTAACGGCAGTTTTGCAGTTACAGACACGGTTAAGTTGGGCAATGCAATTGCTCATAAGGGAACGGCTCACTCAGATTTTAAATTGGGTGATCTTGTGCAAGCTGAATTTGATGTTGGGCGCCGTGAAGCCATAAAATTGAATCACAGTGCTACACACCTTATGCATGCTGCGTTGAAACAAATTTTGGGCGAGCACGTAAATCAGAAAGGTTCACTGGTATCAGACGAGCGTTTTCGTTTTGATTTTTCACATTTTGAAGCGGTTACCAATGAAGAGCTTAAAAGTGTTGAAAAGCTAGTTAACGAACAAATTCGTGGCAATCATAGTTTAGAGACCAGATTAATGAATTTGGACGAGGCTAAGGCTGCAGGTGCAATGGCCTTATTCGGTGAAAAGTATTCAGAAGATGTACGTGTGGTTTCTATGGGAAAATTTTCTATGGAACTGTGTGGCGGTACACATGTCAATAGAACGGGCGATATTGGATTCTTTAAGATTGTCTCAGAGGGTGGTATTGCTGCCGGTGTCAGAAGAATAGAAGCGGTCACTGGGGGAAAAGCACTAGATACAGTTCAAAGCCAAGCCCACCAAATTAGCCAAATTGCTGGTTTATTAAAAACAGATCCACAAGGTTTGCCTGACCGTATCCAACATGTGTTAGACCAAAATAAAATAGTAGAGAGAGAATTAGAAAAGCTCAAACAACAAATAGCCAGTAATGCCACTACAGACGTGTTGTCTGAGGTTTATGAAATAAATGGCGTCAAAGTGCTGTCTACTGTGTTGCAAGGCGTTGAAGCTAAAGCACTTAGAACTATGGTTGATGACTTTAAGAACCAATTAAGTAGCGCGATAATTGTTCTGGCCGTAGCTGAAGAAAATAAAGTCAGCTTAATTGTTGGGGTAACCAAGGATTTAGTCTCTAAGGTTAGGGCAGGGGAGTTGGTCAACTTTGTTGCTCAACAAGTTGGTGGTAAAGGAGGAGGTCGTCCTGATATGGCTCAGGCAGGCGGAACTCAACCGCAAAACTTAGACTCAGCCATTGATTCAGTGCAAACTTGGTTACAAGAAAAGTTGTAAATAATACAAAATAAAAGTACAAAGTAAAAAGCTAAGAATTTTTCGGTTGTTTTTTGTGGTGACAACAAAAATAGGGAAAAACCGATTGGGTAAATTTTCTGGCGGTGCTGGTGATTTACACTAACTTTAACGAAGGAATAGTGATTTTAACGGATAATGGAGCAATAGAATGCTAATTTTAACTCGTCGTGTTGGAGAAACCCTAATGGTTGGTGATGACGTCACCGTGACCGTATTAGGTGTAAAAGGTAATCAGGTAAGAATTGGTGTGAATGCGCCTAAGGAAATATCTGTGCATCGTGAAGAAATTTATATGCGTATCCAAGCTGAAAAAAATGTTCAACTTGCCGCCCATGAACAGGCAGAAAGTACTGACGAAAACTAGTCGGTTTGGACTTAAAAAAAGCTGGGTGACCAGCTTTTTTTATGCCTAATTTTTAGCCTAGATTAATCTATGTTTTTCATCATACCTGACAAATAATAAGCACTTAATCAACAATCGTTTAAAATGCCAGCAAGCTGTCATTAACTTCATAAAAAGTGTTTGACATACTCATGTGGATCGGTAGAATCCTGCTCCTCATTTAGGAGAGGTTAATCCAAAGCCAAGGGCGTTAAAGCTTGAGGTTTAGACAGTTAATCTAGGTTAGTCGAACAGACAAACATCCGAAGATGTGTAAGATTCAAGTTCCGGAGAGGTGGGTGAGTGGCTGAAACCAGTTCCCTGCTAAGGAACCGTACGTTTATTCGTACCGAGGGTTCGAATCCCTCCCTCTCCGCCATTGAGTTTTATTGTAAAAAGTGTATTGCGCGTGTAGCTCATCGCGCCGCGACGGGCAGAATAGAGACCTAGCTACGAACCAAGTTAGGAATTTTTTATAAATTGATGGTTCAATATTTATCTTAATGCGCGTGTAGCTCAGCTGGATAGAGTACCTGGCTACGAACCAGGTGGTCGGAGGTTCGAATCCTTCCACGCGCACCATATTTTAAAGATTTTTTAGACGTTTACCGATATTTGGATATACTTCTAAAGCAAACAGTTTAAGCGCGTGTAGCTCAGCTGGATAGAGTACCTGGCTACGAACCAGGTGGTCGGAGGTTCGAATCCTTCCACGCGCACCACATACTAAAGCCTACAGATTTATCTGTGGGCTTTTTTATTTCTAGAATATTACTTTCGACGTTAACACTTAGATAATGAGATTAGACTGATTTTATAGTGGCTTATTCATCATTATGTAAGTCGTTTGTTAATGATTAAGTGAATTTGGGTAAATATTCACAATATCCGAATATTTTCTTATTCTTTATGCACTTTTCCTCTTGTCGTTTTGTTGTGTTTTCTTAGGCTGCATGGTACTTATCTCCTATTAATTTATCAATTTCGAGTTCTCCTCTGTATGCAACCAGAAGTCGCAAATGCTCTTGCTGAAGCCGCTAATTTATTATTAGTAGGAATGGTAGTCGTGTTTTTGTTTTTATCTTTGCTAATTGGTGCAATTACTTTGATTGCTTGGATAAACAAACTCATCCCTGATGCGTCGCTAAATACTATACAAAACCAAACAACCTTTAGTCACAGCTCTTTATCAAATAACCCAGGCGTGTCACCAAAGATCGTAGCTGCAATAAGTACAGCTATCTCTGAGCATAGACAGTCACATTAGTTTAATATTTTAAGGAAGAATCCCTATGCGTAAACCATTAGCAATTACAGAAGTTGTATTGCGTGACGCTCACCAATCATTACTTGCGACCAGAATGCGTCTGGAAGACATGTTACCTATTGCAAGTAAATTAGACGACATTGGCTATTGGTCACTAGAAACATGGGGTGGGGCGACGTTTGATGCTTGCATTCGCTATTTGGGAGAAGATCCATGGGATCGGATTCGACAGCTTAAAAAGGCCATGCCAAAAACTAAGCAACAAATGTTGTTACGTGGCCAGAATCTTCTAGGTTATCGCCACTATGCAGATGATGTAGTGGAAAAGTTTGTTGAACGAGCTCATGCAAATGGCGTTGATGTGTTCCGCATATTTGATGCGATGAACGATATTCGTAATCTACAAACTGCGGTTAAAGCTGCGATTAAACAAGGTGCACATGCCCAAGGAACCATGTCTTACACAGTGTCACCTGTTCATTCCTTGCAAACTTGGTTAGATATGGCCAACGAATTACAAGATATGGGTGTGCATTCAATTTGTATAAAAGATATGGCGGGCTTGCTAAAGCCTTACGAATGTGAAGAGTTGGTGACTAGATTAAAAGAGTCCATCGAAGTGCCTATTGCCATGCATTGTCATGCAACAACGGGCTTGAGCGCCGCAACCTACCAAAAAGCGATTGATGCGGGCATCGATATTTTAGATACGTCTATTTCATCTATGAGCATGACTTATGGGCATACTGCGACAGAAACTATCGTGTCTATTGTTGAAGGTACCGAGCGTGATACTGGTTTGGCATTACCTGCTTTTACTGAGATTGCTAGTTACTTCCGTGATGTGCGTAAAAAATATGCACAGTTCGAAGGCAGCCTTAAAGGTATTGACGCACGTATTTTAATTGCACAGGTGCCTGGCGGCATGTTAACCAACATGGAAAGCCAGCTAAAAGAGCAGGGTGCTGAAGATAAAATGGATGAGGTCCTGCTAGAAATTCCGAAAGTAAGAGAAGATCTCGGTTTTATTCCTTTGGTAACACCGACGTCACAGATTGTCGGGACTCAGTCTGTCATTAACGTAATAACAGGTGAACGTTACAAAAGCATCAGTAAAGAAACCGCAGGCGTTCTCAAAGGTGAATATGGTGCGACTTCTGCACCCGTTAATAAGGAACTGCAATTACGTGTATTGGATGGCAAAGAAGCCATTACATGTCGCCCAGCAGATTTATTAAAAGACGAGCTGTCTGCGCTGACCACTGAACTCAAAACTATTGCCAAAAAAGAATCTTTCCAAACAGCAGATGATTTGGTGGATGATGTGTTGACCTATGCGTTATTTCCGCAAATTGGCTTGAAGTTTCTTAAAAATAGAAATAACCCAGATGCATTTGAGCCCGCACCTAGTGAAACATCACAAATTGTCACAAGTACTATTGTTTCACCTAAAGCACAAAACTCCGGCGCGACGGCATATTCCGTTCGTGTAGACGGTCAAGTATTTGAGGTAGAAGTGGCACAAAGTGGTACGTTAACAAATGTGCAAGCGGCGTCTCATGCTTCGCCTGTGCCACAAGTCACTAGAGTACCTTCTGAATCAGGGCAAGCATTAAATTCACCTTTGGCAGGGAACATTTTTAAAGTGTTAGTTAAAGACGGTGATGTCGTCAATTCTGGTGACGTAGTGATCATTATGGAAGCCATGAAAATGGAAACCGAAATTCGATCATCTGTATCAGGTGTGGTATCCAATATCTCAACTAAAGAGGGTGATGCTGTGCAAACGGGTCAACCTTTATTAGTCATAGGATAAGGAAGACAGATGGAAAAGCTCGAATTATTATGGCAAAGCACCTCACTGGCTCATTTCGAGTTAGGTCAGGTGATCATGATGAGTGTTGGTGCATTATTACTGTATTTAGCTATTGTTAAGAAGTTTGAACCCTTGCTACTTCTACCTATTGGATTTGGTGCTGTATTGACCAATATACCCTTGGCTGGTTTTAGTGATCCAGGAGGTTTGCTTTACCTTGTTTATCATGTTGGTATTGATACTGGGGTCTTTCCTTTGCTTATTTTTATGGGCGTGGGAGCAATGACAGACTTTAGCGCATTGATTGCCAATCCTAGAATGTTGTTACTGGGTGCTGCAGCACAATTTGGCATCTTCGGTACACTATTTGGTGCTATCGCTCTGAACATGGTGCCTGGCTTCGAGTTTTCACTGCAAGATGCAGCAGCCATCGCTATTATTGGCGGTGCTGATGGGCCTACGGCGATATTTTTAGCCTCAAAACTTGCGCCTGATCTTCTAGGTGCTATTGCGGTTGCCGCATATTCGTATATGGCTTTAGTACCTATTATTCAGCCCCCTATCATGCGCTTATTAACAAGTGAAGAAGAACGTAAAATAGAAATGCCTCAGCTTAGAGCCGTATCTAAGCGCGAGAAAATCATTTTTCCCTTAGCGGTACTATTTCTTTGTATTTTGTTTTTACCTACTGCCACACCTTTGGTTGGAATGTTCTGTTTAGGTAACTTGATGAAAGAATCTGGTGTAGTCGATAGGTTAAGCAACAGCGCTCAAAACGAGTTGATTAATGTTGTGACTATCTTTTTGGGGTTAGCCGTTGGCTCAAAATTATCGGCTGATAAATTTTTAACGGTTGAAACCTTAGGTATTTTGGCTCTAGGTGCTATCGCATTCTCCATTGGTACTGCAGCTGGCATATTAATGGCAAAAGCAATGAGTAAGCTGAGTAGTCAAAAAATCAATCCATTGATTGGTGCTGCTGGTGTATCTGCAGTGCCTATGGCGGCCAGAGTGGTTAACAAGGTTGGACTAGAAGCCAATCATCATAACTTCTTGCTGATGCACGCTATGGGGCCTAACGTGGCCGGTGTGTTGGGCTCGGCTGTGGCTGCGGGTATCTTGTTGGCCTTAGTAGGATAAAAAACATCGATGGTATTAAGTAGTCGTTTTATTTAGTAGCACCTGTTCTGAAAGTTTTAGCGTTGATTATTTTGTCCATTTATCAATGCTTGATGAGAATCCACTAATTTTTTTGTGTATTCGTTTTTAGGCCAATTAAAGATGGCATCCGTTTTCCCTGACTCCACTACTTTGCCATCTTTCATGATGATCACTTTGTCAGATATATGTCTAACAATGCCTAGATTGTGGGAAATAAAGATAAAACCTAGCCCTAAATCCCGCTGCAATTTCATCAGAAGATTCACAGCTTGAGAGCGAACTGATGGATCTAGCGCTGCAAAGGGTTCATCTGCAACAATCACTTTGGGGTTCAGTATTAGAGCTCTGGCTAAGGCTATTCGTTGCCGTTGTCCATCAGACAACATATGCCGATAAAAAAACTGATGCTCTGCCATTAATCCCACTTGTCTAAGAGTCTGCTCTATAAGTGACCTGCGTTGTTGACCATTAAGTTTAGTGTTGAGACGCAGAGGTTCTTCCAGAATGGAACCCAATGTCAGCCCAGGGTTGAGGGAATCATTACTATTTTGAAAAATCATTCTAATATCGTGGCACCTGACACTAATATTGGATTTATTGAGTTCCACTCCATTCATAAAAATCTTGCCACTTTTAGGCGTTTCTAAACCCACAAGTAGTTTGGCTAACAAGGACTTACCTGAACTGTTATTGCCAACAATAGCTAAGGTTTCACCAGATTTAACATTAAAACTGACAGGTCCTAAATCAAAAGTCACCTTGCTTTTTGACCACATACTTTTTGTTCTATTTTGAAAGGTTAACGCTTCAACATTGATAAGATCCATTACTTGGCATCCCAATGAAGTGGAAAGTGACAACTGTAGAAATGGGTATGAACCCGTCTGATTTGAGGTGTTTCCACACACTCTCTGCGTGCTCTCGGGCACCTTGGGCCTAATCTGCAGCCTATGGGTAAATGATGTAAAGTCGGGATAGTGCCATCTAATGAGCTAAGAGGCGATTTGGGTGGCAGGTCTTTGCGAAAACTAGGAGCGCTATCTAATAGGGCCTGAGTGTAAGGGTGAAAGGCGCGTTTTCTGAGTTGTTTTAAGTCACCACTTTCAACGGTTTGCCCACAATATAAAACAGTCATATAACTGGCCATACTGGATATCGCTAATAAGTCGTGGCTGACAAACAAAACGCTCATGCCTCTCACTTGATTGACTCTACTGAGTAACTTCAATATTTGTGTCTTTGAGGTAACTTCCATACCTCTAGTGGGATCATCGGCAATAATTAATTTAGGCTCAGAAGCCAGCGCCATGGCAATCATAAACTTCTGCACCACATCGTTGGCAATTTGATGAGGATAGCTAGCTAGACATAGTTGATGATTTTTAATGCCTACTTTATGCAGCAATTTTATCGCCAATGCTTGTTTTTCGTCGTTGCGCTGCCAAAACCAGGTTTTAGTTAATTGGTCTCTGGGAAGCATTTCTTTTAGTTGTTTGCCTAAGGTCAATGATGGATCGAGTGATTCAATAGGATTTTGAAAGATCACCGATATATCTTTACGAATAAGTTTGCGCCTAGCTTTCGCAGACATGGTCAATAAATTTTGTCCTTTCCATGTCATACGGTCGGCAGTTATTCGCCAGCGCTTAGGTAGTGCCCCAACAATCGCTTTAACTATCAAGCTTTTCCCTGAGCCTGACTCACCGACCAAGGCATGAATTTGACCTTCGTGGATCACCATGTTGATTTTATCTAGTGCCTTTACCCATTCTGATGATATATCAATTTCTAAGGTTAGGTTTTTGATATCAAGCAATACCATTAGTGTAATAACCTATTTCTAAGTGCTGAGCGCAGACCATCACCTACTAAGTTGATAGAAATAATCATCATAAACAACGCCCCACCGGGCAGAGCAATCGTCCAAGGTGCAATGTAAGCCACATCAATACCTTCCAAGAGCATTGCACCTAGTTCAGAAGAGGGCGCTTGAGCACCTAATTTGAGAAATCCCAAAGCGCTAATGTCAAGAATAGAAATTGATAAAGCTAAGGTGGCTTGCACCACTAACATTTCACCCATATTCGGCAAAATGGAGTGGGCAAAGATATGTGTTTTACTGGCACCGTCGAGTTTAGCCGCCATAATATATTCTTTAGACAATTCATGCCTTACAAAATCCCGAGTTTGGTGCATAAATTGAGGTATCAGTGCCAGAGCAATAGCCCACATGCTATTGACCAATCCTGGCCCTAAAATAGCGATAATAATGATGGCGATAAGCAGAGTTGGAATGGCTTGAATGGAGTCTAAAGTATGATTAAGAAAACTTGAGCGGAATCCTCTACTCATTCCCGCTAGTGCTCCTAAACCAACACCAAGAAGCATTGCGACAATAACTAACAACAAACTAATACCAAAGGTCATCCTGCAGCCATAGATAATACGTGATAATAAATCACGGCCTAAGGCATCGGTTCCAAAGACATGACTGATACCACCATTAGGATCCCAAGCTGGAGGTATCATCAAATCTCCTGTTTGTTGCATATTCGGATCAAAGGGCGCTAATAATGGGCAAAAGACAGTAATGATTAGAAAAAAAGCAAAACAAAATAATCCTGCGACAGCGATATGATTATTTTTGAATTCCATCCAAGTATATTGCAGTGGAGAGGGATGATGTTCTTCCTGGTATAAACTAGATTGCTGCACGTTCAGCCCTTCTGCGTCTTGGATCGGTTAGACGAATAATAAGATCAATAGACATAGTGAAAATAACAACCAAAACAGATACAGCTAACATTCCTGCTCTTATCGCGGGGTAATCTTGTTGATAAATAGCCTGAATAAGCCAATTGCCTATACCTGGCCAAGAAAAGATACTTTCTACTATCATGGCGTTGGTTAACAAAGTAGGAAATTGCATGGCTAATAATGGCAAAATAGGAATTAGCGCATTTCTCACACCGTGGCGCATTAATACTTGTGTTGGCGTTAAACCTCTGGCATAAGCCGCTAAGATAAACTCGCTATTTAAGGTTTCAATTACTGAACGTCTTGTGATTCGAAATATCATAGTTGTGGTGACAACAGCAATAGATACAGTGGGTAAAATAAGATGCCTCAAAGCATCAATGAATGCTGATTGTTTATCGATTAAATCAGATAATAAAATATCTATTAAGATGAAACCAGTGATGCTGGGGATTTCAAATAATAAGCTAATACGTCCAGATAATGGAAACCATCCTAGTTGCAAAGAAAAGACTAGGATCATGATCAAAGCTAGCCAGAATACTGGTATGGAGTAGCCCAATAAACTCACCGACAGCAAGCTGTAATCGGTAAGTTTATGATGTCGCAATGCAGCTATAAAACCTAAAGGCAGACCAATGAAAAAAGATAATAAGAGCGCATACGAACTCAGCTCTATGCTAGCCGGAAGGTAACGGCCAACATCTTCATATAGCGGCAAACCTGTATTGAAGCTGACCCCCCAGTTGCCTGAAAATAGTTCGCCCACGTAATGCCAGTATTGGACAAATATATTGTTGTCCACAGAGTATTTTATCTGACTATTTTGTAGTTCAGACAACTCGTTAAGCCTCAGACCCGTCAGGTTTTCCAAGGCTTGCCCAGGAAATAAATAAGCCAAAAGGAAAGATAATAAGCTTAAGATAAAAAGGGTAACAAGAACTAGATTTGTATAACGCAGTAATACATTAGCCATTAGAGCTTTTTCACTCCAGCAAACCGCACACCGCCATAGGGATTAATCACTAACCCGTCCAAATTTTTCCTATAAGCTTGATAACGAGATGCATGAGCTATGGGGATTAAAGGCAGTTTTTCAGCCAAAAGTTCATTGGCTTTACCATAAAAATAGGTCCGCTCGCTGATTTCAGTATACTCTAAAGCTTTATTAATCAATAAATCATATTCCTTGGAACACCACATTGCTCTGTTAGTACCTGATTTTATAGCTGAACAGGATAAAAGTGGGCGGTAAAAATTATCTGGATCGCCGTTGTCTGCTGACCAACCAATTAAAACAGAGTCATGTAGCCCTTCGGTTAAACGTTCCCTAAACGTTGACCATTCGTAACTGATAATATTGACTTGTATGCCGACATCTTGCAAATAGGCTTGCATTAATTCAGCCATTTTCATGGCATTTGGATTATAAGCGCGTTGCACAGGCATCGCCCATACTGTCATCGAGAATCCCTCAGGGACTCCTTGCTCACGCAATAACTTCTTTGCCGCGATCGGATTGTAATTAAGAGGTCTAACATCAGCTTGAAACGCCCAAGATGTGCGAGGAACAATATTTTTTGCCGCAACGGCACTATTAAAATAAATGGCTTCAATCAGGGCATTTTTATCGATTGCCATACCTAACGCTCTGCGCACCAGTGGATTATCAAATGGAGGTTTAGATGTATTAAACGCCCAAAATCCTACATTAAAGCCCGGCTTTTCAGCTAACACTAAATTTTCTTGTTGACGTATCACTTCAAGTTCACTGTGGGCTGGTAACGCAATCGCATCACATTCGGCGGTGAGTAATTTAGCTAATCTAAGTGAGCTGGAAGGAGTGATATCAAAAATGAGTTTGTCAGTTAACTCAATTTCACGCCAATACTTGGGATGTTTTGTATAGCGTATATATCGGTCTTGACGAAAGCTTGCCAGTTGATAAGGTCCAGTTCCAACTGGGATAGAATCTATCAGTTCTTTTTGATTTCGTGATTTTAACTCATCAGCATACTCAGCGGATAATATGACAGAAAAATCTGTCGCAAGATTAGCTAAAAAAGAGCTTTCTCGTTTATTAAGAGTAATTTCTACTCTATAACCATTTAAACGTTTCACTTGGGTTATCAAGCCGCCAAGATTCAAGCTGTCAGTATAAGGATACCTACCACCTGATACGTCGTGATATGGATGATCAATCAGGCGCCAACGATCGATACTAAATAAAACGTCGTCAGCATTAAAGTAGCGGGTTGGGCTAAACGTTTCAGTATTGTGAAAAGAGACCTCTTGTCTCAGTTGAAAGGTATAGGTTTTACCGTCATCACTGACCAGCCAACTTGTCGCTAGCGCGGGTACTATATCTCCAGTTACAGGGTCAAAATCGATTAATCGGTCATATATTTGGTGGGACGAAGCATCAACCGTTGTGCCTGAGGTATCTAATTGTGGATTAAAGTTGGCCGGACTTCCTTCTGAGCAATAAACAATACCATTGGGATCTGTTTTTGATTGCAGAAGCGCATCGCATGAACACAATAAAGCACTCGCCAAGACAATTAAAGTTGTTTTGAACCAAATGTTTTTATGGTGTTTGTCGAGAATAATCACAAGTTTAGCTTAATCCATTTCTTCGTTGGTTTGTTCTAACAAATTATACTTTTTCAAATAACCCCGTAATTGATGATAAGTTAATCCAAGTTTTTCTGCTGTCTTCTTTTGATTAAATTGACTTTCGGCTAATGCTTGGTTAATTAAATCAATCTCAAAGTCTTGGGAAAGTTCTTTCAAATTGACAGGAAAATCGAAGACAGGATTGGTTTTTTGTTGAGCAGAGATTACTGGAACTTGTGGCAATGATTCAGTGGCTTCAGTAGGAAAAGGCACAACCTCTGTCTGAGCCATTCTATCCAGTGTTTTGGTTCTTTTTTGCGGGCGATAAATAGACTCGAAAGGATCTAAAACAATATTATGCACAGGCAAATTGGGATTGTTACTGCGATACACGGCGCGCTCAACCACATTTTTTAATTCACGAATATTACCTGGCCAATGATAATCCAATAAAATGCGTTTGGCTTTCTCAGTAAAACCACTGAAAAGCTCCATCTCTAGTTCTCTAGCCATATTAATCGCAAAGTTTTCCGCTAACATCATGATGTCATCTCTACGTTCGCGCAGAGGGGGCAGGGTAATTACGTCAAATGCCAATCTATCTAGCAAATCTGCTCGGAATTCGCCTGAGTCAGCCAGTGCAGGTAAATCTTCATTCGTTGCTGCTACCAATCGAACATCGACTTTCACACTGCGAGAACCACCCACTCGTTCAAATTCACCATATTCAATCACTCGCAGCAGTTTTTCTTGCACCATGCCTGAAGTATTGGCCAGTTCATCTAAAAAGAGGGTGCCGTTATCGGCTGTTTCGAATCGCCCTTCTCGGCGTTTAGCTGCGCCAGTAAAAGCGCCTGCTTCGTATCCAAATAATTCACTTTCTAACAAACTTTCGTTTAGAGCTGCGCAATTCAGTGTCAGATAGCTTTGTTCCCAGCGTTTTGACAAAAAGTGCATACGGGCGGCTACAAGCTCTTTACCCGTGCCTCTTTCACCAATAATTAAAACAGGTTTATTTAAAGGCGCAATTTGTGAGATTTGCTCTAACACTTCTAAAAAGTTATTAGATTGACCTAGCATTTTATCTTGTTGGCGAAAACGGCTCATCAATATCCTCAAAAAATGGTCTAAACGACTAACTAATAGTCTGCTTACAAAATATTGTAGATCTCAAGCTTCGGCGTGTAAATTAATATTTCTTTAAAATCAGTAATTTAGTTAAATTATGATGTTGGCCTGCAAATTGAATAGTAAATAGTAATTGATAAGAAAAACCAATAAACCAGTTAAGTAACAGTATTTAACTAACATTTGATAAAAGAGGTAATGACTATGGGTATCTTCTCGCGTTTCACAGACATAGTGAACTCAAATATTAATTCCATTTTAGATAAGGCCGAAGATCCAGAAAAAATGGTACGTTTAATTATTCAGGAAATGGAAGACACTTTGGTTGAAGTGCGCTCTGCTTCAGCAAAGACATTGGCTAGTAAGAAAGAGATTTCTTCGCAAATTAATAAAATGCAAAACGAAGCCAAAGATTGGAAAGCGAAAGCAGAGTTAGCTATTAGTAAAGATAGAGAAGACTTAGCTCGCGCCGCACTGCAAGAAAAGAAAAAATGCGACGAACACGGCAGCGCTTTGTCGTCTGAACTTAAAGGTATCGATGAGCAAATCACTAAATTACAAAGTGAAGTGGGGCAGTTACAAGACAAATTGGCCGATGCTAAAACACGTCAAAAAGCCATTATGTTACGCCAGAAAACAGTCAGTTCTAGGCTTGAAGTAAAGAAAACGTTAGACAGTGGCAAAGTCGATGCTGCAATGGGGCGATTTGAGCAATACGAGCGTAAAATTGATGATTTAGAGTCACAAGTTGATGCTTACGACTTAGGTAAAAAGACCTTAGCTGATGAATTTGCTGAACTTGAGTCAGATGATGAGATCGATGATGAACTGGCGGCGTTAAAGAAAAATATGCAAAGTAAAGCAACGGCTGATAAAAAGTAAGAACGAAAAGGTCGGTAGACATTTTCAAAAAGGAGATTAATTGTGGAAGACGTGATTGGAATCATAGTAGCACCTATCATTATATTTATGATCTTTGTCGCTCCGATATGGCTGATAATGCATTACCGGAGCAAAAAGCAAATGAATCAGGGACTGACTGAAGCCGAATATGGGACATTACAGGAATTAGCTGACAGAGCAGAAAAAATGGCAGATCGCATTCATACATTAGAGTCAATTTTGGATGCAGAGGCACCAGAGTGGAGGAATAAAGTATGAAAACTTTTGGCAGTTTACACCGCGACCCGAGTAAAGGAAAAATTGCCGGGGTGTGTGCTGGTATCGCCGAATACTTTGGCATGGAAATATGGCTGGTAAGAATTCTAACCCTAACAGGGTTTTTCTTATTAGCACCACCTTTTTTCTTTGTTGGTTATATTGCAGCCTGGTTTATTTTGGAAAAAAAGCCTCGAGGTTTGTCAGCTAGACCAAGAGATGACGGATCTGCAACTACAAGCCACCACAATAAAGTTCAGGGCAAGGGATGGCATAATGTATCAGAGGCAGAATCAGAAAAAGTAGTGGTGAAGTCTAAAGTTTGGCAAGCAGGTGAACCACCTAAACAGGCTTTTATGGATATCAAAGAACGTTTTGCAAAAAATGAATGTAGGCTCAGAAAAATGGAGACCTATGTGACATCTTCTGAGTTTCAACTCAATCGAGAATTAAGTAAACTATAATGTAATTTTTAATGGGGCTGGCAGAATGTTAGCCCTAAGTGTTTTGCTTTTCTAATTCAATAAGGCTGATACAGTTTTTATGCAGACTTCCTTTCTTCAACATCCTAATATTCAGTACACCAAACAAAAGCTAAAACTAACAGCGGCAAGACTGGTCAATAATCATGTTAATTTAGCCGTAACAGGGTTGAGCGGCAGTGGCAAAACGGCTTTTATTACTTCTTTGGTTAACCAACTTATTGAAGCCAATGAAGCGGCGCATCTGCCTTTTTTTTCAGTGGTAAGAGAGTCCCGTTTGATTGGTGTAAAACGAGATGTGCAACCCAACTTAACCTTTAGTCGTTTTGCTTACGAAGACGCTATGGTTAAACTAACCCAAACGTCACCTGAATGGCCTTCGTCCACAAAAGGTATCTCCCAGGTAAGGCTGAAAATAAAATACAAAAAGAGTCGGGGGTTGAGTCAATATTTGACTGAAGACGCCACGCTAACCTTGGACATCACCGACTATCCCGGAGAATGGTTACTGGACTTGCCGTTACTGGATATGGATTATGCTCAGTGGTCTAGGCATTGTCAGGAGGAACTCAACGACCCACTCAGGCATGACATAGCGGGTCCTTTTTTTACTGCTGTGAACCGTTTAGATTTAAATGCCGAAGGGGATGAATTAGCGCTACAAAAAATTGCTGAGCTGTACAGCCAGTATTTAATTGATTGCCAAACTCGTGGTTATCAATTGTTGCAACCTGGTCGCTTTATTTTACCGGGAGAATTGTCTGGAGCGCCTGTTTTACATTTTTTTCCTCTTACGGATGTACAGCTTCAACAACAGAGGGGTGATCTCAACAAACCAGTAAAAGGTAGTAATGTAGAGCTATTGAGTCAGCGCTTCGAACACTACAAAACCAAAGTGGTACAACCCTTTTATAAAGATCACTTTAAAGGTTTTGATAGACAAGTTGTTTTAGTTGATTGTTTGTCAGCACTAAATCGTGGTTTTCATAGTTACCAAGATTTACAAAAGGCATTAGATTGGTTGATGGGGAGTTTCCAGTATGGCTCTTCCAATATACTTAATCGTTTGTTTCAACCTAAAATTGATAAGTTGGTGTTTGCTGCAAGTAAGGCTGATCACATTACACCTGAACAGCAAACTAATTTGGTCAAGCTGTTGGAAAGCATGTTGCATAGTGCAAGGAAACAAATACAATTTGATGGTGTGAGTACCGAGTCGACTGCTATATCAGCTATTCGCGCTTCGAAGTCAGGTCTTAGTCAACTCAATGGTGAGAGTATTCCAGTGCTTCAAGGGAGAAATGAACAGGGCGCATCCATCACTTTATTTCCTGGGGAGGTACCACAAAGCTGCCCAAGTCCAGACTTCTGGAAACAGCAAAAGTTTGAGTTCCCAAAATTATCTCCACCTCTGATGAATACTCAATATGTACTGCCACATATCAGAATGGATCAAGTGCTCGATTTTCTGCTGGCGGATAAATTAATATGAAACAATCGACTGTATCCAATGAACAAAATCAGTTTGATGAAAATACATCTAATACACTTAAAAGTGCGCATGTTTTTAACAACCAAGACGGTGACATTCAGTCACAACCTAGAGTCAAACCAGCGCTTATTGTTACCGATGTTGATTTAATTGAGGTAAGCGATGATCCTATATATGAAGGTCAACCACTGACGTTTTCAGAGGCGTTAACGATTAAGAAAACCGGAAATAAATGGTTGCCGTTTTTGTTTGCTGCGATATTACTGGCAAGTAGCGCCGAGTTAATATTTTTTATTATTACGATGATTGAGCAAATGGATTGGTTAGCAGGTGTTTGGCTCGCTATTTTTGCTGCGCTAGGAATGTTAGTTTTGCGTCAAGTTTTTGTTGAATACACTGGACTGAAACAACTTAAGCGTCAGAGTGACATTCGAACCCAATCTGAGCAAATGGCTAACACTAGTGTTATGGGTTTGGCCGAGCAACATTGTTTGAAAATAGCCAAAAGCCTTCCAAATGATTATCAGAACTTGGTAGCAAATTGGCGTGAAAGTTTCGATCCTCATCACTGTGATAGTGAAGTGTTATGTTTGTTTGAACACTTAGTGTTAGCTCCTATTGATAAACTGGCCATGGAACAAGTGACCAAAAATGCCTCTGCAGCAAGTGCCATGATAGCTGTTAGCCCTTTTGCTTTGTTGGATATGTTAATCGTGCTGTGGCGTAATATTCGGATGATGAATCAGGTGAGTGAAATATATGGTTTACATTTAGGTTATTCGGCCAGAATTAAGTTAATCCGTAAAATATTCCACACTATGCTGTATGCAGGTGCTGCCGAAATTTTGTCTGATGCCGGTAATTACGCATTAAGTGCAGGGATTGCTGGTAAGTTATCTACTCGTATTGCACAAGGAATGGGTGCCGGAGTGTTGACTGCTAGAATTGGTTTAAAGGCAATTGATGAAAGCCGACCTCTACCTTGGATATCACAAACCAAACCGGGTTTGTCCGTTATCAGTAAACAATTATTGGCGGATCTAAACAAGCAGTTTAGATAAGTTTAAAACGCTTTTTTGCTGTGTAGATTAAAATGATTGTAAGCTTATATTTACAATTGAGTCACAAAACAAATACATGCCTTAGACTTTTGATTTAGCTTAGGACGCGTACAATTTTATCTATGTTAGCCAATAAATTATTTTAATTGCATGTCAAAAAATACTCGTTATAAATCCCATCAACCTGATGAGAGTGGTCTGGTAAATTGGAGTGCACAAGAAAATGAAATTTGGACCGAATTGTTACAAAAACAATTGCGCTTGCTTAAAGGCAGAGCCTGTGACGAATATTTACATGGGCTTGAATTGCTTAATTTACCCTCGGAACGAATTCCCCAACTAGCTGAAATTAACTCGGTATTAATTAAAGCAACGGGATGGCAAGTAAAACAAGTCGCCTCTTTGATAAACTTTGATGAATTCTTCCGTTTACTCGCTAACAAACAATTCCCTGTAGCGACCTTTATACGTTCAAATGAAGAGTTTGATTACTTGGAAGAGCCAGATATTTTCCATGAAATATTTGGTCATTGTCCATTATTAACTAATCCTGCTTTTGCACACTTTACTCATACCTATGGAAAACTTGGCTATGCTGCAAGTAAAGAAGATAGAGCTTTTTTAGCTAGGTTGTATTGGTTTACTGTAGAGTTTGGTTTAGTTAATACGCCTGATGGTACTCGAATTTACGGTGGGGGGGTGTTATCTTCTCCCGGCGAGACAATTCATGCGTTGCAATCAGATGATTGTGTTCATATGCCAATGCAGCCATTGGACGCATTAAGAACCCCTTACCGTATAGATATTATGCAACCTATTTATTATGTACTGGAATCATTTGACTCCTTATTTGATATCGCTGATATGGATATTATGGCTTTGGTTAGACAAGCCAAACAACAAGGTTTATTTGCACCTAGGTTTTTACCAAAAGAAAAACAAGCCAGTTGATATTTTTTTATATATGAATGAATTTGCAACCCCTCCAAAAAGTAGGTTTATGAAGCAGTATAAACTGCCAAGTAATAACACTTTCTTAGCTTAGCCAATTGTAATAATATCTTTACGCCAGCCCAAATTGGGCTGGTCTAGTGTTGTATTCAAAACGGGGTTGTAAATGCGCTTAGAAGTAAACTGCCAGGATCGTTTGGGCATTGCTCAAGATGTGTTAGATATATTAGTTGAGCATGAAATTGATCTGCGGGGAATTGAAATTGATGAATTAGGAAAGATCTTTTTAAACTTCCCCAATATTGAGTTTGCAGATTTTCAACATTTGATGCCTAAAATACGCAAAATTGAAGGTATAGAAGATGTGAAAACTACACCTTTTATGCCCATCGAACGAGAGCAATATCAACTTAAAGCTTTGTTGCAGACTTTGCCCGATCCGGTTTTCTCGGTGGATACCAAAGGCAAAATCATCTTGATTAATGATGCGGTTGTATCAAGTCTAGAAGTACCTAAAAATGACATTATTGGGAGTGATATTGCTGAACTTCTTAAAGGATTTAATGTGATCCGTTGGTTGGAAGCTAAAAACCCCCAAGCCCAAGCACAAAGGATCAGATTTTTAGAACAAGATTATTTACTTGATATGTTGCCCGTTATGGTGCCTGACTCTGATGGCGCTGATATATTGGCGGGGGCAGTATTTATGCTGAAATCTGAACTCAGGTTAGGTCAACAATTGACCGTTTTTCATAAGGCTAGCGTAGATAGTTTTATCTCTATCCAAGCCGATAGTAAAGCGATGAAAAACGTAGTGAAAGAGGCCAAACGAATAGCTGAGTTGGATGGACCAATCATTATTTTTGGAGAAACGGGAACGGGAAAAAAGATACTCGCCAAGGCATGCCATGAGGCAAGTAGACGCAATGAGGAGGCATTTTTATCGTTAAACTGTGGGTCTTTGTGGGATGATTTTACTGAGGCAGAATTATTTGGTCATGCCTCTGGGGCTGATGGACAGGCTGGGAGTAAAGTGGGTTTGTTAGAACAAGCGCAGGGTGGTACTTTGCTCTTGGATGAAGTCGGTGATATGTCTGAACAGCTTCAGGTAAAACTTTTGCGGGTACTACAAAAAGGCAGCTATCAGAGGATGGGCGGCGGGGAAGAGTTGCAGTTCGACGTTCGGTTAATTTGTACTACTCAAAAAGACTTAGGTAAGTTAATGCAAGAGGGGCAATTTAGAGAAGACTTATTTTATCGTATAAATATGTTGAGTTTGGTTTTACCCCCATTACGGGAACGTAAATCAGATGTTGTTGCATTAGCTGAGCGATTCGTCAAACAACACAGTGTGAAATTGGGCCGAAAAGCACCTAAGATGACTAAGGCTTGTCTAGATTATTTACAAACCTATCCGTGGCCTGGCAATGTTAGGCAACTTGAAAATGCACTTTATCGAGCGGTTTCATTACTAGAAGGTACCGAATTAGAGAAAGAACATATTCAACTGCCGTCATGCTCTGCAACATTGAGTTTTGTATCAGAGGAATTTGCCGGTAGTTTAGATGATGAAGTGAAACGTTTTGAAAAAGACATTCTGATGCGGTTATACCCCAGTTATCCAAGTACAAGGCAGTTGGCTAAAAAACTAGGATTAAGTCATACCGCGATTGCCAATAAATTGCGTGACTACGGGATCAATAAAAAGACGGTAAAAATAGTCTGATTTTTGTTTGTAAATATTGAGTTTTATCGCGATTGAGCCAATTTTTTTGAAATCATCCAATCTAAAAGTAATGAATGTTTGAGCAAAGTGATGACAAACAATCATTGAGTCCATTGAGCAAGAGTAAATTCGCCATAGCTTGCTAACAGCTTAAAAAAGTTTTTTTGCAAGAACCTGCTAGTGCAAGACTAGCAGGTTATTTATAGATTTTTAATTGGCAATTCAGTGGTATTTTTAACTTGCTTAAGTGCAAAAGTAGAACTGAGATGGTCGACTAAGGGCAGGTAAGTCAATTTAGTCTTAAGTAAGTGTTCATACTCCTCAATACTTTCAACAATGACTTTTAGCAAATAATCCTTATCTCCGCTTGTGGTATGACACTCAACTATTGATTCAATGTTTTGAACCGCCTTTTCAAAGTCATTTAATGACTCACCGTCATGATTCTTTAACGTGACATAAATGAAAACTGACACGCCTAAATTCAACTTCTTATTATCTAACAATGTCACTTTCTGCAGAATAACTTTTTCAGCTTCGAGGCGTTTAACTCTTCGCCAACAGGGTGTGTGTGACAATCCCACTTTTTGACTTAAATCAGCCATCGAAACAGTCGCGTCCTTTTGCATGACACGCAAAATTTCTCGATCGAATTTATCTAGTTTCATAAAATATTGTGTTTAATTGAGAGTATTAACTTATCTGCTAGCATGATGAAAATTTAATTCTTTTTCAAGACAAAAAAGAGGATATTTATCCTAGTGACTCAATTCATCTGTGATTTATCAGCTTAACTATTTTAACTGCACAATAAAGTCGCAAAAAATGTCCTAGCTCTTATGGGATATGATTATCCTATTAGAATATTTAACGGGTGAAAAAAATGTCGGTTTTTGAGCATAGCGAATTTGATGGACACGAACATGTGGCTTTTTATCAAGATAAAATAAGCGGGTTAAAAGCAATCATTGCTGTGCATAATTCAAACCTTGGTAGTGCCCTAGGTGGTTGCAGAATGTGGCCCTATGCTAGTGGTGAAGAAGCATTGCGAGACGTATTGAGATTATCCAAGGGCATGACTTATAAAGCGGCGATGGCTGGACTTAAACAAGGAGGGGGCAAAGCGGTTATTATTGGTAATCCTCGAACTGAAAAAACCTCAGATAAATTGTTAGCTATGGGCAAGTTCATTGATAGTTTATCTGGGAAATACATCAGCGCTGAAGACTCAGGTTTAACAGTTGATGATTTGAAGTTAATGGGAAAACAAACCGTACATGTGTCTGGTATTCATGCTAAATATCATATTAATTCGGAACCTGCTGACGGAAATCCTGCTCCTTCAACAGCATATGGCGTTTACGTAGGTCTTAAGACAACGGTAGAACATGCCATGAATTCAGAGCTTAAAGGGGTAAAAATCGCCATTCAAGGTTTGGGGCATGTTGGACTACGCTTGGCCAAACATTTACATCAACAGGGTGCCATATTATATGTAACCGACATCCATCCAGAAAACATTGAAAAAGCAGTCAGCGAATTTTCTGCAATCGCCGTCAGCCCTCAAAATATCTATGATTTAGATGTTGATGTATTTGCCCCTTGTGCAATGGGAGCCATTCTTGATGCCGAAAATATTGCAAAACTTAAAGTAAAAGTTATTGCTGGGGCTGCGAACAATCAATTAGCAAAAGAAGAGTTTGGTCAGTTGTTAGCGGATAAAGGGATCCTGTATGCTCCAGATTATGTGATCAATGCGGGTGGAATAATTGACATTTATCATCAATCAATCTCTAGTTCAGATAAAGGATTACGAGACCATATCGAAAAAATCAGCGATACACTAGTTGAGATATACCGTCGCGCTCAGTCACAAGGAGTTGCAACCAATATTGTCGCCAATCAAATTGCGGAAGAACGTTTTGGCTGATTTTTATACATTGAATACATTGTTGTAAAAAGTGGGTTGCATCTGACATAAGCTTTGTTCATAATGCGCCCGCTTTAACGAGAAGATTTCAATTTTGTTAAGGTCTTTCAATGGTGACCTTTTGGTCCCCTCGCAATGATACTTTGTGAACCCGGTCAGACCTGGAAGGGAGCAGCCGCAGCAAACGACTCATGTGCCGAGGTGCGGCTGGAAGGGCACCACCAATTTTTATATCAGGTTACCTTATTTAGTGTCTTTTCCATGCTAGTTTGATCCAAGAAGCTCATTGCCTGACTTACTGCATTCACAGCATTCATTTCCATCTGTTGACGTTCACTTTGCGGCAGATAAAACGACATATCCACTTCAAATCTAATATATCTTGGTGGTATCTGGTTTAGTGCAAGGCAGCATAGATCAGCCAAGTAATCTTCATTTTTAGATTTATTCAAACCTAAAATTTCAATTCTTTCTAATACCAAGTGTTCATAATAATTATGAATATCATCATCTAGTTTCATGTCATTTACCTTTAATTATTCAATCCATACTTAATATATACATTGTTAAGTGGTTTCGTCTAACACTTTAACTTTCTTATTAGTTCACAATAGTGAATGTTTTAAATTCATGGTAGGAATAATTAACGTAACAAAAAATCATTTCATAATAAAATTGTAAACAAATTCTTACTAGTTTAGGGATGTTTAATGGTTATTTGTTTATATCTTATAATCTAAGCTGCTCATGTTATTGACCAAGCGCCCTACTTACGTATACTATTTGCTGCGAGGTTCACTACCTTTTAAATTAAAAGTCGTTTAAACGACAAAACACACTAAAATTGTGGTCCAGGGAGACATACATGTTTAATCTAAAAAAAAGCATAACGGCTTTGGCCGTTTCGGCATCATTGGGAATGTCTGCAGTAGCCTATGCAGGTAACAATGACGGTTCTTTGAAAGGATCGGTTGTTGATACAAAAAATATGGCCGTTGCTGGTGCAACAATAACAATAAGGAATAATAAAACTGGCTATCAACGCTCGGTTGTTGCTGATGAAAATGGGGACTATAGTTTTATTACATTACCTGTAGGACAATATGTTCTTACTACCATCAAAGATGGTTTCTCATCAGAAGCGATTGAGAATATTAATATCAGAATAGGTGAAACTCGTGTCACTGTTCCTATGGCCGGCGATGGTTTCGAAACAATTGAAGTTATTGGTAGTCGATTCCGTTCCATTGACACAACGTCATCTGAATCTTCTCTCAACATTGGTGCAGTTGAATTAGCCCGATTGCCGATTGCTCGCAATTCTACTGCTGTTGCATTGTTGGCTCCTGGCACGACTCAAGGGGATAATCGTTTTGGTAATCTGGCATCTTTTGGCGGCGCATCAGTTGCTGAAAATGCTTACTTTGTTAACGGATTAAATGTTTCTAATTTCCGTAATGGTTTGGGTGGTTCGACTATTCCTTTTGAGTTCTATAAGGAATTTCAGGTTAAAACAGGTGGGTATTCTGCTGAGTTTGGTCGTTCTACTGGTGGTGTTATTAATGCTGTAACAAAGAGCGGTAGCAATGAATGGGAATATGGCGCAAATGTTTATTACACGCCTGAAGATTTTTCTGAAAATAACCCCAATATTCGTAATCGTGACGGTTCAATGAAAACCTTCAATGAGGGTGATTCATTCAGCAAATTAGATGCGAATATTTATTTGTCTGGTCCTTTGATTAAAGACACATTATTCTTTTATGTGATGTACAACCCTCGTGATATCGAACAAGACTATGCTGTCGCTTCAGGTACGGAATTGTATACAGATAAGAGTGATGATGCATTTTGGGGTGGTAAAATTGATTGGCAAATCAATGCGGACCATCTACTAGAGTTCACCGGTTTCTCTGATGAGCGCACGACGACTACTTTCATTCGTGACTATGATTACAGGACGGGGGAAGAAAGTGGTGAGGTGAGCGAAGCATTATCTAACCGTGGTGGTTCAAACTACTCGCTTAAATATACTGGTTATATGACTGACGATTTCGTATTGTCAGCTTTATATGGTAAAAACGAGGCTGACTTAACCGATCAAAGCGCTTTTGATACTGATTGTCCATTAATCATCTCGTGGGATCCATCACGTGAAAATTTAGGTTGCTGGGCTAATACTACACCTACATCAGGTAAAGATACTCGAGAAGCATTCCGTATCGATGGTGAAATGACGTACTTTGATGACCATCAAATTCGTTTTGGTTACGATAGCGAATCTAATACATCCACAGATCTAACATTCTATTCTGGTAACAGATATTATGCATATTATATTTATGAAGCTGGTGACTCTATTGACTCTATTGGTTATACAGCTACAGAAGATGATACTCGTATAGTACGAGACCGTAATTATCGAACAGGTGGTGAGTTTGATACATTATCTAATGCTTTTTATATTGAAGATACATGGACAGTAAGTGATACAATCACTGCAACCATTGGTGTACGTAGCGAATCGTTCAATAATAAAAATGCTGAAGGAGAGTCGTTTATTAAAGTTGATAATCAGATTGCTCCTCGTCTAGGTATTTCATGGGATGTAAATGGTGATGGAGATTCCAAGTTATACGCTAACTATGGACGTTATCATTTGCCAATTGCGGCTAACACAAATATTCGTATGGCTGGCGCAGAATTATTTACTCAGGATTATTACATTCTTGATGGCTTAAATGGTGATGATACACCCCAACTCGGAGAGTTTTTAGGTGGAGTCGTCAACAGTGACGGTACTGTGCCTGATCCTGCGGAAGTACTGGATACTTCGGTTAAACCAATGTTCCAAGATGAATTAATTCTTGGATACCAGACCATGCTAAATGATGATTGGTCATTTGGTGTTAAGTTTACTCTTCGTGATCTTGGTTCTGTTATTGATGATATTACGATCGATAAGGCTATTCGCGCCAATGGTTGGAATGATTCCGGCAGTAATGTTTACGTACTAACAAACCCGAACACTGACATTACAGTATCTTATGATACTGATGGTGACGGTACTCTTGAAGAAGTTCAAATTTCCGCGGCCGATCTAGGGTATCCGGAACCAAAACGTAAATGGGTATCTTGGGACTTCGTAATGGAAAAACAGTGGGATGATGTATGGTCTGCTAATATTACCTACACATGGGCACATAATTACGGTAATGCTGAAGGATATGTCAAGTCAGACAATGGTCAGGATGATGCAGGTTTGACTACTGACTGGGATTTTCCATATTTGATGGACGGTGCTAACGGTAATTTGCCAAATGATCGCCGTCATACTATTAAAGCTTATGGTTCTTATGCAATTACTGAAAACTTGTTGTTGGGGGTTAATTGGTTAATTCAATCTGGTCGTCCAATCAACGGTTTTGGGGAAGGTTTACCAGTAGGTTACGGTGACGAAAATGATGAGTACGCATACGGTCAGACTTATTTTGTTGGTGATGAATACTTACCACGAGGCAGCTTTGGTCGCACAGCATGGAAAACTCAGTTGGATTTAAGTTTACAATACACCACTGAATTCAGTGGTGCTGATGTAACTTTACAAGCTGACTTATTCAATGTATTTGATAGCCAAGCTGTAATTCGTGTTGATGAAGATGCGGAATCAGGTGGAACGAATACTGAATTCCTAATGCCAATTTCTTATCAAGCACCTCGTTACGTAATGTTTAGTGCGTCGTTTCGCTTCTAAAATCGTTTAACTAATGAGTAATTAATAAAAGCCCTGTATATTTACAGGGCTTTTTTTTGTTTGCCCAGCGAAGCTGGCAAACCCGTCCGCTTGAAAGATAGCGGAGTCACCCTGACTAAGGGGAAGACAATCCGAATGGCAAGGGCGTTACTGGCTAACGGTAAGGTCTGAAGGAAGCCATAGGAAGTTAGAGGTACACAACTAACCGTAACCTGTTTCGGCGGCATTGGTGGGTAAGCGTCCATAATAGCGCGAAGCCCAATACTTAGTCAGACCAATGCTGTGCTTGAGGGTGGCATTTTTAACAGGGAGCTAGTGCAGTAACTGGGGAAGCCTGGCATCTAAACTTACTTGTAAGTAAGTGGCTTGAATTCAAGAGGAAACTCAAGATTTAACGTCGGTGTGAGGTGGCAGATGAACCCGTAGTAGTGAGTAAGGCTAGGCCTGTGAAAGCCAGTAATGGTGTGGAGGATAAAACCAAGCCGACTATCAGCATTGTGTTTGATAGGGTCAATTTTAGTCAAAAGCTTTAATTGATTGCGAAGGGGGGAAGTGATTTATAAATCCGTCATTCCGCCCCAATTCCTGACAAATTAATTATTTATCTCAGAAACCTCTAAGCAAACTTTAATGGTCAATAGATCACGGTGGCCATGGTCAATAGATCACAGCAAATAAGCCGATAGCTTACATATTATCTAATTTTATTGTGAAAAAATGGCGGCTAATAATTTCTCATAATCAGGGATTTCCCTTTTGTTACAAGCTGAATTCATTAAGCAAAAAGAAAAAAATGAAGTTGTTCAGGTTGAAACTCTCGATCATTTAGGGATCGTAGCCGGACTGGTCGATAAGCTGAAGCTAGTAGAGAGAATAGACGCAAGAGTCCCAATTTCTAAAAAGCACGGTGCAATAGTCACCCATGGCCAGAGCATCAAAGCCATGATCATTAATGGACTCGGCTTTACTCAAAATCCTATTTATTTGTCACCGACCTTCTTTGAAGGGAAAGATGTTTGTGCACTGATGGGGGAAGGTATTGAGGCGCAACATTTGAATGATGATGTACATGGGCGTACATTGGCCGCCATCTATAAATACGGGACTACAGCACTGTTGGCGGAGATGGCTAATGAGATCTCACAGGAATTCATTCCGGCGACAGGCAGACAAAACGGGCACCTGGACACATCCAGTTTAAAAGTGTGTGGAGACTACGCCGTTGAGCATCTTTACCCTGACGATACAAACAGGCCCCCCTTGCCACGCCATGGTCATTCTAAAGATCACCGGCCTGATTTAAAACAATTAGTCATTTCTTTAACCACCAGCGGACCTGCTCAGCTGCCCATCTGGTATGAAGGATTAGATGGCAATAGCAGCGATAAAGCCAATTTCCACCAAACACTGGCGCGCATAAAAGCTTTCAGGGATAAACTGGAAAACACGCCTGAGTTCCTCTGGGTCTGTGACTCAGCACTTTATTCTCAAGATAAACTACGCCAGTCAGCGCTGTTATGGCTGACCCGAGTACCCGAAAATCTTGGCTTGGTTAAGCAACTGGTGCAGGCCGATGAAAATGATTATGCCTGGCAAAACGTGCAGGACGGCTATAAAGGCTTATTAATCGGGCAAAATGATCGGGGATTGAAACAACGCTGGCTGCTGGTTCATTCAGCGCAAGCTGAAAAACGGGGAAGCATCACGCTGGAAAAACGCATTGAAAAAAGCCTGAAGAAAGCGGAAAAGTCAGCCACCCAACCCTCCAGGCAAGCATTTGGCTGTGAGCAGGATACCTTACGAACAGCCAAAACATTTGAAAAAACATTGTCGTATCACCGAATGAATTATCACATCACAAAGGTACTTAAATATAAAGGGCGCGGAAGGCCAAAAAGTACAGATGAACCCGTTTTTTCTCACTATAAACTGGAGGCAGAATTTGAGGCATGTATTGATAAAATCCGCCCACAGCGAAATAAACTGGGTCGTTTTATATTAGCAAGCAATGATCTGGACAACCCTGATATGAATGAAGCTAATATGCTATCAACCTATAAAGAGCAACAAGGTGTTGAGCGTGGCTTTCGTTTCATCAAAGATCCGCTGTTTCATCTCAGCGGTGTTTTTTTGAAAAAGCCGGAGAGAATAGACGCTCTGATGATGGTGATGACATTGTGTCTGATGGTATATAACGCAGGACAATATCAGGTAAGAAAAGAACTGGAGGAGCAGGAGGAAAGCATACTCAGTCAAGTTGGAAAGCCAACAAAGCAGCCTACATTACGATGGATATTCCAGAAAATGAGTGGTATCCATCGGGTTCACATACCGGGCCGAGATAGCTGTATTAGCGGGTTGAATGAAGAAAAAGAAAAGATCATCCGGTTATTTGGCCCGGAAGTTTGTCGAGTGTATAAACTGGCTTAGCCTTATTCAGGAGTATGCGGTGCTGTTGAACCGGCAGGTTTGGCGATCCTGACATTTGACGATAACAATTTTACCGGCAAGACCAGATGCGTCTGTGGATTGGCCAGACTGGATCTGAGGAAAAATAATTGGGATCCCGAAAAAGATGCGGAATATCGGCTGGATTGAACTATTGAGAGCATTCAACATAAAACTCATTAAACGAGGGAAAGTAAGGTTCTATCTCGAGTGAAATCGGTAGGTTTCTTACGATGCTTTTCTAAAAACTCAGTTGAATGAATTTTATTGGTTGGTTTTTGTACTATTTGAATTAAATACTGAACAGCTCATTGGTAATTTCTCTAAATTTTTAATTCATCGACAGATTATCAACTAGGTAACTTGTTGTAAATACGCAAAATAAGCTTAAGTTAATGACATTGATCGTTCTTCTTGGGTCAGTCCGGTATATGTTTTTGGCAAAGTGAGCTCACATTGGGTTTTAGTCGACCGTGAGTTTCACCCTCTGGCCTTCAAAATTCAATGTGTCGCACTAGAAACTGAAATCTGCGTATTTTTTAGTTGTAAGATTTTACCTTATAACCGATATTTAGTTTAACTTCATAAATCGAGTTCAGTTATTTAATGCTAGTATGTATGTTGATATGATTAGTTTATGAACGCTGATGAGCCGATTATAATAAATTCTTTGCTTATGGCGTGTAGTTTCTTGACAATTTACTTACATACGTGTGAATATTCTTTGGTCTTAGTATTTATATTTATAAATTCTAAGCCCCTTAAACAACAGAGCTTTATAGCCCCTTGTCAACAAATTATATGGTTTGACGAGGATTTAAAACAAAAAAATTGGTTGGGAATTATGTCCAAAATGAGCAAGAGAAACCTTATTGCTTCTGCCGTCGTTGGTGCTTTAGCACTCGGTAGCAGCGCTGTTGTCTCTGCAGACCCGTTAAATGAGCTTCACAAAGAAGAAGCTAAAATTCACGCGGCTGCAGCGCAATCCCAAAAGAAAATAAATAACCTGTATGAACAGTCACAGGAATTGTTTATTGAATATCGTGGAGTCGTTGACGAAACAGAAAATCTGAAAGTGTATAACGATTATGTTTCTACACTGGTTGCAGATCAGCAGCGTAGTCTTGATTCACTGCAAACTCAGATTGATGGTATTGATGGCGTTAAACGTGGTGTAGTTCCGCTAATGTTTAGAATGATTGATAGTCTTGAGAAATTCATTAATCTTGATGTGCCAATTAATCTTAATGAGCGTAAAGAGCGTGTAGAACGTTTACGCGACATTATGGCTAATTCAAATGTCACGACCTCTGAACAGTTCCGTCAGGTCATCGAAGCATATCAAATCGAAAACTCATACGGTGGAAAAATTCAGGCCTATCAAGGTAAGTTGGATTATCAAGGAACTGAAATTACAGTAGATTTCTTCAACCTTGGTAGAACTGCGCATTTAGCTTTGTCACTTGATCAAAAGAATGCTTGGGTCTGGGACAATGATGCTAGAGCTTGGGAAGAACTGGGTGCTGAGTATATTAATCCAGTTGTAATAGCAGTACGTATGGCGAACGCATTATTGCCACCTGATCTTCTTAAATTACCAATCAAAGCTGCGGAGTAATATTGATGAAAACTGTATTTAAATCCATATTAGCTGCTGTGACGATTGCATTAATGTCTTCTTCACTACAAGCAGCTACTTCTTTAGAAGAACTTCTTGATGAAGTTAAAAAGAGCCGTGTATCCGAAGCACGTATTAATAAAGAACGTGAAGCAGAATTTCAGTCGGCTCGTGCTGATAAACAAGCTCTAGTAAGAAAGGCGCAAGCCGATCTTAAAGCTGAAACGTCTCGTGGCGACAGATTGCAAAAAGCATTTGCCGATAACGAAGTAAGATTAGCTGAAAAAGAAGTAGAGTTAACTACCGCTACAGGTACCTTAGGTGAAATGTTTGGTGTGGTTCGTCAAGCATCTGCAGAAGCATATGGTCAAATTTCTACTTCAATTGTAAGTGCTGAATTCCCAGGACGAGGTGCGTTTTTAAAACGTATGTCTGAAGAAGCTAAAGGCCTTCCTAATATTAAAGAATTAGAGGATCTTTGGTTTGCACTACAAACTGAAATGACTGAGTCAGGACAAGTTTCACGCTTCACTACTGAAGTCGTAAACTTAGACGGCGGTTCTCAACAACAAGAAGTGGTGCGTATTGGTACGTTCAACTTAATTGGTGAGCAAGGTTATTTAGTATACGATAGCAAAAATGCAATGGTTCAGCCTCTAGGTCGACAACCCGATGGATTCCTAGTTGACTCTACTCGTGAACTTCAAGCTGCTACTTCAGGTCTTGTTCCATTTTATGCTGACCCTTCAAAAGGTGGTATTCTTGGCCTATTAAAAGAAAAAGCGACCATGATGGAACGTTATCATGCGGGTGGTACAGTGGGTTATACCATTACTGTAATGTTGGCTATCGGTTTAATAATAGGTTTGTATAAAGTTGTTACTCTCACCATAGTAGGTGGGAAAATGAAGTCGCAACTTAAGAACGTTTCTAACCCTTCTAGCAGCAATCCTCTTGGTCGTATTCTACAAGTTTACGGTGAAAACAAAACCGCAGATGCAGAAAGCTTAGAGTTGAAGTTAGACGAGGCTATTTTGAAAGAGCTACCTAGAATTGAAAGTGGTATTAATATCATTAAGATCTTTGCTGCGATAGCGCCTTTATTAGGTCTGTTAGGTACCGTTATTGGTATGATTGAAACCTTCCAACAAATCACTTTGTTCGGAACCGGCGATCCTAAATTAATGGCGGGCAGTATTTCAATGGCCTTGGTAACCACTGCTTTGGGTATTATTGCTGCACTACCACTGTTGCTGACTCACAGTATTGTTGCTGGGCGCAGTAAATCTATTGTGCATATTCTCGATGAGCAGACTGCGGGTATTATAGCTACGCATGCTGAGACGGAGAAAGCCTAATATGTTATTTCTGATAGAACAATGGGAGTCTGTCAGGGATTTTATTGCTGCTGGCGGTGACGTGCTTTACGTTGTCGCTGCTGCGCTCTTTCTTATGTGGGCATTTATGATAGAGCGCTTCTGGTATTTAGCTTCAGTTTTCCCAAAGTTGAGAGACGAAATTATCTCTAACTGGGATGCACGCGAAGACACTACCTCATGGTATGCGCATAGAATCCGTGACACATGGATTTCACAAGCTTCAGATGGCCTTAGTTCAAGAATGTTGTTAATTAAAACACTTGTGGCTATGTGCCCTCTAATTGGTCTGCTGGGAACAGTCACTGGAATGATCGGTGTGTTCGAGACCATGGCAACTCAGGGTACAAGTAACCCTCGTCTAATGGCCGCAGGGATATCTATGGCTACTATTCCTACAATGGCTGGAATGGTTGCTGCTTTATCTGGTGTTTTCTTTAGCTCTCGTCTTGAAGCTAAAGTTAAAATAGCCAGAGAAAAGCTAGTAGATGCCTTGCCCCATCATTAAAGAGAGGATCTTATGGGTCGTAAAGTTCGAGTAGAAGAAGATGCAACCATTGATATGACACCTATGCTAGACATAGTTTTCATAATGTTGATCTTCTTCATTGTGACTACTGTTTTTGTAAAAGAAGCAGGTGTTAACGTTAATAAACCTAAAGGCGACTTAGCTGTTATGCCTAAAAATGCAAATATTTTCATCGCGGTTACAGAAGATGGAAAAGTTTGGATAGATAAAAGTGAAGTTGATGTAGACCTTGTACGTGCTAATTTAGAGCGTTTAATGGCTGAGCAACCGTCTGATGTAATAATTATTCAGGCTGACAAAGAAGCCGAACATGGGCTTGTTGTTGAAGTTATGGACCAAATTAAAATGGCCGGTATTGATCGTATCTCAATTGCAACGGCAGGTAGCTAATATGGGTCGATTAATAGTTTCTATATTGTTAGGTGGTGTAATTGCCTTTCTTCTTTTTATTGTGATGGCAGAGTTGATTTCTAATTCTGGAAGACCACCTCCAGATCCTGGTAAAACAGTTGTAATCGATATTGTTATGGCAACACCAGATGATGCAACACAACTGAGACAAAGGGTACCACCACCACCACCACCACCACCTAAGCAGCCTCCTAAAATAGAGCCTGTTGAACCTGACGTTGCTAAAGTTGATACAGATGGACTTAGCTTCGCAATGCCCACTGTTGACGTTGGAGGTGCCTCGGTTAATATCGGTAGTGTTGGTGCAATGCGTGATGGAGATGCGACTCCTATCGTGAGGATTGAACCTAAATATCCAGTTCAAGCCGCACGTGATGGTAAAGAAGGATGGGTTAAATTGTCTTTTACTATCAATGAAGTGGGTGGAGTCGAAGACGTTACAGTGATAGATGCGGATCCAAAACGTGTCTTCGACCGTGAAGCAAGACGTGCTTTAGGTAAATGGAAGTACAAGCCCAAAATTGAAGATGGTAAACCGATGAAGCAATTCGGCCTAACAGTGCAACTAGACTTTAAGTTGGATCAATCATAATGAATAAACATCTAAAACATTTATATGTGGCTTCAGTGATTTCTGTTGCCGCTGTTATTCCCACCAGTGTTTATGCTCAAGTATCTGCTCCCATTGCATGTGCTGATTATAAGCGAGGTCCAACCAACATTCCTGGACAAAAGGTAGGTAAAAAGGTTGGGAAAGCCTTAGACGCCTACAACAATGACCTAATAGATGAAGCGTTAGATATTCTTTATGAAATCGATACGTCTGACACATTTGACAGGGCATTTACTGATCGTTTTATTGGTAATTTATTGGCTACTCAAACGGGTAAAGCAAAAAAATCCATTGAGTATTTGCAAAGAGCCGTTGCCCCTAGCAAATTAAATGATTCAGAGCAGGTTGGTACCATAAAATTGATCGCTGATTTAAGCCTTCAGGAAGAGCAATATGATATTGCGATTAAGTACTATCAACAATGGATGAATATTACTTGTAAAGAAGACTTTGATGTCTATTTTAGAATGGCTAACGCTTATTATCAGACGCAAAAATATGCTGAAATTATTATGCCTATCAATAAGGCTATAGCCTTAGCTGAAAAGCCTAATAAAAATGCCTATGCGCTTAAAATGACCTCTTATTACAACCGCAAAATGTATAAAGAAACCATTGAAGTGCAGGAAGAAACAGTCAGGATATTTCCTGATGAAAAGGCACAGTGGACGCAACTTGGGTTCTTTTACATGCTTGTTGAAGATCATAAGAAAGCATTGTCTACGTTTGAGATGGCTTATAATCAAGGTTACTTAACTAAACCTGCTGAAATAAAAGCACTTAGCCAGCTGTATTCAATGAATGATATACCTGTAAAAGCGGCTCAAATATTAGAAAAGCATATTAAATCTGGATTAGTCGATAAAGATGAAAGAATGCTCACTAGTGTTGCCTCATCGTATCAACAAGCTAAAGAGTTTAAAGAAGCTGCTGATTATTATGGACAATCTGCCTTATTGGCTTCTGATCCTGATTTATTTAAAAAGCAAGGCATGGTTTATTATGCTTTAGAGCAATATAGTGATGCTATTGTTTCTCTGCAAAAGGCTTTGGACGGAGGTTCTGATAAAGTGGGCGCGATCCATTTAGCTATGATGCAAGCAAGTTTCGATAAAGGTGACTTTAGGACTGCTTACAAGCATGTGCAAGAAGCAAAAAAGGACAGTTCTACAGCTCGTAATGCTAGAAGTTGGGAACCATATATCAAGGAAAAGGCTAAAAACCGTAATATAAAACTTTAATTCAAAAAGCTCCCTAGGGAGCTTTTTTTTACGATGTAATTTTTATTATATGAGTAAAAATAGTAATTTAAAACATCTACAAAAGTTTAATCTTAAGTCAACGCCTGTATAATTAATGCAATATTTCATCTCAGTTTTTATTAGTGCCTTTCTGGTTTTTCAAATACAACCTATTATTTCAAAAATCATACTCCCTTGGTTCGGCGGTGGTGCCAGTGTATGGACCACTTGTATGTTGTTTTTTCAATTCTTTTTGTTGGTAGGTTATTTATATGCTTATATCCTGACTAAGATTTTTAAAGTCAAACATCAGATTGTTGCACATCTGGTATGCCTATTATTTAGCTTATTTTTGTTGCCTTACAATATTGCTGATATACAAAATATAATAATAAGCGAGCCACCAACTTGGGGCGTGTTGAAAGTATTGTTTTTTGGTCTAGGTTTTCCTTATTTAATATTATCAGCCAATACACCCCTGCTGCAGCATTGGTTCACCAGAGAAACTCATGGCGCGAATCCCTATAGGTTATATGCCATTTCAAATATTGCTGCATTTTTGGCGCTGGTGAGTTACCCATCGGTCATTGAACCGTTTATGACACTCGATTGGCAAGTTAAGTTATGGTCCAGTATTTATTGGTTATTTGTGCTTTTAGTTGCTTGGATTTTTTTTATAGTTGTTAAGCAAAATAAAAAAGATAGACTTTTTATCCCCGAACACATTATTAATCCTCAGGTAGGTTTTTTTAGACTTATCTTATGGTTTATGTTGTCCGCCTTAGGGGTGGTATTGTTGGTATCAACCACCAATGCATTGACACAAAATGTACCACCTGTGCCTTTTCTGTGGCTCGCACCGTTAGCAATATACTTGCTGACCTATGTGGTGGCATTCAGCAACCTTGGCATCTATGTTCGATACCTTTGGTTACCTTTCTTTATGCTGCTGTCATTTGTTGCCTTGTTAATTTATTTTATAGGTGGGCAATTTGACATCCTTACTCAGTTATTGATTTATCTGTTGATTTTATTGTGTGGTTGTATGATTTGTCATGGTGAATTGAATTCACTTAAACCAAAGCAGGGCAATACAACCTTGTTTTATTTGGCTTTATCTGGCGGTGGAGTTTTTGGTAGTTTTCTCGTGTCTTTTGTGGCTAAAAGTTTGTTTAATGAGTTTTTAGAATTTCCATTAGCGATTTTCAGTGTACTAGTATTGGCTACAGC
The DNA here is from genome assembly GCF_002835935.1 of Paraglaciecola sp. MB-3u-78. GTDB lineage: Bacteria > Pseudomonadota > Gammaproteobacteria > Enterobacterales > Alteromonadaceae > Paraglaciecola. Next base: position 120,021 of record NZ_PJCF01000001.1, on the reverse strand, counting down.
TTCATTATGGTGGAACAAACAAGATGAGCGTGCTGATGTCAAATCCATTATGGCTGGTGTTGTTGCTAATAGTCATCTTTCAAAATTAGCGGCAGGCAGTGCAGTTGTTGCCCTTGTTTGGTTATTGGCTTTCACTAAACTCAATAGCCAATACCAACAATACGACATTGCTAAGGGGCGAAATTTTTATGGCATACTGTCTGTAAAAGATATTACTGAGGGAAACGTCAATGAGAGGCGGTTAATTGATGGCACTACCTCACACGGTAGTCAATCTTTGCCACTGTCTAAATTAGCAGTGCCTCTTAGTTATTATCGTCCAGGTACAGGTGTACAACTGGTCATTGAGGAGTTGTCTAGCAACAGTAACTTACAAGTCGGGATTATTGGTTTAGGGGTAGGGGCATTAGCAGCCTATGGTAAACTTGGCGATTATTATACTTTTTATGAGCTCAACCCATTAGTCTCAGACTATGCTCATAAATATTTTAGTTACTTGGACAGTTCTAAGGCTGAAGTTGAAGTCAAGTTAGGTGATGCTCGTGTCTCTTTGCAAAACGAATTAGATTTAGGGCAAAAAAATGCGTTTGATTTACTTATCATTGATGCTTTTTCAGGAGATTTAATTCCTACTCATTTGATGACACGTGAAGCATTTTTATTGTATCAGCAGCATATCAATACCCAAGGTGTGGTGGCTTTACACATTTCTAATCGGCATTTGTCACTTTTACCTGTCATCATAAACCATAGTCGAACCTTAGATATGCAGCTTATGTTGTTTGAAACGCCTGGTAATGGAAATGAACATGATGCTCAGTGGGTGGTATTGACAAATAATACTCTATTGACCCAATCACTAAAGTTAAGCTTTAAGCAAACCGTGATAGCTAAGGACCAATATCAAAAGGTCTTATGGACGGATGATTATTCAAGTTTGCTGGCTATTTTAAAGGTCTTTAATTAAAGTCCATCAATGACTTATTAAAATTTTTCCAAAGCTAGTCTTTAATGCTTGTTCGATTTGTTTTTTACCACTTAAATTATATTTTGCACAAAGGTTCTTGTCTTTTAGGTTTTGTAATAGTGCAGCCACCAACAAAGCCTGCTGTTGTGTTTCTATTTTTGAGAAGCAATCAGGATTGGCTATCAGGTACTCTTTTAGTAAACGCTTGCAGGTGAAATATGCCCGTTTCCCTATAGCAAATTGACTAAGTATTGCCATATTGTTAGATGCACCTACATTTACCCTTGGCTCAAACAGTAATATTTGAATAAGTAAGGCCTCAGACAACCATTGAAAATTTTTGTCCATCTGATAAAGCAATTCCTGATAAAAATCTTTATGAATAGAGTCAGATATTTTCAGTGCCTCATTTGTTAAAGGTTTAATACAAATAGCACTGTGCTCGCCACTCGATACCTCAGGTTTTGCGCTGAGTTTAGCAAGCAAAAATCTACTTCTGTACCAAAACCTTAAGATGTCAGTATTGCAACCAAAAGACGTGGTTAGAAACTCAATGTGTTGCTGTCTCGCCTGCTGTTCTACGTAGTCAATTAACTGTTTTCCAAACCCTTTGAGCTGATGAACAGGGGCGATAGCAATTCTGCTTATTCGCCATTGTTGAGTTAATAGGAAGGGGGCAGTGTTATAGGTTGACGTAATGTTTTGCGCAACTAAATGCCCTTTTACACGCCTGCTGCAATCAGCAATATGATTGGAAATTTCACCAAGACAATCTCCCCCTTCTTTGACTATTTGAGCCACCCCAAGCAAAGTGTTACCTCTGCTCATTATAAAACATTCTATTTCAGGAGCGTCTAATAAACGTTGCAAATCATCTTGGCTGGTTTGGTAGTGGGCGTCTATCAATAACCTAAATAGTCCCCCTAGTAATGTTTTGTCTTTGAGTAATTGTGCTTTTGAGAGGTGTTGAAAGTTAATTGATTGGTTCTCTGGCTCAATTGTTTCAATATCTTGTTGTACATTGTGAAACATTGTATTGAACCAGAATTGTTCTAATGTGTCGTGTTTATACCAGCGGATTGGTTGTAACATCTGGAATCTTTTGAAGCTGGGCTTCAGTTGTGAGAGTTGCTTTATAAAGCGCATTTCAAAACCACGACCACTGCCTTCATATCCATGAACCGTTGTACTAAAAACAATACGTGGAAATTTTTTAGCAAGTTTATTCAGGATATGAACAGGAATTGCAGAGGCTTCGTCTACTAATAACAAATCTACCGATATGTCGTCTGATAATAATAAATCGATGGACTTAAAGGTTATTGAACTGGATGCATAAATAACACTATTTTTAGATATTACCGCATTAGGTAATAAACGTTTGGTATGAATAAATACTTGTTCGACACTACGAATATGTGGGGCAGTTAAATATATCGTTTTATCCGAAGTTTGCATTATTTTAGAGGCGGCGATCCCTAAAGCTGAAGACTTACCGCGGCCTCTATCCGCAGTCAATATTAAAGGTCTATTTCTATGTCCTTGGGCAACCTTACAAATGTGCGTTACAGCTATGTCTTGCTCGTAATATCGATCTTTATCTGAGTTGTCTACAACAAAAAGTGCCTTACCAGAAAATTTATCAACAGATAACATTGCGACGGCACTATCTTCGTTAAAGGAAGATATTAAGTATTGAATAAAATAACTTTTTGTAAATTTTTGATGGTAGCCATATGAAATACGATTGAATTGTTCTGGATCCCCATAGTGTGGCCATTCAGATAATTCAGGACACAGAATAATCATTAATCCATGGGCTTTTATTGTGCCACTCAATGCCATTGCTGCGTTGGCTCTAAATCCACTAAAGCAGTTTAGTACCACCCAGTCATATTCGTGACCTAATTTACAGCGGTAGTCTTTTACACTAATATCTTCATAATCAGTTTGAGCATCTGAGATCCATAAAATACTTTGTATATCATTTTTATCTATTAAGGTAACCGCAGCGTTTTTTGTCCATTCCTCTTGGCCTGTTATGACCAACAATTGCCTATGACTTAACTTTGACTGGCGTTGTTGAAACCAATGGAATAACTGTTTGGGTAAATTCACTACAAATTCTTATTTATGACGATTGATTAATGCTTGCTAGTGTAAGCAAACTTATTCAAAAATACGAATGTGGTTTTTAGATAGTCAAGTTACTAACTCAGCTACAAATTCAGTAAAGATCTCCTTTTCAAATATGGAATATTTGCATTTCAGGAGATATATCAATTAAATTTTTAATTTTAAGGAAGATACTTTTGGTGCTTAAATTCGTTTTACTTATAGCTATCAATCTTTTAGTGGCCTGTGGTTCATTAGCTACCAATACTCCAAATTATATGGTGTTAGAAGAGACCAATTTACCTGATGAGTTAAAAGAAACTTCGGGTCTATACTGTCCAGACATGGGGTCAGCCTATACTGTCAATGACTCTGGAAATAAACCTATTATTTACAATATTGACTCTTCTGGGCAGATTATTAACAAACAACTGATCCCTGCAAAAAATACAGATTGGGAGGCATTGATTGGAGATAGCCAATATTTTTATATTGGTGATGTGGGTAACAACAATGGCAAGCGAAAGTTTGTACAGATCCATACAGTGCCTAAACAAGTCAGTAGTAGTAAGACCAATGTCACCACATCTAAGCTATTTTATATTAATCATTTAGTTAAAAATAACGAGTATCTAAATCACGATTACGACGCTGAAACTTTAATTAATTTGGATGATAGTCTGTTTTTATTTTCTAAGAGTTGGAATAGCGGTAACTTATTTATCTACCAACTCAATAAAGTCGAGCCTAACCAGTTTGTTGAACCTATAAATGAGATAAAGGGATTATCAGGTGTCATTACAGGTGGGGATTTTGATAGCACAAATAATCGATTTATTTTGGTTGGTTATGAATTAAACCGGGTGGGAAGTTTTTCCCCTTTTATTACTATTCTTAATCGAGATTTGACCTTGCAGACGTCATTTGGTCTTTCAGGTTATGGGCAAGTTGAGGGAGTATGCGTGGCTCCAAATGGTGAGGTATGGTTTACCCAAGAAGGTTCTTTCTTCTCCAATCAGAAGATAGTAAAACTAAACATTAAGAAATAAATACTATTTTGCTCTTATAAATTTCCATTCATCTATTGCGAAGCTTTATTTGCCTGTTACACTGCCCAAGCTGAATAATAGGTAACTAATCAACCTGTATTTAGCAACCAAGGGGAGCCTTTTAGGCTGAGATTTGAGAAAACACTCATAACCCTTATACCTGATCCGGATAATGCCGGCGTAGGAATGGTCAGACAACTATCCCCATTTACCTGCCGTACAGCCGGATCTTTTCAACCTATAATGAAGAGATCCTTTTATATGAAATTTTGTAAAAAGCCACTGGCTACTTTAATAAGCCTAAACCTAAGTTTAATCAGTACTTATGCATCTGCGCAAAACACTGATGATCAACCGGTTACACCAAATGAGTTAGAACGCATTATCGTACGAGGTGCTTTGTCTGCAACGCCCTTGTTTGAAATGGCTAGCAGCATTTCTGTACTAGACGAACAAGCAATACAACAACGCCAAGCCCAACATCTCGAAGATATATTAAATCGAGCGGCCAATGTAAATTTTGCCAGCGGTGCTAGTCGTGGACGCTTTGTGCAAATTCGCGGAATTGGTGAACGTAGTCAGTTTACCGATCCAATCAATCCTTCTGTTGGTTACCTGGTTGACGGTATCAATTATTCTGGATTGCTCGCCGGCGCAAGTACTTTTGATATCGAACAAGTTGAAATATTCAAAGGCCCAAACAGTGCGCGTTTTGGTGCTGATGGCCTTGCTGGCATGATCAACGTGCTGAGTAAAGATCCCTCAGAGCAAACCAGTATTGACGCCCAATTTGGTGTTGCTAATTACGGTAGTTGGCAAATAGGAGCCGCAGTCGGCGGTGGATTAAGCGATTCCGTTGACTATCGTTTGTCAGTTCACCAAAATACCAGTGATGGATTTGTAGAAAACACTTGGTTGGGACTTGACGATACTAATGGTGTGGACGAGTTAACTGCACGAGCCAAACTGAATTGGCAAGCAACCGAAGACTTGTCTGTTAACACCGTCATTCACTTGATAGATGTGGATAATGGCTATGATGCTTTTTCACTCAACAGAGATAGAACCACCTTATCTGATGAGCCTGGCTTTGACACACAAGAAAGTGAAGCCATTGGTGTAACCCTAGATTATCGAGGTTTAGGCTGGGCTAATGTGCAGCTTCAGAGCAGTTTTATGCAAGCTGATTTAGCTTATGGCTATGATGAGGATTGGAGTTATGTTGGTATAGCGCCAGGCTGGGAATATTCATCTACCGATTATTACTTCCGTGAACGTGAAGACAGAACAATTCAAGCAAAACTAACCAGCAAAACTGATAAAGCCAACACTTGGGTGGTCGGATTTTATTTTGCCGACAAAACAGAAGACTTAACCCGTGAATATACTTGGTTAGCAGGACCGTTTGAGAGCCAAGTGGATCGTGTGGACAGTGCGTTATTTGGTCAATATAAATATGTGTTATCAGATGACCAGTGGATTACTACAAGTTTACGTTTAGCCTCGCAGACACTCGATTATGATGATTCCAATATGATTAATGAAGAACTTAAGCATAATGATTGGGGAGCTGAAATTAGCTATCATCAAAAAGTCGGTGACAGCAGCATGCTTTATCTTAGTCTATTGCGCAGTTATAAAATGGGTGGGGTAAATGGCCAAGCTCTAGGTAAGATTGACGACGAGGAAATTGCTGAGTTCAAACAAGATTTACTCGACAATGCAATTTTTGATGCTGAATCTTTAGTCGGCATTGAATTTGGCATAAAAGGTGCCAATAAAGATGGAAGTTTAGTCCTAGACTTTACCACCTTCTATCAAAATCGTGACGACGTGCAATATAAAAACTCTATTGTTAACGATCAATCTTTTGTGGATTTGTATAATAATGCCGCAGATGGAAAAAACTACGGTATTGAAGTCAGTCTCAATTATATGTTGTCAGATAGTGTAGACACCTTCGTTAATATTGGTTATCTCAAAACTGAGATTAGCGGTATTACGCGTCAAGATGGCAGCACCATTGATAAACGAGACCAAGCACATGCGCCTAAATATCATGTGAATGCGGGTCTAAATTGGCAAGTCGCTGACAACCTAAATTGGCTTATCGAATTTGATGCTAAAGATGAGTTCTTTTATTCCTTTAGTCACGAACAGCAGTCAGACAATATCTTTATCACCCATACTAGCCTCGATTACCAAATTGAAAATTGGCAGGTGAGTTTATATGCTCGTAACTTGTTTGATAAACAATACGCTAATCGTGGATTTTACTTTGGAAACGATCCTCGAGATGAGTATGAAGGCCATTTATATGAACAGTTTGGTGAGCCTCGCCGTGTAGGTATCAACTTTAAATATCAATATTAATAACGATATACCAAGCCGGAGCTGACTTGTCACTCCGGCTGTAATCATAAGGAATCAAGATGAAATTAGTTGTCGAAATATCCATGTATCCTCTCAAAGAACAGTACATAGAGCCAATTCAAGAGTTTATTGATCGTTTAAATACTCATGAGAGTCTCAAAGTAGTGACGTCTGCAACTAGTACTTTAGTGAGCGGGGATTATCTATCCACTATGCAATTGTTAGCCGAAGAAATGCAACGTAGTCATCAAAAAGTAGGACAGGCAATATTTGTCTGTAAGTTTTTAAATGGTGACAAGATGAGTACAGAAATTTAATGGAGCATTTTCTAGAGCAATTGGCCGCAACATCTTTTTTGGAAGGTATTGCGGTGGCTTTAGCTGTGGCGTACGTGTGGCTGGCGGCTAGGCAAAACATCTGGTGTTGGCCCTGTGCCTTGGTCAGCACAGGGATCTACACATGGCTATTTTGGAGCGTGTCTTTACCTTTTCACACTGGACTCAATTTTTATTACTTAATTATGGCTGTTTATGGCTTAATTAAGTGGCGTGATAATCATGGTGATACAGTGTTTGTAAATAGCTGGCCAATATCTCGGCATGTGATATGTATTACAGGGCTGACCATTGGGGCGCTATTATTAACTCATTTTGCGAGTACTGTGTTGGATGCAAATTATATACATTTAGATGCATTTATAACCGTTTTTAGTGTTTTCACAACTGTGCTAATGGCCCATAAAGTGCGGGAAAATTGGTTGTACTGGATTATTATTAATCTCTTTGCAGCCTATCTCTACTTTGCCAATGATTTAGTTTTAACAGGGATATTATTTTTATGTTATACCGGATTTGCGGTATATGGTTTTATGCAATGGCGTATAGAACCCGCTAATGTAGAAGGTCAGACAGACTCCGTATGAGCGATTTAAAGATTAAGCTGGAAGCTGAGTTAGAAAATTTGGAGTTTGTTCAATCAGACTTTCATCTTAACGCTTTAAAAGGGGGAACAATAAACAGTAGTTATCGCCTTGACACATCCAACAAAAGTTATTTTGTCAAAACGTTTGAGTCAGACAAAATTACGTTGTTAGATAGAAACAAGCTGTTTGATATTCAATTGGCACTTGCTGCTAAAGGGCTTGCAGTAAAGCCAATCTATCTTTCAAAGTCACTTGATTTTCAAATTGACCAATGGCTAGATAGCCCCACTTTAGATCAGGCCGATATATCTAATGTAACCATTACCAAAAGCTTAGCGTCTGCGTTATCAATAATACATAACACTAAGGTAAATGCCCCAGAACTAGATTTGCCCAGCCAATGGCAACATTATATGAGTGTGATTGATATACCGATTTCAGCTTCAGAACAACAAATTATCGATAGTTATGGGGTGATTTGGCAACAAGCCTGCTCAACTAAAGCGGTGTTTTGTCACAATGATTTAGCTTTAACTCATGTCACTCATTCTCAGCCCAGTAAAATTTTTGATTGGGAATACTGCGCAATATCTTGCCCGTATTTCGATCTTGCATCATGTATTACTGTAAATGGCTTTAGCCTAACCGATGAAGCTAGCTTATGTGTTTTCTATGCTCAATATAGTGAACAACGTTTATCTGAGGTAATTACTAAAGTAAACATTATGAAACCCCTAGTCGAATTAACCAATAAACTTTGGTATGAGGCTGCTCGTCAGTCAACTTAAGGTACTATTGATGCCGATAGCTCATTAAATGTGCAGTTGTGCGTTAGATGTGTATAGTAAAAGCAAAATCACTTTACCTTTCGTTTCCCGTCAGTATAATTCAGCCGGTCAGCAGGGGTGTAGTTCCAATTGGTAGAACAGCGGTCTCCAAAACCGATGGTTGGGGGTTCGAATCCCTCCACCCCTGCCAAATAATTAAGAATCGGCCTGAGTAGAGCTTTGGTTGTAAAGTAAAAAATGATAATGAAGATAGAGGGTGAGAACGCCCATGGGTTTGACTAATTTTTCTGGAATAAATTAGAACATGCGGAGTATGGCCCCGAAGGGGTGCAAGGCAGGAAGCCTGAAATACAAATCGTCTGGAACGATTTGAACCGCGACAGCGCCGCTTGCGGTCAGTTACTTGGATGTAACTGAGGCAATCCCTCCACCCTTGCCAACTTTTCTCAAACGCAACTTTTTTAAGAGCCACTGATCTTAAACATCACTTATCTAAATTAAATTCATGTTAATCTGTTGAAATGGAAAATACTTCTCATCTTGCATTAAGTGATTATCAATACGCCATTTTGAATGAAATGGGCATATCCTCATGGCAGTTAACCAGTGAACAGCAAACTCAAGTAAAGGTTGATAACCAATCCCCTGAAGTGGTTACTAAGTCATCTGACGTCACATCAAAAGAAGATGCCCTAGCCAAGTTAAATCAACTCAAAATTCAAACGCAAACAAGTGAAGCCACCGAGTCTGTGTTATTGACATTTACCCTAAGCGATACCAAGTTTCAAATGTTTACCGATGTATTAATCGCGTTAGACCTAGACGCTAAGCCTCAAAAACATATTTCAACCGAGCAACTGAGTCACTATTCAGGTTATCCCCTGAGTTGGACACAAGGCGAAAAGGTGAGTTTTAATCATAAACAACTTATTACCCCAGCTTTAACTGAGTTACATCACTCAGATACCAAAAAGCAACTTTGGCAGGAACTACAAAGCGCTTTATCTCTTGCAAAAATTTAACCCAATAGCGGTCGCACTCAGTTAGATGAAACCACAATTTTCCCCATTAACGGCACAAAATAGTGATCCCTATTTTGATTTGCATAAAAAAGGACAGTTTTCACCTTGGTCCCGTAAGATCTTTGAAGATTGTTTAACTAAACCCTATTTTGCTTACTCACTCGACCAAGATAATCAGCCATTAGGTTATTACATTGGTATGACTGTCCTTGATGAAGTGACCTTGATGGATATAGTGGTCAGCGCTGCGCATCAAAGCAAGGGTTTAGGTAAATCTTTGTTGAAACACTTTATGGCACAATGCAACCAGAATAATATTCAGCAAATTTGGCTTGAGGTACGAGAGTCTAATGCAGCTGCCATTAACCTTTATGACAATGCCGGTTTTATTTTGGTCGAACAGAGAGTCAATTATTATCCGAGCGCCAAAGGTAAAGAAGATGCTTTGATTATGTGTTGTTACTTAGGGTAAAAATTGAGTACCTAAAAAGATAATTAGAAATTTATCAATACAATGGGGAGAGGGGGACAAGCCCCCAAATACAACTTAACGACGTGCAGCGGTTACATTTAGATTTTCTGACGTGTCTTGGCGTTCAACTGCTAATTTTACAAACTTAGACGAGTTATAGTTACAGCCCACACACATTGCAATAAATTGGTTCATACTCGGTGCACCAATATTTTTTTCCCAATTTTCGTAAGTCTTACGAGTTTTCACGTTAGCAAGTTTTGCCATTTTAACTGTGGTTAACCCTGCATCAAGACGCATTTTTCTCAAGTCCGCACCATTAATATACATTTTTAATTCCTCTTATCATTATTGAAACAGCAGCAAAGTAGTGAATAATTTTTATTTTTAATCTTTACTTTCATTCTCGATGTTAATCATACAAATAAAAATGTGGATTTGACTCCACGAGGTGAAATAATTTCACTATATTGGGTAAGTTTATGATTCTTATAGTTAAAAGTAAAAAATATGCTTTTTCTGAGCACAGTCCAATGAGGACGGCGAATTTTTGAGTCTGGCTATCTACTAGAAAACGACCTAAACATAGGGTGGTTTTTTCAGTGAAAGGCCAGCTGTCAGAGTATTTTGTGGTGGCTTCTTAATAGAAAGGCCAGCAACTAGAGGGCGTTGTTGTGTTTTTTTATCTAGAATGAACTGGTCGAGTATGATCAAATTATCAACGTTTTTAACATTTTCCATGCTAGATGTACTGTGAGCAAAATAGCTATTGGTTAGACTCATGAAGGCTGTTAAACATAACAGCGTTGGTGTAGAGAGTTTCATCACTTTTCCTAATTATCAATATTGTAGTGGAACAATTTCCACAAAACTGATTATGTAGGTTTTTTGGCCTTAAGGGGAGTCTAAGCTTTAAGTAGTTTGGGAATTAGGCGTTTATAGCTTTCGGTAAATATGGCCCAAATAGTTATTGTTCCGATAATGTGAATAATATAAGAGTAGGAATAATATACGATCAGTATATCGTTGAAGCCTAGTAAGTGTCGTGATAAGTACTCAAAAACCATTGCGGCTTGAAGTATAGTTAGCGCGGCATTAAATTTATAGATAACCCAATCTAAATTTACTGATTCCCCTTTTGTAGGGTAATACCTGTCCACAAAGCTGACTCGGCAGAAAACTAGGTGCCTAATTAAAAGGTTAGAAATCATAATCCATATATACCAATATATTTCTGGGGCACTGTAGTCATTTAAGTACCAGTACAATTCGCTTACAGAAGCTATGATTACAATCGTCGCCACCATTTTTGCTAACCAATCATAACGAAAATAGAAGACTGCATAGAGAGCGGTTAAATAAAATATGACCTTAACCAGATTTTCATCTACCAGTATATTCCAGGCTAAACCTTCCCAAATCAATTGCAAAACTAGAATGATGATGACACTGACTACATTGATATCTTTTCTACAAACCAACCCCGTAAATATTAACAAACTTACATAAATACGGTCGAAAGCTAATGCGTTACCAAAAGTAGCAATACCAAGAAATACAAAAAGCCCTCCGAAGAGGGCTGTAAGAATCTGGGGAAGATAGGCACGTATTAACATAAGCCTAGACTAAAACAAGATCAGCTCAAGTTAAAGCCAAAATAATCCATAACAGTAGAGAAGAAAGATTCGCGAGTTTGTTGTGATGCAGTTTGGCGACAAATAGACCACCACTTATTCACTACACCCACACCGATATTATCCATGGTTTCAGGTTTGTCATTTTCGATAGCAGAGACAGTCTCACGGCTAATACCCACTCGTTGAGCCAGCTCTTCTTGGGTATAACCCGCTTCTCTGCGCAATGATTTGAGTTGAGCGCCACTAAACATTTTTCTATGTGACATGTTAGGTTTTCCTGATGGCAAACTATGAATGATATTTGTTTAAATAATGTTAGACAAAAAATTTACCTCGACCCAATATAATTTAAACATCGGTTTGAGTAAATAGGAAAGTTTATAATAAATGCTGTCAATATCGACCTTTCTTACAGTAAAAAGCACAGAGCCTAATAAAACATGGAACCGAGCTACAAAAATACATCAGATTAGCGACTTTTTTATCGGAGTAATATACAATACGCGGCCAAATTATTTAGTAACCAGTCACTTAAGAGTATTCCATGTCTTTCCAACAAGAAGTTGATAAACGCCGCACCTTTGCGATTATCTCTCACCCCGATGCGGGTAAAACTACTATCACCGAAAAAGTATTGTTGTTCGGTAATGCCTTACAAAAAGCCGGTACGGTGAAAGGCAAAAAGTCAGGGCAACATGCTAAGTCTGATTGGATGGAAATGGAAAAAGAGCGGGGCATATCCGTCACCACCTCAGTGATGCAATTTCCGTATCGTGAATGCACTGTAAACTTGTTAGATACTCCAGGACATGAAGATTTCTCAGAAGATACCTATCGTACCTTAACTGCTGTTGATTCCTGTTTGATGGTGATTGACGCGGCCAAAGGTGTCGAAGCCCGTACCATAAAACTAATGGATGTAACGCGGTTGCGTGATACGCCAATTATTACCTTTATGAATAAACTCGACAGGGATACTCGGGATCCTATCGATTTATTAGATGAAGTTGAAAAAGTACTGAATATAAAATGTGCGCCTATTACCTGGCCGATTGGTATGGGTAAAGAGTTTAAGGGTGTATATCACTTACTAAGAGACGAAACTTATCTTTATAAAACAGGTTTAGGTCACACTATTCAAGACGTGCGTGTTGTTAAAGGCTTACATAATCCTGAATTAGATGACGCTATCGGTGTTTACGCTGAAGAAATACGAGATATGCTTGAACTGGTGAAAGGTGCATCACACGATTTTAATCATGATGAATTTTTGGCTGGAGAATTAACCCCTGTTTTTTTTGGCACTGCCATGGGAAATTTCGGTGTTGATCATATGCTTGATGGTTTGGTTGAATGGGCACCATTACCTCAAGGGCGTGAAACCAGTGATCGCAAGGTCGAATCAAGCGAACAAAAATTCAGTGGTTTTGTATTTAAAATTCAAGCCAATATGGACCCAAAACACCGAGATCGTATCGCGTTTTGCCGCATAGTATCGGGTAAGTACGAGAAAGGTATGAAGATGCACCATAGCCGCATAGGCAAAGATGTGCGAATTTCAGATGCTGTGACTTTTTTAGCCAGCGACCGAGAGTTGTTGGAAGAGGCTTACGCTGGTGACATTATTGGTTTGCATAACCACGGCTCTATACAAATCGGCGATACGTTTACCGCAGGCGAAAAATTCCGCTTTGCGGGGATTCCCAATTTTGCCCCAGAATTATTTAAGCGTATTCGATTAAACGATCCACTTAAACAAAAACAATTGCAAAAAGGTTTGATTCAATTAGCCGAAGAAGGTGCCGTCCAAGTATTTAGGCCGTTACAAAATAACGATTTGATAGTGGGGGCTGTGGGTGTCTTGCAATTTGATGTGGTGGTGGCCCGTTTAAAAGGCGAGTACAACGTAGATGCAATGTATGAACATATTAACGTCTATACAGCGCAGTGGGTGACATCTAAAGATCCAAGAAAGCTCGACGAGTTCAGACGCAAAGCAGAAGCTAATTTATCATTAGATGGGGGTGATAATTTGGCTTACATTGCACCAACCAGAGTGAATTTGGCTCTAGCCAAAGAGCGTTACCCTGATATCGAATTTCATACTACCAGAGAGCACTAAGGCATTTTTTAGCCGCCTGTAGCATTTTAGACAAGAGCAGACATGAACTTACACACACATTTACTAGTAAAATTTAAAGCCGCGCTTATTGCCATAGGTGCACCAGAAGGCACGTCAGCGCCACTTAGTCGTAGCACCCGTATTGGATTTGGGCATTATCAGTTTAATGGCGCTATGGCATTATCAAAAGTGCTTAAACAAAACCCGCGGGATATTGCTCAAAAAATTGTGGATGCTGTTGATTTAGATGACGAAGCAGAAAAGCTCGAAGTCGCAGGTCCAGGTTTTATTAACATTTACCTAAAACCTCAGTGGCTAGCCCAGCAACTCCAAGCCGCTAATGCAGATACTCGTCTTGGCATTGAAGCGGAACAGCAACAAACTGTCGTAGTGGATTACTCAGCGCCCAACCTTGCTAAAGAAATGCACGTTGGACATTTACGTAGCACCATTATTGGTGACGCCGTGGCTAAAACGCTGGAATTTTTAGGTCATAAAGTTATTCGTCAAAATCATATGGGTGATTGGGGCACACAATTTGGCATGTTACTGGCGCATTTAAATGACAAGTTAGCCGCGAATGAAATTGCCGAAACTGCATTATCTGATTTAGAAGATTTTTACCGAGCAGCTAAAGTGCGCTTTGATAATGAAGAGGGGTTTGCGGATCGTGCTCGGGATTATGTGGTGAAGTTACAAGGTGGCGATGCCCAGTGTATGCAACTATGGCAAAATTTTATTGATGTATCTATCGCCCACAGCGAAGAAGTGTACGACAAACTTAATGTCAGCCTTAAACGCAGCGATGTAATGGGTGAAAGTGCTTACAATAATGATTTGGCCGCAACAGTCGCTGAGCTTAAAGCCTCAGGTATAGTGGCCGAAAGCCAAGGTGCACAAGTGGCCTTCTTGCAGGAAATGGCTGACAAAGAGGGCAATCCCGCAGCCTATATAGTGCAAAAGTCTGGTGGTGGATATTTGTATGCTACTACTGACCAAGCGGCTATTCGTTATCGTAATGGTGTTTTAGGCGCTGATCGCACCTTGATATTTACGGATGTGCGTCAAGCTTTGCATTTTAAACAAACAGAAATTGTTGCCCGTAAAGCAGGTTTTATAAATGGGCAACAAAGTTATGAACATTGCCCATTTGGGATGATGTTAGGTAGCGATGGTAAACCTTTTAAAACCCGTACCGGTGGAACCGTTAAGTTGGCTGAATTATTAGAAGAAGCCATTGAAAGAGCTGAAATTCTGATTAATAAACGCGAATCCGATTTGTCAGCACAAGAGCGTAAAACCATCGCTGACAAGGTGGGTATTGGTGCAGTCAAATATGCGGATCTCAGTAAAAATCGCACCACAGATTACATTTTCAACTGGGACACTATGCTCAGTTTTGAAGGCAATACCGCGCCTTATTTGCAATATGCCTACGCCCGTGTACAAAGTATTTTCAGAAAAGCTCATGCTGATGATGTGAACTTACAGGCAGAGATCCAGCTTGAAGAGGTTCAAGAACAATTGTTAGCCGTCAAATTAATGCAATTTGTCGAAGCGATAAAACAAGTATCAAGCGAGGCCACACCTCATGTGCTTTGTACTTACATGTATGAGCTAGCCAGTTTATTTATGAGTTTCTACGAAGCTTGCCCAATATTAAAAGAGGGGATTGATGAACAGACTAAAAATAGTCGTTTAATGTTAGCTCAGTTGACAGCTAAAACATTACAGTCTGGCTTGGACTTGTTAGGTATTGAGACGATGGAGAAAATGTAATATTTTTAACTTTGCGTTTCGAGCTAACGCAACACATAAACTAACAACCCGCTATTTAGCGGGTTGTTAGTTTTTAGATGATATAAAATACTTTCGGATAAAGCATACTTAATCTTGTGCATGGTTTATCTATCAATATTTACCAACAAGTGAGACAACCAATATGATAAAAATTTTAGCTTTTGCAGGTAGTGGTAGAAAAGATTCAGTGAATAAAAAAGTGGTCGCTATTGCTGCGAAAGGTGCTCGGGAGGCTGGCGCAGAGGTCACTATTATCAACCTTGAAGATTTTGACATGCCTTTTTTTAATGAAGACTTAGAGGCACAACAAGGCATGCCTGTTGCTGCTCAAGCCTTCAAGGAATTAATGATAAGTCATGACGGCTTTTTAATTTCATCTCCTGAATACAACAGTTCCTATAGTAGCTTATTTAAGAATGCGATTGATTGGGCATCCAGAAAAACCGGCGATGAAGCCAATATGGCGGCCTATCGGGGCAAGGTAGCAGCGATCATGGGCGCATCGCCAGGTGCATTAGGCGGTATGCGGGTTTTAGTTGTATTGCGTATGTTGATGGAAAATTTAGGCACTATGGTACTACCCAATCAAAAAGCGGTAGGTGGCGCGTTTGCTATGTTTGACGGCGACGGCAATATTAACGATGTTAAAACCGAAAAAGCGTTAAAGTCTCTCGGAAAAGAGTTGGTCGAAACCCTAACTAAGTTAAAAGCCTAAACAGTTAAATATAGCTAGGTTTCAGTTTGATGATTGCAAAGACATTCTTAATAATAATATCTTTGCCTATTTGGCTAGTAAAAATTCATGTTCTGGGTCAACAATTAAACGCCCAGACATGGCTTCCCTGCCAAGCAACATCAGATATTTCATTTCAGAGCGGTCTGTAAGTGTGAGCTCGATACACCAGCGCATTCCGGCAATTAATATATCGGTTTCGATGACAAGGCGTCTTTGGTGGGTCGCGTTAGAGCTCTTAACCTTGCGAACACTTTTGACTTTGGCTTCTCTTTGCACTACTTGGTTCACATCATGTGTGTCAGGGTGTATATCAAATCGTACCCACTTTCCCTTTCCCTTTCCCTTTTCCTTTTCTTTTTTAAACTCGACAATATTGTCCACATGTAATGATGATGTGGTGGCACCCGTGTCTACTCTTGTCTCTATTGAGTTAAGCTTGAGTTGGGGTAAATCACATAGCTCAAGTGCGCCAACTAAATGTTTATTATTCATCTGAGTTACTCTTTAATCGATAATAGAAGGATCTTCCAAAACAAAATTGTCTTGTAATAATTCGAGGTGTTCGGCGACTAAATCAGGTTTTCTAAAATAAGCTATGTGATACATGGCTTCACCCTCTTGAGTTAAGGGAATATTTTGTTTGCCTATAATTACGCCTTCTTCAGGGCAAAGTACTTTGCTTAATTCAGTTCCGTATGGATCGGCAATAATGGCCAATAAAGCTCCTTTGTTAACATGGTCACCTAATTGCGCAACATGGCTTACAAAGCCGTTTTCTGTTGCACGTACCCAACCACTTTGACGTGCCACAAACTTAGGAATTTTATGACCTTGGCGTTGACGTTTATTTAACATGCCGATTTCACGCATCACGTTAACCACACCTAGGCAGTTCTATACGTTTTGTTTCACCTGGTTTTACTCTGACGCCACCAATTTCAAGCACTTGCATTTAGCCTTTTCCTCGGGTTTTGTTGCTATTGGGTTTGGCATTTTTTTCTAAAAACCGAATAATCATACTGGCCACGTCTTTACCTGTAGCGGTTTCAATGCCATCTAAGCCCAGTGAAAACGGGCGCACCGCCAATATTTTTGATTAAATCGTCAATTTTGTCAGGGTGGTGAGCAAAACCTATTCTTGGCATGCCAATGCCCTTTCGAGACAATAGCTGTAACGACCGTAACTTGTCCCTAGAACGACTGATGGCGACCGATTCATTCACACTAAAGGTGCCCATCATTTCGAATTGCCTAACCACAGAGGTGCCATAAAAAGTAACCGATGTACCTATACGTGGAATAACCGCATCATAATAGGGGAGTGGTTTACCATTATATCTGACGGAAGATCGGCTACTGGTGATATCCATATAACAGTGGATAGTATCAATGACATCTACTTGATGACCGAGGGCTGTTCCGGCCTCAACTAGGCGGCGAGTTGAATAAAGTTTTGGGTTACGAGATAAAATAGCAATGCGCAATTTTAACGTCCGGTAATACTAGGTTTTGCATATTACTTGCAGCCTAGGCTTAAGGTAAAGTGTTATTTTTAGTTGTGGGAGCAATCAATATATTCTCTGATTCATAGTTGTGTATACTTTGCATTTTTAGACCCTTATAAAGCTAAATATTCTATATGGAATTTATACAGAACATTTTTGAAAACAAACTGATTTTAACCTTCTCCATCACATTTTTGGCATTGCTGACGAAATATGGACTCGTTAAATTGGTGCGTAAATACGCTAAAAATAAAGGTGAAGACAGAAGGGATTTAGTTAACAACGTTAAGAACTTTTTAAATTTTGTACTCATAGTCTCATTGTTTAGCCTTTGGGCGGCGGAGATGCAAACCTTCGCATTTTCAATTGCTGCTTTTTCTGTGGCTATAGTGTTGGCGACCCGAGAATTCATTCAATGTGTTATTGGCTTTTTCTATTTAGTTTCAACGCGACCTTTTCGTATCGGAGACTGGATTGAAGTCGATCATTTTGTTGGCGAAGTCTCGGCCACAGATTGGATAAAAACCACATTATTAGAAGTAAACATTAAGACCTACGAATTTTCAGGTAAAACATTGTTTATCCCTAATAATAAATTGATGACTAGCCCAATCAAAAACTTAAATTTTTTAAAACGTTATGCCACCCATCATTTTATTATTACCCGAGATCAGAGTGTCAATCCCTTCGTGTTTATTGATAAAATAGTCGAGATCGCAAAATCTTATTGTGCAGATTTTTATGATGTGGCCGTGCGTTATAATCAAATGATTGAAAGGCGTTTGGACATTACCATTGCTGGCCCAGACCCACTTATTAAAGTATCAACCACTGAGCTTGGGGATACAGAAATCGGCATTACTATCTTTTGCCCTACTGAACGAGCGATAGAAATTGAGCAAGCTATTTATGCTGATTTTATGGGACATTGGTATTCTGAAAAAGATAAAGCTAAATCTAAATCCAATGAGCTGACACTTAAACAATAAGTGCGCATGGTTAATTCTAATACTCTCCCTATTATTAGCGCGTAAAATCCGTTAAAATCCGTCTCTTTTTATTTCGAGTGTAACCCTATTATTCATGTTTGAAATCAATCCAGTACATAATGCGTTAGCGGATATAAGACTACGTGCCGAGTCACTCCGGGGGTATCTTTGACTATGATCAAAAGAAAGAACGCCTTGAAGAAGTTAATCGCGAATTAGAAAGCCCTGATGCTTGGAATCAACCTGAGCGAGCTCAAGCCTTAGGTAAAGAAAAAGTGGCGCTTGAACTGATCGTCGAAACCATCGTTCTTCTAGAGCAGGGGACTGAGGATGTTGAAGGTTTGGTTGAACTGGCAGTTGAAGCCGAAGATCAAGATACTTTTAATGAGGCCGAGTCTGAACTTGCTGAGCTGATTAAAAAACTCGAATTACTGGAATTTCGACGCATGTTTTCTGGGCCAAATGACGCCAATCATGGATATATTGATATCCAGTCAGGGTCAGGAGGAACCGAAGCACAAGATTGGGCGAATATGCTGCTGCGTATGTATTTACGCTGGGGTGAAGCCCACGGCTTTAAAACAGAATTAATTGAAGTCTCAGATGGTGATGTAGCCGGTATTAAAAGTGCCACTATTAAATTTAGCGGCGATTATGCCTTTGGTTGGATACGCACTGAGACGGGGGTGCATCGATTAGTGAGGAAATCACCTTTTGATTCTGGCAGCCGTAGGCATACGTCTTTCGCTTCTGCTTTTGCTTATCCTGAAGTGGATGATGATATCGAGATTGAAATCGATCCTTCTGATCTGAGAATTGATACTTATCGTGCTTCAGGTGCCGGTGGTCAACACGTTAACCGCACAGATTCGGCGGTACGTATTACTCACGAACCCACTAACATAGTGGTGCAATGTCAAAACGACCGTTCCCAGCACAAAAATAAAGCACAGGCCATGAAACAGTTAAAGGCCAAGCTTTATGAACACGAAATGCATAAACAGAATGAAGAAAAACAAACCATGGAAGACGGCAAGTCCGACATAGGTTGGGGTAGCCAAATACGCTCTTACGTACTGGATGATTCACGGATTAAAGATTTACGTACTGGGGTAGAAACCCGCAATACACAAGCCGTATTAGACGGCGATTTAGACAAATTTATTCAAGCCAGTTTAAAATCTGGTCTGTAATACCTAACACAGCAAAGCAATATCAGGAAAGTCGATGACCGAACAAACACAAGATGAAAATAAGTTGATTGCAGAGCGCCGCGCTAAACTTTCTCACATTAGAGAAAACTGTCAATCCAATGGTTACCCTAATGACTTTCGCCGCGAATTTTACAGTGATGAATTACAAAAAGCCTTTGGTGAGCATGAAAAACCGGCTTTAGAAGAACTAGGTAAAGTAGTGAGTATTGCAGGTCGTATCTTAGCTAAGCGTGGACCATTTTTGTCATTACAAGATATGACAGGTCGGATTCAGTCGTATGCTTCCAAAGACATCCAAAAAGATATTAAAGAGCGTTACGGTAGCTTAGATATAGGCGACATAATTGGTGTGAAAGGCGTGTTACACAAGTCAGGTAAAGGCGATTTGTATGTCAATATGGCCGAATACCAATTGTTGACTAAATCATTGCGTCCACTACCTGAAAAATTCCATGGTTTGGCTGATCAAGAAACCAAATATCGTCAACGTTATGTGGACTTGATCACTAATCAGCAAACCCGCGATACGTTTATGATCCGCAGTAAGATTGTCAGTGGCATTCGCAATTTTTTAATTGAACGTGATTTTATGGAAGTCGAAACTCCCATGTTGCAAGTGATACCAGGTGGTGCCACAGCTAAACCTTTCACTACGCATCACAACGCCCTTGATATCGATATGTATTTACGTGTCGCCCCTGAACTTTATCTCAAACGTTTAGTAGTAGGTGGTTTTGAGCGTGTATTCGAAATTAACCGTAATTTCAGAAACGAAGGTCTGTCGACTAGACATAACCCTGAATTCACGATGTTAGAGTTTTATCAGTCTTATGCTGATTATCATGATTTAATGAATCTAACCGAAGAAATGTTACGTAAAGTGGCGCAAGACGTGTTGGGCACCACCATCATCAAAAACACCACTAAAGACACCGAAGGCAATGTAGTCAGTGAAGTAAACTACGATTTTGGTCAGCCATTTGCCCGTTTAAGCATGAACCAAGCCGTCATCAAATACTGGCCTGAAGCAAATGTTGACGCGATTAATGATCCTGAAAACCATTTAGCTGAACTTAAAGTCATGGCTAAGCTGCTGCATATTAAAGAGCCAGAAGTAGACGGGATTTGGGGTGCAGGCAAATATTTGTGTGAAATTTTCGAAGCCACGGCTGAAGAAAAACTCGACCAACCCACCTTTATTACCGCTTACCCTTGGGAAGTCTCTCCACTGGCGCGAAGAAATGATGACAACAGTTTTGTCACCGACCGTTTTGAATTTTTTGTAGGTGGTCGTGAATTGGCCAATGGTTTCTCGGAGTTAAATGATTCCGAAGACCAAGCTGCTCGTTTCCGTAAACAAGTCGAAGAAAAAGACGCAGGCGATGATGAAGCCATGCACTTTGACGAAGATTACATTCGAGCCTTGGAATATGGTTTACCGCCAACAGCGGGAGAGGGCATAGGCATAGATCGCTTGGTGATGTTATTTACTGACAGTCCAACGATTAAAGACGTGATCTTGTTTCCACATATGAAGCCAGAAACTCAAGCTGAATAACAACCATAATTTATCTTTTAAAAAGGACACTTCGGTGTCCTTTTTGTTTGCCCAGCGAAGCTGGAAAACTCGTACGTTTGAAAGATAGCGGATTCGTTTTACAAAATTTAAGAAGAAGATATTTAGGTATGAGTAGCTGTAAAGATTAATACTAATCCATTTTAAAGTTTGATCTAATTACGTTTTCAGCCAATTTACTGCCGAAATTTGGTCAGATCAAGACTTGGATAATCAATAGACTTTGCTTTTCTCTGTGCATTGTGCGCCTTCTGTGGTAGAAAATCTTAAACTTTGGTTTTTCAGCTTTTAAAAGCTTTCTACCACAGAAATCACAGAGCGCTTCGCTACACAGAGAAAGAAATTAATATAGCCAGAACATAATTATCAGACACACAAGATAGTCGATAGCGATTGACGTTTGAATTTTATGACTTTTATTTTATGCCCTGTCGGGCACCCGCGTCCTGCGGGATTTTGACTAGAATCCCTTCGAGTCAAAAACCATCATGCGGACGCCGCGCTGGATGATGGCGCGAAGCGTGCTTTTAAATTTATCGAGATTCAAAAATATTAATTGCATGCCAAGAATAAAAACCACGTACGATGTATTTAGCGCGATAAATATGGAACAGCTTTAGCTGGCCTGAAAGGTAAAGTGTATTGAGATACCTATTCTAAGTTCTTGGATACCACTGAGTTAAACCATGTCCTGCACCAGGGTATGTGTCTAGGTTAAGAATTTTATAGATAAAACATACCCCAAAACTACTTGTTACCCAAAGTAATGACCCAATCACTAAAAGGGCAATAGAGATAGCTTGTGGAAAAAGGCCTTCGGCCGCTAGGGCTAAGCATGCCACACCTACAATACTACGGATCGTGGTATCTAAAATTCCAACATTCTGTTTCATAATTATGCACCTGTTAACTGAATCTGCACTCAGTATAAACAGGCGGATCTTGCTGTTGTTGATCTAAGTCAATGAGGGGACACAGAAAAAAAATTTAATAACTTGAGCCCTGGACGTTATAGCTTAGCCGATTTGGTTATTCTAACTGTCTTATTTGCTCAAGCAAACGTTGGTTATGTGGCACCTTTATATTTAACTCAGTAGCCTTAGAGATGACATAACCATTAATAAACTCAATTTCTGTGTGACGTTTAAACTTCAGGTCTTGATGCATCGAAGAGTAGTTATTAGCTGTGGCTGATATCACTTGCTGCACGTTTTTAATGAGTTCAGTGCTGTCAATTGAGTAATCGAGTGCTCTCATCACCGTTGAGATTTCCAAACAAATATTAGAAATGTTGGCGTTATATTTTATATCTGCAAGCTCGCCGTTTTTTAAGTTGTGAATGGCGGTAAGGGGATTAATCACCGAATTGATTGCTAACTTTTTCCATAATGCTAAAGCGATATCTTGATGCCAGTGACTCGGTGGTAGTAGCGCTGAAAGTATGGGCTCTATGGCTTGTTTTAACGTTATATCAACACTGCCTATCCAGCCCAGGTGAGTTTGACCTAAACCTGTTTCTAGCAGTGTGTTTGCATCCGGTTTAAATGCCCCGTAACTGGTAGTGGCGGCGATCAATGGATTATTAGGTAGCTTTTCTTTAACCTGCTCTATGGTACCCATACCGTTATGCAGTAGCATTATTATATGATGTGGTTCAATAAAGGGTGCTAATTGCTCTAGCACCGACATGACTTGGTACGCTTTGACCGGCAATATTAGTAAATCAAATGGGTTAGGCTGAGTTATTACTGAGGCATTCGGTGTGAAACTATGTGACACGCCAGTTATATCGGTTACCTTAAACAGTGGTTGCGGTTGTGTTTTTACTAAGTGCTGATAATTATAGCCAAGCTGGTGGCACTTAAACCCCATTAATCCGCCTATAGCACCTTTGCCAACAATCGCTAATGTAGGAAATTTAAGTCGCGACTTAACCTGCATGTTTTTGTTGGGGCCATTTGATGTTAGGCCATTTGAGTGTCCAAGGTGATGCTAACTCGGTGACTTGTTGCTTAGTGTTATCACTGACAAATTCATCACCTTTATTTGGCGGGCACATGATGCAAATGGCTTGTCCTTGATAGTGAAAACGAATGCAATACGCGTGAAGATAAGTGCGGTCAGAGCTCGCCCCTTTGTATAACTCATCCCCTAAGATAGGGCTGCCTATGCTTTTTAAGGCCACCCGAATTTGATGTGTCTTACCCGTAAGAGGTTTCACCAAAAATAATCTAAAGCCTGGGGAAACAGAGAAACTAAAAAATTGGCTGATAGCCACAGCAGTATCACTACTGTCCAACATCCACTTACCATCTCGGACTTTTTTCATACCGCCTTTGACGGCACCTTGTTTTTTCTTGGGTTTTTTCGCAGAGATAGCCAGATAGTACTTTTCTATTTGTTTTTGCTCAAATAACTGACCAAACTCTGCTGCAGCTTGGGGGTGTTTAGCCAGCATTAAAATACCAGACGTTACCTTGTCCAATCTATGTACCAACCATAATTTTTCAACGTTAAGTTGTTGACAAAGGATGGGCAAAATACCTGATTGGTGAGACTCATTTTGAACGGAAATATTGCAGGGTTTATTGACCACCACAAAATCGGGATGGTCAAACAAAATATCTATCAAGTCTATTAAAATCTTTTGTTACTCCAGCAGCGCAATGGCGGTGGAATAATCTAAATTATCAATTGCCTGTTTCAGTTCATTCAGTTTTTCTGAAGACAAATCTAATGCTTGACCATAGCTTTGAATCTTACTCTCAGAAATAAACTCATTGCGCTTTAATGCCGCGATTAGTAATGCTTTGTCATCTTTTTTAGGGGCAGTTTCAGGGATTTCTTCAGTACCCTTTTTTGCTGAGAAACTAAGTATTAAGGTTAATGTTTGTTTAAAAACCTTCAAAAAATTTTCTAAGGTGGTGTCAGTTTCTTGATTAGCTAAACTATCTTCAAGGTCCTTACAGGCTTGGTATAAGGCCTTCATACCTAAATTGCCACTGACTCCTTTTAAGGTATGCAATTGTTGTTTGGCTGTTTGTAAGTCTTCTTGCTGAAGTTGTTCTGAGATCAAGGTATCAAAAGACTGATACTGTTGGATAAATTTTTCTAAAATTTGCACCAGTAACGATTCATTACCGCTAAACTGATTTATGGCAAATTGTGCATCAAAAATACTTAAGTCAGAACCAGACAAAATAGCGTTTCCTTCAATGTAGTCGGGTATTTAAAAAATTTGCATAATATTAGTTTCACGTATTCTAGCAAACAATATGGCGTATTTGTTGCTCGATGTAAATTACCCATAGACCCTAGTTACTTTATTTATAAACTGCAGGTAGACTAGAAGCCACAAGTTGGTTATTTTTATTTTAGTTGGATAGTATTTTGCAAGCAAATCAGACATCTTTTGCAGAGCGTTTAAATGTTTTACAAGACCAAGCAGTTGCGCAAACCTTAACTGGCATTCGTCATGGGATAGAGCGTGAAACTTTACGCATCAATCCAGACGGCGGTTTGGCACAGAGCCCTCATCAAGAGGCCTTGGGGTCGGCCTTGACCCACGAGTTTATCACTACCGATTTTTCTGAATCTTTACTGGAATTTATCACACCGCCTGAAGTGTCTGTACAAAAAACTATCGGGCAGTTAAATGATGTGCATAAATTTGCAGTTTCAAATATGGGTGATGAACGTTTATGGCCTATGAGTATGCCTTGTTTTATTGAGGATCAAGATGCTATTCCTATCGCAAACTTTGGTTCGTCTAACGTAGGCAAAATGAAAACGCTGTATCGAGTAGGGTTAAAAAACCGCTACGGAAGTATGATGCAGGCTATCTCGGGGGTACATTTTAATTTTTCTCTTCCTGACGAATTCTGGCAACAGTGGTTACAAAAAACATCTATAGAAAAATCCGATAAAAAAGCCAATAAAGATACAATTTCTGCAGCATATTTTTCTTTAATCAGAAATTATCGGCGCTTTTGTTGGTTAATACCCTATCTGTATGGTGCTTCTCCTGCCATTTGTGGATCGTTTATCAAAGGTAAAGAAACGGATCTGCCTTTTAAAAAATTGGGAAGCGGCACGTATTACTTGCCTTACGCCACGTCTCTTAGAATGAGTGATTTGGGGTATACCAATAGTGCGCAATCGGGTTTAAATATTTGTTATAACCAAGTAGACAGCTACATTGCATCGTTAAAAGCAGCCATTAACCAGCCATCTGCGGCTTTCCAAAAATATGCTGGTAAGCAAGAAGGAGAGTACCAACAGTTAAATGCCAACGTATTGCAGATTGAAAATGAATTGTATTCGCCTATTAGACCCAAACAGCCAACTCAGTCCTTAGAAAAACCGTCAGAGGCCTTAGATAAAAGAGGCGTGAGCTACGTAGAAGTTCGGGCCTTAGACGTTAATCCATTTAGTGCAATAGGCATTGAGGAAAATCAGTTTTATTTTCTTGATGTGTTTTTGTTGTACTGTGTCACAAAACCCAGTCCGATGATGAATGCAAATCAGTACCATGAAACCGAAGTCAATTTAAGTGCGGTAGTGGGTCATGGGCGAGACCCTGAGCTAATGCTCTTAAATGAGCAACAATCCGTAGGTTTATCTAATTGGGCATTACAGATGTTCTCTGACATGCAAGAAGTGGCTTTGGTCCTAGACAATGCGAATAACACAACACATTATTCAGTTGCGTTAGAGCTTGAAAATCAAAAAATACTTGATCCTAGTTTGACTCCCTCAGCCAAAATTCTAGAACGACTAGTTAGCCAGCAATGTGATAATGGTACCTTTGGTTTAGCTTTGGCTGAAGATTACAAACAACAATTGATAGATTCTGATTATGAATTTATGAATGCTGAGGTATTGGCAGAACATGCGAAGTTATCTATAGATAAACAACGTATTATTGAGCAGCAAGACAATATTTCTTTCGATAATTTTCTAAGTAGTTATTTTGCAGTTACCACAACTGATTAATTTTAAGCAAAAAAAAAGCCTGAAATAATTCAGGCTTCAAAGCTACTACCAGGGAAACACATAATAACTAGAACACGCTAATTAAGAGTAGGTTATGCAACAAAAGTTCACAAAAAAATATCAGTTTTTTAAAATTATTTTAATAACTATGGCTAGTACCTTGTTTTTAGTGGCCTGCACCACGACTCCGCCTCAAAACACTAGTAATATTTGCGATATTTTTACTGAAAAACGTGATTGGTTTGAAACTGCAACCGACATGAAAGCAAAGTGGGGTGTACCAATTCATGTGCCTATGGCAATGATGTATCAGGAAAGTTCTTTTAAGGCTAAAGCCCGTCCACCCAAAGACTATTTCTTTTTTGGTTTGATACCATGGGGGCGTATCAGCAGTGCCTATGGTTATTCTCAGGCTAAGACCCCCACCTGGGATGATTACAAACGGGAAACAAATAACTCTTGGGCTGAGCGTTCAGACTTTAGTGATGCTATTGATTTTATGGGCTGGTTTATTAATAAAACCAATAAAATAAACGCTGTATCAAAGTGGGATGCGGAGTTGCAGTATCTTAATTATCACGAGGGGTGGGGGGGGTATAAACGAGGCAGTTATAATAGCAAAGCATGGCTTAAAGACGTCGCTAAAGTTGTAAATGCACGTTCCTTACAGTATGCGACTCAGTTAAAAACCTGTGAAGAAGAACTGTCTAAAGGCTGGTTTTGGAGATTGTTCACCTGACAAACAAAGAATTCAGGCCATTCATTGGCCTGTATTACATCTTAATATACCTAGTGTATTTTATTTTGTGATTGAATCCGTTAAAAAGTTTTCCTATTAAGTTCTCACTCCTTGTATCGCTTGCTGTCACAGTCATGTTAGGTAATGCATAAAAGTCACTTAATGCTCGTTGTTCCCTAAGCACTAAAGGAATAAAACATAAACCAAAGTCCTTGCCTAATGTTTTGCCTGTAATTTGTTCGATATCTGTACCGATAAAGTTATGAGTGTCAGCATGTGTTGTTGGCTGGCAAACAACGATAAGGTGAAAGTCTTGATTGGATCTTAAGGTTGCAGATATTTGCTCAACAATCGGCGTCATATTGTCCGAGTCATCTGCTATTTTTTGAATGCCGCTTCCATCTAAGCAAATCATAGTTAAGTCAGTACTTAATATGGCGTGTTGCAAATCGCATGATGCAACCATATTATTCAATTTTCGCACCTGTGTTAGAAGGGTTTTTAGTTTTAAGTCTTCATCGGGTACACGGCCCCGATTTGAAGCATTAACCTTTCGTTGATCATGATCAACCGCTATCACCTTTTGGCCCAATGCGGCTAACCCAATTCCTGCTGCGGCCCCTGCAGTGCCTAATCCCACCACATTAATTTTTAGACTATAACGACTAATGGGTAGAAGTTGACTTATATTTTGATCATAACTGATGGTCACAATTTTATTTAGCCCATAGAGATCGATTAGAAATTGAAAAAAGGTATTACAAATTTAAATATTCAGATCAGTATTGGTTAAAAGGCGGTGCTAATAGCCCAGAAAATTTGTTGGCCTATGTTGATTTCGATGACACTTATAGAATATCAGGTCAGAACCGAGATGGTGAAGCCAGCGCAGGAGGAACTATCCATGAGTTCGCAGCCCATAAAAGAGACTGGCAATTAGGTGACCCCACATGGAAAGTTAACAAAGGTAAGAATGTGATCGGAGCAATCAACTATTTGGCTTCAATGGGCATGAACTCAGTTTATTTTTTGACTATGAATATTAATGGCGATGGCAAGGATGTCTGGCCTTACACCTCACCAGAATTTTTGACAGCTTTGATGTAAGTAAATTAGCGCAATGGGATATTTTATTGCATACACATTCGACTGCCGAAGACAAAGAACACTTGTTGCCACCCCTGCTTGGGTTTCAGCCACTAGATGGCCTGTCATTTCAAGTTAATGACAGGACACGCGTCAATCAAGAGCTGGCACTTTGGCGTGAAAAAGCCAGAGCTGCCGGTAACGACTGGCTGATCACTATGGATGAAATTGGTGAGTGGCATACTGGTGCCCTGAATGATTTTCAAGATCCAGACCATGACACACTAAGGCGATATGCCTTATGGGGCAGTCTGTTGGCCGGAGGAGCAGGAGTGGAGTGGTACTTTGGCGGTAAACAACCCAACAATGATCTGACCTCCGAAGACTGGCGTTATCGTCACAACTTGTGGCGTCAAACCAAAATTGCCATTGATTTTTTTCAAGAAAATGTACCATTTTGGGACATGAAACCAGTTCAACATTTACTGACTAATAAACAAGCCTATGGGTTTGCAAAAGTAGGTGAGGTGTACTTGATTTATTTACCCGCTGGCATGGCTACCCAAATTGATCTTGGGCAGTCAGCACTTGGGTACTCAGTGCGATGGTTCGACCCAAAACAGGGAGGGGAGTTTCAGCAACTAGGACTTACATCCTTGAAAGGGCTAGGCATGAATACCCTCCAAGCACCTAAAAATAAGAGTGATAAAGACTGGGTGATATTATTGCAAAGAAACAACGAGTAATGTTTAAAAATGAAGCTGCCGCCGAAATACACGATACATTCGGCGGCATGCCGCTTCTTATTTTTTCCAATATTTCCATTGGAATTACAACTCAGAATTAAAGCCATGTACTTTTTTGTTAACAATAACAATAACAATAACAATAACAAAAAGTAAGATTACTTTACTCCACTGAACAACCAGAACCGCCTCCTGGTAAAGAACTACTGCCGCCCCCACCTCCTGCACAGAGAGTGTCAAATAGACTGCAATCTTCACCGCCTTCTCCTGACGATGGATAGCACTCCAAGTATATAGCTTGGAACCGGTTTGGCTCTCCTATGTTTTTCCTCAATTTAAATGCCGACTCTTCTGGTGTAGGGAAACGAAGCTGGGTAAAACTGTGACTGCATGATTCATTATTTTGTCCTAATGTGAGTTTACTAAAACACCAGCAGATTTGAGGACTGGTTGCTTTTAGGTTTGTATTAGTAAGAGTGCAACCTGAACAGTTCCCGCCTGCTGCAGGAGCACTATCCAATTCAAACAGCATATAGGTTCTATTTAAATCGGGGTGAAATATGAAACTATCCTTAGTTCTAATTGAAAGAGTCGTTTTATCCATTGCTCGAACATATCCTTGTATTTTGCTGCGTCCGTATGAGGGGTCGACGAGTGACAATACAACTAACTCTTTCTTACCTACTTTTGACAAATCCTTCAGCAATTCCGTCGGTAGCCCTTCAACCTTGTATCCCGAGTTTATTTTGGTCAGATGGTAAGGTGCCGTTTGTGAATTCCCGTGGAATGGAAACCCCGCCATAACAATCAATATTGCAGCAGTAATTAATTTTTTTAACCTATACATAATAAATCCTCTACTTTATATGAGTTGACAGCCTCTGATTGAATCAAACAGCTAACATCTCAAAATAGAGGCTTATTTGTTGGCTATAAATAGAAACCCAGTGACATCAGCCAACCAAAAGATGCTCACTTCATAGGTTTGTTCAATGAACAGTTAAAACAAACCAAAAATGAGTAAATAAAGGATAGTTCCCCCAGTGTGTATTACGCAAATCTAAAGTTTTTTTGGATCCACAAGGTTAGACCCTGAGGGATCTTCACGGTCGATAAAATCGCTTTTGTCTCAATTGACTATTGTTTTATGAAGGGTATTGGTTTATGTGGAGAGTGAAGAATGTTTTGTTTTTAAAGACTACTTTGTTAAACAAGGTAGCCAATAGTCTTTAGTTTTATTTTATAAGTATATGAGGGCAGCTTTAACTACCTTTTTTACTTTTAGAGCAATATTTATGGGGAATTTATGGATTTAAGACTATTTGCTCTCTTTGGACGACGACTTACTCAATGCTCATCACTCCTCAGAAACGACATTTTTGTCTTCAGTTGGCTCAGAGGTTATTGTCCCCCGATCGGCTTTGCTAATATATTTAGGTTTGTTTTTTGAGGTTAATTTGGCATTTGCCTTTTTGGCACGGGCTTTTAAAATCTGATTACCTTTTTTACGACGGTTCATTGTAATTTCTCAATCTATCAACTTTTGTATAATATCACTTTCGAACCTGGAACCAAGTGTTATAACGCGCTCTTTGGTGTTTTTGAGTAAAACATTGCTGGGCGCTATCTAAAGTGTGCAGCGAAACCGAGCAATCAGTGTGTTAAAATCGCCTAAAATTCGCACCAAAATAATGAAATTGCATATAAACTTATGCTCTATAAGACCAAAGTCTCATTCCACTGTTTATAGTAGGGAGTAGATTATAGTCACTAGTAAATGTCGCTGGAGATAACATATGACCGATGCAATATATCCTGTGTCTGAACAGGCAAAAAAACATGCTCACCTGAGTAAAGAGCAATACCTAGAGATGTATCAACAATCGGTGGAGTTCCCCGACATATTTTGGGCTGAGCAAGCGAAAGCCTTAGATTGGTTTAAGTTTCCTCAAAAAATTAAAAACACCTCATTCAATAAGCAAGATGCCCAAATAAAGTGGTTTGAAGATGGAGAGCTAAATGTCTCTTACAATTGTATTGATAGGCATCTTGCACAACATGCTAATCAAAACGCCATAGTGTGGGAAAGTGATTGTGGGGAACATAGCGCCCATATCACCTATCAAGAACTGCACGATGAAGTATGTAAAATTGCCAATGGTTTGAAAAAACTTGGGGTCGAGAAGGGTGACCGAGTGGCGATCTATATGCCGATGATCCCTCAAGCCGCTTATGCAATGTTAGCTTGCGCAAGACTGGGAGCGATACATTCTATTATTTTTGCGGGTTTTTCTCCCAATGCTATTGCCGATCGTGTAAATGACTGCGGTGCTAAAATAGTCATCACCGCTGATGAAGCGCTCAGAGCCGGAAAACCCATCCCATTGAAAGCGAATGTTGATGAGGCGCTATTGGATAACCGCTGCCCTTGTGTTGAACAAGTTATAGTGTGGAAACATACAGAAGCGAATGTGGACATGGGTGATATTGACTGCTCGTGGCAGGATCTGGTGAGTGACTGCAGTAGCAACTGTGAACCAGAAGTCATGAACGCGGAAGATCCCCTCTTTATTCTTTATACATCAGGCTCTACAGGCACACCAAAAGGGGTAGTTCACACTACAGGTGGCTATCTTCTGTACACCGCAATCACTCATAAATACGTGTTTGATTATCAACCTGGAGAAGTATATTGGTGCGCTGCGGATGTGGGTTGGATCACAGGTCATAGCTACATGGTATATGGTTCATTAGCCAATCGCGCTACTACCTTGTTATTTGAAGGTGTGCCTACCTACCCAGATGTCAGGCGGATTTGCCAAGTGGTAGATAAACATCAGGTCAGCATATTGTATACCGCTCCTACAGCCATTCGCGCCTTGATGGCCCATGGTGATTTTGCTGCATCCGATACTCACGGAAAATCATTACGTTTATTGGGTTCGGTTGGAGAACCTATCAATCCAGAAGCTTGGGGCTGGTATTATGATGTCATTGGACGGGGTCGTTGCCAGATAGTTGATACTTGGTGGCAAACGGAAACCGGCGGCATGATGATTTCACCCTTACCTGGGGTTACCGATTTGAAACCTGGGTCTGCTTCGTTACCTTTATTTGGTGTTGTGCCCGCATTGTTCGACAGCGAAGGGGTTGAACTTGATGGTCCGGCAGAAGGCAATTTAGGCATAAAAGACAGCTGGCCTGCACAAGCACGAACCATTTACAAAGACCATGAACGCTTTATTCAGACTTATTTCAGCACCTACGATAATGTCTATTTTACGGGCGATGGAGCCAAAAGAGATGAGGATGGCTATTACTGGATCACTGGCAGAGTCGATGATGTCTTAAATGTTTCAGGGCACCGTTTAGGCACGGCTGAGATAGAAAGTGCCCTCGTTTCTCATCCGTCAATTGCAGAAGCCGCAGTAGTGGGGTATCCCCACGATATCAAAGGCCAAGCTATTTATGTTTACGTTACACCGGTAGAAGGTATTTCTCCAAGCGACGAACTTACCGCAGAAGTACGTTCTTGGGTGCGAAAGGAACTGAGTCCTATCGCGACACCTGATTTAATTCAGTGGACTGCAGGGTTGCCGAAAACCCGTTCGGGTAAGATCATGCGCCGAATATTACGCAAAATTGCAGCTAATGAATATCAGCAGTTAGGTGATACATCAACACTGGCTGACCCAGCTGTTGTGGATAGCCTGATAGAGAATAGGCTTAATATGTAGTGTCGTTAACTAAGCGTATTTATAAGCTAATAGTGCCTGTTAACTAATAATTTACATTTGCTTGGCCTATCAGCTACGAGTTGTTAAACTAGATTTGCTTTAATTGAGGAAATACAATGTTGACAATATTGCTAGCTGATGACCATCCCATGTATCGCGACGCGCTTAGGGGAGCATTAATGCTCAATCTAGTCGACTTGAATTTGTTGGAAACTAGTGACTTGAATGAAACAGTCAAGACGCTGCATGAGAACGAAGTCGACCTTTTGCTTTTTGATTTACATATGCCTGGAAGCACCGATTTATTTGGTCTTATCCATATTCGAAAATTGTTTCCAGAGATACCTGTTGCTGTTGTATCAGGTATTGAAAATGTTGGCATTGTGTCAAAAGTGATGAACACAGGGGCCCTTGGATTTATTCCAAAAACCACCCAGGCTTGTGAAGTAGCAAAAGCAGTTGCCAGCATCTTAGAAGGGGAGGTGTGGGTGCCAGAAAAAATGCCTTCCGATGTGACCGACTTTGATGAAGCTTTTGTGAAACTTGCTGAGTCAGTTTCTAGTCTCACTCCTGCCCAGTATAAAGTGCTGTGTTTTATGCGAGATGGTTTGCTAAACAAGCAAATAGCTTACGAACTGGACATTGCAGTTGCTACGGTAAAAGCACATGTCACAGCCGTGTTTAAGAAGTTAGGGATCAACAATCGCACTCAGGCCGTACTTATAGCTTCCCAGCTACAGTTAGAGCCGCCACCTAGAGTCCAGTTTTCCTGATCACTTCTTTTTATTCTTGAGGCTCAGCAATAGCGCTCTTAGTTTAGCGGGCCTCACTGGTTTACTCAAATAGCCAATCGTTGATGCAGCGCACTGCTTTTTTACCTCTTCATCTTGATTAGCTGTGACCAAAGCCGCTGGTATTTCTGTTCCGGCGTCACTTCTAAGCTTCTGAATTAATTCCAGACCGTTGATCCCGTTGCCAAGATGATAGTCAATCAATAACACATCAGGTTGATGTCTCTCTGCTTTTCGCCGCGCTTCAGCAACATTATGTGCCTGCACACATATCACTTGCCATTTCCCGAGTAAGGTCTGCATTGCGTCGAGATTTTCAATCTTGTCGTCCACACATAAAACCTCAAGGCCAGCAAGCCCTGTGAAACTTTTGGCGAGTGGTTCTGGACTCTGAGCAACGGCTTGGCACATTGGGAGTGTAAGACTAAAACAACTACCTTTTCGAAGGTTTGAAGTTATCGTTAAAGGTGTATCGAGTTTCTTTGACAACCGCGATACTACACCTAATCCCAAACCCGCACCGCGTTCTTTGCTTCCGTCGACACGATAAAAATCACCAAAAATATGCTTTTGCTCATTGGTAGAAATACCAACTCCGGTATCCCAGACTTGGACCAGCACCGTATTTCTTCGGGTTCTGACGGTTAACAGAATTCGCCCCGAATTGGTGTATTTAATTGCATTGGATAAAAGGTTTTGAACAATTCGGTAAAGATAAGTTTTGTCAGTTTCAACCCAGACATCTGCAATCCTGGTGCTGAACTTCAGGCCTTTATTTTGTGCCTGCATTGAAAACTCATCTATTAGCGGAGACAGTATTTTGACAATCGAATACATCGCTTTAACAGGTTTTAATTCACCCTGATCTAATCGTGCTATGTCCAATAAAGTTGCGATAAGCACCTCACTTGAAGATAAACTTTCTCCAAGTTTATTAATTATTGTTCGGACTTCGCTTTTCATTGTGACTTCATCTAGGGCCGATAGATAAAGTTTGGCCGCGTTTAAAGGTTGCAATATATCGTGGCTAGCTAACGCCAGAAATCGAGTCTTATTTGCATTGGCTTTTTCGGCAATTTGACGAGCATCAATCAGTTCCCGCTCCAAATCTACCCGACGGGCAATTTCATTGTGTAATTCAGCATTGATAGCCTGAACTTCTTCCCCGCGAATTTTGACTCTGTTTTTCAGGTCAATATTGGCTTCCTTGAGCGCCATTTGTAACTCAATATGGGATGTAATATCACTAAAGCTGGTCACAAAACCGCCGCCAGGCAGAGGGTTTCCAACCATTTCAATCATCTTTCCATCACTTCGCTGTCGCACGAATTTATGAGCATGTCCGCGTCTTAGGTGACCCAACCGTTTTTTGACTAGAGCATCAATATCACCTAACCCACAATCACCACGAGATGCATTGTAACGAACTAGCTTTTCAACTGGTGTCCCAACTAAAACCATATCCTGGGGATAGTTAAATAGTTCCAAGTAACGTTTGTTCCACGCCACCAGATTCAGGTTTTTATCGATGACACTAATACCTTGATCGAGACTTTCAATTGAAGTAAACAAAGCGCCAGTATTAAATTTTATTGCTTGGGTGGAGTCATCGAAAAAATTAATGACTTCTTCAAACCCGAGTTTTTTGCCACTCAATACACTATCAATAAGGGCTCTAGCGCTAGAGCCTCCGAGAACCCCTCCTAACGCTCGTTCGCAAAATATAACAAAATGAGCAGGAGGTGCAGTATCTGCATGAACAGAAATATCGTTGTGAAGTTGAAAGTCTTCAACCAACCTCTGGCAACGTGTCTCGCCCAGAAAAGTCGAGAGTAAGGTTATTAGATCGCCGGTCGTTACTGAGGTCGAAGGTTTCTTAGGTTGATTATCCAAATTTTCCCGAGGAGCAACAAAAGCTTGAGCCTGAATACGGTCAATAAGTCGCTCTGTAGCGATATATGAGAACAACACATATGCAACAAAATTAGTGAGCAAACTAATAATGGCGATAAAAGAGATATTGTCATTATTTAACTGCGCATTATTGGTCCCTTCAAAAAAGGGTAACAGGAGCCACAATATCCACACTACAATTCCGCTTATCAACCCCCCATAAACACCATGGGCATGTCCTTTTTTCCAGTACAAACCACCGATAATAGACGGTAGCAACTGAATGACCAGCGAAAAGGCAATAAGACCAATTGATGCTAGTGAATGGCTATTACCCATCTGCTGATGATACAAATATGCCAACAATAATAATCCGGCAATGACGAAGCGACGAGTCACCAGAATGACTTTACTGACGTTATGTTGTCGATAATTTGTACTGTGTTTTGATAGCAGCTTTGGCAAAATGACGTCATTGGTCAACATAGTGCTTAAGGTGAGTGTCGCGACTATTATCATAGCCGTAGCAGCAGAAAGGCCACCTACAAAGACCAATACTTGCACAAACCCAGACCCTGAAATTAACGCCAGCTCAAGTACATAAGTATCCGGTTCAGCTGATGTGCTCGCCAAGAGTGTTTGCCCTGCTATTGCAATCACCGGAATGGTCATTGCAATGAGTCCAAGATACAAAGGAAACAGCCATCGCGCAGTTTTCAGATGTTCCATACTTAAATTATCAACAACGGCCACATGAAATTGCCTAGGCAAACAAATAACAGCGGCTCCAGCCATAATGGTCTGTGCGATGAAAGGAAACGATTCAAAGGTGCTTAAGGCTTCAGGTGTGCTAAATGACTGTAAAAGTGGTGTTGTGCTGTTTGGATACCACATGAAAAATGCGACTATAGCAATCACTAACAATGCGATGAGTTTGACGCTGGACTCGAAAGCAATTGCGAGCATCAAGCCCCTGCGGTATTCAGTGACATCTGTTTTTTGTGTACCAAAATAAATAGAAAACAAAGCAATGAAAATTGTTGCAATTAGCACAATCAACTCACTGTCTTGCTGTTCAGATACCAACTGAAATGCTGAACCGATTGCTTTTAGTTGTAACGCGACATAGGGAATAGTTGCGAGAAGCGCAATGATGGTTACCAATAACGCCACAGTCTGACGTTTGCCATAGCGGGACGAAATAAAATCAGCGATGGTGGTGATGTGTTGCTTTTTGCTAACGAAGGTGAGCTTTTGGATAAAGCGAAAGCCAAACACGTACACCAGCATAGGGCCAAGCAAAATAGGTAAATATTGCCAGTTATTGCGACTCGCCTCGCCAACAGACCCAAAGTAAGTCCAAGCTGTACAATAAATTGCAAGCGCAAGCGAATAGATCGCAGGATGAGATGTTAATTTTTTGGCTAATGGGGAATCGCTATCACCCCACCTTCCAAGCCAAAAGAGCCCACCTAAATACACTAGTGCTAACGCTACCCAACCCATTGCCATGCTTCATTCCAATTCGGTTCACAGTTTCTTTTTCATCTTGGATATTACTTTAGCATAGCTAATCTATAACTTTGAGGGTCTAAGACTATGGTCTTATTTTGAGGTGGCACTGAGTTATTGCATTGCGAAGAAACCACAACAAGGACAAAAGGTATTTACACTTTAACTTTCTCGTCCATTGACTTGCCCCAACAAAATCGGACCCTGTTGAATAGATCAGGTATGCGGTTTATTCTTCTTATACATCGAAGATTAATTTGAAGGGGGGGGACGCGGTGGTCAGTATCAAAGCTTCTAGCCGATTTTCTGTTTCAGCACTACGAAGGCTAGGTAAAGAAACTAGCCGCATGGGTGTGCTGTTCCTGATACTGGCTAATTGCGCCTGCCACTCCGGAGTGGAGGTGGAACTAAAGGGGGATAAGGTGATTATGCCGTCTCAGGAAAGTCATCCCGCATCATCAACACTGGTGCAACTGGCGCAAGCCGATCTGGCGAAGCGGCTCAACGTGCTGCCGTCAGAAATAACACTGACAGAGATACGTGAGATCACCTGGCGCGACGGCAGCCTCGGTTGTCCGCAGCCGGGTATGCGCTACAAACAGGTGCTGGTGAACGGATCACAGATAAGGTTTGAAGTTGTCGGCAAGTCTTATTACTACCACAGCGGTGGTGGCCGGGGCCCATTTTATTGTGCCAGACCGATAACGCCTCACAAAGGGGTAGGTCCGGAACCGTTTGGTGACACCTGAGGATAAAAAAAAGGCTCCCTCGGGAGCCCTTCAAAAGTTTAATATCCTTGAAGAATTAGTTGTCTACCTCGATCAGGGTAAGGCCTATCAAACCCGAATCACCGGTGTGTGACACTGCACCGAGATGTTTTCCTGAGGCGAGTCCAGACCAACTGACTTCAATGGTCTCCGTATTTCCGACAGTCGCTGAGGTCGGCGCTGCATCTACTATCAGACTGCCTCCCGATGTCATGGGGACATTCCAGAAGTTCAAGCTGTATGCCAGCGGCGCGTTGGGTACGGACCATCCATGGACGACCATGGTGTAAGTATCATCAGCAGGCAGGGTTAGTTCGATCGACTCATCTGTACCACCATTCGTGCTGGCGGAAATGATCGTCCCGGCAGAATTCTCCAGGAACAGGTCGATGTCATCATCCCCCGGGATTACCATCTCCCATCGAACGAATGCAGTTCCTGTGACCGGGAACGCGATCTTATGCACGCCGGTGGGACTATCATCGCCACTTGGATAGGCCTGATCAGGATCCTGGCCGATGTCGCCTAAAGTAGGACTATTTGCAACAAGACCATGAGGTGCTGCCATATAGCTTCCCGTGTAGCCGAATTGCATATCGAAGCTTGCACTACCAACTGCACCGGAACCCTCGACTAAGACCGGCGCATTGAACAGCGCGCCACGAACGGCAATCGGGCTGTAAACCTTATATGTATCCGATGGGACAGCCCAAGTAAGAGAGCCGAAAGCCCACACGCCAATCGGGCTGGTCTCGTTGGTGATCGTGACCTCATAACTGGCCGACATACCACGCTTCAGTTTAATACTGGAGGGTGACACACTGACGTTGTATCCTGGAGGCTCATCAACCTCGACGTGATAGGTGCGCCAGCCGTTCTCACTGGCAACACTGGTCACGGTTCGGGTTACGGTCTGGCTGCCCGGTAGTTCTGCTACACCGATTGATGCGATATTCAGGTCGCTGGCGTCTGTGGGCACGCCTATCGAGTCAAGATACGGGCAGGTGGAAGGCGACAGGGCAGACGGTTCTGCATCACACAGAAAGCCGAGGTAGCCAAAGAAGTCCGTGTTGTAAACCAGTCCTGGTTCGAATACCGAGCCCTTTTTGGCCTTACCTCCGGGATTGATATGGCCAGCACCCATGTCGAAGGGATCAGCCGCTGAGCTGCCGTCTTCCTTCTTGACAGCCTGGTAGGAGGTGGTCATGAGCGCGGATTTTGCCATTGCCGGTGTCCAGTCGGGATGCGCCTGCTTGAGCAGAGCGAATACACCGGCCACGTGGGGGCTGGACATGGATGTTCCGGAAATAGACTGGAACAGTTCTCCTGGGACACTGCCAGGATCCGGGAACGGCGTATTGCCGGCAAGGATGTTTACACCCGGCCCGGTTACGTCCGGCTTGATGATATCTTCAGCCACCACGTTAGATCCACGCGATGAGAAAGAAGCCATTGATGGGGCATCGATGGGGGTTGATACACCACCGTTGATGCTGGCCACCGCGGCGGCTCCTTCGCTGTCTATATAAGCCTTGATAACGAGGCCATTGGTATTGTTGATGTGTACCGACGGAACCCAGTGGGTATCAGTAACTTCCGATTGTCCATCGTTGGAGTTGAACAGTATCATACCTGCCCCACCAGCGAGAGACACGGCTTCACTCTTGGCTACACGCGCAATAGCGCCTCGCTCACACAAGACGATCTTGCCAGCTACCAGGGCGGGATCAAGCGCGCCGGGATTACATAGGTTGTCCCCGGCATCTTCAGCATCAACTAAAGACAGTTCGGCTGTACCAGCGGTTATCGAGGCACCAAAGAATTCCCAGCCACCGCTGGATACAGCGGAACCCTGGAAGGTGCGGTCCTGAGTACTGGCGCCAACAGTGGTTAGCCACGGCACCGATCCGGGACCACCTACTGTACCTGCACCTGGCCCGCTATTGCCAGCTGATGTAGCCACAAATACGCCCGCATCTTCGGCAAACAGGTAGGCGATATCGTCAGCCCCGGTAAGGCTGGGTCCACCGCCTACGGAGTAATTGATAACGTCAACACCGTCGGCTACCGCCTGATCAATTGCAGCGGCGAGATCAGAGCCAAATCCGCCAAGATTGCCAAGGCCCTTGTAAGCGATGACGTGAGATCTGTGGGCGATACCGCTGACTATGCCACGGGATGTGCCCAAAACACTGGCTTCGACTCCGGCATTGCCCGCCGCAGTCGATGCGGTGTGAGTGCCGTGCCCGTCGTCGTCTCGAGCTGAGTCGAATTCATCGGGGGCTGCACCAATTAGCGCGCGGTAAGTTGTAAGCATTTGCCGGGCACCGACCAGTTTGTTGTTGCAAGTGAACGCAGCATCATTCGGGTTGTGTCCGATGTTGCCGAACTCACAGGGCGGGGCTGGTACCGGTGGCGATGCATAACTGCCGTCATCGGCGAAGGACTGATGTTCTGGCCAGATGCCAGTGTCAATCACACCGACAACAACGCCCTCTCCATCAAAACCCGTCGCCCATGGCCCCGCGGGGCCATCCAGGGTAAGAAAGGTCGGGCTATTTTCTGTGGTCTTTTGACGCAGAACGTCGGGAACTACTCGTCTTATACCTTTCATGCCGGCTATCTTTTTAGCCTGCGCATGCGTCATCTGTGCAGCGAAGCCATTCAGTGCAATGGTATAATCATGCAGTTTGGCACCCACACTAAGTCCCGCTGCAGTGAGGGTATCGTCGTGCGACTTGTTCAGGAACTGCGCATACTTCTTAACATGCGCGCTGTTGGGATTGATTTTCTTTCCCTTGCCAGGCTTGGTAGCTGGATATTTTTTGATATCGCCTTTATAGGCTATCGCCGGATCAAGTTCCATCACGACAATATATGAATTGTATTCGCCTTTTTGTACTTGTTTTCCGACTGCCGCGCTTGATTGATTGGCTTGGGGGCCAGCCGCAGAGGCTACTGCTGACTGAATACCACAAAGCACAAGCACTGAGCAGGCGATAGATGTCGCAACTCGCTTAAACATAGTAATTTTCCTTAATTTAGGTATTGGATTATTTATTATTGTGTCTCCATCAAGGAGAACATAATGTATATAGACTAGAACTGATCGAAGAGCAACGTGACCGCATTGATCGAATTGACTCACAAATTGACTCACATTAAATGTAATCCAAGCCTGAGGGCAACCGTTTGGAAAAAAACGCTCCGGACGAAAATCTTTCTATATCTCACCGGAACACTTGTTAGCGTTGAAACGCATTTATGTTGATTTGCATTGAATATTGAGTCTATTTTCGACCCTAATTGTGTCTGCTTGTCAGCAAATTTCTGGTAACTCACCGTTGAATAAAAACAGCGAATGAACGTATGTCTTGATAACCTTGCGGGCTTGGTTGCATCCGAACCTCCAAAAACACCTCGCTATGGACAGGGGTTACCCAGAGTCCACCCATTGCACCAAATTAATCAAGGCCGTTGAGAACTCCTCAAGGGTAAAATCTCAATTTAATACACCGCGGATTGCGCGCTGCACCTTGAATCCAGCCCGTTTGATGCTTGACAAATCATTTTGGATTTCTGGTTAATGTTAATATGAGCCCGCGTACCAAGCTATCACCAGACGCAAGGATCAGGTCATGGTGACGAGAGTATAGGTAAAATAAAACGTCATTTTTCCTATAATTAAAATACTTGATGCCTTATATTTTCCATATTGACATCTATTTTATATTCTTAAGGGAGTGAAAGTCGGCTATTTTTCGTGTACTAAGCAACTATTTCCACTTAATTCAGAATTCAAAACAAGCGCCTCCCACTGTTGTGCAAACCCGTTTTGAATATTGCTTTTGTTTATGATGATGAACTGCTTTTATTCAAACAGACTTATCTGAGGCGGCGCTCTACTTTGTGGAGGCAATATTTCGACGATGTCGTCATTTTTTGTATTCAGGTGACTGAGTATCTTTTGGATCACCAATTGATATTCAATGGTTGGAATAACTGGGGCTGAATGTCCGGTGATCGCTCAAGCCGTCCGTCGCTTCAGTGCCAATACCCGACAGTCATGGCTCGCTGGCCGACTTAGCGGTTATAGCAGATAGCGGATGATGAGGATTTACAAGCTATTACACGTCATTCCCGCGAAGGCGGGAACCCCCAAATAGCCCCAGTAAGCTCAATCGATTCTCGGTTCCATTTCTTGAGCCTTGTCTCTCGACGTATTGCGCTATCCATATCTTCAAGTTGCTCAAAATAGACTCGTTTATTCAAGTTGTATTTTGAGCTAAAGCCCTTAACTTGTTTGTTTTTATGTAGATAAATACGCTGCACTAAATGACTTGTTACCCCGATGTATAGCGTGCTGTTGTTATCATTAGTGAGAATGTATATGCAGGGCCGTTTCATAGTTGAATTTCTTTTCAATCGTTTAATAAATATATGCAAAAATTGCCATGTTGAAAAGGACGATTCTTTTAGATTAGCCAGTTGGTTTGGAGGTTACCGCCTTCGCGGGAATGACGGAGAATAGACGGGAAGATGTCACCATCTGCTTCCTCAGTATAGGCGATCTTCACAGCTAATTAATCCTATGACAGGTTTTCGCTCTTTGCCGTCTGTCGCCTGAGTGCCCAGACTGTGTAAAAACTAATTTTCCGCCGTTGACAATGCGTTGCTGTGTCAATGAAACAAAGGATTAACCGCAAATCACCATCAATATTCATTGTAGAGAAGGTTTTTAAGTCAAAGTTAAAGACGAAAATACATAAATTGGAGTTTTTACACAGCCTGTGCCAGTTGCGGACATTGCGGTAGATGCGTTATTCAACCATTTAAACCACAAAGCCGTCATTTAATAGACAAATAGATGTTTCCGTAATACATAAGGTAAATTGAGGATACTACTAAGAAGTCTCAGTAATATCCATGTCACATGGTAATAAATGTGCACAAAAATCTTTGTAACTCATTGTTTGTGTGGAAATTACTATAATTCAATTTGTGTAGTGCTTGGGTTGTTACTGAGACGTCTACACAATACACTGTAGGCAGAGGGAGAGTAATGTCATACGAACCTACCATTAAAAAGAATCCCCATCAGCTAACCATAGAGCAACATTTTCATACGGCTCATGCTATTTCGCTGTTTTATGATTCTGACAAGAAAGTAGAGGTAAATGAGCTATCTTCAGGTGAAATTTTCAAAAGGCATAAACGAGCGAAAATATTTTGCACCAAACGCACTTGGGATCAACGAGCTGAAACTGGGTATATGGTTCCAATAGAGAATTCCTTTCATGAAGAGATTGATAATATCAAGAGCTTCTCGGAAAGAAATCATCAAACAATTTCAAAATATTGTCTATTGTGGCGTTTTAGGCATGATTATCATCTCAGTAATCTAGACGATATTGTTCTAAACGGTGTTTCTGGATCAGGTTTAACCAAGGATCAGGAAGAAATACTAGAAAGTAAAAATAGCAGTTTTGTCAGAGATGGTGGAGTTGTAGCTTCTAGATCTTCATCTGTCGTTCAAATACAAATTAGCCTTGAACGTGATTGGCATACTTGCAGTCATTTTAAATGGAGATTAATCGAGGCTTTAGATGGTGAATTTCTGGTTGCTGATGGTTGCGGTGACCTTGCTTTTATCCCCATTTCTCGGAAACTGGCCTTTTGGGCTGGAGAACGCGATCAAAAAATTAACAGACAGCAATTGGTGGAGGTTAATAAAGAAACGATTGCTAGATCAAAGGAATATTACTTTGCGTGTAAAATTAGCGAGTGCCTAATTGCCTAACGCGCAGGCACTGGGACAAAATGTACGCTGCGCTCCAATTTTGACCGTGCTGCGGGCGTTAACATTAAGAGGAAACTATGGAAAACAATCATATATTGGCGTATCTAGACCACAATATATTAGATTTGATGACTAAAGGTGATCCACATGAAGTCAAAGAGTTATTGAGAAACCACAATCTTACAGCTGTCTATTCTAATGAGTCCTTAAAAGAAATTGAACGCTCAAAGGGTTATGAAAATAAGTTTCTTGAATTGCTTGAAGAAATCGAAGCTAAGTACATTGAGTCACGTCTTGATCATAAATTTAAACAAACAGGGCACCGGATAGTTCCTACGCAGAAATATTTCAACAAGGAGCAGTTGATTTACAAGAGCTAATGAAAAAAGCTCTAGATGGTATCGAAGAACTTCCACTAGTTAATGCTATCGATATTGAAAACCTCCAAAAAGCTATAGAAGGCATGCCTGAATTGATGAGTAGTCAATCATCAGAAATGGCTAAGGAGCTGGATGAAAAAGATGATTCACTAGTTTCTGAATTCGAAACGGTGACAAGGATCGGGCCAATCGTTCTAAAAAATATCACTCCACCAAATGTAGTTGAAAAAATATGGCGGGTGCTCTCCGAAGTTCCTAATTTCTCAAAAATGGAAATAGAAGCCTTTTTTGGGGTTAAACCACATAGCTTTGAAGAAGACGCTGATAGAGAGAGAACTACTCAAGAGAAGGTAAATGCCGTCTATCACCAGTTGAATTTTCTAGGGTACTATCGTGACTCGAAAATGAAAAAAGAACGACGATTCAGGGCATCTTTTAGTGACATGACGCACGCTGGCATCGCGTCATATTGTCATTTATTTTTGTGTAGAGATGAGGACTTGGTAATGAAAGCTGCTGCCGCATATGAATATATAGGCGTTCAAACCAAAATATTGCACTATAAAGCTAACAAATCGATCCTACCGACCGCTAACGCGTCTGCTGATTGATGGGT
Organism: Paraglaciecola sp. MB-3u-78; assembly: GCF_002835935.1. GTDB lineage: Bacteria > Pseudomonadota > Gammaproteobacteria > Enterobacterales > Alteromonadaceae > Paraglaciecola. Next base: position 75,672 of record NZ_PJCF01000001.1, on the reverse strand, counting down.
TAATGTCCATTTTTGAGCGATAGCACAATCAAAAACCGAATATCCCTAATGTCCGTTGATCGCTCACTGGAGCCATTCGCTGTCCGTCGCAAATGTGCCATTTGCCGCCTGTCACGAAGTTGCATTGGGATGACCGTTCAGTGCGCATCAATGTCATTAACTGTAAGCGCTTAATAAACCTACGTCCTTATTCCGACGGGCAATCTGCTGCATAATTTCCTCATTACAAACGTATGAGGAAAACAAAGTGACCGCAACATCAAATTTAAAGCAGGAAGCTCCGCTGTGGCGTGAGCATGTGACTCAGTGGCGTGACTCAGGTTTAACCCAAGCTGCCTATTGTCGAGATCACGACCTGTGTCCACACAACTTCAGCTACCACAAACGCAAATACTCAACCGCACTGGTACCCATTAACCACAAACCCTCCGGTTTTGTCAGTGTGCAGCGATTACCTGAGCCGCAACATCATGATCCACTCTCATTGCACTTTACCAATGGTGTTCGTCTGATAGGTATCACGGCAAGTAACGTGTCAGTGGTTAAACAATTAGCCGAGTTGTTGTCGTGAGCAAAGTGATGCGTCCAGGTGTGGAGCTCACTCAGGTTTTTCTTTACCAACAGCCGATTGATTTTCGCAAGGCACACTTGGGATTATCTGCCATCATTGAATGTGAGTTGGGGCACGACCCCTTTGCCGGTCACCTTTATGCATTCACCAATAAACGGCGTAATAAAATCAAGTGTCTGTTCTGGGAAGATAATGGTTTTGTGTTGTATTACAAAAGCCTGTCAGAGGAAAAGTTCAAGTGGCCAAAGCGTGATGATAAGGTGATAACACTGACCGGGCAGCAAATTAATTGGCTGCTTGATGGCTATGATATCAGTGCCATGAAAGGTCATAAAAAGTTGCATTATGAGGCCGTTTTTTAAGGTAATCAATGCGCTAATTTGGTATACTTTACGGCATGAAATTAGCGCCGCAAGACACTGAAAATAAAGCAAAATTACATCTGGATGCGATGAGCCAGATGACCGCATTGCTGTCTGAAAAAGACGATGTCATCGAACAGAAAACGGATGTCATTGCCGAGCAAAAGAAACGAATAGCGATGCTTGAAGAGTACTTGCGGTTGGCCAACTCAAAACGTTTTGGCGCCAGCTCTGAGCAAACACCACCACAGCAAGGTCACCTGTTTAATGAAGTAGAAGCGGTGGCTGAGCCTGAGCCTGTCGACTCACCTTTACCTACAGGCAACGAGCCAAAGGCCAAAACCGGTCGCAAGCCACTGTCCGACAAATTGCCCCGCCTTCAGGTGTTCGCTTATTTGAGTGATGAAGAAAAAGTGGGTGCCATTGACACCTTCTTTGTCAAAGTCAGGGAAGAGCTGGATATCATTCCCGCTCAGGTACGTGTATTGGAATACATGCAGGAAAAAGCGACCTTCAAAACACAAGATGATGGCCGCACGGTGAAAGCCGCCCAGCTTATCAAACATCCTGTCCCCAAGGCCATGGGGAGCGTCAACCTGATGACCTATATCATTATTTCAAAATACGCCGATGGCATGCCGCTTTATCGACTTGAAAACATCATCAAACGTTATGGCGGTGAAATATCAAGGGCCACACTGGCCAACTGGGTGATTGCCCTGTCGAAACAAGCCCAACCTTTAATTAACCTACTCAGGGAGCATCAACATTCGGGCCCACTGATTTGTGCGGATGAAACCCGCATTCAAGTATTGAAAGAGCCAGATCGTTCGCCCACTTCACATAAATGGATGTGGGTAACCCTGGGCGGGTTACCGCAGCAACGAAGTGTCTTGTTTGAATACGATCCCTCCCGTGGCAGGGAGGTACCCTTGCGCCTGCTTGATGGGTTTACCCATGGCTACCTGCAAACCGATGGCTGTGCCAGTTATAACGAGGTATGCAGACAAAATCAGTTAATCTCGGTGGGTTGCTGGGATCATGCACGACGAAAATTCCGTGAAGCCAAAGATGGGCAACCCAGGGCAATGAAAGGCAAGGTAACCAAAGCGGATATGGCACTGAGCCTTATCAATAAGTTGTACGTGGTAGAGCGTCAAATCAAATTGCTAAGCGCGGATGAAATTTATCAGGCCAGGCAACAAAGAAGTGTGCCCATACTCAGCGAGCTGAAAACATGGCTGGAGCTCAATCGCCCCAGAGTCGACAAAGGAGGATTGACGGGCAAGGCGATGACCTATTTACATAATCAGTGGGAAAAGCTAATGGTTTACAGTACGGATGGTCGGCTGAGGCTCAGCAATATTCTGGCTGAAAATGCCATTCGTCCCTTTGCTGTTGGTAGGCGCGCCTGGTTATTTGCCGATACCCCAGCAGGCGCTAATGCCAGTGCAATCCATTATAGCCTGATTGAGTCAGCCAAAATTCATGAGCTTGAACCTTACGCTTATCTCAATGCCGTGTTCAAGGCGTTACCCTATGCTGACACGGTTGAAAAGATCGAAGACCTCCTGCCATGGAATTTCAAAAATTCAAAACCCAGTTGGCTACCCCCGCACGTTCAATAGCGCTTACTGTGAACTGTTAGATTATGACAAGGATATTTATACTTGGAAAGTACGTCGGTTTATTAAGCGCTTACCATTAACTTAAGCTTATTTTGCGTATTTACAACAAGTTACCTAGTTGATAATCTGTCGATGAATTAAAAATTTAGAGAAATTACCAATGCGCTGTTCAGTATGTAATTCAAATAGTACGAAAATTAACCAATGAAATTCATTCAACTGAGTTTTTAGAAAAGCATCGTAAAAAACCTACCGATTTCACTCGAAATCGCACCCTTACTTTTCCACGTTTAATGAGTTTTATGTTGAATGCTCTCAATAGTTCAATTCAGGCTGAACTTGTTCGGTTTTTCAATTTTATCGATGATAGCTATTTGTCAACAACGTCAGTTAGCACCGCTGCTTTTTGTAAAGCAAGAATGAAACTATCTCATCAGGCATTTATCGAGTTAAACGATGATTTAGTTCAAGCATTCTATGAAGCTGCAACCATCGATAAATGGCAAGGACACAGACTGTTAGCCGTTGATGGGGCAGTCACACAATTACCAACCTCTAACGAACTACTTAAGCATTTTGGTAAAGCTCGCTCACATGCTGCTATGCCTGCCGTTCGTCTTTCTCAACTTTATGATGTTAAGAATAATATTACGGTAGATTTACAGGTCGAGAGCCATTCAACAGGAGAGCGTGAAATGGCACTAAAGCATTTAAATAAAACCCAAGCAGGCTATTTAGTCGTTTACGACAGAGGTTATCCAGCCGTTTGGTTTTATAAGTACCATAGGCTAAAGAATGTTGATTTCTGCATGCGCATTGTTCAAAGCTCTAATGTGGTTAAAGCCTTCTTAGAAAGTGGAAAATATAGTGATGTCGTTGACTTTCCTTGTACTGAGAAGTCTCTTCGCCGATGTAGAAAAGATAAAATATCGACAGAATCACTACGTTTACGATTAGTGCGAGTTGATCTGCCATCAGGTGAATCGGAGATTTTAGTTTCGTCATTAACAGATCTACAAGCTTATCCTACTGCTCTTTTTGCTGATTTATATCACCAACGCTGGGGAGTTGAAGAAGATTACAAAGTATTGAAAAGTCGCCTTAATATTGAAAATATTCTAGTGTTTCTGTTGAAGGTGTTTTACAAGACTTACACGCTAAGCTATTAACTAAAAACCTTGCCGCTTGTGCAATACATGATGCAAAACAAAAAATAAAGAAAGCTAAAAACAATAGGCTCTATGAATATAAAATCAATTTCACCTTTGCAGTAAATCAGCTCAAAGATAATGTTGTACAGTTCACAATGAAGCTAGCTGGGCTTGAATTATACGAACTGTTAATAAGCAAAATATCAAAGAATTTAAGTGTCATTCGACCCAACCGTAAGTTTTTTCGACAAGACCGTAGAAACAAGACAAATAAGTACCCAATGAATTATAAACGTATGTGTTAAATCCTTAAGTTAATGACATTGCAGTGCGCATTGTTGACGTAACCAACTGAAAAGTTAAATGTCTCCTTCGGTAACGATGTTCGTTCGTTCAAGTAATTCTATAAAAGGGCGACTTCTGAACCTGTTAATTGCACTTTGCATTTGCATCTGTGCATTTATTAGACTACTTTTTTTTAACCAATAAAAACTTTCACTACGTACTTTACTTAAAAAAGAGATCGCAGTTCTCAGCCTTTTCTGGCAAGACATTCCTACACACTAGGTAGCTCTATACAGAGTAAAAGCTAATATATTAACGTGAGTAAATATAAAACTCTTTGAACAATTTTACTTGACCACTTCAGTCACTACCACATGGAGACTAGTATTATGAATATTATCTATAAATCACTTTCTGTATTAACGGTATTGCTTTTGACTAGCATGTCAATTTCGCATGCAGATCAAGCACCGCTAGTAAAGGATGCATACGTGGATGGTACATCCAGCCAAGCGAATAAGAACAAGGGTACGAAACCTGTACTTTGGGTGGAATCCATAAATCCAAAATATGGATTGGTTCAGTTCGACCTCTCTGCTTTTGGGGGTACTGTTTCGTCTGCAACCTTAGTGTTAAACGTATCTGTAGTTGACGTGCCTGGAGACATAACCTTACATGCATTACAAAGTAGCTGGATTGAAACTAACGTAACATTCAACACCACTCCATTTTTTGACCCAATAGAAACAGCAACTCTAGCCGTAACTGGAGCAGATGTAGGTGGAACTGTTTCTATTGATATTACTTCATTGGCCCAGTTCTGGGTTGATTCTCCGGATAATAACTTTGGTATTTTACTGTTAACAACTGCAGGTGATGTACGTTTCGCGAGTACTGAAACAGCACTCGGGGCTACACTTGAAGTGGTAACTGATGGTGGATCACCACCACCACCACCACCACCTATCGGAGCGGCTATATCACTATCGAGTGTTTATGCCGATATGGACAATGGTATGTTGTACATCTATGGTTCAAATTTTGATAATGGTAATCCTGCTGTTGTAAATCTGGGGGAGATGGGTGAGCTTGATCAGCTTACACCATCTAGTGCGACAGCGATTGAAGCAGAATTACCAGCAGGACTTCTTGCTGGAGATTATTCATTGCTAGTTTCAACTGGTCCTAATGATGGTCAGTTAATTGGTTACGACCTCACAATTGGTGCAACTGGTGCAACTGGTGCAACTGGTGCAACTGGTGCTGATGGAGCCGCTGGTGCTAATGGATCTGATGGTGTTGATGGAGCCGCTGGTGCTAATGGATCTGATGGTGCTGATGGAGCCGCTGGTGCTAATGGATCTGATGGTGTTGATGGAGCCGCGGGTGCTAATGGAGCTGATGGGCTTCCTGGGTTATCAGGATTTGAATTTAAACTTTTAAGTTTTGGCCGAGATAACATTGGGGTAAATGATGGAATGATTGTTAACGTCACTTGCCCACCCGGAAAAACTGCAATATCAGGTGCATATACTCTACAGTATTATCTGACTAGTCCTCAAGTATATGCAAAATTTTTACTTGTAACATCTCAACGAAATGGTGCTAATGCGTGGCAATTCAATTGGAGGAATATTGATACTGTACCTCACAATTTTTATGGTATTGCTCGGGTTGGATGTGCAATTGTACAGTAAGAAAGTATTAATCAATAAGGAACATTATAATTAATTAATTTTAATTGTAATGTTCCTTATTTCATTGTGATAAAAAATTTGTTCTTAAAGCGTTTAGTAGATAGGAAATCGAGAAATATCTACAGCAAAAGCTTAAATCGGTTAAGTCTGCTTCAAGAACGAAAGCAGTACTCTGAAGACTGCTTTTTAGTTTCTCACGTTAGTCAGCAAAGTGGCAACAGTTAGCGTTCTGAGATGAAATGCCACTGGGGTTTATTAATGTGGGTGTCAACATACTTCATTGACGAAATCATCTAATGCTTCTGGGAACAGGGTGACTTGGTTGCGACCTTGGCCTGTAATATGGTGGGACATATCAGCGAATCTTGTTAACCTATTAATAAGTATAGTAAACAGGCTAAATAGCAGCCGATAATATCAAGATTATTTGATCATAAAAACACGGTGCTTAGCTCAAAAGTTGATCAATAGTTTTCACACAGCCTACGCTCGAAGCAGAAACATAAAAATCTTCTCAAAGAAGGCTTCCTCTAGCCATTGAAAATCTTATTTGCGACCTTATATTTCAACGGGTTATGTGAGTATAAGCATTTCTTTTCAATTGCAGGCCAAATTTTCAGCAATTTTAAAGCACGCGCTGCTACCATCAATGGTCATATTAAATTCAGCAAAATTCAACGTAACATTTTCTCTTAGCACATCTCCATTGCCAACAGGATTAGTGGCCCCGTTGAAGGAAATAGAGGTAACTAGAACGTCTGTCATCACAATAGTAACATTCCCTTGCCGCAAAGTTACTTCAGGAAAATGGCTACCAATAGAAAGTTTAATCATCAACATTGCTGTATTACTGTCAGACAGTCGAGTAAAGCTTATATCTTGGAAGCTTGCTTTTCCAGCACCCGAACCCGCACCCATATGAGTTGTTCCCGATTGTGATGCACCCCAACTCCAAGCATCAATTTTTAAGCCTTTTTGGCCATCAATAAACAATCCATCGGGTGGGAGGGTTGGCCTTGCATTAATATTTAATGTCATGGTGATAAGTGTTAAAGCTAATATTTTTTGAAAATGAGTCATTATTTAATCTCCGTAATTTTGTCTTTCAATACTTTCAAAAGCCAAGGTTTTCGTGTTCTGATAGGAAAATCGTCTTTATTAAGTGGATCCGTTCCCCATTGAATTTCATCGATGTCGCTATAACCATCGCCATCGTCATCTAAATCAGCGTTATTGCCGATGTTATCTAAATCGGTATCTTCATTTTCATTAGGATCTAACGGAAAAATATCAAGGTAATCAGGTACTCCATCCTCATCAGTATCTGTTACCTTATCAATAATCACACGACCCAAATCAAACGTTGCGACTGACTCACCATGGCCATTGTTTGCAGTTATCCAAAAGTAGTAGTCTACATCGGGTTCACCTACAGATACATTAGCCTGTAAATAAGCAGTTTCTTGGATAAATATCCTTTCAGAGAATTCAGAGAGAGAATAATACAGCTTATAGGTGTCTGTACCTTTACTTTCAGACCACGCAATAGTCACAATATCAAATAAATCATCACTGGCACTAACAGTTTGTGGATAGTCAGCAAATAGCTCAGGACTATTAAAGTAAAACCCACAGTTCTTAATATCAGTTAATGAAATTCCACCGCGAACAAATGAATTATTCGTTAATTTATAACCAGTAGCAGTACCCCATCGTTTAATTATAGGCGGATTTGTAGCTAACGAATTATTTGCACTTATTTCACTAAAATTTGAACCATAATACCCCAGCATATTATATACACCAAAATCTGAAAATATTGAGCCGTGGGTTCCTAATGGGTTGATAGCTGAGTCAATAGCAAAGGAATTTCCAAAAAAACCTAAATAGACAGGCGAAGGTTCATCTGAATAAATGCTGGCACCATCAATGTCGCTACACATATCAGCTTGGACTGATAATGTATTAATTGTACAAAAGAGTAATAGGGCAAGACTTCTCATATTATTTATTATTTAACGTCTCATAACTGTAAAAATAATACCTGATATTGTAATTACGTGACACAATTTTAGTATCCCGAAAACCGTTTTTATTAGAAGGACCGCCATCGGAGTATAGGTAAAATAAAACGTCATTTTTCATAAAATGCAAAACAAGCGCCTCACGCTGTTAAGCAAAGTAGCTCTGAAGATTGAGTTTGTTTATGATGAATTTATGTTTATTTAATACTTGGAATAACTAGAGCTGAACGTCAGGAATTCGCTCATGGACTATCAGATTAGAACGCATTTTAGTATTTTGAAGCGTAAAATCGGAACGACAATTTAGTCATGCCTTTGCTCATGGAATGCTATTTTGTTGTTGTATAAAACTCTGAGATGTAACGTCCACCTTTAATCTTCGCTACAAGTCGAAGTTTGTAACTTTGTCCTGAATGCCCGATTAATTCTCTCAAGTTAGTTTCTGTATGCCAATAATAAGGGCTTTGTATCATGCCTAATGGATAGGCGGTTGGCTGATTGTTTTTATCAACCAGAAAGATTGTTGCGCTATCTAGCGGAAACGTTGAGTTGACTGTGGTTAAGTTGTCTTTGTCAAAGACATTCACTTCGAAATCGCCAGCTCTCAAAATACACTTTTGATTGATGACATCACAGCCTTCAACAGGCACTAACTGGATCACTTTCTCTTTTTCAGCTTGGTCTTCTTCATAATAATCTGCAGCAATATACCCAATTACAGCTAAAATTGGTGCCACCATAAATGCAGTTCTTGTATGTTTATTCATTATTTTATCTTTTTTAAGGCTTTTAAAAAATTTGATGTTCAACCATCAAATAAAAGCGTTTTCACTTAACTATTAATCCATGCTAACTGATTTCACTCAATATTTTTGATTTAAATATTTATAAAATAAAGGCTAAAGAGAAACTCTTTAGCCTTTAATATTCAATGACCATCCTTATCAAATCATGTTACCAACACGACTCGTCCAGAAAACAATTCATGCCTAGTGATCGCTGATTGCAGCGGTGCCACCAGGGCGACGCATGTTTTCAACCAAATCTTGAACATGTTTAGGCGCTGGTCCTGTGAACTGAAGTACGACAAACGCGACTCCAAAGTTAACTAACGCACCCACTACACCAAATGCATTAGGTGAGATACCAAAGAACCAGTTTTGACCCATACTACCTAAGAAATCTGTACCAGGAATAAACATAATGCCTTTATGTTGGAATACATAAAGCATGGTTACTCCGATACCAGAACACATCCCCGCAATGGCTGCTGTGCCACTCATTTTCTTAGAGAATATACCCATCATTAGTGCCGGGAATATTGATGATGCCGCCAAACCAAAGGCTAACGCCACCGTCCCTGCGGCAAATCCAGGCGGATTTAAACCGAGGTAACCCGAGACTAATATGGCAAGTGTCATAACAATTCGCCCAGTCAGTAACTCATTTTTCTCAGACAAGTTTGGTGTTAATACACCTTTCATTAAGTCATGGGAAATTGATGATGATATAGCGAGTAGTAAACCTGCCGCAGTTGACAGCGCAGCCGCTAATCCACCGGCAGCTACTAATGCAATTACCCAGTTTGGTAAGTTAGCAATAGCAGGGTTCGCTAGCACCATAATATCATTATCAACTTTCACCATTTCATTGGTTGCTTTGTCTGCTGAATATTGAATTTTACCGTCACCATTTTTATCTTCAAATGCTAATAAACCTGTTTTCTCCCAGTCTTTAAACCACTGAGGACGCTCTGAATACTCTAAATGTTGACCGGCAGTTGGTTCAATTGTACTCATCAAATTAAGACGTGCCATTGCGCCAACAGCTGGAGCAACCGTGTATAATAACGAGATGAAAACTAATGCATAACCTGCTGAAGAACGTGCAGCTTGTGCAGAAGGAACCGTAAAGAAGCGCATGATAACGTGGGGTAAACCAGCAGTACCAATCATTAGCGACATGGTATAGGCGAACATATCTAATGAGCCATTCATGTTGCTTGTGGTATATTCTTTAAAGCCCAATTCAGTTACAACTAGGTCCAACTTATCAAGTAAGTAAACACCACTACCATCAGCCAATGTCGAACCTAAACCAAGTTGAGGAATGGGATTGCCGGTTAATTGGAAAGAGATGAAAACGGCAGGAATGGTATAAGCAAAGATCATCACAACGTATTGGGCTATTTGCGTATAAGTAATGCCTTTCATACCACCTAGTACAGCGTAGAACCAAACAACGGCCATTCCGATAGCCAAGCCTAAACCGTAGTCAACTTCTAAGAAGCGAGAAAATGCCACACCCACGCCTTTCATTTGACCGATGATATAGGTTAATGATGCGATGATTAAACAAATAACAGCGACAATGCGAGCCGTTTTAGAGTAATAACGATCAGAAATGAATTCAGGAACCGTGAACTTACCGTGTTTACGCATATAGGGGGCTAGCAACATGGCTAACAATACATAACCACCTGTCCAACCCATTAAGAATACAGAACCACCGTATCCTAAAAAGGCAATTAAACCAGCCATTGAAATAAATGACGCTGCACTCATCCAATCAGCACCAATTGCCATGCCGTTTTGGATAGGAGTTATGCCACCGCCTGCAACATAAAAGTCACTGGTTGAAGCGGCACGAGCCCACCATGCTATAGCGAAATATAGGGTGAAAGTGCCAAAGACCGCGATGTAGGTATATAGTTTTAACTCATCCATTATGATCCATCCTCAGATTCGTATTTTTTATCAAGTTTGTTCATTTTATGGCTATACCAAAAAATCAAACCAACAAAAGTGTAAATTGAACCCTGCTGAGCAAACCAGAACCCGAGCTTATATCCACCGAGACGGAATTCGTTTAGTGGTTCTACTAATAACAAGCCAAAGCCAAATGATACAATAAACCAAATGACTAGACATATTGCTATTAAGCGCAGATTTTCCTGCCAATATGTTGTCTTCTTTTCCACATTATTCTCCTAGCACTGCATGTTACTGTATTTATTACATGCGTCGTTTTTTGTTGTAATAACTCTATTTTCGAGAAAAAGTATGAATATAGACTTGTCGCCAAGTGTTTTCGCAACAAGCTTGAAAACAACTTATAACAATTCATATACAACTTTAACTATCTACAACATTAGCAAGCTTTGATTTTGTCAGATATACCACCTTGGTCTTATATCAGTATTTACCAGTTGACTTAATGGCTACGCCGTCACAAATTAGCTCTATAGAAGTAAAAGGACTCATGAATTTTTTTTGAGAACATTACCAAAAGGTCTTGATATGGATAATGAACTGGCAGAAGTCACTGCTTTTGTAGGAAGCATCCCACCCTTTGATTTATTACCTGACACCTTACTTAGTAAATTAGTAAGAGAAATTAGCATTCGTTATTTAAGGGGGGATGAACACTTAGCACCTGAGGATATTGAACAACCGCAATTGTACATATTGCGCAAAGGCGCCTTGCGTTATTTAGCTGCAGATAAAGAACTGACAGGCAAATATGGTGAAGGTGATATTTGCACTATTTTCTGTCAAAAAAGAAGTGAATTAAATACGGAAATTGCCGTCATTGTCGACGAAGATGCTTTAATTTACAGCCTTGATTATAAAACGCTTAAAACATTGCTAGTAGATTCACCCGAGGTGATTGAGTTTTTAGAGCATTCATCTGAACAACGACTTCATAGCAAAAAAACTAAACTCAATGACGACGCTATTTTATCGTCTTCTATCAGCAATACCTCAGTTGAAGACTTTTATCATCACCCAGTCGCAACAATATCACCTACAGCTTCGATTCAAGACGCCGCCATTAAAATGACCAAGCAGGGTTTCTCTTGCTTAGTAGTTGTTGACGACAACAATTCAAATGAGAAGGTCGCTAACATGGGATTAGGCATAGTAACCGACAAAGATATTAGGCGACGTTGTGTGGCATTAGGTTTACCCACTTCTAATCCAGTCAAGGCGATCATGACTAAGGACATTGCCACCATTGATATCAAGTGCAATGCATATGACGCATTAATTGCCATGACCAGCAAACATATCCATCATTTACCGGTGACCAAATTCGGTAAACTTGCCGGCATGGTAAGCGTGACCGATTTGGTGAATAACGAAGAACATAACGCCATTAACATGACCAGCATTATTCACAAAGCGAGCTCTGTAGCCGAGTTAGTTACCATCAGTAAGTTGTTAAATAAATTACAAGTGAAGCTCACCAAACTTGGTGCAAATGCCGACCATATTGGCAAAAGCATCAGTGCGATTACTATGGCATTTACCATACGCCTAATTGAAATGGCTGAACAAAATTTAGGACCAGCGCCTGTTCCATATGCTTGGTTAGCAGCAGGCTCTCAAGCCAGACAAGAGCAACTTGCACACTCTGACCAAGACAACGCCTTAATTATTTGTGACACCATGCAACCAGAAGATGATAAGTGGTTTCTGGGTCTCGCAACCTTTGTTAGTGACGGTTTAGCCGAATGCGGATTTATTTATTGTCCTGGCGATATCATGGCGACTAACAAAAAATGGCGTCAACCACAGAAGATATGGCAACAATATTTTGATAAATGGGTTGATACACCTAGCCCAAAAGCCTTGCTAAATAGCAGCGTATTTTTTGATTTAAGTACCATTCATGGTGATATTAACTTACTTGAAAAAGTGCGTCAGCGGATGCTAGAAAAAACCAAAGTCAGTACCTTATTTATTGCACATATGTCTTCAAACGCTTTAAGGTCTAGGCCCCCACTCGGTTTTTTCAGAGACTTTGTACTGATTCAAGACGGTAAACACAATGCGACACTAGACTTAAAACATAATGGCATTGCCCCAATTGTTGACTTAGCTCGTATTTACGCGTTAATCGAAGGCGTGTCTGGGGTCAATACAATTGAGCGATTACAGCAATGTTCAGGCACCCCATCATTGACCCAAGCCTCTGCAGAAAATTTGATAGATGCCTATGCATTTTTGACTTCGGTACGCCTGGAACATCAGTGCAAACTCTTACTTAAGAAACAACCCGTCGACAGCTACATAGATCCTAAACAAATTTCAAAGTTAGAAAGAGAGCATTTAAAAGATGCTTTTAAAGTCATTAAATCGATGCAAGATTATCGCCAATCAGCTGTTCTTTAGGGGGATTACTTTGTTACTCAATAGTCTATTTGGTTACGAAGCCCGAAGAAAAAGGCTTTTAAAAAAAGTGCCTCAAGGGGCGCTCCATGATTTTTTATCTGTACCCTTTCCTAGTGAAGAAACATGTTTGTCAGACCTACCTATTTTGTCTGTAGATTTTGAAACCACTGGGTTAAATGCCATCACAGACAAGTTACTTAGCGTTGGATTTGTAAGCATTGATAAACGGCAAATAAAACTAGGCAGTTGTTACCATCAAATTATTAACACTCAACACCGCCTTGATGCAGATAATGTGATTATTCATCACATTACTGACCAACAAAAGTCTCAAGGAGAACCTTTACGAGCTGTCGTCGAAGCGTTATTAAAAGCATTAGCAGGCAAAGTCATGTTGGTGCATTTTGCCCGAATTGAAAAACAATTTTTAAAGCAAGCGTGTTTAGCATTATATGGCGTGTCTCCACCAATTATGATCTTGGATACCCTTGCGATGGCGAAACGTAAACTCGATCAAAGAGATATCGCTTACGACCCGCAAGAATTGAGACTTTCTGCTTTACGGCACAAATATAATTTGCCCAAGCATTTTGCTCACAATGCGCTCAATGATGCTATTGCTACTGCTGAACTGCTTCTAGTACAGCAAAAATCAGCAACAACAAAATTAAAGGATTTATTTTAAACAACCATTTCTATCTCATTGTGGAGCACGTGTTGGCATAGATTTATGGGCTATTCTATTCGTCCATAGCGCTCCCAACATTGCGAGTATAAATCCAGGAATGGCTATTAATTTAGGCACTTCATCTGCAACCAACCAAGCAATCAGCGCTCCAACTCCAGGCACCATAAACATAATCGAAGCTACCTTTGCCATAGAACCTTGGCGAACCATGGTGAACATTAACAGTATGCCTACAATCGAATTACCGAAGACTAAAAAGGAGATAGCTCCCCAAAAAGGCAAGGCGTTTTCAAAAATAAGTCCTTCAAATGCCAATGCAAATGGAATAGAAATCGCCGATGCAAACGCATATTGCACCCACGTAGCAACTATAGGATGTACACCTAACTTGCGCTGTTTTTCAATTACCTGACCAATTGATAAGGCAACAACGGCAGTAAAACCAAGGATTGCACCTAACAAGTACCCTTCGTTACCTTGCATATTAACACCAACAATAAGTGCCGCACCTAGTAATCCTAAGGTCAAGCTAGCCCATATATTCCAAGCCGGTATTTTTCGAGCCAATAACGCGCTAGCTATTATCACTAATACTGGTTGTGAAGCTGCAAACAACGCCATAATACTTGCACTTGCTCCTAGCTTCATGCCGACATAAATACTTCCAAAATGACCTATATGTAAAAACAATCCCGTTCCGATGAGTGCGTAAGACTTTCGAAAGTTAGGAATAGGTAAGCGCCACAAAATAACTAAAGGCGTGAGCGCTAAAAATGCACCTACAAACCGAAATGCGAGTAAATTTAATGGTTGGGTATATACCAATGCTAGTTTTGCCATAGCATAACCCGCGCTCCAAACGAGCAAAAAGATAAGAGGATAGAAGGGTTTTAATGTTGCAAGCAAGGGCATTGTTTCAGTCGATATTAATGGGGTGATGCTACCATGCAAATAAATTTCGTCACATAGGACTGAAGTCTCATATCACCGTTTTCATCTTTGCAGTATTGTTAAGGGAAAGTAGGGACACTATTAGTAGTTTACAAAATCGTTATCTACAATCATTTATAAAGGTACATAGGTCATGTCTTACGCAACAGAATACCAAGCCTCAATTGACTCTCCCGCAGCATTTTGGGGCGACAAAGCCAAACAATTACCTTGGTTTAAAGCGCCTGAAAAAATATTATCTACTGACGACAATGGTATGCAAAGATGGTTTGCTGATGGCGAAATGAATACCTGTTATATGGCCTTAGATCATCATGTCGCACAAGGTCGTGGCGAGCAAATTGCACTCATTTATGATTCACCTATTACCGCAACAAAAAGGCAATTTACCTACAGTGAGTTACTTGAAAAAGTAGCGTGTTTTGCAGGCCTATTGCAAGACAACGGCGTAGTTAAGGGTGACACAATCGTTATCTATATGCCCATGATCAGCGAAGCCGTTATTGCGATGCTGGCGGCGGCTCGTATTGGCGCCGTGCACTCGGTAGTATTTGGGGGATTTTCTGCCCACGAACTTGCTGTACGTATTGATGATGCACAACCCAAACTATTGATAACCGCGTCATGCGGTATCGAGGTTAACCGTATAATTGAATACAAACCTATGATTGATAAGGCTATTGAGCTTGCCGCTTATAAACCTGCTCAAGTTATCTTATTGCAACGTGAGCAGTGCCTTGCGAGCATGCAACACGGTCGCGATATAGATTGGGCTGAAGCCGCAGGTTCAGCACAACCTGCAGATTGTGTTAGCGTCAGCGGAACAGATCCCCTTTATATTCTCTATACCTCTGGAACAACCGGCAAACCTAAAGGTGTTGTTCGTGATAATGGCGGCCATGCCGTTGCCTTAAAATACTCAATGTCGGCAGTCTACAATATGCAACCGGGTGATGTGTTTTGGGCGGCGTCAGATATTGGTTGGGTAGTGGGGCATTCATATATTGTTTATGCGCCACTGTTACATGGGTGCACTACTATAGTGTATGAAGGTAAGCCAGTAAAAACCCCTGATGCCAGCGCATTTTGGCGAGTGATTGAAGAGTATGGAGTCAAAGCTATTTTTGCTGCTCCCACCGCCTTTAGAGCTATTCGCAAAGAAGATCCTGAAGCTAAATTACTGGCTAAGTACGACTTATCCTGCTTAGAAAGTGTGTTTATGGCTGGCGAGCGACTAGACCCACCCACCTATGAATGGACCAAGCAAATAACCGGTAAACCGGTCATCGACCACTGGTGGCAAACAGAAACAGGCTGGGCCATTGCTGCAAATTTAATCGGCATTGAAAGGCTAGCTACAAAACCTGGTTCGGCGACCAAACCGGTGCCTGGTTTTAATATACAAATACTCGATGTAAGTGGACAGCCACTCCCACCGAATACCCAAGGAGCGATTGCGATTAAATTACCTTTGCCTCCCAGTTGTCTTAGCACTATTTGGGGAGATTTTGGACGCTTTGATGCTGGCTACTTAAGGGAATATCCTGGTTATTATTGCTCAGGTGATGGGGGTTACATAGACAAAGACGGGTATTTGTTTGTCATGGGTCGAACCGACGATGTGATTAATGTTGCGGGTCATCGCTTATCAACAGGTGAAATGGAAGAAATTATCGCTGCCCATGACGCCATAGCAGAATGCACTGTTATCGGTGTGTACGATAATATCAAAGGCCAAGTACCCGTAGGGTTAACCCTATTAAAAGATGGTGTGAATATCAGTGAGGCAGACCTGCAAGCTGAGTTGGTCGCTATGGTACGAAAAGAAATAGGTGCTGTTGCCTGTTTGAAGCAAACACTCATCGTTCCACGTTTACCAAAGACCCGATCCGGGAAAATATTGCGTAAATTGTTGCGCCAGATTGCAGAAAATCAAGAGTTTGTTATCCCTTCCACTATAGATGATCCTGCAAGTATCGACGAAATTAAGGCGATTATGCAACACAATGGATTGGTAAAACCAATAGCGCAAGCGTGAAGTGCATTACCTTTATTGATTAGATGGGTTGTATAAATTAGATATAAGTTAACCATTTTCAAATTTTAAAGTGGCTAACTTTACTTAACTACTCAGTTTAATGAGGACTGATTTTTAGGCGTGAAAGTTAGCAATGTAAGCCGCGGGGAGGCCGCATACATTGCTTTTCTTGTTCGGGCTGTTTTCGAAAATTACGATGAACAACTGTAATACGACGTTCCACCCAGTTCAAAAAACTCAAATGGTTTTAGCCTGTAGTATTTATCCTCGATTTCCTGCGACTGCTCGGCGTAGGGCTGTGTCATGACTTCCTGCAGTTCTCGCACTAGAGAATAGTTCCCTGCGGCTGCTTGCTGATAAGCTGGCACAACAAACCACTCTCTCAAAATATATTTTGGATTGACGAGTTTCATCTGCCTAGAGATTTCATCCCGAGAGCGGGGGGTAGCAATATAATCGCTGGCGATGAGGGATTTCCATTTTGTGAGCCATTCTGACCAGCGTTGGTCCATGTCTTCTGAGTCCTTGTAGAAGCTTTTTTTGAGAGGGGCAATGTTCTCAGGCAGCATTGAGAGCTCGCGGAAAAAGATGGTGTAATCCACTGGCGTGTTCGCCATCAAGATTTCGAGTTCACTAAATAACCCCCTGTGAAAGCTCCCAAGTCCAAGTTTGGCAGCCCACATGGTTTCCATTTGAGCTTGCATCACGTTTGAAAAGCCATTTTGGATCTCATCAAGCTGTTGCAGATAGTCCTGATGCAGAGGGTCTTGATGCGCCGCCAACAATGGCCTTAACGCCGTACAAAAACTTTGGAAGTTTTGTTGTGCTGCCATGGGTTGGTTCAAAAACGAGAAGTGTTGTCCACCACCGGTCCATGACTGGAAGTGTGGGTCAAACACATCACAGAAACCGAATGGACCGTAATCAAGTGTGAATCCACCTACTGCGCAGTTGTCGCTGTTGAAATTGCCCTGACAAAAGCCAACGCGGATCCAGTTTGCTACAAGGGACGTAAGGCGGTTGCGGAACTCATGCGCCAGCAACAACACTTTTTCGGCTGCGGTGAGTGTATTATCAATGACATCAGCATACTCGCGATCAATTGCGTGCAACACTATTTTCTCTAGCTCTTGCATCGCCTTTGGGTGTGCATTTTTGCGGGCACGGCGACCGAAAAGCTCGAGTTGACCGACTCGAATAAACGACGGTGCAACGCGGGTCGAGATGGCGACGGCCTCCGATATATACATATCGGGATCCTTTGAGCGCGAACCCTCGGAGTACCATGGCCGATTGACCTTCTCAGTCTTAGATACATACAAACTCAGAGACCGAGATGTTTCCACCCCTAGGGCATGCATATGATCCTGAGCAAGGAACTCGCGGATACTCGACCGTAAGACCGCGCGACCATCAGCACCGCGGCAGTATGGTGTCCGTCCGCCACCTTTGAGCTGCATTTCCCAGCGTTTATCTTTGATCACCGCCTCAAGCACTGAAACTGCGCGACCGTCTCCATATCCATTGCCGGTGTGGAACGGGCACTGCTGAACATATTCGCTGCCGAAGATGGAAAGGGCATAGCCACTCGCCCAACCGATTTTGCGCATCGGCTTTGGAAGCTGCGATATGTCGCCAGAGAACATCCGCACGAAGTCGGATGATGTTGCCATACTGTCAGCGAAGCCAAGTTCATGAAAAAAGCTTTTGCTATGAACTACATACTCGGGGTCTTCGATTGGGGTTGGATTCACCGGGACATAATGGCCAGTGAATACTTGTCGCGGAGCATGGTCGACGCCGTCTGCTTTCGCATCAGGATCGCAATTAAGAGTGTCCATGAGGGAGTAATTTGCCAACTCTGCGAGCTGGTCGAGCGTCACGATTGTTGTGGATGTTTCCTTAGGCAGTTGCTTAGACATTAAAGTACTCAACGCCAAAGGCATTGTCTGTGCAGCATCCCATTGGAAAAACCACACCGCGGCAACGGGTGCTTGCTTGTATGTAAAACATGAAGGTCTTTGCTGTGACCTGATTTCGAATTTTTTCCTGTAGGTTCATTTTCATTTCCATAGTTATTTGATGGATTATTGTGGCTCGGCTTAGGGTGTGAACTTGGCCAGCAGCATTTTTGAATACATGGCAACCCCGATTGCCATTTCACTTTGGCATTATGGGTTCAAAATTGGTTATTATTTTACCATCTGATTTTTAATAAAGACCATGTTAAATCATCATAATAAAAACAACGTTAAAATCGTTGTTTTTATTATATGAGGTCTTTGTCGCTAACATGTCGATGGGAACAACGTTAAGAAAAGTAAGGTGAACATAAATAATGACATTGATCAAATTTCGACAGTCAGGTGTCAAGGTGAAATTTATGGTTTTGTTTTTTAGGATATGGGTAGTGTCCTGAGTTTTTTAATGTGTGAACGCTTTCATTTTCAATACCTTGACCAATGTAGCATTGACGTTTTTAAATTTGTTTAAATCTATGATTAATCAGCTAATTTAACTGACGGATGATTAAGATAACGAGGTTTAGAGTACCGTTTTAGATGTATTAGCTAGCGTTAGTCGAAGGTTTAACTGTCATGACATTACAGAGTAAAGAGCGTTTTATGGTGCTTATTTACATAAAGACACTTAAATCTAATGGGTATAGTTAATTAGTTAATATTAACGTTACAATATATGCATGCCTCATCGAATTCCTAATATCATTGTCAACGCACAACTCAGCGCTATTGCTGACCCCGTTCAGCGTCGTAAACTTCTATATAGTGCCGGCATAGAAGCGCCGTTGCTGAATGATCAAGAAGCCCTTCTTGATGCCACTGAATTTGCTCGTCTGATGAGAACCTGCTACGAACAGCTTGACGATGAGGCTATGGGTTTTACGCATAAGCCGTTGCGCGTTGGTACGTTTCGTATGCTGTGCCATGCGACTATTAATTGCGGGAATGTGCGCCGCGCTATTTTAAGGATTGCTGAATTTTTCCGTCTGCTGAGCGATGAGTTTCATTTTGAATTGCAGGAGCAGGGTGAAGAAGCTGCTTTCGTGATCCATCATCAGGCAAAACAGGGTACCAATAATGATTATTTTGTGGCCATGTTGTTTACCATTTTCTGGCGTTATTTAGCTTGGCTGATGGATGCCCCATTGCTGTTAAACCGATGCTACTTTGCATTTGATGAACATGGGTGGCCACAGCATACCAAGGAGGTGTTTAACTGCCCGGTATTTTTTCAACGCAAACAAAATGCCATTATCTTCCCTGGATCTTATTTAAACCGGGTTATTAAACAAGACCCTCACAGCCTAGGTCAATTCTTGGCGAATGCGCCAGAAAATATTTTGAGTCGTTATGAGCCTCAAACAACTTGGTCTGCAAGGGTTAAGACGCATATTAGTGACCTTGATGATTTTGATAGTACTAGCCTGGAATCAGTGGCAAATACGTTTAATTGTTCAGCACCCACATTAGCTCGGAGGCTGAGGCAGGAAGGTTATCAATTTCTGCAAATCAAGGACAAAGTGCGCAGATCCCGTACGATACAGTTGTTATTAAATACCGATTTGTCTATTAGTCAAATATCCTCACAGCTGGGCTTTTCAGAAGATGCGGTATTTTATCGCACCTTCAAAAAATGGACTGGGCTGACCCCTAAAGCATATCGTGACTCCCACCAATAGTTGACAGCAACGACTTCTCTACCTTCTCTACTCTATCTTTTTTAATGTCCAAAACTTGAGCGCCAATAACCAGATGATTAGAAATGTCATGTTTTGCGATCATAAACATCATGTTTTTTTAGCCGCTGATTACTTACTGTATTACCTACATTAGTAGGTCTAAGGTAACCACCTGTTTACGACCTCAAATAGAGAGAAACTTATGACGACTGAAGCGTTCATCTTTGATGCTGTCCGCACACCACGGGGCAGAGGCAAAACATCTGGATCCCTTTACGAAGTGAAACCTGTCACTTTATTAAGTCAAATGCTTATATCTTTGCAGCAACGCAATAAATTTGAGACCCACTCAGTGGACGACATAGTTATTGGGTGTGTCACACCAATTGGCGATCAGGGCGCTGATATTGCTAAAACGGCGGCAATGGTTGCTGGTTGGGATGATGATGTAGCGGGTGTGACGCTCAATCGGTTTTGTGCCTCCGGTCTTGAAGCGGTCAATATGGCTGCCATGAAGGTGCGTTCTGGCTGGGAGCATCTGGTTGTGGCTGGCGGCGTCGAGTCTATGTCCAGAGTACCCATGGGCAGTGATGGTGGTGCCTGGGCAATGGATCCTGAAACTAACATCAATACTGGTTTCATGCCGCAAGGAATTGGTGCCGATTTGATTGCTACCTTAGACGGTTTTAGTCGTGAAGAGGTTGATAATTTTGCGATGAACTCTCATCTCAAGGCGGCAAATGCTTGGCAGCGTAAAGCGTTTTCACGTTCCATTGTGGCGGTCAAAGACAGAAATAAGCTGATCATTCTTGAGCATGACGAAACCGTCCGCGCTGACAGCAATATGGCCACGCTGGGGAAACTAAAACCGTCTTTTTTACAACCTGGACAGCTTGGTTTTGATGCGGTAGCCAAACATAAATACCCATCGGTGGAGCGCATTAATCATGTACACACGCCCGGTAATTCTTCATGTATTGTCGATGGTGCTGCGGCACTGTTAATTGGTAGCCAACACATGGCTAATCGATATCATTTAAAACCCCGCGCGCGCATTGTGTCTACAGCGTTAGTCGGTACAGACCCAACAATCATGTTAACCGGACCCGCTCCTGCTGCCCGCAAAGCTCTTAAACTGGCCGGCCTTAGTGTTGCCGATATTGATTTTTTTGAGGTAAATGAAGCGTTTGCATCGGTGGTGATGCGTTTTCAAAAAGAGATGCAAGTTGACCCAGACAAAATCAACGTAAATGGTGGCGCAATCGCAATGGGGCATCCCTTAGGCGCTACTGGAGCAATGATACTCGGTACGTTGTTAGATGAACTTGAGGTGCGAAATAAGCGCTACGGTTTAGCGACGCTCTGTGTGGGTGGTGGCATGGGTATTGCCACTATTATTGAACGTGTATAGGAGGTCAACATGCAGGTAATTAAGTATCAAAAAGATCAACAAGGTATCGTACATCTAATATTTGACCGGCCAGATAGCTCAGCCAATTTGATGGATGAACATTTCGCTGAAGATTTTTCCAATAAAATCGCTGAATTGCAGAATGATGACTATGTAGGCGTTGTATTGCGTTCAGAAAAATCGACGTTTTTCTCTGGTGGTGATCTCACTATGCTCGCAAAGGTAAATGAAGATAGTGCGAGTCAGGTTTTCCAGATGTTACAAAAAATCAAAGCAGCGATGCGTGAACTGGAAACGAGTGGAAAACCAGTTGTCGCCTGTATAAACGGGGCAGCTTTGGGAGGTGGTTGGGAATTGGCGCTAGCTTGTCATCACCGGATTACAATCGATCACAAAAGCCTCAGAATGGGGATGCCAGAAGTGACTTTGGGGCTATTACCCGGCGGCGGCGGTGTGACTCGCATGGTGCGGTTACTAGGATTACAAGGTGCGTTACCGTACCTAACTGAAGGTAAACAATTTAATGCTCAAGCAGGTTTAAAAGCGGGTTTGATTGATGAGTTAGCGCAGTCGCAACAACACATGCTGGATATGGCACAACAATGGATACTTGCTCATCCCAAGGTCCTGCAACCGTGGGATGAAAAACACTATAAGCTGCCTGGCGGAGCGGTTAATCATCCTAAAGTGGCACAAATGCTGGCCATTTTACCGGCCATGCTCAGAGCTAAAACCAAGGGTGTATTGCCAGCGCCAGAGAAAATAGTGGCGGCGATGGTTGAAGGTGCACAAGTCGATTTTGATACGGCTACACGGATTGAGTCTCGCTATTTCGTTGAATTGACCTGTGGCCAAGTTGCAAAAAACATGATCAACACCTTTTGGTTCCAGCATAATTTGCTCAAAGCAGGCAACAGTCGTCCAGCCAATATTGATAAACAGAAGGTGCGTAAAGTCGCCGTGTTAGGTGCTGGTATGATGGGAGCTGGTATTGCTTATACATGCGCAATCAATGGCATTCCAGTGGTCCTCAAAGATGTTGACAGCGAACGTGCTGAGCAAGGCAAAGACTATTCTCGCAAATTGTTAGATAAACAACTTAGCAGTGGGCGCAAAACACAGCAACAGATTGAACAAATATTGAGTCTGATTACTGCTACTGGCAATGCCAACGATTTGGCCGCCTGTGACTTTGTTATTGAAGCAGTATTTGAAGACCGAGATCTTAAAGCACGTGTCACCCAAGAAGCGGAGGCGGTGTTAGCTGAGACCGCATTATTTGCCAGTAATACATCCACTTTACCTATCACTGGACTCGCAAAAGCGTCCTGTCGACCGAATAATTTTGCCGGTTTACATTTCTTTTCACCAGTAGATAAAATGCCATTGGTAGAGATTATTTGTGGTCAACAAACCTCGGATGAAAGCTTGGCTAGATGTTTCGATTTTGTGCAACAGATAGGTAAAACCCCTATTGTTGTTAATGACAGTCGCGGATTTTTTACCTCACGTGTATTTGATAGGTTTGTAAGTGAGGGCATGGCAATGCTGGGCGAAGGCATACCCGCTGCTAGTATCGAGAATGCCGCGTTTTTGGCGGGTTTTCCAGTAGGGCCCTTGGCAGTCACTGATGAAGTTTCGTTAACCCTTATCGATAAAGTTAAACGTCAGACCATTGCGGACTTAGAAACCGAGGGTAAAGATTATCTTGGTCATCCTTCGGATATGGTTGTTGATCGTATGTTAGAGCTAGAGCGGCCAGGGAAGTCTGGGGCAGCCGGATTTTATGATTACCCGCCACAAGGTGCAAAACATCTTTGGACGGGGCTGAGTCAGTTTAGCCATGAAGATGCGGCAATACCCTTGGCTGATATCAAAGAACGACTGTTATTCATCATGGCGATTGAAACGGTGCGCTGTCTAGAAGAAAATGTGCTTACATCCACCGTTGACGCCAACATTGGCTCAATTTTTGGTATCGGTTACCCGCCATGGACAGGAGGTTGTATTCAATATATCAATCAATATGGGCAACATGGGCAACATGGGATAGTGTCGTTTATTCGCAGGGCACAGCAGTTTTGTGACACCTATGGCGAACGTTTTGCGCCTCCACAATTACTCATTGATAAAGCTCAATTAGGAGAAAACTTATGATTTCTCGTCAGGTCTTCGATACCGAGCATGAACAGTTTCGGGACATGGTCAGAAAATTCCTGAAAACCGAAGCTATGCCTTTTCATGAACAATGGGAAGAGCAAGGGCAAGTCAGTCGTGAAGTGTGGTCAAAGGCCGGTCAACAAGGCATGTTGTGTCCTACTATACCCGAGCAATATGGGGGCGTGGGAGCCGATTTTCGTTACAACGCTATTGTCACTGAAGAAGTCGCTCGATTTGGCTTAACCGGGATTGGCTGGAGTTTACATTCTGATATTGCGGTGCCTTATTTAGAAAAATACGGTACCGAGCAGCAAAAAAAGGCATACCTACCGCGCTGCATTAGTGGCGAAATTATTACTGCCATCGCGATGACCGAGCCCGGTACAGGTTCAGATCTACAAGCGGTCAAAACCCATGCGGTATTAGACGGCGATGATTATGTCATCAATGGATCTAAGACGTTTATTACCAATGGGCAACTCGCTGATTTGGTGATTGTAGTCGCTAAAACCGATCCGTCTGCTGGTGCTAAAGGTACCAGCCTTTTTCTTGTGGAAGCGGGTACTCCCGGATTTGAGAAGGGTAAAAAACTCAAAAAAATTGGTATGAAAGCACAAGACACCTCGGAGATGTTTTTTGACGGCGTGAGAGTACCTCGAGAGAGTTTACTAGGCCAAGAAGGCATGGGATTTAGGTATCTTATGCAGGAATTAGCGCAAGAACGTTTGTCAGTAGCGCTGGGTGCGGTTGCTAATGCAGAGGGTATTTTACAGCATACGATTGACTACGTGAAAGACAGAAAAGCCTTTGGTAGCAGTATTGCGAGTTTTCAAAATACTCAGTTTAAACTTGCTGAAGTTGACGCTGAATTAACCATGCTCAGGGTATTTATCGATAAATGCCTTGAACTGCATATTGCTGGGCAACTGGATGCAGCTACTGCGGCTAAAGCTAAATTACTTTCGACTGAAATTCAATGCCGCTCAATAGATGAGTGCCTACAACTTTTCGGTGGCTACGGTTACATGTGGGAATACCCCGTTGCACGGGCGTATGCCGATGCTAGGGTTCAGAAAATCTATGCAGGCACCAGCGAAATTATGAAACTTATTATTGCCCGTGCCCTGATGGAGCAATAAATAATGGGACCGTTGTCACAATTAAAAGTGTTGGATTTCAGCACACTATTGCCAGGCCCTTATGCCACTATGATTTTAGCGGATATGGGGGCTGATGTAATACACGTAGAGTCACCCACACGAGCGGATTTACTGCGGGTTACCCCGCCAATGTATGATGCGCGTTCGTATGCGCATCTTACCATTAATCGAAATAAACGTTCGCTAGCGCTAAATTTAAAATCTGCACCGGCCCGTGAAATTATTCATCAATTGCTACAAAGTCATGATGTGGTAATTGAGCAGTTTCGCCCTGGGGTGATGGCTAGGTTGGGCCTCGACTTCGAGTCGCTAAAAGCCATTAATCCCCAGCTTATTTATTGCTCTATTACGGGTTATGGACAGACCGGCCCCTACAAGGATAAAGCGGGACACGACATTAATTATTTGGCGTTATCTGGTCTGGCAAGTTACAGCGGTAAAGCCAGTACTGGCCCCGTCTTGAGCGGCACACAAGTGGCCGATTTAGCTGGTGGATCCCATCATGCAGTCATGGCGATTTTAGCTGCTGTGATAAAACGTCAGCAAGATGGCCAGGGGAGCTATATTGATATCAGTATGCTGGATTGTGCATTCGCGATGAACGGTATGTCTGGTGCCGCTGCTTTGGCAACAGGTGAGGATCCTCAATTGGGTGCAGAAATTCTTAACGGCGGCATTTTTTACGATTATTATGCAACGTCCGATGGACAGCATTTATCCGTTGGTGGACTGGAGCCGAAATTTGCTCAGAGCTTTTTTACCTTGCTCGGATTTCCACAATGGCTGCCACGATGTGTCGCACCCGCTGGTAAACAAGACTCCTTGAAACAAGACTTAGCAGCGTTATTTGCCAGTCATCCCATGCAACATTGGCTTGATCTGTTCGATGCCACAGATGTCTGTGTTGAACCGGTGTTATCTGTTCAGGAGGCAGCCCAACATCCTCAACTCAAAGAACGCAATATGGTCAATCAGGCTATTACAGAGGATGGGCGGGTTATCCCACAAATTCGTTCACCATTGTGTGCAGCCAATAATGTTCCTGAACCCAAAGTGGGCAGGCTGCTGGGACAGGACAGCATCGATATTTTGAAACTGGCTGGTGTTGCCGATAGCCAAATAAACACATTATTGGCTGCGGGTGATGTTGTGCAACCCGATGACTCTTTTACTTGAGCTGTATTTTCGATAGATAACGAATTAGAACAAGGTGAAATTTTCTCAATGGCGCTAAATTTTCTGTTCACTTTGGGAAAGGCCAAGGGCTGACGCTCTCACCAAACTATCCGAGACAATGCCTTTAATAAGCTCATAATTTAGTCTTAAATGAGCACTGACTTGATCTTCAAGAGGTTGATCTGTTGCAGCCCAAGTAGCGCCTGTTGCTCATTGCTTAGATAAGGGATAGTGTTTACTCTTGTTCTCCCCGACTCTTAATATATTCCAATCCATGCATCAACAAATTGACGATTTATACAACGGTAGTAATAAAGTTTCGATTAGATTTCGTTGGGGTTTATTGGGATTTGACGCTTTAACTATTCTGTATTTTATTTTTTCGTCGTTTTTTCACTATATGCATGAACTACGTTGGCTAGAGATTAGCATTGGCATTATATATTTAGTGGAGTTTGTGGCGCGTTCTTTCATTAGCAAACGGCGTATTCGCGATATCTTGCATCCTGTTGGTTTGGCAGATTTAATCGTTATTGTGTCGTTATTAGCGCCTACATTGGCTGCGAATTTTAGTTTCCTGCGTATTGCACGTGCGTTACGTTTATTACGTTCTTATCATATGATTAAAGCTTTACGTCGGCAATTTAGCTTGGTGCGGGCTAACGAAGAAATCATCTTTAGTGTGGTGAATTTACTGGTTTTTATCTTTGTTATCACGGCTGTTGTATTGGTTAGTCAGGAAGGAAAAAATTCGGGTATAGCCAATTACGTCGATGCCTTATATTTTACTATTACCACTTTGACTACCACGGGTTTTGGAGATATCACTCTATTAGGCACAGACGGGCGGATATTAGCGGTTTTGATCATGATTTTTGGGATTTCGTTATTCTTGCGTTTAATCCAAACTATTTTTCGCCCTTCAAAAGTTAAATATGCCTGTCCAAAATGTGGTCTAAATCGTCATGATAGTGATGCGGTGCATTGCAAACATTGTGGAGACATAGTGCGTATCACGACTGAGGGCCGCTCTTAGTATATACCCATACCACCTCAAAATGACGGATTCAGCGGGAGTTTAAAGCGATTTAGACTAGGCGTCTATTTGCAGGCTTAGCAATCTAAGTCAAAAATGGCCAACAACGGTTAAATCGCTTTAAAACCCGCCCGAAGGGAACGGCTGGGGCACTCCACTTCTTCGTTGCGCCAATTCAGAAGGTGACCGACATTCAGTCATTGACGCGCCTTGAATTGAAGCGCCCCAGTCGTTCTGAAACGCGCATTTTGAGGTGGCATGGGTATAGACCCTAATCTTTGAAACTGTGTTAATACCAAGGGATTCTGTCTAGGGTTCACCTAGTCATCACTGCACTTAATGAGAATTTATCTTCTTGCAGCCACTTGAGCAAAAAAGTGTCAGCAAGTGACTGCATTATCCGGACTATTAGACATACTTATGCATAATCTTTACACTGATTGTTAACAATAAAATAAATGGTTCCCTAACAATGAATGCAAAAATATTCATAATTTCAATTTTGTTAGTTCTTACTATTTATTTGATTTTTAAACCAAATACTGAGGCACCAGAATCAATGAGTCACACCACAGCCGCTTACGGAACTTGGTCATCACCCATCACTGCCGCAAGTATTTTTGAAGCATCAGATAACGTTTCGTATCTTATGGTTGCGAACAATCAACTCTATTTTGTGGAGTCAAAAGCATCTGCAAATGGCAAGAATATACTTTTCAAACTGAATCAAAAAAATACCGCCGTGCAGCTAACGTCAAACGAAGTCAGTGTTAGGTCCCGCGTCCATGAATATGGGGGACGTCCTTTTTTAGTTGATGGGGACGACATTTATTATTCTCAATTCAGCGACCAAAAATTATACCGCCTCTCGAAAAATAGCCCTCCTGAAGCTATCACTAGTAAGGGGCTGCGTTATATGGAATGTATTCTAGATCAAAAAAATAACCGACTTATTTGTGTCAGAGAGGATCATCGAGGCATCGGAGAACCCATTAATACCCTTGTGGCGATTAATTTAAGCGAAGTCAATGATGAAACCATATTATTCGAAGGTACGGATTTTGTCAGTGCTCCGCATTTATCACCCGATGGAAAATCAGTCGCTTTTATAACCTGGTCGCATCCGAACATGCCATGGGATGATACACAATTACGGGTGATAAACTTTAGGGAAAATGCTTCAGTCGAACGAGTTGTTGAAATACCACAGAGTGGCAATGTGTCGATAAAACAACCGCACTATTCTAAAGATGGCACCCTTTATTTTATCGCCGACTTTGAAAACTGGTGGACCCTATATCGGATTGACAAACTGTCTGAGCAACAGAACAAGCCACAAAAAGTGCTGGATAAAAATATTGAAATTAACAGTTATGGTATCGAAGATAACGATTACGCCATTATTGCCTACTCACAGGAGGGGCTTGATCACATAGCGCGGGTTAACTTAACTACAGGTGAAATGACCAATATTGGGGATGCATTTTCATCGGCAGATTCAATTTCAGTGGCAAATGATACTGTTTATTTCAGAGCATCAACACCTAGTTCAGGTAACGCTATATACCAGTTAACAGCTAATCATTATGAAAAAATTTATCAACCCAGCGGACCCGTCATAGCCAAACATTTACTTTCTGTACCCCAGCCAATTGAGTTTCCTACTGGTATCAATGAAATCGCTTATGGTTTCTATTATCCTCCCCAAAATAATGATTATTCGGGGGCAAAAAATACCCTACCTCCACTTATCGTTAAAGTTCATGGAGGACCTGTGGGTGCTACCGATTCAAGTCTACAACCAGGGATTCAATTTTGGACCAGTCGAGGATTTGCAGTTTTTGATGTCAACCATAGAGGCAGCACTGGATATGGTAGAACGTTCAGGAAAAAACTCTATCCTAATTGGGGAATAGTCGATGTTGAAGACGCATCCAATGGGGTTAAATGGCTTGCTGCTGAAGGTTTTATAGATGGGGATAAAGTTGCCATTCGAGGCGGCAGTGCTGGTGGATATACCACGTTGGCAGCTTTAGCGTTTCAAACGGTATTTAAAGCCGGTACCAGCTATTATGGGATCAGCGATTTAGGCATTTTAGCAGGCGACACTCACAAGTTTGAATCGCGATATCTGGATCAACTCATTGGCCCCTATCCTGAGATGAAAAGCGTTTACGATCAACGTTCACCTATTAACAGTGTTGAAAATATAACGGCTCCCTTGCTTTTATTCCAGGGCTTGGACGATAAGGTGGTTCCTCCTAATCAATCTGAATTAATATTTAACGCTCTAAAAGATAATTGTATTGATACCGCTTACATCACCTTTGAAGGTGAAGGACATGGCTTTAGACAGCCAGCAAATAATATCAAAGCACTGAATTCAGAGCTCAGTTTCTATGGTCAGGTTTTTGGCTTTGTGCCAGCGGGCAATATTGAAGCTGTGCAATTGATCAAGTGTCAGAGTAAATAATGTGGAACTTAATTATTGGCAGATATTGGCGCTGCTACTGATTAAAATCTTATTATCAGTGGCTTGATAAATCGACTAAATATAATGCTAGGATTGAGAAAATGATTAGTAATTTATAATTAATCTGAGTAATCTAAAACAGCACTTGAAGAACGTGTAAGTGGTGAGTTTCCCGCCTTTGATTTTTCTGGAGCGCAGTAGGGCTAACCCAAAATGATAGAAAGTATAAAAGCTGGTTTCACAATAGATAAAGAGATCAAAAAAGACCCTTTTTTGTATCGCAGAATTATTATGACTGCTGCTTTACTTATCTTTACCACTATTACTTTTGGTGTATTTGTTTTTATTAATTTTGATGATGATAACTACATTTTACCCCTTGTAAACTTTATTATCTCCATCTGTGCGGCGCTCGCGCTGTATTCACTGATTGTCAAAAAAAGTTTTAATTTTTCTGCTTATTTTGCCACCATTTTTCTCTTCACTTTCTTGGTCATTTTTTCATATTTCGCTAGAAACGAAAGTTTTGCACTCGTTTGGACTCTTTGTTATCCATTATTTGTTATTCCTATATTAGGAACACGCAAAGGCATGATAATGGTTGTTCTTTTTTACTTAGCAATCATACCAATGGCTTATCTAGGAATAGGTGAATGGGACTACGGCTTTTGGAATTTAAAAGGATTTGTAAGATTTACAATCGCCTCTTTAGCTATAGTGTATGCCTCCTATTTTTTTGAAGTATCAGCAAATTCAGCCTATAAGACAATTCAAGAAATAAGAGAAAAAGAAAAGCTCCATCTGCTGGAATTAGAAAAATTGTCTGTCACTGACCAACTTACCGGTTTACGTAATAGACGATACTTTGATGATAACTTCGCAATCGAACATCAAAAAATCAAACGTTATAACAACAAATTATGCTTAATTTTGATCGACATTGATCACTTTAAACGAATTAACGATGAATATGGACATCAGGTGGGGGATATTGTACTAAAGGAGTTTTCAGAATTATTATCCAAAAATATCCGGGCAACTGATCTTTTATCCCGCTGGGGCGGGGAAGAGTTCATTATTCTATTACCCGAAACATCCTTAGAAAATTCTATGGGTATTGCTGAGAAAATACACACTGTTATTAATGAATATTCTTTTTCTAATATAGGGGATCTTACTGCAAGTTTTGGTGTATCTAAAGTTGATCCTAATTCAAAATCGAATATTGAATCGTTTTATCAAGTCGACACAGCACTCTATCAAGCAAAAAATCAAGGCCGTAATAGAGTTGTTGCTTATGAAAATAAAACTTGAACAATTCTATTTAATTTTGAACCGTCATTTTTACTTCATGATTGCATCCCGAATATAGCCTATTGCGAATTAGATAGGCGGTAATAATTTTTATCCTCCTCTTATTCTAAATTGATTCAAGTCAATTTTATCTATAGAAATACTCCTATACTGATCTTAGTTAATAGATAATCAATACTGAAAGAAAAAGCTAATATCTTCTAAATTTAACAGCAGGAGTTGAAGTGTCTCTTCATCATCGTACTTATACTCGAATACCCTTAGCTTTAGATGTCCAGCTTCAATTTAAGGGGGCAAATTTAGGGCACGCCTTTACACGAAATATTAATACTTTTGGCGCTTTTATAGAATTACCCGAGCCTGAACTGGTAACTAATGACTTCATTAAAATCTATTTCACCCACAAAGATAAAGGCCAGGCTTGTGTCGAACAAAAAGGCTTGGTTATGCATTGCAACAAAGAAGGTGTGGGTATCATATTTGCTTCCGACACTGCAGAATTTCGTACAATGTTGGATCAGGAAATGAACCATGCGGGCACCACACCAATGAGTATTCGACTTGGGGATTTAGCCCGCTAAATTATTAATGTCTAGTGCTTATTCTTCCTGCATAGGTCTATTTTATGAGCATAATTGCTATCAATATAAATGAATACTCTGGAAGTACTTTATGTCAAAACCAATCAAGGATTCCAGTGCCAATGGGGCTGAGTCAAAGCTGCCAGATGCTGAGAGTTTTTTTATTCAGTCCGCAATTGACGCATTTTCGCCTAGTGTTTGTATATTAAACAAAGCGGGTGACATCTTGTTGGTTAATCAGGCATGGCGAAATTTTTACGACAAAAACTGTGCTTCACCCTTATCCAGTCATTATTTTATTGGCGACAATTATTTTCAAGTTTGCAGTCAATCTCAAGGCTCTGACGCTTATGATGCTAAACCTTTAGTTGCAGGGGCTTTGCAGGTCATTCAAGGCGAGATTGATGAGTTCACCATGGAATACCCCTGTCATAGTCCTACCCAAAAGCGTTGGTTTAAAGTTCGTGTTACACATTTTAAAAATGATAACGAACATCTGATGTTATCTCACGAAAATATTACAGATTTAAAAGTAGCAGAAGAAAAATTTAGTCTGCCTACCGAAGTGTTTAATCATGCCCACGAGGGCATTATGATTACTGATCCGTCTGGCATCATCATTGATGTTAATGAAAATTTTACCCATATAACCGGCTATAGCAGAGAAGAATCGGTCGGTCAAAACCCGCGGTTTTTGACGTCAGGCAGGCAATCCCCTGATTTTTATATAGACATGTGGAATGAAATAATCAGAAATGGTTATTGGATTGGCGAAATCTGGAATCGCCGAAAAACGGGTGAAGTCTATGCTGAAATTGAGACCATTAGTAGTGTCTGTGATTCAGAGGGGAAAATACAAAACTTCGTTGCTTTGTTCTCTGACATCACCAGTATAAAAAACTATCAAAGTCAATTAGAACGGATTGCTCATTATGATGCATTGACTCAGCTACCCAATCGAACATTACTGTCAGACAGACTCGCTCAGACATTACTGCAATGTCAGCGCAATAAAAAATCAGTAGCCATAGTATTTCTAGATTTAGATGGGTTTAAAGCGGTGAATGATACCCATGGTCATGGTGTCGGTGACAGATTGCTAATCACTATGTCAAATCGTATGAAAGAGACCCTGCGAGAAGGGGACACTTTAGCACGTTTTGGAGGAGATGAATTTGTCGCAGTGTTAGCCGATTTAGATAAAGTTCAAAGTTGTAAACCTCTATTAGAACGCCTGCTACTAGCCGCTTCTGCTCCCGTATTTGTCGATGATCTTATGCTTAATGTCACTGCGAGTATTGGGGTGACTATCTTTCCTGAAGATAACGTTAATGCTGATTTGCTTTTACGTCATGCAGATCAGGCTATGTATGTAGCAAAAAAAATGGGTAAAAATTGCTACCACCTATTCGATGTAACACAAGATATCGCTTTAAAAGCTCATACTGAAAGTCTCGAAGCTGTGTGCTTCGCATTAACTCATCACCAGTTTGTAGTGTTTTACCAACCAATAGTGGATATGAAGCTGGGCAAGGTTATTGGCGTAGAAGCGTTGTTACGCTGGCAACATCCAGATCGTGGCTTATTATTACCCGTTGAAATTCCAGTTTTGATTGAAGATAACCCTTTATCGATAGAACTGGAAGAATGGGTTCTTAATTCAGTATTGGCACAAATCAAGGAATGGCGAAGCATAGCACTGGACCTGCACGTGAGTGTGAATATCAGCGCATTACAATTGCAGCAGAAAACCTTTTTGAGCAGGCTAGCAGAGATCATGTCTTCCCACCCTGACGTGGATCCAAATGATTTAGAGCTGGAAGTAAGTGAAACGGCTGCGTTTAATGATTTAGAACAAGTTACTGGTGTGATACAGGAGTGTCTTGATATGGGAGTTCAGTTTGCTTTAGATCATTTTGGTGCCGGCTACTCATCCCTGACCTATCTGAGGATCCTACCTGTCACTACACTTAAAATTGAACAGGTATTTATCGCAAAAATGTTAACTGACCCAAGCGATCGAGCTACAGTCGAAGGGGTTATCGGCCTGTCTAAAGCCTTCAAATGCAAAGTGATTGCACAAGGAGTAGAAACCAGTGAACAAGGAAAAATATTATTAGAAATGGGCTGTCACTTAGCCCAAGGTTATGCCATAGCTAAGCCTATGCCTGCGAGTGATATCCCAATCTGGATCAAAAACTGGAAGCCCGATGCTCGTTGGTCATCGTTAAGTGACTCAACTAGATAAACGTATGTCGAATATAGCTGGGATGATTGCATCGACGTATTGCGTGATTGCTCAAACCCGTCCGTTAAACTTAATAACTTCTATGTGCGCGCAGCCTCTAGGATCTCTGTGGTCCAGATATTTTAATTATCAAAATTAAGTAGCCATGCACAACGGAAGCAGGTAACACAAGGATAAAAAGTGAAGTGTTTAACTTTTTTAGTTATTCGTCACTTATTGTGATTCCTAAGAACCTACCATCATTGTTCACTCTTGAAGCAATTCACCATCCAATATTTTCAATGTCTTTTTAAACCTTAAGTTTATTTTAAGGCTTGACCTTTATTATTTTGTCAGAAAGTAACAAAAGGTCTTAATGATGCAATTCATGATGCAAGCAGAACAAACAACATTAGTCAGTGACTACAAAGTGACTATGCCTTTTACTGGACAACGTTTACTTAAGGTGCACCATATTCGTCAATTGACACCTTTAACTCATTCAAAGTATGGATTTTCCCTCGATGTTTATCAAAAAAGTGATGCTGGACGTTTAGCCGCAGAGCAGTTTATCAAAGCAGGCTTTGCATCGACTTATGGTGCAGACATTGATATTAGTATGCCTTATGTTTTAGCCATTAATAATGGCAAATTTAAGGCTGCTTTGGGGATCAGAGCCGCAACCAACACCTTATTTATTGAACAGTATCTAGCTCAACCTATCGAACATTACGTTTCGCAAAAATATGCAACGGTAACTCGTGAGCTTATTGCTGAAATTGGTCATCTTTATAGCAATTCAAACAAGTTTACTATTCCACTGTTTCTTACCACTGCCGTTTCATTGTTTTGTAACGGCTATGAGCATATGGCATTTGCGGGTACTGATCATGTCGTTAAATTAATTGGCAAAGCAGGTATTGAGTGTCACCACATTGCCCCTGCGGATAAAAACAAATTACTAGGGGCATCACAAAAATGGGGTTCTTACTACGAAACAAACCCTCAAGTTGTCTTTGTTTCTCTGGCCAGTGTAATGAAGGTAGTACATAAGTCACCGCACTTTAAGCAGATGTTTGAGCAACTCGCATCCAAAATTGCACTGACTACCAGCAAGCTTAAAAGGTCATTAAAATGAGTGACTTGATACAACAATTTTCAAATATCCCCCAAGGGCTTGAGCATCAAGTTGCCATTGAAACGTCGGATAGCAGTATGACTTATGCTGACTTAGCAGTGCGAGTTAAAACATTATCCTTATGGTTGAAAGAGCAAAAAGTCACCTCAGTCGCTTTGCATGCAGACAATTCCATTGATTGGATCGTTGTTGATTTGGCATGCCAAATGGCACAGCTGATTTTTACGCCTATTCCATTGTTTTTCACTCAAACCCAATATGACCAATTGCTGTTTTCGGTGAAACCAAACATTCTTTTCAGTCAACAAAAAATCAATTTTGGTGAGTCAGTTGAATGTGAACCAGTCACCCTTAGTACTTACAAATTAGTGCAAGATACTAAATTGAAGGCACCCAAAGGAACGGCCAAAATCACTTATACATCAGGCTCAACGGGCACTCCTAAAGGAGTCTGTTTAAGCATCAAAAATCAAATGGCAGTGGCCAATGCACTGGTTGCCAGTATTGGTTTACAGAATCCCCGGCATTTGTGTTTGTTACCCCTGCCAACCTTGCTTGAAAACATCGCTGGCGTGTATTGCCCAATGTTAGCTTCTGGCACGGTGGTGCTAGCGAGTGATACAGAACGTGGATTTGAAGGTAGCCGATTAGTTAATCCCCATGAACTGTTAAGTTGCATCAGTAAAACTCAGCCAAACACCTTGATTTTGGTGCCAGAATTACTTCAGGTATTGGTAATGGCGACTAAGAATAACTGGCAACCACCAGCGTCACTTAAATTTATTGCTGTGGGTGGTAGCCGAGTCTCAGCCTCATTGTTGGCAGATGCCAGAAGTATAGGTTTACCTGTTTATCAAGGTTATGGGTTATCGGAATGCAGTTCTGTTGTGTGTATCAATACGCCCCATAACGATGACGTATTAAGTGCAGGAACAGTATTGGAGCACTTAAAAGCAGAAGTCATTAATGACGAGTTAGTCATAACCGGTAATGCCTTTTTAGGGTATTTGGAGGACGCTAACTCTTGGTACAAAACCCAGGTTTTTACTGGGGATATCGCCACTATCGAAAATAATAAAATTTACATTCAAGGTCGTAATAAGAACACCATCATCAATTCTTTCGGGCGGAATATTTCTCCTGAATGGATTGAATCTGAATTACAGGCGACAGGCTTATTTTTGCAGTCTGTTGTGCTGGGTGATAGTCGACCTTTTTGTATGGCGATTTTAGTGCCCATATCAGAGCAAATTACCGAAGCTGTTATTCATGACACTATCAATAAAATGAATAGTCAGTTACCCGATTATGCACAAATTAAGGCCAATATAATCCTGACTCAAGCCATGGGTTTTGAAGACGGATTGTATACCGCCAACATGCGTCCGAGACGTGAACAAATTAATCAACATTACCAAGCAAAAATTGCTGCGATTTACGCTAATCACAGCAAATTTGTAGTGGTGAAAGAAGGAAAAAATACCATGAGCTTATATCAAAGACTTTTAAACGAAACGACCACTGAACGTGATTATTTGTTGTCGTCTCCGATCATTAAACGCTGCTTTTCTGGGGATATTGAAACTGCTGACTATGTGGCATTTTTAAGCCAAGCTTATCATCACGTTAAACATACCGTGCCTTTGTTAATGTCGGTGGGCAGTCGTTTACCTGAAAGCAAAGAATGGTTACGTGAAGCAGTGGCTGAATATATTGAAGAAGAATTAGGTCATCAAGAATGGGTACTAAACGACATTGCAAGCTGTGGTTACGACAAAGAAGAGGTACGCGCAACTTCGCCTTCAATGGCCACTGAGTTGATGGTTGCATACGCCTATGACATGGTTAATAGAGTCAACCCTCTTGGATTTTTCGGGATGGTGCACGTCTTGGAGGGCACAAGTATTGCGATGGCCGATAACGCAGCCAGCAATATTAAAGAGGCTTTAGGTTTACCTAAAAAAGCGTTCAGCTATTTGGTATCTCACGGCTCATTAGATATCGAACATGTAAAGTTTTTTGAATCCTTAATGAACAAAATCGATTGTCCAAAAGAGCAAGCACTCATTATTCAAAGTGCCAAACGTTTTTACGTGTTGTACGGCAACATCTTTAGAAGCCTAGAAGTGTCTGCTAGCCAAATGCAGGCGGCATAACTTTGGAACCTCTAAAGAATACTAAGACTTGCTTAGTCACTGGTGCATCAGGTGGTATCGGCGGTGCGATTGCCAAAATTCTTTGTGAAAATGGCTACA
This sequence comes from Paraglaciecola sp. MB-3u-78, assembly GCF_002835935.1. Taxonomy (GTDB): domain Bacteria; phylum Pseudomonadota; class Gammaproteobacteria; order Enterobacterales; family Alteromonadaceae; genus Paraglaciecola. Next base: position 38,469 of record NZ_PJCF01000001.1, on the reverse strand, counting down.
AAGTTTTTATCCAAGGGCGTAATCGGGAGAAACTTGCACAGCTTCAACTCACAATGCTCGGAAACTGTGAAATTTTGATGGGTGATTTAAACAAATCAGAAGATCGTGCGCAGATCCTTGACCTCGCTTTTGCCAATCAACCTATCGATGTATTGGTTAATGCCGCAGGCTTATCTAGCTTTGTGGCATTTGAAGCGTCTAAGCCAGAATTTATCAATGATTTGATGCAGACCAACTTGATAACACCCATGTTGTTTACTCAGGCGTTTCTGGCCAAGTCTGCGTTGAGCACTGAGCATCACTCTGATCAAGGGCCAATTAACGTTATTCAGGTTGGTTCGGCCTTTGGTTATATTGGTTATCCTGGTTTTAGTAGTTATTGTGCTTCCAAGTTCGGTTTGCGTGGCTTTACTGAGACCCTTGCTCGTGAATATGCTGATACCAATATTCGTTTTGGATATTTTGCACCCCGTGCAACCCATACCAATATAAACCCTGCAAGTGTCGACGATATGAATACCGCCCTTGGTAACGCGGTAGATAGTGTTGATAGCGTCGCTAAAGCCTTTATGATTTTTCTAAATAGTAAGAAACGAGAGCAGGTAGTCGGTTGGCCTGAAAAACTGTTTGCTCGAATAAACGGATGTATTCCAAAATTAGTCGACAACGCCATCCAGTCTAAGCTTTTAATTATTAAACGTTATTTAAAACAGTCATCACAAGCATGATTGTTTATTTTACTTTAAAGAGGATATTCCTATGACATTTACTCAATCATTCAGCAAATTTGGTGCGGTAGTTTTATTGACTGCGTCTTCGTTAGCTGCAACATCTTTTACTACCTTTGCTGCAGAAAATTTTAATACACAGCTACTTAACCTGCAACAACACTGGGTTCAAGTCAATTATCAACTTGTTGATGATGCTCAAGAAGATGGATTCGAAAATCTTGTTACACAAGCCCAAGCTTTAGTGGCAGAAAATCCCGAAAATGCGAACGGACTAGTCTGGTTGGGGATTATAGAGTCTAGCTATGCAGGGGCGAAAGGCGGTATAGGGGCTTTATCTTTAGCTAAAAAGGCGAAAAAAGCCCTTGAAGAATCGATGAAAATTGATGATTCAGCCCTGAATGGTTCCGCTTATACCAGTCTGGGCACGCTTTATCACAAAGTACCTGGCTGGCCACTTGGTTTCGGTGATGACGATACTGCCAAAGAAATGCTAGAAAAAGCGATGTTAATCAATCCAAATGGCATTGATTCAAACTACTTTTATGGTGAGTTTTTATTTGACGAAAAAGAATATACAAAAGCAAAGAAACACTTAATGCTGGCTCTTCAAGCACCTGCGCGACAAGAAAGACCTCTCGCAGATGAATTTAGGCGTGTTGAAATTAATCAATTAATGGCTAAAGTGGATAAAAAAATTAAAAGAAATTAAGAATGCCAATTGGCAGTTGTTGTGGCTCCTACAACTGCCAATTTAAAATGTGGGAATTTTTTTTGCTATATAAATTCTAAATTATTGAGACAAACGATAAATGAGTATCGCCGTTTTTTGCATGTTTTTGACGAAACTCGACATATCCGCCACTTCATCTTTAGTGTGGCCACCACTGCCCATTAAGCCCAAACCATCGAGTGACATATCCACATGAGAAGCGGCGAAAGAAATATCGGCTGCCCCCGCGTTACGAGGGTTTACTGCCACAATTGCTCCGTAACCCAAATCCTCACTCACTTGGCTATATAATGCCAGTAAATCCAAATTCCCAAGGGTTTGCGCCATTGGCGGATAACCGGGTTGAAATTCCAAAACGGCTGAGGTATGTCGTAGATTTTGCGAGACAATTTTTTGCATTATCACTTTAGCCCGTTCCAATTGCTCTGGGCTTGCTGCGCGGATCCCACCTTTAACCAAGGTATCTTTTGCAATCACATTGGTTTTACCAAATGCACTGTAATTTGATTTATCACCTTGCTGTGTGACTCTGGTTCCACCGGCTATCACACCCGGATTAAAGGACAGCAACTTTTCATGCTGCAGCTGAACACGAAATTCATTGAGAATACGTGCTGTCTCAAAAATTGCTCCGTCACCGTTTTCATCTGTGAAAATTTGTGATGAATGTGCAGGTTTACCTTTGACCGTCAGTGCCCAATTTACAGAGCCCCGACGTGAGGTAACAGCGGTGGCAACATTGCCATCTCCATCTTCAAAACCTAAAGCAATATCAGCCCAAATCGCGGCGTCGATGATGGCTTGTTTTGACAGTGATAATGGACTACCACTTGATTCCTCATCACCTGTCATCACTACCATAATATTTAATTGTTGCAACAAACCTTGCTTTTGCAGTGCTTGCAAGGCCGCTAACATGATGACATTACCGCCTTTCATGTCAGTAATGCCTGGCCCAGCCATACGTTCGTTAGCAAGCTCAGTGATAGTTTGAAAATCATCATCCTTAGCAAATACCGTATCCAAATGCCCGATCAATAATATCTTTGTAGCATCTGGATGACTGGTTGATTCATAAGTCGCAATCAAATGTCCTGCTCGGCCGAATTGATTGCCATCAAGCCATTGTGTAGTAAATCCCAGAGCATCGTATTTTTGTTGCAACAGCATACCCACTTGTTCAACACCGGCAAAATTCATGGTACCGCTGTTAATGTTGACCAACTGTTTAAGTAAAACCGTTGACTCGTCGAGCTGGGTATCAACATGTTGGATTATTTGCTGCTCTACGTCCTGATTGGCAGCAACATATGTAGAGCATAAACTACATAAAAGAAGTAATAGTGAGGATTTGTGCAACATATTAGAATGTTCTCGGTCGGAAATATTTAATCAAAATATTACGCTAGCTAGCGCCAATATGCATCCCTATGTATATATCATTGGCATTCATTTCTTTTGTAGTCAGTTACACGTCATTCGCAAAGTCAGTTTTGCTGCATCATTGTCGCTCCAGTCAAGTCGGTCGCTTATTGCTTAGAGCAGGGATCGCGTTTTTCATTGATTATACTTCTTCACCTGATATTTCTGCTTTACAATCAATGTTCTAAACTCAATGCTGTGCTATTTATCTGGAAGTCTTATGTGTTTGTCGTATCAACAAAGTAATAAAACGCTGATAGCTAACGGCGTAGAATTTCACTATTCCCTTGACGGTGAAGTCTCCAAACCGGTGTTGGCTTTGGTTAATATGGCCAGTGTTAATTTAACCGCTTGGGAACCCGTTCTCACCACTTTGTTGAAGTCATATCGCATTTTACGGTTTGATATTCGCGGAACGGGGAAAAGTGGATGGGGTGAAGAAAATGCGTTTACTTTCTCTCAGTATGCAGACGATTTAGCCGCGATTATGGATGTGTTACAGATCCCCAAAGCCTTTGTACTTGGTGTTGCTTATGGGGCTAGAACTGCGGCTCAGTTTGCATTGCGTCATGAAACAAAGTTGACGGCATTAGGTTTATTTGACGTGGCCTTGACGCCTCCGGTCGAGCAGTCACAACAAAAGGCCTTAGCTGCACAAGCCAGAGGATTATTAGATGCAGCAGGGGAAATTGAGATCGTGCCTAAAAAATCATGGCGGTTTTACGAAAATAGAGACGCCGCGTTGAATGCACATACGGCCCATCAACATGAACCCGATACGTCTGAACTGTTAGGTAATCTTAAGGTGCCGGTGCTTGTTGCATGTGGTCGACAAGATATGAATTTAAATGCAGCGCAACGCATCGCAAACGCTATTCCTGGTGGCAGGTTTGAACTTATGGAAATGACAGGGCATGGTTCGCCTTTTTATCGCCCTGAACTTTTTGCCAACATTGTGAATAACTTTAAGTACGAATTAATGCTTTGATTTTTGGTCTACCTTTATGTGTAGCCCTAGATGTTAGCGGGTAGTTAACTGTTTGACTCTGTAACAAACAGATGAGATGTGATCCCTTTTTTCTAAGGTTAATAATGGCCAATCTTTTACCTCTTTAAACATCCCTTTAAAGTATTGCAACATTTTAACGTTTCACTTCAGGCTCACCAAACACCTTACTGACAACACAATTCCGACCTTTATCTTTACCTTTATAAAGTGCGGCATCAGCATCTCGGATGAGTTTTTCAATACTATCTATTGTATTACCATGAGCACTCACTATGCCTAAGGTTAAAGTGACTGGCTCCGGTTTTTGTGGCCCATATGGAATATTCAGGTCTGTCATTTTTTTTCGTATATTTTCTGCAACTCTTCGTGCACCATCAATATTAGTGTCGGGTAATATTAAAACAAACTCTTCCCCGCCAAATCGCCCAACAACATCCGTTGGGCGTTCACAACAATCATCTAATAACCTCGCTATATCTTTAAGGCAGTTATCTCCCGCCTGATGACCATTGCTATCATTATATAACTTAAAAAAATCAACATCAGCCATGATAAACGATAGCCAGGTGTCTGAACGTTTCGCCCTACCTACCTCTAGCAACAGCCTCGCTTCAATGGCTCGGCGGTTTAATATGTTAGTTAGGTAGTCTATATTCGATTGTTTCTCCAGTTTGACTAACAAAGTTCTAGAAATTGAAGCATATCTCGATACTACCCAAGTCGATACTAGGCACAGGTAAGTGAGCACAATATAATCACCAAATAGAACCAAATTTGGGTCTTTCGGGTTTTCAGGCACATAACCGTAGACACTCAGAACAAAAACGCCTGCTAGAATTAAACAGGTCAGTCCAAGAGATATACATGCCGCCCGCGTATTGATAAGTAACACAGTCATAATGGGAACGATCGGCGCGAGCAATATAACCGGCGCACCAAATCCACCCGTATAAACGCTGGCAAAGGCCAGACCTAAGAGCGACGTAACTACTAGTATCCAGGCTGCTATATCAATCGAACCCTTACGTCTAATATAGATAGCATTAGTCAGTCCTGTTATAACCACAAAAAATGCTGGGAGAGGTGGAGAATCGAGCCCTAAAAATATCATTTTCATCGCCACTAAACTGGCGACCAGAATAGTGACGGTAAGATTTGTAGCCTGAATTAAACTTCGCCGACCTAAGGGCACTAAAGCATCTAATTCATTCTTCACAGGTCACAGCCATTCGAGCTAAACTCTGTTAACCCATAAAAACTCAACATAGTTTTGTTATTCACTTTTTTACTCACTGTTTATTCGCCATTTAGAATGAGTTGGTTGTAAAGCAAGTCTCCATCACAAAAACAATCTGGGTGATGCTAACCATGAATACATTATCCTAAAGAGAATAAATCAAAAGCATTGGCTTTGTCAGTCAACTTTTGATCTTAAGTGGCTGGGACCTACATTAATGTTGCCACAAACTCAACTAGTCCCGACATGCGCACTTTTTCAATGTATTGTTTTAACTAAATTTATTCACTATGGTTATCTTTTAAAGGGTGTTTAAATATGAATCGGGTGTTTATTGCTAGTCTTAAAACACTTTGCGCCTGCTTTATTATCTACAAATATACTGTTAAAGTTTTGTTATCTGCCGATAAAGCTAGCAGGGATTGGGTGCACTTTTACAAGAAGTAATGAATTTACATAGGTTGATTTCATTCAATATATCTAGCATATAAGTATATAATTTTTATACAGTTAATAACTGGATTAATGAAAATAAATAACCAATAGAATTCAAAGGCGAATGACATGAAAGGCATTGTGTTTGTAAAATTTAATGAATTTATCGAAGAGTTATGGGGAGAAGATTTTTGGGATGAAATACTAGGCGAGGCAGAACTGCCAAGCGAAGGGATTTATACGACTGTTGGCACATACGATGATCTAGAGTTGTTTACCTTAATTGGCTTGGTAGTAGAAAAGAAAAACATATCAGCAAAAGATGTACAGTTTGCCTTTGGGACGTGGGTTTTTAAAGAGTTATATAATATGGCCCCAAAGGGTGTCCATGACTTTAAAGATATATTTGAGTTTTTACATGCGGTTCAGGACTTTATTCACATAGAGGTGAAAAAACTGAATCCAGACGCCTTAATACCCGAATTCGAATTTTTGTCTGAAACATCGAATAAGCTCTCATTTCATTATCAGTCTCCACGTCAGTTATGTTTTTTCTGTGAAGGTATTGTGCATGGACTTGCTGAGCATACGGGGCAAAAAATAAAGGTTTCCCAATCTGAATGTGAACATGAAGGCGGTCACCGTTGCGTGCTTGATGTAGAAAAAGTGTGAATAAAAAAATAGAGCCTCAAACTGGCGAGCTTGTATTAACTGAGAATAAGTCTGTTGAGGAACTTCAGAAACGTATTGCCGTTCTCGAACGTAAAGCCGCAAGAGAAAAGAAAGCGCGGAATATGGCTGAAAACCAGCTAGAGAGATATTCTCTGGAAATTTATCAAACTAATCAGTCTTTGGAAAAGGCATTGGCTTTTTCAACAACAAAACAATTTGAGCTCGAATACCTTGGGAAAACTTCAATGGCCGGGGCATCGCAGATGCCGCTAAACGATATGGTCGGCAACATGGTTGAACTCACTTGCGAATATTGTGCTGCAGATTATGGATTTTACTTTGTTACTAAAGATGGTGTGGAACTAGATGGGACAGTTGATAAGGTATGGAGTAAAGAACTCGGATGGCAATCTCAAAGTGAGTTGCAAATACTTGTTAACGACAACTTGCCCCTAACCGAAACTGAAATATTAGAGTCGTGGTTTGTTTCTCAGGTCAGCGAGGTTAACAATTACAATTTACAGCAGTTTGGTTGGGTGCTGTATATGAATTTTTCCTTGTCTGGCGGTAAAATTGGCTGGTTGGCATTCTTGAGCCGAAAGGAATTGGTTGATGAGTGTATTTTCCCAATCTTGGCAACAGCTAGAGATAACTTCGCTAGCGGTATCCAAAGAAGGTTAACCGATGAACGTATACTCAGACAAAATGTTCAACTTCAAGATTCAGTATACAATCTTGAAACGGCAAAATGTCAGCTCATTCAATCAGAAAAAATGGCCTCGTTGGGTCAATTAGCTGCTGGCGTTGCCCACGAGATCAATAACCCTTTAGCTTTTATACGTTCAAATATGCAGGTGCTTAAAGAGTATTTAATGGATTATAAAAGCCTGCATGATGATATTAAAAGTGAATTGCAAACACATAATAATTTGGATATGTCGTCTTTTATTGCCCTATGTAAAAAAATTGACCTTACCTATATAGATGAGGATTCTGTCGCTTTATTAACCTCCAATATTGAAGGGTTAAATAGGGTCAGAGATATTGTAGAAAACCTAAAGAGTTTTTCTCATGCTGGGGATGCAAAGCTGATTCAAATATCGCTGAATAAATGTGTTGATGCTGCGTTGAGAATTGCTGGGAACGTATTTAAATATGAGCATCAAATTGATAATCAAATGAACGATTCAAGCCCTTTAGTCTTAGGTAATTTGGGGCAATTACAACAAGTCTTTATGAATTTGTTTATCAACGCAGCCTACGCCATGCAAGGAGGTGGAAAACTCAGTATTTGGCATACTGAAGAAAACCAAAGAGTGATAATCCATGTTAAAGACACGGGGTGCGGCATGAACGAAGAGACGATAAGTAAGCTATTCACTCCTTTTTTTACCACTAAGCCTGTTGGTGTGGGTACAGGATTAGGACTATCTGTCTCCTATGTTATTCTTGAAGCACATAATGTGCAGGTCACTGTCGACTCTGAAATCGGCTTGGGCACTACCTTTAACTTATCTTTTCCAGTGAGTATTTAGGCTTCAATCTGCTGATTTTCTATTATTAAAAACATCGGTTTGGGTTGGCTTTTTTCATACTGTAGCAGTTTCGCTATCGTTGCTTTGTTGAAAACGTGTCATTCTGCCTAATGCATAACGCCAGTAATCTCTTGCTACAGATAGAATTTTTGCTCCTAGGGGGATTTGTGAATCAACTAACTTGTTGGGTCCCGCGCCATTGTGCCACTCAAATTGGTAAGTAATAATATCTGACACCGCTTGCAAATGCAGAGCCGGTCCAAGTGCAAGCTGCGCTATTTTAGTTTGACTCAGATATTCTTGCATATGATTATAGTTAAGTTCACTAAACGGCTTACTATAGATGGCTGTAACTAATCCCAATAAGCCAATTTCGCATAACAATGCTGCATAAGTAATATCACTGACTTCATCATTGGATAGCGATAAATACTCGGCTATTCGCTTAGATAATTGGCTTACACTATTTGCAAAACCGCTGTTGATATTAGGATTAATATTTATCAGGTTGTACAACACTTTTTGGGTGGCGTTATTATTGCGCTCTATTTTATTTAATGCGGTGTGAATTTTTTTAGTACGTAATTGCACCTTATCTTTAAGGTTTTGATTCAGCTCTTTAAGGCCGCTATTGTTTTTTTTATGCGCTTTTGCAGATGTATGTTTTCATTCTTTAATCTGACTTCTTGCAACCCTTCTTCGATTGAACTGATTAGCTCGTCGTTATTCCATGGTTTTTGAATATATTTGTGAATTTTTCCTTTGTTAATAGCACTTACCGTCGATTCTATATCGGCGTAGCCAGTCAATAAAATACGATAGCTGTTGGGATAAGATATGGCTACCTTTTCTAATAATTCTGCACCTGACATAGCAGGCATTCTCATATCAGAAATGATCATATGAACATCGTTGAGTTGCATAAGCTCTAAGGCTTTTGCACCACTTGAAGCGAATAACAAATTGTAGTTTTGTTTACGTAACAAACGTTTCATAGCATGAGTGATATCTAATTCGTCATCCACACAAAGCACTGTCATAGGCGGTTTAGTTACTGCATTTTCATCATTCATTTGATGTCTCCTTAACGTGCCTGTTGTTGTATTTAATAGACTGAATTGGTTGAAAAAAAAACGGACTATATTTTTAATAAGTCTATTTAGTACAATGATTTATATCATCATATAGTTACAAATTATAAAGGTTAATAGGGGCAAAAAATATCAGTATTGATTACTTACTGATATTGATTGCCCTAGTCTTAACAATACACGCAAAATGTATACTCACTCATGGTTTAAATTGCGCTACTACTAATCCACTTCAAAGACATGGCTAATATATTCTTGATCAGCAAGTTTAATCAGCACTTGGTTATTAGGACTTTGACTATTGAGTTGCAGTAACACCTGTTTGATAGACCCCGATATCTCAATAGTTTGATAGACACTTCCATGATGATCCGTCTTTACGATGCCTAACAATGATTTTTGTGCAGCTAAACTTTCTTCAGATCCTACGTTTTCAGCATCAGTAGAAAAGATACGTAAAAGCACGCCTTGCAAGGGTTGTCCATTTGAGTCATTGACAAATAATTCTAAAGTATAAGTATTGAAGGTCTGAAAGTTAAAGTCAGGTTCAACATATAGATCCTTTGATTGAGCCGCTTTAGTCACCAATTTTTCAGAATCAGGTAAATAGTCTTCTGCCACACTAACCTGGCAAACAGCCAGCAAACAGAACAAAGCTGTGCATAGAATTCTCGACAAGCTATTTGCTTTTTTTGTTAATGCTGAACTGAGTATTATTTTGTTGTTTTTAAGTCGTTTCATCATTTTCTCCTCAATTATTTAGGTTGATAAAAGTGAGTGCTGCGCTCACTTGTCTTGTACCAATCAGATGATTGTTGGCCCGATGTTTCTACCCATTGCTCATAGTCAGGGTAAGCCCATAACACATCAATATATTCACGTGGGTAATGCCAGTCATCGGTTATTTTTATAGCCCACGGTAAGTTGTTTGCTGATTTAAAATAACGTTGTTGACTTGGATCAGAGGTATCTTGTTTCGTCCCAAATCGCCCGGTATTGAACCAGTCAGTTGGTGCGTACTCTGGCATATGAATTTCTAAGGTGCGGTCAGCGGTGCGATAGATAAAAAAGTCCAGTGCTGAATGATTTAATGACAATTGGCTGTTCGTAAATTTCACATCAAAACTAAACGGAACGGGATCAAACTGAGCACACTGTTTGTTGGTATTAAACAGTGAACATTTACCTGTTTCTCCAGTTTGAGTATAGGTATGACTATTACTCCAAAGTGATATCACAGCATCGGTCTGATTATTTTCAACGCTTTTTTGATACCTGTTACCATTGATATTCAGCGTAGCACTTGCGATTTGTGCGCCTTCAATATCGACTAAGCGCAATGCAAAACCATTTTTCTGTGAGGCGCCTCTTGCTGCGATAAAACCATCAAGTATAAATCCGCTTACTAGGCCACTTGCATCATATACAGTGCGTAGACGTTCTCTTATGACTAGATCATTAAAGTCGTAGTCTCCAAGGCTCGGCCAATTATCTTCGTAAGCCAACGTAACGTAACTGTTCTGACTAGGGAAATAACTACTATAAGTGCGACGATAATCATTTGGGAATTCGTCTTGATCATCAGGTACGCCGTCTGCGTCACTGTCGTTAACATTAGGTACTTTCGTTAGGTTCTCTTTTTCTATGGCTCGCTCTGGGGTCGACTTGATACTGAATACCGCGTCATTAAAGTCATTATCGCCCCAAGTTCTAGGTAAATCTTCAAACCCTAGAATCACTTCCGCCACGTCTTCATCGTACAATAAAACAGCATGCTGACGTAACGCTGGGTCATTTTCTGGATTCAAGTCTTGTAATGAGTAGTAGTAAGGTGCAGACCTAGATTTAACTCCACTGTAATAGTCGAAACCGTTTGCAGCAATGAAAAAACCAATACTGGTTCCTGCCTCAAAAAAACCTAGGCTGACCCTGTGTCCTTTTGTCATATGTGGATAGGATAAGTTAGGAAAAACAATGGTTTCTCGGACTTCTTCTGGTGACGTGGGGGGATTTTCTGGGTCAAAGATAAAAAAGCCAAAGGAGTTTTTGTAACCTGCACCTTCGTGGATGAAGGTCACAAACACTTCAGCTTGCTCCGTAATGTGAATGGTTGACCCTTTGTCATCTGTGATGAAGGCTTGGTTTAACTCGCGTTCTGGTAAGGCGTTATTAATACGCTGAAAAAAGTCATCAGTGTACTCATCACGGCTCCAAATTAAGTTGTCAGGCTTGCCTATATTTTGGTTGTATCCTTGAGGCCATTCTTGGCCTGACAAAAACTTCCATACATATTGACCATTTTCTTGTTCCGTTGCTTGGGTTTGAAAACATAATAGGGCTAATCCCCAGATTAAACTTGTTCGATAGAATCGGTGCATAATATTTCTCTAGTTATATTAACAATGGTTGCATCACCCAATAATATGTTGGGATGCTCGTGCAAGCTCTAAGGTTTGCCAACTTCGTGCCATGTTTGAAAATATATATAAATCAATTGATTAGCTAATGTTGAGTCACTAATGGTTGCGTTATTTTATGGTTTGTTTGCAATTTGCAACGCAATACACAAGATATTCCTAAATCGCATAGCTAATTTCATGGTGCTGCTCTGAAACTTGCTTTTTACTGAGCGGTAGAATTGGATTGTTTCTTGCAATGCAAGCATTAGAAGACATCTAAAATTAGTATGAGAGTGGTGAAACTATGAAAAATAACGTGTTAGTATTTAGCATTGCACTGAACGGTTACCAATGGCTATATAAAGATTGTATTGCTTCACACAAGCGTTATGCAGACCGTAATGGTTATACTTATCAAGTTGTCACCAGACCTTATGCGACTTCTATTGGTGTGGAGTGCTGTTGGTTAAAGTTAACCTTAATGATTGAAGCCTTAGATAATGGTTATGATGCTGTATTATTTGTCGACGCTGATGCCTATATCCAAACGCACACACCTAAACTAAACAATGTGTTACTGCCTAATAAATACCTGTATTTGGCGAAAAGTTACACGGGAAGATTTAACTCAGGTGTAATGTTGATAAAAAATCATAGCAAGGTGCGAAGCTGGTTAAACACGATAATAACAGCTCGGCATCAACCAATATTGGCTGAAAATGACGTAGGCTGGGGTGAAAATGGACACATCATTGAATATACCAAGCATTGTCAATTCGTGAGCACCCTAAATCGAAGTTGGAATAATACTTACGATCCAGACTTAAATGATTATATTCGACATTTTAGTTTTGGGCCTTTACGTACCAACCTCTGGCTCAATCTAAGTCATAAGGCTCTAGCAAGATTGACCAAAATATTCAGCAAATATCAGGCTTTAACCCAGATAAAAAGCCAATCTTGTCCTCCCCAAGATAAACTTACTAATCTCACCGCATTAGTATTAAAGCGTTATTCAGAGTTTGGTCGTACCTAGCTAACATTACCGATATATGCATACGACCGAGCTCTGCAAAAAGTGCTGCTAATTCGCATTTGATATTATCAATAAACATTAATACTCCCTTTCATATACATTTTTTCGTAATAAGAAAAATTCTCAATTTGCATTTTTAAAATGAAAAAAAACAACACGTAAATTTACTTAAAATCAAATAAAAGTCTTTTATAACAATGGTTTAAATTTTTTTAAAACTTGGCACAAGATACGCAATGTAACTGTTATACGGATCCTAGAGAGATACTCACGCTCTAGGTAAACCAAAACTAGCAGTGATTGGAGATCGATATGTCAGCTAAACCATTTTTACTTCAGGAAATAAGTCGTGTTGTCGATGGGACCCAACAGCAGCGTTACTTAGGCACAGAGTTTAACCGCCCAATAAGCGCCTGTTTATTATTAATGAGCTTACCCATTCTTCTATTGAATACATATTTGGCTGTAGCCAAAGGTAAAACGGTTTTTGAATACTCTACAAAGCAAGACTGCCTTGGTAGACCTGTTCAATACCAGCGCTTTAGTTCTGGGCTATTTAAAGGTGTGCCGATGTTATGGGCTGTGTTGACCAAACGCATTAGCTTGTGTGGCATGCCCATTGATATTGAATTGACCGCACAGCAAATAGAGCGTTTACAGTCTTATTCCTTTATTCCAGCGGGTCTGTTTGATGCGGTGACTTTGCATCAAGCCAGTGGACTCGTCACCATCGAAAAATATGAGTTACTTGAACAGCAGTTTTCTGGCAACCGACTCGGGTACGTATCGCTATTATTAAAGGCCGGACTCACCACGTTTTTATATAACAATAATAAGTCTCAGTTAACCACCCCTGCTATTTTTAGTGTGTTCGGGCTGAAAATTAATAATGACACTATGACGGATGCGGTTGATTGGGTGATGTCTGAACAAGACCTCTTAATAAATGGCGAACAAAAACCTAAGAGTTGTAAAACTGGCTGCTTTGTTAATGTTAACTCAGTCAACTTAAGTGTCGATCATCCACAACTTAAATCTAATCTAAATGCTGCTAACCGCAGTTTTGCTGACGGCTCCGGATTAAGGCTTGCTGCAAAAAACCTCGGTATTAACATCAGAGATAATCTCAATGGTACAGATATGTTGCCTCAACTTTGCGAAGCTGCTCAGGCCCAAGGAATGTCAATCTATCTATTGGGAGCTAAGCCTGGGGTCGCCATTGCCACTGCTAATAACCTTCTAAAACAATATCCAAGGTTAATTATTGCGGGAGCTGAACATGGATATTTTGAGCGCACCGATGATAGCAACGCAGTAAAGCGTATCAATCAGTCGAATGCCGATATTTTGCTATTAGCCATGGGTTCTCCCGTGCAAGAACAATGGCTTAAAGATAACGCCCCACAACTGACCTGTCGCACCGCATTGGCGGTAGGTGGATTGTTTGATTTCTACTCAGGACACATTTCAAGAGCGCCAATATGGATGCGCGAATTAGGTTTGGAATGGGTCTGGAGGTTAATGCAAGAGCCAAAAAGTAAATTTAAACGCTATGTTATTGGCAACCCACTATTTTTAATTCGTACCTTTGTTTTTAACCGTGCAAGTCGAGGACTTTAATCATGACTAATCCTACTATTTCAAACCCAACTATTGACCAATATATTGTTTCCAGCGAACAAGATACTCCTTCTTATCCAGTAAAGTTGACGGGTAAACACAACGGTATACCGATGTTTCTGCAACGTTCAGCGGCTTTGATTACTTTACTGTTTTTGTCACCTTTGTTAATGATAGTCATGTTGCTTATTCGTTTAGAAAGCGGCGGCAGTTGTTTTTTTAGTCAAGATAGGATTGGTAAATATGGTCGTCATTTTAAAATGTACAAGTTCCGCTCAATGTATTTAAAAACGGATCGTCGATATGCTGAGCCTGATCCAAGTACCAGTGATCGGGACGGTATCTGCAAAAAATATAAAAATGACCCTCGTATTTCTATCGTCGGTGCATTTATACGTAAGTTCTCAATCGATGAACTGCCACAATTAATCAATATTGTTAAAGGTGATATGGCGTTAATTGGGCCTCGTCCAGCTTTGGCTATTGAGGTAAATGCTTATCCTACTTCCGCGTTATGTCGTCTTAACGGAATGCCGGGTTTATCGGGTTTATGGCAAGTATCGGGTAGGGCGGATACTGATTTTGACACCCAAGTTGCGTTAGACGACCGTTACCTTCAAAAACAGAGCGTCGGTTATGATATTAGAATATTACTCGCAACTTTACCTTGTGTTATTGGCGCTAGAGGAGCCTATTAGTATTCAGTAAAAAGTAGCTGCGATAAATAAGCTTTATCTGTCGCTTATTTATCGCAAATTGACCTCATTATCCCCTCAATCCTTTCGCAATTCGCATTTCGCAAATCAAAAATACCTTTGCAATATGCAAAAGATTAATCTTTTTAGAAAAATAAAATGCATATAAAACAGTGTGTTATGTTTATTCTGTGATTGGCCTAGTTGCTGCAATAGTGAGTGATATGAGTCACATAGACTACAGATTAGTCACGGGATATTTAATGAAGACGGTTCTATTAAATCTTACACAGAGAGCGAAAATCAGTACAGCGACCAGTGTTTTAAGTTTATGTTTATTGGCAGGTTGTGCCCAACAGCATGGTTTGCAAGAAATCGAAAATTCCTCTTCTGGTTTTTACGGTACTAAAAACGACAATGGCGAGTTGTTCAGTCAACAAAGTGTCCCGGGCAATGTATTTGCTGCACAGTTAAATTGTGTTGACCGCGCGGATTTTGCGGCACCCCTTAATTATCGGGTTGATAAACCTATCTTGTCTTCTGCTCCAAGCCAAGCGCCGTTACCTTCAAGAATGAATCCTGCACGCAATACCTTACCCCTTAGCCCAGGTGACATGATTGAAATCATGATGGAGTTCGGAGAAGGATTTAATGGCAGTTATGTATTAGACAACTTAGGTTTATTGACGTTACCTATTCTTGATCCAATTTCTGCATCTGGCATGTCGCCTAGAGAATTATCAGATCGAGTAGAAATGGCGTTAATCAAAGCTAATGTTTTTCGCCCAGCAACCGCAACGGTGCACGTTAAAGTTTTGCACTTAGCAGCAATTGAAGTACCCGTTACTGGCGCGGTATTTCAACCGGGTAGGGTGCTGATCAATAGTACACGTGCGAATGATGAGATGGATCAAAGGGTCGTAGCAGCAGGCGATTACAGTCATAAAAGATTACTTTCAGAAGCCATACGCGCAGCCTACGGCGCAAGACCCGATGCCAAGCTCGATCAAGTTATCCTTATTCGTCAAGGATGGCAGATTGAAGTCGACTTAACGGGCATATTATCTGGCTTACCCGTCAAGGATTACCCACTGATCGATGGCGATCAGGTGATTGTGCCAAGCACCGGATGTTTTCAATCTCATTTAGTTCGACCTAGCCAAATCACACCTAAAGGTTTTCGGGTCTTTATGTCTAACCTGATTGATTCTGCACAAAGTAATTCAGGTGCAGGGATAGGGAATTACTCTACAAACTTGCCCTATGGCACCAAACTATTACAGGCTGCGGTATCAGCCAACTGTGTGGGTGGTAAAGAGTGGACAAATGCTTCTCGTAAAGTGATGTTGGCGAGTATTCACCCCATCACTCATCAAACACAAGTTGTGGAACGCTCTGTTGAACAATTAATGAGACAGGCCAACCGTGATGACATTAATCCTTATGTCATGCCCAACGATGCCATAGCTTGTTACGACTCTGATATTACTAATATACGAGATGTAGCAAGCACTATTGTTGACGTGTTAAGACCATTCACGTTGTTGTTTTAGGATATTATTATGCATCATCCCATCGCTATTCCTACACGTTATCAGAAATTCAGAGCACAGGTTTATCGCATAGTGAGATGGCCATATTTAGAACTGTGTGTGTGTGGTTATTTGTTTATCGCTTTGATTGTGATGCTTTATCTGAATAAAGCACCAGTTTACCAAAGTGATCTGGAGCTGGTGTTACCTGGAACCGGTGCAACATCTAGCGTGGCCCTTGATAATGTGGGACAAGTGCAATCACAAACCAGTGCGCCGTTTTCAGCGGGTGGCTTTAACCCACGAGTGAATTACAAAGAAATGCTACTAAGCAGAGGGGTGTTGAATCTTGCCAGTGAAAAAACATCATTATCGGCTGTCAAATTTGGTCAACCTAAAATTGCATTGACTGAACAAACTTCTATTTTAGCGGTAACTATTAAAGGAAGCAGTGCTAAACAAGCAGAAGCAAAGGCATGGGCATTGTATAACAGCCTTCAAGACGAGCTAAACCGTTTACGGGCAGATGAGGTGTCTCACAGAGATAAGAGTATCCAAAGAGTGCTGGATGATTACCGTATCAGATTAAATGAAGCCCGGGCCAATATCTTACAATTTCAACAAAGCTCAACGTTTGTGTCTCAAGAGCAATTCACGTTATTAGTGAGTAGTCTACAAACCATCAAAGAAAAGCAACTTTACTTGCAAGCCGAAGCCTCTAATTTAGTCGATTACACTTTTGGCTTAGGCAAGAATTTAGGGGTGTCGGCTGATTTGGCAGGCAAGGCTTTTATCTTGCAATCTGACGTGGAATTTCGCGGTTTACTCAAAGAGTTAGACATCAGTACGTCACAATTGTCTGAGTATCAATCTCGTTGGGGAGATGGTCACCCTAAAGTGGTGGCCGAACAACAACGTTACCAAGCTGCTCGCTCTGGATTACTTATACGCAGTAATATTATTGCTGGTCCTCATGCGGCCAGCGTTTTTAGTAGCCTTGATTTAGAAATGAACCCAAAGCGTGCGCAAATGTTTGCAGACTTAATTGAAGCGTCTGCCAAAGGCCAAGGGATCACCGCACAAATTACTGACTTGCACCGCTCTGAATTACATCTTAAAGATGAACTTAAAATATACGCCCGAGAGTCGGCAGTATTAGACCGTTTGCAACGTGAGTTTGATTTAGCAGAAGCCATCTTTACTTCGGCAGCCGCTAGACTTGAAGCGGGTAAAGCTGATGTGTTTGCCTCTTACCCAGTGTTACAGCTATTAACGAAACCTTCCCTTCCTACTGACATTCACAGTCCTATTCCGCAATTAGGTTTAGCAGCTGGTCTAGTAGGCTTTTTATTCATTACTTCAGGAGTGACCGTGTTATGCAATCGCAGACGCATAATCAACGTACTGTTGAAGAGAAGTTAATTTGTTGGGCCTTGGTATTTACCTATCCTATTTATGCAATAGGTGGGTTATACATCACGGGCTCAGCATTAGGTTGGACTGTGCTAGGCGTTGTTGCGTTACGGGCCTTTGTTGAAGGTGAAAATAGCTTCAACCAGGTACCCATGATTGTGTGGGTGTGGGGGCTTGGCATGCTGGTGATGTTAATTAGTTTGTGGGTAGGCCACGCAGATTGGTCACTAGGCACCTCTCAAACCATTAAAAGCACAGTGGGTTGGGCTAAAGGTTGGGCTTTGTTGGGGGTGTTTCCGCTATTAGGCGCTGTGGTGAACCTAAAGCCTGAAAGTCTTATTCGAGCCGTATGTGTTGTGGGTAAACACACTGCTATTTTTGGGGTGATAACTTTTATTCTTTATGTAGTTCGAGTACCTGGGCAATTGTTTATCTCTCCACTACAAATTTTGGGCGGCGCTGGTGACAACTTCTTTATGGTCAGCTTATACGGATTAAACCCAGAGACAGGCGCGGGGCGTTGGCAGTTTTTTGCGCCATGGGCCCCTGCTGCTGGGTTCTTGAGCTGTATTTTTGTGATTTTCTGCTTACAAGAAAAAGACAAAGTATGGAGAAACTGGGGCGTAGCAGGTTGTGTAGTCATGGCGCTGCTATCTCAATCACGGGCAGGTTGGGCAATCTTCATCATGATAATACCGCTGTTTTTGTTTACTCGTCAGTTGAAAAACCCATGGTTATTACTGGGTCTTGGTTTTTTATTGCCTATTATTTTGCTGTTGGGCGAGCCTATCTACGAAATGGTGATGGACGCCTTTCAACAAGTTAAAGAAGCGCGCCCCGCGTCAACACGAGTGCGCACTGCATTAGAAAATTTAGCCGTGCAACGCTGGCGTGATGAAGCACCTATATGGGGCCATGGAAAGGTTGAGTCAGGTCCCAAATTAGTCGAGTTTATGCCAATAGGCTCACACCATACTTGGTACGGCTTATTGTTTGTTAAAGGTTTAGTGGGGTTATTTTCCTTAGCAATCCCAATGATTTTAAGCCTTCTCTATCTACTTGTCTTTTCGGCCCACAATGTGCAAGCACGTGCTGCTATGTGCATGTTAATTGTGTTCGCTTGTTACAGCTTTTTTGAAAACTTAGAAATTCTTGCATACCTTTATTGGCCAGCTTTGTTCTGGCTGGGTATGACCTTTAAAAATTTACGAAACGGAGAATAACATGTTTAAGCAATACCATGCTTATCTTACGGGCTATTACGGCATGCAAAACACCGGTGACGACGTGCTTTTGTATACGACGCGTTGGGCCAGCCACCATTTACTGGGTGCAACCCATAACAAAGTCAGCAGTGCGGGTTTGATTAAATGTGAAGAATTTGGCGATATTAAAGGGATGCCTGAGCCACGTTTTCGTGGTCATCAGCGACTTTCGCATTATAAAAATGCATTGCAAAGTGAGAAAGTCATATTTGGTGGTGGTTCTGTATTACATAGCACCAAAGATATCGAATTTAAACGCCATCTGATTAAGTTAGCAGGGCAAAAAGCCAGCCGAGCAGTAGGGGTTGGCATTGGTCCATTTGAGTCCCTTGAAGCAGAAAAATCCTGCACCAAGTTTCTTAACGAATGTGGTTTCACCGGCGTAAGAGATCCTCAAAGCCTAACGATTGCCCAAACTATCGCACCTAACGCTAATGTGATGTTAACCTTCGATCTTGCGCCACTCATGCTCTGCCATCAAACTAACCGCTTAATTGATATAGAACGTAATGGCATAATGTTTAATTTTTGCCAGCAAGCAGTTGACCCCTTTGGCAATGTAAACAAAAACAACGAACAAAATCGCATCGACATGGCTGTGGCAGCGATAGAACAAACCTGGCAGCAAACCCAAGAACCAATATTTTTATTGGATTTCAATAATCATTCGCAATTTGGGGATTTTTCCATTCATCAAAAAATCATGTCGCGGGTTTCAAGTGATGTGTCTATGACCCATATTGCGTACGATCCTAACCCATTTAAAGTACTGCAACGCATTGCTAGTTTTAAGGCAACAGTGTCCATGAGATTACATTCAGCAATTATGTCTTTCATGGTAAATACTCCTGGAATATCAATAAATTACCATAAAAAATGTCGCAGCTGGTGTGAACAGGTTGGGGTACCTGAAGCCTACCGATATGATGCGCAATATATTGATCCTCAACAGCTATCGCAACAGCTAAAACAGGGTATTGGCACAGGCTTTGCAAAACCGGCTATGAAACCCGATGAAGCAGTGCAAGCCGCGCTGCTTAATTGGTCAGCATAACTGGGAGCCAATAATATGAAAACAGTAAAATTTTCAGTCGTCATTCCTTTGTACAACAAAGTTGATAGTGTCATCCGAACACTCCATTCAATCTGTGAGCAGCGTTTTACTGCAGCAGAAATCATAGTGGTTGACGATGGTTCAACTGATGGCAGTGCAGCCAAAGTGGCAGCACTAAATATTCCTAACTTGGTTTTAGTGAAGCAAAAAAATCAGGGAGTCTCTGCAGCTCGTAATTATGGTGTGAGAATAGCTCAATACCAGCATATCGCTTTTATTGATGCCGACGATCAATGGTCACCATTTTATTTATATGAAATGAGTAAGTTGATCCAGCGCTTTCCAGAGCATCAATGTTTCGCCAGTAATTACCAGAAAGTAATTGCAGATGGTGGTTATCAAAACCCAAAGTTAGCCATTGGTGATATATCGCCAACAGGCTGTGTGATGAATAATTACTTTGAGGTGTGTGCTAAAGGTGACTTGCCTTTTATGCCGTCAAGTTTAGTGATAAGTACTCAACTATTTAAGCAGCTTGGGGGATTCCCTGTTGGTGAAGCCATGGGTGAAGACCAAGCACTGTTTTCGCAAATCGCATTGCAGTCTAACCTAGTTTATACGCCGCTAGTGCTAATGTTATACCACACCGATAGCGAGAATAGGGCCTGTGACAGGCATATACCTCAAGACATATTACCTTTTGCCAAACGTTTATTGGCAAAAGTAGCCGCAGGTCAGGTAGATAAACTTATCGCGCCTTTTGTGTTGCAATATTGTGCGGCGCACATTTGTCATTTAGCCAAAATCAATATTCAGGCAGGTCAATTAGCCGCTGCCAAGCAGCTACTCAAACACCCTGTTAGCAAATTTAAACCATTACATCGTCACTTATTCGGTGTGTGGTTAATCACTCAATTTCTGTTTTCAACGCTGGCAAATCTGACGCGAGTTAATCGTCAAGCTGCTCGTCAAGATTCACTTTAGTAAGAGATCAATATGAAACTTAACGCAATTTGTATTATGAAAAATGAAGCCGACATTATTCTAGAAACTTTAAATAATGCCCTTAGGTTTTGCGACATTATTTATGTGTTTGATAACGGTTCAACTGACGGCAGTTGGGAGCTTATTTGCGAAAAAGCGCTAAATGATGAACGTATTATAATAGCCGCCCATACCGATGAGATTTACCGTAATCAATTTAGAAATCGAGTGTACAACATGTTTCACCATCGTTATTCACCTTCAGACTGGTGGTATATCTTAGATGCCGATGAAATGCTCACCGAAGATCCTCGGCCTATGTTAGTGAAAGCCATGCAACACAACAAAAATCAAATGCGTGTTTGGCAAGCACAATTTTACTTCACCGATAATGACTTAGCCGTTTATGACCAAGAAGACAAAGCATTAAAAGTATCGGAGCGTCGCCGTTATTATCGAATCAACTGGCGTGAGCCACGCTTTTTTAGAAATTCACCTAGCGAAAAGTGGCCAGAAAATATAAGTGGTAAAGTGCCACCGTTTTGCCAAAACATGTATCGTCCATCGCCAATCTGCCATCATTATGCAGAGCGTACACCTGAACAAATTAAGATGCGCCGCGAAATTAGACTCAGTAATCCTTACAGCTTTTTGCATGTTAAAAACAAATCTGATGACGACTGGTTAAAACGTTCAAAAGATTGTTTTTATTATCAAGAAGGCGAAAAAATGGCCTTCCCACTGAAGGACAGAGTGATCTACTACGCCAGTCAGACTCGATACTGGTTAATATGGAGGGCTAAGAATGTTTTGTCTTTAAATACTAGGTTGTTAAACAAGGTAGCTAATTGTCTTTAGCTTTTGATGGAGTTATGAGGGCAGCGAAAGCTGCCTTTTTAAATCTTGTAGTGAACTTCGAGTCGGTTTGACTTTCCGCACGAATTGCCGCCGTTGGGCATATTCAATTTTTGATTGTGCTATCGCCTAAAAGCGGACATTAACGCCTACTTAAGCGGAAAATATAGTTGGCTAAATTTTGAACGGAGTGAAAATGGCCAACTGTATTTTTTCCATTTGCAGATAGGCTCTTATCAAAATCGCGAAAATCACCATCTACATAGAGCTTGGCCCCATGAAGCCATGAATTAGTAACTTTAATTTTATGATCTTTAACATTGAATTCGAATTCTTTTCTCATTTGAAACTCCATTTTGTGAACAACATATAACAGCTTATTTTTTACTCTTCGAAGCTAAAAATACTCTCTACTGTAACTTGAAAATAAGCCGCCAATTTTAATGCAATAACTACCGAGGGCGTAAAACGCCCCGTTTCCACTGTGCTGATTTTTTTTCTAGATACCCCAATGCCATCCGCTAGGTCTTGCTGAGATATTTTAAGTTTCCCCCGAAGCTTTGCAATATTATTGTCAAGCATGCTAATCCTGCTCTTTACGCATTATATATAGTATGGGCAAACCATAACTGAGCGTTAATATTGCAAAGTTCAGTTTAATAAATTCAATAAAGGAAATACTGTTGAAAAGCTCAGGTAAGTATTCGCCCCTGTCATTCAAGGAGGCGAGTATCACTAGGATAGGCAGTAGGATACTCATTACATTCCAACTGTATTGGTAGCCCTTCATACTAATGTAGCTAATATATTCATCGGTGAATTTACCATACCAAAGTGTCTTACGATTTGATTTTCCTTGAAATTTCTGATCTTTAAATAAACTCATCCCCATAGCGATGAATAGACCATCGAAAGATTGTTTGGTAGTCAAAATAAAGTTTGCAAGCGCACCAAAGTGGTCGGTTAGCTAACGACAGTATCTGACCCTGAGGTATCCCCACGAAATAAACAGGTAAGTAATTTTAAAATAATTTGGAACATTCACGGTACTTGGTGATCGAAGTTCTCGCTGCTGAAGAAGGAAAAGTCGCCTTAGACATCTTAAAAATTGACCGCTCGTTGACGTGGTGCTGATGGGTATCATGATGCCTGGCATAGATGGTTGCAAAACCATTCGACAAATTCTCAATCAGGCACGATTTAAAAAATTGCCGATTATCGCCTTGACTGCCAAAGCCATGAAGGAAGATCGCGATAAATGTATTGCAGTCGGAGCAAGTGACTACCTGTGCAAGCATGTGGATGCGCAACGTTTGTTTTCTATGTTACGCATCTGGATGTACAAGTGAGCAAAGAGTCATGAACAAGGACGACATCGAAAATATAGAAATAAATTTGCTACCGGAAGCCATCTATCAACGTTAGATAACATGATAAAAAGGCACCCCTTTTTTATCGGGGGATATTGCCTAGGTCGAACAACACATCCCTTTTGAAATGTGGATTTATACAATAAAAAACCGCAAATGGGTGGCGTATATAGGTAAATATACCAATTTTCAATGTTCATTTTCTCAGTATGATATATCACTAAGACACCCTGAAATTTAGTTGCGGAGCTTTCACTGAGCTTCAAATTCATAGCGTATCAATGCCGTAATGGCGATGTGATTTCAGCAGATAGTTAAATCGCCATTCAATTTATTCAAATTCGGTATCTGGAAAGTACCTGAGATAAGGAAAACACGATGCTAAAACACGAAAAAAATTCTATGGCAAGAGTCAATCAATCGCTGATCGCTCTGATATCAGGGGATTTAAGTTCCACGCAGATTCCCAAAGAAACAGGTGAATTTGAGGAAACCTTTTCATTACTTACTCAAGTTACGTCCTCCTTAAAAAACATCGCTGCCCAGGCCAACCAGATTTCTGTGGGCAACTACCTTGCCGATATCGCACCTCGCAGTGACAAAGATGAGTTAGGCCTGGCGATGCAGAAAATGACCGCTACTTTGAGAGATATTGCAAAGGTCTCTGAAGTGATTGGATCCGGTGCGATCCTGGATGCGAAAGTTGAAATAAAAGGTAAGGACGATCTGTTGGGGCATTCGATGAATGGGATGATCGAGATGCTAAAGGATGTGGCCCGCCAGGTGAGTATTCTAGCGCAAGGGGATTATCTGGCTGATATCCAGCCTCGCAGTAACCATGATGTCATTGGCTCGGCCATGCAAGCGATGACCTTAACCTTGCGTCAAGCCTCCAAGGTTGTGGAGCAAGTCGCCCTGGGCGATCTGGACATGGCTATCGAGATTAAAGGGGAGAAAGATCTGCTGGCCAATGCCGTCAACACGATGATTGCCTCCTTAAAAAACATTGCTGCCCAGGCCAACCAGATTTCTGTGGGCAACTACCTTGCCGATATCGCCCCTCGCAGTGACAAAGATGAGTTAGGCCTGGCGATGCAGAAAATGACCGCTACTTTGAGAGATATTGCAAAGGTCGCTGAAGTGATTGGATCCGGAGCGATCCTAGACGCGAAAGTTGAAATAAAAGGTAAGGACGATCTGTTGGGGCATTCGATGAATGGGATGATCGAGATGCTAAAGGATGTGGCCCGCCAGGTGAGTATTCTAGCGCAAGGGGATTATCTGGCTGACATCCAGCCTCGCAGTAACCAGGATGTCATTGGCTCGGCCATGCAAGCGATGACCTTAACCTTGCGTCAAGCCTCCAATGTTGTTGAGCAAGTCGCCCTGGGCGATCTGGACATGGCTATCGAGATTAAAGGGGAGAACGATCTGCTGGCCAATGCCGTCAACACGATGATTGCCTCCTTAAAAAACATCGCTGCCCAGGCCAACCAGATTTCTGTGGGCAACTACCTTGCCGATATCTCACCTCGCAGTGACAAAGATGAGTTAGGCCTGGCGATGCAGAACATGACCGCTACTTTGAGAGATATTGCAAAGGTCGCTGAAGTGATTGGATCCGGAGCGATCCTAGACGCGAAAGTTGAAATAAAAGGTAAGGACGATCTGTTGGGGCATTCGATGAATGGGATGATCGAGATGCTAAAGGATCTGAACGATAAAAACCAAAAGCAAGATTGGCTTAAAACAGGGCAAAACGATCTAAACCAGAAACTACTTGGCACCCAGGATGAAACAACTCTATCGCGAAACATTATTACCTATTTGGCAAAATATCTCGGCGCTCAGATTGGTGCTTTGTATCTGCTAGAAGAGGAATCCAATGATTTAAAGCTCGCGGGTAGCTATGCCTTTTCTAAACGTAAAAATTTAAATGAGCGGATTCAGATAGGCGAAGGCTTAGTAGGGCAAGCGGCATATGAGCAGGAACTTATCTCAGTCACTAATATTCCTGATAATTACACGCGAATTGGCTCTGCCACTGGTGACGCTGTCCCTCGAAATGTGGTGGTTTGTCCTTTTATGCATGATGGGCAGTTGTGTGGAGTGATTGAACTAGGTTCGTTCAAAGAGTTTTCAGACACTGAGTTGGAATTGTTAGTTAGCACAAGAGTAACCCTTTCCACTATTTTCAATACGGCCAAAGCCGCCGCTAAAATGAAAGAGCTGTTCGAAGCAAGCCAAAACCAAGCCGAAATATTGGAAAGCCAGTCAGAAGAATTGAGGGTGAGTAACGAGGAATTGGAAGAGCAATCCGCAGATTTGGCCGCACAGACAGAAAAACTGCGATTTGCGAACGATGGCCTCGAAGTACAGAAAAGTGAAATTAACAAGAAAAATGACGAGTTAGAAAAAAAGACTGAGGAGCTAGCTATTTCCAGTAAATACAAATCCGAATTCTTAGCCAATATGTCCCACGAATTACGAACACCGCTGAACAGTATGCTGTTACTTTCTGCTAGCCTGGCCAAAAATACGGAAGATAACTTGACCCCCAAACAAGTCCAATCTGCCACAATCGTTCACCAGTGTGGGCAAGATCTCCTTATTTTAATCAATGAAGTTCTGGACCTCTCCAAAATTGAAGCGGGAAAAAGGGACATCGAAATAAGCCCCGTTGCCATTGCAGATATTATTGAAAGTCTGCAGCGCAACTTCAGTCACATGATGGAGGAGAAGGGCTTAGAATTTATCATTAAGACTGATCCTAGTTTGCCCGTAGCCATTTATTCGGATCGGAATTGTTTGGAGTCGATTTTGAAAAATATTATGTCGAACGCGATCAAGTTTACTGAGGCAGGAAGCATCACCGTCAATTTTAGTAGGCCAAGCAGCGATGAGCATCTTTTCAAAAGCAGTCTAGAACATTCAAATACCATGTTGATTGCTTTCACCGACACGGGTATCGGTATTCATGCAGATAAACAATCAATGGTCTTTGAAGCTTTTCAGCAAGCTGAAGGAGGAACAGCGAGGACATTTGGTGGAACCGGGCTGGGCCTGTCTATTTCCAATGATTTAGCCGAATTACTTGGAGGAGAGATTCAACTGCAAAGTAAAATAGGTAAAGGCTCAACGTTTACCTTATACATTCCTATTACAAAGCAAAGCAGGGGCCATCTGTCAGAGATGCCCCGTGACAAAAGAGCCGTGGCAGGGAGTTACAAAAAAAGCAGGCAGGAGGTAAAGGACGAGGTTAAAGATGTTAAGGCTGCTGCGGAAATTAAGCAAATCCAAACCTTTCTTGCTCCACTAGATTATCAGGTCGATGATGACCGTGAGCTTATGTTGGAATTGGGGAGTCGTTCGGACGGTAAAAAAATCATGCTGGTGATTGAAGACGATGCCAATTTTGCGCAAATTCTGATTAATCAAGGCCGCGAGCATGATTTGCTGTGCGTCGCAACGTCCACGGGAGAAGAAGGCTTAATGCTCGCAGAGCAATATCTGCCAGATGTCATCATCCTGGATATTCATCTTCCCGGCATCGATGGCCGGTCTGTCTTGAGTGCACTGAAAGAGAATCAACAAACACGTCATATTCCAGTCCACTTTATGTCAGTTGATGATAAAAATAAAGGCCATCAAAATTTGGGTGCCATTGGATTTATTTCCAAACCCGTCACTCAGGAGCAGTTGGATGGAGCCTTAAATAAACTGGTTAATTTGACCTCCAAAGCGGTTAAGGATTTGTTGATCATTGAAGATGATGAACCCTCCCAAATTGCTATTCAGCGCTTGATAGAAAGCGGCGATGTTAACATTACCGCGGCCTTAACCGGCAAGGAAGGATTAAAGGCACTGACATCAGAAAATTTCGATTGTGTTATTTTGGATTTAAAGTTGCCGGATATGTCAGGATTTGAATTGCTGGAGAAATTGGCATTAGAGAAAAACCTCCAAATTCCTCCCATCATCATCTATACCGGGAAAGTTCTTAGCAAAGCAGAACATAAAAAACTGCTCCAATACTCGGATTCCATCATCATTAAGGGGTGCGATTCAGATGACCGTTTATTGGATGAAACAGCTCTGTTTTTGCACCAGAGTATTGGAAAATTACCTCCGGAAAAACAAAAAATTATTCATGATCTTTATGATATTGAAATGGTATTCAAGGGTAAAAGAATATTGTTGGTTGATGACGACGTGAGGAATATATTTGCGGTTTCTGCAATCCTAGAGGAGAAGGGGATCGAAGTCCTCGCTGCTGAAGATGGAAAAGTCGCCTTAGATATCTTGAAAAATAGCCCGCTCGTTGACGTGGTGCTGATGGATATCATGATGCCTGGCATAGATGGTTGCGAAACCATTCGACAAATTCGCACTCAGGCACGATTTAAAAAATTGCCGATTATCGCCTTGACTGCCAAAGCCATGAAGGAAGATCGCGATAAATGTATTGCAGCCGGAGCAAGTGACTACCTGTGCAAGCCTGTGGATGCACAACGTTTGTTTTCTATGTTGCGCATCTGGA
This sequence comes from Paraglaciecola sp. MB-3u-78, assembly GCF_002835935.1. Lineage (GTDB taxonomy): Bacteria > Pseudomonadota > Gammaproteobacteria > Enterobacterales > Alteromonadaceae > Paraglaciecola. The sequence continues at coordinate 10,844 of NZ_PJCF01000001.1, read as the reverse complement.
TGTACAAGTGAGCAAAGAGTCATGAACAAGGACGACATCGAAAATATAGAAATAAATTTGCTACTGGAAGCCATCTATCAACGTTATGGTCATGATTTTAGGGCTTATGCCAGAGTGTCTATCAAACGACGGGTCAGAGATGCATTACTGAAATCGGATTGCCTTACAGTTATGGACCTTATTCAAAAAATTTTAGTGGAAGAAAGTTTTTTTAAATGGTTGCTGTCTCATTTTTCGATAACTGTGACTGACTGGTTCAGGGACCCTTTGTTTTACAGGGCGTTACGGAAAAAAGTGATCCCCTATTTGAAGACATTTCCTTTTGTCAAAATTTGGCACGCAGGGTGTGCAACTGGGGAAGAGGCTTATTCATTGGCGATATTATTGAAAGAAGAGGGCCTTTATGACAAAGCCACAATTTTTGTGACTGATTTTAATGACGATTCTCTAGCAACGGCAAAAAAAGGTATTTATCCGCTGAGTGATATCACAGCCGCGGCTGGAGATTATCAACAAACAGGGGGAACGCATTCATTAAATGAATATTTTTATGCTAAATACGATTCATTGATTGTTAATAAATCTTTGAAGAAGAATATTACTTTCGCCAACTATAATTTGGTGACTGATGGTGTGTTTGGCGAGATGCATCTAATCTTATGCCGAAATGTACTCATATACTTTGATAAATCCCTGCAAAATAAAGTGCTTACGCGATTTGATGAGAGTCTGCATTATACCGGTTTTATTGCTCTGGGTAGCAAAGAAAGCCTGGATTTTTCGACTGTCAGAGATCATTTTAAGGATTTCAATAAAGAAGAAAAAATCTACCAGAAAATAAAACATTGAGACACTATTTTGAAATCGAAAGTTGAAGCCATAGTGATTGGGGGGTCTGCTGGAGGAATGAATGCGTTGAAAATAATTCTTCCGGCATTGGAACGTCATATGGCTTTATCAGTGATTATTGTGCTGCACCGGCGGTGGAAATCCGCAGATGATTTTTTATACCGGATGTTAAATGGAATATGTCAGTTAAGCGTCAAGGAAGCCGATGAAAAAGAGCGTTTGAAGCCAGGGCTTGAAAGTCATAAAAGCGTATGGGGGAATTACAGTGGTCGAAGATCCCACGACAGCGGAAGTAAAAAAAATGCCACAAGCGGCTCTTGATCTGGTAGTGCCAGATTATTTACTGCCACTGGAGAAGATTGGACCTTTGTTAGTAGAAATCGCAAATTTTACCTTGTGACAATAACTGTCGTTACTGAGGTAAGTAAAAAACTAACCGGTAAAGAAGTAAATTTAAGAACACATGGTGGCGGAATCAAAGATGACCAAGAAATCAACAATGACCGAGAAATCAAAAATTCTCATTGTGGATGACAAAAAAGAAAATATTCTGGCCCTGGAATTAACCATCATTGATCATGGACAGGGCTTGCCGGTGGAGATCTTTACAGCCACCAGTGGTCCACAAGCGTTGAAATTAACTTTGCATCACGACTTCGCTCTAATTCTACTAGATGTGCAGATGCCAGAAATGGATGGCTTTGAGTTGGCGGAATTTCTCAGAGTTAAAAAGAATACTCAACAGATTCCTATTATATTCCTCTCGGCGGTGTATTCATCGGAATACTACATTATGAAAGGTTTTGAATCGGGAGCAGTGGACTTTTTAACTAAACCGATTAATCCGAATATTTTATTGAATAAAATACAAACTTTCACTCAACTGGATCAGCAAAATAAAGTTTTGGAGCAACAAAGGCAAAGAATTGAAAAACATAATCGCTCTCTAAAGCAGATAAACAAAAAATTGCATGACCAGCAATGCACATTGAAGGAAAATATTGAGTCTTTAAGGGTTTTGGCAACGGTATTTGAATCCGGTGATGGCATTATGATTACCAATGCTGATTCCAAAATTATCCAAGTCAATGCCGCATTTCAAGACATTACCGGCTACAGTTCGCACGAAGTTATAGGAAAAAATCCACGAATATTAAATTCTAATCGCCAGAGCAATATGTTTATGGAGCATATGTGGGTACAGGTGTTGAAGAAAGGCTCATGGTCGGGTGAAGTATGGGATAAACATAAAGACGGGCACTTATACCCCAAACATATGATCATCACTGCCGTCAAAAATACTAAAGGGTTAACAACAGAGTATGTCAGCATTTTTAGCGATACCACCAAACGTAACCGAGCCGAACAAGAAATTAAGAAACTGGCTTTTTATGATACGCTGACCAGCTTGCCAAACCGACGTTTGTTAATGGATCGTTTGGGTGTGGATTTGTTGGCGTCGGCACGGTGTAATCATTACGGGGCCGTATTGTTCCTTGATATGGACAAGTTCAAGTCACTTAACGATACATTAGGACATGATTTTGGTGATCTATTACTGATTGAAGTGGCAAACCGGATTAAATTCTGTGTTCGTGAAGAGGACACCGCTGCACGTTTGGGGGGGGACGAATTTATTATATTAATCAATAATATAGAAGGTACTAAAAGTGCGGTATCTCATAAAACCGCTTTAATAGCTGAAAAGGTTCGATCATCCCTGTCTGCACCTTATTTACTTAGAGGCATTAAATATCTTAGCTCACCCAGCATTGGTGTGTCCTTGTATCATGACAATAATGTATCGTCGTTTGACTTACTTAAACAAGCAGATTTGGCGATGTATCAAGCAAAAGAGGCGGGCCGTAATTGCGTCCGTTTCTTCGATCCAACTATGCAGTTGGAGGTCGAATCTAGAGCTTCACTGGAAAATGACCTAGCTCTTGCAGTACTGAATAAGCAATTTAATTTGTACTATCAGGTTCAGTTGAATAGCGAACAGCAACCGATAGGAGCAGAAGCCCTGATACGCTGGAATCAGCCTCTGCGTGGCGAAGTTTCCCCAACAGATTTCATTCCTATTGCAGAAGCGAGTTTGTTAATACTCGACATAGGTGACTGGGTGTTGGAAACCGCTTGTCAACAACTTCAACTCTGGTCTAAAAACGAACAAACAAGCCATCTCACGCTGGCGGTCAATGTTAGCGTGAAACAATTTCAGCAAGCCAATTTTGTTAAAAAAATCACCGATATCTTGCTACGTTTTAACGTTGATGCCTCGTTATTAAAACTGGAATTGACAGAGAGCATTATGGTGGAAAATATCTCCCTTGGGATTGCGAAAATGCATGATTTAAAAGCGATTGGAGTGAGTTTGTCTTTGGATGATTTTGGTACCGGATATTCATCGCTGTCGTATTTAAATCAATTACCTATGGATCAAATAAAAATTGATAAGAGTTTTGTGCGAGACATATCGTCAGATAAACATAGTGAAATGATGGTGAAAGCCATTATCGATATAGCAAAAATCTTCGATATTTGTGTCATAGCTGAAGGAGTAGAAACCGAAGCTCAGTTATCGCTACTTAAACAGTTAGGCTGCAAGGAATTTCAGGGCTTTTATTTTAGCAAACCGGTGCCGATTGAACAGTTTGAATCGTTATTAACGTGCTGATTATTTTCTAATTTGGGTTGTATCCCTTTGGTAACAAAAGATTAATCATTGGATCTTTCACCGCATTTTCACGAAACATTTTCACTTCGACATGCAATTCTTTAATCATTTTGTCGATGGCATCAACAAAGCCTTGTGTGCGAGCTGCCCTAGCGTATTCCGAAAAACCGACCCAAGTGGCTGCTCCTTGAATAGTAGATATCCCTCCCGCACGCATTAACAAACGTTGACTTTTAATGTCGAATACTGTTGTCTCAACGGAAGTGAGAATATCGTATTGATCTCCTTCGACAATGTACGCCCCAATCCCCGTCCAATATAAAAATGACCAACCTGAAGCTCCTGAATTTTGTACTTGATCAAATGATATTAAGGCGATCACATCTAAGCTGAGTAAAGATGCAACCCGCTCGAGATTGGCAAATCCTCCTTCAGATTTTAGGTAAACCGACGGCACGGGCACAATCTCTTGGACGAATGGATAGTGAGAAAAAGCATCGCGCACTTGGCCGGCTAATTTGAGTCGCTCATTTTCAGGTAGACGAAACTCAGGCGACGCATTATCTGGCACAAAAGCGATACCTATCCGGAATGGAACAGTAATGTGTGCAATATTAGAGTTTGCTGTGGGTACCTCTTGTGTATCGGGGAAGAGATATGAAATTACCGAAGCCACCTGGCGCTGTTTATTATTGTCATCCATTGATGCACAGCTACTGAGCAACAACGACAAGATCAGCACTCTACTCAATCTCTTGGGTCGAACTGAATTGATGATGAATAGCCACATAGTAATGTTTCTCGAAGAATGGTTGATGCTCCAACAGGAACAACACTGTCAGTGAATAGGCTGCTCATTAAGGATAGTATAAAATTTAGTTTTCGTTAAATTTGAAAGTAGAGCCATTTCGCAACAACTGCATTCTGCTTTGACCCAAGTAATTTTTATGTATTAAGACTCGAAAAACCTGTAAATGCATCGATCACTCGCTCAACACCTTGGGTATAAAAGCCTCTATCCTTTTCGTGGTGGAAGACAAAAAAACAATGGAAAAAAATGGTAATAATTGATCCGCAGCAACACACGAATTTGGACAGTCTCTGCAAACTATTAGCTGTCAAGATAAATGCCGTGGAAATTAATTGGGCCTTGGCATAGTGATAAACCCGGCTTTTTTCCTCACAGCTGTCACAAGCTATCATCACACTCGTTTTCCCACTTGCACCGCGACCTTGCTTGCCTTTCTGTTTACCACCAATGAGAGCGTCCTTAATACAAGGGCCGATATACTGCCTTTCTCCGAGCCAAGAAAATAAATAGACCAAACAATCTTCTTCTGAGCTAAAATATTGTTGCCATGCTAAAAAGCTGGCTTCTTGCATGTTCATTATAATGGTTACCTATACAGTGTGTATATATATACAGCATAGCTCAGCCCTGAATAATCTACGTAGGCATGAATTTTATTAAATAAGGCATTCTGATAGCTATGATTGAGCAGGTATCCCAGTATTCCCGTAGCCTGATTGAGGCCAGTTTGGATCCGTTGGTGACGATCAGTGCCGAGGGCAAGATTACCGACGTCAATACCGCCACCGAACAGGTCACGGGAGTCGAGCGGGCTGCTCTGGTAGGCAGCGACTTCGCCGACTACTTTACCGACCCCGTGCAGGCCCGCGAAGGCTACCAGCAAGTCTTTGCCAAGGGCTTTGTGACCGACTACCCGTTGGCTATCCGTCACATCAGCGGCAAGATCACCGACGTGCTCTACAACGCCAGCGTCTACCGCGATGATGCCGGCAAGGTGCTGGGCGTGTTTGCGGCGGCCCGTGACGTGACCGAGCGCAAGAAGGCCGAGGAGCTGGTTAAGCAGGTATCCCAGTATTCCCGTAGCCTGATTGAGGCCAGTTTGGATCCGTTGGTGACGATCAGTGCCGAGGGCAAGATTACCGACGTCAATACCGCCACCGAACAGGTCACGGGGGTCGAGCGGGCTGATCTGGTAGGCAGCGACTTCGCCGACTACTTTACCGACCCCGTGCAGGCCCGCGAAGGCTACCAGCAAGTCTTTGCCAAGGGCTTTGTGACCGACTACCCGTTGGCTATCCGTCACATCAGCGGCAAGATCACCGACGTGCTCTACAACGCCAGCGTCTACCGCGATGATGCCGGCAAGGTGCTGGGCGTGTTTGCGGCGGCCCGGGACGTGACCCAGCGCAAGAAGGCCGAGAGTCTCATTCAGGCGGCCAGCGTTTTTACTTATGCGCGCGAAGGCATCATGATTACGAATGCACAAGGGATCATTTTGAATGTCAACGATGCTTTTACACGTATCACAGAGTATGGCCGTGAGGAAGTCCTGGGCAAGCACCCGAGTATGCTCAGCTCGATGCATCAAGGTAAGGATTTCTACACTAGTATGTGGTCGGGTCTGGCCCAAAATGGCCATTGGGAGGGCGAATTATGCAACCGTCTGAAAAGTGGTGGGGAATATGTCTGTTCGATGAACATCGCGGCAGTGCTTGGCATCGATGGGGAAATAGAACACTACGTCGGATTGTTTTCTGACGTCACTGCCATTAAGGAACATCAAAATCAGTTGCAGCACATGGCCCATTTCGATGTGCTGACCAATCTGCCTAACCGGGCGTTGCTGTCCGACCGCCTGCAGCAGGCGATGGCTCAGGCCAAGCGACGCAACCAGGTAGTAGCAGTCGTCTACATCGATCTTGATGGCTTCAAGGCTATTAATGATCGCTATGGGCACAATGTGGGCGATCAATTGCTGGTCATGCTGGGTGGTGCCATGCGAAGCACGCTGCGCGAAGGCGACACACTGGCGCGTATTGGCGGTGACGAGTTTGTTGCCGTGCTGGTCGGTCTGGAAAACTCCATGAGTTGTGTGCCGATGCTGACCCGGCTGGTAGACGCTGCGGCGGAAACTCAACAACTGGGCAATTTGATGCTGCAGGTTTCAGCCAGCCTAGGTGTGACCTTCTACCCTCAGTCCGAAGACATCGAAGCCGATCAATTGCTGCGTCAGGCTGACCAGACAATGTATCAGGCCAAATTGTCTGGCAAAAATCGCTTTCATCTCTTTGATGTCTTGCAGGATGATAGTATCCGGGGTCACCACGAAAGTCTGCAGCGCATTCGCAAGGCACTGGAACAACACGAATTTGTTTTGCATTACCAGCCCAAGGTCAACATGCGAACCGGCGCCGTCGTTGGGGCTGAAGCCCTGATCCGCTGGCGGCATCCTAAGAGGGGCCTTCTGCTCCCTGACGCGTTCCTTCCGGTGATCGAAGATGACCCGCTGGCCATTGAGGTTGGGGAGTGGGTGACCGATACTGCCCTGGCTCAGATGGAGCAGTGGAGCTGCGAAGGACTGGACTTGCCCGTGAGTATCAACGTAGGTGCACGCCAGTTACAGCAAGGCGACTTTGTAGAGCGCCTGAAAAAAATTCTGGCAAAGCATTCGCAGATTAAACCGAGCACCCTAGTGCTTGAAGTGCTGGAGACCAGCGCCTTGTCGGACATGACGCATATGTCTCAGGTGATCGAAAAATGTGCTGAGATCGGGGTGACATTTGCCCTAGATGACTTTGGCACCGGCTATTCTTCACTGACCTACCTGAAACAGCTACGTGTCAAACAGCTCAAGATTGACCAGAGCTTTGTGCGGGACATGCTTTATGACCAGGATGACATGGCCATTCTGGTCGGAGTGATTGGGTTGGCTGCTGCCTTCAAACTTCAGGCTATCGCTGAAGGGGTTGAGACGAATGAACATGGCACTGCACTGCTAAAGCTGGGCTGTGAACTGGCACAAGGTTTTGGCATTGCACACCCCATGCCTGCTGAAAATTTTCCCGCGTGGGCCACTACGTGGAGACCTGATGCCACTTGGGTTGAGTTACCGCGGTGGGGTGGCGTAGAGTCTGTTGAAGTGGTGTCGTTGTGAGAAGTGAGAAGTGAGTGCAAGCTGCGTTTGATACCAATCCGTATAAAGAATTACTCTCTCAGAAACTTCTTTATACGGATTGGGATTTATGAAAGAACAAAGCACCCATTACAGTACCTATATCGCCTCAATTCATCTGACCGTCCTACGTTTTTGTCTACTCCTGAGTGCGAGACACGAAGAGGGAGCGGCCAGATTAAGTGATGTTCGCAATACGCTGTCGAACAGCGTTGTGGGTGTTACATTATAGGTGCTATAAAAGTCAGTCCCTCTCAACATCAAAAGAGCCGACTTTTCGCCGGATACTTTTATTTGGTTCTTCGTTTAACTTACTTCCTATCCTCCACTGGGATCATAATATGTGCATAATCGGTTTCGCCCCACATCACATAAGGGCCACCTACTTGAGGGTCATTGGTAATGCCTTTAAGTGTAGCTTTGGGCACAATGATCATCAGGTGCGGACCTTCCTTAATAAAGTCGGGCGCATTCATATGGTCTGCGTGGTAGGGTGTGGAGTTTGACACACCTCCATCGCCTTGTAACATATAGGAAAATCCCATTTTGGTTGCAGTAAATGGGGTTTTAGTGCCCACTCCGGCCATCATTTCCATCCACACTGCATCGTTGCACATCGGCGCATTGTCATCGGGCATGGTTTCTGGCAAGCAAATCCAGCCGTTGCTTCCTTCTACGAGTATTTTTCCACGATACATTATCGTGGCATTGGCACTGATCATGGATGGTGCTGCGGATTTTGCTTTCGTGATCAGGACATTGTTATCATCTGCATCTGCATGGACAGTGCCAGCGATCAATAGTGCAGCAGTGGTAAGTAATATTTTCTTTTTATTTAGCTGGAGCATCAGTATTCTCCTTGGTTGAGTTCGTATAAAGAGTAGAACACATTTTTTGTTTTCGCTGAAAAAGCCAACAATTAACAAGAATAAAAATACAAGATTTTTTAGAACGATTGCAATTGTTTAAAACATTGATTTGAGATGTGATATCACCGATAGAAATGAGCGTTCAACCGTCAGTCAGTAACGACGCCTTCTACTGCAAGTTTACAGAGTTCTCGGACAGTCAAAGGGTTGAACTACAGTTTTTGTTTCAATTACAAACTTTGGTCAATCAACGTCACCCCCATTGATTCCAGTTATTTAGACAGCTGATAATTGTGTCAGCTCAGTTTTCAACGGGATTATGACTTTCCTTGACCGACAAACTGAGCAGGTTGGCGTAATTCTCAGCTAATAAGCTGGCATCGTTACGATCAAATTTCACCGAGGGCAGGGTGGCCATGTCGATGGACTGATGGGAGTCAAACAAGGCCAGCACATCGACATCGAAATGAATGGGCGCCGAGCCCGGTGTTATGGTTTTAGGTAGATTGAATCGCTGCTTTTTGAGGTTTTCACTAAACCCCACATGGTAAACTAGGGGCAGTCGGCTATTCTCTTGCTCCAGCCCGCCTTCGAATAACAAGAATTTGTAGCCCACTTCCCAGCTCCAGGCCATTCTGCCATTAGGATCAAGATCTCCCCTTGGCATCAAAGAGGAGTTTGCCTCCTCGTCTACACCGATAGAAATCATTACATCGGAGTATTCGTCGTAGGGCACGTCGCTTAATTCTATGCGGTAGCGCCTGGTTTCATTGTCAAACCTTGCCAAGTGATAACTATCACTTACCTGATAGTCTTGCTTGCTGCCTACTAAGTGAATATCGCTAAGGTAGACTTGAAACGCCCTTATGCTAAAACGCCCCTTTCCGCCAGGGTTGGGATAAAGGGGCTGACCAAATTCAAGTGATTTATCACCTACACGAGCATGAAATTCAAGTATCACAGAACCGCTCTGGTGATAATAAAAAGCCATATAAGCACTGCCGGCCAGGATCAGTATGACAGTGAAAATGGCGATCCAAACTTTATTCATTGTGTTGTACCTGTTTGCTAAAAGGATCAGAGAAACGCTTGTCATTGATAAAAGTGTTATCAGTTAAAGTATGTAAGAATGCAATAAGTGCCTGTTTCTCTTCCTTGTTAAGATTTAGGCTCAAAGTGCTATCATTTTGTTGATTATTGGCTTCAAAAATCAAAGGACTCAAGGTAGAACTGAGCTTGATCCCACCATTGTAGTGATCGAGTACTTGTTCCAGTGAACTAAACCGTCCGTCATGCATGTAAGGAGCGGTGAGCGCTATATTTCTTAAGCTTGGAACCTTAAATTTACCTCTGTCGGCGGCTAAACCGGTAAGTGCTTCGAGCCCTGGCTCGAGCGTCTCTTCCGCCTCCAGGCCATTGTTAGTAAAACCGTCAAATTGTGTGTTGAAGCCACTGGTGAGAAACTGGCTGTGGCAGTCTATACAATTACCACCACGCAAACTGGCTTTGGCATCAGGATGAGCCATGAACAACTTCCGCCCCCGCTCTTCCTGTGTATTGAGTTTTAGCTCACCACGCAAAAATTGGTCATATTTTGAGTTGGCAGAAATGAGTGTGCGCTCAAAACTGGCAATGGCTCGACCAATGTTCTTTGCACTAATCTCGCCGTAGGCCGCACCAAATAGCCTCACATAGACTTCGTCGGCCCTTAATTTGTCGATTAATTCGTTCATATCCTGAGCCATCTCATTGGGATCTTGGATGGGCATCAATGCCTGCTCTTCTAAGGATTGTGCGCGACCATTCCAGAAAAAGTGTTGTGGTCCCCACAGCGTATTTGCCAGACTCATGCTATTAAATGGCAGTGGGATACCAGACACGCCCACAGAGTGGGCCTTACCATCGGTAAAGGCCAACTGTTGTAGATGACAGGTGGCACAGGACACCCTGTTGTTGGCGGATAACAGTGGGTCATAAAATAGTCTGCGGCCCAGTTTAACCCCCTCTGCAGTAAGGGGATTGTCAGCGGGAATATTGAAATGGCCGAAGACAAAAGGGGCGCTAAAAGACAGCAAAGGCCTAGTTTGGGGGCCAGTAGGTTGTAGCACAATTATGGCCACCGCAAGCAGTAACACAGCAAAACCAGATATTATTATTGCAACTTTTGGCATAGACATCAGCTCGCAGTCCACACTAGCTATCATTTGACCTGTTTGTTGAGGTAACAGAGCCACGCTTTGGCTCTGTTAATCAGCTTTAGATCAATGATGATGAGTGAAACCTGAACCAAACAAGGCTTCGATGTTATCCACACCCTTATTATAACGCTGCTTGAAATCAAGTGTAGCGAGACGTTCGCTGCTTGCCAGATCATGTACGCTTATCGTGTGGGCGTTTACTTTGGCGATGAAATCAATGTCTGTGGGATCATTATCAGCGCCATTACCCAAATTCAGCAGATTGTTC
>NZ_PJCF01000047.1 GCF_002835935.1 Paraglaciecola sp. MB-3u-78 | reverse complement strand
AAGACAAAAAAGAGTAAAAGTTGGGCAATAACATTAAGCCGGTCACTCAATAACATTTTAACCATAAAGTGATCGGCTTCGATGTTATTGAGTGATCGGGATGGATGTTATTAGGTGATCGGCATCAATGTTATTAGGTGATCGGGTTGGATGTTAATATGCATCCGTGGCGCATTGCCATGCTGTGGTCCACGAGTACACCTCAATAGTGCCTCGGGTGTTGTATTGTAATAAGCAGCAACATAATGACGATAACCCTCAAAGGATTAGGATGCTTGCGTAATTGATAAGTAAGCGCTACATCAAACCAATCTTCCGGCTCTTGCAGGCCAACGAATGCCGGGTAGCTTATAGCCGCTCAACCATTGGAATACGCCTTGAGCCATCTACTGCTCTACGTAAGGCAACATCGCCATCATTATTTCAGCTCGCGTTTTATTCAGAGTTGTCGTGATAAAAAAAAACGGAAAGGTGAGTTACCTTTCCGCTTTTTATCGTTTAACAGTCTGACCTTCTATTGCGCCAACTGCCAAGTGTTGTCAGTGGGTCTGAGTACACCTTTGTCTTTGATTGTCAGGCCATCCATCAGGTGCACGATGTTTCTAGCCGTGCTTTCATTGCGCCATAACAAGTCTGCCTTACCATCTCCATCGTAATCGCCCATGTCAGCAATTTGCCAGCCCATACCGACCGTATTAATGAGCTCGCTGGCCTTGATTTGACCGCTTTCCATCAAATACGCCCAGTTTCGACCATCCACCTGGTTTCGCAAAATAATGTCATCCGTGCCATCGCCGTCCAAATCCCCGGCCCCGGCTATCGTCCAATCCCCGTTGATAGTATTGAGCACATAACGATTGGCTATCTGGCCATTTGCCATTATCCAGATATAGTTCACACCTGTAGCTTGATTACGCC
>NZ_PJCF01000046.1 GCF_002835935.1 Paraglaciecola sp. MB-3u-78 | reverse complement strand
TATGTTTTTTAAAATTAAGGTGTTAACTTGAAATTAAATATTAGACATTTTGATCAATCAGATCTCAAGGATTTAGCAGAAATTTATAGTTATGCTTCTGTAACAGAGAATACGTCTCAAGTTCCATTTTTAAGTTCTCGTGATGTAGATAAATTTTTTCAAAGTCCAACGGATTACATATTGATCGCCGAATTAGATGATAAAGTGATTGGACATGTAAGTCTTATTTTGTCAAATAAGCCAAGAGAAAAACATTCAGCATCGTTAGCTATTGCTGTTCATCCAGATAGTCATGGCAAAGGTGTTGGGAAGCAGTTACTTGCAGAGGCTATTAATCAAGCTGACAATTGGTTAAACATATTACGCTTAGAATTAGAAGTTTATCCTGACAATGAAGCTGCATTATCCCTCTATCAAAAGTTTGGTTTTAAAGTTGAGGGTGAAAAAAAATGTTGTAATTTTAAGGCTGGAAAATTTGTCGATTTACTCATTCTAGCTCGTTTAAATATATCTGTGTAATCAACACATAACAAGCAATTCAACAAGGACAAAAAACAGCGGGCTTTTGTCACTTCGTTCCTATTTTAGCCCACTATTTTTTGCCCGTTAATTGGGCGTTGGTATGACTCCCCACGTCAAGTAAAACAAGCGATATCCTGCTTCTTTTTTTAAAGCCTTTTGCCTTTTAAATAAATTGAGTTAACCCATTGAATGAAGCAAGTAAATTCGTCGGTTGTCCTGCTGATATCCGTGGATTATTCATCTTTCGATGAACAGCGCCTACCTTACTTAATCCGTCGTGACACCTGGTTTCAATCTAGGTTCGTGGTTCAATAATGAATAAACATCATCGCCATCCTAACGCCCTCGGTGGTTGTGCCACAGCCGATGCTTGACCCAACGGGTTAACTCAAACTCTTTCCTCATGCCGGTACTCTAGATAAACGCAATTTTGGGTTGACCGGTGTTAAT
>NZ_PJCF01000045.1 GCF_002835935.1 Paraglaciecola sp. MB-3u-78 | reverse complement strand
AAACTGAATGTTTTGTCCCGTAAGCCCGTATATATGCCATGCCATGCTGTGTCATGTATTACTTCCCTATCATTTTAATTGTCTTTAAAATAATCTGCTTGCACCAAGATAATTTTAAAACATGTACAAATATTTATTTAGCAAAGTGTGGGGTCTTGAATTTTGTGCAAAATTCAAGACCTGACCCCTTATGTACAAGCAAGATTATACTTTACTGCCGCTCAGTGTGGTCACGAAAGCTGATGGTGAAACCCTTCATTTGTGGTCATCACAAGATGCGCTGGTATTAAAGATGTTAGCTATGGCCTTACCGGATGCTTTGGCATTATCCTCACTTTGTACTCATATCAAAGGGCATGGGGGACTAAAAGCCACCGTCAGTGCTCTGCAAGCAGCCCTGCCTGATTACACTTATGTTATGAAAACCGATGTAAAGGGCTATTATGAGTCCATTGACCATACGATATTGCTTAGACAGCTTGATAAGGATGTTACTGACCCGTTTATCTGGCGCTTGTTAGTGCAGTTTGTGAAACGCAGCGTTGAAAGAGGCGGTACGTTTAAGTCCATTACTTGTGGTATATCGCGAGGTTGCCCCTTATCACCGGTAATCGCCGCATATTACTTAAAAGCCTTAGATGAGCAGATGGAAGGTGACCCTCGCTATTTTTATCGCAGGTATATGGATGACGTCATTGTATTGGCCAAAACCCGCTGGCACTTGCGCAAAGCGGTGAGAGCAGTCAACCAACACTTTCATCAATTAAAAGTGGAGCAAGCGCCGGATAAAACCTTTATTGGTAAAATATCAAAAGGCTGGGATTTTCTCGGTTACTATTTTGATGGCAAACAACTAACCGTCGCAGCAAAGACGGTAGAAAAACACGTTTTACACTACAGGCAGCTTTATGAGCAACTAAGCAACATCGAGTAGGGTGAGGCTTATGCCTCATCCCTCTCACAGAACCGTACGTACGGGCCTCGTATACGG
>NZ_PJCF01000044.1 GCF_002835935.1 Paraglaciecola sp. MB-3u-78 | reverse complement strand
AGGGGTATCCACTTAGCTCCACCTATGTCAATATGTAGTGGTGGCTATTTCATCAAATTCACTAAAATCAGGTAGAGATTATCCCGGAAATTGGACTCAGTTTTTACAATGGTTTCCGGATGATAATGCATGCCTTCAGTTTCTGGAGCACTTACGTTGGCCCTCTGGTTTTGTATGCCCACGTTGTCTCAAATTATCCAAACCTTATCACTTAACTCGCGGTCGAATGATGTGTTCTATATGTCGATATCAAGGCACGGTGACAGCAGGAACACTATTTGAAAAAAGCCGAACTCCCTTAACTAATTGGTTTGCCGCAGCTTGGTATATCACTAATGAAAAGCACGGAGTGAGTGCGTTAGGTCTGCAAAGGTTACTTGGGTTAGGTAGTTATCAAACTGCATGGACAATGTTACATCGTTACCGGCGGGCGATGGTCAACCCCAGTCGCGGAAAATTATCAGGTATTGTCGAAGTAGATGAAACCTACGTGGGTGGCGCTGATAAAGCCAAAACCCGTGCTCCTTGTGCCCAAAGTAAGAAATCAATTGTGGCGATAGCGGTTGAAATTAAAAAGCCCAAGGGATTTGGCAGAATAAGGTTAAAACGTATTGAAGCGGCAACGCAAGTTCAATTGCATTCGTTTATACAAGAAACGATAGAGCCCGGTTCAGTCGTCCAAACAGATGGTTCAAGTGCCTATCATAGAATTTATGAGCTTGGTTATGAGCGTAATAAGTTGGTTCAACTTGGGTCTAAAGAGCCTGCTCATGAGACGCTAGTCGGTGTGCATAGAGTCGCTTCACTATTGAAAAGATGGATATTAGGAACTCATCAAGGCTCAGTAGGGCATGAACATTTAGATAGTTATCTCGACGAATATGCCTTTCGTTTTAATCGTCGAGCATCTAATTCACGTGGTTTACTATTTTATAGATTGCTTGAACAAGCGGTGGTTACACCGCCCGTTAGTTATGAAAATATCAAAAAGCGCTAAACACAACATGTAGTGGGTAGTGGAGCTAACAGGATACCCCTT
>NZ_PJCF01000043.1 GCF_002835935.1 Paraglaciecola sp. MB-3u-78 | reverse complement strand
GAACAAGTTACCTTGCTCTGGCGGGGTTTGTTCAGAGCTGCTGCCAAAGCGTTTGCTATTAGATAAGCGTAAATACTCTTCGAGTAACTCAACGCGCTTTTTAAGTGAATCGATGACATCAGACTTCTTTTCGATGATGTCACTTTGCTCTGCAATCAGTGTTTCTTTTTCCCCAATCACCCCGTCTTTTTCAGACAGCATAGCTTGCAACCTTGACATGGTATCGGTGTCGCTAAAAGCCTTGTTTTTATGGGTGTTGGGCGGTAATTTCATGCCCGATATTATACTAAACTTGAGGCTAAAAAGCCCTAAAAAACACTGTCGAAATGCAACTTTTTATGGCCCTTCATGGCACTAATATCAAGACCATCAAGTAGCCAGTTTATTTGCTGGCCGTTGAGTGTTATCACCTCCTTTTCACACCTCGGCCAAATGAATCTATCTTCCTCTAGGCTTTTGTAATACAGCACGAAACCATTGTTTTCCCAGAACAGACATTTGATTTTAGTGCGCCGTTTATTGGTGAACACATACAAGTGACCCGAAAAAGGGTTGTGACCCAACTCACATTCGACAATGGCGCTAATGCCTCGAAATGACTTACGGAAGTCAATTGCCTGCGGATATAGATAAATATGCGTAAGCGACATGCACGGGCGCATCGCACTTGTCATGACAATGCCGCCGTTAGCTGTTTCACCACATCGATATTATTGGGCGCAATACCCGATAACGACAGGCCATTGGCGAAGTGCAGCGTTAATAATTCTGGCTTGGGTAAATACTCTGGAATAGGCAATGCAATGAAACCCGTTTTGACCGGTGCTGTTTCTTGCGTTTCTAATCTACGCTTATGGTGACTTAGTCGCTGCGGGTTTAGTTGATGCTTTTTACAATACTGCGTTTGTGTTAATGCTGAATCCTTCCATTGGCTTACGTGTTGCTGCCAAAAGATGATGGGTTGTTTTGACATGTCATTTCCTCACTTGATTTCAGTGACGAAATTATGCACCAGCGGTAATGGTAAAATAAGACCGTGGGTTTATTTGGCGCTTAC
>NZ_PJCF01000042.1 GCF_002835935.1 Paraglaciecola sp. MB-3u-78 | reverse complement strand
TTTTTTTATCCAGTATTTAAATCACATATTTGGCTGTTAAGTTTGCCTATCACCCTCACAAATGGGCTCCCTGAGCTTGCTCGGCAAATTTAACAGTTTAATCAGTCGGCTTGCCCCGTATTTAAACACGGTGACACGCCGGATATTTATTTTTTCTATTTTTATCATATTTCCTAAGTGACTGTATAGCCTAATTTTTCATTCCCCTATAAAAATTATAATGACAAGACTTGGCCAGACACCTTGATCTTGCGAATATGCGGAACTAGACTTAATACTGTATATTAAAACAGTATTAAGTTAGGAGCATAAAGATGTCTAAATCACCCTTTTTACAACTCATTTCTGACACTATGTTTGAGCGGCGTTACGCCAAACGTACGATAGAAACCTATTTGGTTTGGATAAAGGGTTACATCTATTTTCATCAAAAAAAACACCCTGTACAAATGGGAGATATTGAGGTTGAAGCCTACTTAAATCATTTAGTATTAAAAAATGATGTCGCAGCCAGCACTCAGTCAACTGCCTTAAATGCGCTGGCTTTTTTATATAGGGAGATAATAAAACAGCCCCTAAGCCTAGATTTACGTTTTGTTAAAAGTGCCAGACAAGTGAAACTGCCAGTGGTTTTAACATTTGCTGAAGTAAAACGTTTTTTTGAGCATGTGAATAGTAACCACAGACTCGCCATTTCAATACTGTATGGTAGTGGTTTACGTTTAATGGAGTGTGTCAGGTTACGTGTACAAGATATCGATTTTGATTATAAATCACTACGAGTATGGAATGGGAAAGGAGGCAAACATAGGGTTGTGACCTTAGCAGATGAGTTAATCCCAAGTTTGCGTCAGCAAATCGTTTTAGTTCAACAGTATTTGTCTGCTGATTGCCATCATTCTGATTTTCAAGGAGTTTGGTTGCCACATCGATTGAGAGTTAAATATATCTCAGCAGCAAAGGATATCAAATGGCAATACCTGTTTCCTTCTAGGCAGTTATCAAAAGATCCCGAAACAACCTTTCTACGCCGCCATCATATCGATGAAACATCTCTACAAAAAGCGGTAAGACATGCCGCAAAAAAGGCACAAATTGACAAACACGTCACCCCCCACACCCTACGTCA
>NZ_PJCF01000041.1 GCF_002835935.1 Paraglaciecola sp. MB-3u-78 | reverse complement strand
ACGACGCCTCCTTGCGGTGTTCCTTTCTCCGGAAATTCCAGTGTGCCGTCTTGCATTTCAATCGGGGCTTTTAACCACCGCTCTATATACAATAGTACCCACTTTTCTTTCACATGCTTTTGCACTGCTCTCATCATCAGCTCATGATCGATATTATCGAAAAAGCCTTTGATATCAAGATCCAGTACCCAGTCACTTTTCCAGCAGCGCTTACGTGCTTGCCCCACTGCATCATGTGCCGATTTCTTTGGACGGTAACCATAAGAGTCTGAATGAAAATGCTGTTCCAACTCAGGCTCTATTAATTGTTTGGCTACCATCTGCGCAATGCGGTCAGTCACTGTAGGGATCCCTAAAGGCCTCATCTGTCCATCATCCTTGGGTATTTCAACCCGCATGACGGCGGATGGAAAGTAGCTGCCTGACGACAGACGATTCCAGAGCTTATAAAGATTATTCTTCAAATCCCCATTAAACTTTTCGATCGTCTGGCGATCAACTCCGGCAGCGCCTTTGTTGGCCTTGACCCGTTTGTATGCCTCCCAAACTTGTCGTTTGGAAATAGTAAACGGCTTTGCTTGTTTCAATCCAATCCTCCCGTTTCCGGTTGTTTTCTTTAGTTCAAGCTGATCGATGCTTCCCCTTCGCTCCACTTTCATTACAAAAGCTTCATCACTACTACGGGTCGCTCCGCCCCTGTGCCCTGCATCGGTACTCTCACACTTATGGGGCTACCACTTGTGTTTCTCCCTTATCATCAGGGCGACAGGTTCCCACGTTCCACATAAAAGCCTGTTTCAAGTTCACGCCATCTTCATGCCGGAGGCCGCCTAGCCAATAATCAGGTTTCCGCTAGACTTATCCCGAGGTAACGACGACCCCTCGGTTTTGACACTCGTCCCTACATTTTCGACACTTCAATAATGGTTCATTTGCATTCGTCTCCTTGAAACTCACCTGACAAGATCGAGCCTTGCCTTTTCCGTAACGCTCACCACCCCGGCTCTTTACCGACGCAGCTTACGGTGGTTTGAAGCCTCCACCTGCATGGCGGCTTCGAGGGGCCAAACCCTCATCTTTTATGCAGCATAGCTGCATGAAGGACAATGTCCTTCTTTGCGCCTTCGTGGCACAC
>NZ_PJCF01000040.1 GCF_002835935.1 Paraglaciecola sp. MB-3u-78 | reverse complement strand
AGCCGTATTTATCAAACCAAGTGATGGCATGGCCCCAGAATGACAGGCTCAACCGACCTGACAATTTACATCAAATTGATGAGGTGGGGATTTTTACCCATCGTATGCCCTTTAAAATGGGAAATCCCCTACAGCCCAGTGTTTACGTTTTTTTTCATCCATATGAATATGTCAGGTTTCTTTACCATTTCAATCCCATGTTTTTTGTAAGTGTATTATATGCCATTGAATTAAATAGGATTTACTTTCATGGCGCAATTATTGCATATTTCTGAGCGCTCGACTCGAGTTTCAATTTAAAAAAGGATATAGGCATGTTTAAGATGGTCACTAGGATTTTAGGAGTAATAGCATTAACAGGATGGATGGGAGCTGCAAATGCGACGTTGATATTTGATTTTTCTTGGGATTCTTATAACGGTGAAATCATCGGCGAAATATATGGATTATCAGACAACGGCGTGGACCAGGCTGCCACCGGAATTGTGTTGACTTCAATCGACGCGATGCAGGTTAACATCGACGTAATTAATGACCCATTTTGGGTTGTTAGATTTAACGATTTCGATGTGGCGGGCGGGAAAATCACATTTGCCGACTTCTGGTCGCAATTCGACGACGGGGTGAATGATGAATATAAAAGGAATTTTAGTATATATACTGAGGAGCCAAATTTTGATAATTACATTGTCGGGAACATAGCGTACATCGCCAATGGGGAAGTTGCGTTTGATAACCGCGTGACAGTCCCCGAACCCAGTTCGGTTATATTGATGCTGCTGGGTTTAGCGGGCTTGTCCTTTGCTCGATACAGAAAACAATATTAATCGGCTTGTCATCTAGCCCTGCATTTACCCATCGTAACCAGCGGGTAATATAGTCATCAAGCATAGCGGCTCTTTTGGGGGCCGCTAACTTTTGCTCATAAAGCTGACGTACTTTATTCACCGCGTTAGTTATCGTCTTCTCTGCTAAGCCCAATTCTGGCAGGCCAAATCGATAACCCAAAAAATCAAATTCTTTTTCAATACGCCCAATAAAGGTTTTATCCGGCGCTTGCTCCACTTTTAATTGATGAAAGTGTTGATTGACGGTTCTCACCGCTTTGCGCAAGTGCCAGCGGGTTTTGGCTAATACAATG
>NZ_PJCF01000039.1 GCF_002835935.1 Paraglaciecola sp. MB-3u-78 | reverse complement strand
AAAAACATTGATAAAATTTCGCTATATCACGTTAAAAAAAACCGACAAAGGGATCGTCAATCAATACCTTAAAAAGGTGACAGGCTACTCGCGGCAGCAACTCACTCGATTGATAAAACAATACAAGGACGTCGGCAGAATTAACTGGCAACCTTGCCGAACTAACGGCTTTTCAACCATTTACAGTACAAAGGATATTAAGCTACTGGCTGAAATGGACGCAAGGCATGATGATATCTGTGGTCATGCCACTAAAAAGCTGTTGGAGCGTGCCTACAATACGTTTGAGCAATCAGAATACCAAATGCTTGCCACTATCTCTGTTTCACATTTATATAACTTGAGGCACTCTCAAGGCTACCAAAAACAACGCAGACACTTCACAAAAACACAATCAAGACAAGTGCCTATTGGCGAACGGCGTAAACCTCAACCCAACGGCGAGCCTGGCTATATTCGTATTGATACCGTGCACCAAGGAGACCTAGATAAACAAAAAGGCGTGTATCATATTAATGCAGTTGATGAGGTGACACAGTTTGAGGTTGTTTGCTCAGTTGAACGTATTAGTGAGCGTTACCTCATTCCAGTACTAACGCAAATGATGGCCGCATTTCCTTTTATTATCAAAGGGTTTCATTCAGATAATGGCTCTGAATACATCAACAAACACGTGTGTAAATTACTCACCAAACTTGAAATAGAGCTCACTAAATCACGCTCAAGACACTCAAACGATAATGCCTTAGCAGAAAGTAAAAATGCATCAATTGTAAGAAAACAGTTTGGTTACACACATATTCCACAGAAATGGGCACCGTTAATCAATACGTTTAATTTAAAATATCTTTACCCGTATATCAATTATCATAGACCTTGTTTCTTTCCTGAAGTCACCACTGATGATAAAGGGAAACAACGTAAAACTTACCCTTACAAAAGTATGATGACGCCCTATGAAAAACTAAAATCTTTACCCAATGCCAAAACATATTTGAAAGCAGACTTTCATTTTGAAATACTAGATGAGCAAGCTATGGAAATGACAGATAATGCTTGTGCTGAATTACTTCAAAAAGAACGTAATGAATTATTTAACCAGATCTTTGAACAGAATAAACGAGCCTAAAAATTTACTTACTTAAGACTCATTTGTTAATTGGAATATACT
>NZ_PJCF01000038.1 GCF_002835935.1 Paraglaciecola sp. MB-3u-78 | reverse complement strand
ATTTCTGCCATGACGGGCAACGAATGCGTTTGGTGATATTCAAGCCGTTTGGCTACGCTCAGTTGTTGCTCTTCTACGTGATGTTCGTGTGACCAGATCTCGCCATAGCGCGTTAAAATATGTTCAACTTCTTCCGGGAAATGGTTGATCACATCAACAAACTGCCGCCTTGCATGGCTGTTACATAACGATCCCATGGTTTCCCTCACCGTCGGGCGGTTGCTGGCAAGTGCGTCACTCATAATAATGGGCTGTGCACTGGATTGACTGCGGTTTTGTAAGATGCTGTCAATAAATTCACCGGCATGGCCGATATTGGTTTCGAATAACACGATGTGTTGATTGTTCTTCGTGGTAGCGATAACACCCGAGGTATACACACCACTGCGTAGCTGCGTTTTATCACTGTTACGTATTTTTTTCTCAATGGGCTTAGCATCCAGAATTCGGTGTGTGGTGTCATCAATGGCGTAATGCACGGCATCCGCAGACAGATTTAAAAGGTGGTGAAAGACCGGATAAATGGCATTGCACACCAGCTCAATCTGGTCAAACACCGTTGATGCGCTGATCTTCACGCCCAACAGCTTTTGAATACTGCTCTGGCGGTAAAAAGGTAACCCCGCGAAGTACTTGTAGATCGCCATCAAGGCGCACGCGGAATAACCGTATTTTCGGGTCCCCGGGCCCTCTTGCAGTACGTCCGGTGGCAGCTCCGCCGTGAAATAAGCCCCACATGTATTGCAGCGAACTCGCTCCATCACATGCTGCTCGGGCGTAAACGGACTGTGGCCGGTGATCCGCAAGAAACTGCCTGGCTCGGTTTTATATACCTTACCGGTGAGGCATTCTGGGCAATTATCCCCTTTACTGATGGTGGTTAACGGGTGAATAACCACGGTGGGTTTGACCGGCGTAAATCCCTTATCTGAAGAGGCGCTGGTCTGGCGCTTGTTACCAGGCTTTTGAGGCTTGGCGGGCTTTTGCTTTTTTGGCGTGACATCCGATTGTTTCTCAGATGATTTCTCTATTCCCAGCAATTTTCGTAACTTATGAATAGTAACGTTATGATGCGTTAAACGGTCCTGCATACTCGCCAACGTCAGCAACGCATCCAATAACAACTGGCTGTCTTGCTCACTTAACGCCAGGGTGTTTTCCTTGGCCTCAGTCACGCGGGCTATCAGCGCTTCCAGCGCCTGACCATCAATATCTGTAAAAGGTTTACTCACTGTTTCGCTTAGCCGTTTGTTGTGTGTGGAT
>NZ_PJCF01000003.1 GCF_002835935.1 Paraglaciecola sp. MB-3u-78 | reverse complement strand
CTTATTCGACCAGAGTGTGCTCGAATGAGAACATAGACGAGAAGTCGAGCTCGTCTAGATTAGAGCCTATAAGCAAGGCTACTTCAGTACGGTTTTTGTGCTATTTGCA
The DNA here is from genome assembly GCF_002835935.1 of Paraglaciecola sp. MB-3u-78. Lineage (GTDB taxonomy): Bacteria > Pseudomonadota > Gammaproteobacteria > Enterobacterales > Alteromonadaceae > Paraglaciecola. The sequence goes on along the minus strand of NZ_PJCF01000003.1, from coordinate 645,504 downwards.
ATTGTTAATATGCAAGGTAACCATATAACGTCATGCGAATTGTTGCTTAATTCGTAATGTTATTTTCAATTATTTAGTAGTAATAAATTTAATAACGGAAAAGTATGAAGTAAAAAGATTGTGTTTTTGTAATTTACCCTGTGAGACCAAAATGTCATGATATTTTTGGAGATTAAAGTGGGTCACAGAGGGATTTGTATGATGCTCCATATGATAATTTAGATTATGTGGCGCAATAAAAAATGATTGTAATGGGTTTACAATTGTTCGTGAACAATTCATTTGTGTTTTATCGCCAATAAAACAAGCATGCTCCGATATCCCGCGAATATGCATAAAAACCGGCATTATTACCACCATTGGAAGAACCCAATAGAATAAAAATAACCATGGTTGATTTATTACAAAAAAATAGCTGAACAATAAAAAGTTCATACCAAGAGCTGGAAGGTAATTAATAAATAAAGATTTGAATGATTTAAGCGACGCATAAGCATTTTTTAAATAATATAAAAATAAATAGACCCAAGTTAATCCCAGAAAATCAGGGATAAACTGCTTTAATAACTTTCCTTTTGTTATAGGGAAGTCTTCAACAAATCGTTTGTCCGGGTCAGAGTCAAACATTGTATTTTGATGATGTTTTAGATGAGTAAACTGATATCCATCAAAACTTAAACCACTAAACCCATTAATAAGAAAACGACCTGCAATATCATTACTATATTTATCTTTAAATAAACGTCTATGCACTGCATCATGGCCTAAAACGCAAAGTGCATATTGTTGTCTAGCTATGAAAATAATACCCAAAAGCGTTATAAATGGCTTAGTCGTGATCAACATTATAGCCAGCAACAACACAATTACTAAAAGATCAATCGTAATATATGCAAAAGACCTACTGGTTGATACTTTTGACAATGATTTTTGTAAATTTGAGTCTTTATCCAAAAGCATAAGCGACAGGCCCGATTCGTTCCGTTAATACGTTACTCTGCTATAATAATAAGTTAATTAATAGCAGATTTGCAATATCTAATTAATATGGTTTATTTATCAGTGCCTTATTGAACCAGTTGGATTAAGTTGCGGCTTGATACAACCGAGGCAAATGAATAGGTGGCCATCCATGACCTAGCAAGACTAATTATGACTCAGACCTGCCGTTTGGACCTTCAAAGGTAATTATGAAGTGCCGTTTAGTCGACGGATTATCCCGCAAGTACGAAAAGCAATTGGATACGCCAATGGTACTTTACAGCCAAGTCGAGTTATCACTCAGCATTTGCTGCATATCCTTTTGCTCAGAGGAAGTTATCATTCCGTCTTCAAGAATGTCCTCAATTTGCTCTTTGATACCTATAAAATCCCCATCATTAAAATCAAATGTGTCGTTACAACACCAAGCTTTTAGATAGATTACTTCAATATCATTTAATGCAACGTCTGCAAGTATTCCGTCAATAATACCCTTTAAGGTTAAGACGGCTTTAGTTTTGTTGTTCTTGTGATTGAAGGCAGTGTTGCGAGGTTGACCGTGATCATCTAATTGATTGTCTTGCTTCATAACTTTTCTCATATCCTTTGAAATTAGAAAACAAAAGAACAAAAGAACAAAAGGGGTCAAGTTGCTTGCTTCACAAAAAAGAACAAAAGGGGTCAAGTTGCTTGCTTCACAATACTCTTGTTCAATTCCTCGAAAAAAAAGAACAAAAGGGGTCAAGTTGCTTGCTTCACAATACTCTTGTTCAATTCCTCGAATAAAAAGAACAAAAGGGGTCAAGTTGCTTGCTTCACAATACTCTTGTTCAATTCCTCGAATAGGCTAAAAGACCTGAAAGACCTGCGGGGTCGTTGAAAATCGATAGGGTCAGTGAAATTGATTGACCAGAAGTTCAACAGCGGCTTATGGCAGATGGCCGACGGATAGAGGAAGTTGATGTTGAAGAATTTTAGCAGCAAAATACAGTAATATAATTCTTCGTTCGTATGTCTGCTTTGTCGGAATTCCCGTCCTTAAGATGATTAACTTGTTTGTCTGCTTTTCGCTCTAAGGCGACAGACAACTTTTCTGTAGTTTGTCCTTTTAGAGAGTAATTTTTCCACACATGTAATCCACAGTCTTCCCAGTTAACAACACTCTATCGCCACATATTTGACAGGAAATTAGCCCAGTTCTTGCTGATAGCTGTTTAGCTTCTAGGCTGTTGTTCGACAATTTTTGTGCCCAGTAGGGAGCGAGTTCACAATGGGCAGAGCCTGTTACCGGGTCTTCATCCACATTGATTTTTGGAAAAAAACAGCGGCTAACAAAATCAACATTTCGCCCTGGAGCACTGCCCCCCCTGAGATCAAGGGTCTTCCATAAAGCTAAATCAGGTGACAATGCGACCACAGCAGGTTCGTCTTCGAGCTCGATAATGTAATCAAAAGCGGCGTGTACCGCTTTAGGCTTGATGCCTAAGCCTAATAATAAATTATCTGGCGGTACAACTGACTTAGGCATTGATGCTGGAAAGTCCATTTCTAGCACCTTCGACTTTTTAGTGACTAACAAGTCACCACTTTTAGTACTGAAGCAAATTCCAGATTTTTGATAGGCTAAATGTATGAACAGTACATTGGCAGCAGCTAATGTTGCGTGTTCACATAAGTCCACTTCATGGGACGGAGTGAACCAACGTAATTGAAACTTGTTCTGATAAGGGACAAAAAAAGCCGTTTCTGACAAATTATTTGCCTGAGCAATATTTTGCAGTAACTCGTCTGCTATCCAAGTATATATACCCATACCACAACGGGATTAGCCTTAAAGACTTGTTCTGCAAAAGCGTCAACTTGAAATATATCTATTTCTATATGATTTAATACCCAGCTATTAGTTAATTAATCATACTATTTTCGTACAAACCTCATTCCAACGCCCCATCGGTCAGCAAATCCTGGCCAAGGGTCGGATAACTTTCCGTCGGCTTGTTTGGTTTGAGTAGCGCTCTCACGCTTCGGTAAATATTCACACGACGAAGTTTGCTTTTTGACGTAACAATCCAAGAAAACCAAGGTCATATGTTGATTGATACGATTAAGGGTCTCGCTGCTCCATGACGGCTCATAATAAAGGCCTAAATCGGCTTCAGCAGCATAGGCAATTTCTGGCGCTGGGTGCGGGGCAATATTATGACGTGCATTCTCATACACCAACATAAAACTGTCTTTTGCTGCTGATTGTTCAAATAACTTTTTCACACCTTGTTCGTAACCAGAAACGTCATCAAGGGAGCCAGAAACATATAAACTAGGCACTTGAATAGCATCCAATTTATGTAAATTTTGTTCTTGTCCCCAAGGAGCAAAAGCAACCATGGCTTTCCAGCGGCTATCAACCTGCTCTTGTCCTGCATTACAAATGTTAAAAACCGGTACCAAAACTTTAGCAACTGGTTCAGGGAAACCAAAAGCTTGCAGGCCTTGCTGATTAAAGTTATAGCAACCACCGACAGTATTCACAGCACCAAAACCACCCATGGAGTAACCAATGACAGAGGCATGATCAGTATCCACCACCTTAGCTAAATCGCTCTTGGCTGAGGAGAAATAATCCAACACAAATTGTTGGTCACGTGCGCGATTGATTAAAGTACTAGGAAATCCAGCAAAAGGGGAGTTTTCAAAATCAACTTCACCTGTGGTGGAGTCTGTGTGATCAATCCCTACGACGACATAGCCATGGCTAGCTAAATGTTCCCCAAGATAAAACATGATAGTCCGATAGCCAGTATATCCATGGGATAACACCACCAGCGGATAGGTTGTTTTTTGGTTAGTTTTTGCGTTTCTAACACTCTGACCTTGAAGTGAAAACGCTTTATGAGTTCGAGTCACATTTTCATAGGTTGCATGAATATCTGTTTCTTTGGTATCCGCCGGATACCAAACTTCTAAGGTCAAGGTGCGATCTTCTAGGCTTTGATAATCTTTGGCGCTAAGTTGCTGTGGGTTAGTCACCTGTATTGTCCTTACCCCAACGGAGTAATTGCCACGTTTTCCTAATTCTGGGGTGACGTCAGGTTGATTTGTGTACAGTTGTTGAGCTTCATCTGCAGCAAAAACACTAAAAACTAAACAACTACAGCATAATAAAAAAGATGCTCTGAGGGTTTGCTGCAACCCAGTTTTAAAGACAGTCATACTATATTCCTTGAAATGATTATTCTGATTAGGAGGCATTTTTTATCAACATAAATTGATTAACTCGCTGAATAGCGTTTTGACGAATATTGCCGTAAAACCTCTTAAACGATTGCATACATGCATCTCAAATAACCAAATCGATAAATTTAACCTAGTTCGGTAAATAGAAACAACTCAGTAATTTAAAGGATGACTTATAAGGCTGACTTATTGGTTGGGATCTAAACGATCTGAAGACTGACTATTGACTCGATACCACCCAGCAATACTGAATCGATCACTATGGCTGGCAAGGACTTCATGAGGGAAAACATCGCTTAGAAATAGGATGCAACTGTTAAACTCTGGAGGCACAACTAACAATGGTGATGGTTGTTCATCGGCATACAAAAGTAACTCTCCGCCATCACTTTCACTCCAGTGGGGATTCAAATAAAAAACAGAGCTTAAAATTCGATTACTTCGGCCTTTAAAGGCATCCAAGTGACGCTGATAAAAATCGCCTGTTGAATAATGGGAGAAATGACATTCAAAATCGAATAATCCCATAAATAGTCGCCTATTGAGGCCCATTCTTAATTGCTCCATCCAGTCTAAATATGCCTGTTGGGTCAGGGAATTGCCCCTAAGCCATAAGGTCGAATCCGTTCTTACTTGTGAATTAACTTGCTGATGATTGTTACGACCAATACCGGCAGGCTTAAACTCGAATGCAGCTAAGCGTTGTGCTTCATGCATCAGTTGCAGAGCAAGCCACTTTGGTAATAAATGCTGCAAATGAATAAACCCCCGTTGTGCCAAAGCGTCAGCAATATCATCTATTAACTGCTCTTCGAGATCTGCATTTTCAGTCATTTGTGTCATATCAATACCGGATAAGTTCATCCCTTTATTTTAACAAGCGCATGCCAATAATAACTAGCGTTAATCCACCGAAGTGCATCCAACCCAAGGGCTCTTGCAATAAACACTAATAGTCACAGTAATGACAAGTTATGTTTATATAAATTAAGTAACCTTTGACTGTTTAGCATTTTCTATACATATCTTTTGAGTTGTCACAAAAGTGTTTTGGATAAGCGCCGCGTCACTGCTAGCTCGATGACGCGGCTCTTTCATTTGTTGAAATAATCTGTCTTTGGTTAAATGCCATAACGACATTTGGGTTTCGTTTAAAATCATTTCCAGCGAGCTGACATGAAATTGTTTAGTCACTTTAGCAGCATCGAAAAGTCTAATTAACCAAGTATCATCGACCACCCACCCGTCTGAATAGACTACCTGCCCCATCAAAAACTGATTCAGTTGCTGACAAACCAGTTGTGCCGACAAACCTTTTTCTGCTAATAATTGTCGACTGATACCATGTAATGATTCAGCTTGAGCATCCCAATGTGTCCAATCGCTTTGTGGCTTAATTAAACTGCAAAATCTATTGCCTGACCGATTAATGACACCCACTTCAATGGGATAACTTAGCGAACCAAAACCACTGGCTTCAACATCAATAATAGTGGGGATAGCAACACTGGCTTGGCCTCCGATTTTGATCACAACACACCTATTTATGAGTTTGTTGCTAAGCAATAAACTCTACTCTAAAAAAGAATCAAAAAGATAGCGAAAACAAAGAATTACTCACAAATCAAGAGTATTAAGTTACTTCACTAAAGCATTCGAATAATGTAATTTTCGCTGGTTATCGACAATAATGCCATCATAACCTGGTGTACGATTCAGTAAGTCCATTCCTTTTTGCACACCCAAAACAAACACTGCGGTTGATAGGGCATCATTTAATGTACTGCGCTGACCAATAATCGACACACTTTGCACTTCATAGACCGAAGTACCTGTTTTCGGCGATAGAATATGGTGAAAGCGCTTTCCGTCTTGTTCGAAATAACGCTCGTAGTCACCTGAAGTGGATAACGCAGTATCAGCCAAGGGCAAAACCACTGCCTGTTTATCTTTGTTACGGGGATCTCGAATACCTACCATCCAAGGTTTACCTAACCTATCACCTAGCAGTTTAGTATCACCACCTGCTGTCACTAATGCATGTTTAATACCTAGTGTTTTTAGTATATCGATAGCATGGTCTACCGCATGCCCTTTAGCGATACCACCTAAATCAATTTTAACATTGGGATGTGCGAAATAAATACTGTGATCATTGATGTCAAACTTGATGTGCCTGTAGTTAATGGCCTTTAACAAGTTGTCGATTTGCTGTGGCTCTGGCTTCTGATGTTCACGATAGTTATACAAATAGCCGACGCTAGCAAAAGTAATATCAAAAGCCCCGTCTGTCTCCTTGGCTATTTCAACAGACAGAGCAATAAGCTCAAATAACTCTTTAGATACAGGCACTGCGGTATCAGAGCCACGACTATTAAGCTGACTTAACTCACTACTTTCAATGTACGGACTCATTAACTGATTAATTCGCTGCATTTCGTCCATAACAGCTTGTATCGCATTTTCACCTTGTTGCGCAGAATCACTCCAAAGCTCTACGTGAATATTAGTGCCCATGATCCCTTGATTGTCTTCAAACCACGTTGCATATGAGAGCCGTGGATAGACCAACATCCATAACAACAAAATTGGCGAGACTATGCCCTGCATCTTCATTGTTTTAATTCTAAGCCAAGTTGATAAAGATGATTTTTCTTTAAATTATATTGTTCAGCCGTCACAGCTGCCGCTTTTTTAAGGGGTAATTCTTTCATTAACAGTTTGAGTAAGTTTAGTGCATCTGCTGAAACTTCGGTCTGATCTTGTTTTTCACCAGCAATCATCAATACAAACTCTCCTCTTTGATGATTTGTATCAGCCTCAAGCCAAGTCAAACAAGCTTGTGCGCTACCTGAGTAAAATGTTTCAAAGGTTTTGGTGAGTTCTTTTGCCACAACCATTTGCCGGTCTTCTCCCAACTCAGCCACGATTTGCCTGACTGTGTCTGCCACTCTTCGGGGAGATTCATAAAACACACTGGTACTGGTCTCAGTAAGTAAACGCTGCAATGCCTGCTGTTTAGCCACAGCTTTGACGGGTAAAAACCCCTCAAACTTAAATCTGTCAGTTGCTAAGCCAGCAGCACATAATGCTGTGATGGCAGCGCATGGACCCGGCAATGGCACAACATTCATCCCTGCTTCTCGACACTGACTGACCAAACCATAACCTGGGTCGCTGATCAGTGGTGTACCCGCATCAGAAATCAAGGCTATATTCTCACCCAGTTTAAGTTTTTCAATGAGCTGTTTAGCCCGCTGTGATTCGTTATGATCATGCAATGAGGTTAATCGTGTCGAAATATCATAGTGTTGCAACAAACGCTGACTATGCCGAGTATCTTCCGCCGCAATCAAATCGACTTCAGCTAATATGCGTAAAGCCCTGAGTGTGATGTCTTCCAGATTGCCAATAGGCGTGGCGACGATAAATAACGTGCCTGATTCAGTCAATGATAACTCTCCAAATTAAAGTGATTGTCTAACGTTTATCTAAGTATAGGTTTTATCACTGAACCTAGTCACAAAGCATTAGATATTTATAGCCGTTACTATAAACTATTAAGTACATTCTTCTAAGGGTATCAGCGATGAGTTTTCGATCGTATATTGTATTTTTTATCGCTATTTTATGCCTGCTTTCTTGCACTAGTAGCCCGACTCGGCAAACATCAACAGCCATAGACACGTCTTCACAAAATATCACAGAAGTGGCCAAAAATAGTGATTACTATTTGACTCAAGCCAAACAAAATTATTTTAAGAACCATGATGTATATCAGCGTAATGACTCTCTAATACAAGCCGCCGAAACTCTGCAAGCAGAGCAACAATGCACCAAAAGTATCAGGATGCTTAAGGTGCTGGAGTCAGAGCTAAAGGACAACCGTCAACGCACTCATGCCAATCTCATTTTAGCTGAATGTTATTTAATTTTGTCTGATAAGGCGGTTGATAAGGTAGCAGCCATACTGGCAAATTTAACTAGTGCATATGGTTATGATGCCCGCATTGCCGCTTTGCAAGCACAACTTATGGTTAACAAAAAACAATGGCTAAAAGCGGCTATAGCGCTACAGGACACAGATATTGAAGAGCTTGAAAAAACCCAAAGTACATGGAAATGGATCAAGAAATTAGACTTACCTGAATTGGAAAAAGCGCGACTATCGGAGTCAGCTCTACAACCATGGCTGCAACTTGCCATCATTATAAAACGTTTTGCTTTAGAGCCTGAGTCGTTTAACCAACAATTAATCAATTGGCAGAGTAGGAATTTGGGGCATACACTGGTGACTAACCTCCCAGAAGAAATAAAGAACGCGTTGCAGCAAGCACCGATACAGGCAAAACGCATCGCGGTTTTATTGCCATTAACGGGCAGACTTGCGAATCAAGGCTTAGCTATCAAAGAAGGAATACTCGCCGCTTATCTGAAGGATTTGCCCAACGCAACGTTCACTATGAACGATTCAACTGATCATGACCAGTCAACTGGCAAAACCACTCAGAACAATACTCAACAATATCGTGAAATACGTTTTTTTGACTCCGCCTTAAAAACAGCGCAACAATTAAATGCACTTGTGGCTGATTTTGATGTGGTTTTGGGTCCTTTGGTCAAAGAACAAATTATGAAACTGACTGCTGTTTTACCCTCAGATAAAATACTCTTGGCTCTAAACAGAGTGGAGTTAAAAGCGCAAACGCCCACCATAGACCAATTAGATCAGATAGTTGAGTCAAGTTTACATGCATCAGAACACTATTATTTTTCGTTAGCGCCAGAAGACGAGGCACAACAACTAGCATCACATATTCATCAAAAACAATTGGTTAGACCCATTATTTTCGCAGCCGACAACCCTACAACTCAAAGAATGGCTGAAGCATTTATTGCTAAATGGCAAGAAACACCAAACGCCATTCGGCCGGACTTGACCATATTCACCGACAGTAAAGACATGCGTACTAGTGTGTCACAAATGTTAGATGTGGCCCAAAGCAAGCAGCGCATTAAACAAATGGAAGTCTTGTCTGATGTCGAAGTTTTTGGTGTAGAAAGAAATCGTCGAGATATCGATTCCATCGTATTATTTGCCAACCCGGAACAAGCAAAACTGCTTAACCCAATTATCGAAGCAAGCCTGAGTCCCTTCGCCCGAAGATCATTGTCGGTATTTGCTTCTTCTCGCAGCTATAGCCTAGATTTAAACAGCAACAGTCTCAGAGATTTACGTAACCTCACATTCACAGACATGCCTTGGATGTTGCCAGATCATAGTTGGCAGGACTTAGCCAATCAGACGACACAACTTTGGCCACAACAACAGGACACCTTATTAAGATTATTTGCTATGGGGTTTGACGCTTACAACTTACTCCCCAATTTACGTCGGTTAAAGACACTGCCGCAGCTTGTCAGTCACGGCCTAACCGGTGAGATCAATGTAGACGATCAGGGTGTGTTACACAGACGTTTACTTTGGGCACAAGTGGCCCAAGACCGAGTGAAGTTACTTGAAATGGATTAAGCAGGCACTCTCTCCTTTAATCGGCAATGAGGCAGAACGTTTTGCTCGAACCTTCTTAGAACAGCAAGGTCTTACATTTATTATGAAAAATTATCGTTGTCGTACAGGTGAGATTGACTTAGTTATGCAAGACGGCGACGAGCTAGTCTTTGTAGAAGTAAAATTCCGTAGCCAGAATCAACACGGATCGGCAATAGAATTTTTTCATGCCAGCAAAAAACGTAAGTTTGAATCTGCTGTTATGTATTATATGCAAGAAAAAGGCTTCAACCCTAGTATTGTGCCACATAGAATTGACTTAGTGGGCATCGAGGGAAAAGGTCAGCAACAGCAAAACATCAATTGGTTAAAAAGTGTTTAACCACGAGCTGCAAAGAGCAGTCATTTATTTCTTAGGAGTATTATGTTAGAAAACATTAAGGCAAATTTTACTGAGAGTATTCAGATAAAAATTGCCTCAATTGAGTTATTACCTGAGCACATTTCTAACGCCACTTACATGATGGTTAACGCATTGATTAATGGCAACAAAATATTATGTTGCGGCAATGGTGGCTCAGCTGTAATTGCTCAGCACTTTTCATCGTTATTACTGAATAAATTTGAGCGTGAGAGGCCCAGTTTACCTGCGCTAGCCCTTACAGCAGATGGTGCTACATTATCATCAATAGCTAACGATTTTACGTTTGAAGAAGTGTACTCCAAACAAGTCAGCGCCTTAGGACAACTAGGAGACATTTTGTTTGTTATATCCACTAGTGGCAATTCACAAAACTTAATCAAAGCGATGGAAGCGGCTCTTAGCCGCGATATGACAATAGTGGCTTTAACAGGTATGGACGGCGGTCAAATGACAGGCCTAGTCAGCCAGCATGATGTGGAAATACGCGTGCCATCGAATCGAACTGCGCGTATTCAAGAAGTCCATTATTTAGTGGTACATAGCCTTTGTGAGGGGATAGACAATTGTTTATTCCCTGAAAATTTTCAGGAGTAAGACATGCTAAAATTAAAAAATATCTATATACCTTTGTTACTCTCAACAACATTATTGTTGCAAGGCTGTGCGGGATTAATCATAGGTGCTGGTGTAGGAGCTGCATCTGTAGCACATGATAGACGCACATTAGGTACGCAGGTTGACGATACCACTGCAGCTGGACGCATCTCTACAGCTATCTCAAATGACGTGGCAATAAATGAACAAGCGAGTATCTCTGTTCAAGTATTTAATGGTACGGCCCTGTTAATAGGACAGGCTCCTACTCAAGCACTTATCCAACAAGCGGAAAAACTGGCTTTGTCAGTGAAAAACATCAAAAAACTCCACAACCAAGTCCGTTTAGGTTTACCTATTCCTCCAAGCGTAGTGGCGAATGATGCGTGGCTCGCCTCAAAGGTAAAAACCAAACTGATTGCTGATAAACGTATAGATGGTCTACACATTGAGATCGAAGTCGAAAATGGCGAAGTATTTTTAATGGGATTGGTCAGCGAACAAGAATCCAATATTGCAGTAGAAATCACCCGCAATATTCAAGGTGTAAAACAAGTGATAAAGGCGTTTGAATATACTTAACTTGAATGCGAACAAACCCAGCACTTGGTCTAAATAAAAAAAGCGCCCAAGAGGCGCTTTTTGATTAATTATTTCTAGTTCGGTTACTTAACAACCGTCAATGTAGGCTTGCCTTTCTTAGGCTTTTGATTGGTCTCATCGGTCACTGTTTGCTCTTCTACTTCATCAGAACCAATGTTTTCCTCAACGGTAAATACCGTGCCAGCGCCATTTTCTTTGGCATAAATAGCTAAAACTGCAGGGCAAGGAACCACTATATTCCTTGGCACACCACCAAAACGTGCATCAAACATGATGTCTTGCAAACCTAACTGCAAATTACCAGTAGACGCTGGAGACATGTTCAGCACTATTTGGCCGTCTTGGACGAACTCTTGTGGTACTTGAGTACCTGCATAGTGTGCATCTACCACAATATATGGAGTGAGATTGTTATCTACAATCCACTCGTAAAATGCCCGTAATAAATATGGCTGATTAGGTGTCATATTACTTCTACCCGTTACAGTGGGTTGTGTATTTCACGTTCTTGATCGGTTAATGACGCTATAAAAGAAGGTCTTTCAAAAATCCGCTTCATATAAGCCTTAACGTCTTTACTACCAGTACCAGTCAATTCGATACCCAATGCAGGTAAACGCCACAATAATGGTGCTAGGTAACAATCAACTAAACTGAATTCTTCACTCATAAAATAAGGGGTTTCAGCGAATAATGGCGCTAATGATAAAAACGCTTCACGTAGTTCGTTACGGGTTGCTTCTAAATCGCCTTTTTTAGCCATGATTTTTTCAGCTAAGGTGTACCAATCATTTTGGATACGGTGCATGGTCAAACGGCTTTGGCCACGAGAAACGGGGTAAACAGGCATAAGAGGTGGATGCGGGAAACGCTCGTCCAAATATTCCATGATGATATGTGAATTATATAAAACCAACTCTCTATCAACAAGAGTTGGCACAGTACCATAGGGGTTTAGTTCAAGAAGATCTTCGGGTAATTCATCAGGAACCGTAAAGCTGATTTCTACGCCTACACCCTTCTCCGCTAACACTATGCGTGCTTGGTGACTGTATATATCTATCGTGTCTGAAAACAACGTCATAACTGAACGTTTATTGGCGGCTACAGCCATTTAAATTTCTCCTAAATGTCATACATAATCGCATAGTGTCTAAGATAGTGTCTTAGGCATCTCTGCTTTGTTCTTTTACTAGTGATTAACAGGTCAATCAGCTAATTAAAAACGGAAAAGAAGGGGCTTATAGCCCCTTCCAAAAAATTTTGCGGATTATACACCAAATTCCAAACAAAGTTTTGCTGAATTAGTGTACATCTCTCCAATAATCTTTCTTAAGTAAATAAACCAAAACTAACAATACCAATAGAAAAATCATTACCCAGCGGCCTATGCTCTCCGACTGTAAACGTGAAGGTTCACCGACATACACTAGGTAGTTGACCAAATCTAACACTGCTTTGTCGTACTCAGCTGCACTGAGTTCACCGCTACCGTCCGCTTTAATACCCACATCACGATCGACCATTTCGCCGTCAACTAGCATTTTCTCTGAGGTTTTGCTTGGTAAACCTTGAAGCTCTTGTAATACATGAGGCATACCGACTTCTGGGAATACTAAGTTATTCACACCAAAAGGACGGCTATCATCAGCATAAAAGGTTCTTAGGTAAGTATAAATCCAATCTGCACCACGCACCCGGGCCACCAAAGTTAAATCTGGAGGAGGCGCGCCGAACCACTTAGCGCCGGACTCACTTGGCATAGCATTTTTAATGTGCTCTCCAGGCTTTTCGCCAGTAAACTGCAAGTTTTCGTGCCCCAATTCAAGAGGAATACCTAAGTCATCAAAAGTACGTTGGTAACGCTGATATTGAGTTTGATGACAACCTAAACAGTAATTCATAAACAACTGCGCGCCAGTTTGCAAAGACGCTTTGTCAGTTAAGTCATACTCAGCTTTATCAAGATGCACATTGCCACCAGCGGCCATAACGCTCATAGGCAACAACAAGGACAATACAAAAATTATCTTTTTCATTCTGTGATCCTCGCTGGTACTGGCATAGTTCGTTCGTTTTTACTGTAGATAAACAACAATACAAAGAAACCGAAATACATGATGGTGGCTATTTGTGATGCAGTGATTTTCCAAGCTTCTTGAGGTGTACCACCTAAATAGCCAAGGAAGATAAATACCGCTGCAAAAGTAAGTAAGTTCCATGTATGTAAGCCACAACGGTAACGCCAAGACTTCACTTTACCGCGGTCAATCCAAGGTAGTAGAGCTAACATGATAATCGCCGCAAACATCGCAATAACACCACCTAGTTTATGGGGTACAGCTTTCAAAATCGCATAGAAGGGTGTGAAGTACCAAACAGGGAAGATATGTGTAGGTGTTTTCAACGGGTTAGCAATTTCAAAGTTTGGATGCTCAAGGAAGTATCCGCCCATTTCAGGATTAAAAAACATGATGTAGCAGAACGCGAGCAGGAAGAAGCAGAACCCAACTAAATCTTTCAACACTATGTGAGGGAAGAAAGGCACGACATCGCCAATGATGTCGTATTTTTTAGTGTAATATTCGTGAATTTTATATTTGGTTTTTTCGTCTTCTTTAAGGGAACCTTTCTTACGTTTAACGTCAGTTCCATCTGGGTTATTCGAGCCAACTTCATGCAATGCGACTATGTGTAAGAACACTAATATCACTATGACTAAAGGTAGTGCAATAACGTGCAGCGCAAAGAAGCGGTTAAGTGTCGCGCCAGAGATAACGTAGTCACCTTGGATCCAAATAACTAAATCTGGACCAATCACTGGAATAGCACTGAACAAAGATACAATGACCTGAGCTCCCCAGTAAGACATTTGTCCCCAAGGAAGTACATAACCCATAAAGGCTTCTGCCATAAGAGCCAAATAGATAAACATACCGAACAACCACAATAACTCACGAGGCTTTTGATAAGAGCCGTAAATCATGCCTCTGAACATATGCATGTAGATAACAATAAAGAACGCAGATGCACCTGTACTGTGCATATAACGGAGTATATAGCCGTATTCAACATCACGCATGATGTATTCCACTGAAGCAAATGCTTCTTCAGCAGTAGGTGTATAACTCATTGTCAACCAAACGCCTGTGACGATTTGGTTGACTAAGACTATGGTCGCCAAAAACCCAAACATGTACCAAAAGTTCATGTTTCGAGGGGCGGGATATTGAATGGCGTGCTGGTTAGCAACGCGCATTATGGGAAGACGATACTCAACCCAGTCCATCAAATTTTTCCACATGTTATGCTGCCCCTTCTTCGGAACCAATCAATATAGTATTGTCGTCAATAAACATGTAAGGCGGCACTACCAAATTCAAACCCGCTGGCACGTTTTCAAATACTCGACCGGCCATGTCAAACTTAGAGCCGTGACAAGGACAGAAAAAGCCTTCTGGTACACCTTCTACATATTCCTCAAAAGCACCATCTTTTAAATGCTGCGGAGAACAACCTAAATGCGTACAAATCCCTACCAACACTAGATATTCTTCTTTCAAAGAACGATAAGCATTTTTAGCAAAAGTGGGTTGTTGCTCTTCATCAGAGTTGGGATCTTTAAGTTGATCATCAAAATTAGATAATGAAGCAAGTAATTCAGGGGTTCTGCGAGCAATCCAGACTGGTTTACTCCGCCATATCACCCGGATTAACTGACCTGGTTGAATTTTACTGATATCCGCTTCAACATCCGCACCAGCAGCTCTTGCTTTGATACTTGGGTTCCATGATGCGATAAAAGGCACTGCAGCACCGACTACACCGAGACCACCAACAACAGAAGTAGCAACCGTTAAAAATCGGCGTCTATTACTGCTAACTGGCTGGTTTTCGGTTTCAGACGAATCATGCGCATCTAAAGATACATTGCTCATCCACTAATCTCCGAGGGTTAATTTGACTAACACTTTATTTTTTAAGTGACTTATGGACTGATACGAGACTTAAGAAATAAAGTTTTTCTATTAACCGAAAATGATAAAAGAAAACCCACATAAAAGACAAGGAAATCGTCAATAAAATGAAGAATTACTGAGACTTAACAGATTTTTAGGAGAATATTGATAGGATGGTGATTTATTGTACAAAACCTAGGCAATAAAAAACCCAGCAAAAGCTGGGTTTTTTTAAATGTCTTTTGTAAAAAGACTGTCGTCGGACAATTAACGTTTTGAGAATTGTGGACGTTTACGTGCTTTATGAAGACCCACTTTCTTACGTTCAACTTTACGTGCATCACGAGTAACAAATCCCGCTTTACGTAATGCTGGACGAAGAGTTTCGTCAAATTCCATCAAGGCACGTGTAATACCATGACGAATTGCACCAGCTTGACCACTAATACCACCACCAGCAACGGTGATATAAATGTCAAACTTTTCAGTCATCTCAACTAACTCTAGCGGTTGACGCACGATCATACGTGCAGTCTCACGACCAAAGAATATGTCAAGAGGACGTTTATTTACTACAATGTTGCCACTACCTGCACGAAGAAAAACACGAGCGGTGGAACTTTTGCGTCGGCCAGTGCCGTAATATTGATTATCTGCCATCTGTAATGCTCCTTAAAGGTCTAAGACTTGAGGCTGCTGAGCAGCATGATTATGCTCAGGGCCAGCGAAGACTTTCATTTTGCGGAACATATCGCGTCCAAGTGGACCTTTAGGCAACATACCTTTAACCGCTTTTTCAATGATCATCTCTGGTTTAAAAGCTTGTAACTTCTCAAAGGTAGTATCTTTAAGACCGCCTGGATAACCAGAATGAGAATAGTAAATTTTGTTCTTGGCTTTGTTGCCAGTAACAGTGACTTTCTCAGCGTTGATCACAACTATATAATCGCCAGTATCCACATGAGGTGTATACTCTGGCTTGTGCTTACCGCGTAAGCGGATAGCAATCTCAGTCGCTAAACGACCAAGAGTTTTGTCTGCGGCGTCAACCACATACCATTCACGTTTTACCGTTTCTGGCTTTGCAACAAAAGTTTTCATTTTAAAATACCCGAAATATATAAATAATCGTTACGTTGGTTTTGTGTTCGATATTTAACTACCGACTGCTACACAAAACCGCTAAAAATCAATACTTTGACCCCTTCGAGTCGTATGATTCATCCGCTTTCCCACAAGCGGGGGCAACTGGGCAGGGCGCGAATTATACAGATGTTAAGGGAAAACGCGAGTGTAAATATCGAGCTTTTGTTAATTAACAGTCATTTAACCGCGGTTTAACGCTTTGGGACTAAAAGAGCAGGGTCTAATCTTTCCTTAAACCAATTAATTCGCCAATCCAGATGCGGACCTGTGGCTCGGCCTGTGGCACCAATTTCGGCCACCAAATCACCTTGTTTCACTGTTGTTCCGGCTTCAACATGCCCTTTACTTAAATGTAAAAAAGTAGAAGACACACCATGGCCATGGTCGATGATCATAGTGCCACCAGAATAATACATATCGGGAACAAACAAAGTCACAATGCCATTTGCAGGTGCATACACTGCTGTGCCGGTTGCTGCAGCCACATCCACACCAAAATGCGGGCGTTTAGGGGTACCGTTAAACACACGTTGGCTGCCATACACGCCACTAATGGGCCCAGCAGCTGGCCAAATAAAGTCTTGATAAAAATCGGTGCGTTCATCGTCTAAAGTTCGCGCTTTACCGACCTGTCGATTATCTAGCTGTATGCGCTCACTCACTTCTTTAGGAGGGCTAACGTATTGACTAGGAATGCCTTCAATTTTTTGAATATCGTACGTTCTTGGCTGCAATTGTAGAGACTGAGCATGCTCAGCACCTTTATTATCTAACCACTTGAGTTGCTGGGTTAACTCGGCATCCCGGCCAAATCCAAAGGCAAAATAACCATCTGGTGATACTTTTAGTGGTTTATCGTTTAGCCAAACTAGATGACCCACAGGAACTTGACCACGGATCAAACTACCTTGGGTCATGTCGCCTTTGAGTTGAAGGCCTCTAGCGGGTTGAATGTCGCTGGCGATCACCGAGACTGGTAAAAAACAGAATATAAAAACAAAACGTACTAAAACGGACCTAAGCAAAAGCTATTGCTCCTTTACCTACTCCTTCATAAGCCAAAACCCTGAAGTCGCTATTACTATTCAAACGTTTATGTTCGTCTGCCATAAACTGCGCTAAACATTCTACTGTGGTATCAGTATCAATCATTTCTGATTCCGCTTTGGGGATAGCCAGTTCAAACCTGCCTTGTGAAGATTCATAGGCAAATACATTATGTTTTTCGGAATTAGCATTAGGCAAGCAGAAAACCGTTTCACTGGCCTCAACTATATCTTCAGTAGACCCAATATAGATATCACACCATCGTTTAGCCCAATATTCTTGCCACTTGATGCTTTCTTGCTGGTTTTCAAAGACAACCACCTTAGAACGGTGACCATGGGCGATACGTTGGCAATTACCATCATGTTTTTTAAGACCATGGGTGTAATGATAAAAAGGTGTATTGATGACTTCTGCCCGTAAATTGAGTTCAAGACCTGCCACGTTCTCTGGTAAGTGCGTCGCAATCACATCTTTAAGATAATTACTCACCGAAGGCATAGTGACATGTTGTGAATATACAAACGCGTAAGCTTCAGCAGGGCAATTTAAATGAATAGATTTATTATCGGGCCGAATAAAATCAACTTTTACTCTGTCTGATTTTTCATCATGTTCAACATGGCTGTATTCGTGTTCCACTGGAACTAACAGTTTGTGGTCAATGTATTCATCTATAAGTTGTTTCAGCTGTTTCTTAACTTTACCAAAGTCCAACACCATGCTTTCTTCATTCAAATCACCGCTTAGGATCACGTCTACTATCCAGCTTTCTCCGACCATGCCGCGCTCAGGGCAAAGGTAAGAAAAATCCATTACGGTCAAATCATTAACAAATAATTGCATAAAAAGTGTGTCTATCCTGTTTTGTGTAAAGTGTTTTGCGTTTTATTAGTGACATTATAAAGATAACGAGTCAGATGTCAGCTTTGTGATTTCAAAAGTTGATCTTTTAAGTTAGGTGGAATACCTCTGATCATCAAAGTATCAGAGCCAGCATCATAACTTACTCTGTCACCTAATAATTTACGCTCAAAACTGAGTGATACACCACCGCCTTGGCCACTAAACTTAGCTAATGTTTTTAACACGCCTCGGTCAGCTTGAAATTGCTCTTCGACCGGCAATTCTGCGCTTTGATTAAATTCCTCAAAGCTAACATGATCACTGGGTAGTTTGGCAGCCAGTTCTTGAATTTGGATATCCTCGCCCAGCTCGAGCTTTTCTTTGTAATAGTTCGAAACCGTTTCTCGTGCTTGGTGTTTTTCTTGTGGATCTAATTGCTCAGCTGATAAAAATGCATCCACGGTGGTTAATAACTGCTTATTTTGTTGCTTAACATCTACCAATTCTTCACAACCAATAAAGTGCATAAAGAAGTCAGACACTTTACGTCCCATGCGTCCTTTAATAAAACTGATATATCGCATCTGTTCTGCAGTCACGGCTAATTGGGTCAAATCAATCCTAACTGCCAATTGCATTTTAGCTAAATCTAAATGATCGCTGCTGGTCAGCTCTAAATCGCGATCTATTTCCACATGTTGCTTAGTGTTGATAATCGCTATCATCAAATAATCAGTGGCTAAAAACTGGTAATGGCTAAACACCACAAAACCGGTTTCAAGAGTGCCTGTATCAATTAAAGACTTTTTCAACAACTGGCTGGCTTGAATACTAAATTCAACAAAGTCGCTTTTTTCAGACTGCATATCTTCTAACAACGTTTTGAATGAAGTGGCGTGTGGCGTCAAAGTTTGAGGCTCATCAGCGTCTGACGGCTCTTGTTTAGCTGACGGCTCTTCATTAGCTAAAGGCTCTTGACTTACACTGACTATTTCTGCTTGTTCAGCCACAAACGCGCCCACCCCTTTACCGGGTTTAGTATTAAAAGCATGATTGATTTGTTGCGCCAAGTTTTCTATCTCAGGGCTTACATCAAAACAACTTGCTCTTGGCACTAGCGTAAGTTCTTGTTGCTGGTTAACGGCTAATTGGTGTACAACAAAGTGATGGATCAACGCACTCACATTTTTTCCTTAACAAAAATCAATTAAATTTGGTCGGTTACTAGGGCATATTGGTCTTTCGTATTTCGTCGACATACGAAAAATCAATATGCCCTTGATGGTTTATTCGCATTTTATCTAGACCATTGTTACTATCGCTTCAATATACATTGCTATTATTTTTGAGCTAAGCAACATGCCACAACAATCCAAATACTCTGATAGCCAATTTGAAGCCATCATGCATGACATCATTATTGCTTTAGAGAAGAATAAAGCTAACCGAAACCTCTCACTTATGGTGTTAGGAAATGTCATTACTAGTATTTTCCACCAGCAAGTTCCAAAGAACCAGCGCCAACAAATGGCCGAACAGTTTACACAAGTGCTACTAAAAAGTATCAATGGAAAATAAAAAAAGGTCGACCGGTTAATGATCCTAGCAGAAACACCCCGCAGAAAATTAGTCACCCAATTAGTTAACTGGGGCCACTGGTTTGCACTGCTTAATATTATTATCGCAGTCACTATTGCTGCCATTTACATTCTTAATTCTCCGGCTCCAGGCTCGGTAATCGGCACCTTTTACTTATTCACCAACTGGTTGAGTCATATAGGGTTTTTAACGTTTTTTGGGTTTGTCATACTCATTTTACCCCTGTGCTACTTAGTTCCCAATGCAAAAGCTGTAAAAGTGTTGAGTTCAGTGTTAGCGGCTTTGGGTTTGGCCTTGTTAGCTTTTGATGCATTACTGTATAACAAGTATGGCGTGCACCTTAGTCTTAATTCAGCAGAACTAATCCGCAGCGAAACACAAACCGCCTTTGCTCAGTTTGGCTGGCAACAGTGGGGCTTTCTGCTGTTATTATTTGTTGTTTGGTTGTCATTTCAATTAATTGTTGCGAATGCGTTATGGCAGCGTATCGACCGGTTACAAAAACGCAAATTAGGATTACCTATAAGTGGTTTTTTTGTAACCTGTTTTGTTGTCAGCCATTCCTTACATGTTTGGGCCGATGCCAACCTGTATCAGCCAATTGTGCAGCAAGACAATATGTTCCCCCTATCATACCCAGCAACGGCTAAAACGCTGATGGCTAGGTACAGTTTGCTTGATATAGAAGACTACCAACAACGCAAAGCGTTACAATTCAATCAAACCATCAAAGGTATTATTTATCCAGCAGAGCCAGTTTACTGCTCAGTGGATAGCAGCAAAAAAGTCTTGTTGTTATCACTAGTGGGTGGAGAGCTGCCGACTTCCATAGCAGGCTTGTCAAATTTTGAGCATCACTACCTGCTGGAATCCTCTATAAACAATGGCATCACAACTGTTTTGTACGGGTTGCCTGAGTTGTACCACTCTGCTTTAAAAAGTTACTCGCCATTATTACTGCAATTACCAAAATCAATGGGATTAAGCGTCTCTTTGTATCTTGAGAATACACAACATCAACGGCTTGCAACTTATCAACAAGATTGGCCGCAATTTAAACAAGGCGTATTCGATGCCTCGAGCAATTTATCTATTGGTTTTGTACAGACAGGACAATTAAATGAGCTTTTAACAGAAAATGTATTAGCTCAATATCAAGTTATAGTCACAACTCTGGTTGACCAAAACGCTTTAAAAAATTCACTATTGACCAACTTTACCATCAATAAATCCATGTCTAGTCTAGAAGATATTGCACCAACCGCATTAAATTTATTGGGCTGTGCAGCACAAGCTAAAGCATACAGCACTGGAAATACCCTCACCCAGAAAGGCAACCTCAATTACATTGTCAGCACACAAGGCAGCAAAGTGTTGTTATTGACCAACAATCAACGAATCGAAATCATGAAAAATGGCAATGTCCGTGTGTTTGACCTAAACACAGGCGACGAAGCCTTCAGCCAAGTTGACCCTAATATTCTTAGCCAAGGAATTAAACATCTAAGTCGCTTTTCGGCGAAACGTTCAATAAGGCCTTTGTAACTAGTTTTTTGTGACTAGTTTTTTGTGACTATAACTTTCTGCAGCAGGCTCTTGAGGTCAAGAGCTTAATTAACACAATGTGCGATCACTGCCTTTGTAGTACTTGTCGTAAACAAGGTTATCGCTATATAAAACGCCTATTGCCAGTGTTTTACAATATGTTAGACCATCGGCAATAACAGCAAAGCGATACTTTTTTTAGGCACTGCGTTTGAAACCGCTGAAATCATTTTTGATAAACGCTTAGAGTCGCCCCAACTCACTACCACCCTGACTTTGTTCGCTATTATGCTGGCACATACCTATTCCTCAACAAATCAAATCGATACAGCTAACGCCTTACTGCAACGTCTAAAGCGTAAAATAAAATAACAAACGTATTGTCTTTTACTGTGTAAATTTCAGGTTGGATAATGTAATTCTTTTCTAGATAGACATAAAATACCATACAATATTTAGTCGTTGTTTTGACACATTTGAAAGTTAATTTAGTGTCCTATGGTCTTTGGATATGTGCTCACATGTGAATAGTGCAAATGCAGTTTTTTAATCGCTAACATAAACTCTAGGATGCAGTTAGGTTGGCAAATTGAAAACTCAGTAACGTTATACCAACCATAATTAGTAATTGGTATTTCCTTTTGATTAAACACGTTTATTTACAGGACATTAAAAAATGAAAAAACTCACTGGTGTAGCAATGGCCATGATGGTGGCAGGATTCGCTGGCTGCGGAGCGACCGCTAATTCAAATTCATCAGATGTTGTAGCAGCACCCGTCCTAGGTGGCGCAACAACTGATTTAGTGCACTGTTATGATGCTAATATTTGCGGTGGTCACAACGATTGTAAAACTGCGGCTAATGCCTGTGCAGGCAAAGCTTCATGTAAAGGCGAAGGTTTTGTTGCTATGCCAGCCAAAGCTTGTGGCGACATTGGTGGCAGTGTTAAAGACAGCTGGGTAGGCACAGTCGCCAAAGCTGATTTAGTGCATTGTAACGATGTGAATATTTGTGGTGGCCATAACGACTGTAAAACAGCCACAAACTCGTGCGCTGGACACGCCTCATGTAAAGGCCAAGGTTTTGTATCCATGGCTGCGAAATCTTGTGCTGATGTTGGCGGAAATGTCGGCTAGAGTGTTTGTGAGCCAATCAACACAAGTTGCTTGGCTCACACCTTATTGTTTAAATCTAATCAGTTGCAATCTTATATGTCAGATAAATTTCTTGGTTTTGGCCTAGGTCTTAGAACACAACATTTTGCCAGCGTTATTAATGACAAACCCAAAGTAGATTGGTTTGAAATAATCTCTGAAAACTATATGGTCGCCGGCGGTAAGCCTCGTTACTACTTAGAGCAAATTCGTGCCAATTACCCCATTGTTATGCACGGTGTATCAATGTCTATCGGCAGTACTGACCCGCTTAATTTTAAGTATCTGGCGGAGCTTAAATTACTAGCAGAACAAGTCCAACCTGAATGGATGTCAGACCATTTATGTTTTACCACTGTGGGCGGCATTAACAGCCATGACTTGTTACCCATGCCTTATACCCAAGAATCCCTAGATCATTTAACTACACGTATCCATCAAGTTCAGGATTTCCTCGGCCGTAAGATGATTTTTGAAAATGTATCCAGTTACTTGACTTATCAACATGATGAAATGCAAGAATGGGAGTTTTTAGCGCAACTGGCTCAGCAATGCGATTGCAAATTTTTGTTTGATATCAACAATATATATGTCAGTGCTCGGAATCATAATTTTGATCCCTTAGATTACCTTAAACACATCAAACCTGAATGGGTGCAACAAATACATTTAGCGGGTCACAGTGATTTTGGAACGCACATTATTGATACCCATGACCATCCTGTGCCCAATCCTGTATGGCAATTATACGCTGAATACATCGCCACTTCTGGACCGAAAAGCACCATGATTGAACGGGACGATAATATTCCTGAATTAAACGAATTATTAGTAGAATTAGACCAAGCCAGAACGATTGGCGCAAAAGCCTGGCAGAAAACCCTAGAAACAACTCATGTCTAACAACAAACAACAGCTCGCCCCAAGTCTTGCTGAATTGCAGCAAGAATTTATGTCTTTACTACAAACCAATGACCGCCATATTGAACTACGGGTGATCCAGCAAGGTTTGTTAACCAATGTGCAACGCGTCGATATATACCGAACAGGCTATCGACTGAGATTGAGAGGGGTGATTGATTCCGACCATGAAATGTTAGGCATCTATCTTGGCGATGATTTGTATGCACAAATGGTTGAAGGTTATATTGACGCGGCACCGTCACAACATCCTTCGTTACGTTTTTTTGGCGACCGATTGCCCGAATATTTAGAAAACACTGCACCGTTCTCAGACCACCCAATCTTGGCAGAGATGGCTAGTTTTGAGCGCACTTTGCTTAATGCTTTTGATTCGGCCGACGCCGACACCTTAAGCCTGTCACTATTGCAGCAGATCCCAGCTGATAAATGGCCATTACTAACCTTTAGTTTTCACCCGAGTCTTACCTTTTATGAATGCCAATGGAATGCTGTTGAAAGTTGGCAATGCTTAAAAAATGCTGAACCCCCGCCAGCTCCAACAGCTACAGCACAATCCAAAATGTGGGCCGTATGGCGTGGATTAAGTAAGTTAACTGAATATAAATCAATGTTAGCTACGGAAAGAGAAGTGCTAAGGGTTATGCAACAAGGTAAAAACTTCGCAGAAGTATGTGAATCTCTTTTAGAACATGTTTGTGAAGAACAAATAGCCGCGACTTTATATGGCTTTATTGTTGAATGGTTGCAGCGTGGTTGGATTGTGGATGCCAACTGGGATGGTTAACCCAAGTTCAGGTTAAAAACAGCCCTTAACATTCATCCGTGTTGCTGTGTTTCACTCAAAATCAAGCTAACTTAGTCAACACTTTGATATCAAAATCGGTTGTGAACTGTTGTAAGTTTTCCACTAATTTTTGCTTTTTTTCTGCGGTTGCCGACCAATAATAAGGCGTCATCATCAACAGGTTTTCCCTCTGCTGAGGTTCGGGGAGCTGAATAACAAAACTTAGATTTAACTGCTGCGCCAATTCAAATCCTTCAGGGGTAACTTGACCTGCTTTGTGTTCAGTAGGTTTATCATACAAAGCTTGTTTGAATTCATATAAGTGATTGGCCGCAGGGTTAACAGTTATCCAAATGCCACTGGGTTTTAAGACACGATGAATTTCAATCTCACTGCTGGGCGCAAAAATTTGTAAGACTGCGTCCTGACTGCTGCTTTCCAATGGCAATTGAAAAGTGCTGGCTACAGCGAAATGATTATTAGGATACTTTTTAGCCGCTTTTTGCACCGCGAATTTAGAAATATCCAAACCACTAAACTCAATTTGACTATCTCCTTGGTTGCAAGACTGCCTCACTTGAGCCATGTAATAACCTTCACCACAACCAGCATCGAAAAAACCAACTTCAGCTTGGCCGTTAAGTGTTGCAAGATGTTGATTAAAAATATTGGAAATTGAATTTGCTAGAGGCTGATAAAACCCTTGTTCTAAAAATGCCCTGCGCCCATTCACCATCTGTTTGTTGTCGCCTGGCTGTTTACTATTTTTATGTTGGGCCAGTAATAGATTAACGTAACCCTCTTTCGCCACATCATAACTATGGCCATTTGAACATGTCCAGATTTGATTATTTAGTGACAGCACATTTGAGCAAGAGGGGCATTTCCACGAAGACATAAACTATAAATAAACCTTGTTAGACAGCACTATTTTAGAAACGAAATTGTAACACTAACCTGAGTGTGTTTAATTCTTTGTTATTAAATAACCTAAGCTCGAGATAAGCCATACCGTCCAGTACCACTATTATTGCGCCTATCTTACGTTGAACTTGCTCACAATAGCGGGCTACTCCCTCACAAGCTCGCCTCCATAAACGCAATAATAGCAGCACTGGATGCGCTCAATGTCAGTGCAAACCCATTAGCACCATCTAACATATTTTTTACTAAAATTGCTTTTAGGGACGCGGCACGTCTTAGCCCAAGTTCAGGTTCAATAACCTAAACTCTGGATAAATAGGCTTTCATCTCATGGTTTTGTAGGGATTATTTTGAATTTAAACTCGACTACACATCTATTAGGAACTGATAAATGCGCTCGTTTTTTAATATGTACTGCTGATGATATTGTAAATTAGACATTGGCAGTATTAACCCTAATGTGCAAAGCTAGCGTTAACTAAAAGGATAAGTGTCATGTTTAAATCCATCGCCGTATTAATTTTAATTTTAATTTTAATTAGCACCAATAGTTATGCCAACCAGTGCAAAGTTGATCAAGTTAAGTTACAAGTATTGGGCTCTGGTGGCCCTGAAATTGATGATGGGCGTAGTTCTAGCGGTTATTTGATTTGGTATAAGAATAAAGCGCGAGTACTTATCGATGCTGGCACAGGTTCGAGTGTTGAATTTGATAAAAGCGGGGCAAAGTTTGCAGACCTACAAGGTATTTTGCTTACCCATTTACATGTTGACCACAGTGCTGATTTACCGGGGTATATTAAAGGTAGTTATTTTACTTCGAGAAGTGCTGATATAGGTTTATATGGTCCTGCAGCAAACTATTTGATGCCATCCACTAGTGATTATTTGCAAAGATTACTGGGCGATAAAGGTGCATTTGCGTACCTAAATGACTATGTCAATAAACGAGATAATGCTGACTACAAGATTGTTGCAACAGATGTTCCGTTGATAAAAGGACAGACCTATGAATATACACTTGGTGAAAATATTAAGGCCAAGGCGACCTTCGTGCACCACGGTCCCGTAGCAGCTGTTGCTTGGCGAGTTGAAGTGGCCGGTTGTAGCATTGTGTTTTCTGGCGATATGAGTAATCAGTTTGATGTGTTTAGCACATTTGCAAATAAGGCCGATATATTGGTAGCAAGCAATGCGGTGCCTGATAACGCGATTGGCGCAGCACTTAATTTACATATGACGCCATCAACAATAGCTCAAATAGCTAAACGAGCTCAGGTAAAACAGCTGGTGTTATCACATTTTATGAAACGTACCTTACCCATTCAAAAAGTAACACAGGGCATTATTCGCCAAAAGTATCGAGGGCCAATAATCCTTGCTACCGATGGTCTGATTGTTAATTTGTAGGCTTTTATTGACTTCCTTACTTAACGATTAACGTTTCGGTGAGGGCTCTTAATCCTTTGCCTTTGTTACTGATTTTCCATGCTAAAAAAGACTCAGCGTTATCTTGTTGTTTAATGCCTAAAGGTAAAAGTACGCCTTTATCAAGATAACCTTGGATCCGATGTTTTGGCAAATTACCAATGCCTATGCCTGCTAAAATTGCTTGTATTTTTTGATCCATGTTTTGCACATAGAACATTTGGCCATCACTGCTTAAGCCTTCACTGCGTACGATGCCATTAAATGACGTATCGTGAATAACGATACGTCTTAGTTGCCCCATGACACTGTCTATGTTTTGCTTCTTAGCTAAAACATGAGCAGCTAATACATGTTTAGCCGCAATAACAGGTACTAACTCAACCCGACCAATAGCAACCGACCTGTAACCTTTTTGAGAAGGCACCGGGCCAGGTGAGCCTACTAACAAGTCAACTCTACCTTGCTCTAATGCCTCCCATCCGCCGTTTAACACACATTCAGATATATCAATTTCAATCGTTGGAAATGCCAGTAAAAATTCATTGAGCACATTAAAAAAATCTGGAAATGAGTACAACGACTCAAGCCCGATACTGATCCTAGGCTCCCAGCCGGTGGCAATCTCTTTGGCTTTATCTGCCAACCTGCGAGTAGTCTGTAAAATATCTCTGCCTTCGGCCAAGATTAAACGCCCAGCGGGTGTTAAGACTGAGCGACGACCCAAGCGCTGAAATAAAGCGATATCGAGTTGCTCTTCAAGTTTTTGCACTGCATAAGATATAGCCGAGGTTGCTTTGTTCAGCTCCTCCGCGGCTTTTGCAAAACTTCCACGTCTATCGATAGCATCTAGAGTTTCAAGCACCTCTATACTAATTGGATTTCTGGCCACAGCGTCAGCTTCCTATTGTTCTAAAAATTAGAACATATTAAACACATATCCCCCCTTATTCCAAATATTCAGTTCAGTACAATAGCGTCATCAGTTACCTAAACACATCGCAATACTTTATTGGAGCAGCAAAATGAAAACATTAATCAATGCATTAATCGCAACAAAACTTGGTCTAGATACCTTACCCCTTCGTGTCGGTGCAGGCGTTATATTTACTGCACACGGCGCGCAAAAACTGTTTGGTTGGTTTGGTGGCTATGGGCTAGAAGGCACAGCAGGTTGGATGGAATCTATTGGTCTTGCACCCGGCACGTTAATGGCTGCATTAGCTGGCGGTGCTGAATTTTTTGGTGGTTTGTTATTAATAGCAGGGTTATTGGTGCGACCAGCCGCGGTTGTTTTAGCTATCACTATGCTGGTGGCGATTGTCACAGTGCATTTTCAAAATGGCCTATTTATGTCCAACAACGGTTACGAGTTTGGGTTGGCACTATTAGTAATAAGTATGGGCTTAGCGCTTAGAGGTGCTGGCAGCCTAAGCATAGACAATCTATTACAAAATAAATTAACTAAATAACCATCATAACTTGATAGGAGAATACCATGAGCATTTTACATATAGACAGCAGCGCCCGTTTAACCGGCTCTAATACACGCCTTATTGGGCAATACCTTGTGAATACATTAAACACAACAGTGGTGCATCGTGATCTGGCCGTTCACCCCCTCCCCCAAATTAGCGCGCAAGATCTCATGGGTGTACATGGTTCATCTGATGATCAACGGGACAGTTTGCACACACATTTGGCGTTATCCGATCAATTGATTCAGGAACTAAAAGATGCCGACACATTAGTTATCGGTGCGGCAATGTACAATTTTGGTATACCCGCATCGTTAAAGCAGTGGATAGACGCCATATGCCGCGCGGGCGTCAGTTTTAAATATACCGCTCAAGGTCCAGTAGGACTATTGAATATTAAACGCGCATTCATTATTACTGCTACTGGCGGTACACCTGTTGGTAGCAGTATGGACTTTGCCAGTGGTTACTTGGCACACATCTGTGGTTTTTTAGGTGTCAAAGAGGTGTTGCATATCGATGCTAGTGGTTCGAAGGGGTCACCTGAACAAATCATTGAGTCGGGTAAACAACAAGTTGATAATCTATTATCAACCGCACAAACCACTGAAAATTTAGTTGTCGCGTAATGGGCTTACTACAGCAAGGTAAATGGGTCGATAAGTGGTACGACACCAAAAATAACGACGGCGAATTTCGTCGTCAAGACAGTCGTTTTAGAAGTTGGCTAACAGCCAACGGTGCAGCCGGCCCTAATGGCGAACAAGGCTTTAAAGCTGAAAAAGGCCGATATCACTTATATGTTTCCTTGGCTTGTCCTTGGGCACATAGAACCCTGATTTTCAGGGCGTTGAAAGGTTTACAAGATTACATTGATGTCACAGCTGTTGAACCCATCATGCTAGAAAATGGTTGGGAGCTCAGTGATCCACTGTATGGATTTGATTATGCCTACCAACTCTATTTAAAAGCAGACCCAAGTTATGAAGGCAGAGTCACAGTGCCCATTCTTTGGGATAAACAAACCCAAACGATTGTCAGCAACGAATCATCAGAAATTATTCGCATGTTTAACACCGCGTTTAATCATTTAACCGGTGACCAAACAGATTATTATCCTGAGAATTTGCGCAGCAAAATAGACTCTGTGAATACCCGAGTGTATGACACCATTAACAATGGAGTGTATCTCTGTGGTTTTGCCACCACCCAACCAGCCTATGAAAAAGCGTTCAAGGCGTTATTTGAGTCACTGGATTGGGTTGAAGATATTTTATCTAAACAACCTTATCTGGCAGGTGAGCAACTTACCGAAGCTGACTGGCGTCTGTTTACTACTTTAATACGTTTTGACGCGGTGTACTTCGGTCATTTTAAAACTAATCGTCAGCAAATTGCCGACTATCCGGCCATGAGCAACTTCTTGCGTCAGTTGTATCAAATTCAAGGCATTGCCGAATCCGTGAATTTTGAGCATATCAAAACCCACTACTATGGGAGTCACTTGACAATCAACCCCACGGGGATTGTACCTGTAGGCCCAGCGCAAGATTTTACCAAAGTACATAATCGTCAATCAATTTAAGGTTGGTTCTTTTTGGCGTTGTTATCGTCTTGGTAACAATGCCAAAGTTTAGTGGCATACGCCGAGGGATTGCGGGTGAGCGAAATGGTGGCCAAAGATGCTGAGATTGAAAAACGGGTGCCCATGTACACTTTAAGGCACAGTTTCGCGACTCACTTGCTAGAAACCAAAGTAGATATTCTGTACATACAGACCTTACTGCGCCTTCGTTCTCTTTATTCTTGAAATACTCTGACATAGTCAAATTCATATTTATCTGGATAACGCACTATGACTTGGGAAACCATCAGCAATGCCAGTTATTGCTAAATTAAGCAGCAGAATTAACAAGATGTTTATCATATCAGCGGGCAAAACAAGATGTTATTTTAATTCGTTAGCATGGATCTGGTGCTAAATAGATGGGGAGATTTATTGGTAAAAGTGGTGAAGCATTGGTGGTTGCAGACGATGTGCGCAGCAATAGCTGAATTAGCTACATGCTTAACACATGAAAAAGGGGAATTAAAAATTCCCCTTTTTGAATAACTAAAAACAGACTACGTATTAATAAAAGTAAATATTATCTAAGTAAACTGCATCACTGGTTGTACCCCATAAGCCGACACCTAACTGAGTTAAGGTCGCTTTCGAGATTTTATCCGAATTACTCATTTCGCTAAACGGTATGTCAACAACAATCCATTGCCCTGTTGCTGCAGGTTCGAAGTTGTATATCCCCGGACCGCCGTTAGAGACAACTTGTATTTGAAGCTCAGTGATACCGCTTGTGGCATACATATCAAATCGTATTCCTGTTGCAGTAGAAGCGTCCAGCGGACCATTTGAAATACCATACTGGATCCCGGTAATCCCACCCGCTACCCCATCCGGAGTAATCTGCAATTTAGCCACTTTATTACCAGAAAAATCACTTTCAGAAAAGCCTGGCGGATTGTACCAAGGATCAGACCAAAATGAGATAAATTTGTCTAATATTAAGGTATCACTGTAAATCGCTAGCGCGTCATCATCAGATATAATAGGGATAGGTGCTGCAACACTAGGTCCAGCGTTTAAAGGCACGACACTTATATCTACCGTGGCATCACCACCTAATACGGTTTTGTTAACGAGTGCAACGCCATACTCGGGTGCGTCAGCATAAACCTTATGTTCACCCTCCTGAAGGTTTAATGTTGCCACCCCATTTGCATCCGTCATAGCCGATACATCGCCCACTGAAACCGTTGTATTAGCGATGGGGGTATTGGTGTCATCGGTCACCGTTACCGATAAATCAAAGAACGATGCTTGACCAGAAAAATAGAGGTTATCAAGGTAGACTGCTTTATCCGCTGCGCCATAGAGTTGGATCCCAACAGCGGTTAAAGATCCTGAATTAAGCACCTGTGAACCAGCACCATCATTATCAGTCAATTCTGAGAATAAAGGTTCATAGCTTACCCATGTATCTGTTTGCGGGTTGTCAATGGCATAAGTAACGCTGCCATCTTCTGAAACAAGCTGTATCAACGCTTTGGTAATACCGCTCTCAATAAACAGGTCAAAATTCAAGGTTGTGGTTGTCGAGGCATCTAAGGGTCCGTTTTCAAATCCAAATTCCAAACCAACCACACCCCCTGCAATGCCCCCATCGGTTATCACATATTTAGCAAACTTATTGCCGGTAATATCACCCTCTGAATACACCGGAGCATTCCACCAATTTGCATTCCACACACCGATAAAGCTATCTTCAGTTAATGAATCGCTGTAAAGAACAATCACTTCGTCATCGGCGTATTGGGGTGGAACCGGCGCCGCTTGCAGCGGTCCAGTTACCGAATCCTCGGTTTGAGTAGTAAAATATACGTCCGCCAGTAATACGACCGTGCCGCTGTCACCGATGAAATTTAATACAAACCAGGACATTTGAGTATATCCAGGTAATAAGACTTCCATTTCCACCCAGCCATTTCCCAGGTCCGTTCCTCTTGATAAATTGTAAGCGACCGTTGAGTCAACTGCAGTGGGGCTTTGTACTCTAACTTCTACTTGTGTAAAGGTATCTGTTTTGACTTTAAATTTTGCATGGGTGTAGGCTGAGATATCCACCAGGTTTGCAGTTTCATCATTACCCCAGGCGATAAGGGTTCCCCAGCCACTGCTTTTTGTAAATTCAAGTATTTTTGCATAGGTAGTGTCCGCTGGTTGAACCGTAAATTCCGCTGGGTTGTCGGTATACTGGGTCTCTGAATCCCAAACATCACCCCAATATTGAAAGCCAAAAGTATCCGGATTAGATGACTCGAATATATAAGCATCACCCGTTATGACAACGGCGGCAGTTACCACAACGGTTCTGGTTGCCGTTACCGCATTACCCGCTGCATCAGAAACGCTATAGGTTAGGGTGTACGTGTCCGCAACAGAGGTGTCAACAGTACCTTCAATACCAGCCGTTAAATTAGCGTCAACATTGTCAGTTACCGTAGCGCCTGCTTCTGAATAAGTATCACCCACGGTCAAATTTATGTTCGCAGCACCAATTAAAGAAATCACCGGCGCTTGTGTATCAACAGCGTCAGCTACCTTAACGGTTCTGGTTGCCGTTGCCGCATTACCCGCCGCATCAGCAACGCTATAGGTTACGGTATAATTGCCCGCAACGGAGGTATCAACCGTACTGTCAATCACGGCTGTTAAATCAGCGTCAACATCGTCAGTTACCGTTGCGCCTGCTTCTATATATGTATCACCCACAGTCAAAATAATATTAGTCTCACCTGCTAAGGTGATAACAGGGGCTGATGTATCTGCTGGCTCAATAACATCGTCACTACTACTACCACAAGCCATTAAAGTAAGGCTGAGTGATGTCAAAATCACTAACGCTGTTTTTTTCACAATTTAAGTTCCTTATTTATTTGATATGGTTTTTTCAATAACATCATGAATTACGCCGGATATCGCTATCCAGCCCAAATAATCAGCCACGCTGTGTGGCTTTATCACAGATTTACACTTAGCTTCCGTGTCATCGAAGAACTGCTGGCAGCAAGCCCCCGCTTTCCGCAAAAAACCAAACGTTTAGTTTGCCATTATACTGACATTGTCAAAATAAGCGGTAACTTCACATTCGGCCACAGCGCCACATTCGGCCATCAGTGACAGTGACAGCCCTGCGTCACCGACAGTGACATCTTGGCTGTAGTATTGCCATTGTTCAGTGGGGGACGTAGTGGTGAGATGGACCCCACTTAGCACCACATGCGCCACACCACCTTCGCTTGATGTGCCTCTCATAGCATACGCAATAGTCACTTGTTGCCCTGTGGTGAACGTGCCTGCGCCGATACTTGATTGGCTGATAATTGCCGCTTGCGTATCTGCCGCAGTCAATTTTGCCGACCAATTACCAGCCATTTGTTCGGCTGTGGCAGTTCCACCAGGAACAGTATTAACTGACCAGCCTTCAAGATTTCCCGTTGCAAAGTCACCATTAACAATCTCAGTGTCAGTAGGAATAGTACCTACAGGTCCAGAGATTTCTTCTTTTACGTTTACCGTTCTAGTGACTTGGTTTGCTGCGTTGCCATCATTGCCCATCACATTGTAAGTAATGGTGTAAACGCCTACGGTGTCGACATCAACATCAGCATCACCAGTAGTAATGATATTTGCCGTTACATCACCTTCTAGATTATCAAGGGCCGTTGCGCCAGCATCCGTGTAGTCACCACCGACAGTAAGCGACACGGCTGAGTCACCAACTAAGGTAATCTCAGGCCCTATCTCTGCTGCTGTTATTTCCCTGATTGAGATATTGTCAAAAGTTACGTCCGTGGCCACACCTGCGCCTAAGGCAAAGATAAGGGACCCCGGATTTACCGCATTAGCGTTGGCAGTGAAAATCACTTTGTATGAATCCATACTGGTTGTTAACGCTACGGTTTTGTCATCCATGAATTCAGCAAACCAAGGGGCACTAGTAAACTGTTCACCCAGTTGCACTACGATACTTCTCTGCTCTGCGACCACTGCATCAAAATGGATTGCATAGGTAACACCAGGCATCAGATCCACGCCGGCCTGAACGAGTCTAGGCTGCCAATGTGCACCACCTGGAGTTAGATTAGTTACCGAAAGTTCATCGTTGACAATCTCTATATCGGCAGCCCCTTCTTGAACAATCCACTCTCCACCTAATGCCGTTGCAAAATCACCGTTGGTGAGAATATTTTGGCTTGGGTTTATCACATTAACTTGGCGGGTTACTTGTACCGACTCGTTCCCTGCCGCATCCATCACCATGTATGTAACCGTGTAAATACCCACTGCCGACGTATCAATATCTGACTCATCAATAATGATATCCGCGGTGATAGTACCATCAACGTTATCTGCTGCTGTTGCACCTTGTTCAAAGTATGCATCATTTAAGCTAAGCGTTACTGAAGGCAAGCCAACTAATGTAATAACCGGTGCAACCATATCTGTTGAGCTTACCGTAACGGTTCTTGTTACTTGAACAGCGTCATTGCCAGCGGCATCCGTTACATCATAAGTTGTGATGTAGTCGCCTTCTACTGCAGTAAGAATTTCATCGCCAGCTACGGTAGCAACTAAATTCGAATCTACATTATCTGTGATGGTCACGCCTGCATCTGTGTAGGTATCACCAGTTAAAACGTAGACAACGTCGTCACCCACTAAAGTGATTAGTGGTGCTTGGATATCATCAATTGTTTCCACCCATGCGCTAAGACGGATATTGTCGAAGTAGGCAGTCACTTCACAACCCTCTACTGCACCGCATACCGCGCCAAGAGAAAGATCAACACCCATGCCAGCGTCAGAGCCGAGAGTAATATCAACGCTATGCGTTTCCCATTCAGCGGTAGGTGCAGGAATAAGAATTTCATCCGTATCAACTACCGCGTTTGCAGAAGAGACAGTGTGAACAATACCGTTAACGACACCGCCATCTGTAAGAGAGCCTTTCAGATCAAAAGAAACAGTTACTACTTGGCCTGCCGTTAGCCTGCCTGCGCCTATGCCTGTTTGTTTAATACTTGATTGACCAGAAGAAGCTGCCAACATTTTAACGGCTCCCTCCTCAAGCGTAACAGCTCCAAAAGTGCTCCAAGGCGCAAAATCAGTGCCCGAGAACTCACCATTTTTGAGAATATCTACAAGTGAAGTATTTGGGTCTGTGCCCGGGTCCGTACCTGGATCAGTGCCTGGGTCCGTATCTGGATTAGTGCCTGAAGTAAGGACAATATTGTCGAAGTAAGCTTCAACTGCACAATCCTCTACTGCACCGCATACCGCGCCGAGAGAAAGATCAACGCCCATGCCAGCATCAGAGCCGATAGTAATTTCAACGCTATGTCTGACCCATTCGGCGGTAAGGGTAGGCATAGGAATTTCATCCGTATCCACGACCGCGTTTGCAGAAGAGACCGTGTGAATAATACCGTTAACGACACCGCCTACATTAGCAGAGCCTTTCACATCAAAAGAAACAGTCACTACCTGGCCTGCCGTTAGTATCCCGGCGCCTATGCCTGTTTGTTTAATACTTGATTGACCAGCAGAAGCGGCTAATAGCTTAACGGCTCCAGCCTCAAGAGTCACATCTCCAGCAGTGGCCCAAGACGCAAAACCGTCCTCGAAATCGCCATCACTGACTAAGTTTTCGCCAGTGGGTGGCTCAACAGGTGGCTCTGGGTCAGTACCTGGGTTAGTGCCTGAAGTAAGGACAATATTGTCGAAGTAAGCTTCAACAGCACAATCCTCTACTGCACCGCATACCGCGCCGAGAGAAAGATCCACGCCCATGCCAGCGTCAGAGCCGATAGTAATTTCAACGCTATGTCTGACCCATTCGGCGGTAAGGGTAGGCATAGGAATTTCATCCGTATCCACGACCGCGTTTGCAGAAGAGACCGTGTGAATAATACCGTTAACGACACCGCCTACATTAGCAGAGCCTTTCACATCAAAAGAAACGGTCACTACTTGGCCTGCAGTCAGGGTGCCTGCGCCTATGCCTGTTAGCTTAATACTTGATTGACCAGAAGAAGCTGCTAACAGTTTAACGGCACCATCCTCAATGGTCACATCTCCCACAGTGGCCCAAGACGCAAAACCGGCCTCGAAATCACCATCACTGACTAAGTTATCGCTTGTTGGTGGCTCAACAGGTGGCTCAACAGGTGGCTCTGGCTCTGATGTTGTGAAATATACATCGGCTAATAAAATCGTGGTGCCAGCATCTCCGATAAAGTTTAGAGCAAACCAAGTCATGTCGGTAAAGCCAGGTAAGGCAACCTCAATTTCAAGCCAGCCATTACCTAAATCAAGTCCTGATGAAAGATCATAACTGATCTTAGATTCGGACATTGTTGCACTTTGAACAAAGACTTCGACAGAAGTAAACGTGTCAGTTTTAACTTTAAATTTGGCATGGGTAAATGCAGAAATATCAATCGAATTTTCATCTTCATTTCCCCATGCTATAACAGTTCCCCAACCATCACTTTTTGAAATTTCCAATGCTCCAGGGTAATTTATGTCATCAGGTAGCTCAGTATATACGGTGCCTGTGTCCCAATTCTCTCCCCAATAAGCTATCTCATATGAGGCGTCATTGACTGAATGGAAAATATAACCATCAGCGCTTGGCGGGCTAATTATTTCTTCTGATGTAAGGCCAACATTGTCGAAGTAAGCTTCAACTTCACAATCCTCTACGTCACCGCATACCACGGCGAAAGAAAGATCAACTCCCAAGTCAGAATCAGAGTCTTTAATATTTGATTGACCACCCTGAAAAGCTAACAGTTTAAAGAGTCCAGTCCCAGGCGCAACATCTCCGATAGGAATCTCAAAGCTATGTGTGACCCATTCGGCGGTAAGGGTAGGCATAGGAATTTCATAGGTAGCCACTACCGCGTTTGCAGAAGAGACAGTCTGAATAATACCGTTAACGACACCGCCACCTGTAAGAGAGCCTTTCACATCAAAAGAAACGGTCACTACTTGGCCTGCAGTCAGGGTGCCTGCGCCAATGCCTGCTAGTTTAATACTTGATTGACCATCAGAAGCTGCTAATAGTTTAACGGCTCCAGCCTCAAGCGTAACATCTCCAACAGTGGTCCAAGACCCAAAACCGGCCTCGAAATCACCATCACTCACTAAGTTATCGCCTGTTGGTGGCTCAACAGGCGGCTCTGGCGCTGGGGCTTCTTCAACAATAACGGTTCTTGTGATGGTGGCTGTATTACCAGCAAGGTCAGATGTGGTATAAGTGATAATATATGTACCAGGCACTGAACTATCAACGTTTCCGGATTCACTGGCAATTAAACCTGTATCGATATTATCGGTAACTGTTGAACCAGGTTCTTGATAGGCCTCCCCGAGAGGTAAGGTTAAATTATTATCACCCATTAAAGTGATTGATGGCGCTATTGTGTCATCTTTTTGTTCTGTTAATTTACTACCATCATCTCCATCACAAGCTGTCAATACTAAAGCTAAGCTCGCCATTAACATTGTTTTTTTAAGATAATTTTTTTTGTTTCCTAAAATCATTTATATTTCTCACCGTGTTTTATGTTTGTAACCAGACGGGATTAGTTGAATTTATATGGATAATCTAAAAGGTGCTGCTAGGTGCGACTATAAGCGGTAATATTAATTTATTTCATCTGTAGATAAGTCAATTTCATCAAACCTTCAGAACATATAGTATGAACGAATGTTTATATATTCAAAAAAGATAAAACGGTCTTTATAAGAGATAAAGTGGATGTTGCACAAATATTACCACCCCCCTTGCCACACCGCGAAATTACATAGACACCGAAATTACATAGACATCACCCACTTTTCAAAAATAGCAAAATAGGCGTTATGTTCTAAACTTTAGGGTACTCAAACAACCACGGATGGTCTGTTATGCCTCAGCCACGTAAGAATCAAACAAGTTTAATCGATACGCCTTTTTGTCATTGTGTTTCCCGCTGTGTTCGGCGTTCTTTTTTGTGTGGTGCGGTGACCGCGTCAAGGATAAGTTTACAGGGCAGAGTTACGAACATCGCCGAGGTTGGGTAGAAGAGCGTTTATTATTTTTATCTTCGGTGTTTTCTATTGATAGCGCGGCTACCGTATTTGCGCTTATGCCAAAATAAAAAAGACAGCCATCCTTAAATACAACAAAAACACACCCCTAAATACAGGATTAAATCACACAAACCGGTGTGTTTTAGTGAAAGAAGTGCTGAGTTACTGCTGTTTCTGCGCTGGATGTGTATTGGCTATCAAAACCATTCCAAATACCGAAATATAAGACAAAAGGATTGAGCTGAGGATTATCAGAGACGCTGATTTATCCAATCATCAACGGCGGGTTTTGGCACGAACCACTATTCCCTGATCCATGGGTCTATGACAACTTTGGGCGGCTAGTATTATCCCTCTTTGATTTTACTGAGCTGACTATAGCTATAGTTACAAAGGTGGCTTTTTTTCTATAAGATTAGGTCGTATCTTAGGGTACTCAACAATAAAAATAACGACTCTAGTAGATAGATGGAGAAACCTTGAAGGTCTATCCTTTTGGCGCCCCCTCTGTGATCACCAAAATTTGACAGCACAAACAAGACCTTAGTTTTAAAAATCCCCTTAGCCTACCACTAATATACTGCGTAATTGATCGCCCAATAATCCAGGTAATATTCCTAGCAGCAATAAGCCCGCTGCAATGATGCCGATCCAGATCTTGGTAAAATAGGCGCCAGAAGCTTGGTGTATTTCGTTTTTTGAGGGGGCAAACAAGGTGAAAATAACCCGTAAGTAATAATATAAACCTACTGCACTGCCAACCAACATGGCGGCGACTAACCACCAGGCGGATAATTTAACCGCCAAGGTCAGCAGGTAAAATTTGCCTATAAAACCTATAGTGATGGGCATACCTGCCAAAGACAAAAAGCCTAAGGTCATGATGCTCGCAAGCCAAGGATGTTGCCAGAATAAACCCTGTAATTGTGGTAGCTGATCTAGGTCTTGTTGGTCATCTAGTTTAGATAACAAGCTTAATACCGCAAAAATCAAAATAGAGGCGACCAAATAAGCCAACAAGTAATAACTGACCCCTTCTAATACCAAACTGTGGTCGATTCCCATGGCAATAATACCCGCCACTAACACGTAGCCCATATGGGCGATGGCCGAGTACGCCATTAAACGTTTTAGACTTTGTTGTTGCAATGCCAACCAGTTACCAAGCAACATACTGGCTATAGCCATCCAACTGAGCATGCGTACCATGTCGGCTTCAAAATCCTCAGGTACCAGTAATATCAGTTTGATAAATAAAGCGAACACTGCCGCTTTGGATAAGGTGGTTAATAATAAAGTGGAGTTGACTGGCGCACCTTGATAAACATCTGGGGTCCAAAAATGTAAGGGCACCAATGATAGTTTAAAAGCCAATCCGGCGAGTAACAGTACAAAGCCACTTTTGGCTAACAAACCCATGGGAGATTGCAGCATATCCACTAACAACAATTGTCCGCTGGTAGCATAAAGTAGCGCAAAACCCATCAATAACACACTGGTCGCTGCACCCGATAGCAGCAGGTATTTCATCGCGCCTTCTAAGGCGACTTTACGCTCACGGTTATAGGCAAGCATGGCTAACATGGCCAAACTCATTAATTCAATGCTGAGGATAACACTGCCCACATGTCGCGACATCACTAACAACATACCACCCAAACAAGACAGCAGCAGTAGAATATAAAACTCTTCGGCTACTTCTTTGCTACTGTTCCCCTGATAAGAGCTACCCATGTAAGGACCTTGTAATAGGGCCACAGAAATACACGCCATCAAAATCAGTAAGCTGAAAAATCCACCTATGGGTTCATACTCAAACAATAGTGTGATGGTTTTAATATCGTTCGGGTATTGCCAGATTAACGCGGCTAACGCCAAGACTAGGGTCAGCACCGTTAAGCCTTGAGCAATAACACTATGACGTTTCCAAGACGCTTGCAGCATCACTAACAAAATCCCAGCACTGATAATTAATACCGGCAGTAATAACCATAATTCTTGCAAACTCATGGTTTTGCCTCCTTCGCGATGCTTAACAAACTGCTCAGGGTGTCGGCACTGAGGTCAAGTATGATGTGAGGTTGTAAACCAAAATAGAATAAGGCCACAACCAATAAGCTGGTATACACCAGTTCGCGCATCCGTAAATCGCTTATGTCGATGTTTGTCGGCCCCTGAAACGCTCGCTGGAAAAGATGCAAGCCATACACGGCCGAGCCAATAATGCCCAATGCGGCAATAATAGTGTGGGTGGGAAATACTTGATAACTTCCTAGTAAGGTAAACAACTCGCCATTAAAATTAGCCATACCCGGCATACCTATGCCAGCCATAACAAAGATCAAGGTGATGGTGGCCATTTTGGGCGCGCTGGCCCACATGCCACCCATGCTACCGATTTCGCGGCTATGGATCCTATGTTGAATCATACCTGCCATGCTAAACAAGGCAGCACTGCTGATACCGTGGGCGACTATGGTTAATATTGCACCTTGCAGCGCCACTTCCTGCCAACTAAAGAGCGCTAACAACACAAAACCCATATGACTGATACTAGAATAAGCCACCAAACGTTTGAAGTCAGTTTGGCTATAAGCCATTAACGCGCCATAAATAATACTCAACACACCTAAAGTCACTGCAATAGGGGCAAATTCCATAGTGGCGTTTGGGAATAGTGGTAGCACGATTCTAATTAGCCCATAAGCGCCGGTTTTTAATAAGATACCCGCCAACAAAACACTGCCGGCAGTGGGAGCTTGGGTATGGGCGTCAGGTAGCCAGCTATGTAAGGGCACCATAGGCAATTTCACCGCAAACGCGATAAAGAAACCGAGCATTAACCAGTATTCCGTTTTAGGCGCAAATCCCAAAATTTGTAACTCGGCCAAACTGAAACTCAAAAAGCCGGTTTGTGTCTGATGTTCCAAGGCCAGTGCGATGATCGCCACTAACATCAATAAACTACTGGCTTGGGTGAAGATGAAAAATTTAATTGCAGCGTAGCGGCGCTTTTCATGACCCCAGATTAATATAAGTGCGGTCATGGGTATTAACATCACTTCCCAAAACACAAAAAACAGGAATAGATCAGCAGCCAGGAATACACCAATAATACCCGCTACGCTGAACAGTAAATTGAAGTGAAAGAAACCTCTGTGTTGTTCGATTTCGCGCCAGGAAACCGCTACCGCTAATATGGCTAGAGCGAGGGTCAATACCACCATTAATAAGGCTAAACCGTCGAACAACAGGGCAAAATGAATATTAAAGCGCGCAAACCAAGACCAACTTAAACTGCTATCGCCTAAGCTACCTAAGTAAAAACTTAATAGCAGTAATCCAGTTAAACTGAACAAGGTGATCCAATTACCTGAACCCCTCAATTTTTTCTCGGCAAACCAGGCTACTGCACCACATAGAAGAGGTAAGAAAATCAGTAAACTTAAAAGCTCCATATTTACGACCACCATACCAGTCCTCCCAACATTAAGGCGCAGCCGGCAAGGGTGCCATATAAGTACCAGCGTACTTTGCCGTTTTGGCTAATCACCAACACCTCATTTAAACTGAAATTAAACCAGCCAACAAAATGATAAAAGTGGTCGACGACATCGCTTTTATTGACCCGCGCAAACAGCTGTAGTGGTTTTGTAAACACCCAGTCATATAGCCAATCAAAACCCAGTCCGTCTCGGCAAAAATTCTGCAACGCACCATGACTAGGCTGCGAGTGTAAATTGCTTCGAGGAAAGTAAAACACCCATGCCAGCGCAAAG
This sequence comes from Paraglaciecola sp. MB-3u-78, assembly GCF_002835935.1. Lineage (GTDB taxonomy): Bacteria > Pseudomonadota > Gammaproteobacteria > Enterobacterales > Alteromonadaceae > Paraglaciecola. The sequence continues at coordinate 603,841 of NZ_PJCF01000003.1, read as the reverse complement.
CCGACAACCGCTACCGCTACAGGCATCCATTCAATCCATAGGGGCAAATGTGGATGGGTAGCGGGACCAAATACCTGGCTGAAATCTAAACTAATAAAGCCACCTAACGCCGCTAACGTGACTAAGGGCAATAACGCTACGACAAGTTGGCTAGACGGGGCATAATCACCTTCTTCAAGATGGTGATTCGCTGGGCCAAAACAGACAATAAACAATAAACGAAAACTGTATAAACTGGTCAAGAAGGCGCCTAAAACACCCATCCACCAAAGAAGAGGACCGGCAGTATGGGCCTCATAGGTTGCCACCAAAATAGCTTCTTTACTGAAAAACCCTGAACTACCGGGAAAGGCGACTAGGGCTAATAAACCAATCAGTAAAAAGGTCGAGGTCATCGGCAAACTACGAAACAAACCGCCCATCTTAAAGATGTCTTGTTGATGGTGCATTTTTAAGATAATGCTGCCGGCAGTTAAAAACAGTAGCGCCTTAAAAAAAGCATGGGTCATTAAATGGAAAATCGCACCGTCGAAGGCTAAAGCACCCAAACCAAGAAACATATAACCAATTTGGCTCATGGTGGAGTAGGCCAGAATACGTTTGATATCGGATTGCGCTAGCGCTGCCAAACCCGCTAATACTAGGGTTAAGGCGCCTATCCAAGCAACTATGTTTAGTATGCCTTCAACCTGCAAAAACAATGGATGCATTCTGGCAATTAAATACACCCCAGCGGTAACCATAGTGGCAGCATGGATCAACGCACTCACAGGTGTGGGGCCCGCCATCGCGTCTGGTAACCAAGTTTGCAATGGCAACTGGGCCGACTTACCCACGGCGCCACCCACCAGTAAAATACAGGCTAACCACAAGTTGCTTGGGTCAACAACCAAACTCGAAGTCACAATGGTATTGATATGTAGGGAGCCAAACTCGCTAAATAAGATCAACAACCCGAGCATCATTGCGGTGTCACCTACCCGGGTTACAATAAATGCTTTTTTTGCTGCGGCTACGTTATTGGGCTCATGTTGCCAAAAGCCAATCAGTAAGAAACTGCATAAACCCACGCCTTCCCAGCCCAAATACAGGAGAATTAGGCTGTCGCCTAACACCAGCATTAACATCGCAAAAACAAATAAATTCATGTACACAAAAAAACGCTGCACGTCTTTGTCGGTGTACATATAAGCGGCGGCGTACCAGTGGATCATCCAGCCTACACCGGTGATCACGCCCATCATCACTATGGACAGTTGATCTAAATGTAAACCTGCATTCAGACTTGCCCCAGCAATAGGTAGCCAGTTAAACAACACTTGTTGATAGGCTACGGCATCATTGGCAAAAAATTCTAGGCCAATGGCCAACGTTAACAGGGCAGCCAAGCCCATTGAACCGACGCCCAGCATGGCCACCATAATAGGTGACAATCGACCGGCAAATAACAACAATGTTATTGCCGAAGTAAGCGGTAGTAGCGGGACAACAAACAGCCAATCTTGCATGTTTAGCCTCTCAACTCGTCTAGTTTGTCGATATCTAAATCGCCAATATGTTCACGTAAACGTATCAGCAAGGCCAGTCCAAGTCCTACTTCGGCGGCGGCAACACTGAGGATAAGAATATAAATGACTTGTCCATCGGCTTGTTGCCATAAACTGCCGGCCAGAATAAAGGCCAGGGCACCTGCATTCAGCATAATTTCCATGGACATCAACATAAATAAGGTGTTTTTGCGGCTTAACAAACCGATAAGGCCAATGGCCCAAAGGATGGCAACCAGCACAAAACCATGTTCAATTGGCACTGTCATAATTTATGGTCCTGTTTGTTAATGGCTTTTTGGGGCAGTTCTTTGGCTAAGTGATAACCACCCACCAACCCTGCCAATAATAAGAAAGAGGCAATTTCAACGGCCAATAAATACGGGCCAAACAATAAGCTACCCACAGCTCTAGCATCCACTAATTGCACCTCACTAGGAGACCATGTCTGCTGGGATTGCAGCACCCACACCACTTCAGCCAGTAATATCATCACTAACACTGAGGGACCCACCCAGTATTGCCACTTCAGCCACTGACTTTCTCGGTCAATGTCTGATTGGTTGATGTTAAATATCATCACCGCAAACACAAACAACACCATAATTGCCCCGGCATAAACGATGATTTGTAGGGCCGCAGCAAAAGGCGCACCGAGTAAATAAAAACACATGGCCAAAGCCAACAAACTCACCACCAAATACAACAGGGCATGTACCGCGTTTTTATTGGTCACTACAAACAGGCTGGCGACGACTGCTATGCTGCCACTTACATAAAATAACAGTTCAGCATTCATGGCATTAAGCTCCTGATATCCACAGGAGGCTTTTCATTGTCGGCTTCACCTTTGTCTTTACCTTTAATACTTATTCCTGCTTTGTGGTAGAAGTTGTAATCGGGATATTTACCTGAGCCGTCTATCAGTAAATGTTCTTTTTCATACACCATGCTTTGCCGATCGTATTCTGCCATTTCAACATCGGGCGTAAGTTGGATCGCGTAGGTGGGGCAAGCTTCTTCACACAAACCACACATAATACAGCGGGAGAAATTAATCCGAAAAAAATCGGCAGACCAACGCCCTTGTTCATCTTCGGTTTTCTGTAAGGATATACAATCTACTGGGCAGGCCACTGCACATAAATTACAAGCCACGCACCTTTCTTCCCCATCAGGATCCCGGGTCAGCACAATACGCCCTCGATATCGCGGTGCTAAATAAGGTTTTTGTTCTGGATATTGCACCGTATCGGTTCGATCAAACAGATGTTTGAATACAGTCCACATGGTTCTAATTTGAGAATACATAGTTAAAAGTCTCCCCATAGTTGAACAACAGCGGTGCCCACTAAATTGAGCAAAGCAAGAGGTAACATCCATTTCCAACCAAATTCTAATAACTGGTCAAAACGTGGACGAGGCAGGGATGCACGCAGCAAAATAAAGAAACAGATTAAACCCATGGTTTTTAATACAAACCACACAAAAGGCGGTAACCAAGGGCCCAGCCAGCCACCTAAAAACAAGGTGGTGATCATCATCGAAATCAACATCATGCCCAGATATTCACCGAGGAAAAAAAGTGCAAATTTGATCCCCGAGTATTCGGTGTGAAAACCTGCTGCCAGCTCTGTTTCCGCTTCTGGTAAATCAAAAGGCAAGCGATGACTTTCCGCCACACCGGCAATGATAAAAATCACAAAACCAAGAAACTGAGGAATGACATACCACATGCCCTCTTGTGCTAACACAATGTCAGTGAGTTTGAAGCTACCACTTAAGATCACCACGCCAAGCAAAGACACCCCCATAAACACTTCATAACTAATGGTTTGAGCGGCTGCTCGCATTCCCCCCAATACCGCATATTTATTGTTAGACGCCCAACCAGCCAGCACCACCGAGTAGACTGCCATTGAGGTCATGGCGAGAAAAAACAACAAACCAATATTGCTGTCTGATACCACTAAACCTGGCGCCATGGGGATAACTGCAAAACTCATTAATATGGCCATTGCGCCAATCAGAGGTGCCAATACAAACACTGGTCTGTCGGCAAAAGGTGGGATCCAGTCGTGTTTAAAGAGGATTTTTATCAAGTCAGCCAAAGATTGTAAAATGCCAAAATAGCCAACCCGATTAGGTCCATAACGTTGCTGAAAGAAGCCCAGCAAACGTCTTTCAAACCAGACCAACATAGCAGCAGTTGGCACTAAAATGGCCACCATGGCGGCGATCAATAATATCAAATCTAACTCTGGCATCAGACCACTCCCTCAATAAAGTGAATGGGAATGGTTTGGTCTTGGGCTCGCAAATTCTGCAACTGAGTCTGCTTTTGGTTAGTCTGATTAACGAGGGCACGTTGTAATTGCTCTGTGTATTCCTGGGTTTGCTTTGCTGTGGCAAGTGTTAGCTGTTCGCAATGTTGCAACGGGAAATATTGGTCAGCTGGTACATATATCAACAGACTATTCACAGGCACTTGTGGGTTAACAACGACGTGAAAAAGTGTTGAGTTATCATCGCAATAGACTAATTGTCCTGCCGCTATTTCGAGTTTTTGTGCTTGTGCTTGGCTCATTACAACTTGTGCTTGCACCTTAAGTTGGGCGACAGGCAATGCATGTAAACTTAGATTGTCGCTGCCAAATACTTTTTGCAAGGGCAATAATTGCCATTTTGCTTTGTTGGACTTAGACCATTGTGGCGACCATTTAAACCACTGCTTATTTTGCACGGCAGTCACGCAGCGCACTCCGCCTTGGGCGGTGAGTGTGTCACTGCGATATTCGTCCCGAAACTTATGGTTGGATTGATTTGAATTCCAACCTGGTGACCAGCTATACGCTAATGGTTCGTCACTATATTGCCCCGCCTTAAACCCTTCCATGCTCTGTTTATACCCAGCACCTGCTTCAGAAAAAGGCTTTGGCTCATGCACTGTTTGGTTTGCTAACATGGCTGTTCGGCCACTGGCTCTGGGAGTTTGTAAGGCCAACTGTCCGTGATGATGTTGTAGCCAATGGGCCGTGAAATGTGGATACAATTGAGAGATTTTATCTCTTAATTGGCCTAAGTCACTAATACTCCCCAGTGTATGTTGGCGTAACTTGGCAATATTCACTAACCACTGCCAAGCTGGTAAACATTGCCCAGCAGGTTTGGTCGCTGGAATGTAAGATTGTAGCAGTCCCTGATAATTAAGTTGAGTACCGCTGCACTCGCTAAAACTTGATGCTGGCAGATTCACTTCATCTTTAGTTGGTTCACCTAGTTGGCTTATTCGCATTATATTTACTGAATTGGAGCGAAGTTCATCGAGTTGCGCGTTAAATTTAGAGCTGCTGTGATCGAGGACCAAAAGATTGGTTTGTGCGGCAGCTAGTTTTTCCTTTACTTGCTCAGCAGGCAAATAACCTTGTTGCATCAATAGCCCTAAAGTCAAGGTATTGGCTTCGGGCGGCACAATGCACAACATACTGTGGTCTTGCTCTTGCTCTAAACTAGCCAGCGCCTTGCGAATATTAGCGGCAGCAGCTAACAATGCCGGATTATTTGCCGACCAACCGGTCACTATCAAGGGGCGTTTGGCTGTTTTTAGAATGTCCACCAGCAACAGGGTTTGTGCATCAACTTTGCGAACTTTGGCTTTAGGGGCTTTTTCGTTTAACAAACCGGCTAATATAAAACCTTGTTCAGCCGCACGTTTATCGTCGCATATCAGATGTATTGTGGCTTGTTTGCTTAGATCAGATTGCCCATAACCTAAGTAAGCTAAAGGTACCGGGTGATGGGGTGCAATGCTGCGCACTGCCGCATCTTGCCAATCAGGCACACGCAATTTTACCGCTTGTTCACGGGCATTATTTAATAAGGCCTGACGGATGGATAGCGCAATACGCGGCGCGCTGTTATTCACATCCTCACCGAGTATGACTATGGCATCGGCCTGTTCCATTTCAGCCAAACTGGCACTCGGCCATTGCGCTAAAATATCCATGTGGGTGGCGAGTAAGTCTTCTTGATTGGAGTCCAGACCTAGGCTGAAATTATCCACACCAACAAGTTGTTGCAAAGCAAAGTTATCTTCCAGACTAGCTTGGCTGCTGCCAATGCCCAGCCAAGGTGCTGAGCCGGTTAATTTGGCACTAACGGCTGAGTCGGCCCAGTTTGCTGGTTCGCCCTTAGTTAAAATGTGTTTACGACGTAGATCACTGTTTACAAAACCAAAACCGAAGCGGCCACGATCACACAGGAAATAACCATTGAGATGTTCGTTCAAGCGGTTGGTGACTCTTCTAACCGAGCCATAACGCTCAGACAAACTGATGTTACAGCCCACTGAACAGTGTTGACAAACTGAAGGCGCAGCTTGTAGATCCCATTTACGGGCGTAGTGATCGCCAAAGGGTTTGTCAGTAAATACACCAGTGGGACAAACCTCTACCAAATTCCCGGCAAACTCACTTTGCAATACACCATCTCGCTGACGGCCAAAATACACATGATTTTTTGACGCTTGTGCAGCTAAATCACTGCCTCCGGCATAATCTTTATAGAAACGTTCACAGCGATAACAGGTAATGCAGCGATTCATTTCGTGTTTGATTAAAGGACCTAAATTTTGATTTTTAAAGGTGGTTTTTTTACCTTTGTAACTGCGTTCGTGATGTCCCGCCATAACGGTCATATCTTGTAAATGACATTCCCCACCCTCGGCACAAACCGGGCAATCATGGGGATGATGAGTCATCAGTGCAGCGATAACTTGATCGCGAAATTCTTTTTCAGCCGGTTGTTGCATACTCACGCGCATGCCCTCCGAGACCGGCGTCATGCAGGCTACAATTAATCGACCGCGAGTATCGTTTTCGTCTTGATATTGGGTCATGGCACATTGTCGACACGCACCTACCGAGCCCATTGCCGGATGCCAACAAAAATAGGGTAAGTCTAATTTTAGCGAAAGACTGGCCTGTAACAGGTTTTGTCCATCGTTGACTGTGTATTGTTGATTGTCGATAAATATTTTAGCCATAAATTAATGTCTGTGAGGACACTCCTTGTGATCAATATGCTGCTGAAAATCATCGGCAAAGTATTTCATACCACTGCGCAACGGCTCGACTGCTCCAGGTGCAAGGGCGCAAAAGGTTTTACCTAGCCACATAAAACCGCATAGTTGCAGCAAGGCGTCGATATCATCTTGACTGCCTTGGCCATTTTCTATGCGAGTTAAAATTTCTACCGCCCAGGGCAAACCATCACGACAAGGTGTGCACCAACCACAAGATTCTTGGGCAAAAAATTGTAATAAATTCAGCACCATACCCACCGGACAGTGTTTGTCATCTAAAGCGATAATCACACCTGTGCCCATACGACTCCCGGCTTTAGCAATGGCGTCATATTCCATGGGAATATCTAAATGTTCGGGCAATAAAAAGTCGGTTGAAGCGCCGCCGGGTAACCAGCCACGCAAGGTTAATCCTTGTTGCATACCGCCGGCTAATTTGAAAATTTCGCCTGCCGTTGTACCCATGGGCAGCTCCCATAAACCGGCGTTTTTGACTCGTCCGCTGATGCCATAAATTTTGCTGCCGGTGTCAGCGCCGCTGGATAATTGCTGGTACCAGTCTGAGCCGTTTTTAAGAATGCAAGGCAAGTTACACAGGGTTTCACAGTTATTGACTATGGTCGGACGGCCGAATAACCCCGCGACTTGTGGGAAAGGGGGTTTGGCCCGTGGGTTGGCGCGTTTGCCTTCTAATGCATTGATAAGCGCCGTTTCTTCACCGCAGATATAACGCCCTGCGCTGGTGTGAAGATGCAATTTGAGTGAGTAGTGGCTGCCATTAATATTGTCGCCAAGTAATCCGGCGCTTTGAGCTTCATCTATGGCTTGTTGCAAACGCGTGGCACACAGTCGGTATTCGCCCCGTAAAAATATGTAAGCCACATCCGCACCTATGGCGTAGGCCGCAATCATCATGCCTTCAATCAGTAAGTGGGGCGAGCCTTCCATCAGCCAGCGGTCTTTGAATGTGCCTGGCTCCATTTCATCGGCATTACACACCAGATATTTATGTTGTGGTGCACCTTCGCCCATTGGCACAAAACTCCACTTCATACCTGTCATAAAACCTGCGCCACCACGGCCTTTGAGCTTGGAATCTGAGACTTGCTGCTGCACATCCTGAGGCTGCATGTTTAGGGCATTGCTAAATCCTTGATAACCGCCGGTGCTTTGGTAAGCGATTAGATTTTGTGGGTTGTTGAGGTCCAGGTGTTGGCTTAATGGCTTAAACATTTTCGCCTCCTTTCATCCCATTCATCCCTTTCAGCCCTTGTAGCAGCTTGTCGATAGCGTTGATATCCAGACTTTCTACTAATTCACCGTCTAACATCAACGCGGGGGCTTTGTCACAGCAACCCAAACACACATTAGGCAGTAAAGTGATGTTGCCATCTGCCGTGGTTTGACCAAATTCAATGTTAAGGGTCTGGCGTAAATGCTCGGCAATACTTTGATAATCATGTAACCAGCACGTAATGCTATTGCACAAGTGGATAACGTGTTGTCCCACCGGCTGGCGGTAAATAAGATTGTAGAAAGTGGCAATGCCTTCTAATTCGGTGGCTGACATTCCCAACATGTCAGCAATAGCGTACAGGCTTTCGTCGCTTATCCAACGGCGCTCACGTTGCACTATTTGTAGGGCATCTATGGCGGCAGCGGGGCGACTTTCATATAAAGCACATTCGTGTTCTATAGCAGAAATTTCAACTTGACTGAGCACCTCGCGGTAGTCAACTGGTACTTCTGCCTGTGGGTCTATCAAGGTGATGGGAATGGTTTTGTTCATCGGTCTACGTCCGCCATAACAAAATCGATGCTGCCAATTGTTGCTATCAAGTCGGCGATCATTTGTCCTTTGGCCATCACTGGGATCATCTGTAAGTGAGGGAAGGATGGTGTTCGAATTCGGGTTCGATAACTCATAGTACCGGCATCACTGGTAAGATAATAAGCGTTGCTGCCTTTGGTTGCTTCCACTTCCATCATCACTTCGCCAGCAGGAATGACGGGCCCCCAACTGACACTTAAAAAATGCGGAATTAGGCTGTCAATATCTTGCATGGTGCGATCTTTAGGTGGTGGGGTGGTCAATGCATGGTCTGCTTTGTATGGCCCTGCTGGCATATTGTTCACACATTGACGAATGATACGCATGCTTTGGCGAATTTCTTCGACCCGCACTGCACATCGGTCATAAGAATCACCACGTGTGCCCAGAGGTACTTCAAAATCAAAATTTTCATATCCGCTGTAAGGGCGTTTTTTGCGGAGATCCCAGTCAAAGCCGGTGGCCCGTAAACCTGGACCTGTGACGCCCCAATCTATGGCAGTGGCGGTATCGTAAGCACCGATACCGACCGCGCGTTTTTTGATTAAGCTGTTTTGCATCACCATCTGATCGTAGTCAGCCATTCTGGCCGGCATATAATCAAGCCACTCGGTGACCATCTTGTCCCAACCTTTGGGTAAGTCAGCTGCCAGACCACCGATCCTGAACCAAGCAGGATGCATGCGTGCGCCGGTGATCGCTTCAACAATGCCAAACAGTTTTTCTCTATCAACAAACATATAAAAAATGGGCGATAACGAACCAATGTCTTGAGCAAAGGTGCCGTAAAACAACAGATGACTAAGAATACGGAACATTTCAGACATCATCACCCGGATGATTTTGACCCGCTCTGGCACTTCAATACCCGCGAGTTTTTCAAGGGCCATCACATAAGGCAGGTTATTCATGACCCCGCCTAGGTAATCGATGCGGTCAGTGTAGGGGATGTAGGAGTGCCAGCTTTGGCGTTCGCCCATCTTTTCTGCACCGCGATGGTGGTAACCAATATCAGGTATAGCCTCAACAATCTCTTCGCCATCAAGCTGTAACATGATCCTGAACACACCATGCACACTGGGGTGATTTGGCCCAAGGTTAAGCCACATAAATTCTTCAGGATTACCTTTTGGTTCAAGCCCCCAGTCTGCGGGGCTAAATTTTAAAGCTTCTTGCTCCAAGTCACGAATATCATCGGGCAAACTATATTTGCCCATTTCTGTGGCACGGGCTGGATGAGTTTTACACAAAGGATGGCCTTGCCATGTGGTCGGCATCATTATTCGGCGCAAACAAGGATGACCGGTAAATGTAATCCCAAATAAGTCCCAGACTTCACGCTCATACCAATTGGCGTTTGGCCAAATAGAAGTGACAGAGGCAAGTGATTTTGAATCTTGTGGCAGTGCGACTTTAAGACGTAAGTCCTGATTGCGTGCGTATGAGCGCAATAAGTAGACCACAGTAAAATCAAGGCGCTGTGCTATCACATTATGCTGCCGTGTGGTTTCGTCTATGGCAGTAAGATCAAACAAGAAATCAAAGGGTGCGGTGAGTTTAAAACGCAAAGCATCACACAAGACCACTATGTCATTTGGCTCTACCCACAGGGTTGGGATTTCATCGGCCGTGGTTTCTTCTTGTAAGTGAGAGCCTGCCAACAATAACTGAATTTCGTTGAGTAAACTTGCCTTCGAAGGTTGCCCCATACCTACACCCTATCCGGTGGAGTGAGATCACGAGCACGCATACGTTCGCTATTATGAATATCTCTTTGACTGGGCTTTTCAATGGTACTGACCTTGCTGTCTTCACCAATTACCCAACTGAGTGGGCGTTGCTCACGACCGATTGCATCTTGTAACAACATCAAACCTTGCATCAAGGCTTCGGGCCGTGGTGGACAGCCGGGTACATACACATCAACCGGTAAGATTTTGTCTACGCCCTGCACCACAGAATAGATGTCATACATGCCGCCCGAATTGGCACAACTGCCCATGGATATGACCCACTTAGGCTCGAGTAATTGATCATATAAGTGTTTTACAACAGGTGCCATTTTCCGAAATACGGTACCTGAAATGACAATTAAATCAGCTTCTCTTGGCGTAGCACGGATCACTTCAGCCCCAAAGCGGGCGATATCGTGTCGTGCAGTAAAACTGGTGGCCATTTCCACATAACAACAGGACAAACCAAAGTTAAAAGGCCAGATTGAGTTTTTACGACCCCAATTGACCATATTGTTCAAGGTGGTAAAGATAACGTTCTTTTTTATGTCCTCCCGAACCGATTCATCGATTACTGGCAGCTGTTTGGGCACCACGTTAGGGTCGCTGAGATTCCAATCCATTAATGTTGCTCCGGTAGCTGTCTTTTAAGAATATTGAGTGCGCCAATTCGCCATAAATACACCAAAGCGACGAGTAGAATAAGCATGAAAATTAACGCTTCGATAAAGCCTGTTACCCCAACCTGCTCAAAGGAAATAGCCCAAGCAAATAGAAACAAGGTTTCTAAGTCGAAAATGACAAAAAATATAGCGTATAAAAAGAAGTGATTAGCAAACTTAACGCGGGCATTGCCCAAGGAGAGAATGCCGGATTCATAGGGTAAATGCGTAGAATGACCACGGGTTCGGGGACCCAACAAAGACGATGCGAACATCACAGCGGCCAATAAAACCAATGTGAAAGTGAAATACAACAGAATTGGCCACAGTTCAATCAGCGCTTGTGTCATAAAACATTACCCCAAAAATTAATTAGTTCTTTCGATCATTATTGTCGAAATTACCTTTCTGGACTTATCACTTACAACGTCCGTAAGGCGCTACTAAAATTAACTACAAACTATCTTGTTTTTCAAAGTGACTAACGAATGGATTGACTAAGGTTTTAAGAAACATTTTGACCCTTTCGTCGTCAGATTCAGCCGAAAACTCGCCATAATATGTTGCGGTGCGAGCGTGTAATTGTTGATTATGTAGCAATAAATCCTGCACCTGAGAGAAGTGACTCATTGATGTATTTCCTATTTCATACTTAGTAATATTGATACTAGTAGACTGTTGAAAAATGCCACATACAATTTACATTTTTTTAACATAGCTCAAAATTCATACAGAAGATACTGAAAAATAAGTTGATTTTTTATATGCGCTGATTTTTTAATGAGAATCGTGGCAGGAATAGCGACGTAAAGCAGTGGATTTTTTGATTGTTATTTTTGCCTGTGCAGATCCCGTAAGTATGCAAGGTGATTACCCTGGAGGGGTTATAATTTTATTTACCTATTTCAACTTACATCCAGTTTTTGTTGAGACAATTGTTCCCACATATAATTATAGGGCACCATGTTTTTCTGGATGATTTGTGCAATGCGTGAAGGTAAGGGTTCTGTTTTTACGTCTCTTTTTGTATCAACAAATCCACTACTGTTAATAGCGTCAATATGCCAAGACTCCCTTTCTTTCCATTCGTCCCTCGAACCGGGATGCCAATCTAAAACATCTTTAGGCATTACATGTTTAATAGAATCAAAGTAGCGACCGACAGTTTTGATTGGGGACCTGATTAGTTGTTCAGCATCTACAATGAAAGGCTTGTTTCCCGTCAATGTATATATTCTTTTAAATAACGTGCTCTGGCCTGTAAATCCGGTCTCATTTTCATGGAAATTTTCACGCATTTTAAAAAGCGAAGGGATAGATAATTTAGGGTCTCTGATTAAAAAGGTATGTTGGGCTGATAATATCTGACTATCTGAAATAAAAGGGGTGACATGGTAAGCCATATCTTTCACAAAAACGGGCTGTAGCAGACTATTCTGGGAAAGCGAGTCAAAAACCTGATTGAAATTTCTCTGGGTTATTCGAACATCATGTGATGAGAGCATTCCTTGTTTATAAATATCAATAAATGGCTCCCCAATAACATTAAACTGGCCAGAATTGACCATCATTTTTTCGAATGCGGTACTTCTTGACCGAGGTACACACCAAAGAAAATGAAGTGAATGACGAACTGATTTTGTCAAAGTATTAAGCGACAATTAACTTGACCAGCTAGCGGCAACCATCTTGACCGGTCGTTCTGTTAAGGTTCGATACTGAAATTCGGAGGGAATTCAGTGTCGGGTAATCACATTACAGAAAGACAAATCAGGTTATATATGAAGTTACGAGAGAATTTCACACAGGAAGTCGCAGCGAGTAAATCTAGCATTTCCGTCAGCACTGCCGGTCGTATTGAAGGTAATCGACACCAACCTAAAAAGAATAAACGAGGGTGGCGAACCAGAGTAGATCCGCTTGAATCAATATGGGATACAGTTGTTTTACCGCTATTAAAGCAAGATGCAAACATAAGCCCTGTTGGTGTCTTCGACCACTTATGCGATGCCCATTCCGATAAATTCAGTTCATCATCCAGACGAACACTTGAGCGGCGTATCCGCAAGTGGCGACATTTACATGGTCCTGCTCAAGACGTGATGTTTATGCAGCACCATGAACCTGGAAAGCTCGGGATATGTGATTTTACCCACATCAAGAGTCCCGTAACCATTGATGGTAAGACGTTTAAACACATGCTGTTTAATTATCGTTTGCCCGCCAGCGGTTGGGTGTACTCACACGTTATTTATGGTGGAGAAAGCTTTGCTGCCTTCTCCGATGGCTTACAAAATGCGTTTGCTAAAAGCGAAGGTGTGCCTCAGGAAGTGCGTACAGATAGCTTAAGTGCCGCGTATAAAAACAACAGTTCCGTTGAGGATTTTACCGCCAGTTATCAAGAGTTGATCGCGCACTATGGGTTTATTGCAACGCGCAATAATACCGGCGTAGCGCATGAGAATGGCGCGATTGAATCAAGTAATCGCCATATTAAATCTCAGGTTGAGCAAGCCCTTAAAGTGCGAGGCTCATTCGATTTTAATTGCCGGGTAGAATATGAGTCCTTCGTTCAAAGCGTCACCAGTCGGCGCAATAAACGCATTGCCGCTAAGTTCGCGCAAGAGCAGCGACAATTACAAGACTTACCTGTGCATAAGAGCGTCAATTACTCACAAGAATACGTGCGAGTGACGCGCACCAGTACCATCAATGTGAAACGTGTCATGTACACGGTGCCCTCTCGATTAGTGGACAGTCAGGTAAAGGTGCATGTCTATGATGACCACTTAGACTTGTTCTTAGGCCACGAACTGACCTATCGCTTAGAGCGCGTTTATGCGTCAGGTGCAACACGCAAACGCAGCGTCAATTACAAACACGTAATCGACGCACTCGTGAAAAAGCCAAGGGCTTTTAGATGCTCACAATGGCGTGATGAGTTGTTGCCTAATGAGGATTACCGCACCATCTGGCAGTACGTTGAGGCTACCATGAAGGCAGATGATGCCAGCCGTTACATGGTCAGAATATTACATCTGGGCAGCAAGTTGGATAATGAAATGCGCTTAGGTCGCTTCATAACTAACCAACTCAATATCAGTCGATTACCGAGCTTATTTGATTGCCAGGAGCGCTTTGGCGCGAAGCCTAAGGACATCCCACAGGTAAATGTGATGCAGCATCAGTTGTCGCAATACCAGTCGTTACTGCAAGGCGGTCGTCATGAATAGTGCAACGGCTTCATTGCCTTTAATGCTCAAACAACTACGTTTAAGTGCCGTTACAGAGCAGTGGGAAGCTATTGCTGATAAAGCCTTGCACGACCAATGGCGACCCGAACAGTATCTCAGTGAACTATGCCATATTGAACTGGCCAGTCGCACTGACAAACGTCAAATGCGCTACATAAAAGAATCGCTGCTGCCGTCTGGCAAGCACTTAGGTGGCTTCGACTTCACGGCCATTGAAGGCCTTAACAAAGCGAGAATGTACGAGCTTGCGGACAATCACGACTGGGTAAGAAAGGGTGCTAATTTATTGTTGTTCGGAGCCAGTGGCGTAGGTAAAACACATCTGGCGAGTAGCTTAGGGTACAGCCTGATTGAAGCGGGTACCCGTGTGAAATTCTACTCAGCCAGCGCATTAGTCCAACAGCTACAAGAAGCCAAACAGTCACTCAAATTACAAGATGCACTCAACAAACTTGATAAATACCCAGCGCTTATCATTGACGACATTGGTTACGTTAAAAAGACCGAACAAGAAACCAACGTGCTGTTTGAACTGATTGCACATCGCTATGAAAGACATAGCTTGATCATAACCTCAAATCAATCGTTCGAAGACTGGGACGAGCTATTTACAGATACCACCATGACCGTCGCCGCTATAGACAGACTAGTTCATCATGCTCACATCATTCAATTAACAGGAGAAAGTTATCGCAGAAAAACAGCTATGAAAGAAGGGAAATAAAACGGTGGCAACTGGTCAAGATAATTGCCGCTGACCGGTCAAGATAGTTGACGCGCTATAGTCAAAGTGAATTTCCAAACGAGTTTTATTGTTGCGGCTCTTACTCATTAGCCTAATATTGAGCAAACTAATTAACCTGCGCTCTGGATAAATAGTAATAAAAATTCGGTATAGTCATAATATTTTGTGCGAGTTCGAATAACTGATTTTTATTGTATTGCTATACCCTATTGATTTTTAAGCATCAGGTAGTCTTACAAATATATGTTTGAGATTCAATGTTCCAAAGACTGCTTGCTCATTGCGTAGATTCAGATAAACCAGCAGGATAAAATCTAGACACCCAGTGTAATAAAGCACCCAATCACAGCTGATTTGTTATTTTGAAAAAATGGGGGGCTTTTTTAGTACTGCTGCAGCGATTCTGATAATTTTTTCATTGTTGACTCAATCTTCAAGTAGGGCGATATCTAGTAAGTAGAAAGTATAGTGATGCGAATAGGAATGACAATTTTTACTAAAAAAAACAGAAAGCTTGGCTTAATCGGGGCTGGCTTTCTTTTACTATCTTTTGGGGTTGATACAATGGCGGGAATTTTGGGGTCGAACACGTTATTTTCAGAAGTTGAGGGCGTTGTTACAATAAACGGCACACCTTGTGTGTCGGCGAAAATTGAACAACATATTTATAAATCAGATGGTAAAGAGCTCCTCGCCACAGTAAAGACAGATGAAAACGGTCGCTTCAAATTTAAAGGTATTTTAGAAAGCAGGGGAGTGTTTAGTTTTCTGCCTAGTGAGTTTGTTGTCACTCAACGCCTCGTTATTTATTACGAAGAAAAAGAATATCTTGGGTGGGCAAGCACAAAGCGGAGCCCAGAACCAAATGTTGAATCGAATGGAAAATAATTTTCTTTAGTTTGTGATCTCAGCAAACGCTCCGAAGAAGACGATAAATACACAGGTATTTGTCGATTAAAAAATTGATACAACTGAAAGTCATGGACGTTGTTTATTGGAGCCTTCTTTCTCTTCAAAGCTTTCGTAAGCACTTTCAAGAGCTGTTCTCATCTCATCGTGAAAGCGCCCTTCGCTTTGTTCTTTAAAAGTATCCGACCTAGCGAGCCACAGACTACCTGAGTCGAGCAACGACACGAATTTTGCTAGATCCGTATAGCGCCATAATCTCGTGTCTCTAGAAAGCAAATCTTCAACTTTAAGTTGCAGGTTGCGCAAATTACCTCCACAAAATTCTAACGCCTAATATACCGACGAAAAAAGCGCAGCAAGTTGGGGGCGGAATAATTGGTTTGTTAGGTGTGAGACATCCATTTTTTAGGTTCTCTTGCACAATGCATAATCGCAAAAACAATGACAATATCACCGTGAATCTTGTAAAAAATACCATAAGGGAATCTTTTAACTAATGCACGATGAAGTGCCTTGTGAATTTTTGGGAATTGCTCAGGATTTCTCGAAATTTTCGATAATGAATCTTCAACACAAAGAATTAAGTCCGCACCCAATCCACTCCTTCACTGTTCGAAATAAGAATAGGCTTCTTTTAGATCACCTTCAGCTTCAGGACGTATCCTTACATCATATGACACTAAGAATCCAAAATTTTAGATTTGACCGTGTTCCAATCCAAACCGATATTTTGATCTGATTCAAATTGTGACAGCCTACTATTTAACTCGGTTTTTTGTGCTGTCATAAGCTCAATTGCATTCTGTTCAACTGCGACTGAGTCCCAAAGCTGTTGAGCTAGAATCATCTTTTCACTCGGACTCAATTCATCTATTTTCATAATGTCAGCCTAACAATTTTTGATATGAAGAGTATAAAACTATTTGTGTAAAATGTAACTTTTGATATTCAAAGTGCGCCAACGCCCCGCTCACCTACACATACTGCGGAGCGTTTTTGTGTGAAAATAGAGCGCAGCGACTGACACTAAAACGAGCGTAGCAGTATGTGTCAGCGTGCAGCGGTTTATTAAGTGCGCAGTAATCGAGACACCCAAAGTAATAAAGTACTCAATCTCAACCGCTGTTTTTCTACTTTTTAAAAATGGGTGTCTTCTTTAGCTGTCTTCTTTAGCTGTGCCGATCTTCTACCGATTTATCTCGGCGCACTGGGTGTCTTCTTTAGCTTCTAACTGGATCAGTCCGCAGGGAAAGTGACGTTGATTTTCTCGAATAGTCAGCTGCTTTTAACACATCCAGATCGTTATAGAATTAACAAGACAGCCCTGTCAACGCTTAACTCGACACCTTACGATCAAAGCCCATAACTCGGGGCATTGGCGGTGTGCTTACCTTACCAAATAGAGGACTCACACCACCGATCTTCTACCGATTTATCTCGGCGCACTCGGCGTCTTGTTAATTGTAAGCGTCTAGATAACGGTTTGCTAAGTGCGTAGAAAAACACAACCTAACCACCTATTTTTATCGCCCTTAGTTAATGAACTATGCCCACATAAAAAACAGATGATGATTTAGTTTATACGTGTAAATCGTTCAACACCAAGGGGGTTTATACCGTAGACATCGATTGATGATAGTTCTCCATCAATCACTTTATAAGCAGCTATTCTGCCGCTAGATTGGAACTGTATTCTGAATTCATCAGGATATTTCCCCGCAGTAGCAACGGCTTTTAAATCTCCCAAACTGAACTTTAACTCGTTTGTTTTAAGTAACTCTACAATCAATTTTCCCCATAATGGATTACGAAAACTTCCCGCATAATTAGCTTTATCTTGAGTAAGTGTCATTGTTCTGGAAGCGTTTCGTTTTTTATGGCTATCAAAGGTTTCTTGAATATCAATTTCCATTGCTTTCCAGCTATTTTGCATACTTTTAAGGTGAGCATCAGCAATAGTGTTGGCATCCCCTTTATTGAGCAAAATACTATAAGCAATATCTGCGATACCATTTGTCATTTTACTGCCAACCGTAGACTCATTATTAAGCACAACTAGCCCAATATTATGCTCTATCATAAATGAAGTATGGGCATGGGTGCCTGCCACGCCACCAAAGTGATGGTACATTTTTTCTTCTTTATAAGGTCCCATGTACCAGCCCCAAGCGTAACCCTTGCGTATAAAGTCACGATATTTTAAGTCGTTTACCGCTAATTGTTGATGCGATTTTTTAATGACACTAGCAGGAAATACTTGTTTATCATCAACTCGTCCTTCGTTTAATTGGGCAATTAAAAACCTTGCCATATCACGTGCAGAAGAAACGGTTCCACCAGCGGCTTGCATGGTTTCATCACTTTTTTCAAAAGGAAGTATTTCTTCAGGGTCCTCAACATAAAATCCATACGGACGCGCAATTTCATATCCTTTTTTAGGGGCATCACTTGTATATGAAGAGGTATGCTGCATTGATAAAGGTTGATAAACCAATTCAGCAATTGTTTTCTGCCAATCTTGTTTAAAGCTATCTTCAGCCCAAAGACTCAGCAGGTTATAACCCAAGTTACTATATTGAAAATTGCCCAACTCAGTCGCTTTATCGATAGTTGTTGCTGCGGCTAATTTGTATCGTTGTAATTTATTATGTTGCCCTGTAAATGCAAGGGTATCTTCCAACGGACGATTAGCTAAAGCATGAGTATGAGATAATAAATGCTTAACCTGAATGTGACTTGTATCAAGGTGAGGAAAATTTATATCTGGAAACATTTCTGTCATTGACGTAGTGTCTTTAATCTTCCCGTTGTTTTCCATTAACAACGTAGACAATGCAAATAGGGGCTTAGTGACAGAAGCAAGATAAAAGGCGGTGTTCGACGTTACCTTTTTCTTTTCCTTTACATTGGCGTAACCAAAATAGCCTTCATAAACAATTTCACCATCCTTTACAATAGCGATCGCGGTACCTGACGGTAAACCGACTTCTTCTTTTACAGCATTAACATATCGATCAATCGCTGAAAAATCATTACCTGCAAAAGTAGCATTAGCTAACAGTGTCAGAGGCAGCAATAAGGTGATGAATTTTGTATTGATTTTCATTTTTATCCTGAGAATTTCTATGTTTTTTATTATAATTGTCGAAAACGGAATTTAAGTGATAGACAGGAATTACTGTGAAATTTTCGTCGAAAACTATGACCGCATTATTTGCATAACGCCCAAATAACAGGCTAAGTAATGGTTGGCTAAAATTGTGTAGCGAAGCGAAACGTAGCCAACTGTTACGTGTCCTTGTTGATTTTCTTGTTAGCTCTCATTACTCA
This sequence comes from Paraglaciecola sp. MB-3u-78, assembly GCF_002835935.1. GTDB lineage: Bacteria > Pseudomonadota > Gammaproteobacteria > Enterobacterales > Alteromonadaceae > Paraglaciecola. Next base: position 584,747 of record NZ_PJCF01000003.1, on the reverse strand, counting down.
AGGTTAATTTCTATTCTCATTTGTTTAATGATTTCTTCTTTTAACTCTTTGGCTTTAAGACCTTTTTGTGTCATCTCTTTGGCAATAGGTGCATCAAAGTCTGGCATGATGAAGGCTTGCTTCATTTCCTCAAGCCACTGAGATGATAATGTCATAATCTCTTGATTTAAGGATTCAAATTCATTTGTAAGCTTTAAAAGATGAGAAGATCCTAATATTTTTAGAACTGTCACCTCTTCCATTGCTTTTCTATGTGACTCTTGGATTTGGTGTGGGAATTTACCAACTGTTTCTTGAAACTTAATAAGCGCGTCAGGTGAGTTTTCTGCTTCAAGCAATTCTCGAAACTCTTCAACCAAAGTAACTTTTGAAAAATGCTCATAATCTGTACCTAGACCTTTTGCGATATCTTCAAATTTTTTGAAATACTCGGTATATGCTTTGGTTCGAATTTCTAGAATTTTATCTGATTTCTCTCTTTTACCCTTAAGTACATGAAGCAATAAAGGGATAACAACAGACGCAATGATCACGCATATCGCAGGAATGATTATTTTTGGATCTAACCATGTGGTTGTAGATACTAATTCTATTGCGTCCGATGCCACGGAATCTCCTTGAGAGCTAACGCCCAAATAAGGGGCTTATAACACGTTGGCTAAAATGTGTAGCGAAGCGGAACTCAGCCAACTGTTTGAAGTCCCGCTTAATTTGCTTGTTATATTTTGCTTACCGTTGAGTTGGTTTTGGCTGTGGGTTTTTTGGTGGAACTTGACCTTTTACACTTCTCGGGCCTGGTGCAGCTGGCGGCGGTGGCGGCTGTTTTTGATTTGACATACTTAAACTATCCTTTGTTTGATTTTCAGTGTTTACATTAAGATTATGTAGCGTGTGCGGTATTAGCGAAAAAAACGCAAATACTAGTGAAAAAGTTAAAGACACAGTGGTTTTGTATAGTTTAAAACTACGTTTGTCATTATTTGTAGCGTTTGTTGTTGCGTAATTCATAAAACTATTTTTTATGAATTCTTTAAACTCATTTTCGATATTCTTACTGGAGTTAGGATATTTAGAATAATGATTCAGAAGTGATACATAATAATTTTCAATAACATCTGCTGTTGGTATAAGTTGATCTGTATGTCCAAACCAACACTGTCTAAAATAGTAAAATGCAAAAAATATTGACGTTATTGAGGATAAGAAAAGCAGCCAGAATAAGTAACTCCAATTGGAATTTAATTCTAAAGGAGCACTTTTTATTAGATATGATAATAAACCGATTAAAGCAACACTTATAGCTAATGGTAAATTTAAGCGCGCATTAATTTTTTCTTTACGATCTAGTTCTTGATTGTACTGCTTTTCGTAAAACTTAGAACGCTCACTAGAATTCAAAGGTATGCTCCCTGCAAAATATAACGCCCGCTTAAATTGCGGAAAAAGTTGGCTTTGATTTTGCTCCGCAAAAAGCATGACAGCTTTTGGAGTCAAATTTAAAGCGCTTGTTAGGTTTCATGATGATTTAACCCAATAAACAAAGTCTGGCGACAGCAGAACCAAACCAAACATGATTACACCTACCATATACACTAAATTACTGGTAAATATTGACTTGAAACCAAGATATTTTTTTTCTAAATATTTAAGTGAAATTTTTATTTCTTCATTCTCAGGGTGCTCTTTAGCAAGCACTCTTAGCGTAATTATTGTTTCTGGCACATATTGAATGGCTTTATAAAAGAGAGGCAATAGTAGAGCTATGCAAACTACTGCTCCTCTAGTTGGATTTTCAAGACCAAGGCATGAAAAACCAAGTGTAAATAATAAAATACCTAAAAAAGTATTAAGGTAATCATTTTGTCTCTTGGCTTCTTTTTTTACTAAATTTTCGTCAAATAATTCCGTTTTCAAAATTCCCTCCTGAAACCTAACGCCACTGTAATGGGCATTTTTTGCGTAGTGGAGTTTTGCGGTAAAGTGGCGAAGCCACCGCAAAACGGAGCGAAGTAAAAAATGTCCCATTGACAGTTTTGTGTACGCCCAGCATGGGCACGAACTAATGAGGTGAAAGTCCTCTGTAGGAAGATCACCGTTTATATAACTTACCGTTATTAAACGTTAACTACTAGCGAATGGCAAGGGCTTAGCCGCGAGGCTTGGTCTGGAGGAAGCCGGACGCAAATTTGCGAGCTGATGAACAAGAACATCATATGAGGCGTAGGCTAGAGGTGAGTTGGCACAAGACGACGAAACCACGTGATCTAATGGCCACCGTAAATGATGCAGCAGTGCAAAGAAAGTTCATGCTTTTATCTGGGGAGATCTGCTTAACAAGCGATCGGTAACTAACCAGTGAGGCTCTGGTATACAAGTGCCTTGGCTTTTCAGTGTCATCGACTGGAAAGAGCAAATAGATGAAAACCGATAGCGCATAACGGTGTAAGCCGTCATGTGATTAAGCAGAAGTCAGCAGACGACATATTAGCCAAATGCCCATCGTAATGGTTGGGACACGGTGAAGGTCCGAACATTTAGAACAAAGGAGGAGCCTTGTCAGACTTGAATACACGAATGCCGTCCGGTAGTGACGTGACTCAGCGTACCGACAAGCAGCCAGCCTTTAGTGCAGATCTACTTGGGCTTATTCTTCGTCCAGCCAATATCTTGGCTGCATGGAAACGAGTTCGAGCCAACAAAGGGGCCGCTGGCATTGATGGGATGTCCATTGATGACTTCCCCGCTTGGGCAAAGGATGGAAACTGGAAACGTATTATGTCTGAGCTTTGCTCAGGTCAATACCAACCTTCACCCGTTCGGCGTGTGGAAATAGATAAACCAGATGGCGGTAAACGTCAGCTAGGTATCCCGACCATCGTTGACCGAGTGATCCAACAAGCCATTGCTCAAGTCCTTACGCCTATTTTCGACCCGACCTTCTCAGACAACAGTTTTGGGTTCAGGCCAAATCGAAATGGGCAACAAGCGGTGAAACAGGTACAAAGCATCATTAAAACGGGTCGCCGTTTTACAGTCGATGTTGATCTGTCTAAGTTCTTTGACCGCGTTAATCATGATTTACTTATGACGCTCCTTGGCTACAAAGTGAAGGACAAACGTCTACTTAAATTGATTAAACGTTATCTGCGAGCTGGGGTTATCGATAACCAGCTTTACGTGGAGAGCCGAGAAGGAGTACCACAAGGCGGGCCGTTGTCACCCTTGCTGTCCAACATCATGCTCGACCCTCTGGACAAAGAGCTTGAGAAACGAGGCCATCAGTTTGCCCGATACGCGGACGACTTTACCATTTTGGTAAAGACGCCGCGTTCGGGCAAGCGTGTGCTGAGTAGTATCAGCAGGTTCCTGTGTCACCGTTTGAAACTGGTCGTTAATACGACCAAAAGCCACGTCGTTAAAACCAGTGAAAGCAAATTCCTTGGATTCACATTCAACAGAGGACGCATTCAATGGCATCCGAAGACTTTGCTGAAGTTTAAACAGCAAGTTCGGCGGTTAACGAACCGTAACTGGGGCGTGTCTATGCATTATCAACTCTTTAAAATCAGTCAATATTTACGAGGCTGGATAAACTACTTTGGTATCGCTAATAGCTATCAACGATGTGTAGACTTAGATCATTGGATCAGGCGCAGAGTGAGAATGGCGTATTGGCGGCAGTGGCGAAGACCACGTACCAAAGTCAGAAGTTTAATGAGATTAGGTGTGCATGTACAAGCTGCGGTTGCGTGTGGCATTACCAGTAAAGGGCCATGGCGTAGTGCGAAAACTCCGGGGATCAATCAAGCCTTATCGCTTGATTACTTAAAATCCGAAGGGCTTTATTCGTTACGTGATGGTTGGATTGCGCTTCACTATCCTAAATGAAACGCCCTGTGCGGAGCCGCATGCAGGGTGTTGTGGGGGCTGAGGGTTAGAGACCCTTGGCTACCCGATTAGGCATGCTCACGGCTCCACAAAATGTACGTTTACAAATTTCCATTGATCGCCAATGCCTGCTAGCTGATAGTGGCGTATGCGCTCCGACATATTGTCCTTTGTCGATACGTAAACAGTACCATCAAACATCCTCCAGACGCGAAGAACGGACTCGTTCCCCATGTACCCTTCTGCCTTAATGTAGTAAGAGATCGACTCTCGTTCATTATCGGTAATCATTGGCTGGCCATAGTCTCCATAATCTATAGCTGGATTCAAATCCGCAGGAGATTGCCATTGAATATCGTATTGTTCATGCAGAATTGATTTTTTCTCATCCCAAAACCTATGAATAAAATCAACGTTACGTTTCACATTACCGACACGCCTCTCTGCTTTTTTGTCCACATCAGAAAATATTTTTTTGAACCTAGGATTAACTTCCTGTAAATCGAATTTTTCATTGACTGCGCGAGGCCTTTCATTTCGGACCTCTGTTTCTCGGTAAATAGGATCTGGCTGTATTGCGTACGTAAAGGTAGCTAACCACAGCAGAGATATTACAATAAACAGTCTGATCATATGTTTTTTGCCTAACGCCCCAAGCAGGGGATTTTATGAGTGTTTTTCAGCGAGTAAAATTCCCGCTGACTTGGCTTGTTAGGCATTTAGTGCCTCAATCCATTCTCCTGTTCTTAACTTCTTTTGTATCTTGAGTTCTATTTTTTGTTCAAACTCATGGTTCTCGATAGCGACAGGAGATACTTTATAACCACACTCCTCACAAGCATATATATACACAAATCCACCTTTCTGATAATCATGCTCGGCTCGGGGAATTATTTGATATTGGCATTTTGGACAAAGACAATGCAAGTTTGTAATTTGTTGCCCGTGATATCTCCACCCCCAACTTAACCCCTCGAAGTTATCTTTTACATAATCAGTAAAAGAACTGGTTTGATTTTTTTTGCCTTTCAAGGAAGAAAGTATAGCCATCACAAATAGAAAACAGGGTATTGCCATTATTGTAAGTAACCAATTAGGAGTGCTTGTACTGGAAGTAATAAAACCCCAAGTGAGTTTTATTAACGATAGGATATCAGGCCATAAATTTAATATATACGTCGCAACTGCAACGATCAGTGCGATGATTCCCGTAGCAATAACTTTGCTCCATACAGGATCTTTCCATAGTTTTTTTAATAGCTCCATAGATGGATACTTCCTTATATGCCTAACGCTTCGCATAAACAGCGGAGCAAATTGGACGCTTTTTTGCGCCGTGTATTTTGCAAAAAACTGGACTGTTTGCGGATTCAGGTTTGATGCGTTTGTTAGGCATTACAACCACCTTACTCATCAAGTCGTTGCTTGCACGAAACGCTTTTAAATAATGTAGAAATGCCTTCAGCAGTCTCATTTTTATACACAGAATCAACATCCTCACTTTTCTCAAATTGGTGCAGTTTTACCATAAGCCCCATAAGGTCATTATATAACTCAGGGGAGATAATATATTTTGAAGCCAATATTATATTTTGTTCTTCTGGGTAGTTTGAAAGTTTGAAGCTGCCCCAATCTTGCTGAAATTTTAAGTGTAAATCCCTTAGAGTTATAGCGAGTCGATGTTTGTCTCTTATGAATATATTCTTTCTATTTTCAATAATAGTCTTATAGGCAAAATATACTACAAAGGCCGCAGCTATTGAGGATATCACTGCAGCTATAGACTGAATACAATCACTATCCATTTAAGACCATCTCCATTTTTATGTCTAACGCCCCAATAAGCCGACACAAAGAGCGCAGCGAGTTGAGGTCGGATTAATTGGTTTGTTAGGTGACAAGCCCACGATCCTTAGCAACTATATAAGGTATATAATTAAAGTCCTCGAACTCTAATTCAAATTTAGTGTCACTTCTTTTCCCTTTCCAATATTTAACGTGTGTATTTTGACCTTGGAGGATTAAACATACAATATCTATAACTTGATCGGGGACATTTGAACCAAAATACACCCCTGTAAGAGCTTCACTTTCATAAGTCCACTTAGTCCCCACATGATGGTGTATACATCTCCACTCCGCCTCGTATTCCCAAGACGTAGATTTAGTACAATATAAATCAAAGAGCTGTTCAAAATTATTTTTGACGATAGCATCCGTAATACTGATTGATGGTATTTCTTCAGTGTACTTTACTTTTTTTGCTTTATTGAATGGCTCAAAGGAAGTGTCAAACTCCAGACAAAACCCTTTATTTTTGTCTCCATAATGAGACCACATAAGTAGGTCATTGTGTTTCTCAGAGAAGCAAGATACACCTTTGCCATCTATAGCTTTGTGAACAATATCGCTAATACTCCGATTGCCAACCCCATGTAACCAGCTTCTTAACTCGTCAGTTGATGCTTGGGCTAAAGCTTGCTTTGTTTGTTCTGGAAAATCGGGGATTTTTGAATATAGACCTCTGAATGATTCAACGTCTGAATCAGTTGGTTCTTTTATCCTTGCTGTGATTGCACAATCATAAGGATCATTAAAGTCTAACGGTGAACCGAAATATAGGATTTGAGATTTTAAGTTCGATAGGCTTTGAGTAGTAAAGCTTTCGTACTTATAAAGCTTTTTTGGAATACCCATATTCAAAATATCCTTTGTTCACCTAACGCTTTGCATATGGGGATTTTAGGAGCGCTTTTCCAGCGAGTAAAATTCCCACCATGATGCACTTGTTAGGTGCTTTTATGTAATTTGCTGTGCCACTAATCATCTCTCGACTGGCAGGCAACTTTCAACCACTTCATATTGAAAGCTTATTTAGAATTACCTTTAAATGAAGCTCGAAGGCTATCTTTTTCATTTGCTGGTTTAAAAACAAAATCTTCATAGCTTATCCCAAGATGACCACACAGTATTTTGTCCTTTTTCTTCTGCCATATATCAAACGGTAAAGCAGAAACAACGTAAGCGGCTAATCAACCCACGTATCAAACAGTCGTAATACTGCGCTTATAGTTCCACGGCAATAACGCTTCAAAATCTTCCACCGTTTCCGCATAGGGTATCGCTTTGAATATAGTATTGAGATATGCGTATGGCTCAATGCCATGTAACCGAGCGGTTTCAATCAAGCTGTAATGTGCGGCACTGGCGTTTGCGCCAGCAGGTGTGTCGGCGAATAACCATGCACGCCTCCCAACGGCAAAAGGGCGAATGGCGTTTTCAGCCATAATGTTACTGATGCGAAGCTGCCCATCTGTGCAATACACAGTGAGTTTATCCCACTGATTATGCAAGTAGGTCATGGCCTTGCCAGTTAAACTGTCGGTGGCCACGCGCGGTTTGTTTGCCGTGAGCCATGCCTGCAGTGTGTTTAATATCGGCATGCTCTTAGCTTGGCGAACGGCCAGTCTTTTCTCATTGCTAGCATGTTTGATGGTGCGCTCAATCCCATAGAGCTTGTTAATCAGGCTCAAGGCCATGTCGGCTTTGCTGGCTTTTATTTTTTTCCCTTTAGGTTGTGATTGCTGTGCCTCGATGAATTTGCGGCGAGCGTGATCCATACAGCCTAATTGAATGAGCTGGTTTTTGCGGCACACTTCGTTGTAACCTGCATAACCGTCGGTTTGCAGGTAGCCATGAGTAAATCCATGTAGCAAGCGCATAGGCACATGGCGAGCACGCGATGGGTCATAGTCAAACAGCACGCTTTGTTGGTCGGCTTTACCGCCGAGTGTCACCCACATAAATTTATCGCCCGTGGGCGCAAGCCCTGGCTCTTTTAATACCTGAATGCGGGTTTCATCCGCCATAATGAGTGAGCCGGCATGCTGAGTCTCCCTTAATAAGTTAATTAAGGGTTGGATTTGTTTGCCTAGCGCAATGACATAGTTGGCGAGTGTTGTTCTTGATATGCTGCCCCCGTATCGTTCGATAATCCCCTCTAATCGATAAAGCGGCATGCCATCGGCGTATTTAGCAATAATGATGTAGGTCATTAAGTTGATACTGCCCATGGCTTTGGGTACAGGGTGTTTAATGACCTCAGCCGCTTTCATGGTGGTTGTGCCTTGTTCGTCTTTAAACACCGCCTTTTCCTGCATGTACTCTAGTACCTGTACTTTGGCAGGGATAATATCTAGCTCTTCTCTGACTTTCACAAAGAAGGTATTGATTGCGCCTTCTTTTTCAGTATCTGACAAATACGCAAACACTTGGGTGCGTGGTAGGTTTTTAGCAAAGGGTTTGCGACCGGTTTTGGCTTTAGGCTCGCTTGTGGTCGGTAACTCAGGCTCAGTTTGTTCTGGCTCACTGGTCGCTTCGGCTTCGTTGAACAAGTTACCTTGCTCTGGCGGGGTTTGTTCAGAGCTGCTGCCAAAGCGTTTGCTATTAGATAAGCGTAAATACTCTTCGAGTAACTCAACGCGCTTTTTAAGTGAATCGATGACATCAGACTTCTTTTCGATGATGTCACTTTGCTCTGCAATCAGTGTTTCTTTTTCCCCAATCACCCCGTCTTTTTCAGACAGCATAGCTTGCAACCTTGACATGGTATCGGTGTCGCTAAAAGCCTTGTTTTTATGGGTGTTGGGCGGTAATTTCATGCCCGATATTATACTAAACTTGAGGCTAAAAAGCCCTAAAAAACACTGTCGAAATGCAACTTTTTATGGCCCTTCATGGCACTAATATCAAGACCATCAAGTAGCCAGTTTATTTGCTGGCCGTTGAGTGTTATCACCTCCTTTTCACACCTCGGCCAAATGAATCTATCTTCCTCTAGGCTTTTGTAATACAGCACGAAACCATTGTTTTCCCAGAACAGACATTTGATTTTAGTGCGCCGTTTATTGGTGAACACATACAAGTGACCCGAAAAAGGGTTGTGACCCAACTCACATTCGACAATGGCGCTAATGCCTCGAAATGACTTACGGAAGTCAATTGCCTGCGGATATAGATAAATATGCGTAAGCGACATGCACGGGCGCATCGCACTTGTCATGACAATGCCGCCGTTAGCTGTTTCACCACATCGATATTATTGGGCGCAATACCCGATAACGACAGGCCATTGGCGAAGTGCAGCGTTAATAATTCTGGCTTGGGTAAATACTCTGGAATAGGCAATGCAATGAAACCCGTTTTGACCGGTGCTGTTTCTTGCGTTTCTAATCTACGCTTATGGTGACTTAGTCGCTGCGGGTTTAGTTGATGCTTTTTACAATACTGCGTTTGTGTTAATGCTGAATCCTTCCATTGGCTTACGTGTTGCTGCCAAAAGATGATGGGTTGTTTTGACATGTCATTTCCTCACTTGATTTCAGTGACGAAATTATGCACCAGCGGTAATGGTAAAATAAGACCGTGGGTTTATTTGGCGCTTACGAAACAACGAAAACCAAAACTATTATGAATAACACCAATGCATACTGGTAGAGTGAAAATTGCTCAGACCTGATCTCATAAATAAAACCACCGATCGCTACACTCAAAGTTAAAGTCCAAAAAATCGAATAACTTCTAAGAAATAACTTCAACCTTTTTACACCGCCGCTATTTGTCATTTTTTCGTAACTCCGCCAACTAACCTAGCTATAGCACCTAACAGTTTAGTCGACGACATAATGTCGTGTTTAAACACCCCATTATGTCGTCTATAGTTCAGGCCATATTTTTACTCGGCCTCTACGTATCTCTTTTATAAACGTTTTCTTCCAACCAAGCAAAAGATAATTGCGGAAATCCCCCTAAATGTCCACGATCTGCTCTTATTGGACAAATTGGTAATAACTGCATATATGTGGCTATATAAGTGTTAATTAGTGGTACTAGCCACATCGATGTAACTGCCTGATAATTATTAGTAAATTTTTCGATATCGACGTTTGGTAATAAGACTTCAATTATTATAATTGTAAGGTGGTCAGCGACTAAGGCTTTGGGTAACGTCAGCAAAGAGCGAATTGCGGACATAGGGGACATTCGGTTTATGATTGAGCTATAGCTCTAAAGCAGACATTAACGCTCCGTTAACGGGCGAGCGCTTTTTGCGAGTCCGTGCCAGCTTGGTTTGCTGGCGTTTTTGTTAAACGGCTTGTTAGGTACTTGCATAGACAACCTTGTTAGAGTTTAGCCTTGCAGCTTACTGAATTATTTGCATGCATTTCACAAACGTGTTTTGTATCGCCACATGACAATTCCCAATCACGGCTTGTTAGAGAGTTACGTCTATGGACAACTGAAACATCTTCTTTTGGGCATTCGATCTGCTTGTGTGATAGTTCTATTATTCTGTCGTTTGACGGCATATTTAAAGCGCAGCCTGAAACAAACAGACTAAGAAATACAATTAAGAATATACGCAATTTACTGTCCTTTTCCATAAGTACCTAACGAGGCTGTAGAATTTCTCTTTATAGAAAAACAGCTTCAGAAATTATTTAAATTAAGCCTCAACACGCGTTTCTCCGTGAGACTTGATGCGATATCCTACCAAAAAATGACTTTTACAGGATCTACGAACATAAATTTCATCCGTTATTTCCCTCTTTTGAGAAATCCTACAGCCTCAACGCTTATATTAAGCGGCTAAGTACAATTTGCTAGACTGCGCGAAGCGCAAGCAAACTGTACGTGTCCGTTTGAATACCTTGTTAGCAGCCGACAGAAAAATATATTGAATCAAAAACTGAATCAATGGATACACCTAAAAATTTTACTTGGTCAGGCTTGAATCCAATATCTACTACTGAAAAATCAAACTCTTCTGTATGCTTAGTTTCACCAACATGATTAATAATGCTATCCATCTTGGATGATGGTGCAAGGGAAACACCTAAATCAAGATTTTCGTAGTAAATCATTGATGTGATTTTCTCTCCTAAGGAAAAAGCCATTCCAAGTGGTTCTGCTGTCTCGTCCTCGCTGTGCATAATTAGGGGTAAAATGTTCTTATTGGATTTGTCGTAGTAAAACAATATGGAAAAACTTTGTCCGTTTTTCGAACTTGAAAATGTTACTCTTGAGTTAGGATTCCATTCACTTTCATCATAAACTTTTGAAACGGAAGCCGTAAATCCCATATTACAGAAGTCATGGGGCAGATACTTTATTACTTCAGATGAAGGACCTTCTCGAGATGATATTTTGAATGATAAACCATCTCTGACATTGTCCTCTACTTTCTCAACTTGTAATGTTGTTGTGGAAGTACACCCTACAGCTAATAGACCCAATAATAATACGGCTATTTTCACTTTACATCTCACTTTATTTAGGCTGCTAACAATTTATTCGACGACATAAAGGGATCTTTCACCCTCCCATTTATGTCCAATATTATTCAGACCATTTTTTTATACGGCCCCTACTGCCATCTTTATAAACGATTTCAAGCAACCAAGCAAAACGTAATTGCGGAAATACCCCTAAATGTCCACGCTCTGCTGTTATTGGACAAATGACTGAGCACTGAAAACAAAACCAGTATAAATGGCCCTAATTAGGTATCAAAATCTTAGTCGGCAAAGCCGATGCTTTAGCTGCAGCGTTCCTATATCAATGTTTAGATATTAACTTAAGACCAGTAGAACAAAAAAGCGCCAACTAACTTAGCAGGTGCTTGCAAAAAGTGAAGACAATTTATGTCAATAATCCCTAAACCCTAGTCCCACCATCCAACTCTAACGTTCTGCCCGTAAAATAATCATTCTCAAAGATAAACTTAGCTGCATGAGCAAGCTCTTCCACTTCAGCAAGACGTTGTGCGGGGATGCTTTTGATAAACATTTCACGCATTTCAGGGCGCATTTGTGCGGCCATGGCAGTTTCGACTAAGCCAGGCGCGATACAACCAGTACGAATACCAAAACGAGCGAGTTCTTTAGCCCAAGAGACGGTCATGGTCGCCACTGCCGCTTTAGATGCAGAGTAGTTGGTTTGACCCGCATTACCAGCGCGAGACACAGAGGAGATATTCACTATTACACCTTTGCTTTTGGTCTCGACCATTTGTGCAGCCGCTTCACGGCTACACAAAAATGTGCCGGTGACATTCACATCTAAAACGGATTGGAATTGTTCTAGCGGCATTTTATTCACCACTTTGCCTTCTTTCACTTTGAGCAACATACCATCACGCATAATACCGGCACTATTGATCAAGCCATTGATTTGACCAAAATCTGCAGCGATCTTGGCAAAAGTGTCTTCGACTTGTTTCTCGTCTGTGACATTCACTGCATAACCGCAGGCTTTAACACCGAGTTTTTCAATTTCACTAGCAGCAGCTTCAACGGCTTCTGCCTGCATATCTAATAAAGCGATATGTGCACCTTGTTTGGCAAACTCTTCAGCCATGGCTTTACCCAAACCTTGGGCGGCACCGGTGATAACTATCACTTGATTTTGTAAATTCATTACGACTTCTCTTGCTTGGAAAATAAATTAAAAATACTGGAAAAATCCAGTTGTCCGTTACCTTGCATACTATGAATAGTATACAAACTTTGCGCCAGCGCGCCCATAGGGGTAGACGATTGGCTTTTAATACCGGTATCCATAGCGAGGCCTAAATCTTTCTTCATCAAATCCACCATAAAACCGCCTTGGTAGTCATTAGATGAAGGTACGTTGGGCATCACATCAGGACATGGGTTATATAATTCTAAAGTCCAATTTCTACCAGAGCTTTGCAGCATAATATCTGACATTACTTTAGGATCTAGGCCGTTATCAATCGCCATTTGTAGCGCTTCAGAGGTGCCTAACATCAATACTGACAACAACATATTGTTGCATATCTTGGCTACCTGCCCTGCCCCATGGTCGCCAGCATGGAAGATGTTTTTGCCCATAGCCTGCAAAATTGGCAGTGCTGTTGCATAATCCTGCTCTTTACCACCGACAATAAAAGTCAAAGTGCCCGCCGTGGCGCCGCTCACCCCACCAGATACCGGAGCATCAATAAAATGGATGTTTCTCTCTGCTAATTTGTTAGCAACCGCTTTTGAAGTCAAAGCATCAATGGTGCTCGAATCAATCACCAAGGTGCCTGCTTTTAACTGGTTAATTAACCCATTTTCAGCAATGTAAAGTGACTCAACATGTTTACCTGCCGGCAGCATCGATATGACAATATCTGCGTCTTGAACAACCTCAGATGCAGAATTAGCTTGGGTAGCACCCGCTTGTTCCAGGGTGTCCATAGTGGCTTGCACTAAGTCAAATACAGATACACTATAACCCGCTTTTAACAGATTGAGCGCCATAGGAGAGCCCATATTGCCCAAGCCAATAAAGGCTATCTTAGGGTGTTGTTTTTGCATTTTAGTTGCCTATTTTGATTGCTGGTTTTTCTTATTAATTTACGCCTAAATGCGCAAGAGGATGGGCGTTTTGTGACCAAACATTCTCAAAGAAATAATCAATAGTATCCTTGGGAACTTGGTCAACAGATTTAAAACGCCAATTGGGTTGATGATCTTTCTCAATCAACAGCGCTCTAACACCTTCCTGAAACTCACCAAACTCACCACATTTACAAGACAAACCTAATTCCATTTGAAAACATTCTGCCAAGGTCATGTCTTTGCCTCTTCGCAGTTGTTCGAAAACCAGATTTGCAGTGATAGGTGACCCAGCACTTAAGGTTTTTTGTGCCTTGCTTAACCATTTATTATCCTCAGCATTAACTGACATTATGTACTCAGCGGCTTGATATGCATCAGTTTTAGTCGCTAAACTTGTGAACCAATCCTGATATTCGATAAGGTTACCTTGGGGTAATTGCTCACTATGCAAAGTGTGAAAATCTTCGCAAATGCTCGACAAAGTTTGGTGTAATAAATCCTCTTGCCAATTTGCTGCTAACAGTCTGTCAAAGAGAGTCTGTTTAGCATCGTGAGGCACAAAGTAGTCGGCTAAATTGCTATATATCGCATCGGCTGCATTAATAAATGCCCCTGTCAGCCCTAAAAACAGACCACAGCCTGCTGGCATTTTATTTAAAAAGTAGCTACCGCCGACGTCTGGATATAAACCGATACTGATTTCAGGCATGGCAATACGCGAAGTTTCTGTGACAACTCTGTGACTACCGCCACTCATTAAGCCCAATCCTCCTCCCATAATAATACCGTTACCCCACACTAAAATTGGCTTGGAGAACATGTGGATCAGGTGATCGAGTTGATATTCTTGGGTGAAAAAGTTCTGTAATGCGTAGCTATCTTTAGCATCAGGATTTTCCTTTTTAGATGGCACTTCTTGCATCGATTTGTACATCGACACAATATCGCCGCCGGCACAAAAAGCCCGTTCACCACTTCCGTCTAAAATCACCATAGCAATCTTCGGATCTCGTTGCCATTTTTCTAGTTGCGGCGTGAGCAAGTTGATCATTGGCAAATCTAGGGCATTCAGCGAAGCGGGTTTAGTTAACGTGGCATGACCAATTTTAAAACCATTTTCGGTGGTTAATTCGTTAAACATAACCGGTGCATTTTCACTAGACATATTCTTCCTTTTTTAACAGTGGTACTGATCGAAACAAGACTTAAAGAATGTCACCAGCATGTTCCGCTAACAAACGTCTACCAATGATCATCCGCATAATTTCATTGGTGCCTTCTAAAATTTGATGTACTCGCACATCTCTTACGTATCTCTCTAAGGGATATTCTTTGATATACCCATATCCGCCATGAATTTGTAATGCTTCATTACACACATTAAAACCAACATCGGTGGCAAAGCGTTTTGCCATGGCGCAATAAGCACTGCATTCTGGGTCTTCATTGTCCAGCTTGAACGCAGCCAATCTAACCATTTGTCTGGCAGCCACTAACTCAGTCGCCATATCAGCCAGCTTAAATTGTAAGGCTTGAAACGCCGCCAGTGGTTTACCAAATTGAGTACGCTCTTGCATGTAAGATTTAGCGGTATTCAATGCCATTTGCGCAGTGCCAATCGAGCAAGTGGCAATGTTTATACGACCGCCATCTAAGCCTTTCATGGCAAAAGTAAATCCTTGCCCTTCTTCACCTAATAAACAATCTGACGGCACACGGACATCATCAAAAGTAATCAAACGCGTAGGCTGAGCGTTCCAGCCCATTTTTTCTTCTGCCTTGCCATAAATCACCCCTTCGGCATCAGCGGGCACTACAAAAGCAGATATCCCTTTAGGACCCGCTTCGCCGGTGCGCGCCATGACCACCAACACTTCGGTTTCACCTGCACCTGATATAAACATCTTGGAGCCGTTTAACAGGTAATCCCCACCGTCTTTTTTAGCTGAAGTGCGCATAGCTGCAGCGTCTGAACCTGAACCAGGCTCAGTTAAACAATAAGACGCTAATTTTTCACCCGTGACCAAACTAGGGCACCACTTATCTTTGGCCGCTCTTGTGCCCCACGTTGCCACCATCCATGTGGCCATATTATGAATGGTCATCATGGCTGTGGTGGTGGTACATCCCATAGCAAGTTGTTCAAAAATAATGGAGGAGTCCAAGCGACTTAAACCCAAACCACCTTCACTTTCTGGCGAATACAAGCTACAAAAACCTAACTCACCGGCTTTTTGAATCACCTCTTTTGGGAAAATATGCTCTCTATCCCACTTTGCTGCATGTGGCGCTAATTCTTGTTCGGCAAATTGCTTGGCCGTGTCGGCAAAAGCAAGTTGATCATCGGTTAAGTCAAAATTCATAACTCTTTCCTTATTTTCCTATTTCAACGAGATGGTCATATTAGGGCCAGACGGAATATCGTCTTCAAACCAGCGTGCTGTAATTGTTTTTGTTTCAGTATAAAAACGCACGGCTTGTTTGCCATAAGCATGTAAATCACCATAAAAAGAGTTTTTCCAACCTGTAAAAGAGAAAAATGGCAGTGGCACAGGAATAGGTACGTTGATACCCACTTGACCTACTTCTATTTCATGTTGGTATTTACGAGCTGCTGCACCGCTAGCAGTAAAGATAGACGTGCCGTTACCGTATGGGTTGCGATTCACTAGGGCAATGGCCTCTTCTAAGGTATCAACTGTCATGCAGCACAATACTGGACCAAAAATTTCTTCTTGGTAAATCACCATGTCTTCGCTCACGTCGGCAAAAACAGTAGGGCCAACCCAATTACCTTGTTGATAACCTTCTTTGTCTAAAACAAAACCTGAGCCATCGAGCAAACAAGTCGCCCCCTCGTCTTTACCTTGTTGAATTAATGACAGCACTTTTTGTTTCGCTTGAGGGCTAATTAACGGACCAAACCCTGCTGATTCATCGTCCCATAATCCTGGTTTAACGGCCTTTAAGAGTTCAGTTAATTCACCTATCCACTCTTTAGACTCGCCTACAAATACCGCCACAGAAATAGCCATACAACGCTGCCCTGCTGCGCCTACAGAAGCGCCAACTAGGTTATTTATGACTTGCTGTTTATTTGAATCAGGCATGATAACTGAATGATTTTTGGCCCCAGCAAAACACTGGGCGCGTTTCATGTTGTCGGTGGCTGTTTTATAGATATGTTGCCCTACAGGTACCGAGCCAACAAAAGACACAGCGCGAATGTCTGGGTCTTTCAGTAACGCGTTAACCTGATCTTTGCCGCCATGCACTACATTAAGTACACCTTTGGGCGCACCCGCTTGCACAAACAACTCAGCTAACTTCATTGGTGTCAGAGGGTCTTGCTCTGAGGGTTTGAGAATAAAAGTGTTACCGCAAGCAATCGCCATAGGAAACATCCATAGTGGGATCATCGCCGGAAAATTAAAGGGCGTAATGCCTAAACACACACCTAATGGTTGAATATAACTGTAAGTATCGATACCTCTAGCCACATTTTCTGCGGTTTCGCCCATCATCATTGACGGAATATTCATGGCTTGTTCTACCACCTCAATACCACGCCACACATCGCCTTTTGCATCTGCAAGGGTTTTACCCGTCTCACTGCTTAAAATGGTAGCAATTTCTTCATGATGCTCTTTCAGTAAATGTTGATAGCGCATCATCACTCGTGCTCTTTCTGAAGCAGGCACTTCTTTCCAATCTTCGAAAGCCGCTTTTGCACTAGCCACAGCTAACGCTAATTCAGCGTCAGTGGTGCAAGTCAACTCTGCAATCACTTTATTATTGGCGGGATTAGTTACTGCTATGTTTGGCAGTGAAGTCGATGTGACCAACTCGCCATTGATTAAAGACGGAACAAGATGCATAAGTAGTCCTAAATTGTTTATATTTTACGAGGCTAACAAATTTTTACCTTTACGTTAACGTAAAGTAAACAATTTTGTTTATAGCCAACTGTTTCGTTAGCTATACAGGCTGCAGCTATGTGTTTAAGTGGGGCCATGGATATAGACGCAAGAAATTGATTATTTTTATCTCTTGTGCCTGCTATGCTATTGATTGTTTGTAAAAAAATAGTCTACCCATATGTCACTTACTAAAGTTAAAGTCGCCGTTGTGGAAGACAATGGAATGGCCCGTACGAATATCCGTAATCATTTGTTGGATATGGGGTTTGGCCACATTAGCTGTTTTAGTAATGGCCGAGATCTGAAAGCCAACTTGAAAAAACAAAAGTTAGATCTTCTACTTATGGATTTTCATCTTGGCCAAAATAAAAACGGCGTAGAGGTGGTTCAAGACTTACAAAAGCAGAAACAAATCACTCACAAGACTTGTGTGATGTTTATTACCTACGACCGACTCCCGTTGATTATCGGTCAGATTGTTGATTTACATCCAGAAGCATTAGTCATCAAACCTTATACAATCCGTAATTTGGCTAAGAATATTTCTAACTGCCTTAATCTACATAAATATTTAATGCCTGTTTACGAAATGATGGATGATGAAAATTATCCACAAGCATTAGTGCTAATAGATCATTTGCTAGAAAAAAATGCCCTACCTAAGAAAAAAAGTGCGCTGATTAAATTACGTGCCAGACTGCTAACCAAACTAGGACGCTTTGCAGAAGCTGCCGATCTTTACCGTGTTATTTTGCAACGTTCAGACAAGGTCATATGGGCAAAATGGGGTTTGATTCAAAATTTATTTTTAGATGAGCACATAGAAGAAAGTGAAATTTTATTACGTGATTTGACGCGTTCGGAGCTCACCAGTGACAAAGCATGTGAATGGCTAGCACGCATTAGTGTAGGCAATAATCAATACAACAAAGCTGAAAACTACATGCATCAGATCCGGGAAGGCGAGTTATCTATTCCTGCCGCTCGTTTGAAAGCCTATATATATCAGGCGCAAGAAAGAGGCGCAGAAGCCATTTCGTTGTTAGAAAAGAAGCGTGAGTCTAACCGTTCTATTCGCGAACGTTACGATGAAATATCACTGGATCTTGCTCGCTGTTATATAGCTGAAGCAGAACTGAGGACTAAACCCGAACGTTCTTCAGATTTACAAGTCGCCAAATATTTGATTGGTGCTGCAGGTAGAAAATTATCTGATCCGAGTTTAACTATCAGAAAAGACTATATGTTTGCCATGATTGCTTTTATGGAAGGTAATGTGGTCAAAGCGAATGAAATTTTATCTCGGCCAGGGATGAGTGAACTACAAGATGCTGAAATATCCACGATTACCGATGCAGTTCAAGCTTGGCGTAAAACTGGCGATAATGAAAAAGCGAAAGCGTTTTTAAAACTGAGCCAAGAAAAGCTGAAAAACATTGAGGACGGTAATGAAAAAACGGTCTCAGGGATGTTAGTAGCCAAAAGCGAAGATGCGATTGGCGAAAAAAGGCCACAAGCCCTCGAGTTCAATAAAGTTGGATTGCAAAAATACACAAACAGGAAATATGCCGCAGCAACGGATGACTTCTATCAGGCGTATTTATTATTCCCTCGGGAACTGGCTTTCAGCCTCAATTTATTACAGGGCTTAGTCGATGCAGAGTTAATTTCCTACAAAAAAGTGAACACACTTGAATTTTTAACAGAATTACAAAACCGTGAACTCAATGAAGGTAATAAAAAACGTTTAGAAGAAATCGTCAGTCGTATCACCAATAAAAAAGATTTATATTTTATTACTAGTGACAATAAAGTACAGGGGTAATGAAGATAGTGCTTCAAAAGAAATCAATACACATCCTAACTCACATTAAACAATTACAATTCAACAATAAAAAGCGAGCAATGCTGAAAAAACATTTTAGTATTTTGGGGATTATTTTTTTATGTTTTCAGGCAACACACTGTTTAGCATCAGATAACAAAGAAGCACCTACATTATATTTTGATCTAGGAGAAAAGGGTGGCTGGGTGCCTTTTCGAAATGCAGCAAAAAACGGTGGAACGAGTATTTTCACTGAGTTATCAAAAGCCTTGGAAGCTGATTCAGGCATTCAATTTAAAACGGTACACTTCCCCCAAAAACGGGCGGCTAAAGCGCTCATAGATGGCATAGTCGATTTTGATTTTTCTTACCTTGAGTGGTTTAAAAATAATGATCCAGGACCGGGATTTGTCGCAACCGATCCCTTCTTTGAAATCACAGAATACATAGTCACATTAAGTAAAAACACTCATCTATTTCCCACTCCAGAGTCTATTTATGGGAAACATGTAGGTACTATTTCAGGTTACTTTTACTTTGACGATGACCAATTTATTCGCACAGACTTTCTCAACGAAAACCAACTGATTCAGGGGTTAAAAAACAATCGATTCAAAGCTATTATTTTAGAAAGAGAAACCGCTAAGTACTGGGCAAAACTGAATAACACTGAAATAGGTTTTGCTGCCCTACATACTAGCGGTAATCTGATAATCAGATTAAGAAAAGAACATAGCGCACTTATCCCCTCGTTAAACCGAGCCATTCAAAAGATGAAAACTTCGGGTAAACTTCAGGCAATATTATCTAGACAAGGTATTGATTCAAAAATTTACACTATGCAGATGAAATAGCAAAAAATGAGCACCGTAAAATGAAGTACTTTTTAATCTCAGCATGTTCGCCCATTCTTTTAGCGCTTTACCTTAAATTGTCAAAAGCATATCCTAATGCATCCGAATTAATTAAAAAAATTGATGCCTTTTTGGTATCGCAAGATACAATAAATCCCCCTTAAAATATTGTGATGATAGTTGCATATTCATTCACAGATGTGGCTTGCTAAACGCGTCTGAGATTAAGACTGCTCCTCAAAGAGCAGTCTTGTGCTAATAATCGATCATTTATGTTTCTTTTTTCGGCATAAAGACCTTAAAGCCACATAAAGCGGCAATTACAATAATGCCCACTAGTAGACCTAACCAAGGTTCAAATACGCTAAATGCCATTGCTGTAATAACCATCGCCCCACGCTCTGTGGCATCATTAACAAGTGACAAGGCTAACGTAGCACAAGCAAATGCTGTCAACACCAGAGTCACCGCTAATGCCAATGGCAATAAGGGCTCTAACAAAGTCACTAACGGCAGTAATATAAACAGAAAGGGTAAACCAAATGCATAAAAACTACCTATGCTGTCGAATATCGAATCTATCTTTTCACGTCCTTGTGACCAACGTTTGAGAAGGACAACTTGAATCCCGGTCCACAACACACCTTGAGTGGCAAAAAAAGGCGCAACAATAGCCATTAGAATATTTCTAATGCCCGTCGCCATATGTGCTCTGCTGGCGTTTAATTCGAGTTTTTCATCTGTGCGCGTGGTTTGTGCTTGTTCTATCATTTCATTACCCGTCACCACATCACCGAAAAACAAAATATAGGTTATTAGCGCCAATGGGAACGAAGCAAGAAAAGTCTCAATGGGCGGCCAACCGATCGCAAAAGGTGACGCTTTTTCCCATAGAGAAGCAGTCGAAGCACCCACATCAAGAATTTCCCAGCGAATATTGTATTGAAACTCACCAGTGAAAAATCCAACACTGCCCGCGATAACAAATCCGGGAAGTAAGCCAAACCCAAGAATAGTTGCCAACCATTTTTTATCTATCGCCAGAGCTTGTAAAGGCTTAGAAAAGGCAAAGACTAAACAAATCACCACCCCCAAGGTCCCGGCTATAGGTGCTGATTGAAATACATTCGCCGCATCGCCGTCTTTAGTAACCCGCAAAAAAGCGGCAATTGCAGCACCTAAAATAATGCCACCTTTGAACACATTGGGTACAATTTTAATTATCTTAGCGCCAAGCCCAGTCACCCCTAACACAATTAAAATAAACGCGAAGTTCAATGAAAGAGCGGTCATGGCTTGAAACTGAGAAGTATGGTCGCCTATATAAGCGGGGGCGGTAATAAACGCGACAACAAAAGGTATGGCTGGTGTTAACCACCCTGGCGCATAAGGGTCACCAAAAAACATCCAGGAAAAAGAAATAAGCATGCTATGAAACATCGCCATAGTCACCGCTTCTTCAAAATTCAATCCCAATAAAGCCATAAAATAAGGCACTAAGGCGAGTCCTGTAGCCCCAGCTACTGCAAATCCTTGTAGCATATCCGACAATGAAAAACGTAAATGAACTAACGGGATCCGCATAGTAAAAGGACCCCATTTAATACCAGGTTGAACTTCTCCCTCAGGTCTTGTCTTTAACATATGGTTATCTCAGTATTGGACTAAAAATTAAACGGGCACACTTACTAGTATGTCGCTACTTCACTGCTTATCTTATGGTTGATTATCAAATGGTTGATTATCAAATTTCGCAAAATATTATTACAGCATTTTTACATAAAAAGACCAAACGCTTTACATGTTCAATGAGCCTCTATCAAAAATAATGATGATCGACTTTGTTTCTGCAGCATGATAATTCCATATTGGTGATCTTCGCAGCTAATCCTTGTCCCATGCCGAGCAATGAAAAACGATGATGAATTAGTGGGGCCCGCATAGTAAAAGGGCCCCATTTATTCCTGAGTTGAACTCACCCATCAGACCTTATTTTTAGCATAGGGTTAATCTTCAGCCAAACTTAAAGTATTCGAATGATGAGATCTGTTTCGAAAACGCCAGTGTTTTTCTAATCCCACCAAAGCAAAGATGAGTAAACCACCACCGAACACACGCAACCATGCTTGTGCGCTGATTGGCGCACTGCTAAACCATGAGTTCATGATAGGGACGTAAGTGAAAAGCAACTGCAAAAACATCATTATGCCAATTCCAACCCATATCCAAGAATTGCTATTAATACCCACTGCAAAACAAGAACGCTTAAGTGAGCGGCAATTTAGTAAATAAAAGGCTTCTCCAACTACAAACATAGCGACTGCCACTGTGCGGGCTTCTTCCTGGCTTGCACCTAAGCTCAGTTCAAATTCATACAGACCAAACGAGGTAAGACAAAGCAACGTTGATACAAGGATTATTCGCCACACTAAGGTTGCATCAATAATGGGGGTATTGGGTTGATTTGGAGGACGTCGCATAATGCCCTCTTCTCTCGGTTCGAACGCTAACATTAAGCCCAAAAATATTGCGGTGGTCATATTAACCCACAAAATATGAATGGGTAGTAGCGGTAGTGACACACCTAACATAACAGCCAAGAGGATCACTAGACCTTCACCGCCATTGGTCGGTAAAGTCCAAACGATAAACTTTTTTAAATTGTCAAAAACACCGCGACCTTCCTCAATTGCATCTGGAATTGTTGCGAAGTTATCGTCAATAAGCATCATGTCCGCAGCTTCTCTGGCGACTTCTGTTCCATTCATGGCCATTGCCACCCCAATGTCTGCACGGCGCAAGGCAGGGGCATCGTTAACACCATCTCCCGTCATCGCCACCACATGCCCCTCGCTTTGCAGAGCTTTGACTAGTTGCAATTTATTCTCAGGGGTTACCCTGGCAAACACCTTATATTTGAGAGCTGCTGCAACAAATTCTGAGGGAGTCATGGTTGCGAGCTGTGCACCTGTGACTGATAGGCTAGTGCTATTGTCACCTACAATACCGAGTTGGCGGGCAATGGTACCGGCGGTTAACGCGTGATCACCGGTAATCATTTTAACGTCTATACCCGCCTGATGGCAGGCCGCGACGGCCTTAATAGCTTCAGGCCTCGGTGGGTCTATCATGGCTTGTAAGCCTAAAAACTCCATCTCTCCTTCAACATTACTGTGGTTGATTGTGTCAACATCATTAGCAACACGTTTGCGAGCAAAGGCCAGTACTCGTAATCCTCGGGCTGCCATTTGTTCAGCTTGTTGCTCGATAAGTGACATATCCATCTTTTGCGGGTTACCGCTCTCGTCAAGCATCGAAACACAACGTGGTAACAGACTTTCTAAAGAACCCTTAAGAAAAATCATATGCTGACTATCTCGAACATTCAGCGTCGCCATATACTGATATTCGGATTGAAAAGGTATGGTATCTAAGCGTTCACAACTAACAGCCTCCCGCTTAATGTCTGCCTTAATAGTGGCAGCAATCAGAGCAGCTTCAGTTGGATCACCCGTGATAGACCACTGCATATTACCGTCATTTAGTGAGTTTGGAGCGTGCAAGTTGGAGTCATTACACAGCAAACCTGCTGTCAATGTTTCGAGTACCGAAGGCATGTTGCTTATATTAGTAGGTTTTTCTTGTAAGAAAAAATCGCCTTCTGGATCATAACCGCTGCCTGTTGTTGTTAGGTGCTGTCCAGCACTCCAAAGCTCTCTGACTGTCATTTCGTTCTTAGTCAGTGTTCCGGTTTTATCTGAGCAAATGACGGTCGTACTGCCTAGTGTTTCAACCGCCGGTAAGTTACGAATTACAGCACGACGTTTTGCCATTCGAGAAACACCGATGGCTAACATGATCGTAACCGCAGCAGGTAAACCTTCTGGAATGGCCCCGACAGCTAATGCAACAGCTGCCATAAACGACTCAATCAGTGGTTGTCCGTGTAACCATCCAATAAAGATTGTTAATCCTGCCAAAATCAAAATTGCGTACAAAAGAATATGACTAAAGTGCGCAATACGCTTAGTTAGTGGAGTATCTAGGGTTTTTGTAGTCGTAATCAATGTGGAAATTTTACCAATTTCCGTTGCATCGCCGGTTTCTGTTACTAACCCTAAACCCGTACCATATGTAACCAAAGTAGAGGAATAGGCCATATTCTTTCTGTCACCCAAGACACTATCTTTTGGTAACAATGTACTATTCTTTTCAGTTGCCACTGATTCGCCTGTTAGAGCAGACTCATCTATCTTGAGGTCCTTAACTTTAATCAGCCTCATATCTGCTGATACTTTGTCACCCGGTTGTAAAACAACTAAATCGCCAGGAACAAGTTGCTCGGCAGAGATGGATATTTTATTGCCATCTCTGATAACGATCGCCGTGCTTTTAACGCTTTTAGATAATGCATTGATTGCTTGCAGTGCCTTCGATTCTTGCACAAATCCTATGATTGCATTTAATAAAACCACCATAAAAATGACCGCAGAATCAACCCATTCTCCTAGCGCCATGGTCACTGCTACAGCGGCTAGTAGGATGTACACTAGTGGTTGATGAAATTGGATCATGAAACGTTTGAACGGACCCGTTCCTTTATGCTCGGTAATATTGTTCATACCATATCGATGCAGCCGAATGGTCGCATCGTTTGAAGATAATCCTAACTTCACATCAGCATTTAGTCCTTCAGCAACAGTTTCTGAGGGTTGCGCATGCCACGCTTGTTGCAGTCCATCTTCAACTGTATCCGAAGGTTCGGCAAACCATGATTGTTTTTTATGTTCCATAAATATCTCCGATAATATAACCTTTAAAATAGTGTTTTCTTTTAATTAATAAAAGTCGAACTAATGCAGGTAAAACTTCGAAAAATACGATGTATTGAATAGCGATTGAAATTTCAAGGCAAGAGCCGTAAAAATGGCATTATTTTAGTGGCCACACTTTCCAGTTAAATAAAATTAACCACCGGCTCCCTGCTTAAACATTGCAGCTGATGATTTGCAATGGCTCATCATGCAGTCAATATTTACGAATATTAAGGGTCTTGGTAATCAGAATTATCTAACGTACTGGCGATAGAAAACCCGCAGGTTTTAAGGTGATCACTGACGAATTGATGCGTTGCAGAACTGTCTCTGAATTGTGTCCAATCAAAAACCCTGGGATCCCTGAACGGCTAAGAGTCCCCATCACCACGGTATCGATTTCATTACTGTTTGCATATTTTGGAATAAGTAATTTAGGAGAGCCTTTTTCCAAACATTGCTCAAAATTTGAATTCGCATACTCGCTAACCAAAATCTCAAGACTGTCTTTATATTCATTCTCTTCCACTTTTAATAACTCATCAATTTTATCTGTTGAAACTCTAGCGAATGCCCCATGTTTCAGCGCTTGTTCTCCGTATAGCTGCCAGCAAGAGAGTACAGTGAGCTTAGCTTTTTCAAATTTACTCAAAGACGAGGCTATATCCATAATCATTCGATTTTGAGCACGACCTTCGGCATGTTGTTCCATCGACAAGTCAACCGCAGCTAAAATTTTATTGATTGAATTGGATTGTGTAGTCTTGATTATCCAAACAGGGATTGCGCATTTACGCATTAAATGAAAATCATTACTATCGAAGCTCTGTTCGCAGTCGTTGGCGACTTTAATTAGTAAATCACTTTTTCTGTTGATGACTGCTTTAATAATTTCAATGAAATTTTTACCGATGCCTACTTGCGGAGTTACTTTCACATCTTTGCTCTGTAGTTGTTGCGCTAGCTCTGTGAGTTGATCGAGTCGCTGCTCAACTATAAATTCGGTTAGTTCTTCAGGACTGACGATATCGATATAACATCTCACTATACTTTCAAGTGGCTCTACCACATCAAATAGAGTGACTTTTGCTCCGGTACGTCTAGCTAATTCGATACCTCTTATAACCGCGATGTCGAGTTCAGGTTCTGTTTGTTTGTTCACTTTAATCAGTATATTTTTAAAACGTTTCATTGGTGTATCTCTTGCGGTGCATAACGCGCGATTGTTTAGCTAACAAAGGTATAAAAAAGTAGGACTAAAACGACAACCATCACAGTTCCCGGAGTCTCGATGACCCAGTGTTTACTTGAGTTGTTGAGTAAGGATTGCGACCGTTCTAATGTCTGGTAAAAATAACTGCTCAAACCTGTAGATTTTCTGGCAATGGAGTGTCCAAGATGTTGTCCGATTTTTTGGCATAATAGTCCGATTTTTTGATAGATAATTAATATATCACCGGCTGCAGGGGCAACTATTGCGGCACGTACTTTAAAACTGGCAATTAATATCATCAGTCCAATG
Organism: Paraglaciecola sp. MB-3u-78; assembly: GCF_002835935.1. Classification (GTDB taxonomy): domain Bacteria; phylum Pseudomonadota; class Gammaproteobacteria; order Enterobacterales; family Alteromonadaceae; genus Paraglaciecola. The sequence goes on along the minus strand of NZ_PJCF01000003.1, from coordinate 558,514 downwards.
AGTCCAGGCCATAACGCAGCCCAGCTCATTGTAGAAAAGACACTTTGGTGAATTTTAAATTCGAATGCGGGTGTGAAATATACATACCCTACACACAGCAAAGCACAAAGCGCAGTTGGCAAGATAAGCCCCCAACGTGGTACTGAATCTGAGGTTTTTTGCATAGATAGCAGTTGAGCAGATCGTTTTTGAGTAGATTGTGGTTGAGTAAAAGGCTGTTGCATTAACTGTATAAAACGCCCCATTAATAACGAAGTACCTACAGCACTCAAAACCAAAAAGGTCGAAAACAAAGGCCAACTTGAGGTGGCACTTTTGAGTGCTTCTTTTGCGAATGCTCCACTTGTTAACGGCAAACCTATCAAGGATAAAGCAGGAATTAGCGCAAGTAGCCATAGAAAGGGAGTCAATCGCGTTTTTTGTTCTAGTTCTTTTTTTAGTCCAACACATAGAAACAATGTAGATTTGGCAAACCCATGATGCATAGCGAAAAACACAATGGCCGGTAGTAAAGCCTCCCAACTGTTAGGAAATGCCAAGGCAAAACCAATACTGGCACTAATGATCCCAAGCTGACTGATTGTCGAGTAAGCCAACACTGTTTTTGGATTATTCTGGAACACACCGTAAATAGCACCAAGAAAGGCTGCTGAACAACCGAGCAGCATCATAGGCTGCGCTAGAACCAGAATAGACTCGTCACCTAATGGTAAAAAACGTATCCAACCCAACAAACCCACTTTTACCATTACAGCACTTAATAAAGCACTGGCAGGAACTGGCGCGACAGGATGCGCTTTAGGTAACCAAACATGCAACGTCGCTAGGCCCGCTTTAACCCCAAAACCTATCAGCAAAAATGCGGTTACCCAAATAACAGGCACTTCGTCTCTCGCAAAATTAGAATAATAAGTATTGCCAACCAAGGCAGCAAACAGGATAACTTCGCCAAACACTACCCATTTTATATAGGTTGATGCGGCTGAACGTGCCTCGTCGCTTTCAGAATGAAGTATCAATGGGTAGGCAGAAAAGCTCATCAGGGCAAAAAAGCCAATGAATGAGGATATTTCTTCAGATAACACAACACCTATATTGCCAATCATCGTGAGTAGAAAAAATAGGTAAAACCTGTTCCGTTTCTCGTCGTTAGCCAAATATGCTTGAGCATAGAGCGCCCCAACAAACCACAGCAGCGCAGTCAATGTCAGAAAAGCTTGTTTGGTTATGTCCCCATCCGCCATCAGAACAGCCGCGAGTAGTCCAGGAAGTGGAGCAAGTGGTATAAGCCTGATAACCAAGGCTCGACAATTTTTAATCGCCATCATCGCCAGTAAAGAAATAGGCAATACCAATACCCAGAAAGAGCTAGTGCGGTAGGTTAGCGCCATACTGGAAAGGTCTGGCAGTACTGACCGATATTCCTGGGTCGCAATCAATGTCGACCAAGATAAAGGGCTGACGGACACAGATGCTAATAGCCCAGCGAGTAAGGCACAAAACGCGGTAACCAATGGAGGCAAAAGTAGCATCCAGTGGGTTTCCAATTTCAAACGAGGTTGTTCTTTTGGCCAAGGCGAATCCTGCTCCTTAAACCAGACAGCGTTTATTATTGGCAAAAAATAGGCGGCATTCAAAATACTACTGATTGCCAGGACGCCTAAGACCCAGGGCGCCTGAGCCTCCAGGGCACCCACTCCCAAGTACCACTTTGAAACAAACCCCGCGATAGGAGGAATGCCGATCATTCCAAGCGCAGCAATGGTGAATGCCCCCATCGTCAAAGGCATGCGCTTACCTAAGCCGTTCATTTGACTTACTTTGTGAACGCCGAGGGTTTCCGCAATATTACCCGCGCAGAAAAACAGAGTGATTTTCATCAACCCTTGGTGTACCAAATGAACAAGGCCACCGATTGTCGCAATTGGCCCTGCGATTGCAGTACCTAGTGCAATATATGAAACTTGACTGACGGTCGAATAAGCTAAGCGTTTCTTCAAATCATCTTGGCTTAATGCCCGAATAGATCCATAGACAACCGTAAACGCCGCAAGCGCAGCCAAAAATATAGTTAGGCCCAAGTCTCTTGTAAATTCAACACCGTAGATATCGTAGACAACCCGTACAATCCCAAATGCGCCCGCTTTCACAACTGCTACTGCATGCAGCAATGAACTGACTGGCGCGGGCGCGGCCATTGAGACAGGCAACCAACCATGCAACGGGAACAGAGCGGCTTTGACACCGAGACCTGCGATCAGCAAGACAAAAATTATCTGCAAATGTGTTCTATCAAGATTAGGGATATCTACCAACAAACCGGCAGTAGTAAAATCAAGTGGGCCGGCTAATACTTTGAGCCACACTATACCTGCCAACAATAGCGCCCCACCGATCATCGTGTAGACAAGGTAAGTCTTTGCGGCTTTGATTGACGCAGCATTGCCCTTGTGAGCGATCAGCGGATAGGTGGTAAGAGTTAACAATTCATAAAAAATGAGAAACGTAACCAGATTGCCAGCAAGGGCTAATCCAATCGTTGCGCCAACACATAAGCTAAAAAAAGCGAAGAACCGGCTGCGGTTGGCCGTGCCTTTAAAATAACCAATGGCATAAATAGTGGTAAAAAACCATAGGAATCCTGACAGGCTCACGAATAGAAGTGAAAGAGAGTCAGCCCGAAGTACAAGGTCGATATTGGGTAGCAGGGGTAGACGTGTTTCGAAGTCTATACCGCTATCAACACTCGTAAGAAGCAGTCCGATTAGGCTTAATGTAATCAATGCACCAGTAATGTTAAGGATTCGACGCAGTGTCGCCTTGTGCTCAGGTGTCGCCATAATCGCAAGACCAGCAATAAAGGGTCCTAGAACAATCATTGCGGGTAACAGGACGTTAATGCTCATATGCCACTTACCCCAACTGGAGGATTACTAATATTCAGAATAAATTCAGCATTGAAACCCAAGGCCAGTGTAATCAGCGCAAGCACCAGTGCTGAACTTGTTAATAACTTGGAAGACAGTGCTTTTGGTTGACGTTGAACCGCGCCATCATCAAGCGTGTTATCAAATGCTAAGCTGAGTATCTTGAACAAATACATTGCCGCCAACAGCCCTCCACTTAGCACGACTAACACCCACCACCACTGACCACTCTCGATAGATGTTGTGAGGAGTAACCATTTTGCAATAAAACCTGCACTGGGTGGCAGACCAATTAAGCTGACTCCTGCGATGGTAAATATCAATACGTTAAGCGGCTCTCGTGTCGCGATCCCCTTGAGTTGGGCAATATCTCCACTGCCCTGGGATAAGATCAGGTTTCCTGCCGATAAGAACATCGCCGCTTTAGCGCAAGCGTGTGCCACTATAAAATAGATCGCAGCCTGTGATGCCGAGCCAGAAAAAGACGAGCCAGAAAAAGACGAGCCAGAAAAAGAGCTAGTGTTTGCAGCATGTTCGCTTAACGGAAAAAGTAAAAAGATGTAGCCGAGTTGTGCCACCGTAGAGTAGGCAATCAGTACTTTTAACTGCGTAGCACGAAAAGCCTTCCAAGATCCATAGACGATTGCTATACCGCCTAAAACCCCTAAAACCTGAGACGCACCGAAGGTAGTAGATCCACTTAGTACTTCAAACCAAAATTTTATTAATACGTAAAGTGAGGCTTTAACCACCAACGCTGAAAGGATCGCACTTACCGGTGTAGGCGCATTCGCATGAGCTTGGGGTAACCAAAAGTGCAATGGAAACAAGGCAATCTTAAGCAGAAGTCCAATCGTAATAAGTATCATCGCGACTTGGTCTGGAAGTCCGTTGCCGGAACTCGCCGCAATCTGCGCCAGATCGAGTGTGCCATGGCTACGGTAAAGAATAGCAATCGCCATCAAGTAGAAAAGCGAACCCAATAAACCAACCAGAAGATATCTTAGCGCCGCTTCCAATGACGCTCGTGTCGATTGCAAAGCAACCAGCGCTGCCGCAGACAATCCTATAATTTCCAAACATACATAAATATTAAAGGCATCGCCGGACACAAATAGCGCGTTTAATCCTGCGATTAATAACCACCATAATGGCCAAAAACGCAGACTTTTAGGATCATCAGCATAATACGCAGCACCGTAGATAGTTAATATCAGGGTGAGCAATCCGGTCAGCCCAATCATTAAAATCGAAAACCCGTCTACCACTAAGTCAATACCTAGCGGAGCTCCCCATGAACCGATTTGATAGACGGCGCTCTGATAGGATTGTTCGTCCAAAAACAGTATCGTCATCAATACAACAATCAGAAATTGCACAAATGCAAAACCAACATTGAGCTGACCTTGAAAGGTGTTTCGACTCAAAATAAAGCCGACTAAAGCCGCTATCAAAGGCAAAAACACAATGATAGGTAACAATAGCGATGAACTTAGACTGGTCATCACTTTGGTTTCCCCTGCTTAGGATCGCTCATTCTATGCAGTCGGACCATTAAGTTTAAGGCTAAAGCAGTGCCTGCAGCGGCGATAACAATCCCAGTTAAGACCATAGCATGTGGCACAGGGTCGACGAATGATCCATCCTGCTTAGCGATGGCAATCAATAACATAAATATCCCGATACCCATGATATTGAGGGCCAAGATTTTACGCATCACATGGCCTGCAACTACTATCCCAAGCAAACCGATAGCAAAAAGCCCTAATCCAGTAAGACTGTAAAGCAGCTCCGAACTCATGAGCCAGACTCAAAAGTAGCAGCGTGACCTGTACCAGGAATATCAATAAGGCTGCTGTAAAGGGACGCTAGGCATATAGCAATTGACAAAGTAGCGCCACTTTCTATCAGTAAAATCAGCACACCAGCGTAATCTTGGGGGTATTTGAGTAAACTACCTTCAAACCAAATGAGTGCTAAACCAACGGCAATAAACATAGCTAAACCACATGCCATTAAGCTTCTTGCCATAATTGATGTGTAGTTAACCCGGTAAACCCCAGTTTGAAACATTAACACACAAGCCCCCGCCAATAAGGCCCCAGCTTGAAACGCTCCGCCTGGCTGAGTCGCGCCAGCCCATAGTAAATAGCCAGCAAACATAAGCACAGCAGGCGCAAGCCAGCGCTGCAACGAGGTGAGAACAAGATCATGATTTGTGACCTCAATACATCTAACAAGCGATGTTTTAGAGTTGCGTAACGGCAACACAGCGATGACAACAATCAATAACACAGCAATTTCGAGTAAAGTATCGTAAGCGCGAAAGTTTAGTAGTACTGCGGTGACAGGGTTAGTTACGCCGCTGCTACTTAAACTGCCTTCAACATAGGGCCGCAATCCTGCATTGTGGGCATCATAGTTCAGCAGCACTAGAGTCAACACAATCAAAAAGCCCAAAACTGAACACAGGGTTATTAGCCACGATGCTTTTGGATCGTTAACGGGTCCGTTATATTCAAGATCTATTTGATTAAACATGCTATCGGGCTCCCCGATTATTGACTTCAGAAGCAGGCTGGGCTGGCTGTGCATCTTCGTCTTCAGGCTTAATACGATTCCATGCAGCTAGCAACAGCGCGCCGGTTATACCTGCCCCAATTGCAGCCTCGGCAATTGCCACGTCAAATGCCCCCATTTGTCCCCATGCAATGGTGACTAAAAGGCCCAAACATACAAAAAGCACGATGCAACGAAACAAAGATTTAGAGAAAATACTCATCCAAGCAAGGATCAAACAATTGAGCATAAGCATCACATCAAAGGCTATTTGAAGGTTCATCATTGGTCTCCGACTTCTTTTTGAATTTTAATAGTGATTTTGTATTTATAGATTTATCCCGTATTACCTGTGACGCAATGAGGTAGCTACAAGCCGCACTTGAAAAAATGATTAATAACCACACTAGCAGCAATCTAAACACGTCCAATAAAGAAGATAGGTGAGGTATTATGCCAATAATGATGAGCCCTAGACCCAAATTATCAGCTTTGGTGAGCGCGTGAAGGCGGCTCAGAGTGTCAGGAAATCTGATTAAACCCACCGTGCCAGCAAAGAAGAAAAATAGACCAGATGAACAAAATACCAGACTAAATACGTCAAAGGCATTCATTGAGCATTTCTTCGAAGTTGGGTGAAAGTCACGAGCATGATTGAAGTAAGTAGCGCGAGAACGAGGGAAACGTCTAATAGATAAGGTTCGCGCTTAATGACCGACAATATAATAAGCATGGCCACACCAATCGTTCCGACCAACTGAGTTGCCAATATGCAATCTGTATAACTAGGTGCGCGCAATACGCTCAATAGGCTTAGCGATAAGAGCAGTGCCAATACCAAAACAATCGCTAGAAAATAAGTTGTCATGAGTCTACTCTGCCTCCTAATAATGGTGTCCGACTGCCTAACAACTCACTAACGCGCAGTTGACAATCGTCTATTTCAGTTCTATCAAACGAATTTAGGTTAAGGACATGTATAGTAATCTCGCCATCTTGGCGATGGGCACTAACAGTGCCAGGCAATAAGCTGAGAATTTGCATCAAAGTAAAAATCTGAGATTCAGTGACTAAATCTGTATGGTAAGTGATAACCCCTGGTGACAACTTAGACTGGGGTATAAGAGCGAGTTTTGCTATATCCCATCCACCACGTAACGATTGCTCAAAAAAGTAGAATAAAAATGATATAGATTTTGTTGGGTTTATTATCCAATTTTTAGTTTGTTGTTGTTTGTCTGTCAGGAACAGGCTTAGTGAACTCGACATAATAACGAACACTGCGCCAACGCCCCAAGAGCTTGGTTGCCACCCTGTAAGCAGCATCCAAAAAACACTAAATAATGCTATCCGGATCCAGAAATTAATACTAAGCGTGAACCTTGAGGTTCGAAGGGTGCCTCTTTGATTATCCTCAGTTAATTTTCTCATTAATTACCCATGCTAGTTTCAGTTAGATTTCTGAGATTAGGATGTTAGCAATGGTGGTAAAGAAAAAAAGTCGAATAAAACGTGACATTGAATCGGGATTAACGAGAGACCTTAAAAATAAAGGCCTCGGATGGGCAGTGAAGGGAATTAACTAGAAAAAATGCAGGTTCGCGCAGTATTACAAATAGCCTCGATTGCAGGGTGACTGATTTTCCGTTCAGCCGAGATAGCATAAAACTTGTTTTGCACCTGCTCAGTTTGCCCGATAATTTGGACATCAAAACTGTGACAAACTTCATCTGCGATTGCTGTTGGCATAAAAAAAGCGCCAAGGCCCCTTTTTCCAAATGCCTTGATCAATCCGCTGTCGTCAAATTGTCCAATGACGTTGGGAAATATTTTTTGACGATGTACCCATTGGTCAAATAATTGCCTGATCCCAAACTGTGATGTTGGCAACAACATGGGTGCATGATGTAGTGAATGAGGGAAGTTAGGGGTGAGCAATTTCTTTAACTCAGGGGCAGCAAAAAAGGTTAAGCCTGACTCTCCAAGGTAATGATTAAAGGCTGTATTACCAAAAGTGTGATTAGTAGGCGAATCACTGATTACCATATCAAGTTTATGCACAGCTAAGTCAGCCAAAAGCTCTAAAACCGGGCCTTCGGTACTAATGAGATTAATAGGCTCAGATAAACTTAGCGCAGGTTCAATAATTTTGCATACGATAGTTTTCGGCAGAAAGCTGGCAGCTCCCACCATAAAATCAGTTTGATTACATTTGCTAGAACCTCGCATCACGCTACTTAACTCACGGCTTAGTCCAAAAATTTCATCTGCATATTTCTGAACAATTCTGCCCGACTCCGTCAGGATCAGTTTTCTACCCTCTTTTTCGAGGAGTGCGCACCCCATATTCGCTTCCAGCAATGATATCTGTCCGCTAATAGTATGGGGAGTAATGTGTAAGCTTTTACTTGCCTTAGCAATGCTGCCTTCATTTGCGACTGTCCAGAAATAATGTAAATGTTTATGATTAATAAGCCTCGACAAAATATTTACCTCCCACTTTCAAACATGTAAATAACGATTTTCAGCCAAATAAATTATTTATTAAGACGGCTAGTAATCCGAACCGTTGGTTTCTGGCCCTTGTTGGAAACACCTTTAGCCAAGCCAAGATAAAATCAATCCTTCAATTCCAAAATCACTGTAACGTTTAGCTTTCGCTTTTAGAAACTTCAGGATGTGCATTCAAACTAAGCTCTAACAGTTCTTTATGTGCATCTGTCATATGTTGCGCCAATTCATGTATGTCGGGCATCAGTTTTTGACATGAGATTAAACCAAAATCGAGCCAACCGTTGTAACTCTGCAATGTGATGTTCAATCCCATTCCATGATAAGGGATCGATACTGGGTAGGTACTGATCTGTTTGGCGCCTGCAAAGTACAGCGTAATATTAGGACCAGGAACATTAGAAATCAGCACGTTGGCAAACGGTGGTACCGAGTTTGCGACTCTGGTACGAGTTAACGTCGAGGCGATGCTACTCACTAACCAGGGAGCACCTATTGAGGGAAAATCAGTGGGCATAATGGCTTTTACATCAGACATCAGTGTTTTGGTGTGTGTGGAAGAAACATTGATGGCCTGGAGCCGCTCCAGAGGGTCTTTGATATTAGTTGCAAGACTCATTCGGGCCATAGACACTTGGTTACTGAGTTCGGTGTTGCCTTCAGGGCGCACACTGACTGGTATAGCAGCCAACAAAGGTTCTTCAGCGTAAAATCCCTCATCCTTGAAGTAGCGATTCATACCCTCCCCAGAGATTGCCATAACCACATCATTAAGACTGACATTATTGAGTTTAGCGATTTTTTTACTCTCGGCGTAAGGAATAGAAAAACGTGCAAAACTACGTTGATTAGTAATAGTAGCGTTAAGTGGTGTCTTGGGTGCAAGCCAGTTCATGCGATGTGCATTGCTTCCGTCAGGGGACTTAGTGGGTCTGAGCATGGCCAAAGCTTTGAGTGTTAGCTTTGGCACGTTTTTGGTCAATTTAATTGATTGGCTAATGTTATGCATAACACCTGACGCGGTAAGTTCAGCAATACCATAGTTGTCAGCCCTGGCAGATTCTCTAAGGCGCTTACGTTTGTTCGCTGCGCGTGGCACTGCCGACACGTCCATAATGGCTTCCATTAATACTTGCCCGCCCATACCATCTAGCGCAGCATGATGCATTTTAGAATAGAGTCCCACATAGCGGGTGCCCTCAGGAGAGTCTGACGGAACGGGTAAACCATCGAGTATATGCATCTCCCATAAAGGGCGGCTGCGATCAAGCAAGCTAGAATGCAATCGAGCTACCAGTTTATCCACACTCCCCCTAGTCGCAGGTGGCGGTACAATCACATGTCGAATATGGTAGTCAATATCGATAGCCTCGTCCATAACCCAAATCGGATTAGCGATATCGAATGGCATATTGATTAACTTGCGCTGAAAAATAGGTGCCATGTGCATGCGATTTTGAATGTGGGTTCGCACATCCTCCATAAAATCACCTTCATAATCTGCAGGCAGCTCTAATATGCTTAGGCCACCAACATGCATCGGAGTTTCAGGTGATTCTAAGTGTAAAAAGGCCGCATCTAAGCCGCTAAGGTGATCCATTGAGTTTCCTTTCTGGTTGATGAAAAACGTCTTTCTGTGGTCCCTTTCATATGGACTACATTACTTGCCTAAATACCAACAATAACCAAGCCTACATTTATTAATTATACACAAACGTTTTGCATAACTTGATTAACCTCATATCAGCATGAAGTGAGGGAGAATATTTAATACTGAATTTAAAGTACCGCTAATTTTTGTTTAAAGCAACGGCCGAATATGTAGGCTTTGCATCTAAAGAATATAAGAGGCATGTTCCATATTACTATGAAAAAATAATGGATTGAGCCAACTATTGTCTAAATAATCAATTTGTCGATTCGTTAAATCGTATTGGCAATGAGTTATGAAACAATCTGCCTTGCCTAGTTTTATAATGTAAGACTGACATTGTATTAAAAGATGATGATGAATGCCCTTATAAAACTTTACTACGCCCTAGTAATACTCTGGGTCTTAACTTTAAAATTTCGACTAATAATAGCTTCTCGGTGGATAGAGTCATTCTGTCAGCTATACCTAAAACTCTGTGCTCTATGGGCAGAAGTGCTGATAAGCGAGCCATATAAAACTGGTAAACCGCTTCTTTACCTGCGGCCAGAAGTGGACTGGCTAAAACAAACTTGCCTTGGATGAAGTATGTGTTGATGTCACCTAGCGAGAGCAAAATAGGTTTGGTACGGACTTTAAAGGGTTTTAACGTTTTTTTAGCACAAAACCTATTAATATTAAGCGCTGCATGAAGCCCCATGTCTAGGGCTATACTGGCTTGCTTAGGTAATGAGTTTGATAGCGTAGCAGAATCACCTGCAACAAAAACACTACTAAACTCTGTAGTTTGTAAGTACTCATTAACTGCTAATCCATTAGAAGTAATCGGTGTATTGATGTCGTTAAGATAATCAGGCAGCTTGGTGCCAGCAGACCAAATGGTTACGTCTGAATCGATAGATTTGTTGTCACTGAAATGGATACTAGATTGTTTAACTTCAATGATTTTTTGGTTGAAGTGAAAACTAACTTGGTAGCTTTTACATTGGCTTATAACGTCATCAGACAACTTTTCTGGCAAGGCTTGTACCAATCTTGAGGCACTGTCGATGACGTTAATGTGCAATTGCTTGTTTGATGCGTATTTGCGTAATAATTCACCCAAAACTTCTACGCCGGTAAAACCTGCGCCAACAATACTGATATTAAGGGGCTGTTTATTATTGTTAAGAACGGCCTCAATATCGTTGTGTATTTGTATTACATCATCAGCAGTACGAAATCCATATGCATATTCGCTAGCGCCTTTAATGCCATAGTTTGATCGTGAATGGCCAGATGCAATCAACAATACATCATAATTGAGTATTTGTTTGTCATCTAACGTGACGGTTTGCAAAGCGCCGTCAATGCTAGAGACAGTTTGGTTAATAAAGCGGTGCCCTAATCTTGTGATGATGGTGTCTAGATTTAAACTTAGGCTGGTTTCTTTTTTAACATCTGACAAAATCTCATGGATGTTAGGTGTCCACTGAAAATCCTGCTTCGCATCGATGACGGTTACGTCATGGCTTTTACATAGCTTGCTTACGGCAGTAAGACCAGCGAAATTAGCGCCAATAACTATAATGCGAGACTTTTTTCGATTGAGTGTCAAAAGGAATTTCCTGAATAGTGAAAGGCGGTAAATGAATAATGGTTAGATTAACATTTAAATGGGATTACTACACAGACAGCGATGTTAATTCAATTTAATGTTTAGGTACTTTTGAACATTTACAATGGTTGTCTGGGTAACAGTCTGGATAACAATTAAATAAATTTATCTAACCTCAATTAACATTTCATTGCGACGCCACATAGGTAACGTTAAAGGTCCATTGTAGCCAGCTTTTACTGGCTCACTGATAGCCTCGTAACCATTTTCAGTCATCCAAGTTTTAAGGATGCGGGTGTATTTTTCTACGTTACTGTCACTCAACGTTCCACTAAATTGAATGCTAGCCACTTTATAATCTTTGAGCTCACTCACATATACTTCAGGGTTAGTGGGTTTAGGCGTTGTGGCTAATGTGAAATCTTTTGGCATCACGAATGACATCATCGAGTTGTCGGCACTGTCCTTCATAAACACAGGTGCAGTCATCGATATTTCTGCGCCTTTTGTTGCGTCCTTTCTCACGTCTTTTTTCACGTCTTTTTTATCGTTCATAATGACGGGAGCCGTCATAGCAATTTCTGTTGCCCCTTCATTATCGCCGGTAATATAGCTGAACAATTTTCTAAATGCGCTGTTACCACTTTCACTGGACATACTAGTAGACACCAATACCATTGAATCATAGTTACGCACTTCAATTTTCTGAGCCTCGTCGGTTTTTAGAAGAGTATAGGGAGCTGTTTCCACATCACTTTGGACCACAACTGAACACCCAGTCACAAATATTGATGTCAATATTGATAATATAATTTTCATTTTACACCCTTCTGTTATATTTCTATTAAATTTATTTTTGGGTCGCGCATCTATAAGATGTAAACAGGTTACAAACCTTATTTACTGTCTAAATCACATATTTTAAATATCAATAGTTTAAAAAACAGCTTATAAACAATTAGCTTAAAAAGCGTAAAGTAACCCAAAAAAACCATTAACCGCACTGCTTCCATCCACAATTGGACTATTTTTCACATCACTAGGAAGAGATTGCCAGCGTAAATTTGCCACCATATTCCATTGCTTGTTTATTTGATAATAACCGCCCAACGTAACCCCTAGCGGAAGCACACTGCCTACTTGGTATTGTGAGTAAACAGAATTATTTTGCTCGTCTGCATCAACACCAAAATAATAGTCAGCATAATCAGCAGACAAATATTCCAATTCTGCTCCAAGGTTAATCATCCACTTACGTTTTGGGTGAGTAAAAAGTGTTCTTTGCAACCCAACAACTGCGCGCTGACCTTGATGCTTGTTAGAGATATCTGTTTCCAATGAAATAGATACGGTCGCAAAATCGAGGGGATGACTATAATTAACACCCAACATAAACGAAAAATCACGATCTTTTATACCGTTCAATCTATCGCTATCGTTAGTATCAAGCTCATTAGGTGCCAAATTTAAACTCAATGCAAATGACGGCTCTCCCCGCTCCAATCCGCTGAGTTTGTAGGCCAAAGAGGGGCCACGCCAACTGAACCTTTTTCCTTCGTAAGTGATGATGGGTAATACCTTTATTTCGGTATCTGTTCCTGCGTATGGATTAGACGGAAAGATGGTCGCCACTCCAGCAGACCATTGAGCCAATAACATCGGACTGAACAAGAGGCTAAAACTAAGTAAAACTAAATATTTCATCAATATTCCGGATAATAAATAATGCTAAAATCATGCCAAATTATACCCTGCAAGCAAAGATCAAGATCACTTCAACACAGCACCAACCTTTATTATTCCAATTTACCTTTGTTATTCGATATTACTTTCATCCCCAATGATTTTGTTACCTAACCTGAACTTGGGTTAAGACGTGCCGCGATCCTAAAAATATTTTTAATAAAAACAGTACGTTAGGACGTAACAACTGATTTGCTAAGGTATTTAATGCATCCAGTGCTGATATTACTGTGTTTATCGAGGCGAGCTTGTGAAGGAATAGCCAGCTATTGAGAGCAAGTGTACGAGCATATTAAAGTTTGAAACTGGGAATTAATGTTTGAAACTCGCACAACTAAATAAAACCCGCTGTCCGACGGGTTTGTGCCATAACCAGTCATTGAGCGTTGGTAATGTTTAAGGGACAAATGGATGGTAAACGAACAACCCCGCAGGCAAATTCTCTTGAATGGTGTGATTGACTAGAGTAATCTTGATTCATAATATGTGGATAAACCAAATGGAATTATGAGTAAATCAGAAGAACCACAATCTGATAAAGATACTACTGTGTCGAATAAAATCGATGCTAAAAAGAAACCTAGCGGACTCTACTTTGAGGCCAAACGTCGTCGCGTCTTGTCGACCGCTGTGGCTTATATTATCTCCTCTTGGATAGTGATTGAAGTCGCCAATGTCATCCTAACTGCATTTGAAGCCCCGGCGTGGATATTACAAGCACTCATCATTACCGTTTACGCTGCATCGCCAGTTGTAATGCTCATGGCATGGTTTTTTGATATCACTAGGGCGGGCATTTTCCTTACCAAAGATGCCGAACCTATACAGCAAATAGAAAAAACTGAACATTTATTGGACGAAAAAGAGCGGGAAGAAGTACCTGAGCCACTGCAAACAAGTGACCCAGAACGTCGGATGATAACCGTGGTCCAATGTGCTATTTCTCCAATTGATGCTCATGGCACTGAAGATCATCAGGAACAGTTTCGCAGAGTTTTGCCTGATATCGTTGCTGAATTTACAAATATTGTTGAGAAATATGAAGGCTATCTTGCCGCTAACGACACAGAGCTAGTTACTGCTTACTTTGGTGTACGAGTTGCTCATGAAGATGATGCTCTGCGAGCAGTAGTAGCTTCACAAGAGATGATGAAGTACCTGAAGGTTTTTAATAAAAGTCATGCCGAGAATAATGGAATTCAGATTCAACTTAATCTTGCCCTACATTGCGGCTTTGGTATTGTAGAAGAACTAGCAGACAAGACTGTCAATAAGTGGGTTAGCAACATTGGTTCGGTATTAAAATTAGTGTCTACGCTGCAACTTGGTAGTGCTGCTAATGAGACCAATCTGAGCCATGATGTTTTCCAAATGCTGAAAGGCAAGCTCGAATGTAAAATGGTCCAAACTATTCAGATGCCAGGTGGCTCAGAACCCATTCAGGTGTATAGACCCGAAGAAATAGGAATTCAAGGATCGAAGTTGACCCTAAATAGCCATCTGATGATTGGCCGCGAGCGCGAAATGGACTTGTTGGATGAAAGCTGGTTAATGGCGAAAGAAGGTAATGGCCAAGTAGTATTGTTGCGCGGCGATGCAGGCAACGGAAAGTCCACCTTAGTCAACGCGATTAGCTCAAAAATTGCGATCGAAGAAAATGTACGAACGTTAATTCTGCAATGCTCGTCTTACCACAACAACTCTACACTCTACCCTGTCGCTAATTTATTCTCACATAGTATTTTGCAGTTCGATGAAGCAGACGAACATGACAAAAAAATAGAGAAGCTTAGAGAGCTTTTAATAGCTAATGAGCTGTCTACACATCAATACCTGCCATTGATTGCACAAATGTTGTCAATAGAGTGCGAACAAGAAATTATTGGGGTTGAGCCCGGAAAACAAAAGCAATTATTGCTGCAAGCGTTGCTACAAATTATCATCAAGGAGGTAGCAACAACACCAACTTATATTTTGGTAGAAGACGTGCATTGGGCTGATTCCACAAGCGTTGAATTTTTAGACCTTCTGCTCGCACAATCGCCTACTGAGTCGTTGTTAGTGTTAATCACGTTCCGGCCGCAGTTCAAAACCGCATGGACAGATTATTCTCACGTTAGCTTATTGAATATAAAACGTCTGACTGCCGCTCAAGCAAATCAGTTGGCACTCTCTATAGATTCGACAGGTATTATTAATGATGACGTGCGGGAGGCAATTGTTGCGAAGTCAGATGGTGTACCTTTATTTATTGAGGAATATACAAAGTCGGTACTTCAAGCTCTAGAATCGAAGGGACCAGATGATAAAGTTTCACTGGTGATTCCAAACACATTACAGGAATCTTTAAGCGCACGGCTTCATCATTTAGGTGCTGCTAAGCAGTTGCTAAACCTAGGTTCTATTATTGGCCGGGAGTTTAGCTATACACTACTAAAGGCAAATACAGACTTAACCTCAGAGCAAATTCATGAACATCTCGGTGAGCTGGTAAAACTTGAATTGATTAGTTGTCGAGGTAGCGGAGAAACATCAAGCTATTTGTTTAAACACGCATTACTTCAGGAAGCGGCTTACGTGTCGATGCTCAAATCTACTCGCGAAAGCTATCACTTATGTGTGGCACATTCCTTAGAAAGTATATTTTCAGGTCTGTGGACACCTCATCCAGAGGTAGTCGCGCTGCACTATTCCAACGCTCCAGGAACTAGCGAGAATCAACATAAAGCTATTCATTATTGGTTGAAGGCTGCAGCGGTGGCACGCAGAGCTTCTGCAGATCAAGAATCGCACCAACTATGCACTAATGCGTTGCAGGTTTTATCCAAGTTGCCCGAAAATGGCGAGCGGAACAAATTAGAACTAGATATTCAGACTCAAAAAATCCCATCAATAATTGCTCTTTTTGGATATAGCTCTGATGAAATTGCAGAAGTAGGTCAGAGAGCCCTCACCTTGTGTGAGTCTGTCACTGATGTAGCGTCGCGCTTTTTAGCACTGTTTAGTGTCTGTACTTATTATATGGTCAACGGACAGCATGAAAAATCGCATAAAACTGCATTGGACATGCAGACACTAATAAACGATAACGCAGATCCTGTTTGCAATATGCAGGTGGAAGTAGAAATGTTACTAGGCTTAAGTAACTTCTATTTAGGACGCTTGGGTGAGGCAGAGAAAAACCTACTCAGATGCAGGGAAACTTATGAGCCTAATTTGCACGGCGACCATGCTTTTATCTATGGCCAAGACCCTAACGTGATGGCGCAAGTGTTCCTATTATGGACCTATTATTTGGTTGGCAATCAAGCCGCAGTAGAAGAGTATACTGAGGCATTGAGTCTAAGCAATACACAATTCAAGCATCCTCAAACAAGAGGTTTTTGCCTTGCAATGAAAGCATGGCAAGCAGTCTTTGCCGATGATTTTGTTACGGTAGCTAAACTCAGTCCTGAACTTAGATGTTTAGCGGAAGAATACGGTTTACTCGCATTCCAGATACAGAGCAATGCGATCGATGGTCTTATCCTTTGCAACAGTGGCGAATTGGAAATGGGCACAAAGCAAGTTGAACAAAGTATAGTAGCCTGGCAGAGCATTGGTTCGCAGGCCTATGTTCCATGTTGGCTAACGCTACTTGCTCAAGCATGCGTAAAGTCAGGTCAACTTGAAAAAGCTAAAACAGTTCTTGATCAGGCATTTAAGCTGGTGGAAGATACTAACGAACGTTGGGCAGAAAGCGAACTTTACCGATGTAAAGCGAAGCTTTGTGCAGCAAGTGGACAGGCAAAGGATGCTATAAAATACTGGTGTGAAAGTATTCACCTAGCTGAGACAAGAGGCATGTTTGGCTGGGGAATAAAGAGTTTGGCTGATTTGGTAGAATTTCAAGCTCTCACAGACAAAAGCGCGGCGCGAGAAACAATCGAGCAAGCCACGCAAGAACTGAGAGACGGCGATGGCACCATAGCGGCTGGCAAAGTTCATAAATTTTCCGAAGAATTCGTATAGGGAATAAGAGCAATAAATTTAGTCGTATTATTACTAGCGCACGGTTGCGCTAAAGCTATTAATCACAATAAGTATGATTCGCAAAAAGGCAGTTGAACTGACTGAAGATATTTAATTGAAGATCTAGCAATAAATAAAAGGGACAGAATAATGACTACTAACAACTTTTCTCACTTCTATGCACGTCAAAGACAAACTTTAGGTATGCAATACCGAACCGACGAATTTTTATACCCAAACAATGAACCATGGCCAGAAACGTCATTCGACTATCCCTATGGTCAGGCGCCTACCGTCTCAAACCTTCCTGATGAAGAACGGGCAGACTGGCAAGAAAATGTAGGTAACTACTACACGCAAAACGCACTAGGCACCGAAAAGCATCCATCGCCATTTGGGTTTAAAAGTGCGGAATTCGCACGCGATAGATTCGAGAAATATGGGATTGCAGGTTATGCACCATTAACTGATACACACTTCACAGAACTCATCACAGAGAGCCTATACAGCAAATATTTAGGGCTGCTTGATCCTGCTGATGAAGCTTTGTTTGGAGTAAAAGACGATGCTAATTATCAATACTTGAAATCTGACCAATCTTGTATGCGAGTAGTGGAAAAACCTTGGGAAGGTGAGTATGTTGCGCCCGCAATTGCGATTGTGCGTCGAAAACTGCCACTCACTGACGATACTAAATGGAACTACGAATTGGTCGCCATTGCACTTGCAGACAAGAACGACAAAGGTAAATATGAGTTCAACGAAAATCTTGTTTTTGACGCGAAGAAGCACCAGTCATCGTCTGCGTGGTGGTTGGCGAAATATTTTGTACTGCAAGGTGCAATCCACAGAATTAATCTAGTTGACCATATTAAGGTGCACTTTCCCTCCGATACCATAAACGCAATTACCAAGTCGGTATTTCCTCGCTGGCACCCTGTTCAGCAATTACTGATGCCGCATTTTCGTTTGACCTTACCCGTCGACAACGTGGTATTGGAAGGAGAACGCTCAATCATTAACCGTAATACCTGGTATCCATGGAGCCCGGTTGTTGCCAATGGTGAAGAAATTCGAAAACTAATTCCATTTAGTTGGGCTGGATCAAAATACTATTGGGACGGCAACAACACCTCTTACCCACGTTATGGTTTCAGCCTCGATCCTGATGAAATTATGGACCCCGATAATCTGGAAGGTGGCCCCATCAAGTCGTTTATTGGACTTGATGCGTCACGATACGGTGAGTATTTGAAAGACTATTACACGCCAATTTTGAGTTTTGTGAGAGATTTTGTAAACAAGTTACCAGATCCAACAAGCTCCCCAGAACAAGAAGATATTATTTGGCTTGAGATCCAACGTTGGGCACATGAGATATCAAAATATATGCCTTTGTTTCCAGATGAGATAGCGATCTGTGATAAAGAAGTGTTGACTAAAGTGCTAGCAATAGTGATCTGGAATGCTGCGATTGTTCATACCTCTGACCATAGCGTATTACATATGATGATCGACACAGACCCTGTGCCCTTTATTATTCGCGTAAGGCCACCGGCCTCAAACGATACAGTAGTGGAAGAAACGATAGCTGAAGCGCTTGGAGAAAAAGGGGTCAAATACCTAACTGGTGCCGTTAAAGGTATCGAAGATATAATTCAGCGATTGCTCAAGAAAGAAGGCGGGCCGATTGGCTTTATCATTGATAAACTTGGCGATAAGCTGATTTCAGAGATTGAAGAGGCTAAACTAACTGAAGGTAGCGTACCGCTTTGCTGGCCCACTGATTTGATCTACACTAAAATGGCAGATCTATTGTTTTATAGACCACACAGTACCACTTTAATCTATGATTGTGAGTACGAATTTTTAATCCCGGAAGACCAATTGCCTCCTAAAATGAAAGTATTGAGAGCAGAATGGGTGAAAGCAGGAAGACCGGTATTAACGGAAGCGCAGCGACTTGATTTACAAGGCCTGCGTGAAGAGTTTCAGTTAAGTCTGATGAAAGTTAACGCAAAGTACTATAATAAAAAAGGTGAGCCTGTACTTTATGGTTCACATAAGGAAAAAGACATTCCTGCAATTATGAATAAATACGGCTTTCCCAAGCTTATGCCAGGAACCGACGACAAGGATGTGGCGGAAACTAGAATGGAATGCTGTCTTACGGCCGGTATCCAGTATTAACGTAAACTAAGGCACAGCGTGCTCACCAATTAGGCTTCAGTAACGAGTCTTCTTGGTAGCTTAGTTGCGCCTTTTACGCTTCCTAATTATGCCAGCTTCTGCTCTTATTCCGGCAACAACCATGGTTCGTTTTGCACTCGCAACAATACAGCCATGCGGTTTGGTGCATTAAGTTTGGTTAAAAATCAAGTAACATGATGTTCAACCGTTCGTAGTGAGCGAGACAACTGAAGGGAAATTTCTTTGCTATTCTCGCCTTTTGCTAGTAACACCAAAACTTGCTGTTCTTTTTTAGTCAGGCCAAGTGGGTGTTGAGAAGCTTTAGTTTTGTAAGGACGGCGAATCGATAACTTCGAGATATCCCAGTTTTGTTGTTTGCCTTAATAGCACTACTGCACAAAGTGCTAAAAGCCGAAATTATTGCCCGAATAGCATTGATTTTCGTGGGTTCAGTTGGCAGCGTTTGGACAATAGAACGGATTGCTAGCTTTAAGAGTATAGGTAAAATAAAACGTCATTTTTCATAAAATCAAAATACATGGTGCCTCATATTTTCCGTATTTACCTCTCTTTTATATCCTTGAGGGAGTGAAACTCGGTTATTTTTCGTCTATTAATCAACTGTTTTTACATAATTCAGAATTAAAAAAAAGCGCCTCCCACTGTTGTGCTAACCAGTTTTGAATAATGCTTTTGTTTATGATGATGAACGGCTTTTATTCAAACAGACTTATCTGAGGTGGTGCTTGGGCTGAATGTCCGGAATTCATTGCCGTCAGTCAACGTTGATTAATCGTATGATGGTTTTTTTCGCTCAATATAGTCTGATGGTATAAAGAAGACAGACATCGTTAATGCTATTTAACAAGACATATATGGACGCTCCTAATCGATAGGGTCAGCAAATCGATAGGGTCAAGAGATGTTGATTCCTTGAACTGTCAGATTCGATTAAATTTGATAGTCAAAAATGTGCTTCGCACACCGGCATCCATGCCTTTCTTCAAACAACATCCATATTGTCTGACTGACTTCTTTTCAACAGCCAAAAGAAGTAAGCAAGAAAGGCCGCTCACTGCTAAAGTTTTTAACCGCAAAAAATCGTTTAAAAAAGCTCTTAACTTTTTCTTTTGCGGATTTTGTCGATTTCTTGAAGGCGATACACAGTTTAATATACCCTTCAACTGAAACAACTAAAACCAGAGAAAGACAGATAAACGACATAACCCAAAAAAAGAAAGATTGCGCAGTTACCTTCAGATAGTCAGATAATTCGTAAAAAAGAAAATAATCGAAGCCATAATGACTAAAACGTATGTTGTTAAACAAAACCCCAAGTTTAAACTTTGGCTTTTCCTAGTTACAAACATTACATAATTTGGGCAAAAACTAAATATACAAAATCGCGGGTTTCATGGGGTTTCAGTTTCAAACTTTAATATGCTTGTACAGCAAGTTCAACGAAGATTGGCGCAGTAATAGCGGTACTGAACGGTATGGCTTATCCCAAAATCAGGTTAGGTTACCTAGCTCAATCAATTAAAACACCGGCATTGTGAAGTTTTTGATGAGCTAAGGTTAACGCTTGGGTGCGGTCATATACAAAGTCAGCATCGGTCAGTAGGGTTTCAAAACCCAAGTGCATTAGTTTGTCTTTGGTGCGGGGCTTATTCACCAGCATCACCACTTGTTTATCAAGTTCTTGTGCATCTTTTATCAAATTTTCGATAGTCAGAGCGATAGTGTCATCTAAAAAAGAAACATCGCTTAAATCTACAATTAAAGCATGGTGATCACCCAAACTTCCAAGCTCTCTGGAGAGGGCTTTTGATACACCAAAAATCATAGTCCCACTTAAGTAAAAATACAGGATTTGTCCTTGGGCTTTATTCAGCAGCGAGCGTTGCTCTTTATTAAGGGGTAATCGACCGTCAACATCACTTATAGCTTTAATATTTTTGGCTTGTGAAGCACTGAGTTTTTCAATCGTAATAATATTCGCAATAAATACCCCAATCCCTACGGCAACAACCAAATCAACAAAGACTGTCAGCAGCAATACCGCGTACATGATGTAACTGGTTTGCTTGGATGTTTTATGGGCGCGTTTAATAAAACTCCAATCCAGAATATCTATGCCCACCTTGATAGCAATGCCCGCCAGCACAGCGATAGGAATAACCGAGATGAGGCCAGATGCACCAAATACAGCCACAATTAATATGAACACACGGATAAGACCTGACAAGGCCGATTTGGCCCCAGTTTGGATATTCACCACTGTACCCATGGTTGCCCCCGCACCTGGCAAACCACCAAACAAACCTGAGAACAAATTACCTAAACCTTGGCCAATCAGTTCTTTATCTGATTTGTGCTCACTGCGCGTGAGGTTGTCAGCAATGACTGAAGTTAACATCGAATCAATACAACCCAGCATACCCAGCACAATGCCATCTAGTATCATAGTTTGTAATAATTCAGGGGTAAAAGTAGGGAATACTAATGAAGGCAAACTGACGTCAATTTCGCCGATACGTTTTATATCTGGGTCGGTCAGTAAAAACACTGAGATTAACGAAATAACCACCAGCGCAATCAATTGTGGTGGCACCCACTGTTTCACTTTACGGGGTGTAAATAAGATTAAGAGCAGGGTGCCTAGGGCCATACCCAACTCCGTAATACTGATATGACGTAAGGTCTCTGGAAAAGCGATTATCGCTCCGGTAACGCCACCAGACGGAGCTGTCACTCCCACCGCAGGTGCAAACTGCATGATGATTAATATACAACCAATGCCTGACATAAAGCCGCTGATCACGCTATAGGGCATCAAGGTAATGTATTTACCTAACTTCAATACGCCAAATAATATTTGGGTGACCCCCGCAATCATAACTACGGTAAATGCCATGGCTAAACCCGTATCAGGATAGCGCGCGACCATAGCCGTCACCACAGCTGCCATGATCACTGTCATAGGACCTGTGGGCTCTGATATTAATGTAGGGGTACCGCCAAATAGTGCCGCAAAAAAGCCTATAATAATGGCTCCATACAGACCTGCTTCTGGCCCTGCTCCTGAGGCTAAACCGAATGCTAAAGCCAAAGGTAAGGACACGATAGCGGCAGTTAAGCCCCCTAAAATATCTCCCTTCAAACTGTTTCGATTAATAGTGTTAAAAATCTTCAAGGGATGCCCTTTTTAATACTCTAAGTTGAATGTGTGTTAATCGCGGTTATTGTATAGAGCAAAGGCAGTTTGTATATCATATTTGTTAAATATCGATGATGAATTCAGGCATGTTTTTTTTGGCAGACCTTAATATCAAACACAAAACTAAAGTGGGCGTAAAAACGAATATCAGATTTGCTATGCAATAGCCAAATTATCTAACTGAAAAATTATCAGGCAAACTTGAGGTTACTGAAGAGCGTTTGTTTATTTCCAGACTTCGTGTTTCACCCAGTCCACTTCCATGGTCCAGTTTTGGGTCATGGGAGAGTCATTAATCTTAGCAAAATTTAGGATAGCGAATAAGGGCTCCGGGAATTGATCTTCGTCCTTGTTATTACGATACACTTCTACTCCATCAAGGCGGAAAATAATGTCATTACCAAGCAACTCTACTGAATAATCATGGTACTCACCCAGAGTGGCGGCTTGCACCAACATGAGTGCCTGCCAATCACCACCATCACAATAACCCAGACTAGTAATTGCCCGGGCTGCATAGTGATCAGGGCCACCATCACTATGATGTTCAAAGATGTCGATTTCACCTGAGCCTGTCATGGGCCAACATACAATTTCATCGGCTTCTTGCACGGGGGGTTCATTGTTTAAAGCCCCTAACAACCACCACGCCGGAAACATCCCAGTTTGACCACTATTTTCCACTTTTAATCTGGCAGTCCATTTACCTTTAACAAACTCTTTAAGGTTTTTTGAGGCAATACGACCAGCCACATATTGTGTATCGTGATGTTGTTGACCTTGTTTATTGAGGTTGTCACAAGGACGTTTTTCACCAAGGTCAATCACTCGTATTTTTAGGGTCCCATTGCTGACTTCTCGAGTATTAAACTGATTATCAGGCACATAACATTGGTCTTCGTTATTCACCCATAACATTTGGTCTTGCCAGTTTTCTGGGTTAAAGGTGTCAAACTCATCTATGAAATTGACTTGCCAACCGCTAACAACAGCAACCTGCTTTGGTTGAACGGGATCTTCTAGAGCGGTTTGGGAGCAGCCAGAGACAAAAACCGCTAGTGTGATGATGGCCAAGATATTCTTCATATGAACTCCAAAAGTTGCATAGGTTACTAATCAGTGGGGTTGAAGCTGTGCATCTAAAACTTACAAACTTAAATAAGCGACATCAGTACCCGTATAAAGAAATTGAGAATTAAAGCGCCCCACAGAAAACATATCTTGTATAACACGTATCGATTTTTTTACCCTAAGGATTAAGTTAGCTTGGACCACAACTGCGACAGGTTGGAAAATGCTTCTGTATTAATAATCTAGAAGTAGGGTTTTTATCTGGGCTTAAGATAGGTTATTGAAGAGCTTATCAAATAACTCATCATACGAGCCTGGGTCTTGATACTAGGTAGATTTATTTTGGAAGATTTAGTGGATTAATAAGTAGTTGAAATTAAGTAACAAATATTTGAGGTGAGGTGAATTAAGTAAATGAGATGATCAAATTAAGATGACCATCTCATTAGAGCTTGGATTAACGTTTAGACATTTTTATCAAACTAAACACCTGATTAGTCAGAATAAGTTAGTCGGTTAAACTTTTTCTGTTGAAAATCGGCATCACCAAAAGTGGTGTTGATCATCATCAAACGCTTAACGAAATGACCTACATCAAGCTCGTCTGTCAAGCCCATGCCGCCGTGTAATTGAATGGCTTCATCGCCAATCAACTTACCGTTACGCCCAATCATCACTTTTAACGCTGCAATGTTTTTGGGCAAATCTTCTGCACCACTTTCTGCAGCACACACTGCACGGTACAAAATTGACTTCGCTTGTTCACCGGCCATAAACATATCAACCATGCGATGCTGCAATGCCTGAAAGCTACTAATAGCCACACCAAATTGTTGTCGTGTCTTGGTGTATTCAATCGTGGTGGTGTTGAGTTTTTGCATAATGCCCATGGCTTCTGCACACAAAGCGATAATGACGTCACCCACCACTGCCTCAATCAGTGTGTAGCCTTTATCAACATCCCCTAAAACGTGATCACCAACAACACGCACATCGGTGAGTTTGATGTTTGCAACTAATTGTCCGTCCATCAGGCGGTAAGAAGTTCGCTCTACACCCGGTGCGTCGGTATCAATCAGAAACAGTGTAATACCCGCTTCATCACACTGTTCACCTGAAGTTCTCGCAGACACCACCACTTTATTGGCGGCCATGCCGTTAGACACCACGGTCTTTTCGCCGTTAAGGACAAAATCAGCTCCGTCACGTTTAGCTTGGGTTTTCACGTCGGCCAATTCAAAACGGCTTTGACGTTCTAAGTAGGCAAATGAACCTTGCAGTGAGCCGTCGATGATTTTTTCAATATTGGCATCTTGTAAGGCAGCGTTACCGCTTTTATTTAGCAAACCACCAAACATTAATACGGTTGCAACAAAGGGCTCGACCACTAAACCTTTACCCATCTCTTCCATCACTGCCATCACTTCAGTGGCACCGCCGCCAAAACCGCCATGGGCTTCGTCGAAAGGAATAGAAAGCCAACCCAGTTCAGCAAACATTTGCCAGTTAGCAGGGTTAAAGCCTAACTCACTGGCGGCATTAGCGCGGCGGCTATCAAAGTCATATTCGTCTCGCACAAAGCGCGCGACACTGTCTTTGAGCATATTTTGTTCTTCGGATAAATTAAAATTCATAATTAAAGGCCCAATACGTATTTAGCGGTAATATTTTTCTGTACTTCGTTTGAACCACCGTAAATCGTGGCTGCTCGTCCGTACATATAAGCTTGTCTCGCTGAGTGTCCAAAAGCGTGGCCAATGGTTTCTGCAGTATCTTCGCCGTGGATCACACCACTGTAGTATCCGGCTAAATCCATATACATCTGCTGGATCCCTTGTTGAATTTCAGTACCTTTGATTTTTAGCAGTGAAGACTCAACGCCCGGCCCTTTGCCGTCTGCTGTTGAGGCCAACACTCGTAGCTCTGTATATTCTAGGGCCATCAGCTCAATTTCAGTATTAGAAAGACGATTCTGAAACTGGGTATCTTCGCTAAGAGGGCGTCCACCGCTCACTTCTTGAGCAAGTAAATCCCGAAGCTCGCGCAGCTTACGCTTAGAATCCGCAACGGCTGCTATAGAGGTACGTTCGTGAGCCAATAAAGCCTTGGCATAAGTCCAACCTTTGCCTTCCTCGCCAATGCGATTTGCAGTAGGAACACGCACATTGTCAAACACAACTTCATTAAGACTATGGTGATCGTCAATAGAAGAAATCTTATTAACCGAAACACCAGGAGTACTCATATCAATCAATAGGAAGGTAATACCGTCTTGGCGTTTGCCAGAAGAGTCGGTGCGAACCAAGCAGAAAATCCAATCAGAATACTGTGCGTAAGTCGTCCAAATTTTGGCCCCTGTTACGATGTAGTCATCGCCATCTAATTCTGCTTTGGTTTTTAATGCCGCTAGGTCTGAACCTGCACCAGGTTCTGAATAACCTTGACACCACCAATCTTGGTTTTTAAGAATGCGCGGTAAGAAACGCTTTTTCTGTTCGTCGTTACCAAAGTCATAAATAACCGGGGCCACCATTTTTAAGCCAAATGGCACCACATCAGGAATACCAGCTAGTGAACGTTCCGTTTCAAAAATAAAGTTTTCGGTCACCGACCAATCCACACCACCATGTTCAACAGGCCAACCCGGAGCAAGCCATCCTTTTGCACTGAGTTTATTCTGCCATTCAATTTGTGCTGCTTTGTAATCGCCACTACGACCGTTTATACGCGACGCTAAATCTTCAGTCCAAGACTCAGACAAAAATGCACGCACTTGGTCTCTAAAAGCCAATTCCTCAGCTGAAAATGTAATATCCACTTTGTATTTCCTCTATCGATTGTTCATCTCGGGACTGACCCCAAGTAGGCCACTACTTTACGCCCCTTCTTTTGCATTGTACTTAGGGTAAAGTGCCACTTAATACGGTATATGTGTCAAAATAGTTTAGTTAAAATAGAAAGTGCCCCGGAGAAAATTATTCAAGTGTCGAAAATCATGTCTGATGCAAAATGGCGAGTTGCCTTATTGATCTATAATGGTGCCTGGGCTTCTACAGTTTTTAGCTCATTGGAATTGTTTCACAGCGCTAATTTACGTCAACCCAAGGATCAGCAATTCCACTGTGATTTGCTCAGTTCAGACAAGCAACCAGTCCAGCTATATGGTGGCCATTCAATCAATGGCGATACGATGATAGGCGAGCAATCTTATGATCTTATTATACTTGCCCACTACTGGGGGGATTTCGAACAGGTCACTCAGCAACATCCTGACATTCCACCTTGGCTGGCGCAGCAATATGCTCAAGGTGCGCGCATCGCTGGAATTAACAGCGGTATTTTTTGGGCTGCAGAGGCCGGTATATTGAATGGAGGCCGAGCGACCACCTATTGGCGTCACCTGCGAGAATTTGAACAGCGTTATCCTGATATTCAATGGCAGGCTAACCAAGCAAGTGTAGAGCATGAAGGTATCTACAGCTCAAATGGCCAAAATGCCTCTATGGACCTAAGTATGCATCTGTTGGAAAAATTTTGTGGCCCCTCTCTAGCCGCAAGTTTGGCCAGAGACATTAGCTTTGATAGCCGTCGAACCAATGATGTAAACCTGATTAATATCGCAGGTTTTCGGCAACACAGAGATGTGGGCATTCATCGAGCGCAGGACTGGCTCGACGAACGTTATACCGAAAGCTTGGAGCTGCAGCATCTAGCCAAACAAATTGGTATGAGTAAACGCACCTTCATTCGCCGCTTTCAAAAAGCAACAGGTGAACTGCCGTCTCGCTATTTACAACGACTTCGGGTTGAAGCCGCAAAACACTGTTTAGCTAATACCCAAGACAGTATTAAAACAATTGGAATGGGGGTGGGTTATCGAGATGTCAGCTCGTTCTCAAAAGTATTTAAATCGCTGACCGATGTCACGCCTCGAGAATTTCGCTCACGCCTTCGCCCATCGCATACCCATACAACCTCAAAATGAGCGTGTCAGAACGACTGGGGATATATTAACTGTACTTCAAAAGCCGACTAAAAATACGTTCGATATCCTTCAAATTTCGGCAAGGTTCAACACTGCTACACCAAGGCGAATACTCAGACATGATAGAGTCGCCGCTATCCCAACTATTTCGTTGTTCGGGGTTCAGCCACAAAACGCGTTTACTCTGACGAAACACCTTTTCCCAAATGTCAGTTCGACCATCACCTTGATTATTTCGCGCATCGCCGAGCATGATAACCGTGGTTTTTTTATCGATACTCGCCAGCGCTTGTGACTGAAACCCTGCCAGCGCTTTGCCATAATCTGTAGACAAGCCACCCCAGCGTTTCATGATGTCTTCGAGCGCCAACTCAATACCTTGTTGCTTAAAGAGTTCCGTGACCTCGATCATCTCCGAGGCAAAAACAAAAGAACGCACTTTTGGCATAACGTCTTGCATAGAGTAGAGAAACAACAAAAGAAAACGCGCAACACGACTAACCGAACCGCTGACATCACAGATCGCCACAATTTTAGGTCGTTCAATACGCGTCGCTTTCCAGCGAGTGTGAAATAATGCTCCATCAAAAGCAGCATTGGCGGCGATAGTTTTGCGCACGTCCAACTGACCCCGTTTACGGGTTAAACGTTTACGACTATGTTGCGAAGCTAATTTCCGTGCGGCTCGCTGCACCAAACGTTGCATTAATTTATAATCGAGACGATCAAGCTGGCTTAATTTTGCCTGCTGTAGATATTCCTCACGGTACTTCAGGCCTTTATGTTGAGCAAAAATCCCATACTGCTGCTCTACATAATCTTTCACTTGATCAAGCAGACGTGCCCGGGATTTTATTAATTTCCGTTGCTTTCTTTTGTGCTCAGGGCTGTTTTTCTGTTCAAGACTGCTTTTATGCTCAGGGCTGTTGGCGTCGGCACGAATTTCAGTGCTTAAAGCTTCATCCCCAAGGCGTTGCATTATTTTATAAGCGAAGTGATTTTTTTGAGTAAACAAAACAATGGAAGACAGTTTCTCATCTATAGCAGCCTGTGTGATTGCCAAACTCATATCTTTATTTTTACCTAGAGCCTGCCCCAATGATGAACTTGGGCTAGTTTGCATCCCTTCCCCATCTGACATATCAGCTTGGCTTGAGCTCGAGTTACTCTTTGCATCTAGCGCATTCTCAGAGGACTCGCTCTCGCTTTTATCCGCCTCTTTATTTGACGCTTTATTCGACGTTTTAATCGCCTCTTTATTCGACGCTTTGGCTTTTTCAACACCCGCAAAATATAGGTCAAACAACTCCTCATAAATCACTTGATCAGCCTGTCGCTTAACCAAGGTCAAAGCTAAGACAGTTTTGGATGTTTCGCGACTCTCAAGTCCTAACAACTTGATAGCTTTGAGTGCATCCAAGGACTCGGCTGGCGACACCTGTAGACCCGCTTCACGCAGCGCACCTATAAAGTCGGCAACAAAACGCACCTAAGGTAAACTCTTCAACAAGGCTTTAATTTCTGGTTCGACTAATTCAATATCATCCTGAAATTTTAGTAATAAATTCAAGGTTTCTTTAACCCAATGAGAGTCTAGCTCTTCAACATTTAATAAAAGCAGCGCCCTTGCCCAATCGATGGTTTCACTGACTGCGGGTGATTTTTTCAAAGGCATGTCTCTAAGTTTGCCAATCAGTGCCACTATCTGCTCTCTTAGCTGTGAATCAAGACCTTCCACCTGAGTCGCTAAAATACGACTTTCTAAAGCGGCATCAGGAAAAGGAATATACAGATGTAAACAACGGCGCTTCAGTGCGTCTCCGAGCTCTCGCGTGTTATTACTGGTTAACATCACTATGGGGGTCGAAACGGCCTTCACCGTACCAATTTCTGGAATAGACACCTGATAATCCGATAACAGCTCCAGCAGAAAAGCTTCAAACTCTTGATCGGCCTTGTCAATTTCATCAATCAGTAAGACGGCACCATCTTGACTCTGTAGAGCTTGCAATAAAGGTCTGGGTTCCAAAAATTCTTGTGAATAGAATATGTCTCCAAAATCATGCAGTCTGGCGATAGACTCATCCAACCCCCGCGCACCTCTGAGCACATCGCCCAGTTGTTCTTTGAGTACTTGGGTGTAAAGCAATTGTTTACCATACTTCCATTCATACAGTGCCTTTGACTCGTCAAGCCCTTCATAACATTGCATGCGGATCAGCGGTGCGTTGAGATAAGTGGCAGTGACTTTGGCTAATTCGGTTTTTCCTACACCAGGAGGGCCTTCAATTAGAATCGGTTTTTGCAAATGACAAGCCAAGTATATGGCGGTGGCGACTGAATGACTGCATATGTAACCTAAGTCTTCGTAACGGCTTTGAATAATCTCTGGGGAAGCAATTTTTTCTTGGTGTTTGATGATCACTGAATCTGACACTCGAGGGTAAATATACGACATTATTCGCCTAAGGCTCTACAAAATGCAAACCCTTCGCACATGACAAGCGAGGACACGCATAAAAAAAGGTAGCATAATCTCTGTGTTAATAGGGTGGTGAGTTTGTGGCTTTTTTGACTAATGTATAATTAAAAACGCGTAATAATACCTATGTTTTATGCTTTAAAAGGTGTTTAGGCTAGATCAGTGACATTGTTTAATCAAATAATACTTGATTAGGTATCTGAATTTCAAAAGTGAGCTGCACTCACAAACGGTGAGCCACACAATAGAAACTGATTTAAAATGAAAACTGATGTATCAAAGACTACCCTTGACCTAAAAAAACCACCGAATATTTCGGCTAAAAAAATCAGCTATTATGCTAGTTTGATTGCCCTTCCAACGTTAATATTAATTGTTGGCATTAATTTTTGGTTTAGTAATAAAGCAGAAGAAGCGGAAAATTGGGTAGCCCATTCCCATCAAGTTAATGCATCCTTTTTTCAAATACTATTGGCGCTAAAAAGTGCAGAGACTGGACAGCGTGGATTCCTTCTGACCGAAAACACAACGTATCTTAAGCCTTATACTCAGTCCATTGAACAATTAGACAGCCTATTAACTTCGGTTCGTCTGTTAATCATGGACAATCCCAGTCAACAAAACAGATTGAAAAAAATCATTCCTTTGAAAGATGAAAAGTTAAAGGAATTAGCAAACACAATTTTTTTAATATCGACTCAAAACAGAGAAGCAGCAATGCGTATCGTTATTAATGGCGAAGGGAAAATGCTGATGGGCCGACTTAGCGTCCTCATTAATGAAATGATAAACGCGGAATACGCACTTGTGATAGAAAGACGTCACGCTTTATACCTAAGCAAAATGTTAGTCCTGAGCACGCAAGTAACTGGATTTCTTCTTATTATCCTCATTAGTCTGGTTACTTTCATCAAAATCCGGAAGTTACTTTTTTGGCAATTGAAGGCAGAAAAAGACCTCACCCATGCTAACGAAGCCCTTGCCATTCAAAACCAAGAAAAAGATAAACGTGCAAATGAATTAATGCTGGCCGCCAGTGTATTCACATATGCCCTAGAAGGTATTATGATAACCGACTCTGCGACGACTATTATTGACGTTAACAACACATTTACCGACATTACTGGTTACTCTCGGGAAGAGGTCATCGGTCAATCCTCTCGTTTCCTGGAAGCAGACCGTCATCCATCTGAGTTTTATAGCGCGATGCGGCAAGTAATTAGCACTACTGGTCAATGGGTGGGTGAAATTTCGAGTCGTCGTAAAAATGGCGAAAACTATGTTGCAAGTACAACCATCAGTACCGTAAAAGATGGGGTGGGTGAAGTCAGTCATTACGTCTTATTATTTAGTGATATTACTCAGCAAAGAGAACATCAATTTCAACTAGAACAGATAGCACATTACGATGCTTTAACCAAACTACCTAATCGGGCATTACTTGCTGACCGACTAAACCAAGCCATGCTGCAATGCGAGCGCCTCCATAACTCACTTGCCGTCGCTCTTATGGATATAGATGGCTTTAAATATATTAATGATACCTATGGCCATGTTGTAGGTGATGAACTCCTCATTATCGTGGCTGAGCGGATGAGCCACGTATTGTGTCAGGGGGATACACTCGCCCGTATTGGTGGTGATGAATTTGTCGTGATATTAACCGATTTAGCCAAGCCTGATGATTATAAGTCATCAATAGAAAAGTTATTACTGGCTGCGTCAGCGCCTATCTTGGTCGGTAATTTGACATTAAAAGTATCCGTTAGCATAGGTGTCACGCTCTACCCTCAAGATACTTCGAATTCAGATATACTGGTGCGTCATGCGGATCAAGCAATGTATGTGGCAAAACAATCAGGTAAAAATTTCTACCACTTATTTGATAGCGTACAAGATGATGCCGTTAACATTCGACAAGAAAGTATTGTTCATATCAGTGCAGCACTCCATACAGGTGAGCTCGTCTTGTATTATCAACCCAAAGTGAATATGTCTTCGGGTGAGGTGGTTGGCGTAGAAGCGTTGATCCGCTGGCAGCACCCAGTACGTGGTTTAGTTCCACCCTTGGATTTTTTACCTGACACAGAAAATCATACCATTAGCATCGATATAGGTGAATGGGTCATTGACACAGCACTGAGCCAAATAAGCCAATGGCAAAGCATGGGGATCACATTATCTATCAGCGTCAACATCAGTGCTTACCAACTCCAGCAAGCTGACTTCGTAGAACGCTTAGCAGCATTATTGGCAGTACATCCTGAAGTCCCACCCCGTTTATTGGAATTAGAAATATTAGAAACCAGCGCAGTGAGTGACATCAACCATGTTGTAGCGACTATCTATGCTTGCATTGACCTTGGTGTACACTTTGCTCTAGATGATTTTGGTACCGGGTATTCTTCCCTTACCTATCTCAGACGCCTACCAGCCAGTCTGATTAAAATAGACCAGAGTTTTATACGCTATATGTTAACGAATGAGGATGACTTAGCCATTGTTGTGGGCGTTGTCAGTTTAGCGAAAGCCTTTCAACTTAAGGTGATTGCTGAAGGAGTAGAAACGATTGAGCATGGTAATGCTCTATTACAACTAGGCTGTGAATTAGCACAAGGTTACGGTATTGCAAAGCCTATGCCTGCTAGTCATATTCCGCCATGGCTGCAAAACTGGAAGCCTGATATCGCTTGGCGGCCATAAATATTAGGGTTCATAATCTAAACTATCGACTTCGCATTCCCTCAAACGATCAAGTAACGCTCGTGACTTACTCCTTTTTAAGCGCCCTCGCTGCCAAGGCTCGCGGGTGTCTTTGTCCAGGGCTGGGCAGGTTTGCTCACACTCATGCAAAATATCGCGATAACATTGCCGGTAATACTGGACTTTATCAGCTGTCAACATCCTCATAGTATACCCTGCTACCTCGGCATTGAGACTCAACAAAAAGTATTGCATCGTTTTGCAACTGCGCCTTTGTTCGCTCTACTACTTCAGTAATATTAATGCCGCTTAGGTTCAGAGTCGAAGAGAATGAAGTGTCATGTCGATAGCATGACACTTCAGAATGATCGGGCAATAGGATCGCCAGATCAGTGCAAGTTTATTTTTTAACGGGCTGAATAGTTACATATCATTTACGTTATCAGCTTTGCAGATTCAACCACTGCAACAGTTTTGTGTAAATTTGTTCCTCATTTATCGGTTTCGTAATATGATCATTCATGCCTGCATCGATACACTTTTCGCGGTCGCCAACCATTGCATTGGCTGTCATAGCAATGATAGGAACCATTTGATTTTGTTTCCCTCCATTACCGAGACGAATTTGTCTTGTCGCCTCATATCCATCCATTTCTGGCATTTGGCAGTCCATTAAGATGAGCGTGTAGGGTAAGTGTTCAGTTGCATTTTTTAAACTTTCTATGGCTTCGATTCCGTTGGATACGGAGTCGGCGGACAATCCGATATTTTCAAGTAAACACTCTGCAACTACCTGGTTAATGTGATTATCTTCCACCAATAGTATTCTTGTATCGGAAGGCCAGTTATATACAGATTTTGAGGTAGCTAAACTGTTGTCTGCCGTTAAGAGAGATGGCAACTCTATTGCCTTTGCCTTTTCCATTCCAGATGCAACTGAAACAGCATAAAGCAGATCTTTTGAGGTGACAGGTTTAGGAAAGTCCGCACAGAATCCAGACTTTAAACGTTTTTCAGCATCTCCCTTTTGCCCCACAGGTCTCATCATCATTAGTTTCATTTTGGAAAATTCAGGAGTGCTACTCAGTAGTTTACCTAGCTCATCTCCATTCATACCAGGCATTTTCATATCCAAAATAGCAATATCAAAAAGAACATTTCCGTTTTCATCGACGTTTTTTCGGCATTGCTCCAATGCCATTTTCGCGTCTACAGCTTCTTCAATTAGCATTCCCCATTGCTCTAATTGCGCGCGCAAAAATCTTCGATTCGTCTCGTTATCATCCACTATCAGTATTCTTTTAATGGGCACATCTATATTCGATATATCACTTGTCTTGCAATGTCCTTTTTCAAGGAATAGCGTGAAGTGAAAACAACTACCACCTTTGGGATTACTGGACATTTGTATCTCTCCGCCCATTAATTCACACAATTTCTTGGTAATTGTCAGACCTAACCCTGTTCCTCCGTATTTTCTGGTCGTCGAGGCATCGACCTGACTAAATGAATTAAACAGATGATTTCGCTTATCTTTGGGTATTCCTATACCTGTATCGGTTACTGTACAATCCATTTTTAAACGTTCTTGATCCTCACTAATCGCGTTAGTCGATACGAAGACAATAACTTCACCTGTTTCGGTGAACTTAATCGCATTGCCTACAATATTGGTGAGAATTTGCCTAATACGACCTGGGTCAGATTTGACAACTTTATAATCAATAGCACTTGTATCTAAAATTAATTCTAAGCCTTTAATTTGAGCTGTTAACGCCATAGATTGGATGAACTCGCCGAGCATATCTTGTAAATTGAATTCGAGTATCTCAAGTTCCAACTTGTCCGCTTCAATTTTAGAGAAATCCAGTATTTCATTGATAATTGTCAATAATGATTCAGCACTAGTTTTCGCTATGCTGGCCCTATACCGCTGCTCTTCGGTTAGTTTGCTATGTAATATCAGTCCCAACATACCTAATACACCGTTCATTGGAGTACGTATTTCGTGGCTCATATTTGCCAAAAATTCTGACTTCAGGAGTGTCGATTCTTCGGCTTTCTTCAATGCTTCAACTAAGTCCTTAGCTTGCGTATTTAATGAAGCTGTTTTCTCAGTAACTTGCTCTTCAAGCATTAAAACAAACTGCTTCTGCCTCACTATTTCTGCCCGCTGTAAACGCGTTCTTAAATAAACTAAAATGGATAAGGCAAGCAAGGCTGCAAATGCATACAAGCTATATGCCCACCAGGTTTTCCAAGGCGGTGGTGATACATGCAAATTGATTGACAGTAACTCCGCCCCCAATTTGCCACTACTGTTAGTCGCTTTTACTAAGAATTTATAAGAGCCGCCCTCTAAGCTTGTAAAAGAAGCGGTATTTTGATTACCAATATCAATCCAACGGTCATCATATCCTTCTAGTTTATAAGCATACTGATTCTTGTTAGGAGCAATAAAATCTAATATAGAGAATTCAAAAGAAAAAAAGTAATCCAAATAAGACAACTGAATATCAGTGACATAAGAATAAGGTGTTTCAAACTTTACTGACTGCCCCATCTTATTGAATCCAGTTAGAACAAGCTTCAACTCACTAGAATTTGGTGCTACATATGCGGTGTTAAAATATTCAATACCCCTTTGGCTGCTGGTAAATAGCGTTTCATTACCGCCCTGTATCAGACTATTTGCGTAGAAGTTTGAACCCAACAAGCCATTACTACCGTCATAGTTGGTTACTTCTCCCAACACTGGGTTTAGCTTTGAAATTCCTTTATTCGTGGTTAACCACAAATGGCCATTTTTATCATCTGAAATCGCGCGTATCAAAGAAGTGGGTAATCCTGTTTTGGCGCTAAAATGTTTAAAACTTTTTGTTTTAGGGAGGTATTGATTAAGCCCTTTTTGAGTAGAAATCCAAATTTCTCCATCCCTAGATTGATGCACATCCTGAACTATGGCTCCCAATAAACTATCAACTATGTTTTTATCACTTTTAAATGAAATAAATCGTTGGCTGTCTTCCTGCCAAAGGTTGACTCCATCGCCGGTACCGACCCACATGTTTTGTTCGCTATCTTTAAAAATTTCTGACACTTCGGGATGAGATAATCCTACAGATTCATTTAAGTGAGTAAAGGTTTTAGTCTGAGGATCATAACGATGTAAACCATTTTTATAAGTACCAATCCAAAGGTTTCCGTATTGATCCATACTAAGGGCTCGTAACTCTCTAAACTCCTCATAGTTTGGATCTGATTTAGGGTATGTTAATAGCTCAACCTGCTTAGTTTCTAAGCTGAATTTAGCTAAACCTTCACCTTGTGCAATCCATAAACTATCAGTACCATCCGGAAATATAATGGGTTTTTCAAATAACCTACTTTCATCATCGCCATCTTTAAAAATGGGCCCAGATAATGTTTCTAGCGTTTGTGATGATACATCCCATCTATATAATTGTGATGATGACGATACAATTAACAAATCACCATTAGCGTCCGTTGCGATGCCATTTGGTGCTGTCAATGCAGGATTGTTAATTGACTTAAATTTTCGATTTGGCACTAACTTATATATACCGTGAGTTTCGCTGGTAACCCATATTGTTCTCGAATTATCTTCGAAAATCACTCTTAGACCATTGTTCTGCTCAAGGTTAAATTGTTCAATTTGGGGGCCTGAATTAGATTGTCGAAATAAACCTTTACTGGTAACAAACCAAATATAACCTTCCTGATCCTCAATCATAGAGTTCACTTGACCTAAGTATTCATCATCAAGAGTTTTTAATGGTGTAAAAAGGGCATTTCGTTTATCAAAGGTAAAAGGGCCTCGTTGTGTCCCAACATAAAGCTGTTTTTTTGACGTTTTCAAAATACTTCGAATTTCGTTTGCGCCTGAAGGGCTTTTATTCTTTGGGGCAGGTAGGAAGTGAGAAAAGGTTCCCTTCGTCTTATTATATAAGTTTAAGCCAAAGCTAGTGGCCACCCAAAGGCTATCGCTATCGCTGTCTTCAATGTCCCATATTCTATTATGAGATAAAGACGATGGTGCATCATCAATTTTTTCAATATGCTCAAAATTATTATTACCGAAATATCGACTTAACCCTTTGTCATATGATCCTAACCAAATAACCCCTTTTTGGTCGTGAAATAAGGACTGTATTCGGTTCGATGAAATCGATTTAACACGAAGTGGATCATGAACGAAATTCTTAAATATCCCTGTTTGAGGGTCATAAAAATTTGCGCCTCCTCCCCAAGTGCCAATCCATATTTTTCCGTTATGGTCTAGCATAAGGTTGCCTGCATCATTATGAGCCAAACCGTTTGAACTCAGGCTATCATATTCAAACAGGGTGACCTTTCTGCCATCATAACGCATGACGCCATTTTCGGCGGTCCCAAACCAGAGTAAACCTTGCTTATCCTGAATGATTGAATATATCTCAGAAGAAACGAATCCATCTTCCCCTGTTAGCCTTTTTACAGAATATTCGTTAATAAGCGTTGAAGGCTGCTCATTGCCATAGACTGGTACAAAAATCCCAACCAAGAAGATAAAAAATAAAAAAAAGCGAATAATAATCAACATGTTATATCCCAACAGCTTTAAGGTTGTTGTAAATCAAAGGAATAGCACGAAAAAAAGAAACTATTCAGTTTAGAATAAACGCTATCTCTGCTCTATACAACAGACTTAGTTTCAGAAAACGCCTACTTTAGTAAAGTGTATCTGAACGTTTGTATAAGATATGTATGATAATCCGCTGTTGGAGAGGAGAGCAGTGACCCAATGTTTTTTGAATCAATAGTGTATGCCTATAAATGGCACGAACTTAGTTGATGTTTGATGTTCCTAACGAGAGACATTATTGACAAGAATACACCAATATAATACCAAGGACTAAAAGACTATATTGTTGGAAAAAATGCCACTAGAGTAATAATAAATCATATAAATAAATCACGGTCTACTGTTTTATCTACGCTCAGACTTTGCTTGTCATGCCAAGTCAGAATGAATCAGACCCTACTATAAATAAGGCCTGTTCAACTTTAAGGTATGACGTTTTATCGGTTATCTAATTGAGTCAAATATTCGTGCACTTGCTCTCTGTCTGCTAATACAAATAACAACACTACATCACCGGGTTGCGCAAAATCCATTGCGATTTTTGCGCCTGCTAATGGATCCCCAGCATAGTGTATTTTTTCTGAAGGGATCGATTGTTGCTGCAGATACTTGCCCACAATTTGTGGGACGTCACCTATCTCGCGGCCCCGTAAATAATGTTCTAACTCAGTGACAACATATAAACTTGCATCTAACTCGGTGACGGCATCGGTGAGATGACGAATTTCGTCGTCACTTCTGTCCCCAGCATGACTGAACATGGCTATTTTACGTGTAGCGGGCAATTGATTAATGGTTTTGACCACAGCTCGCATACTGTGTTCATTGTGGGCAAAATCGACTAGTACCTTGATGCCGTTAATCTCATAGATATTGCCTCTTCCGGGGTTATCTTCTGCGTTACTACCGAAATCCTTTAAACCCGCTCTAATGGCCTCTGTTGATAAATTCAGGGCTTTAGATAATCCCACTACGCCTAAAGCATTTTGCACATTGTGCTGAGCAGCACCATTAAGCGTCATAGGGACTTGATCTAATGATGCGATGTTTTCTTCTACGTTACCCATGGCGTAAACAATATGTTGATGACGGATAAATACCGCTGCACCACCAGTTTTCAACTGGCTTTGGATCAAAGCATTAGACTCGTCTGTGCTGTACCAACAAATCTTATTTTCGAGCTTTAATCCTTGCTCAACGACAAGTGCATTATCGGCATTCAACACTAAGGTGCCCTGTGCATCTAGCCCCTTAGCGACCACAAACTTTGTAGCTGCTAATTCTGCCACTGTATTGATACCGTATTGACCCAAATGGTCGCTGGCAACATTGGTAATCAGTACGGCATCGACTGAATCAATGGGTAGACCTCTTCTTAATATTCCACCACGGGCGACCTCTAAAAATGCCAGTTCAGTACGTTGGTCTCTAAGTAACATTCTGGCACCACCCGGTCCGGAATAGTCACCCGTGTCAATAATATTGTCACCCACACGAATAAAATCGGTAGACGTGACCCCAGCAACAAAACCTGCGGCCTTAGCAATGTGCGAGGCTAAACGTACGCTGGTTGATTTACCATTTGTGCCTGTGATGAAAGCCCTTGGTATGTCTTGATAGTGTTGCCATTGAATATCTCTTAATACTGGCAATTCACGAACCGGCCAAGTGTGTGATGACTTACCCATACCTAGGCTGACATCGTCATCATCGGTTATGCAACTCACCCCATGTTTTTGTGCTTCATGCATAAAAGTCAAAAGTGCAGGATTGAGTTCTTCGGCAAGTTCACCATGCAATTCATTTAGCCGCTGTTGCCAATTGGGTGTTGTTTCACTTTTTAGCTCTGCAACACCACAATGCCAAGCTAATTCAGCAAGATCACAAGCACAATAAAGGGCATCCATAGGAGCGCTAAGGGCTAAATTTGCCCCGCCACTATGCAGCCGATAGGTAGTATGTTGCTGCCAACCAAACTCAGTTAGCAACTTTTCAACCCACTTCTGCCAAACATTCACCACTGTGCTTTTATCGATGCCTTCAATAAACACGTCAAGAATGGCACCGGGGTGATCCCACAATAGGTTAGGCCCGGTTAAGCGCCTTGCTTCTTCTAGTTCTAATCGCATTATTTGAATCTTCCTCAATCAGAATCTTCGTCATGTTCAACCACTAAACGCACACCACGCTCATCATGTACCAGCGACTCACCGGCGTTTAATTCGAACTTATGCTCTACATGTTCAAATAGTTTTTCAGGGAAATCTTGAGACGGAGTTTCATCTTGATTGTCTGAGTCTGTCGTGCCATTAAAATGCACAATTTGTTTCCAACAACGGGTGATGTTGTCTCCCAGAATAATCAGCAAGTCGCCATTTTTACAATCTTTAAGGGCTTGCTCAACGGCATCTTCTTCAGATGGGATAACTTGAATCTTAGCTTCATCGATACCTGCATCCAACAATGTTTGTTTGAGCAATTGCGGCACTTCATCATGACCGCGTCCTCGCCTATCGTCGTCAGCTTTGCAAATGAAATTATCGAAACCTTTGGCGGTAATATTTGCCACGGCTAATACATCTTCATCTCTTCTGTCTCCGGGCATCGCCAATACAATACGACGTTTCCCGTTCACATCTAAGCGTGTTGCTAAGTCGGTAATAGTCGCGATTGCAGCTGGATTGTGAGCGTAATCAAGTATGACTTTGAACGGCAATTCATCGTATATATTGAGTCGACCTGGCGCTTGATAGAATGAGGTATTAAAAATCCGTAATCCTTGGCGAATATCTTCCAGCGAGGTGTCAAAACTATAAGCAATAGCCGCGGCAAACATGGCATTTTGCACATTGTGCAACGCCTTACCTTCCACTGTAGCGGGAATTAAATGGGTCCATAGTAAAGGTATATGTGCGCCCTTATCATAAATGGTGATCATATCGCCGTTGATGCCCTTTTCGAGCACAGCTGCCATGCCACCGCTGCGAATATGTTCGCGCACTAAGCCATGACCCGAATCCATAGTAATATAACAAATACGCTCAGCGTCACAAAAATCGGCCATCTGTAAACACAAGTGATCATCGGCATTCAATACCACTACATCTTTTGCGACTTCAACTACCACACGTTTAATTTGCGCCAGTTGCTCGACTGTATTAATGCCCCTTTGCCCCAGGTGATCAGCTGTGACATTAAGACAAGCGCCAACATTACAAGTGTTATAGCCTAAACCACGCTTGAGAATACCACCGCGCGCGGTTTCCATAATGGCGAAATCAACGCTAGGGTCACGTAATACAATTTGTGCGGCTGTGGGACCGGTCATGTCGCCTTTAACCGTTAAATGTCCGTCGATATAGACCCCATCT
Organism: Paraglaciecola sp. MB-3u-78; assembly: GCF_002835935.1. GTDB lineage: Bacteria > Pseudomonadota > Gammaproteobacteria > Enterobacterales > Alteromonadaceae > Paraglaciecola. Next base: position 517,848 of record NZ_PJCF01000003.1, on the reverse strand, counting down.
GTAGAGGTCATACCCGTGGTAAATCCAGAAGACTTCATGATGCTGGCTAACATACGAGAGGTGGTGGTTTTACCATTAGTTCCCGTAATCGCGGCAATAGGAATGCGCGCATTAGTACCAACGGGAAATAACATATCGATGACTTTTCCAGCCACATCTCTGGGAGTACCTTCGCTTGGTGCCACATGCATTCTAAAACCAGGCGCAGCATTACATTCACAAATACCGCCGCCAATTTCTTTATAAGATTTACTGATATCGTCCGTTAAAAAATCCACCCCACCAATGTCAAGGCCGATGGCTTTGATTGAACGCACCGCCATATCTCTGTTGTCAGGGTGCACCATATCTGTGACATCTATGGCGGTTCCACCAGTGGATAGGTTTGCCGTAGAGCGCAAAAAGAAAACTTGGTCTTTGTCTAATATTGTTTGTTTGTTGTAGTTAGCCTCTTCCATTAACCGTTCGGCTTGACTGTCTAACTCCAATCTTGTGAGTACTTTTTCATGACCGATACCACGACGGGGATCGAGGTTAACTATGTCGATCAGCTCTTCAATACTACTGGTACCATCACCTACTACATGGCCGGGTACCCTTTTTGCTACTGCGACCAGTTCATTATTCACCACTAACATTCGGTGATCGTAACCCGTTAAAAAACTCTCTATTAAAATGGCTTTACTGGTGCCGTGTTTTTGCGCTTCATGGTAAGCGGTGATGACCTCTTCATCAGTGGTAAGGTTGATACTCACCCCTCGCCCGTGATTGGCATTTAAAGGTTTAACAACCACTGGAAAACCCATTCTATTGGCTGCTCTGGCCGCTTGTTTTTCACTATATACCATCATCTGTTGTGGCACGGGCAAACCTAAATCATTGAGTAGGTTATGGGTGTCTTCTTTGTCGCAAGAAATTTCTACTGCTATGTGTTTGGTTTCACTGGTGATGGTGGCTTGGATACGCTGCTGGTATTTACCGTGTCCAAACTGCACAAGACTGTATTCATTTAGTCTAAGCCAAGGAATATTACGCTGTTCAGCAGCCGCTACTAAAGAGCCGGTACTGGGGCCAAATTCTTTACGCTGAGCCATGCGCACAAAACTGCGAAGCTCATCGTTAAAATCAAAATCGTCCTCGATATCCGCCTGAATGACTTGCTGCACATTAGCAGGCATCAAGTGCGTTAATAAACGCAGACCTAAGGTGCCTGCTTCTAGCCCCACGTCTCTTTGATGATATTGATAAACAACATTGTAACAACCTTCTTTCTTCAAACTTCTGGTGCGACCAAAATTGACCGGTGAGCCTGCCAAGTTTTGTAATTCAAGGGCGACATGTTCCCAAATATGTCCTATCCACGTTCCCTCATCTTCTTTCAAGCGCTTGATAAAGCCGCCTTCTTCACCATATGAACAGCCGTGGCTTTGCAATGAAGGCAATGCCTCTATTAATCCATCAATAAATCCAACGCCTAATTTTACTGAAGGCCATTGCTCAAGCTCACCAATATCAATCTGATAACGAATGACAGGAAAATTAGCGTAGATGTTAGGGCCAACATACACATTTTTGCTAAGTATTTTCATAGACTAAGGTTTCCTGTTTAAGTTTGACTGAATTATGATTAGGTTGAGAATGCATCGATGTATTACGCATCGGACTAACTTATCGAAAAACGCTGATAAGCGCCAATGTTTTTAGTTTGTTAAGGAAAATTATTAATCTGAAATGGGCAGTAAAAAATCACCTGCCCATTTCATAAGAAGGGATTATTCGATAAAGGCTTTACGATCGTTAATATTGTAACGACTGCCGTTAGCCAATATATGCAGTTTTAAGTTCAGCAAGGTGAGTGCATCGCCACTGCGAGCTTCGGCCATAGATGAATGCTCGATATCCGAAGGGTCGATAACCGTAATTGCACCACTACCTACTACAGTAAATTCATTATCACCGTCGATAAAAGCGGCGGTATCTTCATCCAATCCAAGACCTAATAAAAACGGATTGTAAGACACAGCACTTAACAAACGTGACAATCTATTGCGTTCATTAAAGTGTTGGTCAACCACGATAGTATTAATCAGCCCCAAACCAGGTGCTAAGTTAACGCCATCTTCAGTAGGTACAATACCGGTATTACCACCAGTAATCATATGTTGCGACACAATAGCTGCACCCGCCGATGTACCCGCCACATGAATGCCTTGGGCATTTAGCTTACGAATAGTTTGGGCTATAGGAGTACCACCCAGAATAGTTGATAATCGTAGCTGATTACCACCAGTAATAAATATGCCCGTACAACCTTCAAGCTGTGTGACATATTCTTCTTTTTTAGCATCATTTCGATCACTAATAGGTAACCAATGGGTGTTGCCTGCCCCTAAATCTTTAAATAATTTTTGATATCGCTCGCCCGTATCTTCCAGCTGAGAAGCGGTAGGGACAATGCAAATGTCAGCTTCACTACCACCACATAACTCAACAAACTTCTTTAAAATTTCAGGATTATCTATTTTTTCTTCAGCACCACCGATGGGTATGACAAACCCACGTTGTTGCCCTTTAATATCTGGAGACGGCATTTTTATTCCTCAAAGGTACCTTTTTTAACAACATCTTTATTGTAGATATGCCAAACACCCTTTGCCATTACGTGGCTAATTCGGTTTTGTTTATCTAAAACGATTAAATCAGCGTCCATACCGAGTGCTATTCGACCTTTAGTTTTAAAGTTCATAAGCGTTGCAACATTGCTTGTAAAAAAGGCTAAGCAATCTTGTATTTTTGTTCCTTGGTCAAGCAACTGATAGAAAACATGGGTCATAGCAATAGAATTAGCAAAATCCATTTTAGTCATATGACCCTGTTTATCAAAATTAGGCAGACAACCACCGCCATCTGAGCTAATGGTTAATTTGTCTTGAGGAAAGTCGCTATTGATAAAGCGTAACAATGCGTCAGCAGGCTCATATCCCACATCGCCTGTTTCAAATGCGGTGACATCAATCCAGCAACCTTGCTTGGTTAACTCGCAAGCTTCTGCAAATAATTCTCTGCGCCGGTTCACATGAGTGGGATTAAAGGTTTTAGCAGGTATCTCGGACTGTGCTAACGCTTCACGCACTAACTCTAATCCACGTTCACCATCTCCTAAATGCAAATGTACTATTCCGGCTTTACCTGTCATCAAACGTGAAACATGGGCCTCGGATGCGACTTTAAGTAGCTCATTAAGAGTGGGTTGAGACGATCGGTGATCACTGATAGCCAATTCACCCACACCAACAATGGGCTCTATGAAAACAATATCCGTTCTGATGGAGCCAGTAAGAGTAGTAGGCGGAAGATGATAACCACCGGTGTAACAATAGGCTGACAACCCTTCCTCACGCAATGCGTAAACTTGTGCTAATAAGGACTCAGTACTGCGGGTGACGTCATCGGTACCCAACAAACCAACAGCAGTAGTCACACCCGCCTGAGTAAATTGACTGAGTGGCACTGCCGGGACACGGGTAGAAAAACCGGCCTCACCCCCTCCGCCAGTGATATGGGTATGAGCGTCGATAAAACCGGGGATCAGGGCTTGGCCTTGCAGGTCGAGTTCATCAACAGCCAGTAGCGAGTCCAATATAGGCAACTCATTACCTATATACAGAATTTCTCCACCACCAATAACAAGATGCTTAAGCCCAATCGAATCTGGAGCATAAACGTTAGCATTTTTGAGTAAAGTAATTGAACTAGATGAGACCACTATAAATGTACCGACATATAAAAAAGAAACACAACCGAGAGATCCTAAAGCACTCAAGGCTGCTTAGCAAAGGCTTTGTCTGCTTGATTGGAGTATAAAATAAAGATAAAGGGCTTTAAGAGACAGCAATTGCAGTAAATTACGTTTAGAGTAGATGTTTGTTCTTTTTTTATACAAATGGATCCTCAACATGATAAACATTATATCTCTCACATTATTGTTGTTAGCCTCTATGCCTACTCTCGCGGTTGGAGTAAAAGACTCACCCCATGCATTAAAGTCCCTAGAGATTTACAAAACCCTTATCGGCATGCCAACGGTAGCGGGGCGCGGTAAGGTACCAGAGATGGCTGCATACCTAGCCAGAGAGTTTCGTGAAGTCGGCTTTAAAGATGAAGATATAAACATTATTCCTATGGGTGAGACAGTCGGCATGATTGTGCGTTACAAAGGTGACGGCACTGCTGCCAAAAAACCCATTCTTTTATTGGGTCATATGGATGTAGTAGAAGCACTGGACAAAGACTGGGATCGCCCTCCTTTTGAGCTCACTCAAGATGATAAGTATTTTTACGGTCGCGGCACCATAGACAACAAACTTGGCATTACCATGCTCTCGTCGACCTTTATACGTTTGAAAAAAGAAGGTTTTATGCCTAACCGGGATATGTTCCTGGCTTTCACAGGTGATGAAGAAACCGGCATGTTAACCACAAAAATGCTGGCCAATGAACGCCCTGAACTGGCAAACGCAGAATATGCCCTTAACTCTGATGCCGGTGGTGGCGACTTAGATGCAAATGGCAAAGCCATAGCTTACCTAGTGCAAGCGGCAGAAAAAACCTATGTCAGTTTCGAACTCACCCTGCGCAACAAAGGCGGCCATAGTTCAAGACCCCGTCCCGACAATGCAATTTATGAATTATCAACGGCCTTACTTAACATCAGAGATTACCACTTTCCTGTGATGTGGAGCGACATGACCCGTGAGTTTTTCAAAGTATCGGGGACTCAATTGGGCGGCGAACTGGGTGAGGCTATGACGGCATTTGCTGCTGACCCAACCAACAAAAAGGCATCTGATCGACTGGAAACAGAATCGTCATACGTAGGCACCACTCGTACTACCTGTGTCACCACTATGTTAAAAGCAGGACACGCCGAAAATGCCTTACCACAATCAGCCACAGCCACAGTTAATTGCCGTATTTTCCCTGGTATAAGTGTTGATGACGTCAAACAAACACTGGCAAAAGTGGTTAAAAATGCTGCCATAGAAATTGTCACCTTAGACTCACCAGTAGAAAGCCCAATTTCAGAATTGCGGGATGACGTCATGGCAGCCGTTAAAAAAGCGGTACATGCACGTTATCCTAAGGTGGAAATCATTGCCTACATGGAATCAGGTGGCACCGATGGTATGCACTTTCGCAAAGCAGGTATCCCAACATGGGCGTTACCCAGTGTCTTTATGAACCCGGATGAAATGTTTGCCCATGGTCTAAATGAACGTTTACCCATCAAAACCTTCTATGATGGTCTTGATCACTGGAGTATTATTCTAAAAGACCTGACGGGTAAATAGCACTAAAATTGCAACAAGCACCTTATAATTTGTATTACTTACACTCTATGAGCAAGCAGGGAAAATCTTTTATCTCCGCTTATGCCGCCTTAACTGCTTAGTCAATTAGTGGCAGGTAATCTACAACGTCTCAGAGTATTGAATGACATTTTTTATGGTTAAAAGCTTACTAATATTTTCGGCACTTTTAGGTCTGTGGAAATAAAAACCTTGAAAGTATTCACACCCCATTTTTTGCAAGGCGATTAATTGTGATTTAGTTTCAATACCTTCAGCAATGGCGGTTAATTTAAGACTCTTTGCTAGGTTCACAATAGTCGCACATATTTCAGCATCCTCATTTTTCACATCACTTTCTGCAACAAAGGAGCGATCAATTTTTAGTATATCTAAGGGTAATATTTTTAAGTAACTTAACGACGAATAGCCCGTTCCAAAATCATCCACTGATACATTACAATTAAGTAACTTCAACTCATTCAGAATAGATACACAAGTATCAATATCTTCAATTAACATGCTTTCCGTAATTTCTATTTCTATGTACTTTCCGTCAATGTTGTAACGGGCTAATTGAGATTTTATAAAAGGTAAAAATTCTGGGCAAACAAGATGTCGCCCTGCAATATTGATGGATACAGGCAACATTTGATACCCTTGGTCAAACCACTGTTTGAGTGTCTTCAAGACGGAAACAATCACAAACTCACCAATAGCCACAATCAAATTACTTTGCTCCGCAATAGGAATAAATTCGGCAGGAGAAATATTCCCTAGGGTCGGATGGTGCCATCGTATCAACGCTTCTAATGAAACTAATGTGCCCTGTGCGGTTACTTTTGGCTGATACACCATACTTAGCTGATTGAGCTCTAAGGCAGCTTGTATCCTCCTTTCATATTCACCGTCTTCATGGGCTTGGTCTCCCAATAGTTGTGTATATAGTTGGAAATTATCTCTGCCTTTGGTTTTAGCATGGTACATAGCGATATCGGCGTGTTGTATGAGTTCATCGGGATTGACACTACCTGACTCAGAGATCGCAATGCCGATACTGGCAGGAATACGGTAATTTTTTTCTTTTATTGTAATGACATCCCGCAATACAGCTAACACTTGTTGTGCTTTTTCACCGATACTCTCGGACGTGAGGTCTCCACTTAATACGAGAATAAATTCATCTCCTCCTAAACGTGCAATAATATCATTTTCACCGCAGACCGCGTTTAACCGAGAAGCGACCTCCACAAGTAAAATGTCACCCGCTTTATGCCCTAAGGTATCGTTGATTTTTTTAAAGTTATCTAAATCCAAAAAAAACAAAGCTAAGACGTCATTATTGAGCTTTGCATCTTCGACCGCCAAATTAAGCTCGAGCATTAGATGAGTACGATTAGAGAGGTGAGTGAGTGGATTTTTATATGCTAAAAAATGTAACCTTGATTGAATTTTTTGCTCTTGGGTGACATCCCTAAGATGTAAAGTAAACTCCAGTCTTTTATCCATGCTTATTCTGGCGCTTGTGATGGTAATTTCAGCTGGGAAGGCTTGTCCTGAAGCTCGCATTAACTGTACTTTAGAACGCCGGTCTAACACTAACCCACTTGCATGGGAAAATTGGTGGGACAAGCTTACCATAAATGTTTTTTTGTCCTCATTTAAAGCAAAGTTTTCAAAAAAACAGTGTCCGCAAATTTGAGTTTTTAAAATGCCCAAAGTCCGCTCTGCAGCAGGATTAAACTCCAATATATGGCCTTGCCAGTTAATGGAAATGATGCAATCCATGGATGAGTCCAAAATGGCACTTTTACGTTTTTCACTCAACTTAAATTGCTTATGAACCTGCAAAATCCACAAAGCCTAAATTTTCAAGCCATCCTTCGTTACCGTCGGTAAATGCACCAGCCCATGCCCAATGGCCCACCAATGGATAAATAAAGGCACTAAGAATAATGGTGATATAGATATACCCAGAAAACCTCATGCGCTCTGCTACAGCGCCAGACATAAGGGTAGCGGCTGTACTACAAAACATCATTTGGAAAAGGAAAAACAAAATTTGATAAGGAGTGTTATTTTGACCAAATAGAAATTCACCGGTTCCTATCCATCCTCCAACGCTTGGCCCGAACATTAAGCCAAAACCAAACAGCCAAAAAACACAAGCAGAAACGATAAAATCGGTGACATTTTTAGCAGCTACATTAATATTATTTTTACTGCGAGTCCTGCCACTCTCTAAACATAAAAACCCTACCTGCATTAAAAAAACAAACATAGTAGAAATAAGCAGCCAAAGGTGTTCTAACATTTACTTCTGTACCCTAAAGTGATGATTATCTCTTTAGGGTTAAAGCAAATATTGTTCCCACTCAAATACCGTCCAATGACCATAAAAGGCACATTCCCTCCCTAATGTAGTGCAACTGAGGAGAGGTTATGCAGACCCGCACCAAAATAGGGACAGATTAAGTTTCTCTGAGACGGAGTTAATGCAATCTAATTCCGTGGATTTTTTTGTGACACCTACTAATTCAAGGCTGCACCTTATGAGTTCAAGATGACATTCAACTATTTGTACTTTATGGTTGCAGCATGACGACCTTAGATATAAAAAGCACCCGAAGATCTAGCTATAGCAAGGCTCAGAAAAAGCTTATTTAAGCCACCTTAGATTCCTTGATGCAAGAAGGAGTGGATGGCTGCTCGGTACGCAAAAATTGCGAAAAAGTGAATATGGCAATTGGCTTGATAAATTATCATTTCGGCACCCGCAACGATTTAGATTAGCAGCCGCAGATTTAGATTTGGCGTTTTCTATAATGAATAAGGCCATAGTAAAATCACAAAACACCAAACTGCCTAGACAAAGGCTGTCTGTTTTTATTAATGAAACCTTTAGCGATTCAGTGATGCAACGTAAGATCCTTCGGGCTTGGGTGGTTTTCTGGGGCATGATTGATAAAGCGCCCCAGATCAAAGAAGCTCATGATTCGTCGAATAAGGCATTTCGAGTGTTTCTCGAGCAAAGTTTTTCTGAGTTAGAGCAGCGCCACTGTGTCACACCTTCTCCGCGCCTTGCCGCCATTGGCCTGACGGAAATCATTGATGGTTTGTGGCTGGAATGGCGTTTCTCTAGCGACACCTTTTAGTGCCGAAGAAGCCGTATTATTGTGTGAACAATGGGTGGATACGACCTGTGAATAGGCAGGCTAATTAATCACAATCTGCAAATACCAATTTAAAAAACTCTGCTGAAAACTTTCCATGTCCGACAATCGCCCAGGTTGATAAAACCTAGAGTCCACGCCTTTTTGATTATTCATAATAATGGTTTTATCCGCTTGGGTGGTCACATCCCAAAGCCAAGTGAGCTGGTCCAGTTGATAGTCCTCACCTTTTACCGCTGACTCATTCACAAACCAAGACACATCACAAATACATTCATTCACAGAAACGGGCAAAAAGCGGTAACTAAGCATGTGGTCGTCGTAAATAAGAAAATAACTCAACGGGCCAATCATCAACTCAGACGCTCCACCATCGTAGCTCTGTAACGAACCAAGCAAAGGGGCGACTGGATTGCCCCCCAAACTTCCGCTAAGTGCATTACGAAGCAATGGGTTCCTGTCATATTGATACCCTTCTTGCCCTGCTTCAGCCAAGTCGAAATAACGATTTAGTTCGATAAATTTTGGGTTCCCTTGATTGGTCTGTGAAAAATGTTCTTTGGCTTTTTGAAACACCTTGGGAGACTTTGCCATGGCATGGATTTGTGCAAACTCTTGGTGGGATGGCGCACAGTGATAACACTCTTGATAGTTTTCAACCGCTAGCTTCCAGTTAGCAGGAATAAGGTACGACTTCTGTTCGGCAAGTTGCATACTATGCATACCAAATAAATCGAAGGTCTGCTTAAGATCTTGGCGAAGAGCAGCAAGGCTTGGCGGGTCTTCACTTAAACAGATAAAAATAAACCCGCCTAAAAGTGCTACATTGACCTTATGTAAACCGCTTTCAGAACGCAAGAAATCATCGGGCATATTACGTGCAGAAATAAGCTCCCCATCTAAGTTATAGCTCCAGGCGTGATAGGGGCAGGTCAACGATTTTTGTGAACCCGATTGCTCTAGGCAAATTCTCGAACCTCGATGCCGACACACATTCATATGAGCTTTAACCTCACCCGCATCTGTGCGTACAACAATCACCGACTCGGTATCAAACTCAAAAGTAAAGTAGTCGCCAATATTGGGGATTTGCGACACATGTCCAGCGTACAACCAATGCTTTAAGAATATTTTTTTTATCTCAGCCTGATACACATCAGAGTCTTTATAAAATGCCTGAGCAAGGGAATATCCCGTTTGCTGTGTGACCACCAGTTGCTTTATTTTATCTGATTGTGAAAGTGCCATATGTGAAGACCACCTGCTTAAGCAGCGAGATTGACAGTATTGAACGAGTGTTAAATACTGTCAATCATCACATAGCATAATGTTAGGAATATAGATGTTAGATGCAATCATTATAGGCGGAGGGCACAACGGGTTAGTATGTGCCAACTACCTTGCAATGGCAGGTAAAAATGTACGTATATTAGAACGCCGCAATGTGGTGGGCGGTGCTGCTGTTACTGAAGAATTTCATCCAGGCTTTAGAAATTCAGTGGCTGCTTATACGGTAAGTTTGCTAAACCCAAAGGTTATTGATGATTTACAGCTACACCAAAACGGCTTAAAGATTGTGCATAGAAAGGTCAACAATTTATGGCCACATGATGACAATGATTTTTTAGCCTTTGTTGTAGGCTCTGATAATTTAAAGGCCGAGATAGCGCGTTTTTCTAAGACTGATGCTGATGCACTAGACCGCTACTTTAGAGACACAGGCATGGTCGCCGATATTATCCGTGACTTTTTACTGGAAACACCGCCCAATGTTGGCGGCGGGATCAGAGACATTTTTAAAGCGGCAAAATTTGGTAATCGCCTGCGAAAATTACCCATAGAAGACGAACGTATTGTGTTGGATATCTTCACAAAAAGTGTCTCGGATTTTTTAGACTTATATTTTGAAAACGAATATGTCAAAGGCGCGTTTGCCTTCGATGGCATTGTTGGCAATTACGCCGATACCCAAACCCCTGGTTCCGCTTACGTTTTGATGCACCATGCCTTTGGTGAAGTCAACGGCGAAAAAGGGGTATGGGGTCATGCTATTGGGGGTATGGGTGCCATTACTCAGGCTATGGCGAAGTCGGCTATGGCCAAAGGTGTCGAAATCGAAACCAATGCCGCAGTCAAAAAAGTACTGGTCAGAGATGGCCAAGCTTACGGTGTATTGTTAGAAAATGGTGAAACGCTAGAAGCCAAAGTCATAGTCTCAAACCTCAACCCAAGCCTGCTATATAACCAATTAGTTGACGCAGAACAGTTGCCAGAAGATTTTGCACGGCGCATGAAACATTACAAAAACGGCTCAGGCACCTTTCGTATAAATGTGGCGTTAAGTGAACTACCTAAGTTTACCTGTTTAGCACAACAAGAGCGGGCAAGCGCCGATCACCTCACTGGTGGCATTATTGTAGGTGCTACATGTGATTACATAGACCAAGCCTACCGTGATTCAAAACAACATGGCTGGTCAAAAGCCCCCATTGTGGAAATGCTTATTCCTTCAACACTTGATGATACTTTGGCGCCTGAAGGACAACATGTGGCAAGTTTATTTTGCCAACAGTTCGACCCAGATATCGATTGGGATACACACCGTGAAACAGCGGCAGATTTAATTATTGAACAAGTCGAAAAATTCGCCCCGGGCTTTAAACAATCAGTGCTGGGTCGCCAAGTGCTGAGCCCCCTTGATCTCGAACGAGTATTCGGACTGACTAAAGGTGACATTATGCATGGCAATATGAGCTTGGATCAGATGTTTAGTTCTAGGCCCCTGTTAGGCCATGGCAACTACCGTTCCCCTATCAAAGGTTTGTATATGTGTGGCGCTGGCACCCATCCAGGTGGTGGAGTGACAGGTGCACCTGGGCACAACGCAGCACGGGAGATTATCCGCGATAACTAAAACCAATTAAATATTTAACCCTTGAGGTTAGACATGCCAAACACATTCTAGCCAATGTTAGGTAACCGGTCTTACAGCTCAGAGAACCCAGATACGCTTGCATGTGAGAGAACAATAAAGTGGTTAATAAGACAATACAGTTGTTTACTTTTCGAGTGACTGGATTGAGCGATCTCCGGACGTTCAGCCCAAGCGCCGCCTCAGATAAGTTTGTATGAATAAGAGCAGTTCATCATCATAAACAAAAGCAATATTTAAAACTGGTTTGCACAACAGTGGGCGGTGCTTTTTTTGAATTATGTAAAAACAGTTGAGTAATAGACGAGAAGTCGCCGACTTTCACTCCCTTAACGATATAAAAGAGAGGTAAATATTGAAAACATGAGGCATCAAGTACTGTCATTTTATGAAAAATGACGTTTTATTCTACCTATACTCAGATCTTATTTTTCTGACTTTAGAGCTTGCTAACTGGCGTACGGTGCAGGTTTATGTCGGGTGAAATTACATTGTGATGAAATATCAGACTGTTCAGATCCATGATATTGCAGATTTTTGCACCAGCGAGCATAGGTGCTCCTATCTTAATTAAAAGTATGTTCGTAATGACAAAGAGCCTTGGTGCTAAGCCCCAGTTAAAGGTGCAACCCAGTTGAAATTTTGCTGCGTTGTTTCGAATTCTGGACGGTCGCGCCGGTCACCGGCCTGTGCGCCCACGACATACTCCTGGTGTGATAGGGTTTATCAAGTTGCCTATCGCTAGAAGTTTCAGAGAGCATTGGCTCTTAGATGTTTAGCTAGGCTCGATGCCCAATCCACTTCATCGGTCTAATTTCCCACACTGCCGTATTTATCTTGAGTAATAGTATAAAAAAAAGTCATACTAACATTAACAATAATTTTACAATTTGTCAGCATAAGGCATCGCTAACAAAAGCCTTATGCGCAACAATCCGCCAGCGGTTTAAAAGGATAATGTTCATGAAAAATGGTAATTTCAAATTATGTTTATTGATATGTGCATCAATATTCGTGTTTGCCTGCTCAGGTGGTTCCGATACCCCCGAGTTAACACCGGTCATTCCTGTGTCGGCACCCTTGCCAGAACCTGAACTTGAACCTGAACCAGAGCCCGCACCAACCCCGCTTCCGCTTCCGCAGCCAACGCCTCAGGCTGCAGTAAGTGATAGCGAAGCGCCTTTATCTAAAGACGGTGAACAAATTTTAGGAAACGCAAGTTTACTGGCGATTTCTTATGGTCCTTTCCGTGAGGCCACACGCGAGGAAGCAACTGTCCCAAGTGTTACTCAGCTAAAAGAAGACATGCTTATTCTAGAAGCGATAGGAATTAAAGTACTGCGCACATACAACACTCGAGGATACAGTGACACGGCTAATCTATTGGTTGCTATTGAAGAGTTAAAAGCAGCTGACCCAGACTTTGAAATGTACGTCATGCTCGGTGTTTGGATTCAAGCGCAAGGGTCGTATACCAACTTTGTTAATAACGCGTTAGAAGACTCTGTTAACAATCGGGCTGAAATCGACAAAGCAATAGAAATGGTACAAAACTATTCAGATATAATAAAAGTAATAGCCATTGGTAATGAAGCAATGGTCGATTGGCAAGCCCATGATGTTCCGGTACGTGTCATTCTCAATTATGTCAATGAACTACAAGGCTTAAAAACCGATGGAACTATTCCAAACGACGTATGGATAACCAGTTCAGACAACCACGCAGTATGGTCTGGCACCGACCCGAGAGTATCTGGGCAGCTAGATGATCTAAACGCTTTGATAGCAGCGGTTGATTATATTTCTTTGCACACTTACCCATTTCACGACACCCATCACGCCTCTGATTTCTGGGAAGTCCCCCCGCAGGAATCTGATCTAAGTACAGTGGAAAAAATTGATGCTGCCATAACCCGCTCTCAGGCCCGTGTTGTTGAGCAATATATGGCGGCACAATCTTATATGCTGAACTTGGGCATTAACAAACCCATTCATATCGGCGAGACCGGCTGGGCAACCAAAGGGAGCCCTGGTGGTGAGGATTTTAGTCCATCTGGGTCCGCAGCGGCTGATGAATACAAGCAAAAACTAGCACACGATACACTGCGCGATTGGTCTAATCGCAGTGGGATTTCATTATTCTTTTTTGAAGCATTTGATGAGCAGTGGAAAGCGGGTACGCAAAACCCTGCCTCTCATCCTGAAAAGAACTTTGGTTTGATCAATTTAGCCGGTGAAGCTAAGTATTTATTATGGGATATGGTAGACGCCGGTGTGTTTGATGACTTACAACGAGGTGGCCTCCAAATTGTTAAGAGTTATGGTGGTAATCAAGCTGTAATGATGAATGACGTTTTCGCTCCACCAAGTGCGCCTGTCGTTAATGTACCTGTGGAAGGCCAGTTCACTATATTGGGGGAATCTTTATACGAAGGTGGCTTTGCTTACGGTTGGGAAGGATCAGCTTCCGCTAGCGTAAGCGATGAAACTGGTGTGTTAACGATAGGCACGAGCCCAAGTTCGGCAAAAACGTGGGGTTGGGGTGCAGGTGTCGGCATTGACCAAGACACTAGTAATTTGTCGAATTCGACGAAAATGACCTTTGAGATCAAAGGCAATGCTATGTTTGGCTTTTATTTGGGGTTTCAAACAACCGTAGGAAATGGCACCAGTCACTGGGTACGTTTTAATAACGGTAGCTACACACTTACAGATCAATGGAAAAGCTACACAATTGACCTGAGCGAATTTTCCAATTTTAGCAGTGCTAACTTAGAAACCGTGAATTCTCCGTTTACTATTGCAGACCTTTATGGAGAATCAGGCGGCAGTGCACCAACGGATAGCACAATTGAAGTAAGAAATATTGCATGGTTGGAATAAAACATTCAAAATCAAAGCAACAGATCTTATTTTTCTTGACTTTAGAGCTTGCTAACTGGCGTGTGGTGCAACCCAATTGAAATTTTGCTGCGTTGTTTCGAATTCTGGACGGTCGCGTCGGTCACCGGCTCGCATCAACGGTAATAAACTCCTTTAGTTTAGCCCAATGGCGAATTAGGTACTCCTAATCCAGTTACTGGCGTAGCACATCATCTACCAGCAATGCTGTACTTTTGGCCATTCGGCTGGCACCACAACTGGGGCAAAATCCTCTACGCTTGCAACTATATGCGATTAACTTCTCATGTTTACAGTCACCGCAGACGACTCGTAAGAAACAGTGCTCAAGTCGACCGCAACGCAGGAACTCATCAAATTCACGCTCAACATATTTGGGTAAGCACCTGCCTTGCTCTGCTAAGCTTGCTGTAAAGTCAGGGTAGTATCGTTCGACCAACTGATAGAGTAGCGTGGTTTCTGGGCGATGGCGTTTATATTGTGCGCTTCTCTCGATTGCCTGAATGGCCTGTATTGCCTGTGAACTCAATCGGTCAATGAAACGCTATACTTGAATAAAGTGGATGCGTTGTCATGAAACAGAGAAAAAGAATTTATTATAATCCACAGCAGCGGGCGATAATTTGGGCACGATATCAACTAGGTGATTCATTAAATGATATCGCTAAGTTCTTTGATAGATTTCATTCTAGCATTCAAGGAATATTAGCTAAAATGGGGGTATACAAGACCCCTGATAAAACAAGATCGGCTTGATGCCTAACGACTCAGGAGCGAGAGGAGATTTCTCGCGGGCTATCATCACAGTTTTCTATCCGTGAGCTTGCAAAATAACTCTATCGCTCTGCCTCGACGATTTCCAGAGGGGGCAATCGTAATGGTTGCTGCACACTATATAGGGCGAATAAGGCAGATATAGACGCATGGGAGCGAGCAAAACGGCCAAAACCATGTAAACTTACACTGAATAAAGGATTGGCAGAGTTAGTTGCGATGAAGTTGGTCACCATAGCAAATCGCCGGTTGGCTCATGCGAACCTGTGGCTACTGACCGATGATAGACTATATTCTGGACTTGTTACATCAAAGATTGGAAGCAGTACCAAAGCAGTATTTCTCGATTAGCAGAGTTTACCAAAAATAACCACATAAGTGCTTGCACCTATGGCAGAGCAAGGGCTTGCGTCAGGCCGTGTGCCGCAAATGTGGCAGGCTTAAGTCTCCATGCAGGTGTCATGAGCAATGCACAGGATAGGGGTAAACTCGAAAGGCTGTGCCGTTACTTATTTTGAAAAGAGTCCCGCTCTGGGGTATCAGAAAAAAGGTTGGCAATAACGAGTTACGGCAAGGTGCGCTACCCACTCAAAACACCCTACCGTGACGGCACCACCGGTGACCGGGACAGTCATGTAATCTTTGAGCCTCTGGATTTTATTGCCCGTTTAGCGGCACTGGTGCCCAAACCCAGAGTTAATCTGACGCGTTTAGATGAGAAACCTCCTTGTTTCTCACCCTTCGGGCAACCTATTGTTGTCAAAATTCATTCCCGGTGTATTTGTACGGGGTGGCCCTCCACCAAGCAGTGGGCACCGCGTGACAATAACGCCGTCCTTACGAAATAAGGCTAAACAAGCATTGCCGACAGGGCAGAAAAAAACACGGGCACAAAAGCACCAGTCGATGACCTGGGCGCAAAGACTTAAACGGGTTTTTAACATCGACATTGAAACCTGTGAGCAATGCGGTGTTGCGGTTAAAGTTATAGCGAGCATCTACAAATTGACAGGAAAGCCGATTTGCACAACAGTGGGAGGCCCTTGTCTTGAATTCTGAATTACGTGAAAACAGTTGAGTAATAGACGAAAAACAGCCGACTTTCACTCCCCTAAGAATGTAAAATAGATGTCAATATGGGAAATATAGGGCATCATGAATTTTTATTTTAGGAAAAATGACGTTTTATTTTACCTATACTCGCAGTTTGTGTGATTTATTGGTCAGTAGCTTAGTTTAGCAGTGCAATGGTGGAGTTTTTGTCGCGCAAGCTTGCATTGTCTCAGCAGTGGACAACCCTACCAGTAACAATGACCTTGATGAGACGGTCGACCCCTGCGCGCTTAATCTGAATCAAGATAGATTGAGAAAGAGATGGGCTTTTGTGCTTGCCGTTTCAGATACCAAGCAACCCCGTCTGGCAATTCGCCGGGTTGACATTGTGATGAATAAATTTTTGATTAAGGAATACTTGATGATACATGCTGTTCGTTTGGGTCTGGTAGTGCCCGTGATGTGCATTGGGCTGATGGCCTGTGGTGGTTCTGGTGGAGAAGCGGCGCCCGAACCAACTCCCACTCCGCCCCCAACCTCTGAACCGGTTTCAGCTCTGATTGTGCAAGCGGAAGATTACGTGGCTTTCAGTGATTCTGACGCTGGTAATACTGGAGGTGCTTACCGAAATGATGATGTTGACATAGAGGCGACAGACGATACAGGTGGCGGCTTCCACATCAGCTGGACCGCAGCGGGAGAATGGCTTGAGTATGACGTTAATCTTAGTGCAGGGGAATATACAGTAACAACTCGGGTAGCCTCTCAGGTATTAACTGGCAGCTATAATCTGGCACTTGATGGGCAAGTGATCAGCAGCGATAGCGTGTCCAATACTGGTGGATGGCAGGTTTTTGTCACAAATTCTATCGCTACTATTGTTGTTGAGCCAGGCGGGACTCAGACCCTTCGTTTGGATGTGATAGGTGGTGATTTCAATATCAATTGGATTGAGTTTGCAGCCGTTGATGCCGATGTTGAGCTTGTGTCTGTGTCTGTACCCTCCGATGAACCACGAGCAGGCAATATCGATGGCGTTACGGTATGGCAACTGCCTAATTCACCCAATGGTGATAGACCGGACCAATGTTGGTTAGCGGTAGGATCGGATGTTAATGGAGAGATTTATATTTTGGGTCATGATCACATAAACAACTCAATGCTATATCGCATGTATCAGGAAGATAACGTGTTGCGTTGGGTGGGTGATGCGCGAACAGCGTCTGAAGCTGCAGATAACTGGCTACCTAGAGAAACCGCCCGCTTCATCATGACGGACGGGTCTATCTGGCTACCCTTGATAGTTCTTCTATGGATTTTAATTTTTTGAATACCCGCGGGTTCCATTGGTATGGCTACGATATTATTGAAAACAAATTTTTAGATTTGAGTGCAGTAGAGCCTGATGGTGTTGGCGCCGCTACTGTGCAAATCGTCAGTATCCAAAAAGATGAAAAAAACAATCTGCTGTATGGCATGTCAGTTCCGGAGAACAGGTTGCTTCGTTACGATATTGCGGGCAGCGAAACTACCATTCTGGGCAGTCCCGTTGAGTGGTCTGATTTTGTTTACACCAATCGTTTCATGTGGGTAGATTCCCGTGGTCGTGTATATATCAGCGCTGGCTCGGCTCGTGCCCAGTGGAAACGTGGGGAGTCCCCCGATATATTTAACAATATCTGGTACTACGACCCAGAAAGTGGCTTTGGGCAGCTGGATGATTTTCCTTTACAAGGACCCAATGCCATGGAAGTCGGGCAGTGGGATAGAGCTAATGAGATACTTTATACGGCCGATGATCAAGGCAATATCTACCGCTTTGTCGACGCCGACGGGAGCTGGAGTTTTATCGGGAAGCCCAATTTCATAGGCGTTGAAGGCACTCCTAAAATTTGGGTTTTTCAATTATCCGCAGATGGCGAAAAAATCTATATGGGAGTCAGCGATACAAGTTCTCCAAACGCCATTTGGGAGTACGATATTGCCAGTGGCCAGGCCTCTGAATTAGCCAAAATCAGTGATTTGGATAACGTTTCGGCAACCCAGCAATTTATTACTGGATATGATTCATGGGATAGCCGTGGCAGTTTTTATATCTCCAGCTTTACCATGTACAACGACGTCAATGTGTACATGTTAGGTGTCGACCCCGTGCGTATTAAAGCCTCCAATGATCCTGATTTTATGCTGATAGAGGTGGGAGCGCAGACAAACGATGCCGGTGTTAGGCTTTCGCGCACAGGGACGACCACCGAATCATTGGAAGTCCTTTATGAAGTGTCGCTCTATGATGCGAACGATTCCCGTCTAAATAAACTGCTTGGAGAAAGCGTGATTGCTCAAGGGCAATCAAGCGTTGAGTTGACTTTGGAAAGTCTGACGCCCTCACTTTCGAGTGGTTTTTCCCGTGCTGAATTTTCGATAGTGCCAGATGGTAATGACTACGTCATTGGCAATGCTTATAAGTTTGATTTGACGATACCCTGACACCATTTTTTGTTTGAAGTAAAAATAAAAAAACGAATAAATACAGAGTTTCAACTGCCAGGCTTTAGTGGTAAACCACCTCGAGATGGTCGCCCCCCTCCAGATAGACAAAATCCTCTAGGTGCTGCTCAGCCAAAAGCGCCGGAGTTTCAAGCAAATGATAGAGACGCGAAGTTGTTTATGCACAAAGAGCCTTCACCTGCGGGGTAAGTTTGCTTTGTTAGACGAGACTTTAATGAACTGGCGACAACATTGGATCAAAAATGAACAAGCCAGAAAACGTTGGATAGCAGATATTTCCCATGAGTTACGCACCCCAGTGGCGGTATTAAAAGGTAAAATAGTAGCTATGTTAGATGGCGTAAGAGCTTTGTCTATAGAGCGTATTCAATCGGCTAATGAAGAAGTGAAAGAACTTGAACAGTTATTGGACAATTTATATGAGCTGACCAGAACGGATTTAGGCACCATGCATTATAGTAAGGGTCGGTTGAACTTATTTCACTACTCCATAATGAAGCCCAGCGGTATCATCCGCTGTTAGCTGAAAAAAATATTAACATTGAATTTGCGCCTTCGGTAGATACGGTTACGGTGTTTGCAGATGAAAAACGAATGAAGTAACTGTTCGATAACCTATTGACCAGTGTAGCTAAATACGCTGCGGATGGTGACCTAATCAAAATTTCTGTAAATCTCTAAGGTTCCTTAAAACTGACATTATGGCTCAATTATTATTAATAATCATGATATCGTTGTTTAATTCATCAATCGCAATTGTATAAAACAAACCACTGTCTTGTGGAACAAGTAATTAAAATTTACCCCTCTTTAAATATAGGATTTATAGGATTGAGGTTAAATAGAAAATTTGAGATTTGTTCTGTTCAATATCAGATGTAATTGAATAAACTTTATTATGCGTAATAAATATCCTACTAGCTACGTATTTATTTCACTTTATTGGTAAGGTACTGTTTTATGACACTACCAAAACTACGACTAACCATTAGCTGTTCACCACAGCCAAGATAAACAAAAAACTTTCCTTTTGAATGTTTGGTGACACGTTTTATTTTTGCTAAATTAATAATAGTAGAGCGATGAATTCGCTTAAACATTTGAGGATCAAGCTGTACAAGCAAATCCTTCATGGTGCTGCGCATCACATGCGTAATTCCATCACTATGAACACACATATAATCGCCTGCTGCATCGACCCAATCGATATCTTTCATACTAATTAAGGTTATGGTGTCGCCGTCTTTAATGAATAATTTTTCGGGGTAATGATGACTCTCATCCGGCACTAACTTACTTGGTATGTTGACTATTGGGGCAGGTGATGGTGAGTGTCCAATTTGCCCCAAAGCATCTAATAGGTGTTGTTTAATATCACCAAGGGCGCGTTTTGATGAATATTCTAGCACAGCCCTTTGGACCGCTCTTTCCACCTGCTTTTCATCTAGTGGTTTTAATAAATAATCTACTGCATTAATATCAAACGCTGATACCGCATATTGGTCATAAGCGGTAGTAAAAATAATCATAGGCATGTTGTTCACGGGTATCGCTTTTACTACTTCGATACCATTCATACCAGGCATTTGGATGTCCATAAAAATTAAATCTGGGTTATGGTTCGATACAGCCTCTAATACCTGACGGCCATTTTCACATTCCGCGACTAATTCGATTTCTGCTATGTCAGTTAAATTGGCTTTGAGCAAACGTCGAGCTAAATATTCATCATCCACAATAATAGTCTTTAACTTGAGCATGTTTTTTTACAACCTTTTACGAGTTGGTAAACACATTACAATTCGAAAACCATGAGGTACTACATTTTCCAATGAGAATGAATGTTTAGCACCGAATAATGTTTCTAAGCGCTGTTGGGTATTGCGTAACCCAATGCCAATCTTGCTAGTTAACTTGCCGTTAAATAAATCTGCACCGGGACCATCGTCACTGACAGTCAATATAAGCTGTTTTTTTCTAACTTTTCCAGTGATCGTAATAGTACCGCCATTTTCTTGTTTAGCCACTGCGTACTTAATCGCATTCTCAACCAGAGGTTGAAGTATTAAGCTAGGCACCAGAAATAAGCTAGCCACAGGCTCAATGTCGGTTTTAATGGTTAATCGATTACCAAAGCGTACTTTTTCAATATCTAAATACAAGTAAATTGCTTCCAATTCCTCAGATAAACTGACTAACTGATTGTTATCATTGTTGAGTGGGTAACGCAAAAACTTCCCAAGTTTAGAGACCATATCTTTAGCCTGGTCTTGATCACCCAATTTAATTAAGGCATAAATTGCATTAAGAGTATTAAACATAAAATGGGGGTTTAATTGATAACGTAGCATTTGTAACTGCGCTTCTTTTGCCGCTTCTGAAGCTTCTAGACTAAGCAGTTTAGCTTGTTGAGCTTGACCTGTTGCTTCATCTCTTTCGAGCTGGAATAACATTGCGTATTTGATACCATGATAGGAAGCTGCCCAACATAAAAAGATTAATAAGGAAGTAAAATACCATCCTCCAAAACCTTTCCAAAGTTCAGCATAACTTAAAGCTACATTATATGAATTGGCGGTATTAAAATCAAATATCATGGGCTCCCATGTATTAGATTTTGTTGTTTTTGTTTGAGTTTCTGCACTGTAACGGACATCATAATTATTTTCCAACTTCAAAAGTACAGGAATTCCTGCATCAGATGAATAAACCCAAACGGTTAAGGTACTGTTTGTTCTAGTGATAGGAATTGCGTTGGCGAAACCGCTGTTAGTACCTATAGTAGACCCCGCCCATAATTCACTAAATGCGTTTTTAGTAGTGATGGCTACATTACCTTTACGCCCACTCGGGTCGGCTCCGATTGTTGTATATGTTCCCCCGAAATCAGAGACTAAATAGTTAACGTTTTTCTGTTCAAAATTAATAGGTAAATCAATTTGTTGTAGCGCATTACCCTCAGTTTTATCGAAAATGTCTGCACTGGGACGTTTGGAATTTGAACCAAAACTCATGTCATCCCAATAATATTTTTTATCGCCAATATTGGCACCATCTACACCAAAATTGAAAAATATAGATGCTTTATTGAACACCCAATCTGGCTTCTTAAAGTACTCTGGAGATAGCGGTACAATCAATAGATATAACTGAATTCGTATTACAGTCCAAAGCAACGCGACAATGATGACGGATATGAAACCAATGATTGTTCTACTAATATATGGCTTCTCCCACTGGTATAAAAAAACTTGGCGAAGGATTAAGCTGAACAAGATACCGAGTGCTGATTGCAGCAAACCGTGAATATTATTTGGCCAGAAATTATAGGTGTCATACCACACCGTAAGTGCCAAATAGGTTAATATCGTAAGTGTTAACCAGCCAATGATTTGCAAGCCCCAAAAAAGCCTTCCTTTAGAAGGCCTCTTGTAACTGAAGAAAGATGACAAAAAAATAACGACTCACTCCCTTTTTCATTGTTGGTTTATATTTCCACCCTTTTCAGATGATAACAGTGTCCAAACTTATATTGCTATTAGTTACGTTTGATTAATAAACCCGAGAATACCTTTTAAGTGAATTATCATAAATCTTAGAATTGTTAACCTTGCAGGTAAAAAACATCTTACTCTCATCTACTGTGTAAAAAAAAGGGGAAATTATTTGGTGTATATAAAAGCCTATTTTTGTAGATATCAGCTATTGTAAATAATTCGAGCGGTAAAGTACTGGTTTAAGGTATTCGACTAAATGTTATTAAATTGAAATCAATGGTGTCCATTCTATCGTGCGATCGTAACAATTTAACGATAATTTTGAAAAAACGAGTGAACAGGGGCACCAATTTAAATATGAGCTGGATATCGTTAATCAGTGGAAAATGGTGGGTAGCAGCAACCTGATTTAGTTATGGGTACCAATATGGAATTTGAAATCAGTCTATTCCTGCTTAACCCTCCTGCCGGTGCCAGATTAAATTACATGCTTCTCCACTTTGCTCAGGCATGAACTAAACTGTATATGAAAATAAACAGTTTAAGGGAGTTCGAACATGAACACGCCAGAAGCCAGTTTTTTAACGTGGCAACAGCAATTCAGAACGAATAAAGATTGTCTCCAGTATCTGAAGGAAATGAAGTGGCCTAATGGGTTTATGTGTCCTCAATGTGGTCACGACAATGGGATTGACCTTCACTGCCGAGAATTAACCGAATGCAGCCATTGTCATAAGCAAACATCGGTGATGTCAGGTACTTTATTTCATGGTAGTCATCTACCGTTACTCAAATGGTTTTGGGCACTGTATTTTATAGGCTCAGACAAAGGCAGTATTTCAGCGTTAAGGCTAAGCAAGCTTATTGAAGTGAATTGGAAGACTGCTCGGCTTATGTTAACGAAAGTGAGAGCGGCTATGGGACACAGGGATAGCCTCTACCGATTGTCGGGCACAATAGAGTTAGATGATGCCTTTGTTGGCGGTAAGCACAAAGGCAAGCGTGGTCGTGGAGCAGAAGGGAAAACCCCCATTATCATAGCATGTGAAAACAAGCATAAAAAGGCAGGGTTTATCGCAATGAAAGCGGTTAAAAATGTGAATTTTAAAACAGTAAAAGAATTTGTATCACATCACCTTTTAGCTAATCAGCATGTCAGAACGGATGCTTATCCTGCGTTAAATATTATAGATAAAACACAGCAACATGAGCCAAGAGTCACGCCAAGTGAAAAGGTAGACGAATGGTTGCCTTGGGTTCATATCGCGATAGGTAATTTGAAAACGTTTTTGTTGGGCACGTTTCATGGCGTTACGGGTAATTACTTACAAGAATACTTGAATGAGTTTTGTTATCGGTATAATCGCCGTTTTGTGGAAAAACAAATACCTAATCGATTGTTAAACTTGGCAATTATTCATACTCCTTTAAAATCAACCTGAGTTAAATGGAGAAGCATGTTAAATTATTATGGTACACCTTTTGTCTATGTTATAAGTCAACCTGGTTTAGCCCCCCTTTGAGTGGCAAAGAGGCGTAGTTGATGATGGTGGCGGCTCTAATGATGGCACACCAATTCCTGAGAGTCAGGCCTGTTGGGCGGCGATACTACGTTGGGCTACAACTACAGTGAAGAGCCCGCCGGTCGTTTTATTAAGTCAAGGTAATGAACAACAGTTTGTGCAAGGGCGCAGAGTGCATCACACTAACTTTGACGATGGGACGCATCATGAACGCAATTATAATCCAGTCTGGACTGAACAAGTAGGTAAAATAGGCAAACATTATATTTATCATTCTTGCGCCGCCTGCCATGTTCGAAATGGTCTTGGTCTAGTTGAAGATGTAGGTCAACCTTTAGATAAATGGGTATTTAAAATTGCCGATGCATTAGGCCAGCCAGACCCGAATAGACATCGTATTTTACAACCTAAAAAAGAAGGAGCGGGTGAACCGGAAGATACGGTTTCATTAGGCTCTTGGACTGAATTAGCCAACGGTTTAAGACAACCTAACTATGTATTTAATCAAGGACAACCTGCTCTTTTTTCAGGCAGGGTAGCCCCACAATTGGTGGGAATGGGATCATTAGATGCCATAGATGATTCTACTATTTTACAATGTAAAGATGAATTCGATAGGGACAGCAACGGCATATCGGGTAAAGCGTCTCTGGACAATGATGTAAGCAGTGATGTAGTGCGTTTAGGGCGTTTTGGTTATAAAGTAGCCACTTACAGTGTTGAGCACCAAGTCGCTTCTACACTAAATACTGATATGGGGCCTGGCTTAGCTGATGACCTTGGTCAAGGCTCTGCCACAGGTGCTGAATGGCGCACTGCGCCATTATGGGGTTTAGGTCATACGGTTAGCGTAATGGTCGGTGATGATAGAGCCAATGATGAAATTTCATTATCACCATCCAATGACGATATTGACCGAATAGGTTATCTGCACGACAGACGTGCTCGAACCGTTGAAGAAGCGATACTATGGCACGGAGTTGAGGCACAACCTGCAAAAGAAGCCTATGAAGGTCTCACATCACAGCAAAAAGCCCAGTTATTGGAATTTTTGCAAAACTTGTACAATTTGATTCATAAACCTTGTAAAGGAAAAAAGCCAGCTATTTTAGCTGGCTTTTTTGTACCTTGTATCTAAAAAAGTAAGGTGTTGGGTTATTACCTGTTAATACAATAATTAGGTTTATATAAAAGTCTTTTTTTATCGGTATTGATTATGGTAAATAATTCAAACAGTAAAGTCTCACATTAAAAATATTAACAAATTGAAACTAGTAACGTCCATTTTGCCGCGCGAACGTAACAATTTATCGCTAATCCTTTCCACTTTATCGCGCAATTGCTAAGAGTGAACGCATTGTCATAAAAAAATTTTACATGAGTGCTACATTTGAAAAATCGTAATATGGCACACTATTATTATTATTGTGTTATGGAAAAGTTAAATTGTTTCTACCCGTAATAGTTATTCATTATTTTTCCTGCCAACTTATTTGCTCAAAGGATCTAATTTGATGCCTGAAAATCAAAATGTCTTTTTAGTCATTTTCACCATGTTGCTTCTACCAGAGTGCTGAAAACGTGCAGTAATGGACTTGGTATGCTTTCTCATACCAATGGATACTGACAATTGTGGAGCGTAAAAAGACATTGATCCAAACTATATTGAGTCAAATTTACTACGACCTATTTTATATGCTCACTTACTTAGCCAAACAAAAACCAAACATAAAAATAAGAAAACGAATAAATAGGCAGCATAATCCCTGCCTTAGCGCCGAAGCTTGATTGGTTTGATTGAAATACATATCAACAATACTCTAATTTATTTAAATGGAAATACATATGAAATTCACTCGTTTAGGCCTTTTAGTTCCACTGACGTGCGTTGGATTGACTGCCTGTAGCGGTTCCGGCGGTGAAGCTGCGCCCATAGCGCCCGCGGTGACAACGCCAACTCCGACGCCGACTCCAACTCCGACGCTGACTCCAACCCCGACTCCAACTCTAACTCCAACTTCGACTCCAACTCCGACTCCGACTCCGACTCCGACGCCAACCGCAGGTATGGTTGTGCAAGCGGAAGATTATGTGGCTTTCAGTGATTCCGATGCCGGAAATTCCGGGAATGCCTATCGAAGTGATGATGTCGATATCGAGGCGTCAAGCGATGAAGGTGGTGGCTTTAACGTGGGCTGGACAATTGCAGGAGAATGGCTTGAGTACAACGTTAATATAATCGAAGGCGGATATGCGGTAACTGCAAGGGTTGGATCTGATTTATCCAGTGGCAGCTATACCCTGCAGCTCGATGGACAAACAATCGGTAGCGACAGCGTTTCCAGTACGGGGGGGTGGCAGACCTTTGCTACACATTTTATCGGCAATATTGAGGTCAGCTCAGGGGAGACACTTACCCTACGTCTGAATGTGACTGGTAATGATTTCAATATCAATTGGATCGAATTCACACCCATTGTCGATAGCGATGCTGACGGCGTGACCGATAGTCTCGATCAATGTCCGGACACGCTTGCCGGCACCTCTGTTGATATGCTGGGTTGTGAAGTTGTGCAGGTCAATAACGAAGTATCCTTCGCGAATGAACGTCTGGTAGGCGGTTCGGATTCCCTTTTCCCCGGCTTTACCTTGTATGTTTTTGATAATGACCAGGCCACACCAGGCAGCAGTGTTTGTAACGATGCTTGTGCCACAACATGGCCACCGGTATTGGTCGAAGACATGGAGGCATCTGGTGTAAGCGGGTTAAGCACGATAGAGCTGGATGATGGCAGCATACAAGCCATCTATAACGGTCGACCCTTGTACTTCTATGCCGAAGACAGTGCAATTGATGATACCAGCGGTGAAGGTGTTGGTGGGGTATGGTGGCTGGTACCTTATGGTGTATTAGGTGAAGTAAGCGCACTGTATAACCAACTTACAGCACTCCAACCTGATACCCAATCTGAAACAGATGATGCGTTAGTCACCCGATTTTCTGATCGCCCGCGCACTCGTCATGCACGTGAAGACCAGTTTCAGTCCTACGATCATTACATTAAGTTCTACTTTGAAGACCGCTCAAGCAATATCGAGATTGTGGATTATGTTGCCAAAGGGGGGGGCACGATTGAAATGAATGTGCGTACCCTTTTCCCGTTGAGCACCAGTGAAGCGGAGAATCGTTGGTGGTATCAGGGTATCACCACCGTGGCTCAGTACGCCAGTAATGGCATCATGGACTATCAGGGCTTTGATGGTACCCATTATAACTATCAAAAAATCAGCAATGAAAACACCCGTTTAGGCCGGCCTATTCAACTGGGTGATCGCATGGAATTTGAAATTAGCCAGTTCAGTGCGGCCGGTATCCCCCGTGGCCAGGCCAACTATTATGGCACTACCTTTCTTTACATAGTGGGTGAGGGTATCGTGCCCTGGTATGCTGAAGCCGCCGGCTCCCCCTTCCCTGAAGACAGCCAGAAAATCCCTGAAGAATACTGGTTAGGCGGACATACCACTATTCATCATCAGTATTCGGATGAGCCTAACGACAATTTCTTGCAGATGGCCACCAATCTCGGCTACGACAACGGACAAACCTTTCTGCTCGGGCGCCGCGTCCACCATTCATCTGTTATTGATGGTACCCATGATGAAGATCCCGACAATGGCGTATTGGCGACCAGTGCCGGTTTGGCTGGTACAAAATATATTAATCAACGTTGTACCGGTTGTCATGAGCGCAATGGTGGTGCCGCGGTTGTCGATAATGGTGTCTCCCTTGATCGCTGGGTATTTAAGGTAGGCGATGTCAATGGCGCACCCGATCCGCTCATTGGTAGCGTATTGCAGCCTAGCGGCAGTGCTGGTGAAGGTGATGTTTCTATCGCTTCATGGACCGAGAGGGCGGATGGCCTGCGAAGCCCTAACTATCAATTTAGTGAAGGTGCACCAGCTACTTTCTCTGCGCGAATTGCACCCCGTCTTGTTGGCTTGGGTTTGCTGGAAGCGATACCCGAGAGCGCTATCCTGGCGTTGGAAGACCCGAATGATGCTAATGTCGATGGCATTTCTGGTCGTGCCAATAAAGTGGTCGACCCCGAAGACGAAGCGTTGACCCGCCTGGGACGTTTTGGCTGGAAGGCCGCGGCGTCAAGCTTAAGACATCAGGTGGCGGCAGCGTTGAATACGGATTTGGGTGTGTTGACTTCTGTTCTGCCTAACCCGGATTGTGGTTCGGCTCAAACCAACTGCGGTGAAAGTAGCCCGCTTATGCCAGAAGAAAACCTTAATAACCTTATTCTGTATATCTCTACCCTAGGGGTGCGTCCCCAGCGTGTCTGGAACAAGGGTGTGGAAAACCAGGAAGTACTGCAAGGCAAAGAGCACTTTAAAAGCATTGGTTGCGCAGGTTGTCATACGGAAACTTTTCAGACCAGTGAATTCCATCCTTTAGCTGAAGTGCGTGACCAAACCATTCATCCCTTTAGCGATATGCTGCTGCATGATATGGGTGAAGGGCTTGCAGATAACCTGGGGGAAGGTTTAGCCAGTGGTAGCGAGTGGCGAACTACCCCATTGTGGGGCCTTGGGCAGGCGGCATGTGTAACTGGCGGCGTGACTAATCCAACGGGAAGAGAGGGCGGAGAAATTTGTAGCCCTAAGCACGCCTATCTGCATGATGGCCGAGCGCGCTCTATCGAAGAGGCGATTTTATGGCATGGCGGTGAAAGTCAGGCCTCGAGTGATGAATACAAGGCTTTGTCAGAGGAAAATCAGCAATTGGTCTTACGTTTTCTGAAATCCTTGTAAACACACATTTAACGATTCCCATCCACTTTGCCCCGACTCAGGTCGGGGCTTAATTATGGCTCAATGCTCGAATGGACAAAAAATTAACATCTATATTAGTTCTTCTAAATTCAAAACGGGCACCTTGTTAAACCGATTAATTTTTTATAAATTGGCTAGTCATTGAAGAAACTATAACCAACACCTCAAACAAGTAACACCGTCACTTTACCTGGGTGATCGTCTTGAAAAAATAACCAAGGCACCCAAAGTAATAAAGTACCCAATCACAACCTAATCAACAAACATAAAGTGATGGGGATATTTCACTATTTGGTTTTAAGAAATAAGAAATTCAGGCCTATTATGGATTGGATGTCTTGAATGCAGCTAAATGCCCCATACAGCTCAAATTTCAGGCAACGCCATTGTGCACTGGTTGTGCAGGTAGCTTTGAAGATGTGATGCTGAATTGTTTAGGCGTGTTGAAGTAATACTCTGACTTGGCCATCCCTCGTATACGTTGATGGTCCGTGTGGTGTTTGAATTTTTGTGGCATGTATTCGCTGCTTACAGCGGTATGGAAGTGTTGTTCGAACTCTGTGGTCAAGGTTAACCATTGTTCAGTATCTAGACCAAGGCACTCTAGAATCGGGCTATGATGTTGCTCTATATACCCCGCTTTATCTACAAACGTTGATGGTAAATCGTGACTGTTTCTTCCAGGCTTATCACTTCACCTTTACTGAGCCTATCCCCTCTTTGGTACTTTTGACTCAACAGCGTACTTTGATAAAGTTGATGCCAACGCCTAATGACCTCTGTCATCGACCAGCTATCTGCTAAGTCTTTGTCTACACACAGCACCACATGGGTATGATTATTCATCACGAACCACACTAAATACCTTGCCGCTGGCGGCAAGGATATATTACCCATTTCATCCCTTCGCCTATCAGACGTTTAAAGTGTTTCATCGGTCTGGTGGGAAGCACAATCACCTCATCCTTGAGCTATCCTCTGGCGTAACATTAGCCGTGCCGCTGTGGATGCTAAAACAAGAAGCCAGTGAAATCTGTATTGGCTCCATCGTTGAACCACCACACACAATCTTGCTTGAAATTGTTGATTTGCTTGGTGCTTACTGCTTTGCTTTAGTCAACCCAATCGACGTTTTGGAGCACCTGGATGGAACAACGGAGCCTTGATTTAAATGATGACACCTCACATCAACATTTTCAAAACCTATCATCAAATCATCAGCGTGAAGTGATTGATTTGATGGCAAAACTCATCATGACTGTTTTTCAGTCAATACAGGAAGAAACGTATGACGACTCACAATCTAAGTAAAATTACTGGCGAGCATTTAGCCAGAAAGGCTATCGTTTACCTACGGCAATCATCCCTTAGTCAGGTAAAAAATAATATTGAAAACCAGAAACTACAATATGCTTTGGCTGGGCGGGCCAGTGACCTGGGATTTAAACAGGTAGACATTATTGATAAGGATTTAGGGGCTAGCGCGGCTTCTGGGGCACGTTTACGCCCCGGCTTTCAGGAGCTTCTTGCACGCGTTGCCCTAGGCGATATAGGTATCATTTTAAGCCGTGAGCTCTCCCGGCTTTTCCGTACGGATAAAGACTGGTGTCATTTGATGGAGGTATGTCAGATTTTTAATAAAACACAATAAAGAAGAAGCCTTTTATTATATCCAAGGCGCAATAGATGTAGGTTGGGTTAGGGCGTGGGAAATTGAATACACCCCTATTTTTGAATGGCTCAGCCAAGACATTCAATTTACTCAAATGATGGGCGGTATTAAAGCACGGCTGGCGACAATGCGTAATCGTATGCATGATGACGATGAATTTTTACTGGCGGAAGCTGAATACAATTGATGAAGCGTTTATAACAAAACGAGACAATCATTGTTGCTATGAATCACGCGCCTGTAAGTTGAATGGTTTTCGCTAAGACTTCAATTTCATCTTTTTGAATACCTTGTGACCAATCGTTTAATCACACTGTTATTAAGAACCCTGATTGGAAATGTTTGGCTTCAAAAACGCTTGATATTTTGAAATAGTGATCTTTATCTCCCGTTGCGAATAAAATAGACTAAGAGCAGGTCTGTTACACTCCCAAAGATACCTGTTGTTAATGACAAAGAGGAAATTATGAGTACATATCAAAAATCACAGGATGCAATTTCTGCCCTAACTGCAGAGCAGTTCCGAGTGACTCAAGAAAATGGTACTGAGCGTCCTGGTACCGGTGAATTATTAGACAATACTTTACCTGGTATCTACGTAGATGTTGTTTCTGGCGAGCCTTTGTTTGCCTCTTCTGCCAAGTACGAATCAGGATGTGGCTGGCCTAGCTTTACTAAGGCCATAGACCCAGTTAATGTTAATGAAATCACTGATAACACCCTTGGCATGTCGCGTACTGAGGTGCGATCTTCTCATGGTGACAGTCACCTAGGCCATGTGTTTCCTGATGGGCCCAAAGACCATGGTGGTCTGCGTTATTGCATTAATTCTGCTTCACTGCGTTTTATTCCTAAAGAAGAGATGGGCAGTAAAGGCTATGCAGCTTATTTAGATCAAGTAGAGGATATTTAGTCATGGCAAATGAACGTGCAGTATTAGCCGGTGGTTGTTTTTGGGGCATGCAGGATCTTATTCGTAAAATGCCTGGGGTGACATCAACTAGGGTGGGTTACACCGGTGGTGAAGTGCCAAATGCAACATATCGCAATCATGGTAACCATGCAGAGGGTATTGAAATATTGTTTGATAATGAAGTTATCAGCTATCGACAAATTTTAGAGTTTTTCTTTCAAATTCATGATCCCAGCACACCAGATAGACAAGGTAACGATACTGGAGCATCCTATCGTTCGGCTATTTATTATGAGTCTGACGAGCAACAAGCAGAAGCCCTAAGAACCATTGCTGACGTGGATGTCTGTGGATTATGGCCAGGAAAAGTAGTCACAGAAGTCGAACCTGTTAGTGATTTTTGGGAAGCTGAAGCTGAACACCAAGACTACCTAGAAACACGCCCCAATGGCTACACTTGCCACTTTGTAAGACCTGACTGGAAACTGCCTTCAGCATCGTGAGTTTGAATAGCTGTGATTTTTGTTAAACAAATCAGGTTATCCTGATGTGACAACTTCCCCAAATAAAATGGGTTTAGGGGGTGGTTGTCACTGGTGTACTGAGGGTGTTTGAATCACTTGTTGAGCTAACAGACTATTTGTATTCAGCACCTGACAGGCCGTTTTGCCAAACCTAGATTACACCCAAGCTCAAGTTACTATTCGCCCGTTTTAATCGCCATGTTGATCAACACAAAATGGCAGAAATCTGCTTGGAATTATGCAATATATCATTCAACTCATGACAGTTAGTTGCAATCCCCTCACTGAGGCAAACTTAACTATTTGTTTAATAGTTAGCTTGGCCAAACTTCGCTTGCGGTTCAAAGTGGTTCTTGTTTCCTAACCGCATGCGATTAAATCCAGGTAGTTTAGCGCGTATTTTTTCTTGAATTCTCGGTAGTAAACCAATATGTTTTTTATGAATAACGTGATTAATTGAGATTTTTTTAAGCTCTACTATTTGAAAATTTTCGGCAAAATGGTTTTTTATCACCTCATCTATCACATATATTCCATAATGATATCGGTCGGCCTTAAGCATACTAAGGACACTGGAGAATAATTCATTATCGACATGAATCGATTTAAACTCCCCATCATCAAGAAGCGCAAGCATCCTTTCATTTGCCAGTATGGATATATTTTTATCTGCTAATACACCTCGGTTACAAGGTACTCCCTTAGCGCAGATTAAAGATAGGCTGACACGTTTTAATTCCGGTGTGACCACTATCACATTGGGATATGTTTTTGCGATGACATTTATCCGCACTACGTCAGCGTTTACAACTCCGTCGTTAAGTAAAATTAATCCCCGTAATGAAGGCGTAGGAATTAGCTCCACTTTAAATCCCAATTCAGTATAAATCTCTACGAAAAGTTCAGAGTATTCATCAAGATCAGGGTACACAATATGCGTTAATAAAAAAGGTTTTGGAGGTTGAGCAGAGCTTATAAATGGATAAAAAATTAGTAAGTAAATAATGAATATACAAGTTTTCATTTGTTTCACCTGTTGTCGTGATTCTATTAAAATTCGACCTTCCACTTTCACACCATAACACTTTATTACACAAGTATTCGTATGATTAACCTCATCTGCTTCGGACTAATTTGATATTGAAATACGCCTTTGTATTCGTTACATAAATTGACTATTTCGTATTTTATCTGTTGCTGAATAGTTGTGAACTAAAAGCCAATAAAATGTTACGGTAATTTACAATAACTTAAAACGGATCCGTTCAATGAAGTTCATCCTGAAAATGCTTGTTTTTATTATTGCTGTTGTTGGCGCCGCCGGTGCTTGGTACATTTATAGCAAACAACCCGTGCGCAGTGGTGAGGTAAGTCTTACCAATCTGCAAGCACCCGTTAAGGTGCGTTATGATGAGCGTGGTGTACCACATATTCAAGCGCAGCACGAAACCGACATGTATCGTACTCTAGGATATGTGCATGCCCAAGACCGTCTGTTTCAGATGGAGATGGTGCGCCGCTTGGCGCGAGGTGAATTAGCGGCCATACTTGGGCCAAAACTCCTCGACAGCGACCGTTTATTTCGAACTCTGGGCATTCGCGCCCATGCCGATGCCTACGTTGCTAAGATGGACCTTAACACGCCTGCAAATAAAGCTCTGATCGCCTATCTAGATGGTATAAACCAATATCAGAACACTCACCCTGCCCCCATAGAATTCGATATTCTAGGCATTTCAAAGCGCCCTTTCACTGCTAAAGATACACTCAGCGTGGCTGGGTATATGGCTTACAGTTTTGCCGCTGCTTTTCGCACTGAGCCGGTGCTAACTTATGTTCGTGACAAGCTTGGTGTGGACTACCTTGATGTGTTTGATTTGGCTTGGCATCCCGAGGGAGTGGTATCGCCGCTCCTGACAAACAATGATTGGCATGACCTCAATCAACTTGCGCGTATCAGTCAACAAACACTCACAGATAGTGGTTTACCACTATTTGAAGGCAGTAATGCTTGGGCGGTATCCGGCAGTCGTACGACAAGTGGCAAGCCTCTATTAGCCGGCGACCCACACATAGGTTTTGCCGTACCGTCAGTCTGGTACGAAGCGCATTTGTCGTACCCAGGATTTGAACTATATGGCCATCATCAAGCCCTCAATCCAGTCGCTAGCCTTGGACACAATCTAGACTTTGGCTGGAGCATTACGATGTTTCAGAACGATGACATAGACCTTATTGCCGAAACACTCAATCCAAATAACGCAAATCAAGTTTGGTATCGGGGTCAATGGGTCGAGCTACAAAGTCGCAGTGAGAAAATTGAGGTTAAAGGTGAGGATCCGGTCATTCTGACCTTAAGGCGCTCGCCTCATGGCCCCATCATCAATGATGCTCTAGGCGAGCATTCAGGCAAAACACCTATCGCCATGTGGTGGGCGTTTCTTGAAACCGAGAACCCGATCCTTGATGCCTTTTATCAACTAAACCGTGCTGATACCTTAGCAAAAGCTCGCGCGGCCAGTGAAAAAATTCATGCGCCAGGACTCAACATAGTCTGGGCCAATGCCAGTGGCGATATTGGTTGGTGGGCAGCAGCTAAACTGCCTTTACGTCCTAATGGAGTCGATCCTACTTTCATCCTCGACGGAAGCAGTTCTGATGCGGATAAACTGGGTTTTGTGCCTTTTAATGATAACCCCCAAGAGGAAAACCCAGCTCGCGGCTACATCGTTTCGGCTAATTATCAGCCCGTTCCTGACAGCGGTATCAAGGTACCGGGTTATTACAATTTGCCCGCTCGTGGTATTCGACTTAATCAACGTTTAGCAGACAATACCGTGAAGTGGAACGTGCAAAATAGTCAGGCATTGCAACTGGATACAGGCAGCGGCTATGCACAGCGCTTGCTCAAACCATTGTTACCCATCATACAAGCGACCGCTAGCGACGATGAACAAGAATTAGTGAACTTACTCACTAACTGGAATGGGGAGCATAATCTTGACGACATAGCCCCCACGATTTTTAACCAGTTAGTTTACCAACTTGCATTTGAGGCCATGAGTGACGAAATGGGTGACAGTTTCTTCGCAACGTTAATTCGTACTCGTGTCATCGATTTTGCTTTACCACGCTTGGCAAATGAACCCGATTCGCCATGGTGGGATAATCGAGAGACCGCAGTCACCGAAGATCGCGCAGCAATAGTGGCGGTTGCATGGCAGGAAAGTCTAAAACACCTGCGCAGCACTCTGGGTGCCAACACAGCGAACTGGCAATGGGGCAAAGCGCATACTCTCACCCATGGACACCCTCTGGGTCAGCAAAATCCCCTAGACAAGTTGTTCAACGTTGGCCAGTTTAACGCGCCTGGTGGTCATGAAACCCCTAACAATCTGTCACATAAGATCAGTCCAGCGCCTTGGTCAGTGGTATACGGCCCGTCAACCCGCCGACTCATCGACTTTGCCGACCCAAGCCAATCACTCGGTATCAATCCTGTAGGCCAAAGTGGGGTGTTGTTTGATCAACATTATCAAGATCAAGCTGAGTCGTATATTAATGGTCAGTACATAAAGCAGCATTTTAGTGAAGCCGATGTCACAGCCAACACTATTAGTACCTTGCAACTAGTGCCAGTCAAATAATACTGTGGTCAGTTTAATTAACCTGAGTTCGGAATAAAAAAGAGACATTTTTAAAAAATGACAACATTACCCCCAACAGAGCTAACACATGCTCTGTTGGGGTAATGTTATTAATATTCTCAGCTAATGGATTGGATTCATTGTGTTTTGTCAGATAAACAGGTTATACCGAAGTTAACGTGGTTTTGCCCTCAATTTTACTGAATCCAATGGTTTCAATTATTTAAGGTCGTTAACATTTTAAATGGGGAGGTTACTAATACAGCCCTCCCCTTTATAAATAAAACTTAATCTAACAAGAAGCTAAATAAGCTCCTCATGCTCATGCATAACATCAAAACAATCCTTAAACGAATGTGCAGTGGCATTGATATACACTGGCACATTCAAAACTCGGCTAATATCTGTTGATGAGATTATCCCGCAAATTTTATTATTTTCATCAACGACCTGGATATGAGCTTCACCGAGTGACTCCATAGTTTTCTTGATATCACCAATACACGCTCTGTGAACATGACTTTTTCGCAATGCAGGCATTTTGTAGGCGTGACTCATTACATCTGACACCGTTAGATCCGCCCTCGCCACACCTTTGCGATTTGCAGTCATTAATACAACACGGCTGACCAAAGTAAAACCACTAATAACCCCCAATAATTTAAGATCTGTCCCAACATATAATTTAGACTTTCTATTGCTCAATCTCATTACTGTCAACGCTTCATCAATGCTGGTATCAGGCGCAATCATTTGCTCAATAATACAGTTGATATCCTTAACCACACACTCAGCTGAGCTATATACATCCAAATGAGACTGCGCTTCAACTAACACATTTGCACAAGCAATACTGCTATCCACAGTAGACATTATTTTAAAATCATTCATTTTAATTCACCAAAATATTCATTGATTTTCCTACAAAATCTCTCTGTTAAAAAAGGACTCTGTAGCGTTAAATTTATTTAACTCAATGCGTTTGGTGGTGCGCGGGTAAGAGGCCTTTGAAAGGCACAATTTAAGGAGGAAATGGCCTTAAATTGAACCGCAAGGATGTGGCAGGCGACGTCACAATTTTCAATAACGTCATAAGGGATACCGACACTATCATCACCTGAATCATATTCAGGCAGATTATCAGCTACGTATTCAAAATCAGCAAGGTATGTAACCTTTTCCTGTAATGAAAGGTCACGGACTTCGGCAACGTTGATAAACGATACAGACAAAAACAAAAACAACATCAAAGCGACATTGCATTTAATCATGCAATTTGTGAGCTTAAATTTTATTGATAGGGTAGCGTTCATGAAGTTTATAATATGGCCGTCAGAAAAAAACACAAGCAGGATCCGTCGTGAATTTATGTGGTTGCATCCTAATACATTTAGAATCAACAAGTTGCAGTATGCTTTATGAGCAAAGATAATTCATAATTACATTCACAACAGAAAACAACCCTAATTGGCCGTGACACAAGCTTAGACTCAGGATGATCACGGCATATATTAGTCGTTATTCAGCTAATTTGTGATGTTTTTATGACGCAAAAATCACAAACAAAAGCGCAAATAAAGCCCCCGCAATGGATATTTTCACACCATTTTTGAAAAAAGCTAACTTTGGCATAAACATCAAAAATGCAGACACAACAAACAACAGCAATGCAATAGCAAAACTTATATTAAGGAAAAACAGCGGACTATTGTTTGTGGCTTTATGTAACTTCACTAATTTAGCTAAAGGTGTAGGATAATCAAGTTGATTGATAACAGTCTCACCGGTATTTTTATTATATTCGCCTAGATTAAATATAATCATGGTGTTCGATTCAGACTCAACTTTAAACTTTTTAAGGTGCAGATTTTCTTCTAAAGATTCAATCTGTAACCCCGGCTCTAACTGACGTATTTCAGTTTGTGGAAACTTGAGAAAGTCTGTTGGTCTAAAAATCAGTAATATCCCACTGGTTGCATAAATGGCTATCATACCCGCCAAAAAAAAACCCATCCAACGATGGTACTTGCGAATACTATTATGAAACTTTGGTGACGCCATATCTTCCTCTGCAAATGTTAAATAGTCGTGTTGTTCACATCATTATCTTAATTAACCTGAGTTTGAACTAATTAATATAATTGCCGAACTCGTTTATGAGAATAACACTTCTCAAATGATAAAAAAAAGCCGATGACTGTAAAAAGCTGTAAAGCTTAAGTAATCCAATCTTGAGCACCCTAATTATGTTCAAATGTTCAACTTTAACTAACAAACAGTTAACACTATTAACATCGGAGACTACTTAGGGGGATAAAGACGTCACAGAAAGCCTAATCTGTGCAGTGATACTTGCAATGTAAGTATTAGGTTTTTAGCACTTCTTTCAAGGTTTTGCGCAACATTTCAAGTGAAACAGGTTTGGTAATGAAGTCACTCATGCCTGCATCGAGGCATAATTTTTGGTCACCGCTCATAGCGTTAGCCGTCAATGCAATGATTGGAATATTCTTGTTGTGTTGACCTGCCTGACCCTGACGAATTTTTTTGGTTGCAGTATAACCGTCCATTACCGGCATTTGGCAATCCATTAAAACACAGGAAAACTCGGTGTTATCTATTAACTGCTGTATTGCCTCTTGCCCATTATTAGCTGTAATTACGTCAATCTGGAGCTCTTGCAACATATACTGGGCAACCTGTTGATTGATCAAATTATCTTCCACTAATAACACACATGTTCTGTTCGAGATGTTTGCCATATTCTGTGGATTAACATAAGACTGATTCTGAACATGTTCCGTTGTGTTATGAGTGACGGCTTTGATAACATTAGACAGTTTGTTTGGTGTTATGGGTGCAGAGAAAATACCACTGACAACGTCATGGATTGTACTATCCAGCGCTTTTGTTTGTTGTTTGTGAACATAAATAACGTAGTCACCCTGAGCGATGGCCAACCTGCAACTATTCTTAAGGTTGTCGTTTATGACGTCTTCTACAAAAAAAATGAGATTGGGGTATGTCTTTTTACCAAACCCCTTAATTCGAGCATATTTAACCTCTAGCTCGGCAATATCTTTAACACTAACAATCTGGCCATTCCAGTGTTTGAGTTGTGATATGAGTAACTCACTTTGTGTATCGTTGCCTAACACCAAGATATAATGAAAAAGCGTGCTCAAGTCGGGTTCACTGGACTTATTTTCACTCACATTAAAGGTTGCTACCGCAGTAAAAGTGCTACCACTGCCAAGGGTACTTTGCACACTGATATCGCCGCCCATCAATTCACACAGTTTTTTAGATATAGTCAGACCCAGACCGGTTCCCCCATATTTCCTAGTGGTTGAGGCATCTGCTTGTGTAAATGGTTGAAATAACGACTCTAACTTGTCGGGCGCAATACCAATACCTTGATCTTCTACCCTAAGAGATACTTGGACCCGCCCATCAACATTTCTACTCTGCGCTGTCAGTATAATGTGACCCCTTTTAGTGAATTTGAGCGCATTACTCAGTAAATTTGTTAACACTTGACGTAATCGAGTAGGATCTCCTTGAAGCGAGTCCTGCTCAATTAAACTTGTATCCATCAGCATAGTGACATCATTACTCGTTATCATCATCGAATGGACTTCAACGATGTCACTGAGTAATTCAATTAAACTAAAATCCTGATTTTCAAATTCCACTTTCCCTGCATCAATTTTAGAGAAATCTAAAATATCGTTAATCAAAGAGAGTAGCGATTTTGCGCTAGAAGCGGCTATATCTAATTTGTATTTCTGTTCATTATCCAGATCACTGGTCTGCAACAGTTCAATCATACCAAGCACACCATTCATTGGTGTTCTGATTTCGTGGCTCATTGTGGCCAAAAACTCCGATTTTGCATTGTTAGCACTATTAGCAGAAATAACCGCTAGTTGCAGGTCTCTGGTTTTTTCTTCAACTAGGTTTGTCAGGTTACTGTTCACGCTTTCTAGTTCAAAATTGGCATTGTTGAGTGAGTGTATTGATTCTCTTAGTCGTCGAGAAAACTCTTGAATGACCGACGACATGCTATTTAATTCAACAAATAAGGTGGGTTTTAAAGCCAGATTAAGTGAATCAAAATTTCCCGTGCGACTAACAGCGAGTAATTCTTGATTTAATTCAGTTAAAGGTCGAGTGATCTTGTCCGCAAGCTTTGAGGCAATAAAAGCGCCGGCTCCAAGAAAAATGGCCAATAGGGACAGCGACCAGACCACATAACTGGATATTTGAGTTTCGTATACGTCTCTGGGAAGCAATACAATGGAGGTCCAACCAAAGTTGCCTATTTCCTGGGAGATGCCTAAATAATAGTCTCCTACATGGTTTATAAAATAGTAATTTTTAGGATGTTGTATATGGGCTAATACGGGTTTATCTCGTAAATCCTCTAACAGATCATAAGCCAGGCCATCAGAACGATAAATTACGCGATTATTGTTATCCAGTATGATAATGCTCTCTGTTTCATGTAATACCTTACGATCCAGAGTGCTAAACTTTGTTAAATCAAGTGAAGCTTCAACGATACCCGTAAAGTTTCCATCGATTAATAGAGGAGCAGACACCGCCACTATTATATCAGTGCCAAAGCCCCTTCCTTGGAAGACATCCGAAATATAGGGTTGATGAGTGGATTTTGGGGCCGTAAAATAGGGGCGCTTTGAAACGTTATAAAAGGGGTCTTGTTGTTTTACTTCTTGTAATCTTGAGGCCGGATGGGTAGCAATGAATTTTCCATCCACATCGGTAACCAGCATCGTCAATATATTAGGATATCGTTTAACAATTTTGTCTAGAACAAATAACCAATCTTGCTCTTTGATTTGAGATTGATCCAAAGAGGCAATAAGATCGAGTGTATTGAGGTGCTCGTTAAGGTAGGCATCTACTTTTTGAGCAATATATTGAGACTCCATAGTCAATTGTTTGTTGAGCTCAGATAACTTGTCTTTTTGCATATTATTAAGCCAAAAATAGCTATTAGCTAAAACGGCTATCGTCAACGAGTAGACAACGGCTAATGTGATAAATTGACTGAATTTTAATCTTTCACGCCAATTACTTTTGGTGATTGTCAATAAAATAAACGCCAACACATAGCCAAGCATGACATTTAATACGCCATTAATGACATATTTAATGGTTATCGCTATTTTGGTACTGTCTAGAAAGTCTGCTAAAAAATAATACTCTAACCCTACTATGATCCAACCTAGAGAAAACCAATACAGTACACCTGCAAATAGTGGGCTTTTTTGTTTAGAAATGGCGTAGTGAACCGATAAAACCTCAAGTGAAAAGGGTAAAAATATAAGTACATGTCCCCAGTTAAAATATGTAACCGCAGTTGAAATAACAGAACACGTTAAACCCGCCCTCCAACCAAATAGTATAGTAAGGGCAACGGCTATGATGTTGCCGAAAACAAATTGAGCGCCGGTGACAAAAGGTAATGGATAAAAATTTATGATGGTAGCTAATAGCGTACCAGCGATAACAATCAACCAAGGAGGGAATGTAACAGTAGTCTTCAAATTGCAAACAACCTTTAGCTGGATAAAACCGATATATATCGAAAAAACAAAGTGTATTCATAGCTGCAACGCAGGCAATATCTGAATAGTAATGTATCGCTTCAGACTTCTGAAGTGCACGTTACACCCTGTTAGTTTTAAAATAACTTTTTGTATATTAACATCAGACTTAACAAAAAAACTTCAACTATATTATTATCTTTGTTTGTAGTGTGCACTCTCAAATTAGCCTGAAAATCCTAAAACATTTGGTTTTCTATTAAGAGGAATTACGCCTAATAATCCTCTATATTTCAATGGAAACTATTGCAGTTCAAACGCTGTTCCATCAAGACTATGAATGCCCTTCACAATTGTTTCTGCAGATTGAATCTGATGGTTCACTGTAGCTTTTCCAGCATACAGACAGTGTATTTGTTTGTTCATAAAGGGCAAAGTGTCAATTTAAATGAATGAATTGAGATTGTGACAACTTCAGATCTTGAAACAACCCAAGCATTTTTAAATTAGAGTGAGTCACTGTTACTAATATTGCCGCTAAAGGACTCAATGGCGAAATACGCCACTGTATTTCGTCAGATAAATTGACTACAACACTATTTATTCCGGGTTTGCTTCATCTTCATCTTCTATGTCTTCATCATCGTCTTCACCCAACAAGCTTTCGCTAGAGGCATCATAGTTAAACGCCCCCAGAAAAGTGGTGTATTCATCCTGAGCAACACCACTAAGTTTTACGCTATATTCCTGTTCGAAAAGTAAAATAATCCAGGTCACTTGCTGCATCTTATTTTTTTTCGCTTTACTCATCAAATTGACAATAAAAGAACTTGAGCAAGAACAGCCACCAGCTGCTTCATGAATATCAATGGTGCCAGTGTGGGCACCATTAGTTTCCATCTGCTGCGGTGAAAAATAGCGAATTTTATAATTGTCTGACCAAGTGTTTCTTGCCCGAGTGCCTTTTTTGAAAAAGGTCTCCTCAAAATACTCATCAGGAATATCAGCGTAAGGATGTTGTGACGCCCAAACGGACACCTTGCCTTTGGTATTAAAAAGTAATCCTTTTTCAGGAATAGAGTTATTGTCTTGGTTCATGGAGAAAGTGACTGCCGGTGACTAAGTATTGGCACATTCTATTATAGTGGTAGGGGAAT
This sequence comes from Paraglaciecola sp. MB-3u-78, assembly GCF_002835935.1. Taxonomy (GTDB): domain Bacteria; phylum Pseudomonadota; class Gammaproteobacteria; order Enterobacterales; family Alteromonadaceae; genus Paraglaciecola. Next base: position 475,814 of record NZ_PJCF01000003.1, on the reverse strand, counting down.
AGCGAAAAAGAGACAGTTTTGATATCGCTAGAGACAAGTTAACAGACTTAGTTTTGTGTGGAGTAAGGACGGGACCAATTAACAGTGTACGAGGTGGTAATAGAAATTCATTGTTTTAAGTCCCAAAGAGGTATGGGAGCATCACCACTGAGACTATGTCAGTTAAAAATATTTATTTCAGTATTGTGCTTATCTAAAATGGCTTGTAGTTCTCCTGAAGCTTTTATTTGTTTGATTGCCTGGTTTATCAAAGGTAAAAGGCCTTGATGTTTTTTTCTGATCCTCATTAGAAAATTTCCTTTGCTATGCAAAACAGCAAAACCTATATCCACATCATTCACTTTAGCCCAATGTTTAGCCGTTTCTTGTTCCAATATAATGACTTCAAATCTTTCGTGCTTTAAACCTAAAACCAAATGGTTTTCATCGAGAAAATCTGTACGGATAAAAGTATGATCATCAAAGTAAAAGTACCCAGCAATAGTGCCGACATGTTTATTATACAAAGACTCCCGTGTTGGGAATAAATGCACATTTTTCTTTAAGGTGATAAAACTTTCTTTGAGTTCAAAAAAAGGTTCGCTTATGACATATTCTGGGCCAACCTCTGGAGTCTTTAGCCATTCTAGACAGATAAAGTCAAAATCTACTGAACCTTCTTTTAGGGCGATTTCGGCTCGTTTTTGAGGAAGTTTTACAGGTATAAATTCAATATCTGAGTGGCGTTGTATGGCTTCGGTTATTTCAGTCATAATACCAGGGGTGCCTGGCTGGGCTGCGGTAAGGATAGGAACCCATCCACCAACAGAATCTATATCAAAAGATAGCTTGTGTTGTCCTTTCTCAGCGGCGCTGCTAAAGCTCGTTAGAATATAGATTAACGCTACTAATCGACATATTACCCGCAACAAAAAATTACCCTACATACTTTATTTAGTCATATTATTAAGGTTACTCGCTTTACCTAATAAGTATACATTTGATTTTTTAAAACATATTTGCCAAGCCCCTTATTGAAATTAACTCTTTTATCATTGGGGTTTTTACTCGACTTTTCTTATCTAACCTTCGTTTTGACGTTTTGCTACTTATTGCAAGTATATACTTCTTATTTAAAATTAACTTCTTCAAGCTCCAAATTTAATAACTTGATAAGCTAGTGTCTGACCTTAAATTATCAACAGACAAACTATGCGCCAAATCCTAATATATTTTTTTCTGAGTTTACCTATTTTAGTTATGATGACTTGGTTGTACTTGGATAAGCGCAGCATTAAACTCCGTGAATTAAAACGAATTCAATTAAGATCCCAGCCATTAGCACCCGAATACTTGCATATATTACAAACTGAATTTCCATTGTATTTACGTTTACCCAATGAATTGCAGTGCAAATTAGCTGGCCATATACAGGTATTTTTAGATGAAAAAGACATCATTGGGCGAAATGACCTCGACATAAACGATAAAATCAGAGTATTAATTGCCGCTCAAGCTTGTTTATTAATACTCAATCGGCCAGGCAATTATTATCCTGGTTTTCGCAGCATCTTGGTTTACCCCAATACCTATGTGGCCAGCAGTACACGAACAGAAGGCATGTTGCGTATTACGAGTAAGAGTACCAGAGCGGGGGAATCTTGGCATAGAGGTCCGGTAATCTTGGCTTGGGATCATGTGTTACAAGGGGCAAGAGATAGTCGTGATGGACACAATGTTGTGATGCATGAATTTGCCCATAAATTAGATGAAGAAAATGCGGCTATGGATGGTCTGCCCTTATTGCCGACTTTAGAGCAATATCAACAATGGTCACAGGTATTAAATGCCGAGTTCATAGTGCAACAACAAAAGCTAGCTGATGGTGTTGACGATGTTATTTACAGTTATGGTGCAACCTCCCCCGCTGAGTTTTTTGCCGTGGTGACTGAAACGTTTTTTGAGAAACCCCACCAGCTAGAACACCGACATCCCCAGCTATACGAACAATTTAAACAGTGTTACTTGCTCGACCCCAAACAATGGTCTAATGCCAAACTTCAATAGTTAATTTACAGTGAAGGTTGTGCATAGTTGTCCGCTATTTAAGCGCCTCATAAATAATGCACGGCTCGTTACCTTCGAGAAGACAAAGCCGGGCATATTGCCATCACCAGATCCTAAGACTTCAAAGGCATGGGTTATCAAGCGACCCATGCTTTATGTTAACCACAAAATTTGAACAACACTGTTGTTATGCCGCGGGAGCAAAACAAATGATACCTCAATTCAAATAGCTAGCAGCCCATCAACGAATGCGCGGTATGTTCAAGACAAAGAATTTCCTCAAACGCCTATGATTCAAAGCAAAGAACAGAACAGATATTTTTTGGTTGGGAGTCATTTAAATTATTCACTAAAACCGGTGTCATGGCATCAGTAGACTTATCGTCCAAGCATTTCAGCTCGTTGCAAGGGAACAGTGTTGCAGTTAGACTTCTCAACACACTGATATACATAATGGATAAAATATTAAAGATGAGAATTTATGCGGCGTGTTTATTGTTTTGCTTTTACTGTAGTCACTTACTGGCAGATCCATTAGTAGCAACACCTGAGCCAAACAAAGCTGACGTTATCGACCGTTTTGCGCAACTTGCTTTAGAGTGTGTGCATAAAGAGTACCCTAACATTGTTAAGCATAGGATGAATAGCGATGCGGATGTGAAAACGCCTAAGCAGTTATACCCCGCATTTTATGGGTGTTTCGATTGGCATTCTTCAGTGCATGGACATTGGTTGCTTACTCGAATTGCTAGCCAACATCCCAACAGCGCTCATTATCAAGAGATCATCAACAGTCTTAGCCAGAGTTTTACCCAAGCAAATATTGAAGGCGAATTGGCTTATTTTAATCGTGAAAATACCGGTACAAGTTTTGAGCGCCCTTATGGCTTAGCCTGGTTTTTACAACTCACCACAGAATTACGTGAGTGGGACAACCCACAAGCAAAAAAATGGTTAACCATTTTACTCCCTTTAGAAAATAAAATAGTGGCTAACATCAGTGATTGGTTGCCAAAACTAACATTTCCTATACGAGTTGGAGAACACAGCCAAACCGCATTTGCCTTTGGATTAATGTTAGATTGGAGTCTAACGGCAAATAATCAAGCCTTTAACGATTTACTGAAAAACAACATCACCCGGTTGTACAGTGATGATCGGAATTGTCCACTGGCCTATGAACCTTCAGGGCAAGATTTTCTATCCCCTTGCATAGCTGAAGCCGACCTTATGCGTCGAGTGTTATCAAAAACACTATACCCAAACTGGTTATCTGAGTTTTTACCGACAATCCCTTCCAATGTTGATGGCACTTGGTTAAGGGTAGCCACTGTGGTTGATAAAAGTGATGGTAAACTGGCGCATTTAGATGGCTTAAATTTAAGCCGTGCTTGGATGTTAGAAGGCATCGCTTCTGCTTTAAATGACCAAGATCCTCGTAAGAACGCCATTATGAATGCTGCCAAAGCCCATAAGCAAGCTGGAATAAATTCAGTGGTGCACGATATGCATTACATGGGTAGTCATTGGTTGGGAAGCTTTGCGACCTATTTAGAAACGCAACGAGGCTTACCCTAAAACGTGTAGGGGAAACACATGAAATGGGCGCAGTTTTCAGTTAACTTAACGGTAAAAGATTTTACGAAATCTCTCACCTTTTCTGAAGATTTGGGCTTTTCCATGCACTCAGCTAGCGGTGGTATAGAAAATAAATGGCTTAAGTGAAATTCACAATACATCCCTATCCATTTCACCATGGATACAGGTAAGCACTAGGCCTAAATGTACACTAAGTGCGAAGTGGGCTCTGTAAACGGTTCATAAATATTGCTAGCCGATGCAAGCCCTCTTCGAGTTCAGACTCTGCAGAAGCAAAAGACAAACGCACATACTGGTCGCCTTGATACTCACCAAAATCGTTACCAGGGGTCAATGCAACATGCACTTCTTGTAATACTCGCTCACAGAATGTCATGGCAGATAACCCCGTGCTACTGACATCGATATACACATAAAAAGCACCGTCAGGATGCACGGGAACATCCAACCCACATTTTTGTAATCCAGTCAGAATCAATTTTTTTCTGGCAATAAGCGTGGCGCGTCGTGACTCGCACACGGCAATAGAGCTTGGAGTAAAACATTGTAAAGCGGCTTTTTGCGCCAAAGTCGATGGACAAATATAATAATTTTGAGCCAACCTTTCCATAACCTCGACAGCACGCGCAGGCACCACACACCAACCCAAGCGCCACCCCGTCATGCCAAAATATTTTGAAAAGCTGTTAATCACTAAAGCCTCATCATCATAAGCTAAGACACTCATTGGCTGAGACTCGGCTTCGCTATGGTGCAAGTTAAGATAAATCTCATCAACAATGCGCCATGCCCCTTTGCTACGAGCAAATTGGCACATTGCGGCGAGTTCATCTGCCGCTATGGCTGTGCCTGTAGGGTTTGAGGGAGTGGCTAACATTAAGCCTCGAGTGCCAGATTGCCAGTGTTGTTCAAGTAACGGCATATTCAATTGAAAGCGGGAATCTGCTTGGGTCGGCACTAATTGCACCTTGCCACCAAAACTTTTTATAAATTGTTTATTACAGGGGTAGGAAGGATCAGCCATGATCACGTTGTCGCCCTCATCAACGAAGGCGGCCGACAGCAACATTAAGGCTGCCGATGCCCCTGCGGTCACCACAATACGTTGTGGATCGAGTTCGATTTGATGGGCTGTTTTGTAAAAGCCTGCAATTGCAGCACGCAGTTCGGGTAATCCTAATGCCGAGGTGTATGGCAGAGGCGCATTGACCGCAAGGTGTTGCATGGCAAGTAACACGTCAGGCGGCGCGCCAAAATCGGGCTCACCTATGTTCAATTTAACAACGTGCTTACCTTGGGCTTCTAACTGAGCCGCTTTTTCACCAAAAGCCATAGCAAAAAAGGGGGAAATGGCTTGCGCGCGCTGTGAATATTTCAAATGATACAACTCAATTTTTTATAAAAACAATGAAAACAACAGCCTACTATTTTGCCATTTGTGAATACGTAAAACACCCTTTAAATACTATGGAGCTAAACATTAAATTTGCCAAAACCCTCATCGCAATAAAATGCATAACAATGATTTCATTTCAGCAGAAATACGTAAAAACCAGGTGATTGTCTATTGAACTGATAAGAATATTTATTGAACAGTTTGCTGCCATTCTTTCAACGAAAAAGTAAAACCTTTATTGACTAGCCATTGCTCCACATCTTCGGTGCTTTGAGTATAAAACTGATGCTCTTCATCGTAATTAGATACATCTCCAATGAATCTTGTTTGCATCTCAAAGCGGCACAAAGTGACTTCGTGGGTTTGGTTGTTGGCTGCGCACCAATCATAAATAAGTTGAAAGCCTTCAAAAGCTTCAAAGGTAGGCATGATCCAATTTCGAATATCGACGACTGCAGCCCATGGTTGATGTTTAATGCCATCAACCAGTTCTTGAGTCTCTGCTAGTACTTTTTTGACAGTACCTTTTGACCACACATTATTCATCTCTACGTACAATACATTACCAAGCAAATGCAATTGATAAAGGTTTTGTTTTTTATCTCTGGGTGGCATAATGTATTCCTAATTTCATCGAGATAGATCATTGATATTACTAAAGAAAGAATACCATCTATAGCAAATATCAGCCATTGATGATAATCATTTAACCCACACATAAAAAACATGAGTTTATTTGAGCAAAACGGTCGTGAGAATGAAACTGTGAATAAAATCGTCGTTATCGTCATTTCTATTTAAAGAAGGATCCACTGGTTCGGCAATCAGGCTATACGCCAACGTTCTGCCCAATAACGCACGCTGGGCAAACGTCTCGACCGCAGCAGTTAACTTATCAGCTGCGGTTTTACCTTGTTCTATATCCTGCTCATCACATGCTTGAGTAACGGCCGCCACCTCACGCTCGGTGGCATAACGAAACACCTCAGCTACCCACTCCGATTTATTCGAAAAGTGACGATAAAGGTATGAATGTGCGCGACCTTTTAATGGATTTCTTTTTTATTGGTTTTAATAGTTACTCATCACTAAATTTTATCTTAACGGCAACAGCTGCTGTTATTGTACTGTTGTATTTAAGTCTTACATTAAACATAGGAAGCAACATGTCCATCGCGCAAATTCTTGAAGAACGTAGTTCAACCCGAGCATATTTAGACAAACCAGTAGCCACAGAAACGCTGGAAAGCATTTTTAGTCAGGCACAATTAGCAGCCTCTAACTGTAATGTTCAGCCTTGGCAAACATGTGTTGTATCAGGCAGCACCAAAGACAAACTAAAAGCAAAATTTATGGAAACCTTGATGTCTGGAGCGGCTCCAAACCCAGATTTTAATTGGCTTCCCAAGTATCAAGGTGTGCACCGTGAACGACAGTTTGGCTCTGCGAATGCACTTTATTCTTGCCTTGGTATTCCTAGAGAAGACAAAAAAGCCAGACAAATGGCAATGATACGTAATTGGCAGTTTTTTGATGCGCCTCATGCAGTGTTTTTCACCATGGACAAATACTTAGATATCATGGGTGCAGTAGATTTAGGGATTTATGCGCAATCCTTAGCCTTGCTCTTAAATGAGCATGGCCTTGCCAACTGTATGCAAGGTGCATTGGGGCAATTTCCTGATCCCGTCAGAGAAATATTACAATTGCCGGAAGAGCGTGGAGTATTGTTTGGTATGTCATTTGGGTATGCAGACGACTCTGCTGCTGCCAACAAAACCCGGACTGACCGAGCGGATCTTGATACGGCTGTTGCGTTTTATAACTAGGTAATTTAACAGGTGTGCCCTTTTCATTAGTATAAAAAAGTAGGTTGAACAACAAGGATGTCGTTTGAAAAACCTCATAGATGTAGGTAAGCGCAGCACATAAGGTAAATTAGCAGCACCGTGCCTACCCATCCCCGTCCAATTAAGGGCGCGACCATTACCCCCCGATTACTAGCATATATTGCAAATTGAATTTCCATTTACTTGACCCCAAACAATGGTCTAAAGCCAAGGACTGACTAGATCTCTAATTACGGTAATTTATACTTCCCAATCCGATCATTATGTAAACTACCTAAATACAAATAACCGCCATACTCCCGAGCCGAAGTGATTTCCTTTAGGTGTTCACCACTAGGATCATGGAGACTTTGGGTGATTTGCCCTTGTTCATTCAAAGCCAGAACTAAGCCGTAAGGCTCTGGTTTTGGCCATAAAGCCTTGGGCAGTTTCGACATTTGCGCCTTTAGAAAAGGAAAAGCATGGAGTGTATCCAAAACGTCATTACGAACCGTAAACAAAGCCAGCCAAAATGTGCCTTTACCATTACTGGAAATGTTATCCGGGAATCCTGGCAGATTATCAATAAAGATATCTTGTGTGCCTGCTTTGGGTCCCTGCAGCCAATATCTGACGATCCTGTAGCGGTAAGTCTCATTCACTAAGAGGAAGTCTTCTTGTTGAGATAAAGCGACCCCGTTTGCGAAATAAAGATCGCTCAATAACACTTTAATCTGGCCATTATCGGGGTTGTAACTTAGGAGTCTGCCATGGGCTTTTGATTCTAAAAGATCATAAAGGTATTCGCTTTGCCCATATTTAAAGCTCGCATCCGTAAAATAAATGATCCCATCGCTGGAAATATCTAACGCATCGGTTAACTTAAAGGGAAGGTTATTTGCCGACGTAGCCAAAACAGTTATCTTTCCTTGAGGATTAATCGACAGCAGCCCTTTATCTGCATCGCAGACGATCAAGTTCTCATTTTTATCAAATTGCATACCCAAAGGGCGACCATAGGTTTCAGCAAAAACATCCAGCTTGCCATCTGACGTGAGGATCATAATCTTCCCGTCTTGTGTGCCTCCATAGACTCGACCTTGGCTGTCCACCGCCACCTCTTCTGGTCCATCGATTTCACCTACGGCTAAAAGTTCAGACTTGTGTAATAGCTTGTTAGCTTTCAATACACCGGAAAGTTCAGGGGGGGCAAGCGGTGAATAAGCCACTGGCGAAATAGGCGCGGAGATGAACACAACCATAAGCATTAAAATGCCTAGTATTCCAATTAGGCCAAGAATCAATTTATTCATACCTACTCAACCCTCTTTCAATTAAATGTGCACCATGTTTAAAATAAAAGTCTATAAAAAATCATTTTAAAACGCTGGTGATATAGCGATTTTATTGAGCAAAGCCGCCGCAACGATGGTCTTATCAGCTGAGGGTTTGCTCAATTAATGTCACCGGGTATATTACTTAGGTTAGAGGTTTGGTCGGGAAACAAATACAAACCACTGGGACCCTAATTAACATGACTAATTAACATGACACCCATCGTAATTTTCGCTCGGCATCCAACTTTAACTAAAGACCATCTGAAACGTTAAAGGCGGAAACAGCCGCGGAGCCACCAAAGTTGATATCTGCAAAGTCGATTTAATTGCCCTCTTACGATGTCCATGTAATTGATTTTATATTTTTACTTAGTTTGCGTATTATCCGTTCCATGTTTCACGTCCCATTTCTGGGACGCAGAGAGAGTTGCGTTGGAACGATAATGGCGCTCGTGCGCTAATTTGATTACTCGGTCAGCGGATAAGTTGAATTGATCCTCACGACACCACGTAATCGATCACGAGTTTCTTGCTCGCAGGCCAGATCGAAATCTATTGCTAGGCTAACTATATTGTCAGCGTCATCATAGCTGAGTTCATAGATAGTAAAGTCGCTGAAGCTCTCATTACAGCCGCGGCCTTGACCTCCAAAGGCAAGGCCTGGAACGTTATCAGCTTGGAATGTGTAGCGGGTTGCGCCTGTATATTCGCCAACCGTTAGTTCTTGTCCTTTTGGGGCCGCGACTTGTAGCTTCCAATAGCTATCCATATCGAATGCAACCGAAATAAATGAGCGCCCTTGTGGCTCACCCTCATAAGGACTGGTGCTCACGATAAATGCCCCATCTTTTTCATTTAAAGGCCAAGTTTCAGCTTCGGCGATGTAGCTCTCATTTGAACCAATAATTAGCATATAGTCGCCACTGGTATCTAAAAACCTGAGTGGTTTTTGGACTAACGCAGAGTCCCCAAGTTCGTTACTCATATTGAGTTGCACTGTGATGTCTTGTTGCACATTGGCACCGACTGTAATCCCGGTTACAAGTTGATCTGCTTGATCGACGTTAACATCGACGGACTCAACAACTTGCCAAATATAGCTAAAATCTCGACCATCATTGAGTTGACTTTGCTGTGCAGATAATAAGGGTGTACTGAACTGGGTAAAGTAACCCTGCGATAGGGTGATCATTGGAATGATACTGTTTGATACTTGTATATAAGTATCTAAGTAGCTTGTCACTAAGCCGTCATTGGTAGTGAGGTCTTGTATACTAACCTGATATTCTGCACCAGGTAACAAGGGTTGCAAAGGTGTAATAATGAGTTGGGTGCCATTGACCGTAACGGAGGCTTCAGCTTGATGAGCGAAGACCACATTCTCCCTCAAGGATACGGGAGACAACACGGAAGCAATCGGACGCGATAACACAACGGTAAAAGCATCGTTCACTTCCAACTTGGGTTTGTTCAACAGAATACCTAACACACTTAATTCTTCTGCATTATATGGGCGCACCACCATTTTAGGTAAAGCCGATAATCGGTAGACCGCTAAACCACCATCTTGCTGCGAATTTATACTTATGCTGTTTGCGCTTGAATCAAGCACTTCAAAATAGAATCCCCAATTAACGTTGTGATCACTCAAACTGTCTAGGTAAAGTTGATCTTCGAGATTGTCGCTATTCGTAATTTCAATTCGACCTGAAGTTGGGTAGGCACCAAAATAATTTTGCAAGGGTGTTGTGGTGCGGATGTTATAGTTGGCATCGCCGGTACTGGCTTGGTATTCAAAATTTGCATTTGAACTAATTTCTATAAGTGCATTAGCATAGTCTTCTATTTTAACTAAGGATATGGCGCTTAATGTCAGTGTGGCGTCAGCGGGGGCAAAGGTTGTTTCGCCGATGCTCAACATCAGTTTTTCACTGGTTGTGGTTATCTGAGTCTGGTTGTCGCTCGACTGTCGCATCACCGCTAGATTGCCACTTATCAGATAGTCAGCGCTATTGAAGTCAGTAAAGGCTACTGAAAGATTAGAAAATCCGATCGCTATTGCCCGTATTGTTGACGCTGGATCAATGTCGCTTAGGGAAAGCGTCATGTTGCCGCTTATAACGCCTTCCATCGTCCTCAACATGCAGGCTTGAAAAACAATAATTAGTTCATCGCCAGTAGAAATTGTTTGACTGCCATCATTATCATTAAGGGTCATTACTCGGTTGCCCTGCGAATCACACGCCATACTGCGATTATCGATAGGAAAATCTAGGTCTTGGCTTAAATAAAAACCAGTGTTGGCTAAGTTAAGCAGCTGATTTTGCGCAAGCAAAACTTGCTCGGCAACTGCCCTTGGATTATTTTGCAGGCGATATTGATATTCAATAGCAATTTGAACTTCTCGAGATATCTGCTCGGTTTGGGTCGATGCCGTCACTTCCAATATAACAGTAGTATCTGCGCTGATACCATACCCATCGGGACTGAAACTGCAATCGGAGCCAGTGCCATGCCAAGTTTGTCTGTCTAGCGTCCATTGGCAGAAATATTCTACGCCAATTTTATTGGCTTGCACGCTGTAAACTATACTTTGCCAAGAATAGGCAGTGGCGGGTCCAGTAATCGTCATCGACAATGGACTTGATTGTTCGATTTTTTGTTCTTCCTTTTTGCCTGAACCACCCCCACAGGCCATGAGCGATGCTGACAGTGTCATCGTAGCGAGAAGTTTGAGCATATTCACAGTGATGTGCATAGATTCGTTAATCCTTATTAGTCTTATTTCTTACTCAAAAATATGAATACCGAAACCACTGGTGATAGCCAGTTTAGTATGATTTTCGGTTCGGGTAATTTTGGCATCATATACTTCACTGACAAAATAAGGGCTCTGCCAAATCGTATGACCAGTCAATTTGTCTTTATTGTAAATCACATTTTTTTCTGCAATTAGCAGATTTCGGCATAGTGGTTCATCGTTAGGACAATGGTTTAACTTGCGACCATAATAATACCAAGACCACGGACTTTCATCGCTATGCCAAGCGCGCATAATTTCTGGTAAGCCGGTGAGTCCATCAAAGACACCAATTTTGTTAATGTTGGATTCCTCATATTCAACAATAAACTCTGCTTGTGGATCATCGTCATATTGAATAGTGCCAATTTTCCCTACAGCGATAGTGCGGCCATCCCAAAATGTACCAGCATCATTACTAAGCCAATTGACGATAAGACCATTACCTGAGACCTCACGTAATTTTTGCAGACCGTGATCGAAGAACAGGTCACTGGTCGGGAATACACTAATCTGAGCATCGATGTTTCGTTGTTGCAGTGTTTCACCGCTGTTGGCGTCGATAAATAGGCTTTCACCATAGGTACTGAAATAGACTACATCATTCACGACTTTAAAGTCGTTGACATGAACAGTGGATAGCTTAGATTCGGATTGCCAGATCAAATTTCCGTTCCCATCGTATTTATTTATACCGATAGAGTTGTTGCCAGTTGTATAGTAGGAAATTTTGCCTTCTGCAGTCTCCGCGTGGAGCAAGGTCTGGTAATTAAACCCATCATCGTTTAATAATTGCGTGCCAGAGGCATTGTAAATAGCTACATTGCGGCTGTTGTAGGTGATTAGTTCACCATCTTCGCTTAAGTCCACTATTTTATTGATACCCGCGGGTATCGGTTCGGTAACACCCGCATAAACTTGCTGTAATTCATCATTAACTACTGCTATTGCCGCCACACCAGTTGGCAATCCAAATGTATTTGCTTCATCAACGTATACCACGATTTCATCTCGACCGTCGCCATCTAAGTCCACTACTCCGAGCACACCACCTAGAGCACTGGATCGATTCCAAATATCCACAAGCACATTGTCTGCCTGAGTCAAGATCGTACTCGATGGATTGCCATTACTATCAAATGTGTGCAGTTGCCATTGCGGACGGAAGTCGCTATCGACATTTGGTGCCGCACTGATCAATTCTTGACCGCCAAGACCATCAAAATTGCCAATTAGTACCGTACTACCAAGGTTAATATTTTGCTGAACAACTTGACTATTTTGCCATTTGTACAACGTTTCAGAGCCAAAATTTGATCCAATGACAAAGCAATGCTCTACACCTTGGATGACATAGGCGTTTCTGTAATTATCGATAAAATCAACAATGTTTGTATCATCAAGTAGACTAATGATGCCTGTTCCATTCACCATGTCTAGTTCACCGTCCTGATTAAAATCGCAGAAACCTTGGGTTTCTTCAAACGATTGGGGGTCATACAACAACTCGAAACTCGGTAGATCATAGATATCTGGTTGTCTTAGTGTCGAATCTCGATATAGTACTAAGACATCACGATTATCAATACCATACTTCACTACCTGCATTCGGTCAGGGGCATTGTAATCATCGAACGACATTACTAAAGTGCTTTGCTGGCTATCACCGTCGACCAACCAAATTTCCCAACGACGCTCACTTTCCTGTTGCGCAAGACGTTTATACAGATAATCAATACTGCCATCCCCATTGATATCGTGTTTGAGTTCTAAGCTCCCTTGGTCATTGATGAGTAAATTAAGCCACTCTGCTCGCACCACGTTAGTGTCGTCGAGATAGAATTGAAGGATATGTTTTGCATAGTCCGGCGCTATGCTTTCACCGATATATAAGGCTAAGCCTTGCTTGTCAGGCGATATATATTGAGTCTGTATTTTGCTAGCTAAAGGGCTAAACAGATTAAGCACTTCAACTAGGTTGCTGCTGTAACTGCTCACTAAACTGTTCGCCGCACTATTGACTTGCACGGAATATGGAATGACGACCTGTTTATCAGTATTACTCAAATAAACACCAAAATTGACATCAAGCGATTTACCGAAGTCAGGCACACTGATATACCAGTTTATTTCTCCATCGGCGCTGATCGTCATGTTTTCAGGCCCGTAAGCTAACAAAATCTGGATTGGGCCATCATATTGGTCGTTAAGTACATTGAGTTGTGCCTGATATGTTTGATTTACTTCTACAATGTTTGTGATTTTGTTCAATTCGGCGATTGGTATCGACTGTTCGACATAAACTTCAAACAGCGCGGTATCGAGTCCACCTTTACTATCACTTACTTGCAATTGCAGCACATAAGTACCAGGGAGATCGCTTATAAATTCAGTTTGTGGGCTTTGCGATAACTGAAAGTTCGCGCCAGTAGGGCCGCTCGCTAGCTGCCATTCAAAATTTAATACATCATAGTTTGGATCATTCGATGATAGTGCAGAAAGCACCATCGCTTTTTGACGCTCAGTGTTCGATCGGTCACTGGTTATTTGTGCAATCGGTGCCTGATTGATATCCGCATAAAGCGACTCTGGTAGGCTGGCAAGACTTGCGTTAACGGGTAAGGTCAGATTATCGAACATAATGGTCATGAAATCTTGAAGTAAAACATCAACATAGATGGTTTGATTAGCGATTACTTCAAGCACCAGACCATAGTCTGCATCGGATTTACGAGTCACGGTGGCGAAACTGAGCTTACCCAATTCGGAATAATAGACATTGCCGTTGTAGCTAAGGCCATAGTCATCCGCCCAGAAGCTACTAGACACAGTAAAATCGTCGAAGTAAATCTGTTCACCATCAGAATTACTGAATACTATTTGATAAGTGGCTTGCGCCTCTTCATTATTAGAACCAGCCCGTACTTGAATATAACCTGATATGGATAGTGTTTCATCGGAGCCGACAAGGGTAAATTCGAGTTCAGGGACAACGTTTAATTCAGGCATTGTTTCTGTAATTGCACCGACAACTTTTAGCGCTAAGGTACCGTTGATCAATAAGCCATCTATGACACAATTATTATACGTCGCTTCTATGATTTTCTCACTCGGAAATTCCTGAGTGGTAAGTGAACCCGCGGAACAGTCATCATCAGTAACTGCTCGACTAGCTTGGTAATTATCGTCAAAGATCAGAAAGGAATTATACTCGCCAAAAAAACTAAAGGTATTAAGCAGATCGAGATTATAAAAAAGCTCATAGATAAGTTTAGAGGCTTCACTGCTCGGTATTTTGGCGATCTCAACGCTTCCATTATAAGTTGGCTTGACTAACAATAGTTGACGAGTGGGTTCGGATAGTAAACCGCTGTCACCACCGTCATTAGCAGCGCCACCACAGCCTGCCAAAAGCGCAGAAATGAACAAAACGAAACCGAATCTAAACATGATTTTCACCTGAGTTACTAAACATAATTTTCACCTGATTTAAATATAGAAATCAGAAAGTTGCAACTCTAGAAGTGGAAGTGAGAGTAAATAGAATAAACAACATTCCTGACCTATTCAACAGGTGTTGATTATGCTGATTTGAAAGGTGATAAACTGCCCCTTTTTTCTTTTACAAGCATTACCGCTAATTTCGGTATGTAAAGAATTGCTAGCATAAATACATTTATCACAAGAAATGGTAGTGTTATGCAAAAAGATGGTTACTTAGGCTTGATCGACATTGATGATCACCAAATCATATGACATGTTAACTGCAAAAAGCTGTCGTTGGTTGTTCAAAGTCGTATGGGAAGTATGTACCCAGACTGTGTAAAAACTATTTTCAAACTATCATTTGAACAAAATAGATGTGGGTATGTGCTCTAAATTAAAATATGTCCACGTTTTCTAACCAATCAAACTTGCATTTTACGTAGCGTTTTGTAAATTGGTATTAAATCACCGTGGTATCACCAAATTCTTCAATTAACTCCGCAGCTATGCTTTCTTGAGCTTTGCGGGCGTCAAAGTTGGCACACTGATTATTGTTCCACGATTTGTAGCGGGGTATATCTCGGTCACCCACATTAACAAGCGTTTCCCAAACCATCATGCATTTTTCTAGTGTATCAGCATGCTTGTTCTCAGCAATTTTAGTCAACAGACTAGTGAGGGTCTCTGACTCAAAATCTAAAGCTAGTAGTTCATCTTTATCCAAATGTATATAGGCTTTTTGGTCGCTTTTGTAGGTTTGCCAATCAAAACCAAGAGACTTATCCGGTGTGCCGTTTGTCGCAAAATCCCCCCAAATATTCATAAAAGTGCGATTCATTTGTTCACGAGCATCCCCTTCAGGATAGATATAGCTAGAGATGGGCCCAAACTTATAGTCACCCGTAACGAAAGAAATATCCGTACCATGTGCAGCGCCAATGATGTTAGGGAAGTCAGCAAAAAATGAACTCGCTTGATGATCCCAATCAAATCGATAGGCGAATAAATTATCATAACCAGCTTGTTCTAGCGCATCAAAAGGTTCATCGACACCTCGTGCTTTCCATGCTTGTGAGCGCACTCGCACCCAAAAATTAAATAGTTGCGGATCTTTGATGGACACAATAGGCGGCAACAACTTGGTAAACACATAACTGGTGTTCATAAAATAGCGGTGTAGACCCAACCACAGCGTGACTTCGTCTTTATTTGCCCCAGCAATGACAGGCACATTTTTTGCGTAAAGCGGATTGCCCAATGCACTAGCAAGACCTTCTTTAGGTATAACAATGCCGTCATTAGTGGTCAGTGGTTGATAGTTGATGACACCGGGTTTGTTAATGTAAAGCTGCATTAATGCTTCGGGGCTGGCACTTTTAAGGATGGCGTGAAGTTGCTCAGGTGTATTAAGGGCTTGGTTTGGCATCTTTTGTGCGGCGAGTAAATCTTCAACAATGTGCCAAGAACCTTGGGTCACATAGGTATTTTCATTCTGATAATCGTAAGCATTTTCAACACTGTTGCTGATGGTGTAACCAGACTGCGCAATCGCTTTATGGAATAGTCCTTTGGATAAGGGAGAGGCCAGTAGGGTGTATACATTATGGCCACCGGCAGATTCACCAAAAATCGTGACATTATTGGGATTACCGCCAAAGGCTGCAATATTGCTTTGCACCCATTTTAAAGCCTCAATAATATCTAAACTGCCAAAATTTGAGGTTTTGTCGAGCCCTTCTTGCAAATTTTGAATAGCCGGATGACTAAACCAACCTAGTGCGCCAAGACGATAGTTAATCGATACCACTATGACATTTTTTGCAGCGACCAAATTAGTGTAATTATAATAATCTTTATGACCGTTGACATTGCCACCGCCATGGATCCAAAACATCACTGGATAACTTTTGTCAGCAAAATCTTTAGGAGCGCGAATATCCAAATACAAACAGTCTTCAGTGCCCACTATGCCTTCACCTGCCACACCAGTGTAATTCGAAGCCTCTTGCACACAAGATGTGGCTGTTTTTTCGACAATGACCTTATTTGGATTAATTAAAGGACGCGGAGCACGCCATCGTAAATAGCCCACTGGTGGTTGGGCATAGGGAATATCAAACCAACTGACTACTGATTCAGTGGCAGCAAAAGATTGCCCTTGAGTGATGCCCGAAGAGGTATTTATGTTGTGTTCTGTCAAACGTTTAATTGCTGACTCTGAACCACGGAATAAACCACAAGATGTGAGTGATAGGGTAATAAATACAAGGCTGCAAACATTGACTAGCTGTTTCATAATAAAATTCTTATTTTTAATACTGATGATGGGCGAATATCAGACGCAA
The DNA here is from genome assembly GCF_002835935.1 of Paraglaciecola sp. MB-3u-78. GTDB lineage: Bacteria > Pseudomonadota > Gammaproteobacteria > Enterobacterales > Alteromonadaceae > Paraglaciecola. The sequence continues at coordinate 458,976 of NZ_PJCF01000003.1, read as the reverse complement.
TGAATTGTTTAAAAACGCGCGCGGCAGCTTATTTGATCACAATCTGATAAACAATAACAATATGCAGAAAACGTTGCCAATGTTCAAAGTAAAAGCCTCTGAAATACTGCAAAAGAGAGTGGGTTATTGGATGAAGAGCATTGCCCTCGAGCGGCAATTTTTGCTTACTTTTTGCTGCTGTAGGCAAAAAGCAAGTCGTACAGCAAGCTGGTGCCGCGCGGGATGCGGTGTGAAAAAGGCAATGCGGACGCCGCGCGGGATGGCGGTAAGCGTTAGCGCATGCTTTATCTCTTTATAACCCGACTCTGAATTCTCTCCAAATTTCAGTATCGAACCTTAACAGACGACCGGTCAAGATAGTTGACGCGCTATAGTTCCTACCTGATGTGAACGCTTTAACCTAGTCAATCATACGTCCATGATAATCCACACCCAATCTCGACTTCTCGACAATTGCTCCTACATTGTTCTACCTTCCGCCGTCCATGGCGGTCGCTTGTCGAGCTGTTCAACTGGGCGAAGCCGTGCTTCTAAAAAAACCAGTTTCACCCATGTCATTTGCCCCTAAAATAAGCCTTTTTGTGCTGAAACTTTAAAGGCGGGAAAAGCAGTGGCGGGGCCACCAAAGATTGGAATTAGTTAGAGCAGTTAAGTTTAAAATTAAAGAATTATCGTGGCTGATGTCCTGTTAATTCTGCTGTTAATTCTGTTCGTCCTGTTAATTCTGTTCTGATTCACTTGGCAGTACCATTAATGACAATTTTCAACAATTCAAACCTGCATTTTGAAGATGCTTAGGTATATCGGTGTTGAGCCTGACGAAGCAAGCCAGTTTAAATACTCACGAGCATTGCGGAAATGATATATACGAGTCGACCTAGCGAGCCCTGCAACTTCACGTAGATAGCAGTCAAATTCCTCAACAAGTCAATTATTCGTTGATAATATCTTAACATCATTAGCTAAATACCGAAGCCAATGAGAAAGTGAGACTGCATAGGTGTTTTTGTTGTGCATGAACAAACCAGAAGAACTGGGATCACTCATACGATGCCGAACAAATTCACGTTTATCTCGAGCCGTTGCATCGCTACAACTTATCCCTCGCTTTGTCATCCAGTCAGCAAAGTGGATCACGGCGCACAAATAGCGGTGTATAGTCTTGTGAGCATATCCGTGATCTAGAAAATACTGAATAAACTCAGCTAACTCTGATTGCGGTAATCTTGCTGCCGCACGTCGAAACGATCGGGATTTTATATATGTTTGAAACATGAGTGGTTACCTTGCGGAATTAAAGGAACCACTATTATGTGCAGTCAAACTCCCAACGGTGCCAATGCGAGTGCGACGCTTTATTCTATTATTGAGTCCGCTAAAGCCAATGGCCTCGTGCCATATGATTACTTGTTGCATGTAATGAACCAAATAACAGCCGGAAATACCGACCCAGAAAAACTACTACCTTGGAACGTCAATCTCAGCTAGTGTGGTTCTAACGACGGACACTTTTGAATTCTGAATTACGTGTAAACAGTTGAGTAATAGACGAAAAACCGCCGGCTTTCACTCCCTTCTCTGCAGAGATAGTGTTCTAAGAATGGCGATGTTTATAATTCGATTTGAGTAATGTGATTGAATGCATTAACTTAAGGTAAATATGTATTTTAAAGTTTCAATATGATTACCCGATTAATGAGTGAAATAAGACGTAGAGGTGTGATAGCAATAGTATCCTCCTATACGATTCTCGGCTGGATTGTTGTTCAGATAATATCAGTTTTTTCTTCAGGTTTAGCCATACCACAATCGTTTATTACACTGGTTTCTGTCTTGGTCATTGCGGGCTTTCCTATCGCCGCATATGTTGCCTGGTTTTTTGAATTTACCGCCCACGGAATAAAACGAACGCCAAACAACGATAATCAAGAATTAGAACCTTTGTTAATGAGGCATTGGTTGGGTTTGTTTTTGGTTTCGGCTGTTGTGGCAATTTCAAGTTATCTTGTTTATAACAGCACGATGTCATCGTTTTCTAAAACACAAGACAACCTTGACCAATTAGTTGAGAGCCGAACGATAGGCATTTTGCCTTTTATTGATCGCAGTACAGATAGGGACCAAGCTTATCTTGCAAATGGTATCTCAAGAGAATTAATTAGCTTACTAGGCACCTTTAATAATTTACAGGTTTCTTCATCTTCTTCTTCATTCCGACTTGCTGAGCTATATGATGATCCTGTCGTTATTGGTAGATTGCTGAATGTATCAACTTTGCTTACCGGTACGATTAGAAGCAACGGTGACCAATTGAGAGTAGGTGTTGAGCTGGTGAATACTAAGGATGGGAACGTTATTTGGAGCAAAACCATTTCCCGAAAATTGGTTGATATATTTGTCGTTGAAGAAGAAATAAGCCGCGCCATCGTAAATTTAATACAAGATACCTATGTCCAGGAGGGACAAGTAACGAGTGTGTCAAAAACTGCCAGCAGCGATGCTCTGCTGCTCTATTTGCAAGCTCAAGAAGAACTATCTTATAGAACCACTGAAAGTATTACACAGGCACGTAAGTTATTTGAGCAATCCTTAGGGCTTGATCCCGAATATGCTTCGGCTCAAATTGGTTTGGCGAAAACACTGTTACTGCTCGCCGATGTTGATGAAAGCTATGGCACCCTTGATTTGGATGTTGCGACAACTTTGGCAAATAAAAACTTGCAAAAGGCTATCATCAGAAATCCCAACTTGTCCGAGGCTCAAGCTTTATTTGGTCGAAGCTATGCGATGAATGGTAAATATGAATTAGCACTCAGTTTTTATGAAAAATCTATCTCATTAAATCCTAGTTCAGCAGAAACATATTTATGGAAATATTTAGCGCTAAGAAAAATGCAAAGATACAACGATGCTTTGGATAGTTTACAAGACGCTTTTCTATTAGACCCTGCATCATCACTGGTACTTTACTCTGTTGCGCATGAAGCCAATCGCCGACGTGATTTTGAAGAGGCAAGGAGTTACTTTGAAAAACTTACCACGTTTTATCCTAATTCTGCTTTAGGTTATCGCGGACTAGCAGACGTTGCCGCCCGAACCGGAAATTTACCTGGTGCAGCAAATGCTTGGAGCCTAGCGTTGCAACAGTCGCCGGATAGCGAGCAGTACCGTACGTCTCTAATCAGTATATTACTACAAGTGGGCGCGGTAGATTTAGCTAAAAAATACATAAACAGTGACGACTGGCAGGTCAATTTATTGGTTGCACAGGGCAGATACACCAAAGTATTTGAGACTATGGACTTTTCATTGAAAGCATACCCAAATGAGAGATGGGTGCTATATGAGGCTGGTTGGTATCATTTCTTGTATGGTGACCATGACAAAGCTATGTCGTTAATGGGCAATGCTGCAACATTATTTTCTAAGGAAGAGCTATACAATGAGCCCTTGTGTATGCCGGCGATTGAAATCGCTTATCTTAAAAGACAAAATGGTTTGGTTGAAAAGGCACAATCAATAATCGAACAATGCCAGCAATTACTTGTTAATGCTCGAGCAGCAGCCTACCAACAGAGTGACTATGATTATTTAGAAGCAAGGATTGCCGCGTTCAATGGTAACTTGCCTGAAGCAAAGCAAGCTTTAGAGGTTGCATATAGCAAAGGCTGGCGCGAAAGATGGAGTCAATTTGACCCGTTATTTGCTCACATAAAAGACGAGCCGGGCATTAAATTAATTTTTGACAACATAAACCGTAATTTAAACGAGGCTCGAACGTTAATTGAAGATGACGTTTCACTTTAGAAGCGTCCAGCTTGACGCTTTTTACCCATATACATAAGGGCTATTAATAAACCACTCCATAAAAACAATAATCTGGGCTCAGGAACATCGACAGTTTGCTGAGCTTCTGTCACTTTAAGGTTATATATCGATGAGGTTTCAATGAAAACATTTCCATCAGTGTTTAATTGGTACTTCTCTGTGTCGGTAAGGTAAGTCAATGGTTGCCCATCGAGACCAAACACCTTAAAATGAGAATCGTTAGCAGCACTGTGTGTGGCTGTTACAGACACTTTATAGCTACCCACACCTAATAAGTCACGTTGAGATGTATTTAAAGGTACATTAAAAATATTATTGTCATCTCTTGTGGCGCTTAAATTAAACAACACATTGTCATTAGCATCTAAAATAGACCATACATAGTTCGATATGACGTGTTCACTTTCATCAATGGGATAGATCAAACCTTGCAGCATTAATGCTTCGTCAAGTGCGAATTCATAAAAACAATATACTGGACTGCACAAATCGTTTTGGCCAAAGTCGGGAGTACCCGTTTCCCCCGGAATTTGAAATTCTATTTCACTTAAAAGGGGAACTAAGCTAGCTGCATTTCCCAGGTCATGCACAGGAAAAGCTGTAATATATTCATCCATGTAATCAATGAACCTGAGTTTTTGAGGCTCCACAGAACTTTGTGGAGAGCTACCAGGCACCAAATATAGAAATTCGAGATCACCACCACCGGCACTTTTTGCCAAAGAGCCTCGAATTATCAATTTAGCATGAGATGAATTGGAAATTAGCAGTAAGGGAGTTAGTAACAGTAGGGTGAATGTGATTTTAGAGAAGAGCAAATTAAAATTCCAATTTTGATTAGACAATATGATTACAATTTTTGGCCGCACTTTAAATCACAAATTAATTTTTTCCGTGGATGCTCAGTGGGCTGAGATGAATGCCCCGAGTATTTGGAGTATAAATAGGATAAACATCATATATTATAAAGTGAAAATACACGTTACCTCATATTTCCCATATTTACATCTCTTTCATATCAATGAGGGAGCAAAGATCAGACATTTCTCGCCTATAACTTAACTGTTTTCACTAAATTGAATTAAAGAGACATCCAGTGCGCCGAGATAAATCGGTAGAATATCCAAGGTGAAAACTCTTTACTTGGTAAGGTAATTACACCACCAAAACCCCGAGTCATGGGCTTTGTATCCTAAGCTGTCGATCGTTGGCAGGGGAAGGCATAAGCCAAGTATTGAGCTGCGAAATCATCAATTAAGCGTATTAACCTTGTTGGGTGCTCTGGGCAAATATACGGGTAGTATTATCGCTGTTCTTAACGAGGCTGATGAGATGAGTCACCGACAGTGGTGGTCATGGAAGCCTGCAAGTAGCTAAGTAGACAGATATGGACGCTCCCGTGAAGTCAACGCAATACTTGCCCCTTTGTGCTGATTTTCAGCACAAATACCGTTGTAATATTCTCTTACCGCTAGTCTGTTGTGTTGAAGGCAGTCTTAAAAATGGCTTAGTTCTGACATATATTCAGGCTCTTTATTGAAATGGTTTTATCATTTCAGGCCTCTGATGAACTCCGAACCACATTATAATTATATCGACACCCATCGTAACAACTTCTTAGATAAAAGAAATACCCTCGAATTACATAACCCACCAAAATATAAAATCTAATAACCAGTTATCAAACGGCATATTGATCAACTTTGACTTGCGGGTATATTTAAACTCTTATTTTTAAATCACGGATTGATCATGAGTCGTAACAACCCTTCACTTCATGAAGAGTTTTCTTTCTAACCTGAACTAGGCTTAAGACGTGCCGCTTCCTCTGAAGTAACTCCAATAAAAACAATAGGTTAGAATCTTACTATTTATTAAGCCGCTGATTTAATGCATCCAGTGCTGATATTATTGTGTTTATCTAGGCGAGCTTGTGAAGGAATAGCCCGCTATTGCGAGCAAGTTCAACGAAGATAGGCGCAATAATAGCGGTGCTGGACGGTATGGCTTAGCGCTAGTTCAGGTTACTTACCTTGGTGGGTAAGTGTTTTTGCGGGCATCTGTGTGTATGTGGCGCTTAAGTTTGTGGTTCCTAATTTGGAAATTAGCAATCTATACATATCATCGTTTGCGACTGCTGCGCAAAACGTGGCTGAGTGGTTTGGTGGTATATTCTTGTTCCCTGCCATTTTATCAATTTTTAACCACCAAAAACGCAAACAACTGATTAAGAAACAAAGCAGTATCGACACCCTTCGAGAAACGTCTTGGAGTGATTTTGAGGTGTTGGTGGGTGAGGCTTTTCGCCGTAAGGGGTTTGCTGTACAAGAAAACATGGTGGGTGGTGCTGATGGTGGTATCGACCTTACTTTACGCAAAGACGGTAAATTACACATTGTGCAATGCAAACAATGGCGTAACGCTAAAGTGGGTGTGTCGATTGTGCGTGAAATGTTTGGTGTCTTGCAGGCGTCAAACGCTGTGAGTGTTTATGTGGTCAGTTCTGGTCACTTTATACCAAGGATGCAATTACGTTTGCACAAGACCTGCCCATTGAGCTGATTAACGGTGAGCAATTACTTAAATTGATTGCTGACGTGCAAACCACTAAGCCTCTGCAAACTTCAGTTAAACCAATCATTAAACCAATAGTTAAACTAACAAACACCACCACATGCCCAAAGTGTGCTTCGCCTATGGTGCAACGAATCGCTAAAAAAGGAGCGAACCTTGGTAATGCATTTATGGGCTGTAGTGGTTTTCCAAAATGTAGGTATATCGAACAACTTTAGTTTCTAGCAGAAATCAATAGGGTTGTTTCTGCAAGATCAGAACCGCTGATTGTCGGTGCACCAAAAATACCTTCTGGGTGCAGCACATGCTTAGGTATTACCTAAGCTTTATTGTGACCTCGATTCATTTTGATGTTACCTATAGAAGGTTATTTGACTAAAGCCAGTTCGTCTTTAAATATCTGTAATGTCGGACTATTTTGGTAAACACCATAACCAATAGTGCCTCTTTTCATTTGTGTTTTTGCAAGTACTTTTAAATCAACCAAGCGACTTATTGCATCCATCATTGAATTCTCAGCGGAAAACAAACTAGGATATTCACCTAGTATGTCCTTTTCTACTAGTGGAAATAAACCCAATAATAATTGTCGGTCCAAAAGCTTCTCTTTTTGAAAAAATATGTGACTAACACTTGGTATGGTTTCTGTTTTACTAATCCTTTGACAATTTCTTTAGCTGTTTGCTCTGCCGTTTGGGGCTTGATTTGTACCTCTTTATTTTTATCAAGAGCCTCTGATACCTGCCTTACAAGGTTATTAACTATTACTAAATTATCATCTTTTTTACCATTGCTACTCAGTTTGGTTTTAATATCATTTAAATTAGTTATTAAGCCAGCAATAGTTTTTTCACTTTCACCTAGTTTGGCTAACAAATTCTCATTTTCCACCTTTACTACTGCTAATGAATCTTGAAATGAGGCTTCGGTTTGATCATTTCCTTGCTCGATTTTAATCCCCAAATACTTTGCAGCGAAGTTCTCTCTAAATTCTGGTGAAAATGATAAAAAAATAATCACTATTGCAATGACAATTCCGAGACCAAAAAGAGAGCCTGACCAAGTGGTTGGAAAGCCAATTTCAAGGCCTGGTAACTTAATGCTATTGCTGTTCTGCTCTGGGGATGATGGACTGGGATTATTGGGTGAATGAGTTGTTTGCTGTCCTTTATTATCGAGAGTGTCTTGCAGTTTAATATTAGTTTCCATCTCTATGTCCTTTTCCTTGTTACTCTAAACTGATGTTTAAGTAGAAATGTTCTGCGCTATTAACGGCTATCTGAAATTAATAAACGGTCGAATAATTTTTTTAACTTACCCACAACATTACTGCTTGATTTTCGTACAACAAAAAGTAACTATAATATTTCACTCACTACAAAATCAAGGACAAATCATGGCTGAAGGTAAGGGATGGAACAATATTGCAGCATCAATTAGTGAAGCAGTTGGAGACTTAGCCACTTTGTCGGTAGAAACCTATACTGGCGAATTAGAGGTGGTTGTGGATGCAGATAATAAATTAAAATGGGATTCGATGCTGGCCACTGTGCGTAGTAACGAGCCTGAAGTAAAAGGTAAATTGAAACTAGCTTTGGCAACTCAGATTAAAATTGATGGAGATTCGGCCAATTTCATTGCTGAAACTGGCGTTACCGAAGCTCTTATTCAAACCCATGCTAGCGCAGTTAAAAATGGCTCTGAATTCAGATCTAAAGTGATTGGTCTAGCGCTGGGAAAGCTCACTTCTTAAGTAAAAGAGTAATAATTGAAGGGGTAATCGCAAAATGGAAATCAGCGAACTTGCGGATATGCCAACAGGATTTGATCAACTGGTCGGTTTTGAAACCATTTTGGGCAAAGTTGAACGACCGGGAAAGATAATTTCTGTTCCCACCAGCCAAACAAACTTCCGGGCATTACGCCAAGATAAACAGTTGTATCAACATGTCTGGAAGCGTTTTTATCAACTTGGCTATCTATCTACCGCAAAACCTAGCCGAATTAGAGGCCCACGCAGTTCCATTCAGCGACGCCCCAATAACCAAAAAAAATTAAAGTTGGCCTTAAGTCAATTCCAGAGTGACGCCAATATTAGTAATGACGGCTGGCTTGGATTACAAACATGGGAGGCCCTGCAACAGCTTTATACCTTTGACGAACCGACCCACTTAGCTCATTGGCTGATTGAGGGTCGCCGACCAGCACTCAATAAAAGTATTGAGTTAAGGTTGAGAGTACTGGGTATTGTAAAAGATCGTAATAACACCCTACGGGTACATAAGGTCAACCGAGCTTCTGGGCTACAGACTTGGAAAACATTTTTACGTTATCTAGATGCTGTACCCGAGTCGGTAGATGAACTTGAAATATTAACTTACCTCTACGATTTCGATAAATTGACTCCTCTGCTCTATGCCAACTATGACAAAATTTTACACTCGGATTTTGAGTTTAGGCATGATCTATTAAAAGGCGTATTAGCAATTGAGTTATGGCTACATGGTTTTGAGGGGCTTGCTCCTGGCTTAAGTGCCAACAAAAACCCTATTAGTTATAAGGGCGACAATCCCCTGTCTAAGGCAGCAACACTTCTTTGCTTTAGTGAAAACTTGCCCGTTGAACCAATAGTGAGTGCACAAGATTTAATCAAGATATGTTTAAAATATTTTGCTGAGTTTGAAATTGGCGAGTCAGACGCAACCCAATCGGAATTGGTGGTAGAGGCAATTCGTGATTTATCGAAAAATGAAGAAAATGCTAGAGCCTTATCTAAAAAAATTAATGAAAAAACATGGGGCGCTTGGTTATTTGATGGCATTAAAAGAGCATTTCGTTGGGCTTATCGACAACTAAAAAAAGGGGTTGAATGGTTTGCAGAAAAAATTGAATCTTTGGCTATCGCCATAAAAAAATTATCGCTACCTGTTATTAGTTTTTATCACCGAACAGTGAAGGTTTTAAACGATGGGTTATTTGTTTTTACTCATAAATTATTTAAAGGCTCTACAACCGAATATGCCATTTACCGTGATCTAGATTTTGACTTTAAAGTGTTTATTGCTGACTCCGCCGAACCAGCACAATTACAAAAGTTTCTAGATAGTTTTAATGCCATCTGGAAGCAAGTCTATAAAACTATGGCTATCGCCTTGATATTGTTGCAAATAATTAAAGAGGCAATCACTCTAGCTTCAACATCTGCAATCGGTTTACCCTTTATAATTGCACGGTTTTATAAATTTACCCGCTCTGCTGAATACAGCTTTATTAAAGACGCTTTTGCTGCCAAGTAAACAAACAGTCATTTAACCAAGGATGCAATTACGTTTGCACAAGACCTGCCCATTGAGCTGATTGAGCTGATTGAGAACAGTAGACCTGCATATAGAACGATTTATGTCGCTAAATTCGCTGGCAAAGTAGCTAATATAACTTATTGAACCAAACGAGTTTCACCCGTGCAGAAGCCGAGTTAAAAGCAGGTAACAAAACAGCAGGAACGTTATTACCAAACGCCTTGCGCGCGCCAGCATTGCTGGACACTACATTAAAATTTTTCCAATCTTAATGCACTTAAAGCACCATGGACACCTCGGGCACTGCTTATCTTGTCTGAGTCTTGGGTACCATTTGCTCGGTGATCGTTGGATCGGGCGGAAGTTTTTCCCGACTGAAGCTTAAATGAAACTCGGGCGAATTGTTCAGCCTCTGAGAATCGAGTGTCAACAGCAACCATTCCGCTACCAACCTCAGTTGATATCACTTTCATCTCCTCTTTAAAACGCTTCACGAATCCCATCACAAGCCCCCATTTATAGTCATTTCCGTTGGCAACGCTTGCATTGTTTAGCCGTCTCCAGTGGCTTACTTGAGCATTAATTTGCCGGGCAACAATTTCAATGAAATATTGCGTACTCTCAATGTCGCCCTTTAAACCAGTTAAGATCACCTGAGCCCTTTTCCCCGTGTCGCGATTGGCGGGTACTTTAAACATGAAAACCCCATGAGTAGCTGCAATCCCACTGATAAGCGCACCGTCCTGCCCGGACATATTGTGTTGGTAATGATCCTGCGTGACAGTCAGCAAATCCGTTTTGTTAATATCAGTTTGGGATAACTGGTATTTTTGCATCAAGGTGATCGCTTTGGATAGCGCACTGCTGGCTTCGTGCGGATTTGCACTCTCGCTCAAAGCTATCAGTTTTTTAATTTTATCTTTGATTTTGTCCATGTTACTTCTGATTTAGTTGTGTTTAGTCTGGCGCTATTTGATATTTTTTATCGCTGACCTAAGGCCTGTTGGCTTTATACACCACATCAAAAAGTGCGGTGTATTGGGACAATGTTATTGCGTACATCCTTGATTTTTATCTTATTTTACTACGTTGTCATATTCAAGACCGATAGCAAAACTAGCGGTGATTAAAACGTGTTACGCCCCAACAAGAATCAGTCCTAGCCAAGGCAGCCTTGATAAACATAAAATACACCTATCAAAAATCAAAGTAGTAAAGAATAAGTGCAAATCATCCATTTATTTTGGCAACAAATAAGCAACGACTTTAATAATACGGGTTGTTTGTATTTGTGGTTAGAGCAAGCCAAAAGCGCTAAGACTAAATCAGCGCTTAGCGGTGGCGACTCAAAAAACAACGAATTTTACCCTTTTCAGGCACCGGAGGCGACTCTAGTTAGATGGTTTGGTGAGTATTTCGATCGATTTTTACCGGTTAAAAAACGAACATTCACGAAGAAAACATCCCATGATGCCGTCATTGAGCACATCACCGTGCAACTGCCATGTGATCATGCCAAGCGGCCAATACCGTCGCCTATTATCGTCAACTTAAGCGTCGATGTGGATGGCCTGGACGATGGTACCTATGCAGGTATGGCGAGCTTTGTACTAAATGTGATAAAAATAGAGCAGCCACTGGCTTTTTTGAAAGAGCTTAATTTCCTGTCTTATTATTTTGAAGATGATCTGCAACTGGCTGATGATGCAAAATTTTGGCTAAAAATGGCAGTTGAATTAAGCACTGTTATCCAAAAAGACCAATATATTCCTTTTATGATCGCGCAAAAAATAAAAACTAAAGTCGAGTTTCATAATAAGTGGCAGCCATTGTCAGCAGACTATCAACAACGCATGCGGCAAATAGCTCCTTTCATGCCTTTTTCAGCTTGCTTGGTTGATGATGCCTTGTTTAAAAATATGAACTTAATGCCTATTGCTGTACTACAACATTTTTCTGAAGTGGTGTTAAATAATTTGATCAACAAGACTGTTTATCCCAATACGGTGCATAAACAGCTGCAAGACAGTTTTATTGGTAGTAGCTTCAACTATAAACAAGCACAAGCCACTGAACAGGAGTGGAAGTCGTGGCGATTGTGGCATAACAATTTAAATTACGACCAATTTGGCGCCCCTTTTCAATTATGTTTTAGGCTTAATGAAGCAACATCAAATCATGGTATTGACTGGGGTTTAGAAGTGCTGTTGCAAGCGAAAGTTGACCCTTCTTTTATGATTAATTTGGCTGAATTCTGGCAAGAAAAAGACCTTAAACACGCTTTTTTTAGCCAAATGTTAGGCACGTCAATTGAGCGAAACTTATTATTGCAACTTGGCTACGCTTGCAGAATATATCCCTTGTTGGAACAAGTATTCGCCCAGAATATGCAACAGCGTTTAATTATTTTGACTACCGATCAAGCCTTTGACTTTTTAAAAGAAGATGCCTGGGCCTTACATGCTTGCGGTTATAAAATTAGTGTTCCCTCATGGTGGACGGCATCAGGACGTTTAAAAGCCAAAATAAAAATGCGCGGTAGCCAAAAGCCTAGCGCTGGGGAAAACTCTGGTAATACCGCCGCGCCTGCTTATTTAAGTCAGGATGCGTTAATCGATTTTAATTATCGTTATGCCATTGGCGAAGACGAAGTGAGCGCCAAAGAATGGCAGCAGTTAATCGAGTCTAAGTCTGAGCTAGTGTATTTTCGGGGTCAGTGGATGCAACTTGATCCCCCTGAAATGGCCAAAATGCAGAAACTGATCGAGAGCTCTCAACGAGATAAAGACAGCGGTAATTTAAAAGACTTGTTAATCATGGCAGCCAATGAAGAGCAATATAGTATTGAGCTTGATGATGCCGTCAATAACATGTTGTTAAGTTTGAAGAATAAAGACCAGTTAGCCTTAATAGATCAGCCCAACAACTTAAGCGCTCAGTTAAGACCTTACCAATTAAGGGGCTTGTCTTGGCTGAGTTATTTAGAAAATTTAGGCATGAACCCCTGCTTGGCTGACGACATGGGCCTAGGTAAAACCATGCAAGTTATTGCTTTGTTATTGCACGCCCCTAAACAACAAGCGGCCCTATTAATTGCACCAACGTCGGTTATTGGGAATTGGCTTAAAGAATTAGAGAAATTTGCTCCGAGTATTCGAGCGACTATTCACCATGGTGCAAAGCGAACTAAAAAAGAAGATCTGAGTCAGATCATGGCGGATAACGATGTGGTGATCACCTCTTACGGATTGATACGACAAGATAAAGCTTTGTTTCACAGTGCGACATGGTCACGTTTGATCATTGACGAAGCGCAAAATATTAAAAATCCCTCAGCGGCGCAAACCAAGATTATTTATGCTATCCAAGCGAATAGTCGCATTGCCTTAACCGGTACACCGATTGAAAACAGATTGATGGACTTATGGTCTTTATTTAACTTTCTAAATCCAGGAATATTAGGCACTCGCGCGACCTTTAGAAAAGAGTATGAAATCCCGGTACAGCGAGATAACGACCTTAGAAAAACCAGTATTCTTAAAAATTTAGTCGAACCGTTTATTTTGCGCCGTTTGAAAACAGATAAAAACATAATTCAAGATCTGCCTGATAAAATTGAGCAAAAAGTCTATTGCGAGCTGACCAAAGAACAAGCGTCCTTATACCAGTCTATTGTGAATGAAGTTGAAGCAAGTATTAATGAGGCCCAAGAAACCAGCGAGCATAAAATAATTTTCTTGTCGGCGTTATTGCGTTTAAAGCAGTGCTGTAATCACCCCGCTCAATTGTTGCAAGACGGCAGTGAATTTAGTATTGAACGTTCGATAAAATTACAACGTCTCACCGAGCTAGCCAAAGAAGCGATTAATAATGGCGAAAGTCTTCTTATTTTCAGTCAATTTAAAGAGATATGTGATGCGCTGCAAACCTTGTTAAAAACTCACTTAGGTTTTAACACCCACTACCTTCATGGTGGGACATCCCGTAAAAAACGTGAAGAGATGATCGCGCAATTTCAAGAGCCAAATTCGCCCGCCAGTATTTTTGTATTGTCATTAAAAGCGGGCGGCGTGGGAATAACACTCACTAAGGCCAATCACGTTATACATTTTGATCGCTGGTGGAACCCTGCGGTAGAAAACCAAGCGACCGATCGCGCTTATCGAATTGGTCAACAAAAAACAGTATTTGCCCATAAATTTATCACCTTAGGCACGGTAGAAGAAAAGATCGATCAAATGCTAGTGGATAAACAAAAAGTAGCCGACTCAATAGTAGGTAACGACGAATCATGGCTAACGTCTTTGAACGCCAAGTCATTTATCAAGCTTATTCAACTCAGCAAACAAGACTAATAGGACGTAAACGATGGCAGCAAAACTAATACATAAAAGTTGGTGGGGTGGCGCATTTGTGCAAGCCCTAGAAACTTATATTGATCCCGGCCGACTGCAGCGCGGTAAAGCCTATAGAACAGATAGTCGCGTGTTGGACTTTGACATTAGCGCAAATGAAATAAAAGCCACTATACGAGGTAACGTTAATCATTATTTTAATGTAACAGAGGAGCCAAGGTATAAAGTGGTGCTTAAATTTGATCAAATAAAGCCATTACAGTGGCAAAGGATCATTAAAAACATAAGTGGCAATGCGCTGTGGTTGTCAAAACTGATGTTAAACGAAATACCAGCTAATATTGAGGACGCCTTCGAAAGTGACCGCTTACTACCTACATCATATGATGATGTAGAGGCCAGCTGCAGTTGTCCAGACTACAGCAATCCCTGTAAACACATTGCAGGGGTCTATTATCGTATTGCCAATATACTAGATTCACGTCCCATGTTGTTGTTTCAACTACGGGGACTGCCCCCAGAAGAACTACATACAGAACTAAAAAAAACGGAACTAGGTCAGGCCTTTTCTGAACACTTAAGCTTGCCTGAAAGTGTTGAAATGGAATATCAGCAGCATATGTATACGCCGACACATGTTAAGCGAGAAACAAACGCCTTAAACCAGAAATCCCCTCAGCCAATAGTGTATCCAACTGCCAAATTAAACCAATTTTGGTCGATGCCCTTGAATGTTAAAAGTACTGATGACGAAGGGGTAAATCTTGAAGGAGCTGAAGGTGTTGAAGGAGAGCAAAGAACTGCAGCAGCACCGGAAAACATTTGGCCTTTAGCTCATCCCGATAACGATAGCATTATTGAAATTTCAGCGGCACTGATAAAGAAACAAGGCGATTACCCCGAATTTTGGACAAACAACCATTCATTTATAGGTGCTATGGAGCTGTTCTATTCTCATACCCGAAAGAAAAACAACAAGGATTTACTGTAGCTACCCCATGTAAGCATCTGAGTGGGGGCTGACGTCTAAATAGTGTTCTGCCGCATAAAATTAAGTAGCTCGCTGCGTTTCAATTTCTTAATTACATGGACATCACCCATCCAAATTACTTTACCTCTGTTCTCTGTGGTTCATTTTTTTACGTTTTCTAGCTACTGCTTTTATCTGTTCCATGCAGCTGCAGTCTGCTTTTCACTAGCGTCAAAATAATTCGATGCACGGGCCTGACAATACTCTTGAGGAAAAACTAGCTAAATGTTTATGGTGAGTCGGTATGCTTCTTGGCCGCTTTTAAAAGATCATCCCATCCGTCAGAAGGAGTACCGGTTTTTAACATCTTTTCGAACACCCGATAAGCATCAACCTTACTGCCACAGGCTTGTTTGTTCTTCTCGTCGCTTACCCAAGCAAAAACAATTATTTTGGACTCTTGGTGATAGCGAAAAAACAATCGGTACTGCTGAAAAAACTTAGCTCTAAACCAATGTTTATTGCTTTCGCCTAAGGTATTTCCTTGACGAAATTCAGGGTGAGTTGGATCTTGTGGAATAAGTTGAAAGATTAGCCTTTGAATAGCCGCTAATCGTTTGGTCGCATTCTTTTTACGGTAAGCTTTTGGCTGTTTTTCTTTAAGGGCTTCAACGTGAGTTTTAAGGGTTAAATGCTGTTCAGCAAATAATGGATGTGTGTAAAGCGTCCAACCGTTTACAACCATTTTGATACTGTTAGACAAGGTCGTCCTGATCCGGTAATGGCGCATCTAAATCAATATCTACAACCTCTACCAGTGATTCCACGCTTTCACGCATACTTGCTGTAAGCGGTTTTAGTCTTTCAGGATGAGCCTGCATATCATTGGCAATAAACGACAAAAACTCCCCAAGAACAGGATCGCTTTGTTTTGCTTCAGCACGAGATATAACAACGCTACCGTCAGACTGAATAGCGTATTTGATCTTGGCTTTTTTACTTAAACGCAATGCCTTACGAACAGGGCTCGGCACAGTAGTTTGGAAACGGTCTGTTAGGGTTGATTCAGTTTCTAAAGCAATTTGAGCCATAAAGACCTCTATTAATAGAATAGGATTTAAGCGTAGTTTGAAAGAAATGGTAATGAAAATGCATTACCTCTTTGAGGTGGTACTAAAAGCAGACAATGTAATACCAAACAACCTTGCTTGAACTAAACCAAATATTAAGTTGTTCACTCAATATGACAAACAATCGAGACTCGTCAACTGGTAGGGAAAACGGAGGTGAGTCATGAACAACCAAGAATATTCAGCTTATTGTTATAGCCAATTGGTGCAGGTGTTCACCAACACCCACAAAGGGCAACCAGACGATGAGTTAAAGTATGTACCGAAGGATTGTTGCAAGCTGGGAAGTTACTTGGCTTTTTTAACTGGGCCGATGCCGCAAAACTGATGAACAATGCGCATATTGAAGTGTTTGGCCAAACCATTGAATACAAAAAAGCCCCGCTACATACTGTGATTTTGGCAACAGTTTGTCCGCTTGGGATTGTAAAATACATCCATGTATTTCATCGCTTCGCGACCATGCTAAACTTCGCATGTCCACAAAAAGTTGCAGGAGCAACTTAGAACAGCTTTAGCTGGCCTGCGAAGCAGGTGAACCACATGGACGTGGTGAATAAATTTGTTCCTGACAAATTTGTCGAACCGTGTGGGTACTCATTCCAACCAGCACCGCCAAACACAAAAAAACCCGCTTGATGCGGGTTCTTTTGTATTTGGCGGAGGGGGTGGGATTCGAACCCACGTTAGGTTTAACCCTAAACACACTTTCCAGGCGTGCGCCTTAAGCCACTCGGCCACCTCTCCAAAACTTTTAAACTTTTATGACCACTTTAAACTAGTCAAATACGGGGTATCCCATACACGTCCATGATGATATGCACCCAATCTCATCTTCCATGACTCGATGTTAATCCACGCGGAGCTGGGCTCCTAAAGACAGTGGTTTAACCCACCTCTCCAAAACTTTTAAAATCTTTACCTATTTACTTTAAGTTGATGTCATTCAACTTGGCGCTTGGCGTGCGCTTTGGTTCTTACTCTTTTGCAGTCTGTTGGCTATTGGCCACTTAAGCCACTCCTACAAAAGAGGCGCGTATGTTAGGGAAAACCGCTTGGCTGCGCAAGTAATAACTGCAACCAAAGGGGTGATGCGGTGATTTATTACTCAAATTCCCATTAATAACGTGCAAAAAGCTACTGACTGACGAAAATCAGCCTGTCTATTCTGGCAAGACTATCTTGCCGTTGATAACCATTATGCAGTCCATGCCGGCATTTTGGGCGGCTTGGCGACCTACTTCGGTGTCTTCAAACACCACACATTCACTTGGCTGTAACCCCATATTTGTGGCGACTGTTATAAAAGTTTCTCCGTGGGGTTTGCCATGTGTTACGTCGGATGCAGTAACAACAGTTTCAAGACGCTCTAGCAATCCGGTATCGGTCAGCATTTGGATGGCGTTATTACGCTCTGATCCGGTACCTACGCCCATTTTAAGTTTGCCTTGGTACCTAAGCATAACTTGGAATGTATCGTCGATAATACTTGGGCTATCATTAAGATCGATAAACGCTAGGCGTTTTGTTTCGGTGACTTCGTCTAGGTCATGGTTTAGGTCATGTTTTTCATTAAGTAGTTTAACAATGTCTCTGGTGGGCACGCCGCCAAGATTGTGTATGTAATCACTATCAAAAGGATAAGCATATTTTTCGCAGGTTTGTTGCCAAGCTATACCGTGTGCACCCATTGAATCAATCAGGGTTCCGTCCATATCAAACACTATGCCTTTGTAACGGCTTAAATCTGGCATTACACTCACTCCTAATATTAATACCAATCAGTATAAAGAATTGCTCTCTCAGAAAGCCTCAGTCGATTTTGGGCAAGGCGTCGCTACGTAGGAATGGCAATCCCCTTTCAAGTAGCGAGAACGCAGCACAAAATCGGCTGAGGCTTTCCCAAAGGGCGAGGTTTAAAGGAGCTTACTCTGCGTTGCATGAATTTGAAAGAGCACCACTATTCCTGCATTCACGCGCCTTGATCGGGCGCCGAGCGTTAAGCTCCTTTAAAACTCGCTGAGTAGTCACTTCCTTATACTCATTGGTATACAATACTACAGTGGTATGAGGGCTATAAATGAAAAAGCCAGCTAAGCTGGCTTTTATCTTGTTAATCTATCTTGCAAAAAACCCAAAACAATCGAACTAGGCGTTACCCGTCACTTGCATTTTTAATTCAGCAGAAAAGTCGAGCATACGATTTAAGGGTATTAATGCCCGTTGACGCACAGCTTCATCCACAAAAATTTCGTGACCACTGCTATCGGTTAATGATTGGTGGATAGCTTGCAAGCCGTTCATGGCCATCCATGGGCAGTGGGCGCAGCTTTTGCAGGTTGCGCCGTTGCCGCCTGTTGGGGCTTCTAACAATATTTTACCTGGTGCGGCTTGCTGCATTTTGTAAAAAATACCGCGATCGGTGGCCACTATAAAATGACTATTGGGCAAGTTTTTTGCTGCATTGATCAACTGAGTAGTTGAACCAACGGTATCAGCCATTGCGACCACACTGGCTGGCGATTCTGGATGCACTAAAACAGCCGCATCAGGATAGAGGTATTTCATATCTAACAGCGCTTTAGCTGAAAACTCGTCGTGTACGATACATTCACCTTGCCACATCAACATATCTGCGCTGGTCTGTTTGGAAATATACGCGCCTAAATGGCGATCCGGTGCCCAAATAATTTTCTCGCCCAGCGAGTCTAAATGCTCAACAATGTCTAAGGCAATACTTGAGGTCACCACCCAATCAGCACGGGCTTTTACCGCCGCTGAGGTATTGGCATACACCACCACTGTGTGATCGGGATGGGCATCACAAAAAGCTGAAAATTGATCCTCAGGACAGCCAAGATCTAGTGAACACGTGGCTTCTAAGTTGGGCATTAATACGGTTTTTTCAGGACTGAGAATTTTCGCGGTTTCGCCCATAAATCGTACGCCAGCAACAATCAAGGTATCGGCTTCGCAGTCACGTCCAAAACGGGCCATTTCTAATGAGTCAGAAATACAACCGCCGGTTTCTTCGGCTAAGGCTTGGATTTCTGGATCGGTATAATAATGCGCAACTAAGACAGCATTATTTTGTTTAAGCAGCGTTTTGATTTCCTGGACGTATTGTTGCTGTTGCAGATGACTCAATGCAACGGGCTTGGCCGGAAAAGGGTACGCAATGTTTTTTACAGAAAATAACTCAGACATATTTTTATGAGGCACTATATGAGGCACTAATGGTACTGTTAAAACGTCCGGGTATTATACCCATTTGTAATGCAATTAACATATTAGGAAGTTAAAGAATATTGATCTTATTTGTAGAAGCAGATAAGTACTGCTGGTATCTCGCTCGCCAAAACTGACTTTCTGATAGGTTATTAGACTGCTCATACAACTGAGCAAAATTAATATGAGCCGATGGTTGATTAGGTGTGGTGTGCAGTTGCCTTTGCCATGCGATTAAATAGCTATTAGGAATGAAGCCGGTATCGTGATATTCCATAAACGTTAGTTGCTTGGATGCTTTAAACGCTTGGGTAGAATGATTATCGCAAGTTCTAGCAGCAAATATGTCAGTGTTATTTTGCAGGCCTATTGACTGCCAATATTGTCTATCTACCTCCAATTGTTGTGCCTGTTTAAACACTATATTGGGCGCATCGACGCCAGCACATACACGTTTTGCGAGTCCTTGACTGAGTGGGTATTCATCGATAAAACCTGAGAAGTGGGCTAACTCGTGAATAAACACATCGTAGGTGTCTTGGCGATCAAGAAACATCACACCGTTGTGAACGTTGGCTTTGCCTTTGTTAGCAAACATCACTAAATGCGTAAAAGGTAAGCGTTTTAGTTTCTCGGCGAGTGACAATAGTTGACAGCCTAATCGGCCGCTTTGGTGCCAATTTTCTTCGCAGACAATGTCAACAGGATCAAACCAAGTCACGTCATAGATACAAATAGGCAAAGACTTCAGGCGTTGGTCTTGGGCAAAACGTGACCTAACACTTTCAGCTTGCACTAATGATTCTATATCGGCAGTCACAAACAATAATTTTTGTTTACAGTTATCAGGCAAACTAGATAGCTGCTGCATAAAGTCAGAGTTTCGATTTTTATTAAAGGCAGTAGCGTGATACTGATACAACCTAGTTAAAGATTGCAGATCCTCATTCAGATTTTGTGACCCAAGTGATGAAAATGCCTGTGCCGACTCTTGGTACTTTTTATTCCGCCATAGTGCAAGGCCATGGGCAAGTTGTTGTTCAGCCACTTTATTGGATAATGACTTCGAAGAAAGTAGATTTTGTTGTGTAGGGGAAATATCTAGAAAGTAATGATTAACCATAAGCCAAATAAGGACGAGCACACACACTAAGGCTATTCCCCATTTGGTCAATATAGTCATCTTTATTGGTTTTTTATCTCGTTTGTAGCGGTTTTATTGGCTTCATCACGTAATAAATTAAGTTCTAGGCGAGCGTATCGGTGTTCAACATACTCGAATACATTAGTACTTAACGCGAGTTTAAAATAGTTTGACGCAACACCTGTGTTGCCTCTTGCAGAGTGGTATTTACCTAAATAGAAATAGGCTTCACACAATCTGTCAGTCAATTGTTGCTGGCTGGTTACACCGCTAATCAGCGAGTTTAACAGTTCACTTTCGGTTATTGTTTCGAGATACAAATCCACCAACTGAGTAGCCCAGTTGTTTTCATCTAAATTTTTACGTTGCTGAGCTAACTCAATCATCGCTTTTGGTTTATCTATTTCGCTGGAAGCCAGATAGTTCCAAAGGGCACGATAAGGGTCTGATGCATTTCTGTTATAAAAGGTACCAAAATCACGCACTGCCAAGTCGGGGCGTCCACCGTAATATAAGGCAATACCGCGGTTTAAAAATGCAAATTCCATATCTGGATTAATATCTAAGGTGGCATCAAAGGCTTCGTAAGCTTGGATGAAATCCATTTGCTGAGTGTAATGTACCCCCATAGAATTATAGGCTTCAGCCAAATCAGGCTTGAAACTAATGGCTTGATTAAAATCGTATTGTGCCAAACCAGATAAACCCACGCTGTCATATAAAGTACCACGCTGATGCAACAGTTGTGCTTTTTGCTCATCTTCTAAATCGGTATTAGCCAAAATATGGCTATAACGAGCAATGGCTAATTGTGAGCGCGGATTCATTGGAGCAGGCTCGGCCAATAACAAGTTGCCCATTTGCCTGTTGCCTTGCATTGAACCGCTATTGTTTGCACAACCAAATAAGAATGCGCTAAGTAATATGATGGTACTGAGATGTTTATGCATATGAGTAGAGAAGTTTTACCTGAAAAAATAGATTATTTATATGACTCCAATTCTGAGCCTAGGTTTCACTACAACCCTTTAAAATAGTCAAAAACAATAAGAAGTGATGTGACTTAGAGTCGCTTATTTCCCTGTAAAAGTAAAGTTGCCCCAGTACCTGTAGTGTTAAAACGTGAATTAAACTTGAATCTCACGCCTAAAATAAAGCAAACTACTTGGCCGAGTTAAATTTGAAGTCTGATTTTTATGGCACTTGACCTAACAGCCGAACACAAAATACTTTTGGCACTAGCCACTAAAGCACAAAAAAATGCCCACGCGCCTTATTCAAATTTTTATGTGGGCGCAGCTATTCTTGATGAAAACGCGCAACACCATGCCAGTTGTAACGTAGAAAATGCTGCTTATCCATTGGGCCAATGCGCCGAAGCAGGCGCTATTTCGGCCATGATTGCTTCGGGTAGTAAACACATTAAACACATCCTAATCGCCAGCCCCAACGATAATTTCTGCCCACCTTGCGGGGGGTGTCGACAAAAAATAGCTGAGTTTGCGGATGCCCAGACAGAGGTACATATGGCAACTAAAAAGGGTGAACTAAAAACCGTTAAGTTTACAGAGTTACTGCCGTTGGCATTTGGGTTTGACAAAGAATAAGTGGATCGGACTAATATATTCCACAAAAAAAAGCCGCTATCTAAATAGCGGCTTTTCAATCAGTTAAGACCCAAACTTACACCGACATAGGTTTAAATGGCAAATCTCGGTAACGTTTACCCGAGGCGGCAAATACGGCATTGGCTAATGCTGGGGCAAAGGGCCCTAGACCGGGCTCACCTAAACCAGTGGGTTTAAAGTCATTTTCCACGAAGTGCACATTCACCTGAGGCATTTCGTTGATACGTAGCACAGGGTAATTATGATAGTTTGAGTTGACCACAGCGCCCTCTCTAAACACCACTTCGGTGCGTAATGATAACGACATACCCATAACCACTGCGCCTTCCATTTGCGCTGTGGCACTATCAAGGTTTAATACTTGACCGCAGTCTACAACTGCGTCCACTTCTAACACTTTGATGTCATCCCCGTTAACTTCTACCCGCACAGCCATAGCCACATAAGTATTAAAACTATAATGCACAGCTATACCTAATCCTTGATTGCTAGGTAGCTTACTCCGGTTAGCCCAGCCAGACTTTTCAGTTGCCATGGCTAACACACCTTTTGAGCGTGCGACTTGCTCAGCTTGTTCGGGATTTTTGTTATTGTCGTAAATGCTATTTAATAAGCTGAGGGTATCTTTTTTGGTTTTGTGAGCCAATTCATCGGCAGCACTACCAAAAGCAAACCCATAAAATATGGCGTAAACAGCACGGTACCAACCAATACGAGTATGGGCTTTTGCTTCACCTGTTTCACTGCGATAGTTGGCGATACCAAAAGGATGATTATCCACATCACCTAAATTATTGGCCGGTGCTCTATCAAGTGATGGGTCAAACAAAGATGCAATAGCGGGGAAGGCAGCGCGGTGTAACCAGCCTGTGACATTACCATCTTTGTCCACCGCCGCTTCAATATGCTGTGCGTTAATCGAATGATAATAGCCAGTGCGCATATCTTCTTCCCGAGACCAAATAAGTTGCACAGGCGCATTCACTGCTTGGGACAATACTGCGGCTTCGTGCACATAGTCACATTTAAACTTACGCCCGAACGCACCACCCGCCATAGTCACATTGACGTAGATATCTTTCGGGTCGCGATCTAAGTATTGCGCTAATACTTTTTGGATATCGCCGGGACTTTGTGTGGCGGCCCATACTTCACAGCTATCTTTTTGTACCCACACCACGGAAGCATTGGGCTCCATGGGTGCGTGAGACAAATGCCCACCTGTGTAAGTGGCTTTCATCACATGCTCGGCTTCTGCAAAAGCTTTAGCAAGATCGCCTCGTTCGGCCGCTAACTGAGCTGGGTTTTCTACATTTTTGACTAGCTGTGCTTTATAGGCCTTAGTGTCATAACTTTGGTGCTCGCCTAAATCCCATTCAATTTTTAATTTTTTAAGGGCTTGTTGCGCAGTCCAAGTATTGTCTGCCACGACTGCTACACCACCAAGGGATCCGAATGGCACTTCAAACCTTGGAATTTCGATGATATCCAGCACACCTTTGACTGCCATGGCTGCTGTTTTATCAACACTTTTTAGCTTACCGCCCATCACAGGGCAGTGGATCATAGCGGCATATTTTAACCCAGGCATTTTGGTATCCACGCCGTAGGTTAATTTGCCTACCACTATGTCGCCTTGATTATGCCTAGCGATATCTTTGCCGATATATTTGAAATCTTTCTTTTCTTTTAGGGTAACGCTAGCAGGAACTGACTCATTGGCGGCAAGGCTTGCCAAATCGCCATAACTGAGTTTTTGTTGATTGTTCTTATTGATAACATAGTGGTTTTCAGCCATACATTCTTCAGCTGATACGCCCCACACTTTAGCTGCTGCCGCCACTAACATAACTTTGGCTGCGGCGCCTGCTTCACGCATAGGAATGTACATAGTACGAATACTGGCCGAGCCACCTGTGGCTTGTGAGCCGTATTTCTCTTCGTTACCTTCACCTTGTTTAATGCTCACCCGAGTCCAGTCGGCTTCGAGTTCGTCCGCTACCGCAGCAGGTAAAGCCGTACTGATACCTTGGCCCATTTCACAGCGGCCACAGTAGATTAAGGTGTCGCCGTTGTCGGCGATGTGAATAAATGCATTGGGATTAAAGGTGCTGTCTTCGCCCATTTTAAAACCGGCGATAGTAGTTTGCGGCAAACTGATACCCAACACTAAACCACCTGTTGCTATACCTGATTGTTTAAGGAATTGACGTCGACTTTGATTAGATACCGTGTTTTTATTTAAAACAGAATTGGGGTTTGAAGCAGTCATGTTAAGCCTCCTTGTACATTTCGTCAGCAGCATCGGACACCGCTTGTTTGATCCGTTGATACGTACCGCAGCGGCAGATATTCCCTTGCATAGCATTGTCGATATCGTCGCTACTAGGGGTTTTATTGGTGGCTAAAAAGCTAGCAGCATTCATGATTTGTCCAGACTGACAATAACCACATTGTGGCACTTTATTGGTTAACCATGCTTTTTGCAGTGGATGATCACCCGTTGCAGACAATCCCTCAATAGTAGTGATACTTTTACCTGCCACAGAAGAAACGGGCATCACACAAGAGCGCACGGCTTGTCCATCTAAATGGACGGTACAGGCACCACATATTCCCATACCACAACCATATTTGGTGCCTGTTAGCTCGAGTTTATCCCGTAAAAACCACAACAAGGGCATGTCACCCTCTACATCGATAGGATAACTCTTATCGTTAATCTTAATACTTTGACTCATCACACTCTCCGCTTAACTTGTTGGTTGGGCAAATCGATGTTCTGAATCTGCCTGATTATTTTTCTACGCTGCTAAGCACTCATTTGTTTAATTTTGAATAGCCGGCGTTGAATATTTAGGTGGTGTTACCTGTTTAGTTTCAATCTGTTTTAACTGTTTCATCAATTCTTTCACCCCTGTGAGCAATTGTGGATCATCACCTTTTGCCAACGATTGAGCATCCTGATATACCTCAATATCTGGGGCAATACCGATATTTTCACCCACCCACTTGTTGTTCACTGGGTCAAACACCGCGTTATCTGGGGCAGTGAGGGCTCCACCGTCTACGAGCGCATAATGCACCGATGATTTCACCAGCCCACCCCAGGTACGAGCGCCAATTAGCTTGCCTACTTTTTGTTGACGAAACGCCCAAGGAAAATAATCACCACCAGAGCCAGCGAGCTCATTAATAAGTAACACTTTTGGCCCTTTAATCCCCGCAGGCAACAACAAGGGTTTGCCGTTAGGTACTTCATTAGTCAGCGCAGCACGAAGTTTTCGGTTCATTAAATCGACCATGTAATCATCCAACAAACCACCACCATTAAAGCGTTCATCAATTACCGCACCTAATTTATCTTGCTGGGCAAAGAAATACCGATTAAATGAAACAAACCCTGGCGAACTCGTATTGGGTACCCACACATAAGCTAACTTGCCATCAGATAACTTATCGACCAATCTGCGATTGTCTTCTACCCAAGCTCGTTGCCTTAATGCTGTTTCGTTACCCGTTGGTTTCACTGTAATTTGCCACGCTTCGCTAAAGCTGGGCTTATCGTTAATATGCAATACCGTTTGCTGATCGACTGTTCCGTCCAGAAATTTATAAGGATTATCTGCGCTAGTCAATTCTTTACCATTTACGCCAACCAAATATTGCCCTTGGGCTAGCTTTAAACCCGGCTGATCTAATGGGCCTTTTAATTTAGGATTCCAACTTTCGGCGGTAAATATTCGGTCGAGCTGCCAGCGCCCTTCTTTGACGATTAAATCTGCTCCGAGTAAAGCGGCACTGGCCTTTGGTGTTTTTGGATAATCGCCGCCAAACACAAAACTGTGGCCTACAGACAATTCACCGTTCACCATATCCAATAAATAGGTTAAATCAGCGCGATGTTTTATATGTTTCACTAAGGATTCGTAGCGACCAAACACCTCATCCCAATCACGTCCGTGCATATTTTTATCGTAAAAATAATCTCGCTGATAACGCCATGCCTCTACAAAAATTTGTCGCCATTCTTGTTGACGGTTAAGGTTCATCATCAATTTGGTCTCTAAAGGTTTGTCGGTTTTAGCGGTGGATTTATCAGCATCCACCACAAACCATTTAGGGCCTTTTTTGACTAACAATTTTTTATGATCGGCTGAAATACTCGCTAACTGAATACCTTCCATAAAAGATTCAGCTTTTCGTGATTTCAAGTCGAACTTAAGCAATGCTAGATCCCTGTTTTCACATTGCCTTTTGGCAAAAAACACCGTTCCTTGTGGCGCGGTCAGAGTAAAAGCATACTCTCCTGCTGGCATAGGCAGAGGTAAGATACGCCTTTCAATTTCTTTGAAGTCTATTTTGATTGCTTCGACCGTTTCTTTTTCTGTCGCCTTTGCGTCTTTGTCTTGGGTTTCATCTGCTACTTCTGAATCTTTCTCATCGTCATTTTTAGGTTCATCTTCTTCGGTGCCTTCTTCATCACTGCGTGGGGCAAATGGTGAGGTTTCATCTGCTAATAAGCTCACAATATATGGGGCATACTCCGAATCAGCTGCCATTGAGCTGGTATTGGCCCAGCCGCTATTCAAGCCATAATCGGTGCTGGCTAAGAAATACAAATATTTGCTATTTTGATCCCATGCCGGTGACATCGAGTTAGCAAATTTATTGGTCAAAAAGTGCGTGTCTTGAGAATTGACAGAATATATTTTGATTTGCTGAAAGCCATTATCAGCAGTTTTCACATAAGCTAAAGCATTAGAGTCTGGTGCCCAGGCCAAATCATTGCGACCACGCTCTAAATTGTTTCCACCCGTATCAACGGTGATGATGTTTTTAGTCGCTAATTCTAACAAACGTATACGCACATCATCATCTACAAATGCGATGTACTTGCCATCGGGAGACCATGTGGGTTCCCAGGCCATTTTTGACTCGCCTATTGCTATCGCTTGTAGTTCAGACAAACCGTCTTGAGACTTCAACAACAGCTGATAACCTTGTTCACCTTTGTCAGAAAACCAAGCAATTTGATCACCCTTAGGTGACCAAATGGGCGCTCGGTCTGCAGCATCAGAAGTTTGCGTGAGGTTACGCACGCTGCCATGTTCAATCGGAACTGTGAAAATCTCACCACGGGAGGCCATGATGGCGCGTTTTCCTGTAGGTGATAACGAAGCTGAGTCTGCCTTTTCTCCCACATCTTGCCATTGGGTTTCAGCCCAAGGAAAATCACCGGTCACTGCAATGGATAGTTTTTGAAGTTCTTCACTGGCTAAATCAAAGGTAAACAAATCACCATTTTGTTCAAATACTAACTGTTTACCATTGGTGGCTAATTGTTTGATATCAGCATTTTTGAATTCTGTGATTTGTTTAAGTTTTTTTCGTTTCACAGAATATGACCAAATATTAGATACCCAATCTCGGTCTGACAAAAAGTAAACCGTGTCATCGACCCAAACAGGCTCAATATCGATGGTGGAATCACTGTTGATCATGGTTTCTTCGAGGCTGGCCAAATCAACCACCACTAAAGGTGTATTTTGTCCACCTCGATAGTTACGCCATTCACCATCCCAACGAGACATACGGTCGATGACCATGTGTTTGCCATCCCCGGAGTACGCACCATTATATGCCCATTGATGGAGTACTAACTCAGCCGGTCCACCATCAACAGAGATGGTCCACAAACGATTAATAGGCCTAGGCGCAGTGTCACGACCGGAAGCAAAGAGTACTCGTTGACCATCGGGTGTCCATCCACGCACACTGCCACTGGCGGCATGCCATGACAATCTATTGGCCTGACCGCCGCTACTGGGCATAACATAAACCGAGTTAGTACCGGAACGATTAGATGAAAAAGCTAAACGTTGCCCATCAGGAGAAAAGTGTGGGTTGCTTTCTATTGCAGCGGTACTGGTCAACCTTTTGCTATTTTGCCCCAACAAGTCGGTTATCCATATATCACCTGCATAAACAAACGCTAAATGGCTATCGCTGATACTCGGTTGTCTTAACAAGCGGGTTTGCTGAGCAATAGACCTAGGCAATATAAACATGCTGGCCACAACCAGTAACCATGGTACAAACTTAATCATTCGGATTCCCTTTTATGATGGACCTATAAAGTCAAATTCACGGGCTAACTTAGGCTCTTACTGTACGTTTTTGTACCACAAAGGTCATTTCTAAATTGTACAAACAAACGGTTCTGGATTTATACCATTCCGTATATCAATCACTGTGTAAAGCATCAATAGGATTCAGTTGCGAGGCTTTGATAGCCGGATACACACCAAAACCAATGCCTACCGCCTTACAAATGCTCAAAGATAGTAAAATGGCGGTGATTGACCAACTTACCGCCCAACCAGAATAAAAGCCGATGACTTCGGATAAGATAAGACCAAATGCTATGCCTAACAGCCCACCTAATACTGAAATAGTGAAACTTTCAGCGATAAACTGCATTTTGATATTTTATTGAGTTGCACCGACAGCGCGAAGTAAGCCAATTTCTTTGGTTCGTTCAAGTACGTTGGCTAACATGATGTTCATGATCCCGATGCCGCCCACCAACAACGAAATACCTGCTACACAGGCCACAACGATGTTAAAGATTTGCTGAATTTGTTTTTGTTAAGCTAACAAAGCGGTAAGGATAACCAGCTGATAATCATCAGCCTCCCCATGGCGCAACTTGAATAAATCCGACACGGCTTTTGCTGCCACAATAGGATCGGTTTGATCTGATATTTTTAGCTTAATCACATCTCATTCACTGGCCAATATAGCCAATCCTAAACCGGAGGGTTCCAGCTTAGCATCACTGTTTCACAATATTTCTTTAGCTATCAATGTGACTAGGCGCTATGTTTAAAGCGATTGTCGCGCCTCAAAAGCAGCGGACTGCTCTGGTGTTGCAGGTTGTTGATGGTTAGCCTTCCATTCACTATAAGGCATACCGTAGACCGCTTCTCTGGCTTGGTCGTAATTTATCTCAACGCCTTGCTCTTGGGCCCCTGCCATATACCATTTTGATAAACAGTTACGGCAAAAGTCGGCTAATATCATCAGATCAATATTTTGTACGTCTTTGTTTTCATCTAAGTGTTTGAGTAAGCGTCTAAAAGCAGCGGCTTCGGCGGCGGTTTTTTGTGATTCGTTCATTTGGGATTACCTGTTTATTTGCGGGGGTCGGTGGCGGTCACTTCAATGCGTTGGGCATTGTCATCGTGGAATGCCAACAAGTCGGTTAAGCCCTGCATATTATGCAAATTCCTAAACTCGATCCAATCAATTAAACAATACAAACATACCGCAGGGTAGTTCCAACTGGTGAACTGTTGGCTCGCCACCATTTCATTTAAGTGCACTAATACCCCGTTGACTCGCTCTTTTTGCAGCTTAAAAAATAGCTTATCTTCGTCAGGCTGAATATCTGAATTAGTCAAAATAAACATTTGCACCAAAGAGTCGTTAGCTGCATCAATTAGGGTTAGTTGGTTTTCTTGCTCCCAGTTCAGTAACGGATCATCAAACTTATCGGTTAAATAACGATAGATGATCCTCGAATCAAAAATGACCTTCGTAGTGTCATCAGAGCTATCCTCTAACATGGGTATTTTCATAGTAGGATTTTTGGCCGCAAGCACCTGCCTGTCTTGTTCCGAAAAGATCTGCAGATTGACAAATTCATGTTCAGTATTCGCCAACCATATACGCAAACGGCGTACATAGGGAGAAGTAGTAGAACCGTATAATTTCAACATTAAATACTCCAGACTGATCAATGTCTAACAATGGTTTAGAGACTAAAGTGAACTGCACTATGCAGTAAATATAATAGTTTATTAACTGTATTTAGTGACTCGTTTACACAACCTTAAGCGCTTCTATACTCAGTGTATATAAAAATATTTGGCTGACTCAGATGGCAATAAAAAGCACGATTCTAAAAGCAAAAATCACCTTGTGTGAAGCATCTAAAATAAGTTTTCTCCAAAAGCAGACATTCAGCACCTTGCTGTAATCAAACGGTCAAGGTCAAACAAGCCCCCGAAGTGGCAACTTAAGGAAGATCGCTGGCAATTGATATGCTTACTGATAGCAGCTCCACTAAAAATGTTTAATAAATTTCTTAGGCTACCGTTTGGCAAGGGGAAATTAAACGCTTCAACACAGACATTACACAACCACATACGTCGATTAACGCAGCTTGATAAGCAAAAAAAGCATCAAATTGGAAGATGCTTCTTGATTATTGTTATGGCTGGCTTAAGGGGTATTTTAGGCATACTGTCGTTCATATTAGGTGTAGACACTAAAACGAATTATTTAAGCTTGTTTCTTAAATCGACGTGATGCCAAACCCCAAAAAAATCTAAGGATGACACCCAACTTAAAATAATAGTGTGAGATTAGGAATAAAAACTAAGTACTCTCTGCCTTCTTAGATTTATTATCGAGCTTTTCCATGCGTGTTAGAGTCCACAATCCGGCATACTTGTTGTAACTATTTTGTGCATAATTCATGGCAATCAAAAATCCAACTGAGCCATCAAGAACACCACCCCGAATAAAATAAACTAAATTAAAGGTCCAAAAACCTCGAAGTAAAGCACTGAATAAACTGTGGCAACGTTTACCCTTGGCAAAATACTTTTGGCTGCCTAACCAAGCATATTTCGTGTTTTTATCGTTAGCATGACCATAATTACGGTGTGTAAAGTGGAGTAAGCGGCCTTTTAAAGTGACCGTTTCACCAGCCCCATGAACTATCTTTTCATGCACAGCGTCATCTGTGAACGAAGCACCTTCACGCCAAACCATGCGAAGTGGCGAGCGCGCACTACGACCGTGATCCAAGCGTTTATTGTAAATAGTCACGGCCCAAGGCATTTTGATGGCGACTTTGTTGCCTCTGGGTTCATACAAAAGTTTTCGTACGCTTTCTTGCAGCTCTGGGTCAAGTGCTTCATCGGCGTCGATAGCTAACACCCAGTCATACTGAGCCTGTGCGAGCGCCCTTTGTTTTTGCACACCGTATCCAGGCCAGTCAGTCTGCCATATTTTATCTGTATATTGACGAACAATATCCAAAGTGGCATCAGTACTGCCACAATCAAACACAATAATTTCATCGGCAAGATCTTTAACAGATTCTAAACAACGTTCAATTCGGTCAGCTTCATTTAAAGTAATAATAGTGACAGATAAACGGTATAACTTATTCATCGGTGTGTCCTAAAAAAATTTAACTGTTTAGGTGCCCATATTAACATACTTATTCAGACCCACTTTGAATTTAAGCATCAAGTTCACTCCAATTTTCATCGACGCAATGGAGTGATATTTGCTCAACATATAAACTCAATCTAAGTCTGGCTGTTGCAATCCTGTGTGATTAGGTCCCTTTTAGATAACGATGATAGCGGGCATCAAAATTATATTCGGGAAGTGCAAAGCCACTTCGCATCTCAGGATTTTATGGCTCTTGATTGTGTCGACGGTTATACCCTGCAAGTAAAAGTCTCGGTGTGTTTGGCAAAACTCTCTCATGTACACAACCCTTTTTTAAGCCTGATAGAGTGTGGTCCCACGCACAAAAGTGGGCGGTACATTGAATGAGTAACTAACACTTTTTCAATAATGTCAGATTCGTTAACTTCATCTAATAGACATTATTTTATTCGTCTCGGTTTTCTAGATGGATATCATGCGAAATCACCAGATTGCGCCAGAGGCTTTATTGGAATTATTATATAATGCGGGCCTTTATCCATGGCACCTCAATCAAGGTGAACTAATTAAGTATAGTAAAAGCGATTTATTATCCATAAAGGGAGTGGTGGATGTCATATGGACACGTTAAGTAAATTAATCCCAATAAGACATGAACTTAGGATAAATAAGTTCATTCGCTCTACCGAAAATAGTCGACTCTTTTGTTTGAATAATTCACAAGGTCGGATTTCCCGTTCCCAAATGTTCCTGGCTTAAATGCTGGGGAAAACATCCATTGAGTCGATAAAAATGGTCGTAAAAAAGAAAAAAAGGTCAAGTTGCTTGCTTCACAACACGGTATACCAAACATCAGCGACTGCGAGGCATGGGCACGGCAAGAGTCTTACTCAAACGGGCTTAAGACAAACAACACAAGTCAATATAACGATTCAAAACCCCACCCTCCGATTAGGGTGGCGAGTCACATCTGCGAACTCAGCATACCAGTGAGTATCAAACCAAATCAGAACGTCATTTAGAAAATTAATTAATTTACCGCCTCATAAGCACTCAATTCGGTAACTCTAAGATTGGAGATTTGCCGTAATGAACAGGTATGTTATGTTGGATGCTCTGGTATTACTGTTACCTTCACGTCAGTTTTAAATGGAATAGATTATGGAAGTTACAGACTATATTGGCCCTCTGTCCTTAGTGCCTGCTGCTGTTGCGGTTATATTGGCATTTACCACTCGTAATACCGTGTTCTCGTTAGCAGTAGCCTGCCTTGTCGGCGTTCTTGTCGCAGGCGAGGGTCTGCTGGGATTTCCCAAATTGTTGGTAGGAGCACTAGGTACCGAGAGCTTTTCGTGGATTTTATTGTTGGAGTTTTTCATCGGCATACTTCTGGCATTTTTTCAGCGCACCGGTGCAATAGCCAATTTCTCCCTATTTATTGAACGCAGGAAGATGAATCGCAAGCGTGTCCAGTTAATCTCGTGGTTTATGGGGATGTTTGTGTATTTCAGTGATTATTTCAGCCCGCTGTTTGTGGGGTCTACCATGCGCGGTCTAGCGGATCGCTACAAAATCTCTCGAGAAAAGCTGGCCTATATTTGCGACTCTACTTCTGCCCCAATAAGTATTCTGGTGCCTTTTACGGGTTGGGCGGTGTTCGTTGCTGGGCTCACAATAGGCATGGGGCCGGTTGCTGATGCAGGTGATGGAATGCTGTTTTTCATGGCCGCCATTCCTTTCAATATTTACCCAATACTCACAGTGATTATGGTGGGTCTAATAGCTTCAGGCACAATACCGGATTTCGGTCCGATGAAAACCGCTGAACGTCGTGCTATGGAAGAGGGCAAGCCGGTGCGCGATGGCGGGCAGCCCCTTATGGCTGATGAGCTGACAGGCATAAAGCCGATAGAGGGGATCCGCACAAGCCTGTTTTGGAATTTTGTGTTCCCGGTGTTTCTGGTCATTGGCTTCGCCTTGATTTCGGTAATATTGACCTCCAGTGCTAAACCTCTGGAGGCTTTTATGTTGGCGGTCTTTGCTTTGGCAATCATTATGCGTATCCAAGGTGTTCCTCTGGAAGAGATCACCTCGACGGCGATGTCGGGCATTAAGGGCATCATGCCAGCAGTGGTGATCCTAGCTTTTGCCTATGCCCTTAACGATCTTTCTGCTGCACTGAATACTGCGGATTACATTGTTTCGGTGACTGAGACATGGCTAACACCCTCAGTTTTACCGGTACTGGTGTTTATTATTTCTGGCATTGTTGCCTTTTCCACCGGCAGCTCATGGGGTACTTACGCCATTATGATCCCTATATCCGTGCCACTGGCCTTCAGTTTTTCCGGAGGTGAGATGTCGACATTGGTCTATGCAACGCTGGGGGCCACCGCTGGCGGTGGCGTATTTGGGGATCACTGCTCCCCCTTGTCGGACACCTCAATTTTGGCATCCACTGGTGCCGCATCGGATCATATAGATCATGTAAAAACTCAACTCCCCTACTCGCTCTTGGTGGGTGTGATAAGTGTGCTGGCTTATCTGTGGCTGGGCATGAGTCTCTGAATAACTTAATGTTTACACACTTCCCTCCCGGAAATCCTTCTGGGGGGCATGCCAGAGCCAAAGGAGGAGCCGCCAACCGGGCTGATATTTCTGTGATGTTCCTGCCATCAATTTCACAATTTTTTAAAAAACTCAGCTTTGTTCTCAAAAGACACGTCTTCGTACCAATCATCCATATTGTCGTACATCTCGCCTTTCAGAATGTAGTACATAGACTTATGGTAAATTTTAATGTCGTGGAAGGGGTCTGTGGCAATTTTGCTAAACCAGACGAATCCAGATTGCACCCCCATTAGTACAAACAAATGTACGGTTCTGAAGACTATCGCGCCTAACCCCACCACTAACCATATCATCGCCATGTTATTCACAAATTCGCTGATATCGCTGATGTCGCTGATGTCGCTGATGTTAGTGTTAGCAGTAAATATGCCAAAAAATGTGGGTTCAAAAAATAGCACAATAGGCACTAATGCCCATATGGATAACAGCACCACTTTACGTTTTAGGTTGTAGCCCACTTTGACACTTTCTTTATAACTGTGAGTGGTCTGGCTCACTTCGTCATAGCTCTTTGGTTCAAAAAAGAAGTGTCCTGTTTGACGTAGCACCATGGCCAACAACCAGCCGACTAAAGCGGCAGCCGCGGGATAATAAAACACCAAAATATAGCTCGCAATAAAACAACTGGCGCTGAGTAAGTGTAAAAATTGGTTAATTCTATTGTGGTGATAATAGCGGTGGTCATCCCAACGTTGTTTTTGTAGTTCTTCAAAAAAGGTCATGTCGTTACCTATTAGTGGTTAGTCAGTTAAAATCATCGGTTAACTTGCACCGTATTAATATTATGGAAAACTGGTTAGATGCCCGGTCAGAAGTGGTTGCCCCATTTTTATCCCTTTACCCTTTTCAATGCCTTCGCAAAATTGATAATTACTGGTGGCAAATAAAATAATGGTAGAGCCATGCTGGAAATAGCCCATTTCATCACCTTTATCAAACTGAACATCACAAGGAATATCGTTCGGACCTTGGTATTTTAAATCTAAGGTTTGTGGCAAAAAGTTAAACTTCATACTCGCCACTAAAATAGCGGCCACTGGCACTAATGTAATACTGCTGCCTGGGTGATTGTTTTGTAATTCAACTACCGCTCGTTCGTTTTTACAAAATAGTTTTTCTATCCGTTTGAGCGCAACGGAATTGACGTTCCAAGTGTCCCCAGAAATATAGGTCACTTTACTCACCGAACATGCAATGGGTGCATGAAACCGATGATACATACTGGATTTCAAACGCAGAGTGACGTATTTACCATTACGATATTTATGGTTTAAATGAATATTTGGAATTAACTCGCTAATATCATATGGAAAACCTTTAGCTTGAAAAATTTGAGTGCCTTGAATATCGCCATATTCGCCAACAATGGCATCACATGGGCTCACCACTCGCTCTGGGTGTTTGGCTATTGGTCTTAATCCGTTTTTCAACTCACGGGTAAAACAGTCACCTAAACTCGTAAAATGTTGTTGTTTTGCATCTTGAAGCCTTAAGTCTTCGGCAAATAAAGACCATAGCCATATTGAAAACTTGGTTAATAGTGGACTTTGTATTTGGCTATACCAGCCCATAAAAAAGGTTAGCCATCGTCTTGGAATACGGTTAGTTAACAAAAAATTAAGCTGCTCACGTTTAGATAAGCTTTGCACACTGGTGGTCACGCTTAGGCCACCGTTCTTTGATTGTTGTACATAATAGGTATCTCCAAACCCATATCTTGCAAAAATTGCTGCATGATAGGTTCAGCCTGATATTCAGAGGCCCTTTGCAAGGCATTTTGCTGCATATTGTGTTGTATATTTGGATTTAAAAAGTATTCAATTATCTTTGAGCTCATACCGGCAATATCATCCACCAAATAGCCATTTTTATTATGCTGGATAATGTCTTTAGGTCCTTTGCAGTTATAAGCAACGGTAGGCATACCATGTACAAAGGCCTCTAAAATCACATTCCCAAACGTATCGAAACGTGACGGGAACACAAATAAATCTAAACCTAAATACAGGGCCGCTAGTTGCTTTTTGTTTTGCCAACCTAAAAATATGGCGTCTGGTAATATTTGCTTAAGTTGCTCTTGAGCAGGGCCTGAGCCCGCCACCACAATTCTAAGCTTAGGAATACGCTTTTTAGCCCGTTCAAGAATTTCAGGTAAGTCCAGAATTCCTTTCTCTTTGCTTATCCTACAGGCAATAAACAACACCGGAGTATCATCATTTGCACCAGGAATAATGCTGGCTTTGCTGATTTTGTGCAGACCTACATCTCTTGGCTGGGTGTGGTGAGCAGTCAAAAACACTTTTTCTTCTTCAAGTTGCATTTCGTGCCCTGTTAGCCAGTCTTTGTGTTCACTGTTGAGCACAAAGACACCATCGTATCGATTGTACAAGGCGCGCATTAAGCGTCTCACTCTGTCTCTTTCGTGTTGATTGAGGTCGGTGGTATGTTTAATAAAATCCACCCAATCGGTGTGCATAAAGAAGTAACTAGGCACGTTGAACATTTGTTGAATAAAGAGTGATACCGCTGCCATTGGCCCTTCTGTTGAACAAATAATTCTATCGTAACCGCCTGCATAAAAAATATTAGCGATTTCCATCAAGTCGGGTATGCGAATTTTTTGTTCGCCATAACGATGCACTTCAAATTCAGTGATCGGCCGTACCACATGTAAATGTGAGGCGGGCTTTGCATCTGCGTGACAGATCAAAAAATCCACTGGCAAGTCAGCTCGTTGAATTTCTTGGAGTTTGCCAGACAAGGAGGTAGAGACGCCGTTTTTGTCGAGCAAGGTATCAGTCAGGTAAAGGGCGCGGGTTGAGTGCTGATTTTTCCCTAAGTGCTGCGCGAATTGATTCAGCAGTTGACGATTTTGATACAACACTCGGGTTGATGCCAAGGTGGTGCCAGCCAAAATCAAACTAATTAGGATGGGAAAAGACAATTGATCTAATATGGTTTCAATTCGAATATTGCTCATATTATCTTGACGCTTTCCATCACCAAAAAATAACGCCGTTAGTTGACTAGGAATTTCAAACTTACGGGTGATCTCTTCAGTAGAAAAGCTGTCCAAGCGGATACCATTACTGTCTTTAATCGCACTTTCTACCCTTTGTGCAATCAGTCGATTGAGGTGAGTAAACAAGTCTCTTATGGCAAGGTTAGTGGTGTCGGTGAACGCTTCTAGTCCCTCTTTTCTGCTGTCAGCGATTTTTTCTAGCTGCTTAATACAAAATCTATAGTCTTTTGACACTTGCCATTTGAGCAATTTATTAGGTTTTTTACCTTGTAGGGATTCATGGACAAAAGAAAAAAACTTCATGGTTTTTTTATGCTTTTGCATTTCTAACAACAGGTTACTCACAACAAAACAGCCCATTTTGTCCCATGTTGAACCGCGGTGCAGCATGATTCTAAACAAGCCAGGATCTTTGATTTTGGTCGCCACTTGTGAAAAATAATCTAGTAACGCAATATTGAGCTTTTGATTCTCACCCACTTGACCAAAAGGTGCGACATCACCCTTTTTGAGGGCTTCTAATGCCAGTTCAGAAGAAGGTGTGGTTTTAAGACGCTCAGCCAAATTGTCGATGTATAAGTACGAACCACACTGCCCTGCAAAAATGCCAGTGTGATCATCAGAGCCTCCGGTTAACACTTTGGGTGTATATGGATCGACAGCAAAGTCGCCAGGGTTGAGGTTATGTTTTCTGGCGTAACTGAGAATTTTTTCGGGACTGAGATTTTGCACCCAGTTTAGTGTCAGCACACTCTGCCACAGATCTCTTTGCCCGTTTAACACTTCAAAACGTGTAAACATCAACGCCAGTTTTTCAAACAGACTTAAGTCAATTTTTCCGTTACGAGTATAAAAGTATAAAGGGTGCGGCATAATGACAGGCAGGTCTTCAGCCGCAGCATAACGCAAAAATTCATATACGTTTGGACGTTTGGTATTCAGTATCACTTCCTGCTCGGGGCTAAATCCATAGGTTAAAACGTGAATAAACAAATCGTACTCTGGGAAAAAACAGGTGAATTCTGCAGCAACCAGTACATCTATTCCTTTCGCCTTGAGATCCCAACAAGAACGCGCATTATTATGATTAGTAATGGTGATGACTTGGCTACCGTTGTCCTGGAGCAACTTGAGCAATTTTTTAGTTTTTAACCATGTTTCTGGCAACCTGAGGATACGCCCCCATAGTTCGTCGGGCACGTCACTATTGTGGTCATGGCAATGAAAATCAATTTTCAGGCAATTTTCTGGGGCAAACCTCTGGCTCTGCTGTTGTAAAAACACATCAAATTCAACGTTTAAAGACGGCCTAAAATTTTGCTCTTGTCGCTTATCTGTTTTGATTAACATATTCTACCTGGTTTGTGTTGTTATTAGACGGCGCTACAAATTCGGCTGCTGTTAAAGATTCATTAGTTGGATTGACTGGGGGTTTAAGTTTACTCAGCGGCGCAGGTAATAAGGGACGTAAAAGAGGACAGATCTTGGCTAACATATCCCCCAAGAATTGGCGTTTGATCGTTTTATTAGTCAAGCCAACACATGACCACCACCACCCATCTTGAGACATCTGTTGAGCCGCTTTTACAAAACAATCAATTACCTGTGCGAATTCTTCATCGGTGTAACTAAGACTCATGATAAACCGGCCTGTGCCTGTCCAACTGAGCTCTAAACCGGCGTGACGCAAATAAAATTGCAACATCCAGTTGTAACGACTTGGCTGAGTATAAATCACCGACAAAATAGAATGCATATTGGTAATTTTAAGGGGCAGTTTTTCGACTAATAATCGCTGATTAAAGCCGGCCACTCGTTGATTCCAAAGAGATTCAGAAGCTTGATATAAGGTTTGTATTTCAGGTTGTTGAATACGCCTGAGGAATTCATTCATGGCCCCCAACACATAAGGATGAGAATTAAAGGTGCCCCGCGCAAATGATACGTCTACTGGCTTGTCATCTTTAAAACGTTTCATTAACGAATGCGTACCTGCCAACACCCCTACCGGATAACCACCGCCTAAGGTTTTGCCGTAGGTCACCATGTCCGCCTGAACGTCAAAGAAACCTTGCGCCCCTCGGTAACTTAATCGAAACCCAGTGAACACTTCATCAAATATCAGTACGATATTTTTCTTGGTGCAGATTTTTCTGATCCTCGATAACCAATGGCTATAGGCAGCTTTATCAAAATGGGTATCACGGTCGCTAGCAATCAGTGACACATCAGATGCTGAATCGGCATTGGGGTGGAAGGCTTGTAATGGGTTGATCAAAATACAAGCTATATCTTTGCGGGTTTTAAGCACATGCAAAGTGTGTTCACTTAAATCAGCCAAGGTATACACATCGTGGGTTTTTCGATTATTACCAATGCCCGGCTGCACGCCATCCCACCAGCCGTGATAAGCACCACATAGTCTAACAAGGTGTGTTTTGCCTGTGTGATATCGAGCTAGCCGCACCGCTTGCATCACGGCTTCAGTACCCGACATATGAAAGGAGACTTCGTCTAAACCCGATATTTGTTTGATCAGTGCTACATTTTCACCAATAACAGGATGATATGCCCCAAGCACTGGCCCCAATAATTTGGTTTTCTGAGCACCGACTTCCATACACTCTTTATAAAAATCATAACCAAACACGTTTACACCATATGAGCCTGACAAGTCATAACGCCAGTTTCCATCCAAATCTTTTATTTGGCTGCCTTTGGTTTCATCTGCGATAGAGCCAAATTTAAATATTTTGCTTAAGCGATTTCGAAATGGAAAAGGGATACGGTAGTGGCTGGTAAAACGTACATCTGAAATACTCTTTTCTATCGACTCATAATAAGCCAAGGTTTTTGCAGATTGTTTGGCTAACTTATCCTGTAGCCTTTGCAAACCTGCTCGCCTGAGTTGAGCAATATTATTAGGTGCACCATCAGTACTAAAATACTCAGAGTCAGTATAAGTAAAAAATGGGATTTTTCTGGCTATACGCCGCGACCATTTACTGTGGCCTCGAAGCGAAGGGTGTTTAGCTCGAGAGAGTTGCAGGCGTATCAAAGCCTTTGATACTAGGTAACATCCCAACAGAATTAAAACAAAATAAACGATGTAATTGAATTGCATATGTTTAGCTTAAGCCAACAGGTTTAGCTTAAGCTAACATCGCAATTTGAATAAATTATTTCACTTTTGATACCGTTTGATGACAACTGCTTGAGTGGTCATTTAACCGTCTAATTTTGTCTCAATTATATTTCCTGCTGTCTATCGTAAAGGTTTAGCATGAGCCGCAGCCCTAAAGATACTGTTAGTTAACAATACATTTAATCCATCTAAATACGCACGTGTTGTAGGCTCTTGAGTAAAACTCACAAGCATGCCTTTTCCAAGGGGTTGATGAATAAGAAAAGGTTTATACGCTAGCTGTTCCTTGTTTTCTTGCCACAGGTATCCACTTGCTAAGACAGTTTCGGGGCCACTAAACCATGCAACGTTTTTACCTGACTTAAGGGTGATGGGTGCATAAATATCACTCCCTAATACCAAGGCCACAACATTTTTATTCACCCCAGCTGTCAACCAATGTTCTTGATCCACTTCAACATTGGCTAATATGCCTGCTACATTATCAGGACTTTGTTGTTTGACTTCGCTGGCATCAAGTAAATCTTGTTTCTTAGTGAACAACTGACCTTTTACTCTTGACTTGTTTTTCTCTGCTGATCCTTTATCTACTGACTTTTTGTCTTCTAATTTTTTGTTTTCTGATTTTTTGTTTTCTGATTTTTTATAAGCAAATTCTCGCTTCACATCCAATAATGCCACATCACTGGAGGCAACAAATTGTGTGGCTTTTCCAAAGGTCACCAACACCCCGCCATTTTGGACCCAGCTTTTTAAGTTTTTAACCGCAGATTTATCAAAGCTTTTTTGATAATCGCCAGAAGGTAAAATCAACACCTGATAATTGGCCAAATTAGACTGAGTTAACATGTTAATCCGAATGGCCGTCACCGGATAGTTTAGCTGCCTTTCAATCACAAAACGCGTATTGCCTGCGCTTTGTGGGTAAACTGGCTCGTCCCATGCCATAGCCACTTTGGGCGGGCTCATTGTAACTGTGTTGCTACTGCCAAAACTTGGGCCATCTATAACCCAACTGCTATCGACACCAATAACTGACGCGCCGCTTTGATTAGCAAGTGTTAACACTAAATCAGCGTAATCAGCTTTATTTACGCGCCTTTCAATAATCAGACTGCCTGCTGCAAAGGCCTGTTTGTCTTCTAATACAAAGGCCTTATCGGCACTTTTAACAACCAAACCTTGTTGCAATGCCCCAGTCAAGAACCTCACTGCAGCCATATCGCCCCAAGCAACAAGGAAGGCAACTGAGGCTTGAGGATTTAACACACTGCCAGGCAGTTTGTGGGTTTCGTCAATACTAATACTCTTAACCTTAATTACCTTGTTGCAAGCATCCGTTTCAATGTTAAACATCAAGGGTAATGACCAAGCCGTTACATCGTATATTTCATCGTCCAATAAACGTGCTCTGCGACGTTCTTGTTCTGTAATAAATTCGTCAGGCATATCCACTTGCTTAGTAAAGGTGGTTTTAACAAATTTGCCTCTCGGTTGCGCGGTATCTATCCAGTAGGTGCCCGCAGAATAATCTTTGCCGCAGGCTTTAAATGACTCCGTTGACTGGTTTACCTCTACACCATGACGTGCCATTAAAGTCGCAAGTTTATGGGCCCCAGCCCTATCTCGCTGGATTGGCAAAAGATACACTCGCTCTTTTTTGTCTGCTTTACCGCTGGCGATAGCATCGACTTGATACTGATAAAAATCTTTCAATAATTTTTCATGATTGTCAGCCACACCTTCAGCTGTGGAAATGGAGGCAACAAAGTGTTTATGTACCGTATCTTTATAGGTCAACAATTCACCGTTGTTTTTCTGGAATGCCTGCCCTCGCGCCGAGCCCACTTCGTAGGTCGAAGCAGATGCGCCATAAAATGTCGGCCAACTATCACCATATCCTGGGTAAAAAGCGTCGTAGACTTCTCGGGTAAAATAATCAAAACCAAAACGGTCAAAATGTTTGCCGTGATTTCGGCCGATCAAACCAATATTGTCTATTTGGTTTTGAGTCATATAAGGATTAAACGGCTGCGCAGACGGGGCGAAAAAATAACTGTTGTCTCCTCCCATCTCATGTAAATCAATCACCACTAACGGCCGGTAATGGTTAAGTATCTTTACTTTTTCAGCCGTCTCAGGTTGGGTAATCGCCAACCAGTCTCGGTTCATATCAAATAAATAATGGTTGGTGCGTCCTTTTGGCCAAGGTTCATTTTGCTCAGCACTGATTCGGTCGCTACTGTGCTGCAGGCCAACGGTGGCATAATATCGCTGGGTAAACCGCGTTCTGCCATCTGGATTTTGTAAGGGGTCAATGAACACTATCGTGTTACTTAAGATTTTTTTGTTGGTCGCTTCATCAGGAGCTGCAAGTAAATGATAAGCGGTCATCATAGCGGCATCGGTGCTGCTTATTTCATTACCGTGCACACCGTATTCTAACCAAACAGAACTGGGTAAAACTGATTGAAGTGCTTTAGCTTGTTGTTCATTTGTGATTCTGGGATCTGACAATTTTTGCATGTTTTTAGCAAAACCGTCGAGGTCTTTGATGAGTTCTGGGGCACCAATTGCGGCGTAAATCAGCTTTCTTCCTTCCCATGTTCTCCCGTATTCAAACAACTTGATACGCTCGGGAGCAGCCGACTCTAAGGCTTCAAAAAAACGTAACATATCGGCATAGCTGGTTATGCGCTCGCCCACTTTATAACCGAGTACCTGAGTATGAGTCGGAATGTTGGTGTTGTATTCGGTATTAGGCCAAAGATCATATTCTTCAGTCGCGACTTCAGTTGCCCCAAGGCTGCTTGCAAACACCAAGCAAACACTGCTGGCAAGCCACAATCTGACAATCACAGATAACCTGTTTTTCATCGGTGTTACAAAAGCAGATAAAGTATAAAAACGGTTCAAAATAAACTCCTAAAAAACAACGGCTGAATTGCGACTCATTATAAGTCGATAGTAAGTACCACTTAAAATACATTAGCATGACTTATTATTTATGTTTGTTTGTGTTTGAAGTCAGTCATAAAAAATCGCAAGTAACTGACTACATGACATCAA
The DNA here is from genome assembly GCF_002835935.1 of Paraglaciecola sp. MB-3u-78. Lineage (GTDB taxonomy): Bacteria > Pseudomonadota > Gammaproteobacteria > Enterobacterales > Alteromonadaceae > Paraglaciecola. The sequence goes on along the minus strand of NZ_PJCF01000003.1, from coordinate 415,698 downwards.
AAAACCACTTCAAAAAGTAAGTACACACTTACTCTTAATCACCAATAATAATCAGCATTACAATTTGAAACGACATATACATAATAATGTAATGTCGCAGCCATGAGTAACCTATGGTGAATATGCGGGATGTAGATTAGGCTTAACCAGTGATTTATCTTTACGTTCATCCCGCTTGGCTTTTAGGGCCAGCATACAAGGTGTCAGAACTAAAGTGAGCACTGTAGCAAAAGCTAATCCACCCGCCACTGCGGTAGCGAGTTGTGACCACCACTCTGTAGATGGGCCGCCTATATCTACATTACGGCCGATAAAGTCGATATTGATCTCTGCGACCATAGGCAATAAACCTAAAATAGTGGTGACTGTGGTCATCAGTACTGGACGCAAACGCTGTGCACCTGTACGTAAAATGGCTTCCATGGCTGGCACACCTTCTTTACGCAATATATTGTAAGTGTCGATAAGCACGATATTGTTATTCACCACTATGCCCGCTAAAGCGATCACCCCAATACCTGACATCACAATGCCGAAAGGTTTTTGAAAAATCAGTAAGCCAAGAAATACGCCTACAGTAGAAAACAACACTGCGCTTAAAATTAAGAACGCTTGATAAAAACTATTGAACTGGGTAACCAGAATAATCGCCATCACAAACAGTGCAATTAAAAATGCTTTCTCTAGGAACTGGGTCGATTCATCTTGTTGTTCATTTTGCCCTTTGACCGTTAGACTCACTCGAGGATCTAACCCCAAGGTGGGTAACAGTTCCTGTAATTTAGGTAGTTCAATACTTAATAACTCTCCGGGCACCATATTCGCTTGTACGGTAATCACTCTTTGACTGTCTATATGTCTGATAAGGTCGGTTTTAGGTTTGGCAGTGCGCTCTACAAAATTAGAGATGGGTACCATGCCACCAGCCGTTTTCATTCTAAGTTCATCAAGTTTTCCAATAAACCGCGACTCAAGAGGATAACGCACCCGAATATCTAACTCATCATCCACATCATCTGGGCGGTACTCGCCAATTTTTAAGCCATTAGTGATAAATTGCACTGTGCTACCCACCAACGTTGCATCGGCGCCAAAGCGCGCTGCATCGGCTCGATTCACTTTGAGCTGCCATTCAATACCGGGTTTAGACGCGGTGTCACTGATAGACGTAAACTTATCGTTATTATCTAAAGCTGTTCGTATTTTGTGAGCTGCCTCATCTAACAATTCGGGGAAACGTGATGACAACTGGATCTGTAAATCTTTACCGGACTGTGGACCACCTTGATCGGGGGAAATTTCTATATCCATTCCCGCCATACCCTTTAGCCGAGCCTGGACTTCTTTGAGTACCTCATCAGAATGCGGGCGTAAACGCCAGTCCACCAAATTCAGTCGCATATAACCTATTTGGTCTTGCCCACCCGTACGTACATATAAGGTTTCAATGGCTTGCATATCGAGCAAACGATTTTCAACTTTACGCACCACTTGGTCTTTTTCATAAATCGACATATCGCCAGCACTGCGCACTGTGACGTTGATCCCACGCACGTCAACATTAGGGAAAAACTGCGTACCTAAACCCGATAATCCATAAGCAGTAAAAGACACAAAGGCGACGACTATAGCGGCCAATAAAATCTTCCATGGGTGCTGAATAGCTATGGCGAGCACTCGAATATATTTACCCGTGAAACCCTGTAAGTTTCTAATGTCACCCTTTTCCGCTTCAAGCAATTGCTGTTTATCGAATTCAGAAATATACCTAGGTTTACCAAATACCCCCCCTAACACCGGCACAAAAATCAACGCCATCAACAATGATGCGGACAACACCGCAATCAGGGTAAAGGGCAAATATTTCATAAACTCACCCATCATGCCCGGCCAAAACATCAAGGGCGCAAAAGCAGCCAAGGTGGTGGCAGTAGAAGCAATAATAGGCCAAGCCATACGCTGTGCAGCTTTGCTGTAGGCCACTTTTTTGTCCATGCCTTCACTCATACAACGATCGGCGTATTCGGTTACCACTATGGCGCCATCCACCAACATACCCACTGCCATAATGAGTGAAAAAAGCACCACTGTATTTAAGGTGTAACCAAACAAAGAAATAATCAGAATGCCCGTCAAAAAAGAACCGGGAATAGACACGCCAACCAAAAGTGCGGTACGCAAACCTAAAATAGCCAAAATCACAATTGCCACTAAAATAACTGCGCTGGATACGTTGTTTTGTAGATCGTTTAGCATCATGTTGACATCAATAGTTTGATCGCCGGTGTAACTCACATTAATGCTGGCGGGCCAGATTGTTGACCCTTGGGCTGCTGTGACTAACGCTTTTACGTTAGCCACAGTTTCCAACATATTTTCACCGGGGCGTTTTTTGACTTCGAGTGAAACTGATGACGCGCCGTTTAAGCGGGCAAAACTAGTTGGATCTTTATAAGAGCGCCTGACTTGCGCCACATCCTGAAAGGTAATGACACTGTCACCTTGTACCTTAACAGGCTGTTCCATCACATCTTTCACTGATTCAAAAACAGAGGGGACTTTAACCGCAAAACTACCTTTGCCATTATCCATAGTACCGGCCGGAACCAGTCGGTTGTTGCTGGATAATAAATTAAAAATGTCAGTTTGATCGAGTCCATAAGATTCCATCAACAAGGGATCTACCACAATCTCGACGATGTCTTCACGATCGCCACCAATTTCCACTTCAAGCACTTCACTTATGCCTTCAAGCCGATTTTTTAGCTCACGTGCCACTGTTACAAGGGCTCTTTCTGAAACAGGTCCTGATAACACCACCGTCACAGCAGCTTGCTGCCCTGCCATGGTCACTTCGTGAATTGTTGGCTCTTCCGTTTCTGATGGCAGCTTTGCTCTGGCTACTGTGACTTTGTCTCGCACATCAGCAAGGGCCGCATCAGAATCAAGGCCAGCAATAAACTCTAACGTAATACTGGCAAATCCCTCACCGGCGGTGGCCCGCATTTCTTTTACCCCATCAATCGAACGCAACTCTCGCTCCATGGGTTTGACTAACATACGTTCAGCGTCTTCTGGGGAAATACCGTCATGTATGATTGACACATAAATCACGGGAATAGGCACGTCTGGGTTAGACTCTTTGGGAATATTTGAGTAAGTCACCACACCAGAAACCAGTAACAGTACAAATATCATTAGCACAGTTCGGCTATGGCTTAAGGCCCCATGAATCAAATTGTTCATTAGTTAGCCTTTGAAGAAAGGTTGTTTGAGGAACTGCTGCCTTCATCAGTGCGCACCACCTCAACCTTGTCACCATCTCGCACAAAACCATGTCCAAGGATAATAATATCTGCTTGTTGCCCCATGCCAGACAACCACACACCTTGACTATCACTCTTAACAATATCGATAGGCACAAATTTCACGAGTTCATCTACCACGATTTTCACCCCTAAATTTCCCTGTTCATCCAGAGACATCACAGCAGGCGAGATACGCATTGCCCAGGTTGTCTCTAGGGGTAAAGCTAACTCAGTACTCATGCCTGCCATTTGAGTGTAATTTGGATTAGGCACCTCCACCTCAATTTTAAAGGTGTTGGTGCCCAGCTCTGAAATGCTGGAGATATACCGAATCTTGCCTTGTAATATATCGCCTGACACCATACGCCCAGTTGCCTGTTGTTGTGTTTTTAGTGCTTGAACATTGACCTCTGTTACATTGGCAGTGATCACCAAAGGGTCTAAGTCAACTAAGATGGCGATATTGTCACCTTCTTTTAGAAAGTCACCTACTTCAACGAATCGTTGATTTATAATGCCATCAAAAGGCGCAATAATTTGTGATTTAAATACGGCTAATTGGTAGGACACCATATCCGCTTTTGCCATCTCCAAATTAGCAGTCGCTTGGGCCAAAGCTGATTGCGATTGATAACCTTGTGCTTTAAGAGATTGTGCGCCTTTAAGCTCCACTTCACGGAGTTTTAACGTCGCTTTTGCAGACTTTAAGCGGCTCACATAATCACTTTTTTCAAGGCTGATAATTTTTTGGCCTTTACTGACACGCTCGCCTTCTTGCACATACACTTCTTCAACTAAGCCTTTCACCTCAGAGCGTAACGTGGCGATTCGATCTGGTTCGGTCCTACCGTACAAACTGATTTCGCGGGTAACTTCATCAGCGGTAATATGTTCTACCGTCACTTTTACTAATGGTATTTCGGTGCTTTTGCGTTTTGAGGAATCATTTTCGTTTTGTGCTTTTAGCATACCTGAGGCAACCCATAAACAAAGAGCAATAAATATGATCAAAGCAATCCATGCTGGTTGCTGCCTTAGTTTGTTAATGGTGAACGCCATGATTTGTCCGAGAAAATTTAATTGCACGTAATTTACCTTTTTTTTGCAGCAATATCATGGCGAAAATCAGCAATTAGGCAGGGAAAGTGTTACTAAATGCTTTGATTGTTACAATACGCCATAAAGGTTAAGCCATTAAAATTGTATGCTAAAAACGACTTAATCTTAACCTGAATTATTTACTGCTCCAGCTGATAAATAGCATCGGTAAGTGAATCCATTCTGTCCACTAAAACGGCTTGGGCATCGTAAAGGCCCTGATTGTAATAAATGGCCCCCATTTCTTTAGAAATGAAGTCTAAAAGAAAGTCAGCATCAAATTGGCCTAATTCAACATCCAATTCTTTGCTCATGTACTTTTGTAGCTTTTGAATCAATTGTTCTTTCTGTTGTGCCGGAAATTCAATTTTTGACATCTATAGCTCCTCAAAATAAACGCCGAGTATGACATACTCGGCTTACAAGCTACGGCCTTAAACTAAGACAACATGTCACTAATTGAACCACCACTAGAGAAGTGTTGGTTGCTCACCCGCAAACAGGTTTGTAAATATAATTCGTCTATTTCAGGCGCTGACATAAATTGCTCGCTAAAACCCGGAATAACGGGGTCTATGTGCAACTTGGCGCTGTTGATAAAGTGGGCGATTAGTTCTCGTACATTGTCTGTACCCATGGCTATACGCATGGTTGTCAGATAGATACCACTTTTGGCTTGTGCCTCTGGGTCTAGCTCACTGTGAGAGGTTAATGCTGGGCATAGTACAATGGTATTGTGTTGACCAATGCTCACTTGATGGCTAAAAGCCGGCTCAAGGGCATCAAAAAAGCGTACAAAAGTGTCGCGACTCATGTCAGTGCCTTGCATGTCCACCGTAAATAATGCGCATGGCCAACCGTGGCGCATTTGTCCTTCCCGTAACGCCGCATTTGGGTGACCTTCTATCGCATGGCAATTAACATTAAAGCTTTGGTGTGAAGCTAAAAACTGGCTAAATACAAAAGTATTGATCACCTTTTGCATAATACGCATTTCAAGGGTTTTCATACCGGTTAATACATCAAAGGCTTTTTCAGAGTCTAAAAAAGCGCCCTTTATGTAATACACATCCCAGAACATGGTTTTTGACCAATCATATCCATTTACACAATCGCCTTTACCTTGGAACATGCGATAGGCTTCACCAATCACTACTCCCGCTGTGGTAGCCCCACTACCACAAATGTCTTTGGTATAACTATGCATCACATAATCGGGACGTTCTTCTTTATCTAGGCGCTGTAGAGGCTGATGCAATATAGGTGTGGCGAGTGTGGCATCTAACATCACAGTATGGCCGAATGCGTGGGCTATTTTACTGATCCCTGCAACATCGAGCACATAACCGTGTGGGTTACAGGGTGATTCCATATACACATGCAATGCATGGTTTGTGTCGAGGCGCTCTGAGTGTTTAGCTTTCGTTTCTTGTAAAAAGCTTGCGAACTCATCTGCCGAATATCCATCGAACCATTCAAGTTGCACGTTCATGCGATTTTCACGGGCAAAATAATCGTGCAATAACTGATACACACCACCATATACATTGCGCGAGACAATCAACACATCACCATGATTCAGTATATTTGATAACAAAGCATCGATAGCCGCCATGCCTGAGTTAAAGTTCCATGCTAAATAATCAGCAGCATAAGGCCCCGCTTCCAAGTCGACTATGGCGTTAGCCAATGAAATATTAGTGGGATTAAGTAAACGTGAATATATCTGATGGGTGGATTCTTTGCCTTGAAAGGCATCGTCCACCCATTCAGTACAGGCATAAACATAAGTAGCGGTTCGCACCACGACTGGTGTGGCTGAAAACAAGGCTGTGACATTATCAAACAAAGGGTAATGACTTTTACTCACTTGAGAACCAGATTGTTTACTTAAACTTTGATAGGTGGCACGAAACGGGTTTTGCAAGGTATCCAAAATTTTTGCAATCTGAAAAGACAAAAACTTTTTGGCGTTAAAATAGGCCACCTTGTTTTCTTTACTCAAACCTTCAAGGGTATCGCTGGTGATCTGCCAAAGCTGCTGCATATTGGCTTGGGTATAATACAAATGCTGAGCTGTGTTAAACAAAGCTTGCCCATATTCGCTATTTTTGTCGATACCAAAATGAGCCAATTGTTCGTCTGTTAATTCATCTATTGTGGTAGCTTGCGTGGTGTTTCTTTTTGGCGATAGAATTTTTGCCTGTTGCGTGACTTCAATGGCAGTTGTATTTTTGGCACTCATGTTAGTATCTCTTTGGATAAAAAGTTGCGATACCCAAGAATAACCGAATTTAATTCAAACTTAACACCATCTTAACAAATATAGTTTTCCAGAACGACAACTTAGTAATTTAATCTTTACATGGTATCTATTTAACTTATGTATAACGTAGCCATTTTGAGTCGTGATTCAGCGATCTACAACACACTTTTAAAAGCAGCACAGTTGCCACATATAACATTAGTATTAGTCGATAATAAAGCGGCTGTTTTTGATTATTCACAGGTAGACATTTTATTTGGCGATCCTGATTTAACCTCACAAATTGTTAGCCAATGTACGAGATTGAAATGGCTACAGTCTACTTGGGCTGGTAACGCGGCTCTTTTTTCATCAGATAAAACTGATTATCAACTGTGTGGGGTAAAAGGTGTATTTCAGCAAGCCATGCAAGAATACGTATTTGCTTACCTGCTGTATTTCTCCCGTAATTTGGCTGGATTCAATCAGTCACAGAAAAGCAAAATTTGGGCAGCACCAACTTATCGATCATTAGCGGGCAAAACCTTAGGCATAATGGGGGTAGGCAATATAGGTCAAGCGGTTGCCAAAATGGCCAAACACTTTTCAATGAACACCCGTGGCTATACCAGAAGCAGCCGTGACTGCGAATTTATTGATCAATATTACACTTACAACGACGAGCAAAGTTTTGCCACTGGCCTAGATTACCTAGTGTGCTTATTGCCCCAAAGCAAGGCAACTACAGGGCTAATCGACAGCGCGTTTTTATCTTATTTACCTGAACACTGTGTATTGATCAATGCGGGGCGAGGCACAACAATAGTGGATACCGCTTTAATCGGGGCCCTGAAAAACAACTCACTAAAAGCTGCGGTGTTGGACGTTTTTGAGAAAGAACCATTGCCTGAATATCACCCATACTGGGACTTAGACAACCTCTACGTGACACAACACACAGCGGCAGAATCCTTGCCTGAAGATATCTTTCCACTATTCAGTAGTAATTACTGTCGATATATCAAGGGGGAAACACTTCAAAACGTTTTAGATTTTGCCAAGGGATATTGACGAATTGCCTGCCAAGGACAAAATTTTTATGACTTAGATGCAATATTCGCAGCTCGAAATTTATGCTGTATTGCCACTTAGTGCCGCTCAACTAATCCAATAAGCTTGCTGAAAAATCTGCCATGTTTTGTGGCAACATAGGGTTAGTTAAGTTAAATCTCTGTCTATTTTGCAAATTTAATCGCTGGGCAACATCACCATGATGGTGACTAAACAGTGTTGCATGTTCGCCGTTGATGGCTATCAATTTCAGCCCCTTTTCTATACGTTCGGCTAAGACAGGATTACAAGGGTTGACATAAAACACCAACGGAAAGGGATAATAAAGCATAAGAGAAGGCTCAATGCTGATACCACCGATTGGCAAAGCGCGATGCTTAAATATTTCCTCGATTTCATTGACCCCCAAAGCGACGTAATCAAACGTACCATTTTTTAATAACAGAAATAAATTATCCAAGGTTCCCTGCTCAATCACCTTATATCGATTATGTCGAAACAGGTCAGCATCAGCCCAAGTTTCAGGAATGCCAATAGATAATTGTTGAAGCTGCCGTGGTTGTTTAATTTGCGAAAATTTGCTCAAAGACTGGTCTCTAACCAATAATAATCGATAACCCAATAACCCTTTAGTGAGTGGTTGCCCACTCACAATTTTTTGTTTGTTTTGAAATTTTACATTGCCGGCTACCGTCACCAGAATGTCTGCACCGCTAGCAAAGATATTGGCTTCATCTTCTGCACTGGGATAATCAGTGTTATCGACTCGAACGCACACTGAACCATATTCTTCATTAGTTGCTTTTAAACATGCTTGAAGCAGCGCTGTTTCGTAGCTCTGCCTTGCTGAGGACTTATTGCCATTCCAAAAAACTACGTTTTGCATCCGCTTGATCCTTTCAATAGCCCTATTGGCCGATTTAAATCTTGTTTATCTACGCAATGCTTGATGCGTAGAATACAATTTATTATGGGATTGAACCTAGCAATAATACTTAGCAAAAGCACTTAGTTATACTACTCAAGCAATTTATGGACACCAAATGCAATCTAATTTTTTTATGAGCTCACGTTTTCTTTTTTCAATATTATTTTTGGCCCTAAGCAACTTATTAGTCGCATGCACCAGTTCAACTCAAACACCGTCAGTGGTAAAAATAGTAAAACAGGGCAATCAATATTCTCTGACGGTGAATGGTCAGCCCTATGATCTAAGAGGTGCGGGCTTGGGTTATAAAAACGATGCAAACGTTGTAGCCTTAAAAGAAGCGGGAGGTAATACCTTTCGAACCTGGGATTTAGACTCTATCGAACAAGAACTAGCGATAGCTGAAAAAATGGGACTAATGATCGCAGTAGGTTTAGTAACAGGTAAAGAATTATTAGGCTTTGATTATAATGATGAAGCAGCGGTGGCTGAGCAGTTTAATCGTGTCACTGCTGCCATCGAAAAATACAAAAACCATCCAAACATACTGTTATGGATAATTAACAATGAACCCAATTTATTGTATGACGAGGCAGGAAATTTAACCGCGGTTAACCCTAAGGTCTATGCCGCTATGGGTGACATCATTGATCATATCCATAAAATTGATCCCAACCATCCTGTTACTTTCAGTCTAGCGGGTCACAATCCGAAAGATATCGCGCAGGTGCTAAAGTATGCACCCAACATCGATATTTTAGCGGTGCAGAGTTATGGCTCTTTAGTCACGTTACCCGCTAGTATTGCCGAAAGTAACGTTGATAAACCTTATATGGTGACCGAGTTTGGTCCCGTAGGACATTGGGAATTACCCTCCACCGATTGGGGCAGAGAGATTGAAGAACCCAGTGCAGTCAAGGCCGCAGGCATGGCCAAACGTATGCAAGACATCATCCTTGATGATAAAACAGGTAAAATTATTGGTAGCTTCGTATTTTTCTGGGGGCAAAAACAAGAACGTACACCGACCTGGTATGGCATGTTTAACGAAGCGGGTGAACAAACAGCACGCATCGACGAACTGACTCGTATGTGGACAGGAAAATACCCAGCTAACCGCGCACCGCAGTCTAAAGCTATCACCATCAATGAGACTCAAGCGGTTGACAACATTCGTTTAAAACCAGGTCAACCTGCCACAGTCAAAGTGCACGTTTCCGATCCGGAAGGCGATCTATTAACGCATAAATGGGTATTGATGCATGAAGTTGAAACGCGCAGCCAAGGGGGGCACTTTGAGGCAAAACCTGCAGTACTGGCATTACAAATAATGGCATCTGACATTCAACCAGATTACGTAGAAATGACCTTTAGCGCGCCTGATGAAGAAGGGGAATATCGTTTATTCAACTACGCTTATGACGGAAAAAACAAAGTAGGTAATGCAAATATTCCATTTATGGTTGAGAATTAGCATCACCTAAAGACTCAAACAAGTCATCGCTTGAGTCTTTTCTTTTTCACACTATCGATATTTGGATCATTCATGTCAGACACCCTAGACAATATTACGCAATTTACACCAGAACAACGTCTCTCTTATCTAGTAAAAGAATGCATCTCACATAAACAAGTATGGATACTGACCGACCAAGATGGGTGCGTGATGCTTAACACTGAAGATGAAGATTGCACCCCCGTCTGGCCAAGTGAAGCCTTTGCTCAAGCTTGGGCTACTGGAGAGTGGTCAGAATGCGAACCTAAAGCGATTGATTTAAAAACCTGGCACAGCCGCTGGACCCAGGGTTTAGAAGACGACGATGTCGCCATTGCGGTTTTCCCTAGCGAAGATGAAGAAGGGCTAGTGATTTCAGCCCAAGAGTTTGATTTTGAATTAAAGACCAAAGCGAGAAAATAAAGCATTTCTGGATTAATCCTCACTCGCTCTACCAATGCTTATGAATGGAACTTCATCGAGTTGACAGACTGCAATGAGCGAAAAGCGGACTTTAACTTCTGTCATTCTTAAGACAGCTGATCCGACAGGCTGTGTAAAAACTCGGATTACAACCGCCAAATCTTACCCTCTGTGATACTCAACCTTCCAAATGACTTAGTCACTGATTATTAGCGTTAGCGCGGAATTTTGGATTTGGAGTGTTAAGGCGGGTTGTTAATGATAAATGTGACGATTAGAGGCTGTTTTATCTCATGAATTCAGGCTAAATCTCCCCCTTATTGCCTGATGGCCTCCATCAAACCAGTTGTCCCCATTATTGTCATCATTCTCTTCAGGTTATAAGCCAGCACATGCAGGTTCATCTCGATACTGACATTCTTTTTACGTTTCATTAAGAAGTGCGTCGCGCCCATCCACATTTTAATCGTACCAAACGGATGCTCCACGGTTTGTCTTCTTAACACCGATATCTTTGGATTATCATCGAGCCGCTACTGCATCGCGTCTATCTCTTCTTCGTGAACCCAGCGTCTCATTTTCCTTGGCTCTTTTAATGACTTCGTGCATTTATCTCTAATACTACAACCGATCTTCCGCACCCACTTTAAGAATAAATTCTCCGGTATACATCACCAAGGCAATTAATGATGATGTGTTGTCGTTCTTTTAAGTTCATCACCAGCGGAATGTGTTCAGCTTGATACAGAACCGTAATATTTTCGAAGCATTGGAAAACCCATCGAGCAGTGGGTGTTTGGCTTGGCTTTTTTTTCTGGTCGGGGAAGTAACACGCCTTGTCTTTGAGTGTTTTGCGGATTTGATGCTCTAGACTGGCGTACACCATTAAACAACTGGTCATGACCATCAGTAAGGCTTCAATACGTTCTGGCTTCTTGAGGTAAATGGCACTGGTTAGGAAGTCGGGACTTTTTAAGAAACGAAAGCCTTTTTCAACATTTTGCTGGGCTTTGTAGCTGCTGAGTAAACTGGCCATATCCAAATCATCACTGACATCATTGGTGGCAATAATGAACAGTCCGAGTTGCTGTAAAGCGGTTTGGCGTGATATCAGAGGTGTGCATAATTCGCCCGTGATTTGATATTCAATGCGCGTGGGTAATTCGCCTCGTTTAGGTCGTCCTGCGTTTGCATATACCGCCACTTCAATTGCTCGGGCATTGACATCACACACGGTTTGTTTACTTCGCCATTTTACAATGGCGCTTTGTGCATCTTGGACGCAGGCAAAGCGTTGTTGGCTTAACTGTTTGAAGCTTTTTCGCGCTTGCTCGCCGGCTTTTAACATGCGCTTGTTTAAGTTGTGTTGCTCACGCTTGTAAGCCTGCTCACTGCGAATGAGTAACCATGTTTGTTTAACACCGCCATATTCGCTGTCATAACTGACGCCTTCATAGCCTTGGGAAATAGGGGTAAACAGTAAAGTGGGGGCTTGTGCAACCAGTGCCTTCGCTTCTCTCAGTGTTTGCGGCACCCGCGTGATAAATAATTGACCTTGGGCGTCTAATTCCTCAATCGTTTCTTTGACATAAAGCGCCGCATCGGCCACTAAATAGCGGCTGGCTTGAGCCGCTTTTAAACTACCAATATGCGCCTTCACAATCTGTTTAAAGCCTTCCATATCATTGTTGTTGCCACTGGCGGGCTTCATGTACACCGGAATACCCGACTGGTTTTCGCAAATGAGATTTAATATCACCTGATTGAGCTCAGGGCGATGGTCACGTGAATAGCCTTGGGCAATGCGAATGTGTCCAAACTCACCCACTGGTGTGGCTTGGCCATCATAATGGAAACTAGTGGAGTCGAGATGCACCGCTTGGCAATCTAACCCTAGATGATTGTAAGCGGCTAATCAACCCACGTATCAAACAGTCGTAATACTGCGCTTATAGTTCCACGGCAATAACGCTTCAAAATCTTCCACCGTTTCCGCATAGGGTATCGCTTTGAATATAGTATTGAGATATGCGTATGGCTCAATGCCATGTAACCGAGCGGTTTCAATCAAGCTGTAATGTGCGGCACTGGCGTTTGCGCCAGCAGGTGTGTCGGCGAATAACCATGCACGCCTCCCAACGGCAAAAGGGCGAATGGCGTTTTCAGCCATAATGTTACTGATGCGAAGCTGCCCATCTGTGCAATACACAGTGAGTTTATCCCACTGATTATGCAAGTAGGTCATGGCCTTGCCAGTTAAACTGTCGGTGGCCACGCGCGGTTTGTTTGCCGTGAGCCATGCCTGCAGTGTGTTTAATATCGGCATGCTCTTAGCTTGGCGAACGGCCAGTCTTTTCTCATTGCTAGCATGTTTGATGGTGCGCTCAATCCCATAGAGCTTGTTAATCAGGCTCAAGGCCATGTCGGCTTTGCTGGCTTTTATTTTTTTCCCTTTAGGTTGTGATTGCTGTGCCTCGATGAATTTGCGGCGAGCGTGATCCATACAGCCTAATTGAATGAGCTGGTTTTTGCGGCACACTTCGTTGTAACCTGCATAACCGTCGGTTTGCAGGTAGCCATGAGTAAATCCATGTAGCAAGCGCATAGGCACATGGCGAGCACGCGATGGGTCATAGTCAAACAGCACGCTTTGTTGGTCGGCTTTACCGCCGAGTGTCACCCACATAAATTTATCGCCCGTGGGCGCAAGCCCTGGCTCTTTTAATACCTGAATGCGGGTTTCATCCGCCATAATGAGTGAGCCGGCATGCTGAGTCTCCCTTAATAAGTTAATTAAGGGTTGGATTTGTTTGCCTAGCGCAATGACATAGTTGGCGAGTGTTGTTCTTGATATGCTGCCCCCGTATCGTTCGATAATCCCCTCTAATCGATAAAGCGGCATGCCATCGGCGTATTTAGCAATAATGATGTAGGTCATTAAGTTGATACTGCCCATGGCTTTGGGTACAGGGTGTTTAATGACCTCAGCCGCTTTCATGGTGGTTGTGCCTTGTTCGTCTTTAAACACCGCCTTTTCCTGCATGTACTCTAGTACCTGTACTTTGGCAGGGATAATATCTAGCTCTTCTCTGACTTTCACAAAGAAGGTATTGATTGCGCCTTCTTTTTCAGTATCTGACAAATACGCAAACACTTGGGTGCGTGGTAGGTTTTTAGCAAAGGGTTTGCGACCGGTTTTGGCTTTAGGCTCGCTTGTGGTCGGTAACTCAGGCTCAGTTTGTTCTGGCTCACTGGTCGCTTCGGCTTCGTTGAACAAGTTACCTTGCTCTGGCGGGGTTTGTTCAGAGCTGCTGCCAAAGCGTTTGCTATTAGATAAGCGTAAATACTCTTCGAGTAACTCAACGCGCTTTTTAAGTGAATCGATGACATCAGACTTCTTTTCGATGATGTCACTTTGCTCTGCAATCAGTGTTTCTTTTTCCCCAATCACCCCGTCTTTTTCAGACAGCATAGCTTGCAACCTTGACATGGTATCGGTGTCGCTAAAAGCCTTGTTTTTATGGGTGTTGGGCGGTAATTTCATGCCCGATATTATACTAAACTTGAGGCTAAAAAGCCCTAAAAAACACTGTCGAAATGCAACTTTTTATGGCCCTTCATGGCACTAATATCAAGACCATCAAGTAGCCAGTTTATTTGCTGGCCGTTGAGTGTTATCACCTCCTTTTCACACCTCGGCCAAATGAATCTATCTTCCTCTAGGCTTTTGTAATACAGCACGAAACCATTGTTTTCCCAGAACAGACATTTGATTTTAGTGCGCCGTTTATTGGTGAACACATACAAGTGACCCGAAAAAGGGTTGTGACCCAACTCACATTCGACAATGGCGCTAATGCCTCGAAATGACTTACGGAAGTCAATTGCCTGCGGATATAGATAAATATGCGTAAGCGACATGCACGGGCGCATCGCACTTGTCATGACAATGCCGCCGTTAGCTGTTTCACCACATCGATATTATTGGGCGCAATACCCGATAACGACAGGCCATTGGCGAAGTGCAGCGTTAATAATTCTGGCTTGGGTAAATACTCTGGAATAGGCAATGCAATGAAACCCGTTTTGACCGGTGCTGTTTCTTGCGTTTCTAATCTACGCTTATGGTGACTTAGTCGCTGCGGGTTTAGTTGATGCTTTTTACAATACTGCGTTTGTGTTAATGCTGAATCCTTCCATTGGCTTACGTGTTGCTGCCAAAAGATGATGGGTTGTTTTGACATGTCATTTCCTCACTTGATTTCAGTGACGAAATTATGCACCAGCGGTAATGGTAAAATAAGACCGTGGGTTTATTTGGCGCTTACAGATGATTGACCACCCGCTCGCCTATGCCTTGGTAAAGAGAGGATACGCCCTTGTCGTAAAGTGCATCCAAACATCGCCCAAGCGCATCGTCATTAATATCATCGGCAGATATTCCTTCCCCGAGCAAACGGTCAAGCGGTTTGCTTTCAAAATATTCACTGTACATATGCAAAGTGCGACCGGTAAAACCTAAACCATTGAGTAGCATCGCCACGAATAATTGTCCAAAGCTGACTTTACGCTCATTAGAGCCACCTAATGCATCATCAATGTATTGTGCAAGTTGAATATCTTTACAAAATCCAGCGACAAGGCCAAGGTGATCGAGGGATTTGGAGGAGGGGTAAGTCATTATTTATAGCTCTCAAAAGAGAGTAATAGATCAAAACTGGGGATCGGCGTCAAGGTGTTTTTAACAAACCCACATCAAGTGGTCAATTAATAACCAAATTCAATTCTAAATTTAGGTGCGGAATGACAGATATATCGTCATGTCTGCGTATTTAGCAAACCCATTGCTTCCACCCAAATTTAACTAAGACAAACCGTGATTGAGAATATTTAACCGGCTTTCCATCTGAAAATATGAAATGTAGCTCATCAAATAGGGCTCGATTTCATGAATTGAATAAGCGAGTTATGTTGGATGACTAGTTAATACTCGCTGGCTTCACTCTTATGTAGTGCTTGTGCAATTTTAGCGATGGGCCACCCTTCACTACGCAACAACACCGCTTTAATACGGTCACGCTCCCTTCCATCACGTGCTTTTGTATGCCGTGCTTCTAGCGCCGTTTTTGCTCGGGTGTGAGGGAAATATCAATCATGTGTAGAGCCTGATCCTCAAACCAGACAAAATCAAGCATTTTCATTGATCACGGGTATATACGCGGGATTTCAAGCATAAGGCTTTTTATAAATGGCTCGCGTATTTTGCGCGTCCTAAACTTAAATACAAGTTTCAAAAAGAGGGCCACTTTTAGACTACCTTCAACACAACGGACTAGTAGTATGAGAAAAATAAAAACGTTATTTGTGCTGAAAATCAGCACAAATGGGCAGGTAGTACGTTGACATCAAGGGAGCGTTAATACACGCCATGTTAACTGTCTTGTGGTTTTTAATAACGCATATCCTAAGTCAACTTTATAAGACTTTCATTATAATACTTTCTTTCTAATTCTATTACTCTGAGGGGCTTGGAATAGTAATAACCTTGGATGAAATTACAGCGCATGGTTCTAAGGGCAATGATCTGGAATTCTGATTCAACGCCTTCGGCAACAGTCTGCAAGCCCAGACCATTAGCTAATGAGATGATCCCAGAGCACATTGCATACGCATGTTTATCTTGAATTATGTTATCGATAAACGACTTATCGATCTTTAAATAGTTGATAGGTAATACTTGTAAATAAGCCAAATTAGAAAAACCGGTTCCAAAATCATCAAGTGAAAATGATATTCCAATCTTGCGCAATTGATTCATTATGTCGATAACGGCATTAATATTTTCAAACAACGAGTTCTCAACAATTTCAATATCCAAATTTTCGCCACTTAAATTGCTTTGGTTAAGAAGTTCAGAGACAAAGTTAACAAAGTCCTTGTGCTGCAATGTGACCCCCGTTACATTAATAGAAACACGTGGCACATCAAATCCCTGATCTTTCCACTCTTTTATTTGATTTATTACTGTTTTAAAAATCCATTTTTCTAACTCGTATGTCAGATTCGATTTATTCGCAATTTCGATTATTGAAGGCGGTGACACTAAGCCATGCTTGTGGTGATCCCATCTTAGCAGTGCTTCCAGACCTGCCAATCTCTCATTGTTTGCATCAATCTTCGGTTGGTAAACAATATGCAACTTGTGTTGAGCTAAGTTTTGACTAAGATCTAGGGTAAGCTCATACTTCATCAATACGTTTTTCCTAACATCGTCAGTGACAACTTCCGAGTTAATTCCTGGTTTTTGTGGAAGATTTTTTACAAAAAGTTTTGCCATAAGATAAACGTCATTGGGTGCAGATACTTTAAAATTGTCTTGAATGATGGCCATATTTATATTGGGTGTTATCTCATATACCGATGTTTTAACGGGGCCTGCCAGACATGCTAGCAATTGACTTGTGATTTCGTTAATTAGCTTTACACCAGGACCTTGAGCAATATTTAGGGCTATAAATACACCTAAGTGCCTGTTTTCGGTTCTGCCAAACACATGTTTACCTACTTTGGATATACCACGTTTTAATCTTGCAGATATCTCCAAAATGACCTTATTAGCAATAATAGAACCATAATGGTTCTCAATATATTCGATATCAGAAAACTCTAAACACAAGACATAATATTCTAGATTATTAACACTTTTTGATAATACTTGGTTTATTTTTTCAAAAAAAGTGTTACTCAAAAAAGCATTGGTTAAGGGGTCTCTGTTTTCCTTCAGTTGACTGCGCATCCTGTGCACGGATACTTCTTCGGGTTGGATTACCTCTTGTCGCACTATCTTGGCCATGGATAAAAAAGATTGGCGTTCCTGTTCGCAAAGTGTTCGGGGTACCTGATCCATAATGCAGAAAGTACCCAGTGGCAGGGTATCGTTTCCTCTGATCACAGCACCAGCATAAAATCGGATATACGGTTTTCCTGTCACCATTGGATGGATTTTGAATATAGGGTTGGCGAGGGTATCTTCTACAATCAATAATTCTTTTTCATGAATAGCATGAGAACAAAATGCCTCATCCCTATGTATCTCTTTAACCCCTAGCCCAATATTGGATAAGAACCATTGTCGTTCGGAATCTAAAAGAGATATTAGTGCAGTAGATACTTTAAAACGGTAGTAGCAAGTTCTGTTAGATCATCAAAGCGACTAGAGTGATCTGAGTCTAGTAGCTTTGTCGCTTTTAATGATTCTAAACGCTCAGTTTCTCTTTGGTGTAATGGCGCAACGTAATTATGCATTATAGTGTTTTTCATGAGATAAAAATTTATCCTTATTTAGTTTATGGAGTCTTTATCGAACGAATTACGCATTTACCACTTTGCTTACATAAAGTAGAATTATTAAATGCATAGTGTTCCCCAAACTCTGGTTATTAATGTTCCCGTGTTAGTTATCTTATGTAGCAGTTCATTATTTAGAACAACTCAACGTCACCTTCTTCCATGGAGTTTTGTTCCACTTTGCGCTCTAGTTTTTGGCTGTTGAATGTATTCCTTAGCTGGGTCATTTTTTCTGCCATCGCCACCAGTGTATGTAAACTCTTTGCGCCATACAGATTTTTTGGATATGCATCTACGGCCACCTCGTTGATGTGAATGAGACGAGCCTGAATATGGGTTGAAAGCTGATTGACAATATCTTCGAATTGTAAGGCACGCATGGCATTCTTAATTTCATTCTGTATTACATGGCTACTTTCTTTAAGTTCGACGACGATGTTATTGGTGGAGTTATTAATGCCCTCAACTTCAGCCAACATTTTGTCAATATTTTTTTTGTCTGCGATGGCGCTATTCATGTCCAACGTGGCAATACTGTTCACTACATCACTGACCTCGATCATACTTTCTCTAGTCTCTTGAATTTTTAAGCGTATTTGTTCATTCAAGGTTGACGAGTTAACAGAAAGCGCTCTTACTTCATTGGCCACCACAGCAAACCCCCGGCCTGCTTCGCCTGCTCTGGCCGCTTCAATAGCAGCGTTTAGCGCCAGTAAATTAGTTTGATCGGCCAGTTTTTGTACACTGTCCAGAATGCTGTACATACCTTCCATATGTTTAGCCATATGATTTATTTTAGGGATTGCACCAAGACTTTTTTCACTAATATCCACCAATAAATCCACATAATGCCCAATGATGCTGTCTGCTTTGAGGATGAAATTGGCCATATTCATGGTTTCAGTCACTTCATTACTTTTATTGTCATTACCGGTAAGATTATGAACAAGGTCTGATGCAATTGAGCTTTGATGACTGGTTTGATTAGCCACTTCACTAAAGCTGTTTTGCAACAAAACAACGGCGTCGGACAAAAGGATCTGGATACGGTCAATATCCTCGTTTATCTGTTGTGTTTCAGCACCCATTATATGTTCCAGCTGTGTGCCAATCACGTCAAGTTGATGCCCTGTTTCATATTGTGTTGTTTTACTCATACTAAGTAATTGGTCAGCAAAGTGTTGTGAAGAACTATCGCGTATAATATGTATTATCCATATACCCACAGTTACCGCCAAGGCGGTGAAATGTATTGCATGGTTAATTGTGAAGGCAACTAAAAACAAACTTAATAATGAGGTGAACAGAGGTAACCTCGATAGTTTGATTTTATCCATGTAACTTGGTGCGGCAATTTTCGAATATGTCATTGTGTGATCCATTTCTTTTTTTTAGTTGATTTTGTTGGAGCATTGCATCACCAATTGGTGGCCTATCTCTTCCAGGGGAAGTACTTGCACAGCAGCATCCTGCTCAATTGCTATTCGCGGCATACCCCACACCACACTGCTATCTTGATCTTGGGCAATCGTCATAGCACCAGCGCTACGCATGTTTTTCATTCCAGCTGCCCCATCCATGCCCATTCCAGTCAGAATGACGCCTATCGCTTTGTGTTTGCAGGACTGGGCAACAGAGTTGAACAACACGTCAACGGAGGGTCTGTGACGGTTAACAGGAGGTGATGTGTCGCACATCAGCCGGTACTTGCCTGCCGACTTTTGTACTGTCATATGCTCAGCGCCGTTAGCGATATAGACATGATTAACTAACAAGTCCTCTTCAGGTTGATTAAATTCTTTTACTATCAGGTTAACCAGCTTGTTTAATGCTTTGGCAAAACGATAGGTAAAACCTGGCGGCATATGTTGTACAACAAGAATAGGTGGCATCTTGTCAGGTAGTGTAAGCAAAATTTGTTTGATTGCCTCGGTGCCACCTGTAGAGGCACCTATGGAAATCAAGTCAATTTTTTTGTTAGGATATTCCAGTACTGGAATAGACTCTGCTTGCAATCGTTGTTGGTTTTGCCTGTTTCGGATCAGTGCCGCTATATTGGCAGTGGCAGCCTGCTTTATTTTGCGGGTGATCACTTCAGCCAGGGCCTGCAACTCGGTGACCACTTTTAGTTTGGGTTTGGCGATAAAATCGACCGCACCCATGTGCATTGCTTGCATCGTTCTGTCTGCACCTTGTTCTGTGAGGGTTGAGATCATAACTACAGGCATGGGACGCAGACGAATGATATTTTCCAGAAACGTTAGGCCATCCATACGTGGCATCTCAATATCCAGAGTGATCACGTCGGGATTAAGGCGTTTTATTTTTGCCCGCGCCTCAATTGGATCACTCGCGGTCCCTATTACTTTAATGCGAGGGTCTTGACAAAGGATCTCGCTCAATAATTTTCGGAAAAGCAGGGAATCATCGACAATCAATACTTTAATCAATGGTTGCAGATCCAGCCGTCATTAGCCACCCGATAACTAGCCTAAAAAAGCTCAACATCACCTCCCACTGGTGGCTTATCAATAACTTTCTGGTAGTCACGTTCGCGGGCTAAAATAGTATCGTTGTGCATGTGAAGAATCCTTAGCATTTGTACCTTGCCATTTAGTGGATTAAAAACTATCTTGCGTGGACACGTGCTACCTAAATCGTGGGCAATAATGGATATCATCTCAAGTGATAGGTAGTGCAGCACAAAATCACAGTTTTTTTGGCCAACGTCACCCATATTTTGAATTATTTTGCCACCACCAAAAACCTTGCATTTGAGATTTTTCCGTTGCCCACCATTTTTTAATATCCCGTTAATCAAATACTCCATGGCGTAGTTGCCATAACGTGTGGCGTCGCTTTCAACATTGCCCCAGCTAACTTCATGGCTTGGCTTCTTGGTCAAGGGCAACATAAAATGATTCATCCCTCCAATACCGGCGAATTCATCCCAAATGCAGGCCGATACGCAGGACCCTAAGGTGGTAGCAATTAATTCATCGTCGCGACTGACGTAATATTCACCGGGCAATATTTTGGCAACAAATTTTTGCGTTTGTCTATCCAGATAACGATTAACGTGCTCAAAACCTCGAATGCAGGTTTTAGGCAGAGGGAGTGCGTCTCTAGACAGCATGTTCATAATGCCTCCACTGTGTGTAAATCAGGGCTGCTTTTTTTTGCAAAAATAGTGCGCCCTAGCATGTCGAATACGGTGTTATCTTTAGGCAGACTCTCGCTGTGCCCCAGCATCAATATTCCCCCAGGGCGAAGCATCTGGTAAAAACGCTGGATCAGTTTAGCCTGTGTTGGTCGGTCAAAATAAATAAGTACGTTGCGACACATGATCACATCAAACGGCCCCCGCATAGGCCAGTTTTCCAACAAATTTAACGGCATAAAAGTGATTAAATCTGCCAGCTTTTGTACTACTTTAATATTGCCTGCATTGACTTCATCGCCACGTAAAAACCACTTTTTCCTGACTGATTCAGGCAACGCTTTTATACTCTCGGCTTGGTATACACCTCGCTGCGCGGTGGCAAGCACATCGGTGTCTAAATCTGTGGCCAGAATTTTCACGTTCCAATTGTTTATAAGAGCAGGCATAGACTGCAACAACGTAATTGCAAGACTGTAAGGTTCTTCACCCGTAGAACAGGCAGCAGACCAAACTCTAAGCTTGCGGGTGTGAGCATAGTGTTGGATATGCTCAGGTAAAAACTGCTCAGTTAGGTGCTCAAAATGATGCATCTCACGGAAAAAACTGGTTAAATTGGTCGTTATCGCATTGATAAAGCTCGTTAACTCACCCTCATTATTTTGTTGTAAAAGCTGGCAGTACGCTTTAAAACTAGCGAGTTTTAAATCTCTGGTACGGCGCATCAGACGGCGATAAACCATTTCGCGCTTACGCTCATCCAAAACTATACCGGTGCGCTCATATACTAGTTTACAGATAAAGCTGAATTCTTTTTCACTTAAGCTAAATTCTGCGGATCTGTCATTATTCACCCTAGTGCTCACTATTTTCTTTCCCTTTAAACCTAGTTTCCTGATGCTAATTACACGGTGAATTAATTATACGCAACCTCGTGTTTGGTGATTTGACTGAACGGTTCGCGGCAGCTTAAGCTGCCGCATAGACGAGCTTAAAACTCTTCCCACTTTTCGTTTCCTGCCACTTTACGTTGGTTTGTAGTGCTGGCTCGCTTGGCGCTAGGGGCAGCGCGTCGCGATGCAACTGGCGCGGATGCACGATGGCCTGTAATTGGCGCCACTATGGCATCTTGATGCTCGTCAGTTTGAAAGAAGGAGACTTGCTCAATGAGTTCCTGTGATTGTTCTTCCATGGCTTTACTGGAGGCCGTTGCTTCTTCCACCAGCGCTGCGTTTTGCTGGGTAATTTCATCCATCTGCGCCACTGCCTGACTGACTTCAGTAATGCCTGCGGATTGCTCTTTACTAGCGCTAGCAATGTCTGAAATCATCACCACCACTTCTTGCACCGCCTTGACTAACTCAGCAAAGGTTTTGCCGGTTTCATCCACTAACATAGTGCCTTTACCTACTGCTGCAACACTGTTTTTGATGAGACCTTTTATCTCTTTGGCTGCTGCTGCGCTGCGCTGGGCCAAATTACGTACTTCGGCCGCTACCACCGCAAAACCACGTCCCTGCTCACCCGCTCTGGCTGCTTCTACCGCCGCGTTTAAGGCTAGTAAATTAGTCTGAAAAGCAATCTCATCGATAACCCCTATGATATCGGCTATCTGGGTGCTGGACTTGTCAATTTCTTGCATTGCGCCAACGGCATTGACCACCACTTCACTGCCGTTGCTGGCTTTTTCCATTACACCCGTAGACAGTTTGGCCGCCTCGTTGGCATTTTCAGCATTTAGTTGCACTGTGGTGGTAAGTTCTTCCATCGCCGAGGCAGTCTGTTCCAGACTCGCGGCTTGTGCTTCGGTGCGCTGGCTTAGATCGTTGTTACCTTGGGCAATTTCTCTTGCAGCAGAAAACACATTAGTCGATGCATTTCTTATCTCACCAACCATATTACGCAGGTTGTTCATCGATTCATTGACCGCATTTGCCAGTGCCAGGAATTCCCCCCCGTACTCACCGTCCATATTTTGACTCAAGTCGCCTTTAGCGAGTCCCTGTGTGACGTTAATTGCAGAGGTGATGGGTTCGACAATATTATCCATTAGTTTATTAATGTTTTCCCCCAACACTTTCATAAAGCCCTGATATTCCTCAGTATTGATACGGGTATCCAGTTCACCACGAATAGCTGCGGTAATTAAACCTTCAATTTGTCGCTGCGCATCTTTCTCTTCTGTGCTATCTATCCACTGCACGGCTGTGCCTAAATGTGTACCTTCCTGGTCTTGGAGGGCGATGGCGGTGAGGTTAAACTCCAAGCCTGCAACCGCTATATCTACATTAAAAGGCAAGTTAGCCGGATTGCCTAACAAGTTCTGCTGATGGGCTGGGTTTTTGTGAAATGCGTCAAAATTTGTACCGATAATTTTGTCGGCATTAAAAGCGGGAAGGGCAGTACGCAGCTGCATTTCGCGTCTACGGAACATCGCTTCGACAGACGGATTCATATAGACAATATTGCCTTTGGTATCCGCCATCATGACATTCGTTGTCATGCCTTCAACGGCAGAACTAAGGCGCCCTACTTCAGTGGCTCTTAGTCTCGCTTCAGTTACGTCCAACCATTCCAGTGAATTGCCGATGTAATTTCCGGATGCGTCATTTATTGCTGTCACGTTTAATTCAAAGCGCAGATGTTCAACGGTAATATCTGTTGTCCAGGGTAAGTTACTGGGGTCGTTAAGCAGTTTGCGTTGATGAGCAGGATTGGCATGGAAAACATCGATGCAGGTGCCCATAATTTTTTCTGCTGAAGCACTAAATCCCGGGTATTTTTTCTGAAAGGTTGGTTCGTGTTTTTGCATCAGATCAAGTGTCGCTTGGTTAGCGTAAGTGATAATAAAATCACGGTCTATCATAACCTGAGCGGTACCAGACTGGTCAATGGCACCTTGTAACTGAGCCGTTTTGTTTTCTTGCTCGCGGACATTGGTGACATCTTGCCATTCCAGTGAATTGCCGATGTAGTTTCCAGCCGCGTCATTTATCGCTGTCACGTTTAATTCAAAGCGCAGATGTTCAACGGTAATATCTGTTTTCCAGGGCAAGTTACTGGGGTCGTTAAGTAGTTTGCGTTGATGAGCAGGATTGGCATGGAAAACATCGATGCAGGTGCCCATGATTTTTTCTGCTGAAGCACTAAATCCCGGGTATTTTTTCTGAAAAGTTGGTTCGTGTTTTTGCATCAGATCAAGTGTCGCTTTGTTAGCGTAAGTGATAATAAAATCACGGTTGATCATAACTTGAGGAGTACCTGACTGATCGATAGCGCCCTGCAATTGGACTGCTTTGTCGCTTGATTCTCGCATGGCCGTTACATCCTGCCACTCCAGTGCGTTACCTATGTATTGATTATTCTCATCAAAAATGGCGGTGACATTGAGTTCAAAGGTCAGATGTTCAACCTTTATATCAGTGACCCATGGCAGGTTATTTGGATCACTTAACAGACTTCGTTGGTGAGACGGTTTTGTGTGAAATGAGTCTATGCAACTGCCAACAATTGAATCGGCCTTAAACCCTGGATATTTTATCTGAAAAGTGGCTTCATGCTCCTTTAACAACTTTAAGGTGGCCTCGTTCGCATACGTAACGTTTAACTGACGGTCAACCATTACAGAAGCTGTGCCAGACTGGTCTATTGCTCCTTTGAAAAATGCAGCATTTGCGTTCTCAGGTTTACTCATGAAGTCCCCCTCAATATTGAAGGCCTCTTGTGCCTGTGAAACGGGGATCTCAACCACTGCAGGTGCGGGCTTGGTCAAGTTGGAAGACAAAATGATATAGGCAGACACCCATGCATCCTTTGTCTGCTTATCAAAGTGGCTGCCTAAACCGCTTTCAAGGGTTTTTAACCACGCTTGTGCAAAGGTACGATAACTTGTCTCTTTTACATTGTGTTTGGCTCGACTTTCCCCTAGCTCATGCAAAAATGGCAGTAGTGTGTCCAAGTCGTCTAAGAGACTTACTGCTTTGCCAAGCATAGCCATCAATTTTTCACCTTGGAGTTTCATGTCCTCACTAAACAAAGATTCCAATTCAGGATCCAACTCGAATAAGGTGTTATAAAAAACCCCTGCAGAGTCGTCTGCTGTTAACTCCAATCTGTTCCAGCTTTGGCGCACCAGTTCTATATGTGTGGGTGTCATAAAAGTTCCTTAAAGTCATATGATATATTTGTAAACCTAATTAGGTTTTGTTCAACGAGTATTGGATGGGTAAAACCAAGGTATTAGGACATTGTGCTACACCGCCCTAACTTGGTTGATTACGTTGTACAAGTGTTCGGCATCTAACAGTTTTGTGGTGTTAAGTAAAATAACGATATTGTCTTTGATTGTGGCCATGCCAGTGATAAACCGTTGGTCTATATTGCTACCAAAGTTTGGTGCTTCTCGTATATCTTTTTTATCCAATTTGTAAACGTCTGACACGGCATCAACGACTATGCCGACCACTATTTCTTTTTCATCTATGCGAGTATGCAAAACAATCACCACTGTGGTGTCGTTATAACTTTTTGGCGGGCGTTGAAAACGTTCGCTCAAATCAACGATAGGGATGATTGTGCCGCGTAAATTAATCACCCCTTTTAGATAATTGGGAGCATTGGGGATATTGGTGACTTTTGACCAGACACGAATTTCTTTGACTGCTAATATATCCACGCCATATTCTTCCCCATCGAGGACAAAACTCAGTACTTCTTGATCACTGCTCAGCAGAGCAGAGCGGCTGGTATTATCAGTGTTCAACATCGTCTTCATCCAGATTTAGTAATTTTTTGATATTTAATAAGGTCACAACATTGTTGCCAACATTGACCAAACCCGTTACATATTCTAGGGGCACTGAACCACCGAAAGCGGGTGTGTTTTTAATCTCGCTTTTTTCCGCATTCAAAACATCTGAAACTGCATCAACTACGAAACCCATGGTGCGACTCACGGTTGCATCTTTTATTGCAACTATGATGGTCACAGTAAACGGGGAATATTCCACTTCTCCCACCTTAAACAGAATACGAAGATCAATCACCGGTACTATATTGCCGCGCAGATTGGTCACACCTTTGACATGTACAGGAGCGTTGGGGATAAGAGTGGGGGCAACCCAACCACGTATTTCATTTACCGCGAGTATATCCAGTCCATAGTGTTCCACACCTAATGTAAATGTTAGGTATTGATCCCCACCTGTAATAAAATCAATTCCTTCAAGTCGTAACACTTGCTCACTGATGGCCTGGTCGGCTACTTCTATTTTCATCACATGTATCCTTAGGCGACCTTAAATTGACGTTTTACATTTGAGCGCCGGCAGGAAGCGGTGATTAGTCCCGGAATATCGAGGATCATAGACACAGAGCCATCACCAAGGATGGTGGCCCCTGAGATCCCTTCAATACGTTTGTAATTACTTTCCAAACTTTTTATCACAACTTGTTGCTGGGCCAATAGATCATCCACTAACAAACCGATTTTTTGTCCGTCACTCTCCACGACTACCAGCAAAGCATTGTCGATATCGGTATTGTCGGCACTGATATCAAATTCCTTATACAGGTAAATGATAGGAACGTTATCTTCTCGCAAGCGATACATCACCATGTCACCTGACACCCTGTTTACCAGCTCTGGTTTAACTTGTAGTGATTCCACTATGGTTATCAGTGGGATGATGAAGACTTGCTGTCCAACCCGCACAAGTTGCCCATCCAGTATCGCCAGAGTTAAGGGTAAATGGACTTTAATGGTGGTGCCCACATCAACCTTGGATTGAACAACAATACGCCCACCCAATGATTTGATGTTACGCTTTACCACATCCATGCCTACTCCGCGGCCTGAGATATCACTAACCTGAGCGGCAGTAGAAAAGCCGGGTTGAAAAAGCAGATCATAGATTTCGTTGTCACTGAGCTGCTCGTTACTGTCAATTAACCCTTTTTCAATGGCTTTGTTACGTATTATAAGGGTGTTGAGCCCTTTACCATCATCACTGACTTCAATCACTACGTTGCCACCCTGATGATGGGCATCAAGTCGGATACACCCTTGCTCAGGTTTGCCTTTACGAATACGTTCTTCAGGGGTTTCAATACCGTGATCAATGGCATTGCGCACCAGATGCACCAAGGGATCGGTAATTTTTTCCATTACCGTCTTATCCAATTCGGTATTTTCGCCGAGGATCACGAGTTCAACTTTTTTGTCTATTTGGATGGCAACGTCGCGGACCATCCGCGGGAAACGATTAAAAGCAAAACTAATGGGCAACATCCGAATACGCATGACGCTTTCTTGTAACTCTTTGGTATTTTGTAATAACTGCTCTAAACCATGAAAAAGCCTTTCCAATTTAGTCATATCGAAATTATTGCCCAGCTCCGATAACATAGACTGGGTAATAACCAACTCACCGACTAGATTAATAAGGCTATCTACTTTGTCGATACCCACTCTTATGGATGATGAAGAGCTGGGATGGGTATTTTTATCTGAGCGAGGGGCTCGTATTTCGGGGGCCGCTTTTTTGTCTGCTCCAGCAAACTGCTGCTCCGGCTCTTCAGTATTTGTTGTCAGCATATTCTCGATGTCGACTGAAGGCACCTCGAAGGGTTCAGATGTCATTGCATTGTCTTGGGTGGATGTGTTGTCGCCAACTAACTGAATATCCAGTGTACATTCGTCGATTACCCAGTCGAACACTTCTAAAATATCTTCTTTACTGGCGCTGCTGTTACTTAGCTCAAGATCCCAACGTATGAAACATTCATCAACGGTGAGATCGGCAAAATTCGGAACTTCACTGATATCAGCACTGGTCGCCAGATCTCCCAGAGCCGCCAGTTCTCTAAATAACCTTAGGGGTTCGTTGCCAGCGAGTAATATTTGCGGTTCCGGAACAAATTTTATTTGCCAATGTTTAGTGACTTTGTTGTCAGTACCGGAAGAGGTATTAGCGTCATTTTTGCTATTTTGGCTGAGCATAGGTCCGGATCCCGCTTGTGATGTTTGAGTCACTGCATCAGCTTGCACA
Organism: Paraglaciecola sp. MB-3u-78; assembly: GCF_002835935.1. Lineage (GTDB taxonomy): Bacteria > Pseudomonadota > Gammaproteobacteria > Enterobacterales > Alteromonadaceae > Paraglaciecola. Next base: position 387,574 of record NZ_PJCF01000003.1, on the reverse strand, counting down.
GTGTTTACCGTTTTGTCTGTTGCACCTAAAATACGCTCGAATGCGGCAATTAATTCTATCGATTGGTATAAGTTTGGTGTTTCTTTAGCTTGTAGTGCAGTGAACATGCCACGCAGGCAATCACAAGAGCGCAGCAAAAGTTCAATACATTCTTCATTTAATTCGCGCTTACCGTCTCTGGCTTCATCCAGCAGGGTTTCAAGTACGTGGGTGAAATTTGCCACATCGCCAAAACCAAAGGTGCCGCTGCCGCCTTTTATCGAATGTGCCGCGCGAAAGATAGTGTTGATCACTTCCGGATCGTTACTTTGGCCGATGATGAGCAATGCTTGCTCCATTACATCTAAACCTTCAAGGCTTTCTTCGAAAAAAACCTCATGAAATTGTTCCATGTCGATAGACATAAGCGAATATTTTTCCCTGTATTATTAAGGCTGTTTAATTATCCGATCACTCGTGCCACTGTGGCTAACAACTTATCTGGATTGAATGGTTTAACTAACCATCCTGTCGCACCCGCTGCCTTGCCTTCGGATTTTTTGTCCATGGAGGATTCTGTTGTCAATAATAGAATTGGAGTGTATTTGTAATTTGCTAACGCTCTTAAGTTTCTAACCAAATCAATGCCATTCATAATCGGCATATTTAAATCAGTAACAATAACGTCAAACTTACTGCTTTTGGCTTTGTTTAATCCTGCCTGTCCGTCGGGTGCATCAGTCACCTGATGGCCTGCTGATTTTAGGGTTGTAGCAACCATGTTACGCATGGAAGCCGAGTCATCTACGATTAATATTTGTGCCATTTATCAAATCCTGAGTCATGAGTTAACATTTATATTTTTTCTAATTATGTAAGCCCAAATCCTCAAATAGCCCCAATATACGAGCCGCATCAAGTAGAGGAGGAGAAGGATTTTTCCAGCTGATTTTTCCGCCGCAAGTGTCGACTTCTTTTTTCAGGGAGAGGATAAGCTGCAGACCAGCGCTATCTGCTATTCGCACTTTATCTGCTTTTAATTCGATGGTTGAACATTTTCCAAGTGAAATAGCCAAACGCTGGTGCAAATTACTGACTTGTGAGATATTCAATGATTCGCCTAACGATAGGCTTGTTTTAGTACTCATGTTGATATTTCCATTTCTAGGCTAAAGACTTATGTCGAAAGCCAATACATCTGCAATACATCTGCAATACATCTCCAATACATCCATATATCAGGCATTGTAATTCTTAAAAGATAAAGAATTATTTTTAGATAATGCCATTAAACTTTAGTCATAGGACGTTAAAATTAACGTTCCCCGTGGTTTTTTTATTTGACTTTTTAATTTAAACATGAAGAAAATATTAATCTGACCTGCGCTAGGTTTTATGTCTGAGGGAGTCAGATTTATATAAGACATGCCTATGAATGCACTCTTAATCAAGGTTTCAATAGATTTACAATGGTAAGCGAGACGGACTAATCAGTAAAAGTTTTTTATATACACGTATAACTTAACAATAATTTTGTGTATACATAACTATACTTAGGTATAATTTTAAATACTTTCTTGCTATCAAAATAAGTAAAAATACCTATAGCTTTTTTTATTTTCAAAAAAAATATCGTTAATTTAGTGTTATAAAAAATGATTTTGTTATTATTTCGCCACTTTTTGTTTGGCGAGCTTTAGCTTTTAGTCTTTTTTGAGTTCTGCTTTTATCGAATTAAATACGTGAAATGTCTTCAATATGAATCATGTATTGTCCGGTGACCACGTCATGGCTTTGATAAGGTAGGATAGACCGTTTTCTTCATCATTTTATGACTAAGCAAGGTGGGTAAACTATGTGTTATCCCGTGTCTTACCTTCCACAACACCCAAACAGGCTTGATACCTTTGTCTTTGACAGAATTGAGCTAAACAGCAGATTTCTTGCTGGTACTCGGTTTTAATCGACAATCACAAGCTGGTGGGTAGCGCTTCATTTTCACGCTTTAAAGTGAAGAGTTCGAGATTATTTAATATTTGACAATATAGCTTAAAGTATACCAGCCGATCTTCCGCACCCACTTTAAGAATAAATTCTCCGGTATACATCACCAAGGCAATTAATGATGATGTGTTGTCGTTCTTTTAAGTTCATCACCAGCGGAATGTGTTCAGCTTGATACAGAACTGTAATATTTTCGAAGCATTGGAAAACCCATCGAGCAGTGGGTGTTTGGCTTGGCTTTTTTTTCTGGTCGGGGAAGTAACACGCCTTGTCTTTGAGTGTTTTGCGGATTTGATGCTCTAGACTGGCGTACACCATTAAACAACTGGTCATGACCATCAGTAAGGCTTCAATACGTTCTGGCTTCTTGAGGTAAATGGCACTGGTTAGGAAGTCGGGACTTTTTAAGAAACGAAAGCCTTTTTCAACATTTTGCTGGGCTTTGTAGCTGCTGAGTAAACTGGCCATATCCAAATCATCACTGACATCATTGGTGGCAATAATGAACAGTCCGAGTTGCTGTAAAGCGGTTTGGCGTGATATCAGAGGTGTGCATAATTCGCCCGTGATTTGATATTCAATGCGCGTGGGTAATTCGCCTCGTTTAGGTCGTCCTGCGTTTGCATATACCGCCACTTCAATTGCTCGGGCATTGACATCACACACGGTTTGTTTACTTCGCCATTTTACAATGGCGCTTTGTGCATCTTGGACGCAGGCAAAGCGTTGTTGGCTTAACTGTTTGAAGCTTTTTCGCGCTTGCTCGCCGGCTTTTAACATGCGCTTGTTTAAGTTGTGTTGCTCACGCTTGTAAGCCTGCTCACTGCGAATGAGTAACCATGTTTGTTTAACACCGCCATATTCGCTGTCATAACTGACGCCTTCATAGCCTTGGGAAATAGGGGTAAACAGTAAAGTGGGGGCTTGTGCAACCAGTGCCTTCGCTTCTCTCAGTGTTTGCGGCACCCGCGTGATAAATAATTGACCTTGGGCGTCTAATTCCTCAATCGTTTCTTTGACATAAAGCGCCGCATCGGCCACTAAATAGCGGCTGGCTTGAGCCGCTTTTAAACTACCAATATGCGCCTTCACAATCTGTTTAAAGCCTTCCATATCATTGTTGTTGCCACTGGCGGGCTTCATGTACACCGGAATACCCGACTGGTTTTCGCAAATGAGATTTAATATCACCTGATTGAGCTCAGGGCGATGGTCACGTGAATAGCCTTGGGCAATGCGAATGTGTCCAAACTCACCCACTGGTGTGGCTTGGCCATCATAATGGAAACTAGTGGAGTCGAGATGCACCGCTTGGCAATCTAACCCTAGATGATTGACCACCCGCTCGCCTATGCCTTGGTAAAGAGAGGATACGCCCTTGTCGTAAAGTGCATCCAAACATCGCCCAAGCGCATCGTCATTAATATCATCGGCAGATATTCCTTCCCCGAGCAAACGGTCAAGCGGTTTGCTTTCAAAATATTCACTGTACATATGCAAAGTGCGACCGGTAAAACCTAAACCATTGAGTAGCATCGCCACGAATAATTGTCCAAAGCTGACTTTACGCTCATTAGAGCCACCTAATGCATCATCAATGTATTGTGCAAGTTGAATATCTTTACAAAATCCAGCGACAAGGCCAAGGTGATCGAGGGATTTGGAGGAGGGGTAAGTCATTATTTATAGCTCTCAAAAGAGAGTAATAGATCAAAACTGGGGATCGGCGTCAAGGTGTTTTTAACAAACCCACATCAAGTGGTCAATTAATAACCAAATTCAATTCTAAATTTAGGTGCGGAATGACAGCTACAATCTCGGCAAGCATAAAAATTAACGTATACCTTTTGCTCAAGGCCGTCTTCGGTTACGTTCCGTCGATGCGGTAATTCCTCGCCCGCTGGGCAAATATAAAGGTCTTTGTCTTTATCGTATTTAAATAATGACTTGTTAAAGATGCCTTTCTTTGCTGAGCCTGATGTATCAGTTTGTGGCACGTTTGCCGTCATGCCTAAATCTTGTGTGGCCTTGATATCGTTGCGACTAAAGTACCCCTTGTCGGCGATGATAGTGATGTCTTGTTTACCTAATGTTTTTTGGACTTGCTCTGCCACTAAGGTGAGCTGGCCTCTGTCTGTTGTCATAGTGACATCGTGTTCAACAATCAAGTGATGTTTTGTATCCACAGCGCTTTGCACGTTGTAGCACACCTGTCTTTGCATATGTTGCGTCTTCATCAAACGTGCATCAGGGTCGGTTTGTGATACTTGCTTGTCTGGGTGTTCATTCACTTGTATTTCGAGTGCTTTAAGCTCAACTAATCGCTGCTCAAGCCATGCTAATTTTGAAGTAGATACTGTGGTGTCGATATCCTTTTCATCCCCGTCTTTGGTGTCCATTTGACTTAAGTATTGTTGAATACTCTTTTCTGTTCGCTCGATATGAGCCTGAACTTTGGCGGGTGTATAATTCTTGGATTTGTTGTTGACGGCTTTAAACTTACTACCATCAATGGCGAACACTGAATCCTCAAACATGTTGAGCTGACGACATAACTCAACAAACTTGCGGCAGACATTTTTGATCCCCTTGCCATTATCTTTTCTAAAGTTGGCGATAGTTTTAAAGTCAGGTCTTAAACGCTCAAGCAACCACATTAATTCAACGTTGCGGTGACTTTCCTTTTCCAACCTGCGAGATGACTGAATGCGATTTAAGTAACCATAGATGTAGAGTTTTAACATTGTAGAAGGATGATAGCCTGGGCGGCCAGTAAGCTTTGGGTTAACGGTCTCAAAACCTAAGTCTAATAAATCAAGGTGGTCAACAAACATATCGATAACTCGAACTGGATTATCTTCGGTAACAAAGTCATCTATTGCTTCTGGGAAGAGTGTCGATTGGTGTCTTGGTTGACCTTTAATATGGTGAGACATGTCAGATATACTCTGGTTTAGCTTACCATTTTATTATACCAAATTCGGTCTTAAAGTTGGATCGGTGGCTAAGACTGATTGATCATAAACATCACATACTTAGACCAAAAGGTGATCAATAGTTTTTACACAGTCTGCCGACATAGCAGACATACGAACGAAGAATTATATTGCTGCATTTTGCTGCTAAAACCCATCTTTAGGAACGTCTTCTATCCATAGGCCATGTGTCAAATAAGTCGTTCAACCATAATAATCTACACTTAGATTGTTAAGGTTATGTGCTCGTCATATACGAATAATGTGGAGCTTGATGCAAACACCATGAAATCTAGTAAGGTTTACGCGGGACTTGGTTACCAGCGCCGCTAAACAGCCAATAAAATCCAGCTACTCAAAGAGCACATGACTGCGACGGTCAACGGTGGTGCCGTCACGATAGGGTGTTTAGAGTGGGTAACAAACCTTGCCGTAAGTCGTTATTGCCGCACTTTTTTTCTGATAGCAGTTTTTCGATGTCACGGAAGCTAAGTGTAATTTTGTGACCAAACCAGACAGCATGACTGATTATTTGGTGTAGATAACGATATCCGGCATAAATATTGGTGTTTTTCATGCCCAGATTATCGCATATTGCTGAGTCATCTTGTTAACTTGACAGTACCTAGGTCACTTGCCGAAGCTAAACTATGGATTGCCGTAATTAAGGCCTTCTTGTCAATCGGCTTGGTCAGTACTTGATCCATACCCGCGTCTAGGCATAACTCATGGTCAGACTTAAGCGCATTGGCTGTTAATCCAATAATTGGAATGGTCAGTTGCATTTCTTGCAGAATATAACGTGTTGCCGTCACGCCATCCATTGTTGGCATTTGCATATCCATCAATATCACTTCAGGTGGAATTGTGCTGTTTTTCAGCCAATCTATGGCTTGTTGACCATCGGGCATTATGACAACTTCGTGTCCATTATCCACAAGAATAGCTTCGATAATATACGCATTAATATCGTTGTCTTCAGCCACTAATATGGGCCCATGCAGTATTGGGGTATTCGTCTTTGCCTGCTTTTGCACAGAGCGTAAATGATACTCCAGCGTTTCCACTACGATGGGTTTTTCAATAATCGCGTCAATATGCGCTTTTACATCCGCCATGATATCCAGATTGTCATATGCGGCAGTGACCAGAAATATATACTTCGGAAGTCGGTTACATTCTATAAAATGCTTAATAACGTCACCGCCATTAACTTCAGGCATAAAGTAATCTAAAAGCAGAACATCGTAGCATTGTGTGCCATTTATAAACGCCTTTCCGTTCTCAAACACATCCGTTTTATAACCAATATCTCTGGCGATGGATGCCATTAATTCGCGACTTGAGGCCAAATCATCTACCACCGCGCACGTCATAAAGTGGGTATCATGAGGTATTTTCTTTTTCGGTGCTGATGCCTTTTGAACAGGAATTGAAACGGTAAATCGACTGCCTTTGCCAATATCACTTTGCAACTCTAATTTTCCATTCAGCAGCTGAGTCAGTCTAGAACTGATAGCAAGCCCTAAACCCGTGCCGCCATATTTTTTTGAGGTACTTGAGTCAGCTTGGCTAAACTCTTCAAAAATACTCTGTTGTTTATCGGTTTCGATACCAATACCAGTATCAGTAACACTGAAAACAAGCCAAAGACGTTTTTCTTGCACGGTTGCACCGACCGACAGTGTGACTGATCCTTTTTCGGTAAATTTAATGGCGTTGGTCATTAAGTTATTTAAGACTTGAACAATTTTACCTGCGTCACTTTTTATGTATTCAGGTATGTTCGATGGCTTTTCATAAACAAAAGCTATATTTTTTTGTCGACATAAAATATCGGTGTTGGTGCAGGTTTGATCTATTAGCTCAAGGAGCGAAAAAACACTTTCATCTAACTCTAGTTTACCCGCTTCAATTTTTTCGAAATCTAGAATATCGTTAATCAGCAAAAGCAATTGTTGGCCTGATGCCTTTGCCCTTGATACATAGTCTTTTGCCTGATTTGGCCGGCTTAATGCTAAATCAAGCAATCCAAACATTCCGCTCATTGGGGTGCGTAATTCATGGGACATATTAGCGACAAATTGCGCTTTGACTTTATTCGACTCAACCGCTTTTTGTTCTGCCTCAATGGCTCGGGTTGCTGCGAGCTTTAAATCACTCATTTGTCGAGTAATAAGTCTTTTCATCGGCTCAAAAATAAACAAAACTTCTAGGGTAAGTAAAAATAATGTAAGCGCCCATAGCCAAGTTTCAATCTGATACAACGAGCTTACCCGTTTTTCGGCATCGTTTTCAAAAACACTAACAACCAAATTCAAATCATTTAGGAGTCGTTCGGTGTCGACCTCTGCAATCTGTTGGAGCAGATATTCTGGCGAAGTCGTGCCTTTGATAAAACTGCTGATAATATTAATCAAGGTCTTAGAACGCTGGTCTAATTGAACGTCACCGAAGTAGAGTGATTTGGCCTCATCTGGGATGTGCTTCAAGTTAATCAATTTATTATGGTTACTGGCAAACGTGGCGACGGCGTCCTCGAGCTGTTTGTTAACAACATCGATTTCACCCGCCTTATCAATTCGATAGGATAGCAACGCGATCCGTTGGCTTAACATTCGCTGTTGACCGGCTACATTGATAATTTGCGCGTCTTGGCCTTGTTGGTTAATGATTTTCGACAACCAAAACCAAGAAGAGGTAACTAAGATTGCCAACAAAAATACGGCTAGTAAATATCTAAAGCGGATCGACAGGGTCATATTACAGCGTTAACCTTAATGCAAACGATAAGTAAAAGCTGAACCTTAGCAAGGAATGTGAAAATAACAAAACGTTGATTATGCTCATACAAAATAAGTCACCGTGATATCGGTAAAATAAACGTAATTCAGAATTCAAAACAAGCACCACCCACCGTCTGCTGATCGCTCAAAGCGTCCATGCTTATTTGAAAATATTGGGCTAGATGTCAGTGTGCTCAGACAATTCAAGGGCATCATCAACCTCTACACCGAGATATCTGACTGTGCTTTCTAGCTTGGTATGCCCTAATAATATTTGAACTGCACGAAGGTTCTTTGTTCGCTTATAGATAAGCGATGCTTTCGTTCTTCTCATCGAATGTGTTCCATAAGCAGTAGCATCAAGTCCTATGCTAGAAACCCAGCGTTTGACTATTCTGGAATATTGTCGAGTAGAAAGGTGGTCGTGGTTTTTTACTCTGCTTGTAAATAGATAGTCGTCATTTTTTAAGCCATTGGATTTTATCCATGAAGTAATAGTCACTTTAGTTTTTGGTGTTATTTCAAATTGAACAGGTTTTCCTGTCTTTTGTTGAACCAATATCGCTCGCGATTGAACAGTTGTTCCGTGAGCAATATCACGGACTTTCAATTTAATAAAATCGCATGCTCTAAGTTTACAATCCAGCGCTAAATTGAACATTGTTAACTCTCGGAGGTTATTACTAATATCCAACCTTGTACGAATAGACCATACCTCCTCAAGCTTTAGGGGTAGCTTTTGTCCAACAAGTTTGTCTTTATTCCAGCTTGGTTTTGGTATGTAAGGAATTATTTGATACATGACAGTTATCCTTTGATAAAGGGACTATCAAGTATGGATGATTTTCAGATGGTCGTTTTTTCCGACATTGCAGACATTAGTGGCTCAAGCTATTACCAATTATGTAGCCAAAAGCATCAGGAATAATTTAACTTTGTTCTGACCCCGATAGTTTTTGATGATAAGTGTGGCTGGCTTCGCAGGTTACAGCGTTAAATAGGCGATGAATTATCAATTTCAAGGGAATATTCCAGAGTTAAATTATGTAAAGAAACCTGATAGTGCGTCGCTCAATTTATACAAACTCAAAATCAAGGGGTCACAGCACTTGAAAAGGCGTCGAGTGATAGTCCGCTAACGCGGTGTGACCTTGTTATATTTCAACGCCTAGACGTATGTCCGGTGAGTGCTAATTGCCGTCAGTCACATTTGATTAATCGTATGATTGTTTTTAGCTCAATATAGTCTGATAGTTCGAATTCTCTTACGACCGCTTTAGGTCGTTAGCTGCCCTTTTGGGCTGCGAACTAGACTGACAAATTATCGCGAAAATCAGTTTAACTGAAGTGACTCCGAATGATGGGTATTGGCACATTTGAGCCGAATAGATAAAGGCAGAGCTACGCAGCATCTTCCCGCGCGGCGGCGGCCTTCTGTACGACTTATTTTTTGTCTACAGCCACAAAAAGTAAGCAAAAATGGCCGCTCGTCAAACTATGTTCTTCATCCAATTATTTCTGGTATTTAGTAGGTCAAAAGCACCCGCTTCGGCTACGCCGATTTTAATCTTAGGTGGCTCCACCACTGCTGTTTCCGCCTTTAAAGTTTCAGCAAAAAATGGCTTGTTTTAGGGGCAAATGGCATGCGGACGCCGCGCGGGATGATGGCGCGAAGGGTGCTTTTAGTCTCTTAATCAAAAATAATTCGTATAAAAAACGGCGACCTCTAAAACTTAAAGGCCGTCGTTTAATCTAGTCGCGTTAATCTACTCAGATTACAAATTATTCATAAAATAATTCGCTCGCATGGTACTTAAGTGCAATGACGTGCCTTTACCTTCAACAATTCCATGACGCCTATTCGGATAAGACATCAGGTCAAATTGTTTATTGTGTTTGACTAACTCATTGATTAATCGCTCACTGCCTTGGTAGTGCACATTATCGTCACCTGTACCATGCACTAGCAATAATTTCCCTTCTAGTTTTGAGGCGTGATTAATAGCTGAAAATTCCACATAGTTTTCGACATTATCTTCTAACAGACCTGAATAACGTTCTTGATAAATAGAATCATATAGGTGTTTGTCAGGCACTGGCGCCTGAGACACACCCACCTTGAACAACTCAGGATATCGGAACATCAAATTGAGTGTTAAAGAGCCTCCACCAGAATGGCCCCATACACCCACACGATTACAATCGATAAACTTCCAGCGAGCACAAGTAGCGTTAATAGCATCTGACTGATCCCGTGTTTCTAAGTCACCATTACTTGCGTAAATAGAACGTCGCCAATCGTGACCTCTAGGCGCTGCTGTGCCACGGTTATCAATAGAAGAAATTACAAAGCCGCGTTGCGACATCATAAAATGCCACATACCTCGGTTTCCCTGCCAAGCATCTCGCACGGTTTGACCAGCCGGCTCACCGTAAACATAATGGATCAATGGATATTTTTTACTCTTGTCTAGCCCTGCAGGGCTTAACATATAACCGTCTAAACGTAATCCGTCTTGAGCTTTTACGCTGTAAAACTCAACTTCACCTAAGCTTAACTCATCCAATTTTGCCATCAGCGCAGCATTATCTTCTAGCATATGATGTGCCTTGTGATCGGGTAACGAAATTAAGCTATAAACCGGTGGCGACAAAAAAGATGAATGGGTATGTATCGCCCAACTGGAGTCAGCTGATATTTTATATGAATTACTACCGCTAAATTGACTTGGAGTGACCTGCTCCATTTTACCGCTGCCGTCTAAACGTGTCCGTTGTAAGTATCGCTGAGACACATTGTCGGGAGAGGCAATAAAATATAACCAACCGTTTTTCTCATCAACCGAAACCAATTCAGTTACGTCAAACTCTCCTGGTGTAAGGTCTGTGTATGTTTTGCCATTGCGAGATACACGATACACGTGTTTCCAGCCATCTCTTTCACTCTGCCAAATAAAGTCGTCAGAGTTTTCAAGCCATTCAGGCTCAATCATCAACTCAATAAATGTGTCTTCTTTTTCAGTAAGAAATGTCTCAGCTTTGCCTGTATTTGCATCAGCGTAAAACAAGGAATTGGTATCCTGTTTACGATTAAATTGTTGAATCAGTAATTGCTCACTGTTATTCGCCCAATCCATTCGCGGTACGTACATATCTTTAGCCACACCGGGCAGTGACATCCATTGAGTCTTGACAGTTTCAAGACCGACTACTCCAATACGCGCTGCAGCATTTTCTTCGCCCACTTTCGGATAGGGAATAGCGGTCACTACAGGATATAAAGTATCGGTGTTATTAATGATCAAAAAGTCTTTGGCTGCATGGGTATCTAATTGCCAATAAGCAATACGCTGACTGTCTGGACTCCAACGATATCCATCGCGAATAGAGAACTCTTCTTCATATGCCCAATCGAACAACCCGTTGATAACAGTGCTTGAAGCGTCATTGGTCAGCGCCTGTACTTTTCTTGACTTAAGATCTTGCACATAAATGTTGTTTTTCCACACATAAGCGAACTTCAAACCATCAGGTGAAAATTTACCGAACATCATTTCTGCTGGTGCAGATTGCTCGCCGCCTAACTGCCATAACTCATTAGTATTAAGGTCGCGGATCCAATAATCGCCGCGATCTTTCTTACGCCAAACATATTTAGCATTGGTGTAGATCAATATTTTAGATTTGTCTTCAGACCATTGATAATCATCTACAGCTAATGCTTTGTCAGAGCCTTGGGGAATAAGTTGTTTAAGGGGCAATAAAACAGTGCGCTCTAATGTAGCAGGATCGTATTGTACAATTTCCTCATACACCTTGATGTCGTCCCCATATTGGTCTTTTTCTAGTTTGGCATCTTTGTAACCTGATGCAGTTTCTAATGCACTATAGCTAGCACCTTCGTCTAACCAGCGCACCGCTCCAGGTTTTTTTGCGTTGTATTCCCAGTCGCCATATATAGTCTCGTTAGTCAACTTTACGCCATTTTTAACAGGTTCTTTGTTCAAGTTATTCCCCCCTACGCAGGCAGTTAAAGTGTACAAGACGGCTACAAGGATTGTGGCACTCTTATAGCTAGTAAAACTTCTCATTTATATTTTCCCTTGTTTTTGTTTTTGTTTTTGTTTTTAGTAAGTTTATCAAAGCTACTTTATTTTTGTTCAAACGTTTCAAACTGGTTGGGTAAATAGTCAACCAATCTGCCAGACAATCCTACGTAGGTTTTTAAGGTTTGTGGGAAAGATAAAAAGATTTTTGGCAGTATATTAAGCAACTGGTCGTTGCCTCTATTTTCAGCCTGCTTAACTGCCAAGGGGATATCTGCAAAGGTAGTAAACATATATAAACAATGGCTTAGGTCTTTTTGAAGCTGCAGCATCTGCGTGACTTCACTGAGTTGCATTTTATTCCAAGCATGTTGCCAAACTGATTCAAGTTGACTATGCCCAAACAACATACCTTGGCACCACACGGCTACTGAACTTTGCTTTTGACCGTCCTGATTAAATGTTATCCCCATGGGTAAATGTATCTTTTCTTCACTCATACTTTTTAATTGCACTTGCAATACTTTCATCAAGATATCGGTGAGATTATCTGCATGTTTAGTGTTAATCAGTTGATGATCCGTTTTCATCGCCCAAAGTAACCACTTTTCAGGCATAGGAATTTCGGGTGCTGCTGCGACTGCGAAAACAACGCCTTGGATAAAGGCATAAGGATGCAACACACCGCATAATTCTTCGGACTCACATAATGAGTGAAGCGCGGCGTGAGTGTCTGATTCAAATTTTTGCATAACCTAAAATTACTAACCTTTTACCTTGTTGTGCCCAAGGCATATTTATCTCTGTGACATGACTCTAGATTAACAGTTGAGAGAATTTATTCAAAAAGTGATTGCACAGAGCTACAATTGTTATAATATAACATCACTTTATCATTTAAATTATAGTGACATATGTCTTTTAATCTATCAAAAATTTCCTTATTTGTATTGGCCGTAATTGCCAGTCGACCCGTTTTATCAGAAGACAAGCCAACTCAAAAAGATGAAAATGACATTGAAAAATTGATTATCACGGCCTCCCCACTTGGGCGTTCAGTTTTACAGTCTTCCACCCCTGTTTCAATTTTAAGTGGTGAGGAATTAGAAAAAAATCAAAGTGCCACCTTAGGTGAAACTCTCAAGTCGGTACCAGGAGTAAACAGTACTTATTTTGGTCCTGTTTCTAGTAGCCCTATTATTAGAGGCTTAGATGGCCCAAGAGTAAAAGTCATACAAAATGGATTAGATAGTTCTGATGCATCACGCGTGGGCCCTGATCACGTAACAACCAATGAAACGAGCACAGCGACTCAAATCGAAGTGTTACGTGGGCCATCGACATTGTTATACGGGAGTGGAGCAATTGGTGGTGTGGTAAACGTAGTTGATAACCGCTTACCTAAAACCCGCCAAGATACAACATCAGGCCGAGTCAGTGCACTTAACGATTCAGTTTCAAACGAACGTTCCGTATCGACTGATCTTAATGGCGGTTCTGGGAAAGTAGCATGGCATCTTGATGCGTTTAAACGTAAAACTGATGATTATGATGTGCCTGAGTTTGCCCTTGAAGATGGTGACATAGTAGACACCATTGATAATTCAGATATAGATTCCCAAGGTTTTACTTTTGGAGCAGGTTGGATTGGTGACGATGTGACAGTTGCTTTATCTTATGGCCGATTAGAAACGGATTATGGTATTCCTGGGCATGCCCATGAAGATCATGAGGAACACGATGAAGAAGAGGGACATGACGAAGAAGTCATTGAGGAAGCAGCAGTCTTTGCTCGGATGAAACAAGATCGTGTTCAATCAACGGTCGATTGGAAGAACCTTTCTGGCTTATTCACCGAAGTGCATTGGCATAGTGCTTATACAGATTATCAACATAGTGAAATCGAAGAAGGCGTTGTAGGCACCACTTTCGCCAATGACTCTCTTGAATCAAGACTTTGGGCTAAACATAAAGCTGTTTTAGGTTGGGAAGGCGTTGTAGGTTTACATTATACAAACTCTGAATTTTCAGCTTTTGGAGAAGAAGCCTTTACGCCATCTACCGATTCAACCAATGCGGCTTTATTTGTATTAGAAGAAAAATCAATTGGCGATTTTTTATGGCAGCTTGGCGGTAGAATTGAGGACGTATCTCACAAACCAGACAACGACTTTTTTATCGATAACGAAGTTGATGCAGATTTTAAAAACCTAACGTATACAGCAGCCAGTGCATCAGCAGGATTTGTTTATCAAGTGAACGATAACCAATCGATTGCATTAAATTATGCATTCTCTGAACGGGCACCGTCTTCATCTGAAATTTTTTCAAATGGACTCCATATTAGTACGTCTACCTATGAAGTTGGAGCAGGTTTTGATTTAGTGATTGATGACAGTGATCCAGACGATATTGAGTTTGCTGTGGTGCAATCTAGTCATGAAGTTGATAAAGAAATCTCTAATAATTTAGATATTACTTATAGGATCCAAGCTGATAACCTTCAAATGAATTTCAGTGTATTTTACAACCAAATCGATAACTATTTGTTTCAACAAAACACCGGCTTAGAATTCCACGACCATGAAGCAGAGGAAGTTCATGCCGCGGAAGAGGAAGAAGGCACACCGGTGTATTTATTCACTCAACAAGATGCGGAGCTTTATGGTTTTGAAGTTGATGTTGATTGGCATTTAAATGAGTATTTACGAGTTAGCGCTTTTACTGACTTTACCCGGGCAAGGTTAGCCCATAGTGATGATAACAACACCAATTTACCTAGAATTCCACCAATGAGATTGGGTGCAGAATTACACTGGGAACAAGATAATTGGCACGCAGAATTAGGCGCAACCCACTACTCAAAACAAGATGAAATTGCTGACTATGAAACCCAAACCGATGGATATACCTTAGTTTCTGCGTCGTTTAATTATTATGTTCCGTTGGGCGACAATGATTTAACCCTTTACGTGAAAGGTAATAATTTGACGAATGAGTTAGCCAAGGTTCATAGCTCTTTTATAAAAGATGTGGCTCCTTTGCCTGCCCGTTCTTTCGTTGTGGGTGCTAAGTACAACTTTTAGTTACCGTATTTCTAGATAGGACACTCCATGAAAAAGGGCCTAACTTCACAGTTAGGCCCTTTTTTTAATCTAAAATAATCATTAGGCTTTAATCTTGTATAACGGCACTAGGCCTTTAACAATACCATCGCTTGTTCGAGTTGTGAACGTGGGCAGCCAAAGTTAATACGTACAAAATTCTTATCACCAAAATCAATCCCAGGTGAAGGGCCAATACCTTTGTCTTCAAAGTATTTTTGAGGGTTATCAACCCCTAAACCACTGGCATCAATCCACGCCAAAAAGGTTGCTTGTGGTGTCAGTAATTTTAAGCCATCTATACTGGCTATTTCTGCCGCTAAATAATCTCTATTGCCACGTAAGTAGGTTAATAATTCCTGATGCCAATCATCACACAGCGTAAAAGCAGCTTCGGTGGCAGCTAAACCTAAAACCGTTACCCACGGCACCATACCCTTACCTGCAACATTAAATTTTTGTCTTGTAGCCGAGTCTTCAATAATCGCAAAAGACGTACCTAAACCTGCAACATTAAAGGTTTTACTTGCAGCCATAAGCGTAATGGCCTGTCCTTTAAAACCTGCTAGTTTTCCCGCTGGAATATGTTTGGTATTTTCATCTAAAATAATGTCACAGTGAATTTCGTCAGAGCACAACATAACGTTATTGCTTAAACAAATATCGGCGATACGTTGCAACTCACCTGACGTAAGTACTGTACCAACGGGATTCATTGGATTACATATTATAAATAACTTACATGCAGGATCAGCCGCTTGCTTTTCAAGTTCGTCAAGGTCTATTGTCCAACGACCGTCGACTTCCACTGTACCAATATCGACCTTAACCAAATCATGTAACTTAGGTGCGGCAATAAGAGGTGGATAGTTAGGGGTTTGAATTAACACTTTATCACCTGGCTGACAAAATGCCTTGCAGGCTACATTAAATGCAGGTACCACACCCGGTGTCCACACAATCCAGTCTGCTGAAATACTCCAATCATATTGACGAGCTAACCAATCTACAACCGCTTGATTTGCCGTGACATGGTCATTGGGCAAGGTATAACCCATCAAACCATGCTCAGTGCGCTCTTTTATGGCATCTAAAATCGGCTCAGCACACCTAAATTCTGTATCCGCAATCCACATGGGCAAAATATCGCGGCCTTTATATCTTTCCCACTTGAGTGAGTAACTGGGTGTTCTATCAATAATATTGCCAAACTGCATGAATAGTGTCACTTAAATTGAAAGTTTAAGAAAATGAAATACGACTTGATTAGCCATTAGCGTCACGGATAAGTCGCTCGATTTTGGTTAATAGGTCATGAGTAATGAAAGGCTTTACAATAAAGTCAGTGGCGCCTAACCGCATAGAATCGACCACCAACTGTTTGGTTGCATTAGCGGTTATCATCAAAAATGGGCATTCGGAATTAGTCTTGCGCAGTGCTGCGAGTATCTCTAAGCCACTGACATCAGGCATTAACCAGTCACATATCACCAATGAAATCTTGTCCATACTGTCGCTTTGTACATAATCTAAAGCTTGTTTGCTATCAGAAAAGACATGAATTTCACCCGATATGACTTCTTTAAGAATAAGCTGGACTAATTCAAGCGTCACAATATCGTCGTCAATTACCACTAGGTTACAGTAGAGCATGGATTTTCCCTCGGTCAAATAACTTCAATGTATAAAAATATCTCAGTATCTTGGAAAATAGATTACTTGATAGAATGCCAAAGTAACATTATTTACGGTGGCCCCGCTCTAACCTTTTCAAAAATGCCCAACAAATACTTGGCGACGATGATTTTAAGAGCTTTAGTCTAACTTATAAGTGGCAATATGATACCGCGGATATTCGTTTAGATTCATCCTCACATATTCTTGTGCTTTGGTCATCAACTAACGATATTCTGGGCTGATATGCCTAAATGTAAGTTGTTGCCTTGTTCTTTGTATTTGTCAGCCAGTTCATCTACCCCATCTATATCTGAAGGATCCAACACCAGATTCATTAAAATCAATGATCACGTCCTGTGGATCGTTCTAGGGTCGAACCAACCTTAAAGTGTTTACAGCAGTAGAATCAGCTCTACGGAATTGACTAAATAACTGGCGAACAGTTCCAATTATGATGTTTAAAAGGTATAAAAAAGGGTGAAACTGGATTATTTAGAAGCACAGCTTCGCCCAGTTGAACAGTTTGACAAGCGGACGCCGCGCGGGAAGTCAAGATTGGGTGCAGATCATCACGGATGTGTGAATGACTAATCCAAAGTTTTTATAGCAAGATGTCTACTAAGTCTCCTAATAATTGACGAACAGTCCTGTATGGTAATTTAAAGACATAAAAAAAGGCCAGATATCCGGCCTTCATTATACTAACTTGCTAACTAAGAAATGATATCGAGTAACTCAACATCAAAAATTAGTGTGCTGTGGGGGCTAATGGCGCCGCCTGCACCTTGTTCACCATAGGCTAGCTCGGCTGGAACATGAAGTTTTAACTTAGTTCCTGCTTTCATAAACTGCAGTGCTTCAGTCCAACCTTTAATCACGCCATTTACTGGAAATTCAGCTGGCTGACCACGGTCGTAAGAACTATCAAATACGCTACCGTCTAACAAAGTACCGTGATAATGAACACGTACAGTTGAATTCAAGTTCGGTACTTCTCCCTCGCCTTGACTGACTAATTCGTATTGAAGGCCACTTTCTGTCACTGTAATTTCTTCACGTTTAGCATTTTCTGCTAAATACTCTTCGCCTTGAGTAATCACTTCTGCAAATTCAGCTGACTTAGCGGCTTGCATAATTTCATGAATTTCATTGAAAGCAACACGTAAAGTATCATTATCAACTTGAGCTGGCTGATTGTTAAATGCATCGGCAAGACCTTCTTGCACTGCTGCAATATCTAAACCCTCGAAAGGATTAGCGCGCAATTGCTCGCCCATTTGTAGACCAATACCGTAACTTGCTTGTGTTTCTATGCTAGAAAATTTATCTGACACTTTGGCTCCTAACTTTGCGTGCCTCTTTTCTCATAAAAGAGATTTTGGCACTATCGCTGTAAAAGCGGGCTAGTATATAGATAAACGTCACAAAAAACACATTTGGGAATGAATAAACGTCTTATATGCTTAGACAAATAGTTGACTTCTAAGTATCGTATATTTAGGTTTTAATCAGTTTTAGAGGCGTATATGTCACAGGTTTTGGATTCTCAGTTAATAGGCACAGTGCGAAATTTAGGCGCTGTATTAGGCGACACCATCCGTGACCAGCTGGGCGAGCAATGGTTAGCGCGAATTGAAATGGTCAGAATAGAAGGACGAAAAGCCCATCATGGAGATGAAGACTGTGCCCAACGTGTAAAGCAACTTTTTTCTGAACTGAAAAATGATGAATTGCTGACTGTCGGTAGAGCTTTCTCACAATTTCTAAATTTGGCCAATATTGCTGAGCAGGAATTTAACAGCAGTAACGATCAAAACGACCCTATCGATACCTTGTTTAGTCATTTGGATGAAGCGGGTATAAAAGCTGACACATTTGAAAAGGCTCTAGAGCACCTTAATATTGAGCTGGTCTTAACCGCTCACCCCACAGAAGTGACACGTAGAACACTGATTCATAAGCATAGCGAGCTTGCTAAATGCCTGAGCAAAGAACATACCTCGGATATTAATGAATCAGAGCGAGACAAAATTGAAACTCGTATTGCTGAACTCATCAGTCAAGCATGGCACACCGAAGAAATTCGTACTATTCGCCCTACCCCTGTTGACGAAGCCCGTTGGGGATTCTCAGTCATTGAAAACTCATTGTGGGAAGCCGTCCCTGAGTTTATTCGTGAATTAGATAAACGTTTCGTAGACAAATTTGGTTTGGCTATCCCTTTAGATGTCTCACCTGTGAAATTTGGTTCATGGATGGGCGGCGATAGAGACGGCAATCCCTTCGTCACGTCAAAAGTAACAGAGCAAGTTTTACTGTTAGCACGCAAACGCGCGGCCAAATTGTTTGCAAAAGACATTGATATTTTGCAGACCGAATTATCCATGAGCGATTGCGACGCAATTCTTAGAGAGCAAGTAGGCGATGAACTCGAACCCTATCGTGCGGTGTTAAGACCTCTTTTAGATAAATTAGTCAAAACCCAAGAAGGTATCATCGAAAAGCTCAAAGGTGTACCTGTAGATATGACAGATTGGGTTGACGATAAAGAACAATTACTTGTTCCTTTGATGACTTGTTATCACTCATTACAATCATGTGGTATGTCTGTTATCGCCAAAGGGCATCTGCAAAACACGATCCGCAGGATCCACT
Source organism: Paraglaciecola sp. MB-3u-78 (assembly GCF_002835935.1). Taxonomy (GTDB): domain Bacteria; phylum Pseudomonadota; class Gammaproteobacteria; order Enterobacterales; family Alteromonadaceae; genus Paraglaciecola. The sequence goes on along the minus strand of NZ_PJCF01000003.1, from coordinate 368,348 downwards.
GTTTTGGGGTGCATTTACTTAAGTTAGATGTGCGCCAAGACTCAGAAAGACATGCGGATGTATTTTCTGAACTAACCCGTCATTTAGGTTTAGGTGATTACGGCCATTGGAGTGAAGAAGACAAACAAGCTTTTTTACTTAAAGAGTTAGGCTCAAAACGTCCATTGTTTCCGCCAGCATGGCAGCCCAGTGCAGATGTACAGGAAGTTTTAGACACCTGTAAAGTGATTGCTCAAAACAGCAAAGACGGATTTGGTATTTATATCATCTCTATGGCTAGCCTGCCCTCAGACGTTTTAAGTGTAAATTTATTACTTAAGGAACTGGGTGTAACTTGGCCGATGCCAGTGGCTCCTTTGTTTGAGACATTAGACGACTTAAACGCAGCGGCGAGTGTCACTAAAAAACTGTTTTCTATTGATTGGTACCGCGGTTATATCCAAGGCCATCAATATGTGATGATTGGATATTCAGACTCAGCTAAAGATGCAGGTGCTATGGCCGCAGGTTGGGCACAGTATGAATCTCAAGAAGCCTTGGTCGCCTTAGCCGAAGAAAACGACATTGGACTCACTTTATTTCATGGACGAGGAGGCACCATTGGCCGTGGCGGTTTACCTGCTCACGCAGCGATACTGTCGCAACCTCCGGGTTCGTTAAGCGGCGGTTTCAGAGTCACCGAACAAGGCGAAACCATACGTTATAAATTTGGGATGCCTATTTTGGCACAGCGTAGCTTAGCGATGTATGCTAGTGCAATATTAGAAGCGCTGATTTTACCGCCACCTGCTCCTAAACAAGCATGGCGGGAGGCTATGATAAAAATGGCAGCGGACGGGCGTGATAACTATCGTCAAATCGTCAGACATGACGAAAACTTTGTGCCTTACTTCCGCGTAGCCACACCAGAACAAGAATTAGGTAAACTGCCATTGGGCAGTCGTCCCGCGAAACGTAAACCCACAGGTGGCATTGAGAGTTTGCGAGCTATCCCATGGATATTCGCATGGGCACAAACCCGTATGGTTTTACCTTCTTGGTTAGGTGTAATGAAGGCAGTACAAAGCTCTTTAGACGCAGGCAAAGAAGACACCATTCAGGACATGTTAGCTAATTGGCCATTTTTCTATTCAAGGTTATCTATGTTAGACATGGTTTTCGCAAAGGCCGACCCAAAAATCAGTCAAGAATACGACCAAAGCCTGGTACCTCAAGAACTCAGGCACTTCGGTGATGCATTACGCGCTGAGTTACAACAAAGCATAGATTTGTTACTCAAATTGCTTGACCAAAAAACAGTCATGGAAAGCGATCCAAAAGGCACAACTTCAATGAATATCCGCGCAAGTTACCTGCAACCATTGCACTACTTACAAATCGAACTGCTTAAAAGAATAAGGCAACTTGATGATAATGAACACGACGCAACACTAGAGCGCGCCATGATGGTGACGATTGCCGGCATAGCGGTTGGAATGAGGAATACAGGTTAGAGATATTCGGCCATTATAATACTCGCCAAGGAAGGCAAGATGGTATATGGACATCAAGTGTTAGGCGGAGTTCTTCGGAGCATTGCTTCAGCCTGATTAGCAATCCAACTCGGAAGTCAAATATGGGTGTTCAACATCCGGGATGATGAGATGGACATCTCAAAGTGAATTCAGAGTCAGCCTCTTTTGCTGCCCACGCTATTGCTGCCGGAGCATGGACACACAGTCTCAATACGCTTCTGACTTAGGTCAATAATCGAATCTGAACCTTTAATTGCACAAGTTTGGGGATTCTTACAATACAAGTCATTGAAAAATCACTTTTATTTACACTGTATTGGTAGTTATAATCTTTACTCTTTAATATTACTTTTATCTATGCTGGCTGCTGGAATGCCCAAGATACCCAATGAGGCCGAATGTGACACCCATTAAACAGAGAATAAATCTAGCTATCGTTGTGATGTTACTAAGTAGTTGTATCCGAGGTTCTTTAGACCAAGGCCACAATAGTTTGGATAATTTACCTACAGCCTATGCAGGTTATACTGGTATTTACTTGGATTTCACTCTGGTTTTGGATGAACGTTTTGATGTCTTCGATTCGCAGATTTGGGAAATAGGTGACGGGGCCGTAGGCGGTGAAGCTGCCTGTCGTTTCCAGCCTCAAGGGGTACAGGTTGACAATGGACTACTCCATTTAATTATTCAACAAGAGCCAATAGCACCAGGATGGTCAAATGATCATCAGATGCAAAAATCCGCTTATGAGTTCTCCTGTGGAGAGTTAAGAACGACAGAGAGTAAAAAAATTCGCTATGGCCGTTACGAAACCCGCATGAAAGCCCCTGCTAGAGCTGTAGCATCGGGTTATATATCTTCTTTTTTCACCTACACCAATGAAGGAGAGCCCCGTGAATGGGAAGAAATAGATGTGGAGTTGGAGGGGGGGAGACCTGACAAATTTCAAGCAAATTTAATTTATGGAAGAAATACCTGGCAGTGGTGGGCGACCCGAGAATGGGGTGCTTGGGAAGATAAAATTAATATTGCACCTGTTGATGAGTGGCGAGTTTACGCTATCGAATGGATGCCCGCAGAAATCAACTGGTATGTCGACGGTGTATTAACAAAATCCCTTAAACAGGATGCGTTAGATTGTGATCCAAACTGCGTACCTCCACAAGTTTATCCAACACCTATCCCCGATAATCTCAGCCAATTAATGATTAATTTTTGGATACCAAAGGATGAAATCCAAAATGATTTTGGTGGTAACAAAAAACGCAATGTTTACCCTATGTATACCAAATATGACTGGATCCGATTTTATCAGTTAGACGCAGAGCCATTAACACAATGGTAAAACCTAACTATTTACACAGATAAAGACCAAGAGAAGATGATTGATACTAGATGCGTAAAGAGTAGTGAAACAGCTTAACTTCTGATTCACATTGGAAGACACCACAGCAGTTGGCTATACAATTTTAGTCTATTATTGCCAGTTCATTAACTAACGGCCACTTTACAATATCCACTCAGTTTCGAGACGCCTCCCAACTGCGACTAATCCTTTTTAATTCGCCATTATCAGTTAAAGTTTCAATAGCCTTATTGATTTTATTTAAAGTCTCAACATCAGAGGATTGTTTACTCAACAGAATAAAAATGTCCGCGCTATATATCTCCAGAGGATGGGGCTCAAATTCATTTTCCATTTGATATTTTTGAATAAAAGATTTCATGGTGTTGGGGTCGACTAAAAAACCATCTAAATAACCTTTCATCAATAAGGTCACGTTCTGTTCAAGGTCGATCACTTCACTTATGTTGGCGTTAAAGTCTGGGGTATTGATTAGTTTTTCATAGTCTTTACCATAATAATAACCACTTTCCACACCCAATATATATTGACTGCCCACTAAATCGGACAAAGTGCGTAATTGGATATTTTGGGCATTACCCTTTTTAACGAACAGCTTCACCGTTTCTTTGCGATAAGGATGCGAAAAATAAGCAAATTTTTCTCGATCTTTGGACCAGGATGCACCCATAGCTAAATCCATTTTACCCGTGTTAATAAAAAGTAGGTGCGTCTTCCAAGGTATCTCTGCTATGGTAAAACTTAACTTTGCTTCCGACATGATGGCGTTAAAAGAATCAATATCTAAACCGACAAGTTGACGGTCTGTATTATGATATTGATAGGGGGTACCACAACTCCCAACCCACAGATAATTCTTTGGCTTTAACAGGGGCCACAAACAATAGAATGACGAACATAAAAAGAAAATGTGGCTTCATTTTTTCACTTAGATGTTTAAATTATCTACACACTTTACCAACATTAAATTCTTACGCCATGTTTTATCATCGTTCAATGGTACCAATTAGCCGCTTTCTTAGGTTACCCCTATAAACCCCCACTAAAGTTAACAAGGGAAACAAAGCGGATAATAAGGAAACTAGGGCTATAACTGCACCACTTAGCCACATATAAACTTCAGTCTGGCTATCAAAGTATCAACATCATATTCACGGCAAAAGCCGTGGCAACAAAGGTTTCAATGCGATTCATATGTTCGCCACGAATTTTAAATGGGTGAACATTAGGTTTATTCGGCATCAGTTTATCTTTTTTGAAACTGAGACTATTAAAATATTTTTTGCAGCCAATAAAAAAGGCCACCGAGGTGACCTTTTTTGCATAAGTAAACGGGTTACTTATATAATTTTAGACACTACACCAGCACCTACAGTACGGCCACCTTCACGGATTGCGAAGCGTAAACCTTCGTCCATCGCGATTGGGTGAATTAGATCAACTACGAATTTCAAGTTGTCACCAGGCATAACCATTTCTACGCCTTCAGGAAGCTCAACAGCCCCTGTTACGTCCGTTGTACGGAAGTAAAACTGTGGACGGTATCCTTTGAAAAATGGAGTATGACGGCCGCCTTCGTCTTTACTTAGTACGTATACTTCAGCTTCAAACTTAGTGTGTGGATTGATTGAACCAGGCTTAGCCAATACTTGACCACGCTCTACGTCTTCTCGTTTAGTACCACGTAATAGGGCACCAACGTTCTCACCAGCACGACCTTCGTCAAGTAATTTACGGAACATTTCTACGCCCGTACAAACACTCTTAGTCGTATCTCTGATACCAACGATTTCTACTTCATCACCTGTCTTAACGATACCGCGCTCAACACGACCTGTTACCACAGTTCCACGACCTGAAATTGAGAAAACATCTTCAATTGGAAGTAGGAAAGGCTTGTCAATATCACGCTCTGGAAGTGGGATATAGGTGTCTAGTGCTTCAGCTAGCTCAATGATTTTTGCTTCCCAAGCTGGGTCGCCTTCAAGGGCTTTAAGTGCTGAACCTTGGATAACCGGTAAATCGTCACCTGGGAATTCGTATTCAGATAGAAGTTCACGCACTTCCATTTCTACCAATTCTAGTAATTCTTCATCGTCAACCATGTCACATTTGTTCATGAATACAACCATGAAAGGTACGCCAACCTGACGACCTAACAAGATGTGCTCACGTGTTTGTGGCATAGGACCATCTGTTGCAGCTACTACCAAAATAGCACCATCCATTTGAGCAGCACCAGTGATCATGTTTTTAACATAATCGGCGTGACCAGGACAATCTACGTGGGCATAGTGACGTGCAGGTGTATCATATTCAACGTGAGACGTTGAAATAGTGATACCACGCTCACGCTCTTCAGGAGCGTTATCGATCATATCGAATGCTGATGCATTGCCACCATAAGTTTTAGCTAATACAGTAGTGATTGCGGCTGTTAATGTTGTTTTACCATGGTCAACGTGACCGATAGTACCGACGTTTACATGCGGTTTAGTACGTTCAAACTTTGCTTTTGCCATTTTACTGGTTTCCTAAGTTAAAAATCCGACCTCAATTTTGAGTACCGGATCAGACCTTCATTAAAATTTAAGTGCGCGCGTTGGTAATGGCTTTAGTGACATTACTGGGCGCTTCTGTGTATTTAAAAAATTCCATTGAATATGACGCTCGCCCTTGAGTTGCACTGCGCAAGTCAGTAGCGTAGCCAAACATTTCTGATAACGGTACTTTAGCATGTATTATTTTAATACCTGCCACACCATCATCCATGCCTTCAATCATACCCCGACGCCTATTAAGGTCGCCGACTACGTCACCCATCCAGTCTTCTGGAGTGGTGATTTCGACTTTCATTGTTGGTTCAAGTAAAACAGGATTTGCTTCAGCAGCCCCCTTCCTAAACCCCATCGACCCAGCGATTTTAAACGCCATTTCTGAAGAGTCAACATCATGATAGGAACCATCAAACAAGGTAACTTTTACATCAAGCACCGGGTATCCAGCTACCACACCATTTTGCATCTGTTCTTCGATACCTTTATCAACTGAAGGGATGAATTCTTTTGGAACTGAGCCCCCTACAATCTTGTTAATAAACTCGTATCCAGCACCTTCTTCATTAGGTTCGATAGTTAACCAGACGTGACCAAACTGGCCTCTGCCGCCTGATTGACGAACAAACTTACCTTCAACATCGACTTTTTTGCGGATGGTTTCACGATAGGCAACCTGAGGTTTACCAACATTACACTCAACATTGAACTCACGTTTCATTCGGTCAACAATAATATCAAGATGTAATTCACCCATACCCGATATAATAGTTTGACCAGACTCTTCGTCAGTACGTACCTTAAAAGAAGGATCTTCTGCCGCTAGTTTACCTAGGGCAACACCCATTTTTTCTTGGTCTGGTTGCGAGCGTGGTTCTACTGCAATAGAAATAACCGGTTCAGGAAATTCCATACGCTCTAGTGTAATGATGTGGTTAGGGTCACACAATGTGTCACCGGTAGTTACATCTTTTAAACCTATTGCGGCAGCAATATCACCAGCACGTACTTGTTTAAGTTCTTCTCTATCCTTGGCATGCATTTGCACAATTCGTCCAAATCGCTCACGCTTAGCTTTCACTGGGTTGTAAAAAGCGTCGCCTGTGTTAACAACACCAGAATAACAACGGAAGAACGTTAACGTACCAACAAAGGGGTCAGTGGCAATTTTAAATGCCAATGCAGCAAAGGGTGCAGCATCATCTGCCGGACGCTCTGCTTCTGTCTCATCTTTGTCGCTTAGTACACCTTTTATCGCCGGTACATCAATAGGTGCAGGTAGATACTCGATGACTGCATCAAGAACGGCCTGAACACCTTTGTTTTTGAATGCAGAACCACAAGTTGCGAGTACTATTTCATTCGCAAGTGTACGTTTACGTAAACCAAATTTAATTTCATCTTCGGTGAGGTCAATGCCTTCCAAATATTTATTCATCAATTCATCGGTCGCTTCCGCTGCTGCTTCAATGAGCTCAGTGCGCAATTCTTGGGCTCTGTCCATCAAATCAGCTGGGACTTCTTCATAAGTGAAGGTCATGCCTAGATCAGAATCATTCCAATTAATGGCTTTCATCTTGATAAGGTCAACCACACCTTTAAAAGTTTCTTCAGCACCGATATTTAAATGAATAGGAACACAATTGGCACCTAAACGAGTTTCTATTTGTTTAACAACACGTTCAAAATCTGCTCCAGTTCTGTCCATTTTGTTGACAAATACTATGCGTGGTACGCGGTATTTATCAGCTTGACGCCAAACTGTTTCAGATTGAGGCTCTACACCTGACGTACCACAAAACACAACGACTGCACCATCAAGCACACGCAGAGAACGCTCTACTTCAATAGTGAAGTCAACATGTCCAGGGGTGTCGATGATATTAATTCGATGTTGTTCGAATTGTTTGTCCATGCCCGACCAAAAACAGGTCGTCGCTGCCGAAGTAATAGTAATGCCGCGCTCTTGCTCTTGTTCCATCCAGTCCATTGTGGCTGCGCCATCGTGAACTTCACCGATCTTGTGAGACAAGCCAGTATAGAAAAGAACGCGCTCAGTGGTCGTGGTTTTACCCGCGTCCACATGGGCGACAATACCAATATTCCGATAACGCTCAAGGGGCGTTTTACGAGTCATAACTTTCTCTTATTACCAACGGTAGTGAGCGAAAGCTTTGTTAGCTTCGGCCATACGGTGAACGTCTTCACGTTTCTTAACCGCAGAACCTTTGTTTTCAGCAGCGTCGAGCATTTCAGCTGCAAGGCGTTGAGCCATTGATTTTTCACCACGTTTACGAGCAGCGTCCACTAACCAACGCATACCTAGGGCATTTCGACGAACAGGACGGACTTCTACTGGAACTTGATAAGTAGAACCACCAACACGACGAGATTTAACCTCGACTGTAGGGCGAATGTTGTCCAATGCGCTTTCAAATATTTCTAAGTGCGTTTTGTCAGCTTTAGCAGCAACAATTTCTAGTGCACCGTAAACGATTTTTTCAGCAGTCGATTTTTTGCCGTCTAACATGACGACATTCATAAATTTTGCAAGTAATTCTGATCCGAACTTAGGATCGGGTAGGATTTTACGTTGACCTACGACTCTTCTTCTTGGCATTTCAAATTCTCCGTAGAATTTTCAGGGTATTCCCAAAACTCAATTAATACTTTAGTTTGGCCTTACTAACGGAGAACCGTTAAGACTTAGGCCTTTTTGTACCGTATTTAGAACGGCCAGCTCTTCGATCACTCACGCCAGAACAATCTAATGTACCGCGAACAGTGTGATAACGAACACCTGGTAAATCTTTAACACGACCACCACGAATAAGAACAACACTGTGCTCTTGTAAGTTGTGACCTTCACCACCGATGTATGAAGACACTTCAAAACCGTTGGTCAAACGAACACGACATACTTTACGCAATGCAGAGTTCGGCTTTTTTGGTGTGGTGGTATATACACGAGTACATACTCCACGGCGTTGTGGACAGGCTTGCAAAGCGGCGACGTTGCTCTTCGTCGCAGGTTGTTTGCGTGGCTTGCGCACTAACTGGTTAACTGTTGCCATTAACTAGCTCCTGGTTAAAATTACGACTGATTGCCCTTTTTTGAGGGCGTAAAACGCGAAAAATCCGCGAGCCCTATTTCATTGACGATTAAGTCATCGAATTTCGGGTCGCGGAAGTCTAATGATCAATGGGTGAACTGTCAAGTAAGACTGCTGCTAAACTGCATTAAATATGGCTTGGCATAATGCTTTAGTCAGCAATCCTAAAAATCCAGATCACTTTGCGATCTTATTTTTATTCGTCAGCAGGAGTTTCACTGACTTCAGCATTAAGCGCTTCGGTGAGTGCTAATTCTGCTTCAGATGCAGAAACAGAAGGTTCTTCCCGTTCCTGAAGTTCTGCTAGTTTTCTAGCAGTACGTTTTTGGTGATGCGTGAAGCCGGTACCGGCTGGTATCAAACGTCCAACAATAACGTTTTCTTTCAAGCCACGTAACTCATCTTCTTTACCTTGCACTGCTGCTTCAGTAAGAACACGAGTCGTTTCTTGGAAAGATGCCGCTGAGATAAATGACTCAGTAGACAACGACGCTTTAGTGATACCTAATAACACAGTTTGGTACTCGGCTGGGATTTTGCCCTGTCTTTCCAACTCACGGTTAGCGATTTTCACGTTAGACACTTCAACTTGCTCACCTTCTAAGAACTTACTGTCACCTGAATAAGTGATCAAACACTTACGCAACATCTGACGAATAACCACTTCGATGTGCTTATCATTAATTTTTACCCCTTGCAGGCGGTAAACTTCTTGTACTTCATTAACGATATAGTTGGAAACAGCACTGATACCACGCAATCTAAGAATGTCATGGGGAGACTCAGCACCATCTGCGATGACTTCACCTTTCTCAACGTTTTCACCTTCAAACACGTTGAGGTTACGCCATTTAGGGATCATCTCTTCGTAATGATCGCCGCCTTTAGGCGTAATAGTTAGACGTTTCTTACCTTTAGTCTCTTTACCAAAACCAATCATACCTGATACTTCAGCTAGGATGGCTGGCTCTTTAGGCTTACGGGCTTCGAACAAGTCAGCAACCCGTGGAAGACCACCGGTAATATCACGAGTCTTCGAGCTTTCTTGTGGAATACGCGCAAGTACATCACCTGGCTTAGCTTCCATACCATCGGTTGCTTCAATGGAAGTAAAGCTTGGTAGACGAATTTCTTGTAAACCAAATTCTTCACTTTCAAGGATAAGCTTAGGCTCTTTCGCATTCGCTTTAGATAAGTCGTTAACCACAATACGAGTCAGACCAGTTAAGTCATCTTGCTGCATCTCAGTGTTACTATCATCAACATCAGAGTAGCTAATTTTCGCAGCACGTTCAGTCACAATTGGGTGAGAATGCGGGTCCCAGTTAGCAACCACTTCACCAGAGGTAACTTTAGCATTATCATCTAATGTTAAAATTGCACCGTAAGGCACTTTATAACGCTCTTTCTCACGACCTTGATCATCGATAATGGTGATTTCAGTTGAACGAGAAACAATCACTACTTTGTCGTCACTGTTACGCACATACTTAGCGTTATGCAGTTTCAAGGTACCAGTAGTTTTCACTTGTACATTGTTTTCCGCAGATGCTCTTGATGCCGCCCCACCAATGTGGAAGGTACGCATCGTAAGCTGTGTGCCTGGTTCACCGATTGACTGAGCGGCGATAACACCGACAGCTTCACCATGGCCAACCATATGCCCACGAGCCAAATCACGGCCATAACATCTAGCACAAACACCAAAGTCGTTTTCACAGGTAATAACAGAACGTACTTGAATTTGGTCAATGGAGTTGACCTCAAGTAAGTCTACTAAGGCTTCGTCTAGCAGAACATTACGCTCTACTAACACTTCCTTAGTACCAGGTTTCATAACGTCTTCAGCAACAGTACGACCTAGTACACGTTCGCGAAGTGGTTCAACAACATCGCCACCTTCGATAAGAGGCGTCATTTTAACACCTTCGAAAGTGCCACAGTCATCGTTGTTGATAATCAAATCCTGCGCAACATCAACCAAACGTCGTGTTAGGTAACCCGAGTTAGCAGTCTTAAGCGCCGTATCGGCCAAACCTTTACGTGCTCCGTGAGTAGAGATGAAGTACTGAAGTACGTTCAAACCTTCACGGAAGTTAGCGGTAATAGGTGTTTCGATTATAGAACCATCCGGTTTCGCCATCAGACCACGCATACCAGCTAACTGACGGATTTGCGCGGGGCTACCCCGAGCACCGGAATCGGCCATCATAAATACTGAGTTGAAAGAGATTTGTTCTTCCATTTCACCATCACGATTTTTAACTGTCTCAACCGACAAGTTATCCATCATGGCTTTGGCCACTTTTTCGTTGGCGTTCGACCAGATATCGATAACTTTGTTGTAACGCTCACCCGCGGTGACAAGACCAGATTGGAATTGCTCCTGAATTTCACGCACTTCAGCTTCTGCATCTTCGATGATATCTTTCTTAGCATCAGGAATAACCATGTCATCTATACCTACAGATGCACCGGCAATCATCGCGTAGTGAAAACCTGTGTACATGATTTGGTCAGCTGCAATAACTGTGTCTTTCAAACCTAGGGTACGGTAACAAGCATTCAATAACTTAGAAATTTGCTTCTTGCCCATAGCTTTGTTGATGATTTCGAAAGGGATTCCTTTTGGCAAGGCCAATGAGAAAATCGCACGTCCAACAGTAGTATCTGTCAGTGTGACTTTTTCAACTTTATTGCCTTCAGCATCCGTATCGTATTCTGTCATACGTACTTTAACGCGAGCATGTAATTCTGCTGTGTCAGTACGATATGCTTTTTCAGCTTCGTGTGGACTGGTGAACATCATGCCTTCACCTTTACCATTAACGCGGTCACGCGTCATATAGTACAAGCCCATTACCACATCCTGTGAAGGAACGATAATTGGCTCACCATTGGCTGGTGAAAGAATGTTGTTGGTAGACATCATCAATGCGCGAGATTCAAGCTGTGCTTCAATCGTCAACGGGATGTGAACCGCCATTTGGTCACCATCGAAATCGGCGTTGTATGCAGCACACACTAATGGGTGTAACTGAATAGCTTTACCTTCGATTAGGATAGGTTCAAATGCTTGGATACCCAATCTGTGAAGTGTGGGTGCACGGTTAAGTAACACTGGGTGTTCACGAATCACTTCGTCTAATACATCCCATACTTCTGGATCTTCACGCTCTACTAATTTCTTAGCCGCTTTAATGGTAGTGGCTAATCCACGGGCTTCTAGTTTTCCATAAATAAATGGTTTGAATAATTCAAGTGCCATTTTTTTAGGTAAACCACATTGGTGCAAACGTAAAGTAGGACCAACAACAATAACCGAACGACCTGAATAATCGACTCGTTTACCTAGTAAGTTCTGACGGAAACGACCTTGCTTACCTTTGATCATATCTGCCAAAGATTTAAGAGGACGTTTATTAGAACCTGTTATAGCACGACCACGACGTCCATTATCTAGCAAGGCATCCACTGCTTCTTGCAACATACGTTTTTCGTTACGTACAATAATGTCTGGTGCAGCAAGGTCTAGAAGACGCTTCAAACGGTTGTTACGGTTAATAACTCGACGATATAAATCGTTCAAATCAGACGTAGCAAAACGTCCACCGTCTAGTGGAACCAAAGGACGTAAGTCGGGTGGTAACACAGGTAGAATGGTTAAAATCATCCACTCAGGTTTGTTACCTGATAATTGGAAAGATTCTAGTAATTTCAAACGTTTAGTGATTTTCTTACGCTTGGTTTCAGAGTTAATTGAAGGTAACTCTTCACGCATAGAGATAACATCAGCATCAACATCTAGTGCTTTAAGCAATTCATAAACTGCTTCAGCACCCATTTTTGCTTCAAACTCGTCACCGTGCTCTTCCAGTGCATCCAAATATTCTTCTTCAGTTAGAAGTTTGCTGCGCTCAAGCGTAGTCATACCTGGCTCTGATACCACGTATGATTCAAAATAAAGTACACGTTCAATATCACGCAAGGTCATATCTAACATTAAACCAATACGGGACGGTAATGATTTTAAGAACCAAATATGTGCAACTGGACTTGCCAGATCAATGTGACCCATACGCTCTCGACGTACTTTAGTTAAGGTAACTTCTACCCCACATTTTTCACATATTACACCGCGGTGTTTAAGACGCTTATATTTACCACACAAACATTCGTAATCTTTTACAGGACCAAAAATACGTGCACAGAACAAACCGTCACGTTCTGGTTTAAAAGTACGGTAGTTAATTGTTTCTGGCTTCTTAACTTCACCAAACGACCATGAACGGATCATATCCGGTGATGCAAGACCGATTCGAATATTATCGAACTCTTCGGACTTATGTTGTTGCTTAAGAAACTTTAATAAATCTTTCACATTTCTCTCCCAGCGGAGTCAATTGCAAAGGTGTAACACTTGCACTGACAAGTGCTACACCATCCTATCTAAAAGCTCAAAAAGAAGCTTATCGCTCTTCTAGTTCGATGTTGATACCTAGCGAACGAATTTCTTTCAACAGTACGTTGAAGGATTCCGGCATCCCAGGTTCCATACGATGATCACCATCCACAATGTTTTTATACATTTTGGTACGGCCATTCACGTCATCAGACTTAACGGTTAACATTTCTTGCAAGGTGTAGGCGGCACCATAAGCTTCAAGTGCCCATACTTCCATCTCACCGAAACGTTGACCACCGAACTGCGCTTTACCGCCTAGCGGTTGCTGCGTAACCAAGCTGTATGAACCAGTAGAACGAGCATGCATTTTATCGTCTACCAAATGGTTCAGTTTCAACATGTACATATAACCCACAGTCACAGGGCGCTCAAATGCGCGACCAGTTCGACCGTCGAACAAAGTAATTTGTCCACTTTCCGGGATATCTGCCAACGTTAACATATGCTTGATTTCAGCTTCAGTTGCACCATCGAAAACAGGCGTTCCCATGGGTACACCTTTACGAAGGTTACCGGCTAAGCGTGTTACTTCATCGTCGCTGAAGGTACTCAAATCGACTGACTGATGAGATTTACCCGCGCTGTAAACTTCTTGTAAGAAGCTACGCAACTTGGCCATCTCTTCATGTTCTTTAAGCATACGGTCGATTTTAACACCGATACCGCTAGCAGCCATACCTAAGTGAGTTTCAAGTACCTGACCGATGTTCATACGCGAAGGTACGCCCAAAGGGTTCAGTACGATATCAACCGGCGTACCGTAATCATCATAGGGCATATCTTCAACAGGTTTGATAGTCGATATAACACCTTTGTTACCATGACGACCGGCCATTTTATCACCAGGTTGAATATGACGTTTAACTGCAAGGTAAACCTTAACAATTTTAAGCACACCAGGTGCTAAATCATCACCTTGGGTGATCTTACGACGTTTAATTTCAAACTTAGTATCAAAGTCAGCTTTGATTTCAACGTGCTGATCAGCAATTTGATCAAGCTCAGATTGCGCATCTTCATCGTCAAGGGTTAAGTCAAACCACTTATCACGTGGCATGCTGTCAAGTCTCGCCTGATCAACACCAAACTTAAGCAACAAGTTACCTGCACGAGCAAAGATGCCGTCAGCTAAAATATTGAATTCGTCAGATAAGTCTTTTTTCACTTCACGTAATTGCATATCTTCAATTTCGCGAGCGCGTTTGTCTTTCTCAACACCATCACGAGTAAAGACCTGAACGTCGATAACGGTTCCATGTACGCTGTTAGGCACACGTAACGAAGTATCTTTAACGTCAGATGCTTTCTCACCGAAAATAGCTCGTAAAAGTTTCTCTTCTGGGGTCAGCTGAGTTTCACCTTTAGGTGTTACTTTACCTACTAGAATATCACCGCCTTTCACTTCAGCACCGATATACACCACACCAGACTCATCCAGTTTACCTAGCGCAGACTCACCAACATTTGGGATGTCAGCACTAATTTCTTCTGGACCAAGCTTAGTATCACGAGCAATACAGCTTAATTCTTGAATGTGGATAGAAGTAAATCTGTCTTCCATCGCTACACGTTCAGAAATCAAAATTGAATCTTCGAAGTTGTAACCATTCCAAGGCATGAATGCGATACGCATATTTTGGCCTAGTGCCAATTCACCCATATCGGTAGACGGACCATCGGCCAATACATCCCCTGCAACAACCGGTTCGCCAACATTACAAGTGGGCCTTTGGTTGATACAAGTGTTCTGGTTAGAACGGGTATATTTGGTTAGGTTGTAGATATCAATTCCTGCTTCACCAGCAGTCATTTCAGCTTCATTAACCTTAACAACAATGCGGCTGGCATCAACGAAAGAAACTGAACCACCACGTTTAGCGATGATAGTTACACCTGAATCAACAGCTACAATTTTTTCCATACCTGTTCCAACTAACGGCTTCTCAGCAATTAAAGTAGGAACAGCTTGACGTTGCATGTTGGCACCCATTAGTGCTCGGTTAGCATCATCATGCTCTAGGAACGGGATAATGCTCGCAGCAACAGATACAATTTGTTGCGGTGACACATCCATATAAGTGATATCAGACACAGGCATTAACGTGGTTTCACCACGGAAACGACAAGGGATCAAGTCTTCAGTCAACTTACCTTTTTTATCAAGTACAACGTTTGCTTGTGCAATCGCATATTGACCTTCTTCAATCGCTGATAAATAGTCAATTTCGTCAGTCACAACACCGTCAGTTATTTTACGATATGGGGTTTCTAAGAAACCGTAATCGTTAGTTCGGGCATAACTTGCAAGGGAGTTGATCAAACCAATGTTTGGACCTTCAGGTGTCTCGATTGGACAAACACGACCATAGTGAGTCGGATGTACATCACGAACTTCAAAACCAGCACGTTCACGAGTCAAACCACCTGGACCTAAGGCAGAAATACGACGTTTGTGTGTCACTTCAGACAATGGATTGTTCTGATCCATAAACTGCGACAATTGGCTTGAACCGAAGAACTCTTTAACTGCAGCCGAGATAGGTTTGGCATTGATCAAATCTTGAGGCATGATTGCATCGAGATCACCCAAGCTCAAACGCTCTTTAACGGCACGTTCTACACGAACTAGACCAACACGGAATTGATTTTCAGCCATTTCGCCAACAGAACGAATACGTCTGTTACCCAAGTGGTCAATATCATCAACTTCGTCTTTACCATCACGGATAGTGATAAGCTGTTTCATTACAGCTACGATATCAGCTTTATCTAACACGCCTTTACCAGTAGATATGTCACGACCTAAACGGCGATTGAACTTCATACGTCCAACAGCAGATAAGTCATAACGATCTTCTGAGAAGAACAAGTTATTAAATAAAGTCTCAGCCGCGTCTTTAGTCGGTGGCTCGCCAGGACGCATCATGCGATAGATTTCAACTAAAGCTTCAAGCTTATTAGTTGAACCATCGATACGTAAGGTATCTGAAATATAAGCACCATGGTCAAGCTCGTTGATGTAAAGCGTATCAAATGCTTTGATACCTGCTTCAGTCATCTCAGCAATGTTTTCTAAAGTTAACAGGTCATTTGCACTAACAATGACTTCACCTGTTTCTTTATTAATGTAGTCACGGGCAAATACACGACCTACTAAATATTCAGCAGGTACTTCAAGCTCGGTTATTTTAGCTTTTTCTAGTGCTCGAGTATGACGTGCCGAAATACGACGACCCGTTTCAACGACCACTTTGCCTTTATTATCTAGAATATCGAATTGTGCAGTTTCGCCACGAAGACGATCTGGCACGATATCTGACAAGTATTTTTCACCATCGATACGTACTTGGTTTGTTTCAAAGAACAACTCAAGAATCTCTTCGGTAGGCATTTCTAATGCACGTAACATAATAGTTGCCGGCAACTTACGGCGTCTATCTATACGTACAAATAAATTATCTTTAGGGTCAAATTCAAAGTCTAACCACGAACCACGGTAAGGAATAACGCGGGCGTTATATAACACTTTACCTGATGAGTGAGTTTTCCCTTTGTCGTGATCGAAGAACACGCCTGGTGAACGGTGCAATTGCGACACTATGACACGTTCAGTACCATTGATAACGAATGTACCGTTATCAGTCATGAGTGGAATTTCACCCATGTAGACTTCTTGCTCTTTAATGTCTTTTACTGTGCCCGGAGCTGCTTCTCTATCAAACAACACTAAACGCAATTTCACACGTAGTGGTGCAGAAAATGTAACACCACGAATTTGACATTCTTTCACATCAAATACTGGGGCACCTAAACGGTAACTTACATACTGCAACTCAGCGTTACCGGAGTAACTCTTTATTGGGAAAACTGATCGAAATGCTGCTTCCAGTCCATGTTGACCATCTACATCAAGGTCAATAAACTTCTTAAAAGAATCTAATTGGATTGAAAGTAGATACGGTATTTCCAATACCTGTGGACGTTTGCCAAAATCCTTACGGATACGTTTCTTTTCGCTATAAGAGTAAACCATGGGTTCCTCAGCCTGCCGATTTTTGACCCAACCTGCTTAACCAGATGTCGATAAAGACATAAAGTTAAACAAACTTCCGCTATCCTTTAAGGTTGCAGAAAAACGTTTACCAAAGTCATTAAGAGGCTTACTTAACTTATTGGTTTTATTTAGTTTTACCTACAATTTGCGCTTCTTTACTAGGACTAATATCAAAGGATGAAAATAGTAAATCCTACAGCGCAAAAAGGCTGGTGACTAAAAAGTCACCAGCCTATGCCATTTCAGGCTAACAATCTGTGTTTAGACAGATTATTATTTAAGCTCAACTTCAGCGCCAGCTTCTTCAAGCGTCTTCTTAAGTTCATCAGCATCTGCTTTAGAAATACCTTCTTTCACAGGTGTTGGAGCAGCTTCAACTAATGTTTTAGCTTCTTTCAATCCAAGACCTGTAGCAGTACGTACAGCTTTGATTACTGAAACTTTATTTGGACCAAAAGATGTCATAACAACATCAAATTCAGTCTGCTCTTCAACAGCTTCAGCAGCTGCTGCAGGGCCAGCAACAGCAACAGCTGCTGCAGCAGAAACGTTGAATTTTTCTTCAGCCGCTTCAATAAGTTCCACAAGTTCCATTACTGGCATTTCAGCAATAGCGTTTAATATGTCATCTTTAGTTAGAGCCATTTCTCTAAACTCCTGGGTTTAATGTTAAAAATTTATAATGCCAAAGTCGAAAATTATTTTTCGTCTTTGATCGCCGCTAATACACGCACAAATTTGCCTGGAACTTCGTTGATAGTACGAACGAATTTCTCGACAGGTGCTTTGAAGGTAGCAAGTAATCTTGACAACGCTTCGTCGCGGGTAGGAAGTGACGCTACTGCATCCAGTTTTTCTGGACCCAATAAACCACTACCAATAGAAAGTGCAGTTACGTTTAACTTACTGTTAGTTTTTGCATAGTCTTTGAAAAGACGTGCAGCACTACCAGGTGCATCTATGGAAAAACCATAGATTAACGGACCAGTTAAAGCACTGTTCATATCAGAAAACTTACTATCAGCTAAAGCGAGTTTTGCCAGTGTGTTACGAACTACTCGTAAGTAAACACCTTGTTCACGGGCTTTAACACGAAGGTCAGTTAATTCTGCTACTTCCATGCCACGGTATTCAGCGACGGCAACAGATAGAGCTCGAGACGCAACATCGTTTATCTCTGTTACGATCTCTTTTTTTGCTGCTAAGCCTAATGCCACTGAGTTCACCTCTTAAAGTCTGAAACATCATTTCTTTTTGAAATATCCGTTTCAGGATTCACAGATTGATATCATTACTCAAGTTTAAACCTGAATAAATCCACCGCTCTACGGTGTTCGTTAATCCCAGAGAGTCTGAGTCGAAACCACCGTCTGCGCAGGCTTGCGGTTTAAGTAAGTTGTTTGCGACATGTGACTATAAAATCACTATCTAGGCGAATGCTCTCTTACTTCATTCACCAACTTACGCCTGCGGTCTTGGACGGGAGTCTGTCGTTTAGCTAATTTTGAAAAAGCTAAACTCAGACTCCAACCCACAACCGTTATAGAGAAACAGATAACCTATTGGCTACCTGCTAAAACCAAACTTACTTAACTTCTAAGCTAGCTTGGTCTACAGAAACACCCGCACCCATTGTTGTACTAAGGCTAATTTTCTTAATGAAAGTGCCTTTAGCTGAAGAAGGCTTAGCTTTGTTAAGCGCTTCTAGCAATGCTGCCAAGTTTTCTTGAATCTGGTTTGTTTCAAAACCGATTTTACCAATGCTTGCATGGATAATACCGTTTTTGTCGTTACGATAACGAACCTGACCTGCTTTAGCATTCTTAACTGCTGTCGCAACGTCTGGTGTAACCGTACCGGTTTTAGGGTTAGGCATAAGTCCACGTGGACCTAAAATTTGTCCTAGCTGACCAACAACGCGCATTGCATCTGGTGAAGCAACTACAACGTCAAAGTTCATTTCGCCTTTTTTCACTAGCTCGGCTAAATCTTCCATACCAACAATGTCAGCACCGGCAGCTTTAGCGGCTTCAACATTTGCACCTTGAGTAAACACTGCAACACGAACGTCTTTACCTGTACCATTTGGTAATACAGTTGCGCCACGAACGTTTTGATCAGATTTACGTGCATCTATGCCAAGGTTGACAGCAACGTCAACACTTTCTGCAAATTTAGCTGTTGCTAATTCTTTTAATAAAGCGACTGCTTCGTTAAATTCGTATTCTTTTGTCGCATCAACTTTGTCTTTAACTAAGCGAGCGCGTTTTGATAATTTAGCCATGTCTTACCCCTCTACCACTAAGCCCATGCTGCGTGCAGAGCCAGCGATGGTGTTTACTGCTGCATCTAAACTTGCTGCAGTCAAATCAGGTTCTTTCGTTTTAGCAATCTCTTCTAATTGCTCGCGCGTCACTTTACCTACTTTTTCAGTGTTTGGACGGCCAGAACCACTCTTTATGCCAGCTGCTTTCTTAAGTAAGAAAGAAGCAGGAGGAGTTTTAGTTAAAAATGTAAAAGAACGATCTTCGTATACAGTAATTTCTACTGGTACCGGAGCGCCTTTTTCAAGAGATTCTGTTTTTGCGTTAAACGCTTTACAGAATTCCATTATATTTACACCGTGTTGACCTAATGCAGGACCAACTGGAGGACTAGGATTCGCAGCACCTGCCGCAACCTGAAGCTTAATTAAGCCTGTGACTTTCTTCGCCATGATAATACTCTCTAATTTGGGTATAACGCCTTGTAAACACTGAGAATGCTTACTCTATTGGCTTCCCGTTCTAATAAAATGGTCGCAAAGTATAGATTAACCTACACCTCAGCACAAGTCTTATTGTTGACAATCTTTATTTTTGTGCTTCATATATTGAATTGCTAACGTCAAGGAACGTCAAGGAACGTCAAGGCACCTATTATGGCACAAACATATTCCATTTGACCTAGTATGCTGCTTGGTAACACAAATTCAAATTTAAAAGATGACTGATACAACGGCTAATTAGAAAACATTACTTTATGAGCAATAAAAAAGGATGCCAATTGCATCCTTTTTTTAATCAATTTTGTTAAGAAAACTAGCCTTTTTCTACCTGACCAAACTCTAACTCTACTGGTGTAGAACGACCAAATATAAGTACTGAAACCTTTAAGCGACTTTTTTCGTAATCGACTTCTTCGACAACACCGTTGAAATCTGCAAAAGGTCCCTCGGTAACACGTACCACTTCGCCCGGTTCGAACAAAGTTTTTGGTTTTGGCTTATCAATGCCTTCTTGAAGTCGGTTTAAAATAGCATCCGCTTCTTTCGCAGTAATAGGCGCAGGGCGGTCTGAAGTACCACCAATAAATCCTAAAACCCGAGGCACACTTTTCACCAAATGCCATGAATCTTCATTCATGTCCATTTGAACTAATACGTAACCTGGAAAAAATTTACGTTCACTTTTTCTTTGTTGCCCAGCACGCATTTCAACCACTTCTTCGGTAGGCACTAAAATCTCACCAAAGTAGTCTTCCATTTCATTCATTTTGATATGTTCTAACAACGTTTTTTGAACTCGGCCTTCATAACCAGAGAAAGCTTGAACCACGTACCATTTTTTATCAGACATAGCCTAAATCCCTAATCCAGTTATAAATGAGACAATCTCAACGATAATTCCGTCTAGTCCCCACAAGATAAGTGCCATAACGACAGTCGCTGCTAAAACAATCATAGTAGTAGTGGTCGTTTCTTGACGAGTGGGCCATACGACTTTGCGTACTTCAGTGCGTGATTCTTTTGCAAAAGTAATAAAGGTGCTGCCTTTAACTGTGGTGGAAGCTATAAATCCGGCAATACCCACAGCTGCGACAGCCACAATGGCAATGTACAGAACGGAGAGCTCTGGAAAAAAGTGATTAACAGCAACTACGCCCCCTAACAAACCAAATATTACCAACCACTTCAACATATCTAACGGGTTGGAATTGTTTTCTGTATTTTCACTCATGCTAAACCCTAACTCTCTTATTAGTTACGTCGTCACCTAAAAATGGGACATTTTTGCCAATAAAATGGCAGGGGTGGAGGGATGACCTCAGTTGCATCCATGCAACTGACCGCAAGCGGCGCTGACGCGGTTCAAATCGTTCCAGACGAATTAGTATTCCAGGCTTCCTGCCTTACACCCCTTCGGGGCCATGCTCCGCATGTTCTAATTTATTCCAGAAAAATTAGTCAAACCGTGGGCGTTCTCACCCCTCTACCTTTAATACCTATTTTACTTCTTCGCCAGAGATCAACTCGGGTCTTCTACCTATTTGTGGCAGGGGTGGAGGGATTCGAACCCCCAACCATCGGTTTTGGAGACCGCTGTTCTACCAATTGGAACTACACCCCTAAAACTCATAGCGATTGTCGGATATCAAAATAACTATCCAACAACGCAAATTTTAGTTACATCAACCTTGTAGAATCATCTATTTTTCGGGAAAAATTCTGAATCACTATCAAGGAGGGAGGCGTATTATACTTATTGGCAACGGGGATTCAAGAAGAAAGATTGAAGAAGACAAGTGAGCAGTATACAAACCTGTAAAATATGTATGTATTCTTTCACCTCCTTGGCGCTTAAATGCTTGTCTTGCTAACCTGTCATCGGTGCGTAAAAGTAATCCCAGTGATTTGTGGATATGGGCTGTTTAATGTCGAGGGGAACAATATACTGCTTCCGCCACAAACATGCAGTCGGATCAAAAGGCGCTGCAATCATCGAGAGCATTTTTAATGGAAAAATGTCGCACTTGATGCAACTTATTTAAGAACAAAGGACATAAATACCAGTATTATAGTCCCTCTGTGTTGACAGCATTCATTTTACTGATATAAACCCTTCCTAATTTAACTGTCTTGGAGTCATTTTTTTGAACAAGAGTATTATCACCAATGGATTAGCCCTCGCCATAGTTCTGCTTGGTTTTATCTTAGACAACGACATCATCAAAACTGTCGGGCTGTTTGCCATATCAGGTGCCCTGACCAATTGGATAGCAGTACACATGTTGTTTGAAAAAGTACCAGGCTTATATGGTTCTGGCGTGATACCAGAACGTTTCGAAGATTTTAAAAGCGGGATCCGCACACTGGTGATGGAACAGTTTTTTAGTAAAGACAACATTCAACGTTTTCTAAGCGACAACAAACAGCCTATTCACCTAGACTTTTCCCCTATTATCAAAAAGGTGGATTTAGCCCCTACATTTGATTCATTGGTTGAAGTTATCAAAGATTCTTCATTTGGACAGATGCTCGGAATGTTCGGTGGTGTTGAAGCCTTAGAACCTATGCGACAACCTTTTGTAGATAAAATGGGGGCGGCGCTAGAAGATATCACTCAAGATCCTAAGTTCACATTACTATTGCAAGCAGAGTTAACTCAGCCAGATGTGCAGCAAGACCTGCACGAAAAAATCAATAATATTGTTGAACAACGTCTGAATGAACTAACGCCCAAAATGGTCAAAGACATTATTCAGAATATGATCAGAGAACATTTAGGTTGGTTAGTTGTGTGGGGCGGCGTTTTTGGAGCACTAATTGGACTACTGGCCGCGTTATTTAACGTCTAAACAATCTAAAAAGGACAAGGACTGGTCAAGGTCATCCGCTTTTGCGATCGCGGATGATCAAATACGATATCAAGGGCATGTAACAAAAGTCTGGGTGCCATTTTTTGGGTTAATGCTGTGCCATACAAGTCACACCCCAAAATGGGATGCCCAATGGCCTGACTGTGGATACGCAGCTGATGTGTCCTGCCTGTCAAAGGCGTGAAAATCACTCGAGTACGCACAGGATCCTTCAATCTTTCTGTCACTTCAAAATGACTTTGAGCTGTCTTGCCATCCTGATGGCAAATTTTAAGCCTAGGAAAAAGTAAAGGGTCCTTAGCAATGGGTAAATCAATCAATCCCTCACTGTCCACCACCTCACCAGCTAAAATACTCACATAACGTTTTATTATCGTTCGAGCTTGAAACTGCTTGGTCAAATTTGCATTCATCACTTTATTTTTAGCTAATAACATGATCCCAGAAGTGCCAAGATCTAAGCGATGGGTCAACCTGATATCCGGATATTGCTGGACTAACCGATAATGAACAGAATCTTTATTCAGTGGGTTTTTACCTGATAAACTCAATAAACCACTAGGCTTATTGATGGCCAACAGATATTCATCTTCAAACAATATTTCGATTTTTTCAAGACAAAGTGGTGCGACAAAGTTGTCTATAGGGATGGTTGTCAAACTAATCTCATACCAATAAATTCTGATAAACATACTTCACCCAACACATATATTCCGTATTCAAAACGTTCTTGGACTAAAAGTTCGGGAATAATTGATAACTTGTTAATTGTATAAAAAGCGTCGCTCAAAGGCTCAGGATAGAAACTAACTAAACCCTTGTAAGTTGTGTCAGTTGAAACTATGACATTATTGTCGAACAAAACCTCTTCATTACATTCAACACTGGGTATACACAGTAATACAAAAACAGTAGTCACCAATGCAGGTTCAATTTTGATTAGCGTATCGTGACCTTTCAACAGTAAATCGCTGTAAGCAATATCTCCATCAACTTCTTCAGATTCAACCGCTTTAAGATTACGCAACGAGGGATGCATCACAAGTTTAATTGGAATGCCCAATTCCAAATATGCCCGTTGCACTATGGGAATAATATCATTGATTATCACAGGGTGATCGACATAAGAAAATGTCAAACGCGTAGGTTTATTTTGAGCGTTGACACTATCATGCAAAAAAACACTAAAGAATAAAACACAGCATAATAAGGCGCCCGTAACATATATTTTCAAAAACACTCCTATTGTGGCAAAATTTTACTCTAAACCAATAAAACCGCCTGTTTGATGCTCCCATAGCTTGGCATAAATTCCACGTTTGTGTATTAGTTCTTTGTGTGTGCCTGATTCAACTATCTTGCCTTCGTCAAGCACCAGTAATCTATCCATCTGCGCAATAGTCGACAACCGATGTGCGATAGCCAGTACAGTTTTATTTTCCATGACTTTGTTTAGACAATGTTGAATTGCCACTTCTACTTCAGAATCAAGTGCCGAGGTGGCTTCATCTAGAATTAAAATTGGTGCGTCTTTTAACATCACCCGAGCGATGGCGATACGCTGACGTTGCCCACCCGAGAGTTTCACCCCACGCTCGCCTACATGGGCGTCGTAGCCTGTTCTGCCCTGCATATCAGACAAGGTTTGTACAAACTCGTGAGACTCTGCCTGCTTGGCCGCTTTTAGCATATCCTCCTCACTGGCATCTAGACGTCCATACAAAATGTTATCCCGAACGGAACGATGCAACAATGAAGTGTCTTGGGTCACCATGCTTATATTAGCCCGCAAGGTTTCTTGCTGAACCTGACTGATATCCTGTCCATCTATGCTGATACTGCCACTTTGAATATCATAAAAACGCAGCAGAAGATTCACCAGCGTCGACTTGCCAGCGCCTGAACGCCCAACTAAGCCCACTTTTTCTCCTGCCTTGATTTTGATATCAAGATCTTTTAAAACAGTAATGGGAATATCATTGGCACCCGCATACCCAAAGTTCACCTTGTTGAAATGAATTGCCCCTCCTTTCATCTCTAACACTTTTGCATTTGGCTTATCTTGCACATCAACCGGCAACGACAGACTATTAATACCGTCCTGCACTGTACCGATGTTTTCAAATAGCGAAGACACTTCCCACATTACCCATTGCGACATACCGTTAAGGCGTAAACACAAACTCACGGTAATCGCGATTTCACCGGGCGTAACCAGCTCCAACGTCCATAGATATATCGCCAGCGCAGTAATACTGAATACCAGTAGAGCATTGCTAAACCAAACACAACCATACAACACAGTTACCAAGCGCATCTGAGGATAGACTTTTTTTAAGAAACCCAACATGCCCTCTTTGGCGTATTCTGCTTCGCGATTGGTGTGAGCAAACAATTTGACTGTAGTGATATTGGTATAACTATCCACAATACGCCCTGTCATCATCGAACGTGCATCGGCTTGACGCTGCGACACCCTTTTCAATTTGGGAATAAGCGTACGCAAGATCACTAAATAAACTAAAAACCAGATAATAAGGGGAGCACTTAAGCGCCAATCGGCTGAGACAACCAAAAACAAGATACTGAAAAAATACACACTGACATACACTAAGATATCCAGTGTTTTCATCACAGTTTCACGCACTGACAACGCAGTTTGCATGACTTTAGTGGCTATACGCCCAGCAAACTCATTTTGAAAAAAACCTAAGCTTTGACCAATCATATATCGGTGTGCTTGCCAACGGATCTGCATCGGAAAATTTCCCATCAGTCCCTGATGCGACAACAAAGATTGGGTCACCACTAATACCGGTAAAATAACCAAGACCAGCACTGCCATCCAAATTAAGCTGCCTAGCTCTTGCTGTAAAAATGTCTCTCTGTCGCTTTCAGCCAACCAATCAACAAGTTGACCAAGAAAACCAAATAATGACACTTCAAGGGCCGCAATGGCGGCAGCTAAGAAAGAAACGCAAAAAATGACAGGCCACATGCCTTGAGTATAATAACGACAAAACGCGAAGATTGTATCAGGTGGCTGCGTTGGATGAGCAGCAGGAAACGGGTTAGTTAACCGTTCAAAAAATGAAAACATGGGGATTATTAACCTTGGATTATACTGCCTGTTAAAAAAGAATATTCAACAGGCTTTTTCTAAATTAGGTTAATCAGAATACCCTAATTCTTGTAGTTTCGATTCAACTTTTTTCGAATGTTGGACTTTCCATTCAGCCAAATTCATTCCAGCATCTTTATCTGTACGTGCTTTGGCAAGGTGATAAACCTCTGTGAGTTTATCTTTTGGAATAACCGCAATGCCCTCTTCATCTGCCACAATATAGTCACCGGCATTTACCGTGACACCGCCACACTGAATAGGCTGATTAAGAGGAAACATTTGTTCTTTAGCTCCGGGCTTGGGCATCACCCCACGGGCATAAATCGGAAACTGCGCCTCACGAATTTCGCCAATATCGCGAATAAACCCATCAATGATCATAGCAACAACGCCTCGCTGCTTAGCTATAGCACAGACATTCCCGCCTGTATTAGCATAATCAGGGCCTGCTTCAACGACAAGCACATCACCTGCTTTAGCACGATAAATAGCAGCGTGAAGACTTAGGTGATCACCTTTTCCACATTTAACAGTAAAAGCAGGGCCAGCAATGCGTGGCATCTGAGGCCACATTTGATTAATAACAGGGTCGATAAACTGCTCTATGGGTAAACCTTCAGAATATTCGCATGGAGAGACGTCGAGTAACTGTTCAATTGTCGGCTTTGACATACGACTAAGCTCCTATAAATTTTGAGGCAAATAAAACAACCCAATAAAAACAAATACCAACCTGCACCAAGAAAAAAGCGAAGCGGATCTGAACCGCCAACACACTCGTCGATATTAAGTGCGTAATAGACTGTCCTAAACGCGCTGCCAACAACAGCAAGGCTAAGTTATTGGTGATTGCTGCAGAATCAGTCGCCAAAGCCAACAACATCAAACCACCTATAAACGCAAAACTCTCGACACAGTTACTCTGTGCTCTCGTTATCCGTTCACCAAAGCCAGGTGAGTTAGAGCCGTCGGCTTTAAAATCATTTACCGCCTGCTGCTTTTTTGCCACCAATACAGTGCGATATACCGCCAGCCAAACCAATAACACTAATATCCAAGTGATATAGCCTAAAAGTCCAATAATAGTGTCATTCATCAATTTCTGCCCCAGTATTAAGTGGGTATTACTGTATATCAAACAAGATGTTAGGCCAACACCAATCAGTGTTCGCCAATACCAATTATTCCTGTCTCAAGGCTTTAATTGGGTTAGCTCTAGCGACTTTTGCCGCGTTTCCGCCCACCGTTGCCCAAGCCACCAAAAGTAAACTGCTTCCTACCACTAAACAAATCGGCCCCAACCACAGTGTATTGATTCGATAAGAAAAGGACTCAAGCCAGATCAACATCGCATAAATAGAGACAGGCCATGCAATCAGGTTGGCTATCATGACCGGTTTGGAGAATTGCCAAATTAATAGGGAAACAATATCTTTTACGCTAGCTCCCATCACTTTTCTAATCCCAATTTCACGCGTTCTACGCTCAGTGGTAAAAGAGGCCAGACCGTATAAACCTAAACATGCGATACCTATGGCCAATAATGAAAAAACCGAAAACATTTTTGTTTGCATAGACTCTTCTGAGTACTGGGCTTTCATCATCTCATCTAAAAACTGCAGGTCTATTGGCTGCATAGGGATGGTTTGCTTCCAGATTGATTCCACTTTTTGCATCAGTGCAGCAACGTTATTGGTACTAAAGGTTAAACTGGCTACCCGTAAACGATTGGTGTTCATAGTGTAAGCCGTTGGCCGCACACCAAATTTTATTGAACGAAAATAAATGTCTGGCACTATGCCAATAATCGTCAGAGCCTGCCCTTTATAGTTGCCTGACTCTAGTGTTTTTCCTATTGCTTGCTCGGGTGATGTAAAGCCAAATTTATGCAACGCCGACTCATTTAAGATAACGGATGCGGTCAATTGTCCATTCTGTCCATCAGTATCTTGCTTAATTTCATCGCTACCAAAATCCTCACTGAATAGTCGTCCGGCAAGGGGGTTAACCTCATAGGCTTCAAAAAATCCATATCCCATATCATGGTAATTAAGCAATACTTGTGGATTTTCACCTACTAGATGTTCGCCATCAAGCAAAGTGAACTGATTGTTATTTTCATTATCTTGGGTGGGTGACTCAGAAGAATAAACAACTGAAGATATCTCAGGTAATTTAAGCAATTCATGCCTGAGTCTTTGTCTATTATCCCCAGCACCTCTTATATTAAGTACTAACTTATCTTCACTGACATAACCCACATCCACTGATTGCGCATATAAAGTTTGTGCATAAATTACTGCCGTACACACAACTAAAGTAATTGAAGTAGCAAATTGCACTACCACTAAGGTCAGCCTTAAACTTGAAGACGTCTTAGATTCAGCACCTTTACTGGAACGCAACAAATACGCCGGCTGAAATCCAGATAAAAATATCGCGGGATACGAACCTGCACCTAAACCAATCAACAAACCCAGACCTAACAACACAAAAACCAATTTTAAATCACTAAACAAGTTGAGTTCTAGCTGCCTGCCTAAAGCTTGATTGTATAAAGGTAATAATAATTCGACCAAGGCTAAAGCTAAAACCAATGAAATCAACACTAAGGCAATTGCCTCGCCCAAAAACTGCACCGCGACCTGTCCTCGACTCGCTCCTAATACTTTACGCATGGCCACTTCTCGGGCACGATGGCTAACCCGAGCGGTGGACAAATTCATAAAATTAATACAAGCGATCAACAAGATTAACCCAGCAACAATACTGAAGGTGATAATCAATGTTTTGTCACCCATAGGGGTTAAATCGCCCATATTTCCTGCATCTTCTCGTGCTCTAAGATGCAAGTTTTCCAAATACATCAATTTATGCCGCATGTTGTCGCTGACTTTTTCATCAGTAGCCAACTCTCCAATATTTTCCTCATACATTTTCACGAAAGGGCTTTCATTATCAACCCAATAAGTAAGCCTTTGCTGAAACTGTTCGAGGCTGATTCCAGAACGCATTTTAAAATAGGTATACACATTCAAACTGGTCCAAGTATTTAAGCCTTGGTTATTTTCTATAATAGTCGGATCGACATAGACAATCATGTCTAAGTCTAAATGAGTTGCTTCAGGTAAGTTTTTAATCACCCCAGATACGGGCACTAAGCTCGGCTCAGCACCCAAGCAGCAGATTGTCATCACTTCGCCCACCACATCTGTCTTGCCAAAATAACGGTTCGCCATATCTTCTGTGATGATCATGTCGTAAGGTTTGTTAAATGAACTATCTTTAGAACCATGCAGAAACGGCAGGTCAAAAATATTGAAAAAACTGCCGTCAACAAAAGTCACAGTCTCTGCCAGTGCACCTTCTTCTTTACGTACTGTGGAATCAAAACGAATCAATCGAACGCCATCTTCTACTTCATTTTTAGCGTAATCACGCACTGCCTCCATCATGTTTCCTGCCGAACGTACTGTCAAAAACGGAGGGTTATCTGGATTATAATATGCTGAATGCATACGCACTATTCGGTCGCTGTCAGTTAACCATTTATCAAACCCAGTCTCTTCACGGACAAATAACATGATCAAAATACAGCTCATTAAGCCTAAGGCTAAACCCGCAATATTAATAACCGAAAACACACCATTTTTAATGATGTTGCGCCAAGCTGTTATCAGGTAATTTTTAAACATAATTTATTCTTCCATTTCGATGCTGGGGTTAAGCTGCACGCACAATTTCGGTTACCACTGCACCATCAAACAGATTGATGGTTCTATTCGCGTAGTCTGCATCACTTGGGTTATGTGTCACCATCACAATGGTGGAACCTTGCTGATTTAGAGAACGCAGCATTTCCATGACTTCTTGGCCGTGAGCACTATCAAGATTTCCAGTAGGCTCATCTGCTAAGATAAGCCCTTGATTGCCCACCACAGCTCTGGCTACGGCCACACGTTGTTGCTGACCTCCAGATAATTGGCTAGGCATATGTTTAGCACGATGAGCCACACCCACCATATCCATCACAACCAACACTTTTTCTTTGCGTTCGGCGGCTGGCATATTGTGATAAAGCAAGGCCAGTTCAATATTTTCAAAGACATTCAACTCTTCTATCAAATTGAAATTCTGGAAGATGAAACCAATATGATGTTTACGAATGGCTGAGAGTTGTTTTTCTGAATAACCAGAAATATCTTCGTTATTAAAAATATACTGACCACCGTTCGACGAATCCAACATGCCAATTAAATTCAGTAAGGTAGATTTACCACAGCCAGAGGGACCCATAATGGCCACAAATTCACCTTTTTGTATTTCAATGTTCACGTTATTTAACGCTATAGTTTCAACTTCGTCGGTGCGATACATTCTGCATAAATTATGTAGTTTCAACATTTGCCTTTCCTTAAATTTGTAAAATCATCATTTGCAAATAATGCTTTAGTTAAGCTTGAGTAGATCCATATCTTGGTAACTTGTATAAGGGCTAGTCACAATCTTTTCGCCGACGTCTAAACCTTCAATTACTTCAATAAAGCGGCTGTTGCGTCTGCCCAATCTCACGGTGCGTCTAACCGCTTGATTACCATCTTGGGTCACAACAAAAATCCAGTTGCCACCTGTATCTTGATAAAATGCACCGTTTGGAATAAGCAACGCTTCGCTGGCATCACCAAGAGTGAGTTTAGTTTGTATGGTCTGCCCTCGGCGGATGTCAGCAGGTTGTTGCTGAGTAAATTTAAAATCCACTTCGAATTGGCCGTTTTGCACTTGCGGGTAAATTTTCGAGACCACCATGGCGTAATCGTCGTAGCTTGCCTGTTGCCCAATATCGACTCTACCTAAGTAAAACTCATCAATAAAGGCGGTGACTTTATAATCATTAGGGGTGTCAATTTGCCCAAGGCGTTCACCACGTCCAATACTTTGCCCCACTTCGATATTGAAGCCCGACAATGTGCCGTCAACCGGTGCTTTGACATTCATGTTGTCTAGGTTTTGCCTTGAGATAGCCAAGTTACCTTCAAGCCTTGTAGTGGTGTCCTTTAAAAACACTAATTGCTCTGTTTGCATGCGCGCATCAGATTGCTGACTTTCTAAGGTCAATGCCAGACGACTTTTATACCAATCAAGAGTGTCATGGGTATCATCAAACGTTGACTGACTCACCGCACCCGTTTTCACTAATGCTTGTTCTCGGGAAACTTGTCTACTCAGCAATTTGATTTGATACCTGATATCTACCAGATTACGCTTATGCTCAAGGCGGTTTTGTTCAAGGTTAAGTTCAATTGAACGCATATTATTCAGTTGCTCTGCCACTCTTGCTTCATTGCCTAATACACTTAATTGCAAAGAGGCATTCGACAACTCAACAATTAAATGACCCGCCTGCAGACTGGCACCGTCTTCCACTAGAATACGTTCTACTCTTCCGCCCTCGACGGCATCCAAATATACCGTTTTGGCTGGTGTGACCCGGCCTCGAATAGGGATGAAATCTTCAAAAATTCCAGACTTCACAGTGGAAATAGCAATACGCTCAGTTGTCACACTCAAGGCTTTACCGCTAGGCGCACTGAGTAACCAATAAGCCAACAAAACCGTTACACTCAAACCAATGATTATTAAACCTATACGTTTAGGTAGATTGTTCTGTGGGGCAATTTTGCGATCCATCCCAGCGCCTGCAGACGCACCACTAGGAGTTGATATCCCCTTGGGCGGGTTAACACTTACTAAATCTGGGTGTGTAGGTTTTATTTGTTTCAAATTGACGTCCTAGACAGTAGCAATGATGGCTAATTTGTTTATATTGATAGTGTTATATCAAGTATCGTTCCAAAACCTATCTTATTGTTTTTATTGTATTTATATATTATTCGCTACTTATTTACACTTGAGATGTGTACGAATTCGAACAGTAGTGTACGATAATGAACACATGAAGCTGTGTTATTTACAGAGGTAACCTGATAGTGATAGAAGGCAAAATACTGATTGTCGATGATGATCAGGACATATTAACCGCAGGGAAATTATTATTAAAAAGACATTTTAGTCAGGTAATGATCTGCAACTCCCCACAAAATATTCCAAAACTCATGGCGGATAATCGCTTTGACGCCGTTTTGCTTGATATGAATTTCAGCCCCGGTGAAAGTTCTGGCGCCCAAGGTTACAATTGGCTGAAAAAAATTCTGGAAATAGATCCACAAAGTGTGGTGGTACTTATCACCGCACACGGCGGTATTGATGTTGCCGTAGAGGCTATGAAATTAGGCGCTACCGATTTTGTCGCCAAACCTTGGCAAAACGAAAAATTGGTCGCCACCTTAACCACTGCTGTGTTGTTGGGCAAAACACGTAATGAAGCCACTGAATTACGGCATACTAATCAACTACTTGCTCTGGATACCAATAACGCACAGCAACAACCCCTACTAGCCCAATCTGCTGTGATGCAACACGTTCACTCGTTAATAGAAAAAAGTGCGCCTACTGATGCAAACGTATTGATTTTAGGAGAAAACGGTACTGGAAAGGAGTTGGTTGCCAGAGAGTTACACCGCCAAAGTTTGCGCACTGATCAAGTATTTATGTCGGTTGATTTAGGCGCCATGTCAGAAACCTTATTCGAAAGTGAATTATTTGGCCATAAGAAAGGCGCATTCACAGGCGCAAATGAGCATCGCGTGGGGCGTTTGCAAGCAGCTAACGGCGGCACATTATTTTTAGACGAGGTAGGTAATTTGCCATTACACCTGCAAGCTAAATTACTGACTATTTTAGAACAAAGAAAAGTCACACCTCTTGGCACCAACAAAGCCATCGCCTTTGATGTGAGAGTCATCACCGCCACCAATATACCTAAACAAGATTTAAACAATGAATCTCGATTTCGTCAGGACTTGTTGTTTCGCTTAAACACAGTAGAAATCACCTTACCGCCATTGCGTGACAGAGTGGCCGATATTGAACCTATCGCAAACCACTACGTCGCCTTCTACTCTAGAAAATATAAAAAACCAGAAAAGACCATCGCTGCTAATGCACTAAACATGATCAAACATTATCCGTGGCCCGGTAATGTTCGTGCATTACGTCATGCAATTGAAAGAGCCATCATTCTATCTGAGTCAGAGCAATTATCTCCCGACGACTTTCAGCTAAGTCACGTCACTAAACCAACAATCACAACTGCACCAAGCAGCACTCAATTATCAGTAGAAACATCTGAGCTTAATCTCGACAAGATCGAAAAATCGACCATTGAAACGGCTTTAAGACAATATCGTTACAACATTAGTCATACTGCTAAAGCATTAGGTCTCACTCGGGCAGCGTTATATCGCAGGATGGAAAAACATGGGCTTTAAACAATTCTCAATATTTATCGCAATTCGCACTATCTTGGTGATGGCTAACCTGCTGCTACTGAGCATACTAATTAGCGCACAGGGTTATCATGCAACTACCTTAATCGCCGTTATTTTACTGGGATTTCAAAGCCTATCTTTGGTGCGCTTTGTATCTAAAACTAACGCAGAATTAGTCCGTTTTTTAGACGCTGCACGGTACGCCGATTATTCACAGCGCTTTGACCTGTCGTCTTTAGGTTCAGGCTTTGGTGAGTTGGGCAGTGCGTTTACTGACATACTTCAACGCTTTCAAACGGTACGCTGTGCTCAAGAAGAGCAACAGCGACACCTCAAAGCCATTGTAGAACATGTTCCGGTGCCACTAATAAGCATTAGTAGTGATGGCTTACTTACACTGTGGAATAATGCGGCTCGCAAATTATTTGGTGCCAATCATGTGACTAAATTGAGCGACTTAAAACCTTTCGGTGAAGAGTTTGCTAAACACCTATCAGCAGTCAAACCAGGGGAAAGACGTTTAGTGAATTTTACGATTGACGGCATGGAGCATCAATTAAGTATCTCAGCCACACAAATACTTACGCCCAATAAACAGGAAATACTAGTAAGCATGCAAGACATACAAAGCGAATTGGATATTGCACAACTTCATGCATGGCAAGATTTAGTAAAAGTGTTAACCCATGAAATCATGAATAGCATCACCCCTGTCGCCTCTTTGGCCAAAACCACAGTAGATTTAGTTGCAGACTGCAAACACAAAGCAGACGCTTACCCTGAGCTTAGCGAAGACCTGCAAGATATCTCACAAGCAGTCGAAACAGTCGCCAGACGCAGTGATGGTTTGATTCAGTTTGTTAGCAGCTACCGACAATTAACGAGGCTTCCTAGCCCCAATAAAAATAAAATCAAGGTCGCAACTTTGTTTCAGCAAAGTTGCTCGTTAGCCACACAACAATGGAATGAAAAAGGCATAGAAGTACAAATCAAAGTAGAACCATCTGAACTTGAAGTCACAGTCGATAAAGACATGTTAGAACAAGTCTTGCTGAATCTATTACAAAACGCCGAACATGCCGTTGAAAACTGCACATCCCCTAAAGTTAGCTTAAACGCATTGTTAAACAAAAGGGGGCACCTAGTCATCGAAGTAAGCGACAATGGCAAAGGTATCCCTGATGAGATTGGCAACAAAATCTTTGTACCTTTTTACACCACTAAACAACAAGGCTCAGGTGTAGGTTTAGCTCTGACACGACAAATCATGCTGGCCCATGGTGGCGCAATTCAATATGAAGTAAAAGAAGCAGGTGGGACAGTTTTTAGAATGACGTTTTGAGTCAAAGTCCAAAACAAGTTTTTGAATAAAGCAAAGCGCCTAATCTAGGTTGAACTGTTATCAATTAACCACAAGGTCCCTTGGTAAGGAGTTAAACATCAAGACCATATTTAATACCAATCCGTATAAGATAAAATAGATTTGTAAAAACATTCACTTTGTCTTCATGATTTTTATTGTTCACTTCAGTTTTAGTGGTAACTCCAGCGTCACTTCGGTTCCCGAGCCTTCAACACTGCTAACAATAACATTGCCCTGTAATGGACCGTTGACAAGATTATACACAATACTCATTCCCAACCCTGTGCCTCCACTGCCTCTTGTTGTAGTAAAAAAAGGCTCATAAATGCGATCTAAAGTGGCTTGATTTATGCCTTTCCCATTATCTGTTATGTGGATTTTAATTTTCCCACTTTCATCAAAATAGTACTTGAGAGTGCAGGTTTTCGGTTGCTTATTCAGTCGATCATTAAAGCCATGATGAATAGCATTAGTCACAATATTGATGATGACTTGATAGAGTTTTGCAGGAAAGGTAGAAATGTCTAGAGAGTCAGCAGATGACTCAACACTTAAAACGATTCCGTTTTTTTTAGCAAGTGGCGACAAACTTGACATCACAGCAGGTATCCACTGATGTAAATCGATTCTGTTGACTTCATCATTAATTTGTTCGCTAGAAATTTGTTTGAAGTTCATGACTAATTCTGCAGACCGGCTTAAGTTGTAACTAATCAGCGAAGAGGCTTCTGCAATTTGTGAGCAATACTTTTTAAGGTTTTGTTTGGTGAGTGTCTCAGAATTAAAAGATGACAATAATAAATTAACACTACTTTCTAATGTTGAGTTGGCTAAGATTGCCACACTCAGAGGTGTATTAATTTCGTGTGCGACACCAGCAACTAGGCGCCCCAAAGATGCGAGTTTCTCTTGCTCTATCATTTGTTCTTGGGTTGCTTCGAGTGAATTCAAAGCCTCTTGAAGCTCTAGAGTTCTGGCACCTACCATACCTTCTAAATCGGCATTCAGGTTTTTCAATTCCTGAACCATATTGTTGCGCTCTAACTCGGCCGAGATTCGCCCTTCAAAGAATTGAAAAGTATCTAAAACCATTTCTGGGTCTTGAATTGAATGTTCAAACAATCCAACCATCAAGCCAACAATAGTCCCACTTGAGTCATGCAAAGGTATCCCAACATAACCCTTAATATTCATATCAACTAATAATTGGTCTGCTGGGTACTTAGCACAAACATTGGTAGGATAGACACAAATAGTGTCATGATAAACGTTGAAACAAGGTGAAGATTCTAAGGCATATTCAAAATTTTCTTGGATCCCTTGGTGGGTAGCAAATGCAATCGTTTTTGAAGTCATCTTTTCAGCATCAATACGCGCTATAAAAGTATACTCAGAGCCAATAATTTTATGTAAATGCAGAATTAAAGAATGAAAAAAATCGTCTCCATAACTCATTTTTAATGAACGTATAACCTCCATCACTTCCTTGATATTTAACATGCCTTACCACTCCATAACGTCTCTAACATAACCGAGACTTTATCACTAAATTGGGCAATGAGTCAGCGCTGCACTTGTATTTAACCCTGACCAGTAATTCAATCGTATCTGGGGTAAAAGTAAACCTTTGGATCGAAAGTCACAGAGGCGTTGATTTTGTGACAATGACGAAGGGTGACACTTTACTCTCCAAATAGCATCTGAAAGTGAATATTCAAAGGCAGTGCGCTGCCATGTTTTAGCTTTTTGGTTGCTAAAACCTACATATGTTTAATTATCATCATTCTATTCGAGTCAATTTATAATCAGACACACTTAATATTCTTAGTCGTATCACAATAATATTCAAAAAATATATTTAACAAGAAATTTAAAAAGTGTTTATTGTTCAGTTTCTCAAATTTGTAATATAAAAACTTGATTTAAAGTTATTTCTGATTGAATGTAGATCACTCACAGGGCGATGGAGTATCACTATTATTGCATGCATAATTAGTTGTAAAGCAAGTGCAAAAATCTGTTTACCATTTGCTATATTATTCTTTTTGTTTATCGCAACAATCACCTTGGCAACTCCTATTGTGCCAACGCATTTCACGCATCTATCAGTTGAAGATGGTTTATCTCAAATTACGGTATCCGATATCGTCGAAGACAATATCGGATTTATGTGGTTCTCTACTCAAAATGGGGTCAATCGATTTGATGGCTACAATTTTGTTCAATATAAAAAAGATAAAAATCTTGATGGTTCGGGTCCGATCGGCGATTTCGTGTATAAGTTGGCAGTTAATAGAGATAGTGGTGATATTTGGGCGGCCAGTTCCAGCGGCATAAGTCGATATGAACATAAGTCTGACCGTTTTTTCCACTATCCTCTCATCGACTCTAAAGGACAGCAGCACCATTTTGTTGCAACCGTTGTTTATGATAGAACAGGACAATTGTGGGCTGGCACAAATTTAGGATTGTTTAAATTCCAAGAAACGACTAATTCCTTTGTACATATAAAATTTAGTAATAACATTAATTTCCGTGTTCAAGATATTCAACAAGATATAAATGGTGTCATTTGGCTGGCGACAAATCAGGGATTGTATGGATTTAAAGAGGATGAACCGCTATACACTGTTGCAGATTTAAAAAATGTTGAAGTCACCGACATCGAACTTATTGACCAGCATAAGATCTGGTTTTCCACAAACGGCAAAGGAATTTATGTAAAAGATGATACGGCTGACTTAGAACACATTATAAGACCGTTAAAAACATTATCATTAGAACTTTCAAGACGAGCTATTTCATCTATAAAACAACTCCGCAATGGCGACATTTGGATTAGTACACTAGATGGACTAACCATAACGCGACTCGAATTAAATTCTGTCACAACCAATCTGAAACATAACACCGATACATCTAGTTTACTCAGTGCCAGCCATATGACTAGGACTTATGAGAGTCGCTCTGGGTTGATTTGGCAAGGAACTTGGACTTCTGGATTTTCAAAATTTGACCCCAATGGCCTACAGTTTAAAACACTTAATGCCGGAGACAGTAAAACAACCAGAGGAATGGCGAATGATGCAAATGGTAATATTTGGTTTGGCACTCCTGAAGGCTTATGGAAACGTGATATCAAGGGAAAAATAACCGGGCCATGGAACTTCAAAAACCCACTAGATGGCCCAAGCATCCTAGAGGAAAATAGCATCATGTCGATTGCTTATGCCAATACAAACAATAAAATCTGGGTTGGCACTCGCTCTGGTTTGGCTTATCTGACTGAAAACCAAAAATATCTTAAATATGTGACTAACATTCATGGCTCTATGATTTATACCTTGTCAACTGACGACATTGGAAACGTTTGGGTCGGTGACTTTAATAATGGTCTGTTCTATGTAGACGGAACAACTCACCAAGTTTTGAATCACTGGCAAATGGGCAGCATTACTAAGATTTTGGTGGATACTGGTGGATTCGCTTGGGCTGGCACTATGGAAGGACTCATAAGGGTCAACAAACATACAGGTGAACTTTTAAATTTATATTCACCTGATAGAAAGCCTTCTCAGCGCAGTCCACGGGTGGTTACTTGGATTTCAAAATCACAACAAGATCATTATTGGATTGGTGCCCAAGGCTCAGGAATAATGACGTTAGATTTTGATGAGCAACAACAAGAATTTACATTTCAGCAGGTCGCTCCCAAATCCCATTTATCAACATTATCAATAGGTGGAATAGAGCAAGATATACATGGCAATGTTTGGGCTAGCACGACTGAGGGAGTGGCTAAACTAGACCCAACGTCAAGGGGCGAACCTGAATACTTTAGTGGTAAAAATGGTGCAAAAAATGAAGGTTATTACATCAATAGCAGTTTGACTAATATTGACGGCGAAATACTGTTTGGCAGCCCTACAGGTATCACCTTTTTTCAGCCAAGCGATGTCGCTCAATCTGATTGGCGCCCGCCGATTGTTTTCACGCAATTATCAATTTTAGGTAATCCCATATCAGTCCAACAAACAGATGATCAAATCTTCCCCCTTAAATCACCCATTTATCAGGCAAAAGAAGTCACACTTCAGCCGGAAGACAATGTATTTAGTATCGAATTTAGTGCCCTCGATCTTTCTGCACCCAAAAGAAATCAATATGCATTCAAATTGGAAGGCTTTGATTCAACATGGAACACAGTCATACCCGGAAACAGAGTTGCCACTTATACCAATCTCGATGATGGTAGCTATACATTATTAGTTAAAGGGACCAATAAAGATGGTGTTTGGAGTGACAACATTGGCCAAATAGTAATAACGGTAGTCCCGCCCTGGTGGCTTACGACTTGGGCTAAAACCATATGGATAATAACCGTATTAGCACTGTTAATAAGTGCCTATCGAAGGCGCGTTTATGCGTTGAAGGAGCAATCTCATTTATTATCTATCCAGGTTGAAGAAAGAACAGCTGAGTTAGAGACGATGAATAAGAAACTGTTAACCCTATCTAGTATTGATGATTTAACCGGCCTTAGGAATCGTCGGGACTATAGAAGCAATGCATTGCAAGAATCATCTAGATTTGAGCGCGGCGGCGAGCCTTTTTGTATTTTGCTGGTAGATATTGATTTTTTTAAACAGGTCAACGATGTTAATGGTCATGCCTGTGGTGACAAAGTACTGGTCGAAACGGGTAAATTAATGGACAGTCTGATTAGGCAGCAAGATTTGTTGGCCCGCTGGGGCGGAGAAGAATTTATCATGATGATTGTTGAAACCCAAATTCAACAAGGTCAAAAAATTGCTGAAAAGATTAGATTAGCCATCTACCAGAATATTGTTGAATTTGAAGGCCAAGACATTCATGTTTCAGTTACCATCGGAGTGAGTCAAATTCTTCCAACAGAAAAATTAGATGATTGTATCAATCGGGCAGATAAGAATTTATATTTAGGTAAAGAAAATGGCCGAAATAAAGTTATCACAGATACCAAACTTTAGCATTTTTGTTACCCGCACATCGCCTAAAATATTTATCTAAACTCATAAGTTTCTTCGTAACTTTCGTAAACTTAGGTCACTTATAAACCAATGGAAGTTATATGAAACTCATCATCAAACTCGTCATTTCACTTCTTGTGATATTAGCTGTTGCCTATTATGGAAGCGTATTTGTCATGCCTAGCATTACCATAGTCAATAACTCTGGTCGTATTACTGAACAAATGGAAGTCACCTTACCAAGCTCGAATTTGAATTTTGGGGCACTAATGAATGGGGAGCACAACACATTGCACTATACCCTTGAACAAAAAGATGGTGTTTACCGCTACAAATTTAAACATGAAAATTCAACTGTATATTTCGGCAGCTGTGGTTATGTGACAAATAATGAAATTCACAAAAGAGTAGTGATTACTGTCAATGAAAACAACCAAGTTATTTGCAAAACGGAATAACATTAAGTCACTAACGTCAGAGTAAATTCTTTAGCTCGAAATATCAGAGGCGTTGACTTTTTCAGTCGGTAAAGGCGATGTTTTCCTTAACTGGCTTCGCCACTGCCATTTATTGTTGTAGATCAAATGCCTTTCTGCTTAAAATGGCTAATATACACTTTCGTTAAATGTTCAGGAAACACAGATGAAAATTGAAAATATTTTGGTCATATCAGATCAACAAGACAAGCAACAAAGTGCCCTGGCACATGCAAAGTCATTGGTTGACCGTTATGGAGCGAAACTTCATATTGTGGCTTTTAATTATGAGCATTTTGCTACGCTAGATACCAAATTAAACAATGAACAGCAGCTCGATGTTCAGAATAAAATCCTTGCGTCAGGTCAAAAGTGGCTCGATGGTCAAATGACTAAATTAAGTCTGCAAACAAAATCAACAAGTGAAGTGTTATGGGAAAAAGACATTGTAGGCTGGGTTAAAAAGCATTGTGCCTCCCAATCCTACGATTTGATTATTAAGACAGGGCACCGCAGCGAAGGGCCCTTTTATGTGCCTACGGATTGGCATTTGATACGGAATAACCTAGTGCCCACTTTGCTAGTGGCAGAAAAAAAGTGGCGCAAAAAACAAACCATCATGGTGACACTTGATTTAGGTACTCATTTCAAAGCAAAACAAGCACTCAATCAAAAATTGATTGATGCAGGGATCAACTTTGCTACAAGCACAAATATGCCATTGCATATTTGCTACAGTTTACCTATCTCACCTGTACTAAAAGATTTGGGCATAATTGATACCAAAACGGCTGTTAAAGAAGCCAAATTGAAATATATTCCACTCATTCAAGGGATGCTTGGAGATCACCATATTCCAGTGGAGAATATTCATATTAAAGCCGGCGCAGCCTCTAAGGTGATACCTAGTCTCGCCTCAAAACACGCTGCGGGACTAGTGATTATTGGTAGTATTGGACGCAAAGGCTTAAAGGCCAAACTAATGGGTAATACCGCCGAAGGAGTCTTAGCATTATTAAAGACCGATATCCTAGTGATACAGCCCTAGATAATTGAGCAACTAATTAACGCCAAGAACAAGGTTTTCAGAATTTAACCTTGTTCTGATCTCAGTGATCCTCGAAACCTACAGTAAGTTCTGCACAATCAGTTGCTGTTGTCTCAATCCATCGGGATCACAATGGGTTTTTAACTGAGCAAAGTTTTCGGCCCATTCGGAAGTTCTTATCCTAATAGGGGGAGCGTTATTTTTAGCAACACGGATCACCACATCAGCGACTGCATGGGGTGTTTGGTATAACCCTTCTGTGGCGGCTCTGTTTTGTGCATTACCGATATATTTCTGTAATAGGCGCAATAGAATTCGTTAAATGGTTGCCCTATTAAACCACCTACAGAAGTCACATTAATAATATGCCCACTGCGCGCCTTACGCATATGAGGCAATACCGCTTTAGTACAACGCACCACCCCCATGAAATTCACATCCATCACCCAATCAATTTCTTGCTCCCTTGCATGTTCTGTTGTTTTAACAAACCTTGGCTTACATTGCAGACAGTCAAAGTGGGCTAAACATTTGGTTGAAACAGACCACAGAAGATGGCCGCTTAGTGATTGAGAATATTGACATAGCGGCCACACAGTTTAGCGGCCTACTAAAGTCATTCGCCTATTGGCCGCAGATAGTGGGTTTTGGTGGGTATCCAGAATCGCCTGAGTATCGGCAAATCATTGATTCAGCGGTCGCTATGTTTTTAAAGCAGTATCAAACATAAGCTT
This sequence comes from Paraglaciecola sp. MB-3u-78, assembly GCF_002835935.1. Lineage (GTDB taxonomy): Bacteria > Pseudomonadota > Gammaproteobacteria > Enterobacterales > Alteromonadaceae > Paraglaciecola. Next base: position 326,502 of record NZ_PJCF01000003.1, on the reverse strand, counting down.
CAATAACCTGAGCTCGGGATAAATAGATTTATTTATAAATTTTCAAAGCGCTAGAAGGCGGGTTAACTGGCCCTAACATCTGCCATCTAAACGGTGGCAGATGCACTAAGAAACGTAAAGGTTTAATCCGGCGAATTTTCAATTCTGTTCATTTTATGTCGTAATTTTTTACACATTTAAAAACTTATATTTTTTATTTTTTATTTTTTATTTTTTAACCATATGATATTTAAGAACAAATTATTTGCTGGTTCAGATATTACTTATCTACCATGATGTTATTAAACACATTACTGATCGTGATGGTTGAATTGGATTACCAACACAATTTAACTATTTTTCGAGGGAATGTAATTATGTTAAAGAAACGAGGTTTATCATTAGCCTGCTGTTTTATGCTGATTTTAATGGGTGGAATGAGTACGGCCCATGCAAATTTAATAGAAGATGCTGTAGGTCTATTATCAAAAATAGAGCGTTGCATAATGTAATGTCTCTATTTTCCCCTACTATTTATCTTCTATTCATCTTCTATTCATCTTCTATTCATCTTCTATTCATCTTCTATTCATCACCATGCTGATCCATACAATTATCAACTACGCAGCCAAATTCGGTTCTGGTGATGACATCGTCTGACTTACGGGTTAGAAAGAGCGAAAGCACGCTTCGCGCCATCTTCCCGCGCGGCGTCTGCTTGCCATTTGCCCCTAAAACAAGCCATTTTTTGCTGAAACTTTAAAGGTGGAAAAGCAGTGGCGGAGCCACCAAAGAATAAAAATCGGCGTAGCCGAAGCTTTTGACTAACCCTCGCATGTATGTTCGCCAATTATTTCTGTTATTTAATAGGGTGAAACTGGACTTTTTAGAAGCACTGCTTTTCCCAGTTGAACAGCTCGACAGGGAAGTCGAGATTGGGTGCCGATCATCAGGGAAGTGTGATTGGTTAATTTAAAGTGTTTGAATCTGGTTGCGAAGGAAGGGCTAAATTTGCCAGATAATTGGATGAAAAACATAGTTTGGCGAGCGGGCTTTTTTGCTTACTTTTTTTTGTCTGCAGAAAAGCAGTCATATGCCTGCTTTCTGATTGGTCAATAAATAGTTTTACTTTGAAAATCGCTTAAACAAAAAGTAAACATACAAGGGTAAAGTGAAAAAGGGTGCCAACATCATAAAGGCTAGAATCGGCCCCACTTTTTGGTCAACAGGCTCTAATGAACTGATCACCGTATATCCGAAAAGGTAAGGCAACAACATATAAGCTAACGCAAAAGCGCTAAATAACCAGACCGACGGGTTCGATTTTTTCAAGAACCAATAAGTCGAACCAGCGAACACCATCGCCCAGAGTATGGATGGGGTATGAATAAACATTCCAAGTTCAAGGTGAGAGATGCTGTTTTCATTCCATACAAGTCTCCAATATTCGGTGTTAAACAATATAAAATGTACTTCACCCGCCGACAAAAGCTGCGACAGCTGCTCTGATGGTTCATCTACATTTGATAACCAACCAACAAATAAGGCAATAGTTGGCAACGTTAATACACATAAAATAATACTCAATGCTTTTACAAAAACTGTCGATTTTACCATTGCGTTTTGCCCATCCCAAATTGCCGATGCTGTTTGTCGTAGTAGCCAGGTGGTTGTATCTTGATTAGTTTGCTGGCGTTCTGTGTATTCTTCTTCCATATCGCCAATGAGCTCGTTACGATATGCAGGATTTGCTAATCGAGACAACAACCACGAAGCTAACCTAGGCATTGCAGAGCGATGTTCTTTAGATGAATTAATATTAAGCATGACACTCGCCTCCTACTTGTAGTGCAACGCCTTGCCACATGGTATCCATAGCCTCTTTAGCGTGTTTAAGTGCGGCTTTACCTTGGGCAGTCACCGAAAAAAAGCGTTTAGGTCTACCACCACGCTGAGCGGTTGCCTCTCCAAATTTAGACACGACTAAGCCTTTTTTTTCCATTCGTTCTAGAGTTGAGTACAAAGCACCTAGTGCAACATCTCTGTCTATCTCAGACTGTAAAAGCTGACGAATTGCTGCACCATAGGCGTTGGTTTCTAATCGCAATAATGCGAGCAAAACTGTCTGTTCAAATTCACCTAACGTTTTTTGATTCATAATTACCCCCTAAATTTTCTTACCATGTAATTTTTGAAGGTTGATCCTACAACGGATAATACTACATTGTAGTAATTTAAGGTGATACATAGGTATGTCAAACTATACACATCAAAATAGACGAGATTTTTCTATCAATGCTGAAACCTCGTATCTTTTGAAATAAAAGGGAATATAGGTCTGTGGTGTGCTAGAACCAGGCCTAAAAGATAGTGAGAATGAGCGTATATAATTCGCTCGAAGGCCGGAATGACGTGGAGTTCAAGAAAAGATGGTGCGAAGCATTCTATATTGCAGCCATCTTGCAACCTGCGTTTTTCAATATGATAGCGATGAAACGTTAGAAGGGCTAAATGTAAATGGTGAATTTACTTTAGGTGAGAACATTGGTGATTTGGGTGGTAGCAGTATTGTCTTTAAAACCTATCAATTTTCCCTTGAGGGTAACAGAAGGCGACGCACTTTATCTACGACCCGCAGGACCTGTAAAAACCTGATAATAAGATACATAAAATGTCACACAAATTGAAACGGAGCCAAATGGCTCCGTTTCAATGTTTAATGACTAGACATAATGTGGGTTTTAATATCGTCAGACATTTAGCTGTTGCTCGAACTAAGTAGCTCGTGGCTCAAAACTAATTTAGCTTAATTTTCTCGCCTTAAACTTACGCCCTTTTAACTTTCCTTCGTTAACTTGTTTAAGTGCGCGCTTAATACTACGGGTTTTAACTGCCACATAAGTATGAGTAGCGGTAACGTTGATTTTGCCTATATCATCACCGGCAATATCGGCGTCTTTCGTTAAAGCGCCCAAAATATCTCCGGGACGAATTTTGCTTTTTTTGCCGCCGTCTATACAGATGGTAGAATATTCAGGTTGGATTAAACGGTTAGCATGAAAACGCAGGGCTTGGATACCGGTCCATTTTATTTTCGCTTTTTGATAATCTTCAATGGCATTGGCGCGAGGCATTTCCTTTTTGGTACACAAGGTCAGCGCTAAACCTTTAGCATCAGCGCGGCCAGTTCGACCAATGCGGTGAATATGCACTTCAGGATCAGGGGTGATTTGATAGCTAATGACCGCGTTCACTTCTTTTATGTCTAAGCCACGTGAAGCAACGTCGGTGGCAACCAACACCGAAACACTTCGATTAGAAAAACGGGTTAAGACCTCCGTTCTGTCGCGCTGCTCTAAATCACCATGCAAAGCTAATACAGACACGCCTAATTTGGTGAGTTCGTCTGCCACTTCCTGACAGGCAATTTTAGTATTACAAAATACTATGGCTGATTCTGCTTGGTAGTGACTTAACATCGCCGCCACCGCTTTAATACGATGGGGCTCTTCTACTTCAAAGAACAGCTGTTCAATACTAGTGGTTTCATGAGTGGCTTCAACACTGACTTGAAGAGGATTACGCTGTACATCACGACTTATTTGCGCAATAGAATCAGGATAGGTAGCAGAAAAAAGCAAGGTTTGTCTGTCAAGTGGCACGGCATCAATGACTTTGGCCATTTCTACTTCAAAGCCCATATCTAACATCCGGTCGGCTTCGTCAAGCACTAAAGTATTCACTTCGCTTAGGTCTAAGCGACCGCGAAACAAATGGTCCATTATGCGCCCAGGCGTACCCACAATTATATGTGCGCCATGTTCTAGAGAGCCAATTTGTGGGCCCAATGGCGTGCCGCCACATAAAGTTAAGACTTTGATATTATGAATACCACGGCCTAACTTACGGATTTCTAACGCCACTTGTTCCGCGAGTTCACGTGTAGGGCACATAACCAATGCTTGAATACGAAATCGCTTCACCTTGAGGTTGTGTAATAGACCTAAACCAAAGGCAGCGGTTTTACCGCTACCGGTTTTGGCTTTGCCGACTACATCTTTGCCTTCAATAATGGCAGGTAAGCTCATGGCTTGGATGTCGGTCATTTCTTTGAAACCCATAGATTCCAAGTTATCGAGCAAGGCGTTGTTTAAACCTAGTGAAGCAAATTCTTTATTCAAAATATTCTCTTTTGTTGGGCTGCCAACAGTATCCTTTATAGGCTACTGTGACGGTCTTTTTCAATACATTGGTCGAGCACTTGCAATAATTCTGCTCGTGCTTTTAATTTAGTCTGGTGATGGGCTTGCATATCTAGTTTTGTCATAGCCTGCGCAATCGCTAGTACTGTAGGTGCAAATTCGGCTTCGCTAACGACCTTATCTAAAAATCCAGCGGTAACCGCTGCTTGTGGTGAGACCATTTCAGCTAAAATCACTGAACGGTTAAAAAATACTGGCGCCAATCTACCTCTGGCCAATTCTACACCACCATAGTGCATAGTCATACCTATTGCGACTTCGTTTAAACCTATCTTAAATGCTCCGTCAACACCCACTCGATAATCAGCGGCTAACAATAAAAATGCGCCCTTAGCAACCGCGTGTCCATTACATGCAGCCAACACCGGATAGGGAAACGCTAACATACGTCTTGCCAATTTTGAGCCTTTTTCAACCAAGTCCATGGCTGCACTCATGCTCTCTTTCATTATTTTTAAATCATAACCACCAGAAAACATACCAGCTTGCCCGGTCAATACCACAACAGCCTGAGCTTGTTCTGCTTGATCCAATGCTTGATTAAGTTCGTCGACCACTTGATGTGAAATGGCGTTTACTTTGCCATTTTGGATAGTAATAGTGGCTACTTGGTTTTCAATTTGACAGGTAACGAGTTCGCTCATGTTAGTTCTCTTGATAAAAAAGGGGGGGATTTGAATTTAGTTATCCGTCATATACCCCTTTCAGGGCAACTAATAAATTTGTATAGCAGACTATCAATCAAACTGTAGGATTATTAAAAATCGATGCAAATATAATAAGATTGTATAAAAACCCCCTATATTTCAAAGCTGGAGCGGAAAAGACAAGGTTTACACCACAACCCAGAAAAATTAACCCAGATTTAGACAGACCACTGCATGCTAAAGTCGAGTGTCAAACAGGGTTAATTTTCCAGTCAACAGTTTGCCCTGCAAAAAATGGCACTATCGGTTCGCCATTTGGCAAGATAACAAATTCAGGTACAGTCCAACTTTGTTTTACCAAGGTCACCGTACTTTGGTTACGAGGTAGTTCATAAAAATCGGCACCGTGGAAACTGGCAAAACCCTCTAGCTTATCTAGTGCATTGAGTTCATCAAAAACCTGAGTATAAAGTTCCAGGGCACTCCATGCACTATAACAACCGGCACAACCACAAGCGTTTTCTTTAGCATGTTTAGCATGGGGTGCTGAGTCTGTGCCTAAGAAAAATTTATTCGAACCACTAGCGACTACCTTGCGAAGAGCTTGCTGATGCGAGCTGCGTTTTAATACAGGTAAACAATAGTTGTGTGGTTTAATACCACCTACCAACAAATCATTACGATTTAACAATAGATGTTGGGGAGTAATAGTGGCGGCTACATTAGCAGCGCTACACAAAACAAAGTCAGCCGCGTCACTGGTAGTGATATGTTCAAACACCACTTTCAATTCAGGGAAGGCTTGCACAATTTTAGCCATATATTGATCGATAAATATTTTTTCACGATCAAAAATATCCACATGGCTCTCAGTGACTTCACCGTGCACCAATAACAACAAACCTTGTTTTTGCATCTCATCGAACACTGAGTATAACGCTTCAATACCGCTTACCGCTTGCTCTGAATTGGTAGTCGCTCCAGCAGGATATAATTTGGCAGCTATCACACCTGAATTTTTGGCCTCGATAATATCTTGCTTAGTCGTTTGATTCGTCAGATACAGCGTCATCAAAGGTTCAAAATGACTACCTTGAGGGCGAGCAGCTAAAATACGCGCTTTATATTCACCGGCCAACTTCGCATTCACCACAGGAGGTACTAGATTTGGCATGACTATCGCTCGAGCAAAACACCTAGCAGTAGCAGGTACGGTTTCGTCGAGCATATCGCCGTCTCTAAAATGTAAATGCCAATCGTCTGGTGTGGTGATAGTAATCTGTTGCATCTTTGCCCTGCTTGTATTTTCTGTAAAAAATAGATAAACGTAAGGTGATTATTATGCCTTAAATCTACCAGCAAACACCAAATTCTCAGAACATTTGTTGTTTCAAAAACATAATACTTTGTCATCGAATAATAATCTTCTGAATTTAGTGACAAATTAAAGCACTATTAATGTCATAATTTATTTATTTTTCTCGTGGAATTGTTTTATGTCTGCAGCCATAAGCCTGCTAAATGTTGTCCCTGATAATAAAAAGAACTTTTTTAACAAACTTATCTTCAGATTATTAGATCGTATCCTTGCTATTAATAAGTTGGACGGCTTGTACCGTGAAAATAATCTTCACGGTTTAGACAAAACAACCTTTGCAAAAAGCCTATTAGATGGTCTGAATATACAATTGTTAGGCTTGGAAGCCTTACAAGCTAAAATCCCTAAAACCGGGCCACTTGTTATCGCTAGTAATCACCCTTTTGGTGGCATCGAAGGGGTATTTTTAGCTTGGGCAATTGAAAAGGTGCGCCCCGACATAAAAGTAATGGCCAACCAAGGGCTGAAGATATTTCCGGAGCTTGAAGACTATTTCATTTTTACCAATCCCCTCTCAGAAAAAGATCCAAAAAATGCGCCATCTATTCGTACTTGTTTAAAACATGTGAAAACCGGCGGTGCATTACTTATTTTCCCTGCGGGGCGCGTAAGTTATTTTCATAAAGACACCAAACGTATCGCTGACCACAGCTGGAACAGATTGATTACCAGCATCGCCAATCGCAGTAATGCGCGGTACTTACCTATATTTGTCAGTGGTTTTAACAGCCCATTGTTTTATCGTTTAGGTCGGATTTATTTTAGGCTACGCATGTTGATGTTACCTCGTGAATTAATCAACAAGCGCAATGCAAAAATAACCATCACCGCCGGTGAGCCGATTGAGATTAAACATTATGCAAAAGAGTTAGACCTAGATACACAAACAGCGCTTTTTAGGGCACAAAGTTATTTGCTTGATCCTAATTGGCAAACACCGTGGCCGGCGGATCCTGTCACCCAATTACAACCACTTGCCGCTGAAGTCAGCGGTGAGACAATTTTGCAAGAAGTGCTGCAGCTTCCCAATGAACAACACCTGCTGGATCACAAAGATTTATCCGTATACTTTGGTTATCAACATCAAATTCCTAATACAGTAAATGAAATCGCCCGGCTACGGGAAATGGTATTTCGTGAACATAACGAAGGTAGCGGTGAACCATTAGACACCGATCACTTCGACGCCACTTACACGCATTTATTTGTGATGAAACAACACACCGGCCAAATAATCGGCGCTTACCGCATGGGGCAAACCGACAAGTTATTAGCCGATGGCAACTTAGAAAACCTATATTTGCACCCCATGTTTGATTTTGGCCCTGACTTTGTGAATCGCCAACAACCCTGCTTAGAAATGGGCCGTTCATTTTTAATACCCGAATATCAACGCAGTTTCCAAGGCCTATTTTTGTTATGGCGTGGTATTGGCGCCTTTGTTTGTCAATATCCTCAGTACCGAACCTTATATGGCACCGTCTCAATCAGTAAATTATACGACGTGCGCAGTGCTGCCATTATCCAGCAGGCCATGGTCACACCCACAGACAAAGTTGTACCAAGGGCGCCGTTCGAACATAAGTTACACCCAGAAGTACAAGACTTTGCAAAACAACATGGCTTAAAAGACCATGTTAGCGCCTTGCTTAAAGGGATTGAATCCGATGGAAAAGACGTACCCATCTTACTGAAACACTACAATAAACTGGGCGCTGTTTTTCATTGTTTAGGCATAGATAAAAGTTTTAATGATACCCCCGGATTATTGCTGAGTGTGGATTTACCCAAGGCGCCAGAGAAATTATTGAAGTTGTATATGGCGCTCGGGTGGCAAGAATACAAAGACTATCAGGCTTGAAATGGCAAAACTCTGATATGAATCAATCCCATGTATAAAAAAGTTGAGATAAAAGTGTTGCGTTTGTACACTGTTTCTAAGTTCTAAAAGGAAGTCCATTCATCTTTTCATTGAAGCATAAATTTTGCTATTTCCTGTGTCTGGTAATGTTGCTGCAAGGCGGCTTACGCTTGCTGTTCAACAGTTAGCAAAGTTGCGTCTGCAAAGTTTTAATGACATAGAACTGATCTGTACCGGCAAGAAATGAAATGGATTTCGTTATCTAAAACGGCCCAAACTAACCACTTTGTTTTTGTGAATGCCCCTGAAGAAGCCTTTGACATAGACATTAAAAACCTGTGTCCTGACAATGTCCTGTCTGACTTCAAAAATATTATCCCGCCTTTGGATCATGATGGACTTGCTCAGTTTGTTAGCTATCGAGCCAGATTAGTTAGACTCGCGCAACAGCCTTACACTGCCTATCCCTATCAAAAAGCCCACTCTCGCGGCCCTCCTGTTTTTTCTTGAATAAATAACTAACAACATTTTACCAGTGCAAACTGGTATTGATAATTTTGTGCGCGCAAGCGCCGTAGTTCAAGAGAATAACAATGAATAAACACAACGTTTCAGCGGCATACGTATTGGCCGTTATCGGCACTTTGAGTACCGTACTATAACCGCCCAAGCTAAGCAAACAGATGACCTAGAGACAATTGAAGTACTCGGCCATCAAGAAACTTCTACACTGAAACTTGATATACAAGCACTAACCGATAGCTCGGCAGACTATCGAGATAGTTTGCGCCGACTACCCGGAATGAGCATTAATGGGAACCTTGGTTACGCTACAGATACAATATTCGCCAGTATAAATGGTTTAAAACAACAACGTGATCAGGTAGAGGATGCCCGCAGCTTAGAGGTGCCAAATAGTTTTTACTCTCGCTCTGGATTTGGCACAGAGCTAGGTCTTCGTCACGGACAACACCTTTTACATGGGGTTTATCAACGTGTTAATACTAACGACAGTGGTACGCCAGCATTAGCGATGGACATAAAATATATTGATGCCCCTTGGTATTTCGGCAGGTCTTGCTGATGGCAATAATTATTTAGGTAACCTTGCATTAAATGAGGAAACGGCCAACCAAGTCGATCTTGGGTTTAGCTATCAAAGTGCCCAATTAACTATTGCACCACGGATTTTCTATCAATCGATTCAAGATTACATTGTGGGTAGCCCCTCTGAAGATGCAGTAGCCAATATGGTGTCCACCATGATGAGTGGTAGTTCACCACTGCAATGGCAAAATACCGATGCCACAATTTGGGGAGCCGATGTATTAATGACTGCCCAACTAACAAATAGAATTGACCTAGGTATGACCGCGAGTTGGGTTCGAGGGACCCGAGATGACCTTAACCAACCGTTATATCGCATTGCTCCTGCTAGCTTGATAACACAATTACATTGGCGCGATGAAAATCTGACATTATCCATAGAGTCACAACTACTTGCATCTCAGCAACAGGTATCAGAGATACAAAATGAGTCTCCCAGCGCAGGTGCCGGAATAATCAATCTGTCATCTCAATACCGGTTCAATGAAAATATAAGTGTCTCTTTTTCCGCTAAAAATGTGTTTGATAAAATCTATCAAACACACCTTGGTGGCATTAATTGTGTTGCCGAAACAGATGTAGCAGTGGGAGAAAGACTTTACGAAACAGGCCGTGAGTTGAGCGCTAATTTCACACTGCTTTGGTAAGTCCTGATGAGTGCTGTAAACCAGCCAGCACTTTTTAGTATTTAGGCTACGAAGCTGGTCATTGCGTGATACGAGCTAAAAGATAAAATTTATTTACCACAGAGGAAAAGGAGCGCGGTCGCTGCACAGAGGAAAGGAAGGAAGGAAGGAAGGAAGGAAAAAAACATACACTTTTTACCTCTGTGACCTCTTGTTCCCTGTGGTTTAAATTATTTTGCTTTTATCTTCTCGTTTTTAGTCGATCACTGCGTGATAAGTGCTTATTTTGTTAGAACAATAGATCAAGTGAAACTTTTTGTGCTTTGCAAGAGTAACCCGAACAGCCGTATGGCATAGCTTACAGGTTCGGATTGCTCAATCTAACGAGCTGGGCAGTGGCTAATTTACGGTGGCATTTAATGGCTAAAATGATGTGGATGACTGATGCACAAGATTATTATTGGTCGCGCTTTTCAATACGCTTTGTAACCAAACTCGTGTCTGTTCTTCTGACTCAAAAAAAACGTAATTAACACCGGCATCTTGATATATTTCTTCCCAAAAACGCTGCGTTATTTCAGCAAACGCTATGTTCACAAAGACCACCGCTGTTGCACTTAAGTGCATGGTCTTCACCTGCTTAATTGTCTGAACAAACATTACATTAGCTTCAGCTTACATTAAAGGTGTGCCATTGAGTAACACTAAGATTGCCCAAGAAAAGAAGGCATTATTTGCTCACGAAGTGCGCTAATATCTTGTCAGAAATCAGCGCCCACTTGGTTCGACACTTTAATTCGTAGAATTGGCACTATACCTTTTTAACAAACTCAGACTTCAACTTCATGGCACCTATCCCATCAATCTTACAATCGATATCATGATCGCCATCTACCAAACGAATATTCTTCACTTTAGTGCCTACTTTAACAACAGCAGACGAACCTTTCACTTTGAGATCTTTGATCACGGTAATAGTATCGCCGTCAGTTAGTACATTACCGTTTGAGTCTTTGATTACTTTTTCGTCTTCGTTTACTTCGCCAGATTGTGACCATTCATGAGCACATTCTGGACACACGTACATATCTCTATCTTCATAGGTGAAAGTGGAGTCGCACTGTGGACATTGGGGTAAATCGCTCATGGAAAAATCCTTATAACAAATACTTGGCAAAATAATTAAAGACAATTATCCGCGCTTTGTTAGGCAATTACCAGCTACATACTCCGCCCTTTTAAGAGCCTAAGAAATACCAGAGTCAATATTTGATTGGATGAACGACTTAAAATGATTTGGTATTTATGACGGTGCGACTAAGCTTGTTGACGCACATAGGTAGCAGTGCTGGGTGCGATCCCAAAGTTGATTTCATCTTTATTACCTAACAAAGAATTTATCACTGCTAACAAAGAAAAATGATGGACTGCGTGACTTGAGACAAAAACCAACTCACGGGCTAAAGTCGATTGGGTTTGAGTATTTTGCGTTTTATTTACGGAAGTCTCACATACTACGGTAAGGGACATATCAGTATCTAGTTGACTGACTTCTTTTAGCCACTGCTCTACTTTTTGCCACTGTAACAAGGCCGTCTGCGGGCAAGATTCAACACTAGAATAACGATTGCGTTTATTGTAATTAATCAGCCCTTGGTTTAATCCATCTTTTAAGGCTAAATAATGATCTAATATATGCCGCATATGAGCGCCAGCGCTGCTAGCAAAATGAGGTTTAATCACCACTTGATAATTTTCAGCTGATAAACCCAGCAGATACGCCTTTGCCTGTTGCACAGTTTCTAATTGGTCTTCAAGTGTTATGGCATGATTGAGCATGTGATTCCTGTATTATTATTATTGATCTAGTTATCCCCTCTAATGACCATGGGTCCTCCATTTTTATTTCATGATTTATATTTCATGACAAAGGAGACATTCTTAGCATAAAAAATTATTCATGCCCTGCATTGCGATCGAATCAAATTTACTACACTAATATTACAGTCATATTATGTTCTAAATCATTGTATTACTATTTATTAAATGCTTTGGTAGTTCAGCTATTAGGATGATAAAAGCTAAAGCTAGAAACACTAGCTAGGCACTTCGTGAGTAATAGTTTGCCTCCCAAACATCTTAGTGGTCACCAAGAGGTGCTTAAGAACAAAGTGAACACGCTAAACAATTTAGGTTGACACCACCCGTTAGTATTTCGAAATTACTACGTCTATAAAGCCCTGCCAAATTTCATTTGGCACCCAGATTGCCAACATGTCCTCCTTGGCAAGTTCTGCAGATTCCTTCAATTGAGTCACACGATATAAATATGTAAATACTGCACCACGCCAATTTAAGCGGCAATGGGTTAGTGTTATCCCCTCACTCTTATTAAATTGTTTCATTGTTAATATATATTCGCGAAAATTTTCAATTGTCGGGTTGTCCCACTCAACTTGAATATTATAATAGGTTAGATTCAGCTCATTCATTAAGCTTGATTCTTCTTTTCTATCTCCAGGTAATAAATCAATAACCTTAGTGACACCCAAGGCCTTAAGGGTTTCAAAATGTCCTTGATTCGGCATTCCCGAGCTGACCATATTGGGTGTATCAACGTGATAATTTTTCAAATCTGATAACGGGGCATCTAGAGCATTTTCTGATGCCTTTGAAGATGGCGCAAAAATAGCGGATAAAAGTACAGCGACTAGCGTAAAAATAATTGTTTTCATGTTCTGCCTTCCGAGCTCAATAACAAAAAAGGATGTAGGTGGTTTCTTACCAGCAAGCAGTATAAACCTAGTCATACTCACATTCAAAATTTGCCACACACTTTAAAACTTAACGTTTCGATTACTGACATTAACATTACACTTATTACAAGTGGGTTGGTAATCAGCTAAGAGTTAATTGGGTAATTCAGAAGTTCTGATACAATAATAGGTTTAACTAAATAGCTAAAAGAGTATTTCATGAAAAAAGGACTAGGGATTTTTGCTTTGATAGTGCTGCTGATTGCAGGTAGTGCTTGGTATATGTTGAGCGGAGCGGGCGATTTTATTCGTGCGCAAATAGAACAACAAGGGAGTAAGTATCTGGGAACCACTGTGTCAGTCTTCAAGGTAGACTTGGCATTGACTGATGGACGAATGACCATCAGTGATCTAGATATAAAAAATCCCCAAGGCTTCAGTAATCAAGACGCGTTCAGTGTCAATGCGATCACTCTCGACTTAGGCGAAGTGATCAATGAACCTTATGTGATACAGACAATTAGCATCCATGCACCAGAAATTCTTTATGAAGTAGACAAAGATGGCAAGGGTAACCTGATAGTACTGAAAAACAATTTGGCCGCCAATCTGCCAAAAACTAAAAATGAACCGGCACCCACATCACAAGACGTGGCCAATCCTTTGGTTATTGTTGAAAACATAACAGTCAGTAATGTTCGCCTTAAGCTCAATTTTGAAAAACTACCTACTGGCGATCTTAATATTGAGACAAAAGAGTATGAGGTGACCTTACCCACCTTCAATGCAGGCTCTATTGGCCAACCCAATGGCATGCCAGCAGATCAAGTGGGAGTGGCTGTGGTTCAAGCCATGCTCGATAACGTGATTGCTGCAGCTAAATCTGAAGCAAAAAAACGCTTAGAAGACGAGGCTAAGAAAAAAGCCAAAGAAGAACTTAATAAACAAAAGGATAAGTTGTTAGAAAAAGCTAACGATAAGCTCAAAGATCTATTCAGTTGAGGTTAATATCCATCACTAAAGATGGGTAGAACTTATAAATTAGTGGGTTGTTTTAAATAGAGCCTGCACCAAGCAAGGAACATTATTTGGTGCAGACTCTAAGACTGGCATAGTGCGATTAGTTCCGAATACGAGCAGCCCCTCGTTGAAAATTACATGGGTTTTGTTTGGTTTAATCTCCAATATACCGGAGACCGAGCAACAGAATTTAATGTAAATGAGCCCAATTATAGAGAAATGGACGCTTATACTGTTGCCAATTTGCGTGTCGGTGTTAGGTTTAGAGACTATGAAGTGTCTTTATTTGCAAACAACTTGTTTGATGACGATGGTGTAGTTCGGGCAATTGGCCGCCCACCATTTGATCCACCAGCAAGTATACGCGTCAACCCGCGTTCTATTGGCATCACCTTTCGTGGTCACTATTAAATAATTGTTTGGCTACTGGCTTACCAGTAGCCAATTTCTATAAAGGATAAAAATATATGCAGCGATATTTAGCCGGACTTTTACTCATAATATGCTCTTTAACAGTCATGAGTTTTGCCCAGGACCACAAAATACAAACAACAACAGAAAATCAGGCCATTAGTCAGTTAATGGACGGTCTTCACTATGCCGCTAGCCAAGCCGACCTAGACGGCTATTTAGGTTCTTTTACTCCTACCGGTGTATTTATGGGAACAGACGATTGGGAGCGATGGACACGACCCATCACCTTAGATGAATATGTGAAAGAGCGTTTCAAAGAGGGTACAGGTTGGACATACACATCGGTCGAGCGTCATATTAATTTTGCAGATGATGGCCAAACCGCTTGGCTGGATGAAATTATTGTGTCGAAAAAATGGGGCCGGTTTAGAGGCACGGGTGTAGTAACAAAGCAAAACAACACATGGAAAATTGCACATTATTCCATGAGTGTATTAGTAGCAAATGAGGCTTTTGTTGATATTTCCAAAATTAATCAAAAAGCGTTTGAAGCGCGAAAATCTAACTAATTGCATAAGTGATATTTGTTTTTGCCACCATTAATTTAGGTCTGCAAGCATTATTGTCCCAGTCCATCATCGGCTCCAGCGCAAAAACGTATCCCCCGTTTATTACCCCTTGAGTAATCGGCTTCAAACTCCACTTAACCGTCAACCATCAATATGAAATTGTTACTGCGAAGGTCACAACGGGAAATGTTCATGACACCCAAGCCGTGGGTGAATTAGCAAGGGGGTAAACGGATCAATTGTATGGCGATAAAGGCTATTTGAATAAAGTCTTAGAAGCCGACTTATTCGACACATGTGACAGGCGCATCAAAACCGTTCGCAAAACATGAAAACCAAAGCAATGTCGTTGTGGGATCGGGCTATGTTCTCAAAGCGCTTTATAATTGAAACTTGGATTCAATTATAAAGCGACCCACTAATAAATATTTAATTTATCGAGCACTCAAGGCATCGCAG
The DNA here is from genome assembly GCF_002835935.1 of Paraglaciecola sp. MB-3u-78. Lineage (GTDB taxonomy): Bacteria > Pseudomonadota > Gammaproteobacteria > Enterobacterales > Alteromonadaceae > Paraglaciecola. The sequence continues at coordinate 311,424 of NZ_PJCF01000003.1, read as the reverse complement.
TATTAATGGCTTATTGCTAAAAAGAAAACAAGCCATGTCTAAATATAACTGACCTAGAGCATAACTCTATAATTATTGCTTAAGCAGATCTCAGGTTAACAACTATCACAAAAGCACCTGCACCAAGTGATCTATCAACTTCCTAATTCGAACCGTTAAATGGCGACTCGAAGGGTACACAGCATATAAATTAAATTCATTTGCGGTCTTGTCTTCAAACAAAGCTACTAACTCACCACTTTTAAGAAAAGGGTCAGCCGTGTAAAGCGGGCAACGACCAATGCCTAATCCCCCTGCCGCCATATTCGCGATGGCACGAGGTGAATTTGCAGTAAAAGATCCGCTAACAAGAAATTTTTGTATTTTTCCATTTATAGTAAATCCCCAATGCTCTGGGTCTGATGATGATATTTGTCGCAAACAATTATGGGTCGACAGTGCACTTGGATGTAGTGGTTCACCAAATGCCCGGATATATTCGGGAGATGCCACCACCACTAATCGCATAGTGAGTAACTTACGGGCGATAAGGGTGGAATTTTGTAGAGGGCCAAAACGGATCGCTAGGTCAAAACCTCCATTTAACATATCCACATGTTGATCGGAGAGATGCAGATTAATAGACACCTTGGGATGTGCTATTTGAAAAGGACGAATTGCCTCTACCAATTCCCCCGCGCCAAACCCTGTCGGCGCTGTAATTCGAATTGGCCCGGCTAATTCAGATTGACGCTCATGCACCAAATCTTCCAACTCATCAAATTGATCTAGCAATAACACACAGCGCTCAAAATACGCTAGACCGGTATCACTTAAAGTGACACGCCTAGTAGTACGATGGAACAGTTGTGCGTCCAAACGTACTTCTAGTTGCCGCACATGTTTGCTCGCCAAGTTAGTGCTAATACCTAACTGCTTTGCCCCCGCGGTAAACGATTTTTGCCCCGCCACAGCAACAAAAATACGCATACTATCAATCGTATCCACAATAATCCCCTGCCGCCAATTATTATATTCATAATGGAGATAATGTTTCAACAATATAGTATATTGTCTTTAAATCAAGCAGTGCCTATTATTTCCTCTCACCCAGTAATCATTCAATAGAGGAACACATTATGTCAAATGCCATTCGTATTCACAGCTTCCCACTTTCGGGTCATGCTCATCGAGTACAATTATTCGCAAGTGTTGCAGGTATTGCGCACCAAATTGTCCACGTTGATCTCCCAGCGGGAGAACATAAACAAGCACCATTTCTCAGTCTTAATCCTTTGGGAGTAGTGCCCGTTATTGAAGATGGAGATGCCATTGTGCATGACTCAATTTCAATCCTCATTTATTTAGCACGCAAATATGCGCCTGCATTTATCCCTGAGGATCTGCAACAAGAAGCTGAAATGCATCGTTTTCTTGCCATGTCTGCAGGTGAAATTTCTTATGGCGTAGGCGCGGCGAGACTTATAAATGTATTCAATTCACCATCCGATCCTCTGTTTGCTAAAGCCACAGCAGAAAAAGCGTTGATAAAACTGGAACAGCAACTAGTTGGCCGTGACTTTTTGGTAGCCAATAAAATCAGCCTGGCTGACTTTGCCATATACAGTTACGTGGCCCATGCACCTGAAGGTGATGTGTCATTAGAACCTTATCCTAATGTACGTCGCTGGCTAACCAACATTGAAAGCCTGAAAGGTTTTGTGCCCATGCAAGCCACCAAAGTAGGGTTAGCGGCATAAGCCTTTAATACAAGTTGATCACTAGCTCGCACATCAAGCACAAATACACCCTGCTGATGGGTTTGCGAGCTAGTAGTAGTAGATGTTACCCAGCGCTTTCGAAAACCACACACAGAGATGATTATCATGCAAAACGAGACTCGCGATAAAACCGATCAAAAAACCAACCTATCGCCATTTCATTCTGGTGAGCAGGAAATTCAAACTCGTGTGGGCAAGCGTGAAGCGATGGAAAATTTTGGGAAGCGTGCAATACGTTCATATATGCCAGAACAACACCGAGAGTTTTACCAACAACTGCCTTTTATTATTGCAGGCAGTGTTGATGCACAAGGCTGGCCTTGGGCGTCGGTGCTTTCGGGACAGCCTGGTTTTATAAGTTCGCCTGACCCGACGACATTAACCATGAGAGTATCTGCAATCTTCGGTGACCCTATTACACCACAATTAAAAAAAGAGGGTAGCCCCTTAGGTTTACTCGGTATAGAAATGAATTCTCGTCGTCGCAACCGAGTTAATGGTCGAGTACAGCATACTAGTGCAACGCATTTTTCAATATCTGTTGACCAATCATTTGGCAATTGCCCACAATATATACAGAGTCGTAGTATTAAATTTAATGAAAAAACTCAGGTAACTAAAGATCCCAATAATATACAAAATTTTACTAAACTAAGTCATGAAGTGAGTGAATTAATTCGTGGTGCAGACACCTTTTTTGTGTCTAGTTATGTGCCAGCCAAAGACCGTCCAGAACTAGAAGGCGTCGATGTATCACACCGTGGTGGGCGCCCTGGTTTTGTGAAAGTAGCAGGTAATACACTGACTATTCCTGATTACTCAGGCAACTATCATTTCAACACACTAGGTAACTTTTTAGTTAACCCTAAAGCGGGCTTAGTGTTTATTGACTTTTCCACTGGCGACTTAATAATGCTAACCGGTACAGTCAAATTATTATGGGAAGACGAACCAGAAGTTACCGCATTTAAAGGTGCCGAGCGCGCATGGCGTTTTATACTCGACCACGGCGTTACATTAAAAAAGGCATTGCCTTTTCGTGCATCGTTTAATGAGTATTCACCTAACACATTAATGGCCGGAGGTTGGCAGCAAGCAAATGCCACGTTGGCTGCTGAAGCTGCACGGGAGTCGTGGTTAGCCTACACCGTAAAACGCATTGAAGATGAGAGTGATGTTATTCGTTCTTTTTATTTAGAACCGAAGGAAGGCAAGCCATTGACCTCTTCAAAAGCGGGGCAATTTTTGACTGTGCGCCTTACACCGCCTGATGCAAACGCAGCTGTTATTAGAACCTACACTGTCTCATCTGCTCCAGACAAACCCTATTACCGTATTTCGGTTAAACGGGATACTAATGGCACTATTTCACAATACCTACACGACACAGTGCGCGTTGGCGATGTAATTGAAGCCAAAGCACCTACTGGTGACTTTTGTATTGATGCAGCAGAAAAACGCCCAGCCGTATTAATTGCTGCGGGCGTTGGCATTACGCCTATGATGGCCATGACGTCACACATTCTCAATGAAGCTAAGCGTACTCGTCATCTAAGACCATTAACCATATTACACGCTGCACAAACTACCCAACGGCGAGCGTTTGCCGATAGTTTCCGTGATGCCGAGAAACAAGCCAACGGTAAAATCCGTTATTACTCTTTTATTACTCAACCCAAAGAACAGGAAAAAATAGGCGTTGATTTTAATGGAAGTGATTACATCAGCGCCGATACACTTCGACAAATATTAGCCCTCGACGATTATGATTTTTACCTATGTGGTCCATCTGCGTTTATGCAGGTACTCTATGCTGCAATTCGCAGTTTAGGTGTAAGTGATGCTCGTATTTTTGCCGAAGCATTTGGCCCAGCAGCACTCATTCGCCAAGTCGATAATGAGTCTGTGTTGCCACCAGCAGAAAACGAAGCCGATGAAGCGGCCATAAAATTCGCTAAGTCGGGCTTTGAACAAAGATGGAACGCAGGTGATACCACACTGTTAGAAACAGCAGAACAACATGGGCTCACACCGAGTTTTGGTTGCCGTACTGGCGCTTGCGGCTCCTGTGCGGTGAAACTGCTATCAGGCTCAATCACCTACCGCAGCAAACCTAAAGCTACGCCAGCAAAAGGCGAGATATTAATCTGCTGTGCAGTACCAAAAAAAGAAAGCACTGAGCTAGATAACAATGAACAAAATTCGAATCAAATCAGCACAGTTGAAATTGATTTATAAGTATTACAACACTTACCTATAGCCCATTGATAAAGGAACACTATATTATGCAAACACGACCACCACTACCGCCGTTCACCGAAGAAACGGCTCGCCAAAAAGTGCGCCTTGCCGAAGATGGCTGGAACAGTCGTAATCCTGAAAAAGTCGCATTGGCCTATACCCCCGACACACAATGGCGAAATCGTTCAACCTTTATTCATTCCCGAGAAGAAGCACGAACATTTCTCACCGAAAAATGGGCCAAAGAAAAAGAGTATCGGTTAATCAAAGAACTTTGGGCATTTACTGATAATCGAATAGCGGTGCGGTACGCTTACGAATGGCACGACGAAAACGGTAACTGGTTTCGTTCCTACGGCAATGAAAACTGGGAATTTGATGGCGACGGTTTAATGCGCAATCGGTTCGCCTGTATTAACGACCTAGCCATTGCAGAAAGCGAACGCAAATTTCATTGGCCACAAGGTCGACGCCCAGATGATCACCCGAGTCTGTCTGAACTTAATTTTTAACATATATAAATTTTTTACATTGCGATGTAACCCATAGCTTATATTTCTGGGTTACATCGCAATCTAATTAACCAAGTCCCCTCCTTTATTTTTAATCCATCCAAGACGCCCATTTCATCGAATAAGCGATCCTACACAACATATGTGGATCCTCATTTTTGTTGAGATAAGACTTGCGCGGTTTTAAAGGGCTATTCACCTTATTGAGAATAGAGATTATGTATTCATTATCACTTAACATGAGATAAGCGCCCTATATTCTCAGTTGTGGTGGTATGAATTTCACTGGAGGCGACGGAGCACTTTGTGCCATTAGCTGACATTAACAATGCGTACCCCATATCACAGGTTAAGTTTTATGTGAGTAAGATAGCCTCTGTGGGACACTTAAAGAAATAAACCTTATCAAAAGATGAAGCTATCGGAAGGTTCATCTTAAGCTCGCTAAAATTAGTTGCTATCGACGGAAGACTTAAGTTCGGCGCTGTATCATGCTCTACAAACAGAGGAGGAGCCTGTCCAGAAACAATAACCAACCAGTGCTCGTCACATTTAGCGTAACCCAAAAGGGCTTTATGCTTCCTATGTAGCACAGGAAATAAATTATCCTCTGTGAAATTCTCTAGAAGGCATCCTCTATTGCCCGTCACAACAGAAGCTTTATGTCCATCATTGAATAATTGAATGTATTGGAGAAAATTTGGAAGTTGAGGACAGATATGTTTGCGCTGCTTACTATCCTTTAGGTCTGTTTCTGTCCTAACCATTAGCTCAATCGAATGCCGACTCATTGATGCTGATACTGTATTTATCAAAGAGGCTATTTCGGACAATGTATCATTATAATTATTGCTATCAACAGCGATACCATCTTCGAAAATCAGACCTATCTCTAATGGTAAGCTAGTATCAGTAGCTTCAAGTAAATCACTGCCAAATTTGTTTTGCGCAGACTCTATTTGTTGCATCGAAAATCTTTGATATGAACTTCGTTCAGCAAGCGTAACTTCTACTCCTATACATTCTCCAATTTAACAACCCTCTACAAAATTCTTTGCTAAATACCATTAAAATTTGGAGTTTGTGACCGAAATCCAGTATTGAGGTCAAGATTCCCAATGTACTTCGCTCGAAGCCATCTGTCGCCTGTGTTGCCATTTGCAGACATTGACGAAAACTGTTTGTGGGCTCTTATTTTTACTATTTTTACTTAATGCGGAAGAAAGCGATGTTAGTGAAGCTGGGCGTTTAGGTCACGCTATAAATAGTTGACAAGTAATTTCACTGAGTGGTAATTTCATTTTTGCAGGAAATTAAGATTTAGTGCCTAAAAATGGCGTCTTTAGTAAACGGAGTTTTGAATCCTCATGTTCATTTCTTTAGTTCGCTTTTAATCTCATTATTTCAATTCAGACGTTAGGTTTTATTTCAGGCAAATAGGTGGAAAAAACCTGTAACGCCGGTTGTATCAATACACAAACGAGCTGGGCTTTTATGCGTCCAGCCTATCAACTAGATGTCCTGAAAAGAATAAGCGATCTTTAGAGTCCGCATAGTTTATGCGGTTAGTTACAAGCAAGGAATTACAAGATGCAGTTTAGAAAGGACATAAATGGCCTTAGAGCTATTGCAGTTATATCTGTGGTGTTATTCCACTTTAATGCATCTTGGATCCCCGGCGGTTTTGCAGGGGTAGATGTATTTTTTGTTATTTCAGGGTTTTTAATGACTGGCATAATATTTAGGGGAATAGAACAAGAAAAATTTTCTATTTTGAAGTTTTATGTCGCTCGTGCAAATAGAATTATTCCTGCCTTAGCGGCGCTTTGTTTGGTATTGCTAGTGTTCGGGTGGTTTTATCTAACCCCCTTTGATTATAAAGCTTTAGGTAAGCACGTAGGCAGCAGTATTGGTTTTTTTTCCAATATTACCTATTGGAAAGAATCAGGCTATTTTGATGCTACTTCACACGAAAAATGGCTATTGCATACTTGGTCATTATCAGCTGAATGGCAATTCTATATAATCTATCCGCTAGTACTTGTCGTGATGAGCAAGTTTATGCCTGTAAAGGCGATGAAAGCAACGGTTCTACTTGGAACGGCCTTAGGCTTTATCTTTTGCGTTATCGCCACTTACAAATGGCCTGACGCTTCATATTACCTGCTACCTACCAGAGCGTGGGAAATGATGATTGGAGGCATTGCTTACCTATACCCTTTTACTCTAACGGAGAAAAGGAAAAAACTATTAGAGTGGTTTGGCTTAACTTTAATTATTAGTTCTTATCTCTTAATATCAAAAGATAACCCTTGGCCAGGTTATTTAGCATTTTTCCCAGTTTTAGGTTCGTTCCTGATAATCCAAGCCCAACGAAATGATAGCTTTATCACTAGCAATGTAGTTTCCCAAAAAATTGGGGCTTGGTCTTATTCAATATATCTATGGCACTGGCCGTTAGTTGTCGCTATTTATTACTTTTCATTAAGTGTTACGTTCATTTATCTAGGTATTGCGTTGTCAGTATTATTAGGGTATCTGAGCAATAGATATATTGAAAAAGTTAAATTTAGGAATGATTTTGGCAATTTATTTACCTATTTAAAATGTAAGCCTATGTATATGGCTTTACTTGTTGGTGTAGCAGGTCAAGTTATATTTATACAAAATGGTTTTATGAAGCTAGCTTCTTCTGAATATCAATATTTATTAAATGCATCGCAAGCAAGTCCATATAGAAATAAGTGCCACATTAATCAATATCAAATACCCGCTCAATCTTGTGAGTATTTTGGTTCAAATATAACGTGGGCAACTTTTGGCGACAGTCACTCGATAGAAATTGCATATGCATTAGCAAAAAAACTGCAAACGGCAGATATAGGTCTAAAACATTTTAGCTTTTCTGGTTGTAGGCCATCTTACTTAGAAAATCATGCGTTTAGTGAATGTTCAAAGTGGTATAACGAAACTGTAAGTTATATTTTAAATAATAAGAAAATAAGAAATATCGTATTTAATCATAGATTTACTTCTACTATGCTTGGAGGAAATGCTTACTACTACCCAAAATTAAACCACAAATTAATAGGTGATGAAGTCATACGAATGACAAAGAAAATTGATGAGTTGATCATTGAGCTTGCTGCAAGTAAAGATAATGTTTATGTTTTTTATCCTATACCAGAGTTACAGCGCGACATAAAACAACTGATAGGTTTTTCATATTTAAAAAATAGCAGTCTAGTTAATATTTATGGTACAGACTTATCTTGGTATAGAGAGAGAAATAAATACTTCATTCATCATTTTGATAATGCTAATTACCCAAAAAATGTACATTTGCTGCGGCCTCAAGATGTGTTTTGTGATGAGAAAAAGTGCTTTGCTGTCAGGAATGGGATACCGCTGTATTTTGATGATAATCACCCATCAATCCTAGGGGCTGCTGAACTTGTCAATCTTATAAAATAAGTACTAAAAGATCCGGAATATAGATCGAAATCAATGGGTAACATTCAGCAGGGTATTATTGACCGAGAGCGTCAAACTCTGGAAGGGTTGGATATTAAGTCTTTTACCGCCTTGTCCGCTTTGGCGTACTTCCCAACTTTCTGTGTGTCTATAATTCGCTCAAACCGGTCCTATTAATATTAAATCCATTTCACCACAAATGAGAATCACAGCGAACCAACTGACATTGATCAGACCCCCACGCTACTTTTTTGAATATTATACAAATGCAGCGAATGGCCTCCAATCAAATTAATGATTTTTGTCCTTAGTTTATCGAATCCATCTAAGTAAGTGCTTGTTTTATCATAGGTTTCTTCAGGCTGAACGAGGTTGATACCCTCGAAGCATTGAAACACCCAGCGCAGTGTGGGGGTAGCAGAGGGTATGTTAATCTGGTTTGGGATGGTTTCATTGGCTTTTTTCATGCTCGCGCGCATGCGTCGTTGCGCGATTGAGTAAACCAATAAAGATAAGGTCATGATCATTAACAATGCGTCGATACGACTAGGCTTTTTGATGAACAAGGATGACACAAAAAACAGTGGGTCTTTTAGGAATCTAAACCCTCTTTCTACCACCGATTGCGCCTTGTAATGATGCAGAATTCCCTCAGGTGATAGCGCTTTTTCGTCGGCATTTGTGGCGAGTATAAAGCATGATTTTTGTTCAATAGCATGTTGAATTGCTTTATCATTTAGCTCAACCACCGCGCTCGTTTGCCATACAATTTGTTTGACTGGTGCATCTTTTTTAGGTCGGCCTTTTCCCTCGTAAACCTTGTGTGCTATGCAGTTAAGCTCAGTCAGTTGGTGATACTTTTGTCGCTTGTTAAGCGCGGCCAACGACTTCAGTGCGTCCTCTTTGCAAGTGAAGCGCTGGGCTTGCAAATGAAATAACTCTTTGTCTAATTTTTCCTTGGCGCGGTCGGCTTGTCTGCCAATCGTTTTTGTTGCACGCTCACCTGCGGCTTTTGAATTGACGACTATCCAGCGCTGTTTAATATCCATGTGCTCTACTTCATTCACTGTGTACTGGTAGTTGTCATCAATAGTCGTCCATTCTTGCGCAGTTAGGGCTTCTGTAATGAGTGTTTTTTCTAGTTTAATAGTGGACGGGATAAGCGTAATAAACGTCAGTTGCGATAAGAACTCAGCATTGTCTTTATGGTAAAGCTTACAGTCAGCGACCAAGTAGTTAGGCTTGGGCGCAGTTTTCACCATCTTGACCAGCGCCTTAGCGCGCTCTTTAAACACTTTTGTATCAGCGCTATTACCATCCCAATTTTTAACGGCCAAGGGTATTCCTCCGTCTTGACTGACAATCATTTCTTGTACAACTTGTTTTAAATCAGGGCGATGCGCTTTGCTATGACCGTGTGTAATTCTGATAACATGCTCGTCACAGCCTTCCTCATCATGCGCATACTCGCCGGTTAACGAATGACTTGTGGTATCAAGGGATTTAAACTGGCAATCTACAGCCTCTATTTCGCAGGCCTGATGCGATACCAAGGAAAACAGACTTTCACAACCAAAGTCATAACATTGGTCCAGTGTTCGGCCTAGTTTATGGCGATTAAAGTGAGATGCCTCAACGCCTTCACGAAATAGATGCTCCATCGGGAGATTGGCAAAAAACTGAGGGCTAAGCGTCAAAGGGCGATTACAAAACCCCAGGCCATTCATTATCATGCCCTTTATCGCCTCGCCCGGGCTAATTTCTTGAAGATCATCTTGCGGCAAATGCTTATCTAACAAAGGCACCATGTTTAAGTCGTCGATAACGCCAGCAACAATGCCATGGTGGTCTAACCGTTTGATTTTCATTGTGATTTCACCCTCAAAAGTTGAGGTGATATTGTACTAAACCCGCGATCTTGTGGGAAATATTATAAATAGAAATTATTCAATTTGGTCTGATCAATGTCAGAACCAAGACAATAAATTGAGAATCCATTTCAACTCAACTTAGAATCCACACATATCTTAGATATGACTTGACCTAGATCAAAAAAAACCCTAAAGTTTCAATAATTACTGAAACTTCAGAATGTTTGGAACAGAAAAATGAAAATGACACCTATGATTGAAACCTTCGTTATGCACTTTGGTGAAATGGGAAGTCGCTGGGGGTTTAATCGCACTGTTGGGCAAATGTATGCGTTGCTGGTGATCACCAAAGATCCTATTAGCGCGAATCAAATTGCTGAAGCGCTGAGCATTTCTCGCGGCAATGTGAGTATGGGATTGAAGGAATTGCAGTCTTGGCAGTTGATTCAACTGCAGCATAAACCTGCTGACAGAAAAGATTACTTTCAAACTAATGGCAGTATTTGGGATATGGCGAATCGGGTGTTTGAAGAGCGTCGTAAACGAGAAATGGATCCTACCCTTTCCTTGTTACGAGATATTCTGCTTGATACACCAGCCAATGAACAAGAACAACACGCACAAGATAAACTCAAAGAAGTGCATGACTTACTTGAAGGTATCACCAAGTGGTCAAGCGAGTTACAGCGGTTGAGTCCAGAAAAACTCGATACTCTGATGAAGTTAGGCTCGGGTGTTGGCAAAGTATTGGATATGAAAGATAAATTATTAAAACGAAGTAATGAATAAGCCGCTCGGCAAAGTATAAATTATCAAGTAGCTAACAACGCGTTACAAACTTTCCCACATTTAAATAGAGGTGTCCCGTGGCTGACGTCTTCCTGTTGTCTCGCTTACAATTTGCGACCAACATCAGTTTTCATATTTTATTTCCCAGTATTAGCATCGCTTTGGGCTGGTTCTTATTCTATTTCAAAGTACGCTTTAATATCAGCAGGCATCCTGTTTGGATGCGTATCTATCGTTTTTGGGTAAAAGTGTTTGCGCTTACTTTTGCCCTAGGTGTGGTCAGTGGCATTACTATGTCATTCCAATTTGGCACCAATTGGCCGGGATATATGGAGACGGTGGGTAATATTGCTGGGCCACTTTTAGGGTATGAAGTACTCACTGCTTTCTTTTTAGAAGCCACGTTTTTAGGCGTGATGTTATTTGGCATTCACCGCGTACCAAGCTGGTTGCATACCCTAGCGACGTTATTGGTGGCGGTGGGCACAACCATTTCAGCTTTTTGGATTATCGCCCTTAATTCTTGGATGCAAACCCCAGCAGGTTATGAAATGCGTGACGGTGTGGCCCATGCATTAGATTGGTGGGCCATCATTTTTAACCCTTCATTTCCTTACCGCTTGACGCACGTGTTGTTAGCGTCTGGTCTAACGGCATCATTTTTAATCGCTGGTATTTCAGCCTACCGTATTGTCAGGGGAGACAATAAAAAAGCGCCACGATTGGCACTAAAAACAGCTGTTTTTGTTGCCGCCATACTGGTGCCTTTGCAAATATTTGTCGGTGACTTACATGGTTTAAATACCCTTGAGAACCAACCACAAAAAGTGGCGGCAATGGAAGGCATATGGGATACCCAAAAAGGGGTGCCGCTTTTATTATTTGCAGTACCAGACGAGAAAAATCGCACCAATCATTTTGAGTTAGCTATTCCAAATATCACTAGCATCATTTTAACCCACGACCCAGATGGGGAGGTTCAAGGCCTCAATGATTTTATCGGCGAACATCCGCCTGTGGCGCCGTTGTTTTATGGGTTTCGGATCATGATAGGTACTGGCATGTTAATGCTAATCATTGCTTGGTTTACCAGCTTCAAACTAATCCGAAACCAACCCCTAAGCAAAGGTGTGTTGTATAGCCTGATTGGTATGAGTTTTTCAGGTTGGATCGCTACACTTGCAGGTTGGTATGTCACCGAAATTGGACGCCAACCTTATTTAGTGTCTGGCCTTCTAAAAACATCGGACGCCGTTACCGACATTGCCCCAGAAAACGTGATGTTTACCTTTATTTTGTATTTATCAGTGTATGTTGGTTTGTTAATTGCCTATTTACATACCCTATTTTTAATGGCTCGAAGAGCGGTTGAGATAGAAGAAATCCAACCTGAAGAAAGACTGCAACAAAAACACTTTCCCAAAACACCCAACACCACAGCCGGAGAATTATCATGATTGCAGACGCTAACTTACCTGTTATTTTCGCCGGACTGATGGCGTTATCTGTAATTGTGTATGCCATTTTAGACGGCTACGATTTAGGTGTTGGCATATTGCTACCCCTTAACAATGATCAACAAGCAGACCAAATGATTGCCTCCATCGGCCCCTTTTGGGATGCCAATGAAACCTGGTTAGTATTGGCTGTAGGCCTGTTACTTATTGCTTTTCCCAGTGCCCATAACGTGATTTTAAAGGCGCTATATATACCCTCTGCCATTATGTTGGTTGGTTTGATATTACGTGGTGTGGCCTTTGACTTTCGGGCCAAGGTTGCACAAGTCAACAAACACCGTTGGAATCAGATTTTCAAATTAGGTTCTTGTATTGCCTCCGCCAGTCAGGGGTATATGTTGGGTAGCTTTGTGATGGGCTTTGAAGATTCGTTTATGGCTTATGCATTTGCGGCATTAAGTGCGTTAGGCGTCACTTGTGCCTACTCATTAATTGGCAGTACATGGCTGATATTAAAAACCTCTGATGACTTACAATTAAGGGCTATAAAATGGGCCAAGTTAACGGGGAAAATCAGTTTTGTAGGTATATTATCCGTGTGTATTATGAACCCACTGATCAATCAACTTGTATTCGAGCGCTGGACCACCCCACCTTTCGCCTATTTTATGGCTATTGTGCCATTTGTTTGTTTTACCTTGTTATTTATTGGTAATTTAGTGCTAAAGCAATTACCACTAAAAGATGACAGCGGTTGCTGGCTCCCCTTTCTTATCACTGTGGTGGTCTATGTATTTTGTTTTTGTGGCCTCGCTTTTAGCTTCTACCCTTATGTAGTTCCGGGAAAGTTAACTATTTGGGATGCAGCCAGCGCGCCTGAATCCCTGCGCTTTATTTTGTATGGGGCGTTAATAGTCATCCCCTGCATTTTGGCTTACACCGTGTTTTCGTATCGGGTGTTTTGGGGCAAAGTAGAAGACTTGCGTTACTACTAGGCCTAGTTTAAAGGCATTGGAATATTAACCTTTGATGTACCAGCTTAAAAAAACACCCCATAAATGACAGTGCGTAAGACACACAATCATCACAGTTCACCATGAATTTACGATAATTTGTTATAAAAATACTTAGCCTCTAGATTTTTCTATGTGTTTAGATAGATGGTAGGCACTAAGGAACTTATTATTTAAGGTATGTGTGTGTAATGGAAAATATTGTTATTTGGTTCTTCAGAGTGACTAACATTCGATTGATAATTGGCATGTGTGCAGTTTATTTAATATTTCCGCTGTATCTTTTACCTAATATTATTAACGCTGGCAGTATTGGACCACTCGACTTACTCTTTTGGTATAACCAAGACACGCTTTATCAAATGTTAACGGGTTATGGAGAAGCCATTCGTGGCAGATACATCATTGGTTTGTTAACTGTGGATCTAGCCTACCCCATTTTTTATGGCACGTTATTGACCATGATTCTGGCCTTAATCATAAAAAACTTTTCTATCCCATTCCCTAAAAAAATAATTTTTTTACCTTATGTTGTCGTTCTTTTTGACTTAACTGAAAACTCTATGTTGATTTTTCTGCTCAGTACTTACCCGACAAAACATTCTGTCATTGCAGATACGGCTGGGTTTGTCACAGCGACAAAGTGGAGTGGCTTTGCAATTATAACTATGATTTTAATCTATTTAGTTGTTTACGGTATACGTAGCAGACAAAGTAAAGCAACTAATAACACCCATTAAGGAGCCATCTTGAACTTTATAAATTTAAGGTTAGTAACAACCTTTTTCGCTGTTTTGAGCAGCATCGCCCCTTCCCCGCAAGCATCAGGGGAGCCAGTCGAATATTTTTCGTCCCAGCGAAATATTGATAACAATTACCCGTTTTCGAATGCGGTGCGCGTGGGAAATTTGTTATTTTTATCAGGCGAATTAGGCACTCTACCGAATACCAGTAAGCTGATTGCCGGTGGGATTGAAGCAGAAACAAAACAAACTATGGATAATATTCAGGCAAGTTTGGCTAAACATAGTTTAACTATGAACGACTTGGTGAAATGCACAGTGATGTTGGCAGACATAAAAGATTGGCCCGCTTTTAATCTAGTTTATACAGACTATTTCCCAAAACACTTTCCTGCTCGCAGTGCATTTGCTACAAACGGCTTAGCCCTTAATGCACGGGTTGAGGTGGAGTGTATTGGAGCATTTAGTGGTTAATGAGCAAACCCAACAACAGTTCGCCAAAAATGGATTTATAAAACTAGACAAGTTTTTAGTACCTTCCTCCCTGTCTAAGGTTAAGCAAGTAGTGGACGTTTTCCACCACGCTTGGTGTACTGATAATCGTGATTTTTATGAAACGAGCGCGATTAATAGTTCAGGCTTAACGTCTGAGCAATATTTGACTGAAGCGCAACGATTAGTTTTATTTACGTTGATCAGTGATATGCGCTTATTAGAAGCAGTGAACCAAGTCGTACACTCTCCCGTGTTTATGGGCACTCAGTTATTTTTCGACCCTTTCAATACCAAACAAGCCAACTATTGGCATCGTGATCCACAATACCATTTGACGGTTGAGCAGCAAAAATTGGCACTGACTGGACCAGAAGTCTTACATGTCAGAATTCCACTGACTGCGGATCCCGGTGTTGAGGTGATCCCCGGCTCCCATATAAACTGGGATACTGACGAGGAATTGCAAGTCAGGTTGGAGCAAAATGGCCATAAGCATTCTGAAAGCTTAGCAAATGGCGTTTCAATACCGCTGATGTTAGGAGATGTACTGCTATTCTCTGCAAATATGATCCACAGAGGCTTGTATGGAAATAATAGGCTTGCCCTAGATATATTATATTGTGAGCGAGTCCCACAACTAACTGAATTTATACAACTAAAACATCAACCTTCTGCACAAATGTTTCCTGACTTAGATAAAAGCTTATTTCTATAAAAGCTCTTTAATGTCATAAAGCTGTCATTTCTCTATCACATTACTGTCATCGGACTTTCATATGCTGCTTGTAATTAAACAGCATATAAAGGAAAAAACTGATGTCAGTAGTTAAATGTTTTAAGTATTCAGCCCTTGCCTTAGCAATGAGCTTATCTCTAACGGGTTGTTTCTTAGAAGGTGATGATGGTGAACCCGGTGCGATTGGCACTCAAGGTGAATTGGGTAACCCTGGAACAGATGGTAGTGATGGCATTAATGGTCAAAACGCCAATGCGAGTATTAGTATTAGTCTGAGTTTGGTTGGGCGCATCCAACTTAACCCCAGCGATCCTGAAGGCGCGGCAGAAATTGTGCAATTTCACCCCGCCTCCAACACTATCTATTCAATCAATAGTGCCGCTGATGAACCAACCATTGAAATCATTGATGCCTCATCTTTGACCTCAGAAGCTTTGACCAATCCTCTATCCAGTGAAAATCTAACATCGACAGCACTCGTTCTGCCCACTGTGCAAGATGGCATTATATTAGCTGGCCCCACAAGTGTTGCAGTATCTGGTGACTGGATGGCTGTGGCCGTGCCCGCTAAAGATAAAGCAACCAATGGTTTGGTATTGTTTTATAACGGCATAAATACGACCTCGCCCATTTTTGTAAAAGCGGTTGAAGTTGGCAACTTACCCGATATGGTGACTTTCACACCCGATGCCAGCAAAGTATTAACGGCTAATGAAGGTGAGCCAAGTGGTGATTACAATATTGATCCAGAAGGTTCGATATCAGTCATCAACATTGCAAACGATATGCCCAGCGACACATCAACCACTATCAGCTTCTCTGACTATAACGGCAAACAAGCTGAGCTTGAAGCTAAGGGCATGCACTTCCCTAATCCATCAGGTCGTACTATCAATGGCACTTTGATCACCACAACAGTGGCGCAAGATTTAGAGCCAGAATACATCACTACTACCAATGAAGTTGCCTACGTCACACTTCAAGAAAACAACGGTTTAGCCATTATTGATTTAACCGACAACAGTGTAAAAGTGATTGGGCTTGGTTTTAAAGACTGGAGTAGCTATCAGATAGATGGCATGGAAGATGGTACAGTGAGTTTTGGTCAATATGAGGACCTGTACGGTATGTACATGCCTGATACCATCGCCTCATATCAGTGGAAAGACGCTCACTTTTTGTTGACCGCAAACGAAGGTGATGCAAGGGAGTATTTCTTCGACACCTTAAATGCAAACGGCGAACAAGACCAAGACTTATGCGATGCAGCAGGTGGCCAAGACTTTGACCAAGTTGATGGTTGTTTGTCTTTCACCGAAGAAACTCAAGCCCGCCGCCTTAATTATGAACTCGGCTCTAATCTGGACACCATAGCCGGTGATGACCCAAGAGATTTTGATTTCACTGCTTATCCTCTAGGGCGTTTAACCGTGACAGAAGAGTTAGGTGACAGTGACAATGATGGTAAATATGAAGCGCTTTACGCCTATGGTGCCCGTTCATTCACTATCTGGGACAGTAATGGTCTAGTGGTGTTTGATTCGGGTGATGACTTTGAGCGCATTACTGCTTCTATCCATGGCAATACTTTTAATAACAACAACGACAAAAATGAAGGAGACTCTCGTTCTGCAAATAAAGGTCCAGAGCCTGAAGCATTAACAGTAGGGCAAGTAGGCGACAAAACCTATGCGTTTATTGGTTTAGAGCGTATGGGCGGCATTTTTGTTTACGATGTCACCAACCCTTATGCTACTAAGTTTGTGGATTATGTGATTAACCGCGGTCTTACCGAAGGTGGCAACATAGAGGGTGACAGCGGCCCAGAAGGCATGACGTTTGTTGATGCTACCAATAGCCCAACAGGTAACGCTTTAGTTATTATCGGTAATGAAGTTAGCGGTACAGTGTCGGTTTGGCAGATTACTGAGAACTAAGCAGAAAGCAACAAAAATGGGCTTGGGTAGTTTCGCATGTATAGAAAAATGAAAGTGAAAACGCCCTAGCCTATTAAACAATTGTATTTCATCACAAAATTCATGTTAATGGATTTTCATACGGCAAATTTTCGACTCGTTAATAACAGTCAGAGGATTCTATTTTTAAAACAGCCGACCACTAAAGTGGACAGTTGAGTAATTAGACAGCAAGTGCGACAGGCTGTGTGAAAACTATTGATCACCTTTTGGTCTAAGCTCTATGTTTTTATGATCAAACATTCTTAATGTTGCCGCCTATTAAATCACCAATTTTGGTATAATTATATGGTCAACTAAACCATAGAGAAAACATGATGGCTCATCATATTTTAGGTCAGTCAAGAACACAAACCACCTTGTTTCCAGAAACGCTTGATGACTTTGTTACTGAAGATAATCCGGTTCGAGTCGTGGATTTATTTGTGGAGGGTTTAGAACTTGAAACACTTGGATTTGAGCGTGTTGTTGCTAAAGGCAAATAAGCCACTTAACCCTGAATTGGGGATAAATTTAGCAAGGGTGGAAAAGTGTAGAATGAATATTAGCCAAAGTGAGCCTAGTGATATGCGATCCAACCAAATGATGGAGGCTACTTTTGCAGTTTGTGTGCCATTGGCGGTGAACATTGGAATGACTCGCCCACCCACTATGGCGATTAATAATGTCACTAGCCAAACTGCATTTTGTGAGCCTAACTGTTGAATATCATAGCGACCTGTTTCAACGCCAATGTACATTAGGGCATTACAAAGTGTAATTAAAAACAATACTGGTACAAAAAATAAATTCCGTTGTTGATTCGACTTAATTAATGGCCGCGCCAGCAATACCGCACAAATAGGCAAAAAGCTTAAATCGATGGCAGCAACTATATAGACAGATAAATCTTGCCCAAATAACAACACTAGACGCCCACTTAGCCAAAGCAGAGAGATAAAAAGCAGGGTTTTGTTGTATGGCGCTCTAAGCCCTGTCCAATTTTGTACCGCTGTCAGTAAAAAACCTACAAAAATGGCACTGACAAAACCAAATAACATCTCATGGCTATGCCAAAATAAGATATTAGCAAAAGTGCGTAATTGAATATGGCCCATTAAAGCCAAGCCCCATAACAGCATCGCGATAGTGCTAAATATCGCACCAAATAGGAACATAGGACGAAATGCTTAACGAATTAGGGGAGTAAGCTTTTGTTCTTCAGCAAGATCAGTGATTTGCATTGTGGTTGTCATCCTGTAAAAGGTAAATATTGAGCAAGAGCATCTATTCAGTGTTAATGAAATTTTTTTGACTATTTGGGTCTAAATGCCGTGATCACTTGTGTATTACATTCTAAGTAGGGGACGTCCATTAAATCGATGCAATAAGGGATGGCCGGAAATATCGCATCTAGACATTGGCGTATGGCTTTGGGTTTTCCCGGTAAATTAACAATCAAACTGTCTTGCCGCAGACCCGCCATTTGTTGGGATAAAATCGCAGTAGGCACATATTTTAAAGACTCAGTGCGCATTAATTCTCCGAAACCTGGCATAATGCGGTCGCAAACTGCTTCTGTTGCTTCAGGAGTAACATCACGTTTAGCTGGTCCTGTTAGGCCTGTGGTTATAATTAAACAACAACTATGAAGATCCGCTAGTTCAATCAGAGTTTGTTCAATTGTATCTTGTTCATCTGGATCAGACGGTATTCAGCTTGCCAGTCCCTGCTAAGGTATTGGTCTAAAGTCTCCCTGATGGCTTGACTGGAAATATCTTCAGACACCCCAGCGCTAGCTCGATCGCTGACTATGCCAATTTTTGCTACTTTTGTGTGCATTTGAGGGTCCTAATTTAATGGCCGCATGCCATCTTGTATCAATTGCAGCCCATAATGATAACTATGGTTTAGGCAAACATTAGCGGGGCTTTAATATGCACCTATTATACCCTCATAGGTCGGTGGATTAGTCTTATGTATATGATATTAAAAGAGTTAACCATAAGGGAGTAGTTGACCTACCTCCTTTGCGCAGAGTACAAAGCCTCAAGTTGCCAAGAGCAACCTCAAACAGCTCCTCTTGCCCTTTTGGGCTTCACCCATATGTCCTGTTGATAAAATTTGCTTTATGCTCCTTAACTGAATTTCCTTATTTATAAGCGCTGAGATGGAATTTTATTTAACCGTTAAATTTATGCATATTACTTGTGCATTGTTGAGTGCCAGCCTATTTGTTTCGAGGCTAGTCTTGGACATGTCAGGCAAGCCAGGTTGGCGAACCAGTGTTTGGCGTCATGTACCGCATATTAACGATACACTTTTGCTGGTATTGGCGTTTGTTTTGTTAGCGTTAGGACCATGGCAGCCTTTGTTGCATCAATGGTTAGGCATTAAGATAATATTACTTTTGGGCTATATATTGATGGGGTTTGTCGCATTAAAAGTGACTTTTAGTGTTTTAATTCGCACCTTAGCTGCCATTGTTGCGCTGCTGCTTTTAACCGGCATCTTTTATTTGGCTCACTTTAAACCTATTTTATTGAGCTAATGTCTGCTCACCACTAACAAGACCAACCTTATACTTGATTGGCCTTGTTGCTGTCTTTATTCGTTGCCCCAGGCTGACGATGGTAATGCCGCAACTTATGCTCGCTGCGCCGCCCACTGCTGAAGGCTGAGACACGTTTTAAGTAGCCGATAACACGGGTGCCATAGTCAATGTCTTTGCTGCCACAATTGGGGCAACAGTCCAAAGTGCGTTTGTCTAGGGTTTCGCACTGGTTGCAGATGGTGATTTTTACGTTTACACAAAAATAATTGCAGCCGGTTGTTGCTGCAATATTCAGTAAGTTTAGATAACCGCCTTGATCGAGTTTTTCTTCCAGATTCAAATGCAAAGCCGAACCACCATCCAGATAATCCAATAATTTTTTGCCGTGTAACTGGAATTTATCTAAAGAATTAGACTGCTCATCTTCTACCACGTAGAAATAAGAGTTGTAACAATCCCGAGGCACAAAATAGCCATCCTGTTTATCCCATTTAGCGTTTTTAACCCCTAGATTTTCAGCCGGTACAAACTCGGTATTAAACATATAGCCATACTCTGCTTTGGCCGCTTTATTGGCGTCAAAAATGACTTTTAAGTGCTGCTGCACAAAATTAATGTATTCGTCATTATTACTGGCGGTGATCCCTTGTGACTCAGCGGCTTCAACCATGCCGTTTATGCCTATGGTTAAAAACTGTTTGTCCAGCGAGATAAAGCCCGCATCGTAAACAGTAAGTAAACCGGCCGCTTGGTATTCTTCCATCAACTTACGATAAGCCACTTGGTACTGATGGATCTTAGTGATCTCAGTCGCCATATCCCGGCCATCTTGTACCAGGCGATTCATATTAATGGTAATAACATTGATTGACCCGGTGGCAACGCCACCGGCACCGAGTGAATACGAAAACGTATTGTCGCTGATTTCATTGCGCAGGCGGCAACATGAAGCCAGTGAGTCAGCGTTATCAGATTGATAAACAAAAAATGAGTTTCCCGCTGCCAGTTGCTGCGCCATTTCATTGGCAAATTGTTGGTCTTTACACTGACCATTGTCGGTTAACATTGCCACGGTAATAACCGGGAAGGTTAATACGGTTTTTTCCCGTTCCTTGTTGAGAATTAGGGGTCAAGTTGCTTGATTAATATGCTAGAATTAGGGGTCAAGTTGCTTGATTAATGATTAATATGCTAGAATTAGGGGTCAAGTTGCTTGATTAATAAGACTTTTAATCAACCCCTCTACAGTACGACGGAATCTTTTGTTTACTCGTTTTTTCTGCCTAATTTGATGAGTAATTAGGAAATTAGGGGTCAAGTTGCTTGATTAATAAGACTTTTAATCAACCCCTCTACAGTACGACGGAATCTTTTGTTTACTCGTTTTTTCTGCCTAATTTGATGAGTAATAAAGCTAACTGAACCTGCGTGGCTCAGATTAAAATAATCTGCTATCTCCTTCAGCTTTGCCGCTGCTAACTCCTGACATAAATACATCGCAATTTTGCGTGCTTCATTTTCTGTTTGCGGGCCTCGACTGATTTTTAGCATATCTTTTGTATTTGTCTTGTAATAAGCGGCAACACCATCAGTCACTTGTTGCATCGTCAAATCCGGCTGTACAACCCGACTTTTTCTCTCTGCGCCCAACTCGGGCAAAAGTTCTTCGTAAACCCACTCTTTAAACGCTTTATCACCAAAAATAGCTGCCATGTTGCCTTTACGATGAAACATTTCTGTTTCTTTATCAATACCTTGCATAACAAAATCGCTATAACCTTTATATTGTTGTTTGTGACCTAACATCTTATAGATTGTCTCGCGTTCAAGCACATCAGTAGGTTTCACCTTGCCAATGTATGCCGGATAACTTGACCAAGGATAGTCTTCTAATCGTGCTACTAAGGGCTCTTTTGTCTCGATAGGATTACGGTGAATGTACCTGGACAGTTGTAAAAGGTAAGCGTCGTGATCAATTAAAATAGCTTTATAACGTCCTCTAAATAACGGTCCGTCAGTTAAACGTAGGCGATTGTAGCGCTGAGTATACACACCATTAATATGCCGCATAACTCTGCCTAGGTTTGCATTGGGTGTTTCAATCAAAAGATGGTAATGATTTCCCATCAGGCAATAAGCATGAACAATGCATTTAAAACGTAGCTGAGCCTGTGTAAGTGTTTCCAAAAAGCAGAGATAATATTCATCCCCATGGAATATCGTGTGCCGCTCCCTGCCACGATTCATTACATGGTAAAAAGCATTTTCATATTCAATTCGTTGAGGTCTTGGCATACATAAAGCGTAGAACCCATAGTCTTATTAATCAAGCAACTTGACCCCCTATCTTCTTTGGTAAAAAGCATTTTCATATTCAATTCGTTGAGGTCTTGGCATACATAAAGCGTAGAACCCATAGTCTTATTAATCAAGCAACTTGACCCCCTATCTTCTTAGTCTTATTAATCAAGCAACTTGACCCCCTATCCTCTTTCCATGGAATATCGTGTGCCGCTCCCTGCCACGATTCATTACATGGTAAAAAGCATTTTCATATTCAATTCGTTGAGGTCTTGGCATACATAAAGCGTAGAACCCATAGTCTTATTAATCAAGCAACTTGACCCCCTATCCTCTTCTAGTCTTATTAATCAAGCAACTTGACCCCCTATCCTTTTAACGATATGCCCAGCGACACATCAACCACTATCAGCTTCTCTGACTATAACGGCAAACAAGCTGAGCTTGAAGCTAAGGGCATGCACTTCCCTAATCCATCAGGTCGTACTATCAATGGCACTTTGATCACCACAACAGTGGCGCAAGATTTAGAGCCAGAATACATCACTACTACCAATGAAGTTGCCTACGTCACACTTCAAGAAAACAACGGTTTAGCCATTATTGATTTAACCGACAACAGTGTAAAAGTGATTGGGCTTGGTTTTAAAGACTGGAGTAGCTATCAGATAGATGGCATGGAAGATGGTACAGTGAGTTTTGGTCAATATGAGGACCTGTACGGTATGTACATGCCTGATACCATCGCCTCATATCAGTGGAAAGACGCTCACTTTTTGTTGACCGCAAACGAAGGTGATGCAAGGGAGTATTTCTTCGACACCTTAAATGCAAACGGCGAACAAGACCAAGACTTATGCGATGCAGCAGGTGGCCAAGACTTTGACCAAGTTGATGGTTGTTTGTCTTTCACCGAAGAAACTCAAGCCCGCCGCCTTAATTATGAACTCGGCTCTAATCTGGACACCATAGCCGGTGATGACCCAAGAGATTTTGATTTCACTGCTTATCCTCTAGGGCGTTTAACCGTGACAGAAGAGTTAGGTGACAGTGACAATGATGGTAAATATGAAGCGCTTTACGCCTATGGTGCCCGTTCATTCACTATCTGGGACAGTAATGGTCTAGTGGTGTTTGATTCGGGTGATGACTTTGAGCGCATTACTGCTTCTATCCATGGCAATACTTTTAATAACAACAACGACAAAAATGAAGGAGACTCTCGTTCTGCAAATAAAGGTCCAGAGCCTGAAGCATTAACAGTAGGGCAAGTAGGCGACAAAACCTATGCGTTTATTGGTTTAGAGCGTATGGGCGGCATTTTTGTTTACGATGTCACCAACCCTTATGCTACTAAGTTTGTGGATTATGTGATTAACCGCGGTCTTACCGAAGGTGGCAACATAGAGGGTGACAGCGGCCCAGAAGGCATGACGTTTGTTGATGCTACCAATAGCCCAACAGGTAACGCTTTAGTTATTATCGGTAATGAAGTTAGCGGTACAGTGTCGGTTTGGCAGATTACTGAGAACTAAGCAGAAAGCAACAAAAATGGGCTTGGGTAGTTTCGCATGTATAGAAAAATGAAAGTGAAAACGCCCTAGCCTATAAAACTGCAAATTTTAGTTTTTAGTGCGACACATTGAATTTTGAGAGCCAGTTTACTGAGCTAGCAGACATAGGAATTGTAGTGGTCGAACTATAAGTTTATGCCACTTGCGGAACTTGAAATGGACTGGGTTGACTGGCAGCTATGTGCCTAAAAGCGGTCAGTCGAGTGTTAAGCCTGACTGGGAAGTTTGTGCCAAAAGCCGACATAAGGTTCTAGTCTAGAAAAGGCTTAAATCGACCTAAAGCCGACGTAAGAGAATTCGAACTATCAGACTATATTGAGCGCAAAATCATCATGCGATTAATCAAACTTGGCCTCAGATAAGTCTGTTTGAATAAAAGCAGTTCATCATCATAAACAAAACTGGTTTGCACAACAGTGGGAGGTGCTTGTCTTGAATTCTGAATTATGTAGAAACAGTTGATTAATAGACGAAAAATAGCCGACTTTCACTCCCTTAAGAATATAAAATAGATGTCAATATGGAAAATATGTCGCATCATGTATTGTCATTTTATAAAAAATGACGTTTTATTCTACCTATGCTCTTCTCTTTTTTTCCTACAGATTGTCGTGTAGGCTAAGTTAATCTGATAAATTGACATAGCAGTTTAGATGCAGGCACGTTACTTCATAACATTATCATCAGCATTGCTGGCTTGTGGCATATTAGTTTTCTTCTATTACCTGCTTCCTTTATCTGATACCAGCTCTACAACCGCAAGATTAGATACAACATACCAAAACATAAGTGTAGATGGCCCGATCCAACCTATACCCACATCACTCACGTATGATGTCAATTGGGCTATATTGGGTAAGGCTTTGTTTCACAGCCCTTTGTTGTCTGGAGATAACACGGTATCTTGCTCATCGTGCCATCTGGTGGATTTCGGTGGTGACGATGGATTTCCCGTTTCAACAGGTATCAATAATCAAACCGGCTCACGTAATTCCCCAACGGTACTCAATGCCACCTTTAATTTCCGACAATTTTGGGATGGCCGTAGTCCAACACTTGCTCATCAGGCGCTCGGACCAATAACAAACCCCCTTGAAATGGGTACGTCACTGCAGTCCATTATTCAAAAATTAAAGCAGTACGACGAATTTCGCGTGGCCTTTGACGAGCTTAGTAGCTCAGGTATCACGTCTGAAAATATTCTCCAAGCCTTGACCATTTATGAACAAACATTAATTACGCCGAATGCGCCCATTGATCAATACCTTTTAGGAGACAATTCAGCGCTGACCGAGCAACAGCAAAGAGGATGGCTGAAATTTCAACAGTTTGGGTGTGTCAGTTGTCACCAAGGCCGCAATATTGGTGGTAATTTATTTCAAAAGTTAGGACGGGTAGACTCGGTACCCAGTCACCTGTTATTAGACGAGGGGCGATATGAAATCACCCAACAAGAAAAAGACAGGAATGTATTCAAGGTACCTTCATTAAGAAACATCGCGTTAACTTCCCCTTACTTTCATGACGGCTCAATCGTGAGTCTGAAAGAGGCCGTAAAGATAATGGCCAGAGCGCAACTTGGCAGACAGCTCAGTGATGAGGATGTAGACGACTTGGTCGCATTACTCCATAGCTTCACCGGTATCAAACATGAGCTGGTTAGCAATGAGTAAGGCAAAGTACGCGATAGAATTACTATTTTTGGTACTATTTGTTTTATCTTCCATGGCATTCATTGATCTTCAACGAGAAAATAAACAATCGCAGCAACATCTGGATTCTGCAGTCAAACTTCAACATGTATTGTCAGACCTAATAGTTGAAACATTACTGGCCGATTACGCTATCACTCAACATTTTGATAATCATGCAAAGCTGCAAATGCAGACTGAGCGTTTGATACTACGTTCAAGCTTATCCGTCAGCCTGCAGAATCAACTAAATGGGCTCGATGAGCTCATATCTGAATATATGCAGCTTGTCACAATGCTAAAAACCTCAGGACGCCTAATTAACGAATTTCAAAAGAACTCGGCTTTAGGCACTGAACTCCAGCAATCACAAAGCAATCGCATCGTCGCTAGTACAATGGCTTTCATGAACGAACCCGATGTGGATAGTGCCAAAAACTTGCGCGGGTTAATCGACCAATATGACAACAACCTTCGCTTGTTGGAAAGCCCCGAAATTCAATGGAACATGCTGCGAAAGCATTTTGAATTTGTCATCGATAATGAGATGCCTGCTTATCATTTACTGAAAGAGATTCAGTCTCACCCAGCCGCAGGCCAATTACTTAGCCATGTGACTTTTTCCTATACAGAAATAAAAATAAGCGAAGGTAAATACAGTCTGTACTTAATGTTAAGTATTGTTTCAATTTTTTGTATCTTCCTGACGGCATTAATTCGCCTCACATTTGCGCTAAAGCAACAGTCATCACAAGTGTTACAAGCCACAAAAACCAAAGACCAGTTTTTGGCCAATATGTCACATGAAATTAGAACGCCTATGAACGGCATCATCGGCTTAGCTGACCTGTGTTTAAGTACTAAGCTTGACTCTGTTCAAAAACATTATATTGAAAATTTGCAATTTTCAGCCAAGTCATTGCTGACCATCATCAATGATATATTAGATTTTTCTAAGTTTGAGTCAAAAAACCTCACTTTGGAACAAGTGGACTTTGTCGTTCAAGAACTCTTTTCAAACATAAAAACCATACTCTCCAAGAGTGCCGCAGACAAAAATATTGAGCTGGTATTTGATATCTCAAGTGATTTTCCGTCTCACCTCAATGGTGACCCCATAAGAGTTGGACAGGTTCTTCTTAACTTGATGTCCAATGCAATAAAGTTCACTGACAAAGGCCATGTGGTGCTTAAGGCCAATCTAATTAAATCGGCAGGTGATACACAATGGGTTGAGTTTGCTGTCTCTGACACGGGGATTGGTCTGACTGACACTCAACAAACTCGCTTGTTTTCTCGTTTTACTCAGGCTGAGACCTCTACTACTCGAAAGTATGGAGGCACAGGATTAGGCTTAGCCATTTGTAAGCTATTGACTGAAATGATGGAAGGCCACATTAATGTTAAGAGTGCACTTGGCAAGGGATCGACATTTAGTATGCGGATCCCATATCGTCAGGCAATTAACATCAATTTGGAAAACGAAAACAAAGACTTAATTCTATTGCACGGAATGACATTGCTGATAGTAGAAGACAACTCACTTACCTTAGATATAACCCAAACCATGGCAAAGAACTTGGGGCTGAAGGTTGTTGCAGTCAGCCATGCAGCAGCAGCGATAAAAGAAGTGAAACAAACGACGTTTGACTTTGCTCTTGTGGATTGGAAACTGCCGAATGTTAGTGGTCTTGTTCTCATTCAAAGCATGAAAGCTAAGCCAAACAAGCCTCAACATATATTTGTATTCACTGCCTATGATTCTAAAGATTTACGTACAGACCTTGCGAACCACCCGGATTGTCTGTGTTTGCATAAACCTATTACCCAGCAAGAATTAGCGCTCGCTCTTTTAGATAGAATAAGATGTGGCATAGATTCAGGGCCTGATAAATTGCACAACCAAGAAAAATCGAGACCCAAATTGTCCGATACTCGTATCTTATTGGTTGAAGACAATGAAATTAACCGCATTGTTGCTACTGAAATGATGTCAGTGATGTCGGTACGCGTGGATATTGCAGAAGACGGTCAACAAGCAGTAGAACAAGTTCAAAAGAACAGATATGACATGGTCCTTATGGATGTGCAAATGCCAGTGATGGACGGGTTGGAGGCGACGCGTATTATCAGACAACATTTTACGATACAGGAACTGCCGATCGTCGCACTCACAGCCAACGTCATGCAAAAAGAAATAGATCACTATCATGAGATTGGAATGAATGCGCATTTAGGAAAACCTTACTCCAGAGAATCATTGGAAGAAATACTGCTGAAATTCTGTAAGAATATAACCGGCACCTAAAATAATTATTGGTTTTCAATAGTATTTAACATGCCACCCATAATTAAATATTTTTGAGTACAACAAAGCAAGTTTTCAGTGCATGGTTGAATTGTCTATCGCTGGCATGAGGTGTTCGGTTGTTTTGGTGAAATCTAGTTGAATAATTGGGGCGTGTCTGAATTTAGGGCACGGTTATGCAGTTTAGGTATTTGGCATGATGAATTTATGAGGTTATGGCAGCGTAACAAAAAAGCAGTTGCTGAGACATCATCCTAATTTGCTAAAAATTAGGCTTCTTGCTCCTGAATCGCTATGACCACGAACGGCCGTTATTGGCACATGGACGACGGATAGAGGAAGTTGATGTTGAAGGGGTTTAGTAGCAAAATGCACCAATATAACTCTAAGTGCTAATGACCGCTATGTCGGAATTCCCGTCCTTAAGATGATTAACTTGTTTGTCTGCTTTTCGCTCAAACCGGACGAAACCACAATAAATCGCTACGTCCGCTTTCTTGGGCATAGCAGCCGTTCGACTAAGATATCTTCTATGTCTCCTGATCGCTTAAATTTACCTTGCAATGAATTTTATCGACTGCCTGTAATCTGCTAGTCCACCTTCGAATATTGCTATATCAACATAAAAAAAGAACCAGCACTGTTAATAAAAAAACGGCGTTAATTCTTCAAATAACGCCGTTTTTTTTATGCAAACTAAAAGCTAGCTGCTGCACTTAGAGTGCATATTTGTCTTTCATCAGATAGGCAAAAGCGGTGTTAAAGGCGACTTCTTGAAACATCTTTAAACCTGTGTCGGGCATAGGCACAAGCACAGGGTTGCGCTTTAATGATTCTTTGATAGCTGTGGGAGACAACACTATGACTTCTACATCATCTAATAACTCTAACGCCGCTTCTAATTTAAAACCTATGGCACCACCAGCAAACTTACCTTTCATGGGGCGTTGGCGAATGACAATTTGGTCTATTTTGTAATCTTGTACTAATTGCGCAAAGGTTTTTTGAAAATAACGTAAGTCTTTAGCTATTGCGTTTTTAGGCAGTGATAGTTTGCGCGTATGGCAATCAGGAATTTGGAATACCTCTTCAGCCAAAGATAACAAACAAATATTTGCATCATTACCACTTAATTCAACACCGATTACCCGCATAACTCTTTACCTTTACTTTTGATTTTAACTTGAATTTTGTGGATTATAACTTAATTCCTAAAAATGAGTGATACCAATACATCAATAAAACGATGTTGAGTGAAATGCTACTTTATACCAACATACACCAGCCCCAAATTACCAATTAAAAGGTTCAAAAATGTTAACTCTGTATGGTTTCGACGTCAGTAACTACTTCAATATGATTAAACTTGCCTTGGCCGTTAAAGGTATTGAATATAAAACAGTCATTCTTTACCCCAATCAATCAGCTGAATATCTCAGCAAAAGTCCAATGGGTAAAGTACCGGCTTTAGAGACTGAGCAAGGTGTGTTGACTGAAACCAATGTCATTCTTGAATATCTTGACGACACCTATCCAGACAAACCTTTGTATCCCGGTAATACGTTTGAAAAAGCGAAGATTAGAGAATTAGTTAAAATGGCCGAGTTGTATTTGGAGTTGCCCGCTAGGCGTTGCCACCCTGAAGTGTTTTTTGGACAACAGGTCGACGCACTGACTAAAAAAGAAGCCAAACGTGCTTTATGCAAAGGCATCGAAGGCTTGGCCCGCTGTGCCCAATTCAATCCTTATTTGGCAGGTGAGCAACTAACTGCGGCAGACATAGTGTTTCTGTATAGTGCTGATTTAGCTGCAGCGGTTGCTGGTAAGTTGTTTGAACTTGATTTACTCGACATGGCACCGGGTGCGAAACAACTGATGACTACGTTAAATCAGCGAGAAGACGTCATTAAAATTGCAGAAGACAGAAAACTCGGCAATATAAAATTCAAAAAATATATTGCGAGCCTCTCTTAAAGATAAAGATTGTAATAAATGATCGCTTAATAAATTATTGGCGTAAGATTGGTTAATTCATTTTAATGTTTTTTAGGGAATAAAAAATGAGTCTAACCACAAACGCTGAATTCAGTTGCCCATATTGTATGGTCACAAATGACCTATTAATTGATGAAGAAAATGATTTAAATCAGCAACAAATAGTTGATTGTCAAATTTGTTGTTCACCTATTGAGGTTGTGGTTACGGCAGGTATCCACGACAAATTTAATATTGTCGCCACAACTGACAGTGAATAAATTGCCAATAGGTCTCTGAATGATAGATGTATTTAATGCCACACCTTGGTTACAACTAAAAATCCAACAAGCAGCAAATGAAAGGTCTTTGCTGCAGTTGGTCGTCAAGCATATCCGTAGTTATGAGTTTTCTACGAAAGTAGATATCGAGGAGATAGATATTGCTTTTGCTGCCACTGGAGGTATGACTCACTGGGTTAACAGCGACAACTTAAAAATCAAATGCGATCCTGTACCAAATAGGCAGACTACCTTTGGAGATATTTTAATTGAACAACCCCAAGGTTATGTCAATTTAGCCACACCAGCAGGTTTTATTCCATTAGTCGATGTTGTCTATTCACTGGGTCAACTTAGCTTAAAACAAATTAACTAACCCATATACATGATCCAGAACCGCCAATAACACCAGCAAATTACCGTTTACGTTAAGTTGGTGATAACGTAGGCGTGTTTATACTCCTATGAGTCAAAATCATATTTATGATCAAGGTATCTCGCAATACAATAAGATGGCTTACCATAGCTTTTATGAGCGTCCATCTGCCCAGCTTTGCACAGCAGTTATCCTTTAATAAATCCAAACAAAATAAGGAAATGCATTTCAACTACACTTGGTCTGATCATCAAGATCAAACAACAGACCTAGCGTTCACATTGCCGTTGCGTCAATTAAATACCCAAAATCATAAAAAATTCATTCCTGACTTAGCCCAGCAATATGTCTATATAGAATTGCATAAAGCGGCTCGTAAAATTGATCCCAAAGAAGCCCGAGTGCAGATCCAGCATCGAGGGCAAGATCTTCATATACAAGTCACCAGCAGATCCAACAATCTCTTAGATAAGTGGCAGCGTTCAATGAACCAAAGTCAGGAAAAAGCCCTCGACCAATATCTTAAAGATAATTATTACAGTCACTTTCGTTCTTATATGGGTCAAAAAGCCATAAAACCTGATCATTTACGTTATATTTCTGAAAATACAGCGGCTCTGTTGCCTATAGCCCAAGCCGTGTATGACAAATTACCCACAAATAGTGAAACCCGTGCTTATGTCAATTTAGTACTCAGCTGGGTACAAAGCATCCCCTACAATGAATTAAAGAATCGCTTAACGTCTAACGGTGCAGGCTATTTACCGCCACTATCTGTGGTAGCCAACAACCAAGGAGACTGTGATAGCAAAACAGTATTGATGGCAAGCTTAATACGTTCGTTAATACCGGATGTGAAAATGGCCATGGTGTTTCTGCCTAATCATGCATTGTTAGGTATCGTCCTGCCCTTTAGAACAAACGAGCAAACCCTAGATATAGACGGCATGGACTATTTGCTAATGGAACCAACTGGCCCTGCAAAAATTCCCCTAGGCGAGATTGCCAATCGCAGCGCCCGAGATATAGCGGGTAATATGTATAGCCTTGAGGAAGTGCTTTAGATAGCTAAAAAAGATATTGCCGGTGCTCGATGCCAATGTCAGATGAACAGTAATGTTATCCAACAGCTTTTAATGTTTATTCTTAAATCTTCATCAAATAAAGTGTTCTCAGTAGTAAACTGGGTATTAGGTAAATCATGAGTTAAGGTTCTTTA
The DNA here is from genome assembly GCF_002835935.1 of Paraglaciecola sp. MB-3u-78. Taxonomy (GTDB): domain Bacteria; phylum Pseudomonadota; class Gammaproteobacteria; order Enterobacterales; family Alteromonadaceae; genus Paraglaciecola. The sequence continues at coordinate 280,100 of NZ_PJCF01000003.1, read as the reverse complement.
AAATCTGAGAGATTATTTCTTCTAAAGAGTTTTCAATTAAAATAGTGATAGCCTCTGTAGGTGGTTCTAAAGTTTGTAATTGACTATCTAGTAAGGCTTCTGGCATAAAATGTGATCCTCTATTGGTCAAGCGAGAATGTAATAGGTCCTTATCTCCTTTTAAATAAATAAACTTAACCGCACCTGCAGTTGTCGATGACAAGCAATCTCGATACATTTGTTTCAATGCTGAGCACGCTAATACTGCCCCACCTGATGATTCCCACAATTTAATTTTATCCGCTAATAATGTTAACCACGGTTTTCGTTGTTGATCTGTAAGTGGGCTCCCATTCTGCATTTTTTTTATATTTTCTGGAAAATGATAATCATCAGCGTCATAAAAAGGTAATGACAACTTTTCACCTAGAATTTTTCCTACCGTCGATTTACCACAACCAGATACACCCATTACGACATATATCATATTAATTCTCTTCCATTTCAGGGTGTGACTCATCACAGGAATATACGATATCCCATCCCCATCAACACCAAAGACATGGCCAGATAAAGGTCTTAATGGGTGAATAATTTGTCTAATTGATGTTGTTGCCAGCCCTCAACTTACAAATAATATCGAGAAAGTAAGTAGAGACCACAGGCTAATAAAGCTATTTGCCTGTGGTAACTAACCTCGCTTATTTATCTACAATTGTTCTTCAGCAAATTCTGCCAACCTACTACGCACGACACCGTCTAAGTTAATGGTGGCACTGCCAGAAAAATTCTTAAATTTCTCAACTATATAGGTTAAACCCGATGTGACTGCAGATAGGTAATTACTGTCAATTTGTGCCAAATTACCACTGCAAATTAACTTAGTACCTTCGCCGCAGCGGGTAATGATGGTTTTTAATTGAGCAGCAGTGAGATTTTGTGATTCGTCCAAAATGACAATGGCATTTTGAATACTCCGACCACGCATAAAATTCACTGATTTAAATTGAATATTGGCTTTTTCCATGATGTAGCTCATTGAGCCTTTTACGTTTTCATCATTTTTATGTAGCACTTCTAAACTGTCGGTAATAGCGGCAAGCCAAGGGGCCATTTTTTCTTCTTCGGTGCCGGGTAAAAAACCAATGGATTCGGCAATTTCAGGGGTACTTCTGGTCACTATTATTTTGTCGTACATGTTTTTCTCTACGACCATTTCAAGTGCTGCCGCCAGAGCCAATAAGGTTTTACCACTGCCAGCTGGTCCAGTGAGGATCACTAAATCAATATGCGGATCGAGTAAGGCATGTAAGCCCATCGCTTGACCAATATTTTTTGGTGTAATGCCCCAAGCTCTGCGTCCCATGAGTCGTTCGTATCCTAGGTCCAAGACGTCTAAATGATCACTACTAACAGACTCAACTAAACCCGCGAAGTGCTGGCTATCATCCAGTAAAAACTCATTCACATAAGCTTCTGGTAACACTTTACGTTCGATAGTGTGAATAGTATCTCGGCCTTCAGAACGGCTATCCACCGACTTAACTTCATCCCAAAAATTACCAGAAAACTGATGATAACCCTTAGTCAAATATTTAATATCGGTAACCATCTGATCAGTGCGGTAGTCCTCCACATGTGCCAAACCCGCTCCCTTGGCCTTCAAGCGCATATTGATGTCTTTGGTGACCAATACCACTTGTTTAATATGTTGAGATTTTTGTAAAAACAGTGCGCTATTAATAATACGATTATCGTTTTCGTTACTAGTGAACACCTGTTGTGAAACAGGCATGCCATGATCAACAAAAATCGATAGACTGCCAGTAGGCGCTGACTCTCCAGCACCCATGCCTAGCATTGACACACCTTGCATCAAATCTTCAGGTGAGGCGTCGTGAAGTAAATTTTCCATGGCTCGAATAGACACACGGGCATCTCTGGCAACATCTTTTTTACTGTCTTTAATATAATCCAGCTCTTCAAGTACTGTCATGGGCACAACAACATCGTTTTCTTTGAAGGATAAAAAAGCGAGGGGTTCATGAAGGAGAATATTAGTATCTAATACGTAAATTTTTGAACTTAGTGCTTTTTTTCTAGACATCCGGCGCTCCTGTAGGACTTAGATAAAGTGCCTGCCAGTTAAATCATATTCTTTGATCTGCGTAGGTGATACGAGTAAACACTTGCGCTCAAAACATACTTAACTACAGGCTTACCGTTGTACAATAAAACACTTTCTCTAGACAAGCATCTACTTTTAAACAGTTCAAGATTAAATTTTTGCTACAATGCGCGCCCGTCGCACGGCAAGTATCAAAAGTAGTAATTCCATAGGTGAGGACAGAACAATGGCTAAGCAACAATTTTTTGCATTAGGGCAACGCTGGCTCAGTGATACTGAGACTGATTTAGGTCTGGGTACTATTATACAAATTGAGTCACGCTCAGTCACAGTATTATTTCCAGCCACAGGTGAAAGCCGTGTTTATGCTGCCCAGACTGCTCCTTTAACCCGAATAGAGTTTGTCATTGGCGAGAAGGTAAAAAGTCACGAAGGCTGGGAGTTACTAGTTGAGCAAGTACAAGAAAAAGATAACCAACTTACCTATATTGGACATCGAATTGATAACAACGCTGCGGTTGTTCTAAAAGAAACCTTCATCGATCATCACTTCCAACTTAATCAACCAGAGCAGCGATTATTAAATGGCCAGTTCGACGATCCTAAGTGGTTTGATTTACGTGAACAATGCCTATTGCATCAATTCGAACATAACATCTCACCGTTACTGGGTTTTGTTGGCGCGAGAGTCGATCTGATCCCCCACCAATTACACATTGCATCTGAAGTAGGTAGGCGCCATGCCCCTAGAGTATTGCTGGCCGACGAAGTTGGTCTGGGCAAAACCATTGAAGCTGCATTCATTATTCACCAGCAGTTATTAACAGCCAGAGCTCAACGGGTGTTGATTGTTGTGCCTTCTAGTTTGGTACACCAATGGTTAGTCGAAATGTTACGCAGAGTAAACTTGGCTTTTTCAGTGTTTGATGAAGAACGCTGTGAAGCTATGTCTGAAGACGCCGGCAATCCATTTGAAGCAGAACAATTGATTATATGTAGCCTTGACTTTTTAACCCACAATAGTCGTTACTATCAACAAGCGCTGGAAGCTGAGTGGGACTTGATGGTGGTGGATGAAGCTCATCATTTAATTTGGTCACAGGGTCAGCCTTCTCAGCAATATCAAGTTATCGAAAGCCTCGCAAATGTCACTAAGGGTGTCTTGCTGCTCACTGCCACACCCGACCAACTTGGCCATGAAAGCCACTTTGCTAGACTCAGGCTACTCGACCCTGCGCGTTTTCATGACTATCAAAGTTTTGTGGCTGAGGAAAAACAATATAGTCGATTGGCGACTGCCATAGGCCCATTACTCAGCGGTGCGCAACTGAGCGACGACAATATTCAGGCTATCAGTCAATTTGCAGCCCCTGAAATGTTAAAAGACATCAATACATCTGACTTACAAACTAAAACTAAACTGCTGCACACTTTATTAGACCAGCATGGCACAGGACGATTGTTGTTTAGAAACAGTCGGGCCGGGGTGAGTGGCTTTCCAAAAAGAAAATTGTATGCCTACTCATTAGTTCAACCCATGGAATATTCTTTATTACAGTCAGAAGATCCAAGCAACTTACAGTTACAACTGACCCCGGAAAGACATCCAGACGTGGTGAATACTTGGGTGAATTTCGACCCTAGGGTTGCATGGTTTATTTCTCAGTTACAATCATTAAAGGGCGAAAAAGTCCTGACAATTTGTGCAAATGCCAGCACTGCACTGCAATTATCGGAAGCGTTGCGAGTTAAAGCGGGCACGCGTTCCACTGTTTTTCATGAAGGCATGGGCATTGTTGAGCGGGACAGAGCGGCTAATTACTTTGCGCAGTCGGAAGATGGCGCGCAAGTGCTAATTTGTAGTGAAATAGGCAGTGAAGGGCGTAATTTCCAATTTGCACACCATCTAATTTTGTTTGATTTACCTTTAGTACCTGACCTTTTAGAGCAACGCATAGGTCGTCTTGACCGCATTGGGCAAAAGCACAATGTGTGTATCCATGTGCCTTATTTTGATATGAGTGCACAACAGGTGTTGCTCGATTGGTATCACCAAGGATTAGGCGCATTCGAACACACCTGCCCCACAGGTATGACAGTGTATGAAGAAACCCAAGAAATGTTACATGCCTGTATTCAAGCACCTACAGATATTTCTAAGTCAGAACAACTGATTAATCAAACCGCTAGCCTGCACCATGCGCTCAAGTTAAAACTTGAGCAGGGTAGAGATAAATTGCTAGAACTCAATTCATCTGGTCAAGGCCGAATCGATGTGTTTTTAGAGCAAATTTTGCAGGCAGAACAGTCACCTAAGCTCGAACTATTTATGACTCGACTGTTTGATGCTATTGGTTTACTGCAAGAAGATCATGACGAAAGCTGTTATGTATTGCGACCTACCGAAACCATGATTAGCCCTCTTCCAGGTTTGGACGAAGAAGGTATGACCATTACTTATGAGCGCACAACTGCAACGTTATTGGAGCATGTCACTTTCCTAAGTTGGGATCACCCAATGATTCAGCATGCTATGGATATGTTGACCACAGACGTGATAGGCAAAAGCTCGATCGCGTTTTGTCGAGATAAAAGCAAGCCTGCCGGTGCGTATTGGTTAGAATGCCTATTTGTTCTCTCGGCAAAAGCGGCACATGGTCTACAATTGTCACGATTTTTACCACCAACACCGGTTAAAATCTGTATAGATGCCAACTCACAATCGATAGACAAACAATTTATTCAATTAGAAGCGGTGCTACCTAAAATGGGTAATCAACTTATCAGTGCGCTCAAATCTCAGGTGGAAAAGTGTTTGGACAATGCCCAACAGGAAGCCGAGCAAAAAGCCGAAAGGGTGAAAACAGAAAGAATAAGTCAGATGCAAGAATTGTTAGGGGGTGAGTTAGCTAGATTACAAAGTTTACAACAAGTGAACCCCGCCATTCGTGATGAGGAAATTGAACATGTGGCGAATCAGATCAATAGCCTTGTAAAAATCATGGGCGAAGCGAGACTCAATCTCGAAGCAGTCAGGCTGATTGTGAATAACCCGCAATAGGAACTGACAAATGGCAATTCCTATTGCGGGTTATTCACAGTCCGCCCATGGAATTATCTGGATAATTGTTTCTCAGGATGATGAAATATTAATAAACCTAGCGGCTTGTTGAGTGTTCCAGGCAAAGAGCATGCAGATTGTTTACAAGACCAAGCATTAGAGCGGGTGGACAGCCTTAACCTGCATGGGATGTTTCATAGCTTTCGTCATCCCGTTACAGAACGACCCTGAGTTTTGAGTCTCAGGTGCCTTTTTAATCTGATAATAAACGTCCCTTTATCAGTCAAAATCCCTATTACTGTTTAACTTGCTCATTGCGTAATATGCCAAACATATTCATGTCATGAAAATCATTGTTCCAGTAGCATTTGCCGCGCAAAGTTCCCTCTAAACGAAACCCTAAATTTTTGACTAATGTTTCTGAAGGCTTATTACTAGGTAAAATGAGTGCCTCAACACGGTGCACATAGAAATGAAAACTATCTGCAAAAATAAAATTAATAATAGTCCCCACCGCTTCAGTTGCATAACCTTTGCCCCAGTAGTCTTTAGATAACTCGTAACCTACAACTGCAGTGTGATCAAACTCGTTCCAATTAGTGAAACCACAAGTACCTAGAAATTCACCTGATGTTTTATGACGAATAGCCCAACGGATACCAGTGTTACTGTCAAATCGAGCGTCAAAATACGCGATCAAACGATCTGCTTCATCAATGGATTTGAAGCGCTCTACATCATAGTACTCGATGATTTTGGGATCGGAAAATATGGCGAATAGAGGTTCACGATCATGCTTTGTAAGTCTATTAAGTAACAATCGCGGAGTTTCAATGATCGGAAATGCTAGAGTAGACATGAAGTCCCTGATAAAAATATGAGTTAACCTATTATTAACGAAATAAACTCTGGTGCAAAATTAAAGAACTACCTAATACGTTCCGATAACCTATTCATATACATTTTCAGAGGCATTATCGTTATTAAAATCCTGTTTTTCTTACTGCTCGCTTCTGTGTGCAACCAAAGCTTAGCGGCTCCTGATAATCACTTGCTAAGACAATTAGATATTCAGCGTGGGCTCTTTGCCGATACCTACCAAAGTTTTGATATTGACAATCAGCCGATTATTTATGTGTTACAAGAAAACACTACCGCTATTACTCGTGGAGTAGCAGTCATGATTGCTGATAGCGGCATACCCATAGTAGGCCAAGAAGGCTTCGCAACTTTAGCCAATGAGATGAACAAAATTGGTTGGGTCACTATTTTGATACCCGCTCCAGACATAGGTTTTATACCGACCATCGACCCACAGGGCGAGTTAGAAGATGCTGGAAAAGCAACGACTGAAGAAGAAGAGACTAAAACCTCCGCAGATACACAAGAAACCAGTGCCAGTGCAGTACTATTAGATTTAGATATCAGTAAGTCTGCGGTAACCACTATAGATGAACAGGCATTTGTAAAACACGAACAACAGCTAGTCTCTCTTTTACAAGCCGTCATCGAAAAATCCCAAGAGTATCCAGGCTTCTTTTTGGTCATCAGTAAAGGCACAAGTGCCGCTTGGCTAAGTAAAATTTATGCCGAAAAGACATTAAACTCCCCTGACGCCCTTGTGGTAATCAGCCCTTATTGGCCAGACAGAAAACACAATCAACGTCTACCAGAATGGATAGCCAATACGCCAATGCCAGTATTGGATTTGTATAGCAGTGGGGATAATGGATGGGCACGAAAGACAGTGAGTCGTCGTCAAATAACTGCAGTCAAAGCACTAAAATTGCAATTCAGACAACGAGAATTGCTTGGGTTTAATATGCATCAGCAATATAGCGCCTATATTGGTAAAGAGATTTATGGCTGGATAAGCCACATGGGGTGGTAGTCAATCGAAGGTATAAAGCCTTAAAATAGTGACATTTCAGGAATGCACATCCCAAAAAAGACGCTATTCTCTGTGAAAATAAAAATTCTAGCTATACTAAGCACATGATTCTCCACAAATTAGACGGTCCTATTAGTGTCCACAGTTAGTGATTTCGTACACAGTAAATCCAAACAACTGGCATATTATGTCCGTTTCTTTTTGCAACAAAAAATCCCTTATTCAGAACTGGATTTGTTTTTTTGGGATACCATGGAAGAATGGACACAAGTCAAAAAAGGTAAACATCTGCCTTACGAAAACACCGAGCAAATATTTTGGCATGTATTACACCAAATACATTACTGGCCTCAGCGCACACTGATTGAAGATCCGTACTTAAGAGGTGAATTAGAAACCTGCCTATACTGCCTTGAAAATGAAGGGATTTATCCATTGCCATTGGACTGTATTGGAATAAGACCCTAGACTCCTTTAATTTCGACTATTAATGCAACATCTTGAGGATTTTATAAGTTTTCCCGGCTAAGGCATTCACCTTTTTTCAAGACGATGTATATCAAAGCGTTTATTGGCCCACACAATCAATACTAATACAGGGATCCCCATCAATGCAGTGCTTAAGAAAAAGTGTTGATACCCTATTGTTTCAACAATCGTGCCTGAATAGCCACCTAATATTTTTGGTAGTAAAGTCATTAATGAGCTGAAAATAGCATATTGCACGGCAGTAAATGAAATATTGGTCAGACTAGATAAAAAGGCAATAAAGGCAGCGCTAGCTAAACCTGCCGATAAATTATCTGCCGAAATAACCACATACAACAAAGTCATATCATAGCCGACTTGAGTAAGTAACATAAATAATAGATTGGTTATCGCAGACAATAATGCGCCTAAAAACAAAATTTTCAATACACCAAAGCGTATACTCAATAGGCCGCCTAAAAACCCACCTATAATGGTCATTATTAAACCAAAGGTTTTCACAACACTGGCAATTTCAGGTTTGGTAAAACCCAAATCGAGATAAAACACATTGGCTATTACGCCCATCACAATATCGGAGATCCGGTATAAACCAATCAAGGCTAATAATAACCACGCTAATGACCAGCCATATCTTTGGAAAAAATCGTTCACCGGTTCCACATAAGTGACAAGGATTGTTTTTTGTTGCACTAGGCCGCTAGCAATTACTATTTTAGCAATAAGACCAGCAACTATTAAGGCTAAGGCTAAGCGAGCAAACTCAATCACTGCACCGGCTAAATAGCTGTTAGCAATCAGCGTACTTAATGCTGCTTTTGCCGATACTGCATCAGATGCCGTCAAATAAAAACTAGCCACAAAGCCAATAACAGCAAATATAAACAACAAGAAAAAACCTAATTGGTGGTGCTTATCTTGAGCTTGAGTGAGATAATTTGATTGCGGCTCGCTGACCACTAAGGTGGTTATCACACCGATCGACATCATCGCAGCCATAATTAGATAGGTTGTTTGCCAAGCCAGATAATCATATTCACCCATGCTCGAGCCAAAATAACTGGCTAACACCAAGGAGCCAGCTCCTGCAATCAGCATACCGATTCGGTAACCGGCAATGTAGCTAGATGACATTAATGCTTGTAGCTGAGTATCGGCAGACTCAATTCGATAGGCATCAATCACTATATCTTGGGTCGCCGATGAAAAGCCTAATAATACCGCTGCCCATGCAATAACTACTAAGGGTTGCGTGGCCGGGTCAACAAAGGCCATAGCGACAATGGCTAGCATAATCATGACTTGTGACAAAAGCATCCAGGCTCGTCGGCGGCCCAAAAAACGAGTTAAAATTGGGATCGGTAAGCTATCTACCAAGGGTGCCCAAACAAATTTAAAAGAATAACCTAAGGCGGCCCAGCTAAAATAAGTGACGGCTGCACGATCTATTCCCGCCTCACGTAACCACAAGCTTAAAGATGAAAATATCAGTAACAAAGGTAATCCAGCTGAAATGCCAAAAAACAACATTGTGATAACCCGAGGATGTTTAAACGACTTTAGGGTATCTAACCAAGTTGCTTGCGAAGTCTTAGGGATATCATTCATTAACGGGTTATTCCGTAATCGTAATTAAGGTAACAGTCTTGGTATTGGAAATATCCCATCACTAGGGCACGACTTTTGGTCAGTCTATTCAGCAAGTAAGACTTGGTTTTTGCCCGCCGCTTTTGCTTGATACAAAGCTTTATCAGCCATGTCCAACCATTGGGTACTATCTTTATAGGTGTGCTTAAAACCTGAAATTCCGATACTGACGGTAAATGAAATATTTATCTCATCATATACCACAATATATTTCTCAACTAAACGACGAATACGCTCAGCTACAAACTCTACGTTAGCTACAGGTGTATCAGGTAATATGACCGAAAATTCTTCACCATCATAACGACCGGCGATATCTGTTTCTCGGATGGTTTTTTTGATGATACCAGCCAAAGCTTTAATGACCTCATCACCTGCAGGGTGGCCATAAGTATCATTCACTTTTTTTAAATTGTCGATATCCAACATGATAAGGGCTGAAGGGCTTTCACTGCGCATATCTCTTTTGTACTCCATCACAAACTGCTCTTCCCAAAAGCGTCTGTTGTAAAGTCCTGTCAAACCGTCTATTTGACTCACTTTTTGTAACTGGCGGTTAAGTGATTGCATCCCCAGTCGGCTTACGGCTTCATCTGTCACATCGTATATCACCAAACAGACCTGATCCACTTTACCCGTTAAAGATGCCAACGGAAAAATCGTGATATTTTGATACATATGATTAGCTTTTGAAGTAATGGGACGATTGCAGTTAAAATGAAATAAATACGGACGCTGCTCCCAAATAATAAACACAGGACTCTTCAACGAAAAAGCGGGTGCTGCTTTTCGAGTAAACCACTCCCTGTCTATTTCAGGAAAAAACTCAAATACATTTTTATTTTGGATCATTCCCGGCACAATACTGCTATGGTTTTCCATAAACTGGTTCCATACCTGCACATTAAACTCTTTATCTAACACCACAATTCCCACCTCAATAGAACCGAGGAGGTCGTGTTTCCAATGCATTTCCGCCAAACTGCTATCAACTGCCATAAAATTCGACCTTAAGGATAAGATGTGACAAGTTTATCGAATACTAAGTCGATAGATTTGTTCGGGAATAAGAGTAACAAGTCAAAGTTAATATTTTGGCTCTTAATGGAATAGGCAATTTCGATCGCCAACATATCTTCTTTTCTTTGAGTGGTGTTTTTGAGGATATCGTCCAAATCGCAGTGTCGACCCAAAATAATGGGGTGATTATGGCTAAAAACCGAGTGGAGTTGTTCTGAAAGTGCTCTTAAACAAGCGCCAATCAGAATATTTGATACGTCCATCAAGGCTTCAAGCTCCAAAGAGTGGCTACTTTTATCGTCACTATATTTGAGAAGCTTAACCATATTACCGAAGTTAGAGTCGTTAAAAATAACCAGTGCTTCCCCATTGATACCCGCGCTAATGAAACCTTGAGATACGGCAGAAACACTATCGTTACGTTGAATATCAGCCATAGCCATGTGTAATTCAGTATTAGTGATCAAATTCACATTCGGGATAGGTAAATCAATAAATTCACCTAATAACGTAGCTAAACTTTCGCCCGCCTGCCCCATCGCCACATTGGCCATTTCACGATAAGCATCTAATTTTTCTGTGTGGGAATCTTTTGCAGTGGGAGTAACTTCTTCTGCGCGCTTACTGGCTGAAGCTTCACCGGAATACAAACCAAATTGTGTAAGAATTTCTACAAGCTTAGCGTTGTCGGTTGGCTTGCGAATAAATTCTATTGCCCCCAATTCCAACATTCGTGCCCGCGCCTCAGGTTGCACATCACCCGACACCACAATTACCATGGTAGGTAAATCTTCATCCTTGATGACTTGCATGGTCTGGTAACCGTCCATGACAGGCATATTTAAATCTAGAAACATCACGTCCGCTTTACCAGCTCGGATCATCTCTAAGGCTTCCTGTCCATGTTCAGCGAAGCTTATATCTACATCCCATCCATCTGGAATAGATCTTTGCATTTGCTTACGAGCAAAACTCGAATCGTCACAAATAAGTACGGGGGTAGTCATATGGCCATTGTCACCTATTTTTGGTCTGTCTAGCGAATAAATTATATAGCCACTGGTGCTTTGATGTGGTCATGTGCTTGATAGTCCTTCAATTCAAAATCATTGATGTCAAAAGCAAAGATATCATCAATACTAGGGTTGATGATCATTTTCGGCAAGGGGTAGGGTTCGCGAGTGAGTTGTAATTTTGCTTGCTCAAGGTGATTAACATATAAGTGAGCGTCACCCAGCGTATGAATAAAATCGCCCAGCTCAAGATCACAGACTTGCGCTAACATCATAGTTAACAACGCATAACTAGCAATATTAAAAGGCACACCCAAAAAGATATCGCCGCTGCGTTGGTATAACTGACAAGATAACTTTCCTTCTAATACATAGAACTGAAACATGGTATGACAAGGTGGTAATGCTTGCCTGCCTTGTTGCGCGTTTTCTTTTGGTGAATAGGAGGTATCGGGCAATACAGCGGGATTCCAAGCACTGACAATTAAACGTCTTGAGTCTGGGTTTGTTTTGATTTGCTCAACAAGCTCACTGATTTGATCAATAACTTGTCCATCTGCACCTTCCCAACTACGCCACTGTTTTCCATAAACCGGTCCTAACTCGCCAGAATCGGTAGCCCATCCGTCCCATATCTTGACATTATTTTCGGTCAAATAAGCGATATTCGTTTCGCCTTTTAAAAACCATAAAAGTTCATGAATAATGGATCGCATGTGACACTTTTTAGTCGTGACCAGAGGGAACCCTGAATTCAAGTCAAAGCGCATCTGGTATCCGAACACACTAATTGTACCTGTACCGGTGCGATCTTCTTTTTTAACGCCTGTGTCTAATACGTGGCGCATTAATTGTAAATACTGTTGCATTCTTACTCGTCTCTCTGTACTTCATTGTACTTCAAAATTTATTTTGTCTTAAATGCCAGCACGAACCAAGCCGCCTAATCCCACTGATTCAAGATAGTTATTTATTTCTTCTCGCACATCCTGCGGATTGTTTAAGGTCAATACTTTGGCTAACAATTGTTCTGCGCTACCTCGATGAATATTGCGTATGACCCATTTCACTTTGAGCAAGTTATGGTTATTCATGCTGAGTTTCCGATAACCCATTGCAAGCAATAATACAACACCACCGGGCTCTCCAGCTAGCTCACCACAAACAGTAACCGGCACTTGCAACAATTCAGAATGTTTTGCAATACTACACAAAGCGCTTAATACCGCTGGGTGATAACTATCGTATAAATCAGCCACACGAGGGTTGTTGCGGTCTACTGCTAATAAATATTGGGTTAAATCGTTACTGCCTACCGAGAAAAAGTCGACGATTTTAGACAGCTGTGGTAATTGATAAAGAACGGCCGGAACTTCAAGCATCACCCCAATTTTAGGCATCCGTAGGCTTTCGCCATGTTCTTGGGCCTCTTCTTCAACCTCATAAAAAGCTTGCCTAATAAGACGTTTAGCTTCACTCACTTCACTTACCGACGTTATCATCGGCAACATAATACTTAAGTTGTCTAAACCAATACTGGCTCGCAGCATTGCACGAATTTGCACCAAAAATATTTCGGGGTGATCTAGTGTCATACGAATTCCACGCCAACCAAGAAATGGATTTTCTTCAGAAATAGGAAAATAAGGTAAAGGTTTATCTCCCCCCACGTCTAAAGTTCGCATAGTGAATGGCTTGTTAGGTTCCGCTTCAAGTAAAGATCGATATAACTCCACTTGTTCTTGTTCAGTAGGAAATCGTTCACGCATCATAAAAGGGATTTCAGTACGAAACAGCCCTACGCCATCAGAATATGGATTATCATTTTTTTCCGCTTCAAGTGACAAACCTGCGTTGGTAAACAGGCGTATTTCGCAGTTGTCTGTAGTGATAGCCGGTAAAGTATCTTCAGAATGAATACGTGCAGATAATAATTGCTCTTCTAGAACAAGCTGGTCGAACTCACGCCTAATAGTGACATTTGGTGAAACAATGACGTCACCGGTATAACCATCCAGTAAAATTTCTTTTTCGTTCAATAAAGCAATAGGGATATTGCTCAGCCCCATCACTGCAGGCACACCCATGGCCCTTGCCATGATCGCCGCGTGGGAGTTGGTTGAACCACGCATAGACACTATACCCATGAGTTTTTCACTAGGAAACTCAGCCAACATCACGGCTGTGACTTCTTCGGCAATCAAAATAGAGTGCTCTGGGATCACACGTGTTACTTGCTTATCAGCGGTTATCCCCAATATGTTTGCCAAGACCCGATTGCCCATATCTTCAACATCTACAGCACGCTCGCGCATGTAAGGGTCATTCATGGCTTGGAATTGACGAATATAATTCTCTACCACCATTTTTAAGGATGTAGGCGCATCCCAGCCAGACTTGATTTCTTTTTCAACGTCTCGGCCTAGACTGTTGGCATCGAGTAGGTGGTAATACAGCTGGAAAATGGCACGTACATCTTCAGGTACTTCACCTTGAATTCGCTCAGACAACACTGCCATGTCCGCCTGCGTTTGTTTCACTGCCTGACGGTAATTTTGAACTTGTATCTGCTGATTTTGACTGCGCTTAGGAACATGATTATGAATACTGACCATCATGTTTTGTAAATAACCCACACCACTGGCTAATCCTGAAGAGCCTGGCACACCCTTTAGGGATTTCTGCCAATCTTTAGGGATATTTTCTTGCAAAAGGTTAATCGAACCCCGTGCTTTAGCATTGGCAATTTCAACAGCCAATTGCATCGCAAGTGTCACCAAAAACGCTTCTTCGTCTTCACTAAAACGTCGCTTGTGTTGCTGTTGAAGCGTTAACACGCCTAGTACTTTGCGTTGATGGATTATCGGGGCACCCAAAAAAGCGTGGTAGTTATCTTCTTGTACTTCTGGGTAGTGTTTAAAGCGAGGATGTCTTTGAGCATCGCTAATATTGAGGGGCTCTTCTCGTTGACCGATTAAGCCAACTAAACCTTCAGAAAAACCAATAGACACTTGACCTACAGCGGCTTTTGCTAGACCTTCAGTGGCCACCAACATAAAATGCTGATGTTCGTAATCGGCCAAATAAATACTACATGAGTCAACTTTTAAAGCTTCTATTAACCTATTTGCCAAACAGCTTAACGCATCATCAAATACGGGGATTTGATTCACTTCTTGAACGATGCGTTTGAGCGTGGTTAGCATAAGACGTATTTATCTCTCATGTATATCTGGTTCGTTAATTAAGCCTTTCTGCGACGCTTAGATTTTTGATAGTTACCTTGATTTTGCCCTAAGATTTCTGGCATTGCAGTAGCTGCAAACTCCTTCATCACACGACGATACACATCCCGCTTGAAAGAAACCACATTACGCACCGGGTACCAAAAACTCACCCAGCGCCAGTCGTCAAATTCAGGATGACCTGATTGTAGTAAATCCACATCCCCTTCTTTACAGACAAGTTGCAGTAAAAACCACTTCTGCTTCTGTCCAATACAAACAGGACTGCTTCCCTGCCTAACCAATCGCTTAGGCAGTTTGTAACGCAACCAATTCTTGGTAACAGCCAAAATCTTTACATGTTCTGGCTTTAAACCTACTTCTTCATGGAGTTCGCGATACATTGTTTGTTCGGCAGTTTCACCTTCATCGATTCCGCCTTGCGGAAACTGCCAGGAATGTTGCCCATAGCGCCTTGCCCAAAAAACCTGGCCTAACTCATTGCAAATCACTATACCAACATTGGCGCGGAATCCTTCGGCATCAATCACTTAGACTCCCGAGAACTCAGTTCTTTTAATGTTACGCATTCTTCCATAAACTACTGCGCATTCAAAGTAATAAAAAAAGTATTCCCAAGCTAACGTGCCCAAATGAAAATATTTAGTATGCCAAAGTCAGAACCTAAATCTATCCAAGAGCTAATGAAAAGAGCAGAAGCGTTGGCAGGACTTACGCTAAGTGACGTCGCCGAAACGGCACGTGTGAAAGTGCCCGTAAATTTCAAACGCGAAAAGGGCTGGACGGGCCAACTTATTGAACTGTGTCTAGGCGCCAGCGCAGGCTCTAAAACCCAACAAGACTTTGCCAACTTAGGCATAGAGTTAAAAACCATTCCCATAGACAAACACGGCAGGCCTTTAGAAACTACCTATGTATGTTATGCACCGCTTACCAATATAGCGGGCATAGAATGGCAAACCAGCAGCGTCAAAAATAAAATTCAACAAGTACTTTGGGTCCCTATCGATGGTAGAAGAGAAGTCGCACCACGAGATAGATGCATCGCTACTCCCTTTTTATGGTCCCCCGATGTATCCCAAGACGAACAATTGCGCAGCGACTGGGAAGAGTTAATGGAAATGATAGCCCTTGGTCAAATAGAAAACATTACCGCGAGGCACGGTCAATATCTGCAACTTCGCCCTAAGGCGGCCAACGGCAATGTATTAACTGAAGCTGTTGGTAAAGATGGCCAGATGATTCACACCAGACCAAGAGGGTTTTATTTAAGAAAAGAGTTTACCGGAAAAATCCTACAAGCTTTTTTTAAAGATGAAGAAGGCTAACGTTAACGACAAGCCTGAGTATTACACTCAAACTTATCGTTAAATATTTGATTGGCATCAATTGTTAACTTGGGGTCCTTAACACCATCAATCTAATCTCAGTCATATCTTCCATGGCAAAAGTGATACCTTCACGGCCTAAACCTGACTCTTTGACGCCACCGTAAGGCATGTTATCTACTCGCCAGCTTGGCACGTCGCCTATCACCACTCCACCCACATCCAATTCGTTCCATGCTTTATGAGCTTTGTAGATATCTCTAGTGAATACTCCAGCTTGCAGACCAAATTGGCTATTGTTAACTTCTTTTAGCGCTTCATCAAAATCACTAAATGAGCTGATAATTGAAACGGGACCAAATGCTTCTTCAGTATTGATAGCCGAATCATTTGGAACGTTCTCCAATAAAGTGGCTTGCAACATGTTGCCGTCGCGTTTTCCGCCACATAATAAATTGGCCCCCGCTGCAACAGCCTCTTGTATCCAGTTATTTAGCCTTGAAGCTTCTGATTCTGAAATCATCGGGCCAATAAAGGTATCTTCATGCAATGGGTCGCCGTGGACTAAGTTCGCGACTTTATTCGTATAACGTTGTTTGAACTCAGCGTAGATTGACTCATGCACAATCACTCGTTGTACACTGATACAACTTTGACCAGACTGGTAATAAGCACCGAATACGATACGTTCAATCGCATCGTCTAAGTCTGAATCTGCATCAACGACACAAGCGGCATTACCACCTAATTCAAGGATCACAGGTTTTTTGCCTGCTTTGGCTTTTAGTGCCCACCCCACTTGGGGCGAACCGGTGAAGCTTAGTAACTTAAATCTTTCATCTGTGGTAAATAAATCTGCACCGTCTCGGCTACATGGCAGAATAGAAAAAGCGCCTTTAGGAAGGTCTGTTTCAGCTAAGACCTCGCCAATAATCAATGCACCTAGGGGCGTTCTGCTAGCGGGCTTAAGAACAAAAGCACAACCTGTGGCGATAGCCGGTGCTACCTTATGAGCAGCCAAATTTAACGGGAAATTAAAAGGAGAAATAAACGAGCATGGACCGATAGGTACGCGTTTGTACATGCCAGTATAACCTTTAGCACGGGGCGTAATTTCAAGGTTAATGACTTCGCCATGCATACGCACAGATTCTTCAGCAGCAATTCTAAAGGTATCAATTAGCCGTGTGACTTCTCCCCGGGAGTCTTTGATTGGTTTGCCTGCTTCGATACATAAAGCATGGGCCAATTCGTCAAACCTTTCTTCAAACCGTTTGACACAGTGATTAAGAATATTCTGGCGCTCATAAGGTGCCATTTTATTTAATAAAGGCTGACTTGCTGCTGCAGCGGCAATCGCTTGGTCAATGACCTTAGCATCGGCAAGGGCAGTGTAAGTCGCCACTTCATTAGTGTATTTATTTGTTACCGCCAAATCTTGATTGGCAAATACGGCTTCATTAGCCAGATAGTAGGGGTAAGCTTTTGCTAACATAAATTCTCCTAGGTAATTCTGGATTAAATAGCTTCACTACGCAGGCGCAGCGTTTGATTTAATGTTTTGTCATTTAATGAATAATCCACTGGCACGTCAATTAAATGCACACCAGGCTCAGCTAAACATTTTTGCACTTGGGGTAGCAACTCATCGGCCGCGGCAATACGCCAGCCTTGGCCACCATAACTTTCTACGTATTTAACAAAGTCAGGATTGCCATAATCTAAACCGTAGTTTTCAAATTCCATATTGGCTTGTTTCCATTTGATCATGCCATAAGCATCATCACGCAGAATGATCACAACTATATGTAATTTGAGACGCACAGCCGTTTCTAACTCTTGGCTGTTCATCATAAATCCACCGTCACCACATACTGAGATAACGGGTCTGTCTGGATACACTATTTTAGCTGCCATAGCCGAGGGTAAACCGGCACCCATGGTCGCCAAGGCATTGTCCAGTAATAAGGTATTAGGCAAGGCTGCCGGGTAATTACGTGCAAACCAAATTTTATACACACCGTTGTCGAGCGTAACTATGCCCTCATCTGGCATGGCCCTGCGAATGTCTCTAACAAAACGCTCAGGTAAGATTGGGAAACGATCATCATTTTCACTTTCAGCTTTATGTGCCAGGGAAGCGTTATGGGCTTTAATAAAGAAGCTAAAATCCCAGCTGGCTTTAGTAACTATCTGCTCTTTCATCTGCCAGATAGTATTGGCTATATCGCCAATCACTTCTAGTTGTGGAAAATACACCGGATCAACCGCTGCAGGCTCAAAGTTTATGTGTATAACCTGCTGACCATCATTGTTCATAAAGAAAGGCGGTTTTTCTACCACATCATGACCAACATTGATGATTAAATCGGCGCGGTCAATGATACGGTGCACAAAGTCACCCGCTGACAAGGCTGTGTTGCCCATAAATAAATCGTCACTTTCGTTAAGTACACCTTTACCCATTTGGGTGGTGACATAAGGGATGCCGGTTTTGCTTACCAACTCTTTAAGCATTTTAGAAGGTAATTTACGGTTAGCTGCAGCTCCTATAAGCAGCAATGGTGACTTAGCCGCTTCAATCATCTCTACGGCTTTATTAATTGCTTTATATTCGGCGATAGGACGTCGACTCACGCTAGGTGTCAATAAATAAGCACTGGTGTCTTCAGCCGCAATATCCTCTGGTAATTCAATATGCGTAGCACCCGGTCGTTCGTCATGAGCTAACCTAAATGCTTCACGTACCGCTGAAGGGATACGGTCGCCACTGACGAGTTGGGTGGTATATTTGGTAATAGGACGCATCATATCGACAACATCAATAACCTGAAAACGCCCTTGTTTACTGGTTTTAACCGGTTTTTGTCCCGTTATCATTAACATAGGCATTGCGCCTAATTGTGCATATGCAGCTGGCGTAACCAGATTAGTTGCTCCAGGGCCAAGTGTCGATAAACACACCCCGACTTTACCGGTTAATCGACCATAGGTGGCGGCCATAAACCCTGCGCCTTGCTCATGGCGAGTCAAAATAAGTTTGATGGGTGACTTTCGCAAAGATTCCAATAAATCGAGGTTTTCTTCCCCTGGAATGCCAAATATATATTCCACACCTTCTGCTTCGAGGGCTTTTACAAATAAATCAGACGCTTTCATGGGCGCTCCTATGGTTTTTGTAGGGTTAACAATCAATAAGGTCATAGCCTTAATTTGTGTTTCTACAGCCAAACTTCATAAATAATTAACCTTTAAAAATAAGCTATAAAACGAACTTTCACTTACTTAATTCAAATAGAACTAAATATTAGAAGACCAAGGCCGTTCAACTAAGCATTGCACAATGTCTAATTGCAATTGAGTTGTCTGCGCTCTTACCAATACATCATGAATAGCATTTTTATCATTTTGTTGCGTTACCAAAAACCAATCATCGACTAAGGTCTTCAGTTTCATATGAATAAGCTTTAAAGATGAGCATGGAAAATGATGACTGAAACCTTCGAAATTATCGACCAAAGCATTTAATATCTGTTTGATATTAGCAGCTAATTTCAGGCTATGGTGGCGTCTTATTTCAGCTGAAAACATTTGGAAATCTTGGAGCAGGAATGTCAACAAACGGACAAATTCCTCAGCTTCAATCTGCATGTTTTTAGGTAGAATTTGTTGATACTGCTCAAACTTTTTGACTGGCGAACCATCACACAAGTTGTATCCCAGAGCTGCCTTACTGTCATTGCCAATAGTGATTGGCAGTAAACAAACAATACGTTTAGCTATATTAAAAAGTGCTGCTGTAGAGCCTTTTTTGAGTTCCAGCTCAATTTCGCAAATCGGGACACTTTTGTTTCCTGATGTTACCTCACCTAGATCCCATACCAACTCTACAATGTTGCCATCTGAGAATGTAAGCAAATAGATTCGGCGCTCAAAGTGAGTGGTGAACAGCGTTTCTATTTTAGCTTGCAGATCATCAACATCAATAGTGTTGGGCCATGCTGACAAAGGAAACAATCTAAGTGTAGGAACATCTACATTTTGTTTTTTTGACCCATCGAGTTGTACGTTATATTCGGGACGTTGATGTAATCCACCCATGGATTTTCCAGCAGTTTTTAAGGTTTGCTCAAACTTTTGGTTGTTTCCTCGAATTCTCAAGCCAATATCGTGTTGTCTTAACGTTCTATCTGGTGTATCAAAATAATGATTGGTTAATCTTTGAGTTTCTTGCGTTACGCTAGCATTCAGCTGTGACAGCAACTTTTTTTCAATAACCTCACCAGCTTTTTCATTGGTGAGTAATTTAAGTTCAATTTCGTATTCCATAAAACCTTTTCGGCTGATAAAAGTGAATTTCGGCATATTTGCCTCACCTTAGCCTTTCAAATTCGACTATTCAATGAAGAACTGTCGCAAAAGCGCATCAGTACTGCAACTCGATTGGCTTAAACACAAATAGTCCCTTGCCTTTCTTTTAGCCAAGCAATACCATTTACAGCAATTTTTTTGGAGTAAGTTTTTTTGATTATGCGCAAGCAAATAGTTTTTCTTTTTTTATGCATCGCTAGCAGTCTTTTAAGTGTCCAGTCGCTGGCCCAAGAGCCGAATGATAGTGAAGGTGAAATTCGTTATATTTCTGATGATTTATTTACTTATTTACATGCAGGGCCTGGAAGAAATTTCCGAATTTTAGGCACGGTTGTCGCAGGTACCCGTATCACGTTGTTGCAAGAGGATACTGAGAAAAATTTTGTTGAAATCATTGATGATAAACAACGAACAGGTTGGGTTGATGCACAATTTATTAGTGCCAGTAAAAGTGATAGAGCATTGGTACCTGGTCTAAAACTACAAGTAGAAGAGACTGAAAAAGCCATCAACCAACAGCGGGAGAGTAATGATTTACTCAACCAACAAATAGCGGATCTTACTTCGCAAAACACCAACTTAAAAAAGAAACTGAGTGATGCTGAAAAAGAAAATGTAAAAATAACGCAAACCCTTGCCGATTATGACCAAACAGCACAAATGGAATGGTTCACCCGCGGGGGGATAGTGGCAGTTATTAGTTTGCTTTTAGGAATTATTCTTACCTACTTGCCTAAAAAAAGGCGTAGAAACGATAATTGGATGTAGTAAAATATCGTCTGACAGAGTCTAAATCGACCATCATATTTGACCAAAAAATTGGCTAAACAAGTGTCTCGATTTCTGTCACCGATGTGGTTATTCAAGATGTATTTTTTACCCGTAAATGGTTTTGATATATAACCTCAAAAAGGCATCAGAATGGACATGTTAGCCAAACTCTTTAAAGCTTTAAATTCAGATTCTTCCCCTTGGCAGTTAGCATATGGCTTTGCCCTTGGCATGGTAATGGGCCTCACTCCAATTTTAGGTTTGCACTCACTTTTATTGCTCTTCAGCGTATTGTTTTTTCGAGTGAATGTAACGGGCTTTCTTATTTCATGGGCTGCGTTTTCGATACTGACTATTCCACTGAGTATGATGCTATCGAATTTAGGAGAAGGATTATTACTCAATGAAAATATGCAATCGTTTTGGACAGCTCTGTATAGCTCGTACTTCGGCCAATTAAGCCAGTTTTACCATACTCTTACCTTAGGCAGTCTTCTGGTCTCAGTCATTGTATTTCCCTTCGTATTGATAGGTAGTAAAAAGTTAATTGAACAGTATCGTCAAAGATTTATGCAATGGGTCAATCAATGGCGCATAGTGCAATTTATTAAAGGCACTAACTTTTACCAACTTTATCAAGCAATAGGAGCATAAATATGAAGTCTATTATTCGTTTGCCCGGCTTGATTACATTTTTTGTTATTGTTGGGCTAATTGCCGCTATCAGCTTGGTATTTATGGATTACTGGATCAAACTCTTGGCTGAAAAAAGCCTAGCAAAAACAACTGGTGCAGAAGTAAATATTACCTCAGTTGAGCATACCTTTTCACCTTTTGGAATCACCCTCAATCATATACAACTTACCGATCCAAAAGCACCACATACTAATCAATTCGAAGCCCAGTCTGTTTCGGCTAAAATTGACTTGGCCCCATTGTTATTACGTAAACTAATTATCGATAGTCTAACCATTAGCGGCGTACAATTGGGTTCTTTAAGAGAATCCGAAGGTGACGTTTACCAAGACATTGCAGAACAACCAAGCCAAACTAAAAATATTTTTGCTGACCCTAAAGCATTACCAAGCGTGGATGTCATATTGGCCAAGTCGCCACTTAAAACCACCAAAGCCATTGAGGGAACGCGAGCAGTATACGCAAAACACAATGATACGCTGCAACTGCAATATGCAACATTACCTGAAAAAGACAAACTAGCTGATTACCAAAAGCAAATTAAAACCTTAACTGAGGCAGATTATAAAGATCCTATAAAGTTAGCTGCGGCCAAAAAAGAATTTGATAAACTCAAGCAAGAAATATTACAAGATAAAAAATTGTTAAGGGATTTTAAACAATCGATTACTGCAGCTAAAAATGCATTAGCACCTCAATTGGCGGCACTTAGATCTGCGCCTGGGCAAGATTATGAACAATTAAAATCTTTGGTCGCGGGTGATGCAGATGCCATCAATGATGTGACCACTTGGGTATTTGGAGAAAAAGCAGCTGAGTGGAGTCAATATGCTTTAGCCGTTTTTGATATTGTAGGTCCAATGTTAATCGCTCAGGGACAAGCTGAAGAAGCACAAATAGGTTACGCAGGCAAATGGATAAGCTTTGACGATACGTCTACATTACCAGATTTATGGATCAAAAAAGCGCAAATATCCCTGCAATGGCAACAAGAAACCATTATCAGTGATTGGCAAGACATTACCCATCAACATGATGTGTTAGGGATCCCGACTGTATTTTCTGTGAATTCAAGCAGCAGCTCATTATGGCAGTCCTTGATACTAAATGGCGATTTCTGGTTAAGTCCATCCGGTGCTAAAGCTAATCAAAACTGGGCATTATCGGGCTTAAAGTTATCTGAATTAAACTTAGTTTCACAGGAAAAACTAACTAGCCAATTAGACTCAGGTCTCTTATCAAGTACTGGCAAAGTAGCGTTAAATGGAGAGGCGGTTTCGGGTGCGGGTAACATTGATTTAAAGAACTTAATCATCAAAGCAACTGGTACCAATAAGATAACCAATATTGTGGCTGAAACGTTAAATCAACTTAACAAACTGATTATCAATACCGATATTAGCGGAACTATAGGTAATCTTGATGTGTCTTTGAGCTCTGATCTTAACAAACAAATTGGCGGTGCATTGTTAGCTAACGTTAGTACTGAACAACAAGCCAAGCTCGACGAATTAAAGCAAAAACTGAATAAAAAAACAGAAGGTATGTTGGGTGATAACAACAGCCATTTAGCTCAGTGGCTTGATTGGGAAAAGTTAGCTGATGCAGATTTAGGCAGTTTTAACGAACTACTAAATGCGCAATTTAGTAGTGTGTTCGACGAGAAAAAAGATGAGTTAAAAAAGAAACTTTTTGACAAATTATTGAATTAGAAGAAGCACCTGATCATCATTTATATGACATCTAACTCCTGAGTTAGACCGTTTTCTCTCACCAGACGATAACATATGGTTTTGATACCACTAGCCCTACCCTCAAAACCTCTGCATAATAGGCCAATGGCGACGAATTGGAGACAAAAACTATGAAATGGGTAGTGACAGTTTTATTCACACTATTTTGTCTGCTTCAATATCGTTTATGGTTTGGTAAAAATAGCGTACCTGACTTTATGATTATGAAAAAAGAAGTGGCGTTGCAAGTTACCCATAATGCCAATTTAAGGCAGCGCAATAGTTTGTTAAAAGCGGATATCCACGATTTGAAAATTGGTTTAGAAGCGGCAGAAGAAAGAGCTAGAAATGAATTAGGCCTCATAAAACAAGGCGAAACATTTTATCGTATTTTGCCAACTGAAGATTAGTATTAATGCCCACACTTTCTCAGTATTCAGTTGTTGTCCCTGCCGCCGGTATTGGCAAACGGATGAAAACAGATTGCCCTAAACAATACCTGCATATTGCCGGTAAAACGATTATTGAACACACCCTCACTAATTTACTTGAACACAGCCAAGTGCAACGAGTGATTGTAGTATTGAATCCTAACGATATATTATTCGCTCAATTACCCATTGCTAGTCATCCGTGTATTGAGGTGGTTGTGGGTGGCCAAGAGCGCTGTGATTCGGTGTTAGCAGGGCTGAATTATCTAACTGATGATGAAGAATGGGTCTTAGTACATGATGCAGCACGCCCTTGTTTCGCTGCAACAGATTTAACCGCCCTTTTGCAATTAGCAGAACAAGGCAGCACAGGTGGCATACTGGCAACACCGGTTCGCGATACGATGAAACGAGCCGTTAATGTCAAAGTGAACGGGCAAAATATCGTTAAACAAACCGAATCTAGAGAACATTTATGGCACGCATTAACACCACAGTTTTTTAAATTGGTCACGTTAAAAAAAGCGTTGAATACAGCAATCCAGCAACAAACAAAGATCACTGATGAAGCATCTGCCATGGAACTTTTAGGCGAAAAAGTGATGTTAGTAGAGGGATGTGCCTCGAATATCAAAATCACCCAACCTGAAGATTTGTTGTTAGCTGAGTTTTACTTGACTCAAAGCAAGCTAAGTAATGAAGGAGATTTGACTGAAGTATGAGTATTCGAATTGGCCATGGCTATGACGTGCATAAATTTGGCGGTACAGGCCCTATTATTATTGCCGGAGTAAAAATCGAACATGATATGGGATTGGTTGCCCACTCTGATGGTGATGTGGTATTACATGCATTATGTGACGCATTATTAGGCGCTTTAGCCTTAGGAGATATCGGTAAACATTTTCCAGATACTGACCCAACATTGGCAGGAGTAGACAGCCGCGAGTTACTTCGTCACGTATACAAACTCATCACAGATCAGCAATATCAACTTGGCAACTTGGATCTCACCATTGTTGCTCAGGCTCCGAAGATGGCCCCACATATTGCGTTAATGCGCGAAAATATTGCAGCAGACTTGAGCGCCGATATGAGTCAAGTAAACGTTAAAGCCACAACGACCGAAAAATTAGGTTTTGCCGGTCGTAAGGAAGGTATTGCCGCTTACGCTGTGGTTCTGCTGACTCAACAATCAGTTGATACCGAATGAAAATAGATCACTGGTTACACCAATACCCTAAATTGAATATTTTGGGGCAATTTAAGTCATTTGCAGAAGACTTCCAAGTCACCGAGATCTTAGGTTATGAGCCTATTGGCGAAGGTGAACATATCTACTTGTGGGTACGTAAAACGGGTTTAAATACGGCTTATTTAGCCGAGCAAATTGCTAAGTTTACTCGATTACCATTAAGAGCTGTGACTTACGCAGGGCGCAAAGACAAACATGCGCAAACCGAACAATGGTTTAGTGTACATCTGCCGGGTAAAGGTGAGTTTGATTGGTCTCAATTCAATGAGCCAGGAGCTGAAGTACTCAAATCAATACGCCACAATAAAAAACTAAGAACTGGGGTGTTAAAAGGCAATAAATTTAATATTACTCTTAGACAACTCAGCTCAACATCTGGCATTGATGAAAGACTGCAACAGATAAAACAAAGCGGTGTACCCAATTATTATGGATCCCAGCGATTTGGAAACACTCTTCATGATCCCCGTGGCGGCAACTTAGTGTTAGCTGACAAGATGATCAACGGCGAAACTATCCGTAATCGAAACAAACGTTCAATGGCTATATCAGCTCTACGTTCATGGTTATTTAATGAAATGTTACACAGTAGATTGCTAAATGGTTGTCACAACAAACCGCTGTCTGGTGATGTGATGCAACTAGCGGGTAGTAATAGCTTCTTCTGTGCACAGCAGATAGATAATTGTATTATTCAACGCATCCAACAACGGGACATATACTTGTCAGCTCCGTTGTGGGGTAAGGGTCACTTAGCAAGCGAATCCGATGCATTGCAGTTTGAGCACGATCTAGCACAGCAACACCTTATTATCGCCCATACACTTGAAAATTTAGGCCTAAATCAAGAAAGAAGAGCCATTAACTTATTTCCCAATGATCTTGAATGGTCTTGGTCAAATGATACATTAAATTTAATTTTTTCACTTCCAGCAGGCACCTTTGCTACCTCAGTATTACGGGAATTGCTAGATGTACAAGATAACAACTTAGCTAAGGCTTAACACCCTAGAGTGAAAATTACACCCAATAAGAATAAAAATAGGCATGACATGAGATTAACATCACGTAAGGGTGAAAGCCTTGCTCAACTTCTACATAAAGAAGGTATTAAGAATACCAAGGTGCTGAACGCTATAGCCAAAACGCCTAGAGAGATTTTTTTGCCTGATGCCCTGAAACACAAAGCTTATCAAAATACTGCCTTACCTATTGGTCAGGGTCAAACCATATCCCAGCCCTACATAGTAGCGCGAATGACAGAGTTATTATTAGAGACTGACAACCCAGCCCAAACCGTGTTGGAAATAGGCACAGGCTCGGGTTACCAAACAGCAGTACTGGCGCAATTGTTCGCGAATGTATATTCAGTCGAGAGAATCAAAACGCTGCAATTTCAAGCCAAACGACGAATGAACCAACTGGACTTACATAATGTGAAAATGAAACATGGTGACGGCTGGTTTGGCTGGAGCAGCAAAGGTCCATATGATGCCATTATAGTCACGGCCGCTGCTAGCTCGATGCCAGAAACCTTATATCAGCAACTGAATGATGGTGGCCGTTTAATTATCCCTGTTGGAGAAGAAAATCAGCAGTTACATTGTATTACCAAACGCGAAGATGAATTTGAATCAAAGATTATCGAAGCAGTTAGGTTTGTGCCTTTAGTGGCCGGAGATATTATTTGAAAACCTTAAGATCAAAGAGTGGTTATGCAGGTGTGGCCGCAAAGGGCATATTAATGGGCGCTGCGGATGCAGTGCCAGGCGTGTCTGGCGGCACCATTGCTTTTATAACGGGTATTTATGAAGAACTTATATTTTCCCTTAAACAATGTGGCGTCAGTGGATTGAGAATGCTGTTTCAAGATGGCTTGAAAGCCACTTGGCAGCATATCAACGGTGGCTTTTTACTGGCACTGTTCAGTGGGATTATCATCAGTATTTTAACCTTATCCAGAGTAGTGTTGTATCTTCTGACTAATCATCCAATCTTGCTATGGTCATTCTTTTTTGGACTGATATTAGCCGCAGTTTGGTCTCTCATACGGCATATCGAAAAATGGGAAATAAGCGTAGTTGCTACTTTCTTAATTGGCACGGTTAGTGCGTTTTTTATTACGACTATCACCCCGACAACCATCGAAACCTCTCCTATCATCGTATTTTTATCTGGCATGATTGCTATCTGTGCCATGATTTTACCGGGCATCTCTGGCAGTTTCATATTGCTGCTACTAGGTATGTATGCGCCGATGTTAATAGCGGTGAAGGAATTACAATTGGCGACTTTAAGCATATTTGCCAGCGGGTGTGTAGTAGGTTTATTGAGTTTTTCCCATGTACTAACTTGGATGTTTAAACATTATAAAACAATGACCTTGGCCTTATTAGGTGGTTTTATGCTGGGCTCTTTAAACAAAGTCTGGCCATGGAAACAAACCCTTGAGTCGGTGATCGATCGCCATGGTAAAGAGATACCTCTTCTACAAAACAATATATTGCCGCACACCTTTGAAACGTTAAACACTCAACCCTCCTATATGTGGTCCGCCATGATGTTAATGATATTTGGCATGTTAATGGTTATTGCTTTAGAGAAAATAGGCCAAAAACCAGCTAATCATTAATGACTATATCTAACCAAAAAACAGCAGTATCTAAAAACATATTTATTATTATAGGTTTTCTATTTTACTGTTTAATAAATACAAGCTGTTCAAACCGCAGTCAACCCGCTCCAGTATCTGAGCTGTATCAAGGTAAAACATTTAGAGATTTTGAACGACAGGCTTATTCAGCAAAGACATATCCAGTCAAAGCCGGTGATACCTTGTATTCTATTGCTTGGTATTCAGGTAATGATTATAGAGATTTAGCAAGAATAAATAAAATTTCATCTCCCTATCAGATACAACCTGGGCAAATTTTGACTCTAGTTGAGTTACCAAAGTCAATACCGCTAAAGTCCAACAATGCCACTGGCCAGACCTCTAAAATAATTATAAATCAATCTGTTGACCCCTCTAAAAAGCAGGCGTATGGTAAAAGTGTACAAAAAACAAACAAGGATCCAATTGGATCTGCTACCGGTCAATTTCCTGATCGAGTTAAGCGTTGGCATTGGCCCTCAAATAAAACTGTTTCAAGAGGTTTTTCGGCCAAAGAACAAGGCAACAAAGGCTTGGATTTTTCAGGGATACTTGGGTTACCAATTTTGGCAGCCGCCGATGGAAAAGTAGTCTACACGGGCGATGCATTACGTGGATTTGGAAGATTAGTCATTATCAAGCATTCCGACGCTTATTTAACGGCCTATGCACATAATGACAATATGTTAGTGAAAGAACAGCAGTGGGTAACGGCAGGCCAAAAAATTGCCACTATGGGTAGAAGTGGAACCGATAAGGTTAAGCTTCATTTTGAAGTAAGGTACAAAGGAAAATCCGTTAATCCTTTGCGCTATCTACCTAAAAGATAATAATAATACATAATAAAAACATATCAGGAGAAGTTGAAGAAACACTACCGTTAAGGAATAATGATTATGAGTCAAGAAAATACTGTTGTAGTGGAAGTTAATGCTTTTAGCGATATTGAAGATGCAGTAGAGCGAGAACTTGCCAAGGCCGAAAAAAAAGCCGAAGAACAGCTGGAAGATATTCTAGCCAATAAAGAAGATAAACCCAAAAATCTCGATGCAACCCAATTGTATTTAGGCGAAATTGGATTTTCCCCACTATTATCTGCAGAAGAAGAAGTATATTTTTCACGCCGCGCCTTAAAAGGTGATGTAGCATCAAGAAAACGAATGATCGTGAGTAACCTGCGTTTGGTAGTCAAAATAGCCAGACGCTACAATAACCGTGGTTTAGCATTACTTGATTTGATTGAAGAGGGAAATTTAGGCCTTATTCGAGCCGTTGAAAAATTTGATCCTGAGCGGGGCTTCAGATTCTCCACTTATGCCACTTGGTGGATTAGGCAAACCATTGAGCGGGCCATCATGAACCAAACCCGTACAATTCGATTACCCATTCATGTAGTTAAAGAATTAAATGTCTATCTCCGTGCAGCTAGAGAGCTTTCCCAAAAGCTCGATCATGAACCTACTGCTGAAGAAATTGCTGAGTCCCTAGACAAACCTGTTCATGACGTCACCAAAATGTTGCGTTTAAACGAAAGAATCACCTCGGTTGACACGCCTATAGGTGGTGAAAACGACAAGGTTTTGCTGGATATTATTGCTGATGACAAAGGCCATGGCCCTGAGGAAGATTTACAAGTCTCAGACATTAAACTAAATATCATAAAATGGTTAGAAGACCTTAATCCGAAACAACGTGAGGTGTTAGCAAGGCGCTTTGGACTGTTAGGTTACGAACCTTCAACCCTTGAAGATGTTGGGGTAGAAATTGGCCTTACCCGAGAAAGGGTTCGTCAGATTCAGGTTGAAGCCCTGCGTCGTTTGAAAGATATGTTGGGTCACAAAGGTTTAGGCTTAGACGCTTTATTTAATAAGCTTAGTTAGGTTATATGCAAGTCCCACTAAATTCCAAAAGCCTCATTTGAGGCTTTTTTAATGATAACTTAATTATTCTGAATATTTATAATGCAGCAGTAGCCGCTGCATAATCTGGCTCATCAGTAGTCTCAGCAACCTGTTCTGTGTAGACAACTAAGCCTTTTTCATCAATCACTACCACGCTACGAGACAATAACCCAGCCAGAGGGCCATCACTAAAACTCACACCATAATCAGCGCCAAAACTTCCTCTAAAGCTGGAGCCTGTGGCTACATTGTCAATGCCCTCTGCACCACAGAATCTTGCTGCAGCAAAAGGCAAGTCAGCTGACACACATAACACTTTAGTATTATCCAGATCGCTAGCTTTTTGATTGAAGGTGCGGATTGAAGTGGCACACACCCCTGTATCCACTGAAGGAAAAATATTCAGGATCAGTTTTGAACCTGCGTAATCTGCTAATGTAGTCTCTGATAAGTCGACTTCGACTAAAGTAAAGTTAGGCGCTTTCGAACCTACTTTAGGTAAATGACCTGTAGTCTTAAACGCGTTGCCTTGCAATGTTACTGTAGCCATTTTTCAATTCCTAATGAGTTAATTCTCTATTGTAGTTCAAAAAAATAGCATAATGAGATAACAGTCGCTAGATAGTATTTATGTGAGTACTATGATTAATGATATTCACCATCACAAAATGACATCATGAACTCTACAATCAGACTAATTATTTCAGCGGTTATCTCGTTTTGTTTTTACTTTGCTTGGTCATATTGGGCTAACTCAATGGCTACAGATGATCAGGGATTAGTGCTAAGATCTGCCTTAGTACAGGGCACCCTAAGTGCAACTATTACCATCTTGTTTACCTTCATTTTAGAAAAATCAGTGTCTAAATTCGGTGAAAGTTACTTATCCCTGATGTTTGTTGTGCCAATTATCTGCACCGTGCATTCTAGGACTTCACAAAATATTGCTATTTTTAAAACCTTTAAAAAAGCGCTCGATAATTCAGCAAAATATCTAAGTAACAATGTCATCCCTGGCAGTTTGTTGGCGCCTCTGTTGCCCATTGCATTCCAATCAAGCATTGCCATCAGTGTTAACTGGGTTAACCAAACACCTAACTTATGGTTGACCGTTACACCTAGTATTTTGATTACCGCTATTTATGGTTACGCGTATACCTATACTTTGCTGTCAAAACCTAAACAGCCTGTTTTACAAGAGTAATAAAACGGTAGGCATAAGGGTTTTGCGACTCTGACTGATGCGCTTCATTTTCTAATTCTTTCCAATCATATTTGGCTGCATAATCAGGAAAAAATGTATCACCAACGACTTTCAAATCAATGTGAGTTAAATAAAGTCGATTACAAAATGCTAGGAAGTGCTTATAAATGGTGCCCCCGCCTATTATCATCACTTCTGGGTCTGCGATTTTCTGTTGACTACAAAATTCTACTGCAATGTCTATGGCCTGTTCACAACCATGCACCACAGTTGCATCTGCTAGCTTAAAATGCATATCAGAACTGACCACTATGTTTAGTCGTCCAGGTAAAGCCTTACCAATAGACTCATAGGTTTTACGACCCATAATAATAGGTTTGCCGAGGGTGATTTTTTTAAAATGTTTTAGATCTGCAGGTAAGTGCCAAGGCATAGCATTATCAGCACCAATGACTCGGTCATTGGCCATAGCAGCAATCATTGATATCTTCATTTTTGAATATTTATATCGATTATAATGCATTTAATTTTACACAACTTAACTTACAGTTGACATGGGTAACCTATGTAATGTTGATAAAATATAGTGCAAACACTTTGTGCAATGCAATGTAAAATATAACGTTAGTTGCATATATTATGGAATTCGTTAACTTGTATAGGCTAGAAAAATGCGATTGATGGCCTAAAACTCGCTTTGTCATTATTGAATTTATTTTTTGGAGATAGAATGAAATACTTAAAGTCTTTATCTTGCGCGGCCATATTAGGTTTCGCTTTGTCAGGGGCATCACAAGCCGGAGTTTATACTTCTGAGCAAGTTATTCAGTTTCAACAGTTTAATTACAATAAACAACAAGTCCTAAATATGATAGATGATGCCACTGTGCAAACTAAATTAATTGCACTAGGCGTAAGCGCGGACGACGCGCTAAGAAGATTAGATGCTTTGACTCCGCAAGAGGTAAACGAGCTGAATAGGCAGTTAAACGAAGCGCCTGCTGGGGGAATTGTAGGCACAGTTGTGACGGTACTCGTTGTCGTAGCAGTGCTTGATTTAATGGGTATTACAGACGTTTATCCTTTTATCCGACCTATATAATTGGCTTAGCTTTAATGCTTAACAATAAGTGGTGGATCGGTGCGTTAACTGGTTCACTGCTATTATTACAAGGCTGTCAAAATACACCTCAAGCTGAAAGACTTAGCGGTTCTATTTTGAATAATGTCAGCTCTAGCAAGTTGATAAAAGATGTCCCTTTTTACCCACAACAAAAATTCTTTTGCGGTCCCACAACGCTATCTGAAGTATTGAATTTTTATGGTCATTCGACAACACCAGAAACTATAGCGAAAAGTTTATTTATCCCAGGTCGAGAAGGCAGTTTACAATTAGAAATGATATCAGCCGCCAGATCATATGGGCTGTTACCTTACTCCACACAATCTGACTTCGAGACTCTATTTTCACTTATTGACAATAATGTGCCCGTCATTGTTTTCCAAAATGTTGCGACATCCTGGTTTCCAATGTGGCATTACGCCTTAGTGATTGGTTATGACCAAATACAAAAAAAAATTATCTTACATACCGGTGAGACACAAGCACACGAGATGTCCTACGAATTGTTTGAAAGAGTGTGGCAAAGAGGAAACTATTGGGTATTGGCTTTGTTAAAGTCAGGGCAAACTCATAGGTACTTAGACCCATTTATTTACACTAAAGCGGCTCATGATATGCTCAAAGTTGGCAAAAATGAAGCGGCACTAAATCACTTAACCACAGCGACCAAAGATTGGCCTCAAGAATGGTTATCTTACTTTTTGCTGGGCAATCATTATCTGAATATTTCAGACGAAGCGGCAAGTTGGTTTAGCAAAGGATACAAGTATGCTGCTGACAAGCCAGAATACCTCAATAATTATGGCTATGCATTAGTGCAACAAGGCTGTATCGACGAGGCAAAAAAATTAATAAAAGCTGCGTTGAAATTAGCACCTAATGATCAAAACTTACTCTCAACACAGATTGAATTTGATTTAATCTCGGTACCCAGTGAAACATCGCTACAAGATCATTGCGCGTCATACACAATATAGTAATGACGCGTTTATTGGTTATCTCTTGGTGTAAACCACTTCTACGCCAGAGTCATCATCATCATCAAAGTCGTCATCATCATAAGCATCTTCGATTGTATCTTTATGATAGGTATCCCATTTGAACCCCGACTCTTCATCCTTAATTTCAGGTTCAACTTCTGGTGGCAGTGCCTCAATGAAGTCCAAGGATTTCATACACAATGAATGTGTACCAATTTTCTGGAATGCTGAAATTTGGAAATACTCACCTTGCCATTCAAGTGCATCTGCAATCTGCTTGCACAACTCGTTGGCTTCATCTTCGAGCATCAAATCGATTTTATTGAAGACTAACCAGCGTGGTTTAGCGGCCAATTTCGGGCTGTATTTTTCAAGTTCCGCAACAATGGCTTTAGCATTTACTACAGGGTCTGAACCATCTGCTGGCATTAAGTCAACCAAATGTAATAACACACGGCAGCGCTCTAAATGTTTTAAGAATTGAATGCCAAGACCTGCACCTTCAGCTGCTCCTTCAATCAACCCAGGAATGTCAGCAATAACAAAACTGCGCATTGCGTCTAAACGTACAACACCTAGATTCGGCACCAAGGTTGTAAAGGGATAATCGGCTACTTTAGGTTTAGCTGCTGAAACACTGCGGATAAAAGTAGATTTACCAGCATTGGGCATACCAAGTAAACCCACATCGGCAAGCAACATCAATTCTAATCTTAGGTGTCTGACTTCACCCGGCGTACCGTCGGATTTTTGTCGTGGCGCGCGATTAGTACTGGTTTTAAAACGAGCATTACCTAAGCCATGAAAACCACCTTGGGCCACTTTCATGCGTTGCATATGCTTGGTCAAATCGCCCAATACTTCACCCGTTTCACTGTCAGTTGCACGAGTTCCAACGGGCACTTTGACTTCTAAATCAACACCGCCTCTGCCAGTACAATTAGCACTTTGGCCTTTTTTACCATGCTCAGCACGATGAAATCGTTCAAAACGGTAATCTATCAAAGTGTTTAAGTTTTCATCTGCAACCAAATAGACGCTGCCGCCATCACCGCCATCACCGCCGTCTGGACCACCATCAGGCACATACTTCTCGCGGCGAAAACCGACCACACCATTACCACCATTACCTGCATCAACGCGGATATCAGCTTCATCTACAAATTTCATTACTTAACGACACCTTGAATGTTACTCAATTGAATCCAGTATAGTCTGTTGAATCCTAAAAAGGGATTCACTTTTTACCAGTTCAACAAAAAGCCCCGCATAAAGCGGGGCTTTTAAAAAATCTATGAGTTATTGCTAATTAAGCAATTATGCTCACAAATTTACGATTTTTAGGACCTTTTACTTCAAACTGAACTTTACCATCTGATAAAGCAAATAAAGTATGATCTTTACCGATACCCATATTGTTACCCGCGTGGAATTTAGTACCACGTTGACGAACAATAATGTTACCGGCTAAAACTGACTCACCACCGTAACGCTTAACACCTAGGCGTTTACTTTCTGAATCACGGCCGTTGTTAGTACTACCACCAGCTTTTTTATGTGCCATTTGTATATACTCCTATTAAGCGCTTATACCAGTGATTTTCACTTCTGTGAACCACTGACGATGACCCATTTGGGTACGTGAATGTTTACGACGACGGAACTTAACGATTTTAACTTTATCGCCACGTCCGTGCGTTACAACTTCAGCTGTAACCTTGCTACCACTTATAAAAGGGGTACCAATTTTAATATCGTCACCATTACTTACCATTAAGATGTCATCAAATTCGATTGACTCACCTGGAGCCACTTCGATTTTTTCTAGGCGAAGGGTCTGACCTTCAGCCACACGGTGTTGTTTGCCACCACTTTGGAAAACCGCGTACATAATTAAACTCCGCACTGTGTCTCTTGACACTTATATTCAAAAACAGGCGGCGAATTGTACGTGAACAGATAACGCCAATCAAGCACATTTCCGAATTAATTTGGTTAAATATCAAACGCTTTAATCTAAGCTTAGATTTTTCGCGGTATCAAACCAAAGTGCCACTGGATACCCTGATAAATTTCTGTAAAATCCCCTTGTGGATTTACATCGCGCAACTCAACTTCATTAAAAAATGGGTAAAAATGGCAGTATGAAATTAGAAACGATTAATCAACTCGCTTATAAAGATATGCTGGCGGTAAACGAGTTAATCCAACAACAGGTTGATTCAGAAGTATCTTTGATTAACCAGTTAGGCTTTTACATTGTCAATAGTGGTGGCAAGCGTTTAAGACCCCTTTTGACTGTACTTGCTGCAAGAGCCCTTAATATTCAAACAGATCAGCATCATACCTTAGCCGCCATAATCGAGTTTATTCACACTGCCACCTTACTGCACGATGACGTAGTTGATGAGTCCACTATGCGTCGCGGTCAAGAAACAGCCAATGCCGTGTTTGGTAATCAAGCCAGCGTATTAGTAGGAGACTTTCTCTACACCCGCTCATTTCAAATGATGGTTAGCTTAAAAAGTATGCGCGTAATGCAAATTTTGTCTGATGCGACCAATGTGATAGCTGAAGGTGAGGTTCTTCAATTAATGAACTGTAACGATCCAAAAACTAGCGAAGAAAGCTATATGCAGGTAATTTACAGCAAAACGGCGCGTTTATTTGAAGCCGCTACTTTACTTGCTGCTGTATTAACGGATCAAAATGAAGAAATCGAACTCGCTATGCAAGAGTATGGAAAATACTTGGGCACCGCCTTCCAATTAGTAGACGACATGCTTGACTATGCAGCAGATCCAGAAGCAATGGGTAAGAATGTGGGGGATGATTTAGCTGAGGGCAAACCAACATTACCTTTACTTTATGCTATGTGGAACGGCTCAAAAGAACAGACAGAGACCATTAAACGTGCGATTGAAACTGGTGATGGAATGGAAAATTTTGCCAAAATCATGTCATCAATGAAAGAAACAGGCGCATTAGAGTACACAAAAAAACAGGCAATTGACGCATCAGAAAAAGCCATTCAAGCTTTAGCCATTTTACCTATGTCACATTATAAAGACGCATTGATCGGATTAGCAACCATCGCAGTTGAGCGTGCAGCATGACATAAATTATGTTTAAGAAAGACTACTCGCCAAATCAAGACAACAAAATATCGTTTGTTCAATCCTTTGAATTTAGTGGCGCTTACAGAATTCAAGATTTTACTACCAACGTACCTGCTGGCTTCGATAACCGCACCACTGACGCTGATGTTTACCAAGCAAGTTTAAAATGGGGAGTTAATAACGATTTAGCGATACGAGCCACACTTGCATCGGCCTTCCGTAACCCGTCGATTAATGAATTGTTCCAACCTGAGCAACAATCATTTATTAATGGTGCTGATCCTTGTGATAGTCGTACTGTTGGTTTAGGGCCGAATCCATCGGTGCGTAAAGCAAACTGTGAATCACTTGGTATTGATACAACTACTTTTGTATCAGATATCCAAGACGGTACTATTTCTGGTGGTTTAATATCTGGGAATCCAGATTTGGAGCCTGAAACCAACGATTCGTATTCTATCGGATTAATATATACACCTGACTATGTTGAAGGTTTGCAGATTGCTGTAGATTACTACAACCTTGAAATTGAAGACTTTCTTGTGAGCCACAGAATGCGCTGGCAGGATGCTGTGAAAATTGATTCACTAGACCAGACTTTATATTCTGCTAACTATACTGAAGATGCTGACGGTGTATATTCAGGCAGCTTTGGCAATAAAACTGATGCTCGCTTCATTCATGACTTGAGTGTTAGTTACACTATAACTGAATCTGCTTCGGTTCAGGTGAATCTTCAAAATCTACTTGATCGTAAACCAGACGGTGCTGGCACTATTGGTTTTGCAGCAGGTCACTTTGGTCTTGATGAGAGATTAGGTCGAAGATTTAGTGTTCGTTTTAACGCGAAATTCTAAACATCAATAAACTTATTTGAAAGTAATAAGCTAAACCCACAAGTTAAATTTGTGGTTTTTTTTGCTTAGTTCTTTTTGCTTAATGATTTGTATAAATAGTAATGTGCTAATTCGAACACAATTCATGTCAGCCCTAAACCTTATATAGTGCTTCTGTCCACTACACTCCCAGTCAATAGCATCATCCCCCAAAAGAAAAGTCTTACCTATCCTACTAAATGTCAGCAAAGTGATATTGACTGATATGTGCACGATGATTGGCTTTTTCCAGAGCCATATTTTTTAGATATTTATTAACCAGCACAGTATTGATAACCTCTTGACGATAAGCCTAGGAGATATGATCTTGCTGCAACACAACATTGGGGAAGTTGCTATACCATTAGACTAGGAGCAGTATTTTTAATGGTGAGGTATTTACTTAGCTTTGACTGAACAGCCCGATATTAACTATCGGACTTTTTTATATCAAATGCTACTTCTTATCCAACTTCACCCTACCACTCACAGTTGACACATTCACTTTTGCACTGCCGCCATTTACAGAGAACTTTAACCAACGATTAGGGCCATACTTCGCTTTTTGCATTTTATCAGCAGATAAATTATTAGTAATATTGCCACCAGCATGACCTTCAATATCGAATCTGGCAGATACATCGCTTTGTAAATAAAGACGAATCGAGCCACCTACTGATGACGCTTCAATTTCACCATTTTCAGCAAGTTCCAACCTCACGTCTATCGTGCCATTTACGGTATCCATATTCAACTGATTGACCTTGCCAAGCTCTAAGCCAATATCACCATTAACGGTTTCTACATTGATATCGCCACTCTCACTAAAGACTTCAATATTGCCGTTCACCGACTCGTAGGAGTCTTCTTTTCCTTTTGAACTACGGGACTCAATTGTGCCGTTAACAGTATCTATCTTTACGTCTCCCTCTAAACTAGAGGCTGTTATTCGACCATTGACTGACTCGAGACGTATACGCCCAGCCAACTCTTTTACATCAATAGCGCCGTTCACTGTTTCAACTCTTGCGCCACCGCGCACTTGTACTAGTTCAACATCAGCATTGACTGCGCTGTAGTACACTTTGCTTTGACGAGGAACAAATATTTCTAAATCGTCGCCATTATCTGACCCCCAGTTGTTCCAACCACGGTTATTCTCTACTTTGACTTTGATAAGCACTTCATTGTCGTCTTTTTCAAAGATAAACTTTTCTGTTCTGTCGCCTAAAGTACCTGTTACTTTAACTTCGGATTTATCCCAAGCAATCACCTTGGCAGAACCATTTACATGCTCAATTTGCACATAAGGGGTTTTCGATACGTCCAGTGAACGGTTAATCTTTTCATCAGCCAAAGCAGTCCAGCTCAGGCATAGAAACCCAGCAAAAATTAATAACTTTTTCATTCTTTATACTCCTAAAAATTCAGCACTTTAAATTTGTGACAGTTGTTGCCACTTCGGTGAATGCACGCGCTGAATTAAATTAATTTGTTGTTGATGCACACTTTGTAGCATCTTTAATAGGGCCATATTGTTTGGCTCATTTTCTAACGCCCTTTTAATCGCGTCTGCAGCGTCATCTAATTCCATTAGTTGGTTTTGCCAATTTTGGGTCAGTGCAGGTTGATCTTGAAATCTGACCAATAAAGCATTTTTTTGTTTTAGATGCTGTGCACTTAATGATGCAACCAAATCATCACCTGTTAACGAAACAGCCTGCTGGTTAACCGATAACCAGCCAATCAATGCAAACATAGCCACCGTAGCTGCCACCAAGTACATTTTCTTTGCCACCACGACACGTGATGGCTCTAAAGTTTCACTCGACAATGCCAACTCGATGCCCGGCCATAAATCCCTATCTGGCTGTTGCTCTTTATTTAAGTCGGCTAGCTGGTCCGCTAAGGCCTGTTCAAAATTAGTTTTACTCATATGCCATCCACTCCTTCAACAACTGCTTGGCACGGTGAAATTGCGCTTTACTCGAGCCCACTGCCATATCGGTCATAGTGGCAATTTCTTCGTGTCGATAGCCCTCAATTGCATGCAGCACAAACACAATCCGTGCTCTGTCCGGCAGTCTTGCCACATAACTTTCGATATCAACACTACTGCTCGACTCTTCAGCATGCGCATTCATAGCCACAGAGTCCTCAATATTAAACATCTTTTGCAGCCAACCTTTTTGCTTACGTATATAAGAAATCGTAATGTTAGAGGTCACAGTGTGCAGCCAAGTTGAAAACTTACTATCACCTTTAAAATTGCCAATTTTTCTCCACAACTGAATAAACACTTCCTGTGCTGCATCCTCAGCCAACATCTTTTCGCCTGTCAGTCGATAACACAGCCCATACACTTGCCCAATGTATGCTTGATACAATCGGTTATAAGCTTGTTTATCTCCGCTCTGCACAGCTTTTATTAAGTCCCACTCACTTTTTGTGGCAAACTTATGCTGAGCATCGACAACGTTTCCTTGGATAGTCAATCTAACGTCTTACTCTTGTTGTGTTATAAGATTAGTCGCAGAGTAGATCATTAAAGTTTAAAGCACCAAAAAAATAATTATAATGAGTGAAAATAATCATGAAAATCATTGGTTTATATTTGGGAAAGTTATCTAACATTGGTGAAAAGCGCAGTCCAACGGGTATCTACAAGCAACCGGTAGAACAAGTATCTGTGGATGAATTAGGTATCATAGGCGACATTCAGGCTGATAAACGTTTCCATGGCGGCCCAGAGAAAGCCTTACATCAGTATGCCTTATGCAGCTATGAAAAAATCATCAAACGTTACCCTCTTCTGTATAGAAAAGCCAAGTCAGGAGCCATTGGCGAAAACCTGTCAGCCACTGATATGAATGAGCACAATGTGTGTATTGGTGATATCTACAAAGTGGGTAGCTGCGTTTTACAAGTTAGCTCGCCACGCATTCCCTGTTGGAAAATCGATGCAAAGTTGAAACAACCTGATTTAAATCAATTTATTAGCCAGCATAGACTCAACGGCTGGTATTACCGGGTTTTGCAGGCCGGTGACATCACGCTAAATGATAAATTCCTGTTGCAGCAAAGACCGAATACAAATGTCACTGTAGATACTATGCTTAAAGTGATTCATGGTAAGGCTGAATCGCACTTTGTTCAGCTTACAACTAATGCCACAGGCCTTGATCATGAATGGCAAAAACGGCTGCAAAACAAATATCAATTAACTTAGAACATGAGCCAAGTTATGGAACAAAATTTACTACAGAAAACCGGTAAAACACTGGATCAGTGGAAGTTATTATTGTCTCAACAGTCATTTAGCAAACAAGACAATTCGCGCTTATTCAACCGTCGACCAAAAAGCGAATCGATTTAGGTCTTAAATTGAATGACACACCTCACAGTGAAAGACTGGAGAAATCAGGACCATTCGGCACAATGTGCACACATAGAGTGCAACTCACAGAATTAGACCAAGTTGATAATGAACTAATAAAATGGATTAAAGAAGCCTATGAACAAGCGAAGTAACGGTTAAAAACACCAAACAATAGACATAAAAAAACACCGCTAAGTTAGCGGTGTTTTTAGATGCTCAAAAACAAGTAGCCATTACGCTTCTTGAATTATAACCAACTTGATAGTGGCAGTAACGTCTGAGTGAATTTGCAAATCGATTTCGAATTCGCCAGTTTCACGTAAAGTACCAACAGGTAATTTAACTTCAGATTTTGTCACTTCAACACCAGCAGCAGTAATTGCAGCAGCTATATCGCGTGTACCGACAGAACCAAACAATTTACCTTCATCACCAGCAGGAGAAGCGATAGTTACTTCACCCAACGCAGTGATTTTATCTGCACGAGCCTGTGCTGCAGCATGTTGTTCAGCAATTTTTGCTTCCAACTCAGCACGGCGCTGTTCAAATTTTTCTATATTAGCTTTAGTAGCCGGAACTGCTTTACCTTGCGGAAACAAGAAGTTGCGCCCATAACCTGATTTTACAGTGACTTTGTCACCCAAGCCGCCTAGGTTAGCGATCTTGTCTAATAGTATGATTTCCATCTTTGCTACCTATGATTACTTGTGAGAATCAGTATATGGAAGCAACGCCAAGAAGCGCGCACGCTTAATTGCAGTTGACAACTGACGCTGATATTTCGCGCTAGTCCCAGTGATACGGCTAGGTACAATTTTACCACTTTCAGTGATGTAATTTTTCAACATAGCGATATCTTTAAAATCTATCGCAGGAGCATCATCAGCAGAAAAACGACAGAACTTACGACGTCTAAAAAAACGAGCCATTATTTATCCCCTTCTTCTACAGGAGCTGGAGCGGCTGTTTCTTCAACGGCAGCAACAGCAGGCTTTTCGGCCGACTTCTCAGCAGGCTTTTCGGCCGGCTTCTCAGCAGACTTTTCAAAAGGTTTTTCATCACGCTTTTCACGACGTTCTTCTTTAGCCATAGGAGACTGTTCAGTAACAGCATCTTTGGTACGCATAACTAGGTTACGCAGAAC
Source organism: Paraglaciecola sp. MB-3u-78 (assembly GCF_002835935.1). GTDB lineage: Bacteria > Pseudomonadota > Gammaproteobacteria > Enterobacterales > Alteromonadaceae > Paraglaciecola. The sequence goes on along the minus strand of NZ_PJCF01000003.1, from coordinate 238,664 downwards.
AACATCATTAAAACGGAAAGCAGTTTCTAGCTCTTCAACAGCTTCAGCAGTCGCTTCAACGTTTACTAAAACATAGTGTGCTTTATGAAGTTTATTGATTGGGTAAGCCAATTGACGACGGCCCCAATCTTCCAAGCGGTGGATAGTGCCGCCATCTTGGGTAAGAATTCCAGTATAACGCTCGATCATACCTGGAACTTGTTCACTCTGGTCAGGGTGAACCATAAATACGATTTCATAATGACGCATATATGTTGCTCCTCACGGTTGTAGCCTCGATAGCACAGTCAAGCTATATAGAGACAAGGAACTAAAAGTAGTGACTGTTTTAAGCGGCGCGGATTGTATATAAACTGGGCTTTTTGTACAAGATTTATTTGGCTTATAGCCAGTAAAAAGTTTGTTTTTCAGTTATTTAGGGGGGATTGGGTAGATTGTTCGGCGATTCATGCCTTGATAGGAGTTTAAAAGCATGCGCTTACGCTTACTGCCATCCATGGCTTTTTTCACACAGAATCCCTTCTGAATGATTTACTTTTTGACTACAGTCACAAAAAGTAAACAAAAAGGTCCGCTCGAGGGCAAAGCTCTTCTTCCACTTTTCTACTCATTTTTGCAGGTCGTAATAATTCGTTCCCGACGAGCTATTACTCAATCGCCTTTCCATGGCGATTGACCTACAAAAATGAGTAGAAAAGTGGCGAGCTTTGAGTCGAGGGTAGGTCAAGAGCATCGGCTTTGCCGACTAAAATCCGATTTATGTTACAACACACAAATGCTGCGGTAGCTCAAATTCGTTCACTCTGGTTTCACCCCAAAATTTACTAAAATATGGATGATCTTTCGCTTATGGTCTGAATCATCAATATCTACAGTTGTAGAGCCTACTTTAATACTTAGTTTATCAGTAAAGCTATCAGTTATATCATCAATATTCTTGATATTAACCTGGTACCTTTTCCACAAACCTTCAAAATTTTTAACTTTAGCGTAGGTAACTAAAAAATCATATGGGTTACCCTGTGTATTGTAGTGATTCACCACCTTTTGATAGTGGTTTTGGATGGTGTCTTTTACTGCACTTTTCAGTATCATGGCCTCTATAATACTGGCTTGCTGTCCGAACTGATCCCGCACGACCAAATCTCTTTCACCGACTCCTTTCCCCGACCCACTGAAACCTCCTCGAGATTGATCAGCAATACTAAAACCACCCGAGCGCAAAGATTCGCGCAACCGATCATTAATATCATCTTCTTGCTCATCAATAATCTTGGCACGAAGTTCGGTTAAGTTAAGTAAAACGTTGATTAAAAATTTTGTGAAATTGATTGGTTCAAATTTCTTTTCATCTTTATCTTTATATAAACCAAGCAACTCCGCGACATTGAAATCTTTATCGTCAGCATCTCCTGTTTTTGAATCTTTTATTTCCAAATTTATAGTTTCCCTTCCTTTTTCATATGCTCTTTCTATTCGTTGGTAATTGGTATATCCAACAACTTCAGAATAACTCTCATTAAATAAAGCAATTTCTTCCAAATAAGGTAAGTTATTATCTCGGCTAGCTTTAGTTTGTGACTCTTCTACCTTAGCAAGGTTAGAACGTATCCACTGTAGTAAGGTTCGGGCATTTTCATTTCGTTGAGTGAGGAATATTTCAATACTTTGTTTAGGCTCATCAGCAATGATCACTCCGTGGCAGTCGTTTAGGCAAACAAACATTCCGTGACGCCAGTACCTGCTAGTTTTTTGATCAACATAATCATGCATCCGCACGATTAGTTGCGGTAAAACGTTAAACTTTAACAATCCTTGGCGATGATAATTAAACCTAATATTAAGACCTTTTTGGTATAAAGGTTTTGCGAAAACGGGCATATCAGAACGTAACCGCATAGGAATAAGAAGGTCATTTTTTTCTGGTAAACGGAAACCCAATTCAAACTTAATCAACAGGTCTACCAGCCATTGTTGGTGAGTATGACTATATTCGCCATTCAGTACTTCACCGATTGCCTGCTCTGAATAAATTCCTGGATTATCTGATACGCTCCGAACAATTTTATATACGGCGGTAGTTACCCATTCTGGCTTTAGTATTTGGGTCAGTTTTAAACGAAAATCATTTGGGTAGGCGACTACAGTCCCTATACTATTAAGTATTTTAAGCAATGCAGTTTGAAGTGGCTTTGCCGATATTCCAGCTTTTTGGCACTCCGATTCATATACATCTTTTTCAATCACATTTTGTGTTTGCTTGTAACCTTCCATTGCATTTTTGATTTGGTGCCAGCTTTCAGGAAGTCCACGGTCAATTCCGGGTAATCTTGGCAATTGTATCGTAATGGCATTTCGAAGTTTATCTATCGATTCCCCTAAATGGTTTTTCGCTTGTTCGCTAAGAGTATTTAAATTGCAGGCACTCGTATAAAGCACATCTACAATCTGAAAATCATCATTATAGCGTTGCATGTCAAAACGATAGTTAAGGTTTTGATCCGTATGATTTACAACTACTATAATTGGGGAATTTGCACTATAACTCTTAATCGTATTTAGCCAATGTAAATCACGAGCTTGGTTATCTTCTTTCTGAGCATCTAATACATAAACATATAGACTGCGTTCGGTTAAAAAAACTGATGTGTTTGATGAGTGAGTTCTTGCCCTGCAAAATCCCAAATATTAGCTGTAAAGTCTCCAAAATCGAGCTCTGATATATCGATACCTTGTGTAGTTGTTTGATTAACATTGTGTGAATTTCCAAGTAAACGATTAATAACAGATGTCTTGCCGACCCTCTCATCACCCACCACTAAAATTTTTGCCTGTTTAAGTGGTTTTAAAATACTATTTTGGATCGCGATAAGAGTCTGGATTTTCTCTTGAGGTGTCAACTCATGAAACAACGGATCCGGAAACTGGAGTGGGTTATCTATTAGAGACAATTGCTCCAATAATTTTAATTGCTTAATACTTTCGGGCACTGAAGTAAGCTTATTATTCCCTATTTCTAACATTCTCAATTGTTTCAATTCCCCAATAGAATTAGGTAAGCTTGTCAATTGATTATTGTCTAGAAGTAAGAATCTTAGCGATACCAACTTTTTAATATTATCGGGAAGAATATCCAACTGATTACCGTTTAGAATTAAGATATTTAAGCCAGTTAATTGTTTAATAGAATCAGGTATTTGGATAAGTTGGTTCTGCGCAATATATAAACCTTTCAGTGACTTCAATTGACAAACTATATCGGGGAGTTCTGTAAATTTATTTTCATTTAAAACTAACTCTTCAATACGTTGACATTTTTTGATGGTAACAGGAAGTTTGCTGAGAGAGTTATCAGTCAAACTCAAGAATTTCAGTTTAGTTAACTTAGCTATACGGCTAGGTATTGTAGTGAGATTATTACAATCTAAACTCAAATGTGTAATTGAGACCAATTCGAAAATTATGTTTGGAAATACCTTAAATTCATTATTCCGCAATACTAATTCTTTTAATTCAACTAACTGTGACATTGTTTCAGGGATATTAGTAAGTTGATTATCTGAATAATCCAAACGTTCTAATAAAGATAACTGAGATATAGAGTCAGGGATTTTTTTCAGTTGATTATGTGAAAAATTCAATGCCTTTAATAAAGGCATGTGGAATATAAATTCAGGAATCTCTGAAAGCTTTGAGCTTATAACGCGAAGGGATTCAAGATTTCGGCACTCCTCAAGCAATAACCATTCAATATTAGGCTGTTGCTCAAGCCATAAACTAATAAGTTCACCGTCTTCATTAACAGAATAAAAATTAGATTCTTCATGATGTAAAAAAGGTCTGAATTCGATTTTGTCTAATTGTTTTGCACCAGTTACAAGCGGTAAGAATTTATCTTTTATTTTGGGAAGCGTTGTGTCGATTTGCTTACGTCTATGGCGCACTTTTTTTTCAGTTAATTTCATGAACTTCAATTTCCCTATATGAAAGAGTCTTGGGTTTCTCAGTCTTGTTGCCACAAGTAAACCCTTTTGTAGAACTTGAAGCAACTCAATAAAGAGTCAATTTATTAAATTAACAGGACACGCATATTAATTGTTGGCAACAGGCTACTGAATATCTTCGCTGGTAACTCTAACCTTTATCGGGACACACACACGTTAATTTTGACGAAGAATTAGGGGTCAAGTTGCTTGATTAATACGACTTTCGAAGAATTAGGGGTCAAGTTGCTTGATTAATACGACTTTTAAAGAACCTCTATCGGGACAATCACAATAACACCGGTTTTGAATATTTTATTAATGCGGGTGCAAGGTAAGTATTTGTAACAGAGCCAGGAAAGAGTGGCGTGTAAGCAATCGCAGCAGGTAGCGAACCAACTTGTTATGGGTTAGTTTTTCCAGAGCTACCATTTTGAAAAATCATATAACTTAAACTCTGGAACAATTTCATTTTTAGGATGCTTTTGTAATTAACAGGACACGCACGATAATTATTGGCCATAATTAACAGGACACGCACGTTAATTTTAGCGAAGCCATTCAAAACTCTTAATCGGTAATGCGCCCGCCGCGCGGCCGATGCTCTTGTCTTTTGATGTACCCTCGCATGTATGTTCGCCAATTATCTGGTGAATTTCGTAGGGCAATTTACAGGACGTAAATTGAGTTTATCCACGTCGGGAGCGTGTAGATTATCGACTTCGCCGATTAGAATGTAGGCAACCTATTTAAGAAGAGATATCAAGGCTATCCTGTTTGTTTTTTGCTCACCCAAATTTGGGTGAGCAATTTACTCTCATAGCCCAGCTACAGGTTGGAAAAAGGCCCGGCCGCATAGAACCTAGAGCAGAATCAAGAGAAGCAATAAGAGAAAATGGCCACCCTAAAAAGCTTAAGTAAGTGTCATTCCACCCTGCCCCCTTGATACACTTTGTATATACATGTTTGTTTTTTAACCCCCATTTATCAACTCTTCATAACGTATTTACGAAGACATCCTTGATAATTCGTAACTACTCAGCACATAATCTAGTTTATTTTTAACGATCAAAAATTAAAAAATGATCGACTTGCTTGATCATTTCTAAGCGTTATTATACTGTTTTATTTCGATAATTACGTGGCTAAATGAAAGTAAGCGGCATTGATATTGAGTCGAATATCAATAACATTAAAGCACAAATTGAAGCGGACAATACATTGTCACCTTCAATGCGTACTGCTATGGATTTATTGCTTCTTATTGTCACGTTACTCTGTCAACGGCTTGGGCTTAACAGTAATAACAGCAGTATACCGCCCTCGTCCGATCAAAATAGAAAGAAAAATTCAAAAGGCAACAGTACTAAAAAATCAGGTGGACAAAAGGGGCATAAAGGCACAACGCTACCACTTGATGACAACCCTGACATCACACATAAATTAATCGTTGATAGCACACTTTTACCGCCCGGTAACTATACTGATATGGGTGAAGAGGTGCGGCAAGTGGTCGATATTGAGTTTAAGCGTGTCGTCACTGAATATCGCGCACAAATACTTGAGAATGAGTTAGGTCAACGCTTCGTTGCCCCATTTCCCCAAGACGTTAATAGCCGTATTCAATATGGTATTGGGTTAAAAGCTCATGCGGTTTACCTGTCCCAATATCAATTACTGCCTTATGAGCGCATTCGTGAGTATTTCACTGACCAGCTTAATATACCTTTGAGCAGCGGCAGTCTTTTCAACTTTATCAATACCGCTTTTACCAAACTGGAAGAGACGCAAGCATTAGATATTATCAAAGCGAACTTGAGAAAAGAAAAGACATTACATACCGATGAAACTGGCATCAATATCAACGGAAAAAGACAATGGCTACATAACGCTTCGTCTCTGGATTGGACGTATTTATCAGCCCATGAAAAACGAGGCCATGATGCCATGGATGAGATTGACATATTACCCCAGTTCAACGGTGTGATGTGCCATGACCATTGGAAACCTTATTATCGTTATGAGTGCCTACATTCATTATGCAATGCGCATCACCTGCGAGAATTAACTCGAGCGTATGAGCAAGATAATCAAGCTTGGGCTGAGGAAATACGGGTGTTTTTAGTTAAGCTCAATCAAGAGGTAGATAAGGCTGGCGGGTTACTCAGTGTTGAAAGACAAGACACCTTGCGACGTCACTATCAAGCGATTTTAAAGGCAGGAGAAAAAGAAAGTCCTGCGCCGATACCAGTGAAAGGTAAGCGAGGACGGCCTAAAAGAACTCAATCACGTAACCTACTTGAGCGATTACAAAACTATGAAAGCGATGTACTTAGATTCATGACGGATGAGGCAGTGCCATTCACTAATAATCAGGGCGAAAATGATTTGAGGATGGCAAAGGTTCAACAAAAGATATCGGGATGTTTTAGAAGTGCTAACGGAGCCAAAATGTTTTTTGGATTACGTAGCTATCTGTCGAGCTGCAAAAAACAAGGGATCAGTGGGTCCACGGCATTAACGTTATTATTAAATGGCATGCTGCCTAATATCTTTATACCCGCTGAGTAGTTACGATAATTCTTTAATGGCGAAGCCATCCAAAATTCTCTGTCGGCAAAGCCGGTGCTTTTTTCTTAGGTGGCTCCGCCACTGCTGTGGTTCCCGCATTTAAAGTTTCAGCACAAAAAGGCTTATTTTAGGGGCAAATGGCAAGCGGACGCAGCGCGGGATGCCATTTGAGCGAAAGTTGGATGGACACATTTGTAGCGACAACGCGGTTGGCGCCCATAAACTAAGCCTTTTTGTGCGGTTAAGAACTTTATTAGCGAGCGGCATTTTCTGGTTACTCTTTTTTGCTGTTGAAAAAGAGTAACTGGCTCGAAGGGATTCGAGTCAAAAACTGACAAGGATGTCAGTAAGCGCTAGCGCATGCCTTTGTGGCGAAGCCATTAAAAACTCATAGTCGACAACGCGGATGCTGTTTATTTTCCTCGACTTGATACTCCCTCAAAACCTCATGTATATGTTTGACATATGCCATAAGAACACTACACTTAGCATATACACAACATATGCGAGGTTTTATTTATGGCGACAGCATCACTATTTATCAATGGCAAAAGCCAAGCGGTACGTATTCCGAAAGAGTTAGAGTTCGATGGCATTAACGAGGTGGAAATCACACGTCAAGGTGACTCTATTGTATTAACCCCAAAACGTAAATCCTGGGGCAGTTTTGTCGATGTAAACAAAGTTGACGATGATTTTATGACGCAGCGCTCAGATGTTGTTGAAAGCGGTAGGGTTAAGCTTTGAAAAACACCTACATGTTAGATACGAATACTTGCTCTTTTATTATGCGTGAACGCCCATTGTATTTATTAAAAGTGTTACAAGCTCATGTAGAGAATAAAGATCGCATTGTGATTTCAGCGATCACTTATGCTGAAATGCGGTTTGGCGCCATCGGGAAGAAAGCCTCACCCAAACATAATATTATCGTTGATGAATTTATGTCTCGCATAGACAGTGTTTTTGCTTGGGACAAATATGCTGTCGAAGCTAGTACAGTCATAAAGAAAGATTTAAGTGACAAAGGCACCCCTATCGGTGCGAATGATACAGCTATAGCTGGTCACGCGATGGCAAGCGATTGCATTTTAGTTACTAACAATACTAGAGAGTTTAAACGCGTCATCGGTCTTCAGCTTGAAGACTGGACACAGAATTAACAGCACGAATTAACAGGACACGCATGATAATTATTGGCAAAGACAATCAAAACTCTTAGTCGGCAATGCGCCCGCCGCGCGGCCGATGCTTTTGATTTACCCTCGACTCAAGGCTCGCCGGTTATTTTTTGAATTCAGTGGGGTAATTGGCATGCGGACGCCGCGCGGGATGACAGTATGCGAAGCATATGTTTAATAAGCGCAGCGCATAAAATGAACGCTATCAAGACACTCACGTTAACTTTTCCATATGCGAAGGCCAGCAGGTTCTTGACGGATTTACTAAATGTTTTAGTGTAAATCAGCAAAAACTTCTGGATGCTGTTCTGCAATACGAAGCAGCGCTATTGCAGGACCTTGAGGGCTTCTACGTCCTTGCTCCCAGTCCTGTAATGTCCGCATGCTTACACCCAGCAAACCTGCAAATGCTGACTGTGATAATTTTAGTTTTGCTCTGATTATTTTAGGTTTAGATGGTTCAGACAATTCAGTTGTTTTTAGTTGGGCATTGCCACTTTTGAATTGTTTAATCTCATTTAATCCTTCAAGAATTTCTAATCCAATATCACGATTATTCATGATCGATTGCCTCCGCTATTTGTTTTAAGACATTACCAGAAATTGTCGCCCTTTCAGATTTGCTATACATCGTTAGCATCCAAATTTCATGTTCTGATTTTTTCCAATAATAGATTGCACGTATTCCACCACTTTTTCCTCTACCAGAAGGGGCCCAGCGAACTTTCCTTACTCCGCCAGAGCCACGAACAATATCACCAGCATCAGGTTTTTGTAGAAGATACGATTGCAACCTACGGTAATCATCATCAGAAAGGTAACTGGGTAAGATTTTTGTGAATATACTAGTTTCTATAAAAATCATACAACAAGTATACGGCAATGCCGGATTAATTCAAATGTGTCGCTTGACATGTGGCAAGGAATTAAAAGGACTCTTACATTAATTCCAGGCTAAAAACCCTCACACCAGTCAAGCTTATTGTGTACAGTGCCGAAAAATGGAGAAGGCACAGTCTTCACACGTTTATAATAATGGTAAAACAAGCATTACTTTAGCTTAGGAATTTGATGCGTTTATTTAAAATCGATGCGGTAGATTGGCTCGCCACATTACCGTCAGCTAGTGTGGATTTAGTCATCATAAATTAACAGGACACGCATGTTAATTGTTGGCAACAGGCTACTGATTATCTTCGCCAGTCAATCGAGAAGTAAGTAAACCACAATGTCTCTCGCTTCATGAATAACGCCAATAACAGTTGGTTTATCAACGCCCTCAACGATATAGAAAACATAATGATGTTGGCATTTTGTCACCAATAAATCCAAACGTTTAATTGAAAATTGACGCTGAATAACGTCGTTTCTACCAATAGCATTAAAGGTACTGTTTAGCGCTTGTCGGTATGCTTCTAATTGTTTGGGTCCAAATTTACTGAGGGTATAACGTGCAATCTTCCGTAAGTCTTGCTCTGCATCTTCCGTAATGTTGTATTGGCGCATAATGGTTACTTGGCTTTCGCTAATTCTTCGCCAAATATAGAGTCAACGGAGCTAGTCGAAATTTTACCAGCTTTGGCTTTGTCTACACGCGCTCCTAGAAATGCTTCCAATTTATTCAGTGCTTCTTGATCATTACCCTGCGGTAAGGCACGTTCTAACACATAATTTTTGATGGATTGGCCTTGTAGTGCCGCTGCTGCTTTTAAATGTTGATGCTGCTCTGGGGTAATGTCGATAGATAAACGCATAACAATCTCCTGAATGAAAAAACCTATTGCTTCATCATATAGATAGTAGCAACAAACTGTCAATTTTGAACAAATGTTGTATTTCTATAAAAGTAATCAAATTACTCGATACTAAGAACATGCTTTTGATTTCCCTCGACTCAATTCCTCCACTTACTTCAGATTTCCATAAATGACCATCAACAACCATTGGAACATTTTGTACATAATGGCTATTATGTACAAAATAGTCATATCAAACATAAAAGACTAAATTATGGATTCAATCAATTCTACCGATGCTAAAAAGTCATTTAGTGATGTGGTGCTAAAAGTGCAACAAGAGCCTGTTTGGATCACCAGACACGACAAACCCGTAGCGGTGGTGATGTCGGCTAAAGAATATCAAGAGATCCAAGCGTTAAAAGAAAGGGTCTTAAAAATGGAGCTGGAAAAAGGCTTTGATAGTCTAAAGTCAGGTAAGGTGATTGATGGGCAAGATGCGATTAACAAGCTGATGCAAACTATAGATAATGTCTAACTACGCCTTTACACCTGAAGCATTAGAAGATCTTAATAATATAGTGCTATACACCCTAACAAAGTGGGGTAAATCACAAGCTAAAAATTATGTTGATGGTCTTAATTTATTAGCTAGTCGTTTAGCTGAAACACCCCTAGTTGGCAGACCAAGAAGTGAGCTACACGATGTGTTGTATAGCTTTCCTTATGCAAGTCATATTATATATTACATCTCAAGTGCAAAAGGCATAACAATCATTAGAGTCCTACATAAAAACATGGGTACGACTAAACACCTCTAAAAATATAGATTGAATTGCATTTCTTTACATTCGGTATCAATTATCAACAGAAATACTTGTCTTGGATGACTACAATCTGGATTGTTAATTTACACTAGGAAGGAAATGTAATGCTTAAGAATTCTGGAATAACTGCTGGACAACTTTGTTTGAGTTTAACAGCCTGTAACGACAACAAATTCGATTGGGAAGGCGAACAGCATGTTCGTGTATATCAAGATGACCAAGCCATTAGTTGCGACAATACTGGGGCTGTCTCAGTTAAAACTCACGGCAAGTTACTTATCGATGAAGATATCCAATTACACTGCTCGCAAAAAGGTGATGATGGTTTTATCTATACTGATTCATGTGGCTCAGCGACAGGCTCGATTAATATATTCACCATACACAATAAAGATTTAGATACGGCAGAATCGCTAGGCTTTTCACGGTTATTGATGCACAGTTTGATGCGAAATGTGAGTATAAGGTCATTTCAGACTCAAAAAAATACGCATTAATAAGCCAATTAGATGAGCAACACAGTATTTGGCAAGCTAACAAAACAGCAAATTATCAATTTAATCTAAGTTATAACGATTGCCCAACCTTTTCCCCCACTCCAGTCGTCAGCATTTCTGTCATCAATAACGCAATCAATACAGTCTATGACATCGAAGAAGAAATCTTCCTTACCAACATCACTGATTATAAAATTATAGATGAACTCTATAGTGAGTTTGACCTACAGTTAAAACTCATGCCTATAGAAGCGGGGTTAAACGTCAGTGAACCTGACAAATCACCCATTTTTAGTTCGATGGGAATACCCAAACAGTATTTTATCAATGCAGGTGGTGAAGAATGCGACGACGCTAATTACACAGTTAGTGATCTTGAATTAATGTAAAATGACTATTCAAAAAGAATAATTAACAGGCATGTAATAATAAAAGTGCGGCTCATACAGCTAGATTATGGTTTTTGTGCTATCTGAGACTCGACGTACTCATTACTCAATGATTCGCACTCTTCACAACTTTTGTTACAATAGTACACGTTAAATCACATATTTCCCTGCCACAATATAATTATAACTTTAACCTAAACTATAGGAAATCCTAAGTGAAAAAATTACTTTTAGTCACTGCTATGACCTGCGGAATCTGTTCTTTATCAATTAATGCGGCAGATTCTTTTGAAGTTGAAAAGTTTAATAGAGCAACAGAATTGAGCGCTAATGCGGTTCGAAATAAAAATTATGACAGTGCGTTCGAGCACCTTGAAGTAGCATCTAAACTTGGTAATAAAGTATCCCAATTTGCACTTGCGTTATTGTACATGGATGGCTTAGGCGTTGAGCAAAATTATGCTCAAGCTTATCTTTGGCTTAATGTCGCAGCTGAAGTTAAAGAAAAAAGGTGGCGTAAGGTAAGGGATCAACTTCACAATTCCCTGTCTAAAGAACAAGTTGCAGTTTTAAAGCCACTAGTGAGTGAGTATATAAAGAAATATGGCGCAGAAACCCAGGAAATTAGTTGCTCTAAAAGAGCGGTATTTAATTCCCATCGCAAGCAAATGGAATGTTCAAAAAATCTAACCCTATAACATTCAGAGTATTTAATTTCAGATATCAGTTATATTGCAAATTAAGCTCACCTGATATCTAAAAACTAAAACATGACGTTAAGTCTGCACAATTGACATAAAACATGATTGATCAAACATCTTAGTTGTTGGCATAGCCCATTCACAGTTCATGATGCAAAACGCCAACTATCTTGATCTTACTAACGCCCGGCTACTCTCTCTTCACTCTCCCATAATCGCCACACCATACCGACACCATAAGAGTAGGTACTTTTTTCCATAAATAGAGGGCTGTCTTCATTCGCCGCCCCCGAATGCAGAGAAGCACGGGCAAAGGTAAAAATTCGAATGTCTTCGGTGGCGTTAAATGACAGACCAACAGATAAGTCTGTGCCTAAATAACCACTTTTAGCATCGTAGGCTGAACGCGTTTCGGTGACAAAATCGCTATCAACTTGATAGAAATAATCGTGCAATTTTTCGGTTGCCCAGGTGGGTGACACGCTAACAGACAAAGCAGTTTTCTCGCTAAGCCATCCTCGTTGCCGATAGCTAAATTCGGGTTGGAACACATACCCTCGTTTATTGAAGCCCGAAAAATCAGTTGAAAATGCGGCGCGAGCTTGTAAGTTTAAGAACAACTCTGCTTTGCCATGCTGTTCAAATTCAAATTTTGATAACCGTACACTAAGCTGCGGGCCCAGCTCAAAAATAAAATCTAGATCAGGCATGCCTACCCTTGCCTCGTTATCCTCTGAATTAGCGTTAAAAGAACCTGCCAACGATAAGTCGAGTTCATACCAACTTTTATCGATTGCTACTGCCCGGGCAATTGAGCCATCGCCAATACGTAAGGTTTCACCGCGATATATAAAATAGGGGGCGGGAATAACATTCGTCTGACGTTGACCCGCCGCTGGGTATTCAGGGGAACTAAAAGCTGCAGCAAATACACCTACTTCCCATACAGTTCGCATATCATCTTCTAGGGCAATCTCCTGCTGAGATTGAATTTGGGTGCTCGCCGCCATAAACAACAATAAAACCCAATATTTTATACAGTAAAGCTTAGTATTTTTTACAACCAAAATGGATCCTCCCATAAGCAACGATTATAGATATACGGTTGTTTACTCTGTGACATCAGCAAAAGATCCCACCCCAAAAGTATTGTAAAAAGTGATTCGCTTATCCTATGTCAAATGTATCCAATGAAACATCCTATTAATTTTACTTTTTTAATAAAAAAGCCTTGAGATCACTCCTGCTAACCCCATCTCTGGACGCAGAACTAAGTTCTACTAGAAAAGAATTCTAAGCAGACGATGCGTCTTCTGCTTAATCACCGCCTTTATGTAAAAGGTACATAGCATTATTAACATTGGAATTTTCAGGAGATTTGAAAATGGCAATTCGTCCTTTAAACGATCGCGTTATCGTTAAGCGTCACGAACAAGAAAGTAAATCTGCAGGTGGCATTGTATTAACAGGCTCTGCAGCAGAAAAATCGACTCGCGGCGAAGTTATCGCTGTAGGAAATGGTCGTGTACTAGACAATGGCGATGTTAAAGCAGTCGACGTTAAAGTCGGTGACATCGTGATTTTCAACGATGGATATGGGGTTAAAACTGAAAAGTTAGATGGCGAAGAAGTGCTTATCCTTAGCGAAAGCGACATCTTAGCAGTAGTCGAATAAACCCAATCCACTAACAGAATTTTTGAGGAATTATTATCATGGCAGCTAAAGAAGTTCGTTTTTCTAATGACGCTCGCGCAAAAATGCTTGCTGGCGTAAACATTCTAGCTAACGCAGTAAAAGTGACCCTTGGTCCTAAAGGTCGTCACGTAGTATTAGACAAGTCTTTCGGTGCACCTACTATCACTAAAGACGGTGTATCGGTAGCCAAAGAAATCGAATTGGAAGATAAATTCGAAAACATGGGCGCGCAAATGGTTAAGGAAGTGGCGTCTAAAGCAAATGACGAAGCCGGTGACGGCACCACTACTGCAACGGTATTGGCTCAAGCTATAGTAACAGAAGGTTTGAAGTCTGTTGCTGCGGGTATGAACCCAATGGATCTTAAGCGCGGTATCGACAAGGCGGTTATTGCCGCAGTTGAAGCCTTAAAAAATCTTTCTGTTCCTTGTGCTGACAACAAAGCCATCGCTCAGGTAGGTACTATTTCTGCCAACTCTGATATTGAAGTCGGTGACTTGATTGCTGAAGCAATGGAAAAAGTCGGTAAAGAAGGCGTGATCACGGTTGAAGAAGGCCAGGCGCTGCAGAATGAGCTTGAAGTCGTTGAAGGCATGCAGTTTGACCGGGGTTACTTGTCTCCTTATTTCATTAATAAGCAGGAAAACGGCACCGTTGAATTAGACAGCCCGTTTATACTGTTAGTTGACAAGAAGATTACTAATATTCGCGAAATGCTGCCAACCCTTGAAGCCGTAGCAAAAGCCTCTAAGCCTTTGTTAATTATTGCAGAAGATGTTGAGGGTGAAGCCCTAGCAACATTGGTAGTTAACAACATGCGCGGGATCGTTAAAGTTGCAGCAGTGAAAGCACCTGGTTTTGGTGACCGTCGTAAAGCTATGCTACAAGACATCGCGGCTTTAACTGGCGGTACGGTTATCTCTGAAGAGATTGGCCTTGAGCTTGAAAAAGTGACTCTTGAAGACTTAGGTACTGCCAAGCGCGTTGTCATCAACAAAGACAACACCATTATCGTTGATGGCGCTGGCGAAGATGATCTGATCAAAGGACGTATTTCACAAATCCGTGGTCAAATCGAAGATTCTACTTCTGACTATGACAAAGAGAAGCTTCAAGAGCGTCTGGCTAAATTAGCTGGCGGTGTTGCGGTTATTAAAGTTGGCGCAGCCACTGAAGTCGAAATGAAAGAGAAAAAAGCCCGTGTTGAAGATGCACTTCATGCTACACGTGCTGCCGTTGAAGAAGGTGTAGTACCTGGTGGTGGTGTTGCTTTAGTTCGCGCTGCTTCTATAGTTGGCACGCTTAAAGGCGACAATGAAGACCAAACACACGGTATCAAATTATTGTTACGTGCAATGGAAGCCCCTATGCGTCAAATAGCGGCTAACGCCGGTGCAGAAGCCTCTGTTGTGACCAACGCAGTGAAACATGGCGAAGGTAACTTCGGCTTTAATGCGGCTAATGATACCTACGGAGATATGATCGAAATGGGTATTCTGGATCCAACTAAAGTGGTTCGTTCAGCGCTGCAGTTTGCTGCATCAATCGCAAGTTTGATGATCACCACTGAATGTATGATCACTGATGCGCCACAAGCTGATGCTCCTGCAATGCCTGATATGGGCGGCATGGGTGGCATGGGCGGCATGATGTAATTGCATTAGATTGCATAGCATTGCATAAGGTTGCAATGTGAAGGTTTTAAAGCCCACAGATTTTATGGTCTGTGGGCTTTTTTAATGGGTTTTGATTTGCCGATAATTTTGGATAATTACACCATAATTTTAGAATATTGAGGGATATAAATCTCGCCAGCTAGGATTTAGCTCGTTGATGAGTCGATTTTTCCAATCTCTTTTCCATAGCTTCAACCTTTTTTCTCGGGTTATTACATTATCCATATATTCAAACTGTTCAAAATATATGAGCTTATCCAAGTTGTACTTAGTGCTAAAGCCTTTCACTAGCTTATTTTTATGTTGATAAATACGTTGAACCAGATTACTTGTGACGCCAATATATAGCGTCGTATTATTGCGATTTGTGATGATGTAAATACAGGGTCGTTTCATTATTGAATTCCTTTTCAATAAATTTATGAGAATATAATTCTTTGGTTGATTTGAAAAGGACAGTTTTTTTGCATTCAGATGTTAATTGGGGGGAGGTCCTTGCCTTCGCAAGGATGACGTAGGGTGTAACAATTTCTGAGTCCAACGTCCGCAATTGCAGTATGACGGCCCTAATAAATTAGGCAGAAATAACCATTTATAGTCGCAGTGGTCTTCCCTTCAGAGGCTTTGACTAATTACATTAGGTCAATCTAAGACATGCTGCATAAAATGTGGCATTTGTACCCGTCACCTTGACCAATCATGATTCACTTTGTGTCTCCAAAAATCGATCCTAGCTTCTACATCTTTCGCTTTAAGATACTCTTTAGTTTGGCGGTGTCTTCAATCATTTCATCTTCCCAAGCGCCTTGCCCAACACAGATAACAATTTTCCCTTTTTGATAATGAGCGATGGTTTTGGGATCAGATAAATTATGCAAGTAATGTAGCGGGGAATTGAAATAAATTTGTCGAATACCGTACTTTCCGTTGAGCGCTTTTTCGGCATTGTAAATCCCGCTGAGAGCTATCACAGCATCAAACACATCGGGGCGTTTAAAGTAAAAGTTAGCGGCGTGAAATGCCCCCATGCTGCAGCCAGTCGTACAAATTTGTTGAGTTCATTGGCGGTGCTGATGAATAAAAGGCACGACTTCTTCCATCACAGCCACGCCGCTCGTGCCCACGAAAAGTAAGCTTGTAAAAGTACAGAAAGAAAAACAAAAATCTACCCTGTTTGCTTCTAATATTAGCCTCCGATATCGAGGTGTAGAAGTCAACTGCTATCAATCCACAAACCCCAGTTGGGTCGCAGCTTTGATAAAAGAGCTAGCACAATGAGAATGTTCGTCGAGCCTGAGGATATCTATTTGCATACCCGCTTCGTCGAGTTCAGGAAGTCTATCAATGGCTTACTCGCCATTAGTTTGCTCAATTTCTAACTCGGCTAAAATTTTATAAAGTTGTATTTGATGCTTTATGTTGTCGTGGGATAAGGTGAGCCTTAAAGTGTCGAGTGCCAGCGCTTTTGCTTGTTCAGCTAGAACCTAAACCCACATTCAGTTCGTTAACCTTAAACCCGGCAAAATCGACACCAGTTGAATAGATCAGGGATGTCGTTTATTCTATTTATACTCATCAGATCACTAAATTCTAAATTATGGTACTACCTAGCCTACAAACGAAGTGGATTTCAGACGAAAAAGGCTACGGTCTTTTCGCCACAGAGTTCATCCCTAAAGGGACCGTCACCTACTGCCAGGACCTACTCGATATTGTTATTTCTCCAGATGAACTCTCGAAGCTTCCTCAGGTACTTATAGATAGTATTCATAAATTCGCCTTCGAGCCACCCTGTGGGAATATGGTGCTCTCTTGGGACAATGCGAAGTATATTAACCATTGCTGTCAGCCCAATTCACTTTCTACTGGATATGAATTTGAAATTGCAGTGCGAGACGTGCAAGCTGACGAGGAACTGACTACTAATTATCGGTTGTTTTCGAAGCATAACACATTCCAATTCTTCTGTGATAATTCACAATGTCCGCGTTCACCGATGAACGAACTCCCGCTGGAGAGTATTGATTGTAGTATAAAGAGCGCACTAGCTTATTATGAAAAAGTAGTGCAACCTCTCGATTTTCTTGTGTCGCCACTTGTTGCTGAAAAACTTAAAGATTACCTCAGAGGTAATCTTTCTTATACTTCAGTAGCTGAGCAGTTACCTGTTTGAGTGAATATTTAAATGAGGAGTTAGGATGAAATATTTGACTATAAATATTCTACACCACCACCTCCATACCGAGTTTCGGGCAAAGATGTCCATCATGGCCCAATTCGCTAAATACTGGGAGAAGGAGGGGCATATAGTTAATTTCTTATTCGGTTGTGAAGAGTACATACCTGCAGATATATTAGTCATACATGTGGATCTCTCTGAAACGCCGGAGGAATACCTAACCTTCGCTAGGCAATATCCCAGAGTGGTAAATTTAGGACTAACAGATATCCGCAAGCGGGCTATCAGCCGAAACCTAGTAGAGAGAGGTGATGCATACCGTGGACCTGTGATTATAAAGACCGATCTCAACTGCGGCGGAACGCCGGAGGTGAAATTGGGAACGAGACCTGAGGCAAAGCCGCTCAGTTGGCTGCAAAGGATGAAAAAGCGCTACAAACTTAAGGATCCTGGGGTGATTCAAACACCGAGTGACTACCTTATTTATTCGCAGAAGAGGAAAGTTCCTCGTTCAGTATTTAAAAATGATGAGTTGATCGTCGAAAAATTTCTCCCAGAAAAACACGGTGAAGCATATTACCAGAGGCGTTATTACTTCTTAGGTGAGAAGGAGTATAATGAAATCCACTCAACCAGTGTTCCTATTCACGCCGTGGATTCAGATGATCACCTTATCGACTATTGGGAAGAGCAAGAGATACCAGTTCAGTTACAAGCCTACCGAAAAGAGCTGAAGGCTGATTTCGGCAAAATCGACTATGTTATCCGTGACGGCCAAGTTGTTGTGTTTGACGTCAATCGAACCCCGAGCGCGGGAAACGTCAAGGGTGATCCCGTAGCCGCAAAATGGGCGCAAACTATTGCGGAACGATTACACTCGGGGATCTACCCAACTTGAATAAGTCTAAATTTGATTAAGGGGGCGGTCGCCCCGGTCACCGGCTCGCAGAAGCGGTAATAGATTTTCTTGCGCTGATACTGGGTACTTTTTTCTAAGTGTGCGAGTATTTTCTTGATCACGGTGGGCTAGCAGGTAACCTGTCTGTGATGCAGGCAATTATCGTCACGTTGTGCCTTTGGCATTTCTCACGTTCGGTAATATCTATGTTGAAGACACGTTCTTACTAGCCGGTTACCGGTCTTTGCGCAGTCCTTGCTAGCCAACTCATGCTCCTCGCATGATAAGGCAGATTACCTGCTAGTTCGCTGATGGCTGTGCGACTGATGTAACGGCACAGGCGTTCTAATTTGTCAGGCTCGTCTGCATTGGCTGATGGTATTCACTAGCTCTACCATGTCATCATGAGAAGGCGCTTTTATTCGGGTAAAGGTGTGACCACACCATGGGCTTTCATTAATCGCGCCTTCTAAGAACAGCATGGTATACACAAATCATATAAGTCACTATGATTTAAAAATAGCAAAATAGTAAGGCATCACTGGTTGAGCCCACCTCCCAAATGGCTAATTCAATTAGCAGTAGAAGGAAGAGCCTATGCCGGTACACCAATAGGTTTGCTAGCAGACGTGATTGATTGGAAAAAAATAAAAGGACCAAACTTGATGGTGAAAAGTGAAATTTTTGACGATTTCATATTTTCACCAGACATCAGACCTAATGGAACAACAAATTATGTGGCGGGCTCAGAAACTGAGTTTTTAAAACGCCTACATCATAAGGGGCATTCAATGTTATTTGTGCCAGACGCTAGTGTAAAACACATTGTACGTAAAAAACAAAACCAACTCTCGACAGTTCTCAAACGTTATTTTCGAATAGGAAAACCTTAAACTAGAGCAAAATCAACTCCTGTTGTATAGTATAGGGGTATAATTTATTCTCCCTAAACTTTGAGTGGGAAGTGAATTGGCCTAGTTAATTTGGCTACCTATTAAGAGGTTGCATAACATTGCATAGGGTTGCACGATTCAGGGGAGTGTAAAGCGGGGTACCGATTCTCAACTTTTTTATTTTGTTATTACTATAAATGATATAGGCGTTAATGGGGGGCATGATGTAGCGCCCAAACCTATTGCACTGTATTGCATAGTGTTGCAAAAAAGCCCGAAAACCAAAGTTTTCGGGCTTTTTTCATTTTTAGGGGCTTGCATTCGGTTGCATATAACTGCAACTTCAGGGGATAAGCAGGGGTATTAATTTGCTTTGAGCTCCATGCTTAATTTATTTTTTACTGTATTTTGTATAAATGAGTTGATGCTAGCTTTGGTTTTAACCTTTCAACCAAACTTGAATTATGCGCATATCATGCTCATAATATGAGAACGAGATGATTGGAGTGTTAATTATGAATATTTCTTTAGGTAAAGAATTTGAACGAAGAATTACCGAAAAGGTATCTGATGGCTTATATACCTCAGCAAGTGAAGTGATCCGTGATGGATTAAGAATGTTATTTGAAAAAGATGATGCCAAAGACAAGCAACTTGAAATATTAAGAGAAGAAGTCGCTAAAGGATTTGAACAGCTAGCTGCTGGCGAATCATCAAAGTACAGTGTGATGGATATATTTGAACAAGCCTCCAGCGCAGTAGATGGAAAGTCTACAAGTAATGGCGTCAATGTCGAACTATAGGTTATCTCCTTTAGCTGAAGAGGATTTATTCAAAATAATTTCAACAATAATTGCATCTTGGGGGAGCACACAGGCAGAAGTATATGCTCAAACCATAGACTCAGCCTTATTCAAACTAGCTCAATACCCTGACTTCGGTAAGGAAAGAAGTGATGTTTATAATGGTGCTAGAAGCTTTCCTGTAGAAAAAAATTGATCTTTTTCTTTCATATTTTAAAGGCCGTAACGATGTTTACCCGTTTAGATGGGAATCAAAAAATGGTAGGAGTGGCTATTCACCTGCTTGCTGGAATGAATGTCAACCAAAAATTTGCAACAAACCAAAAATCGGCTGTACTGAATGTAAAAATCAGAACTTTAAAGTACCAGATCACCAAGCCGTTTATGGACATTTGAAAGGGTTTAAAACCATCGGCATCTACCCTCTATTAACTGATAATTCAACGTATTTACTTGCAGCCGATTTTGATAAAGAGGACTGGTTTGAGGCTACATCTGCATTTGCAACGACTTGCGAATCGTTAAATATTCCCTATCTATTAGAACGTTCAATAAGTGGCAACGGTGGCCATATATGGATCTTTTTCTCACAAGCTGAAGCTGCTAGTGATGCTCGGCGATTAGGTAATGGTTTACTTCGTAAAACAATGGAACGCTATCCGTTACTATCATTTTATTGCTTCAATAGACTATTTCCTAACCAAGATATTATGCCAGAGGGGGGCTTTGGTAACCTCATTGCATTACCGCTGCAGCTAGAGCCAAGAAAAAATAACAATAGTATTTTCATTAACAATGAAGGCATTCCTTATAATGATAAGTGGTCAATATTGGCAGCTACTCGAAAGGTAACTAAATCACAACTTCAATCAACTTTGAATCAGTTAAATACTTATATTGAAATAGCGCCAGAATACAGTGACAAACGATTTGCAGGTAGCCAATTAGAAAAAATCAAGTTCACTGGTAAACTTAAAAGCCAGCAGAAGAAAGCTGTGGATGCTAAATATATCCATGGTTTTACAGCAACACCTAAACGCCAAGATGGTTTAGAAAAATTAATGCACTTTCAAATCGGTTCGGTTGTTTATAAGGCAGCAACAACTATCAGTAAATGAACTTTAATAGGGAACTTTAATGAACTTTAATAGGCCACCCATAATAATTTGACTGTTTTTTGTACTGCACTAAGCTTTGATAACACCAATTGAAGTAGCACAAATTGAAAGGAGTCACTTATGCCCAAGCCTCGTTCATCTCAGGTCAGCCTCATCGACACCCCCTATTACCATTGCGTATCACGGTGCGTTAGACGTGCCTTTTTATGCGGTATTGACGAATACTCTGGTACGAGTTACGAGCACAGACGGACCTGGGTAGAAGATAAGGTATTGTGGTTATCGTCAGAATGAACTTTAATAGGCCACCCATTGAACTTTAATAGGCCACCCATAATAATTTGACTGTTTTTTGTACTGCACTAAGCTTTGATAACACCAATTGAAGTAGCACAAATTGAAAGGAGTCACTTATGCCCAAGCCTCGTTCATCTCAGGTCAGCCTCATCGACACCCCCTATTACCATTGCGTATCACGGTGCGTTAGACGTGCCTTTTTATGCGGTATTGACGAATACTCTGGTACGAGTTACGAGCACAGACGGACCTGGGTAGAAGATAAGGTATTGTGGTTATCGTCAGTATTTGCCATTGGTATCTGTGCTTATGCAGTGATGAGCAATCATGTGCATCTGGTGCTGTGTGTAGATAAAGATAAAGCCATGTCTTGGTCAGATAAACAAGTGGTAGGCCGCTGGCATCGGTTACATAGAGGTACGTTACTGAGCCAGAAATTCATGCGTAATGAGTTATTAAGCGATAATGAATGGCTAAGCCTTAAAGATACTATCGCTATATACCGCCAGCGTTTGTATGACATCAGTTGGTTGATGGCCAGTTTAAGTGAGCCTATTGCCAGGCAGGCCAATAAAGAAGACGGCTGCACAGGCAGATTCTGGGAAGGCCGCTTTAAATCCCAAGCGTTGTTAGATGATGCTGCAGTCTTATCCTGTATGGCGTATGTCGACTTAAATCCAATTAGAGCTAAAATGGCGAAAACCCCTGAAACCTCACAGCACACCAGTATTCAAAAACGAACTGAGGCAATACAACAGCACAAACGCCAACCTTATAAGTTACTACCCTTTGTCGGCAACCCCAGACAAGATATGCCCCAAGGCATTGCATTTTCGCTACAAGATTACTGTGAACTGGTTGACACCACAGGCCGAATTATCCGAGCAGATAAAGCAGGTGCTATCGACTCAGCACAAAACCCCATTCTGAGCCGATTAGGTTTATCAGAAGAGCAATGGATAACCCTGACAACTGAATTCGAACAACACTTTTGTTATGCCGCGGGCGCAGAGCAGATGATGAAAAACTTCAAAACCCATACCCACAGAAAACGAATAGGTGGGATGAGGCAGGCCAAACGACTGCTATCGTAGGGATACCCAACAAACATTTACCCTGTTTTGTACTTTTTAAATTGAAGAGGACAAAATATGCATAAAAATCAGTGTTTCACTCTAACTACCCAAAATACAGCCAACATAGCCAAAGTCTTCCTGCTGACTTTACCCATCTAATATTTCAAGTCCAAAATTAAGTAAGAAATATGTACTTTTTATTTAATTTTATTATGGGTGGCTTATTAAGTAAATTATGGGTGGCTTATTAAGTATTAGCTTATTAAGTATTACCGTTATTGCAGACAAAGGTTACTTCAGCCGCAATGATATCAAAGCCGCGCGAGATTTAGGCGCGACTGCTTTAGTGCCTCACACCGATACCTCTGGCTCAAAGAAGAAAGGCATATTCAATAAATCATTGTTCAAGTATGACAAGGATAAAGATATCTATATTTGCCCAGCAGGCGATACGCTACCACATAGACGAAACGTGGTTGAGAGTGGCTTAGAGCAGAAGGTGTATGTCAATCATATCGCATGCAGGGATTGTAAAATTCGTGCTCAATGTACTCAATCAAAAACCGAGCCAAGGAAAATGCGGCGTTGGATACATGAAGCCGATATTGACGCGATGAAAGCGCGATTAGATGCAGCGCCTGAAACCACCGTCATCAGAAAGCAGACTGTCGAGCACCCGTTTGGTACTATCAAAATGTGGATGGGGACGTCTCACTTCTTAATGAAACGTAAGAAGAATGTCAGTACCGAAATGAGTCTTCACGTGCTGGCCTACAATCTCAAACGAATGATGTCGATAGTCGGCATACCCACACTACTAGCCGCCATGCAGGAATAGTGGCTAGTTAGCTGCAAATTCCCCTTTAAAACCCAGCCATCACGCCTATTTATCATCAATTTTAGAAACACGACTAAAAAACCAACATCATTTTTTAGATTGCTCTCAACCTAAATAGCACGTCTAACTATTTTGAATTTGAGTCAAAAACGCACAAGACTAAATTTGTATCAAGGATAGGGTTTTCACACAGCCTGAGCGAGAAGCGGACCTTTTCTTTCGAATGCTTATTACAGATGATCCGACATTATAGTCACTTATATAAATGACTAATCTAATAATAATCAAACATACGCTAGTATACTCGAAACGATCCAACTTTAGATGGTTTAGCGCTATTCTCACCTCATGTGAATCACAAGAAGTTAAGCAAATATATTTACACAAAATTTACAAAGTCTATACGTTACTTTGCGTTCAAGATTATATTATGGATATTCTCTTTATATATTATTTTAAGGAACACCTGCTCATGAGTTTTTTACGAAACAAAACCGTAAAAGTGGTACTACTAAGCGCCTCGACAATTGTATTGTTTAACTGTGGAGGGGGATCAGAATCAGAATTCCCAGTGGAGGAAGTCGTTATTGCACAAGCCCCTCCGACGCCTCCAGCCAGTGCGCTGAATATAAACTTAAGCAAAATGCCGCCCTCTGAAAGTTATGATGCCTACGCTGAATTTGAATTTAATGCCGATGATGCGGCTAGTTATCTTTGTAGTATGAACGGAGATGCCTTTATTGCTTGCGACAGCCCGATGATTTACATGCCATTGGCGGTTGGTGAACATACATTTGCAGTTAAAGCGGCCGATGCAACTGGAGCACAGGGTGATGAAAATGTTTACACATGGAATACAGTCAGCGTGACGGAGTCAATTGGTAATCAGCCACATCATCCTGAATTATTAACCGAAAGTGATTATCCAGCAGTCTCAGAAGGTTGGCTCGGAATATTCAGAGTAAAATGTGACTTCTCTCATTCAAGCTACAACGACCCTATCGTTTACCCTGGTGCAGAAGGTGCAGCTCATTTACATCGATTTTATGGAAATACTCTCGTCGACCATAACACCACGGATGAAAGCTTGTTTACAAGCGGTGAAGGGACTTGTCAAGGAAACGTACTCAACAGGTCCGGCTATTGGGCACCCGCATTATTAGCGCCTTCATATGACAATTTGGGAGAGCGACTCCTAGATACCAACGGCGACCCAGCGTGGGTGGCGGTATCAGGGATAACAGGCGATCCGGATGAGTCTCATGAACTTTTTTACTATTCTGCTGCAACAACTGATCTAGCTGCTATTGAGCCAATCCCACTTGGCATGCGAATAATAGTAGGCAGTGGAATGGGTCAACCAGGACAAGAGCAGGACACATCGATAGTTCGCTGGCATTGTAACAGTTGGCGTGCTGCCAATGATGATGACGAAGTACAGTATACAACTGGTATTCCTAGCTGTGACGAAGGCGATATAGTGCGTGCGGATCTGCTTTTCCCCAACTGCTGGGATGGCGTCAACTTAGATTCAGATAATCACCAAAGCCATTTGGCATACCCTATCAAAGGCGGTGGTCAAATAGTTTGTCCCGATACTCACCCCATATCACTCGTAAGGCTAAGTTATCATTTTGGTTATGCGGTAACCGGGGGTGTTTCCCACCCTGATACTCAGAAATCAGATAATTGGAAACTCGCTTCTGATATTTATGAAGCCACTGATACTAATTCTGGCGGAATGTCTTTACATGCTGATTGGATGAATGGTTGGCAACCCGAGTTGATGCAAATGCTGCTTGATAATTGCATTAAGCAAGGCCTCGATTGTCATGATGGTAATCTAGCAAATGGTTTCCGGTTATCAGACACCAGACCAGGTACTCAAGAAGAGCCTGAAATCATCAATGGTGGTCGTGGTTAGCAAATTAATAATGACTAACCAAGACCTACCTCGTTGGGTCTTGGTTAGTTGGATTAGATACAGCTAATCATTCAAACCATACGAAACTCAAATGACGATAATTTAAAAGCTATTAGGGTCAGAACAACGTTAAATGACAGCTTTTTCTAGATTTCTTACCTCAGCAATTAGGACGATTTAAGTCTTTTGTAGACAATTAGCTTATGACCGCTTATGGCTCATTCTTCCCGTACAATTTTGAACGGCGTACGGCCGGTTTTGCCGTAATTTTGTCATTGGATATTTAATTCAAATATGTCGATTTAAGCTAATTAGTCATCCTTTGTCCCTCATTTACACTAACTGATGGGATTTATTACAAGGTTGCATAGAATTGCATGATTCAAAGGGGTATAAAGTGGGGTATAGTTTTCAGTTTTTTTATTTTATTAATAATATCAATGGCATATGTGCCAGTGGGCGGCATGATGTAATAAATCAGAAATGATTATTGCATAGAAATTCAAACGTTTATGAAGAGCCCGAATAGTAATATTCGAGCTTTTTTTTGTTTTATCACTTCTAATTATTAAACTTGAACAAGCCTCCAGCGCAGTAGATGGAAAGTCTACAAGCAATGGCGTCAATGTCGAACTATAGGTTATCTCCTTTAGCTGAAGAGGATTTATTCAAAATAATTTCAACAACAATTGCATCTTGGGGGAGCACACAGGCAGAAGTATATGCTCAAACCATAGACTCAGCCTATTCAAACTAGCTCAATACCCTGACTTCGGTAAGGAAAGAAGTGATGTTTATAATGGTGCTAGAAGCTTTCCTGTAGAAAAAAATTGATCTTTTTCTTTCATATTTTAAAGGCCGTAACGATGTTTACCCGTTTAGATGGGAATCAAAAAATGGTAGGAGTGGCTATTCACCTGCTTGCTGGAATGAATGTCAACCAAAAATTTGCAACAAACCAAAAATCGGCTGTACTGAATGTAAAAATCAGAACTTTAAAGTACCAGATCACCAAGCCGTTTATGGACATTTGAAAGGGTTTAAAACCATCGGCATCTACCCTCTATTAACTGATAATTCAACGTATTTACTTGCAGCCGATTTTGATAAAGAGGACTGGTTTGAGGCTACATCTGCATTTGCAACGACTTGCGAATCGTTAAATATTCCCTATCTATTAGAACGTTCAATAAGTGGCAACGGTGGCCATATATGGATCTTTTTCTCACAAGCTGAAGCTGCTAGTGATGCTCGGCGATTAGGTAATGGTTTACTTCGTAAAACAATGGAACGCTATCCGTTACTATCATTTTATTGCTTCAATAGACTATTTCCTAACCAAGATATTATGCCAGAGGGGGGCTTTGGTAACCTCATTGCATTACCGCTGCAGCTAGAGCCAAGAAAAAATAACAATAGTATTTTCATTAACAATGAAGGCATTCCTTATAATGATAAGTGGTCAATATTGGCAGCTACTCGAAAGGTAACTAAATCACAACTTCAATCAACTTTGAATCAGTTAAATACTTATATTGAAATAGCGCCAGAATACAGTGACAAACGATTTGCAGGTAGCCAATTAGAAAAAATCAAGTTCACTGGTAAACTTAAAAGCCAGCAGAAGAAAGCTGTGGATGCTAAATATATCCATGGTTTTACAGCAACACCTAAACGCCAAGATGGTTTAGAAAAATTAATGCACTTTCAAATCGGTTCGGTTGTTTATAAGGCAGCAACAACTATCAGTAGCTTTGACCAACACGTTGAGGCTTAGTGGAGCGCTATATGGAAAACAGTTAGCTTAAGATGATGAAGGCAAATTGTTGCAACTACAGAGAGCCTCTGTTAACTATCGCATTGCCATGGGACCTCAATATAGGCAAGTGCGAAATTAATTGAAGACACCATATCGTGATGGCACACCGGTGAACGGCTAGCCGATGTATATTTTTAATCTCATCGATTTTAAGGATAAGTTGGCGGCTCTTATTCTGCCGCCAAGACTCAGCGTGCCCAACCTTTTTGGTGTGTTTTGCCCCCAACAGCAATCTTCGAACTCAAGTAACTGCATCTCAACCAGGCAAGAATAACCATAAACGAGTCAACAGAAAAAATAATCAAGCTGATAAGCTTTATCACGCTAAAATTGTAAATATGGCTGTCATCTGCATGATGAACACCTGAAGGAACCGCTGATAACTGGGATGCGATAAACTCACTTGAAGGCGAGGCAGTGCCTTAGGCGGGCTCTGAGCAAACGGTTACATTTTCACAGAAAACTGCTGCGAGTTTGGGTATCGACCTAAGCTCGAGAAACGGTGTGTAATTAAATTATTACACACCTGGTAGAAACTCTGAGTCAATAGGGCTAGATAGTTTTAACTTCAGCGCATCAAGATCGTTAATTATATAACCTGTTGGTGACTTAACAAATATATCTTCAACACTCCATCTACGGAGTATTTGATTAACACTCTGGCGCGAGCCGAGGGTTCGTTTACTCAGGTCGGCTTGGCTTAGTTTGGTCTTAATCAAGATATGATTATCCTGACTTACGCCATGTGTTTCGACTAAGCTCAGCGCTATTAACGCCAATCTCGATTCTAGTGGGTAAAAAATCATATAACCAAACAATTGGTAAAGTCGGATGAATCGGTGTGTTTGATTTTTAAAAAGATTTCGGTATATTAAAGGAAATTCGTCGCCAATAGCATTCAACACAGATTTTGGTATAACAACGGCTTGGGTTTCCTCTTGTGCGACAACATTTAATATTCTTGGACTGTCGTTAGCGAGCGTAAACTCCCCCAACCAATAACCGGCCCCTTCATCGCAAATAGTAAATTCTTCTCCGTTATAGCTACTGATACTAATCTCCACATTGCCAGATAATATACCGAAGACATTATTGGCTTCCGTGCCTATCAGATATAAAGGCCTATTGGTAGAAAAAGTGTCCAATTTAGCAGCATTTACAAGTCTGTTTATAGCCTCCTCTGGTAGCCCTTGAAACCAATCGGCTGCTGTGATCAACTTGGTTATTTGTTGTGTAACATCAGACTTGATTGGCATTAATATTCTCATTGAAGTGATGAATTGAGTTAAACGTAAATATACCCGTTATTGTATTAATCTGTCAGGTAGCTGACACATTCTCAGACAATTATACATTAATCTTCACCTTGTATAGGTCTATGGTGCATAGAACCCTTATTTAAAAGTTCAGTGACGAAAATGTTGAGACTGATGGGCTTTGTAGAAAAGTAAATTATTAAAGAGAACATATAGATGCACAACCATAAACTCAGCTTACACTTATATCGACCAATTCTATACATGACACTGATTGGTTCTTTTAGCGCCATAGCGGCTGAACAATCAGCGATGGCGACTGATAAGGAAGCAGTGGACTCATCTCTAGCTATTGAAACGATTTTAGTCACGGCGACTAAGCGTAAAATAAGTTTGAACGACACCTCACTCGCGATTTCTGCTTATAACAGTAAAATGATGGATGACCTTGGGATAAGTACGGGGGCTGATTATCTTAACTTAACCCCATCACTGTCATACAACTCAAACCCGGCGCGTATTTTTATACGTGGCGTAGGCCTGCAAGACAATCAGCCTGGCGTTGACTCTGGCGTTGCGCTCTATGTTGATGGTATCTATTCGAATAATGCCTTAGATATAAATCGCTCATCCTTCGACACACAACGCATTGAAATTGTTAGAGGCCCACAGGGCACGCTGTTTGGACGAAATGCTACGGGCGGCGCAGTGAGTATTGTAACAAAAAGACCAACTGAAAAAACTGAATCTACATTTAGAATGGGGTTAGGTAATTTTAATACGCAAAAATTTAACTTTGCCACGTCTGGGTCCCTCTCTGACGAAATGCGTTATCGTGCGTCAATCGGAACTGAGTCGCGAGATGGTTACATCAATAATCTCGGCGGTCCTGATTTGGACTCCATGGATGCAGAAAATTGGAATGTAGGCATAGAGTATGACTTCTCAGACAACATCCAACTTTTTACTAGAGCCTATGGCTCTCGTGCCAATCATATCTCTGCCGGTGATCTTGGTTATCAGCTAAGTCCATACTATTCACAGGCTAATATTACTGCGCTTAGCGGCAGTCCAGCCGGTGTTGTTGTTGGTACGGGTGAGGGTGATCCTAATATTTCCTTTCTTTACGCCAACCTACAGGATGGTTATACAACAATTAACCCAAGTGTAAATGATCCACGCACCGTTGATCTTAATTCAGTACCAATACGCGACACTGAAACTTTAGGCTTTGTTGTTGATTTGACCTGGAATATTGGCGCCACTACTTTGCGATATATCGGCGGGTATGAAGATGCAGAAGTCGATGTGGAAGGTGAAGATTTGGATAGAACATCACGTCTATTTGATATAGATACTGATGGTAAAACAGGAGGTCAGTTAGAAATTTCATTATTAGATACAGGAGAACGAACGTCCCACGAGCTACAATTACTTTCAAACAATGATGGGCCGCTCAATTGGGTGCTAGGTGCATACTATTATAAAGAGGACCGCCAACTGGCTTATTGGCAGCGCGATGTGGCCAGCGCAAATCTAGATAGCTATGGCGATAACGCCAATCCCAGTGCAGAAACGCTTGGAATTATAAACTTTAAGCCACGAACACTTTACTATCAATACGGCGACTTGGACGCAGAGTCTTATGCATTTTTTGCCGACCTTGCATACAACATTAATGATCAGTGGTCGTTAAAAGGCGGCCTTCGTTATTCATATGATGAAAAAGTAGGGCAAGAAGAGCAGTTTATTGCAACCGATTCGGGTAATCGATTTAATGGCGCATTTGGCCCAGGTGGTCATGTATTCGCAAATAATGACCTGCGCACTCTGACTGATAACTGGGAGGATGTTTCTGGACGACTAGTGCTTGAATATACCCCTGATGAAGATACGCTAATGTATGCCAATATCTCTACTGGCTATAAGCCCGGTGGTATGTTGCTGGGTGGCTTTATTGAAGCCGCGGGTATTGACCCAATATTCGATAAAGAAACGCTGATTAACTATGAACTTGGATATAAAGTGTCTATCGATGACCGTTGGCAGATAAATACGGCCGCATTCTTTTCTGATTATAATGATATGCAAGTCAAAACAACGGTACTCAATCCCGTTACTTTGAGTAATATTGACGCTGCCTTTAATGCTGAAAAGTCTGAAATATACGGTTTGGAGATAGAGTCAACCTATCTAGTATCTGAAAACCTTCGCGTTATGGCTAGCTACTCATACAACCATTCAGAATTCGTAAAGACCGATAATTATGTGAATACATATTTTGGTCGTGCCGATGATGGTCCCGTCAGTATTGAAGGCAATTCACTTTTGCAAACTCCTAAAAATAAGCTAAGTCTGCGTGCTGACTATACCCTTTATTCATCTATAGGTGATTTGCGGTTTGCTGGGCAATTTGCGTTCGTTGATGAGCAAGAGTTCCGTATTTTCAACGAAAGCCAAGTACGTACGGATAGCTATGAAAATATTGATTTGTTTTTAACGTGGACTCAGCCTGAAAATCAGTCTTTCTGGGTTCAGTTCTATCTTAAAAATGCTGGTGACAATGATAGCGTGACAACCAAGTCGGCTGAGCGAAAGCACATCGTTCAAGGTGCTGCAAATACACCAAGAAGCTTCGGAGTGACGGTAAATTATGGTTTTTAATTTAGGCCAATACGCCAACACAGCAAGTGTGACAAGGGACTCAATGAATCAAGCGAAGGTTAAATTACAAAAAACGGTATCTAAAAATGTAATGGGCATTTTATTATTTCTCACAGTGCTTAATATACTTAATATGGTCGACCGTAACCTCATCACCAGTTTTGGTACGGACATTAATAACGAACTTAACCTGAGCGATTTTCAATTTGGCCTACTAACAGGCCTCATTTTTGTTGTCTTGTATTCTATTGCTGGCTTGTTTATGGGCGCCCTTGCTGATTGTGTGCATCGTTCCCGTCTGATTGCAGCGGCACTCATTTTTGGAGTGTTTTGACGGTACTAGCTGGTATGGCAAAAAGCTTATCCGAGATTGGCCGAGTATAGGTAAAATAAACGTCATTTTTCATAAAATGAAAATACATCTTGTAAAATTATACATGTAAGTTGGTCAGTACAAACAGAGGTTATAAATTATGGAAGATAAAAGTTTTAAAAGTGAGTTTAATGCTGATTATACTATTCAAGGCTCAGAGTCATCAGAGCCTAAGCGTCCCGTACAGAAACAAAAACAAAAACGAGTGATTGTTGATTTTCCTGAGTGGATGCTGGAATCTCTTGACATTGAAGCTAATCGGATTGGCGTTACTAGGCAATCTATTATAAAACTTTGGTTGGCTGAAAACTTGGCTGGTGAAAGAAAACTCGAAGAAAAACGACGGAGGAACATCTAAGCTTTGGTAACGGTGAAGTCTATATATCGAACTTCCAGCTCGAAGTCGAGTTAATCACAGAAGCATTTCCTTCACTTATGTAAAATGCCAGATTTAAAATACTCCTATCAAACGACTTTTATTAACCAACCATTGATAAATATCCTACTTGACAGTCAGCTATTCACATCGGCACTTGTGTTGTTGTTTTTGAAGGATCCAAAACGTGGGGCTATGGAAACATATGGCAGTGTAGCAACCGAACAACACACAAACCGCTTAATTAGCAGTGGCTGCAGCATGTTAATTCTGATTTTTTTCAGCACTTAAATATTCACCAGCTTTATGGACAATGATTGGTGCTGTTATTTTAACTTCCCCACCATGGAAGGCCATTTTACCCTTTATAAACAATTTTGAGCTGTCTAGTGGTTGTTTGGTTAGTCATTTTTGTAGATGTTTCTTCAATTCACTGAGAAATAGGAATGTTACCAAAGCGGCTGAACAATTGAATATTGCTAAATCTGCGGTGAGCAAGCGATTAGCTTCGTTAGAGCATAAGCTTGGTATCAAGCTAATTAATCGTACCACTCGAATGTCTAGCATCACTGAAACTGGTCAACGATATTACCAACGCAGCAAATTAATTTTAGATGAAGTTGAAGAGTTAAACAGTCAAACTTCTAGCAGTAAAAGGGCATTCACCGGCACATTGAATATTGCGGTGCCTTTATCATTCGCGCTAGGTCATTTGGCTCCAGCACTTGATTTGTTTATACAGCAGCATACAGATATAAAATGGAATATTAATTTTTCTGTTCAAAAAATAGATATTGTTGAACAAGGCGTCGATTCAGCCTTTCGAGGCAAAACTTAATTAGGCCACCCATAATAATTTGGCCTCCTCTGGTAGCCCTTGAAACCAATCAGCTGCTGTGATCAACTTGGTTATTTCTTGTCTATCATCATACTTGATTGGCATCAACATTTTCATTGTAGTGAGGGATTGAGTCGAAGGTTAATATACCAGTTATTGTATTAATCTGTCAGATGGCTGACACATTTTCAGACAATCATAGGTTAATCTTCACCTTGTGTTAAATACTCGTCAGATAGATTGTAAAGGATTTTAATAGAATACACGGGCAGCCAGAGATATCACGAAGGTTTGTTGCGTTACTTAATTTCGTTTAGACAACACAATGAGTTTCATGAGCAATGTGTAGAACGTTTTTATTATAATTTACAGCAGTGCAAGCCACACACGACAAGACGAACTGGATATCAACCCATTTAGTTCCAACTTCGAAGTGCCTGATCAGGACGCAAGATAAGCAACACATTAAGGTCCATAGTATGACAGCAGTTTCGCCTCATCAACAATTAATGAGTTCGCGACATTATTTAGACAAACTATCAATATTCATTGTTAATATGGCAAACTTTTATAAAGGTGCAAATCCGACATTCGACCAAGAGGTTGTTATGCTCAAAAAGCACTTGTCGGGCAAGCCCGATTATGACGCTGCTACTGCAATAATTAGTAAACTTAATGTGGTTCTAAATAAAGACACTAATTTTTTTAGACAGCGCAACCTCGACTCTGTGTTGAAGTTACAAAAAGAGTTGAAAAAACTGACCAAAATCGAGCATATGTCTGACGATGTTAAAAGGGAAGTCAACGAGTTTTTAATCTCATTATCACCGGATAAAAACAATTCGCAAACGCCCGAACAAACGTTACTGCACGATACCATTACGCAAGAATTAAAAGGGCTTATTGCCCCTTTTTTTGCAGATAATAAAAAAAACAAGCACTTACAAGAAATTTATCACAAGCTCAATACTGGGTTAAACCATAAAGAGATAATGGAGTGTTGCTTAGTAATGATCCGCTTTGTGGCCTATGATATGGTCAAAGAAGCAAGTCCAGCGAGTCGCCTGATCAATAATTTGCATAGATCACTTACTATGATCAACGATAATATTGAGACAACCATTGCCGTTTCTACAAAAAATTTCGAAGCTCGTGACCAATATAACAGTGCAATAAAAAAACAAATTGTAGTATTGGAGTCGTTCATTTCAGATAGCCAACAGTTAACCGAACTGAAAGAGCAAGCGAAGCTAAGCCTCCATAAAATGCAAGCATCACTTGAATTATCCGCCCTAGCGGATCAAAAAGAACAAGTAGTAACTATTGCGCAGATAAAAAAAATGCAAGAGCGTGTTGCTGCACTTGAATCTGAAGCAAGTACCTATAAACAAAAGCTCGATACACAGCGTAAAGCAGCGCTATCGGACCAACTCACAAAACTACCAAACAGAATCGCGTATGAAGAAAAAGCGCAATTTGAAGTTCAACAGGCTCAGAGAAATGCCACACCATTATGCATTGGCATAATAGATATTGATCATTTTAAAAAAATCAATGACGCCTATGGCCATTCTGTCGGCGACAAAACGCTTCAAGTTATCGCGAAGCACATTCGGCAATACTTACCCAAAGAAGACTTTGTAGCGCGTTGGGGTGGCGAAGAGTTTGTCATGTTGCTACCTAATAGCAGTTTAGAAGAAGCGTTTGCTAAAGTAGAAATTATGCGCAAAAAAGTATCGGCATTGCCTTACAAATTTAAAGAACAACGAGTTACCGTGACGTTGTCTTGCGGTTTATGCCAAATCACTCAAGAAAGCCCCCTCGAAGAAGCGTTCGAAATAGCAGATTCGTTCCTTTTCAAAGCAAAAGACGCTGGACGAAATCAAACAATATTTAAGGATATTTAATAACCGGCGTGCATGAAAATTTGTTCGCCGTGCTTCGCGATATGCTCTATATGGGAGCTAACACGGTACCAATTTCGAAAAATTAATAGACGCACGGACGAGCTTAACCACCCACCATGCCAAAGCCATATCACAAGACCTCGATGTGAATATGGTCTTATGCTGGGGCCACCACTCCATCAGAGAAGAAGAGTATTAATACACGAAATTAGTAGGCTATGAATTAGGCTTGCGTGGTTTTTATTATATGCACAGGTTGCGGGCCTAGAGCAATTAAAGGGCACAGCAAGAGCGTGAGTGCCTAATTATTGCTCAATTAACGTGCATCCCGCTAAAAATATGGCCTCAAGGTAGTCGGTATCCATTGCGGCCATGCGTTGTTTACGCCTAACTCTGGCTTTTCTGCTTGTATCGACCTTGTAATGGTTAATACCTGAAACTAGACCACATATATCTCAAATTTATAAGCACTTAGTTTGTGACCAAGCTAGAAATGAAATGATAGCTTGGAAAGGGATCTTAGCGCAATATGCTGGACGAATTCAGCGAGAATGGAGTACTAAAAAGGTTATTCAAGTTTACGATTTCATTGATGATTACCCAACATTACAACGTATGTGGAAGAAACGAGAGAAAGGATATAAAGCGCTAGGATATAAATTTAATGTACAATAAAATTTATATTTTTGATTTTATCCCTAACAAAATTTATTACATGAAATGATTTCATTAAAATTCAAATGGTTTGTGTGAGTGCTTAATGTTTAGGGGGATAAGGTGGGGTGCCTAAAGTATTTTCGAACAACTTAATAAAAAATTTGAATAAATACATTCATTTTTATCTCTAATATTTCACTATTCCTATGTTTTATATCAAGTAATTCATAATTATTGTTTGTTTATATCCAGTATTTCATTTATTATGATTTTTATATCTAGTTTTTACTGGTGAAGCTATGTCTCAATTAATTTTTGCTAAAGATACATCGGAGGCCAAGCGGTTTTCTAAGGCTGTTGCTCAAGGCGAATTAAAAAGAATACGGCAAGGTGTCTATACCGATGCAGCATGGGAAGATATTCCTACGTTACTGAACAATAAATGGTATCAAATAGTACAGTATCTATATCCTTCGGCAGTAGTGTCGCATGCTACAGCAGTATCATTATTGCCTGAAAATAAGGTGGTATATATCACCGCACCAGTCAAAATCCGTAAAAAAATACAAATCAGTGATCTTTTAACGGTTGAAGTGCTTCCCGGTGATGTTGAACATCTCAAGGAGCCTTTTCAACTTCACTCATTTCGAAGTTCTCCGACACGATATTTATTGGAAAATTTACAAATTAGCCATAAAGATGTAGCAGCTCCTAAGTCCTTAGGTAAGAATTGGGCTGAACAAGAGCTATGTCGATTACTTGAACGCTATGGTGAAAAAGAGCTTAATCGAATTAGAGATGAGGCGCGTGCGAATTGTTCAGTGCTTAAAATGGAGAAAGAGTTTCATGCTCTTGAACGCTTGATCGGTGCCATTTTGTCTACCCAATCTATTACGGCATTATCTACAGAAAGGGCCATTGCTGTTGCCCAAAAAGAGCCGTTCGACCCAACTAGAATTGAGATGTTTGGAAACTTGGCTAAGTATTTACGTCAATGTCAATTTGTCTCAAGACCATACCAATACAGCGCATCTAGCTGGCGAAATTTATCTTTTTTTGAGAGTTACTTCTCCAACTACATTGAAGGTACAGAATTTGAGATAGAAGAAGCGGAGCAAATTGTATTTGAGAAGCATGAGATTAGTAGTCGCCATCAAGATAGTCATGATGTGTTAGCGGTTTTTGATGTAGTTCAAGACTATACAGAAATGTCTACGCTCCCGAATAATGTCGAAGAGCTATTAGACTTACTCATGCAACGTCACAGTTTAATTATGGAAGCGCGTCCTGAAAAAAGGCCCGGTCAGTTAAAAATAAAAGCGAATAAAGCAGGTGACACGGTATTCGTATCCCCAGAACAAATAGAGGGAACATTCGCACAGGCATTTCCGTTCTATCAAAGCTTGCCTGAGGGTTTAGCAAGAGCAATTTTCATCCAGTTTCTGGTGACTGAATGCCATCCATTTGATGATGGAAATGGTCGACTTGCTAGGATAATGATGAATGCAGAATTAGTGAATGTGGAAGAAGTTAAAATTATTGTACCTACAGTACACCGAGACAGTTATTTAAATGGCTTAAGAGGCGCGACGAGAAGTAATAAATTTAGAACGATAACTAAAGTATTCTCTGACTTACATGGTTATACCCACTCTATAGAATGGGGCGATTACTCAGAAGCTAGGGCAACGCTTGAAAACCATTTTGCTCATAAATTACCCGACCAAGGAGTCGCCGTTTTTAATCGACAAATATCAAAATACCGTGTTGAATTACCAACTGGGTAAAGCATTCACGAGATATTATTTATATTTAACCGATTATAAGATTAATTATATGATCTTATCCTTTTAAATTGCTCTATCCACATGCGATGCCAGAATATGAATTGATAGCTTGAGGTTTGACACAATCCACAGTTAGCTCTTTGCTTTTTGTAGTAACTTGCTACTATTTAGCAATTATTGCAACATTTGTAGCAAGGAGGATGATATGGCAACTGCCAGCATTAGATTAGATGAAAGCTTGGTTTCCCAAGCAAAAGCAGTGGGTTCAGTTGAGTCACGAAGTGCTGCCAAACAAATTGAATATTGGGCTAAAATTGGTAAGGCGATGGCTGAGAACCCAGATCTCACTTATGAATTCGTCCAAGATGCATTAGTTGCAAAAGCTGAAGAGGCATTGGGCCAAACAGAGGAATATAAGTTTGGCTGAAAAACGCAGAGTTACTCAAACACTAACCTTCAAGAAAGCACTTAAAAAACTTAAATCTAACCAAAAGAAAGATTTAGACAAAGCGGTGAATACGCTGCTTGAAAATCCATTAATGGGGAAGCAGAAAAAAGGCGATTTAAGTGACTTAAGAGTGCATAAGTTTACAATGGCAAAGCAGCTAACACTGCTTGGTTATAAGTATGAAGATGGAGAGCTTGTGTTGCGATTAATCACTTTTGGAAGTCACAATATAATGGGAGTTTGTTAACCATACTTAAAATGTCTCTTTCAGTAGACTCAGCATGTCATCTACCGATAGTTTAGTCACGACTTCGTTACCCGATAGAAGTGTGTCTGCTAAGTTTCGTTTATGTTGATGTAAAGCGACAATTCTTTGTTCTATGGTGTTTTGCGTAATTAACCTATAAATGGTAACTGGCCGTGTTTGACCTATGCGGTGGGCTCTGTCAGAGGCTTGTTCTTCTACTGCTGGGTTCCACCAAGGGTCCATGTGTATTACGTAGTCTGCTGCGGTTAAGTTTAGTCCTGAACCGCCGGCTTTAAGGCTGATTAAAAATATATCGCCTTCCCCACTTTGAAACGCATTAACGCGTTTTTGTCGCTGTTTTTGCGGTGTGGAGCCATCTAAATATTGATAACTTAATCCTTTGGCTTCGATGTGTTGTTTTATCAATTGTAAGTGCCCAACAAACTGGCTAAAAATGAGCGCTTTATGATTATTGAGTTTCAGCTCTTCGAGTAATTCGTCGAGGGCAGCTAGTTTGGCGCTGGGTATGTCGGTCTCTGCCATGACTAATTTAGGGTGGCAACAGGCTTGGCGCAGTTTCACGAGTTCGGCAAGCATTTTAATGCGCTGTTCGCCTGCATTGGCTTGTTGGTCGTTTTGGCTGATATTGTCTATTGCATTGAGTCTCAGCGCTTCGTAAAAGTCACGCTCTTTGGGACTCATTTCTACTCGAATATTAATTTCGGTGCGGGGTGGTAATTCAGTTAATACTTGGTTTTTCATGCGCCGTAAGATAAACGGTTGGATCAGCGCTTTAAGTGCTTGGCTGGCTTTGCGCGCGGCGAGTGGGTCTTCGTTTGCGTTTTCGATTGGCACTGAAAAACGTTCCCCAAAGCGTTTTATGTTGCCAAGTAAACCAGGGTTAATAAAGCGGAATAAACTCCAAAGCTCGGTTAAATTATTTTCAATGGGTGTGCCAGTGGTGATCATTTTAAAATCACTTTTTAATGCGACGGCGGCTTTCGTACGTTTGGTTAATGGGTTTTTTAATGCTTGGGCTTCGTCGGCTACTATGCTGTGCCAGTGAACGTCTTTGAGTATTTCACTTTCTCTTTGTAACAGTCCATAGCTTATGATCACACAATCAAACGGGCCTAATTCGTTTAACAAAATTTCACGATTTTTGGTGTTAGTTGAGTCTGAAAATATTTTAATGTTCAGGGTGGGCGCAAATTTTAGGGCTTCTTGTTGCCAATTAAAACAAACCGATGTGGGTGCGATGACTAAACTGGGGCCTTGCTTAGCCCGGGACAATAAAATAGCGAGGCCTTGTAAGGTTTTTCCCAAACCCATATCGTCAGCTAAACAAGCGCCTGCGCCCCAATGTGCAAGACGCGATGCCCAGTCGAATCCTACTAATTGGTAGTCACGCAATTGCGCTTGAAAGGTCGAGGGAATTTGCGGTTCAAGGGTATTCGCTTGATGCATTTTTTGGGTTTGTTGATCCCACGCATGAATGGTTTTCATACGCATACCCGTTGTGGCTTCTTCTATTTTCAAACTAGCTAAGGGGTGAAATTTGCCGTCGTCGGTGACTTGATTGATTAACTCGAGTTTGTGGCGTAAATCATCAGACAAGGCGAGTATTTGATCAGTACCAAGCTCGATAAAACGGCCATTGCTGGTTTGTACCAATTCAAGCAGTTTTCGTAGGTCAATCACTTGCTCATTGTCTATTTGCAAGTCGCCGGTAATATCAAACCACGCATTTTTTTGACTAAACGCGAGTTGCAGATGCTCGGAGTCTAGCTTTTTTGATAGCGTGATTTTTTTGCCTTTCGGCCAACGCAGCACTAAATCAAATGGTGCTTGGTTAATGGCTATTTCTAACTGTTCTAAGGCTGCTAGCGCGGTTTGTAAATCGTCTAGTAATAAAACGTTATCTGGCATATTCAGAAAGGCTGGGCACGCTTGGTCAAGTTGATCCAATAATGTTTCTTCGCGCATTAGGTCACGTTGGGTTGCCATGCGCTTGCCGTTTAAATCGGTGGTTAAACTGGCATTACCAACTGCTGGTTTAAATGCAGGCCCTTTTTCGCCAAATGGCATCACCACGCAAGTAAATGTTAACCCGTTTTGAGTGGGCTGAATATTCACCACTAAATTGGGGTCGCATTCATGGATTGCTAACCCAGTATCAAGCTCTGTGATATCAGATTGAATATTTAAAAACGGCGCAATGGCCGCTATGCCTGCTAGCGCTTTTTGCTTGGCACTGATGGGAATTAACAAACCTGCCTCGCCAATGATGTCGGCCACTTTAAGATGTTCAGGCGAAAACACCGTGAGCTGGTATTGTGTATCAGTAATAGACTTTAAATCGTAAGCGGGCTGCCCCTCGTCACTGCTAATATCATCGGGTAAATCCGCGATACTTAAACATAGTTGGTCGCCATGCTGACTAACCAATAATTCAGGCTCGCGCTTGATGATTTCAATAACTTGGCTTAAATCATCTGATTGGTATAAGTTGTCGATTCCCACTGCTGCTTCCAGTGCCGACAATCCTTGCAGTGTGTATTCAAGTTTTGAGTAATATCCCCAACTTTGATAAGCATCGATTGCACGACAAATCTTCTTATCGCTTTCGCTTAAGTAGTCGAATAAAGCGGTTTCTTCTTTCAAACGTTTTAACGAAACGACTCGACCTTTGCTCCAACCTGATTTATTAAACTTTTGCTCACGAGCCGTTAATGTATGGCCATAACTCTTTTCAAATTCCCAAATTAAACGCACTGGCTTGATTGTTTTTTGTATATTCTGTGCCGCATTTTTTTCAGCATTTGGATTGAGTGCAATTAATTTATCTAGCGCTAAGTCCCACTGTGATTTAATTTCTATCAGGTTGCTGAAATCGATTAATATCGATTCGGATGCGAGGTCTGACTGTTTCTTTAAATCGGGATTTTCATCAGTAAAACTCGCTGCCATTTGACAACAAATTTGCGCAAATAAGGGGTAAGCCAGTTGCTCAAAATGTGCTTGGTATCTTAATGCTAATTTAGCCCATTCTGGGCCTTTGCTTTGGTTACACCAAACCTGCGCCAATAAATAATTAAAATAGCAGAGCTGGTGAGAGAAAAAATCAATATCATCATCAACGCTATTAAATTCAATATTTATAGTATATTTTTCGCATGACAGTAAGCTCTGAATCGGTTTAACAACACCTTGCCCTATATAGAAAAAATCATTATCGGATTTACGGTCGCTGTCTTCAAATTCGACTTGTTGTATGGCATGTGAAAAATAACTTACATCCTGTTGGTTGCCGTGAACCATCAATGCCAATTTATAGAAATATCCCAACACGTCATTTAAATATTGTTTTTTGCGTTTTGTCAGTTTGTTTTTTGCGAGCATGGCTTGCTCAAAATAGTCGATAGCTTGTTGGTTTTCGCCCATTAAAAAGCAATATGTACCTTGTAACTGCAAACCGTAACTACTGATATCTTGGATAACTTGTATGCGCTCAAAATCGTTAAATCGCATTTGATACAAATACTGTTCTGCCAATAAATGATGACAGTCGATATTGTATAAGGGGCTTATTCTGTCAGAATTTGCAACGCAAACTTGCTCCAATAATTGCACCGGATAAGCACAGCTTTGCCCTTCTATTTGAAACGTTCTAATCAAGGTTGTAAACGCCTGGTATTGCAGCACCTTAGGTAATGCTAAAAACGAACTTAACTCAAACGGTAAAAATAGAAGTTCAACTAAAATTCGATTTTGCTTATGATTAATAATTTGTGGGTTTTTATTGAACGCTAAGGCAGCTTCAAGCGGTTCTATTTGATTCAAATAATAGAGGTCTCGGATAACTCTGCTTCTATCGACCTCTTTGTTCTGCCAACTGTAGCTGTCTACCACCGGCACAACCTGTTCAGCGGCTGTGATGATCTCAAGTAAGGTTGAATGTGATTGGCCATGAGTTGTAAGCGCAAATAAGGCGTGAAATTGATCTATCTCAGCGGTTAAACGGTTGGCAAGCAATCTATTGAGTTGCAGTCCCTCCCGGTTAGGGATCAATAACGACAGTTGAGTCAATTGCTCTTTTTGCTGCACCATTAAACGATATTCTTTTTTTGGTTGTGGCAAAAAACCTCTACTGTCCAATATATCCATTACATGCGCTAACTTGTTAATGCCAATAGGTTTGTACACCACAGCCAAAATCATCAACGTGGTTTGTTCCACTGCATTTAGCTCTAAGAAAGCTTGATATAAAGATTCTATTTGTAGATGAATTGATGGCTGAATTAAAGCAGCAAGCTTCATAATAGTGTAGTTCTTAATGAATATTTGTTTTTCAATGACGTGAAATTAACAAAAATTGCCTTCGTAAACAATGGATCTCACAGATGCAAAATAAGATTTAAATAAACGTATGAATTTCATACAAAGGTTTTGATGTTAATAGAAATTCTGTGCTCTAACATCAAGTACTGGGATTAATGATTAAACTTCTTTAAAGCCATAGCCACATTATGAGTGGCTTGTTTAGCGCGAGCACTTAGTGCTGTCACTGATATAAAACCATGCATACAATCAGCATAGTGTTCGTGATGTGTTGATATACCTGCCGCTTTTAGCCGTTCGGCATACGCTATACCATCATCTCTTAATGGATCGAATCCTAGGGTTAAGACATAGCTGTCTGGAGACTCGCTAATGTCGTTTGTTAAAAGCGGACTTACTAATGGAAGCACGGCTTCGTCTAAAGAATTTAAATAATGTTGTCTAAAATAATCCATCAGATCCCGTGTTAGCAGTAACTGTTTATTGAAATGTCGGTAAGACTCCGTCAGGCCTTGCAAGTCGAACATGGGATATAATAAAAACTGAAATTGCGGTGTTACTTTGCTCTGCACCGGCAGCTCTGTTTGTAATGTTCTGAGTCCAATTAAACATGCTAGATACGCGCCGGCACTGTCGCCACCTACGCCGATGTATTTTGGATGGATATTCAGTGCTTTGTGATTGTCATGGATATAGTTCCAAGCATCAATCGCATCGCAAATTGGCGTTGGAAATTTATATTCAGGGGACAGTCGATAATCCACAGAAATAATATTCATGTTGCCGTGTTTGGCCAAATATCGACAAAATCGATCATGCGTATTAATACTGCCAATGACGCAGCCACCACCATGAAAATATACTAACGTTTTAATAGACGTTTTTTCTATTGGATTTATTGGATAGTAGGTACGAATTTTTATGGTTGTAACGTCACGGTTATGAGTACTAACAGGGATATTCAAATCAACAACCTGATGCATCTCAATTTTCTTAAGTCCTAACATTCGATCCATCATCGAAAATATAGGTCTGAATAATTTGGGTGGCAGCTTGTGAAGTGGCGGCATGAATGACAATAGCTTCGCAATCATTAATTGTTTGGCTTCTAACTGCTCACTCTGTCGTTTTTTACTTTCTTGGTATTTTTCGTCATCTTCGTTTTTTTCAATTTTTTTGTTGAAATCATTCATTCTGCATGACCTTTTTTATGATTCTTTCGGAGGGCAAAAAAATTCTTTATCGACTCAAAAATTTCATCACTAAACGATTGATATACGCGGGAGAAACAGTACTCAGGAAATGAAGTAAACCATAAGATACGCTGACTGCTCTATGCGTATTAGGCTGCCTTACTTGTTTATCAATCACAGCCACTACGTCTTCAGCGGTTAGATGTGTGCCTAATCGTTGCATTACTTTTGCAGTCTTTTTCTGTGAATTGAGCATATCAGTAGCAACAAATGGCGGCATAACATCACATACGCGGATGCCATATTTTTGCCATTCTAGTTCCAGCGCCTCCGTTAGGGCTTTTACTGCGAATTTACTAGCCGAATAGCTGGCTAATTCTGGCACACCATAATCACTGCTAGCTGATGACATATTCACAATGGTGCTTTTATTATTATCTTTGCCGCTATTTTTGCTATTATTTTTTAAATACGGCCATGCTGCTTGGCATAAATTTATAACCCCCATTACATTGACACTGATAACTCGCTGGTGCTGGTTGTTATTTATATCTTCAAATGCGCCTACTTCTAAAATTCCAGCGTTATTTAATAATACCGATAAGCTATTATCATTCCCATTACAGAATTCAGACATAACTTGCTGAGCTTGTGAAAAATCACTCACATCCAATGGGTATAAAGAAATTCGAGTCTTATCCCATTGTTCAGTAACGTCTTCTAAGAGGGCAAAATTTAAGTCGGCCATAGCAACCACATAACCCATTTCATGAAAATGCCGAGCCGCTGCTAAGCCGATACCAGAAGCTGCACCTGTAATAAATATGCTGTTTGTATTCATGTAAGAGGCCTCGAATTAGCTATATGAATAACTCTCATATTAACTATCAAAATGACCGTGTCTGAATATGTTCCATCTGCGGTTCGTGCATTTCATCAACCCATCGTTTCCATGTATATGGCCATAA
Source organism: Paraglaciecola sp. MB-3u-78 (assembly GCF_002835935.1). GTDB lineage: Bacteria > Pseudomonadota > Gammaproteobacteria > Enterobacterales > Alteromonadaceae > Paraglaciecola. The sequence goes on along the minus strand of NZ_PJCF01000003.1, from coordinate 194,507 downwards.
AATGGGGTCGCCGTCGGCATCTAAATACCAGCTTTGACATCCACCCACCCAACTTGTGCCTTTCAAACCTTCTTTTATATAGGCAGTGAATTCGTCAATGGCCTCTTGCTTAGCTTCAAATTCATCAAATTCATGGTGACGCCATTTATCAATCATTTTTATAAGGTAATCAGCTTGCACTTCGCTCATGGCGATAACAGAAAAGTTACCAATAGGCGTATTTGGCCCCAACATTAAAAAGAAGTTAGGGTAACCGTTTAGCATCATTGAACGATAGGCTTTAATTTTATGTTCCCAAGCTTTATCAATATGCAAATTATTGCGCCCGATTAGGTTCATGGGACGCATAAAATTAAAGGCATTAAACCCAGTCGATAATACCAGAACGTCTAAGTCATGATGTTTACCGTCTTTGGTGATAATCCCAGTTTCGGTAACACGCTCAATGCCATCAGTGACTAACTCCGCGTTAGGCTTTTGAATAGCTTTATAAAAGGTGGTATTAATGATGACCCGCTTACAACCTACTTGATAGTTTGGTTGTAATTTTTCACGCAATGTCTTGTCTTTTATACTTAATCTTAAGTTGGCTTTGCATAAAAAATTTAATACATGTTTTTGTATAAAGTGACCTGTAACTGCTTTGGTAAAAAAGTGCTCTAAAAAAGCTTTTCCCAGATTACGATGCATTTTTGTGAGCAAAGGAAAACGGGTCATCAATTTTCTCATGGTTTTAGAAAACGTAAAATCGGGTAAGTGCATTAACCATTGTGGGGTGCGTTGAAAAACAGACACCTTAGCACCTGTATTAATCAGTTCGGGGATGGTTTGTGCGGCAGTTGAACCAGTACCAATCACACCCACACGGGTTGAGTCAGATATTTTTACGTCATGATCCCACTGTGCGGTATGAAACATAGCACCTTTGAAGTCATCAATACCTGGAATATCTGGAAACTTAGGGTGATGCAATATACCCGTCGCACAGACAATAAAATCCGCTATATAAGTTTGCTCTTTACTGGTTTTAACTGTCCATTTCCCGCTATCATATTGCGCATCGGTAACCTCCTCATTAAATCGGATGTCGCGTTTCACATCATATTTATCAGCCACGTTTTCAAAGTAGTCTTTTATTTCTGGTCCACGGGCAAAAAAACGGCTCCAGTTTGGGTTAGGTTCAAATGAATAGGTATACATGTGAGCTGGCACATCGCAGGCGGCCCCAGGATAGGTGTTTTCTCGCCATGTGCCACCCACTGAATCCTTTTTCTCTAGAACGACAATGTCGGTAATACCCGCTTTACGCAGTTTAATGACCATTAGCATACCCGTCATGCCTGCGCCAATGATGACAACTGACGGGTTACGTTTTACTTGGCTCATGAGGCACCTTAAATATTATTATCGCGGTTCGATATTGCTACTTTGACTGTGATTATGCTGTGTTTCACAACTCAAAAAGAATTAACATACTGTATACATATCTAGAATAGAAAATTATTCATCATTGATCTACGCTCTAAATAGACTTATATTTGTTATTTTAAGACATATACACCATACATTATGCCAATTCGTAACATTACTAGTGTACAAATCATTGTTGCCTATGGCGGTGAGCTGGGTATTGACGTGGACATTTTACTGCAAGGCTCGGGGCTGGTGAGCTCTCAACTAACCGCTCACGACGAGCAGGTTGAAGACAAACAAGAGTTACATGTACTTAAAAATTTAATGATGAATTCCACCAGCCCATTTAAGGTAGGAATGGAATTGGGCAGCCGTTATCACCTCACAAGTTATGGCATCATGGGTTATGCCTTGTTAGCGAGCAGCACCCCTAGAAAAGCGATTGAATTAGGTTTACGTTTTTTAGATTTAACCTATGTTTATTCAAAGATTGAGTTAATAGAGATTAATCAGAATTTATCTCTTAGGTTTTCATGTGATATTGCGGGTGAATTAGGAAAACTTATTTTAGCTAGGGACATGATGGGCGCTGCTATGATCCAAAGAGAGGTGTTTGAAAGTGGCTATTTACCTATAAACTTACAATTCACTTCACCTCAACCACCGGACTTCTCGATAGATGCTCTGCAGCAAATATTGGGGGCTGAAATTCAATTTGATGCAAATTATAACGGCATTGCTTGGGTAGCCAAGCAGATGGATCTCCCCTTGGTAAAAGCGAATGCTGCAACCGCTAACATATGTGAACAACAATGCAGTCAGTTGCTGCAGCAAAAACAAAGTTGGAAACCCATAGAGAAGCAGGTTAAAGACACTTTACTGCACCTCGGCTTAACCTCGTCTATGCAAGATATAGCCGATTATTTATCCCGAACGACTCGAACATTACATCGCCAACTACAACAAGAGCAAACCAGTTGGCGACAAGTACGTGATGGGGTGCGTATAGGCATAGCAGAAGAGCTATTATCAAACCCAATGAAATTGGATGAAATTGCCGAGCGACTTGGCTTTAGCGATGGGGCTAATTTTAGCCACAGCTTTAAGCGCTGCAGAAATATAACTCCAAGCCAGCACCGAAAGCAGTCAAAAAACAATTAAAAAGCACACAACTCCAACATCTTATAAAAAAATACTAAATAGTAATATTTGGAATTTTATACTTCCTTTACTCAGTAATTGTTGATGGGCTGTAACGTTTAAATCATCAAAAAACTTTAAAAGCTCCAGCAAACAAACGTATTTCATTAACTCCTTTTATTCGGCTTTTTACTACTTTTGAGTGTTTTTAACATTTTAATCATTTCCACTAAGCTTGGCGTTAATTGCCGTGAACGCATGCGCCACAGGCCAATATCACTGCTAATGGTAAACGGTAACTCAATAGCTGTGAGAGAACGTTGTTGCCATTCATCCCGATGTAAATCACCCGCAGCAATAGTAATCAGACCATTTTGTTCAGCCAATTCTAATGCTTGTGGCAAGTCGGTCACTTCGAAATCGGGTTTATTGGAATGTAATAAAAACGCTTGAAATTGTGGAGGTAAATGCCGGATATAACGTTGGGGGATAGGTGGTAACACCCATTTATGTTGAAACAAATAATCCAGCACTGGGGTTTGCTGATGGATGGGATGATCGTGATTGGCAACCACATAAACGGGAGCTTGTAGCAACGGGATAACTTCATAAGTCTCGGGATCATGCAGCGTGTGTAGTTCGCCCACATCATATAACAAGCAATCATATGAATGATTATCCAAACCATGTTTAAGATCCTCAAAACGCCCCGTGCTCGCATGAATTTGGATATCCACGTCACGGCTAATAATCTGATGAATTAACGGTTTTAGGATCAATTCATGGATTAACGGCCCACAACCAATATTGATAATGCCTTTTTCACCATGACTAAAAAAGCGCGCATGTGACACTAATGTTTCCATGGCTGAAATACAATCTAGCGCATCTCGATACAACGCTTTGCCGGCAGGGGTCGGCGCAACATCACGGGTATGGCGGTCAAAGAGTAAAACAGCCAACTGTGACTCAAGCTTTTGAATACTTTTACTAATATTCGACTGGGAGACCCCAATTGCACCGGCAGCTTTAGTCAGATTACGATGCTCAAAGACACTGACAAAATGTTCGAGCAGTTTTATGTTCATTGTTTCTCTTTAGCTAGATTGCAGCTTTATTATATTTTGGAATGATTATATTCTAAAATGGAATGGCCATTCAAGTTACATTGTTTTCACTTTGACAATAACGCTTCGGTTTAAATGATGCTCCAACTAAAATGGTTTACACCTGCCTTGGTTATCACGTCGCTCTTCCTTAACATTCAGATTGTGCCTGCAGCTAACTTACTTAGCCCAAGCAACGACTCTAAAGCCGTTTCTACAGCGCCGAATTTTTTAATTATTTTAGCTGATGATTTGGGGTATTCCGATATCAGCAGCTTTGGTAGTGAGATCGATACCCCAGGAATCGATTCGCTGGCACAAGGCGGCGTTAAATTTTCAAATTTTCATGTGGCAGCTACCTGCTCACCTACTAGGAGCATGCTGCTAACGGGGGTAGATAATCATCTCAATGGCCTAGGCAACATGGGGATCATCATGGATGATAATCAATTTGGGCAACCAGGTTATGAGGGAGTACTCAACAATAGTGTAGAAACAGTTTCGAGTATTCTGCAGCGCAATGGCTACAGTACTTATCTATCCGGAAAGTGGCATTTGGGCATGCAGACGGATAATTTACCGGTTAACCGAGGTTTTGATCAATCCATTTCGTTAATGGAAACCGGCGCCGATAACTGGGAGAAAAAACCCTATTTACCTCATAACAAAACCGTGCATTATTTTGATAACGCCAATGAAATAAATTTACCGGAAGATTTTTACTCTTCGGATTATTACACCGATAATATCATGGGCTATTTACAACAACGTGATCCCAACAAACCATTTTTTGCATATTTGGCTTTTACAGCCGTGCATTACCCCCATCAAGCGCCAAAAGCATTAACTGAAAAATACCTCGCTAATTACCAAGATGGCTGGGATGTTATTAAATCCAAACGCTACGCCCGTTTAGTGCAACTTGGTTTGATGCCGCCAGGATTAGAAGCGTTACAGTTACCGACTGTTGAAAAGTGGAGCGAATTGTCCAAAGAAGACCAAGCGTATCGCACCAAACAAATGGCCGTATATGCTGCCATGATCAAACGTATGGATTATAATATCGAGCGGTTGTTATCCTATCTCAAACAAGCGGATTTATTTGATAATACCGTTATCATGTTCATGAGCGATAACGGGGCGGATAACAATGAAATAGAAAAAATATTTCCTGATTACATTCAGAATAATTTTACGACTGATATCGAAACCCTTGGTGAAAAAGGCAGTTATACCAACTATGGTCCAAGTTGGGAAAATGTGTCGATGACCCCCTTAAGTTGGTACAAAGGTTCAGCATCCGAAGGCGGGATGCGCTCGCCATTAATCGTACATTACCCAAAACAATTACAACAAGATGTGGTCACCCATAGTTTTAGTTACATCACGGATATTGTGCCAACAATTTTGGATTTAGCGGGTTTAACCAACGCGGTAGATAAAAACAAAGTACCGATTGTGGGGCGCAGCCAAGTTGGGGTGTTAACAGGCGCAAACGAGACCGTCTATACTGACCAAGATGTGGTTGCTTATGAACTTGCTGGAAGCGCAGCCTTGTTTAAAGGGGATCACAAATTAGTACGTAATTTTCCTCCATTTGGCGATAAACAATGGCGTTTGTTTAACATTAAAACCGATCCTGTGGAGCGTTATGATTTAGCCACCACACAACCCAAACGCTTCCAAAAAATGTTGCTTGATTATCAGGTGTATCAGGGCAAGGTTAATATGGTCGAAGTCACTGATGATTACAATGTGATTAAGCAACTTGGTAAAAATCTAAAAAGAAACCAAGACCATCACCATTAAAAAAAGCAACCATCAAAACGAAGTCTGAATGGCTGCGGTGTTGTGTTAATGATGTAAACCAAACGGATTATCAATACTGTCACTTGGCTCAGTAAACCAGCGTGCTCCATTGTCGGTCATATAAAAATGGTCTTCCAAACGTATACCAAACTCATCGGGTACCACCAGAGGCTAATCTAGACAACCATTGTAATAAAGCCCCAATCTGGTCAGCTTTTTTAACTTTTTTTTTGCAAGTAATCTACAACTATCTACCCCAGTCTCAACAGGTATTAGGACTGGCTAGCATTAGCTAAATCAGACTGGCTGACTATTATTGTCTGTAATCTACAAGTCATATTTATTTTGGAACTTGAAAATTTGTGCAGAGAAAACTAAATTATGCTCCAATTAAGTTAAATCAATTACTTTAATTTTGCAGTTGAAATTACTTTATTTCTGTCCTTGAGGTTTGTATGAAAAATATATTGGTTGTTATTGAAAGTGTAGTCAGTGCTAAATTAATGCTGGAAAAGTCAATGATGTTTTCACCTGAAAAGCTCCAAGTTGTGCTTTTGGGCCAAGGTGACGCCGAAAGTATTCGGAGCACACTTAACCAATTCAGCAATAAACACTGCAAAGCCGAAATGATTATGAATTCGGGCAAAGAGTCACAATCGGTATCTGAAACGATATCGCAAATTGTTAAGCAAACAAATCCCGACATGGTAGTAGTTCACAGACCAAATGTTGGCAGGGATAAACAAGAATATACCTTAGCTAAGGCCGTTTTAAAAAGTGCAGGTCAAACAACGGTTTTGTTATGCAGCGATAACAGTTGGCATTCCAAAATGAAAATTATTGCCACCCTCGACATGGTTGACGAAAGCCCAGCACAAAAGTTACTTAATACCAAAGTACTTGATGTCGCTATGGATTTACTAAGTCGTACTCCAGCAAAGTTAACCCTAATGAGTGTACTTGAAATATCGAGAATTCGAGATGAGCTAGAAATTGCTGTTTCGACTGATTTAATGGGCACCAAAGGCAAAATCATTACAACCAAATTGGAAGATATGATTAAGGCCAAAGACAAAGATATCGATGTTTCCACTCATGTGTCTATTGGGGTTCCGTCTAAAGAAATTCCGCTAATGGCGAAAAAATTAAAGGCAAATATGGTGATAATGGGTAACGTTGGAAGAACCGGTATTAAGGGGTTAATAATTGGAAACACTGCAGAAAAAATTCTTGAGCAACTCAGAGTTGACACTATAGTGGTTAAAACTTAATAAATTTGTCGACTATCGAATATTCAACACTTTAGGTGGGCCCCATAATTAAACCAAATAAAACATTAATCTGTTTCGCACTTTTACTCTTAAATGGAGGTCGCTAGAAATGTTCAAAAATATTCTGTTATTTATCGAGCCTAATATAGCCAACGAAAATATGCTGGAATGTGCATTAGGCATCTCTAAAAAATTTGGTTCACAAATTTCATTGACTGCTGTGGTACAGCCTATTCCATCAGTAATCAAATTGGCACTGCAGAAAAAATATGCTCAGGAAATATTTGATGCCAAACGATCTGAAGCCTCAGAAGCATTAACTTTAGCGAATGATTTTTTTAACCGTCATAACCTTAATGTAAATAGCAAGGTAGCCGATGGAATTCCCTTTGTTGAGATTATCAATCAAGTAGTACAACAAGATTACGACTTGATTATGATAATGACTGATAACAATCAAAGTGGTGTCTTAGAAAAGTTTTTTGGCAGTACTCAAATGCAATTGCTAAGAAAATGCCCTTGTCCTGTATGGGTGATAAAACCGGATTCAGGACCTGTATTTAAAAGGGTATTAACGCCAGTTGATACCAAAGAGCTTGATGAACCCCATGCCAATTTGAATCAAACACTGGTCCAAGCAACAAGAGCGACTATTGAACTTGGTAATAAATCTATTAATTTTGTACAAGTTTGGTCGGTATACGGAGAAGGATATCTTGCAACCAGAGCAGGAGTATCTGAAGAAACAATTAGAGAGCTTAGAAGAGAAACATTAAAAGAAAACATGCAGAGGCTAAGAGACGTTGTAGCACAAGAAGACTGGGGAACAACCAAAGTAAATACACATTTTCCACGTTCAGATTATCCAGCAGAAGAAATTATACAATTAGTTGCGAAAGAAAAAATTGATTTACTTATTATGGGGACAGTTTGCCGCACTGGTATCGAAGGTTTTATTGTTGGCAATACTGCTGAGAAAGTACTCAATGAAGTATCATGCTCAGTACTTGCATTTAAACCTGAAGGCTTTATTTCGCCAGTGGTTGTGCCTGTAAAACAGTCATGAACCATGGAATAGGAAAGGTATTTTTCTACTAGCCGAATTCGATATTTATACCACGCATATTACTAGTGATCGTGCTCACTTTGGCGTTTCTCGCCAATGACGTGGTGAAACCTCGCAATTAATTATCTCAATAATGTTGGTCACGAATTAGCCTTAAATTTTGATTTGCATCAATATATTAAGGGTAATATAAGTATTTAATTAGCACATCTGACAAGGTAATCACGGCTCTAGAAAACTGCGTTGGCAAAGGGGCGAGTGGTTGCTCTGCTGGTGCTATTCAATTGAGGTAATGTCTAATATGAAAGCAGCTATCGTTAAGCAGTTCAAAGAAAAGCTAGAAATCAAAGATGTCCCAATCCCAGACGTTGGCGCAAAAGATGTTTTAGTAAAAATACATGCCTGTGGTGTATGTCATACCGACCTGCACGCTTGTCATGGTGATTGGCCGGTTAAACCTAAACTTCCCTTAGTACCAGGGCACGAAGGGGTAGGAGAAATCGTTAAAATAGGCGCCGAAATTCACCATTTAGAGTTGGGTGATAGAGTCGGTATACCCTGGTTATATTCAGCTTGTGGTCAGTGTGATTACTGTCTGGAGGGTAAAGAAACACTGTGCCTGGAGCAACAAAATTCCGGTTATTCGGTAGATGGATCCTATGCAGAATACTGCGTGGCAAATGGTGAATATGTTGTAAAAATCCCCGATGAAGTGAGCTATGTAGACGCCGCGCCTTTGTTCTGCGCCGGTGTGACCACATATAAAGCGCTTAAAGTCGCCGAGGTGAAACGGGGCAATGGGTGGCCATTGTCGGAGCGGGAGGATTAGGTCATTTAGCCATCCAATACGCGGTAGCAATGGGGATGAAGGTGATTGCCGTTGATACGGGCGCCGAGAAAATGGCCCTCGCAAAAGTGCTTGGAGCTTTGCACTGCATCGACTTTAAAAAGGATAAGCCCTCAGAGAAAATCCAGGCACTGGTCGGCGGTGTACACGGTGTAGTATGCACCGCAGTTTCTAAAGTTGCCTTCAATGAATCCTATCAGTCATTGAGCCGGGGAGGGACATTTGTTCTGGTCGGTTTGCCACCAGAGGACATGTCCATCCCAATTTTTGACACCGTGTTAAACGGAGTGAGAATAGTTGGCTCTATTGTCGGAACCCGCAAAGACCTGAAAGAATGTCTGCAATTCGCAGCCGATGGCAAAGTAAAAGCGATAATTGAAGTTAAACCCTTAGAGCACATTAATGAGATATTTGAGGATATGTTAAAGGGCGAAATAACAGGCCGTATTGTGGTGCAAATGAGTAGCTAAAACTAAGTTAACCTGAACTCGGGAACAAATAACAAATTGTTTGAAATTGCCAATTTATGGGGCTCTAGTTTGCATGACAAAAATTCAAAACGAACACGTCTGGCACGAAATGCCAGGCACAGTGGTACTCCAGACACTTAAAGCCACATCAGCAGGTTTAGACGAAAGTGAAGTAAGATCGCGACTTGAAATCTATGGTGCGAACCTCCTGCCAGAGCCACCAAAAAGTAATGTCTTCATTCTTTTTCTACTCCAGTTTCATAACATCCTGATTTATGTATTACTCGGTTCTGCAATTATTACGGCCTTTCTGGCCCATTGGCTTGATACCTTTGTGATTTTGGCGGTGGTGGTGGCCAACGCCATTATCGGCTTCATTCAGGAAGGAAAGGCAGAAAAGGCGATGGATGCCATACGTCATATGTTAGCCCCCCGAGCTGCAGTTCTACGCGACGGAGAACGTCACAGTGTCGAAGGTAAAACGCTTGTCCCCGGGGATATTGTGCTGCTTGAAGCTGGCGATAAGGTGCCGGCTGATATCCGTTTGCTTTCGGCTTACGGTATGTTGCTACAAGAGGCTATTCTTACCGGTGAATCCTTAGCAGTAGAAAAAAACCTCAATCCTGTTGCCGCTGCTGCGCCGCTTGGAGACCGAAGCTGTATGGTTTTTTCTGGCACGCTAGTTGCCTCCGGGCAAGGCAAAGGTGTGGTAGTCGCAACAGGTAAAGATACTGAAATTGGTCACATTAGTGGATTGCTTTCAGAAGTGCAGATGCTGACAACGCCCCTTGTCCAGCAAATGGGTATTTTCGCCAAAAGGCTGACTGGCCTGATTATTTTAATCGCCGCACTTTTATTGTTCTATGGCACTTTCGCTGGGCATCATGATTTTCCTGAATTGTTCATGGCAGTGGTGGGGTTGTCTGTAGCGGCGATACCGGAAGGGCTGCCAGCGGTACTCACTATTACATTGGCGATCGGGGTGCAGGCGATGGCGAAGCGTAATGCCATCGTTCGACGCTTACCTGCAATAGAAACACTAGGCTCTGTGTCAGTCATCTGTACTGATAAAACCGGTACCCTGACACGCAACGAGATGATGGTAACCAGCGCGGTGACACACCTACATTTGTTTTCTCTGGATGGGACAGGTTACGAGCCTAAAGGTACTTTGCGGCTGGCGGAGGCACAAATCAATGGTAAAGAGCATGCCGTCCTGGAAGAGTTGGCGCTCGCTGCTGCATTATGTAATGACGCAAGTTTGAAGCATCTTGACGGTGTATTCATGGTTGAGGGAGATCCCATGGAGGGTGCATTGTTGGCATTTGCGGGTAAAGTTGGCATTGATGCACCGCAACAGTTGGCGGCGTGGGTGCGCACCGATGCTATTCCCTTCGATGCCAAGCACCGCTTCATGGCAACCCTGAATCATGATCATGAGCAGCATGCTTGTGTGTTCGTAAAAGGTGCGCCGGAACGTATCCTCGGAATGTGTAAAGATCAACGAACCGAAGGCGGTATTGAAGCGCTCAACATGGCCTATTGGCACGAGAAAGCCGACAGCATTGCAAGTCTCGGTCAGCGGGTGCTGGCCTTTGCGGTAAAATCTACAAGCCCGGAACATACCGTACTTGAATACACCGATGTGGAGGGTTCACTGACGATGCTAGGGCTGGTTGGCATGATTGACCCGCCGCGCATCGAAGCAATTTCTGCGGTAAAAGAGTGCCACACAGCGGGTATTCGCGTGAAAATGATAACCGGCGATCATACAAAAACTGCAACTGCGATAGGCAAGCATATTGGCCTGCAAAATTCTGACTCAGTTCTCACGGGAGTTGATTTGGACAAAATGGACGATGCAGCACTCAAGCTCGCTGTGCTTGAGTGCGATATATTCGCCCGCACCAGTCCGGAGCATAAATTGCGCCTGGTTATGGCCCTGCAGTCTCATGGCATGACAGTGGCAATGACCGGTGACGGGGTGAACGATACGCCGGCACTCAAGCGTGCCGATGCAGGAATTGCAATGGGCGGAAAAGGCAGCGAGGCTGCAAAAGAAGCGGCAGAAATTGTGTTGGTAGATGACAACTTTGCCTCAATAGTAGCGGCCGTGCGTGAGGGGCGTACAGTCTATGACAACATCAAAAAAGTGATTAGCTGGACACTACCTACCAACGCTGGCGAAGCGATGACAATTATTGTGGCGCTACTATTTGGCATGACACTTCCGATGACAGCTATTCAGATCCTGTGGATAAACCTGATTACTGGTATTACATTGGGTTTGGCACTTGCATTTGAACCGACGGAAGAAAACACAATGCGTCGCCCACCGCGCCCAAGGGAAGAAGCGCTAATTAATCTTGAATTACTTTGGCATATCGTACTGGTTTCCTTCCTGATCCTGTGCGGTGTTTACGGTATCTATACCTACGCGATGAACCAGGAATACGGTATTGATCTGGCGCGTACCCTTGTGATTAATTTGTTAGTCGTGATAGAGATTTTTCACCTGTTTTTCATTCGAAACATCTACAGCACATCACTGACATGGAAGGCAGTGCGCGGTACCAAAGTAGTATGGACTGTGGTGATTATTGTCACTTTGGCGCAATTTGCCATAACTTATACGCCATTCCTTCAGGGAATATTCTCCACACAGTCCGTGTCTCTGCTACAGGGCATGCTCATTATTGGCATTGGTGTAGTGTTCTTTATCATCGTAGAGACTGAGAAACAAATTCGCCTTCGCCTATTTAATCAAAGTGATCAGTCGTGATTCAATTTTCGGAAGTCTGGCTTCCGCTAGTAGGAATGGAAATGGCTAATCAAACAGGATAACCCTACAAACCAAACGGATTATCAATACTGTCACTTGGCTCAGTAAACCAGCGTGCCCCATTGTCGGTCATATAAAAATGGTCTTCCAAACGTATACCAAACTCATCGGGTATCACCAGCATAGGTTCGTTACTAAAACACATACCTGTGGCAAGAAGTGTTTTATTACCACCCACTAAATACGGCCACTCATGAATGTCTAAACCAATACCATGACCGGTACGGTGCGGGCAGCCGGGAGTTTGGTATTCTGGTCCTAATCCTTGTGAGGCTAAGTAAACACGGGCTGCTGCATCGACGGCTTCGCAAGGCACACCAATTTTGGCAGCATTAAAAGCGGCAAGTTGTGCGGCTTTTTCATGATCCCAAAACTGCTTTTGCCTAGTGGTTGGCTCACCAAATACATAGGTACGCGTTATGTCGGATATATAGTCGTGCACTTTGCAGCCGGTATCAATTAACACCATGTCGCCTGCTTTGAGGATTTGTGGGTCTTTCACACCATGGGGGAAAGACGTAGCCATCCCAAAAAGTACAATACAAAAATAGTTGCCGGTTGTGCCTACTTTTTGGTGTGCCTGTTGGATAAAGGCTTCGACTGCTGTGGTGCTAATTCCTACATACAGCATACTTGCAGTCGCTTGATGCACGGCAAGTGTCATGTTCATTGCTGCTTGCATTAGCGCTATTTCATTATCAGATTTGTGCATTCTGCAATGGGCTGTCACCTCTTGTGCATTGATCAGGTTTAAGCCGGTTTGGGCTTTATTGATACCGTCGAAGATAAAAAACTGCGCGCTTTCGTCAATGCCAATGGTGGCGGTATCTGCTATTTTTAATTGTTTTAATACCTCAACAAATAAGCTGTATGGACTTTGATGTTCTTGCCAGCCATGTATTGGCCCATCTATAACCTTAAAGCCATTTAGGCTACCAATCTCAAAATGAGGCGCAATATATTGCACTTCACCCTTTGCCGGTAATATCGCGCCCACCAAACGTTCACTGGCATACCATTTCATGCCCGTGAAATAGGTAAGGTTTGTGCCTGCATTCAAATAAATGGCATCTATGTTATTGGCTTGCATATACGCTTGGGCTTTAGCTATACGGGATAGATGTTCTTCAGGTTGAATGGGGATCAGCGTTTGGGTCATATCCCTTAATGAGTCTAATGCTTGCTCTGGTGTTTGGGTGCCAATACCAATGGTTTTCATTTTGTCTCCTTTTTGGATACCTGTAAAATTCAAACTTAGGTACCCTGTTATACACTTAATAGAAGGTATGATATCACCCACATCGCTAAGATAGATCATGATGGCGCTTTGGGTAGCCTTATATTTATAATGACGGTATTATTTTTATTGATTATGCCAAATATCAATCTACATCTGAGGATCATATTTATGCCTAAGCACTTTTACGAAAATATCAAACCTCATGTTGAGCAAGAATTAGCACTGGCAAAACAGGCAAGAAAACAAGGTAATGCGGGTGTTGAGTTTACACATTTAGAAAATGCCCATGTGCTTGGGCAGGCATCCACCTTTTTACACACTAAAGTTCATATATTGATGTTGTTTTGGGCAGTCAGGCAGGTCAATATTAAAGAGGGCTTAGGTCAAGTCATGCGTATAGTTGGAGCGGCAACAAAAACCGCCATCGGGTTTATTCCCGCAGGTAATACTGGAGGGACGAATGTGAGTCCTTTTAAGGTGTTACCTGTTTCACCTAAACTCGCTTCTATTTTAGCTAGGGCCAACAGTAGCGCACAGACTCATTAACTCAGAGCCAACCACACTCCTACACCTATCAGCAATGTGCCAGAAATACCGTTCATCCAGCGTATATTGTTGCCTTGGTTCAGTAGGGTTTTTAACCCCTTGCCACCTGTTGCATAAATCAACATACAAATAAATTCGCTAAGCATAATGATAATCACCAGCGACAACAGCTGAAAAGTAATTGGCTGAGTCCCATTGATAAAAGGTGGCAAAATAGACAACATAAATGCCCAACCTTTAGGGTTAGCGATGGCAGTTAAAAATCCTTGGGATATTAGGGCATAACGGCTAAGTGTTAAATCTTGCTCAGCAGTTAAAGATACTCGCCTGCTTACCCAAAACATTTTGCATCCTAAGTAAATCAGATACAGCCCACCAATCCACTTAAACCAAACGAACAAAGTAGGATAATTCAGCATAATTGCCGCAGCACCCATTACGGCAGATACAGCGACTATTGCCACACCGCAGACTTCACCTAGCATCATCCACATAGTTCGGCGCAAACCAATCTTTAGCCCCAAGGTCATCGCCAAAGTCATACACATACCTGGCGTGATCGAGATAAAAAACATAGTAGGAATAAATACGGCTAAAGTGGCGAAAGTGGGCATAGATGCAATTCAAGAGTAAAACAGGCCGTATCTTACGGCCCAGATGATCTTTTGGGAATGTAAAAAGTGTGGGTCTTATATTTTTCTATTTTATATAGCTAAGTATGTTGATACTCACTCCACTCTAATGTGTGAGGGTCAAATGTCTCACTTAGGGTGGGTTTGATGATATTAAAATAGGGAGACAAATCGAAATCTCTGGGCACATACTGGCTGTGATGGCGTATTTGTAACACTTCATCGTAATACGCTTTAGTGTGGGGTTGTTTGGCTTTTTCAAAAAAAACATGGGGCAATATGGGATAACGAATTGATTGAAATGTCTGAGCAATAAAGGAACTACAAATGGCGCGGGTTGGATCACCGCTGCCAAGCACAAGCATTTTTCTGCGCCAACGAGTTGGCACCGGTGGGGTTTGCACTAGGTAACGCATTAGGTCAAACACATTTTTCATATCGTACTGATATCCAACTTGAGCCGCAGCGAACCCAATAGCACTGTCTATTTCTTCGTCATTCAGCCCTACCGGGCGACATATCCTTGTGTGTAAGTGTTCATAATGACTCAGCGCTATTGTCCTTATACCGTCGAGTACGTCGGCTTCGACTAAGGTTACGTTGTCACAACTGGGGTCTGCACTCTTGCTGTCATCGGCGATGCACAAAGCGGCATGAGACCATGTGGATTGAGTGAGGTATTTAATCGCTGTGCTGATCCGACTGGAGCCATCAACTAACAATACATCGCCCACCCTTATCGTTGAGGCCAACAATTCGGGTTTGCAGGTTGATGGTTGAATAGACCCACTCGGTTTTTCCAAATATGCAGCTAGCATTCGGCCAATTTTATTCAATAAACTCATTCAACCCTCAGTCCCATGTTTGTATAATTCATCATTCAATTTTAAATATCAGCTTCAAATTTACCGTCGACTTCATCAATAGGATAGTTTGTGATTCTGTAAAATTTCATGATATCGTAAATTGTTAGGTTTAGTTTGCACCGTATTTTTGCAACCCGCCTCTAGATACACCAACTTAAAAAAAGTGAATAGACATTGAGCACAGTGTCAGCCCTAGTTTAGTGACTCATTATCCGGTATATTTATAACATCCACCTCTGATAGTCCTATGTACAGAGGAATTCAGGAAAAACATGCCCATTTCAAATCTCCATTTACCAACAATGATTTCCATATTATCTCCATCCTTAATCTCTTTTAATAAAGGCTGGAATAGTTTGTGCTGAAGGACAGTTCACTTTTTTTCTTAGGTAATTGGCAAGTTAACCCAAGTACTAATACTTTACGCCGTGGTGAGCTAATTAAGCAGCTTGAACCTAAGGCAATGGATGTGTTGTTGTTGTTATGCAAACAACAAGGTGATGTATTAAGCGCCGACGCTATCGCGACCCAATGTTGGGGAGGTATGGATATTGGTGACAATCCAGTACATAAAGCCATCACCCAATTACGTAAAGCACTGGACGATAAACCCAGTACACCCACTTATATAGAAACCATCCGCAAACGCGGCTATCACATTATTGCCAAGCTAGACTTTCCCCTTGATGACGAGTTTAAAGCCGAACAAAATAGCTGGCAGGGAGCGTCACCTTTCCCAGGTTTAGTGGCCTTTGAAGCCAAAGACGCTCAAGTCTTTTTTGGCCGAAATACACAAATAGCTACCCTTTTAGAACAACTAGCAAACCAAGTCAGTGACAAACATACTTTTTGCTTAATATTAGGCCCCAGCGGCACCGGTAAATCATCTTTAGTCAATGCTGGTTTATTACCAGCATTAACCGGCCCAAATGGGTATAACGGCATTGGTGTGGTATCAGATACCAGTATCGATTTTGCCGATGTCATCCCTGAACGATTGTTTATAGATTTGGCCTCAGCCATGCTGGACTGGGATGTAAACGACCAGCCAGTATTTGCTGGTATGAGTGCTGAAAGTTTGGCGCAGCAGCTGCAAGGTGACTCGAATACCTCGATAGAACAATGCATTCAGTCTCTTAAACAAACACATAAAAGTTATAGCAAACCGCAGTTTTTGTTATTTATCGACCGACTTGAAGTGTTGTTATCGTCAGCTGTTTTTAGCAACGATACACGAGGGGCGTTTTTAGACTTAATCCAAAAACTCGCCACCAGCGGTGCCATTATGGTGCTCAGTGCCTGCCGCAATGATTTTTATCCTTTGGTTGTGAATCATCCAAGTTTAATGGCAAATAAAGGTAACGGGGGACATTTTGACTTACTCGCCCCGACTCGGGCTGAACTGATGCAGATGATCAGATTACCAGCGAAAGCCGCGAACTTAACATGGTCAGTCGATGCAGATTCAGCCACACCTCTTGATCAACTGTTATGTGCTGAGGCAGCGAATAACCCCGACGCCTTGCCCATGTTGCAATACACCTTGCAAGAGTTGTATTTGCAGCGAAGTGAATCTGATGAATTGCAGGTGTCAGTATATAAAGCTCTTGGTGGTATTGAAGGGGCTATTGGTAAAAAAGCGGAGGAAATTTATCAACAATTACCTGAAGAACATCAACCACAACTGGCCGCGGTGTTATCACACCTTGTCACATTAAACCCAGACGGCGAAACCATTACGAGTCGCACTGCGCGTTGGTCAGAATTATCCCAAGCCAGTGACACCTCTTTTGTGCAGGCTATGGTCAACAGCCGTTTATTTGTGTCTCACTTACAAAACAACGAGCCTTGTTTTAGTTTGGCTCACGAAGCTTTATTAAGACGTTGGCCTAGAGCCAGTGAATGGATCTCTGTTCACAAAGATAGCCTTACGATCAAAAGTCGCTTGCAACAGTTAACAGAACGTTGGCTCAAGGAAGATAAAAGTTCGGCGTATTTACTGCCTCAAGGCAAACCCTTAGAAGAAGCTCTTAGCCTGCAAAATATGCCGGTGTTTACGTTAGATGCCGATGAACAGGCTCTTTTGAACGCCTCACAACAAAAAGTTAAAACCAAACGCTGGCTAACTCGATCCACTATCAGCCTATTATGCTTGTTAACCTTTACCGCCATATTTATGAGCGTGAAAAGTCAACAATCTGAAGCCTTCGCCCAGCAAAAACGCCTCGATGCGGAAAGTTTATTGGGCTTTATGGTGGGTGAATTTGCTGACAAGTTACGCAGCGTTAAACGTATGGATTTGTTGGATGGGATCAGTAATAAAGCCTTGGAGTATTTTAGCCAGCAAGAGGATGATGATAATGGTTTGTTTTTTTTATCTGACCCCGCGCTTAACTTTAAAGCAAGGTTTCAGCATGCTCAAACATTAGGGGCTATGGGGGAAGTAGCTTATTCTAGGGCGAAAACTGATGAAGCTAAGCAGGCTTTTGTTACTGCGAAAGTGATATTGGATAAGTTGTATGTTGAACAGGCTGATAATCTGGAGTTACTAAAAACTTTGGGCGCGAATGCGTTTTGGTTAGGGCAGCTTAAGTATGATGAGAGTGATTTTGATGGGGCGCAGCCGTTATTTGAGTTGTATCGGGATTATAGCCGGAAGATGAATCGGTTAGAGCCAGAAAATATTGATGGTCATATTGAGCTGTACAATGCTTTAAGTACACTTGGATCACTCTATTTACAACAGCTTAGATATAATGAAGCCAAAGAAGCATTTCAATCATCATTGAACATGACGAATCAACTCCTACTAACGTATCCCTCGGATAACTTAATACATTCCGACAAAGCCGACTCTCTTTCATGGCTAGCTACCATTGAACAACATTTAGGTAATTTAGATAACGCGTTATTATTTCAAAAAAAAGGACAACAAGCTGTAGAAGCCGTACTCTCGTCCGAGCCAGATAATGCGACTTTTTTAGAACGTTTAGCCTATTCTTATTGGCTGCAAGCAAAAATAAAAAATTACTTAGGTGCCTATTCACAAGCACACGAATATATATCTAAAGCTATGGTGATTTTACAAAAACTCATCGAGCAAGACCCACACAATGAAGTATGGAATGGAGATTTACTTGGAATTTCTATTTCTGAAATTCTATATGCCGAAAAAAGTGGGATTCATGAGAATGACGATTTTATATACCTGATCGATCCTCAAAGCGTATTACGGCCATCGACTATATTAGAGATAATTAGATATTATCAAGCTAAAGGTAACTGGAAAGAAAGTGCGGAATTGATTGAGTTGTCCTCAGTTCATCTAGCATTTCCCCCCTCAAATGTTATTGAACCTAATGATGTTTTAGCCTATGCGCAGTTAAAATTGTTAGAGTCATACCAGCACAACTATGACAACAACATAGTTAGTAAGATTAAAGCATGTAAGCAAATCATCCAACTTCTTGCTCCTCTCATTGTAAAAAGTCACAACGTTGAATATTTACTACCTTATGTCCAAGCTCATAGTTGTATTGGTAAACTATCTAAGGTTTCGGTGGAATTAGAGTATTTAGATAATATGGGAATCAACCTGAAAATAATAATTAACCAAATCAAGGAAAATTAAAAATGAGCAATACAAGTACCAATATTATTGTCACAGTTAATATAATAGAAGGTGTGCCGACATTTCTCTATGAACCTAGTGGTACGATACATGTCACTGAAGCGACAGATGTTACTTTTACACTGAGTGATGCATGTAGTCCACGTCTGACATTTGAACAGCCATTAATTGCTTATGTCCCAGTGAACGAACAGCGTGACATTACACCAAGTGTTGAGTCAGAAGGACAAGTGTTAAGATTAATCGACACAGATGTAGACGAAGAAACTATTTGTATACAATTGGTAGTGACGGATGAATACAGTAACAGTTACGCAAGCCCGGACCCTAGAATAGTTAATAAGCCACCCCAATAGTTTATAGGGACATCCACCATAATTTGACTATATTTTGAACTGGGCTAGCCTTCATTAAGAGATTGGTAACAATTAATTTTCATAGGCTACAAGACTCAGTAACGAGTCAGTTTGATTTGTTTGACGGATACACCATAGGCGCTGAGCGAGTGATGAATAAATTCAAAATCCATACCCAGCACCGAAGAATACGCGACATGGGTAAAGCCAAAATATTACTATGTAAGGCTTAAGATCAATCCGTATAATACCTTATCTTAAACAGCAAATAGTACACGCCACTCACTCTGAAAAGTTTACATAATTTAAATAAATGACGCCTGTCGTTCAAGCATTTGTCGAACTAAGTGCATTTTTTATACCTACAAGAAACTTGAATCTTGATACTTTATTTTACAAGTTTGAAATCCCGTCAATAAATCTCTTAAAATCAATTGTAAAAAAATTAAAATAAATACAATTAAAACAATAAGTTAAAAACAGAAGGTTACCAGAAGGTAGTGGAATGATTTTTTCTTTAGAATGTTTGACATCAACTTGATGCCGTAAACTCACTAAGGATTTATTGATGACTCCAGCTAACAATTCAAGGCAGGATTACAGTCATAATCTGGACTTATGTTCAGTGATTGAAAAATTCTCTATTTCCCTTTCCAACGAAAAAATGGGTGCATTTATCAACATGATAAATGTTATCGCGGAAGGGATTTTTGTAGTAAACGCTGATGGTGTCATCGAAGTCATTAACCCAATGGCCGCGAAATTTTTTGGCAATTCCCAAGACGCTTTAGTTGGGCAGCGGTGGTTTCACTTTTTACACGATCGCCACCGGGAACAGTATGAATATATCTTCCTAAACTGGAAAGATAATAAAAAGCAGCCATTAAGTCATGGTCCCAAAGAAGTGTTATTAACCCGTGCGGATAGCACTTGGTTGGAGGCGGATTTATCGATTTCTTGCTTACCGTAATCATTGACTGAAGGCAGTCCGATGTTTGTTGGTGTGTTGCATAACTTAACAGCACATAAGGCCGAATATAGTGAGCTGCGTAGGCAAGCCAGTACCGACCATTTAACAGGTTTGGCGAATCGGTATAATCTTGAAAAAACCCTGAATAAAAGCTGGAATGAGAACATTGTGAGCGGCCAGCCTATTAGTTTTATCCTAATAGATGTGGATTACTTCAAACACTTCAACGATCAATTTGGCCACGTTAATGGTGACAAATGTTTGCAAAAAATAGCGAAGGTCATAGATGATTGTTTACCCTCGAGCGATAGTTTAGCGGCACGTTATGGTGGGGAAGAGTTTGCCGTCATTCTGCCTCGCAGTCATAAAGCAGATGCAGAGTTAATTGCCAAACACATTCAGCAGCAGATAAACATCATCAATTTTAGCGACTTAGGTCTGTCCTCAACTCTACGAGTGAGTGTTAGTCAAGGCATCTCATGTGAATATAGTGGCCAATACCGTACACCTGAGGCCCTTATTTGCTCAGCAGATACAGCTTTATACCGCGCTAAAGCAGAAGGAAGAGACCGAATTAACATCAGTTTGTAACAGTTGACGTTCTTTGGCCAAGGGACAGAATAGATTCTTAATCTGTCCCTTGGTCTTTTTTAAACCCACCTAAATAATCCTAAAACCAACCACAAATAGTTTAAGTGTATTGGCTTACATAATGTTGTAATTGCTGCAAATACCCGTTTTGGGTCGCATTGTCTAACCAAGCGACTTTAAAGGCATTGCCGACTAGGGTCACTATCTGCTTCTGATTAAACTTACCTTCTTTTTGTAACTCAATCAGGTTCTCATTTAAATATGCCCTAAAATAAGCAGG
Source organism: Paraglaciecola sp. MB-3u-78 (assembly GCF_002835935.1). Taxonomy (GTDB): domain Bacteria; phylum Pseudomonadota; class Gammaproteobacteria; order Enterobacterales; family Alteromonadaceae; genus Paraglaciecola. The sequence continues at coordinate 173,431 of NZ_PJCF01000003.1, read as the reverse complement.
GTCGTCCGAGTTTATGGTGACTAACATGTCTTTTTTGAGCATTTGATGAATTTCATCTGAGGTAAGTGACTGCACCACAAATTGATTGGATACTGGACACACGGTAAGTCCTATTTTTTTGTCTTTGATTAGGTCACACAACGCTTCGCTTTCTAACGAATTAACACCGTGGTCGATACGATCAACTTGAATATCATCAATGCACTGTTTGATATGCACTAAGGTATTTTGTTGATTGACATCGCAATGCATAGTCAGCTTTAACCCCATTTCTTTTGCTTCGGCAAATACTTCAGCAAACTTTATTGGCGGGTTATTTCTCTCATCAGAATCAAGTCCCACCCCTACTAACCAATGGCGATAAGGCTTGGCTAACGCTAAATGTTGCATGGCAGACTCAGCGCTCATCTCTCGCAAAAAGCACATAATTAATTGGCTTTTAATCCCCAAGTTTTTTTCTGCATCAACTTGAGCTTGATGAATACCAATCATCACGGTATCAAAGCTGACCCCTCTGGAAGTGTGTGCTTGTGGGTCGAAAAACAACTCTGCATACAAGGTTTCTTGGCTTCTGGCTTTGGTCAAGTATGCGTAGGTCAATTGATAGAAATCATCCTCTTCCACCAGCACATTCATGCCTGCATAATAAATGGCTAAGAATGATGGCAAGTCATAAAAGTCGTAGGCAGCGACTAATGCCTCTGGCGTTTTGTAAGCTAATTCGACACCGTTTTTCGCGGCAAGCGCAAAACTTAACTCAGGTTCAAGTGTACCCTCAAGGTGCACATGTAGTTCAGCCTTAGGCATTTTTTCGATAAAGGATTGCATGTTTAAATCGCTCAAAAATTATTAAGTAACATTCAGCTAAGCAACTTTAATGCCCATGAAATTCTCGACATTTTACTAGTGTTACCAGCCATATCGGTATATTTCGATGAGAACAACTAACTAAAAAAGGGAAAACGCACTATTTGCGTGCGATACAGATAAACTGAAATTTTCGGCCAAATACTTGGGAAATAAGTAGCTGTAATATACAGACTAAAGAAACACCCCATTGGACGTTTCTTTAACTCAATTAAATTAAATACTGACTCGTTTGTAAGGGCGGTACTCCGGCATCCAAAAGTTACTTTCGATACGTTCTTTTAGTATTTCATCCGACACTTCCAAGGCCAGATTTTGCTGCATGGCTATTTTTGCTACATCAAAGGCAATCTTTCTACTTAGCTGAGCTATTTCACCCAATGCTGGGAGTAACTCACCTTGCCCCGTTGCAGCAAGAGGTGAAGCCTCTGCCAACGCTGTGCTGGCTGCCATTAACATTTCGTCGCTGATCAAACTGGCTTTGCCTACGATAACGCCTAAACCTATACCAGGAAAGATATAACTATTATTACATTGAGCTATTGGATAAGTTTTGCCTTTATATTCAACTGGTTTAAAAGGACTACCTGTGGCAACAATAACCTTACCATCGGTCCATTCTATAACCTGCTGGGGTGTTGCCTCAACTTGCCTAGAGGGGTTGCTTAAGGGAAAAATAATCGGCAATTCGCAATGTTTTTTCATGCTACGGATAACTTGTTCAGTAAATAAACCCGCCTGCCCAGAGACACCGATTAAAATATCTGGCTGTGCACAATTAACCACATCCAATAATGATGCAAATTCTCCACTAAAGGACCATTCTTTAATTGCATCTTCTGATTGAACAAGACGTTGTTGGAAATCTCGCAGACCTTGCATGCCTTCTGTAAGCAAGCCAAATCGGTCGATCATAAATACTTGGCCTCGTGCTTGAGCATCTGAAATACCTTCTCTGCACATTTGTTGAATAATTTGCTCTGCAATACCACAACCAGCGGACCCCGAACCGACAAAGGCCACTTTTTGTTCAGACAATTTAGAGTTTTTGCTTTTACAAGCGGCTAATATTGTACCCACTGCGACTGCAGCTGTGCCTTGTATGTCGTCATTGAAGCAGCATATCTTGTCTCGATAACGTTCGAGTAAAGGCATCGCATTAGGCTGAGCAAAATCCTCAAACTGCAGCATAGCTTCAGGCCAGCGGCGATTAATCGCCTGGATAAACATATCAACAAACTCGTCATACTCTGCTTGACCGATACGTTTGTGGCGCGCGCCCATATACATGGGATCGGCTAACAACTTTTCGTTGTTAGTGCCTACATCTAGCATCACGGGCAAGGTATAAGCAGGGCTAATACCACCACAGGCTGTGTACAAAGATAACTTACCTATGGGAATCCCCATACCGCCAATCCCTTGGTCGCCCAAACCTAAGATGCGTTCACCATCGGTCACAACTATGACTTTCACTTTACGCTTGGTGGCGTTACGTAAAATATCATCCATTTGATGGCGTTCAGAATACGAGATAAACAATCCACGAGAACTGCGGTAAATGTCTGAAAACTGCTCACAGGCATCACCCACTGTTGGGGTATAGATAATCGGCATCATCTCGTCGATATGATCTTTCACTAATCGGTAATATAAAGTTTCGTTATTATCTTGAATGGCACGCAAATAGATATGTTTGTTCATAGGCTCAGCAAAACTGGAATACTGCATATAAGCTCGTTCTACTTGCTCTTCGATGGTCTCGTACCGGGGCGGGATCAGGCCAGTTAAATTGAACGTAATACGTTCATCAGAACTAAATGCGCTACCTTTATTAAGTAAAGGTGTTTCTAATAATGAGGGGCCAGAATGAGGAATGTACAGCGCATTTTTTGTTGCTGGATTTGCCATTAACGTATTGTCCTGTTTGTTCGTATTATTTCAGTTATCACTGACAACTTCGGCCAGTGAAGGCGTCATGTTACTTTAAAATATATCTTCAATCTGGTTTTTACTTTGTTCACCTTGCTCAGAAGGTTCGATAATTTGTGCATCGGCAACAAAAGTTTGAGGCTCAGTACCTTGAGTAAAGTATTCAAACATAGATGTCTTATCTGTTCTATTAGTCAGTTTACCTGTGCCTTTATCGATACGCACTGTAAGCAAATCTGTAGGCATAGGTAACAAATGCTCAGGTTTACCCGCTAATCCATGTTGCATAAACCTTATCCACGCGGGTTGTGCGGCATGGGCCCCGGATTCACTGCCTACTAATGCATTACCTATATAATTATAGGTTTTCGGGTTTTTATTAATCAAATTTTGATTCGGCATACTGCGTCCCAAACGCCGATTGTTATCATCAAACCCCACCCATGTAGTGGTCACTAAGTCTGGTGTAAACCCACTAAACCAAGTATCACGAACATCGTTGGTGGTCCCTGTTTTACCGGCGATGTCACTACGACGGTTCATCAACACTGCTGCACGCCACCCAGTGCCACGATTATCCCAACTCCCATTAATTTGCACCGCAGAACGCATCATTTCTGCAACTAAAAATGCATTTTCTGCACTGATGACTCTAGGTGCAGAGAGAATATTTTTGACGGGCTCATCAACCTGTGGTGTAACACCAAACTCTGCGGCTAGAAGTGCTTCAATATCTTCAAGCTCGGCATTGCTTTGGTTTGTCTGGGTTGCGGGGACACAAGGATCACAAGCGTTTTTTGGATTCGCTTTCCACAATATGTCACCCATCTCGTTTTCAATGCGTTGGATAAAATGAGGTTGAATTAAAAACCCGCCATTGGCAATGACCGCCATGGCTGTCGCCACCTCTAGTGGTGTATGTGATCCAGAACCTAAAGATAAGGTCTCATCTAAAGGGATATCATTTTTACTAAAACCAAAATGGGTAAGATGTTCTGCAACATTATCCAGTCCTACAGCCCTTAACAAACGCACAGACACAACATTTTTTGATTTAGTTAACGCCACACGCATACGGATCGGCCCATCATATTCTGCAGGAGAATTTTCTGGACGCCATGCGTTTCCTGAACCAGATTGCCATTGCGTGATGGGTGCGTCGTTTATCACGCTTGCCAAAGTGTATCCATGTTCTAGTGCAGCTGAATAAATAAAAGGTTTGATGTTTGAGCCGACTTGCCTTTTGGCTTGCGTTGCACGGTTAAATTGACTTTGATAAAAACTATATCCACCCACCACAGCTTGCGCCGCACCATTTTTAGGATCCAGAGCAATAAGAGCACCACTCGCTTGCGGGTATTGAGTAAGTTGCCAATGCGAATCGTCTTCTCTTTGACGGATTAAAATCAGTGCTCCAGCTTGTAGTATGTCGCTGGCTATTTTGGGTGCGGGCCCTTGTTTTGTGTCATTAATAAATGGTCTCGCCCAATCTAAGCCATCCCAATCAATAATATTGTATTTCTCTTTTTGGTTGAAAATAACGATGTCTTTTTCATTCACTTTAACAACAATGGCTGGATGCATTGATTCGAAGGTTTGTACATCTTGCAGGTAAGTTAACATTTTTTCTTCAGGCCACGGGTCTGAGCTATTGGGTTCAGATTTTTCAGACTCTGAAAGTTGCTCATTTTTATCATCAGATAGATTGGATGACCAAAGTTGTTTAACTACCCCATGATATCCATGACGTTCATCGTAATCATGTAAATTTCTGCGCACAGCTAGTTGTGCCGCCGCTTGCAAATCAGATGTAACAGTCGAATAAATTTGATAGCCGCCAGTTTCCGCCTCATCTTTGCCATACAGTGCAATCATTTCGCTATAAATAATATCGGCTAAGTAGGGCGCATCTAAATTTATTTCGGCGCCATATTTTTGTGCGGTGACAGGCGCGTTTACAGCTTCCTCAAATTGCTCTTTATTGATGTATTCTTCATCCAACATACGTAGCAAAACGATGCGTCTTCTGACCACTGAACGATCTGGGCGACTAATAGGATTGAGTACTGACGGCGCTTGAGGTAACCCTGCAATAGTGGCAATTTGAGCTAATGTCAGTTCATTAAGTGACTTGCCATAATAGACTTGTGCTGCAGCACCAAAGCCAAAGGCTCGGTGGCCCAGTTCTACTTTATTTAAATACAACTCTAAAATTTCTTGTTTGCTTAATAATTGCTCCATATGCCACGCTAAAATAATTTCACGTATTTTGCGGATATATTTCTTTTCTCGGGTCAGGAAAAAATCTCGCGCCATTTGCATAGTCAGGGTACTTCCACCCTGCCCTTTTTCGCCGGTAACGACTAAATTAACTAATGCGCGCATCATGCCGATAGGATCTATACCTGGGTGTTCATAAAATCTGCTATCTTCAGTGGCGATAACAGCTTGTATTAACTGTTCCGGGATTTGCTCAAGGGTAACAGGTATACGGCGTTTCACCCCATATTGGGAGATAAGTTTACCATCTTGGGTAAAAATGCGCATAGGCGTTTGCAATCGAACATCTTTAAGGACGTCGACACTAGGTAAGTCAGATTTGATATAAAAATAGGTACCTAATAAGGTAGCAATACCAACTACAAATGTGACAGAAATGACTATTAATGCGGGTTTAAGTAACTTCACGGATAGATAATACCAAGGCAATTTCTAATAAATGATCTACATTTTATACCTATGTACAGTTATTAGAACCATAAAACACAAAAAATTACGTAATAATGCTGGCGTGGATTTATTCTCATTCAATCGGATGTCTAACAATTGAAAAAATTATTTGGTCCTAAAGTACAAAAAATGATTGGCCTTGATATAGGAACTCGGTTTATTAAAGCCGTGGTACTTGAAAAGTCAGGTAAACAATTTAACTTGCAAGCCTATGCTTGCGAGCCCATTCTTGGCAATGCTTTTGCAGAGCGTGAAATTAAGGATTTCGAAGCAGTCAGCCATGCGCTTAAGAAAGTAAAGCTTGCCTTAAAAAGTAAAAACAAATTAGTTGCCATAGCAGTATCAGGCTCAACCGTGCTGAATAAGATTGTGTACATGGATCCGGGGCAGACCGATCATGAACTTGAAAGCCAAATTGAATTGGAGGCTGATAGTTTGATTCCTTATCCTCTGAACGAGGTATACATTGACTTCGAAGAGATAAGTGACACCCAAACCACAAATAATAAAGTTGAAGTATTATTAAGTGCTGTTCATAAAGAATTAGTTGACCGCAGGATCACCTTATTAGGTGAAGTGGGTTACGAAGCCAAAATTGTTGATGTTGAAAGTTACGCCTTAGGGGCAGCGGTTGCATCCTTCTATCCCCACAAAGAAGACGAAACGGTATGTTGTATCAATATTGGAGCCAGTCATTTACAAATGTGTGCAGTAAAAAATGGAAAGGTTATTTATACCAAAGACCACAACTTTGGGATGGACGCATTGATCCAAGACCTCACTATGCTCTACAGCCAAGAACGATCTCAAATTGAACAACAATTGACAGATGGCACCTTACCAGAAACATGGAAACAAGACGCTTACCCTATGTTTTTAGCCAACCTGCAACAAAATATTAACCGAGCATTGCAAGTTTACATCAGTGCTTCTGGCGAAGCTCGACCTAGTACTTTGCTGATTTGTGGAGGCGGTGGACATCTGACAACTTTACCTGAAGACTTGACCGCTGATTTAGGTATTGAGGTACTATGTTTCAACCCATTTACTGACATGACAATAGCAGAAAACATTAATCAAGGAGATTTAGAACAGATCTCTGGACAACTTATCATTGCTGCAGGTTTAGCCAGTAGGAGCTTTCAACCATGGCACATATAAATTTACTGCCTTGGCGCGAAGGCCGCAGGGTTGAACATAAGAAGAATTACCTGACCTTACTTACGGTGCTGGCACTTAGTGCAATTGGTTTAATGTTTGCTGCCGGTAATGTGTTAGAAAAAATGACAGATAACCAAAATTATCGAAACAATTTTGTTGAGCAACAAACAGCCTTGTTAGATCAACAAATTGAACAAATTAAAAACATCAAAAAAGACAAGGAAGCGATTGAACAAAGAATGGCCTTGATTGAGCAACTTGAATCAAGCAGAAACGCCGTGCCAATCGTTTTAGATGAGTTAGTTCGACTGGTTCCACATGGTTTATCCTTTCGCAGTTTTTCTCGCCAAGGCAATCTGATTGAAATATTGGGAGTCAGCGAATCCAACAACAGGTTGGCAGATTTCATGCGTCAGCTACAAGAATCAACTGTATTTAGTAGTGGCGAATTATCTTCAATCAAAGCGGATACATCGGCCTTAGAAGCGGTCAGTGATTTTAAGCTCACTTTTACTATTAATCCTAGTGTTGCGCCGGATTTCTCAGTCATTACCGAGGAGCCAAGCAAATGAAATTTGATATTAATAAGTTAAAAGAGATCAATGATTTAGATTTCGAGCAAGTGGCTACTTGGCCCTTTGAAGTTAAATCTTTAGTCGCAATGTTTGTCATAATTATTGGCTTAGTAGGTGGGTATTATTTTTTAGTGAAAGATAAACTACCCATACTTGAAGTGGCACAAAATAAAGAGATAAAGTTAAAACAAGTCTATCAAGGAAAATATCGCATTGCGGTAAACTTAGAAGCCTACCAGGAACAATTAGGCCGATTGAAAACCGATTTTTCATCAATGTTAAAATCACTACCTACGAGCAATGAAACCCCCGGATTATTGGATGACATCACGTTAGTAGGCACCTCAGCAGGACTCACTTTTAGATTATTGAATTGGCAAAGAGAAATTCCAAAAGAATTTTATTCAGAGTTGCCTATTGAAATGGAAGTGTTTGGTGGATATCACAACTTTGGACAATTTGCCTCAGAGATAGCGGGATTGCCGCGCATTGTCACGGTGCATGATTTTGAAGTCACCCAGGAAGGCAATACGCTTAAGCTCAGGGTACAGGCAAAAACGTACAGAACGTCAAGTGGACAAGACACAACGACATTGGGAAAAACACAATGAAGCATATTAAAATTGTGTTGGCCACAGCACTGTTAAGTGGCTGTGAAGCCAAGGTTGACGATTTACAGGTATTTATTGCTGAAACAAAACAAACAACTACTGTTAATATTGAGCCTTATCCAGAATTTAATAGCAAGCCTACTTTTATTTACTCTGCTGACACCTTGCGCAGCCCATTTCAACGTCCAAGAAATACAGGAGCAGGTGTCGAAATAAGCGTAGCCGCACAACCAAATTGTGCACAGCCCGATTTTAACCGTAGCAAACAACCTTTAGAAAAATTTGGTATCGATGCGTTATCTGTTACTGGTGTGTTTCAATCCAATGGTAAAAAATGGGCGCTTATTCAGTCTAATACAGGAAGTTTATTTAAAGCGACAATTGGCGATTACCTCGGATTGTTTTTTGGGAAAATCGATTCTATTCAAAATGGCACAGTTTCTTTTACTGAAATGCTGCCCGATGGTGCTGGCTGCTGGCAGAAAAAGCAAGCCACACTCACCATGCTTTCGAAGGCAGGAGAAAATAATGTCTGAGCGTTTTATTTTTAACAAAAAACTTAATCGAACTAATCCGACTTGGTATTGGTTACTTGCGTTAGCTTTTAGCCTATTGACATTTAAAGCGTTAAGTCAAGAAGAAGCTGTTGTGCTGGTTGACGTCGATCCTCAGGTCAACAGCGTTTTTCGCACTGAATTGTTAGATGTGCAGTTTTCGCGTTTACCCAGTGGTGGCGCAAAAGCGATAATGATGTTTAGTAATAAAAACTTTCAGCTACAGTTGAGTGAAAGAGGCAAAACCTTAAGCTTGGTTTTACCCAGAACAAAACTGGCTGACGAACAATTGTTTAAACTCGATGTAGTAGATTTTGCCACACCGGTCAATGCCATTGAAACTTTCCAAGATGAAGAACAAACCAGAGTTGAGTTTTCACTGCAGGACAAAATCACCTTTCGTCATCAAAAAAATGCTAATAGTTTAAGTATAGAAATCGAAAAACGTCTGAAAGATGCTCCTGTGGATGACCAGCAAAATAATTTTGCCGGGGAACCTATTTCCCTGGATTTTCAAGACGTACCCGTTCGCCAAGTATTACAAATTATTGCCCAGGTTAACGGTTTTAATTTGGTCACAACGGATACTGTGACGGGCAACGTGACTATTAGTTTATCTGGTGTACCTTGGGATCAGGCTTTAGACATGATCTTAAAAATTAAAGGATTAGACAAAAGGCTTGAAGGAAACATTTTACTTATTGCGCCCACTGAAGAGCTCACTGCTCGTGAAACGCAGCAACTGCAATCCAAACAACAAGTAGCTGAACTCGCCCCTTTAGTGTCAACAAATGTGCAAATCAATTATGCTAAAGCCCAAGACCTCGCAATAATCCTCAAAGGTACAGAAAATAGCATTTTAACACCCAGAGGCAGTGTTGCAGTGGATGAAAGAACCAACACACTTTTACTTCGAGATACGCAAACATCAATCGATGAGGCCAAAATCCTAGTCGATGCCTTGGACATTCCGATTAAACAGGTATTGATTGAATCTCGCATGGTAACCGTAAGAGATAATGCCAGTGAATCATTTGGCGTACAGTGGGGATTGAGCGATACCATAAATAATGGTGCCGTATCAGGTTCATTGACGGGTGCTGATTCTATCGCCAGCGGTGTTGTTCCTTCCATAACAGACAGGCTCAATGTGGCATTACCCGTGCAAAGTCCAGCTGGGAGAATTGGTATACAAATCGCTCGTCTATTAGACGGTACTATCATTGATTTGGAGTTATCCGCCCTTGAGTCTGAAAACAAAGGTGAAGTCATTGCAAGTCCTCGCATCACGGTAGCTAACCAACATGAAGCTTATATAGAACAAGGTACAGAAATTCCGTATGTAGAAGCAACGTCTAGTGGTGCTACATCAGTTGAATTCAAAAAAGCGGTATTAAGTTTAAAAGTCACACCACACATCACCCCAGATAATCGAATTATCATGGATTTAGTGGTTACTCAAGATACCCGAGGCGACACTGTATCAACATCAACAGGTGATGCAGTTGCAATTGACACCCAAGAAATCAGCACCCAGGTGTTGGTTGAAAATGGCGAAACCATAGTACTCGGTGGCATTTTCCAGCAAAGTTCTTCAAACGATGTGCGAAAAGTCCCCCTTTTAGGCGATTTACCTTTTGTGGGTTATCTTTTCAAAAATACATCAGAAATATTAGAAAAACGCGAGTTACTCATTTTTGTAACACCTAAAATTCTAACGGATGAATTGAGAACTAATTAACATTTGGCGATCTAGCCACCTTATTCGATTCAAAAAAACAGTTTAATCACTTGATTAGGCTGTTTTTTTATTATTCCTGCCGCATAACCTTTACAAAGCTTGCAAAATTCACTGTAAAACTGAGATAATCGATTTATCGAAATTTTCGACGAGGTCTGGTTAATCCATAAAAGGGTAGCCGAACAGAATTTTCTACCCCTTAAACATAGTTGTGAAATAAGCAAAAATGGCTGAAAAACGTAATATATTCCTTATAGGCCCCATGGGTGCTGGTAAAAGCACTATTGGTAGGCATCTAGCAGAAGAACTTCATTTAGAATTCTTTGACTCTGATCAAGAGATTGAGAAGCGCTCTGGCGCAGATATCGCTTGGATATTTGATCTTGAAGGGGAAGAAGGTTTTCGTCTACGTGAAGAAAATATCATTAACGACTTAACTGATAAACAAGGCATTGTTTTGGCAACGGGCGGTGGCTCAGTAGTCAGTAAAAATGTTAGAAACAGATTGTCAGCACGCGGCATAGTCGTTTATCTGCAAACCACCATTGATAAGCAAGTCGCTAGAACCCAGCGTGATAAGCGTCGTCCATTGTTGCAAAAAGATGATCCTGAAACGGTATTGCGTAATCTAGCTGAAGAACGTAATCCCCTTTATGAAGACGCAGCCGATTATATTGTTGATACCGATGATCAAAGTGCTCGTGCTGTTGCTAATCAGATAATTGTTAAAATAGGTTTGTAACTCTTCTTTTAAATATAACAAAAATAGGGCTAGCTACTTATGGCAACACTAACAGTTGAGTTGGGTGAGCGTAGTTACCCTATATTGATTGAAGCCAATCTGCTTAATCATCCTGAAGTTTTGACCACACATCTCACCACAAACAAAGTAGTAGTCGTGACCAATGATGTGGTTGATCCGCTTTATTTCCCCATTGTCAGTCAGGCCTTAGCAGGCTATGACGTTAGTAAAATTGTTGTTCCTGATGGCGAACAACACAAAAATCTACAAAGTTTTGAAATGGTCATTTCAAAACTCTTGGGAATGTCTGCGGGTCGTGACACCACATTAATCGCATTAGGTGGTGGTGTAGTGGGTGACTTAACGGGTTTTGTTGCTGCTAGTTTTCAGCGGGGTATGCCCTTCATCCAAATCCCTACCACCTTATTATCACAAGTGGATTCATCCGTAGGTGGAAAAACAGCAGTCAATCACCCATTGGGTAAAAATATGATTGGCGCATTTTACCAACCTAAAGCAGTATTGATCGATACTGATAGCCTATCTACTTTGCCTGAACGCGAGTTTGCTGCTGGTATGGCTGAAGTCATTAAATACGGAGTAATTTACGACGCCGATTTCTTTATATGGTTAGAACAAAATCAAAAAGCCATAAAACGTAAAAATCTCGTCGCACTGCAATATATGATTGCCCGTTGCTGCGCAATTAAGGCAGAGATAGTCGCTATTGACGAAAGAGAGTCTGGCTTAAGGGCGATATTAAATTTAGGTCATACATTTGGCCATGCCATTGAAGCTGAAAAGGGTTATGGCAACTGGTTGCACGGCGAAGCTGTCTCAGCAGGCATCGTTCTTGCTTCTGCAGTAGCAACTAAGATGAATTGGCTCGAAGCGTCAGAATTCAGTCGTATCGAATCTTTACTTCAATCATTTGATTTACCTACAGTTGCACCTAGTGACATGGCATATGACGACTTTGTTAGCCATATGCGTCATGATAAAAAAGTGCAAGCTGGGCAACTATTTTTTGTCATTCCCAAAGGGATTGGCAAGGCGGTGATCACAAATGAAATATCTGAAGAGGTGTTACGCGTCATTCTTTCTTAGGACATTTTTTTGCATTGATGTTTTTTGTATCGACATTATAAGCATCACTACCTAGGTATATGAAAATGGCAGCGTCAGAACTGAACAACCGATTAGACTATCTAATTAGTTACTCTTCGCAACTTGTGTTTGTTTGCAGCGATAAAATACAACAGCAATCACAAGTTGTTGAAAATTTTCTAGCTCATAAAAATGAACAAGCTGATTTGGCCTTGCTCACTGCCAATGAATTAACCCCACTGGTTATCTATCGAGAGAAGTTGTTTCGTCAACTCGTTAGCCAAAGCCAAACGGCAGACTTTAATCGACCTCTGAACCAGTTACTAGAACCACTGAATAATCATAATGGTCCAATTTTGATAAGCGTTTTTCAAGCTGAAAAACTGCCCATTAAGCTTGTTAAAGAGCTGTGGGATTTAGTCTTACAAAGTCGTTTTGCCAACAACAAACAACATCTTAATGTATTGCTTATGGGTCTCTCCGATTGGGCCGAGTCCGCTAGATCATGTTTGGGGGCTAAATCCAAACATCAACCCATAGTGTTAACTAATCAAAGTGATATTCAGCCCGCTGAGGATCATGAGTTTTCTGATTTAGAGTCATTCATTCAAGATAAACGGAAAAAATTCGCGCAACGCATAGAGGATCGTAATGTTCAGTCTTATGAGGCTGAACCTATTTATAAAAAATGGTGGATGGCCACTTTATTCGGACTGGTTTTTTTAACTATTTTCACTGGAATACTGGGCTGGCATTACCCAGAAAAAGTGAATGTTATATGGTCATATATTAACATTCAGGTATCGCCCCAAGAGCAACCTGTTGAACCTTCTGATGTCGCCGAGCTAGCAGATGAGTCAGTGGCGACTATAACGACCCAAGCAGCACCGCAATCTGTCGAAGTTACAGTTGTACCAGAAGTCATACCAAATGCGACTAAAGTGGGCATTAAAGAACTTTTAGTGACGGATTGGAGCACGGCCAGCGGCAAACTTGAAGAGCAGTCAAATAAAGTACTTTTACAAAGCAGCAATATTGATGAAAAAGTGGATACACCAACGCAGCTATCTTTAATACCAAAGCAGCCCGCCGTAGTTGAAGACTTAAAAGCACAAACTGACACTGTTAATGACTATCAAGTCGTAGATAAAGTTACGTATGCACCGATATCCGATCAAAAGGGAGAACCCTTAGGTAATACTGAACAAGTCAAAACCGCCGATTTTCTTAAGCCTGATCCTGATATGTTGTTGGCATTACCTAATAAAAACTATGTGATTCAAATTGCAGCGATGGCTAATATTAGTATCTTGCAAGATTATGTTAGGGATGAACAACTGGGCCAACAACTGTGGTTATATAAAACCCAACGTTATGGTGGTGATTGGTATGTGTTACTAAAAAACCAACATTTTTCCACAATAGAAGCTGCCAGAGCAGAAATAATCAATTTGCCAGAGGCAATGTTGAAGAATACTCCTTTTGTTAAGAGTATTGGGCAAGTCAAACAAGAAATAAGCGTCTCTGAGGCTTAAGCTATTTGTTGTTTTTGTCCAGTACCGTTACAATTCCGCCTATAAACTAGCGGCTCCGACTTGGTTGACACATTGGCAGTAACAAAAGATAAAAAAAATAGAGCCTTTTTGAAGTGGGCCGGTGGAAAATACAGTCTTATCGAAGACATAAACGCAAAACTTCCAAAGGCTAAAAAACTTATTGAGCCATTTGTCGGTGCAGGCTCGGTATTTCTCAATACCAATTATTCTAAATATCTGCTCAACGATATTAATCCTGATTTAATTAATTTATATAATATTGTAAAACACCAACCTACTGATTACATAACAGACAGTGCCAAGTTGTTCACTTCAGTCTACAACGAAGAAACACGTTATTATCAGATGAGACAAGAGTTTAATGATAGTGAGGATATCTATGAACGTGCGGTGTATTTCCTTTACTTAAATAGACACGGCTACAATGGGTTATGCCGTTATAACAATAGCGGAAAATTTAATGTACCTTTTGGTCGATACAAAGCCCCCTACTTTCCAGAAAAAGAGCTGGTGTACTTTGCAGAGAAATCTCAACTAGCCACTTTTACTTGTGACTCTTTTGAGAAGGTTTTCGCCAAAGCGCGCAAGGGCTCAGTCATATATTGTGACCCACCTTATGCGCCCATTAGCAAAACAGCTATGTTCAATAGTTATGCTACTGGGGGGTTTACGTTGGATAACCAGATTAAACTAGCATCCTTGGCACGACGCACCGGATACACGCGCAATATTCCTGTGTTGGTGAGTAATCACGATACTGAATTTACCAGGGATATTTATCAAGGCGCAGACATGACTAAACTTCAGGTCAGTCGTTTTATCAGTCAAAATGGTAGCACTAGATTAAAAGTGGCTGAACTATTGGCCCTCTATCAGGCCGACTAATTCACTTTATTTCTAAGTGAAATTAATTTGTCTGAGATGGATTTTTGGCTTGGCTATTCCCTGAACGTGAAAGCAACTCAAGTAAATCGATAAAATGAAACTGATATGAGCTTGAACGCCCAGTGAACCATTCAGACCAACTTACACCTTGTGACTGATTAGCAGCACATCTATTCACAGGGTGACTAACAGGTAACTCATGATCAAAGACAACATTTTCTACATTTCCACAAAACGCATTTCTATCGTCTAACGCCCCCTGAGAAATACTTAATAAAGCGACGATCGCTAAACTAGTTATAGTTACTCCAGTGAGGGTAAATAACGATTTTGACTTCCTGTTCATAGTGTTATCCGCGTTGAAATATTTTGTGACATTATACCTGTGATGGAAATATCGACAACGGTGCTTTAACTGAATTGTTAGGGCATTCATCGATAAATGCGACGATTTAAAACAAAAGGAGCGCCTAAGCGCTCCTTTTAACATTAACTCATAACGTAAAGCTCTACTAAAAAGCAGTGCCCCAACTAACTGCGAAGTTAGTATCGTCGCTTCCGGACTCTTTGTCTGCTTTTGAGATAGTTAGGGTAAAATCACCTTTTCCTAAATCAACTTGGAAGTGACCATAATCGGAATCACTGGTAGGTGTATCAAAATCATAGTAGCCATAGGTAAGGCCTAAAGAATAATCGTTACTTAAATCAAAACCGTAACTCACGTTATAATACAAATCGCCTGTACCAAAAGGTACATCATCGTCTGCATCACTATTAATAGTGTAAGCTACGCCGAAACCTAGGTCTCCGAAACTACCATTTAAGTAAATTTCTCCAAAATTACTGTCCTCATAACCAGTCGCAGGATAATAATAGTAGATATAACCAACATCATAGCCAAAATCACCAGCTTCACCACCAAACCCTGCATAGAAATCAACCTCGGCACCTTTATCATCAGAGGTTTCATCAGTCCAATCGATAGTACCTACCCATGTGCCCGCATAAAAACCGCTCTCGTCAGAGTAGTCTATACCACCAGACAATGAAGGTGCGTTACCACTTTGGGTTACACCACGCCACAAGTAATTGCTTGTCGCTCCAAAATTAGACTCAACGTCAGCTAAAGCGACATGACTAACACTAGATGCAGCTAAAACAGCAGCGGCAAGAGCAGAAATTTTTAAAGTTTTCATATGTGTACTCCGATTGTATTTATAATGTTTTCAGTGATTTGAATATGTTTTCTATCATATTATTTTTATTTTATTTTATTCACTGCTTAACGCAAAACTAATGCCTAACTAAACAGCACCCACAATAAAGCGTTTATCCACTTGTTTTTATTAGTTATTTCCTAATGAAAATAATTTAAAACCGTACGATTTTTTTATCTTTTAGGACGCTAAATGCACCACAAAAGAACAATGGGTCAACATTGGTGCAAAGAGGGCGCTTTTGTCTATTTGGATTTTTCTGTAGAATATTGTTTTTGATTGCAAGGAAAGTAATGAAACCTTATTTGATAGCTCCTTCGATTTTGTCCGCCAACTTTACCAAGTTAGGTGAAGAAGTAGACAACGTGCTCAGTGCTGGCGCAGATGTCGTGCACTTTGACGTTATGGACAATCATTATGTGCCAAATTTGACTATTGGCCCATTGGTTTGCAAAGCATTACGCAAACATGGTGTAACGGCTGATATCGATGTTCATCTTATGGTGCAACCAGTGGACGATATGATCAGGCAGTTTGCCGATGCTGGGGCAAGTTATATCAGCTTTCACCCTGAAGCATCCCAGCATGTGGATAGAAGTTTACAACTGATTATCGATTCTGGTTGTCAGCCAGGTTTGGTGTTTAACCCCGCGACTCCATTACAGCATCTCGATCATGTGATGCATAAGTTACATCATATTTTGTTGATGTCTGTTAACCCTGGCTTTGGCGGTCAATCTTTTATTCACAACAGCTTAAACAAGCTAAAACAAACCCGTGCATTAATTGTTCAATCAGGTTTTGATATTCGATTAGAAATTGACGGCGGCGTAAAAGTCGATAATATTCGGGCCATTGCAGAAGCAGGTGCCGATATGTTTGTAGCAGGTTCCGCTATTTTTGACCAAGAAGATTATCAAGCAGTGATTCGCCAAATGCGCTCTGAACTTGCTTTAGTTAATTAGATAAATAAATAATTAACCTTTCTTTCAACACTCTTTATAAGTAGAACCGTTTAACATGACAAAACCAATTGTACTTAGCGGCTGCCAGCCTTCAGGCCAACTCAGCATTGGCAATTATATGGGTGCACTTCGTCAGTGGGTCAATATGCAAGATGATCATGACTGTTTATATATGTTGGTTGATTTGCATGCAATCACAGTAAGACAAGATCCTAAAGCCCTGCACCAAGCCTGCTTAGATGGATTGGCGCTTTATATAGCTTGTGGGATTGATCCCGCTAAAAGTACTGTTTTTATGCAGTCACATGTACCAGAACATGCCCAATTAGCTTGGTTGTTGAATTGTTATACCCAGATGGGTGAGCTCAATCGCATGACTCAATTTAAAGATAAGTCAGCGAAAAATGTGTCAAATATTAATGCTGGTTTGTACTCATATCCGGTATTGATGGCGGCAGACATTTTATTATATCAAGCTAATCATGTGCCAGTGGGCGATGACCAAAAACAACACCTAGAGTTGGCTCGAGATATCGCCACTCGTTTTAATAATGTATACGGTAACATTTTTAGCATACCCGACCCTTATATCCCCGAATTTGGTGCTCGAGTAATGAGTTTGCAGGACCCAACAAAAAAGATGTCTAAGTCAGACGATAACGTCAACAATTTTGTTGGCCTATTGGAAGATCCGAAAAAGATTATCAAGAAAATTAAGCGCGCAGTGACAGACTCGGACGATCAAGCCCGTATTTACTTTGATACAACAGAAAAACCCGGTGTATCTAATTTGTTGAGCCTATTATCCTGTGCCACAGGAACCTCAATAGAAACACTGGTTCCTATTTATGAAGATAAAATGTACGGACATTTAAAATCAGATGTAGCCGATGCAATAGTGGCGTTACTAGAGCCTATTCAGCAAAAGTATCACGCGTTACGGGATGATAAAACTGAGCTAAACAAAATAATGCGTGAAGGCTCAGAAAAAGCCAGTCAACGTGCAGCCATTACCTTAGCTAAAGCATACGAAGCGGTAGGTTTTGTTAAACGCCCTTAATTTAATCACGGTTTAAAACAAACAATGCTTCTGTTGATTGACAACTATGATTCATTTACATACAACTTGGCTCGTTATTTTGAAGAATTGGGGCAAAAGGTAGTCGTGTTGCGCAATGATGAAATCTGTTGTGCAGAAATAGGTTCTTTGAACCCCGAATTTTTGGTTTTGTCGCCTGGTCCTTGTACACCGGATAGCTCTGGAATTACACTAGAAGCGATAAAGGTATTCGCCGGTGTCATCCCAATATTAGGTGTCTGTTTAGGGCATCAAGCAATCGGTCAGGTATTTGGTGCCAAGGTCATTCAAGCAAAACAAATAAAACATGGCAAAACATCACAAATTTACCATTCCCACTCTTGTTTGTTTAAAGATGTTCCTATGCCATTTGTCGCCACACGTTATCACTCATTAGTTTTAGATCGACAGAGTATCCCTGAAGACTTTAAAGTAACTGCGTGGTGCTGCGATAATGGCGACGGCAAAAATGACATTTTACACCAAGATAGGATAGAAAATAGAGAAGTCATGGCTATAGAACATCACACTCTGCCAATTTTTGGTGTGCAATTTCATCCAGAATCTTTATTAACTGAATTTGGTCATCGCATACTTAACAATTTTCTTAAGAACAAAAATATCTCTGATGCACTTCAGTAGCAGAGTAGAAATCTCGTCACATTAATGTAACATTAGTATCTGACTTTAATTGTTATAGTACATGAATAATTACATTCAAAAAAAGTTAATCATCAAATCAATTTCTTAAGAATTTAATAATTTATGAGCATATTCACAAATCCCGAAGACCTAATTAAGCAGCGCTTTGAAGCGCTATTTTTAGATCTGAAAGCAGCACAACAACCCGCTCTCCAGAAGAGTGAACCTGTGTTAAATGTCATCGAGATTGAGCAAAGTAAAACAGCCAGAACATTACTGCGAGTTGAAAAACAAGCAATTCGTGAAAAAGATTTAAACATCAAGTCTAATCTTAGTTTTCTCAATACCATCACAGACCAAATCAATATTGAAGTAGAAATCCGTCTAAAAGAAAGCATTGCAGATACAGAACAGCTGTATTCAAAAATAATAGGCATAGACAGATCATTACCTGAATTACTCGATTTGGTCGGCCTTAAAGCAGCAACTATAACTAAAGTTGAACCTCTTGCCACCGAGTTACCTTGGTTCTTCAATGATCTAATGAAGTTTGTTAATCAACCTAAATATCGGCGCATAGATAACAAGGGAAAAGCGGTAATAATTGAAACCATGCGAGTGGGCCTTAACTTTTTTGGTTTAGAGAATTTAATGATTATCATTACATCTCTGGCCTTCAAACGCTCACTACCTCAAATCACAGACCCTTACCCCCAAATAAAATTAAGGATTTGGGAGGAAGCCTTAACAACAGCTATTTCCTGCAAACAAATAGCGTCTGTGGTCGGCGTTAATCAAGACCATGCTTTTTGCTTAGGTATGTTACAAATGATGGGCAAAGTGGTGGTGTCAAAGCTATATTTCAGACTTTTCGAAAGTGTGCTTCGAGAAGCATTATTAGAAACTCAAAATACTCAAAAACATGAAGAACATTCTGCTTTGACCAGAGTTTCACCATCCGGTAAATTTCTCAACCAACTAATTGATAAATACGCCTTAGAAATTAGTGCCAAATTAATTGATAAAATGGCTATGCAGCGAGTCATTATCGCCAATGCAATGTTTGAAGTGGCAAATAATGAACCCGCAGCAAACTTATCCCCCTTAGCTTTAGTATTAAAACAAGGCAAAGCCTATGGGCAATACCGAATGTTAAAAGGTCATAAGCTGGTCGATTTACAGCAGTCTAAAG
Source organism: Paraglaciecola sp. MB-3u-78 (assembly GCF_002835935.1). Lineage (GTDB taxonomy): Bacteria > Pseudomonadota > Gammaproteobacteria > Enterobacterales > Alteromonadaceae > Paraglaciecola. The sequence continues at coordinate 153,876 of NZ_PJCF01000003.1, read as the reverse complement.
ATTTCATACGCACACTGGGTATGCCTAAAGGCTCCTTAGAATTACTTAAAACCACAGATATGCGTTCACTTGACCTAAGTATGAATAACGATTAATTTTTTTAAGCATATTCATGCAGTACCTCTAAAATAGTTAAATACCCCAATACTGGCATTCAGTATTGGGGTTACTTGATACTGAGGGTGAAACTATATTGTCACCGACTTAATAGTTATTCACTATTCATGCAAAACTAGATGAACCCCTTTAAAAATGGCGCTTTGCATTCAACATGCATAAAGACAAGTGTCAAACCTTCTGCCATACTAGTGCTCTTTTTTAAACCAATATAAGACACTAGTAAGGCAATATTATGAATGTAACTCGCGACTTGTTTAATGAAGTAATGGTTCCTAATTACAATCCAGCGGCAATAATTCCGGTAAAAGGATTAGGCTCTCGTTTGTGGGATCAAGCAGGTACCGAATACATCGATTTTGCCGGTGGCATTGCAGTCAACGTATTAGGTCATTGCCACCCTGAACTTGTCTCTGCATTGACAGAGCAAGGCGAAAAACTTTGGCATTTAAGCAATGTTCTAACCAACGAGCCGGCACTTCGCTTAGCTAAAAAACTCACTGATGCCACATTTGGCGAAAAAGTATACTTTGCTAATTCGGGTGCTGAAGCCAACGAAGCGGCATTAAAACTAGCTCGTCGTTTTGCCCTTGATCAGTTTGGCGAGCAGAAAGATCAAATTATCTCTTTTAAACAAGGCTTTCACGGCCGCACCTTTTTTACTGTCACCGTGGGTGGACAAACCGCTTATTCAGATGGTTTTGGTCCTAAGCCAGGTGCTATAGAACACGCAGATTATAATGATTTAGCGAGTTTTGAAGCATTGATATCCGACAAAACCTGTGCGGTTATGATGGAACCCTTGCAGGGTGAAGGCGGCATAATCAGTCCTACTATTGATTTTGTTAAAGGAGTGCGTGCTTTGTGTGACAAACACAACGCCCTACTTATTTTTGATGAAGTACAATCCGGTGTCGGCCGTACAGGCGATCTTTATGCTTATATGGGGCTTGGTGTAGTGCCAGATATTCTCACAACAGCTAAAGCGCTAGGTGGCGGCTTCCCAATTGGCGCCATGTTAACCACTACTGAAATTGCCAAACATTTAAAGATAGGTACTCACGGCAGCACTTATGGTGGTAACCCACTAGGCTGTGCGATAGCCGAAAGGGTCTTGGATATTGTTAATACACCAGAAGTATTGGATGGGGTAAAACATAAAGAACAACTTTTCCGTAAGGGATTAGAAGCCATCAATGATCAACACCACTGTTTCGCAGAAATTCGCGGTAAAGGCCTTTTATTGGGTGCTGCATTAAATGAAAACTTTACGGGTCGCGCTAAAGAATTTTTAGTTGCTGCTGCCGAAGAGCATTTAATGTGTTTGATTGCGGGTGCTAATGTATTGCGCTTTGCTCCGTCACTTATTATTCCTGATGAAGACATTCAAGAGGGTCTGGTACGTTTCGAACGAGCCGTGGCAAAAGTAGTTGGCGCCGATGTCTCCTTTAAGTGAGTAAGCGCACATGAAAATTATTCGCCCAATCCATCCTGACGATTATTCGTCACTGAATGAAATTGCCCAAGAATCTGGGGTAGGTTTTACTTCGTTACCCGTAAACGAAGTGTTGCTTAGAAGTAAAATAGGCAAATCGGTTCAAGCCTTTGCAAAAGATGTAACCGAGCCAGCGGATGAAAGTTATCTTTTTGTGATGCAAGACCAAGAGACCCAAGAAGTTGTGGGTACTAGCGGCATTGTAGCCGGTGTGGGTTTAGACGATGCATTTTATCATTACCATCTAAGTAAGGTGGTTCATGCATCCCGTGAGCTTAAAATCTATAACAATGTCGATATCCTTACCTTGTGTAACGATTACACCGGTGTCTCTGAAATATGCACATTATTTTTGCGGCAAGTTGCCAGAGAAGGCTTAAACGGGAGATTGTTATCCAAATTTCGTTTTCTCTTTATGATGGAACACAGAAACCGTTTTGCTGAAACTATTATCGCAGAAATGCGCGGTATTAATGACGAAAACGGTCAATCACCTTTTTGGCAATGGTTAGAAGAGCATTTCTTTTCGATGGACTTCCCTACGGCTGACTATCTCACTGGTATTGGTCAAAAACAGTTCATCGCTGAGCTGATGCCAAAATATCCAATTTATGTCAACCTGCTAAGCAAACAAGCCCAAGCAGTGATTGGTCAGGTACATGAAAAAACGAAACCCGCTTTACAGCTTCTCGAACAAGAAGGTTTTAGTTGTAGAGGTTACGTGGATATTTTCGATGCGGGTCCCACCGTTGAAGCAAATTTGAAACATATCCGAAGTGCGCAAGCTAGCAGAAAAATGCAGATTAGAGTGACTGAAGAAGTTAATGATAATCAACAAACGTTCTTTGTAATCAATACTAAAGTGCAAGACTTTCGTGGCGTGTGTACACCACTCGTTATCGATACTGAACATGCCACTATTGGTCAACAAGCTGCCGATGCACTCGGTGTAAGTGATGGCGACAAAATTCGCTTTGCACCTACTCATTTCAGGACATAATCATGAATACACATACACATTTTATCGCTGGCAACTGGTTAGCAGGCGTTGGTCACGACATACACTCAGTTGATCCTGCCAAGAAAAACATTATTTGGCAGGCTAAATCAGCATCCCAAGAACAAGTTGACTCGGCAGTCAAGGCCGCTCGCTCAGCCTTTGTTGCTTGGAGCAACCTAACTTTTGATGAACGATTAGTCTATGTCAAAAAGTTTGCTGAATTACTCGGACAGAATAAGCAAGCACTTGCTTTAACTATCGCTCAAGAAACCGGTAAACCATTATGGGAAACGGCAACTGAAGTGGGGGCTATGATAGGTAAAATTGCCTTATCTGAAAAAGCCTACCATGAGCGTACTGGAACAGTAGAAAATGCCATGCCATTAGGTAAAGCATTTATTCGTCACAAACCTCATGGTGTGGTGGCGGTATTTGGCCCATACAATTTTCCCGGACATTTACCAAACGGACATATCGTTCCTGCATTACTAGCTGGTAATACTATTGTATTTAAGCCAAGTGACCTTACTCCTGTTGTTGCAGAAAAAACCTTAGAACTTTGGCAGCAAGCCGGTTTACCTGCTGGTGTATTGAACATGGTTCAAGGGGAAGTAGAAACAGGCAAAGCACTTGCATCTCATAGTGGATTAGATGGCCTTTTTTTTACTGGTAGTTCCCGTACCGGTAGATTGTTACACGAACAGTTTGCGGGGCATCCCGGAAAAATCTTAGCCTTGGAAATGGGTGGAAATAACCCACTAATAGTCAAAGATGCGGCTGATACCAGTGCTGTGGTGCACGATATTATTCAATCTGCATTTGTGACTTCTGGTCAACGTTGTACCTGCGCACGCCGTTTGTTTATTCAACAAGGTGAGGCTGGCGATGTCATTATGAAAAAATTGATTGAAGCAACCAACAAGATTCAAGTGGGAATGTATGATGCCGAGACACAACCATTTATGGGTGCCATGGTTTCACAACATGCAGCGTCTTTAATGGTCAAAGCTCAACAACAATTGGTTGAGCTTGGTGCGAAGACCTTAGTCGAGCTTAAACATCTAGACACAGAATCTGGTTTTGTTAGTCCTGGTATTATCGACGTGACTGATATCCTTAACGAAATGCCAGATGAAGAGCATTTTGGTCCTTTACTAAAAGTGATCCGTTATAGTGATTTTGATCAAGCCATAGATGAGGCCAACAATACTAGCTTTGGATTATCCGCGGGTTTATTGGCAGATAGCCAAGCAGACTACCAACATTTCTATCAGCGGATCCGTGCTGGAATTGTCAACTGGAATAGACCTATTACCGGCGCCAGTGGTGCAGCTCCTTTTGGTGGGATCGGCGATAGTGGCAATCACAGAGCAAGTGCTTACTATGCTGCTGATTACTGTGCATACCCGGTTTCTTCAGTAGAGCTAGAAAAAACAACCCTGCCAGGCACTTTGAGCCCAGGGTTAACTATTTAATTTTAGAACAAGAGTTTTAGCGCTATGCATAACAAAATAGATAACTTGTTTAGCCATTTATGGCAAGACTATTTAACCATTACGCCTTCGGCAAAAAAAGTACATGACTTGTTGGAAGGATACGAGTCTGAATATTTAGGTAAAACGTCTAAGTTAGTAAATGACCATATTGCGCTGCGCACTTTTAATATTGAAAAAATCAACTTAGATAAACTTGCAGCACACTTTTTAGCACTAGGTTACACGGAACAAGGTCAATATAACTTTGTAGAAAAAAAGTTGCGGGCTAAACACTTTGAACATACTGATGATACTCACCCCAAAGTGTTTATTAGTGAGCTTATAGTTGAAGACATGCCCTTGGATGTTCAACAGATTATTCTAAAAATGACTGATAACATTTCTGATGATGCTTCGACGCAGGATAACTTTTTGTATTCAGGAACACATTGGCAAATTAGCCCACAAGAATATGACGTGCTTGTGGCACATTCTGAATACGCAGCCTGGATGTCAGTTTGGGGATTTAGGGCCAATCATTTTACTGTGAGTTTAAATCACATGGGCCATTTTCAATCTCTTGCACAGATAAATACCCTATTGAAAAATGAAGGGTTTATATTAAATTCTTCAGGCGGTGAAATCAAAGGAGGCCCAGAAGTGCTGTTAGCACAATCATCTACTATGGCAGACAAAATCGAAGTAGAGTTCGCCAATGGTAAGAAGCTGGTACCGAGCTGTTTTTATGAATTCGCTCAGCGATACAAAATGCCAACAGGTAAATTGTACCAAGGCTTTGTTGCAGCCTCTGCTGATAAAATATTTGAAAGTACTAACAGTTAAATTGGTATAACGTCTGATAAAAAGCCAGTTGAGTGACAACTGGTTTTTTATATTACGAATGCGTCAAGACCGACACTAGACAGTAAATGAAGCACCGCAACCACATGTGGTCGTTGCATTAGGATTGGTTACTAAAAAACGAGAGCCTTCTAATCCTTCAGTATAATCGACTTCGCCGCCAACTAAATATTGAAGGCTCATAGGATCAACCACTAAGGTCACTTCGTATTTATCTATAGTGGTGTCCCCTTCATTAACCTTTTCATCAAAAGTAAAACCATATTGGAAACCAGAACACCCTCCACCGGTCACATACACACGTAATTTTAGATTTGGATTTTCTTCTTCTTCCACCAACGTTTTTACTTTTCTAGCGGCAGCATCAGAAAATTCAATAGGTAACGCAATTTGCACTGTCATAACTTGCCTCGGTAAAAAATGGAGTAACTCTAATTACGCGGATTATCTAGTACCTGACTAATATGGTCAAGTATTCACTAAGACTAATTAATTCAGATTTAGTTCTGCTTAGCCTAGTTGGGGTTAATGACCCAATCAAAGACTGTGGTTAACTGCCCTTTCTTGCGTTTAAACTGAAATATATCAGCATGCACAGATACTTGCTCTGGTTGAAAACCTTCTGGTAACCTGATTTCTCCCGCAATCACCTGAAAATATTTAAAACTAAAGGTCAAACTTTTTTGCTCTTGATCGGACAACATAGAATCCAAGGTGTATTGCTTAGCTTCACCATTTTCACTGCCTATCAAAGTAACGTTTAAATTTCCCTTAAGAGTATTTTTGGTTTTGTTTTGTTGCATCAATACTAATTCAAATCGAAAAGAATGATCACTCAACGCGGGCTCTAGATTAAACCCCTCAATCAAAAATCCTTGTTCATTCAGTTCTGGTGCCATCACTTGTTGATAAAAAGCGAGTTGAGTGCGTAAGTCTTTTTCGACATCAATACTTTTTCCAATTTCAACAAAATGTTGCTGCTGAGTCAGTTTTGCTACTTCAAGTTCAACCCCCAAAATATTGAGGTTTTTGGTCAGTTTCTCATTTTCTAGCTTAAGATTTTGAATACTTGTTTCATGGGTGGCTATCGTCATTTGTTGTTGTGTGTAATGGGCGTTGCCCCAGAAAAAACCCAGATACACAGTGGCAGCAATCATCACGATTAGGATCAAATAAAACTGAAATGCGCCGATTTTTTTCTTAAGTTCAGAAATAATCACTTTATGCCCTTTTAAAAGCTGCAAAGTTTTTCTACGTGAATATATTATCATTTAGTCCATTAAAATAGTCGATTGATTTATCAAACATTTAGCTTTTTGGCTGTGCTAAAAAGATTAACTCTTTAAAATACAAAGGCTTGTGATAAACTGATTATCATCTCAGTTATCAGTCCATTTATAATTGTGAACCTTAACCCTTTTAGACAAGAACTTGCCACACCACGCACATCTATTCAGCTGTGTATTATCGGCATAGTGGGTGGTATTTGTGCTGCTTCCTTAATTATTTTATTTCGTTTAAGCGTTGAATGGCTGCAAAGATTATTCTTACCCGAGTTAAATGAATTCGGTGCTTTAGAGCCATCTATGCGTTTTCTTCTGCCTTGTCTAGGTGCGATAGCTATAGTGCTCATTGCCTATCTGACAGGATTTAAACACTATCGAATGGGGATCCCTTTTGTTATCCATAGAATTAAACACTACTATGGACACATTCCATTTAGAACAGCTATTAATCAATTTTTCGGTGGTACTTTAGCTTTAGTGTGTGGTTTTTCAGTAGGCCGAGAAGGGCCATCGGTTCATTTAGGTGCATTCGGCAGCAGTTTTTTTGGCCAATGGTTGAATTTTCCCCACAATAGTATTCGTATTTTGTCTGGGTGCGGTATTGCAGCCGGTATTTCTGCTTCATTCAACACACCTTTTGCAGCTGTAATTTTTGTTATGGAAGTGGTATTGCGAGAATACAAAATCCATATTTTTATTCCCGTTATGCTTGCAGCGGCTTGCGGCACAGTATTAACTCGAATTGTGTTTGGGGAGGCGCAAGAGCTATCTTTTATTCAATTCCACGAGTTTAGTCGCTGGATTTACATCTATTTGATCATTTTTGGCATCTTACTCGGTTGTCTAGCCACTTTGTTTAATCAGACATTGATGCTAGTTTTCCGCGGATTTAGCCGTATCAATATGGCACGTCGATTATTAATTGCAGGACTAATTACCGGCGCAGTGGGATATATTTTGCCAGATGCATTAGGTGCTCATTTTCACTCCGCACACCTGTTAATTGCACAAAATGAAAATATTCAATTGCTTATAGGCGTGGTAGCGGCAAAATTTTTATTAACTATTGTTGCGATTGGTTTAGGGATCCCTGGAGGCATAATAGGCCCAGTGTTTGTTATAGGGATGCTCAGTGGTGTTGTGCTTGCTTTTCCACTGGGTTTTTTCTTAGATGATGTCAGTGACTTAAATGGCAGTTTTTCGCTGTTGGGAATGGCAGGACTAATGACCGCAGTGATCCATGCGCCATTAGCGGCATTATCAGCAGTTATGGAATTATCCTACAGCCCAGAGATGGTCTTGCCGACTATTCTAGTGATCGTGCCTGCGTATGTCACTTCGACACAGTTTTTGGGTAATAGCTCTATTTTTACACAGCAATTAGACTATCAAAAGTTACCTTATACTATTTCCTCAGTTATGGAATCACTACAAAAGACGGGCGTATTAGCAGTTATGGACAAAGAGTTCAAACTGCTTAGTGATGACAACGAGCAGTTAGTCAGTACCTTATATCAAGCACCTCATAGCACCATAGTCCAATATTCAGTTGATACAGATGGGGGCGCTAAATATTCATTAGTGAAATATGACAATGAAAAAGACGGTGAAGCTGTACGTTTAAACTTTATTCCGATGCAAGGAGTCAACTTTCAGGCTACGCTAGCTGAAGTGTATAGCTTACTTGAAATTAACAGAAATGGTGCGGTATATATATTTTCTACTACAGAAGAAATAGTCGGTATTATTACCTGGAAAACACTTAGACATCACCTGCATAAAGCTAGTTACTAGGAAACACAATGACTTTACTTTGGATAAAAGCACTACACGTATTTTTTATGGTTGCTTGGATGTCAGGTTTGTTTTATTTGCCAAGATTAATGGTTTACCATGCACAGTCAGATATTCAAGCAGTTAAAGATCAGTTCAAGATAATGGAAAAGCGGCTGTGGTACTTTGTCACGCCTTTTGCCGTATTGACCTTAGTATTTGGCGTCTGGTTAATAAGTTTGTATGGCAAAGATTGGTTTGTGGCGGCCAAATGGCTGCATATTAAACTGACATTAGTAACTGCTTTATATGCTTACCATGGTTACTTGTTTGTTTTAGTACGAAAATTTGCCAAAGATGAAAATGCTCATTCTTCACGTTTCTACCGTTTTTTAAATGAAGCCCCCGTTTTGGTAGTTTTCATTATTATCGTTCTAGCGATTGTAAAGTATCTCTAAATTTCTAATCAAGACCTATACTATGTATAAAATTTAGGAGAATCGACATGGATGTCAACCACAAACGCCTCAAGTATTTAGCCGCTCAGACTGACGTCGCATTTGAACAATATAAACAGCACCCAGCATCTGAAAAATATGCTCAAGCCTACGAAGAAGCCAAATTTGCCCTTGATCACTATATGTTAGAAATTCGAAAATCGATGGAACAAAAAGACAAAAAGACAAAAATTATTTAGCCGTCAAACAGACATAAATATGACGGTGGTATTTAATCCTAGCCTCAGAAAATGTTATCATCGGGCAATCTAATTATGGGTCATACCCGTAACACATACACATACTCAATTCATACCACTCATCGAAGAGCCAAATTACATGTCAGATAAATTAGCCGGCCATTACACAGATATACTTTCAATATTAGGGGAAGACGTGAGTCGTGGTGGCTTGGTAGATACGCCCAAACGCGCAGCCAAAGCAATGCAGTTTTTAACTGATGGTTATCAAAAAGATTTAGATGGCGTGGTAAATGGGGCTATTTTCGAAGCAGACACAGATGAAATGGTCATTATACAAGACATCGAATTCTACTCATTGTGTGAACATCATATTTTACCTTTTATCGGTCGTTGCCATATTGCCTATCTGCCCAATGGCAAAGTGTTGGGATTATCAAAGTTTGCCCGCATTGTAGATATGTACGCTAGGCGTTTACAAATCCAAGAAGGATTAACCAAACAAATTGCCGATGCCGTGCAGAAAGTGACTGGAGCGACAGGTGTCGGTGTGATTATGGAAGGTAAACACATGTGTATGATGATGCGCGGAGTGCAAAAACAAAACTCTTCTATGATAACTTCAGTCATGTTGGGCTCGATGCGCACATCTGATGCCACCCGTAATGAATTTCTTCGCTTAATCGGTAAATAAACCTTTGCCAGACTAAGGGCTATTTACCTTATTGGCATGGATTTCCTATACTTCGCTGCCTGAGATAAAAAAGCTCTCTAAGTTGGTGCAGTTAGCGTTAAATAATGACGACTTGCCCAAGTTTATACTCCTACTTGCCCTTCTAAAGGGCAATGAACACTTCATTCACGAGAACGTCACTATGTTTAAAAAACTCAGCATCCATTTTATTTTAATTTCTAGCATCTTACTAATTACCCATAATAGTTATGCAAAAGACATTAGCACTTATGGGCCAAAGGAATTTTCAGATAAAAATAAATGGACTGCGATTGTTGCCGCCTACGCCCCAGAAATTAAAGCTATTGATGAAGCATTCGGTCAACTGGCGGATGCTCAAATCAATGAAACAAAGACTATCAAGGGGGTCAAATACCAACTGGGTTCTTATAAAGGAGAGCCTGTGGTGATATTTACTACAGGTATAAGTGTACCTAATGCGGCTATGACTATGCAGATGGCATTGGACTATTTCCCTATAGACCGAGTGGTAATGATGGGTATAGCTGGTGCAGTTAATCCTGATTTTCAGCCCGGTGATATATCTGTGCCAGAGCGTTGGTATTTTCATGATGAATCCGTCTATGTCAATCCTGACCCCAAAAAAGCAGGTAGTTTTGTATTGCCTGATTATTATGAAAATGCACTCCAAAGATACAAAGAAAGACGCGAACAAGACCCCCATTCTCCTGCATATGAGAACTATGGTTTTATTCATCCTGAAGAAATGGCAGTAGTTAAGCAAGGCTGGGATAAGCCTAAACAAATGCCTTACTTTAGTGCCACTCCTGAACTCATCCAGCTGGCTAAAAAAGCCGTTAATGCGGTGAGTCCAATTAATATGCCTTCTGGGAAACCTATTCAAATCAAAGTAGGTGGAAATGGTGTCACAGGTTCAGTGTTTCTTGATAACGCCGAGTATCGCAATTGGTTACAACGAGTGTACAACGCTCAAGTCACTGAAATGGAATCCGCTGCAGTTGGGCAAGTGTGTTTTGTTAATGACGTAGACTGGGTGATTATTCGTTCGATTAGTGATTTAGCGGGCGGCCAGCACGGCAAGAATGTTGAAAATGTGTTTGATGGTATTGCTTCAGGTACAGGCACAAAATTAATGATTGGCCTTCTAGATCAAATTGTTGCAACACAATTAGCCCAGTAACTGGTCAATAATATTTTTTGAAACAATTGAGCTGATATAGGCAATTTCATAAAGGGTAAACTGATTTAAAATAGCTGCGTGATTAAAAAGGAGACGGTGTGCAATTATCAGTCAAACAGATTAGCAAACAATACGCGGAAGTACTCGCCGTGGATGATTTATCTTTTGAAGTGAAATCGGGAGAAATTTTCGCTTTACTTGGACCTAACGGTGCAGGTAAATCATCTACAATCCGTATGTTAATCAGCTTAACCTATCCTGATACAGGAGTGATTTCATTTACAAATATTGAAGGTCAAAAGATAGCCAAATTAGTTAGTGGCGACTTTGGTTATTTGCCCGAAGAACGAGGCCTATATCAAGAGAGTAATATACAGGACACCCTAGTTTATATGGGGCAGTTAAAAGGCATGACAAAAGCAGATGCATTAGAACAAGCTGATGTTTGGCTAACCAGCTTCGAATTAGCTGAGCGGAAAAGAGACCAACTAAAAACCCTATCCAAAGGTAATCAACAAAAAGTGCAATTGATTAGTGCCATCATTCACCGACCTAAAATCGTGTTTCTTGATGAACCTTTTTCTGGATTAGATCCCGTTAACCAAGAAAAAGTCATATCATTTCTGCAGCTGTTACGAAAACAAGGCACCACCATTATTCTTAGCGCCCATCAAATGTCTTTAGTTGAAAAGTTAGCCGACAGGTTTCTGTTGATGAATAAAGGTAAGGCAACCTTATATGGTTCAATTAAAGATATTCGCCAAGCCGCGCAGCTAGGAACACATTTAACAGTAACATTTAGTGATCCAGTCAGCAGTGAATCTTTTTCACTGACCGAACAAATCATGCTGCTTATCAGTATTGATAGCCACACCGTTCAATTCACCTTAGCACCGTCATGCCATGTCCCTCAGTTTTTACAAAGTATGTTAGCTGAGCATCAAATTGAAAGTTTACAAACTGAACAACCCAGTTTACATGACATCTACATTAACAGTGTCAAAGGAGCCGCATAATGGATAAGGTGTTATTAGTTGCCCGTTGGGAATTTATGCGTAACTTTAAATGGAAACAGGAACTAATCGGCTATTTTTTAATGTTATTAATCTATGCCGCAATTTTTGCTGTGCAGATATGGAGCCAATCAAGCACACAGAAAACCGTTAATTTAGCCGTTATAGGCCAGTTACAGACTCAGCTAAACAGTAAATTTGTGCTGTCGTCACTAGATACTAACGTCGAAGAACAACAACTATTTGATAAAATTGCTGCATTATCATTGGATGGTATATTAAAGGTTGGGCAGTCAGACGAGTTTACTCTGTATATTTCTCAGCAAAGTGTTTGGCAACAAGAATTAGAACAAGCACTGATTGCTGATCAAAAAGATATATTGTTAAGAGCAATGGACATTAGCCCAGAACAATTAGAAAAATTACAAAACCCTATTTCCATGACGTTTGTCAATCAAGCAGAAGAAGTGGTAGGCAGCAGTGTAAAAGTGCTTGGACTGCTTGCAGCAATTTTAAGTGCGATGGCGGTTTTTACTAGCTTTGGTTTATCACTCACCTCAGTGACACAAGAAAAACAACACCGTATTACCGAACAATTACTCACCTGCATTAGCCATCAACAATGGGTCGACGGCAAAGCACTAGGCCTGTGTCTGTCTAGTATTAAAAGTCTGTTGACCACATGTTTTATGATGGCAATTGTATTTACTGGTATCGCAGTTTTTTCAGACGGTGGTGGTGAAAGTATGAATGTATCGGCCACAGTGGTGATACAAATTTTAATTTTTTGTGTGCTGGGTGTGTTGTTTTGGAATTATGTATTTGTCGGTTTCGCCGCGACTATTGATGACCCTAATCACTCAGGAAAAACCGGGTTGATGTTGCTACCCATGTTACCCGTTATGCTGGTATTTATTGTTATGGGGGAACCCAACGGTCAGGTGGCAAAAGTATTGTCTTTAGTACCTCTTACCTCTATCAGCTTTATGCCTATGCGTATTGCTTCCATGAGTGTGCCAGTCTGGCAAGTCGGTTTATCTTTGTTATTTTTGATAGCAGGAGTGTATTACGTTCGTTTATTTGCTACTCGCGTATTCAGAGCCCACATCACCTTGTTTGGTAAGGAGCCAGATTGGGCAGATATTTGGCGCAGTATGTTAAAAAGCAATCCATAGTGATTCATTAAAAAGCTGAGCATAAGCTCAGCTTTTTAATGTTAATAAAATGGTTTAACGCTCAATGACTGCATTGTGATAAACGTGTTGCACATCGTCACAGTCTTCTAACATGTCCATGAATTTGTCAAACGTGGCTACATCCTCGCCACTCACAACAGACTCGGTTTGTGGGATAAAGGTAATTTCATCTGCTTCAAATTCAATATCAGGACTGTCATCGGTTAGTGCAGTTCGTGTATTATTGTATTCTGTATGAGGAGCATAAACAGTTACGATTCCTTCTTCACACTCTACTTCTGTAACGTCAACGTCAGCTTCCATCAATGTTTCGAGTACTGCATCTTCATCATCACCTTTAAAGGCAAATACCGCTTGGTGATCAAACACATGACCTACTGATCCTTCAACACCCAATTTCGCACCAGTCTTGGTGAAACAATTGCGTACATCAGTAATAGTGCGATTATTGTTGTCGGTTAGACAATCAACTATCACCATACATCCACCAGGACCAAAGCCTTCATAACGAGCAGGCACATAGTCTTCACCCGCGCCCCCTGCGGCTTTATCAATCGCTTTGTCAATAACATGACTAGGAACTTGGTCTTTTTTGGCTTTTTCGATCAGCCTACGCAGAGCCAAGTTTGCTTGAGGATCTATTCCACCATTTTTGGCAACAACATAAATTTCTTTGCCGTACTTGGAATAGACTTTGGTTTTCGCTCCAGCGGTCTTTGCCATGGAGATTTTACGCACTTCAAACTTTCTACCCATTTAATTATTCTCTTCTAATAATATCGAGCACCTGGCACGATTAGATGTATGTGGAGGATTTTACCGATATTCAAGGCAGATAACAAAACCCATTCAATCTGTAATCCTAAATTTTAAGGAATATGCTGTGATGCAAGGTAATCATGAGACTGCATTTCATTTAGCCTACTTAGGCAGCGCATAAATTCAAAATTAAGTTGACCATCTACATAAAGAGTTTCCATTGACACCTCAGCTGACATAATCAACTTAACATTACGTTCATAAAATTCATCCACCATAGCAATAAAACGCCGAGCGATATCATCGGTTGTTCGTCCCATTTGCTCTACATTAGCAATTAATACCGTGTGATATAGGCGACTTATTTCCATATAGTCAGTTTGGCTTCTGGGCCCATCACAAATATTGCGAAACTCAAACATCACAACCCCATCCGCATAATGCAAGGTTGGGATCATCCGACCTTCCACTTGTATTTCTTGATTTTCGATGCCTAGCTCGGGTGCCAGTTGTATAAAATATTTATGCAAATTTTGATTGGCTTGATTATCTAACGGGTAATGAAAAATTTCTGCCTGCTCTAAAGTCCGCAGGCGATAATCTACGCCACTATCTACATTCACAATACGCGTATTTTGATTAATTAATTCAATCGCCGGTAAAAACCTTGCTCGTTGCAGACCATTACGATACAGCTCGTCAGGCACTATATTTGAAGTGGCAACTAACACAATACCATGGCCAAAGAGCTCTTCCATTAAGGTACCTAAAATCATTGCATCTGTAATATCAGACACGAAAAACTCATCAAAACAAATCACTTTGGTTTCTTTGGCAAAAATTTTGCCTATGGTTTTTAGGGGGTCTGGTTGACCTTCTAGAGATTTAAGTTCTTGGTGCACCCTATACATAAAGCGATGAAAATGAATCCGCATCTTTCTTTTGAAAGGCAAACATTCATAAAATGTGTCAACCAGATAGGTTTTACCTCGTCCTACCCCACCCCAAAAATATACCCCCTGGATACTAGGTTTACGCATCCCCTTGCCAAACTTACTCTGTAACTTTACTCGCCAAGTCAGTTTTTTCTCAGGATGAGTTAATTCGTCATACAACCGTTGTAATTCTTTTACCGCATTTTCCTGAGCGCCGTCATAGAGAAATTCAGGATCTTGTAGATCCTTTTGATATTTTTGCCATGGTGTAAAATCAATCATTCTCTGGTATTTTTCCTTTCACTTATGGGTGTTTTTAACACTTGAATACAAATAAAATGACCGCATTGAAAGTGCTGGGCGTATAATAACAAATATAGCAAGCTTGCTCATGGTCAATACTTTATATTTTAATAAATAGTAGCGAACCAGATGAGCAGAAATAAGTAAAAAAATAGGAGACGTTATGGATTGGTTTGTAGGGTTATTGCTGTTATTAGTGGGCGGGATTATGGGTTTTTTTGTTGCCATGTTTTTCACTAAAAAGAAGCTGCAGACATCAGGTAAGGCCGAAAGTGAGCAAACAATTCAAGAATTAATGAGCCAGCAAGCTGCTGTTCATATTCAAGAAACCAAACAAATTGCAGAAAGCTTAATCGCTCAATCCACCACCTTAAAACAGCAGGTTGAAGATTATGAACAGCGACTAATTAGTCAGCAGGCTGTACCAGAAGGCAGTTCGTTGAGTTACTTTGGTGAGCATACTACGGCTTATTTACGTAATAAAAGTACCAAACCCGTACGTGAAAAATCTAGTGCAGACATACAACCATTAGACTTTTCTTCACAAAGTTCAGGATTGTTCTCGGGCGGTAAAGAAGCCCCTACTAAAAACAGTAAATAATGAACTTTTACGGGACCAATATAGTCTTTATATTGCCTTTAAATTTAGATATTGGAGATGACAACTGATGAGTAGAGTAGTAAATCGTTTTTTAGTAGCTTGTTGCATAGTGACTGCAAGCATGTCGGTCAGCTTAGTGTCTAACGCCGCATTACCTTTCCTTTCAACTGACAAAGGTGAAATACCTAGCCTCGCTCCTATGTTAGACAAAGCCACACCGGCAATTGTCAGTATTTCTGTTGAAGGCACTCAAGTATCTCGACAACGTGTACCAGAGATGTTTAAGCATTTTTTTGGGGGAACAGAGGAGCAAGTGCAAGAAAGACCCTTTAAAGGGTTAGGTTCGGGCGTCATTATCGATGCCAAAAAAGGGTACGTGGTGACGAATAATCACGTGGTTGATAATGCTGATGAGATTATCGTTAAACTGACAGATGGTCGTGAATTCAAAGCAAAAAAATTGGGTGCAGATGAGCAAAGTGATATTGCGTTATTAAAAATAGAACCTGATGCATTGGCAGCTATGCCTCTCGCTGACTCAGACGAGTTGAGAGTAGGCGATTTTGTGGTGGCTATTGGTAACCCTTTTGGACTCAATCAAACGGTCACCTCAGGTATAGTTAGCGCCCTTGGACGTTCTGGCTTAAACATAGGTGGATACGAGAATTTCATTCAAACTGATGCTGCAATTAACCGAGGAAACTCTGGTGGAGCCTTGGTTAGTCTTCGAGGTGAGTTGGTCGGAATTAACACGGCTATTTTTGGGCCTAACGGCGGTAATGTCGGCATTGGTTTCGCGATACCCAGCAATATGATGAAAAGTTTAGTCGACCAGATTATAGAGTTTGGTGAAGTACGTCGTGGTTTACTCGGTATCATGGGTCAAGACATCGACTCAGGCTTGTCAGATGCTATGAATCTAGATGTCAATCAAGGCGCATTTGTAAGTGAGGTTTCGCCAGACTCAGCGGCTGAAAAAGGCGGAATTCAAGCTGGTGACATTATTACAGAAATTAATGGTAGATCCGTTGTGAGTTTCCAAGAATTAAGGGCGAAAGTCGCCAGTAAAGGCGCAGGCACTAAACTTGAATTAACAGTATTACGCAAAGGCAAACGTGAAAAAATTAATGTTGTGCTAGGCGATGCAACACAAAATGTGGTGGTTGCTAAAGAAATACACCCAGCATTAGAGGGGGCAACCTTAACCAACGGTAAATCTGAACAAGGCGATAATGGGGTCATCATTTCCAATATCGAATCTCGTTCTCCAGCGAGTCGTATTGGCTTACAAGATGGTGATGTGATAATCGGTATTAATCGCAAAAAAGTGGATAACCTGGTGCAATTACGCACTGAACTAGAAGATGCTCAAGGCGTTATTGCGCTTAATGTTAAACGCGGTATCTCTTCTTTATATTTGGTGATCCGTCAATAAAAACTGACTAGTGATAGCGGTATTATACTCATACCGCCTCAAGATGCGCTGAATTCAACATCTTGAGGTGGTATAGGTATAGACTTAGTACTGCTATCAACTCAATGATTTCAATGTTATTATTTATCGTATCTGATGTAGAAAATATTTAATATCGCCCGTGCTAAAATCCTTATCTTTCTTTTTAAAATCCATCCTTATAGGAGTGATCATTTCTTCCGTCATTTTATTACTGGTCCCCGATTTACGTAAAGGTAGTGGTCTGCCACTGACATTATTTACTGAGCAAGAGAGTTCAAAAAAACTCAGCCTTAATCCAGCGGTTAATGCAGCAGGTCCTGCAGTAGTTAACATCTATAGTCAAAGCATCGAAAGAAGCGGCTATAATCGTCGGCAGCCAATCGAACGGACGAGTCTTGGTTCTGGTGTGATTATGACCTCCAATGGCTATATCCTGACTTGTTATCACGTGATTGCCAATGCCAAGCTCATTTTAGTAGGTTTGCAAGATGGTCGACTCGAAGAAGCACAAATTGTTGGTTATGACCCCATAACAGATCTAGCAGTGCTCAACGTATCCGTAGAAAACCTTCACCCTATTCCGCAACTAGATGATCCTAAAACATTAGTAGGAGACGTAGTCTTAGCCTTAGGTAATCCCTATAACTTAGGACAAACAGTTACAAAAGGTATTGTTAGCCGGATCAGTAACAACGAGCTTAATAATTATTTCGATTATATTCAGACAGACGCAGCACTTAACGAGGGCAACTCTGGTGGAGCACTCATAGACAGTGAAGGTTTTTTGATAGGCATCAACAATGCTAACTTTAAAACTCGCATCAGTCGAAGTCGTGTTGAATCTGTTGATGGAGTGTCTTTTGCTGTCCCTTACAATTTGGCTAAAAAAGTCATGGGTGAAATCATCGCCACTGGCAAAGTGACGCGTGGGGCATTAGGTTTTGTAGGTCAACAGGCTGGACTAACAAGCGCTGGGATTTTGGTGACATCTGTAGTAAAAGGAAGTCCAGCAGAATTGGGCGGCTTACAGGTTAGTGACCTTATTCTATCTGTGAACAATATTCCGGCCATTAGTATTCGCGATACTTTGGATTATATTGCCGATACTACACCAGGAAACACTGTCACTTTTGAAGTGAACAGAGACGGTACAATGCTGAAATTAGACATGATAGTGGCAGAATTGCAGTAACCGCTAGCCTTAAGGTTACGATTTTATTATCCCGTAACACGTTTGATGTTAGCACCTAACCCATTTAACTTTCTCTCAATATGTTCATAACCACGATCTAAATGATAAATGCGATCTACTGTGGTTTGCCCTTCTGCAACCAACCCTGCAATCACCAAACTCGCAGAAGCCCTCAGGTCCGTGGCCATCACTTGAGCGCCCTTTAAAATTGACTTTCCATTACAGACTGCACTATTGGCTTGCAACGATATATCGGCACCCATTCGCTGTAATTCAGGTACATGCATAAAACGGTTTTCAAAAATATTTTCGGTCACCACACTTGTTCCTTCAGCCAAACAATTAAGCGCAACAAATTGCGCTTGCATATCAGTTGGAAATCCTGGGTGCGGGGCGGTTTTAATATCAACACTAATAAGTTGCCTATTGGTCATATCCAACTCAATCCAATCATCACCAACAGTTAATTTAGCCCCCGCCTTAGACAATTTATCCATTACTGCTTCCAGAGTTTTTGGTGCCGCTTGTTCACAGCGGATCTTGCCACCTGTGACTGCAGCTGCAATTAAAAACGTTCCCGTTTCAATTCTGTCAGGCAATACGCGATAACGACATCCTGATAAAGACTCAACTCCCTGAATGACAATTTTATCACTTCCAGCATGGGACACTTTAGCGCCCATCGCATTTAGACAATGGGCTAAGTCAACAATCTCTGGCTCTTTTGCCGCATTTTCTAAAATGGTTTCACCTTGCGCCAAACACGCAGCCATCATCAAATTCTCAGTGGCACCGACACTTACCACATCCATAAATATGTGAGCGCCTCGTAACTTTCCGTTCACAGACGCCCTGATGTAACCATTATCTACATCAATTTTGGCTCCCATCTGTTCAAGTCCTTGCAGATGCAAATTCACTGGACGAGCGCCTATTGCACAACCACCAGGTAAAGACACATTTGCCTGACCAAACTTAGCCAAAAGTGGTCCCAACACCAATATAGATGCACGCATAGTCTTAACTAATTCGTAAGAAGCATTAAAATTATCAATAGAACTCGGATCAATCACCACAGATTGAGCATCTTGGCGATAAGCTTTAGCACCTAACTCACTCAGCAAAGATAAACTGGTGTATATATCTCTAAGCTCAGGAACATTATCGAAATAACAAGTAGAGTCTGCCAGTATGCTTGACATCAGAATTGGCAATGCAGCATTTTTGGCGCCTGAAATAGTCACACTTCCGTTAAGCGGCGGGCAAGCTTCGATAATTAATTTGTCCATAAATGCACTCTATTTGATGTTACGAGGGTGAAGGGGGTTGTGAATATTATTGAGGAAGGTTAAACATTTTCTCACGCTTCCATTGGCTTTCGGTAAAGGTTTTAATGGAAACTGCATGCATACTACCTTCAGCAATTTTTGCGGCCAAAGGCGCATAAACAAACTGCTGTTTTTTGACCCTACTCATATCTTCAAACTGATCACTCACAGCGATCACTTGGAAATGAGATCCATCACCCTTTACATGTGCTTCGGCTAAGCTTAAGGTTTCAAGCAAAAGCGCTTCAATTTGTTGATTATCCATGACAAGTCCAGATGTGTAAAAATAATCGGTTATTGTACAGACAAAAAACTATCTACGTCGCTTATTTTTGCAAGCTTTCTCAACCTTTCTGGGATGTTTTTAAGTTCAAAATGAACATTCTGTTGTTGGTTACCTTTCAAAAAATTCATCAACCAAGCTAAGCCTGCAGTATCAGAATTACTCACACCTAACATATCAAGGGTGAAAGCTGCATCTTTGGAGTTGTTTTGATTGCTTCGATCAAGCGTTGCTAATGCGCCTGACTTAGGGATAGTGTTACGGTTTAAATCACCTTGTAAGGTGAAGTAACCTTTAGGTGACTCAACGACTTCCAATTTAGTCACCTAAGTTTCCTTTTTTGTGACGTCAATATTAATAGGTTTACTGATTGTATTCTTCATCAAATCTATCACTTTTTGTATACCATCCTGTCGCAATATAGATTGGAACTCACTTTGTTTGCTAGATAAAAGACTAATGCCTTCAGCAACCATATCGTAGGCTTTCCATACATTGGTTTTTTTATTTTTACGTAATTTAAACGCTAAATTAATGTCTGGTCGACCGGGCTCTTTAACCACAGCTCTAACAGTTACCGTTCTTTCATCAGTCACTTCACGAACGGGCTGAAATTCTACGTCCTGTCCATCATAGTAAGCCATAGCCAATGCATAGGTAGTGATCAAATATGCACGAAACACACTGATATATTCGGGAATTTTTTCTCTTGGCACTTTTTTATAATGTTTACCTAAAACCTTTAATGCAGAAAAATTATAATCCACATAAGGTAGCAATTCCTCTTCCATAACCATTCGCAAAAGCTCAGGATTCTCTTCTATGAGCTGGCGTTCTTTCTTAATTCTGCTGAAGGTTTTGGTTGCTACAGCTTCCAACATTACGTATGGGTTTTTGTCTTGCGCTTGGGTCATGCCAGAACCAAAAATCAATATCACACTCAATAATAGAAGTGCACATTTATTTATCACGTTATTTTCTCCAATCAACGTCATCGACTAACCGTCGTTGCTACTAAATAAAAATTGACCAATAAGGTCTTCTAAAACTAAAGCTGATTTTGTATCTTCTATGTAATCACCTTCAGCTAAGTTTTCAATACCATCAATAGCAAATCCTGGTTGAAAACCAACATATTGCTCTCCTAATAAACCTGATGTAAGTATAGATACCGAACTTGTTTCTGGGAACTGGTTAAATTCTGACGAAATACTCATGGTCACTAATGGAGTAAAGTCGCTATTGTTAAGCGTAATATTGTCGACTCTACCAACGGTTACCCCACCCACTTTAACTGCTGAGCGGACTTTTAACCCACCAATGTTGTCAAATTTTGCATACAGTATGTATGTATCTTCACTGTTCGACATACTTTGATTGGCCACGTTAAGTGCTAACATAAGACCTGCTGCTATAGTTAATGCAACAAACACACCCACTAATAGTTCCGACTTTCTAGATTTCATTCCCATTTCCTTTACTCAATTCCAAACATTAATGCAGTCAATATAAAATCTAGCCCAAGTACCGCTAACGAAGAAAATACGACCGTTTCTGTTGTTGCCTTACTTATTCCTTCAGAGGTAGGTATAGAATCATACCCTTTAAAAGTGGCGATCCAGGTAATCACAAAAGCAAACACTATGGTTTTTATAATACCGTTCACCACGTCCTTATTCCAATCCACTGTGGACTGCATAATAGACCAATAACTGCCTGAATCTACGCCTAACCAATCAACGCCAACTAAGTGCCCGCCCAAAATGCCAACTGCACTAAAAATGAGTGCAAGCATTGGCATGGATATAATCCCCGCCCAAAGGCGCGGAGCAATCACTCTACGGAGAGGATCAACCGCCATCATTTCTAAACTGCTGAGTTGTTCCGTCGCTTTCATTAAACCAATTTCAGCTGTCAGTGCCGAACCTGCCCTTCCAGCAAATAATAAAGCGGTAACCACTGGGCCTAACTCTCTTAATAATGATAAGGCAACCATAGGCCCAAGGCTGCCTTCAGCACCATAATCCACCAAAATGGTATACCCTTGCAACGCCATTACCATGCCAATAAATAGGCCAGATATCACTATAATAAGTAATGACTGCACACCCACTATATGTATTTGCTTAATAGTCAGCGGTATCATTTTTAAAGGCTGAGGTTTAGCAATGATGGCTCCAAACAACATAAAAGTGGCGCGGCCAAACATTTCTAGACGGTTAAGGGTGTTCGCCCCTAAATTGATAAAAAATTTCATGATTCATTGCCCAAAAAAGCCTGGGCAGTACTACTGGCAGGGTAATGAAAAGGTACAGGACCATCTGCTTGGCCTTGCAAAAACTGTTGAACCAGCGGCGAGTCACTATTTTTAATTTGCTCTGGGGTCCCACTACCTATGACCCTCTGCTCTGCCAATATATAAATGTAATCTGCAATAGTTAAGACTTCAGTGACATCATGAGTTACTACAACACTAGTTAATTGCAAAGCGTCATTTAAGGCTTTGATCAATTTTACCAACACCCCCATTGAGATGGGATCTTGTCCTCCAAATGGCTCATCATACATAATCAGCTCTGGATCCAATGCAATAGCTCTTGCCAACGCTACTCGGCGAGCCATACCGCCAGATAATTCTGCAGGCATTAAATCTGCCGCACCTCTTAAACCTACAGCCTGCAATTTCAGCAGAACCAAGGTGTGAATGATCGATTCAGGTAATTTTGTGTGCTCCCTTAACGGAAATGCAATATTGTCGAACACTGTCATATCAGTAAATAACGCACCACTTTGAAATAACATGCTCATTTGTCTACGTACTTCATATAGACGATTACGACGCATGCCAGGAACAGACTCCCCTTTAAATTTAATATCACCTTTGTCAGGCACCAACTGTCCGCCCATCAGACGCAACATAGTTGTTTTTCCAATGCCACTGGGACCCATAATAGCGGTAGTCTTGCCTTTTTTAATCTGCAGTGAAATATCATCGTAAATAATTCGACCACTACGGCTAAAGGTTAGATTGTTAATTTCAATCAAATTTTCCATTAAGATAGGAACATTCCATTTTGGTTTATCGAGCTAAGTGTAAATAACAACCCAATTATAAGGCCGACTATTGTATTAGTTTTCTGCATAAAAGATCAAAGACAAAAAGTAACAAGGTATATTCGATTTAATACAACTATGACTGAATATCAGCTTAACATTTTCCATTGATAATAAGATTATTTGGTCTAGCTTGTTGCTTTCATAGCCTATACAAGTAAATCAAATACATTATACATACTTGCTTTCGTTACTGTTGATGCATATATCGATATAACGCATGTTTACATGTTGTTACTAGACCCATAGATCAGCAAGAAAGTTTCGAAACTAATTTATTCTAACATTCATATGCAAAGCCTTAGCTTTTTGAGACAATTGAAATTGATTATTTTTAATCCCTATTAAAACTAGAAGTGATATTTTGTGATTTTAGAAGCTTGTTATTTCCTGATTTGGCTTATTGTTTTGAGTTGGGGCGCAGATAGATTTGTATTTGGCGCATCAGTGTTAGCGAAAAACTTAGGTATATCGCCTATGATCATCGGCCTTACTATAGTAGCTATGGGGTCATCTGCACCAGAAATCATGGTAGCTGCCACGGCCTCGTTCAATGGCAACACTGATACCGCAGTGGGTAACGCTCTTGGTTCAAATATTACTAACATCGCTTTAGTGTTAGGAATAACTGCACTACTTAAACCTTTATCTATTGCATCAAGTACCCTTAAAAAAGAAATGCCAGTGTTATTGTTGGTAAGCCTTCTCGCTGTATATTTTTTGTCTGATTTTTTATTAATCAAAGTAGAAGGGATTATCTTAATCACTTTATTTTTTGCCGTTATAGGTGGGCTCACTTGGGTGTCTTTCAATATGGAAAAAGGCGATCCTTTACAACCCGAGACCGAAAATGAAATTCCTTCCGGCGTAGCAACTTCCAGAGCAGTTATGTGGTTAATAGTGGGTATGATACTGTTACCTACGAGCGCCTACTTTATGGTAGATTCTGCAGAAGTTATAGCCCGATACTTTGGTTTAAGTGAGTTAGTAATTGGTTTAACAATTATCGCCATTGGTACAAGTTTGCCAGAACTGGCGGCTTGCGTTGCAGGTGTGTTGAAAAACGAAGACGATTTAGCTTTGGGTAATATAATTGGCTCAAATATTTTTAATATTTTGGCAGTACTGGCGATGCCAGGTCTTATCGCACCAGGTGTGGTAGATGAAAATGCTGCAACACGCGACAGTTACGTAATGTTAGGGCTAACGATATTACTCATCGTATTTAGCTTTAATTTAAAAGGAAGCAGATGCATTAACCGAATAGAAGGTATGTGTCTAATAACTTGCTTCTGTGCTTACCAATTTATGTTATTTAATTAATATAGCGACCTTAAGAATCACACATGAACACACTATGATTAAACAATCTGCCTTAAGAGTATTGGAAATTGAACAGCGAGCCATCGCACAATTAGCTCAATATATTGATGACGCTTTTGTAGACGCTTGTCAGTTAATTTTATCTTGCAAGGGTAAAGTAATCGTTTGTGGAATGGGCAAATCAGGTCATATTGGTCATAAAATATCAGCCACCTTGGCTAGCACAGGCACTCCCGCATTTTTTATGCATCCTGCTGAAGCCAACCACGGTGATTTGGGAATGCTCACCAAACAAGATATTTTATTAGCCATTTCAAACTCAGGCGAAACTGCCGAATTATTAGCTCTGATCCCAGTGGTTAAACGCTTGGGTGTACCTATTATTGCTATGACATCGAATTCCCAAAGCACTCTTGGTAAATATGCAGACATTAACCTGTGCATCAAAGTTGAACAGGAGGCTTGTTCACTTGGCCTTGCTCCTACTTCAAGCACAACTGCCACCTTAGTGATGGGAGATGCACTCGCCGTTGCATTACTCGATGCACGAGGTTTTACTTCTGAAGATTTTGCCTTGTCTCACCCTGGCGGTACATTAGGTAGAAAACTCTTAATCAAATTAGAAGACGTGATGGTCAAAGAACAGTCTTTACCTTTGGTCTCAGGGCAACAAAATTTGCGGGAAGTGTTATTAGTTATTTCACAAAAAGCCTTAGGCATGGCTGGAGTGATAGATGACAATGGCAAGTTATTGGGAATTTTCACAGACGGTGATTTACGCAGAGTACTTGACGATAGAATAGATATACACAAAACTAAAATCCAAGAGATTATGACGCCCAACAGTATTACGGCTAAACCAGAAATGTTGGCTGCCGAAGTCCTTACACTCATGCAAAAACACAAAATAAGTTCGCTATTTGTGACCGATACTAATGGCAAACCAATAGGTGCTATCAATATGCAGTTACTGCTTCAAGCAGGGATTATATAATGTCTATGTTAGTCACTCCTTATGGACCGATTGATAAAAAACTATTAATCCAACTTAGACAAATAAAACTCTTAGCCTGCGATGTTGATGGCGTATTTTCCGACGGCCGAATTTACATGGGTCAAAATGGAGAGGAGCTTAAAGCATTTCATACTCGAGATGGCTACGGGGTCAAAGCATTACAAAAAATTGGTGTGCAAGTTGCGGTTATCACAGGGCGTAATTCAAATATGGTAGAACAGCGGATGACATCCTTAGGAGTCCAACATATTTATCAAGGTTGTGAAGACAAACAGCCCGCTTTACAAGCAATACAAAATAAAATGTCCGTTACCATGAGTGAGACTGCTGCAATAGGTGATGATATGCCTGATCTAGGAATGTTTAAGGTGTCGCAGTGCAATATATGTGTACAAGATGGTCACCCTATTTTAGCTGCGCAGGCGCATTATCAGACGCGAACTAAAGGTGGATTTGGTGCGGTGCGTGAACTATGTGATTTAATTCTTTTATCTCACGGACAGCTATATACTATTCAGAGCGCCAGCATATGAATCGCGTTACCCTATGTATTGTGGTGTTATTTGTATTAGCACTCGCCTTGAGTCTTCCTGGCTGGCTTTCTGAAGAAGAAGTAATGGTAGACTCACAAACAGAAGAGGCCTGGGTTCCTAATTACAAGGCAAGTAAGATGCGCAGCACCTTGTATGATAAATTGGGGCAGATAAATCATCAGGTTTTTGCCCAAAAAATGGAGAATTTTGATCTACTTGGGTTCACATTGTTCAAACAACCCAACTATTTGTTATTTGCTCAATCACTACACCCATGGAAAGTCGATGCCCAAGAAGGTACCTTGTATGAAGATCAACGTATTCAATTTGAAACCGATGTTGAAATTACCAGCCTTGATGAACAAGGTTATATACAGGTCATCCGTACCAATTTTGTCGAAGTAAACCTAGCTGAAAAGACCATGTATTCTGATCAGCCCGTCGAAATTATTGGCCCAAATTATGTGATAAACAGTAATGGCTTCACCGCTAGCTTAGAAACCCAAAGATATGAGTTATTAGACCATGTTAAAACCGTTTACCAACCCTCTGTTCCGCGCTAGTTTTTTAGCAACGTTATTATTTTCGGCTAATAGTGATGCTGGGAAAGATGATTTCACTAAAAAAATTGAACTGGCTTCCTTGTACCAAAATGCTGACGGCATTGCTAAAAGAGCAACTTATCAAGGCAATGTTGTTATCCTACAAGGCTCTTTAAAAGTCAGTGCAGAAGAATTAGAAATTGATGCCAGCAAGGGTGAAGGCAATGAAATATTTATCGCCACTGGTAACCCTGCTAGATATTCTCAACAACAAGAAGATGGCAGCATAGTCACTGCAAAGGCCGATAAGATTGAATATCATCGCCAAACCCGCTCTCTATCACTGGAGGGGAATGCTGAAATAAAACAAAACTCCAGTAGTGTGCAAGGCAAGTCGATCACATTTAATATGGAACTTGAACAAATCATAGCTCAAGGTAGCGATCAAGAGAGTGGCCGTGTTATTACCACATTCCAGCCTGTAACCAAACCTAAAGAACCTGCAACAGACCAACAGGATGAACAACCTTAATGGCCGTATTAAAAGCCACACATTTAGCTAAGTCTTATAAGTCGAGGCAAGTGGTACGAGATGTCAGCATTGAAGTATCGACTGGTCAAATAGTGGGTTTATTAGGGCCAAATGGCGCAGGTAAAACCACTACATTTTATATGATTGTTGGGCTAGTACCTTTAGATAAAGGTGACATTTATATTGATCAACAGAATCTTACACTGCAACCCATGCATGTGCGTGCTAGGCAAGGCATAGGTTATTTACCTCAAGAAGCGTCGATATTCAGAAAGCTAACCGTGTATCAAAATCTGATGGCGATTTTACAAACTCGTAAAGAATTATCCAAAGAACAGCGAGAACAGCAGGCCGACTCACTATTGGACGAATTTAATATCAGCCATATTCGCAATAGTTTAGGTATGAGCTTATCTGGCGGCGAACGCAGAAGAGTAGAAATTGCGCGGGCCTTGGCAGCTGATCCAGAGTTTATATTATTAGACGAACCCTTTGCTGGCGTTGATCCCATTTCAGTTAACGACATAAAAAAAATAATTCAACAATTACGGGATAGAGGTCTAGGCGTATTAATTACCGATCACAACGTGCGTGAAACTTTAGATGTATGTGAAAAGGCATATATAGTGAGCCATGGTGAGTTGATAGCATCTGGCACTTCGGAAGAAGTTTTAAGTGATCAACGTGTAAGAGATGTATACCTAGGTGAACAATTCAGGCTATAGTTAGGCTGAAGATTTATTAAATAATATTGGGATTTCAGCAAAGCTGTCAAGCAAGCGAACTTCATGAGTATTTAGTTTATATATGAATAAGCTGGTATAACTTCGACAACAGGCTGTGATTTCTAGAATGAAGAGTTTATCTCGGCTGATAACAACAACAGATTAGACATAAGAAGTTAATGAAACCCTCTTTACAGTTAAGATTTAGCCAACAACTTACAATGACCCCGCAGCTGCAACAAGCTATTAAGCTCTTGCAATTGTCTACTTTGGATTTACAAGCTGAAATCCAAGAAGCTCTAGATTCTAACCCTTTGTTAGAAGTAGACGAGTCAAATGACAGTGGTAGTGGCGAAAAAGCCCTTGAAACTAATCACAGTGCCGATAGTAAAGATAGCGAAAGCACTCAAGTTGAAGTGAATGCGGATAATGTCGATAGCGGCGAAGCCCTGCAAAAAAATGAGATACCAGAAGATTTACCCTTAGATAGTACTTGGGATGAATACTTAAGTGCTTCATCAGCACCGTCTTCTATGAGCAGCGCAGGCTCAGCAGGCGATGACGACCAAGTATTTCAAGGTGAAACCACAGACAACATTCAAGACCATTTGCTTTGGCAAATGCGTTTAACTCATTTTAGCGATACCGATATTGGTATCGCGATGGCCATTATTGACTCAATCGATGAAGCAGGTTATTTGACTATCAGCACCGAAGAAGTCCTAGCCAGTATGGATGACGAAGAGATTGAACTGGACGAAGTGGCAGTCGTACTAAAACGTATTCAGATGTTTGATCCTGTAGGCTCAGGGGCGCGCAGCGCCCAAGAATGTTTACTGATTCAGTTACGACAATTTGCGCCGGATACACCTTGGCTAGAGGAAGCCAAGATGCTGATCACTGATTACTGCGATCTGATTGGTAGTAAGGACTATCGTACTCTAATGCGTAAAACCCGTCTTAAAGAAGAAGAGTTACGGGAAGCCATGCGACTGTTGCAAACCCTTAATCCTAGGCCTGGTACCGCCATAGTCACAGGTGAATCGGAATACGTAATCCCTGATGTATCGGTTTCTAAGAAAAATGGCCGGTGGACAGTAGAACTTAACCCCGATAGCCTACCTAAACTCAATGTCAATCAGCAATATGCAGCGATGAGTAAAAGCGTTAAGAACTCTTCAGACAGTCAATTTATTCGTTCACATTTACAAGAAGCTAAGTGGTTTATTAAAAGTGTAGAAAGCCGCAACGAAACCCTTCTTAAAGTGTCTAATTGTATAGTGCAGCAACAAATGGGCTTTTTTGAACACGGTCCCGAAATGATGAGACCTATGGTGTTGAACGATGTCGCCGAAATGGTAGATATGCACGAATCCACTATTTCGCGAGTCACCACACAAAAATACATGCATACTCCAAGAGGCATTTTTGAGCTGAAATACTTCTTCTCTAGCCACGTAGCCACAGATGTAGGTGGAGAATGTTCATCAACCGCTATTAGGGCGTTGATTAAAAAATTAGTGGCAGCAGAAAAACCCAGTAAACCTTTAAGTGATAGCAAGATTGCACAAGTGTTGGCTGACCAAGGCATTATGGTGGCGCGGCGAACAATTGCAAAATACCGGGAGTCACTCATGATCCCACCATCTAACCAACGTAAGAGCCTGCTTTAGGCGAATTGAAGAAGGAAGAGGCGATATGCAAATTAACCTTACCGGTCATCATGTAGATATTACAGATTCTTTAAGAGACTACGTCGATACAAAATTTACTAAACTAGAACGACATTTTGATCATATAAATAATGTTCATGTGATTTTAAACGTGGAAAAGCTGAATCAAAAAGCTGAAGCCACTTTACACCTCAGTGGAACAGAGGTGTTTGCTACATCTGAACATTCAGATATGTATGCAGCAATAGATGCTTTAATCGATAAACTTGACCGACAAGTGATTAAGCACAAGGAAAAAGTTAAACGCCATTGATCGCGTCAACGATTAACCACAATTAGAATCCATAATGGAAATTAAAGATATTCTTCACCCTGACTGTACTTTATGTGCAGTTCAGGGCACCAGTAAAAAACGAATACTTGAACTCATCAGTCAAATTGCTAATCAATATATAATCGATATCGATCAAGCTACTATTCTGTATAGTCTTACATGCAGAGAAAAGATGGGCAGTACTGGTATTGGTAATGGCATTGCACTGCCACATGGTCGCCTACAAGATCTAGAAAATGTTATAGCGATTGTAGTGACCAGTGAAAACCCAATCGATTATGACGCCATAGACAATGCGCCAGTTGATATCTTTTTTGCTATTTTGGTACCCGAAGACAAAGCATCTGAACATTTAGGCACTTTGTCTGCTATTGCCACTAAACTAAACAATAAGGACACGTTGAGCCGAATGCGCAAAGCGAAAACAGATCAAGAATTATTTGAGGCACTAGGATAAATGAAACTGATCATTATTAGTGGGCGCTCTGGTTCAGGTAAATCGATAGTACTGCGCTCATTGGAAGACCTTGGATATTATTGCGTGGACAATATCCCAGTTAACCTTTTACCCACACTGACTCATACTGTTGTTGATGAATATGACCAAGTGGCCGTTAGTATCGATGTACGTAACTTACCAAAGGACCCTAATGAGCTAGTCGAAATTCTTGATTATCTTCCCTCCACTTGGAACATGACCATACTTTATCTAGATGCCAGCGATGATATGCTGATCAGACGTTTTAGCGAAACACGACGGTTGCATCCTTTATCCAAACAAAATAAATCGTTGTCTGATGCTATCCAAGCGGAGAGCCAATTACTCGCGCCTATTGCCGAACGTGCTGATTTATATATAGACACTGACCAACTATCGGTCCATCAACTTGCTGAATTAGTCCGTGAACGTATTTTAGGTAAAAAAAGCTCTAGACTGGTCTTGGTATTCGAATCCTTTGGTTTTAAACATGGCATACCAAAAGACGCCGATTATGTATTTGACGGCCGCTTTTTACCTAACCCTCATTGGGAACCCGACCTCAAACACTTAACAGGCTTAGATACACCGGTACAGATATTTTTGGGTTCACAACCGATAGTGACCAAGTTTATTTGGCAAATTCAAAACTTAATTTCCACATGGTTACCACATTTAGAGCGTAACAATCGCAGTTATGTCACAGTAGCTATTGGTTGCACAGGCGGCCAACATAGATCCGTTTATGTTGCCGAAATGCTAGCCAAAACGTTTAGCAACTCCCACCCCGATGTACAAATTCGCCACCGCGAACAAAACTGATGCCTCGCTTCGAAAAGACACTGGTTATCGTCAACAAATTAGGGCTTCACGCTAGAGCAGCCACCCAGCTTGTTCAGCTAACCAATAAATTTGATGCACAAATAACCCTACACCAAGGCGATAAGCAAGCCTCAGCCAACAGCGTATTAGGCTTAATGATGCTCGAAAGCCATCAAGGCAAAGAAGTGCGAGTAGTGACTGAAGGTAAAGATGCACAAGCGGCGTTAGATGCGGTTGAAACTTTAATCGTCACTAGGTTTAATGAGGAGGAGTAGCGATTTTTTGTTTGGTTTAAGCGAAAAACACGTTTCGCGTCATTGTCCTGATGGTCTTGTCATTTCCCCAAAGAATAAACCATTTTGAGCTGAAAATTTAAAGGCAAAAATATAGAATGCTTCGCATCATCTTTTCTTGAACTCCACGTCATCCGCTATCTGCTATTTGTAATCGTTAAGTAAGTGGTTCACCAACGCCACGTTTTGGCACAAAGCGCCAATAGTCAAAATAGCCCTGACTGTCTGCTATCTCAGTAATGACGACCTTCGAAGCAACCAAACCTAACGCTTCACACAAACATGCAAAAACCCATTTAACTCATAATGAATTTCCCCACAGTACAGGGGCTCTTGGCAGGTCTTGATGGCGTTAATGGAAAAATCCCGAAGGCTTGGTGCAATATCTCTAAATGACAATTCTACATTGCCGTCTTTTGGGTCACTGAGCTGTAATACCTTCAAGGTATCAAGGAAAACTAACACTGCACCGAGTAGTTTTTGTCGAAGCTCTTGGGTTTCTAGATAATCATCACTTATTAGGTCGATATGGATTGAGATATGACCCGGCCTCTCTTCGCGAAACCCTGTCAGTTTGCCTTCGGTGATAACCCGGCGCCCAGCATAAACACTACCAGTAACTTGGGCTGTTGCATCACAAAACTGGTTAAAGCGCAGGTAAATATGTGGCTTTGTAAAGCCTTTTTCATCTGATGATAGTTGTGGGCAACCCAGTACCACTCTGGCGCCTCTGCCAACAATACGCCGAATAAGCGTCGCGAGCTTTACCTCAGATTTAAGCATCTAACTTAACTCAATCCTTTCTACTGCAAGTTCGATTTCTTCAACTAGTGTTGCCTGGGACTTGGCATCGAGTTGCAAACTCTTCCATCTACAGGGCCAAGCTTCAAAGAAGTTGTAGCGATATTTTTCACTCATATCGTCGCCTAATACTATTACTGAACCACTTTTTCTTTCTAACGTTCCTTGCATCACAGATTTGTACCACTCCCAGAGTGCGTGAGTAGTCAATGCACCCTTGGTCAAAACAATATTTGAAAAGGTTGTTCGTCCGGGGCGTTTACGCACATTTGGATCGCCGCCATCGGCGTATTCAATGACTTCAGTACGACTCTCTAACCCGCTTACCTCTGCGAAATCACCCGCAGTAACACCCTCAATTTCTACCCGAAAACGGTTGCTTAAAAGATGATCATGTTCTCTACTATTTGGCATAATAATGTCCAGTTGATAAATAATTAGGCAAAGTATAGTCAAGCTTGTTTTATTTTCCTGCTCTACATATTTCACACGTTTAAAGTTAAATATGTACTGAACAACTCGTGGGCATAGATTAAACTAGTGTCGTAAAATCAAAGCATTACGTTTTAGGGCGTATTGACCTAATGAGTAAGTTATCTAAGCCATGCCAAATACCTTCGAAGCCAAAAGCAGTAACAACCAACTTCATGACATTAATGAAGCCTTAGGTAGCGGGCAAACTGAGCTAGCCAAAGAGATGTTGCTCCGGTTACAGCCCGGTGATCTTTCTTTGCTTTTAGAATCGAGCCGCAGCCGTAATCGCTTGGATATTTGGCAACTTATATCTCCAGATCTTTACAGCGACGTGCTCGAAGAACTATCTGATGATGTGCGTAATGGCATTATCAGAAATATGCTTCCCGAAAAGGTCGCCGATGCCCTAGAAGAGATGGACACCGATAACCTAGTTGATACATTGCGTGGCTTACCACAAGAAGTCGCTCAAGAACTATTGGCTGCCATGGAAGAGCAAGATCGGGCGCGTGCCGAGCTGGGATTGTCTTACGGTGAAGAAACAGCCGGTTTTATTATGAACACCGATGCTATTACGCTTCGGCCCGGCATTAATGTAGATGTGATCCTCCGATATTTACGCTTAAAAGGCGATATACCGGAGCACACAGACACCTTATATGTGGTGGACCGCAACGATAAATTAATGGGTGGTGTAGCGTTGACTCGGCTGATAACTGCCGCTGCTGATACACCCATAGAATCGTTAATTAAGGACTCTGAAGCCATTCCCGCAAACATGATGGATAACGAAGTAGCAAGTTTGTTTGAGCGATATAATTGGTTATCAGCCCCAGTAGTAGATGAAAACAATCAATTATTAGGTCGGATCACTATTGATGACGTAGTCGATATTATTCGTGAAGACGCAGAGCACTCAATGATGAGCATGGCCGGTTTAGATGATGAAGAAGATACCTTCGCGCCAGTCGTAAAAAGTACCCAGCGCCGTTCAATTTGGTTAGGTGTCAACTTGCTTACCGCTTTAATGGCAGCTGCCGTGAGTGACTTATTTGAAGCTACCTTAAGCCAACTTGCGGTGTTAGCAATACTCAACACCATAGTACCCAGCATGGGAGGGGTAGCAGGTAACCAGACCCTTACCTTAGTTATTCGTGGTATGGCTTTGGGTCATGTAAATTCAGCTAACGCCAGATGGCTGATTAGCAAAGAATTAGCCATCGGTTTTTTAAATGGTGTGATATGGTCTGTTTTGATTGCATCAGTGATTGCCATTTGGAAACAAGACTTAATGTTAGGCGCAGTTATCGCCTTTGCTATGCTGATCAATATGGTCGCCGCCGGATTAGCAGGAGCAAGTTTGCCCATCATAATGAAAAAATTAAAAATTGACCCTGCTTTAGCGGGCAGCGTGATTTTAACCACGATCACCGATGTAGTTGGAATATTTGCGTTTTTAGGCTCAGCTACTTGGCTACTGATATAAATGTCATTGAATACCCCTCAAGCGATTCTACTCACTCTCGTTTCACTCTTTGCTTTTGCTGCTAATTCGGTACTGTGTCGTTTAGCTCTTAGCATTGAACAAGTTCACCCAGCAGATTTCACTGCCATTCGGTTGTTATCAGCAGCGCTCACTTTGGCATTTATTGTCGCTGTAAAAAACACAACAAACCTCAGGAAAATAGGCAAATTAGGTAGTCATGCAGGTGCCATATATTTATTTATTTATGCTGCAGGGTTTTCCTATGCCTATGTGACGCTAGGCACCGCAACGGGTGCACTTATTTTGTTCGCTTGTGTGCAATTTACTATGTTACTTAAAGGTTGGTTAGCGGGTGTTAAAATGAGCAAGCAAGAGTGCGGAGGTATTGTTTTATCACTTCTTGGATTTCTCTACTTCATCTACCCAGAGCTAGAAAAACCCAGCTTAATAGGTTGTCTGCTAATGGGTTTGGCAGGGATAGCTTGGGCTATGTATAGTTTGATAGGGGCAAGATCAACTCAACCTCTTTTGGATACTGCAAGCAACTTTGTCCGGCTACTACCGATAGTCATCATCGCTTTAGTTTGGATCTACTTTACCACTGGGCTTCAGATAAGTTTACAAGGCTGGCTCTACACTATTGCCTCTGGTGCCTTGGCCTCAGGAGTCGGTTATGCAGTTTGGTATGCCGTGCTGCCACATTTAAAACCTAGCATAGCAGCAGTTAGTCAATTATCAGTTCCAATCTGGGCAGCGTTGGGCGGTGTGCTGCTAGTAGCTGAGCCCATTAGTTTACATCTCACTCTATCTGCCAGTGTGATACTAGGTGGGATTTTGTTGGTTATTTTGACAAAAGGCTCTATTCAGACAAAATAGTATATGCATAAAAGATGGCGGAGACTATTATGAATTTTTTATAATCGAGCCCTCGGTCGCTGAGTCATTCGACTCAAAACCACTAAATGAAGGTCTAAGTACTGCCTTCTCCTTTTTATCATTTAGAAAAGCTAAATTAGTACCTTACATACTTGTAAAGTACTCTGTTTAATCGCAGATATTAGGGGCGTCATTTCTCAAATTCTTCCATAACAAGGCACCCGCTTCTTATTGGTTTTGTTTAATTTTTTAAAGCAACTTGCTCAATAAAAAACAGTCAAAATTCACCTGCCCCATCACTGGCACTACAAATATAAATAGTTTCTTTATAACCCGTCTCGACTTGGTAACGCTCAACCAACAACTGCTTTGCACCATCCACCATGGAATGTGGCATTAGAGCAACCATACAGCCACCAAAGCCACCACCGGTCATACG
This sequence comes from Paraglaciecola sp. MB-3u-78, assembly GCF_002835935.1. Lineage (GTDB taxonomy): Bacteria > Pseudomonadota > Gammaproteobacteria > Enterobacterales > Alteromonadaceae > Paraglaciecola. Next base: position 118,751 of record NZ_PJCF01000003.1, on the reverse strand, counting down.
CACGCCACCTTTATCGCCTAGATATTCAGTTAATATCTTTACGACAAAATCGATGGGCGGTACGGTGATTTCAAAATCATCACGCATAGAAATGTGGGACTCAGCCATCAATTTTGACAACTGCACCACATCATTTGTTCTAAGAGCTTGCGCCGCTAAAACGGTACGTTCACTGTCGGATACAACATGGTGAGCCCGTCGGTATACCACCTCAGGCAGTTTATCCTTGTTGTTTTGCAACTCAGTCAAGCTGATATCACGTAATGCGGTTAATCCCAAAATACGGGCGGCGGCTTCACATTGCAGGCGACGGGTGTTGTATTCACTATCCACTAAACCACGTTTCACATTGGAGTTGATGATTATCACCGCCAAGTTTTCTGGCATCGAAATCAGCTCTGCGTCTAATGAACGGCAATCTAATAATAAGGCGTTAAATTTAGAGCCACAGGCACTAACCATCTGATCCATGATCCCACACTGACAACCTACAAATTGATTTTCAGCTTCTTGGCCATTTAACGCCACTTCTGCTTTTGTCAGTGACAACTTATATAGACCACGAAATGTTTCGCCTATTACGACTTCCAAAGAGGCTGAAGAACTTAATCCTGCTCCTTGGGGCACATTGCCGGTAATAGCCAAATTGGCACCCTTGAATACATGACCTCTAAGTTGCAGGTGTTTGATAACACCACGTACATAATTACTCCATAATTGGGTAGCGTGGGCTTCGATTTCACAATCGAGTGAAAATTCATCTTGTTGGTTACTGTAATCTACGGCCACGACTTTAACCGTCATATCATTTCTAGGCGTCACTGCCACTAAGGTTTGATAATCAATAGCGCAAGGCAGCACAAAACCATCGTTGTAGTCTGTATGTTCACCTATTAGATTAACCCTGCCAGGTGCCTGAAAATGACGTGCGGGCGCTGCACCAAATGTCTGAGTAAATACCGAATTAAGTTCAGTTAACATACTTTGAGATATGTTAGATGTTTCGTTAGACATAAAATACTAGGCTCCAGTTGATTCGTTGTAATGAACATCACTGAGCGTCTGTAAACGCTGGGCCGCTTGTTCTGGTGTTAAATCTCGTTGTGGCTCTGCCATCATTTCATAACCCACCATAAATTTACGCACAGTGGCTGAGCGTAACAAAGGCGGATAGAAGTGAGCATGGACTTGCCAATGTTCAGTCGAATCTAGATTATTCGGTGCCCCGTGCCAGCCCATTGAGTAAGGGAAAGAACATTGAAACAAATTATCATAGCGACTTGTGAGCTTTTTGATCGCGATAGCCAAATCGGCTTTTTGCGCGGCATTAACATCAGTGAGTCTGGCACAAGCAAACTTAGGCATAAGCAAGGTTTCAAACGGCCAAGCGGCCCAATATGGCACTACCGCTATCCAATGTTCGGTTTCAACCACTGTTCGAGAGCTATCTGCCGATTCTCTTTGTGCATAATCTAACAATAGCGAACTAGCATGTTTTTCAAAATACGCTTTTTGACTCGCTTCAGCTTTCGCCACTTCATTAGGTATAAAGTCATTTGCCCAGACTTGTCCATGGGGATGCGGATTAGAGCAGCCCATAGCTGCCCCTTTGTTTTCAAATACTTGTACCCAAACATAATCTTTGGATAAGTCCGCGACTTGTTCTTGCCACGTATCAATCACCCCTTCTAAAGCAGGTAAAGATAATTCCGGTAAGGTTTTGTTGTGCTCAGGAGAAAAACAAATAACGCGACTGGTGCCTCTGGCCGCTTGTAAAGTAAACAAGTCATCATTCGATTGTTGTGCTGCAGGGGTGTCTTGCATTAATGCTGCGAAATCATTCGTAAATACAAAGGTCCCATCATACTCAGGGTTCACTTCTCCATTAATACGGGTGTTACCCGAACATAAGAAACACTCTGGGTCGTGGGGCACAGTATCAGCAAGCTGGGGGTTTTCCACTTGGCCTTGCCAAGGTCGTTTTGCTCTATGGGGTGAGACTAACACCCAATCTCCAGTTAAAGGATTACGACGACGGTGTGAGTGATCAACTGGATCAAATTTTGACATAACTTATATAACCTATGTGAACTGCCATTAGCTTAAATGGCGATTAATCAATGTATAACATCTAAAAACAAGCTAACAAAAATACCGTATCTTAATATTTGATAAATAGACTATCGATTGAGCAAGAGGCCGACTAAGCCTCTTTAGTCATCTATATCTTGCTGACCCAACCAATTTATTAATTTTTGCATATCTTGATTAGCAGCCTGATCTAATTGTTCTACCCAGTCATGCACATTTTGCCACCATGCAGGGTGATCACCTTGTTGGATTTCGTTAGCAATTTTTTGTACTCTGGTTAAGCCTACTGAGCTTGCGGCTCCTTTTATTTTGTGAGCTTGGGAGCACACTTCATCTTTTTCATCGGCACTTAAGTTCAGTTGTAAAATTTCCAAGTATTCAGGCATTTTTTCCTCAAATACTTTAACACTTGTACACACCATGTCGTGGCCTATAGTATCCACTAACATTTGTAACAATTCTAAATCGAGAACAGTGTTCATCAAGTCTTTTTTAGGCTCTGGAGCTGGTTGGTGAGGCACGCTAGGTTGCTCGCAGAACAGACTATTGAGCACTTCAATAATACGACTCTTTTTGACTGGCTTCGAGATAACTTCATCCATACCATTATCGAGAAATTCTTGATGTGTTTTAATCACATTTGCGGTCAACGCCACAATACTGGTTTGCTCTACCAAAGATTCTTCATGTAAAACATTTGCGACCTCAAATCCATTCATATCTGGTAATTGAATATCTAATAAAATCAAATCATATTGTTTGTCCCGGGCCATAGTAATGGCTTCATTACCTGTCATAGCTACGTCAACATGTTGTCCAAGTTTTTCCAACAATGCTTTGGCGACCATCGCATTTAACTCAATATCTTCTACCAACAATATTTGTAAACCTGTGACCTTTAATGTTTCAACTTGAATAGGCTTTTTGCTTATACCAAGGGGCAGGTCCACGGTAAAGCAAGTACCTTCACCTATCACGCTACTGACACTGATCTCACCGTTCATCAAAGACACCATTTGTTGACAGATAGCCAAACCAATGCCAGTGCCTGTAGCACTTTGATGTTCGGGTGAGTCAACTTGATAATACATAGCAAAAATTTTATCTAAATCTTGCTGAGGTATACCGACACCCGTATCACAGACCTTAAATGTGACCATGGATGTTTCAGAATCAATCTGTTCAGCTTTGACTTCTAATGACACGGTTCCTTTTTGTGTGAATTTGACTGCGTTGAATAATAAATTCCACAAAATTTGTCTTAAGCGAGTACCGTCCACTTCAACCAAAGCGGGTAAGGGCTCCTCTACATGCGCAGCAAAAGTAAGGTCTTTATCATCAGCTAACAGCTCTATAATACTGGCAAGCTCTTTAGTGAAATCTTTTATGGAAACTGTTTTTAGTGATAACTCAAGCCTGTCTCTGTCTAGCCTGTCCAAATCAATAATATCGTTAAATATATTACCAAGAGTAATACCACTGGCGTAAATCGTACTCACCCAAGCAAACTGCTCACTTGTCAGATCAGTATCACGTAACATTCTGCTTAGACCAACAATGCCATTAAGGGGCGTTCGCAACTCATGACTAATTGTGGCAATAAAAGCAGTTTTGTCTTTACTGGCTTTAGCCACCACATTCTCAGCCTGTTTACGCTCAGTGATATCCCGCCCAAAAGCAAGAATACCAAGGCGAGTATTGTCTGAGCTGTAGAATGGCACCTTACGCATTTCATAAAAGCGGCGGCGTCCATCAGCAAATCGCAACCATAGTTCTTCGGTAATACTGGCATTATTTTCGAGCACGTCTTGATCACTAGCAACCACTTGTCGGGCGAGTTCTTCGTCGTAAACTTGGTGGGGCGTTAAGCCAATCAACTCTTGTTCGGTTTTGCCAGTCATTTGTTCAGCAACACGATTGCAGCCGGCAAATTGCCCTTCTTGATTACGGTAATAGATTAAATCTGGAGAGGCATCGATAATCGAACGCAGTAAAGTAGATAGGCGTAATGCTTGTTGTTCTTTTTCAGATCTATCAGTGATTTCACGCTCGAGGTCAGTGAACACATTTTCTCGCTCTAACTGGGCATTTTTTCGCTGCTCAATTTCATGGTTGAGTTGCTTGATATTATTCTGCAGAGTGTGATTCAGTAACTCATCTTCCTTTCGCAATCGCTCTAACTCAGTAACCGCCTCTGCAAGACTCTCTCTGGAGCGCACCAACTGTTTAACTAGCTCGCTAAAAACCCATAATACCCAAGGCGCACTGAGTAAAGTCAGTACAATGGCAATTAAGAAGTCTTCAGTGTGAGCTTGGTCACTGAAAAACATTCTAAGAAAATAGGTGCCAGAGAAGGTGAATATTAAAGTCAAAATAACGAATAAAACACTTGTCTTTACTGCGCCAAAACGGTTGATAAGCTGAGCAATATTGATAGCCCATGGGTCAACTGAGGTCTTTTTTGTCGTCTTATTCGTCATAACGAGTGGGTCTCAAACATCTGTGGTTCTTGCCAATTCGCGACATGCTAGCAAGAATATTACAAGGATCAAAATACTAGCCCAGCATTAAACTGTAAATCTAAAGCTTCCAAAGACTATTTATTCATTTTATTTAAATATTAATTCAATGCGCACCAAGCTGTAAAATGAAAAAAACGCCTTTTTTTAACGTTTTAATAACAACTGGCACTGTTTTTAAGCTTTTATATATAGCTTATAACCAAGCCACAAAAAAATCGCACACCATTGAATTAAAAGAACTTTTGATACTTATTAGGGCCTTCGCCCTGAAAAATATAAAATACACCATATAAGAGAATTGATTTATAAAATAATCCTCGGTATTTTGTACGAACTGCTTAGTATAAATATTCGATACTTGACTGGTATCCTCAATAATAATCACGACCGGAAAATAAGTATCAGGGCATGAAGCCATCTCACGTTCATACACGTATTTAGATGTATGATTAGCAATAACAACATACAACACCCTGCCCAGTCGAAGGTTGAAGGAGTCTGCATTAATGAGTTTATATCATCCTAATGATTCAAAAGATAATTGTGGTTTTGGCCTCATCGCTCACACTAAAGGCGAGCCAAGTCATAAATTGGTCAGTACCGCAATTGAGGGGCTTGACCGCATGCAGCACCGTGGCGGTATCGCTGCTGATGGCAAAACAGGCGATGGTTGTGGTTTATTGCTGCAAAAACCCGACGCATTTTTTCGCAAAATAGCTGAACAGCAAAATTGGAAGCTAGGCAAAATGTACGGTGTTGGTGTGATTTTTCTTAACCAAGACCAAGCATTAGCTGACTTGGCCAAACAGGTCATCACTGAAGAGTTAGAAAAAGAGACGTTGGCTGTTGTTGGCTGGAGAGTTGTGCCTACAGATAACTCAGTCTTAGGTGATCTTGCGGCTTCGTGTGTGCCTCAAGTTGAACAAGTATTTGTTAATGGGCCATCAGGATGGCGCTCTCAAGATTTAGAACGCCGTTTATTTATGGCTCGCAGACGGGCAGAAAAACGTCTATCTAATGACGAAGATTTTTATATCGCAAGTTTGTCTAGTCTAGTCACAATATACAAAGGCCTAGTTATGGCCGGCGACTTACCTCGGTTTTATTTAGACTTAGCCGACGAAAACATGAAGTCAGCTATTTGTGTGTTTCATCAACGTTTTTCAACTAACACGTTGCCACGTTGGTCATTGGCTCAACCATTTCGATATTTGGCACACAATGGTGAAATTAATACCATCCGTGGTAACCGCGATTGGGCACAAGCCCGAACCGGTAAATTCAAAACACCTTTGTTACCTGATTTGGCCGATGCCGCACCTTTTGTGAATGAAGTGGGTTCTGACTCATCTTCATTAGACAATATGTTAGAGCTATTCTTAGCTGGCGGCATGGATTTATTCCGTGCAATGCGTCTATTAGTGCCACCTGCTTATCAAAACAACAAAACCATGGATGAAGATTTAAAGGCCTTTTACGAGTTCAACTCCATGCACATGGAACCTTGGGATGGCCCAGCAGGCATAGTATTGACTAATGGTCGCCATGCAGCGTGTAATCTTGACCGTAACGGACTTCGTCCCGCACGTTATGTCATAACTAAAGACGGATTGATTACTTTAGCTTCAGAAGTGGGTATTTGGGACTATAAGCAAGAGGATGTGATTGAAAAAGGTCGTGTCGGACCAGGCGAAATGTTAGCCATAGATACTGAGACGGGGAAATTGTGGCGCTCAAATGAAATAGATGATGATTTAAAAAGTCGACATCCATACAAAGAGTGGTTGGATAAAAGTATTCGGCGTTTAACACCCATTGAAGAATGTGATGCGCCTGAAATCGGCAAACGCATGTTCGATGATAATATGATGAATACTTATTTAAAACAGTTTAATTACAGTTATGAAGAACTTGAACAAGTAGTCAAGGTTTTAGCCAAAGATGGTCAAGAAGCAACAGGTTCGATGGGTGATGATACGCCTATGGCGGTTCTTTCTGGAAGAAGCCGCACTATTTACGATTATTTCAGGCAACAATTTGCTCAGGTAACGAATCCGCCTATTGATTCTTTACGTGAAAATCACGTGATGTCTCTGGCTACTTGTATTGGCCGCGAAAAGTCTGTGTTCACAGAAACATCAGGGTATGCTGATCGCGTATTGTTTGACTCACCTATCATGGTGTATACCGATCTTAAACAGTTACGTAACTACGATCCTGAACATTATTATTCTGAAGTAGTCGATCTTAATTTTCCACCAGAAGAAGGGCTTAAGGCAGCAATTAATCGAATATGTAATGAGGTAGAACACTTAGTCTCACACAAACGTGCTGCGTTTGTTATTTTATCAGACCGAGCCATTAAAACGTCACGCATACCTATACCAGCAGCCATGGCTGTGGGTGCAGTGCAGAAGCGGCTAGTAGACAAAGGCTTACGTTGCGATGCAAATATAGTAGTAGAGACAGCATCGGTCAGAGACTCACATCACTATGCGGTATTGATCGGTCTGGGTGCTACAGCAATATATCCATTCTTGGCATATGAAATTATTGAACAGATGTGTGAGTCTGGACATTTAGATATGACCCCAATGCAAGCGACTGTTAATTATCGTAAAGCGATAAACAAGGGCCTGTACAAAATTATGTCAAAGATGGGGATTTCAACTGTTGCTAGTTATCGCAGTTCGAAATTATTCGAAGCAATTGGTATTAACAGATCAGTAATGGACATGTGCTTCAAAGGCGTGCCAAGCCGTATTCAAGGTGCTGACTTTGAGGATTTCCAACAAGATCAAGTTAATTTAAATCGTGTCGCTTGGTTAAAACGTAAAAATGTAGACCACGGCGGGTTATTAAAATACGTACACGGCGGTGAATATCACTCTTACAACCCTGACGTAGTCACAACACTACAAAAAGCCGTGATAAGTGGTGATTACCAGGATTACCAAAAATTTAGCACCTTGGTAAATGAAAGACCAACTGCTTGTTTACGTGATTTATTGGCTTTATCACCTGATTCAGAAGCCATCTCGATTGATGAAGTTGAACCTGCAGAAAACTTATATCCACGCTTTGACACGGCAGCTATGTCAATTGGTTCTTTAAGTCCTGAAGCTCACGAGTCTTTAGCTATCGCTATGAACCGTTTAGGTGGTAATTCTAACTCGGGTGAAGGTGGCGAAGATCCAAAACGTTTTGGTAATGAACGTAACTCAAATATTAAACAAATCGCATCAGGTCGTTTTGGGGTAACACCGCACTATTTGGTCAATGCTAAAATCTTACAGATAAAGGTTGCACAGGGTGCTAAACCTGGTGAAGGTGGCCAATTACCGGGTGATAAGGTTAACAAGTATATTGCTGAACTACGTCATTCGGTTCCCGGAGTCACGCTAATATCTCCACCACCACATCATGACATTTATTCTATCGAAGATTTAGCTCAGCTAATTTTCGACTTGAAACAAGTGAACCCTGATGCGCTAATTTCAGTGAAGTTAGTGTCGGAGCCAGGTGTAGGTACTATCGCTTGTGGTGTTGCTAAAGCTTATGCCGATTTGATTACTATTTCGGGTTATGACGGCGGTACAGGTGCCAGTCCATTATCTTCAGTTAAATACGCAGGTAGCCCATGGGAATTAGGTCTTGCAGAAACTCAGCAAGCTTTAGTAAGCAATGGTTTACGCCATAAAGTACGAGTGCAAACAGATGGTGGTTTAAAAACCGGTTTAGATGTTGTTAAAGGTGCTATTTTGGGTGCGGAGAGCTTCGGTTTTGGTACTGGGCCAATGGTTGCTTTAGGCTGTAAATATTTACGTATTTGTCACTTGAATAATTGCGCGACAGGTATCGCTACACAAGATACGAACCTACGTGATAATTATTTCGCGGGTTTACCTAATATGGTAATGAACTACTTCAAATTTATTGCACAAGAAGTGCGTGAAATTATGGCATCAATGGGTGTACGTAAATTGGATGATCTGATTGGACGTACTGATTTATTAAAGATATTAAACGGCGTAACGGCTAAACAGAACAAGTTAGATCTCAGTCCTATTTTAGCTAAACCGTTAGCAGGCGACCACACTAAACTCTTTTGCAGTGAAGGCGCTAATTCACCTGCTGACAAAGGTGATTTAAATCAGTTGCTGTTAGCCGATTTAACAACAGCGGTGAAAAACAAAACCGGAGGAGTGTTTAATTATCCTATCCGCAATACTGACCGATCTGTTGGCGCTATTATCTCTGGTTTAATTGCCAAGCATCACGGTAATAAAGGCATGGACGAACATCCTATCAAACTTAACTTCACCGGCACTGCCGGACAGAGTTTTGGTGTCTGGAATGCTGGCGGTTTAGAAATGACCTTAGTGGGTGACGCAAACGATTACGTAGGTAAAGGTATGGCCGACGGTAAGCTGGTGATCCATCCGCCTAGAGGTGTTAGCTTTAAGTCAAATGAAAGTGTGATAGCAGGTAACACCTGTCTATATGGTGCAACTGGTGGTAAATTATTTGCTGCAGGGCTTGCTGGCGAACGCTTTGCAGTGCGTAACTCCGGTGCTATAGCCGTTGTTGAAGGCATAGGTGATAACGGTTGTGAATATATGACTGGCGGTATTGTGGCAGTGCTTGGACGCACTGGTGTAAACTTTGGCGCGGGTATGACCGGTGGTTTTGCTTATATTCTGGATGAAGAAAATGATATTGAGCATCGCGTAAATGGTGAATTAGTAGAGCTTATGTCTATCGAAGATAAAGTGATTTTGATGGAACACTTGCGAGGTTTAATTAATCAGCATTATGAAGCAACAGGCAGTGAACATGCTCACAAAATATTAAGCAACTTTGCCGCATATTTACCGAAATTCAGACTGGTTAAACCAAAAACCAGTGATGTTAAAAATTTACTTGGTCACATAAGTCGGTCTACTGCCGAACTACGTGTTCAAGTGCAATAAGGGGTATTTCATGTCTAAAAATGTATACCAATTTGTTGATGTAGAGCGTATTGATCCACCTAAAAAGCCCTCCATCCTCAGACGTGAAGAATTTGCTGAAATATATCAGCCCATGAGTGATACCCAAGTAGCAGGTCAAGCTGACCGTTGTCTTGATTGTGGTAACCCCTATTGTGAATGGAAATGCCCAGTGCATAACTTCATTCCACAATGGCTAAGCCTAGCAAATGAAGGCCGAATTTTTGAAGCTGCGGAATTATCGAGTAAAACCAATACATTACCTGAGGTATGTGGACGTGTATGCCCACAAGATAGATTGTGTGAAGGTGCCTGTACCCTAAATGATGATTTTGGTGCGGTGACTATCGGGAGTATTGAAAAATACATTACCGACACTGCCTTTAAACAAGGTTGGCGTCCGGATATGTCCAATGTTGTTAAAACCAACAAAAAAGTCGCGATTATTGGCGCAGGCCCAGCGGGATTAGGTTGTGCAGATATCCTAGTGCGTAACGGTGTAAAACCTGTTATTTTTGATAAATACGAAAAAATTGGTGGTTTATTAACGTTTGGCATTCCGTCTTTTAAGCTAGAAAAAGAAGTCATCGCACTGCGCCATGAAATCTTTGCTGAAATGGGTATGGAGTTTGTTCTAAATACCGAAATAGGCAAAGATATTCCTTTCGATGATTTATTAAAGGGTTACGACGCCGTTTTCCTAGGTATGGGTACTTACAAACCTATGCAAGGTGGTTTTGATAACGAAAAAGCACCAGGTGTATACGAAGCTCTGCCTTACCTTATTGCCAACGTTAATCGCCAATTAGGCCTAGAAAAGCTACCCGCTGACTTTATTGATATGAAAGACAAAAAAGTATTGGTGTTAGGTGGTGGTGATACCACTATGGACTGTGTCAGAACGGCCCTTCGCCAAGGTGCACCTGATGTTACTTGTGCTTATCGTCGTGATGAGGAGAGCATGCCAGGCTCACGCCGTGAAGTCGTTAACGCTCGTGAAGAAGGTGTGAATTTCAAGTTTAATCTTATGCCACTGGATATTGTGGTGGATGCAAACGGCCAAGCCATGGGTGTGAAGATGGTTAAGACCGAAATGGGTCAACCCGATGCCCAAGGCCGCCGCCGCCCAGTCATGATAGAAGGCTCTGAACACGTGCTTGAAGCTGACGCAGTAATCATTGCTTTTGGCTTCCAACCTAGTCCAGCTAGCTGGTTTGGCGATTACGGGATTATATTGGACGAGAAAGGCCGGGTACGCGCCCCGAAACATGGCAAGTTCGCATTCCAAACATCGAACCCTAAAATATTCTCTGGCGGAGATATGGTACGAGGCTCTGATTTAGTGGTGACTGCCATTGACGAAGGTCGCAACGCTGCTGAAGGTATATTGGATTATCTAGGCGTATAAGCGTTTAGATACATAAGGTAAATAGAAAGAAGGGGCTTGCGCCCCTTTTTTGATCTTAGGCGAAAAAAGTAAAAATATTTTAAACCACAGAGGACAAAGAGCGCTTCGCTACACAGAGGAACAGACTTCAAAATTCACTTTTCTTTTCCTCTGTGACCTCCTTTTCCTCGGTGGTGAGCAATCTTTTATTTCGTAATGGTCAGGATTTTCACCACTGAAAACACAGAGCGCTGCGCTACACAGAGGAACAGATTTCAAAATTCACTTTCTTTCCTCTGTGGCCTCGGCGCACTTATTGGAATCATTCAAGACCTATGTCAAAACGCTTCCTGCTGCTTTGTCCTCTGCAAATGCGACTTCAAAGTCAATTGGTCAATATTTGATGTAACAGCAAGTTATGCAGCTTGCTGTTGCAACTCTAATAATGCGTCTTCAATTTCCTGAGTAATGATAATCTCAAAATCGGTAAAGAGCGCTACAGGCTTTAAGTTTCTTCCTTCCCCTTTTTCGAGACGAACGAACCCCTTATCGCTCAGTGATTTTAAAGTATTTGAAAGGTTGGACTTTTTACGACCAGACAGTTCTGCTAGCGCAGAAACGCTGTCAGGACGTTCAGTATCGATTAGCCTTAATAGTGCTATATTGTCCGGGTTCAAAATTTGAGAGATAGCATTAAGGGAGGTATACCAAACCTTAGGCTCGTTTTCATGAGGTGTATACTTCCCCTGAACAATAGCCAGTACTCTTGTACGTATAAGTTCTTCAGACATGATGCCTATTCTTGCTTTCATCATTTTTTGCCCTCTATTGCTTCAATCGTTGTATCAATGCCACTAAAAAAATCATTCAACAAGGTTGCACAATCTTTAAATTCATAAGGTGTACCCATATCGATGGCTGACTTATGTACATGATCATAATCATACCGTTTTGCTGCGAAACCTTTCCTTTTAGCTGGCTTCACGGCATGAGCATTGTCTAACCCAAAAACACGCTTATTGTATGTGTTGTGCAGCGTGAGGTTATAGCGAATACCATGAGGTCTTTCCTTGGTTGGTTGCACTTCCCAAGCTTCTATTTTCCACCAATAAGCATCATCTCTATGAGCTTCTGTGCCGTGCAGCGCTAAAAGATTGTCTAAGCCGGTATCCAAATGACGCCTCATTTTTATGGTTATGACCAGACTATAACTATAGTTGACTTATTCGTCCAACAATAATCAGTTGTGGTAAAGAATTATTGACTCTATATTCACAATTGTTTTCTAGTGAAAGATTTGTTGCTGGTAATCACTCTAGACTAACTATTTTTACCAACCAATATCTAATAGATAAAACTACTCAGCCAATTGTTTGGCTGAGTAGTTTTCGTGTGGTGTGGTAAGTTTCGGGATTTTTCTAAGCCATAAACATTCGAAAGGAGAATGGCTTAGGCTTGCGCTCCTTTTTTGATCTTAGGTGAAAAAAGTAAAAATATTTTAAACCACAGAGGACAAAGAGCGCTTCGCTACACAGAGAAAAGATTTAGAATTTAAAAGACTCATCATATTTTTGTTTTTCCTCTGTGGCCTCATTGTCCTCGGTGGTGAGCAATCTTTTATTTTGTAACGGTAATATCTACCCACACTAATCGATGATCCGACGAACTCTGTCGGTCTTTAATTAAACGAAACAAAGGATCATCTGGTTTAGGCCAAAATACGCCACTCCCCTTCACGTTAAGTGATGTTGAAGGTAATACATAATCAGCTCGCATTGCCCATTCGGCGGTATGCCTTGCTGAATATGGGTTATCGGGCGTATGAACGCTGCTCCTTTTTAGATCTTAGACGAAAAAAGTAAAATGTTTTAAACCACAGAGGACAAAGAGCGCTTCGCTACACAGAGAAAAGATTTAGAATTTAAAAGACTCATCATATTTTTGCTTTTCCTCTGTGACCTCATTGTCCTCGGTGGTGAGTAATCTTTTATTTCGTAACGGTAATATCTACCCACACTAATCGATGATCCGACGAACTCTGTCGGTCTTTAATTAAACGAAACAAAGGATCATCTGGTTTAGGCCAAAATACGCCACTCCCCGTCACGTTAAGTGAAGTTGAAGGTAATACTTAATCAGCTCGCATTGCCCATTCGGCTGTATGCATTGCTGAATATGGGTTATCGGGCGTATGAACGCTGCTCCTTTTTAGATCTTAAACGAAAAAAGTAAAAATGTTTTAAACCACAGAGGACAAAGAGCGCTTCGCTACACAGAGGAACAGATTTCAAAATTCACTTTTATTTCCTCTGTGGCCTCAGCGCACTTATTGGAATCCTTCAAGACGGTGAGCAATCTTTTATTTTGTAACGGTAATATCTACCCACACTAATCGATGATCCGATGAACTCTGTCGGTCTTTAATTAAACGAAACAATGGTTCATCTGGTTTAGGCCAAAATACGCCACTCCCCTTCACGTTAAGTGATGTTGAAGGTAATACATAATCAGCTCGCATTGCCCATTCCGCAGTATGTTGTGCCGAATGCGGGTTATCGGGCGTCTGAACGTTGCCACCTTCACTTTGTGGCACAATTGAATCATTCACTAGCGAATGCTCAAGTAGCCCTTGTATGCCGCTCTTGATGCCATCACCTTCAACTGGTGAGGCATTTAAATCACCGGCGATAACAAAGTGCTCACCTTTAAACCCGCCTCGTTTTTGATTGTCATCGTAAATATAAGCAGATTGTTCACTGCCAGATAGGTAATCAGTCCAAAAACGTATCTCATCGTGGTTACGTTTACCATTACGATTTTCTGGACCATCAAACACGGGCGGCGTGGGATGACTGGCCAGTAAATGAATGCTGCGATTACCTACTTTGATTGGAATATCCCAGTGGGACTTAGACGACAACCGCAATATTTGCTGCGCATCTTGGTTGTAATATGGCACCCCGTTTTCGTCCTTGATAGTTGCCATTAAATTACCTGGCATATCTTTCCACAGGAAATGTTGAAAGGTTCGAATTTGGTTAAATTGAATCGGATGTTTACTTAGTACCAACATGCCATAGTGGCCTGGAAAAAAGCCGAAACCAAAGGCATCACCTTTAGTGCCAGATGCTATGCCGTCTTTATCTAGATCCAATCCAGAATCAACACCAGTATTTACCGGAGCACTATAGAAATAAGGGTAATCAATGGGCTTATTTTTATTCTGAGATTCATTTAGATAATGCGTTATAAAATTCTGAGCGTCTGTTGCTGACTGGGTTGAATAATCAAACTCATTTAAAAGAACGATGTCAGGTCTTAGCCGCTGAATAATGTCTGCAATGTTTTTAATCTGCTTATGCTCACCATTACATAAATTGCTTTGCAACTCATCTCCTAAAGGTGCCTGATCCTGTTCAACATAATTTGTGGCCTCCATACTGACATTAAACGTGGCAATTCGAATACTTTGACTATTTGACGACATGCTGAACACCGTTAATATAAAAATGAGAAATGTATACATCGTTAACCTTTTGGGCATTGCAAAAAAAAAGCCGATCATAAAGATCGGCTTTTAAAGTGACTCATAATTAACTAAATAATCATTAAAATTCGTATTTCAAACCAAATTGAATCTGCCAAACAGACTGCTGACGTACTCTTAAGTTCTGAATACTGCGGTTGCTGTTCAGATCAAAATACTCATACTGACCATCGACGATCTTAGCCGAAACAACGTCGCGCTCGTATTCATATTCAGTAACCTCAACACGACCCCAGTCAGAGTTAAGAAGGTTACCAAAGTTCTCAATATCTAAGAACAAATTGAAGGTGTGATCTTTATTAAAGGCTGGCAGTTCTTGCTTGATACGAATATCCATAATAGTTGACCAAGCAGAGTTGTCATTGTTACGTGGAGCGATGCCACCCGCATACTGTGCTAGCTCTGAACTATTAATGTAATCAAAGAACGCTTGCTGCGCAGCAGCATCACCCTCGAATGAAGTCGAAGCAAAAATCGGATCATTCGGTCCACTTGGAACATAAAGTAAGTGACCGGCGTCATCATTACGGCTTTCACGTGAACAACGACCGCCGCCTACATCAAGCAGACATGCATTGTTTTCGTTGAAAGTATAACTGTAAGGTTGACCGGTACGACGGGTCATGAACATTGATACTTTGGTTTCGTAACCAGCGATGAACTCTTTTGTCCAGTTAGCGCGGATTTTAAACAGGTGCTCAGTTTGGAAACTTGACGTTCCTACACGTGGTGATTGGCGATCAAATGCAGCAAAATCAGAGTAGTTAGATGTCGCTGTTGACGATGTGCCATATCCGATATCTTCAACATCTGAATAAGTGTAGCTAGAGAACATATCGAACTCACCGTATTCCGTATCCCAATCGTTAGTCGCTGATAGCGCGTACAACATACTATCACCACCACCGTCGAATGAGCCGACTGCGAGGGCTTCAGGTCCATCGCTACAGTCATAAACACCACGTCCATCTGGTGCGGTCGCTACAGGGTTTTCACAACGTTGGTCATACCAATAAGTCGCATTATCTAGCTTGTTGTAGAGGAAATCTGCAGATAATAACCAACCTTCGCCTACCACCGGAAGGTCGGCATAGTAAGCAGCGCCAAGACTGACCTTCATTGTGGTTGGAATTTCGAACCCTGGGGTCAGTGTGTTAACAGAACCATCTGGCGCTACGTTTGCCAGCGAATCAAGAACATCCTGCGGAATGTACTGACCCGTTGCGGCGTCAGGTGTTGTTGGAACTGTGTAAGGTCCTCTGGAACCTCCAAAATCGTCAACGTCGTCAGAAATCACACCATCGTTAGAATAGCTGTTTGAAAGCCAAACTCCAGGTGATCCACCAGAAAAGCGACCAATTCCACCACGAACAGTGATGTCATCTGTAGCCAACCACTCAAACGAAATTCGTGGAAGAAACACATCCAATCCATCGATATCCGTTGTGTTGGAGTAACCATAGCGATTTATAAAGTTTTGATTTTCTCGAATTTCACCTTCAGACTCGTACCAATCATAACGGATACCCGCATCAATACTCAGGTCTGAATTGACATCCCATGAATCCTGTATGTAAAGAGAGTTTGAATTATAACCCCAAATAGCACGCAGATCGTTTTCATCGTTGCTGACGGCATTCTGATATAATAGAGCAGAAGCGTTATTGTTGCGCAGATCATCAATACTGTCAAAAAGGTAAGAGCCTTCCGAATTTTGAGCGAACAAGTTATCTATATCCACTTCTTCTCTCTCGAAACCGCCTTTGATTATATGATCGCCGACTGCGTATGTAGCCAAAAATTTGTACTGTAAGAATTCCTGATCTAGTGAATTACCATGACGGAAACGGTCTGGGCCGATTGAAAGATAGTTTTCATCTCCATCAAGTTCACGCAAAAATACCGCAAAATTAGGAAATTCAGCACCATTTAAAGAGTCCTGACCTGTAGCTTGCGTGGTACTTGCAATCTTAATTTGGGTCGAAAAGTTTTCTGTCCAGTCAGAAAATACGTGACCAATAAAACTCTCTACTTTTTCTGAGCGGTCATACCAAGTTGAAGATGCACCGATAACATTGTCTGACGCTAAAAAGTTGTTACCGTTTTGCTCATTAATGGCGTTTCCTTCCGTCCTGAGATAGGTGAACTTTGCACGGTGATCAGCACTAATATTCCAATCTATGTTGGCAAGGATTTTTTCATCTTCGGCAGGGCCTATGTTAAAATCACCAATGTCGAAGCCCCAAAGATCCGAAACAATCTGACCAACTTGAGCCACATCGTCAAGTGTAATACCTGCTTCTTCGTTAAGCGCACCTGAACCTACTGGACCATCGTTAAGAGGAGCAACTTCCTCAAACTTGTCGTAAGCAATGAAGAAGAAAAGCTTATCTTTTATGATTGGACCACCAAGTGTTCCAACAAAAGTATCTTCTTCAAAAGTAAGATTGAAGTCGTCGTCGCCGTTTTTATCGCCACTCAATGAGTCGCTTGTATGATAATAGCCAACCGACCCTTTGAATTCGTTGGTACCAGATTTAGTAACGGCATTAATAGTACCGCCAGTAAAACCGTTATATTCAACATCAAAAGGTGCAGTCTGGACTGAAAGAGATTCGATGGCATCAAAAGAAATCGGAGAACCCTGGGTTGGATAACCATTTGCATTTAGACCAAAACGGTCGTTCAAAGCAACACCGTCTACCGTTAACGAGTTAAAGCGGCTGTTTGCACCCGCGATCGTTAATGATTTATCTCCATCACTCGAAAAGTCTACTGAAGCAAACGGATTTAGCGCAGCTGCGTCTGTGATATCGCGATCAATCGAAGTCACTTCGCCTAGTGCTTCGATACCAAGATTAGTGCTTAGCCCATCATTCGAGAAACCGGCCACTGCACTATTACTGCCAGTTATTTGAATAACTTCCGTATTGTTTGTCTCTTCTACCGTAACAGGGAGTGAAAACGCCTGATCTAGCGATAGATACAGATTATCATATTGTACAGGGGTGAATTCCCCGCCACTGATCTTAACTGAGTAAGGGCCACCAACACGCAGACCGCGCGCAGAAAACACACCACTTTCATTTGTTGTCGCAGTCGACACAGTACCAGATGGAACATGCGTAATAGTGACAGTCGCGTCAGAAAATATAGTTCCTGCTACGGTTGCAACATTACCACGGATAGAAGAGGTTGTTGATTGCGCCATAACAGCAGACGATAGTCCTACCGACATAGCGACTGCAATCGCGATGCGATTGAGTTGTGTTTTTTTAAACATTATGTGTTTCCTAAGTTTTATATGTTCTGAACGTATGGTCAGAACTGTTGTCTGTATAGAATGCCATTAGGCTCTGCCGATGGCTTGGCTGATCGATTCAAATCGATTTCTCATTCCGTTAGACGCAAGTCTAACAGATTAATTATGACACTTTTATTACGGTCGTAACAGTGTTGGTGTAAATTCATCAAACTGTCGCATTTCTTCGTCAAAATCACACAAGTTCGCAACATGTTTTAACATAAAGCTTACAAACCTGACCAAGAGGTCAAGTGTAAAAATCTACATTGTGGACTGACTTTTAGCAAGTTCACTGGTATCTTTCGTACCAATTTACTTATTTAAGAAACGGTTTGGTATGTCTACCCCTTTAGTTATTGCCATTTCAGGCGCATCTGGTTCTGGTAAGTCTTTGTTTACTGAGAATTTATTAAAAGAGTTTTCTGATGATGGCAAACCTGTACAAATTCTCAGGGAAGATCACTATTACCGCTCTCAAGATCATTTACCCATGTCTGAACGTGAAAAAAATAATTATGATCACCCAAAAGCATTTGAACATGAGTTATTAGTTGACCATTTAGAAGCATTAATAAACTGGAAAGCGATCGAATATCCTCATTATTGTTACAAGACTCATACTCGTCTCGAGCAAACGGAACACTTGATTTCAGCACCCGTCATTATCATCGAGGGAATTATGTTGTTAGCAAATGAGGCCTTGCAGCCTTTATTTGATATTAAAATATTTGTCGATACGCCCTTGGATATTTGTTTATTACGCAGAATGAAAAGAGACATTGCCGAAAGAGGCCGTACCCTAGAGTCTGTGGCTAACCAATACGAGTCAACTGTTAAACCTATGTATCACCAATTCATTTCACCCAGCCGCTTTACTGCTGATGTGATTGTCACTCAAGGCGGTAAAAACCGGATTGCACTCGATGTGATTAAATCTCATATTCAACAAAGCTTGCTGTAACTTCCAAGTGCATGCTGCTCAAATAATAATAAGAAAAAGGAAAAAGTATGGTTAGTCTAATTGGCGTTGCATTAATGCTATTTATTGCATTTCTATTTTCAGCCCACAAAAAAGCCATTAACTGGCGCACTGTGGGTGGTGCATTTGCAATTCAAGCTTCGGTAGGTGCGTTGGTATTATATTTTCCGCCTGGAAAAGAATTTTTATTAACATTAACCATTTATGTTCAAAATATTATTAATTACAGTCAGGACGGGATTAATTTTATTTTTGGTCCAATGGGCGATAAGTCCATGGGGTTTATCTTTGCCTTTAACGTGTTGCCGGTCATTGTGTTTTTCTCGTCACTGATTTCGGTTTTGTATCATCTTAAGATCATGAATATAATCATTCGCACAATAGGCGGTTTTTTACAGTTTTTCTTAAAAACCAGTCGTCCTGAATCAATGTCAGCAGCCGCTAATATTTTTGTTGGTCAAACCGAAGCGCCACTGGTCATTAAGCCTTTTATCCCGAACTTAACCCGCTCCGAGTTATTTGCAGTCATGGTAGGAGGTTTAGCTTCTATCGCAGGTTCGGTAATGGCAGGTTATGCACAGATGGGGGTGAATATCGAGTATCTTCTGGCTGCCAGTTTTATGGCAGCCCCGGGTGGTTTGTTGATGGCTAAAATTATTATTCCAGAAACGGAAAAATTTAATAATGAGCTCAGTGAACAAGAAAATAAAGACAATGAGTATGCCAACATTTTTGATGCTGCGGCCAGTGGCGCTGCATCAGGTTTACACCTAGCATTAAACGTAGGCGCGATGTTATTAGCCTTTATTGGGTTGATTGCCTTACTCAATGGTTTAATTGGTTGGGCAGGGGGATTATTTGGTACAGAAGCATTGAGTTTTCAGGTCATTCTTGGGTATCTTTTCCAGCCTATTGCTTGGGCGCTTGGAATACCTTGGGTAGAGGCGAATATTGCCGGTAGTTTTCTTGGCCAAAAAATAGTCGTTAATGAGTTTGTCGCTTACCTAGATTTCTTACAAAATCAAAACGAGTTGTCACCCCATTCTCAAGCAATAGTGATATTTGCCCTCTGCGGATTTGCAAACTTCTCGTCTATTGCAATATTAATGGGTGGCATAGGGGCATTGGCCCCAAATAGACGAAAAGAAATTGCTCAGTTAGGATTGAAAACAGTATTAGCAGCCACGTTGGCTAATTTTATGAGCGCTGCCTTAGCCGGTTTTTATCTTAGCCTTTAAACAAATTTATATTGAGAGAGAAAAATGATGGAACTAGTTGCAGTGGATTACAAAGCGCCCAATGCCGACAAACTTTTTGTAGAGTCTTTGCATAAAACTGGCTTTGGTGTCTTGAAAAACCACCCTATTAGTCAAGACAGAGTCAGTAGTATTTATGATCGCTGGCAGGCTTTTTTTAATAGCGAAGAAAAAAATCAATATTCGTTTAATAAAGAGACTCACGATGGTTTTTTTTCGACGGAAATATCTGAAACGGCAAAAGGCTTTAAGAAAAAAGATATTAAAGAATATTTTCACTTCTATCCCTGGGGACGTTGCCCAGATGCATTAAAGCAAGAAATAGCAGATTATTATCGAGACACCAATGCATTAGCTTCAGAGTTACTGGGATGGGTTGAGAAGTATTCACCACCAGAAGTGTCAGCTAAATTCACACAATCGCTGTCAAGTATGGTGACCGATAGTGAACAAACCCTGCTACGTATTTTGCATTACCCGCCTTTAGATGGCTCTGAAGAGCCAGATGCAATACGCGCTGCTGCCCATGAAGATATTAACTTGCTCACATTATTACCATCAGCCAATGAACCTGGTTTACAAGTGAAAGGTACAGATGATTCATGGATAGACGTGCCCTGCGATTTTGGTAATTTAATTGTCAATATTGGCGACATGCTTCAAGAAGCATCAGGTGGGTATTTTCCTTCAACGACTCACAGGGTTGTCAACCCACAAGGTAGCGATCAAACAAAAGCACGTGTTTCTTTACCACTGTTTTTGCATCCCAATCCGGAAGTCGTGTTGTCTGAAACATACACAGCCAAAAGTTACCTGAAAGAGCGCCTTGAAGAGTTAGGTGTCGCTTAATCTAACACCTGATAAGAATAGCCGCCTGGGAACCTAATTAGGCGGCTTGTGCAGCAAAAATGCAAAACTCATGCATGAATCAAATATTTAAAAATTACGTAGAAAGTCTAGTTTGTGTTGATACTTGTCTTCATCTTGACGATTATTCGCTTTATTTTTGGCTTGTTTAAGATATCGTTTGCTTTGTTGCAACTCACCAATTTCGAAATAGGCTCGAGCCAGTCCGAAATACACCTCATGCTTACTTCTATCTAAAGCCAAAGCTCTTCGAAAATGCCCCAAAGCTTGATCCCAATGTTCTTGCTCCATCTCTTGTTCACCTAAATTTACATGGTAATAAGGATTGCTGTTTCGCTTAGATTCAACTTTCGCCAAAATCTCCTCAGCTTCTCCTTCTCGCCCGGTAAACGTATACAAATAAGCCAAATTTTCCCAAGCAGTTAAACTATCAGAGTTCAGCCCCAATGCATGTTGGTAGGTTTTTTCAGCCTGGTTAACGTACCCACTTAATCGATACAAAATGCCAAGATTCACCCATCCTGAATCAAAATCAGGGTCAAGTAATAGAGCTTCGCGAAAATAGGCGTAAGCGTAGGTATAATCTTTTCGCAACAAAGCATCGGCACCTTTATTATTATAAAACATTGCCATTACAGCTTGTTTACTCACGATTTTTTTTGGCAGTCCACTTCTTGATGATTGGGGGTCGAAATCAACCTGAAAACTGCGCTTGTTAAGCATGAAAACACTTGGATCATGGGGAGCAAACATTTTTAAATTGATATGCCCATTTAACAAGCTAAAACCCGCCTTTCTTGTCCAAAATTCAGGGATCATAATTTCCTGAAAGTCAATGTAAAAGCCCGCTTCAGTTGCCATTGCATAAGTCATGATAGACATCGACAAACAATTTGCTGCACGAGAATGAAAGGTCTCATTGGCGGTGTTGTTGGCATCGCCCTGATAAAGTAAATTGAGATTTGAGCGATCAAAGATGCCTCGCACCAATGCTTCCATTTGATCAATTTTATTTGTCATTGGTTTAATTGTTGATTTTAAAAATGCTTTAGCTTTGTCATCTAATGTAAAAATGTCCTGTTCTGACTCTATCTGGATTTCCGAAAAACCAACAAAGCCTTGATCGTATAACAATGACTCAGATGGAGTGACATAGACGCTAGTAGACTGACATGCACAAAAAGACAAAGAGATAACGAGTATAATTAGAGCATTCTGGATACATGAAGTTAGCTGCATTGGATGCACTCCACCAGTAAATTAACATTATATTAACATAGCTGTTATAAGGAATAACTGCTAGTTAATTCAACGTAATAAACAGCGGGTTTATCCTGATTTAAGGGTTACTAACATGTCAATTTTCCCTTGGTATGCGGCCTGTTCCTGTTGAGTTCTTGATTTTTTTTTAGCAAGCTTCAAATAATGATAACTGCGTTGAATATTACCTAATTCAAAATAAGTTTTACCTAACCCAAAGAATACTTCGTGAGTACTTTTATCTAACTTTAAAGCTTGTTGATAATGCTTTAGCGCAATTCGCCATTGTTGTTTTTCAAACGCTTTATCGCCCATATTAATATGAAAAAAGGGATTATCGGCACGTTTACGTGTAACCCGATCCACAATATCGTTGGCTTTTTCATCATGGCCCATATATCGATATAAATAAGATAAATTACGCCAAGCAGTTAAGTTGTTTTTATCTTGTTTGATGGCTCGCAGGTAGGTTCTTTCAGCAAGCTCATAGTGACCTGTGAGTCGATACAAATAACCTAAGTTCGCCAGAACAGAAGACAGGTCAGGGGATTGCAAAAAAGCAGATCGAAAATAAGCATATGCTTTTACGTAGTCTTTTTTTATTAGTGCATCTGCACCTTTGTTATTATGAAACATGGCGACAACTTGATTAAGCTTAAGCAGTGTTTTAGGGAAATGCTGTCGGGTAGCTTGTGCATCAAAATCGACTTCAAAGCCTCGTGTGAAAAATTGAATATGCTCCCGACTAGAAGGGGGTAATATCTGCAAATTAATATGCCCATTTAGCAAACTTTGCCCTTCTCTCATTGTCCAGTACTCTGGAATTTCAATATCTTGAAATCGCACACTAAAACCTAGCTCCTTAGCTAAAGCATAAGTCATAATTGACATTGAAAGGCAGTTGGCAGCTCTATTGTGAAAGGTTTGATTGGCGACGGTGTTCGCTTCAGCTCGATACAATAAATTTAAATCTGAACGAGAAAAAACCTGTTGCACCAGTGCTTGAATTTGTTTTTTGGGTTTAAATACGCCTTTTATCGCTGATTTAGCAAAGGCTTTAGCTTCATCATTCAATTCGAAAATTTCTGTTTCACTTTCTACAATGACACTTTCAAATCCTGCAAACCCTTGATCATACAGCAACGTTTTATGACTAACCGATATTTTTGGAACCGCCTGACAACCAATAAACATCATAGCTATTAGTAAAATACTGAAGCGTTTCATAGCTCACCTAAAGTTGATAATAAGGTTGTCGAACTTTCAGCAATATAATGTATTATTTTTGATTTACTCGAAGTTCAAACCTTTGAGTTGTTTTATAACACTAGCAGACGTATTAGACTTAGGTTCTATTGATCTTAACTAATTGTGAATAAAGAAAACGATATGAAAATTGCTATTTTAGGTGCCATGGATGAAGAAATAACCTTGATCCGTGCATCTCTTGAGAATTGTCAAGAACAAAATTTTAATCATCTTACTGTATATATTGGCAAACTTGGTGAAGTCAATGTTGCTTTGGTCAAATGCGGAATAGGTAAAGTGGCGGCATCTGTTTCAACTAGTGTTGTGATCCATCATTTCGCTCCTGATTTTGTTATAAATACAGGTTCGGCTGGGGGTTTTTCAAGTCACCTCAACATTGGGGACATTGTTATAGCTAATGAATTACGACACCACGATGCTGACTTAACTCACTTTGGTTATGAATTAGGTCAAACCGCAGGTATGCCAGTATATTTTGAGTGTGACAAGGTTTTACTTGAGCATGCTGCTAATGCTGCAACTAGCCTAAAAGATGTACAAGTACAGCAAGGGCTCATTTGTACCGGAGATTCTTTTGTTGGAAGTGATGAAGCTGCAGCCGTTATTAGGCAAAATTTCCCCTCTGTCTGTGCGGTAGAAATGGAAGGTGTAGCCATTGCTCAGAGTTGCCATTTATTAGGCACACCATTTTTGGTCATCCGCTCACTGTCTGATATTGCTGGCAAAACATCGACGGTTTCTTTTCAAGCATACCTTGATCAAGCGGCTAAAAATTCGGCAACATTAGTGATGCAAACTATTGCAAAATTAGCCTAATGCAAAGTGTCATCAATAGCTTATTAAATGAGCAGATTTTGCCATTTTGGGTATTGTTATTGATTATTTTAGTAGAACGTTACCTACCTTGGCCTGACAAATTCCACCCAATCAGCTTTATAAAAGTCTTAGCAATGGGCATGCAGGCTAAAGTACTTTCGCCCGAGCGAAATGCTATTCAGCAGCAAAAAATATCAGGCGCTTTAGCTTGTATCGTTTTACTGCTACCTTTTTGTACTATCTTAGCGGTGTTTAAATACTTATCTGAGTATCCTATTTTTTTTGAAGGGTTAATGCTTCTTGTTGCTTTACGCTTCCAAGATATTCCTAAACAAACCCGCCGTGTCTGCGCTGCGTTATCAAAACAGCAAAAGATGTTAGCGCGACATGCACTATCACAAATAGTCAGAAGGGAAACGGAGAAAATGTCTCCATTAGGCATGGTCAAAGCCAATATCGAGTCATTACTACTACGATATAGTTATCAGTATTGTTCAGTGATTTTCTGGTATCTGCTAACAGGGGGAGTTGGCGCCCTGATCTATCGTTTAGTCTACGAATTATCTTTGTGTTGGAATACTAAATTAGCTAAGTTTAGGCATTTTGGCCAACCTGTTCGTTACGTTGTTAATATACTGCAGTGGTTACCTAGTAAGCTAGCGAGCCTGAGTGTTGTGATAGCGGTTAACATTAGCCAAGGCTCAGCTGCGATATTCCAGCGTATTAGCTATCAATGTAATCATTTATTTATTTTAAACCTGTGTGGAGCAAGTTTAGGAATAGAACTAGGTGGTCCAGCCTACTACGAACATAAAAAAGTACGCGCTAGAAAATGTGGTGGAAACAGACAAGTGATACTAGCCGATAACACCAGAGCTTTGGTTGCAATAAATCGAGCAACATGGGTATGGTTAACCTTGTATTTTTTGGGGTGTGCAGTGTCGTTTTTAATCGCTAGATGACAAAATGCTAACTTGTATTGGCTTGTCAATTGCTGCTGATCAATTGCTGTTTGTTAATTACTAATATCCTTTACAGGCTGCAACCCACTATTTACTATCAGAACTCACTCAACAAGACGGAGAATATATTGTGTTAAAACAGGTTACCTTTTGGATATTAAGCTTACTAAGTTTTTCGGCCTACTGCTCCAACGTCAGCAACATAAGCCAACAAGAATTGCTCGAAACAAATACAAATAGTGTGGTAATAGTAGACGTTCGCACACCTGAAGAATTCCAACAAGGACATGTACCGAATGCGATAAATGTTCCCTTGAGTGACATTATTGACAACCCTGCCATTTTGACCTCTTACAAGGAAAAACCCATAGTGCTTTATTGCCGTTCCGGTTACCGAGCGGGCAAAGCAGCCGAGGCTTTACAAAAAGAGGGTCACCAAAACCTTCGCCATCTTGAAGGTGATATGCAGGCTTGGTTAAAAGCAGGCTTGTCTGTAGAAAAGTAACGTTTATTAAGTAGGTAAATTCAGTTTATGGATATCACCCTCACCACGCCAGCAATGCTGTTTCCGGCCATATCGTTGTTACTGCTAGCTTATAGCAACCGTTTTTTAGCACTTGCTAGTATCATCAGAAACTTTGACATAAGTGATAGTAACGAAAATGATCAGGGACAAATCCAAAGCCTACGCGCACGCATTCAATTGATTAAAAATATGCAAGGTGCTGGCATGGGGAGCTTTTTCTTATGTGTATTATCCATGTTAGCTATTTATGCTGAATACCCAACGATAGGGAGCACAATATTCGCCGCTAGCCTAGTGTTACTCTTGTATTCACTTTGGCTGTCAGTAAGAGAAATACATATTTCTGTCGAAGCCCTAGATATGCATTTGAGTCACTTGAATTTACCCGCTAAAAAACGTTCGTGGAATAAACCCAATATCAATCGGTAAAGCTTAAGCTGCGAGCTTTCGAGTTGCGAGATTCTAGCAAAAGACAAAAAAGCAAGCTTCGCGGCGTCCACATGATAGTTTCTGTCTTGAATTTATGTTCCCCAACTATTACTGCCATTTAATTATTCAATCGCCATGGATAGGCGATTGCAATAGATATTGTTGTTTGCACAAATTAGGGATTACGCCAGTGAAAACGCAGCTGTCTTTGCTTTTCTCTGAGAACATCTCTGTGGATCAATCTTTTTCTTTAAGCTCGTCGCTCGAAGCTCGTGGCTCGAAACTTATTTAAAGGTTATGCGAGCAAATTTGCGTTTACCAATCTGCAACACCGCCTGTAAAGGTTGAGTAAACTGATGTTTAGCATTATCGACTTTGTCACCATCGATCTTAACTGCACCTTGTTTGATCATTCGCATAGCATCAGAGGTCGAGTTAACTAAACCGGCGTCTTTTAAAACATTAGCGATCATCAATCCTTCGCCAGGCAATACAAATTCAAATTCTGGCATCTCATCAGGAACAACATTTTTCTGAAAACGTTGGATGAAATCTTGATGTGCCGACTCTGCATTCTGTTCGTTATGAAATCGCGAAATTAACTCTTTCGCTAAATCTATTTTTGTGTCTCGTGGATTCGCACCCTCTGCCACTTTTTGTTTAATGGCTGCAATTTCATTTTTAGGTTTAAAGCTCAACAATTCATAATAACGCCACATTAAATCATCAGATATAGACATCACTTTGCCAAACATATCGTTTGGTGCATCGGTAATCCCAATATAATTTCCCAAAGATTTAGACATTTTTTGTACACCATCCAACCCTTCAAGTAACGGCATCATCAATACTGTTTGTTGTCTTTGACCTTCAGATTTTTGTAACTCTCTGCCCATTAACAGATTAAATCGTTGATCGGTGCCACCCAATTCAACATCGGCTTCTAATGCAACTGAGTCCCAGCCTTGCACCAGAGGATAGAGAAATTCATGGATCGCAATAGGTTGACCACCGGCATAACGTTTTTTGAAATCATCCCTTTCCAACATTCGCGCTACCGTCTGATTAGAGGCCAGTTTTATCATGCCTGCAGCACCCAATTTTTCCATCCATTGAGAATTAAAACGAATGGTGGTTTTTGCTGGGTCAAGGATTTTGAATACTTGTTCTTTATAGGTTTCAGCGTTGGCCAACACATCTTCTTTAGTCAGCGGTTTTCTGGTGACATTTTTACCGGTTGGATCACCAATCATGCCAGTAAAATCGCCAATTAAAAATATTACTTCATGACCAAGTTGCTGGAAAGTACGTAACTTGTTGATTAATACCGTATGACCTAAATGTAAGTCAGGTGCGGTAGGATCGAATCCTGCCTTAATTTTTAATGGTTTACCTTCTTTTAGTTTAGCAATAAGCTCATCTTCTAATAATATTTCTTCTGCTCCGCGCTGAATTTCAGCCATCGCACTTTGCCAATCTGACATGTTTATAACCTTGTTAAAAATCTTTTATTTATCTTATTCTTTATATTTTACTTGCCAAGCCCAAGCAATGAAAGGGATAAGGTATTTTTTACGGTAACTAAAAGTGATTACCTACAACCAATAATCGGTACAAATACCGAACTGCAACTGGAAAATCTGTTGTAATCCATATATTCTGCAGTTAAGTATCAATAATTGTGTTGTATCTGTGATTAAAAAGACCTTTAAAAATATGCCTAAACCCCACAGATGGGTGATGTCTGCGGTTGCAGGATGTATGTTGATCTTGTTTCTTTTACCTTCTGAGCCAGTCAGTGCATACAAAAACTCAGCCTCTATTTTAGAAGTCGGTAAACGTTATGCACTAGAAGTGAACTTTAATAATTTACCTGTAGAAAACATTTCTGGTCTTGAAGAAATAAATGAAGCGAAGTCAGTGGTTGTCAAAAAAGGCGATAATTTGGCCATGATATTCAAACGCAGCGGGTTGTCTCCACAGCAAACCTACCGTGTCAGCAAAGCAGGAAAACTGGCTAAAAAACTCCTGAAAATAATGCCAGGTGATGTATTAGAGTTACAGATAGATCCACAAAGCCAGTTAATCTCATTGCAGTACCCATTTTCAAGCACAGACACCTTAGTTGTTACTAAAAGTGAAGACAATACCTTTACCAGTAAAATTGAAACCATCGAAGTAGATGCCCGTCTAAATTATACTCAGGGTGATGTCACCAGCAGTTTCTGGAATGCGGGTCTGAAGGCCAATTTAACCGATAACCAAATCATGCAAGTAGCAGGTATTTTTGGTTGGGATATTGATTTTGCCTTAGGCCTTAGAGCCGGCGATAGTTTTTATGTGATGTTTGAAGAACATTATATCAATGGCGAGTTCATTGAAAATGGCGACATAGTCGCCGCGCAATTTGTCAATCATGGTGAAGCGTTTACAGCGATTCGTTATGATGATGGTAATTTTTACACTCCTGAAGGCAATAGTATGCGCAAGAGTTTTTTGCGCGCGCCAGTCAACTTTAGGTATATTAGCTCAAGTTTTAAGAAAAACCGTATTCACCCCGTAACAAAACGCTTGAAAGCACATAGAGGCGTAGACTACGCAGCTGATCGAGGTACGCCGGTTATGGCTGCTGGTGATGGCAAAGTAATAAAAGCAGCTTATGACAAATACAATGGCCACCATGTATTTATTCAACACGGTGAAAAATACGTAACCAAGTATCTACATTTTACAAAGCGCACAGTAAAAAGAGGTCAAACAGTTAAGCAAGGGCAAGTCATTGGTACTGTTGGTTCTTCAGGTCGGGTTACTGGTCCACATTTACATTATGAGTTTTTGGTCAATGGGGTGCATCGCAACCCACGCACCGTGAATTTACCAAAAGCAGAACCCATAGCAAATAAAGAAAAAGTTAAATTTACTGATATTGCTGCAATCAGATTACAGCAATTAAATAATAACAAACGTGTTATGTTAGCAATGAATTAAGGGCAGCTATGCCACATCTATATCTAGGATTGATGTCTGGAACCAGTATTGACGGGGTTGATGCAGCCCTGGTAGATTTCTCTGGTTCTCACCCTAGGCTATTAGATTATCGAACCATGCCTTTTCCATCTTCTTTATCTGATGAATTACACCAACTGAGCGCACCCAGCGATAATGAAATAGAACTACTAGGTCGTGCTGACAGGGCTGTGGCTGAGGTGTTTGCTGAGGCTTCACTGCAATTGATTAAAGACAACTATGTTCGCCCCGATCAAATCGTAGCAATTGGCTCACATGGACAAACCATTCGTCATAACCCCTTCGGTGAACATAGCTTTAGTTTGCAAATTGGTGATCCTAACACCCTAGCAACATTAACAGGCATTGACGTAATCGCCGACTTTAGGCGAAAAGACATCGCCTTAGGAGGCCAAGGTGCCCCCTTAGTACCGGCTTTTCACAAAGCCGTGTTTGCCAGCCCTAAAAAATCAAGGGTTGTGATCAATATTGGTGGTATTGCAAATATTACCTATCTACCAAAAAACGACTCTGATGACATTATTGGTTACGATACAGGCCCTGGAAATACCTTGTTAGATGTTTGGTGTAAGCTTCATACTGGGCAAAATTATGATGAAAAAGGGCAATGGGCGGCTCAGTGTTCTGCAGATCCTGAGTTGTTGCAACTTTTAAAAAAACATCCGTATTTTTCAGCGCCAGCACCCAAAAGTTGCGGCCGTGAACAATTTAACCTGCCATGGTTGCAGCAAAACCTAAGCAGTATGAGTCGCCTTATCGATCCACAGGTTGTGCAGGCAACATTAGTCATGTTGACCACCTACACAATTGCCAAGCAAGTTTTACAATTTAAAGATGTTGAGCAAGTGTATATCTGTGGTGGTGGAGCTCAAAATGAGTTTTTAGTAGAAGAACTCGAATCTGAACTACATGAATGTGAGTTATTCACCACAGATGAACTGGGCGTAGAAGCCGATGCGGTAGAAGCTATGGCGTTTGCTTGGCTCGCCTATGCACATATTAATAAAATACAAGGCAGTATTGCCAGCGTGACGGGTGCAAAACGAGGGGCAATATTAGGCACTTTTTGTCCAGGTAAAGAATCGTGATCGCGAAACGCCCGCTAGATAAAACAGACATCGCCATTTTAGCGGCCTTATACAAAGACGCCAGAATGAACAATAAAGACATAGCTGAATTGGTTGGACTGGCACCGTCTACATGTCTTGAGAGAATTAAGAAATTACAAAGCGAACAGGTGATTAAAGGCGCACAGTTAAACGTCGACTTTCAAGCCTTAGGTGGCAATATTCAAGTGATGATTTCGATTCGTCTTTCTGATCACAGTCGCCCAACAATCGATACTTTTCAAAAACAATTGGCTTTATTACCTGAAGTAATAAGCCTTTATCATATGGGTGGCGAAAACGACTTTTTACTCCATGCGAGTTTGGGTGATACAGAACATTTAAGAGATTTTGTGTTTAATGCCATTACCGCAAGAAAAGAAGTCAACCATGTTGAAACGGCTCTGATTTACGACCAAATAAACGGAACTGTTTTGCCTAAAGTTTGACTTGTACTCTTCCATTTTAAAGTGTGATCTAGTTGCGTTCTCAGCCAATTTACTTTCGGGATTTGGTCAGAACATAATTTGGATAATCAATTAGCTTTGCTTTTCTCTGTGCTCTCTGCGCCCTCTATGGTTCAAATATCTTGTTCTTTGGCTTTTCAACTACAAAAAATTTAACCACAGAGAACAAAGGAGCGTCGGGCGCCGAGCGCTGCGCTACATAGAGGGAAGAAATTAAGATGAATTGTTATTGCAGCTCGAAATATTCAGTAAAACATTTATACAGCTGAGTGCCGCTTAACACAGAGGCGGAGGGGAAATGTAAAATAGCCACCAAATCACAAGGGGCTAAGATATCTGTTGTGGCTCTATCTGTATCTAAATTATCGACATTAAGCACCCTGGCGAGTACTCCGCCTTTTTTAACTATATCACCAGGTTTGGCGATATATTCCACTATGCCACCTTGTTGGGTAAAAAGTGTCTTGTAGTTATTTAGGGTGACGGCCTTGCGTGACATCTGCTCAGGTAACGTTGAACTTTCGGGTAAACATCCCTTGGCAGTCAAATAAGTCAGAATGCTTTTAGCGTCATATTCGCCATTTTGAAAACTGATCACCTCTTGACTACCCATCTCTAAAGTAAATGCCTCAACTGCAAAATCAATCGGCTGTTGACGTTTACTACTGACTAAATCTGTTAGCAACCACCATGGGCAAAAAGTGGCTTCATCCAAGGCGCCTGAAAACACATTGGGCATAAAGATAACATGGGGAATATTAAACAAGCTAGCGGAAGCCTTAGCATATTCAGGTACGTAAATGTGCCGTGTTGATACGGGGCCATTATGCAAGTCCAGAACATAATCTGCGTCAAATGCCAATTGTTGCAGCTTTAAATTAAGGTGTTGGGCTAAACCGATACCCCAAGTTTCACTTAATCTAGCTTGTAATTGTTGTTTCATTTTTTGTCGAAAACGAGATTTTATCGACTCAGTAGACTCTTCATCATCAATGCTTTGTGCAAACTCATGGATAAAAGCATCATCATAGTAATAACCACGATTCCAATTTGTACCATTAACAGGGTCAAAACGCCCTAACGTATATTCACCTGCTTTGATGTTGGTGCCTACCGGATTACAATTGGGAACCAATAACACTTCCCCACAGATAGGCAGAGTTTTAAGCCATTGAATAAGTTGATAAATAACCACATTACCTTGAACTTCGGCACCGTGGATTGAACTCTGGATATAAACCTTTGGGCCAGGCTTCTCACCAACAAACCGATACAAAGGCACATTCATATTTCTCCCAGATGCGTTTTGGGCCACCACTAGGTGTTCTTTTAACAGCTTGTTCATGCAACTCCTGCGTCCTGTCGAAAGGCTCTAGGCTCTAAGCTCTAGACTTTGGAAAGTGAGGGGATATAGATTGACGAACCCCATTCCCCCAAAGAATAGCTTGGTTAAATAAGCTATGTAGCAGCTTTTGATCAATGTTTAGAATTTTTGAAATTCTGATCACCTTTAACCAATTCCCACTTTCAAAAGCTTTGACTAACATCAAATACACAGATAAATCATTTTGACCGCCACACAGAGCTTCTTTAACCTCATCAACTAAAGGCAACTTCTCAATCAACGACTCCATTTTTTGGTCAAGCAAGGCGTCCAACATTGAAAACAAACCCACTAAAAATGCTGTAGGTGGGTTATTGCCGATATTTTGCTCAGTACCTAATAGATCGCAAAATTTTGCTCGCACCAAAGATAAATGGAGCAACTCTAACGGTTTATCATCGTTTAAATTGGCCAAGGCCAGTAAAGCAATAAACTTCTTAATTTCTACTTCACCCATATAATTAAGAGCATGTCGTAATGAAGTGATTTTGTAGCGTTTGTTGATCGCGGGGTTATTGATAAATCGCAAAAGCATGTAAGACAAACCCACATCGTGCTCAATGACACTATTAACACTTTCTACATCGAATGACTCACTGGAACTAGCGCCCATTAATTCGACTAAGGTGAGTTTGGATGTAGGTAGATTTTTATTTGATACCGTTATTGGTCTAGCGAAGAAGTATCCTTGAAAATAATCGAAACCCATATCACTAAAAATACTGAAGCTGTCTTGTGTGTCGACTTTATCTGCAATCAGTTGCACATTCGCATCAATAAATCGATTGACATTTTTTGACAAAAAATCAAGATTTTCAAAGTTAGTATTCACTTTAAGCATATCAATAAAAGGTAGATACTCATTCCAACTTGGCTCTAGACTGGAGTCTTCCAAAACGACTTTATAACCCATTTTTTTAACATGCTTACACATATCTAAAAGTCTATTATTATCGCTGCGGTCAGCAACTAACTCCACTACCACATTTTCTGGATTAAGATAAGCTGGCAAGCCACTGAGCAGTGTCTCAGGTTGGAAATTAATAAAAGATTTTTTGCTGCAAGAGATATCATCTAAATTAAGTGTTTGATAATTTTTGGCGATGAGCTTAGTCGTTTCCGCATCTCTTTCTACACTTGGATAGCAATTATTTTTACCATCTCTAAAAAAAAGCTCATAAGCAAAAACTTCTTTGTGTCTATCTAATATTGGTTGGCGAGCTATAAAAGCAAACATATTCGTCCTGTCTAAGTATTTTCTTTTTGTGGCTATTCGCTAGGTCAATAGTAGCTGACCATGAGTATTGATTAATATGTTTTAAAGGTTGTTTTTTTGGTTATCATAGCACTAAAAAAAAAGGGGATGTATACACCACTGTTTATTAAAGTAATTTTGCAATTAATCAGCCATAGATTGTTGCATTGCGATGCCCCACTTTAATGATTCATTTTAGAAAACTTGGGGCATTTTCAAGTCTAGTGATAATTGTTTCGAAATATTGACGATTCCCTTTCAGGAGCCACTTTCAAAGGCTCTAATTAAAGTAAAGCTAAAAATTGTGTAACTATTCAGGTCGCGCAGATGAAAAGATGTCAGGAAGCCTGCCCTTGAACAATAGTCGCAACGCCTCACTTGCTGAAACATCTTGCTTGCGACAACTGGATATGTAACTGCGAAGCAAACAAAACATATCCGCACCGTTTTGACTTCTGAAACATCCCGATATTTTTTGATGTACTTTTGTCATTCGAATATCGTTTTCCCCTTGATTGTTAGTAAAGGGGACATCTTTTATTTCGATAAATCTAAGCGCATCATTTTCAAATTCTCTGAGCCGTTCAAGCAAGGCGCGCGCTTTGGTTCGTTTTAAACGACCCCGTTGTCCTGCTGGTCGGTCCTCCTCATTTGGTGGCGGACACTCCTTATCACCCTCAAAGAGTATTTCACGGTACTGTTCTCTGGCGACGCGGGCAGACTCTGGCGTTAACTTACCGTCATTATCCTTCACGTCCTGACAAAGCTTGGTCAGCAGTGCACGCATTTCATTGGCCCATTTCTGCTTGTCTTGCTCCCACGCTCTTTCCAATTCTCTCAAATGATGGGCATTGCACAGAGAATGTTCACATAGGATATATTTGTAGTAAGGTTTCCAGTGGTCATGGCACAGAATGCCCGTAAAGCATGGCAGTATCTCGGCCGCATCCATGGCCTCTTTCCCACGTTTATCGTGGGCATGGAAATACGTCCAGGTAAGTGATGAGGCACAATGTAACCAACGCCGCTTGCCGTTAATGTTGACGCCTGTTTCATCAACATGCAGCACGGGTGATGCTCGTAGTGCGGCTTTGATCCGATCCGCGGCACCTGTTTGCTCAATTAAATCTGACGCTTTTTGATTGAAGTTAAACAAGGTTCCCGCACTGATCGGAATATTGAGTTGATCGGAAAAATACTCTTCAATACGTTTATAAGGCAGCAATTGATATTGTGACAGGTAAACCGCGTGCGCTTTAATGCCATCGCCATATTGGATAGCACTGTTAACACCTTGTGGAAACTCAGCTGTGAATTTCTTGCCTGTTTCGTTGAGCAGTATTTGCGCTCTGTATTCGGTGACCATGCGTGATATTTCTATGTCAACCACTTGACGACACTGGACGCCAGCATCACGATACTTCCCAGGAGGCAATAGCGCCCTGTTTACGGGAATATCCTTGACTACATCGGGCTCTTCGAACGGGCTCAGCGTTTTACCCTCCCGCCCTTTCTGGCCGCCGGCCGGATTGTCAGATTTAGTCCTTGAATTCTTCTTTCTATCAAAATCTGTGGAGGGTGGTTTACTGCTGTTTTGGCTATTTAGTCCTAATCGATTAGCAAGCAAAGACACAACCAGCATGATCAATTCAATTGCCGCTCTTAAGGCCGGCGAAATTGATTTATCCTCTGTAAGCAACTTTTTTGTTGAATCGATCACACTGTCGATTTCAATGCCGTCAATCTTCATTGGTTAATAACTAAAGTGATATTAAGGCAAGTCTGACATCCTAGCGGGATCAGTCAATACGATCGCTGGGATCGTCAAAATATATTTTCATGAGGCTGAATAGTTACAAAATTGTTTTAATTCATTTTCATCACCACATAATGCAACCTTATTATTTATATTTATAGGTGGGTTATTAATTTAAAGTATGTACCTTGCTGACATTTCTATTAAAGGGGGTCGTTGATCCAAAATATACCTTTCAACCGTACTACAATGTATCTTAAAATCTACACCAACAACATGGAAATGTTTTTCGAACGGGTTGAAATAAATATTTAAGTCACAACCTATACACTTGGAATTTTTTCAAAAAGTAATGGTCTATTTAACGTGGCCAGATAATTCTAAATATAATGGAATCAATTTAGGTCGCAGAGCAGCTTTTTTTTTGCTAGAATCGCGAGCCAAAGTGGAATACGAGGTAACTATGAGTACAGATTTACGCGCGCTGACATTAACCGTCCCGCAGACGGGAAGTATCGAAACTTACGTTCAAGCTGTAAGTAGCATTAATATGCTTAGCGCTGAAGACGAGCGTGGATTAGCTGAACGTTTACAACAAGACGATGATTTACAAGCTGCCAGAAAGCTTATTATGTCTCACTTACGTTTTGTTGTTCACATCGCAAAATCGTATTCTGGTTATGGTTTGCCGCAAGCTGATTTGATTCAAGAAGGTAACATTGGTTTGATGAAAGCAGTGAAACGCTTTGATCCTACGGTCGGTGTTCGCTTAGTCTCTTTTGCTGTGCACTGGATAAAAGCCGAGATACATGAATTTGTATTAAAGAACTGGCGTATCGTTAAAGTTGCAACTACCAAGGCCCAACGTAAGTTGTTTTTCAACCTACGTAAGAACAAGAAGCGTCTCGGTTGGTTTACCCATGCAGAAGTTCAAAAGGTTGCAGAAACGTTGGATGTAAGCACCAAAGAAGTGTTGCAAATGGAAGCTCGTATGAGCAGTCATGATCAAGCTTTCGATTTGTCTGCTGATGATGATGAAAGTGGTAGTTTTGCACCAGTACAATTTCTTGAAGATAAAACAACAGATGTAGAATCTGATGTTATCAATGCTGACTGGGATTCGAATGCATCCGGCAGATTGTACGCTGCACTCAAAACACTTGACGACCGGAGCCAACATATCATCCAAACTCGCTGGTTGTCAGATGACAAAACAACCTTACAAGACTTAGCTGATAAGTATCAAGTATCTGCTGAGCGTGTTCGTCAAATTGAAAAGAACGCGATGAAAAAGCTACAGACTTCGATGGTTGCTTAACTGCATATTGATAAATCGACAGTTATATAAAAAGCGCGAATATCGCGCTTTTTTATTGCTCAATAATAAATTCAATCCTCAGTTTAGCTATTGGGCAATACCCAAAATACTCCAGAAAATTCAGCGACAGCGTTATCACCGTCTAAAATAGCAACATTCAGCTTAATCTGGCATTTTTTATTTTTACTCAAAGGTTCCAATTTACCACTCAGGGACTCAATATTACACAACGCTCTTGGCTGCATAGTAATAGGTTTATGATAATGAATGTTACCGTCACCTAACACAATTTCACCATCTAGCCCCTTTTCTTTAAGCTGCAAAAATATCATGCCCCAACCAGTCAATGTTGCCAGAGAAAAAATGCTGCCCGCGAACATAGTGCCATGAAGATTAATATTTTTATTCAAAGATGCCCGATTCTCAAGAGTACGTCCGGTATATTGATGTATTTTGATACCCATTTGTTTACTAATAGGGATAGTGTCATGCCAAGTGCTTTGAAGTAACTTGCACCATTTTGGATGTAACAGAATACTGCCTGGATCGGTGAGTTTTTTCACCATTTGCTGACGTTGTTGCTCTCCTAGCTCTTTGGGTGCGCCGCTTTGTGCTTTAAACCCCAAGCTGGTAAACAACGCGACAGATGCCTGGGTACTGTTGGTTACAATGCGCACCGCCCCCTCTGCTCTGGCTACTGCCTCTAAAGAGGCAACTAACATTTTTGCCAACCCCTTGCCTTGGTAGTCTTTTTTAACTGCAATATGGCGCACTTGGGCTTCTTCTGCCGAATTCATATGTACTCGGCCAACGGCAATCACATCGCCATCAGGGTTACGGATCATTCGATGTTGACTGACTTGTTCGTATTCATCTTTTTCAGAGCCTTCAGGGTATTTCCAAGGCTCTCTTAGCATTTTCCAACGAAATGCAAAATAGTCAGTAAAATCTTGTTCACTCGATGGCGTATCAATTTTATACATCTGATCAAGGCTCCCCATGTATTTATTTGGCTGAAGACAGTTAACCTCAACAGTAGCGGGCTATTAGAAACTATAAATCGGGCAGCGGCAAATTATACTTGTAGTTGAAAAGTGACGGGGCCATCATTCAACAATGAAACCTGCATGTCTGCACCAAACTCTCCTGTTTGGCAAGCCATCCCCTTGGTTTGGCAACATTCGATAAAGTATTCATATAGGGCTTCACCTAACTCAGCAGGCGCGGCACTGGAAAAACTTGGGCGATTACCACTTTGTGTATCTGCGACTAAAGTAAACTGTGAAACAATCAGCAATTCACCTTCCACTTGCCATACATTAAGATTCATTTTTCCTTGTTGATCGGAAAAAATACGATAATTCATCACTTTCTGACTCAGTTTTTGTGTCTTAAGTATATCATCACTTTTTTCAACCCCCAACAACACTAAAATGCCTTGACCAATTTCACCGATAGTATGCCCAGCTACTTCTACTTTAGCCTGTTTAACCCTTTGAATTAGGGCAATCATTGCTGCTCCAACCAAAATGTAGCCATAGATTTACTGGCGGCACATAAGGCTTGAGTAATCATTTTCTCACCCGCACTATGCCCGGATCCGGGAACGATATTAAGTTGGCTATTTTGCCACTGTTGGCTTAATGAATAAGCAGCTTCAATTTTGCATACACAGTCATACCGTCCATGAATAATAGTCGCGGGCAGATGTTGTATTTTATCAATATTTTGCAAAATAAAATTTTCAGGAATAAAACAAAGATGTTTTATGTAGTGGCATTCCAACATAGCCAAACTAATAGCTCGATGCACATCTGAAACCAGTAAGTCCTCATCAAACTGGCAATGAAGACGGCTAATTCGAGCTTCCCACAAACACCACGCCTTGATAGCCGCCATTTTTTTCACTTCGTTATTACTATTAAATATTTGGTAATAGGCATCAACGATCATTACATCGGCAGGTCTACTTTCTATTGGTGCTAGAAAGTCTTGGTAATATTCTGGGAAGAGCTGCGCAGCGCCACCTGATGCCTCTAGATACCAAGTATAATCTTGCTCTCTTGCTAGAAAAATCCCACGTAAAATAAGCCCTATAACATTTTTGGGTTGCCGAATTGCCACCAGCAAAGCCAATGTGGCCCCCCAAGAACCACCAAATAACACCCATTTTTTAATCTTGAGATGTTGCTGGATCAAAAGTACATCGTCGACCAAAGCATGACTGTTATTATTATCAAGTTCGCCAAAAGGAATGGATTTCCCACACCCTCTTTGATCAAAACCAATTATCCAGTATTTATCAGGGTCAAAAAATCGGCGGTAATCCTTTCCAATCCCAGCCCCAGGGCCCCCATGTAAGTACAACACAGGAATACCTCTGGGATTACCTGTTTGTTCCACATATAATGAATGTTCGTTCGATACGGCTAACATTTCTGATGTAAAAGCTTGAATATCGGGGAAGAGTTGAGTCATATGAATTTACATATCCCATTTGTTTATTTTTCTGTAATGATTTAATTTACTACATATACCCATGAAAAATTATTTTATTATTAACGGAGACAGAATATGTCAGGACAAGGTTCAGGTGGTAACGTATTAGCCGCAATTTGTAGTTTTTTTATTCCCGGATTAGGTCAATTGGTACAAGGTAGAATTTTAGCTGCCATTTTATTTTTTGTGTTGGTGAGTGTCAATTATTCTCTAGCCGCCACAGGAATTTTATTTTTTATGGCTATTTTCGGTTTTATTTTTCATGTCTGGGCCATCATTGATGCTGCCCGATATAAAGGTTAACGATGAAAAAAATTATATTAGTATCATTACTCATTTTCTTAGCTGGATGCCAAAGTGCATATTATGCTGCATGGGAAAAGGTGGGCGTCGAAAAACGCGATATCTTAGTTGACAGAGTAGAAGACGCAAAAGATTCTCAAGAAGATGCCCAAAAGCAATTTAGCTCAGCATTGGATGAATTTAGTCAGCTAATTAACTTTAACGGCGGCGAACTGCAAGATGTATACAGCCAACTCAAAGATGAATTTGAAGCCAGTGAAGAGTCTGCCAGCACATTATCAAACCGCATAAACAAAGTAGAGGGTGTTGCAGAGGCATTATTTGATGAATGGGAAGATGAGCTAGAAAAGTATACCAACGCCAAACTTAAGCGTGAGAGTCAGAAGCAATTAAAAGATACCCAAGGTCGCTATACTTCTTTAGTTCGTACTATGCGTAAAGCTGAGAGCACTATGGAGCCCATCTTATCTGCATTAAGAGATAATGTGCTGTATTTGAAACACAATCTAAACGCCAGTGCCATAGGCGCATTGCAAGGCGAGTTTAATGGAATAAAGAAAGAGATTAAACAGTTTGTATCAGAAATGAACAAAGCAATTGCTGAATCAAATAGCTTTATTTCTAGTATAAAAGGCCAATAATTAAGTTAGGCTCAACTGCCCCTAGGATGGCGAACTGAGTTCGTCATCCTCTTCAACAAACATGTCTTGTGCTTCATCGTTTAAAAATACTTCCAATACATGGGTCATCTCTGCCCCAATCAATACCACCACCCAAGACAAATACACCCAAACAAACAAAATTGGGATCACCGCTAAAGCACCATAAATCAGTTGATATGAAGGAAAACTTGTTACGTATAAGGCAAACGCTTTTTTGCTGGTTTCAAATAACACAGCCCCTACTAAGGCTCCAAATGCTGCATGTTTCGGATCAATTTTTTTGTTTGGCACCAACATATAGATAAGAAAGAACGCACCAACAGACGTAATAAAAGGCACTACTTTCAGTATGGTAGTCGTCACACCAAGCGTGTATTCTTCGGCTGAATTGGCCAAACTCACTAAGTAAGTACTTAATGCTACGCTTGACCCCATCAAAAGGGGGCCTAGTGTCAGCACCATCCAATAAATCGCAAAGGTAAAAATTATTGGTCTTTCACTTTGTGATTGCCAGATACTGTTAAGGGTTTTATCGATATTGGATATCAGCATCAATGCGACGACCATCAAAGACAAGATCCCGATTGCCCCCATTCCAGATGCGTTACTCACAAACTCCGTGACATAGGTTTGTACTTGCCCACCTGCATGAGGTACAAAACTACTAAAAATAAGCTCTTCAAGTTCACCTCTGGCATCGGCAAACGCAGGGAAAGCCGACAATATAGTAAAAAACACCATGATAAAAGGCACAAGAGACAACAATGATACGAAGGCTAAATGGCCTGCTGACACCGTTATTTTGTCTTGTTTACAATGTCTAACAAACAGCAAAAAGAAATTTTTTGCTGTGATTAACCCTTGTTTTAGTTTTTGAATGTCAAAAGTATTCGTTTGCATGGAACGACACCATTAGTGATTTCAGTGATTACTTGCTTTTAGTCTGCTCTAACACCCAACATATGGCAAATAGCGTAACTCAATTCACTTCGGTTAAGAGTGTAAAAATGGAATTTCCTCACTCCTTCTTTAGCTAAAACT
Source organism: Paraglaciecola sp. MB-3u-78 (assembly GCF_002835935.1). Classification (GTDB taxonomy): domain Bacteria; phylum Pseudomonadota; class Gammaproteobacteria; order Enterobacterales; family Alteromonadaceae; genus Paraglaciecola. The sequence goes on along the minus strand of NZ_PJCF01000003.1, from coordinate 77,727 downwards.
TTGACCATATCCATAGAAATGTTAGCCCCCATCAAATTACGTGTGGTCTGATCGTCTTTATCTAAACCATCGTACATTTTATGTAACCACTGAGGCACATGTACATTGGTAAAACCAGCGAAACGTTGCAAAGTTTGATAATTGGTCACAGGCAATATTCCTGGCACAATATCTAAATCAATCCCCGCGGCCGCAGCGCGATCACGAAAACGTAAAAAGACTTCAGCATCAAAGAAAAACTGACTGATCGCTTCGGTAGCACCAGCATCGGCTTTTCGTTTTAAATTGAGTAAATCAAATTGGCTACTGGGCGCTTCTGGGTGTTTCTCAGGATAAGCGGCTACTGCAATTTCGAAGTCTGCCACCTCTTTTAGCAATGCGACTAAATCAGAGGCGTAAGACTGAGGCTTTTCAACACCTTCTGGTAAATCACCTCGCAATGCGACAATTTTTCTGATCCCGCTTTTCCAATAATCTTTGGCAATTTCAATGAGTTCTTCACGGGTTGCATCCACACAGGTCAAATGGGGCACAGCCTGAATGCCTGTCTCAGCCTGAATACGTTTCACCACATCATGGGTTCTGTCTCGTTCACCACTATTAGCACCATAAGTCACAGACATATAAGAGGGCTTTAGGGGCGCTAAACGCTCTACAGATTTCCACAACGTTTGTTCCATTGACTCGGTTTTAGGTGGAAAAAATTCAAAGGAGACATCAATCCCTTTCACCTCTGATAATGATTGATTTAATGCATCTATCCCTTGTGCGTAAGACGCCATGGGTAACTCCAAAATTTTTAGCCGTTTAGACGTCTAAAATAAACTTTGAACATAAAGACGTCAAGATGTTTAGCAGTCTATCATTGACCTTTTGCCCGTATTGTTTAGAATTTCAATGCATAAGAAAGACAAAAGATTAAAAAAATGGCTAATTTGACAAAATGGAACGGTGAATATATTCACCCTTACGCGGAACACGGTAAAAAAAGTGAGATGGTGAAAAAAGTCACAGTCTCTATACCCCTTAAAGTACTGAAAGTACTCACCGACGAGCGAACTCGCCGTCAGGTGAATAATTTGCGTCATGCAACTAATTCTGAATTATTGTGTGAAGCATTCTTACATGCTTTTACCGGTCAACCATTACCCGATGATGAAGATTTAGAAAAAGACAATACTCAGCTCATTCCCAAAGAAGCTAGAAAACTTATGATGGAGATGAGCTTAACTAAAAAAACAGAAGAAGACTAAATGCCTGAAAGTAAACCCTGAGTCACAGACGTTCATTTAAAACCTGAGAATTTTACGACTCTAAAATACCCTAGACATAATCGTATTTTCCACCTTTTTCTAAGGCCGCTTGATAAGCAGGTCTTGCATGAACTTTTTCAACAAACTGAGTAATGTTGGGAAAGGATTTGGTATTACCTCGAGCCACTGCTGCTTCAAGTGGAAAACTCATTTGTATATCCGCACCTGATAACTCTTCACCTGCGAACCAAGCGTTATGTGTTAAATGACTTTCAATGTAATCCATGTTTTTGGCTATTATCGGACCGTAATAAGCCGCCATTAATTGATCAACAATCTTATTGGCAATGATTTTAATAAAAAAGGGTTTGGCATTGGCTCTGACTCTATCCAGCACTAATTTAGCGACTAAAGGTGGCATCAGTGTGCCTTCAGCAAAGTGCAGCCAGTATGTATATTGCCTATGTACCTCAGTACCACGCTTGGGATCGGTGAGTTGCCCCTCCGTTCCCTTTTTGTAATAGGTCCCGATTAAATATTCAATTATGGCGCCAGATTCAGCCACAGTGATATCCCCATCGGTAATGATCGGGGATTTACCTAAAGGGTGAATTAATGTCAGTGTGTTAGGTGCTAAATTGGTTACGCTATCTCTTTGATAGAGCTTAACTTCGTATTCTAGATTTAGCTCTTCTAGCAGCCACAAAATGCGTTGCGAACGGGAATTATTTAAATGGTGAAGTATAATCATCTAGCTTTCCTTAATAAAATATTATGAACGTTTTATACGCTTATACCTATACCACTTTAGTTTCAAAATTTGGATGTATATGCGTACTTTTTATTCACGCCTCAACCCCACCCGTTCGCCTGCCTCTATAACTTGCTGCTTTATCCATTGCCACAATTGTGGGTTAGCCTTTTCAATAACAGCATTTTTAAGTAATATTTGGCTGACAGAAACATCGTGGTCAATCCAGCTTTGACAGCCGTTATAAAGGTTTTGTATCACAGGCATTAACCTGTCTATAGCTTTAGCAAATTGCGCCTCTGGCGTTTCAGCTTGTTCAAAGTCAATCCAGAGTTTGAGATAAGCTTTTGCTTGTTCATTAGGCAAGATAGCAAAAATTCTTTGTGCCGATACCAATTCATTTTCATAGTCATTATGGTTAGCATCATAGGCGAACTTATCACCCGTATCTATTTCTACAATGTCATGTAACAACAACATAGTGACGACTGTTAATGGGTCTGGACTTTGCTCTGCGTAGGGCAAAAGTGTTAACGACAACAAAGCAATTTGCCAACTATGTTCAGCGCTATTTTCATAACGTGATAAACCAACCGGTTTAATTTTACGTTCAACATTTTTTAATTTTTCAATTTCGACGATAAACTGGGTGATAGCTTGAAAATTTTCAGTCATTTATTGCTCTCTGAATTAGGGACAAGGAACGTATTAAAGTAAATTAAGTGAATCGAACGTTTATTTCCCAGCTGGATCTAAACTCGAAAAATATGCAGATAGATTGTCAATATCGGTATCACTTAATCCCGTGGCCATAGGTGTCATTACCATATTTTTGCGATCGCCATCACGAAATGCTTTTAACTGTATAACCAAATACTGTTCTTTCTGTCCAGCTAGGTTAGGATACATGGGGATCATAGAAATACCATTGTTTCCATGGCACGCTCCACAAGTCACAGATTTAGATTTGCCTGCTGCAATATCTGCTGCGAGTATTGGTTGCGACACTAGTCCAGCTGCAGCAAAAACAATGCTTAATATATTAATGTGAATTTTTTTCATGTTTGATCCTCAGTGTTTCACCCAAATGTATGAGTAGATAATGAATGTTATTAAATAAGCGTTTTATATGAAGTTAGAGTACTCGTTTGCTGAAGAACTTACTGCACTTGGTAGTGAAGTCAAGCCAATTAAATTGATAAACTCACGCTTAGCAGTTTTTAATCACAGTCTTGCAACAGAATTAAACCTCCCGAGTGAATGGCAACACGAAAGCCATTTATTCAACGCGATGTTCGCTAAGCATGGTGTATTGAATCACAGCTCTATGGCACTGAAAAAGCCATACGAAGATATTGACGAGTACCAAAAATTCTCTGCACTTCCCCCCGATTGGGGAAAAGAGTTAGAAATATCCTGCAGTAGTTAGGAATATCATCTTTGGATCAGCTTAGATATTTTTTCAAAAGTAGTGGCAATCACATTCAATATACGCCAACGTATATCATGCGTCATACCGTCAGGACTACCATGAAATCACTCTACTCTATTGGTTTAATGTTATGTTTTTTATGTGCTTTTTGGCACTCAAAAAACATTGCATCAGAGCAGTTAGTGATATCAAAGCAAAACTCTCATATTAATTTACTGGGTAAAATTGACTGGTTGGTGGAAGACAAAAGCTTACAGTTATCAGACATTCAACATTTACAAGATTGGCAGACCGGCTATTTGCCCAATCAAGTCAACCAAGATAAAAGCCTATGGGGGAAGTTCAACATTGTGTTTGATGACCCTGACGAGGAGCAGTATTTTTTGACAGTTGGCAATCCTCAATTGGATTATGTTGATGTTTTTTTATTGGATGAAAAAGATCGTATCTTAGGCTCTTACTTAATGGGAGGTAATCGAGATTATTCAAAACGTGCTTTAAAACACCGACTATTTATTACCCCGATCGGTGCAGAACAACAAGTGGTAACGGTTTTTATAAGAATTAACGACGATGGCCCATTAGTCTTCCCTGTAGATCTAGACAAACAATCTTCATTGGTCGAAAGAGAACAACTGCTTTTAGCAATCATTGGTTTTATTAGTGGTGGGCTTGCTTTGCTTGCCTGTTATTTTTTGATTACTTACATCTTTATGCGCAGTCCCGTGCGTTTTTGGTTTGCTCTTTCCAGTGCCGCATTTTTATTATTATTTTTAAACACCAAGGGGGTATTGGGTCAAATAACAGGTATTACTGCCTACATATCCAATCTTAGCTGTGCACTGCTTGGATTATTATTATTAACCTCAGCAAAAGTCACTTTTGCCATATTAGAAAGAGTCCCGACTGTCTGGCGATATGCTTTATATAGTTTTGGATTTATTACTCTGGGAATGACTTTCACCCCGGATAGCGGACTGCAAATAACATTTTCAGCATTGATGGCGGCTTTATCTGGGACGCTTATCGGGTTACTAGCATTTTTCTATCATAAACCTGATAAAAAAACGGCTAACTTAGTTGGTTTGTTAGGGCTTACTTTTATTGCCATAAGTGGCTTTGGACAAGTGACGTTATTTTTATCTGGTATTCCACTAACGCAAAAGATATCCCTGATATTTACTGTGTTAATTATGTTGGGCATTATGATAATCGCACTAGCCATTGAAGCTCATGAGCGCGTACTAACATACCGTCACAACATGCAACAACAACTAGCAATTAAAGATCTGCAACACTTTTATGACTTATTCAGGAATTCCGCAGAGGGGTTATATACTTCCAGTCTGGACGGTCAACTAATAAGCGTTAATCCTGCCATGTGCAGCCTGTTTGGTTATCTCGACGAAGCTGAGATGTTGAGGGAAATACATAATGCCGCTCAGTTTTATGCTACTCCTCAAGACCGTGCGATTATGCTTGGAGAGATACATAAAAGCGGTAAAGTCATTGGTAAAGAAATAAAAGGCATACGTAAAGATGGCAGTGAATTTTGGTTTGTAATCTCAGGGCAAATCAAGCGAGAGCACGAAAAACAGTACCTGTTTGGTTCAATATCAGATGTAACCGATCGAAAACAGTCAAATATTAGTCTGGAATATTTGGCCACACACGATTCACTTACGGGAGTCTACAATAGACGCGAATTTGAACGGCGACTTCAAAGTGGTTTGCTTAAAGCTCAAAATCAAAACAGTGATTTAACACTACTTTACATGGACTTAGACCAGTTTAAGGTGGTTAATGACACCTGCGGGCACAAAGCAGGCGACTTATTAATCAAGCAATTATCACAAAAACTTGATGCAGTAGTGTTGGGAAAAGGTATTTTGGCAAGACTTGGTGGTGATGAGTTTGGTGTATTACTTGAAGGGGATAATGCACAAATGGCCTACTTGCTGGCCAATAAACTGCTCAATGCTGTACAAGAATTCCGTTTCATTTGGGAAAATCGCATCTTCACATTAGGTATTAGTATTGGCCAAGTGCCTTGGCAGCCTAATATCAATTCGCCAGAGCAATTATTAAGTATGGCCGATGCGGCCTGTTATTTAGCCAAAGAGCGTGGGCGTAACCAAGTACATACTTATTCTGCGGAAGATGAGCATATGCAGCGCTATGAGTCTGAAATGTCTTGGGTGTCACATATCAATCATGCCTTGGAAAACGACAGCTTTGAGCTGTATTACCAACATTATCAAGCGCTGAGTCAACGTATAGAAGGTCATCACTATGAAATATTACTCAGAATGCGGGATCAGGAAGGCAACATTGTCCCTCCCAGTACATTTTTTCCCGCTGCCGAACGTTATAACCTCACTGCACAAATAGACCGTTGGGTAGTAGAAAATTATTTTTGCTGGTTGGCAGATAACCCCAAACATAACGCTGAACTGACGCGAGTCAGCATTAACCTAAGTGGTCACTCATTAGCAGATAAAGAGCTGAAACTATTTGTTTTAAATGCCTTTGAAAAGTACAAAATTCCTTATGCAAAAGTATGCTTCGAAATTACAGAAAGTATGGCCATTTTAAAGATGGATGAAACCTTAGAGTTTATTAATACCTTTCACAAATTGGGGTGTTTGTTTGCCTTAGATGATTTTGGTAGTGGATTTTCTTCCTATAGCTATTTAAAAAACTTGCCCGTCGATCAGGTCAAGATAGACGGTGGTTTTGTAAAAGACATCCTAGTTGACCCCGTAGACATGGCTATGGTTAATTCAATTAAAGACGTGGCCAAAGCCATGGGAATGGAGACAGTCGCCGAGTTCGTAGAATCAACGGAAATCATGGTGGAGCTGGGTAAAATGGGGGTTGATTTTGCCCAAGGATATGGTGTTGCTAAACCTAATGCACTGGCTGATTTTACTCGACATAGATAATCTCACGCTATTGTAAAAGACTGATTCATGCCCATATAGTGATTTCTTTAAGACAAGATTGTACATAAACTCGAATGTTGTAGTACGCAGTAAATGGGTATATAGCCCGTAAATTTCCCCTAATTAAGTACGTTTTACAAATTATGAAGCCTAAATCAGAGCAGTATCAATATGTTAGTTCGGCCAAATTACCTACTCATTGGGGTAAATTTCTTATTCATGGTTTTATTGATAATGAACTAGCCCAAGAACATGTCGCCCTCTCCTACGGTCAATGGGATGCAGACGATATTGTGCCTATTCGTATTCATTCTGAATGTTTAACTGGGGATGCGTTATTCAGTACTCGCTGTGATTGTGGTGCTCAACTAGAAAAGGCGTTGGAAAATATTGTTCAGCAAGGTAAAGGTGTCTTGTTGTATTTGCGTCAGGAAGGCAGGGGCATAGGGTTACTCAATAAGATCCGTGCCTATCAGTTACAAGACGAAGGCATGGATACAGTCGAAGCAAATGAACACTTGGGTTTTGATGCTGATATTAGGGATTATGGTATCTGTAAGTTGATGTTAGACAAATTGAATATCAAAAATGTCAACCTCATGACTAACAACCCCAAGAAAAGTTTAGCTCTTTCCAACATGGGAATTAACGTGGCCCAACGAACTCCCATTGATCACGGAATAACCGATGAAAATCGAAACTACATTCGCACTAAAACAGAGAAGTTAGGTCATCAGTTTGATAAGGAACTGCTTAAATAGTCAGTGAATATTCAGCCATGGTTAAGGCTGGCAAACGTATAACCTAATCTACAGTCTTAAATGTTGCCTATACTTTTCGGTAGCATTGGATTTTCGATTAAAGAAGGAAAGGGTTATGCAAAATCAAACCAAGTACCTATTCATTTATATATGTGTTTTATGCCTATTTGTAGGCAGCGTTGTGCAACTTGCTCAAGCCCAAGATGAATCAAGCTCTCAAACCTCTGAATCTATCGTGCTAGATCAAGCACAACTTGATCAAATGTTAGCGCCCATTGCCCTTTATCCTGACACGTTACTCTCACATATTTTGGTGGCATCAACCTACCCTTTAGAAGTGATTCAAGCCGCTCGTTGGCGTGCAGCAAATGCAGACTTAGATGAACAACAAGCTCTCAATGCAGTGGAAGATAAAGGTTGGGATCCCAGCATCCAAGCCTTAGTGCCGTTTAATGAACTATTACAGAAACTCAGTGCAGACTTGGACTGGCTACAATCCCTAGGTAGCGCGTTTTTAGTGAATGAACCGCAGATACTAACAAGCATTCAAAACTTACGTCAAAAAGCCTACCAACAAGGAAATTTAGCTAATAATGACTATGTAAATGTAGCCCAAGAAGAGGGTGAGATTATTATAGAAACGGTACGGGAAGAAGTAGTCTATATACCCTACTACGATACGCGCGTTGTTTATGGCAACTGGTGGTGGCACAACAATCAACCTTATTATTGGCATAGACCAGCACACAGTATTTTTAATGCTGGTTTGTATTGGAGTATAGGGTTTAACATTCGCCCCAGCTTTTATTTTGGTGGCTTTAATTGGCGTAATCGTCATGTTGTAGCTAACTATCACTACCGTAGTAATGCTAACAGATACTGGTCAAATAACCACAACAGACGTCAAGTGGTTCGGGTTAAAGAATACCCTCGCTGGAGTCATAACCAGCAACATAGACGGGGTGCACAACATCGAATTAATGGTCAGCGTATTGTGCGAACCGTTAATGGTGGCGACAAAAGACAAAGCTACCAACAGCTTGATAAGCAAAGAGTGTTAAATGTTAATGATTACTCAAAAAGACATAACAAAAGCAATGCTAAGCAGTTCAAACAAGCCTTAGGTAATCAACAACACACTGCCCGTCAAACAAAAACGGTTAAGACAGATAATACGGATGCGTTAGTGACGAATAAACAACGGATTATCAATCAAAATAAAAAGCATCAAACACAAAAAATGAACAGTAAGTATCGCCCTACCAAAACAGTTAGAGTTGAAAATAAGCAGAGAGATAGCGAATATTCACACAAAAAGGTATCGATAGGCTCGCAAAGTAACCAAGTAAAACGCTCCACAGTTAACACTCAACATAAAACGAGCAGTTTCAAACCGAATAATCAAAGTAGTCATAAAAGTAAAAACTATCGAGTTAGCTCAAATAAACAAAACAAGTCCAGGCCGATAAAAGTTTCTCGTCAAAGTAAAAGTAAAAGTAAACAAAGATAATTCGCTATTGAAAACAACAATCTGCCCACGTTATTATTCTTAAAATATAAAATGAATATGTGGACATTTTTTTGCGAACTTTGCGAATAGTAATAGATAATCTAACCCATCCCAAAGTACTAGCACTGCGCGCCAACATTTAAGTAGGTGGGTTGCCGCTCACTTACTAGAACATATTATTCGTCAAGCTAAAACCCGAGGTTTAGAGCGCTTAAGTTTAGAAACTGGCTCACAAGTCTTTTTTCAACCCGCCATTGCACTTTACAACACTTATGGTTTTGAGTTTTGTAACCCCTTTGCACACTCTAAAGATGATCATAATAGTAAATTTATGACATTGGCATTAGAGAGTGCTCACTAATTTTGGTAAAATACTGGATATGTTAAGCTTGTATAAGTTACGCAGCAGATGAATTTTAAAGGTAATCATATTTTGTCGGTCAATCAGTTTGACCGCGACGCGATTGAGAGAGTATTTAATGTAGCTCACCAAATGTTGCCCTATGCAAAGCGGAAAAAACGTACAACCGTATTAGATGGCGCTATCTTAGGTAACTTGTTCTTCGAGCCTAGTACCCGAACAAGAGTCAGTTTTGGGACCGCATTTAATTTGTTAGGGGGTGAAGTGCGGGAAACAACAGGGCTAAGTAACTCCGCTTTAGCAAAGGGGGAGTCTTTATACGACACGGCACGAGTTTTAAGTGGTTATTCCGACATCATAGCAATGCGTCACCCTGATTCTGGCTCTGTGGCAGAGTTTGCAGAAGGTAGTCGCATACCTGTAATCAACGGTGGCGATGGTGCTAATGAGCACCCCACTCAAGCATTATTAGACTTGTACACTATCCAAAAGGAATTGCTCGATCATGGAAGTAGTATTGATGGTATGCACATCGCTATGATTGGCGATTTAAAATACGGTAGAACCGTGCATTCGTTGTCAAAGTTATTATGTTTATTTAACAATGTTCGTTTTACGTTGATCTCGCCTAAAGAATTAGCCATGCCGACTGCGATTATTGATGCGATCGAGAACGCAGGTCATCAATGCAAAATTACGGATCAGTTTGAAGGCATTGTAGACGCAGATATTTGTTACCAGACACGGATTCAAGAAGAACGTTTTCCTTCTCAAGAAGAAGCCAACCAATACAGAGGAAAATTTCGTTTAAATCAACAGATTTACACCAAACATTTTCAGTCGAAGACAGTTATTATGCACCCATTACCTCGCGATTCTCGAGCAGAAGCCAATGAGCTGGATAACGATTTAAATCTTAACCCTAATCTCGCCATTTTCCGGCAAACCGATAATGGCGTTTTAGTGCGTATGGCATTATTTGCCATGACCCTTGGGGTAGAAAATATTGTTACACAGTTTGATCGAGAAGTACTTTGGCACGTAAATAGTTAGCTAATAAACAAATGACCACCAAATGATCAGTAAATAAATTCACTTAATTAAAGAAGTCACTATGCAAAAATCAAAAAGCCTTTTCGCACGCGCCAAACAACACATCCCCGGCGGCGTGAATTCCCCAGTTCGAGCCTTTAAGGCAGTGGGTGGCACACCACCTTTTATCAGCAAAGCTGATGGCCCCTATATTTTTGACGTAGACGGCAAACGTTATATCGATTACGTGCAATCTTGGGGACCTATGGTGTTAGGCCACAACAATCCTGTTATTCGTCAAGCCGTGATTGATGCAGCAGCCAATGGGTTAAGTTTTGGCGCACCGACCGAAGCAGAAGTGCTCATGGCTGAAAAAGTCAGTGAACTCGTACCGACAATGCAAGTGTTACGTATGGTGAATTCAGGCACAGAAGCAACCATGAGCGCCATACGTTTAGCCCGTGGCTTCACCAATCGCGATAAAATTTTAAAATTTGAAGGGTGTTACCATGGCCATGCCGACTCGTTACTCGTAAAAGCCGGCTCAGGTGCATTAACCTTCGGCGTACCTAGTTCACCGGGTATTCCGGCTGATTATGCTAAACATACCCTCACTGCAGATTTTAACAATCTCGACTCTGTGACTTATGCATTTGAACAACATCCTGGCGATATCGCCTGTATTATTGTTGAGCCTGTAGCAGGCAATATGAACTGCATTCCCCCTGTTGATGGTTTTTTACAAGGTCTTAGAGATATTTGTGACCAATACGGTGCTTTACTTATTTTTGATGAAGTCATGACTGGCTTTCGTGTAGCCAGAGGTGGCGCTCAAGAAAAATACAATATCAAACCCGATCTTACTTGTTTAGGCAAAGTAATCGGCGGTGGTATGCCAGTAGGCGCATTTGGTGGAAAAGCTGAAATCATGAGGCATATTTCTCCTGATGGACCGGTATATCAAGCAGGCACATTATCGGGTAACCCCGTCGCAATGGCGGCTGGTTTAGCCTCTTTAGGCGAAATTGAGAAAGAGGGTTTATACGAGCAACTCACACAAACCACGCAAACCTTAGCAGAAGGAATGAAGAAAATAGCCAACAAACATGGCATTCCAATGTCGGTTAACTATGCAGGTAGCATGTTTGGGCTGTTTTTTACTGACGTAGAACGCGTCATCAATTATCAACAAGCCACTAGTTGCAACATCGAACAATTTAATCACTTCTATCATGGTATGTTAGAAAATGGCGTATACTTTGCTCCTGCTTCATACGAAGGCGGTTTTGTATCCGCAGCACATACCGACGAAATTGTGCAACAAACATTAACCATTGCCGATAAAGTTTTGGCTAATGTTGCAGCCCGTTGCAGTTAAGCAATGATCAATTGATAATGATTTATAAACATTCTATAAATCATTATCAAGTTACAAAGAGATAAAATACACCTAATGCTTGCGCAAGTATTACAACCATTACCGCTGTTTTTATTAACTATTATTGCACTCTACACAATAGTGTTAGTTGTGCTTCTTAAAAAAACAGCGCGTCTCACTGGCAGTAATGTAACAAACATCGGAAAAGCCCAACGAATTGAACAACAAATAGCACAACTATCACAAAACGAAGTAACACTGCAACAATACAAAAACAAAGCCGACGAGGCGACACGTTTAAACCAAACCTTTCGTAAGTTTGTGCCTAAACAGTTTATTGATCACCTCGCCAAACATGGTTCAGATACCTTAGAACTTGGTCGAGCAGATGAAGATGAGTTGGCGATTTTATTTTCAGATATTCGTGGTTTTACTAGCTTATCGGAACAAATGAGTCCCCAAGAATTAATGAATTTTCTGAATTCCTACTTCTTACGCATGAACGAACCTATTCATAAAAACAATGGTTTTATCGATAAATTTATCGGTGACGCTGTCATGGCGTTATTTGATAGACCAACTGGCACCAATACTGACAAAGCTCAAGACGCTATCCGTGCGGCACTCGATTTGCGTTTTGCCATTAATCTGTATAACCAACATCGCTCAAATTGTAATTATCCGCCAGTGAATATTGGTATTGGCATCCATTTTGGCCCAGTGATTATCGGCACCGTTGGCTCAGACGACCGCATGGACACCACCGTAATAGGTGACAGCGTTAACATCGCCTTTAGACTCGAAACCCTTGCCCCAAAATACAATACCGACATCGTCATCAGCGCCCAGACTCTGCACCAAGCAGAAGCTAAAAGCTTGTTTGAATATCGTTTACTGGATTGGGTAAGAGTCAAAGGCAGAAAATCACCAATAGAAGTGTATGAAATTATCGATCACCAAGACCCTAAGGTAAAACAATTAAAATTAGCCAACGCTGCATTGATTGAACAAGGTCTGGGTTATCGAAAACAACAACAATGGCAACAGGCTATCACTCATTTCCAACAAGCTCTGAATATTTACCCTGGAGACACCCTCGCTATGCATCACTTAGAGCAATGTGCCACGTTACAAAATACCGAACTAGCTGCAGATTGGGATGGTTCGATATTGTTGTAGTACACGAGTTTAAAGAGAGTGAGTGTCTGAGCTCTCACCCCTCACCTTTATATCACCCAGTTGAAAGTAGTACTTTTGCCTTACCCATACCTCGCATCCGTTGATGGTTAGTGTGGAGTTTAAAACTATTCATCATGTGCTCGGCACCGGCCGCATAACAAAAGTATTTTTCAAATTCAGTGGTCAGACAAAGCCATTGCTCAGCGGCATGAAGGTGTAGTCTTGTTTGTGGAGCGACTTAAGTAGTTCCTGTCGAAGCGTGTGCCAATGAAAGCGCAGATCCCAGATATCGGTATTGGCGAGAAAGTTACGCCGTTGCTTACATAGCCAACGGTAGGCCATATCGAGCGTGGATGGGGTGAAAATATCGTTAAGGTTTGGCATGGTTTGAGTATAGCTGAATTGCCTGTTATGGCAGTAACCTGCCTATCGAGTCGACGGTTCGGAATGAGCGAAGCGGTCATAAGATTGAATCAATCGCGAATGGTAAGTGCATATTCCATGTCGCTCGCGCAACCATCACAGTAAATAATATCGTTTACTTGAGGTACATTTAAATACATACCGAGGAACACTTTACCGTTAGTAAACGAAAATGTTTACTCGTTATACCTCTTTAACGCTTTGGCTTCAAAAGCAGACAAAAATAAAGCCCCTTGATGCCCAACAAAAAGCCCCGCGAGGGCGAGGCTTTGGATTCAAAATAAAATGTGAACTAGTCTAATTCTACTGAGTAGTCATCAGACAATATTTCTATTTCGCCCCAATCACCTTCCAAAACATTAGCACTATTGTTTTTGGTAAATGAATCTATATTTCCCATATCTACTTCACCATTTTTATCAACAAATTGCTCAAAAGACTTATTGTGCCATGTGATTTTTCTACACCGATTAAACGACAAACTGCCTTTGCGATAGCAGTATTGCTCATCTTTTTGAGGTAGGGAATATTCGGGATGTTTTTCCGTCAACACAAATTCCATTGCAAATACTATATTATCAGCGGATTCCTTTATTCCAAGAACAAAGGAATCTTCTAGATAAATGTTTTCTAAATCGGGTATATCATAGTAATTCATTATAGATCATTCTCGATTGGCGTATGATTCTCTGGATTATTTCTTGTCACTGGTTGCCCAGCAGGATTGACTCTTTGGCCTGATGAGTCTTTTAATTCAACGTGCGGTCCATCGCTTCTGGGTGCTCGTTGACTACCACCTTTAATAGTTACACGCGCCTTCCCATTTTCGTCAACCATTTTCAATGGCCCATTTGCGCTTTGGCTTGGCTTGAAGCCAACTGACTCGGCTTTTGCTTTTATACTACTAGCAGTTGTGGAGCCATCAGTTTTAATGGAGCTTCCAACTTGTGTCGCAGCAGCAGTTGTAACAGCCGCTGCACAGGCTCCTGAAGCAGCGCAAGCAGTTGCGCCGGCAGCAGCTACAGTGCCGATAGCTGCTCCCACAGCTTGAGCACCACTAATTTCGAGCCGATCACCTGCTGTCATATTCCCATTGACCACATCCATATCTAAATGATGTGCCTCCACCATCAAGCGGGTTTCGCGACCGTCTGGGTCTATATACTTATACGGATTATTATTCGCATAAGCATAACGATTAAACGAGTGCACATCCCTAAATCCAATCGGGTCATTACTATAAAACCGCCCGATAACTGGATCATAGTATCGTGCCTGCATATACGTTAGTCCAATATTGACTCTAACTTCTCTTATTTCAGTGCTTTAATTATTGCAATGTCTGCCTTATCGATATTAATAGATCACGCAAATACAAAAATGATAGGATTTAGTCAAATGTAGGTCTAACCTGATAATTTTTAATCATCTGGTTTTGATATACTTTTACATGCTTCTCCACTTTGCTCAGGCATGAACTAAACTGTATATGAAAATAAACAGTTTAAGGGAGTTCGAACATGAACACGCCAGAAGCCAGTTTTTTAACGTGGCAACAGCAATTCAGAACGAATAAAGATTGTCTCCAGTATCTGAAGGAAATGAAGTGGCCTAATGGGTTTATGTGTCCTCAATGTGGTCACGACAATGGGATTGACCTTCACTGCCGAGAATTAACCGAATGCAGCCATTGTCATAAGCAAACATCGGTGATGTCAGGTACTTTATTTCATGGTAGTCATCTACCGTTACTCAAATGGTTTTGGGCACTGTATTTTATAGGCTCAGACAAAGGCAGTATTTCAGCGTTAAGGCTAAGCAAGCTTATTGAAGTGAATTGGAAGACTGCTCGGCTTATGTTAACGAAAGTGAGAGCGGCTATGGGACACAGGGATAGCCTCTACCGATTGTCGGGCACAATAGAGTTAGATGATGCCTTTGTTGGCGGTAAGCACAAAGGCAAGCGTGGTCGTGGAGCAGAAGGGAAAACCCCCATTATCATAGCATGTGAAAACAAGCATAAAAAGGCAGGGTTTATCGCAATGAAAGCGGTTAAAAATGTGAATTTTAAAACAGTAAAAGAATTTGTATCACATCACCTTTTAGCTAATCAGCATGTCAGAACGGATGCTTATCCTGCGTTAAATATTATAGATAAAACACAGCAACATGAGCCAAGAGTCACGCCAAGTGAAAAGGTAGACGAATGGTTGCCTTGGGTTCATATCGCGATAGGTAATTTGAAAACGTTTTTGTTGGGCACGTTTCATGGCGTTACGGGTAATTACTTACAAGAATACTTGAATGAGTTTTGTTATCGGTATAATCGCCGTTTTGTGGAAAAACAAATACCTAATCGATTGTTAAACTTGGCAATTATTCATACTCCTTTAAAATCAACCTGAGTTAAATGGAGAAGCATGTACTTTTATTATCCTAACGACACTTACAATGATTTAACAAATCATTAGTGAAAGACATTCCCTCATCTTTTCTGGGGTTCTTCTATCCTTTATCTTGTTACATGAAGAAAAAAATGAAATATTCATATATAAATTACTATAAAAACCCTAAGCAAAACAATGCTATGCACAAGGTTGCTGACGAACTTTTCCCTAAAGGTAAATGCAAGAAAGCTTTTCAATCGATCACACAATGGCCAGATTACAAGCACACCAATTTGATTTCATTAGATGATTTTGCACAGCAAATGGGCGTAGCTAAGGTTTATTACAAAGACGAATCAACACGCTTGAACCTAGGTGCTTTTAAAGCCTTAGGTGGCGCTTACGCAGTACAGTATGTATTAGAAACACGTGTTACAGCAGGCGATGATTCACCACTGACTGTGTGTACTGCAACCGATGGTAATCACGGTCGATCAGTATCTTGGGGAGCGCAACAAAAGAATATTCCTTGTCATATATTTATTCATGCAGGTGTTAGCGAAGGGCGAGCTGAAAGCTTAGCTGCTAATGGCGCAATAGTGCATCGTGTAGAGGGTAACTATGATGATTCGATTGCCGCATGTATTAAAATGGCAGAGGAGCATGACTGGCAGATAGTTTCTGATACCTCATGGGAAGGTTATCGCGAAATACCCACACAAGTAATGGCGGGTTACACCGTATTAGCCGCCGAAACGATCGAGCAATTAGAAGGACAAAAAGAAACACTGACGCATATCATTTTGCAAGCTGGTTGTGGTGGCATGGCTGGTGCGTTAATAGCTTATTTTTGGAAGTACTGGCGTGAGGATTTACCAGAAGTTATTGTGATGGAATCATATATGTCGGATTGTGTATTAGAGAGCATGCAACGTGATGAAATCTACCTGGTAGATATCGTTGATGAAACCATAATGGCTGGGCTTTCTTGTGGTGAGGTTTCTGAATTAGCCTGGCCAATATTGCGCCATGGTACTAGTCATGTTCTTACTGTGAGCGATGAAGGTGTAAAACCGATGATGCGTTTTTTGGCAGAGTCTAAAGGTGAGCGACCTAACATTGTTGGCGGTGAATGTTCAGCGTCGGGTTTAATTACTTTAAAGACAATGGTAGATAATCCTGAACTTGCCCAGTCGGCTAACATTAATGAGCACTCCGTTATTCTAATGATTGGTACTGAGGGCGCAACCGACCCAGAGTTATATAAAGAAATCATTGGCAAAGATACTCATCAATATGTTTCATAACGTCCTTTTAAAGATCATTTATATAAAGAGAGGCAATGTCAAATAAAACCCTAGGTGTCAAAAATATTAAACAGAACCTCAACACTTCACTACCACCAAGATCTCCGACCACAACTCTCGCCAGCGTGTTATTTTTTCAGTTCTATCTAAAGCTTTAGGCGAAACAACTACATTTCTCTGGACTTTATCAACTTCATTTAAATGCGTAGCATTAAGACTACCTACCGAAAAATCCTTTCCAATGTAACCAACCGCCACAACACCTTGGCAACTGGGGCACAACAGAAATGTAGCTTGTCCAAAGCCTTGTTTTTCTTCTAGGAAAGGGGAGCAAGAGGCAAGGCTAATTTGACCTAGTGGGTCTGAAAGGTAATCGATACATCGTTGCATACAATATTGGCAATCATATTTTTGCGGGGAGTAGGCAGTGATGTTTTTTGGGCTATAAAATTGAATACTGACTGAACCACACATGCATTGTCCAATATGTTTGTACAAAACTTAGTCTTTAGCTTGTTGTTTAATAAAGGTAACAGATGGTGCAAAAAAAGCACCACCAGTTTCGGCTGTAGTGAAGTCCAGTAACTTGTCGTAATTGCCATCTTCATCAGCAATCACCCGGCTTTGAAGCAGTTTAATGAAGGGTTGTGGACTATTCGCACAAGATACAAAAAACAACCCCTGAGTGGACATGTCTCCATAAGGCATATTCTGTGTGAGCATTGCGCTGGTATTTTTATTTGGGGTGGCTAATTGAGTACGGGCGGTATGCGAATCGGAAGCTAGATCGGTTCCGTCGAGTAATGTGTTGTCGGTTTTTCCTCGACCAATAATATGCTGTTGTTTAGCAAGGGGTAATAACTGCCACTTTTGCATATTGTGCTGATAACGTTGGATATGTAGGTAGCTTCCGCCAGTAAAATCAGGATCATCGTCTCCCACTATTGCGACATCAAATTTTTTCATGCCTCTGGGATTCTCAGCACCGTCAACAAAACCGGTTAAGTCTCTACCATCTAAATATCTAAATCCTCTTACCTCCTCATATAAATCTACATGGGGCTTTAACAATTGAATAATTTCAACCCCAATAGCATGACAAATATCAATCCGGTCAGCCTTAATCAGAATAAATAAGTCACCGGGAGAATTCGGGGCATTTCGGTCTTCGCAGTGTATATCAGGAAAGGGAGCGAGCTCTCTTGGGATAATATCTGGATACAGCTCATACCAATAATTGGTGCCTATGGCGAGCACACCGGACACCATAGCTTCGTAATACTCATCATCGAAATAAGATAATAAATCTAAAATCCGCACTAATTTAACGCGCATAGCTTGAGGGTCATCGTCAACTACGGTGAAAGTCAAAAACAAGGCGTGTAAATTAGGTTCGGCGCAGATACCTTTTTGGGCTTGAGTCATAGTGCTACGGCCTTGAATTTTGCAATGCTTTGATGCGCTGTTCCAATGGTGGATGGCTTGAGAAAATAGCTTGTACCTTACCCGCATTAATGGCTAACGCTGCCATTTCATCTGGTAACTCAGGCGCACCTTTAAAACTTTGCAAACGTTCAAGTGCAGCGATCATGTTTTTTCGCCCAGCTAATGTTGCACCGCCCGCGTCGGCCTTATATTCTCGGTATCGCGAAAACCACATAACAATCATAGTGGCAAATAACCCAAGCATAATCTCAGCGATAAAAGACACAATCCAAAATGCGGGTCCATGGCCACGCTCCACTCTAAATACAACACGGTCAACAACATGGCCAATGATACGTGATAAAAACACCACAAAGGTATTCACCACACCTTGAATAAGGGTCATGGTGACCATGTCACCATTTGCCACATGACTGACTTCATGGGCAAGCACCGCTTCTACTTCGTTTTTCGTCATAGAATCCAAAAGCCCAGTACTGACAGCAACTAAGGCATTATTTTTATTCCAACCTGTGGCAAAAGCATTAGGTGAGGAATGAGTAAAAATACCCACTTCTGGCATCCCAATACCTGCGGTTTTAGCCATATTTTGTACGGTGTCGACTAACCAGCGTTCAGTATGATTTTCAGCAGTTACAATGATATGTACTTGCATACTGCGCTTAGCCATAAACTTGGATAAAAACAACGAGATGAAAGCACCACTGAAACCTATCACTGCGGCATACACAAGCAAAGCGTTGAGGTTAAGGTCAACCCCGTTGTCAGCCAATAACCCTTGGATCCCAAATAGACTAAAGGTTAGCCCTAATAACGCCATAACGGCGATATTTGTACCCAAGAATAAGAGAATTCTCATTTTTTTAACATTCCCATGTAATTAGTAATTAAAACCAACATAGCGTATTGAAACTTAGTGTTTTTCTTTGCACTGTTACAGCAACCGTCATTATATATTAAGGTATGCACTTTGATTAAAAACTAATAACCCGCCGCTTGCCCATCTTTTCGACTTTCAGATGCACCGTAATATACTCCTGTTTTTGGATCACGCATAATAGCTTGATAGCCACCATAGGAACCGACTACATCACGGAGTATATGACCCTTCTTAATCAGCTCTCTCCTTACCTGAGGATCGAAGCCCGACTCTAAGCTGACATAACCACCGTCTGTCATTGACTCACCTGTCGGTTGGCTAGAGCCAGAATGTAACATCCGAGGTGCATCTCCTGCTTCTTGTAAATTCATCCCAAAATCTATCAAATTCACCACAATTTGTGCATGCATTTGCGGTTGCGTCCCCCCACCCATCACCCCAAAACTAAGCCAAGGCTGGCCATTACGCGTGATAAAAGCCGGGATAATAGTATGAAAAGGGCGTTTATTTGGCGTATAAACATTAAAGTGTCCTTTTTGTAAACTAAACAACTCGCCTCTGTCTTGAAGAATAAACCCCAACCCAGTGGGTGTCATACCCGAACCCATGCCACGGTAATTACTTTGAATAAGGGATACCATATTTCCGTCTTTATCTGCCGTAGTGAGGTAAATGGTGTCCCCTTCATTCAACCCTGCATCAACACGCTTGGCGACTTTGTTTGTATCAATTAACTTGCGGCGCTGTTGAGCATATTCTTTAGAGATTAACCAATCGACAGGAATGTCATTAAAAGCTGGATCCGCGTAATACTTCGCACGGTCTTCAAAGGCCAGTTTTTTTGCTTCGACAAAAGTATGAATATATTGCTCAGAACCAAATCCCATGCCCTCAACATCAAACTGTTCCAAGACATTCAGAATTTGTAGAGCAGCGATGCCCTGACCATTTGGTGGTAACTCCCAAACATCATACCCCTTATAATTGGTTGAAACTGGCTCGACCCACTCAGAGGTGTGACTGGCCAAGTCTTCATAACTTAAAAAACCACCTTGTTCCTTCATGTAAGCAGCGATTGAGCGTGCAATATCACCTTTATAAAAGACATCTCGGCCACCTGTTGCGATTTTTTCATAAGTGACGGCTAAGCCTTTATTTTTGAATATCTGACCTTTAACTGGCGCTTTGCCATTTGGCATATAGGTTTCTTTAAACCCCTCAAATTTGCTCAACTTAGGCACACTGCGTTGCATGTAATAAGCCACTAACTCACTAACAGGGAAACCCTTTTTTGCATATTCGATACTCGGTGAAAGAATGTTGGTCATGGGTAAACTGCCAAACTTAGTATGCAGTTCGAACCAACCATCTACCACACCGGGAACAGATACGGGCAAAGGCCCATAGGAAGGAATACTGTCTAGTCCTTGTAACTTGAAATGCTCTAAGGTGAGCGATTTTGGTGAGCGACCCGATGCATTGAGTCCATATAGTTTCTGGGTTTTTGCATCCCAAACGATGGCAAACAAATCACCACCTATACCACTGCCAGTTGGCTCAACCAGTCCTAACATAGCATTGGCGGCAATAGCCGCATCGATGGCATTACCGCCCTGCCTTAGAATTTCCAACCCCACCTGAGTCGCTAATGGCTGACTCGTCGCCACCATGGCGTTTTGAGCTATTACTTCAGAACGAGAGGCAAAAGGTTCACCCGTAATTCGGTCATAAGCATTGCTGTGCGAGCTACACAAAATCAGGGTTAACAGACTCATTATTAAAGATATTTTCATTGGCTACGGATCTAAAATTAACAATATTATTAGGATACTCCGATTTTGCTGTTCAATGCACTGACTTAAACTGTTCTACCTTGATTATTCAATGACATTGGATAATCAAGCCCCTAAATAGGGTAGTTTTAAACTTAGGAAAGGTGAGTCAACACACCTTGTTCTAGAATAAAAAAGCCCCGCGAATGCGAGGC
This sequence comes from Paraglaciecola sp. MB-3u-78, assembly GCF_002835935.1. Lineage (GTDB taxonomy): Bacteria > Pseudomonadota > Gammaproteobacteria > Enterobacterales > Alteromonadaceae > Paraglaciecola. The sequence continues at coordinate 56,695 of NZ_PJCF01000003.1, read as the reverse complement.
TAATACTGTTCTAATCAATAAGTTAACTAAACGTGCTTTTTACAGCTAACTTATCTTTTGTTCGTCTCTAACGAATAACGATTAATTACGTGAAATAGTGAAGTCAGGGTAAGCTTCTAAGCCGCACTCACTCATATCTACGCCTTCGAACTCTTCTTCTTCGGTGACACGAATACCAATGACTGCTTTTAATATTGCCCACACTATAAAACTAATACCAAATACCCAAACAAATATAGTGGCAGCGCCCAGTAATTGACCACCGAAAGTAGCCGCTTCAGGATTTGTGAAAGGTACTAATAACAGACCTAACAAACCAACTACGCCATGAACAGAGATAGCACCTACTGGATCATCAATTTTCAATTTATCAAAAGCAAGGATACTAAACACAACTAATATACCACCCAAAGCACCGAACAAAGTGGCTTGGATAGGACTAGGTGTAGAAGGCTCAGCTGTAATAGCAACTAAACCTGCCAAAGCGCCATTTAAGGCCATTGTTAGGTCAGCTTTCTTAAACAAAATACGCGCTAAAATGAGAGCAGAAACTAAACCACCAGCGGCAGCAGCATTAGTATTTAAGAATACCACTGCAACAGCGTTAGCGCTTTCAACACTGGCTAATGCAAGCACTGAACCACCATTAAAACCAAACCAACCCATCCATAAGATGAAGGTACCTAAGGTTGCCATAGGTAGGTTAGCCCCAGGTATAGCATTTACTTTTCCATCTTCTGAATATTTACCTTTGCGTGAGCCTAGCAACAATACGCCAGCAAGAGCTGCAGAAGCACCAGCCATATGCACAATACCAGAGCCAGCAAAATCAGAGAAACCCATATCGCCTAAGGTATATAGACCGAATACTGAGTCGCCACCCCAAGTCCAAGACCCTGACATAGGATAAATAAATCCAGTCAGTACCACGGTAAAGGCCAAAAATGCCCAAAGTTTCATACGTTCAGCAACTGCACCAGAGACGATAGACATAGCAGTAGCCACAAATACCACTTGGAAAAAGAAGTCAGAAGCAGGTGCATATGTAGCAGCGTCTTCAGCCACACCCGTTGCACCGTCAGACATTATTCCTTCTAAGAATGGAGTAGCAGTACTTATTCCTCCATCACCCCCGTACATAATCCAATAACCACACACCATATACATAATGCAAGCAATCGCATACAACGCAACGTTCTTAGTTAAAATTTCTGTCGTATTTTTAGCACGAACTAAACCCGCTTCGAGCATAGTAAAACCAGCGGCCATCCACATTACCAGCGCGCCGCACATCAAAAAGTAAAAAGTATCTAGGGCGTAGCCCAATTCAAAAGTAATTTCCATGGTTCCTCTCCTAAAATCTAAATGGCTTCGCCATCGGTTTCGCCAGTACGAATACGAACAGCGTGCTCTAAGTCATACACGAATACTTTACCGTCACCAATTTTGCCGGTTTTAGCTGCGCCAACTATGGCTTCCACTAAACGTTCGACATGATCATCTTGGACGGCGACTTCAAGTTTCACTTTCGGAAGAAAGTCCACTTGATACTCCGCGCCACGATATAATTCAGTGTGCCCTTTTTGACGACCAAAGCCTTTCACTTCGGTAACAGTCAAACCATCGATTCCGATTTCGGAGATTGCTTCTCGCACGTCATCAAGCTTAAAAGGCTTAATGATCGCAGTAACTAATTTCATGGTGTAGCTCCCAGTTTATTGTTATGTGTTACAAGTTTCAGTGAAAGTACAACAAGACCTATGCCATATTTTTTTATCAATAAAATCAATATGTTAATCAATAAAGGTTACTAATCACTACATTTAAATGCATTTTTTTGGTGCAACAGGCAAAAATTGGATCAAGTTGGTGCGCATATTTTAAATATGTTATTTCATCAGCACAAAATCTCAGTTTGGAATAAAGATATCAGTGCGAAACGCTACGTTCTGGTTTATCCTTGTGCAATATGCACGATGGATAATAAGAAAATGCAATACGATATTTCCATTACTGAAAACATTGCCTGCATCACGATCGAGGGCAATCTTAACGCCTTAGATTTGATGTTTATGTTTCAAAGCAAAAACTACATTGATGTCATTAACCAATATAAAAAGATCCTTATAGACTACACCAACATTTCGGGCGTAGCTCTGAAGGCAGAAGATGTGATCGCAATCACTATGCTTGGGAAGATAAGTTTGGAAAATCTTGGGAAAATAACCATAGTCACGGCTGTTAATGAAAACGAACATGATGTGATGGAGAAGGTCACTAAGAATATATTTTCTGATAGCCAGTCCGACATATTTGTTACGGATTCTAAAAGCAACGCCATGAGAATATTGCATTTTAGCTAGCTAAGCTCACCGCCATCAAATGGATATAGACATCATTGCTATTTTGAACTAATCCCATAAAGGGTACTCTACTAAATCTTAAACAATCATCAAGGACATGCGCGAGCGGCAGTGCTTAAAAAAAACAAATTTCTATTTATATCAGTCACTCTGCACCTGATTGTCATGTATGTGGTTGCCCAGTCGGTTATGTTTCCTGCAGCACTCGACATGCCGCTAAAAAAGCAAGAAATTATCCAAGCAAGCTTGGTATTTGATTTGCCTCCCCTAATTCCAGAAATACCTGTTGAGGAAATGAAAGAGGACATACCCCCACCTATTGAGTTGGAAGAAAAGTCTGCTGTTGCTGAAACACCACCAGATAATCCAATTGAACCCATTTCAGAACCAGGAGTACCAGCCAGCCCACCACAAGCACAACCTTTGCCACCAAAGCGCGAAACAGAGGTACCAGAAGCAGCACCAAATAATGAAGAGAATGAAATGACGCCTAATGAACAAAGGGTAACACCCATACCTAGCTCAGAAGTCCACGCACCTGCAACAAGTATGGCAAGACGTCACCTAAACAGTTTTCAACAGCAGCAACGAAATAAGATGGCTGAACAGGCATCTCGGTATTATCAGCAACATAAAAATTCACCGGTAATCAATGCTGAAGTCAAAAATCCTTTTATGACCGAGGATGAAAAACTCAGAGACAGCATAAAACTACGCGCAGATTGCAGTAGTGCCAGCAAACAAACAGCGGCAGTATTATTAGGTTTTTTAGGGGGGCAAATTGACTGTTCAACACCTCCACCCATCAGCGGTTTCATCCAAAACAGAATCAATAAAAAATCTGATTTATCTGGAAAAAATCAGCAAAAAGAACAAAAAACGCCACAATCAGTAGTGATCAAGAAACAATCTTAGCCAAATATTTTCTCCCACAAACTTTTGGTTTATCTGACACGGTAGATAATGCAACTGTGATGGCAGGTACATTAAATATTTAACATCAAAATCATATATAACGAAACTAGTTAAAAATCCACATCACACCTTCCACCACGAATTTTTTTTCTAACTAATAATTATTTACAGAAATTAAATACTACAGACTAACTATTTTAAAAGATAATAAGCAAAAAAAAACCTTTCGAGACGTGAAAAAATTCCCTTATGTTTGAAATTGTTATATCTACTGAGTTTGCTGCAAGGATTAACAAAATAATTTGAGAGAGTTTTATGATTAATTTACCTACAAGCCTAATGCAACCACTCAGCCTAATTTATCTGGATGCAAATGCAACCACTCAAGTATTACCACAAGCTGCAACAGCGGCTTTAGCAACGATGGAAACATTCTTTGGCAACCCCAGTAGCAGTCATATTACAGGGCTTCAGGCTAAACAAATAATAGATGAAACCCGTCAACAGGCAAAAAATATTATTGGTGCTGGTGACGGTAAAGTTATCTTTACCAGTGGTGCTACAGAAGGCATTCAAACTGCTATTTTATCGGCGTTATATAATGCTAAAAAAACAATTGATAGCAGTAAAAAACATTGTCTTTTATATGGTGCAACGGAACATAAAGCAGTACCTGAGTCACTCAAGCACTGGAATGAAATTCTTGAAATAAACGCAGAGCTGAAAGCCATTCCAGTGAATGAAATCGGTCAACTTGATATGGATTTCATCGCAAAAGAGGTACCCAATGCCTTGATGATTTGTACCATGGCGGTTAATAACGAAACCGGAGTCTATCAAGACATTAACTTATTAGACCAGACCATACGTGCCAATAATAAAAATACCCTATGGATGGTAGATTGTGTTCAAGCATTAGGCAAAACAGATTTGAACCTAGCAAACACAAGTATTGACTATGCCCCCTTTAGCGGCCATAAGCTTTATGCGCCTAAAGGCATTGGTTTTATGTACGTCAAACAAAACGCGCCATTTACAGCCTTCATTGCCGGTGGCGGCCAAGAAAGTGGTTTACGCTCGGGCACTGAAAACTTACCAGGTTTAGCGGCACTAAATGTTATATTTTGTATGCTCAAAGGGGAGAGTGAAAATACGTTTACACCTTTGAAAACCCTCCACTTATTTCGTCAGCAAATTGCAGCAGCCTTAACCCAAGCATTTCCAAAAATTGTTTTTAATCATAGTTTTGAAAATTCAGTGCCAACTACCATTAACTTTGCTATCCCTGGGTTTAGCTCTAAAGAAATTATGGATTTATTCGACGCCGCGAATTTACGAGTCAGCTCAGGCTCAGCTTGTAGTTCCAAGGTCACCCGCAGTTTTGTATTAGACGCGATGAGACTTCCTGTATGGCAAAGTGAATCGGCAATTAGAATGTCTTTTGGTCCAGCGATGACACAACAGCAAATCGACGATGCTTGCATTCGAATCGTTTTTGCAGCTCAAGCATTAGGACAAAACTGCTTAACAATAGACACAAACGTCATTGCCGACAAAGCAGAACTAGAAGGTTTATTACAATTTAAAGTAGGGGGTAGCTGCAGCTGGTTATATATCGATAAAAAAACTAAATCTGCCATATTTATCGACCCGCTACCCGAGTTAACCGACCGTTTACAAATAATGTTGTCCTGTCAGGGGCTTAATTTAGTTGCCGTTATCGACACTCATGGCCATGGCGATCACCAGTCTTGTCGAGAAAGTCTTGCCGATGATTATTTTGCTCAGCAACAAACAGACGTTCTTGGATGGCCAATTAACTCAAAAACAACAACGATCCACGGTAAACACTACCCCTATATTGTCTTAGGCGATAAGTGGCTAATTAAAGTCGACACTCCTGGGCATACCAACGATAGTATTAGCCTGTTACTTTGTGATCCTGTTAATGCTTCAACAGACGAATTGGTTGTTCATTATGGGTTTTGTGGTGATTTGATCTTAATGGATAGTCTTGGTAGAACGAATTTTTCAACCAGTAGTGCAGCTGCTATGTTTACAAGTTTGCAGTTATTAAAAGCGCTTATCGGCACTGAAAGCCTAATATGCCCCAGCCATGATTATAACAATGAGTTTACCACCAGCATTACAGCAGAAATTTCACGGAACTCGTTACTTGCTCAAGTTATGGCTAACGACATAAACATCGAACAATTTTCGGTTCAAAAAACATCATTGGACACACATATTGTCGACCAATCAGGCAGTGAAATTATGTGTGGCGCTTTAATGGGTGATTACCAGAAAGTATCAGTGCGTGAATATAATAGCCGCAGTTTGGTTAAGGCTTTGGAACAACCCAATAATATTAGATTAATTGACCTTCGTGAGCCTTACGAATACGCACTTGGGCACGACAAAAATTTCGAAAACAATGTGCCATTGACGCGATTAGTAGAATTTGTTCAGCAGCATAAACATAATAAACAACAACAACTAGTCCTCATTTGTCGAAGTGGTAGCCGTTCTCAATTGGCTGCGCAAGCCCTGCTCCGCTTAGGCTTTGAACATGTCGGACACTTAAGAGGTGGCTATGCATTGCACCAATACTAAGGTGTGTTGTTTCGTGTCAAAGCAATATCTTCGGGCGATATTCATATTATGTCAAAGACTACTGATTAACACATGATAAGCGACTTAGGGTAACTGAGTGGTTTATTGTCAGTTACCCTCATCATCAGATACATCAGAAATCACATTCCCTAGCGTAAACAGCTAAAATTTCAGGGAACAACTTAAAAGAGCACATCACAATAACTAACCAAATATCTTTTCCCACAGACTTTTGGGTTTATCTGGCACTGCAGATGCGCCAAAACATTTGCTAGGCACAGGTGGTAATGCTGAGGTGATGGCCGGCACACTCAAGGTGTCAGCACACCCTGCTTTGCTTAAGTGACCTGTGGCATTATCAAAATGAGCAATGCTCAACCCGTCAGGAAAACGTCTCACCAGTGATTTTGGTTCTTGTTGTTGCTGATAACCAATAAATAACTGCATAGCGCCACTGGCCCCACTTAAATTAACCGGTTGGTTGTCATCTTTACCAATCCAGCTGGTCACAAGAATATTTTTGTCAAAACCACTAAACCAACTATCGCGATAATCATCTGTAGTACCGGTTTTACCCGCCATATTGATATCTGGAAATTTTGCTCGAAGGCCTTTTGCAGTGCCCTCCAGCGTCACTTTGTGGAGTGCATAATTCAGCAAATAAGTCGCCTGCTCATCGACTCGTTGCTCTGGGGCAACGTTAAATTTCCACAATAAATTATCATCTGCAGACATAATGGCAGTAATCGAATGCAATGGAATATAACGACCATTATTGGCAATGGTTTGATACATTTGGTTCACTTGTAGCGGCGAAAAGTTTACCGCTCCTAAAGTAAGCGCAGGGTACAAATCGAGCTCTTCTTCTACCCCTAAGCGCCAGATAGTATCGGCAATATTGCCTAATCCTAAGTTCATGCCTAACGTGACAGTTGGCACATTTAGCGACCGACTCAAGGCGGTCAATAGCGGTACTTGACCTCGGAATTTTTTATCTGAATTCTGAGGCTCCCACATTTTACCATAAGTACTTTTCAGTTTAATGGGCTCATCGGCTAAAGGTGTGGCTAAATTATAGTCTGAAGCCTGCTCTAAGGCAGTAAGATAAATAGCGGGTTTGATCAATGAACCAATAGAACGTTTAGCATCCAGCGCCCTATTAAAACCTGCATAAGCAACATTGCGCCCACCCACAATCGAACGAATTTCCCCTGAATCAATGTCGGTCACTATCATCGCCGCCTCAAAGCCACTTTTGCCTATACGCTTTTCCTGTACTACTAAGCCCTTAGAGACAGCACGCTCGGCCTTCATTTGTGCATTAGAGTCCAAAGTAGTAAACACTTTTAAACCCGACTGACGAATATCTGGGTTATCCAACACCAAACGTAGTTCACGACGTACTTGATCCATAAATGCCGGATGTTTATCTTTTTTCAGGCTCGCGCCAGTGGCCAATTTAATCGGCAGTTTAACTAAATCTTGATATTCATTGGGTGACAATTGGTTACTTTCAAACATAGAACGCAACACTATATTGCGCCTCTCTAAAGCTCGCTGCGGATGTTTACGTGGGTTGTAATAGGAAGGGCCTTTGATAATGCCTACCAATGTAGCCATTTCGTCAATGCTTAGTTCATTCAGGGGGCGGTCATAATAAAAATAACTGGCTAAACCAAATCCATACACACCAGTATCACCATTTTGACCTAAAAACACTTCGTTTAAATAAGCCTCGAGGATAACATTTTTGCTGTATCTGACTTCTATGATCAGTGCCATCATTGCTTCTTTAGCTTTACGTACTAAAGATTTTTCGCGGGTTAAAAATAGATTTTTAATCAACTGCTGGGTCAGAGTACTGCCCCCCTGTACGGTGCGCCCCGCAGAAATATTGGCCATTAGAGCCCGTAAGATTGAAAGCGGTGCCACGCCAAAATGCTGATAAAAGTCTTTATCTTCCACTGCCACTAACGCCTGAGTCAAAATAGGCGGGACATCGTTGATTTGTACTAACATCCGATCTTCCCGGCCACTACTGACTAAACGAGTGACTAGCCAAGGTTCGAGGTAAATATGCTTGATACTTTGGTGACTATTGAGGTCTTGGATCTGACTGATACGTGCATTTTTGATACTTATTTCAATGTTCCGTAAATCTTCTGTGCCATGGGAGAAATCAAATTGACGACGCTGAATACGAATACTATTCCTCAAGACTTGGTATTCCCCTGAACTATCGGCACGGGTAACCCTTCTATAACCTAATAGTTGTAATTCTTCTTCAATCTCTTTAATGCTGACTTCTTGTTTTAGACTCAAATACATCGGTCGTGCAAATATCTGTGCTGGTACTTGCCATTTATTGCCAGCAAATTTCTGGCTGATTTGTGCATCCAGATACAGGGTGTAAGCTGCAAGTACTAGGATAAATATAGACAGCAACTTACCCCAATGCCGCCAAAGCCAGCTAAAAGGATTAAGTCGTTGCCATACCGATTTCTGCGATGCATTGTTGGTTGATTTTGTTTTTACTGCTGCAGCTTTAGGTTTTCCTGCGGGGATTTTACTCATGGTTTACTGCTCATTCTTTTTTTTGTTCGCGCTGTCGCTTGGGCATTTGCCGGATCATCTGGCCAGAAATGTCGAGGATAACGACCTTTCATTTCTTTTTGTACCTCTTTATAGCTTCCTTGCCAAAATCTGGGTAAATCTTGAGTCGTTTGTATGGGTCGGCCTGCAGGAGAAAGTAACTCAACAGTAATGGGGACTTGTTGTTGTGCAACAGTTGGATGACGCTGCAAGCCATATAGTTCAGTCATACGCACCGATAACACCACACTATTGCCTGAGGTGTAAGTTAACTGAGCATTTCTACCACTAGGTAAAGCCAGTTGTTTGGGTAACTGTTTGTTCAAACTTTGTTGCTGTGCAAAGTCCAACTCATTAAGCAGTTGTTGCAGAAAATGACATTGGGTAAATTGCTGCCAAGTCAATATATCCGCAAGGTAGGGCATCAGCCATCTGTCAATTGAATTGAGCAAACCAGATCCCGAGAAATCTGGGAATGCCTTAAACGCCGAAAATGATGGGGTCCCAGCAAGACTTGCGGCCAATTGCACACGATGGATAAGTTGCTGCACTTCATCATTGAAAGGAATGTTTGCAATGCCTTTGGTCTGTATAACATCTCGCCAAATAGTCAGGATATGCTGCGCAGATGGACGTTTTATGGGTTGTTTGTGAATAATGATTTTACCCAAAGTTTGGTGCATTTCTGAGACTATTCTTTGATTTTCAGGATCCCAGTTAACTCGCTCTTTTTTCTCAATTAAGTGCTCAAAATGTTGCTCAAGTTGTAACAGGGTTAAAGACTCAGCATAACGAATTTGCGCATTGTCTTGTTGTCTATCACTGGTTTGCATATTGGCAACCGCTAACCAACTATGTGTGGTTAAAGCGTCATCTTGGTATAATACCGCGCCGCTTCCATTCACCAGCTGATAACGTTCATCTTTTCTCTGTTTGGCCAGCCATTGTGGATAGGCATAACCTACCAAAACAGCCGTATCTTCGAGGGGCCAAACTAAAAGACGACATGCCAATTTCGAATGCCACTGACGGATTGCTTGCCAGATAACATGATTTTTTTGTTGTAAAACAAAATGTAACCTAGCAGCAAGGCTTGCTCCGTTAGCCGTTCTACCCATGGGGTCTTTGTTTTCTATTAGTGCCGCTAAAGCACATGCCATACTTAAGTGTTCTGTGCTCATCTTCGCACTTTTAAGCAACATAACAGCAATACTAGGATGGCAACCTAAGCCATGGGCTTTGCGCCCTAAAGCCGTGAGTTTTTTGTTGTTATCCAATAATTCAAGCTGACTTAAAAGCGCAAAACCTTGGGATAGCTGGGCATCACTGGGATGATCTTGTAACGCAAGCGCCGACACATCTGAGCCCCATATGGCACTTTCCAAAATAAAACTGCTCATGTCACTATGCATGATCTCAGGCGTAATTTGTTTAGCTAACCTGCCGTGTTGTTCTTTACTCCATAGTCGGTAACAAGTCCCCGCGGTTAAGCGCCCTGCTCTGCCTGCTCTTTGGGTGGCGGAAGCCTGTGATATTTTTTGGCTTTGCAAGTGAGTGATACCGCGATTTAATTGAAAAATTGCTTTTTTCTCAATACCGCTATCGACGACAATTTCAATGCCCTCGATGGTTAAGCTGGTTTCAGCGATATTCGTAGCTAAGACAATTTTTCGTTTTCCTTCGGGGTTGGGTAACAAAGCTTGCTGTTGTTCATTTTTGGATAATTCAGAGAACAACTTCAACACCTCAACCTCAGTTGCAAAATGTTGACTCAAACGCTGTGCGGCTTTGTTAATGTCGGCGGCACCGGGCAAAAAAACCAAACAATCATGCTGATGTTTAGGAAAAACTTGGATGACCAAACGACAGACTTTTTCAAACAAATGTAAACTTGAATTGTCGGGATGATAAATGATATCTACAGGATAACTTTTGCCACTAGACTCTAATAATTTTGCTGCAGGCAATAACTCCCCTAGCGCTGCGACATCAAGCGTAGCCGACATCACTAATAAACGTAAATCGTCCCTAAGCGCTTGCTGCACTTCAATACACAGTGCCAGTGAAAAATCGGCATGTACGCTACGTTCATGAAACTCATCAAAAATCACTAAACCCACATCAGGTAAATCTGGCTGGTTCTGTAACATGCGGGTTAGAATGCCTTCTGTGACTATCTCTATGCGTGTGTTAGCCGATACTTTGACTTCGCCTCTAATACGATAACCTATGGTGTGTCCAACCGATTCACCTAATTGGCTAGCTAAATATGAGGCGATTGTTCTGACTGCAATTCGCCTTGGCTGTAACAGGATGATCTTTTTATCTTTAAACACATCTAATTTGAGCAGAGACAAAGGCAAACAGGTCGACTTTCCGGCTCCGGGTGGTGCCACAACAATGGCATCACCCACAAGCAGTTGTTTATGTAGCGCGGGTAAAATATGTTCGACAGGTAACAAATGAAATCTCTTTGGTTTTAAATAAAAGTTTGAGTAGAGTATCTATTCAAGATGATAACAAACATCAGGGGTGACAGTATGCGAGCATTTTTTGGTTTAGCACCCGACGTCAAAACTAAATTGGCGATAGAGGGGTGGCGAAATAAAGCATTTCCTCACTTTGAGGCATCGGTACCGGCGGCCAACTTTCATGTCACCTTAGCTTTTTTGGGGCAGATTTCGCATAAACAGCTCGATGCCTTATGTGAAGGCATCGATCAGATGGCTGAAATATACGCCTTTGATGTGTCCCTTAACCAAGTAGGTTATTGGTCAAAACCCAAAGCCCTGTGGTTAGGTTGCAAAGAGACTCAAAGTGCACATCTACAACTTGCGAAGACTCTGTCTCAAATATCTAACTCAATAGGCTTGCAATTACCTAAACAAGATTATATTGCTCACCTTACTCTTGCCAGAAAGTGCTCGGTAAACCCACCAGCAGCGTTAATTGAACCTATATTTACTTGGCGTAACGCAGAGTTTCATTTATACGAATCGGTTTCAGGTAAAAAAGGGGTGTCTTATCATATTAGACAGACTTGGCCATTGGCCAAACAATTTGCATTCAAAGCAGTCTGAGTTTGGGTACTTACTGGATAATCATTGAGTTAAAAATGTAAATGCCAAGTATTGTGTTTATTCTGAAATAGCAGTTTTTGTTCTTTACCCCATTGGCTTTAGCGGGTGACAATGGACAATAAAGAAAATCAAGGTTTTATGAGTTATGCAGCAAACGTTTAGATTAGTCATTGATTGCCCAGATCAAATAGGGTTAGTCGCAGCCGTAAGCCAGTTTTTGGCTGAACAAAATGCCACTATTGTCGAGGCTAACCATCATACTGATCAGCAAACGGGTCGCTTTTTTATGCGTCACGAGATCAAAGCCGAATCAATCACTATGAGTTTACAAAACATAAAGCAAGCTTTTGAGCCTATTGCTAAAAAATTCCAAATGCATTGGAAAATTGCTGATTCACTCAAAAAACAAAAAGTAGTGATGTTGGCTAGTCAAGAGTCTCATTGTTTGATGGATATTTTGCATCGCTGGCACAGTGGTGAATTGCATTGTGATATCCCTTGTATCATTGCCAATCATCCGCAAATGAAACAATTTGCAGACTGGCACAATATTCCTTTTCATTGGGTAGATTTTAAAGATCAACCCAAAGAAAAAGCCTTTGCTGAGGTAGAAAAACTCATCGAAGCCTATGAAGCAGATTTAACCGTGCTTGCTAGGTTTATGCAGATTATTCCTGAGCATCTTTGTAAAAAGTTAGCTGGCAAAGCAATCAATATTCACCACAGCTTTTTACCTTCTTTTGCTGGCGCAAAACCTTATTTGCAGGCTTATAACCGTGGCGTTAAGTTAATCGGAGCCACTTGTCATTATGTGACTAGCGATTTAGATGAAGGCCCAATTATTGAACAAGAAGTGATGCGTATTAGCCATAGTGATACCTCTACCGATATGGTGCGTAAGGGTAAAAACTGTGAAAAAACAGCCTTAGCTAATGGTGTGCGCTACCATTTAGAAGACCGCGTGATCATTCACAAAAGTAAAACGGTGGTGTTTGCTTGATGTCTATTTATCTTATCCGTCATGGCCAAACAAATGGCAACAGAGATAGAATTGTACAAATGCCTGATACCCCTCTTTCAGACCTTGGCCAGCAACAAGCCAAACAACTTGCTCAGACGTTTCGGAATATTTTCATAGAGAAGATAATCTGCAGTGACTACATACGCACCCAACAAACAGCGGCTCCTCTTCGTACAATAAAAAAAGTTACTTTTAGCCTACAACCGCTACTGAGGGAAAGAAGTTTTGGTGATTTACGTGGTAGGCCTTATGAAGAGATTGATGCTGATTTTTTTGCTGAAAGTTTTGCACCGCCTAATGGTGAAACCCATCAACAGTTTATAGAACGAGTCCATCTTGCGTGGAAATTTGTATTAACGACCTATCAAAATATGCAAGGAAGCCTAATTGTTATGACTCATGGCTTAGTACTGCGGGAACTGATTAAACAACACTTGATAGTGGATGACGCAACCTTGCCACTGTCAGACTTTCAAAATACATGTATTACTGAAGTAAACGGAACAGATAAAAAAACAGTTTTGCGATTGTGCGATGCACAGCATTTGTTGGATAAAAGCAGTGTATCAGGAGCTGCGGTTTAAATAGGCCTCTGCACTGTATCAAAAATACCCATTGTAACTTAAGCCAATTTTATTATTAGTAGCGCCGTTTGCAAATAACCCACTTAGGTCATTTGAAGGGCTCCATTTTTGACTTGACGCAGTCCATTCCCAATAATGATTACTAGCAAAACCATCAATACGGGTATTGACCAACCACTCGGTGTTTTTGGGTAAATTAAACTCAAATCCTTGGCTCGTTTTAAACTCAGTTTGTGATTGAGCAATCACACCAAACCCAATGTTCACATTGTGACTAAATTGATATCGAGGAATAAAAGAAAATTCTTTTACGGAAACTTTTTGATTAAAAACCCCCCAAGAATGAGCGCCTTTAGCATAACCCAAGCCCATTTCAAGCACGATATTTTCAGTTATAGGTTGGTGCAAAGCAGCTAAGTATTCTTTCTGCTGACAGCCACTAAATTTTATTGCAGACTTTATCATGTTAAATTTGACGTTCTGTGGAGCCCAAGTTTGCAACCAACTTAAGGTTGTTGCTAACGTATCTAAATTAGCAGAGCAATGGCTCGATACGAGTAAAAATGTGGCTAGTAGAACTGATTTCATTACAGACCCTCAACTTAGTTCTAACGTGGTTATACTTTAAACAATCCACACCTAATTGCCGTATACCCAACACTCACTTCGTATAATAATCCATACCAGTCTTGCAGCTCATAATATCGAAGATTTAGCTCATACTCCCTTGTACTTTGATGCCAGAACATTAAACTCTTTTGTGGTCAGATAAATTCTGACGAACTAAATCAAAACTTGGCTCCAAATAATAAAAATCATCTGGCAGGAAATTATGAAAATTAAACTAGCAACGCTATTAAGTAGTGCGGTGATAGTTGCATTAAGTGCATGTAGCGAACCCACCCTCACTAAAACCCAAGCAACAAGCACAGTATCAGAGGCAAAAGCGGAACAACAAAATCCATTATTGGCAGAATATGCAGGCCCTTATGGCGGCGTACCCGCTTTTGATAAGATGGATTTAGCAGATCTTAAACCCGCATTAGAAAAAGGTATGGCCCTGAATTTGGCTGAAATCGATGCCATAGTGAATAATCCAGAGGCGGCGAATTTTCAAAACACAGTAGTGCCTTTAGAAAAAGCCGGTAGCGCTTTAAGCAGAGTGTTTAGTTACTGGGGTATCTGGAGCTCAAATAATAATAGTCCTGAGTTTCGTGATATCCAAAAAGAAATGGTGCCAAAAATTTCTGCATTTAATTCAAGTATCACAGGTAATGAAAAACTCTTTGCGAAAGTAAAAGCGGTTTACCAGAGTGAAGAATTAAAGACCTTAACTAGCGAAGAACAACGAGTCACATGGCTTACCTATAATAGTTTTGCTCGCAACGGCGCAACACTAAAAGGCGAAGCCAAAGCCCGTTATGCTGCCATCAACCAGGAAGTAGCGGGTTTACAAACGCAATTTGCTAACAACATTTTGGCAGATGAAGAAAACTATGTGTTATTTCTAAATGACGACCAATTATCGGGCTTATCAGAGTCCTTGATTTCGGCTGCTGCGAACGCCGCAAAAGGTCTTGGTAAAGAAGGTCAATATGCCATTACCAATTCTCGCTCATCTATGGATCCATTTCTGACTTACTCTGACGAACGAGAACTAAGAGAAAAAGTATGGAAAACCTATTACAGCCGAGCGAATAACGGTGATGAATTTGATAATAACGAACTCATCAAAAAAATCCTCACTTTACGTGATGAACGTGTTGCACTGCTAGGTTACGACAATTACTCCCAATGGCGCTTAGAAGACCGCATGGCAAAAAACCCAGAAAATGCCATGGACTTAATGAAAAAAGTTTGGCCAGCAGCGATAGCACGTGTGGATCAAGAAGTGGCAGATATGCAGGCGATAGCAGATGCACAAGAGGCTAAAATTAAAATAGCCCCTTGGGATTATCGCTATTACGCCGAAAAAGTCCGCAAAGACAAATATTCTCTTGATTCTGATGAAGTAAAACAATACCTGCAATTGGATAAATTACGGGAAGCTATGTTTTATGTTGCGGGTCGATTATTTAACTTTGATTTTACCCCAGTACCTGAGGGTTCAGTGCCAGTATTCCATGAAACTGTTAAGGTTTGGGAAGTCAAAGACAAGACCTCCGGTGAACATATTGGTTTGTGGTATCTAGACCCCTTTGGCCGCAAAGGAAAACGCTCAGGCGCTTGGGCCACCACCTACCGTAGTCATACTACATTTGATGGTAAAAAAACGGTTCTTTCTTCTAACAATTCCAATTTTGTGAAGGGAGCAGATGGCGAACCTACATTGATATCTTGGAATGATGCAGAAACCTACTTCCACGAATTTGGTCATGCCTTGCACTTTTTATCTGCCACTGTCGCTTATCCCACTTCACATTCTGGCGTGCGAGATTACACTGAATTTCAATCTCAATTACTAGAGCGTTGGTTAACGACAGACGAAGTGATTAATAACTACTTGGTACATTACAAAACGGGTGAACCTATCCCTGCTGATTTAGTAGCCAAAATTAAAAAGGCAGCCACCTTTAACGAAGGCTTTAAAACAACTGAATATATGGCTTCAGCCATTATGGACTTGTTATACCACACCACAGATCCTGCCTTAATCGAACCACAGACATTTGAAAAAGAACAGCTATCGGCTCTAGGTATGCCTGAAGAAGTCGTGATGCGCCATCGCAGCACTCAGTTTGGTCACGTATTTTCAGGCGAAGGATATTCCTCTGGCTATTATGGCTACATGTGGGCTGAAGTACTTACATCTGACGCGGCAGAAGCTTTTGCTGAAGCGCCCGGTGGTTTCTACGATAAAGACGTGAGCAAAAAACTAGTTGATTACTTGTTTTCTATTCGTAATGCGATGGATCCAGCCGAAGCTTATCGTTTGTTCCGTGGCCGTGATGCTAAAGTTGAAGCGTTAATGCGGGATAGAGGTTTTCCCGTTACCAAGTAACAGGTCAACTATTATAAAACCATAGAGATCTATGGACTCCATTTACCCCTTAGGGATAGGTGTAATCAGCCCGTTAGCTTTTACAGCGGAGTCCATAGAAAAAATGACGTATAAGGGTTATAGCAAGTTCGTGCAAGAGACTAGTTTGTTTCAGCCACAATTTGCTTTAACGCCTTTTCAAAAACTTCGCTGGGCTGACCACCACTGATCAAGTGTTTATCGTTGACTATTACAGCAGGAACCGAACTCACCCCGGCTGATTGATAATGTTGTTGCTGTTTTCTCACATCCGCGGTGTATTTATCTGAGTCCAATATTTGTGTCGCCTCAGTCACATCTAATCCAATACTTTCAACCACAAATAACAATTGCTGATGATCACTAGGGTTACCATTTTGTTGAAAATACAAATCAAATAGCGCTAGTTTTAACTCAGTTTGTTTGCCTAACTCATGGGCCCAATGTAATAAACGGTGTGCATCAAATGTATTGTAAATTCGACCGCCACCACGATTGCCAAATTCATAACCCACAGACAATCCACGCTCTTTAATAGCCGCACGGTTTTGTTCGGCCTGCTGCTCGCTGATGCCATATTTTTGGGTAATATGTTCAGTGATTTCTTGACCCTCTTTGGGCATCTGAGGATTAAGTTCAAAAGGTTGCCAAGTAATTTCGGCTTGGATATCTGGGGCTAAATTGGCTAAAGCTTGATTCAATGCTTGGTAGCCGATGATGCACCAAGGGCAAGATACGTCGGATACAATGTCGATTTTTAAGTTTGTATTCATAGGGCCATCATTTTAGATATGTGTTTATGTTTGTAATCAATAGATCTGGGGGAACGATAAGTGATAGTCAAGGGCAATTGATAAAGCATTCCATTGTTGATATTCCGCAGACTCTCGATAGCCTATTGTGTGATCCTCTAACGTTTAACAATGGACCAACAAAAGGTAGCGACTTTCTGTTTCAATACTGCTGTTTCAAGGATCATACACTTAGCTTGTTATGCCTTTTTTTGAGCCTTAACAAATATCCAATAACGTAAAAAAACAAATCAAAAAAACTAGCCATTAAAAAGCCACTGACCAAGCCCCATACCAGCGCCTCTGGATTAATGAGTATCATGTAACTGTATTGTTCTAATGTTTGTTGAAAAACCTTGTTATCAGGAAAAAACAACACATGTGCGGTTCTCAGCAAAGCAGATTGATTAAGGGCTACTTGCTCTGCTTTAAGATGAGTCACACGGTTTGAAATAAAGAGAATATTAGACGCGTCGTTTTTGAAAACAGCATCGTCGCTACTTGTATAGTGACGGATCAGATTTTGAATATTACCCTCAAAATAACGATCTGCGGTTTGCTGGAAACCTGCAAAAACATCCATCGCTTCGGTTAGATGGGCGTCAATTCGCTTGGCATATTGATCCACCACAGCCGGTATTTGAATACCTATGAGTAAACCACCACAAAACAAAATAATTCTTAAATAGTCTGCACAGAGTTTTATCATTTATATACTCACAAACGGCCAGCCATACCTTTTACGCTTTGAATTGGCTTGCTGTTAAGAAGATGAGCTTCTATAGTAAACAAAAGTTCTGGGCTGAGGATATGTGTTTGTGAAATTAATTTTTAAAGTGTCTATTTTATTGATAATGGCGTCTAGCGGATTATTACAGGCGCAAGACCTACAAACTGAAACGGATGTCAGTATACAAACCTGTCCAGACGTTTTTTATACCTTGCCACTATACCCTAATGCCAAATTCTGCCAATTATTCGCTGAAGAACTGCCTGCCAGTATGTCTTATTTTGCTATCAGTGATCAGCAAACTGCAAAGGCGTTTTATATTGAAAAACTAGGTCAAGCCGAAGATGAAAAAATGCTCAAAGGCCGCATTGTACTCCAATATTCTAATGGTCAAAAAGTGGTAGTGATATCTAAGGACGGCCAAGGCAGTCAAATCGATATCCTCATAAAATCTGCTGGCTAACGTTATACCTCAGGTTGACCTAACGTTTTCTAAAGCCCTAAAATCAAAAGACTCTTTTTTATCCCGCCATTGGCACCTTTTTTGCTTATTTAAGAAAAGACTAACACTTAGTCAATTTTCTGACATTGGCTTTTGGAGATACCATGGAACTAGCAATTGTATTGATGATGTTACTGATCATCGTGGCTGTAGGCGCTATGAAACTATATGAACCGGGTTTGGCATTTCCTTTTAAAAAGAAAGGCAACTTGTTTACACCCGTTGAACGTACGTTTTTAGGACTTATTGAAGAAGCGGTAGGAAATGAATTTCGTATCTTATGCAGGGTGAAGATGAGCGACATTTTGACTATCCATCAAAACGTAGATAAGAAAACCAGCAAAAATGCAGCGTCACGGGCAGGCAGCAAACGTCTTGACTTTGTGCTTTGTTCCAAAGAAGACATGTCACCCATTATTGCTATTGATTTAGTCCACAACAATGGCAAAGATGGCTACAAAAGTCAGCGAGATTTTTATGTAAGTGGTGCCCTTGATGCGGCACATATACCCCATGTTAGGATAAAAGTGCGCTCTGGTTACAAAGCACAGGATATTAGAGAGTGTATTCAAGCTAAACTTCCTAAACCTAGGTTAAAAGATTCAAACGCACCTACACCTCAAAGGGGCGGTAAGTTGACACCAGCGTTTGCCAGACAAGCGAAACCTACAAGACCGATTCAGACTAATAAGACTGTTCCCAGTCGACCTGTTGCAGCAGCATAACTACTGCTAACTGAGTCTTAGTTTAAAGCATAAAAAAAGCCCCTTAAAGTGCTAAGGGGCTTTTTTGTAAATGCTAAATTATTAGCACTTCAATAAAAACTAACCTTTAACGAATTTAACACCCATAGCGATATCACTACGTAGGCCGTCTAACATGGCGTTTTTAGCGTTTTCTTCAAATTCACTCAACTCACCGTAAGAAAGAATTTCTTCTACGCCGTTTTTACCTAAACGTACTGGGTGAGCAAAAAACTCAGCGTCGTCACTATTGGTTTCAACGTAAGTGTATTCCACTACATTTTCGCCGCGCATCGCATCAACCAAAGATAAGCAAAATCTTGCAGCAGCATGACCCATAGATAATGTTGCTGATCCGCCACCAGCTTTAGCTTCAAGGACTTCAGTACCCGCATTTTGGATACGAGTTGTTAAACTTGCTACTTCTTCATCAGTAAACTCCACCCCTTTTACTTGTGATAAAAGAGGCAAAATAGTGGTGCCAGAGTGTCCGCCAATCACGGGAACGTGCAAGTTAGCTGGGTTTAATCCCTTTAGATTACCGACAAAAGTTTCTGAACGGATAACATCTAAAGTAGTCACACCAAACAATTTATTTCTGTTGTAAACACCTTTGGCTTTTAACGCTTCTGCCGCAATGGCAACAGTGGTATTCACTGGGTTAGTGATGATACAAGTACAAGCTTCTGGACAATTATCCGCAATGGCATCTACTAAATTTCTAACGATACCCGCATTGATATTAAACAAATCAGAACGATCCATACCTGGCTTACGAGGCACGCCAGCTGGGATTAACACAATGTCACAACCGGTCAAGGCATCAGCTAAATTATCTTTTCCGAAACCTTGTACTTTAACATCGGTAGGAATGTGGCTTAAATCGACCGCTACGCCAGGAACCACTGGAGCAACATCATACAAAGACAGCTCAGAGCCTGCTGGCAATTGAACTTTTAATAATAATGATAACGCTTGGCCGATACCACCGGCTGCACCTAATACGGCTATTTTCATGATTCTCTCCTGTGAAAAGCGTTCTACTTTGCAACTACCAAAGCTAACATGGGTTGTAAAATATATAAGATTTTAAGAACGCAGGATTATACTAGGGTCTTGCTCGATTTAATAGGCAGCTGTGTTTTATCATATACTCATCTTTGTTTATTCAGGCAAATTGCTTAAACCTATGCAATACGGCAAAATACAACTATCAACTCCATTAACGAGTTTCTTATGGCCACCACTAAACAAGACGCACTGATTAAAGCATTTAAAGACATCCTTAAAACGGAAAGTTTTGGATCCCAAGGCGACATAGTCGAAGCGCTAAAAATGCAGCAATTAGATAATATCAGTCAATCCAAAGTTTCCCGAATGTTAAGTAAATTTGGCGCAGTCCGCACTCGTAACGCCCGGGGGGATATGGTTTATTGTTTGCCTCCTGAATTAGGTATGCCCACAGCAAAGAGCCCCCTTAAACAACTGGTGCTAGATATTGTGCACAACAATGTGATGGTGATTATTCGTACCAGCCCTGGAGCAGCCCAGTTAATTGCGCGTTTATTAGACTCTTTAGGCAAAAAAGACGGCGTGTTGGGCACCATTGCCGGCGATGACACAATATTTATTGCCCCTGCCGATGTCAGTACTATCGAAGATACTCGTAAGCGAGTCGAAGCCTTATTTGAAAACGTTTGAAAATGTATAAAAAACATCTTGGCTTTGCCTTTAATATTATCGCATTGGGGCTATTTTTCCCCGGCATATTGCTGACTATGTTTTCCTTTAATATGGAAATGGCCGCCAACCTCAGCGGTTCAGCCCTGACTTCGTCGCTAATAGATAAAGAATTATCTATTATGGCCACCATTAGCGAACTATGGGAAGACCAAAGATTGCTAGTCGCTGCACTGATATTTGCATTTTCGGTGTGTATTCCACTATTAAAAACAATACTGGTTTGTTTTGCCTACTTTACTCAATCACTGCAAATTGAAAAGCGACTCATCAACTTTGTGGGCGCCATAGGCAAATGGTCAATGGCTGACGTGTTTGTGATCGCTATCTTCCTAGCAATTATGTCTACTAACCATGCCGAAACTAATACCTCAGAACAATTCAGTGTATTTGGTTTTAAGATTGCATTGGATATTAGTACTCAAACTTTATCTGCTGCTGGGGAAGGTTTTTATTACTTTACTGCATACTGTGTGCTGTCTTTAATCGGTACTCAGTTTGCAAGTTCTGCGATTAAACATAAGCTTGCCACTTAAACTAAGACATTGGCGTAAATAGTTAAATATGAAACTAATCATGACGTTAACCTGTCTTGATGAGTACTAGTGAGCATTGAGTGTCGTCTTAAATGATCCTAAATAAAATTAAACTGGTAAAAAATCATGTTGATAAAAAGGAACATCATTATGAATCAACATATATCATTTGCCCTGATTACTATTATTAGCCTTATTTTTTATGCTTGCGGAGGGAGTAGTTCCCAGCCAACAAGTGTGCCTCCCATCCCCAGTAGTTTCGAACCCACTTGGATAGCAGGGCAATTTCTTGATGATTCAACCTACAAAAATCTTTGTGCCGTCCCTAGAACAGGTCCGGATAGCAATGGCGATACCTTTTTGGACTCTCAAGGTACTAGCATGCATGAAAAGATGTGGCTCCGCTCTTGGACTAACGATACTTACCTTTGGTACAGCGAGGTAGATGACAACAACCCTGCATCATTTTTTGTTTCAAATTATTTTAGCCAGCTACAAACCAATGAGCGCACCCCATCAGGATCGTTTAAAGATAACTTCCATTTTTCCGAATCGACCGAAGACTACAATCAACGAACACAAAGCGGTGTCACCTCTGGGTATGGCATCAACTGGGAATTTGTTAGTGCCAGTTCACCTCGACGTTTAATTGTGCGCTTTACGGAGCCTAATTCCCCAGCTGCTATTGCCAGTGTTCGCAGAGGTTACGAATTGAAAACCATTGATGGTATTGATTTTGTGAACGCAACTGATCAGGCTGACGTTGACCAAATTAATGCTGCGTTGTTCCCATCTGATGCAGGGCAGACCTTTAACTTTGTGTTTACCAATCAAGCTAAAAACGAGCTATTAGATATCAACTTAACCTCACAAAATATTGAATTGCAACCCGTTCGAAACGTAAAAGTCATAGACACAGATGCAGGTCGGATGGGCTATATGCAGTTCAATTCATTTATCCGCACAGGGCAACAGGACCTGATTGACGGGTTTCAGCAATTTGTTGCTCAAGGTGTCACTGAACTGGTTATTGATCTGCGTTATAACGGCGGGGGGTTGCTTGCGATGGCTTCGCAAGTCGCTTACATGGTGGCGGGCAGTGCCCAAACTAATAATCAAACCTTTGAAACGTTACAATTCAATGATAAATATCCTAACGAAGATCCAGTCACAGGCAACACCTTACAGCCCACACCTTTTTACAGCAGAGAAATTGATTGGACTAGTAATCAGTTTACTAATAATACCTTACCATCTGTTGATTTGACCCGAGTATTTATTCTGGCAACAGACAATACCTGTTCAGCTAGCGAGGCAGTGATAAATGGCCTGCGAGGTATTGATGTTGAAGTCGTATTAATTGGCGATACCACATGTGGTAAACCCTTTGGCTTTTACCCAACAGATAATTGTAGCACGACCTACTTCACCATTCAGTTTCAAGGCGTCAATGCAAAAGGGTTTGGGGAATATTCAGAAGGTTTTATACCCACAACTAGTCCAATATTTGATGACCAATTACCGGGTTGTAAAGTAGCTGATGATTTCACTCAAGTCCTCGGCAACGAAGCTGAGTCCCTACTAGCATCAGCTATCGGTTATGCAGAAACCAGCTTATGCCCAATCCAAAATAAACCTGCGAGTAAAGCCGCAAAAATTCAAGGCACAGGTATTGCCATCAAATCACCCAATACCTTTTTAGAATCGTTAAAGATTTTAACGCCTATTAGTGAGCCACCCCCATTGTGAAAAAACACCAAGTTAAGTGTGTATTGATCATAACAATCATAGTGCTCACTAGCTGCAAAACATTTCAGGCAGAGCAGGCGCTCCCGGCATTGCTTGAACACTCATCACCTGAGATCCGTATTCTATTAGAACAAGCCATAGGCAGCTTGATGAATAGCCAACCGATAAAACTCGCAGACAATGTATTCACTCAAAAGAGTACTGTCATTGTTGAACGTAGTCAGCCTAACAACAACCAGAGAAATTTATTACATGGCAGGGATATAATGCCGGCTGATACATTTTCCTTACTTATTAAAAACAGCCAATGTTATTTGCAACATAACCAAAGCGGTCATATTAAAGTAATGAGTCTTCTGAGCTGCAAACCACAATGACTCTAGACAGCACGTCAACCAAAAGAATATAGCTGACAAGCCCCTGAATTTAAAAACGTTTACTGCTATAAAAAAAATATAGGTATCACCTTCTTCGGTATACCCACTGTCTTGATATTTTATTCACTCTATCGAGGCACCGAGTCCATGCTTATTTAAGCCAGTTTTTAAGACTTTTCACCCATTCTTACATTTCATCTGCATAGGCAATCGCTTGTGGCGTAATACCAATTGCATTAAAGATGTAGCCACTTTAGCCCATTATCTACTGCATAGATTTATCAACCGTTCTCTATCCTCAATAAAATCTTTCTAAACAAGGGTACATGACTCAACCATATCTTCGTATCCCTTAAAACAGCGGCTCGTCAAATTATGTTTCCGAAGCCATTACTGCACTTGTTCAAACGGGTTAAGCTTAGGTGAATAGGGTGTGAGTTTAATGATAGTGAGATTGTTTATTCCTTAGGCAGTATCATCTGTGTGCCAACCGGCTCCGTCCATTATCACCACCGCATGACGACCCAGATGTGTGCGTGCCGTTATTTGCTCAAGATAATGTTTCATTATTTTTTTGTTAACCTAGGGCGTGATTCACTCTTCTGTTTCTCCCGTTGCCGAGCAAACTGCCCAAACAAATAAGCGCAACTCAAATTGTAGCTGCTTTACCACTCTTCCTACATTCACGTACCTTGATTAAGCTTCTTAAAATCTCGCTGAGTGGTTAATTATCTATGCGGATTGGTATAACTCCTATGGCTACCTTCAGACCCCACAGTTAGCTTGGTGAATTACGACCGATATACTGCATCGCAGCGTTATGAACCCCTTGCCATTCGGATTATCTTTCCCTTAGCTATCTTTCAACCAGACGGGTTTGCCAGCTTCGCTGGGCAAACAAAAAAGGCGCTAACCTTGCGGATAGCGCCTTTTCAATTTTGTTTACTAAAACAATTACGCTTTAGTAATAACGTCTACTAACATCCAATTTTTGGACTTAGACAAAGGACGACATTCACGTATTACTACGTAGTCACCTTCGTTACATTGGTTAGTTTCGTCATGTGCGTGTAGCTTAGTAGTACGTTTGATGAATTTCCCATAAATTGGGTGCTTCACTTTGCGTTCTACTACAACAGTGATGGATTTCTCCATTTTGTTGCTGACCACACGACCTTGTACTGTACGACTAGTTTGTTCAGTCATCTTACGCTCCTACTGGGGCAGCAGACTTTTCAGTCAGAATGGTTTTAACACGCGCGATACTGCGACGCACTTTACGAAGACCGTCAGTTTTTTCAAGCTGACCTGTGCTCGCTTGCATACGCAAGTTAAATTGTTCACGAAGCAAACTAAGTAGCTCTGCGTTCAATTCTTCTACGCTTTTTTCTTTCAGTTCTGTGGCATTCATTACATCACCGTCCGAGTTACGAAAGTTGTTTTAAAGGGCAACTTAGAAGCAGCCAATGCAAACGCTTCACGTGCTACTTCTTCTGGAACACCTTCCATTTCGTATAACACACGACCCGGTTGAATTTGGCATACCCAGTATTCAACGTTACCTTTACCTTTACCTTGACGCACTTCTAGAGGCTTCTCAGTAATTGGCTTGTCAGGGAAAACTCGAATCCAAATTTTACCTTGACGTTTAACGGCACGTGTCATAGCACGACGAGCTGCTTCGATTTGGCGCGCAGTCATTCGACCACGTCCTACGGATTTAAGTCCGTAAGTTCCGAAACTTACACTGTCACCCGTAGCATAACCACGGTTGCGACCTTTATGCATTTTACGAAACTTCATACGTTTAGGTTGTAACATAATTAGCCCTCACGCTTAGGAGCACGGCCTTTCTTCTTAGGTGCGGCAGCGGGCTGCTCGTGAGTAAGTGGCATGCCACCTAATACTTCACCTTTGAAGATCCATACTTTAACGCCAATGATACCATATTGAGTAGCTGCTTCTGACGTTGCATAGTCGATGTCAGCACGGAAAGTGTGTAATGGAACACGACCTTCACGATACCATTCGGCACGCGCAATTTCAGCACCGCCTAAACGGCCGCTTACTTGAACTTTGATACCTTTAGCACCAATTCGCATTGCATTTTGCACTGCACGCTTCATAGCACGACGAAACATAACCCGACGTTCTAATTGGCTTGCAATACTGTCTGCAACAAGTTGTCCGTCTAATTCTGGCTTGCGTACTTCAGCAATGTTGATCTGAGCTGGCACACCGGCTAGCTTAGATACATGCTTACGTAGCTTCTCAACGTCTTCACCTTTTTTACCGATAACAACACCAGGGCGAGCAGTGTGAATAGTCACACGAATGCTTTTCGCTGGACGTTCGATAACGATTTTCGAAAGTGAAGCACTTTTAAGTGCCTTAGTCAGATACTGACGTACCTGATGATCATTAAACAGGTTATCTGCATAATCTGCAGTATTAGCGTACCAGGTAGATGTCCATGGTTTGCTGATACCCAGGCGTATACCTGTAGGATGTACCTTCTGTCCCATTACTTTCTCCTAGTTATCAGACACAACAACAGTGATGTGACTGCTACGCTTCAATATACGATCAGCACGGCCTTTGGCTCTAGGCTTAATACGCTTCATAGTTGGACCTTCGTCAACAAAGATTTTAGATACTGACAATTCGTCGATATCTGCACCTTCGTTATGTTCGGCGTTCGCAATCGCTGACTCTAATACTTTCTTGACTAGATCGGCACCTTTTTTAGGGCTGTAAGACAGCACCTCAAGGGCCTTTTCAACGTGTAAACCACGAATTTGATCTGCTACCAAGCGAGCCTTTTGAGCAGAGGTACGAGCATGACGATGTTTAGCAAAAGCTTCCATAATCTAATTCCTATCTCTTGGCTTTCTTATCCGCGACATGGCCACGGTAAGTACGCGTTGGAGCAAATTCGCCCAATTTATGGCCAACCATTTCGTCACTGACAAATACAGGGACGTGTTGACGACCGTTATGGACCGCAATGGTCAACCCAATCATATCTGGGATGATCATAGAGCGGCGAGACCAAGTCTTAATTGGTTTTTTCTCGCCCTTCTCCACTGCAGCCTCGACCTTCTTCAGCAAGTGTAGGTCAATGAATGGACCCTTCTTGAGAGAACGTGGCATGGTGAATCCTCGCTATTACTTATTACGACGACGTACGATTAATTTATCAGTACGCTTGTTACTACGTGTTTTCTTGCCCTTAGTTGGAACGCCCCAAGGTGAAACAGGATGACGGCCACCAGAGGTACGACCTTCACCACCACCATGTGGGTGATCAACAGGGTTCATGGCAACACCACGGACAGTTGGACGGATACCGCGCCATCTGTTCGCACCGGCTTTACCAAGTGAACGTAGCATGTGTTCTGCATTGCCGATTTCGCCAACAGTGGCACGACAATCTGCTAATACTCGGCGAACTTCACCAGAACGTAGACGAAGAGTTACATAACCCTCGGCACGCGCTAAGATCTGTGCGTAAGTACCTGCAGAACGAGCAATTTGGGCTCCTTTGCCAGGCTTCATTTCAATAGCGTGTACCGTAGTACCTACTGGAATGTTACGCATTGGCAAAGTATTACCTGCTTTAATTGACACATCAGAACCTGACTGGATTGCATCGCCTGCTTTAGCACCTTTAGGAGCTAAAATATAACGACGCTCACCATCTGCATATAACACCAAACAGATGTTTGCAGAACGGTTTGGATCATATTCCAAACGTTCAATTTTGGCTGGAATGCCATCTTTATTACGTTTAAAATCGATTACACGATAATGATGCTTATGGCCACCACCAATATGACGCACGGTAATGCGACCATTGTTGTTACGACCACCAGATTTGCTGTTCTTTTCAAGTAAAGGTGCATAAGGTGCGCCTTTGTGTAGATCATGGTTAATAACCTGAACTACGTGACGACGACCAGGAGAAGTCGGCTTAGCTTTTAATAATGGCATATCTAATCCTCTTCTTAGCCTTCGCTGCCAGCAAAGTCAATTTCTTGACCTTCTTTAAGCACAACGTAGGCTTTTTTCCAGTCTTTACGCTTACCAAAAGATGAACCGTGACGCTTAGTTTTACCCTTGACGTTTAAGGTACGAACAGAATCGACTTCAACTTCAAACAATTTTTCAACTGCTGCTTTGATTTCTTCTTTGTTCGCATCTTTGACTACTTTCAAAACAACAGTGTTGTTTGTCTCAGCAGCTAGCGTTGCTTTTTCAGAAACATGTGGTGCTAAAAGCACCTTAAGTAGACGCTCTTCATTTATCATGCTAGCGACTCCTCTAATTGTTTAACTGCATCAGCAGTCATCAATACTTTTTCGAATGCAATAAGACTTACTGGGTCAATACCCTGAACATCACGAACGTCAACTTTGTACAAGTTACGTGCTGATAAGAACAAGTTCTCATCAACTTCTGATGTCACAATAAGTACATCTTTAAGTTCAAGCTCTTTCAACTTAGAAATTAATTCTTTCGTTTTTGGAGTTTCAACTGCAAATTTTTCAACCACGATTAGACGGTCTTGACGTACCAACTCAGAAAGGATGCTTTGAATAGCACCGCGGTACATCTTCTTGTTAACCTTTTGGCTGTGATCCTGTGGCTTAGCTGCAAAAGTTACACCACCAGAACGCCAGATAGGACTGCGGATTGTACCGGCACGGGCACGACCTGTTCCTTTTTGACGCCAAGGCTTGGCACCACCACCGCGAACTTCAGAGCGTGTTTTTTGTGCCTTGGAACCCTGACGAGCTCCTGCACCGAATGCAACTACTACTTGATGTACTAGTGCTTCGTTAAAATCACGTCCAAAGGTTGCTTCGGATACTTCAAGAGCGCTATTTGCGTCTTTCAATACTAATTCCATCACTTAACTCCCCAGACGTTACGCTTTGATAGCAACTTTGATAATAACATCGCCACCAGGTGCACCAGGAACAGTACCTTTAACTAATAAAAGGTTGTTCTCAGTATCAACTCGGACCACATCCAAAGACTGCATAGTTACACGCTTGTTACCCATCTGACCGGCCATTTTCTTACCTTTGAAAACTTTACCAGGTGATTGGTTTTGACCAATCGAACCAGGTGCACGATGCGACAATGAGTTACCATGTGTGTTACGTTGGTGGCTAAAGTTCCAGCGCTTGATAGCACCTTGGAAACCTTTACCTTTAGAAGTACCGACAACATCAACCATTTTAGTATCAGCAAAAATCTCAACAGTAATTTCACTGCCAACTTCTATGCCTTCACCTTCATTGTTGTCTAAACGGAACTCCCATAAACCGCGGCCTGCTTCCACGCCAGCTTTAGCAAAATGTCCTGCTGCAGCTTTATTAACGCGGCTAGCTTTTTTTTCGCCAGCGGTGACTTGAAGCGCTTTATACCCGTCCGTTTCATCAGTACGTAACTGAGTCACACGATTCGGGGTGGCTTCTATAACAGTCACAGGTATTGAAACACCATCTTCAGTGAAGATGCGAGTCATACCTACTTTACGACCGATAAGACCAATCGCCATGTTAAAACCCTCTCTTGTTAGCCCAGGCTGATTTGAACATCAACACCGGCAGCCAAGTCCAATCTCATCAACGCATCTACTGTTTTATCAGTAGGTTCAATGATATCCACTAAACGTTTATGTGTACGAATTTCATACTGATCACGCGCATCTTTATTTACGTGAGGTGAAGTAAGCACTGTGTAACGCTCTTTGCGAGTAGGTAGAGGAATAGGACCGCTAACCTGTGCGCCTGTGCGCTTCGCTGTTTCAACGATTTCAGCCGTAGACTGATCGATCAACTTGTGATCAAACGCTTTCAAACGAATACGAATTCTTTGATTTGGCATCGATTAAGCTCCAACCGAAAGAACAAAAAAAATCATCCACACCATCAATAACATTGATAGGAGGATGCATGTAAACTGCTGACCCACAATTGGGGTCCTGTATTATTTTGGTTGTATATTGGACATCAGTAAAAACACCTTAATCCTAACCAAAAACACTTGCCCCGAAGAACTAGTGGCCGCGAATTATACACAAGGATAATGATATTGCAAGCCTATCTCAGGACAAAACAATAATTGTTGCCTATTTATTCTCCTCATTGACTTCGCTCTGACTGCTAACTGATACATAGCAATATTAAGTAATTGTCATTGAATAAGATAAAGATGCAACTGAAGTAATTAAATCATGACAGATGACAAAATAGTGACTCTATTAATGATAGTCATGGTCTTTGGCATATTGTTAATACTCACTGATAGTTATTTACATATATATGAACCAGGTATCTAGGCATGGGAAACAGCCATTCTTATTAGTGCAGGCTGTGTTTCATTTGGCATGATACTTTCTTCAGCCACTAAGATTTTTATTACCTTTTTACTAGTAAAACGAGAAGCTGACATCGCCAATCCAAAAACCAATCCACCTAAATAAATAGGATGTTTTATTCTCTCTTGGCTACCCATTTTTTAGAAAATTATACTATTAACCAAATTTACTCTATTAAAAGCTATTTGCTGTCTGTAGCGTGTCAGTTATAGTAGGGCCTCAATTTCAGAAAAAACAATAGCCTAGAAGTACATTAAGCAACTATATGAATTCCGAACTTAATCAAAACCACCTCGACCGCATTAACCAGTTGCTTAAAACGTATCCATCCCTTATGGATGCGTATCACAAGTTAGAACCGTTCGTCTTGGGCTTATTTGATGCAGAGCGCATGAGTATTTTTCAGCGCCGCAGACAGCACCAGGATTTGGTTGCTCGTTTTAAAACCGGTATAGAAACTCGCGAAATAAAAGTACCTATTAGCCCTATGTCTATAGCGGGATACGTTGCACTCAGTCAATTGCCCCTCATTATTGATGACCCTTACAACAAAGAAGAATTAGCCAGTATTCATAAACGCTTAAACTTTGCTGATAAATTCGACAAAGGCTCAACGTTTAAGACACGCAATATTATTTGTATTCCGATCCTCGATTCTGGCGTATTGATGGGCGTCATGCAGATCATTAATAAGAAAGATGTGTCTTTCACTGAAGACGACCTGACCCTTGCCAATGCCATCGCAGAAATAATGGGTAAGAAGTTTCGTTATGAATTAGGCGGCACCAGTCAACCTTTTGATTATTTAGTACATCGCAATCTTATTCCTGAAAAAGAACTGAAAAAACTGCAAGAAACAAGTCATGATAATAGGCAGTTAATACAACGACTAACATCTGAACACAGAGTGCCTGAAAATGACTTGGGCAATGCATTATCAGTGCATTATCAAGTACCTTACATAGCCTATTTACCTGATAAATATCATCTATTTCAAAGCGACAGTAAGCTCAATCTGTCTTACCTAAAGCGCAACTTCGTAGCCGTGTTAGCAGATGTAAAAGATAGTCCTATTGTGTTGATGGCAGAACCAAATAACGCCACTTTATTAATGGAAATTGAAAGTGCTTTAGGCATAGATAGTTATGAGATTTCTGTTAGCTTACCTAATATCATTCTACAATATTTAGGTGAAGCAGCAGGCGGCGGGTCTGGCCCCGGAGCCATGGATGAAATCCTTGACGAGATAGGCTCCAGCGCAGATGAAATTGACGATCAATCTGATGAGATGTCTGACGATGCGCCAGCGGTTGTTAGATTAGTGAGTCGTGTGTTGCATGATGCAAAACGTTTAAATGCGTCAGATATCCATGTCGATCCTGAAAAAAACGCACCCACTCGGGTGCGGATGCGAATAGATGGAGTCTGTCGGGACGTCACTCAAGTACCGGCCTCCCACCATAGTGCTGTGATTGCCCGTATCAAAATTATGTCAAATTTGAACATTGCCGAAAAGCGTGTGCCTCAAGATGGAAAATTGTCTTTTAGAATGTCGGGGCAACTCATTGAAGTACGGGTAGCCACTATTCCCACTATTGCTGGCGAAGGCGTGGTCATGCGGATATTAGCTGCAGGTGGTGCAATGCCCATGAGCAAGCTGAATTTATCACCACGAAATCACAAGAAAATCCTCGAACTGGTTCAAAAACCCCACGGTATCATATTGGTAGTAGGGCCCACTGGTTCTGGTAAAACCACAACACTGCATGCTGTATTAGGACATATCAACACCCCAGAAAAGAAAATTTGGACTGCAGAAGATCCCGTAGAGATAACCCAACCAGGCCTACAACAAGTGCAAGTCAGCGCCAAGATAGGTTTTACATTTGCCAATGCCTTGAGGGCGTTTCTACGTGCTGACCCTGACATAATACTCATTGGTGAGATGCGTGATAAAGAAACCGCTCATGCCGGCATAGAGGCATCACTTACAGGGCATCTAGTGTTTTCTACACTGCATACCAACTCAGCTCCAGAAACGATTACTCGTTTGTTAGACTTAGGACTGGATCCTGTCAATTTTTCAGACGCTTGTGTTGGAATTTTAGCACAACGTTTAATCAGAACCATCTGCCCAAATTGCAAGGAGAAGTACCCTGCCAGCGAATCCGATATCGCATTTATTAAACGTCAATATGGTCAAGAATATATCGAAGAGCTTAGTTTACCTGAACCGCTCATGTTATATAAAGGCAAAGGCTGTGATGAGTGCGGTGATACGGGTTATAGGGGAAGAACCGGTGTACATGAATTATTATCCATGACCGGGGAGTTACGCTCATTGGTATATAAAGAAGCGTCTGTACACGAAATGAAAGCCCAAGCTATGCTTGATGGAATGCGAACACTCACCCAAGATGGGATCCTAAAAGTGTTAAAAGGTGATACTGATATCCCACAAGTACAAATTATTAGCGGGACGGGTTAAGCATTTTAACCTTTACTAGCTAATCAGGTTAATAGCTCCAAGCTTAACATTTTATTTAAGATTTCCTCGCAGTGCTAAGACCTAGCCATATCAATTGTTACCTATTATGGAATGCCACGAATTGTTTATTTAAAGTTGTGGTTTGAGCAAACTCTTTCTTTGGCATGAGAATGAGTGTGGCTTATATAACTCGCAACGAACGGATAAGGAACCAGCCCATGTATAGAGCTTTAAGTTATCACTGTGTCGTCTGGTATACACAGTACTTCTATTTAGTTAAAGCATTATTCGAATGCCGATCTTGCAGATATTAACCACAGTGATAATCTATTTTATCTGAATGAGTAGTTTATAATAAATATAAAAAACATATAAAATCTAGGGAAACCAATATGATACGCAACAAAAAAGCTCTGCTGCATGCCGCAAGTTTAGCTGCACTGCTTAGTTTATCTTGTACTGCATTTAGTCAAACAGAACAGGATTTAGAACCAACGTCTACTGATAAAACACAAGACAAAAAAGACTGGGATGTGCTTAACCCTCCTTTTGACTTAGCGACTGTCTCAATCGATACAGACCAAACTACCTGGTCAAGTTTAGATGTGACCCCTGATGGCAAGCAATTTGTCTTCGACATGCTCGGGGATCTATACATCACAGATATAATGGGTGGTAAAGCCAATGCGCTAACTCAAGACTTTGCATGGAATATTCATCCTGCTGTTAGCCCCGATGGAACAAAGATAGCCTTTATCTCTGACAGAGGTGGTTTATCTAACCTTTGGGTGATGGACAAAGACGGCACCCATTTAAAACAACTCAGTACAGAAAAAAACAACTTGATCCATTCACCCAAATGGAGTCCTGATGGACAGTACATAGCGGTGAGCAAAGGTATTATGTCAAGTCGTAGCATTCCCGCTGGTGAAATTTGGCTTTACCATCATTCTGGGGGTGACGGACTGGCCATTAAAGAACGAGTCAACGGTAAAAAAGACCAAAAGAACATTGCTGATCCCGCATTTTCTCCCGATGGGAAATACCTGTATTTTACTCAAGATGTATCAAGTGGTAGTACGTTTAGTTATAACCGCGACCCTTTGAAAGGTATTTTTGCCATTACCCGATACGAATTAGCCAATGGCGAAGAAGAACGTTTTGTTAGTGGCACAGGTGGCGCGGTTGTCCCGACTCCTTCTCCAGACGGTAAACAGCTCGCTTTTATTCGTAGAGTAAAAGAAAAAACAGTACTTTTTATTAAAGACTTGGCGACGGGTATGGAGAAACCTCTGTATATGCACCTTGAACGAGACATGCAAGAAGGCTTTGGCTCAGAAGGGTATTTTGCCTACTTTGATTGGACGCCTGATTCGAAACAGATCGTTTTTTGGACCGGTGGGAAATTTCATATGTTAACCGTCAAAGACCAATCTATTGCTACCATACCCGTGAATGTCAAAGCCGAACTTAAATTCGCTGACGCTTTGCGTTTTGACGTAGATGTGGCTCCTGACAACTTCCCTATCAAAATGACACGCTGGGCACAGAAATCTCCCGATGGTAAGTCGGTATTGTTTCAAGCATTGGGCAAGATGTATGTCAAAAACATCAAAACAGGAAAAACGTCACGCCTAACAACACAAAATGACCATGATGAACTTTACCCACGCTACTCAAATGATGGCAAAAGTATTGTTTATACCACTTGGAACGATCAAGACTTGGGATCAGTCAGCATCATCAAAGCTCGAGGCGGTAAAGGTAAAAAATTAACAAAAACGCCTGGTCACTATATCGAGCCCAGTTTCTCAACTAACGGAAAGTTAGTTGTGTATGACAAAGTCACAGGTGGCTACCTGCTCAGCCCAAAATATTCGGTTGAGCCGGGTATTTATGTTATGGATGTTAAAGATGGTGAAACCAAACAAATAGCTAAATCGGGCTCCGCACCGCACTTTGCTGGTGACAATACTCGAATTTATCTAACCACATCGGTTTCAGGTAGTGATTATGACGAAACTCAATTAATCAGTGTAGATTTAAATGGCGAAGATAAACGAGAGCATTTATACGGTGCCGATAAAGTAACAGAATATCGCTTGTCCCATGACAAAAAATGGGTCGCCTTTGTGCATCAATATAATGCCTATGTCGCACCTTTTGTGGATACCGGTAAGCGGGTCAATATTGGTCCGGAAATGTCTTCATTACCGGTAAAAAAAATATCTAGTCGCGCGGGTGAATATCTCACTTGGAGTGCCGATAACCAGTCAATCAGTTGGTATCACGGTGCGACTTTTTATGAACGAAAACTAAAAGATGCCTTTGCTTTTTTTGCAGATGCACCACAAGAGTTACCAGAACCAGTAAGTGAAGGCATTGACTTATCTTTTCAACAAAAAGCAGACAAACCTTCTGGCTACAAAGCCTTAGTGGGTGGCACAGTAGTCACGATGCGCGATGCTAATAGGCAACGAGAAGTGATCGAAAATGCCGTGGTATTAATCAAAGATAATAAAATTGTGGCAGTAGGCAAATCTGAAGATGTGACTATTCCTGATGAAGCATTACTTATCGACACCAAAGGCAAAACCATATTACCGGGGCTTATCGACACTCATGCCCACGGCTCACAAGGCAGTAATGAAATTATACCCCAGCAAAACTGGAGCATGTTTTCTAACCTAGCATTTGGTGTGACGACTATTCATGACCCATCAAACGATACCACTGAGATATTTTCAGCTGCCGAGTTACAACAAGCAGGAAAAATAATCGCACCAAGAATTTACTCAACAGGAACAATATTGTATGGAGCTGAAGGACTAGGCTACAAAGCCATCATTAATAGTTATGACGATGCACTTTTCCATATACAAAGGTTAAAAGATACTGGGGCAATTTCAGTCAAAAGTTACAACCAACCCAGACGTGATACGCGCCAACAAGTATTAGCGGCAGCTAAGGAGCTTGGCATGATGGTAGTACCAGAAGGCGGTGGCAAGTTTCAGCAAAACATATCAATGTTAGTGGACGGTCATACGGGTCTTGAACATTCACTACCCATTGCCAAAGGTTATGATGATTTAACCGCTTTATGGTCAGCGACAAAATTCGGATACACCCCAACGTTTGTAGTATCTTACGGCGGCCTAATGGGCGAAGAATACTTTTACGATAGAACCGAAGTATGGAAAAACCCACGTTTAATGCGCTATACCCCAAGTTTCTTGGTAGATAGTCGTTCAATTAGACGCCCTACTGCACCGGACAATCAATACAACCATGTCGCTGTCGCTGAGTATGCTAAAACATTGCGAGACAATGGTGTAAGTGTGCATATAGGTGCACATGGTCAAAGAGAAGGGTTAGCCTCACATTGGGAATTATGGATAATGAATCAAGGTGGGTTTACTCCTTGGGAAGCGCTTCGAGGCGGCACAATTGACGGTGCGACTCACTTAGGCATGGACAAACAAATAGGCAGTATTGAAGTAGGTAAGATAGCCGATATGATGATTATAGACGGTGACGTGCTAAGTGATATTCGCCGCAGTGAATATGTTGAATATACAGTGTTAAATGGCCGCGTGTATGAAACTGCAACCATGAATGAAGTGGGTAGCAAAGAACAACGCAAACCCTTTTTCTTCGAACAAAACAATCAATTGTTTATGCCAAAGGCAACACAACAAGCAATAGACGCTAAAGCACAAAAGCATCATTGGGTGCATTAGACTTTATTCTTCACATGCCTTAACAAGTGTTTGTTAAGGCTCACTATTTTGCAAAATCACACATGAGAAATAAACACCCTCTTATATGAAAAAAAATTTAGTTTGGGATATCCCTGTAAGATTATTTCATTGGTTATTAGTGCTCAGTCTGTTTGGTCAATGGTTGACTGCTGAGGTGTTAGATAATTTCATGGATATCCATTTTTACATTGGATATTTCACTTTAGGGCTGATCATATTTAGGCTGCTTTGGGGATTTTTCGGTACAAGATACGCAAAATTTAGCAGTTTTATCGCAGGTCCAAAGGCTATTATTAGCTATTTACAGTCACTCTCGTCAAAGCAGAAAGTGTTTACTACAGGGCATAATCCTTTAGGTGGGTTGTTATTACCTGCAGTGCTTATACTGGTTGGTTTACAAGCCATTAGCGGCTTATTTACTTCTGATGAGATAGTCAGTGCAGGCCCATACTACGATAGTGCTAACGGCGCCATACAGAATTGGATGCAGTGGCTACACCACAATGTGTTTGATGTGTTAATGGGTCTGGTGGTTATTCATTTATTGGCAATAGCTTGGTACAGATGGGCTCTAAAACATGATTTAATCACACCCATGTTAACGGGTCAAAAAGTAGTTGAAGCATCGAAGGGCATCGCTCACTCCAAATTAGTTAGCGCTTTAATATTAGCCATAACAGTAGGTTTTTTTGTTTACTGGTTGGTTGCAATTAACCCTCCACCGGTAGCCGAATACTATTACTAATATAACTTACGGGCACTTGACTCACTCGTTGTAAAATGCCCGTCACTTTAGTCTTCTTTATAATTGTCGTGACAACCTTTACAACTTTTGAACACTTGCCCAATAGCTGGCTTAAACTGAGCTGTATCACCCGCTTTAGCCACTTTATTCAAATTGCTAGCAGCAGCAGTCAAAGCACTTATTTTGTCTTTAAAGTCGCCTTGATTTTCCCAAATTTTATCCAAAGCAGCAGTCTCAACATCAAATCCGCTTGTGTCGGTGGCAAAATAATCTTCTAACATCAAAGACAATTGCTCAATACGTAATGAATTGGTCTGCATCGTTGCTACATTAAATGGGATAGCACCTTTGTTCATCGCACCCAAAGCGCCCACATTGCTCTTCACCAGAGTTAAAATAGCTTGCCGAAACTCTGTTACGTCCTTAGCTTGTTTAGCTGATTTAGCGGGTTCTGCAAACACTGTAAATGTGCTCAGCATCGCTGTACCTATAATAACTGCCATAGCCTTTTTGATCATATAGCCTTCTCCAATAGTTAAAGTTGAATAAATTTAGAATGATGACAACGGTTTTTATTCTGCCATCATCACTATTTTGTGTAAACTGATCACTTGCGCTAAAAAGGATCCTTAAAGATGGCTGATAAAAATTTAGAAAAATCTTTTGCGACGTTAAAACAAACTATCCCGTTATTACTGAAGCATAAAATTTCTGCTATTCCTACCAATTATGCCCTTTGGTACACTTATGTTTCTAACGAGTCCCCTGAACTAAAAACCGCGGTTGATCATGTCTTAGATAATAATATGCAATTGTCTGAAATAAAAACCAAAGAACTTTATCGCAACTATATAGCAAAAACCAAGGAAGTCACCGCGTGGGAATTACGCCAGTCTGTGGAGGCTATGTTAATTGAGTTATCTCAATCCTTACAAGACACAAGATCTGAAACCACCAGCTTTAAAGAAACCATGGATACTTGTGTTGATGACCTATCTAAAGTTGAAAAAGAAGGTTTGTCTGTAGAAGAAGTGATGGCTTTGGTGCGTAGTTTAGTCAAAGACATATATGGACGCTCCCGTGATGTCAACTTACTACTTGCCCCTTCGCGCTAATTTTTAGCATGAATGACTCTTTTAATCGTGTATTACCGCTAGTCCGTTGTGTTGAAGGCAGTCTAAAAGTGGTTAGTTCTGACATATATTCAGGCTCTTTATTAGCGTTGGTTTTATCAACACTGGCCTCTGATGAACTCCGAACCTTATCGCCTTTAAAACACCCATTCGGATTATTATCCGTGTCCTGGTCTGGCTTTGATGAGGTAGGATAGACCGTTTTCTTCATCATTTTATGACTAGCGGGGTGGGTAAACTAGGTGTTATCCCGTGTCTTGCCTTCCACAACACCCAAACAGGCTTAAAGCCTTTGTCTTGATCGGAATTGAGCTAAACAGGGATAACGTAAAGGGTTTCATATTAAGCACTGACCTCTAAAGAAGCCGGCATTGCGCGATAGTGCTCTTGACGTGTGAGCAATACCCATATCAGCCGGGCAAGGCGGTGGGCCATCGCGACTGCTACTTTATTAAATGGTTTTGTGACGCGAAGTTTCATGGCCCATAGGGCTAACGGGTCGCTACTTTTAGGTGCACGACTGACCAGGGCTCTGGCACCGTGTATCAGTTGCTTACGCAAGTAGCGGTCGCCTCGCTTGGTGATACCGCCCATTTTACTGATGTTGCCTGAGGCGTGTTGCTTGGGCGTGAGCCCTAACCACACCGCAAATTCTTTGGAGCTACTAAACGCCTGGCCTTTGTCAATAGAGGCTAAAAACGCTGAGGCATTAATGACGCCTATGCCGGGAATACTGAGCAATATCCTACCGCTTTCACAGCCGTCGACAAATTCGGTTAACTGTTTTTCAATACGCTTCAAGCGGTTAATTGTGGTTTTATATTCACTCAACATATCAATCACCATATCTTGTAATCGGTGGCTGTATTGAGGGTTATCAATGATACTGGTTAAGCCATGTAAGAATGCTGCGTGGCCACAAGGAAATACCACCCCAAACTCACTTAATAGCCCTCTGGATTGATTACTCAACGCGACTTTGTTTTTACCAAGCCGTTCACGAATACGGTGTAAACAGCAGATTTCTTGCTGGTGCTCGGTTTTAATCGGCACAAAACGGATAAATGGACGTTGACTGGCTTCTGCTATTGCAAACGCATCATTGTGGTCATTCTTGTTGCCCCGTACAAAAGGCGTAACGTGTTGAGCAGGGATAAGCTTTACATCATGGCCTAATTTAGCCATTTCGCGGCCCCAGTAATGGGATGAATAACAGGCCTCCATCACCACCATCGTAAGCGCTTGCTGACGGATAAAGTCAAGCAACTGATCACGCTTTAAGCGCGTATTAAACTGCGGTTTCATACGCTCATTCACGCCACAAGCCTGAAATTCAGTCTTTGCTAAATCGATAGTAATTGTTCTAAGCTTCATCTTGGATGTTCCCTATGTAAATAGTCTGGTTAAAAATACTATTTTGGCGCATTGACGCCGTATTAGGGAGCGTCCATCTCATCACCCAAAACATCAGGCGCAGCACCATCAGCTTTAATGCCGCCTTAGCCGATGCACAAAACGAAATAGAGGCACTTAGAGGTCAGCTTGAAAAAAGCCAACATGACGCATTATATGATGCACTAACGGGGCTATGTAATCGACGATACTTCGATGAAGAGCTAGCTACTCAGTCTTTAAAACCTAATTTATGTTTGATGTTAGTTGATCTTGATCATTTCAAAAAAATTAATGACAACTACGGCCATGTCATGGGTGACCTAGTATTAAAAGCTACCGCAAAAAAACTCCAAGCAACATGCCGAGACGGTGCACAAGCCTTTCGCTTTGGTGGTGAAGAGTTTGCTATTATGGTACCTAACTCTAACTTTTCCAAAGCACGCAGCATGGCCGAATCGATGCGCAAAGCCATTGAAAAGATTAGCGTTAAAGACAAACGCACAGACGAAGTATTAGGCGATATTGCCGCATCAATTGGTGTTGCAGAGCTGACAAAAGGCATGAATCCGCTGGCACTTATCGAAAAAGCTGACAAGCAACTCTACGAAGCAAAACGCTTAGGTCGTAATCGTGTCATGCCAATGACGTAATCCCTAACCCAAAAACGCTATTTCTTGTGCCCTCTCAGGTTAACTAACCCAATCCGTTGAAAATTAGCTAGCGAATTGAGCTATATGTTTCATCATAATTTGGCCAATATGAGTCAACGCGAATAAGTTTTAAAATAGAGGATTTATCTCTGTTTTCTCTTCACCACTTTAAGATTAAATAGAAACAACATGCTAAAATAATCTTGGTTTTTAATTTATTGATTTATATACAAAAGAAAATCGGCATAGCGTCGAAATATCTTGTATAATCCTGCGCAATTTTTACTCATACTGAAGTTGGAATAATGACAGATTTAGCAAAGTACAGAAACATAGGTATTTTTGCCCACGTTGACGCGGGTAAAACAACTACTACAGAAAGAATCCTTAAACTTACGGGTACCATTCATAAGACCGGTGAAGTGCATGATGGTGAATCCACTACTGATTTCATGGAGCAAGAAGCCGAGCGCGGGATTACTATCCAGTCAGCAGCCGTAACCTGTTTTTGGAAAGATCACCGCTTCAACGTTATCGATACGCCTGGGCACGTAGACTTCACAGTTGAAGTATATCGTTCACTTAAAGTGTTAGACGGCGGTATCGGTGTATTTTGTGGTTCTGGTGGGGTTGAACCGCAATCAGAAACTAACTGGCGTTATGCGAATGACTCAAGAGTTGCGCGTATTATCTTCGTTAATAAATTAGACCGTATGGGTGCTGATTTTTACCGCGTTGTAGCTCAAACCAAAAAAGTATTGGGTGCTAACCCACTTATTATGGTTCTGCCAATCGGTATCGAAGATGAATTCGTTGGTGTTGTTGACCTGCTTACGCGTAAAGCCTATGTATGGGATGACACGGGTCTTCCAGAAAACTATGAAATTACTGATGTTCCTGCGGACATGGTTGATAAAGTAGAAGAATATCGTGAAATGCTTCTAGAGAATGCGCTTGAGCAAGATGACGACTTATTGATGGCTTACATGGAAGGCGAAGAGCCCTCTCTTGAAGAAATCAAACGTTGTATCC
This sequence comes from Paraglaciecola sp. MB-3u-78, assembly GCF_002835935.1. Taxonomy (GTDB): domain Bacteria; phylum Pseudomonadota; class Gammaproteobacteria; order Enterobacterales; family Alteromonadaceae; genus Paraglaciecola. The sequence goes on along the minus strand of NZ_PJCF01000003.1, from coordinate 15,745 downwards.
GTAAAGGCACACGCACAATGGAGTTATTCCCGACTTATTGTGGCTCTGCATTCAAAAACAAAGGCGTTCAAAATATTCTTGACGCTGTTGTTGATTACCTACCTTGTCCAACAGATGTTGATCCACAGCCTCTTACAGATGAAGAAGGTGAGCCTAATGGTAAGTTTGCAAACGTTTCTGCAGCAGAAAGCTTCAAAGCCTTAGCATTCAAAATCACCGATGACCGTTTTGGTTCGCTTACTTTCGTACGTATCTACTCAGGTACACTTAAGAAAGGCGATACCATCCTTAACGCGGCGACAGGTAAAACTGAACGTGTTGGTCGTATGTGTGAAATGCAGGCAGATGACCGTAAAGAGCTTAGTTCAGCACAAGCGGGTGATATCATCGCTATCGTTGGTATGAAAACTAACGTACAAACTGGTCATACGTTATGTGATCCAAAAGATCCTATCATCTTGGAAGCCATGGTATTCCCTGAACCCGTTATCTCTATCTCTGTTACACCAAAAGATAAAGGTTCAACTGAGAAAATGGGTATTGCTATTGGTAAAATGGTGGCAGAAGATCCCACTTTCCGTGTTGAAACTGACCAAGATTCAGGTGAAACAATCCTCTCTGGTATGGGTGAGCTTCACTTAGATATCAAGGTCGATATCCTTAAGCGTACCTACGGTGTCGAATTACTTGTAGGTGAACCTCAAGTGGCTTACCGTGAAACTATCACCCAAGAAGTTGATGATTCTTATACCCATAAGAAACAATCTGGTGGTTCTGGTCAATTCGGTAAAATCGATTATCGCATTAAGCCTGGTGAAGCAAATACTGGTTTCACTTTCACCTCGAAAGTTGTGGGTGGTAACGTTCCTAAAGAATTCTTCCCTGCGATTGAGAAAGGCTTTAAGAGCATGATGGGTACAGGTGTTCTAGCTGGCTTCCCAGTACTGGATGTTGAAGTTGAATTATACGACGGTGGATTCCACGCAGTTGATTCATCAGCAATTGCATTTGAAATTGCTGCTAAAGGCGCGTTCCGTCAATCAATCCCTAAGGCTGGTCCTCAGTTGATTGAACCCATCATGAAAGTTGACGTATTTACGCCTGACGATCACGTAGGAGATGTAATTGGTGATTTAAACCGTCGCCGTGGCATGATCAAAGACCAAGAAGCCGGTGTAACAGGTGTGCGTGTTAAAGCTGACATTCCTCTTTCTGAAATGTTCGGTTATATCGGAACATTGCGCACCATGACATCAGGCCGTGGTCAGTTCTCTATGGAGTTCTCACACTACAGCCCTTGTCCACAAAACGTGTCAGAGAAAGTTATTGCAGAAACAAAAGAGCGTAACGCTGCTGCTAAGAAGTAAGCAGCTCTAACGACTTAAAAAGCCCCATTAATAAAGATTAATGGGGCTTTTTTGATCTTATCTAGTCTTTCAGACTTGAATACTGTGGTTTGCAACCATATGGTATACTTAACTTTAGTTAAAATTATCTTGATAATACTTATTTGATAGAGATGTTTAACTGCTCTCATTAATCCCACCCAAATTTTAGGAAAAATACATGAAATTGAACTCTATTGCCTTTTTGGCAGCATCCTCTTTATTTCTAGCTGCATGTGGCAATGATAAAAAAAGCGACACTGAAACGACAATGCCGCAAGCTTCAGAGGAGACAACTGATGTCGCAACCAGTGCAGCAACAGATCCAGCTCTAGCCACTCTTGAGCAAAAACTCAGTTATATAGTCGGCACAAATTTAGCTGGCCAATTTAAGCGTGATGAGCTCACCTTTGATGTGAACGCATTTACTATGGCCGTCAATGACGTCATGGCTGGCACAGAGTCACGTTTGTCTCAGGAACAAGTTCAAGCAGCAGTCGCTGCAGTTCAGCAACAAGCTCAAGAAAAACAGCAACTTGCGCAACAGGCAGTCAGCGGTAAAAATAAAGCAGATGGCCTAGCTTATCTTGAAGCGAACGCGAAGAAAGAAGGTGTAGTCGTAACAGAAAGCGGTTTGCAATATAAAGAAGTGGTATCTGGTGAAGGCGAAATGCCAACGTCTGATAAAACAGTCGTTGTGCATTACAAAGGTACATTAACAGACGGTACAGAATTTGATAGTTCTTACAAAAGAGGCGAACCAGCTGAATTCCCAGTAACGGGTGTGATTAAAGGTTGGGTAGAAGCTTTGCAACTAATGAATGTTGGCGATACATTTGAACTAGTTATTCCTTCTGACTTGGCTTATGGACCAAAAGGCAGCGGCCAAACTATTGGCCCAGATGCGACATTATTGTTTGATGTTGAACTGATTGAAATAAAGTAATTTTGTAAATAAAAGCCTTGCAAGTTTCCTTGCAAGGCTTTGAAACTTCATCTTAGTACATTTAATTTACCAAGGTGCCTCAAGGCGGAAATTTCCAAAATCTGCTCGAGAATCAACACACCACACATTCAAACTATCAAACTATCAAACTATCAAAGTCATCAACAAACGTCCCTTCTGGTAACTGCAATACAATTGTCTCGTTAGAATAACTTCGACCATCAATACGTTCTCCTATTCCAAAAGCCGTAGAGTCAGAGAAATTTCCATTCACCCCCGCGTAAAATTTAACATTGGGTGCAGCGCCGTCGAAGTTAAACATACTGTTTTCAATTTTGCAGGTATCAAAGATGTATAGGCAGCACCCGAATTAGCCACCACACCCACTAATTGTTGCTCAAGGTCGACAGAAGAAAAATCTACAACCACTTCTGTTGCTTAATTATGCGCTTGAATGCTTATGCCATTGCCTGAGATGTCATCTTCATCTAATGTCTGTAATAAGAGGCTCATCACCAGTTGATGTGCCTGTGAGAACACATCCAACAGAGAAATCACCTCCTGACCTACTAAAGTTGGAAATACGATATCACCAATTGAAAAAACAACATTTTCACCCACAATATATAAAAACTGACTTTGCGAGTTTGTCATACCTCATTGACTGGTAGTGCTAAAAGCTAAACCTTCAACAGCTGAGTCAATAAATACGCCTTGCAAAATGATCGGAGGGGCTGAGGAGATTGGTGGTGCAGCGATTGAATCAGTCACATCTGAACCAGAACCACCACAACCGTTTAGGACGAAAATGGAAACTAGGGAACTAAAGTAGAAAATACAATTTTTTAATCGAACAAATACAGAGTTAACGCCCGCTCATAATAATGACCTTAAGTATGAGCGGGCGACGAACATAAATCCTCACAAAACGGTCACAATTTAACCTTGATGTGATTTTATTTACGAAATGAGATATTTAACGCTTAAGTAATCGGATTTTTTGTAACATGACTAAACCTAGAAGCAGCAGCCAACCCATTGCACCACCACCACCGCTAGAGTCTGAACTGCCTCCACCAGTTGGCGCATTCACTAACGTATTAAGTGTTGGATTAAGGTTAGCAGCCGTATCAGCAGACGCGTCAGTGACCACTATGTCAGAAATGACAACCAAATTATCATCGGTAATTGGCACCTCATTATCCAAATCTGTTTGTGTGTAGTTTCGAATAGGTAATTCACCAAATGCTCCACCGCCATTCAACAGAGTTAGAGCAGCAATGGCATCAACCACTTGCATTCCGTCACCAACCACATGACCAAAGACTGTGAATCCCCCAGCATTTGTGGCCACATCTAAACTATTGGCATTGTTCGATAAATTAATAAACCATTGTGAAGTAGCACTGTCTGGATTACTGGTTTTAGCCATCGCGATAGTGCCACGCATATTGGATAATTTAGGGTCATTGGCTACAGGAGTACCTGTTGAAATACTGTCTAACGAAAAACTAGTAACAGCGACAGGGCCGGTATATTGAAATCCACCGCCTTGAACTATAAAATTTGAAACAGAACGATGCACTACACTGTCTGCATAAGCCCCAGAGTTGGTATAACTCAAAAAGTTAGCCACAGTTTCGGGCGTTGTATTGTCAAATAAATTCACTTCTATAATGCCAAGTGAAGTTCGAATTTCTACGATGGTGCTTTGTACGTTTAACGACAGCAACACACATAAAGTTGAGGCAAAAACTATAAGCTTACTTTTAAAAAACATCATTAGGCAGTTCTTCTTTTGTGGGTGTTTGCAGGATAAAATGTATCCAAGATAATACCAAGCTAACACTTGCATCAATTTGTAATTGAAGCCAGTGTTAGCTTAACCAGTGGCATAAAATTAAAAAGGGACTGGGTACTCTCTAAAGACTAGACTGATGGCTTTTATAGCTTCATCTGATAATGGTGTTTCAAACGCCGCAATATTTTCTTTTAAATGCGCCATGTTGGTTGCACCAATAATAGTCGAGGTGACGCCATCAACCTGATCACACCAAGCCAGTGCCAGTTGTGAGGGTGTGAGGTCATAGCTTTTGGCCACATCCACATATCCTGCTGTGGCGGCATGAGTGGACGGCGTGTCACGAAAAATACCGTTTCTTTGCTCAAAGGTCCAACGACTCCCAGTAGGCATTTGACCATTTAGATACTTGCCACTTAACACGCCACCTGCCAAAGGTGACCAAGGCAAGTAAGCTACATTTTCACGCACACAGTTTTCAATCAAATACGGCCAATCTTTAGCATGTAACAAACTAAATTCATTTTGAATCGATACCATCCTTGGCAAAGCATGTTGCTCGCTCAATTTAAGATAAGTGTTGATCCCCCAAGGCGTATCATCTGAGAGCCCGCAAAAACGTATCTTCCCCGCTTTAACACAGCTATCTAGTGCTTGCAGAATTTCTAACATCACATTGGTTTCATGTTCAGAGTCAAAGCTGGAAAACTTTACTTTGCCAGGCCAATGTTTAGAAAAGTGGGGGGAGGTACGATTTGGCCAATGTAGTTGAAAAAGGTCGATATAATCGGTTTGTAGACGCTTCAACGAAGCATCAACAGCTTCAATCACACTCTCGCCACTAATTTTTGCACCATCACGGATATATGCCAAACCTGGCCCAGCAATTTTACTGGCCAAGATGATGTCTTTTCTGCGGTTGGGATTTTGTGCTAACCAATTACCAATAATGAGTTCGGTGTCGCCATATTTTTCTCCTGATGGGGGCACTGGGTATAACTCAGCAGTATCAATAAAATTGACGCCTTGGCTAAGGGCATACTCAATCTGCTCATTAGCCTCTTGTTGAGTGTTTTGTATACCCCATGTCATACTGCCTAAACATACTCTAGACACGTCCACGCCACTACTTCCCAGCATGCTATACTGCATATATATACTCTCTCAAAATGTATTCGTTAATGTTTAGCCAATCACGTAAGCTGTTCTTTCCGTCTGGATCTAAGATGTTCATCAAACCTTGATAATACAGACTGGGTAACTCGAGTCCATCGAATCGTTTTGCTACAGCCAATAAAAAAGGCCACCGAGGTGACCTTTTTTGCATAAGTAAACGGGTTACTTATATAATTTTAGACACTACGCCAGCACCTACAGTACGGCCACCTTCACGGATTGCGAAGCGTAAACCTTCGTCCATCGCGATTGGGTGAATTAGATCAACTACGAATTTCAAGTTGTCACCAGGCATAACCATTTCTACGCCTTCAGGAAGCTCAACAGCCCCTGTTACGTCCGTTGTACGGAAGTAAAACTGTGGACGGTATCCTTTGAAAAATGGAGTATGACGGCCGCCTTCGTCTTTACTTAGTACGTATACTTCAGCTTCAAACTTAGTGTGTGGATTGATTGAACCAGGCTTAGCCAATACTTGACCACGCTCTACGTCTTCTCGTTTAGTACCACGTAATAGGGCACCAACGTTCTCACCAGCACGACCTTCGTCAAGTAATTTACGGAACATTTCTACGCCCGTACAAACACTCTTAGTCGTATCTCTGATACCAACGATTTCTACTTCATCACCTGTCTTAACGATACCGCGCTCAACACGACCTGTTACCACAGTTCCACGACCTGAAATTGAGAAAACATCTTCAATTGGAAGTAGGAAAGGCTTGTCAATATCACGCTCTGGAAGTGGGATATAGGTGTCTAGTGCTTCAGCTAGCTCAATGATTTTTGCTTCCCAAGCTGGGTCGCCTTCAAGGGCTTTAAGTGCTGAACCTTGGATAACCGGTAAATCGTCACCTGGGAATTCGTATTCAGATAGAAGTTCACGCACTTCCATTTCTACCAATTCTAGTAATTCTTCATCGTCAACCATGTCACATTTGTTCATGAATACAACCATGAAAGGTACGCCAACCTGACGACCTAACAAGATGTGCTCACGTGTTTGTGGCATAGGACCATCTGTTGCAGCTACTACCAAAATAGCACCATCCATTTGAGCAGCACCAGTGATCATGTTTTTAACATAATCGGCGTGACCAGGACAATCTACGTGGGCATAGTGACGTGCAGGTGTATCATATTCAACGTGAGACGTTGAAATAGTGATACCACGCTCACGCTCTTCAGGAGCGTTATCGATTTGATCGAATGCTGATGCATTGCCACCATAGGTTTTAGCTAATACAGTAGTGATTGCTGCTGTTAATGTTGTTTTACCGTGGTCAACGTGGCCGATAGTACCGACGTTTACATGCGGTTTAGTTCGTTCAAATTTTGCTTTTGCCATTGTCTATTCCCCAGCAAGATACATTAAAAAAACAGTTTTTAATTGAGATGGGGAGAGAATGATGGTGCTGATAGGCAGATTCGAACTGCCGACCTCACCCTTACCAAGGGTGCGCTCTACCAACTGAGCCATATCAGCATTTCACAAAATTGGAGCGGACGGCGAGAATCGAACTCGCAGCTTTAGCTTGGAAGGCTAAGGTATTACCACTATACGACGTCCGCACAATCTACTCTCAAACCATATCAAGCAAAAAGTGGTGGAGGGGGCAGGATTCGAACCTGCGAAGGCTGAGCCGTCAGATTTACAGTCTGATCCCGTTGACCGCTTGGGTACCCCTCCAGATTGATGGTGCCGACTACCGGAGTCGAACTGGTGACCTACTGATTACAAGTCAGTTGCTCTACCAACTGAGCTAAGTCGGCTACATCAAGTGGATGCGGATATTAGAGTAATGATTCGGGTCGTGCAAGGGGGAATCTACAAAAAATTGCTTTTTTTATGCCGTTTGTTTGAATTAACTACTGAATGCGCAGTTTTCACGCTTTACGTACATAAATTAACCACCTACTTTAGTGCAAAATATCAAATGAAACGAAAAAGTCCTCTCAAAACAAGATTGGGAAAAGATAATATTTTTTTATTTTCTTTTAAAATGAGTGAATTTTGACCACCACCTGTCACTAAAACCAAATAATCCTCATATTTATTATTTAAATACTGCTCTGCCATCATGACAAATCCCGATTGGGATGCAAGGCAACCATAACTGACACAGTTTTCAGTAGTATTACCTATATCCAAAATTGCAGGTATATTGTTGTCAGCAAAGACCTGTTGGGTGTTTCTTAGTAAGCTTTCCCGCATAACCGAAAAACCCGGAGCTATCCATCCGCCTTGATGTTTGTTGTTAACGACAATGTCACATGTATTAGCTGTGCCTAAATCAATTACAGCCACAGGTAATCTGGTGATTTCACGGGCGGCCAAAATGGCTAACCATCTATCCACACCTAAAGTTTGGAATTTCTCATAAGCACATTGAATACCTAAAGCTTCAGCTTCGGTGTGTATTATCTTGCATGGCTTTTTAAAACGTTCACACAAACGCTCTAGCTCTGCCAATAGAGACAAATGTCCCACAGACGACACAAGGACCTCACTCACTGAACTAATATGTGAAGATAAATCCTCGATGTCTAAGCAGCGCTTAATATCAGATAAGTCCGAAATATCATTCACCATTATATATTTAATCTGGGAATTACCAATATCGACTAATAGAGCCTTAAATGGGTCTAACACTGACTTCACCTCCATGATAAGCCTTAATACCTTGCTCTGTTTCTAGCAAAATAGCACCGCTTGCATCGATACCTCTGTTAATCCCAGTTATAGATTGTTTGCCAATAATGAGCTTAACGGCTTGGTTTGCGTAAACGTCTAACGCTCGCCATTTACTAATAAAAGGCTCAAGCCCATTGTTTTCGAACAACATTAGGCTTTTGGTCAGTTCGCTTATCAAAGTGCCCGCCAACAAATTTCGGTTAATTAGCGGCTCAGTTAAATGCGCAAGATCAATCCATGGTTGGCCAATTTCTTCAATATTTGTTGGCAGCGCCACATTAAGTCCAACACCAATAATGGCTTGGCAGCCACTACCAATTTGCCCTTCAACCTCAATCAATACACCAGCCAACTTTTTACCTTGGGCATAGATATCATTCGGCCATTTTAATTGTATGCCTTGCACACCACATTGATTTAGAGCATCAACAATAGCCACACCCACGGCCAAACTGAGCCCGCCTAATACAGAATACCCACCAGAAAAAGACCAATGCATAGACAAATACAGGCTGGCTGCATAGGGTGAAACCCATTTACGACCGTGACGCCCTCTACCCGCAGTCTGTGCTTCCGCCAAGCAGGTGTGACCATTTTTAACAGCAACTGATAGGTCTTTTAAGTATTGATTGGTGGAACCTATAACATTCAAAACTTCAATCTCAGCATTGTGAGAAGAGATAGTTGTTTCTCTAATTTTGTCGAGGTTCAATAATGTTAAAGGTTGAGCAAGGCAATAACCTTTACCTGTAACACTATAGATATCTAACCCTAAAGAAATAAGCACTTTGATATGATTAGAAATGGCTGCTCGACTAATACCTAATTTTTTTCCTAGGGCTTCGCCCGAATGAAATTCACTATTAGCTAAAATCGAGAGCAAGCTACCACGCACTAATTCTGATGATTTACTCATAAAATAACCGGCCCCTTGTTTCCTATTAGTCTGACTTCATTCTCCATCATAATGGAAAATTCACTTAGTACGGCATCCTTGATAGCACGAGCAAGCTGTAAAAGTTGTTCACCCGTACCAGACCCATCATTGGTTAAGACTAAAGCCTGATTGGGATGACAGCCAATACCACCAATCTTTTTGCCTTTAAAACCCAACTGATCAATCAGCCAAGCTGCGGGAACTTTTACCTTATGAAGGTCCACGGGGTAACTAGGAATGGACGGCCAAGCTTGTAGCAGTTCAGTGTAATGGTCAGAGGTTATTATTGGGTTTTTAAAAAAACTACCCGCATTGCCAATTTTTGAAGGGTCAGGCAATTTATCCTTACGCACCTGAACAACTTTGTTAAATATATCAATAGCACTAGGCTCGGATAATGCTTTCAACTCGCCATAATGCATAACAGCCTTCCATTTTTTAGGGATGGCAAAAACAACACAGGTAATCACGACGTTATCTGCCAAACGGTTTTTAAATACACTGTCGCGATATGCAAATTCACAATTGCTTGAGGCCAGACTTTTATGGTTTTGTTCACCCATGTCAAAATAATCGACTTGATGAATAAATTGTTCAACCTCAACACCATAAGCACCAATATTCTGGATCGGTGCGGCACCTACAGTGCCAGGTATCAATGCTAAGTTTTCCAAGCCATAAATTTGATGTTGCATGCACCAAAGTACTAGTTGGTGCCAATTTTCAGAAGCCCCTACCTTGAGCATGTAGTGAGTATCTGTATGTTTAAGGTCGATCCCCATAAAAGCTGGCTTGATGACGGTTCCTTGGTAGTCTTCCAAAAACACCGTATTACTGCCCTCCCCGAGAATATAAAAGGCAGTATTATTTAATTGACTTAATTGAGCTTGTAGGTCGGCTGCAACGTCAATAGACATGATTGCATGAGCTGATATAGGGAAGCCAAAGGAATGTAGGGACGCTAGAGAATACACGAAAGAAACCAAGTGAAATTAGAACTCTAGTGTAATCAAGATAGAAGCTATTACCAGAAAATACCTCCTTTTAAGCTTCAAAACTTAATAGTTAATCACTTTTTTAACTGGATTTTTACCTCTACTACGTTGTGGGATTTCCCTCTTTATACTTTTTGCATCTCCAAAAACAACACCGAGTAAAGGCGCCCCAGCATCCTGAAAGCGCTGAATAGCTTCCAGTAAATCTGCACTCTCTGTCAATCCAAGATCACACAATAGAACAACAGCATCAACCACTCCAAGAGCGCTACACCATGATTTCATAACAATGTGGTAAACCGAGATTTTTTGTCAGCAATCAAATGAATAATCAACCAAAAGCCTAAACTAAAAATGCTGGATAAAATAAGTGAAAATGTCATCCCCAATAAGACTCTTGGTTTAATATGTTTATCTGGGATCTGTGCAAAATCATCCCCTGCATCTAAGTCTTGTAAAATTTCGGCTTGTTGCAAACGCGACAAAAATACGTCGTATAGCTTTTGTGTTGCCAGAGCTTTGCGTTTCAAAGAAGCTAATTTAAACTCATGGGTACCTAACGCAGTATGTTTACTTCTAGCCACCTGTAACTGCTTTTCCAATTCTCGATAACGCAGCTTGATAGTCTGATATTCTTGTTTAAAGCTATCTATAACCTTACTGAGTGTCTGATCAAAGTTAGCTTGAAGGGCGTCGACCGCACCTTGTGCTGCTATATATTTGTGATGTTTCTATTTGTAGCGTTTTGATAATTCATCAAATTCAAGCTGCTTTCTAAACAAATCCGAGTTCAAGGTTCTTAGCAAAGGGTTATTTAAAATAATGGGGACTTGCATCAATTTATCAGCATTTCCATTAGCAGCGTTTATTTGAGACATAGTAGCGGAGGTATTAGACAATATATCTTCTGCAGTTAACCTTTGCTCTATCATTTTAGAGATTTCGGTTTTAGCTAAATCGACTTGGCTCTTTAAGTCAATCAGACCATTTGTCTGCATAAATTGCTCTAATTCAGTTTCTGCACCTTCGATCTGAGAACTCAGAGTGAGAAGCTGCCCATCTAACCACTGGGTTGTTTCGTCAGCATTTTGAGTATCGGCAACTCTTTGACCCTCCAAGACTATCTTTTTAAACTCTTCCCGTGTTTGTAGTTGTAATTTTTCAACAATTTTTAGCGCAGATTGTCTAGAGCGTATTAATTCAATAAAGATATCAATTTTGTTGTTACCATTATTCGTCAAGGCACCAAAACTATTGACAATTGAAAGCGTGTCAGACTCTTGTGAGAACAGCAGGGTGCTACTAGCAGAATATATTTTAGGCATTTTTTGTACATAGCTAGTGGCCAAAAAGGTCAATATACAAATAGCCACAATAATACGAATTTTTTTCTGCCATAGAAATCCAAATAAGTCGGCTAAGTCAAAGCCTCAGAATTAGCACTAGACTTGTCCATATTTAAAACAAACACGCTTGTATAGTAACCACGTCACCTGGTAATACTTTGATGTCTTTCTCAACCTTAAGCTTAGTCTTCTCTTCCCCACGGATGATATACCAATCCGACCTAGATGCTCTGTCTTTCAGACCACCCGCGATCGCTACCGCCTGATCTTCTGTCAGCTCTAGCGAAAAGGGATAAACACCTGGCGAACGCACTTCAACACGAATATAAAATGGGCGGTACTCTTCAATTAATACTGAAACCAAAGGTTTCACCATATAACCATCTAACAGTTTTTGTTCTAATTCACTTGCGAGTTGTTTAGGCGTTTTATTTGAAACAGATAAATTACCTAATAAAGGAAAGTTCACAATGCCAGATTTATTCTGGCCCGCACAGTAAGATCAGGTTCATTATAAACAGTCACTATGATCCTATCGCCTACACCGATCATAAACTGTTCATCGGCAGCCATCATGAGGGATGAATAGAAATGAAAAAAAACGATGATTAAAAGGCGTAACGACAATTTAACTCAACCTTATTTTGAACATAATTAATGGCTAATTTAGTGCTCTTTATAATGGTATCAAGTGAATTTTCCACTATACCTGTGGTTGTAGTTTGAGAGCCTTGCAGTGTGATACTTATGTTACTCAAAGGTGTATATTCAGCATCCAGCTCAGCCAGAAAACCTTGGTTATCTGATGCCGATTGGTACATACGTTTATACCCGCCCACTAAAAAACTAAGACGAGTTTGTCCTGTCACTTGCCATTCTAACCCTAATAGAAAACGGTAAACATCATTATCCAGTTGGGAGTCATCAACAAAGTCTACGTTTTCAAATCAACACTCGTTTCAAATTGTGTAATGTCGGATAGTTTTAAACTTAGCCCTAACTCTGCTTGTCTCGTGTCAGATCGAATAAATTGGAATAGGCATTTTTGTCTGCGTAATCTTGCTCTAAATGAGAAAAACCTAGCCTTACAAACTTTCTGGATGCACCGCTATCAGAGCTATGCATACCATTGCCATATACCAATGAGGCCGCGACTTTATTGGTACTTTCACTATATCCAATTAATGATGGAGGACGAAGCTTAGAAATACTCGCTCCTAATAAATAGTCAACATCTCGGTGGATACCTTGAAGGTCAACAGTAAGCGTCTCGCTAAAGACGTCTAATCTAGACTAACATTCCACGGTAGCAGTTCTTCAACGTCAGGCTCGGGCTGACTAAATTGCTCTAGCAGATGACTGATGTAATTATACGGCGTTTGTCCATTGGCTTTTGCCGATTATACCGAATATAAAACTATAGCTAGAGGTTAGTGAGGAAGTTTAATAATTTATCGTCTGGGTCATAGTGAAGTGCACTATGCTTATTAAATGGCGTTACTTTAGCTAACGCAGCTTCCTTCAAAGCCATATGGGCATGCATGTATACTTCCGTTGTTTGTATAGACTCATGCCCAAGCCACATGGCTATTACCTTTGTATCCACACCAGCGTTAAGCAACTCCATTGCCGCAGTATGTCGAAACACGTGAGGAGTCACATGCTTTTGTTTCAAAGGTGGGCATTGAATGCACGCAGTAGCGGTATGTTTTTTTACTAAATACTGCACACTATCTGCACTAAGGCGAGTGCCGCGTATTGTTGGAAACAGTATGTCCTCTTCCATATTAGGAAGCATCAACAAACAGGTTTTCAATATACGAACAGCAGGTTTAGTTAAAGGAGTAGTTCTTCCCTTTCGGCCTTTGCCAACACATCTGACGTGCGCCGGTTGCTCAAGTACCAGAGACGCACGGTTGAGGTTTATCAGTTCAGAAAGACGCAACCCTGTCTGTAACGTTAAAAAAAGTAAAATGTGATCACGATGGCCTATCCAAGTCGTTTTATCAGGACTTGCCAGTAACGCCTCTATTTCTTTGCGTCCCAAGAAGTGGATCAGCCTCTGCTCATGTCGTTTGCTGGGAATAGCTTATACACGCTGCATTTGTGCGCTATGCACAGGCTCCTCGTACTCTAAAAAGTGAAAGAACGAATGTATAGCAGTCAGTTGTAAATTTCTGGTTCGAGCACTTATCACTCTGTGTTCCTCAAGGTCATTAAGGAATGCGCTCACTACTTCCGCATTAATATCCTCTAACAATAAAACAGATGGTGCTTTTTTGTAAACACCAATAAGTATCCCGTACACAACTTTGGCCTAGATAAGTAGACAATTTCGGTAGCAAGGTGTCTATCTTTTGGCCAGTTCTGTACCACCGCAATAATGTATTTACTACAAAGCTATGCCTAAAATCATGAAGTCGAGGCCCTGAACTTAAGTTTGGGGCGCGCAGTCCAATTTGTCGTGATAAAAGCCAAAACACGCGATAAACATATTGTGTTAGCAGGCGACCTCCGCGCTCTGCTACTAAAAAACACTCGCTGCAAGGAGGGTTAATAAGCTCATCTCGCCGTCGCGCATATTCGACTAGGACTCGTTGAGTACTTTCATGTATTGGAATGTAACGTGATTTCCCAAACTTGGTATCGCGTATTGTCAGAATACCATTTTCAAGATCTACGTCTTGCCGTTTTATGGACAACGCCTCGCTGATACGTAATCCTGTTACTGGTAGAAGCCCAAAGAGACAATGGTAAGTCCATCGCCGTAATTTATTATCAGGTTAAGTGTTAACGCGGCTTCCAGTAGGGCTTGTATTTCAGTGATAGAATAAATGTAAGGTTTAGCCGATCCGCTGTAGGGTAAAAGTCCAGCGGGCGGCGCCTCTGTGAGTATCTCCATTGCCTGCAAGTGCCGAGAAAATCCTCGCACATACGCTAGTTTAATGTCCCAACTAGCATGCTTCTCTGGCGATTGAGTTGCCCATTCAAGGGCTAACTTAGTGGTGACAAAAGCGCTTTCTTGCTGCTCCATCGAGGTAACAAAGCCTTCTAAATCTTTAGCAGGTTGATTAAACTTGTGACCTAACCCACGTCCAAGTGCAACATATTCATGTAATGTTTAATGTAAAAGAATCATTGGCCTACTCCCAGCCAAGGCATGGCTAATGTTCTTAGTCCATCGATATCCATTTTTGCATAAATACGTGTTGTGTCATGACTCTTATGGCGCAGTACTTGGCCAATGTCAGATAGTGATCCACCGGCTTGAAGCAAATTAGTGGCAAGACTGTGGCGAATAATGTGCGTTCCTTTATGCTTCACTTTTAACCCTGCTCGCTTTAGCGCTGTTTTAGCAATTTACAAGATCCCAGCAGAGCTTGCAAATGCTGAGTGCGGCGCTAGTGTACAAACAAATACCGAGCGGCTATCTGTCTTTGGACATGCGTTTTGCAGGTAACTTGACAACGCTTCTCCTACTTCAGCTAACAATGGCAAAGTAACAAGTGTGCGTCCTTTACCACGTATGTTAATGCCACTTGCATGCCAGTTAATGTCATTTAGCTTCAACAACGCTATTTCATTCGCCCTCAGTCCTAAACGGCTCAATAAGACAATTACGGCATAATCCCTTACACCAATAATGCTGTTCTTATCGCAACTGTTCAGAACTTGTGTAATTTGGTCAAATGTTAAATGTTCTGGAAGAGCGGTTAAACTCCACGCCCTAATGCTAGGCACGGTAGAAGACAAATTGTAGGTTGTATGACCCTGATGCAGAAGGTATCGAGAAAACGTTCGTAGTGTCCAGCACATATTTTTTGCTGAGCTAGAGCTTGGGTTATGTGCATGTTCAACTATGAATTGTCTTACGTCTTTTCCTCGTAAACTCGAAAAACTAGAAAAGCTAGAAACACCAAGAGAGTAATATTGGTGAAGAAACTTCCTCAATGATGTGCGATGCCTTATTACTGATGTCTTGCAAAGGCCATGATTTTGAAGCAAGTACTGCTCGAAACCGTACACAATCTGCGAAAGCTGATCCAGCACAATTGGTGCCGCTGGTTCGAGTACATTGAGCGACCTAAGCATATTGAGCATTCGATTAAGAGCTGCGTGGTCGGTTAAAAAAGGGTGTCGATGTATCTTACTAAATTGCTCATATTTGGATATTGAATCTTCATTAACATCATTCACACTTAAATGATTAACTGCTAACCATGCACTGTAATCAGCGGCAACTCTTATGTTACGTGCGCCACTTTGATAATACTAATACGTATAAATATGTGATCTAATATGTATATCATATAATCACGTTATAATTCCTTTGAATCATCATTCTGAACAGCAATTAAAAGCACTCTCTTACAAGGTTAAAGATCATCGAATGCGCATGCGTTTATTGGCTGTAGCGCATTTTAAGGCAGGTAAAAATAAAGCTGAAGTTGCCAGGACTCTGAA
>NZ_PJCF01000037.1 GCF_002835935.1 Paraglaciecola sp. MB-3u-78 | reverse complement strand
AACGAAGCCGAAGCGACCAGTGAGCCAGAACAAACTGAGCCTGAGTTACCGACCACAAGCGAGCCTAAAGCCAAAACCGGTCGCAAACCCTTTGCTAAAAACCTACCACGCACCCAAGTGTTTGCGTATTTGTCAGATACTGAAAAAGAAGGCGCAATCAATACCTTCTTTGTGAAAGTCAGAGAAGAGCTAGATATTATCCCTGCCAAAGTACAGGTACTAGAGTACATGCAGGAAAAGGCGGTGTTTAAAGACGAACAAGGCACAACCACCATGAAAGCGGCTGAGGTCATTAAACACCCTGTACCCAAAGCCATGGGCAGTATCAACTTAATGACCTACATCATTATTGCTAAATACGCCGATGGCATGCCGCTTTATCGATTAGAGGGGATTATCGAACGATACGGGGGCAGCATATCAAGAACAACACTCGCCAACTATGTCATTGCGCTAGGCAAACAAATCCAACCCTTAATTAACTTATTAAGGGAGACTCAGCATGCCGGCTCACTCATTATGGCGGATGAAACCCGCATTCAGGTATTAAAAGAGCCAGGGCTTGCGCCCACGGGCGATAAATTTATGTGGGTGACACTCGGCGGTAAAGCCGACCAACAAAGCGTGCTGTTTGACTATGACCCATCGCGTGCTCGCCATGTGCCTATGCGCTTGCTACATGGATTTACTCATGGCTACCTGCAAACCGACGGTTATGCAGGTTACAACGAAGTGTGCCGCAAAAACCAGCTCATTCAATTAGGCTGTATGGATCACGCTCGCCGCAAATTCATCGAGGCACAGCAATCACAACCTAAAGGGAAAAAAATAAAAGCCAGCAAAGCCGACATGGCCTTGAGCCTGATTAACAAGCTCTATGGGATTGAGCGCACCATCAAACATGCTAGCAATGAGAAAAGACTGGCCGTTCGCCAAGCTAAGAGCATGCCGATATTAAACACACTGCAGGCATGGCTCACGGCAAACAAACCGCGCGTGGCCACCGACAGTTTAACTGGCAAGGCCATGACCTACTTGCATAATCAGTGGGATAAACTCACTGTGTATTGCACAGATGGGCAGCTTCGCATCAGTAACATTATGGCTGAAAACGCCATTCGCCCTTTTGCCGTTGGGAGGCGTGCATGGTTATTCGCCGACACACCTGCTGGCGCAAACGCCAGTGCCGCACATTACAGCTTGATTGAAACCGCTCGGTTACATGGCATTGAGCCATACGCATATCTCAATACTATATTCAAAGCGATACCCTATGCG
>NZ_PJCF01000036.1 GCF_002835935.1 Paraglaciecola sp. MB-3u-78 | reverse complement strand
CGCGGGGGAACCAGATACCGCACCGAAATTCGCTGGGGGGTCCTCGACTTGGTCGGCAATCAGAATTATTACGGTGATTATTATTTCACCACTGAAGCTGTGGAGGATAACCAGTCACCCACTGTGACCATGATTTCACCTCAACAGGACAGTGTCGACATTAATCCAAACGGCAACATTGTGATCAACTTCAGTGAGCCAATGAACCCCAATACGGTTAACAGTAACAATATTGCTTTGTTTGTTAACGGTGCTGTAGTCCGGCCCTCTGTGTTCAAGTCTGCCGATGGTCGTCAGGTTACCCTGTCTGCCAACAAGCCTTGGTCAAGTCTAATAAGCGTCATTATGACCGACGATGTGCTGGACTTGTCCGGTAATGCCCTGGCGCCTTATGTCAGCACCTTTATGACAGGCGTATTGGATAACGACACTGGCAGACCCTCTATCAGTCGTCAAATTCCCACCAATGGCTCCAGTGGTTGGATAGGCCTAGATGAACTGTTGCTCTACACCTCTGAGCCTATGGATGTCAGCAGCATCGATGAGGCCTTCCATATTACCGAAGACGGCGTATTGATTGATGATCAAGGTACGCTGGAAGTATTAGGTGATGGTCGTACCATACGTTTCACCAAAGATACCCCCTTCACTGAAAACCGCTATGTACAGATCTTCTTAAGCTCTGCGGCCACCGATGATTCCGGTAACCCACTGAACAACTACAACGCCTACTTCAGAACGGGGGTCAGTGGTGATTTAGTGGGTACCCGTCCTAATATCAGTGCTTATTACCCTGGTAATAGTCAAACCGGTGTCCCGGTCAATCCAAACCTCTTTGTGTTGTATACCGAGGCTCTAGATAGCGCCACTTTGACCAGTGCCAATGTCAGGTTACAAAACGCAGACAATGGTTTCAGTGATGTGCCAAGCACAGCAAGCTTTGATGCCAGTACCAATCTGCTAAAAGTGGTTCCGGATACCGACTTAGACGCGGATACCCGTTACTATTTATGGCTGTCTGGCGACATCGAGGATACCGATGGTGACAGACAAAACAGCGCTCGTGCGACTTATTTCTACACGGCGGCAGATGGTAGCCGTGATGACAGGCAACCTACTGTGCTGGCGCAAAGTCCTACTTCTGGGCAAACCAATGTGGGGGTTAACACTATGTATGCCTCTCGTTATGACGAGAACATGAACCCTCTGACCTTCGATTATGGCACTGGCAGCCAGCGGCGCTTTAATGCCCAGTTCAGCGAAAATAATCAGGTAGTGCGTTATGAGCGCTTGGGTACTTT
>NZ_PJCF01000035.1 GCF_002835935.1 Paraglaciecola sp. MB-3u-78 | reverse complement strand
CAGCAGCTTATGGTGTGCCGTACCCAGACGTTAGGAGGCCATGCGGTTTATTGTGAAGATGGCCATCTAAATGGTGTGTGGTACAACAGTTGTAAACATCGAAGTTGCCCACAATGTTGCGCACTTAAATCAGCCCAGTGGCAACAAAGAGCCGAAGCCCTATTACTTGAATGCCAGCACCATCACTGGGTGTTCACGTTACCTCATGATTTACATACTATTTGGCGGTTTAATCGCGCCTTTTGCCAACTATTATTCTTTCGCTGTGTACGAGAAACGCTGCAAAAACTCAGCCAAGACCCTCGTTATTTGACCGCCACACCT
Source organism: Paraglaciecola sp. MB-3u-78 (assembly GCF_002835935.1). Lineage (GTDB taxonomy): Bacteria > Pseudomonadota > Gammaproteobacteria > Enterobacterales > Alteromonadaceae > Paraglaciecola. The sequence goes on along the minus strand of NZ_PJCF01000035.1, from coordinate 1,002 downwards.
GGTTACATACTGGCATTCCATTCGTGGGCAAGAAACCAAGTGTTTCATCCGCACATTCACTGTGTGATAAGTCATGGGGGGCTCGATAAGACGGGCCATTGGCAAACACCTAAACGCCAGTCATTTCTGCCAGCCAAAGTGATGATGCAGATATTCAGAGGAAAGTATTTGGCAGGCATTAAAAAAGCCTTGGCGTCAGGAGACTTAGTTGTCCCCACCAATGAGACAAAGCAGCGAGTCATCAACTTGTGCAATAAACTGGGACGCACAGATTGGATACTTCATTGCGTACCCGCTTATGAGCATGGCGTGGGCGTAGCGAAATATCTGGCGAGATATATAAAAGGTGGAGCGATTAAAAATAGTCAAATTTTAAGGATAACGGAGCACAGTATCAAGTTTCGGTATAAAAGCCATCAAACCAAACAGACCGAATATCTGACATTAACGCATGCGCAATTTATGCAACGATTACTGTCACACATCGCTATCCCGAGAAAACAACAATATCAAATGTTGGGTTTATACCATGGACGCAGTCGAGCAAAGCTGAATGTTGCCAGAGAGCAATTAGGGCAAGTAGCCGTAGAAAAAATACAAGAAATCGATTGGCAAATGTTTATGGACAGTAAAGGCATACGGGCGCTTTGTGAAACCTGTGGCAAACCGCTGATGCAACTAAGGGATTTGGATCAAGAAGGTGAAGTCGAACAATTGAAAATACCGAGCATTCACTAGCAGTAAAAACTTGTTTAAAGACAGGAGAATGTTGCGTGCCTGTTGTTCATCATAATGACAAATAATGGCTTGTAGGATCAGATAGTTCGAATGTAGACTTAGGTCAAATTAATGAAAGTTTGTCGCCTATCCACTTTAAAACACCATAGGTTGGGAGAGTGGCAAACTTAACAAAAAGCTTAACCGACTAATTTCACTGTCACAGTTTCTGCAAAGAGACGCAAAAACTCCGCCAGCAAAATTAGTCGGTTAGCTTAAGCGTTA
>NZ_PJCF01000034.1 GCF_002835935.1 Paraglaciecola sp. MB-3u-78 | reverse complement strand
CTATCAATGTGATAAAGCCCTATTTCATCGAACCAGCTATTCTTCATGGCAATAGTCGCCATTGGACAATTCGCATTGCGCCATGACGCCATTTTTATGAAGACACACTTTCCTTTGAAGCCAAGTTGCCTTAGTCGTCTATGAAGACGAGCTGGGCGTTTCCACAACTTCAATTGAATAGCGCGCATGCGTCTTCTTATCCATTTCATCAAGCTCACAAACTCTCGCTTGCAATTGGCTATCTTAAAATAATGTGCGAACCCTCTTAGCACAGGGGTTAACCGTTTAATGATATCTATCAGCGGTTTCCCTGTATTACGCTTAGTGAGCTGCTTCACTCGCTGCTTGAAGTTAACCAGTTTCTTAGGTTGAATTCGGGTATATTGTGTCCCAATTTCGACTCCGAGGAACTTAACACCATCATCACTGTGCGTGATATGGGTTTTGGTCTTATTCACAACAAGTTGTAAATCATCCTCTAAAATAGTCGTGGCAATGTTCAAGGCATGCTCTGCGCCTACTCGGCTGATGCATAACACTAAAATATCATCCGCATAACGCACTATTCGGTGCCCTCTGCGTTTCATTTCTTGGTCGAATGCATCAAGGTAAATGTTCGATAACAACGGACTGATTACCCCGCCTTGCGGACTGCCTTTGATAGTCGGTATCACTTCGTTACCTTCCATCACACCACTGGATAAAAACTGTTGGATTAATTTCAGCACACTGCCATCTGTGACTTTGCACTTAACGCCTTTGAGTATTAACTCATGGGATAAACGGTCAAAGCACTTTGACAAGTCCATATCCACGACCCAACGCCGACCATATTGCCTTATAAACAATGTGGCCTTGTTAATCGCATCATGGCAACTTCGCTTCGGGCGATATCCATAGCTAGATGGATGAAAATCCTTATCGAAGATGGGCTGCAATATCGTTAATAACGCTTGTTGGACGATGCGGTCTCGCACTGTCGGTATCCCAAGCAATCGCATACTGCCATCTTCTTTGGGTATTTCTACCCGACGTACAGGCTGCGCTTGGTAGGTTTTACCTTTCAGTTCGAGCAGTAAAATATGAAGATTGCTCTGCAAGTCAGCTGCAAAATCGCTTAGGCTCTGCCCATCTATTCCGGCCGCACCTTTCGCCCTTGCCACTTGTTTATAAGCCGCTTCTAATGCTTGCGCATGTAACAATCGACCATAAAGACTGTAGAACATTTCCACCCTCACCTTTAACTTGTGGTCGTTGTCTTGGCTTTATCATCATTGTGGCTGACAACTTCACTTGTTTCTCAAACGTGCTAGCCCCTTAATCGGGGCAATCTACTTGAGCGTTAACAAGCTA
>NZ_PJCF01000033.1 GCF_002835935.1 Paraglaciecola sp. MB-3u-78 | reverse complement strand
TCAACTAAGTAAATCGTTGTGCTTGTTCAAATGCTGGGGTCAGGTCTGAATGGCGCTTAATTAAGGATATATTCTTTAATAAACAAATGGTTAAGTTAATTGTTTATCTAAATAAAAACCAAAAAAGGCAGAGAGTCCTGTAAAATATTTTCACCACAAAAACGTTCACAAAAGCTCTCTACCTCAATGTCCATTATCTCCCAATTTTATCTTTCTCAACAGTCAAAAATTAAAAAATACGCAACAAACATCACAGCAACCGACTTTCTTGAGTTGTTGTACAATGATGAATGGCTTTCAATAGTAGAAGAGAATATCCCCGAATACAGGGAGCAAATTTACACGCCCATGCAAACATTATCTATGTTTATGGCTCAAGCTCTAAGTGATGATCGTTCTTGCAGTAAAGCTGTTAATGACCTGATTATTCAAACCCAATCACAAGAAAATTCGCGAACAATCAGCCCCAATACTGGAGCGTACTGTCTTGCCCGGCAGAAATTACCTTTAGCTTTGTTAACTCAGCTTACCGTTAAAGTGGGTAATAGAAATGCTGGGGTCAAATAGAAATGCTGGGGTCAGGTCTTGTATTTTGCATATGTGACGTGGTCAACCTAATACGACGTGGTCTAATATATACGACCACCCTAGTTAAGACATAATAGCTTTAACTGGAGGTAGATAATGTGATGTAGCAAAACTTGATCAGTTTACTTTGAATGAATTGATATCGCTCCTTTTTATCACCTAAAACGGTAAAAACTGCGGTTTGGTTACCTTGAATAAAACTATCAAGGGCTTCAACGGTGGTTAAATTTTCAATATTCATGAGCTCTTTCATTCTATGTTCATGGACAGAATGAGAGTTTCAGACTTATTTCATATTGGACAAGGCTAAGACTTGACCCCAACCTTGCCCGTGTAATAAAATGTTTCAACAAGTTATTTAAATCAATAATTTAATCGACAAAAATTCAAACAAAGAGACAAATATGATCAAAAAGAAATCAACTACGGCCTCTGGCCTGCTAAATACCTTGGAAAAACATTCTGAAACAGCACTGAATGATGCACAGAGAGTAAGGATAGCCAAGAAAAAATATCTTATGGCAAATAAAGAAGAGATATTGCAGGCAGTGGCAGAGGGTTATAACTATCCGATTATCGCAGAGGCTGCGACAATTGAATTGTTGAAAACAGGTGTAACCAAAGAATTTGTCGTTACTAACAAAGAGGGTGAAGAGGTATCTCGGGAAACAAAATATAGAGGGCCGGAAGTCAGAGAATTTTGTGAAGCTATTGATGCATAGTAGTAACCTTTCCCTTGCTTATTTGCTGTTTTGACGTAAGCGGGGGCTAACGCATGCCGGGGTCACTCATTAGCCCTCTCCGGTCAAGC
>NZ_PJCF01000032.1 GCF_002835935.1 Paraglaciecola sp. MB-3u-78 | reverse complement strand
AACTAGAGAGACTAAGAGACACGGCTTCTCTGGGAGGAATTGATTTGCTTTACATTCTTGCACCAGACCGCCTATCACGAAAATACGCACACCAAGCGCTATTGATGGAAGAATTTGCAGACATAGGTATTCAGGTTCGGTTTTTGAATCATGATATCGGCACAACACCAGAAGATGAAATGCTGCTACAGATGCAAGGCATGTTTGCTGAATACGAGCGCGCTAAAATCATGGAGCGTAACCGTAGAGGCAAGCTCCACCGTGCTAAAGGTGGCAGTGTCAACGTTCTATCCAATGCGCCTTTCGGCTACCGTTACATCCGTAAACAACAGGATGGGCAAGCGGCTCAATACATCATTAATTTACATCAAGCCACGACTGTGCGACAGATATTTCAGTGGATAGGCGAAGAACGGCTGAGTATAGGCGAGGTCAGCCGGCGTCTAAGTAACGCAGGAATAGAGACTCAAACAGGAAAAACAAGTTGGGATAGGAGCGTTATCTGGGGGATGTTACAAAATCCAGCTTACATGGGCAGAGCCGCCTTCGGTAAAACCAAAACGACAGAGCGTAGGAATATAATTCGTCCACAGAAACACAGCGCCGAGACACCAAAGAAGCCGTATTCAGTAGAAAAAGTCAATCGAGAAGACTGGATAGAAATAGCGGTACCTGCACTTGTCAGCGAAGCGCTATTTTTAACTGTTCAGGAACAGCTGGAAGAAAACAGGAAGCAGGCTCGACAACGGCGAAGAGGGGCTGCCCATTTGCTTCAAGGGCTAGTGGTTTGCGGGCATTGCCATTATGCATACTATGGCAAGAAAATCAGTCCATCGTCTGCTAAGGGTAAAAAAGCCTATGCGTACTACCGCTGCATTGGAACGGATGGTTACCGGTTTGGTGGACAACGGATATGCGATAACAAACAAATCAGAACAGAAAGGTTAGATGAAATAGTGTGGCAGCAGGTGGTCGAATTATTAAAGCATCCAGAGCGATTAGAAAAGGAGCATGAACGACGTCTGGATTTATTGCAACAGGATAAAAAAGTCAATAATAATGACGATACAATAACGCTGAAAAAGCAAAAAAACAGTTTAGATAAAGGTCAATCACGGCTCATTGACAGCTATGCAGAAGGTTTAATCGACAAAGAAGATTTTGAACCCAAAATCCGTCAGCTAAAGAGTAAGATACAGCAAATAAACCAACAAATTGAAGCCTGCCAGCATCACGAAGTCAACCAAATGGAACTGTTTCTGGTAGTGAGTCGACTAGAGGAATTTGCAAAAACGGTAGCAGGCTCCTTAGACAACATCGACTTCAACAGTCAGAGAGAAATTATCAGAGCATTGGTGAAACGCGTTGAGATTTACAAAGAAGAAGTTAATATCGTATTTCGTATAGAGCCGCAGAATGATTTAAGCGGTAATAATGGTATATCCACTATCAAGGGAAAACTTATGCAACACTGTAAGCGGAGTAGT
>NZ_PJCF01000031.1 GCF_002835935.1 Paraglaciecola sp. MB-3u-78 | reverse complement strand
GTAACTATTCAGGTCGCGCAGATGAAAAGATGTCAGGAAGCCTGCCCTTGAACAATAGTCGCAACGCCTCACTTGCTGAAACATCTTGCTTGCGACAACTGGATATGTAACTGCGAAGCAAACAAAACATATCCGCACCGTTTTGACTTCTGAAACATCCCGATATTTTTTGATGTACTTTTGTCATTCGAATATCGTTTTCCCCTTGATTGTTAGTAAAGGGGACATCTTTTATTTCGATAAATCTAAGCGCATCATTTTCAAATTCTCTGAGCCGTTCAAGCAAGGCGCGCGCTTTGGTTCGTTTTAAACGACCCCGTTGTCCTGCTGGTCGGTCCTCCTCATTTGGTGGCGGACACTCCTTATCACCCTCAAAGAGTATTTCACGGTACTGTTCTCTGGCGACGCGGGCAGACTCTGGCGTTAACTTACCGTCATTATCCTTCACGTCCTGACAAAGCTTGGTCAGCAGTGCACGCATTTCATTGGCCCATTTCTGCTTGTCTTGCTCCCACGCTCTTTCCAATTCTCTCAAATGATGGGCATTGCACAGAGAATGTTCACATAGGATATATTTGTAGTAAGGTTTCCAGTGGTCATGGCACAGAATGCCCGTAAAGCATGGCAGTATCTCGGCCGCATCCATGGCCTCTTTCCCACGTTTATCGTGGGCATGGAAATACGTCCAGGTAAGTGATGAGGCACAATGTAACCAACGCCGCTTGCCGTTAATGTTGACGCCTGTTTCATCAACATGCAGCACGGGTGATGCTCGTAGTGCGGCTTTGATCCGATCCGCGGCACCTGTTTGCTCAATTAAATCTGACGCTTTTTGATTGAAGTTAAACAAGGTTCCCGCACTGATCGGAATATTGAGTTGATCGGAAAAATACTCTTCAATACGTTTATAAGGCAGCAATTGATATTGTGACAGGTAAACCGCGTGCGCTTTAATGCCATCGCCATATTGGATAGCACTGTTAACACCTTGTGGAAACTCAGCTGTGAATTTCTTGCCTGTTTCGTTGAGCAGTATTTGCGCTCTGTATTCGGTGACCATGCGTGATATTTCTATGTCAACCACTTGACGACACTGGACGCCAGCATCACGATACTTCCCAGGAGGCAATAGCGCCCTGTTTACGGGAATATCCTTGACTACATCGGGCTCTTCGAACGGGCTCAGCGTTTTACCCTCCCGCCCTTTCTGGCCGCCGGCCGGATTGTCAGATTTAGTCCTTGAATTCTTCTTTCTATCAAAATCTGTGGAGGGTGGTTTACTGCTGTTTTGGCTATTTAGTCCTAATCGATTAGCAAGCAAAGACACAACCAGCATGATCAATTCAATTGCCGCTCTTAAGGCCGGCGAAATTGATTTATCCTCTGTAAGCAACTTTTTTGTTGAATCGATCACACTGTCGATTTCAATGCCGTCAATCTTCATTGGTTAATAACTAAAGTGATATTAAGGCAAGTCTGACATCCTAGCGGGATCAGTCAATACGA
>NZ_PJCF01000030.1 GCF_002835935.1 Paraglaciecola sp. MB-3u-78 | reverse complement strand
GGAGATCTGCTTAACAAGCGATCGGTAACTAACCAGTGAGGCTCTGGTATACAAGTGCCTTGGCTTTTCAGTGTCATCGACTGGAAAGAGCAAATAGATGAAAACCGATAGCGCATAACGGTGTAAGCCGTCATGTGATTAAGCAGAAGTCAGCAGACGACATATTAGCCAAATGCCCATCGTAATGGTTGGGACACGGTGAAGGTCCGAACATTTAGAACAAAGGAGGAGCCTTGTCAGACTTGAATACACGAATGCCGTCCGGTAGTGACGTGACTCAGCGTACCGACAAGCAGCCAGCCTTTAGTGCAGATCTACTTGGGCTTATTCTTCGTCCAGCCAATATCTTGGCTGCATGGAAACGAGTTCGAGCCAACAAAGGGGCCGCTGGCATTGATGGGATGTCCATTGATGACTTCCCCGCTTGGGCAAAGGATGGAAACTGGAAACGTATTATGTCTGAGCTTTGCTCAGGTCAATACCAACCTTCACCCGTTCGGCGTGTGGAAATAGATAAACCAGATGGCGGTAAACGTCAGCTAGGTATCCCGACCATCGTTGACCGAGTGATCCAACAAGCCATTGCTCAAGTCCTTACGCCTATTTTCGACCCGACCTTCTCAGACAACAGTTTTGGGTTCAGGCCAAATCGAAATGGGCAACAAGCGGTGAAACAGGTACAAAGCATCATTAAAACGGGTCGCCGTTTTACAGTCGATGTTGATCTGTCTAAGTTCTTTGACCGCGTTAATCATGATTTACTTATGACGCTCCTTGGCTACAAAGTGAAGGACAAACGTCTACTTAAATTGATTAAACGTTATCTGCGAGCTGGGGTTATCGATAACCAGCTTTACGTGGAGAGCCGAGAAGGAGTACCACAAGGCGGGCCGTTGTCACCCTTGCTGTCCAACATCATGCTCGACCCTCTGGACAAAGAGCTTGAGAAACGAGGCCATCAGTTTGCCCGATACGCGGACGACTTTACCATTTTGGTAAAGACGCCGCGTTCGGGCAAGCGTGTGCTGAGTAGTATCAGCAGGTTCCTGTGTCACCGTTTGAAACTGGTCGTTAATACGACCAAAAGCCACGTCGTTAAAACCAGTGAAAGCAAATTCCTTGGATTCACATTCAACAGAGGACGCATTCAATGGCATCCGAAGACTTTGCTGAAGTTTAAACAGCAAGTTCGGCGGTTAACGAACCGTAACTGGGGCGTGTCTATGCATTATCAACTCTTTAAAATCAGTCAATATTTACGAGGCTGGATAAACTACTTTGGTATCGCTAATAGCTATCAACGATGTGTAGACTTAGATCATTGGATCAGGCGCAGAGTGAGAATGGCGTATTGGCGGCAGTGGCGAAGACCACGTACCAAAGTCAGAAGTTTAATGAGATTAGGTGTGCATGTACAAGCTGCGGTTGCGTGTGGCATTACCAGTAAAGGGCCATGGCGTAGTGCGAAAACTCCGGGGATCAATCAAGCCTTATCGCTTGATTACTTAAAATCCGAAGGGCTTTATTCGTTACGTGATGGTTGGATTGCGCTTCACTATCCTAAAT
>NZ_PJCF01000029.1 GCF_002835935.1 Paraglaciecola sp. MB-3u-78 | reverse complement strand
AGCCAGAATATTGCTGAGCCTCAGCCGACCATCCGTACTGTAAACCATTAGCTTTTCCCACTGATTATGTAAATAGGTCATCGCCTTGCCCGTCAATCCTCCTTTGTCGACTCTGGGGCGATTGAGCTCCAGCCATGTTTTCAGCTCGCTGAGTATGGGCACACTTCTTTGTTGCCTGGCCTGATAAATTTCATCCGCGCTTAGCAATTTGATTTGACGCTCTACCACGTACAACTTATTGATAAGGCTCAGTGCCATATCCGCTTTGGTTACCTTGCCTTTCATTGCCCTGGGTTGCCCATCTTTGGCTTCACGGAATTTTCGTCGTGCATGATCCCAGCAACCCACCGAGATTAACTGATTTTGTCTGCATACCTCGTTATAACTGGCACAGCCATCGGTTTGCAGGTAGCCATGGGTAAACCCATCAAGCAGGCGCAAGGGTACCTCCCTGCCACGGGAGGGATCGTATTCAAACAAGACACTTCGTTGCTGCGGTAACCCGCCCAGGGTTACCCACATCCATTTATGTGAAGTGGGCGAACGATCTGGCTCTTTCAATACTTGAATGCGGGTTTCATCCGCACAAATCAGTGGGCCCGAATGTTGATGCTCCCTGAGTAGGTTAATTAAAGGTTGGGCTTGTTTCGACAGGGCAATCACCCAGTTGGCCAGTGTGGCCCTTGATATTTCACCGCCATAACGTTTGATGATGTTTTCAAGTCGATAAAGCGGCATGCCATCGGCGTATTTTGAAATAATGATATAGGTCATCAGGTTGACGCTCCCCATGGCCTTGGGGACAGGATGTTTGATAAGCTGGGCGGCTTTCACCGTGCGGCCATCATCTTGTGTTTTGAAGGTCGCTTTTTCCTGCATGTATTCCAATACACGTACCTGAGCGGGAATGATATCCAGCTCTTCCCTGACTTTGACAAAGAAGGTGTCAATGGCACCCACTTTTTCTTCATCACTCAAATAAGCGAACACCTGAAGGCGGGGCAATTTGTCGGACAGTGGCTTGCGACCGGTTTTGGCCTTTGGCTCGTTGCCTGTAGGTAAAGGTGAGTCGACAGGCTCAGGCTCAGCCACCGCTTCTACTTCATTAAACAGGTGACCTTGCTGTGGTGGTGTTTGCTCAGAGCTGGCGCCAAAACGTTTTGAGTTGGCCAACCGCAAGTACTCTTCAAGCATCGCTATTCGTTTCTTTTGCTCGGCAATGACATCCGTTTTCTGTTCGATGACATCGTCTTTTTCAGACAGCAATGCGGTCATCTGGCTCATCGCATCCAGATGTAATTTTGCTTTATTTTCAGTGTCTTGCGGCGCTAATTTCATGCCGTAAAGTATACCAAATTAGCGCATTGATTACCTTAAAAAACGGCCTCATAATGCAACTTTTTATGACCTTTCATGGCACTGATATCATAGCCATCAAGCAGCCAATTAATTTGCTGCCCGGTCAGTGTTATCACCTTATCATCACGCTTTGGCCACTTGAACTTTTCCTCTGACAGGCTTTTGTAATACAACACAAAACCATTATCTTCCCAGAACAGACACTTGATTTTATTACGCCGTTTATTGGTGAATGCATAAAGGTGACCGGCAAAGGGGTCGTGCCCCAACTCACATTCAATGATGGCAGATAATCCCAAGTGTGC
>NZ_PJCF01000028.1 GCF_002835935.1 Paraglaciecola sp. MB-3u-78 | reverse complement strand
TTGTTTCGTTTGAGTCTTCAAGGTTAGTTAGCATGCGAAACTCAGTATTCTCTTTTGAAGATAAAGCGGAATTTTGGAAAATATACCAGTTAAATCTTTTGTCTTGACCCATCAAGTAGATTAGTTTGGTTGATACTTCAGTGTCCTGTGTAATCACCAGACCTATGTTGGTTAGGGCAATATTTGCAGTAGCTACAGCCTTTGAGTTGTATCTTTCCCATTGAACTTTTAACAGACTGCTTTGTGCAATGGATTGAATGACCTGTTTGTTAGATAGGGCCAGATTTAACTGAGACAGTGCGACTCTTCGACCACCGTACCAATATTGTGGTACGGAGTTAAGGGCATATTGTTGGATCATATTATCGTTTAGGGAGCGCAGAACTTGTTTCTCTGGGCCTGCACATGTAGGGGCTTTTCTGTTTATAACTGATTCTATTACAGCGGTTTCTGAGGGTGAATCACAATGAAACAAGAGATCAACAGTTTGTTTGCTGGCATCACCTAAAATAGGTGCCCAAAAAAGATATACATTATAGTTGGCTAGTCTTTCCCGTTGTGCAAGAGCCTTGATACAGTGAGGGCATCTAGGGTCGTTAAAAGCAATTAGACTTGGTTTATTTGCTTGCCATTCGTTTAACAGAAATGCGGAGTGGACTTTATTATCGGGAATTAAGTGTTGATCTGCTTGTAATGGAAAAGATACAACCGAAGAGAGACAAAACATTAAAAACGTGTAAAACCAATGACTCATGATTGTGGCTCATTGAGCGGTTTCATTTTTTCCAGTGCAGTGGGTAATATCAGCACATTATACTTATCCATAAGGGCTGCTATCTCGGTTTCTAATTCTTTTTTTGCAGCTGGATGTTTCAAATTATCGTTGTACTTAAGCATTAACACTTCTAATTCTTGTTTTGTCTGGGCAAGTTGTTGCTCTCTTTTCACTTCCTCTACTTTGGGTAGTTGTAAGGCAGATTGTTCTACACCTTTATTCTGTATAGTCGTCGATTGTGAGACACTTTTAGTTTCTGACCTGTCTACTGCTCGATGCTCATCTCTTGCTGGTATTTCTTCATTTTGTTGCTGAGAAATAAATATTGCCGTAACAAATAGCAATGCAATCAATATTCCGATTAGTATCTTCATTTTGCCTTATTACTCCGTGGTGAAGTAGTAGTCTCCAAAATAGTTTTGATTACCTGCTAAATCAAAAATATTCCAGCGTATCTCGATCCGATGCCGATTATTATTGGCCAAACTGACGTCGGGATTAAAGGTTAATTGATCTCCTACAACAGAGACAACTCCGGGAATTAGTTGGCCGGCAGCGTTAAACAGCCGCACTACATTTGTTGCACCAATGGTTTCTGAGAAAACAATTACAATATTACTGTCGACAGCTATATTCATCGCATTGGATAGAGGAGTAATACTTGTGATCGTAGGTTTTGTTAGATCCGCAGATGCATCGCTTCCTGTGGTAAAATCTAAGGCATCTCCTGACAGACTATTGCCGGCATAGTCACAAAGCCCTGTAAATTCAAGCGTATAAGTGGTGTCGGTGTCTAAATTAGTGAATGGCTGCACTGTAATTATTTTACGATCCGCAGACAAGGAGATCGTGGTAACCATGTCACTGACACCGTCGGTTAAATTAATATTACGATAACAGTTATCACCTAAGGGCTCATTCAAGGTCAGGGTTATGTCTGGGTTAACTGGAAT
>NZ_PJCF01000005.1 GCF_002835935.1 Paraglaciecola sp. MB-3u-78 | reverse complement strand
GTGCAAAATACAAGACCTGACCCCGCTATTTTTTCCGTGCAAAATACAAGACTTGACCCCGGCCTCACTTTGCGCCTTCACCGGAAGCTGGATCAAACGCCCAGCGTGGATCATGCGCACGGTAAACCATTCCTTGGTAATGCGAAAACTTAGGCATAGCCGCCAAGTGCAATGGCTTCTATGTAGTCACGAACAGACTGGGCTTGCCCCATTTTTACCGCACTTTCAGCAGTTATATTGCCAAGCGCCGGAATGGGTTCACTGCGGTACCACGCATAGGCCTGTAATTCGCTCCCTGACCATGGCGTAACGAGCGCAATGATCTCAAGTGCATTTTTGAGTTTAACTTGCGTTTTAACGCTTTTAAACCGGTCTGAGCGCTTCAAGGATGCTTTGGGGATACCCGTCATCCCCGCCACTTCTTCGACGGTGATATGGAACACATTCGCCATCGCAGTAGGCGATATGAGCTTATTACTATCGTACACTTGCTGCATCAACGCTGACATGAAAACACTCCAACTGTCCCTGAATTTGACCTAAATATATGTCATTAAAGCTGTCAAATCAATAAGATTCCCGTTTTTTAAATCAAGAGGGCAGATCAGAATGGTACTTACTTAATCTTTTTGGGGAAGAATAGCAAGATAGGGACTTGTGTTTTTCTCTCCCGTCTAAACTAGATATGAATAAAACAACCATAGTTTAAAAAGGGAGATATGCAAAATTCAAGACCCCAGCCTGTTGACCCCGTCCTGTTTTTATGAGGCGATAAAAAACTTTATCGCCTCATAATTACACTGTATATTGAGGCAATTAAGTCCTTATTCGCCTCAATCCATTATGAAATACAACTGGCAACACCCTAATTGGCCTAATTTTGTTTACCAACCTCAAGCTGGGCAGGCTGCACACTCACAATTTACCCTTAATGCAGGCAAGCTCACGGGCAAAGTTAGCATGTTAGAAAAATCGGACCAATATGATGCGTATCTTGAATTGATGGTATCTGAGGCAATCAGTACATCTGCCATCGAAGGTGAAATACTTGATCGCGCAAGCGTTCGCTCATCATTAAAAAACCACCTTGGCATGACCCTACCACCAGAAAGAATAATTGATCCTAAAGTGCTTGGCATATCAGCACTAATGATGGATGTCAGAAAGAATATAAATCAATCACTTTCAAAAGCGACACTATGCCAGTGGCACAAAATGGTGTTACCTGAGGGTGGTGTATTACATCAACCATTAATAGGCGAATACCGCCAGTCATTAGAGCCAATGCAAATAGTATCAGGCCCAATTGGTTATCAACAGGTTCATTTTGAGGCACCACCAGCAACAGAACTTGATAGTCAAATGGCTATATTTCTTGAATGGTATAACAATACGGCACCGATTATAGGAGAGCCTGAAAAAATGCCCTGTACGCAAAGGGCTGCACTCGCACATTTGTGGTTTGAATCGATTCACCCATTTGATGATGGAAACGGTAGAATTGGAAGGGCAATCGCTGAACATGCAATAGGACAAGGACTAGGCCAACCACCATTACTAAGTATATCGTCTGCAGTTGAATTAGATCGATCTACTTATTATGAGCAACTTCATCAAGCAAGTCTTGCAGATACAAATTTAGACGTAACGCGATGGGTAGAATATTTCAGTACTGTAATATCGCTTGCCCAAGTAAATGCGGGTGAGAACATTGCTTTTGTATTAGGTAAAGCGCAATTTTGGGATACTCACCGCAATACACCTATGAACGACCGACAAAAGAAGCTAATAAAAAAAATGCTTGATGCAGGTAAGGATGGATACGTCACGGGCATTAACGCTAAAAAATACCAGAACATGACACGATGCTCAAGAGCAACCGCTACTAGAGATTTAACCGATTTGTATAAGAAGCGTGTATTAGCAAAGTTGCCAGGTAGCGGCAGGAATACACGATACGGAGTTTTATTACCTAATCCAACTCAAGAGCCGGTTTATGGACAAACACAAAATGACAATGAATTTGATATCTAACTTAAAAGCACTGCACAACGGACTGGGTCAGGTCTTGTATTTTGCAAAAACAACTCAAAATCATCATCCTGAAAATAGATTCGGTTCTTGTCATTACCCCGTGAGGTAATATGATAAAGCGCCCCGGTAAACTCTAATCGTAATGGCCGACTCATATTTTATCCCGTCTAAACTAGATATGAATAAAACAACCATAGTTTAAAAAGGGAGACATGCAAAATTCAAGACCTGACCCCGGCATCCCGCACGGACCGGGGCCAAGTCTTGTATTTTGCAAAAAAACTCAAAATCATAAGTCTGAAAATAAATTAAGTTTCTACCATCACCTTGTGAAGTCATATGCTAGAGAGTACCTACCCTGCAACTTCTAATCGTAATGACCGACTCATATCTTCTCTCGTCTAAACTAGATATGAATAAAATAACCATAGTTTAAAAAAGAAGATATGCAAAATACAAGACCTGACCCCGCTATTCCCCCGGCCATCAATATCGGTCAAAGCGACAAGTATAGAAAAGTGATTACCTAAATTTGAAAAGTCGATCGGGGCATCACCATGTTCAAAGTGGCGATCATGATGCCACTTCACTTCGCCACTGCCATCCGTTTTCTTAAAACTATTGGTTCGCCATAACAGCAGCTCCTTACCAAAACTTTGCTCTACTTGGCTTTTAAGTTCCGGGGCACTTAATAAACGAAGACATGTTGCGCTATTAAGGTGGAAATTTTTGAATTGGTCCTTGGATACGTCCAATTGTCGAATTACTCGGTTTACCATTTCATCTTGATTAAGTTCAAATGGTCCAACATAACCTTCAGTTTGCAATTTACTTTGCATATCAACTCCTTTACTAAGCATTCACATTCGCAATGAATATTTGCTAATCTATGCCACTCGTCGATTTAACATTGCCACTCTTAGTGGCGCTATTAGATGATTGTGTTGTATGAAAATTCACGCTAGGGTGATTCTTAATATCATATTTTTTGCCGTATTGCGGCTGAGTGTCCGCCAACATGGGACCGGGGTCAGCAGGGACCGGGGTCACAGGGACCGGGGTCAGGTCTTGTATTTTGCAAAAAAACTCAAAATCATCATCCTGAAGATAGATCAAATTTATACCATTACCCAGAGAAGTAATATGATAAAGCGCCCCGGTAAACTCTAATCGTAATGGCCGACTCATATTTTATCCCGTCTAAACTAGATATGAATAAAATAACCATAGTTTAAAAAGGGAGACATGCAAAATACAAGACCTGACCCCGGCATTCTTGCTGCTAGATATGAATAAAATAACCATAGTTTAAAAAGGGAGATATGCAAAATACAAGACCTGACCCCGGCCTTTCGGACCGGGGTCAAGTCTTGCACGGACCGGGGTCAGGTCTTGCACGGACCGAGGTCAGGTCTTGCACGGACCGGGGCCAAGTCTTGTATTTTGCAAAAAAACTCAAAATCATAAGTCTGAAAATAAATTAAGTTTCTACCATCACCTTGTGAAGTCATATGCTAGAGAGTACCTACCCTGCAACTTCTAATCGTAATGACCGACTCATATCTTCTCTCGTCTAAACTAGATATGAATAAAATAACCATAGTTTAAAAAAGAAGATATGCAAAATACAAGACCTGACCCCACGATCCTTCAAGACCTGACCCCACGATCCTTTTTAGGAGCATATAAATAATCAGCTGCAAAGGATGGAACAAGCACAACGATTTACTTAGTTGAAATAAAACATAAGGGATGACGCATACCTGCTTGACCGGAGAGGGCTAATGAGTGACCCCACGATCCTTTAACGATCCTTTAATAAAATAACCATAGTTTAAAAAAGAAGATATGCAAAATACAAGACCTGACCCCACGATCCTTCTGACGGGTATATACTCCGAATGCTATTTTACCTATACTCCTCATTTTAGAATAATAAGCAGCACGGATTCTTGCAGTTGCATTTTTTGGTGCGACTGAATAAATGTGCGACACTAGGTGAGAGCGCTTTCAACTTTTAGTGAGAGCGCTTTCAACTTTTATCCTTAAGTAAATTCCATCTCAGGAAGAAAAATGACGAAAAAAGTAATACTGTTCGCACACATCCCTAAGACCGCAGGTAGTAGCTTGCGCGATATTGGAATGAAGAACTGCGAGCGAAGCCTAACCTTGCATGTCGCACATGACAGGAGTGGAAAGGGCATTTCCGAACAGATAAAGCAATTCAATCAGCTATCAGCCGAATCGCCGATTGATGGTCAGACAATTGTGTTGGGGCACTTTGGCTTTTCCATGCATGAGTATCTTGGGCAATCCGATTTTCAATATATAACAATGTTACGAGATCCTGTTGACCGAGTTGTAAGCCACTTCTATCACCTTAAAAGCACAGCCCATCCTGGTGTTTCAGGTTTATCTCTCATAGAATTCGCTCGCTCAAATAGATTTGAGGTAATACTCGACAATATGCAAACCAGATTTCTGTCGAATTACGGCTGGCATTGTTATAACCCCTATTACATGCCTTTGTTCGAATTCAGTGCTAGCAACCAAACAAAAATTACAGCCTGTGATGACGATATGTTCCTATGCGCAAAAAACAACCTCCTCAATAACACGTTGTTCGGTCTACAAGAGGAGATGGCTGATAGCTTGAGCTTATTTTCGAGCTGTTTGGGATGGGAAGCCAACGAAGTAAAACTTAATCAGAGAAAGGTTAACCCTGATGAAGAACCAGAGCTCATGTCGGATGCGATCAACATCATACGCGCAAGAAATAAGTATGATCTGGGTCTGTATGAACTAGCCCAGAAGACATTTCGAAACCAGATCTGAGTTACCCATGGGATATAACTCAGATAGAAAATCCATCATCTAATGTTCAAAAGTGGCAACATCAATCTGCCATTGGGAAGCGGATGGGAGCGCTATCTGTGATGGAGCTGCCGCTGTGAGGAGTCAGTGCAATAGAGGCCTTCACCCTTGACGGCCGAATATCTTCCAATCCTCGAATTTGGCACTTTAAACCGATAAACTATAGCGCAGATATTGATGGTCTAAGGGCTTTGCCTGTTCTCGCAGTAATTCAACCATCTTCCTGGAAAAATTTTCCTAGACGTTTCCTGGGTGTAGACGTTTTCTTTGTCATTTCTGGTTTCGTTGTGACTGACCCCGCTGTCTGTGCTACACGTCTACCATATTTATGATTTAGCCCGTTAACTTTAAAGTGCCGATTGAATAGTTAAATTTATAAAATTATCAAATTCTCAATTCTCTGCTATTTTTTATTGCAAAAAATGCCATCATTTTCGCGCAAAAAGTCGAATAACTTCTGATCTTCTTCAAGTAAATCTGTCAGAAGAGGCCTGAATTTTTCGTATTCTTTTAAGTAGGACTTATTTGGGTTTACGTTTTCATTTGTCGCAATATTAGATTGTTCATTTGTCACGACATCAGATTGTTCGTTCGTGTCTGGTTTGAGCTTGATATTAGAGTTGTCTTTAAACAGTTGTCTAATCGTAGTACCAAGAGAACTCAATTTATTTAGTTCTATGACTAGGAAATTTTTGTTCATTAAAACATCTAAGGATTCGTTAAAACTGCGTTTCCCAGAAATATAACAATTCTGTTCCCAGGTACAATTTGTAAAAAAACGATGCTTGGATTCTAGCGCTTCCTCAAACCCTCCATCAAATTTATAAGGATGCTCATTTTTACGTTGACAAAACTCCCAATAAGAAATCAGTCTCTCAAAAGGATCTCTTATCACTGCTACGTGAAGTGAAAAGTCTTCTTGCTCCAAACCTTTTAACAAATCGACATAATTAGGATAGGTAAAATGACCACCAATGAATTCTTTTTTTGAAATTTCATTTTTAAGCTGCTCTCGCACCTTAGCAGCATCATTCTGAGCCAAGCTTTTCAGATTACTAAGGTTCACTAACGAAACAAAATCGAAAACTTCGATTTCTAACTTAATAGGAGTAGAGTAATGCCAATACGATTGTTTTAACTCAAATAACTCTTCAAAGAAAATCCGCCTCAACGAACTGCCAGCTGTCTTAGGAATGTGATGAAAAACCATTTTATTATACATTAGCTGCCTCGATAATCTCTTGTGCTAGTTGGTATTCGTTTGATAGTTTAACTCCTGCGATTCTTTCCTTAAATCCCTGTGATTGATAATAATTGCAGTAGAAATCATATTTTTTAATAGTATCTTCAATAAAAAATTCATTAGCACTATCAAATAAAAACGGATATACAGTTAATTTGGGGTGTTTAAACTCTTCAACCGTATCATCCCTAAAAACAGCTCCAGGTATTCCGGCCAGTTCCAAAATAGCAGTAGCAAGCTTATCCATTAAAGCATTAGAAGGATGATTAAAAGAACTGAAATTATTTGGTGAAAAGTCTGCTGAATCAAATAAAACTGTCGCTTTGACATCACAAGCGCGATCCCTTTTCTTCAATTCATTGTAACTTTTGTCGAAAAGTTTTTCGATAAGGTTAGCTGGTAAGTTACTATTGACCAAATTTATGAACTCACTGGAGTTAAACCCTTTATTCGCACATATCACCATTAAATAATCGTGATAATCAGAAAACGGTGGTTTTTGTCCCTCCCACAATTTGTCACGGGCTAGGATTCTACTGTTATTTTTATCACTTAGGTAACCAAATGTAGGGAATAAACCGTCAAAATATAAGTTAGGTATGACTATAGATTGTGCATCATTTCGCAAGATGTTTTTTAAGAAATTGGTACCTAACCCAACAGATCCTCGATAATTGTCGCCAATTGGTTGAATTACTAAACAATCACACTCTGTAACTTTTTCATGCAATTCAATAATATCTTCGTCACTGATAAGATGAATGGGCTTGGGAATATAAATTTCTGAATTTTGTTGGAGTCCTTGCCTCAATCTTTCACCTATATATGTTATTTGGCAATTACCCACTATTACTAATTTCAATTTATACTCCCCTTTTTGTAAATAATTAAATAAACCAGCAGAACGATGCCGCTCAAAAACAGCTTTCCAGTGTTTGGTTTTTTATTGAATAACCATAATTACCTCATGTTAATTTACTGTAATAATTATGCTGAAGCTCGCTTAATATTGGTATGTAGAGGTAATTACACGCTTATACTTATAAGTGTGCGTTTTCAACATGGATGCCCTCATAAATATGCTCAACACGTTGTGTATTAAATGAAGAAGCACGACGTTTAATGCCATGCACCTCATATTATTTTTCTAATAATAATTAGGCTAAATAAGAACCATATTGACCGGTCATCCCAGTAATTAACGCTTTTTTTCAGAATATTCACACTTCATATAAATCAACATTTAAATAGGCCAAATTTGTTTTTATAACATAGCTACGATGTAGGTAGATTGCCATACCCAAATCTAGCTAGTCTCACTTGGTGGTCTGCGATAAAGTTGGATATAGTCGCTTTAGAAAAATAATTCACATAATAGAACGATGCCATTTTATTATAAAAAATACCCGTATCACCTTCAGCTTTTTTACTAAGCCCAATATTCCTCTCATTGATGCTATTAACCGAATTAATAATGGTTTGAGCATCAATCTGAAAAATATCTTTTAATTGTATAAATGTATTTGAATCTTCCAACATATCTTCATACTTCAAAACGATATTAGGTATCTGATCTCTGACATTGTAGTAAGACTCGGAGTGCTCAAACCATGTACCACTCATATTATCGACATTTGGTATTTTACCGTTTCCTAAACTAAATTTCTCAAGTGCATGATCTAAATTAAACTGGGGGATATCTTCAAGTTTAGTATCTACCCATTCTTCATATGGTATGATTTGCTCAAATCCCATAAAATCAATAAAGAATCTTGTTGCGCAGGCTTCTCTGTTTCCCCACAATCTATAGTCGATGCGTGAAAAGTTAATGTACGAAAGCAAAACATCCAATGGATTTCTTATCACATGAATAAAAGCAACCGTATTAAGATTGAGTTTTTTGTGCATAGAATCAGCATACGGTGCATGTGTTTTTAGGACTATAGTTGGTTCTTTCGAAATTTCTTTATTTATAATTGGGCAAATTGATGGCAACTTATCGGATCTCATTACATTATATACATCCATTTCTCCTTGAGGGTATCCAGAGTCCTTAGCTGTTTGCAACACATGATTTACCCATGTATTTCCTGATTTAGGGTAAGAGCTAATCCATACAACATTCATAATAAAATCCTATAAGCTAATATTTCTTCATGCCTTGCGGCCAATTTAATCACAAAAATAAATCTGCCACATTTAAATTACACAGTCATTTTTTTAATTATTTCTTTCAGTAAAATTTAATTTCTAGTACGTATTGATAGTGAACTATTCACTCATTAAACGCACAACGTCAGCCATTTTTGTTTTTGCGTTCCAGTTCAATAACTGCTGTGCTTTCGCTGGATTTCCACCACTATATAAAATGTCTGTAGGGCGATAGAACTCTTGGGAAATTTCTACATACTTTTCCCAATTCAAGCCATTAATAGCGAACGCTTCTGCAACAAACTCCTCGAGACTATGGGTTTGTCCAGTGGCTATAACCAGATCTTCAGGCGTTTCTAACTGCAACATACGCCACATAGCATCTATATATTCTGGTGCCCATCCCCAATCACGTTGAATATCAAGTCGACCTAACACTAATTTATCCATTTCACCACTGGCAATTTTCTTTGCGCTATCAATAATTTTTTGCGTAACAAAGCGTTTCGGCCGCAGCGGTGACTCATGATTAAATAAAACCCCCGTACTTGCATGTAATGAATATGACTCTCGATAATTTGCAACCAACCAATGCGCTGATGCCTTCGCGACGGCATATGGACTACGTGGTTTAAAAGGGGTTGATTCGTCCGCTGGTAATCCGTCAGTATCCCCAAAACATTCACTGGAGCCTGCATGATAAAGCCGAGTATCACGATGTCTTAAGCGCAACACTTCAAGTACGTTTAAAGTACCCGACACAATACTTTCTAATGTTTCAGCAGGCTGTTCAAAAGATAAACCAACTGAACTCTGACCTGAAAGGTAATAAACTTCATCTGGTTCGCTCTTATCCATAGCGGTAAAAACACTTCTAAAGTCTCCGGGGGCCATCGATACCAATTTGACTGAGTCTTTTATACCTAAACGTTCAAGGTTATTTAAACTACTGGCTTGAACATCACGGGATGTACCCCAGACTTCATAACCTTTTTTTAGTAAGAATTTCGCTAAATAACTACCATCTTGTCCATTGACACCGCAAATTAGTGCTTTCATTTTATTAACCTCTTATTTTAGCTCATCTACTTCTGCTTGCATCAACCGCAACTGTTTCCAGCCTTGTAAAAAATTATTTGTATCGCCGCCTGAAGATTGCTGAAAAAGAGCCTTAGTTTCCGCAATAAACACTTCCGCCATATGCTCCCAATTAAATATTTCAATATGCTCGAGACCTACTTTTCGCAAATGTCGTTGCGTTGCTGGATCTCGTATATGTTTTAAAGCATCAACCATTTCTTGAACACACGTACCTTTTAACGTTAATGCAGCATTTCCTGCTGCTTCAGCTAATGAGCCGTGACTTGTTGTAATAACAGGGCAACCTGATGCCATAGCTTCAATAACTGGCATACCAAAACCTTCATATAAAGATGGATATACTAATGCTATAGCGCCAGCATAAGCAGTGGATAACTCTTCATCGGTCAACCTTAATTGAATGTAATTTACGCCTTTTGGGAGCTTCGATACTACTGATTCACTAACTTGTTGCTCCCCACCTACAAAAACCACATCAAAGTCTGGAGACAAATATTCCAACGCGTCAAAAAACAAATGACTATTTTTATAATTACCGGCCTCTCCTCTTGAACCTACGAACACATAATAATCTTTTGAAATTCTGTTTTCTTTTTTAAAGCGTTCGATTTCTTTACTATTTCTAGGGTAAAAGGACTGCCTATCAACACCACAATAGGCCATAGCTACATTAGCTTCCGGAATTTCTGGGTATAATGCTAATAAATCATACCTTGTGTTTTCAGAAATACATAAGTAACGCAATGCATAATTAATAGTAACTTCCTTTTCCATCCATGGCCTTGGAGTTAAATCATGATTCAGTAATTCCGGTATCATATCGTATACCATCATTAACATCGGCGTTGAAAGAGGTGTCGTATAATAGCTTGAAGTAAAAATATCTATCTCATATGAGTCACAAATCTTTTGGATCTCTATTGAATCGGTAGCGCATTGTAATTCTGTATATTTAATAAAAGAAATATATGTAATTCCTGAAATTTCAGGGGCGTTCCCTCTATCTAAAAAATAAACTTTAATTTCATCTGAGCTGGCGATCGTAGTAAGAATAGTCGCCCATACTCTGGCAATACCAGTATTATTAAGTTGAAAAAAAACTCCATCTACAAGTAGTTTTATCATTTAGTTCACCTCAGATATATTATTAGAATATTTATTATTTAGTGCATGATTCCGTAGCGCTTTTTGTAACATACTATATGGTGTGAGTATGGTGTGTACTTTTTCTAGAGCAAGTTGATTGGATGTAACTATATATGTGCGCGCTTCCTCACTATTATTCACAGCACTAAAGAAATTTATCGGATTTATAATGTGTTCAGACAAGGTCCCCTTCCAATTACTTATTTCTTCATGCGTTGCTTTTCTACCTAATAGATATATGTATGATTCTTGAATAAGGAGTACATATTTATCATTAAAATCATTTTCGTAGTCAAAAGCCAAATCTAAATAATTTCGCTGAAGTTTTTTAAGGTATCCGCGAATATTAATCGCAACTCGCATGTAAGGGACAGAATCAATAACATATTTTTGATTCATAATTATTTCACTTAGCCTGTGAATATATGTATATAAGGCGCCGGCAGCAACGCTAGTATTTTTTAGAAAGTCTATAGCAATCGCATCGCTTTTAGAAAATCTCGAATTGAAAAGCAGCTCTATATAACTACCTATGGCCGTAATATCGTGCAGGGTTAAATACTTTGAAGATTTACTTAAAAGCGAACCAAAATAGTTAAGGTCAGCATACTTTTTAACACCGTCTATATTTGAAAGCAAAGAATGACTCGTTGCGCCTGTAACACATAGCCCAATATTGTTGTGCTGTATGTTTGTTTGTGGCTGCTCTGCTAGACTCGAACCTACGACAGGCTGACTGTAGGTATCGTACGCTCTTTTAATCTCTAATATGTGTGGCGCATCTTCTGCAGGGCTTTGGCTACTAGCACCGTCGAAATTATATGTAGATACAATAGTCGGCAGATACTGTGATCTTGCCCCTTCCTTCAGCAAAACTCTCATAAACCATTCATAATCACCCGCATACTGGTATGACAAATCGTACAGTCCAAATTTATCAAACAGAGCCTTTTTAATAAATGTTGCTTGATGAGGCAAGCTACTCCCAGCAAAGAAATTTTGGTCATGAGATTGGGTGCCTGTTTTCCATGCGGGGTATGGCATTAACCCTGTTTCCTGAGTTATCACCTCACCATATATTATGTCTTCAAAAAAAGGATTATTAAAAATATTATGCTTACCAAAGGGCACTGAACATGAAAAAATATTTTTAAGAGTATCTGGTTGATATAAGCAGTCACCACCATTTAGAAACAGTAAATACTTGCCGGAACTTTTTTTAATTCCTTTATTCATTGCATCATAACGGCCATTGTCTTTTTCAGAGATAAAAACATTCATTCGAGGCTTATATTTTTCTAATATTGACAACGTGGCATAGTTAGAACCTCCATCAACAACTATCCACTCAAAGCATTGAAATGATTGTTTTAAAATAGATTCGCAAGTCTCTTTTATTTGTTCTTCATTATAACAAATTGTAATGATACTTAAGTAGGGGGCGACCTGTTCATGTGTTTTGTCTAGCTGCTGTATAAATTCTTGACCAAATTTATGCCAAGAAAATAATTTCGCTCTCTCTAAAGATTTAGCTGATAACTTGTTTCTCAAATCTTTAGAGTTAGTAATTGAGTTAAGAGCCACCGAAGCACCAAGAAAATCATTTGCAGCAACTAATATTCCTGCGTCTCCGACAACTTCAGGCAATGATGATGAATTGCTTGAGATAACAGGGATACCGCACGACATTGCCTCGAGTGGCGGCAAACCAAAACCTTCATAATATGACAAATAGATAAATGCTTCCGCACCCGAGTATAATGCGGGTAAATCAAGCTCGTCTACAAAACTAGTAAAAATAACGCGTTCAATAATCTGAGGCCATTTGTTTAACTCATCCTTCAGCCTATCTAACTTCCAACCATTCATCCCTGTAAGTACCAGAATTGAGTCATTATCTGGATTATTATTTACGAAGTCAGCAAACGCCTTAACGGTTGTTTCCAGGTTTTTTCTTATTTCTAATGTTGCAACACTTAAAAAATAGCTTTTATCTGCAGGCAGGTGATATTTTGCTCGAACGGCTTTTTGAGCATCTAATGAAATATCAGACTTATATTTATCATCTGCCCCTAAATACAATACAGTTATGTTCTCAGCATCCAATTCTGGCCGATATTTAAGTAGATCTTGTTTTGTGCATTCTGAAATTGCAAAAACCTGCCAATCATTTTGGATCTCTTGATAAAATTCAGTTATCAACCCTACTATACCTTCTTCACAAAAGTCAGGGCTTATAATCGGGATCAGATCATAGGCAATCAATAATTTTGTAGCTCTTTTCTCATTCGCCCAATTTTCTGGAACACTAAAAAAAGGCGTTAAATAGTAATCCGCATTAACAAATGCAGGATCAAACTCAATGTTTATAAATGGAGCTTCAAAGCCGGTCTCTTCTACATACTGCGCTAACCCGTCTCTTAAGTTAACGTTATGTTGCCGTAAAAATTCCTTTTCTATGGATAATGTAAAAACTAGGTCATAATGTTCATTGTGAATCAAAAAGTTAACTAACTCATGTGCCACTCTATAAACGCCAGTTTTAACTCCTTGCGCTAAAACCGCCATATCAACTACAATTTTTTTGTTCATGTTTGATTTCACTTATTCTTCTTCCGATCTATAAAAAATTTACATCAAAGTATATTTGATTGATATTCACACAAAGCAGCTACACACTGATTTTTATTCAAAAAACCATCAAATACATCAAGTGCTGCCAAGTGATTTTTGGATTTGCTACTTTAAAGTGAAATGTCATCAGTTGCGTACCTTTCCCTTTCGCTACTAGCCGAAGCACTGCACCTAATTAGTCAAATGTCGTGCGCCAATCAAGATGAATTTCTTAAAAATTTATGGAAAATTCTCGTTGATTCAAAAAAACAATTCTAAACAGCACTGTGAAATTTATATTCTTTACATATCAATCTAAAATACTCTGAATCTTCAATTTCATTTTTCAATGCAGCAGAAACTTCTCGTCTTCTTCTTTTAGAAATGTCATTGGTCTTACGACC
Organism: Paraglaciecola sp. MB-3u-78; assembly: GCF_002835935.1. Lineage (GTDB taxonomy): Bacteria > Pseudomonadota > Gammaproteobacteria > Enterobacterales > Alteromonadaceae > Paraglaciecola. The sequence goes on along the minus strand of NZ_PJCF01000005.1, from coordinate 673,991 downwards.
ACTATCGCCTGTCACTTTAAACTGATCATATAAGTCCATAAACGACTCGTCATATTCAACATTCAGAATCGAGCACATTTTCTCCATTATTTTTTGGGGGCGACTAACAAAATCTTCATAATAAATAATGTTTTGTTTTTTGAATTGCACTAAAAATTGACTTAACCGTTCGCAATAAGCATCAAAAGTTTGTGGACTGAAATGCACCCAACCATTCGCAAGCAATGAAAAGTAAGCATCTATGGGATTACGCACAGTCGCAATCGAAATGACATCGAAGTCATCCTTTAGTAATTCTGTAATTAACGTTTTCTGCCTATACTCTGTCCCAACGCAAAAATCGGAATGGCTATGATCACGCAGCACCAAAATCCCACCTCGCAGGTCCACATGTTCATGTACTGACTTTACTGACTGATGGAAAATTTTCCTTGCTAATTTATTTGGATCGGGAACGCCAGCTTGCATAGCAAGGGTTGCAATATCGGAGGGTAAGAATGTTGCCATATCAGGTTGTAGGTGCTGATAAAAATGAGGATGCACTTCACTAAGTATGAAGGTATTGGCCATACTTGATAAGCATTTGGTAAATAATGTACCACCGCTACAAGCAAAATGGTGTATAACTCGCATTATAGGCTTAGCACTTTGGTAACTGTTGATAACTTGTTCGCATTTATCTAACAGAGAGTTGGCATTTGTAAAATCAAGACTATTAGTTGAATACTTAGTAGACTGTTGAAGAAGCAAATCGTCACTTACAAGCTGACTCTGGTCAATCATATCAACCGCATTCGATATAGACTCTTGAAGCGATTGTAACGTTGTCTTCATGACTTACCACGGGTGACAGACTTGGCAGCTTTGCTACGTTTTTTTCTCTTAGCAGGTCGTGTTTTCTTTTCTAGCGCCTCGACATGAGCGGTACCATAATTTTCAATATTAGAAGGTTCAACTTGATTTTGAGTTACTTCATTAAGTTCTGGATGCTTCTCTTGTAATTCATAATAATACTCTGCTGCTTGTTGCAACTTGGCTCGTAACTCACTGATTAATGCTACTAACTTTTGTTCATTGGTATGCTTATGTTGATATTTCTCGCGTAAATCATCGAGATCAATCTGAGCTTTAGTTTGGAGTTTTAGTGCTAAATCAGCGCTTTTCTGTCGTTCAGCACTATAAGTTTTTAGTTCTTCGCATTGCTGGTTGAGCCTTTCTGCCCGCTGCTCATTTGCTTGATGTTCTTGTGCTTGCTGGTCACGCTGTTGAGTCAGTTCGGCTATTTTGTCGTCTTTATTTTTTTGGCCTTCGACTAATTCATATTGCTTAGTTTCAAAAACATTAACTTGAGCTGTCAGCTGTTCAATCACAGTTTGCTGCTGCGCACTTTCAGCAGTGCGCGTTGAGTTCTCGACTTTGAGCGCCTCAGCCAATTGATTAGTTTCTTGTTGCCCCTTGGCTTGCTGGTCACGCTGTGCAGTCAGCTCGGCTATTTTGTCGTCTTTATTTTTTTGAGTTTCTGCCAGTTGATTATGCTTAGCTTGTAGCGCCGTAACTTGCGCTGCTAGCTGTTCATTCTCTGTCAGTCTCTGCGCCCTATCGGCGCTGAGTGTTTCGTTCTGCGCTTTAAGCGACTCAGCCTGCTGCCTTGTTTCTTGATGGCCCTTGGTTTGCTGGTCACGCTGTGCAGTCAGTTCGGTTATTTGCGCATCTTTATTTTTTTGGGTTTCAATTAATTCATTTTGCTTAGTTTCAAAAACATTAACTTGAGCTGTCAGCTTTTCAATCACAGTTTGCTGCTGCCCACTTGCAGCACTTAGCGTTTCGTTCTCGACTTTGAGCACCTCAGCCAATTGCTTAGTTTCTTGATGGCCTTGCGTTTGCTGGTCATGCTGTGCAGTCAGTTCGGCTATTTGCGCACCTTTATTTTTTTGGCCTTCGACTAATTCATTTTGCTTAGCCTGCAACGCGGTGACTTGTGCTGCTATCTGTTGGTTGGCTGTTTGCTTTTCTGCGCTATCAGCACTGAGCTTGTCATTCTGAGCTTTGAGTAACTCAGCCTGCTGCTTAGTTTCTTGATGGCCCTTGGCTTGCTGGTCGCGCTGTGCAGTCAGTTCGGCTATTTTGTCGTCTTTATTTTTTTGGTTTTCGGCTAGTTCGTTCTGTTTAGTCTGCAAAGCAGCAACTTGCGCTAATAGATGTTCGTTCTGGCCTTTCAGTGCCTCAGCCCGCTGCTTAGTTTCTTGTTGCCCTTGCGTTTGCTGGTCACGCTGTGCAGTCAGTTCGGCTATTTGCGCATCTTTATTTTTTTGGCCTTCGACTAATTCATTTTGCTTAGCCTGCAACGCGGTGACTTGTGCTGCTATCTGTTGGTTGGCTGTTTGCTTTTCTGCGCTATCAGCACTGAGCTTGTCATTCTGAGCTTTGAGTAACTCAGCCTGCTGCTTAGTTTCTTGATGGCCCTTGGCTTGCTGGTCGCGCTGTGCAGTCAGTTCGGCTATTTTGTCGTCTTTATTTTTTTGGTTTTCGGCTAGTTCGTTATGCTTAGCTTGTAGCGCCGTAACTTGCGCTGCTAGCTGTTCATTCTCTGTCAGTCTCTGCGCCCTATCATCGCTGAGTGTTTCGTTCTGCGCTTTGAGCGACTCAGCCTGCTGCTTAGTTTCTTGATGGTCCTTTGCTTGTTGGTCACGCTGTGCGGACAGTTCGGCTATTTGCGTGTCTTTATTTTTTTGGCTTTCTGCCAGTTCGTTATGCTTAGCTTGTAGCGCCGTAACTTGCGCTGCTAGCTGTTCATTCTCTGTCAGTCTCTGCGCCCTATCGGCGCTGAGTGTTTCATTCTGCGCTTTGAGCGACTCAGCCCGTTGCTTAGTTTCTTGATGGCCTTGCGTTTGCTGGTCACGCTGTGCAGTCAGTTCGGCTATTTGCGCATCTTTATTCTTATGGCCTTCGACTAATTCATTTTGCTTAGCCTGCAACGCGGTCACTTGTGCTGCTATCTGTTGGTTGGCTGTTTGCTTTTCTGCGCTACCCGCACTGAGCTTGTCGTACTGGGCTTTTGTCTGTGCAAGTGCCGTATCGAGTTGGGTATTTTGTGTGGCGAGTTCAGTGCCTTTGATTTCAAGTGCCGAAACATTCGCTGTCAGTTCTTCATACTCTGCTTTAAGTTTTGAATAATTGGCATTCAGTTCAGTTGCGCTAGATTCAAACTGCGATGAACGAGATTCGGTCTCCGCAAGCTGCTTTGCGACCTCAGCGTTTCGAGATTCAGCTGCTGTCACTTTAGCTTGTAAAGCGTTAATTCTTTCGCCTTGATGATCTCTACCATAGACGAATTGCGTGTACATTGGGTCGTGGCTTAGCTCTTGAAGCACATTAAATTTATTCTCTTGCAACACTGTGCTCAGTGCGTCTTGTTGCTGCTCAGTTTCGTACAAACCCTGTTTTGGCTGGCGCACAATAATCACATCAAAGTAGCTTAAATGATCTGTCTGTATAGCATCGCTGAGTATTGTAGAGGGGCAGTTAACGCCTAATAACAATATATTCCCGGCAGAGGGCAGGATTTTCTGTTGCTCGCAAACACTCTGAACAGTGCTTACATTGATACTAGTCACATTATCGTTGCTATTTTTTCTATATATTTTTAGCAGCTGTTTGGGCTTAAGTAAGGAGCTAAATCGATTGGGTGTAAACACAAAGTACTCGGCTTCGCCGGTTTTGTCTGACAGGGTGGCATTACACACTTCTACGCTTGATTCATCTGCATAGTTAGCTTTTGCCTCTGCATAAAGCGCGTTATCTGGCTCAAACATAATCAATTTCTGCGGTTCACCCGCCAACAAAGTAGCGATAACATCGCTTTCCCAAAAACCTGCAGTGACAACTTTACCGATGGTATTATTTTCTGTTAGCACTGTAAGATTGTCTAGTTTATATCCTGTCACTGTGACTCCGTTTTTTAGCTACTATTTTAGCTATTATATATCCTGAGTAAAATTCCATATTAGTGAGCGCCTAATATAGCACTCAACCACTCTTCAAAATCACCAAACAGCTTAGCGCGGTAATCAGCACCACTTAGCGGGGGAATATTAGCATAATGTGTTTGCCTATTTATATCCCCATGACTCAATTCGTTTAGACATTCAATAATTTTTTTGGGGTCGCACATGTCGCACATAATATATTCACTTTTTAGTCTTGCCGCTTCCCTAGTCAACCAATTATTGCTTAAAAAAAACATTTTTATATTGTAACATGCAGCAAGCCACAACACCCCTGAACTTTGATACATGTAAACACTACTGTCATAATTGAATACCAGAGCATGACAACTTGCCAGTGTTTTATGCAATTGCTCTTCAGACCAAAACGCCTCATAAACATCAATGTTAGGGTGTACCTCGGCGAATTTTTTCAGTGTTTTGTCTACTGCCAGAAACTCTTCACTTTTACTGGTAAGCGAATACTGGATGAGATAGCTCACGTCTTCATGTTGCCCCAGTTTTACAATCTGTTCCAATAGATTTGGTAAGGCTAAAAAGCCTTTGGTAGCTTTGCTATCACCTAAATAAAGGACGAATTTTTTACCCTTGCTGGGCTTACTAGGTCGGTATTTTCTGGCACTAACAAATGGGGTTGGAATAATACTAATGTGCCTGGCCAGTATGTGCTCATAAGCTTTTGATGTTTCATGATCACAAGCAAAAAATGAGACCCCATCACATGATGCAAGCCCTTTAAATGCGGCTCTATAACGTAAATATAATTGACTGTCATATTGCTCACTGGCGGTTTTCCGGTAGGGGCTAAACATCAAAATGACAACGACGCGCAATGTTATACCGCTTTGCTTTTTGAAAAGAAACAGGGCATCTGCCAGCGCAGTCGCATGCTCCCAACCCAGTGCATGGCAAAATAAAATGTTGGCACACCCTTTTACTGTTCCGAGTTGGCAATCATCTTCAACCACCTGCTGCATAACCGCAAGGTATTCTGCTGTCAGGCGACGTATGAAGTGAGGCAACTCAGGGTGGTGGGTACTTTCATAAAAATAACGGTAAAAAGCGGTTTTGAAAAACGCTGTATATTTTACGTTGTTAGTTGCACTGTCAAATACCGCACTGGGGGTAAATTCTGCATTGGCAAAAACTCGCAACTTTGAATTATCACCGGTAAAACAATCAGTAGCTAACAATGCCAGTATAAATGCTGGGTGGTGGCCACCCTGCTCTCGCAGGCCAGGATCTAATACTACAAGCTGTGTAACACTGGGTTTCAAATCAAGGGTTCACTTTTAGCCATTATATTCAACCAACAGTGCAAGCACATTTGATGCTTTGACTGCCCTTATAAAATTGCACTTACTTCTCAATTCATATTCATCAGCGACAGGCTAACTTTGACTCTGTTCAAATCAGTAACATAGCTAATCTCTCGCTTAGGCGAGTAAGTCATTTTTTGATATTGAATATAATAGTGTTCCAATTCCTCCTGCAACTGATTTATTTGCAGCAATGTCAACTCGTTTTCGGCGGTGAGCGCTGAAATATGCGTTTCGAGTGCCATTGCACCCGCAGCCAATTCGCCCTTAAGTTCTTTGGCATTCAGGTACGAAGTTTCCAATTCTTCCTGCAGTTGATTTATTTGCAGTAATCCCCGTTCGTTTTCGACTGTGCGCTCTGCAAGACGAATTTCAAGTGTCGATTTACTCTCAGCCAACTCGCCCGTAAGTTCTTTGGCATTCAAGTAAGTCGCTTCCAACTCTTCTTGCAACTGATTTATTTGCATTAATCCCCGTTCGTTTTCGGCGGTGCGCTCTGCAAGACGAATTTCAAGTGTCGATTTACTCTCAGCCAACTCGCCCGTAAGTTCTTTAGCATTCAAGTAAGTCGCTTCCAACTCTTCTTGCAACTGATTTATTTGCAGTAATGCCAACTCGTTTTCGGCGGTGAGCTCTGCAAGATGGGTTTCGAGTCTCGATGTTTGTGTAGCAAATTCGCCTTTAAGTTCTTTAGCATTCAAGAAAGTCGTTTCTAACTCTTCCTGCAACTGATTTATTTGCAGTAATGCCAACTCGTTTTCGGCGGTGAGATCTGCAAGATGGGTTTCGAGTCTCGATGTTTGTGTAGCAAATTCGCCTTTAAGTTCTTTGGCATTCAAGAAAGTCGTTTCTAACTCTTCCTGCAACTGATTTATTTGCAGTAATGCCAACTCGTTTTCGACTGTGAGCTCTGCAAGATGGGTTTCGAGTCTCGATGTTTGTGTTGCCAATTCGCCCTTAAGTTCTTTGGCATTCAGGTACGAAGTTTCCAATTCTTCCTGCTGTTGATTTATTTGCAGTAACGCCAGTTCGTTTTCGGCTGTGCGCTCTGCAAGACTTGATTCGAGAGCCGATGTACGCGTAGCAAATTCTGCTTTAAGCTTTTCGTTATCACCTATAAGTTCAGAATGGGAGGCGGCAAATGACGCTGACTCAGCTTCTAGTTGCACTTGGCGAGTGCTTATCAAAGCAATTAAGTTTTGGCACTCGAATAGGCGAATATTTGCCCTCTCGCTCGTCTGATAAGTTAACGCGTCATCAGCCAATATCGAGGTCAGTGCCAGATTTTCATACAGTTCATTGAGCTCACTTGATGCTTTTATCGTTTCCAGCTTCATATTTTGTAAAATCAGCAATGACAGCTTTTCAATCGGGTTTGTCATTGCAGTGTTAACGCTGTTAGGCGCTTGATTGTTGTCGATGTCGTCAAGTTCACACCCTAGAAATTCAGCAATCACAGTGACACTTGATACTGGATCCCTTGCTACATCCTCTACATTAATGAGCAGGGTGTTATCCGGATAACGAACGTAAAAATCCCATATTTTGCTCGCATCTTCTAGCCAGTTATCCAGACATTCTTGTTGATCAATATTGATCCCTACATCACTGTCCTTGTCAATTTGTGCTAAATAATATTCTGGTGAACAAAAGAAAAATGCATAACTTTTGTCTTCATTGAGTTTTTGCCAGTTGGCGCCACTGTCTAAAAAAATGGGATCTGACAAGAAACTAATCTGGCTTTTGTCATTTTTAAGCAAACGGGTTAAATAACCTTTGAATTGTGGCTTAAGTTTTTTGTGAGCAGCATTAATTTCTGTTTTTTCGAATACCAAATCATCATATTTGCCTTTTGTATTCAGCATCACATTGTCAAAATGACTAATGTTAGCGTTAGCTGTGCCCAATAAATTGATACTTGCTGGCCAATCGATACCCGCGATACCACTACTCAATACAATGCTATTCATTTTTCTACTCATGATTAACTTACCTTTTTAGATTGACAACATGCGGCCATGTTTTTCAATCAAAATTCCAACCGAGTTCAAATCTTAAATTTGTGTACCGTCAGCGTACTCTTTGCGATGACCATCATATTGAGACAAGATACAAACTGTTTCAATCCATTCTTACTAGGGTATCATTCAACCTTGTTGGAATTTACCACAAACAACAAACCAGTCTTATTATTTCCGGTATGACCCGTCAAGAATGCTATGCCACCATTGATCATTAGTTAAATACCAGTTAACTGTTTTAACAATGCCTGTTTCAAAACTTTCTACTGGCACATAACCCAATTCATTGTTTGTTTTGGTTGCATCTATCGCATAACGACGATCATGGCCTGGCCTGTCGGTTACATAAGTGATCAACTCTTGTGCCTTTGTCTCAATCGCTTTACTTGCCTTTGAATACTTAACAGCAAGTTCATGATCATTTTGAAAGGCTTGATTCATAAGCTGACAAACCACATTAACGATGTCGATATTGGCCCACTCATTGTTACCACCAATATTATAGTTTTCGCCAATACGGCCCTTTTTTAACACCAACTCAATGCCTCGCGCATGATCTTCAACATAAAGCCAATCTCTAATTTGCTGACCGTCACCATAAATAGGTAATGGTTTATCGTTCAAAATATTAGTAATGATCAGAGGTATAAGCTTTTCAGGGAAATGATAAGGGCCATAATTATTGGAGCAGTTGCTGGTGGTTACTGCTAAGCCATAGGTGTGATGGTAGGCCCGCACTAAGTGATCACTTGCTGCTTTACTTGCTGAATACGGCGAATTTGGCGCGTAAGCGGTTTCTTCAGTAAAAGCGGGATCCGTTGCCGAAAGTGTACCGTATACTTCATCCGTAGATACATGATGAAAACGATGTTCTAGTGGATCTCGGCCACTAGCTTTGGGGACATCAATCCAGATTTTTTTCGCCGCTTTTAATAGGCTATAGGTACCTATTATATTGGTTTCGATAAAGGCATCGGGCCCAGTTATAGATCGGTCTACATGGGACTCTGCTGCAAAATGCACTATGGTATCAATGCTTTTTTCGCTAAGTAGGGTTTCGACCAATGGGGTATCGCAGATATCGCCATGGACAAATTCAAAATTGCTGTTGTCGGCAACCGAGTCCAAACTCGCCTTGTTACCGGCATAGGTCAATGCGTCTAACACTATCACCCTATCATGAGTATTTTTTTTCAGCCAATAATGAACAAAATTGGCGCCGATAAATCCGGCTCCGCCGGTGACTAATAGTGTTTTTTTCATACGTTTATCTTCTATGTTCTATGTTCTGAATATATTCAAAACTCGTTAAGTGAGTTCATCTAACATGTCGCTCAGGGCCTTGCGCCAATATTGAGGCACCAGTGCGCTAAATTCGCTGGCCAAGGTACTTTTATCCAACACGCTATAATGGGGTCGTTTGGCTGGGGTGGGATAAGCTGAACTGGGAATAGGCTTAATAGGAATGGCATGCGTTAATAAGCCCTTCTCCAATGCTAGGCTTTGGATCGCCACCGCAAAGTCATACCAACTGGCAACACCATTGTCGGTCCAGTGATGCACGCCGCTTACTTGGTTTTTTATGGCATACATACAGGCTTTGGCTAAGTCTCTTGCCCAGGTCGGCGAACCGATTTGATCGTCAATCACACCTAATTCTTGTTTTTCTGCCATTAAGCGCAGCATGGTTTTAACAAAATTATTGCCATGACTGGCATACACCCATGATGTTCGCAAAATACAGCTGGCCTGGGGATAAATGTCTAATAGGGCTTTTTCACCCGCCGCCTTACTGGCACCATAAACCCCTTGTGGATGATAATTATCATCGACTTGGTAAGGCGAACCCTTGTCGCCACCAAACACATAATCGGTGGACACATGTACTAAATGGCAATGGTTTTGTTTTGAGTAAGTCGCTAAATTTGCCACGGCCGTTTGGTTTAAAGCATAGGCATTTGTTTGATCGCTTTCGGCTTTATCTACGCCAGTATAGGCCGAGGCATTGATTATGCCTTCTGGCTGAAATCGATTGAGCACACTGGCAAGGTTAACTGCATCCAATATATTGATATCATCTCGGCCAAGGCAATGCACACTATCATCACCTGCTAGGCGCATAATTTCATGGGCAAGTTGGCCGCTTTTGCCTATTACTACAATATTCAAAATTTAGGTGCCTGGCTAAAACTTAACCCCTCGGCATCTTTGGCAGACAGTGAGGGGGCTTGGCCATCCACTAACGGCCAGTCGATACCTAAGGCAGGATCGTTGTAACTTAATGATACTTCTGCTTTAGGGTAGTAATAATCAGTGCATTTATACACAAATTCAGCGCTAGTACTGGTGACATAAAAGCCATGAGCAAAACCCGCCGGCACCCACAACTGACGTTTATTTTCTGCCGACAATAACACCCCAACAGCCTGACCAAAGGTTGCGGAGCTGACGCGCATATCCACCGCCACATCAAACACTTCACCCAAGCTCACCCTGACTAATTTACCCTGGGTATGCTCTAACTGATAATGCAGGCCCCGGAGAATGCCCTGACTGGATTTACTATGGTTATCTTGCACAAAGGTCACGTCGGCACAATGTTCCCGAAACCAGTCATCACGAAAGGTTTCCAGAAAAAACCCTCTTTCATCCCCAAATACTTTAGGTTCGATGATTTTTACGTCTGGGATAATGGTCGCTTTAATTTGCATCATTTTGGCTTACTTCACTTTGTCATGTAAAACTTGCATCAGGTAACTACCATACCCGCTTTTTAGTAGTGGTGCTGCTAAGCGTTCTAATTGCTCTGCGTCGATGAATCCCTTACGAAACGCGATCTCTTCCGGGCAACAAATTTTTAAGCCTTGGCGTTTTTCTATCGCAGCGATGAAATTGGCGGCATCTAACAAACTATCGAGGGTCCCCGTATCTAGCCATGCTGATCCACGGCCCATAAGTTCAACTTTTAGATTTTGTTGTTGCAGGTATAGGTTATTTAGATCGGTAATTTCAAGTTCACCCCGCGGCGACATCTTGACTTGTTTGGCTAGCTCAACTACCTCCTTGTCATAAAAATATAAGCCTGTCACCGCATAACGTGATTTGGGTTTTAGTGGTTTCTCTTCTATCGACAGCGCATTCCAATGCTCATCAAATTCAACCACACCGTAACGCTCGGGATCTTGCACATGGTAACCAAATACAGTTGCCCCAGATGTTTGTTGGCTAGCTTTAATCAGCGATTGCTGTAAATCATGGCCATAATACAAATTGTCACCCAAAATTAATGTGCATGGATTATTATCAATAAACGATTCACCCAGCAAAAATGCCTGAGCCAGACCATCCGGAGAAGGTTGAACACAGTAAGTAAAGTTTAGCCCCCAGTCACTACCATCACCTAACAGCGATTCAAAACGCGGCAGTTCTTCCGGCGTAGATATAATCAGAATATCCCTTATACCCGCCAACATGAGTGTCGAAATAGGGTAATAAATCATCGGTTTATCATAAACTGGCATAAGTTGTTTACTGACTACGCGAGTAAGGGGGTGTAGTCTTGTTCCAGTGCCTCCTGCCAGTACAATTCCTTTTCTCATATTTTTTACCTTTTAATTAAACTAATCTCGGCACATTTTAAGTCGAATATGTGATGCTAACAACCGTGCCAAACAATTTGTCGCTACTGGTCAATATTAATTAACGTAACTCTGAGACTGTTGCAATGACTATACGCCCTATGCCAAATATCAGCAGGGTTAGCGCCAAGAACAAGCTAGTGTTGTATAGGACTTCTGGGTATTTTGCATCTTGGGGAACAGTCGGTGATTCCACCGTAACCAGGTACTTTAGTTGACGATAAGCCTCTATTCGCGACTTCTCCAACGATACCTGAGAAGAGGTATAAGCCTGTAAAGCGAGTTCCAGATTGATTTGATAATCGCTAAACCTTGCCATAATCTCGCTAACGCTTAAGTTTTTTTCGTCTTCTGGGAGCATATCTTCACTAGCAGATTGGTCGGTAAGACGGCCACGTTCATTTTCTAGTTGCTGAGTCATACTTTGCAGCTGTGCTGCAACGTTAAGCACCTGAGGTGCATTTTCACTCATACTGCTGCGAAGGGTACGAAGCTCAGTACGTTTAGCAGCAATTTGCGCTTCGATTTGATAGGCAATTTGTTGTAATGCCATTCCTTCTGCTTGTGGATCAAGTAAATCATGACGTCTTTGAAAAGACAGTAATTTAGTTTTAACAGTTTGCAGTCTCTTCTCTACAAGGGCGTGCTCTTGCTGCACAAACTTCAATTGTTCCTTCGCTAAAGTATGGCCAATCTCATTAATAAACCATTCGGCACGGGCAACGATTTTTTTACTAATAAGATACGAAAATTCTGGCGTAAACGCTTGCACGAAGACACTAACAATTTGTGACTTCTCGTCTATCTCAACCAAGACCCTATCCTGGAAATAACGCAATTTATCTTCACTACTTGCATCAGCAGATAAACGGCTAAAAAAATCATAGTCGGTGCTACTAAAATGTTCTGCAATGGATAATTCCTGGTCAATATAAGACAGCATATCCATAGAATAAATAAAGACTTTGACCAACTCAGTGTCAACATTTCCCGAAGAAACGCCAAAACCAGACATAATCGCCATAGCAGGGTCTAAGGTCGCCATGCCGTTAGGCTCTTTTACGATCAACTTTGCATGGCTTTCATATCTTGAGCTGGCTAATATCACTTGATAAAAACTGAAAATGAAAAAGGGCAGTAGCACAAAAATAGCAAAAGGCCGTTTGAACTGGGCCATTTTTGGGTGAGCAATCACCTCTGCAATATGCGTTTTCAAGCTGCTGCTATGACGTATCAAATTCATCCTAATTTTGGATTCTGTCGAGGATGACGTCGCTAACTCAGGCCTCTTTTGCAATGCTCGCGTTTTTAAGTCTGTTAATTTTTGTCGATTTGCATCACTGGGATTAAGGTTTTTGACCCTTTGCATTAACCTAAAGGCCAGCGCGACATCTGCAGGCTCCAGTTCCTCAACTTTTTTTAATAGGAAACGCCCATCAGACCATTGCTCACCTGAAACTGAAGCTTTGAATGCGCTGAATCTATCTTCCAATTTTAATTGGGCTTGTTGTGTCATACTTATAATGCCTGGTATTGTGCGATCCCTTGTTCGAGATCGTTATAAAATGTTAATTCACCTTTGTGTAGCACAATGGCACTATCACAAAATTGTCTGATTTCATCCATCTCATGGCTCACCATGATTACATTGGCTTTTTCGCTGCGCTCGAGTAAGGCTTCTTTGGCCTTTCTTCGGAACTTAGCATCACCCACCGACGTTACCTCGTCTATCAAATAAACATCAAAATCGATGCCAATTGAGCAAGCAAAAGCCAGGCGGGGTTTCATTCCGCTGGAATAAGTGTTCACTGGCAAGTCAAACTTTTTACCTAACTCGGCAAATTTTATTACCCGCCTTTCATATTCGTCGATATCGGCAATACCATTTACTTTGCCAATAAACCGAGTGTTTTCTCTGCCCGTCATTTGCTGATGAATGCCGGTAGTTAAGGCTACAGGCCATGACAAACTTAAATCGGTAATAATTTGGCCTTTATTAGGATACTCACTTCCAGCTAGAAGTCGAAAAAGCGTGGATTTACCCGCACCATTTGAACCCAGGATCCCAATATTGTGTCCCGATGGAATATCAAATGACAAATCCTTAAAAATATACTGCTTACCTATTCGGGAAGGGTAATACTTGGTGATATTTTCAAGCCTTATCATCTACTTATCGCCTGCTTCCAGGAAATGTGGTAAACCGCCAAAGAAAAGAAACTAAAAGCGAGCACTGTGCCGCTAAGATACTCCAAACTCAAACCTTCACTTCCATAGGTTGAATATACGGCGTAGCGAGTCAGTTCGATGGCATGTAAAATAGGATTCCAGTCCAGAAAGTGCCAATATTCTCTTGGGAAATCCTGTAACGAGAAAAACACTCCGGATATAAAGAACAAAGGTCGGGTAAGTAGTTCTCTCACCTTACCGATCTCTTTAACAAATAGCTCAGCGATACCAAACAATAATCCCAAAGAAACTGCGAAAATCCACAAAAGCAAAAAGCAAGCTAAAAACAGTAGAGGGTTAGATATTTGTAAGTCAATACCCATAAAATACATAAGGATAATTATGCCAATGATAACAAATATTTTAACTAAAACTTCAAACAAAGCACCTGCAAGTACTGCACTGATGGGCTGAACTTGCCTAAAAGCAAACAGTGCTTTGTTTTTGCTAATCGCTTTTGCTGAGGCGCCCATAGTTTGCAAAAACCCTTGGATAAACAAGAGACCAATAGCCATAAAGGTAAAGGTTGGTATCGTATGGGTTTCATCCCCGCCTATTCTACCTCGCAAAAAAGACAGTACAAATATAAATATAACCGGTTGGACAACCGCCCAAGCTATTCCAAACTTATCGTTAAACCCCGTACGAATTTCCCGCGCAAGCAAAGCAAAAATAACATCTCGCCAAATCTCCCATTTATTACGCTTGATTACCGTTGTCATAATTTAAATTCGTGTCACACAGACACGTTATTTAACAACGTTCGCGGCAATCGCGATTTGGTAAACAATTTGGGTGATGTCTTTAACTGCTTGTAAAAGCTTAGTATCAATTTTGGGCAAGACCAAAATTTGGTCGCCTGCTTGAAGGCTTTGTTTGTTCTCATCTGCTAACCATGAATTTTGTGAATCTATGAATATCGTCAAACCGTTGGCACGGACCACAGCTATACGTTCATCGTTTGCTCTTTCGCTAAAACCGCCTGCCCAGGCTACGTAATCTCTAATGGTGGCATTGGAGTTGTAAACGATGGCTTGTGGCATTAACACTTCCCCCGACACTTGGATGAGATCGGTTTGTGCGGGGATAACAATTTCATCACCCTGTTCGAGTCTGATATTCGCCACCTTGCCATTTTCAGACACGATCACTTTACCTAGGGGTTCAATAAGTCTGGCTCTGGCCACAAACTGTGAGACAAGTTGTGCTTCTTGTGCGCGTATTCTTGCTTCACCGTCAGAAGAGGCCGGTGCAGTAAAGATGCTGCGCTCCAGTCGATTTAATGACTCGTCGATGAGCATTTTTTGTTGTTGGACCACACTTTCGCGTTTTATATAAATAGCGCCATAGTTCGCTTGATTGGGGTCAACTTCAATGTGACTGAGTATGTCCAATAAACGCGTGTTGGTATCAACTGTATAGAATGACGGTCCTAGGTAACTGCCCGATATTTGTATACTGATAACCTGAGGCCTTAGGTCGTCGTTAAACAGCACCACATCACCGTCCACCATTTTAAAATCGTCAAATTCATCTATGGGTAAATAAACAGAAATAGGACCCGAATTGCGATTACCGGTAATGGCCACGTGGCTCGTTTTTTCTAGAGGGCGCGAGTAATAGATCAAGTCATTGCCCGACGTTTTTTCTTGTAAAAGCTCAAACCTAAAGGGGTAACGGGCCGAGCCTTCGACAGTGACCATTGCTCCTTGTTCCTTAACTAAGATGACATCTTCATCTTTAAAAGAAAACCCAGCTAATTTGCCTTCTTTTAAAAAATCATATAAGTCGTAATCAAGGACCACCTGCTGATTTCTGAGTACTTTAATATTTCGATAACTGCCTCTGTAGGGATCAATGCCCCCGGCACGCTTAAGGTAAAAAAGCACTGAATCAGAAGCCAGACCTGCATATTGTCCAGGGCGAAGAACTGGCCCTGCTACAAACACACTCACGGGTGTGGAGGTTAACAAATTTACATAGATACTGACGTTGTTAGTATAAATAGATTTGATGCTTTGCGTGACTATCGCGTTAATACGATTAGCAGGGACGTCTTTGACTTTTACTGGCCCAACATCAGGAATAAAGATATTACCTTGATTATCCACAGTCATCACGTCAGCGCGGTTAACGGTGCCCCACATTTGAATCGATATTTTATCTCCTGGAGCCACCAGATAAGAGCTATTTAACCCATCGCTACGTTCGGACTCAAATCCACCCTGAAACAAGTTTGCACCATAAGGTGGCGGTAAGTCCTCATCACCGGCGGGCATAGGGCCTGAAGACGATGGCATATTGATGGGTTTATTACGACCAGTACTATTACCACCAGATTGAATATATTGTGATAAATCGACTTTGTCACTGGCTCCGGCGTCTTGGGCTTGTTGCAGTTGCGCTTGAGTCACCGATTGCTGTGCCACTGCAAAACCAGGAATGCACATGAATAAACACACTGCATACATTTGTAACTTCATTTGTCTGCTCATAAACTTGCCCTTGGAATATCACTCTCATTATATTCAGAAATCACATTTTCTACCTGAAACCAACTACCCTGAATATTTAAACAGTAAATATGCTGTCCAGTCTGCTCTGAGGTTAATTTACGACAGGTAAGTCCTGTGGCAGCAAAAAATCGTTCTCCCATCACTGTAGGCTTTTGTTGAATGATCATCTCAGATCCTGCTTTAGCGTTGGATAACGCTGTACTTAGCGAAACATCGATAGAAGCAGAGGGGAAAACAAATTCATGTTCAACCAACGGTAGTGAAGCCGTTGGCTGCGCAATACTAGTGCATCCTTGAATAAGGGTGGATAAAACAGTGAGTAATATAATGTTTTTCATAGAATTATTTGGGTCAACTAGTTAATAAGCGAGTCTAACGCCTGAACACGCAAATGCCAACTTTAGCTTCGGCCAGCTAACTAAAGTTAAGACAATATGTTGTAAGTTAGCGGCGCTGATGAGTGCGTACAAAACGCAGAATTGTCCAGATATTTTGCAGAACCAAAGTATAGGCAATTAAAGATATTATAAATCCCCAAAACATTACATATTCAGGAATGTTGAGTAGTTCGCCGGTAATGCCTACCAGTGCGTAACAACAGCCCATAAGCAAAATAGTGGCTAGCGAACGAGCTGAAGAAAAACCAGCACGCATAAATATATTGTGCAAATGATGCTTGTCTGGTTTTAACATCGACTGGCCCTTTTTAGCCCGTCGAAACATGATAGCAGCCATGTCCATCAGTGGTAAACCGATAATCCATACTGCTGCAACGGGTCTCATTGATGCTTCGGGTCCTTGTGTAAAGTCAACCAGTAACCAAACAATGGTTAATCCCACAAACATGCTACCGCTGTCACCTAAAAATATCTTATTTCCTTTAAAGCCACGCAAACTAAGATTAAATGCCATAAATGGCACGATTGCAGCTATGACCATCATCGGAGCCATAATTGCTTGACTGTTGTTGGACGCAAGTAACAAAAATACGACAGCTAACAATACGATTAAACTCATACCACCGGCTAGGCCATCAATTCCGTCAATCATATTGAAGGCATTAATTACCCCAACCACGCAGATTAATGTAAAAAAATATCCGGATAGGCCGAAATGGAAATCACCAAAACCACTTATATCACCCAAAGAGGTAATGTAATTCTGCGCCGCAAGGGCCATGATTGCCGCCACACCAAATTGACAAAGTAATCGCCCTTTTGCGCTTAAATCAAATCTGTCGTCTAACATACCGAGCAACACAATCAACGTCGCAGCAGTAAAAAATAAAGAACCATTTTTAAACCAGACATCTGTAACAAAACTGGCAATAATTACTGCGCCATAAATAGCGACACCACCAGTGAGAGGAACCATTCCTGAATGGGTTTTGCGTCCGTTTGGCTCGTCAACCAAACCCAATTGATGAGCAAAGGGTGTCATGATGACCAAAAGTACAATGGCCACAAAAAATGCGGTAAATACCGGCAAAAAATCCAATTGACTAAACATCTAACAATCCATTATTTCTTTTCTAAGTTTTTTATTATTTTCATAAAGCAAAAATAAGCAAAATAAATTTACTCTTAATGATGTTTTCAAAATGGAGCCGAATTCTAGAGCTTTTAACCTTAGAAAATCCAAATAAACAGCTTAAGAAATCGACATCCCTGTTTTCACCTAATATCATTTTGGTTTGAATAGTAATAATATTCAATATTCTATGTTAACAAACATGTCCAGCTAATGGCTAGTGAATTAATGTTAAGCTTTATGCTGATATTGTAACCAAAATGTACAATGTTAAGCTTTATGATGATGATGTAATCGAAATGTAACACAACTCATAAATCATGTTAAATCATATGGCTCTTCGCGCGCTTGTGACTTAACCACTGAGGAAACGATCATCGTTATAGTGTGAGCTTGTTTGAAAAAAGGGAGAACTGAATAACGACAGTCAACTGACCAACTTCGCCAAAAATCGCTGTCAGCTATCATAGTCGTATAGCATTTAACAAGAGTCAGCATAACGTCACGGTGACGATCAGTGTACTCTCTCCTAGCCTTACTGCCCAAGTACAATATAAATGCCTATTGACAGCTGAAAAAATTCTACTGTTGCACTATCAGGTCAAATGCTCACGGCCTGCTAAGCTATTCGAGACGCCAAATCCACCACTTTACTACTGGTTTCTTTATCTTTCATTCGCGCTATCCACATTAAGTCGCAAATGCCATCACTTGGATTAAATCCTGTAGGTGCTTTAAGTAAAATATTTCTTACAGTCTGATGGTCGAAATTGTAACAGGCCAGCTCAAGATCATCTAAAATTGGCTCAAGCACTTCCCATGGCAACATCACCTCGTGGGCTGTCATTATGCGCTCATGTGCGGTACCGCTTACATTTTCACCAATTAATAACTCTTCAAATAATTTTTCGCCAGGCCGCAGACCTGAGAATTGAACTGCAATATCGCCGTCAGGATTTTTGTCATCCATAACTTTTAAACCACTCAAATGAATCATTTTATATGCTAAATCCACAATCTTCAACGGAGTCCCCATATCCAGTACAAAAACATCTCCACCTTGTCCCATAGCGCCTGCCTGAATGACCAACTGTGCAGCCTCAGGTATCGTCATAAAAAAGCGCGTAATCTCTGGATGAGTAACAGTAACTGGGCCACCGTTGGCAATTTGCTTTCTAAATAAAGGCACAACAGAACCGGATGAACCTAACACGTTACCAAACCTTACCATGCAAAAACGTGTGCTATGGGATCCTTTGCTGAGGGCCTGAAGTGTGAGTTCAGCCATGCGTTTAGTCGCCCCCATTACGTTGGTAGGGCGTACTGCCTTATCTGTAGAAATTAACACAAATGTTTCGACTTTCGCTGCAATTGCAGCACGAGCCGAGTAAAAAGTCCCAAATATGTTATTCCTAACACCTTCTACGACATTTTGCTCCACTAAAGGTACATGTTTATATGCTGCAGTATGATAAACCGTTTGTACTTTAAAGGACTCCATTACAGCCAAGACTCGGTTTTCTTTTTGAACGCATCCCTGCATTGGTAATATTTCGACTTCAATCCCAAGAAAATCCGCATGAGTACGCAACTCAGTTTCGATGGAATATAGGCCATACTCTGACAACTCATACAGTACTAATCTTTTAGGATTATAATTAAGAATTTGACGGCATAATTCAGAACCTATCGACCCACCAGCCCCCGTAACCATCACGTTTTTACCTTTAATGTTTGCTGCCATTAATGATTCACGGGGGGTAACCGCATTTCTGCCTAACAAATCCTCGATTTCAATTTGTTTTATGTCGGAATATACTTTTTCACCGCTGACCAAATCACACATTGCAGGTATAGTTAATATTTGTTTCGCTAGTGGCTCCAAGGACAAGAGGATTTGCTTTCGTCTATAATGACTAACACCAGGCATGGCCAGTAATATTTTATTCACTCTGTATCGTTCAACTAACTCTCGAATAATCGATGGAGAATGAACATTAACACCCTTGATAACAGTACCATGCAAAGTAGGATCGTCATCAACAAATGCCATTGCCCTATATTCACTACTTTGCGACAAAGCAGTGACGAGTTGACGACCACTTACACCTGCCCCGTAAATAATTACATATTCGCCATCGCGTTTAATTTCGTCGCTAAACACCGTTCTCACTAACGTTCTAGAACCACCCACAAAAATAAAAGCAAATGCGGCATATATTATTGGTACTGAACTCGGCAAACTCACTTCACTAATATAGGCAGTGACCACTACAGTCAAAGTGGATACCAAGACACCGACAGCCACAGCGGTTAATGCCTGTAACTCTATATGACGCAACACAGCCCTATAAAGACCTTGTCTGGCGAAAACATAGATACTAATTGGACATACAATAAGCATAAACAACCAATACTGGGTTTCAAATAAAACAGCTACGTTCTCTAATACCGCCGCAATTGCACCAAAAAAAGCAATAATAATAAAAGCAATATCGATGATAACGCTGACAATTCGTTTTTGAGCACGGGAAATTGAAAATAATGTTCGAATAAACTCCATTTAACTCACCTCAAACTTCTACTTTAAAAACTATGGGCGCTAAAATTGTATCCAAATGCAACCCGACATTGGCACAACTTAATCTCAGCCCTTCAAGAATAAATTCACTTTATTCAACTATAAAACGTCTAACGCCGCTTCATGCTATCACCGGCACCATTCCCTATTACGCTCATAGGAAGGAAGATGGCTCAGCCCTGATAGCAAATAGCATTCACCCGGATACCGTCGGGCGCCAGGAAACTGCCAAGATATTTAGTAAGCTGAATGACGCCTGTTTTCGCTGCGCCATAACTCGGCGGATTTCCGTGCTCTGTACCTCATAAATTCGGTGATCGGGGGCCACATGGCCATACATTGAGGCGATCACCTCGTCTTTTTCTAGATCTCTTGATCCGATGACAATATTGGCTCCGAGCTCAGCAAGGGCTTCACACATGGCTGTTCCTAGATGACCGGCACCCCCGGTTATAAAAACAGTCTTGCCTTGCAGACTAAGGAACTGTTTAAGTATAAACAGTGCTTTGAAATACAGCGTATACCAGTCTGCTTTGAGCTCATTAAGTACTCTCTTATTACTTAATTGCTATTTAATTGTTGTTTAATTGTTAATTGGCAACCCATAATTAAATCACGTGTGCTTAATAGCCATCTATTTGCGACTAGTTGGGCCTGAACTGAGTTGAGTGGACCTTTGAGTACTGTCAACTTGTCAAAGCCACTTGGATTTGTGAAATAATCTGGGCATGCAAAATACCAATATATTGAGGGGAAAGAGTTAGTGGTAAACCTAAAAGAACCACAAAAAATAATCATTGATTGTCTGGGCAGTGAATACCAGCATATTTATTGTTAGAAGTGGTGCGGAAGATCGGGTGTATCGCAGGTTTGTTTTACGTGCTCTAAAAATCGACTTCGCCTCTCGTTTCACTGATCCTATAACTGATGATCTTGCCGGTAAAGACATCAAAAATCGGGATCAGGCTAAGCATTCCATGTCACTTATATTCACATTCTCTTGTTCAACTGAGTCTTGCTAAACTTTAATGCTGGGCCCTGTCACTTAGCGGATGATTATTGATTGTCAGTCTTTACTCTGTCACCTGCACCTTTACCGGTTATGGTCATAATAATGAATTTAAAGTAGTGCGTTAATGACAGCTCAGCAATCATCTTTTGATCGGTTTCAGCAAGCAGTTTAGGCGTAGACATATCAATGGTATTAACCTGTGCCAGCCCAGTAATACCAGGTAGTACCATATATACACCACGGCTATCCCGTTCAGTAATTAACTCTTGCTGATTAAACAAGTTTGGCCGAGGGCCTACAAAGCTCATCTCCCCTTTCAACACGTTAATCAACTGCGGCAGTTCGTCTATTTTAGTTTTACGTAAAAAAAATCCCAACTTAGTGATAGAAGCTGCACTTGCAAGATGGCTGGCTACCGATTTAGTATCAACTGCCATAGTACGGAATTTAATCAGTTTAAAGGGACGTTTATTTTTCCCCATGCGCTTTTGGATAAATACTGGAGATCCCGTATCAAAGTAACCAATGATGATAACAATAAGTAATATGGGAAAAGTGATAAGCAGGCCAAAGAAAGCTAGGAAAAAATCGAGGGGGCGGATTAAAATTAAATTCATCTATTAATTATTTCTTTTATTTGTTCAAACTTAGATTCTCAAGAAAAGCATCTGCTGTTTTTTTCATTGATTCAACCGACCTATAGGGTGGTCGCCAGTTTAACATTTCTTTTGTTTTTGATATATCCACTTGTAAAGATCCACATAAGCGTTGCGATATATCGGTTTTACCAATTAGCTTTGCAGCCACAGTAAACCATGTGCTAGGAATAGGTAATAATCTATTGGGAGCATCTAATGCAGAAGCCATATTGGCTAATAACTGAGAGGTTGAAACATCATTATCGTCTGAAACTAAAAACGTTTGATTCGCTGCATTAGGGTGTTCGATACAAGTGATGATTAAATCAACCAAATTATCGAGCGAAACCAAACTACGTCGATTTTCTTTAATTCCGCCTAAAGGTAATGGTATACCTATATTAATCCACTTCATCATAGATGCAAAATTAGCTTTAACACCCGGTCCATAAACCAAAGGAGGGCGCAAAATCACCACTTCCATCCCAGTCTGCTTCGCTATCTTTTGTAAGCCAACTTCCGCTTCATATTTACTTAAACCGTAAGGATCAATAGGTATAAAATTGTCATCCGGTTTAAACGGAAAACCAAGCTCCGTTGATTCGCCATTTACTTTAATCGTACTGATAAAAATAAAACGTTTTACCCCTGCATCAGCAGCTTGTTGAGCAAGGTTTAGAGTACCGGCAGTGTTAACCTCCCGAAACGCTTCCAAAGGGCTGATAGCAGAGTCATTCATTACATGAACGCGGGCAGCACAGTGAATTAGTACCTCTATATTTATCAACGCTTTTTCATAGCTCGATTTATTATCAATCACCCCATAATGATGAGCTAAACTATTTAATTTTAATTGGTTTCTCCCTAACACGGAAATGCAATGGGGTGATAATTGCTCAATTAAAGAGCTGCCTAAAAAACCAGTCCCACCAGTAACAAGTATATTCATAAAGGTTAAAGACCTGACAATAATTTTGAATAAATTTTCATATGTTTTTGCACAACACTTTTGACGTCAAATTCTCTCTCTGCATACTGACGAGCTTTTTCACCCATAGATACTCGTAATGTAGGGTTTTCAATCAACACGATGAGAGCTTTAGCTAAACTCAGCGAGTCTTTAATAGGTACTAATTTACCTGACACATCAGGGATAACCGAATCTCGGCAACCTGGGTTATCGGTTGTAACAATAGGGCGACCACAAGCTGCGGCTTCTATTAAAACCTTAGGTACGCCTTCGCCATAATAAGATGGCATTGTGATAATATGTGACTCAGAAAAAACCTTCGATATGTTATTACAATGCCCTAATAACTTAATAACACCAGTATTATTCCACTCATCGAGTTCTACTTGAGATATGCTATTTGGATTTTCTTTATCCGGTGTACCAGCAAGTAAAAATTCAACATTATTCAGCTTAGAATGTACTATTTTTGCAGCTTCCACATACTCATAAACTCCCTTTTCTTTAATCAAGCGACAAGCCATAACAATTTTGATTGAATCACTGATTGGCTCTTTACAATACTTATAAATGCCTAAATCAGCGCCAGAACCTTTTATTAGTACCTTTTCATTATCAGGTAAATTAGTAACTGATGAAAGAATTTTTGCATCAGTTGTATTTTGAAAAATCACAACTTTAGTTTTATGGTAAAATGCAAACTTATATAAAACTGAAACTAAGGCCTTAATTAGTTTGGCCCTAAAATTATTGGCCGAAAAAACATAGCCTAGCCCGGATATCGCAGCAACAAAACTTGGTTTATTTTTTAAAAGATGCAGACTTAAGCCAGAGTATATAACGGGTTTGATTGTTACAGCATGTATAATGCTTGGATTAATAATTTTAAATAATCGTCTTAATCCTATTATCGATTGGAGCTCATTAAGTAACTTCCCCCCACTTCTAGAAAAAGGAATATTATGAA
This sequence comes from Paraglaciecola sp. MB-3u-78, assembly GCF_002835935.1. Taxonomy (GTDB): domain Bacteria; phylum Pseudomonadota; class Gammaproteobacteria; order Enterobacterales; family Alteromonadaceae; genus Paraglaciecola. The sequence continues at coordinate 650,566 of NZ_PJCF01000005.1, read as the reverse complement.
CATGAATGCCAAGCTCAGACAACTCTTTCGTTTTCCCCGTATCACTGCAAATAAGGTGGACTTCATAGCCCTCTGAAATAGCTTCTAACGCAATAGGTAATCGATGAGAAATAAAAAACCAATCAACATTAACAACAAAAACAAGTCTTTTATTTTGCATACAAATCTCGATACCATCCAATGAATTCAGTAACCCCCTATTGGACTGTTACTTGATGTTTATAGCCAGTGGCTTGAATTAAGCATTTAGATCAGCATAAGTCTGGCAAATATCGCCAAGCTGTATTTTTTGAAAAAAATTTTCTTTGCTTCAATAGCAAGTTCACCTTCAATCCCTATTACAAAATCCATCCGATCAATTAGTGAACATTGAGCAACAATATAAACAGAATAAGGTGCTGAACTGCCTGTCGGCGATACTCATTTCACACTCCCAAAAGAGTTTTTAGTGGAAATAACATCTGTGCTGCATATAACATTTCTACAATATCGTTGGCATGAGTAAAATCAAACCACATGATAGCACCATGTTTAGAATGGAGTGATATGTAATTCAGGATATGTTGATGGTAAAAGTTCACCAGTGCCCTATTGACTCAGTGCGTCAAGCTCTGGAAGGGAAGAATATTCAGTCTTTTCAATTTCACTGCGCATGATAGCTCGCAGCCATTGCAAGGGATTAGCACCGAGTTTACTGCAACATTCTGCTATCGTGAGAATGCGTTGGCGAAATTGCGCGACCCGATGAGATCACACACCATAACAGCCTTTCGCCACAGCACTTAGCTGCTGCCTAGCGAGCGCTCTGCTTCGTTGTTGGTCAGTGGGATAGCCTCATTGCTTAAAAACGTCCGGCACATCTCATCATGATTGAGTTATAAGGCGCAGCGATTTTTGTACCTCGGCATATGGCAATCCCTGGCACCTTGCGTTAATTCTTCACGCCAACTCCGTTGTAGTAGCGACATTCGCCGCCAGTAAATCGGCTCGCTAATATTAACATTTTCATAACGATGCCGGATACGAACAGCGGATGAACCATGCATTCCAGTTGTTTACCTATTAACTGCTTGGTGCCCAACTTAGCGCAATGGCCGCCATATTTTGCGAAAGATACCCGGCATATCGATCTATCACTTCTACATAGTCGGCATTACCCCCAACAATTGTTTGGCGGCCTGTTGGCCCTGAGAGCAATTGCTCATGAAACAGGATAAACTGTCAGTGCTGGCCTGCCACTTCAGCTGCTTTTATTCCACCGTTTATGTCAGGTTTATTCGCCTCACCGCTTCGCGGCCCGCTAAAGCAATTCAAATACTTTCCAGAAGCATTTGTCATCTGCATGCTGCGTTTTCCCTATCCGCACGGGCATAGATTTTGATTGTTGCGATATAAATGCCCTAACAGATCATGAATATAAATCAGATGCTCCTAAGCTGTAACAGAAGCATCGCTTTTGTGTACCGCCTATGACGTGCAAGACATAGGCGGTAAAACCCTGTCACATAGCGTGTGGTGCTGCCACAACTATTGCCAAAACCTAAACGGCTCAATTTATTTCGGAATGTTTATCATGTTGCTTCGGTAAATCTATTAATGTGCAGCAAGTCGCAGGCGCGCACGTGTAAAGAACAGGATTAATGCTCAGCGACCTTATTACTTAGGGAGTGATAAGGATTTCAGCCCAGACAACTGTTTGCGCGGGACCGTCCTCTGTCTGCTGAACTGTCACCCTCGCATATCCGCTTTTCAACACACCAGAGGGAACATAATTATAGATTAACAAATTTAAGTGCATCATTAACATGTGCTCAAATCGTGCAACTGCCAAACTTTATTGATAATAAGAGAATTAGCAGTAATCTATACTGATTTCTTTAAGTCAGGAGGTATTGAGTTTTTAGTAGAACCGAAAGACTCTGTATCTAATTATTGGCTAAATGCAGTTATTTTAGAAGATAGAGTAGTCAATATTCCAAGTAGTGTTAGGGTATAGATCAGGGCAATCGCATTAAAATATTTGTAGCAGTTTCAGCAAGTAATCATTATCCCAACCTGCCATTTGCCGCTTAATCTTAATACCTACCTTATTATCATTATCTGACGTTAATAAATTCAAAGATATGTGGCGTAATATTGCCATGTTTTGATCTGCATATCCTTGACGAATTCGACAATGATCTTCGTCAAATGCCATATCTAATCTCCAGTGAAGATTATTCTCTACACCCCAATGAGCACGTACATAGTGAGCAAATTTCTCTGCATCGTTATGCTTAACGCTACTAATAAAGTATCGCGTTTCTTCTGACCATTCGTTCGCAAGAAATCTTCTTGATTTGACGCTAACAATACTGGCAAGGTGTGGGTGAGTATGATGCTCAGTAAGCCAGTCAATTCGGTTGCAGGAAGTCACTGTTCTTTCTTCAATACGGCCATGCCCTGAATCAATACTCTTATAAGTATTTAACGTGCCCTCATAACTTTTAGGGGTATTTTCAAAGAATAAAATCACATCATCATGTAGGGTGCTTTGATTTCCTTTCAGTGCGGTTAAATAATCAGCGCCTTTACTCACGATCAGTTCAGCCGATTTCTTTTGTGTGTTTAATGCATCGGTTGTGATGATACTGCCTGTGATGTCTAAGTTTTTGAGTAGGGAAGGTAAGGCGGTTATTTCATTCGATTTTTCATCAACTTTCACTTGTCCAAGTGCCAGCTGATTATCATGTGACCATGCGCTAACCATATAAATAGCTGATTTATTAGATGACTTATCATGAGTGCGTCGAAGGCATTTACCGTCAATAGCGATCACATCGCCCGTGACATTTTTTACTATCTCTTTGATCCAGCTAGAAAAACAGGTTTGAAATTGCTCAGGATCAATTAAGGAAAAAATACGTCCCAAAGTATCATGAGACGGAATACCATTTTCTAGGGATAAATATTGTTCAAACCAAGTGCGTTTAATGTTGGCAAATTTTTCAATGGCAACCCAGCCATCACAGCCACAGATAACGGCACATAGGGTAATAAAAAAGATGTCATCTAATTTATGTAATTGTTTTCTTAGAAGACGAGGATCTTCAATGTCTTTGAAATGTTCGATAAGTGTGGGCTTGTATTTGGTCATATTACGTCGCGTAAAGCGAAGTAATAGATCAAATTAGGGGATCTGTGTCAAGCCATTTTTAATGCGATTGCCCTGGGGTATAGATAGTTTATTAACTTAACAATTAAACATCCTGATATGATATAAAGTTGGTTACTCTCTGGTAAAAAAGCAGCAATTTGTTTTACTATAGACGATATTCACCCTGCAAAATCATCTGGACCCTATGAAGCAGGATGAGATTTAGATAGAGGAGCTTTGGGTATGGTCGATTGGTTACTTAAAAGACATCCTAAGCTTAAAGTAGAATTCTTTACCACTGCTGATTGGAGAGAAATAGCACCATTTCCTACACGTTAAGTTATTGACGAAAATTCTCGGACTAAGAGATGAATTTCCTTTATCTGAATGATGGCCGAAAGGGACTATGTAATTAGATAACCATTCTAAATTCATGTATCAAAATGGATGTTAAATATCTAAATTCTGCTAGAGATGTATCTATCCTTTATCCAAAATTCATAAAAGATAATAACATGATTCATTTTCCATCTAACTTTCACGCTACTTCACCAGTGGAGGAGTGGAAGCAATTATAGAAAATGGTTGGTTACTTTTAATTAGAGCTCATATTTTATATTGTAAAAGCTATCTTTGGATATACATCATTTTATGGTGTGGACGAAACGTATATGAATTATTTAGATGTTTTATTGACTCGCCTAGAAGAAAAATATGGAGAATATTTATGGTGGACGAGTATGGATCGATGACTAATAACATAGGAGTTAATAATTAAGGTATGCTTAATATAGATATAAATCCAGCAAATTATGAAAACCAATATTTAGACTCACTGAACGAGTGCTTTAACGGGTGGGGGGTTATGGCTGATTATGATTGGGTTTTTAAAAGGGAGGCTGAAAGTTATTCATCTGATATAATGATATTGAAATCAGAGGAAGATTTATTATTAGCTGGCTCAGGGCTTACTTACAGAAAGATCACATCTAACTTACTGAAAGAGAAGTTGGATGTTGGAATAATGACGGGTTCATGGACGCTACCAACAGCAAGAGGGAAAGGGTGTTTTACAGAAATAATTAATATATCAGTAGATTTAGCAAAGCAAAAGAAATGCGAATATTTGACTGCTTTTGTAACTAAAAGCAATGCAAGTTATAGAAGACTAGAAAGTGCAGGAGCTAAACTGGTAGAGTCAGCATATTTATTTTCATCATCTAAAGTAGATAGTTCCCCTAAAAACTTAGCTGCTATTGAAATAGTTGAGCAATCTGAAATTGAGAAACATATTGAATCGTTATTAAAAAAACGTAACGATATGATGGAAGGAAAATTAGCTTATCATTATAATATAGAAAGTTTTACAAATCAGTATTTCAATAGAAAAGGTGATATCCAGTTACTTAAATTTGGAAGACAATATGCTGTAATAGAAGAAACAAGTGATAAAATTAAACTTCATTTGTTAACTTACTCTAGTTTAGACGAATTTCAATTTTCGATGCAATCTCTTGCACATTGGGCATTATTAAAAAAGAATAAAGGAATAATTTATTTCTCAACCCAAAAGAGAATTATTGACAGTTGTGAAAAAATGAACTTTGAGTCTGTTGAGGGTTTTTATACTGTTATGCAGCCTAATAAAAAAGAGGATAAATTAAATCTATTTGATAAATACTCTATTGATATTCAGATGGGGGATAAAATGTAATATGAAGGCTAAAAATAATTTAATATTAGTTGTTGAAGGGTAAGCGGCTAATCAACCCACGTATCAAACAGTCGTAATACTGCGCTTATAGTTCCACGGCAATAACGCTTCAAAATCTTCCACCGTTTCCGCATAGGGTATCGCTTTGAATATAGTATTGAGATATGCGTATGGCTCAATGCCATGTAACCGAGCGGTTTCAATCAAGCTGTAATGTGCGGCACTGGCGTTTGCGCCAGCAGGTGTGTCGGCGAATAACCATGCACGCCTCCCAACGGCAAAAGGGCGAATGGCGTTTTCAGCCATAATGTTACTGATGCGAAGCTGCCCATCTGTGCAATACACAGTGAGTTTATCCCACTGATTATGCAAGTAGGTCATGGCCTTGCCAGTTAAACTGTCGGTGGCCACGCGCGGTTTGTTTGCCGTGAGCCATGCCTGCAGTGTGTTTAATATCGGCATGCTCTTAGCTTGGCGAACGGCCAGTCTTTTCTCATTGCTAGCATGTTTGATGGTGCGCTCAATCCCATAGAGCTTGTTAATCAGGCTCAAGGCCATGTCGGCTTTGCTGGCTTTTATTTTTTTCCCTTTAGGTTGTGATTGCTGTGCCTCGATGAATTTGCGGCGAGCGTGATCCATACAGCCTAATTGAATGAGCTGGTTTTTGCGGCACACTTCGTTGTAACCTGCATAACCGTCGGTTTGCAGGTAGCCATGAGTAAATCCATGTAGCAAGCGCATAGGCACATGGCGAGCACGCGATGGGTCATAGTCAAACAGCACGCTTTGTTGGTCGGCTTTACCGCCGAGTGTCACCCACATAAATTTATCGCCCGTGGGCGCAAGCCCTGGCTCTTTTAATACCTGAATGCGGGTTTCATCCGCCATAATGAGTGAGCCGGCATGCTGAGTCTCCCTTAATAAGTTAATTAAGGGTTGGATTTGTTTGCCTAGCGCAATGACATAGTTGGCGAGTGTTGTTCTTGATATGCTGCCCCCGTATCGTTCGATAATCCCCTCTAATCGATAAAGCGGCATGCCATCGGCGTATTTAGCAATAATGATGTAGGTCATTAAGTTGATACTGCCCATGGCTTTGGGTACAGGGTGTTTAATGACCTCAGCCGCTTTCATGGTGGTTGTGCCTTGTTCGTCTTTAAACACCGCCTTTTCCTGCATGTACTCTAGTACCTGTACTTTGGCAGGGATAATATCTAGCTCTTCTCTGACTTTCACAAAGAAGGTATTGATTGCGCCTTCTTTTTCAGTATCTGACAAATACGCAAACACTTGGGTGCGTGGTAGGTTTTTAGCAAAGGGTTTGCGACCGGTTTTGGCTTTAGGCTCGCTTGTGGTCGGTAACTCAGGCTCAGTTTGTTCTGGCTCACTGGTCGCTTCGGCTTCGTTGAACAAGTTACCTTGCTCTGGCGGGGTTTGTTCAGAGCTGCTGCCAAAGCGTTTGCTATTAGATAAGCGTAAATACTCTTCGAGTAACTCAACGCGCTTTTTAAGTGAATCGATGACATCAGACTTCTTTTCGATGATGTCACTTTGCTCTGCAATCAGTGTTTCTTTTTCCCCAATCACCCCGTCTTTTTCAGACAGCATAGCTTGCAACCTTGACATGGTATCGGTGTCGCTAAAAGCCTTGTTTTTATGGGTGTTGGGCGGTAATTTCATGCCCGATATTATACTAAACTTGAGGCTAAAAAGCCCTAAAAAACACTGTCGAAATGCAACTTTTTATGGCCCTTCATGGCACTAATATCAAGACCATCAAGTAGCCAGTTTATTTGCTGGCCGTTGAGTGTTATCACCTCCTTTTCACACCTCGGCCAAATGAATCTATCTTCCTCTAGGCTTTTGTAATACAGCACGAAACCATTGTTTTCCCAGAACAGACATTTGATTTTAGTGCGCCGTTTATTGGTGAACACATACAAGTGACCCGAAAAAGGGTTGTGACCCAACTCACATTCGACAATGGCGCTAATGCCTCGAAATGACTTACGGAAGTCAATTGCCTGCGGATATAGATAAATATGCGTAAGCGACATGCACGGGCGCATCGCACTTGTCATGACAATGCCGCCGTTAGCTGTTTCACCACATCGATATTATTGGGCGCAATACCCGATAACGACAGGCCATTGGCGAAGTGCAGCGTTAATAATTCTGGCTTGGGTAAATACTCTGGAATAGGCAATGCAATGAAACCCGTTTTGACCGGTGCTGTTTCTTGCGTTTCTAATCTACGCTTATGGTGACTTAGTCGCTGCGGGTTTAGTTGATGCTTTTTACAATACTGCGTTTGTGTTAATGCTGAATCCTTCCATTGGCTTACGTGTTGCTGCCAAAAGATGATGGGTTGTTTTGACATGTCATTTCCTCACTTGATTTCAGTGACGAAATTATGCACCAGCGGTAATGGTAAAATAAGACCGTGGGTTTATTTGGCGCTTACGTTGAAGGAGGAGGAGGACATTGCAAGTCTACAATTGGTGTTTGACGTGGTCAACCTAATACGACCACCTTAGTTAAGCTACTTTTTGTAATTCATTGTTTTCTCTTTCAAAGTCATTAGGACTTTGGTAATCCAAGTACGAATGAAGTCTATGGCTGTTGTACCACATGGTCATGTAATTCAATATATCTTGTTGGGCGCTAAATCGTGTTGAGTAATTGCGCCAATGCACCCGCTCTTGTTTTAGGCTTCCAAAGAAACTTTCTGCTACAGCATTGTCCCAGCAACATCCTTTTTTACTCATGCTCCCTACAAAACCATATGTCTTTATAAGGCGTCGATAAGCTTTGCTGGCGTACTGTACGCCTTGATCTGAATGCACAATCAATCCTGCTTTCGGTTGTCGTTGCCATATCGCCATGGTTAATGCGTCACAGACTAAACTGGCCTTCATTCTTGAACTCATACTCCAACCCACGACTTTGCGTGAATATAAATCAATCACCACAGCTAAATACAACCAGCCTTCTGATGTCCAAACGTAGGTGATATCTTGCACATAAGCTTGGTCAGGCTTTTGTGCTACAAAGTCTTGCTTAAGTACATTGTCATAAATAGGCTTTTTATGGTCACTGTTGGTGGTGGCTTTATATTTCTTTTTATACCGCACCCACACGCCTGCTTCTTTCATCAATTGGGCTGTTTTCCTGCGACTCACAGGAAAGCTCAGCGCATTCAATACTTTTTGAATGCGTCGTTCGCCATAGGTATTATCGCTGAACTTGGCGATATCCTTTACCCATTCCAGCATCTCTTGATGCGTTAGATCATCAGGTTTATTCGTTTGACGCTTCTGATAACTGTAATAATTGTTACTTTGTACACCGAGCAGCCTGCACATTAAGCGCACAGGCCAGGTCTTCTTATATCGGGTAATAAACGAATACTTCACTTCGTTTCTTTGGCAAAGAAGACCGTCGCTTTTTTTAATATTTCACGCTCCATTTCGAGACGCTTGACTTGCCCCTTCAAGCTGCGGATTTCGGCTTGTTCGGGTGTCAGGGTGCCGTTACCTCGAAAAGCATGACCATCATCGTCTTCGGCCTCTTTGAGCCAACGACCGAGTATCTGAGGACTGAGGCCTAAATTCCTAGCGGCCTCGACTCGACTGTATTTTTGCTCTACCACCAATGCGATGGCATCCAATTTAAATTCTTTTGAGTATTTCTTACGTGCTGTCATTATCTATCTCCAGTTAAGCTTATTATGTCTTAACTGAGGTAGTCGGATCTAGTTAACCACGTCAGTTATTGATTCTGAAAATAAAGTAATATTCAAGGGATTATAGATATAAAGGAAAATGTTGGGAAGTCTGTTTTAGGCTATCCTATTATCAGGGTAAGATAGTGAACGTTTTTTAGACAATTGGTCTTTTACGTTAAGATAATTCTTTGATTTTATTGTTAGCTGTGATCTTATACTCCCTTTTGTGGAGCTTTTTATGTATCTCGAAGCGTTTACTACTCATTGCAGTACCATTACCGACAAACCTCAATTAGCTAAAGTCACTTATCTCTTGTGTGATGTGTGACGTCACACTTTGTGGCGTGATAGCAGTAGCAGAAAGGTGGTCTGAGATATTTGATTATGCCGTAGGTCACCACGACTGGTTCAAGCAACTGCTGTCGAGTACGCCTCGTTTTAGTCATTGATACTTGCTCCTAAAAATGAATATCAATGACGGGTATTTTACGCTTGCAATAGCAAGGGGGAATACGTCCCAAAATGATCGCTTACTTTTTAATTCTGATTACTGACCCGATGTTTTCCAAATAAATAAATGAGTAAGAGTGCTACCCACATAGTATATCCAATGTGATAGAAATAGGGGCGCTGCATGAATAGTAAAGCGATTGATAAGCCAATAATTTTATTTCCAGTCCCTCTAGGAAAAGTAACTAATATAATTAAAAACATATAGTAAGGAAGTGATAATATGACGCCCATAAAGATTAAAGGTGAAATTGGATTTTCTCCCATCGCACCATATTTTCTTACACAATCAGAGTAAGAGGTCATGCACTTTGAGTCTATACCCGCAAATAGAATACTACTGTCAATTTTTGAAAATGCGTTTGATATCAAACCGGACCTTGAATCACCACGTAAACTACCGTCCTCATTTATAGTCATTCGGGATTGAGCGTAACTCCCGATAGAAGTATCTTTTAAAAAAAACAAGCTACTGGATACGACTATAAAGAAGATAAAAAGATATTGAAAAAAAGATTTAATGTTTTTTATTAGTGATAAAAAATACATGAAACTAAAAACTAAATGGGCCAAACTCAAGGTCACAAATCCCATAAAGAGTACAGGCAAATCAAATTTGTTATTTTGGCCAGTCATGCGTCTGAAAGCCAAAATCATACAAAGGTGAAATGATAATGCTCCAGCTTCATCAAAAGAGCCAGATGGTCGGATTAAAAAACCATTATTCGAGTTAGAAAAAGAAAGTAGGTACATATTATTAATGCGGCCATCAGTGTTTAAAATACTAAATAAGGGGCCTCCACCAAGTAAAAAATAAATAGAAGATAATACAGAAAAAAATACGATTAAAAACATGTAAAAAAACATGTATCTTGCAAATAATTTTACTCCTAAAAAAGATAGTGAAGAAAATATGATTAATGACTGAATAAAGTAGATTGGATAAAAACCAAGTTTAAAGTCCCCCCAATAAATAGCAAAGAATATGAAAATAGAAAAAATAACACATGAAAATAAAATATAACGCCGACTAACATCTGCGACATAAAATCCAATAAAGCTCATTGACACCAAAAAAAATAAAACAGTTAAGATGCTTGAAGGAGCTCCGATATAATCAAAAAGAGGACTAGTAGTTACAGCAAACTGAATAAAAAGCAGTCTAGCCAAGTAGACATCTATGGTGCGAGCACAAAAATTGTGATCTATCATTTTAAAAATTTTGATTGGGAGTTGCCCAGACTAATGCAAATATTAGTCTGTAATTCCTCGCATATTTTCGGCCACAAAAATTGTGGCAAGATATTGATAGCAACAGCATCTTTTTGATCGTAATAAAAATGGGCGTCAATTATAAGAGCGGCAATATTTTCACCATTTTTCGGATCAAAATATGAAGCATATTTACCTAGTACTTCATGAAATATAGGAATATTAGAACAAAGCACTTTACAGCCATATGCATAAGCTTCGAGTATTGGCATACCAAATCCTTCATATAATGAAGGGCTTATAAAAATTTTACTATTTCTATATAGCTCAGCTAATTCAGTTTCAGAAACAGAATCTAAAAAAGTAATCTTATGACGTTCTAGTTTCAAAGCTTCTTTTTCCACTTCAGATTTTAACCCCAAATCTTTACCAAGAAAAATAACTGTTAATGGTTGATCTACCAGGCTAAGTGCTTTGACTAAATTAATGTGATTTTTTCTCTCTTCGAATGTAGCTACGTAAAGAAGATCAATCTCTCTATTTTTATTTGAACTTGTATCAAAATCAGAAGGTAATATACCGTTATAACTTACAACAACCGAAGACTCCCTAATTGATAACTCGTTACAAAGGCAGTCTTTAGTGAACTGCGACACAACAATTTTATTCCTTACATATTTCCATTGTAACCTCATCAACATTGAAGACAATTTGCTCCATCTTCCGAAGCCATCAAATATTCTTGCGTCATGTATTAGTTGAAATTGTCGCTTGGAAAAAAAACCTGATACGGGGATCGGATTAAAATCACTGATGAGCACATTTTTACAGAAAGCAAAATAAAGGTATAAAAAATTCAAATAAATAAAAGTCAAAAGTCGTCTTTCTGCGACAAATAGTGGTATTTCATAAACAGAAACCGAGGAACTAATGTCTAACGGCACCTGCCCCTTAGTTACAACAATGCAGACCTCATATTTTCCCTGAAGTTCATAAAGGATCCTTTCAAAACGTTTATTGGCCCCGGTAGCACGATTATTCAGATAATACGGAGAAGAAAAAATATACTTCATTGCCTTACCGTCATTACTTTTATTAACTTAATAGAAAACTCTTTAGTCCTTTTAACTAGGGTTTCTCTTAAACGATTGTGTTTATAATCTATTTTTATCATTTCCACTGTATGCTGCATAGAGTCACTCATGTCCGCACCAAATTTTTCTCTAATTGAAATAATAAAAGGATATTTTTCCGTTTGTAATAGCCCATATTTTTTGTAAACCTTTGAAAAAAAATCATAATCAGAAGCTGATTTATAGAGTAAAGTGTAAAATCCAACAATATCATGCAAACTTTTCTTATATATAAAAGCTTGGTGGGAACACTCTAAATATTTTTTCGATGAAAAATTAGGATTGTCACTTTTAACTTTCCCTGTTTTGTACAAATAGCGAACTCGACCTACCAAATAATATTGGTTGGAAAAATAACTAGATGAAAAAATGGCTTTGATTACATCATTGCTCCCAAAAGTGTCACCAGCATTTAATATCAGTAAATATTCAGATGTACTGAGTTTGACACCTTTATTAATCGCATCATAAACTCCTTTATCAGGCTCACTTAAATACATAAAGTTTTTGCACCTTAGCTGAGCACTCTTAAGCAATTCCACTGTGCCATCGGTTGAACCTCCATCGATGACGACATGCTCTAATTCGAATTCTTGATCTTCAATCGAGTCTATTGTGCGGTTGAGCGCTGAAGCATCATTATAACAAACGGTTATTATTGTTAGTTTCAATTAGTTTCCACTACTATAAAAATAAATTTAATGTTTATAAAAAATTTATATTTTTCGTTTCACTCTAATTAAATTCATTAACTCAGGTCCTAATATTTTATTTGTCGCGTTAAGTAAAATCTGCATAAATAACCCTTTTAAATTAGCATAGAGAAAAACTAAATGAGTGCCGGAAAAAAAGCCGAAATATTTTTTATTTATTTCCATCGCTTCTATTTTTGAAAATATTGAATTAGTATAACTAGCGCCTCCCATTAAGAAATATACTTCATTTGAGCGCTTGGATTTTATAAAATCAACATTGTTTGAATACTTTAATCTGAGAACAAATTCGTAATCTGATGCCAATTTAAAATTTAGAGAATACAAGCCAAATTTCTCATAGATTTTCTTCCCTATAAACATACTTTGATGACAAACCGTCATCCCTGTATCTAATATTAGAGAGGAGGCTCTTACTTCATAAAGATTCAGTTCTCTAAAATATCTTTGATAGTCCGAATATACCACTATACTTTCCAAACTCTCATCGTATTGATCAATAGTTAATTGGATATGATTACTTCCTAGACTGTCACCAGCATTTAAAAGTAATATTGAACTACCGGTAGCCAAGGATATTCCCTTATTCATCGCTGAGTAAATCCCATCATCGGGTTCACTAATCCACTTTAAACTAACGTTCTTTTCTTGCGCCTTTTTTACATGTTTTTTAATTAAGTCAACCGAATTATCTTTTGAGTAGCCATCAATGATAATATATTCAATATTTTTATATGTTTGATTTATTACCGACGCGATCGTAGTTTCTAATTCATTCTCTGCATTATAACAAACTGTTATTACAGATATTAGGGGCGATGTATTCATTGGGCATTTAGCTCTTTTGGATAAAATTTACGTTCATAAAGATATGACATAATTTAAATATTCAGGGCCAAATCAGAAATTAGCCTACCCACAAATAGCGGAAGCAATATAATCACTTACCTTCATCCGTACACCTCTATATTTCTATTCTTTGGCCCATGTTTTCAAACCACAGACCCAGCCCTTGTTACAGTTTTAGATCCTGCCATTATTGCCTTAAGAATAAAGCAGCTCCTCTCACCAACACGTCATCTTCAACAGTATATTCTTAGTACATAAAAAAGTAGAATTGGATATATCTACATTATTTCTAATTATAAAGTCTGCATTTTCTTCAACTATGATATTTTTTCTTAAACTACTTTACCTTTATTTGGTAATTTTAATTATACCTTAATACGTAAATGTCTCTTTTGTTTCATGTAGAAAAAAGCGAAAATTATAAAATAATATGTAATGACGCTGAACACAAAAAAACAACTTTAATGATTCTTTTTAGCATATTCATTTTCTAAGGTCTCAATGTTGTTCATTAACTCCACATTGTCTTGTAACCATTGCAATTCTTTATCCCACCATTTGAATTTCAATAAAAAATCAATTGAATCTTCACGATACCTATAACGTAAAACTTTTGCAGGAACACCACCAGCAATTGCATAAGCAGGAATGTCTTTCGTGACAATAGCACCGGCTAAAACGACGGCACCATCGCCAATTTGAACGCCTCCAATTATCATTGCCCGTTCTCCTATCCAGCAATCATTTCCTATTTTAACGGCATAATTATTACTTTTGTCGAACATACGCTGCTCATCAAACCGTTGTACCTTTGTTAAGTTTGAGCCATTTTGTTTGTCCAATGAGAAAAAAGCCGGACTAGTCGTAACAAAGGGGTATGTATATGGATGAGTGTTTATTATTACTTTTACATTAGGGCCTATCGATGTGTATCGTCCAATAATACCTGCTATTTCAGAGTTAGGCGCAATATATGAGCCGAATCCCAGCTTGCCAGTAAAATTAGTCTTTTTATGCAATTTATTCATTCCTTCAAAAATAGCACCTCGAGCAATATTTACAGAAAAAGGAAAATCTACTACCTTTCTGTATTTTTTTTTTGCATATAAGAACATAAATATTTTATTTAGAGGCCCAAGCATATTAGTATATTTACCTTTTATAGCACTCAATCATCGATGAATGAGTGCAGTTTATTATTTTTACTTGTTAAATATTCAGCATATTTAACAAGTAACCAATGGCTTCGAAGCATAACCATTATTGCATTTGAAAATTCACTTACTTTAACAACACTCCGGACGGTTTTAAGCATTTCCCAATAAAACCAATAAGTGACGAGACTTGGCTGGATTTTTTAACCTGTTGAGAGATAAAAATCATCAAAAAATGCACGAAGTATCGACTTTAAATATTTCATCATTATGTTTATGTTTAATGTTCTTTAGCGCTGGTTGCCTATTAAAGCTAAAAAAGCGTAGCTGTAATAAGAACATACCTTATCACCTTGCACGTTGGCTGACCCCAAAGGGGCAAACAGTAACGGCTTCATTGCCTGAACTGGTCAACGAGAAAGTCGCCTCTAAGGTCCTAATTTATCACTTGCTAGACAGTACCCCCACTAATGCCAAGTTACATAGTCATTAAAGAACAATGATTAGCATGGGAAATATCAGCACCTATGGAGGCCATAGGTTTATAAGAAGTTACAGGTCTTTTGGCTAACATTTTAAATATCTAAAGCCACGATGCACTAAATCAATATTATTTAGAAATTAAAGCATTGCTATTAAGCCAATAGAAAAATACTTTAACCATAAATTAAAGACTCGCTGATAATATTAGAAAAAGAGTCAATAATTTCTATTTCTTATCGAATGAATCGATAAAAGATTTCTTTGTGTAATTCACAATATTGCAACGTAAAAAATCTGAATACGATTTCATTTGGGAATACGCTTCTAACATAAAAGAATAGTATTGAAGGTACTTCCAAAATTCACCTTTAAGTATTTTCCCTTCTTTTGTAAGATTTATCGTATCACTGCCATAAAAATGCTTCTGATTTATCAAGACCTCATTATATTCGTTAATTTCATACATCTGAAACTCACTATGCTCAACACCATGTAACTTTATTTCTTTGAAACCAATATTAATAGATACATACAAGCATGCAATAAGCACATTTTGAAATCTTGGTGACGCTATATTCCTTTGATAAAGATTAAATACAGCCTTACTTTTACCTGGTAAGTAATTAAAATTGATAAACTTTAGTATAATATTAGGATTACAGACAAGAGCTTCTGCCTGTTTTCTATAGGACGTAGGGACGAACAATGTCATACTCCAATCAACTTTCGCTAATTTTTCATATAACAAAATAAATTTATCAGACTTAACTTCAAAATAACTGGGATCAATCAATACATAGAATTCTGGTTTATATTCAAAAAAAACGTCAGTGATAGCTGTAAAATTAACAACCATAATTTTTTCGTTCGTACAAAGATTACGATTAAAGGTATCATGACAACTAGGTCCATTACCTAGAATATTAATTATTCCATCCTTATTTTTTGTATATCTGACGTCTGAGGAATATCTACGCAACAAATAAGCGGAATTGATGAAAAACAACATTATCTCACGAAAGTTGCCGATAAAATATACACACGCAGAATGTAGTACGTTTCTTGAACTACTCATAAAACCTCAAAGAAAAGAAATATAATTTATTATCATATTTTAAATGCATCTTGATCTAACAACCAATAATAGCCCCTTTAAACAGAGCTAAATGACCTAACACCATTCCTATAGAGTTTGATTAATATAATCGGTATTTCCTTTCGCCAGTTTTAGTCCTCATTTAATACTCATTCTAAATTTTAGTTATGAACCTACTAATCTAGTTACAATATAACGTATTATGGCATAGTTTTCAGCTGTATTTTCCCGCCTGATTTCTCCATCACTCAATCCAACTATCAAGGTAACAGTTCATCAGTGTGCGTTTAACTAAGAGCGTCCATTGCTGGAGGAATGATACTCCGAAATTTCAATCTCCACCGCGTACACGATAGCACACAGCTGCGTAACGAGCGCTGTGCTTCGTTTTTGGTCTGCGGGATCACGTAATACCTTAAATACATCTAGGACATCTCATCATACTTAAGTAATAAGGCACAACGATTTTAATACTTCGGCATATGAAGATCCCCAACTCAGGGGCTAATTAACCATGACTTTGTAGGTAAACCATGGCATTGGTTGTACTTTTGCTGCTAGCATCCAAGTGGATAAAAACCTCAAAAACTGAGCTATTGCAAAAGCCTGTGCGACACCAACAAGACCATTATATTCAACTAGGAGTAGCATTATGACTACATTTATTACACCTGAAATAATCGTGACTAAGGATAAATATTGGGTTTTTTTCGAAAAAAACACGTAGGTTGACACCATCAAGTGCATTCCACCAAAAATCTGCCCCATACATAGGTAACCAATTATGCTGCTCGCTTGAGCATATTTTTCACCTGCAACAAAAACCACAACTGGCGGTCCGATAACAAAAGATAAAATTGCGAGCACAACTAAAAAAGCCATATATAAATATGTACCCTTTACAACTCTTAACTTTTCTTCTTTTACATCTTTTTTAAGTAAAGTAAAAAGCCATGGTGTATATGCTTTACTAATAGCATCAAATACGATGGCCAATGCAGAGCTTAATTGATAAGAGACCATGTAGATAGCGGCGCTTTCAAGACCCAACTTACTATTTATTATGTAACGATCAACACTCGACAATAGAAAAATACCAATTATATGGGGTATCAAAGGTACGCCGAAGTTGAGAGCTTCTTTTATATACATGGGCTTAAAAGTAAAAAAGTTTACTAAGTTATCTAGTTTTAAGTAGTACAAAGTGAGCAAACTCATGATTAACACTGTAATTAACTGCGCATCAACTCGCCCAGCGGGGCCTAAGTTTAAAGTTATGACTAATAGTAGTGAAAACACTACATTAATAAGACTGCTTGCAATCTGTAACATCCCATATTGTTTAGCTTGACCGCGAACTTGCCATTGGCTTAATCTTATTTGGATAATAAAACCTAAACTTGCAATCGCTAGTGAGGCAAACACCCACTGGGCAGGTATAGCTAATAAATCCGATAATTCTTTATAAAAAAACAGAGTAAATGGAGATATAATAATGGTTGAAATGAATAAAATTTGAAAGCAAGCCCCATTAAAGTCTTTTAAGTCATCCGGGGTGATATCTTGATCGTAAAATTTCCTTGCCGAGGCCCCGACTACTCCAAATCCAGCCAAGGCAGATAGAGCCGTTATCAACAATTGAAACATTGCTATTTGACCATATTCAGCTTGGCTTAAGTACCTCGTCAATATAGGTAAAAGCATAAAAGGAATCGCTTTATTGACTATGTTACTAATCAAATAAATCGAGCCTGTTTTTAAAAAACTCATATTATCTACAGTCTCTGGTACAAAGAATTCTAATGTTCATTTGTATTTCTTCGGTGACCCCAGTGGCAGGATAAGACCACGCAGCCCCTTCCCCTATAAGGATTCCAGTTAGCTGATATTTCTACCTGCCTAGTTCGTTTTAAACAAAATCAAAATTCACTATTTTGGTCAAGTTCACTATGATCATGAAAAGATTTGATTTTTTTCGAAAATATAATTCCCAATGAGTAAAAGGGCGATTGGTTCCTAATCGACTTTCCTCAATATCAATGTTGATCTTCTTATCATAGTGAAAATCCATCATCAACAATAACATTTTGCCCTGTTACAAACTTCGACTGTTCAGATAGCAAAAATACAATAGAACCCATCACATCTTCTACATCTAGCATACCTTCTCCATGAGTATTCTTTTGATAGGCTTTAAGAAACGCTTCAGGCTGATGGTCAAATATGCCACCAGGGCTAACAGCATTAATGCGAAAACGACTATCATTTACATATGCTGCCACATATTTATTTAAATGAAGTGTAGCAGACTTGATAGCGGCATACTCAACAGGCATCGTCATAGGAGTGCTCTCATATATTCCAAACTTAGGTGCAACCACACCATAAACAGAAGAAATATTAACCAATGAAAATGGTGATTGTTGCGCTTTAAAGTAAGCAGCGCATTGCTGAGTGAATAGAAAACAGCTTCCTAAATGAAGAGACACATTTTCATTAAAGCTTGCCATAGATACATCGAAAAAATGTGCGCCATAAGACAAATTCCTTGGGTAAGTTGTATTCACTGCCCCAGTTAAGCCTTGCTGATATTTAAAAAACAACCGTACAGCAGGTTCATCAGTAATATCGAGCTCTTGAAGAAATAATCGTTGATCATCTAAATCCACCCCTGATAGAGCCAAACGAGATTCAAGCTTGTTTAAGTCAAGATCAACCGCAATAACTTCAGCGCCTTGAGTTAATAATCTCGCAACTAAATTTGATCCTAATAGACCAGCAGATCCAACTACAACAATTTTTTTATTGTCCAATGAACTATTCATAGTTAACTATTACCTTACTCTGTGCTTTCTTTGCTTGCCTACCCGCAATTAAAATAGAAATGGAACGGTTTAAGCTCTGCCAATCTAAAGCTGGTTTAGTTGTTTTAATTTGTTCAACAAATAACGCTAAGGTTCTTTTAAAAGAAGTGAAATTATCCCTAATTTCAAATTTTTGGCACAGCTTAGTACCAAAGACCTCATAAGAAAACGCCACTACATCGGGTCCGAGGGTGTCAATTTGAACCGTTAAATCATTTTCAAACTCAAGTAAGTAACTGTCGTAATTATTATTAGATATACACTGGATACTATTGGCATTTTGATCCCAAATACCTAAAGTGGCATCTAGCATGTGAATACCATATTTTTCCCAGTCATTAATCACAGCAGCTCTGACTAATCTCACATCCCCATATAAGTCTAATGAATTCCTTACTGGATCTAATTCTTGGCAATGACGAAGACCAGAGCATGACATAATCAAGCCCTTCTCATAATAAGGTTTGTACCAATTCAACTCTTCTCGGTCTAACGTTAGCGGTTTATCAATAAATACAGGAATACCTGCATCCAGAAAGTGTTGAGCTAGCTCTTTGTGCAATTCATAATCATCTCTAGCAATAATAATACCGTCAACATATCCAATCATATTGAGATAATCGTCCACGATATTCTCAATGTTGCAGCAATCTGCAATCTCGTGAGATAAAGCAGGAAACTGCGTCCAAATATGGGTAACCTTAGCATCTAACTCAGAGAACTCAGATGGCGATCTTTTCTCTAAATAATTGAGAATACCTACCCATTCAGTTTTCAAAAATGCATTACGGTTATAACCGTTAATGATGGCAGAAAACGAATAGGGATGACCATTTGCAGGGCTAAAGCCCAATACTCCGAGTTTTACCATATAGTCCAACCACCATCGACACAGATATTTTGCCCAGTCATATAAGAAGATGCGTCACTACATAAAAATGCTGCAGCTCCTTTAATTTCATGTGGTTTTCCTAAGCGCCCCATTGGGTTTTTATCACATAAACGCTGTTTGAAATCTGGATACTCATCAATTACATGCTCTAATGGGAATGGACCAGGGCTAATACAATTCACTCTAATTTTGTCTTGAGCTAAAAAGCTGCCTAAATATTTAGTCAATTGAATAACGCCAGCTTTCGCTGCACCATAACTTGGTGGATTTGCTTGAGGTACACCTTCATAAAGTCGATAATCAGGCGCAACATGGCCATACATTGAGCCAATATTTAAAACGACCCCCTGAGAACGCTTCAACGCTGCCGTTGAGGCTTTTATTAGTCGATAGACTCCATTTAAGCAAACTTCAATATCGTGATTCCAATCTTCGTCATTAATAGTATCCCAACTATTCTTTTTTCCTGACCATGCACAAGTTACTAATATATCTAACTGACCAAAAGCCGCCTCAGAGCTATTTACGCATTCGATAATACTTTCTGAATTCGTAAGATCTATAAAGAAATGACTAACTTGTATACTTGGAAAATCTTTCTTCAATTGGTCGCATTTTTTATTACATGAATCTAGATTACGACTTGCTATAATAATATTTGCACCTTGCTCCGCAAGTGCATCTGCAATTTCACCGCCCAATAAGCCAGCACCACCAGTCACTAAGGCTGTTCTTCCTGTTAAATCAAATAATCCTTTTAAGCTAACCATTAATTTCACCTTTAATTATTTCTTCTGCAATTGCAAAATGTATTAGATTGTCAATGTCCACAGACCGCTCTGGGGGCATCATCACTGCCGCGATATTTCCAGATAAAACGGGACTACCGTCAATAGTAATTTTATTGATATGAAAGCCATACACTGCACCATTTAATTGGTAAGCCTCTGGTTGTTTTTGCCTCGGTAGCCATGGAATTGCACCATCTATAAATGGAACGACCATATCACCTTCAACCTTCCACGCTCTATGCGGATTTAGTTCCGCCTCCATAAATGTTGCAACTGAGTCATGAGTAAGTAATTTTTCTATTACCAAATCAACATCTTCGACGCTTCTCAAAGGTGACGTTGGCTCTAACAATACTAAATAACATGCGTCTTCATTTTCTCTTTTTAAACGTCGAATCAAATCCCTTACACAATCAATAACCAACGATTCATCTTGAGCTAAATTTTCAGGCCTTAGATAAACCTCTGCACCATATTGTTCGGCAACTGATTTTATTAATTCCCCATCAGTTGAAACAATAATTCGATCTATATATTGTGACTTCTGAGCAGTTTCAATAGGCCAGGCGACTAAAGGTTTACCCGCTAGTAATTTGATATTTTTATTGATAATAGATTTACTTCCCGCTCTTGCAGGGATTACTGCGATAACTCTTTTATCATTTATCATATAAAATACCTAATCCTTTAATATCAGTTTGAGCACGATGATAGTCATCCATACGCCCAATATCTAACCAGTATTCATGAATTTGAAACATCATTATTTTGTTGTGTATTGCAATTTTAGATTCCAGTAATGTAGGCATATCAATAACTGTATTTTTAGACACTTTTTTAATAACAAGAGGATTAATAACGTAAATCCCTGCGTTAATATGGAAGTATTGAATAGGTTTTTCTACCATACTAATAATTTGGCCATGCTCACCTTTTACAACACCATAGGGTATTTGATACTCGTATTCGCGAACACACATGGTTGCATCTGCACTCTCACTATGATGAAAGTCCAGCAAGTTATGAAAATTAGTCTTCGTTAATATATCTCCATTCATCATGATTAATGGCAACTGAGGAATGTCATCAGGTAACAGACCTAAAGCACCGCCTGTCCCTAAAGGAGATTCCTCATGGACATAGGTAATGTTAACGCCCCACTTTGAACCGTCTCCAAAGTGATTTCTAATCATTTCGGGCATGTAATGGGTAGAGATATAAAAATTAACAAATCCATGTTTAATAAAATTTAATAGAGTTATTTCGAGTATCGGTTTATCACCCACTTTTAATAATGGTTTAGGGCAATTATTAGTAAGCGGTCTTAAACGCGTGCCAAAGCCACCTGCCATTAAAAATACTGGATTATCGAGTTTCGGCGTAGACAAAATTTCATGTAATGTACGTAACGAAACTACAATCCCATTCTCAACAATCGGTATCGATAAGAGTTCTTTCGCTTCCATTAATTTAACAAGCTGTTCTTGTGTTGTATCTCGAGTAGCAATAGTAGGGGAAGAATTCATCACTGCTGATACTTTGTCGTTTAAGGACACACCAGAAAGCAAGCCACGTCGGATATCTCCATCGCTGACTAGCCCCAACAACTTTTTATTTTCATCAACAACAATAGCGCCACGCAGGGCCTCTTTATCAATCACCGCAAGCGCATCTCTGACTGAGCAGTCTGGAGAAATTAATGTGTTTTGCCAAATATGGCTCATGATTTGCCCTTTTTATCTTGAATATGGGATCTAGCACCAAAAACCATCTTGCCGCTTTCAACGTGTTTCGTAATAATTGCACCAGCTGCAATAACAGCCCCATCCCCAATCGAAATGCCTTGAATAACAGTTGCACCAGAACCAATATGAACATTATTTCCTGTACTAACTTGCCCGCTTAAAGTGACGCCTGGAGCGACATGATTGTGCTTGCCAATAATACAATCGTGCTCAATAATCGCACCAGTATTAATGATAGTATTATCACCAATCACTGCACCAGCTTGTATAATTGCTCTGGGCATTACCTGAACACCTTGACCCAAGGTTGCAAAATCAGAAATGAAAGAGTGTTTAGAAATAACCTGTTGAAAAGAATACCCTTGCTCTGTGAACTTATTAAATAATTTTGTTCTTAAATTCGATCCAGGTAATGAACCTACACCATTAATGATACTTACCGTATTGCATTGATACTCAAAAATTTCGTCTTCATTTTTAAATATTGGAATACCTGATAATGCAGCTCTTGCAAAATCAATTTCGGGACTAAAAAGTCCTGATATTATCAATTTATTTTGCCTTAAAATATCGGCCAATACGCTTGCATGTCCTCCGGCACCTAATAAAAAAAACTTTTTATCCAAGG
Source organism: Paraglaciecola sp. MB-3u-78 (assembly GCF_002835935.1). GTDB lineage: Bacteria > Pseudomonadota > Gammaproteobacteria > Enterobacterales > Alteromonadaceae > Paraglaciecola. The sequence goes on along the minus strand of NZ_PJCF01000005.1, from coordinate 627,919 downwards.
ATAACCTCGCCTTCTAGGTAAGATTTGCTTGATTGCGTATTTAATAGCTCCCAATACCGATATGGACTAACGCCACTTCCGGGTCGTTTAATTGCTAGGTTTTCGCTATCAAATAATTCACCAGCAGCAATATCTTTGGCTGCGACTAAACTTTTTCGCGCAATTGCTTTATTCTTTATTTCAGATGGCCTAGGACCTTTCACACCATCACCAATTGCCAACTCAATATCGCGTATTCCTGCGACCATAGCAGCTAATTCGCTAGGCTCTAAAGAAGCTTTATGATCAGGGCCTTGCATGTTTTTATCTAATGTGAAATGTTTTTCGATGATCTTAGCGCCTCTTGCCACGGCTGCAATTGGTACGCTAATACCGGCACTATGATCTGAGTAACCTACTTTCAATTTAAACGCTTCAGCTAATGTATCCATGGCCTTTAAGTTAATATCTTTCATTGGCGCAGGGTATTCGGTTGTACAATGAAGCACGGTTACTTTAGTTTTCAATAGAGCTTGGCCTTCCTCTGAAAAATAGGCAGCCTGAAAAGCATCAAGAGAAGGTGTAACATCACTTTTCGCTAAATAGCCAAAAGCAATAACACCTAATGCGGACTCCACTTCCGCTAATGTAGCCATACCTGTCGAAACAATTAAATCAGCCCCTGTTTTTGCATGCTGCAAAACTAAAGGCGCGTTGGTTAATTCCCCTGATGGGATTTTTAAGGTTTTCAGGCCTAGTTCATTGACTAAAAAATCTAAACTTTCGGAATCAAATGCGGTTGAAAGAAATTCAATACCCAGCTTGTTACAATAAGCAACTAAGTCGTGATGAAATTCATAACTAAGCTCTAAGCGACTTAACATCGCAAATTGTGACTCTTCTTTCTGAGTGTTTTCTATTTGATAGTCGGCTTGTTTGGCTGTTACTGTAACAAGTTTTTTAGCTTTAAAGGTTTGAAATTTCACAATATCAACCCCCGCATTATATGCTACATCAACCAATTGTAATGCTAGCTTTTCGCTACCATTATGATTAACTCCCGCTTCTGCAATAATCAATGTACTCATTGAATTTCCTTAAGTAACATAAAAGCTTCAGCGGCATTACAATTAGCTTGAACACCTCGCACGCACGCCAGAGACTCCAGCGCTTTTCGACTTCGAGGAAATGGAAAATCTCCAATTTCTGATTTAAATTCTTCTAAAATATCCAATTTTCTGTCTAAGTGTGGAGTGATGTCAACAAAAACATTGGGTCTAAAACCTCCATCCTCTGGTTTCATACCAAAATCAGTTTCAGACATCGTTTCATACGCTAACACCCTTTTAATAAAGGGATGACGGAAAGACTTACTCGCAGACATCACGGCATCATATACAATCTCATGATCACTATGGGCATCATTGCGAAAAACTGTATATATATCACTCGGCTTAACTTTGTTAACAATGGATATTATTGGCCCGATTATATCTCCTTTAGGAAGCGTTTCTAACATAGCCGGAGCAAGCATCAACTCGTGAGTTGCAGTGAAGCCATACATCGTTGAAACCCTATCAATTTCGTTCCTTCTTGTATCGATCTGCTCTTGGCTAAATCCTGACTCTTTGCTCATTCCTGTTACCAATAACCAATGCACATTATGCCCTTCATTGATCGCTCGTAAGATTGTGCCTCCGCAGCCTAATGTTTCATCATCCGCATGAGGAGCAACAATTAAAATGTTTTTAGTAACCATGAGTTAGGGGATCCTCTTTTTTCAATAGCAACGACTTGAAGTCAATTGTTTTAATTAAGTTATAGGCTCGTTCGGAAGCTTTACCGTCACCGTATGGATTTACAACTAATTTTAATGTTTCTTCAAACTGCAACTCTTGTACCTTTCTAATACCAGTAATTACAGATTTTTTGTCAACATCGACAAAAATAACATTATCTGAACAGTATCGGCCTTTTTGTCTTTCCCCGATATTGATACAGGGTATAGGAATGCTTGCGGCTTCTAAGAGTCCGGCAGATGAATTTCCAGCAATCAGTTTGCAAGCTTTAAATAGTTGCACGAAGGGTTCTCTAGATAGATTACCATAGACACTAATGTGCTCTGTTTTCCCTTCAATTTCTTCTATAGCCTTGCGAATATCTGTATTTCCATAATCGCTATTGGGTTTACCAACAAAAACGTGAAAACCTTCTTCAATGAGGGCTGAAATTGAATCACTAACAATCTTAGCTGCAATATTCACTTCACTTTCAACAGGATGGAAAATAAATAGCGCGGCAGGTCTGTCAAGTTCTTTTCCCGCAACTGCATTTACCCTTTTACCACTAAACTCAATATCTGAAAATTTATCCAAAGCCACGCTGCCAATATGATGAATTCGATTACTTGGCTCACCTAAAGCTTTTAATCTCATTACATGTTCTTGTGTACTGACAAAATGACAAGTAGATAACTTTGAAACGGCATGGCGTAAAGGGTTGTCAATATGGCCGTCCAAGGAATGATCTCCACCAAAAAAATGTAAGGTTGGGATAGAAAGGTACCCCCCCAATAGAGCACCAACCATTACATCTTCGCGATCACCTGCATATATAATTAAATCCGGTGAAAATTGATTTACGATATCAGCTGCTGACAATAATAATATTGACGCACTTTTCAAGCGAGATGACTTTGAGTCTGCATCCAATAAGCTTTCAATATTGATAAGTATATTAAAGCCATCTAACTCAATATCTTTTTTAGTCAGGCCAAATGATGGTGAATTATGAGCACCGCCAACCATAAGCTGTAAATCAATTTCAGGGTCATTATTAAGTTTAAAGAATAACGAACTCAATAAATCATATTCAGAACGAATTGAGGTTAAGGCTAAAATTTTCATTAAAATACATCCGACATACACATTTGAACAAAAAATTGAGGGTTGTTAATATGTTCACAATTAAACAAGCGGTACCCAAAGCGGTAAGGAAATGCTACATGCATATTAGAAAACTCCGGCAATTCACCTATGGGTAAAATTACATTTACTTTATCTTTGATTTCAATACTTGAAATCAAAGAGGGATGAGCCAAGTACATTAAGTCGCTTCCACCATCAAAAACTTTTAACCCAACACCTTCATTAATACCCCATTCCTGAGAAGGTTTATTTACTCGCCAGTTTTTTAATGCTTGCTCATTAAGATTTAGCGTAAATAAGCTACTAAAATCCTGCTTTTCTAGTAAAGCAGCACATTGCTTTTGCGTTGTTTGGGTTAGCTCTATTATTTTATATTCTTCGGATATTATCCAGCCTAATCGTTTTCTAAAACCTGGAGCAGAATTGTCATTAGGAAATCCAAACACTGCAGACGGTTTATTTGTGGCATTAATTCGCTCAAAAACACGCTCTCCCAATACTTGAAATAATCGATAACGTCTATAAGCAGCAGAAACCATGATAGTCATGGTTAGGTAGCCATCAATTTTTTCAGTCGAACTTTCAACGGGCATGGGGATAGAAGTATAATGGCCAACTACTTTTCCACCAGAAATGGCAAGTGAAACGAAAGCTGAACCAGATGGATTGTTTTGATAAGCCCAATCCCATAACTGTCGATCTAATTTTCTACCAAAACACTCATTAAACAGTTCCGAAATCATGTCAAAATACGGTAGTAAATCACATGCAACATCAATATCGATATATTCAACTTTATCGTTCGTAGACATAAAAACCTCTACCTATTACTTTTCCACTTACAGGTACACATACTTTCATATTAAATCTTTATTACTGCAATAACATCGAGGGAGAGCTTGGCAAATTAATTAAATGCGCTTCAATCCACTCTGATACTGTTAAATCCCCCTTTAGGGCATTTTTAAACATCGGTAATCGGTGCATTAATTGCCAAATAGGTCTTGTCATTACACCTTGCTCATTGGTCTCTTTCAACAACACATTTCGACTATCTGTATCAGGGCAGATAATGGCATTCAACCAATAGTTTGATTGTGCATATTCAGGCTCAACAACAAACTGAAAATGAGAGCCTGAGAATAGCGTTTTATATTGCTCTGCCAGTACTCTTTTTTGCTTTAAAAATGTTGGCAATACTTCCATTTGAGCACAACCTAATGCTGCATTTAGATTAGGTAGTCGATAATTAAAGCCTGGCTCATCATGATAAAACTCATATGGATGAGGCACTTTCGCTGTCGTTGTTACGTGTCGAGTATGATTGCCGGCCTCTAAATTACTGCAAAGGACCATACCACCACCGCCAGTGGTTATTATTTTATTTCCATTAAAGCTAATAGCAGAAAAATCACCAATAGTGCCGGTATGTTTTCCTTTATAAAATGAGCCCAAACTCTCAGCCGCATCTTCAACCAAAATAAGCTTCCATTTCATACAAACAGCTAATAACTCATCAAGCTCAACAGGATGACCAAAGGTGTGCATTGGCACAACCGCATTAATTCTTTGCCCTGTACTTTTATGAATGCATACTCCGTCTGAATTGAGCTTGGCATTTTTCTCAAGGTACGCTTCAGTTGCGACAGGACATAAACCTAAACTGACTTTTGATACATCAACAAAAATAGGATGTGCGCCCATATGATAGAGCGCGTTGCAGGTAGCCACAAAAGTGAGTGCTTGAGTAATAACAAGATCACCTGGTTTAACCCCCGCCATATGCATTGCTGTATGTAATGCAGCCGTACCGTTAACTGTCGCAACTGCTTTAGCTGTTCCGGTATAAGCCTCTATATGTTGTTCGAAATCTTCTACATATTTACCTACGCTCGATACAAACGTGCTATCGATCGCATCAGTAACATATGCTTTTTCATTACCAGAAAATGTCGGTGCATGTAACGGAATAAAATCATTGGTCTGATAAACATCCCGGACAAAACTTATCAATTTTTTATTCATAACTATTGCCTTACATTTTGCTGTCTAGGTACTTACCTGTTTCTTTATGTCCAAAATCTGGGATCATCTTATAAAACAATGAAACAATTTGTTCTTTATCCCATTCTTTATCATTCTTCATTTGACCAATTTCTTGTTCAAATAATGAGACTAATTCTGCATCAAATAGCGCTTCATTTTTAATCACACCCAAATTTTCAAAACGTTGCATGTCTAATGTTTCTTTTTCGGTGAAGAACTCTTCGAAATCTTTTTCACCCGTCGTATCACTATCTGTAAATAAACAAGGCCACTTACCCTGTTCCGGCAATGTTTGAGCCAATTCCCTCGCCTCATCTTCTGAATCACAAAGATGTGGTTCATAACCTAATTGCCTAAGGTATTTTACAGCAATATCTGCAAATGAAATTAGATGCAGCGCTTCGCTTAACTTTGGGAAAAAAACATCTCTGTTTTCACCAAAAATGCATGACATGAGGCAAAGTTCACCGGACTCCTGAGGTGTTACGAAATAACGCTTAATATCTTTAGGAGCAACAATGGGTTGGCGTTTTTGAATACGTTGATTAAAGCCATGAAGCAGGGAGCCATCAGAAAATGCGACGTTAGCAAAACGTGCGGTAGATATTTTAATGTCTGAACTACGGCGCATTAAAAACATTTCCATAATACGCTTTGAAGCGCCCATCATATTGACAGGGTTAGCTGCTTTATCCGTTGATACACAAAAATATTTTTTAGTACCTTTGGCAACAGAATGTAATAATGTTTTTTCAGTATTAAAGATATTTACATCAATCATACGCATTAATGTGAATGGATCTTTTTCACTGCGAACGTGCTTAAGGGCGGAAAGATTTAAAACATAATCGTATTGACCATCAACTTTAATGAACGCATCGTACTCAACCGAACCAATATCCAAAGCAAAGGTTTGAAAATCTCCTTCAATATAACCAAATGAACTGCGAATATCACGCACCAATTCAACCATGTTATTTTCACTAATATCAACAACATGTAATTTTTTCGGATTTCTTTTGAAAATTTCTTTAGTTACAGCCTGACCAATTGATCCAGCCGCTCCAACAACGAGAAAACGACTACTTAAAACGATGTCTGTCAACTCTTTTTCGTGAATTTTAATGTCATTGGAAAATAATTCTTTTTCACGACCAATAAGCGATAGGATTGAGCTCATTAATATATTACCTTTATGAATACACATGGAGTCACTATAAATAACCAACCCCGAAATTTAACTCTGTTTTATAAAAACCACTGACAAGCTTTAGCCAAACCCTTTTCTAGCGACACCGAAAAAAATTCCAGCCTAATGATTTAAGTCTCCTGACATTCATAACCTTACGTGGAGCACCATCTAGTTTAGCAGCATCAAATTTGATTTCACCTTAAAAACCGTCCTCTACCACGCCCACCATGGTGTTCTTTACACTGCCTGGTTGAGATGACGTCTTCATCTATCACAAAATGTGATAGAGCTGCGGCTAAGCAATGTCTTGCTGTACTCTCTCCAGTTGACAATTTTGTTCTTAATTCTACCCATAATGACTAATGATATGGCTTCATTTGGCCGTCCTGCTCATCACATTGGGTAAAGGTTCAATCTATTTAAACAAAAAGTCCTTTAAAACCTAAAAAATAAAGGTATACCTGAAAACAGATATACCTTTGAATTTTACACTTATCATATTGATTTCAAAATATTATCGAGGTAACTAGGAGGTCTATAGATAGGCATTCTAGAAAGTTTATTGCATATAACTATACTAAAGCCTCTTTTTATAAAGAATTCATTGTGCAATTGTTGATAAAGCTAATAATTGGCCATTTTCTCATAAATTGGAAAACGGCTAAGATGCTCTGAAATTGAGCAAAGACCCTGAGTTTTACCACTTAAAAAACATTCGACTTGTTTATAAAGACCTGGCTTAAAATCGATATCAAGTTGATCATCTAGCTCAACTGAAACATGAGGGATTGTGCCTCTTTTTTGTACAAGAAGTGATTCTATCGGCCTAAATATATAGCGATTTTCTTTTGTCAAAATTTCAACAGACCAGCGCCCAGCTGATTCCCAATTAGCGGCATAGTTAAACAAAGCGCCATTAGTTGCGATACCCGCCCCTGAAAAAATAGCGGAATTTTTGTGCCAATCTAACTTTCCTGCTGTAAAACAGCAGATCTCCTCTGGTTTACCGCCTAAGAAAAATGCCATATCAGCAACATGCGTCGAGTTTGCAATGAACCACTTAGATAACACCGCTTTCGGTTGTTCTAAACCACCAATTATATGACTCCACTCTGTGAGTTCAAAGTTAAAAGACGTCACCCCTCCATCCTTTTCTATCAGCTCATTAGCTTTGATGACAGAACTATAAAAGCGTCGGTTGTAAGCGATAAATACCTCAGCTCCAAAACTCTCAGCTTTACAGTGTAACTGATTAATTTCGGACAACTCCAGTCCACCCGGCTTTTCTATAAGCAATGATTTGACACCATAGTTTAACAACGTCATCGAAGTATTAAATAAATGGTCGGCATTAACACTAACAATAACCGAAGAGGGCTGCTCTGGTTTTGACTGTAAAAATAGATCAACCCCTCCAACATAAACTTCAGCGCCGGTTTTTTCTTTAAAGATAACCGCGGATGCCTCACCTCTCCCTATTACTCTATATTCACATTTTTGAGCATCCAATACTTTTGCGTATGCAACTGACATCGCACCTGCGCCGACTAACCAGATCATAACAATTTCCTTTTAATATTTATGTAATTGGGCATGCAGTTAACTCTTTGCCCAAAGATGACTCAAAGTGCTCTTGCATAGACTTAATAAAGGGGAGGTGAATTGAGCATGACTCTTCAAAACTTGTTAAACTTGAAGAGTCAGATAGGATCAGCTCATCAACATTAAGACCTGATAATTGACTTTGATATAAGTTACTATGTTTTTCCCTTACTAACTGGCCATTATGTAGGTAGCTATAATATCCTTCAAACTCGTTAATTTGTACCTCATAGTGTGGGGTTTTCAAACTTATAGAGTAATTACCGGTTTCAGCTTCTTCACATATAAGCTCAAATCGACCTTTGCGGGTTTCACCTTGTAATTTACCCGTTGCCTCATAAAATCCTTCCCGTTTACTATCAACAAGCCCTTTAACAAGCCCTTCAGTTGATAAGTCAAAGTCAGTAACAGATGTTAAATATGCATATAAATCAATGAAATGAACACCATTACATGCAAGCCCCCAGCCATGACCAACGACTTCCATATCCAAAAACTCTTCACCGCAAAGTAACTCTTTTATTTTTTGATAAGTAGGAAATACACGTCTTGGGCAATTTACCCAACCTTGAGTTTCATGTTGTTTTAATAGATTACCTACGTTTTTATATTCTTCGACCTTTTGAAATAATACTTTTTCGAAAATAATATGCCTAACCTTGTTTTTTTCAAGCAATTCTCGAGTAACAATTGCTCTAACATTCGCTGTTGTTGCTATAATCACAACATAAAAAATGTCTAGACTTGGTATTGTATTTAAATATGAAACATTACTATTTTCGTTTCCTACAACAACTTCTTTTTCGCACTTTCGTGCATTTTCTAAAGATTTATTTGAAGGGTCAACAACGGTAATATTTAAATACTGCTTACTCTTCAATACTCCTTGTAAATGCCGGGCCCCTAATTGACCCGCTCCAATTATTAATATTTTATACATTTATCTCTCTCTTATTAACTTATCTTGATTATCACAAAACCACTGACAAGCTTTAGCTAAACCCTTTTCTAGCGACACTGAATATTCCCAGCCTAATGATTTAAGTCTGTCAACATTCATTAACTTGCGAGGTGCGCCTTCATGCTCAGAAAGCAGCCCGATATCTTTTGTGGTACTTTGGTCATGCGAATATCATATTCACCTTGATTATTAGCTCTATCGAAGCTTTCAGCGCAGGCGAAGTATTCGCATCGTTTTGCAACTGCGTCTTCGTTCGCTCTACTACTTCATTAATATTAATGCCGCTTAGGTTCATAGTCGAAGAGAATGGTGTGCCATGTAGATAGCATGGCAAATCAGAATGATCGGGCAATAGGAGCTCCAGATCAGTGCAACTTTATTTTTTAACAGGCTGAATAGTTACAATGTTTTTATAATTCAGGAGGCACTTGTTTAGACGTTATCCAAGTAAAGTTGTCTTTAACAGTAAGACCTAAAATAACTATTGCTAACTCTGAGTTTCTCTGTTGCCACTAGTGATTTTATTACTAGCAAAATAACGTATTAACACAATAAGCACCGCTAACATACCACCCAACAAGACACCTAACACCACAATCAGAGCACGCTTGGGTTTAGCTTTTAATTCTGGGACCAATGCCGTATCAATAGTTTTAAATATATATTCATCACGTACTTCAGCGAACATCAATGTTTTTGTTTGTTCTTCAATCAACTGATACAACAGGGTTTTATGATCGGCAATTGTGGTTTTTTCGATTTGAGATTGCAGATAAGCAATGCTCTTTTCAGCTTCTTGTTTATCACGGCTTTTCATATTGAGGTTAATATCTTGTATTAACCAATCGACCCATTGCTTTGCTACATAAGGTGAATAATGTTCAACACTGATATTCACCATGCCAGTTTCTTTAGCTTGCTCTATGTTCAATAGCTTTTTAAATGTCTCAATGGCTTCTTGCATCGAGGGTTTAATTTGCTTCGGTGGTTTAGCTTCGCGCACCCACTCGTCATTTTGAGGCAGATATATCTCTGCGTCATAGATAACTGAATTAGTGGATTGGTTCCACTCTTTGATTGCCATTAAATCAGGCAAAATATTATGCTTGTTTGCAAACTGACTAAAAAACTCTCGGGATTTAAGGATCTCAATGGCCATATCGATTTTATCTGCTTTACCGCCACCCAAATTAACCCCAGCTAATGAGGCTAAGCCGCCGAATTGACCAGCTAATGCCCCTAAGCCACTCTGTTGTTCACTGCTGGCGGGTGCAAGTAACACTTCACTTTTATATATACTCGGCAAACTTAGGGCATAAAAAACCGAGGCGATAGCGAATAAAGCCGTTACCCCAATAATAATCCATTTAGCCGACCAGATAACAGCCCATAATTCACGTAAGTCAATTCTGTCATCTTGACGGGCATTAATAGCACTGTCTGGGGCCACCATCACATAACGAACAGTGTCTGTGTTTGTTTCGTTTACATTATTGTCAGTCATAATAAATTACTATTGCCCGTTAGGACTTATAGCCTCCCAATCGCAACTAAGGCCACAGCCGATTGATAGACTATTTGTGTAACGGTTTGCCACAAACCCAACCTTTCGTAATTCACCACGTCTCGCGGCACAACAATAGTGTCACCGGGTTCTAATATTGCGCTTGTACCGCCAAACCAAAAATCGTTATTAGGCACCTTTACCGAGCCATTGGCTTTAACAATATAAACTTTACTGCTGTCTGCCTGCTCGGTTAAGCCGCCAGAGCGACTAATATAATCGGCAACGGTAGTGCCTTTATCTAGCAAGTGGGTAGAGGCCACAAACACCTCACCCACCACCGAGACTGAGTTTGAAATATTGGGCACATACAATTTATCGCCGCCTTTTAATTGAATATCATTCTCGCTGGCGTCAGCATTAAGACGTGCAACATCCAGAATTAAGCGACCAACGGGTTCAACATTTAACAACTCATTCAATATCTGATTGGCATCTGCAAAATTGATGGTTTTGACATTTTGGCTACCCGACACATTACTGTTAATAAATTGTTGCTTTAGATTTTCGATTGTTTTTTCTAAATTTTGTTTTTCTCTGCGTTTTAATTCTTCGCGGGTGAATATGACAGCATCTAAACTGGCATTAGAGGTAAAGCCTCCTGCTCGGCTAAGTAGTTGGGATAGTGTTTCGTCTTTTTTAATTTGGTATTTACCTGGAAACACCACTTCACCCACTAACTCTACCGTTCTGCTGTCATACCAATCTGGCACTCGGTGTACCTTTAATGCATCTTTACTTAAAATCTGTAGGTTTGCATTTTCACTACCTAACATGGCGTCAACCAAGTCTACGTTTATATGCTTAACATCTAAGGTACCACTGGCGTTTATCTGTGAACGTGATAGTTCAGCATTTTGAATATAGGCAGACTCGACAAAACCACCCGCCGCTAGAATAAGTTGTTTTATCTTGCCTTTATCGGCTATGGGATAAACGCCAGGATATTTTACTTGCCCCGATATTTCAGACAATTGAACGGGGGTTTCATTACTACCCTCATCTTTTAAGCGGGCAATAATAGGGGCCAGTAATTTTTTACGTGAGTAGTTTTTAGAGTTTGTGAGTATTAATTGGCTCTCAGTAAATGATTGTGAGTCTAAACCTTTTAAATAATCTGCCTCAGTGGTTTTTAAATCATCAGCGCTACCTTCTAAATTAACGCCAGTCACTTTAGCTTCAACGCCGCCAATCCTATCAAAGCCAGATTGATTAAACAGGGTAATTTGGTCAAAGCGTTCAAGGGTTGTGTCAAATTCGCCTGATAACACGCGACTGGGTTCAAACTGAATAACTTGGCTGTGACTGGCAAATTTTTCACGGCGAAGAATTAAGGCGTAATCTAAATCAGTGCCATTAAGTAAGGTATTTGGCTTAATTAAGCTTGAAAGTTGTAAGCTTGGCTGCCATTGCACAAGACCAGGTGTCGCGTAAGCACCAGCGATAACAATAGCGTTTGAAAATTCTTTATTGGCCTCAGCCACATTGATAAAGTCGCCGTTATACAAACTTAGGCTTGTTAATGTGTCATCAAATAAACTGACGCTTTTAACCTCTAGTTCTGATTTCGGTGTTTTTCTGGCGATTTGTAGCTGATCAGCGGCAGAAGGAAGTAAACCACCGGCAATCTCAATGACTTTTGCCAACGATTCTTGTTGTTTTACTTCATATATTGCTGGGCGCCTCACAGCGCCATCAATACTGACTAGTTTTTTAACCGTAGGGATAAAAATTACGTCACCTTGCTGGAGCCTAATATCATTTTCGGTTGAGCCGAAAATCAGCATGTCGTATAAGTCAAAGGTGCGAATAATTTGCCCAGCGCGTTTTAATTCAATATTACGCAATGAGCCTATGGCGTTTACTCCGCCACTGGCAAATAACGCATGGGTAATGGTTGATAAAGAATTAACAATAAGGGCTCCGGGGCGGTATGCCTCACCAACAATATACACTTGAATAGTACGCATAGTGCCCATAGTAATATGTGGTGAAACGCCAATCATCTGCTGCTTGTAACGCTCAATTAATGCTTGTTTTAGCTCTTCATATCTAAGGCCCAACACCGGCATAGGGCCTAGCTCGGGAATTTGGATCTCGCCTTCATTATTAACAACCAGCTCATATTGGCCACTTTCTTTACCAAATAATTGAATGTTAATGCTGTCTCCCGCCCCCATAAGGTAATCGGCAGGAACCGGCATATTGGGTGAGGGAGAAAATGACGCCGCGGCATTGCTGAACAATTGATAACCGTAAGGCTTGAGGGATTTGCTGTTATTTTGCGCCGCGCTTTGCTCTGCTAAGGTCTTAGACACCGCATTTTCATCAACGCGCCTGCTGACCATTGTTTCAGGTTCAACGTTAACTCTTTGCGTTGGGTTCGAGTTTAATTGAAAGCTGGATAGATCAATGCCCATTTGCCTGGCTAGTGCTTCTTGCTGGGCCCGTGGCATGGTTTTTAGTTGTTGAATTTGCTGCGCCGTAGGCGTAAACGCAAAAACAGCCTGCGTAACTACGTAAAATAACAAAACAATTACTCGAATTTCAAACTTTCTTAACATACTTCTATCCATATAATAAAAAGGCTCGAATCTTTCATACTTGAGCGGCCAAGGATGCTAACTGAATTCGTAATTAAGTTAAATATAAACTTAAACTTATCACTCAAATTTCGGAGTTAAAAGCCCACCAGCAATATAGCATAAGATGTTGTATTTAAACAAAATAAACCAATAATAATATAACATTTATTGTTTCGAAAAAACAAAATATATAAACAGTTTTAAATGGATACTGACACAATCCCTCTTATCGTTTTAGACACTTCATGCCAGCTATTCTGATAGTACATCGATAGTGTTGACTATTTATCTCTTGGATTCAAATAATAAGTGCATCACTTGGAAAAAGACTAGCATGTCGAGAGTCAGGTCTTGCCGTTTGCCTCACCACAGGATGTTGTTTACTCTTGGTATTGTTGTAAAGACAACAGAGAGCTTCGGCGCTGTTTCAGTCGTATTTTTCCTAATTTATTTAATATTTTCTAAGGAAAGAGCAAAATCATCTTCTTGATGATAATTAGCTTTTTCATTCCTACGAGAGGTGTCGATGATGTATAAATTTTATCAATTAATAAAAAAGCAGAAATAAAGACCCCCGTCACATAGTCTGTTTTTTGACTCCATAGTTGTTTTAATCTCAGCGCTCTAGTATAAACAATGCGTCAAAATGACAGACATAGTTTGACGTTCTATCAATACAGCTCTTAAAAACAGTTTGGTTTGTATTGATAATTCATTGCCATTAGATACTTTCGGCCTTCAGGGAGGCTTGTTTCTTAAGGCTCAGACTAACTTGTCAAACATTATAAAAATAAAAGGCAGACTTCATGACAACTGAATCAGTTCAAACAAAAACAAAAGATTTCCTGGGTCATCCAGGGGGGCTTTCCACACTATTTCTGACCGAGATGTGGGAGCGTATGAGTTACTACGGCATGCGTGCCATGCTGGTGCTCTTCATGACAGCATCAATTCAAGAAGGTGGGTTAGCGATCACTGTTGCTTCGGCAACTGCTATTTATGGTCTATATACTGGCTCAGTGTATTTAATGGGTTTACCTGGTGGCTGGATGGCTGACCGTTTAATTGGCGGACAACAAGCAGTTTGGTATGGCGGGATCATCATCATGTGTGGCCATATTGTGTTGGCTATTCCAAATGACTATACCTTTTTTATTGGCTTGATTTTAGTGGTACTAGGCACAGGTTTACTCAAACCTAATATTGGCGCTTTAGTAGGGCAGTTGTATTCAAGTGACGACAAAAGACGGGACAGTGGTTACACCCTTTATTATCTTGGCATCAATTTAGGCTCGGTTATTGGTTATACAGTTTGTGGTTATTTGCGCATCAACTTTGGATGGCACTGGGCGTTTGGCGCAGCTGCTGTCGGCATGGGTATTGGCTTAATCATGTATAAGAAGACACTTATCAAGTTAGAGGGTGCTGGTGCTGAGCCCACAGTTAGGTTGTCACCAAAAGCGGCAAAAATCAGCTGGTCAGTTATAGGTTTGTTTTTACTCGCTGTGACTGTAGTTGCTTATATGTTGATGAACAACTTGATGGCATTTAATGCCGTTGTTGTGGCACAAAAATTTGCCATTCTCGCTACCGTCTTATTTTTAGGCTACTTTGCTGCAATATTTTTTCTTGGTAACAATTCACCTAATGAAAAGCGTCAACTAGGGGCTTTATTTTTAGTGTGTATCGCGTCTATATTTTTCTGGACTGGTTTTGAACAGGCAGGTTCATCTTTGAATCTATTTGGTCAAAATTACACCGACAGGATCATAGGCACCTTTGAGATCCCACCTGAATGGCTGCAATCTGCCAACTCTATGTTTATTGTAATTTTGTCGCCTTTTTTCGCAGCAATGTGGATAAACATGGCTAAAAAAATGATCACCCCATCCTACGGTTTAAAATGTGCTGTTGGTTTGATTATTATGGCTTCGGGATTTCTTGTGATGTTTTTTGCCGCCCAGGTGGCTGCTACAGGATTAAAGGTGGCACCTTATTGGCTGATCGCCACCTACTTTTTACATACTGTAGGTGAGTTATGTTTGAGTCCAGTTGCCTTATCAGCGGTCAGTAAATTATCACCTAGACGTTTCGCGGGTCAGATGATGGGGGTGTTTGTACTCACTTACTCTATCGGCAATGTAGTGGCTGGTTTATTAGCTGGAAACTTTGATCCTAATAAGGTTGAAGATATGCCTAGTCTTTATCTACAAATCAGCTTATTTACTATTTCAATTGGTATTGTCATTTTCTTATTTACATTTAAGACTAAGAAGTGGGAAAAACTGGCGGATCATCAAGATGAAAATCGTGATGGAGCGATAGAACAACCCTTTAACTAATGTAAACTGGGAATTAAAATCGATGCCCATCTAAGTTTTTACTTATTTGGGCTGTTTAATCGTTACAAGCAGGTCACATTGCATATGAAGTTGTATTTTTCCACCAAACAAATCCCTCAACTACAGTCTTTATCTTTGACCCAAAGATTAGCAGCAGTGCAATTGGCCCAAGGCAAATTAATTGGACCTGAAAAATTATTCCTTAATGTGTTAAAAATGTTGGTCGTGATCCCAGTATTTATCCTTATAATTCAAATGGCGACTAATTGGATGGCTATTATATGGGCATTATTAGTTACATTACTTTATCCTATGTTAGTCAAACCGGTGCAGTACGGTTTATGTGCTAAATATATTCCTCAATCTAATCCTCATCCTGAAGGAGACAAATAATGCAGACAATTTTAGTAACAGGCGGTGCAGGATATATTGGTAGCCATACTGTTTTGCAGCTATTAGAGGCTGGAAATCAAGTGATAGTGCTCGATAACCTGTGTAACTCCTCTCAAGAATCCCTTAATCGCGTGGAAGAATTAACCGGTAAAAACACCATTTTTGTACAAGGTGACATTCGCGACCACACTATTTTAGAGTTGCTTTTTTCCAAACATAAAATCAATGCAGTTATCCATTTTGCCGGATTAAAAGCTGTGGGTGAATCGGTAAAAAAACCACTTAATTATTATAACAACAACGTCTATGGCACTTTAAAGCTATGCGAAGCAATGAACAAATTTGGTGTTAAAAACTTGGTGTTTAGCTCATCGGCAACGGTTTACGGCGATCCTGTTGAACTCCCACTTCGCGAAGATATGCCAACAGGTCACCCTACCAATCCATATGGCATGTCAAAACTCATGGTTGAGTTGGTGTTACGGGATTTATACAAATCAGACAACAACTGGAACATTGCTTTGCTGAGGTATTTCAATCCAGTTGGAGCACACCCGTCAGGACGTATAGGTGAAGATCCCAATGGTATTCCCAATAACCTGATGCCCTTTATTACCCAAGTCGCCACAGGAAAGCGTGACCACTTATCTATTTACGGAAACGACTATGATACCCCTGATGGAACGGGTGTTAGAGATTATATCCACGTAGAGGACTTGGCAGCAGGTCACTTAAAAGCCTTAGATAAACTATACACAAACCCAGGTATTGTGACTTACAACCTCGGCACAGGTCAGGGATATAGTGTATTAGATATGGTCAAAGAGTTTGAAAAACAAAGCGGCAAAGCTATCCCATATCAATTTGTTCCCCGCAGAGGAGGTGATGTAGCCTCTTGTTATGCTGACCCTAAAACGGCCAGCGAAGCCCTGGGATGGACAGCCACCAGAGGACTCGCAGAAATGTGCAAAGACTCATGGAACTGGCAAGCAAGTAACCCAGAAGGTTATAAATAACCTTTAAAACCTAAAGAACTTTTAAACAACTTAAAAGCAAAGAATTTTTTACCACCGAGGACAATGAGATCACCGGGTGCCGCGCACAGAGGAAAAGATGAAAATAAGACAAAAAAGGTTGGATGTTTGTTGTGTTGGTCTTTCAATCTTATCTTAACAATCAGTTGATTTTCTCTGTGTAGCGCAGCGGTCGGCGCCCGACGCTCTTTTTCCTCGGTGGTGTAATCGCTCTTGTTTTTTCTATCTACTATCTACTAGCCACTATTTACCGTCTACTGCTTTGCAATTTGTTTTCTATGCTTGGTATTCGCTAGCTGTGTGGTTAAACTAAAACAGAATCAATATAGAACTCGGTACTTTTATGGCTGTGAGATCCCAGGAGAAGTTAATTAATGACATTCGTTCACTAGTATTGGAACAGTCTCAGAGTATTAAGCTGATATATTTATTTGGCTCGCATGCAAATAATCAGTCGGATTCGCAAAGTGACATTGATATTGCCATATTAGGAGCAAACAAGTTCGACCCTGTTGCTCGTTGGCAATGGCAAAATGAACTAACAATAGCATTAAAAAACGATGTTGATTTAGTCGATTTATTAAGTGCTTCTACTGTTATGCAAAACCAAGTGATTCATCACGGAATGTGTATTTATGATGCAGCAAACTATGCGGCTTTATTTGAAATGCAGGTTATGTCAATGTATCAGCACTTAAATGACGAAAGAGCAGATATTTTGAAGCAACACATGAGTTTGGCAAATGAATGATGTAGTCATCAATAAAATCGCTACCATTGAGCGATGTTTACAACGCATCAATAGTGTATACGCTGAAGTTGCAGATAACTTATCTACTGACTTTACTCGTCAGGATTCCATTGTATTAAATTTACAGCGAGCCTGTGAAGCATCAATTGATCTAGCCAATTATGTTAATAAACAAAAAAAACTAGGCATACCACAATCCAGTAGAGACGCCTTTGAACTGTTATTTAAGGCTGTATTGCTGCCTGAAGAAGTAGCCGTAAACTTAAAAAAGATGGTGGGATTAAGAAATATAGCTGTGCATGACTATCAAGAACTCAATATTGATATTGTTAGGTTTATTGTTGAAAACCATTTGATTGATTTCCAATATTTTATCAAAGCCATTAAATTAATACCAAACCTCTAAATCCAATGCTCCTTTCACTTAAAAGATATTAAACCTCTGTGTAGCGCAGCGCTCGGCGCCCGACGCTCTTTTTCCTCGGTGGTGTAAACGCTTTTGTTTTTAAACGAATTAAAAGCAAAAGCGTTTACACCACCGAGGACAATGAGATCACCGAGGAAAAGATTAACAGAAGTTAAAAAAGGTTGGATATTTATCGTGCCACTCTTTAAATCTTATCTTAACAAATCAGTTGATTTTCTCTGTGAAGCGCAGCGCTCCTTTTCCTCGGTGGTGCAAACGCTCTTGTTTTTTCTATTTACTATTTACTATCTACTAGCCACTATCTACTGGCGCTATAGATCATCCAAAAACGCATCGATATCATCTTCTAATGCGGCTTCCTCTTCAGACTTTTCTACTTTTCCATCTTTCACTTTAAATTCTAAATTTTGAAAATAAGCACTTTTCACAAAAGCATAGGGATCGGAAGAAGAGTTCAGTTGTTGCTCTTGCTGTAACAAGGATGCTCGGGTTTCTAATGCTTTAATTCCTACTCGCAAAACACTGAAATATAGGTTAAGGCCGTCAAGAGGAGAGTAAGATGTATCTACCACATCTCCTACTGTACTGCGCACATCACTTGGTCCTCGAGCAGGTATCATCAAATAAGGCCCGGTATTTAGCCCCCATTTACCCAGTACTTCTCCAAATTCCTCTTCCTTAGGCTCTAAACCAATTTCACTGGCGACATCAATCAAGCCCAACAACCCCACGGTAGAGTTCAGCAGAAAACGCCCTAGACTGATAAAAGTGCCATCCAGTTTCCATTGCAACAGATTGTTAAGACTGTTGGAAGGCTCTTCAAGGTTCTCTGCCATGTTCAATAACCCAGTACGTGCTATTTGTGGCATATGGTCCACATAGGCTACAGCAGTAGGTCGTAATAGGTATTCATCTAATATTTCATAATTAAAATCCCACATCGTGCGATTTAATGACTCTAAGGGATCTTTAGGATCTGCAAACTGCTGCGATTGTTCTATAGCAGCGGGCTGAGATGCACAACCACCCAGTATCAGCAAGGCGGTTACCAAAGCTAGAACACTTGCGCTTTTCATCATAATTCCCTATCTATGGTTATCGTTTCTTGCGTCATCTCGTTCGCACTCAAAGTCACGAGCAATTCTCCTTGAAAGTCACCCGCTGACTGAGTCCCGATTCCATCAATAGAAACCCTAGCCACCAACTTAGCTTGTTGTAATTGCGACAAGGTATAATTGGGTGTCATAGCATTGTCATTAGACAACTCCACCACAACAGGGAATTCTCCAAGAGGCATTTTTACTACAGCAGCAGGCATTTTCACTTGTCCGCTACTTTCTTGAGCGAATACGAATAGAAAACCATTTCCAGGCAATTTAGCCTGCAATTCATCACTGATATTAATTGTTAACGACACTCGTGTTGTACTTAGGTTATCGGTAGATACTTTAGACTGGTTTTGAGCTACTTGCTGATTATCTTGATCTAGCTCGGTCTGTAATTGCAAAATACGTTGATTAACAGCCGCATTATTGGGATCTGAGTCCGGTATAAAAGCCACTAACCTTTGCCAATTTTCTAATGCTAATGCTTTGTCTCCTAATTCAGAGGCAGCAATAGCCAAAACCCCCATAGCATTAGTATTATCTGGTTCTAAATCCAGTATTTGCAACAGCACTTGTTTAGCCTGGAATACTTGCTGTTCTTGGCCCGTCATCAACAACGCTTGAGCATAGCTGGATAAGGTTCCAATGTTATTAGGATCATATTGTAAAGACTTTTCAAAAGCTTGAATAGCACTGTCTAGCCTATTAATGGCGCCAGATACTCGGCCTAACAACATCCACCCGGTAGCATCTTCTGGGGTGTCTACCAGTTTTGTTCTTAGTCCTAAAGCAAAGGTTTGTAAATCTTTTAAATTAAGGTTTTCATCACCTTTAATCATTCGCTGGCCAAGCTCACTGGTTTGTTGTTGCGCCATCTGCCATTGATCGATACGTTGGATCTGGTTCGAATACAGATACACACCTATACCGACTGACAAACTAACCAATGCACCAATTGCAAGGGGAATACCCACACTCGTCTCGTTGCTTTGACTCGTTTTAGTTTCATCCAACAAAGCAAGCTTTAGCTCATTTTCTGACTGTAATCTATCGGTATCACTCAACAAACCTTGCTGTTGCTCGGTATGTAATTCTGTTAGACGTTGTTTAATCAGGCTCTTATTGGTTAATGTACTAACAGTGTCATCGGGACTCTTTGTGAACCAAGGAAATAGAATAAACATGAGGAAAATAACAAAAGATAACACCGCACCTAGATAAAAAAGACTCACTCGTCACGCTCCAAAATTGCTTGTGCTTTAGCTAGTTGTTCGTCGTTAATCTCAGATGGTTGGCGTTTACGAGTCATCACTATTCCAGCCAAAGCCACTAAAATAAATAATACAGGTAATAACCATAACCAAATTGTCATAGGGTTAACTGGGGGTTGGTAATACACAAAATCACCATAACGTTGTTTCATAAAATCAATCACCTGATCCTTGTCATAATCTTTTTGCAGCAACTCATAAACCTTACGTTTTAAATCCACCGCTATCATGGCATCAGAATCTGCAATGTTTTGATTTTGACATTTAGGACAGCGCAATTCTTTAGTTAGCTCTATAAACAGAGCGGTTTTTTCGGGAGATTCAAAGTGAAATTTATCTTCTGTGGCGAGAACTAGGCTAGCAAAACTCCCAAGCACCAAAATAAGTAATGTGGCGACTAATCGATTCATTGCGCCACCAATGCATCATATATAGGTGCAAATTTGTTATTCCAAACCCGTGGATTCATATCACCAATATGATGCAAACGTATCTTGCCCTGTTGATCAATTAAATAGGTTTCCGGAGCACCGGTGACACCCAGATCCATAGACAAATCTCGTTTGACATCGAATATATTGTAGGCATAAGGATTACCTAATTGGTTGAGTTTGTCGGTGACTTCCTGCTGCACGCGAGCAACTGTCTTAATCCCAAAATCAGGATCCATATCTTGGTCGAAGTACAAACCTACAATATGTTTGCCTTCATCTTGCAACTGCTTGAGGTAAGGCAACTCTATTGCGCATGTAATACACCATACCCCCCAAACATTGAGTAAGGTCACTTTGCCAAGAAATACATCTTGTGTATAGGTCTGCTCAATATTCATCAAATCAGGCAACACAAACTCAGGCATGGGCTGTTCTAGTAAACTAGATTGATGCTCCCTTGGATTGGAAAACAATCCTTGATACAGGAATATAATTAACCCAAAAAACAGTCCCAAAGGGATTAAATATACCGCGATTTTTTTCAAGATGGTTGCTCCGTTAAGGCAGGGGCTGGTGTTGTATTAGCTTTAGGTTTTACGACAATTTTCCCCATACGATAGCGCTTATCACTAATAGACAACACCCCGCCAAACGCCATAATAAAGGCACCTAACCATATCCAGTTAATAAAAGGTTTCACATAAATGCGTAATGACCAATCACCATTTTTAAGCTGTTCGCCCAATGCTACAAATAAATCTCGTGTGAAACCTGAATCGATGCCCGCTTCCGTCATAACATTTCGTTGTACCGGATAAAAACGTTTTTCAGCAGCGAGTGACGATATTTTCTGCCCATTTTGGTAAATATCTAGATGCCCAACATCGGCCGTATAATTAGGTCCTGCAAATACTGAAACACCTTTAAAAACAAATTCATATCCTTGCAAAGTGACACCATCTCCCACAGCCATCCTTACATTGCGTTCCACACTATATGCACTGACTAATGCAATACCGATAAGGGTTACCGCAAAACCAAGGTGGCCTGATACCATACCCCAATGGCTTCGGGTCAGTTTTTTAAGGCTTTGTAAAATGGTAAATTTACCTGACTCAACTTGTGGCTGAATACGCTGCCGTATTTCCATGATAGTCGTAATAATAATCCAAAAGCTCATGACTAAGCCTAACGCTGCCATATAGCTAGATTGCTCGAAACTAGCATTCACCAAGATCCCGGCTGACACACTTAAACCAAATGCAATCAACAGTTGTTTATATAACGCTTGAGGGGATTGGCTTTTCCAGCGTGACAGCGGGCCAATACCCATAAACAGTACAAATGGCACAATAAGATAGGTAAACATTTGATTAAAAAAGGGTGCGCCGATTGAAATAGAGCCCATACCGATTTCTTTATGTACCAAGGGTAACAAGGTACCTAATAACACCACTAAGGTAGCCGCGGTTAAGAACACATTATTACCAATCAATAACACTTCTCTTGAAAACAGTTGGTATCTACCATTCCCTTTTAATTGAGGTGCCCTATAGGCATACAAAGCCAAAGAGCCGCCGATAATTATTACTAACAAGCCAAGGATAAATAATCCACGACTAGGATCACTCGCGAATGAATGTACTGAAACTAACACCCCTGAACGCACTAAGAACGTACCAAGTAAGCTTAATGAAAACGCAGATATAGCTAACAAAACGGTCCAAGACTTAAACACTTTGCGTTTTTCAGTGACGGCCAAACTATGGATCAAAGCGGTACCTACCAGCCATGGCATAAACGAGGCGTTTTCAACTGGATCCCAAAACCACCAACCGCCCCAACCCAATTCGTAGTAGGCCCACCAACTGCCAAGCGCTACGCCTACTGTTAGAAAAGACCATGCAGCCAACGTCCAAGGCCTAGACCAGCGCGCCCAAGTGGAGTCTAATTGCCCAGAAATCAGCGCAGCAAGCGCGAAGGCAAAGGCAACAGAAAAACCCACATACCCCATATACAACATAGGAGGGTGAATGATCATCCCAAAATCTTGCAACAACGGGTTTAAGTCTTTGCCATCAATAGGAAAGAAAGGTAACAGACGATCAAAAGGGTTAGAGGTAAGCAACATAAACAAATAAAAGCCAATACCTACCATACCTAAAATAGATAACACTCTGGCGACCATTCTCATGGGGATAGCCTTACTAAACAGCGCTACCGCCACGGTCCAAATAGAAAATATCAACACCCATAGTAAAAATGAACCTTCATGCCCTCCCCACACAGCCGTTATTTTATAATAGATCGGCAATGTACTGTTCGATGTGTTCGCTACGTAGGCTATGCTGAAGTCATCAGTGATAAATCCATGGGTCAGGCAACCATATGCAAAAGCGGTAAATACAAACATGCCTATTGCCAATGGTTTCGCCATGGCCATCATTTGTGAATGATTTTTATAGGCGCCCCACATGGGGAAAATAGATAATAATATGCCCGTCATCAGGGCTAGTACTAAAGCGAAATGACCTAATTCAGCTAACATAGTTATTCACTCGCTCCTGTGTTGCCATAACTGGCATTTTCTGGTTTAACGTGTTTAATGCCTTTCATTTTTTCTGCCAGTTCTGGCGGCATATATTCTTCATCATGTTTAGCCAGTACTTCATGAGCGTCAATATGATTAGTTTTAGTCAAGACACCTGTTGCCACAATACCCTGCCCTTCACGAAACAAATCAGGCAGTATGCCGTGATAACTCACAGTCACCGCGGGACCGATATCGACTAAATCAAAGCTCACAGTTAAGGTTTCTTGGTCCCGCTCAACGGTGCCGGGCACAACCATGCCACCGATGCGTAATCGCTGACCGACTTCAGGGATTTTCCCTTCTTTTCCATCAATAATTTCAGATGGCGTATAAAATAAATCGATATTTTGACTTAGAGCATACAACATCAAACCGATAGCACCGCCCACTACTAGTAAGATTGCAGACACAGCCATCAAACGTTTTTGACGCCTTGGGTTCATATTGTTTCTCCGTTAGTTTTTTGTTCAGCTGTGGCACTTTGTTCAGCTGTGGCACTTTGTTCAGCTGTGGCACTTTGTTCAGCTGTAGCACTTTGTTCAGCTGTAGCACTTTGTTCAGCTGTAGCACTTTGCTTAGCCGCAGCTTTAATTCGCCCTTGCCTTGTTTGTTCATTCAATACTTGTGTTATTAATCTTCGCTTTGAAAAAAGTGAGTCTAACCACAAAACTAACAAACTAAAGGCTGCGGAGCCAAAAGACAGCCATACGTATAGACCATAACCGCCCATATCAAAGAGACTATTGATGTCATCAAAATACATTATTTGCCTTCACTTAACGTTGAGCTTTTGTTTGCCAAAGCCACCACCCACGGGCGCCTAATTTCTCGTTGTAAAATTTCGTTTTGCATACGTAATAAAAAAATAGCACCACTGACAAGTGCCCACCCTAAAATAGACAACAATAGTGGCCATAACATTTCAGGGGGCATAGATGGTTTACCCAGTTTCATTATGGTGGCGCCTTGGTGCAATGTATTCCACCATTGTACTGAGTAATGAATAATCGGCAGATTTATCACGCCCACTATGGCCATGACCCCAGCCGCTTTGCCTGCCTGCTGTTTATCTTCAAAGGCCTTGTATAAAGAAATCACCCCAAGAAATAAAAACAATAATATCAATTGCGAGGTTAATCGAGCATCCCACTCCCACCATGTCCCCCACATAGGTTTACCCCAAGCAGCGCCAGTAATAAGTGAAACAAAGGTCACAGTTGCGCCTATGGGCGCCAAAGCTATCATTGCCATAAAAGACGTTTTAATTTGCCAGACCAAACCAATAATGGCAGCCAGTGCCATAGCGCTATATAGGCTTTTTGATAACACTGCACTGGGTACATGCACATAAATAATGCGGTAGGCTTCACTTTGTTGATAATCCGTTGGGGCAAAAGCCAATCCCCAAACAGTTGCTACTATAATCACTGCCAAACCCAGCACACTAAACCAAGGCAACAGCCTTTGGCATAAGTGATAGGTGCGTTCAGTTTTAGCGTAAGGATGTAACCACTTCCACATCAGGTTTGACTCACTCTAAGTGCATAAGCGATGGCAAATGGCGCCAAAGCTAAAGAGAAAAGGAACATAGCACCAATGATCGCCAATTGTGCACTATATTGCAGTTGCATTGAGGCCGATTCCACAGCTGATGTAGCAAAGATTAACAAAGGAATAAACACAGGTAGTAGCAATAAAGCTAGCAGCACACCACCACGATTTAACCCAACAGTTAACCCTACGGCTATAGCACCAATTAGGCTCAATAAAGGTGTACCCAATAACAAAGTTTTCAGCAATGCCCAATACATGGGTTCGCTCAAATGTAAAAACAACGCCAACAAAGGCGACAATATAATCAATGGCAAAATACTGGTTAACCAATGAGCCACAACTTTGATCAATGCCGCAGCAGGTAATGAGGTGCTAGATAACATCAACTGTTCTAATGACCCGTCTTGAAAATCATCCCGAAACAATCGCTCTAAACCTAACAGTGAAGACAATATTGCTGCAACCCAAATCACCCCAGGGCCAATAAGTTGTAACGTTTTAGGTTCAGGCCCCACAGCGAGTGGAAATAAGCTTATCACCAAAATAAAAAATAACATTGGCTGCATCAACTCAGCTCGTTGCCTATAAGCCAAGGCTAAGTCACGCTTTAAAATAGCCATCAATGCTGCCATTAAATCCGATACTCCAATGTCAGTTCGTCTGTTGGATAATCAATACGTAAAGCTTGATGGGAAGTCATCACCACAGCGCCACCACCTCTGAGAAAAGAAGTGATGTGTTTGCTTAACAACTCAATACCTTGAGTATCAAGGGCGGTAAAAGGTTCATCCAAAATCCATAATTTTGCATCTTGTTTAAACCAAAATCTTGCTAATGCCACTCTACGCTGTTGTCCAGCTGACAAATTGGAGACAGGAATATCTTCTAACCCAACCAAATTAAGCTGAGCTAAAGTATAAAATATTGTATCAACGGAAATAACCACCTGATGCTGCTTGCACCAATACTGCAAGTTTTCCACCGCACTTAATGTTAAGTTAATGCCCAACTTGTGACCAAAATACACTAAATGTTGGTGATAATGTTCGCGGCAATCTTTGATATTTTGTAGGGTGAAATACACTTCGCCACAATCAGCTGCAACTAAACCAGCCAGTACCCTAAGCATACTGGTTTTACCGGCCCCATTTTGCCCTTTGACGTACAGTAAACTTCCTTGCTTAACGGCAAAGTTTACGTTTTTAAACAATAATCTATCTCTTTTGACTACAGATAAATTAGTTACAGAAAGTACCGCCAAAGGTATCCTCGTTTTTTCCATAAAGAGTGAAACAAAAAAAAGTGCGACAAAGAAAGCAACAAATTGGTTTATAATAATATCATAGGGTTAGGCCATGACCTACTAGCTAAAACAAATAGTGAGTGCCAATTAGTAACAAAATAATCAGAAAAATAGACAACAGAAATAGAAAACAATTTAAAAGATAAATAAGCAGATTAGTCAATATACGCTAGTTGCGGGTAAACTAAGATTTAACTCATACTTCTGAATATCAGCCGATAACGTTTATATGCCTGACATTTCTCAATCTTCCCAAGCAACCCTATCTCAGGCACTCACTCAACTGAGTCAATTAACCCCTACATCTGACGTAGCGAGGCAAGGTGTTGAGGTATTGGTAAAACACCTTGCAGGTAATGTTTTAAGTTTAAGTAAAAGCACTGTTTTGTTGAATAAAGTTGTTTTGTTAAACAATCCACAGATAAAAGGCAATTTAGCAGAGGGGCAAACCCACCAAGTTAAATTGTCCACAGGCAATAATCCTTCGCTTGATTTTTTTTCTCAGGCAAGTGCCAAATCAACCATTGTCATTTCACTTACTGAGCAACAACTGCAAAGTTTACTCAGGTTACCTGCAAAACAAATCATGTCTAATAACCTACTGGCTAATTCAGACCTAACCACTAAACTGCCTCTGATTAATGCAAGCGTATTATCCATATTGCCCAAAGAACAATCCAGTACCCAAATCCCCGCCGAGTTACTTAAACTACAGGTTACAACCAGCCCAAAAGAGTTAAAAAGTATAAGTGTCACTCATCAGCAAAACATCCTTAGGATTAATCTGACTGACCTGCGTCAACCACTCGAAGTTGCATTGCCTACCAAAACATTAAATCAGTTTGCTGTGGGTGACAAAATCAGCCTTGCCATCACTCCCAAAGGTAATAATTGGCAACTCACTATCACACCCAATAAAACGGATGCATCTAATCAGAATACCGGCGGAGATAGGGTGCAGTTAAAAAGCCAGCCAGCCACTTCTGTTTTACCCATACCCGAGATTAAAATCGCTAAAGATCAACAAAGTATACTCTCACCTATACTCGCCACACCTCTAATTAAAGCCAGCTTGCAACAAGTTAACTTGGCTAAACCGCTGACTTTTGAACTGCCTATTAAGCCGGTTTTACAGCAACTAAGTAAAATCAATAATCAACAAAACCAAGAACTGATACAAAAACTACAGTCATTACCCATAGATAAGCTAACACTGCAAATAAAACCCCATGGTGAAATTAATTTGTTGCTACAAAATACTCAGCCTGTGGCTAACATCCCTATCACTAAGGAGATTGCACAGGCATTAGTACCACTCAAATTACCGAATCAACAAGCCGTCATTAAACAACTAAATCTACCCAGTGATACTAACAAACAGTTCCAAGCAACTTCTCAAGCGCCGCGCCCAGAGCTAAACCTAAATAACCAAAGGTTAGGCACAGAGGGATGGCAGAATACGACCACTGCTAATAAGTTGCCTCCTATTGCGCCACCTGTGGATTCCAATACCTTTCAAACATTCAGATTAAACATGAAAGAGGCAGCGGCGAATTTATTAGCTGCAGTACAACAAAACCCTGTGGCACAAAGTATTATCAACCCAAGCCTACTTGCCAACAAACCAGAACAAATAAATCTAGTACAAAGTTTACTGCGTATCGTTCAGGCCAAAGCAGAAGCACCAGCCATCACCCTGCAATCAATAGAAAAAGCCTTAGTGGATGTCGAGTTTTTTAAGGGGGCAACCGAGCAGTCAAGCAAACAATTAGTCGAACAAGTATTACAACAAATTAAACAAGCACTGCCCCAAGGAAAAGAACAAGACGCTAATCAAATAAGACAATTACTCACCGCCCCAGCACTTAATTTGTCAGCGTTACAAATGATTAACCCCGCATCAAACCAAGGGTTTATGAGTGGTTTGATCACCCTATTACAAATGTCTCTCAGTGCAAGGCTGGCACGTAACCAATCGAGTCGTGCTGAACATATTACGGCAACAGTCAATGATGTGTTGGGCGTCACCAGTAAGGTCAAAACAGGTGTCAGCCCTAAAGCCATGATCGAGATGTCACAATTGGAACAAAAACACCAATTAATGAAAGAGATTGGTCGTTTGTTATCTGGTCATCAGACAAACAAACTTAGCAATGCAGAACAGATGATCCAAGGTCAAGAAACCTTCTACTACAATTTGCCTTCAGCTTTAGGAGGCACGATTAAAGACGTTGAATTGTTAATTAAACGGGAAGAACACAATAAAGAACATGATTCAGACGATGAGCAAAGTAATAAAACATGGCAACTTACTATGAAGTTAGCCGTTGGCGAGTTGGG
This sequence comes from Paraglaciecola sp. MB-3u-78, assembly GCF_002835935.1. Taxonomy (GTDB): domain Bacteria; phylum Pseudomonadota; class Gammaproteobacteria; order Enterobacterales; family Alteromonadaceae; genus Paraglaciecola. The sequence goes on along the minus strand of NZ_PJCF01000005.1, from coordinate 599,515 downwards.
AGAGTTATTAACAAAAGCTAAACTAAGAGCTGACACCTTAGAAATAAATTTTTATGCTTCCAATGAAACGGTGAAAATTCAAGTGATGAATTTCCTACCATTACTACGCAGAAAACTTGACTCCCTTGGCATTGAAGTGAGTAAAAGCCAGTGCCAGTTAGGTAAAATCCCAGATACTCTGCAACAACGTCCTTACCATATGTTCCAGGCTAAAGCTTAGGAGGCTTAGACATCAATGACCGATAAAACATCAAAAAAGCCCAGCCAGAAAAGCGCCGTTGCCATTAAATATGATCAGAGTAGTCAAGATGCTGGGATTAACGATGGCGAGTCATCCGCAGGGGCACCTACCATTATAGCGAAAGGCTTTGGCGACTTGGCCCAGGAAATAATTACACTTGCAAGACAAAACGGAGTCTTGGTCCATGAAGATCCGTACCTTAGTGACTTTTTAGCCACCTTAGACTTAGGCCAAGAAATCCCAGATCAGCTTTATCACGTAATAGCAGAACTCATATCGTTCTCCTATGTACTGCAAGGTAAGTTTCCTGATAGCTGGGCAAAAATGCATAATAAAGTGTCGAAAAAGGTGTAAGTGGGATCCCTTATGTTTTTTGATTTAAGGTACTTATCTGATACTCAAAACTGTAAAAACGAGTTAAAAAGCCACTCAGTTTAAAAAACAACCCACTATTCTATGTAAAACATAAAAATGTAATAAGATATCAACACCTTCAAAGAATGTGTTTAATCATTATTTAGAAAAACAGCCCTAAACTATCGCCAACCCTACTATTTCTATTGAGAAGAGCGCACAATCAGAAGAGCTCGAGTGTTCGCAGTGTTTTAATTAAACAATAGAATAAGTTCAGTTATGAGCCAATCAGCCGAAAACGTTATTAGTCAGTGTATTACACAGTGCTTAAATGAGAAGTTATGTTATGTATTCTCATGAGCTATAAAAGGTACCTAGCACCTTTATTATTTATTAAATATGTGGAGCCTCAATTCATGTTGGTCAGTAAAAGCAGATATGTTGAATTAGAACAAAAATTAGCTCATATAGATGCAGAAAAGAATCGCTATAAAACTGAGAATGAAGACCTCATAGCTGAATTAAGCCAGGTAAAGGCGGCTTCAGTTATCCAAGAAGAAATGAGTTTTGATAAACAGATTTGGCCCAACTTACTTGATTGTATTGGACAAGTGGCAAGCATAAGAGAGTCTGTTCTGTCTTCCTATGAAGTTATCCATGACGAAGCCCAAACTATTGATGAGCTGAACCATGTGTTAGAGAGCGGTCAAAAATCCATAACAAATATTGCTGGCGGTATGGAGCAAATAACCGAAAAAATGCAAAATATGTCACAAAGCATGGCTAACTTAGAAGCCATTGCCGACAGCATTAATTCATTTGTAGTGACCATATCTAAAATATCGGATCAAACAAACTTGTTAGCACTTAATGCGGCAATTGAAGCAGCGAGGGCTGGAGATGCCGGTCGTGGGTTTTCTGTCGTAGCCGATGAAGTGAGAAGTTTGGCAAGTAATACCAGTAAATCTGCAGAAGAAGTGGGTGGGCTCATTGCCAGAATTAAACAAGACACCGAGTCAGGCGTTAAATTTGCGACAGCACTTGAAGAGTCAAACGTTGAGCTATCTAATACCATTGCTGGCTTAAATGAGAGTTACAGCGGCATTAACAGCACAGTCGGCGCAATGAAATCATCCATTGTCGAGGTGACAGATAGAAGTTTTATTCAGACGGTGAAGTTAGATCATATTGTTTTCAAAGGCGAAGTTTATGAAGTGGCGCTAGGGCGTTCTCAAAAATCTGTAGATTCATTCATAGATCATAAACAATGTAGGTTAGGACAATGGTATAGCAGTGATCAATCACGCAAGTACCAAAAAAACTCGTCTTTTAAAGCCATCGAAAGACCTCACGCTGAAGTACACCAGAGTGGCATTACTGCTTTAAAACAATTACAAAGTGGTGATATCAAACAAAGCTTATTATCTTTTGAACAAATGGAACAAGCCAGTATGCAGCTCATTAATATTTTAGATGACTTAGCGAACTAAGGTTAATTTGTAGTAGTTCCCAGTTGACTTAATCATCACCTATTTTTGAAAAAACATAAAAAAACCCCGCTAAATAGCGAGGTTTTTCGTTTTAATACTCAGATTACAAATCGTCTTCTTTTATCTCAGTTTCATCAATCTCTTGGGTAATCCTGCCATTTTTTAACGTTCTTCTCGCCAATGAACTACAACATCTCTTCATCACGAAGTAGTTTGAATATTTCTTGGGCTGACTCCTTGCTATCGTAAATCACCTTACCAGAGCCCCCTTGAATTTTTGCTGTGGCCGCTTTAAAACGGTCGGCTGCGGTTTTAGCCTTAACAATTTTGAGTCTTTTAGGACGCATTTGAGCACTGTTAACTTGCCAATGACGTTGTCCAACATCATCAATACTCTGATTGAAGTCTTTAACAACCAACTGTCCCCGCATAGCGCAGCCATAGGCACTTTGTCTTGGAGCGGGTGCCGCCATATCAACACTAGCGACAAATGGCAGGCTTACTTTTATTTTCCGACGTTGCCCTCGAGGCAAAGCCTGTAAAACTTCAGCCAGTCCAGTCAGCATATCAATGGATACAATATCTGTAATTGAAGTGACGATTGGGATATTTAATTGCTCAGCCAATAGATAAGGGATCATGCCCGACGATTCGCCGTTTTCAGCACGGCCCCCTGTTAAAATGATATCAGGACAATTTGCTTTAAAATTTTCTAGCAAAGTGTTGCTAATATCGGCTTGTGGAGGCACGTCTAATACCTGTATTTGGCCTAAACCCATACCTAGGTAATCTTTTAATACACTGACTGTCGCGGGGCTTTTCGCCTGACCGATATATAATACTTGTAAATTATCAGCTACTAATTTTAGACCCAGCTCTAAGGCTCTAGCATCCTGTTCAGCACGACGTGGCCGTCCAGACAATGGGTGCTCGCCGATAGAAACAAGTGTTACAATGTTCAGACTTGGATCAAATATCATATTGTATTTATCCATGATTGATAACAACATGGTTAACTGGTTTTTCCGCTGCGTGCTGGCGCACTACATTAAGCAACTCACCGAGTATTTCGCTACTGTCTCCAATAGCACTTAAATCAGCGCGTTTCACCATATCGCAGCTATCATTATTATTAATTGCCACTACTTTGTCGCATTGAGCAATTCCCTGCATGTGCTGAATAGCACCTGAAATACCGACAGCGATATATACTCTAGCGGTTACCCAGGTACCTGATGCTCCAACCTGACGATCTCTTGGCATAAACCCATCGTCCACTGCAACACGACTTGCCCCCTCTGTTGCTCCCAATATTTTCGCTGCCAAGTGAAATTCAGGCCAATCTTTTACGCCATTTCCACCCGACAATATAAAGCCAGCCTCAGCCAAGTTAATCGCATTTGGGTCAACACTCATATTACCTAAATCAAGAATACGTTGCTTGACGGTCACAGATGAAACAACGGGCATCAACAAACTTTGATGGCGTGTTTCGCTGACAGGCTCACTACACTCTTCAAGTACTAACAATATTTTGGCCATAGGGCGAGTAATGTCAGTTTTACCTGCACCACCACGGCATACCAATTGTTCACCATTGACTTTCCACACGCCGCACGCCGGTCGCTGGTCTAGTTTAGCCGCTAAACGACGACCTAAGTCTCCACCACCGTTGATACTGTCTGGCAACAGAATGTGTTTAGGTTGCAATTCATTGACTATGTTGCATAGGTCAGCACAACGTTGTTCCGGGTTGTAGCTCTGGTATGCAGAAGTGTCGAAGTGGATCAACCGATCAATACCCGCGGTATCCAGCTTGTCTTCTTTCACCTCTCCAAATAAGACGGCAACTACTGCACCTTTGGCGTTGTTGCTATTAGCCATATGATGCGCCAAACCTAAGGTATCCCTGTCATGATTGTTTAATCGAGCAGACACCAAATCCACGACCACCAATATGTAAAAATCTGGCTTATCTATTTGATGCAGTGGTAAAACAATCTCAACGGCTGTGGTCGCTTTACGCCCTGATAAACCACCCTTTGAATCACCTGAACGGTCAATGCGTTTAACGCCATTAGCACCAATAAAGCCAATATTGTGCAGGTTTTTGCGTAGCAATCCACTGGGGCCGCGCTCAGGCTCCCCTATGTTTGCGACATGTAAAGGATGTAATCTATTGCGGGCTATCCACTGTGTCCTTGGATCACGACGGAAAATATCGCTCATTAGACAACCTCCTCACACAATGCATCTAGCATCAATTCAGCAATGTCTTTAACTTGAGGACGCGGTTCAACCACACCTTCTAACATCTGACTACATCCAGGACAGGCGACTGCGACAATTTCCGCCCCAGTGGAATTGGCGTCATCCATTCGCATATCCGGGATCCGTTGTTTACCCGGGATATCCGTCACTGCAGCACCGCCGCCGCCGCCACAACAACGGGATTTGGATTTACTGCGCTCCATCTCTTTAACATTAATGCCCATCGCTTCGAGTAAATAGCGCGGCGCATCGTATTCCCCGTTGTATCGACCTAAATAACAAGGATCATGGTAGGTAAGAGAAATGGCATTATTCGTATTAAGTTTAATTTTCCCATTTTTAACCAGGTCAGCAAAAAAGCCAGTATGGTGATAAACATCGTAGTGGCCGCCAAAATCGGCGTATTCATTCTTAAGGCAATGAAAAGCATGAGGATCGGCGGTCACTATATGCTTAAACTCAAACTGGCTCATCGTGGCAATATTGGTTTTCGCCAAACGTTGAAAGGTTGCTTCGTCACCTAAACGTCGGGCTAAATCGCCGCTGTCGCATTCACAGTCACCCAACACCGCAAAGTCAACTTTAGCGGCTCTTAACAAAGTGATCATAGCGCGCAATGTGCGCTGATTGCGCATATCAAACGCCGCATCACCAATCCACAACAACACGTCGGCGCGATCTACATCGCTGCCAAACACGGCTAAATTTTGGTCTGCTGCCCAATTCATTCTACTACTAGGCGCATGGCCGTTAGGATTGTCAGTGGTATTCAAATTGTCTAATACTTCAGCCCCTTTGCCGGGTGTTTTTCCCTTTTCCATGGTTTCAAAACGGCGCATGTCAACTATGGCATCAACATGTTCAATCATCATTGGACATTCTTGTACACAAGCTCGGCAAGTAGTACATGACCATAGGGTATTGGCTTCTAATAGCACATCAACAATGGGGATAACAGCCCCACCCTTGTGGCTACCGAGCTCAACGCCAGGGTATGCGCTGCCGGCAAATTTGGCAGTATTACCACCAGCCATGCCGACAACCATGTCCTGGATGATTTTTTTCGGATTTAGCGGTTGCCCCGCCGCGAATGCAGGACACGCTTTTTCGCAGCGGCCACATTCAACACATGCATCAAAGCTTAATAACTGACTCCATTTAAAATCTTCTGGTTTTTCTACGCCTAATTTGTCTTTTTCCAGGTCAATACTGATCAAGCCCGTTGAACGGCCGCCACCAAAACGATCCTGACGACGGTGTAAACCCAAATGCAGTGCCCCCGCAAAAGCGTGTTTCATTGGCCCGCCCCAGGTCAGACCAAAAAACATTTCGCCCACCCCCCAGATGATCCCAACAACTAATAAAATGGCGAGTAACCAACTCCCTGAATCGATTGGTAACAAGCCAGAAGCAGGTAGAGTTAACACAAAAAAACTTGAGGAAAAAATCAGCAAACTATAAGGCAGTCGCGACCAAGGACCGAGTGATAGGTTAGGCGGCGGATTGATACGGCGCATTAAAACAAAAACTGCACCAACAAACATTAAGCCACTCGATGCTAAGAGTGCATAATTTAGGATATTTGTAGCAACATCAAACAGGTAAATTAAAATAACCAATAGGGCGGTTAGTACAAAGCCACCTGCGGTCGCCACATGGGTATTGGATATATATTTATCACTGGCTACCACATGATGCAGATCCACCAAATAACGCTGCGGGATGGAAAATAATCCTGCCCAGTGAATGGTCGACTCCTGCCCCTGGCGCCATAACAATATTCTGCGCAGCGCGCCTATGACAGCAAGCACTAAGCCAAGCAGTATTAATATGGGCAACAGTTGCGGTAAAAACTCAGCAAAAGACATGACAATACCTATAGTGAGATGGGGTTTTAACAATCACAGCTAATATCAAGCTGGGCACAAACGTCCCCAGCTTTGACCTAGTGATGAGTGCAAATTGCGTCGCGCCATGCAAGCTGACTAAAAATCCTTGCACAGACGTAGCGCGTCATAAATCGCTGCGTGGGTGTTACGCTGAGCAACACAATCACCAATCCGATAAAGCAGATAACCATCAGCAGCCTCTGTTAAAGCGGGCTGGGGCTTGGCTGCATATAAGGCTTCGATATCAATTTGCCCTTTGTTACGTGAATCTTGTTTAAGTTGGAAATATAACCGTTCATCCGGGCGCACACCGTTTTCAACCACGACTTGGTCAACCACTCTTTCTTCTTGCTGCCCGGTATATTCATTTTCCAGTACGGCGACCAATTTATCCCCTTCGCGGTAGACCTTTTCCAGAACCAAATCAGAGCTCATGATCACTTCACGCTCATACAAACTGCGGTAATAGGTAGGGAAAGTAGTACCACCTACAGCAGCACCGGGTTTGATGTCGTCAGTCACCATTTCAACTTGTGCGCCGGCGTGAGCTAGAAAATCAGCCACCGACAAGCCGCTGAATTCACAAATAGTATCGTACACCAACACATTTTTACCCGGTGCTACTGTGCCGTTGAGAATGTCCCATGAACTTACCACTAAACCTTCGGCTGCACCCCAATGAGGGTTTTGCGTCAAAAAGGGCTGTGCACCTGTCGCTAAAATAATCACGTCGGCATTCGTCCCGCGGATCGTAGCTTCATCGGCAGCAGTATTTAACTGTACATCCACGCCCAAACGGGCCAATTCCAGGGCAAACCAACGGGTGATCCCGGCAATTTGGTCACGCTGTGGTGCTTTGGAGGCAATGGTGATTTGTCCTCCTAATTCAGGGTTTTTCTCAATCAAGCTAACCTTGTGTCCTCGTTCTGCACACACACGAGCCGCTTCCATCCCTCCAGGCCCACCGCCTATGACGACAACCTTGCGAATAACACCGCTGGTTTTTTGGATAATATGCGGCATGGTGGATTCTCGGGACGTGGCAGCATTTTGAATACACAACACGTCTAAACCCTGGTACTGACGGTCGATGCAATAGTTTGCACCCACACATTGTTTGATTTGGTCAATCTGATTGAGTTTAATTTTGGTGATTAAATGAGGATCCGCAATATGGGCTCGAGTCATACCCACAAAATCCACATAACCGGCTTCAAGAATGCGTTGTGCCTGGTTCGGATCTTTAATGTTTTGGGCATGCATGACCGGCACATCAACCACGCCTTTGATACCCGCGGCCAAATGTAAAAACGGCTCTGGAGGATAACTCATGTTGGGAATAACGTTGGCCAGAGTATTGTGGGTGTCACAGCCGGAGCCGATGACACTAAAAAAGTCCAGCAGGCCGGTTTTATTGTAGTACGCAGCGATTTCTTTCATGTCTTCGTGGTTTAGACCATCAGCATGAAATTCATCGCCGGTAATACGTAAGCCCACCGCAAAATCACGACCCACTTCTGCGCGCACCGCTTTTAGCACTTCCATACCAAAGCGCATACGGTTTTCGAAACTGCCACCCCATTCATCGGTACGTTGGTTTACTCTTGGACTCCAAAACTGGTCAATCAAATGTTGATGCACAGCAGATAATTCCACCCCGTCCAAACCGCCGGCTTTGGCCCGTCCAGCCGCTTTGGCAAAATCACCAATGATACGCTGCATCTCTTCAACCTCGATGGATTTGCAGGTTGCACGATGCACCGGTTCACGGATCCCGCTGGGGCTGACCAGGGTACTCCAGTTACCACCATCCCAACGGGAACGACGGCCCATATGGGTGATTTGGATCATAATTTTGCCGCCATGTTTATGCACGGCATCGGCTAAATTTTGAAAATGTGGAATAATCCTATCGGTGGACAAATTAACTGATTTCCACCATTCCTGAGGGCTATCAATTGACACCACGCTTGAGCCACCACAAATACAAAGTCCTACGCCCCCTTTGGATTTTTCTTCATAATATTTCACATAACGTTCTGTCGTCATGCCGCCTTCAGTGGCATACACTTCGGCATGTGCGGTACTGACTACTCGATTTCGAATTGTCAGCTGATTAATTTTTAATGGCTTAAATAATGCGTCAAACTGTGCCATGTTGGCCCCTCACAGAATTGAGTAATAATATTGGTTAGAAATGTTTGTCTGTACCTACAAGGGTGACACGTCAAAAATTCCGGATTCACAGCCATCTTCGGCAGCACATTGCACTTGTATGGCCTGAGTTTTAACCTCATAACCAAGACTGTCAGCGATTTGATCCATAGCGCCTGCAAACCAGCCCGTAAACATATAATCAACTTTGCGATTAACTTTTCCGTACTGATAAACAAAGGCTGAGTGTTCCAATCGAACTCGCGCCTTACCTGCTTTTAAATCGAGAAATTCGGTAATAAAAAATCCCCAGCCACGCTGCGATAAACGTTTCATATAATGCTCAAATACTGCCTCACCCGATAACCCATGGGCTGCGGCTTCTTTTTCGCACCAGTAGTAGGCCGATTTATACCCAGCCTTATATAAAACTTCAGCATATTTTTCAGCGCCTAACGCTTCTTCTATTGCCATATGATTGTTAACAAAAAAGTGCCTTGGCACATACAACATGGGCAAAGAATCTGTGCTCCACACACCCGTTTCATCATCTACTTGTATTGGCATTTCTGGACTGTGACTAGTCATCGGCTATTCTCCCCATACGTCTTTTAAGACATTTACCCAGTTCTCACCCATCACTTTGCGGATTTTTTGCTCTGACCAATCATGCTTTAACATGGTCGCGGTTAAATTGGGAAATTCACCTAAGGTACGTATGCCCAATGGGTTCACAATTTTGCCAAAATTAGTCAAACGCCGTGCATAGCCTTTATCGTGAGTTAACATATCAAAAAAAGTTTGATCATGGCCTTGAGTGAAGTCGGTGCCTATACCGACACAATCTTCTCCGACTAGATCAATCACATAATCTATCGCTTCAACATAGTCATCAACGGTAGAATCAATGCCTTTTTTCAAAAAAGGGGCAAACATGGTGATACCAATAAAGCCGTTTCTATCGGCAATAAATTTTAATTCTTCGTCAGACTTATTACGGGGGTGCTCTTTAAGGCCTAAGGGTAAACAATGGGAATAACACACGGGTTTAGTCGATGCCTCAATCACCTCGATTGAGGTTTGTGGTCCAACATGACTAAGATCACACATCATGCCGACTCGGTTCATTTCAGCCACGATTTCACGACCAAAGCCAGACAATCCACCGTCGCGTTCATAACAGCCAGTGCCTACTAAATTTTGCGTGTTGTAGGCCATCTGTACTATACCAACACCAAGCTTTTTAAATATTTCCACATAGCCGATTTGATCTTCAAACGCATTGGCATTTTGAAAGCCTAATATGATGCCAGTTTTGCCTAGTTCTTTAGCCCGTGCTATATCAGAAGTTTTAGTCACAGGTATAATCAAGTCACTATCGTTCTGAAAAAATTGATTAAACTCGACAATGTTATTCACAGTCGCCTGAAAACCGTCCCACACTGACACCGTGCAGTTGGCTGCAGTCAAGCCACCGCGGTGCATATCTTCAAAAAGAGCTCTGTTCCATTTGGCGATCACCAAACCATCAAATATAATGGAGTTGCTGTGCAACTCTTGTGCGTTTTGCATGCTTTTATCCTCAAATTACCGAAGCTTTTTTGACTGTTGTACGAAGTAGAAATCTTGATTCAGTCTAGCATTGGCAATATGGCTGATTTGGGCTAATACGACTCATTATTGGCTAATCACGTCGTGTTTGTTCTAAAGGCAAGGTCGCATATGATATCTCCCTTTGCTAAAAGACGCCTATTTGTGTGAACCGGATAAACGCAACTGGGCAAAGAACGCAGATAAGCTAAACTGAGATATCCAGGGCTTACGTTTTTCACAATAAAAAGGTTAGCTAGCTACATGCAGGTGATAAAAAGTTGTTTAATCTACACATTATATTTTTCCTAAGCAGAAAATTTAATCTGCACAGGCAAAGTATTTGAGGGGGGGTTACTTATAATAGATGGAGGTAGCCCTACTATAAGTAAAGTAAATTTATCTACGCAGAGCAGTATATACATCAAAAAAGTCTCAACTAGTACACAGAATTGAACCAAAAGTAGACTCTTCACTGGCAGCCTCAGATGGCAATGTTAGACCACGATTGACGCGTTCATCTCTTGGTGGGATCCTAAATGTATTACGATAACATTTACTAAAGTGGGGGGTAGAAACAAAACCACAGCAAATAGCGACTTCGATAATGGACAGATTGGTCTGTTTAATTAATTGACGCGCTCGGGTTAAGCGTATTTGCAAATAATAGCGGTGGGGTGAGCAATGTAAGTATCGCTGAAATAAACGCTCAAGCTGACGTCTGGATAAGACCACATAAGAAGCCAGCTCATCCAAACTTAATATTTCTTCAATATTCGCCTCCATTAAATGGACGATTTCTTGTAATTTGGATTGATTTGCGCCTAAAACATGCTGCAATGGAATACGTTGCATCTCAGACTCATCACGAAAATGTTCATGGTTAAACATCTCACAAATGGCGATTTGCAATGCTTTACCATGGGCTTTGCCGATAAGGCATAACATTAAATCCATTGGGGCAATGCCACCTGAACTGCACCAACGTTTGTTCTCAATGGTAAACAGCTGATTAGTACTTTTGATATTTGGAAATTCCTCTTGCCAGCTGGCTAAGAGTTCCCAATGTATGGTGCATTTAATGCCGTCCAATAAGCCAGCCTTTGCCAAGAGGTAACTGCCCGTACAGATCCCGCCTAAGGTCACTTTATTGCGAGATAAGTAGTTCAACCAGCTTAGGGTTGCCTTGGTGATGGTATCTTTAATCGCAATTCCTCCACACACTACCACTGCGTCATAGAGACGGTGTTTATCAATACGACAATCCACGTTGACACTTAAACCGTCGCTGGCCAACACCGCATGACCATCTTGACTAATCAGAGTCCAAGCATATAGTTTTTTGCCAGCCAGCTGATTGGCCATGCGTAGCGGTTCAATAGCCGAACACAGAGCGATCATCGTGAAATTACTCTGTAATAAAAAACCTATAGTTAACGTTTTATTGCTTTTATCATTATATAAATTAGAAGCGGATGACATGAATCAATACCTCTTGTTTAGCACAAATTAATTTTATGTTTTAGTGATTATTAATCAGTTCTTCAGTATTTTCATCCGATTAACAGCAGATATTATCACGGCTAATACTGGTGAAATAGCGACCACGCCGACATTTCAATAACGACTACATAGGCACTTAAAACGACATTATCATAAATGAAGTGATCTTTTTATTTATCAATGTTGCTGGTGTATACCGAACCATGTCTTAATTGGGTATGTGTATGTCTTAATCAGTTAAACGTATACTACACTAATGGCATTAAGGTGGAGGTATAAAAGTCACAACATGAATAATACCTATGAGCGCAATCAGTACAGCTGATATTCATACAATAAACAACCTACTTGAACAACATAAAACCCTCCCTGGTGCTCTGCTGCCTATATTACACAGTATCCAAGACCAATTGGGTTATGTTCCCCCTGAAGTGGTGCCTATGATTGCTTCAACACTGAACCAATCCAGCGCTGAAATCCACGGGGTAATCAGTTTCTACCATCATTTTTTAACGCATAAACCCGGACAAAATAAAATTTCCATATGTCTTGCTGAGTCCTGCCAAGCCTTGGGCTCAACAGGATTAGAAAAAGACATTAAACAGCGTTTGAATATTGATTATCACCAAACTACAAAAGATGGGAAATACACCCTAGAGCCAGTTTATTGCTTGGGGAATTGTGCCTGTTCCCCGGCTATTCGTATTGGTGAAAAAATATACGGAGAAATGGACATAAATAAATTTGACGAATTATTGGAAGCACTAGTGACCTATAAAGTTGAGCTCACATGAATAGCACTTGCGCATCTATAGCAAATAGGGTTTTTGTGTCACTGGATACCAGTGCGCTGTCTAAAGGCAGCGAAGCGGTAGCTGAGCGTATTCAGCAATACTTAATCAAACAGCCTGACATGGATGTAACACTGGTAAGAAATGGCACCAGAGGCATGGTTTGGCTAGAGCCCTTAGTTGAGTTTGAAACCGCCCAGGGCCGCATCGCGTATGGCCCAGTTAAGCCTGAGGATGTAGCAGATATTTTCCAGCAACAACCCTTTTCTGGGCTCAATAATCATCGGCTGTGTCTAGGTTTAACCGACAATCTACCTTGGATGAAAAAACAACAGCGCTTAACCTTTGCCAGAGTAGGTCTGATCGATCCCTTGGATATAGAGGATTATATCCGCCATGACGGATTTACAGGCTTAAAAAACGCGCTGTCTCAGAGCCCACAAGCAATCGTATTACAAGTCAAGGAGTCAGGTTTACGTGGCCGAGGTGGCGCGGCCTTTCCAACCGGGATCAAGTGGCAAACCGTGCTTGATACCCCCTCCGAGCAAAAGTACATTGTGTGTAACGCTGATGAAGGCGATTCAGGGACCTTTGCTGACCGTATGTTGATGGAGGGTGATCCTCTGGTACTGATTGAAGGTATGCTGATTGCAGGCTTGGCCGTGGGTGCCACGCAGGGGTATATCTACTTGCGCAGCGAATATCCCCAAGCCCATAAAATATTGAATATGGCCATTAACCGAGCAGAAGCAGCGGGGTATTTGGGCGACAATATTTGTGGCAGCGGCAAACGTTTTGCCTTAGAAGTACGCTTAGGCGCGGGGGCCTATATTTGTGGCGAAGAAACATCCCTGTTAGAAAGTCTTGAAGGTAAACGGGGGGTAGTCAGAGCTAAGCCGCCCTTGCCTGCTATTGAAGGCTTATTCGGCCAGCCTACCGTCGTCAACAACGTTATCTCTCTAGCCTCTGTGCCCATTATTTTAAGTCGCGGCGGTGAGTTTTATCGGGATTTTGGCATTGGACGCTCAAGGGGCACCATTCCCATGCAGTTAGCGGGCAATATTTCCCGACCGGGTTTACTCGAACTGGCCTTTGGTTTGAGCTTAGATGAATTACTGGAAGATTTGGGGGGTGGCTGTAAAACTAATCGGCCCATGCGCAGTGTGCAAGTTGGTGGTCCATTGGGCGCATACCTAGCGCCTGAGCACTGGTCAACCCCTATAGATTATGAAGAATTTGCTAAAATCAACGCGGTACTTGGCCATGGTGGTGTGGTGGTGTTTGACGACACTGTGGATATGGCCGTACAAGCACGTTTTGCCATGGAGTTTTGTGTCGTAGAATCCTGCGGTAAATGCACCCCCTGTCGCATTGGCGCAGTGCGCGGCGTGGAAGTGATCGACAAGCTCACAGATGTGCATGCCGACCAAGGACAGCGCCAGCAATCACTGAGCCTATTAAATGAACTATGTGACACCATGGAATTGGCTTCATTGTGCGCCATGGGTGGGATGACGCCAATCCCGGTCAGAAGTGCCTTAAAATATTATCCAGCTGATTTCGGCCTTGCACCTTTACTCGTCGACCCTCGCTCGACTCATCAAGAGAACACGTCCAAATGATCCAATATTTTGATCCTAAAACAGACTCGATTATCAACCCTATTCATGCACAGCGAGATTTGGGTACCCCTGAAAAATTCTCTACCACTGAGATAACCTTAGACATTGATGGAGTATCGATTACGGTACCACAGGGTACTTCTGTGCTACGTGCAGCGGCCATTTTAAATATTAACATTCCTAAATTATGCGCCAGTGATAATCTTGAGCCCTTTGGCTCCTGCCGCCTGTGTATGGTAAGCATTGAAGGCATGCGAGGTATGCCGGCTTCTTGTACAACGCCGGTCAAAGCGGGTATGAAAGTACAAACCCAAACCCCGGCTTTGGCTAAGTTACGCCGTAATGTAATGGAGCTATATATTTCTGATCACCCGCTAGACTGTTTAACTTGCCCAGCGAATGGTGACTGCGAATTACAAGACATGGCGGGGGGCGTGGGATTACGCGAGGTACGTTACGGATTCAGTGGCGAAAATCATCTGGATGCAAGCACCGATACCTCCAATCCTTATTTTGACTTTGATGCCTCAAAATGCATTGTCTGCTCCCGTTGTGTGCGAGCTTGTGAAGACGTTCAAGGCACCTTTGCCTTAACTATTGAGGGACGAGGTTTTGACTCCAAAGTGGTGGCTGGGCAAAACCAGAGTTTCATCGACTCTGATTGTGTGTCTTGCGGCGCTTGTGTGCAAGCATGCCCCACCTCTACGCTCATGGAAAAATCCATCGTTGAAATGGGTCAGCCCGATCACAGTGTGATCACAACCTGTGCATACTGTGGTGTGGGCTGTTCGTTTAAGGCTGATATGCAGGGTGAAAAGGTGATCCGCATGGTGCCGGATAAAAATGGTCAGGCTAATCAGGGTCATTCCTGTGTTAAAGGCCGTTTTGCCTTTGGTTATGCCAATCATAAGGATCGCATTACTTCCCCAATGATCCGAAATTCCATTGATGAGCCTTGGCAGAAAGTCAGTTGGCAACAAGCCTTGGACTTCACTGCCAATAAATTCCGTAGCATCCAAGAACAACATGGACGCAATAGCATTGGGGCAATAACGTCGTCTCGCTGCACTAATGAAGAAACCTATTTAGTGCAGAAGCTAGTTCGTGCGGTGTTTAACAATAACAATGTCGATACCTGCGCCCGAGTGTGTCACTCCCCTACTGGTTATGGACTCAAAGCGACCTTAAATGAGTCATCTGGCACTCAAACATTTCAATCCGTTATGGCCGCCGATGTTATCTTAGTCATTGGTGCCAATCCCACTGATGCACACCCGGTGTTTGCATCCATGTTAAAACGTCGCCTGCGCCAGGGCGCGAAACTTATCGTGGTTGATCCCCGTACTATTGATTTAGTTAATAGCCCCCATACCAAAGCCCAACATCATCTAAAATTGCGCCCAGGGACCAATGTTGCGCTGATCAATGCCATCGCCCATGTCATTGTCGATGAAGCGTTGCTCGATAATGACTTTATCACCCGTCGCTGCAATGATCTTGCCTTTAGCAAATGGTTTGAACATATTAAGGATGCACGTCATGCGCCAGAAAACACCTGGCAGATAACAGGCGTGCCTGCCCAAGAAATGAGGGCGGCAGCGCGTTTATATGCTAAGGCGAATAACGGCGCTATTTATTATGGTCTGGGAGTCACTGAACATTCCCAAGGATCTTCCGCGGTAATGGGTATCGCCAATTTAGCCATGGCTACCGGCAATATTGGCCGTGAAGGGGTGGGCGTTAACCCCTTACGTGGGCAAAACAATGTGCAAGGTGCGTGTGACATGGGGTCATTCCCTCATGAGTTACCGGGTTATCGCCATGTGAGTGATACCACTACCCGCCATTTATTCGAAAATGCTTGGCAGGTCGAGCTGGATCACGAACCAGGCTTACGTATTCCAAACATGTTTGATAGCGCAATTAATGGCCATTTTAAAGGCTTGTATTGCCAGGGGGAAGATATCGCCCAATCTGATCCCAATACCCAGCATGTTCAACAAGCATTGATGGCGATGGAATGTATTGTTGTACAGGATCTGTTTTTAAATGAAACCGCAAAATATGCCCATGTGTTTTTACCCGGCTCGTCCTTTATGGAAAAAAATGGGACTTTCACCAATGCAGAGCGACGCATATCCAGAGTCAGAAAACTGATGCAGCCTTTGGCCGGCAAAGAAGACTGGCAAGTCACGGTCGCGTTAGCGAAAGCCTTAGGTTATGAGATGAACTATGCTCATCCCTCAGAAATAATGGATGAAATTGCTGCACTCACTCCAACCTTTAACGGTGTCAATTATGCCCTGCTAGATAAGCTTGGCAGTATTCAATGGCCTTGTAATGAACAAGCACCCGAGGGTACACCTGTGATGCACATAAGTGATTTTGTGGGCAAACAGGGTAAATTTGCGATTACTGAATATGTTGCTACCCCAGAAAAAGTCAATAAACACTTTCCCTTGTTGTTAACCACCGGACGGATTTTGAGCCAATACAATGTAGGGGCGCAAACCCGGCGTACCGACAACCAAATCTGGCACGAAGAAGATAGACTAGAGATCCATCCCCACGACGCCGAGGAACGGGGCATTACACCAGGAGATTGGGTAGGCATTGCCAGTCGCGCTGGCACGACTGCACTACGTGCTACAATCAGTAAGCGTATGCAACCCGGTGTAGTCTATACGACCTTCCATCATCCCTTAAGTGGTGCCAATGTAGTGACGACCAACAATTCAGACTGGGCCACCAACTGCCCAGAATATAAGGTGACTGCGGTGCAGGTGACTCAGGTCAGTGAACCCGCTAAATGGCAGGCAGAATATCGAGAGTTCACCGCCCGTCAGCACCATTTTTTGAATAAAGCATCAGAGCCATTCAATGACATCAGTTAAGCCAGCCGAAGAACAAGCTCGACATCTTGAAGCTAAATCAGGGTTTTGCCTTAATTTCTAGTCGGGCCAGCTATGAGATGGTGAGTAAAGCGAGTCGTGTGGGTATGAGATATCTAGTGGCGGTATCGGCTCCCACTACCTTAGCTATTGAGGTGGCCAAACAAATAGATTTAACCCTAGTAGGTTTTGCCCGAAGCGGTAGACAGACTCATTACAGCTAATATTCGTCATCTAACATAGTCAAAGGGAATATCCAATGTCACATTCCAGTACCTCACATTTGATTGAAATGGCCAACCAAATTGCCCTCAACCTATCACATGGTAGAGAGCAGCTTGAGTGCATCAGCGAGATAGCCAAACATATCCAACGTTTTTGGGCACCCAGTATGCGTTTGCAACTAATTGCATTGGTGGCGCTAGATAATCCACAGATTCATCAGCGGGTCAATATAGCCGTCACTCAGTTAAGCGATTATTCTGCGCCCACCTAAGCAGCCATCGTATATCAATCCACTTTAATAAGTACCCTAATGTGCGATAAAACAAATATCAATACCTTAACTATTTCTCAGTCATTCGCCCCGTCTAAAAGCGTCAGGGTTAATCGACTGACGCCCATAGCCGTGTTCTTTATTGGGGACCGTTAGCCGCAATATTTTTTTGCATGGAGTGACTAAACCAATCAATAAAATTGATCACACCAAACTCATAGGTTTCTGAATAGGGCCCCGGCTGATAAGCGATAGAGTTAACGCCACGCTGATTGTTTTCCACCAAATTACGGTCTTGGCTGTTTGTTGCATTCCACACATAAGTCAGCCTATCAATATTATAGTCAACACCTTCAACCGCCTCTTTATTGACCACCCATTTGGTGATGACCTCCGTCAGCTGAGGCCCTAAGGGTCTTACCTCAAAGACGACAATATGATCACCTTGCGCGTGGCACCAGGAGTTAGGTAAATGTAAAATACGCATAGAGCCCAAATCTGGATTTTTAATCCGCCCCATCAATTTACTACAGGCTGCACGACCATCTTGAGTCATGGCTACGGTGCCATCTTTAAGTGGCATACGTACGATACGATTACGCAGACCGTGACCGTGGGAAACATGTTTATAAGGAATGCCTTCGGCTTCCCAAATGGCTTGTTTACTGGCCACCAGAGCCCTAAATTCATCACTGGCACGAGGATCTTCGGTGTCATCCCACTCCAACAGGCTAGTTAATAACTCGGGATGTGAACCATCACAATGGTAACACTCTCGGTTATTCTCAATCACCAATTTCCAGTTAGCCTCTTCAACTATAGTGCTTTGCACAGCCACTTTCGCATTGTCAAGATCATAGGGTTCAAGATAGCGTTGCAGATCGTCGAAATAGGCGTCTATGTTAGTCGGATTATCACTAAGGGAAACATACATATATCCCCCGGCGGTTCGACAATTAATGGGGTGTAATGAAAATTTTGATTTATCAAAATCACTGCCCATATTTGTGCCCGCATAAAGCAAATTACCATCCAGCTCATAGGTCCATTGATGATAGGAGCACACCAGTTTGGCCACTTTACCCTGTTTTGCCAAACACAACTTCGAGCCACGATGGCGACAAACATTATGAAACGCCCTGATCTGACCCTGATCACCTCTAACTATCGTAATCGGACTGCTACCAATCTGAAGTGTAATAAAATTACCTTTAGCTGGGATTTCACAGGTTAGACCGACAAAAAGCCATTCTTTTTGAAAGATTTGTTCCATTTCAAGATCAAAATAATGTTGGTCGGTGTAAAACTTCCGAGGCAAAGAAAAACCGACTGGGTGAGAGTTTAAATATTCAGACACTTGCTCACTGCACGATACAGGTAAAAGCGAATCAAGCTTGATATGTCGATCAGTCATGGTATGTCCCTATTACCGGTATAGAAAAGCCGTTTAGCTTATGATTATAACTGTACATCGTGATATTACTTGACCTTTGCATAATTGGCATGAGCCCATTAAATTATTCTGTTGATTTTGCAGTCCTCTTGTTAACTCAACTTCTCTATAAACGACAAAATCACACTCTAATACCGACATTTAGTCATAATTAAACTGCATTGTTACTGTATTGGATTTAATTGGATTTAATTGGATTTATTCCTTTTTGCAACTTTGGTGATATTGGTTACAGTTATGTCGTTTTTGGCGAAGTAGGCGAAGGCTTACTGTACGATATTCTATGCACAATTAAGCTTATGATCGGAACTCAATTTTTATGAGCGATAACTCTTTTACCGAAGTTAATACACAGACTTGGGCTAATGGCCGGCATGAAATTCAATGCGTAAAAGTTATCTATGAAACGGCCGACGTTTATACCTTTTGCTTTAATGCGACCACCCCGGTCATGCATTTTTTTAAACCAGGTCAATTTGTCACCTTTGAACTGGAAATTAATGGCCAGCAGGTCCTGCGTAGTTACACCATATCGTCCTCTCCGTCTGTGCCTTATAGCTTTTCGGTGACCATTAAACGCATCCTAGATGGCCAAGTATCGAACTGGATGCATGATAATTTAAAGCCCGGAGATTTGTTGGCGGTACATGGCCCCGTGGGCCGTTTTAACTGCATTGACATTTTCGACGACAAAGTATTACTGCTCTCCGGTGGTGTGGGTATTACCCCGGTAATGTCGATGGTGAGATGGTGGTATGACACCAATACTAACGTTGACATGATCTTTGTGCACAGCGCACGAACGCCCAAAGACATCATCTATCGCCGTGAACTCGAACTCATTGATACGCGGATTGATAATTTTAAGCTGAATTTAATTTGTGAATATGTTGAAAACGGTGAAAGCTGGAGCGGTTACACAGGTTTTTTTGATCGCAAAAAACTCGATATTATTGCCCCTGATTTCATGCAACGAACCGTATTTTGTTGCGGACCCCCTCCTTATATGAACGCAGTAAAAAATATACTCATAGCCGCTGGTTTTGACATGACTAATTACCATGAGGAAAGTTTTAGTGCTCCGCCAGAAGAAGTCCTATTAGATGCCGAACAACAAGCTGATGATAATGCCAATCTAGAGATTGATAATCAGGACCTACTACAAATAGAATTTAGTAATAGTGGTAAATCGGTGAAGATCCAACCCGGACAAACGGTGCATGCCGCGGCCGCACTACTAGGTTTACACATACCCAAAGGATGTGGAATGGGGATGTGCGGAACCTGTATTGTTAAAAAAACCACTGGCAAGGTAGAAATGTCACACAACGGAGGGATCACCGAAGATGATGAAGCAGAAGGGTATATTCTTAGCTGCTGCAGCATTCCCCAGGGCGATGTGTCTATCGAATATTAAGCCTAGCAGCAACGCCAATGGATTTGGGTATAGGGTCTTGACCCACATTATAAATCACTGTTTGTTAGAATTTTTCTGATTATTTAGCGACATTTCTAAGCAGAAAAACATGTCGCTAATAGTCGCAAGTGTGGCGTTAGCAGAACTATTGGTTAGGCGAACGAGGGATATTATTCTGATCAAAGGGTCAGGCCATTGTATGCCAAGCGAAGTATTCGAAGCAGACAACAGCAAGACCATTGATATCAAGTTTAACTTGCTTTTATACGCTTTACACACATAAAACTGGGCCTTTTGTCGGGCACTGGAGATGTCACAATGTTTTACAAAAATGATCAAATAGCAGGTTTTGATGAACCAATATGGCAAGCAATCCTTAGTGAAGATAAACGACAACAGGATCATGTAGAACTGATTGCTTCAGAGAATTATACCAGTGCCCGTGTAATGCAAGCACAGGGCACTCAGTTGACCAATAAATACGCTGAAGGTTATCCAGGAAAACGTTATTATGGTGGCTGTGAACATGTCGACATAGTCGAACAAGTAGCCATCGACCGCGCCAAAACGTTATTTTCTGCAGATTATGCCAATGTCCAACCTCATTCAGGCTCCCAAGCGAATGCCGCGGTGTTTATGGCGCTACTACAACCGGGTGATACTGTGTTGGGCATGAGTCTAGCCCATGGAGGCCATTTAACTCATGGCTCAAAAGTAAGTTTTTCGGGAAAAATCTACAATGCTATACAATATGGTCTGGATGAAAGTACTGGTGAAATTAACTATCAACAAGTTGAAAGATTAGCACAAGAGCACAAACCGAAAATGATCATTGCCGGTTTTTCGGCCTACTCACGCGTCGTTGACTGGCAACGCTTTCGTGATATCGCCGACAGTATTGGCGCTTGGCTCTTTGTCGATATGGCCCATGTAGCAGGTTTGGTTGCCGCCGGGCTTTATCCTAATCCTGTGCCTATTGCCGATGTTGTTACTACAACTACCCATAAAACCTTGCGTGGACCTCGTGGTGGATTGATATTGGCCAAAGAAAACGCCACCTTAGAGAAAAAACTCAATTCAGCCGTTTTCCCTGGTGGCCAGGGTGGCCCCTTGATGCATGTGATCGCAGCCAAAGCTATTTCCTTTAAAGAAGCCATGCAAGAGGACTTTGTTGTCTATCAACAACAGGTTATCGATAACGCCCGTGCTATGGCCGCAATTTTTAAGCAGCGCAGCTATAACGTCGTATCTGGTGGAACCGACAATCACCTGTTTTTGTTAGATCTCATCAATAAAGGGATCACAGGTAAAGACGCCGATGCGGCCTTGGGCCGGGCAAATATTACAGTAAACAAAAACTCTGTACCCAACGACCCTCAATCACCCTTTGTCACCAGTGGTTTACGTATTGGCACACCTGCGGTGACCAGCAGAGGCTTTGGTGTTGAGGACGTGTGTGAATTGACTCACTGGATCTGCGATGTTTTGGATGACATACACAATGAAGCGACCATCAACTCAGTGCGCAATAAAGTCTTGGCCTTGTGTGACGCGAATCCGGTTTATAGCTAATCAATAGACCTCAACCAAATAATTGGATTTGATAAACACATAAATATTGACCGCGAAATTAAGAATAAGGTAGAACCATGCAAAAATACTCTGGGTTCGGACTGTTAAAACATTCCATGAGTCATCACGAAAACTGGCAACGCGTGTGGCGTAATCCCGCGCCTAAAAAACATTATGATGTGGTGATAGTGGGTGGCGGTGGTCATGGTTTGGCGACAGCCTATTATATGGCAAAAGAGCATGGTTTAACCAATATCGCAGTGGTTGAAAAAGGCTATCTTGGTGGTGGAAATACGGCGCGTAATACCACCATTGTGCGCTCCAATTATTTGTGGGACGAAGCCGCTCACTTGTACGAACATTCATTAAAATTATGGGAAGGTTTGGCTCAGGATCTAAATTATAATCTTATGTTCAGCCAACGGGGAGTATTGAATCTCGGCCATAGCTTGCAAGATATGCGCGACATAGAGCGGCGGGTCAACGCCAATCGTCTCAATGGTATTGATTCACAAGTACTCAATAACGCTCAAGTGCAAGCGAAGGTGCCCATTCTCGATTGTTCCAAAAACGCTCGCTATCCGGTGATGGGCGCATCCTGGCAAGCCCGGGGTGGCACCGCACGGCATGACGCCGTTGCCTGGGGTTTTGCCCGTGCTGCGGATGCCTTAGGTGTCGATTTATTGCAACAAACTGAAGTAACCGGTATTCGCCGTAAAGATGGCGCGGTATGTGGCGTGGAAACCAACCGTGGTTTTATTTCTGCGGATAAAGTTGCCTGTGTTGCATCTGGTAACTCTAGTACCTTGGCCAAAATGGTGGGCATAGACTTACCCTTAGAGTCACATCCTTTACAGGCCATGGTATCTGAGCCCATTAAACCCATACTCGATACAGTGGTGATGTCGAATCATGTGCATGGTTATCTGAGCCAATCGGACAAGGGCGACCTGGTCATTGGTGCCGGTATTGACAGTTACCTGGGTTATGGTCAACGTGGCTCATTTGATGTTGTGGAGCACACCATTGCGGCCATTATTGAAATGTTCCCCATATTCAGCCGAGTACGCTTAAACCGCGCATGGGGAGGAGTGGTTGATACCTGCCCCGATGCCTGTCCCATCATATCTAAAACCCATATTAAAGGACTGTATTTTAATTGTGGTTGGGGTACCGGTGGCTTTAAAGCCACACCAGGTTCGGGACAGGTATTTGCCCATACCGTTGCCAAAGACGAGCCTCACCCTCTGGCCAAAGCCTTTAACATTGACCGTTTCACTTCGGGTAAATTAATTGACGAACACGGCGCTGCCGGTGTTGCGCACTAAGTACGGGAGTTTTAAGCATGTTACATATCCATTGTCCCTACTGCGAAGAATATCGCGAAGAAGAAGAGTTTAGCGTTGTGGGCGAAGCGCACATTATACGTCCATTAGCGCCAGAGGAACTCACCGACCAGGAGTGGGCGAGTTACTTGTTCTTTCGAAAAAATCCTCGTGGTCTACATCATGAAATGTGGGCTCATAGCCACGGTTGCCGCAAGTTTTTTAATATGACGCGACATACCGTAACCTATCAGATATTAGAAACCTACAAGATGGGTCAACAACCCAGTATCACTACTGAGGATACAAAATGAAACAGATAAACCGTGTCGATAATGGTGGCCGTATCAATCGGCATAAAACCTTAGTTTTCACTTTTAATAACAAAACCTATCAAGGTTTTGAAGGTGACACCCTGGCATCAGCGTTATTAGCTAATGGTGTGGATGTGGTGGGCAGAAGTTTTAAATATAGCCGCCCCCGTGGCATTGTCACCGCTGATGCCCAGGAGCCAAACGCTATTTTCCAGGTGGGCTCAAGCCAAGCCACCACCATACCGAATCCCCGGGCGACACAAACTGAGTTGTATAAAAACCTAGAGTGCCACTCAACCAATGGTTGGCCGAACGTGGATTTCGATTTGATGGGGACGGTAGGGAAAATAGGTGGCGCAGCAATGCCACCGGGGTTTTATTATAAAACTTTTATGTTTCCCCAATCCATGTGGATGTCATATGAAAAAATTATTCGTAAAGGTGCAGGCCTAGGTTGTAGTCCTCAATTACCGGATCCAGATAGTTATGATAAGTTGCATCACCATTGTGATGTAATGATAGTAGGTGCAGGCCCGGCAGGTCTATCTGCTGCGTTGTCAGCTGCCCGCGCTGGCGCACGGGTTATTATTGCTGACGAACAGAATGAATTGGGTGGTAGCTTATTGTGCACCAGACAGCTACTCGACGGCCAGGCGGCACAAGTATGGATAGACAAGACCATAAGTGAATTGGCCCAGAATAAAAATGTCATTTTGCTACCACGCAGTACCGTATTTGGCTATTTTGATCACAATTATATTGGCATAAATGAACGCCGCAGCGATCATTTAGGCGAAGTGGATCATAACGGCACCCGCCAACGTTTACATAAAGTGCGGGCCAAACAAGTTATTTTAGCCACAGGCGCTCATGAACGGCCATTAGTGTACGGCAATAACGATGTGCCTGGTTGTATGTTAGCCTCGGCAGTCTCCACCTATATTAATCGTTATGGCGTCGTACCCGGCAAAACCTTAGCCCTAATGACAACCAATGACTATGCCTATAAAGCCGCCTTAGATTGGCATGACGCCGGCAGAAAGGTTGCATTGATTGTTGATACCCGTGCAAGCTCCGATGGCGACATGGTTAAAGAAGCCATGCAGCGTGGGATCAATATTGTATTTGGCCATGCCATTATCGACGTTAAAGGCAGTAAGCGGGTCAAATCCGTGGAGGTTGCAAAACTCAACGACAGCGCTGATAAAGTCTTGGGCAGTTCAGTTAATTATGTCTGTGATACCGTTGCCAGTTCTGGTGGCTGGAGTCCGGTGATCCATTTATCTTCCCATACCGGCAGCAGGCCCGTATGGCGTGACGACATTCAGGGTTTTGTACCTGGAGAAACGGTGCAGGCACAACATGTATGTGGCGGTTTACAGGGTGTCTATAATCTATCCCAGACACTGAAAGACGGTTTTAGCTGCGGCGCAGTAGCGGCACAAGAAGCCTGCAAAGGTCACGGAAACGATCACGACGATGACCTTAACGTAGTACCACAAATAGATGAATTATCTGAATCTGCGTCAATGGCGCTATTTCATATACCCCACTTTAAACCCACCAGTCGCGCCCCTAAACAGTTCGTCGATTATCAAAACGATGTCACCGCTGCAGGCATAGAGATGGCCAACCGCGAAGGCTTTGAATCTATAGAGCACGTAAAACGTTATACCGCTTTAGGCTTTGGAACCGATCAAGGTAAGTTAGGTAATATAAACGGTATGGCGGTCACCGCCAAATCCCTAGGTAAAACGATACCTGAAACCGGTACCACCATTTTCCGTCCCATGTATACGCCTGTTACCTTCGGTGCCTTAGCGGGCAGTGATGTAAAACAATTATTTGATCCGGCTCGATTTACTGCCATGCATAGTTGGCATTTAGCCCAAGGCGCTGAATTTGAAGATGTGGGCCAATGGAAACGTCCCTGGTACTTCCCTCAGCCGGGTGAAACCATGCAGCAATCGCTACAGCGAGAATGTTTAGCCACCCGCAATAGCGTGGGCATTTTGGACGCCTCCACTTTGGGTAAAATAGACATTCAAGGTAAGGACGCCCGAGAATTCTTAAACCGCATATACACTAATCCCTGGAGTCAACTGGCCCCTGGCAGGTGTCGTTATGGCGTAATGTGTAAAGAAGATGGCATGGTGTTTGACGATGGTGTGACGTCTTGCATAGACGACAACCGTTTTCTGATGACCACTACCACAGGTGGGGCCCCGGGAGTATTAGCTTGGTTAGAACTATGGCACCAAACTGAATGGCCTGAGCTGGAAGTGTACTTTAGTACCGTCACGGATCATTGGGCGACCATGACCATATCTGGCCCTAACAGCCGTAAGGTCTTAGAAAAAATCACCTCGGCCGATGTCAGCAATGAGGCCTTCCCCTACATGGGGTGGATCCCCGCAGAGGTTGCCGGGGTAAAAGCGAGAATATTCCGAATTTCTTTCACCGGTGAATTATCCTTTGAGATCAATGTACAAGCTAATTATGGTCTGCACACTTGGGAAGCGGTTATAGCGGCAGGTGAAGAATTCAATATTACGCCTTATGGCACCGAGACCATGCACATATTACGGGCCGAAAAGGGTTTTATTATTATCGGTCAAGATACTGATGGTTCAGTGACACCTCAGGATCTGGATATGAATTGGGTCGTAGGTAAGAAAAAAGAATTTAGTTATCTGGGCAAACGTTCCTGGACCCGCATAGACAACCAACGCAGCGATCGCAAACAACTAGTGGGACTAAAACCCAAAGATCCCAATTTTGTCTTGCCAGAAGGTGCACAAATTGTTTTTGAAAAAGGTCAGGCCATACCAATGACTATGGTTGGACATGTTACCTCCAGTTATTTTAGTGCCTGTTTAGGCTACTCTTTCGCCCTAGCTGTAGTAAAAGGCGGCATCGATCGCAAAGGACAATCCGTATTTTTGCCCTTAGCGGATGGCACAACAGTGGAAGCTGAAATCTGTAGTTCGGTTTTTTATGACCCCAAAGGAGAACGTCAAAATGTCTAATTCAGCCAGAGTAGAATCCCCCTTAGAGCATGCAGATTTTGCGGGCTTAGCGGCCTTGAAAATCAACGGTGGTGTCATCTTGCGTGAGGCAAAATTACTCGGTCATTTAAATTTACGGGGTAATGCTAATGATCCCGATTTTTTAAAGGGCGTAAAAAGCGCCTTAGATCTAGATCTACCCTTAGCGCCCTGCTCATCTGCTCAAAATGCCAACACCACTATAATGTGGTTATCACCTGATGAGTGGTTGGTCATAGTTGACGGAGTCACTGAAGCTGCTATAGAAGGCAAATTAAGACAATCCCTTAGGGGACATTTTGCAGTATCTGACATCAGTGGTGCCCAGACTATGCTGGAGATAAGTGGTAAAGATTGTCTGCAGCTTTTACAAAAATCCATAGGCTATGATTTACATTTAGATAGTTTCCCCATAAACAAGGTAATTGGCACTGCCTTAGCTAAATCGTCTGCCCATATAAGGCGCACAGGCGAGTATAATTTCCAGTTAATCATTCGTCGCAGCTTTGCGGATTACATCTGGTTATGGCTACAGCAAAGCAGTAAAGAATATGGACTCAGCGTTACCCTGTAACACCTTTTTATTTACCTAAACGCTCAACCTACAAACGGTAGTTGAGCGCTACAAGTGATAGTTAATATTATGATTGATATCAATATAAGCTTTTTTTTGTGGCTCACATTAGGGCCTGTTCAACTGCGGATCCCAAGTTTAAGGAGCAAATATGTCACAGTCTGCTAGCAGCCTACTACAAAGTGCCCAAACGCAGATCATTACTGCCAGTTGTCCAAGTCTACCTGGCACGGTAGATGTGGTTACTAGTTATTTGTACCAGCACGGATTTTATATCACTGAAATTCATTCCTTTGATGATACGGATAAAGGTCAGTTTTTTATTCGTATTGAATTTCGTCCCGATTGTGAAACTGAGTTTGATCGCCAAAGCTTTACTGCGGGTTTTGGTCCTCAAGCTGAAAAGTTTTCCATGCAATGGCAATTATCACCCAAGTCTTATAAACCCAAGGTTGTGATATTGGTATCCAAACAAGATCATTGCCTTAACGATCTGCTGTATCGCTGGCGAATTGGAAGTTTAGCTGTCGATATTCAAGGGATTGTTTCCAATCACCCAGATTGTGAAGCCTTGGCAAGCTGGCACAACATTCCGTATTTCCACTGTCCTATTACTAGCGACACGAAAGTCCAACAAGAAGCACAGATTTGGCAGATAGTTGAGCAATTTGATACTGATTTAGTGATACTTGCGAGGTACATGCAAATATTATCCAGCGATATGTGCAAAAAACTGGCAGGTTGGGCAATCAATATCCATCATTCACTATTGCCTGGATTTAAAGGCGCAAAGCCCTACCATCAGGCTTACGAAAAAGGTATCAAACTGGTTGGCGCAACAGCCCACTATGTCAGTGATGAGTTGGATGAAGGGCCCATTATTAGCCAGGGAGTGGAAACCGTGGACCATGGCTATTATCCACAAGATTTGGCGGCCAAAGGACGTGACATCGAATGTTTAACCCTGGCTAGGGCGGTGCAATATCATATTGAAAAGCGAATCTTTTTACATGGAAAAAAAACCGTGGTGTTTGTAAAATAATCCCCGGTGCAGGGTCTTTGTCTGCACCAAATTCAAAGCAATTGTCATTAACAGCTTAACGATACGACCTATTTTAACGTCAAAAAAACACTTACACGTAACAACCTACTCTCATTAACGGGCAAAAATGAACATCCATCATCAGGTGTTCTGGCCTAGTAAATACTGACTTATGACCCTAACGAATAATGGAAAATGATGTTACTTATCAGGCCTATTTGCTCACTTTCCCGAGCACAAAACCCGTTACCATTTTTTAATAAACATCCCTGCACTGTCTTTTTTAGACATCTTTTGGTCTTGAATGGAAATGTCATGGCCCCTTACAAGGCTTAAATTATAGTAACAAAATTTTAACATCAACCAAAAAAGAGAGTCAGTTATGTCTTCAAATCATGCAAATCGTGGCGTGGTATATACTGGGCCAGGCAACGTTGAGATACAAAATATTGCTTATCCAGAGCTCGCTATAGGTAACCGATCCTGCCATCACGGTGTTATTTTAAAAGTTGTCACAACCAATATCTGTGGTAGCGATCAACATATGGTTAGGGGCCGTACCACAGCCCAACCAGGTTTAGTGTTAGGCCATGAAATCACCGGTATGGTTGTAGAGATGGGCCGCGATGTAGAATATCTTGAGCTGGGTGACATTGTCTCTGTACCTTTTAATATCGCCTGTGGACGATGCAGAAACTGCCGTGAAGGCAACACAGGTGTTTGTCTTAACGTTAATCCTGGTAGGGCGGGTGCGGCCTTTGGTTATGTCGATATGGGTGGCTGGGTGGGTGGGCAATCCGAATACGTTATGGTGCCTTACGCTGACTTTAACCTACTAAAATTTCCTGATAAAGAACAAGCTTTAGAAAAAATAACTGGCCTGACCATGTTATCAGACATCTTCCCTACCGGCTTCCATGGGGCAGTGACGGCTGGTGTTGGCCCAGGTTCAACAGTTTATGTGGCAGGTGCTGGTCCAGTAGGATTAGCCGCTGCCGCCTCCGCACAATTACTAGGCGCGGCTTGTGTCATAGTCGGCGATATGAATCCAGACCGTTTGGCCCAGGCGCGCAGCTTTGGTTGTGAAACCATTGATTTACGCCAAGACGCGACAGTACCCGATATGCTTGAGAAAATTCTTGGTATACCGGAAGTAGATGCAGGGGTCGACTGTGTGGGGTTTGAAGCTCATGCTCATGGTTGTAGTCACCACAAGGAGCAACCGGCAATAGTGCTCAATACTATGATGGAAGTGACCCGTGCCGCCGGTGGTATTGGTATCCCGGGCCTCTATGTAACTGGCGACCCGGGTGCAGCCACGGATGCGGCAAAAACTGGTCAGCTAAGCATGAATTTTGGTCTTGGTTGGGCAAAGTCACATTCTTTTGTTACTGGCCAATGCCCAGTAATGAAATACCATCGCCAGCTGATGCAAGCTATTTTATGGGACAAAATTGATATTGCCAAAGCCGTTAATGTACAGGTTATATCCTTAGATGAAGCGCCTGACGGGTATCATGCTTTCGATCAAGGTGCTGCAAAAAAGTTTGTGATAGATCCTCATGGAATGGTCAACTAATGTTTTAACAACCATGTCATGGAAAAAGGACTTTCTAATGCATCTAAAAATGAAATGCCATCAATTATAATAACTAAAAGAGATACACGCATGAAACTAACAAAACTGAACTGCGCAATTTTAACAGCATTAGCCACCAGCCAACTTGTACATGGGCAAGATGCAACGTCTGTCCCAAAAAAAAGTAAAGCACAAATTGAAACTATTGAAGTAACCGCCACTAAAAGAACAGAATCAATACAGGATGTGCCTGTTTCTGTTTCTGCGTTAAACGGTGAAGCGTTAGAAGTTCTTGGCATTGAAAGCTTTAGTGATTACGTAGAATTTCTACCGAACGTTGTTTTCCAAGGCACTGGCCCCGGTCAAAATGAGATTTATATCCGAGGTGCAGCCACTACACAAACCAATATCTCAGTATCTTCAGTGCAGGCATTACAACCGTCCGTTGCGTTTTATCTCGATGAACAACCCGTTTCCATGCAAGGAAGAAACTTAGACGTTTATGCTGCAGATATGGAAAGAATCGAAGTATTGCCTGGTCCACAAGGCACTCTCTTCGGTGCAAGTTCACAGTCAGGCACAGTGCGCATGATCAGTAAAAAACCTGATCACTCTGGTTT
Source organism: Paraglaciecola sp. MB-3u-78 (assembly GCF_002835935.1). GTDB lineage: Bacteria > Pseudomonadota > Gammaproteobacteria > Enterobacterales > Alteromonadaceae > Paraglaciecola. The sequence goes on along the minus strand of NZ_PJCF01000005.1, from coordinate 569,280 downwards.
TGCTGCGGGCATGGATGTGAATATTGGTAGTACTAAAGGCGGCGAAATGAGTAATTCCGTTGAAGCTTTTATGAACTTTACACCTACCGATGAGCTGGCACTTCGCGTAGTCGCTTACAATGACAAACAAGGTGGATGGATTGACAATATCCTGAATAAACCTGGCCAAGGCGGCTACATTGGCAGCGCAGTTGTTATTGACAGAATATCAGGTGGTCCCCTTAGCGATCCACTCAATACGCCTGTTGAGTCACCTGAAAATGGCAGATTAGTAGAAGATGATACCAACGATGCCATTTATGCAGGTGTTAGATTTGGTATGTCGTATTTGATCAATAACGATTGGTCTTTGTTGGTGCAACACACCGCTCAATCTCTAGAAACCGAAGGCGTATTCTCTTACGACCCAAATCTTGAAGGTGAAAGCTCTGTTAACCGTTTTACACCTGAAGACAATGATGATGAATTCGGACTCACCACTTGGACGTTAAAAGGTCGTTTAGACAAGCTTGATATAGTGTACACAGGTGGTTATCTAGATCGTGAAATCAGCTCTACCATCGATTACACCGGTTATACCAACGGTGGTTTGTTCTCAGCTTATTATGTATGTAGCTATGGCACTTTTAATGATGGCGTCGTTGCCCCAGAAGATGAACGCTGCCTTGATCCTACTAAATACTACAAAGAACAAACAGATACCTCACGTATAACGCACGAACTTCGGTTTAATACCGATGTAGACAACGCGTGGCGTGTCACTGCTGGTATTTTCTATGATGACCAAGAGCTTGAAACTATTGGTCAATTCAATATTGCCAATACAGAATTAGGCGCGTTCACTGATTTAGGCAGAACACTGCCAGGCTCTGAAGGTATTAACAGCAACGGCGGACCGTTCGAGTCAGGCATTAGTTTTGTTAATGATGTCACGCATACTATCGAACAAATTGCCGTATTTGGTCAGGTTGAATACGATTTAACCGATAAATTAACGGCTACTTTAGGCGCGCGTTGGTATCAAATTGATGACATATTTAAAGGCTCAACAACAAGCACTGATGTTAGCCGTAGAATTCGTGCCTTTGGTACTCAAGACCCTGCAGAACTAGACTTAGCAACGGGTGGTGATGGCCCTGGGGTACTTCAAGCAGCTATTGCAAGTGGCCAGTTGGACGTAAGTTTATTAGACGATAGCGGCACATTAACAGTCGATGATACTATCTTTAAAGCCTCGTTAGATTACAAAATGAATGACGATATACTGTTTTTCACTACTTACTCAGAAGGATTTAGACCACCGGTTACCAACCGTCAAGGTGGTGACCTTGCGAGTAATCAAAGTGGTGCATTTAATGGCTTCAGAATACCCGTTTACTCTACTACCGATAGCCTTGATAACTTCGAGATAGGCATGAAAGGTGACTTTTTAGACGGTATTTTACGAGTTAATGCTACTGCTTTTTACTCTGAAATCACCGATTTACAAACGTCACGTTTTGACCCAACCAATATTAGCTTTTTAGTCTTTACCGATAATGTGGGTGATGCAGAGATAAAAGGGGTAGATGCTGATATTACGTGGTTAGCCTCAGACAACTTAGTCATCAACGCGGCCTTTAGTTTACTCGATACAGAATTAACCCGGGTTAACGCTGAACTAGTAGGTATTGCTCCAGGGATAGGCGCACAACTGCCCTATTCAGCTGAGTTTTCGGGTAATATTCGCGCACGTTATTATTTCGAACTTGATAACGGTTACGACGGTTATTTCAATGCATCTGTCAGCTACACAGGTGACCGTTTAGCCGGAATGTCTATGGATGCTTATGTTACCGAAGACGCGACACGATTGATCTACGGTACTGGCTCAGGCTTACCTATTCAAAATGAAGCGGCAACGTATGACGGTTCTTCATTTTTAAACTCGAATGGCGATGTTTTCCAAGGTGGACGTTACATTCAAGAAAGCTATGCGATTACTAATGTATCTGTTGGCATCACCAAAGACGACTGGAAAGCTGAGCTATATATAGATAACCTGACTGACGAAAGCGCTGTGCTTTATATTGATACACAGCAATTTACGCCAAAGGTTGTGACTAACCGTCCTCGCACATTAGGATTGAGACTATCTTACGATTTCTATTAGACACATTGTTTAGAGTGATTACAGAGGTCAGTCCTGACTTACCTTTGTCATCAACTTAAACAGTTCTGCGATGATTCTGCACCTGTGCATTTTATCTACACATAAAAACTAATTAATTAAATAAATAAATAAAAGCGTCAACTCAAATAATATGCATAGCTAAATAATCTCGTTTAGCTATGCATATAAGGAGTAGTTGCTGGTTTAACTGTAACTATTTTTTGGTTTTTTTTGATTTACCATAAAAATAGTAACGTTTTTTTGCCTTAACATGAGTAGGTTGGCTTATCACTATGCCCAAGTATGGTCTATTGAAAAACATGAATCCGGTCACATCCCTTATATCTATGGCCCTAGTAATAATGTTTTTGTTAGCCGGTATATTTTTTACTGAAGGCTCAGCACTACTTTTTCATACTATTTCAAACTGGATATTAGATTATCTAAAATGGTATTACATAGGCATAGTCACTTCGATTTTATTCTTCTGTATCTGGTTATCCTTCAGTCGCCATGGCAAATTGCGCCTTGGTGACGATGATTCACGCCCGGAATACGGTAATTTCGCCTGGTTTTCTATGCTGTTTAGCGCTGGTATGGGCATAGGCCTGATGTTCTGGTCTATCGCTGAGCCAATCACCCACTTTCAAAGTAATCCTTTTGTAGAGCAAGGGCTTACCCCAGAGGCCGCGCAAGTAGCCATGCGCTTAACTTTTTTTCATTGGGGCCTACATCCTTGGGCGATTTACGTAGTTGTAGGGCTATCGCTATCCTACTTTAGTTATCGTAAAAAATTACCTCTGACTATACGCTCTTCGCTATATCCGCTGATTGGCAATAAAATATATGGCCCAATAGGTCACACCGTAGATATTCTGGCGGTATTTGGCACTATATTTGGCGTTGCAACATCTCTTGGCTTAGGTGTCACCCAAATGAATACCGGGCTTAACCTTATGTTTGGCATGGATATATCTCTGGGTAACCAGATATTACTCATTGGCGTAATATCAAGTATCGCTACGCTATCTGTGGTATCGGGCGTGGGTCGCGGCGTCAAGATCCTATCTGAAGTCAATATGTGGTTAAGTGCAGGCATACTGGTATTTTTACTCTGTTTCGGCCCCACTCGATTTTTGTTGGGTAGTTTGATACAAAATATCGGCGACTACTTGAGTAACCTGTTGTCATTGAGCACGTGGACCGACTCCTATACCGACAGCAAATGGCAATCATCTTGGACTGCTTTTTATTGGGGATGGTGGATGGCCTGGGCTCCTTTTGTAGGTATGTTTATCGCACGAGTGTCTAAGGGGCGTACCATTCGAGAGTTTATTATCGGTGTATTACTGGTGCCAAGTTTACTAGGTTTTATCTGGCTAACCTTATTTGGTAGTACCGCACTGTACTTGGAACTATTCCATCAGATTACTAATTCAAGTGGTGAGTTAGTAGCCGTTGTTGGTCAGGCAGGGGTAGTTGACGCAGTTAATTCCGATATCACGGCCGCTCTATATGTAACCCTGGAAAACCTTGATAATGGTTTTTTCGGTACCCTTGCGGCCTTTACTGCCACCTTATTAATTTCCACTTATTTCATCACCTCCTCTGATTCAGGCACCTTGGTCATTACCACTATTTTATCTATGGGTGACGAAAACCCACCACTTGGACACCGAGTCCTCTGGGGTTTAGGTGAAGGTGCCGTGGCTGCAATCTTATTGCTCGTTGGCGGACTTGCTGCTTTACAAACAGCGGCCATTATTGTTGCCCTACCGTTTTCGATGGTCATGATCATTATGATGTGGGGCTTAGTCAAAGCCTTACGTCAGGAGAACCAATATCATCCACAGCTTATACAAGAGCAATACAGGGAGACTTTTACGAGTCAAATCCTGACAGAAAAAGTTGTGCCTGATACTGAACTAAATTAAAAAGGACAGAGATTGACTTAAGGCCTCAGCTATTTTTGATTCAGCTGTTAATGTCTTTTAAATATACCATGCTGTCTTATTTAGGCTGTTTATTGTCTTTATTAGAAATGCGCTACTGCAATACAAAACGTTAAATAATCGCCAGTAATTTGCGTTTTTAGTTAACTTAATAGAGAAAACCATGATCAGTGTGTTTGATATGTTTAGTATAGGTATTGGCCCCTCCAGTTCGCATACAGTTGGACCCATGCGTGCTGGCAGAGAGTTTTGTCTGCAACTTAAAGAACAAGGACTATTTGAGCAAACAGATGAGCTAAAAATAGAACTATTTGGCTCTCTGGGACAAACGGGTAAAGGCCATGGCACCGGAAAAGCCGTGATTTTAGGATTACAGGGTCTCACACCAGAATCCATAGATATAAACTTAGTAGATGCACTATTACTCAAAGTAGATGATAAGCAAACACTAGACTTAAACGGTGAAAAAGCGATCAACTTTGCTCGAGAAGGATCCATAGTGTTTCATCGACGTAAAACTTTGCCCTTACATGCAAATGGGCTGACATTTCATGCCTTAAGTGGGAAAAAAATCATTGCAAGTCAAAGTTATTATTCCATTGGCGGTGGTTTTATTCTTCGAGAAGAAGATTTTCATAAGGAAAAAGTCAGCGCACTACAACACGACATACAGCCAGTGCCCTATTCATTTTCTTCCGCCGAGGAATTACTCGGTTTATGTAAAGAGCATGGCTTATGTATTAGTTCATTAATGTTAAAGAATGAGCAAGTATTTCAGACTCAAACCGAAATTAAACAAAAACTTTGGCACATATGGCAAGTAATGCAAGAGTGTGTTCAAAATGGAATTAAAAACGAAGGTATACTGCCCGGTGGATTAAAGGTTACACGCCGCGCACCTAAACTTTACCGTCGCTTGCAAAACGAAAATAGCACCGATCCAATGCAAGCCATGGATTGGGTCAACCTATTTGCCCTAGCTGTGAATGAAGAAAACGCGGCGGGCGGAAAAGTGGTCACCGCCCCGACTAATGGTGCTGCAGGTATCATCCCAGCGGTGTTGCATTACTTTGACAAATTTGTGCGCCCAGTAGATGAAGACATAGTGTCACGGTATTTTTTGACTGCCGCCGCCATTGGCATTTTATACAAAAAAAATGCTTCTATCTCAGGAGCTGAAGTCGGGTGTCAAGGGGAAGTGGGTGTAGCTTGCTCTATGGCTGCAGGCGCGCTCACTGAAATACTAGGAGGTACAGTTAACGAAGTAGAAAACGCAGCAGAAATAGGCATGGAACATAATCTAGGTTTGACGTGCGATCCTGTGGGTGGTTTGGTGCAGGTACCATGTATAGAGCGAAATGCAATGGGTTCAATTAAAGCTATTAACGCCTCAAGACTAGCCTTACGCGGTAGCGGTGATCACAAGGTATCACTGGACAAGGTGATCAAAACCATGTGGGAAACGGGTAATGACATGAAATCCAAATACAAAGAAACTGCCCGAGGTGGACTGGCCGTGAATATTATTGAGTGTTAATAGCTAAACAACAACGTTTCCCTTAGCCTACCCCAATGAAACATTATCAGGCACTTCCTGTTTTTTGGAGGGGTACTAGAAAATCCCAAAAATTCTAAGTGTCTCGTCTAGTTAATTAATCACATCAGGTGTTTATACTTGCATTACTGTGTACATCTAAACTGGGAGTATAAAGATCGAACACCACAGACAATATAGATCAATAGATGGACAAAAATTGGCCGTAATATCTTTAAAAAAAATTAAAAGTACGATTCAACAGGCTGCAACATATAAATATTTTAAATGATTTAGCGAACTAAGTTTAATTTGTAGTTGTGCTTAGTTGATTTAAGACTTCCCTAATTTTCAAACCGCATATCGAGTAGGGTGAGGCTTATGCCTCATCCCTCTCACAGAACCGTACGTACGGGCCTCGTATACGGCTCATGCGTACTATAAAACCACCAAGGGTGATAACAAGTTAGTCATAGAATACCCTATCAATGTGATAAAGCCCTATTTCATCGAACCAGCTATTCTTCATGGCAATAGTCGCCATTGGACAATTCGCATTGCGCCATGACGCCATTTTTATGAAGACACACTTTCCTTTGAAGCCAAGTTGCCTTAGTCGTCTATGAAGACGAGCTGGGCGTTTCCACAACTTCAATTGAATAGCGCGCATGCGTCTTCTTATCCATTTCATCAAGCTCACAAACTCTCGCTTGCAATTGGCTATCTTAAAATAATGTGCGAACCCTCTTAGCACAGGGGTTAACCGTTTAATGATATCTATCAGCGGTTTCCCTGTATTACGCTTAGTGAGCTGCTTCACTCGCTGCTTGAAGTTAACCAGTTTCTTAGGTTGAATTCGGGTATATTGTGTCCCAATTTCGACTCCGAGGAACTTAACACCATCATCACTGTGCGTGATATGGGTTTTGGTCTTATTCACAACAAGTTGTAAATCATCCTCTAAAATAGTCGTGGCAATGTTCAAGGCATGCTCTGCGCCTACTCGGCTGATGCATAACACTAAAATATCATCCGCATAACGCACTATTCGGTGCCCTCTGCGTTTCATTTCTTGGTCGAATGCATCAAGGTAAATGTTCGATAACAACGGACTGATTACCCCGCCTTGCGGACTGCCTTTGATAGTCGGTATCACTTCGTTACCTTCCATCACACCACTGGATAAAAACTGTTGGATTAATTTCAGCACACTGCCATCTGTGACTTTGCACTTAACGCCTTTGAGTATTAACTCATGGGATAAACGGTCAAAGCACTTTGACAAGTCCATATCCACGACCCAACGCCGACCATATTGCCTTATAAACAATGTGGCCTTGTTAATCGCATCATGGCAACTTCGCTTCGGGCGATATCCATAGCTAGATGGATGAAAATCCTTATCGAAGATGGGCTGCAATATCGTTAATAACGCTTGTTGGACGATGCGGTCTCGCACTGTCGGTATCCCAAGCAATCGCATACTGCCATCTTCTTTGGGTATTTCTACCCGACGTACAGGCTGCGCTTGGTAGGTTTTACCTTTCAGTTCGAGCAGTAAAATATGAAGATTGCTCTGCAAGTCAGCTGCAAAATCGCTTAGGCTCTGCCCATCTATTCCGGCCGCACCTTTCGCCCTTGCCACTTGTTTATAAGCCGCTTCTAATGCTTGCGCATGTAACAATCGACCATAAAGACTGTAGAACATTTCCACCCTCACCTTTAACTTGTGGTCGTTGTCTTGGCTTTATCATCATTGTGGCTGACAACTTCACTTGTTTCTCAAACGTGCTAGCCCCTTAATCGGGGCAATCTACTTGAGCGTTAACAAGCTAATCCAATACTCGGCTCTTCACCACAGTCCACTTATTCCTAAGCAACCATTAGCAAGATGTCTGTGCCCGTCGGCACACTTATGAGTCCACAACACTTCAAAAAAAAAGAACAACAGACACTTATAGTACACTTCCCCCCTTCGCAACAGACAACACCTTTTGAGTATTGCCTGCTCTGTTGAACACACTGCCAACAGTCGGTCTGGTTTTATCCTCCACACCATTACTGGCTTTCACAGGCCTGACCTTACTCACTACTACGGGTTCATCTGCCACCTCCCACCAATCTGTACCTTGAATCACTTCTTGGATACAAACTTCCAGTTACACTGGAAATGATGTCAGGCTTCCCCAGTTACTGCACTGGCTCCCTATTAGCTATTCCACCCTCAAACACGTAATGGGTCTGATTGAGTATTGGGCGTTGCGCTATTTTGCACGCTTACCCACCCACCACGCCGAAACAGGTTCGCTTACGCTGTGTATCGCTAACTTCCTATGGCTTCCTTCACACCCCACCGTTAGCCAGTGACGCACTTACCATTCGGATTATCTTCCCCTCAATCGGGGTGATTCAGGTTTCTTTCAACCTGACGGGTTTGCCAGCTTCGCTGGGCAAACAAAAAAACCCGCAAATATAGCGGGGTTTTTAGTTTTAATATTCACATTACCCGGCGTCGGTGTCGGCTTTTTTTACAGTTTCATCAGCTTCTACTGGCTTTGACAATAACAATTCTCTTAAACGCTTATCAAGATCTTTAGCCATATCAGGGTGTTCTTTTAAGTAACCAATTGAATTTGCTTTACCTTGACCTATTCGCTCACCATTGCAGCTATACCAAGCGCCGGCTTTCTCAACCATTTTATGGGTGACACCTAAATCAATGAGTTCTCCGAGGCTGTTAATACCTTCGCCATACATGATTTGAAACTCAGCTTGCTTGAAAGGCGGGGCAATTTTATTCTTTACCACTTTTACGCGGGTTTCATTACCGACTATCTCATCGCCGGATTTAACCGCACCAATGCGGCGAATGTCTAAACGTACCGAAGCATAAAACTTCAAGGCGTTACCGCCAGTAGTCGTTTCAGGACTTCCAAACATAACCCCAATTTTCATTCGAATTTGGTTAATGAAAATAAGCATAGTGTTCGAATTTTTTAAGTTACCCGTTAGCTTACGCATAGCTTGGCTCATCATTCTGGCGGCAAGACCCATGTGTGAATCACCGATGTCGCCTTCAATTTCAGCTTTAGGCGTCAGCGCTGCAACCGAATCCACTACTATTACATCGACGGCACCAGAGCGGGTTAACATATCGCAAATTTCAAGTGCTTGTTCACCGGTATCAGGTTGCGACACTAAAAGTTCATTTACATCGACACCCAATTTTTTGGCGTAAATTGGGTCAAGGGCATGCTCAGCATCAATAAAAGCACACACTTTACCGTTACGCTGTGCTTCGGCAATGACTTCAAGAGTCAGGGTAGTTTTACCACTGGATTCTGGTCCGTATATTTCAACGATACGTCCTAAGGGTAAGCCACCAGCACCGAGAGCTATATCTAAACCAAGAGAGCCCGTTGAAATAGTTTCAACGTCCATGGTTTTGTTGTCGCCCAGCTTCATTATAGAGCCTTTACCGAATTGTTTTTCGATTTGACCTAAGGCAGCAGTTAACGCTCTGGTTTTGTTGTCATCCATCAGAATGTCCTTGTGATTAAAGCGTGTTGAAGATTTGTTCTTCAACACTAATATGATTCAGTAATAGGTTTCGAAGTATACTGTATGGTTATACAGTTACAAGTGAAATGTAGAAATAATTTTTAGGGCGCTTGGTCATTTTTTTCATCATTGTTTATTTTTTCAACAACATTAATGTATTTGATAAAGCAAACTCAATAGCTTTTATTCTAACAGCTTGCCTGTTTCCCGTAATCAGAAGTTTTTGACTGATGCTCTGCCCGTTAATATAAAAACCAAACCAGACGGTGCCTACCGGCTTATTGGGTGTGCCGCCGTCGGGGCCTGCAACACCACTAATAGCAATAGCCACTTCAGCATTGGCGTTTTTTGCAGCACCTTCAGCCATTTCTTCGACGGTTTGTGCCGACACGGCTCCATGCTGAATTAAAGTATCCTCACTTACCCCTAATAGTTCTTGTTTAGCGTCATTTGAATAGGTGATAAAACCTTTTTTAAACCATGCTGAGCTTCCAGAAATACTTGTGATGGCGTATCCTACCCCACCTCCTGTGCATGATTCAGCACAAGAGATTTGCCAACCTTTAGCAGAAAGTGTATTTCCTAAACGTTGCGCTAATTGGGTAATGTCTTCAGTCATATGGGCAACCTAAATATGTGATATCTAATGATGAATATGTCACGCCAGCCATCAGATAAAAAGAATAAAGTAATCTCTATTATGCCATCGAACAATTTTTCAGAGCAAACACCCATTAGCCCCGCGCTGCAAACTCACACCCCTATGATGCAGCAATATTTAAAGATAAAGGCTGAACATCCAGACATATTACTATTTTATCGCATGGGTGATTTTTATGAGCTGTTTTTTGATGACGCCAAGAAAGCTTCAGAATTACTCGATATATCTTTAACCGCTAGAGGTAAATCAGGCGGCAATGCGATCCCTATGGCTGGAGTCCCCTATCATGCAGTGGAAAATTACCTCGCTCGTTTGGTTAAAATGGGGCAGTCGGTGGCCATTGTCGAACAAGTGGGCGATCCTGCAACAAGCAAAGGCCCAGTAGACAGAAAAGTCCAACGTATTGTCACCCCAGGCACTGTCTCGGATGAAGCATTGTTAGAAGATAAGCAAGACAGCATTTTAGCCGCGGTAGTGAGTGTCAAACAAAAGAACAACATCTACTTCGGCTATGCCACATTAGATGTCACCACGGGTCGTTTTACACTGTGTGAACCTAAAGATGCTGAAGCACTGGCAGCTGAAATTCAGCGCACCAATCCAGTAGAATTATTGTATCCAGAAGATTTTGCTTTCCAACATATTATTGAACAACGCAAAGGATTGAGACGCCGTCCACAGTGGGAGTTTGATTTTGACACTGCCACTAAGCAGTTAAATCAACAGTTTGGTACTAAAGAGCTAACTGGATTTGGTGTTACAGCCAACAAAATAGGGTTGTGCGCGGCAGGTTGCGTGATGCAATATGTTAAAGACACACAAAGAAGTGCCCTGCCCCATATTCGTAATATCGTGCTCGAGACAGAATCCGATACCGTATTGATGGATGCTGCCACTAGACGCAATTTAGAATTAACTCAAAACCTATCAGGTGGTAAAGAACACACGCTTGCCAGTGTCTTAGACAATGCAGCAACGCCAATGGGTAGTCGGTTGTTACAACGCTGGCTTCATCGCCCTTTAACCAATGTAAGCATACTTAAGCAACGTCAGTTAAATATTAAATCACTTATTAATAGTGATTATCCGCAATTACAAAGCAATCTCAAACAAGTCGGAGACATGCAGCGAGTATTGGCCCGCTTAGCACTTCGCTCAGCAAGACCCAGAGATTTTGTCAGGCTCAGACAAGCTTTTATGTTGTTACCTGATATTCAAGGTTTTGTCACCGACCAATCGGCAGAGTCTGCCAACGCTGGCTTGATGCAATTGGCAAATGACATCAGTCAGTTCCCTAGTTTTGCAGATTTACTCAACAACGCGATACAAGAAGCCCCCCCTGTTTTAATTCGTGATGGCGGAGTCATAAAAACTGGCTATAACCCAGAGCTTGATGAACTTCGCGCCTTGTCCAAAGGGGCCACCGATTATTTAGATGAATTAGAACAGCGCGAAAAAGACCGTACCGGCATTTCTACTCTAAAGGTCGGATATAACCGAGTGCATGGATATTTTATCGAGGTTAGCCGTAGTTACGCCGACAAAGTACCCGCTGATTATGTTCGTCGCCAAACCCTAAAAAATAATGAACGCTATATCATTCAGGAATTAAAAGAGCACGAAGACAAAGTGCTCACCAGTCAAAGTAAATCATTGGCCTTAGAAAAGCGCCTCTACGACGAACTGTTCGATATATTAATGCCTGAATTAGCGAATTTGATGCAAAGCGCTGATGCCATAGCCGAACTCGATGTGCTGACTAATTTAGCCGAACGAGCCGAAACGTTAAATTACCATTGCCCTGAACTCAGCGAAAAGAGTGGAATTCACTTCGATCAAGGTCGCCATCCCGTAGTCGAGCATGTAATGAAGACCCCCTTTATAGCCAACCCTATTGCAGTCAATCCCCACAGACGTATGTTGGTAATAACTGGCCCTAACATGGGAGGTAAGTCAACCTATATGCGCCAAACTGCATTAATAGTGTTGATGGCATATATTGGTAGTTTTATACCGGCTGAAAATGCACAAATAGGCCCTATCGACCGAATATTTACTCGTATTGGTGCATCCGATGATTTAGCATCAGGTCGTTCGACCTTTATGGTAGAAATGACCGAAACCGCTAATATCCTAAATAATGCCACATCCAATAGCTTAGTGTTAATGGACGAAATAGGCCGTGGTACTAGTACCTATGATGGCTTATCACTGGCATGGGCCTGTGCTGAATACCTGGCGATCAACCTTCAGTCTTATACATTATTCGCCACTCATTACTTTGAACTGACGCAATTAGCCGAAGATATGCCTGAACTGGCTAATGTACACCTAGATGCGGTGGAGCACGAAGAAGCGATCCGTTTTATGCATGCGGTACAAGAAGGCGCCGCCAACAAAAGTTACGGCTTACAGGTAGCTCAACTAGCCGGGGTGCCTAGAAGTGTAATTCAGCAAGCAAAACGTAAATTAGCAGAGTTAGAAAGCCAACCAGTATCTAACAATCAGCCATCTTTTAGGCAAGAGCAACAACTCAACCTACTTACTTCTGTAGATGAGTTGCGCCTGAGTCTAAACCAAATTAATCCAGACGATTTAACCCCTAAACAGGCGTTAGAATATTTATATCAACTAAAAACCTTGGCTGCGGAAAATTAAACATCAACGCCATCACATTAACCAAAGGATACACTGTGGAATTACCAGCAATTGTGACACTTATAGCTTTATTGGAATATTTATTTTTTGCCTTCAAAGTCGGTTTTAGTCGGGAAAAATATAACGTGCTAGCGCCTGCTGTGTCAGGCAACCCTATATGGGAAAGGCTGTACCGCGTTCAACTCAACACCCTTGAACAATTAATCGTATTTTTACCTTCGTTGTGGATTTTTTCATATTTGGTCAGTCCCTCAATAGGCGCCGCAATTGGCATTTTATTTATAGTAGGCCGACCTATTTACTATATCAGTTATGTCAAAGATCCTCGCAGCCGAGCCCTTGGTTTTATCATGGGATTTTTCGCTAACCTTGCATTAATAGTGGGTGGTTTGGGCGGAGCGATATATAGCATAATGGCATAATCGGTACTAGACAAAATACTAATCGCCATAAGTAATTACCCTCTGAGCAAATACTTATGGTGATTGCTATATGATATTCACTAAATTGAAATACCTTATGTCTTTTATTTTAGATTAATCTTTGTCTGAGATGGCATTTTTTAGTACAATGTTACTCCGTCCGGTAATGGTTTTTTTCTTGGCTTTTTAACAAGGAAATTCAAACCACACTTTACAACACCTATTCAATTTAAACGCCTTTATTAGGGTTATCATGACACATTATATTTTCGTCACAGGTGGTGTTGTTTCATCACTTGGAAAAGGTATTGCGGCAGCCTCGCTTGCAGCAATTCTAGAAGCTAGAGGCTTAAACGTCACTATGCTAAAGCTTGACCCTTATATCAACGTTGACCCAGGCACTATGAGTCCAATTCAGCACGGTGAAGTGTTTGTCACCGATGATGGTGCTGAAACAGACTTAGACTTAGGTCATTACGAACGTTTTATTCGTACCCGTATGACTAAACGTAATAACTTCACTACAGGCCGAGTATACGAAGAAGTGCTCAAGCGAGAGCGTCGTGGCGATTATTTAGGTGCCACCATTCAGGTTATTCCCCACATCACTAATGAAATTAAACGCCGGATTATTGCTGGCTCAGAAGGTGTAGATGTAGCCATAGTCGAAATTGGCGGCACTGTAGGTGATATTGAATCACAACCTTTTATTGAAGCAATTCGTCAATTAGGCGTAGAAGTTGGCCGTAACCGAGCGATGTTTATGCATCTTACGTTAGTGCCTTATCTCGCAGTAACGGCTGAAGTCAAAACCAAACCTACGCAACATTCGGTGAAAGAATTGCGCTCGGTTGGGGTGCAACCGGATATTCTAGTGTGCCGCTCTGAAGTGCCTTTACCTTCTAATGAACGACAAAAGATAGCGTTGTTTACCAATGTCATAGACAAAGCTGTTATTTCCCTAAGAGACGCTGACAGTATTTACAAAATCCCCGCCATGCTTAAAGCCCAAGGCTTGGATGAATTAGTGGTTGAACGTTTTGGTTTGGAATGCCCTGAAGCCGATCTGACTGAATGGGAACAAGTACTTTACGCAGAGTCGAACCCGACGGGTGAAGTCACCATAGGTATGGTGGGTAAATATGTTGAACTGCCCGATGCTTACAAATCTGTTAATGAAGCCCTAAAACATGCCGGCTTAAAAAATCGATTGACGGTGAAGATTAGGTACATAGACTCACAAGATATAGAGAGCAAAGGCGAACAAATATTACAAGGTCTTGATGCCATTCTGGTACCCGGTGGTTTTGGTGAGCGTGGTATTGAAGGCAAAATCGCAGCAGCTAAGTATGCTCGTGAAAATCAGATCCCATATTTGGGTATTTGTTTAGGTATGCAAATAGCATTAATTGAGTATGCGCGCAATGTGGCGGGCATGGAAAATGCTAACAGTACAGAGTTTGATCCTGATACTCCCTTCCCCGTTGTCGGTCTTATTACCGAATGGTTAGATGCAGCTGGCACCACAGAGTCTCGTAGCGAAAGCTCAGACTTAGGGGGCACAATGCGTTTAGGCAGTCAGCTATGCCATTTACTTCCAGGTAGCAAAGTACATGATATGTATGGTGCCAGCGAAATATACGAACGTCATAGACACAGATACGAAGTAAATAATAACTTACGTGACAAAGTCGAAGCTGCGGGATTAAAAGTCACGGGACTATCTGCTGACAAACGCTTAGTAGAAGTCATCGAAATTCCCGAGCATCCTTGGTTTGTAGCTGGACAATTTCACCCAGAATTCAACTCAACACCTCGCGACGGACACCCTCTTTTTACAGGGTTTGTGAAGGCCGCAGGCGAATATTTTAAGAATCACAATTAATATAAGGCAACAATAATGTCAAAGATAAACAAAATTATCGCTCGTGAAATCATGGACTCACGTGGTAACCCAACAGTAGAAGCAGATGTGTATTTAGACTCTGGTGCTATGGGTAGAGCAGCTGCGCCTTCAGGTGCTTCAACGGGTTCACGTGAAGCTTTAGAATTACGTGATGGCGACAAAAGCCGGTATTTAGGTAAAGGGGTATTAAAAGCCGTTGCTGCAATCAACAACGATATTCAAGCAGCCTTGTTAGGCAAAGATGCCGTTGACCAAGCCTCTATTGATAAAATCATGATCGATTTAGACGGTACTGAAAACAAAGAAAAATTTGGTGCCAATGCCATATTAGCTGTTTCACTGGCAGCAGCTAAAGCCGCCGCTATCCATAAAAAAATCCCTCTTTATCAACATATCTCAGAGTTAAACGGCACACCTGGTGTATACAGTATGCCTGTGCCTATGATGAACATCATCAATGGCGGCGAACATGCCGATAATAACGTTGATATTCAGGAATTCATGGTGCAGCCAGTGGGTGTAACGAGCTTTAAAGAAGCATTGCGTACTGGTGCTGAAATTTTCCATTCTTTGAAAAAAGTGTTGAGTGATAAAGGCTTAAACACCGCCGTAGGTGATGAAGGTGGCTTTGCACCAAACCTTGGTTCAAACGAAGAAGCTTTGACTGTCATCATTGAAGCAGTTGAAAAAGCCGGCTACGTGATGGACAAAGACGTAACTTTGGCTATGGATTGTGCAGCATCAGAATTTTACGTAGATGGTAAATATGATCTCAAAGGCGAAGGCAAAGTCTTCGATTCTGAAGGTTTTGGTGATTTCCTTGCTGACCTATCTAGAAAGTACCCTATCATTTCTATTGAAGATGGCCTTGACGAAAGTGACTGGGATGGCTGGGCAAGTTTAACCAAGAAAATTGGCGACAAAGTACAATTGGTGGGTGATGACTTGTTCGTAACCAACACAAAAATACTTAAGCGCGGTATCGACAATGGTATCGGTAACTCGATCCTAATCAAATTCAACCAGATTGGTACATTAACCGAAACCCTAGAGGCCATCCGTATGGCTCAGGCAGCTGGTTTCACCGTGGTTATCTCTCACCGTAGTGGTGAAACTGAAGATTCGACTATCGCTGATTTAGCGGTAGGTACTGCAGCAGGTCAAATCAAGACCGGTTCATTATGTCGTTCTGACCGTGTTGCTAAGTACAACCAATTGTTACGTATTGAACAAGAGTTAGGTGCCAGCGTAAGTTATAACGGCCGAAAAGAAATTAAAGGTCAATAAACCGTTTCTTAATAGATAATTGAATGTGTAGATAATAAAACTGCAAATTCAACGGTATAGAGTATAAAATGGTCAGCTAACGCTGGCCATTTTAGTTTTAAGCACTTTTATAAAGATTTTTATTAACTCTTTATATGAGAAGCCCATTAGAAACTTTATTAGAATAATGTACACATAATTAACCATGCAAATTTCAAACTCCCAACAGGTAGATATTTTTTCTGACGATCAATGTCAGTTGCATTATGCTGAAATGTGTAATGCTTTGTATGAGCGAGAACTCGCCAGCTTATCCCAACAAAAAATTAGTAATATCAGCCTGTTACAACGAAAAATCGCTGGACTTAGGCATCATGTGAAGCGCGCAGCGTATAGCCTGTTGCAACACCAATCACCATTACAAGTGGATGTACACAACGCCAGTTGGCAAGCTAAACAAGCAGCCAAATGTATGGCTAACAACTATGTCGCACAGAAAACCCAACAGTGGTTTTCTAGTAATATTCAAATTGGTTGCAGTATTGCAGTGCATGTTAAGCAGCTTGGCTCTGAACATATTGAGCTGGACTCAATAGACAAAATCGAACTAAGCAGCAATCGTGTACATACCAATAAATTTGGTTGGTTCAACATAGACGGCGAATTTGCTGAAGATAGTCATAGACAAGCCGATGTGCTTAACCTAAGACTACTCAAACCCACAAAAGCCATTTTAACTGCTGCATGCTGTGGTCATAAGTGGGATCACAAAGGCAAAGGTCAACAACGGGCGCTCTCTTTACGTGAATTGCTGTTGTCCTTATCAATAAATTGGAAGACCTTTCGTTAACTCACCTTCCCAGTGTACCAAGTCAAATTTGAATGGGGATAGATATCTAAAATGCTCACTGTTTGGGAAGTTTTCAAGATGGATTGGTATAATATTTCAATTTATACTTTTAAGTTATATGTTTTAAGCCATTTACAGTTGACCTAAAGCCCCTCCCGCGATACAAATACACTTCAATTTTGTTACACACAAATTAAAGAATTCAAATAATGAATAACGCTATTTTTTCTACTCTACTACTGCTGGCAGCAAGACTGCACGGGTAGGTTGTAAGCGAGCGTTAACTAGTTTACAAAAAACCCGTGCATAGCACGGGTTTTTTGTATGTGTATTTTAAACCGCGATTATATTGTGTAATCCAACAAACAGAACAATTAGGAGAAAGGTATGTCAGGCCCCAATACAAACCAGGTCAAAATTTTCGACACCACCTTACGGGATGGCGAACAAGCGTTACCTGCCAGTTTAAGCGTTAAGGAAAAACTGAAAATTGCTCTGGCTCTGGAGCGTCTTGGTGTAGACATTATCGAAGCGGGCTTCCCGGTTTCTTCTCCTGGTGATTTTAAATCAGTACAAACCATCGCCCGAGAAATAAAAAATGCCACTGTATGTGGCCTATCCCGAGCTCTATCTAAAGATATTGATGCTTGTGGGGAGTCGTTAAAAGTAGCAGAACATTTCCGCATCCATACTTTTATCGCCACATCTGATATTCATGTGAACACTAAATTACGTAAGTCTCAAGATGAAGTGGTCGAGATGGCCGTAAACGCAGTTAAACATGCACGTCGTTATACTGATGATGTTGAATTTTCCTGCGAAGATGCTGGCCGTACACATATAGATTATCTATGCCGTATGGTAGAAGCCGCGATTAACGCTGGCGCAACCACAGTGAATATTCCCGATACAGTCGGCTACACCACACCCACAGAGTTTGGTGGCATTATTCAGAATCTGTTTAATCGTGTACCCAACATTGATAAAGCGGTGATTTCGGTGCATTGCCACAATGATTTAGGTTTGGCTGTAGCTAATTCTTTAGCGGCAGTAGAGCAAGGTGCAAGGCAAGTTGAAGCCACCATCAATGGTCTAGGTGAACGTGCGGGTAACTGCTCATTAGAAGAAATTGCGATGATTTTGCAAACCCGTCAGGCAAAACTTGGGTTTACCACCAATATCAAAAGTGAAGAAATTTCTCGTACTTCTAAGCTGGTCAGTAATTTGTGCAATATGCCAGTACAGGCTAACAAGGCGATAGTGGGTGCCAATGCCTTTAGCCACTCCTCAGGCATACATCAAGATGGCGTATTAAAAGGTCAAAACACTTACGAAATTATGACCCCAGAAAGTGTGGGTATTAACAAAAACAATTTGAATCTCACGTCGCGCTCTGGCCGCCATGTGATCAAACATCGCTTATTCGAATTGGGTTACAAAGACACTGATTTTGACTTAGAAACAATCTACGATTCTTTTGTGAAATTAGCCGATAAAAAGGGCCAAGTGTTTGATTATGACTTAGAGGCACTGTTGTTTTTTAATCAAACCAAACAAGAAGACGAACATTATAAATTACTGTATTTGCAAGCCAATTCAGGTAAACAAATCATACCTAGCGCCACCGTAAGGATGTTAGTGGGTGATAAAGAAATCACCGAGTCTGCAACCGGTAATGGGCCAGTCGATGCGGCTTACAACGCTATCACCAAGGTTGTTGGTCATAATCAGGTTGAGATAGTGGATTTTAAACTTGATTCTAAAGGCAAAGGTGCCAATGCCTTAGCACAAGTATCCGTAGTCGCTGAATACAATGGACGTCGCTTCAACGGTATTGGTTTGGCAACCGATATAGTCGAATCAGGAGTCAAAGCGTTGATTTACGTATTAAACAACACACATTTAGCTGATCAGATTGACCAGCAAAAAGAACAAGTAAAGATTGCAGGGGTATAAAAAAGAATGTCTGACTACAACATAGCAGTATTGGCAGGCGATGGCATTGGTCCTGAGATCATGCGTGAGGCCAAAAAAGTGTTAGCAGCCGTAAGCAAGAAATTTGATATTTCGTTGCAACTAAACGAATTTGATGTAGGTGGCTTAGCCATTGATAATCATGGTAAAGCCTTACCCGCTGACACCTTAAAAGGTTGCGAAGATGCTCACGCCATTTTATTTGGTTCAATCGGTGGCCCTAAGTGGGACAATTTGCCTTTAGAGGAACGCCCAGAACGCGCAGCACTTTTGGCTTTGCGTGGTCACTTTGATTTATTCAGTAACCTGCGCCCAGCGAAAATTTATCCGGGCCTTGAAGCCTTCTCTCCACTTCGAGCAGATATTGCTGCCAATGGTTTTGATGTTTTGGTCGTACGCGAACTCACTAGTGGTATTTATTTTGGTCAACCTAAGGGGTTAGAAGGCGAAGGTGAGGAACAATTTGCTTATGACACTATGCGTTACAGCAAAAGGGAAATTCGCCGTATCGCTATTAGTGCTTTTAACGCTGCGCAAAAACGTGGCAAAAAAATTACCTCGGTAGACAAAGCGAATGTACTGGTTTGCAGCCGTTTATGGCGCGAAGTAGTTGAAGAAGTGGCGAAAGACTACCCAGATGTAGCACTTGAGCATATCTATATTGACAATGCGACTATGCAACTCATCCGCAACCCGAGTCAGTTTGATGTGATGTTATGTTCGAATCTGTTTGGCGATATTATTTCTGACGAATGTGCGATGATCACCGGCTCCATGGGTTTATTGCCCTCAGCCAGTATCAATCAAGACAACTTTGGTATGTACGAACCCGCAGGCGGTTCAGCCCCTGATATCGCAGGTAAAGGCATTGCTAACCCTATTGCACAAATACTCTCAGCATCCATGCTGTTGCGTTTCAGTTTAAACGAAACAGCAGCCGCAGATGCAATTGATGCAGCCGTAGTGAAGACCTTAGGTGATAGTATACTCACAGGTGACTTACTCGGCCCTGAAGAGCGTCATTTAGCTAAAAGTACCAGTGAAGTGGGCGACTATATCGCCGCGTTAATTTAACAAATTTAGGAAATAGTCATGGCTACCACCTTATATGACAAAATATGGCAAGCGCATCTTGTTGATGTGGAATATGTAAAAGATGCGAAAAAAACCTCTGAAACCGGTGAAGAGGGATTAATTTATATAGACAGACATTTGATCCATGAGGTGACCACGCCTCAAGCATTTGCAGGTCTAGATGAAAAAAGTCGCAAAGTGCGTTGCCCAGAGCGCACCTTCGCGACTATGGATCACAGCATATCAACCCGCTCTTTAGCCCTTGATGCCTGTGGTCCAACAAACAAATTACAACTACAGACCTTAGCTGATAACTGCGAAAAACACGGTATAGTTTTGTTTCCAGTGGGCCATCAAAAACAAGGTATTGTACATGTAATGGGGCCAGAACTTGGGCTTATTCAACCGGGAATGACAGTAGTATGTGGTGATTCTCACACCGCTACTCACGGTGCATTTGGCGCATTAGCGTTCGGAATAGGCACATCACAAGTTGAACATGTTTTTGCAACGCAAACCCTAAAACAAAGCAAAGCCAAAAGCATGAAAGTACAGGTCAACGGCAGCTTACCTATTGGCATTACAGCCAAAGATATTATCTTGGCTATCATAGGTAAAATCGGTCACGCTGGCGCAACCGGCTACGTCATTGAATATACTGGTGAAGCTATTTCAGCGCTATCCATGGAAGAGCGCATGACAGTCTGTAATATGAGTATCGAAGCTGGCGCTAAAGCCGGTTTAATTGCACCAGACAAGACCACGTTCGACTACCTTAAAGGGCGTGAATACGCACCTAAAGGCGACGATTGGACTCAAGCAATGGCTTACTGGACTAGCTTAATGTCTGATAAAGATGCTGTTTTTGATAAGATTATTGAATTAAACGCCACTGATATCACACCGCAAGTGACTTGGGGCACCAACCCAGGGCAAGTAATAGGTGTGAATCAACCGGTACCTAAGCCGAGCGATTTTTCAGATCCCATTGATAAAGACTCAGCCAACAAAGCCCTTAAATATATGGACCTAATAGCGGGTCAAAAATTATCTGACATAACGGTTAATAATGTGTTTATTGGTTCATGTACCAATGGACGTATTGAAGATATGCGCGCCGCAGCCGCGATTGCCAAACAAGGTAAGGTAGCACCAGGCGTTACCGCTATCGTTGTGCCGGGTTCAGTATCGGTCAAACAACAAGCAGAAGCAGAACAGCTAGATAAAATATTCATCGAAGCGGGTTTTGAATGGCGTTTACCCGGTTGTTCAATGTGTTTAGGCATGAACGACGATTTCCTAAAACAAGGTGACCGTTGTGCCTCCACCAGCAACCGTAACTTTGAAGGTCGTCAAGGCCGTGGTGCACGTACACATTTAGTTAGCCCTGCAATGGCAGCAGCGGCTGCATTGGCTGGTCACTTCGCCGATGTGCGCGACTATCAATAGGCCGTTTGGCGATAAAGAAGGAATGATTCATGACTAATACAGGTATTAATATCCACACCGGTACCGCAATGCCCCTTAATCAGGCCAATGTAGATACCGACCAAATTATCCCTAAGCAATTTTTAACCGCCGTCACACGCAGCGGTTACGGTAAACACTTATTCCACGATTGGCGTTACCTCGATCAGCACGAACAAGTGCCTAACCCTGATTTTGTATTTAACAAAGCACAGCACCAAGGTGCCAGCGTGTTGTTAACCCGCGAAAACTTTGGCTGTGGCTCAAGCCGGGAACATGCACCTTGGTCACTAGACGACTATGGCTTTAAAGTCGTCATAGGTACCAGCTTTGCTGACATTTTTTACGACAACTGTATCAACAATCAATTGTTACCCGTGCAGCTTGCCAGCGAAACAATGGATCAACTGTTTGCAATAGTTGAAAACGATCCTGCTGCGCAAATAACGGTTAACTTGCAAGATCAAAAAGTCAGCGTGGGTGACCTAAGTGTTACTTTTGAGATTGCCGAGCAACATAAAACTAACTTAATCAAAGGTTTAGATACTATTGGTCAAACCTTAGAGCTTGACGATAAAATCACAGCATTTGAAAATAATTTGCCTGAATGGCAAAGAGCTTAGACTCAGCTATTCATATAAACGGCTCACTTTGAGCCGTTTTTTTATCCACTGCTTATCAATAAATGTCAGATACCAACAACATCACAATTGATTAATTTCATGGCGTAAGTCGAAATTGTTATCGGTCACAATTCTTTCAAGCACTATAACTCTTTCAACCAACACTTCTACCCTCTGTTGCAGAGTTATCACTGCATCAGTATCACTGTCTTTTTGCAGCGCTAAAATCTTTTGATTAGTCTCTGATTTGTAATGAAAGTAATGACGAACAAAGTAACGGCAGAAAAAATCAATGCCCTTTGGACAAGTGCTTTTCTGGACAATAAATCATCTTGAAGCCACAACTGCACTATTTAGAAACCCCTACCCTTAAAAATCCGGCCATAAAAATACCACAGATTAACTTTGGCTCACGGAATTTTAGATAGTTAAAAAAAATAAAAGCCCCAAATAAGTCTTCAAACCACTGACTTTTTTAGCTAACGTATCAGTGCACCTCTGGCCAATTCAAATCTGAGGATGCCAAAGTCGAATAATTTAGGTAATCTAAATCCAGTCCCATCTAGAAAATAAACAGGTCAAAAAATGCACGCCCATTTTACCTTTGTCATCGTAGTTATTCTTTTCACTATGTCGCAGATATGCGTTAAAACTGCCGCTGCAAAATCGGTCGTGGTAAAGATTACAAACTTACAAACAGAACAGAAAGAGGGTCGTCTGCACCTTGTTTTTTCAAGCTCAATGGAGCAAGAGCCAAGGTTATACAGTGCTTGGCCAACAAAAAATATTGAACCACTATTTTCACAAGACCTATTGGGGTTGTCAAAAGGACAAATCATTACCTTTGATACATCGACTAAAGGTTTTCCTTTCGATTCATTGGCTGACCTGCCTGCGGGTAAGTGGTATGTACAAGCTATTTACGACAGTGACTTTCTGGATTCACGCATTAATTCGCCGCTGAATCTCTATTCAGATGTTGTTGAGTATCTCAATGATAGTGCCAGCGATATGTCGTTATCCCTTGATTTAAATCAACGTCTACCAGAGGAAACGTTACCCGTCGGCGATAAATTTTTAAAGTTTGTCAAAATGCCGAGTGACATGCTGTCTGCGTTTTGGAGTGCTGATATGTATCTTCGGGCAGGGGTCATTTTACCCAACAGTTATTATGACAATCCTCTTAAAAACTTCCCAGTGATTTTTAATATTGGCGGCTATCACGCACGATATGACAGAGCTCAAAATATGTATGAGAACGCAGCATTTAAACAGTTTTGGTTAGCCCCCGACACCCCCCAAATGGTCATAGTATTTTTGGATGGTGAAGCCCCATTAGGAGATTCATATCAAATTGATTCAGCAAACAATGGCCCCTATGGACAAGCCACTTGGCAAGAGTTTTTGCCTTACTTAACCAATCAATTTAACTTAGTAGACCATGCTAATTCGCGGTTTGTCACTGGGTGTTCAACGGGCGGCTGGGTCAGCTTAGCGTTACAAACTTACTATCCCGATTTATTTAATGGCGCATGGTCATTCAGTGCAGATGGTGTGGATTTTAAATATTTTCAGTTGGTCGATATTTATCAAGACGAGAATGCCTTTGTGAATGAAAATGGCATGCTAAGACCGTCTTATAGAGCAAAAGACGGCGAAACCATTTTTAGTATAAAGCGTGAAATAATGATGGAAAACCAAATGGGCAGAAATGCATCGTTTGCATACAGTGGCGGTCAGTGGGGAGGTTGGAATGCGGTGTTTGGACCAAAACTGCAAGACGGCTCTCCGTCAACTATTTGGGATCCTCTAACAGGCAAAATTGATCAGTCCATTGCCGCACAATGGACTCAGTATGACTTACGATTATACACCGAAAAAAATTGGAAAACTCTTGGGCCCAAGTTACAAGGTAAGCTGAATATATGGATGGGTGATATGGATAATTTTTATCTTAATAACGCCATGCACTTATATCAGGAAATGTTAAATGTACAGAAAGAGCCACTTTCCGATGCTAAATTCACTTGGGTAAGAGGGGCTGGACATTGCGATTATGAACAGGTTCCGATGCTGGAAAAAATCATGACACAAATGCAGAAAAGGCTGCCATAGCCTTTACCCGCACAGGGCATGTTGCCCCTACATGATTAAATTTCAGGTTCTCATAAAGATGCATATTAATTTCGGCCTAATGACTGATACCAAGGATACGAGCTGACGATTAGTCCTAAGGATAAAAAGGTTGAGCGTAAAATAGTCAACTTGAAGGAAGCACTGGACAAATATTAGAAAAAGAATAACGTATCTTCAAAATACAAAACACTCACAGGGAATTTCCTATTAAACTGATCAAATTGGCAGCTGTTGCTGCCCTCATACTCACTGCACCAGTGTTGGCTAATGACAACATTATTCCTGTTTCAAAAGAGACCAAAGATATCGCCACCCATCTGCGGGATAAGGCCATTGATGATGATAGCGCTTATGAAATATTAAAATCACTCACCACCGAAGTCGGTGCTCGACATCCTGGTACTCCTGGGGAAAAGGCGGGTATTGAATGGGCCATTAATAAATTAAAGGCCCTAGGGTTTGATAAGGTGTACACCGAAGACGTGAACATGAATGGCTGGCTACGCGGCGTCGAAACGGCTGAAATTTTGTTACCCTCTTACCAAAAATTGATAATAACAGCTCTAGGTCGTTCAAAATCGACACCTGAAGGGGGCTTAGAAGCCGATATTGTGCATTTCAAAACTTATGCAGACCTTGAAAAAGCGCTGGATGGCAGCTTAAAGGGAAAAATCGCCTTTATCAGTAATCGTATGCAACAGTTAAAAGATGGTGGTGGTTACGGCCCTGCTAACATCGCCCGGAGTAAAGGCCACGAGCTTGCAGCTCAAAAAGGGGCAGAAGCGTTACTCATCCGCTCTATTGGTACAGATGACCACCGCAACCCACATACAGGTGCAACTAATGTAGCCATGGGTTATACAGCGGTGCCTGCTGTTGCCCTTTCGAATCCAGATGCGGACCAGTTGGTGCGTTTAATGGACTACGGTCACAGCCCGAAAATTCGTCTAAATATCCAAACCAAAGACTTGGGGCCTATTGTCACCAAAAATGTCATAGGTGAAATAACAGGCCGCGAACTGCCTAATGAAGTGGTTGTCATTGGTGGCCATTTGGACAGCTGGGACTTGGGAACAGGAGCGGTTGATGATGGGGCTGGCGTTGCCATCGCCATGGCCACAGGCGCTTTTATCAAAAATAATGCAAAATTACGTCCACGACGCACTATCCGTGTCATCCTTTGGGGCGCGGAAGAATTGGGATTAATCGGAGCACGTGCTTATGCCAAGGCGAGACAAGAGGACGGTACCATCGCAAATCATGTGATTGGATCCGAATCTGATTTTGGCGCGGGTCCTATTTATGGACTTCAATCATCTAACAACGTCTCACCTAATGCTATACATGTGGTTGATACCATGGCCGGACTAATGGGTAAGCTGGGCGTGAGTCGTCGTAGTGGTGATACTAGCGGTGGCCCAGATATGATCCCTTTAGCAGCACTGGGTGTCCCTGCCCTGAATCTGATGCAAGATGGAACAGATTATTTTGATCTGCACCATACGCCTGACGATACCTTTGATAAGGTGAACCCTGAACATATGCGCCAAAATTTAGCGGTATGGACTGTCTTCACCTTTATCGCTGCAGAATGGCCAGGGTCTTTCAAGTAAGACCTTTTAGGATCAGCCAACAATAGAAAATGCCCTGTTAATTTAACCTGAACTCAGGTTATTTAGTATTCACAATGAGACAGGGCATGTTTACTCGCTCCCGCTAAAGAATATTTCGCTGCATAAGCTTATGGCTTATCAACGTTATTGTGTGGCGTGCTTACAAAGAGAACCATGTTAAATTAATAGGCTAGGCAACATTTAACGCTTGGCAGAATAAGGATCTTCAGCCATCAAATAAGCCCGTAAATCGGCTTTGTGGGGTTGGGTATTTAACCATCTGCGCATCTCTTTTATTTTGGCATAAACATCGTCACCAAACTTTTCATGGTAAATATTCACAAAGCTGTCTTTAGCACTAATTTCGCGAATTTTACGTTGCCAAACATTAGTCAAAATTTTGCTTATCTTCTTCAAATAAGGTTTGTAACTCTTGGCGACCTTGTTTACTGATTGCGATCAATTGATCAAAATCCATATTTTGCATCATAGTACTTTCTAGTAAGTTTTTATCGTGAACCGCAAAAATATCAATTAAGCCCTTGGCTTCGGTTTCACTTAGTCCATATGCTTGTAACAGCATGTTTGCGGCTTCCAAGCCACCAGCGAAGACTTCTCTGACATTGGTTTGAATGCCAAGATTATAAAGTTTGACCGCTGTATAACGATTTCTAGCTCTAGCAATAACTTTTACTTCAGGAAAATGCTCCCTGACCAACTCTGCAATCTTAAGTGCATCATCTTCATCATCTACAGCCACCAAGATCACCTTAGCGTGTTCTATTCCTGCCGCCACCAACAAGTCCAATCGACACGCATCACCAAAAAATACTTTATTACCAAACTGCCTGACGAATTCAATATGCTCAGCGTCTTTATCAAGTGCAGTAAAATGAATATTGTTAGCGGCTAAAATCCTGCCAGATACTTGACCAAATCGTCCAAACCCAGCAATCAATACTTCTGGCTCATTAAGATCGCTTTTAGTGTCATACACTGCGGGACAATCTTTGCTGGTAAACCACACACTATGCAAAATAACCAAAGGAGCCGTTAACGCCATAGATATACCTACTATTAACGTAACCTCACTACTAATTTGAACAGGCAATAAACCATTGTTTGATGCTTGTGCCATAACCACGAATGCAAATTCGCCTCCCTGAGACAACATCAAACCAATACGCATGGCATCTGTTTTGCGCTGTTTAGCCAGTTTTAGTATTGAAAATATAATGGTTGTTTTAAGCAACACTAATATGACACTGGCAGACAAGATAAATAGCGGTTTATCGACTAATAAACTTAAGTCGAGGTTCATGCCTATAGCCATAAAAAACAGTCCTAATAACAAACCTTTGAAGGGTTCGATTTCAGTTTCTAGTTGATGTCTAAAACTAGAGTTGGCTAACAAAATACCGGCCACAAAAGCGCCCATGCCCATAGTTAGACCTGCTTCTTGCATGCCTACAGCCGTTGCCATAACAATGAGTAGCGCAGCTGCAGTCATCACTTCTTCGCTACCATATTTAGACACTAGGCGTAAAAACGGATTGGTTAAGTAGCGACCCACGGCTAAGACTGCCACTATGGCTAACACGCCTATCCACCAGGACGGTGAAGCATGATTGTTTGTGGGTGATAGATTTTCGACTAACAACAAAATAGGGATCACCGCGAGATCCTGCATCAACAATATAGAAAAACCCTGCTGACCAATTGGGGATTTTAGAATACGGTGCTCTGTCATCAATTGCACAGCAAATGCAGTGGATGACAAGGCGAGAGACAAACCAATGATCAGTGAAATACTGATAGAAAAATCCAATGCAAAACGTAAAATAAGCGCAATAACGAGTGCGCTGACAAGTAATTGCCCACCGCCAGTGAATACAATTTGATTGCGCATTCGCCAAAGTTTTTCGGGCTGTAACTCTAAACCAATCACAAACAGCAGCAACACCACACCCAGTTCAGCAAAATGTAATATGGTCTGAGGATCATTCACCCAATTCATAACTTGTGGGCCAATCACCAACCCTGCAACCAGATAACCTAAAATAGCACCTAATTTAAACTTCTTAAAAATGGGCACCGCAATGACAGTAGCGGTCAAAAAAATCACTGCTGAACCTAAAACACTCATCAAATTTACTCAGGTTTATTTTGAACAATAGTGTGAAGAAAATGCTGAGGACAATCAATGGAATAAATTTCAACAAGAGCAAGGTAAACTCACCTTCCCATTAACAATTTGCTAACATAAGTATGCAAATCAAATAATAATCAGAGAAAACAGATGAATGACGCCAATACCATGGCACCAAAGTGGTTGGTAATTCTGGCAATTGTCATGGCCATATGGAATCTACTGGGCGTGATGGCTTTTATTATGCAACAAATAACAATAACTATGACAGCCTAGCAAATCGTGGCACTGCCAGAAAAAGAGCAGATGTTCCATGCATTTTTTATCGCTCATGCCTTTGAGGTATATGGGCTAGGCGGCAGTATCATGCCAATGATGGTGCTCATCATTGCACTATATTTAGTTTGGCTGGCCAATAACGCCGAAACTAAGGGTTGGTTAGCCTAATACTTAATAGACCATATCCACTCAGACAATTCAGAATAAGGGGTTTATTTGTACTAATTTGAAACGCTCAATACTAAAAAGCGGATAATCAAACTTCAAATGGTTACTCAAAGGTTTGGAAACCAAAGTAACCATCATTAAAGGTATTTAAATGAACGTTAATATTGCCTCCTCTAATATCATGATATGCAGCAATGGGGGGAGCAGAAACCACTCAACAGATATCACTTAACCACAGATTAACGAGTTATTAAAATGCCAAAAGACCCAACTCCCAACCCACTAATTGCATTCGATTCAACTGATCGAGAGTTGATCGCAGTACTCAAGCGAGATGCAAGAACGCCCATCTCGGTTTTAGCTGAAATACTGAATATATCACGGGGTACAGTGCAAAATCGTCTGGAAAGGCTCTTAAAATCAGGGGCGTTATTGGGATTTACGATCCGCGTCAGAGAGGACTTTGATCCCAACAGCCTTAGGGCGATTATGATGATTGAAGTGGCAGGAAAATCCACTTCACAAGTGATACAGAGATTACGCCGGATCCCAGAAATTGAGAAATTACATACAACCAATGGAGGGTGGGATTTGATAGCCGAATTATCTGTTTGCGACCTTAGAGAGTTTGACAGGGTACTCAGGGATGTAAGAGAAACCAACGGTGTACTCAATAGCGAAACCAGCATTTTGCTAAGTACCGTCTGAGTTTACAACACTCGCTATTCAAACCAATACCACGGGTCAGATGCCGTTAAATCAAAAGTATGTGATCCGTAAAAAATGAACAAAGTTCAATCACCTAGCAATATGTAACATGGGTCTATCAGTTTAGCTAAATGTTGCTTGGTAACTGGCAATCTTGCCCATAGAACTTGACAATATTTCTGCTTACCATGGCTTACGTAAAACCTATTATTCATTGCCACTGAACAGACATTATTTATATGACGTTATCACACTCAAATCCGCAATCTCCGGCTTCGATAGTCATGATTAGGCCCCATCACTTTAACCCCAATCCTGAAACCTTGGCTGACAATGGGTTTCAAGCGCTAAGCAATGATACAAACGGAACAAATCTATCTAATCGCGCCTATATGGAATTTACGCAAGCCGTTGAGTTGCTTAAAAACAGTGGCATTAATGTGCATTTGTTTGAAGATGAATCTCATAACACTCCCGATTCAGTCTTTCCAAACAATTGGTTTTCTACCCATCCGGAGGGTAAAGTTGTGCTGTATCCAATGTACGCGCCTAATCGCAGAAAAGAGCGCCGCAGCGATATAGTAGAAATGCTGAAATGTGAATATGAGGTGTGCGAAATAGTTGATTATTCAGGTTCTGAACATGACGATTTATATTTGGAAGGTACCGGCGCCATGGTTATTGATCATCTTGAACGCGTGGCCTATATGATCCCATCCAATCGCGCCAACCCAGCACTGTTTGAACGCTTTTGTCGCCAATTTAACTATGAACCCTTTGTTTTTTCGGCATTAGATTTAAACGATATTCCGATTTATCACACCAATGTATTTATGTCCATCTGCAGCGACTTTGCGGTTCTGAGTTTGCAAATGATCCCTGACCTCACGCAACGTGACAACATTGTGCGCAACTTAAGTCGTTCTGGTCGTGACATTATTGACCTCAGTGCTGAGCAAGTTTATCAATTTGCGGGCAATTGCATCGAGCTAACCGGAAATACCGGGAAAATATTGGTTTTATCTCGTAGTGCATTTAATTCACTCACCCAAGATCAAATCGCCACGATTGAAAAAAGTGCAGTATTATTGCCACTAAGTGTCGAGACCATAGAATTGGCCGGCGGATCTGTGAGATGTATGATTGCGGGTATTCATCTGCCCCCCACAAAAGACAAGACTAGTTTCACTCACCTTGAACAAGGCGTTGCCCATGATAATTGTTAGGCCAGTAGAGATTGTAGATATTGATCATCTTATGGAGATTGCTGTGGCAGCCTCCCCCGGGATGACAACATTGCCCCCAGACAGAAAAACCTTAGAACATAAAATATTGCTTTCATCAGAAAGTATCACCCGTACCATCAAAGAACCGGGCAGTGAAGTCTACTTGTTAGTCATGGAAGACACTGATACAGGGAAATTAGTAGGTACCGCCAGTATCATCGCTAAGTTAGGTATTGACGATCAGTTTTACTCTTACAAGCTCAATAAACAAACCCAGTACAGTCGACAGATAAACAAAAAAGTGACGGTAGAAACCTTACATCTCACCAATCACTTTGAGGGATTTGCGGAAGTTGCCACTTTATATCTCACTGATGCTTATCGAAAAAATGGTAACGGCAAACTATTAGCACGCAGTCGTTATTTGTTTATGGCCGAGTTTAGAGAAAGGTTTCCCGATAAAGTCATGGCAGATTTGCGAGGATATTTCGATGAAAATGGGCGTTCTCCCTTCTGGGAAGCACTAGGACGACACTTTTTTGATATGAGTTACTCTGAAGCTGATTTGTATGGTGCACTTAATGGCAATCAATTTATTGCTGATTTAATGCCGAAACATCCCATTTACGTCAACTTGTTGCCAATGGAAGCGAGAGAAGTGATTGGACGGCCAAATGATCAAGGTAAGCCTGCATTGACGATGCTCGAAAAAGAAGGCTTTAGAAACAACGGCCAAGTGGATATTTTTGATGGTGCGCCTAGTGTAGATGCCCATATCGACGAACTAAAGACAATCAAAGAGAGTCACAAAGTCAGGGTAAGTGGCACCGTGGCGCTTCAAGAAGGTCAAGAATATCTGGTTTGCGCCGGTACCCTTGAGTCCTATCGTGTCTGTATCAGCTGTTTAGTGATTGAAACTGACGGAAGTGTGCTAATGCCACAAACGGCTTTAAATGCACTTAAGATTGGTATAGATGATTTAATTCGCTACTCAGCCCTGTGAATTAGCCAGTGGTTAAAACTATCGGAAGATAAAGAGCTTAGAATTAAAATCCCGTTCTATAGATGAGTCTGAGTCTTGACTGAAATCTCAAGAGTTGACTACCTTTGCTAAAAATGCTGCTTCTAACCACTGAGCTAAGTTTTCTTTAGGGGACAAAAGAATAGCGCCTTCTGCAGGGTTTCATGAATATTCGCTGGGAAACCCTTGCCAAAAAATTTCATAGCATGATTAAATGCCTGTTAATGAGCCGGCTCACTGTTTATTAAGATGAAGTCCATAAAAATACGCGGTGCTCACAAGCCACCTCATATTCCATTTATTCTTTACTATCGTCGCCTTTAAAATATCCTTATATACGCCCCAACCAATAGCCTAGTGATATCCCCCACCCAGTGGACCCAGAAAACACTGAGCCTAAGCCTAATTCAATATATAACTCAGCATTTTGGTCGACAGCTATCTGCCCATAAAATGAGAGACACCTTGAAGTCTGCAACAATATCCAATCCGCTATTGGCACAACCTGTTATATAATTCCATCTTAATTACTGCCCACCTTTACCCAATCCCTTGGATCTGCATTTAGTATCCTTAGTGGGTCGCTAATATAATCTTTCCAGGCAGATGTACGAACTACAAAGATCTTGTCATTTAATATTTCTTACCTCTGTGTAGCGCAGAGGACACGGATAGCACAGAGAGAAGCAAAGCCTCCTGATTAAGCAAATTTTGCTGTGCCCCTGAATTAGGAAAGAGCAATTAGATCACTCTTTTATATAGAATGGTATTAGCATACTGGTAGCCGCTTTAAAGGCATCGACCAAACCCGCGCTTTGTTCGCAGGGGCTAGGCGGTGAATGGTGATTCAAAGCGGGCATTAACGGTCCCCATCACGGGGCTATTAATGTCATCTGGTGTGGCATCAGTGCCCATCTGATTGTGAAATTCTACCGAACGGGGAAAGTACCTCACCTTGTCTGATATCAAAACTGAGCCCTTGCAAAATATAACTTTCACCCTGTCTTTGGGTTCTGCCATAGGACCTTGGTCGACCATCACAAATTAAGGCGTATTACTTAATTCATGTAAATCCCCCTCAATCTTATTTTGGCCAGCAATATTCCCAAATATCAGAACATAGAAATGGTATGAGATGTCTGTATACGAGAAGAATATCCTTTTTGCTAACCTCCTAAGACCTTGGTCGTATAGACCATGAGCTTATATACAATTTGTTTGTCATGGCTCAATGTCAAAATCGTTTCTTACACACTTGAATAACACTTGGAAAACACATGAATAAATATATTAACAAAACCACAGCGTTTGCCGCGTTGCTAACAGGAGCCAGCCTTTTTGGCTCAGTAGCACATGCAGATGAATTTGAAGTAGACTTCAAAAACGGTGACAAAATGGTGTTTGGTGGCTACATAAAAGCAGATGCACGATATGTTAGCGGCGATTTAAATTATCAAGATTACTGGATTGGCAATAATCCAGGGGCAGTAGACACCTCTAAACTGGGTTTAAACATCAAAGAAACTCGCTTTAATATGACTTACGTTCACGATGACTGGACAGGCTTTATCGAATTGGATTTTTATGGCGGAGGGGGCAACGAAATAATCAGTAACTCGGTACTGCCAAGACTGCGTCATGGGTTTGTTAAGAACAAAAACTGGTTGATTGGTCAAACCTGGTCGACCTTTATGCCCTTAGCTGCATTAGTTGAGTCTCTGGACTTTGGTGGCCCCCATGTGGCCGAAGGATTTATTCGTCAAGTACAAATACGCTATAGCGTTGGAAACTGGCAATTTGCCGTAGAAAACTCGCAAACCTATGGCGACAGTGACGGCAACGGCGGCTCCGGTAATGTGGGAGTCAGTGGCGCGAATGCTGATCCTGATAGTAGTCTTCCTGATTTTGTGGCTAGATATAACTTTAAAGGCGATTGGGGCCAGGCAAGTATGGCTGGTTTAGTTAGAAAAGTCGACCAGGGCGGGATTGATGATACGGCCACAGCTGTAAGTTTTTCTGGCAGGATAAATGCTGTTGGTAAAGATGATATCCGTTTTCAGCTAACCTTAGGTGAGTCGGGTCGATATGTCGGAACAACGCTGGCAACAGATATAGTTATTGACCCTGTTAGCGGTGAAACTAAGGCAGAAAAAACCACGGCCTGGTATGTGGGGTATAGAAGGGTATGGAATGAAGAATATCGCAGTACTGTATTCTACGGTAATGGCGAAACCGATATACTCGGACATGATCGCTCTCATTACGCCGTTAATCTTATCAAACAGTACACGCCTAAAATGATAATTGGGGTGGAATTTGGTAAATACGTAGTCGATGACGGCGGTCTAGATCTTGACTCCAGCTATGTGCAAACCTCAGTGAAATACACCCTATAATGGATATCACTGATGTATGCTCAGAGAGCTCTGCACCCTTGTCTTTTTTATAAGCGTGTAGCGTAAATTCCGGCAGTTATTGTCCAAGTTGAATAACATGTATTGGCCTTTTACCAAAAAGTATTATTCAACTTGTTAAACTGCACATATTTATTCCAATGTCACTTGACTGCACAGTCAAATTCTCTAAGACTTGAACATCTGCTCACCTATAGAAATAAAAAACATGTTAGAAAGGGTTAATGTAGACACACTTTTACCGGGTATGTTCATTGTTAAGGTGACCAAACAAAGGGGTAACATTGCAGTCGCCTCCGCGGGGAAAATCAGTAGTGAGCAAGATATTGTTGGTCTAGTTGCTAAGGGAATATTACAAGTTCAAATTGATCTGACTAAAAGCACGCACCTTGATACTGACGATGAACTAAGTGACTTTGATGACCTAGATGACACGTATATCAACGCTTCTGGATTAAGTTATAGCCAACAATTAAAACATTCACTTAATCTCCATGACCAAGCCAAAACAATTCACGGGCGCTTAATTAAACGCGTAGCAAAGAGCAAAATCGCTGATCTTGAAGATGTTAATACCATTACCCAACAAATTGTTAGAAATGCCTTTGATTGTGATGATGCCCTTGGCATCGTCACCATGCTCAAGAAGGACGATGAATATTTTCTAGAGCACAGTATAAACTGCGCCATCTTGATGGTGATATTTGGCCGTTCACTTGAAATAGAAAAATCTACTCTGCGACATCTGGGTGCGGGTGCTTTGCTGATGGATATATACCCGTGATCAATGAAAATGCTTGATTTTGTCTGATTTGAGGATCAGGCTGTACCTATGATTGATATTTCCCTTACACCCGACCAAAAAACCGCGCTAGAAGCGAGACATACGAAAGCCCGTGATGGAAGGGAGCGTGACCGTATTAAAGCGGTGTTGTTACGCAGTGAAGGGTGGACCGTCGCTAGAATTGCACAAGCCTTGCGTAAGAGTGAAGCCAGCATTACACGCCATATCGGTGATTACGCCAAACGTCTGAAGCTCAAGCCTGCGGGTGGTGGCTCTGCCAGTCATTTAAATACTGAGCAAACCCAGCAATTGGTTGCACACCTGTCAGATATCACTTACTTACACACCCATCAAATAGTGGCCTACATTCAAAAGACGTGGAAGATTACCTATTCAGTGTCTGGGTTAAATAAATGGCTCCACCAAAACGGCTTTAGTTACAAACAGCCTAAAGGTGTGCCTCATAAATTTGATGAGCAAAAGCAAGCTGCGTTTATCGAAGAATATGAAACGTTACGGGATAGCGTATCGGATGATGAGCCTATTTTATTCATGGATGCAGTGCATCCTACTCAAGCGACCAAGGTGACATCTGGATGGATACGTAAAGGGGTAGATAAACCCATTGAAACCACAGGCAGTCGCACCCGAATGAATGTTGTAGGCGCGATCCGGTTAAATCATTTAGCTGAAGCGGTAGTGCATGATTACGAGACTGTAAATGGCAGCACCATCATGGATTTTATGGAGCACCTAAAGCAGAGGTACTTAGCAAATAATACGCTTCATTTAGTGCTGGATGGGGCGGGTTATCATCGTTCCAAGGAGGTGAAAGACAAAGCGGCTGAATTAGGAATTACACTGCATTATCTGCCCCCATACAGCCCTAATCTGAACCCCATAGAGCGATTATGGAAAGTCATGAATGAATATGCTCGCAATAATCGATATTTCTCTAGCGCAAAGGAATTTCGACAACACATTCGGCATTTTTTTAACGTCACCCTTCCGGATATTGCTGACATATTAAACAGTCGGATAAATGATAACTTTCAGGTACTAAAACCTGCAAGTTGAAGTAACTTGGGTATAGGTATGGTCAAACAGCCTCTTTTGTTAACACAAAAGGCCGATAGTTTGTCTGTTCAAGAAACACAAAGAATACAGCGTCATGTAGACATCGCATTAAAGCTCCTAGAGCCCATCGACGGTATAGATGAAGTGTGTCTCACAGTCATTAAGCAACACCATGAAAGACTTGATGGAACAGGATACCCTGACGGATTGAAGGGTGAACAAATATCTCAATACGGCAGAATGGCTGCAATTGTCGATACCTACGATTCATTAACCACCTCTAGACCCTACCGAGATATTTTCAAACCTGCTGATGCCTTGAAAAAAATGCAAGATGAGGACTTGGGTCTAGATAAAGAACTGTTGTGCAAATTTATTGTTTGTATTGGCGCTAATCCTATTGGTTCTTTGGTAAAACTAGCCAGCGGAAAACTCGCCATGGTAATGCGCCTTAATCGCCTTCAGCCGCTGTCGCCAGTGGTAATGGTTTTTTATAATTTAACCACAAAATTAGACGAAGTAGCACAACTAGACTTATCTAAAGTAGAGGATGAGATTGTTGGTAGTATTTCACCTGATGACTTTGGAATTCGCTTATCAGTCTTTTTGCGTCAGTCCTTTTTTACTCAATAATAATTACTCGATACCCAACAAGCTTGGGTATCGGTTTGAACCATTCATGATCATACCCGAGCGAAGGTTATCTACCAATCCGTCAGAGCCGCCATAGAAAAGGTTTGTCCAGAGTAATTTAAGATAACGTGCTGAGGTTCTATACGGACAATTTCAATCATGCCATCAATTTTATCGCCTTCAACCATTCGAGTGCCATTGACTCTAACCCACCTTTCAGATTCGATAGAGGCATACATATGAGCCGAAAAAGCCATACTAGGTAATCGATTCATCACCCATGCCGGTAACTGATCAATTCTTGGTACGTCATTTTTGCTAGATATACTTGGCACAGGCGGCGGGGTAACTGGCGAATCTGCCACTTCGGTGATGGCTTTTCTAAACTTCGCTAGCACTTCAGCAGAAATTTGCGGCTCTGGATCTGGCTCAGGTGCTGGACTCATGGTTGCTACAACGTCACTTGGCTCAGACTTTTTTGCAATATCATCTGTCCCAGCGACCTGTTGCGCAGCTGGATTTATAATGACGTCAGTGTTGGCATCTCGAAGGTTATCAACCTTAACTGATGGTTCAATTTTATTATCCAGTTGCTCAGTCGCAGGGGCAACGGCCGTTGGAACGGCTATAGAAACTATCCTTACTGGCTTATCAGTCTGGAGGCTCCATAAGGTCAATATTTCCTGATAATTAGCCAAGGTCCAGCCTAAGCTCAAACCACCTAGAGCAATAAACGCCGCTAACAAGTAACGTTTAGTATAAAACTGCCAAGCCGATGGAATATCTTGTACAGAAGGTAAATACAAACTGCGATGAAATTGATCTGACAAACCATCATCGATGCGGGTATGGGTGACTTTATTGCTTTCCAGCATTCTGCGAGTCGCCGATTTTTTAATCTGTGGCGCTTCTACTTTTGCGTCTACTTCAACGGTTTGGTCTGGATCAATTTCCACTTGTTGGATACCCATTTCAATCAAGCCTTGCACCATATTTTGGCTAGTGACCAGCCCTGCCTTCTTGATTTTGACATGCCCGTTTTGCGCAGTGATCCGCACAATCACCATGCCTGGCTGTAATTCTTGAATATTTATTTGTCTAAACATTGAACTGGCCTATGACAAAGCCAAGGGCGGCCGCTGCTAAAAATACTCCTAACAGGGTATAAGTCCAGCGTTTGCCTTGTCGCTGTTTCACCACATCTTCCCCTAAAATCTGCTGCGCTGCGGCAATAAAAACATGTTGCGGTACAACGGGCATTTGTTTAGTAAAGGTTAAGGTTAAGGCTCTATCACACAACAAGTTGATCACTCTTGGAATACCACCCGTAATATCAAATGCAGCTCGAATAGTGGCTTTAGAAAACACACTGATATCACCATTAGCCACGCCTAACCTATGGCCAATATACGCACCCACTTCGGAAGAGCTTAAAGGCAAAAGATGATAACGGGCGGTAATCCGCTGGGCTAATTGACGCAACTCATTACGTTTTAACAATTGCTGTAATTCTGGTTGGCCAATCAACACCACCTTCAGCAACTTTTCACGGTTAGTTTCTAGATTTGTCAGTAATCTAAGTTGCTCTAATACTTCAGGCAATAAATGCTGCGCTTCATCAACAATCAACACAGTGTTCACACCAAACTCATGATTATTAGCTAATTTATCGAGAATTTGGTCGGTAAAATATTTAAGGCTGGCATGTTTACGTTTGTATTCAATGCCCAGCTCATTACAAATGGTGCCCAGCAGCTCTAATGCAGATAAAGTAGGATTCAAAATCATCGCAACTTGGGTATTTTCGGGCAATTGCTGCATCAACTTGCGGGACACTGTCGTTTTGCCGGTACCAACCTCACCGGTTAACATCACAAACCCGCCACTTTCACGTAAGCCAAAGGTCAAGTGAGCCAAAGCCTCTTTATGACGAGGGCTCATATACAAATAGTCAGGATTGGGGGCAATAGAAAACGGATTATCGGATAATCCAAAATAGCTGAGATACATAAGTTAGGCAGACAATCCGTGAAAAAGATACAGCATTAATATAAGGTCTAAACTAACCAGTTAGCTAGATATTGTCAAAGAGACAGTTGCTATTTTAGAGTGATTTTAAGCTTAAGCGGCTTCTTCATAGACTAGGTCTGAGGCATAATAGCTTCAACCTAGAAACCGCAGTTGACCGCTAGAAGTGATATTTAACATTTTTACCTATCTGAAAATAAACGTTATTTTATGTCTCACCTCAAAGGTGCAGACGCTACAGACATTGAGGCTGGTTAAAAACCGCTGGCTCTACGTTATAAATTTTATAAGTGGAACAACCACTTATTGCAATTCATGCCTTGATCCAACGATGTTTTCCTGCGCCTCAACGCCTGTCCAACCACGGATTCTAGGTTCAATGAAACATTCTAAGATTTTATGCAAACTTATTTAGTGGGTGGCGCCGTGCGCGACAAGTTGCTTGGCCGCCCTATAAAAGACCGCGATTGGGTGGTGGTAGGCAGCACCCCAAAACAAATGTTAGCCCAAGGTTATCAAGCTGTTGGCGCTGACTTTCCGGTATTCTTGCACCCCAATACCAAAGAAGAATATGCCCTTGCTCGCATTGAACGCAAAATAGGCGCAGGTTATACCGGTTTTATCTGCGATGCCTCTAGTGAGGTCAGCCTAGAAGAAGATTTATTACGCCGAGATCTGACCATCAATGCCATGGCCATGGATGATCAAGGTAATATCATCGACCCTTACCACGGCCAACAAGATTTAGAGAACAGATTACTGCGCCATGTGTCTGATGCTTTTGTTGAGGACCCCTTGCGCGTTTTACGAGTAGCCAGATTTGCTGCCCGTTATTACGACTTGGGATTTCGCATTGCACCTGAAACACTGACATTAATGCAAACAATAGTCGCCAATGGGGAACTCACCGCCCTTAGCGCCGAACGTGTGTGGCAAGAATCCGCACGCAGCTTGTTAGAAACTCATCCTGAAGTGTATTTTGAAAACCTTAGAGCTTGCAAAGCACTAGCCGTATGGTTCCCTGAGTTAGATGTGCTTTGGGGCATTCCCAATCCGCCAAAATGGCACCCTGAAATAGATACCGGCATTCATACTATGATGGTGTTGCAACAGGCTGTTAAGCTATCAGATAAACTAACGGTGCGTTTTGCAGCCCTAGTACATGACTTAGGTAAAGGGCTCACCTCCTCTGAAAAATGGCCATCACACCCAGGCCATGAAAAGCTAGGACTAGAGGCAATCAACACCCTTTGCGACCGCCTAAAAGCGCCTAACGACTGCCGCGAACTCGGTTTAATGGTCAGCGAATTCCACACCCATGTGCATAATGCCTTCGAACTGAAACACAGTACTATATTGGGCATGTTGAATCGCTGTGACGTATGGCGCAAACCGCAAAGGTTTGCCGATTGTTTGCTCACCTGTAAAGCAGATGCCAGAGGTAGAACGACCTTTGAAGAAAGTGAATACAAAAACGCCGAGTATATATGGCAGGCTTATGAAGCGGCGGCAAAAGTCGATATCAAAGCCATAGTTGCCAAAGGTTACCAAGGTAAAGCCATTAAAGAACAAACCGAACAACAACGCATTGGCGTTATTCAAACATTTAAACGTTTTTATAAGACATAACAAAAAAATAAAGGACAACCATCACTATGCTCAGCTCAAACCAACTCGCGACTATGTTATCTCTGCAAGACGCCATGAATAAAAAGGTTAACCCTGATTGGCTCGACGCCGGTTACGCTTATTTACGGGCCGCCATGATAGAGTCAATAGAAGGCATAGAACACCACGGCTGGAAATGGTGGAAAGCCCAGCACAAGGATCTACCGCAGCTACAAATGGAACTGGTGGATATATGGCACTTTGCGTTATCAGACATCATCATTGGTTTTACTGGCGACATTCAAAAATCTGCCAACACCATCGCCGAGCAACTCGCATCCAACCGCAGCCAAGTCACTTTTGATGGCAAGGACTATGTCTTCACAGAACAAGATATTCTAAATAATTTAGAGTTAATGGCCGGCTTATGCGCCGCCAAACGTTTCGATGTACCTTTATTTTTAAAGATAGTCGAACAAGCAGAAATGGACTCAGACGAGTTGTATCGCCAATACGTTGGCAAAAACGTATTGAATTTTTTCCGTCAAGACCATGGTTATAAAGAAGGCACATACCATAAAATTTGGAACGGCCGTGAGGATAATGAACATTTAGTGGATGTATTAAACAGTCTTGATATTGGTCTAAGTGACTATAGTGATAAAGTTTACGCTGGCTTAAAACTCAGGTATCCGACTGAATAATAAATCGTGATATTTCGTGCTCTATGAACTAAAAACACAATTTGATAAGGAGAATGTCATGCGTATTATACACCCCAAGCAGTTCTGTGGATTACTCAACCCTGCGATGGCCCAAAGGTTTACAAATTTAAGTCTGTTACAGGCAATAACTTGGTTGATGATATCTATCGGCCTAGTTACAACCCCTGCATTGGCGGCACAAAACAATAAAAAGCCTTCAAAACAATTTACTGCTGAGCGTGTATTCGATATGGAATACGCGAATGATCCGCAAATTTCTCCCGATGGCAAAACCATTGTATACGTGCGCCAAAGCATGGATAAAATGACCGACCAAGACGCTGGCAAGTTATGGATTTTAGACATAAAATCAGCCACAAATCGGCCATTAATAGCCGACAAAAACGCATCATCCCCGCGCTGGTCTCCCGATGGAAAAAGTCTAGTATTTACCAGTTCTCATGAGGGTAAACCCGAGTTACGACGAGTGTTTATCGATTCAGGTATGAGTTTTTCACTGGCCCAATTACATAAAGGCGCCTCTGGAGTAGTCTGGTCAGCAAATGGAAAACAGCTAGCCTTTAGTATGTTTGTCGAAGCGGATAAACCTTCTTTTGCCACCCCCCTTACGCCCCCTAAAGATGCCAAGTGGAACAAAGCTTTCAATGTAATAGACGATATGACTTTTCGCTTTGATGGGGCAGGCTATTTACAAGACGGTGCCAGCCAAATATTTACCCTGCCAGTAGGTGGTGGCACTCCAAGACAGGTTACATTTGAAGAGGCGGGCCTCTCAAGTCCGCAGTGGCTCGACAATAACCAACTATTGCTTACCGGTAACTTAGCTGAAGATAGAGATCTCGATCCTATCGAAAGTGAAATTTACCAATTAGATTTATCCGACCTAAAGCTATCGGCGTTAACCACAAGAGATGGGCCAGACCATTCCCCTATTGTTTCACCCGATGGTAAAACCATTGCTTTTCGAGGCTACGACGATAAGACACTGTCGTATCAGCAAGATGACCTGTATTTAATCGATGCTGATGGCTCTAACGTGAGGCCTTTGGCAGAAAAATTTGCAGGTAGCATAGGCCAAACAATCTGGGCCCCTGATGCTAAAAGTCTGTTGGTGTTATCTGAAGATCATGGTGTATTAAGCCTATTTAACATCAGTCTACGAGGCAAAATATCTAAGGTAGTCACGAATATTGGCGGGACATCCATTGGCCGACCTTACGCCGACGGCAGTTTTTCTGTGAGCAATGATAAAAAACCACTAATCGCTTTTACCGCGGGATTTAGTGATCGTCCAGCCGAAGTTGGCTTAGTGAGCCTAAATGGTAAAAACCCAGAGATTTTAACGGCTTTAAATGAAGATGTACTGCCCTATCTAGATATAGCACCTATTGAAGAAATCAAAGTTAAGTCTTCCCACGATGGCCTAGAAATAGAGGCGTGGGTAGCCTTCCCTACAGATTTTAAAGCAGATGGCACCTACCCCATGATTTTAGAAATTCATGGCGGACCTTATGCTATGTATGGACCGTTTTTTGCCAGTGAAATTCAGCGTTATGCAGCCGAAGGTTATGTCACTGTGTGGGTTAACCCAAGGGGTTCTACTGGTTACGGCGAAGAGTTTGCACTGGCCATTGATTTAGCTTATCCCGGATACGATTACGATGACCTAATGACAGTCGTAGACGAAGTGGTAGCCAAAAAATACGCAGATCCTGAGCGTTTATTTGTCACAGGGGGTTCAGGCGGAGGCATTTTAACCGCGTGGATCACCACTAAAACCCAACGTTTCGCAGCCGCCGCGTCAATTAAACCTGTCATCAACTGGATGACGATGGCACTAGCTGCTGATATTGGCCAATATGTACGCAGACATTGGATACGCGCCGATCCTTGGGCTGATCCAGAAGCATTTTTAAAACATTCACCTATACGTTATGTGGATAAAGTTAAAACCCCCACACTGCTTATGGTTGGCGAAGAAGATTACCGCACCCCAGCCTGGGAAGCAGAACAATATTATACTGCGTTGAAAATGCTAAAAGTAGATACTGCATTAATACGCGTACCCAGCGCGCCCCATTATATTGCTTCTCGCCCTAGCCGCTTGATCAGCAAAACCGATAATATTATGGGTTGGTTCGCTAAGTATGATCCTGCTAAGCAGGAAAGCAGTGAAACGGAATCGGAAGACGTTAGTCAGTAACTAATCTAGGGCACAGCTTAATGCGTGCCCTAAGATTGTTTTTAACAATCCTAAAAATAATACAGAAGAATTAAGAGTCCAAGTGAGTATCGAGTTAATTTGAAAGCTCGCTACTCGCCATTGCCATCAGAGATATTCCGTAAAGAACCCATTTAAGGTCATTGCTCAACTAATTTTAAGCTAGGCTATCGGTCAAAATAGACATTTATCTTTCCAAATAAAGCGAGTGGCAAATCAAGTGATCTGATCCTTGATTTTGATTTCTTGATTTATGGAACTATTTAACCTGAACTTGGGTTAAGACGTGCCGCGAAACATAAATTAACTCTAATAAAAACAGTAAATTAGATGTGTGCAGTTGATTTGTTCGGTCATTTAATGCATCCAGTGCTGATATTATTGTGTTTATCAAGGCGAGCTTGTGAAGGAATAGCCAGCTATTGAGAGCAAGTTCAACGAAGATAGGCGCAATAATAGCGTTACTGGACGGTATGGCTTATCACGAGTTCAGGTTATTTAATACCCTGTAGTGGTAATTCGTAGTCAGGCGCAAAGGCAATGGGGATAGCGTAGGTACTGCTGTTTTCGGTGTAACGGTCATCGACTAACTCATCTTCCGTACTGGCACTTGGATTCCATACAACGGATATATCATGAATTCCCGGCGATAGCCCAGTTAACGGGACTATTCCAATTAGACCCCGCATTTGAATGTCCATACGTTCAGCAGTTTTGAAAGTGCTCATAGATACCAATTTGTCTCCTATACTCACTGACCACAAATTTCGGAGGCAATTTACTCGGTCTTCTGAATCCTCAGCATCTGGACACTGTGCGTCTAGCATCATGTTGTCGCGCAGCGGTTGGTAAGGTAGAAATAGTGTGACGAAACTGCCTTTTTGACTGAAACTGTCGATTCGTGGCCATGCCCGCAGGCGATCCTTGGGGCTGATCATATCTTCGTAATAGGTACTGCGAAAGCCGGTCGAAGAGGTCGTTGTATCAAGGTATGTAAACTCACCAGATAGCGAAAAACTTCCCCACGCGAGAAACTGCACGTTGCCAACGACAACTATGCTGGTGACGCCAAAAACTAGCGCCAAATAAAAA
Organism: Paraglaciecola sp. MB-3u-78; assembly: GCF_002835935.1. Lineage (GTDB taxonomy): Bacteria > Pseudomonadota > Gammaproteobacteria > Enterobacterales > Alteromonadaceae > Paraglaciecola. The sequence continues at coordinate 525,298 of NZ_PJCF01000005.1, read as the reverse complement.
ACCACCGGACGGATGTTACTTTGCAACGTAAGCTGCACAGGCAAAATCAGACGCTGGGGATAGACGAACCCTGCCAATCGCCCGAGAAGACGGACGAAGCCAACAAAAACTCGACTTTTTTGCAGGCTCGGAAACCGCGCCGCCAATTGCGCGTCCATCAACCACAAGAGAAGCGGTGGTCCGGCAAGTACGGCTAGCAGGAACGCAGTAGCGATGCCAATAGCCGCGTTTGTCAGACCAAATCGAGCGCCAATCTGTACTGCAATCACCAGCGTTATCAGCATAATAATGCCAATCCAAAGCGCACTTAAGGTGATCAGGCTAATAACGGCAAACAGTGATGATGCCAACCGATCTGTACGTTGAATCACAGTGTCCAAGTCAAGAAGTACTTCCTTATAACGTTTCTTGGTAACCGGCCCGATACCGGGTGTCTTGCCCCAATTAATGCCCTCTGGAAACGCTGTACGAAGGCCGATAAGTCCTACCCAGTAAGCACGAGCCATTAGATGCATCACAAAACAGGTGGCTAGGACATAACTTACGCCAGCGATCAATGTGATACTTATGGTTCCGGCGACAACCAAACCGTCTGACAGATGAGTATAAATGTTAGAGAAACTATCGAAAAGCCAACCCGGCAGAGTAAAAAGAGCAAAAATTGTCAGGCTCGAAATGATTAGTTCGAGCTCATCAGTGCGATCACGCAATCGTTGTAGAGCGCTTGATTGCGAGGAGGATACTTGCAAGTCGTCCGCAGTCACGGAAGTTTTGTCATCGTCGGAAATCATGGTTATGTTGCCATCGTTTGAAGCAGTTGTCGGTGTACTAAATCGTAGCATTTATTTGATGGGTTCAACTGGATTCTTTAGAAGCACGGATTTGCCCAGTTGAACATCTCGACAGGCGGACGCCGCGCGGGACGTCGAGATTGTTACGCGGTAACCGAGTGCCGATCATCATGGCGTGTGATTGACTAGCTTAAGGATATCCCAATGATTTAATGACTTCCATGTCATTTTCCCTAAGAATAAGCCATTTTTTGCTGAAACGTTAAAGGCGAGGAAAGCAGTGCTTGAGCCACCAGAGCTGATATCGACGTGGTCTATTATTTTACTTACGGCGAGTGTCCATATAATTGTAATAAGTAATGACTCGACTGGAAGTTTTTTTGTCTATTAATACAACGCTATTGATCAGTGGCCATCATATTAACTGTCGCAAAATAGCGAACATTTCAAATTTTCACTTCGAACTGCAAGTCATCGCTCAACTTTCCACAATTGAGAAGAATTGGTTAATGACCAAACTGCCTGAAAGCTGACTTAATATTTTGTTGATTTTTAACATCGTTGTTCGAGAAGAAAGTATAATATCGGTAACCAATCCCGTGGTTAGTTCAATGGCAAAAAGGGCTAATGGACTAAAATACTCACATGGTAAAAGTACCTGCCGCAATGCTTACGATAACCTTCAATAGTGGCGAAAATTTCTATAAATGTCGTTCTGGCAGCATGGTTTCATGCAATACCCCTAGTACCTCTATAAAGTTCTCTTGAATGAGATAGAAAATTACGTGTTTCTTATATTCGCTGCTGTAATAGCCTTCTTTTATTTCATTACGAGGGCGGCCCATTAAGGGCATATCTGCTAGAGATTCAAAGTGTTTATTGATACCTTGCAAATAGATGTTACGTTGATTTTTACCGTGATGTTTTAGGGTATAACGCCCAATTTCTTTTAGGTCTTCTATGGCCTCTTGGTGTAATTTATATTTTATGGCCACGCTACTAAGTGACTTCGTTATCAAGTTCTTTTATTAGTTCGTCCATAGAAAAATTATCAAGCAACGGGCTTTTTTCGGCAAGTTCGAGTTTTGCGCGCAATATTTCCATTTTCTTTTTATATTGCCGCTGTTCATTCCATACGCGCAGGGCTTCGCGCACTACTTCGCTCGATGAATTGTATAAACCGCTTTCGACTTGACCTTTTACAAGGCTCTCAAGTTCTGGTGTTAATGATACGTGCATGGTCTTACCTCTTGTTTGTGCACTTTGAAAATAACGCTAGTGACAATCATTGTCAATCTTTGATGTTGATACTTTATTAAGAAGGGTGTCCAAGCAAATCATTTTATGCGGTATTGCACAAAAAGTGTCAGGTTGCGGAGTCAGATTGCATGGTCTTGTTAGCCACCTTTACAACGCACTGCATACTCATTTTTATCTCGCCAAGAAGACACATCTTTACAGGGCGTATACTGAGTATAGATTGTTAGCAAATCTTCTGACTTAATGAGATCTAAACAAGCAGCAATCCCAGTAGTACTTCCGGCTCTTGTCTTATATGGATTAACACGACATCTAACACGATTAACAAGACATCCACATTAACTAACAGCAAAGCAATCTAAAACCCACAGTCGGCAAAGCCGATGCTTTTGTCTTATCTTTTGCCGTACCCTCGACTCAAGGCTCGCCGACTATTACTTCAATTTAGTAGAGTGATTTTCAGGGATGCAAATTGAGGCTGAAGCACTTCCTTATATTTAGTCAATCACACCTCCATGATGATCGGAACCCAATCTCGACGTCCTTGTCGAGATATTCAACTGGGCGAAGCCGTGCTTCTAAAGAATCCAGTTTCACCCCTAAAACAAGCATTTTTAAGCTGAAACTTTAAAGGCGGGAAAAGCTGTGGCTGCCACCAGAGTTGATATCGACAAGGTCGATTAATTTACCTTCTTAGGATGAGTGTCCATGTGATTATGTAATTCGCAACACACTCCATATTTGAAGCTAGACATATTTGTTACTGGTGGATACAAAAAGGTGACTGACTAAAGCTGCTTGAACCAGTCAACCTCACAGGACAATTTTTAATCCGGAAAATCTTGAATGTAAGCAGCGCCCGATGCATTACCATTTTCATCGCGATGAGGAGAAGCGATTATCGCAGTATTGTCTGTAAGGGCAACATTCCAACCAAACCTATCTTCTGACGCACCATCACTAGCCACTACTTTCGATGTAAAACGCCATTGACCTAATTGTTTTTTGAACACATACAAAGCTCCTGTATTAATGCCATTGGCATCATGGTGCATGGCACTGATTAGAGCCGTATCTTTGTTTAACGCTACGCCACGAGCGAATCTGTCATCGGCTTTACCATCAGGTGCGACTAATTTTTGTGTTTGCGTCCATTTGTCTTTTCTTCGCTCAAAAATATAGGCAGATCCCGCATCGGCGCCAACGCCTTCTATATCGTCTCTTCTGGCTGATATTAATGCTGTATCGCCAAACAACGCCACTCTCACGCCAAAGATATCAGTGTTAGCGCCATCTTCAGCCATAAGCTTTGCTTGTTAGTTCCATTGTTTGCCGTCAAATAAATAGACATAAACGGCGCCGGCTTTTTCTGCTTTTTCATCATTCAAGTCAGCACCAACTAGAACAGTATCACCATCAATCGCTACACTGATCCCGAACAAGTCACCTGCAGCGCCATCTTTTGCGGTTAGTTTGGCTTGAAACCGCCATGTATTTTTGTCTCGTATGAAAACGTAAGCTGATCCTGAGTCTTTACGTAGTGCATCGCTGTGGGGCGCGCCGATGACAAGAAACTGCTCTGAGAGAGCGATGCTTTGACCAAATGCATCCCCAGGTTTGGCATCTATAGCTGTTAAAATTTGCCTTTGCGACCATGAATTTGCCTCAAGCTCAAAGGTAAACACTGCACCAGCATCATCACCTTTATCGTCTCTTCTACTCACGCCTAACATTGCCATGTGATTTTTCAACGCCACATTACCACCGAGTGTGTCATCAACATGTGCGGGTTCGGCGACTAATTTTGCTTGCTGTTCCCAACCTTCAGAGCCAAGGGAATAAACGTAGGCTGCCCCCGAATCTTGGATGTGTTTGGCATCGGCTTTGTACGCACCGACTAATGCAGTTGTGCCATCTATCGCGACACTAAAGCCAAAATGGTCTTCTGCTTTACCATCATCAGGTAACAACTTTTGCTGCTTGGCATAACTTTGGGAGATCAAAATCAAAGTGGAACAGGCTAAGCATTTTAAAATAGAACTAAGTCTCATGAATACTTCTTTGTCTTTGATAATGGCAAAGTAGCAAGCTATTTGATTCGTAATGGCTTAACAAGAGATAAGCGACGAAATGACAAAAGCCAGAGATAGAAATAAAGCCTGTTTCTACTGCAGATATGGATTTGATTCAAGGTTAACTAAACAGGACATCCGCTTTCAATATTTTTACACCTATTTAGAATTAGTTGGTGTGCAGTCAATTTAACTGTCGTTCCGCACTTAAATTAACCATTAATTTTGGTCAATAAACAGACGATTTAAAGAATAATGAAAAAAAACTTGACGTAGATCTCAGATCTTGATCTATTACTCTCTTTTGAGAGCTAGAATTATGTCCTCACCTTTTACTAAAACATTAGAACACCACGGTCTGGTTGCCGGTTTTTGCAAAGAAATCCGCTTAGCCCAAATTATTGATCAAGCTCTTGGCGTCTCAGACAAGAGAAATATCAGCTTTGGACAGCTCTTTGTCGCCATGATTATCAATGGCCTGGGCTTTACTGGCCGTACCCTGCATATGTACAGCGAATATTTCGAGGACAAACCTCTTGAGCGACTGATTGCACCCGGGATCGAGCCTGAGCATATCAACGATGATGCCCTAGGTCGCTGTCTGGATGCGCTGTATGAAAAAGGCGTTTCAGCCCTTTATCAAACCCTTGGTGAAGCCGTAGTTAAACACCTAGACTTGCCTTGTGACTCTGTTCATCTCGACTCCACGAGTTTCCATTATGACGGCCAAGGTAGGCCAGCAGAGGATGAGTTCAACTGCATCCAGGTCGCCAAAGGCTACTCCAGAGAGCATCGACCTGAGCTCAATCAGGTGATCTTAAATCTTATTTGCGAAAACCAGTCGGGCATTCCGGTATATATGAAGCCGTCCAGCGGCAACACTAATGATATGGAAGGTTTCAAAAAAATTGTTAAGTCTCATATCCAAAGCTTAAAAGCCGCACAAGCGAGCCGCTATCTGGTGGCCGATGCGGCGCTGTATGTCAAAGAAAGTATTGTTCATCTTGATGCAATCAATCAGTTGTTTATTACCCGTGTTCCTCAAACATTGAACGAGGCGAAAAGTTTAATCGCTCAAGCCCATCAACTGGACTTTGTTGATATAAGCGACGGTTATCAAGGCGTGTGGCACGAAACGAGCTATGGTGATGTGGCGCAAAAATGGTTGCTGGTATGCAGTGAGCAAGCCAGAAAACGTGAAGGCCATAATCTGGATAAGCGGATGCTCAAACAGTTTGAACAAGGCCGTAAGTCCTTCAAGAAATTGGGTCAACAGGAGTTTGCATGCCAAGAGGATGCCAAACAAGCTTTAGCGCAGTGGGAAGTCAAACAGCCTTATCTGATGGTCGACAGCCAGATCAACAAGGTGCCTGTTTACGCGGGTGCAGGGCGCCCTTCCCAGGACAAACAGCCTAAACGTGAGTATTATCACATCACAGGGAGCCTCTATACTGGTCTTGCAAAACGACAGGATGCGTTGAAGCAGCTGGGCTTATTTATCATCGCTAGTAATGATTTAGCGGATGATTTAAGCATGGAAAAGATACTCAGTACCTACAAATCCCAGCAGTCCGTAGAAAAAGGCTTTCGATTCTTAAAGAGCCCCGACTTTTTAACCAGTGCTATTTACCTTATCGAGTAGGGTGAGGCTTATGCCTCATCCCTCTCACAGAACCGTACGTACGGGCCTCGTATACGGCTCATGCGTACTATAAAACCACCAAGGGTGATAACAAGTTAGTCATAGAATACCCTATCAATGTGATAAAGCCCTATTTCATCGAACCAGCTATTCTTCATGGCAATAGTCGCCATTGGACAATTCGCATTGCGCCATGACGCCATTTTTATGAAGACACACTTTCCTTTGAAGCCAAGTTGCCTTAGTCGTCTATGAAGACGAGCTGGGCGTTTCCACAACTTCAATTGAATAGCGCGCATGCGTCTTCTTATCCATTTCATCAAGCTCACAAACTCTCGCTTGCAATTGGCTATCTTAAAATAATGTGCGAACCCTCTTAGCACAGGGGTTAACCGTTTAATGATATCTATCAGCGGTTTCCCTGTATTACGCTTAGTGAGCTGCTTCACTCGCTGCTTGAAGTTAACCAGTTTCTTAGGTTGAATTCGGGTATATTGTGTCCCAATTTCGACTCCGAGGAACTTAACACCATCATCACTGTGCGTGATATGGGTTTTGGTCTTATTCACAACAAGTTGTAAATCATCCTCTAAAATAGTCGTGGCAATGTTCAAGGCATGCTCTGCGCCTACTCGGCTGATGCATAACACTAAAATATCATCCGCATAACGCACTATTCGGTGCCCTCTGCGTTTCATTTCTTGGTCGAATGCATCAAGGTAAATGTTCGATAACAACGGACTGATTACCCCGCCTTGCGGACTGCCTTTGATAGTCGGTATCACTTCGTTACCTTCCATCACACCACTGGATAAAAACTGTTGGATTAATTTCAGCACACTGCCATCTGTGACTTTGCACTTAACGCCTTTGAGTATTAACTCATGGGATAAACGGTCAAAGCACTTTGACAAGTCCATATCCACGACCCAACGCCGACCATATTGCCTTATAAACAATGTGGCCTTGTTAATCGCATCATGGCAACTTCGCTTCGGGCGATATCCATAGCTAGATGGATGAAAATCCTTATCGAAGATGGGCTGCAATATCGTTAATAACGCTTGTTGGACGATGCGGTCTCGCACTGTCGGTATCCCAAGCAATCGCATACTGCCATCTTCTTTGGGTATTTCTACCCGACGTACAGGCTGCGCTTGGTAGGTTTTACCTTTCAGTTCGAGCAGTAAAATATGAAGATTGCTCTGCAAGTCAGCTGCAAAATCGCTTAGGCTCTGCCCATCTATTCCGGCCGCACCTTTCGCCCTTGCCACTTGTTTATAAGCCGCTTCTAATGCTTGCGCATGTAACAATCGACCATAAAGACTGTAGAACATTTCCACCCTCACCTTTAACTTGTGGTCGTTGTCTTGGCTTTATCATCATTGTGGCTGACAACTTCACTTGTTTCTCAAACGTGCTAGCCCCTTAATCGGGGCAATCTACTTGAGCGTTAACAAGCTAATCCAATACTCGGCTCTTCACCACAGTCCACTTATTCCTAAGCAACCATTAGCAAGATGTCTGTGCCCGTCGGCACACTTATGAGTCCACAACACTTCAAAAAAAAAGAACAACAGACACTTATAGTACACTTCCCCCCTTCGCAACAGACAACACCTTTTGAGTATTGCCTGCTCTGTTGAACACACTGCCAACAGTCGGTCTGGTTTTATCCTCCACACCATTACTGGCTTTCACAGGCCTGACCTTACTCACTACTACGGGTTCATCTGCCACCTCCCACCAATCTGTACCTTGAATCACTTCTTGGATACAAACTTCCAGTTACACTGGAAATGATGTCAGGCTTCCCCAGTTACTGCACTGGCTCCCTATTAGCTATTCCACCCTCAAACACGTAATGGGTCTGATTGAGTATTGGGCGTTGCGCTATTTTGCACGCTTACCCACCCACCACGCCGAAACAGGTTCGCTTACGCTGTGTATCGCTAACTTCCTATGGCTTCCTTCACACCCCACCGTTAGCCAGTGACGCACTTACCATTCGGATTATCTTCCCCTCAATCGGGGTGATTCAGGTTTCTTTCAACCTGACGGGTTTGCCAGCTTCGCTGGGCAAACAAAAAACCAGAGCGTATTGAAGCACTACTGATGGTGATGACCAGCTGCTTAATGGTTTACGCTTCGTTAGAACATCAAATACGTAAACAGTTAAAAGTCCAAAACCGTTACTTCCCAGACATGAAGAAGAAACCCAGTCAAAACCCCACCGCCCGTTGGGTATTTCAGTGTTTTCAAGGGGTGACCCTCTTGTATATTGAGGGGAAAGAGTTAGTGGTAAACCTAAAAGAACGACAAAAAATAATCATTGATTGTCTGGGCAGTGAATACCAGCATATTTATTATTAAAAGTGGTGCGGAAGATCGGCCTTATATTTAGTCAATCACACCTCCATGATGATCGGAATCCAATCTCGACGTCCTTGTCGAGATATTCAACTGGGCGAAGCCGTGCTTCTAAAGAATCCAGTTTCACCCCTAAAATAAGCCTTTTTTATGCTGAAACTTTAACGGCGGGGAAAGCAGTGGTGGAGCCACTGGAGCTGATATCGACAAGGTCTAATAATTTGCCTTTTTAGGATGGGTGCTGATATTTTGAATAATTCAAGTAACGGCCAAAAGCGGGTTTAGTTGCACAACTGCTTTACGCCCAAAGCGGACTAAATTGTCCTACGGACAATAGGCTCATATAAGAGTAATGGTTCTTTTCTATTTAGTAATAGCCAATGGCTTACCATCACTCATTACTTCCCCGGCAAGTATCTGCCTGCTCCAATAATGGTAAGGGACTTTGACCCACGAGTCATAGCGACATACAAATCCTTAGCATCAAGTGTGTCTGCATCGAGAATAACCGCATGGTCGTATTCCAGTCCCTTGACTAGCAACGTTGTCCTAATGAGCTTTCGGTGGCTGATCGGCCGTCCATTATGCCTCATCTCGCGCTGATACAGGTTTGCTGCCTCGGTAAGATCTACCCCCTCGCCGTCGATGTGGATCTTCAATACGTTGAGGAAGCGATACAGCAGGTCACGACGATAAGCCGATGTCTCTGGGTTGGACTTCAACTCCAAGAAAAATGACTTAAGGTGGAAGCTTGTTGGTTGTTCCAGGTAAGCATTCACTGAATGCAAAACCCCTGGATACTTGGTCCTTTTAGTTTGCTTTGCCACATCCCCCCTCTTGGTAGCCGCAGTCAGTGTCTTGTTCACGCCAGTAAAGCATTTCTTGGCAAAGTCCAATGCGAGAAGAAAGCTTGCTTGGACTGTCTTAGCGGCTCCGAATTTCTTAAAAAACAAGTGAAGATCTTTGCCTTCAACTTCTTCAATTGAAGAAAACCGGCCAGCCATGGTCCGTGCTAATTGGTGAGTCTTGTTTTTGGACTTCTGAGCCCCGTCATGGAGAGCAATTACGCTGTCGTCATGACCAAGCAGATTGCAGAGCGAAGAGTACTTGTTTGATGCCAAATATACCGGTTCGGTGTATACTCGAACCACGCAAGGTGGACGATTGACAGACAGGTCGATTTTCTGACCCAACTCTATCTTCTTTCGAGCTTCCTTCAACCAAGCACCAAGTTTTGGTTCACCCGCATTTTCCCAGCGCCATGGGATTTCCAACTTTCCCAAGCAATCGAAAAGGGGGTAGACACTCTCGTCCCAATCTACAGGCTTGCCTTCGCCAAAGTTAAATATGGCCTGCATGGGATCACCTAAGATTCGGCTTGGCAAGAACTCGGCCAAGGCGCAGACCAACAAGTGTTGAAGATCGGAGCAGTCCTGATACTCATCTACGTACACGCCGACATAAGAAGCAGCGACGACACGACGAATAAACCTCTTTATCAGCAAACCAGCACAACATTCATAGAGCTTGTTCCACTGCTTGCTGGTCGGGTTTTCTGTCTTCCATGTCGAAGTCTTGGGATATGCCAAGCAGAGGCGCAGCGACCAGCTTGCAATCGTGTCCACCTGATATTTGGAGGCAGGAACACCAAGTGCGGCCATCTTGGTCTTAATCGAGTTTACGCCCGCAAATGTGTGGGTCAAAATCAGTTGCCGGCCTACAGAAGCCCTTACTGCCAATGCTATAAGATGCGTTTTCCCATACCCGGCGGGTGCGATCACATACCCTTTAGTTGTGCATTCGTTGAGCTTGATTGCCAGTACTTCAGACATGCTCTGCCCATGTCCAAAGCTTGACGAGTTCAAGAGCCAGATTCCTCTTGCAGAAAGCTTCATCTTGAAACGCCGGGCTTACGGCCTTAAACCATAGATCGCCTCTGGTTGTGTCTTTGAACCAACCGGCCTTCTTCGCAGCAACACCGATGGCAGTTCGTAGTTTGGGGCTGTCCATCCATGTGTCAATATTCTTGTCTAGCTCTTCAAGGAACTTGGATCGTACTTGGTCGTGCGCAGAAAAACCCAACTCATCTTGAGCGAGCTTCACACTGGCCAATACGTTGGGCCACGGCAGATCTTGGAAGGCCCGCTCTTCCAATGAAAGCTTGTCGCTCCAAACATGGACTGGAACCCCCAGCCCATCCAGCTCGGCAACGTCAGCAGCAGAAAATTGGTCTTCAGCATCTGCATCAGCAAGTACCGATACATCATAGCAGAGCGACTTAAAAGCCTTCGCTAGCCCCTTCACCTTGCTTCCGCCACCTGCATTCAAGATTGCCACGCCATGAAAGGAAAACGGATCTTTCTTATTTTCTACCTGATAGTCGTCAAAGCCTCTCAGGAAGCCAACCTCTGTAGCGCCTTCGCACACGACAACCTTCTTTGCCAAAAATGCATCTGTGCTTGACCGAATTTTCCCCTGCACCTCATGTTCGTCAAGGCTCTCTTTGGCAGCAGAAATCATCTGAACTACCCCATCATTGTTGTGAACGATGTGGAGCTCGTTTACTGTAAGTTCGCGCAGCACGATGGGCGAGTGGGTCGTGAGGAAGTATTGCCCCCGCTTGTCTTCTCTAACGTGTTTGATAAGTCGGGAGATCCGGTGCGGCTCCAAGCCGAACTCCACTTCATCGAACAACGTGATATGACCTTCTTCGAGGCCAACTTTTTGAATACCACATAGCAACATTCGCCTCGATCCAAGACCCAATTGACGCAACGGCATGTCGCCTTCATGCAAGGTTAGACCGCCCACCTTCAGATTTATGGATGTCAGATCAAGGTGGGCCTTGTACGCATCCTTCACTGGGACACCTAGCAGCTTTGCTATTTCCTGCGACTTTACAGCCGCAGCATCAAAGTTTTTGAGGCTGACAGGCCGGTTAGCATCCAGTGAACTTCTGGCCGTTCTAGAAGCATTCGCCAAAAGTTCATTCAGGCTCTGCGCTTCAGTCAACTTGGCTAGCGCAGTTCCAGTCGCCCACGAGAGTTGCCTCTCGCTGTACGCACCGATCAACCCCACACTGACTTTACTTCTGTCGCCTTGCTTGAACGGAACACCATCGGGAGTGCGGTCGCAGACCACGACCCACTTCGGCTCCAAATCCTTATCAACCGTGAGTCGCACAGTCAAAACGTTCTCCAGATGGTCATCCGGTTCATCTGTTAGCTTCAATGCTGCTGGGTCCCATCCTCGGAGGTAGTTGCCATACTTGTTGAGTGAGCAAAACTCTTCAACCAAGTCGCCAATTGTGACTTCAATGACAATAGAGTTCTCAACTTTACATTGATAGAAGTCCGAGTCGCTGAACGTGGGATTCCATTGGGGAAAGAACGCATACCGGATTGCTTCCAAGATGGTTGATTTGGAGGAGTCGCCTTTTCCTATAAGGCAGAAGATATCGCCTGCTGGTAGGCTCCAATCGAGCTGTTTTACCCCACGAAAGTTCCTGATCTTTAAACTTCTAATTTTCACCGAGCAACGTCCTTTTGAACTTAACTTATTAAAATGGTTGAACTCCTGAGGAAGCTCTGTGACTAACTAAATCATACACAGCAGAGACTTTCATTGGTTCTTTTCCTATCCTTGATACAGCATATTATGAAAAAAACAAGATGCACCAATGCATGTGTGCAGCCGCTTTCTCTATCCGATTTTGATGAATTTTTTCGCACATCTGCATTATATTTTGACTGTTTCACAAAGACATTAACGTCCGCTTTGGGTCGAAAACCGACCTAATTCCAGACTACCAGACAATTTTCCGTGTGTCCGTTTTTCGCTCAAATATTTGAAAGCCCCACCCAACCATCAAAAATACGCATCCTCAGCGACGATAGTTGGAAGATGATGTGGATTAACAAAACCATCCATATTAACTAACAGCAAAGTAATCTAAAATTTTTAGTCGGTGAAGCCGATGCTTTTGTCTTATTTTTTGACCTACCCTCGACTCAAGGCTCGCCGATTATTACTTCAATTTAGTAGGGTGAAAGTGGATTCTTTAGAAGCACGGCTTCGCCCAGTTGAACAGCTCGACAGGGAAGTCGAGATTGGGTGCCGATCATCAGGGACGTGTGATTGACTACTTTGAAGGTTTTGAACTCAGTTGAAGCCGCTAACTTTACCGAATAATCAGATGAAGAGCATTGCCCTCGAGCGGCCCTTTTTATGAAATACGTCCTATATTTCACCCTTCGGGCCATCCTGTGGATGTTCAAATTTTTTCCTGAAAAATTTGTGCTTATTTTTTGCGGCTGCAGACCATATTTACGGGATAAATATGGAACAGCTTTAGCTGGCCTGAAAGGTAAAGTGTAGGACGCACTTTATAAAAAAAGTAAGTCATTTGGCAAGGATGCCAATTGAAAAACCGCATGCGACCGACATGGATGTTGGAAGGTAGAATAACGCAGGAGCAGTTATCGAGATGCGGTAAGCGTCAGCGCATGCCTTAAAAGCACGCTTCGCGGGATGCAGATAAACACAGCGCATGCATTATCGCCCCAACACGATAGTCATCACAACAACGATCAACAAAAAGCATTAAATTAGATGCTTTAACGTTTCTGGTGTAAAACCACATCAGAGTAGCCAATTGTGAGCAATTAAAAATGCCAAGACAAAGTATTTCATTAATAGATAAAAACGACGAATGGTTGCGCTTGCAGGTCAACGACAGCGGCGAATACTCCAATAAAAGAAAATTAGTCAATGACCTTATTCATCGAGCAAGAAGAGCTGAAACCATCAATAGCAAGCTAGAAAAAGCAGAAAAAACAGGGTTTACTGCACAAACTCCCACCGTGATATTGTCCGAAATAAACTCTGGAATTAGGCGATAAATGTATAGTCATTCTTACACTGGGTGTATATGTAATTGTTTAGTTCAATATCGAGTAGGGTGAGGCTTATGCCTCATCCCTCTCACAGAACCGTACGTACGGGCCTCGTATACGGCTCATGCGTACTATAAAACCACCAAGGGTGATAACAAGTTAGTCATAGAATACCCTATCAATGGTGAGCTTGCGGCAGCATAGCGCAACTTCGTAAATTTGATCTGGTTTAATGTTTGCAACTTATTCATTGAAGATGAAAATATGGCAATCGCTAAAAAAATAAATCAGATCGTTGAAGCATTTGAGCTGTGGCGAAAAAACCGGGTTAGTCGCCGTTCTGCAACCCCACAAGCACTGCGCCAACAAGCAGTTGATCTACTCGAACACTGCTCGTCCAGTAAAGTCACCGCGATGCTGCGGATCAGTGGCACACAATTGAAACAATGGCGTGAAGCCGTTGAACCAAGCCCAACATCCTCTGATTTTATTCGCTTACCTGGGCAAGGCGCGAGGGAGCCTGTTGCTAACGAGCATCTCAGTGTCGAGCTTCGGTTGTGTAATGGTGCAGCATTAACCCTTTCGGGTGATATTTCCCAAGCCTTCCTCGTCGCCATGATCCAGGAAGTTAGATCGTGATCCATTTAACGGCCCAAACGCCTATCCTGATCGCCACTGAGCCTGCTGACTTTCGCATGGGGATTGATGGTTTAGCGGCGCTTTGCCGTAGCAGGCTGACGCACGAGCCTCGTTGCGGGATCTTATTTGTGTTTATTAATCGCAATAAAACCATGATCCGCACGCTCGCCTATGATGGCACAGGATTTTGGTTGATGACCAAGCGTTTATCTAAGGGTAAATTTCAATGCTGGCCCACCGTTAATTCACCTGTTCATCCGTTTGAGGCCAGGCAGTTGCGTCAACTTCTAAGCCCCGTCAAGCCTGATCTTAAGCGATCATTTACGGCAACATAAATGAGCGTCATGAGCGGGTTGTATTTTCAATTAATGAGATCATACTGCCTGCCAATCTCCTATCCACACACAACAAACGGCTAAGCGAAACAGTGAGTAAACCTTTTACAGATATTGATGGTCAGGCGCTGGAAGCGCTGATAGCCCGCGTGACTGAGGCCAAGGAAAACACCCTGGCGTTAAGTGAGCAAGACAGCCAGTTGTTATTGGATGCGTTGCTGACGTTGGCGAGTATGCAGGACCGTTTAACGCATCATAACGTTACTATTCATAAGTTACGAAAATTGCTGGGAATAGAGAAATCATCTGAGAAACAATCGGATGTCACGCCAAAAAAGCAAAAGCCCGCCAAGCCTCAAAAGCCTGGTAACAAGCGCCAGACCAGCGCCTCTTCAGATAAGGGATTTACGCCGGTCAAACCCACCGTGGTTATTCACCCGTTAACCACCATCAGTAAAGGGGATAATTGCCCAGAATGCCTCACCGGTAAGGTATATAAAACCGAGCCAGGCAGTTTCTTGCGGATCACCGGCCACAGTCCGTTTACGCCCGAGCAGCATGTGATGGAGCGAGTTCGCTGCAATACATGTGGGGCTTATTTCACGGCGGAGCTGCCACCGGACGTACTGCAAGAGGGCCCGGGGACCCGAAAATACGGTTATTCCGCGTGCGCCTTGATGGCGATCTACAAGTACTTCGCGGGGTTACCTTTTTACCGCCAGAGCAGTATTCAAAAGCTGTTGGGCGTGAAGATCAGCGCATCAACGGTGTTTGACCAGATTGAGCTGGTGTGCAATGCCATTTATCCGGTCTTTCACCACCTTTTAAATCTGTCTGCGGATGCCGTGCATTACGCCATTGATGACACCACACACCGAATTCTGGATGCTAAGCCCATTGAGAAAAAAATACGTAACAGTGATAAAACGCAGCTACGCAGTGGTGTGTATACCTCGGGTGTTATCGCTACCACGAAGAACAATCAACACATCGTGTTATTCGAAACCAATATCGGCCATGCCGGTGAATTTATTGACAGCATCTTACAAAACCGCAGTCAATCCAGTGCACAGCCCATTATTATGAGTGACGCACTTGCCAGCAACCGCCCGACGGTGAGGGAAACCATGGGATCGTTATGTAACAGCCATGCAAGGCGGCAGTTTGTTGATGTGATCAACCATTTCCCGGAAGAAGTTGAACATATTTTAACGCGCTATGGCGAGATCTGGTCACACGAACATCACGTAGAAGAGCAACAACTGAGCGTAGCCAAACGGCTTGAATATCACCAAACGCATTCGTTGCCCGTCATGGCAGAAATTAAATTGTGGGGTGAAACCCATTTGGCAAACGAGACAGTAGAAGAAAACAGTGGCTTAGGCAAAGCGATAAAATACTTTATCAAACACTATGCAGGACTGAGCCTGTTTTGCAGCGTGCCCGGTGCAAAAATCGACAATAACGGCATCGAAGCGATGCTGAAAATTGTAGTGAGAGACAGAAAAAACGCGATGTTCCATAAAACATTACTGGGCGCGACAATCGGAGATGTCATCACCTCGATGATAGCAACCGGTATGGAAGCGGGCGTCAACGTTATGGATTACTTTACGCTACTGCAACGGGAGCAAGCACAAGCTAAGGCCCATCCCGAAAAATACTTACCCTGGAATTATCAGGAAAATAGCTAAGCACGATCCCAATAAACATCGGCTGACGTAGGCTTTTTGCCTAGGTCAAGCTATGCTCCCGTAAGCTCACCATCCGCTGGGCTTCTCTCATCGGCATGTTTTGGTAAAGCTGAGCCACTGCGAAGATATTGAACAACAGCGATCAGAATAACAAGGCTAGAAAAAATCAATGCATAACGCAGTGATTCTACGCCGTACTCGGGTGCCAAATAGTCACTGACCATACCTGTCACTACAGGTCCACAACCGAGGCCCACTATATTAAGAATAAAGAACAAGATAGCCGAAGTTGTGGCACGCATGGACGGTTTGACCAAATGATGGGCAATCGCGATAGTTGGGCCGAGATAACAGGACATAAACACATTACTGATAAATATGCAGACCAAAACCGCATTCAGGGATTCTAAGGTCAGTGCCAACATACTAAAAGGCAACGAAATTAAGACGCCTATGCCCGGCATCCACATATACCAACGCATATCGTTTTTGCCCAACTTGTCCGCCAAATAGCCACCACTGAGGGCGCCAATCACACCTGAAACACCAATAATCAGACCCAAGGAAAACCCCACATCCGAGACACTCATATCATGGCTGCGAATTAAGAAAGAGGGTAAGAACGTTAATGTAGAGTAACCCGCAAAGGCACAGAATCCGGCAGCAAAAGAGGCATTTCGAAAGGCTTTGGAACCCCATAGGTAACTAAGTGTCTCTTTAAAGGTATACCCCTCGCCAGCAGTAGGATCAGACACCATGCCAGCGCCACCGCGAGGAGGCTCTTTGAGCGTTAAACGCACTACTACGGCCATCAAGATACCGGGTAAGCCCACAGCAAAAAATGCCATACGCCATCCAATTTTGTCCGCCAACCAGCCACCTAATAACAGGCCAACCAGAATACCGATATACAACCCCATACTATAAATAGACATGGCTGCGCCACGCTCTTCAGGCGCATAATAATCAGAAATCATGGAGTGAGAGGGAGGGCTGGCTCCAGCCTCGCCTACACCTACACCTATCCTTGCAAGTAACAATTGCACATAGTTTTGTGCCAAACCCGATACCGCTGTCATACCGCTCCAAACCACTAAGGCCAGACTGACAATATTTCGGCGATTACCGACATCGGCCCATCGGGCGATTGGAATACCGACTACTACGTAGAATAAAGCGAAGGCAAAACCGGTTAATAAACCAAGCTGTGTATCGGACAGACCAAGTTCAGCTTTGATCGGCTCCTGTAGAATGACTAGAATCTGTCGATCGACAAAATTGAATACATATACCAAGGTAAGTATAAACAGGACATACCGTCGATAACTGCGTGTTTCCGCATTCATAGAACATTCTCAAGTGATTATTTTTATATAGGAATAATTTAGTATGCCCACTAAGTATTTTACGCTCAAGCATCACTCAACGAAGTATGTTGTCTATTTTGATAGGGTTTTAGGGCTCTATGCGTTTACACATACCTAACAAGACGATTACAAGTTACCTACAAACACATCTATTTTAATTGTGAATGAATTGCGATGGATCTTTATCAATTGTTGTTGGACGAAAAGGGTTACGTTTGCAAAAAACGTGCAAACTGCGGGGTCAAGGCATCTGGGGGCAGAGTATATCTGGGGTTATATTTGTGGGGTTCCCTCAGACTCTGACTCCAGATATTCAGATATTTTATGACCACAATGGGTTAACGAGACTAACCCCATAAGCTTTTTAGATTTCGCAAATAGGTGTCGACCATCCCAGAAAACTCAAATTTAACCAAAGGGCTAATCGCTAATTTAAGTAATCCAGGTAATGGTAGCGTGAGTTCTGCTTTTGTTTTAAACGAAATATTGGTACCGGTTGCAACCTCTGTTAATTCCCATCTACCCGATACTATGCCGTTACCCTCACCCTTGATAGGTGTCCACACTATCGTTTTAGCATCGCTATCAGAAATATACAGGCAGGCATAACTGGTTTGGATTGAATAGGTACCAAGACCGACCTTTTCCATATCCCATCGATATGAGTTGTCTGACAGAGCAGTTATTGCGTGGACTTTAGGAAAATGCTCTGCGGAAGCTGGGACATTAGATAAAAGGGAGAATACGGTATTGATGTCCGCGGTAACGATAAATTTTCGATTTAGATCAACGGTAACTTTAACAGTCATAATGGTTCCTTAGGTAATGTGACAATCATGGCGTCTACAGGAGACGATATCCAAGCTGTATCCCCTCTAATAATCACTTGTGGTTGATGCATGAAGGTTCTTACACCTTCTACACGCCCCAAATAGTCACCATAATCAATCGCTTCTTTATCTTTACCTTGATGTAAATACACATCACTTTCGCCAAAAACAGAATAATCGGGGTGAATATGCTTTAAATAGGCTTTTAAATTATTAGTCTCTACGGCTTTCCACATTGAATGAACATTTTCGACAATTTGGTCTTCAGCTGATTGGCTTGCGTAGCTAGCATTAGCCAACAAAATGCTGCCAAATAAGATAGCCAGTAAAATTCTCATATAGTCTCCAAAACTTGAATATTATTATTTGATTAATTTGTTTTAAAACTAATACTGACATAAAGATTTTGGCGGTACATCAACAATTAGAATGACTTTATTATTACTACCTCTCAAACGACGTTCCGCGCGGCGTTCACATGTCTTTGTGGCGAAGCCATCCCCCTCTAAAACTCCTATGCATAGTGATGAAAAACATCAATTGATCCAACATCACTGTCATTCAAACACTTAAGAAGTGTAAGGCCATAATTTATTCGCTAGACATAAAAAAAGGATAACAACATTGTTGTTATCCTTGCAGATTTTAAAGAATGCCTAACCTTAGCTTGCCAGTTTTAATGCAATCCAGGCATCAACTTTTGCTTCCAAGACATTAAGTGGTAGTGGGCCATACTTAAGGATCTCATCGTGAAATTCACGTATATCGAACTTGTCGGCCAACTTTGTTTTGGCGTCAGCACGTAACTCAAGAATTTTCAGCATGCCAATTTTGTAAGCGGTGGCTTGCGAAGGCATGACAATATGACGTTCTACCATTTTCACGCCATCTGAAACTGCATTCGGTGTGTTATCGGTATAATAAGCAATGCCTTTTTCACGGCTCCACTTTTTAGAATGTATGCCAGTATCCACCACTAACCGAGCTGCACGCCATAATTCCATCGATAAGCGACCAAAGTCTGAGTAAGGGTCTTGGTAGGCACCAAATTCTTTGGGTAGATATTCTGAATAGAGTCCCCAGCCTTCGGTATAAGCCGTGTAACCACCGAACTTTCTGAACTTAGGAATATCTTCCAACTCTTGTTGAATCGCAAGTTGCATGTGATGTCCCGGAATACCTTCATGGTAAGCAAGGGCTTCCATTTGATAAGTTGGCATGGCTTTCATTTCGTACAGGTTGGCGTAATACAAACCTGGTCGTGTTCCGTCCTCTGATGGGCGTTGGTAAAACGCTTTACCGGCAGATTGCTCACGAAAGGCTTCTACGGCTTTAACATTTAAATCAGCTTTAGGTTTAGTGATGAACATTTCATCTAGCTTAAGCTTCATGTCGTCAATTAAAGTTGTGGCTTCATTTAAGTAACGAGCTTTACCTTCAGCTGTATTGAGGTAGTAAAACTGATCATCATCACGCATAAATTGCATAAATGCTTTTAGGTCACCTTCAAAATTTACTTTGTCTTTTATAACGCGCATTTCATTGTGAATGCGTGCCACCTCTTTTAATCCAATTTCATGGATTTGGTCGGCACTGAGGTCTGTGGTTGTGGTTCGCTTGAGGGCAACATTATAAAAAGCATCACCGTCTTTCCATTTCCAAATACCGTCGTCAGTTGTGGCTTTGGTTTCGAGCTCGGTTAAGTGAGCAACAAGTTTTTGATATGCTGGTTTAACCGAATCACTTAACGCTAAGGTGGCTGCATCAATTAACGTGGCTTTTTTATCGTCGGTTAATTGGCTGTCTTCTTCGCCTTCTTTTTCGCTCAATGCATTTAATTTCTTGGTAAAGTCTGCAAGCAATGCACTTGGTTCGCCATCGTCAAATGGTGCGCCTTTAATAATGTTATTGGCGTCGCGGATCACGTGAGGAAATACAAATTTTGGCGGAATGATCTTGGCCGCTGTTCGTGCTTCGAGGTTAACGATAAGTTGATCAAATAATTTTGGAACAGCGTTTAGACGCGCGATATAATTCTCTGCATCTTTCACGTCGCCAATTCTATGTTGGTTAATCAACAAAGAGACCACACTTGAATGCCGTCCAAACATTTGATTGACTGGGTAGTTATACAAACGCCATTTATAATCTTCAATCTGCTCTTCCATTGACTTGACAGATAAGTCGTAGCTGAGCCTGGTATCTTTATCAAGCTTATCGCGATCGAAAGTCTGCAATTCAACAAGCTGCTTCTTGGTTATCTCCATAGACTCATTAGCGAACGCTTCTGATAAGTCGTTCCATTCATCAGCACGGTCTTTACGCCCAAGCGCAGTAAGAAATTCAGGGTAACGGGCAACTGAATCCTCGAAGGTACGTTCGAAGAAAGCGTTGACACGCTCAGACTCTAAGACGTCTGTTACAGCAGAAGCTTGTTCTACTGCCATTGCAGGTTTAGTTTCATGGGCTTGACTGTTTTTTTGTTCTGATGATTGATCACAGGCAGCCAGCAATAAAACAGCACTAATGGCTACTGAATAAGATTTAAGCACGAATATCTTCCTTTGGTTGAATTTCGAAAAAGAATAAACGCTATAGCAGCCTGATGCAATAGACCTTGGGTTTGATGTTTAGATAGAACAAAGTAGTCATTATCATGGGTGACTTGGTAATTATGGTAATTACAACGAACCTGCCCCACCGATTAGAAAGGAAGGTTAAAAACAGGGGTTACACCCCCATCTCGATGGCTTTTTTAGGCGTAAAACTACTGCCTATTGAAGCGATAATGACCAAACCAATTGCAGCCCACTGTAACAAGGTCAGTTGCTCACTTAAAATAACAAGACCAGCCAAAGCCGCAATCGCTGGCTCTAAACTCATCAGCACGCTAAAGGCCTGTGTAGGCATATTTCTAAGGGCTACCATTTCCAAGGAGTAAGGCAAGGCACTGGATAACACCCCCACCAATAACCCAAGGGGTAAAACTTCCCAGGTAATTAACGCTAAGCCTTGGCTCACTGCGCCAATTGGCACGAGCACTATGGCAGCCACTGTCATGCCTAGTGCCACTGTAATGCCACCTGATGCTTGCTTGCCAGTGCGAGTCCCAAACAAGATATAACCTGCCCAGCACCCACCAGCCCCTAAGGCCATTAATGCACCAGTAAGATCCAAACCTTGTGCGCTAGCTAAATCAGGCAGTAGCAGAAAAATCCCCGCTATGGCTAAAGCAACCCAGAGGAGATCGCTTTTTCGCTTAGACCCAAATAAAGCCACGGCTAAAGGACCGGTAAACTCAAGGGCCACGGCTATCCCCAAAGGAATGCGCTCAATAGCGAGGTAAAACAGGATATTCATCCCGCCTAAACACAGGCCGTAAATAATAATACTCTGCCATTCTCGCCCCTGAGGTAATGCTCGCCATGGGCGAAACACTAACCAAAGTACGGCAGCGGAAAAACCTAAACGCAATGCTGTGGTGCCTTCCGGCCCAACCAAAGGAAAAAGTTGTTTTGCTAAAGACGCGCCGGTTTGAATTGTCACCATAGCGAGTAAAACACAGCCCACAGCAGTCAGCACTACACGATTAATTTGCATCTAAAACACGTCCAAAAAAAATGAATAACCTAAGTGGCGGCATTCTACCTGAGGCAAGTCAAACCCTGCAGAAATTATTACTGTCAGGTGCAAAAGACACCCTTTTCAATTTCAAATGAATGACGATGAGTAGCTTGTTAATTTTATTGCATTATTTATTGCGTTGTTAATTGCGTGCTTAAGTTGATTTTTAAAAAGTGACTTGCCCCCTGCTTTTATATTTTATAAAACATCTAAACCACCTTGGCCACTATGTTACTGTAGTTTCATTCACAACACCTTCACCCCTCCTCAATATTCCAAGCATTATGAGCCAAGCATTCATATTACGAGATTACCAAACTCAAGCTGTTAAGGCGGCTGTAAAGCACTTTCGTCATGGCGATGACCCAGCGGTGATTGTATTGCCTACCGGTGCAGGTAAAAGCTTAGTGATTGCTGAGTTGAGTCGACTGGCAAAAGGTCGCGTCATTTGCCTTGCCCATGTAAAAGAGTTAGTTGAGCAAAACCACGCAAAATTTCTTGCTACGGGTTCAGCCGCGGGTGTTTTTTCGGCAGGGCTTTTTTCGGCAGGGCTAGGCCAAAAAAATAGTACAGCAAAAACAGTCTTTGCCAGTATTCAGTCACTTTCAGCTAACCTAGACTCTTTTCAAGTCCCTGCCAGCCTGATTATTATTGATGAATGTCATCGAGTGGGCATAGACGAAAGCGGTCAATACAATAAAACGCTGACGCATTTTCGCACGCTTAATCCTAGTGTAAAAATTCTTGGCTTAACCGCTACACCCTATCGATTAGGCAGCGGTTGGATTTATCAGCATCATTACCATGGTTACACACGACCATGCACCACCTCTTTTTTTAAAAAATGTATTTTCGAACTACCACTCCAGCACATGATAAAAAACGGTTATTTAACGCCACCCATTCATTATGATGCAGCCATTGCGCATTATGACTTTAGTTTGTTGACTCAAAGCTTGGACGGTGAACAAGACACCGATGATATCGCCTTAAATGAACTCATCCACAAACACCCACGAGTGACCAAGGCGGTTACCGAGCAAATTATACAGCTGAGCCAAGACCGTCAAGGCGTGATGATTTTTGCTGCGACCATAGATCACGCACAAGAAATCACCGGTTATTTACCCGCAGACCAAACGGCCTTCATTACCGGCACCACAAAAATAAAACAACGTGACGGGCTAATAGCTGCGTTTAAAGCCAAAAAAATTAAGTACCTGGTGAATGTGTCTGTATTGACGACAGGCTTTGATGCACCGCACGTGGATGTCATTGCTATTTTGCGTCCCACTCAATCCATCAGTTTATTTCAACAAATTGTAGGTCGTGGTTTGCGCCTCAGTCCGAGTAAAAAGGACTGCTTAGTATTGGATTACACCAATAATGGTTACAATATTTTTCAGCCCGAAATTGGCGAAAAAAAGCCCACACAAGATTCAGTAGCGGTGCAAATTCATTGCCCTCAATGCGGTTTTGCCAATGCATTTTGGGGACGAAAAGACCCTGAAGGGAATATTCTTGAGCATTTTGGGCGGCGGTGCCATGGCTTGATTGAAAGTCCCGAAGGCCCAGATGGCCCTGAAAGCACAGAAGTCTACACCCAATGCACTTACCGTTTTCGCTTCAAACACTGCCCACATTGTAACCAAGAAAACGATATCGCCGCCAGACAATGCCAGCATTGCTCTGAAAAGCTAATTGATCCCGATGATATATTAAGAAGAGCGTTAAATTTAAAGAATAATAAAGTATTACGCTGCGCTGCCATTACCACAGAGATTATATGGGCCGACAAGTGTTTAAAAGTCACCTACCATGACGAAGACGGCCTCACGTTATCGGAAACCTTCCGCTTTAATTATAAAAATTCGAGGCAAGCCTTTAACGATTTATTTGCACGAAGAATAGCTAACGCAAGTCAGTCGATTCAGTTCAACTCACTGGAAGAATTGGAGAAGTTTTTGCCTTACCTACCAGTGCCTGACTTTGTGATAGCCAAAAAGCAAAAACATCACTGGCAAGTGACCGAACGCTTATTTGATTACGAGGGTCCTTATCGAAAAGCGAATGAACTACTTTGACTGTCGGTAAAAAAAGGCACGCTGCGCACCATCGTCCCGCGCGGCGTCCGCTTGCCATTTACCCCTAAAATAAGCCTTTTTGTGCTGAACTTTACATACGGATAAAGCAGTGGCCGAGCCACCAAAGCGGTTATCGGCGAAGCCGATTTTCTTGTACTCTTACGATGTGTGTCCAGTTTTCCACTTAACAGTAGTGAACGTACCAAGAAGCTTTTACTTAACGATCATTCTGCGGGCATTTAAAGTATAAAATTTATACTGTATCTGGAAGGTGTGTCAGATGATAAAACCCTTAGTCGTAATACTTGTGTGCATAAGTATAATATTAAACTCAACTGCTCGTGCTGACTATGCGCTTGGGTGTAACGACCCTGAATATCATCAATATATAAAAGAGCGATTCGCTCATTTCGAGACAAAAAATCGACGTACACTTGCTTATACTCTGCGCGACTATGAACGAAGCTTAGCGACAAGCAAACACCCATTCCAAGTGATAGGCGATTTAAGCCGGCACCTTAAATACAGCGCGCAATTTGAACCAATCAATGAGGTCAATGCCAAGATTAATCGCATCTTTGAACATGCAAATAAGTTAAGTATAAAGCAGCAAATAGCCGGTGATGTGTTTGACAGTTTTAGCAGCGAAAAACACTCTGTAGGTATTGCACGGGCATGGATCGCATACAGACAAGGCAAGCAAGAATTAGCCTTTGAAGAGTTATTGAAGTCTATCGACATAAGCGGCTCAGCGGTCCTAAGTTCTTTTGGTCCTGACCTCGAGTTAATTCGCCACATTTATCGTGATGGGCATATTGCGCCTGTTGTTGCCTACATCAACAAAACTGAAGAATTCTGGACCGGCAGACGGCCCAACGGCCTGCGCTATGTGTGGCTTGAAATGATAAAAGCAGAGTGTAAAGTACAGTTTGATTTTGTTGACACAATAAAAGCATTAGAGCTTGGTATTAGCGTCATTGATGTAAACAAAGACTATGGACTGAGTCGCTAGTGCAATTATGTCATTCACGACTACGCGCAGTTAACTTTGAGGTGGATAAAGGGATCGTATTAACATTATGCCGGCGTTGGTATGCTTTTTATGTGCAAAACATCCCGTCCGTCTCCTAAGTTCCTCTCGTACTTGTAATCCCTTGATATGTTCAGAGCTTGGCAGCCATCAATGACATGCCGTCTGAATACGCGGTTTGAGGCTACGTCTAGTCTTCTGTCAAAGCGAGTAACCAATAAAGCAGGATGAGAGCCGAAGCGTTTGAATTCAACCTTTGCTGTTGGCAGTCCTACTGCTGCTGATAATTGCATACAAATGTATTCATTCAGCACTAGATGTTCGCATTTAGGTTTTTCGAACTTTAAAATGTGCGTTGAGCAATCTGCCCTTGTGCGGTGACAAATACATTGAGCTTGTCTTGCACACCCGCCACGCTAAGCCTAAGTTTATCATCCCAATGTAACAGGCCAAAATCTTCTTTGTTGTTAAGCCGCTCTGCGAGCTCTGCTTCGCCTAATAATCTAAAACTAGCAGGAGCATTAGGATCTGGCGCAATATCTGTAAACGAAAAAGCCCCAGACAAATCTTCGCCTAGCGCCCTTATCTGCGGGTAGACCTGTTTTTCAGATACACCTGTCTTTCTCGCAAAAACATACCCAGTGAATACGCCATACTTATACCCAATCATCGTCTGACGAGTCCACTGAAGCTCCCAAATAAGACAACTTAATACCTAATCCTTTGAGGATAGAAAAGGTAGCACCTAGTGTGCTGTTGGGATTACCATTTTCAATGCGCGACAGGGTATTGATACCCACATTACATAAGGATGCGCAATCCACTAATTTCATTTTCATAGCCGTACGTTTGGCCTTGATTAGTTTGCCAAGGTTTATCGAATCAAGGATTACGTTCGTTTCTGGCATATCCGATTCTGTGACTTGCTTACCCATATCATTTACTTATAATCACCGTTATCAGTGATTATAGATAGAAAATCTCCATCGTCAAATCGATTCACCGATATCGGTGATTTAATGTTGTGAAGAGTGTGCATGTTCAGTTTTAACCGATATCGGTGATTAATTTACTAATCTCTTATGAAGGGTGTCCTTGTAATTTTTATTTTAGAATACGTTTTAAACCAGCCAACATAAGCTTTTTAAATTGTAGTAAATTGGTCTTCTAATCCAAATGCATGTGTCCAGTTTTTTTACACTTTCAAAAACGTAAATATATAACCTATTGAAAAATATCGATAATATTTTTTGGCATAATACATGCATTGTATTATGTGGGTATAAGAAGGCAGCAGCCTCACCCGATTATCTTATGCTTAGTCTCTTTACTTGCCTAGTGTTAGCTGATCTGTTGTCCTTACATCAGCAATAAAATTCCCCTTGAATGGGGATCTGAATTTTCGTTACCAAGGAATAAAAATGAAAAATAAAGTGTTAAAAATATGCCTGACCGGTTTGGCTTTGTCTGTTGCTGGTTTAGTCAATGCAGAAACTACTGTCCTTAAAGTTTATGCTAACCCCCTTGATGGTGACGGTGGCGCCGTTGTCAAGGTTGCCACTGGTAATTTGCCTTTTGTGTCCACTGGGATCCAATTTGAAAAGGGCGAATTAATCACTATACAAGTCGATACGACTGACACGGTTAATTATAAGCCACTTATAGATGTTCCAGGTCAACCGCATTACACAGTAAATCCTAATGGTGTAGTCCATCCTTATCTTGATCTTAGACGTTCAAGTGCTGATTATTTAGTTCAGGGTACTGTTAGATACAGCCTCGTCGGTTTCATTGGCAGCCATCCTACCGATCCGTCAGAGGGTGGTATGCTTGTGACGGAAGCAAGTGATAATAAAAGGGCGGGATTCGTCGGCTCTAATTATGAACAAACTGCAAATGCTTCAGGTTATCTGTATCTTGCATTCAATGACGATAATTATAGAGATAATTCTGACTATTGGACCGTAACTATCACAACGCCTGGAGAGCCTGACCCCGGCCCATTAGCATCCTGTGATGCATCACCCCGTGAGGCAATAGCCGGTGGCTATATCAGTGTGGCCGCATCCTCCTCGGCAAACGCTTGTCTCGCTGCAAAAGACTACGTTACTATAGGTGCTCACACTAAAGCCTACGATATTTATGCGGGCGCCGCCGTTACCATAGGTGCTCACGCTCCCGTTGATAACATTTTTTCTGGGGCTGCCACGACCGTAGGAGCTCACGCTACTACCAAAAACATCCATGCTGGAGCCGCCATTACCTTAGGCGCCCATAGTGATGTCGATAACATCTATGCGGGGGCAGCCACCACAGTCGGCGCGGGCGCTTATTCGGATGGCAGTTTAGCTGCAGATGCCAACATAACAAGCACAGTGCCAGAAGATATACATAATGCTGCGAGTATGTCGGCCGCACTCTTACAGATAGACGTTGTTCGTGCAGCTTTGACTGCTGAAGCACCTAATTTCATAAGAGCGACGACCACTATGGGAACAGAGTACTTAAGTCCTGGTGTACATCAAGCCGGCGCTGTGAATGTAACCGCAAGCTCAACCATTACTTTTGAGGCGGGTGGTCTTGGTACTCCAAATGATATAGGTGGTACGAACTACCGTTGGGTTATGAATTTTGGGACGCTGACGGTTGGTGCTTCTACAAATTTCGTTACTGCTGGTTTGGGTCCTAAGGATACCGCTACTATTATCTGGAATGTAAAAACTGCTACTATCGGTGCAAGTACCTCTTTCCGTGGTACCGCATTTGCAGATGGCCCCTTTACCGCTGCTACTGCAGTTGTTACTTGTGGTAACATTTATGCGACGGGTTTAATTAGTCTCCGTGGCATTGGTGTCGAGTTAGACGGTACTACAGCCATGTGCGATTCTGATGCTGTCTTCGGTTATCTTGATTTCTAATTAA
Source organism: Paraglaciecola sp. MB-3u-78 (assembly GCF_002835935.1). Taxonomy (GTDB): domain Bacteria; phylum Pseudomonadota; class Gammaproteobacteria; order Enterobacterales; family Alteromonadaceae; genus Paraglaciecola. The sequence continues at coordinate 497,743 of NZ_PJCF01000005.1, read as the reverse complement.
TTAGTTTTAATTACGCACTTTAATGTGTGTATTTTCTTAAAGTAAATGGTCGGCTGTTATGGTTCGGCCATTTTTTTATTCAATAAAGGCAATATCCAATAAAGTAATTAAATAGTTACCAGAACCCGCAGGTACTGTTATAAGTCCAGTCGGTTAAGTGAAGATTTTAAAGCATCTGCCTTGGCAGGAATGGGCGATCATCTACAAGACTATCTTGCTAAAAAATATGAGCTGAACGTTTCGGTTTATGAACCCACGTTATCTAATACTGATACATCAACGTGGAAAGTAACAATAGAAAAATTCCCTAATCCAAAAGTGTCGTTTACACTTATCTAAATCAGACCAATCAACTAAGATAACTGGCCGAGATGAGCAACTTTGACTTCACTTTTGTTCCTACGCTAACTGACGCTCCTTTTCATTTATTCCAAGTCGAGTATAAATAGAATGAGGTGTTACAAATCACTCTTTTTATCAAGGGTATTACAATTAATAGGGGCCTTATCATTGGCCAATGTCTTTGTTAATTCGACAAACTTGGAAACGTCCATGAGCCATCGAGTACTTCCTCTCGTGGTTGGTATAGTCTTACTACGTAATTCCAACCATCCACTATAGGTATGTAATTAATACTATCTGGCTGTCCTCCGAAACTTACCGTAATTGAATTGTCGCTGTTCTTTTTCGCGGTGAGGTTATTGATACTGTAGGACTGGTAATCGTTTGGCTCAAAAAAGCCATCTTTGTTGTAAACACTGATTGACCAAAAACCATCAACCGGAACATCCCGAATTGATAGGGTATAGGCGCCTATCGGAAGTGTAGGTTGTACATTGATGTAGTATGCTTCTTGTTCTGGTAAGCCGCCCCAACCATAGGCAGATGTCAGCATATGTTTTACCGGGTTTACATCTTCTTGTTTGCCAAATGCGGCTTTAGTATCGGTCAGCCCTGTTGCAAGTTGGATTAAGGATTTTGCTGTTGTTTTTAAGCTAGACATATCATAATTTGGATGCGTGTAGTTGCCGCTGGCTGCACTGTTAACCATAAGCTCGTCCTGTAAATGATTAGCTTGCTTGATATCTTCTGGATCCGTTGAGTCGACTAAAATCCTTACCGTCACCATCACAAAGTTAGTTTTGAAACTCAGTAAATCCAGATTAAAGTCGCCCGCGCCATGAAAGATATTATTGATATAATTATGCTCGTTGGTCACTGTTGCCGACATATAACGCGTTCCAGCGTCAGGTAAGGTCAGCGAAGCCCCTTTGCTAATATCAACAACGACTGAGCTATAAATAGTGTCTCTATTCATTCTTCTTAGTCGCTGTTGGTCTATGGGGATGGGGGAGCGTATATGACCCCATAAATTCACTCCGCCTGCCCGGGTTATCACTCTGTCGAATTGTACGGATGTCTTTGCGTCGACAAAATTCATCACATTTACTGGGATTGTGTCACCTGCAGCTTGCACGGTTGACGTTAGTAAAATAGCGCTAAAGATACTTGAGCTTAATAGAGTGATTAATGGTTTTAGGTTAGGCATCGTTTATTCCGGCAAGAGAAATAAAAATATTTCATTAGAAAGGCGCCAGTATTTAGCGCTTAAAAGTGTTGAAACAACCTTAGCACAATATTCTGAGTTGACTTGATAGTATGTTGTTTTGAGTTTTAACATCAACTTCTGTTGAGCTTCACGGGCAATGTACTCATTGAGACTGCGCATGAGCCAACTGATGTCATACAAACGTTGTCGGTAAATCGTCACTGTTTCTTCTAGGCTAATCAGTTCACCTTTACTAAGCGCATCCCCTCTTTGATACTTTTGACTCAATAACGTGCCATGGTACAGCTGATGTCAACGCCTTACCCCCTCTTTCATCGACCAACTATCTGCTGAGTCTTTGTCCACACACAACACCACATGGGTATGATTACTCATCACGAAGCACAAATATCAATAGAAAACACCGAAGACAAAAACAGCAACCGCTCTTCTACCCACCCACGGCGATGTTCATAACTTTGCCCGGTAAATTTATCCTCACCACACAAAAATGAACGCCGAACACAGCGGGAAACACAATGGTAATAAGGGGTATTGCTGTTAAATTATTTAGCTGAAGCAGTGGTGCATGTTTACATAATTATTGTTAACCTGTTAAGAGATACAGAAAGTATGGATAGTCCCGATTATGCATTTAAGAAAGAGAGTATTAGTAACTGGCGGTGCTGGATTTTTGGGGTCTCATCTATGTAAACGGCTATTAAAAGATGGAAATGATGTACTCTGCGTAGATAATTTTTTTACTGGAACTAAAGATAATATACTTGAATTATTGTCTTCTCGTCATTTTGAGTTAATGCGCCACGATATAACTTTACCCTTATATGTAGAAGTGGATGAAATTTATAATCTAGCCTGCCCAGCGTCTCCCATACATTACCAACACGATCCCACGCAAACCATTAAAACTAGCGTGTTAGGAGCAATCAATATGCTCGACTTGGCTAACCGTGGTAATTCAAAGATATTCCAAGCCTCTACGAGTGAAGTGTATGGTGACCCACTTATTCATCCCCAAACTGAAGACTACTGGGGTAATGTTAACCCTATAGGCCCAAGAGCGTGTTATGACGAAGGGAAGAGATGTGCAGAGACCTTATTTTTTAGTTACCACCAACAATACAATATAAATATAAAAGTCGCTAGAATATTCAACACCTATGGGCCTAATATGCACCCTAATGATGGCAGGGTGGTGTCCAACTTTATTGTTCAGGCACTAAAAGGAGAGCCAATTTCAATATATGGTAATGGTAGTCAAACGCGTTCATTTTGTTATGTAGACGATTTGATTGAAGGCTTTATTAGGCTAATGAGTAGTGCTGATGGTGTGACTGGGCCTATCAATTTGGGTAATTCTAATGAATTTAGTATGTTAGAATTAGCCAATATGGTGATTGATTTAATTGGCAGTTCATCCAAATTGATTTTTAAACCTCTTCCACAAGACGACCCCAAACAGAGGCAACCTGATACTACCCTTGCCAAAGAGTTATTGAGTTGGCGAACGAATACTCGATTACAAAACGGGGTTAAAAAAACTATCGAATATTTTGATTGCCTGCTAAAAGAAAAGTATTTATATGACTGAATTGTGTTCTCGCTCACCACATTTAAGTCTCTCAGTTAAACCACTTTAGGTGCCTCAGATGCTAGCCTTTATTACTTCGATCAGACATCCACACAACACGAATAGTTATAAAAAGGCCGTCGCTTTATATGAAATAGCGGCTCGTTCAATATGCTCCCAAAGTAATGCTAATTTTATATTAGTGGTTGTTTGTAATGAAAAACCCGTCATTGAATTTCACGATGAACGTATTCATTATCATATTGTTGATTTTCCAGTGCCACCGTCACTTGATGAATACTTAAAAACTTTCTCTATCTCTGACCAAGATGTGTCTTGCCACCCCAAAAAATACTTTCCTAATAGAGGCGATAAAGGTACAAAAATTCTTTCAGGTCTTTTATATGCCAAACAATTCAATCCAAAATATGTATATATTGTTGATGCTGATGACTGGGTTAACATCAATATTGTGCAGTATTTGGAAGAGCAAGCGGATTACCCTATTTGGCATGTAAATGAGGCTTATATTGTAAACTTTAAGCAAAAAACCTTTATGACACGCTATGGTATATCACGGCATTGTGGCAGTACTTTCATCTATCAAACCGATTTTTTACTTTCCTTGGGCAACTATAATCAAGCAGTTGATAGTTCAAGTTCTCAGCAAGAATTGATGGAAGCAACCTCCGTATCATACGTGCATGAAATTTGTGGTAATCACACTAAGCAGTTCGCTTTATCAATTAAAAAGGGAACACCCGCTAAACCCATTCCGTTTCCTGCAATATGTTATGTATTAGAAACCAGTGAAAATGAAGTACAACATGTTGATGTGAATGATGGATATCCTATAACGAGAGCGGTTATTGACGACTTTGGCTTAAATGAAAGTTACCTTTCTATGAAAAAGTTATCAATTAAAGCCTATTACAAACAAGGTTTGGCTGCGTATAGATCAAAAATGGGATGGCATCTTGAAAAAATTAAATTCCACAGAAAATATAATTTATAAAATGAAGCTGGGCAAACAGCAAGGACGAAGGTCTTTCTATTGCAAACCAAAGGGGTCACGTCTTTTGATCATTAAAACTATCCAGAATTAACAGAAGAATTAACAGGACATATATGTTAATTAATGATCGGCACCCAAACCTGACTTCCACGCCATTTTTCCCAAGAATAAGCCATTTTATTCTTAAACTTTAAAGGCGGGAAAGCAGTGGCGGAGCCACTAAAGATATAGTCGGCGAAGCCGATCTTTTGTCTTATCTTTTGACCTACCCTCGACTCAAGGCTCGCCGATTATTTTGTGAATTCAGTAGGGCAATTAGCAGGGATGCTAATTGAGGCTGATGCAAAACCTTAAATATGGTCAATAACACGTCCATGATGATCCTCACCCAATCTCGACTTCCCTGTCGAGATGTTCAACTGGGCGAAGCCGTGCTTCTAAAGAATCCAGTTTCACCCTGCTAAATTGAAGTAATAGTTGGATGAAGAGCATTGCCCTCGAGCGGGCCTTTTTGCTTACTTTTTGCGGCTGTAGGTAAAAAGTAAGTCGTTTGGCAAGGATGCCAATCGAAAAACAGCATGGATGACGTAAGCGCAGCGCATTATGAACAAGGAGATTCCGGCCCAAAAGACTACCGGAATGACGGTGTGGGGGTGACAGTGTAAATCACAATCAAACCGCAAACTCACGATCCAACTCACTCACCCCCAACCCACTCTTCTTTGTCACCCGCAACTGCGTAGGAATACGCTCCTTCATCGCCTCAATATGACTAATCACCCCAATCATCTTCCCCGACGCATTCAGATTATCCAGCGCATCCAAAGCAATATCCAAAGTCTCAGCATCCAAAGTGCCAAATCCTTCATCAAGAAACAGCGAGTCAATACTGGTTTTATGGCTCACCAAGTCAGACAAGGCCAAAGCTAGCGCAAGACTCACCAAGAAACTTTCACCGCCCGAAAGGGTTTTGGTATCCCGCTCTACGTCACCTTGCCAAGTATCAAGCACGGTAAGGGCTAACCCTTGTTCTTCTTTGCGTTTAAGCAAATAACGTCCGTGGATGCGATCGAGTTGTTTGTTTGCAAGGTATACCAAGTTATCTAGGGTTAGCCCTTGTGCAAAGCGGCGAAATTTATCGCCGTTGGCGGAGCCTATTAGACCGTGCAGGTAACTCAGTTGGTCATAATCTTGTTTTTGTTGTTCGATTTGGTCGAGTAATGCTTGTTGCCGTGAGGTTTCTTTTTGGTCTGCCGATAATTGGCTGCTAATGCCACCTCTGCTTTCTACTAACCTATCTTTTTCAGTTTGTAGTTGCTGCAGTAGTGCCTTTACCTCTTCTTGTGAGGTTTGCTGCCACAAGGCTGCTTGTTCGATATTATTAAGTTCGTTGAGCTGGGCGCCAGACTGCTCTAACAACGTAGTAGCGCGCTGTAATTGTGTATCGAGTCTTTGTTTCAAACTGATTAGCTGGCTACGCTGTTCTTCGGGTAGCAGTGCCATTTCAAATTCGCCTTGGTTAACAAAAGGGCTATTGGTGAGTAATTCATGCCAGTTGTCGGTGTGTTCTTTGAGTGACAGTTCTAGCTCTGTTTGCTGTTGTTGCTTCGCTTTGATGGCAGCTAATAGCTCGTTATCTTGTTGCGCAATATTTTTATGGCTAAGACTTGCTGTCTGATTTATTTGCTCTGCACTGTCGAGTTGTTTGTTAGCCTCTGCCCTTGCTTGTAAAACGGTTTTGTCGCCAAATAACTGTTGGCGCTGCTTAGTGGCTTCATCCCATTGCTGTTTTAGCGTAACTTCTTCTAACTGCATCGATTTCACTTGTTCATGCATAGACAGCAACTGCTGTTCAATTTCTGCATTTTCAGCACTTTTAACAGCCATTTGTTTACTTAACTGTTCTTTTTCGTGCATTTTTTGTTGATAAAGCTGAACATCTTGACGTTTATTTTGTAGCCATTGCAGCAGTTCATTTTCTGGCGGCGCAATGTAACCTAAGGCAACAATATTGCTGATCAAAGTCGTTCGATTTTTATCTACAGACTCAATAAGCGTTGCGTATTCTTGGGACGTTTTTTGACTGCTTTGTTGCAAAGATTGTTGGCTTTGATCCAGTAATTTTAGTTCACTGTTGAGTTTATCCCCTCCCCGCTCGGTAATGTTTAAAGCTTCTTTGTTTGCTTGGCGTTCTTTATCTATCTGACTAAGTTGCTTTAATTGTTTTGATAGCTGTTCGGACTGATTTTGCATACCTTGCTCGAAGGCTTGCATGCTCTGCTGGTCGCTTATGGCAAAGTCTAGTTGTAAGGTTTCTACTCGGCCTTGCCATAAAGCGCTTAGCTCAGTTTCGAGTGTGTTCAATTCAGCCGAGTGGGTTTGTAGCTGTTTGATTTCAAGTTCTAGGGAGTCGAGTTTTTCGCGAACCGCTTTTCCGTCTTGTTCTAATTGGTTTAACAGCGTTTCAGCTTGGTGTTTTCTGGTCACGGTTTCAGGAATATCTATCGCCATCTCAGAAGATTGGGGGTGATCGGTCGCCCCGCACAACGGGCATTCTTGATCTGCTTTAAGCAGCTGGCGATATTGAGCCAACTGTTCTTCTTGGCTGACTAACAGTTGTAAATCTTTGCAATGTTGCGCTTGTTCTTGGTACTTGTGCAATAAAGTATTGCGCTGTGCCCTTAGTTCTTCAGCTTGGGGGTGGCTAGTTTGCAACTCACTGTGGTTGTTTGTTTTGTCTTTTTCTAATTGTAAATAACGGCGTTGGATTTCTTTGGCGCTATAGAGTTCAGGCCAGCGAAGATTAATAGCGGCTAAATGGTTTTCAAGGGTTGTTGCGTCTGACTCAAGGGTTAAGGCTTGATATTGCGATTCTTTCTCTGCCAGCGCTGACTGTTGCTGCTTTAAACGTTCAGACAGGTATTGCCATTGCTCCTGCAGCTGTTGCTTAACCTGGGTGTTTTCATTGAGTTGGCTGTCGATGCTTACTGTTTGTTTATGCAGAGCTTGGGCGGTTTGATTATCTCGCTCAAGTTGCGCAAGTGACGCACTCCAGCCGCTAAGTTGCTCGCCTACAGCACTGTCTGCAGAATGTTCAGTTAGGTAGTTTTGGGTAAGGGAGTGTTGCTCGTTTAAGCCTGTTAACGCTGCCTGCAACTCTTGCTGTTTTGTGGTCGACTCTTGCTGTTGTTGCTGCAACTGGCGAATAGTTTGTTGTTTATCACTGTGCTTTTCAGCTAAGGCGCTTATTTGACTATCTAACGGCATAACCTGCTCGGTGATCAGCTGTTCCTGACTTTGTTGGGCTTGCTTGCTGCTTTGTAATGATTGTGCCGCCACAGACAACTTGTCGGCTGCGCTTGTTAACTCTATTACCAACTTCGCCTTGGTTTCTTGCTGGGCAGCCAGTTGCTCACTGGTTTTGGTATGTTGCTGTGATACCTCACCTAAACGTTGCCAATTGGCGCGAAGGCGTTCAGCTGGTGCACTTTTTTCAAGTAAACTTAGATCGACTTGTGCATTGTCGATGGATTGTTTGGCGTCAGTGCATAAGATTGTGGCATCTTGTTGGCTTCGCTGAGCACTGAGTTGTTTGTCCCACCAGTGCACATGGCTTTGGTTGGTTTTAATTTGTTGCTCAATGCCTGTTTGTTTGTCTTGTAATTGATTAAGCTCTTGTTGCAAGATTTGCTTTTGCTCTGCGCTGAGCACTTGAAATGTACTCGCCCCCACCTGTAATTCCTTTAATCTTTGTTTGGCTTGGCTGTGGTGTTCATGCACCTTAACTGAAATCTGACCATAGACTTCAGTACCGGTAAGCTCTTCGAGTAACTCCGCCCGTTTATTTTCATCTGCGTTAAGAAACGCGGCAAAATTCCCTTGGGATAGCATCATTGATTTGGTAAAACGGCCAAAGTCTAGGCCGGTTAATTTTTCTATTGCTTCACTTTTTTGCCTAATTTGAGTGGCCAGTACTTTGCCTGTGGCCACTTCGGCTAATTCAGCGTCGGCAGGTTGAAGATTGCCATCCACGTTACCCCGTGAACGGCGCATACTCCAAAACGCCCGATAGGCGGTGCCTTTTATTTCAAACTCCACCTCGGCCAAACACTCACTGGTGCCCCGGGTCATGATTTCGTTAGATGAATTAGTGATTTGCCCCAGCCTTGGAGTTTGATGATAAAGCGCCAAACAAATGGCATCTAATAAGGTGGTTTTGCCCGCGCCGGTTGGCCCAGTGATAGCAAATAGGCCGTTTTCGGCGAAAGGCGATTGGGTAAAATCAATTTTCCATTCCCCCTTAAGTGAGTTGAGGTTTTTTAATCGAATGCTTAAAATTTTCATACATCCGTCCCCTGATGTTCTACTTCAGACAATATTTGGCTAAACCGCTGTCGCACTTGTTGCAGTGTGGTTTGTTGTTCATCGGTTTTTTCTGAGTCTACTTCAGGGCTTGTATCAAATGTCTCCATGGCTAAGCGTTTTTCGAATACGTCTTCGGGGGTTAATTCAGCAAGGGTTTCACTTTGCATTTGACTCAGTAATTGTCTGCGCTGGTTACGCGTGCGGCGCAGTTGTAATACCTCTACATTTAACCCTTGTGTCATAGTTTGAATACGCTGCTGCAGATCCGATAAATAATCCTGGGTATCCACCTCCAGACATAACCAGACGGGCTGCGCACCTGTATCAGCTTTTGTGTCAGCTTTTGTGTCAGCTTTTGTGTCAGCTTTTGCATCAGCGTTAAGCTGCTGTAGTTCTTTCTCAATTTTTGCAAGGTCGCCCTTAATCACTAACATGGGCTGAAAAATAGGAATGTCGATAGGTTGTAAACTGGTGCGCTGTGCGCCAGTAAACTCCACCAGCATCACTTGCTTTTGAGTACCGAGTTCATCAAAACTTAAAGGGATAGGCGAGCCGCAATAACGAATATGTTCAGACTTAGCCACGATTTGCGGTTTATGAATATGTCCCAGCGCAATGTAGTCTGCTGGGGGGAAACCGTCTGCGGCAAAACCGTCTAAGGTACCGATGTAAATGTCGCGCACACTTTCGGATTGGCTCACGCCTAGCGCGGTTAAATGTCCGGTGGCAATGATGGGTATATTTAGCCCGTTTGCTTTTTGTTCTTTTTGTTCTTTTTGTTTAAGTAAGGCTATTTGATAAAGTGTTTGGTAATGCTGCTTAATCGCATCGCCTAGTGCTTGGCGTTTTTGTAATCCGGTTTCACCTGCCGTGCTTTGCAATACATCTCTGGCCCGGATAAAAGGCACGGCACATAAAATTGCTCCAGGCTGTCCGTGCTTATCGGGGATAGTAAACACTTGTTCGTCAATAGCGACGCCGGTACTGGCCACCACAAAGGTATTTAAACAGGCAAGAATTTGTTTGGATTCGTTTAGCGTAGAAACCGAGTCATGATTGCCGCCAAGCACCACTAAAACACAGTTAAGCTGTTGCATATCCACAACAAACTGGTTATACATTTCCCGTGCGTAACTGGGCGGAGTGCCGGTATCAAAAATATCCCCAGCGATAATCACGGCGTCAACATGCTGCTGTTCAACTTGAATTAATAACCAGTTGATAAATGCCTGATGTTCATCCTTACGACTTTTGGTAAAAAAACTCTGACCTAAATGCCAATCAGAGGTATGCAATAGCTTCATGCTTAAAGTTCCGTGAAATAACCAGCTAAGTGATCAAAAATCATGCAATAACTGCTTGTTAGTACTCAAGTATCTAACACTACACTATCCGTTCTCTGGACAGATGAAAAGATCTTGTAGCAGTAAAAAATGGCTAGAAAATTAGATTAATGCCCCGCTAACGTTTCACTGCGCTTTAGCGCTGTCATCATCGACTTTTTCTAATTCAGCAATATGTTGATTAGCCGCTTGCAGCTGACGCTCGATATCACAACGGGCATCAATCATTTCGTTGGCAATAGTGGCTAAATATTTAAACTCTGAGAAACCCAGCTTTTTGCCATCCATATGCTGATATTCCCGTTTGCATCGATAGAAAAACATCACAAAATTTAAAAAAGCCCGTTGAAAGGTAATATAACTTTTAATCAGTAATGTCATTAAGACCAAAGTGGTAATCGTCATAATCAATAAGCTGGTTTGCTCTATTCGTTTTTCAGCGACGGATATGAGTACAGTCAGTTTGTTATTTACCCTGGTCAGTTGACCTTCCAGTACGTGGGCTTGCTCGCGGAACTGACCTTGCAAACCAAGAGTATGATCTAACCCAATAGTTTGATAAGCCGTCACTAACTGCATAAAACTGTGCTGGTAAGCGTTTAATAAGGCTTGTTGTTGCTGGACATTAAGCTGGTTGCTTTGAGTGATGGCTAAAGATAGTTGTTGGTAAAACAGCTTCTCACGTTCAACATAATCCAAATGTTTACGGAGTAAAAAATCTTTTTCACTACGGCGCATTTGTAGCATAAGTACTTGTAAATCGGTTTGATTGAGCCGTTGCAATTGCTCTTCTAAACCATGAGTGGCCTGACGAAAACGCCCTTGGAAACCACTATTTTCATTGAGTCCAATTTGAGTTTGTAAACTAACCAAAGAAAAAAATTGCGAGCGATACTGGGTAAAACTAAGACTGAGTTCATCAAATAAGGTGTTGGTGTCACCTAGTTTCGCAAAAATAGGATTTAACTGGGTGATCTGTTGAGAAAAACCCTCGGCTCGCACTTTAAACTGGTCAACATATTGAGGATCTAGACGTAGTAAAAAGTCTTTTTCATGGCGACGTAATTGCAGTAACTCATGACTTAAATTAAGTAACTGTTTACTTTGACTATTGAGATTAATTAACCTGTTTGTATTATAAATTTGGTTACCAACCAACACTAGCATTCCCAATAAACACACGACGATAATAATGATTAAACGAGTTTTAATCGAATCAAACTGTATTGTTGCTAACATAGTCTAACGCCCACAATTATAATCCCTAATCATGGCATGTAATTATGACGATTTTATGTATCTAGCTTTGGATTAATCAGCGACGAGATGGGTAAACGGCTTGCACAGCCATAAAGATTTGAGCTGTTATTCTGCTCGAAACTACGATGGTAATATTATCACTAGCCACTGCTAAAGGACCTGAAATTAGAAGGCTGAAAATTGAGTAATAGTTGGATGAAGAGCATTGCCCTCGAGTGGCATTTTTTATGAAATACGTCCTGTATTTCACGTTTCTAGCCAAATCGTGGATGTTCAAAAAGATTAAAAGGAAGGCAGTACACGCTAGAGCTAAAAAACCAAAATAACGTTTGATAACCTAATATTAGGTCATCAAACCAATTACCCCTCGAATACCATCCACATACTTGCTATATTTCACGGCCTATAAATAAGGTTTTGTGTGGTTACAACAACAACACAAATTAAATGGGAATTTGGTGAAAATCCAGAACTGTACCCGCAACTGTAAACGTTGATTAGAAACGTAAGTCAGATACCAGCCTTGTTATATGCTTGAGGTCGCTTTTTCACCTTAAGATACCTTTTAATCTTCGTGCGGGAACACACGGATAACATTATATCTTGACAGTTTTCATGCTGTTTTTTGATGTGTTTCCCTGCTCTCGCTATTTGAGTCAACATTGTGAATGTTATTCTGATTGTTAAGCCTGAGTGTGAGTCCTTGCATGTCTAGCCCCAGCTCCCTTATTGCCACCAATGTAAACTTAAAAATAGGTCAACAGCAGATTTTGTCTGATGTGTGCCTTAACTTAGGTGCAGGTAAAGTGATGGGTGTATTGGGTCCCAATGGTGCGGGTAAAACCAGTTTACTTAAAATGTTATCGGGGCAATTAGCGAGTCATCACAGCGTCAGTTGGAATAACAAAACGCTGACAGATTACGACCCAATGTCTTTGGCAAAACAAATCGCAGTAGTGAATCAGCTTAACGAAAGTGTCTTTGCATTAGACCTATACCAAATAGTGCGTATGGGCCTGTTACCTCACAAATCATTGCTTAGTAGACAAACTCTCGAAGACGACAAAAGCATCAGCGACGCCATATCCCGGGTAGGACTAGATAACAAAATTCAGCAAAGCTTTAATTCATTATCTGGCGGTGAACAACAGCGAGGTTTGATTGCCCGCGCTTTAGTGCAAAAAGCCGCACTGATCATCTTAGACGAGCCGGTTAATCATCTCGATATATATTATCAGCACCAAGTGCTTAAGTTGCTGCGCTCCCTTGCTCACAAACTCAACATTACAGTGGTCATGAGCCTACATGACTTAAATTTAGCGGCTAATTATTGTGACCATCTTTGTTTATTGGACGCCGGAACAATGGTCGCACAAGGCCCACCTGAACACGTGCTTACCTCACAACGCTTAGAACAAGTATTTAAGATCCCTTGCCACATACGACATGACGATAACAATGCGGCATTTCGGGTGGACTTTTACCCTCCTGATGAAGTTGAAATAGATGTGGTATCTTCTATAGCGAACCCCCGAACGTGAATAAAAAATGGATATTTTTGTGTTTACTGGTTATCGCTTCACCCATGGGCGCGTTATTTTTTGGCGCGGCTGATTTATCCAGTCCTGAACTGATTCAATGCATCACTCAGGGTTGCCAAGACCCCGTTAACAATATGATTTTTTGGGAAATCCGCGCGCCCAGAGTGTTTGTGGGATTTTTAGTGGGCGCAGGCTTAGCGGTAGCGGGCGCCACATTGCAAAATATTACCCGTAATGGTTTAGCCGACCCCTATTTATTTGGTGTGGTATCAGGAGCCGGATTAGGTGCCAGCATTGCCACTTTGTTATTTGATAGCAAGTTAGCCGAGCAAATTGGGCTGATGCAAATGTTTCCTAATATCTCATTTTCATTGGCCTTACCTTTTGCGGCTTTTTTAGGCGCCTTGTTCTCGGTATTTTTGGTACAGCTTTTGGCTTCGAAAACCTTGGGCAGCAAAACCGAACATATGTTGCTGGCAGGCATAGCCGTGTCTTTTATGCTCAGTGCGCTGAGCCATTTTTTATTATTTTTAGGTGAACCTTTTGCCGCCAACAAAGTGATATTTTGGCTAATGGGCAGCTTAGCCCGAGTAGAAACCTGGTATGCCTGGGTGATGCTGCCAGTAGTGGTAGTAAGCGTGGCAATATTGTTACTTTACGGCAGGCATATGGACGCACTATTACTTGGCGATGAAAACGCTAAAACACTAGGCGTACAGGTCACTCGTTTACGGGTTTTATCACTGGCAATTTGCGCCGCTCTCACCGCCTGCATTGTGTCTTACTGTGGTGGTATAGGTTTTGTTGGTTTGATGATCCCACATATTGTTAGAAGTTGGTTGGGCGTCACCAGCCGTATTGTCACCATCGGCTGCGTGTTACTAGGAGGCTGTTTTATGGTGTGGGTCGATGTGTTGGCGCGTGTGGCGCTGCCCAATCAAGAAATTCCCATTGGCATTATCACCTCTGCTATTGGCAGTGTGTTTTTTCTAATCGTGATGAGCCAAAGACGCAGTTAGCAGTTAGCAGTTAGCAATTCACTATTAAACATTTAAACAGTTAAACAGTTAAACAAAAGTTAACAAGGTAACCCAATGAGTATGCACACAACTCAGCATCCAGTTTTTACATCTGAATATTGGAATATTCCACAACTGGATCAGGCTCAGCTACCTGACATTCAACATCACATCGACACTAAAACCAAACCCATTGGCGCTTAGCTGAGGTACCTATGGATCTGAACTTACTTTTAGTGTCCAACGAGGTCGGGTTAGGCATCATACCTATAGGAGAAGTCAGTCGTCAGTTTGTCGATCAAGCAGGTTGGCTAAATCAAGCTTTGGCAGCCCGAGTGGATAAAGTGACCTTTATTGCTGCAGGCCTGCCTATGACCTTAAAAGACACATCAAAATGACATCCGATGCGGGTAAAAGTGTGTTGGTGGCAGGATTTTGTCGTTGTTTAAAACGTTTGGGATACCAAGTCGCGCCCTTTAAACCACAAAATATGGCATTAAATAGTGCGGTGACTGCTTTTTCGCGGATCAGTAACCATACCGACTTTGATATGCTGCGGGCTCATCCTCAAATTGAACTGACCTTTGTGGGCCAAGGACAAAAAATTCCCGCTGCTGATCTTATTATTTTACCTGGCAGTAATCATGTCAGAGCAGATTTAAAACTGCTTAGACAACATGGCTGGGATAAAAATATTGTCAGACACTTGCGCTACGGTGGCAAAGTATTAGGAATTTGTGGCGGTTACTTACATGGCATGTTCGACTTACCTGAAGCGTTGCAACAGATTATCGCTTGGGCCGTTGCAGATATCGATAAAACCGACAACTATGCTAGCCAACAAGAACATGAATTAGACCGTCTAGCCGATGCCTGTATGGCACATTTAGATTGGCAGAAAATACACACATTTATCACTAATCAAACAAAGAGCAAACACCATGACTGATGAAAAAGATAACGACCGCCATAAAGCGCGAATGCAAGAACAAAAAGCCAAAGTAGACGAACGTATTGCCGCTGCTCAAGAAGATAAGGGATTACTGCTGGTGTTAACCGGTAACGGAAAAGGTAAATCTACCTCAGGTTTTGGCACCATTGCCCGAGCGGTTGGACACGGATTAAAAGCCTCAGTAGTGCAATATGTTAAAGGTGGCTGGGAGTGTGGCGAACGTAATTTATTGGAAAAACATGACGTCGAATTTCATGTAATGGGCACAGGTTTTACTTGGGAAACCCAAGACAAAGACACCGATAAACTAGCAGCTCAAGCGGCTTGGGAACATAGTAAAAAATTATTGCAAGACCCTTCTATTGATGTGGTGCTGTTAGATGAAATCACTTACATGATCACTTACAAATATATCGATTTGGATGAAGTACTGGCTGCGTTAACCGCCAGGCCAAAAGATCAACACGTGGTTATCACTGGCCGCGCTTGCCATCGCTCAATAATCGAAATGGCAGATACAGTCAGCGAAGTAAGACCTGTCAAACATGCTTTCGACAATGGTATCAAAGCACAGCAAGGCATTGATTGGTGAGCCTGATGACAAGCCGCTATTTAAATGTAATGTTATTGGTCTTAATTGGCTTTCATACCAATTATTCTGTAGCCAATAGCGCTAGTGATGACTTACTTCAAAAGAAACGAATTATTGCTCTTGCTCCGCATATAGTTGAGTCGTTATACGCTATTGGTGCTGGCTCCCAAATCATCGGCACCACTGCCCATGCAGACTATCCCAAAGCCGCCGAAAAGATTTTACGAGTTGGTAATTACGCACGTTTACAAATTGAAAAAATTATTCAACTTAAACCTGACGTGATCATTGCTTGGAAAACTGGCAACCCAGCGGATGACTTAGCGCGCCTCGAAAAATATCAACTTAAGGTGATTTATTCGCACCCACAAACCTTAGAAGATGTGGCTAACGAATTAATCATGTTAGGTAAAATAACAGGCCGAGAAACAGCGGCCAATAATATAGCCGCAGAATATCTGAAAACACTGCAAACAATAAAAAACACCTACAGCAACAAAAGCAAAGTCAGTGTGTTTTATGAGTTATGGTCACGGCCGTTACGCACAGTGGCAAACAAAGCATGGCCACAACAACAAATCGAGCTGTGCGGAGCCAGCAACCCATTTGCTAATGCACAAGACGATTATCCGTCTATTGGCCTAGAACAAGTATTAGTCACCTTACCCCAAGTTGTAATCCAGCCAAGTCAGCATAGTGCACAACATAGTGCAGACAGCCCCGATGGGCTTAGTTGGTCACAGTGGCCGCATATTCCAGCGGTAAAAAATAATTTTATTTTTCATCCAAATGCCGACAAATCCCATCGTATGACCACCCGTATGTTGGATGAAGTGATCGTCTTATGCGAACAGATTGATACTGCCCGGCAATTTTACCAAACTCAAAGCTAAAATAGTGTCCTCACTTTCATCCTCTGAAGGATTATCGCCAAGTTCACTATTTTAAAGTGTCACAGTTGTGGCTTCGAATTAATGTTTGAAACTGAACATCGCATTTTCAAAATCAGGGTTTATTTTATCTAAGCTGAATCTTGTAACCGAATTATCACGCTAGTTCACTGCCCCAAAGACAAGTTTGAGCACTTTTGAGTGCTTTCAAACACTATGGGCAAGAGAAAGATTAACCTCAAAAAAATATACTGAAGGTGCACCGAATTAATACGAGTGACAAAAACTCTCACCTCTTATTAAGACGCTAATAATAGGCCAAATTAGCTATGGCACTTCAGTATTCATGATTATCGTTATATAATAAGAGAACATTAGGGAAATATTTGAATTTTTTATGAACCCATTTTGTTATCGGTTCAATTCAATTATTTTATTTAATTAATCAAAGTACGGAGTAATTTTGCCCACATCTGACCTACAAAAAAACGAAACCTTCCCACGAAAAACCCCACGTATAGTCATAAAAGTCGGCTCAAGCCTATTAGCAAACGTTAAAAATTTAACCCCTAGTTTTGCATTTATGCATGGTTTACTTAATGATATTGCTACGCTGCGTGGCCAAGGCTACGAAGTGGTACTCACGTCCTCGGGATCTGTCGCACTAGGTCTCAATACTGTTGGCTGCACCATTGAAAACGCCAGTGTTCAGGATAAACAAGCGGCAGCGGCTTGTGGACAACCGATATTAATGCATGCTTACAAGCAAATTGCTCTTGAGTATGGTTTTGATATTGCGCAGGTATTAGTCACCTTAGATGATCTCGAAAATAGACGTCGATTTCTCAATGTTAAAAATACGGTTCATCGTTTGATAAAACAAGGCGTAATGCCTATCGTAAACGAAAATGATACCGTGACCACTGAAGAAATTCGCGTTGGCGACAATGATCGACTTGCAGCCAAAGTGGCTCAGATGATTGGGGCAGAGTATCTGTTTATATTAACCTGTATCGATGGCGTTTATGACCGAGATCCTTCAGAAGAAGGGGCGGTGTTCATAGAATCTATCGAAGATGTAAGCAGTTACATGGAAGCTGCAAGCGGAACCAGCTCTTTGGGTACTGGTGGTATGTTCACTAAATTGCAAGCAGCAAATATGGCACAGAATGCGGGTTGTACTACCATTATTGCCAGAGGAACAATGGAAGAACCGGTGACGGCAATTCTTCGTGGCGAACGCAGGCATACCAAATGTATTGCTTACTCATCGCCTTCATCGGCATGGAATGTCTGGCTGACTGACCGCTTGCAAATGGCCGGTAGCTTAGTGATAAAACAGGATGTCGCTGACTCATTATTTGGGGGTGATGATGGTTTTTCATGCCATGATGTGGTTTCAATACACGGAGATTTTGAGCGCGCAGATGTGCTTCACGTCTATGATGAGAAAGGTGAGGAAATAGCACGTGGCTTGTGTAATTTTTCATCAGATGAAACCGCCATTATTTCAAGCCGCCCTGATGAAGATGTTAAAAACATACTGGGATATGCAGCTTCAGATCGCTTAATTAATAGTGAAAATTTGGTGGTATTGGCTGAGCATCATCTTTCTTGGGATGAACCTGTTTAATGTGATTAACTAACACTCAGCGCTTCTGTCGAATACTGATTTTGCTTTTTCCTTTATTGTCTTATTCAAGAGGCTTAAGGGAAGTGGCAGCATAGAAATAGATATCTGATGAGATGGGTTAATAAACCCCATCTCGTCAGTAATTTCATTTATCTGAACTAGCTGTTGAAACACGTTCGAAACCAATATTCACAATAACCAAAGTGTATCGAGCAGCTCAAGCCCGTTAGTTTTCCTCATCTCGATGATGAGTTGCTAGAGCTTGCAACACTTTAACGGTGTCTGACATCTGGGTATAACCTAAGCCAATTTCTCTTGAAATCGACAAGTCTTTGATGGGTTTAAAGTGGATGTATTTGTCTTTGACAATTACCTCAGATACCGGAATAAAGGCACAGCCTAATCCAGCCTTCACTAAACCTAAGGCGTATTCTATGGTTTGTATTCTTGCTCTAGTGTCGACTCTGATATTCCCATTATTTAGTGCTTTTTTTAAATAGCTCCAGCCTTCACAAGGACTGCGTTGTATAAAAGCCACATCCTGTAAATCCATAATATTAATGCTGTCGATTAAACTTAGCCTATGATCCAGTGGCATAGCCAATTGATATTCCTCCTGCCACATAGGCACAAACTGTTCATTGTTTAACTGTAAGTCACGGCTAATGATCCGTGCTTGGCATGGTTCATCCTGAGAAACTAAGGTGAGCTCTAAGGAGTCAACTGAACGGGTAAATCGACCTAACAAATCACTCATGCGTGCCACGCCTAAACCTTTTATCAACCCTAACCTAAAAGGTGTTTTTGTGGTGTCTGTGCTAAAAACATCTCGAATAGCTCCTGCTTGCTCTAATAATTGTTTAGCTAAAGGATAGAGCTGCTCACCTGCATGAGTGGCTTGAACGCCTCTAGCATGGCGCACAAATAAGCTGGTTGCGAGACTGTGTTCTAATTGTTTCAATGAGGCTGATATTGAAGGCTGGGCGATAAATTTCTTTTTTGAAGCCGCGCTTAAACTACCATTTTCGTAGATAGCCACAAAATACTCTAATGCTCGTAAATCCACGTTGGATGCCCTTATATCTGATATAGGTAAAAACTATAACAAATAAAGATTATTAATATTATTCCTTTAGCTAAATAATCCTTATGATTTAACCACTCTGATCCTAGGCCGAGCAAAAACTGGCTTACAGGCATTTTTTTAGCAGTATATTTAAGGCGTAACAGCATGATGCAAGATCGTAATATTAAGGTTAAACAACAGATTATTGAGGCCATAGAATCTGATGCGTTACCTGTTGTCAATTCTGCATTCACGCCTGCTGAGGTGGGTTTGTCAAATACACAATTGATAGACTTATTCGAATCACAAGTTATGAGTCGTCATCTGGATTTTCAGTCCCGCATCATGCAAAAACAAGGTCAAAGTTTTTATACTATTGGCAGTGCAGGCCATGAGGGTAACGCGGCTTGTGCCTTGGCTTTTAGGCCTAATGACATGGCCTTTTTACATTACAGAAGTGGCGCTTTTGTAATACAAAGATCTAAACAAGTGCCCGGACAAACACCTTTGTACGATATGTTGCTGAGTTTTGCTGCATCATCTGATGATCCCATTTCAGGCGGCCGGCACAAAGTGTTGGGCAGTAAAAGCTTATTTATTCCGCCGCAAACCAGCACCATCGCATCACACTTACCTAAAGCAGTAGGTACGGCTTTCAGCATTAGCCTGTCCCGCAAGGTAGCGGTCGATAATGTCTTGGAAAAAGACGGCGTAGTGGTATGCAATTTTGGTGACGCTTCGTCGAATCACTCCACAGCACAAGGTGCCATTAATGCTGCGGCTTGGGCAGCGTATCAGTCTGTGCCTATGCCCATAGTATTTATATGTGAAGATAACGGTATTGGTATCTCTACCGCAACACCTAAAGGTTGGGTGCAGGCCAACTTTGAGCATAGAGCGGGGCTGCATTATATCCAGTGTGATGGATTAGATTTACTCGACACCTACCACAAAACTCAACAAGCCGTAGATATTGCTCGAAAACTCCGCAAACCGGTGTTTTTACATATGAGAACCGTGCGTTTACTGGGACATGCGGGCTCTGATTCTGAATTTACTTACCGTAGTAATGAATATATTGAAGATACTGAAGCCCATGATCCCTTATTGTTTAGTGCCGCTTTATTGTTGAAATACAACTGCCTAGATGGGCAGCAAATTATCGATTTATATAAAACCATAGAAGAGTCTGTGGCAGACATTAGCAAACAAGTGATCACTAAGCCCAAGCTGACTTGTGCTGAAAAAATCAAACACAGTATCATTCCACCTAAATTAGATAAGGTATACCTCAGTAACGTATCTAAAGCCCAACGCAGCGAATTATTCAGTCATGAAAAACACAACCTAAAGAAGAAACAACACCTCGCCAAATTGTTGAATTGGACCATGATCGATTTAATGGCACAGCAGCAGAATATTGTGATGTGTGGTGAGGATATTGGTGTAAAAGGTGGTGTATATAACGTTACCAGTAAACTAGCAGACAAGTTTGGCCCGCAAAGGATCATCAATACCTTACTCGATGAACAGTCGATTTTAGGCATGGCAATAGGCTTAGCTCACAATGGTTTTTTACCTATGCCAGAAATTCAGTTTTTAGCTTACGTGCACAATGCTGAAGATCAAATAAGAGGAGAGGCCGCCACCCTACCCTTCTTTTCGAATGGGCAATTCACTAACCCAATGGTCATTAGGATCGCAGGTTTAGCGTACCAGCGTGGTTTTGGTGGGCATTTTCATAACGACAACTCCTTCGCTGTATTTCGTGATATTCCTGGTTTAATCATTGCCTGCCCCTCAAACGGTGCCGATGGGGTGGAAATGCTCAGAGAATCCGTCAGGTTGGCCCAAGAAGAGCAAAGAGTGGTTATATTTATAGAGCCTATAGCGCTGTATATGAAAAAGGATTTACATCAAGAAGGCGATTCACTTTGGACATTTGATTATATCCAACCCAGTGATGCACAACCGATTAAAACAGGGCAACTAGGGTGTTTTGGGCAAGGTAAAGATGTGTGTATTATCAGTTATGGCAATGGCTATTACTTAAGTCGTCAAGCTGAGAAAGTTCTCGCTGAGTCAGGTATTAACTGCACCGTGATTGACTTACGCTGGCTTGCTCCTCTAGATGAAACCGCTATTGTTGCGGCTATTGGCGACATAAAAAATGTGCTGATAGTGGATGAATGTCGCAAAACGGGATCCATTAGCGAAGCCTTAATCACTTTGCTGATTGAACATGATGTTGATTATTCCCACCGAAAAATTGAACGGCTTACTGCCCATGATAGTTTTATCCCTTTGGGAGCAGCAAGTTATGAAGTGTTACCGTCTTGCGAGTTGATTGTTGATCAAGCCAAACGAATGGTAGGTGTGGGAGAGTAATAAACCTCTAACCCGTCTATTAGAAAACCCTTGCTGAATTAGGCTTTGCAAGGTCTTGTCTAACTTCAATTCCAAATTATAAGCAACATCAATCTAATTGCTCAATTCCATTATTGTTTTCCTAAACCCTATATCCATTGAAATCTACGGATTTAAAAGACCTGAGAGTTCGTTAGTGACTTCGACATAATCCCTTAGTGTTAACAATCATTTGTTTGCTGGGCTCGACACAAACTGGTAGTCGCAAAAACCTTTGCTGGTAATTGAGACATTATATGTAATGACAGAAAGTGCGACTTAGCTGACGTAAACGCTACCAAATTTATAATTTCTCTGAAAATCTCATAGATTGGCGGGAAAACTATTGCTTAAATTGACTATTTTCCCTTTCCCCATGCAAGCTATTCTAAATCGAGTGCTACATACGAAAAATTAAAGCACATTTCGTCGTCTGACCCTACGCCGCCATAAACTGTATTATCACTGTAATTTTTAAAAGTACATTCCACAAACAACTGGTTTTGTTTTAATGTATCCACTGGAAATATTTTAGCCTGGGTAAATACAAAATCTCGTTGCCAGTCTAAATCCCAGTTGGGGATGGAAAGTAGTAGTTGTGGATCTTTATTATCGGGTTTTAGATAAGTTTTACCTGACGCTCCATGCGCATGCATATGAAGATTAACCGAATGAAGCTCGAGATTTTTAATTTTAGATTTATCAAGATTAATGTTTTTTGTAATGTAGTTACTTATTTCATCTAAGGATGTGCCAACGCTGAGTGTTTTGACTTCGCCAGAGGCAATCGTCATTTCGTTTTCTTCTGGTTTATTAAACCAATCGTTATTAGTGACTTGAATTACCAGAGCAGGTTTATCAACATGTTTGCTAAGTTTAAACTCCATTTTACCATTGCTGTCTTTTTCTCCTGGCGCAAATCCTGAGTAGTAATGCATCTGAGCGATCAAGATAGAGCCCTTTTTAATCGGTACTCCGGTGTTTTTCGGAAATTCATAACCAAAAGTACCTGGAGCCCATTGGGCAAGCCAAAAATTGTTATCCAGTAGTTGTTTTACGCCATTGGGGTATTTTTGTTCAAATTGTTCTCTTGTTTTTTTGTCACCAAGCATATCTGGCAAGGCTCCACCGTAGCATTGGTAACCCTCTTTGTTATCTAGCCCATCTAAATACTTGAGCATATCAACCGTCTCCGGTGATGCTGAGTAAAGTACTAAGTGATGCATCACCTTTAAATTACCAGGGCTTGCTTTAAATTCTGAATTATGTGGAAACATTAGATTAATAGGCGTGAAGTGTATGACTATCGTTCATTCATTGATAAAAAAACTAGTGAAATTGAAGACATGAGCTAAAGTTTATTTTAAATCTTAAGAAATTGGCGTTTTATTTTACCAACACTCCTTTACCTGCATGCTACATAATATATTTATCAGCCACAGGAAAAACATCTTGGATGCGGGAGCATAAAAGACTTACTGAGAGGAATAAGCTTCTCAGTATTCCAACAACACAAGCCTGTGTAAACGAAGTATAAATCTAATAACTAAAAAAGGATGTTTTAATGATTAAATCTACAATGTATATCGCCACAGCCATATTGGCTCTGGGCTTTGGTTCTGCCAATGCACAAACCTTTAATTTCGAATCGAAAAATGATACCCGAGTCGTGGTAGGTGGCATCGGACCAGACGGTGGCAGTTATGTTGGGAGTTACGTCACCGGCAGCGGAGTCTCGACCAACGCTGATGGCAGCAAATTAAAGAGTATAAGTAAATGCGTATCTATGATGCAGCCGCCAAATGCGAATATATTTGCTGTGCACGTTGCCTGTGACGTTACACGTGAAGCGACCGTATACACTGTTGCGGCAGGCTGCAATTTCATGAATAAGGAAAAGACCGAGACAAGCTGCGTAGGCGGACTGAAGGGCAAGGCTGGAGAGCTTAAAGGTCGGACCGGTTCCATTACTTGGCACACTAAAGGGGGCATCTCAAAGGGCACTGGTCAATGGCACGAGTGATCTTCGAATTTGTTATCACTACTGACGATTAATTCATTCATAGTTAAGCGAAGCCGTCGGGGTTATTAGATATCCTGACGGCTTTTTCTATTGTAGGAACTTGATAATTTAGATAAGAATAGCCTGTAACAAAGGCGTCGGGGGCACAGTCATCTAACTCCCCCGGTACATATTGTCACTATTCGAAAAGATGCTATCGCTACAGTCAAACAGCAAGGACGAAAGGTATTTACCTTGCTTTCAAAAAATGCAGTTTTTATGCTCTATGCTGGGCGTTACTGACCGAGAAGTGAATAGTTCTAGGTTGTTTTATCCATTTCGATAATACTATAGACCCTTATGGTTAAAAGATAAGGTGTTATGCTCACATCTATTCAAAACATTGAAACTCATGATCAACACAGTCATTAGAAATTTATATTATGATTTACCAGTTCAATCACATAAAAATAGACGATCAAAATTATAAATTGACGGTTAAGGATATTAAAGTTCAAGTTGAACCTCAAGTATTCAACATCATCATTTTTTTGATACAGAATAAAGACAAGGTAGTCACTCGAAACGAACTGTTAGAGCATGTTTGGCAAGGACGTGTAGTGTCCGACACTTCAATTAACAACAGTATCAAGTCAGCCCGCAAAGTTTTAGGCGATGATGGCACTAGCCAAAAAATCATAAAAACTATTCATTCTCGAGGTTACCAATTTGTTGCAGAATTAAGGTCTGCTGCGCCATCACTTAACGCAAATTTAAATAAAAGTTCAACAAAACGTAGGCTTTTCGTTTCAGTATCCGTTATCAGCAGTTTTGTATTCATGTTGATTTTCTTTTGGTATCAATACCAATCTGAACAACCCTACGTCAAGCAAACTATTTTTTCACCTGATGTTAGTATTTCAACAACAGACCCAGAAGATAAAAACAAGCCATTAAAAGCACAAAAACTAATTGCAGTGTTACCGTTTTCCAACACCAAGCCTAATATTGATACTGATTATTTAGGCTTTGCATTGGCCAATCAAATAATCGGAGAATTGACCTATTTGGAAAAATTTTCTATTCGACAAGTGGGATTAATCAGAAAATATGTGGACAAAGTTATAGACCCCATTACCGTCGGCCAAGAACTTAAGGTAGATTATGTAGTTAGCGGCAATTATTTATTAGAAAATGATGTTATTCGTTTGAGTGTAGAAATGATTGAAGTAAACAATAGTCATTTGGTTTGGCGAGAGTCGATGCAAGTTGATTACTCCAACACTTTCGATTTACAGGACATGGTTGCACAAAAAGTCGCTAAAGGTCTAGAAGCAGAATTCCGACCAAATTTTATTAATCAACGGAATCGGGATATTCCGAATAGTGCTCTGGCCTATGAGTATTATTTGCGCGGTATTTCATACCCTCAGTCAAATGAGGGACACAAGTTGGCAGTTGAAATGTTGCAAAAGTCTATTGAACTGGATCCCTTGTATGCCCCAAGTTATGCCCACTTAGGTTTTCACCGTCGATTGTTAGAACAGCATGGACGAATTGTTCCAATCGAGCTTAAAAAAGCGCAATGGTATTATCAAAAAGCGCTAGAGCTTAATCCAAACCAACTAGATGCCTTGAGTAATCTGTCTGCTCTTTATGTTGAAACCAATCGAATTGAAGATGCATTATTAATTACCAGAAAGATGCTAGAAATTGCCCCTAACGATGCAAATTCACTTTTTGCCTTGGGCTACATTTATCGCTACGCGGGTATGCTCGATGAGTCTATTGACTCGATGGAAAAAGCCCTAGAAATCAGCCCCAACAATACGCGTTTCAGATCCATCATCTCTACATACGCAAGTGCAGGGTTGTATGAACAAGCTTTGGCCAAAGTTTACTTAGATCCTGGTGATTATGGGACGGGCTACAGTGGTATAATTGCTTTTTCACAAGATAAAAACGAACTGGCTCAAACCCTGTTTAATCGAGTGATTGAAATAGATGAAAATGGCATTTGGAGCTTGATCGCACAAGTCTATTTGGCCGTTATGGATGGTGACAAAGAGCGAGGATTAATAGCACTATCTAAAATGGTGGATACCAATGTAGTTGATGCTGAAAATATGTATTACTTTGCTAATTTTTATGCCCTTTTAAAAGAAAAAGAACAATGTCTAAACATGTTAGAGCAAGCGGTTAATTCAGGCTATTTTAATTACCCTCATATTTCTCATACCCCATCTTTCAACTATCTTCATGATGATGCGCGCTATATCTCTATTTTACAAAAAGCTAAACAAAGACACGATAATTTCAGACATAAATTCCTCTAGCATTAAGCCAGCACAATGCTTTCATTACGTAAATCATTACATAAACAATACCTAATCTTCATGTCTTAAAAACCATTCACCGCTAGTATTTTCTCTGCTTATTATCTTATAAATGGAGAACAACATGAGCATAGATGAAAACAAATTGAATGCATTACTGGGTCAAGTAGTAGTAGAGATGGGTGCAGCGGCCAATGGACCATTGGTCACCATTGGCGATAAGCTTGGACTTTATAAAACCTTGGCCGAGTCGGGCTCTATAGGGGCCAGTGAATTGGCTGAAAAAACTCACACTGCTTTAAGGTATGTACAAGAGTGGTTAGCTGCACAAGCTGCCTCTGGCTATATCGAGTATGACGCAGATGAGCATAAATTTTTTATGACACCAGAACAAACAGCTGTTTTTGGTGATTCCTCTAGCCCGGTTTTCATGACTGGTGCATTTTATGCCATCACTTCTTTGTATCATGATGAACCCAAAATGCTAGACGCATTTAAAACAGGGGAAGGCATTTCATGGGGTGAGCACCACACATGCTTGTTTTGTGGCACTGAAAAATTCTTCAGCCCATCATATTCAGGTAACTTGATCAGTAGTTGGATCCCCGCACTCGATGGCGTGACTGAAAAATTAAGCAAGGGTGCCAAAGTAGCCGATATTGGATGTGGTCATGCAGCTTCAACCATCATTATGGCCAAAGCTTTTCCAAACTCACATTTTATAGGAATAGATTTCCATCAAGAATCAATAGATAAAGCTATAGTTCGCGCGCAAGAGGCCGGTATAAGCAATATAGAATTTAAAGTAGCCACTGCAAAAAGTTACGACGACAAAGGTTTTGATTTCATGACATTCTTTGATTGCCTGCACGATATGGGTGATCCTGTTGGCGCTTGCGAACATGCCAAACAAGCATTGAAACCAGATGGTTCTTGTATGATTGTTGAGCCTTTTGCCAATGATTCCATCAAAGACAACCTCAACCCAGTAGGCAGAGCCTTTTACGCTTTCTCCACACAACTATGCCTGCCTTGTTCAATGAACCAAGAAGTTGGTTTGGCATTAGGCGCACAAGCCGGTTTGCTGCGCTTAAAAGAAACCATCAAATCAGGTGGATTTAGTTATTGTGAAAAAGCAGCTGAGACGCCGTTTAATTTAATTTTAGAAGTTAAAAAGTAAAACCGTGAAGAAAGTTATGTAAATAACGAATACATAAATATATTTACGAAAATAGTCAAAGACCCAGCCATCTGCATTGACAATTCCTGTGAGGGAGTTAACTAAGATGCTTTTGGCTTATTTAAATACAGCATAACCAATGCCAACAAGACCAAAATGAGCAAACCACTAGACTCATACCTATTTTGAAACGTCATCGTTTGATCTTGATTCCATAAGGTACTTGGTCGAGCTTGTTTCGGTCGAAATTACCTTAATCATCTTATAGGCGAAAATACAACCTATAATCGGAGATGCAAATATGGACAATAAAAAATTTTTTCCACCCCAAAAAGATGGACGTATTTATCTTTCAGAGGGTGGAACTGAAACCGAGATTTCGTACAAATACGGGTTTGAGTTACCCGAATTTGCGATGTTCCCTTTGCTCGATAACCCAGAAGCTGTATCGCAGATGCAGGGGATGTATCGTAAGTATCTCGATGTAGTCGCAAAGCACGGAATGTGCGCACTCATCGGGGGGCTAGATTATCGGGCGAGCCCCGATTGGGGTAAGCTACTGGGTTACTCACCGCAAGGCTTGGCAGAAGCAAATCACAAGTCGATAGATTTCCTAAGAGAGGTCGCGAGTGAGTACGCTTCAGATATACCGGAGATTTTAATTCAGGGCCTTATCGGTCCGCGCGGCGATACCTATGAAAGGAATATTAGCATCTCAGAAAATGAAGCCGAGGATTATCACTCCATCCAACTCACGACATTGAAAGAAGCTAATGTTGATTTGGCGTTAGCAATAACCTTTAACAATGTTTCGGAGTCCATTGGCGTAGCCAGAGCAGCAAAAAAAATCGGTGTGCCGCTTGCTATATCTCTTTCCCTTGATAGCACCTCAAAACTTAACTCGGGACCGAGTCTTGCTGAAGCAATTACTACGATTGATGCCGAGACGGATCTAGCACCAGAGTTCTATTTGATAAACTGTTCTCACCCCCTGGAGTATGAACCAGCTATCGAATCAGGTGATTGGATAAATAGAGTTAGGGGAGTCAGGCCGAATGCTTCAAAAATGGAAAAGATTGAACTGTGCCAAATTGGGCACCTCGAAGATGGCGATCCTGTGGAGCTTGGCGCGCAATGCGGGGACCTGGCCCGACGTTATCCTCATATGGATATATGGGGAGGATGTTGCGGAACTTGGGATACTCATCTGGACCAAATCGCAAAAAATATTCTAGCTATCGGGAGTAAATAGCTCACCCAAAATCGAGGTTTAGTTGTGTCGCCTGACAAGCGCATAAAATTTGCCCCCGCAAATCAGCCGCTTTTTTGCAAAAATCAAAGGCGCAAAAAAGCGTCAAACTCCCTACGCAGTTTATGCGGGCGTAATATCCATTTTACTGCGATAAATTACTCAAAAATTGTATTTCACGACCGTCTGCAATCTTTACACCCACCTTACACTTTAAGTAGTTATAATTAGATTATAACTAGATGTTATTTTTTGTGATTTACTTAGATTGCAACCTGCACTAAAACTTAGATTTTGTATTGGTAGCCTAGAGTAAGTAATGAAACATTGTTACCGCTACCTAAAAACAAACGGTTACATTGGCATTGGCAAAGCAGCCGTTCGTGTAGGTTAGCACCAATGAATCCTGAACACTCACAGGAACGAGTCTGTCACTAATTAAGAAGTCAGAGAAAGTATGTACATTATTGTCAATCTACATGATAGAAACATACAGAAATAACTTAGATATTAATGGCAACAGTGGATCTAATAAATCGCAGTTAATAATTGCTCTTAAATACTTAAAAATAAGCTTTCATGCTTCTCCATTTAACTCAGGTTGATTTTAAAGGAGTATGAATAATTGCCAAGTTTAACAATCGATTAGGTATTTGTTTTTCCACAAAACGGCGATTATACCGATAACAAAACTCATTCAAGTATTCTTGTAAGTAATTACCCGTAACGCCATGAAACGTGCCCAACAAAAACGTTTTCAAATTACCTATCGCGATATGAACCCAAGGCAACCATTCGTCTACCTTTTCACTTGGCGTGACTCTTGGCTCATGTTGCTGTGTTTTATCTATAATATTTAACGCAGGATAAGCATCCGTTCTGACATGCTGATTAGCTAAAAGGTGATGTGATACAAATTCTTTTACTGTTTTAAAATTCACATTTTTAACCGCTTTCATTGCGATAAACCCTGCCTTTTTATGCTTGTTTTCACATGCTATGATAATGGGGGTTTTCCCTTCTGCTCCACGACCACGCTTGCCTTTGTGCTTACCGCCAACAAAGGCATCATCTAACTCTATTGTGCCCGACAATCGGTAGAGGCTATCCCTGTGTCCCATAGCCGCTCTCACTTTCGTTAACATAAGCCGAGCAGTCTTCCAATTCACTTCAATAAGCTTGCTTAGCCTTAACGCTGAAATACTGCCTTTGTCTGAGCCTATAAAATACAGTGCCCAAAACCATTTGAGTAACGGTAGATGACTACCATGAAATAAAGTACCTGACATCACCGATGTTTGCTTATGACAATGGCTGCATTCGGTTAATTCTCGGCAGTGAAGGTCAATCCCATTGTCGTGACCACATTGAGGACACATAAACCCATTAGGCCACTTCATTTCCTTCAGATACTGGAGACAATCTTTATTCGTTCTGAATTGCTGTTGCCACGTTAAAAAACTGGCTTCTGGCGTGTTCATGTTCGAACTCCCTTAAACTGTTTATTTTCATATACAGTTTAGTTCATGCCTGAGCAAAGTGGAGAAGCATGTAAGCTTTTAACTTAGATGAGTTAATACAAAGTTAGATAATCACCTTGAAAGTACCGTTATTATTGGATCTTCTAACTTTTTTATCTAAATTTAAGTTACATGTATATCTTGGGCATAGCAGTCATTTGATAATTCAATCAGGCAGCTGTGAGCCTAAAAGCGGACAGTCGAGCGTTAAACCTGAAGGAGAACTTTGTGCCAAAAGCCGACATAAGGTTCTAGTCTAGAAAAGGCTTAAATCGACCTATAGCTGACGTTAGCTAATTCGAACTATCAGACTATATTGAGCTAAAAATCATCATGCGAGCTAATTAGTTTTTCAACCACTAATGCCCATATCTTTGCACTATAAAGTTCCAGCATACCGACAATAAAAAAACACACCTATACTGTATAAAAATAAGGGGTATCCACTTAGCTCCACCTATGTCAATATGTAGTGGTGGCTATTTCATCAAATTCACTAAAATCAGGTAGAGATTATCCCGGAAATTGGACTCAGTTTTTACAATGGTTTCCGGATGATAATGCATGCCTTCAGTTTCTGGAGCACTTACGTTGGCCCTCTGGTTTTGTATGCCCACGTTGTCTCAAATTATCCAAACCTTATCACTTAACTCGCGGTCGAATGATGTGTTCTATATGTCGATATCAAGGCACGGTGACAGCAGGAACACTATTTGAAAAAAGCCGAACTCCCTTAACTAATTGGTTTGCCGCAGCTTGGTATATCACTAATGAAAAGCACGGAGTGAGTGCGTTAGGTCTGCAAAGGTTACTTGGGTTAGGTAGTTATCAAACTGCATGGACAATGTTACATCGTTACCGGCGGGCGATGGTCAACCCCAGTCGCGGAAAATTATCAGGTATTGTCGAAGTAGATGAAACCTACGTGGGTGGCGCTGATAAAGCCAAAACCCGTGCTCCTTGTGCCCAAAGTAAGAAATCAATTGTGGCGATAGCGGTTGAAATTAAAAAGCCCAAGGGATTTGGCAGAATAAGGTTAAAACGTATTGAAGCGGCAACGCAAGTTCAATTGCATTCGTTTATACAAGAAACGATAGAGCCCGGTTCAGTCGTCCAAACAGATGGTTCAAGTGCCTATCATAGAATTTATGAGCTTGGTTATGAGCGTAATAAGTTGGTTCAACTTGGGTCTAAAGAGCCTGCTCATGAGACGCTAGTCGGTGTGCATAGAGTCGCTTCACTATTGAAAAGATGGATATTAGGAACTCATCAAGGCTCAGTAGGGCATGAACATTTAGATAGTTATCTCGACGAATATGCCTTTCGTTTTAATCGTCGAGCATCTAATTCACGTGGTTTACTATTTTATAGATTGCTTGAACAAGCGGTGGTTACACCGCCCGTTAGTTATGAAAATATCAAAAAGCGCTAAACACAACATGTAGTGGGTAGTGGAGCTAACAGGATACCCCTTATAAAAATACAGCATTTGGGGTGATATATGTCTATTGTAAAGGATGCCAGAAGAGAGGGGACGGTAAAGTATGAACGTCATAAACCAGAGCAAACCCTTCTTTATCAAATTATTGAAAAATATTACCCGCAGTTTCTGAACCACATGGGGCAACAAGATAAATGTTTGCCCAAGTATGTGCGGTCAGAATTTGAAGAGTACCTCAAGTGCGGTCGTTTGGAATATGGGTTTTTGCGAGTACGTTGTGAAGATTGTCACCATGAGCACCTGGTCGCATTCAGTTGTAAACGCCGAGGATTTTGTCCCAGCTGTGGTGCGCGGCGAATGGCAGAAAGCGCCGCCTTGCTGGTTGATGATGTGTTGCCCCATGAGCCCATTAGGCAATGGGTATTGAGCTTCCCTTTTCAACTTAGATTTTTGTTTGCCAGCTATCCTCAGATCATGGGAAAAGTACTGGGTATTGTCTATCGCACACTTGCCACACATATCACTAAAAAAGCAGGCTACAACAAACAGACGGCACAAACGGGTGCGGTCACACTGATCCAACGATTTGGCTCAGCGCTGAATTTAAATATCCATTTTCATATGCTCTACCTCGATGGCGTATATGCCGAAGATAACTATGGCAAAACGCGTTTTCACCCGATAAAAGCCCCGACAAAAAGTGAACTGAATAGTCTTACTCACCGCATTAGCCAGCGTGTGGCTGGTTTTCTTGAGCGCGAGGGCTTATTAGTGAGGGATGATGACAATGACTACCTGGCTTTGGATGGGCTGGAAGACGATCCGATGTTGCAAATTCACGGGTATTCAATAACCTACCGTATCGCTACAGGCAAACAGCAAGGACGAAAGGTCTTTACCTTGCAAACAATTGCACCTATGGCAGAACAAGGGCTTGCGGCAGGCTGTGCCGCAAACGTGGCAGGCTTCAGTCTCCATGCAGGTGTCATGAGCAACGCACAGGATAGGGGTAAACTCGAAAGGCTGTGCCGTTATATTACCCGCTCTGGGGTATCAGAAAAAAGGTTGGCAGTAACGACTTACGGCAAGGTGCGCTACAAACTAAAAACACCCTACCGTGACGGCACCACTCATGTGATCTTTGAACCGCTGGATTTTATTGCCCGTTTAGCGGCACTGGTGCCCAAACCCAGAGTTAACCTGACGCGTTTTCATGGTGTGTTTGCACCAAACAGTCGGCACCGCGTGACAATAACACCCGCCTTACGAAATAAGACTAAACAAGCATTGCCGACAGGGCAGGAAAAAACACGGGCACAAAAGCACCAGTCGATGACCTGGGCGCAAAGACTTAAACGGGTTTTTGGGATAGAAATAGAAACGTGTGAGCAATGCGGTGGTGCTGTTAAGGTTATAGCGAGCATCGAAGATCCATTGGTGATCCAAAAGATACTTAGTCACCTGAATACAAAAAATGACGAAGTCGTCGAGCTATTGCCCCCACAAAGTCGAGCACCGCCTCAGATAAGTCTGTTTGAATAAAAGCCGTTCATCATCATAAGCAAAACTGGTTTTCACAACAGCGGGAGGCGCTTGTCTTGAATTCTGAATTACGTGGAAACAGTTGATTAATTGACGAAAAATAGCCGACTTTCACTCCCTTAAGAATATAAAATAGATGCCAATATGGAAAATATGAGGCATCATGTATTTTGATTTTAGGAAAAATGACGTTTTATTTTACCTATACTCTACTTTGCTTGCTTTGGTATGCACCATAGTGACTTTTTCAGCAGTATCTAGTGATGATAGTGATGTTAATGAAGCAAGTGATGATATTGAAAACATTACAGTTAAAGGCTCTACGACAGCCAACAAAGAACCTGTGGGAACCTTTGTTTCGCTGGTTTCAAACTTAGAATATGACCCGCGCGTTGATTTACAGTCGCGCAATATGGCTGAGGCTCAAGCTGATGTGACGATCCGTGGAGGCATTTTTGAAAATACAGGGTTTAGGGTAGGCAGCGCAACGTTACTCGATCCGCAGACCGGGCATTACTTTTCTGAGATCCCCATTGCTCCGGAAATGTTGAGTCAAGCTTATATACTAACGGGAGCAGATAATGCCCTTTACGGTGTGAATAGCTCTGTGGGGACTGTTTCCTTCGACTGGAAACCGATTAACACTGCTGGTAGTGTTTCGATTGGCGCTGGCAATAACCACTTTAATCTTCACAGAATTCACAGCGGTATCAGTATGCCACTAGCTGATGCTAAGGATTGGATCATCGGTTTTGAAGGTGAGTACTCCTTCTCTGAAAGTGACGGCACTATCGACAATGGTGATCACGATTTCAAACGCACCTCTGCGCGCGTTCAACTTGTGGGTCCATCATCGCAGACTGATCTGTTTTTTGGCTCTCAAGATAAGTTTTTTGGCTGGCCTAACATGTATACCCCTTTTAATGTCAATGAGACAGAAGACCTTAGAACGCAACTATTGATGCTAAATCATCAACAGAACTATGGGACAGATAGCACATTTGAAATTACTGCTTACACCCGGGGGCATAACGACCATTATGTTTTTTCTCGTGAAAACCCGCAGATATTTCAGGCCTTTCACGAAACCGAGGTTAATTCGGTAGCGTTTTCTGGGCGCCATGGGCAAACAGAATCGTTTGCACTGAATTATTCGACACAGTTTATCGAAGACTCCATCGAGTCCACTACGCTTGAAAATAATTTTACGTCTCGTCGTTACTATAAGGTGAGTGTGTTGCCTGAATTCCAAATAAGTTTAAAAAATGAGGAACAGTTAACGTTTCGCTTAGGGGCTGCTTTTGACGATACTAATAGAGATGATTCCGACGTTTCATTGATTGGTGACATAACTTGGAACACGTTCAACGGTGATGACACCTCTCAGACTTTCTATCTCTCCTATGCAGAAGCGAGTCAAGTGGCAGGTTATACCGCTATTGGTGGCAGTAACACCAGTGGGCTGTTCAGAAGTAATGATAGTCTTGAACGAGAAAAGACTAAAAATCTGGAACTGGGCTTGGCATTAGACGGATTAAACTGGAGCCTTGATTCTGCTATTTTTTATCGTAAGGATAATGACTTAACCGATTGGACCTATAACTTAAATTCGACATCGGCACGTTCTGCAAATTCAGTGGATATCGAAACCTTGGGTTTGGAGTTACTTGCAAGCACAAATGACGTTTTATTTTACCTATACTCAGCGATTTATCTGTTTAATATACAGACATTCGAGGTCGCCCCGTTCAAGACTGCGTTTTGAAGTACTTAATGAACGCTTTTTTGGCTTTCCAACCTTTGCCTAATATAAGTTTAATCATTTTATGCAAATGCGTGCTATAGCCATCTGAACTGTTCTTTAGGTGCAAATACAGGTCTTTCATTGTGATTTTATGTTGATAGGGGAACTCAAAGCATTGCGCTAATCTATTGAACTTGGCTAAACGAGAGGCCACCGAATGCTCACTAAAGGGGTGCTCAATGACTTTCAATGAATCGACACCTTTTAAATAATTCGCTCGTCGTCGGTCCCAATCATGATATTTTGATACATGGATATAATATTTGGTTTTTCCATTCCATGTCGCTACAACATTCATCAAATCGAAATAAGACTTCACTCGATCATCTAATAGCTCCAAGCCATCAATAACTCGACTCATCGTCTGCAACGACGGGTCTTTTAGTTCTGACATTTTACTACGATTTAAATATGTATATGGCGCGAAGGAGACGACTTGATCAGCCTCTAACAAGTGTCCAAATAGTATAGCTGAATGTGCCCCGGCTGATGTGCCTGTCACTATCAGTTGTTTATGAGGTATTTCGGCAATTTGATTGCGTAGATATTCTATAATATCGAAAAACGTTGGATACTCCGGTGGAATCCCTGACAAACCCACTCTAAAAGAAGGATCGATAACGACTATCTTTGAGGCACTTGTCAAACTTGCTTGTTCAAAAAACTCATTAACTGGAAGGTTTAGCTTGTTTCTAAATCCGGTAATGGCGATAACTAAGCTATCAGAGTCCCTAATTTCTTTGGTGATGGGCATTAAATATCCTTCTTTTGACCTGTTTAAATTAAAATCGAATAAACCACACTATAGCTTTCAGCTTTGGTTTGTGCAAGCCATTCAACAGGTTACGTAGTATATTGGTAACTGCTCATAAAGTGGTGGTAGGTCTTGTTCCAGTTAACCTTTCGCTCAGCATTACTGGCAATGGAGGGATTAACTTCTCGTGATGGCGGTCAATCAAATACTGCCAGAATGAGAGTCCTAATTTGCGGCATGTTTTTTTGAGGCTGGCGAAGGTGTCTCGGCATTGCTGGCCCACATCGCTGCGGGTACCCCCGCTGACTTTTCGTTTTTTCACGTAATCCCTGATGTCGCCTTCACTACCATTTGTGTGAATGGGGATTTCAGGTCGCTTTAACACCAACAGTAATTTACTCTTTAACTTGTTCAGTCTGCGTAAACTTCTGTTCAAGGTTATATAGGCTGTTTTTTGTTGGAAGATGGTATCAAATCGGTTGGATATCGCCTCAGCTTGTTGTGGCGATGGACTCAACTTATAAGACTTGAGCGCGCGATATAATGTCCATATTTGTGCTCTTACACCCTCGACTGCTTTTTTGTGGGGCTCGTTCATTGGCAATAGTGTGTGAATGAGTCGTTCGGCGTGAACCCAACATAAACCATGCTGAAACACGGCGAACTGGCCCGCACCATCACTGATGATGGCAAGTTTTTCAACATTGCCTTTGTGTAACAACGAGCCAATTAATGCGCCTTCGGTCGCGATACGGATATGCCGTTCATCGCTAATGTTGAGGTGTTTTAAGTGCTTGTCCCATGCTGCTTTATCCGCAAATTCAATGACAGGGCTGGCCGCCAATGCATCAAGTAATGTACGTGGCACGTTTTTTAGCTTGTGCTCTCGCATATACGTTAACGCCTCAGGAGACAGGCGATAACTTTCACCACTGTTGAGCAGGGTCAAAAAGTTAAGCCTGCTTTTCGACGGTGTTGAGCTAAACCAAACAAAGAATTCATTACCCATATGTGTGACATAGCCGTTTTTGCCTTTATGTCTGGCACCACTGTCATCTACCGTGATGTAATCCGCCTGGGTTAACGCTACCTCAAGCAGCCCCTCTTTTTCGTCGTGAAACCGCTCTTTATTGGCTGACAGTAACCTATTCAATTGGCCAGAAGATATTTTTATGCCCCATTCACGTAATTGCTCTAACAACAAGGGCTGCGTGGTTTGGCAGTGGTGATGCTGATATAACAGGTACGTCAACAACGTCGGACCGTAGTGACGGTTTTCCAGTGTTCCAGGTAATTGCCCCGTCAGTAACTTTCCATCAGGCGTCATCCACCGCTCCAAACGATAGCGAACATTCTCACTTTTAATCACCAATTCCTGCACATGGAAATCTCGATAACCCTTGTATCGAGAGCCCTGTGGAATATTGAGCGGCTTTATCCGTTCTTCACGGTCGACTGGCAGCCCCTTTTTGCTACGACGTATTTTCTTGGTTTTTGTATGTTCTTTATCTGACGGCTCGGTTTTATCCGAACTCTCAGACGCGTCTTCCACCTCATCGTTAGTGCTTTCATCTAGTTTGCTTGGCGTAAATTTCGGTCGTTTTTTCTCTCCTTTTAATATTCGAATTTCATCTTTCATCACCTCAATTTCTTCTTGTTGCTTTTGCGAATGTTCAATCAACTGCTCAAGCATAGCCAGTAAGCCCTTAACAAGGGGCGTCTGTTCAGCTTCAGGGATGTCAGGCAATGTGAATTTCATCGTAATTAAGGGGCAATCGGCAACAGGGTGATCCAATAACTGAATTGTAACATGGGTTTTTGAGGCCTAATTTTTCGAACTATGTGGCATTCTAAAGGGATAAAAATTATCGAAGCCTATCGGGTATGACTAACAGATTTGTTGATCTGCTTCGCGCTGCCACTTCGCATACAACAGCAAATGGTGCTGCTATTCGAATGTAACAAAAAAGAGGCGGGAAACGAGTAAAATGGTGTCAAGCATTATTTTCAATTTAATCAAAAAGAAAAAAGGGGTCAAGTTGCTTGCTTCACAATACTCTTGATCAGTCCCTCAAATCGCGTCCTATACTGGCTATTTTCTCTTTCGCGCTTGCGGATTTGGTGGGTAATAAAGCTCACAGATCCGACATGACTCAAATGAAATCGAGCGGCTATATCTGTCAACTTCGCTGCAACTAACTCCTGGCAAAAATACATAGCCAACTTTCTTGCTTCGTTCTCTTTTTGCGGGCCCTTGACTCTTTTTGTAATATCAACTTCGGTTACAGAAAAATAATTAGCTACGACACTGATCACCTGCCCCATAGTCAAATCAGGCTGAATGACTCTGCTTTTTTGTTCAGCGGCCAATTGAGGCAATAGTTCTTCATAAACCCACTCCCGAAATCCTTTATCACCAATAATACTGGCCATATTACCTTTACTGTAAAATTGGGCAGTTTCTTCGTCTACCCCTGCCATTACATAGTTGGCATATCCCTTGTGTTTGTCTTCATGACCCAGCATTTCAAACGTCAAATCCTGCGCTAGCCACTCAACCGGCTTGGCCTTGCCGACATAGCTCGGGTAACTGGACCAATAATAGTCAAGCAGTTGAGTCACCAAAGGACTTTTCATATCAATCGGGTTGCGATGTATATATCTGGACAATTGCAAAAGATAACCGTCATGGTCAACCAGAATCGCCTTGAATCGGCCTCTAAACAGTGGCCCATCAGATTTTTTCAAACGGTTATACCGCTGGGTATAAACACCATTTATGTGTCGCATGATACGACTTAAATTCGCTTTGGGTGTTTCGATTAAAATGTGATAGTGATTGCCCATGAGGCAATAGGCGTGAACCAAACAGTCAAACCGCAAACAAGCCTCGCCGAGAGTATCAAGAAACGTTTGATAGTAAAAATCTTCATGAAAAATCATACACCTGGCTCTACCCCGGTTCATAACATGGTAAAAGGCATGTTCATATTCGATTCTTGGTTGTCTCGGCATAATCAGCAAAAAGCATTTTTAACTATAAAATAAGTGTAGATTCAAAAGTATTGTTAGACAAGTGACTTGACCCCTATCTTTCCCTATCTTTTCTCCCAAAAGTATTGTTAGACAAGTGACTTGACCCCTATCTTTTCTCCGGTATGTTTGAAGCGTGAGCAAATACATGACGCAAGGGGATTTTGTATAAATAATTGACTGATCCAGTGACCTTGGATTGATGTTTCCAATTTGTGGCAGTTCCTTTAAGGCTTAGGTCCTAATACCTTTGGATATCTGTCTTATTATGTGTAACAAGAGTAGTCCGAATAATATAAACAAATTGATACTGCCACCAGCCGAATCACTATTCTGTGTTTCAGGCTCTACTTGAGTAGCAGGTGTCACAACTGACAGTGTGATGGTTGTCTCATCACTGAGTGTTGTTTGTGCACTGTCAGATGCTACTACCGTGATTGAGATTTGAACATTTGCTAAACCTGATGGATCAAAACTGATGGCATTGTCGTTTTTGTCAAATTCTGAAACAGCAGATACTGTCCAAACATAAGTATGCTCATCACCTTGATTTTCATCAACAACATTGGCCTCAATGGTGACACTTCCAGCATCTGTAATAACACTAGTGATGGTTACACCACCTTGTGTGGCAATTAAGCTGACGGTTGGTGCTATATTCACTTCTAGGGCACAGCCTGCTGCATCTACCTCAACACCTGTGGGTGTGTTAGCACACTGATCATCATTATCTTGAACACCATCCATATCCCCATCGGTCAAGGCTTCAGAGTCTGAACTGAAATAAATATTGTCTAAGTAAACCGTGCCATTTCCTTCTACCTTTAATTGAAATATGTCGGCTAAATCTACATCTGAAAAGCTACTCAGTGGAATGACCAGACTTTGCCAACCTTGCTGCTGCACATCAATGACAAAAGAGCGTTCTTGAGGCCCCGAACTAATTAAAAAGAACTCAAGTTCGGTGGCGTTATAGGTCCAATAGTCCAGATGAACATTGTCCATATTAGTCACGTCTTGTTTATTATCACCAAAGTCTGTGCCTTGATAATTTAGCCCTGCGTATTTAAGTATATTATTGCCCGCTATATCAATTTGTGTGACTTGGGTGGCTTGTTGCCAATCAGGATTGTAATCAATATTCGCTATGTTGCTGTAACTGTCACTAAAGAGGGAAATCACTTGCTGATCAGATATTTGAGGTGCAGGGGCAACAACTTGAGGTTGAGTGACAAGTTCACAACCATTTTGGTCAACCACTGTGCCTTCAGGCGTATTGGGACATTGGTCCAAATCAGTGCTTACTCCGTCATTATCCTCATCACTGATGAAGGGTGTGCTTTCATTACATTCCTGATACTCATTTAAATCTGACTTTACACAGTGGGCAACATAGTCAACTTCCATAGTTGCGTTATTCAATTGGGGGTCAATCGTCCCACCCAAACTTCCACCCATAGCAACATTAAGCAAAATAAACATGGGTTCTTCATATTGTGCACAATTGGATAAGTCTTGTTCAACCACCACAGTATTATTAAAAAAGAACGTGATATTGTCTGCTGTCCATTCAATCGCATAGGTATGAAAAGCGAGAACGTCTGGTGCTCCCCCAGGATAACTCACCCTCACATCGGAGCCGCAGTTACCCGTATTAAAAAAGTTGGTGATATAGCGATCACCATCGTTACTAAACCACTCCCAGACATCTATTTCACCTGCTCCAGGGTTAGGCCAATTAATAGTATCGTTATCTCCTTTGAAAGGGTTTTCGGCAATCCTATTTTCAAGCATCCAAAAGGCTGGCCAACTACCGCCTTTTAGCTCCAAAAATCGAATCCTAGCTTCAATACGGCCATATAAAAATTCCGCTTTGTCTTTACTGTTCAAGCGACCCGAGGTCCAAGACTTGTTTGCACCACCTAAACCAGGACAACTGATATTTTGTTTGCGAGCAATAATTTTTAAAGTGTCATCAGATACATCGTAGTTTTTTTGTGCAGAACTATCATCATCGGTATAACACTGTACTTCATTGTTATAGTTTGCTTGAATTTGTGGGGTCCAATTATCCCAGTTAACACCCGTTTCATCGAACCGGTCTATCCAGGTCACTTCCCAACCAGCAAAACTTAATGGGATCTGTGAAATGCTTAATATGGCAATAATCATGCCGTTTTTTAAAGACCTTTTGGAAATACCTTTCATTTCATCTACCTCACGTGTGCCCATTAACCCAATCTATTTGTGTTTGCATTCTTGGCAATATTACAGCAGAAATTATCGACCAAGTAACATTCATTAACCAATATAAACTAATAGGTTAAAGCCCAACAAATTTTAAGCGTTGAGAAGGACTGATTTAAGGTTCAAATCTTTTTAACTCACTTTTTGGCTTGTGCTTTCATTCAGGTACTAAAGCATAGAGGGAAAGTGGGGGAGATATTATCGTCTGTTATCCTTATTTAGGCACATTCAGGGCTAACACGTTAGAGTGTTAGGATTGTTTGAATGTGCCAATGCCAGTCGAATTTTACGTTATTCTTGATACCAGTTATTTCATTACAAATAGATCAGATGTCCCAGTACTTCTTTTAGTTTGTCGGAGAAGGGCAATAATTCCTTGATGGGAATATCATCCTGCATATCCATCAACTGCGCATACGCTTGCACATGTTGGTAAATCGCCTGTACCAAATAGGGTAAGGCCAATAGTTTAATTTCACCAGATAGGATGAGGGGGTCAGTTCCAATTTGCAGGTAGTCCTTGTGTTTACTTTTATTCAGCAAGTGTTTTAACAAGACAGCTAAGGATGGTGTTGGTAAAAGTGGTGGAAAATATAAGGTAAATGTTTCGCGCAGTGAACGGGTTTCCCAAGCATAAGGTACGACATCCAGTGAATTAGCAATACGCGTGAAGTTTGGGCCCATGCGCTGATTAAAATACTCTGCGAAAGCAATGTTTCCAGGCGTTGGGCCGGCGAAAGCAACGCAGGAAATTTGTACTTTTTTGCCCAGTTGAGTGTCCTGAATATCTTTCAACCATAACGCCAACACAGGTGCAAGGGCCCCTCCCAGACTATGGCCGGTAGTACAAATTGATAAATTGTTATTACTTGTTAGTTCTTGTTTAAAAAATTCCAA
The DNA here is from genome assembly GCF_002835935.1 of Paraglaciecola sp. MB-3u-78. Taxonomy (GTDB): domain Bacteria; phylum Pseudomonadota; class Gammaproteobacteria; order Enterobacterales; family Alteromonadaceae; genus Paraglaciecola. The sequence continues at coordinate 456,516 of NZ_PJCF01000005.1, read as the reverse complement.
TATAGTTTGTTTATAACCGGGGATTCCCTCCTCGGGCCGCAATCCCTGTAATATTATCAAACCAAAGGCCGAGCTTTCAGACAGCATTGGCATTTTAAGTGGGTGTGGGTCCCCGTAGGGCCAAGCCTTAAGCTCCTTGGCCTGAAAATCCCAGATGATCCAGTTTGGGATAGAAATGGGATTAGTTCCGCGGATACCGATAACGTATTGACTTTGATCAAGGGTGTTCTGAACAACATACATTAAGGCATCATCATATTTCGTCCCTGGCAGCGAGAACACTGCAGGGCCCCAGACAAGTTGCCACTGACCATTAAGTGGTGTCCAGTTATCCAATGCCTCGTTAAAAAATTGCTGGATTGTCTCGGCGTTACGCCGATCAGTTTCATCCAGTGTAAAGCCATAATAGGCCATATAACTCAGCGCCAGCATGATTTGATTTCGGTTAAATATTTTCATGTTAAACCCCTTTATAGGGTATAAATATTAGCCTGTATTTTACTAAACGCGCTTAATTTTTATATTCAAAGCATATTATTCAATAAAAAATAAGGGAGCATATAGGAAACACCCTGTTAAAGTGTTATAGCAAAATGGAAAAAACACCCGAAACGTCACACCACCCTGTATAAAAAAACGCGCCCAACCCCTGAAAAAAAACAGCGACAACCCAAAACTTGGATGCACTTTGTGGGCAACCCTAGGCAAGATCTAGCGAAGGGCAGAGTCGATGATGAAGGAACGACTTCATATTCCAATCTTCGAAGCTGCGACATCCAATCTTTCGACTTCCCCAATGAATCTTTCGACGTTGTCTTCGCTGCAAACTCTGTGCAATACGCCGAGGATCCTCTCGCTGCTCTGGGAGAGTTCAAACGAGGATGGAAGTATTGTGTTTCCAACAAATGAGTTCATCTACGTTGCAGGCAAGGCGATGGCAGACTGACGATTGAATATAGATTACTAAACCCTGAACTTTTTATAATCCAATTACCCCGTTTAATATTATTCTGAAGCTGTTTATGACGGTTTTGTCATTTTTTGATGTTCATCTCGACAAAACGTCATTACAACTTATTGACTTTGTAGAGCACAAAACGTATCTTCCTTGCCGCTATTCTAGGTGCCTATCGGTTGATGCCAAATCAATCTGGATAGGGTAAACGGGAAGTGTGGTGAGCCTAACTCTTGGTAAGTTATGTGCGAATCCACCGCTGCCCCCGCAACGGTAAAATATGCTAGCCATATTCAAGCCCGACACCGGCCTATGACATTAGCTTTTGTACGTATGGAGCGGCGGGCTTCATTAGAATGCATATCCCTGCAATAGTTAATCTATGGTTTTTAAAGACTTATAATCTTGAATATTTAAAGTTAACTTTTCAGCCAAGCATCCTCTTTTACCCCCCTCTCAATCGTTTGCTTATTATAGATTGAGGATTTTATGAAACACATTTCATTGGCACTAACCATTAGTACAGCCCTTCTCGCGAGTCCCATTTTTGCAACTGAAAACAAGGCACAAAACGAAGAAAATGAAATAGAAAAAATGGTTGTTGTATCGAGTCGAGTAGCGATGCCTTTACGGGAAATTGCGACGTCGGTGTCTTTAGTCACGCAACAGGATATTGATGCCCGCGGCTACGCCAACTTGACCGATGTATTAAAAACACAACCTTCTATTAGTGCCACTAATAGCGGTGGTATAGGTTCACCCACGGCCTTGAGGGTGCGCGGTGAAGAAGGTTATCGCACCTTAGTGCGCATAGATGGCGTGGATATATCCGACCCAACTAGTACTCAAGTTGGTCCACAACTAGGTCATTTACAAAGCGCTAATATATCTCGGGTCGAAATACTCAGAGGCTCACAAGGCTTGGCTTATGGCGCCGATGCCGGTGGCGTAATCAATATATACAGCGGCTCACCTAAAGAAAAGTTTTCAGGTAATGTTAGCGGTGAATTTGGACGATATGACACTCAAAATCTGTCTGCCAATATGGGCGCGACCTATGAAGACTTCGATTATTACATCGCTGCGACAGATTACAAAACGGATGGATTCAATTCTCGTTTAGACGATGCCAGCCAAGACAAAGATGGTTACGAAAACACAACTATACACTCACGTTTAGGTTTTAAAATCAGCGATGATTTAACTTTAGGTGTGGTACTTAGAAACAATCATGGTCTGGGGCAATTTGATAATTGTGGTTTTGGAGCCAGTGCTAGCAATAATTGTGAGAGTGAATTTAATCAGTCCAATTTACGAACTGACCTCAATTACTCCACTGACAATTCGCAGCATGAATTAGCCTTCGCTAAAACCTCTATTGAGCGAGAAAACATTAATCAAGGTATCTCTGACTTTTTGACGAAAGGCACTTTGCAAAGAGTGGAGTATTTAGGTCACACCCAACTTAACCAAGATCACCAGTTGGTATATGGACTTGATTGGGAAGAAGAGCAAATAACCTCTGCTAACCAAAGTCGAATTAGCAAAGGCTATTACTTTGAATATCAAGGCGAGTTGCTCGAAAACCTCTATCTCACGGCGGGTGTGCGCCATGATGACAACGAAGATTTTGGGGAACATACTAGCTTCCGGGTAAGCGGTGCTTATATATGGGCATTGGGTGATGACGAAATCAAACTTCGAAGTGCTTATGGAACAGGCTTTAGGGCACCCAGTTTGTTTGAAATAGAATATAACCAAGGACCTTTCGCGTTCGCTCCAGCCTCGACCACAGCTTTACAAGAAGAGACTACCCAAGGCTACGAAGTCGCTCTTGAATACAGCACAACACAAGGTTCTCGTTTTGAAGTTATCTATTTTGATCAGAAGATTGAAGATAGTATCTTTTTTGATTTAGCTGGATTTTCAGGTTATTTACAAGATCTAGGTCAATCAACGTCTAATGGATTGGAACTCATTGCCAATATCAAAATCAATGATGTATTACGTATTCATGGTAATTACACCTATAACCAAACTAAAGACACCCTAGGCGAACAGCGTCTTCGACGTCCTAAAAACATGGCTAATATAGGTTTTGATTACCAAGTCGAGAACCTAATTTTGTCTGCCAATTTAAGGTTTGTGCAAGATTTTGTTGATCTTGTGGTGGATGAAACGAGTTTTGCGAGCACCGCACAACCTTTAGAAAACTATAGGGTTTTTGATATCAGTGCACGTTATCAGGTCAATACTCACTTAACCGTATTCGCCAGAGTCGAAAATGTATTTGATCAAAACTATCAAGACTTAACCGCGTTTAATACCGCTGGCGACACCCCGCATATTGGTCTGAAATACCAGTTTTAATTACTTTTGAATAGTTAACTGCAAACCTTCTTGGCGTAATTTTCCATCGATAAGTCCTTAATCATATTAGGCAACTAACCACGCTTTTGCTACAATGAGAGCAATTAACAACACTCTAGTAAATATATTGCTATTATTATAGCAATATATTTATGAGGAACTTTATCGTGCTATCGTTATTGTCACCATTTGATTTGCAACTTGAACTTGGTCAGTTTGTCAAAAATACTCGTAAGCTTAAAGGGTACAGTATACAAGTTTTTTCTGAAAAAACAGGGGTACCTAATAGCACAATTCGAAAATTCGAAAGTACAGGTGAAATATCCTTACGGCAGTTTTTGATGCTATATGCTGAAGTTGGTAAGTTAACAGAGCTACAACAATTAACCCAAAAAACTGAAGCACCAAAAAGTCTTGATGAGGTGATCAAACATGCTTAATTATAAACTGATCGTAAACCGTCGCCTTGCAAACGGTGATATTGTTCAAGTGGGTGAACTTGCTGAAAACAGCTCTGGGATATATTTCCAGTATGATGAAAGTTATTTGCTCAAACATTCAAGCCTTTCACCTTTTGCATTAGAACAGTCCACTAACCTGCAAATAGGTCCCTCTGCACCACATAAGAAATTGCATGGTGTGTTTGCTGATAGTCTGCCAGATGGATGGGGGCTCTATTTGATGGATAGGCTCTTTAGAAAAAATGGCTACAACCACAAAAGCATTTCTCAACTAGAACGACTGGCGTTTATTGGCGATAACTGCCTTGGAGCACTTTTTTATGAACCCACCATTAAATTTGATGAGAAAGAGACCCAGCAAAACATTTCCATTCAAAAATTAGGCAAGCAAGCGATAGAGGAGTTTGAAGGCACTGAAACTGATCTTGTTGAACACTTAATGAATGCCGCAGGCTCTGGCGGTGCTAGACCAAAAATCAATGCAACACTTTTGGCTGATGGCTCCTATTCCACCGACCGTTATGCCAGCGGTCAACATTGCATCATTAAACTCACCTCAGATAACTTCTACCTTAAGCATGAAGAGAGCTTAGTCGAGTTTAGTTGTATGACCTTAGCTAACCAGTGTGGTATTGATACCGCCTCATTTGAGTTGCTTAGTGCTAGTAATAACAGGTTTTGGTTACGTCAAGATAGATTTGATTGTGTTGGCGACACGGGTCGGTTACATATGATATCTGCAAGTGGCTTACTGGATGCGTCATTTCAAGAGCCTGCTCTGGACTATATCGATTTAGTTAAAGCTACACGGATCATGTGCGGTGTTGGAGAAGCAAGAAAGCTTATTCAGCGAGCTTTATTTAATTATCTGATATGTAACCAAGACGATCATGCAAAAAACTTTGCTTTTCTTTGTGATGATGATGGCAATTGGCGCTTATCACCGTTCTACGATGTCATCTATTCCCCTACTGATTTTGGTGAACATATGACGTCGTTTAATGGTAATGGCATTGCGCCTAATAAGTCGTCCCTAGCACTTATGGCACGACAAGCCAACATCAACCCCAAAGTGGTCAAGCCTATGGTCGAGGGGTTGATGGATAACTTATCAAATACCGAAGCAGTACTTAAAAGTGCTAATGTATCATCAACTACTACCAAGACAATAACCGCAACGATAAATGATAAGTGGTTACAGCTTAAAGGGCATATATAGTCTTTTGAATGCACCAGCGTTCATAGGGAAGCAAAGAGCGACAACGGACAGACGTCGATGCGGTGTCATATAGCAAGGTCACACTGCGTTAGCGGATTATCAATCAGCACCTTTTCAAGTGTTCTAACCCTTTGATTTTTTATAATCCTCTTAATATACAACTACTTGAAAGCGCTATATCTGACTGAATACCGCGACCAATACTGGTGACTATGGCAGTCGCTCCAGCCAGCAGACTTGTCACGCAAGCTGCCGTCGCGTTTCTTCTCGTAGCATGCATATTAGGAGTGACAAAGGAAAGGGTTTTGTTCAAAATAGTGTTTACATTCATGGCATTAATGATTCGTGAGGTTTGGCGATTGAACTGAACACCAATTGCCATGAATGTTCCCCTACTTTTTAATTATCCCTATGATTTTAAAGGGTATTCGTGGGAATACCTCAGGATCTGACCACTTTTATTCTTCTTAAAGTTTAGGTGCCCGTTAACAGTTCTAAATCATGACCAGTCAAATACGCCCCAAATTCTTTGACCAGCATATTGATATAGTGACGAGGAACTTTGTCACATGACTGAAGTTTTTTTATGGAAGAAATGTTACATCCTAAACGTTGCGCGAAACAACTGGCGGGGATACCTCTGTGGGCAAGAAAAGTCAAAAAACGTTTGCCGGTCATATATTACCTCTAAAACTAACTGCACTTTACGGACTATAAAATGAGGCGTATTTATAGCACAGTAGTTTCCTCTCTTTAGTATCTCGTTACATACCATTAACACTTTAATAACATGGTAATAATTACAGAACACAAAATAACCTTAGCGCAGGCAACTTCTTTAATCTGTTATCGACCTGTACTGATTAAGCACCTTATTATGTCAGTCAGTTGGCTGAATAACCTTAGTTCAGGTTAAATAAGCTTCACTAGAAAAAAAAGCATCAAGTTGTTTGCTTCACAACACTCTTGATCAATCCCTCAACTCGCGTCCTAAACTGGCTTTCTTCGCGGGTGCACTTAATTATTAACTTTCCATTAACCTTTTCATTATATTATTCAATGAATTAGTCGTTACCATCATGAAAATTTAGATTTTTGCACTGACAAAAAAAGGCTACAATAGTGATGTACACCTATTTGCCACTTCCTTTGGAGAAATCATGGAAAAAAAAACCGAGTCTCATAGCAGTGTGAGTTCACGCTCAACGACCCAAAAAGCGTTACGCATTAACCTTGATGAAAAGAAGTACGGCACAATAGTAGAAATTGGTGCAGGCCAAGAAGTCGCCCGACAGTTTTTCTTAGCGGGTGCGGCTGCAGGCACTATTGCTAAAACCATGTCTGCTTACGACATGAAGTTTTCAGATGCCATTTATGGTGTACAAGAAGACGGCCGCTATGTCAGTAAAGCCCGTGTTAATGCCATGATGGAACAAGAATTTGATTTGGTAGTAGACCGAGTCGCTAACATTCGCTCTAAGTCGTCGCGGTATTTTGCCTATGCAGCCACGGTTTCGGCAAAAAGTTTTAATCATAAAAACGAATGCCATGCATGGTGTGGTATACGCGTGCAAATGTACCCTGGCGCAAAACCTTCAAACATCACAGTGCATGTTAGGATGCTTGACGACAATGCTGAAGCGCAACAACAAGCCTTAGGTGTACTTGGCGTCAACCTCATCTACGGCGCTTACCATTATTTTGAAAACCCTAAACAAATTATTGATTCATTAACCGATGGTATGAAAGCCGATCGCATTGAAATTGACTCAATCGATTTTGAAGGCCCTTACTTTGAAGATGCTGACAATAGAATTAAAAACATCCACCTTATTCGTAGCTGGAAAACCCGTGCCGTTATGTTTAAGCCTGATGGCAGTGTCGGTATCCCTGCTGAGATGTTATACAAAAAAAATATACTCACCATTCGAGGCTCATTCCGGCCGGTCACCAAATTAAATGTAGATATGATTGAGCAGGGACAGAATTCCTTTTCTGAGCTGCCAGAAGTCGACCCTAGCAACACTATTGCTATAGCCGAGATATCTCTTAATGATGCCCACGGTAACGATACCAAAGTGCCAGAGAGTGACATTGTGGCAAGAGTGCAATTACTCAACTCCCTGGGTTATAACGTCATGGTTTCGGATTATACCCGTTACTTCTCTCTCAGAGCCTACTTCCGTCAATTTACCCAGTTACAAATCGGTATAGTGATGGGTATGGTGAACGTTAAGCAGATATTCGATGAAAAATTCTACCGAGGTGTCGAAGGCGGAATATTAGAAGGTTTTGGTAAACTTTTTCCAGACAACACCCGTTTATTTATCTACCCAGAAATCGATAAAGATGGCCAACTAACAGAATTTACAGATGTTAAAGTCCCTGACCATTTACGCTTTTTGTACCGTCATTTATTAGAAAACGACTTCTTACATGGGATCGCATGCAGTGATCCAACGTTGTTTAATATCTATTCACGGAAGATCCTGCAACAAATTTCTAGTGGTCATGGTGATTGGCAAAAAGATCTACCTGAAGGTGTGGCAGAAGAAATCATTAAAAATAAGTTTTTTGGTTATCGTAGCTAGAATACGTTAGTTTAAAATACACAAAAAGTGGGCATAAAACGTGATTTTCATACCCATTTTTTTGTTAATCACAGCTGCCCATCCTACTCATTGTTTCTTAAATACGCCGCCATCGCATGCTGCCCCGATACAAAGGCCAATTGGTTACTATCCACATTCGACACATCCAACCAAAGGTAACGACTCACTTCCTCTTGCTGCAAAACTAAAGCAGGCTTAGTGGATAGGTGGATTTCAAAAAAGCTATCAAGTGTAGAGTAGAGCACGTCTTTGTATAGGTAACTATTGGGATAAGAAAAAAGATATTGCATGTGACCAATAGGCAGTTGCAACTCTTCCAATAATTCTCGTTTTAATGCTTGCTCATTGGACTCGTCGTAATCAACAAAACCACCGGGGAAGTCTAACTTTCCCTCGGAAGGTTGTTGCGCCCTTTCCACCAGCAGCATTTGCCCATTACACACAACAACCGCACTCACGGCAGCGGCCACATTATGAAAATAAACAAAGTCACATGAGTGACAGCGGTAGGCCTTTTGGCCTTGATTAACAAGGCTTGGCTGGGCGCATTTTACGCAATACAAAGTTGAATGGGCGTTCATCATTCTAAATAGGCGAGCCCGGCGGTAAAGGTTTTAATGTAAACTGCGACTGCCACTTGCCCAGACGCCAATATTGTTCCAACTGACGAGCCATCACTTCGTTGTGAGCATTGCGTCCTTTGTTTTTTAACCACTTATGTAAATCAATCAATTGTAATTCCATTTCGCCCCGAGCTTCAGGTGCCAAGTTTTCCTGCTGCATGGCTTTTACCACTTGATCTAACACTAAATAGTTCACCCGCTTACTCAACTGCGGGTAGTCTTTGTCGATACCGTCTTTTATGGACTGATTAAATAGTTCGGTCAATAAATACCCCAAATCGGGGACACCTTGTAACTGTTCTTGTTGTTGCGCGATACGGTTTAAACGTTCAGCTTGCAACAATAGGTTAAGACTGTAACCCGCAGCAGATTCTGCTGCGCTGATGGGGTCAAACGTATGCCCAGTTCGACCTTTGAAACTTTCTCGATTACGGCTTTCGCCATATGCTTTAGGCGTGATCAGTTGCGCCAAAGATTTAGGAATACTCAAAAATTCACTCTGTAAGGTTTGTAACATGGCGGCTAGAGCATCTTTTTGCTGTTGAGCAGCAATGACTTTGACGCCTTTAGCAACTGCATAATCACCTTTTGATTCGTATTCGTAGCTCACCCCACCAATTAACTTAGCAACCGCATCTAATTGGTAACGATGTAACAAATAAATGGGTGCAAAGGTTTCTTCTAATGAAGATAAAGTGGCACCGGTTTTAATCGTTTTAAGACCAAAGTTAGCCATAGCGACTTGGCGCACTTCACTAATACGACTTAGCTCGGTGACAGGGTCAGCACCATTGTCCCAAAGGTGTCCCTGTGCATTAGCAGCATTTGCCTGACGAGCGTCTGGGTCGGACAGATACTTAAACCCTTTAGCTCTAGCATCAGTCACTAAATCTTTTAACGCCTGTTGTTCGGTAATGGCATCGGGATATTCTTGATAACCATAAGCCACCACATATTTATCCCACGCTCCCATACCCACATCGTAAGCATTATCGAGACTGATTTTACCATCCTTAATACTCACCAAAGGATGAGGGTAATCCATCACTGATTCTCGGCCATATTCGCTGGCGGCAAAGTTGTGAGAAATGCCTAAGGTATGCCCTACTTCGTGTGCAGAGAGCTGACGGATACGCGCCAGAGCCATTTCTTTTTGTTTAGAGGTATCTACTTGAGCATCAGATGGGTTATTTTCACCCCCATAGTCCGCACCCGTTCCATCGGCACTAAAAGGACTTGTCAAACCTAAGGCAATTAAATAATCCTGCTTAACGCGCAGTGAACCCAAAGTAACATGTCCTTTAATAATTTCGCCGCTACGAGGGTCAATAACAGAAGAACCATAAGACCAACCGCGAGTCGCCCTGTGCACCCACTGGATCACGTTGTAGCGCACATCCATAGGATCAGCATCTTCAGGTAATACTTTAACTTGAAAAGCGTTTTTATAACCTATGGCACTAAAGGCTTGATCCCACCATAAAGCGCCGTCTTTTAATGCACTCATTACCGGCTCAGGAATGCCGGGGTCAAGGTAATAAACAATAGGTTCAATCGCTTCGCTCATATCCATATTGGGCTGTTTTTTATTCAAACGGTGCCGAGGAATAAACTGTTTTGTCATACTTTGTTCAATTGGCACTGAATAATCTTCATAACCCACAGACCAAAATCCAGAAAAAGGTACAAATTTTCTGGGTTGGTAATCCGTATCGGGTAACTTCACCAATGAATGATGTAAATGCACAGAAATGCTAATAGGATCCGGCGTAACCTGATCCACATACTGCCCCGGTTTAGAGCCACCGAAGGTCACTAAGGCTTCTAGTTCAGTATTATCAGGGAATGACTTACTGCGCTTTAAAAACACCCCACTACGCTTTGGATAAGCTTGATAACTACCTTGTTCAGTTACCGTTAGACGCTCAGAAATTTGATGAATATCAGACAATAAAAAATCAGTATAATCAATGACAACCCCATCACCGTCGGTGGCCACAACAACGAAACCAGCAATCACTGAGTCCGCAAATGCCTCATCAATGCTCGCTTGTTCGGCAAGATTAGAAGAACTAGCGCGATACTGTGTATTCAATTGTTTAAGTAGCACTTTATTGCCAAAACGCTCGAATTTAACTAACCGAGTATCACCCAACTGCCCACGGTCTAACCCTATATCATTCGAGCCAATGCCTTGGGGCATACTACTTTGAAACAGAAAAGGCTGGTCAAACTTGTCAATTTTAAGGAACACTTTGTCGGTCTCGATTTGATAATAAAAATCGAAAAAACCAGTTTGGTGCGACATATGTTCAGTGAAATCGGCAACACTCGTTTGTTTATCCGAATCAGTAGCAAAAACCTGCGCTGAAAGAATTAACAGGCAAATAACAACAAAACGCATGGGGCTTATCTCTTTAATAATTATATATATGTAACACTAACGATATTTGCTGACAAAAAAAAGCCATGTGAATAAATTGACAAAAATAGCGAGACAACAAATTTATTTTTAACCCGAGAGCACAACAAGAAAATAAATATAAAAAAAATTCAAATTAGGAGCGGTTTTTGCAATAGTATTTAGAAGCGGATTTTGCAATAGAATTGTAGAAATAGTATTGTAGAAAGAGAATTGCAGTAACCACAGTTCGGTTTGAAAAAAAGAAGTCATTATGGAAATTCAGTTAGAAGGTATAGTAAAAAACAACATGAACAAGTTTGCCGCAGCTTATAGGCTTGTGGACATTTGTTTAATTCAGGGATTATTATACCTAAGCGTTTTGGTTTATTCTCAAAACTATACCCTGTATTATTTTACCTTATCGCTTGTGGGCTCTGTAGGTTTTACATTAATTGCAGAATCCTTGGCATTGTATCGCTCTTGGCGAACCGGTTTTTTGAAACAAACCGTGTTCTATACGATTATATGTTGGCTATTCTCAGGATTAATCGTACTTACCTACCTATTTTTATCTGAAACATCACATGATTATTCTAGGGTTTCACTTGGGCTGTGGATGTTGTCATCTATCATTATGCTTTTAGCATGGCGCTATTGTTTTCAACTGTTTTTAAGGTCTATACGCAGAAAAGGTTACAATATCCGCAACATTGCCATTTTTGGATTATCCGAAAAAGGTATTCGCCTAGCGAAAGAAGTGATGGACAATCCAGATGTGGGTTATCGTTTAGTGGCATTTTATGATGACAGGGAAAAGTCACGTTTAAATGAAGAATATCATGATTACCTCAAAGGGACTATTGAAAAGGGCATAGAAGACACCAAGCACCACGATTATGATGTGGTTTACATTACCTTACCAATAGAAGCGACAGCCCGTATTCATGAAATACTTTTTGGACTGGGAGACTCAACAGCCACAGTACATGTAGTGCCCGATCTATTTATGTACTGTCTAATGCATGGCGAAATGTCTCATGTAGGTAACGTGCAAACGATTAGCGTTTACGACAATCCGATGAAGGGTGGCCTAGCGTTAGTTAAAAGAATAGAGGACATAATTTTAGCTTGTGGAATTCTGACGATAATTGTATTACCCATGTTAGTTATTTCGTTATCAATAAAAATGACCTCCAAGGGCCCCATAATATTTAAACAAGACCGCTATGGCCTAAATGGAAGAAAGATCAGGATGTGGAAATTTCGCTCCATGACTGTGACCGAAAATGACGCAGTGATTACCCAAGCCAAAAAAGGCGATGCTCGCGTGACTAAGGTAGGCGCCTTTTTACGCCGCACTTCGTTAGACGAACTCCCTCAGTTTATTAATGTATTAAAAGGCGACATGTCAGTTATTGGCCCCCGCCCTCATGCCGTTGCGCATAATGAAGAATACCGAAAGGTTGTTGATTTTTATATGTTACGACACAAAGTAAAGCCCGGTATAACTGGTTGGGCACAAGTCAACGGTGCTCGGGGCGAAACAGACACGTTAGAAAAAATGAAAAAACGTATTGAGTTCGACCTTGAATACATTAGAAATTGGTCACTTTGGTTAGATTTTAAAATCGTTATTTTTACGATTTTTAGAAGTTTCAATGATAAAAATGCATATTAATTTGTTATAAGGATTTAAAATGAAAGTCACTTTCTATGGAATTGGGTATGTCGGTTTAGTGCAAGCAGCGGTACTTGCCGATGCCGGTCACGATGTTTGCTGTGTAGACATTGACGAAGCTCGAATAGAAAACCTCAAGAAAGGTGTAGTTCCAATTTTTGAACCCGGCCTAACACCATTAGTTGAAAAAAATCATGCTGAAGGTCGGCTGATTTTTACCACAGATGCAAAATTTGGCGTTGAGTTTGGTGAATTGCAATTTATTGCCGTGGGCACTCCTCCGGATGAGGATGGTTCTGCCGATCTTAAATACGTTTTAAAAGTGGCTGAAACCATTGCCACTTATATGCAAACGCCAAAAGTCATCATAGACAAGTCAACAGTACCCGTTGGCACAGCCGATAAAGTCCGCTTAAAAGTACAACAAGTGCTAGACAGCCGAGAGTCGGATCTACATTTTTCTATTGTCTCAAATCCAGAGTTTCTCAAAGAAGGGGCAGCGGTAAGTGATTGTCAACGCCCTGATCGTATTGTCATAGGCACAGACTCAAGCGAAGCAGAAGAGTTGATGCGCGAACTTTACCAACCATTTAATCGTAATCACGAAAAAATTATTATTATGGACATTAAAAGTGCCGAGCTGACCAAATACGCTGCAAACTGTATGCTGGCCACCAAAATTAGCTTTATGAACGAAATGGCCAACATTGCTGAATTGGTGGGTGCTGATATAGAGCATGTTCGCCATGGCATAGGCTCAGATCCGCGTATAGGTTATCAATTCATCTACCCTGGATGTGGGTATGGTGGGTCGTGTTTCCCTAAAGATGTGCAAGCATTAGTTAGAACTACCGATGCAATTGGCTACAACTCAGAAATACTTAAAGCGGTTGAAAACGTTAATTTTCGTCAAAAGAATAAATTATTTGAATACATTTCAAGACACTTCAAGCTTGAGCAAAACCCTGATGCACTAAAAGGCAAAACGTTCGCAATTTGGGGTTTGTCATTTAAACCCAATACCGACGACATGCGCGCCGCTTCTAGTTTAGTATTGATGGAGTCGTTATGGGCAGCAGGTGCCAGAGTGCAGGCATTTGACCCAGAATCAATGGAAGAAACACAACGTATTTGTGGCAGCCGTGATGACCTATCGTTAATGGGCACCAAAGAAGCCGCATTAAATGGCGCCGATGCTTTAGTAATATGCACCGAATGGCAAAATTTTAGAGCGCCTGATTTCGATTTAATAAAAGAAAAACTCAAAACCAATGCCTTTTTTGACGGACGAAATATGTTTGAACCTGAACGAATGCAGAAAAAAGGGTTTGCCTATTACAGTATAGGCCGAGGAATGTCCGTTTCTTCAGCAAAAAACGGAGTTAGCTAGTGAAATATTTAGTCACAGGGGCAGCGGGCTTTATAGGATATTTTGTTGCTAAAAGGTTGTGTGAACAAGGTCATCAAGTTATCGGTATCGATAACTTAAATGACTATTACGACCCTAAACTAAAGCTTGCTCGCCTAGAACAAATTGAACATTTTGATAATTTTACTTTTATAAAAATGGATTTAGCAGACAGAGACGGCATTGCTACATTATTTACCGAAGAGCAATTTGAACGAGTCATTCATTTAGCCGCCCAAGCAGGCGTTCGTTACTCAATTGAAAATCCGATGGCTTACATTGACTCAAACTTAGTCGGCATGGCGACGATTTTAGAAGGCTGCCGTCATAACAAAGTACAGCATTTAGTGTATGCATCGTCTAGCTCGGTTTACGGCATGAATGAAAAAATGCCATTTTCAACCGAAGATGCAGTTGATCACCCTGTATCTCTTTATGCCGCCACTAAAAAGTCAAATGAACTCATGGCACACAGCTATAGTCATTTATACGACTTACCCACAACAGGCTTACGATTTTTTACTGTTTATGGCCCATGGGGACGCCCTGATATGGCACCCTTCCTATTTACCGATGCAATATTAAATGACCGAGAAATTAAAGTATTTAATCATGGCAAAATGAAACGTGATTTCACTTATATTGATGATATTGTTGAAGGAGTTATTCGTATTCAAGCTGTAGTGCCAGTGCGTAATCCCGAAAACCCAAATACGTCTCCCTCATCAAGTAAAGCGCCTTATAAAGTATTTAACATAGGTAATAACGACCCTATTGAGTTGATGACCTTTATCGAAGCGATTGAAGATGCTGCAGGCAAAAAAGCCAAAAAGAACTACATGCCGATGCAAGCCGGTGATGTGCCAGCAACCTTTGCAGATATTGATAGTTTAAAAGAAGAAGTAGGATTCAAGCCAGATACTGCTATTGAATATGGTATGCAACAGTTTGTTGCTTGGTTTAAAACGTATTACAAATTGGCTTAATTAATAGGGGGGTTGGAATATACTGACAAGCAACAGTGAGTTGTATTCCATAATCCGTTAAGGTTCGCAGCACCTAACAACAATCAAGTAGTGTTTAATCCAAACTGAATAAAGATGTAAATTAGATATGATCCAACCTTTTAAAAACATAGTTTTTAAGCCGCAAGTTATCTTTATTTGGTTGACCGTTGCGCTAGTCAGTTGTGCTCAGTTTGATACCCCAAAACCTATAAAAAAAAGCCTAACAATAAGCGGTCAACCTGGAGACTACTTTGTAAAGCAAATTAAAACGCAAAAATTAAGTCGCCCAAAAGAGGTCGTTGCTATGTTGCAACAATCTAGTTATCAATCTCAAAAAAACAATGCTTATTTAATTAAAAATCCGCAAGACACCGCAAAACTGTTACTAAGTATTAGTCGTTCAGAAGAGGTTAGTCAGGCAATCATACAACTTTCTAAAACGCTTCCTGATAAAAATGAAACGTGGATAGCCTTAGCGCTAAAACTTTACCCTATAGACGCCTACCGCATTGTTGAACAATTATATATTGACTCGGATTTTCAAAAATCGACATTAAAATCAGCAGCACTTATGGCTGGGCTCGAACCCAGTAGAATATTGACTGCTACCGCAACAAGCGATGTAGAGTATCGAGTTGTCCCACTTATCCACTCTGCGAGTTTAACCGTTTACAATCAGTACGAAGATACCAATACTCGGCTTTGGTTTAAGTCCAGCACATCAAGTGATTGGTTACCTGCTCTGGCATTACAGTGGGAACCAATAAGGGGCGCGTTATCTGGTTCAATAGTGCGATTAGAGCCCGACACTGCTTACGATATTAAACTTGAATACCTAGACAACAATCAAGTGATAGAAGAGCGCGTTTACAACTTTAAAACTCGCCCCAACTCACCCCCTATCGACCCTGATAAAATTTACTATCTTTCTGACATTTATAACGGCGGCCAACTTAACTTAACCGAACTGGGTATTGAAGGTACTGAAGACGGATGGGCACTTATTATTGGTGATGGCCCTGAAATTATAGCAGATAAAGGTGACAAGGCAGCCATCGATATAGGCAGTCAAAGTTATATCAAATTTGAAAACATCACGGTAAAAGGAGGGCGATTCGGTATTTATGCCTCGAAGGCCCATCATATTTGGATAAAAGGCTGTGATGTTTCTCAGTACGGCCGAGAAGGTCAAGATATTCGCAACGGTGTAGCTTATGCCACCACTGAAAGTACCAAACCTCTCAATTACGACTCAGGTATTTATCTTAAACAAACCGGCTTAGTGACTGTAGAAAACTGTGAAATACATAGCCCAAACGGTAAAGCTAATAATTGGAAATATGGCCACCCAAAGGGCCCAAATGCAATGTTAATTTGGGCCTACCACCCCACTGAAGAATATCAAGGCCAATACATTATTCGGAATAACCGCTTTTATGGCACACCAAACCACCGTTTTAATGATGTGATTGAAGGCCGCAGAAATTTTAGGCGCGATGGCGCATTTGGAAGAGATTCGGCGATTCACAATAATTATTTAGCCTATGCAAACGACGATTTAATAGAGCTAGACGGCGGCCAAAGTAATGTGTTGTTTTATGACAATGAGTTAACGCAAGGTTTTTGTGGCATCAGTGTTGCCCCTAATATGCTAGGCCCGAGTTATATATTTAATAATTATATTCATGACTTAGGAGATGAACGCGGTAAGGAGTGGACAGCAATAAAAATGGGTGGGTTGATAAGCCGTCCTGCTGGCATAACCAACTTATTTGAAAACTTGATTATCATTAACAATAATGGCGTTGCCAGATCAGGCGTCGACAACGACCGTACATTTTGGCTCAATGCACAAAATAACATCATTATCTCAAAGAAAAGAGGAGGCCATGGTATTTATGACAAACAGTTTTACGAGGGCTCAGTATTTAAAAATAATGTGATTTACAACATGTCTTACGGGGCACCTTATGTGCAGGCCACTATTGGTGATGATTTTTATCACCCTTGGTCAGAACAAGCAGACAAAATAGACGAAATTATTAACTCAGACTCGACATTTAGTTTAGAAACTGATGCTCGTTTTATTATCCCCAACTTTTCTCCTTCTAATCAGGTTCCGGAATCTGCTAATTATTCTTACCCTTCCTCTGAGTCAGTTGAATTAATCAACTTTAATGACAAGGCAATAACGTCATTTGACGCCCAAAATAAAAATAATAACTATGAAGTAATACAATCAAAATCGCCTTTATCTAAAGCTAGGTAAGGCTACAAAATTAACCCACAAAAATCAGGTCTAAAATGAACACTTTTGACATGGAAATAATTTATTCGCTCAATCAACTTGCTCAACTTTCATCGATTTTTTAATACCACAATAAAATTTATTTCTGGGAATCATTTAACCAAAGGGGGAGTTTTACTAACAATATTTTGGTGGGGCTGGTTTAGAATTAATAACAATCAACCCATGTTCAAGAACGTTTAATTGCCACATTATTTAGCTGCTTCATTGCAATGCTTTTAGCGAGAGCATTTGCATTGTTACCGCCATTTAGACTTAGGCCTCTACATGAGCAAAGCCTATGACCTGCAGGTTCGTTGAAAGAAAGCAATTGAATTAATGGAATTATGAATTATGAATTATGCGTACCACATCAACTCAAAGATTCTGCTACTAAACATAATGTTGCCATCCATGCATTTGTTCTAATGACTAACCATGTTCACTTATTAATGACAGCTTTTTCGCAAATCGACGTTAGTAGACACTGAACGTTATCATTTAACACTTTATCGCTACATTGAATTGAACCCCGTTAGAGCTAGGATGGTCGAATATCCGGCTGCGTATCCAAGGCGTTTAATACATCGAAAATCAAAAGATTAATAATTTCTATTTTTCAACGAACCTATCCCCGCAGTATATTTTAATTTTTGAAAAACATTCCTTTAATCTGAGCAAGTTGCTCAGTTGTATGTTTATAAAAAAATAAAAAGCTTAAAATGGGATAACTTAAACATCCAGTAAGTATCAATACCGATAGTAAAATAATTTGATTTGAAATTAGTGGACCTAAAAAGTGCTTACTGAGCATAATACAGGCAAACATGGCCAACGCACAAAAATAGGATGGAAAAATAGCCCAGATCAACTTCTTAATATTAATTGGTATATGTTTTGTCACAATTTTAAAACGTATCGGTAGTATTAAAAAATTTGCGATAACGATGCAAATCAGCATGGTAGTAATGCCAAACCAAATTGTGCAACCTGCAACCAATACACTGCTTATTACACTTATTAAATTGAGGTTAAATGCATCCCTGGTTTTGGCCTGCGAAACAAGCAAGGTTGGTAAAAACCAACCGATGATAGCTGGGAACATAGTAAAAACTGAGATATTCATAAAGATAGCGCTATCGCTGAATTTTTCTCCAAATATAATTGTTACAAACGGATCTGCAATTGCACCAAGGCCCATAAACATTGGCATTACTGTTGTCGCGCTAATTACCACTAATTTAATATATAAATCTCCCAGATTGACGCCTACTTTAAGACGAGAAAAACTGGGTACGACCATAGAATTGATCGAGCTCATCGTAATCGCTTTTATCATGTTCTCGCCTCTTTTGGCGGCATTTAGCAGAGCAAAATTAGCAGGACCTAAGACTGCTCCTGTAAATATGGAAACGGATTTTTGGTTCACCATGTTCAATATAGCGGACCCCAAAAGCGGTAAGCAAAATTCTCTCAGTTCCTTTTTGTCTTCTTTATTAAAATATAACTTGGGTCTGAACCCAGCAATAGATGTCATCAACAGTAACTCTAAAATAGAGTGCACCAAGCGGCCAATGACCATTGACCATAAGCCATATCCCAGCTCAGCCAAAGTAATAATAACAATAGCTGAAAGCACTGTGGCAATTAGTTTAACGACACCCATTTGTTTGTTTTTAAAATCTCTGACTAGTTTGCCGTTAAAGACGACCTGCAAACTCAAGAGAATAGTAATTGGCGCTAGACTCATAAAAACGTAGGCAGCCACGTGTGAATAGGTGTAATAAGCAATTGGTGCGCCAATAAATACTAAGCCCGCAGCAACCAAAATAGCTAAACCTACCACGTAAAACATAGTACTAGACGCGTATTGCTCATCCCACGTTTTACGTTGAACGATATTTTGATTAACACCGGCGTTTACTGAGATATTGGCAAACTCTATAAAGAGCATGCAAAACGCCACTAAGCCAAAGTCCTCTAAGGTGAGAATGCGTGCTAAGTAAACAAACACAATAAAACTAATAACATTGATGCCAGTACGCGTGATTGAAATCCACAACCCTCCTTTTGCTGCCCGTTTTTTTAACGACATTCAATAACTCTCATTGTAATATTCCAACCCTTTTACTTTAATTTTTATTAACTAATATCACCCTCTTCCTTACTGGGATACGACAGTATAACGATCTTTCAAGGTTGTTTAAAACCTGCAAAGGGGGTTCAAAGTTTTGTTAAAAAACTCTAAATCTAAGCCTGTTGGAGTGACTTAAATAATCTTAACCATTTATTTTGAATTGAAAGCGTGTCACTTGTTGCTGATAGAGAAATACTTTCAAAAGACATATGCTGATATACCGAGTCGATTGTCAAAATTTTCCGGATACCATCAATAAATAACTGCTGGTCAAATGGCGCTATTAAAAAACCATTCTTACCATCAATTACCACTGATTGAGCTGCATCAAAGGTATTGAATAATACAATAGGTAATCCTTGGCTTCTCGCCTCGATAAGTGATTGACCATAACCTTCGTAATAAGACGTCATGATAAATATACTGTATTCAGAGAGCGTTTTTGCAACATCATTCGTTTTACCAAAAAACCTTATATTAGCGGACTTTGAAATTTTATTTTTTAGTGACTTAACTTCTTCAACTGAGCCAGTACCATAGATATCTAAAGTCATTTCCGGGATCTTAGCCATAATTTGAATCATTGCCGTAAAATTTTTTTGGTTTTCTACTATTCTACATATGGTGACCAGTTTGTAGTTCTTACTTTCTCTCGGCGCAGTTGTTGGCAATTTACACGCTCTAGGAATAATAGAAATTTTATTATCATCAACTTGAAAACGGCGACACAATGCTTGTTTGTCAAATGAAGTATAAAGAGTCAGCGCATCAACTCTGTTAAGAATTTTTTGCGACAATGCTTTAAGAATACGTCCTTGGAATAGTTTTTCTACGCTGTTTGACTGTACTAAAATTATTTTAGGTTTGTGTTTTGTTAATAAAAAAAACAATAAATTTGCTGGATGATAGGTAATAACAACGTCATATTGGCTCCGAATGGCCTGTTGATAAAAAACAAAAGCTTTGTTTAATACCGCAAGAAATCCAGATTCGAAAAAAAGTTTTTTCTGAATATCAAATTCAGAGCAAGCAATTTCAATTTCTTCAACAGGAGGTTCTCTATTATACAGCTCATATATCTCAATATTACTTTGCTCTACTGATAGCTTAATAGACCTAACAAGGTTTTCAATTCCACCAAAACCATTACACCTATTAGGGTGATAAGACAGCACAGTTAGTTTCATCATAAAAATAAATTTAATTCTACGTTATATAAAAAGTGGCAAGAATAACTTTGAATTTTAATTAGCAAGGGGGCTAGACCATTGTCCCGCGATCATATTATTAGAATATGTTTGATTTGCTAACGCTATAATTTCCTCACATGGAAATCAAACTAGACTAGACAACGCGTCGCCTCAAAAGTTTTCTACTAAATGAACCAGAGGAAACTCGCTTTTAACAGTCCTGCCAAACTCAGAGTCTTTTAAAACTACATTCGCACCGTAAGAAATTGCATGATAAAATGTTTCACACGCAATCATTGAAGCTTCTTCATGATCGAGAATTACAAAAGTAACAGATGATAAGAGGCCATTTAACTCTTCGACCTCCATAAATCGATTTTCATAAATGACCTTAGGGAGCCTATCTTTTATTAAAGTTGTAATCTCACTATTAAGGTCTGCACTTTTGCACTTACCAATTATTTTATGCTCACGTTTAGGTTCCCAATTCTGAAGAATTAACGGAATTTTTTTGTATGATTTAATATTACCAAATATCAAATCATACAAAGGAGCTAACGTATTAGCCTTGGTTTTTTTATAAAGAGGGTGAGATATAACCTGAGATTTGAATTCTTGAACTCTTCGATGAGTAACAATACTGTCACTGAAAAATCCAATTACGCCACATATTGTGCGATAACATAATTTACTATATTCCAGATGCGGCTTGTAACTATGCCGTATCCAGATAATTTTTTTATAACAGAAACCAGTAATTACCATACCTAAAACAAATCGCAAGGTCTCAAATCCCTCTGCCAAAACGCCTTTTTTCAAACAGGGATAGTCTTCTAGCCAATTTAATATCAGAACATCTGACTTTCGCCTATTTAACAACATTTTCAACATGCTTTTGGGTGAAAACCCAACAAATTCGACGCTAGAAAAATTATTTTTTAGTATGAATGACAGATTTAATAAGTATTCGTTATCACCTCGGTATCTTGGGAAAATACATATATCTTTGGCAATTTTACACTTTTGCATTATTTGATATTTTCTCTGATTGATAGCTTTATGAGATTATCGATTTTTGTTGTTAATAACATTGTAAAATAAAGTTGCGTTACCACTTTGGAAAATACGCGGTTACCCGATACATTGATTTACAAATTACACATAATGTTACCGACTGAACGACTTTTTGTAGTATACAAGATATCTTCGAACACAATAAACACGCAACATAAATAGTCGAGTACTTAGAGAAAAAAAAAATTTTCGAGTTTTGTCAATTGCAATATTGCATACAGCGATGAAATAACTACAACTCTTCAAGCGAACTGCTTCTATCGCTAAATCTTCTAAATTAACAAACCATAACCGTTTTCTCTCATTTTCGGTCAGATTAGTGAGAGTGAAGAGTTCCTCAACCAACTCTACTTTATGCTTTAAATTACTCATACCTTTCTATGTAAGATTATTTACATGGTTTTCCTTATGAATACCGGTATATCACCCCTATGTTATTGTTTAATATATGGTAAATAAACCACAACTCTTGAATAATGATACAACGGCTTTATTTTCATTTCACTGATTTTATCATTCAAATCATATTTCGATACTAAAATTGAGACGTTATTGTCAAGTCGGTTTGGACACCCATCCTCAAGTATATAAAAGAGATGTCAATATGGAAAATATGAGGCATCATGCATTTTGTATTTTGTGAAAAATGACGTTTTATTTTACCTATACTCCTGAGAGAGGCACAAATTGTTATATTTACACATCGGAACTGGAAAGGCAGGGAGCACAACAATTCAGACGTTCCTGAAAAGCTGTGGAGCTGAACTGCCTTACTCGCAGCTGGAATCCTTTGGGTTAGGCAATAGCTGGAAGATCGCCGCCTCCACGGGCACTGAGAGGAGCCGGTGGTATTGGGTAGAGCATATAAAGCGACTTGACGCCGACGAATATCAAAGACTTTGCTCTAGGTTCTGGACGGAGGTCAAAAGTGAAGTAGCAAGTCTGGAACACTCAGATTTTGTCGCTTCTAGCGAATTTATTTTTGGGCAGGTAGCTTGCGACCAGGAGGCCATGGCACGACTGCAAGTGCAGCTTACCGAAATATTCGGCGAGGTAAAGCTGTTGGTGTATTTTCGGAACCAGATCGATTTCGTCAAAAGTTTTTATGCGCAAGCCGTCAAAGGGCCAACACGAGAGATCTTGTCGTACGACGTATACATTAAAAATCTAAAAAAAATTCAGGTCCCGATCAATTACGCGGAAAGGTTGAAATTGTGGGGAGAAGTATTCGGATGGGAGAATGTCGAGGCGGTCGTTTTTGACCGAAAAAACTTTCCAAATGGCAATCTAATCGAGGATTTTTGTTCTCGTACTGGCATTGAATACGACAACGAACGCTTTGCCATTCATCGACAAGAATCAAATATATCTCCAAGCTACAGCCATCTAGTAGCGTTTCGGTATTTGAATCGCCTAACATTGAGGAAGCATAAAGGGCTAGCTGTACGTGCAATAACATCGCTAGCTCGACGTGCAATAACGAGCACTTTACCCGATAAAGAATTTCCCAAAGAATACGATGACCTTTTGCTGTCCAAGGTCTCAGAAGGTAATAAATGGCTTAATGAGGTTTTTTTTTCTGACCTTGCCGTCAAGTTACCAGAAATTAACTAAATCTTCCGTCCCGTCCCGGCATGCGATGGGCTGTTGAACTTTGACTATTAGAAGTAATTAATTCGGGTGAATTTTTATCTAGAGCGCCAAGCGGTGACATCACATTGATTAACCGGGCAAACATGCAGAAGAGTACCGACCCGAGAACGGCAGCCGGTAAGTCTGCCGCTGCACGGAATGCGCGCTGGCATGGCGAGACGGGAAAGCCTGACCCTGCATCAGTTGCCGCCTAGCTGCGAGTGATCCTTGATGATCCGGACCTCATGCCGGGGAACCTTCTCGCCGATGAAAAAGGGCCAGATGAAAAAGGGTCAAGTTGCTTGCTTCACAATACTCTTGTTCAATCCCTCAACTCGCGTCCTAAACCGGCTTTCTTCGCGGGTGCACTTACTGCTATTGGTAATAGCTGGGGCCGTAGCAAAATCAATTTATTGCACAGAGGAGCATCTATCAAAATAGTGGATTTCAGCAACTCAACTAAGCGGCCGCCTTCGCCCTCATTTGATTTTAATACAGCAGGTTCCTGAACGGTGGCAAACGAGATCGTCAAAACCAGATAATTGGACTCCCCCTACCCCGAAGAGGTAGGGTAATATACTGTTACCACACAAATATATTAAAAGAGTCCTGAAAATAAATATTACTAGAGTTGGTGTTGATTTAGCAAAAAAAGTTATTCAAGTTTGTGTTTATAAAAATACAAAGGTGCAATCTAATACAGAAATGACACCGAATGAATTCCTTAATTGGCTTGTTAATCAAAAACCTTTTATTATCATTTTTGAGGCGTGTGGTACGACGAACTACTGGAAGCAAAAAGCTTTAGAAGCAGGGCATGATGCTCGCTTAATATCAGCAAAATTAGTGTCAGCTGTTAGACAAAATCAAAAAACAGATAAAAATGATGCACTGACAATTATACAAGCATCGTTATTACCAGAAGTTAATTTCATTGATGGTAAGAATATTAAACAACAGCAACTGCAGTCAATCAAGCGATTACGAGAGCTAGCAGTTAAGCAGCGAGATGCTATTCAAAAACAAGTTATCGCTCTATTGTTGGAGTTAAATATACGATGTCCCAATAAAAGCGCTAGCCTGCTGAAGCTCATATCAGATGTTTTAGAAGACGGGGAAAACAACCTATTATTCGAATTCAGACAAGCGTTGGAAACAGCAAAAATAACGTTAACCACACTGATTGAAGCTGTTTTTGCTTATGATGATTGCATGAATAATGTTATTCAAGCAGATAATGATTGTAAAAAGTTCCTTAAACTCGAAGGAGTAGGCTCCGTTAATGCAGCCAATTTATATATAGAGCTTGGTTGTTCTGAATCAACGAGATTCAATAAAGGTAAAGATGCCTCAGCATGCATTGGTGTTACCCCTATTCAGTATTCTTCTGGTAGTAAGATAAAAATAGGCACGATAGGTAAAACAAAAAATAGTTTACTAAGAAGTCAATTGATCACAGGTTCAATGGCGTTCGTAAGGCAGGTAGTAAAAAGAGAGCCGAAAACCACTAAGGAGGTTTGGCTTAAAGCGCTAGCAGAGCGACGAGGTAATAAGTGTGCAGCTGTAGCGTTAGCCAATAAAACGGTAAGAACGGCTTTTGCAATGATTAAAAACAGTACCGAATACAAAGCTGCCTTAATAGCAGCTTAGAAAAGAGTTCTAACAACAAAATGCAAAAATAAAGCAAAGATTAAAATCAGCAAGCTAAGTCAGCTAAAAACGAAGAGCCTAATAGCTCGTAAACCAGATTTGACAGTTTGTTCGCGTAAATATCATAGAGCCTGGGTTCGCTACTCAAATAGAGCTCGTACATAAGTTCGCATTTATTTCTTTCATTATTTAAAGTTTTGCTGTTGACAAAGGGGGAGTCCACATAAGTTTATACACTCGACAAACTTCCGGGCCAAATAACCGAATGATCTTTTCTTTTTCTTCATTCAACCCGCTAATACAGCTATCCCGGCCCGGTATGTGAACCCGATGGATACCACTCATTTTCTGAAATATCCATCGTAATGTAGGCTGCTTTGTTGGCTTTCCAACTTGACTGAGTATGCTTTCATCCTGCACCTCCAGTTCTTTTCTTACCTGATATTGTCCTGCGTTATATACCATCAGACACAATGTCATCACCATCATCAGAGCGTCTATTCTCTCCGGCTTTTTCAAAAAAACACCGCTGAGATGAAACAGCGGATCTTTGATGAAACGAAAGCCACGCTCAACACCTTGCTGCTCTTTATAGGTTGATAGCATATTAGCTTCATTCATATCAGGGTTGTCCAGATCATTGCTTGCTAATATAAAACGACCCAGTTTATTTCGCTGTGGGCGGATTTTATCAAAACATGCTTCAAATTCTGCCTCCAGTTTATAGTGAGAAAAAACGGGTTCATCTGTACTTTTTGGCCTTCCGCGCCCTTTATATTTAAGTACCTTTGTGATGTGATAATTCATCCGGTGATACGACAATGTTTTTTCAAATGTTTTGGCTGTTCGTAAGGCATCCTGCTCACAGCCAAATGCTTGCCTGGAGAGTTGGGTGGCTGACTTTTCCGCTTTCTTCAGGCTTTTTTCAATGCGTTTTTCCAGCGTGATGCTTTCCCGTTTTTCAGCTTGCGCTGAATGAACCAGCAGCCAGCGTTGTTTCAATCCCCGATCATTTTGCCCGATGAATACGCCTTTATAGCCGTCCTGCAAGTTTTGCCAGGCATACTCATTTTCATCGGCCCGCACCAGTTGCTTTACCAAGCCAAGATTTTCGGGTGCTCGGGTTAGCCATAACAGCGCTGAGTGGCGTAATTTATCTTGAGAATAAAGTGCTGAGTCATAGACCCAGAGGAACTCAGGCGTGTTTTCCAGTTTATCCCTGAAAGCTTTTTATGCGCGCCAGTGTTTGGTGGAAATTGGCTTTATCGCTGCTATTGCCATCTAATCCTTCATACCAAATGGGCAGCTGAGCAGGCCCACTGGTGGTTAAAGAAATGACTAATTGTTTTAAATCAGGCCGGTGATCTTTAGAATGACCATGGCATGGCAAGGGGGGCCTGTTTGTATCGTCAGGGTAAAGATGCTCAACGGCGTAGTCTCCACACACTTTTAAACTGGATGTGTCTAGGTGCCCGTTTTGTCTGCCTGTCGCCGGAATGAATTCCTGTGAAATCTCATTAGCAATCTCCGCCAACAGTGCTGTAGTCCCGTATTTATAGATGGCGTCCAACGTACGCCCATGTACATCATCATTCAAATGTTGCGCCTCAATCCCTTCCCCCATCAGTGCACAAACATATTTCCCTTCAAAGAAGGTCGGTGACAAATAAATAGGATTTTGAGTAAAGCCGAGTCCATTAATGATCATGGCTTTGATGCTCTGGCCATGGGTGACTACTGCACCGTGCTTTGTAGAAATTGGGACTCTTGCGTCTATTCTCTCTACTAGCTTCAGCTTATCGACCAGTCCGGCTACGATCCCTAAATGATCGAGAGTTTCAACCTGAACAACTTCATTTTTTTCTTTTTGCTTAATGAATTCAGCTTGTAACAAAAGGGAAATCCCTGATTATGAGAAATTATTAGCCGCCATTTTTCACAATAAAATTAGAAAATATGTAAGCTATCGGCTTATTTGTTGTGATCTATTGGCCATAGACACCGTGATCTATTGACCATGGCCACCGTGATCTATTGACCATTAAAGTTTGCTTAGAGGTTTCTGAGATAAATAATTAATTTGTCAGGAATTGGGGCAGAATGACGGATACATCTCTGTGGCTCAATATTTTTATTACAGTTCAGCAATATATGAGAGTGTTTCTGGGTGTGACTTTACCAATTTAAGCAGCGTGATTGCTTGTCCATTTGGGGCACTACGACCTTGCTACCAACGTTCTAATGTTCTTACTGATGTATGTAAATACTTTGCAAATACCCCCGAGACAGATTAAATGTCTGATGAATGTTTAATATTTCGTTCGGTGTAATTACTAATACATCAGCAGTTTCAATCACATAGGTTTTAGGGTTAACTTACCTGTGAATGCTGTTTTACTTCAATTAAGCTTGTTGATAATACTGTAAATAAGTCACGTTTGTTCATTACGCCATAGCTCCAAGAATTCTTTAAGTTGATGCTTTTGTTCTGCTTTTAAATCAGACATTACATTTTTTACTTATATGGACAATAAATAAAAACGCTCAAAATTATCGAAGTAATAGTAGATTACCTTTGCACCACCACGCTTACCTTTTCCTTTTCCTTTTCCTTTTGCTGCTACCCGAGTTCTTCTAATAACACAGTTCCTTAAATCACAACGCCTTTTCAGGTTGTGTAAGTAATTCATTTTGGAAAGAATTGTAATCATCATTAGCCAAATATTCACCGCGGTGCTTTTCAAATAAATTTGATTCGATGAAAGTTTTTTCATAAAAACAACCGTACGTAATTCACGTACATCTGGCAAATTTAAACCTATACTGCTGGGTTATGTACGCATATCATGCCTGATTCAGAGGATGCTAAGAGCTATGGATAGATAAAAGCAGTAAATGGTAGATAGACAAAGTCAAAGCGATCTCATCACAGGGAAAAGGAGGCTACGCTGCACCCGTTACCCTCTATGATGGTGAATAGTCTTTGGCTCTTACAATCTACTTTTTACTATCTACTGCTGTTAACTATTTATCGCAGTTAGCGGTTAACTATCTACTGTATTAATGTAATATTATGATCTTTTAATTTAGGGAGAAAATCTAGATGAAGTTATTGGTGACTGGTGGAGCCGGGTTTATTGGGAGTGCCGTAGTTAGGCATATATTGGCTTCTTCTGATGATGTCGTCATTAATTTAGATAAGCTTACCTACGCGGGCAACGAAGAATCGATACCTAAAGAATTACAGGGTGACCGCTATATTTTTGAGCAAGTAGATATATGCGATGGCGCTGAGCTAAAGCGGGTTTTTGAGCAGCACCAACCTGATGCAGTAATGCATTTAGCGGCTGAATCTCATGTTGACCGTTCGATTGATGGACCTGGTGAGTTTATTCAAACTAACGTAGTGGGCACTTACACCTTGCTAGAGGCAGCTCGTGCGTATTGGACAAACTTAGCGGCTGACAAAAAACAGGGTTTTATTTTTCATCATATTTCAACGGATGAAGTGTATGGCGATTTGCCTCACCCTAACGAATTACCTGCTGGCACTGAGTTGCCTTTGTTCGCAGAAGACACCGCCTATGAGCCCAGCTCACCTTATTCTGCCAGTAAAGCCAGTTCTGACCACTTAGTTAGGGCATGGCAGCGCACTTATGGTTTACCTACTGTTGTTACTAACTGCTCGAACAATTACGGCCCTTACCATTTTCCTGAAAAACTTGTTCCCCATGTGATTTTAAATGCACTTGCAGGTAAATCGCTGCCTGTATATGGCGATGGTAGTCAGATAAGAGACTGGTTATACGTTGAAGATCATGCACGTGCTTTATACCTAGTAGCTAAGTCTGGCAAAGTATCTGAAACCTATAATATTGGTGGTCACAACGAAAAACGTAATTTAGAGGTAGTTGAGACTATTTGTGATTTATTGGATGAGTTGGCTCCTAACAAACCCAATAACATAAAAAATTATCGCGAATTAATTACTTTTGTAAAAGACCGCCCCGGCCATGATGCCCGCTATGCGATAGATGCAAGTAAAATTCAAAAAGAGCTTGATTGGACACCACAAGAAACCTTTGCATCAGGCATTCGCAAAACTGTAGAGTGGTATTTGAATAATAAACAATGGTGGGAACGGGTGCTAAGCGGCGCTTATAAACTTGACCGCTTGGGTGGATAGGGGCAGATAAAGAAGTGACTAGTAGATAGAAAAAGGTAAGTACAAAAGATATTGGACCACAGGGGCAAAGAGTAGGAGGAAGTGAGGATGATTGTTAAGAATAGCAATTGTATTCGCTGATACGGATAGCACTTAGTTAATCATCAGATCATTGTTGTTTTCTCTGTGTTCACTGTGCGCGAAACCCGTTAACCTCTGTGGTGAATAGTTTTTGTTTTTTACTATCTACTGTTTCTATCTATTCACTGGTGTTAAATTTAATTAAGGAAGGGATATGGCGAAGTATAAAGGTATTATTTTAGCGGGCGGTTCGGGCTCTAGGTTGCATCCGATTACTCAAGGTACGTCCAAACAGCTGTTACCGATTTATGATAAGCCTATGATTTATTACCCGTTGTCTGTACTTATGCTGGCGGGTATACAGGATATATTGATCATTACTACACCTGAAGATCAATCGAATTTTCAGTCTTTGTTAGGCGATGGCAGTGCTTTTGGTGTCAATATCAGCTACACCATTCAACCTAGTCCTGATGGGTTAGCTCAAGCCTTTCTGCTTGGCGAGTCTTTTATTGGCAACGACAATGTTAGCTTGGTTTTAGGCGATAATATTTTTTATGGACAACATTT
Organism: Paraglaciecola sp. MB-3u-78; assembly: GCF_002835935.1. Lineage (GTDB taxonomy): Bacteria > Pseudomonadota > Gammaproteobacteria > Enterobacterales > Alteromonadaceae > Paraglaciecola. The sequence goes on along the minus strand of NZ_PJCF01000005.1, from coordinate 426,993 downwards.
TTCTGACAAACTAAAAATTGCCACACAATTAGAAAGCGGCGCTACGGTTTTTGGTTACCACGTGAATGACCCTGAACGTTTTGGTGTCGTGGAATTTAATGAACAGGGTAAGGCTATCAGTATTGAAGAAAAACCCAGCGTGCCTAAATCAAGTTACGCAGTAACCGGTTTATATTTTTATGATAACCACGTTGTGGATATGGCTAAACAAATCAAACCTTCGCCCCGTGGTGAGCTTGAAATTACTGATTTAAATATTGCCTATATGCAACAAAATAAGCTGAATGTTTCGCTGTTGGGCCGTGGCTTCGCATGGCTCGATACAGGTACCCATGACTCGTTATTAGAAGCAGGGCAATTTGTGCAAACCGTTGAACACCGCCAAGGTTTAAAAGTTGCTTGTCTTGAAGAGATAGCCTATCGAAACAAATGGATTAACGTCGAGCAATTGCTTGAACAAGGTAATAATTTGAAAAAAACCGGCTACGGCCAATATCTGCTAAAAGTAGCAGGAGGCTATAGTTAAAAGAGCAAGTAACAACAGTAGATAGTAAGAGCAAAGGATTAAGAGCGTTTGAACCCCAGAGGAAAAGGAACAAAGCTCAATAATGCTTAAGACTAGTAACGGGATACGCTGATACGAATAGAGTCTTTTAAATCATCATTATTTTTGTTTTACGCTGTGTACTCTGTGCGCGGCCCTTTGTGGTGAATATTCTTTGGTTTTTACTCTTTACTGCAATTCTCTATTTAATTTACTGCTTCATAATTTAAGGTATTCAAATGCGAGTAACTAAAACAAAACTTAATGATGTGTTGATATTTGAGCCTAAGATTTTCGGTGACGAACGTGGCTTTTTTATGGAGACATTCCGCAAAGATATTTTTACTGAGCAGACCGGTATTAAAGAACTTGTTCAAGATAACCACAGTAAATCAGCCCAAGGTATTTTACGTGGACTACATTACCAGCTAGAACATACTCAAGGTAAATTGGTACGAGTCACTCAGGGTAGTGTGTTTGATGTGGCGGTCGATTTACGCCAATCATCATCTACTTATGGGCAATGGTTTGGGTTAGAACTTTCGGCACGAAATAATAAACAACTATGGGTACCTGCGGGTTTTGCTCATGGTTTTTATGTGACCGGTGAAACAGCTGAATTTGTGTATAAATGCACCGATTATTATCATCCTCAATCAGAAGTGTCTATAAAATGGGATGATCCGAGTCTTGCTATAAATTGGCCGCTGGTGAATGGCGAACAGCCTTCATTGTCTGCCAAAGATGTTGTGGGTGAAAGCTTTTTAAGCGCACCCAAATTTGCCTAAAAGGAATATTTGTTCGTGAAAATACTAGTCACAGGGAAAGGCGGTCAATTGGCCCATGAACTTGGGAATAGCGTGCCTCAAGGGCATCAATTAGTTTCACTGGGATCTAAAGAACTTGACATAACCAATAGTGAATTAGTTAATCAAACCATTAATGCACAGCAACCAGACATTGTGATAAATGCTGCCGCTTATACGGCTGTTGATAAAGCCGAAACCGACAAAGAACTGGCCTGCGCGGTTAACCAAACAGGTGCAAAAAACCTGGCGCTGGCATGCAAACAACAGAATATTCGCTTATTGCACGTTTCCACCGACTTTGTGTTTGATGGTACCAAAAGCACGCCTTATCAAACTGACGATATCCCCAACCCCATCAACGTCTACGGCGCTTCAAAATTGGCCGGTGACCTAGATGTGATGGAAATATTACCCAGCTCAGTCATAGTCAGAACTGCTTGGGTGTATTCAGCACACGGCAATAACTTTGTAAAGTCGATGTTACGACTCATGGCCGAAAAGCCAACACTGGGTATTGTTTATGACCAAATAGGCTCGCCAACTTGGGCAGCAGGATTAGCAAAGTGGTTATGGGCGGTTGTTGAAAAACCACAAGTCTGTGGTGTATATCATTGGACAGATGCCGGTGTTGCCTCTTGGTATGACTTTGCGGTAGCTATTCAAGAGCTTGCTATTGAAAAAGGGCTACTAAAACATTCCATCCCAATATCACCTATTCCAGCAAGCCAATACCCTACCCCAGCTATACGCCCAAGCTTTTCGGTAATAGATAAAACTAGCGCAGAAGTAGCAGCAGATGTAAAAACCATCCATTGGCGCAAACAACTTTCAACCATGATGGATGAGTTAATGGGCTGATAATCGCGACTAAGGATAGTAGATAAGGCAGTAAATAGTGGCTAGTTGATAGAATAGGACAAGAGCAAGAGCAAAAGATAAGATCCTCTGAACCACGGGGCATACATCTCTGTGGTTACGGACTGACAGTGCATAACATCGCGGCGATGACGTCTCCGAAAATATGAATGGCTTTCCAGCCTTTGGCACCAGATAAAACAGTGGACATGGGTAAGGAAAATTCTATGTTACAAATCATAATATTTGTTGATAACGGTACAGTTATCTACGATGTATTCACATAATTCTAAAAATGACATAAAACGGTCTGTAGATAAGTGAACTTAGGCGATCTGAACTGTCATCGGGTATAATTTACCATTGTTTTTATATCATTATGAGATCATTATTAGACTTCTTATAACTACAAGTGTGATCATGCTCAGGGCCCTCAGAAAGTGTTTTATATCGGTAATAACGAACCCATTGCATTAATGACCTTTATAGAAGCCATTAAAAAAGCGGCTAAAAAGAATTTTATGCCAATGCAATCAGCCATTTGCCAAGATACTGCATCTTTAAATTCACACTCAATCAATCCACATTTACTAAGTGTAAGAAATCCCGACACCAGTAATAACAAACATAACCCAAGTGAGCACTAGCTGTTGCAACAAGTAGTGTTACTGCCATTATGTACTTGAAAAAAGTATTTATTTCTTGTGAAAACTTTGTTCAAAAAAACTCAATTCATGTTTTTTGACGAAGTTAATTGAAATCTAATAATGTACTAATAGAAAACAGGTTGAAAATTTAAGATAGAGAATCAAGATAGGTAATATCAAATGATGCTTTTGCAATAAGACACCCAACACTTGTGTATTAGGGCGCCAAAAAAATCAACTACATTTTACGACTAGTTCAGCAAACTTAATAATTATATGGGTTTACTATTTGTAGCGACGAGCACCGATCAGCATGATGCCCAGCCCAAAGATAGCTAATAAAGAAGGCTCAGGGACAGGGATAGGAACACTGACCGCCTGGATTAAGCCTTCTATGTTTAAATTGTCGAAACCAGCATTATTGCCTCTAGCAATATTAGTGCTTGCAGTTAACCGTAAAAAATAATCATTGCCGGCTAATAAGGTGTTACCGGACAAGTCAAAAGAAACAGCTTGACCTTGTACCACTGGGCCGCCACTGGCATAGATGTTTAACTCATTTACATCAGCCAATAAACTTGCACCAGAAAACAAAGAAAGATTAAGATCTAGGTCACGACTTACCGATTGCAATATATCAGAATTAGAAAAAATGTATGCATTCAAACTAACGGTAGACAGTGCAATATTGTTCACAGCCAATACATTGAGAGCGATATCCACTGACCAAGAACCTTCAGTAAACAAATTATAATCTACAGCGAACATGTCTTCGGCTGCTGAATTTAGATTAAGATTTTTGGTGGCGGTAAGACTAAGAGGGTCGCTAATACCATTTATTGTCCAATTAAGATTTGACGCAGTCGCACCACTTGCAGTCTTATCGTTAAAATCGGTGAAGGCAATAATTGTCGCGTAACTGCTAGCGGACGCAAGAAAAATAGCACCAAGTGCAATATATTTAATACCAGCTTGAATATTCATTAATAACTCCAAAATTTAAATTAGTTTTACTTACTTACTTACTTAATTACTTCTAGCAAATATCAGGCCAAAAAATAAATTATCATTTTAATCAAACACTTGAAATATTTTAAAAAAAACAAAATGAGAACTTGTAAAAATTCCTGACAACTATTTTACGATCTTAATCCTAGCAATAAATTGTGCGGCGTTAAAAATGGCCAGTGGTAACCAAGCTAAAAGTACTAGCAGTGGATGCGGCCCTAGTTGTGTAACACCAAGTCACTGACTCTCCCGAGTTGTGCATAAAAGATAGTACCACATGCAAAAGGTTTATGACTACGAAGAGCCAAGCAATCACCAGGGCAATCGCATTAAAAATGGCTTGACACAGATCCCCTAATTTGATCTATTACTTCGCTTTACGCGACGTAATATGACCAAATACAAGCCCACACTTATCGAACATTTCAAAGACATTGAAGATCCTCGTCTTCTAAGAAAACAATTACATAAATTAGATGACATCTTTTTTATTACCCTATGTGCCGTTATCTGTGGCTGTGATGGCTGGGTTGCCATTGAAAAATTTGCCAACATTAAACGCACTTGGTTTGAACAATATTTATCCCTAGAAAATGGTATTCCGTCTCATGATACTTTGGGACGTATTTTTTCCTTAATTGATCCTGAGCAATTTCAAACCTGTTTTTCTAGCTGGATCAAAGAGATAGTAAAAAATGTCACGGGCGATGTGATCGCTATTGACGGTAAATGCCTTCGACGCACTCATGATAAGTCATCTAATAAATCAGCTATTTATATGGTTAGCGCATGGTCACATGATAATCAGCTGGCACTTGGACAAGTGAAAGTTGATGAAAAATCGAATGAAATAACCGCCTTACCTTCCCTACTCAAAAACTTAGACATCACAGGCAGTATCATCACAACCGATGCATTAAACACACAAAAGAAATCGGCTGAACTGATCGTGAGTAAAGGCGCTGATTATTTAACCGCACTGAAAGGAAATCAAAGCACCCTACATGATGATGTGATTTTATTCTTTGAAAATACCCCTAAAAGTTATGAGGGCACGTTAAATACTTATAAGAGTATTGATTCAGGGCATGGCCGTATTGAAGAAAGAACAGTGACTTCCTGCAACCGAATTGACTGGCTTACTGAGCATCATACTCACCCACACCTTGCCAGTATTGTTAGCGTCAAATCAAGAAGATTTCTTGCGAACGAATGGTCAGAAGAAACGCGATACTTTATTAGTAGCGTTAAGCATAACGATGCAGAGAAATTTGCTCACTATGTACGTGCTCATTGGGGTGTAGAGAATAATCTTCACTGGAGATTAGATATGGCATTTGACGAAGATCATTGTCGAATTCGTCAAGGATATGCAGATCAAAACATGGCAATATTACGCCACATATCTTTGAATTTATTAACGTCAGATAATGATAATAAGGTAGGTATTAAGATTAAGCGGCAAATGGCAGGTTGGGATAATGATTACTTGCTGAAACTGCTACAAATATTTTAATGCGATTGCCCTGAAGCAATCACTGCCACTACAGTTTATGGCATTTCATTGATGGTGCATATTACTTTTCCCTTCAGCCAACAAGGTCAGCACGCTTAAGTGAGGAAACCCCAGCGCAATATTGGGCGGCCTCTGATCCGTCCTTCTACAGTTATATCTTAGCGCACTGGGTGTACTGTACATTATTTGGTCGCGAGTTAGCGCATGTTACCGCGCTGAAAAAATATAATTTCAGGTTGTCTCATAGCCGATAACTTCGTAATCTTTCCCATAAAAATCTTGAATCTGGGTCAATTTTTTATCGAAAGCTTCATGTATCTCGATAGGTTTTATCGTTTTCTTCAATTGTGAAACTTGAGTGCTACGAAATATTTTTTTAAACGGGTTGCGCTTTATTTGTAAAGGAGAGACCGCATTTAGAGCTTGATTAATACCATCCTGTTCTAGCTTATAAATTAGACTTTCGTTAAGTATAAAATCATTTTGAGGACGAATATGATTGTCGTAGACAAAAGGATCTTGTTTAAATGCTGAGAATGCATGTTCAACCCAGTCTGCAGGCGCTAGATTGGTAATTGATTGTGCCCTCTGCCATGCGTATTCAGATTTTAATCTGGATACAGGCTCTCGAACTAACGTTACAATTTTATCAAAATACTCTGGCCGAACGATTCTACTCAAAAGTTCAACATGCATATGCTGAGGAGTACAATGCATAAATCTAAGGTTTTTTGCGTTAACCCCTCTAATACTTAGAAGCTCCTGCCACCCTCTATCTGCCATACAACGTTCAAAAGTTGAACCACCACATTTCGGGATATGAATAAATAAAACACTTGTATCGCCTTTCAGCATAATTGGCATATAAGAAACCCTCTAATTTAATAACAAAAGACAAATTTAATCGAGCAAATGAGTATCTATAATGGAATACAAATAATTTATAAATAATATGCAAAAAGCAATAGGGTGTTCCGCTAGCTTTGTTACAATAAATCAACTAACCATTTGATTATTAATCAATAATTTGACGAACGTGAAATAAGACGAAAGAAAACATAAATTCTCAAATTAGTCGATTTGATTTTCATGCTTATCAAGACATAGCCCAACAAATAAAAACTGTACCCGAGCTCATAAATAATAATATGCCATTGTTGATTTAGCTGTTCAAGATATATTTAGAGATACTTAGAGAAATACCGGTTGTAAAGGATTAACAGCCACAAACATACTAAGCGCCGCACATAGCGTTAGTAATTCATCTAGTCGTTTATAAGGTTTTATGGTGCCAAAAAAAAGGCATTCGACTTCAAAGCTCACAGGTTCTAATCGGTTAATATCATGCAACATTTCATCGTCATTGCGGTAAAGAGGGTGCGGAATAACAGTTGAGTTGAAAGACTCTGTTTTTTCAAGAGTAACGATTTTAGTAGCAAGCAGGTTCAATGCCCCGCAGGTAAGTTTGTGGGTAAAAGGTCGCTGCGCCCTATTATGTGGTTTAAAATTGTGCCTAACCCAAATAATATGGCTGGCAAACAGCCGCATTAAAATCAATTGAAAGAAAACAATAAAATGCTCAATGAACGCCCTGAGCTTGCCGAATCTTTTTTGATACAATCGATCTTCATACCAATTAAGCACGGCAACATTATTCTTTCTATCAAATATGTTTTTGATGTGAAATAATTTTTTAAAATCTAGTACTTCAAAACCACTTTCCGAGATACTTTCTTTAGATATTTCCACATATTCATTAACGTGTATAAAGGGAAAATAGAACGCTTTTTTATTAGCCATATATTGATTAAACCAAGGTGTTTTTTTCTGTTTTATCGACAAGCATTGAATTAATTACAGCCTTATATTTTAAAGCTATCTCTACCCAACTAAATTTATTTGCTTGCTCAAGAGGCTTAGTGCCCCATTCGGTATCAAGCGCTTTTTCTAAAACCTGCGCATATTCCTCGGTATTTTCTACATCACAAACCAATCCAGCATCTCCTATAATAGTGCGGCGCATATCATCATCAGGCGCGACTACCGGAGTGCCGCTTGCTAAAGCTTCAAGATAGACGCGCCCGAAAGGTTCATTTGCGGAAGGCAAAGTAAATAAGTCAACACTCCGGTATAACTTTGGCATTTCATCAAAGGATAAAGACATTTGAAAAAAATGGTCTTTACCCAACAATTCATGTGCTAAAGCGATAAAATATTCTTTATCAATACCATCGCCGCACAGTATTAAACTGGCCTGTGGCACCTTTACCATTGACCTAATAACTAGTTCGATACGTTTATGGTTTTTTCTATTAAGCGTGCCTACACACAAAACTAATTTGCCGTTGAGTTTGAAATCAAATTTATCGCCGCAAGGTGAGAAACAACTTAGGTCTACCCAGATGGTGTATATGCCGAAGATAACTATGGCAAAACGCGTTTAGATGAGAAACATCCCTATTTCTCACCCTACGGGCAACCTTTGGTTGTCCAGCCTGTTTATCTGGAATAAACAGCAACAGCTCTGCTGGCCCGTAGGGTGAATTACATGGATGTAATGAATAAATTCATTCCCGATGAATTGGTCACCCGATAAAAACCCCGACAAAAAGTGAACTGAATAGTCTTACTCACCACATTAGCCAACGTGTGGCTGGTTTTCTTGAGCGCGAGGGCTTATTAGTGAGGGATGATGACAATGACTACCTGGCTTTGGATGGGCTGGAAGACGATCCGATGTTGCAAATTCACGGGTATTCCATTACTTATCGCATCGCTACAGGCAAACAGCAAGGACGAAAGGTCTTTACCTTGCAAACCATTGCACCTATGGAAGAGCAGGGGCTTGCGTCAGGCTGTGCATCAAATATGGCAGGCTTCAGTCTCAATGCAGGTGTCATGAGCAATGCACAGGATAGGGGTAAACTCGAAAGACTGTGCCATTACTTATTTTGAAGAGAGTCCCGCTCTGGGGTATCAGAAAAAAGGTTGGCAATAACACCAGCCTTAAGAAATAAGGCTAAACAAGCATTGCCGACAGGGCAGGAAAAAATACGGACACAAAAGCACCAGTCGATGACCTGGGCGCAAAGACTTAAACGGGTTTTTAACATCGACATTGAAACCTGTGAGCAATGCGGTGGTGGGAGGTTATAGAGAGCATTGACAAATCGGCAGGAAAGCCGATTTGCACAGCGAATGCTGCCCGTAGGGTTAGACACAGGGATGTGTCTAATGAACATCCATTGGTGATCCAAAAGATACTCAGTCACCTGAATACAAAAAATGACGAAGTCGTTGAATTATTGCCCCCACAAAGTCGAGCACCGCCTCAGATAAGTCTGTTTGAATAAAAGCCGTTCATCATCATAAGCAATATTCAGAGCTGGTTTGCACAACAGCGGGAAGCGCTTGTTCTAAATTCTGAATTATGTGAAAACGATTGATTAATAAGCGAAAAATAGCCGACTTTCATTCCCTTAAGAATATAAAATAGATGTCAATATGGAAAATATGAGGCATCATGTATTTTGATTTTAGGAAAATGACGTTTTATTTTACCTATACTAAGTGCAATAATGGTCAGCGAGCGAGTAGAAGCTGAAACTGAGCATGTTGGTGTTTATACAAAAGCAAAAAAGAGTTGAATGCTTATATTTGCAAAAATTTCCCAGAATGGGGATGTAAGCGTATTTAAACTAAGTTGTTATCTTTTTTACAAAGGTTTTTATAATTAAATGAACAAAGAAAAGTCATTGTTGAAATTATTTATGGGAACAGCAAGTGTTAATTTGTTTGCTCGCGGGCTTTCTGTCATCACTGGAGTTATTTATGCTCGTTTTTTAGGCCCAGAGCAATATGGATTATACGCTTATGTAATGTCAATTGCTGCGCTATTAATACTACCAGTTATTGCCGGGTTACCTAACCTTATTATACGTGAGGTAGCTAATCTCCAACTCGATGAAAAGTGGCAGCATTTGCAGGGTCTCATTAGCTGGTCACGTTGGTATGTCCTGATTATTTCTTTTATAACGGCAGTTATTTCTATTCTGGCTATTTATTATGACTTTTTTAAACCATCTGTCGCATCATTATTGGTTATTGCATTAATGATTATTCCCTTTCGCGGTTTGTTAGTGCAGCAAGGGGCAATATTAAATGGCTTTAGAAAACCCATATTAGCCCAAATCCCGAATCAAATTTTAGCGCCCGTCATCACTTTAAGCTTATTATCTTTTTTGATTTTTAATAACAACGAATTAACTGGCGAGGTGTTAATAAAAATATCTGCTGTAGCCTCTTTATTAGCATTTTTTTTGAGTGCCTGGTATTTAAATAAAATAATCAAACAAGAGTCTAAAATTGAAAAACCAAAATATTTAATTAAGCAGTGGCATGTAAGTTTGACTCCTTTTACATTGATGGTAATTATAGGAACATCAAGTACCGTATTAGCCAGTGTCTTTTTAGGCTGGCTTGCTAACACTGAATCAGTGGCATTTTTTAAAGTTGCAATGCAAGGTGTGTTGTTAATTGCGTTGGGATTAAGATCAATTAATTCCGTCATTATGCCACAAGTGGCCAGACTTTATAGGCAAGGTGATTTAAAGCAAACTCAGGAAATATTAACGAAAAGTGTCCGAATAAGTTGTTTAGTATCATTGCCAATTATATTGGCGCTCATTTTCTTTGGGCAGTTTGCGATAGAAGTCTTATTTGGTAAAGAATATTTATCAGCTTATCCGTTACTGGTTATTTTATGTGTAGGGCAAGCCGTTAATGTGCTGATGGGGTCGGTTGGTTTAGTGTTGAATATGACGGGTAATGAAAAAAGAACGTTGAAATTACTGTCTATGACATTGATACTAAATTTAATATTGCTTGCTACTCTTGTGCCTATGTACGGTGCTATCGGCGCTGCAATTACTGTTTCAGTGAGTTTGGTTTTTTCGAATTTGTTGATGGGAATTTATGTTTTTAGGCTATTAGGTTTGAAAACTTGGTTAAAATAAATGTAACTACTCAGCACATAATCTAGTTTATTTTTAACGATCAAAAATTAAAAAATGATCGACTTGCTTGATCATTTCTAAGCGTTATCATACTGTTTTATTTCGATAATTACGTGGCTAAATGAAAGTAAGCGGCATTGATATTGAGTCGAATATCAATAACATTAAAGCACAAATTGAAGCGGACAATACATTGTCACCTTCAATGCGTACTGCTATGGATTTATTGCTTCTTATTGTCACGTTACTCTGTCAACGGCTTGGGCTTAACAGTAATAACAGCAGTATACCGCCCTCGTCCGATCAAAATAGAAAGAAAAATTCAAAAGGCAACAGTACTAAAAAATCAGGTGGACAAAAGGGGCATAAAGGCACAACGCTACCACTTGATGACAACCCTGACATCACACATAAATTAATCGTTGATAGCACACTTTTACCGCCCGGTAACTATACTGATATGGGTGAAGAGGTGCGGCAAGTGGTCGATATTGAGTTTAAGCGTGTCGTCACTGAATATCGCGCACAAATACTTGAGAATGAGTTAGGTCAACGCTTCGTTGCCCCATTTCCCCAAGACGTTAATAGCCGTATTCAATATGGTATTGGGTTAAAAGCTCATGCGGTTTACCTGTCCCAATATCAATTACTGCCTTATGAGCGCATTCGTGAGTATTTCACTGACCAGCTTAATATACCTTTGAGCAGCGGCAGTCTTTTCAACTTTATCAATACCGCTTTTACCAAACTGGAAGAGACGCAAGCATTAGATATTATCAAAGCGAACTTGAGAAAAGAAAAGACATTACATACCGATGAAACTGGCATCAATATCAACGGAAAAAGACAATGGCTACATAACGCTTCGTCTCTGGATTGGACGTATTTATCAGCCCATGAAAAACGAGGCCATGATGCCATGGATGAGATTGACATATTACCCCAGTTCAACGGTGTGATGTGCCATGACCATTGGAAACCTTATTATCGTTATGAGTGCCTACATTCATTATGCAATGCGCATCACCTGCGAGAATTAACTCGAGCGTATGAGCAAGATAATCAAGCTTGGGCTGAGGAAATACGGGTGTTTTTAGTTAAGCTCAATCAAGAGGTAGATAAGGCTGGCGGGTTACTCAGTGTTGAAAGACAAGACACCTTGCGACGTCACTATCAAGCGATTTTAAAGGCAGGAGAAAAAGAAAGTCCTGCGCCGATACCAGTGAAAGGTAAGCGAGGACGGCCTAAAAGAACTCAATCACGTAACCTACTTGAGCGATTACAAAACTATGAAAGCGATGTACTTAGATTCATGACGGATGAGGCAGTGCCATTCACTAATAATCAGGGCGAAAATGATTTGAGGATGGCAAAGGTTCAACAAAAGATATCGGGATGTTTTAGAAGTGCTAACGGAGCCAAAATGTTTTTTGGATTACGTAGCTATCTGTCGAGCTGCAAAAAACAAGGGATCAGTGGGTCCACGGCATTAACGTTATTATTAAATGGCATGCTGCCTAATATCTTTATACCCGCTGAGTAGTTACAAATAAATAAACACAATATAAAGATGAAGGTTTATGAAAAAAAAATTACATCTACATATAGGTAGCCATAAAACAGGTACTTCTTCTATACAAGTTGCGTTAGTAAACCATAAAGAAAAACTAAAAGAAAACGGCATATCTTTTTTTAATAAAACGCCTAAAGGAAACATTATTTTAAATGGTAATGCGGGTTTTTGGATAAACAGGTCTATTGATCAGTATGATAATTTAATAAATGGGAATGGTTTCACTGTACATAAGGCTAAAAAACTAGCGAATGAATTAAATAAGACGTCTTGCAACACAGTTGTTATGTCTGCTGAAGCCTTTTCTTGGATATTTGGCGGAGATCATATATCTGAATTGAAACTAGCATTAGCTCAGTATTTTGATGTGAATATTATTTTATATATACGGCGGCAGGATCAATTAGTAATATCTCATGTCCAACAGGGCTCAAAAAATATTAATCCAGCATTTAATTTTTATTCCTGTAGCGGAGAAGCACTACCTAAATATAAATCATATTATGATGATTATTTGGATTTTAATAAAAAAACACTCCTGTGGGAATCTGCATTTGGTAAGGAAAACATCACTATAAGGATAATGGATAAGAGGCTATTGTATAAATCAGATGTGGTTCTTGATTTTTTTAATATCATAGCTCCAGGTCTTACTGTCGATTCTATAAGAGTGAATGAAAGTCATGGGTTTGAAAAAACAAAAGTTGGACATTTGATAAATAAATCTGGAGTTGATAAGTTTTTTGGAAATAAAATTCGACTTAATCTTTCAAATGGAAAAAAAGCATTACCATCAAGACTAGATGCCCAGCAGTTTTATGCCCGTTATGTAAAGTCTAATATTGAATTAAATAAGCGTTATCATTTGTCTCATTCTGACAATGATATCTTTAACAATGATTTTTCAAATTACGGCGAGAATAGAACAGATCTGTGGGATGAGGATAGTGCAAATCAAGCCATAATTAATGTGATTACATCTTTAGATAAAATACCAGTCAAAGCTTTTCTTCTCTTTAGGTTGAAAATATTTATTAAGCAAATCTTAAGAAAATCAATGTGACATATTATGGGAAATGATTTATTTAGACAAATAGTTGTTTTAAGGTGCATCGAAGTGGTACGTCAATAATACTAAGTAAGATATTGATTAACTTAGGTATAAATATGGGGGAGGGGCATTCCATTGGTGATCTTTCAAACGTTGAAGTTCACAACGAAGATTATGAAATATTAAAAATCAATAAATCTATACTCTCATCTTTGAATTCATCGTGGGTCAATCCACCAACCATAAAGAAAATAACGAACATAGAACAGGATATAGTGCGTCGCTATCAGGTGTATGTTGACAATAAAAATGGCATTTGGGGTGTAAAAAAGCAAAAGTGAACTGAATAGTCTTACCAAACGCCCTTCTCTTGGTGTCCTGTAACCTAAAAATTTTGCATTACGGCAATCGCGTTTTCGGGTAGGTCGGGCACTAAAGATAAGATTATTTCTTATTGAGAAAGTGATTGATAATGGCTCAAATTATTACTCGCACAGACGGTAATCCATTTGCACTGGTATCGATATCAAATCACCGTTTATACGGTTCAACCCAACCAATTTAAGGTGTATAGGTAGAATAAACGTCACTATCATAAATCAAGAAAAGAATGACGTTGTCAGAGATCAGCTAAAGTTTGCTATTTAATACGACTTTGACGCTTACTTTAGCCCTTTTTGGACTTCACTTAATAAGCCACCAGCGGCGCTGTTGGCAATTTAACTTGCACAATAAATCTTATTTAACCATAATCGAAATTGAATTCTTATGATGCGCTAGCCAAAGTGACTCCACATGAATTTAGCTATTAGAAGCCAGTTTTAACTTGAAAACCTAGGTTATATCGCCCGTATAAAAAAGTTAATGGAATAAAAATTAGCTTTTGGTTATTTTTAATGCCCATTTAGAGCACGCCATGGTTTCGCCGCGCGGATTAAAATCTTTTTCTGAGACTATATTAAGGAAATCTAAATGATTGATGGAGTTTATAATGTTACTTTTTTGGTTCTTCTGTATAACAATGAAATTTCAACATCAACGACGTTAAATACATTATTAAATTCAGAAATTGAATATCATAATTGTAAACTAATTATATGGAATAATGGACCCAGTAGTTTAAATTGTAAAGATACAATGCCTTTTAGAGCTATGGGGTTAAATGTCAACATTCAGGAAACAATAAATAATGAATCGTTGGCAAAAATATATAACAAATTTATTAAGTTAGTTAAAAGCCATAAATATGTCATTTTAGATGATGATTCGCATTTAAATAAAAATTATTTGGAGTTGACCTTAAATGCTACAGAGTGTGAATTATGTGTTCCAATGATTACTTATAAAAACAAAATCGCAGGACCAAAATGTAATGGTATAATAGTTAGCCAGATAAAAAAATTGGATGTTGATGATAAATTAATGACAATAGGTAGCGGAATGGTTATCGGTAATAAGGTTGTCAGTGATGTTGCTGCTATATATGGTTCTACATTTGATGAGAGGTTTTATTTATATGGTGTCGATTATACGTTTTGTCATCGTGTGAACCAGATAAGTTCTATTGATATAAGGATTATACAAGGCTTTGAGCACTCCCTTTCAAGGTTTATAGATGAAGAGGATTTAGTTACACAATTTAGATTGAAAGAACGAAGTTATGATCAAGCTCTTCGATTAAGATATTATAATTCTTGGATGCGATCCTCATATCGTGTAATTCGCATTTTAGTCGTTCATTTAGTTAAAAAAGTAAGTAAGAAAAAACAATCTATTTTATTAGTGGATTTTTTAAAAGCCTATATAAAAGGGAAGCATTACCGAGATAATAATGGGTAGCTGATAGCTTGGCAAATTAAGTAACTACTCTCTATTAATTATTATAATACCTAACTCCATTACACACTTTTTCTTATTACTTTTGCTGGGACACCACCAGCAAGACACTTTGAAGGAACATCTTTAGTGAAAACCGCTCCCGTAGCAATAACGGCATCTTTACCTATAGTTGCACCTTTAAGTATAGTGGTGTTTATACCAATCCAAACGTGAACCTCTATCACAGCACTCATATTAGTATTGCTGTCAATAAAATGATTATCACTATCCCTTATTGTCACCCCTTTGAAATAACCGTAAGCGCTTAATAAACCTACGTCCTTATTCCGACGGGCAATCTGCTGCATAATTTTGACCTGGTCAACCTAAGACTACTACCCCAGATAATTGGACTCCCCCACATCCTTGAGTGTGGAGTAATATAATCGTTACCACACAAATATATTATAGAGAGTCCGCAATATGTATCGTACTAAAGTTGGCGTTGATTTAGCAAAAAAAAGTGATTCAAGTTTGTATCTATAGAGATAAAAAGGTGCTTTCTAATGAAGAAATGACACCGGACGAGTTTCTTTGTTGGCTGATTAACGCTAAACCCGCGACGATTATATTTGAGGCATGTGGCACATCCAACTATTGGCTACAGCGGGCAATAGAAGCAGGGCATGATGCGCGTCTCATTTCAGCTAAATTGGTATCAATCGTCAGACAAAATCAAAAAACGGATAAAAACGATGCGTTGGCGATGATTCAAGCCGCGTTGTTGCCAGATATCACCTTTATATCGGGTAAAAGTGTCGAGCAGCAGCAATTACAATCGATACAGCGCTTAAGGGAATTAGCCATAAAACAACGGGATGCCTCTAGAAAACAAATTATCGCATTATTACTAGAATTGAATTTTCGTTCGCCCAATAATGGTGCGGGCATGATACGTAAAATAGAAGATAGAAGATATTTTGGAAGACGCTGAGAATGGATTATCCATGGAGTTCAGACAAGCAATAAATGCAGCAAAAAATCAATTTGAGTTAGTGGTTCAAACCATCGCAACCTATGATACGAGTTTGGAGAAATCTATACAAATACATCCGGACTGTAAAAAACTGCTCAAACTTGAAGGTGTTGGCCCTATTAACGCGGTGAATCTTTATATTTCACTTGGATGTGCGGAATTGGGGACATTTGACAAAGGAAAGAATGCATCTGCCTGTATAGGTTTAACACCCATTCAGCATAGCACTGGCGGCAAGGTGAAACTGGGTACGATAGGCAAAAAATGCAAAAACAGTATGCTCAGAAGCCAACTTATTAGCGGCGCAATGTCAGTCGTGAGACAGGTTGTCAAAAGAGAAGCTAAAACCAAAAAAGAAATGTGGCTTAAAGCCCTGGCCGAACGACGAGGCAATAAATGTGCGGCCGTGGCCCTGGCCAACAAAACCGTGCGAACTTCCTTTGCCATGCTGACACAAGGCACCGAGTATAAAGCTGAATTACTCGCAGCTTAAAAACGAGTTCATACAACAAAAAATGCATAAACAAAGATAAAAATCAGCAGGTCAAGACAGTGCTTAACAATGAGCTTAAAGCTCGCACCCCAGATTTGTCGACCTGTTCGCGTAAATATCATAGAGCCTGAGTATGCAACTCAATTAGAGCTCGTACATAAGTACGCATTTATTTCTTTGCTTAACATTATTTTTGTTGTTGACACGGGGGAGTCCACATAAGTTAAGCTACTTTTTGTAATTCATGGTTTTGTTCAAAGTCATTAGGACTTTGGTAATCCAAGTACGAATGAAGTCTATGGCTGTTGTACCGTAAGCAAACAAGTCTTAAATTAAATGATAAACTCTAAAAAAGTTTACAACCTTTACCTTGCCAAAGACAAAGAAAATGGCACTTTTCAAAAATCGTTTCTAGCATATTTACTTAATGACACTTGGAAGTTTTTGCGTCGATTACGTCTACTAGAATATGTAACAAACACAAAGACTGGGGTACTTTGGTCGTCATTCGGCTATTTAGTAAAATTATTGTTCAAGTCAAACAGTAAGAAACTTGGCTTTAGTATTCCTCCAAACGTTTTTGGTCCGGGATTGTCGCTACCTCACTACGGGAACATTATAATAAATAGAAGAGTAAGAATCGGCGCAAATGCTGTTGTCAACAAGTCTTGTCTAATTGAAAACGCTACTTTGCTTGGCGTACCTGCAAAGGTTTACCCACCTAAAACCGATCGAGAAGTCTTAAACAAGGGGCCAAAAGCTTCATAGTCCTTTTCGTACCGTAGAAAAATAAGTTGAAGCGTATCTTTCGATATTGCCTCAATTCCTTTGCTGTCACCCCCTAGTCTATTCCTCCACAAGTTTTGAGTGATGGATAAATTATTTGTTTGAGCATAATCGGTAACAATCTCGCTTAATTTATTTAAGTTATAAAATTTGGCATCATCAAAAGTGGGATTTCCTGAGCTTAAAAGTTTAGATTGAGATTTCCAGTGCCTATCTGCACATTCATCTTTACCATTATCAGAGCACAGCCACTTCACAAAAGATTCAAAAGGCATATCGGGATATAGCCCCTTAAAGCGAGTGATAATAAATATATCTGCAAATCGTTTGTTATTGCTAATTTTATCTTGCCAACAGCTATAAAGTCTTTCAACAGGATCGCGAACAAAAGAAAATTTACAATAACCATATTTATCTGAATATTGTTTAGCAAATTGTGTATAAGAAGTGGTTAGCAGAAATTCACTATTCGGTATGGAATTAAGAAATAAGCTCTTGATAGTACTAGATGCAACTTTTGGGTTGGCTATGTAAAGCAACTTTAATTCATCATTAACCATAACTCCGGTTGCATTGTCTGGTGATGGGTTACGAAAACGTCTAAAAACAAACCTAAGTAACCAAATCATCCATACAATAGCCCTCAACAAGAAAGGAAAGGCTTTGATTCTCGAAAGTATTACGTTGATAGGACGTTTATATTTCCAGTTAGGTTCCATAATTAAGACTAATCATCCTCTTATTATTTTTTAAATATCTTGATATCTTTTTTTGTTCAAAAAAAGCAGCTAACTGCTAAAGTTGCATTGCTATTCATTAACAAATAACAAGCTAATATACTAATAACTGCTTCAGCCCTTATAATAAATCGAAAGGTCATTTAATTTTACATTTAGCATCGCCAAAGCTCCCTTTAAAAAAATCGTTACTATAAATTACCCTCACCCGCAAAGTGGTGAGTAATAAAAATCAAAGAGTTACCTATAACTCAAATGTTGTCAATAGTGTGTGTCAAATTATGGTGAACAGTCCGATATTAAAATATCGATATTCCTCTGTACTGACTAAATTAATTATATCACTTCAGATGAAGTTAGTTGTAAAAAAAAGTTTTATACTACATATATCGATAACTATTCCTGCTTTACTGGTTCGAAAATGAAAGACGCACCCAAAGTAATTTACTTTGTCACCGGCTTAGGTATTAGAGACACTCCAACAATATTATCTTGACTAATTAAATATTAGCAAACGTAAAAATCAAGTTAAATTTCATGGTTTTAAGTTAACAATTTGTAGAGAGCTTGCACCTTGCTGTTAATCTATACCCGTTGTTTTTTTGGCTACCTACTAAGCATGTTTTTTCGTAACCTTGGACAAAAATAAGTGCTATCTTTAAACACTATTTGACTTTTTGTATTCAGGGGCTAGGTTTTGGAAAAGAAAAAGGTTGTTTTTTTGCTCAAGGAATTAATCCTGGATGGTGGTGTGGAGAGAGTAACAGCGAACTTAGGCAAGGCTTTCGAAGGTTTTGGTTTTGACGTTTATTATTACGTACTTTGGGAAGACGAAGCAGTAGTTAAGGGATTATACGGAGACAACGTATTCGTCGAACCTCGCAACTCAGATAATAAATTTAAAAAAACATCTGCAGCGCTTAGTAAGTTTAAACATTTTCTGTCGGATAAAGACATCGACATTGTTATTTCTGCCAAGGAAACAGCAAATATAGTGGCATTTTTGACAGCCCTCAGCAAATCTAAGACTTCGTTCATTTTGACTAGGCATGTCGACTTTAAGGGCAGCGGTCAAAAATTAGGCGCTCTAACATTAAAAATTATGTATGCGCTATATTCAATGGCCAAACTTAGTATTGTTTGTGTGTCGAAAGACCTGGCAAATGAAGTAAAGGCCATGCCATTTGTTCAGCAGAAGAAAGTCAGTTTTGTAGAAAATGCAGTATTTAACCAAGCAGTCATCGAGCAAGGTTTAGCGCCGTTAAACGACGATAATCTCCAAGGCGATTACATATGTGGCGTCGGACGACTGAAGCATCAAAAAGGCTTTGATATATTGATGAAAGCCTACTCTATATGTATTGAAGCAAAAGAGGATATGCCTAAATTAGTGTTAGTAGGCGACGGCCCCGATCATGATGCTTTAATCAAACTAAGATCCGAACTAAAGCTCGAAAACAGTGTGGTGTTCGCTGGTTATACTAACAACCCTTACAAATATATGAAAAATTCAAAGCTGTTTGTGCTTTCTTCACGCTTTGAAGGCATGCCTACCGTTTTAGTTGAAGCTATTGCGCTTGGTGTTCCGATTGTTTCAACCGATTGTCCAACCGGCCCTTCTGAGTTAATCGGTCATATTGACGGCGTTAACTTAGTAAAAGTGGGTGATCACGAGGCACTTGCTGCTGTGATTTTGGCCAAACTTGCCAACCCTCAAGCCATTGATAAAAAGGCTGTTGAAGGATATGAGTTTACGAACGCTGCCCGCTCTTACCTTAAACTTACCCAAGAGTAAATTATGCAAATTGTATCTAATGTAATAGTAATGGATTACCTAAATCGTTTTTATTGTGGTGATGTTCCCTTAACTGAGTGTATTTCTAAAAGCACCTTAGCCGGTGACTTTGCTTATAAAGACAGCTATACGGATTGGGACTTTTATGGATCTGTTGATATCATATTCACCCTTTATGTCATGGGATTATTGTACCAATACACTGATGAAAACAGTCGTGCACAATGGGCAGAAAAAATCTTGTCATGCCAAGATGAAAACGGCTATTTCACCAAAAAAAATGCCACGGCTCATGGTAAAGAACATGCTACAGCCTATGCGATTTCTGGCTTAATTCTTCTTTCTAAAGATACCAATTATATTCAAGCCTTACGCCCTTGTGGCGAATATGTTGAGCTTATAAAATCCAAAGCGAAGCTAACAAAATTTATAGATAAAATGGGTCTTCGTTTTCCACAGCTCTATAAAGGCAAAGGACTTTACGGAAGTCTAAAGAAGAGTTCTTGGCATTTAGGTTGGCATAATATTTGGCCTGCGTCACATATAGGTGGTGGTGCACTAGCAGCTATTCAAATGTCTCAAGATCTTTATATAGAGGCTGGCTTAGTATCAAAAGAGCAAATGAGTGTTTTTTTTGAAAATGCAGTGTCTGAATTGAATCAACGCGTTGACGCTAAAACCGGTTTGTGGAAAAAGGGTTTTCACGATGTGTTTATTAAAGATGCTACCGTTAGAGATGTTGGTGGCGCTGCGCATTTCTTGTGGATTTATGATGCACTTAACGCCGAAAAACAATCCAAAATGGCACTCATTAACAGTTGTCTGGGCCATCAAACCGATTCAGGCCTATTAAAAGAGAAACCTTATTGTATTGACTTTGATTTTGTCAATATCCTTTGCAGAGCATACTTTGACTTGCCAGAAGAACAAAAAAAAGAGGTGTTTGCAGACGTTAATGAGTTTATTGGGCGTAACTACAAGTCGGTAACCACGTTTTTTGAGCATAGAGAGAATCTCGCTCAATATGATAATTCTCATGGTTTCCCCGGTGCTTTATGCACACTTGCAGAGGCTCAAAAGTTTGGTGTGGGCAGCGAGGACGAAATGGTTCACCACCCATTTGATAGTGTTTGTTGGTTATAAATCAACATTAATATGTTGGTATCAATATAAATTTTTATTCTAAAAGAAGTCGGCGGTATTCATTAGCTGAATTTGCTGAGCTGAACCTAGCAACATCCTGGGTATAGTCCACCGGCTTCTTTGCTTTTAACGTCGACACAATTGCCTTAGCTAAAGCATCTACATCCAAGTACTCAACTAATGGTGCCACAGTGCCATCTCTGAGTATTTCTTTAGGGCCATGGGGGCAATCAAAAGCAATCACGGGTGTGTTAACTGACATGGCTTCGACGATAGCGTTTGGGCTACCCTCAAACCGAGAAGACAGTATGTATAAGTCTGCCGCTTTCATCTCTGCTATCGGGTTTGCTATGTAGCCCGGGAAGCTAACGACTTCGCTGAGCGATAATTCATTAACCTGCTCAACTAAATCTTCTCTTAGTTCGCCTTCACCGTAGATTATTAACCGGCACTTAATTTCACTTTGCACAAGGCTAAAGGCTTTCAAAAGTAGGTCAAAACCCTTTTGATGAGATAACCGCCCGATACTCAATAACACTGGTATATCGCTGTTTATTATCCATTCGTGCTGTGGCGCAGATTTCGAGGCTTCTATTGTTTCAACGGTGATAACAGGGTTGCTTGCTGTTGTAACATTTTTGCGTTTGACCATGGTATGTTCTACGAGATCATCAGCAACACCTTTGGAAACTGCAATAACTGGCTTAGGTAGTAATTGGTAAATAAATGGAGCAATAAAATACACCAACTTCATTACCCTATCGGTTTTCAACGCCCTGTCTAGAGAAAAGGCATTTCGCTCGCTTACAGAGAGTTTGCTTTGCCAACCAAGACTAAAGCAAGTGATGCCAGCAATGACATTAATATGAGTGAGTACAGACAGGATTGCGTCGGGTTCAATAGCTTTTAACGTTTTGCGTAACTTACCAAAAGATGACAGCGTTCTTTCGCAACCAAGTTCGACTAAATTGACGTTTTCGTTAACAAATTTTTTGTTAACCCCTCCTTCAGCAGTAAGCACCAAATGCACGCTATCACCATTGGCAGATAGCTGATTGGCAAGCCTGACCATCATTTTTTCGGCCCCACCGCCTCTAAGGTCGTGCATTACAATTACAATTATAGCCATTTTCTTAATGTATCCTCTGGGCTTTGGTTTCTTCTACAGTTTACAAATTCACGATATTTAATGTCACACCGGTTTGAATGTGAAGTTGTGGTCAAATAACGCTAAAAGCGATTTTATGTTCTGTTGCCATTGTATGCTCTATCCGTAACGTTCATTTAAGCCGATTCGATGGTTAATTATTTAATAGAGATTTCCAGCTATATTCCAAAGATTTACGACCATAAATGGGCAGGATACTAGATAAAAAATTTTTTTCTCTATCCAAATATTGGCTAATGTTTGCTCATCTAAGCCAACAAAGTTTACCAAATGTATAAAGTCATGCTGCTTAGCTTTATGACTGGTAAATGCTGACTCACTTGCTAGTACGTTGCATCCAAAAGTAAGTGCATGATAAAAAGACCCTGAAGTGACCATAGATTTGTCTTTATGAGCCATTACAACACAGTGAGCAGCTGACAACGATTCGTCTAATAATTTATCTGATATAAATTCATTTAACCAATTTACTTTAAGATTTCTAGTCTTAATAATGGCATTAAAGAATTAGTGTAAGACTCGTCTGAACAACGACCCAATATCGTCAGTTTTAGATCTTTTGACCAAGATTCTAAAAGTTTATCTACACCTTTGTAAGGTTTTATAGAGCCGAATAAAACCGTTGTTATTTCACCTTTTAAATCTACCATTTTTGCATTAGTCGTTTTTTCAAGTAGATCTTCATCGGACTCATAAAGAGGATGTAACAAATGTTGCGATCTAATATAATCTTCTAAATAAACATTCCGATAATTATAAAGCTTTAAACTCCAGACCATGGTCTAAAAAAACACCAAATTGCCACTAGCATTGTGAGGCACAAAGTTGTGCCTAATCCAAATTTTATTTTTACAAAAAATAAGGCTCAAAAATAGAAAAAACTGGTAACGAATAAATGAACGCATTGTACTTAACATGGTTGCATCTTTTCGATACATTTGATCCTCGACCCAATTCATAACCACAAGCGCTTTATTTCTGTTCTTCCATTCGGTTTTGACTGAAAGCATAGCGTTCAGCTTAAAAATTTCATAACCCATTTTTTTCAATACATTTTGGTTTATTGAAATAAATTTATTTGCATGACTTTTTGGTTGAAAATAAGCTCTCATCTGTATCTACTTACTAAATCGACTGAATAAGAAAATCAAAGTGGGTTTTAAACCGATAAATTTTATGCATAAAGCTATCCATCCAAACTTATGGGAACGTTTAGAAACCCCCTCTAAAAGCTGTTTCGCAACCCTGTCATTAAATGCCTTTTCACCCAGCCATGTTTTATGTTTAACAGAAGATGCTAATCTACTTTCAGCTGCAGACGGGCGAATAGTTTTGACTCTTGCAGAAATACCTGAATAAAGATTAACGCGATAGAAAAATAAAGGCGCTGTAATATTAATTATTTTTCTGCCAGCTTGTACAATTCTTACAAAAAAATCCCAATCTTGACCGTTTTCTAATTGCTCATCAAAAAGCGTTTCTTCTGCTACAGATGTTAAGACTGTCACCCCACTCATGCCACAATACGTATTGCCAAGCCTTAGCTCATCTTCTTGTACTTCATTCAATTTATTAACCACATCAATTGAATGGTCGTGCATTAGACGTTTACCACAGGTTGTGCCTGCTGCCTGACTGTTATTCAAGTAGGTTTGCTCCACGCTTGCTAAGTACTCGGGAAACCAAATATCGTCATCGTCTAAAAACGCTATAACATCACCTCGCGCTAGTTCAATACCTTTATTTCTAGAATAATTAGCCCCATAGGACTTATCATTAACGTGATACCGAACATTAGCAGCATTTAATTTATCGAGAATAGGCTCGTATCTTGTTGTTGAATGGTCGTTGATAACAATAATTTCAAAAGGCGGTATCCTTTGCTTCAAGACGCTTGCCAAAGACTCCGCCAAATAATCAGGCCTATCGAAGGTAGTAATTACCACCGAAAACTTGATTTTATCTCGGGTGTTATTCATATATTTCTCATCTCGTTCATTCTTAATTGCGTCGTTAAAGAGGTTGCACTGAAGTAGCAAACTGTGAATAAAAACATATCGAATGAATTGTGGTTTAATATAACGTAACCAACATAATTCGTTATCGTTTGCACAACTAATATAGAAATAAACAAGGCTGATATTTTCGAGGTATTTGTATTAAAAAACAGTTGTAAGCTTTTATGAAAAAACGAAATCAGCAACAAAAACAAAGCTGATAGGCCTAACATACCAGCATTTAGTCTGGTTTCTATATAACCACTATGCGCATTTCCTATAAATTTCCAGCCTTCCAAAAATCCGCTCGAAGCATCACTAGCCCAAAAGGCGCCAAATCCAAAGCCATACCAATACTCATCTTCTAACGACTGCTCAAGTAACTGCCAAATAACAGTCCGATCAGTTAAACTTGCATCTCGTCCCATTAAGCCCAGCAAATACTCATAAATAACACTAAGCAAACCTATCCCAATTACTGATAAAATAATGAGCATTGCTAGTCGATTAAAACTTTGCTGCTTACCACTTCCTCGGGATATACGAATAAGTGTAATAATAGCAATACCCATTATTGCCATTATAATCGCAGAAGCCGATTGTGATAATGAAAGTGCAAGTAAAAAAACAATTATCTTTATGTAATGAAATTTTGTGAATTTATCGCTAATAGCAACGAATACAATTAAACCATAAGCATAAATTCGGGCAGCGGCGTTCTTATCCGGTATTATTCCTCTAAAAGCGCTACTCCTATCACCAAGTCCAATAGCTAATGATTTACCGGTTGCAACCTCATAGACTAGGCCTACAAAAATCGCTAATAGAATTGCATTTGCCAGAAAGTTAAATAACGATTTTGGTGAATAAGTTATTGCTAGATAGTAGGCAACAACAACTAAGGTCATAAATGCAATTAATCGTCGAAATGAAATTGACGGTGAATATGACCATAAAACCGAACAAGCTAATATGCCCAATAAAATAAACCATGGCCAGTTCTCTAAAAAATGTTGTTTTATATAATTATTTAACTGCCGGTATAAAATAAATAAACATAAACCCAATAAAAGAATACCTACAAGCTGATTAATAATATTGCCAGCTGCTGCACTCTCAAAACCACCACCTTTACCTCCGCCTTTGGCAAGGCGCTCAAAAAAGCTAACAAAACCTACATAGTAAGCAACACTTAAAAATAAAATAAACTTGTGAACAGAACTAATTTTCATCTAATAGACGCTGCCTATATATTTTGACTGAATTAGCCACTGCAAATTTGCTGAAAACTTGACTGTCATCTCCCTCAATTGGAAATGAGATATAGTAAACCACTTGTGAAAAAATAGAATCTTTACCGACACGGCTAGCCCCTTGCTCTATCCAATTTTTTTATGTCTATGTTTAATCACACAATAAATAGCATGTGGGTTGGTCGTAATGTAGCGCCATAATAATTTACGAGGCTCAGTAAAAGCACGATGTAACCACTCTAAGCCTAAGGTCTGAAATATTTCAGGCGCCCTTTTATAATCACCAGTCACAAAATTATAGCAGCCACCACAAGATATAATCACTGGGACATTGAGCTTTTCTCGATTACGAATAATAAAAACTTGCTCTTTGGGTTTACCTAAACCAACCCATAAAACATCTGTGCCAGACTGGTTTATTTTATCAACGATAGCTTGCTCGTCTTGCTCTGAAAAATATCCGTGCTGGGTACCTGCTATTTTGAAATTATTATATGCGGTACTCATTACATCAGCACATTTTTCAATCGTTTGTTTACTTGCGCCTAATAAAAAATGATGTAGCACTTCACTCGACATTTTCGGTACATCATGAATAGTATCGGTGGTTGCAGTGCGCTCAGGAATTGGGTATTCACTAAAATGCTTTGAAAAAGTCACCACACTTTGTCCATCAGCATGCAAAATATCAGCTTGATTGAGCATATCGCCCATCACAGGATCATTATTGGCTATAGAAATGCTCTGCCCATTTGCGGAAAATATGACTAATGGCTTTACAGTGTGAGGCGTTTTTAAATGCTGAGCTTGTTTTACTTTGGTGACCATCAGATTGACGAGATCAAGCCGACTAATACATGCAGTGATCAAACCTCCGACATTAGTCTTTCGTACTTCACTTAGATCCATTTATTATTCCTTTACAACAAAATGGCTTTTCACTACAAATTGGAATATGCCAGATAAATCTTTAATTGAGTAATTATATCACGCCAACATAACAACATATTAAGCAAAATATAAGCAAAATCGATACCAGTGAATATATGTTGTGAAAATCATCCGTTTTGTACTCAATTTGGTAAGGCGGGCATTGGCAAAATATTTATTAATTATTAAAAAACACATTTTATAGATTGAATTGTTATATTAGATGAACTCAAATAATATTTATTTTATATTACCCAAACAATCGACTTACGCGAGTACCCATGATTTTCATTTCAAAAGTAGAAGCTTAAATGCGAATTGACTTAGTTGCTCGTGTACTTTTTTTATGTTGGATTGTTTTTCATCTAAGTGCTCAGGCTACGTTTCAGTTAAACGAGGCGCTATTTCAAAAAGTGCAAGTGCGCTTTGGCGTTGAAGCATCAAAGCGAGTGAGAGATTGGCAAGAAGTGATTGCTGATAACAAAAATTCAAGCACTGCTGACCAGCTTTATGAGGTAAACCGCTTTTTTAATCGTTTAGAGTTTGTGGATGATTTAAAGCATTGGAACAAAAATGATTATTGGGCAACGCCGGTTGAATTTTTATCCACAAATGGTGGCGACTGTGAAGACTTTAGTATTGCCAAATACTTCAGTTTACGGGCGTTGGGCGTACCAACAGAAAAGCTGCGACTCATGTACGTAAAGGCCTTAAATTACAATATGGCGCATATGGTACTGGCTTATTACGAAACGCCTAAATCTATTCCTTTGGTACTCGATAATCTCAATAAAGATATTTTATCCGCGAATAAACGCCGGGATCTTCGCCCCGTATATAGCTTTAACGGTGATGGTTTATGGATGGCCAAAGAGCAAGGCCGAGGCAAACAAGTTCAAGAGGGCGGCAATAATGAACTGTGGGAAGATTTAAACAAACGTATGATGCAAGAATCAAACAATAAAGAGGATAAATAATATGCCCTTGTCGAGACAACTTGTTCTCAGCTTATTTTCTATATTTTTGGCACTTTTTATTGGTGCAGTATGGATAAGTGTTAGCAATACAAAAAACTTTATCGAACAGCAACTCTCATCTCATGCGCAAGATACGGCCACTTCACTAGGTATGTCGATTACATCCTATATTGGTGATAAAGATATGCCTTTGATTGAAACCATGGTAAACGCCATTTTTGACCGAGGCTACTACAGTGCGATTGTGTTAAAAGATGCAGATGGCAAAGTGATTTTAGAAAGGCGCAACCCTGTTTCGCTGGAACAGGTGCCTAGTTGGTTTATTAATATGTTCCCTCTTTCTCCCCCGGTTCGCGTAACAGAATTAAACGATGGGTGGACTATCGCCGGACAGTTGTCGGTACAGAGTGATCCAGGGATTGGTTATGGGCAGTTATGGGATAATGCCTCCGATTCATTTCAGCTGATATTGTTAATGTTTTTGGTTGGATTGGTGCTTGTGTGGTTTTTAGTTCGCATGATAACCATACCCATTATGGCTTTGGTAAAACAGTCTGAGGCCATTAGTCAGCAAAAGTTTGACCGAGTAGAGTTAAAACCAAAAACCTTAGAGCTTAGGATTATTGTGGATGCGATTAATCTAATGTCAGAACGCCTTAGTGACTTATTTGGTAGATTAACCAATCAAGCTGAACGCTACCGCGACTTTGCTTATTCTGATGAATTAACCAAAGTGGGTAATAGACGCGCTTTTGACTTAGCCTTTGAGCAGATTTTAAGTGATGCTGAGCACCAAACCAGTAGCTTTTTGATGTTTGTACGATTAAGTAGTTTAAATCAAGTGAACTGTAATATTGGGTTTTTAGAAGGCGATGCTTACATTAAAACGGTGAGTGATTTATTAAGTGAGCACTTAAATAAGCAGGATATAGACTTTACGCTTTACCGTTTAAACGGTGGCGATTTTGCGTTAATTATTGAAGGTATTGACGAGGTGACTTGCTTAGATTTGTGCCAACAGCTTATCGATAAATGTAACGCTATTGAGAAGTCAGAATATGAATCGGGTACTGCTCAGATTGCTGCGGGTAGTTTTAATTATGGCGACCGTAAAAAAGCCATTTTGGAACAAGTTGATAGTGCGCTCACTCAAGCAAATTTTAACCCTTTAAAATGGCAGGCTGTAGACAAACTTCAAACCGTTCAAA
Organism: Paraglaciecola sp. MB-3u-78; assembly: GCF_002835935.1. GTDB lineage: Bacteria > Pseudomonadota > Gammaproteobacteria > Enterobacterales > Alteromonadaceae > Paraglaciecola. Next base: position 398,634 of record NZ_PJCF01000005.1, on the reverse strand, counting down.
GTAACGATACTTGGCGCGAAAAGATAAAAGCGTTGTTAGATAAAGATACAGCGGATTTTATAGCCCAACCCATTAAGTCATTTTCAGGGGATGAGATTTATCAGGAATGGTTTGCTCGTTTTCCTGAACCAGATAGCAAACAACATATCCCAATGGCGGAGTTAATCCCGGCAACCATTCGGCTCGATTTTTCTCAAAAACTAGATGAGTTATTAGTACGCTGTGCGTTCACAAAACTTTCAAGTCAAAGTGGCACAGTAGGTTTAAATATTTCACGATTGTCATTACTCAAACCTTCTTTTCAGCATTGGTTTGTCACTCAACTTACCCAATTAGGTGCACAGTGCTCTCATTTGGTGCTAGAAATTCCCGAGCGTTGTCTTTTTAGTGATACCAACAACTTTTTAAGCTTTATCGTCAACGTGCAAAACTTAGGGGTAAAAATAACAATCGAGCGATTTGGTGCACAAATTGCTTCGGTGACCCATTTACGAGCTATAAAACCTGACTACTTAAAACTAGATGGACGGTTTACCAAAAATATTCACACCGAAAAAGACAATCAACTTTTTGTCCATTCTTTAGTGGATATTGCCCATGGACTCAATATAAAAGTCATTGCTGTGCAAGTGGAAACAGCGCAAGAAGCTCAAACACTTAAAGATATGCAAGTTGACTTTGTACAGGGATTTTTTGTGGGAGCCCCAATAGCCTTAGAATGTTGACAGTTTCAGAAATAAACACTTAACCAGTCGACTAAATTGCTTAAAAGACTAAACAATGAACTAAGTTGGCTGTATGATATGCATCATTTACAACACTAATATCAGCAGTATTAGGCATCGACAAATAAAAGGTAGATACCATGAAGCTTTTAGTAGTAGGCGGTTTATTAACTGTTGGTATAGTAGTAGTCGGTTTATTAACGATTGGTTTAATGCAAGAAGATGTTACAGAGCAAGCAGCAGTTGTTCCGTCTACAAGTGGTATCGTGTCTCAATCCGATAATCAAGAACAAGCAGCAGTCGTTCCGTCTACTAGTGGTATCGTGTCTCAATCCGATAATCAAGCGCAAGCAGCAGTCGTTCCGTCTACAAGTGGTGTAGTGTCTCTATCCGATAATCAAGCGCAAGCAGCAGTTGTTCCGTCTACCAGTGGTATCGTGACTCTATCCGATAATCAAGCGCAAGCAGCAGTTGTTCCGTCTACTAGTGGTGTAGTGTCTCTATCCGATAATCAAGCGCAAGCGGCAGTCGCTCCGTCTACAAGTGATGTAGTACCTCTATCCGATAATCAAGAGCAGCCAGTTACAAGTGCTCAAAAGACCATTAATGATTTGGTTCTTCAGGATACTCCTGTAAACACGTCTACCTTGAATGTTATTGATAACGCAATAGTGTCAGTTTCTCTTTACGGCAATAAAGATCAACCAGGTACAAGAGTCCATCAGGCCATCAATGACTTGGTTCTTCAGGGTAACCCCGTTAAAGCATCTATCTTGAAAGTAATTGATAATGCAATCACCAATGAAGGTGCTAATTTACTATCCTCAGCAGCTCTAAAATCTACCAGAAATAATAAGCCGACTGTTTTAGCGTTAATGGCTAATATGGTAGCGGCTAATGATTTATTTCCAGCCACTAAATTATCGATAGAAAATAAGCCAGAGGATGTTCTCAACATCATTAATGCGGGTGTTGTACTTTATCCAGATTTTGCACAAGTAGTCATCAATGCCGCCGTAATGAGTGGCGAGATAGATTCAGAGCAAGCGTTGCTAGCAGCACTAAGTGCTGGAGCAGATCCTACAACAGTTGGAGAAGCAACAGCTGCCGGTGGTCCAGTGGCGCTAGCATTGGCTGCTCCTGTTGGTGTTGGTATTGGTGCAGGCGGAACTGGTGGTGGTGATCTCACCGCGTCGACTAACTAGTATTTAAACTAGTGTTGAATAGTCTGGTCTTTTTGTAGAACAAACAGGTAGAATTGTTAAAAATATCAAAAATCGAGTTACTTTTTTACTTTGAAATATTCACTGCATTCCATCTTATTTACTTTCCTCTTAGCGACATTGTTTTGGGCGCCATTACCTTTAGGTTCGAATAGACCTTGGGCTTGGAGTCTTTTACAAATTTCAATTTTCATATTGATGCTTGGCTGTATATTCTTAAAAAAAGATGAAATTTTTTTAGGTTTAAAGAAATTTAAAACAGTCATTTCAATTTGGCTGGTGTTTTTAATATTTGCCACTTTGCAGGTAATTCCATTGCCTGAGTTTATAATTGACATACTTTCACCAAAAGCCAATTTTTCCAGCGATGTCCAGAGCATGTTTCTCAGTACAGACGTTGGCCAAAGCAAGGTTAGTTTATTAAAAAGCTTTGCCTACTTCTGTTTATTTTTGTGTAGCTTAATATTAATTAATAATGAGCAAAGGGTAAAAAAAGTACTTACCCTGATGTTAATTGTTGGGTCGTTGCAGGGCCTGTATGGGATTTTAGAAATATTGCTAGACACAAAATTCAGTTTGATTTTCAACCTTCCCATTTCAGAAGTGGCCACTGGCAGTTTTGTGTATAAAAACCATTTTGCTAATTTCATTATGCTTTGCTTGTCTGCTGGTACGGGTTTGATTATAGCAAGCTTAAATAACAACCAATCCATGTCTGGCCGAGATTGGTCTAGGGTGATTATTTCAAGTTTGCTAGGAAATAAAGCATTAGTAAGAATTTGTTTAGCCATCATGGTTATCGCACTGGTTATGTCACGTTCAAGGATGGGTAACACTGCTTTTTTTGCAGCTTTAACGATAGTGGGGATTTATGCGTTGTTTGCAGATAAACAACGTTCAAAGGGATTAAGTATCTTGGTGATCAGTATGATCATTATCGATTTATTAATAGTGAGTTCTTGGTTTGGATTAGATAAAGTGCAAGAACGATTAGTTGAAACAAGTTTGAGTCAAGAAGGCAGAGACGAAGTGGTTATAGATGCCTCGGTTATTATTGCTGATTATCCTTTAATGGGTAGCGGTAGTGGTAGTTTTTATAGCGTTTTCCCGTCCTATAAAAAAGCCGATGTATATCCGTTTTATGACCAAGCACATAACGACTATCTGCAAACCTTAATCGAATACGGTTTTATCAGTTTTTTATGTTTAGTTGCCATAGTGCTACTTTGTTTTACTAGTGCACTAAGTGTTATCAAAAAACGTAAAAATGCTATGTACAAAGGTGCGGCATTTGCGAGTTTAATGGCGATACTTGGCATGTTGATCCATATGAGTGTGGACTTTCCACTGCAAGCGCCAGCTAACGCCAGTTATTTTATTGTTTTTCTAGCTCTGGCGCTAATTAGCAAAGCCAATGTAAGTAAAAAGTCGCGTTCGAGAACTAGTACAAGGATACAAAATGGCCATTAACCGCCCTGCTTCGGTATATGAGGATCCTGCGTTACAAAATTTACTCGCTAAGGTGCCAGACCGAGTAAAGGAAACCTTTACCGAAGAACAATTATCCTACCTCAGAAACGCCAGTATTAATCGTCAGTGGCGTAATCACTCAGTTGATTTAAGAGGCACAATACCTTGGTTTAAATACCGCTATTATTACGTATTTATCGCGGGTAAAAATAATCGTGAATTAAGTCGCGCAGAACAAAAAGCTTCAAGAATAATTATCGCAGTTTTTCTTGTTGGTTTTCTTTGTGTTTCAATAACTTTCGGTTTACTGGCTTTATATTTACTTAAGTCCGCACTGGGCATTAATCTGTTTGACAACTTTTCACTGGGGATTTGGGATTGGTTTAAAAAATTATAAAATTGAAATTAGTCAGGTGAAAACCAGTTATTCACATTTTGATACTAACCACTTTGTAGCATTCGGCTCATTTCGCAACCACCGGCAAACTAATCGTTCTGCGTCATAACTTTTAATGACTTGTTTAACTGGTTTACGACTATAAGGATTAATAACGCCTTGCGCTAATCGCTGATAAAACATAGACCTTATTTTGAGTAACATTGGATGATTATTTACATAAAGAGCTAGACCTAGATCAGCAATGAGTATGTTAACCTCTGCTTTTTTAGGGCCAAGTGTATTGGCTCTTTCTAGGAAATACAGCATCTCATCGTCAAATTCTTGCAAACGCCATTTAAGTTTTGCTAAAGAAGCCCATGTAACGGGCCATAAAGGACGCAACTGAGTAGCTTGCAAATAGTATGTCTTTGCTGAGTTTAATCCTGCTGTGCTGTTCTCAAACTCGAATATGACGCCCCACTCGTCTACCTGAGCTTTAAGATCTAAATAAAGGGCGTTATCTGGGTGATATTGAATAGCAACAAGACTGTTATTTTTAGCCCTTTTATATGCCGCTAGGTCATTATTTTGCGGATCGAGATGCCACTTTGCAACTGTGTTTTTGACGTTGTAATAATTGACGCTAGCAACACCATAATCATAGGCTGTGGAAATTCCACACACACAAATAATGACAAGCAATAAGGCTAGTAAGTAATGATAGCGACTCAAGTTACATCCAGCTTAAGGTTTGGGTTATTTTTGTTGGATTTGTCTCAACTAACGTTGTTACATATTGGTCATCGATTTCATTTTGCAAAAACTCACGGCACTGCCCCATATCATTGGGCCTTCGTTCCAAGCCATGTGAATCTGAGGCGATGACACAAATTGATTTTTCACTCAACATTTTCAGAGATAATGTTTTAATTGGCGCTGAAAAACGGCCAATGACTGAACCTGCCGTTAATTGAAATATACAGCCGCAACGCTTTAACATTTCAAATTTACGATAGTCGGCCAATATATCCCTATTGCGCTCAGGGTGAGCTATTAGCGGTTGTACATTATTATTTAACAACCAGCGAATAAGGTTATCGGTGCCTGCAGGTACATGGCTATGAGGCAGCTCAAGTAAAATCACATGCTTACTTTGCCACATTCCAATATATGGCAGCGTATTGTTGCTATACCACGACATTATTTCAGGGCAGATCCGCAGCTCTGCAGCACTGGCTACTTTAAGTTGGCAACCTGCTGCGATTAAATGCTGTGAGAAGGCTTTGGTAGCTTCAACTATTTTATCTTGAGTATTATCAAAATAGCCCTGATGTATATGTGGTGTACACACTATATGTGTTACACCACACTCTAAAGCTTGCTCGGCCATTTGCAGGGATGTTGCAAGGGATTTAGAGCCGTCATCAATACCTGGCAGTATATGATTGTGTAGGTCTATCAAGCTTTTTTAGTGTCACTTTGGTAGTTGTTGTAACCATATTGGTCATAAAAGCCGGCATATTCACCCTGCTTTTTCGCTTTTTTCAAATCAACTTGATTCAAAATAATACCGTCGACTCTGTGGCCTAAGCTGATGAAGCGGCTTAAACCACTTTTTATCATTTTATGGCTTGTACTATCAGACTTCACTACATAAATAATAGAATCACAGACATTAGATACCACAACGGCATCGCTGACGGCTTGAATAGGTGCACTATCCACAATAATGTAATCATACATTGTGGTAAAACCCTTCATGATTTTCTTAAACTGTTCTGAAGCCAATAGCTCTTGAGGGTTATTTGGTACCGTGCCTGCGCAGATAAGATCAACGCCAGAATATTCATCATGCACTATACATTCATCTAACTTGTGAGTTCCTGCAATCAAGTTGGCTATACCAGGTTGAAAACCAGGTAAGTCAAATAGTTTGCCCAAGGTTGGTCTGCGTAAGTCAGTATCAACAATCAGTACTTTATGTAATTGGCCTAAAGCAAAACCTAAATTAATAGTAACGATAGTTTTACCCTCTTTGGGTACACTGGATGCGACTAAAATAGTTTTTGATGGTTTATCAATATTCAATAACTGTAAACTTGTTCTTAAGGTTCGCACTGATTCACTAAAAGTGTGATGTTTAGAATCATAGAAGTGACGTAATGGAATGTTCTGTTTTTTCTTATGAGCTTCCCACGGAATAAGACCTAACATGCGTTGTGATAATTTACGTTCAACATCATCTAAAGAACGAATGCCGCTATTTAACGCATCCATGGCAATGGCCAAAAACACCCCTAAGCCAATACTGAGAATGAAAGCAGCAGCAATAATCAAACCCTTTTCAGGTTTGGCTGGATTGCCTGGTTTTTTAGCAACATCCATTAACCTTGCGTTAGCCGATTCAAAACCACCTAACTCGTTTGTCTCTTTTAAACGCGTAAAAAACGAACTATACAACTGTTGATTGATAAGCACTTCTCGCTGCAGGGTTTTGCTACGATTATCTAGGATAGTTAATTCACGGAAACGTTGTTTTGCCTGTTCAACGTCATTTTTTAAAACCGCAACATTTTCACCGGCATTGCTAAAGTCTACCGTTATGCCCGAAATCAACACTTTTATCTGGTTTGCTAAACTGGCCTGTATAGACTCTAATTCTGCCAAAGCGGCAATCATTTTAGGGTGTTTTGGGCCGTAAACTTTACTTAATTCAAACGTACGGCTTTGAGACGATACTTCTGCTCGTTTAACAGATACTACCGAAGGATGATTGATCACTTCGTTTAGCGCAGAAAGTTCAGCAAGATTGGCACCGCTTTCTACAACTTGTTTATAAATAAATTCATTTTGTTTAAGACTAGCTTGCGCCTCTAATAATTGCTGACTCAGCTTTTGTAATTCATCTTTTGCTAAACCTACTACACCGTCGATATTAACTAATTGCTCAGCTTCGTAAAAATCAGACAGTTGCTTTTCAGAAGTCGTTAATTTAACACGCAGACCATCTATACTTTCATTTAACCAGGTCGTAGCTTTCTCGGTCATATCAAAGCGCGCTTGCAGATAGCTTTCGATGTATACATCACCAACAGTATTTGCAATTAGTGCTGCTAACTCTGGGTCTTCATTTTCGAAAGAGATGTTAACAATCTGGGTATTCGTAATAGGTGAAATTACTAAATTTTTCGCTACTTTTGCCACCGCATAATTTTGCTTAGATACCTGCAACTGTTCGGGGGTATAAACTACCGGAGTTTTTTGAGGTAAAAAGGGCAAACGACTCGTAAGTTGGTCTCTTATACTTGCTTTCAACTTATCTAATGGACTGACATCAGCCAATTCAGAATTAAAGCTCGGCTGTTCAACAAGATTTAATTTTTTAACCACATTTTCAGCTACTTTACGAGATCGTAGAATTTCGTATTGGGTTTGAAAATACTCTTTACGACTTGCATCAAGACCATAAACTTCTTGAATCGATAACACTTTCGCTTCATTTGATTCAATTAATAGTTTTGCTGTGGCGATATACCTTGGGGTAATTGACATAACGATTAAAGCTACAAGGATCGTTATAAAAACCGACAAACTGATGATTCGCCATTTGAACTGCATGACGATATTCCAGTACTGACCTATATCGATGGTTTCATTTTCAAGCAACTTAGCTTCTATTTGTCCAACATTGTTTTGAGTATTCACTAAATGTTACATCCCTGCCTAAAAGAAGCTTTGTTTGATTGTGATGATGTCACCGGGTAAAACGGTATCGGTTGGCAGAGCTTCAATCAGCTTTTGCACACCTGAGATATCACGTCTGATCATAATTTTAGTGCGCGAGGCTCTTTCTGTATAACCTCCAGCGAGCGCAGCAGCCTTGTCCACTGATAAACCTGGCTGATAAGGATAGCCCCCAGATTTTTTAACTTCACCATCAATAAAGAAGGGACGATATTCTTCTATTGTGACTGAAATAGACGGTTCAACTAAATAATCGCCTTTTAAGCCTTTATAAATATTAGATTCAAGCTCAGAAGCTGTTATGCCAACAACTTGAATATCACCCAAAAACGGATAATTTATCACTCCCATGGCCGGTACTCTTGTTGTAAGAGATAAATCGATTTGACCAAAAACAGAGATTTTAATTACGTCACCTAAGCCCAAACGATATTGACTTAAACTAATTGTTTGCGAAAAAATAGCTGAGCTGAATACACAGCAAAGCATTAGACTCCAAATTTTCAATTTCACTTAATTCAACACCTTTTTATAACGAAATTTTTACAGTAAAACTCACCAAGCTTCGATTGTAATCGAAAACAGTTGTGCTATCACTATTTCTATCGAAGTAACTGACTGCTGTAACCAGGGTTAACCAACGTCTAAATCGGTAATCAGCCGCAACTTTGAATTCTTTGATTTTATCGTTCCTGGGAACCGTATCACCTTCATAGCTATCATCTGAATAACTAAAGCTAGCGACTGTGTTAAAACGATCAAGCCACTCATGTCGCCAATTGGCTACATAATCTTTTCGGCGAATATAATTGCCCTGACCATTGGTTTCTCGTGTGTCACTTGCGGTTGAAAAGTCGAATATGGCGCGTTCAATTGGACTCCAAGCAACCCCCAAATCCCACTTTAGCCCGGAGAAACCAGCACGACTTGCCACGTCGAAGTCGCGTTTTTGATAACCTATCTTTGCAAACCCGGATGTAACAGCGGTTGTCTCCCATCTAGCACCGGCCAGTAATGATTTTGTTTTACTATCTAGTGACGCGATGTTTTCAATGTTGCCTGAATAGTCAGTAATTAAATAATTACCTTCTAGCAATAAATCGGTTATGGGTGAAATGCTGTAATAAAAAGTTGAACCTAAGGAGTTCTCCTTTCGGTCTCTCAGTCTATTCGGATTTGAGACAACCACATCATTGTCATAGTCGATGTCTATTAATCGCATATCTACATCGATATTAGCATTTGCTGTTAAGGCGCCATATGAGTATGTTGCGTCCAATGTATTGGTAGTGAATTTGTCTGGGCCATCCAACAATTCACCAGCACCGAGAGTGTAAGATGTTCCTCTGGCGTCATGGCCTGATAAATGAACAATTGAACCTGAAAGACGGTTACGGCGATCAAACTCTACTTCACCATTGGTAAATATGCGATAATCGTCATAGTTGTCGGTGTCGCTTGAATTATAAATACCTTTAGTAGCACTGACTCCAAAGCCAAGACTGTTATTACCAATTTGCTTACCTAATTCAAGCTTTGGATTTAAAACTGTTACCCAGCTGTCAACCTTGTTGTCGCTTACACGCGTCACGTTACTGTCTTTAGAAAGCGACACATTTAATGTCGGTGTCAACTCAAATGTGCCAACAGGCATACTTGCTTTTTCTTGAGCCTGTGCTGAAACACCTATAAAAGTGCTTACACTTGCGCAGATCAAAATTGTATTTCTTAACCTACCCATTCCATTGCCTCGACATTACTATTCGGTTATATATTTTAAATAATTCTGAATTAAAAAATCGATTACCTTTAGGGCACAATTTTCATGGTTCTTTATTTTTGGTGCATTCGATTGTGACACAGCTATTTTCATGCCACTAATTTAATTTAGCCATCCATCCTGTCAAACAATTTATCTTATTCAATCAAGGTGTTGCAGTTGTCATAAAGTATTCCACCTTGAATTGAAATTCTTTAAACTGCAATTAATAATCTTACGCCCTAAAGTAGTGCAATTTCGGTGCTTATCATATCTTATCGAAACGCTTTTATCATTCTTGTGTTGAGCGAATTCATTAAAACTTCATTTTTAAAACAATTAATAAGTTTAGAATTGCTCAAAAATTAGCATGTTAACCTTTGATAAAATATGGAAATACTCATCTACTCACACTCTATATATCATAAATACGCACACAATAATATCTGGAATAAAATTTGCTTAAGACTCTGATTGCTACTTTTGCATTTGTGAATTATATGAACTTTTATAATAAGTTTTTGGATTAAAGAAATATCGTAGTTTTTGGAGCATTAATTGCGTAGTATTGATAAGGAGTTTAGTTGTAATGGGTACTGAAAAGTTATTAAGTATGAGCAATAAAGGTATCATTCAAAGCAACAAGAGCAGTTTTTCCACCCTTTACCGATTGGTAGATATGCTATTAATCACTGCGGTATTATTTACTTTGTTAATTATTTTAGATAAAAAAATTGACTCAGAAGTCATGGTACTACTTTTTGTTAATATCGTTTCTTACAATCTTTGTGCAGAAGCTCTAGACTTGTATCGTTCATGGCGAACTGCCTCGACCACTCTAATGATTAAAAGCGTAACAATTGGCTGGATGATTTCTACTTTTGTTACTAGCACCTTTGCTTATTTATTTCCCGGCTTAGTTCACTTAGATAATTTTATTGTAATTAGTTGGTTGATTATCTCGGTCGTTGCTTTAACAAGTTGGCGAATAGTATTCAGGCAAATACTTTTTCATCATCGACGTCAGGGTCACAATTCCCGAAAAGCCATCGTTATTGGGGCCACAGCATCAGGCTATAGCCTGTCAAACCAAATTATTGATAATGAAAGACTAGGCATTATATTTTCTGGGATCTATGATGATCGAACCATCGATAGAATACCCCATGAATTTTCTAATCAAATTGCCGGTAACATTGAAGACGCAATCAATAAAGCCAAAAATGGCGAGATTGATTATGTTTATATTGCGCTACCTATGAGCGCAGAAAAACGCATATCACATATTTTACATTTATGTAGTGATACTACTGCAAGTGTTTATCTTATTCCCAATTTCTTTATGTATAACTTGATTAATGCACGTTGGCAGAATGTTGGGTCTATTCAAACTCTAAGTGTTTATGACACGCCTTTTCAGGGCGGTAGTGAGCTGCTTAAACGACTAGAAGACGTAGTTTTGTCAATTTTAATCCTAACGTTGATTGCCATACCTATGCTCATTATTAGTGCAGCAGTTAAATTTACTTCACCTGGGCCGGTTATTTTCAAACAAAACCGTTACGGATTGGACGGTAAAAAAATCACCATTTACAAATTTCGCTCCATGACTTCAATGGACAATGGCGATGTAGTAAAACAAGCGACTAAAAATGATGCAAGAATAACCCCTCTAGGCGCGTTTCTTAGAAAAACATCACTCGATGAACTTCCACAATTTATTAATGTGATGCATGGAAATATGTCAATTGTCGGGCCCAGACCCCATGCAGTTGCGCATAATGAACAATATCGAAAATTAGTTGAAGGCTATATGCTACGCCATAAGGTGCGCCCAGGAATTACTGGGTTAGCTCAAGTTAACGGTTTGCGTGGTGAAACTGAAACGATAAACAAGATGGTTAAACGTGTTGAATATGACCTAGAGTATATTCACCGTTGGACAGTATGGCTTGATATCAAAATTATTTTAAAAACCGTTTTTAACGGTTTTCGAAATAAAAACGCCTATTAATTTTAAATGAGAGCAGGTCATTTTCGGCCAAGCCACTCCTGCCTTTTGCTTTTCCTCTGCGGTTCAAAATCTTTTTATCTTTTACTTTTACTTTTACTGCTCTATGCCATGGGCAATCAGAGTAAAGGCATACTCCTCAGCATAATCTTTTAAACGTCCATACCTGCCAGTATTCGAGAAATGCCCTGCCCCCATATTGATCCGCATCACCAATAAATTATTGTCTGTTTTGGTGGCTCGCATTTTTGCTGTCCATTTTGCTGGCTCCCAATAGGAGACTCGTGGATCATTTAGCCCGCCGGTTACCAACATTGGAGGGTATTCTTTGGCTTGAATATTGTCGTATGGTGAATAGCTTTGAATGAACTCAAATATTTCTTTGCTGATTAAAGGATTACCCCACTCCCCCCACTCGGGCTGTGTTAAAGGTAGGGTAGCATCGAGCATAGTATTGAGTACGTCCACAAAGGTACTGCTAGGTTAACTGAACGCCATAACTCGGGAGCTTGATTAAAACCACGGCGCCCATTAGTTCACCACCGGCACTGCCACCTTCAATGGATATGTTACCTTTGGCGACATATCCTGCACTGGTTTATCGTTTACTTCTGGATACCCCTCGTCTCTAAGCCAATGATAATCATCTGTTAAGTCAGCCCGTGATATTCAGCTTGATAGCTTTTTGCGATTGCCTGAGGCGCCTTACCCTCTATTTGTGGTAAACGGTGTGTCCTTTGTGCCCAAAAAACTTAATGTTTCTTTACCTCTGTGTCCTCATTTTCCTCGGTGGTTAAATATCTCTTATCTTTTGTTTTTACCGCTCTTTAGAAATGTGGATGCTGATGGTGCGAAACATAGCATAGTGTTTGGCTCTGAAGTACAGACTTATATCGGTGAAACGGTAGTTGGCTGTTTTTAACTTTGATCCGGATCGATGTAGCTATATTGGGCATAAATACCTTGAGCAGCAAATTCGTCTTCAGCGCCAAGTGGCAGTACACTTACAAACAAGAAAAAGCCGAGAATAATCAGCTCGGCTTTTGATAAATCAATGACATAGTAGACAAAAGCCATTTAGTAAAAAGTGCATATGTAATAGGACGGATCATTACATATATTCAGAAAAAACAAATAGGCTGAAAGTCACAAGATGCATATGACAAAAGTCATTAATGACTAGAAAAACACTAGATTAGAGCAAACGTTAGGTGGGTATATGGATAGTAATTTATAACACAGCGCTTTTTGTGGTTTTTTGATCCATTAAGAGTGTCAGTTCGGTGGAAAAGCGACAGGAGAACTCGCTTCCCTTACCGATATCGCTTTTAATTGCCAATCGGGAGTTGTGGTGGGATAAAACATGTTTGACGATAGCCAACCCTAGACCAGAGCCTCCAGTTGTTCGCGATCTTGCTTTGTCTACACGATAGAAACGTTCTGTAAGACGGTCGATATGCTCTGCTGCGATACCATCTCCATTATCTCTAACACTAAACTTGGCCTGATCACCTTCTAGGGACCATCGTACTTCAATCACACCATTATTAGGTGTGTATTTGATGGCGTTGAAAATGAGATTAGAAAACGCGCTACGCAATTCAGATTCGATACCGTAGACGTATAAAATTGGCGATATATCAAAAAATATTTTATGCAATCTTTTACGATTCAGTGCTTCTGCTTCAGCATGAATTTGCCACAACAATTGAGGTACATTCACCCGTTTTTCGAAGGCTCTTTCAGTGCTTGCTTCAATGCGTGACAACACCAACAACTCTTCAATTAAGCTTTGCATACGAATAGATTGAGAGCGCATTTCAGATATAGCTTTTTGCATCATTGGCGCAGGTAGATCGCCATTTTCTGGCAACATCTCCAAATACCCATTGATCACCGTTAAAGGTGTTTTCAACTCATGGGAAACATTGGCTACAAAATCTTTGCGCATTTTTTCAATTTGGGTCAGACGCGTGACATCACGAATTAGGAACATCAAATGATCATCTTCGTAAGGCACGACTCTAAATTCTAATACTTTATTGGGATTAATCGGCGAAATAATTTCTATCGGTTGCTGAAAACGATTAGCCTGATAGAACGTAATAAACTGCTCATCATTAATGCAGTCATATACTTTCCGCCCCATATCTTCGGGCCAACGTAAACCCAATTCGATTCTTGCCAAGCGATTACACCAGATTATCTCAGAAGAATTATCAACTACGAGTGCTGCGTCGGGCAGTGCTTCTGATCCTTGCCGAAAACGACGAATAATCTCACCTAAAGACTTACGCTTATTACGATTTTTTAAATTAGCGCCATAAATCCCTTGGTAAATGTGGGACCAAATACCACGGGCAGTAGGAGGAGAAATCTTTTTACTGTGCCATAACCAATAGTTAAGCCTATAAAGTCGCCAGTAATGCAATCCAAGCAGCCCAAAAGTCCCCACCAACAAAGTTAGCACTAACTGATTAATATATAAGCCAAGTAACGTACAAGATGCCAGAAAAACAATGACTCTTGCAATGCTTCGCAACCAAGGAAATGGGTGATACATCTGGGTGCTATATTCCTATTTTAATGGATTAAAAATATTGCTACTTCTGAGAACTATGCTTTGTCTGAAAACTAGGAGTTGGCTGCATTTATTAAATTTTGCTGGAAAAACGATAACCTGCACCACGTACGGTTTGGATCATATTATCGTGTGAAAACTCAGCCAAGGCTTTACGTAGCCTTCTAATATGCACATCTACCGTTCTATCTTCCACATAAACGTTAGTACCCCAAACATTGTCCAACAGCTGTTCCCGGCTATAGACTCTCTCAGAATGTGTCATAAAAAAGTGTAAAAGTTTGAACTCAGTTGGCCCCATATCAATGGGCGTCTCGTTAGATGTCACGCGATGAGAAAGAGGATCGAGTTTCAAACCTTGATAATCAATGGCATCTTCGCTGGATGTGGGTGATACACGTCTGATCACGGCCTTGACTCTTGCCACCAATTCTTTTGGTGAAAAAGGTTTAGTCACATAATCATCCGCACCGGCTTCCAAACCTCTTATTTTGTCTTCTTCTTCGCCTCTGGCAGTTAACATAATGATTGGAATGTCTCGAGCGTATTCATGTTGCTTGAGTTTTTTTGCTAGTTGTACACCCGTGCCACCTGGCAACATCCAGTCTAATAAAATCAAATCTGGAAAAGGCTCTACTATTTTGTCTAACGCTATTTGATAATCTTCAGCCTCAACGGTTTCATAACCTGATTGTTCAAGTACAAACTTCAACATGTCGCGGATGGGAGCTTCGTCTTCCACCAGTAAAATACGTTTTACCATTTTTTATATTCCTTGCTAGAGCAACAACTCGCTAGATTATTCATATTTTGTGTGACATTTTTATTACGATAAGCATTTTAGTCTGCATTTATACTTCTAAAACACTTTGTTACTCAATCAGATATCTACCCATTCCACCGAAGAATATAGGATACAGCGAAGTGTAAAGCGGTTTAGCCATGGCGGCAACCGTTCTGGTCTATGTCACTCGGCATTTGCATAGATGACCATGCTTCGCATCTCCCTTATAGATCAAAACGGTCGCCCCGGGGCGAACTGAAGGTAAACAAATTTTGAACTTGTCAGGTAAACAGCTCCCTAGACATCTTGTTTATTTTTTTTATTCCGCATACTCTCTTTGAGCTGTTTAAATTTAAGGAAATATGAATTTTGATGTCAAAAGTCAAACAAGGGTTATCCAGAAAGCTTCTAGCCAGAGTGCTGTCAGTTTATTTCGTTCTAACTCTAATAGTGACTGCAGGTCAGATTTTCACCGAATATTTAAACGCTAAAAGTCATATTGAAGGTGAGCTTAAAACCTTAAAAAACACCTTTAGCACCAGTTTGACTCGCGCTATTTGGGAGCTCAATACCCCTCAAGCAAAATCTATTGCGGTAGGTTTGATGGAATTACCCATAGTTGAAGGCGTGCAAATTCGAGATGAAAACAGTCATTATATTGCCGATTTGGGACGTACGTCTAAATTAGTCGGTGAATCTATTACTAAAGGTGTTGTGAGGGATCACCCAGGGGGAACTTTTGGCTATAGTTTTCCTTTGATATTCGAATTCTCCGGTCGAACTTCATTGGTCGGTGATGTCACGTTATATTCAAGCTCAGCCATTATCTTTAGTAGAATAGAAGTCGGAATATTTTTCTTGATTGGCAATGCCATCGTTAAAACGGCGTTTTTAGTATTTTTATTTATGAGTGCATTTCGCACTATGCTGACAAATCCGCTGAATGAATTAACCCAACAAATTACCGATTTCAACTTAGACGACCCTGAATCCTCTAAGCTGGATTTGAGCATTGATGAAGACAATGAATTAAAAGTGCTGGAAACGTCTTACAATAAATTAATCGATGAAATGATTGAATTTCAATCCAAGCTTGCAGGCACCCAAAATGAGTTACAACAAGCCAATCTGAGATTAGATGATCAGAATATCTCCTTAGAAGAAGAGGTGGCTAAAAAAACAGCCACACTGAGCAGAATTATGTTGGACTTGGAACAACAAAAGGATGAGTTATTAATTAATCAACGTGAACTTCGCCAAGAAAACGAAAATCGTCAATTTATCGAAGATGAACTTCGCAAACGAAATACAGAGTTAGCCACATCGATGGAAACCATTCAAATGGCGAAAGATCAATTGGTTGAATCAGAAAGAATGGCTTCACTGGGTGGCTTAGTAGCGGGCATAGCCCATGACGTTAATACACCTTTAGGTGTCAGTGTTACAGCAACCAGTTTTTTGCAAGACAGAGTACAAAAACTTCAAAGCGCCTACGATGATAAAAAGCTAACAGGCAATACCATGACGTCGTTTTTGTCTGAAGCCCAACAAACTATCACGTTACTCACCAACAATTTAAATCGTGCTTCTGATCTTATTTCAAGTTTTAAACAAGTAGCTGTGGACCAAACGAGTGAAGCAGAAAGAGAAATCAATGTCAGTGAGTATTTAACGGAAGTCGTACAATCTTTAGCACCTAACTTCAAAAAGACTCAGCATACTATTGATATTCATTGTCCAGACGATTTATCGATCAAATGTGCACCTGGGGTGTTGGCACAAATATTAACCAATATGATTATGAATTCTCTGATCCATGGCTTCGAAGATAAACTCAAAGGAGCGATTAAACTCGAGATCTCGGAGCATGACAACAACCTTATCATTAACTATTCTGACGATGGAAGAGGTCTTGATGAGGCAACACTTACACGCCATTTCGACGCATTTTTTACTACTCGAAGGGGTCAAGGAGGAAGCGGCTTAGGGACTCATATTATGTACAACTTAGTGACCCAAACACTTGGGGGTCATATAGAAGCATTTAGCCAACCTGGCCAAGGTCTACAATACAAAATTACTATCCCCGTTTAGACAAAAACTATTTAGGCATATTTATGTCCTTTTCACATAGTAGCCAAGGTTGTTTCCTGATAGTCTCTACGGCCATTTTTAATAGCGCAGTTGTGCGCCAAGGCGCTTTATATTTTTCGCAATCCAAGCAGCAGTATTGCTTTAGATTGAGCAACACTTAAATTCGAAAGATAAACAGCCCCTAACTCTTAGCGGATTATTTTATGTGGTTTAAAAACCTAAAGCTTTATGCAATTACCCAAGACATGGATTTCAAAGAACAAGACTTTGAGGACAAACTTGCTGAATTCAAATTTCGCCCGTGTGGTAGCCAAGAATTAGCCACTATGGGTTGGGCTTCTCCCTTTAATCAAGGAGAAACGTTAATCCACGCAACAGCGGGTAGGATTTGGTTAACGCTAAAGAAACAAGAACGTATTTTGCCAGCTGTGGTTGTGAATGCAGAACTCGCAGACAAAGTTGCGTTAATTGAAACCGAAACAGGCTCTCCTGTAGGCAAAAAAGCCCAGCAGGATATGAAGCAAGAAATAATTCATCGTTTGTTGCCCCAAGCGTTCACCAAAAATAGCTATACGCACGGCTTCATCTCTACCAAAGATAATTTAGTCGTAGTAGATTCTTCTGCAGACGGCAAAGCTGAAGCTTTCTTAGCCATGTTACGAAAAGCCATTGGCTCGTTACCTGTTGTGCCTTTAGCAAGACATACGGTGCAGGCTGATTTAACCTCATGGTTAAAAGATGACTCAGCGCCAACAGATATTAGTGTATTAGAAGAAGCAGAATTAAAAGCATTGGAAGAAGACGGTGCCATTATTCGTTGCAAAAACCAAGATTTATACAGCGAAGAAATCAAACATCATTTGGAAGCAGGAAAGTCAGTCCAAAAAATTGCTGTTGAGTGGAATGAAACCCTCACGGCCATTATTCAGGAAGACTTAAGCATCAAACGCTTAAAGTTCACCGATGTGATAAGAGAACAGAACGACGACATACCTAAGGATCAGATGTTAGCTCGATTAGATGCAAACTTTGCGCTAATGTCGGGAGAAGTGGTGCGTTTCGCTAAACGTCTGAAAGAAATATTTAACTTAGACGATGAAAAAGTGAGTTAACGGAATAAGCGAGCTTCGAGCATAATAATTCTAGATTAATAAGGAAAAGCAAATACTTTTCCTTATCTTTAAACTTTTGTTCTTTAAGCTCGCGGGCTCGAAGCTAGTAACTCGAAGCTTTTTTTAACCTTATTGGAAAATTTGCTTGGCATTATTACGTAGTTCGTCAAATTCATCAGACAGTACCGCAGACAAATCATCAATAATACCTTTCTCTACAGCCGCGTTAAAAATGTCTTCTTTATGACTTTCAAACTTTCCACAAAGCGCAGAACCCAGTCTAACCAAGTCTAAGTAAGAAACAGCATCAGAAGTCACAGACAAATCTTTCCAGTTTTGGGTAACATCCACAAACTCTGGCTCAAAGCCCCACTCAGTCATGATACTGGTGCCAATTTTACCCGCTAATTTTTCTAATACCACATCTAAGAATGTGGGATTAGCAAATACATCCGCATGGCGCTCAGCCTCGGTTAAGATTGGTAACACCCCAATATTATGCACCAACGCAGCCAACATCATGGAGTCAAGATTAAGGGTGCGGTTTTTGGTTTGCTTAGTATGTATTTGCAATACCGCCATAGAGCTTGCCACAATTTCAATAGTATCGACCCAAATACGCGACATATATTCTTTTACAATTTCATTTTTGGAAACAAACAACTGTTCCATCGCCAAAGCAGTTGCAATATTTTTAATTTGGCGTAATCCAATACGAGTCACAGCCTGCTGTATCGAGGTCACTTTTACAGCTCTGCCTAAATATGCACTATTAGATATTTTTACCATACGTGCACTTAAAGATGGATCTTGGCTAACAACATCAGCCATTGCACTTAAATTGATGTCTGGATCGTCAGCCGCTCTCCTAACCTTCAATGCAACGGCAGGTAATGTTGGTAGAACCAAGGTGTCGTTATTAATTTTTTCTACCAAAATAGTGAGAAGCGCGTTTTCTGTAGCCATATTTTTACCTATATCCTGTCAAAACAAATCGAGATCTGGGGTGAGTCTAAGCATTTCAGCAATGAAACAGCTGAAAAAAAATAATGATAAATGCTAGCACACTTTTTTATGGTTTCTAGAGATGATAAACGCATTTCAAGCTAAAAATTTGTTATATTTCTATTGAATAAAGGTAAATAGCGCAATACCACAATAAAAAGGAAGACGTAATGAAAATTCTTTCAAAATCATACATCTCAGCAATTGCATTAGTTGTTTGTACGACTATGGTTTCATCTTGTAATAAGCCAGTAAATGAGAATACTCAGATACAGCAAGCCTCAGACATATCCATTGATAAAAAAGCAAAGTTATCTCTGATTGGGGTCGACGAAAACAGGCTCAATATTTATTTCCCTGTGACCTTGTCTGCAGACTTAAGTCATCTAAGTGCTAACCAGAAACAAATGTTAGCTGTTTTGATTGAAGCATCAGTCATTATGGACGACTTATTCTGGCAACAGGCATTTGACCAAGATAAGCAGACATTTTTATCTCAGATTGATGACTCCAAAGTGCAAAATTTCGTTGAAATTAACTATGGCCCCTGGGACAGATTGAACGGAGATCTGGCTTTTATTTCAGATACACATGAAAAAAAATTAGGCGCACAGTTTTATCCCACAGACATGACCAAGGAAGAATTTGAAACCAGTGACTTTGCAGACAAAGATGGTTTGTATTCTATGGTACGCAGAGATGAAAACGGGAAGTTAACGGCTATTCCATACTCTATTTACTTCGCAAAAGAATTAAAAAGCGCTTCACAACTGTTAACAAAGGCGGCCACTTTAGCAGAAGATAATAAATTTGCTGATTACCTAAGGTTACGGGCCGAAGCGTTGTTAACCGATAATTACCAAGCTTCTGATTATGCTTGGATGGATATGAAAACCAATCCTATCGAGTTGGTTTATGGTCCAATTGAAACCTATGAGGATCAGCTGTTTGGTTATCGAGCAGCATTTGAGTCTTATGTATTGTTGAAGGATTTAGCGTGGAGCGAACGACTCAGTAAATATGCCTCTTTCTTACCTGAGCTACAACAAGGCTTACCCGTTGAGGCTAAATATAAAGCCCAAATGCCCGGCGCAAATGCTGATTTAAATGCCTATGATGTGATTTATTACGCTGGTCATTCCAACGCTGGTAGTAAAACAATTGCCATCAATTTACCTAACGACGAAGAAGTACAACTTAAAAAAGGCACTCGCAGGTTACAACTCAAGAATGCTATGCAAGCTAAATTCGACAACATCTTGTTGCCTATTTCGAAGCAATTAATTGTGCCCCAGCAGCGTCAACACATTACCTTCAATGCTTTTTTCGCTAATACCATGTTTCATGAAGTCGCCCATGGACTGGGTATCAAAACAGTATTAGACAGTGATCAAACGGTCAGGCAGGCTTTAAAAGAATATGCATCAGCACTAGAAGAAGGTAAAGCTGATATTTTAGGGGTGTATATGGTTCAACAGTTATTAGCCAAAGGTGTAATTGATGAGGGTATGTTAGAAGACTATTATGTGACTTTTATGGCGGGTATCTTCCGTTCTGTGCGTTTTGGCGCATCCAGTGCCCATGGCAAAGCCAACATGATCAGATTTAACTTTTTTCAGGAATACCAAGCATTTAGTAGAAATGAAGACGGTTTGTATCAAGTCGATATGTTGAATATGGCTGAAGCTATTGATGCGCTGTCAAATAAGATACTGACACTACAAGGTGATGGGGATTATGACGGTGTTGCGAAGTTAGTGGTAGACAAGGGCATCATCAAAGCACAATTACAACAAGACCTCGATAAGTTAACGGCTGCTGATATTCCAGTAGATATAGATTTTAAACAAGGGATTAAGGTACTAGGACTTTAGTCACACACGATATCTGCTACGTATTGAGCTTATTAGCAGCTCAATACGTGATGTATCAAAGTGTTTTAAGCTTGTCTTGATAGGGCGGCCAACCCATAGCTTTACCTGCCAATACGTGTAAATGAAGGTGATACACAGTTTGCCCACCGTTTTCGTTACAGTTCATCACAGCTCTATAACCCTCTTGGGCAAAGCCATGTTTTTCAGCTAATTGTGCCGCCACCCAATACAAATGCCCAACTAACACTTTATCGTCTTCTTCAATATCATTAATAGTGGTGATCGGCTTTTTAGGGATCACCAAAAAGTGAATTGGAGCTTGGGGATTAATATCACTAAATGCCAAAGCTAATTCATCTTCATAAAGAATGTCAGCTGGAATTTCTTTATTAATAATTTTTGTAAAAATAGTTTCGCTAACGGTTTCGCTCATACCTTTTTCCTTATTAAATAAAGACGAATAATAATAGTGCTGTACCTAAAATCAACCTATAGATCACAAATGGCAACATACCAATTTTGGAAATCCACGCTAGAAATAAGTAAATACACGCATAGGCACTAACAAATGAGAATACAGCTCCAAACAACAAAGCGTGCCAATCCACTGCGTTGGGAGTTTCCAACAGGTCTAGAGTTGCCAGTAATCCTGCACCCAGTATTACTGGTATAGATAATAAAAATGAAAAACGCGCAGCACTTTCTCTATCTAAACCAATCATCAAGCCAGCTGTCATGGTGATACCCGATCGTGAAGTACCGGGGATAATTGCGATTGCTTGTGCAAGACCAATAAAAACTGCATTTTTCCAGGTGATTTGATGCACTGTTTTAACTTGGGTGGCCTTGCTATCCGCATACCAGAGTAATAAACCAAAACCGATGGTGGTAATAGCAATGACTAAGGCTGACCGAGCGTATATTTCTATCAGGTCTTTAAAAGCAAATCCAAACATTACTGCGGGAATAGTGCCAATAATAACCCACCAAGCCAAACGACTATCTTGGGTTTGACTTGCACTAAGGCCATGGCTAAACCAAGCGCCAGTTAAACGCCAGATATCTTCACGAAAGTAGATCATAACCGCTAGTAGGCTACCCACATGCACAGCTACGTCGTAAGCTAGACCTTGATCGTTCCAGCCCAATACCTCGGAAGGTAAAATCAAGTGAGCCGAGCTGGATATAGGTAAAAATTCAGTCAACCCTTGAATAATCGCCAAGATAATAATTTCAAATAATGTCATGTGACCGTTGGACTCCAGTTAAAATTAATCGCCCACAGTTTTTGTTGGCTTTTGTCATATGCTTGCCAAAGGTTAGCGTAGTTTTTATTGACTATTGGATGCACTTCATCAGCGGCAATCTCAGCTAAAGGTTTTAACACAAATGCATTATAAAGCACCTCTGGACGAGGCAATTCTATGGGCTGAGACGTCACCTGGTAATCGTATAGTAACAAATCTAAATCGAGAGTTCTGGGAGCAAACTTTTGCTCACCACGCTGACGCTTGTTGTCTTGTTCGATTCGTTTAAGAACCGAGCATACCTGTGCAATGGATAACGTAGTGCTGGTTTTAATCACTAAATTATAAAAATTATTGCCTTCAAATCCCACTGATTCACTTTCAAAAACAGAGGAAAGTGTCAACTCACCAAATGCATGATACATGCCCTGTAATCCAGCTTTAGTGTGTTTTTCTTTATCGACATTGCTACCAACACTGATATAGATAATATGTGATTGTTTGATGTCAAGACTCAAAAAGTTTGTTCCTTAGTAAATTCAACCGCAACATTTTTAGCATTCGCAAGAATATCAGGCTTACTCAACTTTAGGCGCACTGTTTTAAGCTTTGGAAAAGATTGCAGCAACCAGTCCACCATATGGCTTGCTAAGGCCTCAATCAGTTTAAATTGGCTTGTTGCAGCAAAGTCGCTAATGCCTTGAGCTATTTGGGCATAATTCAGCGTATTGTTTACATCATCTGTTTCAGCCGCCTCAGAAAGGTCGGCACTGAGTTCAACATCAACGATTAATCGTTGTTGATGTTCTCTCTCCCAGTCATAAACGCCAATCAACGCTAAGACCTCAAGTCCTTCAATATGAATTTTATTCATTGGTGATCCGCGCTGCATTTTATTGGTGTTTGGTATATTCTGCCAAATTGTAACTCATTCTTAAAACAAGTACATGACAGCACTAACAATATTAATTTTTGCTTCGGCCTATTTACTGGGTTCTATTTCCAGTGCCATTTTGGTGTGCCGATTATTTAGCTTAGGCGACCCCAGAGAACAGGGTTCTGGTAACCCAGGTGCCACTAATGTTTTGCGCATAGGCGGAAAACTTCCAGCGGCTTTAGTGTTAGTGTTTGATGTACTAAAAGGCACAGTGCCGGTTTGGGCTAGTTATTACTTAGGATTAGAGCCTATTAATTTGGCCTTTGTGGCTGTGATGGCATGTTTAGGCCATATGTACCCTTTGTTCTTCGGGTTTTCTGGAGGCAAAGCCGTAGCCACAGCATTTGGCGCAATTTTACCTCTGGGTTTAGACTTGGCAGCAATATTAATTGTTGTTTGGGGAATAATGGTTCGATTAACTGGCTATTCTTCTCTGGCTGCCATTGTATCTGTAAGCCTAGCGCCGTTATTTACCTGGTTGTTAAAACCAGAATACACCTTACCAGTCGGCATATTAAGCGTGTTAATTGTGCTGCGTCACAAAGATAATATGATTCGGCTGCTACGTGGACAAGAAAGTAAAATATCCAAGAAGAGTGATGTTAAAATATGAAGCGTTAAATCCGCGCTAACTCCTCCAACGACCAACGAGGTCTAGCCTTGGTAGACAAACCTTCAATTTCGCCAGCTTTTAGTCGTTGTAAACCCGCGTAGGCAATCATGGCACCGTTGTCGGTACAAAACTCCAGACGAGGGTAAAACACTTCACCTTTGATACTTTTCATCATAGTGGCAAGGTCTTCACGTAATTGTTTATTGGCGCTCACGCCACCTGCAATAACTAAACGTTTTAAATTAGTGTGTTTTAAAGCACGTTTGCATTTAATGGCTAAGGTATCGACTACTGCTTCTTGAAAGGCGTAAGCGATATTTGCCCGTGTTTGATCTGAACCATCGGAAGCTCGAATGGTATTCGCAGCGAAGGTTTTTAAGCCACTAAAACTGAAATCTAAGCCTGGTTTGAGGGTCATGGGCCGTGGAAATTTATAGTGACCTGCCTCACCTTTTTCGGCTAATTTAGCCAGTAAAGGCCCTCCGGGGTAATCTAAACCGAGTAACTTTGCCGTTTTGTCGAAGGCCTCACCAGCTGCATCGTCTACCGATTCACCCAAGACTTGGTATTGACCAATGCCTGCAACTTTCACCATCATCGAATGACCGCCTGAAACCAAAAGTGCCACAAAAGGAAATTCAGGTGCAGGCTCGTCTAACATAGGAGCAAGCAAGTGCCCTTCCATATGGTGCACACCAACAGCTGGTTTGTTCCACGCATAAGCCAAACTGCGCGCCACTGATGAGCCCACTAACAAAGCCCCAACCAAACCGGGGCCTTTGGTGAAAGCGATTCCATCTATATCTTTAGCGATACAATTCGCCTCTTGCAAAGATTTTTTAATTAAAGGAACCAACTTTCGAACATGATCTCTAGAAGCAAGTTCGGGAACAACACCACCATAATCAGCATGTAATTTCACTTGGCTATATAATTGGTGAGACAATAACCCTTGTTGGTCATCATAAATTGCCACACCTGTCTCATCACAAGAGGTCTCAATACCTAATACACGCATATTTAATTTCTAACAAAAATACTTTAAACTAACGGTATTCTACTGATTAGCAGTCAAACCTCCAATTTAATATGACATTTGTTGGAATTAATCTGGTATTTAGGCTATCAAGACTTTACATCCTTTGAGGATATGATTAGAATTCCGCACCATTTTTAACCGAGCTGGCTATTCATTGTACCGGCACGATATAGTTTTTATTTTTGAGGTAAGAGTTTAATGCCAATCGTTAAAGTAAGAGAAAACGAACCTTTTGATGTTGCATTGCGTCGTTTTAAACGTTCATGTGAAAAAGCAGGTGTACTTTCTGAAGTTCGTCGTCGCGAATTTTTTGAAAAACCTACTTGGGAACGTAAGCGTAAGAAAGCTGCCGCTAAGAAACGTCTTTTAAAGAAGTTGTCTCGCGAAAACGCTCGTCGCATCAGATTATACTAAATCTCTTCTGAAGCGCGTTGTTTGTAGTTAAGAACCACGCGCTTTAAGTCGTTTTATCACACATCCTTTTTCCGTTTTTACCGAGTCATTCCATGTCCTTATTAGATGATTTAAAAAATGCACAAAAAGATGCTATGCGTGCAAAAGACAAAATACGTCTTGGTACTATTCGCATGGCTTTATCTGCCGTAAAGCAACATGAAATCGATGGGCGTATTGATCCCGATTATATTGCTTTGAATGACGATGGTGTGCTTGCGATATTAATCAAGATGGTAAAGCAACGAAAAGATGCAGCAAGTCAATATGAGACTGCGGGTCGTCAAGATTTACTTGATATCGAACTAGCAGAAATCGTTATTTTAAACGATTTCATGCCCAAAGCTCTTAGCGAAGAAGAACTTGATGTTTTGATTGTGCAAGCGATGGCGGAATCAGGTGCGTTGAGTATGCAGGATATGGGTAAAGTCATGTCTTGGCTGAAACCTAAAATCCAGGGCCGTGCTGATATGGGGCAATTAAGTGGCAAAATAAAAGCCAAACTTAATTCATAGTAAACCCCACGTATAGTTCAATATTTTACAAACCGCACTTCGATGCGGTTTGTTTGTTTTAGTCGATGTATAAAACTTAAATGTGCCAAATTTTATGGCACTATACCCATACTCCCTCAAGATGCGCGTTTCAGAACGACTGGGGCGCTCCAATTCAAGGCGTGTCAATGACTGAATGTCGACCACCTTCTGAATTGGCGCAACGAAGAAGTGGGGTGCCCCAGTCGTTCCCTTTAGGGCGGGTTTTAAAGCGATGTATGCTGCGTTAGCTATTTTTGACTTAGATTACTAAGCCAGCAAATATCCGCCTTGCCTAAATCGCTTTAAACTCCCGCTGAATCCGTCATCTTGAGGCGGCATGGGTATAAATTCAGCCGTTTTTGTTAATTGAGAAGGTATAATGTCTGGTCGTATCCCCCGCGAGTTTATTGATGACATTATTGCTCGTACAGACATAGTTGAATTAATTGACAGTCGTGTACGCCTTAAAAAAGCGGGTCGAAATCATCAAGCTTGCTGTCCTTTTCACGACGAAAAAAGCCCCTCATTCACTGTCAGTCAAGACAAACAGTTTTATCACTGCTTTGGTTGTGGTGCTCATGGCAACGTCATTTCATTTTTAATGGAATTTGACCGCCTAGAGTTTCCAGAAGCCATTGAAGAACTGGCGCAATATCATAGTATCGAGGTGCCACGAGAAAAAGGCGGTGCCCCTCCCCCATCGGCTGAACAAAAACAACAAAAACAAAGCGATTACGATTTAATGGAAAAAGTAGCTAAATACTTTGCCCAACAACTCAGAGTGCATCCCGACAAAGATAAAGCGGTCAATTACTTAAAAAATCGTGGCCTCAGTGGCGAAATAGTAAAAGCCTTTGATATGGGGTATGCCCCTCCAGAATGGGATTCAGTGCTTAAAACTTTCGGCCTAAGCCCGGTGTATCAGGAACAATTGCTTGATTTAAAACTCATCACCGAAAATGACAACAGAAGACGCTTTGACTTTTTCCGCGACCGTATTATGTTTCCAATCCGTGACAAACGTGGACGTGTTATTGGTTTTGGTGGCAGGGTATTGGACGATGGTGGTCCAAAATATCTGAATTCGCCCGAAACCCGTATATTTCATAAAGGTCATGAACTATACGGCTTCTATCAGGCCAAACAAGCCCATAGAAATTTAGCCCGAGTAATGATTGTCGAGGGTTATATGGACGTTGTAGCACTAGGGCAATTTGGTATCGATTATGCCGTTGCATCTCTAGGCACCGCCACCACACCAGAGCATATTCAAATGTTATTCCGTGCTACCAGTGAAGTGGTGTGTTGTTACGATGGTGACCGTGCCGGCAGAGAAGCGGCTTGGCGTGCCTT
Source organism: Paraglaciecola sp. MB-3u-78 (assembly GCF_002835935.1). Taxonomy (GTDB): domain Bacteria; phylum Pseudomonadota; class Gammaproteobacteria; order Enterobacterales; family Alteromonadaceae; genus Paraglaciecola. The sequence continues at coordinate 371,695 of NZ_PJCF01000005.1, read as the reverse complement.
AGAAAATGCTCTCCCTTATCTAAAAGATGGGGTAGAAATGAAGTTTTTGTTTTTACCCGATGGCGAAGATCCCGATACATTAGTGCGTAAAATTGGCAAAGATACCTTTGAAGAAAATCTAAAGAATGATGCTGTGCCCTTGTCTAAGTTCTTTTTTGATAACTTATTACAACGTCATCACGTTAGCAGCAATGAGGGTAAAGCCGCTTTAAAAACCGAAGCCATACCGCTCATTCAACAAATAGTCGGCGATAATATTCGGGAAATTCTATTATCTGATCTTAGTAATTATATGGGTGACCAAAACAAACATAAATACGAACGTGATGTCGCGCAGGCAAATCTGAGAAAAACGCCTAAAAAATTAGACTTCAACACGCCGAATAAGAGCACAATATCGCCGATACGTATGATGATTAGATTGCTATTAGATGATCCAAGTTTAGCGACAAAATGTCAGGCCGCTGATCCAACACCCCTTGTGTCAGTAGATATACCAGGTATAACAATGTTAATAGAGCTTTATCAGTTTTGTTTAAGCAAACCTCTGGCAAATACGGCGCAAGTCTTAGAGCATTTTCGCCATCACCCACAAAGTGCTCAATTAGCAAAATTAATGATGTGGGAATATGCTGAGCAAAACCAAGCAGCTGTGTTTGAGGATAGTTTTTCCAAGCTTTTAGATTGGCATTTACAGAGCCGTATGGATGAATTGTTTTCTAAGTCTAGGGTGAGCAAATTAACCGATGCAGAAAAACAAGAGCTTAATCTTCTTGTAAAAGAACAAAGGTAACCTTGTAAAAGAACAAAAATGACCCAAGATCTAGCCCAATGCCTAGTGAATATGCTATACTGGCTAATTCGCTAACACCGCAGTAAATACACATTACTTACTGGGTTTATTAAGCAAGTTACAGCGTAAATCCTCTCTGACGGGGGGGTTGATGAATATTCAACTAATTCGAGAAGCGTAAGTTATATGGTGCAAAGCAAGCAGTCGCAGATAAAACTCCTCATTGCTAAAGGTAAAGAACAGGGCTATTTGACTTTCGCGGAAGTTAACGACCACCTTCCTCAAGATATTGTCGATTCAGATCAGATGGAAGACATCATCCGTATGATCAACGACATGGGCATCAAGGTATTTGAAAGGGCTCCTGATAAAGATGAGCTTTTGATGCAAGAAAGCGATACTGATGATGAAGCAGCTGAAGCCGCCGCCGCAGCTCTTGCTACTGTTGAAAGTGAGATAGGTCGCACAACAGATCCAGTACGTATGTATATGCGTGAAATGGGCACAGTTGAACTGCTAACTCGTGAGGGCGAAATTGTTATCGCCAAACGTATCGAAGAAGGTATTAATCAGGTTCAGTGCTCTGTTGCTGAATATCCTGAAGCCATCACCCATTTGCTTGACCAATGGGACATGTTCGAAGCAGAAGAAATTCGCCTTAGCGATATCATTATCGGTTTTGTTGATCCAAACGAACAAGACGTTGCGCCTACTGCCACCCATGTTGGTTCTGAATTATCTAAAGAAGAATTAAAGGATGCAGACGATGACGAGGAAGAAGAAGAAGACACAGGCCCAGATCCTGAGTTAGCACGTGAAAAATTCACTGCACTTCGTCATCAATACGAAAAAGCCCGTGATGTTATCGATGCAAAAGGCCGTTCTCATAAAGAAGCCCGCGTTCAAATTAATGCACTAAGCGAAGTCTTCAAAGAATTTAGACTAACGCCTAAGCAGTTTGACCGAATGGTTAAAAACATGCGCAGTATGATGGACAGAATTCGTGTGCAAGAGCGCATAGTAATGAAACACTGCGTGATCACAGCAAAAATGCCGAAAAAAGACTTTATTAAAGCCTTTGCAGGCAACGAAACATCTACCGTTTGGTTATTCAAAATACTCGATTCTACATTACCTTATGCAGAGGAAATGAGAGAACACCAAGAAGAACTTGAACGCGCCATTAGCAAAATGAATACGGTAGAAGACGAAACCGGATTGATTATTGCCGATATCAAAGATATCAATCGCCGTATGTCCATTGGTGAAGCCAAAGCGCGCCGTGCCAAGAAAGAAATGGTTGAAGCCAACTTACGTTTGGTTATCTCTATTGCGAAAAAATACACTAACCGTGGTTTGCAGTTCTTGGATCTTATCCAAGAAGGTAATATTGGTTTGATGAAAGCGGTAGATAAATTTGAATACCGTCGTGGTTATAAGTTCTCAACTTATGCCACTTGGTGGATACGTCAGGCGATCACTCGCTCGATTGCTGACCAAGCACGTACGATCCGTATTCCTGTTCATATGATTGAAACGATCAATAAACTGAATCGTATCTCACGTCAAATGCTTCAAGAAATGGGCCGCGAACCCACACCTGAAGAATTGTCAGAACGCATGTTAATGCCTGAAGACAAAGTCCGTAAGGTATTGAAAATAGCTAAAGAGCCTATTTCAATGGAAACCCCTATCGGTGATGACGAAGATTCACACTTAGGTGATTTCATTGAAGATAGCACTATAGTGCAGCCTTTGGACTCAGCTACAGGTGGTAGCTTAAAAGATGCCACTCAAGAAGTGTTAGCTGGCTTAACAGCTCGTGAAGCAAAAGTACTTAGAATGCGCTTTGGTATTGATATGAACACCGATCATACCCTTGAAGAAGTAGGTAAACAGTTTGATGTAACCCGTGAACGTATTCGTCAAATCGAAGCGAAAGCATTACGTAAGCTGCGTCACCCGAGCCGTTCTGAACAATTGAAAAGTTTCTTAGACGATTAATCAAAAGCACAATGATTAAAAGCCCTGATAATGTATATTGTCGGGGCTTTTTTATTTAAGTAACTAGGTTCTGACTACGAATTATTTGGCTACTTTACTGTCTCAATCTGGTGTGTTGTCACCTATTATAAGATTACTGTTTGCATGGGTTTATCATTTTTCACATTATTACATCCGAATTCTTTATTAAAACATGTAATCGTACTCAGCTTAATATTGAGTTTTTCTGCGTGCAGCAGCTTAGGTTTTAAAGACTTATTTTCAGATTATGCGGAACAGCTTAAAAACGTAAGATCTGCACAGTTAAAAGGGGATTTTAAAACCGCTGCCGCATTGATTGTTGAACCAAAAGCCAATCAAAATAATTACACATTAAACTTACTTGAAAAAGCCCGTTTACATTATTTAGCGAATGATTGGACCCAAAGCCGCAAAGACTTTGCCTTAGTATCTGAGGTGTTAGATGAAGACGCTGCTAAAGCAAAACTTAGGCTGAGTCGTGGAGTCGCCAATGTGGCATCTTTAGTGAGTAGTGACAATGTCATTGCCTACCAAGTTGCACCTTATGAACAAACAATGTTACACAGCTACCAAGCCTTAAATTACTTGTTTTTAGGTCAGCTTGAAGGTGCTTTAGTTGAAGTGCGCCGCGCAAATTTAGTTCAAGAAAATGCCTTAAGAGCACATCAGCAAGATCTAGATACAGGCGATTCAAACGTTGATAGACAGTCTTTGGAGCGAGCGTATCCGTCTATGTCAGCCACGATAGGTGATATTAAAAACGGTTTTCAAAATGCTTATACTTTTTACTTGTCAGGGTTACTTTATGAGGCCGCCTTGCAGACTAATGATGCCTATATTGATTACAAACGTGCTTTAGAAATCTATCCAAACAATCATTACTTACAACAAGATGTTCTACGCCTGGCTACCAGACTGGGTATGACGGATGACCTTGCATTATTTACTGCAAAATACGGTGCTTACCAAGCCCCTAAAATTGCTGACAGTGGCGAGTTGCTTGTTTTACTCGAAAACGGCGCAATTAATCCCAAACAAGAAGTGTCCATTAATCTGCCCATATTTAGTGGTGTTAATCAGCCGCGATTTTTTAGTTTTGCCTTACCTGTTTATAATGGAACACTTGCAAAGTATCCAGCCTTAACAATCAACCTAGCTGGACACACCTATGCATCTGAACAGATTGTCAGATTACAATCTCTCGCATCTAAACAATTACAAGAACAAATGCCTAGCTTAGTAACACGCCAAGCCTTAAGACTTGTAGCCAAAGAAAAGCTGCGCAGTACCATGAGTCAGCAAGGGGGCGAAATTGGCAATATTCTGGCCGCTTTATACAACGTGGCCTCAGAACAGGCCGATACCCGTAGTTGGTTAACCCTACCTGATGAAGTACAAATATTACGGCTCTCCTTAGCACCAGGAAAACAAACAATAGAGCTTAACCTTGGTGGTAAAACTGAATTAATTGAAGTAAATATCCAACCTAAGCGCATTAGTTTGTTAAATGTAACAACTATTGGAAACTTTCAAAGTCATAAGCTGACTCAACTATGAAAACACTTGACCTAAAACATAATGACTTCCAGAAAAACAGCTTAAAATAATAATGAGAATTGATTGTGCCCCCATTGATATCAACCCCTGCAGTGCCCACATCTGGATCACGCAGGGTTAACAACAGCTCCCTTGTTTTACAATAAACAAAGAGCCCAACAGAATATGAAAAGAAAGGATAAGTTATGAAAAAATTACTTTTAGTCAGTGCCATGGGCCTGTCAATAAGTTTACTGGCTGGTTGTGCCAATAAGTCGGTGGTCAGTTATGGTGATGCTAACGCAATTGAAACCACAGATATCAATTTTGGCTCCACAGATTTACAGAAAATCACTAATCAGATGACAGAGTCTCTTATTCAGTCGCCTGTAGTGGGTACCATGACAGCCAATAAACGCCCCATTGTATTTGTTGATACTGTAAAAAACAAAACCAGTGAACATATTGATACTGAGTCACTCACGGATTCAATCTCAACCCAATTGTTACGCTCAGGCAAGTTTCGTTTTGTCGACATGACTAAAGTCAGTGCAGTGCGTGAGCAACTGAACTATCAAAATGAAGGTGATTTAGTCAACCCAAACAAAGCGGTTCAATTTGGTAAACAAGTGGGCGCTGAGTATATGTTGTATGGAAATTTAGCCAGTATAGTCAAAACTAATTCAGATAATTCAGATGTCTATTACAAATTCACTATGCGCTTAATGGACTTAGAAAGTGGTTTGGTTGAATGGGCGGATGAAACTGAAATACGTAAAACCAGTAGCAAAAAACTATTAGGCTGGTAAATTCAATTTTTATCAGAAACCTTATACCAACAATGAGGATAGAATCATGAAAGCACTGTTAGTTTGTCTCATACTATTGGCAGGGTATACGCCGCTAGCCGCAGCTGAATATGATCGCAACCAAGCAGTGCCGGTTGATAAAGTATTGTTTGGTCATGTCACCTCTGTTCGCCAAATTACAGAAACTGAATTGACCCAAGATCGCAATCAAGGCTGGAAGGTGTTTGGCGGAGCGCTAATTGGTGGCAGCATAGGAAATCAATTTGGTAGTGGAAGCGGCAGAGCACTCAGTACTATATTAGGTGCCATGTTGGGCAGTTCCATAGCTAATGACAGCCATGCACGTGTCAAACAAGTGACAATTCAGTTAGTTGAATTGATGATCAGTATCGATAATGACGGTGAGTACATGGTGGTACAAGATTTTGATCCATCTATGCGGTTCCACGCACAAGACAAAATCCGTATGATTTATTTAGCTAATGGCTCAGTACGCATAGATAAACAATATTAATGACTGATGGTGAGTCCTAGTTTACACAATCTGTTATCACTGATTAATATCATCGTGAACCTTATATGCAAACTGCGTCACCTTAACGGCCCTGAGCAACTGAAAAGTTTCTTAGACCAATAACCCAACGCATAACAAGCATCAAACTAAAGTTGTTAATTTTCATCACCTTTACGATATGGCATGCTAATTTCTAAGTCTGCTATTTGCTTAGCCCGCGCATTAGGGGAACCAGTATGCCTAGCAAGCAGATAATAGGCAGTAGGCACAATATACAGGGTTAGGAAGGCCGAAACTGTCACACCTGAGAATATCACCATACCAATGACGGTTCTACTTTCAGCCCCAGCACCTGTGGCTAAAACCAGTGGTAGTGAGCTAAAAATAGTAGTAAAGCCTGTCATCACTATGGGTCGCAACCTTTGAGTAGCCGCTTTACGTAAGGCCTCTTCAAACTCTACCCCCGCATCCCGTAATTGATTGGCAAACTCAACAATTAAGATACCATTCTTAGCGGCTAAGCCGATTAACATCACCAAACCAATCTGACTGTATATATTTAAAGTCATACCAGAAAAGTATAAACCAATAAACGCCCCAACTAGCGCCAAAGGCACGGTTAACATGATCACCAAAGGATGGATCCAATTTTCAAATTGAGCCGCTAAGACCAAATACGTGATAGCTAAGGCTAAGGCAAAAATAAATAAGATCGAGCCGCCTGACTCCTGATACTGTTGAGACTCGCCTTTATAATCAATAGCGACCTCGTCAGGTAGTTCGGTATCCACAATGTTACGTAAATATTCTAATGCTTCACCTACCGTATAGCCGTCGGCTAGGTTGGCACTAATAGTGATACTACGCATTCTATTGTATCGATTGAGCCTCGATGAGGTGGCGTTTTCACTCACAGTTAATAAGTTATCTAAGGGGATCAATTGCTCAGACTGAGATGAACGAACATAAATATTCTCAATGCTCGAAGGACTACGATAATCCTCTTCCCAGCCTTCCATGATCACATCGTATTCTTGGCCTTTATCAAGAAAAGTGGATACGCGCCTTTGCCCTAACATAGTCTCAAGAGTTCGTCCTATATCGCTAATAGAGACACCTAAGTCTGCGGCTCGGTTTTTATCGATATTCACCAATAATTGTGGCCACGTTTCTTTATAGTCAGAGTCTATTCGCACTAAATTAGGGTTTTCTCTAGCCTTAGTTAATACAATGTCTCGCCATTCTACTAGCTCTTCATAGGTATTACCTTGCAATACAAATTGTACCGGCCGGCCGAGCCCACGCCCCCCGATCCCACTGCGCATAACTGCAAAAGCGGTAACGTCAGGGATAGTGACTAATTTACCGCTGATTTCATCCATCAAATCAAAGGTCGAGCCCTTTTTCTCTGGGCCAATAGCGGTGCCTACTATCGCAATACCGGCAGTGCCTCCAAAACCAGGAGTACGCACGATAATACGCTCAGCCTCACCCGTTTCTGTATAGGGCAGCAATATACTCTCAATCTTTTTTAAATTAGCGGCATTGCTCTCAAAACTTGAACCCTCTGCACTTTGCATAAGTATAAAAAAGTTGCCTCTGTCTTCTTTAGGCACAAATTCGCTTGGTAATATTTGCACCAACTTAAACAACGCGACTATGCTACCAATCACCAGCAAGCTCATTAACCACGGTTGATGGATAGTGGTGCCTAGACCGTTGAAATATCCTCTTTCAATCTTACTAAACTTAGTATCCACCCAATGGGCAAATCCTGAAGGGTGACTGCGTTTTTTCAATAGTTTGGAGCACATCATCGGTGACAGCGTTAAGGCAGTAATACTAGAAAAAGCCACGGCTGCCGCTATTGCTAAAGCAAACTCAGTAAACAATCTGCCAATATTTCCTTCCAAGAAAACCAAGGGGACAAATACTGAGATTAAAACTAAAGTGGTGGCGATGACCGCAAAACCCACTTCTCGAGCTCCTCGATAGGCCGCCAAAATAGGAGGTTCACCCATTTCTATGCGCCGAGAAATATTTTCTAATACCACTATGGCATCGTCTACCACTAACCCTATCGCTAACACCATAGCTAACAAGGTTAATAAGTTAATGGAAAAGCCTAAGGCATACATAACTATAAATGCAGAAACTAGAGACACAGGCACAGTGACTGCGGGGATCAGCGTTGCCCGAATATTGCCTAAAAACACATAAATAACCAGCACTACCATCAAGATAGCGATCGCCAAGGTTTCATATACTTCGTTAATAGACGCTTCGATAAACACCGAGGAATCATAACTTGGAACGATAAAAATATTATCTGGCAGAGTCTGTTCGATAAGTTGGATCGCGGCTTTTGCAGCCCTAGCCACTTCGAGTGTATTGGCTTTTGATTGTTTGACAATGCCTAGACCAATCATGTTTACGCCGCCACCACGAAACTCTGTTTCGTCATCTTCGGCGCCTAATTCGACTCGTGCGACTTCTTTTAATTTAACTAAGTAACCATCGGCACTGGCCTTAATGGTTAGGTTAGAAAAATCTTCCGGACTGAGAAAACTTCTGGCCACTCTGACTTCAAAATCCCGATCGATAGACTCCACTTCACCGGCGGGTAATTCGACATTCTCAGAGCGTATAACGTTCTCGATATCCGTCACGGTAATATCTCTGGCAGCCATGGCATTTCTATCCAGCCACACCTTCATAGCGTATCTGCGCCCACCCCCTAATTGAACCCGTGCCACGCCTTCTGCAACAGATAAACGGTCAACCACAAATCTGTCCGCATAATCTGTTAATTCCATCACCGATAGGTTGTCGCTGCGCAGGTTGTACCAAACGATAACGTCTTCGTCTGAGTTTGACTTAGACACCTCAGGTGGCTCAGCTTGATCGGGCAGATTGTTCAGTACTCGGCTAACCCTCTCTCGCACATCATTCGATGCGGCATCAATATCTCTAGATAAGTCAAACTCAATACTGATAGATGAGCGGCCATTACGACTACTGGATTCAATATTTTTAATGCCTTCGATGCCACTAATACGCTCTTCAATTAATTGGGTGATACGCGTTTCTACAATCGAGGCCGAAGCACCAGGGTAATTCGTGTTGATTGACACTATAGGAGGGTCAATATCAGGATATTCGCGCAAAGATAATAAACTAATGGAAACGACACCAAAAACCACAAGTAACAAATTAACAACTGAGGCAAAAACCGGGCGCTTAACCGATACATCTGAAAGAAACATGGCTTACTCCTTTATCTCATCAGCATTAAGAACTTTGACTTTTGAGCCATCTCTTAACTTTAATGCTCCTTCAATAACAACCAGCTCACCTTCTTTTAAACCCGAAACAATTTGCACTTTTCCGGGTTTGCGCAGGCCTATGTTCACTTGCTTTCTTGTTACTGTTGCATCGTTAACTACAAACACAAAATGTTTATCTTCTACTGGTACTAAGCTAGCTTCTGGAAGGGTTAAGGTAGTCAGCATTTTCTTCTGTAAGTTAATCTGTAACAACATACCCGGACGTAATTTAAAATCTTGGTTGTTGATATTGGCTCGAATTTGGATCGCCCGAGTAGCAGGGTCAACCCTTGAGCCTATGCTGACTATCTTGCCTTCGAATATTTCATCTGGATAGGCAATGGAAGTAGCACGGATATTTTGACCGATGGCCACACTGGGTAGGTGAACCTCGGCAATATTAAAATCGACTTTGATAATGGATAAATCATCTAAAGTAGTAATGGCATCACCGGGTCTAACTAAGGCCCCAACACTCACTTGACGCAGTCCCAATAAACCATCAAAAGGTGCCCTCACTTCCAATGCTCGCATCTGAGTTTTTAATACATTCATTTCTGCTATCAGGGCATTCACTTCGGCTTGTTGTTCATCTAATAGTTGTTCCGACGCGACATTGTTTTTAGCTAAGTTGGAGATCCGCTTCAATTGACGGTTTGCTTCCTGTAAATCAACATCTAAGGCGGCTAATCGGGCTTTTTCTTCTAAATCGATTAAGGTCAGTAATACCTGACCGGCTTTGACCCTATCACCATCGTCGAAATTAATTTTCTGAACAATATCAGAAGTTTGTGTTGTTATCAGTACAGACTCATTTGCCCTACCGGTACCTAAAGCTTCAACAATTACCTCAAACTCTTCTTCAATTGTGCGATGCACTTTGACTAAAGTTGTATTGGCCTGTTTAACTTGCTGAGACACATCCTGTGGCAGATACAAATACACCACTAACCCTAAACACAACACCACAGCAATTAGCAGAGGAGAAACTTTTAACCCTTTAGACATTAGATAACCTATATAAACGTAGAGCCGAACAAGACCTTTGACGCAATTGATAAATTGCTAGCTTTTACAATTAATTATGGAGAATAAGAAAATTGATGTGATAATACCCCTTACTTATACCGCTTTTGTACGAAACATTATGCTGAATAGACTATTTGTAGTCATAACAATTTTTTTATTGGGATGCAGCAGAGATATCCCTGCCGACCCTATGTGCCGGACGAGTATATTATATACAGAAACAAAGCCCTCGGCAGCAGCCTGTCTTATAAAATCAAACTTTCAACTGTTAGTAATCAAAAACCATGACGATGATGGTTGGAATTTACCCACTCATAAACAACAAAAATTAATAAGCCCTCAATGCACAGCGCACCAAGCGGTTTGGGAAACAACGGGGCTAAATGTTGAAGTAGGTAAATTACTGTTTACTGCCCCAAACCAAACCCAATATTTCGAGTGTAAACTAACAGATGATTTTTCTAGCCAACTGCAGGTATTTCCTGTTCCATCTTGGGCTCAACGCAAAACCAGTAAAATTTCTTTGATTAACCCATTTGATACAGAACAAGATCATTGGGTAAACGTCATTAATTTGATTCAATTGCGTGAAGTGTATAATCAAATAGAATGATTGTTAATAGAACTTCGGCTAAAAGCAGCGAACATTCATAAAATCACTTGCGCCACATCAACACGTTTAATAGTCATTACATGACTTTTAGGAACCAAAACCGGCAAATAACAGTATAATCAACACAATATTAGACTTTTAGAGATTATTTCCATGCCCCAATACACGGCTCCAATAAAAGACATGCAATTTATACTGCATGATTGGTTAAATCTGTCGGCACATTATCAAAAATTAGGATTAGAAGATTTTGATCAAGAGTTGGTGAATGAAATTTTGAATCAAGGAGCCAAGTTTTCCGAGGAAGTTATCGCTCCACTTAATCGCGAAGGTGATGAACAGGGCTGTAAGCTTACCGATGGCATAGTGACGACTCCTGAGGGTTTCGCCGCGGCCTATCAAGAATATATTGCCAATGGCTGGAACGCCATGTTGGGAAGTGCCGACTATGACGGCCAAGATTTACCTCACACCATAGCCGTCCCAGTGCAGGAAATGCTGAGTTCAGCCAATGTTAGCTGGAGACTCACCAGTATATTGACCGAAAGTGCTGTACTTGCCGTCACTAAACATGCCAGTGATGAATTAAAAAACACCTATCTCGCCAAACTCATCTCTGGCGAGTGGACCGGTACTATGTGTTTAACTGAACCACATGCTGGTACAGATTTGAGTTTACTGTCGACTAAGGCTGAACCTAGTGACGATGGTAGTTTTAATATTACGGGCGGCAAAATATTTATCTCTGCCGGAGACCACGACTGGACAGACAATATCGTTCATTTGGTACTTGCCCGCTTACCCGACGCACCCATTGGTGTGAAAGGCATCAGTCTATTTTTAGTGCCTAAATTTTTGCCAACTGTAGAGGGTACACCAGGACAAGCGAATACCTTATCAGTGGGTAGCATAGAAAAAAAGATGGGACTCAAAGGCAGCCCAACCTGTGTCATGAATTTTGATGGTGCCAAAGGTTTCTTAGTGGGCGCACCCCATACCGGTTTAGCCTGTATGTTTACCATGATGAATGACGCGCGCTTTCAGGTGGGCTTGCAAGGCTTATCGATCAGTGAAGCCTCATATCAAGGCTCACTGGCCTATGCCATAGACCGTTTACAGTCACGTGCTCCACAAGGCATACAGCAAAAAGACAAAAAGGCCGATGGCATTATCCACCAGCCAGATGTGCGCCGGATGTTACTCACTCAAAAAGCCCTAGTTGAAGGCTGCAGAGCCTTGTCTCTTTTGTATGCTCAGCAAATGGATATCGAAAAATTTGCGAGCGATGCCAGTGATAAAAGCAAAGCCAATAACATTGTGGCTTTTTTAACCCCTATAGCTAAAGGTTTTATGACCGAAATGGCTACAGAGTTGGCTAATTTGGGAATACAGATATATGGCGGCCACGGCTATATTCGCGAATGGGGCATGGAGCAGTTAGTACGTGATGCGCGTATCACTCAGCTATACGAGGGAACTAACGGTATTCAAGCCCTTGATTTAATTTCCCGTAAGTTAGCCAGAGACAAAGGCACTATGCTGGAAGACACCCATGCCTTGTTTGCCAGTAAAGTCGCCGAGATCAGCGACCCACAAGCCAAGACTCAAGCAGAGGCCTTATTGCAGGAATGGTTAAATACCGCTGAACAACTTAAATCCTTAAATGCCGTTGATTTAGCAGCGGCGGCCACCGACTTTATGCATTACAGCGCTTATTGCCTGCTTGGCGTAATTTGGATGAGCTTGGCTGATACAGCCAGTAACAGTACCAATGAAAAGATTAAACACGGCAAAGCAAAAACCTGTGAGTTTTATATAAAAAGACTGTTACCTAGAAAAGACGGTTTTAAAGCAAACTTGTTTACTGGTGCCGATGATTTGATGGCTTTAAGCGATATGGAGTTTGATTACCAATAGTCACAAATAACTGCTACAAGTAGCTAAAAACAAAAAGGCGGTTGATTTGCATCAACCGCCTTTTTAATGTTTTTTGGAGTTAAGCTTTACGGCGAAATCCGGCTAAACCTAAAACAGTAACGGCAAACAAGCCAACGGTTGCAGGTGCAGAAACAACTGAAATATTTGCTGAAGCACTATTGAAAGCACTGGATACAAACGGATTCAATCCAGTAAAACCCTCAAATATATCGCCGAATGTGCTTGAAGTATTCGCTGAAGTTAAGCCATAACCTACAGCTGTAAATTCAAATGTACCCAGTAATATATTTGAACCAAATATAGAGCCAAATGGGCCAGCGCCAGCGCCATTTCCAACGCCACCAATCATATCGCCATCCAGGGTAAATCCTGCAAAAAAATCACTACCAAGGGTAAAGCTATTTAATGCAAGGATCCCATTATCAAAGTCGAGATCTAGCCCCCAAGATATAATCGAATCTACAGGTGCTTCGGTTTCAACAAATAGTTCAAGGGTAAAAGTGTCATTCAATCCTACTTCAACATCACTTTCGCCAAAAGACAAAACCAAGTCAGCTTGTGCACTAAAAGTACTCATCAATAAACCACCTGCCAAAGCACATGCTTTTAGAACTTTACTATTAAAAATTACATTTTTCATCGTATACATCTCTTCTTTAAAATTGAAATATTGGCTACCTACTCAATAGCAGGTAGCCGGATTATTTTATTGGCTTAGGAACAACTGATACCAAGCTTGCAAATCTAAAGGTGAAATCACACCATCACCGTCATAATCTGCAATTACATTGAAGTTGGCATCTCCTGGGGCACTTCCTAACATGCCTAAAATGGCAAAGTAGTCATTGAAATTGATACTGCCATCAGCATTTACATCAGCAGAAGTTTCTTCGTTACTGACTTCGGCATCAATTTGTAGAGCAATCAACACAGGGTCGTGATCTGACATACGGTATTGGTCAGGTGCATACAAACTGGCTTGCTGCGTTTCAGTCTGAAATTCAACGTTATAATCCAAAACGATAGGCTCGTCAGCATTGATATGCCACTCAGTAACATCTACAACTTTAACCAACAATTTATTGTTGCCAAGTGCGTGATCCAAGTATCCAAGTTCACCATTAAAGGTATATGAATAGGCTTTGCTACCCTGGAAGTATTCAACTAAGTTGGTATATCCAGCGGAAGCAATAGTAGTGATGGGCTGCTCTTTTGCGTAAGAGTTCAAATCACCTATGATTAACGTAGGTAAATCAGTGAAGTTTTGTGCCAAGTGAGTAACCAAGCCAGTCGCGGCGCGAGTTCTTGTTCCATTACAATTACCTTGACCGTTAGTTGTATCATCATCTCCTTCACCACAACTTGAACCTTTTGATTTTAAGTGATTCACACTGATCACTATCTGTTCACCATTTTCAGTTAAGGTAAACATCTGCGACATTGCCGGGCGGTTTTTAAGAGTGTCAAACAAAGGACCTTGTTCATCACTGATAGAGTTATCGCTATTTAGAATATCCACTGCGCCAGACAAACTGACTACGCTGTTTTTGTAGAGCAAACCAACGGTTATTGCATCAGTTCCAACAGGACCACCTGCATTAACATAGCTATAAACATTTTCGCCCATGGCCGCATTCACTGCTGCAGCTAATTGAGCAATCGCGCTGAAGCTATCAAAACCATCGTTTTCAATTTCCATCAACCCAACAATATCAGCATCCATAATCACAATGGCTTCAACCGTCTTAGCAATCTGACGATCGTATTCTTCGATTGAATCTGCACCACGAGATGTTGGGAACCCAGCACCTTGCCCGTCACCATTAAAGAAGTTAAGAACATTGAGACTCGCCACTTTAAGGTTACCTAATCTTAAATCGGGAGCCGCTGTACGTGGGTTAGTTGCAGCAAAAATAGGCGCAACAGTAGGATTAATGAGATATTTACCAAAATCATAATCTAAAACACCCGTTACCGAACTTACCGTGTCACCACTTCTAAGTGTATTAACCGCTGACAAATTTCCTGCAGGAAAAATAATAGGCTCAGGGTTTTGCGCTGGATTTGCATCACCCATGTAAACAACATTTAAGCTGTTTTCAATTGCTAGAGCTTGTGCTTCGCTAGAACCAGGTAAAAATACGTTAGTTGGAATGAATAGACGGCCATTAGACAAGGCAACTTCACCGAATCGACCTAAACGGAAGTTATCGCTGACGGTTAGCTCTTGGTTAGTTGTAACTAACATCCCTTCTAATGACTCAGCAGATTCAACACTTACAAAAGGAAGGTTCAATGTAGCTGAAGTGGCAGTACCACTGCCACACTCAAGCCAGTCTTCAGAGACGTTAATTTGGGTTTTACCAAAGCTTTCGGAAACGGTACCCATTACTCGCACAACACTACCAACGACGGGAAAATCACCACTAAAGGCAATAAACACCCCTTCTGAAGTAGCTACATCAGCATCGGTATCAAAATTTTCTTCTTGAATAAAGAAGCCGTCAATGGCCTCAAAAGCAGCCGTTACAACGGCTTCAACGATTAAAGTTTCACCTTCAAAGGGTGAGCTGTCATCAGCACCTTGGATATTATGTATTAACGTAGCAGCATCACTACATTGGCCAAAATCTACTACCTCACCACCAGTATCACCATTACCATAACTGCCAATAGAGCTGAAATCATTCGATGGTAAACCATCCCACTCAGTAGCTGGGTCGAATGCATCATCAATAACCACATCACCTACAGTAATAGATGCCTTACGTAATAGTGTATGATTTGCAGAAGTCACATCGCCTATGCCCCAGCTCGAACCTGGGTCTTCGCCAACACGACCAAATGAATCGATTACCGTTTCGCCATTCAGTAATACATAAGCGTCATCACCATTGTGACTGATACCACTTGAGAACTGATCCGCAGCATCTTTGATTTCTTGAGCTGCAGTTGAAGCGTTTGTCGCGATGACAAATACATCGTTACCTTCAAGTGTGCCCTCTAATACTATTGGGCTAGATCCAGTAGTTGCACCATTGCGATAAAGTACAATGCTGTATGTGCTTAAATCCACATTACGACCATTAGGGTTGTATATCTCTAAGGCCTTATTATTCCCTGAACCTTCAATGTATTCAGAAAAGAACAACTCTTTGTTATCAATTTCATGTTGACCAAGTTCAGAAAAAGTATCTTGAGGAAAACCAATCCATTGCACCGCAGGGTCGAATGCATCATCGATAAAAGTGTCACCAGTAAAAATTGATGCTTTACGTACTAGAGTGGTATTTTGCGAACTAGTGTCACCTGTACCCCATTTAGAGCCAGGATCAGTTCCCACTTGCCCGAAAGAATCAACTACAACACCATCTACAGACAATGTATAAGCATCATCACCATTGTGATTAACACTACCAGACTCTTGATCGGCTTTTGCTTTAAAGTCAGCATTCGCGCTAGTGTTAACAATGACATAGGTACCGTTGGCAGGAATAGTGCCTGTTAGAGCAATATTTGTTCCTGATGAACTACCATTAGAAAAACGTGCAAGTGACACATTAACTGAATTTAAATCAACAGCTTGCGATGAATTATTATAAATTTCGATGGCTTTGTTATTACTGCCACCTTCAACATATTCGGAAATGAACAAGTTGATTGGGCTGTCACCACCTGTGTCCCCCCCCGTATCACCGCCACCTGTATCTTCAGAGCAAACATCTGCTTGATACAGTATGGAAACCCATTCAGGATGATCAATATAGGGGTTTCGGTTACCTTGAAATTCGTAGATAGTGTTGTTACGTAACTGTTCGGCTGCATCCACTGGATCAGCATTATGCCATTCAATTAGACGACATAAGCGACCGAGTTCTGGCATATCAATTGAGGTTAAACGATCCACCAACTGAAGATCTGTAGTGGTATCACTGCCTTCATAGCGGGTGTCCATATAGAACATCATTCGCGCAACATCGCCTTTCACCGCATCACGTGGTTCAAATGAGTCCGAGTCAATTCTGTTGATCGTAGACTCTGCTAATTCATTATCGCTATTATCAAAATCTAAGTTTCCTCGACTCTGATTGACCGAAATATCGGTAGGTCGTAAATGATGAATATCAGTATAGGCCTCAGCGCTTTCTTCCAAATCCGCAAAACCATGGCTTTGGGGCCAGCTGTGTTCGCGGTTCCAGTTATCTGGATCGGTACTTTGGGAACCACTGCCGTTTAAGTTTTTAGCCATCGAACGACCGGTATACCAAAGAATAACGTTATCTGTATTGTTTGGGTCCTCATCCGTATGGGTCAAAGCAGTCCACACTTCGGAGTAGCTCAGATCCTTATGATCGGCACTGATAATTTGGTTGATCGCAACTTTGATAAATGACGCTGGAGAACTGGCGTTCACTTCGGTAATAGCAGTTGCATAGTAACTTGCGTCGTCAAAAAGACTGGCTTCAGCAATTGTTTCTAGTTCCGGGCAATTAAAACATGGTGCAGTTGGTTCTTCGCCCGTATCACCACCATCGCCGCCGCCATCAATTTCTTCTGAGTAACTTTTTAAAGGGAACAGACTTGTTGTTGTGTCATTGGTCAACCCACCCTCAAGACCATTAACACCACTAAAACTCCAATTTGCAATAACAAAGGTACTACCATCTGGACCAGTACCTGCAGTTCTATAAGCCCAACCGTCTAAGGATTCCCAATCAGTACCAGAGCCATCGACAGCAATATCACCAAATACATCTATTACTGCACCATCACAAAACAACTCAATTGCATCATCGCCGTTAATGTTAGCGGCACTATCAGTATAGGTGGGAGCAAAGCCAAAAAAAGCAGTGAACTGCGGACTCTCCGAGGCCAGATAAATGTAACTGCCAGCGGTTGCTGCGGTGGCCGGAAATGTAAATTCCTGACCATCAGTGCCACCACCGTTATTAGCAGAACCAACGCCACATACACTAAGGTCTGCAATATCATTGACTACAAATAGCTCAACACCCTTAGGTATGCCGCCGGGAATTGGCCCATCAAACACACCTGTGATCACAATGTCACTGGCTTGCACTGAGGACGCTGCTATGAGCGCCAGCAGAGCTGGATATTTCAATTTCATGTTTTCTCCTGAAAATTTGTAAGGGTCGGTGTTCCGACTTTTAATAATTATATTTTTTGGTGTAAGCGATGATCTTAAACTTCTGTGACATCCGTGTGACAGGGAATGAAATACATGCTGTTCAACAGATAAACTTGACCCATTGGTCAAGACAATTGCAATAGTTGTACCTAATTGTTTTTCTCCATGAAAAACAATTAATTAAAAAACCATAAAAGAATTGTAAAAAAATAACTCTTTAAATGTGTCAAAAACCTGACAACTTTCTGATTAATTTCAGCTGGTTAACCACTAAATCTCGCAAATTACAGGTATTCAAAAACATATAATTTTCAAAAAATGGTGCTCGAATCAATACCTTCACAAATAAATTGCTTTTTTTACAAAACAACACTAACCTCAATTCAATATCATAATGATATCAATAAGGAGTTTTATATGATTACTGAGAAAAAAGGGTTTTCGATTAACGGGTATGTAGCTTTTTTTGTGGTTTTACCCTTACTACAAGTGAGTTTTGGCATCATGCTCGCAAACAAAATACTGCTCCCAGTCAGTATGGTTTGCTCCATCATTGTGCTGATTTGTTGGGCTGGCTTTTTTATGGTGCAACCCAATCAAGCTAAAGTCATGACCTTATTTGGTAGTTATGTGGGCACTGAAAAACGCAATGGCCTTCGCTGGACCATCCCATTTTTTATGCGCAAAACCGTGTCCTTACGTATTCGCAACTTTGAATCAGCCAAAATAAAAGTGAACGATAACTTAGGTAACCCGATAGAAATCGCCACTATAGTAGTCTGGTCTGTGACAGACTCGGCTGAAGCCATGTTTGAGGTAGATGACTATGAAAGTTACGTCACTATTCAAACTGAATCAGCTCTTAGAAATATGGCCAGCAGTTATTGCTACGATCGGCAAGATGATAACAGTGCCGATATCGCTTTGCGCAGCCACCCTCAACATATTTCTGAAATATTGAAACAAGAAATTCAGGAGCGTTTAGGTAAAGCAGGGTTAACTGTGCATGAGTCTAAAATCAGCCATTTGGCTTATTCACCAGAAATTGCCAGCGCCATGTTACAGCGCCAGCAAGCTACCGCCATTATTGCTGCCCGCAGCAAGATTGTGGAGGGTGCAGTAGGTATGGTTGAAATGGCACTGGATAGACTCAAATCGAGAGGTGTCGTAGAACTTGACGAAGAACGCAAGGCGATGATGGTAAGTAATTTGTTGGTGGTATTATGTGGTGATAAGAACGCTCAACCCATAATTAATAGCGGCAGTTTATATTAGAGTTAAGTTCAAATTAAGTACAAAGAGCGTGCTTAAAACACTGGGAATACCATGTCTAAAAAAGCTTTTCCTCTTAGAATAAACGCTGACGTATTGGCAGCCATGCAACGCTGGGCAGATGATGATCTGCGCAGCGTCAATGCCCAAATCGAATATGTTCTAAGAGACACTTTGGTGAAACACGGCCGGGTTAAATTGGTCCAAAAAGTCACGACTGAAGTGGTCGATGCTAACGCACCAAAAACCAATTAAGCTGATGTTAGGATCTGTTGACCCTAACATCAGCTTTTAAACGCCCTGTTCTAATGTCATTAAGATTTTCGATATTGGCGTGTAATGAGTAATACCGGTAATAGCAACAACCCCCATAAACTCACACTGCCACCATGCTCACGAACAATAATTACCTGGGTAGACTCGTACTCTTTACTCTCTAGGGATAATAAATACAAATCCGCATCGTCATTACCATCAAAAACAGCCACTAGTTCATCGCTGTAGGCATCATATAATTCAATTAGCACTTCATATTCAGCAGAAGAAAAACCGTTTAACAATTCACTTTCTACGACAAAACTATCATCACTGTTGTCCGAAAAAATGTCGAAGTTAGAGGTTGTATGATATTCCTTAAATACTTCATCTTTGCCCAAATATAATCTGGCGTACACTTTTGCTGAACTGAATTGAGTATCGGCGTCAAACTCCACAGAGAAGTGATTAAAGTAGCCATCTCTGTCGGTATCACTATAAAACTCAACCCATGCGTCAAAAATCCAAAATTCTTGATTAAAGACCTTAGCCTCTGGTCTAAGGGTTAATATTCTAGCCTGTTCGTGTTTTGTATTATTAGCACTAGTTGCCCCTTTTGACTGTGCACTGGGAGTCACAGAGAGCACATTGGTGTGATCATCCTTAGACGATTTGTACATTACCCCACTTGTCAGCTCAAATTGTTTTTCAGTTGACTGAGCACGCCAACTTTCATTTTCGGTACCCCATGCAACGCTTGATAAAAATACACCGCTTAATAATAACAAACTTGAATTTTTCATTTCACTTTCCTTTTCAAACTTGTCGTTAGTGTGGAATGAAAAGCATGAACAAAAACTGAAGATTGGCTTAATCAACTAAGTTCAAACATGGGTAATCCACAACATACTTGGAGATGCCTTTGGTTATGGTGGCGTAAAACTATTTACCAAAGACGAAGCGTCGTCAGGCACGACTGCCTTCAAAGTAAGTATACCAAACTCAGGACTCGCATCAGGTATTGCAGTGAAAATGGGGGAGTCGCCAGTATGGGCCTCCCCCCTCAGTATTCTGGCTGTTGATGAATAATACAGGTTATTCACTGGCGTCATGGTGACGAGGCCAACAACCAGAGACTTCAAGGGAGGAACGGTAAAATAAATAGTTGAAACCAAACAACGCTTATTCAGCATAAAACTGTGCTATTTAAACCCGCGTTTTTCCTTGATCATTTCATAGGCTGACTGAATATCTTGGGTTTTATTTTTTGCTATCTCTAGGGCTTGTTTAGGTAAACCTTTTGAGACTAATTTGTCGGGGTGATGTTCACTCATCAGCTTGCGGTAAGCTTTCTTAATATTTTTACCGTCGTCGGATATTTTAACACCGAGAATTTTATAGGCATCATCCAAGGATTGTTGAGAAGAATACTTTTTCCCATTGGTCTGCTGTTTACCCCCTCCCCCTTGCCTAAAGCGCATTTCCGCTTCAAATGCTGACATTAAGTAGAGTAAATCGTGTTGGCTAAAGCCTAAGTATTGAGACACTGTCTCTAAAATAGTTTGTTCGGCTTTATCCAGTTTGCCGTCAACGTAAGCCGCTTGAATTAAGATTTCTAAATACACCTGCAAAATATCACGGCGACCATGGCAGGACTCTTTAAACTCTTGAACCGTTTGTTTCAAAGCGAAGTCTTCAGCTTTACCATCTCTAAAAGCTTGCTGTGCCTCTTTACGCATATCGCCTTCAAGGTTCATCTGATCCATCAAGGTGCTAGCCATACGTATTTCGACATCACTTACCTTGCCGTCAGCTTTGGCTACATGTCCCATCACCGAAAACAGGCAATGGAAAAAAACAGCTTGGGTTTTAAATTCATCTTTACTAGCAAAAAAACGGTTGAATCCACCGGTTTGATTGAAATCTTTACTATAACCTTTGTCGAACATATGTCCGACTATAAAACCTAAAACCGCACCAGGGATGCGCCCAAACATAAAACCAAAAATGGTACCTAAAATTTTACCTATCATCTGCTTCCGTTAATTTTTTTATTTAATTCATTTAATCGTTGTGGGGTACCCACATCTGTCCATTGACCCGTAAAATGTTGCGCTGCAATTAAACCTTGGTTAATGGCTGTTCGCCACATAGGGGGCAAAGCTTTCACCCCGGAGCGGTGCTGTGCAAAAAAGCTTTTACGATAAACAGCGATCCCACTGAACGTTAATTTAGATCCTTGTTTAGGGTCTAAACCATGACCCGTAAAATAAAAATCTCCTTTTGGATTATGATCAGGATTATCAACCATCACCAAATGAGCTTCTACCCCTTCGGATAAAAAACGGGGTAAAGTCTCAAAATTAAAATCAGTAAAAATATCGCCGTTAACCACAGTAAACATTTCATCCTTTGAGTTTGAACAAAGCAATGGCAATGCGTTAATTATGCCTCCCGCTGTTTCTAATGCACAAGGCTCAGCAGAATAGAGTATCTCCAAACCAAAACGTTCACCTGTACCCAAGACACTTTCAATCTGTTGACCTAACCATGCATGGTTGATAACAACGCGCTCATAACCTGAGCACTTAAGCGCTTCAAGGTGATATTCAATCAGAGGTTTACCTTGGACTTTCAGCAGAGGCTTAGGCACAGAATCGGTTAAAGGCCGCATTCGCTCTCCTCTACCTGCAGCTAAAATCATCGCAGTGTTAAGGTTCATGCTGAGTAGACTTTAGTTTTTGCAACACATTTGGCAACACTCGCTCACGTACAAAACTAGCGAATTCAGCATATTCAGGATATTGACTGGCTTCATCAATCAGATAATCTAATGTGTGAGGAATGTCCGACAAAAAACTCGGTTTGTTATCGCGAATACTCAAACGAGCAAAGATCCCTGCAATCTTGATATGCCTTTGCATCCCCACACAATCAAACCACATTTTGAATTCACCCCAAGGATACTCAGCATAATATTCTGCATGCCAATTTTGTAACCACTGCAGCACTTTTACTTTTGGCCAGTCTTGATAACTGTCCCTTAGTAGCGAAACCGCATCATAAGTAATAGGCCCGACTACTGCATCTTGAAAATCAATCACCCCTACATCATCATTTTCAAGCAACATTAAGTTGCGGGAGTGATAATCTCTATGCATCCCAACCCTAGGTTGGATCAGACATGAATGTTTGACATCATCAAACACCTTACTTAGCATTTTTTCTTCGACATCAGTCAAATCTAACTGCAGATATTGACCCAATAGCCAATCTGTAAAAAGACTTAATTCCCTGTCGATAAATACGTCATCATGATCTGGTAATGGCCCTTTCTCAGTGGATAAACAACCTTGAATAATGGGAATGTTGGCTAATGCTTTGGGATAAAGCAGGTCACAGGAATCAACCGTTAAAATGTCACTAAACAGGCGATTACCAAAATCTTGCTGAAGATAAAATCCCTGAGCAAGATCGTAGGCATATATTTCAGGGACTTTTATTCCTTTTTCTCGATAACTTTGCGCCACTGCAATATATTGACTGGTGTCTTCACTTTTAGGTGGCGCATCGACTGCAATAATCGACTGCTCATGGTGAACAAATCGAAAGTATCGACGAAAACCGGCATCGCCAGACACTATTTCCAACGTTTGACAATCGAAGTCAGTGTTTTGGTTAATCCATATGTGTAATTGCTGTTGTCGAAGTTGCTTGAAAGTTAACAGTGTTTCCAAGGGGATCTCTTATTATTGAACGAAGTTGGCTGTTGGATGAAAGTTAAGAATGGCGAAATATAGGTTTTTTTGCAAGTTTACTGGTAAATCTCATTGAAACCTTTAAAATTATGTATTAACTCCTTGTTTTAAACCCAACCTTAGGTCACTTTGTACTTGCCTAGTATACAAAACAAACAATTCTTATTTATTAGCCTTCTGCTTATGTCGATTGGGCTAGCTGATGCTCAAGAAGTCTGTTTTGTTCCATTGCCTGGGCCTAATCTCGATAATTCGCTACTTGAAGGGCAAATCCAAGTAAAGTCAGAAGATAGTGAAATCAACCAAGATACTTTTGCGCACTTCAAAGGCAAAGTAGAAATCGATAGTTCACAAGCCAAAATTAATGCGGATCAAGCCTTACTCAATCGACAAACCCAGACCCTGAATGCCACTGGCAATGTCAGTTTTCAAGACAATAACATCACTGTATCCAGTCAAAATGTGCAGCTAAACAGAGTGACGAATGAATTACTCATTGAACAATCTTTGTATCAGCTAAATAGAGTACAAGGTCACGGCAAAGCAGAAAAAATTGCCATTGGCGAAAATACAGGTATCAATCTTGTTGAGTCGAGCTTTACCTCTTGCCCAGTGGACAATGAAGTGTGGCGTATCCAAGCAAGTAATATAAAGATCACACCTGACCAATCGAGAGGAGTGGTTAAACATGCACGATTCTATATTAAAGACCTGCCAGTGCTGTATTTACCCTATTTTTCCTTCCCAATTAACAACCAAAGACAATCAGGTATCCTCTACCCGAGTATTGCTAGTAACAGTTCCACAGGGGTAAGTGTCGAACAACCAGTGTATTGGAATATTGCACCCAACTATGACTTAACCTTTAGTCCAAGGTTTATGACCGAGCGTGGATTCCAGCTTAAAACCGAATTCAGGTATTTAACTGAGAAACAGACTGGTCAGGTAAATATTGAATATTTGCCTGACGATCTGGACCTAGACGATGACACCGAACGATACTTTTATCGATTTGTTCACAGTGGACAGATTGGTGAAAACTGGCGAGTGAATGCTGATATCAACGGTTTGAGTGATGACAACTATATTGTTGACTTAGGCTCTGATTATTTCAATCGAGCAGATACGCATTTATATAAAACACTAGGTGTGAGTTATTTTTCTCAGAGCCTAGATGTTACCGCCCAATTTAGAGACTTTGAAGTATTGGGCGACCATCCCGACAGTTATCGAGCATTACCCGAAATCAGACTCAATTATTTAACGCCAATAGGCCTAGGGGCGGAATTTCAAGTGAACTCAGAGTTAGCCTACTTTGAAAGTGGTGAATTAGAGAACCCAACTGCAACGCGTTTTCATATTGCGCCTACAGTCCGTTATCCCTTTCAAAATCAATGGAGCGAGTTTCTAGCAGAAGCGACTATTTTACATACTCGGTATATTCAAAAAAACATTCAAAACTTGGCACTTGAAAAGAATATTTCTCGCACCTTAGGACAAGCCAAAGTTTATGGCTCCTTGGCGTTTGAGAGACCAGCGAGTTGGTTTGGCAAAGATGCAACCCAAACCTTCGAACCTAAAGTCCAATACTTATATACCAGCTTCGAAGACCAGAGCATCATTGGTCGATATGATACGACTCGGCTTTTTAATGACTTTGCGGGGTTATTCAGAGGGCAAGAATTCACGGGTCTAGATCGTATCAGCGACAACAATCAAATAACTGTAGGTCTGACATCAAGATTTATTGATAAAAATAACCAAGAGCGTTTTAAATTAAGCTTAGGACAAATATTTTATTTAAAAGACAACCAAGTGGTTGATGCTTCTAAAAATGATGACCGTTCGGCATTAGCCGCAGAACTCGATTGGCAAATAGGCAGTAAATGGTATGCACATACTCAGGCTCAGGTTTCAACTATTACCGATAAAATCGAACGTAGTAGTTTGTCTTTGGAATATCAACTTACCGAAAACAAAATTATTCAGATAAACCACCGATACGTAAGGGATTTATCCTCAGAAAAAATTAATCAAGTGGGCATCACAGCAAGCTGGTCCTTAGCTAAAAATTGGCAATGGGTTGGTCGCTGGTATCATGACTTAGAACTAAACAGAACAGTGGAGAGTTATACTGGCGTGCAATATGAATCATGTTGCTGGAATGTCAGTTTTGTTGCCCAACGTAATTTAAGTAACCGTTTTGATAATAATGGAGCACAAAGTACCACTGAATTTGAGTCGGGCTTTCATGTATACTTCACCAGTCGAAACTTATTAAGAGATGGGTTGTTTGGATATAGACGCCCTTATCTATTGAACTAAATAAAAGGCTGGTTTGGATATACGCTCTTAGATATTGAACTAAAGCGAAGGTTGTTTGGATATAAACGATTTTGTATGTTGAACTAAAGTGAAAGTAGTTTGGATATAGACGATCTTAGATATTGAACTAAAGTGAAGGTTGTTTGGATATAGACTGCCTTGTGTGTTGAACTAAAGTGAAGGTTGTTTGGATATAGACTGTCTTGTGTATGGAACTAATTGGGGTTTGAGTTAACTAATTGTTGCTAACCTTTTGACATATCACCCGCGTAATCAAACAACGCATTTAACTAAAAAAGTAAAGATAACCATGAAAGTAATAGTAGTAGCCCTTTTAATTAGCTCTTTCTTATCACTTAAGACAGAGGCAGCACCTGAACTGTTAGATAGCGTATCTGTGATCGTTGATCAAGGTGTGGTGTTAGAGAGTCAGATAACTGAATTAATCACAGTGGTAAAACGTAATGCCGTGCTTAATGACCAATCACTACCATCTGACCGAGCTTTACGCACCCAAGCGATTGAAAAATTGATTTTAGATAATCTGCAAATGCAAATGGCAGACCGTATGGGTATCCAAATCAGTGATCCACAACTTGAGCAAACTATCCTGAATATTGCTCAGGGCGAAAAAATGAATATTGCCCAGTTTCGTGAGAAAGTCGCCCAAGAAGGGGTCAGCTATGACACCTACCGCGAAGAAATCCGCAAAGAACTGATACTCGGTGAAGTGCGCCGTGCTAACGTCCGCCGCCGTGTTTACATTACCGAACAAGAAGTTAGTAATCTGGTCACTCTGATTGATGAGCAAGGCGATGAACAAGCGGAATACAACTTAGGACATATCTTAATTGAGTTTCCACCTGAGCCAACAGATGCAGATATAGAGCAGGCGAAAACTCGAGCAAATAAAGTCCTTGAATTGCTAAATAAAGGTTCAGATTTTGCCAAAATTGCCACCGCTTCTTCAGGCGGATCTCTTGCGTTAGAAGGCGGAGATATGGGCTGGATGAATATCAACTCCATGCCCACCTTATTTGCCGAAGCAGTGCAAAAAAAATCCAAAGACGACTTAATAGGTCCGATTAGAAGTGGCGCTGGTTTTCATATATTGAAGGTCATAGATCTTCGTGGTATAGAAAGGGTCGAAATAGCCGAGGTAAACGCACGACATATTTTAATCGCACCATCGGTTATCTTAAGCGATGAAAAAGCGGAAAAAATGCTCAAAGAATTCCGCAAACAAATTTTAGCCGGTGAAGCAGATTTTGCTGAGTTGGCCAAAGAGCATTCAGCCGATACTGGTTCAGCTTTAAAAGGTGGAGAATTAGGCTGGGCAGATCCAAACATCTATGTTCCTGAATTCATAAATACCCTAGCTAAATTGGAAGTGGACGAAATCAGTGAGCCTGTTCGCACTCAATACGGTTGGCATCTTATGCAGTTAATCGGCAAACGTGTAGGTGATGCGACTGAAAAACGTAAAGAAGAAAAAGCCCATCAGTTGTTATTTCAACGTAAATTTGCTGAAGAATCTGACATTTGGTTACGAGAAATACGTGCCAGTGCCTATATTGAAGTATTAACGCAGCAAGGCGAATAATTGAAACCATTAAAATTAGCCATTACCCCTGGCGAGCCAGCGGGTATTGGTCCAGATTTACTCCTGGGTATTGCCCAAAAAGAGTGGCCAGTACAATTGGTGGCATTTGCCGATGGAGACATGCTTAGGCAACGTGCTACACAACTAAACTTAGCCATTACCTTAGTCCCGTATGATGCAAGCATTGAGCACACATTGCCTGCTGGGCAGTTATTTTTAGTGGATATTAAAACTAAAGTGCCCGTTATAAGCGGTAAATTAGACAGCGAAAATGGCCACTATGTAGTGGAAACCTTGCGCCAAGCATGTAAAAAAAATCTAGATGGTGAATTTGATGCTGTAGTAACAGGCCCTGTTCACAAAGGCATCATTAATGAAGCCGGCATCTCCTTTAGTGGTCATACTGAGTTTTTTGCACACGAGTCTAATACCAATGACGTAGTCATGATGTTAGCGACAGAAGGTCTAAGAGTCGTGCTTGCCACCACTCATATTCCTTTGGCTTATGTTTCTAAGGCTATTACCTTTGAGCGTTTACATAAGGTACTACACATAGTCAATACCGACTTAATGTTGAAGTTTGGTATCAAAAACCCCCATATTTTTGTTTGTGGTCTCAATCCTCATGCGGGTGAAAATGGGCATATTGGCAAAGAGGAAATACTGGTTATCATACCTGCACTTGATGCTTTGCGCGAAGAGGGATTGAACATCACGGGGCCTTTACCCGCCGATACTATTTTTAATCCAAAATACTTAGAGCAAGCTGACGTTGTGTTAGCCATGTATCATGATCAAGGACTACCTGTATTGAAATACAAAGGCTTTGGAGCCTCAGTCAATATCACCTTAGGTTTACCCTTTATTCGTACATCTGTGGATCACGGTACAGCATTAGATTTAGCGGGTACCGGTCATGCAGACGCAGGCAGTTTTAATCTTGCCATCGAAAAAGCCATATCAATAGCAGCGCAAAAAGAATGACTAAACAACATTTAGGGCATACAGCCAGAAAACGTTTTGGACAGAATTTTTTACATGACAACTATGTTATCGACCAAATAGTTACCGTCATCGGGCCTCAAAAAGACCAACACATGGTTGAAATTGGCCCCGGACTGGGTGCGTTAACTGAGCCGGTTTGCGAATTAATCGATGCACTCACTGTTATTGAACTTGATAGGGATCTAGCCGCAAGGTTAAGAACCCATCCTTTTATTGCTAGCAAGCTCACCATTATTGAAGCCGACGCACTAAAATATGACTTTTCTGAGCTTTTATCACAAGATAAGTCATCAGACGACAAACCTTTACGTATTTTCGGCAACCTACCCTATAATATTTCAACACCTTTGATGTTCCACTTATTCTCTTTTACTAATAAAGTACAAGATATGCACTTTATGTTGCAAAAAGAGGTGGTGAATCGCTTAGCCGCCTCTCCCGGTAATAAAAGTTATGGTCGTTTATCTGTTATGGCTCAATACCATTGCCAGATTATACCTGTATTACAAGTGCCACCAAGCGCATTTAACCCTCCCCCTAAAGTAGACTCAGCTGTAGTTAGGCTGATACCCCATCAGCAAAAACCCGTATCTTTGATCAATGAAGACACCTTGCATAAAGTATGTGCCCAAGCATTTAACCAAAGGCGCAAAACAATTCGCAATAGCTTAAAAGAAAGCTTAAGCGAACAACAACTCATTGATATAGATATTAATCCCGAATTACGAGCTGAAAATTTATCGTTACAGCAGTATGCAAACATCGCCAATGCGGTAGACTCTTTAGTATAGAATTCAAAGTGTATGGCAGTGTCAAATAACAGATGAAGCAAATTAATAAAGTTGAGATTACAGTTGAGACTCAGTATCTAAAAAACCAGGTACCCGATAAAGATAAGTATGCGTTCGCATATAAAATTTCGATCCATAATCAGGGACAACATTCAGTACAGCTGGTTAATCGATATTGGCTTATCACAGATGGAAATGGCAAAAAAACTGAGGTACAAGGTCCCGGAGTGATAGGTGAACAACCTCACATTCTCCCTGGTGAGTATTTTAAATACACCAGTGGCGCCGTATTAGATACTCCAGTGGGAACCATGCAAGGCTTCTACGAAATGCAACAACAAGATGGCGAACGTTTTGAAGCGGCTATCAGTGTTTTTAGTTTAGCTGTTCCTAACATAGTTAATTAACACCTATGGCTACTTATATTGTTGGAGACATTCAAGGTTGCTTTGAAGGATTGCAGAAGCTACTAAAAAAAGTCGACTTTTCGCCTATAAACGACCACTTGATTGCTGTAGGAGATTTGATTGGCCGCGGCACCCAACCCCTTGAAACACTGGATTACCTGTATTCCCTAGAAGGCAGTTTTGATACGGTTTTAGGCAATCATGATTTAAATTTGTTAGCTATTTACGCGGGCATTCGCAAGGTCAAACCCAATGATAATTTGGACATCTTGCTTACCAGTCCAAAGCTCAAAATCTTTATCAATTGGTTAAGGTGCAAACCCCTAGCTTTGCTGGCCGACCAAAATACGTTAGTCACCCATGCGGGCTTATATCCTCAATGGTCCGTAAAAAAAGCACTGAAAGTTAGCCATGAAATCAGTGAACAATTGCAGTCAAAAGATTGGAAAGAATTTCTAGTCAACATGTATGGAAATGAACCTTCAACTTGGAAAAAATCATTGCAGGGAGCAGCACGATTTCGCTTTATCATCAATGCCATGACTCGTATGCGTTTTATTGAAAATCATAATGAACTTGATTTTAGTTGCAAAACATCACCAGAGCTAGCGCCTGATAACCTAACACCTTGGTTTAACGTGATGAATAAAAAACTCAAAACGAACCAAAAGGTGGTATTTGGACATTGGGCTTCACTGAATGGAGACACCAAGCTTCAACAATTTTGTGGCTTAGATACTGGCTACGTTTGGGGACAAAACATGACGATGCAAAAACTTTCGAGTGGTGAAATATGTTCGGTAGAATATCAAGATTTATCAGAACCAGTCGATATATAGACTTATAAACAATCGATTAGATTTTAGTCTAAAAATTAAAATTCTAATATTACAAATTATTATTCATTCGCGTATAGTCTTATATTGAATAAGAATAGGTTGCATTTAGCAGTCAAATTATAAAGAAATATAAAGCCAGTACGGATACTGCCAACTTGATTTAGGGCCATTCAATGAAAATTACAGTAGCTACCCGTGTTGTCGGTGGATTTGGGATTATTACACTGCTTTTAGTTATTTTGGGAGTAGTAGCAGTATCCAGTTTATCTAGTATAGATAGTGCCACTGAAGAGGTTAATACTTTAGCCCTGCCCACAGTGAGTGGTAGTAGTCAATTAAAAGTGTCATTTTTGAATATGGGACGTCTCACCACAGAGTCTTATTATGAGACAACATTAGATGCCTTAAGCGTAAAAAAAACTGCCTTCGAAAACAGCCAAGCCAATTTTGATAATGAATTACGCACCCTCACTAGTGTGGTCAGTGCTGAGCAAGATTTACGCGAGTCGTTGATCGAAACGGAAAATATTTATCGTGAATATATAGAAAATGTCAACTCAATATTCGACAACAAAAGAGCCGACTTAGAGTTTGGTAACAAGGCATTAGATGTACTCAGCAATATTGAAGATAACGCTGACGATGGTTCAACTTTAATCGTTGATTTTGCAGATTTAGAAAAAGTACAAAGCAATAGCCAATTAAAGAAAGCAGCAGAAATAGCCAATGGTCTTGAATCAAGTCTTACGTCACTGCTCACCGTTGGTGCAGAATATGTTAAGACACAAAACTTAGTAAGAGCCGACACTATAGGCAATGAAGTTAAATTAGTAGTAGATCAAATCAGAGACAAAAGGGAGCAAATTCAAACCATTGCAGGTGACAGAGATGACAGTGGTACATTGAGAGAGTTGTATGAATTAGTTGCAAGCGTCACCGACTCCATTTCCTCTCCTAATGGCCTAATTCAATCTCAAATCAAACGTTTAAACAGCCGTAATCAAGCTGTAACAGCCTATCAAGCGTCTGAAGATAATATTCAACATGCGGTTAAAAAGCTCGATGATCTCCTTAAACTTGCCGACGCAAAGGCAAAAAATGCCAAGAAAGATGTGGCAGACTCAGTGAGTATCGGCAAAATAGTCACAATCGTTATTGGTTTAATCTCCGTGATCATCGCTGCGGGTATTGCTTATGGAACCGTACTCGCCATTATCAGACCGTTGCACAAAGTAAACGAAATGCTCCATGTTGTTTCTACAGGCGACTTAACACGAAGACTCGATGATTCTGGGCAGGATGAATTTGGTGACTTAGCCAAAAACTGCAACAACTTAATTGATAGCTTAAAAACCTTAATATCAGGTATCAGTTCACGGGCGGCACAACTAGCAGCTGCAGCTGAACAAACATCTACGGTAACGGCACAAACCACTCGCTCAATCCAGAACCAAAAATCTCAAGTAGCACAAGTTGCGGCTGCCACCACTGAAATGCACAGCACATCGCAACTAGTGACTAAGAGTGCCGAAGATACTCTAAATCAAATTAAACACGCTGACTCTGAAGCAGAAAAAGTCAAAATAATTTCAGAAGAAAACAAAAGAACAATTATGGTGTTAGCTAAAGATGTAGAAGAAGCGGCCGAGGTGATTAACAAATTACATCAAGACAGTGCTAGCATAGGCGGTATCTTAGACGTGATTAGAGGGGTTGCCGACCAAACCAACCTACTCGCTCTAAACGCAGCAATAGAAGCCGCTAGAGCCGGAGAACAAGGTCGTGGATTTGCGGTTGTAGCAGACGAAGTAAGAACGTTGGCAAGTCGCACCCAACAATCAACACAAGAAATCAACTCGATGATTGAAGTCTTACAAGCAGGAGCGGAAAGAGCCGTAACTGTAATGAATCAAGGCAAGGAGCAAACTACAATTTGTGTAGAGCAAACTGAAAAAGCGACTATAGCCCTAGAATCCATCACAGATGCGGTGCACAAAGCCCATGATGTGAGCAGCCAAATTGAACAATCTGCTCGTGAACAAAATGTGGTGTCACAAGAAATCAGTGAAAAACTTGAGAATATCGTGAATATTGCTGAGGAAACCGCAGTCGGAGCGAATCAAACATCTGAATCTAGTAATGAAGTGGCTAAACTTGCAGAGGAATTACAAAGCTCGGTGCAACAGTTTAGGGTTTAGTTTTAGCCTACGAGCCACGAGCTTTTAAAGAGTATTTGAAGAACCGGCGAAAGCCGGTTTTTTATTGCCGATTATTAAAGTATTCAGATACACTATTCAATTCATTTAGCTGAGGGAGTGATTCATCAAATATTTTTCTACCACTGCTACTGCTAAACATCTTGGTCTTGAGCCAAAGATTCTTTTTGCTAAGCTTCAGGAAGTTAACTACATTCTGCGCGAGGCTGAGAAATGGGCTTTAACTGCAAAGGGCAAGCTGGCAGGGGGAAGGATTAAAACGTCAGTAAAGCTTGGTGATTACATTGAATGGCCTGAAAATTTTGATTTAACTCAATTACCTCCACATCAAAGCCCTGACATCGCTGTTGAACTGGTTAGCTCAACTAAGATTGGCAAAGAATTTGGTATCTCGGCAAACAAATTGAATTATCTTTTTTCAGAGCTTGGATGGATTAATAAAAGCTTGAAGGGCTGGATCGTCACAGAACAAGGCCTCAAACAAGGGGCGCTTCAAAGTGAAGATTCTCGTTCGGGGGTGCCTTATGTTAGGTGGCCAGAAACAATCACTCAATCAAGCTCATTATTAAGCTCCATAGCCGATATTACCGGTTCAAATAGCCCATCACCATCCGATAACACCGATTCTTCATTAACTTCATTAGAAATAGGCACTAGCCTTGAGGCCAAATACCGCACAACTGACGGGCATTATGTCCACTCTAAAGCAAAAATGCTTATTGATAACTGGCTATACATGGCTGAAATTGTGCATGCTTATAAACGTAAATTACCCATTGAAGAAAACGTCTATAGTGACTTTTATATCCCAACAGGCAAAGTCTATATCGAGTGTTGGAGTGACGATAATGATCCTAGGTATTTAGCCCGCAAAGAAAAGAAATTAGCTATCTACGAAAAATACGGATTTAAGATTATTCAACTCAACGCTGAAGACGTGCAGAATTTGGATGATATATTACCGCGGTTGTTGTTGAAGTTTGGGGTGCAAGCTTATTAGTCATCAAGCCCTAAGGGGGCTTGCAATCAAAGCATCAGCTGCACGTACTGTCACCTCTAAAACGGTCACTGCCATCCTAAAATATTTATATTGAGTAATATGATCTTAGATTAAATATACTAACTAAATTAACGAAAAGTGAAATTCTCTACGAGCCCATCTTTACCTACACCTACGCATCCAAATTGGTCATCACAGGCTAGGCTCCAAATATTGTTTTTACTGAGAATCGTCCATGATTTTGATCCTTCTTGCCATAAACTAACACCTTCCGGATTAGCTGCTAAAACTATGATTTTATTGCCTTTATTTATTAGCCCAGAACCATAAACAGCGCCGTTCAATGGCACTTCAGGCAAGGAACTCCACAACTTTGTTTTTAGATTGAAACGCTGTACTTTGGCAGGATTTTGATTTTCTTTTAAGCTACCGCCAAAGATGTAAAGCCATTGTTCAGCTTGTTGCACACTAAACACGCCAGCGGCTTCTCCACCCTGAAAAGGGGTATCAAGACTTTGCCAATTTTGGTCTTTTTGTATGAACACACGTGGGATAAGAGCATTACCGGTGCCAATATAAATATTGTTATCATGCCCCTTGTTTAAGCAAGTACCGCTTGAGGCAAAGCCGCCCTCACCTACTTGTGCTGCAACGACTAGGTCTTGTCTATTCCAATGACTGCCACCATCGACTGTGGCCAAAATAAACAAGCCATCTTGATCAGAATCACCATATAACCAGCCCTGCTGATCGTTAACAAAATGCATGCAATCGTAAAAGGTGGATGCTCGTGTACCTTCAATTTGTAGCTGCCAATTTTTTCCATCATCAGTGCGGTATATTCGTGATGTATCACCTTCACCGGCACTCATTACGATGAGTCCACCGTTACTCAATAATTGAATATCTCTAAACTGCAAACCTAGACTATTCTCAGGCCCTGTAATCTTGTTCCAGTGTTGACCATTGTCAGTACTTTGATAAATCCCACCATTCGTGCCGCTTGCCACAATATGCTTACCGATACGGTGAACAGCTTGAAAGCTCACGTTAGGATCAAGTACCTGCACTGAACCAGCTAATGAAGTAAAACTAAGCATAAGGCCAAGTATGAAAGAAAATGTTTTGATCATCATAGGTGCATTTTTTATGTTTATTTTCATTAGGTTAACACGACGTTTTGTAAATAAAAAACCAAGACTTTGCAACGATTTACGTAAACGCCATTGAACTTTATATTCAATGACGTCTGATTTAAGTTTCCTAATGGTATTGGCTTAAGGCTTTAATACCTGTCTTTGTTAAAACCCCTATCAATTCTGGTTAATCTTCTCACTCAGATTATCAACCACATCCTGAGCACCATAGCTGTCTTCATTAGGTTTTACGCCCTTACCCATACGTATTTCCAATATACTATGTACTTCTTTACGATCGTTATTGATGCCAGTATTGATATTCACACCCACTTCTTTAGATGGACGACTACGGCTTTCACAGGTTAATAATCCGCAATTTCGTTCCATCTGACTTGTTTGTGTAAAACCAACAGACGATCCTGGTTGCTGTTTTTCTGACTCCACAAAGGTTTCTTTGCTGGTGACCACAAACCAGTCGTAACCTTGTTGCTGAGTTAACTCGGCAGCGCGTAACAGTGCATAATCTGATGCATCGGCTACGGTTTTCGAATGACTTTTAAACTGCACTCGGAAACGGTCGTCGGTGATTTTTTGATCACTGTAGCCCACGGAGCCATTTTTAGCCAACCGATAGTCTGGCTTTGAAGCACAGCCGGATATAAATAATGTCAGGGTTAATAACGTGATTAAATATTTCATAGGTCACCTCTTTGTTGATTTTCAAATTGCCATTGATGATTGATTGCTTGTTGTTCTTGGTTTCTATCCAGTGCGTTGCCACTGATCATTCCATCAATCACCGCTTCCAACTGTTGGCGGCTTGAAGCCGTTTGATAATCACCAGTAATTAAATCACCTTCCTCGGAAAATTGGGCTTCAAGTTGCCAACCGCTGGATTGTTTACAAGCGATTTTGGTAACGCGGCTGTCACTGCTGGCCACTTGAAACTGGCGACACAGTTGCCCCTGTTGATTTGCAAAACTCAGTTGTGCTTTCACCATACTTCCGTCTGCGAGGTAGGCGGTCTCACCACTCAATTCAGTATTTAACACTGCCGCTATGTCATTGGAAAAACCAAGCTCAGTCGTTTGCTGAGACAAATTCAACATAGCGATACTTGCCACCAACGCAACACCAGCGGCCATGGCATAGGGTGTTTTTATATCCGCAGTCCATTTTTTCCAAGGCGAGATCTGCACCACATTATTCACAGCAGCGGTGGTATTTCTGTTGCTCTTAACATCAAGTTGTTGTGCCAGCACCACTAATTTTTGTGGCACCTCGGTATGATCAATTTGCTGAGCGTGTTCTAACACCCACTGATCAACCTGAGACAATTCAGCCATTCGCATCACTAAGTCATCATCGGTTTCAAGGGCCAATCGAACCTGTTCCATGTCTTCTGGCGGTAATTCTGCATCTAAAAAACCACTTAACAGATCATTGCTAATGTTCATGCGTTTTCCTCTAACTCTTGTGGCCTGACCAAATTCAGTAAGGAATGTCTGGCTCGAGATAGACGACTCATAACCGTGCCTATTGGAATTTCTAAGATGGCAGCCACATCTTTGTAAGCCATACCTTGCAGAGCAACCAACGACAAAATAGAACGCTGGTCATGGGGTAAGGTGTGCATTGCAGAATTAACCTTAGACAGCATGTCTTGAGACTCATGTTGTTTTTGCTGTTCTACTGCGGCCTGCTCTTGTAACTCTGGAGCTTGTGTTGCTTTTTGTCTGACTTTGAGTGAACGATATTCATCGATCCAAACATTGCGACACACTTTGAACGCCCACTTAAGGATCTCCACGTCATCAGGTAATCCCTTAGTTAATATTTTTTCAAATGTGGCTTGCACTAAATCATCGGCATCCGCATTGCTACCGGTTAGTGAATAGGCAAAGCGCCGTAACATGGGTATGATATTTTCAAACGATTCATGCATTGCTGTTACTCTTGTTTATCTCTTATTTACAAAGATGACGAATGGGCCTGACTTTTATTCCAAAAATAATGAAATTTATTTATGGCTGAAACGTTTACTGTTTAATTTTACTATTTTCAGCTCGAGAACTACATGATATTACGCAACGTTACCCTTGCCAGTCTGCTGGTCTTCAGCCAAATGACTTTGGCACAAATTGTTAATACCGATGCACTTGTAAAGCAAGTAGATCAGTTACAAGACACCGCTATGGGCCTCCAAAATCATCGCAGTCAAAGGATCAATGCTCGTCCATTTTCTTTAAGTACATTACCGCCAATAGCAGAGCTAGTCACAGAGCCAATTATCAAACTTCCAAAATCGTTACCAATTGGCCCAGACCTAATCAACCCGCTCCTGATGGACGTAGAAGTAGAAGAAGGTTTCAGAGCGGTAAAAAATCAATGGATAGTAATGGCCGATCAGCACAGTAAACAAGTTTTGATTGGACTGGGTGCCAAAATTGAATCAAGCCAATCCTATGCTGGCTTAGGCCTGACCTTATTACGTTTTACAGTACCCGATGTATTAAATACTAAACCCGCATTAGCAAAACACTTGTCTCACAACACCTTTAAAACTTTAGATCGCAATCACATATATCAAGCACAAACTCGGAAAAACCTTCCCATAGACAGCAGAATAATAACAAAAACCGCGACACACCAAGGGATCATGTGCGACACCCCGGTGCGTATTGGCATGATAGACAGTGCCATAGATACAAAGCACAGAGCATTTTCTACTGCTAAGATTTACGCAAAATCATTTTTAGCCAACAATCTAAGGTCTCCCTCTTTGCATGGAAGTGCGGTGGCCAGTGTGCTTATTGGAAATACCGATGAGCTAACGGCTTTACTTCCCCAAGCTGAGCTGTATTCAGCAGAAGTGTTTTACCGGCAGTCCGACTTTTCACAAGGTGCCACCTTAAGTGCCATTATCGACGCCTTGAATTGGATGCTTGAGCAGAAAATCGCAGTGATTAATATGAGTTTAGCCGGACCTGACAATCGTATACTTGAACACGTAATAAACACCGCCATCCATAAGGGAGCCTTTATTGTTGCTGCCGCTGGAAATGAAGGTCCAGCCGCTGCAGCTGTTTATCCAGCGGGCTATGAAAATGTTATCGCGGTGAGTGCCTTTGATAAAAATCGACAACCATACCGCTGGTCTAATCGTGGAGACTATATTGATTACTCAGCATTAGGTGTGAATGTGTTAAGCGCACAACCGCAACAAAGCTTAGGTAAAGAGTCTGGTACTTCTATGGCAGCCCCTGTGGTTTCCGCGGCACTTGCATGTGTATTGGCGAAGCAGACTATGCATCAAAAGCTGAATAGAGTCAGCGTGTTAATCAGCCTTTTGGAGCAAGCTGTTGACCTTGGTCCAAAAGGAAGAGATCCCATCTTTGGCGCAGGTGCCATTCAAAGACTTTATTCTGTGGGATCGAATTAATGTTTAAAACTCAAACTTTGCTGATAGGCTAGCTAGCCAAAATGAACGCAAGCGGTCAATCAGTGCGTTTTACCAAATTGGTGCTTTGTCAATTGCCGTCATTGAGCAGAAATTGTCTGACAGGCAGCTCCGTGAGCCTAAAAGCGGTCAGTCGAGCGTTAAACCTGACTGGGGCGTTTGTGCCATTACCTGGCGTTGGTGAACCACTTACTTAACGATTACAAATAGCAGATAGCGGATGATGAGGATTTACAAGCTATTACACGTCATTCCCGCGAAGGCGGGAACCCCAAAATAGCCCCAGTAAGCTCAATCCATTCTCGGTTCCATTTCTTGAGCCTTTTCTCTCGACATATTGCGCTATCCAGATCTTCAAGTTGCTCAAAATAGACTCGTTTATTCAAGTTGTATTTTGAGCTAAAGCCCTTCACTTGTTTGTTTTTATGTTGATAAATACGCTGCACTAAATGACTTGTTACCCCGATGTATAGCGTGCTGTTGTTATCATTAGTGAGAATGTATATGCAGGGCCGTTTCATAGTTGAATTTCTTTTCAATCGTTAATAAATATATGCAAAAATTGCCATGTTGAAAAGGACGATTCTTTTAGATTAGCCATTTGGTTTGGAGGTTCCCGCCTTCGCGGGAATGACGGAGAATAGACGGGAATATGTCACCATCTGCTTCCTCAGTATAGGCGATCGTCACCGCTACTTAATCGTCTGACTGTAATTCGCTCAAAGCGGAAATAATGAAAACAAACCTAACCGTCCCCTTAGACGGCTACCTTCAGTCAAAAGTGTAATTGTGTTGTTAAGAGTGATTTAGCAAACCAAGCAAAAGCCCCGTGTAAGGGGGACATAATGCTGAAGTCAGTTTCAAACTTTAATGTGCTCGTACATAGTTTTATCTTAAAGGGGATAATTAAAAGGTGTATTTTAAACCAACACTGGCGGTGGTTTGCTGATAGGTTTGGCTTTCAAGTTGAGACTTAAAGTCACCATGTTGCAACTCTGTCTTCACTGACAAATTATCTAATAAGTGTAAGTCCCAGTTCGCTTCTATTACCTGCCTATTTTCATCTCTCTCATTCGTATCCGCGGCCTGTAGGGTTTCCACTGTAAGACTTTGGTAGTCTTTCTTTTGATAACGTAAGCCGAGCCCCACTTTAGAACTAAGACCAAATAGACTGAACTTATGAGTAATTTTAGTATGAATGCCTAGCCCAAAATAATCGAACTGACTATCTTGAGCATTTTCTTTTTCTGCACTTAACCCAAATATCAACATGGTGTTGGCACCGTCCATGAAGTGAAACATGTCAAAGGTTGTACCAAACCCACTCGCATCTCGAGCGGACAATTCCGAAAAAGATTTATTTTTTACTTTAACACTAGTGCGCAAATAGGTTTCTGGCTGAATAAAGTGACCTAAATAAAGACTCGCTTGTTGGTAATTTAAAAACGTTTCACCCGCTACAGAAGCACTAGCGCCGTCAACACGTACTCCAATTTCACTGCGGTTAATTTTATAACTGCCATCAACGCTGAGCTGATGTAAGGCTAGATCATACTGGGAATATTCACTGTATGTTTTTTGATTGTAGGCATAGCTAGAAGATAGTTTGGCATTATCAGTTAATTGCCACTTACCTTTAACCTCCCCATTGTATTCATAACCATTATCACTTTGAGAAGACACCTCATCCAACTCGTCTATACTCAAAGCAGAATTGAATATAAGTCCCCCTCCCACTTCACCATTGAGTTTAAAACTGGATTGAGGTGCTGCGAATGCCAGCGAACTTGTTGTTAGTGCTAGAACACATGTCATATTGCTAAAAAATATTTTCATCTTAACCACCTATAGGTATAAAACAACGCCGGCTCTAGGCCGGCGTATGATTGACATTCAGTAAGCTTAAATCCCCAAATCTAAGTCGCTGTTGATAGTATTATCGACTTCAGATGTGGTCGCATTGGCTACTTCGGCATTGATTTGCTCGGCAACCAAGGTATCAATTTGACTATTCATGGTTTGCACCACTGAGCTTTGTGCATTACTCGCAATGCTATCTGTAATGGTTGAATTGACAGACTGTTCGATAACCTGATTGGCCTGAGTGGTTACATCTAAGCTAGTCAGTTGTTCCACATTAGCGGCTAGGCGGTTTGCAACATCAGTGGTGTTATCAAGGGCAACTGCATTGCTAAATTCAGGCACTTCAGGCATTTCACTCGCCGTGGTTTCTTGCACAGCATCAGCATCATTCATTGGCTCTGATGGTCCTGATGGTTCTGTTTCAGGCATTGTTGGTGATTCAAGCTGCGACAAAGTAGACAGACTATTAGTGGCGATCACAGATGTTGATTGGGTTGCCGAACCACTGAAACTTTGCATGCTCTTCGCCACTAAATCAGTATTTAGCTTGCCCAATTGAGTGCTGGTCATTTCGGTAGTTTCATCCGCTGTAGATCCCGCTTGCTGTTGTTCACTGTTGCTATCAGCATTGGCCTGAGTGTTAGTATTTCCCTGCGCATCCTGATTGCTTTGCATCGATGAATCAGAATCGGATTCAGTTGCGTTATTAACACTGGCTTGATCGGCATCCGCTTGTTGCGACACTGTGATTTGGTTGGCGAAATGAGTGTCTTGACTCGTTTGTATGTTAGCTGCAAAGGCCGCACTGTTATAGTGAACCACGCCAGCTATAACCATTAGGTTTACTATTTTATTTAACTTAATCATCTTCGTTTCCTGTAGTTTTATGTAAGTGACACATGGATAACGAATGGAAAATCAATTTATTCCCTAAATTTTTAAATATGTTTTAAAAAACCAAATATGAGGGCATGGGGTTACCTCTTGGAGCAGGCTAGCGCTTTATCAATTTATCGGTAATCAACCCATAGATGGGGAGAGAGTAAAAATCAAAATGCGGGCTAAGTATGGGCTAAGCAATCTGAAATCCAGCGCAGCAAAAACATTGTATATTGCGAAGTTGATGTAGTTCAAAAAGATGCCCGTAGTGATCGCTAAATACCATTTTGCGGGAACACCTGTAGTAAAGCTGCAATAACAAATCTAGTTGATTGCAAAGCTATATTCAGCAGGTCTTTGCGGTCAACTATCATCAGAACTCCATTTATAATTTACTCAAATCACTGGGGCTCAGCTGGACGACAAGTCGCTCGAAACACCCTAAGCAATCAGAAGAAGCCCAAGAAAACTTTAAAAAAACTGCAAATTGAAACGATCAAGTTGATCCCCAGACATATTGCACTAGATAAGGTGGATTTTTGGTTTCAGGATGAAGCGGGTTTTAGCCAGTAAAATACCACCACACGCATTTGGTCGATGAAAGGCTGTCGACCAAGGGCGGTTAAGCAACAACAATTTGACTATGCGGGGCATCCTATGCTTATTTGTTTTGGCTGTGTGTCCTGCCACAGGCGAAACAGAGGCATTGATAGCGCCTTATGTTGATAAAAACATCATGACTCAACACCTCGAACAGCTCTCAGCGAAAACCCAAACAGGTAGACATGCTGTGGTGATAATGGATGGTCCGGGCTGGCGCTCCAGCAGGATGGCATCAAGCGTCATTGGTGGAGGATATCAGCAATGTGAGTATCTTAAAGTTGCCCCCGTATTCACCGGAGCTAAACCCAATAGAGCAAGTGTGGAGTTGGCTTCGCCAACATCATTTAGCTATTCGATGTTTTAGCGGCTATGACGATATTGTTGATGCTAGCTCAATCGCTTGGATTGATTTTGTTAGCGATGTAAAACGCGTGACAAAAATGTGTTCACGAGACTGGCTAGAGGTGAGAAAAACTTAATGCGGATTGGTATCTTCCTATGGTTTCCTTCAGACCCCACTGTTAGCTAGGTGAGTAACGACCGATGTACTACATTGCAGCGTTATAAACCCCTTGCCATTCGGACTATCTTCCCCTTAGTCAGGGTGACTCTGCTATCTTTCAAGCGAACGGGTTTGCCAGCTTCGCTGGGCAAACAAAAAAGGGCTACCTTTGCGGATAGCCCTTTCTTTAAATGGGAGCCTGGCAATGTGCTACTCTCGCATGGGGAGACCCCAAACTACCATCGCCGCTAATGTGTTTCACTTCTGAGTTCGGAATGGGATCAGGTGGTGCCACATCGCTATTGTCGCCAGACAAAAACTGTTATCTATCGAGTTTTTACTCAATAAATTAATATGTAAAAGCTGATGCTCTTCTCTTGCGAGTTGAGCTGTAATCGAGGCTAAAGAATGTCTCTAGTCTTACTCTATAATCTTGTGTTGTTACTTGTCACTCATCAAACGCTTTATGTTTCTTATATCACCGTCTCGTTTGTCCCTCGCTTTTAACTTTAGCGAGTAAGATACTTGTCAGCAAACTGTGACCATCATGGGACACGATTTTGCGACAACATATCACGACAGCACGATAGTGCGTTTATAAAAAGCCACTTGGGCGTTGTATGGTTAAGCCTCACGGGCAATTAGTACAGGTTAGCTCAACGCATTGCTACGCTTCCACACCCTGCCTATCAACGTCGTAGTCTTCAACAACCCTTTAGGTACATTAAATGTACAGGGATGACTCATCTTAGGGCTCGCTTCGCGCTTAGATGCTTTCAGCGCTTATCGATTCCGAACGTAGCTACCGGGCAATGCCTTTGGCAAAACAACCCGAACACCAGCGGTTCGTCCACTCCGGTCCTCTCGTACTAGGAGCAGCTCCCTTCAATCATCCAACGCCCACACCAGATAGGGACCGAACTGTCTCACGACGTTCTAAACCCAGCTCGCGTACCACTTTAAATGGCGAACAGCCATACCCTTGGGACCGACTTCAGCCCCAGGATGTGATGAGCCGACATCGAGGTGCCAAACACCGCCGTCGATATGAACTCTTGGGCGGTATCAGCCTGTTATCCCCGGAGTACCTTTTATCCGTTGAGCGATGGCCCTTCCATTCAGAACCACCGGATCACTATGACCTACTTTCGTACCTGCTCGACGTGTCTGTCTCGCAGTTAAGCTGGCTTATGCCATTGCACTAACCTCCTGATGTCCGACCAGGATTAGCCAACCTTCGTGCTCCTCCGTTACACTTTGGGAGGAGACCGCCCCAGTCAAACTACCCACCAGACACTGTCCACATTCCCGATAAGGGAACAATGTTAGAACATCAAACCTACAAGGGTGGTATTTCAAGGTAGACTCCACATCATCTAGCGACAATGCTTCAATGTCTCCCACCTATCCTACACATGTAGGGTCAATGTTCAGTGCCAAGCTATAGTAAAGGTTCACGGGGTCTTTCCGTCTAGGTGCGGGTACACAGCATCTTCACTGCAATTTCAATTTCACTGAGTCTTGGGTGGAGACAGCGTGGCCATGATTACGCCATTCGTGCAGGTCGGAACTTACCCGACAAGGAATTTCGCTACCTTAGGACCGTTATAGTTACGGCCGCCGTTTACCGGGGCTTCGATCAAGAGCTTCTCCGAAGATAACCCCATCAATTAACCTTCCGGCACCGGGCAGGCGTCACACCGTATACGTCATCTTTCGATTTAGCACAGTGCTGTGTTTTTAATAAACAGTTCCAGCCACCATTTCACTGCGGCCCCCATTCGCTCATGAAGCAAGTTCAATCACAAACAGAGGCGTACCTTCTCCCGAAGTTACGGTACGATTTTGCCGAGTTCCTTCACCCAAGTTCTCTCAAGCGCCTTAGTATTCTCTACCTGACCACCTGTGTCGGTTTGGGGTACGGTTCGATATATCATAAGTTTAGAGGCTTTTCCTGGAAGCATGGTATTTGCAACTTCAACTCCTTGGAGTCTCGTCTCGTGTCTCGAGCTCTTCATTTAAGAAGTGCGACCCGGATTTACCTAAGTCACAACCCTACGCACTTTCACCTGGACAACCAACGCCAGGCTTGCATAACCTTCTCCGTCCCCCCTTCACTGATATACCAAGTACGGAAATATTAATCCGTTTCCCATCGACTACGCATTTCTGCCTCGCCTTAGGGGCCGACTTACCCTGCCCTGATTAGCATGGGACAGGAAACCTTGGTCTTCCGGCGTGGGGGTTTTTCACCCCCATTATCGTTACTCATGTCAGCATTCGCACTTGTGATATGTCCAGCTCGCCTCTCAGCTCACCTTCAGCCACTTACACAACGCTCCCCTACCACTTGCGCATCCTTAACATTACTCGTTTCGCTTACCTTTACCTCATCGACAATCGAAACCTCGACTGTGTTGAGACGCTTTACCAGCAGGTGCTTATGCACGTTGCTGTTAGCTCGGTATTTAAATAATGTTAAGTGATGCGCAAGTCCGCAGCTTCGGTATATTACTTAGCCCCGTTACATCTTCCGCGCAGACCGACTCGACTAGTGAGCTATTACGCTTTCTTTAAAGGATGGCTGCTTCTAAGCCAACCTCCTAGCTGTCTGTGCCTTTCCACCTCGTTTCCCACTTAGTAATATTTAGGGACCTTAGCTGGCGGTCTGGGTTGTTTCCCTCTTCACGACGGACGTTAGCACCCGCCGTGTGTCTCCCGGATAGTACTCACAGGTATTCGGAGTTTGCAAAGGGTTGGTAAGTCGGGATGACCCCCTAGCCTTAACAGTGCTCTACCCCCTGTGGTA
Source organism: Paraglaciecola sp. MB-3u-78 (assembly GCF_002835935.1). Taxonomy (GTDB): domain Bacteria; phylum Pseudomonadota; class Gammaproteobacteria; order Enterobacterales; family Alteromonadaceae; genus Paraglaciecola. Next base: position 327,237 of record NZ_PJCF01000005.1, on the reverse strand, counting down.
TTCATCCGAGGCGCTACCTAAATAGCTTTCGGGGAGAACCAGCTATCTCCGAGTTTGATTGGCCTTTCACCCCCAGCCACAAGTCATCCGCTAACTTTTCAACGTTAGTCGGTTCGGTCCTCCAGTTGATGTTACTCAACCTTCAACCTGCCCATGGCTAGATCACTCGGTTTCGGGTCTATACCTAGCAACTCAACGCGCAGTTAACACTCGCTTTCGCTACGGCTCCCCTATTCGGTTAACCTTGCTACTAAATATAAGTCGCTGACCCATTATACAAAAGGTACGCAGTCACAAGACTATTCTCTTACGAGAGCTTGCTCCTACTGCTTGTACGTATACGGTTTCAGGTTCTATTTCACTCCCCTCACAGGGGTTCTTTTCGCCTTTCCCTCACGGTACTGGTTCACTATCGGTCAGTTAGGAGTATTTAGCCTTGGAGGATGGTCCCCCCATCTTCAGTCAAGATAACACGTGTCCCGACCTACTTAATATGGCAATAATGACGCTTCGTGTACGGGGCTATCACCCTGTATCGCTGTGCTTTCCAACACATTCCACTACTTCATTACTACTCGGCTGCTCCCCGTTCGCTCGCCGCTACTAGGGGAATCTCTGTTGATTTCTTTTCCTAAGGGTACTTAGATGTTTCAGTTCCCCTCGTTTGCTTCTATACACTATGTATTCATGTATAGATGACGCCGAAGCGCCGGGTTTCCCCATTCGGAAATCTGTGGGTCAAAGCATTTTGTCGGCTCTCCACAGCTTATCGCAGACTTACACGTCCTTCATCGCCTCTAACTGCCTAGGCATCCACCGTATACGCTTAGTCACTTAACCATACAACCCCAAATAGCTTCGTCTTCGCTTCCTGCTCTTCGTTTCACGCCCTCACTCGTTCGCCGTTCAACTCGATCAGAAACCGAATAGTCGCTATTTCCACACTTTGAACGAGTAACTGCTCAATTTGTCGAAATAACTCGCCCTACCCGCTTACCTTTTCGTTAAGCGTTAGGTGCAATACCTGAATAAACAGAGTATTGCCGTTGTATGCGTGACAAGTTTTCATCACAAAATCAGATAGAGTAAGTTCCTAAGAACACTCTTTTAGTTTTCGATTACTTTTTATCAGCTTTCCATATTGTTAAAGAACATTGTGACCTGCGTTACACGCTGGCTACAATTAAGGTTTAAAAAACCTTAATCAATAAACACTGACTAGTGAACACTAATAAGTACGCATTGATTAAGGTTACTTAATCTTATTAAAAACCAAGAGTTGGTAGGCTTGGGCAGACTTGAACTGCCGACCTCACCCTTATCAGGGGTGCGCTCTAACCAGCTGAGCTACAAGCCTATTATTCTGACTAGGCCAGATAAGTGGTGGAGCTAAGCAGGATCGAACTGCTGACCTCCTGCGTGCAAGGCAGGCGCTCTCCCAGCTGAGCTATAGCCCCGTAAATATTGGTAACTTCGCTCTAGCCTAGGCCCGAACAAAAATACTCATAAATACAAAGTCTCTCGGTTTCTCTTCATCAAAACAAAACAATCTGTGTGAACACTCAACGAAGCAAGGTCCGCCGTAATAGTAAGGAGGTGATCCAACCCCAGGTTCCCCTAGGGTTACCTTGTTACGACTTCACCCCAGTCATGAATCACAAAGTGGTAAGCGTCCTCCCGAAGGTTAGACTACCTACTTCTTTTGCAACCCACTCCCATGGTGTGACGGGCGGTGTGTACAAGGCCCGGGAACGTATTCACCGCAACATTCTGATTTGCGATTACTAGCGATTCCGACTTCATGGAGTCGAGTTGCAGACTCCAATCCGGACTACGACGAGCTTTAAGGGATCCGCTTACCCTCGCAGGTTCGCTTCCCTCTGTACTCGCCATTGTAGCACGTGTGTAGCCCTACTCGTAAGGGCCATGATGACTTGACGTCGTCCCCACCTTCCTCCGGTTTGTCACCGGCAGTCTCCTTAGAGTGCCCAACTTAAGGCTGGCAACTAAGGACAAGGGTTGCGCTCGTTGCGGGACTTAACCCAACATCTCACGACACGAGCTGACGACAGCCATGCAGCACCTGTATCTAGATTCCCGAAGGCACAGCAAAATCTCTTCTGCCTTTCTAGTATGTCAAGAGTAGGTAAGGTTCTTCGCGTTGCATCGAATTAAACCACATGCTCCACCGCTTGTGCGGGCCCCCGTCAATTCATTTGAGTTTTAACCTTGCGGCCGTACTCCCCAGGCGGTCTACTTATCGCGTTAGCTTCGCTACTCACGGATTAAATCCACAAACAGCTAGTAGACAGCGTTTACGGTGTGGACTACCAGGGTATCTAATCCTGTTCGCTACCCACACTTTCGCACATGAGCGTCAGTCTTTGGCCAGGGAGTCGCCTTCGCCACTGATGTTCCTTCTGATATCTACGCATTTCACCGCTACACCAGAAATTCCACTCCCCTCTCCAAGACTCTAGTCTGCCAGTTCTAAATGCTATTCCCAGGTTGAGCCCGGGGCTTTCACATCTAGCTTAACAAACCGCCTGCGTGCGCTTTACGCCCAGTAATTCCGATTAACGCTCGGACCCTCCGTATTACCGCGGCTGCTGGCACGGAGTTAGCCGGTCCTTCTTCTGTTGCTAACGTCATACCTGATGGGTATTAACCACCAAGCTTTCCTCACAACTGAAAGTGCTTTACAACCCGAAGGCCTTCTTCACACACGCGGCATGGCTGCATCAGGCTTGCGCCCATTGTGCAATATTCCCCACTGCTGCCTCCCGTAGGAGTCTGGGCCGTGTCTCAGTCCCAGTGTGGCTGATCTTCCTCTCAGAACAGCTAGAGATCGTCGCCTTGGTGAGCCTTTACCTCACCAACAAGCTAATCTCGCTTAGGCCACTCTCTGGGCGAGAGGAGCAAGCTCCCCCCTTTGGTCCGTAGACGTTATGCGGTATTAGCTATCGTTTCCAATAGTTATCCCCCACCCAAAGGCATGTTCCTAAGTATTACTCACCCGTCCGCCACTCGACATCATCTAGCAAGCTAGACATGTTTCCGTTCGACTTGCATGTGTTAGGCCTGCCGCCAGCGTTCAATCTGAGCCATGATCAAACTCTTCAATTAAATATTAAAAATATGAATTTTTTTTGGTGAACTCTCACTTCGTGAGTGTCCACACAGATTGTCTTGTTCTAATTGTTAAAGAGCATGCTAACTGCGTTAGCGGCTTAAGTGGTTGTCCGTAGACCCTCTTAAGCGGGAGGCGAATAATACGCGGTTCCCATATGATGTCAACAATTTAATTTATTTTCTTTTTAATTAAATCTTGCTACATCCCGCATCAACTATACGTTTACCGTATATGCAACAAACTGAGAAACCTAGTTTGTTGCGGTTGACCTAACGGGTCATCCTTGAAGCGAGGGCGCATGGTATAGATTTATACTTGGCCGTCAACCCTTAAAAACAATTAATATGTTTTAATTACATAACCCGCTTATTTTTCCTTCAAAATGTTGAAAGACTGTTCAGTTGTTAATAAATTGAATCTTTTTCTTTTCTACATGTCATATCTACAGATTAATAAAGCAGTGGTGTTAAAGGTATGAAAAAAATTGTTAGATTGGCAATAGTCTGTAGTTCTCTAGCATATCTACCTAGCGCATTTACAACCGAAACGAAGGATGGAACGAATCATAGTCAATTAAGTGAAAAATTTCTTCAAATACAAATTGAACAAAATATCACTCTCGGTAGAGCAATTAAGACCATAGTAGGTCATTACCCACAACGAGCAGCCTCAATAGTTGGTACGGCACTTGATTTATATCCCGATAAATACAAAGAGATCATCCATGCAGCTATTTCAGCACAACCTACCTTAGCTGATGAAGTTGTCACTATGGCACTCAATAAAGGTATTAGCAGCTGCACAAGTATTGTTGAAACGGCTATTAATGCAGATCCAAGCTACATTGACTTTGTAGTGACAGCAGCAGCTCATTCAACGCCTGAACAATTAACTGAAATAGTGCGAATTGCTGTTTTAACTGAGCCTGATTCAGCTGATTATATTGTCCAGTCTCTAGCGAAAGAACATCCAAATAAGATTGTAGATATATTACAGTCAGCTATAAGCGCAGTACCCTTTGTAGGCGAATATGCAGTTGAAGCCTTACTGGCGGTCTTTCCAAATGATGCTGAGATAGTTATCACTACAGCGGTTCGTGAATCAAGTGCCCATAGAGAGTATGTGAAAAGGATTATTGAGATTGCACAAAATGCGGGAGTTGATGTGGACAAACTTCAAGCTTACGCAATCAATGGTGGGGCAACAACTGAGGAACTTTCTCAGGTTTTAGATAATAATAAATAAATTCACTATAGATACAAAAAAGCCAGACTAGGTCTGGCTTTTTTATTTGATACGGTTGTTTACTCCGCTTCAGTTTCTTCAATCTCTACGACTGCTTCTACTTCAGGGCGATCAACCAATTCAACATAGGCCATAGGTGCTTTATCACCAGTACGGAATCCACATTTTAAAATGCGGATATAACCACCAGGACGCTCATCATAGCGAGGACCTAGTTCGTTGAACAATTTACCAACAACTTCTTTATCACCAGTACGTGCCATTGCCAAACGGCGATTAGCTACACTGTCTTGCTTAGCAAGTGTGATAAGAGGCTCAATTACGCGACGCAGTTCTTTCGCCTTTGGTAGAGTTGTCTTAATCAACTCATGTTTAACCAAAGAACCAGCCATATTTTTAAACATAGCTTGACGATGACTGCTGTTACGATTTAACTGACGACCACTTTTACGATGGCGCATAGTTTTATCCTTCTTTACAAATCAGATTCGAAAACCTGATTAATCTTTTTCAGCGATTGACTCTGGTGGCCAGTTTTCTAAGCGCATGCCTAGAGACAGTCCACGAGAAGCTAGCACGTCTTTAATCTCTGTAAGAGACTTCTTACCTAAGTTAGGAGTTTTTAACAACTCAACTTCGGTACGTTGTACTAGGTCACCAATATATTGAATGGCTTCGGCTTTCAAACAGTTAGCTGAGCGTACAGTTAGTTCTAAATCATCAACAGGTCGAAGTAAAATCGGGTCAAATTCCGGTTTTTCTTCTTTTTCAACTGGTTCAGAAATATCACGAAGTTCAACGAATGCGTCTAATTGTTCAGCTAAAATAGTAGCTGCACGACGTATCGCTTCTTCCGGATCTATAGTGCCATTTGTTTCCATGTCAATGATCAGCTTATCAAGGTCGGTTCTTTGCTCTACTCGAGCAGACTCAACATTGTAAGATATGCGATCAACTGGGCTATATGAAGCATCCACTAATAAACGACCAATAGGTCGATCATCTTCTTCTGAAGAGCGGCGAGTTGATGCAGGAACATAACCACGACCCATTTCTACTTTAATACGCATGCTGAGTTCAGCTTCGCCAGTTAGAGTACAAACCAAATGGTCAGGGTTAACAATTTCCACATCGCCATCATGCTGGATATCACCAGCTAACACTGGTCCCGCACCGGATTTCACTAGAGTTAGTGTTGCTTCAGTTTTGCCTTCAAGACGTACGGCTAAACCTTTAAGGTTAAGCAATATTTCAATAACATCTTCTTGAACGCCTTCTTTGGTGCTGTATTCATGCAATACACCATCGATTTCAACTTCTGTTACAGCACATCCTGGCATTGAAGACAATAAGATGCGACGTAACGCGTTACCTAGCGTATGGCCAAACCCACGTTCTAAAGGTTCAAGTGTGACCTTTGCGCGAGTTGACGAGACGTTATCAATTTCAACTAATCTTGGTTTTAAGAATTCAGTTACAGAACCCGACATTGTTTCCTCTCTTCTTTAAGCTTTACTTAGAGTAAAGTTCGACGATCAACTGTTCGTTAATATCAGCTGATAAGTCAGTTCTTTCAGGAACACGTTTAAATGTGCCTTCCATCTTCTTGTTATCTACTTCAATCCAAACTGGTTTTTCACGCTGATCAGCTAGTTCCAGTGCAGCGACGATACGCGCTTGCTTTTTCGCTTTCTCACGAACGGACACAACATCATCAGCAGAAACGTTAAAAGAAGGAACGTTAACAACTTTACCGTTAACCAAAATGGCTTTATGGCTTACTAGTTGACGCGCTTCAGCACGAGTACTTGCAAAACCTATGCGGTATACGACGTTGTCTAGACGCTGCTCCAAAAGCTGTAACAAGTTTTCACCTGTGTTGCCTTTTAAGCGTGCTGCTTCTTTGTAATAGTTACGGAATTGCTTTTCCAATACACCATACATACGACGTACTTTTTGCTTTTCACGTAACTGAACACCGTAATCAGACAAGCGGCCACGACGGGCGCCATGTTGACCAGGTGCGGTATCAATTTTACATTTAGATTCGATTGCTCGAACGCCGCTTTTAAGGAATAAATCTGTTCCTTCGCGACGGCTAAGTTTGAGTTTTGGACCCAAATATCTTGCCATGATCTTTCTCCAACTGTCCGTCGATTAAACGCGACGTTTTTTCGGTGGACGACAACCGTTGTGAGGAATAGGTGTCACATCGGTAATATTAGTGATTTTATAACCAGCAGAGTTCAAAGCTCGGATCGCAGATTCACGACCTGGACCTGGGCCCTTAACGAACACTTCTATGTTTTTCAAACCGTAATCCTGAGCGGCTGTACCAGCACGTTCAGCAGCTACTTGAGCAGCAAATGGGGTTGATTTACGTGAACCACGGAAACCAGAACCACCTGATGTTGCCCATGACAGAGCATTGCCCTGTCGGTCAGTAATAGTCACTATTGTATTGTTGAAAGAGGCATGAATATGAGCCATACCATCAGCAACTTGACGTTTTACGCGCTTACGCGTTTTGGTTTGTGCTTTAGCCATAATATCCCCCGCTTATCGTTTTATTGCTTTGCGAGGACCTTTACGGGTACGCGCATTAGTTTTAGTGCGCTGACCACGTAGAGGAAGACTACGACGATGGCGAATACCACGGTAGCAACCTAAATCCATCAAACGTTTGATACTCATTGATACTTCACGGCGAAGGTCACCTTCAACTGTGAACTTAGCAACTTCATCACGAAGTTTATCAATCTGTTCTTCACTAAGATCTTTGATCTTGGTTGTCTCTGCAACACCAGAGGCCACACAAATGCTTTTTGCACGTGTGGAGCCAACACCATAAATCGCAGATAATGCAATTACAGTATGCTTGTGCTCAGGGATGTTAATGCCAGCGATACGGGCCATTAACAGTACTCCTTATAATTTATAGTTATTAGCCTAAAAAGCCCGATAGGATACTTACCCAATAACTAAATTGCAAATAAGGATTGAGGCGCTAGTGTATCTAGACGACCCCCAATCCAGTCGATTAACCTTGCCTTTGCTTATGCTTAAGGTCAGAACTGCAAATCACACGCACAACACCGTTGCGCTTAACGATTTTACAGTTACGGCAAATCCGCTTGACTGATGCACGAACTTTCATTTCATCACTCCGTAAATCGCTAACTTAGCGGCCATAGCCTTTAAGATTAGCTTTTTTAAGAACAGAATCATATTGATTGGACATCAAATGAGTCTGTACCTGCGCCATGAAATCCATGATTACCACTACCATAATAAGCAGTGACGTACCGCCAAAGTAGAACGGAACGTTCCAGGCGATTAACATGAACTCAGGCACTAAACATATAAAGGTTATGTAAAGTGCACCTGCCAAAGTAAGGCGAGTCATCACTTTATCAACATATTTAGATGTTTGTTCACCAGGACGAATACCAGGAACAAAAGCCCCAGACTTCTTCAAATTATCTGCCGTCTCGCGTGGGTTAAAAACCAAAGCGGTGTAGAAGAAACAGAAGAAAATAATCGTCGCAGCATACAACATCACATACAAAGGTTGTCCAGGGGACAACTGTAGCGCCACATCTTGCAACCAAGATAATGACTCATTCTGACCAAACCAATTTGCAATGGTTCCAGGGAACAAAATAATACTTGATGCAAAGATAGGAGGAATAACACCCGCCATGTTCACCTTTAAAGGTAAGTGCGTACTTTGTGCAGCAAAAACCTTTCGACCTTGTTGACGTTTTGCGTAGTTAACAACGATACGTCGCTGACCACGCTCTACGAATACAACAAAGTAAGTGACGGCAATAATGATTACGCCCACTAACATCAAGAACAATAAGTTCAGTTCACCTTGTCTTGCCATCTCAGCAACATTACCTAATGCTGATGGCAAACCAGATACAATACCGGCAAAAATCAGAATAGAGATACCGTTACCAATACCTCTCTCTGTAATTTGTTCACCTAACCACATTAGGAACATCGTTCCCGTGACTAAGCTTATCCATGCTGTAAAGTAAAAACCGAAGCCGGGATTAATCACCAAACCTTGTATTAGGTTGGGTAGATTTGTCGCTATTCCAACTGCTTGGAAAGAAGCCAACACTAACGTAAAATAACGTGTGTATTGACTAATTTTACGACGTCCAGCTTCACCTTCCTTTTTAAGCTCCATCATCGGTGGATGCATATGTGACATCAACTGAATAATAATGGAAGCTGTAATATAAGGCATGATGCCTAGGGCTAGAACTGACGCGCGTTCAAGTGCACCACCGGAGAACATGTTAAACATCTCCACGATTGTACCTTTCTGTTGCTCAAATAACTGAGCTAACACCGCAGCGTCAATACCAGGAATAGGTACATAAGAACCCAACCTAAAAACTATGATCGCACCAAGTACGAACAACAATCTTGATTTAAGCTCGCTCAAGCCGCCTTTGGCGCTTGAATCCTGTCCTGGTTTAGCCATCTAGCCTATTCCTCTACTTTACCGCCAGCCGCCTTGATTGACTCAAGAGCGCCTTTTGATACCTTTAAACCACTAATCGTAACAGCACGTGCAATGTCACCACTTTTCATTACTTTAACGAACAGCATTTCTTTCTTAATAAGACCTGCTGCTTTTAAAGATTCAAGTGATACCACATCACCCTCTACTCTAGCGATCTCACTTAACGTAACTTGGTCAGTAACCAAAGATTTACGAGATGTAAAACCGAACTTAGGTAGACGACGCTGAATTGGCATTTGCCCGCCTTCAAAACCAGGTTTTACAGAACCGCCTGAGCGAGACTTTTGACCTTTGTGACCACGGCCACCAGTTTTTCCAAGACCAGAGCCCATACCGCGACCCACACGTTTACCAGAATTTTTCGCTCCAGGTGCAGGAGCAAGAGTATTCAAATGCATCTTTTACTCCTCCACTACTTCAACCATGTAAAATACACGGTTGATCATGCCACGGACAGAAGGGGTGTCTTCTAGCTCACGAATATGACCTATTCGACGAAGACCTAAACCAGTAAGCGTAGCTTTATGCTTAGGTAAACGACCAATAGAACTTTTTGTTTGCTTTACTTTAATCATTTTAGTCATGATCAATTACCCCAAAATCTGTGATACAGACAATCCACGTTTAGCGGCAACTGACTCAGGCGAATTCATTTCTGTCAACGCATTGATAGTTGCACGCACAACGTTAATTGGATTGGTAGATCCGTAACATTTTGAAAGTACGTTTTGTACACCCGAAACTTCAAGGACTGCACGCATTGCACCACCGGCAATAATACCAGTACCTTCAGATGCTGGTTGCATGTAAACCTTAGAGCCTGAGTGACGGCCTTTTATTGGGTGCTGTAACGTGTTGCCATTAAGATCAACATTCACAATATTGCGACGTGCTTTTTCCATAGCTTTTTGAATTGCAGCAGGCACTTCACGTGCTTTACCATAACCAAAACCTACACGACCATTACCGTCACCAACTACTGTCAAAGCAGTAAAACTAAAGATACGACCACCTTTAACTACTTTAGACACACGGTTAACGGCAATTAGCTTTTCTAACAGATCACCACCGTTTTGAACTTCTACTTTAGCCATAATTAACTCCTAGAACTGAAGGCCAGCTTCGCGGGCTGCGTCAGCTAATGCTTTAACTCGACCGTGATACTTGAATCCGCTACGGTCAAAAGCAACTTTTTTGATGCCTTTTTCGATAGCGCGTTCTGCGATCGCTTTGCCAATAGCCGCTGCTGCCGCTGAGTTACCAGTGCCCTTAAGGCTACCAGCTAGTTCAGTTTCAACTGTTGAAGCCGACGCCAATACTTCAGAACCGCTAGGTGCGATTAACTGAGCGTATATGTGACGCGGTGTGCGGTTAACAACCAAGCGATGCGCGGCCAATTCACTAATTTTTTTGCGTGCACGAGTAGCGCGACGCAAACGAGCTGATTTTTTATCCATCGTACTGACTCCTTATTTCTTCTTAGCTTCTTTACGACGCACAACTTCTTCTGCGTAACGAACGCCTTTGCCTTTATAAGGCTCTGGTGGACGGTATGCGCGGATGTTAGCTGCAACCTGACCTAACAACTGTTTATCTACGCCTTTGACGATGATTTCAGTTTGAGTAGGAGTTTCAACAGAAATACCTTCAGGCATTTCGTATGCTACAGGGTGTGAGAAACCCAGAGTTAGATTTAGTTTTGTACCTTGAGCTTGCGCACGGTAACCAACACCATTTAACAATAGTTTCCTCTCAAAACCTTGAGATACACCAAGAATCATGTTGTTTAATAAAGAGCGAGCTGTACCGGATTGTGCCCAACCATTTGCTTTACCTTCACGAGGTTTAGTCATTAATTGGTTTTCTTCCTGTACTACTTCAACTGCATCATTAAATACACGAACTAGGGTGCCATTTTTACCTTTAACTGTGACTTCTTGGCCAGCGATAGATATTTCTACACCAGACAGGATATCAACAGGAGCTTTTGCTATACGTGACATATTATTCCCCTTACGCTACGTAGCCGATGATTTCACCACCCATGCCCGCTTTACGCGCTGCACGGTCAGTCATCACACCTTTAGAGGTAGACACGATAGCCACACCTAAACCACCCATTACTTTTGGCAACTCATCTTTTTTCTTATAGATGCGAAGACCAGGGCGACTTACGCGCTCAATGCTCTCGATTACTTTTTTGCCTTCGAAGTACTTTAAAGTCACTTCTAATACAGGCTTAACGTCACCAGACACAGCGAACTCTGTTACATAACCTTCTTCTTTTAGCACGCCTGCAATTGCAACACGAACTTTAGACGAAGGCATAGAAACAGAAACTTTACTAGCCATCTGGCCATTACGTACGCGGGTAAACATATCCGCGATAGGATCTTGCATACTCATATCAGCTACCCCTTACCAACTGGCTTTTTTCAAGCCAGGCACTTCGCCGCGCATCGCTGCTTCACGCAACTTGATACGACTCATGCCAAACTTGCGTAGGAAACCATGTGGACGACCTGTAATGTTGCAGCGATTACGCTTACGACTTACAGATGAGTCACGTGGCAGTTGTTGTAGCTTAAGAACAGCGTCCCAACGTTCTTCGTCAGAAGAGTTGACATCGCTGATAGTTGCTTTAAGCGCTGCGCGTTTTACCGCGAACTTAACAACTAGCTTCGCACGTTTTACTTCGCGCGCTTTCATTGATTCTTTTGCCATAACCCTACACCTTACTTTTTAAACGGGAAGTTGAACGCGCTTAATAAAGCGTGTGCTTCCGCATCGGTTTGTGCGCTAGTAGTGATAGTGATATCCATACCGCGTATCTTGTCCACTTTATCGAATTCGATTTCAGGGAAGATAATTTGCTCACGAACGCCCATGCTAAAGTTACCGCGACCATCGAATGACTTAGGATTTAAGCCACGGAAATCACGGATACGAGGAATTGCTATTGACACTAAACGTTCAAAGAATTCCCACATACGTTCACCACGTAGGGTTACTTTACAGCCAATCGGATAACCTTCACGGATTTTAAAACCCGCTACAGATTTACGAGCAACAGTTACAATAGGCTTTTGACCAGCAATTGCTTGCATCTCAGCCGTGGCATTTTCTAATACCTTTTTGTCTGCTACCGCTTCACCTAAACCCATGTTTAGAGTGATTTTATCAATCCGAGGGACTTGCATGACGCTGTTATAGTTGAACTGCTTAGCAAGTTCCGCTACAACTGAGTCTTTATAAAAATCATGCAGTTTCGCCATCGTACTCTCCAATTTTTATACTAGTTCGCCGTCTGATTTGAAGAAACGAACTTTCTTCTCACCTTCAAGACGGAAACCCACACGATCTGCTTTACCCGTTTTCGAGTTGTAGACCGCTACATTTGATACGTGAATCGATGCTTCTTTCTCAACAATGCCACCAGCCACACCCAATTGAGGGTTAGGTTTAGTATGCTTCTTGATCATGCTCACACCTTCAACGATTAGTCGGTTAGAAGCGGGAAGAACTTTAAGCACTTTGCCTTGTTTTCCTTTATCTTTACCAGCCAAAACGATGATTTCATCATCACGACGAATTTTATTAGCCATATCGTGACTCCTTATAATACCTCAGGGGCTAGCGAGACAATTTTCATGTTATTCACACGAAGTTCTCGAGTAACCGGACCAAAGATACGCGTACCAATAGGTTGCTTGTTTGCATTAAGCAAAACAGCTGCGTTGCTGTCAAAACGGATCGAGGATCCATCTGGACGACGTACGCCTTTTCTAGTACGCACCACCACTGCAGTTAGTACATCACCTTTTTTTACTTTACCGCGAGGAATTGCTTCCTTGACAGTAACTTTGATGATGTCACCAATATGTGCATAACGGCGATGCGAGCCACCAAGAACCTTAATACACTGAACCCTGCGAGCGCCGGAATTATCAGCAACCTCCAGGTTAGTTTGCATTTGGATCATGTTAGTGCTCCGCTATTAAAAATTAAGACTCTTCCGAGCCGTTTAGCTGCAAAAAAACAGTGTTTAGCTGCTTTTTTATACATACCCCAGTTAAAAGGGCGCGAAATACTAACAGAAATCGCTATGCTGCGATAGTCTAATCTTAAAAAATAATAAGAAAGGACCTGATATATCAATTAGGATGCTGTTTACACACACGTTGCTTATGCAGAGCCTTGATTTCAAGGTTCTGTTCTTTTCTCTTGATAACAAAAATGCCTCCTAAGAGGCCTGTATTGGTCAAGTTAAGGTTAATCTAGAATAGAAATCTTAAACCCTGTGTCTGAGTCATCTGTTTTTTCAACAGTAATAATATAATTGACCTCTTCGTTAATTCCAATTAACTCGGTTCTATCAAGTAGTACTTGAGTATCGTTACTGTCATCAAACACTGCAATAAGCTCATAAAAGTCACTTGGCAAGGTGATACTCCTGCTCTCTTCATAATCTAAACCCGCAACTAGATACTCGGCGCTTTCTATGGTCTCGTCTTGACGCACAAAATAGAAATCAATATCAAAAAAATCAGGCGTCAAATTAACAATCTGAATTTGATGATCAAATACTTGCGGTAAATTACTTTCTTTAAATGATAAGGAATTTAGTGTCCCTTGTGCATCTCGATACAGAATGACTGCTTTGCTCTCTCCTTGATTCAACGTCACTAAGCGGTTATTAAAACCTTCATCACCTAACTTAGCCGTTAATCGATAATCGATAATCCCCAAATTCTACTTCACTAAAATCACTTAAAGTATTTGCGCTCAGAATCGTATCGTCAGTTGTTCCTTTATTGCCTGCTAAGGTTAAACTAACTGAATCCGCATCATCTAGACTATTATAAACACGATATTGCGCTGTTGCATCTTCGTCAGTGTAATTAGCAACGGCCGAAGAATTAATAATAAGATCTATAACAACATTGTCTTGAATAGCACCAGTGGTAGTTCTTAACGCTAAAACATATTCAGTATCGAAGGCAAAACTGATAGTGGCACTTTCAAAAAATGGCACATTTGACCCAGGCGTTGTTAGATAAAGAATATATTCGCCTTCGTTGAAATAATCACTATCGGTGTCTGGATCCCAATAAGTTAACTCATCAAATTGTTGTAAGTTAATAGTACCTAATAGATGTGCAGCACTAAAAGGTTCTCCTGCCGCATTCATATATAAATCATAACCTTCAGATCCACTAATGACTGAAGTAGCAAATAAGCGGAAATGAGCTTCAAGTTCCTCACGTATATAACGATGCGTGGTAAAAGAGGGGCTTTCATATTCACAGCTTAAGATCATTAGTACTTTTTCACCTTCTGATAAATCAACCGTTACTTCTTCTAAAATCACTTGTTGATCATCAGCATCTATCCGGAAAAACTCTAATTCTAGCTCACCGCTTTGTGAAGTAATCAATCCTGATGCATCGCCGTATGTGGCTGTACCTAACGTATTGCCATCTACTTCTGCCATAAGTGTAGCGGCGCTATTTGACGAGCCATTGTAAAACTGTAGATAGGCATCGGAAAATACCGGTTCATAGTCATCACTAGAACTGCTGCAAGCAGATAGCTGTATTAGTGATAGAAGCAAAGTAGGTAATAGCAAGGTTTTCATAAAAGTCATCCATAATTAGCAAATTTATGCGCCAATAATATGGATGACTTAACAAAAAGTTAGGGGCTTTACTCAAGCTTTACATTCTTTGCTTTGAAGCGTCGAACTATTTGTAAAGATTATAAACCATCAAGGATTTTACCGGCTATTGCCTCACTATTTTCCCAGACAGCTCACCATTGATAAGGCTATTATAGTGTTCTTCAAGATCATGGCGTTTAATCTTAAGAGTCGGGGTCAGAAGGCCATTATCTACAGTCCATTCATCCTTCATCACGACTAGGCAGTCAAGTACCGCATGGCTTTCAAGGGTGGCATTGACTTCGTTTAACGTTGCCAGCAAGCTTTGTTCAATTTCTTCCGATGGTAACTTAAGCGCTTCTGGGGACAAAACAACTAAACCAATAGGTTGTTTTAATTCCGAACCTGTCACACATACTTGCTCTATGTAGGAATTAGCCATTAATTTTGATTCAATGGGTACAGGAGCAATATATTTGCCTTTTGATGTTTTAAAAATCTCTTTTAATCGACCGGTGATTGTGATGTAACCATCACTATCTATCGCACCTTTATCACCCGTTTTTAGATACCCATCTTCAGTCATCGCTTCTGCAGTTTTTTCAGGCTCTCGATAATACTCTTTCATATTACAAGGCCCCTTAACTTGGATTTCACCTTGTTCGGCTATGCGTATATCCACGCCTGCATAAGCACGCCCTATGGAGCCTAATTTATCGGCCCTAAAAGGCACACAGCAAGTGCCATATGCACTATTTTCAGTCATTCCCCAACCTTCGGAAATGTTGACACCAATTTTTCTAAACCATTCTAGTGTAGTAGCAGGAATGGGGGCTGAACCGCTTGCGCACAGCCTTGCTTGCCCCAAACCTAATTTATTGCGGATCTTTCTACTAACCAAGCTCCCCACTATTGGGATATGTAACAATAAATCGAGTTTTTTCTGCGGCATGTTAGCTAATACGCCCATTTGAAAACGTGTCCATAAACGAGGAACAGAAATAAACAAGGTGGGCTGCGTAGACCTAACATCACGGGCAAAGGTATCCAAAGATTCAATAAAGTCGATACGTGTACTAGAGTATAAACTAGCAATTTCTACTAATACTCTTTCAGTAATATGCGCCAAAGGTAAATAACTGAGAATACGATCGTTTTGATTCACTCCCAGTTCGTTTAATGAATTCGATGCTGCCCAACAAATAGATTGATAAGTGTGCACCACACCTTTTGGATTTCCCGTACTGCCGGATGTATAAACGATAGTCATCACTGAATCTAGAGCTGGTATCGGTTTGTCAAGAAAGGGAGTCGCTTGTAATAATTCATCCCACTGTTTATCAGCAGGAATATTCGGATAAGGAAAAGCGAGCTTAACAATCCCATCATCAATAGCGGCGACTTGTTTTTCAGTATTGTCCAACTTACCAACAAATATCACCGGACACTTAGCATGATCCAGAACATAACGAATGGTCTTTTCACCAGCCGTTGAATATATAGGTACAGACACATGACCTGCTAACATAATCGCTAAATCGGTAATAAACCACTCAGCGCAATTTTTCGATAAAATGGCAATATTGCTAGCTTTAGGCAAATCCATTGCCAATAAACTTGCAGCAACTTTTCGAGCTTGTTGGCTAGTTTCACGCCAAGTGAAATCTTTGATGGCACCATCAATAGGCTGTTTTAAGTAAATAGTTTCGGGATGAGTCTCTTCCCATTGGTAAAACATTTCTAAGGGTGTTTTTAATGACATAGTGAATACCTATTGTGGGTCTTAAGTTATTTATAACGATTGTTAGTAAATAGGTCAATTGTTCTTTCATAACAAGTTGTTAACGAATGAAAAAGCTTGCCAACAAGCTGTTTTTTCAGAAGTAATCATCAGTTTTTTCCGTTGGTATAGTCTAATATCGATTAATTAGCGAAACGTTAGCAAGCGACAAGTTTCTAAACTTATCTGCAAAAAAACAAAAATTATCTTAGATTGAAGCCCAACCATCCCAAATTAATGGATATCAGCTAACGTTTCGATAAGCCACTTTTCATACATTCAGCCACTTATCACAAAGCATCAAATACATCATAAACCACGCCCACAGCACAAATCTGATATATTCAAACACATCGTTGGCAAGAGCGTGTTTTGTGTATTCGCTAAACAAGGAAGTATGTCTCATGATTTAAGGGAACCAATCCTTGGGGCTCCAGTAATAAGTCTGGAAGTGCCAATGCAACAAGCACCCACAAGACTCGTCTACGCAATGACAGCATTCAATAGTTTTGGTGGTGAACTTCATCCCAATTTTGAACAATTAGTTGTAAACGAATGCTCTAGGGCCAAAAGCTTACTTACTGAGGCAGGTTTAGGGGATTTAGTCTCAACCTCACTGCTACGTGCGCTCTTAGTGCGCGCCGTTAGATCCCCCCCTAATTTAAAGATAAATCAGATGCTCGATGACTTCTTTAAACTTGCTGAGCGAAGCTCTCAAATTTCTGGAGTGACAACGGTCTGCTAAACAGATAGCCCTGATACACATGACATCCTAGATCCTCGAGGTAGTCCAGCTGGGCATGGTTTTCTATACCTTCAGCGCTGACCTCCACCCCCAAATTTTGGCTAAGAGCAATAATCATTTTGGCTATCGCCGCATCGTCCTGATCGCTGTTGATTTCTTGGACAAAACTTTGATCGATTTTTAACCTATCCAGCGGTAGCCGCTTCAAATACGACAGGGACGAATAACCCGTACCAAAGTCATCAAGAGAAAAGCGGATACCACTAGCCTTTAAGGTTATCATTTTGTCGATCACATCGTTCATGTCATAAATCAACACACTTTCTGTCAATTCCAGATTAAGACGCAGTGGATTAGCACCGCTGCGTTTAAGTTCTGTCAATACTTGGCTAACGAAGTCAGTCTGGTGAAATTGCATGACACTGACATTCACAGCCATGCTCAGTTCTGCCATTTCTGGGACACAAGCCCATTTTACAAGTTGGTCGCAAGCATTTTGTATTACCCATAACCCAATGGGTAAAATAATACCACTTGCTTCAGCGATGGGGATAAAATCTCCGGGCATTATTACACCCCGCTTAGGATGTAGCCAGCGGATTAAGGCTTCTACGCCTATTAGCTTATTTTTACAGGTCACTATTGGCTGATAATAAAGGACGAACTGCTCTTTTTTTATTGCTTCATGTAAATCATTTTCCATTTTTATACGAGCGACCATCAATGTCTGCATCTCGGGGGCAAAAAAACGCAGGGTGTTGCGACCATCTGCTTTGGCAGCATACATGGCGGTATCGGCCTGCTTTATCAGTTCGTCAACTGTGGTGGTGTCTTCACTGAATAGGGCTATACCGACACTACAGGAACAGTGGTACTCGATCTTGCTCTGTGAATCTCTACTGACACTCTGCTGCAAAAAATACGGCTCGTTCAGGTGAAAGATGAATTTTTTCGCCACAGCCTCGACTTGCCTCTCAACTAAAATCGTTTCATACAGATCTTCGATAATCACTACAAATTCGTCCCCGCCAATGCGCGATACGGTATCCCCCTCTCGCATGCATGATTCTAGGCGTGATGCGACACTGATCAGCAACTGATCACCGACATCGTGTCCCAAAGAATCATTGAGGGTTTTAAAATTGTCCAGATCAATCATCATCACTGCCCCCAGTCTTTTGTGGCGAGCACGGCTAGACAGGGCATGTTCTAGGCGGTCAAGCATTAGTCGCCTATTAGGTAATTTAGTCAACGGATCATAGAAGGCAAGGTTTAAAATTTGTTCTTCCGCCACTTTTTTCGCAGTAATGTCTCTTATTGTGTATACATAGTGAGAAACATCGTCTTCGTTATTTCTCACTTCGTTGACCGTCATCCATATTGGATATACCTCAGAGTTTTTACGGCGAGCCCAGATTTCCCCTGACCATTTACCTTGCTGTTTTAACTGTGTTTTCATTTCAACAAAAAAAGAGCTGGTATGCCGCCCCGAATTGAAGAGATCCTGGGTCTGCCCAACAATTTCTTCATCGCTATAGCCACTCATGGTCATAAAAGCCCGATTAGCCTGTAAAATCAGACCTTCAGCATCAGTAATTAACATGCCATCTAGTGACTCAAAAGCAATCGCTGCGATCCGTTGTTGTTGTTGTATCAGCCGTTGTTCTGTGATGTTGCTCACCCCGAGGTGTAATTCAACTGTGCCGTCGGCTTTCTTTCTGCTAGTGCTAGTCAGATGCACCCATAAGGTCCCTTTATTCGAGGTCAACATTCTTAGATCACAGGACATAGTTTGCTGGTTTACCAACAGTTTTTTTGTTTTTAAGTAAAAATTATCCTTGTCAGCCTTAAAGACAAAGCGGCTAAAGGACTTCCTAACTAGTTGATTTCTGGGAATATCAAGCATGGTCGCAATGGTGAGGTTGGCTTCCTGGATAATGCCCGTTTCGTTAAGTGTACAATACCCTACTGGGGACATATTATAGAGCTCGAAATATCGTGCCTGTGATATTTCAATATTTGACTGTGCAGTCCTCAACTCTTCATTTTGCATTTCCAGCTGGATCTTATGTACTCTCAGATCGTACACTATTTGCTGGACTTCTAGCGCTGACAGGACTCCAATATTTTCCTGTTGAGCATCATCTATTCTGCTGGCTATATCCTCTGCTCGCTGACGTAAGTCTATGTCAGAGGAAGATGATTTATCTTGTTTTTTAGTCACAATGATATACTCAATTTTTTATGGATGGTGAGGCGAGCTTAAGTTGCTGCAGCTCACGTTTTTTTTCGCACAAAGCATCCTCGGCCTGCTTACGGTCGGTCACATTGTTAAAAACGGCAACGAAATGTTGCGGTGCATCTCTGAAGGCCATGCATTCACACCAGCAGTTACTGGGTTGAATAAGCGTTTCAAATTGGACTTTTTCTCCTGTCTTGACGACATGTTCAAAGGTGCCTATCCAGTCAAAGTTATCTTTCTCAGTACCGAGATCCAGCTCTCTCATGGTTTTCCCTAAGGGGTCGATGCCTATGAGAACTCTATAACTTTCATTCGACCCAAGAAAGCGATAATCGACGGCCTTACCTGAACTGTCATAGATCATTTCATGGTAGGCCACACCAAAGGGAACATTGTCAAATATGGTGTGAAATCTGCTCTCCGATTCCTGCAATTTACCTTTTATTTGTTTGACCTCAGTTATGTCGATAAAACTGATTACAGCCCCTTCAATGACATTATCAAGGGTTCTATAGGGCTGAATACTCATGTTGAAACGCTTGCCATTTGGGGTTTGCACCTCGGTCTCTTTAGGCTGAAGTGTGTTCAGCACTTGCTGAATGTCAGTAACCAGGCTGCTATAGTCGACCAGATTAGACACAATATGCCCTACTGGGCGGCCAACATCGCCGGTTATCAGGTTGAGGATAGTATGGGCGGTAGGGGTGAAGCGCATGATCCGCAGTTTATGATCGACAAACACAGTGGCGATGTTAGTGCCTGCCAGCAAGTTATTCATGTCGTTATTGGATATTGACAAGTCGCGCACCTTAGTCTGCAACTCGCTATTGACCGTACTCAGTTCCTCGTTGATCGACTGTAATTCTTCTTTAGAGGTTTCCAGCTCTTCGTTGGTGGATTGCAACTCCTCGTTAATCGATTGCATTTCTTCATTAGAGGACTTCAGCTCTTCGTTAGACGCATCTAATTGCTCCTGCGTGTTCTGGAGGTATTCGTCTTTCTTCTTTAGTTCCTCTTGGAGATCCAACACTAGCCGTTTGAGCTTAGAGTCGGTTACATTAGTTTCAATTTTGGCCACGTCTTCAGGCTTTTGCTCCAATAGCCGATTTTCCATAACCATCAAATACAGATACTTATCATTTGACAATTCGCTATCAACCTTAATGGGACAGATGATCAGATTGAAGTATTCAAAGTGCTTGTTGGACTTGATTTTCACGTTTGAGTGTCGTTCGATATTTTTAGACTTAATTGCATTATATAGGACGCTCTTCAGCTCATTTTTTAGGCCGGGCCGGGCCATTTTCAAGACATTATTGATGATAACGTTCCCAGGGTTGAGAGATAGAAACATGCCACTTTGCCCATGCAAATAAAGAATATCGCCGTTGGCCCTAATCAACACGCCGGCAGGGGATAACTTGTTGATTAACGTCATTTCGGTCAGTTCACGGAAGGATAATGGACAGCTTAGGCCTGATTTAATAGAGGAGGCTGTTCCATGGGAGAGACTTCCCATATTTTTTGACCTAAAACCGCTGAAGGACATAATGGTCATGCCCGGAAAATCAACTTTGCGCCTGAACAATTTACTATTACGGTTAAGTAATTCAAATAGCATTTCGCCTTTGCCAATACCCTCGGACGTTCCCAGCATTAATACGCCCAGGGGATTTAGAGCATAGTGAAATAGATTGATCAATTTCTCCTGTAGTGTGGTATTTAGGTAGATCAAAAGGTTTCGGCAAATGAGCAGGTCTAACCTCGAGAACGGAGGATCTTTGATGACATCCTGCTCGGAGAAAATAAGCATGTCACGGACCACTTTATTGATACGATAAGCACTGCCATCGGGTTCAGATGTAAAAAAGCGTCCAAGGCGTTCTGACGATATATCATTCACTATGCTGGCTGGATAAAGCCCGCTTCGGGCGGTGATGATTGCCCGCCCGTCAATGTCAGTAGCGAATAGCTGCACCTTATATTCTTGTTTTATTTTCTCCATCCGCTCACGCAACAGGATGGCAATAGAATAAGCCTCCTCGCCAGTGGAACAGCCCACTGACCAAATCCGAATCACTTTGTCCGTGTCCCTTTCCTTTAACAGACCAGGGATAATATCCCTTTCGAGAGACTTGAAAGTTTCAGGGTCTCTGAAAAAATGGGTCACCCCAATGAGGAGGTCATAAAACAAAGCTTGTATTTCCAAAGGCGTATGCTGAAGAAACTGGACATAATTTTTAATATCACTGATCTGATGGACCGCTAAGCGGCGCTCAATACGGCGGTTAATTGTACTTGGCTTGTACTGAGAAAAGTCGTGACCGGTCTGGTCACGTATCAGAATAAATATTTGATTCAAGCTACTATCAGTTTGCATTTGATGAGACAAAAAGGAAACGTCTGAAGTCTTATTAAAATGTGAGGTGTAAGCAATGAGTCGATTACCCATTTTAGCAGGAGACAACTCGTAATCGACCATCCCAGTGGCAATGGCACTGAGAGGCATGCCATCAAATTCAGCTGTGGAGGGAGTTTGTACCATTACCATCCCGCCCTCCCCCTTAATTGCCCTAACCCCCAGGGTACCATCACTACCGGTACCCGATAACACAAGGCCGATGGCCCGCTCTCGCTGATCATGGGCGAGTGAACGGAAGAAAAAATCAATAGCTAAACGTTGCCCATGAGGGGCGACAGGGGTTAACAATTGCAGCTTGCCATTGATAAATGCCATGTCATACTTAGGTGGAATGATATAAATGCATTTGCTATGAACCTCCATACAATCTTCTACCTCGAATACCTGCATGGACGTATAACGGCGAATGAGATCGCTAAGAATACTCTTGTGATCAGGCGCCAGATGCTGCACTAACACAAAGGCCATGTTCAGGTTAGAAGTGTCCGGTATCCCAGAGAAAAAATCTTGAAAGGCTTTTAAGCCCCCCGCTGAAGCTCCTATACCGACGACGTAAAAAGGATCTGCTTCTAGATTGGACACCTTCTCGTGATCCTTCGCTTCACTGCTGACTTTGGGTGACACTTTGTCGGTCTTATTCAATGACCTGTTACTCGTTTTTTTTACTGCCATCATATCCCCTTACCTGATCTTATCCCTGTTTGACTACAAACAATCCGTTTAGCTATTAAGATGAAGATCAATTTCAAACACCCAATACAGTATCTATCTCAGCACTTTAAAAACTATTGATACAAATCAATTTTTGTCATATAGGATATTAATGATTTGAGTGCTCAGTACTGGACGTTGTTGTTTTACTTAGCATTTCAGATAAATACTATAACCTCACATCCTTTTGATTATAGTCGATATACTCACACTCGCCAGTGTTAGCTTAGTGGTCACTAACGATTATTAGATGTAATCCTAGTGGCGAACACATTTACTAGCCAGAGCAAGTTTTTGAGGACCTAAGCCTTACCCAATCGCGATAAAATACGCTACCTGAGCGTCAAAAAACCGGGGAATTTGACGTTGGAAGCGTATTGTGCAGCAAGGAAGGGTCTATAAAATACATATAAGCAAATACCACTCATCATGATGCGTGTTAGTGTTAGCTGAAGCTGAAGCTGTAGCTGTAGCTGCATTTACATACCTGACGTGACTCTCAATGGCCTAACGCAAGACATAAACCCTAGGTGTTTTTTGACTTTTGGTTTAAGGGAGGCTTTCTGAGGGGGCAATTCTTTATACTGATTGATATTAGGCGGTCTTGGAAAGTAGTGTAAACCACTGGATTAGACAGGCTTGTGATCTATTGTTCAGATGTAGTAGCACATTGACCATAGTGAAAGAAAATAATGCGAAAACCATTTTATGTATAGGCTTAGAGCCATTTAGTGGCAAGCATTTAAATTTGAGCAAAAACGGCTTTAGACGCTAAATCTTAGAGAAGAGAAGCCAAAATTGAGTCTTCAGTACCTATGGTAGAGGTATTGATAAGAATGCAAGCAACAAAATAATTGCCGCCTGCAGTGTCTGATGATATTAACTAACCTGAGTTCGGGATAAGCCATACCTAAGGTTTAGATCTTAAAACTGGCACATAGCTGTGTGTTAACTTCGTTGCCTAAGAATCTCATATAAACACACGCCTGTTGCGACCGAGACATTTAGGCTTGAAACTGAACCAGCCATAGGCAGCTTGATCAGCTCGTCACAGTGTTCACGAGTTAAGCGGCGCATGCCTTTACCTTCAGCCCCCATGACAAGGGCCATTGGCCCATTGAATTTACAATCATAGATATTATTTTCTGCTTCCCCTGAGGTGCCAACTATCCACACTCCAGCGTCTTGCAAGTGTCGTATGGTTCTAGCGAGGTTGGTGACTTGAACTAAAGGAATAACATCAGCCGCACCACAGGCCACTTTTCGTACCACTGGCGTCAGAGCAGCAGATTTGTCTTTAGGTACAACCACCGCGTCCACACCAGCCGCATCGGCTGTACGCAAACAAGCCCCTAAATTGTGAGGATCAGTCACGCCATCCAATATAAGCAAAAAGGGTAATTTACTTGACTCTACAATTGCTGCCAGGTCATTTTCATTATATTGCTTAGCAGGTTTCACTTTTGCGACTACACCTTGATGTTGCCCACCGTCTACCTTGTCATCTAAGGTTTTACGTTGACAAAATTGCACAGAGGTCCCAAAGCCCCTTGCTTGGCTAACAATATCGTGAATACTTTTATCATCACGGCCTTTCAATACAAAGAGTTCAATTAAACGCTCAGGTTCACGCAGGAGAATGGATTCAAGGGCGTGGATACCATATATCCATTCTTGTTGAGCCATATTAACTGCTCCCCTTTCTTGACGAACTTGCCGGCTTGCTTCGAACAGACTTAGTTTTAGATGATGTGCGGCTTTTTCTAGTCGCTGGCTTTTTAGTGGTTTTAGCAGCGGTAGCTGGTTTAGCTTCTGTGACTTTTTTACCTTGCTCCGACTTTTTAGACCTAGAAGGTTTCCTACCCGCTGTTTTTCTAATATTTTTGCCTGCAACGCCATCCAATAAAAAGTCTATTTTTCGTTCATCTAAATTGACTGCAGCGATTTTAACTTCAACAGGATCACCCAAGCGGTAAACCGTACCAAAACTCTCGCCAATTAAATGCTGCTTAACTTCGTCATAACGAAAATAGTCTTTTTCTAAAGAAGTAATATGCACCAAACCATCAATATGGAATTCGCTCAAACGCACAAAAAACCCAAAGTTAGTCACTGAAGCAATCACACCTTCAAATACGTCGCCAACATGGTCCAGCATAAATTCACATTTGAGCCAATCGGAAACGTCTCTAGTCGCATCGTCAGCACGGCGTTCTGTCATCGAACACTGTTCACCTAAGGTCTCCACTTCATCAGCGGTATAAGCTTTGCCGCCTGATTTACTCTTGCGCTGCTGTTGTTTATCGATAATGCCTTTAAGGGCTCGATGCACTACTAAGTCGGGATAGCGACGAATAGGCGAGGTAAAATGTGCGTAAGCCTCCAATGCCAAACCAAAATGACCGATGTTTTCATGATCGTATACTGCTTGTTTCATCGAGCGTAACAACATGGTTTGAATGAGTTCTTGATCAGCTCGACCTTGAATTTTTTCAATCACGTCGGTGAAATCTTGCGGGGATACGTCACTACCAATTTTGTGAGTGATGCCCACTTCACCCAGATACGACAAAAATGCACCTAAGCGATCTGAATCAGGTTCATCGTGGATACGATACAAAGCTTCGGCTTTATTTTTAGTTAAGGTTTGCGCCGCTGACACATTCGCCAAAATCATACATTCTTCAATTAGCTTATGCGCATCGTTGCGCGTCACCGGTATAATATTATCAATTTTACGTTGAGCGTTGAATACAAACTTGCTTTCTTGAGTTTCAAACTCAATCGCACCACGTTGTTTGCGAGTGCGTTTCAAAACACGATACATTTGGTGTAAATTTTTCAGGTGAGGGACTTGCTCAGCATAACGTTTATGTAGTTCAGGGTTACCTTGTGTTCCCTGTTCTTTCAAAAGGTCCCACACTTTTGTATAGGTTAATCTTGCCTTGGAGTTCATTACCGCTTCGTAAAATTGATGCTCCACCAGCTTGCCTGTTTTGCTGATAGTCATTTCACACACCAAACATAAACGGTCAACTTGAGGATTTAATGAACATAGACCGTTAGACAATACTTCTGGCAACATGGGAATAACTTGTTCAGGGAAGTATACCGAGTTACCACGATTTTGTGCTTCGCTATCCAGTGCCGTGCCTGGGCGCACATAATAACTCACGTCAGCTATCGCCACCCATAGTTGCCAACCACCGTCATCTAATGGTTCACAAAAAACCGCATCGTCAAAATCACGAGCATCTTCACCATCAATAGTGACCAGTGGCAATTGTCTTAAATCAATACGCTCTTCCTTCGCCTCTTCGGGGACTTGTTCATTTAGTCCCTTCACTTGCCTATCGACACCTTTTGGCCAATGATGTGGAATATCAAAAGTACGCAGCGCCATATCGATTTCCATGCCGGGAGCCATATGTTCACCCAACACTTCAATAATTTTACCGATAGCATTCACCCGCTTTCGAGGACGCTGCACAATTTCAACCACAACAATGTGCCCTTGACGGGCACCGTTGGTTTGTTCTTTGGGGATCATGATTTCGTGATTAATACGGCTGTCGTCGGGGATCACTACACCTACGTCATTTTCAAAAAAATAACGACCCACTATGGGCTCGGTGCGAGGCTCGACAATTTTGGCAATTCTGGCTTCGCGTCTACCACGGTTATCTGTGCCACTTTCTTTAACAAGCACCACATCGCCGTGGAATACCGTGGACATTTGTGCATTATGAATAAATAAGTCTTTTTCACCATCATCGCGTTTTAAAAAACCAAAGCCATCACGATGACCTATTACTCGGCCTTGAATAAGATCCTCTGTTTTAAGCTTTGCGTACTTTTTGTCACGATTGAACTCAACTTGTCCTTCACGCTCCATGGCTCGAAGGCGACGCTGAATGCCAATGCGACTGTCCTCATCTTTTGCATCAAGCAACTGACAAAATTCTAGGAAAGACAAAGGTTGTTTAGCTTCGACTAAAAGTTCGAGTAAGTATTCGCGGCTAGCAACCGGCTTTTCGTATTTTTCTTTTTCGCGTTGGTAAAATGGGTCGTCGCTCATAGGGCGAGGAAATTCCTAACTAATAAATATAATTGTCCAGTATAACTAAATGAGCCGCCCAAATAAGACTTTTTAACAGATACTGTCTTAGTTTCACTATTTAACTCTTTTACCATGAATACGATGCACCTCTAACCAGTTGCTCTTGCCATCATTTGACCATTGCAATTTCCATTCAAATGAGTCTTGTTGCATGTCAAAAAATGTAATGCAAGCATATTTGCCCTGTGGCGTTTTATGTTTAGATAACATCACTATCTGGTTGCTGTCTGACACTGCGCTATAGAGATCAATTGTTTTCCCCGCTTTGGTTATCCATGCCATCAACCATTGTTGTTTATCTTTATCAAAAGCACGTGAATTACTGCCTACTTGGCGATTATTTTTAGGCATTTTTATAAGGTAGGATCCCTATAAAGGGGATAAAGGGAAGAGACAACAATCTTTACCCACATAAAGTGAGATTAGGAATTAAGTGGTCTTTTCGCCTTACGTACTGCTTTGGGATGCATCAGTTTTTCTAAGCTTTGCATACAACGGGCAATTTTACGGTGCGTGGATTTATCTGCGGTAATTGCATTGTACAACCAGTGATAAGCGTCTTCATAATCATAAGGGCTGCCATATCCTTCAATAAATAATTCTGCCAATTGAATTTGTGCTTTTAAGTCGCCCAGTACAGAGGCCTCACGTAAAAAAACCACAGCTCTTTCTTTATCCTGTTGCACAAGTTTACCTTGAGAATAATACCGACCTAATTGTTCTAATCCAGCTGAAAGACCTTGCTCAGCAGCTTGATGCATAAAGTTTATGCCTCGCTCTGGCTCTGCGTCCACGCAGACTCCCCAAGCAAGCATGTCGCCCCACAAAAACTGATAACTGGGAATTTTGAGTACTTCTGCCCGTGCCTGAATATCTTGCACCAACTGGCAATCATCTAACACCACACGGCTCAAATGTTCATTTCTATTAATTAAGTCCAGTAACTCATTCTGTGAATAAAGCTGCACAGCTTTAATTTCATCAGCTGCATGAGTAGCAGTAACAAATGACAAGACACAACATAATATTGATAAAGATTTGAATAAGGGCATAAAAATTATCTGACTTTTAGTATCTGACTTTTAGCATTTCTTTTGTATCGGCAACAAAATTTTTTATATAAATAATTTAGGGCCATAGACCCTAAATTATATGCAAGACCAATTATTATGCTAACAACTGTTCGACCACTTTCTATTTATGGGTTAACGCCATTTTTATAACCTGGGCATGTTCGAATAAATCATGCCCTAAATCGGTTAAATATCCCCCATCAGGTAAGGTCACGATACCTTTTTCGAACAATCGCTTCGCAGCATCAACCACTGTTGATTCTGCGTCATTATGAATTTTCAAACCTTGCATCAGACTCTTGTTAGGAAACTTCAATAATAAGTTCAGTTCTGCAACCATCTCAGACGTAAATGTCATGTTTCTTCCTCAAAAATTATGCACTTAATTCCCGTGCACAGAGCGGGCTCATATTAGATTTAAGCGGAACAAGGCATTCATTTACAGAACTTCCACCAAAACCTAGTATTTTCAGTTAATTACGACTCGTATAAAAGCAGTCATATGTTTATAATCCACCACTGAGCCTAAAGCTCAAACAGATGAATATCAAAGGTTATTTCAAATAATCATATTCAAGTCGTATTAATCTAACCAGAAGAGATCCATGCAAATAATCCAATGTAAGGTAGAAAAAATTGAATCCCTTACAGACTCAATTAAACGTATCGTATTAATTCCAAGTTTACCCCTGAGTTTTATTGCCGGTCAATATTTGCAAGTAGTCATGGGCGAGGATGACAAACGCCCCTTTTCTATTGCTAACGCGCCTCGAGCGGATGGCAGTATTGAATTACATATTGGTGCTGAACCAGGCAATCAATATGCAGGGCAAGTCTTAGAAAAAATGACCAAAGATGCACAAATAAAAGTAGAGGGTGGATTAGGGGAAGCCTTTCTTAATCAAGCCGCTGCACAGTCTACTATTTTGTTAGCTGGCGGCACTGGATTTTCGTATACCTTATCTATACTGCAACAACTACTAAGCAAACCATTAATGGCTCCTGTGATTTTGTATTGGGGAACACGAACGGTTAATGACATGTATGCCTTCGACGAACTTAGCACTCTTGCCAAACAACACCCTCTTTTTACCTTCATCCCAGTAGTAGAGCTTCCAGAAAAAGATTGGACAGGCAAAACGGGGTGGGTACATCAAGCCGTACTTGAAGACATTCAAGACTTGAGCAATTATCAAGTGTATGTGGCCGGACGTTTTGAGATGGCTAAAGTGGTGCGTGATGATTTCATTAAACAAGGATTACCGATAACCTCTTTGTTTGGTGATGCATATGCATTTATCTAAGGAATAATTGATGAGGGAGCTTGAAAACAAGCTCCTAAATAACCTGAGCTCTGGATAAATAGCAATTACACCGCGCCATCAAACTCCAATTGCCGCCAAGCTTCATACACAAACACTGACACCGCATTTGACAAGTTCATGCTACGACTTTGTGGCAGCATAGGAATACGCACTCGCTGCTCGGGTGGCAGAGACTCAATAACCTCATCGGGTAGACCTCGGGTTTCGGGCCCAAATAACAATGCATCGCCGGATTGATACTTAGCTTCGGCAAAGAACGCCTTGCCCTTGGTTGTGCATGCAAAAATTCGTTTAGGCTGTCGAGCTTGAATATAAGCTTCAAGATTTGGATAACGTTGTACATTGGCAAACTCGTGATAATCCAACCCCGCCCTGCGTACTTTTTTGTCATCCCAATCAAATCCTAGAGGTTCAATTAAATGTAATGCAAAACCAGTATTCGCACATAGACGGATAATATTGCCAGTATTGGGAGGGATTTCAGGTTGGTATAAAACGATATCGAGCATGGGTATAATTTCAGTTATCTATAATAGAGGCATATTAACAAAATCCAGCTAGAAGGTTTAACACTTAGTGGGTCTTTATCTTTTGGATGTGTCTTTTGAGAACGATCATCTAAAAAAGTCCAAAATTGCCGTGAAACAAGGCACTCTAAATTTATCTTGTTCTTCTAACAATTCATGCTTAGCGCCTTCAATTATCATCAGTTTAGAATTTGCCATTTTTGCCACTACCCTGCTCTGGCGTTTGTTATCAACGACTTGATCAGCTCCGGCTTGAATAACTAAGGCGGGAATGGGGAAACAGTGCACATTTTGCTCTACTTGGTCCATTGCTTGAGCCGCCATTTTTAGCCACTGTCCGCTGACGCCACCTAACTGTAATTGAGGTGCTGCTTGATACTCTTGACGAAAAAGTTGATACCTGATTTCACTGTGAGTTAACTCATTAGCTGCAAATGGCTGATGCTCATAATTTTTTTGTCCAAAAAAATAGCTGTTTTTGTTATTTAAAATGGCGTGTAAATCGAGCAATAACTTGGCGAACCAATCAGGTAATGGCGGACGAATGCCAAACATAGGGGCCGAAAACGCGACCTTTTCAAATAATTCTGGATAACGTGAAACTGTCAAAGCTCCGATGGTCCCACCCATTGAATGACACAACAAGTTGGGTTTGTGCGGTGTTTTTTCAGTGACCACTTCATCAATAAATTTTTTGAAATCGGACACATATTCAGAAAAGTCCGCCACATAGCCTATTTGTGAATTTTCTAACATACGCCCTGACAAACCCTGCCCTCTATGGTCATGAATAAATACCGAATATCCATTTTGATAGAGGTCGTACACTACTTCCTTATATTTTATTAAACTTTCGATGCGGCCAGATGCAATTACTACAGCTCCGAGTGCCTGTGGATGCAGTGCATAAGCATACGCAATATCTATTTTTTCCATTTTCCCCACTTCCCCCACTCCATCAAACGTTCCGTGTTGAACGCTGTTTTTCCAGAATGGTTGAATAGCGGTTACATACTTTGACGCTAAGTTATCTTCAGAGCAAAGGACAAACTGAGACATGTAAAAAACCTATTTTGAAATTCGATGTGAAATACCTGCCGCAAACTAGTACCCACTATTTACATAGCAGTGACTGAAAACTAGCTCATTTGGCTCGACTGAGTTTTTTGTTGTGATTGACTTCAATTGTCCTAAGGATATCGCGCCAACTAATAATTCCAACGGGGGCATCTTTTTCATTCACAATAGGGATACAGGAGATATTATGTTGATTGAATAGGCTAATTGCCGCATACACATCCGCTGAGGGTGGCAACGTAATGGGCTTTCGGCTCATGATTTGGTGCACTTTTTTATTCAAAGTAAATTTGTCATGGGCTGTTGCTTGAAGCGTATCGATAAAAGGACTGATGGATTTTAGCAAATCGCGATCTGAAATCACACCGTACAATTTACCCTTTTCTACCACGAGTAAATGATGAAACTTAGCGTTTTCAAAAATCTGTTTAACCGTGCGCAAAGTATCATCCAATGTCACCGTCACCACGGGTTTACTCATGATCCGCTCAATTAACATGTGTTGCCTTATTTACCCTAAGTTACAATCGAAATAAAGCTAACCGCAAATTTGGGTCTGATGCAATAAAAAACGACATAATTTAATTCTCTGCAAAATTTTGTCGCTTATGGCTACACAGTGTATTTTCTACAATAGGGTACTCAAACTATTCTATTTTAGATAGTAACGCAGGATTGGTAACAAGTTTACGCACACCATGGCCATGGTCTTCTCCAAACTCATTGCTGTCACACCAAGTAGCTAAACTATTAATGTTTGATCTGGTGTGACATCAGCAGAACTATGCACCCAATGCACTTCAACTGTATCGCCTGGCTTCAAACCTTTACAAACGTTAGTCTTTGTAGGGGTTAATTCTGCGGCTGTTAACTCTTTACTTATGAGCAATAAACTTACCTAAGTTAATTAAAGATCATAAATATTGAAAGTATAATTTTATCTTTAATTACAAATGCTTAAACATTATTTAAGCCCTTATAAAAGGTATGGATATTTTGACATGTAATCCACCTTGGGGTTTGTTGCTTGCCTGAATAAAACCTTGGTGTTTAGCTACAGCATGATGGGCAATAGCTAAGCCTAACCCTACTCCTCCACTATTTCTGTCTCGAGCGGTAGATTCTCGGTAAAAGGCTTCAAATATTCTATCTAACTGACTTTCTTCAATACCATTACCATCATCTTCAATGATCCACTCTATATGTGTATCTTGCACCGACACAGAAACTTGAATGAGATGATTAGAATAATAAATCGCATTGCGTAGGATATTTTCAATCGCGCTACTTAATAATTGGGGTTCTGCATACAAACTAATATTTTCCTGTGCCTGATAAAACAATTCTTTATTTTTTTGCTCAGCCTCGAATTGAGCATCGTCAATAATAGGAGTCATAATTTGCTCAAGACTAACAGACTGTAAATTTTGGATAGGCTGCTTATTATCCAATCTAGATAACAGCAATACTTGAGCTATCATATTTTCAATTTGTTGCGACTCTTTTTCGATCCTTTCCAAGGCTGCCAGCATATTGACTGACATATCAGACTCATTCTGTTGCAATGCAATACCAATAGATAATTGCAAACGCGTAAGGGGTGAACGTAACTCATGTGAGATATCGGCCAGTAATCTTTTCTGGCTATTTAGCAAACTCTCAACTTGTTCAGACATAAAATTGAAGTCACGGCCAAGTTGACCAATTTCATCTAAGCGCTTACTAGCATTGCCTACACGCACCCCCATCTCGCCTTTTGCCATGCGTTTAGAGGCATGCCTGAGTTGCGCAATAGGGTTAAGTAATCCCCGTACAAATAAGTAACACAGACCCAAACTAAGGGAAATCATAAAGAGTATAAAAATGCCTGGGTATTCATGCCGT
Organism: Paraglaciecola sp. MB-3u-78; assembly: GCF_002835935.1. Classification (GTDB taxonomy): domain Bacteria; phylum Pseudomonadota; class Gammaproteobacteria; order Enterobacterales; family Alteromonadaceae; genus Paraglaciecola. The sequence goes on along the minus strand of NZ_PJCF01000005.1, from coordinate 294,751 downwards.
ATAACACCTAGATTTCCCCCTGCCCTCGGTTTAACCAAAAACAACATATATTCAGATTGATTGGTTTTTATCATACCGGGTCCAATAAAGTTGATACCTTCTACTTCTAACATCAGCGGCGCACTTTGCTGATTAAAATCATCAAACACTTCGTCTTTGAGTGGCCTGTGCCTATTGACATTATGCACAGTCTCTCGTGTGGAGAGATCAATCAAAATCAAACCAAAACGGTTACGTTTACTCACGTGATCAAGCAACCTTTTAAGCACGACATTACCATCACGCTGATCAATTTGATTTTGCAATTTGTCAGTCATGGTCACTAAATCTCTTTGCTGCTGCGGATTCAATGGCTGATATCTGGCTTCAGAGCCAAGTTGCTTTGCAAGCCAGACTGAACTAAAAAAAATCAATAAAGCGGCCAACCAAAACCATAAAAACACTCTAAAGAATAAACTCTGAGCTGGATTAAACCGACCCAATCTTTTCATGTCGATACCAAATAAAGATAACCAGCACCACGATGGGTCTTGATTTTTTCCTCTGGGCTGAAGGCCGCTAATTTTTTACGAAGATTACTCACGTGCATATCTATGCTGCGATCAAAAGCGGCTAGCTTTTTACCTAATACTTTTTCACTAATATTCTGCTTACTAACCAAACTCCCATGGTTAATCATCAACAGGTGCAAAATAGAATATTCAGTGGCCGTCAGTTCAACCAGATTGTTAGCACAAAACACTTGTTGTGCTGGGGGGGAGAGCTCTACATTACCTAACTTCAAATTCTGCTGCACACTACTACTAGGAAGCAACGCCATTCTGCGCACTAAGGCCTTTATTCTTGCTGACAGCTCCCTATGGTTAAAGGGCTTCGCTAAATAATCATCGGCCCCCATTTCTAGACCAAAAATTTTGTCATAGTCATCCCCCTTAGCAGTCAACATCAAAACGGGGGTGAGATGACTAGTACGTAACTTTTTTAAAACTTCAAATCCGTCAAGTTTAGGCAACATCACGTCCAATAAGATTAGGTCGTAGTGTTTGTGTGACGTCGCTAAACTCAAACCCGCTTCGCCATCGTGAGCTACATCTAATTCGTATCCCTGCGGGGTAAGATATTCTTTAAGCAATTCTGTCAGTTCTAAGTCATCATCAATCAATAATAGTTTTTTAGCCGACATATGTTTCCTTGGGTATTCTTAGGCTAGCCACACTATAACTCACAGCATATTGTGCAACACGATACATTTACACAAGCTTTACACTCCCTTTGCGTTTCTTTGCATTACTTTGGCTAGACTTGTTGACAGTTCAACAAGAGGATAAAAAAAATGACAACATTTAAGACATTATTTAAAACAACACTTACACCCATCGCGCTTTGTCTTTCCCTTGCCGTCGCTGCACCTGCTACAGCTCAAAAAGGGCATCATCAAAAACATGATGGCATGCGCCAAATTTTGTCTGAGTTATCTCTAACGGATTCACAAAAGCAAGATATTAGACAAATTTTAAAACAAACCCGGGAAGACAGAGGCCTATTTAACACCGATGCTAAGTCCCTAAGAACACAGCTACGTAACCTTGTGCAATCTACTGAATGGGATCAAACAGCAATAGAGAGTGCCATTACTCAACGCCAGGCTTTACACCAAGAAAAAGCGTTACAACGGGCTACCAACAAAAACCTAGTATGGAATATGTTAACTGAAACCCAGCAAACTGAATTTGCTGGGCAGTTAGAAACACGCAAGGCTGAGCGGGATGAAAAACGTAAAGAAGGTAAAAGAAAGGGTAAACGTAATGACTACAAGCTAAAACGTTTAGATCTAACTGAAGCGCAACTTACTGCCATCGAAGTTATTAAAGATGTAAGCAAAGCAAGTGCTAAAGAAATTGAGATAAAGTTAAAAACCTACAAGCAAGCAGAGCGGTTATTAATTCATAGAACTGACTTTAAGTCTGATGTTTGGCAAGCCCTTAGCAATGAATACCAAACTAATTTTCTGGCAATGGCGGTATTAAAAGCGAAAACCAAACATGACATTTGGAATCAGCTTACTCCAGAGCAACAAGCCGATGCAGGTGAAGAAATGTGCAGTAAAAAAAGAAAACATAGAAAGAAAGGTAAAGAGCACCAAAACCAAAAGTCAGTTTAACTTTCTACCAGTACAAATCTAAAAACGGCACCAAAGAGGTGCCGTTTTTGTTTAACTCTAAATAACCTCAGTCCCTCTATTAACAGGCTATTAACACAACATGACGACTTGAAAATAAATAGATTCATTTAGCACTGAATGTAAATTTGTTTTATGCTCTGCGCATATTTATAAATGCCTTATTTTAAATAATAAGTTTTGTATTTTTGACTCAATCAGGCAACAAGGGATCTTTATGCAAGACATCGAACTACGCACTCGTCTTGACCAATATTATGGCCAAATAAAATCGGTCATTTTGAACAAACAACACCCCATATCTGGGTTACTTCCTGCCAGCACGGCTGTCACAGTGCATGGCAATTACCAAGATGCTTGGGTACGAGACAACGTTTACAGTATTTTGGCCGTGTGGGGACTAGCACTGGCCTACCGTAACTTAGATGATGATGGTGGGCGAGGCTTTGAATTACAGCAACGTACCGTAAAATTGATGCGTGCATTATTACGTTCGATGATGGCGCAATCGGCAAAAGTAGAGAAATTCAAACGAACTCGCCAACCCATAGACGCTTTACATGCCAAATACGATACTGCAACAGGTGATAACGTTGTAGGTGATGGTGAATGGGGTCATTTACAGGTTGATGCAACGTCTGTATTTCTACTGACTCTTACGCAAATGATTGCCTCAGGTTTGGAAATTATCTGGACCGATGAAGAAGTCAGTTTTATACAAAATTTAGTGTATTACATTGAACGTGCCTACCGCACACCCGATTTTGGTATGTGGGAGCGAGGTGCTAAAAGTAATAGCGGCAATGTCGAACTTAATGCCAGCTCGTTAGGTATGGCCAAGGCCGCACTTGAGGCACTATCTGGTTTTAATCTTTTCGGCGCTAAAGGGTCACGATCGAGCGTTATTCATGTCATTCCAGATAACATTGCACAGTCTAATATTACGTTAACTTCAATGTTACCCCGTGAGTCCAATACTAAAGAAACAGATGCAGCCCTACTTAGCATAGTGGGCTATCCGGCTTTTGCTGTCGACGACCCAATACTTGCCAATAAAGTGCGTAACGACATCATTGCTAAGTTAGAGGGTAACTATGGGCTTAAACGTTTTTTGCGTGACGGACATCAAACCGCTCTCGAAGATGAGGGCCGCCTGCATTACGAAGAGCAGGAGCTGAAACAGTTTGAGCATATTGAGTCAGAATGGCCACTGTTTTATACGTATTTATATTTGGATGCGATTTTTCGCGATGATACACAACAGATAAGTCATTACCGAGCTCGTCTTGATGCAGTGTTAGTAGAACAAAATGGTCAAAAACTGCTACCTGAATTGTATTTTGTCGCCGAAGACTGTGTTGAAAAAGAACGCCTTGAGCCTGGCTCTCAAGTGCGTATTCCGAATGACAACGTGCCTCTGGTGTGGGCCCAAAGTTTATATTTGCTAGGTTGTTTACTCGAAGATGGGCTATTACGTCCAGGTGATTTAGATCCTCTCGGGCGTAGGCATCACAAAATACCTAAAAAGCCTGTGGTCCAGCTTATGTTTTTGGCTGAGGATGAAGTGTTACAACAAGAGTTGGAAACCTTTGGCGTGCCGACACAAACTATTCAAGATATTTCGCCCGTGCAAGTGTATCGACCCGAGGATATTGCCAGCATACATGCACAAATTGGTAAATGTGATGAACTAGGTCTTACCGGGCGTATTCCTAGAAAATTGAAAAGTCTAACCACCAGCCGTGTTTATATGATGGGCAAAAAACGCGCCATATGCCTGACACCTTCTTTTATCCAAAAAGATTTTTTCCTCAGTTATGACATCGAATTTTTAGTGCGCCGCTTTAAGTCAGAGCTGAGTTATCTTCACCGGCATTGGACTGAATTAGGTCGCCCTTCGGTTACAGTGTTGCTGACTCACAATTTGCTGGACACGGATCGTAGTACCTTTTATGCATTGATGAAACAGATTGCCAGCGGTGAAGTAGACGGTATACCTGTGCGCCACGATATAATGGCGCAGTTATTAAATACGGCAGCGGTTGAGCATGTGGAGCACCTAAAAGACTTAATTTTACCTGACCAACCCTTAGCTATTCTATTGTCTCAATCTTGCGTATTAACCTTAGCAGGTGAGCATGAACAATTATCACCAAGTGAAGAACTTGAAATCGCATTACAAAAAGAGACTGGCATATTAGAATCTAGATTAGGACAAGCGACCAATCTTTACGAACAAATAGCGCTACTGACTAAACTAGTCGAGCTTGAATCTATGGACACTAAAATCCACATCCACAATCAGCAGCGCAGCTTGCTCGACTTGATTGAAGAAGTATATACCCAAGCAGGTAGGCTGAGACTTTGGTCAGTGTTGCGACAAGCGTCTGGATTACAAGGCAAAATTGATGGAGACATTGGCCTAGCAGTGGGTGACTTATTAGTCGCACAAAAGTTTATTCAGGTAGGTCGTTCATATCATGATGAGTCGTTGATCACTCGCCCAATCAGTGACGAGGAGTTGATGCAGCGAATTGTGCAATATTGCCGCGAAGATGTGCGCGATCAAATTTTAACCCAAGAGGTGTTGCTGTACTTGGGTCTGTTAATCAAAGCTAGGCCAGAGTTATTTAGCGAGCTATTAACTTTGCGTGCAAGTCTTTTGATCATTTTGCTAACGAGTCAAATTACCAGATCACAAAATACCACGACTGATGAGGCCTATGAAATATTGATGAACTTGCCACCATCAGAAATTCAATCACGCTTAGAAGCGGTGCTAGAAAATTATCAAACTTTAGCTGAACTTCCACAAAAGCTCGAAACATTACATGCTCAAGGCAATACTGAACAACTAAATTGGCAGCAAAATTTGGGCTTGGAGCAGCTCGAAACTCCAGTTGATGGTTGGCTGGTTTGGCGTCAGCACCAAGGTGTACTCGACCGGCGTTCAACAGAATTTTTAGCAAAAATTTGGAGTGTTTTGAAACATACCAGCGGCCTGGTTATTGGCAACAAAATGGATAAACGCAACCGTATTAGTAGTGACTTAGTTTTAAGTGATATGACTGAGGGAGAGAAAGCTTTTGCGTTATTAATTGAACACATGTTTAACAACATTCATGCAGCAGAATATCGTCAACTGACTATTGAAACACTCACTGCGTTAGCTAGCTTCTTTGAACAAAATCCAAGTTTAATAGTGGAAGAAGCGATAGTCATTGACGTGACCATTGGTCATGCAGTGAACCTTGCATATGTCAAAGAATTCCCTGAACGGCAACAACACTACGACGAACACAAAAGCCATGCTTGGGAGCTCTTTTACCAGCAATCACCCGTGCATAGCACTACCTTCATCATTTCAGCGTTGAATCACTTATTAACCATCAGACAGGTAGAGTAAACTAAAAACATCATATCACTTTAAAGAACCATAAAATTAGGCGCTTTTTTTGAGATTTTTTGGTCTATGTAATATCAGCCATTCACTCAAACTTAGTGCTTAACTTATGGTATTCAAACCATAAATAGAAAAGTGAAACGTCAATTTTCATATGCTTTATTTACTGGCGAATAAAGGTGTCAACATCCTTAAAAAGGCACTTAAATCGAACTTTCACCATCATCACAATGTAATTATAAGTCAGGAATATCTCGCTGGTAATCTGTTTCAAAAAACAAAGGTGACGTAATTAACATATCCGCTGTCGCGACATTACAAGCGACGGGTAAATTCCAAACTGAGCATAATCGTAGCAACGCTTTTACATCGGGATCATGAGGTGCAGGGTTCAAGGGATCCCAAAAGAATATCAAACAATCTAATTTGCGTTCAGCAATCAAAGCACCTATTTGTTGATCACCACCTAAGGGACCACTATTAAAACAATGCACATTCAAATTCAATTCTTTCTTCAATATACCGCCAGTAGTCCCTGTTGCGACGAGCTTATGTTTACTTAATTCAGCTTTGTGCGCCAAAGACCATTTAACTAAATCAGGCTTTTTATGGTCATGAGCAACCAGTGCGATGGTTTTTTGCATTATAATTGGAACCCTATTGACGATGGTTAATGGGTAAGATGGTAGGTGAAAAAGAGGATACCTGGCCTAAGCTTTTTTGTTTAGGGCCCAGACCACCAATCACCACTATTTGTGCCTCTTTATTTTGCCCTTCAGCCACTGAAATTGGCAATATTATGGCGCCACGGTGATCCATTGAGGCCACAGGTAGTGTTTTAATTTTCCATGTTTGACTATGCCATTCAAATTCCCACAACTGGTTACTTGGCTCTGATGGTTTGCCATCGTAACCAATACCGTTGTAGTTATAGGGATTGTCAGTGCCACCAAAAAACCAAATACGGTTAGATGTAGAGTCACTTGCAACAGCCATTCTATATCTTGCAGTACCTGTAGGGTGAGAGACTTTACGCCAGTCTATTTTGAACGGTTTTTTATCGCTGATAGTACCTGAATAACAGGCAGCCTCTGCAATAAAAGTGCGTCTTTTCGATACTTGAGCTTGAACCTTGACCCCATCACAAATCAACATATTGTTATCGACTATGCCACCAGCGTGACCAAACACAGATGCACCCAAAAATGGCGAAGCCTGATGCCAACTATTAGTTTGTATGTCGTAAACTTGCACCAAATTGACGTTACCGTCGTTATGCCAACCACTGATCAAATAGATGTACCTTTGTTGATAAACCAAAGCTACAGCATCATCCACAGGCACTGGCATAGGTGCTAATTTTTTATAACTGTCGTTTAATACATCATAAGCATAACTGTCTGGACTAGAAATTTCGTTATGGCTTTTATCGACCGTATAACCACCAAATATGTAAGCTTTACTCTTGATACCGACAGCGATACTGGCCAGACGACCTTTTAAAGTTAGCGACGAAGGCACAGGGGATTTTGCCTGCCAACTGATTTGTTTCGAGGCAACATCAGACAACTTAAGGGACCACACTTTGTTGTGCACATCCAGATACGTTTTTCCTGATCCTAAGCCCATAAAACTCAATAAATACTCGCCGCCTTCAGTTTTTACAAGTGCCACGGCGTTATTACTCACGGGCTCCGGCAAATCTGGCAAAGGTTGGGCGATAGCAGTATTGAATGAAAAACTAAGAAAAATAGCTGCTAGGTGTAAACCATATTGAGTTGAAATAGTTGGGAGTATCAAAAACACACCTTGTTGATCATTTGCTGCAAAATATTCACAGTGGGATTAACGTAATCCAGAGAAATAAATTCATCAGGTTGATGGGCTTGGTCAATACTACCTGGGCCCAAAACAATCGTATCGCAGCCTAGTTGATTGATAAATGGCGCTTCGGTGGCATAGTTGGCACTTTGGTATTTTTTACCGGTGAGTTGTTCAGCTAGCGCCAAAATATTTTGTTCATCACGACATGCAAAAGCGGGCGCTGTGGGATACATCAAATCCAAACTTAAACGGTTGGGGTATTTTGCGAATACTGGAGCCAACGCTTCATCAATCATGGCAAGAGCTTGCTCATCGCTTAATTCAGGTACAGCACGAAAATCAAAGTTAAGCTTACAATGCCCACAAATGCGATTTTCAGCATCGCCGCCATGAACGTGACCTAAATTCATGGTGACATGGGGCACACTGAAAGCTTCATCATGGAACTGAGTTTTGAGTCTGCTTTGCAAATCCATCAACTGACCAATCGCCTGATACATGATTTCAATGGCGTTGACACCTTTATCAGGGTCGCTCGAGTGCCCCGCTTTACCCTGAATATTTAAACTTTGGGCAATATGCCCTTTGTGTTTATAGATGGGTACAAGTTCAGTCGGCTCACCAATAATCGCCATACTTGGCTTAATCATTTGTTGCTCAGCAAAAAATCGTGCGCCAGCCATGGATGTTTCTTCATCTGCCGTGGCCAATATGTACAAAGGTTTATTCAACTTATTAAGTGGAGTCGTTTTTAATGCTTCAAGAATAAAGGCAAAAAACCCCTTCATATCACAACTACCTAAACCAAACAGCTTGCCATCCGCTTGTTTGACTTTAAAGGGATCGGATTGCCAACGTCCCTCATCAAAAGGCACTGTGTCTGAGTGACCACAAAGCAACAATCCCCCCTCACCGCTGCCCATTTTAGCTAACAGATTAAACTTGTTGCGAGTACCAGGGACTTGTTGAATAGTTATGGAAAATCCCAGCTCACTAAACCACCCTGCCAATATGTCAATTAGGGGCCTATTTGATTGATCAATTTTTTCATCAAAGGCACTAATAGACGGGCTTTTAATGATAATTTCGTAGCGTTCTAAGAAAGATAAATTTGGCATAACCACCCAATTAAATAATTATTCACTTTTATTGCATAAATATATAACACATGGCATGCTATAGCCTAATCAGAAACGATAAATAAATTAGTCGTTTCAATGTCATTGTTTATTACTGTAACTTGTTTTGGTTAGATAACGAATATGTACTATTTAATTTCCCATTTAATTTCCCAGTTGATATCCCTGCCTAGCTTCGCCAGCATGCTGTATCGACGATAGTCGAATCGTTAGCGTATAGCTCACTCTTTGCTTTAAACTATGTACTTTTTGCAAAGAGTGCTTTTTTTATTTTTCGCCTTCAATATTTAATACACGACTCATATAGAGCCTTTAGAGAAATTCCCCATGATCAAAACCTGTATTATTGGAGCCAGTGGATATACTGGCGCTGAATTGGCCGCACTCGTTCATCGCCATACCCAATTTGAATTAGCCGCTTTGTATGTTTCCACTAATAGTGCTGATGCATGTAAATCTTTGGGCGAACTTCACCCGCAATTTTTTAACATCATTGATTTACCACTGCAGCCTATCGATGAAGGCAATTTATCTGTCTTAGCAGACAGCTTTGACCTAATATTTTTAGCCACACCCCATGAAGCAAGCCATAAATGGATGCAGGAGCTATGTGGTAAAGAAAGTGGCAAAAAAGCAGTGATCATGGACTTATCAGGTGCATTTAGAATAAAAGACAAACACAAATTTGCAGCGTTTTATGGCTTCGAACATCAGGCTGATAAATTATTAGCCGAGGCAGTATATGGTTTGGCTGATTGGCATCAAGAACAAATTAAAAATGCAAATTTAGTCGCAGTACCGGGTTGTTACCCCACAGCCTCTTTAACTGCGCTTAAGCCTTTACAACAAAATGCCCTAATTGATTCTGCACATTTTCCTATTATCAACGCAGTATCTGGGGTCTCTGGGGCAGGAAGAAAAGCAGCGTTGAATAGCAGTTTTACTGAAGTCAGCTTGCAGGCATACGGGGTATTGGGACATAGACATCAGCCTGAAATTTCTGACTATTTAGGCACTGATGTCATTTTCACACCCCATTTAGGCAATTTTAAGCGCGGTATATTAGCAACGATCACGGTAAAAACGGCAGCCGGTGTTACTGAGCAACAGATTAGCGACGCCTATCAGCAAGCATACCAAGGCAATCCTATTGTAAGGCTCAGAAATAGCTGGCCTAAAATTGACGATGTAGTCGGCACACCTTTCTGTGACCTTTTCTGGAAATTAGATAGCAAAACTGGCTACCTTGTTATCACCAGTGCCATTGATAACTTATTGAAAGGTGCGGCATCGCAAGCGATGCAATGTGCTAATTTGCGTTTTGGTTTTGAGTCTCACAGGGGATTGGTAAATTAACAATGAGTCATAGAAATATTTTAGTCATCAAGGTCGGCGGCGCGTTTATGCAGGCTGAAGATGCCGCTTTAGCATTGCTAACCACCATTAGTGAGTTACAGAGAAACTTTATTGTAGTCTTAGTACATGGCGGCGGCGCTATGGTAGAAGAGTTACTGAGTGCGCTTAACCTTAGCAGCCAAAAAATTGATGGTTTACGGGTGACCCCTAAAGAGCACATGCCGTTCATCACGGGTGCACTTGCAGGTACCGCTAATAAACAACTATGTGGATTGGCCATTCGAGCAGGTCTTAGCCCAGTTGGCTTGAGTTTGTTAGATGGAAAAATGTGTATTGCAACCGTTATGCGTGAAGAGTTGGGAGCTGTGGGTTCAGTAGAGCCTGGTGATGCAACCTTATTGAAGGCATTGGCCGCCACACATATGCTGCCTATCATCAGTTCCATCGGTGCAGATAGCCAGGGCAATTTACTCAATGTGAATGCTGATCAAGCTGCCACGGTTATTGCCCAGTTATTAGATGCAGAGTTACTGTTATTGTCCGATGTGCCTGGCGTGTTAGATGCCAACAAAAACCTTATTCAAAACTTAGACACTGAGCAAATCGAAACGCTCATCACACAAAACGTAATCCGTGACGGCATGCTAGTCAAAGTACATGCCGCATTAAAAGCGGCGAATAGCTTAGGCCGCAGCGTCACTATTGCCAGTTGGAAAGATGCAAAAAATTTGCTCGGCTTATTGCAACAACAAACAATAGGCAGCAAAATCGCCCCCCCAATAAATACATCTAGTTACAAGGCTTGATTATGAAACAAGATCTTCTTTCATTTAAAGATTGGAATGCAGACCAATTACACAGTTTATTAGCTTTGGCTAAAACCATCAAAAACAATCCTGCAGGTTATCGCAGGGCTTTAGATGGCATGTCAATTGTTGCCTTATTTGAAAAACCTTCATTGCGTACCCGTGTGAGTTTTGACATTGGTATCAATAAGTTAGGCGGCCATATGGTGTACCTAGACACCCAATCAAATAAATTGGCTGGCAGAGAAGATGTCAAAGATATGGGCGCAAACTTGGCCTGTTGGGCAGATGCAATTGTATCTCGTGTTTTTTCACATCAAACCTTAGAACAATTAGCTGAGTCATCTAAAGTACCCGTCATCAATGCTTTGTGTGATATGTATCACCCCTGCCAAGCGGTAGCTGATTACCTCACTATCAGCGAAAACTACGGCGACTTAAGTAAAGTTAAACTAGCTTACATCGGTGACGGTAATAACGTAACCCATTCACTTATGTTAGTCGGCGTTGCACTGGGCTGTGAAGTGGTTGTCATCACTCCAGAAGGTTACGAAGTTGACGAAAATATCATAAAGCTAACCCAAGCGCGTGCCCAACAGTTTGGCGGAAAGCTAACCGTTAGCACTGACATCAATGCAGCAAATGGTTCACAAGTTCTGTATACAGACACTTGGCTATCGATGGGTGACGAGACGCCATTAGCCGATATCAAAGACACTTTCGCTGGTTATGAAATTAACGAAGCGTTGATGGAAAAAACCGGTGCTGAATATGTATTACATTGTCAACCAGCCCACAGAGATTTAGAAATCAGCGGCAGTTTGATCGACAGTGATGCATCATTATTAATGCAACAAGCTGAAAATCGTATGCATGGACAAAACGCTATTTTGGTACATTTACTAGCTAGCGATTTCGAACCAAGAAATTAAAAAAAGCTACGAGCTACGAGCTACGAGCTACGAGCTACGAGCTACGAGCTACGAGCTACGAGCTACGAGCTACGAGCTACGAGCAGAGTGTAAAAAATATTGTAGATAGAGTGTCAATCATAAATCACTTTATTAAATCAGATTAAATTAATGCAGCAATGTGTTAGCTCGTGGCCATTATCTCGAAGCTCGCAGCTGCCTTTAAACAGGAAATATCATGGCTATTAAAGCAAACAAAGAATTCAAAAAAGTAGTGTTGGCATATTCAGGTGGGCTAGATACATCAGCTATCATTCCTTGGTTAATCGAAACCTATAACTGTGAAGTTATCGCTTTTGCAGCCGATGTAGGTCAAGGCGATGAGGAATTAATTGGGCTTCGTGAAAAGGCTCTCGCCACTGGCGCAAGTGAATGTTATATCGTTGACTTGAAAGAAGAGTTTGTTGCTGACTATATTTACCCAACCATTACTACTGGAGCGGTATACGAGGGTGAGTACTTACTAGGTACGTCTATGGCTCGACCTATCATTGCTAAAGCGCAAGTCGAAATTGCCCTTAAAGTGGGTGCGGATGCCCTTTGTCATGGTTGTACTGGTAAAGGTAACGACCAAGTTCGTTTTGAAGGCACCTTTGCAGCTCTTGCGCCACAATTGGCGGTGATAGCCCCTTGGCGTGAGTGGGACATGGTATCGCGTGAAGATCTACTTGATTACCTAGCCGAACGTAACATTGAATGCTCAGCATCTTTAACTAAAATTTATAGCCGTGACGCAAACGCTTGGCATATATCTCACGAAGGTGGTGAGTTAGAAGATCCTTGGTGTGAACCCACTAAAGGGATCTGGACGTTAACCGTTGATCCAGAAGACGCTCCAAATAAGTCAGAACGTGTGCAACTTAGCTTCGAAGAAGGCAAGTTAACCAAAGTAAATGGTGAATCATTAACACCTTACGGCGTTTTAATGGCCCTTAACAAAATTGCAGCAGCCCATGGTGTAGGCCGTATTGACATTGTTGAAAACCGTTTAGTTGGCATGAAATCTCGTGGTTGTTACGAAACGCCAGGCGGCACAGTCATGATGAAAGCTTATAAAGCCCTTGAGTGTTTGGTCTTAGACAAAGCATCACTTAAATACCGTGAACAAATCGGTCTTGAATATTCACATGTGATGTATGACGGTCGCTGGTTTACTGCATTAAATGATGCCTTATTAGCAGGCGCCGCCAGTTTCGCAGAAAAGGTCACAGGTGAAATTGTAGTTAAACTCTACAAAGGCCAAGCTACAGTTACCCAAAGAAAATCTCCTAACAGCTTATATTCGGAAGACTTTGCTACTTTTGGCGCAGATGACGTATACGACCAAAGCCACGCCGAAGGTTTCATCCGTTTATACAGCTTATCTAGCCGTATCGAAGCCATGAATAAAAAAGGCTTAGCCTTTAAAAATACAGGTAGCGAATAATGAGCTTGTGGGGCGGGCGTTTCCAAGATGGCAGCAGTGCGATGTTTAGAAAGGTGAACGATTCGTTACCCTTCGACCGTGCACTCGCTAGCCAAGATATCCTCGGTTCTATTACTTGGTCAAAAGCGATATATAAAGCCGGTGTATTAACCCAAGACGAACAACAGCAGCTTGAACAAGCGCTGCAAGCATTGTTAGTTAAAGCCGAAGCAGGCACCTTGGACTTTGATGCAAGCGATGAAGAAGACATTCATAGCTTTGTTGAAGCCACGCTGATAGAACAACTTGGTGATATAGCCCGCAAACTGCACACGGGTCGAAGCCGTAATGATCAAGTGGCCACAGACTTTAGATTGTGGACACGTGAACACGTTGACTTATTGATTGACGACTTAGAAAACGTCAAGGCCTCTTTAGTTGGCACGGCTAATAACAATAAAACGGTTATATTGCCCGGTTATACTCACTTACAACGGGCGCAACCTGTGCGTTACCCACACTGGTGTTTAGCCTATGTGGAAATGTTTAAACGTGACATTAGTCGCTTACGTGACTTAAGAGTGCGTTTAAATCAGTCACCCCTTGGTTGTGGCGCGTTAGCAGGGACAACTTACCCTATTGATCGTTATGAAATTGCCAGTGAGTTAGGCTTTGATAGTCCCTGTTTAAATAGCTTAGATGCGGTGTCGGACCGGGATTTTGTATTGGAGCTTTTATTTACTGCCAGCACCAGCATGATGCACATGTCGCGTATGGCCGAAGACTTGATTTTCTTTAACTCAGGTGAAGCCGGATTTATTACATTAGGTGATGAAGTGACCTCTGGCTCATCATTGATGCCACAAAAGAAAAACCCCGATGCCCTAGAACTGATGCGTGGTAAATGTGGCCGTGTATTTGGAAGTTTACAAGGCATGTTAGTGACCATGAAAGGTTTACCCCTTGCTTACAACAAAGACATGCAAGAAGACAAAGAAGGTTTGCTGGATGCGGTGACTCAGTGGCATATCTGTTTATGTATTGCCTGCGAAGTCATTGACAGTATCAAGTTGGACTCAGAGCGATGTGCTAAGGCAGCTCGTGAAGGTTATGCGAATGCCACTGAACTGGCCGATTATCTTGTAGCTAAAGGTATCCCCTTTAGAACCGCTCATGATATTTCAGGTCAAGTGGTATTAGCCGCGCTAGAGAAGAAAAAAGCCATCGAAGAGTTAAGCATTACTGAGTTGCAGCAATTCTCAAACTTAATTGAAAACGATGTTTACGAAATATTGCAACTAGAATATTTAGTGAATAAACGCAGCATCTTGGGTGGGACGGGGATTGACCCAGTAACAAAAGCGCTAAACGCTGAATTAGCGCAAATTAAGTAAGGATTTATTTGTGGTCGTTTCACATATCGACAGCGTCAAAATTATTCGTAACTCGGCGCCATACATCAATGCCCACAGGGGTAAAACCTTTGTTTTGATGTTTGGTGGCGAAGCCATTGAAGAAGCTAACTTTGCCAATATCATTCATGATATTGCCTTGTTAAACAGCTTAGGTGTGCGTTTAGTTTTAGTACATGGTGCAAGACCGCAAATCGATCAGCGCGTGATACTACGTAACTTGCCATCTCGCTTTCACCAAGGTATTCGCATCACCGATAAACAAACCCTTGAATGTGTAAAAGACGCAGCAGGTTCGCTGCGCGCTCAGGTAGAAGCGTTATTAACTATGGGGCTGGCTAATTCGCCCATGCACGGCTCACATATCCGTGTGTGTTCCGGTAATCTAGTGGTTGCGATGCCTATAGGTGTCCGCGATGGGGTAGATTTTGAAAATACAGGCCTAGTTCGCCGTATCGATGTAGATGGCATAAACGACCATCTAAATGACGGCTCCATTGTGTTGTTATCCCCAATGGGATACTCAGCCACTGGCGAAATATTTAATTTATCTCATGAAGACGTGGCCACCAAAGCTGCGATCGCACTTAAAGCCGACAAACTCATATTATTTAACTACCAAGACGGCATAGTTAACCAAGATGGAAAACTCCTAAGAAATTTAGAATTAGACGCGCTCTACGCCATGTTGAATGAGCCTTTTTACGCCTCTGAAAAACAGTCATTACAAGCCATAGTCTCTAGTTTAGAAGCGGGCATTAGCCGTTGTCACACTGTTAGTTATCGTCAAGATGGTGCGCTTCTACAAGAGCTATTTACCCGTGATGGCGCAGGCTCACTAGTATCCCAAGCATTATATGAACAACTGCGCCAAGCCAATATAGAAGATGTAGGTGGTATTCTTAAACTGATCAAGCCTTTAGAAGAAACTGGTATCTTGGTTAAACGCTCAAGGGAACATCTAGAGCAAGAAATCGAACAATTTGCCTTGATTGAACGAGACGGTATGACTATAGCTTGCGCCGCGCTCTATCCTTATTTAGAAGAGAAAATGGGTGAGCTAGCCTGTGTTGCTACCCATAACGACTATCGTGGTGGCAATCGTGGCGAACGGCTATTAGATGCCATCAAAATACAGGCACGAGAACAAGGCTTGGACTTCATTTTTGTGCTCACTACTGTTACAGCCCACTGGTTTCAAGAGCAAGGCTTTGTTGAAATCAGCCTAGACGAATTGCCAACCAAGAAAAAACTGCTTTACAACTTTCAACGAAAATCTAAAGTGTTTAAGCTAGCGGTTTAAATACTCGTAAATTAGGCCCGCAATGAATGCATATCTGATCCCCAAAACACAACTTTTGGTTGTGTTTTTTATTAGTTTCATAATATCTGGCTGCGACTTATTCCAAGACCAAGCCATCAAGGATGCACAACAATTTATCAACCAACAAAAGATTGATAAAACCCAAGAAGACTGGAAAACAACGTTACCGCAACCCACCGAATTCACCTTTAGCCAAGATATAACTTACCTCTGGCAATTAACAACTAATAAGGGTGAGATTGTTATCGAACTTATGCCAGACATTGCCCCCATGCATGTGTCTAGCACACTATATTTAACCACTTTAGGTTTTTACGACAACACCCTATTCCATCGAATTATCCCTGGCTTTATGGCTCAAGGTGGCGACCCCTTAGGTAATGGTAGGGGTAACCCAGGTTATAAATATGCAGGGGAATTTAGTGATGACATCAAACATACTCAGGGAGGGTTACTGAGTATGGCGAATTCCGGTCCAATTACCGACGGTAGTCAATTTTTCTTAACCTTCACGGCTACGCCTTGGTTAGATGGAAAACACACTATATTTGGTCAAGTTGTACAGGGCATGGAAGTGCTTGAACGTATGGAAAAAATCGGATCGAGAAGTGGCAAAACTAGCGAAGAAGTGGCAATCGTTAAAGCAACTATTTTGATTCAATAAGTGTAGGACATGTTAATGTTAATTTGGAATAACCAAGTTAGCATTAACACTTTTTCATAGACAATAAAAAAGCCACTAATGCGGCGTTTTTAGCATTACTGGAATTAAAATTATTTAACGCCAGCTACCGCTTGTTTTGCAAGCTCAGTAATTTTATCCCATTCACCATTGATCATGACATCTTCTGGAGCTAACCAAGAGCCACCAGCACAACAAACATTAGGTAATGCTAAATAATCATTGTAATTGCTTGGACTAATACCACCTGTTGGACAGAATTTAATATCAGGGAAAGGACCACCGATAGCTTTAAGGGCTTTCACGCCACCTGATGCTTCAGCAGGAAAAAATTTCAAATGGGTATAACCATGATCAACAGCTGTCATCAATTCTGAAATAGATGAAATACCAGGAATAAGCGCAATATTGCCTTCGTTTCCAGCCTTGAGTAAATCAGAGGTTAATCCCGGGCTAATCGCAAACTTAGCACCTGCATCTATGACTTGTTGTAATTGAGCACGATTTGTCACTGTACCTGCACCGATAATCGCTTCTGGTACTTCCTTAGCAATTTTTGCAATCACTTCTAGGGCAGCGTCTGTACGTAAAGTCACTTCTAATACCCGAATACCTCCAGCGATAAGTGCTTTAGCCAATGGCACCGCGTGTTCAATATTTTTAATCACCAATACAGGCACAACAGGCCCTTGACTGAATATTTCTTCCGATGTGATTTTCCATTTTTTTGTCATTGAACTTAACCTTTACAATTTTGATTTAAATAAGCCATCGCACCAATCAAACCATGATCCGGCTCAGTAATAATGAAAGTCGGTATGCAAGCTACATAGTCACGAAATCGACCCTTGGCCTCAAAACGTAACCGAAAATCACTTTGTTTAATAAAATTGGTGAAACGAGGGGCAATGCCACCTCCAATATACACGCCACCACGTGTCCCTAAATTAAGGGCAAGGTTTCCTGCAAAGCTACCCAAGATTTTGCAGAATTGTAACAATGTAGCCACGCTTAATGGGCAACTACCGTCAAGGGCTCGTTCAGTGATATCAGCAGGCTCATCCAATGGTGCTAATAATCCTTTATGCTTGGCAATAGCTTGATATATATGCACCAAACCACGACCGGAAAGCACTTCTTCAGCAGAAGCATGGCCAAATTTATTGGTTAAAAATTGCCAAATAGCGATATCCACCTCATCCACTGGAGCAAAATCAACATGACCACCCTCACCATCTAATGCCAACCAACCTTCTGATGTATGAGTTAAGTGTTTCACCCCAAGTCCAGTACCAGGACCAAAAACAGCCATGTTGTCAAAATCATTTGCATGCCCTTGACCAACTTGTTCTTTCTGTTGATTGGTTAATACAGTAACGGCATAGGCAACTGCAGTGAAATCGTTAATCACCCCTAACCAATCTAAGCCTAACTCAGCTTGTAATTGGGAGATAGAAAACTGCCAGTCATTGTTGGTCATAGAAATCACATCACCATTTACTGGGCAAGCGACACCTAAACATCCCGCAGTAAAACTCACCTCAGGAAATTCAGCTATATATGCTCCAATAACAGTCCCTATGGTCTTATAATCACTACACAAATATTTTTTGATATGACACAGTCTGCCACTATCTAATTGTGCCAAACGAATATTAGTACCACCTACATCCGCAACAAATTTTGACATTTGATTAGTCCTGGCCAACGAACAATGAGCAAGCTCCCTGCTCTGCACCGGTTAATGTTGAGCGCATACCAGCAAACATTTCACGGCCCATGCCAATTTGATGTTTTGCAACGTCGGGCACCTTAGCCTCGCGCTTGGCTAATTCTTCTTCACTGATAAGAATATCCATCGCACCAGTTTCAGTATTAAGTTCGAGCATATCACCATTTTGTACCTTAGCTAATATACCGCCTTTTAATGCTTCAGGAGTGACATGGATAGCCGCTGGCACTTTACCTGAAGCGCCAGACATACGTCCGTCTGTAACTAATGCAACTTTAAAACCCCTGTCTTGCAATACCGCTAAAGGTGGAGTCAAACTGTGTAATTCAGGCATACCAATAGCAGAGGGCCCTTGAAAGCGCACGACCACCACACAATCCTTATTTAGCTCACCGGCTTTAAACGCCGCGTGCAACTCAAACTGGTCTTCAAATACCACAGCTGGCGCTTTAATTTTGCAATGTGGTTCACGTAAAGCAGAGGTTTTCATAACTGCACGGCCTAAATTACCGCACAATACAGATAAACCGCCGTCAGCCTTAAATGGCTCTTTAACAGTAGCAACGACTTGTTTATCAAATGATTCTCTTGGCCCGTCGCGCCATACCAGTTCGCCATGTTCTATTATTGGCTCTTTAGTATATTGCTCTAACCCTTGACCACATATGGTTTGCACATCGTTATGCAGTAACCCACCTTCTAACAATTCTCTGATCAACAATCCCATACCGCCTGCTGCAGTGAAGTGGTTAATGTCGGCTGAACCGTTAGGGTAAATGCGAGTTAATAAGGGTACTGCGCTAGAAATATCTGCAAAATCATCCCAGTTGACGATGTATCCTGCGGCTCTAGCCACAGCAACTAAATGCATAGTGTGATTTGTTGAACCACCAGTAGCCAACAGACCTACCAAACCATTTACAATGGCTTTGGCATCCACTATGTGACCAATCGGACGATAGTCGTCACCTAAATCAGTAATACGGGTAACTTGCCTTGCAGCGGCATCTGTTAATGCGTCACGTAAAGGTGTGCCTGGATTAACAAATGACGAACCAGGGAGATGTAGACCCATTATTTCCACTACCAATTGATTACTATTCGCGGTGCCATAAAAGGTGCAAGTACCGGCTGAGTGATAAGACTTTGATTCAGCATCTAGCAACTCTTCGCGACCGACTTTACCCTCAGCATAAGCTTGGCGTACTCGCGCCTTTTCTTTGTTCGGGAGACCCGAAGGCATGGGTCCTGCAGGGACAAATACCGTAGGTAAATGACCAAAACTCAAGGCACCAAGCAATAAACCAGGGACGATTTTGTCGCAAATACCTAACATCAAGGTGCCATCAAACATATTATGTGAAAGCGCAACAGCCGTGGCCATTGCAATCACATCACGGCTCATCAGGCTCAAATCCATGCCCGGCGTACCTTGAGTAACACCGTCGCACATAGCAGGTACGCCACCAGCAAATTGGGCGACACTACCCACCGCATTAATCGCCCGTTTTAGCTGAGCCGGAAAGGCTTCATAAGGTTGATGAGCCGAGAGCATATCGTTATAAGAAGACACTATCGCAATATTCGATTTAGTCATGCTACGCAAGTCGGTTTTATCTTCGGTGCCACAAGCAGCAAAGCCATGAGCTAAGTTGCCACAAGACAATGAGCCTCGATGAGGGCCTTGCAAGCGTGCACTTTCAATCTTTTCTAAATAACTTTTCCGCGTACTTTGGCTCCGCTGAATAATTCGGTCTGTGACTTCTTGGATAACAGGGTTCATCGATTTTTCCTATAACTTAAATTGAATCAGGGGGCCCACAAAAGCTCGACATCAGCGTTATTGATGACGGCTCTAATCGGCATAGCAAAGGGGTCTTCATCTGACAGAACCTTATTTAACACCTCTTTTTTGCTTTCACCGGTGAGATGCAAAAATATTTGATTGCTGTTTAATAATGCTGGCAAGGTCAATGACATACGTTGATTGGGTGCGGTGATAGGCTGAACCGCAATAAATGAATTGCCTGACTCAAGATCTAAGCCTTGGGCAATTTGTTCTGAGCAAGGAAACAACGACGCAGTGTGGCCATCTTCACCCATACCTAGAATCAGCACATCAAAGGGAGTGCGCATTTTTTGTAAATTCTCGGTACAGGTTAATACTGCCTCTTCGGCATCGCTATGTTGCGTTTTCAACGGCACAAAATTAGCATTAGCAGCATTGTTGATAAGTAACTGGGTGCGAAGCATTTTTTCGTTAGATGCATCGTCAGTATTATCTACCCAGCGTTCATCTGCCAAACTGATATCAACTTTGTCCCACTCTAGGTTCGATTTTGACAATATATTAAACAGGTCAGCGGGAGTTCTCCCACCGGATACGACTAGGCTTGCTCGGCCATTTTCTTCGATGCCATCTCTCAGTAACTTCGTGATTTTACGAGAGAATGCAGTATTGAGTTGTGCGGTTGTTCTAAATTTAGATTGCGATAACGCCATTATTTTTTTCCCATGCGGCTTTCATACCAAGCTCTGTCTTCACGAGCGAGTAACGCAATTGACGCTACTGGCCCCCATGTACCGGCCTGATAAGGTTCAGGTGGTTCGTTGCTGTTTTTCCAAGCAGCTAGGATACCATCAACCCACTTCCATGCGGCCTCTACTTCGTCACGACGAACAAATAAGGCTTGATTACCCAACATGACTTCCAATAACAGCTTTTCATAGGCATCAGGAATGCGATCATCTTTGAATGTGTCAGAAAAGCTCAAATTCAACTTAGATTTTTGCAAGTCCATTGACCCCCTTCCAGTGAGTCCTGGCACTTTATTCATGACAGTCACTTCAACCCCTTCATCAGGCTGCAACCGAATGGTTAATTTGTTCGGTGGTAATTCTGGGAAACTGTCTTTAAATAAGTTATGAGGTTGACGTTTGAAATAGATCACCACTTCACTGGTTTTATTGGGTAAACGTTTTCCGGTACGCAAATAAAATGGCACCCCAGCCCAACGCCAATTATCCAATTCGACCTTTAATGCAATAAAGGTTTCCGATTCGCTGGATGTATTCGCATCAGGCTCGTCTAAATAACCTGGTACTTCTTGACCTTTAACAAATCCACCGACATATTGACCACGAACAGTATTCTGACGAACATTGCTCGCATTAATAGGGCGTAATGCTTTAAGTACCTTGAGTTTTTCATCGCGAATACTATCCGCATCCAAATTGGCAGGAGGCTCCATGGCAACCAGAGTCAGGATTTGCAACAAGTGGTTTTGCACCATGTCGCGCATTTGCCCAGCTTCGTCAAAGTATCCCCAACGGCCTTCAATGCCTACAGACTCAGCGACACTAATTTGCACATGGTCGATGCAATTATGATCCCAGTTAGTCGCAAATATCGAGTTGGCAAAACGCAATGCGATCAAGTTCAGAACCGTCTCTTTTCCCAAATAATGATCAATTCGGTAAATCTGACTTTCATCAAAGAACTCTGCAACTTGATCGTTGATCACTTTAGATGATGCTAAGTCGTGACCAATGGGCTTTTCTAAGACAACACGCATACTTTTATCGATAATCTTAGCCGCTTTCAACCCAAGACAAATATCACCAAAAATGGCAGGAGGCGTGGCAAAGTAACAAACCATCAACCGCTTGGGATCGACATGTTCTTTAAACGCTTTGTAACTCTCTGCGTTTTTCATGTCGACTAATACATAGTCTAATTTTTCAGAGAATCGCTTCCAAGTTTTTTCGCAGAGCGCCTCTTTAGAAAACTTTTCAATATTTTCTTTTACGAGTGCCACGTACTCTTCTTTACTGATATCTTGACGCGCCACACCGATCACTTTTGTTTCGGCATGCATCAAATCAGCTTTTTCGAGTTGATATAAAGAAGGTAAAAGTTTACGTCTGGCCAAATCGCCTTTTGTACCAAACAACACGAAATCACAAGGTTCGAATGAATTTTCCAAAACCATTTTTTCTGCCTACTTTATTTTGATAGATAGTGTTAATTGTCATAACAAATAGTCGTTACAACCCAATCACCAACGCATAACGTAAAACTTAACATCATTTGTAGTAAGTTTACAACTTTTACGCGTTTTTGACGGGTAAAATTGTCATCATGAGTGGTTTAGTCCATTAAATCGAAAGAATTCCTGTTAAAAAATTACAAATATAGTACTCTGAGTGTAAAAGCCAAGCTCAATACTCGCAGTTGAGTGGGACCATTATAATGAAGTTTTGGATGCGCGCATGAATATTCTAGAAAAAATAACCCAACATAATTCTGTTTTTAGTAAGTCTGAGCGCAAAGTTGCAGAAGTCATATTAGCGAATCCACAAACGGCGATACACAGTAGTATTGCCACGCTAGCAAAAATGTCAGGGGTAAGTGAACCCACAGTGAATCGCTTTTGTCGCAGATTGGATACTAAAGGCTATCCAGATTTTAAATTACATTTAGCACAAAGCCTCGCTAATGGAACACCTTATGTCAATCGTCATGTTGAAGAAAACGATGGCCCCGAAGAATATACCCATAAAATATTTGAATCCACTATGGCCTCTCTCGAAGTAGCACGCCAATCAGTTGACATTGCCACTATTAACCGTGCAGTAGACTTGTTAACTCAAGCACAAAAAATATCTTTTTTTGGTTTAGGTGCTTCCGCTTCAGTAGCCCACGATGCATTAAACAAATTTTTTAGGTTCAACATTCCGGTAATTTATTTTGAAGATATTATCATGCAACGTATGAGCTGCATGAACTCCGGTGAAGGTGATGTAGTCGTCTTAATTTCTCACACTGGCAGAACAAAAAGTTTGGTAGAAATAGCCCAAATTGCCAGAGGCAATGATGCAACTGTCATGGGTATTACTTCTAAAGATAGCCCACTAGCTAAAGAGTGTAGTTTGGTGTTATCCCTAGAAGTCCCAGAAGATACCGATATGTATATGCCTATGGCATCCCGTATTGCTCAGCTTGTACTCATTGATATTTTGGCAACAGGTTTCACCCTCAGAAGAGGTAATAAATTCAGAGAAAACCTTAAACGTGTGAAAGATACCTTACGGGGTTCAAGATTTGATAAACGCGGTGATTAAATTAATAACCTGTCTATTTTTTCTAATATAGAGCCAACAGGCTCTTTTTTATTAGAATAATTTCACTTTCTGACTATTTTGCACTATTATTTTTGTAATAAAATTACAGTTTTGTTAATTTATAACTATCTAATTTTAAGATCTCTACAATGAGAACTAAAGCTTTAGAGAGGCTATGCTTAATTTATTGAACTCCGCCAATTCTAAGCAGTACGTATTGCGAAGAGAGGCAACATATACGCCATAACAACAGAGTAACCAACCTATGTTAAGACGAACAAAAATACTTGCTACCTTAGGTCCATCTACAGATACAGTGGAACAAATTGAAGCGATTATTAAAGCTGGAACCAATGTGGTTCGCATGAACTTTTCCCATGGAACGGCCGAAGATCATATTAACCGAGCGGAAAAAGTTCGCACAGCAGCAAAAAAATTAGGTAAATACGTCGCTATTTTGGGTGACTTGCAAGGGCCAAAAATTCGTGTAGCTAAATTCGTTGATGGGTCGATTATCTTAAAGATTGGTGATCACTTTATTCTAGATGCAGATATGGGCCGTGATGATGGCAACCAGCAAGCAGTTGGCATTGATTATAAAGCCTTACCCCAAGACGTCATCAATGGCGATTTATTGTTACTTGATGATGGGCGTATTCAACTCAAAGTGACGAGTGTTGAAGGTAATAAAGTACATACCGAAGTCACAGTAGCTGGCAAATTATCAAATAATAAAGGCATTAACCGTCAAGGTGGTGGTTTATCTGCTGAAGCACTCACCGCCAAAGATAAAGAAGATATTGTGACCGCAGCAAAGATTGGTGTGGACTATCTGGCAGTGTCTTTTCCTCGTTCTGGTGACGATTTGCGTTATGCCCGTCAACTTGCTGAAAAAGCCGGTTGTTATGCCATGATATGCGCAAAAGTAGAACGTGCAGAAACAGTTGCCTCTGACGAAGCCATTGACGACCTTATCGAAGCATCTGACGCAGTGATGGTGGCTCGTGGCGACTTAGGTGTTGAAATTGGCGATGCCGAATTAGTCGGTGTGCAGAAGAAACTCATCGCTCGCTCTAGGCAGCTGAATAAAGTCGTGATTACCGCCACCCAAATGATGGAGTCAATGATAACAAGCCCTATGCCTACTCGTGCTGAAGTGATGGACGTAGCGAATGCAGTATTAGATGGCACTGACGCCGTCATGTTATCAGCCGAAACAGCCGCAGGTGAATACCCAGTAGAAACGGTACAAGCTATGGCACGTGTCTGCGTTGGCGCAGAGACGCATCCAAGCGTGACTATTTCAAAGCATAGAATGGATGAATCCTTTAGCTCTGTTAGCGAAACAGTTGCCCTAAGCGCGGTGTATTCAGCTAACCACTTAAGTACGATAAAGGCAATTGTCTCTTTAACCGAAAGTGGTAGCACACCTTTGTTAATGTCACGAATGACAACCTCTCTGTCCATTTATGCGATGTCTAGACACGAAAGTACGCTTAATAAAATGGCATTATACCGTGGTGTGATGCCAGTATTTTTTGATTCAAGAGGCAGTGATCCGGGTCAACTGAAAAATGATGTGGTGGCCATTTTATTAGAAAAAGGTATTTTAGAACCCGGTGACCAGTTCATTATGACCTACGGCGATGTAATGGAAACAATCGGTGGTACTAATGCTTGTAAGATTGTTACAGCTTAATAAACATTGGTAACTAGAGTGCTTTAGTGAATCTTCTGAATACAAAACGAGTCATGATGACTCGTTTTTTTTGCGCTGTTATTCATCTTTTTATGAATCATGACCCCAACTCCTTATCAATCAATTCAATTAATAACGCATCTATTTATTACTAAAGAATATAGTTAGCTATTACCCAAATAAATTAAAATTATAGATAATCCCCATTACACTCAAGACACTAAAAGTAATAAAAAAGTGAAGGAAGTGTCTAATGAGTAAAAATAAAAAATTCGATATTGTTATTTATGGTGCAACTGGGTTTACAGGCCGATTAGTGGCCGAGTATTTGGTGAAACAGTACCCCGGCGATAGTTCGGTGAAATGGGCAATGGCCGGCAGAAGCAATAAAAAACTCGCTCAAGTTCGAGATGAAATTGGTGCACCGCCAGACACACCTTTGGTTGTCGCCGACTCTGAAGATTTAAGCTCGATCCAAGCTATGTTAGACAATACCAAATTGGTATTGACGACTGTGGGCCCCTATCAGTTGTACGGCTCTGATTTGGTGGCAATGTGCGCTAAGTCTGGTGTAGATTACGTAGATTTATGTGGTGAGCCGGTATGGATGAGTGAAATGATCCCTGCCCATGAAGAAGCAGCTAAAGCCAGTGGCGCACGTATTGTGTTCTCTTGTGGTTTTGACTCTATACCATCGGACCTAGGTGTTTATCACTTGCAACAACTAGCCAAAGAAAAATTTGGTCATGTTATGCCCAGAGTAAGATGCCGAGTTAGAAAAATGAAAGGGACTTTTTCTGGCGGCACAGCTGCTAGCTTTAAAGCCACCCTAGTAGCGGCCAAAAAAGACCCCGCCAAAATGCAGGCGTTACTTAACCCATTTTCTCTCACCCCAGGCTTCAAAGGTGCCGATCAACCATACGGCAACAAACCTTACTACGAAGAAGACTTAGGCTCTTGGGTGACACCTTTTGTGATGGCAGCCATTAACACACGCAACGTTCAGCGTTCTAACTTTCTGTTGAAAAGTGAATATGGCGACGATTTTGTATATGACGAAATGTTTATGACAGGACCAGGTGAAAAAGGCGAAACTATTGCCAACGCTATGGCGAATGACAAAAGCATGGGCGGTGACGGTGGACCTAAACCAGGTGAAGGCCCCAGTAAAGAAGAACGGGAAGCAGGTTTGTACGACATGGTATATGTAGGCTCTGACGAAACAGGTAATGTCATTAAGGTAGCCGTGACAGGTGACAGAGATCCCGGATACGGCTCTACGTCAAAAATTATAGCCGAAGCCGCTATCTGTTTAGTAAAAGACGCAAATGAGACTAAAGGTGGCATTTGGACATCGGCGCCTGCCATGGGCGACAAGTTAATTAAACGCCTTGTTGCGAATGCGGGCTTAACTTTTACGCAAGAATAGTCTGTAACAAGTGGGCTAGGCATGATTTGTCAGCCCACATATGCCTATTGATGGATGAGTTGAAATATAATTTTAACTACTGGTTTGTGCCATAAGCCGTCATACGCATTTGATTTTAAGCCTATTTTGTATCTAGACTTTACCTTGTAAGCGGACTGTCAGGGTTTTCTACACTTATTGATTGATGAGCAAGTCACAAAAACGTTTGAGAGAGTTTAATCAATATCAGTTTATAGCGCGAAGTGGAAGTAAACCCACCTAAAGCAGTCTTTGTGTTAGTCTGAAAACCCCTGTAATGCTTATCGCTAATGGTTTGAGCAGCCATATCTCTGAATTAATCGTTTTATAAGCTTAAACATGAAATTATGTGGCTTACTTTCCAGTTTCACACGTTAATTAAACAACTCATTGGCTTTTTACAGCGCCATATTTTTAAGGTTGAGTATTTATTTATATATCCATGTTGAATCAACAGATTAGCTCACCATTATTGTCAGGTTATTTTACAGATTAGCTTTATAAAAAACACCATAAACCTCTATAATATTGAAACAAAAGCATTTTTAATATTTGGCATCTAATTTGCATATGGATAGTGACTTGTTTTATTAACGTTTTCCTTCCAAAAAATTGGAAAGAGTTAAATTAGGAATATCAAATGAAATTTAAATTTTTAAAGACATTATTAATCGCAACATCTTTGTTTGTAGGAGCATTTGCAAACGCTGCTTTAATTACATCACTGTCAGGTAATTCTTATATAGATGACAAAGGTTTTATTGCTATAAGCACAAATGATGTTGTACAAGGTACAACAGTAGCCTCCACAAATATCTGGAACAGCCCCGCAAATTTCTCTGGGTTTACGTTATTGGCTGATGTTGATTATTTCATCCACATTTTCGTTGACGGTGGTAATTATCCAAACAACATAATAGGCGAATTCAATATCGACGGGACTACTCATGAGTTTGTAAATGGTACACAAACGTTAGGTACGAATAAGGTAGATTGGCTTTGGGGTACGAGCCTGTCGAATATGGTTAATGCGCCAGTAAATGTTGGGAATAATTACGCAGGATCATTCGATTCAACAACCGAAAACATATTCAGAGCAAACACATGGCCTGACTATATAAATACAAATGCATTTTTTACTACTAAGATATCTGCAGTCCAGCTAGATGTATCCAACGTACCAGAACCATCGACACTAGCTATTTTAGGATTAGGTTTAGTGGGTTTAGCATCACGTAGATTTAAGAAATAATCTTAGTTTAGAAAACATCAAGAAGTACTTTCCAGTTTGGTAGGTGCTTTTTTTTGTTCGTAAAGTTGCGGTATTCGACGAATGTGATTGTGTAACGTCCGTTTTAAAATAAATCAAACGTCTGCTATAGCGTCAGACCTCAAATTCAAATTATAAACATTGTATGGCGGCTGATCGCTCATTGCCGTCAGTCAAGTTTGATTAATCGCATGATTTTTCGCTCAATATAGTCTGATAGTTCGAATTCTTTTACGACCGCTTTAGGTCGTTAGCTGCCCTTTGAGGCTGCGAACCAGACTGACAATTCATCGCGAAAATCAGTTTAACTTTAGTGACTCCGAGTGACGGGTATTGACACTCAAGAGGCTATCTACTGAAAACGCCGACTCTCCGCAATGGTGGTTTTTTGCCCTGAAAAAGAATAATACTATATTGATATTGGTGCCCACTATCGAATTAAATTATCAGTAATTTGGTATTGCCAAACGTCCGCTTTACCACAGGAGATCGACGAGCTTAAATCTAGTAAACACAACATGTAGTAGTTGGTCGAACTAAGTGGATAGCACTTCCTTAAACAATGCATACCCCCGAAATCCCTATTTTTGAAAATAGCTTGATGTAACTTTAGCGATTAAAACGTTGTTACTTAGTTTTCGAAGGTTTTTTCTCAAAAATAATTTTTCCAAAAAAAACCTTAAAAATATCATTTTTTTTGTAATTCATTGAAATACATAGAAAATATAGAATAAAAAGATTTGACATTATCAATCAGGCCCTCCATTTATTAGGGTAAGAACGGCAAAGTTAATGGAGATAAGGAATGGCTACCGTCAAGATCAAATACGTGTCACTAAGAGGGTGTAACATCCATCCTGAGGCAAAAACAGCATATGCATTTACCACAGCATTAGCTTTTCAATTGAAATCTGACTGGGGCAAAATATTGACCCTAAGCGAAGTTTCCCCGCCTTGGGTGATATTCGCCCAGGACAACAAAAACTATTCGGTGTTCAATCACTGGAAACCATTACTACCGCGTCGCAGAAATCAAGATACATTGCTTAAGGTTATGGTCTGGCAGTCTGCGGAAACTGACATTGAAGAATTAGCCTGGCGCTATGTGGCTGATTTACTCGATTCCTCCATTCATCGGGAATCTGTGTTGTATCGACTGGCTCACTTTATCGATATCGCACCAGAGCATACTCAATCGAAGTTTCGCCAAATCACAAAAAGCAACTCTCTGGAGACACTTTGTCGGTTTTACTCTGATGAGTCTCGTTCGCCTGTTCGGATGAACGTTGAAGATTACCGCAACAAGCGAGACGAAGAATGAGCAAGCCAATAGTGGATAGCCTCGTGCACGCTGCTATAAAGCGTAAGAGAATTCAAAAGTCTATTGCACGCTCAGAGAAGCAAAATGTCTGTGACTATGAGCTTCTAACGGATCATGAGGTTTTATGTTTATTGAAACATACAAATGAAAACCCATCTTTGACGTCAACTCTAATTCTGCTTAGCCTGATAATGGGCAGAAAAGTAGAAAACCTGCTGGATGAAAGCATAGATTTTGCTATGCCATCCGAACTTGATGAAAATGCAGGTTTTGGTTTTATCGTCGTTGATAGGCCATATGCCAGTCAACACCTTAAAAAAGTTAAGCCTTATTCTGACAAATCAAACAAAGGTTACATACCAGTCCCTAGAGAGCTCGTTCAGCAATTTTCAGACATTAAGAATGTACAACTAACCGAGGAGGCAATCCGAAATATAGTTACCTTTGCAAGAAACAATCTTTCTGATATTAATCACAAGGAAGGGACAAGGTTATCGTACGTAAGGGTGGCCCGACATCTGCGATTATATTGTGCTCATCGGGGTATATCTGAGGTGCGCTATGCAGCTATTGCAGGAAAAGAGTTGGAGTTTCATGCAGGTATCCACTATACAGCTCATGAAAACGCACAAATATTGACCTTACTAGCCAGCTACAGTGAATACCTGCGGTCACTTTATCCATCACTCAAATTAACCTTTCCGGTGGCCAAAAATGAAAACCGTTGGGGTAGCCTGAGAGTGCCCAATAAAAATGACGTTTCCAAATATTTTAGGGATTTGTATGTACTTTCAAAAAAGAGTGCTAGGCAATTGGACCTGCTGACATCTGCAAATTGTTATGTAGCTTACACTTTAGGAGTCCTACAACTCGCTACGGGACACCGACCAGAGCGAGATGCATTTGGCGATTTATCAGTATTTGACTTGAGGTATGGTTACATATTTATTGATGACAAAGAGTCAGGTCACAACCATAGACGTATCGTTAAATTATGCACCGTTGCGCATCAACAACTTCTTAACTTTGTTGATCATATTCGACTACTGAAGTGCAACACAGAGTTTCAATATCCTGACATTGCTAGTGGAACGCAAAAAATACTGGACAGTAGCGCTCCCCTGCTAAGCTACATCAGCAATGAGGCATTCCAATTTGACTCACCTCTATCACCGCCTTTGGGTCAGCTCCCTGATTTACCTGGTGAGAATAATTATTATCGACACCTATTGCGCACGCATTTTGAACAAGTTGGGCTTGCCACTGATCTTGCGGACTGGTTTATGGGGCACGAAGGCAAGTGTGATCACTCATTCGGTAGTTATAGTGCGTTTGAGAACAAAGATTTAGAAATGGTCGCCACAACTGTCGACGAATTGTTTCATGAGCTTGGAATATCAGCACAAACTAGCCCATTGCTGGAGGTTTAAAGTGAACGCATTCACTGGCGAGAGTATGGCGGCGATTACACCTGTTTGTGTAAACCAGCAGGTTTTCGCTCGAAGCCTTGAGCTGATGAACGCAAAAGAAGTTCTAACCAGTAAAATTGAAACTGGAAATTTAGCCATTGACGAACTTAGCAAAGCAGAACTAAATCTCACCTTATTTATTTTTTATGCTGCTGTTAGCAGTCTTATCTGCTTACCAAGCGGGCTTTTCGCATTGTTTAAGTTAGCCCTCTCCAACGAATTAGAACTCCATGAAAACGGAGGGCGTTTTCACATTAAATTGAACCAAAAGTTAGATGGGATGGGCAGCAATTCGAACGATGGTGAACAGCGCACAACACTTTTTTGTGGTTATCTGGATCCACTTGCGATGTCTGCCCTGCACAAGTATCTGATTAGCGATGACTGTCCACAAATTGAAAGCAGTGAAGATAAGCTATTGTCTTTAATCAACAGATTACTGTCTACCTGCGACAGTCGCCCCTTCGGAGCGATAAAGACATTTTGCAATGCGGCAGTAGAGTTGCTTAGAAGAAATTCTGATGTATCAATCCCGGTATTTTTAGCTGAATTTGCGAAAGGAAATAATATAAGTCACGCTATGCCACTGATTTCATTGCACCTTTTCCATGATCGAGTAACGAAATCAGAGTTTCAGGTTCCTCCGCTAAGGCACGTATCAAAAAGAGAGCAACGATACAAATCAAGTGAAAGTACGCCAACAAATGTTGATTACGAGTATGACATCATAGTTGATGCATTGTATTTAAGGTTAAACGACATGCTCAAAGTTAACCGGGATGCTCACCAACCTGATGAGATAAGCAAACTGATCGATTATTTGGAGAGTCGAATTACGCAACTCACATCACTACCTCAGTCTGCAGTTATCTTACTCTCTTGGTTTATAGAGTGCCTTAAAGGTAAAAAATGGAAACATGCTGAAACTCCGAAAAAATACCTAAAAACTATAGGTAAAAGTTGGCTCAACCTTTTAACGGATATTGAACTCAGTAGTCTTGATGGTGCAGAAATGGATGTGCTCTGCCAAGCCGTCATCGAAGACAAGGATGCTACATCTGAGACTCCCAGCCGGCTGCGGGACCTAATAATTTATGCCGTAGGCCACTTTGCTATAACCGCCCCCGACGATCCATACTACACCATCAAAGACGCTGAAAAATATGTCCGAACCACCATTATTCCTGAGCAAGTTGTTCATCAGGTTGGGCTTGATCTGCATCGCAATAACACCAGCAGAGGAAAACACTTTCAAGACACTATGGATGCCATGTTTGTATTGATGTCTAGGCTCGGCGGTCGGACAACCGACTGGACTCGATTACTTATTAAAGACGTGGAACTGTCTGAGCAAGGATGGATTTTAATACGTCCGAGGAACCGCATAGCCCTCAAAACCATCCAATCAAAAAGGAAAGTTCCATTTGGAGTACTACTCAAACCTGATGAACGGATCTTATTTCGGAACTTCCTTGCATTTAGAAAGCAACAGTTAGGTAACAAAATTAAGCAAAATTTGTTCTCAAAAGACGAATTTAACAATCAAGCTTTTAGCAACGCTGAACTTGAGGAACATATTGGTAGCCTTGTTTCCCAATACATGAAAATGTATGTTCCAGTTTATCAATTCAGACATACCTGCGCGACTAATCTAGCAATTGTAATTTTTGGGTCGGACGAATTGATAGAACAATACACACCATACTGTTTAGAACAGGCAATCAATATCAAACATGTCCTCATCGGGAGTCGGCGACGTGACAAATTATGGTCAATCGCAGCACTGTTGGGGCATCAAACGCCAAAAACTACACTCTTCTCCTACATACATTGTCTGGATCTGTTGCTGCACGACCGTCTTTGCCATCAACAACACAATTACACACCCCAATTTTGGTTGGAACTGTCTGGCTTACCGGCAAGAGCCATCGCCCAAATCGCAAATAAGACGAAACTACTATCTGCTAATGATATTTACCCTTTACTGCAAAGCAAATTAAGAAAGTTTGTTACTAACGCCTCAGTAAGAGACAGAAGAAAGTTTGGACAGGATACTATTGAGTTAAACGTCGTTGAACCGGATATGATCCAATGCCTGAAAGTTTTGCAGCAGGTCGATGACGGCAGAAGCATGGCAGAGATCAAATTAAATTCGCCCGTAGATGAGCTTTCAGTTGAAGCTTGGATTAACGCGGCACAGGACGTTGTGAAACGTTACTTAACTCAACAAAAATATCCAAGGTTGGTATCTAAAGTAGGAAGAATTTGCCCACGCCTTCGTTCAAGTGAAATGGCAGACCTAGATTTAATCCGAATAGCTTTTAAAGCTGAGTACAGGAAACATCGGGATGAGATTCAGTGGTGTATTGAGTACGCATTATCCCACGTCCTCGATACAAAAGTTTATATCCAGTTTAGATCGGTAAACGACTACCAGCGGTTTATGAAAGCTATGTTAAAGATTGCTCCAGGTCACCAATGGCGGTTAATCCTAGCTGGAAACGAAAAGGCACAAATAGGTAGCAAAAAGTGGCAACGATTTAGTCAAGTCTCATTTGAGCAGAATTTCTGCGAAACCGACCTCAACTTGTTAGGCAAACTGTATTTTATTACTGCAAAGGATAGTGATAAAAACGTGGTAAAGGGTTCGCGATTAATTCGTTGTTTGTTGCACTTAGCCGAGATCGTGATCAAAGCTGAACAAGCAAAAAAAATACGTTCAAATTCGATATCAGAACACTTTCTAACTTAGCTTGGAGCTCATAAAGGTAAATGAGTGCATTCTTAAATTCGTTGAGACTGGAAATTATTATTGTGCAGAACTACGCAACGCCTCTACAAAGGAAAAATGGTGCTTTGTAGAGGCGCCAGACGACCAGTTAGATTTAATGCACGCGGCTTTCTGTTGATGACAAGCTTTCTGTAATCATATTCAAAACTGTCGGGCAAATATTACTGCTAATGATGTCACTTTGATAGGTTATGAGCAATTCGCATGCAGAGCGAAACTCTGTAGTTTTGCGGTAGATGTTGATGATATCCCTGATTTTGGGATCATGGATACAATTGCTTACTACCTCAAAACAATACAGCATGTAATGAACTGTAAATTCATCAGATGTAATCGGGCCGTGGTCAAAATTTCTTGGGGAGAGTGAGCAAGCCAGCCGAAGTAAACTTATTGGACAAGCACAATGAGCTAAAAATTGCAGGATAGCTTGTGCCTTTGCATTTTTGGCTGGGTATATCGCATGTTCGAGAAAGTCGGTATGGTGCCAGAAAAAATAGCAACCGTCTGACAGGTCCATTTGATACTGAAACTCATTTTCTAATTTTTCTAGCGTAGAAATACCCGCCAGCTCAGTAAAATCAATTCTTGCAATAGTCATTGTCTTTATCTCCTATGTGGTTGATTGTTGGCTTACTTTATCGCCAAAATGTTCATCTAGCGCAGCAATCCGCCCGCGTAATTCAGCATTGCCAATGACTAGGTTGGCATTTTGCTCAGCCAAACCTGATACCTCCTTATTTAAGCTATGCAATTCGTCCTCTAGCTTTGCTACAGATCTATCTGCGTCAGTCTCAGCGTCTTGGTAGGATTTAAGGGCTTTTTGCTGACTTATCTCCATGCTTTGCATCCGCTTTTCAAACACTTGCTGACTGTGTTGATAAGCTTCAAGGA
This sequence comes from Paraglaciecola sp. MB-3u-78, assembly GCF_002835935.1. Lineage (GTDB taxonomy): Bacteria > Pseudomonadota > Gammaproteobacteria > Enterobacterales > Alteromonadaceae > Paraglaciecola. The sequence continues at coordinate 260,506 of NZ_PJCF01000005.1, read as the reverse complement.
TAAGCTGTTCAAGTGCGTTGTTAACGCGCTTCATTAACTCACTACCATTTTCGGCGTACTTTTCAGGAAGCGCCTCAATTGTCAGCTCTAAGTTACCCTCGGGGAGCAGTTTTTCATCACGCTTTTGTGTGAACACTGTCCAGACAGATTTGATCCTCATCAAACCGCCTCGATAGCCAAGGTAGGCGCGGATCGCGCCTGGGTTTGGCATCTTTCCTGCAGATTCAAGCTCGGTACCCGCTTGGATGATCGATTTTTCTGATACTTCTGGATGTCGGGCCATACTTGCTCCTTAATCAATAATAACTTTAATTAAATTAATTCAATGCTTATGCACTGAGCGCTTTAGCTGAATTCCCGAAAACAGGTAAGAATCCTTCGCGCACTTTTCCGCTAGCACTGGCGTTATCGACTCTTTGTAACAAGTGGGCAATTCTGGTTTTAGGTTTGAAACCATATCGTGATTTAGGTGAATAGCACGTCCAAGCATGACGCAACTGATCGGCAATGACAGGAGCAAAATCAGCTAAGTTTTTTAATGGCCAAGCGCATATTTCGAGGGTTAACTGAGAATGATCGACTAGCCGACCGGTTGGGGTGCGCTTAATGTCAGGGCTCATTGTTTTAACTTTACCGATATCATGTAACAACGCAGCAACTACAGCGACATCGCGCTCCAATGTTGACAATTCGTGAACACCTGCAATATTCCAGGCAGTCTCGAGCGAATGTTTTATTAGTCCACCTTTGAAATTGTGGTGATAATTCAGACTAGCTGGACAAAGTAAGTAATTAACGCCCACATCAGGTTGTAGTAAGACGTCCCTGACAAATTGTTTGAGAAGCGGATTTTTGATACGACTGAACATCACCAAAAGGCAATCAAAAGCATCTATAACAGGGCATAGTGAGCGAGGTAACACCGACAAATCATGGCCAACACGTTTATCGGGAAAACTTTGCGCTAAATCTTTGCATCGATAGTACGCTGCGCCATGATCCTGTTTTAATGCGGCTTCAACATGAACTAATTGATTAACCGCTACAGGTAAATCTATCAAGTGTTTAGCATTACAAAATACCCGCAAATCGCCCGATGCATCAGAAAGGGTTAATACCTTACAGGGCTTACCTTTTGAATCAGACGATACTTTTAATGCTGTAACGAAGTACCGGCCCATAAAACGTGGGAACTCTGTTGCATCTTCTAATAACGGCTGCATTGAATCTGTTGAAAAATTTTTCATAAATGTCTCCTAAATACGTATCGTAAAAGTTAGTTTGAGTGGGCTGATTAAGAATTCGAAGAGACAAATTGTCGGCTTACTTTTATCTTTTCTTACGTTAATACTAGACATGAGTAACACCTCTACTGGTCATTGGAATAGCCATGGCATTCTGTGAAAATTTACACATATCCTTTTGGATAGCTTCCCAAACATAAAGAATTTTACGTCCACCAAACGGCCGGATGTAATGGATCCCTTCAATTAAAACAGAATCTTTGAGCCGTTCGCGGATCGTACGGCTATCGTATTTGATGAGTTTTGATAACTCACAGGTTGTTAAATAGTGCTGACTCATTCGTAATCTCCTAGTAATTTAAAGTGTTTTTGTTTCGCTAGAGATACAATATTACACTTATAGGATGCATGTCAAGTACTTTTGTGTCGTTAAAGACACTTTTAGTTGCTTTAACGACATAAAATGTATTTTATAAGAACTAAAAGGTCCGCAACGTCTAAAAATTTTAGATGTAGTCAGAGATACCGGAATAAATAGGAGTACAGCCAATCGGCTTTACCACGAAAGTACTTCTAGTATTGATTTTGAAACGCTTGAAAAACTCTGTGACTATTTAGAATCTGACGTTGGTGAGTGGTTAGAAACAATTAAGTGATAAATCAAAGGGGAGGAATACAAACACATGGAAATACATACTACCGATGCAAGAATCTTCAAACAGTAGCGGGGGATTATCTGTGACAGGGTGTAATTATCTCAGTAAATTAACATGAGGTAATTATGGATATTCAACAAAAAACCAAACACTGGGAAAATGTTTTTGAGCGGCAACAATCTGCTGGTTTGAGCATTGTGAAGTTTTGTCGCAATAACAAAATAAACATATAAAATTTCTTCGCCTAGCGTAAACGCCTTACTAGCCAAATACAGATTTCAATAACCGCACTATATGCCAATCCATGATTATTTTATTAGCAACTTACTATCATTGCATGACGACTAAAAGCCGTTAACTTTGGATATAATGTAAGCGGCTAATCAACCCACGTATCAAACAGTCGTAATACTGCGCTTATAGTTCCACGGCAATAACGCTTCAAAATCTTCCACCGTTTCCGCATAGGGTATCGCTTTGAATATAGTATTGAGATATGCGTATGGCTCAATGCCATGTAACCGAGCGGTTTCAATCAAGCTGTAATGTGCGGCACTGGCGTTTGCGCCAGCAGGTGTGTCGGCGAATAACCATGCACGCCTCCCAACGGCAAAAGGGCGAATGGCGTTTTCAGCCATAATGTTACTGATGCGAAGCTGCCCATCTGTGCAATACACAGTGAGTTTATCCCACTGATTATGCAAGTAGGTCATGGCCTTGCCAGTTAAACTGTCGGTGGCCACGCGCGGTTTGTTTGCCGTGAGCCATGCCTGCAGTGTGTTTAATATCGGCATGCTCTTAGCTTGGCGAACGGCCAGTCTTTTCTCATTGCTAGCATGTTTGATGGTGCGCTCAATCCCATAGAGCTTGTTAATCAGGCTCAAGGCCATGTCGGCTTTGCTGGCTTTTATTTTTTTCCCTTTAGGTTGTGATTGCTGTGCCTCGATGAATTTGCGGCGAGCGTGATCCATACAGCCTAATTGAATGAGCTGGTTTTTGCGGCACACTTCGTTGTAACCTGCATAACCGTCGGTTTGCAGGTAGCCATGAGTAAATCCATGTAGCAAGCGCATAGGCACATGGCGAGCACGCGATGGGTCATAGTCAAACAGCACGCTTTGTTGGTCGGCTTTACCGCCGAGTGTCACCCACATAAATTTATCGCCCGTGGGCGCAAGCCCTGGCTCTTTTAATACCTGAATGCGGGTTTCATCCGCCATAATGAGTGAGCCGGCATGCTGAGTCTCCCTTAATAAGTTAATTAAGGGTTGGATTTGTTTGCCTAGCGCAATGACATAGTTGGCGAGTGTTGTTCTTGATATGCTGCCCCCGTATCGTTCGATAATCCCCTCTAATCGATAAAGCGGCATGCCATCGGCGTATTTAGCAATAATGATGTAGGTCATTAAGTTGATACTGCCCATGGCTTTGGGTACAGGGTGTTTAATGACCTCAGCCGCTTTCATGGTGGTTGTGCCTTGTTCGTCTTTAAACACCGCCTTTTCCTGCATGTACTCTAGTACCTGTACTTTGGCAGGGATAATATCTAGCTCTTCTCTGACTTTCACAAAGAAGGTATTGATTGCGCCTTCTTTTTCAGTATCTGACAAATACGCAAACACTTGGGTGCGTGGTAGGTTTTTAGCAAAGGGTTTGCGACCGGTTTTGGCTTTAGGCTCGCTTGTGGTCGGTAACTCAGGCTCAGTTTGTTCTGGCTCACTGGTCGCTTCGGCTTCGTTGAACAAGTTACCTTGCTCTGGCGGGGTTTGTTCAGAGCTGCTGCCAAAGCGTTTGCTATTAGATAAGCGTAAATACTCTTCGAGTAACTCAACGCGCTTTTTAAGTGAATCGATGACATCAGACTTCTTTTCGATGATGTCACTTTGCTCTGCAATCAGTGTTTCTTTTTCCCCAATCACCCCGTCTTTTTCAGACAGCATAGCTTGCAACCTTGACATGGTATCGGTGTCGCTAAAAGCCTTGTTTTTATGGGTGTTGGGCGGTAATTTCATGCCCGATATTATACTAAACTTGAGGCTAAAAAGCCCTAAAAAACACTGTCGAAATGCAACTTTTTATGGCCCTTCATGGCACTAATATCAAGACCATCAAGTAGCCAGTTTATTTGCTGGCCGTTGAGTGTTATCACCTCCTTTTCACACCTCGGCCAAATGAATCTATCTTCCTCTAGGCTTTTGTAATACAGCACGAAACCATTGTTTTCCCAGAACAGACATTTGATTTTAGTGCGCCGTTTATTGGTGAACACATACAAGTGACCCGAAAAAGGGTTGTGACCCAACTCACATTCGACAATGGCGCTAATGCCTCGAAATGACTTACGGAAGTCAATTGCCTGCGGATATAGATAAATATGCGTAAGCGACATGCACGGGCGCATCGCACTTGTCATGACAATGCCGCCGTTAGCTGTTTCACCACATCGATATTATTGGGCGCAATACCCGATAACGACAGGCCATTGGCGAAGTGCAGCGTTAATAATTCTGGCTTGGGTAAATACTCTGGAATAGGCAATGCAATGAAACCCGTTTTGACCGGTGCTGTTTCTTGCGTTTCTAATCTACGCTTATGGTGACTTAGTCGCTGCGGGTTTAGTTGATGCTTTTTACAATACTGCGTTTGTGTTAATGCTGAATCCTTCCATTGGCTTACGTGTTGCTGCCAAAAGATGATGGGTTGTTTTGACATGTCATTTCCTCACTTGATTTCAGTGACGAAATTATGCACCAGCGGTAATGGTAAAATAAGACCGTGGGTTTATTTGGCGCTTACGATATAATGCATTGGCTCAAGTAACAATAATTGCGTCGGTGTTTTGTATGCGATTTTTAACAAGGCATTTTGGCCAAAGCGAGCGGCCAAGTTATGCATCGCAGATTCATCATCGGTAAAAATTAAATAACTGGACTCTTTCGGCCATTTTTCAGCTTCGTCCGTGCCATACCCTGCCAGATAGAAGTATTGAAGCTTGTCTATCTCTTTGCGCAACCGCCTATGACGTAGTGAATTTTCTTGTTCAGAGACTGTGCAACTGAATGGGTTTTCAGGGGTTATAAAATAAGCAGTTTTTATATTTTGTTGATGAAGCATGCGGTCAACAAACTCGGAGGTACTTCCAACTTGAAGTCGACATTCTTCATCTTTATAAGTCACTATATATTTAGCCAACCGATATGCATTTATTAGGCTTTCGTCAATCATTTTTTCTCGTCGCACTTGATGACAGTTAGTGAGTGTGTGATGGCGAGGATAGCATCACAAATCGCTCTTCTAACTAATTGTGATGTGGCGAGTGATTATCTATAGTTAATTATTCGTATTAGCTATTAGACCAAAATACTTTTGAAGGTTTGATATTTAGTGACGCTCTTTCGTAGACTAAAGGTGCGTTTTAATAAGTCCCAGAAGAGCATTGATTTATTGTCCAAACTAACACTGCAACCATTTCCTTAGGTGACTATAACGACTCTTGCACTGCAATACTCTCTCTTTGCTTTAAACTAACGCCATTATGGTCTAGCCAATATTCGGGACCACTACAGGGGTAACCTAGCAATACTGCTGCGGCTTGTGATGGGCTGGCAAATAATCGGTCTTCTTGCATAATTAACTTATTTCCTACTGTTTTGAATATGCCTTTATCAATCAGGTCAATTCTTACTTTGGAGTAACCTTTTGACAAACTGGCATTAGCCTTTGGAGCTCCTTCCGCTCCGGCCAGCACCACAATCCCCTCATCGGTTTGCAATGCTTGTGCATTATATTTTTTTACTTTTAAGCTGAAGGTATCAACTGTGTTAATGATTCCGCTCGTGTCCATTGTTGCAATCAGTGGCTGGAGTTTAGCTAAAGGCTCAAGTACGCGGTAACCAAGAGCACCAATAAGTAATCGAATGTTATCAATAAACTCTTCCATCGCATCACGGTCGCCTCTGGGCAATACCGCAATTGGGGGCTGGTTGGCATTAAGTAACTCATACCGATTGGCCTGAGCGGATAAGACCACCAGTCTCGATTCAAGGTATTTAACATGGGCCTTGGTGAGGTTTTCATCTTTATTAGTAAAGCAAATAATCTCGTTCCAAAAATCCTTTCCTGACAAATGCTGTTGTATTCGGCTAGCAACTTGTTCTGCTTCGCCAATATAGACTGCATCGTTACCACTTTCGCTATCCACGCCGAATAAAAAGTAAACCCCAGGTTTCTGACTTTCTTCCCACTCTACAAGTTCTTTCACTCTATTTCTGGGTATGGCCAACGCCTGCCCTGTCCAATTCACTATTTCTGCGTGACGAATACCCGTCACTGATCCATCGGCTAGATAGATTTTTATTTGTCGTCCTTTGGGCATCATTGAACCCCAAGCGCTTTATAAACGGCATCTACCGGATCACTATAGAAACTTACCTGGAATTTGGTGAACGTTTCGGCAGGTACAGTCGGGATGTCTGTTGCGGAGGCCATGGGTAGTAGGATTTTTGTTGCACCAGCCTCCAAAGCTACTTGCATGCTAGATGCCAGGTCTTGTACCGGATTAACAACACCGCCTAGTGTCATACTCCCCAGGACAACCATTTGCTCCTGTACAGGCTTGTTCAATAGTATTGAACAGCAAGAAACTAATGATGACAAGCTTGATGAATGGCTATTGCCTGAACTTTGTAAATCAACAAAATGAAGGTGAAATTCATGATCAGAGAATCGAGATGTTGCTGCAATTCGGTTTAAGTTACCTTTGAAATACTCAAAACCGACTCTGGCCTGTTCTTTAGCTGAGGTGTCTGCGCCAAATCCAGACGTTGAATGTTTACCATTACCCGCTGTCATTTGACTTTCTAAGCGATATACACCCAACTTACCCGTTGCACCACTGCTTACAAAATGAACCACACCTGATTTTGAAATACCTTTGGGGATTAAATTTGAGCCGCCCTGCTCTGGGACATTTACAAAAAATTCTTCAAACGTTTCATTGTCGATGTAGCTAAAATTAACATCGAAAAACTCCATACCACCAATCTTCTTAAGCTGCTCCTTCACACGCCGACGTACTTCAAGTGCGTAAGTTAGGCAGGTTCTTACGTCTTCTTTGGTGTAATCTCCGTGCGGGACTAGCAATTTAAGTAAACCTGATGTGGTTCTACGCACCCCGATAACATCACGTTGATTCAGGTTATTTCCAAGTTTAAAGAACTTATCAATAGAGTCTGAGAAGGTGGTTTTGCGCATTTCACGCATATATTCGGCAAGGTAATCAGTGATCAAGCCAAAACGATCAGTGAAAAATTCTGGGCGCATTTTGGGTATTTCCCAACCAGGAATATAGCCATGAAAACGGTCAAAAAAGGCACAGTCAATCATTTCGTCAGGAAAAGGCGCTAACAGATGACTCGTTTTCACTAGCGTTTCAACGCTATGGTCTATGTTGCCAACGAATACCATGGATGCTTTAGCTTCAATAGAGTCTCGGCCACGAGAAAATGATCCTGACGCCATGTAATCTTTCATGATTTGCACGCCATCTTTATCCTTAAATCGCATACCCGCCACTTCATCAAAGGCGACAACATCCCACATACCCACTAAACCGATTTGGCGTGACGTCATATTATAAAATAAGTTGGCAACGGTTGTTTGACCACCGGAGACGAGCAGTGAATTAGGCGAGCATTCTTTATAAACATGGGACTTACCTGTACCACGGGGGCCAAGTTCACAAACGTTATAGTTATTCTCTACAAATGGGATCATGCGAGCGATTAAATGCCACTTAGCTCGGTGTTTTAAATTAGCGGGCTCCATTCCAATAGAGCGCAGTAACAAGTCCATCCACTGATCCAAGGTGAACTTTCTTCGAGCATCAAATATCTCATCCATGTTCATGGACGGCATTTGAATAGGTTTTAAGTTAGATACTGAAAAAGGCGATATTTTCTGCCCTTCTTCATAAAAATAACTCAACGTAATAATGCACCATATCCCGCCAGTCAAAAGCTTTTCATTTTGCTTAACAATGCCGCTTGGCACTACCGCATCATTAATACCTAAATTTGAAAGGTTGGCTTCATAGATATCTTTTTTCTGGTTTAGTTTAACCGTTACTTTATCTATAACTTTATAAGTGCCCTTTTCACGGATCAGTGACTTCGCTTTTTCTGCTTCATCAGGGCGAACATAGTTCTCCGTCAATATTTTCTTAACGGTTTTCATGCCTTCATTGATCTGTTCATCCTCAGCGGAGGAACAGTACATGCCGAGCAGATATTCAAGTACATAAACCGGAACGTTAGCGCCTTCTTTCAATTGTTTAGTTAAATCTTTACGAACGATACGCCCGTTAAATTCTGCGATCATTAACTCATCTAAGTCCATTGCACGAATTTCAGATTTTTCTTCTGCGTAGGTAGGTGGTAGTGGCTCTATTATTTGCTCAGCTTCATCAAGCTGCGCAGCTTGCTCATCGTCATGAAGGTGAACATGCACATCAACACTGACGTTCTTATTATTGTTCGAGTCTTCGTCATTTATTTCATTCTCGTCGTTCACAACCACATACCCCTAAAAAAAATCATCTTCAAATGCTAAATCGATAGTCACTGAATGACTCGTTTTTGTTTTGCTTTCAGTGTCTTCCATTATCAATTTGTAACTTATTGTGCGGTCAAAACCACTACCTTCTATTTTGATTTGTATGTTGCGTTTACGCTCTTCCATTTTGTCGGAAGACGAATCGAACAATACTTTTTCACTGGCACTCACCTTATTGCCATCAGGATCTTCAATCCAGATGGCCAGCTCACGCGCTTTATACTTTTCACCTATCGGATCAGCTTGCAAGAATTGGATGCGGTCAATATTCGATACGATCTTCACTGGGCTCTTCAGTGGCACTACACCCACTTTCTGTTTAGTTTGTTTTTGTTTTACAGTTGAATGAATTGCCCTTAAATGCATGACCGGAACACACACTTCCTGGGGCATGATACCGCCATGAATAAACTTAGCACCGCCAACAAAATGGAATCTATTGCTACCTCGCGGTACTATAAACTCAGCATCTGAATCTGGGGCAACATTAGCCGTGTTGGACATTTTTCCAACCCAATAGCTATCGCCCTTAGGCAAGTTTTCACCAATTAAATAACGTTTCTTTGAAAGCCTAGTACCTGCGGGTTTTGATTTTAATTCGGTTTTATCCGTTGCTGTTACATCACTTTGATTAAACAAAAATCCATGATCTGCGGTTAAAATAACACGGCCACCTTTTAACTTATCAAAAATCCGTATAATGAGTTTATCAATTTCATTTATGGCGTCTCGCGTAGCTAAGAACGCCTCATTCTCAGTAGCACCATCATCACCAATAGCGTCAATTTTATTATGGTAAATGTAAATTGCAGTTGAATCTTGGGCCAAATCTCTATACTGCTGATTTGTCCATTTCATCACGTCGTCGTAAGTACAGGCTATACCGCCGTGTCCCTGGAGTATTTTATTGCGATTCTCAGTCCCGTGAACAGATAAACCATCAAGCTTATACTCGACATTTTTGTTTAGGTGAGCAGTAAACTTTGTGTGTGGCAACAACGCAGCCATACCCGCCTGGGTGTAGGATGGCACAACGCCCAACTGTGATTTTAATTCTGATTTATAGCGGTTACGGTTATTAATTGAATCATGAATTTCTTTAGCACATTCATATCTAAATGCATCTGAAATAATAACAAAAACGCGCTTAACACTGCCCTGCCTAAGCACCGTTTTAACTTCACTATTGTAAAAATCGTATTGATTATTTATGGATGGCAGTTTCCAGTTTTCGAGTAAAGACTCATTATCGACTAACTTACCCCAAGCAATGGCAAAGTCATGTAAGAACCAGTCAACATATAAGCTTTCTATATCATCAACCAAGCCAGTTAATTTTAATATATCTGAGCCATTCTGAGATGCCCTCAAAGCATTTTCTGAAAATACGCGATATGAGGTATCAAACCGGTATATCTCATCCTCATAGGCTTTATAAAGGGTACTGGCACGATCAAAGTTTTTAGCACCTAGGGAGCTAAAGCCATCAGCGTATTTATCTTTTAGTTCATAAAATTGCTTAGCTGATTTCAGCGCTCTATAAATTGCGGCATATTTTTCATATTGGTAACACCAATGGCACCGCAGCCTAATAGACACCCAATCAGCAATATCATTCGAATGGTAAGCGGGTAAATCTCTAGCCAACAACTTAAGCACCGCCTCCTCTGCATCAGCAAAGGTTTCAACATGAAGTAAATGTTCAGGCTGTGTAAACTCAGCTAACTTATTCTTTATTTCTAACTCGTATGCAACATCGCTGGCAATTTGATTATACGATTCTGAAAGCGTTCTACTCTCACGCCATACTTTTACAAAGTTAATGACCGCTGCTCTCTTAGCCGCAGTATTGCCAACGATTTCCTGTATCTCTTTTGGCAATTTTTCACTTATGTCCCTATCAAGCGCAATGGGTAATATATGTGCAGACAAACTCAGAGCAAAATTAGACTGGGCTATATTGGCACCCGATGATTGCAAACCATGATAACAGTCAGTCACCAAAAGCTTAGTAACAAGGTCTTTTAACGTGGGTTTGCTATTGTCTTCTAGCCAAAGACCAAGCCCAATATAGCCTAAGTCTTCAATGGCACATTGCCAAAATACTGTGTCTAAGCCGAACTTTTCAAACTCATCGAACAATTCCTTAGATTTTTCAACAGACTCGTTATAACGACTAATCAACTCATGTAAAACTGCGTTAAAACTAACAGTTTCAACTTTTACCAAAGTCGCTATCATCGTAAGCTCTAAAACATCTTTGTCCGCGTTGTTAGGTAATAATTTTTTTAGTTTGGAATAACGCTGTTTATTGCCAAAGAATTTTTTGTAACGGCCAACTAACTGGCGAAACTCCATCCTCATGCCTAGCTCACTTAAAATCATCGAGCTGGAATCGGCATAAAACTGCTGAGCATATAAGCGGATATCGAACAACCAGTCTCTTGTGGGTTCATTAACCGCTTTATTACTATAAAGTAAAAACTGCTGCTGTGGCTCTAACAGCTCAATACGTTGTTTAACCTCAAAATGAGACTCATCATCAAGGGCGATTACATTAATACCTAATAAATTCAATTCAGCAGCAATTTCAGGCAACGGTTCCTGAAACTCTATGTCTTCGTCCTGCCAAAATACCAAACGGCTCTTTTCAAATTTGGCTAGGATGCCTTGTTTTATTTGTTCTATATTCATTATTGATAAAAACCCATATTCTCTTCTAACGCTACCCCGCACACTTCACAGTATTTAGCGTACCTATCGTTAGGTGAATTACATTCATAACATACACTTACATCATCTTCATGTCTTAACGTTTCTGTACACGCGTCGCATTCCAACTGGTATACCGAAGCTATGGTTTCGCAAGTAGGGCATACAATTATCAGAGATTTCTCATCATGGTAAAATCTGGACTCCATGATTGGTCCAATACGCTCTATCACACCGAAACGTTGTATGTTTTCTCCATAGTCTAATAGCAATGTTTCGGACTTTGATTTATGCAGTCGCAAGCCCCGTCCCAGAATTTGCAAAAACAGACCAGGGCTAAGAGTGGGTCTTGCCATCACAATACAAGATAACCTTGGAGCATCCCAACCTGTGGTCAAGGTCGCAACGTTAATTAACCCGTTTTGCTCACCAACCTCAAAGTCATTCAACCACTGTTTACGCAATGTTTTTTCTGTTTTGGCAGTAATAAGCGGAAAATCAAACCCAAATATTTTTAACACGTCGGCAAATATTTCTGCTTGCTGCACTGAGCTGGCATAAAATACTGTGGGTAGAGATGCATTGGTTTTATTAAGCCAGTCTTGCACTATGCCTGTAACCACTGATTCTATAGCGGTTACTGCTTGCAACTCAGTTTGCACAAAGTCCTGCTCTGTTCTTCTAACTTTACTGGTATCCACTACGGCTTTGAAGTCAGTTACCACTGCCCGCAACGGACATAAATATCCAGTACTTTGCAATTCATCAATCCGCTTTTGGTAGATCAGTTTTTTAAATAGTTGATTGTCATCATCGCCGTAAATATTGCCTGATTTTGTTCTAAATGGCGTAGCAGTAAAACCAAGTAAAAATGGCTTTTTACCGTGGAGCTGAATTGTACTTATGATGAACTGATAACGGGTTGTGAGTTCGGGGGATATTAGATGCGCCTCATCGACAATAACAATATCCCAGTCTGCGAATTCACCAATTTCTTTAATGATAGAATCTCGACTGGCGGAAGTGACCTGCTTAATTTCTTTTCGCTTAAGTCCTGCGCAATATATGCCTACATTGGCTTCTGGCCATACCGTTATTAACTTTTCTGCGTTTTGCTCAACTATTTCCTGAGTATGTCCCAGAATCAATACTTTCGTTTCAGGTTTAATTAACAATGCTTCTCGGATAAATTCGGCAAAAACAACCGTTTTACCACTTGCAGTTGGCAACACGCAAAGCCCAGCGTTTAGATTATTTAGCAACCAAAAGTTGATTAACTCAGAAACAGTTTCTTGCTGATAGGGACGTAATTCCATTACTTTATCCTGCGCAAGTTGACTAACTCACCATGTACTTTCCAAAAATCGGCGGTTTTAAACATGCCAAAGAGTTTTATTTGATTTGAATACATGTGTTCAAATACGTACCAATTAACATTCTTGAACTTTAACTTTTGAATATCAGCATGGCCTGCAACATTTCTAATATGATAAAAATAACTCTTTAAAATGTTGTTCTTGGCATTGTGTAAGTGGATGGTATTTTTACTATCAGTAGAGACATTCAGATTTATATTATCGAAAGCTGCTTTAGTTTCATCTAAAGTGGCATGCGCATGAAGTTCAAATGAATATTGTTCTTTTAGTCGGCGAAAGGTTTTACCTACACGTATATTAAAAGTCTGATTTAGCAGGTCGCCATTTTCCCAAAGCAATATAAGCCGCTCATAAAAATCTGCCAATTCTTTGCGCGAAAATTGTTGTGGGTTTGAGTTCAAACTACTTCACCGCCACGCCGTGGATTTTTTTCACATCTGCCAGAAGATTGCCGAATTTGCCGTAATTGATGTTTACACCCTCGTAGAGATTGCGGGTAATGTCTTTTTCGTTATTTACACGAAATTAGACACGTTTCATATGGAAACTGAGACTATTCAGGAGTTTGTTTTGTGTCAACTTCACTCTTACGTTTTTTAATCTTAATTTGACGAGTTGGTAATGGAACTTTCGGGAGGTTAAATCTACTGCACATATTGGCCAAATATTCTCGCCAATATGGCCAAACATGGTAACTTACATTTTCAAGGGCAAAAACTTTTAGACCATCTGGGTTAACATCCTCTCTAGTCATCAGATACTCAGCACAGAAAGTGGCTTCAATTTGAGCCTTCATTTCGTCTTCTTCATTGTCATCAGCTTTAACAAACCGACAACCAACCAGTAAATTGACTCTAAAATATTGCCTCGAATCTCCATTTTCTTCTACAGTGAGAACTTCCGAAGTTTTAATCTGGTGCATGAACTTAAAGCGCACGTCATCTATATCTGAGCGCTTCGGGTCCCAATCATCAGCGCATGAGGCATTAGTGCTCTTAATATAAATATCATTAAACACCAAGCTATCTTTGACTGTTTGAAAATCTGGATCATCAACCATATGCAAGTTTATTCCCCTCATCTTCAGTTATATCAATACGTCTAAGGTCTACCACGTTCGATTTCGATTTACTTACTATTCGCAACGAATCGCTTGAATATTGGCTTCCGAGAGCATAATCGTTTTTCTCTAGCTTAGTTGTCTTAGCCGCAAAATGGTCACCCAAACACATAGACAAACAGTTAACCAACAAATGATTCAAACTCACTTCTTCAAAGTCAGCCCAACCAGCAAATGAAGCATGCATTGACTTCGGCATCCGTAATGTCACTCTGCCACTGAAATTTTGTTCTTCGATCATAGGTGAAGGCATGACTTTACCTTGCTCTTGCATTAGCTCAGCAGTAGTTTCAATTGAATCTAATGCTAATTGATAAGCCTCTTCAAATGTTTCAGCATATTCAGCAACGTCTGGCAATTCTCTAATTTTTGCTTCAAAAAAGGTTTCTCCATCAAAATCACCTTTTCTTACTGTAATATTGTATAAACTTGCATCTACCATTTTTTTATCCCTTTTGAGATCACTCAAGATATTCAATCAATTCTTTTTCATACTTTTCAAGTATTTTTATTATTTGCTTTATATACGGGCGCTTGATCTCAGGGTTTTTTCCATGATCACAATTAAACGCACCTGAAGTAAAATCTTCGATATGACGATGAGTGAATACTTTATGTCCACCTCTTTTACCGTCTTTAACGGTAAAGCCTAATGACTCTAGGTGCTTTTTAACCTCAATACAACGCATTGAGGCACCCGCTCCTTTAAGAGCCTGTATTACATCATCATACAAAACATTACTCATGTGACACCATATATAGTGTCAAAGTTCCAAGAATGCAAATTGTACTGACATAAAGCATATTTGCAATCATTTACTTCACCGCCACGCCGTGGATGTTTTTTACGTCGGCGAGTAAGTTGCCGAATTTGCCGTAATTAACTTTTACGCCGTCGTCGAGGTCTAGGCTGATACGTTTTTCGGCGTGGTGTTTGAGTTGCTCGTCGAAGGTGCGTAGTTCGGCTTGTTTTTTCTCCAGGTCTTTAAGGGCTTTTTCGGCAAGGCGTTTTTGTTCGGTACTGCCTTCGAGAATCTGTTGTTGTAGGCTGCTGTGATGGTGCTCGTATTTACCCATGAGTGGTGTGACGTATTCGGTACGCATACGGGATAAGGTGCCCTCGTTGTAGCGGTGTAAATACACTAAACATTCAAAGGCTTTTTCTTTACCTGAGCTAAACAGCCAATAGATTGGTCGTTTTTTGTAGGTTTTGCAGTGGTCTTTGAAAAACTGGGTAGAGAAGTAACGGCGGATGGTGTCCATTGCTCCTTCGCCCTTCTTGGGATTTAAGGCATGTAAACGCAGGCTTTCAGCGACAAACGTTAAGTTCTCACTCAGATTTTCTGCTCCCCAAACGGTCTTTACAAACTCGCTGAAGCGAGTGGTGGCATCGTCGTCAAAAAGCCAGTCTTCTGAAGCTAAAGGAATAATACCATCGTCGTCAGCAGGAAAAGTTTGGTAAGCGCCTTCAACAACCAGCTCTTTAAAGCCTTCGTTACCTGCATGGGCGTAGACTAACCCTTCTCGGTCAAGTGAGTAGCGGGCCATCATGCAACCGATTGAGTAACTTACTAATTCCCTGTTTAGGTCAGATTTAAATTTTTCAATTATCAGTGAATTTAGCTCATTAGATTTATATCGATAAAGAGGGTTTGCATTAATTGTAATATCCGATAGATTCACTTTTTCGTTAAACGCAGCTTCCAGACCATAATGCGTTAATAATTCTCTGTTATTTGCTGATTCATACTGACTCATCTTTTCAGTAAGTTCTATACAATCATCTATATAAGAATGAATAATTAACTTTAATTTTGAGTTTTTTTGATTCGTTAAAAAATTTTCTTTAAAATCCCACGACAATTCTGAGTTATCCCAATCTTTCTTACTAAGCTTTATTAGTTCATTGCTTCGCTCAACAATTCCTTTATGTGAAATCGGGGTGTAATTAATTATTGGAGTTTTTGCAATGTCACCTGGTTGAAGGGATACAGAAGGTGCTAATTCTGCAATAATTTCCGAAACAATTACTGAGTTCAAAATAGAAGAAATAAATATCAGATGCTCTTCACAGTCAACTCTTATACTTGCACCTTTGTTATCAAATATGAATCCATGTCCATATTTTCTAAATCCTGGTGATTTACTTGTACTGACAGTGGACCAAGTTATACCTGGCTGGAAATACATATTTTCATTTGCTACAACTGAGTGCTTTATAGCTTTAATTTCTTGCCCATTATTTTCCCAATTAACGACGGATTCATTTAAGCCATACCACTTACGGTTACCCCCTCCCTTGTTGTATGGTGCCCACATAGACTGGTTATGAACAAATTCGTCAACATCGGAACAATCTAAAGCAATCTTCCTTCTAGTTAACTCCCACCAAGATCTTACAAATCTATCATTATTTGTTGTGGTATTGCCTTGTCTTGGGTGATAAATATGCGTAATAACATGAAACCGATCGGTCAATAACATTGAAGACGATCACTTTTTTGTCTTCCAGTAGAACTCAGTAAAATCTAACTTGTGTGATCGGCTTCAGTCAAGGAATTTAGTTTTTTTCGCATGGATTCGCCTTTTAATTCTAACTTAATTGCCCCGTGAACAAGCCGATCTAGGATCGCATCTGCATGTGTGGATTCACCGATCATATCGTACCAATTTTCTATTGGTAATTGACTCGCAATCAGTGTGGATTTTGTGTCATACCTCGCATCAATTAACTCAAGTAAATCACTGCGTTGTTGCGGCGTTAATGGCTCTAATCCCCAATCATCTAAGATCAGTAAATTTGCTGACGTGAGTTTGTTAATCAATTTTCGATAACTGCCATCCGCTTGTGCCATAAACATCTTTTCAAGCAATTCTTTGAGCCTGAAGTAGTAAACGTTTTCTCCCTGCTGGCAGTGGTTATGACCCAACGCACAAGCAAGATAGGTTTTACCGCAACCTGTTGCCCCTGTGATCAGTATGTTTTGATGAAGACGAAGCCATTCACCTTGTGCTAATGAGCGGATCTGCGTTTTGTTTAACTGCCTCGACGCACCATAATCCAACTGGGCTAATATCCCGTTCACTCTAAATTTGGCTTGGCGGGTCAGTCGATCTATTTTACGTTGATCTCGCTGGGTTATTTCATGGTCAAGCAATAAACATAACCGCTCTTCGAAGCTTTGTTCGACGTATAGATTGGGTTGTTCACTTTGTTGTGATAACGCATCACGTATGCCGCTTAGCTTTAGCGTGGCTAATTGAGTATTGATTTGTTGCGTCACTGATTGCATGTTGTTTCCTTAGGTTTTATTAGTGGTAATAATGATTGCCACGGATATTTTGATGGTCGATCTCACTTAGAAGATCCAGTTGTTTTTCCGGTAGAGGTTGGCTATCTAAACCTTTTTCTAAGATAGTTTTCACTTGGTTTACTCGCGTAACACCTGTTGCTAAAGCTCTGTAGCAGGCAGCTTCAAGTCGTTTGTCTGTGAACTTTTTTCCTAAACTCAATACGCCCATACAGGCACGGTAACTTTGCTCGGGGTGTTTTTTGGTTTGCATGAGTTGAATGACAAATTGCTCGGTTGATTTTCCGAATTTTCTTGCCCAACTTTCAAATCGTTCGGGGGTCCATTGCTGCTGTTTTTGATGGGCGATTGGCATATGGATATCCAGGGTGCTGTGACCTCCCACGCGGTATGATCTTGGATGAACGGCCACTTGTACCCCTTGATGATAAAGTGTGACCAGTTGCCCCGTAGCATGTGCTTCTAGCTTTTTCTTGATCAAGGCGTGTGGCACCGAGTAGTAATGTTTTTCAATCTCGATGTGATAATCAATATGCACTTTGACCTGTTTCACTAAGGTGTAGCGATAAGGTTGTGACGGCAAAGGTTTCAGTGCGGGTTTATCTATCGCTTCAAATTGGGATAGCCTTGAGCCTGGATGCTTTTTCATTTGCCTTTGATTCAAATCGGTTAAAAGTGTCTGTATTTTTAGATTTAACTGTCGCAAGCTAAAAAAGCTTTCCTTGCGAAGTCGCGCCATTATCCAACGTTCAACGATTTGAACACCCACCTCAGCTTTCGATTTATCCTTGGGTTTATAAGGTCTGGCAGGCACGATAACGGTATCGTAATGGGCGGCGAGTTGTTGGTAGGTTGGGTTCAGATCCGGCTCGTAACGACACGCTTTTGTCACGGCACTTTTTAAGTTATCTGGGATGACCAATTCAGGTACGCCACCCAGAAATTCAAAGCATCGTGCATGACTCATCACCCAGTCTTCGAGTTTTTGGCTAAACGTAGCCTCTGCAAAGGTGTAGTTAGATGCGCCCATGACTGCCACAAAAACCTGTGCTGTGCGGCATTCACCCGTTGTTGAGTCCACAATATTCATAGTGGGTCCACAATAATCAACAAACAGTTTTTCACCTGCTTTATGGTTTTGACGCATGGACGGTTTTTGACATGTTAGCCATGTTTTATATAGACGACAGAAGTGGTTGTAGCTGTAAAAACCTTCTGGATACCGCTCACCATATTCTTCCCACAATAACTGCAATGTCATCGTTTTCGGCCTCAGCTCTTGCTGGACGACAGACCAATTAGGGATGATGTAGCCCTTGCTCTTAGGTTTGGTTGTGAAGAATGCTCGTTGAAGCGTCTCATCATTCCATTTTTCATCAAGCGGCCAGCTAGTGATCCCAAGAGAGGTGGCACGAATGGCATAAATAGACACGATTGACGCTGAAATAGATAAGCTTTTGGCTATTTTTCGATGGCTGAGCAAACAGCCGTATTTGAGTCTTAAAATCTCTTTTAACTTACGCATTGAAATAGGTGCCATTGGCATAGTTATTCTCACCATCAAAAATGAAAAGAATAACGGTTAAAAACACCTACTGGAAAGACAAAAAAGAGTAAAAGTTGGGCAATAACATTAAGCCGGTCACTCAATAACATTTTAACCATAAAGTGATCGGCTTCGATGTTATTGAGTGATCGGGATGGATGTTATTAGGTGATCGGCATCAATGTTATTAGGTGATCGGGTTGGATGTTAATATGCAAAATATTTTTAAGAGAATTATTCTCACTGAAAATTTTTGGGATTTCGTTTGAAAACCAGTATGACAATGGAAATCCTGGGATTTTTTTAAAATCACTCTGTGCTGCTTCATCAAACTTATTCAATTTATTAACTAGAGAATCCCTCTTTTCCTCTTCGTTCCCTTTAGTTAGTCGGAAAAAAACCGGTTTATAAGTATCAATATGCGCCTTGTTTAGCACCCACGCTGTAAGCGCCAAATAAACCCACGGTCTTATTTTACCATTACCGCTGGTGCATAATTTCGTCACTGAAATCAAGTGAGGAAATGACATGTCAAAACAACCCATCATCTTTTGGCAGCAACACGTAAGCCAATGGAAGGATTCAGCATTAACACAAACGCAGTATTGTAAAAAGCATCAACTAAACCCGCAGCGACTAAGTCACCATAAGCGTAGATTAGAAACGCAAGAAACAGCACCGGTCAAAACGGGTTTCATTGCATTGCCTATTCCAGAGTATTTACCCAAGCCAGAATTATTAACGCTGCACTTCGCCAATGGCCTGTCGTTATCGGGTATTGCGCCCAATAATATCGATGTGGTGAAACAGCTAACGGCGGCATTGTCATGACAAGTGCGATGCGCCCGTGCATGTCGCTTACGCATATTTATCTATATCCGCAGGCAATTGACTTCCGTAAGTCATTTCGAGGCATTAGCGCCATTGTCGAATGTGAGTTGGGTCACAACCCTTTTTCGGGTCACTTGTATGTGTTCACCAATAAACGGCGCACTAAAATCAAATGTCTGTTCTGGGAAAACAATGGTTTCGTGCTGTATTACAAAAGCCTAGAGGAAGATAGATTCATTTGGCCGAGGTGTGAAAAGGAGGTGATAACACTCAACGGCCAGCAAATAAACTGGCTACTTGATGGTCTTGATATTAGTGCCATGAAGGGCCATAAAAAGTTGCATTTCGACAGTGTTTTTTAGGGCTTTTTAGCCTCAAGTTTAGTATAATATCGGGCATGAAATTACCGCCCAACACCCATAAAAACAAGGCTTTTAGCGACACCGATACCATGTCAAGGTTGCAAGCTATGCTGTCTGAAAAAGACGGGGTGATTGGGGAAAAAGAAACACTGATTGCAGAGCAAAGTGACATCATCGAAAAGAAGTCTGATGTCATCGATTCACTTAAAAAGCGCGTTGAGTTACTCGAAGAGTATTTACGCTTATCTAATAGCAAACGCTTTGGCAGCAGCTCTGAACAAACCCCGCCAGAGCAAGGTAACTTGTTCAACGAAGCCGAAGCGACCAGTGAGCCAGAACAAACTGAGCCTGAGTTACCGACCACAAGCGAGCCTAAAGCCAAAACCGGTCGCAAACCCTTTGCTAAAAACCTACCACGCACCCAAGTGTTTGCGTATTTGTCAGATACTGAAAAAGAAGGCGCAATCAATACCTTCTTTGTGAAAGTCAGAGAAGAGCTAGATATTATCCCTGCCAAAGTACAGGTACTAGAGTACATGCAGGAAAAGGCGGTGTTTAAAGACGAACAAGGCACAACCACCATGAAAGCGGCTGAGGTCATTAAACACCCTGTACCCAAAGCCATGGGCAGTATCAACTTAATGACCTACATCATTATTGCTAAATACGCCGATGGCATGCCGCTTTATCGATTAGAGGGGATTATCGAACGATACGGGGGCAGCATATCAAGAACAACACTCGCCAACTATGTCATTGCGCTAGGCAAACAAATCCAACCCTTAATTAACTTATTAAGGGAGACTCAGCATGCCGGCTCACTCATTATGGCGGATGAAACCCGCATTCAGGTATTAAAAGAGCCAGGGCTTGCGCCCACGGGCGATAAATTTATGTGGGTGACACTCGGCGGTAAAGCCGACCAACAAAGCGTGCTGTTTGACTATGACCCATCGCGTGCTCGCCATGTGCCTATGCGCTTGCTACATGGATTTACTCATGGCTACCTGCAAACCGACGGTTATGCAGGTTACAACGAAGTGTGCCGCAAAAACCAGCTCATTCAATTAGGCTGTATGGATCACGCTCGCCGCAAATTCATCGAGGCACAGCAATCACAACCTAAAGGGAAAAAAATAAAAGCCAGCAAAGCCGACATGGCCTTGAGCCTGATTAACAAGCTCTATGGGATTGAGCGCACCATCAAACATGCTAGCAATGAGAAAAGACTGGCCGTTCGCCAAGCTAAGAGCATGCCGATATTAAACACACTGCAGGCATGGCTCACGGCAAACAAACCGCGCGTGGCCACCGACAGTTTAACTGGCAAGGCCATGACCTACTTGCATAATCAGTGGGATAAACTCACTGTGTATTGCACAGATGGGCAGCTTCGCATCAGTAACATTATGGCTGAAAACGCCATTCGCCCTTTTGCCGTTGGGAGGCGTGCATGGTTATTCGCCGACACACCTGCTGGCGCAAACGCCAGTGCCGCACATTACAGCTTGATTGAAACCGCTCGGTTACATGGCATTGAGCCATACGCATATCTCAATACTATATTCAAAGCGATACCCTATGCGGAAACGGTGGAAGATTTTGAAGCGTTATTGCCGTGGAACTATAAGCGCAGTATTACGACTGTTTGATACGTGGGTTGATTAGCCGCTTACCCCACGCTGAAGTTTGAACCACTTCGCCTGATATTTGTCCAAAAGCTCTTGCTCCTAAATGTGCCATTGTGACAAAGGTTTTAGTCGCTAGTAACCATTCTCGAAGTACTTCATAGCTTGAAAGAAACATCCAGGATTGCATATTAACCTGAGCGTTGTAGCCATTGTCATGCAGCAAGCCAAATGCTCTTTCCATAAACATCGCAAATAGATCTGACTTTGAATTAGGAAACTGCTTCTTAGCAAATTCCTTAAGATCTGCATTCATGCCCTTACCACCCATATAAGGCGGATTTGCGATCACGGCATCATATTGTTGGGCAAGCAAAATGGCCTGGTTCACAATGGGCATTAACGCTACAGCAGCATGTTTAGCCGCTGGGTCTGATCCTTGCATTTTCTCGGTTAAAATTTTCAGTAGGTTTTTTAGTCGGTCTAATTTTTTTTGTTCAATCTGGATCAACGAACCCAGGGTTTTGGCCTGTAGAAAGGATGTTTTGAGGTAATTAAATAATTGCAGATAGTCTGCATAGATCCCCGCCTGTGCGGGAATGACGTCGGTTGGTTCATCAAATAATCCACCTGTAGTACCCGTTTGTTGTATGCCCTCTAAATCCAGAGCAGCCCAGAGCTTGTCTATGTCCAGACCTTCGCTTGATTGCAGTGAATACACATTAAGATGCACGTCACCGTCTTGCACCCGCTGAAAAATGCGCCTGTCATCTTCACGGGCTTTCATCATGAGGGCAAAGCCAGCAAGCTGTGCTGCGCGGTCGTCAATATCTAGGCCGTAGATGTTTTTGGTGAGGATCAGCTCCGGTACTTCCCGTAAGCGATAGCCCCTTTCAAGGTAGATTTCCCGCAAAACCTCGTAGACTTCCACTAATATATGGCCTGAGCCTGCGGCTGGGTCTAGCACTTTGATTTGCTCTGGATCGATGCTGCTTGGGGTAATGGCTTTAAGTTGTGCTATGACCTCTGCACTTTGCTCGGCAGGCTCAATGTAGTATTCCATTTTGCCTTTAAGCTCGGACTCCGGATAGGTAGCTAACCATTGTCTGCCCACAGAGTTCTGTACCAGGTATTTGACTATCCAGTTGGGGGTAAAAAGCTGAGTCGCGGCGGGGATATCTTCAGACTTAACCACCTTGCCGATAACCGCATCTTTATGTTCGGAGATATAAAACTGATATAACCAACCGATTACTTCAATTTCCTGCCAGTCTTCTTCTGGGATCTCGTTGACTAAACCTTTTAAGATGGAGTCAGTTTTGGTGAGGTTGTCTGGTAAGAGCAACTCAGTAGCATCATCAATCGCCTCAAACATGAAAGGCATGATGTTGTATAAATAATGGCACTGGCCTAGTAACAACTCGCGGTATAACTCTTCTTCTTTGTTACCCGCTAATTGAAGTTCAATAATATGGTTTTTATCCAAATACTTTTGCCCATTTGAAGCGCCATTGGGATCTAAGATATCGACGACATCCGAGGCATGGTCGAGTATTTCAGGCAGGCTGTCAGGGCTATTGGGATTAGAGAGCACACGAAAGCCATGCTCTAAATAGTCATGCAATTCCATGTAGCGAATAGCGGCTAAACGGTTAAACCAGGTGTAGGCCATTTCACGAATAAATAGGTTATACCGCTCTTTATGAGTGGCTAAAGGCTTCTCTTCAATCTTCTGTGCAAGGCGTTTACGTTGCTCACCTTGTTTTTTGGTGAAGGCACGGCCTTCGATGATGGCTGCCCCCCCTTCGACCTGTACTTCTGCAAATCTGTCTTCATAAATACCCAATTGAGCAGCACGCTGTTTTATCGCTTCAATAAATTGACGACGTGCTTTTGGTGCGTAGGCTTTTAAATTTTTAGTGTTCATATACTTCTACTTCCCTGTTTATTTGATACGCACTTTATTGTTGCTGTTAACCAATGAGACCAGCCTGTTTTTTAGCGCTGTCAGGTAGTTATCTATATCGTGTTCTGTTTCGATAAGACCTGCGCTGTTAACCTCGCGCATAATACTTGAGGTATCAATTGATACGATCTTTTTAGGAGGGGGCTGCGGTGCGGGCTCTGCTACTTTTAGAGGTTTGCTTGTAGTCGGTACGTAAGCGGCATTGCCTTGTTCGCTAGGTTGCGCTGCTGTTTGAGTGGCTGCATGAGCTGCTTTTTGAGCGTCCTCTTTGGCTTTTTTCTCAAATAATGCTTGCTGCTCTTCAATGTACTTATTGATAAGATCGTGGGCATCGTCTTCCAGATTGATAGAGTCTGCTTGCTCTTGCAGGATTTCAGCAATACCTGTTAAACCATCAATACCTTGCAAGGCCAACTGCAATGGCCGCAGCGCTTTATTACTTAATTCACTGGGTACATTTGCTTCCTGAATTTGTTGTTTTACTTGCTCAATGCGATGTTCGATGCGTGATTTAGCATGAGCACGCTTGTCAGATAACAGTGATTCATTTACCTTAGCCACTTTTTCAATGGTGGGTTCGATATCTCGGATATCGCGATACGGTCGTTCATTGTTGTAGATGCTTGCTAACTTCTGCAAAGCCTGTAGTGCGTTGGCATCCTTTTCCAGGGCGTTGCGGTTACGGTCAAAGTCTATGGTTAAGGCTTTATGCAGCTTTTGCCAAGTTGAGAATTGTGTTTCGTAGAAGTTATCTAAGTCTTGATAGTCTTCTTCAAAATCAAGCAAGTCGTTGTCACTTGCTAAAAACTGTTCAATAAACTGAAAGCTAGAGGGTAATTCAGTTAAGCCTGCTAACAATACAATGCCTTGCTCTATGTCTTTACCTCCAGGGTATTTGCCCGTCGACGCTTTATTCGCAAAGGCATCAAGTTTGGCTTTCATGTTGATTAGGTTTTCTTGAGCGATATTAAACAGTTCTTTCTCACTATCTGGTGCATTTTTACCGAAGAAGTCCTTGAATAACTTGGCCGCCCGTTTTAGGTTAGCTTCTGATTGCTGCTTAATACGCCTGACCCGCATTTCGGCACGTTTGCGCACTTGTATTAGATTATCGTAAGCACTTCTAAGCACGACATCTTGCTGGCGCATTTGAAAGCTGATTTTATTGGATAACGCCAAACGCGACATGATTAGCAGTATTTCATCATCGTTCCAACCGAAAGGACGTTTAGAAAAACGTTTAACGATGTCTTCAGCAGTAACTGGGCGGCTGGTGTCATCAGCTAGGGTTATATGCTTTTCAACTTCTAGCGAAGCTAATGGGTTCACTTCTTCGGCATTAAGATCCAAGCCGATTTGCGCTATGTCATCGGCGATAAGGGTATTTTGGATTTCTCGGCGAATATCACCTGGGAAGGGTTTCACTAATTTGAGCTTGCTAAAGGTATTTTCGATAACGTACTTGTAGGTTTCATCTAAAATATGGCTAATTGCGCTACCTCTGGGGTTTTGCTCTGAGCCTAAGGCATAAAATTCAGCCTCTTTTAATAACGCTTCAACCGCATCTTTAATGCGGCCATTACGTTTTTGGTTTTCAGATCCCTTTTGGTTTAATAGCTGTTGCTGCTCTGGTCTGTTACCACTGGTACGTTTTAAGAATTTGTCGGTTTTAATAAAGGAGCGGATCTCTTCAAATACCTTAGAGGTATCCGCAAGTTTTATGATGATTGACCCATTACTTTCTTGAGAATGATTCGCGCAAACAGCCTTGTTATATTCACTGTAGTTGGGGTCGATGGGTGAAATGATTTTAACCACAAGATCATTCTCTTGTGAGCCGTCCCTTGGAATACCATTACAGAAACGACTTACCGGAAAATCTTGATTGTTTTCTTTGTAGCGATAGATGTTTTGTCTACGCAGGATCTCATCAAATATGATGTTGCTTAGTTTGTTGGTTTCATCAGATAGCTCTATTTCAGTTTCTCTGATCTCGTTTTCAATTTCTTTTTCTTCGTTGGTTAAGAAGATGTATTCATCACCCTGGCGGGCAATTAACAAGTTTTGCTCTAATGAATTAATCGCAGTTTCGATGTTATGACGCAGCGCTAGGCGGTCTTCATCTACTTTGCTCACACATAGGGTAACGAGGTTATCCAATGTTGATTTGATCGCGTCTACATAACGGATCAAGAACAGGGTTTTTAATAAATCGACTGCAAAATCTGATATTGATTCTTTATCAGCCGCTTCTAGTATGTCGCGCTTAACGGCGGTATCCAGAAAGTTTTCAATGGAGTGGTAAAAATAATGTAGGGGTACTAAAACACCGACTTTTTGATTACTGATTATTTGCGCTGCTGATTGGAAGGCGTCTAGCAATGAGCGCTCTCCTCTTGCCATGTGCATGCCTGCGGCACCAGATTTACTCAGCCCTTCAAATATCTTTTGAACCAAGGTGTAGTGATACGGCACAAAGGGGTAACTATGGATAAAACTGGTTGCGTCTTTATAGTTTGCCATCTCTGCTGTTGTAGTTGAGTCGAAAGCTAATTGATTACGCAGAATATCGCCTTTTTCATCGTACAGTTTTGAGAGTAACTCTCGTGCAGGTAGTTGTTTTTCGAGCAAACGCTTTTCGATGACTTCACTGGTATTTGAGCTTGAAAGAGATAAACGTTCAAAGCGAGCCTGGATTTTAGAGAAATCATGGCTTTTTGAACCCGACATGTGACCTAACACCACATCGATATCTTCTTGAGAAGTCACCACCACCCAGGCACGGCCTTCACAAATCGTCCCTAAGTTTTCAGTGATTGTTTGTAACTTCAACATCATCTGGGTGTTTTTGCCAATAAACTGCCCTACTTCATCAACAAAGAATAAAACGCGGCGGTCTTGGCTAACATCTAAATATTCTTTTACCCATTTACAAAAATTCGCAATGTCGAGGGTAAAGTTGTTTTCGAGTTGCTCAACCCACTGCCGCGCTGAGTCTGTTGATTGCGCTGTTACTTTAGCCAGGGCTTCGGTCATGTCATCACGATAGAAGTCGTATGAATCACGGTTTTCTAACCAACTCATGCCTGCCAGTGATTCAAATGTCTGATGGAATTGTTCTAATACACCTTTGCTTTTAAGTTCTCGTTCTAAGTGAGCGATATGCGGGTGATCGCCACTAAAGCCCATTTGCTCGTTAAATACCTTGAGGAATACTTTTAAGATGGCGTCGTCACCATCGTCGGTGTTGGCACGGCTATCAATGTTGAACAGAATAACGGTATTTTCTTTGGTGATGGCGGTGTCGATTTCACCAATGAGAAAACCGTCTTGAATTTTGTCCTTAAAGAAATCGATAGCTTTTCTGTCTACCGTGCCATTTTTAGCCTCAATATTTTGCAAAAGATAAGAAAGAATTTTGATGAAATGTGATTTACCTGAGCCGAAGAAACCACTTACCCAGATACCTAACTTGCCAGAGGCTGCTTTTGCTTTTGGATCGCGTACCGAGGGCATGTAGCAATCAAAAAACTTTTCGAAATGCGTAAACAGCTCTTTAGTGACCACGTATTCATCAAGCTCGGTGAAAACTACATCGTCTTCTCGTTGGTCTGCCTTAACTACTCCATTAATTTTACGTTCGATATCTTTATTAAAGAGTTCGTAACTACTCAGCACATAATCTAGTTTATTTTTAACGATCAAAAATTAAAAAATGATCGACTTGCTTGATCATTTCTAAGCGTTATCATACTGTTTTATTTCGATAATTACGTGGCTAAATGAAAGTAAGCGGCATTGATATTGAGTCGAATATCAATAACATTAAAGCACAAATTGAAGCGGACAATACATTGTCACCTTCAATGCGTACTGCTATGGATTTATTGCTTCTTATTGTCACGTTACTCTGTCAACGGCTTGGGCTTAACAGTAATAACAGCAGTATACCGCCCTCGTCCGATCAAAATAGAAAGAAAAATTCAAAAGGCAACAGTACTAAAAAATCAGGTGGACAAAAGGGGCATAAAGGCACAACGCTACCACTTGATGACAACCCTGACATCACACATAAATTAATCGTTGATAGCACACTTTTACCGCCCGGTAACTATACTGATATGGGTGAAGAGGTGCGGCAAGTGGTCGATATTGAGTTTAAGCGTGTCGTCACTGAATATCGCGCACAAATACTTGAGAATGAGTTAGGTCAACGCTTCGTTGCCCCATTTCCCCAAGACGTTAATAGCCGTATTCAATATGGTATTGGGTTAAAAGCTCATGCGGTTTACCTGTCCCAATATCAATTACTGCCTTATGAGCGCATTCGTGAGTATTTCACTGACCAGCTTAATATACCTTTGAGCAGCGGCAGTCTTTTCAACTTTATCAATACCGCTTTTACCAAACTGGAAGAGACGCAAGCATTAGATATTATCAAAGCGAACTTGAGAAAAGAAAAGACATTACATACCGATGAAACTGGCATCAATATCAACGGAAAAAGACAATGGCTACATAACGCTTCGTCTCTGGATTGGACGTATTTATCAGCCCATGAAAAACGAGGCCATGATGCCATGGATGAGATTGACATATTACCCCAGTTCAACGGTGTGATGTGCCATGACCATTGGAAACCTTATTATCGTTATGAGTGCCTACATTCATTATGCAATGCGCATCACCTGCGAGAATTAACTCGAGCGTATGAGCAAGATAATCAAGCTTGGGCTGAGGAAATACGGGTGTTTTTAGTTAAGCTCAATCAAGAGGTAGATAAGGCTGGCGGGTTACTCAGTGTTGAAAGACAAGACACCTTGCGACGTCACTATCAAGCGATTTTAAAGGCAGGAGAAAAAGAAAGTCCTGCGCCGATACCAGTGAAAGGTAAGCGAGGACGGCCTAAAAGAACTCAATCACGTAACCTACTTGAGCGATTACAAAACTATGAAAGCGATGTACTTAGATTCATGACGGATGAGGCAGTGCCATTCACTAATAATCAGGGCGAAAATGATTTGAGGATGGCAAAGGTTCAACAAAAGATATCGGGATGTTTTAGAAGTGCTAACGGAGCCAAAATGTTTTTTGGATTACGTAGCTATCTGTCGAGCTGCAAAAAACAAGGGATCAGTGGGTCCACGGCATTAACGTTATTATTAAATGGCATGCTGCCTAATATCTTTATACCCGCTGAGTAGTTACAAGAGTTCTTTGATTTGCATTTCATTTTGCATACTGCTTTGCATAACTAACTTCCCTAGTGATCCATTGTATTGTGCAGACTTATAGGTCCTGCCACTCTATTTTTTAACGCTATTTAAAATTGTTTCTTATGGTACGAGCTTAAAAGCTCGGTAATAATTGTTTGAGTCTATTTCTCCAAATGGCTTGAGTGTTAAACCATCATATTCGCCTGGATAAAATAGTACCGTAGGCACGCTGCCCACTTTTGCATGCAGCGCATTTAGTAAGCCATGTCCACGGATGATAGGCCATGCGCTACCTAAACCGTGTACTAAAATAAATTCGCTGTTCTCTAAATTGGCTTTTTTCGCAATAAATTCTGCCACTCTATTTTGTTCCAACGGCCCTTTAAGGGCGTTAAAAAGCGCATCGTCACCACGCTCCTTTTGTACCTTAAATGCACGCTCTGTCAGTTTTCGTGAATCGAGTATTTCAATGACTATTTCAAATAAATTTATATCGGCAAAGGTTTTGCCACGTTTCTTCATTTTGTCAGTCATAAAGGTAAGGTGTTCCCTTACTTCTAGCTCTGACTCTGCTGGATAGTCAAATACATAGAACCCTATTTCATTGCCAAGCCCTTGGTTTTTAAGAAAGTCTGGGCTTTCTATTTTCGGCATGATTTGATCCAGGCGGATTCTTAGTTCTTTATTCGTAGCGGTATTGGTCATGGTGTCTGAAGTCATCCTTGATTAAACCTCCATAGCCGCGATGATATCGTCACGGTTCAACGTTGTTAGAAATGATCTAACTTCAGGCAACAAATAAACATTTTGAAGTTTTTTATTGCGTGTTGTTTCGATGTAACCCGCATCAGCCAATACCTTAAAGCCTACCTGGGATATTTTATAAGTTGAAGAGTCCGTCATTTGAGAAAGCTCTGGAAACAACCTTGAACGCTCAGCCCAAAATGACTGCCAATCGGTACTGTCGATACTTTCACGAAACATATGTTTGGCATCTATAAACACGCTACGCATAAAGTCAGCTAGCAAGGTTGAGTTTATTAATGTTGCCGCAAACATCATTTGAGTTGAAAGCTCTGTACTACCAAAAGCGATCTGCTCGATAAACTCATCACTTAAGACTTCCAAACGTTTTTTAATAGTTGATGCATTGCGTTTTGCTGAGGCGTCGGAACGTTTCTGCAATATGTTTTGATTGACGATATGATCTAACCACTCTTCTTGGGTGGGTTTCTTCAATAAAAGCTCAGCTATGATCTGACTCTCACGGATCATCAAACTACCGCCGATAAGATCGCCTAAATACGCTTTGTAATTTTTTAAACTGGCTTGCGGTATCAAACTACCCTTCCTCTACTTCTAATTTTGATTTTGATTTATATCCAGGTGCTATAGCCAAATTCTCTGCACCAAACAGGGTTTGCTGATTGCGCAGCCAAAGCTGGTATTCGCCGCCTATTAAGCTGGCATCATCGGTGCAGTCCACGTTCCAGCGTCTTAACAAATAACCGGCCAAAGCGGCCCTGACGTTCAAATTCAACACGCCATCACTCATGCCATAATCCATCTCGATGGCAGTGGGAAACTGAACATTGTTAGGGTGTGGTATCAGTTGCAGTGGCATCATTCTCTGCCATTGATGATCTTCGAATTTGTCTTCATGTTGTTTTGGCGCGTTGTCGTCACTGTCGTTTAGAATTTTTACCTTGCAGATACGAGTAAGTACAAAGTCGCGAAACGAAGATGATTTACGATCAAATGCCCTAACATGCCAGCGCAGACCGTTATCAACAATACTGTGCGGCACCAGCTCACGACTGGCTGAACCACTGCTTAAGGAGGTATAAATAACACTAACCGATTTATTATTGAGTATGGCCTGCACCAGACGGGCGACGATAAAAATGTCTGGCACGTTAAGCTGACTGGGCGCTTCTACGGGAAACTGTATATCGCCAATAGCATCAAAACCATCACTGATATTATTGGCTAATTTGACCAGAGTTTTACGGGCGTCATGTTCAAACAAGGGGCTAAAGAGCTTGCTTTGGCGATAGAGCTTGCCGGGATTATCAAACTCACAGTTATCTGCTGCCAATTCTCGATACAGCGCAATATCTCGCGTTGCATTGGCCATACCCATTTCAAATTTATTGGTTAAGTCACCACGGGAAAATGAACCTTTAAACAACAATAAAAAGTCGATAAAAGCCAAGCGGCGTTTTTGGGCAAAGTTGAGTTGTTGTAGTTTGTTATTCTGCATACTTCCCTATCTACTGCGACTGCGACATCTAACGTTAACTTCAAAACATAATCATTTTGATTAGCGGATAATTTACGACTCATGGACCTCGTTGTCAATTACAAACATGTTTGTTTAATAGGACTTGTTTTCGCTTATACCCTAACCTTACCCACTATTGGATAGTCAAGACCAATTCAAAGTATGATACATTTTTGTTTCTGAAAGAGCCGACTTTATGCGGTCAACATTAGGTACAACATAATAGTATAATATTTTCTAACTATATATTCGTGCTGCCAAACTTCAGTGCCTGAAATTTTCGCCCGCAGTATGAGACTTTAATTGTCAATCTACATTCCCTCGGTTTTTCCTAATTTGGCTACAATACCTTTGGCCGAATTTATGGCACCAGTTTCTGATGGTTTCGTAGCTGACGTAAATACCTCTTGCTGCCAGCAATTCTTCGATGTCACAGAAGCTAAGTATAAATCTACGATAAAACCACACGGTCTGACTGATAATTTGGGGTTGATAGCGATATCCAGCATGAATATAAAATTTTCATGCTCTGATTATCGTACGTTTCTGAGTCTGCTCGTTAACTTGGCAGTACCCTTATGCAGATGATGCGAATAGACATCAATTTAGTTGCGGCCGATCCCAGAACACATCAAGTGGTCATCCAAAATATGGATGCGGTAAAGCAGTAGTTGTTTAGATGATGGGCGACTTATTAACAAGGAGTGCCTATCGATGCAGTTAAGAGTTGCTTGTGTTCTCACCAATGAGGAGGACGCTATTCTGAATAACCTTGGTTTAAAAAATAAAATGCCCACAAATTGGGATAATAAAGATCCATTAGCGAGATATCACTATGCAGACATTAGGATTATAAAAAAGGACTCTCTTTTAACCTAATTAATGGCACACATTCATATCCGAGCGGGCACTTAAAAGAGGATGCAATATATGAATGTCCCTCATACTCGGATATAAAAACTAATTGTCACGTTGTTAATATTCTGGTGATCCAACTAAAGCCCAATCGATGAAGCAGTTTATATACCGCGTTAGGATGGTAATTTATTTGAAATTGCTCAGAGATATAGGCTCGAATGGCTTTACCGGTTAAGCGACCTCCTTTCGTACTACGACTTTGCTTATCAATATAATCTGATAGTTGTTCCCGCTGTTTTATAGACAAAGGGCAAGGCTGTCCTTTGGCTTTTTTGGCTTCCAACGCTGGCAAGCCATCTGATAAATAATTGGCCACCCATTTATTGACACTACACCTACTGACTTTGAGGATACGAGAAATTCGAACTCGATTTTCACCCTCGAGAAAATGAGAAATAGCCGATTGCAGCAAAAAGGATTGATAATTTTATATTGCAGCGCTTGTTTGAACACGCCTATTTAAGTTTTTAATTCAACATTATCTCCGCAATCTAAAGCCAATAACATTTATTGAAATCTCCTGTTGTTAATCAGTAATTTCCAAAAAGTCACTGACATCACACTCCAAATACTTACAAAGTATTTCAAGCGTCTCAAAATCAATGCGAGAAGTTGTTTCATGGAAAAGCCGGTTCACCGTGCTTCTATTGATTCCAGTGTCTCTAACAACATCTGAGATCTTAAGTCGCTTTGCGCCCATAAGCGTGGATAAGCTACATTTTATCATTTATA
This sequence comes from Paraglaciecola sp. MB-3u-78, assembly GCF_002835935.1. GTDB lineage: Bacteria > Pseudomonadota > Gammaproteobacteria > Enterobacterales > Alteromonadaceae > Paraglaciecola. The sequence continues at coordinate 227,992 of NZ_PJCF01000005.1, read as the reverse complement.
AGAACCATAATGAGCCTCTAGAGAGTCAAAAAAACTTGACAATCACCTCTTGATTATAATATTGTGTCTCTAGGGAATCAAAAACACTCTTTTAAGTAGTAGGGGATTATGTATGAATCAAGCTTATTTGACAACCTCCGTATCGTCCAAGGGAATAAAATCTGGCACTCGCACAATTGGCGAGCGTCCTGGAGATCCAGTCTTTCTAAAAGACATGCGAAAATTTTCAATGCAAGTCATCGGGATGCAAATGACTAGTGGAGGACTAAGTCATGGCTAGCATTGGAGTAAGGCAAGACACGGGGAAACTGTACTTTAATTTTTGTTTTAGAAATGTACGATGTCGAGAACAAAGTGACCTAAAAGAATCTCCGGCAAATCGTAAGCGGATGCAAGTCGCTTTAGACAAAATTCAGGCTGAAATACTGCTAGGGCAATTTGATTATGCCTCTACATTCCCTAATAGCCCAATGCTTAAAAAAATTGAGGGTATTGCCAAAGCTACGGCTAACTTCTCTGAGCAAGTTCCTTTAGTAAAGGATTTTTGCGAACTATGGTTTGAAGAAAACAAAGTCCAATGGCGGAAGGGTTATACGGTGTCTGTCACCCATATAATTCAAAACAGAATTATTCCATTTTTTGGGGATATCCAGATTGATAAAGTGACGAAACAGCAAGTTCTCGCTTTTCGCACTTATATTTGCAGCTTAAAGAAAAGAAATGGTGATCCTTTAGCTCCGGCACATGTTAACAAACATATGAAGCTTTTACGTGCAGTGCTTACAGAAGCGGCCGAACGCTTTGGTTTTATTTCCTCTTATAGAGGAATAAAGCCATTAAAAGTACCGAAAACCGATATAAAGCCGTTTAGACCCGATGAAATCAATCTGATTTTACAGAATTGCCGTGAAGATTTTAGGGATTATTTTCTTATCCGCTTTTTCACTGGAATGCGCACTGGTGAAGTAGATGGTTTAAAATGGAAGTACGTTGACTTTGAAAACCGTAAAATTAAGATCCGTGAAACTATAGTTGAAGGGGAAACCAACTATACAAAAAATGATTTCAGTCAGCGTGATATTCAAATGAGCCAACCGGTTTATGAAGCATTTTTACGAATGAAATTAAGAACGAGCAACTATGTTTACGTGTTCATTAATCAAGAAGGCAATCCGCTGAGTCATAATGGTGTAACAAAGCGCGTTTGGTACCCATTACTTCGTTCTGTTAATCTAGAAAAGCGTAATCCCTATCAGATGAGGCATACGGCAGCTACCTTATGGTTGGAATCAGGAGAAAGCCCTGAGTGGATAGCGAATCAGATGGGTCATGCAAATACTGAAATGCTTTTTCGAGTTTATTCTCGATATGTACCAAACCTAACTAGACAAGACGGGTCAGCTGCAAATCGCATGTTTTCAAATGTAATCGGAGACGTGAATTAAGTTAAGTGTCCAATAAAAACCATTTAGAGTTTTAGTATTTGAGGGGCGAGTTATGATGTAAATTCACACTAACACAAAGCTGAAAACATTTTTTAACGAGCTGACTCTTTAAATCGCTCGTAAGCCGGAATGTTAAAAAAATCACTGTCATCATCAGTCAGGGATTTTTTTACCTGTTCTTTGTGATTTTTGCGTTCTTCATAGGTTCAGGCCGAAACTAACGCTCCTAAGCGGCTACGTCTATTAGTCTATTTGAAAATGAAAAAGACTATGGTTCAGTCGTTATTGGTAAGAGATAAAAAGTGTACTAAATAAGATGGATAATTTTTAATTTGGACACGACATAGCCACGAATTATATTTAGTTAGTGCTTACTACCAATTAAAGCCATTGAAGTATGGTGCACCCGGCGCGATTCGAACGCGCGACCCTCGGCTTCGGAGGCCGATACTCTATCCAACTGAGCTACGGGTGCATATAAAATCTAGTCAGCCTTTAAAGGCTGCGCTGTATCTAACTGAGCTATGGGTTCCGTCAGTCTATTTAGCTGCATCACTACGTCTGACTGATCAACTCGACAAAAATGTGGAGTTGGGTGCTCATCATCGTGGAGACATATTAGCTAGTCTACATTAGACGCCACATTTACAACACCCAATCAGCTTGATTAAGCGAGCGGTGATTCTAATGAATTATGCCGCTTTTACCACTTTTATTTGGTTTTATTCTGGGGTTGCCTGATAAAAGAACACTTAGATTTTTCATAGAACGTCACGCAGAGGTGTTAGCTGTATTTTATGATTTTCATCTCTTACAAGTGACTAACCTATGATACAGACCAATATTGAGGTATCGGCAATATTGACAAATCATTATGCAAATAGGGCAAATTAAATCGAATATAATCAAATTAAAATTACACCGTAAAGATTAAGTATAAAGATATGGGCTGGTATCATTATTAGGTAACCGGATGTGATTTTTAATTTTTTTAATAACATATTTAAAATAAGATACTTATGCCTACTACAATATAATTCGTCGCCCCTGTTTAGCAAGTATAAAGTTGAAACCTAGCGTATTTCCTTGTTGCAGTTCTTGTTGAATTTTATCTCTAGGATCAAGACCACTTTTTAGACTGTATTTAATATGGCTGATGATGACACCCATAGACTGAAACTGCTCTTTTTGTTCTACCAACGAATAGAAATAAGTGAGTTCTGACATTAACCATTTTGGGGTTAAATGACCAAATAGAAGATTATCAGGTTGTTGATTATCAAATGATACTTCTATCACTAACCCTCTCAGCTTTTTCGTTTGCATTTGCTTGGCTAGGTAGTGCCAAATAGTTGCAAGTTTTTCTTGTTTCTCGACTTCGTCTGGGCCGGTGTCGCCAAAGTACACAAACAAGTTATCTTGGAATTCAATCACAAATGCAGTTGACTCAACAGAGTGGCTAAGGCTGAATGCAGTGACTTTTAGCTGGGTGTTTTGCAGACTGATACTTTGCTGAGGAACTAGGTCTATGACTTGGTATGTATTTAAAAAAGGCGGTATACCTTTATTTGTAAAATTCGGCCAAGCTTTCCAATTGAAATAGCTATCCATAATGGTTTGGTTAACTGACTTAAGTGCATAAATAGGTTTGTTACTGTCGTCTGGCGCTGCAATCAATAGTCCTGCAACATGATCTAGGTGACCATGGCTAATCAAATAACCTTTGATGTGATGCTGTAGAATATTGCCTGTTAGGGACAACTTTTTATCTGCATTTAGCGCTACGTCTTTAAAAGCATTGTTAGCCAGCGATACATTGATGCCGTTAATCACAGTACCTGCATCTAGGGCAATATAGTTAGGTTCTGATAAAGCTCTGAATAAAAAAGCGCTAAGATTGCCATCTTGAATACCACCAGCGTCACCTAAAGTGACTAGCTCAAATATGGGTGAGGCTTCAGTTGCTGTTAAAGGTTGTGCAGCCTGTAAACGACACGATAGAACAAATAAAAATACACAGAAGCATATTTGTTTGAGCTGCAAACCAGCAAAAGTGTGTTTATTTAACTGCAATCATTTAACCTTAGGTTAATTTTCGTGAGTTCCCATACTCTGCTTATACAACTGTAGGGCTTGTTGTTGATCGTCTTGTGACTCTTTTATACTTGCCATCAAAACTAAATCTTCCCGTCGATTACCCAATTTAATCGCCTTAGCTAACGCTTTTTCTGCTAATAGTTTGTCATTTGCGTTAAACGCAATATGTCCTAAAGCGGATAATAGTTCGACATTTAAACCATCTTGTTTCAGCCAAGACTCTAGTGTTTTAATTGCTGCGGTTGGGTTGGGCAATTTAATGAGCTTGAACAAAGGTATCAGGAGTGGATGAGGTGCAGATTTTTGGTATTCCACCAAAGCAAGTTCTGCATCCCCATGCATGCCTTGATCAATAAGCTGCTGTATATATGCAGCTTGCTGTGCAGGATCTTTGCGTGTGGTTCGTGGTAACGACTTCCAGTTTTGTGTTAGCTGGCCAGCCCCTTCCTTACTGGCGATTTCTGCAAAGTGACCTTTTGAGGCCTGCTGCATTAAAGGTTCGTAATCGTTACCTAGTGCTTTTTTCCAGCCTTTTAACTTGCCTTTTAACTCTAGCCATTTGCCTGCTTGACCCAGTGCTTGTGCCCAGAGTTTTAGTACCGGTGTTTGAGCTTGCTGTTTCTCACTTAGACTTTGAATAAGTGTGATCGCTTCATCTGACTGATGGTGTTGCAAGGCATCACGAATTAAGCATAAATTAGCTGCCAAGGTCGACTTTTCATAGGTTGTAGCCAAACGCCAATAACTTTTAGCTTGTTCAGGTTGCCCCAGTTGCATTTCCACTTCAGCTGCGGCTAACAAATTAATCCCATCAAAATCTTCATTTTCAATCTTTTTGAAATTTTCTTGGGCAAGCAGATAATTGGTTTCAGCCAAAGCTATCAAACCAGCAGTAAAGGCTTTTTTCTTTTTACGATCACCCCAGTTACCTAACCAATTTTTCGAACCAGAAGCAGCGGCCAGAGAAGTTTTAATCAATAAGTTGATGAGCATTAAACCGACAAAAATAGCAATCAGCGATAAGCAAAGTGACCAGACATTCATCTCGACTACCCAGCCGTTAAATTCGACCATAACATAACCACTATCGTCGAAAATCATTGCAGCAATGACGACACCTATCAGTAACAGAACTAAGACCAGAAAAATTCTAATTAGATGACTCATGATTAGTTATTTCCGTTTACAAAACGGCTATTTAAGCGTTGTTCGATTACATCTTGCAGTAATGGTGCGACATTAAACTGCTTAGGATAAGTTTTTTCAAAGTCAGTCCTTTGTAGGTTGCTAAGGCTATCAGTAAATTGAACAACACTGTCTTTTTCAGTATCGAATGACTCAATTAATAATCCAAACGCGGTTTGTATCGACTGCTGATAAAGCGTTGAGTTTTCTTGTAAGACGGCTATTTGCCCTCGCAGCAAGGCAAACTTGAGCTGCTCTTTAGATAACCATTGTTGTTGCTCAGACATAAAAGGTTTGATGTCGGCAGTCACCTTTTTAAAACTAAAAAAATTCTTTGTGGCCTCTCGCCAGTTACGGGCTAAATTTGAGCGCCAATCATCAATAGATCCTGTGACGGTATCATCAACTGCTTCTGCCTCAGGCTTTTTAAAGAAAGCTAAAGGTAAGTTATCTACTTGTTTTAGCATGGCACCTAAAGCCAATGCGATAGAGCTAGTTGAAACTGGATTCATTTGTTGCAGGGCTTGTACATCCTCTGCCAGCGCTGCCCGTATAGGTAACAAACTAGGATCGTCTAAATCTTGAAGACGACTCTGGGCAGATTGCAACATCATGGTGGCAGTTTTAACATCATGTTCTAACCAGAGTTTGCGCCCTGCCATACGTATCAGGAAATCAGCTTCGGCCAATAACCAATCCGCAGGTCTACGACCCGATACATCGGCTAGGTTACGCTGATTGGTTTGCACTTGTGCACTGGTAAGTTGGAATTGTTCAATCAGGCTTTGCATACTTATCTGTAATGCTTGGTTTTGTTGTTCTAGATCACCCTTCGCCAGTTGGTTGGAGGCAATAGAATCAGCGATGTCACTTTGTTTCTGCTCAAGGCTGATTTGCTGTTGATCCAGACTCGTTTGCTGGGCAGCTAAAACATCAGTTTGTTGTTGGCTTTGTGTTTGCCACCCCAGCCATGCCCAGTAACCTGCACCAATGATGGCGGCCAGTAGCAATAAATTAATGATAGTGAAAAACCACAATACGCCAGTGTTCCCTTTAGATGCAGTAGCGGGTTTACGTGGAATAGAAGACGCCGTACTTTTACTGCTTTTATGGCTGGTTGCTTTCTCTAAGGGATCGCTAGGTTTGGTTGGCTGATTTTCCATACTTTTATTCGATGACGATGAGGCCTGCTTGTTTTTTGTTAAGGGACTAGCCGTCTTTTCTTTAGCTAATTGTTTTTCCAACTCTGCCAGCTTTGCTGCATCTGACGGGGTTAACTTGTCCTGACTGTCTGTCATTTAATGCTCCGAAAAATGTCTTGCGCGAGTAACCAACTGTTGTGCGCATTGAATAAGTGCCTGATCACTGGCATCACTGCTAATGTCTAACTGGGTTACCCCCAGTTTAGATGCTATATCTGCGGTTCGCTGGCTAACGACGATCCAGTTTAACCTCTTAAGCCAACTCGCTTCAAAATACTCAAAAGCAGCTTGAATAACCTCACCACTGGTAGCAATAATGCAACGAATTTGCCTTGCGCGCCAGTCTTGTGTGAAAACGGGAGAGTCTAATTTGACTCGTTTATACACTTCCCACTCTGCCACTTTAGCACCCCGGCTAATCAAGACATCCCGGAGTAATTCTCTGCCGCCAAAACCTTTCATAATTATGACGCTTTGATTAACCACCTGAGTAAGTTGAGGTAGGGCAAGCAGCCCTTCCGTTCTGGGTTCCTGTGGAACAACAACCTCAAGACCAGCGACCTGTAAAATATGCCCAGTACTGGGTCCCACTGCAAAAAAACACACACTTTGGGGCCATTGATTTTTCATCAACACACATTGCTGAGCGGCCACTGTGCTGGTCACTATCACATAAATATTTTCTTCATCATGGCTGCGTAAATCGGCTAATTTTGTAGGTAATTGGCCAATGGCTTCATCATCCACAACAGTATCAATCAAGCCGCAAGCAACTGCAGATAATCCTGCTTGGCTAAATGCTTGTGCACTCGCTTGGCATTTAGCTTGAGGCCTAAGGACTAAAAATGTCACAGGCTAATCGGCTTGCAAAGCGCTGAGGATCTCCCCCGCCCCTTGGGCAAGCAACAATTCTGCGACATATTCTCCCAGCTTTTCGGCATGTTCTAGAATGTCAGTGTGCTTGGCATACAACATCGTTTTACCATCGACCGAACCAACCAAACCCCGTAACGTAATATGTTGACCATCTAATTCGGCAAAACTGCCAATAGGCACTTGGCAGCCACCCTTTAATTTGGTGTTCATTGCCCTTTCTGCCTTTATCCTAATAGATGTTTCAAGGTGATTCAAAGGGGCTAATAGCGCAATCAAATCTGCATCATCATTACGACATTCAATGCCTACGGCACCCTGCCCCACAGCGGGAAGTGATATTTCAGGCTGCATCTCAGATTGGATCCGCTCTCGCATGCCCAGTCGGATCAAGCCTGCTGCGGCTAACACAATGGCGTCATATTCACCTGCATCTAACTTAGCCAATCGGGTATTCACATTGCCCCGTAAATCTTTGATCACCAAATCAGGCCTGACTTTACGTATTTGGCACTGACGTCTCAAACTCGATGTGCCTACTACTGCATTTAATGGTAACGATTCGAGAGAATTGAAGTGATTAGACACAAAGGCATCAAAGGGATTTTCACGCTCACAAATGGCATGCAGCCCAAATCCATCAGGGAAAGCAATTGGCACGTCTTTCATAGAATGCACAGCAATATCAGCGCGACCTTCAGTCATCGCCACTTCTAGCTCTTTAATAAACAAACCTTTGCCACCAATTTTAGCTAAGGGAGTGTCTAAAATCTTGTCGCCCTGAGTACTCATAGGCACAAGATCAACTTGTAAATTGTTATGGGCGCTAAGTAACGCCGCTTTAACGAACTCTGCTTGCCATAACGCTAAGGCACTTTTGCGAGTGGCGATTCGGATAATGCGTGTTGACATGAAACTTCCTGAACAAATAATGACGTAGTCTATGTTATCAGAAACATAAGTCCTGTGAGAGCTTGGCTAAAGACAAATTTCCAGTAAAGGTAAAAAACGCCCCGGTACACTAAGTGATTCTGTTTGACCAACCTTGACTGCGCCATTTGCCCGATAAAAGTCCTCAGCAAAGGGATCGGCTTGTAGTTTGATGCTTTTTGCGTGGTGTGTTTTTGCGACAACTATGGCTGCATTCAGCAAATATTTGCCCCAGCCTTGACCGATATAGTCTGGATAACGCACTTCAAAGTGGTGACTAATTAACATTAGGTCACCTTGCCATACCTGTACTTGCCATTTTCCTTGCCAGTACCTTGGCAAACGTTTACTCGAGTAAGTGCGCCAGCTATCACCACCTATATTCAAAGTCACTGCCGCTTTTTCTTCTCCTGCATACAACCAGCGGTGAATAATTTGCTTATTCTTTAGTCCAGTGATTTGCGTGAAAAAATAAACCCGCTTCATTTCGTTGCTTTGACCTTGCACAAAACCTTCAAGATTATCGATAGGCTCTCTGTTTTCTATACTGCTGGTCAGTTGACTGCGCTCAACTTGTGCAGATGAAAATTGACTGAATACCCCTAACAATAAAATAATCAATAGTTGAGTGAATTTTTCCATAGTGATCTCCAATTGTTCTATTGAATGTTCTAAGTACTTACTTTGCACTGTTACGCAGACATCGAGTAGGGTGAGGCTTTTGCCTCATCCCTCTCACAGAACCGTACGTACGGACCTCTTATACGGCTCATGCAATTTACTGTTTCTCATTCATTTAGTAATAAGAAGCAAGAACCCCTGTTTTAAGTTTATCTATCTGATACAAACCCATTTCTTTAAACCATTTGTTGGGCATTGCGTAGTTTGCCAATGGACTCTTAGCACTTCGCCATGAATTCATCTTGATAAACTTAAAAGGAGGCTTAAACTTTAATTGTTTCAATCGCCTATGTAATCTCATCGGCTTTTTCCACAACCTCAGTTGTACCGCCCTTAATCTTCGCCGGATCCAAGTAAACAGTTGCTGTAAAATGTTGCTTATATTCGCTATTTTGAAGTAATTTACAAATCCCCTCAGTACTGGGTTAAGTCTTTTTAGCACTGTCGCTAAATTACCGGCTCCATTACGCTTAGTGAATTGTTTCACTTTTACTTTGAAGTTTTTGAGTTTCTTTTCTTGAATACGCGTGTAATTGCTACCAATTATCACCCCTAAGAATTTTATCCCCGTATCGCTATGTGCTATATGGGTCTTACGCTCATTCACTTTAAGTTTCAGTGTCACTTCTAGTAGTTGACTCGCTACTTTCAATGCGTTTTCTGCGCCTGATGTTGAGGTACAGAATATCAAGATATCATCAGCATAACGCACTATTCGGTGCTGTCTTCTCATCATTTCTTGGTCAAACTCATCTAGGTAGATATTTGATAATAACGGGCTAATTACGCCACCTTGTGGGCTACCAATCTCACTATTTTCAAACGTTGAGCCTATCATTACACCGCTGTTGAGAAACTGTCTTATCAAGTTTAAAATACTGCCGTCTGTAATACGTTTTCTCACGAATTTTAAAATCAACTCATGGTCAAGCGTATCAAAACATTTCGACAAATCCATATCAACTACGTGCCGTTTGTTGTACCTGCGTATAAATAACGTCGCTTTGCTGATAGCTTGATGACAGCTTCGCCCCACGCGATACCCATAACTCGATGGATGAAAGTGTGGGTCAAATATAGGGGTCATGATATTCGATAAACATTGTTGAACAATGCGGTCTCGAACTGTTGGAATACCTAGTTGTCGCTTGTCTCCATCATCTTTGTCGATTTCAACGCGCTTGACTGGTTGCGCTCGGTAGCGCTTTTCTTTGAGTTCAAGCAATAATTGTTTAAGCTCTTTTTCCAAATTTTGCGTAAAGTCACCTATGCTCTGACCGTCAATTCCGGCAGCGCCTTGATTCTTTTTCACTTGTTTGTATGCCAGATAAAGCGCTTGTAGTGATAACAAACGCCCATAAAGGCTAAAATGCACTCTCACATTATTGTCTCACATCACTTGGCTTTGGTTTCCTTTGTATCGGTTAGGTTTGTTTCATTATCGCAGCAAGCCTTCTAGCGAGGGATTTATCCCTATAATGCAATGTACTTAACCACCTTTATTTTGCCTCTAGTAAAGAGGAATAATTACTCCCCGTGCCCAGTTCCATCCTCAGCCTTGGTTTCACTCTCAGCCAATCAAGGAGACCTTGCCTTATTAGGCAACTCGTAGACCCGATATAAATTCCACTACACGTTGTGATTTATAAATCACTTCCCCCCTTCGCAATCAATGAAAGCTTTTGACTAAAATTGACCCTATCAAACACACTGCTGATAGTCGGCTGGGTTTTCCCCTCCACACCATTACTGGCTTTCACAGGCCTAGCCTTACTCACTACTACGGGTTCATCTGCCACCTCACACTCGCAACATTCTTGGATCACTCCTTGAACGATACGTCCAATCATTTTGATTGGATACAATGCCAGGCTTCCCCAGTTACTGCACTGACTCCCTGTTAGAAATGCCACCCTCAAACACAGCATTAGTTTGACTAAGTATTGGGCTTCGCGCTATTTTGGACGCTTACCCACCAATGCCGCCGAAACAGGTTACGGTTAGTTGTGTACCTCTAACTTCCTATGGCTTCCTTCAGACCCCACCGTTAGCCGGTGACGCCCTTGCCATTCGGATTATCTTCCCCTTAGTCAGGGTGATCAGGCTTCTTTCAGCCTGTCGGGTTTGCCAGCTTCGCTGGGCAAACAAAAAAAAAGCCTGATAAACGGGCTTATGGTTTTAATAAATATCATTAGTTGCTTCGAAATTTACTGACATTAGTAATTTCAGGATAATTTTTATCTGCAGAAACAATGTCTGCTTCTATAGTAGAAAGCCAATCCTGTTGTACTTTCTTGTTATAGTTTAGATATAACTTTCCCTCTTCGATGTGCCATGCTTGAGGATCAATCCCCGCCGTTTTTCCATCCGCCATTGCCCATGCGCAGTAGCCACCGTATTGAACAGCATACATTTCTGGGTTTTGTTTGAACAAGTCTACATTCTTTTGGCTAGAGAAACGCCAATTAGCATCACGCCATAAAAATTGGAACTTCTTATTACCTGCAACGGCTTTACCTTGGGTAAAATAAGCAACGGTGTCATAACCATCCATCGCGGTATCGTTAAATATTCCTGTGTTCACTGCGTCATCAAGGGCAAAAGCAGGTACAGTGAAAAGTGTAAAAACAACGATACTTAGGTATTTCACAAACTTGTTCATTTATCTCTCCGTCTATCATTATCAATAATCTCGTGAGATTAAACCGGAAGAGGTTGATTATTCGTAACTATTCAGGTCGCGCAGATGAAAAGATGTCAGGAAGCCTGCCCTTGAACAATAGTCGCAACGCCTCACTTGCTGAAACATCTTGCTTGCGACAACTGGATATGTAACTGCGAAGCAAACAAAACATATCCGCACCGTTTTGACTTCTGAAACATCCCGATATTTTTTGATGTACTTTTGTCATTCGAATATCGTTTTCCCCTTGATTGTTAGTAAAGGGGACATCTTTTATTTCGATAAATCTAAGCGCATCATTTTCAAATTCTCTGAGCCGTTCAAGCAAGGCGCGCGCTTTGGTTCGTTTTAAACGACCCCGTTGTCCTGCTGGTCGGTCCTCCTCATTTGGTGGCGGACACTCCTTATCACCCTCAAAGAGTATTTCACGGTACTGTTCTCTGGCGACGCGGGCAGACTCTGGCGTTAACTTACCGTCATTATCCTTCACGTCCTGACAAAGCTTGGTCAGCAGTGCACGCATTTCATTGGCCCATTTCTGCTTGTCTTGCTCCCACGCTCTTTCCAATTCTCTCAAATGATGGGCATTGCACAGAGAATGTTCACATAGGATATATTTGTAGTAAGGTTTCCAGTGGTCATGGCACAGAATGCCCGTAAAGCATGGCAGTATCTCGGCCGCATCCATGGCCTCTTTCCCACGTTTATCGTGGGCATGGAAATACGTCCAGGTAAGTGATGAGGCACAATGTAACCAACGCCGCTTGCCGTTAATGTTGACGCCTGTTTCATCAACATGCAGCACGGGTGATGCTCGTAGTGCGGCTTTGATCCGATCCGCGGCACCTGTTTGCTCAATTAAATCTGACGCTTTTTGATTGAAGTTAAACAAGGTTCCCGCACTGATCGGAATATTGAGTTGATCGGAAAAATACTCTTCAATACGTTTATAAGGCAGCAATTGATATTGTGACAGGTAAACCGCGTGCGCTTTAATGCCATCGCCATATTGGATAGCACTGTTAACACCTTGTGGAAACTCAGCTGTGAATTTCTTGCCTGTTTCGTTGAGCAGTATTTGCGCTCTGTATTCGGTGACCATGCGTGATATTTCTATGTCAACCACTTGACGACACTGGACGCCAGCATCACGATACTTCCCAGGAGGCAATAGCGCCCTGTTTACGGGAATATCCTTGACTACATCGGGCTCTTCGAACGGGCTCAGCGTTTTACCCTCCCGCCCTTTCTGGCCGCCGGCCGGATTGTCAGATTTAGTCCTTGAATTCTTCTTTCTATCAAAATCTGTGGAGGGTGGTTTACTGCTGTTTTGGCTATTTAGTCCTAATCGATTAGCAAGCAAAGACACAACCAGCATGATCAATTCAATTGCCGCTCTTAAGGCCGGCGAAATTGATTTATCCTCTGTAAGCAACTTTTTTGTTGAATCGATCACACTGTCGATTTCAATGCCGTCAATCTTCATTGGTTAATAACTAAAGTGATATTAAGGCAAGTCTGACATCCTAGCGGGATCAGTCAATACGATCGCTGGGATCGTCAAAATATATTTTCATGAGGCTGAATAGTTACGATTATTCTTTCATCACTAAGTGAACATTCATCATCTGGATAAGCGAGATGCAATGACCGGACTAATATTTTATGGTGCAGTCGCTGAATAAATAAAGGCTTGTGGCGGCGTTTCAAGCATTTGTTCAACAAGAGTTTGCGCAGCAATGCTGGCAACGTGGTTAATTAATTCCCTTTGGGTGTTGTCACCTAATTCAAATGTGACTGCATGTACCTTATATTTATCTGCAATATATTGCTTAAACACCCCTCGCCCGGGGCTTGAACCTGGCTTGGGCCTAACAACAAAAGACGAAACCGTTTCAGTTTTTATTTTACTCAACCAGTCATTGGAAAATTGGCTGGGTGCCACAGTGTAATCTGTTGGCATAGTATAAAATATATCCTGTTGAGTGGAGTGAAAGTCCAAAGCAAATACGATGCGTTGTGAGCCTGTTAGCAGGTTATCAAATTTTGCTTTAATCAAGGCTGTTTCAACTTGAGTGAATTTCCCCCAGTCACGATTTAGGTCAATACCTTTACTATTGTGCCGCCAGTTTCCAGCAGCTACACCGTCAGGATTCAGATTAGGGACAATCAGTACATTAAAACGCTCAAGAAAAGCTTTTTGAAGTTGGGTGCCTTGTGCTAATTCATCAACAAAACCAAGCAGCGCTAGTGCACCTGTCACTTCTGGTGGATGTTGACGGCCTAAAATCAATAACCATTCAGTATTATTGGCGTTTTGCGAAATTAAGCCATCAATGGGCCGACCTAAAGTAGAGTTACCTAGCTTGATCTGGGTAAAACTACTGGCTTGAGCTACCTCGCTCATCCAGCTTAGGTATTGTGCATTATTGATAATTTCTTGCCCTGCAATAAATAACGTTTTGGTAAGGGTAAGTTCAAACGTTATCTGATTGTCTTTGATCACAAAAGGTAGGTCTTGCCAGGTTTTGCTGTCGATACTCATCTTAGGCAGGTATCTAGGCTTAGATTGTTTTGCTTGAATGCTAATTTTTATTTGCTGGGTTTTGGCAGCTTCATTTAGTTCAACTTTAAAGGCATACCAAGGGCTTGGGTTAATCGGGCGATTTTCAGCATCGGTGGTTAATAAATAATGATTGTCGGATAACTGTTCACAACTATTGAGCTTGGCCGTTTCAAAACTAGTGGTAAAACTCACGGCTTTAAACTCACAGCTCTTTGCATAAAGATTTGCACTAAACAAACAACACAATAAGCTCAGCAGTGTGTTTCTATGACTAATTGATCGCATTATTTAACCTTTTTAAAAAACTGTTGAGTGACTTTCCAACTGAGTTTTTGCAAGGCCAAAGCGGTAGCTTTATCCAATTTCCCAGTGAAAATGATGCCCTCGGGGGAGCGTTGATACAAGGTTGCATAAAATACACAGGCAGCTAAATAAGTGCCCGCTTCACTGGGGTGTTTCCAGTCTTTTCGGTAGGTAAGTTGATTTTCGCGGTCAACACCTAACACATCCGGCACAAACAGTTCGATATTGCTGAGCTCTGTTTCTGCCATAGCAAAAGCAACACCTACTGGTACCACCAACACCTCTAACTTATTAGCTAATTTAGTATACACATTGGCAAGATCTGCCCCCATATCGGGCTGACCTTTATAACCCCAAGTCATAAACAATATTGGTTGTATGCCTTTCGCTTTTATTTGTTTAACCGCCTTTGCAGTCGCTAAAACAAACGCCTTATTTTTTTTGGCGCTAATAGGCTCATTACTGTGCCCCTGTAAAACAATGGCGTCCCAACTTTGAGATGCATCACTTAATATAGAGTCTAAATCGGCACTGTGCTCGCTTATATGTCCACCAGACAACGTGGATAATCGCAGCCGATTTTGTTGTCTTTTCCATTCTCCAGAGGAACGGATCAAACTGCCAAGATGATTGTGTATGCCATTGTTGTAAAAACTAAAACTATTACCCACAAATAATACCCGTATTAACAAACGTGTTAGGTTAGATGTGGGTTGGACGTTGGGAGCGACTATGGCCTTAAAAAAGGCATCGCTATTATTGACGTTATCTTTTGCATGAATATTGTGACATGAAAAAAATAGTAAAAACGCAAAACTGGAAATTTTCAAAGCTAACTTGTAAAACGTAACCCCCCTCATAAAAACACCAAAGGTGCTAACCAAATTGAGACGGCAGAAAGTAATATCATACCAATCACGTTTAGTACCGCACCTGCACGGACCATCTGCGGGATATTGATAAGTCCAGATGCAAATACAATAGCATTGGGCGGTGTGGCAACTGGCAACATAAAGGCACAGCTTGCTGCTAAAGTAATTGGAACACACAATAATAATGGCGACACACCTAGTTCAAGGGCGACTGCAGCGACTACTGGTAAAAAGGTGGCTGCTGTTGCGACATTGCTGGTGAGTTCAGTTAAAAATATCACTAAACCGGTGGCGGCAATCACTAAGGCAAATATGCCAAATGCGCCAAGAGGAGTGAGACTACTGCCTAACCAGGCTGCCAGACCCGAAGAAGAAACAGCAGCGGCTAAACTTAAGCCGCCACCAAACAAAATAAGTACTCCCCAAGGTAGTCGATTAACATCATGCCAAATCATAATTTGCGGTTGTTTTTTATCGCCACTGGGTAATAAAAACAATAACAAGGCTGCTGACATCACTATGCCAGTGTCAGTCAAAAAATCGATATTCAGCAATGTGGATATAGGTCTTCTAACAATCCAAAATATGACCACTAGTGCAAAAATAGCAGCCACACGTTTTTCTGCGGATGTCATTTTTCCTAAGTCATCCTTTAATTGTGCTAAATGTTTGTTCACCTCAGGGTTAGCCGGAATATCTATTTTAAAGGTCCAGCGCGTAAGAGATAACCAAGCCAATGGCAACATCACTAACATCACGGGTACTCCCACTAACATCCAGCTAGCAAAGGTGATTTTAATGTCATAGTTTTCGTTTAGAAACGCGGCTAAGAGTGCGTTAGGTGGGGTGCCGACTAATGTGGCTAAACCACCTATTGTAGCGGCATATGCCAGTCCAAGTAACATGGCTACCTGAAATGATTTGGTTTGTTCTTGATTCAGGTGGGTATTGTTGTCTGCAATCACTCTAGCCACAGATAATGCGATGGGCATTAACATCATAGTGGTAGAGGTGTTCGTCATCCACATGGACAATAATGCAGCAACCAACATAAAGCCGCCAATCAAGCGACTACCGTCAGTACCGGTATAGGATAAAATGGCCAAGGCAATACGTTTGTGTAAATCCCATCTTTCTACAGCAAGGGCTAAAATAAACGCACCGAGGAACAAGTAAATTATCGGATTGGCATAAGATGCTGTGGCTTCTGCCAATGTACTAATACCCAAAAATGGAAAGACAACAATCGGTAAAAATGCGGTAACCGGCACAGGTACCGCTTCTGTTGCCCACCAAATGGCCATCCATAAACCAACAGCTGCCACACGCCATGCCGCAGGTTCCATTGTGGTTTGGGATCCTCCAAATAACATCATCAAGACAAAAACGCCTGGTCCCATTACCAAACCTATATCTTGGAATCGAGCACGATGTTGATCGGTAATATCCGGTAAGCTATTACTCATTTTACTGCCTTGTGTTTAAGTTAATTTATTGATTGAGGCGGGCCAGATCATCTAAGAAAGTCTGGCCCTTGTAAGGATAAGAAAATATTAGAACTTGGTTTTGAAGTCCATGTAATAGCTGCGACCAAAATCTCGATGTGCATCGGAGGAGAATCCGAAGTAGTTGCTAGTAAGTGGTGCCCGCTCGTCGGTTAAGTTCCGAATGCCTAAACGTAAACGAGTACTGATGTCATTCACATCAAAGTTATAATCAAAGGTGGCATTAAACGTGGTCATTGAAGGTACGACATAAAGTGTACCATCATCTAGAGTTAACCTACTTTGATAAAAGCTACCTATCTTGTTACCACTCAAAGATGCGGCGAGATCACCTTTGCGCCATGAAACCCGCATCGATTGGCGTTTTTCTTGGTTACCATCTTGACCGATTAAATCAGCAAAACCATCAATAGGTATATTAGCTGGCAACACACCAGATTCTTGTGCAGCTACCAGTAACGCCGCTTGACCACCCGCCACTTGTTCAAATTTTTCAATGAATGAACCGTTGTAACTGAACTTGAACTTGCCGATTTCAGTTTGTAAGTCGTAATAAATACCAATGTCATAACCTGCTAAGTTACGGTCATCCAGATTCGCATATTGGTCATCTATAAATTGGATATCGCCTCCGGCACAAAGGCCAGCTGCTTCGTATATCGCGGTTTGATCATCGTCTGGAGCTTGACGTGTGACAGCAGGATTAAACTGCGCTGTATCACAATTATTTAGGCCATTTTCAATCCGCGCTAATAAATCCAATACGGTATGATTTTCTTCTCCAAACAAACCAATAGTATTTTCTTTATCTATTGACCAGTAATCGAAGGTGATAGTGAAATCATCTGTAGGGGTCAGTACCAGACCCACAGAGGTATTAGTCGACTCTTCAGGTTCTAGAAGACCACTACCTTGAGCAATACGTTGTATGGAGTTTCTACAATCAAGCGTATCTTGGTCAGGATCACCGCCGTTTTCTGCTGCATAGATACACGCGAAATCATTTCGAGTATTATTACGTGCCACGATACTTTCGTTGATGGTCACTAGGTTAGGCGCTCGAAACGCTTCTGACCATGAACCACGCACCAACAACATATCTATTGGACGCCAGCCAAAGGCCACCTTACCTACAGTGGTGTTACCCACATCAGAGAAATCCTCATAGCGTAGTGCCACCTGAGCGTTTAACGTTTTGAGAATAGGGACTTGAAGTTCCGCAAATAATGAAGATACGTCACGTTCGCCTGAGTTATCAGGCGTCGGGCTTGAGTTAACCACATCTGATACGAAAGGATAAGTGTCACCTTCATAATCGGTGAAAGCAATAGTGCCGTCCAGTCTGTCATCTCTGTCATCAACAAATGACTCGTTACGATATTCAACTCCTACTACAAAACCGACAGGGCCAGCAGGCAAAGTAAATATTTCAGGATGAGAAAATTTTGCATCAAAAGTGGTTAATTCCGTTTCACTTAAACGCACTACATCAATCAGAGCACGCTCAATATTAGAATCCACTCCACCACTAAAAGGGTTGTAAGCTGCGGCTGTGGAATCAAATAAGGCTTCTGCCATCAGGGTATTTGATACCCGGTTTCGGGTAACGTCATCTTTTGTCGCCTTGGAGTGTGCAAAGGCCGTTTCCCAGTCCCACTCACCCATTTCACCTCTAAATCCCTGTAAGAAACGGTAAGAGTCGCCGTCGTTATCGATAATACGCGGTAGCTCGGCAAAGCGATAATTATCAATAGTTAATTCAAGGCCACTGCATGGCACATCAGGAATACTCTCATCCGCTAACCTGTTCGGTGAGCCACAAGGGCCAAACGGATTATAGTAATTTTCTGCACCCACTCTGAGTTTAGAAGTTGAAAAAGAAGCACTGGCATGGCGTCTCAAGTTGGTTTCTGACTTGTAGTAAGACATTTCAGTGAAGGCTTCAACGCCGTTTTCGAATTCATGGTTAATAAACATAAACAAGTTCAACCGCGAGAGTTCTGAACTGAGGTCGCGATCGGCATTTAGGTTGAGACGATTAGTCCCTTGGCCATCTATGGCACCGCAGGTAGTGGCATTGAGTGCGTATTCACAACGTGCATCACCAATAGGGTAAGTTTCAAATTCACCGCTCCCGTCAGTAAATATATCTCTTACACCTGCACCTGATGCACTGCTAACTAAGTCATATTGACCAAATAGTGAATTGGCAGAATCCCTACGAAATCCGGTATCACCAAACCACGGTGAATCTTCAGGCACCCGTGACCGAAAATCAGAATTGGCCCAACGTTCATCATCTTGGGAGTTGACTCTGTCCCGAGAGAAATAATTGAAAAAGGTGCTAACGTTAGTTCTACCTTCATTAAAATCTTTGCCCCACTCAAGGGTGAGGGTTTGTTGGTCTCGGGGTAAATGTTGATATTCTGCCCATCTGCCTGAGAGTGTAAACCCAACAAAATCAGATTTTATAACGTGGTTTACAACGCCTGCTACGGCATCTGCTCCATAGATGGCTGATGCACCATCGCGCAACACTTCCACTCGATCTAAGCCGACAACAGGAATAGTATTGACATTCACCGAGGTGACCGGCACAAAACTACCGCCCACTTCTTCAGTTTGATAGGACGCCGAGTTGACCATTCTTCGACCATTAAGTAATACTAAAGTGTTACCAGTACCCAAGTTACGTAAGTTATAGGTGCCTATGTCACCCCTTGCGGAATTCACGCCGCCACTAATATTTTCACCTTCATTAAAAAAATTTTGTCCATTTTCAGGAATAAGTTGTAACAAGTCATCTATGGAATCAATGCCCAAAGTACCTATCACTTCAGAACCGATGACAGTAACCGCTAGGGCCTCAGCTACTTGTCCGCCTTTGATATTGGAGCCGATCACTTGAATTTTTTCAACTTCTTCTTCTTTGGTATTGGTTGTGGCCTCTTGGGCAAAGCTCGACAATGAAAAAAGAGAAGCGATAGTGAGAGAAAGAAGTTTGGGGGTAAATCGATGGGTATTATTTTTAGTAAAACAATGTGTCATGTGTTTGCCTCGATGAATGAATTGTTATTCTTTTCATACTTAACGCGTGAGAATTGAAAAACCCCTACTATTTTTTACATTTTATTTACAAAGAAGTAAAAACTTGACGATTAGTATCAAATAATATTTTGAACGATAGGCAGACTTAGGCCCACTAAAATAAGGCCGATAGTCAATGAATAGGCCCATGCCGGACTGGCGGTGGTTTGTGGGATATTGGTTTGGAACTCGGGTCTAGGTAGGTGACTTGGAAATGGCAGCACTTTGGACGTCTCCACTAAATGCTCCATGCTTTTGATGCAGGAACTTTTAGCCCACAATTCTGATAGCTCTAAGTAAGCTTGTTGATGTGACGCCTGTTGTTGTAACCAGTCATAAAATGCAATCTGTTGATTATTGTCTAGGTTTTCACTATCAAGCACCGCTAACCAGTTAGCTGCTTGTTCAAGCACACCTTCTGATACTTCATAGCCTGACCACTCTTCAATATTCAATTCGAATTTACCCGCAGTTTATTGTTTTTAACTTGTTGCGCTTTTTGTACAAAATTGCGACACAAAATAAGACCTTTGCTTAAATGGTTTTCCACGGTCTTAGTGGTAATCCCCAACATAGCCGCAATCTCGCTATGACTTTTTGCCTGTATCTTTCTTTGTACAAATACCTGTCGACAAATAGGTGGCAGGTGATTGATCGCTTCAAGTAACAAGGCTTCTTGATCTTGCTTAATTAACTCATCTTCTGAGTTTTGAGATTGCCAAAGTTCATTTGCATCCATATCACTAACACTAGCCTGAAAATGTGAATTCACTACCTTTTGATGGCGAATGATAGTGATTGCTAAATTTTTAGCAATAGAATAAAACAAAGGTTTCAGCAAAATTAGTTGCTGTAATGGCTGTTGTTTATTGGGGTTTTTCTGGACTAACAAATAAATTTTTAAATAGGCTTCTTGCAAAATTTCTTCTGCTTCGCCCTTATAAACCATATTTTTCAAGATCGCTAGTTGCTGGGCTTTGGTCTGTGCAATAAACTGTTGCATTGCACTTTCTAAGTTTGGGTCATTGGACTGTGGACTATGACTATCTATCATCTTTACCCTTATTTTTTTGCACCGACATTTTCCTATATCCGAAATACACGTAAGATAAACCAAATTGTCAGATTTGTTTCGGGGGTTTTTAATTCGTAAAGAATTAGCTCTGCTTCAAAGATCATTATCAATTACGACCATAGAATTTCGCCACTGTATTCTGCGCAATTGTTTGCAGGAATAACATAGTTTGTGGATCAATCGCCCCATAGTAATCATAACTATTGCCTACAGGGGAAATGCCATAGATGCTCGCAAATACTGTTGCAGATGCCAAATAGGTGCCGGCAAGATCGGGGTGTGAGCCATCAAAAGACTTGTGGAGTTGCAAATTGGGTCTTAGCCGATAGGCTTCTTCGAAAGCAAGACCAACGGGTATCACTAAGGCATCAATTTTGTTCCCCGCTGCCACATACAAAGACGCAATATCCTTAATCATGCCGGGGCGATATCTAGCATGTGGTTCTACGTAAGAATGGGTCATGTAGAGGACAGTCTCACCACCGGCTAGCTTAATTTTTGCAGCAAAGTCTTTTGTGGTTTGCATAAAACGCTCCCGCCTCTTCTCTGACAGTGGTGCAGCACTTCCACCTTGCAAGATGACAACTTCAAAAGGCTTATCAACGCGAAGGTTTTCGGGGTTCAGTAAGTGATCAATATTGTGGTCAAAGATTGCTGCGCCACCAATAGTGGCTGATTTGTAGCTCATTTCGGAGCTATCATGAATGCCCGCCGCGATGGCTATTCTGCGAACATGATTATGGACGCTGTCTCCGTAATACAGGTAGCTGTTACCGACAAACAATATATGGGTTGGGTTTTCAAGTTGTAAGCGTTTCACTTTCGGTTGGGGCCAGTCTGAGCTATCGACCGCAAGCTCTGGATTTGTAGTTTTATCAAATGATCTAGCGCAAGACGCTACCAAGAATTGAACACCCACAATAATGAGTATTATCGTTACCTTGTGCATTTTATTTGTTTCCTTGATGCAAAATTTGATTTGCGATTGCTTTACCCACTTCTTGGGTAGAGGCCTTGCCTCCCATATCAGGCGTGAGCACACCACCGACCAAGACTTTCTCGATAGCAACCATTACAGCTTTGGATGCCTCATGTTGTCCGAGATGCTCAAGCATCATCGCACCTGACCAAATCTGTCCAATTGGATTAGCAATATTCTGGCCATAAATATCCGGTGCTGAGCCATGAACAGGTTCAAACATAGAAGGGTATTCGCCTTCTGGGTTGAGATTGGCTGAAGGGGCAACGCCGATAGTTCCGGTGCAAGCTGCACCAAGATCAGATAGGATATCGCCCATCAGATTGGAGGCAACAACCACATCAAATTTCTCTGGTTTTGTAACGAAATGCGCTGACAGAATGTCGATATGATACTGTTCAGTGGTGACATCAGGATACTCAGCGGACATTTTTTCAGCTCGCTCATCCCAGTATGGCATCGCAATGAAAATACCATTGGATTTGGTGGCCCACGTCAGTTTTCGCTGGCGTTTCATGGCCGTCTCGAAACCGTAGCGCAGAATTCGGTCAACGCCTTTACGTGTAAATACGGAATGCTGGATGACTGTTTCTTCATCAGTATCTGGCGATATGACCTCACCCTGATCAGAGTATTCACCTTCGGTATTCTCTCGGACAATCAAAAAGTCGATATCACCAGGAACTGCGCGGACAAGCGGCGACGTCATACCTGGCATCAAACGAATTGGCCTGAGATTCACATATTGATTAAATTCACGCCTAATTGGCAGCAACAATCCCCACAGTGAAATATGGTCAGGGACGCCAGGAAAACCCACAGCCCCTAGATAAATTGCATCATGCAGACGAAGTTGCTCTAGGCCGTCATCGGGCATCATTTGCCGATGTTTGGCGAAGTACTCGCACGACCAAGGATACTCAGTCCATTCAATCTCAAATTCAAACACTTTTGCTACGGCGTTTAATACACGTTGCCCTTCAGGCAAAACTTCTTTACCAATCCCATCTCCGGGCAGGCAAGCAATTTTTAAGTAGTGAGATTTATTCAAACTGAGTTCCAGTTTTTTATTAACAGTTGTTGCAATGCTGTTACTTTACATTTAATGGTCATTAGTAAACAATAGTCACTAATGTAAACTCATTAAACATAAACTGTGAACAATCTTCCTGCACCACAAGACTTGTTGGTATTCACCGCAGTCGCTAGATTTGGCAACTTCAACACAGCCGCCGATGAACTGGGCATGTCACCTGCTTTTATTTCCAAACGTGTGCGTTTATTGGAATCTATGCTGCATCTCAAACTTTTCCATCGCACAACGCGCAGTGTTTCATTGACTGACGATGGCGAGCGATTACTTGGGCTCGCCACGGAAGTGCTAGATAAACTCGATAGGCTTGTGGCAGAAAGTGGCCTTGGCGACAACACACTTAAGGGCCGCTTCCGGGTTTGCAGCAGCTTCGGATTTGGCCGCAAAATTGTAGGTCCCATCATGGGTGAACTTATCGCGAACTTTCCGGAGCTTCACATTAGGTTCGAAGTGTTGGATAAAGTGATTGACCCAGTGGCACAAGGCTTTGATTTAGACTTGCGTATTGGCGACCAAATTGCGCCCCACTTGATCGCCCGCAAACTGGCTGAGAATGAGCGATGGCTAGTAGCCGCACCTAGTTATCTCGCAAAAAACGGAATTCCTAAACGTCTCTCAGAGCTCAGCAAACATCGATGCATCGCCATCAAAGAGCGAGATCATCCAGTCGGCGTCTGGCAAATGAACATCCGTGGTAAGCAAGAATCTATTAGTGTTAATGATGCAATTTCCACAAATAATGGCGAGATTGCTGTTGACTGGGCGCTAGCAGGTTGCGGAATATTATTGCGTTCTGCTTGGGACATTAATCAACATGTGACGTCGGGCAAGTTGCAACGGGTGTTACCCGAGTACAGCCAGCCCGCCAGTATATATGCAGTCTACCCAGCCGAACTTAGAGACACTCACAAAATTAAAACCATTGTC
This sequence comes from Paraglaciecola sp. MB-3u-78, assembly GCF_002835935.1. GTDB lineage: Bacteria > Pseudomonadota > Gammaproteobacteria > Enterobacterales > Alteromonadaceae > Paraglaciecola. Next base: position 204,489 of record NZ_PJCF01000005.1, on the reverse strand, counting down.
GATTTTTTTCGTGAGCGTATTTGAAATACCGCAGCACAGTGTGTCGTCGCGGTGATGGAGAAAGTTCTGCTTTACTTGAGAGTTTCTTGTAACCAGGTTGAAATATCATTTAATTGCTGCATACACACATTGTGTTGCATGGCATATTCATGCCAAGTAACTTTATAGCCGTTGCTTTCTAACACTTTAAACGCCGCATTGCCCATAAAGATTGGTACTACATCATCGTGAGTGCCGTGGGCAACAAATATGGCTGTATTTTTGTTCGCAGCGTGCGCTTCATCACTGAGTTTTTCTGGCTCACTCATATAGCTAGACATAGACATAACACCGGCCAAGGATTTTTCGTAGCGAGTGCCTAGATGCAAGGCAATCACTCCACCTTGAGAAAAGCCCGCCAAGACAATTTTATTTGCCGGAATACCTTGGGCAATTTCTTTTTCAATTAAATCGGCGACTAAGTCTGATGACTCTTTTACACCTTGGCTATCTGCCCTGTTATTAAAATCTAGGCTGGTAATATCGTACCAAGCACGCATCGACATGCCATTGTTGATGGTCACTGGGCGCGTAGGTGCATGGGGGAAAACAAACCGAATGCCTAGTTCATCAGGTAATTTTAGATCAGGTACTATTGGGGCAAAACCATTACCAGAATCGCCTAAGCCATGGAGCCAAATGACTGTGGCTTTTGCCTTACTTTTAGGATTGACTTCAACATAAGGTAAAGCTTGTTCGCTCATGGACATTATCTCTTTGGGTTAATGGCTTATTTTTTAAGGGTAATAGTTTGCTCAGCTTGCTTAGACACCGCGTTATCTAAAAACGACCAAAACTCTACCCCTGTACGTTCATCTATCCATTGCTCGTCTTGAAAGTTAAAATGATGACCATTAAACTTAGTCGCTACCCATAATTGCTGTAAAGGTGGCTGTTTATTGATGATGATTTTGGTACCGTTCTCAAAGATCATGGTTAATATACTGCTGGCTGACTCATAATCGATGTCGACTTCACACTCGTCGAGCATTTCTTCAATGTCAATTAACAAGTCATCGCTCATTTGATGATATTGGCTATCGTTCATGTTGCTTTACCTGTTTGATTATCTGGCTGCGGAACTAAATGATTGTTTAACACTAATACACTGCGACATATTGCATACAATAAGATTATGCTAACATTGCTAATCAATCGCGACATAATAATTAATCATTAAAAGATAAAAAAATGCCTCAAACTCTTGGAAATTTATTTATTTTGGCGGCGCCATCCGGAGCCGGAAAATCTAGCTTAATAAAAGCTCTATTAGAAAAACACCCTTCCACAGATGCCCATGATAATGCTATGCAAGTATCTGTTTCACATACGACAAGAGCACCACGCCCCGGAGAAATTGGTGGTGTGCATTATCATTTTGTTGACCACACAGAATTTGAGTCACTGATTGAGCAAGGTGCCTTTTTTGAACATGCAGAAGTATTTGGTCATTATTATGGCACTTCTAAGGTCGTCATAGAGCAAACTCTGCGACAAGGTATAGATGTTTTCCTGGATATTGATTGGCAAGGAGCACGGCAGGTCAAAGCACAAATACCCGATACCGCGACCATTTTTGTTGCTCCGCCTTCAAAAGAAGAACTAAAAAGACGTTTAACTGAACGGGGACAAGACTCATCTGAGGTCATTGAACAACGTATGATCAATGCTGTTTCTGAAATTTCCCATTATCATGAGTTTGATTTTGTGGTTGTGAATGATAACTTTACTGCCGCATTGGCTGAGCTAGATGCGATAGTGACCACTCGCCGTTTACGCAAAGAAAAACAGATTATTCGCCATCAGCAATTGTTTAATAATTTATTAGGATCATAATTGCTGTTTCTGTCATCATTAATAGATCAAATTACTTTTAAAATGTCGCATTAAACAGTACACTACGCGACCTTTTTTTCATATTACACCCGACGGAGATCATCATGGCCCGCGTAACAGTTGAAGATGCTGTAGATAAAATTGGCAACCGATTTGATTTGGTTTTAGTTGCTGCTCGTCGTGCTCGCCAAATTGCTATTGAAGGTAAAGAGCCCTTGGTAGAACGTGGCACAGATAAGCCTACCGTAATTGCATTACGGGAAATAGAACTAGGTTTAGTGACGGCTGATACGTTAGAAGCTGAAAATCTTCTCGATCAACAAGCAAATGACCAAGCTGAATTTGCTTCTGTAGCAAACATTCTGCAAGAGCAATAATTCGCTCTATTTTAACGGCTTTTCATCAATCTGATGTTTAGCCGTTGGCTTCCCGCCAAATTCCCCGTATTCTTAGTTTATTAACTATTTTATAAGCGTTTAGTGTGTATCTTTTTGAAGGTTTGAAACAAAAGCTGGAAGCATATTTACCTCCCGACAAGGTGGCGGATACTCTGCGCGCTTTTATCGTAGCCAGAGATGCTCACAGCGGACAAATGCGTTCCAGTGGTGATCCTTACATTACCCATCCTGTTGCAGTAGCTGGTATCTTAGCTGACATGCACCTTGACCATGAAACCTTGATGGCAGCCTTATTACATGACGTGATAGAAGATACTCACCACAATAAAGAAGACTTAAGTCGACAATTTGGTGAAACAGTAGGCGAACTCGTAGAAGGAGTCAGCAAACTAGAAAAAATTCACTTCAGCAGCACTCAAGAAGCTCAAGCAGAAAATTTTCGCAAGATGATGATGGCCATGGTCCAAGATATCCGTGTCATTCTAATAAAACTAGCCGATCGCACCCATAACATGCGCACTTTAGGTTCTTTACGTCCAGATAAGCGGCGGCGTATTGCCCGCGAAACATTAGAAATATATGCGCCGATTGCCCATCGCTTAGGTATTCACCAAATTAAAAATGAGCTTGAAGAATTGGGTTTTCAAGCTATGTACCCGATGCGCTATCGTGCATTAGGCAACGCCGTGAAACAAGCCCGTGGTAACCGCAAAGAAGTCATTGAAAATACCCGCAAAGAAGTTGCAACACGTTTAGCTGCAGTTAAAATAAACGCGACTGTCACAGGTCGCGAAAAACATCTGTATTCGATTTATCGTAAGATGAAAAATAAAGAATTGATGTTCAACGAAGTCATGGATATTTATGCTTTTCGGGTGGTAGTAGACTCGGTTGATCACTGTTATCGGGCGTTAGGTGCTATGCATGGCTTATACAAACCCATAGAGAGTCGCTTTAAGGATTATATCGCTATCCCTCGTACTAATGGCTATCAATCATTGCATACATCGTTGATTGGTCCACACGGTATTCCGGTCGAAATTCAGATCCGTACCAACGACATGGATCATATGGCTGACAAGGGTGTGGCGGCGCATTGGGTCTATAAAGACACCAAAGACAGTAATGATACAACGGCACAAGTCCGTGCGCGGAAATGGATGCAGTCTTTGATTGAGTTACAACATAGCGCCAGTTCTTCTTTTGAATTCATAGAGAACGTTAAAACAGATTTATTCCCAGACGAGATTTATGTGTTTACACCCGATGGCAGAATCATTGAGTTGCCTCTTGGCGCAACAGCAGTTGACTTTGCCTATGCGGTGCATACTGATGTAGGTAATTCTTGTGTGGGGGTAAAAGTAGAAAGACGCACATTTTCACTGAGTAAACCATTGGAAAATGGTCAAACAGTTGAAATCATCACCTCTCCCAGAGCCAAACCCAATGCTAACTGGCTAAATTTTGTAGTCAGCGCCAAAGCACGTTCCCGTATACGTCATTATCTGAAAAACCAACGATCTGAAGAAGCAATAGTAATGGGTAATCGCTTACTCAGGCATGCTTTGGGGAAAGTGAAACTAGATAAACTACTGCAAACAGATATTGATCGCGTTGTGCTCGAAACCAAACATAGTAGTTTCGATGAACTTCTAGCAGACATTGGCCTAGGCAATGAGCTTAGCGCTATAGTAGCAAGACGATTGTTAGGTGAAAATACTGACCTATCGGATAAACAAAGTAAGGTTGCGATCCGTGGTACCGAAGGTTTATTGGTTTCCTATTCGCGCTGCTGTCACCCTATTCCTGATGATGAAATTGTTGCCGTCTTAAGTCCAGGAAAAGGCATGACGATTCATCAAACTGGTTGCAGTAATATTCGTAAACTAAGTAAAGAAGAGCCTCACCGTGTGTTAGTCATGCGATGGGGAGATGATGTACTTGGTAATTTTCACGCTGCGCTACGCATTGAGTTAATTAATCATCAAGGTACCTTAGCCACATTAACCAACACTGTTGCGAGATGTGGTTCGAACATTGTTGGATTACAAACCGAAGAAAAAGAAAGCAACGTTTATTATATTGATATTGAGCTGACCATCAAAAACCGTCTGCAACTAGCCAATGTTATGCGTAGGATCCGTACCATGCCAGAAGTACAGCGAGTATCTAGGCATAGTCAAGCCAAACAAAATTAGGCATCCCCTAATTCACACATCCATCTATAAATAGAAAAAGGTAACTATTATGTCTCTTTCCGTTATTCAAACCGACAAGGCGCCGCAAGCTATTGGCACATATAGCCAAGCGATTAAGAGCGGCACCACAGTGTATATTTCTGGGCAAATCCCTTTGGTACCAGAAACCATGCTAGTTATATCTGAAGATTTTTCCGAACAAGCCCATCAGGTATTCAAAAATGTGCAAGCTGTATGCGAAGCGGCTGGGGGCTCAACTAATCATCTTGCCAAAGTGAATATATTTCTAACCGATTTATCTAATTTTGCTACCGTAAATGAAATCATGAGTCAGTATTTCAAACAACCTTATCCTGCTAGAGCAGCGGTACAAGTCAGCGCTTTACCCAAAGGTGTGCAAATTGAAATAGACGGTGTGATGGAGTTGCCTGAGTAAATATTTAGGACTTATTATGTCAGTAGAAGCCTTTATGTCCCCTGAGCGTTATGCTCGGATCAGGCATTTTCTCAGTCTACGTCAACCTAGCTTAACCTTGTGTTTAGAACAGCTACACAAGCCGCACAATGTTTCTGCCATTGTGCGTAGTTGTGATGCGGTAGGTGTGTATGAAGTGCATGCAGTCTGGGATAAAAAACCAGAAATCCGCAAAAGTACCGCTATGGGCAGCGAGAACTGGGTGTATACCAAAGAACATTTATGTATTGCGGACGCGGTAAGTCATTTAAAAACACAAAATATGCAGGTGCTAGTCACAAATTTATCTGAAACTGCAGTCGATTTTCGTGACATTGACTACACCCTTCCTACTGCCATCATTCTGGGCCAAGAAAAACATGGCGCAACGGAAGAAGCGGTAGCAGCAGCTGACCAAGATATCATTATTCCTATGGTAGGCATGGTGCAATCACTCAATGTATCAGTGGCTGCAGCACTTATTTTGTATGAAGCCCAGCGACAAAGGCAACTAGCGGGTATGTATAAAATCCAACAGTTAACAGAACAAGCCTGCCAAAAAATGCTGTTTGAAGGTGGTTTCCCTAAACTTCGAGAAGTATGTGACCGTAAAGGGTTACCTTATCCACATATCGACACCAATGGACATATTCACGCAGATGAAACATGGTGGAAAAAAATACAGTTGACTCGCTAAACCTTGCGTAATCTTGTTAAATCTTCGAGTATACTTAGCTATATAAATTTGTGATGACTCGGACCGATATTTGTTAGCTAATCTGACGACACCTTCCTATAAATATGACTTAACACATCTGGTGTGTAGGTTATGAAAGGGCTAGCCCAAACACCTATCACTGAACTAAAAGGTGTGGGCGCCAAAGCAGCAGAAAAACTAGCGAAGCTGGCCATTGTTTCTGTGCAAGACTTACTGTTTCACTTACCCCATAGATACGAAGACCGCACTCGTATTTATCCAATAGTAGATTTACAACCTCACTTACATACCAGTATTCAAGGTGAGGTAATGTCGTGTGATATCCAGTTTGGCCGCAAGCGAATGTTAGTTGTGCGGCTCAGCGATGGAACCGGGACTGTCACTTTACGTTTTTTTCACTTTTCAGCTGCGCAAAAAAACAATCTTGAAATAGGCACTACTATTCGCTGTTTTGGTGAAGTCAAAGCGGGTAAATATGGCCTTGAGATCATGCACCCGGAATATAAATCGATAAACCTCGATAACCCCCAAGTCATGCAAGAATCACTTACGCCTATATATCCTGCCACTGAAGGCATCAAACAAATCACACTACGAAATTTAACTGAACAAGCACTGAAGTTATTGAACAAAGGAGGTTTAGCTGAACTCTTACCAGAAGGCTTATACCAACATCAAATAGGCTTAGTTGCAGCTTTACACTTGGTACACCGGCCACCACCCGATGTGACCTTATCTTTATTTGAGGAAGGTAAACATCCCGCTCAACAACGTTTAATTATGGAGGAGTTACTCGCGCACCACCTAAGTGTCTTGAAAGTCCGTCAACAAAGTAAACAACAATTGACGTTTCCAATCAAACCTAGTGCTGATTTACTTAATCAGTTTTTAAAAAACTTACCTTTTAAACCTACAGGCGCACAACAGCGTGTAGTCGCTGATATCCAAGATGATATGCAACAAAACTGCCCTATGATGCGCTTGGTACAAGGCGATGTAGGATCTGGCAAAACCGTGGTAGCCGCTATGGCGGCATTATCTGCCATCGGCGCGGGTTATCAAGTGGGGCTGATGGCACCCACTGAACTATTAGCCGAGCAACATTTCAATAATTTCCGTCAGTGGTTTGAACCATTAGGTATAGAAGTAGGTTGGTTAGCCGGGAAGTTAAAAGGTAAAGTCAGAGAAAAGGCGTTAGCTCAATTAGCCAATAATGAAGTAAAAATGTTGGTAGGCACCCATGCTATTTTTCAAGAAGCCGTCACCTTTTCATCTTTGGCTTTGGTAATAGTTGATGAACAACACCGTTTTGGTGTGCATCAGCGTTTAGCATTGCGTGAAAAGGGTGCATCTCAAGGTGCATTTCCCCATCAATTAATTATGACCGCCACCCCCATTCCCCGTACTTTGGCAATGACCGCCTACGCTGACTTAGACACTTCAGTTATTGACGAATTACCGCCGGGCAGAACGCCAGTAAAAACCGTTGTATTACCTGATACTCGCCGCGACGAAGTCATTACAAGAGTGCGTAACATTAGCGTTGAGCAAGGTAGACAAACCTACTGGGTCTGTACTTTGATTGACGAATCTGAATTCTTGCAAAGCCAAGCTGCCGAAGATACCGCGATTTTATTACGTACGGCACTGCCTGAACTTAAGGTGGGCTTAGTGCACGGCAGACTAAAATCCAATGAAAAACAACAAATAATGGCAGACTTTAAAGCCGGTGAACTGGACTTATTAGTGGCAACTACTGTGATTGAAGTGGGTGTTGATGTACCGAATGCTAGCTTGATGATCATCGAAAATCCAGAACGTTTGGGGCTAGCACAATTGCACCAATTGCGGGGACGCGTAGGTCGTGGCTCAGTAGAAAGCCATTGTGTACTGATGTATCAAAGCCCCCTATCTAAAACAGCTAACAAACGTTTGGCCGTGCTTAGAGAGTCTAATGATGGCTTTTATATTGCTCAACAAGATCTGGAAATTCGTGGACCAGGTGAGCTGTTAGGCACCAAACAAACGGGTTTAGCCGATTTAAAAATAGCGGACCTCATTCGTGATGCAGAACTTATCCCCCAAGTACAAAATATTGCTAACCATCTATGGGAGCAATATCCATCAAACGCCCAAGCTATAGTGAATCGATGGTTAGGTAACAAAGAGCATTTTGGTCATGCATAGGCCCGTTATGGATAGCCCTATTTTGCATAACATCCTGCATAACACCCCAGTCACTGCGCCCCGAAACGCAGCACCCGAATTAATCATTCAGGCCCAACAAACCGCTGCAAAATGGGGACTGGTGTATCGTGAAAACACCGATTCTGGTTTAGCGTTGGTACAGCAAGCTTATCACTTAGAACTACGACAATTAGACGAACCCAAAGTTGGCGCAATAGTAGTCGATTTTGCTTCAGATGCACTGACGTTCAGACGTTTACATGGTGGCGGTAAAAAAGAAGCCATTGCCAAAGCGATTGGCTTAAAAGGTAAAGACAGTTTACACGTACTGGATGCCACAGCAGGTTTGGGACGAGATGCATTTGTGTTGGCTAGTTTAGGTTGTGTGGTTGACATGATTGAACGCTCTCCCATTGTTGCTGCGTTACTTCAGGACGGCCTAGACCGAGCTTCATCTGATGACGAACTCGGTGCTTGGGTACCAAACCACATGCGCCTGTTTCATGGAATCGCGGTTAACCTGTTACAGAGCTGGCAAAATACCAACCCACCTGGGGCAAGACCAGACGTGGTGTACCTTGATCCTATGTTCCCTCATCGAAAAAAGAATGCCGCAGTGAAAAAAGAAATGCGCTTATTTCAACAGTTACTGGGCCCAGACGAAGATGCCGACTTGTTACTGGAACCGGCTTTAGCATTGGCGAAAAGTCGGGTGGTGGTTAAACGCCCATCTGGCGCAGCATTTTTGGCAGGTAAAAAACCACACATTGAAATGTTAGGTAAAGCCAATCGCTTTGATGTTTACATGACGCAACTTGTAAAAAAACACCCTTGACCGAAATGACAAAACATATTTTTTAACATGCGTTGTTGTTCGATGATTTCAATGCCCAGTGCAGTAATTTGTAAATATATTCAAGGATCCCATTAAGTTTGTTGTCGCCACTTAAATTGCATAATTATGACACTGATACTTTCATCAATCTTTTTGCTCTTTAGGAACAAATTATTTCGTTTTCAAATTTTATCATTCCGCTTGATAATGAGGATGCAACTATTGCAAAATTTTAATAACCCCTTTTTGGACAAAGTAATGAGCAAAAATTTTCATTTAAAAAAAAATGATTACGAAAAAATAAATGGTGCTGCAAAGCATAGGTTTAATGCTGAATACAGCGATGAATTAGAGCTTAGATCAAAAAAAGGTAAAAAAGTATCCCAGCGAAGAGCCGATGAAAGACTCCGCCAAATCGCTGAATTACATTAATGAATTTTCACAAATTGAGAATATGATGAAGAAAGTATTATTCACATTAGGTTTATTATTAGCAACAACCGTCATGGCTGATGAGCAACCTATTGCAGACAAAGAGTTGATTGCCGAACTTAAGCAATATTGTACAGAATTAGCCCAAGAAGAGGGTACTGATGGTAAAGAATTAAAGGAGTTTATGCTGGAATGTGTAAACGAAGAGCTAGACTCGGAAGGCTATCAAACTCTGACCACTTTAGTATAAACGTCTATAATATCTCCCAAAAGGGTGCATCAGCACCCTTTTTTGTTTGTTAGCATCTGTGTAAACACATCAATAAATTGAACTAGCCTAGCATTTTTTGTTTGTTTCAAATAAATCAAAAACACCTTTACTGATAGCGGTGCTAAAGAATCAAGCATCACCAACTCTCCCTTGTTAACCAAGGTTTGTGCAATTTCCTCAGGTAAGATAATCACACTTTTGTGTGTAGACAGATAACTCAAAGCAACTTGAAGTGAGCCAGTACGGATGCCAGCCTTTTTTATTTCTGGATAACTTTTTTCTATCACTTCGTTGGTTTTCAGACCCCAGTCCAGCGAAATATTCAGGTGTTCAAGAGGTTGTTCAGCTAATGCGACTGAACAATAAAGCGCCAACATCGACTCACTTAGTTCGAGTATTTCCACATCGTCAGATTTAAAAGGCACCGTTGTCAGAGCCAAGTCTATGCTGTGCTCGTGTAACATACGACTAAGCTGTTCGTTACTGCATACCTCTGCTCTTATGGACACATCTTCAAGGTGGCTGTTCACCGCATCCAAACCTTGCTTTAAATATAGATCCCAAGCATTAGGAGTACTAGCGATACTCAAGTATTGAATACTTTCTTCATTCATTGCAGCACGTGCCTGTTCGAGTGTATCGGCAAGCGAGGCAGCAAAAGGCAGTAATTTTTCGCCTGCAGCTGTGAGTTGCAAACTATTTCTGTTTCGTACAAAAAGCGCCGAATTAAAATATTCTTCAAGCTGTTTAATACGTGCACTGACTGCTGACTGAGTCAAATACAAGTTTTCAGCGGCTTTACCAAAATGCCTCGTTTGCGCCACTTCCATAAAGGTCACTAGGAATCGAATATCCATAAAAATCACAAAATAGTAGAGATAGGTTTTGATGCCTTAATGATACCAAGCATACAAAAACAAACTTAAAAAAGAATAAGCAGTATTCTGCTATTGCGTGATGATTTTAGCCACTATTTATTTGCTCCTAACGATTAAAATTTTTAAGGATGGAATGTATTCACAAACCCAATAAAAGACGTAGGATCCGCCAAATTTCGTGGTACTAAAGGCGCCTAACTAAAATGTGTTTGCATGAATAACATACGTAAAAACCTCATTGTCTTAAACGATAGTCACGGTATCGAGAGCGTTAACGGGACAATTGTTAATTTTAACCAATACTTAGCAGAGTTTCCAAAGAAGGGAAATATCACCACTAGATTGATTAATTTATGTGATCCTACTCAATATTTGAGTCAGGGCTACTATTGCTCACTGTTAGCAGAAGCGCGACAGCATCAAGTGCTGCCTAGTGTGAGTACCATTAACGACTTAACTTGCCAGCCGGAAGGCTTAGTACTGGTTATACCTAATAATATTTCCCGAGTGTATCCCAAGGATAAGTCTAGTGATGTACTAGTTTATTTTGGTTGGCATAACGACGAAAACATTAACAAAATCGCGCAATATGTGTTCGCACAATTCCCCGCGCCAATTTTAAAGTTAGTCTTAAATTGGCGCGACAATAAGTTGTTTGCGACACTCGGTTTATTTGCACTAGCGGGGCTAAGCACAGATCAGCATATAACGTTGCAACAAAGATTAGACAACTTCACCAATAATGTGTGGCGTAGTAACAAAAATCGTAAACGTTTCCGCTGGGATATGGCGATACTGGTTAATCCTCAAGAAGATACTCCCCCGAGCGACCAAAAAGCCTTAAGTCATTTTATAAAGGCCGCCAATAAGTTTGGTATTAATGCTGAGCTGGTCACTGTTGATCAAATCGGCTTACTCAATCGCTACGATGCATTGTTTATTCGTGAAACAACCGCTATTCGCCATCACACCTACCAACTTGCAAGGCAAGCTGAAAAAGAAGGATTGGTGGTAATAGACGATGCCACATCAATCTTGCGTTGCTGCAACAAGGTATTTTTACATGATGCCTTTAGTTACAACTCAGTGCCGTCGCCTAAAACACAATTTGTGTCTGATGCAACACCGTCCACACTTGAGCAATTAGAACAAGATTTCAGCTATCCTATGGTTTTAAAATTACCAGAAAGTTCGTTTTCTAAAGGCGTTTTTAAGGTTGCTGATCGTGTTGCGCTAGAGCAAAAACTGAGCTCGATACTTGCCGACTCGGCGATCATCTTGGTACAAGAATATTTATACACCGAATATGATTGGCGAATTGGTGTGCTAAATGGTCGCGCTATTTACGCCTGTCGATATCACATGGCTAGGAATCACTGGCAGATTTATAACCACGGGGCGAAGCGCTTTTCGACTGGTGACTTTGAAACAATGGCCACCTTTGAAGTACCGCGCCAAGTGTTAGAAACCGCGGTGAAAGCTTGCTCCTTTATTGGTAGCAGCTTATATGGTGTGGATTTAAAACAACTTAGTGACAAAGTGTATGTGATTGAAGTGAACGATAATCCCAGCATCGAACATGGTGTAGAGGACCGTTATCTTGGATACGAATTATATATGCAAATTATGCAAGAGTTTGCCAACCGCCTTGAACAAAGAGGCCGATAATAATGGCTGCTTTTGCAATGAACGAGACCAGTGTAGCGAACTTAGATAATATTGAAATACGTGACGTCACGTCAGCAGATTTGACACAACTCATCGCTTTAGAAAAAAGCTGCTTCGCAACCGACAGGTTGAGCAAACGCAGTTTTTCACATTGGATTAAGGCCAAGCATAGAGTGTTTATGGTAGTACTGCAGGACGATCAAATCATAGGTTATGGTTTAGTCATAATGCGCAAAGGCACACGTTTGGCGCGACTCTATTCTATTGCTATTGACAAAAATATCGAAGGCAAGGGAGTTGGGCGTCAACTCATGTTGGCCTTAGAAATCCAAACGGTAGCCGCCGGTAAATTATTCTTAAGACTAGAGGTAGAAAAAACCAATGAACGTGCCATTGGTTTATATCAGTCAATGGGATACAAAATATTTGGTGATTATGCCCATTACTACGAAAATAATGGCGATGCGTTCAGAATGCAAAAGCCTATACGTCAGGCCGCAAAGCATAAGCAACTGCCCTCTTATCCTTGGTATGCACAAACAACCGACTTTACCTGCGGACCGTCAGCTTTAATGATGGCTATGGCTAGCCTGTCTGAGCAAACAGTTATGGAACAACCTTTAGAGTTTGACCTGTGGCGCGAAGCAACCACTATTTTTATGATGGCCGGCCATGGTGGTTGCCATCCCCTGGGTTTAGCATTAGCCGCCGAAAAAAGAGGATTCAAAACTAAGGTATACATCAATCAACCCTTACCTTTATTTACCTCAGGGGTTCGCCAGCAAGTTAAAAAACACACCATTGAGTTGATAGAACAGCAATTTCAGTCAAGGGCACAACAACAAAACATTCCCGTGGTTTATGCAGACTTCGATTTAAGCGCATTAAAGGATGCTCTTAAAAATGGTTGCAAGGTATTAAGTTTAATTAGTACTTATCAAATGGACGGTTACAAAGTACCCCATTGGGTGGCGATTACCGCGATAGACGAAGAATGCCTGTATCTACATGACTCCAGTGTGCCAGAACAACATGCAGCAGGATTCGACTGCCAGCATATTCCTGTCGCCTTGGATGACTTTATTAAGTTATCGAGTTACGGAAAAACAAAATTACGCACAGCTTTAGTGATTTCCAAAGCTAATTTTAAGGAGCAGTAAATGACTATTAATTTTGTGACTAATGAAGTTGATGTGTCGTTGTTAGGGGACAATATTAAACTAGATGGCCTAAGTGAAAAAATTGGTCAGACATACTTTGTGAAACGTTTTCGCGATGCATTAAGCATAACCACGCCTAAAGGTCAGGTCTTTGTTTTTGATTATGGCGTCATCATATCTTGGGGTATAAGTGACAGCAAAAAGTCGCAACTAGCTGATATGATCAACGAATATGTGGTGCAACTCAACATACAAAAAGATCGCGAGCACTATGTGTTCGAAGTATCAGAAAATGCCACGGTTTCTATGATTAACGATCACATTATTTTGCCCGATTACAAAACCATGACCTTATTGGCAGTCAGTCATGCACTGGCGCAATCCGCCAAACTTGGTCGCTTTGAATCATTAGCCGAACGCGCCATTAAAGATAATGCTTATCTGTCTTTAACCTTAGCAAATACCGGAAAAATACCCTTAAGCCGTAAAAAACTTTCGATGTTACGTGGAGCATTATTTAGTACTAAAAGTGATATTTTGTTGCACTTTAACTTACTCGATACACCTGAGTTTTTTTGGGAATATCCAGAGCAAGAACAAAAATATTTAATCGTTAGTCGCTACTTAGACTTAAAACCACGAGTAGAGCTGTTGACCATGAAGTTGTCGGCCTTAAATGAGCTAAATGAAATGCTTGCAGCAGAGCAGAATCACAAACACTCATCATTCTTAGAGTGGATTATTATCATTCTAATTGCGGTAGAAATTGTACTGTTTTTTGTGCATTAAATCTTGGAATTGCTACTACTACAGTGGCAATCTTCCACTATTTATTAAGCCACTTATCATCCCCACAAAACCTCCTCCAAACCCTAAGATTAATCCACACCAAAAACAGATATCTAAGCGCAATCGCATATTTTTTTGTTTGCTGGTTTTAAATTCAGATTGGCAAAGCTCACTTGATACCGTTCGACGAAGGTTAGTGACTTGATTTTCTGAAACATAATGACCGGCCTCCTTAGCTTAATTTATTTGTCCAACATAGCTAAGGCACGACGAGTTAAAAAAGTGTGACAAATATTTTTAATTTTAATTAATCCCTCCATTCTAGGTTGCTAGACAAATTGCTCTGGCTGTTCACTCAAGACTTTTTTTAGCAAAGCAGCAAAACTTAAACTATATAAGTAAGTGATAAGACATACAAAAGTTCTAATATGCTTTCAATATCCAGTAAACATCTGCATAAACGATTCAGTCATGAGGTAATTTAAAATGGAAACAAAAGATATTGCAGATCTATTTATCGCTGCCACTGGGAAAATCGAGTTCTACTGGAACTTTTATACCGTCACCCTACTTGTACTTATCGGATGGCTAATTTCAACTAAAAAGATCCTGCGACCAGGATTAAAGTGCCTTATTACAGTTGGCTATTTGGTTTTTGCATTAATGAATATCCTTGGATTGTGGGGTTCATATACATTTGCAGAAGCCCTTAGGCAAGATTTATTGATTGCAGCGCAGTCGGCCCCTGACACTCTCAAAAATGCGCAGACGATTCTTTCAAAAAGTTCTTTTTCTAAGCAAAAAGTATCAGTGCTGATAATTCACGGCGTACTTGGAGTATTTGTACTTTCTGTTATTTGGTTTGGACGTTTAGGTGAATTGCGTGAAGATAACAAAAACTGATCTATAGCAATATCATTCAAGTCTGTGTAATAACTGCCCATTGCTCAAACATGACAATTGTCATTCCCTATTGATGACAGCTGTCTCTAACTTATTAGCTTTACTTCATTCATAGTTTGCATACGGTTTAAACACTCAAGCTAGATACCAACATGCAACTAGAACACACTTATGAGCCACACATACATCCACATGTGATTGCCTCGGTTTATGGATTGAGCAAATCATTTGCAGGTAAAAAGGCCTTAGATAATATCGACTTAGAGATCAAGTCGGGACAAGTTTTTGCCATACTTGGAGCGAATGGCGCAGGTAAAACCACCTTGATCAATATTTTGCTTGGGCGGCTTAACGCCGATTCGGGTGATGTGAGTGTATTTGGTGTCAAAGCGGGATCTTTACAGGCTAAGCGTCAAGCGGGCGCCATGTTACAAGTGGCTAATTTACCCGAAACATTAAAGATCAAAGAACATATTCAGCTATTTCAAAGTTATTACCCCCACCCTATGGACTACCAAAAAGTCATTAATTATGCAGGTTTGCAGGATATGCAAAATCGCTATTCTAAAAAGTTATCCGGTGGTGAGAAGCAGCGGCTTTTGTTTGCTTTAAGTATTTGCGGTAATCCCAAGTTATTGTTTTTAGACGAACCCAGCGTGGGCATGGATGTTGCAGCTCGACAAGGTTTATGGCAAGCCATTCGCGATTTAAGAGCCAAAGGTACGGGAATAGTCTTAACCACACATTATTTGGAAGAAGCTGACAATCTCGCCGATGAGATTGTGTTGTTAAAGCAAGGAAGAATCATTAGAAAGGGCAGCAGTGATGCGATAAAAGCCAGTATCAGTCACACCACTATTCGTTTTAGTCGTACAGAAAATCATCACGTATTCAAACCACTCCCAGCAGTAGTAAATGTACAACTCGTTGGTAAATTTATCCAGATACACACTGAAAATGTGAATCAAACCTTGCTGGCATTGTTATCTGCCTACCCGAATATACAAGAACTCACTGTATCTAGCGCAGGTTTAGAAGAAGCCTTTTTACATTTAAACGCTGAGGGAAAGTAAACATGAATAACATTCAAAGCATAAACACCACTCAGAATATCAACATTTTGCAAATTTTGAACATTTACCGATTAGAGACCAAATTTGAGTGGCTCAAAAGCATCCGCAATCCTGCTTTCGCTTTACCAGCGATATTATTCCCTGCCTTGTTTTATACTTTTTTTGGGGTGTTAATGAATCAGCATAATCCTCAAGCTGCAACCTACTTACTATGTACATATGGCACCTTTGGCATAATTGGCCCCGCTTTGTTTTCCTTTGGCGCAGGCTTGGCGGTAGAGCGCGGACAAGGTTGGTTAGATATCAAAGATGCATCTCCTATGCCTGGGTCCGCTCAAATTGTCAGTCGCTTGTTAGTGTCTATGGCATTTTCAGTGATGGTGTTAGTTAGTTTAGGTATAGTCGCCTTTACCATGACAGGTGTGAGTTTGTCTTTGGTGCAAGTGCTGAGCTTATCTATCATTTTGGTATTGGGTGGCTTACCCTTTTGTTTGTTAGGCTTAACGCTTGGGTTATTGCTAAAAGCAGAAAGCGCACCTGCAGTGGTTAATCTAGTGTATTTGCCCATGTCATTTTTATCTGGTTTGTGGATCCCTATCACTATGCTGCCAAACTTTTTACAGACTTTTGCCGAGTTTCTGCCACCATTTCATTTGTCTCAATTGGCGTTAAAAGTAGTTGCACTGGATGCAGGTGGCTCTGTAGTTCATCATATAGTTATATTGGCGTCATTTACCGTAATATTTTTTATATTAGCTATCATGGCTTTCAATAAAAAAAGTGTCAGTTAGAAGGAAAAGCGGGTGATAGATACTTTAAAAAAAATCGATGCATGGTTATTACCTAGAAATCTCAATGAACAGTTTTCGCCATACGTATGGTTGATTTACCTGCCGTTATTTTTTGTTCCTGTGATCATTTTTCATCAAGACCCGATGGATTTTGTATGGACCTTCTTAGCTGTGATTACCTTTTTGGGACTATATTTTCATTCCCATTGGGTTAAAAGCAAACTGACGATATATCATATAGTCGGCATAGTATTGATTGGCACTTTAGCTACTTTTGTTACTCCCACCGCTAGTACGTTATTTGTCTACGCAGCTGCTTTTTGCAGCAGACTAAAACCTCTTAAATATGCCTTTGCGGTGTTAATGGGTATATTGCTATGGATAACAGGTATTAGCTGGATCTTTGATTTTGTAATCTATTTTTATTTGCCTGCCCTGACATTTACCTTGATCGTGGGCATATTGAATATCTATCAATATGCTTTGCATCAAAATAAACAAGAGTTGGTTTTATCCCGCAAAGAAACCCAACGTTTAGCCCAAGTAGCCGAAAGAGAGCGTATTGCCCGTGACCTGCATGATTTAATTGGACATACCTTTTCAGTGATTACTATAAAAGCCGATCTTGCAGGGAGACTCTTGAATAAGGGTCAAGATAAAGATCTCGAAAAAGCCCGTGGCGAAATTAAACAACTACAAGACATTTCTCGCGCGGCCTTAAGCCAGGTTCGCGAGGTGGTGTCGGGTTATCGCACCAGTGATTTACTCAGTGAACTGGCTAACGCCAAAAATGTATTTTCGAGTGTCGATATACATTTTGACTATCAGTTTGAAAATATCGATGAACAACAAATCGAGTTAGACTCAGCGAGTAATAAAGAACTAGCCATAGTGCTGCGCGAACTGGTAACAAACATTATTAAACACGCCAATGCCACTCAAGTAAACGCAACCATCAAGCTTAACAATGGCAAGATCGTATTAGCCATGCAAGACGACGGACAAGGTTTTAATAATTCACATCACCAAGGATTTGGCATTAAAGGCATTGAAGAGCGTATTCAAAAACTTCATGGCTTTGTAAGCATCAAAAGCGGTGGCGATTTTAGCGGAACATTGAGCGAAATTGGCTTGCCTATGGCGACTAGAGACTCATCACTATGAAAAAAATCAACATTCTTTTGGCTGAAGACCAAACTATGCTGCTCAATGCTTTGGCGACTATTTTAGATTTAGAAGACAACCTACATGTGGTCCAAAGCTGCGCCAATGGCAAGCAAGCCTTTGACTACATTCAATCAACCGAAAGTGAGCGAGTGGACATTGTACTCACCGATATTGAAATGCCAGATATGACAGGATTAGAACTCGCGCAAAAACTTTTTGAATCAAAAGTCCCGAGTAAAACCATAATTTTAACTACCTTTGCTCGAAGTGGGTACTTACGCCGAGCTATGGATTCAGGTGTAAAAGGCTACTTATTAAAAGACTCACCCTCTCAAGACTTAATCGACGCTATTCAAAAAGTACATCAAGGCGGGACTGCGATTGCGCCAGAATTGATGGTGGAATCATGGATGGAAAAAGATCCACTTTCAGACAAAGAACGCCACGCTTTACGATTAGCTAAAGATGGACTTTCCACCGAAGATATAGCCAAAAAACTATTTTTATCCACGGGCACTGTGCGTAATTATCTATCTTCAGCATCCAGCAAACTCAACGCTAAAAACAGGATAGAAGCAGCCAGAATTGCCCATCAAAATGGTTGGTTGTAGTTCGACTTAACTTAAGATACTTTTTGATTATTCCTCGAGTATTTGTTCAAAAGCTACGCGGCTTTTTCAAGCAACGTTTTATAGATAAAATGAAGCCTCAACTAAGCGGCTTCAATCGACATCTATACAGTTGCCAAATTCGCTAGTGTTTAATAAAACGCCTGAATATCGGTGATGGCTCGTCCTAAAATGAGGGCATGGACATCATGAGTACCTTCATAGGTATTCACTGCTTCTAGATTCATGACATGGCGGATCACGCCATATTCATCACTGATACCGTTGCCACCATGCATATCACGTGAAACCCGAGCAATATCAAGAGACTTACCACAATTATTACGCTTCATTAGAGAAATTAATTCAACTGGACACTGATTTGCATCCATCAAACGTCCCATTTGTAAGCAGCCCTGCAAACCAAGGGTAATCTCCGTTTCCATATCAGCCAATTTCTTTTGAATTAACTGATTGGCAGCCAAAGGACGACCAAATTGTTCACGATCTAAGGTGTAAGTTCTAGCAGCATTAAAACAAAATTCTGCTGCGCCAATCGAGCCCCAAGCAATACCGTAACGGGCTTTATTTAAACAACCAAAAGGCCCTGCTAACCCTTTAATTTCTGGGAACATGTTTTCTTCTGGCACAAACACGTTATCCATAACAATTTCGCCCGTTATCGAAGCACGTAAAGAAAACTTACCTTCAATTTTCGGTGCAGATAAACCCTGCATGCCTTTTTCCAGCACAAAACCACGAATTTTACCTTCGAGTTTGCCCCACACCACAAACACATCGGCTATGGGTGAATTGGTGATCCACATTTTATTGCCCGTTAATGCATAACCACCGTCCACTTTTTTGGCGTGAGTGGTCATCGATGCAGGATCACTACCTGAGTTTGGCTCAGTCAAACCAAAACACCCTACCCATTCACCAGAAGCCAATTTAGGTAAGTACTTCATGCGTTGTTCTTCAGTACCGTATGAATATATTGGGTGCATAACCAGTGACGATTGCACACTCATGGCGCTGCGATAACCACTATCCACACGTTCGACTTCACGAGCAACCAAGCCATAACTGACATAATTGACGTCACTGCCACCGTATTGTGAAGGCAAGGTCGCCCCCAACAGTCCTAACTGCCCAAGTTCATTCATTATTTCGCGATCGAAGTGCTCATGTCTATTGGCTTCAAGCACACGTGGTAGCAGTTTTTGTTGGCAATAATCATGAGCAGTATCACGGATCATGCGCTCTTCTTCGGTAAGTTGGCTGTCAAGAAACATCGGATCTTGCCAGTTAAAAGAGGTTAACTTTTGGCTCATAGGGTGGCTCCGTTTATATATTTTTATAGGCAATAGTCTAATTTATAGGATTACTCTATGCTTAAAACAAGAATAAATATAATATATAGTTTTTATATTTTCGATAATTTTTTATTATAGAGTGTTGTAACATGAATTTGAAACGTCTTGAATATTTTTGTCAGTTAGCGGCGTTAGGCAACTTTACTCGGGCAGCACAGAAAATAGGCATTGCGCAACCAGCATTAACCGTTGCCATTCAAAAGCTAGAACAAGAAGTAGGGCTTAAGTTAATTAATCGTGCTGACAAGCACGCCTTATTAACGGCTGAAGGTCAAGTCCTGCATAAACTGGCAATCCAGTTATTAAGTCAAGCAAAACAAGTTGAATTAGAGTTAGAAGAACTAAAAGATCTAGAAAGAGGCACAATTCGTTTTGGCGTTTCCGCAATGATGGGCTCTTATTACTTCCCCAAAATATTGACCAAATTTAAGCAAAAATACCCAAAAATAAAAATCCACTTAGTTGACCAAGGCACCGCAGCACTTGAGAAAATGTTACTCAATAGCGAACTTGATCTAGCCTTAATACGTGGTGATTTAGAAAATTCACAACTACGTTACACGCAACTTATTAATGAAGAAATAGTGGCAGGCATGGTTAGCTCTCATCCACTAGCCACTCAACAAACTCTATCACTGGCACAATTTTGTCAGCAGCCACTAGTGTTATTTCATGAGGGTTACTTTTTACGTGAAGTAGTCAGTCAATATTCAAAAAAACATCAACTCCCATTAGATGTCCGTATGGAAACCAATCTTATTGAGTTGCAAAAATCATTAGTGCGCAATAAGGTGGGAATTACTACTTGCCTAGCCCGAATTTTACAAAATGAACAGCAGATGACATCTGTACCCTTTGAGCCAAAAATCGAATTTAAGTTGAGCTTGGCATGGAAAAAAAATCACTATCTTTCTAAGGCCAGTAAGGTGTTCATGACTTATTTAAGCTCAACTGTTGAGCCTACAAACTAAGTGTAAATGGAGCTCGAGCCAGAGCATCTCTCAAGCCAGTTTATAACTCTTTTTATAAAATTTAGAACCTAGCAACAGGCCAAATTAGGAAATCCTAGATAAGGTATTTTTGACTGGTTTCGCTACTATTTACTAATCTATAAATTTTATCCTTAAACCTATGTATAATGACCTTTGTTATTGAAAATAATCAGATTATTATTTTTATAATTTTAAAAACGTATCGGCAGTTGCAACAAGTCAATACGCCTAACGTGATAAACAATTGAGTAGTGCAAAATGAATACACTGACTGGTATGCCAAGAGATAAAAAGGGCGAAGTAGATCGTAAGTTTGTCGAAGCCCTTGCCAGAGGATTAGATATATTAAGGGCATTTAATCCGGGAGACGGATTTCTTGGCAATCAAGAAATTGCACAACGTACTGGATTGGCTAAATCCAGTATATCTCGGCTAACTTACACCTTAACAAGCTTGGGCTACCTGACTTATTCGAAGCGGTTAGAAAAATACCAACTTGGGGCTGGCGTGTTAGCTTTGGGTTATGCATTTGTTTCCAACCTTGCCATTCGCCAAGTGGCAAACCCCTTAATGAAAGAGCTTTCAATTGCAACAGGTACTTCCGTAGGCCTAGCCGACAGAGACCGACTGGATATGATTTATGTTGATCATTGTGCCCCAAAAGACATAGTCACCTTCAAGAAAGAGATTGGTGATAAAATTCCGATGGCCACTACGGCCGCTGGTCGAGCTTATTTAGTGGCTTTATCAGAAGAAGAACGAAATTTCTTTATGCGGCATTTCAAAGAAAAATTAGGCGATAAGTTCGAAGCTATCAAAGCCGGTGTTGATCAAGCGTTAGAAAACTATGAGAAGTTTGGATATTGCTATTCATGGGGCGACTGGGAGCCCGATACCACAGCCATAGCAGTGCCGTTAAAACTCACCCAAGGCCAAATCTATGTCTTTAATGCTGGCGGCCCCGCATTTCGATTATCCCAAGAGTTTTTGAGCGGTGAAGTGGCGCCACAATTAAAAAGCATGGTGCGCAATATCGAAGCAACCTTAATTCGGTTTTAGGGTTTTATCTTTTCAGGCTTTTATTTTTACCTGTAGATAGGTTGCTGCCTAAGCGCGGATCAAAATACGTGCTGCAGAAGATTACTTTTTATACATTTTTCTGAGATCAAATGCGGGTGTTGCGGTAATTTCGCTGCCACATTTTTTAACCATTGCTGCAGTTTTTCATTTTCAATAAAAATATTTTTTTGTTTTAAGCCAACTAACCAGGGCAATGACATTGCGGGAAATAAGGCGAAATCGGCTAATGAAGGGCTGTGATAACCGCCTAAAAAAGGTCCATTTCCTAGATGCTCTAGAAATTCATTCAACAAACGTTTACGCATTTTATACAAAGGCTCATCCCAGGAAGTTAATTTTGCATGGGCGCGAATAAAACCTGTACGTTGTACTAACCAAGGATAAAACATTCTGAGTATCAAGGGTAAAGGTTTTGATTGATGAAAAACCTCACAATAACGCCACCGATCGGCCAGCCAGGTGAAATAATTCCCGTCCCAGTGGATCAAACCACGAAAGGATGCAGGTAAGACGCTATTGGATACCCATTGATCTAATTTAATTATATGGGCCTTTTGTTCGGCATTTTCGCCAAGTATGGTGGGGCCGACAAAACGTTCCTCAAGCAGCAAACAGATCGGCGTCGAATCTTGCAACCATTCATCGTCAATTTTTATAGTGGGTACAATAGGTTTTTGCGTAAAGGCCAGTTCTTTTTTTGAAATGGGATCGACATGCACCACTTTAAAGGGAATGTGTTTATAATGTAAAACTGCCGCAACCTTTGCCGCATAAGGACTGGTGGGGTAAATATAGAGGGTTACTTCAGACATTATTCATTCCCATGTTTAGGATTAATCAAAGTGGATATCTGCTGGATTGATTGACGTTTTTTTAACTCAAATTCACTGGCATTAAGACAGTAATAACGGGCAGATTATTTCAGAATCTTAGTGTGCTTGTTAATATTGTCTATGTATAGATAACCTGAACTAGGGATAAGCCATACCGTCCAGCACCGCTATTATTGCGCCTATCTTCGTTGAACTTGCTCTCAATAGCTGGCTATTCCTTCACAAGCTCGCCTCGATAAACACAATAATATCAGCACTGGATGCAGTAAATAAGCGACTAGATAAATAGTGATATTTTAACCTATTGTTTTTATTAAGATTACTTTAGAGGAAGCGGTACGTCTTAACCCGAGTTCAGGTTAGATAGAAATAAAACGTCGTTTTTCATAAAATGAAAAACATGATGCCTCAAAAATAACTAAAACACCCAAAGTAATAAAACACCCAATCTCAACGCTTACTAAGTCACTAGAACACAATTGATATTAGTGTTGACAAGACGACAACGCATCTTGAATACTCCGTACTAAACTACTGAGTTTAAGTGTGATGATGAAAAGAACAATTGGCGTGCTTGCAAAAGAAGTTAGCGTAGGTATTGAGACAATCAGATTCTATGAACAGAAGGGACTTATTTCTCAGCCTGTAAAGCCTGACATTGGATACCGCATTTATCCAGATTCGATTGTAAAAGAAATCATCTTTATTAAAAGAGTGAAGGCGCTAGGATTTACCCTCAGTGAAACAAAGAAGTTGTTGAACATAAAAGAATTACAATGCCACGACATGGAATCGTTAGCACATGACAAAATCCGAGTAGTTCGTGAAAAAATAGCTGGCTTAGTAAAGCTCCAACGTGGATTAGAGTTGGTTATTTCGACCTGCGAATCAAACCCAGACAAGCACAGTTGCCCAGTAATTAATTCTTTATACGCCTAGGTTGACTCTGGGGTTTACTACGGGGTTTATAGTTACTTCTGATGATACAGAGGTGTCCGATGTTTAGACAGATATTAGAAAAAACAGGTTTGGCGGGAACGTGGCTGTCAGCATTGAGTTGCGCCGCTTGCTTCCCGTTACTCGGATCGTTGGGCGCAACTATGGGTCTGGGAGTATTAAGCCAGTTCGAAGGGATAGCTATTAATACACTACTCCCTATATTTGCCAGTGTCGCCTTAATTGGCAATGTGGTTAATTGGTGGAAGCACAAGCAGCACTGGCGTGGCATGTTATCCGTTTTAGCGCCTATAGCTGTGCTGCTAACTTTGTACCCATTGTGGCAGTATGGGTGGAGCACCTACCTGTTTTATGTGTCACTTATGTTGATGCTTGTTATGTCACTTCTAGATATTTTTAAACCTGCAAGGCCACCACAATGTCAAATGTAACCCTTGAGTCAACTATTACATGTCCCAAATGTAACCAAAGCAAAGCGGAAGTAATGCCGACAGATGCGTGTCAATGGTTTTACGAATGTGAGTTTTGTAAAGTCGTGCTGAAACCCTTGGCGGGAGATTGCTGTGTATATTGCTCTTACGGCACAGTGCAATGCCCTCCTATTCAAGAGGGTGGCGGGTGTTGCTTATAGCCATTATCGTCTAATTTGGAACTGCTCCCTTTTATTTACTCATCACACTTTTTATTGAGCATCATCACGGCTCAAAAACCGTAGCTGCTGAGCAAGCATTCTAGCAAGTTTCATATCTGCACCCGATCGCGCAGCACGGTCGATCATCGATTGATATATAGCATTAATTTCCAAGGGACGGTTGTGATCATAGTCAACTTTCATACTAGGCGCGTAGCCCTGCATCTTAGTCTCGGTATTCACGAGCATTACCTCGGCCATCGAAGTGCTAAGGGACTGCCCACAAGCATTCGCGGCGGCAATCACCTCTAGCATGATAGATTTAATTAATTCACGGGAGTTTTGCTGACTGAGAAGTGCAGAGGTACTACTGTTAAGCACGACTGAGAGTCCGTTGAAAGGCACATTCCAAACCAACTTTTGCCAGCGTAAAAAGCACAAATTCTCAACAGGTTTTACGTCAATACCACAAGCAAGGAAATCCTCAGTCACCAGTCCCAACTCGGGAGTGATGCCGGCTGCAGATTCGTCCTTCATATAATGCCCCAGACTAACCATCCCAAAATCGCTATGTTTAATATGACCAGGGCCAATTTTGGTGCTACCAATAAAACACAAACCACCAATAATGCTCGCCTGGGGTAAAATGTCAGCAGCGACCTGCTCCACGGCTAAGCCATTTTGCATGATCACCACAATCCCAGTGTGCTTTACGACCTGCGGCAGCAATACTTCAAGCAAATGATTATTCGTTGTTTTTAAAGCGACAATGGCGACATCGCACAGTGGCATATCTTCAGGCTTGGCATATGCCTTAACAGCAACGTTGAAGTTACCGTTGATAGAATCTATCCGTAACCCCTGTTCATTAACGTGATGGAAATCACTGTGGAGCAAAAAATGCACATCCATTCCATTGCGGGCTAACATAGCACCGTAATAACCACCAATAGCGCCAGTACCAATTACCGCATACTTCATTATATTCTCCACAGACTGGGTAATAAATTTTGTGAGTGTGTTTAAATTTGTGAGTGCGTTTAAAATGGATCAACCAATAAACTTACAAAGTTTTAATCTGCTCGTACATTTACATCCGTCATTCCGCCCCAATTCCTGGCAAGTTATCTAATTATCACATAAACATCTATATAAACTTTAATGGTCAATAGATCACAAAAAAATAAGCCGATAGCTCACAGATTTTCCAATTTCATTGTGATAAATATATTCCTAAAATGCTGCGGAATGTCGGTTCAACCAATTGAAATAGCAACACAGTTTGAGAGATGTCGGCATCTATTTGACAATTTCAAAAGTTAGATTCAATATTCAAAGTAAAATGATCATTTGATGAAAATGATAGGATAACTTGCCAAATAACTAATTATATCCTCGGGTCATGTATCAACAATATTGTTTTTTTAGCTTTAAAATTGCCCCCCTTGACATATAGACCTTTGAAACACAAGCCAATAATGGTCATTGTTCTTCCCAACAATTGTTTGGCACGACTCATGCTTAGCTTTTAATAAGATATAGTCAAGGCAGTCCTGTTGATGCCCCGTTTGATGAATATAAAGGAACTGTTCTCAGTTTTTTATCCTAATTGAGGAATCACTTTGCCAGCACCTATTAATAACTTCAAATTAGCCATACAAGGGAAACAAACACAAATAGGGTTATGGTTTGGATTGGCAGACGGCTAATCAGGAAATTTGTGTTCTACTTCAAATAAAAACAGTGACTGGCGTTACTAACTTAGATGATATTTTAAAAGTAAAAGGTGTAGAAGGCATTTTTATTGACCCAGCTGACTTAAGTGCATCAATGGGGTACATCGAAAATTCGGGGCACCCCGAAGTACAGGGTGTAATTGAAAATTGTATCTCGCGTATTATTGCTACTGGCAAAGCTGCGGGAATACTTATGGGCGATAAAGAATTGGCAAAACACTACATTAAGTGCGACGCATTATTTGTAGGCGTTGGCACTGACACCGGTTTATTGCTGGAATCGTCTGTATCATTAGCTGCGACATTCAAACCTTCATTAGCAAAAGCTAAATCAAATCGCTCTGCTGTTTACTGAGGGATAAAAAACATAGCTCAACTGAAAGTAATACTATTAGCATAGTCAGGCGTGGAAAATGAATATTTTAATTATAGGTTGTGGAGCGATTGGCGGATTTTATGCCAGCCGTTTATACAGATGCTGCAAATCGGTTACCGTGACCGCTAGAGGCGAGCACCTACTTGCGATTAAAAAAAAGGGGCTTAAAGTAACTCATGCAGGAATACAAAGTGTTTGTGCTCTAACAGCACTAGACCACACTACTTTGAAAACTGATTTTCGAAGTGATCAGTTTGATATGATTATTGTTTGTTTAAAAGCGAATCAACTTTTGACAGTATTAAAAGATCTTGAAAAATGGCTAGAGCTATCGACCTGTCCGATATTGTCACTGCAAAATGGTATAGATAGCGAATCTACTTTATGCAGCTTTTTAAACCCTAAAAGAATTTGGGGTGGCACGGCTATCAAAATTGGGGGAGAGGTTGTTAAACCAGGTGAAATTGTTTCAGCTGGTATCGCAAAAATCACCTATGGCCCATGGCCTATACTCAAAAGAGGTCAAATGATGCCGGATGAGCTGATTACGTTCGCGAAATACTTGGCACTGGCAAATATTCCCTTTGAACTCACTTCAGACATTCAAACGGAATTGTGGAAAAAACTAGTGATTAATAATGGCGTTAACCCATTATCCGCAATTACCGGACTAAATACTTTTGAACTAACTCACAACCCTTATTATGCCGCGATTGTTTATGCGGCCATGCAAGAAACGGCAGCTGCCGCTCTTTACGATGGTGTGGAGTTAACACAACAAGATATAGACAGTTTATTTGAACTTATAAAAAACTTTATCCCCATAAAAACGTCTATGCTAATTGACAAGGAAAAAGGGCGCCAAATCGAACTGGAGGCAATAGTTGGTGCAGTTGTTAAAAGATGCAAACAGCGAGGAGTGCCTGCTCCTCAAAATCAAAAATTCTTGCACCGTCTCAGCGATCTGGCAAGTAAAACATGTTGAAAATTTTAACGTTAGGTCCAGCTGGAACATTTTCAGAAGTCGCGGCCCATAAATTTATTAAACAACAATCTGAGTCTTTCAGTATTAGTTTTCTTCCCTCGATTAAAAGTGTACTTCATGAAATAGGTTACTCGTGTGATATTGGTATCTTGCCAATTGAGAACTTTTCTGAAGGTTTCATCGCGGTTGTCTTAGACGAATTAGTAGAGTTAGATTTATGTATAATTGACGAAATTATTTTACCCATCGAATTTTCATTTGTTGCCAACACACCTAATATTAAAGAGGTAAAAGAGTTGTTTGTGCAGTTTGTTGCAAAAGGTCAGTGTTTCGAGTTCATCAGTAGTCTGGATAAGATCAATATCCAATTAACAGAAAGTAATATTGAGTCATTACACAAATGTTTAGACACTGAAGCAAAAGTGGGTGCAATAGTACCTACAGGCTCGTTCGATTCTGATCAGTTTGCAATCACTATTAACAAAGTAAATGACTACGATAATAACCAAACCCGGTTCTTGGCAATTAGCGGCGGTAACACTCACCAAATCCCCAACAATGCCAACAAAACTAGTCTCATTGTACTGGATGATGACGATCACCCTGGTTTGTTGGGTGAAGTCCTTCAATCTTTTTCTGCAAGGCAAATAAACTTAACTAATATCATATCGCGTCCAACCCGAAAGACATTTGGAAAATACCATTTTTTTATTGAACTTGAGGGCAGTCAAAACGACGTTCGATTGGCTGCAGCTTTACATGAGATAAGTCAACGAAATAAAGTTAAGGTGCTCGGTTCATACAAAAAGGCAACAAGGTAAAGTTGTTTGATGTCTCGCGACAACAAATTAACTTTTCAGACCTATTTATTGTCTTTCGGATATAACCAAAATGAAAAGATTTTTGTTATAAACGGCATCAGTACGTAGGTCATTAGCACAATAACAACAGCCGTTACGACTAAGATTCTAAGTAGCAAATGTATGTCTACTAGCCAAGGCTAAAATAGGGCTGCAATCTTCACCAAAACCTCAGTTCTTTGTGAAGAAGCTTCCCAAGCATTAAGCCTTTCCCGCCCTTGAATTTAAACATAATTCGATATTCAGGGTCGTCGATTGCGGTTGCTTTAAATAATGTGGTGCCTAAAGATCCCTCGACGAGAAACAACCACAGTAATCGGACTACTTTTATTGGCAATAAGTGTCCCCTCAATTACAAATTAAAAAAAAGGGCCGCTGACGCGAACCCCAGGCTGGAAATATTAACTTCCGGTTGCTCTTAGATGTTGCACACTAAACATACTAGGCGGTGATAATTCTTGATCAACTTGACCTTTAAATTGCCCTGTTGTGCAATGATTAGCTTGCACATCAATCATACTAAACGCGTCATCAATAGATACGCCCGACCCTTTATTCGCTGCTAAATGATGGTCAGGGTGTGCTTGCCCAATCGTAAACGTCTTCCACATTGTACCCTTACGATCATATGAAACCGTTCTGGGTATAGTGAATGTTTGCGCATCCATAAAATGCACACGTTTAGATATTGGATGTGATTCGTTTACTGGTATCGCTTCTACTTCGTAAACTTTGCGTAACTGCCAAGTAATATTAGGGAAACAACCACCTTTACCACTGAAAGCAACCACTTGATAGCCTTCATCATCTTCATGTGTTTCACTGTCAAGCGTTAAGTCATTATGATTAAAGAAAGGCATCAACATATAGCGCGTTGCTTTATATTTCCAATTCATATCTGAAATTCGACCGTTATAACCTTCAAAGTCTTCAATCATCAAGTCTGAACCGAGAAAAGCGTCCGTTACTTGTCCAGTTGCTAAGCGTCTTACTCTTCGCTGGAAGCCAAGATAAAGCCACGAGTTATCGCGTTTTAAGTCGTCGGCAGCACGATGGATTAATAATTGTGTGTTACGCACATCGTCAGGGGCTAAGACCTGCACATATATAGAGCGGAAAAGATCCGATGGGTTAGGTGTAATTTCGGGTGTTGGAACTTGATTTACTCTGCCTTTAAAATTAAGGAAGTGAAAGTTAAACTTAATAGTGCGCTCAACTTTTGCAGATTCCATATTCTTATATTTCCAGTAAAACGGTGAAATTGCGGCACTGTCTCCCCAGTTGTATCCATACTTATAATTCCAAGCCATCTTTTCACCCGCGCGCGGATCTTCTTCGTTAGGCTGAGCCGGGAAGGGTCGACCTGCTTGCCAGCCATTGATTTCACCGACCTCGGAACCAAGCTTTACGTTACCGTATCCTTTCGCACTTGCATCGATATAGTTTTGATGTAGGTCCAAGGACGAAGTATCTCCTACAGTTATAGATGTCCACCCTTTTTCAATAAATGAGAAAAACGCTGGATCAATAATGTCTTTAAACTGAGCTACATTAGATTGGTCGATGACAAGCCCTACCGACAAACCATCAAATGTGGGTTTACTGTTTGCATATGGAAAAAACGATTTCTGAATAACCTCATCTGATGCCAAAGCAGGCGACGCGATTAAACTTGCAATGCTCATTGCGGCTGCACAGATTTTTGTTCTTAAAATTAATGTTTTCATTTTTTTATCCTCTATTAAAAGCTGTAGCGAACTGTAAATTGGAGTTCATCTTCTTTTTGAGCCATACCTATTGGTCCAGATTGAAAACGACCTAGGGGTTCGAAGCCTTGCAGGCCCAAAGTGGAGCCTTCGGCGTGCTCATCAAACGCAGCGGTAAACGGTGCGAAAGGGTTACAGGTGCGGCAGTCGTCGAATTTTCGGGCTCCAGTGCCTAATTTGAAGTTAACGCCTCCAGTCAGTTTGAGATTATCTGAAAAAATCCATTCAACAGACATCGCTATCGCTGTTGCTTGCGCTCTAACGTCGTGAGCAGCTATCAATTGAGGGCTTAATCTATCATTCATCCACCAGCCTTTTATGAGCATGGTTGCAGTCCAGTTTTCTTCCCAGTCAGGGATACCTGCAGCCCCTAATAAACGTTCTTCACTTTGATGATCCAAAATGTGCTGGCCAAAAACTTGGCCTGAAAAAAGAAACGCCTTACTGTCATTCAAGAAAGGAATAAAGATATTTTTATCAACACCTATTACGTAACGCAGCACATTTGATTCGGAATATAAATTTTCGTTTAGTGTATTTGCAAACTCTTCTCCAGAAGTGTGTGCAGCTTCTAGTCTAAATACGGTATCAATACCTTGAGAATAATAGTCCATTGAGCCTCCCAATAACTGCACGCGAGGGAAGTGAATATCAAAAGCAATAAGCGCTGGCCACGCATCCACCTCGCCAGTAAACGAGTTTTGAGCGGGTATACCACCTCGTAATGAAGGCATTTGTGAACGATAGTTTAATGCATTTAGTGAGAAACCTAGGTCACCCAGAACACCTTCAAATTTTAATCCAACCTGAGTGTTTGAAAGGCTCCAACTAGGCATTTCAGCCTGACGTATACCTATTTGCCCCGGTCCAAAATCGGTAGCTACTACCCCTCCGGCGAAGTTAGCGACCGTACCTCCATTATCCCATAAGGCATTCATTCCTCTAAAGAAACAACCGGCGTCAAGAATGACATTTGGTTGACCACATTGGCCTAAATCATTTGGACGAAATCTATCGAAATTCCATATCAACTGAAGGTTTAAGTCATCAAATGTTTCCGTCGCGCCCATTCGATAATCAGTTTTTAAAATCCACATTGGAATACGGATATCTTCTAATTCGTCATAAATGTTGTTACGGGAATAATCGACTGGATTGATAACATCGAGCACTCTAAATAAATCAGTGCGTCCCCAAATTACCTGCTGCTTACCGAGTCGAGTACTGATGATATCGCCATTATCTAGATTAAAATCAAAGTCGAAATATAGCTCGCGAATAAAATCGAGACGATCATTGAGCTCTTGAAATCTTAACTCATCAATATCGCGGTCAAGGTATCCATTAATACACCCGCGTGAGTCTTTATCACACGAGCGTACAGGCACACCAAATGCTACGCCTCCATCTGTCGCATGAAGATGTTCGCCAAGCACAATCATTCCTTCATTTGGGTTATTAGCAGTGTCAAAGGTAAAAGGTAAGGCTAAGCCCTCACCGAAAGTAACGCTAGAACCGGGGCCTCCAATTGTATTCTCTAAAGATATTGGGCCTCCAGCTTTGTTACCGAAATCTTCCTCATTTAAATCATAAACACCGTCGTAAGTAAGACGAAAAGTGCCATTAAAAGACATATTGCTAAATGAACCTTTGGATTTGATAGGTTTTTCTGCTTCTAATTGCAGGGTATTACGAAATTTAGACAAACCAACATCATTGCGGATATATGTCGCATTTTCGAAATAACCATTTATTCTGCCCTCCTCGGCAAAGGATATTTGTTGAAGAGTAGGTATCAAGGCAATACCCAGTGCTATTTTTAACATTGTACACTTCATGTTCTGTGTGTTTTTACGCATGCTTAGTCCTCACATATTTGCAAAAAGGAATTTACCGAACTATTGTCGGCTTTGATTCCCAGTAAGTGCTCCACTTTCTATTGTCGGAATTGACTGTCCAGCGGATTCGTCGTCAACATCTTCAGCTTCGGTGTGAAGCACACCGTCTTCATCGCTATAGACGTTGACAATAAATTCAGGTTTGAATACAAGTACCCAAGATGGCACCAGTAACATAGCGGCAAACCCGTTAATCACGATCATGACGCAAAGCAGCAGTGCAGCATCAGCTTGAAACCTCAGGTCCGAAAGTATGACCCACATAACAATGCCAGCAATTAAGGTGAAAGCGGTGAAACTGATAGCCATACCAGTAGTCGCAATTGATTGACGAACTGCGTCCGTCAGATTGCCACTTTTAGCTACGAACTCGCGTATGCGATCCATCATGTAGATGGAATAGTCAATACCAACACCAATACCAACGGCAACAACAGGCACAGTATTGATATCAATACTCATGCCATAGATGCCCATATAGGCGTAGGTTAAAATTGAGGCAAAAAGCATCGTGGCTAGCATCATTAATCCGGCATGCAAAGACTTGTAAAACAACATCACAAAAGCAAAAATCAACAAGAAGACTAAAGGCAGGACGATCATATTGGTTTCAAACGCAGACTCGTTCATAGCCGCAGCGACTCCCATGGTGCCTCCCGCAAGTTGAATCTTTAAACCCGCGACATCATTACCGTGCTCATTAATCCACGTTTTAGCCATATGGATAGCACGTCGAATTGTTTCACCTTGCCGATCTTTGTAATAAAATACTAAGTTAGCAACCCGATCATCGGTATCGTTGAATTCATTTAACGCACCTGGAATTGGGCTTGATGCCATGTAAGTGAACATAAGGCCACCAACATACGAAGCGTCATGGGGGATCTGATACCAGCGTGGATCGTTGTTATGCATGAGTCGATTAACCTGCTGCACAAGATCAGTAAGACCTTTGCTGCCGCCGACCTCGGGATCTGACAACATGTGTGCCTGTAGCGAAATGAGTGATTTCAGCACCTCTGGCCGCTTCAGCCCACCAGTTGCATCAGTTTCTGCAATAATGTAGAGCTCTTCAGAACCGGGAAAGCGTTCGTTTATGGTTCTCGACGATATGTTGTAATCATGATCAGGATATAGAATAGGTGAGCCGGGTTCTGAATCACCAATTTGGACCTGTGAAGCCGCTACTAATCCAACAATAATGAAGAAAAATGCGGCAACTAATAACCTTGATGCGGCTTTAGGGCGAGTGACGATGCGTGAACAACTCGATCCGATATAACGCAAAAACGTTTCTTTAACTTCTGGATTTTTTGGCGTCGGTAGAACACAAAGGAGTAGTGGTACACCAACAAGTACGGTTAATACCACCGTAATTGCCCATAAAGAGGCATAAATACCCAAGTGTGTATTCAGCGGGATAGAACCCACTGCAATCAACAGTAGGCCTACCGCATCAGAAACGACTCCCAGCGTTCCTGGCCGAAACAGACTATCGAATGTTGCTTTTGCGGCATCGCTTCCTTGAGGGCGTGTTTTCAATTCAGCATAATATCGTTCAACCAATTGCACGCCATGGCTCATGGCTCTAGCGGCGATTAAAAATGGTATTACCAGTCCTAGAGGATTTAGGTTATATCCTAGTAAACTTATAATCCCTAATCCCCATATTGTTGAAATCAGAACTCCGCCTAGGGGTATCAGCACGCCATAGGCCTTACGAAAGTGAAAAACCAGCAGCGCTAACATGATCAAGATCGTACAGATGAAAATCTGTAAAATTTGTTCCATATAGGTGTAAGCCCAACCAACTAAAACTGGCTGACCGGTAGCGTAGATCCTTATCCCTAATTGACTCTCTTCAGTTCTGATTTTCTGAAGTTGAGCAAAGGTCTTTTCGTAATCTAACTCTCCCTCAATTAACTGGGCTTTAACGAGTGCCATTTTGAAGTCAGTAGCGACAAGGGGTCCATATACTCTGGGATTGGCGGCAACATTGGCTCGCATCTGTTGCAATTCAGGAGTGCTGTATTTTCCATAAGTTGAATCATAATAAGGTTCTGAATTGATACTGCCCACTTCTGTTAACCAGATATGACGGGAATTTCGATGAGTTAGACTCGAGACAAGATTATGATTCACGCCGGGTAAACTATCGACGGCCATTGTGATCCGATCTAAGGTCGCCAAATTTTCATTTGAAAAAAGATCACCCTCGACAAATTCGACGCCAACAACCAACACATTTGCACCACCAAAAGTGTCTTTTATACTGTTATGCAGCTGAATGTATGGATGTTCTTGAGGTAAAAGATTAGCAAAATCGGTATAGATTTTTAGTGCAGGTATACGGCTTAAGAAAAATACCGTCAGCAATAGTATTCCACCTAATACCATTAACGGGCGCTTGAAAATACTGACTTCAACTTTGTGCAGAAAATGCGTGAAACGATGCGTAGATGACATTTTATTGCTCCATTGCATTAGCAGACAAAGTAGCAGCACTTGGCTCAATAGCTAAAAACATACCGCGCCCTCCAGCGACCAATAATTTTTTGTTTATCGATAAAGCAGCTCTGAGGTAAACGGGGGCAGTAGGGGCTTGCATCGTCTGCCAATTAGAACCAACAAGATTCATTACCGTTGCGTTGTCACCCAGGGCGTATAAGACCTCATCTACATTCACAAACTGATATATCGGGACCGTGCTATCTGCCGCTTGTTTCTGCCAACTGCTGCCACCATCTTCGGTGTAATATACAAAACCATTGAGACCTCCCACCCAACCTTCGTTAGTGGTAGTAAAGTGTGCGGCGTGAGGATAGAATTCATCAGGGAGGAAACCGGTTAGTTCCCAAGAAGTGCCACCATTTTCAGTGACTAAAATCATGCCAAATTCTGCGGTAGCGATCGCTTTTTGTTCAGTAATAAAAACCAGATTAGTAATAATTGCGTCTTCTTCTAGACTGCTCGAATCCCAACTTTGGCCATCGTTACTTGAGTGCAAGAATGTTAAAAACCCGCCTGCAACCCACCAATCGCCGTTAGGAGTACAATCAATGGTCATTAACTGCTCTTGTGTAGGAATTTGCATAGATATCCAATCGTCGCCAGTGATGTTGGATACCCAAACTTGATTGTCGAATGAAAGTGCAATAAGACGCTGATCGGGGCAACTAGCAATGTCGAGCAATGCTGGTTTTCCAGTCAGAATTGTTCGAGACCATGTCTGCGCATCACTGCTCGTTAAAACAACGCCATTATTGCCAACAAGCACGGCTACTTGGTTGTTTTTTGCAAATGCCTGGTAGAAATCAGTTCGTTGCAGAGGTTTTTCACGTTGAGAAGTCACATTATCCAAGACTAAAGGCGCTTCACAACCGGACGCGAGTAAAAAACTCACAGCAAGAACAATTGCACTAAATCGTGATTGACTCGTAAAGAGATGATTTAAGCGTAGCTTCGGTATCCAGTGATAGATTTGTTTGAATGGCATTCGTTATTACGTTTATCTAATTAACATAAAGATGACATTTGCAAAAGATGTGCCAGCGAGAGGATACTTAGAAAAAACCAATTAAATCATAACCATACAGAAATTTGATTGATATTTTTATACTAAACAGAAAGTTTTGAAATTTTAAATGTTAATGAAATGATTAAATGATTACAGCATGAAGGCGCTATATTCGCTTATTTTAACGATTTGGTAACATCGTCTCTTTTTACACTTAGAATCCTCAGGATAAGCATTCCAACAGCTGTAACTCAAGTGTGCTTAAAGTTATTTATAAACTGAAAATATTTGAGGTCACTTGGGTATATTAGTTTATAAGACAAGTCCATGCTTTTTCAAACGATAGGCCAGTGCGGGTCTTGTTACGCCAAGTAAGCGCGCCGCACCAGAAATATTTTCATTTGCTTTTTCCATCGCTTTCTCAGTTAATATCTTTTCGATAGAATCAAGGCTTATTTTATTTTCGAAGATAGCGTCGATCCAACTATCTTTGTCTTTTTCACACGGTTTTACTACTTGCCCCTCGGAGTAAACATGATCATCATTAGTCATTTCCAATTGCGAAATGGTAGAAGAAAACAATGAGTCTACCGATATAGTTTCGTTACTATCGGTTAAAATAATGCCTCGTTCTATAACATTCTCTAGCTCGCGTATATTACCCGGCCACGCATACTTTGTTAGGTAATCCCAGGCTTTATCGGACAAGCCCAATGTGCGTTTTGAATAATCGTTATGAAATTTTTGTAAAAAATGTTCAACCAGCAGTGGGATATCATCTAGGCGATCTCGCAACGGCGGTATCTTTACCGGAAATACGCACAAGCGATAATACAAATCTGCACGAAATCTTCCCTCATTAACCGCTTGCTCCAGCGACTCATTAGTAGCAGCAATTACCCGCACATCAACTTTCTGTGTTTGGACTCCCCCAACACGTTCTAGTTCTTGTTCTTGAAGCACCCGCAGCAGTGTAGCTTGTGCGCGAGGAGTTAGTTCTGCTACCTCATCAAGAAATATGGTTCCTTTATCTGCTCTTTCGAAACGCCCAGCACGTGATTGGGTCGCCCCCGTAAATGCACCTTTCTCTACACCGAATAATTCAGCCTCTATCAGTTCTTGCGGAATAGCCGCACAATTAACCGCTACAAAGGGTTTATCGGCACGTTTACTGCGCAAATGAACACTGCGTGCTATGACTTCCTTGCCAACACCAGTTTCACCTAGCAACAGCACAGATACTTTGCCTTGTGCTGCTTTATCAATTTTTTTGCACGCTTCATTATAGGATTGTGATTGTCCTATTCCGTAATATTGCCCCTGTTGACGTTCCAAACTGCTGCGTAAGGAATTGACTTGAGACTGCAAACTATAAAGCTGCTCAATGATCGGCTCAGCCTTGAAATACTCGGAAAACTCGTCATGATCTTCCCATTCTTCTGCAGGCTTTCCAACGATCAAACAACGTTCATCACCACACCCGCGACAACTTACTTCACGAAATATAATTTCTCTTCCCATAAAAGATGAAGTAAATGCGCATGCATAGCCTAACAAAGACCAACATGCGGGTTCATCCATTTGACCTAGTTCAGTTTGGACTACCTCTACTTCCCAGGAGTTAATCCATTCAAATTCAGCATAGAAATGCCCACTTTTCTGGTCAATATCTAATTTTAAAGGGTTGGCTTTAACCATACCTTTAAGGGAATGCAGTTGCGGGCCAGTAAGAAAAATTTCAATATCTGTGCATTGGGGTCGTAAGCGACGAGAAAGTTCAGCATCACGCAGTCCACTCTGATATCCGAGCCTTAAAAAGAAACCTTTAGCTCGCTCAACACCAATACTATTTACAAGCTCTCTACGAAATGCAGCCATAGCAGAAACTTGCATCAACAGCATACGTTGCTCGCCAAACCATACCTTGCCGTCTTCATGACTAAAACGAATGAGATCGGTTAGGTCTTTAATATTTGCTTCGAGTAATTCATTTTTCAAACTGCTGGACATGGTTTTCCTCAAAATAATTTAGTGAAAATGATATTTCCTAATATCACCTATTTTGACTTCAATAGAGAAATTTACCGATACGTTTCAGTCTGCAGCCAATTTATCAGAAAAAAAAATTTAACGCAGTTTAATCATATGATTAATTTTGTTCTATTTTTAACTAAATCATTAACATTTTATTTGGGCCAGCCCATTTTTTGAAACGAAAAATAAGACAAAAAACCAACTAAACTTATTAATTATCAATACTTTACATTTTATTTTAGGGGGCTTTCCAATGAGTGGCATGCCTGTTGCTAACCATAGTTTTAACATAACGAAAACATGGTTTAAGCAACTTAATAACATGACTGCCAATATTAACAAGAACAAATTTAATGCATTTACCCGCTATGTACGAGTGCGCAGTGCCCCTGAGGATATCTTTGTTGAGTTTGATTTCGCAATTGAATATCCCGAACTTTACGTCGAGTTGGCCTTGCCTAAAGCAGCCTTCGAGCTATTTTGCAAACACAATAATGTGGTGCATATGGACGAAGATATGGCGAAAAAAGTTGATGAAGATGCTCAAAAATGGCGCTTCGGTGATACCCGTAAGATTTAGTACAAGAGATGTTGATTAACCAAACAAGGTAACAAAATATGAGTGTTGAAATAAAAACTAATTCCGTTTCCACGATTAGGAATACCTATAGTCATATTAAGCGTCGCTTTGGAGATAAGCCAGCAACACGCTATCAGGAAGCTAGTTACGATATTGAAGCAACTGAAAACTTCCATTACAAGCCGCTATGGGATCCGCAACGCTCGTTAAATGATGCGAGTCGCACGTCAATCAAAATGAAGGATTGGTATCAAATTAGCGATCCTCGTCAGTTCTATTATGGCGCGTACGTTGGCAACCGAGCGAAGATGCAAGAAAGCGCTGAAACAAGTTATAAGTTCTGCGAAAAGCGCGATCTTATTTCCAGCTTAGAGGAAAGTATTCAGTTAAAAATCCTAAAATATTTGGTGCCTTTTCGGCACTTAAACCTCTCGGCAAATATGAACAACAGCATGATTGCCGGTGATTCTATTGCTACAACAGTCGCCCAGGCACATATTTATCAGTCCATGGATCACCTTGGCATGGGCCAATATTTGTCCCGCATTGCATTAATGATTGACGGCAATACTGGCGCTGCATTGAATACCAGCAAAACATTTTGGATGGACGACCCCATGTGGCAACCCATGCGCAAACTGGCTGAAGATTCTATGGTTGTGCAAGACTGGTTTGAGTTATCACTGCTACAAAACCTCTTAATTGATAAAGCGTTATTTTCATTTGTTTATGAAGCCATGGATGAATGGTTTGGCACATTGGGCGCGAAAGATATCAGTATGTTGACGGAGTTTATGCGTGATTGGAACAAAGACACCACCCGATGGATTTTAGCAGTGGTGAAAACAGCTGTGGCCGAGTCCGACGACAACAAAGAAAAATTACAAGCCTGGGTCAATCTTTGGGAGCCACAGGTTTTTGCAGCACTTGCTCCCATTGCGCAAGAGACGGTTGGCAAAGAAGCTTTACCTAAAATTCAAAACGAACTGGCGGCCTTATTGAAAAAAACAGGCCTTCAATCAACAGGGGCGGCATTATGAGTCAAAAAGTATTTATTGCATTTCAAGACAACGAAAACGCTCGTTATTTAGTGGAAGCGATTAGCGAAGACAACCCAGAAGCGGAAATACAGTATCAACCAGCGATGATTCGGATCCAGGCTGAAAAACGTTTGGTGATCACTCGTGAAACGATGGAAGAAAAACTGAATCGGGATTGGGATGTACAAGAAATGTTGCTAGATGTCATCAGTATTGGCGGCAATGTTGATGAAGATGACGACCACTTTATCCTTTCATGGAATAATTAGGAGTAACTAATGACCGCGACTAAAAAACTAAATCTAAAGCAAAAATATCAATACCTGACCCGCGATATGGATTGGGAACCA
This sequence comes from Paraglaciecola sp. MB-3u-78, assembly GCF_002835935.1. Classification (GTDB taxonomy): domain Bacteria; phylum Pseudomonadota; class Gammaproteobacteria; order Enterobacterales; family Alteromonadaceae; genus Paraglaciecola. Next base: position 165,073 of record NZ_PJCF01000005.1, on the reverse strand, counting down.
AGCTATCAGAAAAAGTCTGATATTTTTCCACAGGAAGATTTTGAAGGTATAAAAATTGTCGACTGGGACGGCTGGGAAGATCCGTTCCGCCTTACCATGGATGCTTACTGGAAATATCAGGCAGAGAAAGAGAAAAAACTTTATGCGATTTTCGATGCGTTTGCACAAAATAATGGGCATCAAAATATTTCAGATGGACGTTATGTCAATTCTTTAAAGCTTTTTTTAAGCGGTGTATCTCCCCTCGAATATGCAGCGTTCCAAGGCTATGCAAAGGTTGGACGACAATTCAGTGGTGCGGGTGCGCGAGTTGCGTGTCAGATGCAAGCCATTGACGAACTTCGTCACTCACAAACTCAGCAGCACGCAATGAGTCACTATAATAAGCACTTTAATGGTTTGCATGATGCGCCATTAATGCACGATCGTGTATGGTTTTTGTCCGTCCCTAAATCGTTCTTTGACGACGCGCGCTCTGCAGGTCCTTTCGAATTTTTAACCGCTATTTCATTCTCATTTGAATACGTATTGACCAACTTATTGTTTGTGCCCTTCATGTCGGGTGCTGCATACAACGGTGACATGGCGACTGTAACTTTTGGATTTTCGGCGCAATCCGATGAAGCCCGTCATATGACCTTGGGTCTAGAAATAATCAAGTTCTTGCTAGAGCAACACGAAGACAACGTGCCGATCGTTCAAAAGTGGATAGACAAGTGGTTCTGGCGAGGATTTCGCCTTTTAAGCTTGGTCAGCATGATGATGGATTACATGCTTCCGAACAAAGTGATGTCGTGGCAAGAAGCTTGGGAAGTCTACTACGAGCAAAGCGGTGGAGCCTTGTTCAAAGACTTAGAACGCTATGGTATTCGCCCCCCTAAGTATCAGGATGTTGCTAACGCTGCAAAAGAACACATTAGTCATCAACTATGGTCAACATTCTATCAATACGGCCAGGCTACCAACTTCCATACTTGGATCCCTAAAAAGGAAGAGCTGGACTGGCTTGCTGAAAAATATCCAAACTCCTTTGATAAATATTACCGTCCTCGTTTTGAGCATTGGGATGCGCTACAGAAGAAAGGTGAACGTTTCTATAACCCAACGCTCCCCCAATTGTGTCAGGTGTGTCAGGTGCCTGTTTTGTTTACTGAAACAGACGATCCAACTGCGTTTAGTCATCGTGACACGGTTTACAAAGAAGAACGCTACCATTTTTGCTCTGAAGCTTGTTGTGAAATTTTCGACAATGAGCCTGAAAAGTATATTCAGGCTTGGTTACCGGTGCATCAAATTTACCAGGGAAACTGCGGAGGTCCGGATTTACCGAGTGTGCTATCGGATTATTACCACTTTAATCTGGGCGAAGATAATTTGGACTTTTCTGGCTCACCAGACGAGAAACGCTGGAACGAAATTAAGGGCATTAAACCCTTAGATAAAGATGATGTCGCATAACAATAAACGGGCAGCTTTGGCTACCCTAACACACATAAAAGAGGTTTGAATCATGGCTGTAAAAGCGATTTCAGAATACACCGCGGAACCTAAAGACAAGGTCGAAAATTTTAATGGTATGCAACTACTTTATATTTGTTGGCATAAGCATCTCATGTTTTGTGCACCCTTTGCGTTATTGGTATCTCCCAATATGACGTTTCCTGAATTGTGGGAAACCCAAATAAAACCAGCAATTGCGCCACATCCTGATAGTGCAAAAATCGCGGTTGAGAAAATACAATGGGAACTCAATGGTAAAGCCTTTGAGCCGAATCAAGACACGTCTTTGCTAGAGCTTGGTATCGATCATAAAAGCATGCTGACAATGGCAACACCAGGCTTAAACGGCTTATACGACGCTGGTTTTTAGGAATTCTATTATGACATATACGGTAACGGTGGAGCCTACTGGTGAGCAAATAGAAGTAGAAGAAGGCCAAACCATTTTGCAAGCAGCGCTGCGCCAAGGTGTATGGCTTCCGTTTGCTTGTGGTCACGGCACTTGTGCAACTTGCAAGATTACGGTTCTTGATGGTGACGTAGACGTTGGTGAGGCTTCGTCATTTGCCTTGATGGATTCGGAGCGAGATGACGGAAAGGTCCTTGCTTGCTGTGCCACAGTGGAGAGCGATGTAACCATTGAGGCAGACATTGACGTAGACGACGACTTTGAAGGATTGCCAGTTGAAGACTTCACGGCGACAGTCTCAAAAATTGTCGACCTGTCGCCAACTATCAAGGGAATTCATCTGTCATTAGATCGAGCTATGAGCTTTCAGGCTGGCCAATATATTAACTTAAACGTTCCCGGTTGTGATGGGGCTCGTGCATTTTCCATCGCTAACCCGCCATCTAAAGGACACGAAGTTGAATTGCATGTTCGTCACGTTATTGGCGGATCGGCTACTGGCTATATTCATGAGCAATTGAAAGTAGGTGAAACTTTGCCTCTATCAGGCCCTTATGGACAGTTCTTTGTTAGAAGTTCGCAGCCCGGAAATTTGATTTTCATTGCCGGTGGTTCAGGTTTATCAAGTCCTCAATCAATGATTTTAGATTTGTTGGAAAAAGGTGATGAGAGGCAAATCACTCTATTCCAGGGCGCCCGTAACCAAGAAGAATTGTATAACGCTGACCTGTTCACCTCGCTAGCCGAAAAACACTCAAACCTTAGCTATATTCCAGCGCTTAACGATGCAGAAGATGACGCCGATTGGAAAGGTTTCAAGGGCTTTGTTCACCAAGCAGCAAATACGCATTTCGATAATCGTTTTGCTAATCATAAAGCCTATTTATGCGGCCCTCCTCCAATGATAGATGCTGCGATTACGGCATTGATGCAAGGCAGATTGTTTGAAAAAGACATATTTATGGAGAAATTCATTACGGCTGCAGACGGCGCTGACGGACAGCGTTCTGCACTGTTCAAGAAAATATAATGAAGAGATGATTGATGCGTGTATTCAACATTACCGACAAAACCAGCGAACAGACTTTTGTTTGTCGTGAGAACGAGTACGTTCTTTATGCTATGCAGCGCACCGGAATAGCATGTATTCCAATAGGCTGTAAAGGCGGCGGTTGTGGAGTATGTCGAATCAACATCATTGCAGGAAAAGTAGATTTTGGTCCCATGAGTAAAGCTCATGTCAGCGATGAACAACGAAAAAATGGGTATGCATTGGCTTGTCGTGTAAAGCCAAGAAGTCATTTAGTGATTGAGTGCGCACCCAATTTAAAAGCTCGCAACAAATAAAGAGCTTATCAACCTAAGCAACTGAATGAGGTATTACAATGAAAAAAGGTGTAATGAGACCAGGGCATGTCCAAATACGTGTACTGGATATGGAAGCAGCGCTAAAACACTATGTTGATTTGCTCGGCCTTATTGAAACAGATAGTGATGAATCAGGAAGAGTATATTTAAAGGCGTGGAGTGAAGTAGACAAGTTTTCAGTCGTGTTACGCGAAGCAGATGAGCCAGGATGCGATTTTATGGCTTTCAAAGTCGTTGATGAAGATTCCTTAATTCAGCTAGAAAAAGACATTGTTGAATTTGGCTTAACGGTTACGCACCTTGCTGAAGGTGACTTAAAAGATTGCGGCAGGCGAATACAATTCACCTCAGCGTCAGGGCACTGCTTTGAGCTATATACTGACAAGAAATATACCGGTAAATGGGGCTTAAACGAGGTTAATCCTGAAGCTTGGCCACGGGGCTTGAAAGGCATGAGAGCAGTCAGATTCGACCATTGTTTGTTTTATGGTGATGCACTCGCCGAAACCCATGATTTATTTGTGAACGTCCTTGGATTCTATTTATCCGAACAAGTCGTTGATCCTGAAGGCAATCGCATTGCGCAATTTCTTTCTCTCTCTACTAAAGCCCATGACATCGCGTTCATCAAGCATGAGGAGAAAGGCAAGTTCCATCACGCCTCGTTTTTTCTAGAAAGTTGGGAAGATATTTTAAGAGCTGCCGACCTGATATCGATGACCGATACGCCTATTGACATTGGCCCTACGCGTCATGGTCTAACGCATGGCAAGACAATTTATTTCTTCGATCCATCCGGCAATCGCACAGAAGTGTTTGCAGGTGGCGATTATAACTACCCTGATCATAAGCCGGTTACCTGGAAGACCGAAGAGCTAGGTAAAGCCATCTTTTATCATGACCGTGTACTTAACGAAAAATTCTTAACGGTTGTAACCTAAGGATAAATCAGCGGGTATCCCCCCGCTTTTCTGTGCCTGAATGATTAATAAATGTAGATAGTTAACAGAGATAACAATGAAAGAATATAAGCATTTTATTAACGGTAAATATGTTGCCTCTCAAAGTAGAAAAACCTTTGAAAATCGCTGTCCGGTTGATGGCAGTTTGCTCGGATTAATTCATGAAGCAGGTGAATTGGAAGTCGATGCGGCGGTAAAAGCAGCTAAAGATGCATTGAAAGGCCCATGGGGTAAATTGACCCAGGCTGGACGCACAGAGTTGCTCAACAAAGTAGCGGAACGTATTAATGAGCGTTTTGACGAATTTTTGCAAGCTGAATGTCTGGATACAGGCAAACCCCATAGTATGGCAAGTCATATTGATATTCCAAGAGGAGCGGCTAATTTTAAAGCGTTTGCTGAAACACTGGCGAATCACCCTACCGAAAGCTTCCGTCTTGATACCCCCGATGGTAAAGGGGCGGTCAATGCAGGACATCGTACCCCCAAAGGAGTCATTGCGGTTATTTCTCCGTGGAATCTACCTTTATTGTTAATGACCTGGAAAGTGGGCCCAGCCATGGCTTGTGGTAATACCGTTGTGGTTAAACCGTCAGAAGAAACCCCCGCAACAACCACATTACTGGGTGACGTCATGAACGAGTGTGGCGTGCCGCCGGGTGTATTTAATGTGGTGCATGGTTTTGGAGCATCATCCGCAGGTGAATTTCTAACCAGCCATCCCCTGGTAGATGCCATCACGTTTACCGGCGAAACCTCTACTGGTGAAGCTATCATGAAAGCCGCTTCAGTCGGTTTGCGCAATATTTCGATGGAGTGTGGTGGTAAAAATCCGGGCATTATCTTTGCTGACTGTGATCTGGAAAAAGCCATTGAAGGCACCTTGCGCTCGGCATTTGTTAACTGTGGTCAGGTATGCCTTGGCACTGAGCGAGTTTACGTTGAAAGGCCTATATACGACATATTCGTACAACGTTTGAAAGAAGGTGTAGCGCAATTGAAACTTGGCCGACCCGAAGATAAAGTTGCCAATCTCGGCCCACTAGTCAGTCTTAAACATAGAGATAAAGTTCACTCCTATTATCAATTAGCAGTTGAAGAAGGCGCCACAGTTGAAATAGGTGGCGGCATACCTGATATGGGTGACGAGCTCAATGAGGGAGCCTGGATCGAGCCCACAATCTGGACCGGACTGGCAGACGATGCACGTGTTGTGCGAGAAGAGATTTTTGGGCCCTGTTGCCATATTCGTCCCTTTGACAGTGAAGAAGAGGTTATCGAATTGGCAAATGACACCAACTATGGTTTAGCCGCAACAATTTGGACAGAAAACGGTGCGCGAGGAATACGCGTTGCTGAACAGATGGAGACCGGTTTGGTATGGATCAACAGTTGGTTCTTGCGTGATCTGAGAACCGCTTTTGGTGGTGCAAAACAATCGGGCATTGGTCGTGAAGGCGGTGTACATGGTCTCGAGTTTTATACCGAGCTGAAGAACATCTGCATCAAACTTTAGGGCGCTTGCACACATTAACCATCAAAGTCATATGTATTGGCTTGAAAGGACAATTACATGACAGTGATAAAAAACCCGGAAATCGGCCAGATCATCAATGTCAAAGGTGTAAAAACCAATGTTCATGATATCGGTTCGGGCCCGCCAGTCATGCTAATACACGGCTCCGGTCCAGGCGTAACAGCCTGGGCAAACTGGCGATTGGCTATGCCTGAACTTGCCAAAAGCCATCGAGTGATCGCTCCCGATATGCTTGGGTTTGGGTTTACCGCAAGACCGGCGAATAACCTGTGTAATCTGGAGCGCTGGATAAGCCATACGATTGACTTACTGGATGAGCTAGGCATAGAACGCATCGACCTTATTGGCAATTCTTTTGGTGGTGGGATCGCACTGGCGCTGGCTATCCGCTTTCCACACAGAGTGCGTAGTTTAGTGTTGATGGGGAGTGTAGGTGTGCCATTTAAACTGACGCCTGGACTCAATGCCGTTTGGGGCTACGAGCCTTCCTTGCAAGCAATGAAAGGCCTGCTCGATATATTTGCCTACGACCGCAACTTAGTCACAAATGAACTGGCCGAACTGCGCTATCAAGCCAGTATTCGTCCGGGCTTTCAGGAGGCTTTTTCAGCCATGTTTCCAGCGCCCAGACAGCGCTGGGTAGATGCCCTAGAAAGTAAAGAGCATGACATACGGGCACTCTCACACGACACATTGATTTTGCATGGACGAGAAGACGAAATTATTCCCTTGCAAACCAGCCAGACCCTCTTCGAGTGGCTGCCCAAGGCCCAACTTCATATGTTTGGTCATTGTGGACACTGGACGCAGATAGAACATGCCACAAGATTCTCCAAACTGGTGGTAGATTTTCTGGCAGAAGACGAAACAAATTAGCAAGAGACTGAGGACTTTATGAATAAACAACAAATACAGACTTGTGGGGATGAACTCTACAACGCTCTAATACAAAGACATACAGTGAAGCCGTTAACTCAACGTTTCAATGACATTAGCATTGAAGACGCATATCACATCTCATTGCGGATGGTTGAACGCAGGGTGCAAGCCGGTGCAAAAATTATCGGCAAAAAAATAGGGGTTACCTCTAAAGCAGTTCAGACCATGCTCAATGTTCATCAGCCTGACTTTGGTTATCTTACCCATGACATGGCCTATAGCCAAGGTGAAGAAATGTCCATCAGCGAAAAACTGATCCAACCAAAAGCTGAAGGTGAGATTGCCTTTATCCTTAAAAAAGATCTGATTGGTCCGGGTATTACCAATGCTGATGTGTTGGCCGCGACAGATTGTGTCATCCCGTGTTTCGAAATTGTCGATTCCCGTATTGAAGACTGGAAGATCAAAATTCAGGACACCGTTGCCGACAACGCATCTTGTGGTCTGTTTGTTTTAGGTGACAAAGCGGTTTGCCCAAGCAAGGTCGATCTTTCCACCTGCGGCATGGTGGTGGAAAAAAATGGACAAATTATATCTACCGGGGCCGGCGCAGCAGCTCTGGGCAGTCCGGTCAATTGTGTGACCTGGTTAGCCAACACCCTGGGGCAGTTCGGTATTCCCCTTAAAGCAGGCGAAGTGATCCTGTCGGGCTCTCTGGTTCCTCTGGAACCGGTCAAAGCCGGTGATTTCATGAGTGTCAGTATTGGTGGAATTGGCAATGCTTCCGTCCGTTTTGTTTAACTATAGGAATGTTAACGATGTCTAAAAAATTAAAAGCAGTAATAATCGGGCCGGGTAATATCGGCACTGATTTACTAATGAAAATAATGCGTTCAGATTGGGTAGAGCTGGTTTGGATGGTGGGAATTGATCCCGACTCTGCCGGCCTTAAACGGGCAGCTGAATTGGGCATTAAAATCTCCACAAGCGGTGTTGATGGCATGCTGGACAAGGTCATCGAAGATGATATTAGAATTGCGTTTGATGCAACATCAGCCTATGTGCATGCCGAAAATAGCCGTAAGTTGAATGAGTTTGGGGTGATCATGATTGATCTGACGCCGGCGGCCATTGGTCCATATTGTATCCCGCCAGTCAATCTCAAACAGCACGCTGAAAAACTGGAAATGAATGTCAACATGGTCACCTGTGGTGGCCAGGCTACTATTCCGATGGTTGCCGCCGTTTCGCAAGTACAAGAGGTGGAGTACGGCGAAATTATTGCCACAGTATCTTCCCGTTCCGTTGGGCCGGGGACACGTCAAAATATCGATGAGTTCACCCGCACCACTTCAGGCGCAGTTGAAAAAGTCGGTGGCGCGAAAAAGGGCAAGGCGATCATCGTCATCAACCCCGCCGAACCACCATTAATGATGCGCGACACCATTCATTGTTTGACCAAGGAAACACCAGACCAGGCCAAGATAACCGAGTCGGTGCACAACATGGTCAAAGAGGTTCAGAAATACGTACCCGGCTATAAGTTGGTTAACGGCCCTGTTTTTGATGGCAATAAAGTCTCGATATTTATGGAAGTGAAAGGTTTGGGTGATTTTCTGCCTGACTACGCAGGTAACCTCGACATAATGACGGCAGCCGCGCTACGCACCGCAGAAATGTTTGCTGAAGAAACCTATAACCAAACAATCAAGTTACCAGCGAGGGCTTAAAGTGATGGATTTAAAAGGTAAAAAAGTAACGCTCCATGACATGAGCCTACGTGATGGCATGCATGCCAAACGTCATCAAATATCGATAGAGCAAATGATTGCCGTCGCAACCGGATTGGATGAAGCGGGTATTCCACTGATTGAAGTAACCCATGGCGACGGATTAGGCGGGGCATCATTAAATTACGGATTTCCGGCACATACCGATGAAGAATACCTTAATGCGGTTGTGCCTAAGATGAAAAATGCCAAGGTTTCGGCCTTATTGTTGCCCGGTATCGGGACAGTGGATCACCTTAAAATGGCCCGGGATTGTGGTGTCCACACCATCCGAGTGGCTACTCATTGTACTGAAGCCGATGTCTCCGAACAGCATATCGGTATGGCGGCAAAAATGCAGTTGGATACCGTCGGTTTTCTGATGATGGCCCACATGGTCAGTGCTGAAAAAATTCTCGAACAGGCCAAACTGATGGAGAGTTATGGTGCCAACTGTATCTATTGCACGGATTCCGCCGGTTTTATGTTGCCTGATGAAGTCACTCAAAAAATAAGTCTATTGCGCGCTGAACTCAATCCAGCAACGGAACTGGGGTTTCATGGTCATCACAACATGGGGATGGCCATCGCTAACTCATTGGCGGCAGTCGATGCGGGGGCAAACCGTATTGACGGATCTGTCGCCGGATTGGGGGCAGGTGCCGGTAATACGCCTTTAGAGGTGTTTGTTGCGGTGCTGGATCGCATGCAAGCCATTCATGGTGTCGACCTGTACAAAATTATGGATGTGGCAGAGGATCTGGTTGTACCGCTAATGGATCATCCAATACGGGTTGACCGAGACGCTCTGACTCTTGGCTATGCTGGCGTTTATAGTTCTTTTTTGTTATTTGCCCAGCGCGCCGAAGCAAAATATGGCATTCAGGCCCGGGATATTCTGGTGGAGCTCGGCAGACGCGGTACGGTGGGTGGACAGGAAGATATGATTGAAGATTTAGCTTTAACAATGGCCAAAGAAAAGGGGCTGATATAATGGGGAACTTAAGCAAACAACAGATTGAAGAGCTTGCTAAACATCTTGAAGATGCCGAATTGCAGGCCTATGAAGTCACCAAGATAACCGACGACTTCCCGGATATGACTTACAAGGATGCCTTCGATATCCAGTGGGAAATCCGTCGCAGTAAGGAAGCCCGCGGACATAAAATTGTTGGCATGAAAATGGGCCTGACGTCCTGGGCCAAAATGGCCCAGATGGGGGTAGAAAAACCCTGTTATGGCTTTTTGGCAGACTATTTTTCAATACCGGATGGTGGGCAGATCAAACTTGATGAACTGATCCATCCCAAAGTTGAAGCGGAACTGGCTTTTGTTACCAAAGCCCCATTGGTGGGACCAGGCGTGCATATCGGTGACGTATTGCGTGCCACAGACTTTGTTATGCCAGCGGTGGAAATCATCGATTCCCGTTATAAAGATTTCAAATTCGACCTTAAAAGTGTCATTGCCGACAACTCCTCGTCCAGTCGTTTTGTGGCTGGCGGAACGATGGCCAGACCTGAAGATCTGGATTTGAAAAACTTAGGTGTGGTAATGGAAATCAACGGTGAAGTGGTACAGTTGGGAGCCGGAGCTGCCGTATTAGGCCATCCTGCATCGTCTGTTGCCATGCTGGCTAATATGCTGGCTGAGCGAGGTGAGCATATCCCCGCAGGCACCTTTATTATGATTGGCGCGATCACCGCTGCGGTGCATGTGAATAAAGGCGACTCGTTTTGTGTTCGCTATCAAGGGCTGGGCACGGTATCTGGCAAATTTGTTTAGCAAAAAGCAGGTGGATAGATACATTAAGTGAAAGACAAAGCGGGTACATTGTCCTTAAGCCATGGCAAAAATGATATTTGTGAGCCTGGTGACGAGGGACCGGTCACCGTCAGTATTGCCCGCAAAATAAAAGCGGGTTATGAGAATGAGTATGAAATATGGATTTCCGGTGTGATAGAAGCAGCGTCAGGTTATAACGGCCATATGGGCAGCAATGTTCTAAGGCCCGCACCTTCGACTGATGACGAATATGTCATTATCTATCGGTTTGATACCTATGCCAACTGCATGAAATGGGAGCAATCGGACTTGCGCCAGCAGTGGTTAGATAAACTGGAAGCCATGGTTGAAGGTGAGTCCACAACCCGGCGAGGAACGGGACTGGAATTCTGGTTTGATCTGCCGGAACTGCCGCTAAATAAAAAACCGTCAGCACACAAAATGGCGTTGGTGCTGATCATTGTTGTTTACCTATTAGTGATGGCCATAAATGTCATATTCCAGCCATTGTTTGAGGGGATGAATATCTGGTTACGCAGTTTAGTGGTGGTGGTGGGTCAGGTGTTATTGCTGACCTATATTGTTATGCCCTGGGTCACAAGATTGCTCAAAGGCTGGTTATTTAAAGACTAATTTAAAGTTATATTTTACGTACGAAACAGGGAAATAAAGACATGCCCATAGCGCAAATAAATATTATTGAAGGAAGAACTGATGAGCAAAAAGAAGCGCTCATCAGCGAAATAACAGATGCCATTGTGCGTGCGATTGGTGCACCCAAGCAAAGTGTGCGGGTAATTATTAATGAAATGCCCAAACAACACTTTGGTATTGCAGGTGAGTCAGCCAAAAAATTGGGAAAGTAATGATGACACTGACACCTCATAATACAAAACTCTGGGCACAAAAAACATTTGGCAAGAACAATTTTACCGGCAAGACCAGATGCGTCTATGGATTGGCCAGACTGGATCTAAGGAAAAATAATTTGAATCCCGAAAAAGATGCGGAATGACACTTACATCATAAAGTTAGGCAGTAATAATGACAGTATTGGGAAGGCGATAATCGCAATCAGTACCAATACATCCATTACCAGAAATCTTGCCACTCCCATAAAAATGTCATACACAGCAACCGAGGGTTTAGTGACACTGGCGATGACGAACACGTTTAACCCTACCGGAGGGGTAATCAAGCTAATTTCTAGCAATTTTATGACGACCACCCCAAACCAGATCAAATCTAATCCGTAACCATCTACCATGGGGATTAAGAAAGGTAGGGTAAGCACCATAATACCTAATGGGTCAAGAAACATACCGAGCAAGAGGTAGACCCCTGCGATCATTACCATCAATAACCATAGAGATACATCTGCACTCTCGACAAGTCCAACCAAAGCAGGTGCCATGCCGGTTAATGCCACAAATCCAACAAAAATTTTGGCACCTGCGGCGATAAAAAAGATAGACGTGGTTTGGGTACAAGTATCCTTAATAGATAAGATAAATTGCGACCAATTAAGCCTTTTTTGTAAAGAACCAATAACAATGACCGCAAAGGCACTGATTGCTGCAGCTTCGGTAGCGGTGAATAAACCGCCATAAATACCACCAATAATAATGGTAAAAAGCAACATTGACGGCCAACATCTTATTGCTGCTTTTCGGCGATCTCCTTTTTCAAGTATGCTGTCATCGACCGGCGCAACGTCTGGATTACGTTTTACCCATACGTAGATAACCACTAAAAAACCAACCAGCGATAATATGCCAGGGATCACACCTGCCATAAATAGGCGACTAACCGACATTTCGGTGAAAATACCATACACAATAAACAATACACTTGGCGGGATCAGCGAACCCAACGTGCCGCCTACGGCTACTGTAGAGGTAGCTAGGCGTTTATCGTAGCCCATCCGTAACATTTCTGGCACACAGATTTTACCCATAGCCGATGCGCAAGCGATGCTCGAACCGGTAATCGCCGAGAATCCCCCACAACCAAAAACAGATGCCATGGCAACCCCCCCTGGCAAGCGTTTTAACCAAACGCGCGCAGCATGATAGATGTCAGTAGTGATACCAGTATGGTAGGCAATATGACCTAAAAGCACGAACAGCGGTATCATGCTTAAGTCATAAGAATGCACTAACGCGAAGGTGTTAGATGAAACCATCGACAGGGTAGGTGCCACTGCACTAACAATGTCAAAACCGCCATTTCGCATGGCAAAAAATAAAAGTATAAATGTAGATGAAACACCCGCCAAACTGAATGCGATTGGCACACGAAATATCAGTAAAAGCAACGCACAAGCAAACCCTATGGGCCCAAGAATCAGTGGATCCACAGCTTAACCCTCTTCAATTATGTCGTGTTCAGCGTCGGTTCGCTGCACGAGGTATTTAGTATTTCCAGTGATAGCCGCTCGCATATCTGCAACGAGAATTATCGATAAACGTACAATAAATAGTGCTGCACCAGCAAAAAAGGCAAATCGCCCCGGCCATTCAGGCAGCTCTAACTCGCCAAAGAAATAGGCACCACTACTTGCTGCATGAAAGAAGCCTTGCCATGCAGAAAAAACCAGTGGCAGTAAGATCAATAAACTGATGAGAGAACCGATGGCTAACATCCATAATTTGGCGTGTTTACCCAAACGTTTAAATAAGAACTCTATAGTGATGTGGCTATAATCTGCTGTGACATAAGCGAGTGGTAAAAAAATAGCGCCCACCATGAGTTCTCGGACGATAACCACATCGTCGGTCACTCCCCAACCAAATAGATTTCGTGTAAGAACGGTTAGGGTGATCATTAATCCCAGAGTGACAATACACACCCCAGCGATAATCAGTGCCCCCTGTTCAATTTTTTTCAACATAATAATCACTCTATGGGGTTAAATTAACGTGTCCAAGGGTAGCCTTTAGAATCGCGTTCTTGGCTATATTTAGTCAGGGAGGCTTTGTAGTTCTCGACCATGGCTTTTCCATCGAGACCACTTTTATTAGCTTCGTTTTCCCATTTTGTGATATAAAATTGACTGGCTGAATATAATTGAGTGGAATCAGCAGCAGATAGACTAATAATTTCCAACTTGCGACCATCAATCCCTTGGGTCAAATTTTGCTCTGCAGCAATGTTAGATCTCATCACATCTCGACCAAGGTAATCGATAAAGTCAGCACCCACTTCATTAAGCACCTTCCTCTGAGATGGGCTCAATCTTGCCTGTGCATCTTTATTGATAAATATTCCCAAGCCTGTATACAGTCCCCAATTAAGTTTGGTTAAGCTATCCGCCACCTCATGTTGCTTCAGGGCAACAGTAGTATTCATATAACCTAGACTGCAATCGAACAAACCGTTATCGAGTCCTTGATAAGCTTTATATATGCTCATACCAACCACATTGGCTTCCATATCATCAAATACTTTCCCAAAGATACCAATGGCACGTATCTTTTTATCCTTAATATCATCAATTGAACGCACTGCATCACCTTTACACAACATGATAATGTTGGAGAGCATATATGAAGACACGAAGACTAAATTTTGTTTGGCCAAACTACGAGATACTTCCGGGGATTGCATGTGGTCAAAGTTTGCTTTTAGTCCAACCCAAGGATCTAGATTTTCAAAGGGTAAGTTAGTCAGTGAAAAAGACACCATCTCTTTTAGAAAGTAATCTGGAATAATTGTCCCTAAATCGACTACTCCTGCAGCAATAGATTGTCGCGATGCATTCGCCTTAAATAATGCACCACCCCACATAATATCAATTTTTAAATCACCGCCAGAGCGCTTCTCAACTTCATTTGCAAACCATTTAGTGGCTTGTGCACGAGCGCCTCGGTTTGGCCCTGGCTCACCATAGGTGAGAACCGTTGCTGCGACAGCAGGGATCGCAATCAAAGTGATAGCCGTTAATGCTACCGCGCTAAAAAACTTGCTGATTATGTTCATTATTTACTTCTCACAAGAACTACACATATTTCGCTTAGCGGAATTAAAGAGCCATTCATGCTTGTTACTTTACATTAACAAACATAGTGCTGCAAGGCTGTTGTTTACTAAACAGAATCAACCTTTTTACGGTCGCAGGATCTGCTCTTTTGCCCTAAATTTGAGGGAGTAACCAGCGAGGAAAAATCACCGCCACGACAAAAAATCTTGTTCAAGAAGTCAACTTCGATTTGTAGAAAATGCAGCTAACTAATAGCAAAAAGACGGACCTCTTTATTGCTACCCTGTTTAAGCATCACAAAATACACGCCTATTACATAAGATAGGTATAGTGTTGACTCTTTTGGTACTCCCTTAGTGCTTGTTAAACATTTAGGATGTTATCGAGACTACATCACCTTGCAAGGATACTGACTTATGAAAGCTTTTTTTACATTTGCTTTTTCTATTTTAATTTTATTACTTATGAACCAGCATGTGAAAGCTGAAGAAAAAGTCTTAGTGGTGGGCGCCGGTATAGTTGGGGCCTCAATTGCATACCATCTAGCCATTGAAGGCGTTGAGGTGATCGTAATTGATATGCAGGCTCCCGCTTCTCATGCTTCTTTGGGTACCTTTGCTTGGATCAATGCATCTTGGGCTAAGCAACCTAAAGCCTATCACTCCTTGAACCAACAAAGTGTGGCTTATTGGCATCCATTATCGAAGCAACTTAATATCCCAGTTAAATGGGGTGGCTCATTAGAATGGTTTGGCAATCCCAAGCGCCAAGAAAAGCTCAGCCAACAAATACAAGAACAACAAAGCTGGGGTGAAGCGGCCAAAATGGTTAGCCCATTGAATGCCAAGTCATTGGAGCCCAAAGTCAATTTCATGGATGTCGATGCTATCGCTTACTCACAGAACGATGGTGCCGTTGACCCCGCTCAAGCAACCCAGCGGTTCTTATCCGCAGCAATGAATAGTGGCGCAAAGGTAAAATACCCGTGCAAGTTAGAGAGTATTACTGATACCACAGCGACCAGAGTGGCAAATACAACTTGTGGTCCTATCACCTTTAATAAGCTTGTGCTTGCGGTTGGTGCAGCATCAAACACTATTACTGATATCGCTAAAATGGACATTCCACAACGCACAACGCCTGGTATTATTGTGGTAACAGAGCCGATGGAGCCGATACTAAACAAAATTATTGTAGCTCCGGGGGTACATATTCATCAGCGATTAGACGGACGGGTCGTGTTGGGAGAGCAAGCGGGTCCACCAAATACCTCGGCACATAGTGCCAGATTACAAAACAGACCGAATGAATATCCGAGCGAAGCGCTCGCGCAACAACATGCTAACAGCATATTGGATAATGCCATTAAGTACGTGCCCCAATTAAGCAATGCACAAGTAGAAAATGTCTATATAGGCTGGCGTCCATTGCCTTTGGATGGCCATCCAGTCCTAGGATTTTCTACTGAAGTTCCTTACGTCTACATCGCAGTGACGCATAGTGGCGTTACGCTAGCGCCGATCCTAGGTCGTATGGTGTCACAGGAGTTAATCGGCAATAAAAACATCGATGCGTTAAGTCGCTATCGTCCAAGTCGTCAATTTGAGAAAGTTAAGCGATATTAAGCACTTTCTGCTTCTGGTTAAATAGAAATTGCACTGGGTGGATGTTGACTGTCCGTTAGCATCAGAACCCTATTTTCTATACCTAAATACGCCTTGCCCAGAAGCAATATGATTATCAAAAGAATCATATACATCACCGGCACCATAATAGATATTTCGACCAGAAGCCGTCACTTTCCCAATGGCATAAAGTGTGTTGGATTGTGCTTGCCCTAAAAAATTGATGTTTAATGATAAAGTCAGCGCTTTTCTATATTCAATCGGGTCATCACTATATGCCCCAGACAATGCGGTGGTTGCATCTAATAAGGCCGAAATAAAACCACCATGGGGGATATCTGAACGGTTCAGATGTTCAGGTTTAAGTTCAGCACTCATTTTAATATATTTTTCTCGCCATTCTTCAACCACAAAACCTAAATGGTTATTAAAAGGCGGCATTATTTTATTTGCCCAAGATGTCATTATATTTTTAACACTCTTATTTAATTTTTCTAGCGGCTTGTGATTCTTCGCTTTGCAGTAACTCAGAAAAAATCACTAACTCATCTTCAATAATTTGACCAAGGAGTGTCTGCTGCGGTGCTTTTAGCAATCTTTTAGTGGTTCGCAAAGCATTTTGAGGCTTGAGTGCCAATGCTTGCGCTTTTGATAAAGCAAAATCAAGTACTTCAGATTTGTCTATTTGTTGGTTAACAATACCCATATTAATAGCTGATTGCGTATTAAAAGCATCACCCAGCATTAATACTTCTGCGGCTTTACGGTGACCTGCTAACAAAGGAATAAGCAGACTTGAGCCGCCTTCAGGGCAAGCACCTAAATCCACGAAAGGCATTTTAAAATACGTGTCTGATGCATAAACCAAATCAAAATGCAGCAGCATAGTGACGCCTATGCCAATAGCTACCCCAGATACTGCTCCGACGATTGGCTTAGGATAGTGATGTAGTTCACGTAATAAAACTGATGCCGGTGAGGGTTGATCAAAATCACGAGAATTAAAATCGTTTAAATCATTACCTGCAGAAAACGCATCTTGAGTGCCGTAGATCAACACAACTTTAACACTCTCATCAGACACACTGTCTTTTAGTGCTTTAGCCATAGCAAGATACATTGAGCGGGTTAAAGCATTTTTTTTCTTGGGACGATGAATACCAATGTGTAAAACACCACTGTCAGTTTGAATGAGTACATTCTCTTCAGATTCCATATTTATTGCGCCTATTTATTGCACTAGTTAAATAAATTAGTTAAATACATTAGCTAATTGCACGAGCTAACTGTACTTATTGATTATTCAGACCATTTAAACGAGATAATGCCAAGTCGTATTCTGTTTTGAAGCGGGCAACAATCGTAGCCACATCGGTGACATCAGCAATACTGCCTAATCCTTGGCCTGCACCCCAAATATCTTTCCAAGCTTTAGTTTTACTGCCGCCCTCAGAGCCAAATTTCATTTTGTTTTTATCACCCTGCTCTAAATCATCAGGGTCTAAGCCAGCATTAGTAATACTGGGTTTAAGGTAATTTCCATGCACGCCGGTAAATAAAGAGCTGTACACAATATCTTTGGCACTACTTTGTACCAACATGGTTTTATATGCCTGTTCGGCATTGGCTTCTTTGCTGGCAATAAAACGCGTGCCAATATAGGCAAAATCAGCACCTAAGGCTTGTGCCGACAAGATTGAGGCACCATTTGCAATCGAACCTGACAACGCAATAGGGCCATCAAAAAATTGTTTAATTTCACTCACTAAAGCAAAAGGACTTAACGTTCCGGCATGACCACCAGCACCAGCACACACCAACACTAATCCATCAACCCCCACTTCGATGGCCTTTTGGGCATGACGCACATTAATCACATCGTGAAAAATAATGCCGCCATAAGCGTGAATACGTTCAACCAAATTAGGATCTAAGGCACGCAAGCTGGTAATAATAATCGGCACCTTGAATTCGATGCAGGTGTTCACATCATCTTCTAAACGGTCGTTGCTCTTATGCACAATTAAATTAACTGCATAGGGTGAAACAATAGCCTTAGGATTAGTGGCCTGATATGCATCTAGCTCAGTTTTGATAGTGGTTAGCCACTCACCAAGTAATGATTGTGGGCGGGCATTGAGCGCCGGGAAAGACCCAACAATACCGGCTTTACATTGCGCGATGACTAATTCTGGTCCAGAGATGATAAACATAGGAGCACTGATAACAGGCAAAGATAATTTATTTTGTAGTGTCTTTGGAATTGACATATTGGTCCTCTATAAGATATTCGATGTGATCAACAAAAAATGCGTTATGTCAGAAAACCAACATAACGCATTGTAAACTTATTTAGCGGTTGGCCCACTGAGTTAAGGTTTTTCCTTCTGTGACCAGTTGTTTTAATAACGCTGCCGGTTCCCAAAACTCTGCACCGTAAGTGTCGCCAAATTCACAAATGGTTTGATAAATTTTGTCTAAACCAACGGTATCTGCATAAAACATCGGGCCACCTCGGTAGGCAGGAAATCCATAACCATTGACATAAACCACATCAATATCACTGGGACGCTGAGCGATGCCCTCTTCGAGTATTTTAAAACCCTCGTTGATTAGAGCAAACGTTAATCGCGCTAAAATTGTGTGCTCGGTTAATCCTTCGCGCTCAACATCATATTTTTCAGCTTGCTCTTCAATCACTTGCTCTACTATGGGATCAGAGTAACGCTGCCGTGTTTGTGAGTCATAGCGGTAATAACCTGCTCCCGTTTTTTGTCCTAAGCGGCCCATTTTGTAAAGCGCATCTGCAATACAATATGTTCTCACATCACCTTTTTGCTCAGCAGTGAGTGCTTCGCGAGCTTTGTAACCGATATCGATCCCAGCTAAATCGCCAACAGCTAATGGGCCCATCGCCATACCAAAATTTTGCATCACTGTGTCTATGTCGTCTGGAGATGCGCCTTGAAGTAAACATAATTGTGCTTCGCGAGCATAGAGGCGCAACATACGATTACCAATAAAGCCGTAACAAACACGGGACATTACAGGCACTTTATTGATGGTTTTAGCCATAGCCATACATGTGGCTAGTACTTGATCAGAAGTGTGTTCGCCGCGCACAATTTCTAGTAATTTCATTACATTGGCTGGGCTGAAAAAGTGAAGCCCAATCACATCTTGGGGACGAGAGGTAGCCTGAGCAATTAAATTCACGTCTTGATACGAAGTGTTAGTAGCTAAAATAGCTCCTTGTTTACACACCTCATCTAGCTTACTAAAGACTTGTTTTTTGATATCGAGGCTTTCGAATACCGCTTCTATCACTAAGTCTATATCAGATAAATCATTATAATCCGTGGTACCGGTGATCAGCTCTTGGCGCCCTATTGCCTGCTCAGCGCTTAACTTACCTTTACTCACAGTCATGGCGTAATTTTTATCGATAATATCCTTACCGCGTTGTAATGCTTCTTGGTTGATTTCAAGCAAAGTGACCGGAATGCCCACATTTGCAAAATTCATTGCAATGCCGCCGCCCATTGTTCCACCACCAATAATACCCACTCGTTTGATGTCTTTTAGGGGTATGTCTTTGGCTAATCCATCTATTTTTGCCGCCTTCCTTTGCGCAAAAAACATATGCCTTAGAGCAGCAGACTGGGATGATTGCATACACTCTGTAAATAAACGCCTTTCAACTTTTAAACCTTGATTAAAAGGTTCAATTAAGGCGGCCTCAACACATTCAACAATACGTAGTGGCGCTTTTTGCCCACGATAACGCTTTTTTAATGAAGTCCTATATTCGGCAAAAAATTCATCTGTAGCGCCTTCTTTATCCACCTCTAAAGCGCTGACTTTTTTAAGCTCTGAACCTTGTGCAATCACCTCTTTGGCAAAATCTATTGTGCCGCTAAGTAAATCACCATCAATCAGTTTATCAATTAAACCAATACTCAGGGCTTTAGCGGCCGCGATAGGCGTGCCTGAAGTCATTAAATCTAGTGCAGCTTTAACGCCTGTTAATCTTGGTACTCTTTGGGTACCGCCTGCACCTGGCAGTAAACCTAGTTTCACTTCTGGTAAACCCACTTCGGCACTGGGCAAAGCACAACGGTAGTGACACGCCAAGGCAGTTTCTAATCCACCACCAAGCGCGGTGCCGTGTATAGCCGCAATAATGGGTTTTTGCGATGCTTCAATGATAACGAGCAACTCTTGCAAAGAGGGATGTTGCGGGGGTTGACCAAATTCGGAAATATCCGCGCCAGCAATAAAGGTACGCCCTTCACATATGAGTACTAAAGCTAACGAACCATCTGTTTTAGCTTGGATTACCGCCTCTTGAATACCGCTACGTAATGCATGTGAAAGGGCGTTGACTGGCGGGTTATTTAATCGAATAACACCGATATCACCCTCTAATTGATAACTAACAACTGACATAAATTCATTCCTTACTTTTAGAAAGCTCTTTATTAAAGACTCATTGGAGTTTCATTGGAGATTTACTGGAGAACTAAACACGTTCGATAACCACAGCGATACCTTGACCAATGCCAATACACATTGTCGCGAGGGCATAGCGACCACCGGTTTTTTCTAATTGGCGAAGTGCGGTCAACATAATCCGTGTGCCACTGGCACCCAAAGGATGACCAATCGCAATCGCACCACCATTTTGATTAACACGCGGGTCATCAAAGGCAATGCCGAGTTGCTTCATGCACCCTAAGGCTTGTACTGCAAATGCTTCATTAAATTCTAAAACGTCCATATCGGCTAGGGTTAAGCCCGCTCTTGCTAATACTTTTCGGGTAGCAGGCACGGGGCCTAAGCCCATCACTCGTGGTGGTACACCCGCAATGGCACCAGCAATAATTCTACCGCGAGGTTTGACACCCGCTTTTTCGCCGACTTCTTTACTACCAATGATCATGGCAGAAGCGCCATCGTTGATGCCTGAAGCATTACCTGCCGTAACCACACCATCAAACAGTGGCCTTAATTTACCGAGTGCCTCTAACGTAGAAGCCGGACGTGGATGTTCATCAGTGGTGACAGAAAGTGCTGGCAGCTTTCGACCTTGTGACACATCAATAGGAATGATTTCATCGTTAAAATATCCGGCTACTTTCGCCGCTTCGTATTTAGATTGGGAGGCCGCAGCAAAGACATCACATTCATCTCTACTAATATGTAAATCGCTGGCAATATTATCAGCCGTTTCAGGCATTGAATGACCACCAAACTGCTTAACAATCTTTGGGTTAGTAAAACGCGCGCCCATAGTGGTATCAAACATTTCTTGTTGCCTAGCAAAGGCAGAAGTAGCTTTGGCTAAAACAAAAGGTGCGCGACTCATAGACTCAACACCACAGGCAACAAATAGTTCTCCTTCATCGGCTTTTACACATCGAGCTGCATCTAATGCCGCCGCTAAACTTGAACCACACAAACGGTTTACGGTTAAGCCACCGGTCTCAATCGGCAAACCCGCTAATAGTCCTGCAGTGCGGGCTACGTTTCGGCTGTCTTCGCCGGCTTGATTGGTGTTACCAGCAATCACATCTTCATACAGGCTTAAATCAAAGTCATTGCGTTGCACTAAGGTTTTAATAAGGTGCGCCAACATGTCATCGGGTCGAACAGAAGATAAAACGCCTCCATGGCGTCCAAATGCCGTTCTTGCGGCATCGTAGATATAGGCATCTTGCATGATTGTTCCTTATAAATTGATGTAATTAACCATTTATGTATTTAACTAAAACTGGAAAAGCGATAAGTAATGTAGCGGCTTTGTCTTGGTCTTGACTATTTGATAATTGAATATTTACCACCTGCCCTTTTTCAGGGTCAAACTCTGACTCAACTTGAGCAGTGATATCATGTTGTTTAAACAAATCATTCACGCTAAATTCTGTGGCTTTATTACGTAACAACGGTTTGAATACTTTACCGACAGCCGTAACAGGTAGGCTATCAAGTATTTCGATACGTTTAGGGATCGCTGCTCTTTCGCTAATATGCTCTTTGCAAAAAGCCAGTAATTCAGATGCTGTAGTTTGTCGCTTATCTTTCACCACCACATAGGCAACGGGTATTTCTCCTGAATGCACATCAGGTTGGCCAATCGCCACCGACTGGATCACACCAGCATGGCCCATGAGCGCATCTTCAATGATTTGGGGATCAATATTATGACCACCACGGATAATCAGATCTTTGGCTCGGCCAGTCAGCTGAATGTGCCCTAACCCATTAATCACACCTAAATCACCGGTGTTAAACCACTCACCTTCAACCCATGCACCCGCATTATCACTTTCATTCAAATAGCCTTGAAAAATATTAGGGCCTTTCACCAAAATAATGCCGGGTTCATCAGTGGCACAAATACGGCTAATGTGGTTATCCGTAAGTTGCACCGCAATCACGCGGGTATAGGGTATGCCATTACCCACGGCCACCCCTTTAATA
Source organism: Paraglaciecola sp. MB-3u-78 (assembly GCF_002835935.1). GTDB lineage: Bacteria > Pseudomonadota > Gammaproteobacteria > Enterobacterales > Alteromonadaceae > Paraglaciecola. The sequence goes on along the minus strand of NZ_PJCF01000005.1, from coordinate 142,774 downwards.
TCAGAGTCAGGTAATACTCTAGCAATCAAACAAGATGACTCTGTCATACCGTAACCATTAGTCACATTGCAATTAAATCGTCGTTGAAAGGATAATTTCAACTCAAGAGGTAAAGGAGCTGATCCACAAGCCGCATATTCAAAACAACTGAGATCAATTTTCTCATCCGGCTGCTGCAGTAAAACAGACATAATGGTAGGTACAGTAGGGAACCAACACACCTGATATTTATTCACAAAATACCACCAGTTTTTCACTGTATTAGGGTTTCTAAAGCCTTCTGGGGTCATAATCACCACAGTGCGACCTACAATGAACATCGCCAAACTAGCGGCAATCACACCAAACACATGGAATAATGGTAATGCATTTAATATTGCAGATTTACCATGGTAAGCATTAAATCCTGCATACACCTGCACCACAAAACTAATATTGTTATGGGATAGTTTGGCTATTTTAGGGCGGCCTGTTGTGCCGCCCGTATGGAAGTACATCGCAATATCGTCACCCTTAGGTTGACTGGATGACGCTAATCTTTCACTGGGCTGGGTTGCGATCCCACGATTAAAATCAGTCACTGTGACTTTTTTATGGTTAATTTCCCCATGACTATCATCCAGCACCAGTATGTGTTCAAGTGAGGGTACACGCTGAATAATTTGAAGCACTTTTTCACCTAATTCAGTGGCAGCATCAAGGGAAACAGTGACTAATACTTTTGCTTTTACCTCATTCAATATTTCAACAATATGCCCAACTTGCAAAAGGTAGTTAATAGGGTTGGCAATGCCCACAGCTTGTGATGCCCATATACTAAGATGAGTTTCAGTTAAGTTGGGAAGTAATATAGAGACAACATCAGTTCTCTGTACGCCGAAAGATTGATACAGGTTTGCTGTTTGATTGATTTTTTTGGTTAAAGCAGCAAATGTCAGCTGTTTGGCGACTTCATCTCGAGAAGCAGTGGCATGTTCAGCTATGGCTATATCAGCAGGGAATTCATCTGCAGCATGGCAAAACACATCATATGTTGTCTTACAGTGATATCGGTCTTGGTAACTTATTTTTTCTAAATCAGCAAGTAACTCTAATTCTGTTTGTTTGGACATTAAACACTCATTTTAATACAAATTGTCATTAATTATTATTACCACAACACTAACAAAATCGGTGGAACAGCGTTAGCATTCTGCAATGCGGAATTACATTTTGCAATGTTTTCTGAAAGACAACACACTGTACTCTATATAACAATGAGATAAGCAACTAGACCCATGCCTAATAAAGCCACAAATGAATGACTCCTCTCCTTGGCTGTCCCCCCTATGTTTAGTCGTTATTTTTTTTGCGACCTTAACGACAGAATGGACGGGTTACCAACCACCCGCCATATTGGCCGTATTTGTGTTGCTTGTATTTACTTTGCTCGAATGGAAATATTTAGAGTTAACCACAAAAGTCATAGCCATGGTGGCTATTGGTTTAACCCTCGCATTGTTATTGTTGTCTCAAATATCCTTGATGCAGTTAGGCATGTTGTGTGGCAGTGTCGCTTTTTTTGCCTTTTTTTTAATTGCATTGGGCCTTTTAAAAGAAGCGGCCTTAACCTCAGAGTCAGTCAACCTAACATCTTAGACACCTTGTGCCAGCAATATCCAATAATTTATCAGATTTGAAGGTAAGCTTCCCTATTGCCATTGTTGTTATCTCATTAGCAGCCGTTTCTGGTCTACTAATGTATATGACCTCCCTACGGCCCATTACTGCGGTGTTAGTGAGCGCACCGATTGTCAGTACAGCGTGGATATTTTTCCAGTATCACCGCAAACGAAGCACATTAAGCTCAATGGAATTAACCGTAAGACGTTTTACCCAAGACATCTTTTTTAAAATGCCATTGCAACGTTCAGAAATTGTCTTTTTTGCTGGCTCGGTACTGATTGGACGCTTATTGTTAACCGTGTTGGATATTGAATGGTTTGCGCAACAATTAGCCCATTTGAATATATCTGCTGCTTTGATATTAATTACATCTTCATGGATCATTTTTTTAGCGGCGCTTGTATTTATCAATCCAATGATTTCAGTTACTTTGGTGGCTAGGGCATTATCTCAATTACCTAGTGTCGAAAATATGCCTGTGACCATAGCACTAGTGATGATGGTCACTTGGGCTGTGGTGATTGGTAGTTCCCCCACGACAACATCGGTACGTATTAGCGCTAAGATCACTGGCATTTCGCCTTTTCATATGGGGATTAAATGGAATGGCTTATACAGTGCGTTAGTGTTGTTGGCATTAGATCTTTATCTGATTGTGATGCTGTAATTGAAGACCTGAATGATTAGGCATTGCACCTACACTTTTGGATAGCTAATACACTTTTTATAATCTTTTTTCTAGCGTGCTTCTAAGTCGCGGATTGAGCACGCCATTAAATCGATTCATAACTTAACCTTCAAGCTTGATTTACTTAATATCGGCTCGCAGTTGCAAAGCAACCTTACTCTCAAATACCTTAATTTGAGCTTTGAGTAAGGTTAGTTGTTGCTCATATTCAACGCTATCTAGCTGCTGCATTAAGAGTAAAGCAGCGTAGGCGCTGTATTGGTTATGGTGGTTCACCAAAAAATCCGATTGGTTTGGACCCTCAATAAGCGACAGAAACTGCGGCAATGCTTGCTTTATTAGTGTGGGTTGTGACGCTAACAAGGCCTTTTGCAAAGGCACTAAACTAAAAAATCGAGTAGTTTTTAGAGTGACTTGATTAACCAGTTGTAGCGAGATATCAGGGTCTTCTTTTTGTGTGATAAAACTTAAATAGTTTTGCCAAAATCTGGCGTCCGGGGAATCGCCATAAAGTGACGCGGTATGGGCAAACCATCTTTCAGCCTGCTCCGGCATTTCAGCTTTGGTGTATAGCAGCGCCAAATAAATACTATTCACTGGCGAGCCATCATCAATTTGTAAACAGGCTCTCATGGCCTCAATAGCGTCTGAAAGCTGCCCCCTTTGACTGAGTATTTTGGCTTTCCACACGTAAGCCCAAGTGAAACCGCTGTCAATATCGATGGCGTGCTCTACTGATGCCAGCGCTTCAGCCATCTCATTACGCCAAAAGTGCACCATGGCTTTGTTGACATTTATCCAAGGCGATAAAGGATCTATCTGTAGCGCCTTATCGGCATAAGTGAGCGCAACGTCAAATTTATTCCTAGCCAAGGCCAACTCGGAATACACATATATCCCTCTGGCGTTTGCGGAGTCTACATTTAATACTTTACTGATCAATTGCTCGGCCTTATCAAACTCCAGGTCTTCAATAGCCAACAGGGCGCCAGCTAGGAGGCCGTTAATATCATTAGGGTCAAGGTGTAAGGCTGTATCAATAGCCGCCCTAGCTTTTGCAACAGCCACTGCCTTTTCCATGTAGATATCATGATAATTATATCTCCCGTAGATAAAGGCTAAACTGCCAAACGCAGCGGCAAAATCAGGTGCCAGTTCAGTTGCTTTTAAAAATGAGGTTTCTGCTCTAAAAAACCACTCGCTGGTTTTTCCATTCATCCACCAGTAATTACCCTGAAGATAAGCTCGGTAAGCATTAATATCCACACTGTCTGATGCTGTTGTGAAATTGGCTGGTTCGCTTTGCCCAAACAGTTGTGCATTAATATCTGAGATGATCCTAGAATTTAATGACAGCAGTTTTTTCATTTCGTCTTCATACACTTCAGACCAAATCGCATTATTAGTCTGTTTTTCCACCAAACGTACTAAGACCCGGATCCGCTCATTAGCCTCAGTAATGCTGCCTTCTACCCAATACTTAAGGTTCAAATGCTCGGCTAAAGTATCTAAGGCACCGGAGTCTCTGGCAAGAGCAATAGATGAATAATGTGCCAACACGGTAATCTTGTCTGACTTGGCCAGAGTGATTGACAACTCCTCTGGGAGCATCTCAGCTAAGTAGTCATTGCTGTCATCGCCGGTAAGATTCCGCCATGGTAAAAAGGCGATGATAGTGTCGATAGTGTTGATAGTGGTGTCGTTTTTTTCAATATTCTGAACAATCTCCTGAGTCAGTACCTCGGGTGCAGATCCCTGATGCTCAGACGTTTGAGTAAATAAACCAAAAATCAGCAAGGCAAGTATTAAGCTCAATATGATAAGTGCTGCCACTTTGCCTTTATTAAATGATGGGGCTAAACCTGATGCAGCGCTGTGTTTTGTGGTGAATTTTATAAATTCTTGTCTGGTCAACCAAGTGACATCTGCCGATAGCCGGTAACCTTTTTTAGGCACAGTGCGGATTATCTGGCGAGTTTTACTATCGTTGAAATTTAGGCGCAGCTGCGAGATGATCCGCGTCAGGGCGTCTTCTATTACCACACGTCCATGCCACACTTTGTCCATTAATTCTTGTCGACTAACGGTCTCACCAGCACACAAAGCCAGTTGATAAAGAACATGCATGGCTTTGGGCTCTAAGTGACGACTTGCAGCACCATGAAATACTCGATGAGCGCCCACATCAATGCAGTAGTCACCTAAACGAAAATAGCCATTTTCAGGCAGTGCTTGTTCAATCACTTTTCTGGTCCCACTCAATGCTCACCCTAAATGGTCCCATTTAATTATTACCCTGATATTTTGAGGTGGTATGAGTATAAAACCACCAACATTTGTTTTTCATCAGCTTTTCCTCAGCTTTTTATCTGCTGTTCCTCAGGAATATTTCCTACCAGTTCACCATACTGTTCAAACACAAACGGCACAAGCAACTAGCACAAGTAAACATAAATCATTGAAGGTTAAACGTTAACCACTCATTCAAACACAAAAGGTAAATCATTATGAAAACAGCAATCAAATCATTCTCTCCAGCGTTCTTAGCCATGCTGATTATAATGCCAGTTAGCCATGCATCAGCAAATTATGTCACTGCAGGTTCACAGCTAATAGTAAAAACCAGCGTGGCCGAAGTTATAGGTGTACGAGAAATTGAGTCGGGTAAATTGGAACAGGGTATACGTAAAAGTAAGGCGGCTTTAGCTAAAACGTCAACTGTGTCTTTGCGTAAACCTCTGCTTGATAACTTGTGTGTCGCTCATTTAGCCATTAACGATATGGAACAGGCAAACCAATACTGCCAAGCCGCCGTTAACACAGGTAAAGCTTCAGCTATTTCCTATAATAACCGTGCAGTGATGCATTATGTTTTGGGAAATTTCGCGGCTAGCCTTGAAGATTTAGATGCAGCCAGTAGTCAAGGTAGATTCCAAAACCTAGTGGCAGCTAATCTGAAGATAGTTAAACAGCAAAATATCCAAGGCAAGGAATATGGCTTAGTGTCTGAAGAAGATTCATCACTTATCGCGTACATGGATCGTTGAAAACAACGACGCCTGTGTTTACATTTTTTAACACAGGTGTCATCAACATAATGTCACAAGACGTACTTTAGGCGTCTCACAAAGACCCCATCGAATTGAGCTGACTTAAAAGTGGGTTTGTCATCACAACTTTCAAAGATGCTCCATTCAATTAATCCTATCCCTATATTTTATCTGAATCGCGACCTTAGCACTGCGACCAATATGCATTTGATTAAATCGTTACTAAACGCAACAGGATTAGGTAAATCAACCCTAGATCTCAGTCAATTCTCAAAACTCAAGCATGAAGTTTTTTTGGCCGATAATGAGCCTAAATAAAGATTGGTTCATGGAAATTAGAGATTTGTAATTATCTATATCAGCCTTACAATAGGTAACATTTGACCTCACTAAGACTCTAAAATGACCAGCCCACTTGCAACCCCTATTTCCTTACCAAATGGCAGCGTACTTGCGAATCGTTTATGTAAAAGTGCCATGACAGAAGGCCTTGCTGACAAGTTTGACCTACCTACTCCTGCACTGATGCAACTTTATAAAACCTGGTCACAAGGTGGAACAGGATTGCATATCACAGGTAATGTGATGGTTGACAGGCGTTACCTCGAACGGGCTGGAAACGTTGTGTTAGAAGATGATAAAAACTTAGAACTATTTCGAACCTGGGCCAAACAAGGCACCACAGGTGGCAACCATCTGTGGGTGCAACTTAATCATCCCGGTCGTCAATGCCCCAAAATGGTATCTACAGAACCTTTGTCCCCTTCAGATGTACAATTGGCAATGCTGGGGAATTTTGCTAGGCCGCGCCCTATGGATCAAAGTAATATAGAAGAGGTTATTCAGCGTTTTATAACATCGGCTCAACTGGTGAAACAAGCGGGCTTTACCGGCGTGCAAATTCATTGCGCCCATGGCTATTTACTCAGTCAGTTTTTATCACCAAAAATTAATCAACGTCAGGATCAATGGGGTGGATCTCTGGAAAACAGGGCACGGATCATTCGCCGCATTATTGTGGGTGTGCGCGCAGCCGTGGGTGCTGATTTCCCCATAGGCGTGAAGCTCAACTCGGCAGATTTTCAAAAAGGCGGTTTCAGCCTTGAAGATTGTATCACCGTCGCCAGTTGGCTGGGCGAAGATGGAGTGGATCTGCTAGAGATATCAGGTGGCACTTATGAACAATTAAGCTTAATAGGTGTTGAACCCACAGACGTGCGAGAAAGCACCCGCAAACGCGAAGCCTACTTTATCGAATACGCTGAGCGTATCAAACAGTCCGCGAAAATCCCTGTGATGATCACTGGTGGCTTTCGCAGCCGTGACGTCATGGAACGGGCGATTGAAAGTGGCGAGGTAGACGTAATTGGACTTGCTAGGCCGCTGTGTACCGAACCTGATTGCTCCACAAAACTGATCCAGCAAACCATTCAGAGTATCGACTGTTATGAGGATAAATTGGTTTTAGGTACCGGATTTTGGGGTAATAACAGCCCATCAAATCTGATAAAAGCCATCAATAGTTTTGGTCAGGTAGGGTTTTATTACTGGCAAATTATTCGACTTTCCAAAGGGTTACCCCCCGAGCCACAATTAGGCACATTCAAGGCGTTTTTGAGGCACATGACTAATGATTTCAAGCTGAATATAAAAAGAAAATTTGGTTAAATACATCCTACTTTGTAGCTCTACAGATAATGAAGTTAAATACGGTCTTTAAATCCTTTATGTGAATTTTTGAAGGCCGCACTTAACCTCTTTCAATGCCATCTGTCCCACATATAACCAATGACAGCCATGACTCAAACGTTATATTTTGCTCTCTCTGTTTAGGTTTGTTTCTATTTTTGGTGGGAATATTAAGAAAAGCGTTGCATTCACCATTCAAATTATATCGTTGCATTATTGCTAATTAACAGTCACTTTGATAATCAGTCAAAACGGTAAACTTGATGACAAATGATACGTTTCAACGAACCTGATCCCCACAGGTTCGTCTCTGTAATTCTCATAGACTAACCTTACAGATCGCAATATCTCGTTAAATTTTTGTGGCTTAATTTTCTCTTAAGAAATTGTCTGTATTGTAAAACTTCAATTAATCAAGATTAGTGAAAATAATGACCCTGACGAACATAACGAGAATACTGCTCCTCAGTTTCATCCTGACTCTATACGGTTGTGGTGGCGGAGGATCAGATTCAAACTTAAACGCTGACGAAGAATTGCCCTCAGGTCTGGATACAGATTTCGACGGCATCAACGATGATAGCGATACTGACGACGACGATGATGGTGTTGCTGACACAGATGATGCCTGTCCATTGGATCCGGATGGAACAACAGATACAGATGGTGATGGTATTTGTGATAATGCCGATCCGGATTTCGTCTCGCCACAGGGCCAGTCGCTTAGCAGTGGTGTGGTCAGCGCCTTTGGTTCAATCTATATCAACGGCGTAAAGTACGACACGACAAACGCAGAATTTGTTAATGGCAATCTAGATGAATTGCCGAATGCAGAGCAGGATCTTGATGTGGGTGATGTTGTCTGGGTTCGCGGCACCGTTAATGACGATGGCGTCACCGGTGTTGCCCACACCGTTATCTATGCTGTCGATCTTTTTGGCACAGTTGGTGCTATCGACCCGTCAACTCGCACTATCACGGTACTGGGCAGGATCGTGCAAGTTAATAGCGATACCGTTTTTGGTAACAACTTTACTCTGTCCGAGTTATCAGATATTGCCCTGGGCGATGTCTTGAAAGTTTCTGGGTTTGATCAATTGAATGGCAGTTTGTTAGCAACCCGAATTGACAAAGATATTTCTACCACTGCGTTGTTGTTTAAAGTAGAAGGAATGATTAGCGCACTTGATGCCCAGGCTGCGTCACTTAATATTGGCTCACAAGTGATCAATTACGCCGGTTTCAATAGCAGTTTTACGCCCTCGCTCAATCAATGGATTGAGGTAAAAGGCAGTCTTAATGATAGCGGCATATTGATTGCGAGTTCTATTGAAATTGAAACCCGTCAGGGTGACTTCGGGCTGTCCGCTGGTGATGTTGCCAACCAGCTTTCTCCCGACACCTCAATTGCTTTGGAAGGTGTGATCAGCGAATACAGTGACACAACAACTTTTGCGATCAATGGTTATGCTGTTAAGACCAGTACAGAGACACTTTATATCGGTGGAGACGCAAGCGATATTACCCTCGGTGCCCGCTTATCGGTGCGCGGTGTCAGGTCGGACGATGGTCAGACGTTGTTAGTCAACCGCGTTTATGTTCGCGCCGCGTCAAATCTTGAGATTGAGGGCAACATCACCGCTATCGATACCTTGGCCGGTAGTGTTGAGGTAGACGGTATTACGGTGCAAATTGAGTCGACTACTCAGCTCGAGGACGAAACCGGTGCCTACCGTAAATTCAGTATTGAACAGCTCAACGTGGGTGACTACATTGATGTCAGTGGACAGTTTGATGGCGCACAATTGATAGCCTATCGCCTTGAGCGAGACAGTGTTGATAATGATATTGATGACTATGTCGGTAATGATACCTTAATCAATGGCGAGACCTTTTATACTGACGACGACGGTTATCTGCGCAATGAAGCGGGAGATTATCATGTAGAGAATGATGGTAACTACAGTGATTATCAGGATACAGATGACTATCAAAACCAAAACAGCACAGACCATAGTGGACTCAGGCTTGAAGGTATTGCCACTGATATTTCGCAAACTTCATTGACATTGTATGGCAATGTCATTGCGTTGACGGCAAGTACTTTTTTTGAACTAAATGATCGACTGGTAACCCTGTCGGCCTTTACCTCGGCAGCCAGCGCTTCACCCTATGTCAGTGTGCAGGCAGCGCAACTGGCTGATGGTACTTTTCAGGCACTTAAAGTTGAGTTGGAGCATGTTGGTGGTAATTCCTCATCATCTGGCGATGACAGTAATGATGGCGACCAACTATCTGCTTTTGACTTTGTTATCAAAGGCACTATAGCGTCTATCGATAGTGACGGCATCAGTTTAAGTAATGGTTACAATCTGTTGTTTGATGCCTCGAGTTTATATGAGACCTATGACCTGGTAAGTCAGTCACAGTTTATTACCGATGCCAATGGACTGATCAACCCTACAGTCGAGATAAAGGCACGGCGCAATAGTGCAGATCAGTTGGTCGTTTTAAAAGTTGAACTGGAGTCCAGTGACAGCAGATCTGATGACGACAGTCAAAATTCATCCGAGCGAGAGTTTGAGGGTTTTGGCTCGATCGACAATACAGGTGTCACTATGCAAAGTATTCGCATTGAGTTTATCGCAAGCACGTATTTTGAACTCTTTGATCACCAAGTTGAGAAAGCGGTATTCCTCTCCTCAGTATCAGGTTCAGATAAATTTGAGGTGAAAACCAGACTCAACAGCAACGGGGATTATGAAGCGCTTAAAATCGAGCTGGATGATTAACTTAACACTATAGAGTTTAAAAATCCTGGCCACGTTGGTGACCGGGATTTTTTATGTCCAAACATTTTCAGTTCGTCTCAATCCATCTTCCGCACCACTTTTAAGAATAAATATGCTGGTATTCACTGCTTCAATACGCTCTGGTTTTTTAAGGTAAATAGCACGGGTTAAAAAGTCGGGGCTCTTTAAGAATCGAAAGCCTTTTTCTACTCACTGCTGGAATTTGTAGGTACTGAGTATCTTTTCCATGCTTAAATCATCCGCTAAATCATTACTAGCGATGATAAATAAGCCTAGTTGCTGCAACGCATCCTGTCGTTTCGCAAGACCCGTATAGAGGCTCCCTGTGATGTGATATTCGCTGTAGATATGCAGCGTACGGCCAGTAAAGCCCAGGCCTTTGATAATCATGGCGACAAAGAGCTGTCCAAAGCTGATATTTCTCTTGTCTGAGACGCCAAGAGCTTGATCAATCATTTGGGCTAAGCGGATTTCTTTTCAAAAACCGGCAACCAGACCGTGGTGCTCTAATGTTTTAGTAAAAGGTGAGGACATAATTCTAGCTCTCAAAAGAGAGTAATAGATCAAGATCTGAGATCTACATCAAGTTTTTTTCATGATCCTTCAAATCGTCTATTTATTGACCAATAATTAATGATTGGTTTAAGTGCGGAACGACAGTTATAATAAATCAAAAACTATTTAAAATAGTTGCTACTTTAAAGGCTCTAATAAAAATGTTGAATGCTTTACCCAACTCATCAGTTATTGACAACCTCAAATTTCATACTCATATACAACTCAAATTTCATACTCATATAAAAGATGAAGCAGACGCTGACAATACGGCTTATTTGGCAAGCCTTATTAACAATTTAAACGATGCAATTATTACTGTAGATGAGAATAGAAGGGGTAACTAGAATGGAAATACGTTCTGGGGAGTTGTTAGAATTTATTGGCGAAATTTACCAAGCAGCCTATACCGGCGAGTGGCCCCCAGTATTGAACAGACTCATTGATATCACCCAATCTAATAAAGCCTTTTTTTTCTTGCAAGAATTAGATAATCAGCAACCATTGATAATGGAATTACAAACCACCTTTGAATATTCTCAATCAGTCTTACTCGACTTTCAAAGCCGTCCCTTTAAATGCCCAACTTATCAAAGTACCAAATACCTGACTGCAGGTGAATCAACCAATGCCAATAAGTATATTGATTTGACCCTCCATAGAAATTCCAATTTTTTTCAAGACATTTATAAACCATTTAAAGTGTTTCATTCTGTAGTAGGTATTTTGTGCAGGGATGCCGATTATGATTCGATAATGGTAGTCAATCGCGACGAAGACGATCAACCTTATCAGCATAACGATGAAGAATTATTCCGTCTCATCACGCCCCATTTCAGTCGCGCCATGCATATTTTCATGGCATTGCGTTTTTATAAAAATCAATCCTATATGTCCCAAAGTGTATTAGAGAAGCTAGACAAGGCCTTTATTATCTGTGATGAAAATGGACAGGTGATGATTGCTAACACCTTTGCTAATGAAAAGCTGAATGCGGAGAGTCCGGTTACCCTGGTAGCCAATAAGCTCGTCATCAAAAATCCCATTTATCAGCAACGTTTATTATTTTGTATCAGGCAGTGCGCCAATCGTCACTATACCGATTTAAGCGAGCAGGAAACGATTATTCTTCAAGGCAGTAACGATGAACATATTCTGCTCGCTATTGCCCCGCTGAAAAACAAAAATACAGTTAATGATATTGATGTGCCCTGTTGTATAGTAACGATTAGTTTTGAACAGACTCGGGATTGGTTAAAGATAAGCGAGCTGTTTTTGCTAACACCCATGGAAATGCGACTGTTAAAAGCTTTGTATGCTACGAAAAAAATGACCGATTTAACTACTATTTACAACGTCAGTTACAATACCCTGCGCTGCCAATTGCAGGCTATTTTCAAGAAATTGGAAGTCGGTTCCCAGAGTGAATTAATGATAAAACTAAGCCTATTTGTCTGAATGGACATGCAGAAAATGGGCTGAATTCAAATTAACCCGAATAAGACTGTGTACCTATTTGAGTGCCACGGTTTAACGTGTGCCCGTTGTTTATCCTAGCAATCCCAGATCCTAATTATCGTCAATACGTGTTAAAAATTTTGAGCCACAAAGCATCTGTCAGTAACCTGCTTAATTGTGGATTTTCAGGATCTATGCCCTTTCATATCAATGAGAGACTAAATTTCAGGCATTTCTGGCTCATACCCCAAGAGTTTTTCATCACATTACAGCTAAAAAACACCTTATCCCACTGTTGTGCAATACCCTCTAAAGATCGTCCTATTTATAGTGATGAATTTATATTTATATGTAGGCATGAATGTTGCCAATGAATGTTGCCATATGTTCGATGTGCTTAAGGGATCCGCTATAGTTAAAAATTATCACCCCATGGCCAAAGTCTAAAAATAAGTGTTGATCTCACCTAATTTAATCCAAATGGATTAGACAAGTTTTTTTACACTTTGAGTGGAGGATGATGCCAGTATTTATTTTATTCGCCCACATGTTAAGCCACTTCAAGTCTGGAAAGTGCAAGCTTAGCCACTTACTCTGTGCGCAATATCCCATTGGATAACATGCGTAACGCCGTTAGGGAACTGATGTTTTGATTACGGGCGTCCTGCCCTCCACCTAAAGGCCATCCTGCGGATATTTATCCAGCACGACCAATAGAAAAACAAATATTGCGAATAATATAACCGGTACGCCGAACCAGAATCCAGATTTGCTGGGGGTGTTTATAATCCAAATGCATTAGTCAGATAATTTTACACTTACGTATTAATAAATAATTTTATTTTAATAAGTCACTGATTTTTAATCAAAAATATTTAATGGAATGAAACTTGCTGTGTTCCACATGAGTTAACGTGTAACTCCAATTGATGCAGTATCACTATTTATAATCTCCATTCACAAATGGGTAGAGTGGAATTCAAAAGGAACGTAAAATGAAAAATGTAGTATTAAAAACATGTATGACCAGTTTAGTTTTATCAATGAGCGGATTAGCTGCGGCAGCAAACCAACAGTTTGATGTCCCTTTCACAGCTGATAATTTTTATACAGATTATACAGATTATTCAGCAATAGCTGGTGCGGCTTTGAGTGTTGCCGCAGGATCCTGCATAGAAAAAGATGTTGCGGCACAAGCTGCTGTGACTATCGGTGCTGATGCTAGGGCTGATAACCTCTATGCTGGCGCTGCCGTTACTGTAGGTGCAGATGCTGTCGTTAAAAATATCTATGCCGGCGCCGCCGCAGGTGTAGCAGCGAATGCTAAAGCTGAGAACATCTATGCCGGAGCTGCTGTTACACTAGGCGCGCCTAGTGACGCTCATGATATCGAAGCTGGCGCAGCCATTACTTTAGGCGCAAGTTCAACTGCATATGATGTGCATTCTGGCGCGGCGACCACTGGCGCTACGGTACGGACAGTAGACGAAAATGATGGAATTATTACTCTTAGTGGTAACGTTAATTCTCTTGGTCATAAAGAGGAAGTCACGGAATTGTTTCCGTTTGAAATGCAAGATGCATTGGAACGTATAACGGCTGTACAAGGTGCTCTAAATCTTGTAGGTACTTCTGACAACAACGGTATTTCTACCGACATTAATGATTACGTATTAGGTACGTATATGGGCAGTGCAACTGAGGTAACTGAATTAGCCGGTGGCGTATATGAAGCAAGTGCTTTGAATATGCCTGCAAGCGCAACCATTAAATTTACTGGTGACGCAATTATTAACCTTAGCGATGCGCTGACACTGGGTGCAGACACAACAATAGTTGTTGATGGTGGCCATAAAGTTATCTGGAATGTCGGTGGTGCGCTTAATCTGGGTGCAGGCACATCCTTTGCTGGTACGGCCTTTGTAAACGGTTCAATCAGCGGTGCAACATCAGACGTACAAGCTGGTGGTCAATTGTTTGCTCAGGGTGCCGTTGCCATAGGTAGCATAGGTACAGATTGCGAATAATAAGTCGACTATCTTTGACATTGCTACAGGTAGCATAAATAAAGAAGCAACAAATTGCAGTGTGTCACATATTAGTAATATTGACGTAAACAAGCAGTCGTTACGCCAAGTAATAACTGCAAAGTAATAACTGCAAAATATCAGCAGTAGATGGTCGGCCTTATGGTCCGGCCATTTTTTTGTCGATAACATCACGTCAATAAACCCGCTGCGGCCCGAAATACGTCGCAAGAAGACGCCAGCACAGGCTACCCCAAATTGTGTTCTATGGTGCTCAGTTGCCTGTTATTGAAATGACCAAATGTTACGAGGCAAAAGCGGTAACCCTAGCGCAAAAACGCTGCACTGAGATGGCACTGTTGAGACAAACACATGTTAACCAACCCAAGTATTCGGTCACCAGTGCATCACTGGTAAACGTTAACATGGGCTTAATGGTTCTGGGTTAAGGACTTTTTATTTTTTATTGATCGGCTTTTTGAGCGTACATATGCTCCCACCACAGGGGTTCATTTTTGAGCTTCAAATCGAAGTAGGCCAAAATAGTCTTCCACCAGCGTAATCTGTGCTCGCGGCTATTGATGTGATGGTCGTCTCCTTGAAACTCGATTAACTCAACGTCTTTGCCCAACAACTTTAAGGCGGTGTACATTTGATGGCTCTCGCCGACAGGCACGTTGATATCTGCATCTCCGTGAAGTAATAATAATGGTGTGGTGACTTTATCCGCGGCAAAAACAGGACTTTGTTGAGTGTACAAATCAGGGTTATTCCAAGGAAAGTTTCCTTTAGTGGCAACACCAGAATAAGCGTACCCCCACCATCCATGACCCCAATAAGACGTGATATTACTGATGCCAGCATGGGAAATAGAAGCGGAAAACACATCCGTTTTAGTGGCTAGATACATAGTCATAAAACCACCATAAGAGGCGCCCATATTGCCTAGACGATCTTTATCCACAAAAGGATGGGCCTTAACGAAAGCTTGGGTACTTTCAATGATTTCATCGGCGGTGTTAATACCCCATGCATTCACATGACGGGCAGAAAAATTTTGGCCATAACCTGTTGCACCAGAAGGTTGTAACACATAAACCACGTAACCTTGAGAAGCCCAAAGACTATATGGCCACCTACCCGTAAATGCCCTGCTCACAGGCGATGTGCCCGCATAATAATAGACAATGGCAGGATATTTTTTAGTCTTATCAAAGTGAGATGGATAGTATACTCTTCCATCAATGGCTTGACCCGATTCAGTGGTGTAGTCCCAGTCTTTTAGGTCAACAAAGTCGACCTTGGGGTAGGCTGTTTTGGCTGAATCAAATAAGCGTTTTCCTTTTGTTGAACGCAGGGTTCTTGTATGCACCGATTGCGGCCTAGTAGCGCTGGTGCCTTCGTAAATGATGATGGGTGAACCTTGCTTCGAAACAGTAAAACCGCTGACTATTTCCACTTCAGTATCCAGTTTGCTAAACGTTTTTCGACTCATGTCAAATCTGTATAGCTGTCTTCTATCTTGATCAGTAGTAGACACGATTAAGTCACCATTTTTAAGGACTTCAATCTGGCCAATGGCCGGTTTAAAATCCTTGGACAGAGGCATAATTTGTGCCTGCTTATCCATAAGGTAAAGTTGATCGTCATAATCATTGGCGACACCCGCATTAGACACATTATTACCTTGGCCACCTTTAAAATCTGGACCCGCACCAATAATAAAGCCGTCTTTGTGGAACTGGGCCGAATTGAAGGTTCTATATTCGCCCACTAGCTTTTCATCACCGGTGTTTAAATCTAATTCGATTAATTGCGTTAAACCATGAGCAGGGGCTTTATAATCAATGGGATGTCGAGTCATTAACGCTTTGCGATTTTTGATATCGATATCTGCTAGATAACTGGATAGTTTGTTATGGGTTATTTGTTTAAATAAACTCGATTGAATATCAAATAATTGCAGTTGTTCATTGTCCCGCCAATCATTCCAGCGGTCTTCAAGTCCGCGATAACGTTTTGTGAATTCGTGGGATTTTTCTGCTGATTGATTCCAAGCGATAAGCAATTCAGAGTCGCTTAACCACTCAATGCTACTTAAGCCTTCGAGATCGGCTGCTAACTGGCTTAACTGCCAATCTTTTCGTGAGAGTTGATAAAGCCGATCATCATGGGTGAATACCAATGCTTGGCTGTCTGCACGCCAAGCTATGTGCCCAGGTGTCATTGCTTGCCAACGATAAACAACATGTTGTGAGTCTAGGTTGATGATCTCAACAACCGACCCTGCTTGATCGCCTGTTAAGTCACTGTATGCCTTTTTTGTCCAAACCAGAAGTTCGCCGTCAGGGGAAATATTCAGCGAGCCAACTGTTTCACTGTCATAGTACTGTTTCATTGAGGCGCGTTTATGACTGTGATCATTCCCAAAGACAACAGAGCTTTGTTGTGCCATGACCGAGTCTGTTTTATCTGTTTCTGTTTCTGTTTCTGTAATCCCATCATCAAACCATTCAATAGACAATGCTTGCCACTGCTCTACACCAGAAATAACCAATAACGCCCGATAATCTTGATTCAATAAGGCTACCGAAAAATCCTTATCACCTTCTATCAAGCTTTGGTTGAGATAAAAAGAAGCGTTTTTTGCACCACTTATTTTAAACTTGCCGGTTACAAATTTATTGGTGGAGATTGAAAATCTTAATAGGTGCGTACCTGAAGGATCACCAGACAACGACTCCCATTCTTTTGACTGGTTGAATACTTTTATGGCGATGTCATGATCAATCTTATTAGACATGGCCTTAACAACATTTTGCTCAACCACCTGTTTGAAGGGGTTATCCCCTAATGCCACTTTAGCATGGTCTTTTTCTAAGGTGATTTTACTGATGAGACTGGGATCGACCTTCATGGCCAATAATGATGTAGAAAAAAAGCCTAACATCATCACAATGAGTGATACATTTTTTGTCATTTATATTCTCTTAGTATGTTTCGAGAAGCAGCTAAAACTTTTTTAGCAACTTAGTCAGCAACATGATTATACCTAAGACAGCAGAGAACATATAAATCAATTTTTATTCCCAAATTAAGTCTCAATATGGGTTTATCAATGGCTGAAGCCCGAGTGTATTAAAGCTTAGAACTGAGTGAATGGGCATGAAATTATATTTGTGACTGTTCAATGGTTTATATCTTTATGACAGCTTGTCCGACAAAGCAGTCATACGAACGAAGAATTATATTGCTGTATTTTGCTACTAAACCCATCTTTAGGAACGTCCTCTATCCGTCGGCCAACACCAGTCATTCAGCTTTTCTAAAAACAACCAAAGCTTGCTCCCTCAGCCGCCATTCAGCTATGCTTAAGCCATGCTAGATACCAAACTTGTTTTCACCGAAGCCACGCTCGATACTGCTTATTCATGGCTATGTAAGCAGCGGCGTAACTTTCCCGCCAATGCCGATATCTGGCATCTGCGTTTTCACTGGCACACTATCCGTGGTGAGCTGCTGCAAACACTCAACAAACAAGATTACACCTTCATGCCGCTCAGTGTGGTGACCAAAGCCGATGGTGAAAGTATTCATTTGTGGTCATCACAAGATGCGCTGGTATTAAAGATGTTAGCCATGGCCTTACCGGAGGCATTAGCATTATCCTCAGTTTGTACTCATATCAAAGGGCATGGGGGACTAAAAGCCACCGTGAATGACCTACACGCAGCTTTGCCTGATTATCGCTACGTGATGAAAACCGATGTAAAGGGCTATTATGAGTCGATTGACCATACGATATTGCTCAAGCAATTAGATAAAGACATCACCGACCCTTTTATCTGGCGCTTGTTAGTGCAGTTTGTTAAACGCACCGTTGAAAGAGGCGGTACGTTTAAGTCTATACACTGCGGTATATCAAGAGGCTGCCCCTTATCACCGATTATTGCGGCGTACTATTTAAAGGGACTGGATGAGCAGATGGCAGGTGACCCACGCTATTTTTATCGAAGGTACATGGATGATTTGATTGTATTGGCCAAAACCCGCTGGCACCTTCGCAAAGCCGTGAGAACAGTCAATCAGCACTTTCATCAATTAAAAGTGGAGCAAGCGCCGGATAAAACCTTTATAGGTAAAATATCAAAAGGCTTTGATTTTTTAGGTTATCAATTCGGCAAAGATAAATTAAGGGTTTCAAAACGAACATTAGAAAACCACATTCGTCGATTATCAAGGCTTTACGAGCAAAAAAAGCATCAACCAAATTGGAAGATGCTTCTTGATGATTATCGACAACGTTGGGTTACATGGGTTTATTCAGGCATACCGTCGTCGATAATTGATACTGAGCGACAAACGCTAGATAGTTTATTTTTTAAATCTACGTACCACAAGTCCCAGCAGGCCCAATCCGATTAACATCAAAGAATGTGGTGCTGAAACCTCCGGGGTTGGACCGTTCCCGCTTACCTGCACAAAGTCCGTCTGGTAAATTTCATAAATCGCGTGTAAACGGGGTTGGCGTGTTGGTTTTCGGTAATAGCAAGTACTGTCAAAAAAATCATAACGATTCATTTGACAATCGTTGAAAAATCCGTCGTCGCCCACACCCAATCCGTAACTATTACTGTCCACATCTCCGAATAATCCGTAACCATAAGCTAAGTCTATGTTGTCAAGGTGATTGGCAGTGAACGTAAAATTATCAGTACTACCAAAAGGTTCATTACCTCTGTGTACTTTCCATCCGTTAACGCCACCATAACTGATACTCGACGCAAACGTCTGTGCATCACTTAAACGTTGAGCATGATCTCCCGTAAAAACAAAACCTCCATAATTAAACACGGGCAAAATATAAAAACCTCTCCCAGCGTCGTAAAGTACCGTATCCCCATTTAAATCACTTAAAACCAATGTAGCACTCGCGGGTTTCGTGACAAAAACCGCAATGGCAGTGAACATAAAATAAAGTAAGGTTAGGTATAACGTGTTTTTCATTGAAATTTTCCTAATATTGCGTATGGAGTCCCTAAACTGAAGGGCGAAAGTATTCCTGAGGTAAGGACTTCAAACTAGGAAAGACGAAACACGTGAAATGCTTAGTGTTAGCAAATAAGAAGAGACTGCTGTCTAATAAAATTTATCTTGCATGATTTATGCCCATATTAAATTATCTATATGATTCAACATGTTGGTCTCTTTATATTTATTCCATAATAGAAAAATGCAAAGAAACCTGACACAACAACAACTAAGTAATTGAGTTGGTTATCACACCTTATATCAAGAAATGTGACTTCTACGCAGGGTACAGCATTAAATAGGCGATGAATTATCAATTTCAAGGGAATATTCCAGAGCTAAATTATGTAAAGGAATCTGACAGTGCGTCGCTCAAAGCATACATACTCAAAATCAAGGGGGCACAGCACTTGAAAAGGCGTTGATTGATAGTCCGCTAACGCGGTGTGACCTTGCTATATTACACCGCCTAGACGTATGTCCGGTGATCGCTCATTGCCGTCAGTCAAGTTTGATTAATCGTATGATGATTTTGCGCTCAATATAGTCTGATAGTTTGAATTCTCTTACGTCCGCTATAGGTCGTTAGCTGCCCTTTTGGGCTGCGAACTAGACTGACAATTTATCGCGAAAATCAGTTTAACTGAAGTGACTCCGAATGACGGGTATTGGCACAAACTTCTAATTCACAACAAGTGATGTGACTGTCTGCTTTCTCAATTTTTGAGACGGTCGGTAGCGCTTGATCGTATAACGATAATTCGCTCAATCCTGTCTTTCTCAGTTAACAACTTTATTGTTTACCGACACAGAAATAACATCCAATGCTTTAGACCAAGGTGTACACACAGGTTAAAAAATCGAATGTATCCTCCCTCTGTGTAGCGCCAACGCTCGTTTTCTTCTGGGGTATTAAGCTTTTAATATTTTTTCACTTCAAACTAGTCGTTGGTAGCTACCTTTAAAACAACCCCATTTGTTGGCTGGTCATGTCTTCGAAAGATAAACCTATAAAGGGCAAAATTCCTTCTGCAATAGGTTTGATTTGTTTTTCTACGTAGTGGTCGTAATCAATTTGGCTGCTTAGATATTCTAGCGGCTGTGGGCCATTGATAGTGATGATATAAGATATCCAGCCTTTGTGCTGATACCTGAGTGTTTTACCTAAAGCTGCATTTTGTTGATCCGCTAGCCTTGCGGCTTTGACATGAGGCGGTATGTTTTTCACATAGAGATCTAACCGACGGCGGATCCGTTTGCGATATACCAGTTGCTCGTCAAGCTTTCCAGAGCGTGTATCTTCGATAATCTGCAGCAAATAATCGTGCACCTTTTGCCCCGCAAAGACCCTTTTATATAGTGTAAGCTGAAAGCCTTTAGCCAGTGGTGTCCAATCGGAACGCACAGTTTCCAAACCTTTAAATACGAGTTCTGCACCATCTTTGGTGGTTTTTAATCCTGCATAACGTTTTTTACTACCAAGTTCTGAACCACGAATCGTTGGCATTAAAAACTGGCTAAAATGCGTTTCAAACTCAATTTCTAAATCACAATCAAGCTGATGTTCTTGGCGTATGTTGTCTTGCCATTTTTGATTAATATTAAGGGCAAGGGACTGACCAATTTCAGAGGCTTGTTGATCACAATACTCCCCATCTAACCAAACAAAGGTCGAATCAGTATCGCCATAAATCACTTGATAACCGGCTTCTTCAATCCATTTTGCTGTGGTTTGCATAATGTCATGGCCACGCATAGTAATAGAGCTAGCTAAACGGGTATCGTAAAATGGACAACCACCTGAGCCTAATACGCCATAAAAGGAATTCATTAGAATTTTTATCGCCTGACTGCGAGCGGCATCTTGGTTTTTCTTAGCCGCATCGCGCTGTTGCCAAAGCGAGGTAATAATGTCTGGTAAAAAGTGTTTATCTCGACTGAATTTAGCCCCGCGGTAACCTTCGATAGCCTGTTCTGGAGATAATAAACCTTCCACTAAACCCAGTGGGTCAATTTTAAAGGTGCGCATGATGGACGGGTATAAGCTCTTAAAATCGAGTACCAATACATGTTTATACAAACCCGGCTTGGAACTCATCACATAACCACCGGGGCTCGCTAACCCCCCGTCTTTTGGTCTGTTAGGTGCGATATACCCTGCCCGGTGGAGCTTGGGTAAATACAAATTGATAAATGCAGCAACCGAGCCACCCATTCTATCTAACTCAAGGCCTGTTAGCTGACTACGTAACGTTAAATAATCCATCACTTTAGTGTGTTCAAAAATATCTAACACCAACTGGCAATCTTGTAGATTATATTCTGCTAACTTGACTTTATTATGTTTAAAATCATATTTAATTTGGGCGAGTCTATCGTCAACGTCTTCCGTCTTTTTACCTTTTCCTAAAAGAGTTTGAGCCACATTTTCTAAGCTAAAGCTGTCAAACTGATAAGTGGCGGTTTTTAATGCGTCAATGCCATCCACCACCACTCGACCGGGCATAGAGACAAACCCCTGATCCACTTCATTTCTAGCATCTCGCCATAAAACAGCTTGATTATCCCGCCCCAAAGCCAATTCAACTCGATGCAAAGCGGCGCGTTGAATCAACAAACGAAAGTCAAAATTAACCACGTTCCAGCCAATAATTATATCGGGGTCGATTTGGTTCACTTGAATAACAAACTGTTGCAGCAATGCCTTTTCATTGTCTATCCAATGGATCCAATCTTCTGCTGCTTGTGTTTTGCCAATCATCAATACACACTTATAGGTATCGCTGGCTAAGCCAATTGAGAACAATTCGCCGTGCTCACTGCATTCGATATCGATAGATAACAGGCTGAAGTTCGGCACAAATTGGCTGGGTTTACATTGAATATCTGTCACTTCTACAGGACTGTCTTTTAATGACTCATAGGTAACTTGTTTGCCTGTAAAGGCAGCACTGCCATACACAAAACGCTCCATCAAATAACGTTCGGTTAAACGAATATCATCCTCAAAACAGCTGATGTGGTGCTGCTTTAGGAGTGTTTTTGCTTTATACAGTGAGTTTTTTCTATCAAAATACACACCTCCCACGACTTGATGCGCAAACGTCTTTAAAGCTAAGGATTTGTAGTGATGTTCAATTGCACTTTTTTTTAGTACTTGCGATGCTTGCGTCTGATCTTTTTGATCAATAAAAAACACCCCTTGTTGCGCTGTTGATATCCCCTTTACTACGTTATTTTCAGTTAGAAACCAGCATTCAATATAGGTTTTACCTTGTCGTTCTATACTGCGAGCTGTAAGAATAAATCCCTCTAAGGAGACTTGCATAAGTGGCGATTCTAAAAATTTAAGTGACGGCAAGGTAAGGGTAATTCTAATAGATAGCAAGCCACAACACCTTGTACTGTCAGAAACTATATTTTGATGTGACTTAACTGCATTATCAATTCAGGAGTCGGTATTTAAGATAACCTTGCTTGCTCACTTGTTTTACTGCTCGAACTAAGATGAAGCATAAACACAAAGTGGAATAAGCTCCCAGCACTCATCCTTGAGTGATGATATGTCTTTAATTTTCACCATAAAAAAATGGCCTCAAAAGAGGCCATTTTTTTATGGTGAGTTGCTTTCTATTTAAAAGAACGAGACTCACCTTCCATGTTGAACTTGTGATCCGTTAGGAAAAAGCGGTTATAAAACTTAAATTCTGCCTTTAAGCACAGCAACTATTGGAGAACTATTTAAGCCGTTTTCTGATGCCCAAGCAATAACGGTTTTGCCGTCTTGCTCAGGAGCGCTTAAGTCACCTTTAGACATTTTCTTGACCATCAAGGTACCAGTTTCAATAGCATTATTAAGCATAGCGGTGCGGATAAGGCTGTTACCACCACAAGAGATACCAGAATAATAATCTTTAAGCTTAAGTTTATAATCAGATTCAACGCGTTTCATTTTTTTACGAAGTTCACCTTTGTCATCCGCTTTAACGATAGTACAGATATTTTGAAGGGCTTCGTTTACGTCGGCTTGGGCATTGCCCACAGAGAATACAGAGATAATAGAGATGGCGATGGTAATTTTAACTATTTTCAACATGGTTAAGTTTCTCAAGTTATATTTAAGGAAAAGGTGAAACGTGTTCTGTTTCGATATTGGGCATTAAATAGTAATTTGAGTGATTGAAAAATCTACAAGGTGATACTTATGTATGGGGAATGATAACTTTACTTTTGGTATGTATTATTTGAATCTCAATGCTATGAGGCTTAAAACTTAAAGACTCATGACATAACGATGATTAGTGCATTTCATATAAAAATGGATACATCTAAACACCTCTAACACTAGTTTAAGTCAAGTAAGTACAACGTATTCCCGAACAAAATACTACTGTTCTTCCCGCGTAAACACCAACGTATTGCCCTTACTCTTTTCAGTGGAAAAATGGTATCCGGCAGAATCGAACTGTTGTAATTGGCTAACCTGAGTTAACTGATTTTGTAATATATACTTAGCCATCATGCCCCTGGCCTTTTTAGCGAAAAAGCTGATCACTTTATATTGTCCTTTTTTACAATCCTGAAATACCGGAGTGTAGATTTCAGCATTGAGAGCCTTAGGTTTAACGGCTTTAAAATATTCATTTGAAGCCAGGTTAACCAACACATTGTCACCTTGGGTATCGATTGCTTCGTTTAACTTGTGGCTAATACGCTCATCCCAAAACTGATACAAATTTTTGCATTCGCCAATGCCCAGTTTTGTGCCCATTTCTAATCGATACGCTTGCATCAAATCCAGTGGACGTAGCACTCCATATAAGCCTGATAAAATACGTAAGTGTTGCTGAGCATAGTCGAAATCTGCTTGGCTAAACGAGCTGGCATCTAACCCTGTGTATACATCACCGTTAAATGCTAATAGCGCTTGTTTCGCATTATCAATATCAAAAGGTGTGTGCCAACTGGCGTAACGGTCTGCGTTTAGGCCGGCTAACTTATCGCTGATTTTCATTAATGATCCAATTTTAGCTGGACTTAATGTTTGGCAATATTTGATCAGCGTTTGTGAATCATCCAACATCTCTGGTTGAGTATAGATGTCTGTTACTGCTGGGGTGTCATAATCGAGGTTTTTGGCGGGCGAGATAACAACTAACATTCAATGAGATCCTGTATTGATAAAACTTAGTTTTAAAAGATGGCTAAAGGGAATATGTGGGATACGTGGGCAAATACAAGTTGAATTTTAATTTTCTTTGTATTTCATAAGCGCTTCAGCCAGTATTAAGCTCAGCCGGTTTACAAACTTTCTACATAAACCGACCTTTAGATAAGGATAAATATGTACATAAAATTTTTAGGCATGACGGCCATCATTTTGTTGTTATCAAATTGCGCCAATATGAATGAATCAGATTGCTTAACCGCTGATTGGCATTTAATAGGTTTTGAAGACGGTAGTTTTGGTAAGCAAGAATCACATATTTCGCAACATAGAAAAGAGTGTGCCGAGCACGGCGTCACACCTGATTTGACGGCCTATCGCAAGGGGCATTTTGCTGGCTCTAAACGTTTTTGCACAGCAAACAACGGTTTCTCTCGAGGGCGTCAAGGCAAAGATTATAGCCGTAGTTGTCCTGAACAATTTGAAGCTGCATTTTTAGCGGGGTTCAGAGATGGCCAAACCCTCTATGGCTTAAAAAAGGTATTAAATCAACGTGCTGGGGATCTCGAAGGCACTTACAAAGATATCGATTGGCTAGAACACGCGATTACTGAAAAAAGTGAGCTTATGATTGCTGATGGTCTTAAACGAGATCAGCGAATAATGGTGAGAGACGAAATTGCCCAACATCAACAGCAACAAGTTGACCTATATGATGCCTTGCCTGAATTAAAACAGGAATTTGAAAGTGCTCTACACACATACGAGCTAGCAAAAGCTGAGTTCTCATACTATTAAATGATGAAAAAATTAACGTCTTTAACAAAACATATAAGCCACGGCTCTTAAATTAACCAAAATATTTTTGCAATTTTAAGCTGGCCTTACGATTACGTGATTTCATATAGTCGTTATTTTTGTTCGCAAAATTGGCCTTTTACTGGCGTCTGCTATTTAACGGTTATACCCTGTACCTATACTTTTTTAGTAATCTTACGGTAAGCATTAAGACATATGATAGTCAGCTTACTTCTTTGAATTCCTGAACAATTTTGCCAAGCTATACACATTAGATCGCGATAGCGAAAAAGCGTCATTACTTACTGAGGATAATATGTCTAACCAATTACAAGCACTACGAGAAATCACCACTGTTGTGGCTGACACAGGTGATATTGAAGCCATTAAAAAATACCAACCGGTAGATGCCACCACTAATCCGTCATTGTTACTTAAAGCAGCAGAAATGCCGCAGTATCAGTCTCATCTTCAAGCAGCAGTGGCTTGGGCGAAAGCACAATCTTCTGATGCTGAACAACAAATAATTGATGCTGGCGACAAATTATCTGTGACTATTGGTACCGATATCGTGAATATCGTACCTGGAAGGATCTCTACAGAAGTAGATGCTCGTTTATCATTTGACACCGCAGCTAGTATCGAAAAAGCCCATAAATTGATTAAGTTATATAAGGAAGCAGGGATCGACAAAAGTCGTATATTGATTAAGTTAGCCTCTACTTGGGAAGGAATTAAAGCAGCAGAAGTATTAGAAAAAGAAGGAATTAACTGTAACCTCACTTTGCTGTTTGGTTTTGCTCAGGCTCAAGCTTGTGCAGAAGCAGGTGCATTCTTAATTTCTCCGTTTGTGGGGCGTATTCTTGATTGGTTCAAGAACAGCACCGGAAAACCCGACTACACTTCAGCCGAAGATCCAGGTGTGGTTTCAGTCACTAAAATTTATAATTACTATAAAGATCATGGTTATAAAACGGTTGTTATGGGTGCCAGTTTCCGTAACACTGGTGAAATTACTGAATTGGCCGGTTGTGACCGTTTAACTATTGGTCCTGCCTTGCTTGAAGAATTATCACAAACTGACGCACCTTTACCCATTAAGTTAAAAGACAAGGGCGCAACCAAAACACCTGGAACGCCTTTAACTGAAGCTCAGTTCCGATGGGATATGAATCAAGACGCCATGGCGACTGAAAAATTATCTGAAGGTATTCGCAATTTTGCCGCTGACCAAGTTAAATTGGAAACCGTGTTAAGAAGCTACCTATAAGCTAAATTAATAGTTATAAAAGCGTCGAATTCGGCGCTTTTAACTATGTTATACCCAAAGCCATTGGAGTTGCAGCTAGGCGGCAAAGGAACTCAGCCCATGAGCTTAGACGTATAAGTGATTGGGGTGAGTGAGAGCAGCCAACAACGCTGCAGCTTCAAGGGAGACGGGTATAAAGGCCAGACCTAATCTTTATCCTACAGTGAGAACATTATGACAGCACTAACCGCATCCATCGCTTGGAAGAACCTTGAAAAATTAGCCACTCAAATAAAAAGCCAACATATGCGTGACTGGTTTGCTGCAGATCCACAACGTGCTGAAAACTTCACCCAAGCCGCTTGTGGTATTGAATTAGACTTTTCAAAAAATCTTATTACTGACGAAGTAATGCAAGCATTACAAGCACTTGCCACTGAATGTCAGGTAAGCCAAAAAAGCCAAGCTATGTTTGCCGGTGACATAATCAATCACACCGAAAAGCGGGCTGTACTGCATACTGCGCTGCGTAACTTTTCAGATAAACCGATAATAGTAGACGGCGAAGATGTGATGCCAGAAGTGTTAGCGTGTCAGCAAAAGATCCAAGACTTTGTTAGCAGTGTCCACAGTGGTGACCGTAAAGGTTATACCGGAAAATCACTGAAACAAATTGTCGCCATTGGCATAGGTGGTTCCTTCCTTGGTCCTAAAATAATGTCAGAAGCCCTTAAACCTTATTGGTTTGAAGGGGTAAAAGTGCACTATGTAGCGAACGTTGATGGTTGTCATATAAAAGACGTATTGGCCACTGTTGATCACCAAGAAACCTTAGTGGTGATGTCATCTAAATCATTCACCACCCAAGAAACCTTACAAAATACACTAACAGCTAAAGCATGGTTTCTAGCCGCAGGTGGGTCACAACAAGATATCGCTAAACACTTTATTGCTGTGTCTTCAAATATTCAAGCGGCCACTGAGTTTGGTATGGCCGAAGACAATATTTTTCCTTTATGGGATTGGGTGGGAGGACGTTATTCACTTTGGTCAGCGATTGGTTTACCCATTGCACTCACAATAGGTTACGACAACTACCGCGAATTATTGCAAGGTGCATTTGAAATGGATGAACATTTTCAAACGGCACCCATTGAGCAAAACTTGCCGATGATTTTAGCCTTGTTAGGTGTGTGGTATGTGAATTTCTTTGGCGCACAAAGTCATGTGTTATTGCCTTATTATCACTATTTACGTGGTTTCCCCGCTTATGTGCAACAGCTAGATATGGAAAGTAACGGTAAACGTATCGCCGGTAGTAATACGCAGGTAGATTATGCAACAGGACCAATTATATGGGGCAGTGAAGGAACTAATGGTCAACATTCGTTCCATCAACTGATCCACCAAGGAACGGTGTTAGTGCCAGCTGACTTTATGTTACCCCTGAAAGTTCCGAATCAAGATGCTACTCACCATGCCATGTTGGCCTCCAACTGTTTTGGTCAAACCCAAGCCTTAATGCAAGGTAAAACCTTCGAAGAATGTAAAACTGATTTAGCTTCAAAAGGTTTAGACGAGGGCACGCTTGAATCACTTGCTACCCATAAAACTATGCCCGGTAACAAACCAAGTAATACTTTATTATTCAAACAAGTTGATCCTAAAACCTTAGGTGCGTTGGTTGCGATGTACGAGCATAAAGTCTTTGTACAAGGTGCCATATGGGGTGTGAACTCATTCGATCAATGGGGCGTGGAACTAGGTAAAGAACTGGGTAATAAAGTGCTTGATAAATTGGTCAATACTGAAGCTAACTTGAACTTTGATGCATCAACCAATCAGTTGATTGGTAAATTTAGACAAGCGAACGGATAAACTCAGCTACGAGCTACGAGCTACGAGCTACGAGCTACGAGCTACGAGCTACGAGCTACGAGCTACGAGCTACGAGCTACGAGCTACGAGCTACGAGCTACGAGCTACGAGCTACGCAGGTATTGTTGTACTGTAACTTGTATTGTCAACCAAAAAGGGTGTCATTTTAATCAAATGACGCCCTTTTTTTATCTTTTTTTTAAAGCTAGAAGCTCCCTGCTCGAAGCTCGTAACTGCTCTTTCCTTGTCACTAAATATTCACTGTTTGTTAATAAGAGGGACAAATACTTATACTATTCTAACGTTCTGTATGGTACATAGTCTATAAGCTATTGTTTTATGTCGATAATCACAAAAGCTTGAAGGGTATTGTTGTAATCACTGCGCTATAAAAATAAGGAAGGAGAGCAAAATGGATAAGTCCGAATTATTGTCTACCTTAGATTCAGAAACCAAGTCGTCTAAAAACAAAGCAAATAAACGCAAATGGCGAGAGATTGAAGCCATCCACGACAGACAACGACTCAAACAAGAATTACGAGAGTTGGGAATGTCACCAGAAGATGATTTAGAATTTTTGTAAATGTAAATGCCCTGAAAATTCAGGGCTTTTTTATATGTGTATTCAAGGCAAATCTAAGTATCAATTGATTTGTAAGCTAGCTTCGAGCTTCGAGCTTCGAGCTTCGCAAAAATAATAAGTCTTTAAGTTAGTTGTATATCAACTGGATTTTTTCGTTTTCACTTCCAAATTTAAAAAATAAAGATCTTAAACCACCGAGGTCACAGAGCGCTTCGCTGCACAGAGGAACAGATTTCAGACTGGTTTTGTCTTTTCCTCTGTGTCCTCCTTTTCCTCTGTGGTAATAAGCTTTTGATTTTGCTTCGAGATTTACAAAAATGACCTTATGAATAATTATCCGGTTAATCAATAACGGCAGCATTTTTCATATTGTTTTTAGCTTTTTCCTAAAACTCGAAGCTCGTAACAAATAACGCTTCTTGACCAATTTATCTAACCTGATCTCTGGTTAACTAGCTACTTTTTCTAACCCAGAGTGCCCCTCGACTATATACTGCTTAGGCATAAAACTATCAGTTGATGACTCTTTCATCTCTTGGCCAAAAATATCTGGCTGACAGCTTTCTTGCAATAAACAACCCTCTGTTAAATTGAGATAAATTTCATCATAACGTTTAATGTCGGTTTGACTGACCCTTCTGTAGATGTGAGAACGATTTAACTGGTTTGGGTTCGATAAGCCAGCAGAAGAAACCAGATCAAAAGAAGCGTACACTGTCTCTTTGTGAAAGCGGGCAATACGTGTCGCTTTATCGCCCACAACCAATCCAGAAGCTAAAACGGGATCTTGGGTAGCAATGCCTGTGGGGCACTCATTAGTGTGGCACACCAAGGACTGAACACAGCCAAGCGCAACCATCATGCCCCTAGCGCTATTACACATATCGGCACCCAAAGCTAAATTTTTAACTAAGTGGAAACCGGTAAATGTCTTTCCGCTTGCAATCACTTTAATTTCTTTTTTTAGACCAAAGCCAATGAGTACGTCAACCACAAAGACCAGCGCCTCCCGCAGCGGCATGCCAACTGAATTAGAATATTCTAATGGCGCAGCACCTGTGCCACCTTCCCCACCGTCAACCGTTATAAAGTCAGGTTGGATATTCGTTTCGATCATTGCCTTACACAAAGCAATAAACTCACTTTTTCGGCCGATACATAATTTAAAACCTATTGGTTTGCCACCAGACAAATCCCTAAGCTGCTTAATAAAATGCATCATTTCCAACGGAGTAGAAAACGCCGAATGAACCGGTGGTGAGTCAACCTGAGTGCCCGGCTCTACCTGTCTGATATTGGCTATCTCGATAGTATTTTTATGTGCGGGTAAAATACCACCATGACCAGGCTTCGCACCTTGTGATAACTTGATTTCAATCATCTTGATATTATCTTTTAAGGCCGTTTTAGCAAAACTCTCAGAATCGAAACCTCCTTGTTTAGTTCGACAACCAAAGTATCCAGTCCCTATCTGCCAAACTAAATCACCGCCATGTTTTAGATGTGCAGGACTAACGCTACCCTCACCGGTATTATGGAAAAAGCCGCCTTTTTTTGCGCCTTTGTTCAACGCCTCTATCGCATTACTACTCAACGAGCCATAACTCATCGCCGATATATTAAACACACTTGCAGAATAAGGTTGTAAACAAGCTGGCCCCCCTACTTGTATTCGTTGACTTGGTGTCTCTTTATCTGCATGAATAGCGGCTAATGAGTGGCCAATCCATTCATATCCTACGGCTTGGGTATCGAGCTTAGTTCCATAAGGCACTGCATCCTGGGCACCTTTAGCACGCTGATAAATAACGGATCTGAACATTCTGTTAATCGGTACTCCATCAGTTTCAGACTCAAAAAAGTACTGACGTAAAAAAGGGCGCATAAATTCCATGATCCAGCGCCCTCGACCAACGACAGGAAAATTTCGCCATAGAGCATGTTTAGTTTGATACATGTCGTATAGGCCGATGAAAGAAATCGGAATGAGTAATAGGCTGAACCAGATAATAGTAGGCCATTTAAAACTCAGCAATAACATCACTACCCAAGCAGTGATGTTAAGGATGACAAAATTGTTTCTCATTGTATGACCTTTTTGTGGTGACTAAGAAAATGCTCTTTAGCGTTGTTATAAGAGAACTGGGTTGATAGCACTATCTTACAATAGAATGTGATGGTGATAAAAAGTTGCGCAATAATCAATTAGCTGAATAGAAAGTTATAGCTGCCAATTAATGGGACTTTTACCTTGCTGTTTTAAAAGGTCGTTGCTGTCAGAGAAATGTTTACAGCCCAAAAAACCTCGATACGCGGATAGTGGCGAAGGGTGCGGAGCACTAAGCACATGATGTTTTTGTGTATCTATCACTTCACCTTTTTTCTGAGCATGACTACCCCACAGTAAAAACACCAGACCATGACAATGTTCACTTAGTCGTTGAATAACAGCATCAGTAAATCGTTCCCAACCTATCTTTGCATGAGAGTGAGCTTGCCCTTGTTCCACTGTGAGCACAGTATTCAGTAGCAGCACTCCTTGCTCTGCCCAACTTTGTAAACAGCCATGTGGCGGTATAGTCAATCCGGATATGTCAGAGGCTAATTCTTTATATATGTTAACTAATGAAGGGGGCGTTTTAACATTGGGTAATACCGAAAAACATAAACCGTGGGCTTGATTAGGGCCGTGATAAGGATCTTGGCCTAATATCACCACTTTTACTGTATCCAGCTCAGTTAAATTGAAGGCATTAAACACATCTTCACTAGGTGGATAAATCGTTTTTCCAGCAGCCCTCTCACTTTCAACAAATTTCATCATTTTTTGAAAGTAAGGCTGCTGTTTTTCTTGATCTAAAATATCTGCCCAAGTGCTCATTAGAACTATTTAGCCCAACAAACTGAACAAGTGCGCTTTTAACACTTGGTAATCACAAGCTAATTCAACTGATAGTCCCTCTTTACCTGCACAATCTGCGAGAGGTTTTGGCAAACTGATGGGTTGGCCTAAAACATTTTCTACCGTTTCACGAAATTTAGCTGGGTGAGCGGTACCTAAGAAAATACCTGTCTGACCTTCTTCCATTTTTCTGACTAATGCTTTGTAACCAATAGCGGCATGGGGTTCACTTACGTAACCTAATTGTGCTAATTGACGCATTGCCACTTGCGTGTACTCTTCATCTACTGTGGCGCCCGAAATATCAGATTTGTCGACCAAACCATTCTCAATCATGGCTTCAATTCGCGGCCAATTGTTTGGTTGACTCACATCCATCGCATTAGACAAAGTGGCAATGGTGTCTTTAGGCTCCCATTCGCCGGTTTTTAAATATCGTGGCACAGTGTCGTTTAAGTTGGTGGCGGCGACAAAATGTTTGACGGGTAAACCCATCACTTTAGCAATAAGACCTGCGGTCAAATTACCAAAATTACCACTGGGTACTGAAATCACTAAGTCTGCACGTTCAGTTGGAGTAAGCTGTGACACTGCTTCAAAGTAATAACACACTTGCGCGGCTAATCGGCTTATATTAATAGAATTTGCAGAGTTTAGATGCAATCCGTCACGTACTTCAGGGTCATCAAAGGCGCTTTTTACCAGTTGCTGACAGGCATCAAAATCGTCTTCAATCGCCACGGTATGGATATTGCCACCAAGAGTGGTGAATAACTTCTCTTGGAGCTGGCTGATTTTTCCTTTTGGATACAAAATCACCACATTGATATTTTCGATGCCATAAAACGCATGGGCAACAGCGGCACCGGTATCTCCCGATGTAGCAGTTAAAATAGTGATCGGCTGACCATCTGAGATTTCAACTAAACACTGAGCCATAAAACGGCCGCCAAAATCTTTGAACGCTAATGTAGGTCCATGGAAAAGCTCTAAAGCATACACATTGTCGGTAACCTTAGCCAGAGGAGCGCCAAACACAAAAGCTCGCTCAACTATGCCTGCAAGCATTTCGCGCGGTAGTTCATCACCAATTAAGGTGGCTAAAACTTCTATACTGCGCTCAACAAAAGGCATAGCCAGGATTGACTCAATGTCATCAAACTTGGGTAATTGTTTAGGGAAAAACAACCCTTGGTTTTTGCCTAAACCTTTTTTTACTGCTTCTGCAAACGTGACTTGCTCAGAGGCATCTTTTAAATTTACAAGTTCCACTTTATGACCTTTTTAATACTTAAGTGTTGCACTAGTAACAGGGGGGTTGGCCTTATGTTAGTAGCTCCGATGAAAGCTATCGCTTTCAAGAATGGCTTATAGATGCGCCACTCGTGTCTAACTGACAAATATGACTAAAACCTGTGTCATTTTGAATATAATTATCGGCTAGCCATTGATTAATAATTTTAGCATTTTGTATATTATCGCACACTGCAAATACTGTTGGTCCAGAGCCTGAAATACCAAAAGCCAGCGCGCCATGTTGTTCTGCGAATTCACGAGACTCGTCAAACCTTGGCAATAATGATTTGCGATAAGGTTCGGCAATCACATCTATCATCATGGCCGCGGCGAGTTTTTCATCCTTTCGGTACAAGGCATCAGTAAATACGGCTAACTGTCGACCAAACTGAATGGTATCAGCCATGGAAACCTGTTTCGGTAAAATATTCCGCGCGGCGGCTGTCGACACACTCATACCAGAATAGCAGGACACCCAATACCAGTTTTCAAACATGGGCAATTGCAATGCTACTTGTTCTTTATGCTCGGCCATTAAGGTTAAACCACCGAGGAAGCATGGCGCAACATTATCATAATGTACACTACCGCTTATTTGCCCTTCCAGTTCACCCATCACTAACAATAATGCATTGTCTGTGAAAGGGGCCTTACCAAAATACTCAGTAAAAAACTGATTCAGGCCATGTAATGCTGCCACAATCGAGCTCGCGCTTGAACCTAAACCACTACCAATAGGTAAATGTTTATGCAGTGTCATTTTAAGTGCGGGAATAGCACTTTTTTGATGACCTTGCTGTTCTAACTCTGCAATAAAGTGCTGATAACAAAGGGTGACAATATTGCTGTTTGGATCAGTTGGCAATTTGTCAGCATAACGTCCTTTGACGTGCAAACTAAACTGCTCTGCCACTTCGATATCGACTTCATCACCTAACAAACTTCCGTCTATTGGTTTTAAAGCCGCGCCAAGTAAGTCAAAACCTAAGCTGACGTTACCGATAGAAGCGGGCGCATAGGCTCTTAGGGTCGATTTTTTGATTTTAGCGTCTGACATTAGATAGATTGCTTCCAGGGCATAGTGCGCATGACATCTGCGAATACACCTGCGGCAGTCACCGCAGCACCGGCGCCGTAACCTCGAATAACATAAGGAATAGGTTGGTAATAGTGACTATGAATGGCCAAGGCATTTTCGCCCTCTTTTACCATATACAGGGGATGAGACTCATTCACAGCTTCGATACTGACCACACATTTACCATGATCAATCGAGCCTACATACCGCAATACTTTACCTTCATTCTTCGCGGCGGCTACTTTTTGAACGTAGTAACTATCTAATTCAGGCAAACGCGCCATAAAATTTTCAATACTGCCACTGGCATCAAAATAGGATGGTAATACTGGCTCTATGGTGATGTCAGATAGTTCAAGGGTTAGACCTGATTCACGGGCCATAATCAGAAGTTTTCTGGCTACATCCATACCACTCAAATCATCACGAGGGTCAGGCTCAGTAAAACCATTCTTTTTAGCAATTTCGGTTGCCTCTGACAGACTCAAACCTTCATCTAACTTACCAAACACAAAGGATAATGAACCAGACAATATGCCCTCAAAGCGAACTAATTCGTCGCCGGCATAAAACAAGTTTTGTAAATTATCGATAACCGGTAAACCCGCACCTACTGTGGTTTCGTACAAAAATTGACGATTAGTTTTTTGAGCTGTTTCTCTTAAAAGCTTATAAAACTCAGTACTGGCGGTGTTGGCTTTTTTGTTTGGTGTGACAACATGAAAGCCATCTAACATCATCTGAGGATATTGATCAGCAATATTAGCGCTACTAGTACAGTCGATAACAACAGGGTTAACCAAGCTGTTGTCGTGTACAAAAGCTTTCAAATTATCGATAGAGAATTGTTTATCACTTTTATCTAAGTCTTCCTGCCAAGGTGCACTCAAATCAATGCCGTTTGATTGAAGCAATAATTTTTTACTATTGGCAATACCGTACACTTTTAAACTAATATTTTTTTCAAGCAAAGCAGTTTGTTGGCGAGCAATTTGGGCTAACAACTCTTTTCCAACACTACCGCAGCCTACTAAAAAAGCATCGATAGCATGTAGGTTAGAGAAAAAATTCTGATGCACAACTTTAACCGCTTTCTTAGCTTTGCTGGCTTCGATGACAGTGGAGATGGAGCGTTCAGAAGACCCCTGAGCAATAGCCACGTTATTCACTCTTGCTTGTGCCAAGGAGCTGAAGAATTTAGCCGCCAAACCTTTAGAATGGCGCATCCCATCGCCTACCAAAGTGACAATGGCCAATTCATGACGTACTTCAATAGGGTCTAGCAAATGATTGCTTAGTTCTAAAGCAAATGAGTCTTCTAATAAATCCTGTGCGCGACTGGCATCTCTACTGTGAATACAGAAACTAATGCTGTATTCAGACGAAGACTGAGTAATCAAGCTAATAGAGATATTCGCGTTAGACATAATTTCAAACACACGGCTAGCCATACCCACCATGCCTTTCATGCCAGGACCTGCCACGTTGAACATAGTCATATCATCTAAGTGTGAGATTCCTTTTACGCTAGTCCACTTAGTACTCGCTTCGTTACTAATTAAGGTACCTGGCGCTGCTGGATTGAGTGTATTGCGAATTAAACAGGGGATATGGTGTTGAGCGATGGGGCCAATTGTTTTAGGGTGTAACACTTTCGCACCAAAATAAGACAATTCCATCGCTTCTTGATAAGTCAGCTTATCAAGTAATACGGCACCATCTACTTGGTTTGGATCAGCATTATAAACACCATCTACGTCTGTCCAAATCTCACAACACTGTGCACCAAGACAAGCAGCCAAAATAGCAGCTGAATAATCTGAACCATTTCGACCTAAGGTGACTTTTTCACCCGCCGCATTCACCGCAACAAACCCAGGCATAATTAATATTTTGTCACCTGAGATATCTACATCACTAAAGCGAGCCTTACTAGCAGATACATCGGCAATGCTGTCTAAGTAATCACCTTCAGCAACAATATATTTAACCGGATCAATAATACAATTGGCATGACCTAGACTGGTCAAGATTTCACTAAATATATTCACACTCACATATTCGCCAACGCTTAACACTCTAGCGACAACCTGCTCAGGGGCACACCGCAACAATGCAAAACCTTCTAAATGCTGATTGAGTTCATTTAAAGTATGTTGAAGAAATTCACCTAATCTAGCTTGAGAAAAATTTGGAAGGCTAATTTTCAAGTCATCCAAAATACCAAACAAAACCATATTTAATTTGGCGAACAATTCGCCGTAATCTTTGCCAGATGCTGCTTCATCACACAATAGCGACAAGGCATTGGTGACGCCCTTTGGAGCAGACAATACAACTGCCGCACCGACATCGGTGTGACATGCGATACTAATGTCTTTTACTCTCAAGTAACGCTCTGCATCAGCGAGAGACGACCCGCCAAACTTCAATACCTTCATTTTTTACTTCCTTAACTGTTTTCAACACACTATGTTTATCACGTATTTTTAGCATCCAGATAACAAAAAAGCCCGCGGTGGTTGCGGGCTTTTAATGTGTAATGCGAATGCACTAGCCAGCGAACACCTTTTCAAAGGTAATAATTATCATGCCGGTTGTGAGTGATTTTATTGTTTTCATGTACGCAATTTGCCGTATAGACATCTATAAGTCAACTAGCACTTAGAGTTGTTTTGTTATTTGATATTCCTGCACCACACAACGCGCCATTATTTGAATTTTAATAGCGACAGTTATGTGGTGATTTTCACATAGCAAACAATAAAAACGAGGCGCTCGAATTCGCCGAATTGGGTAAGAATCTTGAGCAGCAGTTGCAACCGATTTCGGTCTAAACTATGCCTGCCAAATGGGTTGTCGGTATTCGGTGTTTTACCTGTTTAGCTGGATTACTGTTTCTTTCTGTCAGTCAGCTAGACGAATTTGGCCCTGAATCAAAACTCTCAATGGCTATCGCTAAAATCGAATTTGAACAAAACTTCGTCAATCAATTACAAAAAATCACTCTTCTGTCGGGCAATCGATAATACATTTTTCAGACAACAATGGCTGTTTACAAGGCACTGAGTTAGTAGACACGCTTCTACCCAAGATAAATAGCACGGCTACTGAAAACACGATTCTCATAACAGATGCTAAAGGGTATATTGCGAAACGTAATCAGTTTCTATCTAAAATAACCGGCCCTGGACCTTCTCCTTCAAGCACATCATCAGGGTTATAGATAGGACAACTTTGCATAGATAAGCAGCCACAACCTATACAACCATCGAGTGAATCTCGAAGCTTAGTCAACGCAGTAATTTGCTGATCCAGTTGTTGCTGCCAACGCATTGACAATTGCGCCCAGTCCTTTTTATCTGGAGTCCGACCATTTGGCATATCTAAGAAGGTTTGATGGATGCTGCTCAAACTTATCCCTAACTTTTGCGCTGCTTTTATGACAGAAATTCTGCGTAATACATCTCGCTTATACCGTCTTTGATTACCTTGATTGCGCCAACTTCTAATTAATCCCTTTTGTTCATAAAAGTGCAAAGTTGACACCTTCACCCCCGAACGTCTGGCGACATAACCTACTGACAAATTGGCTTCTTCCATCCCCACCACCTCTTATTAAACAAGTATTTTAAATATAGAGAAAAAAATGCTTTACCTCAAGTTAACATGAGGTTTTAAGATTCCTCTATCGAAAACAGCAAACGTTAACCAATCGAGGTAAATATGATGAAAAACCTAATAACCACTATCAAAAATCACCTTAAAAACAGCATCGAAAAAATCCTAGAAACATACAATGGCACTATGTATTTCAAGTAATGACCTACCTTATTAATAAGCAGCAGCACACTAGGGAATAGCTAACCAAACAAGTGACAAGGAAGATATAAACCCGATGCCCCAAAATGTGCTGCGTAACACATGTTTATCAAAGTAGTAGGCAACTAGGTAAACTAATCTTGAGGCAACAAATGCAATAGCAAAATATTCTGCTAATTGCTCTGCATTATTAGTGACCAGCACTGCTAGGGCGCCAGGGGTAAACATGATTAACGCTTCAAAACAATTTTCGTGAGCCGCTTTTGCTCTAGCGCCAAAACCCGATAAAGATTTTTGTTGCTCACGGGGGTTTCGATTATCATAGCCACCAGCCTTATTCATAGCCAAAGCCAAGGGCGCTTTAGCGAGAATGGGCATTAAGGTTGCTATAAATAAACAGATTATAATGATGCTCATTGTGATTCCTTTATATTAACTGTTATTTAAATAACGAGGTTAAAACAGAAATAGATTGAATAAAAATAATTTATTATCACAGTTAACAATAGCCACCTCTTCAGCTGAATCTATTATTCAACCTGATTGGGGAGCAAAAAACGGCATAACACTAGCGGTCAAGCGGGATGATTTACTGCACCCAATCATCTCGGGCAATAAGTGGCGCAAGCTAAAGCATGCTTTAATGCCTGCTATTGCCGCCAAGACAAAACATATCATCAGTTTTGGTGGCGGGTTTTCAAATCACGTGCACGCCTTAGGTTATTGCTGCCAACAACTCAATATTCAATTTACCGCGATTATCAGAGGGGATTATTCACACAACCCTAGCCCTATGTTGCAAGATTTAATCTGTTGGAAAACCAATATCCAGTATGTTGACCGACAGACATATCAACAACGAACGAACGTTACCTACCTGCAAACAATGCAACGACAATACCCAAATGCTTTGATTATTCCTGAGGGTGGTTCGCAGTTACCTGCACTCAAAGGTGTCGCTGAAATTATTGATGAACTGCAAAATTCCTATGACTATGTGTTGGCGCCGGTTGCCAGCGGAGGCACTCTTGCTGGGTTAATCACGGGGTTAATCCAGCACGGCAAACTAACAGAATGTAAAATATTAGGCATTGGTGTGCTTAAAGGTGAAGGTTACCTAGAACAACTCGTCACAGACTTATTAGAAAAGGATACACCCTCAAAAAGCTGGCACATCAATCACGATTATCATTTTGGGGGATATGCTAAGTCTAATCATGAACTCAGACAATTTTGCCAAGACTTTTATCAACAAACAAAAATTGAAATTGAGCCGGTGTATAGTGGAAAACTATTTTTTGCATTACGAGAGCTGATTGCAAAGGGATACTTTCCACAAAAAAGTCGTATTTTAGCATTACACACAGGAGGTTTGCAGGGAGCTAGATAAGTCATCATTGCTTTATTCATCAAATATACGGTAAATTGTTTGTTATGAAGTCCCGCTACTCAAATCACTTTATATATGGCTGTTTATTGTTTATACGAATTACGTTTTCCTATCCCAGCTCAAAATCATTGTTTGTTAATCTGGTGACAGCTTTCAAAAATTTTTACCCGTTATTATGAACTGGATCGAATGGCTTGAAGGTTTTGCAGGCGCTTCACCACAGGAATGGATAGCAACCCTATCAGGCTTTATCTGTGTTTATCTTGTTATCAAACGCAATATCTGGTGTTTTGCTTTTGGTTTTGTACAAGTCAGTATTTACGCTTGGATTTTTTATGACGTGAAGCTGTATTCAGATATGGCATTACACCTATTTTACATTGGTTTTCAAATCTACGGCTGGATGTTGTGGAAAAACGCTCAAGATTCAATGGGTCATGTGATAGTTAACCAAGGTACAACCAAAGAATATGGTTTATGGGTTATCGCTATTGTTGTTAGCACAATGGTACTCGGTACCATAATGACCCAATACACAGATGCTAGCTTCCCCTATCCTGATGCCTTTACGACTTGTGCTAGCTTGGCAGCACAATGGCTGCTGTCACATAAAAAATTATTGAACTGGATGTTATGGATTGTCGTAGACATTGTTGCCATTGGAATATATTGGCAAAAAGGTTTATTCCCAACATCAGCTCTGTATGCTTGTTTTTTAATAATGGCTATTATCGGTCAATGGCAATGGTATAAACACTCAACCTCTAATCCAAATAAATCAAATAAAGGACAGCGCATTTCGTGATCAAAAAAATTGTCTTTTTAGGTGGCCCTTCCACAGGTAAAACCACCTTATGTGAAGTGTTGGCCGATGAGCTAAATAGCATAACAGTACCTGAATATGGTCGAGATTACTGGTTACAACATCAAGTCGACCGTCGATTGTCGCCCAAACAGTTGTTGCATATTGCGCAAACTCAAAACCAATGGGAAGACATTGCATCCTCTAGGGCTAACAAATATCTATTCTGTGATACCAGCGCTTTTACTACTTGGCACTTTGCCATGCATTACCACCAATCAGCATTGCCAGAGTTATCGCAGCTTGCGACTCAATGTTGGCAACGTTACGATTTAGTGGTGCTCTGTGATGATGATATCCCTTACGACGATACATGGGAGCGTTCAGGCGATGCCAATCGTCACGAATTTCAGCTATTTAATCGTCAATACCTTAAAGAACATCGCATCAAACACATACTGGTATCCGGTGACATCGCACAAAGAAAACAAACGGTGCTGAAGTCACTAGGTCTGGTATCAGTTGAAATGTGCACATATTGATACAACAAACCCCACTGGGGATTAAGCAAACTCAGCTGCGTTTTTCAATATTCAATTTGCACCACAATAAATTACTGCTAGCATTCAACTTTTATATGTAATCTTGTTTATTAGGAACTCACTATGTCTCGCGTTCTAATCATCGGTGCTGGCGGCGTTGCCGCTGTCACCATAAAAAAATGTGCTCGTTTGCCTGAATTATTTGATGAAATATACCTAGCAAGTCGCACGGTTTCAAAATGTGCAGCACTACAAAAAGAAGTCGGTTTAGACCGAGTAAAAGGCGTATTTGCTGTTGATGCCGATCATGCCAGTGAAGTGGTTGCTGTCATCAACCAAGTCAAACCTGATTTGGTGGTTAACTTGGCTCTGCCTTACCAAGACTTAGCCATAATGGATGCTTGCTTAGAAACAGGTGTGGATTACATGGACACCGCTAATTACGAACCCAAAGATGTCGCTAAATTCGAATATTCCTGGCAATGGGCTTACCAAGAAAAGTTCCAAAAAGCCGGCTTAATGGCCTTATTAGGAAGCGGTTTTGATCCCGGTGTGACCAATGTTTACACCGCTTATGCGGCCAAACATTATTTTGATGAAATTCATTATCTAGATATAGTTGACTGTAACGGCGGTGATCACGGTCAAGCCTTTGCAACTAACTTCAACCCAGAAATTAATATTCGCGAAATCACTCAGCGTGGACGTTTTTATGAAAACGGTGAATGGAAAGAAACAGATCCATTAAGCGTACGGGAAGACTTGGACTATCAAAATATCGGAGTCCGGGCTTCGTACTTGATGTTCCATGAAGAATTGGAATCACTGGTCAAACACTTCCCTACCCTTAAACGTGCACGTTTTTGGATGACCTTTGGTGACGCTTATCTGACCCACCTCAAAGTACTTGAAGGTATCGGCATGACAAGTATCGCGCCTATCGACTTCCAAGGTCAGCAAATTATACCTTTAGAGTTTTTAAAAGCGGTGTTACCTGATCCCGGTTCATTGGCTGACGGTTACACGGGGCAAACCTGTATCGGTACCTATATAACCGGCATAAAAGATGGCCAAGAAAAAACCATCTTTATCTACAATAATTGTGAACATGCTAAGTGCCATGAGGAAGTCGGTGCCCAAGCAGTGTCTTATACAACAGGTGTACCAGCCATGATAGGTGCGGCACTTATATTAAACGGTACTTGGAAAAAACCTGGCGTGTGGAATATGGAACAATTCGATCCAGACCCCTTTATGGAGATGCTAAATACTCATGGCTTGCCTTGGCATGTGATCGAATGTGACGCAAGTCCGTTTATGAGATAACAGCAGCTTTGAACCTCTAGCTGCGGGTAGCGAGCTAAAAACTCTCGTAGCTCGTAGCTCGTAGCTCGTAGCTCGTAGCTCGTAGCTCGTAGCTCGTAGCTCGTAGCTAAAATTATCAAGAGGCTTTGTCTCATTAGTAAAGCCTTTTTTCTTTAATTCCCAGATTGGCAAAGTTATCCTTATCCGCCAATTTATTTTGTGAGCAAAAGTAGCCTTTTTATGCAAGATCCTATGTTAAACCCAGCTATTCCTTCACCTTGTTATGTTTGTGAAGAGGCCAAACTCGAAGCCAATTTGCAGCTAATGCAGCACGTACAAAAAGAAAGTGGCGTAGAGATAATACTGGCCCTCAAAGGATTTTCTATGTGGTCAACCTTTGAAATGGTGGGTCAATACCTACAGGGGTCGACCGCCAGCGCGGTATGGGAAGCCAGATTAGGAAAAGAAGAAATAGGCAAACAGGTTCATGCCTATTCACCCGCCTTTAAACCTGCAGACATTGATGAGTTGGTTAACTTAGTTGACCATATTTCCTTTAATAGTTTGGGCCAGTGGCAAAGATATAAACAACAAATTCTTGATTCAAGAGTATCTGCGGGTCTGCGAGTTAACCCTGAACATCAAGAAGCCGAGACT
This sequence comes from Paraglaciecola sp. MB-3u-78, assembly GCF_002835935.1. Taxonomy (GTDB): domain Bacteria; phylum Pseudomonadota; class Gammaproteobacteria; order Enterobacterales; family Alteromonadaceae; genus Paraglaciecola. Next base: position 100,329 of record NZ_PJCF01000005.1, on the reverse strand, counting down.
GAGCTGTACGATCCTAGCGCCCCAGGCTCACGTCTTGGTATCCGCGCACAAGACTTACACAGTGCAGATATAAGAGGTATAGAAGGTTTACATATCCACAATTTATGTGAATCTGATTCATTTGCAACCGAACGCACTATCAAAGCGGTAGAAGAGAAATTTGCAAAATGGTTACCAAATTTAAAGTGGATTAACTTTGGTGGTGGGCACTTGATGACTCGCCAAGGGTATAACGTTAATCATTTAGTCGATACGTTAAAAGCCTTTAGAGAACGGCATCCTCATTTAACCGTGATCCTTGAACCAGGTTCGGCAGTGGCTTGGCAAACGGGCACTTTAGTAGCAGAAGTGGTAGATATAGTAGAAAACCAAGACAAAATAGCCATCTTAGATATCTCAGCCACGGCCCATATGCCTGATGTATTAGAAATGCCCTATCGGCCTGATGTTCGCGGTGCAGGCAAAGCAGGCGAGAAAGCTTATACTTATAGATTCGGTGGCAACTCCTGTTTAGCCGGTGATGCCATTGATTTATACAGCTTTGATCACGAATTACAAATAGGTGAACGGATAATATTTGAAGATATGATGCACTACACTATGGTCAAAACCACCTTCTTTAATGGCGTTGAACATCCCTCCATCGGTATTATTCGCAAAGAGGGTAATTTTGAGCTGGTGCGTAAGTTTGAGTACCAAGACTTTAAAGACAAACTGTCTTAAATGTCACGTAAAGCGTTCTTTTTGTAAAATACACTTGACATAACATATCTAGACGTTAAACTAAGTTGCGTAATAACATGAAACCGATCGGTCAATAACATTGAAGACGATCACTTTTTTGTCTTCCAGTAGAACTCAGTAAAATCTAACTTGTGTGATCGGCTTCAGTCAAGGAATTTAGTTTTTTTCGCATGGATTCGCCTTTTAATTCTAACTTAATTGCCCCGTGAACAAGCCGATCTAGGATCGCATCTGCATGCGTGGATTCCCCGATCATATCGTACCAATTTTCTATCGGTAATTGACTCGCAATCAGTGTCGATTTTGTGTCATACCTCGCATCTATTAACTCAAGTAAATCACTGCGTTGTTGCCCCGTTAATGGCTCTAATCCCCAATCGTCTAAGATCAGTAAGTTCGCTGATGTGAGTTTGTTAATAAACTTTCGATAACTGCCATCCGCTTGTGCCATAAACATCTTTTCAAGCAATTCTTTGAGCCTAAAGTAGTAAACGTTTTCTCCCTGCTGGCAGTGGTTATGGCCCAACGCACAAGCAAGGTAGGTTTTACCGCAACCTGTTGCTCCTGTGATCAGTATGTTTTGGTGAAGACGAAGCCATTCACCTTGCGCTAATGAGCGGATCTGCGTTTTGTTTAACTGCCTCGACGCACCATAATCCAACTGTGCTAATGTCCCGTTCACTCTAAATTTGGCTTGGCGGGTCAGTCGGTCAATTTTACGTTGATCTCGCTGGGTTATTTCATGGTCAAGCAATAAACATAACCGCTCTTCGAAGCTTTGTTCGACGTATAGATTGGGTTGTTCACTTTGTTGTGATAACGCATCACGTATGCCGCTTAGCTTTAGCATGACTAATTGAGTATTGATTTGTTGCGTCACTGATTGCATGTTGTTTCCTTAGGTTTTATTAGTGGTAATAATGATTGCCACGGATATTTTGATGGTCTATCTCACTTAAAAGATCCAGCTGTTTTTCCGGTAGAGGTTGGCTATCTAACCCTTTCTCTAAGATAGCTTTCACTTGGTTTACTCGCGTAACACCTGTTGCTAACGCTCGGTAGCAGGCGGCTTCAAGTCGTTTGTCTGTGAACTTTTTTCCTAAACTCAATATGCCCATACAGGCACGGTAACTTTGCTCGGGGTGTTTTTTGGTTTGCATGAGTTGAATGACAAATTGCTCGGTTGATTTTCCGAATTTTCTGGCCCAACTTTCAAATCGTTCGGGGGTCCATTGCTGCTGTTTTTGATGGGCGATGGGCATATGGATATCCAGGGTGCTGTGACCTCCCACGCGGTATGATCTTGGATGAACGGCCACTTGTACCCCTTGATGATAAAGTGTGACCAGTTGCCCCGTAGCATGTGCTTCTAGCTTTTTCTTGATCAAGGCGTGTGGCACCGAGTAGTAATGTTTTTCAATCTCGATGTGATAATCAATATGCACTTTGACCTGTTTCACTAAGGTGTAGCGATAAGGTTGTGACGGCAAAGGTTTCAGTGCGGGTTTATCTATCGCTTCAAATTGGGATAGCCTTGAGCCTGGATGCTTTTTCATTTGCCTTTGATTCAAATCGGTTAAAAGTGTCTGTATTTTTAGATTTAACTGTCGCAAGCTAAAAAAGCTTTCCTTGCGAAGTCGCGCCATTATCCAACGTTCAACGATTTGAACACCCACCTCAGCTTTCGATTTATCCTTGGGTTTATAAGGTCTGGCAGGCACGATAACGGTATCGTAATGGGCGGCGAGTTGTTGGTAGGTTGGGTTCAGATCCGGCTCGTAACGACACGCTTTTGTCACGGCACTTTTTAAGTTATCTGGGATGACCAATTCAGGTACGCCACCCAGAAATTCAAAGCATCGTGCATGACTCATCACCCAGTCTTCGAGTTTTTGGCTAAACGTAGCCTCTGCAAAGGTGTAGTTAGATGCGCCCATGACTGCCACAAAAACCTGTGCTGTGCGGCATTCACCCGTTGTTGAGTCCACAATATTCATAGTGGGTCCACAATAATCAACAAACAGTTTTTCACCTGCTTTATGGTTTTGACGCATGGACGGTTTTTGACATGTTAGCCATGTTTTATATAGACGACAGAAGTGGTTGTAGCTGTAAAAACCTTCTGGATACCGCTCACCATATTCTTCCCACAATAACTGCAATGTCATCGTTTTCGGCCTCAGCTCTTGCTGGACGACAGACCAATTAGGGATGATGTAGCCCTTGCTCTTAGGTTTGGTTTTGAAGAATGCTCGTTGAAGCGTCTCATCATTCCATTTTTCATCAAGCGGCCAACTAGTGATCCCAAGAGAGGTGGCACGAATGGCATAAATAGACACGATTGACGCTGAAACAGATAAGCTTTTGGCTATTTTTCGATGGCTGAGCAAACAGCCGTATTTGAGTCTTAAAATCTCTTTTAACTTACGCATTGAAATAGGTGCCATTGGCATAGTTATTCTCACCATCAAAAATGAAAAGAATAACGGTTAAAAACACCTACTGGACAGACAAAAAAGAGTAAAAGTTGGGCAATAACATTAAGCCGGTCACTGAATAACATTTTAACCAAAAAGTGATCGGCTTCGATGTTATTGAGTGATCGGGATGGATGTTATTAGGTGATCGGCATCAATGTTATTAGGTGATCGGGTTGGATGTTAATATGCAAACTAAGTCATAAAGTAAAGCCTATTTTACTTTATGACTTAGGAGTTTGACTTATGAGCACTGTAAAACACAGCGACACAACCTGTACACAACACAACAAATCCAAAACTTTACATCTAGGGTTATGGACCTTGGCTTGGGTAGCCAGTACTGCGTTATTGAGATTTGGCGCAGAATACATTTGGGATTATCAACCAGCCTATTCGATTACTGCCTTGATCACTCATCTCGCGTTGGGTGTGGCCATGATAATGGTGAACGTCAAACATTTAGCAAACCTTGACGAGTTGCAACGCAAAATCACTATGGATGCCATGGGCATAACCTTAGGTGTGGGTTTGATAGCTGGTATTGCCTACGAGCAATTGGAAGATATAAAACTGATAACCTTCGAGCCAGAAATTAATCACCTTATAATCCTCATGGCCATCACATACATCATCAGTATTTTAATCGGTAATAGGAAATACCAATGAAAAACCGCTTAAAAGTACTTAGAGCTGAACGCGACTGGACTCAAGCGGATTTAGCCAATGCTTTGGACGTATCAAGACAAACGGCTAATGCCATTGAAAAGGGTAAGTTTGATCCCAGTTTACCCTTGGCATTTAAAATCGGCCGGCTGTTCAATTTAAGTGTTGAAGAGATATTTATCGATGAGCAGATGACTTAACGCCACACTTAACTTAAGTCAGAAGTGTGTGAGAAAAATATATTCCTGCAGCGCACTAACAAGCAACTGAGAATGTTAATTCTATTATGGTTTACATTGGGACAATGGGTCGTTTATGCTAAGTATGTCAGCTTAGTTAAATTTGATTTAAGCACGCAAATATCCAAAGAGATACATCATAGTGCTCAACATAATGACCAATACAATGCCCCATGCTGATATCACTTCTATTATTCCTATCGCCATTACCCTAGGGTTATCACTAAGTACCCGCAACGTTGTAATTGGTTTGTTTGCAGGTGTGGTGAGTGCCGTCGTCATGCTGGTAGGCTTTAATCCTTTAGACGTTATGTCTACCTTAGTCAAAGATCATTTAGTGACCACACTCAGCAATAGCTATAATGCAGGGGTAATAGTACTGCTGGTATTTATTGGTGGATTTGTGACCTTGATGGAAAAATCAGGGGGCGGACCAGCTTTTGCGCTATCTATCGTACGCAAGATTAGTAGCACAGGCCGCGCACAACTAGCGGCTTGGTGCGGAGGGATTTTCATTTTCTACTCTGACTTAGGCACCCCGCTGATTGTTGGCCCGGTGTTTCGGCCATTATTCGATAAACTCAAAATATCACGAGAAAAACTGGCGTTTATTGTGGACTCCACGTCTTCCCCTGTCGCAATTTTAGTGCCTTTTATCGGGTGGGGCATATACATCATTAGCCTGATACAAAAAGAATTTGATGGTGCTGGGCAAGATTTATCGGCCTTGGATAGTTTTATTCAGGCCATACCTTTCCAGTTCTATGCCATTTTGGCCATCTTTATTGTACCGGTACTTATCTATACAAACCTTGATTTTGGTCCCATGGCCGAGGCAGAAAAAACAGCCAAACGGGCGACAGAGCACAGCATTAGTGAGCAAAACAAGGACGCTATACAGGCATTCAGTCACAGTAAAGCTCGGGCGTCATTTGTGTTTATTCCATTATTGATTATGGCCACAGTGCTGTGTGCAATCTTACTTCCCTTAGGTTTCCCTTTTGAAAATGTTGCTGGGTCGACCTTTCGCGCCGCATTATCCAGTGCCTACTTTTTTGCCGCCGTCAGTTTAATGTTTATGATGGCTTACTATGGCGTCAGAACGTTAACTGAAGGCATTGGCCTGTATTTGCAAGGTATGGGTAATATGATGCAAGTCGCCATAGTACTGATTTTAGCGTGGACATTCAGTGGGTTAGGCAAGGAACTCGGCACGGCCACTTATATCGCCGAGCAGGCTCAACAAGGTTTTCCCTATTGGTTATTGCCGGCAGTGGCTTTTGTGTTGTCTGGCATTATTTCTTTTAGCACTGGCTCGTCATGGGGCACCTTCGCCATTATGTTCCCTTTAATGATCCCAACTGCGTTTGCCATAGAGGCTTCCCTTGTAGTGAGCATTGGTGCAGTTTTATCTGGAGGCTTATTTGGTGACCACTGCTCACCTATTTCAGAAACCACCATACTCTCCTCCACTGGCTCAGGATGTCAGCAGTTTGAACATTTTAGAACCCAGCTGCCTTATGCTCTCACCAATGGCGCCATTGCCTTATGCTGTTTTATCTTTGCGGGATTTAATCCACAGATTTACTGGGTATTCATTGCCCTTGCAGCACAAATTTCAGTTCTTTATCTGATCGTAAACCTGCAAACATTTAGGCTGCAACAGGTTAAATAAAAGTAGCTAACCTGAAAGCAAGTTTGATCTCATCTTGCTCATCTGGCTATAAAGGGCTCCCCTAAGATTGTTGCAAAGCAATCCTGCCTGCCCTCACAGCCTGTTTAACTAACTTTACTTCTGGTGCCAACTTAAACAGGTCGCCGTTCAATCCTGTGAGACTACTGGGTACATGACTTAAACGGGCTATTTCTGCGTTGGCTTGTAAATGCTCGGCTTCTCCGTGTGTGGGAATAGCAATTTGTGGGCGCACCCATTCGTACATTTGTTTTAGTTCTTCCTGACATGGATGGCCTGAGGCATGAATAGGTAGCTCCGAGTCATCGGCCATTAGGGTTTGAATCTTGCGGGCTTTGTAGGCTTTAAGCAGGTTCTCGATTGATGTTTCATTGCCGGGTATCACAATAGAGCTGAAAATCACGAGATCCCCCTCATCCAGAGACACATTGCGATAGGTGTCTTTGGCCAATTGATTTAATGCGGCCCTTGGCTCGCCTTGACTACCTGTTGCTACCGCCAACACTTCTTGTGGTAATAAATATCCAGCATTAAAAGCATCTAGCACCGGCAAATCATCTGGCCAATGCCCTGTGGCTTTGGCGGCGCCAACAGTGTTTTGTAATGACCGACCGAACAACGCAAAGTAACGGCCTGTCTCTTTAGCTATTTTTGCTAGGGTAATCAAACGGGCAATGTTACTGCTAAAACATCCCACTACTACCCGGCCTTTTGCGTTGGCGACGGCTTGCTTTAAGCCCGTATAACATTGTTGCTCAGACACAGAATGTCCTCCGCGAGTGGCATTGGTTGAATCACAAACCATGGCTAAAATATTTTGTTTGGCCAATAGTTTAAAAGCATGGGCGTTGAAGGGTTTATCTGTCACCGGCGCTAGATCAATTTTCCAGTCCGCGGTATGAAAAACGTTGCCCGCTGAAGTTCTGATCACAAAAGCGTGGGGCTCTGGTAAGGAATGGGTAATCAACATCCATTCAACGTTAAATTCACCAATATCCACACGCTCGCCACTGTCTATTTCGATGATCGGAATGTTGTCACCTTGACCATCACGAGCAAGCTTTCGCCGCAATATTTCTGCGGTGTATTTGGTAGTGTAAACTGGGCATTTAAAGCGACGCCATAAATAAGGCAAAGCCCCGATATGATCTTCATGGGCATGGGTGATCACAATACCCGCTAGCTGCTCTTTACGCTGACTAATAAACCAGGGGTCGGCAGCCACAACGTCATGTTTATGCAGCCCACAAGTTTTTGCTTCAGCTTCGGGGCAAAGTGGACTATTAAAAGTTATGCCACAGTCCATCATCAACCACTGCCCAGCATGACCATACAGGTTCATGTTCATGCCTATTTCGCCGGTTCCACCTAGTGGAAGAAACCACAGGTCTTTATCGCTGGGTGTGAGTGATTGAATAGTTAATTCCTACTATAGATTGTTAGATGAAAAAATCGAGTACGCTACTTGCACCACAAAATGGTTCAATCACTCAGTAACAAAGCTGGCTAAATCTTCACCCAAACTCAGCATAGGTTTTTCAACAACCCGTCCCAACTCATTTTCACCTTGCATCAGGATAAAGGTTGGCGTGTATTTTAGGTCATATTGCTGATGCAAATTATTTGGCTCCTGTTTGTTGTAATTGACGCCATGTAACGACAAGCTTTCCAATTTAACACCAGACAAATCCAACAATTTCAACAGTCTCGGCACTTCACGCTCACTGTCATGGCACCATGTGCCAAGCAATACGATCAGAGACTTACCTGACAAAGATTTGACCGCTGCAATTTCTGAGGCGCTCGGTTGATATTGTTCATAATAGGAGCGAAATTGCGGATATTCTGTAAGCAGTTGGCTAGCTGAAATCTCCCCGGTAAAAGGCTCAGATTTCGCCTTCGGCTGTTCTGTCGAACCACAGCCTACCGACACAATCACCAATAGTGCCCAAAATAGCGACTTCATATTTATACCCTAGTAATTTTTGAAGGCACTAGACTACCTAAAAAGTGGATAAATAAGAATACGTTAACTTGATTAGACCTAGATAGCCTGAGCTCAGGTTATTAACTTTTCATCACATTTAACATCCATTGAATGCCAAATTTATCGGTTTTAAATTCTGCATGCATCACGTTATCTTTCTTCTCTTGTGACATATCGTCGACCCTAGCATCAGCAAATGTTTGCATAGATAGCTCTAAATCGTCAAAACAGCTTTGATAAAAATGCAATGCCTCTTGGCACTGGCCGTTAAAGTTAAGATAAGGGACCAACTGTTTCATGATGGATTTGCCTTCTATATTTAATGCTCATGAGATTCATCAAGCTTTCGAAGCTCACCGGGCTTGGAAAAATAGTCTTGACCGCTAGATTTAAGTCGATCGGGAATTTTAATGGGCACATGGATACCAATACTGTTTTTAACGTTGAGAATATTAGTCAAGATATCCCTACCCTCGGCTGAAAAATAGAACCAGTAGGGCGGCAGAGCTGCATCGCTAACACGCTTTTGCCAATGGTCTTTGTACGGCAGGAAATGATCGTCATCGGGATCAGCATCGCCCATATGCATAACAGTGGTAGATGTACCTTGGTTGTTTAACGTTACCCTAAACACTAAGTTTTCAACCTCTGCGCGACTGGGCCAACCCGCATGAGGAATGCGCACGGCGTCAATCATTAAGCCTGCCACTTCAAAGGTTTTAGGTGCCTGATTAAAGGCCAGTTTAACGCTAGTCACTTGAGTAAGTATTGGCTTCGCCCCAGTCAATGCCATAAGTTCTGTGACCGCTTGTTCAGGTGCAATTAACTGGGTAGTTGGATGTTTCAGCATATATTTCAACACCTCATCAGCGGCAAAATGATCACCATGTGCATGACTGATAACAATAGCAGTAAGCTTGTCAAAAGGAGGCGCTGCGCTAAAAATGGCCTGTTTAGTCTCTGCTGGCACCAACTGATAAGTACCAAATGCTTGATGAAAAAACGGGTCAAACAATACTTTTTTATCACCGTTTGTTATCAATACCGCTTCATTTGCCACATAAGTTATAGAGCTTTGATGTGCTAATGCTAAAGATTGACCACATATAATTGTCCATATTAAGAAAATCAATTGTTTCATTAATTATCCTTTTGGGCTGTTTTGGTATTGAACTGCTCAGTTTCGCTATACAGGTGCTGCATGTTTGTTTGCAGAGGAGTCCAAACTAGGGCCTGTTTACCTTTTTGTAGATGTGATTTCACAGATTATTCCTGAGCCACGAGAGAAGGGTCTATTACGATATTTAAAGGCCAAGGCACCAAATCAAGGCACGCTGATAAACCAAACATGAGGCTAGCACGTTTAACTGATATTTCGTATGCAGACAGTTCAGACGTGATTATAAATCTCTAACAAATAATTTTTGTTCACTTTTTTATCACTTTAACTGTGACGCACCATTGCGAGTGTCCCGTTAGAGGATTTAGTTGCGTCTGCGCCCAATAATAATTTGGTAATAATGAATGAACTCCACACGCCATATAACAGGCTGAAAAAATATAAACTTGAGTCACAATAATCTGTCGTTTGCATTACTCTACCAAGAGCTCCAATTCAAGCTCCTGCTTTTGTCGTTTGATGGTTAAAGGCAGTGATGTCCCTGCTGTAAAATTACTAAGTATGCGATATATGTCCAGTACTGATTTTACTTGACGATGGGCCAGCATCAACACTCTATCTCCTTCTTGCACACCTGCTTTCGAAAAGGGGTAACCACTATAGGCTTTAATCACTAATAACCCCTGCTGGCTGTCGCTATCAGCTTTCTTTTCAACTCGTAATCCAATTTTGTAGCGGTGTTCACCTTCCACGCCTGTTTCCAGCGCTTCCTCAAAACTTAAAGCGTCTTGATAATGTGAAAACGCCAGTTGTATTTCATGCAATTTTTCAGGGTTGTTACCTGTGTTCAGAAGGATGTTTCGATACAACTCGAATTGCTCTAAATAATAACCTCTAATAACTTGCTTCAAATCCCCATCAGATATTGACTTGTTAATGGCCTCCTCTGCCAATTTATATTGTTGATTAGCGAAGTAAAAACGGGCAGCAATGAAGTTAATACTGCGATCATTCTGACGTTCCTGTAACACTTGTTCTATCAGTTCTTGTCTAGCCTGCATATTCAAACCATAAAATTCTCCTGTAGAAATATCCTGAGTTCTATCAGCTTCAGTAAGTAACTTCCTGAGTTCCGCTTTGGAGTAGTTTGAGGCTCTTATTCGCTGCAACTCACGCTGTTTGGGTAGCAGATTGATCGAACGTCGCAGTAGCAGTAATGCCGGCTCGAATTCTCCTTTTGCTCGTAATATTCTGGCTAATTCGTGGGGGTATAAAGCGTCATTCGGATCGAGCTTTACAGCTAGGGTGATCAGTTCAATACCTTTTTCAGCGTCAAGCTCAGTGTTTACCAACCATTGTCCATATCGAAATAACACTTCAGAGTCTGAAGGGTGTATAGCGTAAGCCTGAGTAAATAAATGAGAAATAGCATCATCATCATTCCAATATTGGTCATGGGGTAACAACCTGGCAACCATAGTCAATAACTGAGTTCGATCTTCATCAGCCAAATTTGTTTGCAACAACCGATAACCGTCTAAGATCATCTCCTCAATAACCTGCTGATGTTGTGGTTGAATACTAGTGCTCCACTCGATTTCTCTAAGTAGTTCATGAGCACGTAAAATCAACAACCTGCGCTGCAGGTCGATGTCACTAGGAGCTAAAGCCAAAGCTTTAGTTAAAGCTTGTTGGGAATATTTCAGAGAATCTAAAGACTCAAAATACTTCGCTACCTGCTTATAAGAACTTAACTCTGTCCGTTGTTGCTGTTTTTGTTGCAGGTAGAAGTAACCTTCACGAATGGGATAGAACACACTCAATGCAGCAGTAAGCAAACCCACTACTCGGGCCATTTTGCTCCATTGGTTTTGCTTGCGAGATTTTTCGTCGACAAACTCATTGCAGTGTTTGCACTTTTTCGCGGTACACGAAATAAATTCTGCACAGAAAGGGCACATTTTTTTCGAAGAACTTAACTCTTCTGAGCGTGATATTGAGGTATCTGACATAGTCATTACGCACCTTTATGCAATTTACAAAAGCATAGGTCAAATACAACAAAGGTCTACTTCAGCACTTATTGTTTTGCTAGTGAAATAAAAAAGATAGGTTTTTCTACATGTAAAACAATTTTACTTATTGAACAAAAATAATGCGATTGCTCAAGTCTCTACTATTATTATGAAATCAAAAAAGTTGTTACCTACACCGTATGCCAATAAGGATAAATGATGTACTTCACAGGCAACGAACACCACCAATTTCAACAAGCATTTTATTCCCCCCGGCCCATCAATCCAGCATTTGCAAAAGTCTCGCATACTGATGCCATGGTAGCGACAAAAATCACATAAAAGGAAGCTAGAAATGAATATCGTCGATTTCCTAACCAATACTTCAGAGTGGAGTTTGGTGTTTCATAAGGTTAGCCAAAATTCGGTGGAACTTTGGGCAGGCACTTTGTTTGGCACATTACGCAAACCTAAACTTGCAAGGTTAATTGTAAGCTTAGATGGCAATGAAATCAGCACAGAAGATATCACCCTAAAACAATGGCAACGGCCATTCAGCAGGTTAAGTCAGCGTTTTTATGACACTCGTTTGGTATCCGGCCTACAAACAGGGCAGAACTACACTGTGGACTTTTATCAACGCTTAGAAGGGGATGAACATCAAGGGTTAGACCAATGGCAATTATTACGCAGTGGTACCTTTTCAACCTTACCTGCAGCGCTACCAACAAATAAAAATAAGGCCTTTACTGTGGCGCTGAGTAGTTGTTTTTACGAACACCGTGATTGTGGTCAGGCCGCTCGTGCGTTTAAAGCTTTATACGAGCGTGGCGATGAATCCGTCAAACCTGATATTAAGTTTATGGTGGGCGATCAGGTGTATTTAGATATCGGCCTAGACTCACTGTCGCCGCTAACCAACGAAGTACGTCAACGAGTAGCAGACGACTACGCCAAACATTGGCAAGCATTGGGTAGCATATTGGCCCGTGGCGGTGCTTGGATGTTGCCAGATGACCATGAATTTTGGAATGATTATCCGTTTTACGACAGCTTGTTGCCCACATTATTTATGTTAAAAATAAACAAAATTCGCAACGCTTGGAAAGGTGCTTCCCGAGATGGCGTGTTGAATGTGCAGCAAAGTAGTAAGGTTGATACTTTTGAAATTGGTGGCGACCTGTCTTTTTGTGTGGCCGATTTACGCTCCTATCGCAGTAAAACGCAATTTATCGATAAGCAAGGCTTTGATAAATTGGTTAGCTGGGCACAAGGATTAAATAAACCTGGCGTGTTAGTGATCCCACAAGTCTTGCTCGCAGAAAAAAATAAGTTGGAACGAAATCTACTGAGTTTCAAAAAACAATATGCACAACTAATTACAGCCATGGCCAGTTCTGGGCATGACATAGTGGTGATGTCGGGTGATGTGCATTTTGGACGTATCGCACAGGTGAAAATGGGCGTCCATGGGGGCAGATTGATTGAAGTAGTGTCGTCGCCTATGTCGAACTTAACCGGGTTAAATAGCTTGGCTTCGGATAAAGCCAAAACCACTCCTAAACACTTTCCCGACCCATCAGCCATCGACATTCCCGGTTTTGAACCGCAGTTAGTGCAATACGATAAAAACTTTAATGTGCATACAAAAAAAGGCTTCCCTTTTTCGGCCTACTGGAAAGCACGGACTCGGGAACATTTTATGACAGTAAGTTTTCACAAGAATACAGCAAGCGTGGGCATGTCAGTGCAGGCTTGGCGTATTCGTCAGCAAGACAGTGATAGATTACCTGTTAAAGACTTTAAACAGGCATTTACTGTTAATTTGAAGTAAGCGCGACAGTCAATTATTTCTTTTTGCGATATCGCAACACTTTTTGTTTGCGATATCTGCTTATTTAGTATGTATGATTGCAGCAAGCATAAACACATTTGGCGTTTAATCTTCTACTGAATTTTTAGCAACAACACCTTCAATTCTGTTTATATATTCTAGATTACACCTCTCTGCTCGACCATTAAAGGACACTACCATGCGTTTATCTATCTTTTTGTATTCGTTGCTATTTTTGCTAACTCTGGCAAGCGGTTGCTCAGAGCCTGTAAAACAAGCCCAGCAACAATCGGCCCCAGAAGTGGATGTCAGCCAGCCCATTCAAGCTGTGATCACTCAGTGGGATGAATACACCGGCAGATTTGCTGCGGTCAACCAAGTACAAATCAGATCGCGAGTGAGTGGATATTTACAGCAAACAAAATTTCAAGACGGCCAAGCAGTCAAAAAGGGCGATGTATTGTTTGTAATAGACCAACGTCCGTTCGAAATCGCCCTTAAAAGCGCGGGCTCTAGGTTCGAATTAGCTAAAAAAGAGCTGGAACGTGGTAAAGACTTACGTAACAAAAATTCCCTGTCACAAGAAGAAGTCGATCGCAGAACCAATGAATACGATCTCGCTTGGGCAGCCCTTGAAAGTGCCAAGCTTGAAATGGAGTTCACTGAGGTCAAATCACCTATAAATGGCGTCGTTTCAAGGGACTATGTGAATGTAGGTAACCTTGTTACCGGCGGTGCATCCGGAGCAACATTGCTTACTACAGTTGTATCAGTTGATCCCATTCACTTCTATTTTGATGCTGGAGAAAGGGATCTTTTAAAATATATACGTCTAAGTCAGTCTGACAAACGTGAAAGCTCACGAACTAAATCCAATCCAGTGCAAGTACGCTTACAAGACGAACAAGAGTTTAGCCATCTAGGTGTCATGGACTTTGTTGACAACCAGATAGACCCGGGTACAGGCACTATACAAGGCAGAGCTATTTTGGATAATCCAGGTGGTTTTATTTTACCCGGTATATTTGGTCGTATGCGTTTGTTATCCCAAGAAAATGTATCTGTAACCTTAGTACCCGATTTGATTGTTGGCACAGATCAGTCACGCAAATTTGTCTACGTGGTGACAAAGGAAAATAAAATAGAGCGCAAATTTGTTTCCTTAGGTGAATTGCACACCCAAGATTTGCGCATTATTACTGAAGGTCTACTCCCCGATGACAATATAATAGTCAACGGCATTATGCGCGCTCGACCGGGGGCTGTTGTGTCACCGAAACAAGTCGATATTGCTAGCCAATACAGCTACTAACTGGGAGTAGACCAATGAATTTCTCTCAGTTTTTTATCTCCAGACCCAAATTTGCCTCTGTTTTAGCCATAATAGTGTTGATTATTGGTAGTCTTGCATACCAAACATTGCCAATCGAGCAATACCCACAAGTTGCCCCGCCGACTATTCAAGTAACGGCATCTTATCCCGGGGCCAATGCCGAAATAGCCGCGCAAACAGTAGCCACACCTCTAGAACAGCAGATAAATGGCGTTGAGAACATGCTGTATATTTCTTCTCAATCTACCGCTGACGGCAATGTCAGTATCACTGTTACCTTTAAGCTAGGCACTGATTTAGACACCGCTCAAGTACAAGTGCAAAACCGCGTAGCCATTGCAGAACCGCGGCTACCAGAGCCTGTGCGACGTATTGGTGTCACTACTATTAAAAATTCACCTGACTTGATGTTGGTAGTGAATATGTTTTCACCCAATGGTACCTACGACCAAACCTATATCGCTAACTATGTCACCTTACAGGTCCGTGACCAATTGGCGCGTATTGAAGGTGTGGGCAATATCTTAGTCTTTGGGGCCAGCCAATATTCAATGCGTGTCTGGCTTGACCCAGACCGCGTAGCCTCAATTGGTATGACAGCAGGCGAAGTGATTAGCGCCTTACAAGGACAAAATATTCAAGTGGCCAGTGGCACACTAAATAAGTCACCTATTTCCCAAGGTCAGACAGCATTTGAATTAAGTGTACAAACCCAAGGTCGGCTAATTGAGCCGGAACAATTTAACAACGTTATTATCAAAAATACTGACGGCAGAATTGTACGCTTTAAAGACGTTGGCAGAGTCGAGTTAGGCGCAGAAAGTTATGCCACTAGAGGCTATTTGGGTGATAAAAAAGCGGTGGCGATGCCTATTTTCCAGCGTCCCGGTACTAATGCTTTAGAAACTGCAGCGACTATTCGTAGCATCATGGAGAATTTATCAGCCAATTTCCCACCGGATTTGGCCTACGATATTGCCTACAATCCCACAGAATTTATAAGTCAGTCTATCGATGCGGTTGAAATCACTATCTATGAAGCCATAGGGTTAGTGGTTTTAGTGATACTGGTATTTTTACAGAACTGGCGAGCGGCCATTATCCCTATTATCGCCATTCCTGTTTCTCTAATCGGAACGTTTGCAGTGATGAGTGCACTAGGCTTTTCACTGAACAACCTCACACTATTTGGTTTAGTGCTCGCCATAGGCATAGTGGTAGACGATGCCATAGTGGTGGTAGAAAACATGGAGCGTTTGTTAGCCCAAGGTCAAAAGCCTATGCAAGCCGCGCGAGAAACGATGCGCGAGGTAGGTGGCGCAGTAATGGCAATTGGCTTGGTGTTGGTAGCCGTATTTTTGCCAACGGCTTTTGTTGGTGGCATTTCAGGACAGTTCTATAGCCAATTTGGCATCACCATCGCAGTGGCTACCCTGATTTCCGTGGCAGTATCATTAATCCTAAGCCCTGCCCTATCAGCGGTGTTGCTTAAATCCCATAAGCCTGCAAAAGAAAAAGCCGGATGGTTAACGCGCTTAGGCAATGCTTTTAACCGTATGATGAATAGAGCGGCGGAGTTATACGGAAAGTTAACGTCCAAGCTTATACGATTAGGGGCGCTCATGTCTTTGGCCTATATCGGACTCATGGTATTAGCGGGTTATGTATTTACCTCTGTTCCCCAAGGTTTTATCCCAGCGCAAGATCAAGGCTACTTAATTGTGAGTATTCAATTGCCTGCAGGTGCTTCTTTGTCACGCACCGATGACGTAGTCAAAGACGCGGTAAGCAGGTTATTAGAAATCGATGGCATTCGAACCTCTGTGGGTTTTGCTGGTTTTTCTGGCGCTACCTTTACCAATGCTTCTAATTCTGCTGCTATATTCACAATGATGGACTACTTCGATGATCGCTCAGCCAAAGGTCTAACCTTTGAACAAATTTTAGCTGACGTACGCAGCCAAATGGCACAAATAAAAGAAGCCTTTGTAGTGGTTATTCCTCCCCCTGCAGTGCGCGGCATTGGTAATGGTGGTGGCTTTAAAATGATGATTGAAGACAGAGCTGGCCGTGGTCTTCCCGTTTTAGAAGAAGCTATGTGGCAATTGGCAGGTGCGGCGAATCAAGCACCTGCGACTGAGTCTGTTTTTAGTTTGTTTGAAACCAATACGCCGCAACTCTATGTGGATATAGACAGAGAGCGAGTAGAACGTTTAGGGGTGCCAGTATCAGAAGTATTTAGCGCCTTAGAAATATATTTGGGTAGCGCTTTTGTAAATGATTTCAGTTACTTAGGCAGAACCTTTAGGGTAACAGCACAAGCCGATGCCCCCTTTAGAATGACCCCTGATGATATTGGCCGTATACGGGTTAAAAATGTCTCCGGGGATATGGTACCACTGAGTTCAGTGGTGACCTTTAAGTACCAATCTGGCCCGTCGCGCGTACCTAGATACAATCTCTATCCAGCAGCAGACTTATTAGGTAGCACCGCACCTGGATTTAGTTCAGGCGAAGCAATAGCGAGTATGGAAAAACTCGCAGCAGAAATATTACCTGATGGCATTAGCTTTGAATGGACAGATCTAGCCTACCAACAACAAATAGCTGGGAATACAGCAATCATGGCATTTATCATGGCAGTCATCTTTGTGTATTTGTTATTGGTAGCGCTATACGAAAGTTGGACCTTACCTTTATCGGTTATTCTGATTGTACCTATGTGTTTGCTCAGCGCGATTACGGGGGTATGGGTGATGGGTATGGATAATAATATTCTGACTCAAGTAGGTCTGATCGTTTTGGTGGGCCTTGCCAGTAAAAATGCGATTTTGATTGTTGAGTTTGCCCGGCATTTAGAACAACAAGGCACACCTTTACATGAAGCTGCGGTTGAAGCGGCAAAACTCAGGCTACGACCCATTTTAATGACCTCTTTCGCCTTTATTCTTGGCGTCATCCCATTAGCAATTGCGACGGGCGCAGGAGCAGAAATGCGTCAGGCATTAGGCGTCACTGTATTTAGCGGCATGTTGGGCGTGACTTTCTTTGGCTTAATGTTTACCCCCGTTTTTTATGTGTTATGCCGGAAACTGTCAATGTTGGTCAAGGGACAACAACTTGATGAAAACGGTTGTGTACCGATAAAAACCCCCGAATAATTTGATGTTATCAACAACAAAAAAAGGGCTGTATCAAACAGCCCTTTTTTTGTGTTGTTAGGTTATTTTTTGATTAGCTGGATAAAGGTATAACACGCAGTTCAACCCGTCTATTTTTTTGACGTCCTTGGGCACTATCGTTACTCGCTACTGGTTGGCTCTCACCCATACCAAGGGTCTGTAAACGGTTGGCATCAACATTTGTTCCTTGCAAAGTAAGCGGCTAATCAACCCACGTATCAAACAGTCGTAATACTGCGCTTATAGTTCCACGGCAATAACGCTTCAAAATCTTCCACCGTTTCCGCATAGGGTATCGCTTTGAATATAGTATTGAGATATGCGTATGGCTCAATGCCATGTAACCGAGCGGTTTCAATCAAGCTGTAATGTGCGGCACTGGCGTTTGCGCCAGCAGGTGTGTCGGCGAATAACCATGCACGCCTCCCAACGGCAAAAGGGCGAATGGCGTTTTCAGCCATAATGTTACTGATGCGAAGCTGCCCATCTGTGCAATACACAGTGAGTTTATCCCACTGATTATGCAAGTAGGTCATGGCCTTGCCAGTTAAACTGTCGGTGGCCACGCGCGGTTTGTTTGCCGTGAGCCATGCCTGCAGTGTGTTTAATATCGGCATGCTCTTAGCTTGGCGAACGGCCAGTCTTTTCTCATTGCTAGCATGTTTGATGGTGCGCTCAATCCCATAGAGCTTGTTAATCAGGCTCAAGGCCATGTCGGCTTTGCTGGCTTTTATTTTTTTCCCTTTAGGTTGTGATTGCTGTGCCTCGATGAATTTGCGGCGAGCGTGATCCATACAGCCTAATTGAATGAGCTGGTTTTTGCGGCACACTTCGTTGTAACCTGCATAACCGTCGGTTTGCAGGTAGCCATGAGTAAATCCATGTAGCAAGCGCATAGGCACATGGCGAGCACGCGATGGGTCATAGTCAAACAGCACGCTTTGTTGGTCGGCTTTACCGCCGAGTGTCACCCACATAAATTTATCGCCCGTGGGCGCAAGCCCTGGCTCTTTTAATACCTGAATGCGGGTTTCATCCGCCATAATGAGTGAGCCGGCATGCTGAGTCTCCCTTAATAAGTTAATTAAGGGTTGGATTTGTTTGCCTAGCGCAATGACATAGTTGGCGAGTGTTGTTCTTGATATGCTGCCCCCGTATCGTTCGATAATCCCCTCTAATCGATAAAGCGGCATGCCATCGGCGTATTTAGCAATAATGATGTAGGTCATTAAGTTGATACTGCCCATGGCTTTGGGTACAGGGTGTTTAATGACCTCAGCCGCTTTCATGGTGGTTGTGCCTTGTTCGTCTTTAAACACCGCCTTTTCCTGCATGTACTCTAGTACCTGTACTTTGGCAGGGATAATATCTAGCTCTTCTCTGACTTTCACAAAGAAGGTATTGATTGCGCCTTCTTTTTCAGTATCTGACAAATACGCAAACACTTGGGTGCGTGGTAGGTTTTTAGCAAAGGGTTTGCGACCGGTTTTGGCTTTAGGCTCGCTTGTGGTCGGTAACTCAGGCTCAGTTTGTTCTGGCTCACTGGTCGCTTCGGCTTCGTTGAACAAGTTACCTTGCTCTGGCGGGGTTTGTTCAGAGCTGCTGCCAAAGCGTTTGCTATTAGATAAGCGTAAATACTCTTCGAGTAACTCAACGCGCTTTTTAAGTGAATCGATGACATCAGACTTCTTTTCGATGATGTCACTTTGCTCTGCAATCAGTGTTTCTTTTTCCCCAATCACCCCGTCTTTTTCAGACAGCATAGCTTGCAACCTTGACATGGTATCGGTGTCGCTAAAAGCCTTGTTTTTATGGGTGTTGGGCGGTAATTTCATGCCCGATATTATACTAAACTTGAGGCTAAAAAGCCCTAAAAAACACTGTCGAAATGCAACTTTTTATGGCCCTTCATGGCACTAATATCAAGACCATCAAGTAGCCAGTTTATTTGCTGGCCGTTGAGTGTTATCACCTCCTTTTCACACCTCGGCCAAATGAATCTATCTTCCTCTAGGCTTTTGTAATACAGCACGAAACCATTGTTTTCCCAGAACAGACATTTGATTTTAGTGCGCCGTTTATTGGTGAACACATACAAGTGACCCGAAAAAGGGTTGTGACCCAACTCACATTCGACAATGGCGCTAATGCCTCGAAATGACTTACGGAAGTCAATTGCCTGCGGATATAGATAAATATGCGTAAGCGACATGCACGGGCGCATCGCACTTGTCATGACAATGCCGCCGTTAGCTGTTTCACCACATCGATATTATTGGGCGCAATACCCGATAACGACAGGCCATTGGCGAAGTGCAGCGTTAATAATTCTGGCTTGGGTAAATACTCTGGAATAGGCAATGCAATGAAACCCGTTTTGACCGGTGCTGTTTCTTGCGTTTCTAATCTACGCTTATGGTGACTTAGTCGCTGCGGGTTTAGTTGATGCTTTTTACAATACTGCGTTTGTGTTAATGCTGAATCCTTCCATTGGCTTACGTGTTGCTGCCAAAAGATGATGGGTTGTTTTGACATGTCATTTCCTCACTTGATTTCAGTGACGAAATTATGCACCAGCGGTAATGGTAAAATAAGACCGTGGGTTTATTTGGCGCTTACCTTGCAAATAGTTGGCTACACTGTTCGCTCGTTGCATCGATAACTGCGTATTATAATTTGCGTCACCTACAGAGTCGGTGTGACCTTCAATACTCAACCTAGTTTTATCGTAACGGTTAAGGACTTTTGCAACATCTTCAAGTACCGGATAAAAACCCGTTACAAGCGCGGCACTATCATTAGCAAAAGTAATATTACCGGGGATCGATAAACGAATACTGTCTCCTTCCCGGTACACTTCGACCCCACTATCAGCGAGTTCTTCACGAAACTCTTCTTCTTGTTTGTCCATATAGCTACCTATGGCACCACCAGCTAATGCGCCTAAAGCAGCGCCCCAAACATAGCGTTTTTTATCATTGTCGCCGGTACCTTTTCCTACTAATGCTCCTATAACGGCGCCTATTCCAGCGCCTTTTTGAGTATTACTAACATTAGACGCACACCCAGATACAATAAAGGTAGATAACGCCACTGCAATCATAGTTTTTTTCATGTCTATTCCTAATTAACGAACCATCTGAATCCTATAATAATCTAAATCCTATAATAGGAGGCAGGATTTATTCCAATAAAATCAATTCAAAGAAAGAATCGATTAAGTGCAAAGTTTGCCCAAGGGCTGTGTTTTTTTCACTCGCAAGGCAGACTTCTGTAGTGATGAACGTATAGAAATCAAGCGTAAAGTAGCGAACTATAATAATTGAATCTAGTGGTAATTGACTGGCTCTAAGCATTGATTACTCAACCAGAACACTGACAATGGCTTAAGATAATAAGGACAACACCATTAGTCTTTTATTAGAGATGGGGGTGAGTTTTGTTAAGTAAAACCATAAACAGAATAAAAGCCAATATTGGTGTGGTATTCAAATAATGTTGGAAAATATTAGCCCCTTAATGAGCTAAACACAGAATCTGGCGTGCTCTATTAGTTCGATTTGTCTGG
The DNA here is from genome assembly GCF_002835935.1 of Paraglaciecola sp. MB-3u-78. Classification (GTDB taxonomy): domain Bacteria; phylum Pseudomonadota; class Gammaproteobacteria; order Enterobacterales; family Alteromonadaceae; genus Paraglaciecola. The sequence goes on along the minus strand of NZ_PJCF01000005.1, from coordinate 79,471 downwards.
GACTGATAGTCATTTTTACTGTTCGCTAAAACGAGTCGCATTGCAAGATCACTAACCGAGGCTTGACTGGGAAGTTTGTGCCCAGACTGTGTAAAAACTAATTTTCCGCCGTTGACAATGCGTTGCTGTGTCAATGAAACAAAGGATTAACCGCAAATCACTATCAATATTCATTGTAGAGAAGGTTTTTAAGTCAAAGTTAAAGACGAAAGTTTACCCTGCCCCAAGATACTAAGTTTGCACAGTACTTCTTTAAACGGGGAGAAAAGTCTAAATCTAAAGGAGAGAGGGAGATTTTGAGTTTATTGCTGGTCCATTGCTGGACTTAAGCAGGCTTGAGCCGTGTGCTGGGAAACCCGCATGCACCGTTCTGAGGAGAGTGAGCAGCAGCAATGCTGTTTACTTATCCGACCACCCTACCGTGGTGGCACCACCGGTGACCGGTGCAGTCATGCCATCTTTGAACCGCTGAATTTTATTGCCCCCACAAAGTAGAGCACCGCCTCAGATAAGTCTGTTTGAATAAAATCACTTCATCATCATCATAATCAAAAGCAATATTCAAAACTGGTTTGCACAACAGCGCAAAGCGCTTGTCCTGAGATAAAAGAATTAAGCCCGGCATACGTTTTTGATCCCGGAATCAACATAAAAGAATGGGATTCAGCACAGAGCCCAAAAGGCTGGATTTCACAGAGAAAAGAAAACGTCAGTAATTAGATAACATCTGTTAACAGTAGCTTGAAGAAGTGGGTTCCTATTTCTCATCCCCTTTGGCAGCTAACGATTCACATAGTCAAAATCCTACAAAATCGATGCATGTTGTATAGATCCGACATCTAGTTTAATCTTAAATTCTTTCAGAACAAACCAAAATAGATGTAATCATTTTAGTCGATAAGACTTCATTAAAGTCATTACTGGCGTTATTGAAACTGACTCATCTCATGATGCCGCCTGATACAGAGCCAGCTCATATGGCAATGACCGTTGGGACACCATTCATTGGGCTGTTTGATTTAATTGAGGTAGGTGGCGCTATTATAGAACAATGTAGTACTTCTTTTATTCCCTGGATAACCGACTGTGATCTTTTGTTAGGAATGACGACAGAGTTTACAGGTATGTTTATTGAATTGATCATTATTTTTGGCGGCTTTGAGGCACTTCGTCGGCGTCGTGAATACAAAAAATATAAAAAGCTAAGAGAGAACACTCGTCAGTTATTTTCAACATATTCACGTAATATAGTCACAGAGTTAAAAAGTGGGATTGAGGTATTAGAGCAATTAAAAAGCGCAGAACATCAGCAAATTCAAAACTCTATCGCGAATAACCCTTTTCAACGAGTGCAGGAATTATATACAAACTTTAGTCGTGACTTATTTGATCGCTATCACCTGCTAGACTTAAATACCATTCACATCGGAGAACTGGTATTAAGTCAGGTGGAACAGTTAATGAATATATGGTGCATTGCCAAAATGATTGATGCTGATAGTGAATTAAGTTGGAAAGCTAATACCAAAGAATCATTTACTAAAAGTCTAACCAATGACATGACAAAAATAGAAGATATTACGGCTGAAATATCATTAATAAAAACAATTTTATCTTCAATCAAGTTCCGCCGTTTAAGCTTTGCTAAGGCCTCTAAACTGATCGCTAGCAAAATTAAACAAATAGAGGAAAAAACGGCTCAGAATCTGTGATACCTCACTAGAGCAGAAGATTTAAATCAGCATATATACCTGTTCCATCTCGGCTCAGCTTAGCTTCATCGATTAACTCACAATATTTTCCCATTCATGGGACTTTCACCAAATTTAGCTTTCCCATTTCAGGGAAAGCTAAAGTGCATTAGCATGAATAATATAAATTATTACTAATAATCATATAGATAACTACTTGGCATGCTCACTGCAGTATGGTTTTAAACTAAACTGAATTTTGTATATGAGGCTCAACCTTGGATATACTGCGCAAAAAGACTCAGAGCACATTACTGAGACGCTATTGGCCCTGGATGATAGGCCTAGCAATTGTGTGTGTCGCACTTAACTACTTGTGGTTACTGTCTCAGGCAGATTTCAGTGTTGATGCAAAAAGTATTGTTACTGATGAAGTAAAGCGCGGTGAATTCTCAGTCAGTGTTAGGGGAAGCGGTGTTCTGGTGCCTGACAATGTCCAATGGCTGTCAGCAAGTGTTGAGGCCAGAGTAGAAAGGGTTGTTGTTAAGCCTGGCACTCTAGTGAAACGTGGAGATTTAATTGTTGAATTAAGTAATCCGCAACTTCTGCAATTATTAGAAGAAACCCAATGGGAATTAGAAGCCAGAGTAGCTGAGGCTACTGCCAGTCAGGTGGTACAAAAATCAACATTTTTGATGCAAAAAGCAGTGATGCTAAACGCTAAGCTTGATTATGAGAGCAGCAAACTAAAATTAGAAGCACACACGCAATTGTTAAATAGAAATTTGGGCGTCGTAGCAAAAATTGACTATGAGCAAACGCGTTTAGAAACTATCCAATCAAAGCAACGTTGGGATATTCAGCAAGAAGTACTGTCTACCATGCAAGAGAGTATCGAAGCACAAAACAATGCGCGCATTGCCCGTCTTAATAAAATGCGCAAAGAGTTAGAACGAGCTCAACAACAGGTTGAAAACTTAAAAATAGTTGCCTCTATTGATAGCGTTGTACAAGAAGTGCCGGTTGAACCCGGACAGCGTATAAGCATGGGCGGAAATATTGCAAAACTCGCTCAACAGGACTCACTGATTGCAGAAATTAACATCCCTGAACTTGAAATTAGGAATGTTGTTATCGGTCAAACAGTGATTATCGACACCCGAAACAATAAAGTCACTGGCCGTGTATCCCGTATTGATCCTGCAGTGGTCAATGGCAACGTGCAAGTAGACGTAGAATTCATTGGTAAATTACCTTTGGATGCCCGACCTGATCTTGCGGTTGAGGGAGAAATAAAAATTGCCGAAATTTCTGACACGCTTTTTGTCAACCGGCCTCTTTTTGCCCAAAGCCAAAGCGAGACAGCCGTTTACAAAATCAGTCTAGATGGCAACTTTGCCCAGCGTGTAATGGTAACACTGGGCAAAGGTTCGATTCACCAAATTCAAGTGATGGACGGTTTGTCATCAGGCGACAAAATCATCATTTCCGATCCCAGTAGTTGGGATAGTTATCAAAAAATTCGCATTAACTAAAAACAATAGTGATAGGAAAAATTATGAGCACAGCATTAATTAAACTCGACAATATCGAAAAGATTTTCTACACCGAAGAAGTCGAAACACATGCCCTTAGTAATATTTCACTGACCATTGATAAAGGTGAATATGTCTCAATTTCTGGACCTTCTGGGTGCGGAAAATCGACACTTCTTTCATTGTTGGGATTATTGGATACCAACACCAGTGGTAAATATAATTTAGCCAACCATGATGTGTCAGATATCTCCAAATCAGAACGAGCCCGCATTCGCAATATGGAGATAGGCTTTATTTTTCAATCATTTAATTTAATCAGTGATCTGAATGTTGAAGAAAATGTTGACCTTCCGCTGAGTTATCGCAAAGACTTAAGTAAAAACCAACGTCAGGCTTTGGTGCAGGATGCGTTAGCCAAAGTCGATATGTCGCATCGAAGCAAACATTTTCCTTCTCAATTATCCGGTGGACAGCAGCAAAGAGTGGCGGTCGCTCGTGCTATTGCCGGCAACCCCTCAATCATTTTAGCCGATGAGCCTACCGGAAACTTGGACTCAAAAAATGCACAAGCAGTGATGGATTTGCTCGACAAGCTTCACAGTGAAGGGGCAACCATTTGTATGGTTACCCATGATCCTAGATCAGCAGAAAAGGCTCATCGCAACATAACAATACTTGATGGTCAGGTAATATCAGACCAGCTTAATACTATTCATGATCAGCAAAGTCTGGTTGGTTAGGGGGGACAATAAATGATTATTCAAGATTTTAACTACGCTTTGAGATTATTAGCTAAGAAACCCGGTTTTACTGCTTTAACTACCTTAGTTATGGCCGCAGGTATAGGCCTTAGTGTTTATATGTTCTCGTTTTTTAATACCATAATTTACAAAGATTTACCTTTTCAAGATGGCGATTCACTTGTGCTTGTCAGCAGCTCACAAAATGGAAAAAGAGAATCTAATGGTATTAATTTACTCGATTATGCGGAAGTAAGAAGTAGCGTCTCGGGCCTGTCTGAATTTGGTGCCTACCAAAACGCTAGTGTCAATGTCTCGGGCAGAGATGGTGCAAGACGCTACAAAGCCATTTATACCGAAGCTAACATATTCGCCATAACCCGCACCAAAGCCACTGTTGGAGGTGGGTTCAGCCCAACTGACAATCTAATCGGGGCAGAACCGGTGACGGTTATTGGCTATAATATGTGGCAAAATCAATTTGGCGGAGAACCAAATGTCATTGGCCAATCATTGCCAATTAATGGTAGTAGTCACCGTATTATTGGGGTAATGCCTCAGGGCTATCTTTTCCCAAATAACACCCAGTTATGGCTTCCCTTAAAAGTTGATTATGGTCAAATCACCCGCGAATCAGCCCAAATTGCACACGGCATTGCGCATATACATGACAGTTCAACGCTGGCCCAGGTTAACCAGCAATTGCAAGTAGTCATGCAGCGCTTGGAACTAAAACACCCTGACACCAATAATGGGATCAGTGCCTATATCGACTCTATTCCCGGATCAAGGGAGGGGGAAGCCTACTCAGTGATTTATTCCATGCATATAGTCGCGGTGCTAATTCTGTTACTGGCGTCGATTAATGTGGGTAATTTATTATTGTCACGAGCCGTTGAGCGCGGCAAAGAGACGGCTATTCGGGTTGCACTTGGCGCCCCTCGATCACGCCTGATCAGTCAAATGTTGTGGGAAAGTATCATCATTTGCAGTTTTGGTGGGCTCATTGGTTTACTGGTACTGGCGTGGGGTCTAACAATCACACAATCCATAGTTGCGACCTTTTTTGTTGACCCTCCTTCTTTTTGGTGGACGTTTGGGGTTGACGCTTACACCATGAAACTTTTCTTTACTATATTGATAAGTACCATTTTAGTCACTGGATTATTACCCGCTTGGAAAAACTCAGGAGGGGACTTTAACAGCGTGCTGCGTGACGGCACCCGCGGAGCACTTGGCAAAAAAGCGGGGAGATTAAACCGTATATTAGTCATCAGTGAAATATTTATCTCTGTGACAGTATTAATTGCGGCCGGTGTTATGGTGGTTGCGGCCTATATGCAAAGTAATGAAGATATTGGGGCTGATATCCAAAACACCTTAATCGCTAAAATACTGTTATCAGATGACAACTATGTGTCTGGTGAGAAAAAGGTTCAATTTGCTCAAACCTTACAAACCAGTTTAGCCAAAGGTGTTGGCATTGAAGACGTGATGATCTCTTCAGCTTTGCCAGGTGATTGGAGCCGTCGAACAAAATTTTTGTTAGCCGGTAAGGAGTATACTAAAGACAACAATACCAGTTATCCCAGAGCTAACTACATTGCAATAATGCCCGGAGCTTTAGGCACATTAGGTGTGGAGCTAAAGCAAGGTCGCTACTTTGATTCAAGCGATAGTGGACTGGAAAAGAAAACCGCATTAGTGTCAGAAAACTTCACGAAATTACACTACCCCAATGAATCCCCGATCGGAAAACAATTACGTTTGAGCGATGACGATCCAGCTGATTGGATAACCATTGTGGGTGTGGTTGAAAATACCATTCAAGGTAGTCGAGAAGACAAACATATTCCAACCATCTTTAGACCTTTTACCCAAGACCCTCGCCAACAGCTTACCGTTGCTATGCATATGAGTGCTGACGTCGCTAAAGTCACAGATACATTGCGCCAAACGTTGATGTCAATTGATCCACAACTTCCGTCATTTCAAATTGAAACCTATGAACAAAATAATGCACGCTTTACTGCTCCCATACAATTTGTCAGTAGCCTCGTTGCCCTATTCGCCCTTGCGGCCTTGGTTTTAGCTGCTAGCGGCATATATGGTGTTATGGCCAATACTATCAGTCAAAGAACCCAGGAGATCGGTATCAAACGTGCTTTGGGTGCAAGTGAAAAAACGATCACAAGGGAATTCATGATCACCGGTTTCACACAATTTTTGATTGGTGGAATACCCGGATTATTGGCGGGTTGTACTATGGGTTTTGCGATGTCGCAAATATTCGGCACCAGTAATTTAGCAGTGTTCATCATTGCCTTTATTATGACCTTTTTAATTGGCGCTGTGGTGATGCTGGCTACCTATTTACCTACAAGAGCCGCACTTAGCATGGAACCAAGCGAAGCATTGCATTATGAATAATCCCATTCGCGATAAATCGATGTATACCCGTGATCAATGAAAATGCTTGATTTTGTCTGATTTGAGGATCAGGCTGTACCTATGATTGATATTTCCCTTACACCCGACCAAAAAACCGCGCTAGAAGCGAGACATACGAAAGCCCGTGATGGAAGGGAGCGTGACCGTATTAAAGCGGTGTTGTTACGCAGTGAAGGGTGGACCGTCGCTAGAATTGCACAAGCCTTGCGTAAGAGTGAAGCCAGCATTACACGCCATATCGGTGATTACGCCAAACGTCTGAAGCTCAAGCCTGCGGGTGGTGGCTCTGCCAGTCATTTAAATACTGAGCAAACCCAGCAATTGGTTGCACACCTGTCAGATATCACTTACTTACACACCCATCAAATAGTGGCCTACATTCAAAAGACGTGGAAGATTACCTATTCAGTGTCTGGGTTAAATAAATGGCTCCACCAAAACGGCTTTAGTTACAAACAGCCTAAAGGTGTGCCTCATAAATTTGATGAGCAAAAGCAAGCTGCGTTTATCGAAGAATATGAAACGTTACGGGATAGCGTATCGGATGATGAGCCTATTTTATTCATGGATGCAGTGCATCCTACTCAAGCGACCAAGGTGACATCTGGATGGATACGTAAAGGGGTAGATAAACCCATTGAAACCACAGGCAGTCGCACCCGAATGAATGTTGTAGGCGCGATCCGGTTAAATCATTTAGCTGAAGCGGTAGTGCATGATTACGAGACTGTAAATGGCAGCACCATCATGGATTTTATGGAGCACCTAAAGCAGAGGTACTTAGCAAATAATACGCTTCATTTAGTGCTGGATGGGGCGGGTTATCATCGTTCCAAGGAGGTGAAAGACAAAGCGGCTGAATTAGGAATTACACTGCATTATCTGCCCCCATACAGCCCTAATCTGAACCCCATAGAGCGATTATGGAAAGTCATGAATGAATATGCTCGCAATAATCGATATTTCTCTAGCGCAAAGGAATTTCGACAACACATTCGGCATTTTTTTAACGTCACCCTTCCGGATATTGCTGACATATTAAACAGTCGGATAAATGATAACTTTCAGGTACTAAAACCTGCAAGTTGAAGTAACTTGGGTATATATTGGGATAAACTCCTCCAGAAGATAAAAAATATCACCATGGTTATTACCATATGGTTATAATGTCGGCAGGGAAGCCATTTTTGACGCGTAGATTTAAATAATAAATGCATTGATTGAAAAAATCATATTACTTTAGCTCCCAGAGCTGAACATCAATTAGGTAGGAATATCCTTGTCATGAAAGAGAAAATTTTACTGGTTGACGACGACAACGACGTGCTCTATGCCTTAAAGATATTGTTAATCTCTGAAAATTTTGAGGTGAGCTTATGTCAAACACCAGAGTCTGCTATTGCACTATTGGCAAAGGAAAATTTTAGTCTGGTATTGATGGATTTAAATTATTCGTTGGATACCACTTCAGGCAATGAAGGATTACGTTTAATTACTGACATTAGAAAGTTAGACGAAGATTTGCCCATTGTTGTGATGACAGGTTGGGCCAGCATAGAAGTCGCGGTTAGTACCATGCAAAATGGCGCCAATGATTTCATTCAAAAACCGTGGGATATAGACCGCCTGATAGCCATAGTAAACAATCAAATAAAACTGGCAAACAGTGTGAAAAACTCGAACAAGCTGTCTCAACAAAATCAGCTATTGCAGCAACAGGTGAATAGCGAATTCAGTGGTGAACTTATTGCCAACTCTGCTGCTATGCAACAAACCATGGCCATAATCAATCAGGTGGCTAACAGTAACGCCTCCGTTTTGTTAACCGGTGAAAATGGTACCGGTAAAAGTATGTTTGCACTCTATATCCACCAGCACTCTGCTCGTAATCAAGCCAATCAAATAACGGTAAATATGGGAGCAGTCACTGAAGCTTTGTTTGAAAGTGAAATGTTTGGTCATGTAAAAGGCGCATTCACAGACGCAAAAAGTACTCGTATTGGCCGATTTGAACTTGCGGATGGTGGCACATTATTTTTAGATGAAATTGCCAATACCCCCTATTCTCAGCAAGGTAAACTCTTGAGAGTATTGGAAGATAGTGAGTTTGAAAAGATTGGCTCCAACAAAACTATATCGGTAGAGATTAGACTGATAAGTGCCACTAATGCGAACTTAGATGAAGCTGTCGCTCAAAATGAATTTCGTAAAGATCTACTTTACCGAATAAATACTGTCACCATAGAGATCCCGCCTTTACGGGACAGAAAAGAAGATATTATCCCCCTTGCGGAATCTTTTTTAGCAAAGACGAAAAAAAACGTTCTGACACCCGCAGCGCAAAAAGCTCTGTTAGATTATGATTGGCCCGGCAATATCAGGGAGTTGAGTCACGTGATCGAACGGGCACAAATACTTTGTCAAAATCAACAAATTAAATATGAAGACTTAGGTTTGACTAGCACCACTAAAGTCGCAATACAAACCCCATTCACGGCAACGGAACTGGCCACATTAGAGGCAATTGAATTGGATATCATTGACCAACGTCTCAGCTTTTTTGATGGTAATGTATTAAAGGCGGCCAAATCTCTTGGATTGAGCCGCAGTGCCTTTTATCGTAGATTGGAAAAAATCTAACACTCAAAGCCAGTTGTATAAAGGACTACAATGCAGACAAAAAAATCGAGTGAAGCTAAGCTCGCTCAGCTAGCACTGCTTGCATCATTACCCGTATTTTCATTACTTATATGGGTAATGATCTACGCTAAAATATCGGTCTACTTAATTCTTCTGACTGTACTGTTAGCGACAGTGACGATTATTTATGCCTATATAAAAATTCAACAAATATCCGCTTTCCAATTTCGCAGTTTGAGTAATCTACTAGATGCGATGAATCAAGGGGATTATAGTCTCAGAGCATCTTCAGTTAACGGTGATAATGCCCGAAACGAGCTCGTAAACTCGATCAACAATCTAGCCAAAAGGTTAAATAGGCAACGTTTAGAATCAATTGAGAACCAGTTATTATTAAGGACAGTTATTGACCATATAGACGTAGCTATTATAGCGGTCAACGATAACAATGAATTAATATTAAGCAATCCTGCGGCGAATAAACTGTTGCGGATACCCACATCATCACACACAAATAATCTCTCTCAACAACTATCCTCATTTGATTCCCTTGTTAGCGGCCAAAGTAAAGTAATGAAATTGACCTTTGCAGAGCATCCGGCAAAATATAATGTTCATGTTGAAGCATTTCGTTATGCGGGACAACAGCAAAAATTACTCTTTATCACTGACGTTAGTTTGTTACTCAGGACTGAGGAGCGTAATGCCTGGCAAAGCCTGGTACGTGTTATTAGCCATGAAATCAATAATTCGCTTGCGCCCATAGCGTCTATAAGCGAAACCTTAAAACGCGCTTTGGCTAAACAGCAAAATACTAACCAAGACAGCAGTAATTTACGCGAAGGATTACAGGTCATTTCGCAGCGAGCTAACAATTTAAAAGATTTTGTCAGCAGTTATAAACAAATAACTACCTTGCCTGAACCCCAAAAGAATGTCATATCAATTGCAACCTTGGTTGAAAAGGTCATTCCCCTGTTTCAAACCGACAAGATATGGGTTGGCTCATCACCAGAGGTAAGCTTATGCCTAGACCCAATATTGATAGAACAAGTGCTGATAAACCTAATTAAAAACGCGTTAGAGTCGATGCAAAAAGCGCCCGCTGATGCGCAAGTGCTCATTTTCTGGCAACTCCATCATCAAAACCTTAAGTTAACTATCGATGATAAAGGGGTGGGTATCGACAACTACGATAATCTTTTTGTCCCTTTTTATACCACTAAGAAACAAGGTTCCGGTATTGGATTGGTATTGTGCCAACAAATTTTAGAAGCCCATGATGGACGATTAACCTTAACCAATAAAGCAGACCAGTCAGGATGTTTAGCCTGTATCGAACTTCCACTTATCAGTAATGAATAGGTATATTGACTGTAGACTTAATGTTCAGCTAGCCACAAAACCCCTTTTTTACTAACTATTAGTGTATAGGTAGAATAAAACGTCATTTTTCATAAAATGACAATACATGATGCCTAATATTTACCTCTCTTTTATATCCTTTATGTAGTGAAAGTCGGCTATATTTCGTCTATTAATCAATGTCTTCAAAAATGCATCAATAGAATCAAGATATTGGTCTACACTTTCTGCGCCCCAATTCATTTCCCCATATAACCATATGTCTATGAGGTCTTCCCTAGAGAGGTTTGTTAAAGCGATACTCAAGGTTGCGTGCCAGATTTGGCTCGTGCCAATGCCTTTATAGAATTAATATCTATTTTCCCAGCATCACCACTTGATATACCAGCGCTTATAGCTGTTTGAAGAGCTTGTTGTTTAATTTTGAAATACTCTTTAGCAGATAATAGAACGCCTTGTTCTTTACCATTGCGGGTTATCGCGATAGGTGCTGATTGCGCATTCATTAACAAATCACCAAAATTATTTTTAGCTTCTGTTGCAGTTACACTTTTCATAATGCTTCCTATACAAAGGGATAATAGTTAGGACAATAGCTAAATTAGACAATATATATCATTACTGTAACGACCGCTTTCTCAGTAGAACTTGTCATACGCCATAGCTGAGACGTATTACCACCAATCGCTCAAAGGAGTAGATTCTTGATGACCTTGGTTTAATGATAATTCGCACAGATTAAGAAGTATAATTAGACAAGTGACTTGCCCCCTATTTTTTGGAACAGTGTGAAATTATATTTGTGGGGTTGCTTAGACGCTCACTGCTGTTCTAAACAGGCCGTTTTTTTTGCGGACAGAGTATAACCAACGCGCTAAGGCCTTTAAATAATATCGTGCGCAATCTGACCCAGTACGGCGATTGCCTGTTCAGTTTTACTATTCCAGGGAATAGCTGCATTGATCCGCAGAAAAGAGTTGTATTTTCCTGATGCTGAAAATAGTTCACCGGGGAAAAAGGTTATATTTCGGTTAAGTGCCAGTTGATACAGCTCCCAAGTATCGGCATTATCTGGCAAGCCCACCCATAATACATAGCCACCAGTAGGGCGGGTTATTGTAGTGCCTTTAGGGAAATACTCCTCAATACAGTCTGATATTAATTGGATTTGCCGCGCAAAAGTATTACGAAGATATCGAATGTGTCGATCATAACCGCCAGTGGTCATAAATTCGTCGACTATCATTTGTTCAAGTGTTGGTCCGCTGATATTGCGAAATGCTTTTAAATACTTAACCTGTTCGAAATAACGACCTGGACATGTCCAACCAACCCGCAGGCCGGATCCAAGGGATTTAGATACCGACGAACAGTAGAGCACCAGGCCTTCTTTATCAAACGACTTCGCAGCTGGAATACGGTCTCCACTGAAATTCAGATCAGCAAAAAGATCGTCTTCTATCAAGGGAATTTGATGTTTAGCCAATAGTGAAACCAGTGCTTTTTTGTTCTCAGCGGGCATTGAGGATCCCAAGGGATTATTGAACGCGGGTACAAGTGCACATGCTTTGACTTGCCACTGGTCAATTGCCAGTGCCAGTGCCTCTAGGCTGATGCCGTGTTGTGGGTGCGTAGGTATCTCCAGTGCTTTCATTCCGAGGGATTCTATGGTCTGAAGCAAACCTGCAAATGTCGGAGACTCAATCACGATAATATCACCTGGCTTCGCTACCGCGTTTAAACACAGAGAAAAGGCATCTTGGCAGCCCCCGGTTACTATAACGTCATTGGGCGATAGTTCACAGCCAGCGCTAACGAGCCTTTTTGCTATTTGTCGACGTAACCCCTCATTGCCCGTTGAAAATTCCGCCGTTGTTATTTCTCTAATATTGAAGCGGGCTAATCGCGAGATAATGCGCTGTAATTGTTGTAAGGGAAGAAAGTCGGAATGTAGTACCGCCGTTCCAAGGTTAATCAACCCAGGTCGATGACTTTGTTCAAGTACCTTGAGCATGGTTTTATTGATACTTACTTCGCTTGGAGAGTTTGATGTCGTCAACATATTGGGCTCGGAAATAGCGCGAGTATCATACCTGACATAATATCCCGACTGCGGCCTAGCCTCGATCAATCCTAAATCTTCCAACTCCCTGTACGCTTGTTGGATAGTGGAGACGCTCGCAGAAAACTGCTGGCTTGCTGCGCGTATTGGTGGCAGCTTTTCCCCGTTTAAATAGGTTTTATTGCGTATTTGTTCGGCTAGGGTTTCAGCTATTTGTCTGTAGCGAGTCTGGCGCATGGTGAATTTCCGGTTATTTTTTAGGCAAATATTGTGACCAAAAGTGAGCTGCTTCCCAACTATTACAGGTACACATGTGCTAATTGGAAAAATTGTACCTACAAATTAGCAGTTTAGATCATTTGTATCTACGAATATTTCCTAAGGAGCAAATGGATTGAATAACTGCGCTAAAACGACAATTTTGCATATATTTAATATAAAAATAAGTTTCTATTGGTTATGTCTTAGCTGTTGGCAGATATACAGCAATACAATTATTCACTTTTGTACCAGCACAATTATCTATTGCCATTAATTGTACTGGGCAAATATCTAACTTTTGGCTATGTATTAAAAAAAGTCTGTTTTCTATACTGGATACACGTTTAGAGCCCGATTGATTTGTCTTTAGATGGACGAAGCCGTCATAGCTACTTAAATTAAATAATATAGTTTTTAAACAGAAAAACTCTCCACTAAGGAAAATTGTTATGCCATTAATCACGCCATTATCACAAGATGCAAACCCGCAAGTTGCCGAGCTAGCACAATTTTTTAATGAAACTCTGGGGTTTTGTCCAAATAGCGTGTTAACCATGCAGCGCCGACCCGCTATCGCGAAGGCGTTTATTAATCTGAATGTGGCCGTTATGGAAAATCATGGTCGTGTGACTAGCGATCTTAAGCGCTTAATCGGTTATTTATCGAGCTTAACAGCAGGTTGTCGCTATTGTCAGGCCCATACTATTCGCGCTGCTGAGCGTTACGGTGCTGATGCTGAAAAAATGGAAAACATTTGGGAGTATCAGAGTCACCCTGCATTCTCTTTGGCGGAGCGAGCAGCACTTGATTTAGCCATTGCAGCTTCAACGATACCCAATGGGGTAACAAAGGAAGTATCGGACAATCTTCGCGAATACTGGGACGATGGTGAAATCGTAGAAATTTTAGGTGTTGTGTCCTTATTTGGTTATCTCAACCGTTGGAATGATTCTATGGCAACGACATTGGAAGATGACGCCAATGAATCTGGCGTAAAATATCTGGATGGTCAGGGTTGGTCTAAAGAAAAGCACCAGTGATATTGATATAACCGGTCAATACAAAATGGCGGGATTTTTAACCGCTACTTTCGTCATCCCCTCTTTATAATAGGTATTGTTTATGGAACCCATAGATGTCAAAGATGAAAATTTTGATGAGTTAGTATTACGCTCCCCACATCCAGTGGTAGTGGATTTTTGGGCGCCCTGGTGTGGACCTTGTAAAATGCTCGGTCCAATGTTGAAAAAGATAGCCGTGAAATATTCGAATATATTCACTTTGGTCATGGCAAATCAGGAAGATAATCCACTGACTGCAGTAAATCTCAATGTCAAATCCACGCCAACATTGCTGATTTTTAAGGACGGGAAATTGCTCGATCGGCGTTCAGGAGTCATGTTAGAAAGCCAAATTACCAATTGGTTGGATCAACATCTCTAGTCTTCTAGTCATTAACTAGCAATTTAAAAATTATGTTTACTGACAAAAGGGTGTAAGAGTTAAATCGAAAAACACGAGCGCCTATCCAATAAAACTGCATTACATTTTTTGGTAACGACTGGAACAGAAATGTAATTTATTTTATACAGAGGAAATAAAAGAGTGCAAATCACTGAACTGACAGAGAACACCAAGAAACCCACCTCAATGCTAAGTGGTATTATGATTACTGCAGGTTCTGCGGTGGGTGCAGGCATGTTTTCTTTGCCCACGATCTCCTCTGGTATGTGGTTTGGTTGGTCCATTGTCTGCATGTTATTGTCTTGGTTTTGTATGTACCATATTTCCTTAATGATTTTGGAGGTGAACCTTAACTTTGAGGAGGGGGAAAGCTTCGATACGCTGGTAAAGAATACATTGGGTAAGTACTGGAATGTCATTAATGGCTTACTGTTAGTTTTCATACTCTATATTCTGGATTATGCCTATATCAGCGGCGGAGGCTCAATTGTAAATCATATGCTGATGTCCACTTTTGGTTTTGCGCCACCGCAGATAGTGGCTGGGTCGATTTTCGCATTATTTTTGGCTTTTGTGGTTTGGATGAGTACCAAGGCGGTGTCCCGTGTTATCACTATTCTTGCCGTCGGGATGTTAATAACATTTTTGATGGCAGTTGTTGAATTCACCCCTATTGTTGATTTAAGCGGGTTGTTAAATTCGGGCAACTCAGAAAACCAAACGCATTATTTCTATTATATTTTCGCTGCCCTGCCATTTTATTTAACTTCCTTTGGTTTTTACACCAATGTGCCCAGCCTGATTAAATATTATGGTAAAAAACCCGAGTTGATTGGCAGAAGTATGTTGATTGCATCTACTTTTTGTATTGCGATTTATATCTTATGGTTGATTGTCACTATGGGGAGTCTGCAACGGGAGTCGTTTCTGTCAGTTGTTGCTGAGGGCGGCAATATTGGCGTACTGCTTAATGCCATTAACCATGCGGTCACCAATGTATGGCTGGTAAAATTTTTAACTATGTTCGCCAATATGGCAGTCATCTCCTCTTTTCTGGGGGTAAGCTTAGGCTTGTTTGATTTTATCGCTGATAAATTCAAGTTTAATGATAAACCCTTAGGTCGATTCAAAACAGCTCTTGTAGCATTTGTACCTCCGTCTATTGGTGGGTTGTTTTTCCCCGATGGCTTTATGTACGCAATTGGCTTTGCAGGCTTGGCCCTAGCGGTCACTGCGTTGATTATCCCACCGTTAATGCTACGAGTGAGTCGTAAAAAATATGCTTCCTCGGGCTATCGGGTGTGGGGAGGTGATGCTTTGATCTATTTTATGATTTTAATGGGATTATTCTATATTGGTTGCTATATCCTGGCCATGTTGGAGATATTGCCAGTCTATGGAAAATAAAAATAGGCGTAACTAATCATCCCATTGCCATTTGTCACAACGTTGTGAAAGTGTTCATCATGCATATATGCTCCGTGCTTTATTCTAAAATTTGCGTCAATTGGCTGCGAGATTGAATAGCATCATAAGATGCTCAATAGATATAAATCGTCACACTTAAAACTCAACACAATTTCCTAACTTTTTACCGGTACAATTTTCTGATTACTTAAATTGTACCGATCATAAATAAATACATTGTCTCTGTCTTAAAGATTACCGTTTTCCTATATTGGGGATCAAGTTACGAGAGGTGGGTTGTCAACGTTCTTATCTGGCTAGGTATCATCTATTTATGAGGCTTTCATATATAGATGCACTCACCCTGTAGATGAATGACATTGTATTTACTCCCATTTGTCGGGTTGACGCGAATAAAAGAGGTTTATAAAAATGATAATTAAGCGGAGACAAGTAATATGAGAAAACAATTTTTATCCCATAAAATAGCCAAAAGACGTTTGAGCGCTGTTATTGCCAGTCATACTTTGACCGGGGCGGTGCTTATCGCAGGAACCGGATTTTCCCACTACTCACTGGCTCAATCAGATAAAACTGAAAAAACTGAAGAAATCACTATATTAGGCACTCGCGTGGCGGGCCGCACTGCTACAAAAGCCTCTTCCCCAATCGATATTATTCAAAGCGATGAGTTGAAAAAAAGTGGGTTTAGCGAATTAGGACAATCGCTGCAAGCCGTAGCACCTTCATTTAACTTTTCACGCACGCAGGTTTCAAATGGCTCAGACCTCTTTCGTCCAGCCACGTTACGCGGTTTACAGCCTGATCAAACTCTGGTGCTGATTAATGGCAAACGCCGCCATAACCAGTCTATTTTTCAAGCGGGTGGAACTGTTGGAGAAGGTGCTGCCGGTACGGATATGAACTCCATTCCACTGGGAGCTCTGCAGAGAGTGGAAGTGCTACGCGATGGCGCCGCTGCGCAATATGGCTCTGATGCTATTGCCGGTGTTATCAACTTGAAACTCAAAGATACTGTTGATCTAACCACCATCAGCATGCGATGGGGCGAGACCTCAAAGGGGGATGGCGAAAACATGACCTTGGGTATTAATACCGGAGTAGCCTTGGGTAAAGAGGGGGAATTTCTCAATCTAACTGCAGAATATCGAGATTCCGATCGAACTAATCGAGCTGATAACCCGGCCTGGCATCAGGGCGATGCCGGCAGTGAATTTACTTCGCTTTTTTACAATGCAATGATCCCTGTAGGCAGGGATAGTGAACTGTATTCTTTTGGTGGCTACTCAGAGCGAACCGCTTTAGGGTCAGGGTTTTATCGCGGTGCCACTGATGATAATAACGTTTCCCAGGTTTACCCGGATGGTTTTCTTCCCAATATTGACAACACGGCAGAGGACACCTCATTTGCCTTTGGTTACCGCCATGATATTAATAATATCTGGCGCCTGGATGCATCGGTAGTCTACGGTAAAAATACTTATGACTTTGATTCCAGTAATACCATCAACTCTTCGATTGCGGCTGAGTATTTAGCCAACAATCCAGCTGCTACAGACGCTGACATTGCAGCCAATGCAGGACCTACAGCAGGCTATTCTGGTGGTTTTGAATTTGACCAGATGACAGTCAATTTTGATTTGGCAGGTTCTGTCGATTTGGGTATGTCATCGGAGCTATATATTGGTCTGGGGGCGGAATATCGGGATGAGTCATACAGCATCAACCAGGGTGATCTCAATTCATATTCATGTGGTTTAAGTAATTCAGGTAGTTCCTTCCCCGCAGTCAACAGCGCTAATTCCGCTTTTGCTGCTTGTGGCTTTCAGGCCTATCCTGGCTTGCAAAAAGATACCGACGTCGGGCGCGATAGCTTTGCCCTGTATGTTGACCTCGAACAAAACCTTAGTGATGACTGGTTAATGGGTCTTGCCATTCGCTATGAAGACTTTGACGTTGCAGGAAGTGAAACCATTGGCAAGCTGTCTTCACGATATGATTTAACCGATGATTTTGCCATTCGTGGTGCTATTTCAACAGGTTTTCGTGCCCCCTCCTTACAACAAACAGCTTACACTGCAATATCCACCACCATTGATGGAAACGGTCTCTTGGGGCAGGTTTTCGTCGCAGCAACTGGAGATGACTTTCCTAGCACTCTGGGGGTGGAGAGTCTTAAGAGTGAAACCTCGGAAAGCCTGAGCTTTGGTATTATATGGAGTCCAGTTGATAGTGTTAACATCACACTCGATACCTACCATATTAAAATAGATGACCGCATCACATTGGGTCAACCGTTGACAACGACTGATGTTGCCTTTAACCCTAGTGCGGTAGCATCGCTACAAGCGTCCGGTGCAAACTCTATCAATTTTTTCTCGAATGCGGCCAATACCACTACCACAGGTGTTGATCTGATCACCACCTACAATACGGTTTTTGCCGGTGGTGAACTGAAAGTTACCTTTGCAGGAAACATCAACGAAACCGAGCTGGACAGCGTTAATGCTCCTCCGGGCATCAGCAAAAACATAGCATTTAGCTCCGTTTCACAGTCGATCCTCGAAGGCGGGCAACCGCAAGAGAAAGCCACTTTGTCTTTCGACTGGGTTAAGGATGATTGGAGTTCAATACTGCGTCTGCAGCACTTCGGTGAAACCGAGGTCGATTATTTTGCCCAGAATCACATTCCAATCCCTAATACCCAGAGTACCAGCGTAGTTGAAGCGGCCACATTGGTGGATTTGAATATTGGTTATCAAGCTTCGGAAAATCTGATGTTTTCTGTTGGTATCAATAATATCTTTGACGAAACCCCCGATGAGTTGGAAAACGATGAAGTGCTGGAGATAATCAGTGGCGGCGCATTCCGATTTCCCTTGCGAGCTGTTCCCTATGGTTTCAACGGCACCTCATATTACGTGAACGTTAACTTCAGCTTTTAAATCATTGCGTTGAGGATCCAATATCAATTGGATCCTTTATTTCTTTTTTCGCGGCTTAAAACCTACATTCCGCCAATTGCCGATTAGCCAACCGTACATAAGGTTTGTACGAAATAGATCACAAAACCAATCGTCAATCGCCCAAAGACAAATCGCTTAGGCCGTTGTTTAAGGTTGATCAACGTGCCTTAATCAAACATCAGGAATACGTTGTCTTAGTTCGCCATCACAAGTGGCGCCAATATATCTAAGGCGCTTTTACATGAATTTGACTGATGAAAAACTCTTTTAAATAATTAAGTAATAGTCTGAGTTTTTTTGCGTTGGCGGTACCAGGAGGAAAAACACCATACACATTGATATCGTTAAAGGTGTAATCATCAAGTACGGTTTCTAAGGTGCCAGCTTTTACTTTTGGCCAAGCATCATAAGTAGGAATACGACCTAGGCCATGTCCCGCTTCAACAAACGCAGTGCGTGCAGCAGCATTATTAGTACTAATACTGCCTTTTGTCGTCACGCTGAACGAACGACTGCCTTTGGTTAGGGTGACAACACCCGAGGTTAACTTATAAATCACCCATTGATGATGACTTAAGTCAGCAGGTTTTTTGGGCCGTCCATATTGAAGAAAATATTCAGGGGCAGCACAAAGACAGGTCTGTAAGGTGGCAAGTTTAGTTGCTTGTAAACCTGAATCAGGTAAGGGGGCTCCACGAATGGCTAAATCGATACCTTCTTTCATGATATTAACGACTTCATCGGTCAACATCACATCAAGCTCAATTTTAGGATAAATTTTCTTAAACTCATTCAGTGCTGGCACAACAGTCTGCAAGCCAATATTGACCGGGCAGGTGATTTTAAGTAGTCCAATCGGCTCGTTTTTGAAATTTTCAATTTGCTGATTGGCGGCACTCGCTTGCTCAGCAATAACGCGACAGCGTTCATAATACCCTTGGCCTGCTTCAGTCAGGTTAATCGAACGCGTAGAACGGTTGAGTAGTTTTACGTCAAGTTGAGCTTCAAGTTTTTTTAAATGATAACTGACTACCGCTCTAGAGAGTCCTAGATGTTTGGCCGCGGCACTTAAGCTGCCTTGTTCAATGACTTGAGCAAAAACAACCATACTTTTGAGCTGTTCAAACGAAATATCCATAAACTACACCAAGAATTAACAACACGCCTATTGTATCAATTATTAATACAATGATGTCAGTTTTATCTGCATTGTTCATGTAAGTTTATAAGCCTATAGTGGGCTCATCAACAATTACTACACGCACTTATATGGAGCATTCATAATGAACAAAAAAATATTAATGGTACTCACTTCACACGATGAACTGGGCAATACAGGCAAAAAAACGGGTTTTTGGGTTGAAGAATTTGCAGCACCTTATTACGCATTTATCGATGCCGGAGTTGAAGTGATTTTAGCTACTCCCAAAGGTGGACAAGCACCTATTGATCCAACCAGCACACTCGCAGACTTCCAAACTGCAGCGACTGACCGTTATGATGGCGATGATGTAGCACAAGCTAAAATTGCGACAACTGTCACATTAGCTTCTCTTAACGAAGCCGATTTTGGTGGGGTGTTTTATCCAGGTGGTCATGGTCCGTTATGGGATCTGACGGATAACACCGACTCTATTACCTTGATTGAAAGCTTTCTTAAAGCAGGCAAGGCCGTTGCTACTGTTTGTCATGCTAGTGCTGCCTTACTCAATGTAAAACAACCTTCTGGTGAATTTGCCATTAAAGGCAAAGCCATCACTGGCTTTACCAACAGCGAAGAAGAAGCGGTGCAATTAACAGAAGTGGTGCCTTTTTTACTTGAAGACGAGCTGATTAAACGTGGCGGCGATTACCAGAAGACTCAAGACTGGGATGTATTTGTAGTCCAAGACGGTCTTTTGATTACCGGTCAAAACCCAGCCAGTTCAGCATTAGCGGCTGAAAAATTACTGACTCACCTTTCAGCTTAACTAACAGATTAGTAATAACTATAGGACTACCTTTGTTAAATTTTAGTTTTCAAAATCCAACAAAAATTCATTTTGGCGCAGGACAAATTAAGGCGATTTCAAAAGAGATCCCTTTAAACGCAAGGGTATTATTGGTTTATGGTGGCGGCTCAATTAAATCAAATGGCGTATATCAACAAACGGTTGATGCCTTAGCTAAACATACTTGGTTTGAGTTTTCAGGTATTGAGCCCAACCCAACCTATGACACCTTGATGCAAGCACAAGGGGTCATTAAAGCAGAAAAGATTGATTATTTGCTTGCAGTCGGTGGTGGCTCTGTTGTTGATGGCGCCAAATTTATTGCCGCGACTGCATTGTTTGAGGGCGATGATCCTTGGGACATTCTTGCTAAAAATCAATCGTTTACAAAAGCGCTGCCTATTGGCGCGGTATTAACCTTGCCTGCAACAGGCTCTGAAAGTAATGGCAACGCTGTGGTAACCAGAGAGGGTAATAAATTACCTTTCGCCAGTCCTTTAGTTCGTCCGTTATTTGCAGTGTTAGACCCTAGTGTGACCTTGTCATTATCAGATCGTCAAATTGGAAATGGTGTGGTTGATGCCTTTGTGCATACTATTGAGCAGTACCTAACTTATAATGTTAATGGCAAAGTGCAAGACCGCTTCAGTGAAGGTTTATTGCAAACGTTAATCGAAGAAGGGCCAAAAGCGTTATTGCCAGACACTAAAGATAACGTAGAAGTCAGAGCTAATATCATGTGGTCGGCAACGATGGCATTAAATGGCCTAATTGGCGCGGGTGTACCCCAAGACTGGACAACGCATATGATAGGCCATGAATTAACCGGTGCTTTTGGTATCGATCATGCGCGTACTTTATCCATTGTGTTACCTGCGGTAATGAAAGTACGCCGTGAACAAAAGCGTGAAAAGCTACTACAATATGCATCTCGCGTTTGGTACATAAACGAAGGGGATGATAACGCCCGTATTGACCAAGCGATCGGTCTAACAGAAGCGTTTTTCAAAAAGATGCAACTACCAACACGTTTATCTGATGTGGACCTTGGCATCAATGACATTGAGTTACTGATTGCTAGATTAAAACAACACGGCATGACCGCACTTGGCGAACAAAGCGACATCACAATAGACATAAGCCACGAGATATTAACTCAAGCGTTATAAACACTAAAAAATACCTGTGGCGTGTTGATATTTATTACACGCCACAATTTTAGATTGTTTATTAGCACTTTTCTGTCCGTGAAAAATTGATATTCCTCAGTGCAGGTCAAAGATTTTAGGGCATCCCCCCATTGATGATTTTTACATGCATTGCTGCTGCAAACCATTACTTCGAGGAACGAGTTGAGGATCAAGGTGTGGCACCCTCATATCGATGTAGCCCTTGATCTAACCTTAGTGAAATGTCACACAAAATCTACCCGACAAATACACTTACCATTTGTTTTAATTCAAACCCCTGATACTTATCAATACATAATGATGCTTGGTAGTTGTTACCCTAATTGGGTCTAATAGTGATTAATCAGAATGAATATTAGATACATGAAATCAAAAGATATCATGGTTCAAAAGGAGTAAAGACGATGCAAGTAACTTTTATAGATGCTGAAATACCCAAGCCAGGCACACTGCAAGAAGTGGCTCCAGGCATATTTTGGTTACGTATGCCATTGCCCTTTGACCTCGACCACATTAACTTATATTTACTCGAAGATAATCAGAATGGGCAAGAGGGTTTTGCGTTAATCGATACCGGCATTGGCACCCGCGAAACAGAAGAGCTTTGGGATACGATACTCGACATCTTAGGTAAGCCAATTACTAAAGTAATAGTTACCCATATGCATCCTGATCATATTGGTATGGCGGGGTATTTAGTAGAAAAATATCGCCTGCCAATGTATATGAGCCAAGCAGAATATTTCACAGCTCGAGCAATATTTGCAGGTCCTTGCGGCGCGTCTGATTGGCAAGATGATGAGTATTTAGTCCGCAGTGGTATGTCTGAAGACTATGTTAACAATGCAAAAAAAAATCGCAAAGAGAGCAAAGGAATACGCCAAGTTATTAGGCCTATTCCGTTGCAGTTCCATCGTTTGCAAGCAGGTGAGCATATACGCATAGGTGCACACGAATGGCAGGTGTATATTGGCCGCGGTCATTCACCGGAACATGTCTGCTTATTTAATTCAGACACCAACATCTTGATTTCTGGAGATCATGTTTTACCCGGTATTTCGCCAAATATAGGTGTATATAGTACCGAGCCGGATGCTAATTCACTGAAACAGTACTTAGACACTCTGCCGCAATTTACTCAATTACCAGAAGATACCTTGGTGTTACCTTCACATAAACAGCCGTTTCATGGATTACATACCCGCGTTAATGATCTTATTCGTCATCACCATGCTCACTTAGACAACCTTAGAGTTTTTTGCGAGCAGGGCAAGACCATAGAGCAATGTTTACCTGTGTTGTTTAAGCGTAAACTGAACTCTCACAGTATGAATTTTGCTATTGCAGAAGCGTTTGCTCATCTCAATTATCTATATTTTGAGGGAGAGTTTAGTCGCGAAATTAATGTCAAAGGACAGTTTATTTTCACTCTGAATAAATATGTAACCTGAACTCGGGTTATGTAGCAACCATAGCCTAGTAACAATAAAGCTAGGCTATGGTGTTGGAATAACAAACCCCATCTCTAACCTATGACCCGCTTACAATTCACATTTCAGCCAGATAAATGATTCTAGGAAATGCAACATAGATCGCTGTGTTGTGACAGCCAGATATTAAAGTCATGTTTTCTTAACCCCTCATAAAACATGCCATGAAACATGCCACAAATATTCAGATGCAGACATTAAAAATCAGTAGTTTTACGTATTTACCCCATCGCTAATTATTGTAAAGTTCATGTTGAACATCTGTTGCTATAAAATATTTTTAAATGGACGTTTGGTTTAGCTCTACTATTTCGATTCACACAGAGGATATTATTTTGAGTTTTTATGTTCCACAGCAGTGTATTTTAAACAAACACTTATTTGCTTATGGGTTATTGCTGCGCAATAGTCTAGATAAAAAACATGTTAGTCCCGCCACTGCAAAAATCATTGAAGTGTTAGTGTTTACTTTAGGATTAAAGCGTTTGATCCAAGGTTGTTTAGCTTTTTTCAACCTTGCCCATGCCCCATTACTAAATGGCTATTGCTTATCATCAAAACAGTATTTCCAGCCAATCATATCGGCATTAACACCCTGCCCTAATATTCAGCCCCCCTCAGAAAAGATCGACACTTACTCTGGTTGTCACCCCCCTATCAGTATTGATCTAACACACACTGAAGCAATACTAGGAGTGTGTAAGTGTTAAAATCGAAAAGCCAAAAGGAGATATTGGAGCACGTCGAAAGTATTATTAATACGCTTCGGGACCCCTTAATTACACTGGATGAAAATTTAAGGGTAGTCACTGTAAACCGTTCATTTTATACATTTTTTAAAACCAAACCTGAAAACACTATCGGGAGAACAATTTTTGAGCTAGGCAATAGGCAGTGGGATATTCCCGAACTACGAGAATTACTACAAACTATTTTACTGCAGCACACCAGTTTTGATAACTATGTGGTGGAGCACGATTTTGCCGACATTGGGCGGCGAGTCATGCTGTTGAATGCACGCCAGGTTGAACAAGCTGAAGGTAAAGAAAGTATTATTTTATTGACCATGGAGGACATCACTAAACGGGCAGATAAATTAGAGATTGCCAAAGAAGAACTTGCCTTTCAAAACAAAGAGAGAGATGAGCGGGCAGATGAACTAGTCATTGCAAAAGAAGAGAAAGAAAAACGAGCTGATGAACTATTCCTTGCCAACAAAGAACTTGCCTTTCAAAATACAGAGAAAGATAAGCGAGCTGATGAACTGCTCATTGCCAACGAAAAACTTGCCTTTCAAAACAAAGAGAAAGATAAGCGAGCTGATGAACTGCTCATTGCCAACGAAGAGAAGGAACTTCTGCTACTAAAGTTAAAACGTGCCGCCAGTGTGTTCAGCCATGCCCATGAGGGCATCATGATAACCGATGCCACCGCCACTATTACTGAAGTCAACGATACTTTCACTCAAATTACTGGTTACTCACAAGAGGAAGTGCTGGGAGAAAACCCAAGGATGCTTCAATCTGGCCGTCATTCGACACATTTTTATGCCGAAATGTGGGCTACGTTACTGACACAAGACCACTGGAGTGGCGAGGTGTGGAATCGCCGTAAGAATGGTGACGTGTATCCCGAAATGCTCACTATTAGCGCCGTAAAAAATGCAGCAGGTTTTGTGCAACACTACGTTTCATTATGCACTGACATAACAACGATGAAAGTATATCAAGGGCAATTGGAACACGTTGCTCATTACGACGTACTGACTAATCTACCTAACCGTGTTTTACTGGCTGACCGCCTAAGCCATGCGATGGCCCAGTGTCAACGCCACGAACAGTCATTAGCGGTGGCGTTTATGGACTTAGATGGCTTTAAAGAAGTCAATGACAACTATGGCCATAATGTAGGTGATGACCTACTCATTGCCGTGTCACAACGCATGAAAGCGGCCTTACGTGAAGGTGATACCCTTGCGCGTATTGGTGGTGATGAATTTATCGCAGTTATGGTAGATTTAGAAGATATCGAAGAGAGTACGCCTATATTAGAACGTTTACTTCAAGCTGCGTCTGATACTGTCACCATAGGTAATGACGTGATGCAGGTTTCAGCTAGCATTGGTGTAACACTTTATCCACAAGACGGTTCAGACGCAGACCAACTTATGCGTCACGCCGATCAAGCTATGTATGGTGCTAAACAAGCAGGTAAAAACCGATATCGCCTATTTGATACGGCGCTTGCTAATGCAAGCAAAGTACAACTAGAAGATATAAGTGATATTCGCTCAGCTTTGTATAGACGTGAATTTGTTCTGTATTATCAACCCAAAGTAAATATGCACACTGGTGCAGTGATAGGCGTAGAAGCGTTAATCCGCTGGCAGCATCCGCTGCGTGGTTTAGTGCCACCTTTAGAGTTTTTACCCATCATTGAAGTTCAAGCTATTAGCCTAGCGCTCGGTGAATGGGTCATCTCCAGTGCATTGTCTCAAATAAGTCAGTGGCAAAGCATAGGAGTCAATCTACCTATCAGTGTCAACGTCAGTGGTTACCAATTACAACAAGGTAACTTTGTAATCCGTGTAGCAGCATTGTTGGCAGCCCATCCTGAAGTGAACCCAAACTATTTAGAATTGGAAATACTGGAAACCAGTGCATTGCATGACATCAGCAAAGTGTCTGCCACTATGCATGCATGCCATGAGCTTGGTGTACGCTTTGCTTTAGATGACTTCGGCACAGGATATTCATCACTCACCCATTTAAGACGCCTGCCAGCACAATTGGTTAAAATAGACCAGTGTTTCGTGCGCGATATGTTAGAAGATGCCGACGATTGCTCTATTGTTGAAGGCGTAATAGGACTTGCTAAAGCCTTCAGGCGTGGCGTGATAGCGGAAGGCGTAGAAACCATCGGTCATGGTGTCGCACTGTTGCAACTGGGTTGTAATTTGGCGCAAGGTTATGGCATTGCTCGACCTATGCCTGGGAGTCAGATAGCTGAATGGGTATCTAACTGGAAAGTCGATGATTCTTGGAAGACACAAGACTACATTGAGGCTGATAGCGGTCTTCACATCCGTCAGCCTGATTACCCTCGACCTTGACCTTGAAAAGTGAGTTACACTTATGTTTTTGTTATAATCAAATATCGATTTAGGACGGTTTGTAACTGATCATGATCGAGGGGTTTAGCGAGATGTGAATTCATACCCACATCTAATGCTTTTTGAACCTCATCTTTTAATACCGCAGCGGTTAACGCCACAATTGGAATGTCGCGGTTGGTCTGCCTTATTATTGAACAGGCTTCAAAACCATCCACATTTGGCATGTGTAAGTCCATAAACACCAGATCATAGTCAGCGTGTTTAAGGGCATCTATACATTGCTGTCCGTCACTGGCAAGATCAACTTGCAGCCCGTATGAAAGCAGAATTTGCTGGGCTACCACTTGATTAATTTCATTATCTTCAGCCACCAAAACGTTACCAGCAAACTGTGTTCGCCTATGTTTAACTGTTTTTTGATTAATGGGCTGCTCTGCAGATACGCCTAGACTGAGTGTGAAAAAAAACTCACTACCTTCCTGCTCAACGCTGTTTACCCATATTTGACCACCCATTTGTTCAACCAGATTTTTAGCAATTTTTAGACCTAAACCGGTGCCGCCAAATTTTCTCGCTGTGGAATCATCTGCTTGGGTAAATGCTGAGAAAATGCTCTCTTTATTATCATTTGTAATACCCATACCGGTATCACTTATACAAAATTCAAGGGTTTGCTTAGTCTCTGTTTGATGGGATATGACGACTGCAATATTCACCTTACCTATGGCGGTAAACTTAATGGCATTGTTGACCAAATTATTCAAAACCTGGGTGATACGCGTAGGGTCGCCCATAAGACTCGGTTTAACGTTATCATCAACCTGGAAGGTTAAATCAATGCCTTTTAATTGCGCCTCTGATTGGAATACTACTGAAATATCAGTGATTAATTGCTGAATACTAATAGGCACATTTTCTATGATTAGTTTGCCGGCAGTCAGTTTAGAAAAATCGAGAATATCATTAAGAACGCGGTGCAACACATCGCCAGAATATTTAATTTTTTCAAGATGTGAGCGTTGTTGCTCGGACAAATCTGCAGACAACATAACATCCAGCAAACCTAAAATACCGTTCATGGGCGTACGAATTTCATGGGACATTGTGGCTAAAAACTTTGATTGGGTTTGGTTAGCCTCACGCTCGCGTATCAGTGCTTTTTTCATCTCATCTGACTTATCCAGACTTGCCACCAATGCTTGTTCTAAGAAACTGGCAAGTGCGAGCACCATAATGGCAACGATCGCGTTTGAAATAGATAATCTGAGCCAAATAGCCTTGTCATAGGGTAAATCAGCAAAGGGAACTAACAGAGTGGAACTGGCGATAATGATAACAGCAAATAATCGCCAGTAATGTTTGACTAACATTACTGGGAAGATAGTACCCAAGGAGATCAACGTTGCAGGAATAAGACCATTGGAGAGTATTAATATAGGTGCCAGAGGTACTGATATTAACACCCAGCTTTTAGCACACCAATGATTATACTTTGGTCTGATTAAAGCGATGGCAGCCAAAATAAACCAAGTAATCGTTATTATCCAGGCAATCAAAGGGTTATTAGGCTCAGTAATAACGATAATTGCCGAGATAAGAACCGCAAAACCTAGCATCACTTTAAACCCAGTAGTGCGCAGTTGCTGCTCTACTTTCGATGAATTATTGGACATTGAACAACATTATTGAGATTACTGCCTTTACTCACGACTGACGGTTAAGAAAAGAACTGTAAACTACAACCCCCCTCAATTCAACGTCCGCTTGGTACTGTGAATTGGGACAGCTAATCATCCAGGCTTCGTCTCTTGAGGTCCCCTTAATGTGTAATACCAATCCGTATAAAGAATTGCTCTCTCAGAAAGTCCCAACCGATTTTGGGCATGGCGTCGCTATGCAGGAATGGCATAGC
This sequence comes from Paraglaciecola sp. MB-3u-78, assembly GCF_002835935.1. GTDB lineage: Bacteria > Pseudomonadota > Gammaproteobacteria > Enterobacterales > Alteromonadaceae > Paraglaciecola. The sequence continues at coordinate 51,167 of NZ_PJCF01000005.1, read as the reverse complement.
GCGGCTACCGATCCCCTTTCAAGTAGCGAGAACGCAGTACAAAACCAGATGGGGCTTTCCCAAAGGGCGAGGTTTACTGACGCTTACTCTGCGTTGCGTGAATGCGTAAAATAGACCCACTATTTTACGCATTCACGCGCCTTGAATTGAAGCGCCCAAGTCGTCCTGAAACGCGCATTTTGTGGTAGTATGGGTGTATACCCATGTTTATAACACTTTTGGTTTTTAGCCCTCAAATACGCTCTCGTTCAGCTTGCTCTAACAACCAAGTATTAAATTTTTGCACATGAGCCTGCACAGTCTTATTCGATGGTGTCGCCAAAAAGAAGGACTCTGAGGCTACTGTCGTCTGAGTAAAGGGAGCAATAAGGCGTCCGCTGTTCAGCATTTGGCTTGCCACTGAGGTTCTGCTTAAGGCGATGCCATGACCCAGAGCAGCCATTTCCATCGCCGTCATCAAAGTGTCAAAATGAATACCCTGTGAAGGGTCAATATTGTGATGACCATGGTGTTTTAACCAATGGCCCCAGCCTTCTTCATAACCTACAACATGCAGTAAGGTGTAATCGTTGAGGCCGCTGGCTGAGATTGGAATGGCCTGACCATTTAACAATTCAGGACTGCAAACCGGTATAAGCTGGTCCCAGGTTAGACGGTCTGAATTAAAATCTTTCCACTTGCCTTTGCCATAGGTGATTTCAATATCAGCCTCTATGTCGGGACCTGCATTCCAAAGATTACTGGTAAAGCGCAGGTCAATATCTGGGTGTTTTAGACGGAAATCTGCCAGTTTTGGCGCCAGCCAAGTATTAAAAAATATCAGATTAACCTTAACAGTGAGGGTTCGACTGCGCTCTTTTCCAAATATCTCGTCGGTTATCAGTGCAAGATTTTCAAGAGATTTACGCACGCCAGGAATATAAGATTGCCCTGAGTCTGTCAGCTCTAAGCTTCTTGGTAAACGTTTAAAAAGCGCACAACCAAGCTGAGATTCTAAGCCTTTAATTTGTTGACTCAAAGCAGCCTGCGTCATGTGTAATTCAGCCGCAGCTTGAGTAAAATTGAGAAGGCGGGCTGCGGCTTCGAAAGAACGCAACCAATTTAGTGGTGGAAGTCTTTTTTTCATTATAATAATCTCTTCTATTTAGCGGGTTGCACTGTCAGGGCCATCAATTAACGAACCTAATTCAGCGGCAGCTGCCCGCAAAATGTCACTATAGCCAATTAATTGGTCTAGGCTTTTTCTAAGCACCGGGGCGTGGCTAAAAAGGCAGGCACAGAGTTTATTATCGCTGTCCAAAATCGGAACGCCACAGCCTACCATGCCATCGACAAACTCTTCATTGTCGGTACTGATTTTACGCATTTTTATGGCTGCCAATTCGGCTTCGAGCGCTTGTGCATCGACAATAGTGTTGCGCGCATATTGCCGTAACGGTAAGTGACTAATAATTTTCTGGCGGCGCTGTTTAGGCAGTGAGCTGAGATAGAGCTTGCCGCTAGCAGTGCACCAAGTCGGCGTATGACTGCCTACCTGAAGATTCAGTTGCAGTGGCCAATCAGATTGGACCCGATCGTAATAAACCATCTCAGTGCCCTTGGGTATGGCGATACCGCAGGTCTCACCAATTTGTTCTGTTAACTGCTCAAGGATCGCTCTGCGCGCCACACTAAATCGCTCGCTGTGTAACACCCCCCAAGCAACACTATGCATCCGAACCCCGGGTATGATTAAACCGCGCAGGGTAGTTTGTAAAAAGCCATCCTCTTCGAGTTGATTAACAAGACGATGAATACTGGGTTTGGGGATATGCAAAAAAATGGCGAGATCGGCTGGCGACAATGGTCGCTCAGCCTTAGAGACCGCTTCAATGATCTGCATGACTCGCGCAACAGCAGAGCCTTTTTCTCTTAAGCTACTTTGCATAGTAATGGACTTAACTCATGGTTGGCATGGAGAACAAAGCACCTTCACGCACTCCTGCCGAAGGCCAGCGCTGGGTGATGGTTTTACGCTTGGTATAGAAACGAACCGCATCTGGACCGTAAGCGTGTAAGTCGCCAAACAATGAGCGCTTCCAACCACCAAAACTGTGGTAGGCAACGGGCACGGGTAGGGGAATATTGATGCCCACCATGCCCACCTGAATATTGTCAGAGAAATACCGCGCCGCTTCACCATCTCGGGTGAAAATACAAGTGCCATTGCCGTACTCGTGGGCATCAATAAGATCCATGGCTGCCTGCATAGTATCCACGCGGATCACTTGCAGTACCGGACCAAAAATCTCTGCCTTATAGCTCTCCATATTAGGTGTCACGCGATCAATTAGTGTGCCGCCAATATAGAAACCATCGGCATGGCCTGCGACATCAGGATTGCGACCGTCCACAACGATGTTCGCTCCTTGCTGCTCGGCACTATCGATATAGCCCATTACCTTGTGCTGATGTTGCTGGGTGATCACCGGGCCAAAGTCATTATTACTGTTATCAGAGGGCCCCACTTTTAAGGCCACCATGGCTTTTTGCATCTTGCTAACCAAAGCGTCACCCGCAGCATCACCCACAGCAATAGCCACAGAAAGCGCCATACAGCGCTCACCGGAAGAGCCAAAAGCGGCGCCCAACAGCTGGTTAACCGCATTGTCCATATCGGCATCGGGCATCACAATCGCATGGTTCTTAGCGCCGCCCAGCGCCTGACAGCGTTTGCCATTGGCGCTGGCCGTGGTGTAGATATATTCGGCAATGGGCGTTGAACCAACAAAGCTTACCGCCTTGATATGTTCGTTGTGCAAAAGGGTATCAACCGCTTCTTTATCCCCATTGACGACGTTCATCACACCATCCGGCAGTCCCGCTTCTTTTAGTAAGGAAGCAATAAACAGAGTTGAACTGGGGTCGCGCTCAGAGGGCTTAAGTATAAAGCAGTTGCCACAGACAATCGCCATCGGATACATCCACAACGGCACCATGGCTGGAAAATTAAAAGGCGTAATTCCCGCTACCACACCCAGTGGCTGAAACTCACTCCAGGAGTCAACATTGGACGCAACATTTTTACTGTGCTCCCCCTTTAACAGCTCAGGTGCACCACAAGCGTATTCGACATTTTCAATGCCTCGTTGCAACTCACCTGCGGCATCATGAGCAATCTTACCCAGCTCTTCGCCAATCATCTGGCAGATTTTGTCAGCATGTTGTTCAAGTAGTTCTTTAAATTTGAACATCACCCTAGCGCGCTTAATCGCGGGGGTATTGCGCCACGAAGGATAGGCCGCTTGCGCCGCCGTAATCGCCTCTTCTACAGTGGCTTTAGAGGCTAAAGCAACCTGTTTGCTAACTGCACCCGTTGACGGGTTATATACATCCTGGGTGCGTTCGCTTGCCGTGGTCATTTGACCGTTAATAAAATGTCCTACTGTTGTCATGGGTATTTCCTCAAAATAAAATTGTGTATCACCACAGTTTTTTATAAATTTCAATAATGTCCTCAGCACTGGGTACCCTTGGGTTATTACCCGGAGAGCCAGAAGCTAAGGCCTGTTCAGCCATAATTTCAAGGTTGCCAAAAAAGTGTTCTCGAGAAATGCCAAATTGCTGCGGCGAAGGCACCTGCAACTCTTCATTGATAGCATAAAGCTCGGTCATCAGTTTCGCATTGGCACTGACATCGCTATCCGCCATGTTTGCAACACCCATGGCCCTAGCACAATCAGCATAGCGCTTCACAGCAGCGGGAATAGAGTATTCCGTTACCGTTGGTAGCAACATAGCGTTAGATAGCCCATGAGGGACATGGTAAAACGCGCCAATCGGGCGGCTCATGCCATGTACTAATGCCACAGAAGCATTGGAGAAGGCAATACCTGCCAACGTAGAGCCAAGCATCATTGCTTCCCGTGCCTCTTTATCGCTACCATCGTGAAAAACCCGGCGCAGATTAGGCGCTAATAGCTTCATTGCAGCGATGGCTTGAGTATCACTATAAAGACTGGCCTTTTTACTCACATAAGCTTCCATGGCATGGGTTAAGGCATCGATACCGGTATCTGCAGTGGTGCGAGGTGGAAGACTGAGCGTTAGCGTGTAATCAACCAGCGCTGCTGTTGGCATAAAGCCAATACCTACGCAGAGCATTTTCTCATCATTGGTTTCATCGGTAATAATGGTGACACGTGTGGCTTCAGAGCCCGTTCCCGCAGTAGTGGGGATAGCAATAATCGGTAGCCCTGGCTCTGATACAATGCGCGGGAATTTATAGTCACGCATAACCCCCCCATATTTACCAAGGATACTGATAGCTTTGGCACTATCGATAGGACTACCACCGCCTATAGCAATTATCGAGTCATAGTGACCCTGCCTAACCTGATCGACACCGGCTTGAATAGAGCTAACGGTTGGCTCAGGAACAGTGTCGTCAAACACATCAGAGCTGATATTGAGTGCATTGAGGCTATCTTGCAGCCTAGCGACATAGCCTAGCTGCACCATCATTTTATCAGTCACAATAAGGGGGCGCTTACAGCCAAGCGCGGTGACTATATTGCCAGCTTCATCGCTAGCACCGGGACCCACTTGAAGAATGCGCGGAAGAATGATTTGGTTTGACATGATTACTCCACAGGTTTGGTTGTTGAGGGATTAATTAAAAACGGCTCTGTGTTAATTGTTTTACCTTCGTTATACAGAGATTTACACAGGCCGAAGGTAGCCAAAATAAGCACCACAGAAAAGGGCAGAGCCACAACTATCGATGCGGTTTTTAAAGCCTGCAATCCTCCACTATAAAGTAGTACCGCAGCAACGGCACCAATGGCCACGCCCCAGAAAATGCGCAATTTGGCAGGAGGATCGTTATTACCCATAGCAACAAGGGTACAGATTACCAAGGTTGCCGAATCAGCCGAGGTGACAAAATAGGTCAGTAACATAAAGGTGCAAATGGTTGCCATAATGCCCGTCAATACATAGCCAACATCTAATAATTCAATGGTTTTAAATAGAGCTGTGGTGGTATCAGCATTGACCGCGGCTGCAACCCCACCATCACCAAATAACTCAATATACATGGCACTGTTGCCAAAGATGGTGATCCACAAAATAGTCAGAACAGTGGGCACAACAAGCACCACAAGAATAAATTCACGGACAGTTCTGCCCCGGGAAATACGGGCGATAAAAATTCCCGTAAAGGGCGACCAGGCAAGCCACCAGCCCCAGTAAAAAATGGTCCAATCACTCTGCCACTGGGCATGTTCAACTGGCGCAATCCAAACGCCCAGAGCAGGAGCATTAATCAGATAATCCACTGTGTTAACAGCGATGCAACTGAGCAAATAAAGTGTTGGGCCAAAAACAACAAACAGCGCCAAAATTAATAGGGTTAGGCTCATATTGAGCTCACTCAGTATGCGGATCCCCTTGTTGACACCACTTAGCACCGAGGCTGTGGCAACTATCGAAATAACGGCGATCAGCAGTATCTGAATGGCTGTCGAGATCTCAATGTCCAGCAGATAACTTATACCCGCATTCATTTGCTGAGCACCCAAACCAAGTGATGTTGCGATACCAAATACAGTACCTAGGACAGCGAGTAAATCTGCAATATTGCCAATTGGACCATAAATTCGCTCACCAAAAATTGGATAGAGCGCGGAGCGTATCGATAGAGGCAGACCTTTGCGATAGGTAAAATAAGCGAAGGTCATGCCGAGAACAGCATACAGGGCCCAGCCATGAAGTCCCCAGTGAAAAATTGCGACTCGCATCGCTACCTGAGCCGCCTCTGCCGTCATGCTCTGGGTATCAGAAATAAAGGGATTGTTCTGCAAATAAAATATAGGTTCAGCAATACTCCAAAATAAAATACCAATGCCGATGCCAGCACCAAACAGCATAGAAAACCAAGCAAAGTAACTGAATTCAGGTTTGTCTGAATTTGCACCAAGGCGTATTTTTCCATATTTACTGAACACCAACAGTAGGGCAAATATTAGGTAGAAGTTCATCAGGGCTATGTAGTACCAACTCAGATTGCTGGCGATAAAGTCTCGGGCAGAATTAAATACTGTGCCAGCATAATCTGGGTTAATCACCGTAAATAAAACAAACATAACCACCAACAACGCAGAGCCCGTGACCATAATTGGACGAATATCATTCCAGAAGCCTGGTTTGCATGACTGTTTATCTGTGCTTTGCATTGAGACCAGAGCCTATTTTTATCTTTATTCTTATTACTGAGCCTACGCCAATAAATCAATTAAAACCATCAATAATGATACAAATTGTATTGTTTTTGTAAATAAAATTAACAATAAAAAAAACGATGCCTTAGGCCAATTTTTAATTGATGGCGTGACTGACATTTCGTTCTTACACTTCGCAAAAATAGGGACACTAAAGCGCCCTGACAGTATCAATAGGATCGAGTTTATTATGCAAAAGCACACACATCTGCCACTCGCTGGAGTGCGCGTTATCGATTTTGGTCAGCAGATTGCTGGACCGGCAGTGGCCATGGTATTGGCGGATCTTGGTGCCACTGTGATCCATATAGATCCCCCCCAAGGTCCACAGTGGCAGAGTCCTGCCAATGCCATTTTAAATCGCAATAAAAGCGCGCTGCGCCTCGACTTAAAATCTGCACAGGGTTTAGCCCAAGCGCATAGTTTGATTGACAGTGCCGATATTCTTATAGAGTCATTTCGTCCAGGAGTGATGCAAAAATTAGGTATAGACTTCCAGCAACTGTGTTCACAACGCCCCGAACTTATTTGTTTGTCAATGCCGGGTTTTGCCAGTAATGACCAATTGCGACGTGAGTGGAAAGCCACTGAAGCTGTGGTTGCAGCCACCTCAGGAGCCTTTACCGACATGGGCTTTAATCGCACTTTGATGGGCCTCAATCCATGCTACTCACCTTTGCCACTTGGCTCTTCCTATTCCATTTGTCTGGCTGCTAGTGCTTTGGTGCTGGCCCTGTTTGGTCGCGAGAAAAACGGATATGGCGATATTATTGAAGTGCCCGTCATTGCAGCAATGATGGAAGGATTATCTTACAACTCCTATGTTGTCGATGGTTTGCCCCAGCGCTATAAGACCATGCGTGAGCTGGAGATAACACGTCGCCGTGAAAGCAATATTCCCTTTGATCTCAGTTATGATGAATTACAAGAGTATTTGGATCCCTTTTACCGCTCTTACGACTGTGCCGATGGCCGCAAATTTTACTGTGTCTGTCCCTCGCACCGCACGCACGCCAAACGTTGCTTACAGATGTTGGGTCTCTATGAAGAACTGGTTGCACAGGGCCTTCCTGATATTAGCGACCTACATTTGCCTACTAGCCAGTGGGATGGAGAAACCTCTATTGGTGTCTATCCCCTGCCAAAAAAATGGGCAGATATTATTGCCAAAAAAATGAAGTGGGTTTTTCTCAGCAAAACCTCAGAGCAGTGGGGAGTAATTTTTGGCGAGGGGCAGATCCCCGGTGCACCACACAGAACCACCCAGGAGTGGGTTAACAGTGAACATTGTAAAAGTGCCGGCCTGATCGTCGAAGTTAATGATCCTGAGTACGGATTGATGAAACAGCCCGGTCCAGTTGCTTGGTTAGAAGAGTCTGCGCACCTAATGCTGTCTCCATCACCGCGCAAAGATGTTAACTTTGAGGAGGCCTTGCAACAGCTGCAAAAAGTTAAATTAGCTGAAAAAATCACTCGCCCAGTGGTAACAGGTTCAGCGAGTGTGGAAAAAACAGGCTGGTTGGAGGGAATTCGCATCTTAGATTTAAGCAATGTGATTGCTGGCCCTCACTCGTCGGCATTTCTAGCGCGTTTTGGTGCACAAATCATTAAATTGCAGTCGGTTGTGCCTAGCTACGATCCCCTAATCGGTACCTTGTTTGCCTTTCAATCTGATATGGGCAAGCGCAGTGGCCTTTTGGACATCAATAAACCTGAAGGAAGAGAGGCTTTCGAGCGCTTGGTGCGCAGCGTCGACTTAGTGGTTATTAATGCACCCGAGCGCCAGATGATACCTTTGGGCCTAGATCACGACACTTTGCAGGCGATTCATCCCGGTGTTGTATTTTGTCGCTTAGATTGTTTTGGCGGCCCAAGCGCTGGCCCAAAAACTAATTATATTGGCTACGATGATATTATTCAGGCCAACAGCGGCATTATGTCGCGCTTTGGCGGCCAGGAAACTCCCGAGGAACATGCCCACCTAGGTACACTGGATGTTAATTGCGGTTTTGCCGGCGGACTGTCCATGGCAGTTGCCCTTTATCACCGACTAAAAACGGGCGTGACGTCCAGAGCGCGTACATCCTTGTCAGCAGTAACAAACTTAGCTCAACTCCCGTTCTGTTTTGATTATGTTGGCCTTACCCCTTTTAATGAGCCAAGTGGCCGAGCGGCCATGGGGGAGCATGCGCTGTCACAGTTCTATAAAACCTGGGACGAGTGGATTTTTATTGATGCCAGTAAATCTGAACTTGAAATCTTAGAAAAAAAGGTACCCGGTCTTCAAGGAATAACAGTCACAGGAGATATTCAAACATTTTTAACCGTCGCTTTTCAGCAGGCATCTACACAGGAGTGGGTAAAGCGCTTTATTAAAGCCGACATAGCAGCTGCCCAACCACTTTCAATCGAAGATCTGCGCGCACAATATAGTCGCCAAGCTGATGGCAAAGTGGGTACGGAATTAGGCAGCTTCGCCTTTTCAATTTACCCCGATCACCCCAGTGGCCATTGCCTGACCCAAATAGATCATTACTCAATTAGACCTCAGAGGGCATCAATAAGGGCCGTGACCGCCACCGAACGTCATGGCCATTCAACTCGAGCCATTCTTAAGGCAGTTGCGTATACCGACGATGAAATTAATACCATGATCGATAATAAAGTCGCTTCTCTGGGATGGAGTTCAGAGCATTTACCCTCAGACCTAGGGTATGCATTAACCGTTACGCAAGACAAAGCCAGCAATGTTGCACAGCTTTATCCAGAACTATTAAATATCGAAGAGTTTGAGGCTGAACACCATCACTAGTTAAATCATGGGTTTATTAAATAATGTAAATACAGGGTCTTTTGGTGATGGAATGGGCCTTGCGCCTAATTAAATTTCATCACACTAAGAGCAGATTATAGGTAGCATATTTTCCATATTGACCTCTCTTTTATATTTTTAATGAAATAAAAACATGCTGGTTTTTCAAACGAGTATCTACCATATTGGGTAAAAAGAGATTAATCTCGGCAAAAAACAGATATAAAACCCACGCCAAGGACATTACCCCATGCAAATCACATCCATTATTAGACGCGCAGCGCAAATCAACCCCAGAGGCATTGCCACCATCTATGAGGACAGGCAGCAAACTTGGACCCAGATGCAAGATCGCGTCGCGCGGCTGGCCTCAGGTTTGCAGAAGCTAGGCATGAAATCAGGGGATCGCGTGGCGCTACTGTCGCTTAACTCCGACCGGTTCATTGAATACTACTTTGCCACTGTCTGGGGTGGTGGAGCGATGATGCCGATGAATATCCGCTGGGCCGCGGCTGAATGTGCTTATGCATTAAATGATGCGGGTGCTGAGATCCTTATCGTGGATGAAGCCTTCAAGGGGGTCGCAACCGAGCTTAAATCCCAGGTGCCAGCTCTTAAAACTATCATCTACTGCGGAGATGCCGAAACACCTGAGGGCATGGTGAACTATGAAGATATCGTGGCATCCAATGCCCCCGTAGATGATGCGGGTCGCGGCGGCGATGATCTAGCGGGCATCTTTTATACCGGCGGTACCACAGGTTTTCCTAAGGGTGTGATGTTGTCCCATACCAACTTTTATGTAGGCGGTGTGGCAAATGCCCATGAACTAAACATGCAAGAAGGTACGATTTATCTGCACGCAGCGCCGATGTTTCATATCGCTGATTTGATTTGGTTTAGTGCGGTAACTTTTATGGCGGGCACCCATGTGGTGATCCCCATGTTCACCCCTGATGGAACACTAGCGGCAATCGAGAAGCATAGACCCAGTCAGGTGTTACTGGTGCCCGTTATGTTACAAATGGTGATGCAAAGCGACAAACTGGCACAGACCGATGTGTCATCTTTGCGCCAGATTGCCTACGGAGCTTCGCCCATCACGCAGTCAGTCTTAGAGGATGCGTTTCAGAAGTTCCCCAACACCTCTTTCATACAAGCTTTTGGCCAAACAGAACTAAGCCCTATAGCGTCAGTACTGTCTGAAGACTATCACGTTTTGGAAGGCCCAAAAGCCGGAAAGCTGCGCTCAGCGGGACGTCCAACACGCGTCTGTGAGATCCGCGTAGTAGACGCGAACATGGTTGAAGTACCTCGCGGCGATGTGGGGCAAATCACGGTTAAGGGTCCAACCACTATGCTGGGCTATTGGAACAAACCCGAGGTCACAGCCGAGACAATCCGCAACGGTTGGGTACTCACAGGCGATGCCGGTTATATGGATGAGGACGGCTTTATCTTCCTTATGGACCGAGTCAAAGACATGATTGTTTCCGGAGGCGAGAATGTCTATTCGGCCGAGGTTGAAAATGCGATTGGCCAACACCCAGCAGTAGCCACGAGTGCTGTGATTGGTATTCCAAGCGAGCAATGGGGTGAAAGTGTGCATGCTCTGGTCATTTTACATCCCGGTGTCGAAGTGACCGCACAAGCATTGCAAACACACTGTCATACGCTGATTGCCGGATACAAATGCCCTCATAGCATTGAATTCACAACCGAGGCATTTCCCTTGTCAGGTGCGAATAAAGTGCTTAAAACCGAATTGCGTAAACCCTACTGGGAAGGGCAAGAACGTCAAATTTCTTAATGCTTTAGCTTGCCGGGCGTTATCAGAGCTGCGGGTTATCACTTAGCCTGCAGCTCTTTGCATCGGAATTCTTTTAGGACCTCATGCGATTAAAGAGGCGAAGCCTTTTTCAAAAGGGAACATTCAATGACTATACCTATCTAAATCGTTGCAACAGCCATCGATTAGGTTGGGGGTATGCTTTATTTACGCGACTGGTTATGTGATTTTAGTTGCTAGCTGTATCAGCATCTAACAGTCGGTAGAATGCCAGTGCGACACCGTTTGTCCAGCCAAAACCATGTTGAACTTCATACTCCCCCCCCTGTGCAACACGTTGACTATGTTGAACATTATATTTTTCCATCATGTTGTTATCAGTAATAAATTGTTGCTCCACCGTAGTCATCCATCTATTCATGATAGTTACCGATAGCGGCGCAAACCCATAATTCATTAAGCCAACCACCGCAAAATATTGCAAGGGCGCCCATCCATTTGGCGCATCCCACTGTTGCGCAGTGTCGTTGAGTGTCGTAACTAGACCACCTTCCATTAAAAACGAATTTTCGAGTTTATCTGCAATGTGCTCTGCTTGTTGATGTGAAGCAATCTGACAAAAAAGAGGTAAGCAAGCAGCGAGTGATTGAATCGTTGTTTTTTGACCTTGGATAAAATCAAAATCATGATAAAAACCACCTTGTTCATCCCATAAATATTGATTAATCGCATCCTTTCTAATTTGGGCGTAAGCCGCAAATTTTGAACTCAGTTCACTCTCAAGTAACTCGGCATAAAATTGACTTAGTAAGGTCTCTAATTTATACAACAAACAGTTGAGATCAATAGGTACAATATGCGTTGTTTGGATTGTCGATAAATCATCTTGGTTAGCTAACCATCTTGAACTAAAATCCCAACCTGATTCGCAGGCTGCGCGGATATTGCGGTAAAAAGTAGGTCTTTTTGCTGCTGCAATATTTTCTGCCGCCTCGATATCTTCTCGATATGATTCAGGCCTAGGCTCAACGCTATCATCCCAATAACGATTTAAACACACTCCGTTTGGCATTTTTACGACACGTTTGATTGCTGTAGCAGCACCCACTAATTGCTCTTTACCTTGCATCCAAAATTGGTATTCTTTCTCTAACCCTTGCACACAATGTTCTAGAAACTGTCTTCTTACTTTTGTCTGAAGCGGGTCAATATTCTGTAAATACATTTCAACCATCAATCCTAATAAAGGGGGCTGAGAACGGCTGTTGTAATAGCTGCGATTACCATTAGGAATACACCCTAACGTATCCTGTAAATCAATAAAGTTTAAAATCATTGACCGAATGATATCTTGCCGACCCGACTCATTGAGACCCAAAGCTGTGAAATAACTATCCCAGTAATAGATTTCACGAAACCTGCCCCCCGGCACAATATAAGGATGAGAAAGGGGTAACAAAGAGCATAAGTCTAGTTTATCTGGCTGTCTTTCAAGTTTTGGCCACAACGATTCAATATAACTTTTCACTGAGCCTTTATCGGTATCGTTGCTGAGTAATATTGTTTCAGGAATGACAAAGTGCTGCTGCACAAAATCCCTAAGATCAAACCCTTCGCAGGTCTGATCTTTTTGATAACCAGCGAATATTTCAGACCATGAGAATTTAGGATAAGCGTCGGCAAATGTTTTGCTATCGGCAAATATTCCAGCTAGTTGCACATCGTGAAATAAGTCGCTTTCGAAAAAATCTAGGCTTTGCTGTAGGCACTGTTTTGCTTTATTAGTATCTGACATAACGGCTACTGCTCATTCTGCATGGTGGAAGAAGACAGCTTATTGGTCGACTTACGAAAAAAGAACAAAGTAAACGCAAGTAACGCCATGGGGAGCAATGATAAGTAAAAGGCATTTTTTCCACCAAAGGTATCAAACACAAGACCCGTAATAATGGAGCCGGTAGTTCCACCCAGTGCAGAAAACACCACAATTAGCCCGGTCATTTGTGCATGTTTCGCTTTTTCTAAAGAACTTAGCATCACAGAATTAATAACCGGATAAATAGGGGCCATCATCAAACCTGCAATCGGCAAAAGGTAGGCGGCGAGAGGTGCATTAAAAATACCGGTGACAGCTGTTGCGTCAATGTCATCCGCTAAGGGCAAACTCAATAGCATCAAAACCGCCATCATCGCGATACATATGTTTAAGAATAAATACCAATTCACGAACTTCAATATCTGCCCAGCCATTAATCTACCAATAGCAATCATAGCCGCAAAAATACTGGTAATTTGTACGCTCACGTCAACAGGTAGGTGTAATACTTCACTGTTAAAAGTAGGTAACCAAGTGCCAATCCCTTGTTCGATTAACACATACAGAAACACCGATAAAACAAACACTAAAACCAGCGGTTTATAAGCCAACTTAAGCATTTCAACAAACTCTTGGATCAAGCCATTAGGCTGAGATACAACTGGGGTTTTCTGGATCGGTGAGAATAAAACAATACAAGCAGTAATAAATAACCCTGCGGCTAATGGATAGTATACGTTCAGCCATTCGAGTGAAGTAGGCGCATCGGGATCAATGTAAGCGCTGAAGATCCAATAGCCAGATAACACCCCCAGCATAAAAATACCTTCAATGGTGTTAAGCAGTGATGAGTGCGAGCGCGTGTCATGGGTGAGCTGGCCAACAAGAGAATAAACCGACACTTTTACTAGCGCAAAAGATATACCAATACAGGCAAACAACACTTTTATCGCAATGAAGTTACCCCAAACAGGGGTCAGCAAACAGGCTCCTGCTGCCAATAACAAACCGATTAGCAAAGCGATTTTATACCCTATTCTTGGGATAAAAGAGGCTATAAAAAAAGACACAAAGGCTATGGATAAATCTTTAAAACCTTCAAGAGTACTGGCATCTGGTTTACCGATACCAAAGCTGTTTATGGATTGCAAAATAACCGTGCCGACACTATTCAACATAATAGCGAACATAAAATAACAGGCGGCTATCGCAACAATAACAAGCAATCTAGACATATACACTTTACTCATAGGCACTTAATGAGGTTAGTCTATATGCAACGCAAAATATATGCAATCGTTTGCATTTTAATGTTTATTTATAATCCCGATATTATTTAGTGCCGAGTAGAATTGCGCGGAATTAACTCAATATCAATAACTGTAGATTGTGTTGGCTTGCCTTCGAACTGAAGAACTAACTGATTGACCATCACCTCTGCCGCTTTTTTAACATTCTGTCTGATAGTGGTAAGCGAAGGATGGAACAACTCTGCCATCGCAATATCATCAAATCCAACGATAGCCACCTCGCTAGGAATACCAATGTATCGCTCTTTTAAAGCCTTGAGCGCCCCTAAAGCCACCATATCACTTGATGTGACGATGCCATCAAAAAATAAACCATGGTGTAAAATCGTTTCGCTAATTTTTTCATAAGCTGCTGTGCTAGTAATATCAATAGATAAGGTTAACCTGTCTTCAAGCACCCCGCCTGCTTCAGACAAAGCCTGACGATACCCTTTATAGCGTTCAGCCAATTCCAAATGCTCTGGATCCCCTAAAAACACAATGTTTTTACAGCCGCTGTTGATTAAATGTTGGGTCGCAATATATCCACCTAACTTGTTATCACTGCCCACCACGGTGTAATCAACGTCTGATGTGGGGTCGCCCCACACAACCATAGGCAGTCCAGTGCGTGCTACTGCATCAATTTTTTCATCGCTTTTACCTTGTCCCACCACAATGATGCCATCTGCGCGGCTACTGGATAGAAAATAGTTTGCCCAATCGTCAGACGCCATAAAAGAATTAGACAGTAACAATTCGTAGCCTTTATGGTTAAGTGCCTGATTCAACTCACCCACCACCTTAAGTAAGAAAGGGTCACTGATGCTTTGCTCGGTATGGTCAATCAGATTCAGGATTACAGCAATCACATTGGTTTTTTGAGTACGCAAACGGCTAGCAGCTGCATTAATACTGAAATTATGCTTACTTGCTAAGGCTTTTATTTTATCTCTGGTGGCTTGTTTAATAACGGGGTTATCGTTTAAAGCCCTTGATGCAGTAGATGTTGAGACGCCTGCCAGCTTGGCAAGTCCTGCAAGTGTTAATTTTTTATCTGTTTTCAAGATGTATTCAGACTCTACAAGTAAGTAAAAAAGCATTTATGCTGATACCCAAGCACAGTTTCATTCTAGCATAATTGTATTATTTGAAAATAATTTCAATCGATTGCACAAAACAATTGCAAACGATTGCATTTTTACATATGGTTTACATGTCGAACACAAACACACATGCTAGGTAACAAAAATGAAAACTAAAACATTCCATAAAAAATTACTTCCACTCAGCATTGCATTTATCATAGCAAGCCCAGTTATCGCTCAAGAAGAAGCGTCAGATGAAAGTAACAACACAGATTTTATTGAACAAATTATCGTAACGGGTACCGCAAGTGGTACCGCAATTAGAAAGGTAGACGCGAGTTATGCCTCCACCTCATTAAGTGCAGCAGACATTTTAAAGTTAGCTCCTAAGAGCACAGCCGAACTTTTTAGAGCAGTACCTGGTGTTTGGGCAGAAAGCTCTGGCGGAGTATCTGGCGCCAACGTATTTGTCCGGGGTTTTCCTGGTGGTGGCGATGCACCATTTTTAACGGTTCAACTGCAAGGAGTTGGGATATATACCCCTCCTTCGGTCTCTTTTCTTGAGAACTCAACATTATTTCGCGTCGACGAAACGATTCAGTTTATGGACGCATTACGGGGTGGACCCGCTTCAGTATTATCCAATGGACAACCAGGATTAACCACTAACTTCTTGCTTAAAGAAGGCAGCGAAATAACCGAAGGTACATTTAAATACACCACTTCAGACTATGGTTTACAACGTATTGATGCAGTACTAAGTGGTGCATTAGACGAAGATTTTTATTACATGATTGGCGGTTACGTACAACAAAGCTCAGGCGTAAGGGACGCTGGTTTCACCTCAGAGAAAGGCAATCAATTTACCATCAACCTGACCAAAGAATTAGACAACGGTAAAATTAACCTTTACACCCGCATCACAGATGATCATGGAACTTGGTACACACCTACACCTTTAATAGCTGATGTGGACAACAGCTTTGTTCATTTGGGTACCTTAAACAGACAAGCCACCATCAACTATGGTCCAGAAGGTGATAGCACCAGCGAAGCCTTTGATTTTGGTGAAGGCCGTGGCTGGGACGGTTCAGTTTCTGGCGGTAGCATTAACTTAGAACTAGGTGATGGCTGGACGTTTGTCGACCGTTTCTCTTTTACCAAGGGTGAAGCTGATACCTTAGGTTTAGTGACAAACGGTGACCCGGTAGCCCTTTCATCCGTTGCTGATAGTGGTAATTCTGCTACCGGTTCAGTAACAGGTAATACATACAGTGGCAGCACCGCGGTACAACAGCTTGGTCGCTGGGTTGTGCGTAAAGACATCGAATCATTTACTAATGATTTAGCCTTAACCAAAACAACCGATACCCTCAAGGCTTCAGTTGGACTTTTCAGCTCAAGTTATTCTTCAAATGACTGGTGGGCATTAGGTAATCATGCGTATCACGTGGTGCAAAGTGGCGGTGAAGCGCTGGCAGGGATTGCATGTAATGTCAGTGTGGCTGGTTGCGGCTGGAACTACGATATCAACAGCACCGGTGATGGTAAAACCACAGCACTTTATGCGGCTTTAGATTATCAATTTAGTGATGACCTAAGTGCAGATATCGGTATAAGAAACGAAAATCATGAAATTGAGTACAGTGTAGATGAAGGTTTGGATGGGGTCATAACGAAAGCGGTTCAGTATGATGAATCTGATGTGGCTTATACTCTGGGTGTGAACTGGCAGTTTGAAAAAGATTCAGGTGTGTTTACGCGCTACAGTGAAGGTAGCAAAATGCCCTATTTTGATGACTTTCGCGATAATTTTGGTAGCTATTCAAACGGCAATGACCTCATCTCTGATGTCACTCAATTTGAATTAGGTTATAAACTTGCTACCTCAAATTACAATGTTTATGCAACAGGCTTTTATAATGAAGTCGAAAGCTCTCAAACGCCTATACCCGGCGGCGTCTCAAATTTATTTGCAACCGAAGCCATGGGCATTGAATTTGATGCCGCATACTATGCTGATAATGGACTCGCTATATCGCTGAATGCGACGATCCAAGACTCGGAGATTGTGGAGTCTGCCGATGCGACCATCATTGGTAATGAGGCCCAGCGTCAGCCAGGTTTTCAATTACGTGTTACACCAAGCTATGACTTTGAAATGGAACATTTCTACGCCACGTTATACGGCACATTATCTATTATTGA
Source organism: Paraglaciecola sp. MB-3u-78 (assembly GCF_002835935.1). Lineage (GTDB taxonomy): Bacteria > Pseudomonadota > Gammaproteobacteria > Enterobacterales > Alteromonadaceae > Paraglaciecola. The sequence continues at coordinate 33,905 of NZ_PJCF01000005.1, read as the reverse complement.
TGACAGATTCGCTGATCCCGGCAACACGGTCGTGCTAGACGGTTACGAAAGTCTGGATTTAGGACTAACCGTTGCTAATGATAGTGGCTTAAATATGAATATAGCGATACAAAACCTAACCGATGAAGATGCGTTGACTGAAGGTGACCCTCGTAACCCAACAGCACCCAATGGGCGCTTTATTTTACCTAGAACAGTCACTTTTAGTGTGGGTTATTCGTTCTAGTAAAACTTAACATATATTAATTTAATGCTTATAAACTGCTAGTTTATAAGCATTTTTTATACTTAAGCAATTCACAAAACTAAAGCTAACGCCCCTAAAAGTCCAGAATGCTCTCCCAAACCAGGCTTAGATATTATTTGCTTGAGGCTATAATTTTCTGGAAAAACAACATAACTATTTAATGACTTTTCAGCATAATAGATAGCACGCTCTAGTAGACCTGATTTAGCCATCACGCCACCACCCAACACTATACTTTGCGGACTAAAACTCAACATAAGGTTATGACATAATTGCCCAAGCACTTGGGCTTGAATCTCCCAAGCTTGGTGATCATCGGGCAAGGTTTCTGCAGGTTGTTGCCAAATTTCCGACATCGCTTTACCTGATGCCATGCCTTCAAAACATTGGCCATGAAACGGACAAATACCTTGTATGTTATCTAACCCTGAAACTAACATGTGGCCAATTTCGGGATGGATAAGCCCGTGCAGTGGTTTGCCATTTATGATGACACCGACGCCAAGACCAGTACCTACAGTAATATAAATATTTACTTCAGCGCCTTTACTTGCCCCCCATAAGTGCTCAGCTAATGCCGCGGCATTCACATCAGTATCTATCGCAACTTGGCAATCTAAGGTTTCAGCCAATATTGGCACAATCCTAGTATTGGACCAGTGGGGTTTTGGTGTTGATGTAATAGACCCAAAACTGGAAGAATGTTTATTCAAATCAAGAGGCCCAAAACAGGCTAGTCCTAGTTTTTCAAAATCGTAGCCCTTGTTTTTTTGACTCTCAAAAAAAGCCACAACAGCACTTAAGGTTTCGTCTGGTGTAGAAGTGGCTACACGATACTCCGCACATATCTGTTTTTGAGCATCGACTATTGCACAATTAAATTTTGTGCCACCACCTTCAATTACTGCAAAATATTTTGTCATCTCGTTAACTCATTTAGCGATCTATTGTTTACCAACACAACTCAAAGATATTCGGTTTTTTCTATTTCAGCCAAGCGCGCTTCGGTAGGATTAAATATATAGTTGTAAAGCAAACCAGCAAACAATACCGCTGCGAAACCTGTAGCCACCATAAAACCATATTTTGCTTCACCATCATATGCATCACTCACAATCCCCATAATCAGAGGACCTGCTGCTGCCCCCGCTGCAGTAAAAAACAAAATAATCCCTGCTACGCTGCCATGCTCAGCTTTAGGAAAACAACTTATGCCTTTGGAGTTGAAGGTAGGGTAAATGACTGACATGAAAATACCCGTTAAAGGAAATAGATAAAGTGCGGTTTCTCTTCCGCCCATTAGTCCGCCAACAAAACACACTAAGATAGCCCCACTAAACAGCATCAATACCAGTGCCCAGTTGAAACGTTGCATCATCCAAATACCCACAAATCTGCCCGCAGCTCGTAAGGAGAAAAACACCGCCACTGCGTACATCGCTAACATTTGTTGCCCGTCACTTGCGTAACAAGCAAAGGTGTCTTCTAGGCTAGATGCATCACACACTAAATAACTTGGCATCCAAACATAAATAGCGCTTTCAGCGGCGACGTATAAAAAAGCACCGATTGAGAACCCCATTGAATAGGGATTTTTTAATAACTTTAAACTACTCACGAAGTTACTACCTTTTTTGGCAGTATTATCGCTGGCCTTAAATTCTGGATAATCAACCTTGTAAGCCATTGCTATGAGCAAGGTACATAAACCTCCAGCTATTACGTACAGCCACTTCCAATCCACTCCTTCTCTGACTAACCAAGCGACGAGCAGAGGACCAATAATAGCTCCCACACCAAAAAATGCTTCCGCACCATTCATGGTACCGGTATGTTGTTTGGTAGAAGTAGAAATATCACCTATTAGTGCTAGCGCCGCGGTTTTAAATATACCAACCGCAATGCCAGACAGCGTAATTAAGCCAAGGATAAAAGCAAAACTAGTCCCTACTAAAAACAAATAACAAGAGATTGCAAATAAAGACAAACCTAAAATTATGGTGTTTTTACGACCAAATTTATCAGCCAAAAAACCTAAAAACAAACCTGAAAAAGCGATACCCACCATAAACAGTGTGTGCATTAAACTTGCTTCGGTATTGCTTACGTCAAACTCGCGTTTGACCTCTTTGATAATTTCGCCCACCGAGTCTGATGTCATGGCAAACATCATAAACATTAGATAGGTTAACCATCTAACCAACGCCAAATTTCTATTATTTGTTTGAGTATTAGTCATCACAACTTCACCTTCAGTAACAATACATTCTGAACACAACTTTTATTGCCCACTTAACAGCTAAGTGGGCATCTTATTATTAACTAATCAAACATATATTTAATAGATAAAGAAGACGTACGACCATTTAACGGTCTGGCTCGAATAATATCCCCAGCACTGGCACTGGTCTCTTCAGATTCAGTAATAACAAATTCATCCGTTAGGTTATTAACGTTTAATGAAACAGAAAACAAATCAGAAACATACCAAGTCGCATACAGGTTAACCAAGTTATAACCATCTTGTTTAAGCTCGTTTGTATCACCTAGGAAAAACTCAGTTGAACCTTGTAACGATGCGCCTAACAAATAATCATCAGCTTGATACTGCGGTGAAATGGTATAGATAAAATCAGCTTGGCGACGTGGGGTTTGCCCCACTAATGCAGGATTAAACTTATCATCACTAATCTCTGCATCTGTCCAAGTTGCATTACCAGAGAGAGAAAAGCCTGAGCCAAACTCATAGTTACCTTCAAGCTCAATACCTGTTGCTTCGTATTCACGAATAAAGGTGAGTCCGCTAGTGAGTTCCGCTTGAGTATCTTCAGTCACAGTGTCAAATAATGTGGCATTCAATCGCAAGTCACTCGTGGCATACTTAAAGCCAATTTCAAGCTGCTTAGTCTCATCAAAACCTGATGTAGTACTGGTTAATGAACCATCTGAGTTAAGTGTTCCGCCTATCTGTAAAAGTCTATCGGCGATAGCGCGACCGCCTTTACTATAACGAGCAAATATCGTTTTTGATTTATCCATGATATACGAACCACCAATAGAGTAAGACGTCATGCTGGCTTCATAATTAACGATTTGGCTAGCAGCGCCAGCACGATTGAGGTTAATGACACCGCCACCAAAGCCAAAACCATTTGATGCTGACGCATCTTCAGAATTACCTGAAATCACCCCATCACCATTTAAGTCAAAATCTGTATTACCGCCACAACAAGCGTTAATGAGTTCGCCATTCGCCTGCACGGTATCTCGCCTGAGACTGGCATCAAATAACCAATTGTCACCGGCTTCATAACCAATATTTAAGTACGGAGCGGTAGTGGTGTAACGTAGATCCCATTCCCAAGAAAGGAACGCGGGTGCCCACAAGCCTTCGTTAACTAACGCTTCGCCATCGGCATCTTCGATATGTAAGTACTGAGAATTATCGCCGTCCACTGTTTGAATAAAGGTATTCCAACTATTCCAACTGGTTGCGATATCTTGCATCGAATAATAATAACCACCCGTTAGGGATAAACCACTGTCCCATTCTTTGCGCAAATTCATATCATTGATAAGATTACCTAGATCGTTGATAGAAGTATCAAAAAGTAAGTTCAAAAAAGCTAAACCATTATAGGCTTCACCTGAATTAGGGCCGTTTGCCAAAGTGACACTAGTAGACGCACAGTTAAATGCATTACCTTCACCATCAAGGGCGGCATTACAAATATTACTGGCTAAACTATCAGCTGATTGTGGACCGTAGTCTCCGAACGTATCGGTAAATGGTGCGATAAAACTACCGCTGATTTCAGAGGTTCTGAATTTATTTAAAAACACTAAGTCTTCAGCCACTTCTATGTTTGCCTCAAAACCAAAAGATGTCACATTGGATTCAATTCCATCAGTGAGATCTCTGTTCAGAGGATTACCAAATGAGTCAAAGCTCGACACATTAGTGGTGTAGGCAGAGTGTAATGTTTGACTGCTGGCATCAAAATTTTCGACAGGTCCAAAGTCACCATTACTATTCACAAGAACAGGTGCTGGCAGATAAGTTGTCACTTTGTCATCAAGTTGCTTGAAGTAAAAACGTAGGTAACCATTGTCTAACACTTGAGTAATATTAAATTTGATTTGCCCCCCCTGATCACCATTATAACCAGTGTCGCGCGTACCTTCGCCACCTCTGGCAAAACCACCAACATGAAAATACAGGTCGTTGTTAATCTCTCCGCCGTAAGAAAAATCAAGTCGGAACTCATCGTAATCTAAGCCAAATGAAGTACCAAGGGCACCACCACCAGTTTCACCAGTTTTGCTTATAAGGTTAATCACCCCACCTGGAGAGTTACTGGCAAATGTGGATGCTGAACCACCTCGTACCGCCTCGACTAAACCCACAGACCAGTCATAACGTAAGAAATTATCGGCATTACCAAAGTTAATATCTCCATATTCTAAAACAGGTAAACCGTCTTCATGAATTTGTAAAAATTTGGAACCACCCGTCGCCAAAGGAATACCACGAATAGTAATATTGGCGTTGCCTCCGCCACCAGATGACTCAGCACGAATACCCGGCAAGGCTCTAAATATTTCAGCAGTCGAACGTGGTGCAATCTTAAATATAGCTTCTTCATCAAAAGAACTTACCGATACACTTGCTTCTTGCATAGTTGCACCTGTAGGGCTTGCAGTAACAACAATTTGCTCAATCTGCGGCTGTGCTTGTGCTTCGGCTTCTTGAGCAAAAGCAGAAGAATGCAGCGCAATGGCAAGTGCTGCGGTAATGGCAGATTGCCTAAATAACGTTTTCATATGTCTCTCCAGTTCAGTGGTGTCAATTTAGTCGAAACACTCTATTAATTAATAACTTTAAGCCTACTGCCCAGAGTGTTTTTACTGTGTGCTTTTATTTTTTTAAGTGTATAAAAATAATTTAAGGGAGTTTTAAAAATCAACTTAAACGATTAAGATGCAATTTAGCAAAAAAGATACTCATTGTAAACAACTTGTTATTATTGTTGCAAACAATGACCTTAAACCGTATATTGCTCATCACCAAATATACTTAAACGTTTAATTAAGTGGTTTAAATGAATCTAATTTTAGAAAGTAGACGAACTTTACAAAGATTACTAGAAAACACTGATCTGTCTGGGTTAAGCAAAAAAGATCAACAATTGTTTAACCAGCGCCTAGAAGAAAACTTTGTGGTGCTGTTTTCGTTGCTGCATCAAGTTTATGGTCAACGTTATGATTTCTATTACTTTTTACAGCAACTGGTGCACATCATGAAAAGTGCGCTAAAAGAAAGAAGTAGCAAATTAAAACAGCAAGACATTAAGCGTGCAAAAGAGCCTGATTGGTACAAAAACGAAAGCATGCTTGGACTATCCTGTTACGTAGATTTATTTGCTGGTGACTTAGTTAATCTTGAAGAAAAAATTCCTTATTTAACCTCTCTTGGGATCACTTATTTACATCTCATGCCACTGTATAAATCACCTCAAGGCGACAGCGATGGTGGATATGCGGTATCGGATTATCGTCAAACAGATGAAAAACTAGGCAGCATAAAAGATCTTAAAAGACTCTCTGATGCTTTGTCTAAAGCAGGTATCAACCTAGTCTTAGATTTTGTTTTTAACCATACTTCTGATGAACATCAATGGGCAAAAGAAGCGCAAAAAGGGAATACTGAATACCAAGAATTTTATTGGATGTTTGATGATAAAACCTTGCCTGACATGTATGAACAAAATTTAAGAGAGATATTTCCACAAGTTCGAAAAGGTAATTTCACTTGGAGCCAAACAGCCAATAAATGGGTGTGGACGACATTCAATAATTTCCAGTGGGATCTCAATTATTCCAATCCTGCGGTTTTTAATGCCATTGCAGACGAAATGTTTTTTTTGGCTAACCTAGGCTGTGATGCATTAAGGCTAGATGCACTTGCCTTTATTTGGAAAGAAATGGGCACTAGTTGCGAAAACCAGCCAAAAGCGCATTTATTGATACAGGCTTTTAATCGCTGTCTAAAAATCGTGGCGCCAAGTGTGGTGTTTAAGTCAGAAGCCATAGTGCATCCAGATGAAGTCATCAAATATATCGATAAAGACGAGTGCCAACTTTCCTATAATCCCCTGTTAATGGCATTAATATGGAATAGCTTAGCCACCAGAAAAACAAAGTTACTCACCCAATCCATGCGTACAAGTTTTGACATTTCAGGTGACTGCGCTTGGGTCAATTACGCCCGCAGCCATGATGATATTGGTTGGACCTTCGATGATACCTTAGCCGTTGAACTGGGGATGAATGGCAATGACCACAGACATTTCTTGAACCAGTTTTATACGGGTAGGTTTGAGGGGTCTTTTGCTTCTGGTGTGGCCTTTGGCGAAAACGCCGAAACCGGTGATTGCCGAGTATGTGGATCATTGGCATCACTAGCCGGTTTAGAAAAAGCCATTGAGCATGGCGATACCGAATTGATAGACCACGCAGTTGCACGAATATTGATGATCCACTCAATTATTCTAAGCATTGGTGGTATCCCGCTACTTTATTCAGGGGACGAATTGGGTTTACTCAACAACTATGAGTATCAAGATGATCCCAGCAAAGCCCATGACGGCAGGTGGGTACACCGACTAAGCATTAAAGACAGCGATGTAAACAACGCTAAAAAAATAGATACACCAAATCAAAGAATTGCACAGGAACTCGAGCATTTAATCCTTATCCGTAAACACAATAAAATATTAGGCAATGCAGATACTGATTTTATTGAAGTAAACAATGAACATGTGTTCGCTTATACGAGACGTAATGACCAAGGGCAAACTTTATTGGCTTTGGCTAACTTCAGCGAGAATGTGCAGTGTCTAGATGGCAAAGTCTTGACACAACTTAATGCAAGTCGTTTTATGGACTTAATCAGCGGAGAAAATATTTATGGCGTATCATCAGATATTCAACTTTTGCCTTACCAAGTCATGTGGCTGATTGCGAGTAACGAGATAAAAGCCTGAACCACATATAAGAAAGCTGAGGAAAAACCTGGCATCACTAAAGCTCCACTGCCTAGTTGATAATACCGATTGGATCAAAAAGGTGAGAGCATTACAGACTCCGAGTTGGACACTTTGTTAGCTCAATTTGTCTCGTATGGGTTTATAAAAATTGTGAAACAATGGAATCGTAATTCATTGCCACATACAAGAGTGTCGCCAAATTGGCAAAAAGTACTACAGGGATAAACCACAAAGCCACAATCAATAACGAACCTTCATTAAGGTATATAAGGAACATTGTTATAACTATACCAAGATAAAGATCGATTCCAATTTGCCTTGCCCAATGCAACGGATAGATAGTCTTGATAGTTTTAAAAATATTTTCTTTTGTGCTGCAGTAAATTGAATATGACAAAAAACAAATCAACATAATCCATGCTATTGCTTTACCGACAGGATATGCCCCATGACTTATAAACAACGGCTCGCCATCATGAAAATACATTGCAGTAAAAGCAAAGATCGCGAATACAACCCATAATCCATTTCGTTTCATTGACATTCTTCTTAACCTTTTTTCGCTGGTAACACTAACTACTCATATTCCTAACAAGGGTGTAGAAAAACCCTCAACCTAATATTCAATCTACAAATCAGCCAAAATTGCCCTTAAAAATCCGTCGCTACATTAAATCTAGATTGCTTTTAACCATTAAACAACATAAATATTTTACGTAAGCGCACTACAGTTTTTCTGGCTCTGACCTTTTTTACAGCCTCAACGCCTCATTAAGGGGCTAAAAATAGTTAGTATAAATTAGCGACGCAGGAGCAAAAACCAACTATTTTTTGTCCTGCTTTAATGACTTGTTAGATTGTGCCTTTTTGATAATAGACTTAATGCTTCTATTGCATTTTTATCGCCTAGCTTTATAGCTTTTCGTATATGCGATGATGCCTCATCAAAATTTCTATTATGATCGTAAATAGCCATACCATATAAAAGATATATATTTGAATCAGTTGTTTCATTTTTAATAGCTTGGCGTAGCCAGTAAATAGATTTTTCAGCGTATAACTTATTGGTTTTATCTGTTTCAAATAACGTTATGTATGTTATTCCTAAAAATTCCATACTTGATATTTCACCCTGAGCCGCTGATTTTTCAAGCCATGTTAAACCTAAGGCTATATCCTGTGGTATGAATAGGCCTTTTATCAATATTAACCCTAAATTATATTGCGCAAGTTTATCGCCAGCCCTTGCTGCAATAGCAAGGTGGTTGATAGTGAAGGCAACAAACGCTTCAAGTTCTCTTAGAAACTCATAAAAAATAGCAAACAATAATACTCTAGCATTATTACTCCCTTTATCAGCGAGCTCTTTAAAATTATTAAAAGCCTTTAAAGGTGTAAAAGCTGCTGTTCTATCTTTGTAAAAGTCTATGGCCTCTTTTTTTTTAAGTAGCAAAACAGTAAATGGAGAAGTGAATAATATAAGTAACAATATTACTTTCATACTTTGAATAGCCACCATAAATTGAGAAACAATCTAACACTTATTATCGAGCATTTCGTATATGTAACTGCTCGAATTGATTTGAGTCGTCAAAAGTTTCAGCCGTTACTTATTGATTTAAGTCTGTATATTTTATATTTTTCCAACCCGAAATTGTGTTGAAATCAAAAAGCAAAAGAAGACTTGACGGGGTCACCTTGACGGGGTCACCCTGACTTTAACGACCCTTTGATGCTTCCTATTAAAAGTCTTGTGAAAAACATTTTCCATAACTAAATTAATAACTTAGCGATTTTTAAGAAAACAAAAGGAGATCCGCGAAATTTATATAATAGGAAGCGAAGTGGGATACTCACTCCTACCCGCCTATTAAGTCTAATTTGAAGCTGTTGACCAGACGTTTCATTTAGGGGGTGAACGATTCAACCTAAGGACAACTTTGACGTATGACTAAACGCGTGTCCAAAACGATTTTTTGAACTGTGTCGTCTCCTTGTGCCGTGTTCAGCAGTAATTTAGCGGCAACACGTCCTTTTTCGATACTCTGTTGGCAAATGGTAGTGAGTGCAGGCTCAGAGCGAGATGCTTCTGGCGTATCGTCAAACCCAGTGATACGTAATTCCTCTGGTACATTGATACCCAACTCTTTAGCCACCCGCAGTACTGTCAACGCGATCACATCGCTCATGCAGAGTATGACTTTTGGTAAATCAGATAAACTTAAGACCTCTCTGACTGCCACTTCTGCTGTCTCGGCGTTATTAATAGGTACGTGCCATATCTGGCTGGCTACGACTTCAATATTGAGGTCTTTTGCGGCTCTTAAATAACCTTTTAATCTGCTGTGAGCTACGTCCTGTGACTCAGTCAATAAATCTTCATGAGTTAATCTACATACCCGATTTGAGTCAACTAATCTTAAGCCTAATATCGCAATACTTTGCTCCTGACCTTTAAGAGCATGTTTAGCAATGATAAAAGCCGCAGCTTCATTATCTATATTCACTGAATGAGTGCTACCTGAATGATAATCCACTTTGACAATAGGTTTACCTAAACGCTTGATCTGCTCGAATGAATTTCCCTGCAAAGCACCATACAAAATAAACCCATCAGGCAATGATTCAGCACTACTTTGTTCTGCTGAATCCAAAGCACTAGATAACAGCAGCATCTGTTTGCCATTTTCAACCAACACTTCAGCAATGCCCTGCAATAATTGACTGGCGACTGGATCGGAAAAAGAATAACTCAGGGAATCAACCATCATTACCCCTATAACACCTGACTCGCCTTTTCTTAGTAAACGCGCAGCCAAATTTGGGCCGTGATAGCCTAATTCTGCGGCTTCAGACAGAATGCGATCCCTGAGCTTTGATGACAATTGATCTGGCCGATTAAATGCGTTTGAAACAGTTGCCGTAGATACACCCAGTTGTTTGGACACTTGGGTTAAATTCAATTTTTTACTAATAATCAAACACTCCTAACACCTTAAGAACCTTTCTAGCAAAATCTTGTCTTTTCTGAGAATGATGACTCATTAAAACAAAACATTAGGGCTACTAGTCATCAACTTTGCTATCAAGTAACGAGAGCCTTAGTTTTGAAAAGGCCTAATATACAATGGATGTTATCAATTTTTCAAAAAAATGCTGCGAGGACTTATTCAACCCATCAAAGGAAGAAATAGTGGAGTTGGCCGATAAGCCGGGTTCTGTGAAGTTTGTTCGAAAACAAACAACGACAATCATTCATCTAGGCCAGCAATCGCTCACTGGCTCCAGCAACACACCCGATCTCAACGTGGGCCACGCCATACGAGATCCTATTTGGTCTTGCTCCGGGTGGAGTTTACCTTGCCGTATACTGTTGCCAGCAACGCGGTGCGCTCTTACCGCACCCTTTCACCCTTACCGATTTGTTACTGATAACAAACAGGCGGTCTTCTCTCTGCTGCACTTGTCGTCGGCTCGCGCCGCCCAGGCGTTACCTGGCACCCTGCCCTATGGAGCCCGGACTTTCCTCCCTTCAGAAATTCACGAATGAAAACTGAACGACGATTGTCTGGCCAACTCCGCGGCGGATTTTACGCAGGTTATAGCGCAGATACAATCAATATACCCAAACAATTGATAGCAGCGAAAATTGAAATTAAATTGAGATTAATGTGTAGTTTGATGCCACAAACGTTTATTAGCTAAGGGGTAAGCGCTTTTTTGGTAGAAAAGGGTTGGATAGTTTGTGCATAATCCTACTGTTTAACCTTGCCTTAGATAAAGCCTCTTGATGTGCTAGGTAGGAATATAGGAGTGTGTCGAAACTGCCGTCATCAATAGCTTGATTTAAGCCATATTCCAGTCTCTGAACTAAAGTGTGGTTATTTTTTTGAACGAAAAAATACATGGCAGGTGGATAATAGAGTAGGTGTTTATCTTCAACCACTAGATTTTTAAATCGATATTTTCGCATTTCTGCCCATGGCTCGAGAATGGACCGGGGTAAATAATCATAAAACCCCAAAGTTTACCTTTACCAGGCTCAATGGTTTTAAGGATGGCCGCTCTGTAAGCATTTGCTGTTTCGGCATTCCATGGGCCTGTCACAACCACAAACAAAATATCACCCTGAAGTGTTATGTTAAAATCGCCATGTTGGTTGAACATCTAGTCGCTACCTTAGAAGGGTAAAAAATTAAACGAATAATCCAGTAGCGTAAGGCTAACGTTTTGTTCACCAAAATTAATGAGTTTAATGCGACTGAGTAATTTGTTTTCAACATCGGTTGAATCAAGTTCGCTAAACACTAGTTCAACGTTAGATACGCCACCATTTGGCTCTATGCTTAATTTAACGGTGACCTTACCTTGCAAACTAGGGTCTGAGCGTAACGCTTTACGGTAAATGGCATAAATTGCTCCCTTGTTAGCATCAAGCACCTTGCGGATATTTTCAGTTTGGCGGCTACCCAACACACTGTCTTCGGTTACAACTTGCTTAGCTGCCAATGATGCTAAACCTTCACTAGGTGCCACATATTCAGTGTTCTTTCGTCCTGCCAGTTCCCCCCTTGAGCCGATATTAGTCGTCAAATTACTGGTATCTACACCGCCACTATTTCCCGTTACTTTCTTACCGATAAATTTACGCTGGGTTTGATTACTGGTTCCTGCACCTTTAATGGTGTTGGTATCAGCTAAATTACTCAGGCTGACGTTGTCTCGCATACTGGCTAAATCATCTTGGAAGGCCAACAATCCTGATTGTTTGGCTTTGGTTTTAGCTTGTTCGGTTATTTCTGCTTGTGTGGGCACTTTTAACTTAACCGGTTTAGGCGGCACTTTTTTGATTTCTTTGGGTGCTGCCTTCTTTGGCTCTGTTGGTTTAGGTGGCACAGGTTTTGGTTTTTCAATCTTAGGCTCAGGCAATGGCTTTGGTATGACCGGCTTAGGGATTGGCACTGGAATAGGCTTAGGTGATTCGACTTTCCTAGGCGTCATTAAACGCGTTAACTGGGCAGGTACTTTTTCTTTTTCAGCACGAGGGCGTTCTGGTAACTCCTGCCATTTCACCATTGCCGCAAAGGCCAAAGTGATGCACAAAACAACAGCGGTGATAGCTTTAAAACGTTTATTTTCCAGCTCACTTGACGACCATGGCAGTATTGTAATAAAGGAATTGGGCTCTGACATTTTACTGTTAGCAGTGGCGGTGTGCACATTCATAGCGGCCGCATTCATAACTCTTCACCTTGAGCCGCAGCCACATTATTCAATTTGCTTTCATTGGGCTGCAGGGCTGGCTCTTGCCCTTCAACAGCCAAAGATATATTAGTAAACCCTGCTTGAGCGCATGTCTGCATAATACGTTTGAGCAAGGTATAGGGAATATTCTTATCGCCCATAATGGTAATCGCTCTTTCGATATCGTTGCCATCGGGATCTTTGTCGCCGCTGTTACCTGTTCGATTAATTTGGTATGCCAGCTCGGTAGCCAGTTCAGGTATCAGGTCGTCGTTTTGATTCAGAATAGTTTTTACGTCGGCTAATTTCTGGCCTTGTAAAATCAGATCGTTATTGTTAACCATCAAGATCAGGGTTTCTTTAGCCCCTTGTTGTGCAGTCGATTCAGGCAACTCAACACTTTTGCTGTTTTGTAACACTTGCACTTCAGATGCATTAACCATCAAGAAAAACACCAGAATAGTAAAAATATCCATCAGAGAAACTAAGCTGAGTTTGGAATCTTTAGCCATACGTTTGTGATGACGTTCCATACGCATAGCTCTTGCTGATCTTTTCATTTTGCACTCCCCAAAGACTCATTGGATGCGACAGGAGCAATATCGATTGGCGCATCTCCTAGGGAAATTTCGGGAAAAAGTTCAGCGTCCACTACAGAGGCAATTAATACATCTTGGTATGAACGAGTGGTATCCATTAATGCCACAATCACTTGATAAGGAATGTCTTCTTCTAATAACAAAGTAGCGGCTTTTTTATCAATGTTTTTGTTTATCAGAGTCTGCTTAATTTGCCTAAGGACCATTTGTAAGGCCAGATAATCATAGCCTTGTTCGGTAACTACTAACTCTTTCACTAGATACCCTTGAGGGTAATAAACGGCAATACTGTCCGCTCTTACCACCAGCTCCAAACGCTGATCTTTTACATCAATATTTTGTTCATTGGCTTCACCAAGCTGCGGCAAAGCAAGTTCTAAAACGGTAATCCGCGAGAACACCATCATCATCAATAATACTGGCACCAGTACTATCATCAAATTCATAAAAGAGGTGATGTCCAGCTCAGCGTCTTTTTTGATGCCTCGACTACCACGTCCGAATTTAGCTCTACGCGCCATAACTTATTCCTATACTTGGATAATTTGTTGGCATGATCTATTAATCGTTATCTAGTGATCATTATCTATTAATAGAAATCTATCGATTGTCATCTGAAGAACGTGATTGGGTATTCAGATCATTCCGGGCTATCAATGCGTTCAAACATTTCACCCCAGCCATTTCCATGCTGTCGATGATTTCAGTGGTTTTGGTTTGTAACACCGAATGAAAAGCCAAAAGTGGAATAGCCGCAATCAAACCAAAGGCGGTAGTATTCATCGCCACCGAGATGCTCTGGGACAACAAGCTGGCTTTTTCTGATGGGTCAGCGGTTGCCACAGCTGAAAAAGCAGCAATCAAACCAATAATGGTGCCCAGTAAGCCTAACAAAGTTGAGATATTCGCCAAGGTCGCCAAATAAGCAGTACGTTTTTCAAGGCGAGGTGTGGTTTCCATCAAACCTTCTTCCATCGCATATTCGATATCCTCACGCCTTTGACTGTGATTCAAACGTGCCATACCGGCCCCAATTATGCGGCTAATCGGCGCTTTATCACTACTAGCAAAACTTAATACCCCAGTGTAATCGTGTTTATTCAGTAGGGGTTCCATTTGTTTAAACGCTTTCTTATTGACACTTTTAGAAAAACTTAAAAAGAAATACCGCTCTATTGCTATCGCTAGGCCTATTGCCAACACAACCGCAATAGGAAACATAAACGCACCTCCCTCTTGAAAAAATCTTACTACTACTTCAAAAAATTCCATCACTGACTCCTACTATGTAATCTGTTCATTATATCTTTTCGCCCAAAGCCTATAGGTATTAACCTTAAGGCTGGGGTATGTTTTTTTTATTTAGTATGTGAATTTGACGCTTGAGTTCTTCCCGTTGTAGCGGCACAAACGACTTATTAATTCGATCAACAATAGGGCTAGGCAAAGCTTGTTTGGTTTTAGGCGATTGCCACGGCACTATCGTCAGCACTTTGGGCTGCTCTTGATTACCCCGTATGGTCTCTTCTAACTGGATGACTGCAGGCTCTTGGGCGTTAACTATATTACCAAAAAAACCTAAAGACAGAGCGACACACATAGCGGTTAAATAAGCGCCTAAATAACGTTGTGGGTGGATCATAACATCGCTCCCGTTTGAGTGTCCTGTTGGGCATGCTTAATTTGCCTCTGTAAATCAATTATCCAACCTTTTAATTGCCGTGAACTGTCATTGGTCAAAGCTTGATAAAGCTCATAATCATCCAGTGCCAGAGACTTTCCCCCCATGTATAGGTCGTATAGTATGCCGCGATTGAGATATCCCTCTGCAAAAGCAGGCCAGCTTTTTATGGCTAATTCATAATGGCTTAATGCCTGCTGAAATTGTCCTTGTTGACGCAACACCATAGCAAATTCGTTGTGGGCTAGGTAATTTAATGGATTAGCAGAAATAGCGTTATTAAGATATCTCGTCATATCTTGGTGTTGCTGTTGCTGTTGCTGTTGCTGTTGCTGTTGCTGTTGCTGTTGCTGTTGTTGTTGTTGTTGCTGCTGTTGTTGTTGTTGTTGTTGTTGTTGTTGTTGTTGTTGTTGCAAATGGTCGTTGTTTTGTTGCTTGACCAACAAGGCTAATTGCAACCATATACCTGAAAGGTCTGGGTGTAGTTCAGACATGGCAATAAACCTATCCCTAGCTTGGGGGAACTGACCTTGCTGCTTTAACAACAAAGCCGCTTTAAATTGATTTAGGATCTTGGCACTAGATTTATTTTTGTTCGCCTGTGTTTTATATAGATTAGGCAGTGCCTGTAAAACCTTCGCCCTAGATTGCAGTGGTGTTAATGACACTACCGAGGCTTGTGAAACGTTTTTATCTGTTTCATCAACAGGGAATAAAGTAGCACAGCCGTTTAGTAATGTGATACTCATCCCCATCAAAACAACAAACACATTAGTTAATTTCATCCGTGACCTCCACGCTCTTTTCTGGTTTGTTATATCTGGCAGGAAGCAATTTTTCTAGAGCGCTGAAACTCTTTTGGACCCAAGTATCATAACTACCTTGCCAACTTCGTTTCGCGTTAGTTTCATGAATGTCGATGGCTTTTTCTTCAAAGGGGTAAGCTTGTTCTTCAAGCAATAAATCATATTGTTCTAGCTCTAGGGCATTGAGGTTTTTAGGCTTACTGGATGTCATCAAATCTTTGGCAAGTTGATGATAAATATCGGCAATACTAAAGTTGGCTGAGGTACTGAATTCCTCGACTTTATAATCCAAGGTTTTGTTGTAGGCATTCAGCGCATTATTTAATGCCGTTTTTTTCTTAGTTAAGCTTGCTTTTAATGGCTGCGTTAATTTAATTTTTTTGTACAGGTCTAGTGTTTCAGCGGCAAACACATTGGATGCCATTGCTGCTAGATACCGAGTACGATCATCCCGTTCAATATCTGGCGATTGTTGTGCTTGTTTGTCTGCTTGAATTAATTTATTCAACCAAAAACGGCGCTTACTGGGCTCATGACTTGCAACATAGAACTCACTCATAATGAAGCGAGCTTCGTTGGCTTCAGCAAAAGGCATGGCATAACTATGAGCATAAGTGCGGTAAGCCTCTAATGCCTGCTGTCTGTTATCAATTTTGTTTAAATATTGCGCCGCCACATACAAGGCTTGCCTGCCCTCTTCAGACTGAGGGTTAGCTTGGTGTAAAACCAATAACTCATCAGCGGCTTGTTGCCAGTTTTTATTCTGTTGATAAGCCATAATCAATTTATCTTGGATGTTTGCTGTCAACTTATCCTTTGGAAAACGGCGTCTAAAGTCCTCAAATAAGTCAATACCTTGCTGCCATTGTTGCATCTCTAACAAATAGGTCGCGGCATCATATTGTGCGTTGACACGAATAGCCGTCTCAGGTGTTTTAGCCAACACTCTCAAAAAATCGTTAATGGCCAAGGGTAAATAATTATAGCTAACCTTCTGCTCACCTTGTTTGTAAATGCTCGCGGCTAAACGATCACGAATATCTGGGCGACGGCGATCATTATCTGGCAACAATTGTAGGATTTGGTCATAGGTAGATTCACCAAGGGCATATTGCTGCAACGCAAATTGACTGTGCCCTGTCACTAAATAACTGGCTAGGCGTTTATCAGATGCTACTTTGAGGTGCCAATCCAGCAGTTTAGTGGCCGCCGCAATAGCCAAATCATAACGTTTTAAGGTAAAAAGTTGTTGCATGCTGCTGTACAAAATGTCGCTCGCCCTAGGATCATCAACAAAATTATTCACAAAATTGTCTTGAGCAATAAGCTGTTTGTCTAACCAACTAGTCTGCTGGTCATTATCTTGCAATGGTAAATAGTCAAGAGGGTCAAGAGAGTAAAGAGAGTCTAAAGGGACTAGAGACGTTAAAGGCAATAATTGAATTTTCTGGTAAGCCAAAATAGCAGCATAAGCCGCTTCTGCTGCTTTGGGGTGGGCAGTGGTGATATGGGTATTAGGTTGAAGATGCTGATAAGCATAACGTTCGAATGCATTAATAGACTCTGCATAATGCTGTGCTTCATATAAAGCCTCACCTAAACGATAGGTTGATTCAGGGGTTTGCTGATCTTTGGGGAAAGTCAGAATAAATTGCTGATACCACTTTGACGCTAACAACAAAGCTTGTGTGGCTTGTGCTTTTAGCTTTTGAGCTGAGGGTCGATTTTTATCACTGTCCTCAAGGGTGGTTTTTTGACTAGCGCTGGCTAACATCTGCCCGCGGCTATGCTCATATTGTGCAAGCTCTTGTAAATATTCGTTTAAATATGGTGCAACTTGTTCTTGCAACACAATCGGCCAATTAAGCCAATACGTGCCAGCAATACCATAACGTGTCACAAAATCCTGTTTGGCGGGTAAAACTAGAGTAGGGAATTTACCTAGGATGTAAGCGTCAATTTGTTTTACCGCAAAAATAGCGGCTTGAAAATGTTCACCATGGTTTTCAGTAAAGGCTTGATATGTTTTAGCGCTATCACGATACCTGTCGTTATTCAGATAGTGTTGCGCCAAAGCGTCGTACAACACATATTCATAATGCCTACTTGCAACTTGTTTGAAATGCTCTGCGACACTCTGGGCTGCATGTGCAACTTCGATATTTTGATAAGAAAGCTGGCTGTCCTGATAAGAAAACAACAAACTCATAATACGAATAGTGTCGTTGACCAAGCGTTTTTCACCCACAGGTAAACGCTCAATTTGAGCTTGACTGTCTACCTGCGACAACATCTGCTGGGCCACAATTTGATTGGGTAATTTATGGTCGAGCAAGGTAGTAAATGCTTTTAAGGCTTCGCTTTGCTGTTCATTTTTAAAATAACTCCAGCCCAGCATGTAAGCAGCGGTGCCGTAATAAGGGTTTTGTTCACCTTGGGCTAACACCTTATTGTAGGCACCTATAGCTAATGGATAGTTAGCACGATTAAATTCAACTTCCCCCATTCTAAAGTGGGTTTCAGCTAGGTAGGCATTATCAGGGAATTGCTGTAATAACTGCTGTAAAGTGGCAAAACTATCTTGTATTTGACCTTGTTGTTCATAGGCCTTAGCTAGCTGGTAAAGCACGTCTACGTTTTCTGGGTTTTGTGGATGATCCACCAGCAATTGTTGGTATTGCATTATGGCTAAATCAAATAACTTATGTGGTGCTGGGCTGGCTTGGTTAGAACCGCCCTTCTTATCATTGCTTGCAACTGAGTCAATGGGTGAACCGTCTTCTTGTTTTTGCTCAGCCAGAGATACTTCTAAGTCGGCTAACCGGTACTGCACTATTTTTTTAATTAGCGGATCGCCCACCACTTCAAGTAAAGCCTTATAGGCATCTCGCATGGATTCTGTTTTCGGCTGCTCTAGTGGTGTATAGTCAAGTGACAAAGGCTCAAAATATACATCGCCCAAAGTTTGTTTGCTTATTGAGGGCGCTTGCCCCACTTGTTGTGAATTTTCACCCGAAAACAATCCGCATCCAGATAACGGCAACATCAGACCGACTACAGCGAGCAGTGAATGACCCAATCTCATAGCTGGTCACCCTCTTTTACTGAAGTGTCATTTAATGGTGTTGGGCTGTCATTGTCATTTAATAACGCTTGATCATTCAAGCGCACCATGGCTAATTGCGCTTGTAAAATATACTGACTGATTTTTTGTTTGTGGGCTCGGATAAACTGATTGAAGGTCTCAGATAACTGCTCAATCAGTGCATCCTGCACACTATTGCTTTTGACAATTTCAATGTTAATTCGCTGCGCCAAAGCGCTGACCCTCAGTCTTTGCTTGGCAAAATCAGGTTTGGCTGCTAGTTGTATAAGGAGTTGCTGCTGACGCTGTTGTGCTTTGGCTATTTCAGCGTCTAGTTGATTCAAAGCCTTCTGAGCTTGCCATGTATTAGCCGAGTAAGCTTCGCTTGCTTGCCACACTAAACGCCCCGCCACTCGATCTACCCGTCGCTGGTAAGCGTCATCTAAAGGTGGTTGACCTAGTTGTTTTTTAAGCTGAGTTATTGTCGCTAAACGTTTTTCTGAACGCTTGACTCTGTCTAACCACTTTTGACTTTGCAGGCTCATAAAAACTTGCCCATCTTGCTGTTGTTTAGCGGTATCTATGACTTGCGCCAAGGCATCGCGCTGAACTTGCAGTGCTGACAACTGATCTAAGGTACGATTTTGTAAAATATGTTTTGCGCGCTTGCGTCGCTCAACTTGCCTTTCGTCCAACATCAAATGGTATTGCTGCATACGTTGTTGCCAGCTTTGCAATTGTTGTTGTAAATCTCGGCTTTGCTCTAATGCCGACAGTCCGGATCTAAACTCATTACTGACAGACACACTATCAAACAGCTGGGCCGTATTAAATTGCTGACCTTTAGTGTTAAGGGACACATTTTCAGCGTGTTCTGCATTTTCAGCATCGTCTGCTCTTTGCGAGTTAGCTATGTTGGGTAATAAATCCAAAATAAACTGGCGCTTATCTACTTGCTGCGCGACTTGATCAAGATCTACTAAAGCCTGTTTGAAGCGATCAAGTCCCAATTGTAAAACCTGTAATGATTGACCTGGTGCAAACGCTGTTTCGTAGGCATAAGCGCTGGCTAAATAGGCCTCTAAGGTGTATTCACTATTTTGTGGCATGTGTATCAGTCGTTGCCAAATAGCCAAAGCAGTTTGTAATTCATCCTTTTGAGCTGCAGCCCATCCGTAGCCTAATAACGCGGCTTCTGCGTCTAAACCCTCGGTGCGGATCTTTTCAAATACTCTGAACCCTTGATGAGGATCACCCTGTTGTAGCAGGGTGTAACCCAGTGTTAGGTTAGCGCGGTCGCGAATGGCAGCACGCTCAGCTACAACACTTTGTTCATCGCTCGCACTAAATATTGGCTCAGCCCACCCCATCCAGCGACTGACAAAACCACTTGAGTTATTTGTCAAAGAAGATAAACCAATTATGGCTTGTTGGCTTTCCCCTTTTTGCAGCAACGCTAACGCTTGATTGTACTGAACATAGTCGCGATAAATGGAATCCTCTGATAACTGTTCTAACCATTGAATATCAGTACCCTCAGCTCCCTGCCCCAATAAATAACCCTGTAACTGGGATTGCATATAAAGCCAATTATCACGGGAAGATGGCTCAAAATACTTATCTGCATTGTCATGTCTAATTTGCTGTAAAGCTTGAGCTGCGTCTGAAAACTGGCGTTTTTGATAATAGGTTTTACCCAGTAATAACCAAGAATAGGCTGTGACATCAGGTTCGATATTATTTTTTAATAAACGCAGGAAAATATCAGCGGCTTGATTATCTAAACCATAGGCCAAACTCATACCGCCTTTTAGTAACTCAGGCTCCACTTGATAGCCACTCAAAAAATCGGGTATCTGGTTCAACCCATTGGGGAATTTCTGCTCTAGTATCGCCATTTTGGTCAATGCTAAGGAAAAATTGCCTTGATAATATTCATACAAAACTTGCTGGTAAGCTTTTTCTATCTGCACAGAATTGGGTAGGGTTGCTTGCTGGGCGCTAATTTGAACACTAGCCACCCATGCAAAACAACAACCTAACGCCCTAAGCCACTTCAACATATTAAAGCTCAATCGCCTCAAAAATAGGCTGTTGTTTAAGACTAGAATCAATAATGCTCAACTCCAAGGATTTAGCCTCTGCGGTTTTAGTAAAGGTGATACTGGTAGCTCTTTTGTAATCTCTATCTTGTGGCCCTTTGCCAATAAAAAACGCTGTAAGCTGATGTTCGCCTTGGGCTAAATTATCGATATGTAATTTTTGCACACCGCCTTTAAACAAGGCTTGAATTTGTTTTTCGGTATACAGATGATAGGTAACAACCTTGTCATCAATTTTCAGCTCCACTGCGTCTAAGTTAAAATAAGTGCCTATATCCATTGAAAGATACACCACGACTTGAGTGCTAGAGGGAAACAATAAGTCCTCTTCCAACACAAACAGGTCTCGGTTAAGGGCAACCACTTCTTTTCGCAGTTGTTGTAATTGTTCAGCCACAGTATTGTTGGCTGGCGACTCACTTTGCTGAGCATTAACGTTCAAACTGATACTGAATAAAAAACCAACAAGTAATGATATTAACCAGTGAACAATATTATCTTTGGATGCTTTGTCTGAATAAAAACTCATGGTGTTAGACTTCCTGTAGCCCTTGGACAATCAAAGGACACTAGTAAAATAAGGACACATATAAACGTGTGATATTGGCCGAAAACGCATAAAGCGGCTCGGCACCTACGGGTACGTCAATAGCAAGCACATCTCTAAAATCATCATAGTCATAGTTAACATGATCAAAATCGAGGTTGATAGTGCTCTTCTTGAAAAAATTAGCCGCTGAAAATTGAAATTCATAGGTTAGGCTTACACCCAAAGATAAATTGTTAAATGTACTCATTTCTTTATCCCGAGCTCGGAAATTAAATTCAGCACTACGCGTATATAAATCCTGATAAAAATCAGCTTTGTCTTGTTGATAATGTCGAGCCCGTAATTCCACAATCCAGTCTTCGCCGAAGGTATGGATATAACCCAACTTAACTGTATTCGCTTCAATACCCCAGGAGTCCGAAAACATCTTAGCTTCGCCATACACTGAAGCGCGATAAGGTAAATAATAGTTAGCGGTGATAGCGGCAGCATTACTTCTGCGGGTATTCGGGTAAACCTCGGTTTCAAAACGATAACCACGGGCGCTCGTGGCATCTAAAAAGCGCACTGAACGATAAGGATTATTCAAATACCCTTGATCGGATATGTTCTCGACACTCAATCCTATTATCATGTTCTTGGTAATCACTTGGGTGATCCCGAGTTGGTAATTTTGGCGTTCAGCTAGTTCTAAAAAACTATCATCACCGGTTTTACCCACTTCATCGTTGCCTTTGGAATAACCTAAAGTCAAAGTGGTTAAGTCACCAAAAAAGTCTTGGCTAACGCCAAAGTGAATCGACTTAGCTTCAAAGTCGTTCTCTGAGCTAGTGGTGTAGTTCAAGCTCATCAAGGTTTTATTATGAAGGAAATCAACACCCACACTATTTTCTGTCCGCTCTTCTGCATAGGGACTAGCAGTGGCTAACACATCTATGGATGCACCAGAAATAGTATCGACGTAATAATTAGCAGAAACAGAAACATGGTTACCGATTTTTTTACGCAATAAAATTGACGGTCCGTCGATTGACATGCCACCCCCTTGATAGGAGTGATACATCGCATCAGAGCGGTCTTGTGGTAACACGGCAGCAAAAGCTTGCCAAGCCGCCAATCCCAGTACAAAGCAGGCAAATATAAATCGAGCAGGCAATTTTCTTACCGTGCCACTGGGACTAGCCATTTTTCGCCTAATTACAGCCACAACCGCCTCCTGCACCACCTTCAGCGCCTCTTGCACCTTCCCGTGCTTGATTAGCATGGTGGGTGTACGACATCGACACAGGATTGCGATTCATGCTCATGATCGGGTCAGCCAAATTGTCACGCTCGTAAGGCTTCACCCAAGGTTCGAAGGTGCTACTACAACCACTGGTTAACATGGATGTCATGAATGCCATGATCAACAAAAGCGAGCGCAATGGGTTTGCTTTGATTGCCTTCACTGTTTACTCCCGAAGTAATGCTTTAACGGCTTGTTTATATTTCATTTCATCACCACTTTTATAACCGTGATGCAATAAACGTTGGTTACCATCGCGATCAACTATCACAGTGGTCGGCATAGCCTGCACATCATACAATTTGCTGACTTCGTCATTCACATCAAATAACACCGGAAACGAAACAGGGATATCGTTTAACAAGATATCA
This sequence comes from Paraglaciecola sp. MB-3u-78, assembly GCF_002835935.1. GTDB lineage: Bacteria > Pseudomonadota > Gammaproteobacteria > Enterobacterales > Alteromonadaceae > Paraglaciecola. The sequence goes on along the minus strand of NZ_PJCF01000005.1, from coordinate 10,886 downwards.
GCTTTAGATGGGTCTTCGTCCACATTGACCGCTAAAATAGTGAAACCCAAATCGGCATATTCCTGTTGCAATTCTTCTAAATAAGGTAATTCTTCACGACATGGGCCACACCAAGATGCCCAAAAATTAATCAACACCACGTTACCCAATTGTTCTTGCAAACGCACATTGCCTCCCTCTTTACTAGCCAAAGTAAAGTCTGGTGCTGGCCCTTTTACATCTGCTGCAAAGGTGTGAATTGATGTGCACAAAACAGCTAAGGAAACCATTACCATACCTAAAAGAGGATAGAATTTAGGACTGATATCATGGTGATTTTTTTTAACAAATAACGACATATAATAGTCTCTCAATAAGTAAACAACGGACTAAAAAAAGAAGGTGGCACCCAGGCCATATTCAATGTTCTGTGTGGTTTTTTCTTCTCCGATTAACTCAGAATTAAACAAATGGTTTTTCATATTGATGTGCAAAGCAAAAAAGTCAGTGAGTAACAGGCGATAACCCGCCCCTAAGGTCAGGGTAAATCTTTCATCACCACCAAATTCGGTACTGCCAGCGCCTAGTGTGAGATAAGTGGCAGAGTTAAACACCCAGCGGTCGGTGAGAAAAGTTTCACCATTGAGGTTGTAACCTAATGATAAGTTGTAATAGCGATACTCTCGTTCTTCATCCGTTAAAAATGGCGCACCACCACTGAGCACTTCAAAACTGGTCTCTCCCCCTTCAGCTTGACCGTAAGTGGCTTCAACAAAAAAATCTTCATTGACGTGATAAGCCGCGCGAGCACCCACTAGCATACTAGATGAAAAATCCTCTATGCTGATAACGCCAACCAACATCCCAAACTCAAAATTTTCTGAGTCAATGTTGGCTTCGTTAACATCTCGGCGTTCAACACTAGGCTCGATAACACTTTGTGGTGCTTCTTGTTGCGCCCTTTGTGGCCCAACGTCTTGTTGCATGTTTTGTTGCGCTAACAAAGAAAAACTCATCACTGTAGCTATCAGGGCTAGAAAAAAACTGCGAATCCCAATTTCCATTGTTCTAAATCCTCGTTCACGTCTCTGTCGGTTAAAGCTTGAAGATGCTGATACTCAAGCTTGAGCATAAAATTTTGTGCCATGTAATATCGCAAACCAACACCTGCAGCTAATAAATCACTGGTGCGAGTTTCACCTCCACCTTGTACTAAGTTAGCTCTAGGTTTAGTGCGAATTTTTCCTGCGCCTAAAGTCACGTAAGGCGACACTCGCCATTCGGGAAATGTCGTATGTTGAACTCGCACTAGAAAAAATTGATTTTCAGATAAATCACCCAGCGCTTGGGTCACACTGACACCAGCGACTAAGTTTTCAGTTGCCACCCAATCAGCAAATACCGTCATCGAAGGCACACCTTCAAATGAACCACCTAAAGCGCCAAATTCAACATTACGCTGAGCAAAGGACTCAAATGAACCATCAGACAATTTCACCGGCTGACCAGCACTGCTTTGGGTCATGTGCAATGCGTCTTGTTTTACCCAACCTTGCACACCTTTATTTGTTTCGACTTTAAACCAGTTGGTGCGGCGTTTTAATACCGTGATCCATTGATTTTTTGCCGCCACATGAATAACAGGAAAACCACCCGCTGGACCAGAATGCAATTCGATAAAAGGCTGTTTAACCTGCACTTGCACTGTTTCATCCGCTAAGGCCTGACTCACCATTAATCCGAACGTTAGCCATACCCCAAGGCTAAGTTTGATTAAACCCAAAGAGCTGATGAATACCTGCTTGAAGCCCATTAACATCAGTTTAGTGGCGCCGCAAAGGGGTTATTGTAATACTGCCCACCCACATCTAACCATTCAGATAACAGCTTTAGTTCAGAGGATGTTAACCATCCATCATGGGCTCCACCGGTGTTAAAAGGAATAAAAAATCGGTTGCTTGATCGGGCACCATTCACAGACATACTATTTCCCACAGCTACGGTTTGATTTACGGGGATAGCATTACCCTCAGCATCCAGTATTAACTCGCCCTCTTCGTCCAATTCAAACACAGTATTGCCATTTTGATCTGTGACAATCACCAGTCTATCCAGGAGTGCACCTTCTATTAGCGTTTGTTCATTATCACCAAACATTAATTCTCGATAACTGCTGAGAAAATCGGCGTTGTCTGTAGACGGGGTGGCACGCAAGTCTAATTGGGCAGCAGGTATTTGTGCTAAACCATCTGCGCCTTCAGGTGTATGGCAACTTAAACAACTGCGATCTTCGAGTAGTACCAAACCGTCTTCATCAAACACTTGCCTGTCGACTAAAAATATCGGTTGAATATGTTCGGGAAAATTAATTTGAATACGGCATAAACTTGTCCAATCAAGAGCACAAGCTGCAGTAATAGGTAAGGAAGATTGTAAGTCAGCGTAGCGGTAAGCGAAACTGGTTGCAGGGGTTTGCATGTCAGGGTCAGTCCAAATATCTGCAAAATTGATATCTTGAGAAGGAGTGTTGATACCGTTAATCTTACCTGATGTTTGCGCCATGGTATCGCCTAAATCCGCAAATAAGGCTGGATTAGTATTCAAAAAGGGGCTGCCAGTATTCGCCGCGCCTAAGTTAATGCTGTCTGCTTCGGCATCTGCACGACCATGGGGGGCTTCACTATTTTGACTATGACAACCATTACAGGTGCGCACTTCACCGGCTGCCAACTGTAACCAATTCTGATGTCTTTCACCTATTCGTCTCCCGTTTACATCTAATATGCTGAAAGCCAACGGCACATTAGCGGGCGCATCAAAGTACACCGAGCCATCTGGCTCAATGGGCACATAACCAATAATTTCTCGCATCAATTGATTGCGGCTGCGTCCAAATGCAGAGTTGTCAAAATCTCGCACCTCTTCACTTGGAATGGACACGGCTTTTACGACTCGCAAAAATCGCGCGGGTCTATCGCCAATAGGGGTTTGAGTGGGATCCGCCATAACCGCAATGCCTTGTGCTGTGACGTCGATACCAGAAAAATCATAGACACTTTTAATATGCACCCGCCCTAAGTCATTGTTAGCTAAGTCTTGGTCAAATTCTTCAGCCTGTTGTGCGTCTGTGGGAAAAGCACGTGCCTGCATGGCCACAATGTCAGTATAAAACTGGCCTTCTTCAGGCACATTGATCACTAATTGAGTATTTTCAAGGGGGTCAAAGATCCACAATCCGAATAACAAGGGTGCGGTTTCAATTTGTGGGTTAGCTAATAATTCATCATCACAGGGTAGGATAGTCCGAACGTCGCTTTCACTTTCATTTTCATCTAAAACCTGCTCGGGATCATATACACGACATTGACTCCAGCTAAACAATAACCTTTGACTGTCATCCCAAAGTGGGTAAACCGCTGCAAACAAACCGCCAGTTGAAATACTGCCGTCGATTAAAATATTGTCAAATAACGCCGATACTTGCGCCGGCCCGTTTAGTCCGTTTTGCGAAGTAATTGGCATGGTATTGTCAATATAGTTAGTGATATCAATATTGACGTATTCGCCCCCCCAACTATTGCTTACAAAAGGCCTAAGCGCAGCCAATAACTGACCGTTAGGCTGCTCCCTCAATTGTGTAAATTGCAACACCTCATCAGACAGTTCGCTGTTATGACTATGTCGACCGTACACAATTTCTAAACTACTGCCGTCAGCATTCATTTGATAGATGTTGATACTATTATTGTTCGCCACGTTATCCCATCGGCTAAATAGAATTTTACCTGAATGCAGTACCATGGGATTAAGATCGTGACTTTGATTAAAGGATATTTGCTGAATATCGCTGCCATCAGCATCCATGACATGTAATACAGAGGCTATTTGCTCGCGGTTTTCATCCAGCCCTTGATATTGGGGTTTACCTTCGTCTAATAAAATAGCTTGATTAGCCTGTTGCCTAGTAGAGCTAAATACAATGCGACCATCGGGTAAATACGTCGGTGAAGTGTCTTGGCCAAAGCCAGCCTCTAAGTCAGAGGTAATAATACGCCGCAGCGTATCTGCGGTTAGATCATACTCCCAAATATTCCAGCTGGGCTGTTCGTCATCATCGGCATCTTCAATGTCTGGTGCACGCATAGCAAACAACAAATGGGTGCCGTTATAAGACACCGCCAAATCTTTCACATCATAACCGGCTAAGGGGCTGATTTCTGAAGCTGCTACTATTTCTTCTTCAGTAAAAAATGCGCGGTCTGTAATATTTTTCTCAATGGCGTTAACCGATGCCCTTGGTTTAATAAACAACTGTGCACCGGGCAAAAAGTCATTGGGAATACGTAAGTCTTGTGCCACCAATGCAGAACCTTCATCTAAAGGCGCAGGCCTTTTGATATAAGCGATGGGAACATCCACTACCACGGGATCGGGTTGTTGCTCTGAGGTTAATATTTGATCACCGCCACAGCCCATAACTTGAGCACATAGCAAAATAGCAACTGCCCGTGTCAGTCTAAAGTGGGTGAGTGTGGATAATGACCAGTGGTTCAAGGTATTTTCGCTATGGTTAATAAAATGCAATCGCTATGGATAATAAAATGTAAATAGTCTAACAGTATCTGTCGTAGTCAAAAACTGTCTACAGGCAGCTACTTTCTATCTATGAATACGCGATAGATTCTTGCATTAACCGCTTTGGGGAACAATTCATGGTTTTATCATTAGGAATGTTTTTCAATACCTTAATCTATACACCACGGAAATAATGCCTATTGAGTCTAGCCTTTATTTAAAATAATTTTTACGATATTCAGCACAATACAGAATGTATAAAATTAACGACACCATAAAGCACTGGCACAAAAACACCTAGAGTATTAATAATTAAGCATTTAACTAAACTTCAACAAATCCATCAGGTAAAGTAATGTATCGCTTTTATTAAAAAAAGTCAGATAAAAGCAACATTTGTGCCGATGCACTCATCATCCTATTTGCTTTACTTCCCATAAACGCTGACCAATTCAAAGTATTCAGCGACATGGGGTAATTCGTGCTCTTCGTACTATAAGCTTTAAATCAAATTCGAATTTAATTTAAATGCATTTATCGCTGAGAAATAGACGTGTTAACTGCAACCCCTGCTTTTAGGTATGAATTACTAAACCTAACTTGCAACAGTAGTATTGTCATCAATGGATTTATTGATTAAAACCCATACCAAGCACATAAATCGTTATTGACGGTAAGAGGATTTCCAACTTGAAACAAATAGTCAGGCAAATTGGCGTAAATAAAAAGGCTATCAGTTGGGCATTAATTGTTGTCAGTTTAACCACTCTACCGCACACCTTTGCTGGCACCAGAGAACAAGCCAAACGCATCCATGACAGATTGGCAGGTGTGCCACCAAATAACGATGTATTGGATCAAATGGAGAGTCTGGTTAGTGCAGGTGATGTGCGCGGCGCAGCGGATATCGCAATGGACAATCCAGCTTTTTATTCAGTGACCTTAAAAAACTGGATAACACCTTGGACCAATGAAGACGCTGATGTATTTGCACCTTTGAATGACTACACTGCGACTGTTATTGGCATCACTCGGGACGAAATTGATTTTAGGCAAATACTCAGTGGCGATATTTTATATATAGGTGCTGCAAGTGCGGGTGTACCTGCGTATTCCAACACTAGCAATGCCCACTATCAGGCCTTGGAAGATCAAAGTGCGGATTTAAAACAAGTATTGCAAGCCACTACCCAATCAGCGGTGACAGGTTTACCGGCAGAGGCAACGGCAGGTGTAATGACCACCCGTGCTGCTGCTAAGTCATATTTTAAAGACGGCACCAATCGCGCCATGTTTCGCTTTACTTTAATCAATCACATGTGCACTGATTTGGAAGGCTTGAAAGATACTAGCCGCAGTCCCGACCGAATTCGCCAAGATGTGAGTCGCAGCCCCGGTGGTGATAGCCGCATATTTAATAACTCTTGTGTGGGCTGTCACTCAGGCATGGATCCACTGGTGCAGGCATTTGCTTATTACAACTACGAGTACAATATTGACAGCGATCCCGAAGGTGAACAAGGCTCACTGCAATACAACCAAGTGGGAGAAACCGATACCGATACGGGTTCGCGGACACAAGGTAAATATCATATCAACAGCAATAATTTCCCCTATGGTTTTATTACTACCAACGACGATTGGAGCAATTATTGGCGACAGGGTTTAAATAAAAACCTCGGTTGGGATCAGTCCTTGCCTGATAACGGTAGCGGCGCTAAATCTATGGGCCAGGAGCTAGCCAGCAGCCAACAGTTTGCTGGTTGCCAAGTCACCAAAGTATTTAAAAACATCTGTTTACGTGCACCACAAGATTCGGCAGACAGGATGCAAATTTCCAATATGACCAACACATTTACGAGCACCGGCTATAACATCAAACAAGTGTTTGCGGATTCCGCTGACTACTGTAAAGGGGAATAAGAATGCGCCATTACCTGACCTCTTTACCTTCATATTACCTAAACAAGGTGCTTGTAAGCTTAGGTGTAGTGTTAACGGTTTCGTTATTGACTGCTTGTGGAGGAGGCTCGGCTGATGTGGTACAAACACCCGCGCCAGCGCCATTGGATAACGCACCCATCACCTATTCCGGTCCTGTAGCATCAACACCAGACGTGACTCAATTCAAATTGGCGTTATGGGACAACATTAGTTCACAAGAACGCTGCGGTGCCTGTCATGTGCAAGATAACCAGTCACCTGCCTTTGCACGTAATGATGATATTAACTTGGCTTACAGCGCAGCGAATGCTTTGGTGAATTTCACCTCCCCTGAAGATTCTGCCTTAGTATCAAAAGTAGCAGGTGGACACAACTGTTGGTTAACCAGTGACGCCGCTTGTGCCGATATTATGACAACATGGATCACTAACTGGGGCGCCACAGAAAGTACCGCTAAAGAAATTCAACTTGAAGCGCCGGTCGCAAAAGAGCCGGGTGCGAATAAAAACTTCCCGGCAGATGCTCAGCTTTTTGCAGACACCGTTTACCCATTATTAGAAACCTATTGTGCCAATTGCCACACTAACTCTGCCACCATTCCTATCTCGCCGTATTTTGCGTCTAGTGATATAGACGAAGCGTATGGCGCATCAAAGGCCAGAATTAGTCTCGACACGCCCGGTATTTCACGCTTTGTCGGCAGAGTGCGGGACGAATTTCACAATTGTTGGAGCGATTGCAGCGACAATGCCAATGACCTTATCAGCGCCATTCAAGCCATGGCCGATGGCATTGCTATTACCGAGTTAGACGGGGCATTGATCAACAGTAAAGCCTTAACCCTTTTTGATGGCACACTCGCCACAGGTGGCGGACGTTTTGAAACGGATGTCATAGCCAAATGGGAGTTTAAGACAGGTTCCGGCACAACCGCATTTGATACCAGTGGTGTTGAGCCAGCTATCAACCTCACCCTAAATGGTGCAGTAAGCTGGATAGGCGGTTGGGGTATTCAGTTAACAAACGGTAAAGCCCAAGGGTCAACCACTAGCAGTAAAAAGTTACACCAGCTGATCACTGCAACGGGTGAATTTGCGATAGAAGCATGGGTAGTACCTGCCAATGTCACCCAAGAAGGTCCGGCAAGGATCATCAGTTATTCGGGCGGTGCCGACACCCGTAATTTCACCTTAGGTCAAACCTTATATAACTACAACGCTCTATTACGCACCGATAAAACAGATTTAAACGGCCAACCAGCTTTGTCTACAGCTGATGCTGCAGAAGTGTTACAAGCCAGTTTACAACATGTGGTTATTAATTATGACGCGGTCAATGGCAGACAAATATTCGTTAATGGCCAATTTACCGGTGATACCGATAACACCGAAACAGGCAACTTTGCAGATTGGAACGACAGCTATGCGTTGGTGTTAGGGAATGAAGTATCTGGAGATATTCCTTGGTCCGGGTCCATAAGAATGGTCGCCATCCATAACCGTACATTAAGCTCTGAACAAGTGGCACAAAACTTTGATGTGGGTATTGGCCAAAAATTCTTCTTATTATTTGAAGTGAGCGACATCACCAATATTGCCCAAAGTTATGTGGTGTTGGAGGTCAGTCAATTTGATAGTTATAGCTACTTATTTAGCGAACCCTTCTTTGTCACCTTAGATAACAATGCCAGTATTACAGACATACCGTTGCAAGGTATGCGCATTGGCATCAATGGCCGCCAAGCCAGCGGGGGCCAAGTATACCAAAATCTAGATACTCAACTCACTCAAGCTGATTATGTAGCAGGCCAAGGACAAATATTATCGCCCTTGGGCACCATTATCCCTGTTGAAAAAGGTGCTGGGGTAGATGAGTTTTTCCTGACCTTTGAAGTATTAGCTGACCAAACTAATGTGGTGGTCGAAGCCGATCCCCCTGCCCCTGCGGCCAGCGCAGACTTACAAGCGCAAGCACAAATTGGTATGCGTAACTTTGCGGAAATACATGCCAGTATGTCGGCAGTAACCACTGTACCTATGAACAACTCAGCCGTTAAAACCGCCTTTGAAAAGTTAAAACAACAGCTGCCATCTGTGACCAATATGGATGGATTTTTAGCCTCTAATCAGATGGCTGTCACCCAAATGGCGATAAAATATTGCGACCAGCTAGTGGAGACTCAAAACCTAAGAGAGAATTATTTTACGGGTTTTGATTTTAGTCAAAATGCATCGTCGGCGTTTACGACCCAAGACCGACACTTAATATTGACTCCACTCACTACCAATATGCTAGGTACCAGTCTGAGTGACCAACCAAATGACACCGATGTTATCGATGAATTAGATAATTTAATCACGCGTTTAACGGACTGCAGTGGCGACAAAGTATGTGATGCCAATTACACCAAGACGGTCGTCAAGGCAGTGTGTGCTGGTGCGTTAGGCAGTGCGGCGATAACCATGCAATAAGTGTTAGATAAAAATAATGAACTGCATAAAGGCATTTTACACCACAGAGGAAAAAGAGGGCACAGAGGAAAGATCATAGTACTTAAACTCTTTTTCTCAGTGTGCGACACCCGGCACTCAGTGCTCTCAGCGGTGATAAATTTTTAAAATTAAAGAGGTGAAAATGAAAAATGAAAATCCAATCGGCCTAAACGACCCTCTTTATCATGCCTGTCATGCCAAACCGGTGACTCGCCGTGATTTTATTGCTCAGGGTTTTATGGCCGGTATGGGCACTGTGCTTAGCGGTTCAGTGCTAAGTTTGTTTGCCAATCCGGGTAAAACTCATGCTGCTTTATCGCCAGATTTAGAAGCACTAAAAAGTAGTTGTGGTATCGCCACTCAAGGTGCCGGAAAAATTCCTTTTATTGTGTTTGATTTAGCAGGCGGAGCCAATATTTCGGGTTCCAATGTATTAGTGGGGGGCCGCGGCGGACAATTAGATTTTCTGAGTACGTCAGGGTATAGCAAACTAGGTTTACCCGGCGATACCATCCCCTCTATTGCGAATCCAGACACGGGTTTAAGTGATTTTATCAATACTGAACTCGGTTTGGCCTTTCACTCAGACAGTGCGTTTTTGCGGGGTATTCAAGATAAATTAAATGTGACCAACCGCGCCAATGTGAACGGTGCGGTTATTCCTGCCCGCTCTGAAAATGATACCGGCAATAACCCTCACAACCCTATGTATGGCATCAATAAAGTAGGTTCTGATGGCTCATTGTTAACCTTAATCGGCTCCCGTAATTCAGACTCTGGTGGCAATTCTATGGCACCAGCAGCCATGATAGACACCTCCAAACGCCCCACTAAAGTCGACAGACCTTCAGATGTGACCGGATTAGTAGATACAGGGGATTTAGTGGGTTTATTAAGTCAGCAAGACGCGGTAGCTGTGATGGAGTCGATTCAACGAATTAGCGCCATGAAACTCGGCAAAGTGAATACCCAAATTACCACAGACGATGTGTTAAAAGATCTCGTTAATTGTGGCTATGTGAAAAGTGCTGATATCGCCGACAGATTTGGCGATCCCTCCTCTCTTAATCCTGAACTGGATACCGACATAGTGGGCGAAAGCGGGATTTTCAGCCAACAAGAGTTTGACGGTGATAGTGAGTTTCGAAAAACCGCCTCGACCATGAAATTAGTGATCAATGGTTTTGCAGGAGCAGGCACTATCACCATGGGTGGGTTTGATTACCACACAGGTGACAGAGCCACAGGCGAAGTGCGCGATTTACGGGCAGGCCGATGTATGGGAGCCTGTTTAGAATATGCCGCACGAGTGGGCGTGCCACTTATGATGTATGTGTGCAGTGACGGCTCAGTGGCCAGCAACGGCATGATAGATGATTCAATTAATGGTCGCGGCAAAGGCGTATGGACAGGTGACAATTCATCTACCGCATCATCGTTCTTTTTAGTTTATAACCCCGGCGGTACACCACAATTAATGGGTGCAACCGCTGATGCCCAAGCCCAACATCAACAAATAGGTTACATGCGCAACGACGCATCAGTGGAAACCGCCGCCACGCCCGCCGCTAACAATGTTAATTTATTAGTAGAAACAGTGATTTTAAATTATATGGCACTACATGGTGAGCAAGGCAACTTTGCCAATATATTTCCACAAAATGGTTTGGGTAGTGCGGTATTAATGGACAGTCTTACCGCGTTTGAGCCTATTGTTAATGGGGTAATTGCCTAGGAGATCGTGTTCAAAGCCTAGAAAGAGGACTTACTACAGAATTACCACCACGTTGTAAAATGTGGGTGTAGATTTGAGTAGTGCGAAGGTCAGCATGGCCTAGCTGATCCTGAACAGTGCGGATGTCTGCGCCTGATTGTAGTAGGTGGGTGGCGAAAGAA
>NZ_PJCF01000027.1 GCF_002835935.1 Paraglaciecola sp. MB-3u-78 | reverse complement strand
CTGACATTGATCAGACCAAATTGAATAATTTCTATTTATAATATTTCCCACAAGATCGCGGGTTTAGTACAATATCACCTCAACTTTTGAGGGTGAAATCACAATGAAAATCAAACGGTTAGACCACCATGGCATTGTTGCTGGCGTTATCGACGACTTAAACATGGTGCCTTTGTTAGATAAGCATTTGCCGCAAGATGATCTTCAAGAAATTAGCCCGGGCGAGGCGATAAAGGGCATGATAATGAATGGCCTGGGGTTTTGTAATCGCCCTTTGACGCTTAGCCCTCAGTTTTTTGCCAATCTCCCGATGGAGCATCTATTTCGTGAAGGCGTTGAGGCATCTCACTTTAATCGCCATAAACTAGGCCGAACACTGGACCAATGTTATGACTTTGGTTGTGAAAGTCTGTTTTCCTTGGTATCGCATCAGGCCTGCGAAATAGAGGCTGTAGATTGCCAGTTTAAATCCCTTGATACCACAAGTCATTCGTTAACCGGCGAGTATGCGCATGATGAGGAAGGCTGTGACGAGCATGTTATCAGAATTACACACGGTCATAGCAAAGCGCATCGCCCTGATTTAAAACAAGTTGTACAAGAAATGATTGTCAGTCAAGACGGAGGAATACCCTTGGCCGTTAAAAATTGGGATGGTAATAGCGCTGATACAAAAGTGTTTAAAGAGCGCGCTAAGGCGCTGGTCAAGATGGTGAAAACTGCGCCCAAGCCTAACTACTTGGTCGCTGACTGTAAGCTTTACCATAAAGACAATGCTGAGTTCTTATCGCAACTGACGTTTATTACGCTTATCCCGTCCACTATTAAACTAGAAAAAACACTCATTACAGAAGCCCTAACTGCGCAAGAATGGACGACTATTGATGACAACTACCAGTACACAGTGAATGAAGTAGAGCACATGGATATTAAACAGCGCTGGATAGTCGTCAATTCAAAAGCCGCAGGTGAGCGTGCAACAAAAACGATTGGCAGACAAGCCGACCGCGCCAAGGAAAAATTAGACAAAGAGTTATTTCATTTGCAAGCCCAGCGCTTCACTTGCAAAGAGGACGCACTGAAGTCGTTGGCCGCGCTTAACAAGCGACAAAAGTATCACCAACTGACTGAGCTTAACTGCATAGCACACAAGGTTTACGAGGGAAAAGGCCGACCTAAAAAAGATGCACCAGTCAAACAAATTGTATGGCAAACGAGCGCGGTGGTTGAGCTAAATGATAAAGCAATTCAACATGCTATTGAACAAAAATCATGCTTTATACTCGCCACAAATGCCGACGAAAAAGCGCTATCACCTGAGGGAATTCTGCATCATTACAAGGCGCAATCGGTGGTAGAAAGAGGGTTTAGATTCCTAAAAGACCCACTGTTTTTTGTGTCATCCTTGTTCATCAAAAAGCCTAGTCGTATCGACGCATTGTTAATGATCATGACCTTATCTTTATTGGTTTACTCAATCGCGCAACGACGCATGCGCGCGAGCATGAAAAAAGCCAATGAAACCATCCCAAACCAGATTAACATACCCTCTGCTACCCCCACACTGCGCTGGGTGTTTCAATGCTTCGAGGGTATCAACCTCGTTCAGCCTGAAGAAACCTATGATAAAACAAGCACTTACTTAGATGGATTCGATAAACTAAGGACAAAAATCATTAATTTGATTGGAGGCCATTCGCTGCATTTGTATAATATTCAAAAAAGTAGCGTGGGGGTCTGATCAATGTCA
>NZ_PJCF01000026.1 GCF_002835935.1 Paraglaciecola sp. MB-3u-78 | reverse complement strand
CAAAATTCAAGACCTGACCCCGCTGTCCTCACAAAATACAAGACCTGACCCCGCTATCCGCTCCAATATCCGCTCCAAAATACAAGACCTGACCCCGCTATCCGCTTTGTCGATTAAATTATTGATTTAGATAACTTTATGAAACATGTTAGTACACGGGCAAGGTTGGGGTCAAGTCTTAGCCTTGTCCAATATGAAATAAGTCTGTAACTCTCATTCTGTCCATGATCATAGAATGAAAGAGCTCATGAATATTGAAAATTTAACCACCGTTGAAGCCCTTGATAGTTTTATTCAAGGTAACCAAACCGCAGTTATTACCGTTTTAGGTGATAAAAAAGAGCGATATCAATTCATTCAAAGTAAACTGATAAAGTTTTGCTACATCACATTATCTATCTCCAGTTAAAGCTATTATGTCTTAACCTTTTTATCTCTATAGATACAAACTTGAATCACTTTTTTTGCTAAATCAACGCCAACTTTAGTACGATACATATTGCGGACTCTCTATAATATATTTGTGTGGTAACGATTATATTACCCCACACTCCAGTGTGTGGGGGAGTCCAATTATCTAGGGTGGACGTATATATTAGTCCACGTCGTATTAGGTTGACCACGTCACATATGCAAAATTCAAGACCTGACCCCGGCCTTCAATACGGCCATGCCCTGAATCAATACTCTTATAAGTTTTTAACGTGCCCTCATAACTTTTAGGGGTATTTTCAAAGAATAAAATCACATCATCATGAAGGGTGCTTTGATTTCCTTTCAGTGCGGTTAAATCATCGGCGCCTTTACTTACGATCAGTTCAGCCGATTTCTTTTGTGTGTTTAATGCATCAGTTGTGATGATACTGCCTGTGATGTCTAAGTTTTTGAGTAGGGAAGGTAAGGCGGTTATTTCATTCGATTTTTCATCAACTTTCACTTGTCCAAGTGCCAGCTGATTATCATGTGACCATGCGCTAACCATATAAATAGCTGATTTATTAGATGACTTATCATGAGTGCGTCGAAGGCATTTACCGTCAATAGCGATCACATCGCCCGTGACATTTTTTACTATCTCTTTGATCCAGCTAGAAAAACAGGTTTGAAATTGCTCAGGATCAATTAAGGAAAAAATACGTCCCAAAGTATCATGAGACGGAATACCATTTTCTAGGGATAAATATTGTTCAAACCAAGTGCGTTTAATGTTGGCAAATTTTTCAATGGCAACCCAGCCATCACAGCCACAGATAACGGCACATAGGGTAATAAAAAAGATGTCATCTAATTTATGTAATTGTTTTCTTAGAAGACGAGGATCTTCAATGTCTTTGAAATGTTCGATAAGTGTGGGCTTGAATTTGGTCATTTCACGTCGCGTAAAGCGAAGTAATAGATCAAATTAGGGGATCTGTGTCAAGCCATTTTTAATGCGATTGCCCTACACGGACCGGGGTAAAGTCTTGTATTTTGCAAAAAAACTCAAAATCATAAGTCTGAAAATAAATTAAGTTTCTACCATCACCTTGTAAAGTCATATGCTAGAGAGTACCTACCCTGCAACTTCTAATCGTAATGACCGACTCATATCTTCTCTCGTCTAAACTAGATATGAATAAAATAACCATAGTTTAAAATAGAAGATATGCAAAATACAAGACCTGACCCCGCTATTCACTTTTTCTATATATAAAGTAAATGAGTAAATATCGCTTAACGGACGAAGCAAAAGAAGATTTGCGCAGAATCTACGAATATGGATATGAGGAGTTTGGTGAAGAACAAGCCGATGAATATTTTTACAGCTTCTTTGAAGCTTTTCTTAAAATTGCAGAATCACCCTTAATATATCAGTCTGTTGACAATATTAGACTTGGCTATAGACGCTGCCCACATCGTTCTGACGTAATTTACTATCGAATAAACCAAAGTACCATCGAGATCATGGCGATTATAGGTGGTCAAGATACAGATGTTTGGCTTTAGTAAATTTCTGCTTCACTTCCATAGCAGACAGTCACCACGGACCGCACGGACCGGGGT
>NZ_PJCF01000025.1 GCF_002835935.1 Paraglaciecola sp. MB-3u-78 | reverse complement strand
ATGGGAACCGCGTATTATTCGCCTCCCGCTTAAGAGGGTCTACGGACAACCACTTAAGCCGCTAACGCAGTTAGCATGCTCTTTAACAATTAGAACAAGACAATCTGTGTGGACACTCACGAAGTGAGAGTTCACCAAAAAAAATTCATATTTTTAATATTTAATTGAAGAGTTTGATCATGGCTCAGATTGAACGCTGGCGGCAGGCCTAACACATGCAAGTCGAACGGAAACATGTCTAGCTTGCTAGATGATGTCGAGTGGCGGACGGGTGAGTAATACTTAGGAACATGCCTTTGGGTGGGGGATAACTATTGGAAACGATAGCTAATACCGCATAACGTCTACGGACCAAAGGGGGGAGCTTGCTCCTCTCGCCCAGAGAGTGGCCTAAGCGAGATTAGCTTGTTGGTGAGGTAAAGGCTCACCAAGGCGACGATCTCTAGCTGTTCTGAGAGGAAGATCAGCCACACTGGGACTGAGACACGGCCCAGACTCCTACGGGAGGCAGCAGTGGGGAATATTGCACAATGGGCGCAAGCCTGATGCAGCCATGCCGCGTGTGTGAAGAAGGCCTTCGGGTTGTAAAGCACTTTCAGTTGTGAGGAAAGCTTGGTGGTTAATACCCATCAGGTATGACGTTAGCAACAGAAGAAGGACCGGCTAACTCCGTGCCAGCAGCCGCGGTAATACGGAGGGTCCGAGCGTTAATCGGAATTACTGGGCGTAAAGCGCACGCAGGCGGTTTGTTAAGCTAGATGTGAAAGCCCCGGGCTCAACCTGGGAATAGCATTTAGAACTGGCAGACTAGAGTCTTGGAGAGGGGAGTGGAATTTCTGGTGTAGCGGTGAAATGCGTAGATATCAGAAGGAACATCAGTGGCGAAGGCGACTCCCTGGCCAAAGACTGACGCTCATGTGCGAAAGTGTGGGTAGCGAACAGGATTAGATACCCTGGTAGTCCACACCGTAAACGCTGTCTACTAGCTGTTTGTGGATTTAATCCGTGAGTAGCGAAGCTAACGCGATAAGTAGACCGCCTGGGGAGTACGGCCGCAAGGTTAAAACTCAAATGAATTGACGGGGGCCCGCACAAGCGGTGGAGCATGTGGTTTAATTCGATGCAACGCGAAGAACCTTACCTACTCTTGACATACTAGAAAGGCAGAAGAGATTTTGCTGTGCCTTCGGGAATCTAGATACAGGTGCTGCATGGCTGTCGTCAGCTCGTGTCGTGAGATGTTGGGTTAAGTCCCGCAACGAGCGCAACCCTTGTCCTTAGTTGCCAGCCTTAAGTTGGGCACTCTAAGGAGACTGCCGGTGACAAACCGGAGGAAGGTGGGGACGACGTCAAGTCATCATGGCCCTTACGAGTAGGGCTACACACGTGCTACAATGGCGAGTACAGAGGGAAGCGAACCTGCGAGGGTAAGCGGATCCCTTAAAGCTCGTCGTAGTCCGGATTGGAGTCTGCAACTCGACTCCATGAAGTCGGAATCGCTAGTAATCGCAAATCAGAATGTTGCGGTGAATACGTTCCCGGGCCTTGTACACACCGCCCGTCACACCATGGGAGTGGGTTGCAAAAGAAGTAGGTAGTCTAACCTTCGGGAGGACGCTTACCACTTTGTGATTCATGACTGGGGTGAAGTCGTAACAAGGTAACCCTAGGGGAACCTGGGGTTGGATCACCTCCTTACTATTACGGCGGACCTTGCTTCGTTGAGTGTTCACACAGATTGTTTTGTTTTGATGAAGAGAAACCGAGAGACTTTGTATTTATGAGTATTTTTGTTCGGGCCTAGGCTAGAGCGAAGTTACCAATATTTACGGGGCTATAGCTCAGCTGGGAGAGCGCCTGCCTTGCACGCAGGAGGTCAGCAGTTCGATCCTGCTTAGCTCCACCACTTATCTGGCCTAGTCAGAATAATAGGCTTGTAGCTCAGCTGGTTAGAGCGCACCCCTGATAAGGGTGAGGTCGGCAGTTCAAGTCTGCCCAAGCCTACCAACTCTTGGTTTTTAATAAGATTAAGTAACCTTAATCAATGCGTACTTATTAGTGTTCACTAGTCAGTGTTTATTGATTAAGGTTTTTTAAACCTTAATTGTAGCCAGCGTGTAACGCAGGTCACAATGTTCTTTAACAATATGGAAAGCTGATAAAAAGTAATCGAAAACTAAAAGAGTGTTCTTAGGAACTTACTCTATCTGATTTTGTGATGAAAACTTGTCACGCATACAACGGCAATACTCTGTTTATTCAGGTATTGCACCTAACGCTTAACGAAAAGGTAAGCGGGTAGGGCGAGTTATTTCGACAAATTGAGCAGTTACTCGTTCAAAGTGTGGAAATAGCGACTATTCGGTTTCTGATCGAGTTGAACG
>NZ_PJCF01000024.1 GCF_002835935.1 Paraglaciecola sp. MB-3u-78 | reverse complement strand
CCGAAAACGATGACATTGCAGTTATTGTGGGAAGAATATTGCATATTAACATCAGCTTAGATCGCTGAATACCATCCATGAAGATCAGGTAATAACATCAACTTAGATCGGCGAATAACATCCATCGAGATCAATTTCGAGCCAAAATGTTATTTAGCGATCTGCATCGATGTTATTGAACCGCTTACTTTCTAGTCAATAGATGTGTTTAACCTTTACTCTGTCATTTTTACCTGTGACGCGAGTAACCATGTCGACAACACCTATTACTATGAAAAAACTAAAAGATATTCTGAGACTTAAATACGGGCAAAAACTGACACATCGGCAAATAGCCAAAAGCTTATCTATCTCCCCTTCGGCGGTATCACGTTATGCCGCTAAAGCCGCGAAAATGGGTATCACTACGTGGCCATTAGAGGATAAGTGGGATGACGTTGCGTTAAAAAATACATTTTTGAAAACCAAAGCGCCTCTCAAAAAGCACAGTTTACCGAATTGGCAAACGGTGCAAGATGAGCTTAAAACACGCAAATATATGACCTTGCAGCTCTTGTGGGAAGAGTATGTGGATGACAACCCTGGGGGGTATTACAGTTACAACCATTATTGTCGAATGTATCGACAATGGAACGTCAGTGTACGCTTATCAATGCGGCAAACCCATCATGCTGGTGAGAAGTTGTTTGTTGACTATTGCGGCCCCACGATGGCTATTGTGAACCCTGAAACAGGTGAATATCGCAGTGCTCAGGTGTTTGTAGCCGTTATGGGCGCCAGTAATTACACCTATGCTGAAGCCACGTGGTCGCAGCAGTTAGAAGACTGGATAATGAGTCATGTGCGCTGTTTTGAATTCCTAGGGGGCGTGCCGGACATGGTTATCCCTGATAATCTTAAAAGTGGCGTCCATAGAAGCTGTCGTTATGAGCCTGACTTAAACCCTACTTACCATCAGCTATCCGAGTATTACGATACGACCGTTGTGCCTGCCAGACCCTATAAACCCAAGGACAAATCCAAAGCCGAGGTCGGCGTGCAAATTGTCGAGCGCTGGATAATGGCAAGAATACGCAAAGAAACCTTTTTCAGTTTAAGGCAACTCAACCAACGCATTAGCGAACTGGTTAACTGGATGAATCATAAAGTCATGAAGCAGTACGATGAATCACGCACATCCCTATTTCAACGTATTGATAAACCCGCCTTAAAAGCCTTACCAGAATGCGCCTATCAATACACGTATATCAAAAATGTACGCGTCAATATTGACTATCACGTTGAGATTGAAAAACACTATTACTCTGTACCTTATAGCCTCGTTAAAAAGCAGCTTGAAGCAAAGATAACCGGTCAGCTTGTTACCTTAAATCATGAGGGCAATACGGTCGCCACTCATGCTCGCGCTTACCAAGCAGGTCGACATTCCACCCAAGATGCCCACATGCCCAAAGCACATCAAAAGCAACAATGGTCGGCTCAGCGCTTTGAACATTGGGCTAAAAATATCGGGCCACATACCTTGCTGCTGGTGCAAGAAAATCTCGCCAGTAGAAAACACCCTGAACAAGCGTTTCGTTCTTGCTTAGGCTTGCTGAGTTTATCTTCGAAATACACTAACGAACGGTTAGAAAATGCCTGCCAACGTGCTCTGCTTACCGGCGCTAAGCGACTTAAAAACGTCACCAACATACTCAAAAAAGGATTGGATAAAACGGCCATGCCGGAGCAACAACCTGATTTATTATCGTCGATTGAACATCAAAATATCCGTGGCAACGGTTACTACCACTAAGGAGTCATTATGCAAGACATTACCCTACAACTGAATCAACTAAAACTGACCGGGATGCGTGACGCCCTGAATCAACAGCTTGTTCAAGCCAATACCTACGCCGAGTTAAGCTTCACAGAGCGCCTACAATTATTGCTTGCCCATGAACTCACGCAACGTGAGCAACGACGGATTGAACGACTGACACGGGAGGCTAAATTCAGGCAAAAAGCCACGCTCGCTGATATCCATTACAAAGCCAGTCGCAATATAGATAAAGCACAAATCAGAACGCTGAGCCAAAGTGATTGGCTTCATCATGCGCACAATTTAGTGATAACAGGTGCGACCGGTTGCGGGAAAACCTTTATCGCTTGCGCCCTTGGCGCAGAGTATTGCAGACAAGGAAAAAGCGTATTGTACTTCCGCTTAAAAGGATTACTGGAACACATGTATCTCGCTCAAGCAGAAGGCAGCTATCAAAAGCTGGTTAGCAAACTTATCAAAGCCGACTTATTGATTATCGATGATTGGGGCTTAGAGCCACTAAACGCCAATCAGCGTAGCGATTTACTTGAGCTTATTGACGGTCGCTACGACCATCATTCAATACTGATTATTAGCCAACTACCGATCAATAAATGGTATGAAATGATCGGCGAATCGACCCATGCTGATGCCATACTTGACCGCTTAGTGCATCGCTCAATAAAAATGGAATTGGAAGGAGAGTCAATGCGAAAAATCACAAAATCATTGACGCATGCAGATCAATAAAAGTAGATTAACCAAGGTCCTATTGATTAGAGAGTTTGCGATCTCCATGAATGTTATTTAGCGATCTTCCTGATGTTAATACGCA
>NZ_PJCF01000023.1 GCF_002835935.1 Paraglaciecola sp. MB-3u-78 | reverse complement strand
GATATAGATCTCGATTGCGTTAACGAATTTGCAAAGCATCATTGTAATTGCCAGGGTGGTCGAAAGAAACGCAGCGTGTCTAGAAAGTACGTAAAGCGCGTACTAAAGTTTGTGATGTACCTTGATGAACAAGGGATTATTGAGGTAAATACCGTTCAACATGACTCGTTGCCGCCACTGATCGTCTCGTTTACCGAGTATTTAAAAGATCGTGGCCTTCGACCTGTGACGGTCAAGCAGTATCGGTGTTCAATGTTATTACTTTTAACGAAGTTAGGGCCAAATACAGAAAAATATAACATAACGCTTATTCAGCAGGTCGTATGTGATGTAACCCAGCCTCTTAGTCGAACGGCCGCCGCGCATGTAGTGGTAGGGTTACGAGCTTATTTGCGCTTTTTATCATTAAATGGCCTATGCCTTCCCGATTTGGATAAAGCCGTCCCTACTATTGCGCAATGGTCGTTATCGTCCATTCCTAAATATATTTCATCAAACGACGTTGAAGCAGTCATAGATGCATGCGATATCAACACAGATAAAGGGCTAAGAGACCGCGCTATTATTCTATTGCTTGCCCGCTTAGGACTCAGAGCGGGTGATATCGTTGATATGCAAATTGATGATATCAACTGGGCACAAGGTACATTGACTGTCTGGGGCAAAGGGCAGAAAGAAAGTCGTTTACCATTGCCACAAGAGGCAGGTGACGCCATTCTCGTTTACTTAAATAATGTGCGTCCTTACATCACCAATAAGTCATTATTCCTATGCCTAAATGCCCCATTTAGGGCATTAGGTAATGCTTCTTGTGTTTCTAGTATAGTTGGTGCTGCTTTAAAGCGAACGAGTATCAAAAACTTACCTTCTTATGGTGCACATTTGTTAAGGCACTCCGTTGCTACCTCGCTATTGCGAGAAGGGGTAACGCTGGAAGCCGTTTCAGCTTTGCTACGACACAACTCCCTAGATATGACTATGTATTATGCCAAAGTTGATGTCCCTAATTTACTCAAAATAGCGCAACCATGGCCGGAGGAAGGAGCATGTTAAAAGAAACCATTGATAAGTATGTTTCCATGCGCAGAGCAATGGGGTTTAAGTTTACAGTGCCGGCAAGACAATTGGAAAGCTTCGCCAAATTTGCTGAAAGTAGAGGTGAAGTGCATGTTCGATGTCATACCGTCATTGAATGGGCTGGATTAGCGGTAACTGTCGCTCAAAAACGCAATCGATTACTAATAGTTCGTCGATTCTCAATTGCAATGAAGTCGGCTGCAAATAAGTACGAAATACCGCCACGTGACGCCTTCGGTCGTTATGTGCGCATTCGTCGTCTACCCCATATATATACACCCGAAGAGATACAACGGTTACTCACTGCGGCCTCTCGATTATTGCCGGTTGACACTATCAGGCCAAAAACCTTCGCCACTATGTTTGCATTGATGGCGAGTACGGGTATACGAATTAGCGAAGCACTAGCATTAAACATTGACAACATAAGCGAAGATGGTCTTGTGATCCGGGACACAAAATTTAGGAAAGATAGGTTAGTACCGTTACATATATCAACGAAATATGCGCTTAGCGTCTACGCAAAATACCGCGTCAGTTATGGTAACGGAACACCTGCTTTATTTATTTCCAATAAAGGGACTCGGCTACCTTATTCAACTGTCGTCACTGTGTTTTTACAGCTAATGAGGGCAATTGGTTTGCGTGACTATAATGATGCAGGTGGTCCCTGCTTGCATGATTTACGTCATACGTTTGCCGTAAAGTCGCTTGAACAATGCGAAGGAAATCGCGTTGCAATATCTCGTCACATGGTTGCGCTAAGCACCTATCTTGGGCATGCCCACATATCAGATACCTACTGGTACTTGCAGGCCACATCGACACTACTAACAAAAATATCGCAAGAGCAAGAAGCGTCTTATAGGAGTATTAATGATGACTAATCTGGCCTTTCAACTGAGTGCTTTTTTACAAGAGTACCTAACTAATGAACGACGCGTTAGCCAACATACCATTGATGCTTACGCATATACGTTTCAACTCCTGACGACCTTCGCCGCGACCATATTGAAGACTCAACCGTCAAAGTTAATGATTGAAAATCTTGATGTTACGTTAATAGTCGATTTTTTAAATCATTTGGAAACCACTAGAGGTAATTCTCCTCGCACTCGCAATGCTAGAATTGCTGCGATTAAAGCCTTCTTCCGTTTCTTGGAATATAGGCTAGTAGCATGCCTTGACCAGTCTCGACGCATCCACTCAATACCAATCAAAAAAGCAGGTCATAAGCTTGTTGACTATCTTAACAAGATAGAAATGCAAGCGCTTTTGGATGCACCGGATCCTCAAACTCATTCAGGCATACGCGACCGCGCAATGTTGCATCTGTGCTTTGCTGCTGGCTTAAGAGTCTCCGAATTAGTGGGTTTGACGCTTAATCAAATCGTGTTTCAACCTTCTGCGACAATCCATATTATTGGTAAAGGAAGAAGGGAGCGTATATTGCCATTATGGAAGGAAACAACAACTGTACTTCGTGCTTGGTTGGCTATAAGACCTAGTAACGCAGCGGTGCCAGAGCTTTTTCTTAATGCACAAGATAGCTGCATGACGCGTTCT
The DNA here is from genome assembly GCF_002835935.1 of Paraglaciecola sp. MB-3u-78. Classification (GTDB taxonomy): domain Bacteria; phylum Pseudomonadota; class Gammaproteobacteria; order Enterobacterales; family Alteromonadaceae; genus Paraglaciecola. Next base: position 396 of record NZ_PJCF01000023.1, on the reverse strand, counting down.
GGCTTTAAATATATATTATCAAAGCATGTTAAAACCGCAGCACTAAAGCAAGTTACCTTGCAGGAAAAGCGAGTATCGCCCCATTCATTGCGGCATTCGTGCGCTATGCATACCCTCAAAGCGACTCATGACATAAGAAAAGTATCCTTATGGCTGGGTCATGCAGACTTAAAAAGCACTGAAATATACCTGAGGGCAGATCCAGACGAGAAGCTAGAAACGCTGATGGCAACAACGCCACCATCGCTTAAACGTGGAAAATTCAAAGCACCTGATAAACTTATACAGATGCTAAAAGCACGAAAGTAACGGGTCTGTATTATGTGCAGTAAAAATGAAATGAAACTATTTAAATACAATAGCTTGTAATTTTTACTGCACATAATTAACCACTCA
>NZ_PJCF01000022.1 GCF_002835935.1 Paraglaciecola sp. MB-3u-78 | reverse complement strand
CGTGAAACGAAGAGCAGGAAGCGAAGACGAAGCTATTTGGGGTTGTATGGTTAAGTGACTAAGCGTATACGGTGGATGCCTAGGCAGTTAGAGGCGATGAAGGACGTGTAAGTCTGCGATAAGCTGTGGAGAGCCGACAAAATGCTTTGACCCACAGATTTCCGAATGGGGAAACCCGGCGCTTCGGCGTCATCTATACATGAATACATAGTGTATAGAAGCAAACGAGGGGAACTGAAACATCTAAGTACCCTTAGGAAAAGAAATCAACAGAGATTCCCCTAGTAGCGGCGAGCGAACGGGGAGCAGCCGAGTAGTAATGAAGTAGTGGAATGTGTTGGAAAGCACAGCGATACAGGGTGATAGCCCCGTACACGAAGCGTCATTATTGCCATATTAAGTAGGTCGGGACACGTGTTATCTTGACTGAAGATGGGGGGACCATCCTCCAAGGCTAAATACTCCTAACTGACCGATAGTGAACCAGTACCGTGAGGGAAAGGCGAAAAGAACCCCTGTGAGGGGAGTGAAATAGAACCTGAAACCGTATACGTACAAGCAGTAGGAGCAAGCTCTCGTAAGAGAATAGTCTTGTGACTGCGTACCTTTTGTATAATGGGTCAGCGACTTATATTTAGTAGCAAGGTTAACCGAATAGGGGAGCCGTAGCGAAAGCGAGTGTTAACTGCGCGTTGAGTTGCTAGGTATAGACCCGAAACCGAGTGATCTAGCCATGGGCAGGTTGAAGGTTGAGTAACATCAACTGGAGGACCGAACCGACTAACGTTGAAAAGTTAGCGGATGACTTGTGGCTGGGGGTGAAAGGCCAATCAAACTCGGAGATAGCTGGTTCTCCCCGAAAGCTATTTAGGTAGCGCCTCGGATGAATACCACAGGGGGTAGAGCACTGTTAAGGCTAGGGGGTCATCCCGACTTACCAACCCTTTGCAAACTCCGAATACCTGTGAGTACTATCCGGGAGACACACGGCGGGTGCTAACGTCCGTCGTGAAGAGGGAAACAACCCAGACCGCCAGCTAAGGTCCCTAAATATTACTAAGTGGGAAACGAGGTGGAAAGGCACAGACAGCTAGGAGGTTGGCTTAGAAGCAGCCATCCTTTAAAGAAAGCGTAATAGCTCACTAGTCGAGTCGGTCTGCGCGGAAGATGTAACGGGGCTAAGTAATATACCGAAGCTGCGGACTTGCGCATCACTTAACATTATTTAAATACCGAGCTAACAGCAACGTGCATAAGCACCTGCTGGTAAAGCGTCTCAACACAGTCGAGGTTTCGATTGTCGATGAGGTAAAGGTAAGCGAAACGAGTAATGTTAAGGATGCGCAAGTGGTAGGGGAGCGTTGTGTAAGTGGCTGAAGGTGAGCTGAGAGGCGAGCTGGACATATCACAAGTGCGAATGCTGACATGAGTAACGATAATGGGGGTGAAAAACCCCCACGCCGGAAGACCAAGGTTTCCTGTCCCATGCTAATCAGGGCAGGGTAAGTCGGCCCCTAAGGCGAGGCAGAAATGCGTAGTCGATGGGAAACGGATTAATATTTCCGTACTTGGTATATCAGTGAAGGGGGGACGGAGAAGGTTATGCAAGCCTGGCGTTGGTTGTCCAGGTGAAAGTGCGTAGGGTTGTGACTTAGGTAAATCCGGGTCGCACTTCTTAAATGAAGAGCTCGAGACACGAGACGAGACTCCAAGGAGTTGAAGTTGCAAATACCATGCTTCCAGGAAAAGCCTCTAAACTTATGATATATCGAACCGTACCCCAAACCGACACAGGTGGTCAGGTAGAGAATACTAAGGCGCTTGAGAGAACTTGGGTGAAGGAACTCGGCAAAATCGTACCGTAACTTCGGGAGAAGGTACGCCTCTGTTTGTGATTGAACTTGCTTCATGAGCGAATGGGGGCCGCAGTGAAATGGTGGCTGGAACTGTTTATTAAAAACACAGCACTGTGCTAAATCGAAAGATGACGTATACGGTGTGACGCCTGCCCGGTGCCGGAAGGTTAATTGATGGGGTTATCTTCGGAGAAGCTCTTGATCGAAGCCCCGGTAAACGGCGGCCGTAACTATAACGGTCCTAAGGTAGCGAAATTCCTTGTCGGGTAAGTTCCGACCTGCACGAATGGCGTAATCATGGCCACGCTGTCTCCACCCAAGACTCAGTGAAATTGAAATTGCAGTGAAGATGCTGTGTACCCGCACCTAGACGGAAAGACCCCGTGAACCTTTACTATAGCTTGGCACTGAACATTGACCCTACATGTGTAGGATAGGTGGGAGACATTGAAGCATTGTCGCTAGATGATGTGGAGTCTACCTTGAAATACCACCCTTGTAGGTTTGATGTTCTAACATTGTTCCCTTATCGGGAATGTGGACAGTGTCTGGTGGGTAGTTTGACTGGGGCGGTCTCCTCCCAAAGTGTAACGGAGGAGCACGAAGGTTGGCTAATCCTGGTCGGACATCAGGAGGTTAGTGCAATGGCATAAGCCAGCTTAACTGCGAGACAGACACGTCGAGCAGGTACGAAAGTAGGTCATAGTGATCCGGTGGTTCTGAATGGAAGGGCCATCGCTCAACGGATAAAAGGTACTCCGGGGATAACAGGCTGATACCGCCCAAGAGTTCATATCGACGGCGGTGTTTGGCACCTCGATGTCGGCTCATCACATCCTGGGGCTGAAGTCGGTCCCAAGGGTATGGCTGTTCGCCATTTAAAGTGGTACGCGAGCTGGGTTTAGAACGTCGTGAGACAGTTCGGTCCCTATCTGGTGTGGGCGTTGGATGATTGAAGGGAGCTGCTCCTAGTACGAGAGGACCGGAGTGGACGAACCGCTGGTGTTCGGGTTGTTTTGCCAAAGGCATTGCCCGGTAGCTACGTTCGGAATCGATAAGCGCTGAAAGCATCTAAGCGCGAAGCGAGCCCTAAGATGAGTCATCCCTGTACATTTAATGTACCTAAAGGGTTGTTGAAGACTACGACGTTGATAGGCAGGGTGTGGAAGCGTAGCAATGCGTTGAGCTAACCTGTACTAATTGCCCGTGAGGCTTAACCATACAACGCCCAAGTGGCTTTTTATAAACGCACTATCGTGCTGTCGTGATATGTTGTCGCAAAATCGTGTCCCATGATGGTCACAGTTTGCTGACAAGTATCTTACTCGCTAAAGTTAAAAGCGAGGGACAAACGAGACGGTGATATAAGAAACATAAAGCGTTTGATGAGTGACAAGTAACAACACAAGATTATAGAGTAAGACTAGAGACATTCTTTAGCCTCGATTACAGCTC
>NZ_PJCF01000021.1 GCF_002835935.1 Paraglaciecola sp. MB-3u-78 | reverse complement strand
TGGCACCTATGCACAGAAGCTAACTATGTATAGTTTTGCCCGTCACCCCATACGCTACTAGACACTGCTGGTAGCGAACTGTACATAATTTTACAGCGACTGCAGGAACTGCATCAGTTCGTCATCTGCGGGATGATAGAGATGCATTTTTGTATCGGGCTCTTGAAGCTTTGCCAGCGCCTTCGTTTTCATCTCCAAGTTTGCCTCTACGTATCGATGGGTGGTGATCATGCTTTCATGCCCGAGCCATAACGCAATCACACTAAAATCGACACCTGATTGCAGTAAATGCATTGCAGTCGTATGCCGAATTGTGTGCGGCGAAATACTTCGTTTGGATAAGCTGCTGAATTTCTCGGTCGCCTTGACTACTGCGATATTGAGGCGTTGCGATACGTTACCGCGTGTCATTGCGTGTCCAGCACGATTTGGCAGCAGGGCAGCATCCCTCCCAAACGTTGGGTTGTATTTAAGCCAAGCCCGAATTTCCTGAACAGTGCTTTTCCACAAAGGTGTTGAGCGTTGCTTACGTCCCTTGCCGAGTAGGTGTACACAGGCTGCTACATCCAAAACAACATCACAGACACGTATGCCGATAATTTCCGAGACTCTCGCTCCGGTGTTGTATAGCAAAGTCAACAACAAATGGTCACGCTTGGATGTCCATGTATCGCCTGGCTGACCCAGCACTGCCAACATCTCCTCGCGCGACAGAAATCCAAGCATCGGTCGTTCAAAACGTTTCATCGGTACACCCAGCGCACTCTCGATGAAGTAGAAAGAGGATACATCACGCCGTGCCGCGAATTTCAGGAATGAACGTAACGCGGTCAGCCGGAGGTTTCGACTACGAACCGAATTGTGTCGGTCAATTTCCAAGTGATCCAGAAATGCCAGAATCAAATCCGGATCAAAGTCCGACAGGCTAAGTGCTGTCGGAGACTTGCCCAAACGTTCATGCGCGAAATCCAGAAACAACATCATCGCATCCCGGTAAGAAGCAATAGTACGTGGACTCACTGCACGCTGTTTTACCAGGTACTCGGTAAAAAATTGCTGAATCAAGGATGCAAATGATACAGAGCGTGGCGCTATTATTTCAGACATGGCTCACCTCCCTGCATTTGCGTAAACGCTTCAAATTTATTTGCCACCACGGTCATGAGTTGCGGTACACCGCTGAGATACCAATAGGTATTGGTTACCTTTGCGTGCCCCACATATGTGGACAATGCCAGCATCTGCTGATCGACATTCACGCCCTGAGAATGCCAAAGCATCACGCGATTAACGATAAATGTGTGTCGCAGGTCGTGAATGCGAGGGGCATCGTTAGTGCCGCGATTGAGCCATTTTAATTGATCGCGCAAGCCCGCAAAGACTCTATGTACCTGGCGCAATCCCAAACAATGACCTTTACGACGACCGCGAGTGCCCACAAAGAAAGGCATTTCTTCGGTAAATTCAATGTGTAAATTGCGTAAGGATTGATAACGTCTGAGTACGTTGACCACGCTCGGGTGCATCGGCACATAGCGTGATTTGGCGAACTTGGTCATCCGGATAATCAGCATACCCGCCTTCAGGTCAACATCTGTCTCCAGTAAATTTACTGCTTCTGAAACACGTAGTCCTGTCGAAGCCATTAAGCCAAACAGTGTTTCGTAGGTTGCACCTCGTAATCCAGGGAACGGGCCGAGACTACGTGCTGCAGCCAGCAATTCGATGACTTCCTGCTCAATATAGATATGTGGTGCTGGCCTCTGCCCGGTTTGGCCAAAGGTGAAGTCGTTAGGCACTTCTGTAAGCGGTTCAAATTGTTGCAGGTAACGGGTAAATGGACGTAACTTGCCCAGGCGCCGCGCCCATGTCTTGGGATTGCCGCTATTTCCTTTGTCGCACTGTGCCCAAGCGGTCATGACCTCGATGGTCAGTGGCCCCTCTAAATTAAGAGAGTCAACATAGCCTGCAAAACTATTGACAGAATAGCCTACCGAGCGCAGATCAAAACCAAGCCGGCGACGTTCTTCAAGGTAATTGGTTGCGTGCATTTGCATCGTAATGTGGGTAATCATAATGCGCTCCCTGGCCAAGGTAGCGCGACCGCAGCGAGATTTCTACTGTCGAGCTTGGCGTAAATCATCGTTGTATTCAGCGAGCGATGTCGCAGAACATCCGCTACTTCCTTGAGCGAACTACCACCTTCGAGCAAACGATTTGCCATCGTGTGTCTCAGAAGGTATGGCCGTGTGTGCGGCAGACCAGCTCGCGCAAACGCCTGTCGTATTGTTTTACTGATTAGATGATGACTAATTGCCTGATCGCGCGGAGCGATGTTGCGCACAAAAACAGCACGATTGGAGGTTTGTGGTCGTTCAAGTCTTAGGTAGTCGGCAATGGCGCGACCTATCGCTGCAGGTAAAGGCATGACATCTTCGCGGCAACCCTTGGTTCTTCGCAGTGCAATGGTGGCAGCACGCCAGTCGATATCATCTAGCCCGAGATTGGCTATTTCGCCACTTCGCAGCCCAAGACCCAACGCACAATGCACGATGGCCGCAGCTCTGCGTGCAGATGGGCCGTCATGCTCAAGTGACCCAATCAAACATTCGATCTCGACGCTATTGAGCGTCTTTGGCAACGAAGCAAGTTGCCACTTAGCTGGGCGGCATAGAACCCCAGTTAGATGATGGACTGGATCGCCTTGCGTAGCGCGATAGCGAAAATACCCACTCAATGCCGAGATGGTGGGAGTAATACTGAGTGGGGTGCTGCACAACTCGCTCTGCTTCGCGACAAACTTGCGCACATCATCGGGATTCATCGCGGAAATTATCACAGTGTTATTTGCGAATTTATCAAGCAGCAGACGCGCAATGACTCGAAGGCGCTGTCGGCACGTACTTGGCGCAAGCCCTCGAGCATGGCTCATATACATATCGAAGCGGCGTAATTCCTCATCTGCTGGCGTCATGCCAATTGCCGGCTTTTCGATGACTGCATTTGCGCGTAGGACGCTGAGAAGATGGTTGAGTGCAGTTTGTAATGTTCTGCGAACACGGTATACCCGACTTGCGCAGTCGCAATGCGGCAGGTGCTCATAAAGAAACTGATGAACTATTTGTTCATCGATTCCATGAATATCGATTCCAGATTGAGTTAACCAGTGAGCGAAGTGGGCAATGCTGGCTAAGTAATTGTCAACGGTTGTAGGGACGTAGCGACCTTCCGTAAAGCGACGCTTGAAAGCGTCAACGTATGCCGCCAGTTGGCTTTCAAGAAGCCAAGTGGTTGAGTGATAGTTGGGGTTCATTTCAGTCTCCTGAGGTGGGTGGATTACCACTTCAGAATACGGGTAAAACTATGTCAAGTTAATGGGTCATGGCCTTGCCTGAAGCCCAATAGAATAGAGAGTCTTGGATTTTCAAAAACAACAACTATACATAGTTAGCTTCTGTGCATAG
>NZ_PJCF01000020.1 GCF_002835935.1 Paraglaciecola sp. MB-3u-78 | reverse complement strand
AAAAGGTTTCATCAAACTCACTGCCAATGTTTACGCCCGCCGGGCTAAAACCGCCACTGCCATTATTCAGGTACAGCTTGTTGGTTTGACGACTATTATTACCCGCCAGCACGTCCAAATCACCATCGCCGTCGATATCCCCAAGGGTAAGCGTACGGGTGCTATCCCCCTCATTGCCAATATCCAAGCCCGTTGGGCTAAAACCACCACTGCCATTATTTAGGTACAGCTTGTTGGTTGCATTAACATTACCCGTCAGCACATCCAAATCACCATCGCCGTCGATATCGCCAAGGGTCAGTGCGAGGGTGGTATCCCTCTCATTGCCAATATCCAAGCCCGTTGGGCTAAAACCACCACTGCCATCATTTAGATACAGCTTGTTTTCGAGAACATTACCCGCCAGCACGTCCAAATCACCATCGCCGTCGATATCCCCAAGGGTCAGTGCGAAGGTTCTATCCGTCTCACTGCCAATGCTTACGCCCACCTCACTAAAAACGCCACTGCCATTATTCAGGTATAACTTATTGGTTGCTGTTGTATTATTACCCGCTAGCACATCCAAATCACCATCGCCGTCGATATCCCCTAGGGTGAGTGAAATGGTTTCATCCTCCTCATTGCCAATGTTTACGCCAGGCGTGCTAAAACCACCACTGCCATTATTCCGGTACAGCTTGTTGGTTGCATTATAATTACCCGTCAGTACGTCCAAATCACCATCGCCATCAATATCACCCAGGGTTAGCAAGTGGGTGATATCGCTCTCATTGCCAATATCTGAGCCCGCGGCACTAAAACCGGCGCTGCCATTATTCCGGTATAGCTTGTTGGTTGCATTATAATTACCCGCCAGCACGTCCAAATCACCATCGCCGTCAATATCCCCAAGGGTAAGCGCATAGGTGTTACCCGTCTCACTGCCAATGTTGAAGCCCGCCTCACTAAAACCACCACTGCCATTATTCAGATACAGCGTGTTTTGACCCTGATTACCCGCCAACACATCCAAATCCCCATCGCCGTCAATATCTTCTAGGGCGAGCGTGAGGGTACTACCCGCCTCACTGCCAATATTATCTCCGGCGCTAAAACCACCACTGCCATCATTCAGGTAAAGCTTGTTGGTTACATTATAATTACCCGCCAGCACGTCCAAATCACCATCGCCGTCGATATCACCAAGGATAAGTGCTAAGGTGCTATTCGGCACACCGCCAATGTTTACGCCAGCCGTGCTAAAACCGCCACTGCCATCATTCAAGTACAGCTTGTTGGCTTGGCCGAAATTACCCGCCAACACATCCAAATCCCCATCGCCGTCGATATCTCCAAGGGTGAGCGTACGAGTATTATCCGTCTCACCGCCAATGTTGAAGCCCACCTCGCTAAAACCGCCACTGCCATTATTCAGATACAGCTTGTTGGCTTGGTCGAAATTACCCACCAGCACATCCAAATCACCATCGCCGTCGATATCCCCAAGGGTAAGCTCATAGGTGTTACCCGTCTCACTTCCAATGTTTACGCCCGTCTCGCCAAAGCCGCCAGTGCCATCATTCAAGTACAGCTTGTTTAGACCATTATTACCCAACAGTACGTCCAAATCCCCATCGCCGTCGATATCTCCAAGGGTGAGCGTACGAGTATTATCCGTCTCACCGCCAATATTGAAGCCCACCTCGCTAAAACCGCCACTGCCATTATTTAGGTACAGCTTGTTTTGACCCAGATTACCCACCAGCACGTCCAAATCACCATCGCCGTCGATATCTCCAAGGGTGAGTGCAAGGGTATTATCCGTCTCACTGCCAATGTTGAAGCCAGCCGTGCTAATACCGCCACTGCCAGCATTCAGGTACAGCTTGTTGGTTGCATTAAAATTACCTGCCAGCACGTCCAAATCACCATCGCCGTCGATATCTCCAAGGGTGAGTGTACGGGTATTATCCGTCTCACTGCCAATGTTGAAGCCCGCCTCACTAAAACCACCACTGCCATTATTCAGATACAGCGTGTTTTGACCCTGATTACCCGACAACACATCCAAATCACCATCGCCGTCAATATCTTCTAGGGCGAGCGCGAGGGTTCTACCCGCCTCACTGCCAATATTATTTCCGGCGCTAAAACCACCACTGCCATCATTCAGGTAAAGCTTGTTGGTTGCATTAAAATTACCCGCCAGCAGGTCCAAATCACCATCGCCGTCGATATCACCAAGGATAAGTGCGACGATATTATCTGCCTCACTGCTAATATTATCTCCGACGCTAAAATTGCCACTGCCAATATTCAGGTACAGCTTGTTGGGTTGACCATTATTACCCGCCAGCACGTCCAAATCACCATCGCCGTCGATATCACCAAGGGTAAGCACGAGGGTGGTATCCGTCTCATTGCCAATATCCAAGCCCGTTGGGCTAAAACCACCACTGCCATTATTTAGGTAAAGCTTGTTGGTTGCATTAAGATTACCCGCCAGCACATCCAAATCCCCATCGCCGTCGATATCCCCTAGGGTGAGCGCACGGGTATTATCCGTCTCATTGCCAATGTTTACGCCAAGCGTGCTAAAACTGCCACTGCCATTATTCAGGTATAGCTTGTTGGTTTGACCCTCATTACCTGCCAGCACATCCAAATCACCATCGCCGTCAATATCCCCAAGGGTCAGCGAGAGGGTGCTATTCGTCTCACTGCCAATGTTTACGCCAGCCGTGCTAAAACCACCACTGCCATTATTCAGGTACAGCTTGTTGGTTTGATTCAAGTTACCCGCGAGCACATCAAGGTCACCATCGCCGTCGATATCCCCAAGGGTGAGTGAAAAGGTTTCATCCTCGTCAGTACCAACAAGGGCGCTGCGGGGAGTAGCGCCATCCGGTAATTGCTGCAAGCGTTGTGTATGCCAGGCCAATGCCACGGCTTTTTCTTCGGTAGACCAATTTGCCGTGGTTTGACTGCTATCCATTAATGTCTGGTCTGAAAAGTCTTCGGTAAAAGGCAAGCCAGGAGTGGCCGCCATCACTGGCGAGCTCAGCAAACAAATTAGTGTCAGTAAACTGACTTTATTGAACGATTGCGACATAGACTGGCGCTTCTTATAGAAATTCATGCCAAATACTCCTTATGTTTAAACCAAATAAGCATGAGTTCCTACCGGAAGCATGTGCTTAATCTCATACCATTTCGCCGACTGTGGCCGACTTAATACTTACACTAAAACCCGTCTGGCTGGCGACAGCAGATACCCAACGCATTCTCCATAACAAAAATGAAATCTATCCCTGAACACTGTCACTTTCTTAGCTGCGCAGTTTATGCATTCAGTCAAACTATCCTTGAAAAAACGTATATCGTTTAAACCCCTCAACGATGGGAGAATATCATTAGTGTATTTCTAAAAACCATACCTTATTAGGCGCTGCAAGGTTTGCACTTAACCCACAAATGTTTGTACTTTTCGGTCAACCTGCAACAGGTCGGTTAATTAAACATCCAAAAACAGGGCCATCGTGAGTGCTTCTCCTGTGAACTGCTCAGTTTCGGCACACCCCTTTATTTAAACCCACCCTCTTATTTTTTCTGTGCACAAGGCAAAAAAAAGCGCAAAGGTGAGTCACCTTTGCGCTTTGCTTTATCCTTTAACCGTCTGACCCGCTATTGCGCCAACTGCCAAGTATTGTCGGTGGGCCTTAACACCCCTTTGGCGTGCACCGATAGCCCATCCATAAGATGCACGATGTTTCTGGCTGCGTTTTCATTGCGCCACAAAATATCCACCTTGCCATCGCCATCGTAATCACCCATGTTGGCTATCTGCCAGTTGGTATCGCCGACCGTATTGATAAGCTCACTGGCCTTGATTTGACCGTCTTCCATCAAATACGCCCAGTTACGGCCATCCACCTGGTTGCGCAAGATGATATCGTCGGTGCCATCGCCGTCCAAATCTCCGGCCCCGGCTATCGTCCAATCATCATTA
>NZ_PJCF01000019.1 GCF_002835935.1 Paraglaciecola sp. MB-3u-78 | reverse complement strand
ATCCGTGCTTTGTAATAATATATACCAAGCTCAGAGAGATATTGCTGTCCTGTGTAGCCAAAGCGTCCTTGATTACTGGCACTGGGCACCCCGTAACTGTCATACCTGTTAATATAATCGAGATTACCATTACTATCCGATGCGGCCACCACCGAGCCTTGATGATTTGTATACAGATACTGTCTACTGCTGCTGGTAACAGTATTACCTGCGTAAGATACCAATGGCACATCTGCACCCACAGCGTGCACATATCGATTGGTTAACACATTGCCTGAGTATTCTGCAATAAGTGCGTCGCCATCATAAATCAAGGTTTTTGTTGGGTTTGGATAGGCAGAATACCGATGTAGGCGTCCTGCTGGGTCGTAGCCTAGGCTTGCATAGTTAGACAAAATTAAGCGATTTTCAATATCGTATCCATAAGTGCGCAGCCCATCATAGGTCATATTGCCGTTGTCATCATGCCTAATGCTTTTGCCACCGCTACAATTTGTGGCCCCCGTATTGGCTCCCACACAAGTATACTGGTTTAGGCCGTTTACCTCATAATCGCCAGTATGACCCACTACATTATTGTCTTCGCGATAACGGTCGTTACTCAACGATAATTTAGTCATCTGGTTAGCGGGGTTATATTCGTAACCATAGGTTACCTTGTTACCACTGTAGTTAAAGTCATGCTTTATTTCACTAAGGCGAGAGATGTCATCATAGTCGTAAACGGTATCCACATTGTTTGCACGCTCAATACCAATTGGCCGCCCATAAACATCATAGACATGCGTAGTCATAATGCGACTGGAAGAGTTAGAGTTTTCACCAATAGTGGTTAAGCGGTTTAGTCCATCAAAATCGTACATGAAATACTTACCGTCTGGATGAGTCAACTTCGTGCGATTGCCATTTTGGTCATAATCGCTTTTCACTACAAAACTTGTACCCGAGGTGGTATTGGTTTCTTCCTTTAGCTGTCCAAAACCATCATACTCGCGGGTTATACCTAGTCCTGTAACAGAGCCATATCTAGCTTTAAGTTGTAGCCCACGCAAATCATTTTTGTAGACAACGTCCTTACTCGCAGTCCCTGGCCAGACTTTTTTGATTTGCTGATTGATATCGTTGTAGAAATAAGTGATGGTATTGACATTGTCGCGTTTTTTTAATGTCCGCAAATTATCATTATTGTCATAGGTATACTCCTCAAAATCGCTTTTACTATACCCTCCCACATTAATTTTATCAGGGAAGTTCCATCTTATTAGTCTGCTAAACTCGTCATATTCCATGTGAGCACGATTACCATTGGCATCGATCGTATCGGTTTTCAAACCACCATCGTAGATATTTTCGACATAGACCTGTTCGAGTGGCGTATCGACTGCTTTCTCAATCTTGACTACTTGGTCAAACTCGTTGTAGGTGTAACGCGTTATTCTGTCTGTGCCAGCACTATTACCTTGACATACATTGGTAATCGGATAAGAAAATGCGGCCCAAAATCCCGCTTTGTTCATTTCAACTGATTTACATTTTACGCGACCGTATTCGTCATGACTGTATAGTGTTAACGTTTCCTTTGCGTCAGAAGGAGACGTAGTGGATGCTAATACCTTCCAACCTAAATCGTTGTATTTATACCTCTGAATGGTAATCACCCTAAAAATATTATTTGACCAATTTACTGGCTTTACATTCTCCCGCTGCCAATATTCTAGATAACCCTGCTCTATTTCTATCAGTAAACCTTGACCGTTGTAACTGTTGCGCGTAGCAGGATGTTTTAAGGGACCTATCCCATCGGGGTCAGGGCCAATAGTACCCGTTAATTGTCCGGCAAGGTTATAGCGCATCGCCGATGTATAAGGCGCTGAATTTTGCACACTCATTGCGTTAAAGCTGATGACAGTCATTAATATCAGAGAAAGTATCCGGCATTGATGAGGTATAATGTTCAAAAATAATGGTTTCATTATGAGTGTCCTTTCTCTAATAAACGCAGGTAGATGGGTTTGCTTTGGGCTGCGTTACACCGATTTTATTGCCATAGATGTCGTATCGGTAGCAGGTTCGTCGTGTTGTACTCCCCGAAATTACTGACTGCTCTATCAGAAATAGGTTGGCAGAATCATAAGCATAGGTAATTTCGACCTCGTCATTACCAGTACAACTATCGCCACTAGTGGGGCTGTTAATGCAGGATTTTTCTGACGTTAATAGCCAAATGCCGTCCGGTGAAGTTGATGGACTAGCACTATTAATTTTGTAAGTGGCATAATGCTTAGTGTATGCATAGCGCGTTACCTTAGATATGCCATCTTCATTGGGTGGTAATGTGACTTCCTCAATTTGGCCTGATGGAGAGTGATATTCATAAAAACTAGTATTACCATTTCCATCGGTAATTGACGTTGCCTTGTTGCAGAATTTGCGATTATAAGGATAGCAATAGCTGGGGTAAACCGCCGTTTGCGTGATTGGTGACGATGAACCCGGCGCTTCCGTAATAGATATAACATTCCCACGCGGCGTGACATTCCCAAGTTCGTCGTCATACTTATAAGCGTAACCGACACCTGTCAATTTATCAACGAAGGTTAAAAGCCGGTTTTTGTAATCAGTACTAAGGTTAGCGCGTGTTTCTCGTGTGTCTACCGTTTCAATCACTTGGAAATAAGGATTAAAATAAACATAATTAACGCCTTTGTAGCCACCACCATAATTAATTAATCTCATCACTTGACCGCCGCTAGCTCGTTGACTAGTCCCTATGTTATAGCCTACTGTCACGTTATTATTATGCGCAGAATTTAAAACCGCACTTCCATTAGACATCCACCTCGGTCCAACACCGTTCACGGCGCCGCCGCCTGGCGTCCCTTTATTAGAATATTCATATTTCATGACCGACACGTTATCCGTTGCATCTTTGATTTCAACAATCCGCGGCACAAATCTTTCATTTGGGGGGTAGTTATACGGCTGCCCATCAATATACACAACCGTGTCTATTGCGCTATGTTTGTATTCGGTGACTCTATCCATTGCATCCGTTATTTTAAATACATTATCACCCACCCAAAATGCCTTAGGCATTCCGGCTGGCCATTCGTATTTAACTGTTGGCCATGCTCCAGTTAAATTACAACTAGCAGACGTAGGCGTACAGTATTCTATTGCATTATTGATACCCTTGATGTGCTTAGGCATCTTAGCGTGCCAATTCACAGTATCAACATACATTGGTTGACCATTCACATTTTGTGCAACTGCATTGGCCACCGAACTTGGAACAGGTCGAGTGTCAGGCTGATAGAAATATTTTAATTGAAAGCCGGTATTAGTATTGACGCTATAGATAGGCACTTCCATGCTACCTGATGATTTCGTTATGGTAATGATAAACCCATTTGGGTAAACAATTTTCGATAAACTCATTCTCACCGAGTTTCTTGCGTTTGTTATTGGATTGCTATTGCCAGTATGGTAATGATTTTCTGTTCCGCCTGAGGTCGTAAATACGTATCCCTGTCCAGCAATATGCGTTAGCGTATTTCCAGCGACATTAACGTCTTCGTATGAGCCATCAAGGTTAATTTTAAAATCTGCACCTCCGCTTGGACCAAATGCACGCAATACATAAAGGTCATTGCTTTCTCCCGAATTGTCGCTGCGCTTAACATTGTGGATGCCGCCTCGGAATTTTTCGACTGGGCCCCAGTTGCCAATGAGTTCACTGCCAAAATTCCCTGCGGTCGCTGAAATAGTATGTGTAAGACCCATGCTTCCGCCGATACTAATATCGGTTAACGTAGGGGATACATGACCAGAGATAACATTGACGCCATTATTATCCATGGTTTTATATGGTGCAGGGGATAATTGCTCGGCAAGGCCATTACCACTTACAAAAATAATACATAGCGATAGTGTTTTTAAAAGATATTTTGTTTGCATAATTAGATTTACCATAATTTATATTCTTCACGTTCGCAGACTTTTGCTTTTCTGCGTGATAATTCGACATTCTGAGGGAGTTAATTATTTGCGACCGCTTTCCTGTTGCCAGTTGCGTCATACTCATAGATGACTAATCCATTCTCGTAGTCATCTACTCTGACTAGGCGACCTAAAGCATCATATCGATAGAGGGTCTCACCTACCTGAGCTTCTTTTATGACAGTAATGGTAACGGTGTTGCTATTTGGGTAACACCCACCTGGATTACAATTTTTAAGATAATATGAGTAAGTACCCACTGGTTTACCAACAATATCAATTGTTGCATCTGTCGTATTTCCTATATAAGTACCGTTCTCATAAACAGATAATCGACCCATATAGTAGACTGGATCAATTGTCGTGTAAGACAAAATAAAGTCACCACCCGATATAGGGGCACTTGCGGTAAGTGTGGTCCCACCTTGTGCATTGACCCTTACGGTTAATGTATTTGATAGGGTGTAGGAAGAAGGATACGCACACCCTTGGCTATAGCACCCATCTATCTGGAACTTGTAGGTGCCTGGCGATAAATTTGT
>NZ_PJCF01000018.1 GCF_002835935.1 Paraglaciecola sp. MB-3u-78 | reverse complement strand
GTATCATCCAAAGCTAGGCCGATTCTTACAAACTGACCCTGTGGGTTATGAAGACCAGATGAATCTTTATGCTTATGTTGCTAATGATCCGGTTAATATGGTTGATCCTACTGGTAAGTACCTAGAGTCTGTCTGGGATGCTGCCAGTTTAAGTGTTGGACTAGTATCGCTAGGAACAAACTTATCTCAAGGAAATTGGGGAGCTGCTGGACTCGATGCTCTTGGGGTTGTAGTTGATGGGGTTGCCTTGGCTCTACCGGTGGTGCCGGGTGGAGCAAGCATGGCTATAAGTGGTTCCCGTGCAGGTGCAAATGCTTTGTCTGATAGCGCTCTCGTTGCTAGAGGAGGAGCAAACATTACACCTCAGAGTATTGAGAATGCAACTTCAACACACCCGTCAGGTGTAACTGGTTTTTCTGCGCAATGTAATGGAGGAACTTGTCTTAATGAGCTAGGTGCAAATATACCAAACGGCCAAATGGGAGTTACTACTGTCGGAGATGTTCGAGCTGCTGGAGGGGATGTTGTTGTAACCAGTGGCATTGGAAATCATGCAACTGTAACCGGACTTGAACGAAATACAGCATCTCAATTACTGTCCCCATCAGTGCCAAACCCAGTACCAAAAAAAGACAGGAATTAGTGATGAACCAGAAGGTAGATTTAATTTACGCAGATTTTAATAATCGGGATAGTAGCGGAAGATTGCGCTTGAACACTAATGGAACATTGAGGAATTTAAAAGAAAAAAACATTCGGTTGGTTAGAAATATGACACTAAAGGTTTCAGATGGCGACTTAATTGTTGAGGGAATTGTAGATTTCTCCAACACTGAAGATATTTGGGTTATTGAAATTGATTCACAAGATATCAAAGAGGTAGAGTAGCCTCTCCAGTCTGGGTTTTATATTCTTTTGCTTTGCTGAGAACCCATTATAATTGTAACCCCGTGTATTAGCGCGTTTTTTCAATAAAATACCGTGGTTCATAATGACGATTAGTTTATTACAAAGCACGGATGTATCATCCAAAGTTAGGGCGCTTCCTGCAAACTGACCCGATTGGCTATGAAGACCAGATGAATCTTTATGCTTATGTGCATAACGATCCTATTAATTCGACAGATCCGACAGGAATGTTCACTGCTTATATGCATATGGTTTCAAAACCCTCTAATATGACACCAATGCAACATTCAAACGCAGTTTCTGGTGTAACAGCTGGAAAAGAAATTGCCAAAAGAACTTCCATTAAAGTAAGTGCTGGTCTTCCTGCGCTTAAAGGGAAGTTCAAGGCTCCAAATAGCAACCTTAGCTTTGATGCGGGAATAGGTGTTTCCGCAGGTGCGGTAATAGATGATCAAGGTTTGTCTATAAACTTAAACGCTGAAGCGTCCGTGTCGGGTTCGGATAGCGCGGGGAATACCGGTAAGTTGCAGTTAGGTAAGGTTAATGTCTCTACCTCAAATGGAACAACAACCACATCCATGGAAGGTCCTATGGCCGAGTTTTCGTCGGCATCTGGTGCAACTGCGCAGTCAGATGGTGTTATGAAACTTGGGGGTAAAGTTGGCTTCGTACAATTAGAAGTCGAATATGATACAAACTAAAGAGCTAAATAAGTAAGCTCTTGCATAATTTGGGTAGGTTTTGATTTATGGAGTCGGTAATGCAAATACATGAGTTTGAGGTTGTATCCATCGCCCTGTCATTGTTTGGTCTGTATGCGTTAGTCAAAGGCAGACTAAACTTTAAGCTTGTATCTGGGCAAAGTGGTATGAATACTATTATTGATGAAAGTTCACCTAAAAAGGTCCATAAGGAAGTGCAAATGGGGCCAATCACGACCCGAATATTTGGGCTAGCTATAATTGCAATCAGCATCATCGTTTTTTTTAACTTTAAAGGCGAAGTGATGTTTTCTGTCTGAAACCAAATATCATAGGAAAGTACAAGATATGTTCAAATAGCAACTATCGGGGTCAGAACAAAGTTAAATTAACTCTGAAAACTATCGGGGTCAGAACAACGTTAAATAACGCATAGGCTATACTTATTGCTTACTTAACTCAAAGATAAGGACATCCTATGAGTCGTTTGCCTCGTATCTGCCCAATTGGTATTGCACAGCATATTATTCAACGGGGAAATAACCGTCAAATTTGTTTTGGTAGTGAACAAGATTTTTTTGCTTATGTGGGTTGGTTAAAAGAGTTTTCTGTTAAGTGTAGAGTTGATATTCACGCTTGGGTATTGATGACTAATCAAAACTATCGGGGTCACAAAACTATCGGGGTCAGAACAACGTTAAATAACGCATAGGCTATACTTATTGCTTACTTAACTCAAAGATAAGGACATCCTATGAGTCGTTTGCCTCGTATCTGCCCAATTGGTATTGCACAGCATATTATTCAACGGGGTAATAACCGTCAAATTTGTTTTGGTAGTGAACAAGATTTTTTTGCTTATGTGGGTTGGTTAAAAGAGTTTTCTGTTAAGTGTAGAGTTGATATTCACGCTTGGGTATTGATGACTAATCACGTCCATTTATTGTGTACGCCACACGAAGCAGGTGGCGTTAGTCGAATGATGCAAGCTCTGGGTAGGCAATATGTCAGATACTTTAATCACCGATATAAAAGAACGGGAACATTGTGGGAAGGGCGCTTTAAGTCTTGCCTAGTGGAAGATGAAGCCTACCTAATTCATCTTTATCGTTACATTGAGCTAAACCCAGTTAGGGCCTCGATGGTGGCACAGCCTTCTGAATATGTTTGGTCTAGTTATCAGATAAATGCATTAGGTAAGGTTTCAAATCTATGCACTCCACATTGTTTATACACCGCGTTAGGTATTAATGATACCGAGCGCCAAGCCACCTACCGACGTTTATTTACTAGTCATGTCGAGGGGGATTTGTTAGAAGAAATTAGAGCCGCAACTAAGTCAGGTATGGCCTTAGGTAATGATAGATTTAAAAGCGAACTGACATCACTAACAGGTAGACGCTTACATACATTGCCGCCTGGCAGGAAACTTGGATGGCGTAAGAGTTAATTTAACTTTGTTCTGACCCCGATAGTTTGACCCCGATAGTTAATAGTTAATAGTTAACCCCGATAGTTAAATTTAACTTTGTTCTGACCCCGATAGTTACTGCTTCCCCCATATACATCAACTGACGCATCTACTCATCTTCGAGCTCTTCCACCCCTAAAGAATGACCGTTGGCGTAAGAGTTAATTTAACTTTGCTCTGACCCCGATAGTTCTTGGCCTTAGGTAATGATAGATTAAAAAGCGAACTGACATCACTAACAGGTAGACGCTTACATTCATTGTCGCCTGGCAGGAAACTTGGATGGCGTAAGAGTTAATTTAACTTTGTTCTGACCCCGATAGTTCCTCGTATCATATTGACATTTTATGTGAGCAATCTTACCCGCTAAGCCGGCCTGTAAAGCATCTGAGCAATCTTCGGCAGTAGCCAGATCAACCGCTTACGCGCCCTGCTTCCCCCATATACATCAACTGACGCATCTACTCATCTTCGAGCTCTTCCACCCCTAAAGAATGACCGTTGGCGTAAGAGTTTATTTAACTTTGTTCTGACCCCGATAGTTACCTGACCCCGATAGTTACCGATAGTTAACCGATAGTTTCAATTTAACTTTGTTCTGACCCCGATAGTTTTGATCAGCTTGAAGAGAAACTTGGTTATATACATCGACTAAACGATCGTTCGTTAAATAATATAGAAGGCCGTGGTGAGGTTGAGTTCAAAAGCTTGTTAAAGAAGCATCAGAATTATCTACCTTCACAGAGAGATCGTTGGTGTACTGTGCAGATGAAATTGAAGCCATTTGAACAGTGGGTTGATGGTTTCATAGCTGATGGATACTCAGTTAAAAACTATGTGGGAATTAGGGCTGACGAACCAGAGCGCGTTGGCTTTATGACAATCGAAAAACCAATTGAATCGATTATGCCATTCCGTGAAGATGGAATAGTTAAGATTGATATAGAGAATATTTTACAGCGCAATGGATTGGAACTTCCTGCATATTATTCTTGGCGTTCTCGTTCAGGTTGCTCATTTTGTTTCTTCCAAAAGAAAATAGAATGGGTGAGACTTCAAGAGAAACACCCTGATTTGTTTGAGCAGGCTAAGACATTTGAGAAGGGTGAAGGTAATACCGTAACTGGTGAGAGCTTTTATTGGATGGGTAAAGGCGAGCCCTTAGAAACATTAGAAAATCCTGAAAAGAAAGCAGCTATTATTGCCAACCATGAGAAAAAAGTGGAACGCTTTAAGAAAAAACGTCGGCGAAACGCTCTGTTAGGTGATATTGGTGGGGTTTCTGAAATGACTGATTTAGATGAGATTTATGACGATGTAGAGGGCGGTGGAGCCTGTGTAACTTGTTATAAGTAATCATGGCTAGGGATGCTTTATGGAATTAAAATCATTTTCTTGGGAAGTCCGTTCAGAAACCTGTGCAGTGAAGACAGTTGATTTTAGTTTGTTAAAAGAAGGTACCACTGGTATACCGCAAGACGTTGCTCCTTTTTTCTTCAACTCACAACTTGAGGAAGGTGAGGATAGGCAGCTTGAGTTTGTCGTATTAGGCCAGAGTGCTAAGTGTCTAATTAGTCGTCGAAATAACCGTCATCGTTTATTTTTTAAAGAATTAAAGCATCGATTAGCTGGTTATAATTTAACTGAAGGAGACTTGCTTTTTTTCGATAAAAATCCGGACATTAGCGGATCCTATATTGTTTCTGCAATCCTACTTGAAAATGAACAAATCATCGTACCTAACTATATTGGTAAAAATACCATTGGTGAAAATAGATCTTCATACTCGACATACAGAAAAGGCTAGGGGGTCAAGTTGCTTGATTAATAGGAAAAGGCTAGGGGGTCAAGTTGCTTGATTAATAAGACTATGGAAAGAGCTAAAGAAGACACCTGAAAATTACAAGGACATAAGGA
>NZ_PJCF01000006.1 GCF_002835935.1 Paraglaciecola sp. MB-3u-78 | reverse complement strand
GAAATTCAACAAGGACTAAAAACAGCGGGCTGTTCGCTTCGCTCCATTTTAGCCCACTATTTTTAGCCTGTTAATTAAGCGTTAGGCTATAAAAACACAACCGGCGTACTAGTAAGGAAGTATAGTTTGAGCACTGAATTTCTAGAAAATAACTTCGACAAAGTAAGTTACCTTGCGAATCTACTAACAGCTAGAGCTACAGGCCTATCCGCTGATGACGGTGAGTACCAAGAGTTACGCCACGAGCTATTGAGTAATACTGGTATAGCTATGCTACTTCCGAATTGGTTGCGCCAACATAGAAACCTCGATTCATTTTGGGGTTATATAAAACCCATGTATAGCAGCTATGCAGAAAGAAGGGCTTACTTATCAGAGCAGTTTACGCCTGTGTTAGACGCATTAGAGTTTGGAGGGTCGGATAATGTGCCGACGCACGCTGTAGTACAAGCTATGATGCCAGATTCCGCTTCAACTCCCCCACCTACTGTGGTTGCAAGAAACAAGCGTAAGGTATTTATCGTTCATGGTCGCGACAACGAGGCAAAGCAAGAGGTAGGCCGATTTATTGAAAAGCTTGGTTTAGAAACAATTATCTTGCATGAGCAAGCCAGCGCAGGCATGACCATAATTGAGAAAATAGAGCACTATTCAAATGATGCTGATTTTGCACTTGTCCTGTACACGGCCTGTGATCACGGGCGTGGTGCTCACGAGTCTAATATGCCCCCAAGAAACCGAGCACGCCAAAATGTGGTGTTCGAGCACGGTTATCTCATGGCAAAGCTCGGAAGGGAAAATGTATGCTCTCTGGTAAAAGACAATATAGAAACTCCAAACGATATTAGCGGGGTAGTGTATGTGTCTTTAGACCCGCTTGGGGCATGGAAGACTGAGGTAGCTAAAGAATTAAAGGCATGCGGTTATGCAATCAAAGATTTCTACTAACCACCCCAAAAAACCTAATAAATAAGGATAGGTCGCGTGCTTTTTCCGCGACTTAATCCTGTTGTTGGACAAGCCCGGTGTTGAAGGTGTCTGCTTTTATAGTAGATATATCGAAGGACGGCTGAGGAGTAACGATTTATTGTTGTAACATCTCTTTTTTATAGACGAGTTTGGCTAAGACCGCCATTATTACTACTTTAGCTGTCTGTTTTACTTACCTTTTTAGTTCTTTTTCTCTTGTCACCCCCCTTGGGTTTTTTTAGCGTTGTTGGCGTGGGCGCATCCTGTGCCTAGGCGCAATCCATTGCTGTGTTAGTTCGCTTTAATGTGAGCGACGATGGCCGTATTTGTGTGCGACTTCGAGCGCGCTTGATCCAGATAATGTGCAGTTTACCTTGGCAATGCGGGCAACACTTTTGGGTTAGCTTCCGGATGGGCGGTGGCGATAACCTGACCTTGAGCATCAGCTGAATACGTTGCAAGGTGCGTTTAGCGTTGCCGTGTAAAAAGCCGTAATCACGTGCCCGGCGAAAGCCTTTGGGTAACACATGTTGTATGACCCGCCACAGGAATTCGACCACAGGCTCGGTGAGGGTTTGGTATTGTTTGGTGGTGCTGTTTTTGTATCTAAAGGTGACCATACCGTTATGGCAAGACAGGATATTGTCTTCTTTGATAACACCGCGATACAGATAGCGAGCCAGATAGGTTAAGGCCTTGTCACCTTTACCGACATGCTTACAATCAGCATTCCATTTTTTGGGTGTGTTGGGCGGTAATCGATAACCTGCTTGTGCCATGGCCTGCACGAATTTACCCCGAAACACCCTGACCATATTGTCGGCTTTAAACAGGTAGAGTCCTTTTTTGTGTCGCCACAGGCCTCGGCGTTTGTTGAAGCTGCCCGCCGGTACAATTAGATGTACATGAGGATGAAAGTCCAAATTACGGGCATGAGTGTGTAATACGACGGTGAGTCCAGCACTGCCCAGTAGTTTTTTATCCCGTTTGAAGAAGGATTGTAAGGTGGCGACGGCGCAGTCAAATAGCATGTTGTAAGCCCACGTTTGATGATGCCATACAAACGGTCTTAACTGCCTAGGAACAGTGAAGGTCACCATGTAGTAATCGACGGGCAATAACTTTTGTTGTTGTCTGGTGAGCCAATCACCGTTGGCTAAATGCCCACAGGACGGACAAAAACGGTTGCCACAAGACAGATGTTGTACGGTATCGTACAGACAGTCCTCGCACTGACTAGCGATTTCACCGCAAGCTGGCGTATGACACGTCAGAATATGCTCAATGGTGCGGTGATGCACAGTCTGCATACGCTGACCATAGACGTTCAATAAGTCAGTTTGATGTGAGCTTACGGGAGCATAGCTTGACCTAGGCAAAAGCCTACGTCAGCCGATGTTTATTGAAATCGTGCTTAACTATTTTCCTGATAATTCCAGGGTAGGTATTTTTCTGGATGAGCTTTAGCTTGTGCTTGCTCTCGTTGCAGTAGCGTAAAGTAATCCATAACGTTGACGCCCGCTTCCATACCGGTTGCTATCATCGAGGTGATGACATCTCCGATTGTCGCGCCCAGTAATGTTTTGTGGAACATCGCGTTCTTTCTGTCTCTCACCACAATTTTCAGCATCGCTTCGATGCCGTTATTGTCGATTTTCGCGCCGGGCACGCTGCAAAACAGGCTGAGTCCTGCATAGTGTTTGATAAAGTATTTTATCGCTTTGCCTAAGCCACTGTTTTCTTCTATTGTTTCGTTTGCCAAATGGGTTTCACCCCACAATTTGATTTCTGCCATGACGGGCAACGAATGCGTTTGGTGATATTCAAGCCGTTTGGCTACGCTCAGTTGTTGCTCTTCTACGTGATGTTCGTGTGACCAGATCTCGCCATAGCGCGTTAAAATATGTTCAACTTCTTCCGGGAAATGGTTGATCACATCAACAAACTGCCGCCTTGCATGGCTGTTACATAACGATCCCATGGTTTCCCTCACCGTCGGGCGGTTGCTGGCAAGTGCGTCACTCATAATAATGGGCTGTGCACTGGATTGACTGCGGTTTTGTAAGATGCTGTCAATAAATTCACCGGCATGGCCGATATTGGTTTCGAATAACACGATGTGTTGATTGTTCTTCGTGGTAGCGATAACACCCGAGGTATACACACCACTGCGTAGCTGCGTTTTATCACTGTTACGTATTTTTTTCTCAATGGGCTTAGCATCCAGAATTCGGTGTGTGGTGTCATCAATGGCGTAATGCACGGCATCCGCAGACAGATTTAAAAGGTGGTGAAAGACCGGATAAATGGCATTGCACACCAGCTCAATCTGGTCAAACACCGTTGATGCGCTGATCTTCACGCCCAACAGCTTTTGAATACTGCTCTGGCGGTAAAAAGGTAACCCCGCGAAGTACTTGTAGATCGCCATCAAGGCGCACGCGGAATAACCGTATTTTCGGGTCCCCGGGCCCTCTTGCAGTACGTCCGGTGGCAGCTCCGCCGTGAAATAAGCCCCACATGTATTGCAGCGAACTCGCTCCATCACATGCTGCTCGGGCGTAAACGGACTGTGGCCGGTGATCCGCAAGAAACTGCCTGGCTCGGTTTTATATACCTTACCGGTGAGGCATTCTGGGCAATTATCCCCTTTACTGATGGTGGTTAACGGGTGAATAACCACGGTGGGTTTGACCGGCGTAAATCCCTTATCTGAAGAGGCGCTGGTCTGGCGCTTGTTACCAGGCTTTTGAGGCTTGGCGGGCTTTTGCTTTTTTGGCGTGACATCCGATTGTTTCTCAGATGATTTCTCTATTCCCAGCAATTTTCGTAACTTATGAATAGTAACGTTATGATGCGTTAAACGGTCCTGCATACTCGCCAACGTCAGCAACGCATCCAATAACAACTGGCTGTCTTGCTCACTTAACGCCAGGGTGTTTTCCTTGGCCTCAGTCACGCGGGCTATCAGCGCTTCCAGCGCCTGACCATCAATATCTGTAAAAGGTTTACTCACTGTTTCGCTTAGCCGTTTGTTGTGTGTGGATCATGGTTTTATTGCGATTAATAAACACAAATAAGATCCCGCCACGAGGCTCGTGCGTCAGCCTGCTACGGCAAAGCGCCGCTAAACCATCAATCCCCATGCGAAAATCAGCAGGCTCAGTGGCGATCAGGATCGGCGTTTGGGCCGTTAAATGGATCACGATCTAACTTCCTGGATCATGGCCACGAGTAGGGCTTGGGAAATATCCCCTGAAAGCGTTAATGCTGCACCATTACACAACCGAAGCTCGACACTGAGATGATCGTTAGCAACAGGCTCCCTCGCGCCTTGCCCAGGTGAGCGAATAAAGTCAGAGGATGTTGGGCTTGGTTCAACGGCTTCACGCCATTGTTTCAATTGTGTGCCACTGATCCGCAGCATCGCGTTGACTTTACTGGACGAGCAGTGTTCGAGTAGATCAACTGCTTGTTGGCGCAGTGCTTGTGGGGTTGCAGAACGCCGACTAAGCCGGTTTTTTCGCCACAGCTCAAATGCTTCAACGATCTGATTTGTTTTTTTAGCGATTGCCATATTTTCATCTTCAATGAATAAGTTGCAAACATTAAACCAGATCAAATTTACGAAGTTGCGCTATGCTGCCGCGAGCTCACAGTTGAAGCTGTTTAATTTATTCCCTAAAATTGTTTATTGCGTTTCACTTTGTATTTGCCGCTTATTGCTGCGCGCTAAGACCGCGGGGCTTCGCCAGCCACAATAAGGTCAGAATTTAGGCAAACGTTATGCACACCGTCTAGGGTGAGTAAAAGAGTCATTAACATGGTTCTCTCGGTGATTTATGGAGACTTAACTTTGCTGGATTGTGGACAACCCGGGCCAATCTTTGATATTTATCCAAGCGTCAGTCACAGAGTTGAATTAATATTTACGCAGTGCATGCGAATTTTATTCATAGTTTTCCAAGTATAAAAGATGTCATAATACATATTGAAAACGAAATTTAGAGGGACCTTTAATATCGAGTAATTTATCTACAGAGAAATTAATGCAGATGCAACGTAAAGTGAAAAAAAGTTATTTTAAGTTTATGCAAAGTACTTTTTCCTGTTGGTTTATATTTTCATTAAGTCTTTGTATTACCTTTGTTGCCTGGACGATCATTACTAAAGTTAACCAACGCCATACCCAAGATCTTTTTAAATTTGAGGTTGCCCAAACCCTTATCTCCATCGAACAGCATATGCAGGGATATGAGCAAGTATTACGTGGCGGTGTAGGGCTATTTAAATCGAGTGGTCGCGTTAGTCGCCTTGAATTTCATAATTATATCATTAATTTACAAGTCGATAAATATTGGCCTGGCATGCAAGGGATTGGTTATGCCGTTATTTTGAAACCAGAAGAAAAAGAGACATTTGTCAATTCGGTACGGCTGGAAGGTTTCAATGAATTTACTGTCTTTCCCGCAGGATTACGGGATCAATACACTAGTATTGTCTATCTTGAGCCATTCACAGCTAGAAATCAGCGTGCCTTTGGCTATGATATGTACTCAGAAAAGACTCGCCATAACGCTATGGATATTGCCCGCGATAATGGTGATATAGCATTTTCCGCCAAGGTTAAACTGGTTCAGGAAAATGGCAATGATTTGCAGAATGGATTTCTTATGTATCTGCCTGTATATCGCAATGGTGCCTCTATTGAAAATATTTCTCAGCGTCAAAAAGAACTTATCGGATATGTTTATAGTCCATTTCGTATTAATAATCTGATTAATGGTATTTTCTTAAATAATGAAAATAGACGCATCATTTTTTCAATTTATGATGGAGATTCAGAGGATGCAGATGATCTGCTTTACACGCCTAAAATAATTAAAGACAATTCATCTGGTGCAGATATAAAAGATTTTAAATCTGCTTTTTCTATCGTTAAAACGATTGAATTTCCAGGCCGATCCTGGACCATACACTTTGAAAGCACCTCCGTTTTTGAAACTAATATTGAAAATATGTTACCTAACTTAGTCGGCTTGACCGGTATAGTTGTAGCGCTACTTTTACTGTTTGTGATGCTAAACATTACCAGCAACAGTAGAAAAGCGCACCTAGCGAAAATGGAATTAGAAATATTAGTTGATCGACTAAAAGCAGGGGCTTCAGCAGGAATTGTAGGGATTTGGGATTGGGATGTTGAAAAAAACATTTTGAATTGGGACTCGGTCATGTATCAATTATATGGTTTAGAAAAGGCAGATTTTGCAGATTTATACGAGGCGTGGCTTGACAGAGTACATATAGATGACCGGTCGCATATTGACGGAGAAATACAGGCGGCTCTTAGACATGAGCGTGAATATTGTCCTGAATTTCGTGTGGTTTGGCCGGATAATTCGGTTCATTTTATTAAAGCGGTATCAAAAACCACATATGACAAAGCAGACAAGGCGATCCGGATAGTTGGGGTCAATTATGATATTACTGAGCAAAAAAACACGGAAATACGCCTTGATAAGGAGGCCTCGTTTGATCCGTTAACACAACTGCCAAATCGTCGTTTGCTCGACGATAGATTAAAGCAAGCTATAGCCTTTACTGATCGTAATAAAAATAATCTTGCCATTCTTTTTATTGATTTAGATGGATTTAAAAAAGTCAATGATGTTCACGGACATCAAGTGGGTGATTGGTTATTAAAAGAAGTCTCCAAACGTATCCAATATTGTTTGCGCGGTACCGACACAGTTGGACGGCTAGGCGGAGATGAGTTTGTCGTTGTACTCCCTGACATTTATGACAACGCAAAGGATGTGGCCACTAAAATACGCAAAACGATAGAAGAACCTTTTGTGATGACCAATAATGAAATCCTGTATATTTCTTTAAGTATTGGCGTAGCCATTTATCCTCAGCATGCAAAAAACCAAATTACCTTGATGGAATGTGCTGACAAAGCAATGTATGAGGCAAAGAAAAGAGGCCGTAATAATGTGGTGTTTTTTGATGATTTATAAATATTGTGACTTGCACATCGATTAACAAGGCGGTTTTTGATG
This sequence comes from Paraglaciecola sp. MB-3u-78, assembly GCF_002835935.1. Classification (GTDB taxonomy): domain Bacteria; phylum Pseudomonadota; class Gammaproteobacteria; order Enterobacterales; family Alteromonadaceae; genus Paraglaciecola. The sequence goes on along the minus strand of NZ_PJCF01000006.1, from coordinate 924,257 downwards.
CGCCCGAACAAACTAAAAAAAAGTAACCATATACCTATTTTAAAATAAAAGCTAAATAAGACACCCACTTTTAAAAAGTAGTAAAACAGCGGTTATGTTCTAATCTTTAAGGTACTCAAACAACCAAGGATGGTCTGTCATGCCTCAGCCACGTAAAAACCAAATAAGTTTAATGAATACCCCTTATTACCACTGCGTTTCTCGCTGTGTTCGTCGTTCTTTTTTATGCGGTGAAGATAAATTTACGGGGCAGAGTTATGAGCATCGCCGATGTTGGGTCGAGGAGCGTTTGTTATTTTTATCGTCGGTATTTTCTATTGGTATTTGTGCCTATGCAGTGATGAGCAATCATACCCACGTAGTGCTGTGTGTGGACAAAGACTTGGCAGATAACTGGTCAATGGAAGAAGTGATAAAGCGCTGGCACCAAATGTACCAAGGCACGTTATTAAGTCAAAAGTATCAAAGAGGGGATAAGCTCAGTAAAGGTGAATGTATCAGCCTAGATGAAACAGTGACGATTTACCGTCAACGTTTATATAAAGCTAAATAAGACACCCACTTTTAAAAAGTAGTAAAACAGCGGTTATGTTCTAATCTTTAAGGTACTCAAACAACCAAGGATGGTCTGTCATGCCTCAGCCACGTAAAAACCAAATAAGTTTAATGAATACCCCTTATTACCACTGCGTTTCTCGCTGTGTTCGTCGTTCTTTTTTATGCGGTGAAGATAAATTTACGGGGCAGAGTTATGAGCATCGCCGATGTTGGGTCGAGGAGCGTTTGTTATTTTTATCGTCGGTATTTTCTATTGGTATTTGTGCCTATGCAGTGATGAGCAATCATACCCACGTAGTGCTGTGTGTGGACAAAGACTTGGCAGATAACTGGTCAATGGAAGAAGTGATAAAGCGCTGGCACCAAATGTACCAAGGCACGTTATTAAGTCAAAAGTATCAAAGAGGGGATAAGCTCAGTAAAGGTGAATGTATCAGCCTAGATGAAACAGTGACGATTTACCGTCAACGTTTATATGACATCAGTTGGCTAATGAGAAACCTCAATGAATACATAGCCCGTGAAGCTAACAAAGAAGATAAATGCACAGGCAGGTTCTGGGAAGGACGATTCAAATCTCAAGCATTGTTAGATGAAAGTGCGGTTTTAGCGTGTATGGCTTATGTAGACTTAAATCCTATTCGCGCCAAGATGGAGACCACACCAGAAACGTCAAAACACACCAGTATCAAGCAACGTATACACTGTCTCATCAAAGGCGAACAACCTAAAAATCTGATGCGTTTTGTGGGCAATCACAGACAAGACATGCCTAAAGGCATTGCTTACAGCTTGATTGACTATTGTGAACTAGTGGATTGCACAGGGCGCTGTATTCGAGAGGATAAAGCAGGTTATATAGAGCAACATCATAGCCCCATTTTAGCGTGCCTAGGCCTCGACTCTGAGCAATGGTTGACTCTCACTACCGAGTTCGAACAACACTTCAGCACCGCCGTGGGCAGTGAACATATGCTGCAACAATTCAAACATCATACAAACCATCAACGTATACGAGGGATGGCAAAGGCCAGAGCTTTACTTCAATCTGCTTGAATTACAACCCCATATATGGTCAAAGTCACTAACACAAAATGTGTCAATTCCTGCTGTCTGTAATTTGAATTGAGCGACACATTTCACAGCATTCATCTACTTTAATTCCAAATAAGTCGAACTTGTCACTTTAAAACATAAATAGTGAGCTGATATCCAACAATTTTTGCTTGTTGAATACGTTATGATTGGGTACTTTATTACTTTGGGTGTCTAGTTAAGTTCATACACAATGACGATACCAATGACGCAGAATCTAAAATTGTACGTGCTGAACAGAGTATAGCAAAACAACGGATAGCGTTAAGGGCAGTATTGACTGCTTTCGGTCGTCTTGCTCGGACATATGATAACGTCAATCCTGCAGATCCAAGCTCTGACATAGAGTATAGAGCAAACCTTATGTTGAGTTTGGAAGTAGGTGGTCTTTCACTTGACGCGGTTTTTCCAGAACAAAAGCCACCTGTTCGATTTGAAGTACCATTTGATGCAAAACCATCATATTTTCTTGCGGTGGATCAGCGATTAAGCATTAAGATTGGAACTAGAAATAAATCGTTATTTAAAGCGCTAAATGGAAAAGATGGTGATTTTTCGGAAATTGAACCCAATGATTTTACCCAAGATAGAGATGTAAAGGACGCCTTGCTCCCTGTTTATTGGAAAGATAATGACAAAACACTTAGTAACTACAACATGATCGGCGCACCAACTGCTATTGTTAAGGGAGAAAATGTGTTCATTCCTGACACCCACTTTTCGATTGAAAACGCTAAAAATTATCCAGAGGACATACAAGTACTAGCAAAAGATTATTTTTATGGAGACAAGAAGGGTCGGTCAATTGTATCTATGCCAGTAGCAACTAGACACTTTAAGTGCGACCCAAATGAATTACCTAAACCTAGTATTTATTTTGGAACAATTAATCTATATCGTAACGAGGAAAATATCTTTTCAGGTCACAATGATAATTTTCGCTTTTTCTGTGATTTCACTAGGCCTTTGAGTCTCATCATGGGCAGAATGAGTGAAGCTCACCTAGGCACGTTGATCCTTCTACAAAAAAATAAACTAAATATAAAGAAAGTAGTTCCAACGGTTTAAATGGATTTTTCTAATTAAGAAATGTATTCTATAGTTGTATATTTAAAGAGGATATCGCATGTCAGAACAAGAATTAATGATATTAAAGAAAGCTGAGGCAGGTGCTGCGTTAGCTCAAGCAAAGAAGCTAGTTGTTGATACTCGCAGAATGCTTTTGAATTCTGGCAATGAGAAAAAATTAGCAACGGCTTAAGCGAAGAATGTCTAAAACGTCTGTCATAGCGAACCTAGATAGGCGTTTTTTTACGCCTTTAAAAAGTCAAATTAACATAACACATGCGATTATTGATGCCAATCTTCACCTTTCTTGGTTCACCAAAGAGTTCCTATAATACATGTTATGTTAAATAGCTCAGAATCCTCCTTGTGTTCATGAAACATCAATAATCACACTTTCGATGTTTTTCTAGCTAGTTACTGACTGGGAGCTCTGAGCCTAATACCGGACAGTCGAGCGATAAGCCTGAGGGTGAAGTTTGTGCCAACTCCGGTCATTGGGCACCTTTGATTGTTACTTCGGCTATACGCCCAAAGCGGACTAAACAACTTAACGGGTTGAACGGTAAACTTGGTAACAAATGATACGTTTCAGCGAACCTGACCCCGCAGGTTAACGAAGCCGAAGCGACCAGTGAGCCAGAACAAACTGAGCCTGAGTTACCGACCACAAGCGAGCCTAAAGCCAAAACCGGTCGCAAACCCTTTGCTAAAAACCTACCACGCACCCAAGTGTTTGCGTATTTGTCAGATACTGAAAAAGAAGGCGCAATCAATACCTTCTTTGTGAAAGTCAGAGAAGAGCTAGATATTATCCCTGCCAAAGTACAGGTACTAGAGTACATGCAGGAAAAGGCGGTGTTTAAAGACGAACAAGGCACAACCACCATGAAAGCGGCTGAGGTCATTAAACACCCTGTACCCAAAGCCATGGGCAGTATCAACTTAATGACCTACATCATTATTGCTAAATACGCCGATGGCATGCCGCTTTATCGATTAGAGGGGATTATCGAACGATACGGGGGCAGCATATCAAGAACAACACTCGCCAACTATGTCATTGCGCTAGGCAAACAAATCCAACCCTTAATTAACTTATTAAGGGAGACTCAGCATGCCGGCTCACTCATTATGGCGGATGAAACCCGCATTCAGGTATTAAAAGAGCCAGGGCTTGCGCCCACGGGCGATAAATTTATGTGGGTGACACTCGGCGGTAAAGCCGACCAACAAAGCGTGCTGTTTGACTATGACCCATCGCGTGCTCGCCATGTGCCTATGCGCTTGCTACATGGATTTACTCATGGCTACCTGCAAACCGACGGTTATGCAGGTTACAACGAAGTGTGCCGCAAAAACCAGCTCATTCAATTAGGCTGTATGGATCACGCTCGCCGCAAATTCATCGAGGCACAGCAATCACAACCTAAAGGGAAAAAAATAAAAGCCAGCAAAGCCGACATGGCCTTGAGCCTGATTAACAAGCTCTATGGGATTGAGCGCACCATCAAACATGCTAGCAATGAGAAAAGACTGGCCGTTCGCCAAGCTAAGAGCATGCCGATATTAAACACACTGCAGGCATGGCTCACGGCAAACAAACCGCGCGTGGCCACCGACAGTTTAACTGGCAAGGCCATGACCTACTTGCATAATCAGTGGGATAAACTCACTGTGTATTGCACAGATGGGCAGCTTCGCATCAGTAACATTATGGCTGAAAACGCCATTCGCCCTTTTGCCGTTGGGAGGCGTGCATGGTTATTCGCCGACACACCTGCTGGCGCAAACGCCAGTGCCGCACATTACAGCTTGATTGAAACCGCTCGGTTACATGGCATTGAGCCATACGCATATCTCAATACTATATTCAAAGCGATACCCTATGCGAAAACGGTGGAAGATTTTGAAGCGTTATTGCCGTGGAACTATAAGCGCAGTATTACGACTGTTTGATACGTGGGTTGATTAGCCGCTTACCCTGATAACGTGGCATTGATGGTGATATTCGATGTACCTTGTTCGGCTAATGCTATCTGACATTGCCGTAACTCCTGTGATGTGGCATGTGCTGGCGAGTGTTTAAGGTACTCGGACAGCTTTGCCACCGCACGAATGTAGCCAATCTGGGTTTTAGGGCTGAGTTTACGCATGTTCATATCATCTATCATGCGCTGACGAAGGGGACTAATGGTTTTAATCAGTTGAGTCATCATTATATTCCTAAGTAAGTTCAGGGCGAATTACCCTTTACTCAGCTTAGAAGCGGAACAGTAATGGTGAGATGTTTTGCGTGATCAAAGGGGACAACCCTACCGCGAGAGCGGTTTAGTCCTTTCGCTCATACCGGACAGTCAACATCATGACTGACATCCCATCAAACGCGACCCTTTCACCGTCTTATTAGCAAACCACGGCAAATCAAGCGATGGCATAGCTCGTGAATGGCAGGCACCACAGACCTGACTCTTTAATTCAAATGGATATGTCGGTATTTTTTACATTTACATATATTGGCAACAGGCATAATAATTTATCACCTTGTTTTATATGATTTTTTATTATTCGGCATGTAAATTGCTTTTACATATTTTAAGTTTAATACCATCAACCCACTCTATAAAAGTCTGTCGCGCATAATGCGCTAGAGACAAAGAAATCAAAGGAATTATTAATGTTTAAGAAGTTACTACCCATTTTGTTTTTATTTACTGGTTTTCAGGCGAATGCGTCAATAATTAATGTAACAGATGGGATACGTGTCGGTACAGGTGATGTCACTGGGGCCACTGGTATTTTGGTGGGCACAGGTATATATGTCTAGTTAAGTTTAGTTAAGTTCATTGGGTGTCTAGTTAAGTTCAGTGGGCAGTGAACATATGCTGCAACAATTCAAACATCATACAAACCATCAACGTATACGAGGGATGGCAAAGGCCAGAGCTTTACTTCAATCTGCTTGAATTACAACCCCATATATGGTCAAAGTCACTAACACAAAATGTGTCAATTCCTGCTGTCTGTAATTTGAATTGAGCGACACATTTCACAGCATTCATCTACTTTAATTCCAAATAAGTCGAACTTGTCACTTTAAAACATAAATAGTGAGCTGATATCCAACAATTTTTGCTTGTTGAATACGTTATGATTGGGTACTTTATTACTTTGGGTGTCTAGTTAAGTTCATTAAACCAGCTATCGAGAAATTCCTCTTGGACAGAGGGCTGACTCTATCTGAGGAGAAAACTACCATCACGCATATCGACGATGGTTTTGATTTTCTAGGCCAAAACATTAGGAAGTACCAGAACAAACTTCTAATCACTCCTTCCAGGGAGTCTACTAGAAGCCTTCTTCTTAAGGTTAAGGCAATAATCAACACTCATCGAGGTTTGGCAACCGATGTCCTGATTCGAAAACTTAACCCCGTTATTCGAGGTTGGGCATATTTTCATCGACATGTAGTTGCCAAAGCGACCTTCTCTTACATTAGGCATCGTATCTTCAAATTCTTGTGGCGCTGGGCTATCAGGAGGCATCCACATAAAGGCAAACGTTGGATTCGACGTAAATACTTCAAATCCATCGGTGGCGACAATTGGGTCTTCTCCTGTTTAGCCCTTAACAAGGAAGGGCCACTCGTTCTCAAAGTATTTGACATTGGCAGTGTTTCTATCCGGAGACATATTAAGATCAATGCTAAAGCTACCCCCTTCGATCCAGACTATGATAGGTATTGGAATCAACGTAAGCTTTATTCGTTGCAATACCTGTGTTAATTCCGCTATCTTTGTTTCTAACATGCCGGGTCTGCTTCACAGCTTATAGCCTTAAAGGGGCTTGAGCCGTGTGCGGTGAAAGTCGCATGCACGGTTCTTAGGGGACTTGGGGCTCGAAAGAGCCCCCGGTTACCCGATTACACAAGTTTATTAAATATCGTTACGGCCAAAAAACGGCCTTCACTGGACGCGTAAAAAACGCGCGCCATTTATAAAAAGCGTTATATTTTTATCGACAGGTGATGCGCATCACGCTACAATTGATTTATGATTAAATCTTTTAAACACAAAGGTCTTAAAAAGTACTTCAAAACTGGCAGCGTGTTCGGTATTCAGGCAAAGCATCAGCGTAAATTACGTATGCAACTAACTGCTATTGATACCGCTCAGGAAATTGAAGATATCAATTTACCCGGTTTTAAATTACATCCTTTGAAAGGCAATAGGGATGGGATTTGGTCTATTACAGTAAACGGTAATTGGCGCATTACTTTCAAGTATATTGACGGCAATGCTTTTATTCTCGACTATGAGGACTACCACTAATGAGTATGCATAATCCACCGCACCCAGGGGAGTTCATTTACGATGTTTATTTGGAGCCTTCTGGTTTTAGTTGTCGCTATTTAGCAAAACAATTGGATGTCGCATCTTCCACTTTAAACAGAGTGCTAAAAGGTCAAAGTGCTATCTCTCCAGAAATGGCACTTCGCTTGTCAAAAGCGATTGGCAGAACTCCTGAGAGTTGGTTAGCAATGCAAGATAATTATGATCTTTGGCATGCTAAACAGAAAATTAACCTGACTAATGTTCACTCAGTAAATTTTGCAGCAGCATAAAAAATATAACAAACAAATTAGGGTCGACGCGTAAAAAGCGCGCGCCTCCTATTCGAAGCGTTATGTGTACTACAAATTGGTTTGATTCATCAATGTTTGGTGTAAATTATTTATAAAACAAATTTAATTCACCGTAAGTTACTGATATTTTGTGAATATTTATTGGTGCGATGATTGCTTAATACACGTTTTAACTTTAAAGAAATGAAGAATGTTCAATTTGTTATTAGTTATCCTGACTTTTAGTTCGCCAATATTAATTGGTATATTTATCTCAAAATACTTTAAATATAAATCTGAGCTTAATGATCAGCTTCAGCAACTTCGCAAAGAAATTGACGGTAAAAATACCGTTGAGTTACAAAAAGAAGTCGAGTTGCTTAGAGATCGTACAGAGGTATTAGAACGCATCGTAACTGACTCTAAATTCGATTTAGATCAAAAAGTATCAAAGTTAGCGTAACCGTACACATACAAGAAATTCAACAAGGACAAAAAATAGCGGGCTTTTTGTCACTTCGTTCCTATTTTAGCCCACTATTTTTTGCCTGTTATTTGGGCGTTAGGTGACAATCATGGGTACGACCTCACAAATTGCTCGGTACGCACTGGCTCTTGCGCTGATGGCGCCTCTTTTGGGAGGCGCATTGGTTATTGCCCCTTTTTCCGACCGCTTAGGCAGGCGAATGGTGCGGGCTTGGAACCAAGCCTTTCTGTCCATATTTGGCATATCGTTCGAAGTGCAGTACGATATCGGGCCCGAGCAACTTCAGCAGGGCGGGATAATCGTCGGGCTGACACAACAGAGCATTATTGACCCCACGGTAGGGTTCGCGGCTTGGGACAAGCCGGTCAAGGCAATCTGGAACATCGAGTACGCGCTAATTCCATTTTTCGGCTGGGTCTCGTTTATTCTCGGCTGGGTCATTATCCGCCAGAATCCTTCTCAATCAAAACGCCAGATTGAGAAGGCGGCGAAGTACGCTGCAAATGGTGGCCTGGTCTACTTGTCTGCTGAAGGAAAACGCAGTGTCGACGGCAGCCTGAGCCCCTACAAGAAAGGGCCCGTTGTCATGGCAATCAGTGCCCAGGTCCCGTTATGCCCAGTTTATATAGCGGGTAGCCGACAATGTATGCCGCCCGGAGCCTGGAAAATCCGCCCGGGGAAAATCATCATGAGGTATTTAGCCCCGATACCAACCACTGGCATGACATACGCGGATCGACATTCACTGCTTGAGCACCTACGGATAGTGGGTGAGAATGAGCATTCACGATCGGTCAACGATCATGAGTCTGTCACCTAACAAACGCATAAACACGCTCGCAAGCTCGCTAGGACAACTACTCGCTAGCTGCGGCTCATTCTTCGCCAAGTATAGCCAGCAAGTATTTGCCCGTTATGCGAAGCGTTTTATATTTGAAGGGAAGCATGTCACACAATCATACATTTTCTGTAAATGACTGGCCTTTTGATTGCGCTATAAACACCTGCGTTGTAACAACTAAATTTGTTTATGATAAGAGTGAGCCAATTGTTCAGGCACTTGTAAACACCACTCACTATGAAGATGGTGAATGGCAGTTCATGTGCAATACAACAGATGATCCAGATGATGGCATGGTTGTTTGTATGGGCTGCTTTTTTCAAAAATTTCCAGAAATTGCTGAATTAGCTAGTTTGCCTCTGGGTTGGGATGCTTACAGAGAAGATGTAACTCAACCTTGGGATATAGAGAAATTAGAGCTTTGAAATACAAATATAACAAGTTGCCTAAAATCGCCGCAAACAACGCGGCTGGGACAAATACTCACTGGGCAAAGCCCAACAACGTTCGCATTTGCCCCTTGGCAAAGCGTTATAGCTCTTAAAGCGCGGTGGTATTGGGAATAAAAAACTTAAAGGCGATCAAGTTCCTGCTCTAATAGTGCGTGACCGAAACGGAGGGCTTACTGACTTTGTACTTGATGCTCCAAACAATAAAGAAATTCACGGGGCTTTAGAGCCAATTATCACAGATCAATCTATATTATGTACAGACAGCAATCAGGTTTACAAGTCGTTTGCTAAAGATCATGGGATTAAACATTATCGCAATATAACATCCCAAGGAACTCGTGTGATTAAGCGGGTTTATCACATTCAAAATGTGAACAATTATATGAGTCGATTAAAGACATGGATGGCAAAATTTCACGGTGTAGGAACCGCTTATCTGCACCAATATTTAGGATGGATGCGAGCACTTGAACACGCTCCAGCTTCCGGTGATTTTACGCTTGAAATGCTCTTCAATGCCGCATTCAAGCATGAATACTTAGCAATAAACAATAAAAAGAGCACGGATAATGCTGGCTTAGAAGTACCATTCTAAAAGCGTTATGTGCCACCTAAGTTGCGATTAGAGACGTTCGAGGTTGCTGCTTACTCAGATCAAAGTAGCACATAATCCTAATTTAGTTTTTAAAACATGATTTAATACTTTTCATTCATTAGACCACTTTTTGAACAATGCTTCGGTAATACCTAACCCTACAATAGCCCCTACATGCAAGCACTCTAAGTCATTACTTGTCATTGCAACAAACTTTTCAGGTGATTCAATTTGATTTTCATTACAGTATTCAAACAAAAAGCTTTTGATTCTATCACCTTTATAGCCATTTCTTATGGCGAGACCCATGGCATCTTTACGGGCAACTCTAAATTGAATTCGATATGAATCGATCTCACCCAAGGACTCTTTAACTACACTATATTGCTCGCAAGATCTCATATATGCCCACTCGAATAACTCTATGGCAGGCAATAATTTATTAGTCTCGTAAAAATACAACAGCGCCTTGAAATAGTCTTCCTGAGGAACATCAACAAAACTTAAAGGACATAAATTTGTTTTAATAAAAGGTATGTTACAGGTCAACCTAGCAGTTCTTTTATTTACATCTTCAAATGCCTGCAAATACGACAATTGGATTAATAAGAAAAAGCTTTGTTCAAAAGGGTCTATAATTTTCTCAGCTTTCAATAGCAGCAAGGAAAAATATTCTTTAATTTGATGAGGATTATTTAATGGTGTGTACGCAGACTTTCCAATAAATACTTCTATTTCACGTTCAGCACCGCATGCATTCACATTAGCTAGTAAGTCCTGTGATAACAGAGAGTGAATATTTCTTATTATAAATGGGCTAAGTGTAATATGTTCTGCACTTTCAATTATGAACTGAATTGCTTCTTTGTGGTTCATTATCATTACAGTCTCTTCCTCAACCTTATCTTTAGCTAACATACCTTGCTCGATAAGCTGTTTAGTATCCAACTTTGTATATGTATTACCTTCTAGGCGACTAGAGTTGTATGATAAATCTATTAGCAATCTTTGTGCTATTTGTTTTGCATAAGTACCCGCAGCCAAGGCATTATCAAATCGCTTACCAATAGAAAGCATACGTTCCCGCGCTTCAGCAGGCATATACGTAGTCTCATTCGGAATATAATCATTAAGCAGGTCGAAGTTATAAGAGGTTTTAGTACGTCCAAATTGAGGTGTATCTAAATATGAGAGTGCCTCTAAAGACTTAGCAGAAAATATAGGGTGATTGAATTCGCTAGATTGTTTTTCAGGCGCATAGTTAGCAACATTATCTGGTTTAGTAGTTGAACTGCTCAACGAATTATCAGCAAGCCGATAAGTTCGAAACTTCTTTTCGCCAACGCAATTAACATAGCCATTGTCCATCAATGACTTTAATCTTCGCTGAATAGTTTTCTTGTTTAACATTCCGTCTAGATAATCATCTATAGCACCAACAGAAGCTGACTTTCCCATGTTCCGCAAACAACTTATGATGGTATCCAATTCTTGTTTTATTTCGATCTGTTTCATTACATTCCTAGATTGTATGCATCCACCCTAGGAAGCATTGCTGCGCTATTTCAACATTTATGTCCATAAGATATGGGTTTATTGGACATATTTCAATATTTATGTCCATTAGATACAGGTTTATTGGACATATTTCAATATTCGTGTCCATTAGATACAAGTTTATTGGACACACTTCAATATTTATGTCCATTAGATACAAGTTTATTGGACACACTTCAATATTTATGTCCATTAGATACAAGTTTATTGGACATATTTTAATATTTATGTCCATTAGAAGGGGGATCGTGTAGATATTTCTGAATGCCTGATGTTCGCTCATTGCAGCCAGTAAAAATTTACACCTAGCAACAACTTTACTTAGATAATAGTTGATATTTAAATGTCAAACGTCAATATAGATATAGTCACATCTATTTATCAAATACTTAAGTTTGAGGGAGTTTGATTGTGGTGAATACCACTACTTAACGCGAATACAGCCATGTTTATACAGTTATAGTCTCGCCCCCCGTATATATGCAAGATATTATGTAATCCCCGTATTTCCGTAGAGCAAGAAATAGACGAATAAAAAACCTTCGCATTTGCAATAAGTTATCCTCAATGTTAAAAATAATGATTATAAATCAAACGCAACGACCCGTACTTAAACACGGGGGCTTGCTATTTATTAATATTATGTTCACCGAAATTTTGGCTGTAGATTTATAAAAAGGATAATGATGAGAATTCTAGCAATAGTTATAGCCTTACTGATTCAAGGCTGTGTAAGTATGGACAAGGAATCTGAAGGTGCTAGATTTGAAATGAATGAAAAACCATCAAATGGTCAAGCCTTAGCTTACTTCTTCCAGCCTGATATGGCGGGTGTATGGGGATGCTTATTGGTTGGTGTTGATGATGTTCATAAAGGTTGTATTGGTTACCCAGGCTTTGCAAAAGTCGAAATTGAACCAGGATCTCGCAAAATATCATTTACTCCCAATGCACTAATCAAAATTGCAAACTTATCTTATGATTACGACTTTGAATCAAACAAGGTCTATTATTTTGAGTATCAGCATTTCAAAAGTAAAGCTGAATCAAAAAGAGCAGTAGAAAGTCATTACAATATGCTACTTGACTATCATTTAGGTTGGGTATTGCTCGAAGAATCAGAGGCTATTAACAAGCTGAAAACTTTAAAGGCTTGGCAATAGTAAACATAACAAAAACATTATGTGGGAATTTTACTCGCTGTAAAGCGCTCCCAAAATCCCCATATATTAAGCGTTATGGGTTCTTGAGTTGTGCTTCGGCGTCCATCCGTTTATGTAATAAACGAACAATTTCAATTTCAGATTGATTTACACTGTGATAGAAAACTAAATGGCTGGCAGCAGGAAACTTCCTATATCCCTCCTTAATAAAATCACATTTACTACCTACAACTGGAGTTTTTGATAGCATATGGAAAGCATCGTCAAATTGTCGCAAATAAATCTTTCGTTGCTCTTTACCCCATTTTCTTTGAGTGTAGACAGCAATCGACTTCAAATCAGCTTTGGCTTTATTGGTAAGTGTAAATGCCCTCATTAACCAAGTTCGTTATCGAGTTCATTCATAAGGCTCTCGTAACTATACTCAGCGGTGCCACTTTGTTCACCTTCTTCAATCAGGTGTCGCAGAGTTGCAATTTTCCGTTCATTGTCTTCAAACATTCTAAGGGCGGCACGCACCACCTCACTCGCAGACGCAAACCTACCTTCACCGATTTGATGAGCTATAAAGCCATCAAAGTGCTTACCGAGGGTCATACTAGTATTTTTTGGCATAAAGACGCTTTAAATATCAATAATGGGTACTTAATGGTATGTACCCATAACAAGTGTGTCAAGTGGATTAATTTTCGCTGCTTCGCACTTCTAATTAACCACTTACTCAAGCGTTATCCTACACGAGGTTGATTTTAACTTACAATGTAACTACACTTTAATTATGGATGATTTTAATTTTCAGTGGGACATAGTAAAAGCTGCTGCTAATTCTAAGAAGCACGGTGTAAGTTTCGATGAAGCTAAGACTGTGTTTTCTGATGCTCTAGCCCGGTTGATACCCGATCCCGACAGCTCATACGGAGAAGAGCGATTTATTATTTTAGGTCAAAGTACAACTAGTTGCTTGCTGATTGTTTGTCATTGTTATCGCGATGATGGTGATGTTATCCGAATCATTTCGGCACGTAAGGCAGATAAACGAGAGCGTAAAATCTATAAGGATTTCCATAATGCGTGAACACTATGACTTTAAGGATTCCATAGAGAATCCCTACGTAAAAAAAACGAAGAAACAAATAACTATTCGATTAGACAAAGACGTAATTGGCTACTTTAAAAAGCTATCGGAAAAGAACGGTATACCTTATCAAAATCTCATCAATCTATATTTAAAAGATTGCGCAGATTCACAAAAAGAGCCGAAGGTAGATTGGCAGTGAAGGATAATCGGGTAGCCGGAGGTCTCTAACCTCCAGCCCCCACAACACCCTGCACCGAAACGTCGGCCCGGGCGACTCCGCACAGGGCGTTTCACTTAGGATAGTGAAGCGCAATCCAACCATCACGTAATGAATAAAGCCCTTCGGATTTTAAGTAATCAAGCGACAGAGCTTGATTGATCCCCGGGGTTTTAGCACTACGCCATGGTCCTTTACTGGTGATACCACACGCAACCGCAGCTTGTACATGCACCCGAGCGTCGGACCGTCCTAATCTCATTAGATTTCTCACTTTGGTGCGGGGCTTACGCCACTGCCGCCAATACGCCATTCTCACTCTGCGCCTGATCCATTGATCCAGAACGACACAGCGTTGATAACAATTAGCGATCCCAAAGTAATTTATCCAGCCACGTAAATACTGGCTGATTTTAAAGAGTTGGTAACGCATCGACACGCCCCAGTTACGGTTCGTTAACCGCCGAACTTGCTGTTTAAACTTGAGCAAAGTCTTCGAATGCCATTGAATGCGTCCTCTCTTGAACGCGGATCCAAGGAATTTGCTTTCACTGGTTTTAACGACGTGGCTTTTAGTCGTGTTAACGGCCAATTTCAAGCGGTGACTCAGGAATCTGCTGATACTACCAAGCACACGCTCACCCGCTATGCGGACGACTTTACCAAAATGGTAAAGTCGTCCGCATAGCGGGCAAACTGGTGCCCTCGTTTCTCAAGCTCTTTGTCCAGGGGATCAAGCATGATGTTAGCCAACAAAAGAGACAATGGTCTCCTTGTCTAGCCAACATAGCACTGGACGGATTGGAGGCGATTGTTAAATCCGCAGCGCCACCTAACTACAAAGTAAATTTTGTCAGGTACGCAGATGACTTTATAGTGACCTGTCAGTCCGACGAAATTCTCCGCTATCAGGTTAAACCGGCTATCGAGAAATTTCTCTTTAGTAGGGGGCTTACTCTATCTGAGGAGAAAACTGCCATCACGCATATCGACGATGGTTTTGATTTTTTAGGCCAAAACATTAGGAAGTATCAGGGCAAACTTCTAATCACTCCTTCCTGGGAGTCCTCTAGAAGCCTTCTTCTTAAGGTGAAGTCAATAATCAACATTCATCGTGGTTTGGCGACCGATGTTCTGATCAGAAAACTTAATCCCGTTATTCGAGGTTGGGCATATTATCATCGACATGTGGTTTCCAAAGCCACCTTCTCTTACATTAGGCATCGCATTTTTAAGTTTCTATGGCGCTGGGCTATTAGGAGACACCCACATAAAGGCAAACGCTGGATTCGACGAAAGTATTTCAAATCCATCGGTCGCGATAACTGGGTCTTTTCCTGTGTAGCCTTTAACAAGGAAGGGCCAATCGTACTTAGAATCTTTGACATTGGAAATGTTTCTATTAGGAGGCACATCAAGGTTAAAGCTAAGGCCACCCCCTTCAATCCGGACTATGATCTATATTGGAATCAGCGCAAGTTTTATTCGTTGCAATACCAGTATTGAGTCAGGTATCTTTGTTTCTAGCATGCTGGGTCTGCTTCATAGCTTATAGCCTTAAAGGGGCTTGAGCCGTGTGCGGTGAAAGTCGCATGCACGGTTCTTAGGGGACTTGGGGCTCGAAAGAGCCCCTGGTTACCCGATTACACAAGGCAATCAAAAGGACTAAAAAAAGTTGGCTGCCGTTCGTGCCTCACTATTTTAGCCAACAATTTTTAGCCTCTTATTGGGGCGTTGGTAATTATCCGCCGGTTGACAATACCAGCCTAGTAGGAACATTTGAAGCCAGAGCCAAAGCTGGCGGAGGATATGTTTGGGATACAGTACTAGAATATAGAGTTTGGTGCAGCACAAGTGATGGCGCACCAGACTTATATGAGGGTAATGACTATTATTATGTATTTGAAACCTGCGAGGACACACTAGATTTTTCCAAGAAGAACTTAGGATGTGAAACAGAGGCCTAGTATAGAAGATGCAATGTAAGCTCGTTCTTTTACGAGTTGCCCTCATCTGTTTTTATTGTGCTTATTTTCGGGTTCGCGAGCGCATAATGTTTGATTCCCGCTTATCAGCATCAGTTGTTGTTTGAGCGTTAAACGAATATTATTTTTACCGAAATGATTAACGCAAGGAGACATGGATTGTTTTATCAACTTAATAGTAATTCAACCAGATATAAAAAAATCTCAATCGGAAAATTACTCGCTGGGCTTCACCCAAAACGCTTCGTATTTTCCGTTTCGGAAATAAAGACTTATTTTTAAAAAATAGCAAAACAACTAAATTAGAGATTCTGGGCGTACACAAACAAAAGCATCAAACACAAAAAAATCGCGCGCCAGTGCTTTGAAGCGTTAGCCGTATAGTTGTAACCTCGAATTTATGTAATACTATTGTGATACATTATTAAATTAAATAAAGGAGTTATTATGAGAGTTGAACTTGTTACGACACTTAAACGTCAAGCTACCAAAATTTTAGCGGATCTCCACATTTCTAAAGAACCCATATTAATTACTGAGCATGGTCAACCATCTGCTTATTTAGTTGACGTGGAAGATTATGAATTCATGCAACAGCGAATGGCTATTCTTGAAGGTGTAGCACGCGGTGAGCAAGCAATTAGAAATGGTAATACTTTCTCAAATCAAGAAGCAAAAGAGAAAATGAGCAAATGGCTGAAGTAATATGGACGTCACCAGCTCTCGATGATTTAAATGATATAGCTGAATATATCGCTTTAAGTAATATTCCAGCGGCTAAAATATTGACTCAAAAAGTATTTGATAAAATATCCAGGTTAGAAAATCACTCCGAATCGGGTAAAAGACCACTTGAGTTAATTAACTTAAATTACCGTGAAGTGAATGTTAATCCTTGCCGTATTTTCTATAAAGTGGATAACGACAAAGTTTATATTTTACATGTCATGCGGCAAGAACGAGAGCTGCGTAGATTTCTTCTACAGAGTTAAATACGGCTAAATAAGGATAGGTCGTGAGCTTTTTCCGTGACTTAATCCTATTGTTGGACAAGCCCGATGTGGAAGGTGTCTACTTATATAGTAGATATATCGGTTGATGACTAAGGGCATGTAGGGTGCAGTGATGCACCTCTCTTCAAGGTCGGTCCCACACAGATAAGAGCATAACGGGGGCGGCCCTGTCAAATCATCTCCAGCCTACGTTTCATATGTTGTCTTGAGGGACGCCCGGTCTTCATCAGCTCGCAGTTTGATGAAGAAATTAACCAAGCCATACATAAATTCTTGGCATTATCGTGAAAAGGTATTAGTGCATCCATGAAAAGATATGAGTATAAAATCGTAGATACTAAAGATGTTGAAAGTGCAGGATTATTCAAAGGTAGGAAACGCGAGGATATTGAGGCATACCTTAACTCTCTTGGCTTTGAAGGATGGGATCTAGTCAACGTAGATTTTCGTGAACTTGAGGGTGGTTCGGAGTTTGCTGGTGTGATGAAAAGAGAAGTGAACTAAGGTACGTGATTTCACGTGTCTAAACAAAATGTACATCCTTTAGATCACTCTTTAATCTCTGGTTAACACATCTAATAATTGAATTTCAAAGATTTCTAATTCTTGTTGCATATTTACTTTTCGAAACCCAGCATGAGTGAAATTATACCTTGTAATGAATAGAGCAGGTAAACTGTTAGGGAATATCATTTCATCCTAATTTAAGGAAACAAACATGGCAATGACCCCCTCCAATATGTTGCCGCTAGGCCACAAAGCAGCAAGTTTTAGTTTACCCGATACAGACGGCAATACAGTAAGTTTGTCCGACTACGAGGGCAGTCAAGGTCTGGTGGTAGCTTTTATTTGTAACCATTGCCCTTACGTTATCCACATTGCACCACAGCTGGCAAAGATTGCGCAACAGTATCAAAAAAAGGGTATCGCTTTTGTCGCCATCAATAGCAACGACATCGAACAATATCCCGATGACGATATGGCACATATGATTGAGGAAAAACGCACCCGTCAATACCCTTTTGCATACCTACTGGATGAAAAACAGGAGGTCGCTAAAGCTTATTCTGCAGCATGCACACCTGATTTATATCTATTTAATGGCGAACAAAAGTTGGTTTATCGAGGTCAATTCGATGGTTCAAGACCGACCCGAATATCTTCTGGAAACTACGATTCATCTGCACACCAGGCGACAGGTCACGATTTAATTCAGGCTATGGATGCACTACTTGATGGTCGTCATATTGACACAACTCAGACACCCTCTATGGGCTGCAATATCAAATGGAAGGCTGATAATTGATTGGTATCATCATCTTAAAAGTTCAGTGGGGTTTTACGCTGATATTCTCATCCCAACCTTCAAGCCATAAGCACTGATGACCCCCTTCAAGTTTGCAGCGACTACTGGTGCCGACAGACCTAAAGGATTTCCCCCGACGGGGAGGACTAAGTTAACTTGAGCTCGGGATAAGTTAGCATCTGTATAAATTTAATTCACGTTCAGCACATAAACCCATTGTACTGAACGTGGCAGCGGCTTGAATTGTATCTTTGTTAAACCTAGATCCCGCAGTTAAACCACGAGAAATAGCGGCATCCACTGATGCGCCTGGCTATGGGAAAAAAGTTCTCATCACCAATAAGGTGACTACGAATTTTTTCCCTACGCCAGTCACACCATTTGCTACCACTCTTCCCACGAGTTCAACTGCGGAATCTAGGTTAAACGTGACTTCTGTTTACTCTTAACCAGTAAGTAATATACATCAACCCCACTCCTATTAGTGTTGCCACTATACTGATTTTTGAGGACAAGGCCGAAAATACCATGAACCTAGGTGAATCCATATTCCCACTGTTATTGGAGAACAAACCTTGGCCGAATGCAAAATATTCACGTAATGTATTCAAGAAAAAGCCCCCATCAAGGTGCAAATATTCCACGACAAAAGACTCAATAAGCAATATGGCGGCTATGGGTAATATGGCCCATAAAAAAGGAGCCTTGTTGGCAAACATCGAGGCTAACATTAACCATGCAAAGACAGGAAACATCCACAATGCATAGGGTAGCAAGTTTAACCATATAGCAGTTAAGTTGCTGATGATATCGGCACTGCCCCATAGACCCCACAAAGATACGTCATACCCTAGGGACAACACCGAGCAAGCAATGAGTGCAAATAATAGAAAAACAAACACCACACAGGTGGCTGCCAGCATAAATATTGTTGGTACCACTAACGCCCCAGTGATCAGCTTAACGCCAACACTTAATACATCTGAAACAGGCAGTGATCGCCAAAAATAAATGGATAAATCACGTCTTTCGTCGAACAAACAAGTCGTAAAATAATAGAGCTGGATAATCAGCGACACCATAATAAATGGCACAAACATCCCCATAATGGCTGTTAGGAATATACGTGTGAAACCCTCAACATTCGCTAAATTATCTACATTGGTAACAATATCTAACCATTTAGCCGATTGGTAATCTTCCATCAATATCAACTTTAGCAATGGCGCAACTATGATAAAAACGGCGATGATGAGTGGCACCCAAAATAACGTTTTTTTAAATTCCCATATTTCTTTTCTAAAACTAGTGATGATTTGTGAACTGTTCATAGGATAGTCTCCTTCGTCATCATTCCGACAAAAATATCAGCCAATGTGGGAGCACTCACCTTGCCTAAAGTGGCGAGGATCGCTGGGTCAACATTATCAAATAACATGCTAGTGATCCCCATCATGCTATTGGTATAGAGTGGATTATGAGTTTTGGCTTGTTCGAGATGTGCATTGTCAACTGCGACCAATTTAAACCGAATACGAATATCGTCCACGCTCTGGTCTAATACAATCCTACCGTCTCGTATAAATGCGGCGTCGGTCAGAATATGTTCTATTTCTTCAATTTGGTGAGTGGTGACTATGATGCATTTATCTGCGTCATAAAAATCTTCCAATAAATGTGCATAGAATTGACGACGGGTCAAAATATCTAAGCCAAGTGTGGGTTCATCCAAAATCAGTATTTTTGCATCAACGGCTAAAATTAAAGCTAAGTGCAATTGTGTCACCATACCTTTGGATAAGGTTTTTACTTTAGCTGTTGCAGGTATATTGGTTTTAGCTAAAAACGCTGCGGCTTTTTGTCGATCAAAGTTGGGGTGTACCCCTTGCATATAAGTCAGTGCTTGATCGACTTGTATCCACTTTGGCAAAACAGCAACGTCGGCGATATATGCTACATCAACCAGCATTTTCTCCCTGCTTTTACTGGGATTGTATCCTAAAACATCTATGTCACCGTCATAAGTGGTTAAACCTAATAACGCCTGTAAGCAGGTCGTTTTACCCGCACCATTTGGCCCTACTAAACCTAAAATTTGTCCGGCACTTAGGGTTAAATTAACGTCATTCAATACCTGCTTATTTTTGTAAGACTTATGTAATCCTGAAATCGAGATCATGGCTGACATTATTGATGCTCCTTAGTAGTGCGCGGCAACTCTTCAATAGAAAGCTTTAACCGTGAAATTTTCTGCAAAATCTGTGGCCATTCAATGGACAGAAAAGATGCTCGCTCTTTTTCTAATATGCTGTGAGATGCACCTGACTTAACAAACAACCCTTTGCCTCGCTGTTTCTCAACATATTGTTCATCTTGTAACATCTGATAAGCCTTAGAAATAGTGACGGGATTGAGTTGATATTCTACGGCTACTTTTCTAACTGAGGGTAAAGCTTCACCTTCTTGAATGTTGCCGTCCAGAATGCGCTGTATTACCTGCTGGTATAACTGAATATAGATAGGGATATCCCCATTCCAATGAATTGTCATTAATTACCCCAAAAAAAATACATCAATAGCGTTACCAGTGTTATACATCACCAACACACTATCAACAATGATATTCAGAATGTTATTTGTAAGTAATCATTACTTTTGTTAATCATTAGACTTAATGAATGGTGCGGACAGGAAGATAAAAATCATACCGAACTGGTTTTAAAAAATTTAGGGATCAGCATTTTTTGAAGCTGATAAACAATCAATCCAGCCAACACTAAGGCACATCCTTGATACAACACTCCCACCATATCCGAATGTTCACCTTGGGATATTTGCATTTGCCAGTCAAACTGCTCAAAAAGTACATCCAAAATCAGCCCAGCAATTAATGCGCTGCTTATGATGGCAAATAAATAAAGACCGAGTTCCCGTTTACCCAATTCGTTTTTAATCACCATCAAAGTGGCTATGTTAGTAGCTGGCCCCGTCAACATAAACACTAACGCTGCACCTGGCGTAATGCCCGATAACAATAAACCAACCGCAATGGGGGTCGAAGCTGTTGCGCACACGTACATAGGAATAGATATCAAAACCACAACTAACATAGCCCATATTCCTTGAGCATACTGAGTTAAAAATCCTTCAGGCACTAAGGTGGTGACAAGGGCAGCAAAGAAAATCCCCACCAAAAACCACAGCATAAAATCTCGTAATAACTGGCCATAACCAAATATAAAGACAGCTTTTGTTTTTTCAAAAATAGTAGACGGTGCAACACTCGTCTTTTGGCAGCAACTGCTTGTCGGTTTGGCCTGGGGTTCATTTTCAAGCACATTATCTTGCCGACCAAACCAAAGAACAAAGAAGCCTGCAACTAGGGCAGAAGCGATTGCTGCAATGGGCCGAGCGATTGCCATAATTGGGCCCATTAATGCATACGTGATACCTATCGAGTCAACACCCGTTTCAGGTGTGGCAACCAAAAAGCTAGCGGTGCTGGCTTTACTCGCGCCGCTTCGCCTTATTCCGATTGCAACGGGAATAACAGAGCATGAACACAATGGAAGCGGCGCACCAATAAGCGCTGCAGTTACTATTGAACTGTTACCCCCTAATGTTTTTTGTACCCAGGCGCGAGGGATCCAATGATTGATTACTCCAGCGATAAACATACCTAATAGTAAAAAAGGGGCTGATTCAGTGAAGAGCAAGACAAAATTTGAGAAAAGATCCATATACTTATTCCTGTTCTAAGCTAGCAATGATTGAGCAAAACTCTGTGCTTTCTTGACCACCACAGCAAAAACGTTCTAGCTGTTGTAATGTTTTTTGCATCTGCTGTAGCTGTGAAATTTGTTGGTTGATATCGGTGATTTTGGTGCTAGTGATGACCTTGGCTTCAGCACAAACATGCTGGCTTTTGTCATGTTTTATTGCCAATAAAGTGGCGGTTTCAGCCAAACTAAAGCCGCATGCTTTGCTACGTTTAATAAACTTAGCCGTGGTTAAATCATCTTGTGAATAAATACGGTAGTTACTTGCACTGCGTTGGGAGGCACTAAACAGCCCTGTTTTTTCGTAATAACGCAATGTATGCGCGCTAATACCAGAACGCTCTGCCAAATCACTTATTTTCATGCACCCTCCTTCTATTTATAACAATACTAGCATAAGGCTTAGAGTATCATCTAAGGTCAAGAGATAAGTTGCAGCATCTGAATCAAAAAAAGCGTGATATTAATAAAAGGTTAATCGGCTCGCAAAATTCAAATACTAAATTACACTTAGTAAGAAATTTAAGGAGCAGAAACCATGAAAATTAACTATTTGTTTTTACTACTACTTTTATCTTTTATTGTGAGTGCATGTAACCCTCAACCACCCATTGAACAAACCAAATCAACGCCAGTTGCTGTTGCCGAAACAATCATCCCAACGGAGGAACAGATACCCGACAAAACCTGCCAATTCGTTCTTGGATTTGATGCATGGGAACCTTATCAATATGTAGATGTTGGCGAGCGAGTCGCAGGTTTAGATATCGAGTTAGTTGCGGCTGTGGTGAAAGGCATGGGATGCCAACTGACCTATCAACAAGGCACTTGGGTTGAATTGTTGATGGCTTTAAAACAGGGTGACGTAGATATACTGCTTGGCGCGTCAAAAACCGAGGCAAGGGAAGAGTTTGCGCTTTTTAGTGATGCATATCGAATGGAGGAATTTTCTCTTTACATTCGTAAAGGCGATAAAGTGCGGGCGGGCTATAAGACTCTGTCTGAGTTTATTCAAAAAGGCAGTCGAATAGGCATAGTTGAGGATTATTTTTATGGCCCAGATGTATCAATGTTGTTAGATAGTGCTGAAACATCTAAATATTTCGTCAGTGCTATTATGGGCGAACTCAATGTTGCTAGACTTCTGGATGAAGATATAGACGGATATTTTGAGGATAGTTTCGTTGGTGCTGCATTACTGCGGCGTAAAGCATTATCTAATTACATCGTTGCTCATGGTATCACCATACAAACCGGAAATGCTTATGTGATGTTCAGTCAAAAGAGTGTGACACAAGAACAACTTAGTGACTTTAATACACAATTAGCAGAAGTGAAGAATAGTGAAATCTACCAAAATATCTTAGATAAATATTCTTATTAAAGGTTGATGACGGGGATATTTACATTGTCTAACAATCTGAATATCCCACATTATTTTAAATGAGTGTTCTAGCTGTTTATTTACCAGATGTAGTTGGCTAAATTATAAGAAGAACAATCATTATTTTATGCAAAAATGTCCAAGCCATCACAAAACGTGCGTTTCAGAACGACTTGAGCGCATCAATGACTGAATGTCGACCACCTTCTGAATCGGCGTCTACCAGTAGTGGACTGCCCAGCCGTTCCTTTTGTGCGGGTTACTAAAGTGGTTTGGGTACATGAGGTAGGTTAAAAAAACAAAGAAAATTGTAGTCCGTAAAAAATTTGTTTATCGCTGTCCCAATAATCACCATCAATTTGACGAGCCTTGACAAAGCCTTCTATCCGGACATTTTCTGCATTTATCCCTGCGCCTAAACCAGCATAACCATCTATCTGGTTGTTTTCTTGGGGATCGTAGAAATTGTCATCATCTCGCACATCATCCAAAAACAACTCTAAGGTATCAAAACCAGCCTCAATATAGATAAAGGCTTTACCGTAAACGCCCAGTCTTACACCGGTATCTAGAGACAAAAAATCTTGCATTTCACCAGTGTCATCTAAGATTTCGGCATAATTAAAGGATGAAATAAGCTCACCTTTAAGCAAACTGTTTGGAGAGCCAATTGACGCCGTTGCTCCAAAACCAATAATAGAATCGGTCTCATTAAACTCTCGTTTTATGAAAACGTTGAAAGGATGGTTTGCATAACTGAATGAACTGAAAAATATAATTCCTAAAAAAATAACTCTAAACATGATCATTTATCAATAAGATACAAGAATGACAAGTATCCTATTAGAGTTAACCTTAATCAAATATGAATTACAGCCTTTCAATAAAATGAAGGTACGCAAATGACAGCTTTAAGTAGTGTCTTACACTTATCCCGCTATGATCTAGCCCTCACTATATTAGGATCAAATAATGCATAATGTTTTTTTCAAAGGTCGCATTGAAGTGCGAGAAAAATATCAACGATTTGGTTATAACACCAACAGACATGTGAAATTAGGTAGCGCAAATTTTCCGCTAACGTTACGAGTCAATTCAGTGCAGCGGGAAAAAGAAATTGAGCAGATTTTATTAGAAAATTCACTTGTTGCAAATATCAAAGTTAATGCAAATGAACAAGAAAATACTATTGAGCTAGACACTATTTTAAATAAACCTATTACTCAATCCACTGTCCCTAAACTTAATCGAAATGATACCTGTAATTGTGGTAGTGGCAAAAAATTCAAAAAGTGTTGTGGGGTATAAGGTAGCTCTAGGATTGCTTTTTTATATAATGATTGTGCATGGTTTTTGTAAAAGTACTGACAATGAAAACAAAGTGTTTCTTTTTAACAACACAATTCTAATGATCTGAATTTATGCTTAACTTAAACATCGAAGACCCAAAAAGCACTTAAAGAGTTAGGCTCAGATTATTTACTTCCCAGTCTATTAACCAACACTGAACCAATATTTAAGGAATGTCATGGACAAATTTATGGAAGCTGCAATCGAAGAAGCTCAAAAAGGTTTAGCCGAAGGTGGGATCCCTATCGGGTCAGTGATCGTGCATAACAACAAAATTATCGGTCGTGGTCACAATCGAAGAGTCCAAAGCGGTAGCCCCATTTTGCATGGTGAAATGGACGCATTTGAAAATGCGGGTCGTCAATCTGCACAGACCTATCGAGAGTCAATTATTTACACAACATTGTCACCTTGCGCAATGTGTTCGGGGGCAATAATTTTATATGGCATAAGCCATGTAGTCATTGGTGAAAATTACACTTTCATGGGTGAAGAAGTCTTACTCAAGTCTAGAGGTATTTCTATCGAGGTACTGCAAAACCAGCAATGTATCAACTTAATGAAAAACTTCATCAACACCAAACCACAGCTTTGGAATGAAGACATTGGTGAATGAAAGATAATTAAAATAGACATGGTGTATATAATTACAAACTTTATGTTAAAAATATTTTACATAGAGTTAGCTTTACAATACTCTCATTGTTATTAACAAAGAGGGGGTTTTATGAATATGTCTTTTAGAGAGAAAAGTATTTGGATTTCATTAGGGACTGTTGACCTTTCATATGTCAGCCGAGACTGAGGTAATTTATTTGCATACCCAGGCGTTCGTCTTGAAGTTTAGCCACTCTAAACGAAAGATGAACAACGAAGGTAGGCGAATAAATGGCCCATAACTCGGTTACCGACCCGAAGGGTTTTCCTCAAAACGCACTTACTCTGCATTGAAACCTGTTTATTTGGATGGCCAAACTTAACAGATTTCGCCTTGATTAAGCACATTTTGAGGAAAATCTCGGTGATATATGAAAGGTCAACAGCCCCTAGTACATTACTAATTTTTGGTGACTATTTTTTAAATGTAATATCTTTAGGCGGGCTGCCTGAAGATGTCGCTAAAGCAGCAGAGTTTGGAGCTGATGAAAGATACATTATTCGCATATAAAGGTAACAATTTTGGTTATACAGAATTGGCTATAGGCGTATTTATTTCATTAGGGTGGATCGTTTTACTGGAAATAAACTCAGAGTTTATTGCACACTCTAAGGTACTAAAATTTCCACTTTTGACTGCGCATATTTTGTTATTCAGTTTCATCTTTTCTGAAGTAGTTAGATTTTATGCACAACTTTATTATTACAGAAGGTGTGACTAACTTGGCTACCCTTCCTATCAAAAATAAAATCCGCGAGTTGCGTTTTTTTGCTGAAGAAATGACGCAACAGGAGCTTGCAGAATTGGTTGGAGTAACACGGCAAACGATCATGGCCATCGAAAAATGTAAGTACTCACCAACTCTTGAGGTGGCCTTTAAAATTGCTGAAGTATTTGGCCAGTCCATCGATGAAGTTTTTCAATACCAGTCGGTTTAAAACATTAACTCGAATACTTTTAGAACAACTGAATGGTAACCATTTAAATATCAATTTTTTGATAAAAAAATGCCGTACTAAATACGGCATTTTTAACACATTATTTATTGGTGTGAGCGCCCACTTACTGCCCAGTCCAATTTACTTTGTACAAGTCACGTCTTCTATCGAGATAATTTCTGACTGAGCCTTCATTGCGAAGTTGTGTCAACCTATCCAAATCCAAGTCAACAATTAACGTCATTTCTGTGTTGGGTGTGGTTTCTGACACTATGGCATCATGTGGAAAAGCAAAGTCAGAAGGTGAGAAAACAGCGGATTGTCCATACTGAATATCCACATTATCTACCTTGGGAAGATTACCCACACTACCAGCAATAGCCACATAACATTCATTTTCGATAGCCCTTGCCTGTGCACATATTCTCACTCTCAGGTAGCCATTTTTAGTGTCAGTCCAGAAAGGTATAAAGAGTATTTGGATTTCTTGATCGGCTAAAATTCTACCTAATTCTGGGAACTCAACATCGTAACAAATCAGAATACCAATTTTACCAAAGTCAGTATCGAAGGCTTGAAGTTTGTCGCCACCCTGCATGATCCAATCCTTCTTCTCATGAGGTGTTGGATGCAACTTATATTGGCAATCAATTTGACCATCACGATGACATAGATAACTGATGTTATATAACTCATCATCCTTAACAACAGGCATTGACCCCACTATCACGTTGATATTATATGACACCGCCAACCGAGACATTTCAGTTAAGATCTCATCGCTATAAGTCGCTAAGTTCCATATTGCATCGATTGATGTTTCAGCGGGTTTGATGCCCATAAGCGGCGCATTAAAAAACTCAGGGAAAAGTGCTACATCACATTTGTAATCTGAAAGAGCATCAATGAAATATTCAGCTTGTTGCAACAATTCTGCGACATCATGAAAATACCGCATTTGCCATTGTATACAACCAATTCGCGCAGTATTTCTGTGTCCACCAAAAAGCTTAGGAGATTCAGCGTTATAATAAATGTTATGCCATTGCAATAGTGTGGCGTAACCCATCGAGGCTTTGTCTTCTGGTAGATATGCTTTGAGTATTTGTTTAACCTCAAAACCGTTTGATATCTGAAACGTTAGGATAGGGTCGAATAAATCTTTAGACTTCACTGCCTCGATATATTCATAGGGTGTCATTGTAGCGGCGTGTTTAGCATAATTGGGTATTCGCCCACCAGCCATAATTGACTTTAAGTTAAGGTTTTTACACAGTTCTTTTCTCGCTTCGTACAAACGACGGCCCAATCTAAGGCCCCTATATTCTGGCGATACAAAAATATCCACGCCATATAACACATCACCTTTTGGATCATGCGTACCTAAATAAGCATCGCCAGTAATTTCATCATAAGTATGTTTGTCACCAAATTTCTCATAATCAACGATGACCGAAATAGCTGCTGCAACTACTTTACCTTTGTCCTCAATACAAATCTGTCCTTCTGGAAAAGTATTAAGTTGTGCCTGATAGTTTTTTAGTGGCCATGCTCCTCCTACTTGAAGATAAACGACGTCCATTAATTCCTTCACATCAGCATAATCGTCGAGGGTAAGATATCTCAACTCTAATTTATGTGTTGTGTCTTCAGTGCTTGGGGTTGGATTGGTTTCTCTGTCTTGCATATCTACTTCTCTGGTGATTAGTTTAAAAGCATTTTCTTGAGTGGGATTAAGGCTACAAGGAATTGATATTTGCTTTGGCATTGTATGCTGCATATAAGATACACCAATAATCTAATAAATCACTATGGCGAACTTATCTTTTATCGATACCATATGGGTTAGTGATTAAGGAGATTAAAATGGTCAGTCAAGAACAACGGGAAAGTGCATTTTTATGGTTACTTGACCGACTTAATGAAGGTCAAGTGGCGGTGCCTATTAGTGCCAGAGATTTCTCCTCTGAAGATTGGGCTTTTGTATTTGAAGGGCTGCCTAAAGATCTACGATTTGAGTTGTGGCAAACACTCAGTGAAGATAAAAAGTCACCAATACTGGCTGCCATGCGCGACGATTCTCGTGAGCAACTTATGTCGTTGCTATCGAATCAAAATATTGAAGACCTTGCCCTTGCCAGTACCACAGAACACTTAGTCGAAATACTTGATGCACTCCCCAATCGAGTAGCTAAAGGATTAATTAAGAAGCTTAACCCTCAAGAGTCAGGCCTAATCGAAGAGGCACTAAACTACTCCGATGAACAACTCGGTCGTTACGTTAACTATGATGTGTACACAGCCAATAAAAGCGTGTCTGTAGGTGAATTACTAGAAGAATTAAAAATGGAGGCCCTACCGGCCTATACCGATAGTATTTTAGTCGTAGACGACACAGGCCACTATTTAGGGCAAGTTGATATTAATCAGTTATTTACGTGTAAAGCCAGCACCCCACTTATTCAGGTGGCTGAGTTTTCAGATAACGTATTAGCGGCAGACTTAGAACTATTTGAAGCTTCTGAAGCAGTCAAAAGCAGTGGTCGCTCAATGTTGCCTGTTATCACTAAGGAAGGACGATTACTGGGACGTTTTTCTGTTAAAGATGCGATTGACGTATACCAAGAATATTATGAAGCGCAATTGTCACATATGGGCCGCGTAAGTGACGAAGACTTATTTGCACCTGTGTTTACAAGTTCAAGACGCCGGGCAGTATGGTTGGGGATTAATCTATTAACCGCTTTTGCCGCTTCCATTGTCATTGGCATATTCGATGAAGTGGTTGCACAAGTCGTCGCATTAGCAGTGCTTATGCCCATTGTGGCAAGCATGGGTGGCATTACTGGGAGTCAAACACTCACCTTAACCATTAGGGGGTTAGCCACAGGACAATTGGCTACATCTAATCTAAGGGCTCTTGGGAACAAAGAAGTCTTAGTTGCCTTTTTCAATGGCCTACTTTGGGCTTTAGTTGTTTCGGCAATTACTTCCCTGTGGTTTGATAACCCATGGCTGTCTGCCATTATTGCGGTGGCTTTAATTATCAATATGCTTATTGCTGCCATTGCAGGCATAGTGATCCCCGTATTACTCGATAAAATGGGTATTGATCCTGCCCTTGCGGGCTCCGTAATACTAACGACAGTGACTGATGTGGTTGGCTTTTTTGTGTTTTTAGGATCCGCATCATTACTTTTAGTTTAATAACAACAATGATGCTAGCCAGCACAATTGTTGTTCATTATAATCCGCGCGCGTTTAAACCCTTTTGATAGACAGAAATATATTATGCCAAGAACTAAAAAGTGGACCATTGATGACTCGGAAAATATCTACCGGGTAAAACGTTGGGGCGCAGGCTATTTTGAAATTGGTCAAAATGGCAATCTACAGGTTACGCCCGATCCATCAAATACAGATAGGCGAATTGATTTCAAAGCAGTTGTAGAAGAAATCAAACAAGAAGGCATTCAATTTCCAGTGGTGGTGAGGTTTCATGACATTCTTCGATCGCAGGTGGCATTGCTGAATCAAACGTTTCAACAGACGGTTAAAGATGCTGAGTACCAAGGCGAATATATGGGTGTATACCCTATAAAAGTAAACCAGATGCGGGAAGTAGTAGAAGAAATAGTCGACGCCGGCGCGGCCTTTAATTATGGTCTCGAAGCTGGGTCAAAGGCTGAACTTTTGACAGTGATGGCGCTGAATACTAATACAGAGTCACTCACCATACTCAATGGATACAAAGACCAAGAGTTTATGCAGTTAGCTCTGTTAAGTCGCAAGTTAGGTCGAAAAACAATTGTGGTCATTGAGAAGTATTCAGAACTTATCCTGCTGGTAAAAACGGCTAAAGAGCTGGATATAATGCCAATAGTTGGCGTCCGTTCCAAGATGACAGTAAAAGGTCGAGGAAAATGGGAAAGCTCTGGTGGTGATCGAGCTAAATTTGGCTTAACCATCAGTGAAATAATCAATGCAGCCCGCTACCTTGACCAACACGGTATGGCGGATTGTTTAAAACTATTGCATTTTCATATTGGCAGCCAGCTAACCGACATTCGTGCGGTAAAAGAATCCATCACAGAAGGCGCAATGATCTACTCTGAGCTTCACAGAATGGGCTTTAAATTAGAATACGTTGACGTTGGGGGCGGACTAGGCATTGATTATGATGGCAGCCAGTCGACAAATGACTCATCGCGCAACTACAGTATGCAAGAATATGTGGCTGATATTGTATATGGCATGAAACAAGTGTGCGATTTAGAAAATGTGCCCCACCCAACATTAGTGAGCGAAAGTGGCAGAGCCATCACTGCCCATCATAGTTGCGTAGTCACCGAGGTGGTGGGTGAGATAAAAGCACATGGATCCGGCGTCGCCACACTCTCAGTGGATGGTGAACATTTCTTAGTTAGCGATATGCGAGAACTAACAGAAATTATTGATACCCAAGACAACCTACAAGAAATATTTAATGACGCCTCGCAGTTTAAAGAGCAAGCGTTACAAGCATTTAAGTTGCGGGTAATATCACTAGAAGAACTCGCCAAAATTGAAACGTTATACTGGCAAATTATGGGAAAAGTACAGTTTCGTATCAAAGACGCCGAATTTGTTCCAGAAGAAATGCAGGAGATTGACTATACGTTGTCATCTCAATATCTATGTAACTTTTCAGTATTTCAATCCGCTGCCGACACATGGGCAATAGATCAAATACTACCCGTGGTGCCACTCACCAGAATGAACGAAAAACCCACCATCAATTGCTCTTTAGTAGATATTACTTGTGATAGCGATGGGAAATTAGATCAATTTATTAGCGAACAAGGTATTTCAAATGTAGTTCCCATGCATAACCTAAATCCGGGTGAAGATTATCATTTGGGATTATTTTTAACCGGTGCTTATCAAGATGTAATGGGCGACATGCATAACTTGTTTGGTCGCTTAAATGAAGTGCATATATTTAGTGATGACGAGGATCCCCAAGGCTTTTACATTGAAGAAATGGTCAAGGGTTCCTCGGTTGAAGATGTGTTATCAATCATGCAATACCACCCAAGTGCGATGGCCAAAAGCATGAAAAAAATGATTGACGTACATGTTGCCAAAGGGCAAATGAAACCCAGAGAAGGAGTAAAATGGACAGACTTCTATGAAGATTGTCTTAAGGGTTATACCTACTTAAAAACCTAGCACTGAACTCCCAGCATCTAACACCTAGCACTTATTTTTGTTGGATAGTGTTAGGTGCTGGTTTGATTGCGCCAGCAACTAAGCTAATTTGCTCTAAATGCTTAAAACAGCGGGCCCAAAAATCAGGGGTAAACTCATTGATTAAGTTGGACTCTGCATTCATTAACATCACATAACCCACCCCATATTCAGGAGAAAATGCGATATCTGCGCGGTAACCCTGTACCCAACCACCGTGATAATTAAGGGTATGCCCTGCAAAATCATAGATACGCCAGCCTAATCCATAGTGAGCATCCGACAAAAATTTACGCCATTGACGTCGGTACACTTCTTTTTTACTTTTCGTCAGCGGAGTGGTCACCTGTGAAATCAACTCAGCAGAGACGACTCTTGGCGCCTCACCCAAAAGTGCGTGCATCCAAATAACCATATCCCGCATACTCGCATTTACCCCAGCGGCAGGAGAATATCTGTAATAGTCATCTCGTACTTTAGTCGAGCGCCAGCGATTTTTTGAAATGGCTACATGAGGTCTTGCCCACTTGGCAGATGACTCTAGACCCGCTTTACCCACACTGGCATGAGGCATGTTTAATGGCTTAATTAAAGTCTGAGTTAAGGCCTGCCCATAAGAAGAATGATGTTGCTCAAAATATCCATCTACCACTGCAAACAAGGTGTTTTGATAAGTATAACATTGCCCTGGCTGACACAATGGCTTAAGCGTTGAAAGCATAGTGAGCACTCGCTTAACTGAATAATTCGCTTCAATTAAATTGTCATAAGCATTAGGTGTATAACCACTAGATTGACCAATAACATGTTGTAATACCAACTCGCCGGCTTTCCCTTTTGTGTGAGAGAATTCTGGCACCAATTGCGCCACCGGAATTTGCCAGTCCAACTGATTTTGTGCTACATATTTAGCCATTAACATAGAAGTAAATGTTTTTGATACTGAGGCCAATCTAAATACAGTATCTATAGCAATAGGATTGCCTGACTTGCTTTCTTTGCCATACACCACCACCGAAGCAGGTTTACCTTTTTCTATATAAGCAAAGGTATATCCAGGTAAGTTCTTTTTTTGCGCTTTTTGTTGAATATCTTGTGCAAATTCTTTCAACCATTTATCTGCAGCAATACTCTGCTGGCTGCATAAGCTTAAAAATAGTAGAAATCCTATAAAAGACTTAAACATGGAACAGGTGAAGTTGCATAGGTTTGGTCAGCATGTCCAAAAAAACCGTCATTATATAAACAAAAGAAGCCACATTATTCCTATTATTAGATTGAGTCGACTAAGCGACGTTTAGCCAACACTGACTATTATCCTCTTTGAAGGTACTTAGGATCAACCATCATTATGAATTGTTCATGCAACACACAGCAGAATAACGATTGACTGCCGTTTTTGTCGCACCCACTTCATATAAATCGTTAGAATGAGTATATCACAGGCAGCAAAGCACAAAATAATGAACCCTGACTATCAACAAGCTAGGCTATCAAGAGACCCACGTTTTGATGGCTCATTTTTTATAGCGGTTAAAACCACCCATATTTTTTGTCGACCAATTTGCCCTGCTAATACCCCTCTTGAAAAAAATGTCGAATACTTTCAGTTAGCACAACAAGCCATGTTAGCTGGCTATCGACCTTGTTTACGTTGCAGGCCTGACAGCGCCCCTCACTCTTACGCATGGCAAGGCGTGAATACCACTGTTCAGAGGGCAATGCGTTTACTGAGACAAAATAAAGAATTAAAAATTCAAGAAATCGCCACTAAATTAGGTATAACCACTCGCTATTTTCGTCAGCTTTTTCAGCAGCATTTAGGCTTAAGTCCAAAACAATACCAGTTATTTGATAAGGTTTTATTTGCTAAAAAACTACTTCACGAAAGCAACTTACCCATTGAACATATTGCCCATGCCAGTGGTTTTTCTAGTGCTAGACGTTTACAACATAATTTTAAAAAAGTGACGGGCTTAACACCCCAACAAATAAAGCAGAGTAACAACAAACAAGGCGAGCTTATTAGTCTTAAGTTAGCCTTTCGGCCACCTTTTAATTGGCAACATATGCAATCGTTCCTGGCTTTAAGGGTGATTCAAGGCGTCGAAAATGTCACAGCAAATTGTTATTCGAGAACCTTTGTTATTGGAAAAGATAAAGGCTGGTTTAGGGTCTCAGCTGTTCAGAATACACATTATTTAAAGGTGGAAATAAGCCTACTTAATATCGAAAAACTGACGACTGTTTTAACGAATATTGAACGAGTGTTTGATCTCAACGCAGATACCAACACTATCCAAACTCAATTAATAAGATGCGGAGTCCCAGAAGACACTATGGTGACGGGATTAAGAATACCTGGTGTTTGGGATACATTTGAAGCTGGCTGTCGTGCCATTCTTGGTCAACAAATATCCGTCAAAGCGGCCATTAGCCTATTATCCCAATTAACAAAGGAATTAGGCGTAACAGAAGGTGACAAGGTGTATTTTCCGACACCTGAAGCGATTGCAAATAGTGAGCTTAGTTTTCTCAAAATCCCTCATAGCCGCAAACAAACCTTGCGGCTATTAGCGCAACATAATGTTCATTCATCAGATTCATCAGTAGATGATTGGTTAAATATAAAAGGCATAGGACCTTGGACTGTAGACTATGCCAAAATGCGTGGACAATCTTCTCCCGACATATGGCTCAATACTGACTTGATTGTTAAAAAACAACTGGCGAAATTAAAAATAGATGCGGAGTTAGCGCGTCCATGGCGAAGTTACCTAACATTTCAACTTTGGAGTATGGCGTGACTGACAATAATCATTTTATCGAGTATTTGGATACCCAGTTTGGCATTTTAGAGGTTTGTGCCGACCAAGATGGTATTAGCTCAATAGGTTTTGTACAACAGAAGTGTAAGGCCATAAGTAAGTGTTTACATACTCAACAAGCTATTAAACAATTAAAAGAATATTTTGCAGGTAACAGGACTCAGTTTAATTTAAACTTAAACGCGAAAGGCACTGATTTTCAGCATCAAGTTTGGAGACAACTGACCACTATCGAATATGGGCAAACCTGCAGTTATGCAGATATTGCAAAAGCGATAGACAACCCAAAGGCAGTGAGGGCTGTAGGTGCAGCCAATGGACGTAACCCCCTGACCATTGTTGTTCCTTGTCACCGTGTTATCGGTAGTAATGGCAAGTTAACGGGCTATGCATGGGGTACATCAATCAAAGCAGGTCTCTTAGAGTTGGAAAAAAGTGGCATCTAATCAAACACTCAGTGTGAGTTATTCAGAATCAATTAACTGCATCCTGACCATGTTTCTACCATCACGCTTGGCGGAAAATAAGGCGTCATCTGCCGCCGAAATAACTTCTGACATAGTCCGCGGCGTGGCGGTAAAAGACACTCCGAAGCTACCTGTTATTTGGATAGATGTCGTGCCAGTGGTGATGGTCATAGCAGCCAACTTTTTACATAACTCCTGACAGACTTCGACCGCTTCGTGGGGACCAGTATCAGGCATCAATAAGATAAATTCTGACCCACCCCAGCGACCTAAAATATCTTTTTCACGAATATCATGTTGCAACATATGCGCAACTTGTCGCAGAACGATATCGCCTGCTTTCCTACCGTGAGTTTCATTAATAGACATAAAATTATCTAAATCAATTAACACCAAGCTAATCGATTGCTTCTCAAACATCAGTTCTTCAAACTTTAAGGTAGTGTTACTTCGATTTGCCAGTTCGGTTAGGATGTCAATTTGTTTGATTTTTTGAATGTCTTTTTTGAAGTAGTACAACAAGTTGTATATCAATAAAAACAAACCAAATATCACTGCTAGCAAGGTCACTATGCTAATGATAAAACCACGACTTATCTCAGTTTGTCGAGATTGAAGGGGAGTAATAATGTACAAGGTCCAGTCAAATGGCTGAATATTAAGTTCTGCTATAAGTGCTTCTTGACCGTTAATTTTTAATAATAAATTATTTAATGAGCCTTGTTGTTGTTCTGGATTTAAGGTTTGAAACCACGGTAGGTCGGCTAGGTTTTTAAAGGTTACACCTTTGATTAATAACTCAGGATCAGATGTCAGGGTAATATCCTTATTCTGATCAACAAAGATAAAATCATATCCGTAGGACTGTTTGTATTCATTAAATACCTGGGTAAATGCATTGAGGCTTTTACCTACACCGAATACCCCAAGAAAATTATTTTCATCATCGTAAATTTTTAAATCGATATAAAATTGAGGGTTTTGCCATTGTCCAATATCGGCCATAGCATCTTCAGGCTGGGCTTTGTATCTGAAATACCAATCAACTTTCCCTTCAATCAGATCAATTTTTGTTCCTTGTGAATCATATTGGGTACGGCTGATCTCACTAGCAATGAAGAAGTTTAATGAAAATTCCTGATTCAGGCGTTTCAGAGTCGCAAATATTTGCTCCTCATTATCCTTAGGGCTGGTCATTAAATCTTTGAGCTCTTTTGCTTTAGCCAGTGTCTGTGAAATATGTAGAGGCTGCATGAGCTGTTCAACAATCAATTGTAATGCCGGAGAATGAGATTTTTGTTGCGCTCTACTTTGCTCGGCCACTATTTTCGAGACACTGATATGAACTAAGGTGACAATAGATACCACAACCACCGCAAACAGCATTAAGATACTTCGATGTAATGTACGAAAAATATTCACGGGCAGCCCTGCTCTTAATTTATCAAATCTGTTTTCCGACAACAAATGCCACATAGGCAATGTTTTATATCATAACGGAGAATGGTCTTTAGAGTAATCAACCATGCACTTTATTTTTAATAATGATTAAAAACCATCAGAAGTTTTAATATTAGAATGACTATTCTGATACTTTTTTATGTCTACACAGCATTTTTAGAATATTCGTTAACCCAATTGTTATTACTGACAGTACATTAGCAAATAAGTAGAATGGGCTAATGTCTAAGATGTCGCATCATTGGACAACAGGCATCTCACTTTTAAAGGAAATTGAATGACTTTTTCAGTAGTAGTTTTAGCAGCAGGCAAAGGCACTAGAATGAAATCTTCTTTGCCTAAGGTATTGCACCCCATTGGTGGCAAACCCATGGTTCAACATATCATTGATACAGTAAAAAAATTGGGTGCCAACAATATCCACTTAGTGTATGGCCACGGACGTGAACAGTTGCAAAATAAGCTCAGTCACAATGATTTATCTTGGTGTCTACAAGAGCAACAATTAGGTACCGGCCACGCAGTGCAACAAGCCGCTCCTCATATTCAAGATAATGAAGACGTGCTGATATTGGTAGGTGATGCACCGTTGATAAAAGAATCAACATTGCAGCAATTAATAGCCGTGAAAAAAGATGCCGACCTCGCTTTGCTTACCGTAGAGCTAGAAGATCCCACTGGAATGGGGCGGATCATCAGACAAGGAGAACAAGTCATCGCCATTGTTGAACACAAAGATGCGTCACAACAACAGCGTCAAATCAAAGAAACCAACACTGGCATGATGATTATGGGAGGCAAAGACCTAAAGCGTTGGTTGTCCGCTCTAAACAATAATAATGCTCAGGGCGAATTTTATTTAACTGACGTGATTGAAATGGCCGCCAAAGAAGGCAAATCTATTCATGCTTCACAGCCCTCTTGTGCCATTGAAGTAGAAGGGATAAATAATAGAGTGCAACTTGCGTCAATCGAACGAGCCTACCAAGCCGAAAAAGCTGAAGCGCTAATGCTGCAAGGCGTGTCATTATTAGATCCATTACGCTTTGACTTAAGAGGTGAAATAGAGGTTGGCCAAGATATCACAATAGATGTCAATGTCATCGTCGAGGGTAAAGTGAAAATTGGTTCAAACGTCTCCATCGGTGCCAACTGTATCTTAATAGACTGCATCATCGAAGATAACGCGATTATTCATGCCAATTCAATATTAGAGCAAGCCATAGTTGGCCAGCATTGTAGTGTAGGCCCCTATGCTAGGCTGCGCCAGGGAACAGTATTAAAGGAACAATCCCGTGTAGGCAACTTTGTTGAAATGAAAAAAACCATCTTAGGTAAGGGCTCTAAAGCGAATCATCTTACCTACCTTGGCGATACAGTAGTAGGCGAAGGTGCCAACATTGGCGCTGGTACCATTACGTGTAATTACGATGGTGTAAATAAATTCAAAACCATCATAGGCGATGGAGCATTTATAGGTTCAAATAGCGCATTAGTTGCTCCCGCCAGTATTGGTAAAAATGCCACTGTGGGTGCAGGTTCAATTATCACTAAAGAAGTCGCAGATAATGAGTTAGCCATTGCTAGAGCCAAACAACGGAATGTAGATGGCTGGCAAAGGCCAGTGAAGAAGTAATCTCAACCAAAATTTCACTTCAATGACACTTAGGCGTTACTTCAGATGCAGGAGCGCCTAAGAAAGTCGGTAATCCAATTTTTAAATAATCCTAGCTACAGCTAGTTGGTATTTTAGCGTTTACTGTTAACTAACTTGAACTCTGGTTAAGACGTGCCGCTTCCCTTAAAATAATTGCAATAATAACAGGCGCCAGTAACGCAAAAGATCCAGAGGATGGTATCGCTCTTAATGAAAAATTCAGTTACATCATTGATGTAAAAGGCGATATTTTGACCGTCACCTTAAGTCGAGAGGGAAAAGACGACATGACTCATATAGTGGATATGCAAGACAGTGGTTACAACAAAAGAAATCAATACATGCATTTCAAAGCCGGTGTCTACAATCAAAATAGTACTGGCCTGCCTGAAGATTACGCTCAGGCAACGTTTTACCGTTTAGTCAATACACACAAGGTTTACAATCACTAACTTACATATAGTATCTATGCATGTTTTAACACCTAATTGCTGCCTTAAATCTTCGTTTATATTTTTAAAAACAAAAATAACTTGTATTTCGTAAGATTAGAATTAGAATAAATTTCAAATCGAAACTTATTCTAATTCATGCAAAAACGTAATACCCAACAAAGAAGACGTGGAATCATCGAGCAACTCAATCTTACCGGTGAAGTAGCGGTTGATGAATTAGCTAAGCTGTTCTCAACTTCAGAAGTCACCATTCGTAAAGATTTTGTCGAACTTGAAAGCAATGGGCTGCTGCTAAGAAAGTTTGGTGGGGCTATTTTGCTGCCAACCAGTGCCTCTGAACTGTCAGATGAAAAGGTATCCCCCCACAAAAAAGCTATCGCTGCCGCCGCAGCTTCTTTAATCAAAGATCACAATCGAATCATTATAGACAGTGGCAGCACTACTGCAGCATTGTTACCTGAATTAAAACATAAGACAGGTTTGTTGGTGATGACTAACTCACTGCAAGTGGCCAGCTATTTATTAGAGCGGGAAAACGAACCCAAAGTATTAATGACCGGGGGTACATGGGACACTCAATCCCATTCTTTCCAAGGTAAAATGGCAGAACTGGTGCTGAATGAATATAACTTTGATCAAGCTTTTATTGGCGCGGCTGGCTTGGACCCGCAAAAAGGCACCACCACGTTTAACGAATTAACACAACTAAGCCAAACAATGGCCAAGGTATGCAATCAAGTGATTGTTATGGCCGAGTCTGAAAAATTCCAAAGAAAAATACCGAATGTAGAGTTGCCATGGAGTGCAATTTCGGTTCTAGTAACTGACGATAAAATATCAGCTGATGTAAAACAACAAATTGAACAACAGGGCGTAGACGTTATCTGTGCCAAGTCAACAGAGATTGGAGCTTAATATGTGTGGGATTGTAGGGGCGATTGCCGAACGTAATGTAGTTGAAATATTATTAGAAGGTTTACGACGCCTAGAATATCGAGGATACGACTCGGCCGGCGTTGCTCTATTAGATAGCCAAGGCAATCTCACCCGTACCAGACGCATAGGTAAAGTAAAAGAGCTGGCACAAGCGTTAAAAGAGCAACCTGTTAAAGGTGCAACCGGTATAGCTCATACACGATGGGCGACCCATGGTGGAGTAACCGAAGCCAACGCCCATCCACATTTTTCATCTGAACGTATAGCTGTTGTTCACAACGGTATCATCGAAAACTACCAAACATTGCGTGAAGAACTCACCCAAGCAGGTTACGGCTTTAGTTCAGACACAGACACTGAAACCATTGCTCATCAGGTTCATTTAGAACTTGATAGATGTGGTAATTTACTCAAAGCGGTACAAAACTCTGTCACTAAGTTTCACGGTGCATACGGTACGGTGATTATGGATAAACAGGATCCAGAGCGGATCATTGTCGCCCGATCTGGCAGCCCATTAGTCATTGGCTTAGGCATAGGCGAAAACTTTATCGCCTCAGACCAAATGGCATTATTGCCTGTTACTCGCCGTTTTATGTTTTTAGAAGAAGGGGATGTTGCCGAAATTTCCCGCACTAGCATTAAGGTTTACGACCAAACAGGCGCACCAGTAGAACGTGAAGTTGTTGAGTCAGATGTAGAACACGATGCAGGTGATAAAGGTGGTTATCGCCACTATATGCTAAAAGAAATCCACGAACAGCCAAGTGTTATTCGTAATACTCTTCATGGTCGGTTAAATGAAACCGGCATCAGCCCAAATATATTTGGCCATGGTGCCGACAAAATACTAGCCGGTATCAAACATGTGCAAATTATCGCATGCGGTACTAGTTATCATTCAGGCATGACAGCACGTTACTGGTTAGAACAATATGCCAATGTATCCTGTAATGTCGAAATTGCCTCAGAATTTCGCTACCGAAAATCCTTTGTGCATCCCAATAGTTTAATTATCACTATCTCACAATCCGGTGAAACAGCAGACACACTCGCTGCACTTAGGCTTGCCAAACAACAAGGTTACTCAGCAAGTTTAACTATCTGTAACGTGCCCGGCTCATCACTAGTAAGAGAATCAGACTTGGCCTTTATGACCCTAGCTGGGGCAGAAATTGGGGTTGCCTCCACCAAGGCATTTACGACTCAACTTACCGGTTTTTTAATGTTGACCCTAGCCATTGGCCAACACAACGACATGCGTCAAACAGACCATGACCACATAGTGAAAGCGCTACATAGCCTACCCGCTAAGTTAGAAGAAACACTGACGTTAACCGATGCAATAAAAGAACTGGCCAAAGAATTTGCTGATAAACATCACAGCTTGTTTTTAGGTAGAGGCGATCAATACCCCATAGCGATGGAAGGAGCCCTTAAACTCAAAGAAATTTCGTACATTCATGCTGAAGCCTACGCATCAGGTGAACTTAAACATGGGCCATTAGCATTAATCGACGACGAAATGCCCGTCATAGTGGTCGCACCAAATAATGAACTACTAGAAAAACTTAAATCAAATGTAGAAGAAGTCCGCGCACGCGGTGGCATTATGTATGTCTTCGCTGACAAAAAAGCCAATTTCAAAAGTGACGATACTATGCGCGTGATCAATGTTCCACATTGTGAAGCGGCTATCGCTCCGATTATCTACACCCTACCACTTCAACTGTTGTCATATTATGTAGCAGTCATAAAAGGCACTGATGTGGATCAACCTAGAAACTTAGCAAAAAGTGTAACTGTTGAATAACTGTTTACTTTAGGTTACCTGTTGTTGTGTGAGCATATTAAAGTTTGAAACTGGACATAAGTTTTTGGAACCCGCTTTTAAAGCGGGTTTTGTTTTTTTAAGGAACACTAAGAATAATGTTCACAATGGGTGATCTTCCCACAGTGGATCAGTTTGATTGTATGATTGGCCATATACGCCGTGCTGCGTTGTGGCCGTAAATAAAGGTCTAATGCAAATGGTTAAGAAAACGGTATTAACTATACGTAAGCGCTGAATAATGTATAGAAATTGTGTTTATAAAGTTCAATTTTATCGACACAACATGCGGTCATGTCGATAAGTTAAATCAACAACCCAGCTTCCTTAATTTAGAAATTGCCATACTTATCTCTCCGTATTCAGGATTGGATAAGCCTCTGTATATATCCAATCATTCTGTTTGGCTGGTATATGGCAGCCTAAACAATCAGTTTTGTAATCAGTCGCTACATTCTTGAATTTGCCTCCTTCTTTTATATCAGGCTTATAAAGTGCCCAACCCCAACCGTCCCCCCAAAGCGGGTTATTAGCAAAACGCCCTTCACTATCTTTGACCATTACAAACCATTGCTTTAGAACATTGTTGGCATAGTTGACATTTTCACCCGTAGTATAGGTGCCAGCGTGCGAAGCGCGGAGCTCTTTGACAATAGTTGCCCCGTCAGGAAACTTGTTGTTTATCCTATAATACTCAACACTCGCCTTTTCGGTATAAACGTCATGAAAACCACTTGCACCGCCTTCTGGCACAAACCACGACCCCAAGTGCACCATTTCATTTCTAACGTTATTTGGTAATGTGATGTTACCTTGATTGTCTACATTAGTTGAGAATGACTCTTTCGCCAGGACATGTGAGCCATAGATACTGAGCATCAAGGTACTAGTTACAATAGCCTTAAGGGTAATATTCATAGTTTTATTCCTGCATTGTAAGATCAGAAGATACGCCACCTGTAGCCTCCTTACCCTTTGCTTTACCTGCACTTAAAATCGGATAATATTGGGTGAAGACAAAATCGTCTGCCGCCGATGCGGCATGACAAGCGTTACACGACGCTGCTGGAAAGGCCTTGGCGGTTTTATTTAGGCTGCTATGGTCGAGTGTTGAAAAGCTATAGTAGCCCCAGTTTCCCGGTTCATTTGGAAAATGTTTTTTACTTTTTATAGTGGCTTCTAGGCCTAAGAAATTCCCTTGAAAGTAACCCTGTCCACTCACAGCAGCTTTACTGCCTACGGCAACTAACTCTTTCATCAATATAGTGCCATTTCTGAATTCACCTTTTTTCTTCCAATGTGACCAACTTTTAGGATCGATATAGACATTATGAAACTCTGGAAAAGCCGCTTTGCCATTATTCAGTTCATTTGGAGTCAGCGGTGTACCCACATATACCCACTCTCGATAGCCCGTTGGACGTTGTAATTCATCGTTTTGAATAGTGAAAAACTCTTCTGCCTGCACGTTACCTGTAGTCAAAATACTAATATTTAGCGCCAAAACTAAAAAACTGTAGGTATAAAGTAAGTTGTATATTTTCGCTGTCATGTCTATTTCCTTTAATCATAGGTA
Source organism: Paraglaciecola sp. MB-3u-78 (assembly GCF_002835935.1). Lineage (GTDB taxonomy): Bacteria > Pseudomonadota > Gammaproteobacteria > Enterobacterales > Alteromonadaceae > Paraglaciecola. Next base: position 881,672 of record NZ_PJCF01000006.1, on the reverse strand, counting down.
AGGTAGTGAGTGAACCTCACTCTGGTTTATGCGACATAGGTAGCTTAATTTAAATGAACCCATTAGCTGGTATCTAGGAGACGCTTAAAAGTGCCTGAAAGAATCAATCATGACGAAGCTGAGTTTAATGTAGTAGGAGATGTGCTTGAAACATTGCGTTTTAAAGGCTCAATATTTTTTCGTTCAGATTTGGCGGCTCCGTGGGGTATGTCTTTGCACGAAGTAGATATTCCACGTTTTCATATCGCCATGTCGGGGAGTTTTTATGTGGGCTCCGACAACGCAGCACCCGTCAATGTTCATCACATGGAAATTGTCATGTTACCCAGCGGTCGCTCTCATTGGGTAGCCGATCAGCCAGGTAGGACGCTCATATCGAGCCTTCGGGCAGGAGAGGCATGCGAATTAGGGGATCCGCTTTTTCAGCAAGGCGAAATCACCCAAAGTTTAATGTGTGGGATTGTGCACTATGACAAAGCGTCAAGTCATCCGCTCCTTGATTCATTGCCTCAAGTATTGCACTTTCGAGAGTTAACATCAGCCGATCCCATTTGGATGGCTGTGAAGCTCATCGAATCGGAAATGCACCGTGCACGGGGAAAGCGTGACACCATAGTAGATCGCCTAACCGAAGTGCTATTTTTACAATTACTTAATCGTTATATCCATAAAAACAAGGAAATCACTGGATTTTTAGCGGCTTTGCAAGATAAACGCATACATAAAGCCTTGACCTTGATCCATCTAGAGCCCAATTTTAATTGGTCTATCACTAGTTTAGGCGAGCGAATAGGCATGTCTCGTGCCACTCTGGTGAGACACTTCCAGTCGTCAGTCGGTTTAGCGCCTATGGCGTATATTTTGAACTGGCGGATGATGAAAGCTTATAATTTAATCAAATACTCAAATGCGAATTTGGAACAAGTCGCCGAACAAGTTGGTTTTGCTTCTGCTCGAACCTTAAGCAAAGCATTTCAAAGACAATATGTCATGACACCAAGTGAGTTGAGGCGCACTGAGGGATAACCAACCACTCAAAAGGCTTCCTCCCCCTAATCTGGTAAATGACTAAAAATTAACAGGACATCCACGTTAATTCATAACAAATAAACCTAAATTTCTGTCGGTAAAACCGATGCTTTTCCCCCTCCCCCTCGCATCTATGTTCGCCAATTATTTATGAGATTTAGTAGGGTGAAACTGGAATTTTTAGAAGCACAGCTTCGCCCAGTTGAACAGCTCGACACGGAAGTCGAGATTGGGTGCCGATCATCAGGGACGTGTGATTGACTACTTTGAAGGTTTTGAACCTAGTTGCGATGAACCGGCTAAATCTCATAAATAATTGGATGAAGAACATAACTTGGCGAGCGGCCTTTCTTGCTTACTTCTTTTGGCTTTAGAAAAGAAGTAAGTCGCACAGAAAGGGATTCTGTGAGATACCTGCCAAGGATGGCAGTGCCCGACAGGGTATCAGAAGAGCAAAGGATCGTAGACGTTGATCGAGTTTATTAACAGCTGTTTTGCCGAACACGGTGGTGCCAAACAGTTGGATAAAGTATTGCTTAGCCAAACAACTAGACAAAGTCTTGGCCAATCAGCTTGATATCGTTTTGGATGAACTTAGTGATGCAATGTGGGCCTAGACGGATAAAAAATGCAAAGACAGCAAATCCAATTACCTATACATAAGAAACATAACATGTATAAGAAACCTAATAACCTATATACATAGCGTCAATCGTGTACATAAAAATTAATTTTATAAACATGTTAAGCCCTCATGTCGATAACATCGACATGAGCACAATACGTGTCGAAAAAACTGAAATTTGTCGACATAATTACTTTACCTGTCGATCCCATCAACCTATACTCACTTCATGTCGACAAAATAAGATAAAATAAACATGACTTGGCAGCCCGATATTCCATTTAATCAACTTCCGCCACTGCCACCCGCAGCAGAGGTAGTGGATTCTGTTGCTGTGCTTAAAGCCTGTATTCCGGCTCGCGCCGCCTTGGCAGAACTTAAGCAGGCCGGGGCATTATTGCCCAATCAAGGTCTACTGATTAATTTATTACCCTTGTTAGAAGCAAAAGACAGCTCTGAGATTGAGAACATCATCACCACCTCAGATAAGTTGTTTCAACATGCGCAGGAAGACAGCCAAGCCGACCCTGCCACTAAAGAAGCTTTGCGTTATCGCACAGCTTTATATGATGGCTTTATGCGGCTAAAACAGCGCCCTTTGTGCACCAATACCGCAATTGAGGTATGCAGCACCTTAAAAGGCACGCAAATGGATGTACGTAAAGTGCCGGGCACTGTTATTGCTAATTTTTTTGCAAATAACAGTCGCGGTGAGATTATTTACACACCGCCCGTGGGTGAAAAGCAAATCCGTGATTTACTCAGTAATTGGGAGCAATTTCTGCACACTGACGACGGGGTGGATCCTCTTATTAAAATGACCATCAGTCATTACCAGTTTGAAGCCATTCACCCCTTTCATGATGGCAACGGCCGAACTGGGCGAATATTGAATATTCTGTATTTGATAGAGCAAGACTTGTTAACCCTGCCAATCTTGTATTTAAGTCGCTACATTGTGCAGCACAAAGCGCAATATTACGCGCTGCTAAATGCAGTAACCAAAAACGGTGACTGGCAAGCGTGGATCATCTACATGTTATCTGGCGTTACCGAGATGGCTAATTGGACTTCGGCTAAAATAGCCGCGGTTAAAGAGTTGATTGAACATACCAGCGAGTTTATCAGGCTAAACTTGCCAAAAATGTACAGCTTCGAATTAGTGCAAGTTATTTTCGAGCAACCTTATTGTCGTATCGCCAATCTAGTAGATAAAGACATTGCCAAACGGCAAACCGCATCTGTGTACCTTAAACAACTGGTAGATATTGGTGTATTGCAAGAACAACAAGTAGGCAAAGAAAAACTCTTTGTGCATCCCAAACTGATGCAGTTAATGACTCTAGACAACAACCAATTTGAACTTTACGCCTGATTTATCTGGCATAGAAATCAATAAATACTGAATCTTATTTGAGTTCACCCCCCGTAGCGCGCCATAATACATTTTCACACCATCTGAGTCCTCATTTTGCAATCTATCACCGACTTCAAACAGCTGTTTTTATCCGATACGCCGATGATAGACGTACGCGCGCCCATCGAGTTTATTAAAGGGGCTTTTCCTTCTAGTATCAATGCGCCATTGATGAACGATGACGAGCGCGAAGCAGTAGGTACCTGCTATAAAGAGCACGGTTCTGATGCGGCGCTTGAACTCGGCCACCAATTAGTTTTAGGGGATATAAAAGCGCAACGTTTACAACAATGGAAAAATTTCATTAATGAGCACCCTGACGGGATTTTTTATTGCTTTAGAGGTGGTTTACGATCTCGCATTTCGCAGCAATGGCTGAATGAGTTAGGCATAGACCGACCTTATGTGGAAGGTGGCTATAAAGCGATGCGCACTTATCTGCTCGAGCAATTGCAACAACGAGCCAGTGAAGGTCGGTTTCTTGTTCTCTCTGGTAAAACCGGCAGCGGTAAAACAGAAGTAATCAACGATTGGCCACATTCCATTGACCTAGAGGGTTTAGCAAACCACAGGGGCAGTGCCTTTGGTAAAACCTTTGTCCCACAGCCTACACAAATTAATTTCGAAAATGCGTGGTCGGTGGCATGGTTAAAACGCATCCATGTTAACGATTCACCGGTACTGATTGAAGATGAATCACGTTTAATTGGTCGCGTTGTAGTATTTCCAGAGTATTTAGCGGCGACTAAGTTCGCCAGTAACATTTTGCTTGAAGCCCCGTATGAAGAGCGTATTGCCCGCATCCGACGGGATTATTTTATGGATGCTTTCGAACATTATGAAAAAAGTCACCCCGACACCTCTTATGATTTACTGGATGCCTTTATTCGAGATGCAGTCTTGCGGATTAAAAAACGCTTGGGAGGGGCTAAGTTTACGTTGATTAATGCAACACTCGATTCGGCAATTAATGCACTGAAAAGCCAAAACCAGTGGTCTGGTTTTGACGACATTATTCACGTACTACTCAGTGAATATTACGACCCAATATACGAATATCAGTACCAGCAAAAGAGCGAAAAAACTATTTTCAAAGGCTCCCATGGGGAAATTATACAATGGCTAGCCACAACATGATGTTATGTAAAAATGTGATCATTCCCATATGTACACATTGGCTCGGCAATAAAGCGGTTACCAATACTTTTATAAGAAAACATCACCATGCATGAACATGACTTAGTGTTTATCGGCGGTGGGCATTCCCACTCCTTAGTGTTGAGAATATTGGCTATGAAGCCAATAAAAAATGTGCGCTTAACCCTCATTACCGATACGTTGTTAACGCCTTATTCAGGTATGCTGCCAGGTTACATTGCTGGGCATTACAGCGAAGAAGAAACACACTTAGACTTAAACAAACTGTGCAAAGCGGCACAGGTTCGGTTAATTCACGGTCGCGTTAACGGCATTGATGTCGCTAATAAAACGATTCAATTAGAAAACCAAGCCAGCATCGGCTACGACAAAGTATCGATCAATACCGGTTCGACACCCAACGTCAATGTTGAAGGTGCCCGTGAATTTGCTGTTGGAGTAAAACCCGTCAGTCAACTCACTGCTACGTGGCGAAAACTACTTGCCGAAAAAACCAAAGATACTAACGATAAGAGTTCCACACAAAATACCGCCCACTGGGCGGTTATTGGTGGCGGTGCGGCAGGTATCGAAATGGTGCTGGCTATTGCTTATCGGTTTAAGCAGGCAGGCGAGGCTTTAAAGCTATCGCTGGTGCAGTCTGGCGCTAAATTACTACCGGGCTCTCATAAAAACGTACAAAAACAGGTGACTATTGCACTCAAGCAGTACGACATCGATTTAATTACTGGGTTTCGAGTTTCCCGCGTCACTAAAAATGAAATTGAGTCAGACACAGGCAACTCACTGAGTATTCAACGGTCTATTTGGTGCACGCCAGCCACTGCGCCTATATGGCCAAAACTTGCCGGACTGGATACTGACGAAAGTGGGTTTATTGCTGTGAATCAGTTTTTACAAAGCACTTCCCACAAGGATGTTTTTGCCTGCGGTGATGTGGCGACCATGGTTAAATCACCTCGACCCAAAGCGGGCGTGTACGCGGTGCGTTCGGCACCCTTTTTAACTAAAAACATACGTGCTGCATTTAGCCAACAAGTGATGACACCTGTATCGCTACAAACCGATTTTTTGTCGCTGATTTCTTTAGGTGGTAAAAATGCAGTGGGCCAACGGAGCTGGTTAAGCTTAAATGGCGAATGGGTTTGGCGATGGAAAGATCAAATAGACCAAAAATTTATGGCCTTGTTTTCTAAAAACCTACCCGCCATGCCTACAATGAATAACGAACCTATGCATTGCGCTGGATGTGGCAGTAAAATTGGCCCTGAATTATTAAGTGATACCCTTAAAGAACTCAGTGTTTTTCCCAATAAACACTTTGATACTGATTTAACACAAGCAGAAGATGCGCCCGTTGCTGCAGTTATTAACAACACATCGTTATTACAAAGCATTGATGGTTTTCGCGCCTTTAGTGACGATGATTATAAATTGGGTATCGCGGCGACTCATCACGCCGTCAACGATTTATACGCCATGGGTTTGCAGCCAACCAGCGCCCAAGTGTGGGCCAATTTAAAGTTTTCACATCCGCGATTAACCAAGCGAGATTTTAAACGATTAATGCAAGGCGTCACTGAAACCTTGCTGCACCATGAAACCACACTAGTGGGTGGCCATAGTACCGAGGGCATAGAGACCCACTTAGCGCTAGTGGTGAATGCAACTGGTGACGCGTATTGGCAAAAAAATGCCCTTCAAGAAGGTGATTGGTTACTTTTAAATAAACCATTGGGTTCGGGACTGATACTCGCGGCCGATGCCCAAGGTAAGGCAACAACTCAGAGTATTGAAGCACTGTGGCGTCATTTACTGCAATCAAATAGAGCGTTTTTTTTGACTCTCAAAAATATAAAGGTTCACGCCGCCACCGACGTAACCGGTTTTGGTCTGATTGGACACCTTTTAGAAATGCTTAAAGGAACACCATTTGGTATAAACATCACCACGGACAGTGTACCTCTCATCAACGGCGCGCTCGAATTAAGTCGCCAAGGGTTTGAGTCCACATTACTGCCACAATTAATGCCGATGTTGCATCAATGTCATACCAATAATGTAGATTTAGCGGTCATTAAATGTTTACTGGACCCGCAAACAAACGGAGGTTTACTGGTGTCTGTTTCAGCTGATGTAGGTCGAGACATTATGTCTAAAACTGGTGCGGTTAAGATTGGCGAGGTGTATAGGGCTCAACGGGATAAAAAAATATTGCAGTTAAGCTGATTCACTATATCAATCTAGACTCTCGCTAGATCATATACTCTATCGAACTCTCATGATCTTCATTTGAAGCGACCTCGCTACTACCTTTAACCCTAAAAGTGACCATTTTTACATGTAACTCCGTAATTGCTTTACTGCCGGTTTTGATACATAAACCTGGTACTAAAGCATGCATAAAGCATGCTATTGCTGCCTTAAAAAGTTTCATTGAAAAACTCATTGCGGTAAAAAAATGTTGTATGTATGTTTCGTTGACGGACTTTGGATGGTCAGTAAAGAGTTGTTTAAGCATGTCTGTTTCCTATTTCTGAGTTTAACTAACTCCATGAGCCTCTTGGCTCAATATCAGTTAAAGAATATTAGGTCGCCAAGTGTGGAAGAATTCGTATTACCAATTAATTACATGCTCTTTGCGTATAAATCAAGGATTAGTTCAGAAAAAATAATAACCAGATGGGAGGCCCATAACTAAATTTATTAAAATAAAATGAAAGGGAAGCAAATGTATACTGGTTCCAGCTATTGTTTTCAATTAGAGTTAAACTTCTTATAGAGGTGAACTCTTTAATAGAAGCAGTCAATAATTAACCGCATTCAGACAGAAAACGACCTGAATTTTCCAAGCGCAGTAACTCATTCCCTAAAAGTGTTGTTTAGATTTGATCAACATTAGTCAAAAACTATATATCAGAGTCGCCCTGGCCATTGTAATGGTGGCAGTGGTTGTGTCGCTGCTTGTATCTGCCTTATCCTATTATTTTGGTTTGGAAACAAGGCAGCATTCGAGTTATTTAGTTGCAGAACAATTGTCAAAAATGGTAGAAAAAACAGCCGTTATCTCGGCAAATTCTAATGACCCTGAACTCTGGATAAGACGTGCCGCAACACTAAAAGTAATCATAACAAAAACAGTATGTTAGATAGTTTTATTGATTAGGCTAATAAATATATCCAGTGCTGTAGTTATCGAGGCGAGCTTGTGAAGGAATAGCGAGCTATTGAGAGCAAGTTCAACGAAGATAGGCCTGATAATAGCGGTGCTGGACGGTATGGCTTATCCAGAGATCAGGTTACATAGACTGTGAAATCAACATATGATCTAACAAGTTACCTTTTCCGTGATGCAGATGACTAAATTTAATTGACTCGGCAATGGCAGAACTACATGGCAGTAACACTCTGGGTATCAACAATTAACGTGTCTAAAGCTGATAATTCACGTTTTGGATTATTGGCGGTATGTGTTGCCAATTCCTGCCCATTGACTTCTTGCAAACACTGAATATCGGCATCTAGCCGAGCCAAAGTCCCCCTTAAGGTGGGAATGAGTTCAAGTAAAGTCGGTGTATAATCACCGCTCGACACATCTAAATTTTCAATATTAAAAGTCGCACTTTTAAACATAATCTAATCAATGAATACTGGGTAACACCATGGAACAGTCTAAAAAAATAAGAATGGGAATGGTTGGTGGCGGCCAAGACGCATTTATTGGTGCAGTGCAGTGCATCGGATGGCAGCTAACCTAGATGGCAATATTGAATTAGTATGCGGTGCTTTCAGTTCAGACCCAGAAAAAAGTATCTCTTCTGGCAAGCAATTGTATTTACCTGCTACTCGTTGTTATGCAAATTATGCACAAATGTTCGCTGAAGAAGCGAAGTTACCGGTACACCAAAGGATGCAGTTTGTCTCTATTGTTACGCCTAATCATTTGCATTTCCCTGTCGCTAAAGCGGCACTAGAAGCAGGATTTCATGTACTCAGCGATAAGCCCGCTACTTTCACACTTCAAGAAGCATTGGATTTAGCAGAGGTATTAAAAACGTCTAGACAACTATACGGACTCACTCATTCCTACAACGGTTATCCTTTGATTAAACAAGCCAAACACTTAGTAGCAACAGGCGTTTTGGGCAAAATCAAAAAAGTGGTTGTGGAATACAGCCAGAATTGGTTGGCGAATAAAGATGATGAGCTTAGTAAACAGGCGCAGTGGCGTGTTGACCCATCAAGAGCAGGTGTCAGTTGCTGTATGGGTGACATTAGGGTACATGCTGCTAATTTGGCTGAATATGTGACAAACACAAAAATTTCAGCCATGTGTGCAGATTTAAACGCTGTGCTTGATGGCCGTCAGATCGACGACGATGGCACCGTATTATTACGCTTTGATAATGGTGCTCGTGGGGTATTAATGTCGAGTCAAATAGCAGTAGGCGAAGAAAACAACTTATGCTTACGAGTATATGGAGACGAAGGCAGTATCGACTGGTCACAAATGGAGCCTAATAGTTTATGGCTTAGATCCAACACAAAATCGACTCAGTTGATCCGCACTGGAGTGGGAAAATTTTGCTCCGCAGCTCAGGCAGCCATGCGTATTCCCGCGGGGCATCCTGAGGGTTATTTAGAAGCCTTTGCCAATATTTACCAAAATTTTTCTAAACAGATCCAAGCGTTTGAACAAGGTCTTCCATGCTCAAACGAAATATTCGACGTACCTGGCATTGACCAAGCAGTTCGTGGCATGGCGTTTATCGAAATCACGGTGAAGTTTAGCCAGTCCGAATTGAAATGGCATGACTTCAATTTATCCCCCTCAACAGTTTCAGGAGTAGCTTAATGAAACACATTAAAGGCCCAGGTATATTTCTTGCGCAGTTCGCCAGCGATGACACACCCTTTAATTCTTTTCCTGAGATTTGTAATTGGGCAGCAGGATTAGCCAAACGTTGGTTACCTATTTTAAACGCCTTTGATGAAGCCGGTGTAGACGTTTGTTACGAACTTCACCCAGGGGAAGATTTACACGACGGAGTGACCTTTGAACGCTTCTTAGAAGCGGTCGATAATCATCCACGAGCTAATATATTGTATGACCCCAGCCATTTTGTTTTACAACAACTCGACTACCTTGCTTTTATCGACATTTATCATGAACGAATTAAAGCCTTCCATGTTAAAGATGCAGAATTCACTCCCAATGGCCGATCCGGTGTATATACCCAAGTTACTTCAACTTGCAGGTTTTAGTACCTGAAAGTTATCATTTATCCGACTGTTTAATATGTCAGCAATATCCGGAAGGGTGACGTTAAAAAAATGCCGAATGTGTTGTCGAAATTCCTTTGCGCTAGAGAAATATCGATTATTGCGAGCATATTCATTCATGACTTTCCATAATCGCTCTATGGGGTTCAGATTAGGGCTGTATGGGGGCAGATAATGCAGTGTAATTCCTAATTCAGCCGCTTTGTCTTTCACCTCCTTGGAACGATGATAACCCGCCCCATCCAGCACTAAATGAAGCGTATTATTTGCTAAGTACCTCTGCTTTAGGTGCTCCATAAAATCCATGATGGTGCTGCCATTTACAGTCTCGTAATCATGCACTACCGCTTCAGCTAAATGATTTAACCGGATCGCGCCTACAACATTCATTCGGGTGCGACTGCCTGTGGTTTCAATGGGTTTATCTACCCCTTTACGTATCCATCCAGATGTCACCTTGGTCGCTTGAGTAGGATGCACTGCATCCATGAATAAAATAGGCTCATCATCCGATACGCTATCCCGTAACGTTTCATATTCTTCGATAAACGCAGCTTGCTTTTGCTCATCAAATTTATGAGGCACACCTTTAGGCTGTTTGTAACTAAAGCCGTTTTGGTGGAGCCATTTATTTAACCCAGACACTGAATAGGTAATCTTCCACGTCTTTTGAATGTAGGCCACTATTTGATGGGTGTGTAAGTAAGTGATATCTGACAGGTGTGCAACCAATTGCTGGGTTTGCTCAGTATTTAAATGACTGGCAGAGCCACCACCCGCAGGCTTGAGCTTCAGACGTTTGGCGTAATCACCGATATGGCGTGTAATGCTGGCTTCACTCTTACGCAAGGCTTGTGCAATTCTAGCGACGGTCCACCCTTCACTGCGTAACAACACCGCTTTAATACGGTCACGCTCCCTTCCATCACGGGCTTTCGTATGTCTCGCTTCTAGCGCGGTTTTTTGGTCGGGTGTAAGGGAAATATCAATCATAGGTACAGCCTGATCCTCAAATCAGACAAAATCAAGCATTTTCATTGATCACGGGTATATGGCGGTTATCAAGATTGGATAGACAGACCTGGCCGTTTCCACTCTTTAGGTGATGGTCAAATCGACTTCAAAGCCATTTGAAGCAAAATGACACAGTACGATTTTGATGGTTGGGCCGTGATGGAATGGGAATGTTGCATTAAACACCCCGAAGATGGTGCAGCAGAGGGCGCTAAATTTATTAGCGAACATCTGATAAGACCCACTGACAAAGCCTTTGATGATTTTGCAGGTGTGGAAAAAGACGTTGAAATGAACAATAAAATACTCGGCATTAAATAAGGTAAAACAATATGAATGCAGCAACTGATTTTTCAGAAAAAAATGCTAAATGTGTTTTTCGTATAAGTTGTATAGCGCTAATAGTTACAGCGATGACCTTTGCTATTCGAGCAGGTATTTTAGGTCAACAATATGGCTTAAGTGGAAAAGAACTGGGTTGGATAGCTATTATGATTCAGAGTTAACAATTTAAAAAAGGCTAAGACTAGCTAGTCTTAGCCTTTTTTTCTGAGTAATAAACGCTTTAATTTATTTTTAGCGGGGGTCCAAATGGTAAAAGGCTTTCTGGGTGCTACGGTCAGCACATGGTCGAAATCTCGCTCAGATAACGTGACTTCTCCGCCATGGGCTAACATGATAGAAGCAGGTTGCAAAGCCTGTACTTTTAAAATTGAAGCGCGATATTGGTTAGGATAATTCACTGGAATAGGCGGAATAAAGCGGTCTTTAACTTTGACCAATAAATCTGCTACATAAATGCGTTTTGAAGGTAGGTGCAACACAGATAAATCTCGATCTGTATGACCTGGAGTCAGCATCACACACCATTCATCAAAACCCGGCAATTTAGCTTGGTCAGCCAATGCATAATCAATTTTAAGATATGGCGAATACCATAAGTTTTTTCTGGTTTTACCCATTCTACTTGCCACCCAGGTCGCGAGGGCGATATCCACTAGATGCATAAATCGCCCATTTAGGCCTTTGTACCACTGAGTAGGCATATTGGCACTTACAATTTCACAACCGGTTTTTTTGCGTAATTTGTGGGCTGCTCCCGCATGATCTGGGTGCATATGAGTGACAACAATCAACTTTAGATCAGAAAATGGTCTGCTTAACTCAACAGTAATAAACTGCTCAAGCATACTGATATCTGCACGGCAACAACCATCAAGTAGTAACAACTTTTCAGGGTACTCAACCAAATAAATTGATTGAACATGCCCTTTCAAGCCATGAATTTTCAAAAGAAAATGGCTTTATTTCTGATCAATAGAATCAACTTGTTGTTCAATATATTCAATAGCGTTTTGTAAACTGCCAAAAGCACTAATCAAATTTTTTCGACCTTTATTCATCAATTCGGGATCGTTGTTTTCGGACATCATCCACACCCAAGTGCGGATCAAAGACTCTGGAGGCACATTCTTCATGGCGGTCTACATATCTCTTATTATTATTGAATACCTTGCTAGCATTGTATCGTGCTGAATCAAGGTAATCGAGTAGTGTTTTAATATAAATAACCCCCTTAGTGTTACAATTTTAAGGGATTAGCTTAGATAATTTACCCCATTGATATTTCATGAGTCGTCGAGGATCAGAATGATAAAAATTATAGTCGGGTCGAAAAACCCAGTGAAGATTAGCGCAGCTCAAAAAGCAATTTGTGACGTATTGTCTTTAAAAGAGGTGGAATGTGTCGGCATAAACGCGCCTTCAAGCGTAGCTGAACAACCGATGACAACTGAAGAAACAAAGCTTGGTGCCATCAACAGGATCGAATATTGTCAACAACACACTCAGGCTGACTTTTATGTTGCCATTGAAGGTGGCGTCGACTCATTCGAATACGGTCCAGCAACGTTTGCTTTTGTAGCTATCGCAAATAAAACACATATGTCTATTGGGCGCAGCTGTAATCTGCCTTTACCCCCGGTAATTTATCAAGCACTTAAAAGCGGTGAAGAACTAGGTCATGTTATGGACAGGTTGTTTAATACTGACAATATCAAACAAAAAGGCGGTGCAATTGGCCTTTTAACTAATGGTTTGGCCACAAGAGAAAGTGTATATAGACAAGCCATCCTCCTTGCTATGGCTCCGTTTATTCATCCAGATTTATATACATGATAAACGCTCACTTTTAATTGAGTGAGATAACTTCTGAGGGAATGAAAGGTAGTGATACTTAGACTGAAAACCTTGGATTTTTTGATTTAACTGGTATCGTATTGTCAAATATGACTCATTGTATATTAAGTTTTAAAACCACAGAGGTTAGGCATGCAAAAGACACCCAAAGAATCGCGTTTTTTTCTCTCCAAGTATTTAAGTAAAGTCGAAATTTTTGGTTGGGGACTGTGCATTTTTTCGATGATGACAATCGTCTTTGCCAAACAGCTTTCACCCGCAACTGAGCCTTATGCTTGGATTGGCGCAATCATCGGTGCAGGTATCATAGGTTGGGGAATGGCACGTAAACACAAACGAGGCTAAGCTGCTTTAAGCTACAGTAAGGTAAACTGCACATGCCTTTTAATTCTTAAACACTAAGGTCACCACTACGCCAGATTTATCTTTAAGATTATCTATTCTGATATCACCTTGGTGATATTTGGCAATAATTTTAGCGATATATAAACCTAAGCCCAGGTGCGGTTGTTCGGTGTTTTGTTGTTTGCGCACTGAAACCATAGAATCAAGTAATTGGTGTTGCATCTTCTCTGGTAGCAAGTGGCCTTGGTTGGCGATAGTCAGCACATAACCTGGATCGCTATTAACCATCTGTAGGTTAATAGTAGAATCGTGGTCACTAAATTCAACCGCATTGGCAATGATTTTATCTAACATCTGGGCGAATAACTCAGGCGCTCCATGAAAACTCGAATTAGACACAGATACTTGCACATCAAACTTTCTAGTGGCGTAGGCTAAGCGATAACCAGCCACGCAACCTTTTAATAATTCCTCTAAATCAAATGTTTCCCGATCGTTGCTTTGAATCGCTTGCTCTAATCGCGTGGCTTCGCTCATATTTGACAATATTTTACTTAACCGGGTAATACCTTGTTTAGCACGGTCCACGTATTGTTTTTTCTCTGAATTTTGTTCTTCTAATAAAAGAATGTCTAAGGAGGAATTAACAATCGCCACAGGGGTGCGTAATTCATGAGACAAACGAGAAGCCATATTTTCTAAATAGGTGTTGTACTGACTGAGTCTGCTTAACACATGAGTAAAGGTACGGGATAAGTCGCCTATCTCGTCCCGAGCATTAGAAGGAACAATATCCCCAATAATTTTGCCTTGTTGATCAATCGCACTTTCGGTTTCATTTCTAAGTTTACGAATACGCCAAGAAATACGTGAAGCAATTAAAAATAATGCCAATGTACTGATCAAAATCACCAGTAAAATATAATGAAACTGCTGTTCGAGGGCTTTATTTCTAAGGGTACGAATACCATTAGTGGTTTGTTCAACCACAACGGCCCCCATTACCGCGTTGTCAATGTAAATTGGATGAGCAGCCGACATAATCACCGCTTTATTGTCTGAACTTAAGCGCCACAAAGAGCTTGGATTGCCATTTAATGCTTGGCTTATATCTTGGCCTTGTAAAGCAAATGCATCCCGCAGATCATCTACAAAATCAGCGGGCGGCTTAGTCAATACTTGATAATAAAGGGGTAACAACCAGTTGTTTTCAATATATTTCCACCAGCTGTTTTGGCCCTGTAATTTAGTGCCACTCCCAAAGCCAAGGTGTGAGTTAGTTTGCACCCCAGATGCTCTTTGAATATTGCCCGAGCGAGCGAGCACTCGCATATGTTTATCCACTACCCATACTCTTGCGTTTGAGTATTTAAGCCCCTTAAGGATTTTTTCTATTTCTGGTGAAGGTACCAATACTGTGCCCAATGAATCCAACTGAGATGGGTTGGCCGTGCCCATTATGTGTTCAACGGCCCTAGTGTGTGGATCATCAACATCCACAATTGCAAAAGCAATTTTGCTCGACATCATGGCTAAAGGAAAACGCAATTCAAGCTGATAACCATTTGATGTATTACGCCATTGCCCCTGAATTTTAGTTTCTAATCTTTCTGGCTGTAATGAGTTTAAGTCATCTTTTAACAAATACGCGTTCACCCAACCGGGTTGTGATGGTGCAATGATATAGCGCTGAAACAAACCATTTTTATCGGTCATGGCTATTTGTAAATGGTCATTCTTATCAATACGTAAGCTATTGCTTGGCCTGAGTAATACTTTGTTATCAGTGACATCAAACATGGCATACAAAAATCTATCGTACTGTCCCACCATATGTTTAAAGTGCAAGCTATCTAACTGATAATCTTGGATTGGGTCTATCAGGTTTTGTTGGCCGTAGGCAATGGCTAAATGACGATAGTCTTGCCAGTCGTCTAACTTGCCATCTAATTGAATAGGGTAGGCAATTTTATGGGCGTATAAATCAGTGCCCGGTTTAACGTCAGTTAAATACGCCGATTGACTATCAAACAAAGCGGGCCGTTCATGTAATGCTGTGGCTACAGCGCGAGCGGTTCCCACCATCGTTTGCTCTTGGCCGATACGCAAATAGGTTTCCATTTCCCATACGTATTGATAACCCAGCCAAGGAATAGCCAATAAAAAAGAAGAGAAAAAAAGTAATTTAAGGCGCAGACCAAAACGTAGGCGGCTCATCAACTTGCTACCCACAACATTAAGTTTGGCAATGTAATCATGCTTAAATGCTTTTCCATCTATATCCCATACCGTAAACAGTTTCAACGCAGTCAAAATTTTGGTCTACCTGCATGAATTTTTTACGAATACGTTTGATGTGGGAAGTGATGGTAGTGTCATCCACAACCATTTTTGATTCATCCATCAACTGTTGACGACTTTTGACGTGCCCCGAAAATTTAGCAACAGCGTGTAACATCCAAAATTCGGTGACCGTAAGTTCGATACCCTGCCCTTTCCAACTGACTGTCATACGTTTGCTATCCATCAACAAATCGCCGGTTTTAATCAGGTCAGTGTGTGTTTGTGGCCTATCAAGTAACTCTGTACGCCTAAACAATGCCGCTATTCTGGCTAATAAATGCGGCAAACTGATGTCCTTGGTTAGATAATCATCAGCGCCCATACGCAAACCACAGATAGTGTCGTAATCATTATCTCGTGCCGTAAAAAAGATGATAGGCAACGTTTTGGATAAACTTCTTAATTGCTGACATACAGCAAAACCACCATCAATTTCATCTTCTAGACCAATATCAATGATCGCCAAGTCTGGCAGGCGCTCAGCAAATGCTTGTTCTGCACTACTTCGATTAGCATAAGGTTGCACCTCGTAACCTTGCTTACTAAGCGCCGCAATATAGTTTTCTCTGAGTGCTTGGTCATCTTCAACCAAGGCGATACGTTTTGACATAACTGACGCCTGTTTACTTTATGGCTACTTAATTTATAGCTGAACTATATCGCAAAACTTCTTTAGGTTGAGTCAATAAATAGCCCAAACATGTAATTTCCATTTTTTCGCCACAATTGACCTCAAGATTGCCATTTTCTCTCCCTGAATCAGCCACACAATCTTTGTTTACTAGAGAGGAATCAAACAACCACTCTCTTGGAGAAAAAAATGAAACTAACGAAAACTAACATCACAACTGCTATCGCATTCTCTTGCTTATTATCTGGCAGCGCTATTGCTGAACAATCCAATAAACAAGAAAAAACCAATGAAGTGATTGGCCTCAGTTCTGGCGCCATAATCGGCACCGTCATTGCTGGGCCACTAGGTGGGATAATCGCAAGCATATTTGGCGTGATGATAGCTGACGATCTGAACTCAGATAAAAGGCTAGAAACTGCGAACAATTCACTCGAACAAAAAGACCAACAACTGTTGGTGATGCAACAAAATTTCGAACAGGCAAAAGAGCGTGCAATGGTGCAAATGGCTTCCATGGATAACGCGCTAGAACTGGCGGCTTTTAAACAGAGCGCTCCAGAAATTGAAAGTAATATTCAATTTAAAACAGCGTCTTATGTTTTGGAAGAACACTACAAGTCGCAGTTAGACTTGATAGCCAAAACCCTGCAAAAAAACCCAAATGTGAGTATTACTTTATCAGGCTTCGCTGATAAACGTGGCGACAGCACTTTTAACCAAGCTCTTTCCGAGCAACGTGCGCTAACAGTAAAGAACTACCTTTTGGATAAAAACGTTAAAGAAGAGCAAGTAATCACTAACTCATTTGGTGAATCTTCATTAGTGAGTGCAGGTACGAATTTTGAAGATGACTTTTTTGATCGCCGCGTAATGTTAAAGGTATCTGATGACCAAACAGAAATGACAGCGGCCAATCAATAAGGAAACATCTATGTCATCACTACCTAAACTTGCCGTTGTTAGTTTGGTGGTTATTGCGTTAGGGGCACTGCAATTTGCGGTGCCCGCTTTTACCAGTAAACAAACCACACCTCCCATTTCACAGGCAATAGGATCACTAAGTAAACAACCAAATAGTGATCGAATGAATCACCCCATAAGCGATTATCAAAATGCCCAAAGTGGGACTTTGTATTTTATCCATGAGCAATCTGATCAAGGCGAAACACTACAACAACACTTGCTAAGCCCAGCACTTCAAACCAAAGTTAATATCAAGGTAACAGGTATTGTCGCTCGCACTAAACTGACCCAAACCTTCAAAAATGCCGGTGAAAATTGGGTTAATGCCTTGTACGTATTTCCCTTGCCAGAAAATGCCGCGGTTGACCATTTGCTGATGCGAGTGGGTGAGCGCAAAATAGAAGGGCAAATCAAGGAAAAATCCGCAGCAAAACAGATTTATCTTCAGGCCAAAGCTCAGGGTAAAAAAGCCAGTTTAGTGGCACAGCAACGCCCAAATATGTTTTCTAATACTATCGCTAATATCGGCCCTGGTGAAACGATTGAAGTGACGATTGAATATCAGCAAAAGCTAAACTTTGACCAGCAACAATACAGTCTGCGTTTCCCCATGACCATTACACCTAGATACATCCCCAGTGACAAAGCTGAAGCATCGCCAATACAACCAGAATCCTCTCCAAGCAATAATAGTCAAACCCATACCGATATTGAGTTACAGATAAATTTGCATGCTGGTTTTGAAATACAAGATATTAAAAGTGAATTCCATCCAATCACCTTTAAGCAACTATCAGATGGTAGCCATAATATTCAGATATCAAAAGGTAGCATTGCTAACCAAGATTTTGTTCTAAACTGGCGGCCAAAATTAGGTGCAGCGCCACAGTCTGCCCACTTTACTCAGCAGGTTAACGGTGATGAATACGGTTTGATCATGTTGCTACCTCCCATCAAAACAGAGCCACTAATAAAGACACCCCTGCGGGAGATGATATTTGTGCTTGATACGTCAGGCTCTATGGAGGGTGACGCCATTAAACAGGCAAAAAAAGCACTGCTTTTAGCTATAGAACAATTACAAGCAATAGATAATTTTAATATTATTGAATTTAATAGTTATGCTCAAAACTTATGGAAATTGCCAAAACCCGCAAACTCAAACAATAAATACGACGCCAAACACTTTGTAAATAGTTTATCTGCCAATGGTGGGACAGAGATGGAAAGTGCCTTAAAACTGGCCTTTTCACAGCCTAAGATTGATGCAGCAACTAGTTTGCGTCAAATAGTATTTATTACTGATGGCAGTGTCAGTAACGAAGAATCATTAATGCAGTTGATCCATCTCAAACTCGAAAACTCACGGCTATTTACCGTGGGTATAGGTAGTGCACCTAATAGTTATTTTATGAGTGAAGCGGCCAAGATGGGCAGAGGCACTTTTACCTATATTGGATCGGTTGATCAGGTACAACAAAAAATGCTGACCTTATTAACTAAGCTACAACACCCCGCCATAACCGATATCGAGTTGCAGCTAAATACCGGCACATTGCAATCCAATCAACAGTTAGAGTTTTACCCAAACGTTATAAGCGACTTATATAAAGGCGAACCGTTGGTGCTGAGCTACCGGCTGACAGATGGCATCATTGAATCTAGCAGCTTTAGCAACTACTCATCAAAAGTCCATCTCAGCGCACATTATCAAGGCAAACCTTGGGAAAACGAGCTAGAACTTAACGCTCAAACCAGACAATCAGGCCTTAATGTTTTATGGGCCAGAGATAAAATTAGTCAACTGACTAGGGACAAGCGCCGTGCAAGTATGGGAACAAATAGCTCAGTAGCCGAGCAAGACGAATACAAGTCCCGCATCATAGAAACCGCTATTACCCATCATTTGGTTAGTCAGTACACCAGTTTAGTCGCAGTAGATGTAACCCCAACTCGTCCCTTGAAAATACCATCTACAAATCGAAAAGTAGCGGTTCCTTTACCTCAAGGTATTTCAAATCAGCGAATTCATTCACAAGGTAGTATTCCTCAGACAGCGACTTTAGCGTCACTCAAAATAATAATAGGCTTAATTTTAATTGGATTAGCAATATGTATGCACTTACTTACAAAAAGAAAAACAATATTTCAAAGTTTCTCTTCCTAGTCAGCAAACATAAATGGGTAACCTTGAGTTTATTGCTAGGTGTTTACCATTTTTCGGGCGGAATTTATATCTATGCTAAAGCAGAGTTGGCGCAATACTTAATAGCGGATGCTTGGCATAAAAATCTCAAATCTGATAAACCACACAAACCTTGGCCTTGGGCAGACACACATCCTATTTCTGAACTAATCATTAAGGACAAAAGCTGGTATGTGTTGGCTGGGGCAAGTGGCAGGAACTTGGCCTTTGCACCTAGCCACCTTAGCTCAACACCTGAACCGGGAGAAAAAGGAAACAGCGTAATTGTAGGCCATCGTGATACGCAATTTAACAGCCTGAAAAGATTACAAAAGGGCGATATTATCGAAGTAAAAACCACACACAAACGTCAGCAATTCAAAGTGACTATGCTGCGTATTGCTCTACATTCACAGTTGGAGTATGTGCTAAATAACAACAACAACGATTCATTCGATGTTGACCAACCCAGCATAACCTTGGTCACCTGTTATCCCTTTGACAGTGTGGTACCTAACCCAACGCATAGATATATTGTGCGAGCAATCCCGATATAATATGATTATGTCGTCAATTAAAGACATAAATACCAATTTCACCTGAAAAATATAACGTAAGATTTATAAACAGTTTACTTTTCAAAGTCTTAAAAATATGGAACGGAATTCGCTAAAGGATTTTTCTAAGAGCGCATTAAGCGAAACACGATTCATTAATAACTCAACAAGGAATAATAATGACTTTATCAAAAACTACCCTAGCAATAACATTAGCCGCACTCAGTATTGGGCTAAGCGCTTGCACTGATAATCAAAAGGAATCAGCACAGGAAGCAGAAACAGAAGCCAAAGAAATGGTGACTAAAGCAAAAGAAAAATCATCAGAGTTATATGACAAAACCAAAGAAGGTGTATCTAAGCTTGCCGACAGCGCAGCAGATATGGCTGGTGATGTAAAAGAGAGCACATCCGAGGCTTATGACGAAGCCAAAGATGAGGCCAGTGACGCATACGATGCTACAGCCGAAAAAGCTTCTGATGTTATGGACGCTACTATGGACAAATCAGCAGAGTTAAAAACTGACGCAGCTGAAAAACTAAAAAAAGCATGTATCGCAACTAAGAAAAAATTAGGTCAAGATCCTGAAGACTGTTAATTAAGTAGTCTGTAATTAGCGACAAAAGGGCGTTCTGCCCTTTTGTTTTTTTGGCTAGTCAAAAAGTGAACTCATTTCAATTATCTCTTACCCACATCTAAACTGAATTATTGGCATATCTAATATTATATTTGCCACTTCAAGCAGTAAAAATCAGTACTGACAAAATAATTAGCCTGCCAACAATAGCTTACTTAACCTGAACACGGGTTAAGACGTGCCGCTTCCTTCAAAGTAATCTTAATAAAAACAATAGGTTAGAATGTTACTATTTATTTAGCAGCTTATTTAATGCATCCAGTGCTGATAGTATTATGTTTATCAAGGCGAGCTTGTGAAGGAATAGCCAGCTATTGTGAGCAAGTTCAACGAAGATAGGCGCAATAATAGCGGTGCTGGACGGTATGGATTATCCCGAGTTCAGGTTACTTACTAAACAAACCTAAAACAATTCACTCATAAGCTTGAATTAACCACAGTAGACACAATATTATAATCCCAAAGTGATTCAATTCTGCTCTAAAAAATAAAGCACACTTTACAAACTTTAATCGATAGAATTCGTTACGCGGACACCTGCTAGCTATATGCATAGGTATATCGCAGTTTCGATTCACACTTTATCTGGCAGTCAACATGAACGCACTGAGTATCAAAGGATTAACCAAAACCTATAAAGGCGGTACCGAAGCCTTAAAAGGCATTGATTTAACGGTAAAGCAAGGGGATTTTTTTGCTTTACTTGGGCCTAATGGTGCCGGTAAATCAACTGCCATTGGGATCATCAGCTCGCTGGTAAATAAAACCCAAGGAGACGTTGATGTATTTGAGTATTCGTTAGCGACTCAGCCCATAGAGGCAAAGTCTTGTATTGGTCTAGTGCCACAAGAATTTAATTTTAATCAATTCGAACCCTTAATACAGATCATGCTAAATCAAGCAGGCTATTATGGCGTACCTAAAAACATTGCTAAGCCCAGAGCTGAAAAGTACCTCAAACAACTCGACCTATGGGACAAGCGCGATTCACCTGCCAGACAACTTTCTGGGGGCATGAAAAGACGATTAATGATCGCCAGAGCGCTAATGCATGAACCTAGAATGCTCATTCTTGACGAACCGACAGCTGGCGTAGATATTGAAATACGTCGCTCCATGTGGTCTTTTTTACAAGACATTAATCGACAAGGTGTGACGATTATTCTTACCACACACTATCTCGAAGAAGCTGAAATGTTATGTCGCAATATTGCCATTATTGATAAAGGTATCATTGTCAGGAATAGCAGTATGAAGGCCATACTTGCTACCTTGAATATTGAAACCTTTGTGCTGGATTTATCTAAGAACTTACGTTCTTTAACTTTAGATGGCTTTGAAAGCCGGTTAGTTGACGAGCATACTTTAGAAGTCGATGTGCCTAAAGAGGCCGGTCTCAATTCAGTTTTTGAACAGTTAACTCAAAAAGAGATACAAGTATTAAGTATGCGAAATAAATCAAATAGATTAGAAGAGCTATTTGTAAGAATGGTCGAATCTGGTAGATCCTCAAAAGACGCTAGTTCAACCACAACACAAGTGGCAGGAGACGCCAATGAATAGCCTCAATATGGTGGCCCTTAGGACAATGTGGCGCAAAGAGTGTTTACGTTTTTTAAGAATTTGGATCCAAACTCTGCTTCCACCTGCCATTACCATGTCACTATATTTTGTGATTTTTGGTAATTTAATAGGCAGTAGAATTGGCAACATGGGCGGCTTTAGTTATATGGAGTTTATAGTACCCGGCTTAATCATGATGGCGGTTATCACCAATGCTTACTCGAATGTATCCTCTTCTTTTTACAGCGCCAAATATCAGCGAAATATTGAGGAGTTATTGGTTGCCCCCGTTTCAAATTGGATAATTATTGCTGGCTACGTAGGGGGGGGTGTCGCCCGAGGAATGTTGGTTGGCATTATCGTCACCATAGTATCGCTCTTTTTTGTAGATATACATATTCACAATTTGCTGATTATTTTTATTACTTTATTGTTAACCACAGTATTATTCTCTACTGCGGGACTGATTAACGGCATCTTTGCCAATTCATTTGATGATGTGAGCATTGTACCCACCTTCATTCTCACACCATTAACTTACTTAGGCGGCGTGTTTTACTCATTAAGCTTATTACCTGAATTTTGGCAGTGGGTGAGTAAAATCAACCCTATAGTGTATATGGTAAGTGGCTTCAGGTTCGGTTTTCTAGGCGAGTCAGATATTAATTTCTATGTGTCCTTGGCCATATTAATAGGCTTTAACGTGGTGTTACTTGGTTGGGCTTATTCTCTGATCAATCGCGGTGTGGGCATTCGTAGTTAATGCAACAACAATCACGCACTATCAGTACCAATCAAACGGGTATTCATCAGAATTTGCACAAGGTTGTGACTCGCCAACTCGCCTGTGCAAGTCAAAAGCCACTATCAGTCCACACTCAACAAGCCTTTCAAGATGCCATTACTTGGCTCGGAGGTTGGCAGGGAGATCTTATATTAGACTCTTGTTGTGGTGTAGGTGAAAGCACCGTGAATATTGCCCAGGCGCATCCAAATGCTCGAGTAATAGGTATTGATAAATCCGCTTTACGCACAGACAAACACCAAGCTTACGCAAGCACTTTAGAAAACTACCTAGTGTTACGGGCAGATCTCAGTGATTTTTTAAGATTACTCGTTCTATCTGATAAAAAATTAACTAAACACTATTTACTGTATCCCAACCCCTACCCAAAATCGGCACATCTGCAGCGCCGGTGGTATGCCTCATCGGCATTAAAGGACATGTTGAAATTGGGTGGAGTACTTGAAGTCAGAAGTAATTGGCAGTTATATATACAAGAGTTTTCTGCGGCTTTAGCTATTGCCAATGTCAGTAACCAAATTGGTGTATTTGCGAGTGATACAGCAATCACCCCTTTCGAACGGAAGTACTGGCAAAGCGGACAAAATAGCTGGCAACTGTTGGCAAAGTTATAACAAGATAAATAAGAAAAATTTACTCTGCTTTTGCCTTAGGTTGGCTAAAATAAAAGCCCTGAGCGTATTTAATACCCAGTTGCTTGACAACCTTTAATGTTTCTTGGTTTTCAATTCGTTCAGCTATTACCACGACCTTATTGTTAGCAGCAGCACTGATGAGGCCTTTTACAAAATCTTGGGTTGCTGCATCACTTGTTGCCTTATCAAATAAAGTAGCGGATACCTTTATTGCAGATATGGGTAATGCGAGTATTGCCTGCAAATCCCACTCTTGGGTATCGAAATTGTCTATTACAATATTGATACCCAAGGCACCACAAATTTTGGAAAACTGACTGAATTTGACACTATCAACTAGTGCGTTTTGTGCCGTTATTTCAATAGAAATCCGTTTGGGATTGGGATAATCCTCAAGTTGAGATTGAAGAAATTTGAGGGTGTTTGAGTCAGTCATATCCGATAAACTCAAATTGATGTTCCAAGCCATGTTGATATCTCTAAAATATCGGGCACTACGACTAAACACGGTTTGGGTCAACTGAGCTACTGATTGCTGCCTTTCAACCAAAAACAAAAATTCTTTAGGTAAAAAACTATTTTGATCAAAGGTTAAAAGTCGCGCTAGACATTCATAACTCCAAACTGCGTTATTCTTTAAATCCATGATGGGTTGAAAAAAGGGCACTACGTTATCTAAGTTAAAACTATCGGTTACTTCAGTAACTTGCATACAAAGGCATACTTCTTATGTCGTGTATTTGGACAATATAACAACAATTTAGCAATTACCAGATTATTACCCATTACTGATTTTATTTACTCTTTAGTTGGGAGATGTAAGCACCTATTGTGTATAGCAAAAATTAAGGTAAAATGCGCCAGTCGAACGTTTTCAGATAGGGTTACAATAGTGGGCGGAGCTGAGGTTAGTTTAGAACATTTGTACAAGGTATTTACTATGCCTGAAGGCAAAGATTCTAAACTTGCACAGATTGAACAACACCTGTCTGATAATTTGTCAGATTTTCTGTCACAACATGTTGTGACTAAGGTGAACTCTCTGGCACAAATTGAAAAAAGTTTCGCTGAGTATTCGGTACCTGAGTCTCCTGAGTTCGTGTCGAAACATGCTGAAGACCTCTTAGATAAGTTAGTCGCTAACTCTGTTAATACCTATTCCCCCAGTTTTATTGGTCATATGACCTCAGCACTGCCGTATTTTCATCTACCTTTGGCAAAACTATTGGTGGGATTAAACCAAAACTTAGTGAAAATCGAGACATCTAAAGCCTTCACTCCACTTGAGCGTCAAATGCTCGGCATGATGCACGAATTGGTTTATAAGCAGTCTGGGGATTTTTACCATACCTACTTACACAGCGCGAACCATGCTTTAGGGGCCTTTTGTTCTGGTGGGACAATTGCCAACATCACGGCTTTATGGGTAGCAAGAAATAAAGCCCTACCTGCCGCAACTCAATTTAAAGGTGTGGCTCAGGAAGGTATGGCAGCAGGAATGATGCATTATGGCTATAAAAAAATGGGCATTATTTCATCGAAACGCGGCCACTATTCGTTATCTAAAACAGTTGATATATTAGGTTTAGGCCGACAACAAATGATTACCATCGACTGCCCTTCACAACGTTTATCTGCTGAAAAAGCTTTAGCTGTGGGCAAACAATTTCAAGAAGATGGTAACAAGATATTAGCTATAGTGGGTATCGCAGGAACAACTGAAACAGGACATATTGATCCCCTGGACGAGCTAGCCGATGTAGCAAAAGAACTAGGTTGCCACTTTCATGTGGATGCAGCTTGGGGTGGAGCAACCTTGTTTTCTCACGACCATAGAGGTTTGCTTAAAGGAATTGAGAAAGCAGACTCTGTGACCATGGATGCCCATAAGCAGATGTATGTACCAATGGGCGCTGGCATGGTGCTATTCAAAAACCCCAATGACAGTAACGCAGTACGCCATCATGCCCAATACATTCTTCGTGCAGGATCCAAAGATTTAGGTGCTACCACATTAGAAGGTTCGCGCAATGGCATGGCTATGATGGTATATGCCTCTTTGCATATATTTGGCCGCCAAGGTTATGAACTGCTCATTAACCAAAGTATAGAAAAAGCCAAAATCTTTGCCAGAATGATCCAGTCACACCCAGACTTTGAACTTATCACGGCTCCCACTTTATCTCTGTTGACCTACAGAGTGAATCCTGAAGATGTTCAAACAAAAATGAAAATGCAACCGAAAATTGGTCATGCGTTAAATATGGAATTGGATAATCTGACCGTAAGTGTACAAAAACAACAAAGAGAGGCAGGTAAGTCATTTGTCTCGCGCACCAGGTTAACAACTGAAACATATCCAGGCCAAGCGATTACAGTATTCAGAGTAGTATTGGCTAATCCGTTAACCACAGAAACAGACTTACAAAATATACTGGATGAACAAATTGCCATTGCCAGTAATACTAAAGTTTGGAAAAAACTTTGTATGAAACATAAAAAAGCAAGCTAGGTTAGCTTGCCTATAACCCTTTCTTTTAAACCCCGGGCGTCTGCACATAGCCCTCTTACCTTACCCCTTAAAGTCCCGCTGCATCCACCATTTTGAGGTGGCATGGGTATGAATTTCAATTTTTTTTACAACCTAATCTGCAAATTATCAATCAAACGGGTTTTTCCTAAAAATGCCGCGGCTAATAGCACCAAATAATGGTCTTCATGACCCGGCTGCAACAAGTTTTCTACATTACGGATTTCAAGATAGTCAGGACTAAACCCTAGCTCAGCTAATTGTAATTTGTATTCTTGGGTTAGGTTTGAAAAATCCCTACGACCCAATTGAATCTCAGTGGCTAATTGTTGCATTTTTTTATAGAGAGTAGGCGCTAACTTACGCTCTATATCGCTTAAATACTGATTCCTTGAACTCATCGCCAAACCGTCATTATCTCTGGTCGTCGCCATGCCAAACACTTTTAGGTTCATTGATAGGTCGGTTACCATCGCCTTGATCACCTGTAATTGCTGAAAATCTTTTTCACCAAAAAAGGCCAAATTAGGTTGCACCATATTAAACAACTTACACACTATGGTGGCCACACCACGGAAATGTCCTGGGCGACTGGCACCACAAATCATATAAGATAAACCAGGTACTTCAACAAAAGTTTGTTGCTCTAACCCTCTGGCATATATATCGGTGGCTTTAGGCATAAATAGCACATCGACACCTAATTCTTCCAATAAACGGCTATCGTTTTGTAACGTTCTAGGGTAAGCATCTAAATCTTCATCAGGACCAAATTGCATTGGATTGACAAAGATAGACACCACCACAATATCTGCTTGTTTCTTGGCTTCACGTACAAGGTTTAAATGGCCTTGATGCAAGTTTCCCATAGTAGGAACAAATGCAATCACCTTGGCACTGATTTGCCAAGTACGTCTGATTTCACGTAGATCTAAAATGTCACTGATAAGTTGCATAGTACTTAATTACTTTAATAATGAGTTGTTAGTAAACACTGAAAGAATATGAGCGGGCACTAATTAAAACTGTGCTCATCTGAGGGGAAACTCCCATCTCGCACTTCTTGAATATACTGGCTCACAGCCTCACGCATATTATTAGTTTGCTGCAAATAATTCTTGGAAAATTTAGGCATATAGTTTGCGCTGATACCAAACATATCGTGCATCACTAAGATTTGCCCATCTGTTTGCGCCCCAGCCCCAATACCAATAACTGGAATACTCAGGTTTTGGGATATTTTGGCAGCTAAGTCTGTTGGAATGCACTCCAGAACTAATAACTGTATACCTGCTTGTTCTAATTCTTTGGCCTGCTCAAGGATATTTTCAGCTTGTCGGTCATCGCGACCCTGCACTTTAAATCCTCCAAATACATGCACTGACTGTGGTGTTAGACCTAAATGACCACACACTGGTACACTGCGTTCGTTCAAGCCTTTAATGGTATCCAATAACCAACTACCACCTTCTACCTTCACCATACTTGCCCCTGCACGCATTAGATGGGCAGCACTTAAAAAGGTTTGTTCTGGGGTTGAATAGGACATAAAAGGCATGTCTGCCACGACAAAAGCTCTTGCAACACCCTTTTTTACAGAGCGAGTATGATAAGCAATTTCTTCAAGGCTAACGCTTAATGTATCGTCATCACCTTTTAGCACCATGCCAAGTGAGTCGCCAATCAACAAAACATCGATGCCTTGTTCATCAAACAATTTTGCAAAACTTGCATCGTATGCGGTCAAAGCAGTGATTTTAGTATTCTCTTGCTTCATTTTTAGCAAGCTTGAAGTCGTTACTTTTTTCATTAGATTTGCTCCAATTTTTTGATGTCATACAAAAATACTATTTACTGCTAATTCTATTTGCTGCTAAAACTATTTACTGCTAATTCTATTTACTACTTAAGTACAGTACCAAAGGTTAACGCACTATTCGGATTTTTTTCTGAATTTCTAAATGAGTACCGAGTGTGCCATTTTTTGTAACCCATTTATCGGACATGCCATTACAAGATCGGCTAATTTCTCACCACAGGGTAAAATCAAATCGGGGGCGATTTCGAACAGCGGGTAAAGTACAAACTCTCTTTGTTGCATACCAGCGTGCGGAACCCTTAGGTGTTCGTTATCAATCTGCTGTTGACCAAACAACAGCAGATCCAAATCTAGGGTTCTAGGCCCCCAACGATTAGCCTTGCGTATTCGACCTTGTTGACTTTCTATCAATTGCGTCTGCTGCAATAGGGTGTCTGGCGAAAGTGCGGTTTCAATCAGTGCCACAGCATTCACATAATCGGGTTGATCTTGTGGACCCATGGGTTGGCTTTTATACAGGCTTGAACACTTAATCAACACAGTGTCAGCTAATGTTGCTAAGCGACTGCAAGCGGCCTGTATTTGCTTTTCAGGCAACCCTAGATTACTGCCTAAGCCAATATAAACCTGAATCATACTTTGGGTTTAGGTTTCTTACGATTACGTCTTGGGCGTCTGGCAGGGGCACCTTCCTTTTCACGTAGAACTTCTAACATTGTCTTACGTTGCTCTTCGTCTGCCTCTTGGAAGTCAGTCCACCATTCAGCAAGTTCCAATAAATCGCCCCCTTCGATCTGACCACGCAGTAATAAAAAGTCATAGGCGGCTCTAAATTTTGGATGCTCAAGCATTTGATATGCTCTGCGACCATAACGCTTAGGTAAACGATTTTGTAACTGCCAAATTTCCCGGATAGGCGTGCTAAAACGTTTTGGGATCATAATCCGTTGAATTTGGCGATGCATAACATCATTTAGCGCAAGATTAAATGCGTCAAAATGATTCAATCCACCTTCAACCATTAACTGTTGACAACGCTCTTCTAATGGATACCACATAAATGCAGCAAAAATAAACGCAGGCGTCACTCTTTGCCCTGTATTAATACGATTATCAGTGTTAGTTAGCACTTGCTCTACAAATTGATTCTCGCGACTTCCTGGTTGCAACAATAAAGGTGCTAGTTGCGGAAACAGCGGTTCAAATAAATGAAATTCTGACAATAGTTTATAGGTAGCTAAACCCTGCCCCGATAACAATAACTTAAGTATTTCTTCAAATAATCTGGCAGGTGGAATGTTTGCCATTAATGGCGCCAAACGTTTAATCGGTTCACCACTCTGAGGGCTGATATGCATATCAAGCTTGGCAGCAAACCTCACAGCTCGTAGCATTCTAACCGGATCTTCACGATAACGGGTTTCAGGATCGCCTATGAGTGTAATTTCTTTATTTTTGATCGCTTGCATGCCGCCTGCAAAATCGCTGATCGAATAATCGGCGATATTGTAATACATAGCGTTGATGGTGAAATCTCTGCGTTGTGCGTCTTCTTCAATGCTACCAAATACGTTGTCCCGTAGTAATTGACCGTGGTCGCTTTGTTTACTGACTTTAGTCTCGCCTTCATCATTATTTTCATGATGACCACGAAAAGTAGCGACTTCGATAACTTCTCGGCCAAAAACAATATGCGCTAACCTAAATCTACGTCCAATTAATCGGCAATTTCGAAACAGCCCTTTAATTTGTTCTGGTGTGGCATCAGTAGTCACGTCGAAATCTTTCGGCTCTTTGCCTAATAATGCATCCCGCACACAGCCGCCGACTAAATATGCTTGATAACCGCTATTGTGCAGGCGATAAAGCACTTTAAGTGCATTTTCACTCATTGAATCACGAGAAACTGAATGCTCTGCACGGGGAATGACAGTCGCAACGAGTGTAGCGGACTTGTCTGGGGTTTTTGTGCGCAGAGCGCTCCTGACTTTGTCAATTACGCGAGAAATAATATGCTGTGCTCCTTGTTTGGACCTGTTGTGCTTTTATCTTTTATATCATTCTGATTTAAGCGGAAAATTTCGGCGCTAATCATATACTGTCTGCGTGCCCAATTCTATTGTCAATACACTCTGTTTTAGCAGGTATCTTTCGCAAGTCCCATTCACAGATAGCCCAATTCAATATATTTTGTACTGATCCCCGTTGCAACTCTTTGGTGGGTAGAATACCGAAAAATCCAAGTGCATTTATCAGGTTAGCACGGGCATCCTTGGTATTTATTTCACGTGCATGATTTTGTTTGCTAAGTTTTTTACCTGGTTCGGTCACCACTACAGGAAAATGTAAAAACGTCGGTGCTGGACGATCAAAAGCTTGATATAGGGCAAGTTGAAACAATGTTGCACCTAATAAATCGGCACCACGTGCCACTTGCGTTATCCCTTGCTGAATATCATCAACCACCACAGCCAACTGATATGCAAACAGATTATCCTTACGCTTGATAGCAAACTGTGCAGGTATATCAAACTTGGGAAAGTTGACTTGGCCTAACAACTCATCATAAAACCCTTGATGAATATTATGATGTCTGAATCTTATCGCACTATTTTCATTGTTAAGGCTTTTAATGTTTAGTTTTAGGTCAGCGCAAACACATGCTTGGCCAAACTTTAGGCTAACCAAATGAGCACGGCTACACTGACAATGATAAGTGAAACCTTGCTCAGTTAAGTACTGAATTTTTTCATTATATAAATCGCTTCTGTCACTTTGGTAAACAACGTCATGGTCCCAAAATAAATGATGCGCTTCAAGACACCGCAGAATAGATTCACTCGCACCCGCAACTTCCCGCGGGGGGTCAATATCTTCTATTCTTAGTAACCATTGTCCATTTTGACTTTTTGCTTGTAAAAAACTGCCTAACGCAGTGACCAAAGAACCAAAATGCATTTGACCAGATGGAGATGGTGCAAATCGGCCAACGTAGCCACCGTTAGATGTCACGTTTTTTAAATGAAGGGATTTGAGTGCAGTAGCCATAAACCGAAATTATCACCCCAAGTAACTGATTAAAGAATTAATAGCGACTTGGGGTAGAAGGCAAGATCAGCCCTGAAGTTGTTTTTCTTTGATTTCTGCCATAGTTTTGCAATCGATACACATATCTGCTGTAGGTCTTGCTTCCAGACGACGTACGCCAATCTCGATTCCACATTCATCACAAAAACCAAAATCGTCTTCATCAATACGTTTAAGCGTTTTTTCGATTTTTTTGATTAATTTGCGTTCTCTGTCGCGAGTACGTAACTCAAGACTAAACTCTTCTTCTTGAGCTGCACGGTCGACAGGATCAGGGAAATTAGCCGCCTCATCTTGCATGTGGTGCACAGTACGGTCTACTTCTTGACGAAGTTGATCGCGCCAGGCTTTCAATAATAAACGAAAATGCTCCATTTGCTTTTCGTTCATGTACTCTTCGCCTTTTTTCTCCTCGTAAGGAGTCAAACCGGCTAGGGCTAATAATCCAAGTGTTTTATTCGTTTTGTCTGTTGGCATATGCCAATTCTCCTAAACTACGGCATGAGCTGTTTTGTGCAAGCGGCTATGTATATCAAAAAGCCGTAACACAGGCAATCACTTGCTCTTAACATCTTCCGTTATAATGAAAACAATTTTTCTAGGAACGGAATATGGAGGTCTTGTCGAAAAAATCAACGTCTATTTTATGAATAAAATGGCAAAGATTGATTTATATAGATTTTTTCTGAATTAATCTTGCAATCGTAACATAAAATTTGCACTCCACTTAGCATAGCTTGTTTGAGCTCTTTAGCGTAATCGGGGTCAATATGTTTTGCCACTTGCACTGATTGAATACCTGAATGTTGCACGCAGAAAAACAATATGGCCCGTTTCCCTTGGCTAACAATATGCCTTAACTCTCGCAAGTGTTTTTGCCCGCGTAGGGTTTTAGCATCGGGGAAATACCCTGCATTATTATCTAATAGAGTTACCGACTTAACCTCAACATAACATTCTGCTTCTTCTGGATCGGTGAGTAAAAAATCAATTCGACTATTTTCTTCGCCAAACTTTACTTCAGCCCGCAAGTTTTGATAGCCGACTAATTCAGATATCTTATTATCTTGGATCGCTTCTTTCACTAATGCATTGGCTTTGTGAGTATTTATCCCAATCCAATGAAGTTGATCAGTTAACACTACTTCCCATGTATATAACAACTTACGTTTTGGATTATTACTAGGTGATAGCCAGACTTTCCAACCTGGCTCTGCACAGCCTGTCATTGCCCCGGTGTTGGGGCAATGTGCGATGACTATGGAGCCGTCAGTTAATTGCACATCAGCTAAAAAACGCTTATAGCGTTTGATCAATGTGCCTTGAATAAGAGTAGAAGAGAACTGCATGGTAGCTACTTAAAATGATGTTCGGTTAAGGACGTCATGCTATTCTAACTACCTTTCACTAGATGGAGAAGTTATGTCACGTTTATCTGTTTCTATTACCAACCTAGCCCCTGCCGATTATTATTCAGCTGGAACAGTTTTGTCTGTTAATGGCCAAACCGCGCAAATTCACTTGGTGGATCCTGAGAACAATTTAAATCATATCAAAAGAGCCGCGCGCAGCCTTGATAGCTTAGGTGTAATGCAAGTTGAGTTGATTGGCAACTGGGAAATTGAGCAGCAGTGGGCTTTAGCTCAAAGCTTTACCACCACTCATAAACAGCACCATATCAAGTGGTGTGATGATGAGAATGCAAATGAATTATCCCACCGCTACCAAGCGATGATCTTTACCCGCAATATCACCAATGCGACGCCAGAAGATTTATCACCAGAAATACTTGCTAATACCTGCGAAGATTGGCTTTCATCGATAGATGAAAAACACATAAGCAGCAAAAGATGGGTCGGCGAAGCACTCAAAGAACAAGGCTGGATGGGAATTTACCATGTGGGCCGTGGCAGCACCCGTCCCCCAGTGTTGATTGAAATCGACTATAACCCAACTGGAGATAGCAATGCGCCAATTTCAGCTTGTCTAGTGGGTAAAGGCATTACATTTGATAGCGGTGGATATAGCATTAAAAGCAGTGAAGGCATGCTGAGTATGAAATGTGATATGGGTGGTGCAGCAACTGTCACCGGCGCCCTTGGCTTAGCTATTCTGCGAGGCTTAAATAAAAGGGTTAAGTTATTTTTATGTTGTGCTGAAAACCTTATTAGCGGTCACGCTTACAAATTAGGCGATGTGATCACCTACAAAAATGGCACAACTGTAGAGGTAGTCAATACTGATGCCGAGGGTAGATTAGTATTGGCGGATGGCTTAATGGCAGCCACTGAAACAGGCTCTGAACTGATTATAGATGCGGCTACGCTTACAGGTGCGGCAATGGTAGCTTTAGGTGAAGAATACAATGCTTTTTTCGCCTTAGACAAAGCATTGCAGCAAAGAGTTTTAGACTACTCAGCGCAAGAGTTTGAGCCTTCATGGAGTTTGCCTTTAGAAAAATGGCATCAAAACAAATGCCCATCTGCCTTTGCTGATACTGCAAATAGCAAATCACAAAAAGGTGGCGGTGGCGGTGGCGCATCCAACGCTGCAGGGTTTTTATCAAGGTTTGTTAACGAAGAAGGGAAAGGTTGGTTACATATTGACCTAGCCGCTGCATACAACGCCAATGGCACAACATATATGCCTATAGGTGCAACGGCTCAAGGAGTGAGAACTATAGCTCGAGCGTTACTAGAAGAATAAGACATCGAAGGGGCGGTTAATGATCTCACCCGCCTTTTCGATTTATAAAACAAGTTACAAGCCTCCTAAACGCTCAGCAAGTACCTTATATTTTTCTACCGCCTCTTTTGCAAAAAGAGGATTTCCATCAGCATCTTTATCAGCAGCAGGTAAAAGGCTTTCTCTTTCCAGTCTTTCCACTCTTACATCTTGAACACCAAGAAACTCAGCTACTTGCTCGACAGTCATCAGACTCATTGGTTACTCCTCTTATTTTCTAATGATATTTAATGACGTATTCGTAAAGCGCAAAGTGTGCATATTGCTATTTACAAACTGTCATCTATTAATATGGATAAAAATTACATATATCTTCGTACTTTATTATTAAATGATCAAGTTATTGAAATTAAAACTAATTTTAGGGCATAAGGGTGAGATGTTATAAACTATTAGGTGAAAGAGGATTAACTGCCATAGAGAGCCTGATGGGTATGATCCTGATAATGATTTCGATCCAAATGTTATTGGATGGGATAGGTAAATATTATTCATTTGGGTAACGTAGTTGAAGACACTTTTGCTTTGAGCTTGTATCAAGGGATGAGCGCTTCGTAAAAATATTAATGAGACTAATTTTGAACAAAAAACTAAATATATTCCAACAAGTTAGAGAACTAGAAGGTTGGTATGCGGTAGCCTTTTCAGCTACACTTTTAGAGCGAATGTTACCCAACTATGTGCTGTTTTGTGAGGCCACAGAATTTGCTGATCCTGCGCAATATCGCAATAGTCTAAACGCAATTTGGGAATGGTTAGCTGTACCCAAAGCCAAAATAAATTTTGCCGCCCAATTAGAGAAAGTAGAAGACGCAGTCCCTGATGCCAGCGACTTTGATAATTATGGTGTATATCCCGCAATCGACATGGCGATGTCACTGTCTGCGACTATTTTGCTGATCCAAGGCGAAGACCCTCAAGGGGCAGTAGTCGTGAGCAAACTATCTCAAGGTGGGGTAGAAGCGTTTATCGAAGCGAGCACTGAAGAGGAAGTCAGCGACTTAGATATTAAACAACATCCGTTAATGCAGTGGGAAATTGAAACGCAACAAGAATTATTACTCTTATTATCGAAGTGTGCAAAAAATGCAGAAAGCTGTAAGCAGTTGAAGCAATTAGCCACCGCAGAAGGGATGAGCAACATAGGGTTAGAAATATAAATCATACTCTCTAACATACTGTTATTATTGTAATTAATTTAAGGGAAGCGGCAATTTTAACCAGAGTTCAGGTTAAATAAGATCAGCTATTGCGTTGATACACTCTGGCCAAAATCTGTGTACTACGCTTTTCTTTAATCAATTGCCAATTTCCAGGTACTGAATAACTTACGCCTTGGCCTTCACATTCGATATATATAACTCCATCGATAGATAACAAACCATTTTTATCTATACGTTGGATGGTTTGAGGAAGTAGGTTTTGATTAAAAGGTGGGTCTAGGAAAATCAACTCATATGCCTGACTCAAGTGATTTAACGTTTCCAACGTATCGCCTTGTATAATTTGTGCCTGCTGGGCAGATAAGTCTAATAATTGAATATTTTCTGCCACTTGTTTTGCTGCGTTTTTATGTAACTCAATAAAAGTACAACTTTTCCCATAGCGAGACAAAGCCTCAAACCCCAATCCACCACTACCAGCAAATGCGTCTAAACACCTTGCATCTAAGGTATAGGGCATCAGCCAACTAAATAACATTTCCCTATTTTTATCTGTAGTTGGACGTAAGCCCTGAACATCGAGAACTGGCAGTTTACGTCCACGAAAACGCCCACTGATAATTCGCACTGTGCCACTAGGTTTTGAGCTAACTGTTACGCTGCTCTTTGATGAACGTTTTTCGCCTCGCTTCATTTGGTATAGAAATGCTATTATTAAGAAATGATTTAAATAGTTTACCCAATTACCTAGGATTTCTCACCGGTATGTCAAAGTTTTTCAAATGGCTCAAAAAAGATAAGCAACAAGAAGAGTCTCCTGTCGATAATAACCCCCCTCTTCAAACGACAGATGAACAAGTCAATACAGAATCGGAATTAATAAAGAATAATAGTTCTGAATTCAATGCGTCAATGACAAAAACGGATGAAAAAACGCAACCGGAACACACTAGCATTACGAGTCTTTTAGAGCCTCATGATCAAATTCCAAAGGTGATAGAGGCGGATTCAACAGCACCAGAAAACGATCATTCTTATTTAGTAAATGACTCCGATAATTTACTAAATAAAGGCCAAGAGTTTGTTGAGCCCAAATTAAAATCAGAGACCGATGTTCTTGTCACTGAGTCTGTTATTGAACATGCTCCACTAATCGAAAACACATCATTGGCAAACAATAAACCAACAATAATAGCTTCAGATAAACCCTCTACTGAACCACAAGAAACTGAAAACTCGGGTTTTTTTGGTAAATTAAAACGTGGCCTGTCCCGGACTAAAGAAAGTATCGGTAGCGGTATTGTTAGTTTATTTCGTGGTAAAGCCATTGATGATGACTTATTTGAAGAATTAGAAACACAATTGTTAGTGGCTGATGTGGGTATGGACACCACAGTCAAAATCATTAAGCAGCTAACCGAAAGCTCAGATCGCAAACAATTAAAAGACGGCGATGCTCTATATCAATTACTAAAAGAGCAAATGGCCGATATATTAAAGAAAGTGGAATCCCCCTTAACGCTCGAAACTAAGTCCGGCCCATTTGTCATTTTAATGGTCGGCGTCAATGGTGTAGGTAAAACCACCACTATTGGAAAAATGGCTAAACAATTCCAGCAACAAGGTAAGAAAGTTATGTTGGCAGCCGGTGATACCTTCAGAGCCGCGGCTGTTGAACAGCTACAAATTTGGGGCGAACGTAATAACATTCCAGTGGTTGCACAACAAACAGGTTCCGACAGTGCGTCGGTTATCTTTGATGCATTTCAGTCAGCCAAGGCAAAAAATATCGATGTATTAATTGCCGATACAGCCGGGCGCTTGCAAAACAAAGAACACTTAATGGAAGAATTGAAGAAAGTAGTACGAGTAATCAAAAAAATTGCACCCGAAGCTCCTCACGAAATAATGCTTACCCTAGATGCAGGCACCGGACAAAATGCGGTAAGCCAAACCAAGTTATTCAATCAAGCAGTTGGCTTAACCGGTATTAGTTTAACTAAATTGGACGGTACTGCAAAAGGTGGGGTTATATTTGCTATTGCTGATCAATTTGATATTCCTATTCGTTATGTCGGCATTGGCGAAGGCATTGACGATTTGAGACCATTTAATAGCCAAGATTTTGTTAATGCGTTATTTTCAGAGTCTGGCAGTCAGCAAGAACAGTCGAAATAAGCCACTTATGATCAAGTTTGAACAAGTCAGTAAAACCTATCCAGGCGGACAACAAGCCTTAAGAAAGGTCGATTTCCATATTGAACCAGGTGAGATGGCATTTTTAACCGGGCACTCAGGTGCCGGAAAAAGCACCTTGCTGAAACTCATATCCATTATGGAACGGCCCACTGTGGGTAAAGTGTTAATCAATGGTCATGACCTGAGCAACATTCAACGTAAACAAATTGCCTACATCCGCCGTGACATAGGGATGATTTTTCAAAGCCACCAGTTATTAATGGACAAAAGTGTGTTTGACAATGTGGCGTTACCTTTGATTATTGAAGGTTATTCTCACAAAGAAACCGCGAAACGAGTCCATGCTGCCTTAGAAATGGTAGGTCTAAGTGACAAAGTCAAAAATCTACCCGCCATGTTGTCAGGTGGTGAACAACAAAGAGTGGGTATTGCCCGAGCCGTAGTGAACAAACCCCCTTTATTATTAGCCGATGAACCAACAGGTAATTTAGATCCCAAATTATCCATGGAGATTATTCGTTTATTTGAGGATTTTAACCAAGCGGGTGTATCCGTATTTATTGCGACCCACGACCTTGGACTGATTGCACGTATGAAATATAGAACACTCACACTCAAACAAGGCCAGATGATAACCGATGGCCTAACAGATGAATTTCAAAGTGACGAACTTTATGTGTAAATCTATGTATTTTTTTGTTTGCTTAGCCCAGCATTGGCTCGCTCACTAATGAGGTTAAGTAAATGAGCATCTTGTTTAAAGGTCGAGTGCAAGGCG
Organism: Paraglaciecola sp. MB-3u-78; assembly: GCF_002835935.1. Lineage (GTDB taxonomy): Bacteria > Pseudomonadota > Gammaproteobacteria > Enterobacterales > Alteromonadaceae > Paraglaciecola. The sequence goes on along the minus strand of NZ_PJCF01000006.1, from coordinate 843,958 downwards.
CACAAATTTCGCAAATATCTGCCTATCAACGTTTTTTGATGTTTTTTATCAGTCATTTCAGACAGGCACTAGGTAGCTTAGGTGAACTATGGCGCTCAAAAGCAGCATCACTGATGACAATTGGGGTATTAGGTTTAAGCATCACTTTACCTAGCACGCTCTACGTTATGGTAAAAAATGCCGAAAATGTCAGTTCTGGTTGGGAGCAAGCATCTCAAATCTCTTTATTTTTAAAGGAAAAAGTCAGTCAGGGAGACATTGAACAACTTCTAAAACGTATTCAGCTTTGGCCAGAAATTGATTCAATCAACTATATTTCAGCTGACCAAGCACTGGATGAATTTAAGCAATTGTCTGGCTTTGGTGATGCTATTGCTTACTTAGATAAAAATCCATTGCCTAATGTGTTACTCGTCACACCCACCAGCCGTCATGCTAGTCCTGTCGCCGCTCGCTTGCTGTTAGATAAGCTGCGAGACGAAAGAGAAGTTGATGTGGGTAAGCTAGATATTGAATGGCTTGAGCGACTACATGCTTTGCTTAATGTAGTCAAAGATTTAGTCACAGTGATTGCTCTTTTGCTATTTCTAGCAGTGGTACTCATTATTGGTAATACAATAAGACTCAACATTCTTAGTAAAAAAGACGAAATTTTAGTCATGAAATTAGTGGGTGCCACCGATGCCTTTATCCAAAGACCCTTTATGTACACTGGGTTTTGGTATGGATTTTTAGGTGGTTTGCTAGCGTGGATAGCAGTGATATTACTTTTATGGTGGATGAGCAGCAGTGTGAGTGCAGTCAGCGAATTATATCAAAAGAGCTTCAACTTAACCGGTGCTGACTTCTCTACCTTCCTGTGGATGTTAGGCCTCTCGGTTTTTCTAGGTTTGGCTGGCTCTTTGTTATCGGTTAAACGACATGTACGAGAAATTGAGCCTAAATAATCTGAAGGTTTAATCCAGAAACAAATATCTTGGACCTAATTTAATAAAATAAAAAAGTGTGATGGCTAAATAGAGTGGCAAAGGAAAGCGGATGAAACCCTTCATCCATTTAGCAGCAGCTGTGTTATTAAGTAGGTAAGTCTAAATCATTACCATCTGCAGGATCGGTTTCCTCTATGTGGGTAGGAGCTATTCCAGTTTTTTCGACTTCAACTCCATCCACCCGTTGTAGACCCCGAGGGAGTTTATTTCCTCGTCTTCCCCGATCTCCTTGATAGTGAGCAAGGTCAGCCGCGGTTAAAGTCATACCTCTTTTACCTGCTAAAATTTTAACGTTAGCTCCTTGGGGTACCACAGCTAACACGCTGACAAACTCTTCTCTGGAGGCTACTTTTGCTGACGGAAGACTCAGCAGTTTGTTACCTTTACCTTTACCTAAACTCGGTAAATCTCGTAGCGGAAACATTAACATTCTACCTTCGTTCGAAATAGCCAGACACCAATCAGTTTTCAGATCATACACAGGCTGGGGGCCAATAATTTTAGCCGCTGAAGACAGGGATAAATAAGCTTTCCCTGCTTTGTTTTTACTCACCATGTCGCTGAATTTACCGACAAAACCATAGCCGGCATCAGATGCCATTAAATACTGCTGCTCGTCATTGCCCATCACCATATGTTCAACATTTTCGCCGCTGACTATATTAAATCGGCCGGTCAAGGGTTCTCCTTGGCTTCGGGCTGAAGGTAATCCATGAGCATCACAGGAGAATGCCCTACCTGAAGAATCGAAAAATACAACTTGTTGATTACTGCGCCCTTTAGCACTGGCCTGATAGCCATCTCCGGCTTTGTAACTTAAACCTTCAACATCCACATCATGGCCTTTAGCACATCGTGCCCAGCCTTTTTCAGACAGGACCACTGTGACCGCTTCCGAAGGAATGAGCTCTTTTTCAGACAAGGCTTTAGATTCACCTCGTGCAACAATAGGTGAGCGCCTATCATCACCATATAATTCTGCTGCTTCTAATATTTCCTTTTTGATCAGCGTCTTTAAACGTTTATCAGAGCCTAACAATAACTGCAGCGCATCTCGCTCTTTGGCAAGCTCTTCTTGCTCAGCTTGGATTTTTACCTCTTCCAATTTAGCAAGGTGACGAAGTTTTAAATCGAGTATGGCTTCGGCTTGAATATCCGATAAATTAAACTGAGCCATTAATTGCTGTTTAGGCTTTTCTTCGTAGCGAATAATGCGAATGACTTCGTCAATATTCAAAAATGCAATCATTAAAGCTTCAAGAATGTGCAGTCTGGCAAGAACTTTATCTAATCTAAACTGCAACCTGCGTACCACTGTGTCTTTTCTAAAGATCAACCACTCGGTTAATATCATCCGCAAGTCTTTGACTTGTGGACGGCCATCTAAGCCAATCATATTGATATTAACTCTATAGCTTTTTTCTAAATCTGTAGTGGCAAACAAATGTTGCATCAGTTGTTCTACATCAACACGATTGGACCGCGGTGTAATCAACAAACGAGTTGGGTTTTCGTGATCTGACTCGTCACGTAAATCACTGACCATGGGTAACTTTTTGGCTTGCATTTGTGCAGCAATTTGTTCAAGAATTTTGCCACCCGATGCTTGATGAGGCAGCGCGGTGATAATAATATCGCCATGGTCCTCAGCGTATACTGCGCGCATTCTGATTGAACCACGGCCAGTTTCGTAAATCTTAGTAATGTCAGCCTTTGGTGTGATGATTTCAGCGTCTGTTGGGTAATCTGGTCCTTTTACAAATTCCAATAACTCGTGTAATTCGGCTTTGCTGTTATCTAATAAATGGGCACAAGCACTGGCGACTTCACGCACATTATGAGGAGGAATATCAGTGGCCATACCCACAGCGATACCGGTGATACCATTTAATAATATATGCGGTAAGCGGGCCGGAAGTACTTTAGGTTCGTCTAAAGTACCATCAAAATTCGGCTGCCAATCAACCGTGCCTTGACCTAACTCGGTTAACAGAACCTCACTGAATTTAGATAATCGAGATTCGGTATAACGCATCGCGGCGAAAGATTTAGGATCATCTGGCGCCCCCCAATTACCTTGTCCATCAACCAATGGATACCGATAAGAAAACGGCTGAGCCATCAACACCATGGCTTCATAACAGGCGGAGTCACCATGGGGGTGAAATTTACCAAGTACGTCGCCGACTGTTCGTGCCGATTTTTTATACTTAGCTCCGTTATTCAGACCCAGCTCAGACATAGCATAAACAATACGCCTTTGCACCGGCTTCAAACCATCACCAATATGCGGCAATGCTCTGTCCATAATGACGTACATGGAATAATTTAAGTAAGATTCTTCAGTGAATCGACGCATCGTTAATTGTTCGATGCCATCTTTATTGATAATGGTTTCTTGACTCATGTTTGACTGTTTACACCACTTATTCTTGTTTTAAATTGCAGGTTAAAAGTGAATAATGCCTTAATACTTCATTACTCTGTTTAATAGATTACCCTATAAATGGTACTGATTACATCACCTAAGTTTATCTTTGCCCATCAAAATAAAGCTAACGTTTGCCATAAGTATTAGTCGGATGCTTTAATGTGGTTCATTATCTCCCACACTGACTGAATTAGATGTTTCTTCGCGTTTGCAGATTTTCACTTTTAGCATTGATATCTCTACCTTTATGGGCAATCGCACAAGGGGAAGTTCAGTTAATTGCGACTAATGACGTTATCAGATTATCACCTCAATTAAAGGTTTTTCGAGAAACAGATAATCCACTCGGGCTATTCGACATCAAACAAAGACTTGGTGAGTTTGTTTGGCAACACGGTGACAATCCAAACTATGGCTTTTCCGATAAAGGTATTTGGCTGCATACCACTATCAGTAATGTTACCGAGAATAAACAATGGGTCATTGATGTTGGGTTTACTCAGCTGGAAAAAGTGGATATCTACGTAATGCTTGGTGATGAAGTGCTAGGTACAACTAGTCACGGTAAAATCCGTTCAAACCCTAGATATCGTTTTCCAACCTTAAAACTAGATTTGCCCTATGCACAAACCATCGATTTATATGTGCGCATAGAGAGTCAACGCACTGCATTATTAGCCCCAGTAGATATCCAAACTGAAGCGCACCACGAACGAATAAATTTTTATGACAACCTTATATGGGGTCTGTTTTACGGTGGGCTTATCATGTTGGCCCTATACAACCTGATTTTGTATGTGGGAATAAGAGATAATTGTTTGCTGGCATACGTGGGTTATATTTGTTCCATTCTTATCTGGCAGTTTGTTTGGGGTGGCCATTTACACTTGTTGATGCCCAGCGCTATAACTACTTGGGCCAGTTCTCATACAGATTTAATCTACATAATCATTGGGATCTTTTCTGGCTTATTTACTATTTCTTTTTTAGAAATGTCTAAATCAGCACCTAATTCGTTGGTTTATATTAAAATTTGTATAGGCCTATTAACGACTTTGGGGCTATTGTCGATATTGTACATATTACCCCCAGTTTGGGTGGGTAGTTTAGTTTACCTAACAAGCATAATAACCATTGCAAGCTGCACCTACGCTGGTTTTGAAAGTTATGGTAATCAGTTTTATGCCGCTCGTTATTTTATTTTTGCATGGAGTATATTAGCCAGTTTTGCACTTATCGCCATATTGAGTTTGATGACTCTTTTACCTTCAAATTTCTTTACTGCTTATTGTTTTCAATTTGGCGTTTTCATTGAAGCAGGTTTATTTTCCCTAGCCATTATGGACAAAAGCCGTTACCAGTTAGAGCATGAAGTGGAACAAACTACAGATGACTTAAGAAATAATATTGAACTAGTTGAAGAGCAAAATGTGCGTTTAGATATTGCTCGCAAAGACGCTATTGCAGCGAGCAACGTTAAGTCAAAATTTTTAGCCAACATGAGTCATGAAATACGCACTCCCCTGAATGCCATATTAGGCTTCAGTAGAGAGTTACACTCAGATTCATTACCCCCAGAAAAACAAGAACAGGTCAGTATTATCAACGCTGCGGCAGATAACTTGTTAAGCATTGTTAATGATGTGTTGGATTTTTCTAAAATCGAAGCCGGTAAGTTAAAAATCAACAACCACCCTTTTTCACCAAACGAAATGTTAGAAGATATGGTTAGTGTCATGGCCAAGTCTGCTCACCTTAAAAATTTGGAATTTATATACAACTTAGAACCTTTGCCTGAAAAACTGATTGGTGATAGTTACCGAATTAAGCAGGTTTTGAACAACCTTTTAGGGAACGCGCTCAAATTCACTGACCATGGTTTTGTGAGTCTTTCGGTCTATGGAAAAGAGCGAGAGCATGGCATTTACGAACTTGTACTTAAAATTGAAGATTCTGGTATAGGCATCAGCCGCGAAGACCAAAGAAAACTTTTTGCAGCTTTCTCACAAGTTGAGGACGCCTTGAGCCGATCATACCAAGGCACGGGTTTAGGCTTGGTAATCTGTCAAGAACTAGTCAAGCTAATGCGCGGCGAACTCACGCTACAAAGTACGCCTCACTCTGGCAGTATTTTTACCGTGACAATCAGATCCAACCTGCTTAATACTAATCTTTCACTCAGTCCAGACAGTGAATGGCTTGATAAAAAAATCATTTATTTTGACCCTTTTCCACAGTCTCGCTATTGTGGTGTAAAGATACTCACATACTTAGGTGCAAGTGTAACTGGCGTCGAATCATTAGCTTACCTAAGAGAATTAAAGCAGCATTATGATTTAGTGTTTATTTGTGTACCTAACAACAAAGAAAATATTCTTCCCAACATTTTAGAGGCTACGCGACACCTAGATGCAGATAATGCCGTATTGTTGTATTCTGGCATCGAGTCATTATCAAACCGTAGCGATCTGTCGCAATATTTTTCACACCAAATGCGCCTGCCATTGACCTTAGGCAAACTGAACAGTTTGTTGCGTGCCCCTGAAGAAAGTCCCACTGACAAATTACAACAACGTTTAGCCACATTACCCAGTGCCAAAGTGTTAGCTGTTGATGATCTGGAAATCAATTTACGGCTACTCACTACTTGGCTAAAAAACACTAATTTACAACTTACCTTGGCTTTTAGTGGCGCAGATGCAGTTTCACAATGCAAAGATAATGAATTTGATTTGATCCTCATGGACGTGCAGATGCCACACATGGACGGCTTAGAAGCCACCAAACAGATCCGCCAAACAGACTTAAATTTAGGCACACCGATTATTGCTGTCACCGCTCATGCATTTAAAGAAGAGCAAGATAAATTACTTGCTTCTGGAATGGATGATTACTTACCTAAACCTATCAACTTATCGGACTTAATAGACTTGATTAAACGCTGGTGTTTGATCGCGGACCCGATTAGCGAAGAACAACTAAGCTTTGACTGGTCACTCGCATTAAAGCGCGCTCATCAAAATGAGGATGCAGCTAAGGACATTTTGCAACAATTTGTGCAACAGTTGCCACAGTGGGTGGAGTCAATAGAACAAGCCAACCAAGTCGAAGATTATGTTGAGATGCAGGCAAAGGTACATCAATTACACGGCGCATGTTGTTATACAGGTGTGCCAGCTATGCTAACACTGTGCAGTGATATGGAAAGCGCATTAAAACTTAAGCAAATTGAGCTTGCGAAATTGAGAGTCAGTAGATTAAAGAGTGAATCTCTCAATCTATTATTGGCAGTTGAACAAGCGAAAATAATTTAATATCAGTGTTGAGAGTGAATGATGCTCAGCATATTAACTTGAAACCGTTAATACTCGTTGCTGACATTGCCGCAACAAATCGACAAATTCCTGCTCGGTACGATCCAATTCAGAGCCAGCAACAAAAAGATCATAACCTAAACGTGCTCTTAACTTTGTCATACGGTTAGCAAACATAGCTCGAATACCTTTGTACTCTATTCCATTGCTATCCTTAAAATAATCGTGCTCTAACATATCGTCACTATGACAATTTCCAGTGGCGCAGTCTTTAGACGCGGACAATTCATGAAAAAGTAATGGACGTTGTTCCATTAAAATATTAGTCATTAACCGTGGGGATACTTTTTCCAAAAAGACTGAATAGTCTTTTATCTTAATCGCCACCATCTCCAGCGATTTGTAGTCTGCCCCATGAGAGACTCTAGGTACATCCACTCTCTGAATATTACTCCAATCAAGCTGCCATTGACCATGTCGATGTTTGTAAAGAATAGACTCCCTAGAAAGCAAAAAGCTGAACTGTGGCTCTCTATATTTAACCCAAGCAATGAGTAATGCCACGAGTGACGCACTGGTCAAAAATATTCCAATCAAGTACAGCGATTTAGGGAGCACTGAGAAGGCAATACTAGCTAAACACAAGCCAACAATGCCAATCAATACACTGACAATCACATTGCGTTTGGCATGACTCCTGATTTCAATTATGTCTTGCATCGAATCTGTTTATCCCCAAAGCCAAAGATAAATAATACAAGTGAACATTGCCCAAATCACCAAGGCGCGAATCCGTTTGCACTTTATACAATCAGTATGCCACCAGCTAATCTGAGATTTCCACACGGATTTCATTTTATCACTCAACACTACTTTCTAGGTTTTAATCCTACCTTGCAAATGAGATATCAAGCAACAGAAGTCTCTTCATTTATCTCCTGACATATTCCCCTAAGACTAATCACATTGATGTATTCGCTAGGTACTTTGTGCTGGTCTATTTAATCTAGATACAACTAAAGGCGTGAAAACTAAGGATAAAATAATCGAAAAGCCTACACCTCCGGCCAAGACTACGGCTAGTGGTGGCCAGAAAGTGCCCTCACTAAACAATAACAAAGGGATGAAACCACCAACAGTCGTGAAGGTAGTAGACAAAATATGTCGACTACACCCCATAGTTTCTTCAACAATTTGACTTATATTTCCAGCTTTTGCTTGTGGATTGGCATTAATCGCAGCAATAACCACAATTGATCCATTAATAGCGACACCGATAAGCCCAGCACAACCTAACAACGGGTTAAAACCAATAGGTAACCCCGAAAGCCAAAGACTAAACATGCCTAAGCCTACGGATAAAACCGCTACAGACCCTATCACTAAGGCTAATCTCAGACTACGAAATGATAATATCAGGGTGGTAATCATTAAAACTAACAAAACAGGAGCGTATGTTGCTAATTGGCCTAACGCCTCCTGTTGTTCGTCAGCATCGCCAGCCATTTTGAAACGATACCCTTTGGGCATAATAAAATTCATATTTTCTAGGCTTTTTAATACTTGCTCACCCACATCGATTGCTGTGGCACCGGGTAGTAAGAATGCCTCGACATTATTGACTCGTTCACCGTTTTGTCGGGTAATACCAGCCACGGTTGGTTTTAATCGAAAATCACCTAAGGCAGATACTGGCATCCACACACCTTGGCGAATGAGTTTTTCACTCAACAAAGGTAAGCTCTGGATCTTCGCGAGTTCGCCCCTAAAATCGTCTCCAACACGAATTCTTATAGGAATTTCTTCGGTTCCTTCTAATATTGAGCCACCTACTTTTCCGTCCAATGCATATTGTAATTGTTCGGCAATTTCAACTAACGACATACCTGCCATCTTACTGGCATCTTGTGTTGCTTCAAGGACCCACTCAGGCTCACCAAAAGTAACGGAAGCAATGGAATGGGATATCCCCGGCACTTGTGACATTGCCAACCTAACTTGTTCACCTAGAAGGTTTAAGGTATTGATATCTGGCCCAAATATTTTTAATCCTACCGGAGCCGATATGGGCGGTCCTTGGCCAAATGCACGTACTACAATTTTACTTTGTGGAAAGGCCTGATCTAATTCAGTTTGCAGTTGTCCTATCAGTACTTTGGCGTCAGATACACTTTTTGCTTTAACCACGCCATTTGCGTAGTGGGACGAATTATCTTTATTCATGACTTGGTTATAATAAACAGATGGAAATGACCCACCCACTAACCAACTAAGTTGTGCCACTTGTGGCTTTTTACGGATCAGTTCATCCACACTATTAACTACAATTTGAGTCTCATTAATTGCTGTACCCTCTGGCATCCACAAGTAAATTTCAAATTGATCTCTGTCAGCGCTAGGGAAAAACACATTGCCTAATTGCCCAGCCAAAATAAATCCAGAAACCGAAATGGCAATACAAGCCAATACACCTATCAAAGGTCTTTTCAGTGCTTTTTCAAGTGCATTCCTGTAGCCAAGACTAATAGATGGAGCTTGAATACCAATGGAATACCAAGCCGATGACACATCTAACTTTCTGGGTAAAAATCGAGCGGCGAGTGCCGCTATAATCGTCAGTGAAATAAACAGTGAGCCAATCAGTGCCATCACTACGCTAATAGCAATAGATCCAATAAAGTCACCAATATTACCCGGCAACAAAAAAATCGGCATAAAGCCTAAAATGGTGGTCAAAGTGGATGCTAATAGAGGTACAAATAAATGTTGAATACTTTGTGTTAACGCATCGATACGGCTGATATCAGGGTTAACTAATTTGCTTCTAATTTCATCGGTAATCACAATCGCGTTATCAATTAATAAACCAATAGCGATGATAATGCCAAATATCGACATTTGATGAATTTGCTCATCAAAAAAGCTAAGTGAAAAAATCGCGAAAGCGGCACACAATGGTAGAGATAAACCTACTATCCATGACGCCTTTATGCCCATAAAGATAAACACAACTGCCATAACCACTAAACTACCAAGCAGCAAGTTGATGGTTAATTCAGATAAGCGAGTTTCAGTATAGGAATTTTGTTCAAACACGATATTCGCCTGAACACTGCCACCATATTGGTTATTAAATTTATCAACAATCTCTTTAGCATTTTTTGTCCAGGTATCCACTCGTAAAGTGGTTTGCATCCTTGAAGCAACAAATATCACCTGTTGTCCATTGACCAAACCGATGTCATTAACCGGTAAACGCGCCCCCTTTTCTACTGTTGCTATGTCACCTATGCGCAAATACCCACCTTGTTCGGACGCACGTAATGGTAAGTCTCTAATGGTGGATACACTGTCTAACTCTTGTGCAACCTGCATGCGCATGTTTTGTTCAGTTGAGTACATCATTCCAGCCGGAACTTTAGGATCGGCTCCAGCAATCAGAGCACTGGCCTGGGCAATAGTTAACCCTGAACTGGTTAATTGTTGTGGGTTAATGGTGACTTGGATTTCCTCGTCTAGCTCTCCGTATATTCTGACCAACTCAGTACCCGGCACATTCCGCAGTTGGTCGGATAAATGGTCTGCCATGCGACTGATAATAGACAGAGGTGTTGTATAGCCCGGTGCAGCTTGTAAACCGACTAATAAGGTGAAAGCAGTGGCTCCCCTGCGCTCATCAAGAAAGGGATCACCTGCTCCTTGAGGAAACTTGAGTTTAGCGTTACCTAATCCATCACGGATTTTCGAAAAAATTTGTTCGTTGCTGCTATTGTCTACCCATGCCTGCAATTCAATAGAAACAACAGAGGTACCAGAGCGTGAAGTAGAGTTTATTTCATTTATTTCATGTAGCTGTCTAAGTTCATCTTCAATCACATCTGTAACTAATGCTTCAACGCGCTCAGCTGAAGCGCCTAGATATGGCGTAATGACTAATACATTGCGGGTATCTATTCTGGGATCTTCTAAGCGCGGAATGTTATTAATCGCAGACAATCCTGCCACCACTAACACCATAATACTTAACACTAACAGATGCCCATTGCGAAAGAACAGGCTATACCAAGGGTATTGCTGCTGATTGTTATGCGGTATTTGCGGTGACATTACAATGAACCTAACATGGGGCTAGTCATTGTATGAGTGTTGTCATTGATTAACACTTTTTGCCCGGGTACTAGGCGTTGAACACCTTCAATCACCACTGGCACCCCATCTTGCAGAGCACCCCGCACAAAACTTTTTTTGTCATCTGCATACACCATTTCAACCAGTTTAGTCACTAATTGGTGCTCGCCATCAATGACTTCAACGGTAAACAGACTCCACAACCCTCTAACACCACTAACTAAGGCTTTGCGTGGCACCCAAAAACCTTGAGCATTGATGTCACTACTGATATCAATATGTAACAAGTCACCTGGTAAAATTGACACGTTTTGCTCGGTCAAACTAACGATGACATCAACTGTGCGAGTATCTAATCTGCGCTGCTGAGCAATAGATTTAATTTTACCTAATACTCGATTGGTTTGAGTGGACAGAGTCATCACTTGATCTAGGGTAAACTTGTTCACATGATCGGCTGAAAGGGCAAACCTTACCTCCAAGTGACCGTTTTGCTGAAAATTAAACAACGTTTGCCCAGCAGCAACTACAGTACCCTTATCAACTAAGCGGCTAACAACACTGCCGTCAAAAGGTGCCAACAACTTGGTTTTCCCTATTTCAACTAATAACGTTTGTTTACGGGCAACAATTTCATCGACAAAAGCGTTGGCGGCATTAACTGACTCTCTTGATTCGTCTAATCGCTGAGCTGACTCAAGTTTTTTATCTACCAGTTCAACCACTCGCTTAAGTGAAAGCTCCGCCAAATTAGCTTCAGATTCAGCGCGATTTAAAATGGCAGATAACTCACTCATTTGCGCCCTAAGTCTTTGGTCGTCTATTTTAGCGAGTATTTCTCCTGCGACCACCACTTGCCCTTCATCCACCAATATATCCACCACAGAGCCAGATAAATCAAAACCTATAGCTGCCGTTTGCGGGGCTTCTGCACGCCCAACAACTAAACGTTTTTGCACATATTGCTCATGCCATTCAATAGGCATAACATTCACTAATAGTTTTTTAGCCTCAGTGGGAGCTTGCTGAGTCTGCCCATTGCCAGATGCTTTCATTAATACCACCAAAGCGATCAGTGCAATAAAGGGGATCAGCCAAATCAAATATTTTTTGTAGCTTAGCTGTTGTGGCAACTGATTAGCATTTGTCATAAAGTTCTCGGTGAATTTGATAAAAATCAAAATAAATTAAATACTAGACTGTCTAGTTTGATATATAGTAATGTTTAATGTGAACGTTGCAAATACTTTTTTGGATCAGTAGAGGTTTATCGTTGTCAAATAAAGAGACCAGTAAGGCTGGAAGGCCTAAAAGTGCTGAAAAGCGTAAGCAAGTATTAACTTCCGCAGGCGAGTTATTTTTAATCAGTGGTTTTAGTGGCTGTTCTATGGAAATGGTGGCCAAACAATCAGGCGTGTCTAAACAGACTGTTTATTCGCATTTCAATAATAAAGAGGCTTTATTTTTAGCCGTGATTGAGGAAAAGTGTGCCGAATATCAACTAGATGATAGACACCTAGAAGTAGCAGACTACAACTTGGTTCAGGTACTGCGCGAAAGGGGTTTACAGATAGTGAAGTTACTCCATGACCACCAAGTGATTGCTATTTATCGCGTCATAATAGGTGAGGTAAACAGTAACCCCAGAGTAGCTGAATTATTCTATCAAGCTGGCCCAAAACATAGCTTGGAATATTTGGCTAAATGTTTTTTAACATTTGCTAAACAACCTATCACAGAAGAGTTCGCTCATAAATGTGCTGTGACTTTTTTTAGCCTGCTGCAAAGCGAGTTTCACATCAAAAGTATTTTAGGGTTAGATTTTGCGCTATCGGATCCAGAACAAATAGCCCATGTAGAATTTGCCATTCAACAGGTTGAAAGATTACTTGAATCTAAGAACTAACAAATGGCGAGATCAATACGTTCTCGCACTTTATGGTTTTTAATGAGTCATAGAGGTACTTATGCAAAGTTTAGTGACCCCATTTATGCGCGCCATTAGCCATCGATTTATTCTGTTATTGACCCTCAGCTTTATCAATTTTGCCATTCAAGCCAAAACATTATGGCAAGAGGGATCCAGTCAAGCTAAGTCAGAACAAGTCAAACCACTTCGTGCAATGGCTGACAATGCAAGATTCATACAGATAAACCAAGCTTTGTTAAACAACACATTTTCCAATCTAGGCTTAGCAACTGAAATCACTTTGCCTTTGCCCAACGGCTTAAGTATACCGGTCAAACTTAGCCCCTCGCCCATTTTAAGCGAAAATTTATCCGAACAATATCCCCACTTAATGACTTATCAGGCTGAGCAAGTTGACCAACCAAAAAACATCGGCCGATTTAGTATTTCCCACCTAGGCTTATTTGGTTTTTTTCGATACAACAACCAATGGATGTTGTTGTCGCCTCGGTATCAAGGTGAAGCAGTAGAATATGCTAGTTATTGGTACAAAGATGCACCCACCGAGCCTAAAGCAGTCTCACTCACAGCTGATTTTTTGCTGGCAGATAGACAACAAGAACAGCCTGTCTTGGCACAAAAGTTAGTCACTACTGGCAACACTGTCCGCACCTATAAGCTGGCTATTAGCACCACAGGAGAGTACGGCCAAAAATTAGGCGGAACGACCGAAAATGTATTGGCCGAATTGATGAATTTGGTGAACCGCATCAATCAGGTATTGTTAATCGACTTGGCCTTACAGTTTGAATTGATTGATAATCAAGACATCATTTTCTTTGATGCCACTAGCGACCCATACACCAATTCAGATATCGCCACTGATATCGAGAAAAATCAAGATGTTGTCGACCAAGCCATTGGTAGTCAAAACTATGATGTCGGACACTTACTTGGTACCAATGGAGGCGGATTAGCGTACGTAGGTGTGGTGTGTAACAGCCAGTTTAAAGCCCAAGGTTACACAGGTTTAAGTAACCCTCAAGGAGAACGCTTTTATATTGACTTGGTTACCCATGAATTAGGTCATCAATTGGGTGCTGGTCATAGCTTTAACGCCACCAACTCCGATAGTTGTGCAGAAGGTCAACGCAACACCAGCTCAGCTTATGAGCCCGGCAGTGGCTCCACCATTATGTCTTATGCGGGTATTTGTGGATCACAAAACTTGCAAAATGACAGCGACCCTTATTTTCATTCAATCTCGATTCAGAATATTCGTGACTATGTCGATGGTTTCTCTGGGCAACGTTGTGGTGTTGAAGCTGCAATTGATAACGCCATCCCACAAATTCAATTGACACAAAATGCTTATACTATTCCCGCTGACACACCTTTTGTACTAAGCGGCTCTGCCACAGATACAGACAACGACTTGCTCACTTACACGTGGGAGCAGTTTGATAATGGCGGTACGTTAGGAGCAACAAATAATCTTACTGAAATGCATAGCGATAATGGCAACAACCCGCTGTTTCGTTCTTATAGCCCAATAGAAATAACACAACGTTACTTTCCTCAGCTAAGTGATGTACTTACTGGTCAAACTCGTCTTGGTGAAACGTATGCCACCACCGACAGGGATATGCGTTTTAGGTTAACAGCCAGAGATAACAAAGGCGGGGTAAACCAGCAAGACTTAGTGATTACTGTGACGACCGCTAACCAAACATTCAATATTGATACACCGACACAATGGCAAGGTTTATCTGAACAAACAGTGACATGGGATATTGGCGATACGCTAATGGCACCCATCAATTGTGCCAATGTCGATATTTTGCTTATCGCTGACGCAGTAAACCCGTTTGAAACCTCAGTGTTGATGGGAACACCCAATGATGGACAACAAAACATCACCGTGCCTAATGTCACCAGTATTGACGCACGACTGGTATTAAAATGTAGCGACAATGTTTTTTATGCTCTCAGCCATGAAGCATTTTCGATTATGGCTGCTGAGCCAGTGGCGCCCATAATAGATAGTCAGAAGAGCATAAGCCTTAATGAAGACGCAACAACACAAATTGATTTTGCTGATTTAAATGTATCTGATCCAGACTCTGCCTATCCACAAGACTTCACTCTGAGTTTACAAAACGGGGACAACTACAGTATCAATCAACAAACTCTGACACCAAATACGGACTTCAACGGTATGCTGAGCGTATCAGTTGTGGTTAATGATGGCGTAGAAGACAGTAATGTATTTTCACTACAGGTACAGGTTACAGAGGTCAATGATGCGCCAGTGGCAAATAACGATAGCATTTCTGTTGAACAAAACAGTGTCTCTGTGGCGATTGACGTATTAATCAACGACAACGACGTAGATATGGATGTGTTGAGCATCGACTCGTTTAGCTACAGTGGTCAAGGCCAAGTGGCAGTAACCAATCAACAACTTATATATACCCCAGCAACGAATTTTTCCGGTACTGAATCCATCTTCTATCTGGTGTCAGACGGCACATTAAGGGACGAAGGGACACTGAGCGTTCAAGTTAATTCAGTAACGGCGGCTTCTAAAGATTCTGGTGGGGGAAGTATGATGCTGCTAAGTCTTTTGTCTTTTCTTTGTTTTTCTATAAAGTTAGTCAATCAATCACTTTGTAAGGGCAATTATGAATAATCGGTTATCCCTTTTGATGTTTGCCACTGCGACAGGTTTTTTAACACTGGGTTGCAGCCAAACCAACATACCTTTTTTATCTCAAACATCTGAGGCAACTCAAGAGAATCAAAGTGAGGAGCTCAGTGACAATCAAACTGCTGATCTCAAATGGCTTTATTATGCAGATCCTAGAGCAGATGCGAATTTAGCGATTCAAAAGCAAGATTTCAGATTATTAGCCTTTGCTGGCAGAGCCACCTCTTTTCCGGGCATCGACAATGAGTCATCCGCACTTCAACAACAATGTGGTTACCGATTATTGGCTAACAGTGGTGATGCATTGAGGTCAGAAAAGGAATTAAGTTTACGAAAACAATTGTACCAATACGCAGTAACTTACAACCTATTAGTTGCAACAGCCTGCCAAAAAAGTTACCAATAAAACTAGAACCAGCCCATAACTAGCCATGCAAGCTATGGGCTGATATTGGTAGCTTGCGAGTACAATTTACTTTGCATTAGAAAGATATTGATATACTTGCGAAGCTTTACGTTGCTCTGAAAATGACACTAAATCAACCCCGTTACATTCCATTCCATTGGATGCGGTTAACTTTTTCAGCACAGCTTGTGAGCTGCTCGCGACTAAACCTACTTTTTTTCTGACACTGCGCTTGAGCATGTTGACATCATCTTTGACCACAGCTTCACAGAAATTTTTATACCCTAAGTCACCGGCATATTGCACCTTATCGGGTGAACCCAATTTTGCGCTGGCATTCAGTGCAAAAAAAGCCATCGATATTGCAAATATTACAGGTAGTGCGATTAGTTTTTTCATCAGTATTCTCCAGTTAGTTCATCATTACGGTTACAAACCGCACAGTATTTATGACTGATCGACCAATAAACTTCTGTGATTTTATTGTATACAACTAGTAAAAGTGATGTAAAACAAACAGTTAAACTTATATTACAGCTATAACTAATTGAAAAATATAGATTTTTAAAAAACACATATATCAAAAATAACGTTAAAAACGGCTAAAGATAATAATCAATCTAAAAAAAGAGCAAAGGTATACAAAAAATAGCGGTGTAATGTCTGTTTGTTAAACTGTTTTAACAATTAATAACAATTTTTAAGCCATAAAATGAATTTGAAGCCACATAAAAGCACCCCAAAAACTTGATATGACACTATCGATGATATTACGCCAGAATCAAGTGTAGACTTTTAGGGCTCAATTTATCCCTTAGAACGACTACTTCAGCAGCAGTTAATACAGAGAATAAATCCCGATAGCGTTTTTTATTCATGATATGAGAAAAAGCACAACAAGACACCATGAAATCTAGGTATTATAATCCACAAAAATTTTAAACGAACAATATGCATGACTAACAACTACCAACTGTTACCCGAATGGACTCAACAAGAAGCCATGATGCTTGTTTGGCCAGATAAAAATACCGATTGGCATCCTTGGCTTGAAAATGTACAACGAGTTTATCTAAATATCATTGAATCACTTAACCAAGCGAATACTCATGTTGTGTTGTTAGTGCGCAGTGACGAGATTAAAAATTGTTTAAGTAGGTTAAAAAAATCCCGCAGAGTATTGATCGTCAGCGCACAATACAATGATACATGGATAAGAGACTACGGATTTTTAAGCTGTGGAAATAAATCAGGTTTACGACCTATTGAGTTTGTATTTAATGGATGGGGACAAAAGTTTGATGCCACTAAAGATAATAAAATAAATCAGGATGTACTGAGTCAACTTTGTCAGCAGCCAATCAAATCAATTAATCTAGTCGTTGAAGGTGGCGCATTGGAAATTGACCAATATGGCACCCTTTTATCTACCGAACTTTGCCTGTCCAATCCTAAACGTAATGGCGATAAACCTATTATTTCTTACCAGCAAGACTTTGAAAGAGACTTAGGCGCTAAACACAGTATTATTTTACAAAACGGGCATTTAGAGGGCGATGATACAGATGGGCATATTGATACCTTAGTACGTTTTACCCCAGATAAGGGTCTGGTTATCCAGTCTGCTTTTAATCGCCCAGACGACAGTCATTTTGAAGGCTTGGCTGCCTTAGTTAAAGAATGTCAGCAAATTTTGCCCACTCACAAAATTTTTGAATTGCCACTGCCGCACATTGTCAATTCACAGGGCGACAGACTTCCGGCTTCTTATGCCAACTTCTTAATTTCTAACCAACATATTTTGTGCCCCATTTATCAACAAACAGAAGATACGTTGGCTTTGCAGGTTATGCAAAACGCCTACCCCGAATTTACTATTGTGCCGATAAATTGCCTGCCCTTAGTTCAGCAATTTGGTAGCTTGCATTGTATTAGTATGCAAATACCTTGTGGCATACTTAAACCTGAAGTATTGCATTGTTTTGCCAATGGAGTTTGTGTATATGAATAAGAGCAGTTTAAAAATCGGGGTGGTACAACAAGCGGTTGCCAGTAATGATAAAAATGTTAACTGGGCGCACAGTGCCGAACAAGTGAGTACTTTGGCTGAACAAGGTTGTGAACTGGTGATGTTGCAAGAATTGCACAGCACATTGTATTTTTGTCAGCAAGAAAACACCGATTTTTTTGACTTGGCAGAGCCCATACCCGGTGCTGCCACTGATTATTTTGCTGCCCTTGCAGCTAAATTAAACATAGTGCTTATTACCTCATTATTTGAAAAAAGAGCCTCAGGTTTGTATCACAATACTGCTGTGGTGTTTGATCGCCAACAAGGTTTGGTCGGCAAATATCGAAAAATGCATATCCCCGATGACCCTGGTTTTTATGAGAAGTTTTACTTTACTCCCGGCGATTTAGGCTTTGAACCGATTCAAACCAGCGTCGGCAAACTCGGTGTGTTGGTATGTTGGGATCAATGGTATCCAGAAGCGGCAAGGTTAATGGCGATGGCGGGAGCCGATATGCTGTTTTACCCCACTGCGATAGGCTGGGATAAAAACGACACAGCAGCAGAACAGGGCCGTCAACACGATGCTTGGAAAACCATACAGCGCTCTCATGCCGTGGCTAATTCGTTACCCGTAGTGGTAGCAAACCGCACAGGTTTTGAAGCTTCTCCAGTGGCGGGCGATCCCGGCATTCAGTTTTGGGGGCAAAGTTTTGTCGCTGGTCCACAAGGCGAAATGCTAGCCCAAGCCAGCAGCGATAAAGAAGAAAACCTAATAGTCGACATCGACCTTAACCGCACAGAACAAATCAAACGCATATGGCCGTATTTTAGAGACCGGAGAATCGATGCCTATGATGAACTAACCAAAAGGTGGCGAGATTAAGAGTTTATGTAAAACGCCGTTAATGATGGCGTTTTATTACCGATTCAATGGTCTCAATACGCTGGAAGGTTATCACTAGGTCAGGCATAAATATCATCACATAGCAGTGACAAAGGGTTTCGCCTCCGATACCTGCAAAACAGGTACATCTATGCAGCCTAATCTGTATCCCTAAACTTAAGCTTTGGCGCTTGGACGACTGCTCACAGCGTTATACCATCGCCTGAGATTGGGTTGTTCATCAGTAATTTTAATATTCACAACTCGGGCAAAGTCAACTGCACACATAGCAGTAATATCGGCGATAGTGAATCGGTCAGCGGCAATAAATTCAGACTCAGATAAACGTTTTTCTAGTACTTTAAGAAAATCTGCAGCGTTTTTGCCAGCCACTTCACCATATTCTTTAACGGGTGTCATACGGTCTTTAAAATATCCAGTGGTATGTTGAAAGCACATACCTACCTGACCAAAAAAGTACAATTCAACCTGACGGTGCCACATATCTATGCTGGCTTTTTCTAGGGCGTTTTTTCCCAACAGGTTAATTTCTGGATATAGCTCTTCAAAATACAAGCAAATCGATGCACCTTCACTAATACAGGTGCCGTCGTCTAACTCTAAAATAGGTATTTTACCTACCGGATTTTTCTGGCGCATTTGTGGTGATATATTTTCACCCTTTTGCAAATCAACTTGCACATATTCCATTGGTATATTTTTTTCAGCTAAAAATATGCGTACCCGTCTTGGAGAGGGTGCGGTTTTAGTGTCGTATATTTTCATAGTTGTTCTTCTTTGATATTGAGTGCCGCCAAAAGCGAAAGCTCGTTGTGAATAATAATTAATTTAGCCAGTAACGTTACGATAATCTTCATATGAGGGTGTTTGTTTGAAATCTGTTAATCCATGATTAACATCTTCCAACATACTTGCGTGTTTTTTATGTATAAAATGATAAAAAGGAATGGTCAAAACAGTCCGATATATACTGGTACTCAATTCCTCTTTATAAGCAGACACCTCGATCGCAGATAAAATCATATAATTATATTGCCCCGACTTGAATTCTTTCAACATCAAAAAGTGCTTGGGTAACCTTGTTGAAACGCTTTTTCTTCTATACACCAGTTTTTCATAGTCAAGATATCCATGCTCGACTCGAATTTAACATTAGGCAGTAATTTTATTGCGCAAGCATAACTTACCTTACACACCAAATAAAAAGAAGCTTCAGTTATTGGTTCTGACACTTGATGTACGAGCATATTAAAGTTTGAAACTGGGAATTAATGTTTGAAACTCGCACAAATAAATAAAACCCGCTGTCCGACGGGTTTGTGCCAATACCCGTCATTCGCCACTGATTTTGTAATTGCAATAATTTTCCATAAAGCGGACTCTAAATCAACTGTATATAAGCTCAGGTATAATGAGATTTAGTAAATAATGCCTTTTTCGCTTCCTATTATGTAATTTTGACTGGTCTCACTTTCTTTTTCTCAAAAACGCTAAGTCATTCATTTAATTATGGAAAATATTTTATGCATAGTATTTAATAGGAAGCATAAAAAGTCGCGTTAAAGTCAGGCTCCTTTTGCTTTTGCAACTCTTTGCGGTTTGGATGGCATGATAGTGAAAAATATTAAATAAAATCAAAAGGTAAGCACTGAAGGTGACGGAAATAAAAATCAAATCGAGAAGTTACATATACGACATGCTCGATAATAATCGTTATGTTCTTGGAGGAAAAATTTGAGAATTCGAGTTTTAATAATTGCTTTGGCTTGGCTTTCCGTATTTTTAAGTGCATTAGCTAGTGCGGCGGATAACAAAGTAGAGCTAGAGTTGTTGGTAAGCAACTACGAAGAGCTAGCAGTAGATGCCAAAAATTGTACAGATTCACGCAATCAGAAATCGGCACCATGTACTCGGTTTATTGAAATATTCAATAACGGGGAAATTAACAAGATAATTAAATCATTTGGCAATAATGTGAGTCGCTATTTTAGTATGGATCAAGAATTGACGCTTAGGGGTATTATTGCTGTAGGACACGTGGCTGATACTTTAGGCTTTTTATTCGAAAAACAAACTCAAAAATTGCAAAAACGAACATAACAAACAAATTATGGCTGGGACGCGAAAAAGCCGCGCCCTATATTTGAAGCGTTAGGTAACACGGTGAAGTCTGAGTATGATTGAAACTTTAAAGATAAAATTACTTGATGGTATGCACGCTCATAATGAATGGGAATGTGCTTTAGAAATCCCTATTGACCATAGCTTGGAAGAATTACATCAGGCAATTTTGTGTGCTGTAGGTTTTGATAATGACCACATGTATGAGTTTTGTATTGCTAGCTCTTATTATTCTAGAAGTGCGCAGCGCATATCATGCGATGATGACAAAGTAACTCAAGAAACAATTGAAACTATATTATCAAAAGCAAAAGGCAATAAGCTCTTTTATATGTTTGATTATGGCGATAGCTGGTTGTTTCAAATAAATAAAAGCCGTAAAAAGTGTTTTAGTGAAAAGCCAGATACATTTTACCCTAGAGTGGTACTCGAAAGCGGTGTAAAACCAGAGCAGTACCCTGAGTGGGATGAGTAGTGTTACCTAACAAGAAATTAAACAAGGACAAAAAACAGTTGGCTTTTGCACCTTCGTCACAATTTTTTGCCCGTTAATTGGGCGTTAGGCACAAATTCGAAGTAAATCGGATATTATAATATAAAAAGGAAACGTAAAAATGTTAAAAAAAATAGGTTTAGTCTCTCTAGTTCTTTTAGGAGTTTCGGGGTGTTCCACTTACTCAGTTAATCGCTATGCTGTATCGGTAGACAATATTTCATTATTAAAGAAAATGGCTGATTCTAATATTAATGTTGGTGAGTTCAGTACTGCCGGGGAAAGCCAAACTAGTATTATGTGTAGAGGTGTTGGGCCAATAAAAACTCCAGATGGCCAATCGTTTGAAGGATTCATTCGTAAGGCATTTATTGATGAGTTAAAAATGGCAGAGGCTTTCGACGGTGATGCTCCTATAACCCTCACTGGCATATTAGATTCTATCGACTTCTCCTCTGCATCAGGTAGCTGGGATATCGCTATGACATTGAATTCCTCTAATGGAGAGTCCATATCCGTTAAAGAAAGTTACTCTTTTACAAGTAGCTTTTATGGAGAGACTGCATGTAATCAAACAGCCCAAGCTTTGATGCCAGCAGTCCAAAACTTGATTGGCAAGATTGTTCAAAACGAAAACTTCCCAAAACTAATCAAAGGCGCCTAACAAACGCATAAAACTAGACTCTGCAAGTAGGCCGTTTTTTTGCAAAACAAACTGAGCAAAAAAGCGTCCAACTTGCTCCACTGTTTATGCGAAGCGTTATATGCGAAATAAAATCGACACTTGAGTCGTACCAGGTTACAATGTTTTATGATTCTATCATTTATACATAAAGGGCTTGAGAGGTTTTTCAAAACGGGAAAGACTTCTGGTGTCCAAGTAAAGCATTCTAAGCGACTTAAACTAATAGTTGGTCGCTTAAACGCTTCTACTTCTGCCAATGATATGAATTTACCAGGATTATTTTTGCACCCTTTAACCGGTAACAGATCTGATATATGGTCTGTTCGGGTTAGTGGTAACTGGAGAGTTACTTTCCGCTTTAACGGAGAGCATGCGGAAATAGTCAATTATGAAGACTATCACTGAGATAACATTATGCTTATGCACAATCCACCACATCCGGGTGAAATCATAAAAGAGCTTTGCCTTGAGCCTCTAGAACTTAGTATTACGGCAGCAGCAAATGCTTTAGGTGTTAGTAGAAAAACACTATCTAGCATAATCAATGGCAAAGCAGGTATTAGCCCTGAAATGGCTGTACGACTTTCTATTGCATTCAATACTTCATCTGAAAGCTGGATGAATCAGCAAAGCCAATATGATTTATGGCAAGCAGAGATGCATCGTAAAGAACTTGATGTTAAGCCTTTAATCGCTGCGTAATGCATATAACAAGTTGCCTAAGTTCGCCGCAAAAATCGCGGCTGGGACAAATACTCACTGGGCAAAGCCCAACAACATTCGCATTTGCCCCTTCGCAAAGCGTTAATGCCCCCTTTAGAGCTATAGCTCAATCAAAAATTGAATATGCCCAACGGCGGCTATTCGCTCAAACCCGCCTGTCAGTTTATTAGGCAAGTCTGAAACACAGCAACAGAAATATGTTGCTGTGTAATCAATTTACATAGCTAATTTCATCAAGTCCGTTACTAAACCTAAAGACTGGTATAATCTGTCATAACACTAACGCAATTGGATTAACTAAGAGTATCTATGCCAAATGAAAAAAATGTATTAGGCCAACCATTAAAACTTTGCTGTGGAAATAGCGGCTTTACCCGTGAAGGATTTTGTTATGTGCCTTCAAGTGATCATGGGAATCATAGTGTTTGCGCAGTTGTGACTGAGGATTTTCTCGAATTTTCAAAATCTAGAGGTAATGATCTGTCCACACCCATGCCACAATATCAATTTGCAGGATTACAGGCGGGAGATAAGTGGTGCTTGTGCGCTGCCCGTTGGCAAGAAGCATTTAATGCCAACTGCGCACCCAAGATAGTGCTATCGGCAACGAACCAAGCTTGTTTAACCATTATAAAATTAGAAGATTTAAAGTCTTGCAGCATCAGTGAGTAAACCCATATTTCTATATTTCTATATGTCTTGGGACTTTTCCCATTCTTGAAGGGCTTGCTGACTATTAGATTGGATTTGTTGATGATTCTGACTAACCCACCACTTTTCTATAATGCGTACATTTTTTTGGTTAGATTTATAAAATAAATCCACCACATCACCCACAAACGGGATTAAACCAAGAAAAAAATCAATCGCAATATTTTTTACCATGGCTATTCGTAGTGCTCTTGGCACCTGCATACTTTTAGCCATAGCAACAATGCTAAGCGACACCCCCACCATAATGAGATCACCTATAAAAGGGATCAGCCCCACCAAAAAATCTAATCCTAGACGAAAGCCTAAAAATGGAATACGTATCTTGGAGTCGGTTAGATTCGCCAACTTCTGTGCCTGTAAAAGTGCTTTGGGTGCCTGAACTGTTGCAGTCATTTTTTTCCAGAGTTGTTATGTTTGATTAATCACTTGCAAAATTTGCCCACAGAACCAAGCCATATACGTGCCAACTGTATACCCAAACACAGCTAACATTACCGCTACAGGTGCCAGTGAAGGATGAAAAGCAGAGGCGACCACAGGCGCCGAAGCTGCCCCGCCCACATTTGCTTGGCTACCTACCGCCATATAAAACAAAGGCGCTTTAATTAGCTTGGCGACAATCAACATAAGTGAAGCATGGATTAACATCCAAATTGCACCAATCACAAAAAATAGCGGCTGATCTGCAATCATAGTGACATCCATCTTCATGCCTATAGTCGCAATTAATATATATAAAAAAGCCGAACCAATTTTAGATGCACCTGCTCCTTCTAGCTGACGAACTCTGGTGAAAGACAGCACCACACCAACAGTACTAGCAAACACTATCATCCAGAAAAATTTACTATGGAAACTAAATTTCCGTGATTCAGGAAAGTTTTCGACAAAATACGGCGCAATTGTATCGGCAAACATATGGGCAAAACCTGTGACTCCCAGTCCCACCGCTACAATCAACATAATGTCAGTTAGGCTTGGAATGCGCGAATGTTGAGACTCAAAACTCTTAACCTTGGCTTTAAGCTCATCAATTGCTGAGGTATCGGCACCCGTTTTAGCATCAATGGATTTTGCGTTTGCCGCCATGATTAACAATACGGCCATCCATAAATTTGCCACTATGATGTCAACCGTCACCATGGCAGAGAACATCTGGTCGCCTGCACCATAAATTTCTTTCATAGCCACTTGATTGGCACTACCACCAATCCAACTTCCTGCAACGGTTGTCATGCCTCGCCAAACTGCGTTGGGACCATCGACACCTAACAACTCGGGGAAAAAAGAAGCCACCAGCAGCAGGGCAATTGGGCCGCCAATCACAATACCCAAAGTACCTGTGAAAAACAAAATGATCGCTTTGCTGCCTAACTTAGCGATGGCTTTTAAATCGACACTAATGGTTAATAATACTAAACAGGCGGGCAGCAGGTAACGAGAGGCCACATAATAAAGCTGAGAGTTTTCGCCATCAATCAAACCAAAAGTATTTAATAGCGAAGGCAAAAAATAACAAAGTAAAACCGATGGCACAAACATATAAAGCTTGCGCCAAAAAGGAGCTTGGCTGTTGGCAGTATAAAATACTAAACCCAGTAAAATCGCCAAGATGCCCATAACAGTAGCATCGTTGGTAAAAAATGGGGTGTGGACCAAAGCTTGGTCGGTGAGGTTTTGTGTAGACATGGAGGTTCCCGTTCTGCATCCGTCTTATTCACCCATAACAGGGTTTGCGCGGCTTTTCTGATTATTATCTAATAAGTACTCATCAGATTATGTACTTCTAGCGACGTGAGCAACATAACAATGTAAGCATTATGTTAACACACACCACTAAACAGGTCTTGTTTGGTCATTATGCAATATAGGTTAATTTATTTAGTTCTTGGCGCCCTTAGCTTTTGCCAGTTCATTTCGCAGTGCAGTGTTTTCTGGTGTTGTTGCCCAGCCCTGTAAGTGAGACTCAAGTAACTTCGAAAGGGCTTGAATATGTGCTTCATCCGCATTTAGTGCCGCAATATATTCATAACGTTCACCCCCCGCTTCAAGAAAATAGTCACGATTTTCTTCACCAATTTCCTCAATCGTTTCTAAACAGTCTGCAGCAAATCCGGGACAAACGATTTGTACAGACTTAACGCCTTGCTCTGGAAATGCCTTAAGAGAATGATCGGTATAAGGTTTTAACCATTCTTCTCGACCAAAACGTGATTGAAAGCTAGTAAAGTGTTCATTATCAGTTAACCCTAATTCTGCTGCGATGAGCCTGGACGTTTTATGACATTCGCAATGATAAGGGTCACCATTTAATAAGTAACGTTTGGGAATACCGTGATAACT
The DNA here is from genome assembly GCF_002835935.1 of Paraglaciecola sp. MB-3u-78. Classification (GTDB taxonomy): domain Bacteria; phylum Pseudomonadota; class Gammaproteobacteria; order Enterobacterales; family Alteromonadaceae; genus Paraglaciecola. The sequence goes on along the minus strand of NZ_PJCF01000006.1, from coordinate 818,074 downwards.
AAAGATCAACTTGTCGGCTCGACCATGTTGCTCCCAATGAACTTTAATTTTATCTGCCACCGCCTTTATATAATCTGCGTTGTCATGGTAATGCGTCACAAACCGTAGTTCAGGGATCCAACGTCTTTTACGGAAACTTTGGGCAATTGCATCAAAAGTAGATCCAGTAGTTGAGGCACAATATTGTGGGTACAGAGGCAACACCAATAACTTTCTTACTCCCTGCTGTAACATGCTGTCCACCGCAGAATCTACAGAAGGTGAACCATAACGCATGGCAAATTCTACCACTATATTCTCACCATACTGTTGTTTCAGATGGTCTCGCAAGGCATTGGCTTGATCTTGAGTGTGATACATAAGCGGTGAACCGCGCTCTGTCCACACAGTCTCATAGGCTTTAGCTGAACGTTTAGGGCGAATATTTAAAATAACCAAATTTAAAATCATCCACCACAGCAACCTTGGTACTTCCACCACTCTCGGGTCGGATAAAAACTCTTTTAAATAACGTTTTAATTCAGACTTTTTAGGCGCATCGGGTGTACCCAAATTTGTGACTAACACGCCCACTTTATCGTTTTGGCTGTGGGTAAAAGCAGGACTACCTTGGTATTTCATGAACAACTCTTAATGACATTAAATAAGAAAAAATGAGAACTTGTTACAATAACAGTAATATACGCGAAATGGCTTATTTTGGACTAGTCGCTTTCACAATCAGTGAATGAGTCATACCATTGCCCATAGATAATTGGCCTCTCAGGAAGTAACAGCCGAATGTGTGGAGACGCTATTACAAAAAGACACACTAGAGTGCCTTAGACTTAAGACTCTTTCCTGTCATTCATAGATAATATCTGCCGCTGTAATTGTGATATTTGTTGGGATATTTCTTTAAGGCTTGGCTCACCCTCTTCCTCCAATGCTTCAGCCCTCGCATTAGCATTTTCTTGCTCCATGACATTCACCACTATACCAATCACCATGTTTAAAAATGCAAAAGCGGTGAAGAAAATAAAGCTCAGATAAAATATCCAGCTCAACGGATAGACTTCCATGGTTTCGTACATCACATCGGTCCAATCTTCAAAGGTCATGACTCTGAATAACGTCAGCAGCGAGATAATGATATTACCCCATAAATCAGGGTTAATAGTGGCAAATAAGGTACTACCAACCGCTGCGTAAATATAAAAGATGATAAACATCAACAACATCACATAACCAAGTTGTGGCATAGCTTTGATTAAAGAGACTAATAAAATTCTGAGTTCAGGAATAATAGAAATCATTCTGAGCACTCTAAATACTCTGACTAATCTTGCCACCAATGCCAACTCAGTATCATCCGCAGGGATCAAGCTAATGATAACAATCAAAGTATCAAAGATATTCCAGAAGCTTTTGAAAAAATCTCGTTTACGATGTTCAGCCAAAAACCGAATGGTGATTTCAGTTAGAAAAAAAGCACTAATAAACCAATCAAGAAACTTAGCAATACTGTACATGAGTCCCGATATTTCATAGGTTTTGACCCCTACCAATAAGGCAGAAAAAACGATAACGGTCACAACAAAAATTTCGAATAATTTGTTTGAACGTATTTGAATAAATTTGGCTTGTAGGGTCGAAGCTTTCATATTGGGAAGTGGGTCTCAGAAAATAGTAAAATCGGCGATAGATTATTGAATTGAGCTTGGCTGTCAATCAATTATGAATATTCCTTTTTGTATGTAAGGCCTTAATACCGCCAGGTGTACCGACAGTAAGTAAAGAAATAGTCATGGGTTATCGATTATTTGTCTTTTGATAACGGGGTGTTTTAATTGAAAAAATAAAAAGGGCAGCAAAAGCCGCCCTTGAGATTTTTTTGATTGTTATTAGCTAACTTTAACAGGCATCAGTCCACGATTGATGTCGACTAAATCTTGTTCAGTTAGATTTCCCGATGCGCGTTTCAAATCTAATATAGCACTGATAAAGTCATACCGAGCACTGGCAAGTCGCTGCCTAGCGTCAAACTGGTTTCTGGTACTGTTTAGCACATCCACAATTGTTCTAGTGCCTACATCAAAGCCCGCTTCTGTAGCCTTTAATGCACTGTCTGCTGAAACAACCGCTTGTTGTAGAGCACGGATAGTCGATGTAGAAGCAATGACGTCATTATAGGCAGATCGCACTGAGCGCACTGTGGAACGGTAAGCCAATTCTAAGTCTTCACTGGCAGCCACAAAGCGATATCTAGCTTGGGCAGTCTGGGCGCTGACTGCGCCACCAGAGTATATAGGCACACTTAAAGTCAAACCTATTGAGTTATTGTCTCTGGCTGGAAAATCACTGCTACCGTTTATTTCGGTATCGTTTCTACCATAACTGCCACTCAACGAAAGTGTTGGGTAATGTCCTGCTTTGGCCGATGCTATGTCGTCTTTTGCGATGTCTTTTGAAAAATTTCTGACCATGAGATCAAGATTTTTTTGTTCTGCGATTTTCAACCATTTATTAACACCTTCAGGAGAAGGGCGTGAAGCACTGAAATTTTCGGTATTCAGTACCGAAATATTGTCATGATATTTACCCGTGATTTCACGCATCTGCTCCAAACGTAATTCAACCACATTTTCAGTAATAATTTCTTGGGCCACAGTATTATCAAAGTTAGCTTGGGCCTCATGGACATCAGTAATGGCAGTTAAGCCCACATTAAAACGTTGTTTTGTTTGTTCTAATTGTCGTTCAATAGCGCGTTTTTCGGCTTGCACAAAAATAAGGCTATCCTTGGCTCGCAGAATTGCTAAATAAGCGTCAGTAGTTCTAACAATCAAATCTTGTTTTGACAGCGCGTAATTTGTGTCACTTTGATGTGCCACTTTCTCAGCACGAGACAAGGCCACCCAATTTTGTCTGTCATAAATTGACAAGCTCAGATTTAAACCTAGCCCTAAGTTCCTAGAATCATTTTCAATTATGCCAACAACAGGTTGACCATTTGTATCGGTTTGGAAATTAAATTGTTCTGATGTGCTATCGGTATAACTCACAGAGCCGGAGACTTGAGGTAATAAATTTGCTCTGCTTATGGATATACCCTCGAAAGCGGCATCTCTGTCAGCTTTAGCGCGGTTAGTGGTAGGGTCTTTCTCAACTGCCATTTGATAAACTTGGTAGAGATCATCTGCAAAAACAGATGTAGAGAGCCCCATGCTAATCCCCATGCAGATCATCGACGACAAAAATGTTTTTTTCATTGGTAGTCCTATGTGGTTCTTTGTCCGATCTTAGCCATGTACTCAGTGAAAGGTACGCATTGTCGGATATCAATATTATATGTGTGGGTAAAGTCTAAGCAAATCAAGTGTTAAGTAACAATGCTTTGTGGTAACACCAAGGCCTGAAGTGTAACAGAATATTATGAATTAACAGACCCTAAGCGCACAGCATATGAAACTTCGTTATGCTAGTCTTACTTTTTAAACCTTTGGGCATAGTTTATATAACCCAAAGATTAGTACGCTAATAGTCGGAGAAAAGTGTGCAAGAAAGTCAACAAAAAATTCAACAGTTTTCAGATGAAGATGTACAAATATTAAGCAAGGAAACGTTATACCAAGGTTTCTTTAAAATGGTTAAGTACGCATTTAAACATAAATTGTTTAAAGGCGGATGGAGCGATGTCGTTATCCGAGAGGTTTTTGAACGAGGCCACGCCATCGCTGTTTTGCCATACGATCCTGTGTTAGATGAATTTGTAATGATTGAGCAAGTGCGTATTGGCGCAATCCCCACCTCCTCTTCACCTTGGCTACTGGAAGTGGTTGCAGGTATCATTGATGAAGGCGAAACACCTGAAGACGTCTGTTTCCGAGAAGCCAAAGAAGAAGCAGGCCTTGATTTAAAAAAATTGCATAAAGCCTTGAGCTATTTATCTAGTCCAGGTGGCACCACTGAGCGCTTGCATATTTTCATAGGTTTGGTAGATGCCAGCGATGCTAAAGGTGTGCATGGGTTAGAATATGAAAGTGAAGATATTTTAGTGCACAGAGTGCCCTCATCAATCGCATTTGATTGGATAAACTCAGGTAAAATTGACAATGCTGCAACGCTGATTGCTTTACAATGGTTTGCTATGAATAAACAACAAGTATTGGAAAGTTGGTCACATGACTAAAGAGATAGGTCGAAAATATGTTCCTAAGCTAGCCAACATGCATAAGGTGTGTGAAGTTAACTATGGACGTTTATTAAGATTGCTTCCTGATTGTGATACAGAAGATTTAGAGTATCAGTTTCGAGTGAATGCTAGTTTGTTGTATACCATTAAAATCATTGATTGTAGCCGTTATACCAGCACCTTAGAAATGTCACAAAAAAACCAAATAGGACAAATAGAATATGAGTTTTTACGTCCTGTGGTACAGGTGAGGTTATATCATGATGCAAAAATGGCAGAAGTGATCAGCGCACAGAATATCGGATCTCTAAAGCCTAGCTACCAATACCCAAATACTAAGATGTATCAGAAAAACGAAAAAGAAATGGTTAATTTGTTTTTAGCTGAATGGGTGCAGTTTTGTTTAACTCAAAGCAACCAACTAAATTTTTCTGAAGTCTAGTTCATTCCTAAAATGAAAATCATACAAATTTCGGATTGCCATTTATTTGCTGATAACCAAAGGGTTGGCTACAACAACATCAACCCTTTTCGCAGCCTAAAACACATATTGGCTGAGGTTAAAACACATCAAGCAGATGTATTGTTAATAACGGGGGACATAAGCGGTGATGGCTCTGAACAAAGTTACCAACATTTGTCTAGTTTGCTCCATGAAACAAAAATGGATTGCAAAATTGGCATTATTCCAGGTAACCATGACAACCATACACAGCTAAAGGCAAATATTTTTGAAGAATATTTGTGGTTGAATAATCCACGAATAGTGTTGCCTAACCAATGGCATATTCATTTATTAGACACCCAATATCAACAAGCTATGGGTCAAATATCAGAAGGTAGCTTGACCTCTTTAGTTGAATATTTAAGCCTATACCCACAGGGTTATCACTTATTAGCAGCCCATCATCACCCTATTCCCTGTGGGGGCTGGATGGATAAACATGAATGGACAAACCGTCAACGTTTTAATGAGGTGGTCGCAAAATACCCGTCAATAAAAGGAGTAGTTTACGGGCATATCCATATGGCGATTGAACAGCAAATAAACCAGTGTTTATATATGGCTTGTCCCTCTACTTGTTGGCAGTTTGCAAACCAAAAATCTTTTGCTATAAGCGATTTAATGCCAGGGTATAGAGTGATTAATCTGCTGAAAAATGGTCAAATAACCACGTCAACTTTTCGAATACAAGAGCAAGTCTAACTTTGCAATATGTCGTTATTTATCTTCATGGATTTCTAAGTTCTCCGCAATCTCAAAAAGCGGCGCAATTTTTTGAGCATGTAAGGGCTAACTATCCTGATTTAGCCATAGAAATACCACAGCTTGCTAATTATCCTAATGAAGCGCTGGCTATTATTGAGCAGCTAGTCGCTAAACATAAAGGCAAAAAGTTGCGTTTTATTGGTAGCTCACTAGGCGGATTTTTATCCACATTCATGGTGGAAAAATATTCAGGCAAAGCGGTATTGATTAACCCCGCGGTGCGCCCTTTTGAATTGTTAGTCCATTTTTTGGGTGAACATATTAATCCAAATACCCAACAACCCTTTTTGCTGGAAAACAAACATATTGACGAACTTCGTCTTTTGGATACTCCAACCTTGAAGCCGACATCTGATTATTGGGTACTATTACAAACTGCAGATGAAACCTTGGACTATCGTCAGGCCGAAACCAAATACCAAGATTATAAATTAAGCATAGAACAAGGCGGGGATCATAGTTTTCAAGATTTTCAGAGATTCTTGCCAGATATTTTTAGGTTTCTACTGCAAGACTAATTGAAGCTTGGTATAACATGTTTCTTTATGGCACATACACTAGGTTGTAGGCATAACCTCACAACCACCATTCGAATAATAAGAGCTCTAATTAAGAACTATGTCAAACGAATATAACGCAGACGCTATTGAAGTCTTGAACGGCCTAGAGCCAGTTCAACGCCGCCCTGGAATGTACACCGATACCACGCGACCCAATCATTTAAGCCAAGAAGTCATTGATAACAGTGTTGATGAAGCCTTAGGTGGGTTTGCCACTTCAATTCGAGTGGTATTACATCCAGACCAATCCATAGAAGTGACAGATGATGGTCGAGGTATGCCTGTAGACATTCACCCTGAAGAAGGTATTTCAGGGGTCGAGTTGATCATGACTAAGCTGCACGCTGGCGGTAAATTTTCGAATAAAAGTTATCAATTTTCTGGTGGTTTACATGGCGTCGGTATTTCTGTGGTCAACGCCTTATCCAAAAGGGTGGAAGTGAATATCCGTCGTAATGGCAACGTGCATCAAATTGCCTTTGAAAACGGCGACAAGGTGCAAGAGTTAGAAATTGTTGATACTTGTGGTAAACGTAACACAGGCACAAAAGTCCATTTTTGGCCTGACCCCAAATACTTTGATTCAAGCAAATTCTCTGTCACTAAGCTTTTACATGTGTTGCGTGCTAAAGCGGTGTTATGTCCGGGCTTGCGCATTCGATTTGATGATAAAATCAGCAATGAAACCACCGAATGGTACTTCGAAGATGGCTTAAGGGACTATTTATATCAATCAGTAAAACAATATGTGACTTTGCCAGAAGATAGCCCCTTTATAGGTGCAATTTCAGGAAACACCGAAGCTGCAGATTGGGCGGTTATGTGGCTACCTGAAGGTGGTGAAATGATCACTGAAAGTTATGTGAATCTTATCCCAACGCTCCAAGGCGGTACCCACGTGAATGGTTTACGCCAGGGATTGTTGGAGTCGATGCGTGAATTTTGTGAATTTAGAAACCTAATGCCACGGGGAGTCAAACTCACTCCAGAAGATATTTGGGATCGCTGCAGTTATGTGTTGTCCACCAAAATGCAAGATCCACAATTTGCAGGCCAAATAAAAGAACGTTTATCTTCACGCCAAGCCGCGGCTTTTGTATCCGGTGTGGTGAAAGATGCTTTTAGTCTATGGCTTAACCAACATACCGATGTAGCTGAATTATTGGCCGACATGTGTATTAACAACGCCCAAACCCGTTTACGTCAAAGCAAAAAAGTGGCCCGTAAAAAGGTTACTCAAGGTCCTGCTTTACCCGGAAAACTCACTGATTGTTCGACTCAAGATACCACTCGCTCAGAATTATTTTTAGTAGAAGGAGATTCTGCTGGAGGTTCTGCAAAACAAGCCAGAGACCGCGAATTTCAGGCTATTATGCCACTGCGCGGGAAAATCCTGAACAGTTGGGAAGTAGACTCATCTCAGGTATTAGCTTCACAAGAAATTCATGATATTTCTGTAGCCTTAGGAATTGACCCTGATTCAGAAGATTTAAGTGGCCTACGATATGACAAAATTTGTATTTTGGCTGATGCTGACTCCGATGGTTTACATATCGCCACATTACTTTGTGCACTATTTGTTAAACATTTTAGAACCTTAGTAAATAGGGGGCATGTATATGTGGCGATGCCTCCGCTGTTCAGAATTGATATAGGTAAAGAGGTGTATTACGCCTTAGACGAAGGTGAAAAAGAAGGTATTCTAGACCGCATTGTCGCCGAGAAAAAACGTGGCAAAGTGAATGTGCAGCGTTTCAAAGGGTTGGGTGAAATGAACCCTTTGCAATTGCGTGAAACCACCATGGATCCTAATACCCGCAGGTTAGTTCAGTTAATGGTAGACGATGCCGACCAGATGTTGGAAATGATGGATATGTTGCTTTCTAAAAAACGTGCTCCAGACAGAAAAGAGTGGCTTGAGTCAAAAGGAGATATGGCAATTGTTTAGTGGTTTATTTTTAGTCAACACATATCTCAATTATCAGGCTTAAAGGAACCTATCTTGACTAAAGTTTTTATATATATTAGTTTTTTACTACTGCTGATAGGCATTGTTATTGCTGGTCTTTTTATAACTGCAATGGAGCCTCAGCCCCTAGTTGTCAATAATAGCGGTGAGCAGGTCAACCAAGCAGAATCCGTTAAAAAACTGATGACGCAACTCAGTGATAGTATAAAAAATAGAACCAACAGACAAAATATCAATATCAGTCAAGATCAACTCAATAGTTTAGTGGGTTTTGCCCAGCGCGCCCATGGAAAAATTAATGGTCAAGTGCTAATCCGTTCACACTCAACCAGTATTTTGGCTAGCTACCAGTTGCCAAAAAATCCTATTGGTCAATATCTGAATATTGATATTTTATTGCTACCTGGTCCTGGCTTTAAGGTCAGTCATGTGAAATTTGGACCTATTAACGTGCCTGGTAGTTTAGCTTTGGATACCCTTGTCTATTTAGCTAATTGGTATACCAACAGTGATATCGCCAGTCAATTTGTACAGCAGGTAGAATCTGTCTCTATGACTGAGCAACACATGCAATTGTCTTTACTACCACTGGATAAATTTCTCAGAGAATTGAACGATGTCAAACAAGGTTTAGGTGGAAGCAGTGATGAGGAGATGCGGCTTAGAACAGCGTATTATTTGAAACAACTGTCTTTATTAGATGTAGGCAAAAAGCCAACCCCACAATCCTTGGCTAAGTATATTGGGCCTGTTTTTAGTTGGGCAAAAAATCGCTCCAATTGTGATACGGCCCCTAAAGAAAACGAAGCAGCAATTTTGGCCCTCGCGATATATGCAGGACATCATAGGTTTGCTAATTTGGTGGGTGACGTGCAACCCAAAAAGGGCAAGGCAGCATTACCGAGGGTCAGGCCTACCTTAAAATCTAGAGCCGACCTTAATCAGCATTTTATTTTCTCAGCAGCTATCAAAATATTATCGGAGCAGGGTCTGAGTATAGCCATTGGCGAATTCAAAGAGTTGATGGATAGAAGTGACGACGGCAGTGGCTATAGTTTTGTTGATTTGGCCGCCGATTTTGCTGGCGTGGAGTTTGCTATTGCTGCCACCAATCCATCCAGCGCCGGTTCAGTTCAGAACATACTCGCTGGTAATACCGACGAAAACGCCTTTTTTCCTGACATAGAGGGATTACCTGAAGGCTTAAGCAAAAATAATTTTACTCGCATATTTACTGAAGTTGACAGCCCTGAATACATAAAAATGGTGGGAAGTATCAACCAAAGAATTGCTGAATTACCCATACATAGGTCACGCTAAAAGGCTAAAACTTTACAACTAACGAGCCGTTTTTTGAAATTTATTTAACGTTTTTAGCATCAATTCTATTTTCATTACTATGCTGGGCAGTTGTTTTTTTATAGATTCTTGGTTTGTTTGCTCCAAAGCTAGCACTTCATTCGCTAGTTCTTCTACGTAGGGTTTAAATAATCGGCTACTGGTAGTGAAACCAGCATCATCAGCAAAAACCGCACTGAACTTGCCCTTACCATCATGTTGTAAACGGCTAATAACTTGGTCGGCATCGATAGATTTTCGATAAATAACTTGAACGTTCTCACTCAAAGTTTGAATAATTGTTTGCATAGTTAAAGTTTTACTCAAGGTTGTCGATATAGTTTTGATGCGGGCGATCTTGCCCGTTTTTGTACCTTGCTACAAGTAATAAGGAGCACTGTATGGATATTTCAGGAGCAAGTTCCTCGTCGGTTAGTTCGACGCTTGAAATAAAGTCTCTACAACTTGCTAAATCACAGCAAAAAATAGAGGGTCAAGCGACAATAGAACTATTAGAGGCATCTGCAGCCCCTAAAACTTCGTCTGCACACTCAACAATTGGGTCTAATATCGACACTTTTGTTTGATTATAAGTGGGGGACGCCCTAGGGATGAAGCTGTAAATCAAGTGGCGTTTTGCCGGGCTGGCCACCTATTTCTCTAACGAGTTTAGGTACCAGGTAACCTGGCTGACGCTTTATCAATTCCCTCATCAGTTCTTTTGCTTTACTGTCAGGCAAGTCAAAATGTTCAGCCCCTTCTACCTTATCTAACACATGTAGGTAGTAAGGCATCACACCTATCTCGAACAAACCTTCATTTAATGCAATTTGTTGGTCTGCAGTATCGTTTATACCTTTGAGCAACACCGCCTGATTAAGTAATGTTACCCCTGCTTGTTTTAACTTTTTCATCGACTCTGCCAGCCCCTTGTCGATTTCATTAGCATGATTGACGTGCAGCACCATTACAGGTTTTAACCGAGACTGAGTGAACCATGTTATTAACTCCGTTGTTATTCTAGAAGGGATCACCACAGGCAAACGCGTGTGAATACGCAATCGTTTGATATGTGGAATTGCCTCAATCTGGGTGGTTAACCATGCTAAAAATTCATCCTTAGCCATCAGCGGATCGCCACCGGAATAAATGACTTCGTCGAGTTGTGGATTGGCTGCAATATAATCTAACGCTTGTTTCCACTGTTGTTTATTTAGATAATTGTCACTGTAGGGAAAATGCCTTCTAAAACAATAACGACAATTTACCGCACAACCGCCCCTTACCAGCAGCAGCAGACGATTTTGATACTTATGTAAAATACCGGGCTGTTGATTGTTTTGCTCTTGTAACGGATCGGTGGAATAACCTGGCGCTGAATCAAATTCGTTACGACTAGTGAATACCTGCATAAACAGTGGATCGAGTGGATCGCCTTTTTTCATTTTAGCAGCAAAAGGGCGTGGTATGCGCATCGGGAAAAGTTGCCGCGCTTTGATGTCAGCTACGAAGTTTTCTTCGGGTAATTCCAAATATTTGAGCAACAAAACAGGGTCAGTAAAAGACATTGCCATTTCTTTTTGCCAGTTACTCTCCACAGTCATCAGTTTTTTAGGTATTATTTGCAACAATTATAGACTCAGCATAGTTATATTACGGGGACACATGGCGAATTTCAGCACAAATGAGTTTAAATCGGGCCTAAAGATAATGCTCGACGGCGAACCTTGCAACATTCTTGAAAATGAATTTGTTAAACCGGGAAAGGGTCAAGCCTTTAGTCGGGTTAAAATTCGTAAGCTTATCTCAGGTAAAGTAATTGAGAAAACCTTCAAATCAGGTGATTCGGTAGAAGGTGCAGATGTATTGGACACTGAGCTAGCCTATTTGTACACAGATGGTGAATTCTGGCACTTTATGAATAATGATACATTTGAACAAATTGCCGCAGATGAAAAAGCAGTCGGTGAAAATGTTAAGTGGTTAGTAGAAAACGATACGTGCACAATTACGCTTTGGAACGGGGCCCCGATTGTGGTGCAACCGGCTAATTTTGTTGAACTAGAAATTACTGAAACTGATCCCGGCCTTAAAGGCGATACTGCAGGTACCGGTGGCAAACCAGCCACTTTATCCTCTGGTGCCGTTGTAAGAGTGCCATTATTTGTGCAAACAGGCGAAGTCGTTCGAGTGGATACACGTAACGGTGAGTATGTGTCTAGAGCACAAAAATAATTTATCGAGCAAAATTCAAAAGCCCACGTTAGTGGGCTTTTTATTATTTTAAATGGGAAAACCATGGGAACAGAAAACTGGCGCCCCACTGCTTCAATTGAAGTATTAAAGCAACGGGCCATAGTTCTCCAAAAAATCAGACAATTTTTTGCAGAGCGTGATGTGCTTGAAGTAGACACCCCCGTATTAAGTCACGCGACCGTTACAGATGAACATTTGCATTCTTTTTCGACTCAATTTAAGCATCCCTTTTCGCCGCAGGCGAGTACCTTGTATTTACAAACCTCACCAGAATTTGCCATGAAAAGGCTCTTATGCGCGGGTAGTGGCGCGATTTATCAAATCTGTAAGTCTTTTAGAAACGAAGAAGCTGGGCGTTTTCATAACCCTGAATTTACCCTGCTTGAGTGGTATAGGCCGGGCTTTACTCATCTGCAATTAATGACCGAAATTGATGAACTTATGCAAATGGTTTTAGGCTGTGATATCGCTGAACGTGTTACCTATCAAGATATCTTCAAACTACACTTGGGTTGCTGCCCATTAACAGCGAGTCTGTCTGATATCAAAACCCTGGCTAACCACTATGGCTATGATGAACTTACCGCCAGTGAAAACAATAAAGATACTTTGCTTATGTTGTTGTTTAGCCAGCATGTAGAGCCTCAAATTGGGCAAGACCGCCCCTGTTTTGTAATGGACTTTCCCGCTAGCCAAGCGGCTTTAGCGAAAATAAGTCCCACTGACCCCTTGGTAGCTGAACGGTTCGAGTTGTATTTTAAAGGCATGGAATTGGCAAATGGTTTTCATGAGCTAACCGACGGGCCAGAGCAACTAAGACGCTTTGAACAAGATAATACTAAACGTCAGAATTTGGGACTGGATATGATCCCCATTGATAAAAACTTTATCGCGGCGCTACATTTTGGCCTGCCAGCATGTTCAGGTGTGGCGCTAGGCGTCGATAGGCTTTTAATGCTTGCATTAAGCTGTTCTGAAATTAACCACGTCATCGCGTTTGAAAATAGTCGAGCATAGGTTGAACATTTTTGCTCCACACACTGTATGTGTTACAAGTAAAGAGTCAAGCAAGGATATGAATGGTTTATGATCCATAACCTTGGCAAAACCTAATGCTGAATCAATAAAAATCATCAATTTAAGGCCAATCAATAACCCATGTCTGATAAACAACTACCCATGTTACAAAGTGAGTGGATCACCTTACAAAACCAATTCGACAGTTATGAAAAGTGTTCTTTGGCTATCAAGCTCTTTAGCATCTTACTCTGCTGTATGCTGGTTTTTGCTTTAGATGCAGGTGCATGGCCATTGTTAGTGGCTGCTATCTTGTGGCTACAAGACGGTATTTGGAAAACCTTTCAGAATAGAATAGGCAAACGCCTTGAGGTCGTCGAACAAGCGATTCAAGACAACCCACACCACCTTCCAGAACATTTATTACAAATGGGTATGCAATTTAATCTTGCATGGACCCAGTCTAGGCCCCGCGCCATTGGACTGGTTAGGGAATATATCCAACAATCACTTAAACCAACGGTAGCTTATCCCCATGTGGTTTTAGTTTTTTTAGTGATTGGAGAACTGTATGTCAACTAGCCATAAACATTACCTTGTTGGCTATGGCAGTTTGCTGAGTCATGATAGTCGCTCACGTCATTCAAATATTTTTTGCCCCAATATGCCAATTACTGTAAATGGTTGGCAGCGAGAGTGGTTAGCAAGAGGTATGGCACACTTGCAGACAGCTTTAGGCGTGTCGCAAGTTGAAACGGCTAGCTTGAACGCAGTGTTATTGCGCATTGAACAAATATCACCTGAACTTCGCGACCGGGAGCAAGACTATCAATTTGTTGAGGTTGACCCTAGCTGCATAGAGGCCGCCCAAGAGTCTGAGTTAGCGCAGGCTGAACTTACCAATATTCGAGCTAATCCAGGCACCTGTAAAATATTTATATGTGCCAATCTGAATAAAATACAATCCAATAGCCAATATCCCATCTATCAAACCTATATAGATACTTGTTTAGTCGGGTGTTTTGACATGGGTATCGCCAATTTTGCTTCAGAGTTTATCCAAAACACGCATTTCTGGGAACATGGTTGGATAAATGACCGCCATAATTGCCTTTATGCTAGGCCTGCAATAGTTACGCAACAGCAACATCAACAAATTGACCAGCTATTAGAACAACATCAATTATTGGTATACCGGGATTTACCTTGACGCTCATTGTAATTTGTTAAATTTGAATAAAAATTAACATGCGTGTTTTGTTAATTTTTCTGTTAAAAGCATCGGCTTTGCCGACTAAGAAATCAACGGTTCTAATCTAATCGATTATATTTCAAAGAACCTGACCACGCAGGTCATTACAGGGCTTTCAATGAATCTGAACCCGCAGTTCACCAGAGCACTTTTCCTTAAAGCTCCATTGTTTGGATATATTCAGCTTGGCTTTTAAGGTAAACCGTCCTAGTTTTGATGTTGTCGAGTAAAACATCAATATATGCATGCTCTGCAACGGATAGAGTGTGTTGCGCTAATAGTTCGCTTAAAAAGTATCTTTCATCCAATGCCAGCAATACTTTATTGGCAAGCTCCACCAGCATTCGAGATACTAATTTTCTGTCTAGATTACATGTTTCTGCAAAGTCGGCCATTTGGTAAGCATGAATGTCTTTTGGCATAAACTCATCCCCCATGCCCATAGCAAGCACATGTTTAAATTGCTCAAACATAGACACATTAACGAGGTCATAAGTGGGCGTAAACGCTAAGTTATCTTTAGACATATAAAATGATACGTTTTTACCATGACTGTCGTAGTTGCTGATCATTAAATTGAATAACTGCCAGTTGATGAGCCATTGCATCGATTTGACCGGTGATGAAGTCTGTTCACAAAGCGCAAACAATCGCGGCAAACTAACCCCATCCCGTATATGCAAAACATCTCGTCCGTCTCCCAAGTTTCTCTCGTACTTGTAATCCCGTGATAAGTTCAGAGCTTGGCAGCCATCAATGACATGCCGCCTGAATACACGGTTTGAGGCAACGTCTAGTCTTCTGTCAAAGCGAGAAACCAATAAAGCAGGGTGAGAGCCGAAGCGTTTGAATTCAACCTTTGCTGTTGGCAGTCCTACTGCTGATGATAATTGCATACAAATGTATTCATTCAGCACTAGATGTTCACATTTAGGTTTTTCGAACTTTAGAATGTGCGTTGAGCAATAGGCCCCATCACCAAAACCAATTTCCCCTTGCGCGGTGACAAATACATTAAGTTTGTCTTGCACACCCGCCACACTAAGCCTAGGTTTATCATCCCAATGTAGCAGGCCAAAATCTTCTTTGTTGCTAAGCCTCTCTGCGAGCTCTGCTTCGCCTAATAATCTGAAACTGGCAGGAGCATTAGGATCTGGCGCAATATCCGTAAACGAAAAAGCCCCAGACAAATCTTCGCCTAGCGCTCTTATCTGCGGATAGACCTGTTTTTCAGATACACCTAAATCCATTGCAAGCAAATGCCTTGCATCTCCCTCTGGAAGTAGGTTATCTAAATAATTGTAGGCGGCGGTTAAGGTATGTTGATTATCAAGTGGCAGCCCTGTAGATATGGCGTAACCATCCCGTTGCCACTCATCAAGATAAGTGATCTGCAGTTGGCCACTGGTTTCATCTTGAGTCAGTATGCCCACCTGTCTTTCTCGCAAAAATATACCCAGAGAATACGCCATACTTATACCCAATCATCGTCTGACGAGTCCACTGAAGTTCCCAAATATGACAGCTTAATACCTAATCCTTTGAGGATAGAAAAGGTAGCACCTAGTGTGCTGTTGGGATTACCATTTTCAATGCGCGATAGGGTATTGATACCCACATTACATAAGGATGCGCAATCCGCTAATTTCATTTTCATAGCAGTACGTTTGGCCTTGATAAGTTTGCCAAGGTTTACCGAATCAAGGATTACGTTCGTTTCTGGCATATCCGATTGCGTGACTTGCTTGCCCATATCACTTACTCATAATCACCGTTATCAGTGATTATAGACAAGAAACCTCCAGTGTCAAATTAATTCACCGCTATCGGTGAATTTAGAAAACACTGGAAATGAATGCTTTATATTAACCGATACTGGTGATGAATAAGTTAATCTCAAACAACAATGGGTGCTCATGTAGTTGCCAACTGTTTTCAACGAAGCTGAACACGCAGGTATTCTTATACGTTACGCGTACGTTATTCTGGCCTTTTTTCAAACGAATCCCTTCGTTCAACTTACTTTTTTGCTACAGCCAAAAAAAGTAAGCAAAAAAGGCCGCTCGCTACTAAAGTTTTTAACCGCACAAAAAGACTTATTTTAGGGTCGTTCCAAATGAGTCCCTCCAACTTCCACTCAAACGACTTCCCTGTCGTTTGCCCCTAAAATAAGTCTTTTTGTGCTGAAACTTTAAAGGCGGAAAAGCAGTGGCGGTGCCACCAAAGCTAATGTTGACGAGATAGATTATCTTGTCTTTTTACGTTGGGTGCCTATGTGATTATCGGTTAGAACACATGGTTTCGTCGTCTTGTATTCATGCCGTCCATGGCATTCCCCCCTTCTGGGCCAGCTAATAAAATTAACAGGACACACACGTTAATTTTGACGAAGCCATTCAAACCCCTGAGCCGGTAATGCGCCCGCCGCGCGGCCGATGCTTTTGATTTACCCTCGACTCAAGGCTCGCCGATTATTTTGTGAATTCAGTGGGGTAATTGGCAGGGATAGCCAATTAAGTGATGTACCGCCGGGAGCGGATCATCGCGACCTGCTTAATTCATAAAATAATCGGATGAAGAGCATTGCCCTCGAGCGGCGTTTTTCTGGTTACTCTTTTTTTGCTATAGAAAAAAGAGTAACTGGCTCGAAGGGATTCGAGTCAAAACTGGCAAGGAAGCCAGTAAGCGATAGCGCCCGCCGCGCGGCCGATGCTTTTGACTTACCCTCGACTAAAAGCTCGCCAATTCAAATTAACGATGCATATTCAGGAATTAAACACGCTTATTAACTCATGAAATATAACTGGCTGAATTAATGTGACTGTCCAGATAGAGTTCAGATAGGGTTCTTTAGTTATAAAGGGTTGATAAGGTTATTAAAAGTAGTGCAGACGAAACAACGTTATTTGAGTGGATACCTCAGACAAATTAACCACTTTTCCCTAACAAATAAATAAGCGACCACTTAAGGTCGCTTATTTAGATTACTCTATGACTAAACTAAAACTGAGTATTAAACCTAACACCAAATTCACTGGCATCATTGCTTAAAACCCGCAGTATATAGTCACCGGTATTTAGACGGGCATTGTCATAACGCTCGTCAAAAATGTTCTTACCGTATAAGGCCACTTTCCAGTCACCTTGAGCTGGGGAGTAAGCAACATTAATATTAACCAGTTCTCGGCTGTCAATTTCAGTCAAGCGCCCCGGATCAGCACTCGGCTCTCCGTACATGTCACTGCGAAACGAATAATCTATTCTACTACTAATACTCGCGCCACCAGCCAACTCAAACTCGTATGATGGGCTGATTGATGCGGTTAGGTCTGGAGTCAACGGTGCTACAGGTTTAACCCCATCTTGTTCAGTAACGTCTACATCCATATAACCAAGGCTGGTATGTACTTTGAAATTATCACTAAAATAGAGCGTACTTTCCCACTCTATTCCTCGTGATGTTTGTTCAACCACTAGATTACTAGTATCAAACCCACCTTCAGAAGTGGTGCTAACTTGATAAGGTAAATCTTTGTATTCAGTATTGAACACTGCAACACTCATACTGAAATTATCGGTAACCTGGCCTTTTAAGCCCACTTCGTAGTTAACTGCAGTGATATTATCTGATGCAACAAAACATTCGGGGTCGCCAAAGAGGCAAAAAGGACGAGCGGGAAACTGACCTGATTGATAACCGCTTTGTACACTTGTGTATAAATTAAGACCATTTTCTAAGGTATAACTCGCCGATAGTTCAAAGCTAAGTTCATTCCAGTCATCTTCTGAGGTGAAGGGACCAATACCCACGTTTGCTGTGGCTTCTTTTTCATCTTTGGTATAACGCACACCGCCAGAAATACGCAGGGAGTCTGTCACGCCATAACCTAAGTTAACAAAGACTGCACGGCTGGTTGTTTCTTGATCAAGCTCTAATAAATTGCCACCTCCATTAAAACTAGAGTCTGCTCCTTGACGATTACTGCCTTCTTCATTAAACCAATATATGCCGGAGACAAAGTCAAATTCGTCATAATAGCCGTTTAATTGCAACTCTATCGAAGTCTGATCAGCATCTCCTTTTTCAGGATAGTGATCTAACGCAAATATGGTGCCGTCATCATCTAAACCGGCTTTGTACTCGGAGGTGCGATGACTCACTATGGCTTTAGTCGACAAGGTATCCGATAGACTCCAGTCTGCCGTAATAGATAATCCTCGCGCTTCATTGCTAACGGTAGTGACTTCTTTGGTGCCCGTTGCATTGTCATAAGGGTCAGCCGCTACGTCAGTATTACGTAGCGGTCCTACTGGTGTGGGTGAGCCAAAACGCATACCGGTGTAATAGGCACCTGTGGGGACTTCATCAATCAGGGTAGTGTAAGGTCTCAGGCCGCCTTCACCGTCATTGGCATCAGCGGTCAACACCACACTAAAATCATCGTTGGGAGTATATTTAACCGATAGGCGTCCGTACAATTCTTTGGTTTCACCTACGTCATACTCTGCATCAGGGACGTTTATAAATTCGCCTAAGCCATCACGAGCGTTATATCCGGCATTAAAGTTAAACGAAAGTGAATCGCTAAGGGCTCTATTAACGAACACATCGGCCTTAATACGACCCCGCGTTCCCACCTGAACACCTACTTTGGTTAGCGCATCAGCATCGGGCTGTTTGGTGATGATATTGATGGCACCACCAATAGAATTTCTACCATAAAGTGTGCCTTGTGGGCCACGCAATACTTCAATACGTTCAATATTATTTAGGTTCCAATTTTGACCTACCTGACGTCCCAAATAAACGCCATCAACATAGACGCTGACACCGGGATCAGTGGTGATCAAATGGTCTTGCAGACCAATGCCACGAATAAAAGGGTTGGCTGAAGAGGTATGTCCGGCTGAAAAACCTGTCACGTTAAGGTTAGGAACAAATTTTCCTACATCAGTAAGATCACTAATACCTTGGGCTGCAAGCGCTTCGCCGCTGAAAGCACTGATGGAAAGAGGCACTTCGTAGATCACTTGTGAACGTTTGGTGGCGGTCACAGTTATAGATTCGATCCGGTCGTTACTGTCTTCATCTGTGGTTTGTTGCTGCGCGTAAAGGGATCCAGAAATAGCAACAGAAATGGCGGCAGTTAATGATGCCAATCGGAAAACCGGTCTGATACTTGAGTTATTATTATGTTTCAATGTCTCTCTCTTTTTGTGTACCCCGCATAAAAAATGTATCTATGTTGGGGTTATGCTACTTTCATTATTGGCGTAATTATTAATCTGACTGAGTTTAGTCTTACTGTCGCAAAAAACACGTTTTCTACACAGGCGGTAAAACAATCACTTTTATCAAAATAACCTGCTCTACCGGTACGTCTGACCAGCCATATTTGGGATTGAAATCTGTTTTCACTGCGGCCATTTTATCCAACACTTCATAACCTTCAACAACCGAACCAAATGCGGTGTAACCCCAATCTCTACCGGGGTCCAAGCTGTCGTTATTACTCATATTAAAGAAAAATTGCCGAGTGGCAGAGTGTGGGTCTTTCTGTCTTGCCATGGTGATGTTATACATTACATTTTTTAAGCCATTGCCAGACTCGTTAAATATTTTTCCGAATGCTGGTTTTTCTATAAAGTCGGTATCGTAGCCGCCACCTTGCACAACAAAATCAGGCACGATGCGATGAAAGATGGTGTCTTCGTAACTGCGTTTGTCGACATAACGCAAAAAGTTATTAACGGTAATGGGTGCTCTGGAACGGTCTAATTCAACGATGATATCACCCATGCTGGTGACCATTTTCACGCGAGGGTAGTAATTGTTAGGTTGAATATGTGAACCATCATCATTAGTCTTTGCAAAGCTTAAAGATGAGGCGATGACAATATATGCGGCAAAAAGTGTTTTTATCATGGTGATATTCCTAGGGCCTAACGTTTCGTAGCAGACAAAATACTAAATTTTTGATTGGTTGCAACTATTGTTGCATTGCCAAACAGTCTTTTTAATTTATTTGGGTAATCTAAATGGCGATTACCCACCACAACCAACTGCCCGCCATTTTGAAGGACTGACTTGGCATCTTTAAACATTTGCCAAGCAATATGATCAGTAATAGCATTTTGTTGGTGAAAAGGTGGGTTACACAGCACTATATCCACGTCCGTAAATTTAGATTTTTTTGTGAAGTTGTCCAGACAGTTGTTCACAATAAAATCAGTTTGGGGCTCTTTTTCAGCCAAATTGAGCAATACATTATGTTTGGCAGAGGCAACCGCCATATATGACTCGTCAACAAACACTACCTTAGTTTGTTTATGTTGATTAAGGATATATAACCCCAACACACCGTTACCACAACCCAAATCAATCACTGTTTTGTTATCCATATTTGCCAATTTGGATAAATGTTCGAGCATAAACCTTGCGCCAATATCCAATTGCTGACGGGCGAACACGTTAGCCAAATTGCTGATTTCAAATCGGGGTTTATCGGTATACCAAATAGTTGGATAAGGACTGGAATGGGATTTTATTCCCGTAGGCTGACAAAAAACTAAACGCGCTTTTTTCTTTGCTAATGAGGTGGTGGTGCGACCTAAATATTTTTCGAACAAAGCCAAGGTAGATTTTTGTATTAAGTTGGCTTTGCCTGCAGCTATTACCGTAGTTGAGGGGGTAACCCTTGCTTGTAAGTCTATTAATTGTTGCTCTAGCAAAGCTGTGGTTTTGGGGATCTTGAGTAAAACGAGTTCAGCTGGAGAGTCTACTGGTGTGACTGAATCATAAAATGTCACTGCATCAATTAGGATATTATTTTGCTGCAAATTCACCAAACAAGATTGTTTTGCCACAAAAGAATCACTCACCCATATAGGTTTTGAAGCAGCAAACCAGCAGGCTAATACACCAAAATCATCGTTATAAATACTGACCGATTGATTCTGTAGGTCTTGAATATTTTGTTCAACATATTCAATTATATATTCATCAGCAGCATCCCATGCTTGCCAACTCGGATGTTGTAAGTCTTGTGGATACCTAACTAACTGCAAGTTTCTGTCTAAAAGCGTTAAACTGGTGTTCATTTTTGTCCAAATCTGATGGGTTATGCAGCAGTCACTGTTTGAATCACCATATGATACCACGCCAATACAGCTGGATATGCCAGATGCTAACCTAAAATACTACCCTAATTTTGTTCCGCCAACAGAGGCAACGGCCATGATGCGGTCATTACAGCAGTCGTTAGACTGGCGGCAAGAACAAATCACCTTATATGGAAAAACTCATGATGTACCAAGATTACAAGCGTGGTACGGCGATAAAAATGCGGGCTATCAATATTCCAATTTGAGCATGCGTCCTTTGCCATGGAGTCCAATGTTACTCGAACTGAAACAAAAGTGTGAAAATGCCAGCCATTGCTCATTTAATTCTGTTTTGGCAAATTTATATCGACACGGCCAAGATGGTATGGGCCGCCATGCAGATAATGAACCTGAACTCGGACATCAACCTGTGATTGCCTCATTAAGCTTTGGTGAAACACGCAATTTAGACTTTTACCGCAACGGCACTAAAGACAAGGTTAGACTACCCTTGCACCATGGCAGTCTGTTGATAATGAGCGGCAACACTCAAACATATTGGCAACACAGCATGGCAAAAACCAAGAAAGTGCTCGGAGCAAGGATCAATCTCACATTCAGATATATTCACGAAATCGCGCAACCTTAGTGCTAAATCATATAAATTATTACATGAAAACCAACAATAAATATATCGTCAACAGTCAATGAGTTATGCTCAGAGTCACAAATTTTGTGAACAGCAAAATGTTGCTTTGCCTTTTTAAAGCTAAAATTAATACTATGAAAATAAAAGGTAATTTGACCTTGGAGAATATATGAAGATTCAAAATAATATTGAAAAAAAGTTACTCAGCCACTTTAATCCACAACACCTTGAAGTCATCAATGAAAGTGCTATGCATAATGTACCACCGGGGTCAGAGAGCCATTTTAAGGTGGTGATTGTTACCCCAATGTTTACTGGGGAGCGCCTTATAAAACGCCATAGAGCGGTTAATTCTGTATTAAAAGAAGAGTTAGCAAACGATATTCACGCTTTAGCCTTGCATACTTACACCCAAGAAGAATGGCATAGTTTGTTTGGCGAGTATCCCACATCACCCAATTGTCTGGGAGGAGGTAAAAAAGAGCAGTAAAAAGGCGTCATAATGACGCCTTTTATTCACAGCACGATAACACTCGTCAGCGTACAAATCGTACTTTTAGATACTTAAAACTTATAAGTAGCTTGAGCGTAAGCAAATCTTCCCTGTGCGTTATGCGTTCCTGCCACGTAACCTGTCCATGAATTGTAACTAAATGGAGGCTCTTCGTTAAACAGGTTGGTTACGCCTATTGTCAGAGTTGTATTTTCTATGCCTGCATAGTTAACAGTCGTATCAACCGTTATCATAGCATCGATATCCGGTGCAATAGTCCCGTCTGTTCGAGTACGCACAGCAGCATCTTCTTCAAACTCACCAATATAGTTAATGGCAAAGTTTGCACTCCAGTCGCCATTCACCCAAGATCCAGCAGTTGTCCAACGAACTTGTGGCTGCTCAAAACCTCCTTCTTGGGTATCGATACGACCACCAGTACGAATATCTTCGTAGTTCAGTACGTAGTTTAAGACGTAATTGAATTTGAAGTCACCCATGTCATTTGACATTTTGTAACCTATATCAAGATCTAATCCAGATGTTTTAAGGTCAAATAAATTTTCAAAACGGTCAAAAATAACTTCCACTTGGCCCGGGTCTCCAGCTACACCGGTATCCAAACGCTGAACAACCGCAGGGTTATTCCCTTGAGTCGTAAATACGAACTGAGTATCTTTACCGATGACATTTTCAATATCGTAATTATAATAATCTACAGAAAAATCAATGTTGTCGGTAACTTCATAAATAACACCTAAGTTATAACTCTTAGACTCTTCTGGTCCTAAATCAGGGTTACCCGCTAATTGCGCCGTGTATTCAAAAAGTTCACAGGCTTGATCGACATTACCTACTGCAGCACATCGCACAGTATCAACTAAGCTAGGTGATTCGTCTGTAACACCTAAACCAATCTGACTCAAAGAAGGCGCGCGAAAAGCGGTTCCATATGAGCCTCGAACCGATAATTCATCAGTCGGTGTCCAAATAAACGCGACTTTAGGATCGGTAGTAGTACCAAAATCACTATAATCTTCATGACGCACTGCTATCTGAATATTGAATGTTTCAGTCACTGGGATCGCCAATTCAGCGAATACAGAAGTGTTATCACGGGCACCGTTTGCCTGTGTTGCTTCTGTTCCGAAAACATCACCGCGAAGGAACTGGTCATCGGGGTTATCACTGATGGTTTCTTCACGATACTCGGCACCCACAGCCAGCATAAGTTCGCCTGCTGGCATACCTAGGATAGGACCAGATACTTTGCCATCAAAAGACCTGCTGGTAGACTTACCATATCGGGTGGTTTGGGTTTCTATATAATCAAGGGCTTCTTGGCTATTAGAAGAAGGTTCAAAGGGGTTCCATAAACCACTATCAATAGCTTCTTGAGTACGACGAGAGTTTGGAAAACCATTTACCCCACGTTCAATCGAGTCACTCTTAATATAACTGTAACCCGTTTCCCAATCCCAACCAGCGACTTCACCTTGTAGACCGAATACACTGCGATAATAATCTGAATCGACGCGTTTTTCACGGTTTCCAATTTCAACTAAACGACGACGCATAGTCAAATCTTGCTGGTAGAATTGACTTGTAGGATCATCGGCAAATGGATGATTTACGTTATCTGCAGACATAAACAACTCATTAAAGCTTGGGCTGGCCGCCCCTCTAATTGTGGTTTTTGAATTTTGCCCATTTAACTCAATAAACGCTCGCAGCGTATCGTTAATTTCAAATTTACCCATGTACATGAAGCTAACACGCTCAGATGCAGGCACAGTGGAGCTCATAGGTCCATAATCATAACGACACAAAGTGCCTACAATGTCTTCTGCAGGGCATACATCATTGCCAAAGGTATCTGGAACGCGAATAGAGTTGTTTGAGGCAAGTGCGATAGTACCAGGGTAGCCTGACGAGCTTCTGCCGTCTGTTACGTAGGGGTCATTGGGTCTCAAAGCCGTTTGGTTAGCGGAGCTGGTATAATATCTGTCAGCGTTAATGATTTCTTCGCGATCAAAATAATCCAGTACAAAAGTATGACTGGATTTTTCTGAACTGCTACCGAACAATAAGCTAGTATTAGACTCTTTCCCGCCACCATCGGCCGTATCACCAAGCTTAGTAGAAACTTCCAAACCATCATAATCATCTCTCAATATGATATTGATAACGCCTGCAATTGCGTCAGAACCATAAGTAGCCGATGCACCATCCTTCAATATATCTACTCGTTTAATGGCAGCAAGTGGGATGTTATTGATATCAACAAAGGCTGTGTCTATTTCGTTTGCAAAAGGGGAAACAGAAATGCGACGACCATTTACAAGGATGAGTGTTGAATCTGCGCCCAAACCTCGTAATGATACACTTGAACCACCGTTACCGGTGCCATCACTACTGTTGCCTTGGGTTGAAAAAGTACCTTGCCCCGCCATTGGCAGCTTAGTAAATAAGCCTATTAAGTCCGTCACACCCGTTTTAGTAATGTCTTCTGCAGATAAAGAGGTAACCGGTGAAGGGCCTTCCATATCGGTTCTTTTAATATGCGAGCCTGTGACTTGTATACGTTCAACCTTGCTGATTTCGCCTGACTGTGCGTGCACAGCCATACTGCTCGAAATGGCTGCGGCTAATAATGTGAGTTTTATGGTGCTATGTTTCATTATTATTCCTGATAGATTTGTTATTTTAATAAGGAATTGAAGTAAACTATCACCACAACTTCAACTCCCTTGAGGTCAAGCCACCAAATTTATTTTGGTAACAACATTTTTATTTTACGTGAATGGAGGCACTAAATAAATCGTAATTTGCTATTAAAAAATTCGAGATTGTAACCAAATGTTGGCTTCAAATTTTAGATACACTTAAAACACTCGACAAATACTGACACCCTTACCGCAGTTTAATCAGCATGACGGAAGACAAGGAATAAGAAACATAAAATATGCGACAGTTTATAGACAATTTTAGTGTGGGGTGGATTGATTCAATAAACGCTTTCTTATGCCGATTGGTCAGTTGGTTTACGCTGTTTATGGTTTTATTAACCTTGCTAATTGTAGTGCTCAGATATGGATTTAATTTGGGCTGGATAGCGATGCAAGAGTCGGTGATGTACCTCCACGGTATGGTGTTTCTATTAGGAGCGGCCCACACTTTGCGTGTTAATGGCCATGTAAGAGTCGATATTTTTTATCGCCGCTTCAGCCCTAATAAACAAGCAAAGGTAGACATTTTTGGCAGCCTATTCTTATTAATGCCAGTGAATATTTTTATCTTCATAGTGAGTTTTGATTACGTGATGCGAGCTTGGCGGGTCATGGAAGCCTCTCAAGAGGCTGGGGGTATCCCTGGGGTATTTCTGTTAAAAAGCCTAATTTTGTTATTTTCTTTTACCATGCTGCTCCAAGGAATAGCCGAGGTGATCCGCAATGTGGCGAAATTGACGCTAGATAAACCCTTATCAAAAGCTGCGAGTAAATAATGGAATATATCTCACTATTGATGTTTTTAGCGGTGTGTTTGGTGTTGTTATTAGGTTATCCCGTTGCCTACTCACTGGCAGGCACCGCGCTCATTTTTGCTGGTGTAGGGGCTTTTTTCGGTGTATTCGACACCTCTTATTTACAAGCGGTACCCAGCCGATTATTTGGCATAGTGTCGAACCAAACGTTAATTGCCGTGCCATTATTTGTGTTTATGGGGGTAATGTTAGAGAAATCCCGAGTAGCTGAAGATTTGCTGCTCGCCATGGAACAAGTACTAGGTAGATTAAAGTCAGGCCTGGCAGTTTCTGTCGTGCTAGTTGGCATGTTGTTAGCAGCCAGTACAGGCATAGTTGGCGCCACCGTGGTCACTATGGGCTTACTTTCACTGCCAACCATGCTAAAAAAAGGCTACTCACCGTCTTTTGCTTGTGGGGCAATATGCGCCACCGGAACACTTGGACAAATCATTCCTCCATCGATTGCTTTGGTTTTATTAGGTGATGTCTTATCTAGTGCGTTTCAGCAAGCACAACTGAACATGGGTATATTTTCACCACGCTCCGTGTCAGTGGGTGACTTGTTTGTAGGCGCATTAGTCCCCGGTTTTTTGCTAGTAGCCATGTATCTTTTATATGTTTTAGTGTTTGCTAGTAGGCAGATAGACCCTTCGCTTGAACAAAGTGACCAAGCACCTATTTCTGTTGGTGCATTGTTTGCCGCGCTGTTTCCACCACTGCTGCTAATTTTTATGGTGCTCGGCTCAATTTTGGGAGGTTTTGCGACTCCCACTGAAGCGGCTGGTGTTGGTGCAGCAGGCGCATTGGTGCTAGCGCTCATCAACAAACAACTTAATCTACAAAAATTGAAAGATGTGATGATGTCGACCACCCAAGTCACGTCCATGGTGTTTTTAATTCTCATTGGCGCATCGATTTTCTCATTGGTATTTCGTGGTTTTGGTGGTGAAGAATTAATACAAGAATTATTTACCCATTTGCCAGGAGGCGTATTTTCTGCCGTTTTAGTGGTAATGGTGGTGATATTTTTACTTGGCTTTATTTTAGATTTTATCGAAATCACTTTTGTAGTTGTACCGCTAGTTGCTCCGGTATTATTGGCCATGGGGGTTGATCCTATTTGGCTTGGGATCATGATAGCCGTAAACTTGCAGACCTCATTTCTAACCCCACCCTTTGGATTTGCTTTATTCTATTTACGTGGTGTGGCGCCACCAGAAGTGAAAACCTCGCATATTTATCGAGGGGTCGCACCCTTTATTCTAATTCAACTATTGTTACTCGCTTGTTTGGCAATTTGGCCAAATCTGGTAACTTGGTTACCTTCTTTGCTTTAATTTTATTTTTTGAGGATCTATCTATGAAATTGTTTCAATTATTTGTTTTAGCTACATTTAGCATATTGCTAATATCTTGTGGCGATAAGTCCTCTAATGTCGTCGCCACCCAAGTCGAACAGCAAACTTATGAATGGAAACTAGTGACCTCTTGGCCAAAAAACTTTCCAGGGTTAGGTAAAGGGCCAGAAACCTTTGCTAAGTATGTGGAACGCATGTCTAACGGCAGGCTTAAAATAAAAGTATTTGGTGCGGGTCAAATGGTGCCAGGATTTGAAGTATTTGATACTGTTTCCAGCGGTGCCGCTGAAATGGGTCATGCAGGCTCTTATTACTGGAAAGGTAAGGCTCCCGCTGCGCAGATATTCACTGCGATCCCTTTTGGCATGAATGCGACCGAAATGAATGCTTGGTTACATTACGGTGGCGGTTTGGAACTATGGCGCGAAGTGTATGAACCCTTTAACTTAATCCCTTTTGCTGGCGGTAATACTGGGGTTCAAATGGCGGGTTGGTTTAAAAAAGAAATTAACAGTGTGGAAGACCTCAAAGGTCTAAAAATGCGAATTCCAGGTTTAGGTGGCGAAGTACTTAAAAAGCTAGGCGGCATTCCTGTCGCCTTGACCGGTGGTGAACTATTTACTTCACTGCAGTCTGGCGCGATTGACGCCACCGAGTGGGTTGGCCCCTATAATGACTTAGCTTTTGGTTTATACAAAGCTGCTAAATATTATTATTACTCTGGTTGGCATGAACCCAGTGCCACTTTAGAGTTTATGGTCAATAAACAAGCATTCGAGGCACTACCAGATGACTTACAAGCTATTATTGAAGTGGCGACACGTGCTGTCAATCAAGATATGTGGGATGAATACACTGCTGCAAACAATGCAGCAGTGCAGGCCTTAGTCGAGAAGCATGGCGTAGATATGCGTCCTCTTCCTGCTGATGTAATGTTAGCATTAAAAAATGCTTCGGTTGAGGTGATGCAAGAACAGTCGGATGCCGACCCAATGTTCAAAAAAGTATATGACTCTTATTCAGACTTTCAAACCGGGGTGATGAAATACCACCAAATATCAGAGTTTGAATATTACAAAAATCGTGCTGCCAATAACCAATGACTGGAACATACATGTCCTTTGGTGAGTGTTAATTAATAAACAAAGTGAAACCATTGCATCTTTATCAGCTGTTCAGATGTGTTTAAGCGTTAACTAGCATTACAATGCGCTAAAATTTATAAATAGGAACTTTATATGATTGTTAAGCCCAAAATTCGTGGCTTTATCTGTACTAACGCTCATCCAGTTGGATGTGCGGCCAGTGTTCAACAACAAATTGATTATGTTCAAGCTCAGGGAACATTGAACAATGCGCATAAAAACGTGTTGGTTATTGGTAGTTCTACTGGTTATGGACTGGCTTCAAGGATCACTGCTGCATTTGCAGGAGGCGCGAATACCTTAGGTGTGTGTTTTGAAAAACCCCCTACAGAACGCAAAACCGGTACGGCTGGTTGGTATAACACAGCGGGGTTTCATGCTAAGGCATCTGCAGCTGGGCTGTATGCAAAAACGTTAAACGGTGATGCTTTTTCCAATGAGCTAAAACAGCAAGTTATCGATACTTTGAAAGCCGATATGGGCAAAGTAGACTTGATCATTTATAGCCTAGCGTCGCCACGAAGAACAGATCCTGAAACAGGTGAAGTTTACAAATCGACTTTAAAACCTGTAGGCCAAGCATACAAAACTAAAACTTATGATACCGATAAAAACGTCATTCATGAGATTGCGCTAGAGCCAGCCAACGAAGATGAAATTCAACAAACCATCAAAGTCATGGGTGGTGAAGATTGGGAGTTGTGGTTAGATGCTTTAGGCAAAGCAGACTTATTAGCAGACAATTGCAAAACCACTGCTTATACGTACGTAGGTAAAGAACTGACTTGGCCAATTTATGGACAGGCCACCATCGGTAAAGCCAAAGAAGATTTAGATCGTGCTGCAGCCACCATTGTAAAAACCCAAAAAGGTAAAAATGTTCAGGCTTATGTTTCGTCTTTAAAAGCCTTGGTAACACAAGCGAGTTCAGCCATTCCGGTTATGCCTTTATATATTTCACTTATTTACAAAGTGATGAAACAAGAAGGTACACACCAAGGTTGTATCGAGCAAATTTACGACTTGTTTACAGATAAATTGACCCATGCTAAGCCCGAGGTTGATGAGTTGGGTCGCTTATATATGAATAATAAAGAAACCAACGATGCGACTCAGGCAAAAATCAAAGCTTTATGGGATCAAGTCACCCAAGAGAATTTTCACGAATTAAGTGACTATGCAGGTTATCACCATGAGTTTTTGAAATTGTTTGGTTTTGACCTAACTGGTGTCGATTATGATGCTGATGTTGAGACCTTAATCGATTGGTAAAAACAGGTGAACAACATTTGTTTATTATAAAAACCGCTATGAAGCGGTTTTTATAATTGCGTTATTTAGTCTACCTTAGAAAGAGCCAAATCACCCCAAAACGAGTAGAAACCACAAATTAAATGTGTTTAAACCACAAATTGCGTGGAAGAAATACACAGGTTAATGCTAAAATTCAGCGCTTAGCGTGGGTCAGCTTCTAAAAACGTATAAAATTTTTCCCAAACGAGTAATTTTGAAGGAAGTTTAAACACTTCTATCTAACGGCTAAAAATTACTTGTAGCTTATTAATTAGTCATTGATTGACGATACTCACCACCACTAGGTTTTTGTTTACTGTTATAAAGTAAATTGACGGCTGTAATAGAGAGTCTAATGGTGCTGTGTATTAATTTAGAGTAGTGCTATTGCGTATGATAAAAATCACGAAAGGGTTAGATCTTCCGATTCAGGGAGCGCCACAACAAACTATTCAAGATGGAAACTCTGTCACTAGAGTGGCTATTTTGGGTGAAGAATATATTGGCATGCGTCCGACAATGCATATCCAAGAAGGGGATAAAGTAAAAAAGGGTCAGCTTCTTTTTGAAGATAAAAAGAATCCTGGCGTTAAATTCACAGCTCCTGCTGCTGGTCATGTTGTTGCAGTCAACCGTGGAGCAAAACGGGTTTTGCAATCTGTTGTGATTCAGCTTGAAGGTGATGAAAGTGAAGTATTTGCTAAATATAGCAGTACCGAACTGGCATCATTAGATGCAGCTAAAGTACAAGAGAACTTAGTAAATTCTGGGATGTGGACAGCCTTTAGAACCCGTCCTTTTAGCAAGTCTCCAGCTCTTGACTCAAAACCTAACTCTATTTTCGTTAGTGTGATGGACACCAACCCTCTGGCTGGGGATCCTCAGATAATCATTGCTGAACGTAGCGAAGATTTTGCTAACGGTTTACAGGTAATTAGCCGCTTAACCGATGGCAAAGTCTTTGTAAACAAAGCACCTGGCGCCGACATAGATACTGGCAATGCAGCCGTTGAAGTGAATGAATTTTCTGGTGTTCACCCTGCGGGCTTAGTTGGTACTCACATTCATCACTTAGATGCGGTGGGTCAAAGCAAAAAAGTGTGGCATGTGGGTTATCAAGACGTATTAGCGATTGGTAGTTTATTCACAACAGGTGAATTAGATAACCGCAAAGTTGTGTCATTAGCTGGTCCAGAAGCCAAGAATCCGCGTTTAGTGCGCACCTTGTTGGGTGCTGATGTGGCTGAACTAACAGCAAATGAAGCCAATGCAGGTGATATGCGGATGTTGTCTGGTTCTGTGCTCCTAGGTAATCACGCTCATGGCGTGCACGGTTATCTAGGTAGATTCCATAATCAAGTGTCTATTTTGCGCGAAGGCCGTGAAAAAGAATTATTTGGTTGGATAAAACCAGGGGTTAATCAACATTCAGTGACCCGCGCTTACCTTGGGCATTTAAGTCCTAAGAAATTATTCGGTATGACCACGACAACAAACGGATCTGATCGTTCTATGGTGCCAATCGGTAACTATGAACGTATTATGCCGTTAGATATTCTGCCTACTTTATTGTTAAGAGACATGATTTCTGGCGATACAGATGGGGCACAAAGTTTGGGGTGCTTGGAGCTAGACGAAGAAGATTTGGCATTATGTACTTATGTTTGTCCTGGCAAATATAACTATGGGCCGATTCTGCGTGAATGTTTAGAGCAGATTGAGAAAGAGGGTTAATCATGGGCTTAAAAGTATTTTTAGAGAAAATTGAACCTGATTTTGAAGCGGGTGGAAAATATGAAAAATGGTATGCCCTATATGAAGCTGCGGCGACCATTTTCTACACACCGGGTACGGTGACCAAATCGACGACCCATGTAAAAGACAGTATTGATTTAAAACGTATTATGATTTTTGTGTGGATGGCAACATTCCCAGCCATGTTTTATGGCATGTTTAATATTGGTCAACAAGCACAGATTGCCATAGTGACAGAAGGCGCATTGTGGGCTGATACAGCGACAGCATTTTGGCAAGCAGGCTTATATGAAATGCTTGGCGGACAACTTGATGCCAGCACCAGTTGGATTGGCTTGATGCTATATGGGGCATGTTTCTTTGTGCCCGTTTACGCCACTGTATTTGCCGTAGGTGGGTTCTGGGAAGTGTTATTTGCTTCTGTGAGAAA
Organism: Paraglaciecola sp. MB-3u-78; assembly: GCF_002835935.1. GTDB lineage: Bacteria > Pseudomonadota > Gammaproteobacteria > Enterobacterales > Alteromonadaceae > Paraglaciecola. The sequence goes on along the minus strand of NZ_PJCF01000006.1, from coordinate 786,485 downwards.
ACATGAGATCAACGAAGGCTTTTTTGTTACTTCAGTTTTATTCTCACTTACTTTACCTGCCACAATTCCTTTATGGCAAGCGGCCTTAGGTATTACCTTTGGTATCGTTATAGCTAAAGAGATATTTGGTGGTACTGGGCGTAACTTCTTAAACCCGGCTTTATCTGGTCGAGCATTCTTATATTTTGCTTACCCTGCACAAATTTCAGGTGATGCTATTTGGACAGCTGCAGATGGATACACAGGCGCAACTTGGTTAAGCCAAGCGGCTAATGGTTCAGTAACAGACTGGAGTCTTAATGCTGATTGGTTTAATGCTTTCTTTGGAAATATTCCAGGCTCTATGGGCGAAGTGTCTGCGTTGGCAATTTTGATTGGCGGGCTGTTTATCATCTACATGCGAATAGCCTCATGGCGAATTGTGTTAGGTGTGGCTTTGGGTGTGTTCTTATTTTCAAGCTTATTAAACCTTGTAGGAAGTGCAACCAATCCGATGTTTGCGATGCCTTGGTATTGGCATATGGTAATTGGAGGCATGGCCTTTGGGATGTTCTTTATGGCAACTGACCCTGTGTCAGCAGCCTTTACTAACCAAGGTAAATGGGCTTACGGTATTTTGATTGGTTGTATGACGGTAATGATCCGTGTTCTGAATCCAGCTTTTCCAGAAGGTATTATGTTAGCAATATTGTTCGCTAACTTATGGGCACCTTTATTCGATTATTTTGTTGCCCAAAGGAATATAAAACGGAGAATCGCACGTGTCGGCTAAAAAAGAAACGCTAGGTAAAACCGTAGGTGTTGTGGTTGCTGTATGTTTAGTTTGCTCAATTATTGTATCGAGTGCAGCCGTTGGCTTGCGTGACTTACAAGAAACTAATGCAGCAATAGACAAACAATCTAATATTGTAGAAGCCGCAGGGTTAATTGATCTGGCTGCGGGTGATATTTCTGGAACGTTTAATAAGTATATTGAAGAACGCTTTATTAACCTTGAAACAGGCGAGTATGTGGATGAGCCCAAAGATGGCTACGACATGTACAAAGAAGCCAAAAATCCTAAGTTTTCAGTTGAAGTGACTAACAGTAACGTAGGATTTAAACAGCGAGCCAGCATCGCTAATATTTATTTAGTAAAAAATGATGCAGGTGAAGTCACTCGATTGGTGCTTCCGGTTCATGGTAGTGGCCTCTGGGACTTAATGTATGGACTCTTAGCGATTGATGCCGATGGAAACACCGTACGTGAACTGATCTATTATCAACACAAGGAAACGCCAGGTTTGGGCGGTGAAATACAAAACCCTAGCTGGAAAGCCAAGTGGGACGGTAAAAAGCTGTTTGATGATGGAAAAGTAGCTATTGAAGTCAATAAAGGTGACAACTCAAACGACCAGTATGCGGTTGATGCACTTTCAGGCGCTACGCTAACCAGTAACGGTGTACAAAACACATTGACTTACTGGGCAGGCAAGAATGGCTTCGGGCCATATCTTAAAAACCAAACTTGGAAATCGTAAGGGATCCACACAATGGCTGAAATTAAAGAAATGAAACAGGTATTGTTCGGACCCGTTCTGAACAATAACCCAATAGCATTGCAAGTACTGGGCGTATGCTCGGCTTTGGCAATCACTACCAAATTAGAAACCGCATTGGTTATGTCGTTAGCATTGACCACAGTAACGGCATTTTCTAACTTGTTTATCTCTCTCATCCGTAATCATATACCCTCGAGCGTAAGGATCATTATTCAAATGACGATTATTGCCTCTTTGGTAATAGTGGTCGACCAAATACTCAAAGCTTACTCCTACGAGATATCGAAACAGCTTTCGGTGTTTGTTGGTTTGATTATTACTAACTGCATCGTTATGGGACGAGCAGAAGCTTACGCCATGAAGAGTCCACCTTTTATGTCTTTCCTAGATGGCCTTGGTAACGGCATAGGTTACTCCGTGGTGTTAATCATCATTGGTACTATCAAGGAGTTATTTGGTTTTGGTACGTTATTAGGTTTTGAAATATTACCTTTAATTCAAAATGGAGGCTGGTACCAAGGTAATGGTTTATTGATTTTACCGTTCAGCTCGTTCTTTTTGATTGGTGGCCTAATCTGGGTAATCCGAACCATACGTCCAGCACAAGTCGAGCCAAAGGGATAATTCATGGAACATTATATTAGTATTTTTGTTAAATCTGTTTTCATTGAAAACATGGCTTTGTCCTTATTCTTAGGTATGTGTACTTTTTTGGCAGTATCCAAAAAAGTTAAAACAGCCATGGGTTTAGGTGTAGCAGTAATCGTTGTTTTGGGTATTTCAGTTCCTGTTAACCAAGTTATATTTGTGAATATTTTAGCACCGGGAGCACTAGGCTGGGCTGGTTTCCCAGAAGCCGATTTGAGCTTTTTGAGCTTTTTGACTTTTATAGGCGTAATAGCTGCGTTAGTACAAATATTGGAAATGACGTTGGATAAGTTTTTCCCTGCGTTATATAACGCACTTGGGATTTTCTTACCGCTTATCACAGTAAATTGTGCGATTTTTGGTGGTGTGGCATTCGCAATACAACGTGAATATAACTTCAGTGAGAGCATTGTTTACGGTGTGGGCAGTGGTTTAGGTTGGGCGATAGCTATCACCTTACTTGCCGCAATACGTGAAAAACTTAAATATGCAGACATGCCGGAAGGCATACGAGGTTTGGGTTCAGTATTTATGATTACTGGACTGATGGCGCTTGGTTTCCAATCATTCACCGGCATCGCACTGTAAACGGCACTTTGAGGAATAGTTAAATGAATCTGAATGAAATTTATCTTGGTGTAGGCATGTTTATCGCTATCGTCTTAGCGTTAGTGTTTATCATCATGTTTGCAAAATCTAAGTTAGTCCCAGAAGGCGAAATCACCATTACAATTAATGGTGGTGCTGAAGCATCAATCACAGCTCAGCCTGGTGACAAGCTTTTAGGTGCCTTGGCTAATGCTGGTATATTCGTTTCTTCTGCATGTGGTGGCGGTGGCACTTGTGGTCAATGTCGTGTTGATATTAAAGCCGGTGGCGGAGAGCTTTTACCCACTGAAGTGGACCACATTAGCAAGAAAGATGCTAAACAGGGATGTCGCCTGTCCTGTCAGGTGTCGATTAAAGAAAATATGGAAATTGAGCTAGAAGATGAAATTTTTGGTATCAAAAAGTGGGACTGCGAAGTTATCTCTAATGATAACAAAGCCACCTTTATCAAAGAACTTGTGTTAAGAATACCAAATGGTGAAAGTGTGCCATTTAAGGCGGGAGGGTATATCCAAATCGAAGCGCCGCCCCACCATGTTAAGTACAAAGACTTTGACATTCCAGCAGAATATCGTGGTGATTGGGAGCGTTTTGGTTTCTTCAATATCGAATCTAAAGTAGATGAAGAAACAATTCGTGCTTATTCCATGGCTAACTACCCTGAAGAAGAAGGCATTATTATGTTGAACGTGCGAGTTGCTTCGCCGCCACCTAATAACTTGGCTTTACCAGCAGGTAAAATGTCATCTTACATATGGAGCTTGAAAGAAGGCGATAAAGCCACGATTTCTGGCCCATTTGGGGAGTTTTATGCCAAACAGAATGACTCAGAAATGGTGTTTGTTGGTGGTGGTGCAGGAATGGCTCCAATGCGTTCACATATCTTTGATCAGCTTCGTAGATTACATGCAACGCGTCCCATTACATTCTGGTACGGCGCACGTTCTTTGCGTGAAATGTTTTACGTAGAAGATTTTGATATGCTGCAAAAAGAAAATGATAACTTTAAGTGGCATGTTGCCTTATCAGATCCTCAACCTGAAGATAATTGGAAAGGTGATACAGGATTTATACATAATGTGCTGTTGGAAAATTATTTAAAAAACCATCCAGCACCTGAAGATTGTGAATTCTATATGTGTGGCCCACCAATGATGAACGCAGCCGTTATCAATATGCTCAAAGAATTAGGTGTAGAAGACGAAAATATCATGTTGGATGACTTCGGCGGTTAACGTTAATACATTGAATAAGTGATTAATTTTAAAGGGGCTATATGCCCCTTTTCTTATAGGTTCAAAATAAAATATGCAAATGATTCTAAAATCCAGACTATTGATGTTAGTTATTTCTGCATTGTTAATCGCCTGCTCACCGCCTAAAAACCAAGAAACACATATAACAGGCCCAACTATGGGTACCACTTATAATGTGAAATTTGTGCCTGTCGTTGGCGTAGATAAAGAGACATTAAAACAACAGATTGAGCAATCATTAATTGATATCAACCTATTGATGTCTACCTACATTGAAAACTCGGAACTAAGTCGTTTCAATCAATGGAGCAGTGTTGAACCTTTTCCCATGTCTGCTCGAACCCTCCAGGTTTTAAACGAAGCAAAACGTTTAGGTAACATGAGTGATGGTTTATTAGATGTAACAGTAGGCCCTTTGGTCAATCTTTGGGGATTTGGACCACAAAGCCGACCGGTGAAAATGCCCTCAGATGAGCTTATCAAAATGACCAGACAACAGGTTGGGTTAAACAAATTGACATTAGGACCGTCTTGGGCCAGTAAAACTGAGCCCACGCTTTATGTGGATTTATCAACCATAGCAAAAGGTTTCGCGGTTGATCAGCTTGCAGAACTTTTAGGTACTCATGAAATTACAAACTACCTTGTAGAAATAGGCGGCGAAATGAGATTATCAGGGTTAAAAGCTTCAGGGACGCCATGGAAGATTGCTATCGAAAAGCCTGAAACAGATCAACGCTCAGTTCAAAAAATCATCAGCATTGGAACCAATGCGGTGGCAACCTCTGGAGATTATCGAAACTATTACGAGACGGATGGAGTCCGTTATTCCCATCTTATCAATCCAAATACCGGTTATCCCATTAGCCACAACTTAGTCTCTGTCACTGTGATCCATCCTTCCTCTATGACAGCTGACGGCTTGGCTACAGCACTCAATGTAATGGGCAAAGAAAAAGCATTAGAACTAGCAGAAACTTTCAATATTGCAGTGTTACTGATTACTAAAGAAAAAGACGGATTTAACGAGTATACTAGTGTCAAGTTTGAACAGCTTGTGACTGTTCATTGAGGCATTTTTATTAACGTATTAAGCTATATTGGAGTCAGGTTTTGAGTACCTTTATTCTCGCATTTGTATTTTTTTTAGTGGTAGTGGCAGCTATGTCTGTTGGTTACATATTCCAGCAGAAGACCATCGCAGGTAGTTGTGGCGGATTAGGCGCTTTGGGTATTGCTAAAGCTTGTGATTGTCCAGAACCTTGTGATCGCAAAAAAATGCGTTTGGAAAAAGAACAAGCTAGACAAGCCAAGTTGAATCAATGGAAAAAAGACCAAATCCTATAATTGAGTGTGATTTGATCAATATATAAAAAACGTCAGCTAGTCTGGCGTTTTTTATATTTATATACCAATCGCCATAAGTAATTACCCTATCAGCAAGTTTTAAAGCCGCTTAATCAAGACGCCTGTATGCAGGAATAGTGCAACTGAGTGGGGGGTGACTCCTCCAAATTCATGCTCCATCCATTATCACCACCGCATGACGGCCTGGTTCGGTCGCTGCTGAAATTAACTCCAAATTGCCTCCGTTCGTCCAGTACTCGGACAGACTGCACCAAACAGATAAGCATGGGATGCCCCGCAGATTCAAATTGTTGTTGCTTAACTGCACGAGGACGACTGCCTTTTGGTGCCCATAAGCGTGTGGTGGTGTTTTGCTGGCCTATCCTCGCTTCATCCTGAAACCAGTAATCCACCTTATCTAGCGCGACATGCCAAGGGATCAAATTGATCGTTTCAATTTGCATTTTTTTTAAACTCATCTTGAACTGCTTGGGATTGCTTCGGGTGCTTTGAGCGACTGGTTATCCAGCTAAAACAGAGTAGATGAAGGAGTTTATAAATTGCGTTAGGATGGTAATTCACCTGAAATTCATTAGCAATATATAGCCGAATAGCTTCACCTGTTAAGCGCCCGCCTTTGGAACTGCGACTGTGCTGGTCAATATAATCAAACAATCGCTCTCGCTGTTTTATCGATAAAGGGCAAGTGCGTCCTAGTGCTTTTTTGGCTTCTAAGCCTGCCACACCATCTGATAAATAATTACTTACCCATGTGTTAACACTGCGTCTACTGACTTTTAGGTTGAGTGCAATCTCCATTCGGTTTTACCTTCAAGAAAATGGGATATCGCTAACAGGCGAAGCCGTTTACGTGCATTTGATTCCGCTCTTGATAGAGCTAACCTATACCAAAGAATTTTAATGCCTAGTTTCAAACTTTAATATACTCGGACATTTGGCGAACGGACATATTGTAGCGATACAGCAATATTGTCAGCTCCCCCACTGCCAATTACATATCCGAAAACCGATTACTCGATTGTACTATTCGCTTTATCTCGTTTTCCTCAATGTCTTTTATCGCATCAAGCAACTTTTTTGCGCTGTCTATATCGACACGAGAATAAATATGAATGTACAGCTCAATAACTTGTTCGTGATGGTTTACTATTTTCTCCATAATGTGCGGCATATTTAATTCTTCAAAGAGTGAGTCGCAATGGACATACTCAATAATCGAGTGTTTTTCGATATAATCAAAACACCAAGTGTTCAACGCTTTTTCGTCAGCGACATTTTCAAGCCCTTGTACAATATGCTCTAAACTCTCTTCATGCTCTGACAAGTAACTAAGAATCATTCTTGCTCGTTCATCTTTATTTTGTTTAGAGCTATGTTTTAAACTGATTTTTAAATTTTTGTGAAATAAAACCGTCCAATTGAGTACATCTCTAATTGTTTCAACTTGCATATTATTACTCCTAATTTTAGTGGTATCTAGCTCCGCTTATTTACTCAGGACTAGTTTCATTATGTGGTAACACCAAGGTTTATAGCTCGCAATATTCAAGCCCAAATTCAGCATATCTAGAACTGCCAAAAACCTTAGCCGCACTTAACTCAACGAAAATTGCCCATCGGCTCCGGCTAACTTATGTAATCTATAGCGTTGGCTTGGTTACTCACGATGCAAGACAAAGTGATCAGCGTAAATTGAATTGCTGTTGTCATTTTTTGTATCTCCCATGTTTTGTCTTGCGCTGGCGATACTCTAACTAAACACTTTTTCATTGTAGTGTTTTAAATTCTCCTTATTTGAACCAGATGCAGCAGTAGAAGACTATAAACTACAGCGAACCTTCAGGGTTTGAAATTAGGGATAACCCTTACTTGAGTGCGGGGATCTCTTATTTCATAAAATTAATTACCGCCCTATCATGCTATTCAAACATTTATTGCTCGGGTCACTTTGGACTTAGTTGATCCTGCATCAAACACGAGATTAGGAGGTAATACTGATGGTTGTCGACTCGCATCTGATCGACGAACAACTTCTTGTTAAAGATCCCCTGCTCGCTGGTTATTTAGACTTCTCTTAAAAAGTACATATTTGCAAAAGGCCCAACATGGATCTCCTATCATCAAAACCACCCATTAATCCCGGTAAAGCACCACACGGTAAAATGGCGCTTATTGCTGAAGGTGGTGGTCAACGAGGGATATTCACAGCAGGTGTATTAGATGCCTGGTTAGAGCGTGAATTTGATCCCTTCGATATATTTATAGGCACATCTGCTGGTTCACAAAATCTCACCAGCTTTTTATCTGGTCAAAAAGGCTACGCCAAGCGCTTCATAAGTGAATTATCACGTCGTAAACGTTTTTACCTGCATATTAACATCCAACCCGATCACCTAATAACATTGATGCCGATCACCTAATAACATCCATCCCGATCACTCAATAACATCGAAGCCGATCACTTTTTGGTTAAAATGTTATTCAGTGACCGGCTTAATGTTATTGCCCAACTTTTACTCTTTTTTGTCTGTCCAGTAGGTGTTTTTAACCGTTATTCTTTTCATTTTTGATGGTGAGAATAACTATGCCAATGGCACCTATTTCAATGCGTAAGTTAAAAGAGATTTTAAGACTCAAATACGGCTGTTTGCTCAGCCATCGAAAAATAGCCAAAAGCTTATCTGTTTCAGCGTCAATCGTGTCTATTTATGCCATTCGTGCCACCTCTCTTGGGATCACTAGTTGGCCGCTTGATGAAAAATGGAATGATGAGACGCTTCAACGAGCATTCTTCAAAACCAAACCTAAGAGCAAGGGCTACATCATCCCTAATTGGTCTGTCGTCCAGCAAGAGCTGAGGCCGAAAACGATGACATTGCAGTTATTGTGGGAAGAATATGGTGAGCGGTATCCAGAAGGTTTTTACAGCTACAACCACTTCTGTCGTCTATATAAAACATGGCTAACATGTCAAAAACCGTCCATGCGTCAAAACCATAAAGCAGGTGAAAAACTGTTTGTTGATTATTGTGGACCCACTATGAATATTGTGGACTCAACAACGGGTGAATGCCGCACAGCACAGGTTTTTGTGGCAGTCATGGGCGCATCTAACTACACCTTTGCAGAGGCTACGTTTAGCCAAAAACTCGAAGACTGGGTGATGAGTCATGCACGATGCTTTGAATTTCTGGGTGGCGTACCTGAATTGGTCATCCCAGATAACTTAAAAAGTGCCGTGACAAAAGCGTGTCGTTACGAGCCGGATCTGAACCCAACCTACCAACAACTCGCCGCCCATTACGATACCGTTATCGTGCCTGCCAGACCTTATAAACCCAAGGATAAATCGAAAGCTGAGGTGGGTGTTCAAATCGTTGAACGTTGGATAATGGCGCGACTTCGCAAGGAAAGCTTTTTTAGCTTGCGACAGTTAAATCTAAAAATACAGACACTTTTAACCGATTTGAATCAAAGGCAAATGAAAAAGCATCCAGGCTCAAGGCTATCCCAATTTGAAGCGATAGATAAACCCGCACTGAAACCTTTGCCGTCACAACCTTATCGCTACACCTTAGTGAAACAGGTCAAAGTGCATATTGATTATCACATCGAGATTGAAAAACATTACTACTCGGTGCCACACGCCTTGATCAAGAAAAAGCTAGAAGCACATGCTACGGGGCAACTGGTCACACTTTATCATCAAGGGGTACAAGTGGCCGTTCATCCAAGATCATACCGCGTGGGAGGTCACAGCACCCTGGATATCCATATGCCCATCGCCCATCAAAAACAGCAGCAATGGACCCCCGAACGATTTGAAAGTTGGGCCAGAAAATTCGGAAAATCAACCGAGCAATTTGTCATTCAACTCATGCAAACCAAAAAACACCCCGAGCAAAGTTACCGTGCCTGTATGGGCATATTGAGTTTAGGAAAAAAGTTCACAGACAAACGACTTGAAGCCGCCTGCTACCGAGCGTTAGCAACAGGTGTTACGCGAGTAAACCAAGTGAAAGCTATCTTAGAGAAAGGGTTAGATAGCCAACCTCTACCGGAAAAACAGCTGGATCTTTTAAGTGAGATAGACCATCAAAATATCCGTGGCAATCATTATTACCACTAATAAAACCTAAGGAAACAACATGCAATCAGTGACGCAACAAATCAATACTCAATTAGTCATGCTAAAGCTAAGCGGCATACGTGATGCGTTATCACAACAAAGTGAACAACCCAATCTATACGTCGAACAAAGCTTCGAAGAGCGGTTATGTTTATTGCTTGACCATGAAATAACCCAGCGAGATCAACGTAAAATTGACCGACTGACCCGCCAAGCCAAATTTAGAGTGAACGGGACATTAGCACAGTTGGATTATGGTGCGTCGAGGCAGTTAAACAAAACGCAGATCCGCTCATTAGCGCAAGGTGAATGGCTTCGTCTTCACCAAAACATACTGATCACAGGAGCAACAGGTTGCGGTAAAACCTACCTTGCTTGTGCGTTGGGCCATAACCACTGCCAGCAGGGAGAAAACGTTTACTACTTTAGGCTCAAAGAATTGCTTGAAAAGATGTTTATGGCACAAGCGGATGGCAGTTATCGAAAGTTTATTAACAAACTCACATCAGCGAACTTACTGATCTTAGACGATTGGGGATTAGAGCCATTAACGGGGCAACAACGCAGTGATTTACTTGAGTTAATAGATGCGAGGTATGACACAAAATCGACACTGATTGCGAGTCAATTACCGATAGAAAATTGGTACGATATGATCGGGGAATCCACGCATGCAGATGCGATCCTAGATCGGCTTGTTCACGGGGCAATTAAGTTAGAATTAAAAGGCGAATCCATGCGAAAAAAACTAAATTCCTTGACTGAAGCCGATCACACAAGTTAGATTTTACTGAGTTCTACTGGAAGACAAAAAAGTGATCGTCTTCAATGTTATTGACCGATCGGTTTCATGTTATTACGCATTTACCAACCAGGCCGTGGATTAGTGGGGGGCAATATTGTCGATTTGGATTGGTACTTTGATAAAACAATTAAAGGTGTTTTTGCCTTAGACTTTACAGCGGCAACGAAATCATTAGGACAACGAGAATTATTAATAACCGCAACCAATTCACGCAATAGACAAGGTTATTTTTTAAGCCCAAACGGTAATAGCAATAACTGGCGCCAATTACTTAAAGCTTCGAGTGCATTACCTTTTTTATATAAGCAAGGGGTTAAACTAGCGCCGGGGTTAACTGTAAGTAAAGTTAATCAGACAGAAGCAAGTGTTGATTATCCTCAAGCGGACTTCTACCTTGACGGTGGACTTGCTGCACCACTACCCGTTCGTGAAGCGTATCGTCGCGGTGCTCGAAAAATTGTAGTTATTCGCACTGTTAATGCAGACCTACATACTCAGTCTGCTTGGGTACGTAACCTAAAGTCATGGGTTTACGAGTCTGGGTATTGCCCAAAAATCGTTGGTTACTTGGTTCAGCATGAGCATGCTTATCAGCAAGAGCTAACCTTTATCGATAACCCTCCTGAAGATGTCGAGATCATTCAAATTTTTGCAAAAGACAATCTTCAAAGTAAGCTGTTAAGCAGTACATATATGGATTTACAACACGATTATCGTGCCGGTATCGCGGCGGGTAATACTTTTTTACAGGATAATAAAGAGAGCGTGTTGAAATGATAGGTCCTTCGGTAAGCTATCGTATTGCAAGGTGTCAGCAACGGGACCAAAAAGTCTTTACTCTTCAAACCTTACCGTTAGTCAACTATCTTAAGTGTGTTAACAAGGCGTTTTACTATTTGCATAAAGGAGATTTTCACAATGGATCAAAAGGTTACTTTTAAGACGCCATCGGTCACTGTTAAAGGTGATGGGAGTTTGCGTAGAGTCGGATTTGAGTTGGAATTTTCTGGGCTGACCTTAGATGAGACTGTTGACACCGTTCAGTCATCCCTTGGTGGAAATATCGGCGTCAAAAACGCAGCTGAACAGCTTATTCATGTCGCTTCAATTGGTGATTTCAATGTTGAAATTGACTGGGACTTTCTTAAACGAACAGCCAAAGCAAATAACCACAATGAAGAAGATGAAGAAGATGACGAGTGGATCAAGCAGCTTAGTAAAGTCGCGAGTGCTCTGGTTCCAGTGGAAGTAGTCTGCCCACCTATTCCAATAACTAACCTTAACCTTCTAGATCCTATGGTATTGAGACTGCGCAGAGCTGGGGCGGTGGGAACCGAAGAATCCCTCATTGCGGCATACGGTGTGCACATTAACACGGAAATTCCCAATCTTGACGCTGAGACATTGTTTGCTTACTTACGGTCTTTTTCCTTACTTCAGTGGTGGTTGGTTGAGGCACATCATGTCAATACCTCCCGCAAGATAAGTCCTTATATAGACCTATACCCAGAGAACTACGTTAAGTTACTGGCATCCCAGACATCACCCTCTATGGATACAATTTTTGAAGATTATTTAGAATACAATGCAAGCCGTAACCGCGCATTAGACTTGCTCCCTCTTTTAGCCGAGATAGATAAACCGCGAGTTTTCAATAAAGTTGATGATCCCAAAATAAAGTCCCGACCGGCCTTTCATTATCGACTGCCTAATTGCAATATCGAACACAACGATTGGTCACTGGCACAATCATGGAATATCTGGTGGGTCGTTGAGCAATTAGCGCAACGCCCAGATGATCTTAAGGAACTCAGTGGTGCATTTCTTGATGCTGGGCAACCTCTAATCGGAGTAATCCGCAACAAATGGGTGAAATATTTAGACCAATGGTTAAAAGACCACGAATTGGTGTAAGCGGTAACGCAAAACGCTGGTCGCCCAGTTGGTGGTGCACAGCGCTTGCTCTAAGATTAGCAGGTGCTATACCAGCACGTATCAGTGTGCGCCATTCTCAAAATATCGAGTTCATTGATGCATTAATTGTAGGTGGAGGCGATGATATTAATCCTGAATACTATGAGGGGGAGATTAATAATAAAGACAAAATTGACATTAAACGTGACCAATTGGAAATCGATTGGATTAAAAAAGCACTTAACAAAACCATCCCCCTGATAGGCATTTGCCGCGGAGCCCAGCTGATTAACGTGGTTTTGGGAGGCTCTCTTTTTCAAGATATTAGATCGTTACGACAGCATACTTACAATCGCCCTGGTTTATTCCCAACTAAACATGTTCAAGTCTTAAAAGGTTCCCTATTGGCTAGTATTTTCAACAAGCGACATCTGCGGGTTAACAGTCTTCATCATCAATCAATCAGAATTACTGGGGCTAAGCTTAAGGTAGTAGGCTGGGATCTAGACAACATTACACAAGCTGTAGAATCAAAAGAAGACAAAATCATCGGCCTGCAATGGCATCCTGAATACCTTCCTAAGAAAGAGGATGACGAGTAGTTTTTTATATGGATGATCCTTAGTTTGTACTACAACTGACCATTGATGATGATGAGTGGCGTGCCGAGCGCTGTTAATCGGTTGTTCATGATCTGGGCGTATAGAGATAGCACCAGCAATTAACAAACCGATAAAAGCACCTAAAATAGCCGCAGCCAATACTAGCTGTGTAACCGTGTTCTATTAACCTATTGTTTTAACGGAATATCTTCAAGTAGCTTTATGATAGTGCTATTATTTTTATGTTTAGCTATATCAATGAGATAGTTTTTTTCAAGCTCTTGCATTGTTTGGTTTGCCAATAATTATTTTACTAATAATTTTTTTACCAATTGTTCTTCCTCATTCACTATGGAGGTGTTCAAGGCCGCAAAGTTAGCAACATTCGCTTCATTTTGATCAGTCTTGTTAGTTCTCATTAGTTTCACTCCGTTAATTATCAGTTATTAAGTTTTTTAATTTAAGCAATATTAACGCGTCTGCTACATTCAACTTTCTGTATAAGCTAAACATGTAAAACGCGTCTCTGATGGTGTTTTCAGAGACGTTTCTGCAATCAGTTAAAGTCACTTTTATTTGGACGTCAAAAACTCACCCAACCAACTGGATGCAGACTAGTTTTTAGGGCTTAACTTACCAGTTTGGGTGTGTTGCAAATACTGAAATAGTTCGCTGTCAGTCGACAGCACCAATGTCGTATTTTGACCAAGGGTCGGCTCAAAAGCCTGCAAAGAACGAGTAAACGCATAAAATTCGACGGCTTGTTCATTTTGATTATAAGCGGAAGCGTAGATAGCGGTGGCCTTTGCGTCGGCTTTACCTCGAATTTCCACTACCTCACGATAGGCTTCCGATTGAATCTTATCTAGGTCTCGCTCTCGATTGCCTCGTATGCGTGCAGCTTCACCTTTACCTTCTGACAAAAAGCGTTCCGCTATTTGACGACGTTCGCTTATCATGCGCTCGTAAATTTTAGGCCGTACGCTTTCGTTATAATTAATACGTTTAAAGCGAATATCCATGAGCTCAATACCGAACACTCGCACTTTTTCTGCAGCTGCATTGAATATATCTTGCTCTACGACTAAGCGGCCCTTGGTAATAGGCACCAAACTTCCAATATTCTGCTCTTTTTCAGCTTGGGTGAGTGATGCGTCACGTAAAGGCTGGCGACCTTTAGTCGTTCGAATAATTTCAATTAGCTCGTGTGTGGCAACCGCGTTACGGGTTTCACTACCAAAAATATCATCCAGTCTAGATTGTGCGCTGCGCTCATTGCCCAAACGCAAGAAGTATTGCAGAGGGTCGGTCACCTGCCAACGTGCATAAAGACTGACAGAGATATAAAGTTTGTCTTTGGTCGGCATATCAGACGGTGTACCTTCCCATTCCAAGACTCGCTTATCAATCGAATTAACTTTCTGAACAAATGGCAGTTTAAGTTGAATACCAGCGTCAGTAATGGGCTCTCCCACCGGCTTTCCAAACTGGGTAATAATCGCCTGCTCTACTTCGTTAACGGTATACAAAGCGTTGTACAATGTCACTGCTGCAACCACGGCTAAAATACTACTGCCGACTAACAAATAAGGTTTCATGGCTGTTGTCCTTTTATTTTTTGAATGCTTGAAGGCGTTAAGTTGAGCAAGGGCAATACACCGAGCACTTCGTTATCAATAATGATTTTGTCTTTAATCGTTGGCATCACTTCTTGCATTGTCTCTAGATATATTCGCCTGCGGGTTACCTCTGGTGCCTGCTGGTACTCAGCAAACAGCGCATTAAAGCGTAAAGCGTCACCCTCGGCCTCATTAATTCGCTTAAGCCGATAACCGTCGGCTTCCCTTATACGTTGGTCACGTTCCCCCTCGGCCAGCGGAATAATGCGGTTATATTCGCGGCGAGCTTCGTTGATCAGCTTCTCTTTTTCTTGCTGAGCTTGATTGACTTCATTGAATGAAGCCTGCACTGGGACAGGAGGGTTAATATTTTTAAGCTGTACCTGATCAATACTTATTCCCATCACATATTGACTTGCTAATGCTTGCATCTTGCTCAAGGCTTCAACTTCAATCTCTTGTCGGCCGATAGTAATAACTTCATCTACCGTTCTATCACCCACCACTTCGCGCATAACTGATTCAGACACATAGCGCAAAGTGCCAGCAGGATCTCGGACCTCAAACAAATAATTTTTAGGATCGGCAATGCGATATTGAATCACCCATTCAACCAACGCAGTGTTTAAATCACCTGTCACCATTTGGGTTTCCGCCACTTGATCATTTGCTGGTGAAATACTTGACCTAGTTGAACGAATATTATTATTAGGATTAATGTTCTGATCAGGATCGGTAGCCCCAGGGGTAGAAAAGCCAAACTCCTGTTTTAACTGGCGTTTGGTCGGCACTATATTGACGCGATCAACTCCTAATGGCACTTTTAAGTGTAAGCCTGGTCGCAAAACTTCTTGAAACTTACCCAATCTTAAGACCACAGCAACAGAGTCACTAGGCACTGTGTATAAAGAGGTGTAGGCAGTTATACTCAACAGCACCAAGATTAAAACTGCTACACCAGCTTTAAACTTACCACCCGACAACAACTTATATTTATGTAACATTTCTTTCGCTACTTTATCTAAATCGGGTGGGCCACTTTTACTTTCATTTTGTGGGGACATGAAGTTCTCTTTTTTTAGAAACTAGAAATCGTTTTATGAGTGTATTCTTATCATCATTTGGGATTTTCATCATGACCTCTTATTTCTCGCCAATTACGTTAATGTAAAAGACTGTCATATAAAGCCTAGAGTAATTAATTGAATAGGTATGTAAGGGATAACACTTAGGGTTTATTCTTAACTAGCGGGTATAAACAATTAAATTGATTCAGCTTTCGGATTCTGAATAATCAAAAACTTTTGTTGTGTAACGGAGTATCGTGGTGAATGCTTTGGAAAAGTTAACACTACAGATGGAATAACATTTCTTAGCTTAATCCAAAAATATCATGCACTCACTATTAGAGTTTGAGTGCACAAAGAGGCTGTGTATCAATACTTTTTTATGGAGATAAACGTGAGCATAAAAACAAATGGTTTTAAGGTGAAAAATGCGAAAAACACCGAAAAATATGCACTTAACGAATGCCCTACCAACATCGCTCCCCTTTATCATTCAAAGAAACATTATAAAAAAAAGCTTAAAAAGCAGGTTAAGAAATTAAGTAAGCTACAACAGTTATTGTATGGGTCTAACAGGTATTCCCTTCTATTGATATTCCAAGCAATGGATGCGGCCGGTAAAGATGGTGTTATTCGTCATGTTATGTCTGGGATTAACCCTCAGGGATGTCAAGTCACCAGCTTTAAACACCCTAGCGCGGTTGAATTAGAACATGATTTTTTATGGCGAACCAACCAAGCATTGCCTGAACGAGGGCGTATTGGCGTATTCAATCGGTCGTACTATGAAGAAGTATTGATAGTGCGAGTACACCCTGAAATACTCGAAGCTCAGAAAATTCCAGTGGACAATCTGGATAAAAACGACTTATGGGAAGAGCGTTTTCGTTCAATCAATAATTTAGAAAGACACTTGTATAACGGCGGTACTCGCATTATAAAGATATTTTTACACCTTTCGCAGGATGAACAGCAATCACGTTTTATTGCACGCATTGATAATCCAGACAAAAACTGGAAGTTTACTGATGCGGATATTCAAGAAAGAAAGTTTTGGCCAGAATATCAAAAGGCTTACCAAGAGTGTTTACGAGCAACAAGTACCAGCAATAACCCTTGGTATGTTGTGCCGGCCGATGATAAAAAAAATGCACGCTTAATTGTTGCCAAAATCATGCATAAAACATTGAAGGCCTTGAATATGAATTATCCGATTAGTGATGAACAGCGTAAGCTTGAATTACAGCTATTCAAGCAAAAACTTCTGAAGTAAGCAGTCTGCTATTGTTGACCTATAGCATTGATGCCACAGCGAGCCCATTCCTTGGCAGTGCGCTGATGCAATATGCAAGACCTCACTGTTTTCCGGTATTCTACTCAGTATGTTTATTGGTGATTCTTCTTAGCGTGATGTGGAATACATGTAGTAGCGGAATTTCTGTAACGGATAAACATTAAATGATACTACTTTTCTAGGCTCTGACGTGATCACTGTAAAATCTTATTTTATCAGGTTCAAACATGATCATAATTAGGGCATTACCAATACCAACAAGTAAATACCTGATATAAATGCTGCTACAGTCACCGCCCTATTTTTTAGATTGATATCTGTATCTTTGCTTATTTGCGGGATTAAATCTGACACACCAATATAAATAAAATTGCCCGCGGCAAAGGGAATAAGCCAAGAAACATCGAGTTGAAACGATAATATATAGGCAATTAACCCCCCAAATAAAAAAGTCAAACCAGATAGAAAATTAAAAATCAGTGCTGAGCCCTTTGACCAGCCACCATGTATTAACACAGCAAAATCTCCCAACTCTTGTGGTACCTCATGTGCGGCTGCTGTAAGCCAACAGACGATGCCTAAACGAATATCTATTATAAACGCACCGGCTATTACCATACCGCCCAAAAAATTGTGAAGCCCATCACCGATTAGAATCAGGTACGTCAAAGGCTCCTTGCGCTTAATTGGCAGTTGATGGTTATGGTGCCAATGCAAAAATTGCTCAAGGACTAAAATAGCTGTAAATCCACAACCGATTAATATGCCAATAGTCGTAATGCTGAGATTGGCTTTAAGGGCGCCTGGGATCAAATGAAAAAACGCTCCACCAAGAAGCGAACCTGCAGCAAACGCTACTAAAGGTTTTAGCACTTTTTCAAGGGTCGACTGTCTCAACAGTAGAGTTAAACTGCCTACCAGTGCTATTGAACTCATCGATACACCACTGACAATTATCCAGTTCAGTGTCAACATCAAGCTACTCCTACTTTCAGTTGTTGCGAGGTGGTATAAAAAGTGATGATTAAGATTTATTAAGTCAACCGAACGTAAATCTAATTGCCATTAGATTCTGCTGTTAGATTCTCATTTTTGTCAGATTTCTTCTATTGTGGATACCCACTAGCCAGAGAGCATTAATATGAGGAAACCCCTAATATGTGTGACTTCCGTTTCTAGTCAATATGAAGGTGGCTGAATTTATAGAGTTAATTGAATTTATAGAATTTCTCAAAATAAAAAATTCTAACTTCTTGGAGTTTATTTCACTCCCAACCTTAGATGGGCTCTTTTTTTGACTTAAGGCGAGGAGTTTTGTAAAGAGAAGCAGCATGTTCATTCCAAAATCACCATTCACTGAATATTGATAATTCTGAAAATCCGATATGCTATAGCTCGATTTTTGAATAGAAGTTTTATGCGATTGCCATAATGCAAAAAACTAATCTAGTTGCTCATAAATAATCTTAATTCTGACTAATTCTGCAAGTGTTCTAACTTCTAGCTTCTCCATAACATGAGAACGATGTACCTCAACAGTGCGCTCGCTGATACTAAGATCCGCTGCAATTACTTTGTTCATAGAACCATCCGCTACTCGTTCAAACACTTCGTGTTCACGAGCTGACAACGAATCGACTTTACTTTTACTATTGTGTTCGCTGATTACTTTTTCATCAATTTCAAGCGCTTCATTGATGCGGTCAATCAAATCCTGTTCATTAAATGGTTTACGAATGAAGTCGATTGCCCCTAGCCTCATAGCCTCAACGGCCATGGGTATATCCCCATGGCCAGTGATAAAGATGATAGGTATTAAGCAACTAAGCTGTTTAAGTTTGCGTTGAACTTCTAAACCACTCATTTTGGGCATGCGTATGTCTAAAATTAAACACCCTGTCATTTTGGCGTCATACACGTCTAAAAATGCGCTACCTGAAGCGAAACTCCGCGACTCTAGGCCAATTGATTCAAGCAGCATTTCCAATCCATCACGGATACCTTTATCATCATCAATTATAAAAACCGTCTGTTTATTTGTCATTGGGGATCCCTTCTTCATGTATTGGCAAGGTAAAGTAAAAAATAGTTCCTACCGGTTTATTTTCAGAAAAGTGAATGTGGCCACCATGCTCTTCTACTATGCTTTTAGAAATTGAAAGTCCAATACCTGTGCCATTCTTTTTAGTGGTCGAGAATGGTGTAAACAAAGTATCAATCATCGTTTTAGGAATTCCACAGCCCGTATCTACTACTAATATTTTAATATAATTATCAGCATTGATTTCTATTTGAAGTTTTATTAATGCGCCATTTTTGCAAGCTATCGACTGCATTGCCTCCATGCCATTACGCAGTAAATTGAGGATAACTTGTTGTATTTGTACGCGATCAACAAATACATTCGTTTGCTGATGACAAGGAAGAAGCTGTATGTTGATATCGCGCAACCTAGCCTCTGACTCTGCTAGTTTTTTCACTTCATCAATCAATATAGTGCTATCAAGTACTTCTTTAGACCGGTCTCCCTGTCTTGTCATCATCTGCACACGTTCAAGCACAGAGCCTGCACGAAGAGATTGTTGACTCATCTTATCAAATAACTCTGGGAGTCTTTCAAATTTACCTATTTCGCAGAAGTTTTTAGCGGTTTGAGAAAATAGTGAAATAGCAGTTAAGGGCTGATTGATTTCATGTGCAATACCCGCGGCCATTTCACCCAGCGCATTTAGTCTGTCTGCGTGAGCCATTTGTTCGATATGCGAACTGGCTTCGTCTTCTAATACTCGTTGTTGGGTAATATCTCGTATCAGCTCAACATACATTTTTTCCTCATGGTTGGGAATTTCACTGACAGATAGGTGAATGGGGAACGTTGTGCCATCTTTGTGCTTGGCCACAAGTTCTCGACCGGTTCCAATAATATGGGTTTTGTTGGTTCTTTTATATTGGGCTAAATACTGGTCGTGATGATCGTTATAGGGTTGTGGCATTAGAGTTTTTACGTTTTTATCTTTTACTTCACTAAAGGTATAGCCAAACATCTTTTGTGCCGCATCATTAAAACTTAGGATCAGCCCCTTATTATTAATAGTAATAACGGCGTCGACCACGGAGTTAACTATTGCTTGAGAAAATGCGTAACTTTGAAGCAGATCAACTTCAGCCTGCTTAATAGAGGTGATATCCGTAATAAAACCTTCAATTATGAACTCGTCATTTACAATAGAACTTACTGGCTCTCCCCTTTCCCATACTAAGCGGACATCATTGTTTTTGGTTATAATGCGATATTCAAGTTCAAAAAGGTGCTTTGTTTTTAGAGCTTGGTTAATGGTTTGGCATACCCGTTCATAGTCACTGGGGTGAATGAGTTTGCCCCATAATATGTTGTGTTTCTCGAATTGCTTTTTTGAGTGCCCCGTCAAAAGCATACATCCCTCACTCACGAATATCATGGGCCAGTTAGTTCTATTAAAAGCTTGATAGGCCATGCCTGGCAGATTCTTGAGTAGTTGCTCTGTTTTTTTGCGGTCATCTTTAATTAGTTTTGTTTTATTGCGTGCAGACATTAATGTATAGACTGCTAGGGTAATAAAAACGCTCAATAAAATGCCAAGCACAATTAAAAGACTGAACATTCTGAAGAGTATAAAGGGGCGAAATTCATTGTTGGGCACTAGATTAACCTGCCATCTCTGACCTAGTATTTCAAAAGCGGCTTGCCTGTTCCATGTGCCTGAAATCGGTGAGTGTTTAGTTTGGTCTGAATAGACTTTTTGATCGTCAATAAATAAAGTGAGCTTATACTCTGCTAGTAAATAGGTAGGTAATACAGATTTAATATAGGGATCAAAAAGAAGCACATTGACGATAAAACCTTCTACTTCTTTACTGGTTAGTGTTTTATTCAGGACTGGAACGTAAATCCCTAATCCTCGGTTCCCATTAATTGAATTCAGTGGAACCGTTATCACTTCACTGTTTCGATGTTGATATTTTAATTTGGCTAATAGCGCTATGGGCTGTGAGGCCAAATCAAAATCTATCGCTGTTTCACTCCCTTCAATCGGCATTATTCTGAGCACGTGAAATGAACTATCCACCCAAACAATTGAATGGTATCCCTGCTTAGAATAATACAAAGCCTTGCTGAGCAGAACCCATTCGTTATCTGACATAATATTAGAAATTTCAGACAATTTAGCAAATTCGGTCAGCGATTCCATCCGCCTGTAAATATCTTCTTCAAGTAATGTTTTAATTCCATCTGCAGTACTTTGTGTTACCCGATCAATATGTGCTCGCTCTTGTGTCTCAATATACAACACAACAAATGCAATGAAGCATGCTGAAAACACACCTGCTATAACTGAATACCACAAGATAGCGACCTGCGGTGAAAAAGAGATACGCCTTTTGTCATTTTCCAATATTATATTCCATTTATCCATTACCTCTTGTTGTGCCAACAGATGCAAATATCTTTATATTGAAGGATCAAAAGAGGGCGATTCTACATAGTTTTTCTTTCGGTATAAACAGCCAAGGCTAATGTCTTGGTGCATTGCGACTGCCTCAACTATCTGCAGAGTGAAATTCTCACCCTGCAACCGGGGCAACATCAATCACCTTCTGTCACGGACATGACAAAACTCAAAGTGATGTTTATAAGACGCTTACCTTAATTCACGTCTCCGATAACATTTGAAAACATGCGATTTACGGTTGACCCGCCTTGTATCGTCGGATTGTAATTTTACGCCATTAGTGACACGTGCACTTGCAGACGGAAAGTTTGTCATTGGTTTTGGACAGCAAAAAACGCATTTTGTGTTTGTAAACAGCTATTCCCGATTTCTATTTTTAGATGATGAACCCAAAGATGTGGTCAAGCCAGAGCCTCCAAAGAAAAATATCAAGAGCGATACCCGTTTGATGAATCTGTTACGACAAACTGTTGAGGCCGTTGAAGACGACAATGGCTGGGCTCGATTAGGCCCAATAGGTACACATATCTCGAATCATACCTCTTTTGACCAACGGAATTATGAATTCATCAAGCTTAGCGATCTGTTTACTGCAATCGACCTATTTGAAATGAAAAAGACTAATGATTTGGCAATATGGGTAAGAGATAAAAAGCAGTCTAAATAAAATGGATAATTTTTACCTTGGTCACAAATTAAATTTAGTTAGTAACCACTACGGACTAAAGTCTTTTAAAAATGGTGCACCCGGCGCGATTGCAAAGGGCGTCCTGCACTTTGTCGCTTCGCGAACAGCTGAAGCTGTCCCAAAACGTTCCCGACGTTTTGGTCGAACGCGCGACCCTCGGCTTCGGAGAACGAACTTTTGCACAGACTTCAATTGTGGTTAATAGGGGTTAATCGTAAATAATTGTTTTATATACATATTATAACATTATCAGCAAAGGTCATTTGGCGACATTTAACCACTTTGGCCACGGTCACGTCACAAATAACCGTAGATTTTCTGGTGAATTGTAGCCAAAAATCTTACTGTTCTTTCCAATGTTTAAATCATATTTATGTCAATATCAACTCTGTATGACATCTAACTTAATACGGAAGTCTTCAAATTTGTCGATTTTTGTATGGTTATATTTCGCCAAAACTTATGCCAGCCTTTTTCTTTATACTCCTAAAGTATTAAAGCGCCGTCTATACGTTTGGTGAAACAACACATATTTATTGCCCATTAGAGGATATTTAGCCCGAAGCAACTAGCTGATCACCTTAAGTTGATCAGGACCCAAAATAGTTGGCGTCAAACAAAGTACTGTATACAATTTCGAAAACCATCCTGACCGATGTCAATTGAAGACCTTATTCAAAGTTCTGCAAGCTTTAGGAGTGACACTACAAGTAAGTACTACTAATCAAAAAGTCAGTCACCGGCAGACACCTCAGGATGAGGGGTGGTAAGTGACAGCACTGCAACTTTATTTAAGTCAAACGCATATTGGCAAACTCATCATGCGCGCCGCCGGTGCACATCAATTACATTATGCATCATCGTGGTTAACTGACACCAAAGCCCGCCCTTTGTCACTGCAGTTAATGTCCGAGCATATTAATGTTTGAAACTTAACACTACTCTAAGCCTGTGAAATTGTAAGCATACAATTTCTGAATGTTTGAAACTGATACGTATCAAAAAGGGCAGCTTTGGACATAACCGACCTATGCGAATTCAGAACTATCAGGCTACATTGAGTGAAAAAAAATCATACGATTAATCAGACTTGAATAACTAAGGGCTTGAAACGGCCGTTCAGGTAATTAGCATTTCGTTAGACTTGTTCATGCTGTCGGTTGGTATCCTAATGGCAAGTTTTCCGACATTGCAGACATTAGTGGCTCAAGCTATTACCAATTATGTAGCCAAAAGCATCAGGAATAATTTAACTTTGTTCTGACCCCGATAGTTTTTGATGATAAGTGTGGCTGGCTTCGCAGGTTACAGCGTTAAATAGGCGATGAATTATCAATTTCAAGGGAATATTCCAGAGTTAAATTATGTAAAGAAACCTGATAGTGCGTCGCTCAATTTATACAAACTCAAAATCAAGGGGTCACAGCACTTGAAAAGGCGTCGAGTGATAGTCCGCTAACGCGGTGTGACCTTGTTATATTTCAACGCCTAGACGTATGTCCGGTGAGTGCTAATTGCCGTCAGTCACATTTGATTAATCGTATGATTGTTTTTAGCTCAATATAGTCTGATAGTTCGAATTCTCTTACGACCGCTTTAGGTCGATAGCTGCCATTTTTGATGGGAGGAAGTTTGAAAATTTTGACGTTAAAATGTGCTTAGTTAAATTAACCCCTGATGACTGAAATTGCATACTCAGTTTCAAATATTAATTCGATTACACAGCTCAGTGGTATATAAATAGAGAAATACTGACTAAAAAAACAAAAAAATCCGATGATTAAAGTCATCGGATTTTATCTTAGACTTTATTCAGCAAATTTATGCACCACACCTAACTTAAAGGTACGGCCTAAAGGATTATGTGTAAAAGGGTCATAGTTTAAATCTAAACGGGCAAAGGGTGGCTCTTCATCCGTTAAATTACTGATTGTGAAATTGACATTGGTTAGACCTTCATTAAAGCGATAGTTATAGCTTAAATCTAACTGTATCTGGCTATCAATGACTTTCCCTTTACTGTTAGCCGTAAACAACGCTTTGACGTGGTTAACTAGATCCGACTACCTCAGTTAAGACATAATAAGCTTAACTGGAGATAGATAATGACAGCACGTAAGAAATACTCAAAAGAATTTAAATTGGATGCCATCGCATTGGTGGTAGAGCAAAAATACAGTCGAGTCGAGGCCGCTAGGAATTTAGGCCTCAGTCCTCAGATACTCGGTCGTTGGCTCAAAGAGGCCGAAGACGATGATGGTCATGCTTTTCGAGGTAACGGCACCCTGACACCCGAACAAGCCGAAATCCGCAGCTTGAAGGGGCAAGTCAAGCGTCTCGAAATGGAGCGTGAAATATTAAAAAAAGCGACGGTCTTCTTTGCCAAAGAAACGAAGTGAAGTATTCGTTTATTACCCGATATAAGAAGACCTGGCCTGTGCGCTTAATGTGCAGGCTGCTCGGTGTACAAAGTAACAATTATTACAGTTATCAGAAGCGTCAAACGAATAAACCTGATGATCTAACGCATCAAGAGATGCTGGAATGGGTAAAGGATATCGCCAAGTTCAGCGATAATACCTATGGCGAACGACGCATTCAAAAAGTATTGAATGCGCTGAGCTTTCCTGTGAGTCGCAGGAAAACAGCCCAATTGATGAAAGAAGCAGGCGTGTGGGTGCGGTATAAAAAGAAATATAAAGCCACCACCAACAGTGACCATAAAAAGCCTATTTATGACAATGTACTTAAGCAAGACTTTGTAGCACAAAAGCCTGACCAAGCTTATGTGCAAGATATCACCTACGTTTGGACATCAGAAGGCTGGTTGTATTTAGCTGTGGTGATTGATTTATATTCACGCAAAGTCGTGGGTTGGAGTATGAGTTCAAGAATGAAGGCCAGTTTAGTCTGTGACGCATTAACCATGGCGATATGGCAACGACAACCGAAAGCAGGATTGATTGTGCATTCAGATCAAGGCGTACAGTACGCCAGCAAAGCTTATCGACGCCTTATAAAGACATATGGTTTTGTAGGGAGCATGAGTAAAAAAGGATGTTGCTGGGACAATGCTGTAGCAGAAAGTTTCTTTGGAAGCCTAAAACAAGAGCGGGTGCATTGGCGCAATTACTCAACACGATTTAGCGCCCAACAAGATATATTGAATTACATGACCATGTGGTACAACAGCCATAGACTTCATTCGTACTTGGATTACCAAAGTCCTAATGACTTTGAAAGAGAAAACAATGAATTACAAAAAGTAGCTTAACTAAGGTGGTCGTATTAGGTTGACCACGTCACTTCTCTCTCATCTTTATAATCACTGACGTAATAAGTGGCTAAGCTAACATTGTGATTGCCGAAATCGAAGCTATTGACCATAGTGGCTTTTAACTTTGGTATGGGACGATTAGAGTTAGTCGTATTCAGGTAACCCGCCGCATCAAAAGTATCAGACAAAGCATCCCCTGTGACTTCGTATTCAGATGTGTAAGTTCCATTGACGTTTAGGGTCCAGTAGTCAGTCACATTTAAGCGTAATTGCACGTCAACACCACTGGTTTTTACATCCGATCCGTTGATGATGTTAGTTTCAATACGTTCGACTGTTTTTGCGTCACCAGGTGTTGTCCATTGCACCTGAGCAATATAATCTGCATTACCTGCCACTGCAGCTGCTAATACCGCATTATAGTTTTCTACAATAATGGGATCACTTAAATCAAATGACCAAAAATCTATGGTGGTAAATAAACGGTCATCAAAAAATTCACCGATAATGCCAAAATTGAGTGCTACGGCAGATTCAGGCGCCAAGGCACCATTGCCTTGCGTATCCACTGCTTTAAACGCGGCAGGCGCCCCCACATAAGAAAGGGTGGTATTACTGCCTTCTAGTTGATTGAGTGTGGGTCCTCTAAATGTGGTACTCGCAGAGCCTCGTAATGAAAAGTTATCATTAAGGGTATATTGCGCTGATATTTTTGGGTCTACGGTAGAGCCTACATCACCGCCATAATTTTCATAACGTAATGCCACTTGCATATTTAGATCATCTGATACGGGTAAGGCCACTTCTCCAAATACGGCATAGATCCCTTGAGAAGAATCTTGGTTCAGCTCACCACTACGAAAGTGAAACACACCGGTAGGGTTGGCACAGTCTGTTGCGCCCATTACTGGACATGGGTTTATGGCTAAATTTCCAAGATCATTCACTTCATTGGTGAACGTTTCATGGCGATACTGTGCACCTACTGCAAACGCGGCAAGACCCCCGTCTAATTCAAAACCTAAGTCACCTGATACTAAACCATCAAGCACAAATAGCTCCGTTGCTTTTTGTGAGGTTCGTACTCCCGAAACGTAATCTAATACCTCTTGACTGTTAGCAAGTTCAGGTTTGAAGTTTGGGTTTGTCACACCGTTAGTAGCAGAGGTTTCAATACCATTAGAAAACGGGTTAAAGAACAAACAGCCATTTTCACCCGGTAAACCTGCATCCCTATCACAATTATCACCACCAAAACCTAATAAGGCATTCTTCAATGTCACTATTTGTGTATCGGGGTTACTTGCATAATCGAGTTTTGAGTTTGAATAAGCAAAGCCTGATTCCCAGTTATAGCCATTATCAAATGACCCTTCTAAGTCTGCTGCAATGCGATACGTTTTATACTTTAAGCCACCTTCACTAGAGGGACCTTCCACACCCACAGTTCGACCAATATATGCGACACGATCTAAGGTTGGATGGGGAGCACTAGCAAATTCAGGATTGCTCACTAATAAATCTTGCCATGCGGGATGATAAGTCGGTACATAACGATCTGAAAAATCGACTAGTTTTTGTGGAGGATAAGAAGGTGACCCATAAGTAGTGGGTACCTCAGTCTCTGAATACAACACTTCAACATGTAGATATACGTCATTTTCAAATTCGTGGCTTAATTCACTAAATGCTTTTAGATGAGTATCACCATCATTTAATGCTGAGAATGGCGTATATTGGAATTTACATAAACCCGCTACCGTACCGCCTAATAATTCACATCCAGGATCCATATAGTATTTCGGCTGTGAGCTATCGCTCAGCCAAGCCGCGTTAAATATTGACGGGGGATTACCGATTGATGACCAACCACCCTGAGGGTTAGTGGCATAATCTAATACCGCCCAATCTTTATCTTTTGTGAGTATGGTATTCGTTTTGTCATAGCTAACAGAGGTTACCCAGTGAGTATCATCATTCCCTAGACCCCAAATAAAACCTAAACCGTAATCGCCATCACTATCTTGTAAACTTTTATAATCCGCTTTAACTTCTAAACCTTCAAAGTCGCCTCGTGTTGCAAAGTTAACCACACCAGCCACTGCGTCAGAACCATATATGGCCGCAGCGCCTTCTTTTAACATGTCGATCCGTTTCACCGCCATAGAAGGAATATCTTGGGTGTTAACGTAAAGCATCTGTTGGTCGACTATAGGGTAAGGATTGAATGTGTGTCTTTTACCATTAATTAACACTAAGGTACGACCCGCTCCTAGCCCTCTTAAGTTGATATTAGACGTCCCTTCAGTGCCATTAGAGCCATACTGATTTGAATTACCTTGGATACCAGAGCTGATTGATAATTTCTGTGTCATTTCAACAATAGAGGGGGAACCAATCTTTTCTAGGTCTACTCTGCCAATAGTTTGTACTGGCGCTGAGGTTTCCATTGCAGTGCCTTTTAAATGAGAACCAATTACCCGAATTTTCTCAATTTGTTTTTCTCCAGCATCCTGACTTTCTTGAGCATAGACTGCACTGCTGCCCATTAATCCAAGCACCGCGCTAATCGCAATGTTGATGGAATTTCGTTTTAAATCTGTATGTCTCATGTGTTTCCTCTTTTTTGGCATTTTTTTATTATGTTTAAAATACTTTCGATTAACGGATGTTTGAAAACCCATTCGCACAACTAATGATTAGGTGGCTGTGCTAAATCTGCTGCAACGTTTTGGTTGTATCTAGAGCCAGATATTTGGTCAAAAAAAAGCATGAAATGACCTAATCCACAGGTTACTCATCCATATAAGCCACAACCCATTGTGATTTATTATCTTGACTTCATATTCCGCAAAAAACCTGCATTTACATATAAATTACAAATTTCAAACACAGTTAACAAATAAACACATCATTACAACAATTGGAAGGATACTAGTTCTGCCTAGCGGAATATTCAAGCTATTTTTGATGCATTAGTTCCATTGAATTTTCAGGACTTAGGTTAGTTAACATAATCCAAGGTAAAACAATGAGACCGAGCCAGATCAGCCAAGCGGCGAGTCTAGTGGGATTAATTAAAATTACGCCTTGATACCTTGCGAGTTTTCTGTTCCACTGTGCGGAATAGAATCCATATTGAATGAGGATTAAAATGATTCGAGACACAGAAATGTTGAATCAATTTCTAGACAGTATTTCAAAATTCGTTAGAGAGCGTTTAGTCCCTGCCGAAAATGAAGTGGCTGAAAACGATGCCATTCCAGATGATATCGTTCAAGAAATGAAAGATATGGGCTTGTTTGGTATGACAATCCCAGAAGAATATGGAGGCCTAGGTCTGACCATGGAAGAAGAAGTACTGGTGGCCATGGAGTTAGGCAGAACATCCCCTGCTTTTCGTTCACTGATTGGCACTAACAATGGTATCGGATCTGCCGCTATTGTATTTGACGGTACAGAAACACAAAAACAAACCTACTTACCTAAATATGCTTCAGGTGAGCTTATCGGCTCTTTTTGTTTAACCGAGCCAGATGTTGGCTCTGACGCCGCTGCAGTAAAAACGACCGCAGTAAAGAAAGGCGACGAATACATTATCAATGGCACTAAACGTTATATTACTAATGCGCCAAGAGCAGGCACCTTTACAGTGATGGCTAGAACAGACCCATCCATCAAAGGAGCCAAGGGTATATCTGCTTTTATAGTCGACGCTTCTACTCCTGGCATTTCACTTGGACCTAAAGATAAAAAAATGGGTCAACAGGGCTCGCATACCTGTGATGTGATTTTTGAGAATTGTCATGTTCCTGCCCACAGTATTATTGGGGGTGTTCCAGGTAAAGGCTTTATCACGTCAATGAAAGTATTAGATAGAGGTCGCCTACATATTTCAGCCTTGAGTGTAGGTATTGCCGAACGCCTCATTAACGATGCATTAAGGTACGCAATAGACAGAACCCAATTTGGTAAACCCATTGCAGAACACCAAATGATCCAAGTCATGTTAGCCGATAGTAAAGCCGAAGCTTACGCAGCAAAATGTATGGTTATTGATGCGGCAAGACAAAAAGACTTAGGCAATAAAATAACCACAGAGGCATCTTGCTGTAAATTATTTGCCACAGAAATGGTAGGCCGAGTTGCTGACAAAGCCGTACAAATACACGGTGGTGCTGGCTACATTTCAGACTACGCAGTAGAAAGACTTTATCGTGACGTCAGATTATTTAGATTGTACGAAGGTACAACCCAAATTCAACAAATGATAATCGCCAGAAATATGATTAAAGACATTCAATAGATTAAGTACATTTAATAAAGTAAGTATAAACAAAGGGTTTGCACAATGAATTTAAATTTCACCGCTGAAGAAAAAAACTTTCAACAAGAAGTGCAGCAGTTTTTACAACAAAAATTGCCAAAAGACATCGCTACAAAAACCAAAAAAGCCTTACATCTATCCAAAGATGAATATATTCAGTGGCAAAAAATTCTCCATAAACAAGGCTGGGCTGCAACCAATTGGCCAATCGAACATGGAGGAACCGGTTGGACACCCACCCAAAAATATATTTTTGCCAATGAATGTGCCAAAGCGGGTGGCCCCGATGTGATCCCATTTGGCTTAAAAATGGTGGCCCCTATTATTTATACTTTTGGTACACAAGAGCAAAAACAACGTTTTTTACCGGATATATTGGCCAGTAACGTATGGTGGTGTCAGGGATATTCAGAAACAGGAGCAGGTTCTGACCTTGCAGCCGTTAGAACAACTGCGGTGAAGGATGGCGATGAATATGTGGTTAACGGCACAAAAACATGGACCACGTTAGGACAATATGCCGACTGGATATTCTGCCTAGTGCGAACAGGTGAGCCCAGCGCTAAAAACCAAGAGGCGATCAGTTTCTTATTAATTAACATGCACAACCCTAAAATATCTGTATCACCGATTATTACCATCGATGGGCGACATGAGGTGAATGAAGTACATTTTGATGGTGTGCGGGTACCAGCAGAGAATCTTATCGGAGCAGAAGGCAAAGGCTGGACCTATGCCAAAGTATTGTTAACCCATGAGCGAACTGGTATCGCACGCGTGGCAATATCTAAAGATCGTCTAGTACAATTAAAAGAATTGGTTGAGACATCCCCAGACGGAGATAACAAATTAATTGACGACGCTATTTTTGCGCAAAAAATAGCGAATGTAGAAATTGATTTATTAGCACTAGAATATACCGAATTACGCACCCTCTCTGCTTTAAGTACAGGTCAAGCGCCAGGGCCAGAATCTTCAATCTTAAAAATTGTCGGCACCCAAATTATCCAAGCAATCGATGAGTTATATGTCGAAGCTGCCGGTTATTACTCCATGCCATTTGTTCCTGAGCAATTCCATGATGACTATGACGGACAACACATTGGCCCTGATATGGCGACTAACAGTTCATTACGCTACTTTAATAATCGAAAAACATCCATTTATGGTGGCAGTAACGAAATTCAAACTAACATCATCAGCAAAGCCGTTTTAGGCCTTTAGATTAGCATTAGGAGTTTATTATGGACTTTTCGTTAAGCAGCGAACAACAAATGATTCAAGATAGTGTATCGAGGTTTATCCTCAACGATTACGATTTTGATACCCGTCGCAAAATACTTGGATCAACAGCAGGTTATAGTCAAGAAAATTGGAGTGTATTTGCTGAGCTGGGCTGGTTAATGCTGCCCTTTACCGAAGAAGACGGCGGCTTAGGAGGGTCTATGGTCGACTTGGCACTGGTTATGGAAGAGTTTGGCAAAGGCATGGTAGTGGAACCTTTTATTGCCACTGCCGTTATGGCCGGTGGGTTAATTGCCTTAGCAGGCAATCAAGCACAAAAAGACGATTACTTACCCAAAATCATGGCAGGTGAATTACAAATGGCGTTTGCCTATGCAGAGCCACAAAGTCGTTATCGTTTAAACAACGTAAAATGTAGTGCGGTTAAAACCAATGATGAATTTTTTATTACAGGTGAAAAATCAGTAGTATTAAATGGCAATCATGCAGAGACATTAATCGTTGCGGCGCGCACTTCTGGTGAAACCAATGACAACAATGGCATCAGCTTATTTCTGGTTGATGCTCATCACCCAAGCGTTAAACGTGAAGGTTATGCGAATGTAGATGGTCACCAAGCTGCAGACATATGGTTTGATAACACCCCAACCCTTGGATTGTTAGGCGAGCAAGATAAGGCCTTACCTGCCATTGACAATATTATCGACAAAGCCACGTTAGCAGTCTGCGCCGAAGCCGTGGGTGCGATGCAAATTGCCCATGAGCGTACCTTAGAATATGCTAAAACACGTAAACAATTTGGTCGTACTATTGGTTCTTTTCAAGCACTTCAACACCGAATGGTGAATATGTTTATAGAACATCAACAAGCTAAATCTATCCTGTTAATGGCAGCATTAAAAATGGATAGTAATAATGGACGTGATGGCAAAGCATTATCAGCAGCGAAAAGTCGTATTGGTAAAGCGGCGAGTTTAGTAGGTCGCGAAGCCATACAAATTCACGGTGGTATAGGTATGACTGATGAACTTGATGTGGGTCATATATTCAAACGTTTGACCACTATTCAATTTTTGTTTGGCAGTACTGATATGCATACAACACGGTTTGCATCCTTGTAACAAATAATACTTCAAAAATTGTCTTTAACGGATGAAACTGTCCTGCAGCCCTATGGCCTAAACGCTTTAACAGCAATAGGAATATTCATTCGTTATGGACAAATTCAATCACGCTCAAGACAAGCTAAACAATTCAGCCGCATGTTATTCCTACTCTCTGTATCGAATGCCACTGAGGTGAATGCGGTGAATGCGGTGAATGCGGTGAATGCGGTGAATGTGGCCTGGTGGATATACAAACTAAAGAATACTCCCTCAACGCCTTTCACTGTTTAAGTTTATGCTGCCTAATTTTGTCTAAATCTCATATATTTTGAGTAAAACACGACAATATTTTAAGGGCATTAGACTCTGGCACTTATTAAGCATGCGTTTATGCCCTATAATTCAGCGCTCAAAATAGGGTGTGGTAGCTAACGGGCGATAAATTGAAAAAAGTAGATGTCATTGTATTAGGCGCCGGCGCCGCTGGCTTGTTTTGCGCAGCCCAAGCAGGAAAACGTGGCCGTAATGTGGTGGTACTCGACCACGCAAAACGTTTAGGGGGTAAGATCCTGATGTCTGGTGGAGGTCGCTGTAACTTCACTAACATGTACGCCAGTCATGAAAATTTTCTATGCGACAATCCACATTTCTGTAAGTCAGCATTAAGCCGTTATACCCAGTGGGACTTTATTGGTTTAGTGGCCGAATACGGCATTGCTTACCACGAAAAAACCCTAGGCCAATTATTCTGTGACGACAGCGCCAAAGATATCTTAAAGATGTTGTTATCCGAGTGCGATAAGTCAGGTGTCACTGTGACCAATCAGTGCGAAATACTGTCAATCAAAAAAACAGACTCAGGATATTTACTGGATACAGCAAAAGGTGAGTATCAATGTGAATCCCTCGTCATAGCCACAGGCGGCTTGTCTATGCCAAAACTCGGAGCCAGCCCTTTTGGATACAAAGTGGCAGAACAGTTTGGCTTACATGTTAAACCTACACGGGCAGGATTGGTGCCCTTCACTTTGCACGAACAAGATAAAAAAGTGTTAGCGGAGTTAAGTGGTATTTCCTTAGATGCGAACGCCAGTTGCAACAACACTAGCTTTAACGAAAGTATTCTATTTACACATCGCGGTTTAAGTGGCCCAGCAGTATTACAAATATCTTCATTCTGGGAGCCGGGCCAAGCAGTTGAATTCGACTTATTCCCTAATGGTGACCTATTAGCTGATTTACAACAAACGCTACAAAACCAGCCAGATGTACAACTCAGTACAGCACTGGCTAATCATTACCCGAAACGTTATGTACAAGCCGCGTTACCCTATTTAGGTATTGAAAATAAACCGCTTAAACAATACCAAGGCAAACAACTAGAACAAGCTGTCCAGGCCTTTCACCAATGGCGACTTAAACCCAATGGCACCGAAGGTTATCGCACAGCAGAAGTCACATTAGGCGGCGTAGACACCGATCAACTCTCATCTAAAACTATGATGGCGAAGGATGTTGAGGGATTATATTTTATTGGTGAGGTTGTCGATGTAACGGGTTGGTTAGGAGGGTATAACTTTCAGTGGGCTTGGAGCAGTGGTTGGGTCGCTGGGCAAGTGGTTTGATTCGTTATCTTATCCAACATACACTGTAGACACACTTATATATAAGAATATTGTAATGGCTGAGCAAGATATTCGCTGGTTACAACGATTGCAAAATTACGGTTTGGCATTATCCAGATTAACCTTTGCAGTCGAACTGGCTGCTACTTGTCCCTTATCTGACTTAGAAAAACAAGGGTTAATCCAAGCCTTTGAATTTACTTATGAATTAGCATGGAATGTGATTAAGGATTTTTATCAATATCAAGGGGAAGATACGCTTCAAGGTAGTCGTGATGCTTTTCATACAGCCTTTGGACGCGGCTTGATCGAAAACGGCGATATCTGGATGCAAATGATAAAAAGTCGACAACTAAGTACCCAAGCCTACAATCTTGAGATCGCAGAAGCAGTATTCAATGATGTATGCCAGCATTATTATCCTCAGTTTATCCAGTTGAAAAAGGCCTTAAACAAACAAGCTGAGAATATAAGCTTACTTGAGCATATTGAGCGAGTAAGCCAAGTCATCTACCAGCGACATTAATCTCGACTAAACAGAAAATTTATTGGGAATTTTTGATTTTAGTAGGCTGTATTGGCGTTTGCTTATGTACTAATATCTGAGTTGTTTTTGACTGTTACCCGACATGAATACAAACAGTAAATTTTATAATGCATTGATTTTATTATGTTTAATTTAAATTTCACTTATCATGGGTTGCTTGTTAAATTCAAAAGATCCTATAAAAAGGTAAAAAAGCCAGATCACCTTCATTCGCTCTCGGCGAAACAAAATTTAATTTTCTTTCCCTGAAAAGTAACCGCATTTTTTACCTTTTTATAGGCCGCAGTACATAGGAATGAAATCAAAAGCAGTGGCGAAGCCACCAAATAAAAGCATCTACTTTGACCTTGCAGGTCTAACATTCATTTTTCAACGAACCTGTCCCGCAGATATAAATGTAAGAAATTATATCTTATCAATTAAAATCAATATGTTACGATTTTAATTTAACTCTGACTCGGATATTATTCTGACTCGGATATTATTACTTATGTTATCTCTACAGGGTATTTAGCTAAAGACGTACCGACAACTATTACAACTAAGAAAGGCATTGCATGACACAACAATGCTGGATATTCTTTTACTGCTGCCTTACTTGGGACGAAAAAATAAGGATCATGCTGATCTATAAACCTATAAAAAGGTTTGAATACTGGTTTAAACCATACGTGAAAGTAGTAGCTCACAATTGTGATGACTTGTGCTTGAAGAAGCATTACAAACATTTCAAGACCTATCGCATCAATAAACAATCCTAGAGCGAGCCATTAATACAACGCGCGTAAAAACTTCTTTAGCACTCAATATTTCATTTCCTTTTTTTTTTTTTTTGCAACATAACGCTTAAGATAACCTGCAAAGCTCTCTTCAAAATTTTTTTAGATTTTCAATATAGTCAAAGGACCTAAACTAGACACCCAAAGTAATAAAGTACCCAATCGCAGCCTAATCAACAAGCATAAAGTGATGGGTATGTTCTGATTCCTTGGTTTTAAATTTCGAAATCTGAGCTTTTGGAGGATGTGGCGTGTTGAAAGCAACTAAATCATTCCTCCGGCTCAAATTTCAGGCAACGCCATTGAGCACAGATTGTGAAGGTAGCTTTGAATGTGTGTAAGGCTGAACTGTTCAGACGTGTTGAAGTAAGACTCTAGTCTTTGCCATCTCTCGTATACGTTGATGATCTTTGTGATGTTTGAATTGTTGCAGCATATGTTCACTGCCTACTGCTGTATGAAAGTGCTGTTCGAACTCTGTGGTGAGGGTCAACCATTGCTCTGAGTCGAGGACGAGGTGTGCTAAAATGGGGCTATGATGTATCAAGTTTCAAGTGAATAATAATAGTGACTAATTCATCAATGCATTAGATCACAAATCATTACTAAATGGTATAAGCAGTTTTAACCTCTAACATCCGTTACGGACCTTTTGGGAAAGCACCAGCCGATTTTGTGCTGCGTTCTCGCTACTTGAAAAAACAACACCTTTCCTTAGGAGCGACGACTTTTCCAAAACCGGCTGGTGCTTTCTGAGTGGGCAATTACTTATGGTAATTGGTATTATATTCCGGCAGAATACTGACTTTATATAAGGGGTATCCACTTAGCTCCACCTATGTCAATATGTAGTGGTGGCTATTTCATCAAATTCACTAAAATCAGGTAGAGATTATCCCGGAAATTGGACTCAGTTTTTACAATGGTTTCCGGATGATAATGCATGCCTTCAGTTTCTGGAGCACTTACGTTGGCCCTCTGGTTTTGTATGCCCACGTTGTCTCAAATTATCCAAACCTTATCACTTAACTCGCGGTCGAATGATGTGTTCTATATGTCGATATCAAGGCACGGTGACAGCAGGAACACTATTTGAAAAAAGCCGAACTCCCTTAACTAATTGGTTTGCCGCAGCTTGGTATATCACTAATGAAAAGCACGGAGTGAGTGCGTTAGGTCTGCAAAGGTTACTTGGGTTAGGTAGTTATCAAACTGCATGGACAATGTTACATCGTTACCGGCGGGCGATGGTCAACCCCAGTCGCGGAAAATTATCAGGTATTGTCGAAGTAGATGAAACCTACGTGGGTGGCGCTGATAAAGCCAAAACCCGTGCTCCTTGTGCCCAAAGTAAGAAATCAATTGTGGCGATAGCGGTTGAAATTAAAAAGCCCAAGGGATTTGGCAGAATAAGGTTAAAACGTATTGAAGCGGCAACGCAAGTTCAATTGCATTCGTTTATACAAGAAACGATAGAGCCCGGTTCAGTCGTCCAAACAGATGGTTCAAGTGCCTATCATAGAATTTATGAGCTTGGTTATGAGCGTAATAAGTTGGTTCAACTTGGGTCTAAAGAGCCTGCTCATGAGACGCTAGTCGGTGTGCATAGAGTCGCTTCACTATTGAAAAGATGGATATTAGGAACTCATCAAGGCTCAGTAGGGCATGAACATTTAGATAGTTATCTCGACGAATATGCCTTTCGTTTTAATCGTCGAGCATCTAATTCACGTGGTTTACTATTTTATAGATTGCTTGAACAAGCGGTGGTTACACCGCCCGTTAGTTATGAAAATATCAAAAAGCGCTAAACACAACATGTAGTGGGTAGTGGAGCTAACAGGATACCCCTTCTTTATATACAGTTATTTTGTCAGGTTTATTCTTTGCGCAAAATTATTCACATTGATATGGACTGTTATTACGCAGCCGTTGAAATGCGCGACAATCCAGAATATCGAAATGTGCCACTAGCCATAGGTGGCAGTTCTGACAGGCGTGGCGTGATATCTACCTGTAACTACCAAGCAAGAAAGTTTGGGGTGCGCTCAGCTATGGCCACAGCTCACGCCTTAAAGCTCTGCCCTGAGTTAGTGCTGGCACCCGGCAGAATGGCCTTATACAGTGAAATATCCCAACAAATACGTGAAATATTCAGCAGATACACCGACAAAATAGAACCGCTGTCATTAGACGAAGCCTATTTAGATGTATCTGATTGCGACTTATTCTCAGGCAGTGCCACATTAATCGCTGAAGACATCAGAAGAGTTATTTTTGAAGAGACCCAACTCACTGCCTCAGCTGGCGTGGCGCCATGTAAGTTTGTAGCCAAAATCGCCAGTGATGAAAATAAACCCAATGGTATTTGTGTGGTCACTCCTGAAAAATTAGACGATTTTGTGATTAGATTGCCCTTAGGTAAGATCCCCGGCGTGGGTAAGGTCACCTTAGCTAAGTTACACAGTATTGGGCTGTATAGCTGTGCTGACGTACGTCAGTTTCCCTTTGAAGACTTAATCAAACGTTTTGGGAAATTTGGTTCTGTTATTTGGGATAGGAGCCACGGCCTAGATGATCGAAACCTAAGTCTTGCAAGACAGCGCAAATCTGTCGGAGTAGAACGAACCTTGGCCGAAGACATTCGTACAGAAGAAGACTGTATAAAAATGATCGACAATCTATTTCCGTTATTGGAAAAACGTTTAGCCCAATCAGAAGCTAAAATTCAAAGTCAGGGCATAAAATTAAAATTCAGCGATTTTCAACAAACCACTGTTGATCATAGATCCCAACTATTAAACAAAGAATACTTTGTTACATTGTTAACTGAAGGACTTTCACGTCAAGCCAATAGGGGCATCAGATTGGTGGGATTACATGTTGCCTTAGCAGAAACTGATGACAGTAAACAATTAACGTTTTCGTTTTCACATACAGCAGATTAAAATCCTCAAAATCGGTACACTACACACAGATATTTCTGCCTCAAGTTAACAAGGAAGCGTATTAGTGCCAAGAATGCCCTCAAATGTCTGGCTATTAACTCTCATTCAAGCCCTAGCGATGAGCGCAGGCACTATGCTGGTATTAGCGGGTGGTGTGTTGGGTGCTCAGCTTACCCCTGATCCTAAATGGTCAACCTTGCCACTTGCCATGAGCATTGTAGGTACCGCTTGTGGTGTGGTGCCTATTACACGTTTGATGCAACACTTTGGTAGAAAGCCAGTATTTATTACAGCGACCATTTTGGGTGCCCTGGTGACGCTATTAGCCGCTGCGAGTATCGCCGACAACAGTTTTTGGGGATTGGTTATCTCTGCGTTTTTATTGGGTATAATGATGTCTGCAATTCAGCAAATTCGTTTTGCGGCTATGGAATCAGTCGCTGTTGAGTTGATACCTATGGCAGCTTCGACTGTGTTATTGGGTGGGTTAGTTGCGGCTATCCTAGGTCCAGAGTTAGTGACTTTTGGTCAACTGGTTACAGATCAAGCCTTTGTTGGCGGATTTTATTTAACAGCGGCCTTACTGTTACTATGCAGCTTACTGTTTACTCAAATTGAGAATACTCATGTTGTCACAGCAAAATCTGTGGATACTGGACGAGAATTAAATGTAATAGCACGGCAACCAATCTTTATACTTGCTGTTTCTGCCTCAGTGATAGGCTATGCCTTGATGAGCTTTATTATGACAGCCACACCTGTGCACATGCACGTCCATGAAGCTTATTCTTTGCAGGATACAAAGTGGGTGATCCAAAGCCATATTTTCGCGATGTTTTTCCCATCCTTATTCAGTGGTTGGTTGATCAGTAAATTAGGCACGTCGAAAATAATCTACTTGGGGTTATCTGCCTATGTAGCCACTATTTTGATCGCACTAACTGGCAGCGAGTGGTTGAATTATTGGAGCGCTTTGGTGTTATTAGGCATTGGCTGGAATTTTTTGTTTGTTGGGGGCACGGTTTTACTGGCACAAAGTTATCAGCCTACCGAAAGATTTAAAGTCCAAGGTCTCAATGAATTTTTGGTGTTTGGTTGTCAAGCGACAGCAGCGTTAAGTGCAGGCGTATTTCTCAACCTCATTAATTGGC
Organism: Paraglaciecola sp. MB-3u-78; assembly: GCF_002835935.1. Taxonomy (GTDB): domain Bacteria; phylum Pseudomonadota; class Gammaproteobacteria; order Enterobacterales; family Alteromonadaceae; genus Paraglaciecola. The sequence goes on along the minus strand of NZ_PJCF01000006.1, from coordinate 747,450 downwards.
GCGGTTTATTGCTTGCTAGCTTTGTTATCATAGGGCTTCAATTGATCGTCATTACATGGCAGCAGATCAGGCAAAAAAAGTCTGTAGCTCAACAATAGAAACCCTTAACAACGAGGAACAAATATGGCATTAGAAATTGGGCGTTACCGTCATTACAAAGGAAATGAATACGAAGTAATTGGTGTAGCTAAACATTCAGAGGATGAAACTGAATTGGTGGTTTATCGGCCTCTATACGGTGAAAGAGCTCTATGGGTGCGACCCTTGAGTATGTTCATCGAAACTGTAAAAGTTAATGGCGAAACAATACCCAGGTTTAAGTATATTGGATGATAAATTAGGTTAACTAGTGGAACAGGATATTATTTAAAAAGGATAACTATCTGAGCTCTCATTTTATCTTTAAACTGTTTCGCACTTATCTTTAGCCCATAATACTTTATCCCATCATCCCCTTTGCAAAGTGACCTTTCGCATCATAAGCACAAAGGTACTGTGACTTTTGACCAGCAAGCTACAATTAAAATCATACTATGCAAAAAACAAAACTGTAGTGGTCCACAATACCGCAGCTAACAAGGCCGCGTAAGATGCAGGCACTATCTGCGATTTCACGTGATCCATTAAGTCGCAGCCTGTGGTCATAGAACTCAAAATAGTGGTGTCTGAGATAGGTGAACATTGGTCACCATATACGCTACCATTCAAAATAGTAGCGAAACACACCATCATAAACAGTTCCGGGTTGTCTAAACCTTGGCTTTGAGCAATAGTCCAAGCCAAAGGCAAACCTAAGGGGAAAGCAATGGCGTAAGTGCCCCAGCTGGTACCGGTTGAAAAAGCGATAAGCATGGTCATAATTTGTAATATCACCGGCAAAGCCCAAAAAGGAATATGTTCGCCTAAAGATTCAACCAAATAAATGCCACCGCCCAACTGCTTACTAAGTACACCTATAGTTAAAGCAAACATTAATATGACCGATGCTACCACCACACCTTTTAAACCATTACCAAAACCATCCAATACATGTTTGAGTGACATGCCTTTTGCCAACGCTATAAAAATAGATAGAAACAATGCTCCTGAAAACGCCCAGTGAATTTGTGGTGATCCCGTCACAAAAAAAGAACCGATAGCGATAATAATCAAGCTCACTAAAGGCAAGATAAACTCTATCCGATGGGCTGTATATCCCTCAGGAACCTGGCTTTCATGTAATTCTTTAGCACTAATAGGAGAAGCGTCAGGTGCGTCTAATTCACCTGTTTCGGTCACACGTTTGATTGCTTTTTTCAGGGGTGAACCACTAAAGGTCGTGATATTGAGGCTTAATAACAACGTCCCCAAAACAGCAAGTATTGCGTAGAAACTAAAAGGAATACTGGCAAAAAAGAACGCTATTCTGTCACTTTCTGTGGCCAAAAATCCGACACCGGGAATAAACAAAAAGGCTTGTATATAGGCAGGCCACGCATTAAATGCAATGATTGACGCAATAGGAGACGCAGTAGAATCGACCACATAACTGAGTTCTTCGTGACTGACCCCAGCCTTGTCTGCGATGGGTTTAACCGTTGTGCCTACCAATACCGTACTCATAGTCCCCCCTTGAAAAAACACTAAGCCTAAAAACCAAGTGACAACCTTGGCTGAACGAGGTCCTTTTACATAATGTTGACTCATATGGTCGGCAAAGGCCTTTGCTGCACCTGTTTTTGCCCACATGCCCATTAACCCTCCGAGCAGCCATAAATATAAAATCAAAATGGATGCTGCACTTGATGTGCCAATATTCGGAATAAAGACTTCATGCGTGATATCAAATCGTCCTAACATCACCGCGCCAATTACGATCCCGCTAAATAGCGCAACCAAGGGCTCACGAGTCATTAAGCACAAGACTACGGCGACTAAAGCCGGCAATAAGGACCAAATACCAAAATGAAAGTCGGCTTTGAGTAAGACCACCTTATCCCTGTTATTTTTATACACCCATTGCTGTGAGAGGGCGGGTTTACTTTGTTGGTTATTCAGAATTGATTGTCTTAAAGGTGACTCGTTATAAGGCACAGGGTTATTTATCAAGTTCTCTTGGCCGCTCGTGCGGTAAGCCAATTGTCCCAATTCATTGCTATAGGTTTGATATTGCAATTGAGTTTCAACCCAAGTCGGGCTGACTTTGAAGTTAATGTACAACGCAGTTACCAGACTGAGCACAAAGAAAATAAAACTAATACGTTTTGTAAATTGAAACATGCAGGGTATCTTAACAGTCTTGTATATTTCATAGTTTGTCGTCAGTTGCAGCAAACGTCTAGGATTTACTTAATTTTAATCAAGGGACAACATTTATGCGCTCAAAATTTTTTTTAGTGACTGCCATTACAGCTATTTTTTCAACCAGTTCGAGTTTTGCACAAGACAGGTGGGATAAAGTCGAAGTCACCAGCCAAGCTGTGAGTGGATCAGTACATATGTTAGAGGGTATGGGTGGCAATATTGGTGTATCAGCTGGCCCTGAAGGTATCTTAATCATTGATGACCAATATGCGCCACTAGCCGAAAAAATAGCGACGGCCATTGGTGATATTTCAAATTCACAGATTAAATATGTTGTGAACACTCACTACCACGGTGATCACACTGGTTCTAATGCTTACTTTAAAGAAATTAAAGGTAGTACCATTTTTGCACATGACAATGTGCGTAAACGTTTAGCCGATAAAGAAGAACATACACACGCCGAGTTACCTGTGGTTACTTTTCAACAAGGGATCACGTTTCATTTTAATGGCGACACCATCAAAGTAATGTACTTACCAGCAGGTCACACTGACAGTGATAGCGTAGTATGGTTTGAAGAAGCCAATGTTTTACACCCAGGAGATTTATTCTTTGAAGGGCGTTTTCCGTACATTGATTTGGATGGTGGTGGCACGGTTGCAGGTTATATTAAGAATGTGACTACACTGATTGGTATGCTGAAAGACGACACCAAAATTATCCCAGGGCACGGTAAATTGGCCACTAAAGCCGATTATCAAAAAGCCTTGGATATGCTTGTTGATACTGCTGCCAAGGTAAAAAGCATGAAAGCCAAAGGCATAAGTGTTGAAGATGCAGTGAAGCAAGGTCTAGGTGAGAAATACACAGCCTGGTCATGGAATTTTATCACTGAAGAAAAGTGGATCACCACTTTGTATACTGGACAGTAACCAGAAAGATTAAACCAATGACACTCACGGACCCGACAGAACAACAGTATTTACAGGTAAAAGATTGGTTTAGCAATCATCATGAAATCCATACATGGGGAGGGCCAAATATGACCTACCCCATGTCTAACGAAAACGTTCTTAAATGTCTAACAGCCGATCATCTCAAGTCATTTGGTTTGCTAAACGGTAAGCAACAACTTGTCGCATTTGGTCAATACTATAGGCGTTTAGACCATCATCATCTTGGTCGACTGGCCGTTAATCCTAAACACCGCGGTCAAGGATTGGCCAAAATATTAATCACCATCATACTTGAGCAAGCTTTTTTGGCACAACCCGCCAAAGGAGCCTCCTTATTTGTGTTCAGAGATAATATTGTGGCCTACCAGTGTTATCAATCACTGGGCTTTATTGAAACGGATTATCCCGAACAGCCCTTCCAAGGAAATATGCAAAATTGTGCGTATATGAGAAAGGCTAATATCCTCTAGCCATAATTTTCTGAGTTCTTAGTTCTTAGTACTTGGTACTTGGTTCTTGGTACTACATTTACACTAAGGTGTTTTTGTAAAACGCTTCTCACCCGCGATCCATGTTTCAAGCACTTGAGTTTTCCAAATGTTCTGAGCCGGTATGCTAAAGATATCCTGATCCACCAAAATGAAGTCGGCCCATTTCCCTTCGGTTAAACCACCTAAAATATTTTCTTGGTGAGCGGCATAAGCCGCATCTAAAGTAAAGCCACGGAAGGCTTGTTTGACTGTCACCGCTTCGCTTGGTATCCAACCTTTGTTTGGCGAATTATTGCGATCTTGTCTGGTGACTGCGGCGTGTAAACCAAAAAATGGGTTGGAGAGTTCTACTGGGAAATCAGAACCAAAAGCCACCGGGGATCCCTGTTTCAAGAAGGCTTGCCATGCGTAAGCCCCTTTAAGTCTGTCGGCCCCTACCCTGTCTTCAGCCATATTCATATCACTGGTAGCGTGTGTGGGTTGCATGGCAGGAATAATATTGAGCGTTTTAAATCGAGGAATATCGTCCACATTTATGACTTGAGCATGTTCAACACGGTTACGTAGTGATTTGCCTCCAATCCGTTTAAAGCTATCAGCAAACTGATCTAGGGCTAAGCGATTGGCTTTATCACCAATCGCATGAAAGTTGAGTTGAAAGCCATTGCCTAATACCAAATCAAATAACGGTTTCAAATCTTGTTCCCGGGTAACCAACAAACCGCTGTTATCTGGATCGTCAGAATATGGCTGCAACAAGGCTGCACCTCTACTGCCTAATGCTCCATCACCATATAGTTTAACACTCCTGACTGATAACCAATCGTTCTGGTCTTGCACATGTCCTTTTTCTAATAATTGATTTAACTGGGCGGAGGTAGCCGCAATCATGGGATAAATTCGCATAGGTAATGAGTGTTCTGCTACACGTTTTTGGTAGTAGTCGTAGACCGCGACATCAATACCTGCGTCATGGACACTAGTGATACCTTCAGAAAGAAGATGTTTGCCTGCGGCGTTCAACTGGGCAGTTAAAATGGCTTCAGAAGTTTTAGGTAGGTACTTGAGGAGTAAACTTTCAGCGTTATCAATTAATATCCCTGTAGGATTGCCTTTTTTATCTCGTACAATTTTGCCCCCCGGCGGGTCCAGTGTATCTCTGGTAATACCGGCGATTTCTAGGGCTTTACTATTAACCCAGCTCGCATGACCATCCACTCGCGACAACATCACAGGTTTATCATTGACATATTCATCTAACAAATTAGCAGTGGGATACGCTTTGCCTGGCCAAAGTACTTGATTCCAACCACGTCCAGTTATCCACGCTAAACCTTGCTGGCTGTTGGCATAAGCTTGTACCATTTTTGCAGCATCTAAAGCGGATTGACTCTCTCGCAAATCGACTTGTAATAATGTTTCACCTAGTCCCATCACATGTCCATGGGCGTCGATGAGTCCTGGTAACAACACCTTATTTTGACCATCGATGAAGGTTGCATTGGGATAGCTTTGGCGAAGCTCTTGAGCACCAATTGCCACCACTTTTCCTCCATCAAACACTATGTTTGAAAAGCGAATAAGCTCCCCAGCATTATTGAGAGTGTACCCTTTTACATTACCAATATGGCTAGGTGCAGCAAGTACCGTAGAACTGATAAACAACAAACAGGCAATAAATATTATTTTCACAAGTGATCTCATCTAAAAGTTTTACTTAATTTGCCCTAGATTTTTAGTTGATGCAATACTTGTATATTGATGAGTGTTTCTAAATGTGCTGCGTCACAGTTTGGATGTGAAAAAGAAATTTTGTGGCAATCGCCTTACACTTTGTATCAAAAAGCTTATAGTTTTTTAATAAACAGTATCTAGTGACAATCTAATAGAGCGTTAACCAAGGTGACCGAACCACTGTATCGGCTTAACAATTCCCCTTGATCATTCACTAGAACCGCTTGGTTTATACCACTTTTAAGATCGTATGCTGGCGCAATTGATTGCGTAATCTACCACTAAATTCTATATGCGCTGGCTTTTTACCCCAGTTGTTTAAGTCAATAAAATGGATGTTTTTCTTATTTAATTACACTCTTAACTGGTCAATTTCGCTATTAAAATACTTATAAGCTGAGCGTTCTAAAGAATACACAATAGTGCAGTTGGCTTGAGTAAAGACCCTTTCTTGAGCAAAACTTGTGTGGGGTATTAACGCCAATAGACTTAATATTATGCTTGCTGAATAGATCCGCAATGTATTGTTTACTCCCAAATTTTTTTCATAAGAATGATGACACAGATGACGATAATAAATGAGTTATCGCAGCTTTTAGTTTTTAAATCAACAAACTAGGAATTTGTTGTAAGTGATCGTCTTGCCATATTTGGCGCATTTTTTGTTGATCAATATTGCCACCAGATAACATCACTAATACCTTTTGCTCACTTGTCTGTGATTTAAGCCACGCAACCACTGCTCCCATACTCATTGCACAAGTAGGCTCAACATGTATTTTAAGTAAGTGTTGAAGCCATTGAGTCCAATATGCAATGGTGGTTTCATCTACCTCATAAAAACCATCTAAGGCCTGCAAATGTGGAAAGGTCTTTTCACCCACTTGCAGTGTTGCCGCACCATCTGCCAACGTATTAGGCTGCTCTGTTAAAGATTGAATAACACCCGTACGCAGAGATTCTGCTGCATCATTTGCCACCAAGGGTTCCGCGCCTATAACACTTGCCTTAGGCAGCAAAGCTCTGGTGCTTAACAAAGAACCCGACACCAATCCACCACCGCCCACTGGTGCGAACACACTATTCACTTCACCCGTTTGCCCAATGGCCTCAAGTGCAGCGGTACCTTGGCCGGCTATAATATCGTTATGATTGAAGGGGGGCATCCATAATACGCCTGATTTACTCGCCGCCTCGGCGACCTTTTCATCCGCTTCTTTGCGTGTCGCACTTAAGTCAAGTGACGCGCCGTAATACTTGGTTGCCGCTGCTTTTACTTTAGATAAGTTCTGTGCACTATAAATTGTGGCTTTAACACCCAATATTTTAGCGGCATAAGCCACGGCTTGTGCGTGATTACCCGAACTACTGGCAACCACTTGATTACCAAGTCGCCCTTCCTCTTTGGCTTTTAACATCATATTCAGTGCGCCACGCAATTTAAAGGCCCCTGTTTTCTGAAAACACTCTGCTTTAAAAAACAACTTGTGCCCTAGCCAGCTATTTAATAACTGAGACTCAAGCACTGGCGTTTTATTGATAAAAGGACTGATACGTTTTTCGGCAGTTTGCACATCGGCAAAAGTCACACTAGACATAAATTTATAATCACCTTCATCAGGGCACCTAAAGATTTGGGATGGTAGCCTGTAGTTGCTATTTTCGCATCAACAATTATGCTGATCACTCACTAAATATTTGAAGGAACAAAAAATGGGATTACTCGATGCATTACTTGGCAACGCGTCTGAAATTGATATCAGTGAAGTGGTAGAAGAATTAGCACCCATTATCGGTGATACAGAGAGCATACAACGGGTTTTTAAAGTTGTACGAGATATGTATGTATTCACTAATAAACGTCTTATCCTGATTGATAAACAAGGTATGACTGGCCGTAAGGTCGACTATCATTCTATCCCCTACCGCGCCATTACCCAATTTAAAATCGAAACGGCCGGACACTTTGATTTAGACGCAGAACTCAAAATCTGGATATCTGGGCAAGACAATCCCATTGAAAAAGAACTCAAGAAAGATACCGTTGTAGGGATTCAAAAAACGTTGGCTACTCATATGTTTGCTTAAGGGCAATAGCTTGTTATCAGTTTCTTATCGGCAAAGTCCATATTTTAGATGCATCCTCTAAGCACCTTTCTGAATTACTTCAGCTATAAACTTAAGCGATACCCTAATTGAAAGTATATCCCCAGGCTCTACATGGTTAAAAATTATCGTTGGAGCGTTTGTGCTAATCCTCTTTATTACGATGGGGATCAGTTTATTTAAGACTATGAAATTCCAAGGGGAAGTAATAAACAAGGTATGACGGGCCGAAAAGTCGATTATCATTCGATTCCCTACCGCGCCATCACCCAATTTAAAATCGAAACCGCTGGGCATTTCGATTTAGATGCAAAACTAAAAATTTGGGTATCTGGGCAAAACAATCCAATAGAAAAGAACTGAAAAAAGATACCGTTTTTGACATTCAAATTCTTTTTAGCTTTTACTACTATCTACTTTGCTCTCTCCTTTAGTAATTAGGATAAGATGCATTATTATTTTAAGGGCATGTCCCTTTAACCGCATTGTAGGGATTTCTTACCTACAGGTAAAATTGCAGGTAACAGATGTTAAAAGCGGCTTTAGTTTTAGGTGCCACAGGTTTAGTTGGTAAAACATTGGTCGAGCAGCTCTGCAGAGACCACCGATATCAAACCGTCACGTGTTTGGTTCGTAAACCATTATCAAAAGATTTTTTTGCCGGAAATACCGATAAGGTAGAGCCTATAGTTGTCGATTTTGAAAACTTAGAGGATTACCAAGGTTACTTCGGTTGTCAGCATATTTACGTGTGTTTAGGCACCACAATCAAAAAATCCGGAAGCAAGAGTGCATTTCGAAAAGTAGACTTTGAATATGTACATGTCGCAGCGCAACTCGCCAGAGCACAACGTGCCGTTAGCTTTGTTTGGATTTCCTCAGTGGGTGCTAACGCTAAAAGTCACAATTTTTACTTACGGGTAAAAGGTGAATTAGAAAATGCCATTTTGGGTATGTCGGGTTTGCATAATGCTGCTGCGGTCAGACCCTCATTGTTATTAGGTGAGCGAGAAGATATGAGGCCTGCCGAAAAATTTGCCGGTATATTAGGTCCATTTTTGTCTCCGCTGTTGATAGGTAGTTTAAGCAAATACAAACCTGTCCAGGCTGCTGATGTGGCGGCTCAGATGATCCGCCTACAGGTATTCTAAAGTGGGATTTACGTTTAAAAAATTCACTATCGAACACGATGCTTGCGCTATGAAAGTGGGTACCGACAGTATTTTGTTAGGCAGTTGGGTGCAAACTAATAACGCCCAGCGTATTTTAGATATTGGCACGGGTAGTGGATTGTTAGCCATTATGTTGGCTCAAAAAGCGCAACCTACTTGTTTGATAGACGGGATAGATATCGACTTTGCCGCGATTGCACAAGCTAAAGACAATGAGAAGAATTGCCCCTGGGCACTGCAGCTGACTTTTCAGCATACAAGCCTACAACAATTTCCTATTGGTACCCTTTATGACTTAATTGTCAGCAATCCTCCTTATTTTTCAATTAATGTCAGCGCAAACAAAGCTCACTCGGCAAAAAATCGACTCAATGCTCGGCAAACGATTGAGTTAGATCATCCAACACTTTTGCAAGAAGTCACACAACACTTATCTGCTAGCGGCAAATTTTGTTGTGTCTTGCCAGCGGATGTAGCTAAGGTCTTCATAGTGGATGCTGAAACAGCGGGGCTATATTGTATGCGGGAGCTTCTAGTACAGCCAAAACCCCAAACACATGTGACGCGACTTTTATTAGAATTTAGTCGTACAAAACAAACTAAAATCTCTGAAAAACTAACAATTTACAATCAACTAGGCCACTATTCCAAAGAATATATTGCTCTTTGCAAAGATTATTACTTAAGTTTTTGACGATTTTTGTACTTATCTTGTACTTATCCACTATCTTTTGATGAGTAGTTACTAATCTCAGGAGAAATGATGAAAACATTTGAATTACCCAAGTCAATATCATCACTGGCTGAGAAGCTGCAAATAGTCGAAATGGTCTGGCAGGGTGTGCCAGTCCAGATCCCCAAATTTGCTGTTTATGCTATTATCGAAAAACCAATATTTGATAACGTTGTATTTCGAAACGGCAGAAAAATCGGCCTTTTGCATTTGGCGCGATACAAGATACCTGTTTTAGATCCTTTTCGAGGAAACATTGATTTTCACCCCAATTTTGCACTGATCATCAGCCATAGCCGTGGCAACCGTTTCGGCCTGTATGGTTACCCTGCTGATCATATTGAGTCAAATATGCAACTTTCTTCATCTCATGGGGCGGTGTGTAGAATTGTTAAAGATTACGTTTAGAGGTAAGTGAGAGTGCATTCATCCTTGATTACGCATCCCGAACCAACCCTTTTTCGATGCTACGAACTAACCTTTGAGTTAAGCGGTTATCGGATTTTTCATCCTGCGTTGCTCTGTGCTGGTGTTGTGCCAAGGCCCATTGAATATGTTCTTTGACTAAATCTGTTGCGTGATCCAAGGCGCCTTGCAACGTGCTAACAATCTGAGTCGAATAAGGCGCATTACCTAAGCCCACTGCTAAATTACGTTGCCAACGCTCAAAACCAATACGCCGGATCGCTGAACCTTCGGTATTTTTCAGAAAGGTGGGTTCATCCCAAGCAAACAAGTCGATAAGTTCTTGGCTCATTAGTTTTTGCCTAGGGTGGAAATCGGCTTCATCTGTAATATGGGCGTAACGGTTCCACGGGCAAATAAGTTGACAGTCATCACAGCCATAGACGCGGTTACCAATTAAGCTACGGTATTGCTCGGGAATAGCCCCTTTTTGTTCTATGGTCAGGTATGAAATACAGCGTCTTGCGTCCACCACATAAGGTTCTACTATAGCTTGGGTGGGGCAGATGGTTATGCAAGCGGTGCAATTACCGCAGTTGTCTTCCACCGCCTTATCCACAGGCAAAGGAATATCCACAAACAACTCGCCTAAAAAGAACCAAGAACCAGCTTCTTTATTGATAGTAAGTGAATGCTTACCTGTCCAACCAATACCGGCTTTTTCGGCAATGGCGTGTTCGAGTACTGGAGCTGAATCAACAAAAGGTCGGAAATTTAAATCTTCACATTCAGTTTTGATTTTATCGCCAAGCTTTTTCAAACGAGCACGTAACAACTTGTGATAGTCGCGTCCCAAAGCATAACGACTAATGTAAGCTTGTTGTTTATTTTTTAAGGTGTGGGCAAATTTCGCATCAGGGGGCAGATAATCCATTCTGACACTGATAACTCGCATCGTACCGGGCAGCAATTCAGCGGGTCGAGCCCTTTTCATACCATGCTCTGCCATGTAATGCATTTCACCGGCATAGCCTTTTTCCAGCCATGATTGCAGGTGGGATTCATGCTGTTCTAGGTCAACATCACAAATACCCACTTGCTGAAAACCTAGCACTTTACCCCAAGCCTTGATATTTTCAGCTAAAGACAATAATTCAGAAGTGTTTAGAGATGACATTGACAAACCTGTTAACCGAGCAAGCGGTTGAGATTCTAGCACATAAAATTGTGAGTTCAGAACAAGTCAGAACGATAGAACCCAAGGCAGCCCAGATAGCTGGATGTACTATGTTTGAATTAATGCAACGAGCAGGCGAAGCTGCGTTTAAAGTATTAAAGCAACAATGGCCAAATGTACAAAATATTATAGTGGTTGCTGGCAACGGTAATAATGCGGGAGATGGTTATGTATTGGCTAAACTTGCCAAACAGCAAGGTATCAATGTTGTAGTCATCTGTGAACAGCCAAAAAGAGAATTAGTAGGTGATGCAAAACAAGCACAACTAGAATGGCAAAAGCTGGAGGGTGAAACACTTAAATTTGCTGAACAAAATTATTCACAATTTGATGTATTAGTGGATGCATTGTTGGGAACAGGGGTCACAGGCGAAGTTAAACCCACTTTTCAAGCCGTGATTCAACAAATAAATCGAACAAATATTCCTGTATTGAGCATTGACTTACCATCAGGGATGAATGCTAACACAGGGCAAGCCTTACCGATTTGTATCAAAGCTGATGTGACTGTCACTTTTGTTGCAACCAAGCCAGGATTAGTGAGCGGTATTGGTAAAGACTTTTGCGGCAAGCTCACTTTTGCTGATTTAAAAATCGGCACAGAATTTTTTGACATTGCTCACAGTGAAGCACAATTAGTCGACTGGCCTATGTTGCAACCACTGCAAGCAAGGCCAGTGCATGGCAATAAGGGCTCTTTTGGAAAATTACTGTGTATAGGCGGTAATCAAGGTATGCCAGGGGCAATTCGACTCAGTGCCGAGTCAGCTTTACGGTGTGGCGTAGGTTTAGTAAAAGTCTATTGCCATGAGTCAAGTATCATGGGTATCTCTGCAGGTCGTCCAGAGATAATGTTGACTCACAAAAACCTTGAGGCAGCGTTAGATTGGTGTCACTGCATAGTGATAGGGCCTGGATTAGGCCAAGATGATTGGGCTCATCAGCAATTTTCTAGTTTATTTGAATACCTAAAACACCATCCGAAGCCATTAGTGATTGATGCTGATGGCCTAAATTTGTTAGCGGCCATGGCAGATGATTCAGACATGCAGAATATTTTGGCATGCTTACCCGCATTAGTATTAACACCCCATCCTGGCGAAGCGAGTCGATTATTAAATGGCAACATTGCTAAAATTGAAAACGATAGGTATTTGGCTAGTCAAAACATTGCTCAAAGATATCAGGCAACCTGTGTTCTAAAAGGTGCAGGCACTATTATACAACAGAATGGATCACACCAAGAGCCTCAATGCTTTGTTTGCAAAGGGGGTAACCCTGGTATGGCAACGGCAGGCATGGGTGATTTACTAACCGGTGTTATTGGTGCTTTTTTGGCGCAAGGATTCACTTCACAACAAGCGGCTGTATACGGGGTCTGCGCTCATGCTGAAGCAGGTGACAGAGTTGCCACACAGTATGGTCAACGTGGTATGATTGCCTCAGATTTATTGCAGCCTTTACGAGCCATTGTTAACGGATTATGAGCATTTCTTTGATTACGCCCACATCTTATTTACCCCCAACTCATTACGAGTTAGCAGATGAAGCTGCCACCGTTGCTTTAGCTAGAAAACTTGCTCAGAACTGTCATCAGGGTATGGTGATTTATCTTGAAGGGGATTTAGGCGCGGGTAAAACCACATTTAGTCGAGGTTTTATTCAAGGTTTAGGGCATATTGGTCATGTCAAAAGCCCGACTTATACTTTGGTTGAACCCTATGAAATAGCTAACTGGCGTGTGTTTCACTTTGATTTGTACCGTTTGTCTGATCCTGAAGAGTTAGAATTTATGGGTATTCGTGATTATTTCGATTCTGATTGTATTTGTTTGATTGAATGGCCAGACAAAGGCGCTGGCCTCTTGGCATCTGCGGATTTACACATTAGTATTGGGTTCACGGAAGCAGGACGGGTCTTATCAATGCAGGCCAAGTCTACAAAAGGCTCGGATTTGCTTAAGCAATTAAACTAGAAAAATATTAATGCAAACGTTTTGGTCCAAACAATTTAATCTAATATTAATCAGTTTTTTACTGATGGCCTTCAGTACACTCAGTTTTGCTAAAAATACCATTGAAGGACTGCGTATTTGGCCCTCTCCAAACACCACACGGTTAGTTTTCGATTTAGCTGATACACCTACCTACAGTTACTTCACATTAAAAAACCCACAACGATTAGTTATCGATATAGAAAATACACCCAAGAATTTCGATTTTGAAAAGGTTGCTAATGACAGCAAACTGGTGAAAAAAGTCCGCTATAGTACGGCCAAAAATTCTCAATCAGTGCGAGTTGTTATTGAGTTAAATAAAAAACTCGAAAAAAATATTTTTGCTTTGCCTCCTACTGCACCTTATGGCGATAGATTAGTCATTGATCTCAACGACCCTGACCCTGCAGCACAAAAAATTGTATTGAATTCAACATCCACAACCGACAGAGACATAGTGATTGTCATAGATGCGGGTCACGGTGGGGAAGATCCAGGCTCGATTGGCCCTAGCGGTAGTTATGAAAAAAATATCACATTGGGTATAGCAAAACGCTTAGAGTCTCTAATTAACAAAGAAAAAGGCATGAAAGCGGTGATGACACGCACCGGCGACTACTATATTTCTCCGAATAAACGTCCCCAACTTGCTAGAAAACATAAAGCAGATATGTTTGTGTCAATACACGCAGATGCGTTTACCACACCTCAGCCTAGAGGGGCCTCGGTGTGGGTGTTATCTATGAAAAGGGCGAACACTGAATTGGGTCGCTGGCTAGAAAGAACCGAACGCCACTCTGAATTATTGGGCGGTGCAGCTGAGATTATACAAGATACAGCCAATGAACGGTATTTAGCTCAAACGTTTCTCGATATGTCTATGGACCACTCTTTGACCACGAGTTATGACGTGAGTCGGGACATGATCAAACACCTAGGTAAAGTAACAAAATTACATAAAAAGACGCCCCAAGGAGCTAGTTTTGCGGTATTAACCTCACCAGATATCCCGTCGATTTTGGTAGAGATGGGATTTATATCTAACCCTCAAGAAGAAAGAAATCTGAATTGGTCTGAGTATCGGCAAAAGATGGCGCAGTCAGTATTTAATGGGCTTAAACAACATTTTAAAGGTTCACCTCCGGACGGTTCTTTATGGGCTAAATGGAAGCAACAAAACCGCACCCATAGAGTGCGCAGCGGAGAATCATTATCTTTGCTGGCTCAACGTTATAATGTACAAATCAGTACTCTGAAAAAAGCCAATAATCTAAATACTGATGTGGTGCGTATCGGACAAGTTCTGACGATCCCCAGCACCTAACTTATTCATTTAGCATTACACCAAGGTCATTATTTTGCCGATTCAAATTCTTCCCGCAAGATTAGCCAACCAAATTGCCGCTGGAGAAGTGGTTGAACGCCCTGCTTCCGTGGTCAAAGAGATAGTAGAAAACAGCCTAGATTCAGGGGCTAGTTCGATTGAAATTGATATTGAAAAAGGCGGCCATAAACGCATATTGATCCGTGATAACGGTAGTGGTATTCCCCATGACGAACTCGCATTAGCCCTTAGCCGCCATGCCACCAGTAAGATAGCCAAATTAGATGATTTAGAAGCCATTTGTAGTTTAGGATTTCGTGGTGAGGCCTTGGCTAGTATCAGTTCAGTTGCACGCTTGAGTTTAAGCTCTAAGCCCAAAGAACAAACACAAGCCTGGCAAGCACACTGTGAAGGTCGCGATATGCAAGTGCAACTCAATCCAGTGGCACACCCAGATGGAACCAGTGTTGATGTAGTCGATTTGTTTTTCAATACCCCCGCCAGACGCAAGTTTTTACGTACTGAGAAAACCGAATTTGCCCATATCGATGAAGTAGTCAGACGTATTGCGCTGAGTCGTTTTGATGTGAGTTTTAGCCTTAAACATAATGGCAAATTACTGCGTAAATACCCAGCAGTGAAGCCACAAGACACTGAATTAAAACGTCTCGGAACTATATGCGGCAAAGAATTTACTGAGCAAAGTATTGAACTAAATAGTCAATATCAACAATTTGAGTTAAAGGGCTGGTTGGCGCAACCAGAACAAGCCAAAACCCAAGGCGACTTTCAATATTTTTATGTAAATGGCCGCATGATGCGCGATAAGTTAATCAATCATGCGGTTCGCCAAGCGTTTGAAGGGCTTATTGCTGCCGATTTATATCCAGCCTATGTGCTGTATTTGACCATTGAACCAAACCAAGTCGATGTGAATGTGCACCCAGCCAAACATGAAGTGAGATTTCATCAAGCACGTTTAGTACATGATTTCATATACAGAGCACTAACAGATTCCCTGAATCAATATTTTCAACAAGGGCAGCAACAGCCAAATCCTGAAGCAAAGGAGTTACCAAAAGCGCAGCCCAATCATGATTATATTCAACCTTTGCAAAGTCCAAAATCTGAGACTAGTGTTGACGAACGTTTGCCCAACTATACAGGCACAGGTACTCGCGTATCTGGTGCGTCCGGTTTATTGGCAAATAAGGATATGGCGGCACACCTAGTCAACTCGTCACAAGTTATCAATCAATCTTCAAAAAACTATCAACAATTGATGACCCCAATACAACCAGTGAATTCATTGACCAGTGTTGCAGCACCTGCAACCATAATGCCTGGGCAATGGCTGCAAGTAACCGATAAGAAAATTTTGATGAAGCTTGGGAGAAATTTTTATTTACTGGAGACAAAGGCATTACATTTTAATGTAATGTCTAAACTCTACTCAGATACGATGCCAGTAAGCCAACCTTTATTAATGCCTATTTCTATAAAAGCCACGGCTGATTTACTAGCCCAAGCAAAAGCACTCTATCAACCACTTTTGGAAAACAGCGTAGAAATTGGCTGGACACCAAATAGGATTATTTTACGTAAGGTACCCGCAGGTTTAAGGCAATTTCGATGGGTGGAGTACCTAGAGGATATTTTGGGGTGTATAGAAATAGATAGCAAATCAGTACGTAAGCACTTGCTAACTAGTATAGTTTCAAGTGAAGAGATGACACTTATTCAAATACAAGAATTGTGGCAACAGTTTGTTCATTCATCTGATGATGTAGAACATGATATTGCTCACGTAAGTAAACAAGTATATTTAGATGATTGGCTGAATGCCTATGAATAAGATCAAAGAAACAACGCTTAATGCTTTGCCACCTGCGTTATTTTTGATGGGACCAACTGCGTCAGGAAAAACAGGCCTTGCAATTGAGCTTTGCGAAAACCTGCCCTGCGAAATAATAAGTGTCGATTCTGCATTGATCTATCGTGACATGGATATTGGCACGGCTAAACCAAACGCCACTGAATTGATAAAAGCCCCTCACAGATTAATCAATATTTTAGATCCCGCACAACGTTATTCAGTGGCCGAATTTCGTAACGATGCACTACTGGCCATGCAAGACATCACAACTAGGGGAAAGATCCCGTTATTGGTGGGTGGCACTATGATGTATTACAAAGCCTTGATTGAGGGACTTTCGCCGTTACCAGAATCAGATCAAAACGTGAGAAAAACCATAGAAGCAACAGCCGATGAGGTCGGTTGGGATGTATTACATCAACAATTAGCCGAAATAGATCCGACTTCGGCTAAACGTATCCACCCTAATGATCCTCAACGCTTAATTAGGGCTCTAGAAGTATATCAACTTACTAATCGTTCTATGACTGACTTGATGGCAACCAAGTCTGACCCCATACCTTATAATGTAAAACAATTTTGTATCGCACCAGAGGATCGCAAAGTATTACATCAACGTATCGCTCGGCGTTTTCAACTGATGATCGATACAGGGTTTCAGGCCGAAGTAGAAAAATTAAAAAATAGAGGTGATCTACATTTGAACCTACCCTCTATTAGATGTGTCGGTTATAGACAAATGTGGCAGCATCTTGATGGTGATTATGATTTTAACGAAATGTTCGAAAAGTCTGTTGCAGCCACTCGCCAGCTAGCTAAAAGACAGCTGACTTGGCTAAGAGGTTGGGAAAATGTTCACCAATTAGATACGTTTTCGACGGACAATCTGACGAAAGTCATAAAACTGAGTGAGTCTCAATCATAACGCGGCCTATACAGCTATATGTTTTAATGTATAATCTTTCTATAAAGTAAAATTTCATAATAAAAATAAAGGATTGATCATGGCAAAAGGGCAATCATTACAAGACCCATTCCTCAATGCGCTACGTAAAGAGCGTATTCCCGTATCCATTTACCTTGTTAACGGGATTAAACTTCAAGGGCAAGTAGAATCGTTTGATCAGTTTGTGATTTTACTTAAAAATACTGTAAGCCAAATGGTTTATAAACACGCAATTTCTACCGTTGTACCATCACGCGCAAT
This sequence comes from Paraglaciecola sp. MB-3u-78, assembly GCF_002835935.1. Classification (GTDB taxonomy): domain Bacteria; phylum Pseudomonadota; class Gammaproteobacteria; order Enterobacterales; family Alteromonadaceae; genus Paraglaciecola. The sequence continues at coordinate 729,927 of NZ_PJCF01000006.1, read as the reverse complement.
TCCCATGCCTACTGTTGGTCAAACGGAAGCAGACGAAGACTAAATATGGTTTTAGGAGAGCGGCTTGTTTGACCGTTATGAAGCAGGTGAACAGGCTGTTTTAGTACATGTTGATTTTGCTGATGAAAATAGCAAAGAAGATTTATTAGAATTACAACTGCTTGTGGCGTCTGCTGGTGTAAATGCCATAGATGTAGTCACAGGATCTCGGCAAGCACCACAGGCACGTTATTTTGTGGGTAGCGGCAAAGCAGAAGAAATTGCCAATGCGGTGAGAGCTCAGCAAGCTGATGTGATCATTTTTAATCACAGTTTATCCCCCTCCCAAGAACGTAATCTAGAACAATTGTGTCAATGTCGAGTCCTCGACCGTACTGGACTGATCCTAGATATTTTTGCCCAACGCGCCCGTACTCACGAGGGTAAATTACAAGTAGAGCTAGCACAACTTCGACATATGAGTACTCGATTGATTCGAGGCTGGACTCACCTAGATAAGCAAAAAGGTGGAATTGGTCTACGTGGCCCAGGTGAAAGTCAACTTGAAACTGATAGGCGACTACTCAGAGCAAGGATCAAAGCGATTCAGCGTCGCCTTGATAAAGTACAAAAACAAAGAGAACAAGGAAGACGCTCTAGAATTCGCGCAGAAATCCCTACAGTTTCACTGGTAGGGTATACCAACGCTGGCAAATCCACTTTATTTAATAGTATGACAGAATCTGCTGTATATGTTGCTGACCAACTTTTTGCGACACTTGACCCAACGCTTAGAAAGATTCAGTTACAAGATGTTGGCTCAGCAATTCTTGCTGATACGGTTGGTTTTATCCGTCACCTCCCCCATGATCTGATTGCGGCCTTTAAAGCTACATTACAAGAAACTCAACAAGCAAATTTACTATTGCATGTAGTGGATTATTCTGACGACCAGTTTCAAGAGAATATCGAACAAGTAAATGAAGTTCTTGAAGAGATAAATGCTAACGAAATCCAACAATTGATGGTGTGTAATAAGATTGATCGGATGGATGGCGTCAGTGCAAAGATAGATCGCGATGAATCAGGTATGCCTATTCGGGTTTGGTTATCTGCTCAGCAAGGTCTGGGTATTGATTTACTGCTCAGCGCAATTACTGAATGTTTATCAAAAAACATGGTACAACATAGTTTATTAATTCCTCCACGGAAAAGTAGTTTACGTGGTGTGTTTTTTGAGATGAATTGCATTGCTGCAGAAAGTTATGCCGAAAATGGTGATTGGCAAATTGATGTTCGCATGGAACAGAGAGATTGGAACAGATTAGTTAAACGTGTCGACGTTGATTTAGACTCATATATAGTAAAATATTAGTAACAAATAACAGATCAAAAATTTTAAAAAACTCGTAATGGTCAGTAGACCTATTTATTGAATTAACTAGCTGGAGAGACATAATGGCTTGGAATGAGCCCGGTGGAAACAATAATGATCCTTGGAAGAACAAGGGCGGCCGAGATCAAGGCCCGCCTGATTTAGACGAGGTATTCAAAAACTTAATGAATAAATTCGGCAAGTTTGGTGGTGGTGGTTCCGGTGGCTCATCAGGCGGTAAAAGCCTTGGTGGTATAGGCGCTGCTGTAATTGTAGGTATATTAGTTATTGGCTGGGTGTTTAGTGGTTTTTACACTATTCGTGAAGCTGAGCGCGGCGTGGTTTTACGGTTTGGAGAATTCAGTCATTTTGTGGATCCCGGTCTGCAGTGGAAACCAACTTTTGTAGACGAGATTATACCGGTAGATGTGAAAACAATTCGATCTATGCCTTCTTCTGGCTCGATGCTAACTGAAGACGAAAACGTGGTCCGTGTTGAGATGGAAGTTCAATACCGTATCCTCGAACCTTATAAATATAGCTTTGCTGTGACTAGCCCTGAAGAGAGTTTGAGTCAAGCATTCGATAGTGCCATTCGTTACGTTGTAGGTCACTCTAGAATGGATGCCGTACTAACAGGTGGACGTGAAGCAACAAGGCAAAGCGTGCTTGATGAATTAACGGGTATCATTGAGTCATACGATATGGGCATATCTGTTGTCGATATGAACTTTAAAGATGCAAGGCCGCCAGAAGAAGTGAAAGAAGCTTTTGATGATGCCATTGCAGCACAAGAAGATGAACAACGCTTTATAAACGAAGCAGAAGCTTATTCTCGTGAAATCGAACCTCGTGCTCGTGGACAGGTTAACCGTTTAGCACAAGAAGCCCAAGCTTATAAAGAACGTGTCACATTGGAAGCGCAAGGTGCAATCGCACGATTTGAAGAATTACTTCCTCAATATACTTCTGCACCAGAAGTCACTCGTAGTCGTATTTACCTTGAAACTATGGAAGAAGTCTACGGTAACACCAGTAAAATATTGGTGGATACGGAAGGCACTGGCAACATGATGTATTTACCGCTAGATAAAATATTGGGAAATCAGTCTGGGCCAACAATTCCAGCCAACATCCGCAGTACTTTAGAAGGTTTGCGTAATCAAGATGAAGATACACAACCGGTAAACGGCAACTCCAGAAACAACCGTAACAACGGCGTACGTAGTGGGAGAAACTAGGCTATGAAAAATTTTATTGCATTAATAATAGTAGCCTTAGGGTTGCTTATATTTGGTTCGTTATTTGTTGTAGAAGAAGGCAACAAAGCCATTGTTATACAATTTGGTAAAGTACAGAGAGACAGCGAGACCGGTGACACCACAGTTTTCGAACCTGGTTTACACTTAAAACTTCCTTTCTTTGACCGTGTGGTAAGACTTGATGCACGTATTCAAACATTGGACGAAGTGCCAGATCGTTTTGTAACCGCTGAGAAAAAAGATTTGATCGTCGACTTGTATGTTAAATGGAAGATTGAAGATTTTGCTAAGTACTATTTAGCCACTGGTGGTATCAAAGCTGGTGCAGAAATACTGTTACAACAGAAAGTGAATAACGCCTTACGTTCTGAGTTTGGTACCCGTACTATTCAAGAAATTGTTTCTGGTGAACGTTCAGAACTGATGGATGAAGCTATGACACAAGCCTCGACCAGCTCAGACGAATTGGGTATACAAATAATTGATGTGCGTGTAAAACAAATCAACTTACCCTTGGAAGTAAGAAACTTTATTTTCCAACGTATGCGCAGTGAACGCGAAGCAGTAGCCAGAGAGCATCGCTCTGAAGGTAAAGAAAAAGCTGAATTTATTAAAGCTGATATCGATGCTAAAATCACAGTTATGTTAGCTGACGCAGAACGTAACCTGCGTAAACTTAGGGGTGAAGGTGAAGCACAAGCAGCACAGATATATGCTGAGACCTACACAAAAGATCCTGAGTTTTATCGTTTTTTACGTAGTATGGATGCTTACAGGAAAAGCTTTAGTAGCAAACAAGACGTGTTGGTTGTTGAACCAGACAGCGACTTCTTTCGCTACATGAAAGACCCAAGCGGAAAACAACCGAAAAGTTAGTTCATAATTTAAAGCGCCGCAAGGCGCTTTTTTTTTGATACGTTATTATTTGATATAGTGACTGTCTGTTAACTAAGACAGGAGTATTAACACCAATCCTTGCAACTTAAGCCAATTTGCCACACTATAAAAAGCTACATCTGATACAAAGTAGTCAAGGTATTATCTATGAAGTTTTTTGCTGGTTTTATGACCTTTTTAGTCGCCCTTTTACATATTGGCATAATGGTGCTTGAAATGTTTTTCTGGAATCATCCAGTTGGACAAAAAATATTCTCCATGACAGCAGAGGTGGCACAATCTTCAGAAGTACTAGCTTTGAACCAAGGTTTATACAATAGCTTTTTGGGCTTTGGTTTACTTTGGGGTTTAATCAGCGGCAATCAAAGTTTAAAAGTATTTTTACTCATATGTATCACTATTGCCGGTATTTTTGGAGGGCTCACAGTTAAACTAAGTATGCTATATATACAAGCATTGCCTGGAATCATTACACTTTTGTTAGTCATAAAAGCCAAAAGACGCCAAGCCGGTGAAGCACGTCTATTCTCTTAGCTGTTAGTGAGAACAAATAAAGGCCAGTTTTTTTAAGAGCATAGATTACTGGCGAAATTGTGAGGGAAGATGTGTCAGTACCAAGAGAAAACCTATTAGCTAATATGCGAGATAGTTTAGATCTATTGTGATGACTCTACATAGCCCTCTATGTATTGCTTAAGGAGCACAGTGGGAGCCTTAGATTGGATGGTGTCAGGCGCTGCAATATTACTCGTATCTTGAACAGTTTGGCCATCCTTTTGCAGCAAACAAATTAAACCAGAAAAAACTAACGGATATACTGACTGCAATTTTTATTACTTTAGTGGCTTGCCTGCAAGCTGATAGAGTTTTAGCTTGCCTCAATTGCACCCATAAGCCATCTCATGGTTCAAATCTAGGCCATGTTTCAGGCTTAGATAGTTTGTTTTGCACGTGGTATACACGGCACTCATGGCATTTCGGACACATACTATATAATAGCGTCCTCTGATGAACTAAAAAGCAGCCAATACTTATGCTGACACCCATAATATCCAATCACTTATGTTGGCCAAGTTTAATCAACCTGAACTCGAGGGTTAAGACATGCCGCGTCCCTAGAAGTAATTACAATAAAAACAATATGTTAGGTGGTGCCAATTGGTTTGCAAAGACATTGAATGCATCCAGTGCTGCTATTATTGTGTTTATCGAGGCGAGCTTTTGAGGGATTAACCCGCTATTGTGAGCAAGTTCAACGAAGATAGGCGCGATAATAGTGGTACTGGACGGTATGGCTTATCCATACATCAAGCTCAGGTTAATCAGGTTAACAGCAGGTTATTGATGGCTTATTCAAAGACAAAAGGCCACAAATTGTGACCTTTTAATAATGAAACTAATCTTAATATTAGCTAAAAAACCAAATTCATTTATAGCATTCAGGATATAAGGTACTACTCAATACCAAAGTCAGCTCTTAGCTTCGCTTCTCTGGTAATAGATGTCTTTTGTTTCATCTCTCGCTGGCTAAGTTTACGCTTAGCTAAAACTGTTTCTTCAGCTAATAACAGGGCTTCAACGTAATTCAGATAAATTTCCTCATTTTGCATGGCATCAGTTATGGCCCGATCATATAAATTTAATGCTCCTTCATAGTCTTTATCCGCCATATATATTTGCGCTAAGGTATCTAATGCTGCAGCGTTATCAGGTTTAAGTTCAACTGCCTTTTCCCCATACCCCCTAGCTTTATTAATATCGCCTTCCTGTAAATATAAATACGCTAAGTTATTATTGGCAATATAATTATTTGGATTTTGTTGTAAAGCCACTTCATAGCTTGCAATTGCACCTGATAAATCCTCACCTATCTGCCTTTCTGCCAGTAACATTCTTGCGCCCAAATCATTGGGTAATTTCTCGATATGCTGCACAAGCAACTCCATGGACTTATCTAACTGCTGCAACTTATCGTAAGTGAATACCAACAAAATTAGGTTTCTATTATTTGGGGTAGCATTGTAAGCAATAAGCGCATTTTCTAACGCTAACTCTGGTTGTTTATTGTTTAACTGAAAGCGAGCCAGAAAACCTTTGGCTATGGGTAACCCAAGTACATTTTTTGGTAATGCATCATACGCTTTTTGGGCTGTTGGATAATCCCCTTGCATGAGTAAAAAATGGGTGTTCAACAACTGCATTTGCACATCGTCACGATTGTTAAGATACCCTTGGGTCAATTTTGATGCTTCTTCAAACTTATTAAGGTTATCTAGTAATAATAATTTACCGACTATGGCGTCCTTATCATTGGGTTCTTTTGCAAGCCATGCATCGTAATGCAAAGTTGCGGGCCGCAATTGGTTGGATTTAATGAAGCCTTGACCTAATGTTTTCCAATAAGCTCTTGGCAAATCATTTTGATCTTTTACTTCCGTCAACAGATCAATTGCCGCTTGGTAATTGTTTTCAACAACCTGAACTCTGGCTAATAATAACCTTGTTGCAATGTTAGTGGGATCACGTTCAAAAGCAGATTGGATTTTTACAATGCCTAATAATTCTTTGTTAGCTTGTTTATTGATCAAATAATACGTCGCCAATGTAGGTACATTATTTGGAAATTCAATCAGTAATTGCTCTAATAACAGTCGAGCCTGTTGCATATCTTTTTGCACCACAGCCAAGTTTACCAAAGCTAATCTTGGTGAGGGGCTTTTGCTGTCTTGGGCTATCGCTTTTTCAAATTCTATTTTTGCTTCAGTAAATTTTTGTTGCTTTGTGTAAACATCGCCGGCCAACATATAAGGTTTTGCATCATCAGGGCTGCTGTTTTTCCAATTATTTGCCAGCTCCAAAGCTTTGTCATATTGCTGAGTGACTAAGTACGCTTTTGCTAGAGTAGTTTGTGCACTTTCCAATTCAGGCGACTTACTGACTGCCTCTTCCAAGTTAACTATGCCATCAAGGTTGTTCAGAGAAAGTTGTAATAATCCTAAGCGCGTTAAATCTTCAGCAGTACGACTGATACTTGTGGATTTTTCAATCAATACTTTGGCTTCTTTTTCAAAACCATCACGTAGTAGTTCATAACTTGCCTTGGAAAATAAAGGTGCGTCTTCATCTGTCAGTTGGTCAAGCCTCCCTAACACATCGCCAGCTTCTGAACTCAGTCCTAACTGGAGTTGGCTTGCAGCGAGTAACTTGAGGCCAGGGTGATTGTCTGGCAAGATCCCCGCAATATAAGTCAAATGACGATTTGCACTCGAGTAGTCTTGTATTTGATAGGCTGCATAACCTGCTACCAAGCGTAAAGACGGTGCTTCTATGCCGCCGTTAAAGGCAAATTCTGCACGTTTAAGGGCATTCGCATAATCACCTTTATAAGCATAGGTTGCAGACTTTAATTGATTCAACAGAGGATTTTGGTCATTCAGTAAAAGCAGTTCATCAATATAAGGATCAGCAGCTTTTAAATCTCCCACATCTACCAATAATTTAGCCAAGACAAAGGTTGTTTGTTTATCTTCAGGGTAAAACTGAACATAATCTTTGAATATATCAGCGGCCTCAGCTGGTTTACCAAGGGATAATTTCAACTGAGCTAATAACTTCAGTACTTCTGCATTTTGCGGAGCTTGTTCACGCAACTCAGATACTGCAGTGGCAGCGGTTTCATAATTTTCATCTAACACCAACATATAAGCTGCTGTCAGGCCCTTAAAAACAGAGCTAGTTTCAATTTCTCTCAATTCTTCAATCAATACACGAGCAGCATCTATTTTATTTAATCGCGCCAATGCAACCACTTTGAAATAACCGATTTCAGCTCGTTCAACAGAGGTTAGCCCTTGTTGCCCATGCTCTAATTTACTAATGGCTGAGTAGGCACCTGTTTGCTGATAAGCTTGGGTTAATAACGGCAACACTTTCGATGGTTCGAAACCATATTCCAGAGCACGATTCAGCTCTTTCTCTGCGCTTTCAAACTGTTTCTGTTGAATATAAAGCAGGCCAAGTTCAAATCTGGCTTGGGCCAACTTCGGCTCAAGTTGCACCGCATTTTTTAGCGCAACAATTGCAGCTGCAGGATCATTTTCTGCAACATACTGTTTAGCCTCTTGTATATATTGGTCGCTAGTTTGTTTACCGCAACCAGATAACACACCTATTGCAACAACAGTTAATGCATATTTTAATAGTGTTGAATTCAAACCTTTCATATTGGTTATTCCTGTGTAAATTCTTATGAAGGTATAATGACATGTTTTTACCCTGTTCGATCAACGCTTCAGGTTTTATTTGCAAATGTTAAACTCTCACTCTGGCAATGGTGCTTTGGAAAAGTTAAATAGTAAGCCAAGATAGCCTCTTTGCATTCCTCTTCTTCAGCACTGTCAATAAGTTGGTGAAAAACGCCATTTAATAAAAACAGGCCAAATAAAGATAACAATCGCCAAATGTTAACCAAGCAACGCAAACAGATGACATATTTGCAACAACATTGACAATAAACCACAAAGTCGTGCACCACAAAATGGCATTTTTCAAGAATAATGCAATTAAACAAAGCATTACATGGAGTAAATGTTGAATATCGAATATAATTTGACCTTTGAAACCGTGCCGGCTTCGCCTTAAATAATTGTTTTACTGATTTTAGAAATTGTATTACCGATTCAAATAACGCTGTGCCTGCCTGTACCCTGGGAAAATTGATGACCACCACCACATCTGAAATAACATTTAGAGATTTAAACCTACCCGAAGAACTGCTGCAAGCATTAGACAAAGTCGGCTATGAAAAACCTACACCTATTCAAGCAGAGTGTATTCCACTTATTATTGGAGGCCAGGATTTATTAGGCACCGCGCAAACAGGTACCGGTAAAACCGCTGCTTTTGCCCTACCTATGTTGGCCAATATTGATCCTGATGATAAAAGCACCCAATTATTGGTATTAACTCCTACCAGAGAGTTAGCCATTCAAGTAGCCGAAGCCTTTCAGGTTTATGCTAGCTTCCTTAAGAAAATTAACGTTTTACCTATTTATGGCGGTTCATCTTATGATAACCAAATTCGCCAACTAAAACGTGGCACACAAGTTGTTGTCGGCACACCTGGCCGTGTAATAGATCACATTAAAAAGGGCACCCTCAAACTTGATAAATTGAAGTTTTTGGTACTCGATGAAGCTGATGAAATGTTACGTATGGGTTTCATTGATGATGTAGAGTGGATATTGGGTCATGCTCCAAAAGAGCGCCAAACTGCATTATTTTCAGCGACTATGCCTGATGCTATTCGTAAAATAACGAAACGTTATTTAAATGATCCTAAATCAGTCAAAATCGAATCCAAAGTTGCCACAGCTAGTACCATTCGTCAGCGTTATTGCCAAGTTGCTGGACATCACAAGTTAGAAGCCCTAACACGCATATTAGAAGTAGAAGTCTTCGATGGTGTGATTATCTTCGTACGTACCAAAACAGCCACCATGGAATTGGCTGAAAAACTTTCTGCGAGAGGTTATGCGGTTGAACCACTTAACGGTGATATTCCACAAAACTCACGTGAACGAACCGTTGACCGTTTGAAGAAAGGCAAAATTGATATTCTAGTTGCTACAGATGTGGTAGCTCGTGGTCTTGATGTTGAACGTGTTAGCCATGTAATCAACTTTGACGTTCCTTACGATACCGAATCATATGTTCATCGTATTGGCCGTACTGGTCGCGCGGGTCGTGAAGGTGATGCAATATTATTTATTTCACACCGTGAAAAACGTATGTTGTTTTCTATTGAACGCGCCACCAGACAGACAATCGATGCAATGACTATCCCGTCAATCTCACAACTTAATGAAACACGTTTATCTCGTTTCAAAAGCAGTGTGATTGAAGCCATAAGTGATGCATCAATTGAGACACTTATCCCTATCGTTGAGTCCATTCAAGCAGAAACCGAAGCTGCGCCAGAAGTGATCATGGCAGCATTAGCCAAAATCGCTCAAGGTGATGAGCCACTTATCCTTAAAGATAGTGACCGTCCCGACTTAAATGCTGCGCCTCCAAGAAATGACCGTAACGACAGAAATGATCGTGCGCCAAGAGAGCGCGGTGCTCGTCCTGAACGTGGCGGTGAGCGTGGTGGCGGTGAGCGTGTTAAACGCGAACGCAAATCTGGACCACCTAGTGAAGGAATGCAACGTTATCGTATAGAAGTAGGTCATACTCATGGTGCCAAACCAGGCAACATAGTGGGCGCTATCGCTAACGAAGCTAACATCAGTAGTAAAAATATCGGTTCTATCGAAATCTACGATAATTTCAGCACCGTAGATTTGCCTAAAGATATGCCAAAAGCAACTCACGACACCTTGCAAAAGACTCGTGTTGCAGGCAGAAGCTTAGGTATGCGCGAATGGACTGAACAACCACCAAAGAAACGTGGTAATCCAGATAACCGTGACTAAACTTTAAGTTTAAAATAATGAAAAAAGGGCCTATACGGCCCTTTTTTTTTATACCTCCAATGTCAGCATCAATATTTTTTAATAACCTAATAGAATATCAATTCTGTTTTAATTGGTTTGCACTTCTAGTCTGAAAGGGCACACTAAACATCTATACTTAACGAGTAATAACACATGCAATACTTCCCGATTTTTCTAGATACCACAGACTTGACCTGTTTGGTCGTGGGCGCTGGAGAAGTTGCCGCACGTAAAGTGGAATTACTGTTAAAAACCTCGGCGCATATTACAGTCGTTGCACCTTGGGTGTGCGATACGCTGCAACGATTTGCCAAAGAAGACAAGATCCAACTTATCGTAAGACCTTACAACGATTCAGACCTGACCGATAAACAAATGGTTTTTGTGGCCACAGACAACAGCGTATTAAACGCACAAATTCACGACCAAGCGCGCGTCCAAAAAATCTTAGTCAACGTGGTAGACAACACCCCACTTTGTCAATTTATTACCCCATCGATTGTTGACCGCTCACCGATCATTATTGCTATGAGTAGTGGTGGTGTAGCACCAGTATTACTCAGATATTTAAGACAGAAACTCGAATCTGTTATTCCCCAGAAAGTCAGTTTATTAGGACTGTTTTCAGAGAAATTCAGAGCGTCTGTGAAAAAACGCTTTAACTCTGTAACAGAACGACGTTATTTTTGGGAAGAAGTATTAGACGGCGACATTGCCGAAAACGTATTACAAGGCAACGAAAAAGTCGCTGAACAAAAGTTTTTAGAAAAATTAAATGCACCCGATGCAAGTAAAACAATAGGTGAAGTTTATCTCGTAGGCGCTGGCCCTGGCGATCCAGATCTATTAACATTTAGAGCCTTACGTTTAATGCAAAAAGCAGATGTGGTGGTTTATGACCGCTTAGTTTCTCCAGAAATACTTGAGCTGGTAAGGCGAGATGCTGAAAAAATTTATGTGGGCAAAGCGAAAAGTAAACACACCATTCCACAAGATGAAATTAATACATTATTGGCCAAAGAAGCCTTAGCAGGCAACCGCGTAGTGAGATTAAAAGGCGGCGACCCATTTATTTTTGGTAGGGGCGGTGAGGAACTTGAAACCCTAATAGAACATGGCATTAGCTTTCAGGTAGTACCTGGTATTACTGCTGCTAGCGGCGCAGCCAGTTATGCAGGCATACCGCTAACCCACAGAGATCATGCAAAATCAGTGGTCTTTGCCACAGGTCACTTAAAAGACAATAGCATCAACCTAAACTGGCAAGGATTAGCACAGCCAGACCAAACCATAGTATTTTATATGGGCTTAACCGGCTTACCCATTATTTGCGAGCAACTAGTTAAACATGGGCTAGCACCCACAACCCCCATCGCCATGGTGCAATCTGCTACCACTTCACAGCAAAAAGTAGTGACTGGTACCTTAGAAAATATTCAGCAAAAAGCGGAATTAGCACAAATCAAACCACCAGCCTTAATCATTGTGGGGTCGGTAGTGAGTTTACATGAGAAGTTGAATTGGTTTGGTAAAGGGAGCTAAGCTGCGAGCTTTTAAGAAGATAAATTTGAAATTGGCACAAGCTGTTTTTGATTGGCTGCGTCAAAGTTAAAACCTAGTATCAATGTTGTGTACTGCCCGCACCAACTTAACAAGTCATCCACCATAACTAACTACCCCCCAAGATAAAGTGTGAGAATTTAACGAATAGCAATGCTAATATTCTAAGCCTAGACTCTTGGAGAAAGTACATGGACAAAGCTACCAGTAAACATGCCGCGTTTAGCGATATGGCACAAAGTACCACTGAAGATTGGGCAATAATTATCAAAGAACAAACCCCATTTGCGGCAAACGGAGGGAAGCGCGTACTTGAGCATTTACGACTACTGGAAGGCGATTATGGCGGCTTTCCAGTCGACCGACTTACTCACTGTTTGCAAACGGCCACTCGAGCATACCGCGACGGTCGAGATGCTGATTATGTGGTCATGGCTTTACTCCATGATATTGGTGATACCTTGGGGGCATATAATCATCCCGATATTGCTGCCGCCATTATCAAGCCTTTTGTATCAGAAGAGTTACATTGGATTGTGCAGCATCACGGCATTTTTCAGGGCAAAAATTTCTTCCATCATATTGGGCTCGACCCTGATATGCGCGAGCAATTTCGGGGACATAAATATTTTGCCGCTACCGAAGAATTTATCGATAAATATGACTGTCCTGCTTTTGATCCCGAATATGACTCCTTGGCAATAGAGTTCTTTGAACCCATGGTCATGGAACTTTTCGCCCGTCCGCTTAACAGCATCTACAAAGCAGCTATGGTCAAAGACGCCTAAAGCGACTTAAGGCAAACTTGACCTGCTGAATCAGGATTTCGAAGCATGTAACAATAAGTGGGTTGAGAGCAGCGGCGAAAGGCCCATAATATGTCACCATGTGGATAGTGCTGCTGCTTTTGTCTCACTTATACAGCAATAACGACATTAGTGTATGAAGTTAACTGGCGTTCCACAATTTTGCTGGATATATCTCTCAGTTTTTCTGTCATTTAAATCCAATGAAGTGTTTTTTACAACATCCACACACCTTAAAAGCTTAATACCGACGGACCGTTTATTATCGGATAACCTGTCGTCGGCTCAAAAATGAAGACCCCGGAGTGCAGTGCCTCGGTGGATATAATACAGCTTCATTACATGCCCTATTATTCTTTAATCTTACGGTACTTCTCTTTATTTTTTCGTCCCATAGCATAGAGCTTTGGCCGAAGGTAGCGACGTAGCCAAGGGAACAGATAACCTAGATTAACCATTCTGCCACTGGCAGCTGGCATGGCAATTTCTAATTTATCTCCAGCTGCTATTCTCAACACTGCATCGGCTACTTCATCAGCGCTGCTCATAGGCTGAGAAAAGACGATGTCTTCAACGTTATCAATTTCGTCCATAATAAAGCCAGTATCAATTGGCCCAGGAGAGACCACTCCAACATGTATGCCTGTACCTCGCATCTCATCAGCTAGGGCATAAGCAAAGGCGCGCAACCCAGATTTAGTAGCGGAATAGGTTGCTGCGCCCTGCAAAGGAGCCATGCCTGCAAGTGAGCCGACCATAACAATGCCACCGCCACCAGCACGACGCAAATACGGAATAGCGGCACAAGACAGCATCAGTGGGGCGCGAAGATTGATATCAACCATGGCACCTACGTCTGCTGGAGAGATAGTATCAAGGTTACCTCGGCTGTGCATACCAGCATTGTTCACCAGCACATCAACCGTCCCAAATTCCTGCTCAGCCTTAGCAAACAGAGCCAAACATTGCTCGGTATCTGCTACATCCATTGCCACGGTAAGCACCTTAGTCTGGGTCGACAATTCCTGTTTAATTAAGTCTAGTCCTTCTTGACCCCTAGCCACCAATACTAGGTTTGCTTTTTGAGCAGCAAAAGCCCGGGCACAGGCGGCGCCGACACCTGCAGACGCACCAGTGATAATAATTGTTTTTTTTGTAAATCGTGCAGTCATGTCTAGACTCCTTGGAGCTTGTTGAATGTAGGAAGAATAAGCCACATTCCTAACCTATTCAACAGGCATCGATTTTGTTGCTATTTGATTCATTTAGTTGACTACTAGTAAGTTTGATAAGACAGAAACAAGGTGTGAATTGGGTTTATAATTTTACAGATGTTTATACCTAATAGCCTGTCTTGGGTCGCAGCTAAATACTAGTGAATCAGCTCAAGGGAAAGGAGAAGAAAATACCACACATAAAAAAAGCCATTTTAAATGGCTTTTTTAGACTTAATTTTATCCTGAACTAAGTCTCTCTTACTTACTCAAAAATTGTCACTATACCTTGACCCAAACCAATACACATAAGGTTAAGGTTAGCGACCCGTTTCAGTGACTCCAGCATCTACCGGATCAGCGGCTTCTGAAGATTCAGCAGTCGCTTTACCTTTGACAAGGTCGGCTAGTGCACCTCCAGAAACAAGATCCTCAAGGGATCCACCGAGACCTAACTCATTTAGTAACGCAGAAACTACAGGAGCTTGGGCTTTATAGCCTAATGCAGCGTTTGTAAGCTGTGACATAGGATCACCGCCCGACGCAGCACCACCAGCTACATTTGAAGCGCCAGCAGCCACGCCACCATAGCCTTGTAAGATCTTAATACCTTCGATATTTTTAAGAGGCTCAACAGCTTGAGCAACAACCTTAGGCAACGCATCAAGTGTTGCGAGTATGCGACGAAGTTCTACTTGTCCTTCGCTCAAGGCGTTGTCAGCTTCATTCAAGATACGACGACCTTCAGCATCAACCGTATATTGCTTCTCATCCGCTTCAGCCTTCATTATGATTGCATCCGCATTCGCTCTGGCAAGAATCAACTTCGCATCAGCATCATCTTGAGCAGCTTTCTTAGTAGCTTCAGCAGCAACAGTGATACCTACCGCTTCTCGCTCAGCCACTTTACGTGCATCAATAACTTCAATTTGCTTTTGACGCTCAGCTTTAGCGACTTCACCAGCTGTGATGACGCCTTCTTCTTTGACCACTCTGTCTTGTTCTGCTTCTGCTGCCTTAGCACGGGCTGCAGATTCAGCTTCTGACTTTTCAGCAATGATAATTTGACGTTCCTGTTCAGCAACTTCAAGGTCACGCTGTTGATTAATTTTCATCTTATCAAGCGCTAATTTTTTCTCGATTTCAGCCGATTCAATAGCTCGACTTTTTGCAATTTCAGCGGCTTCGATAGCAAGATTTTTTCCAATCTCAGCTTCACGCTCTTTCTGCTCTTGCTCTTCACGCTTAGCAGCTATCAAGGCTTTTTGTTCAGCTTCTTTAACTTGAATCTCCTGCTCTTGGGCAATTTCAGCTTCACGTTTTTGCTGCTCAATTGCGAGTGAATCCTTTTCGGCTTCAAGATTACGTTGCTCAATTGCAATGCGGTTTTCTTGCTCAACTTCGTTAGTACGCTGTTTACGACCTTCAATAGTTTCTGCAAGTTTTGCGCGGCCCTGTGCATCAAACGCGTTATTTTCGTCAAAATACTCAAGTTTGGTCTGATCGAAGCTAGTAAGTGAAACCGACTCGAGTTCAAGACCGTTTTGAGCCAACTCATCAGCGATGGCATTTTGTACGGCAAGAATGAAGTCAGGACGATTCTTATGAAGCTCATCCATTGACATCGAAGCTGCGGCTGAACGAAGCGCACCGACGAACTTAGATTCCATTAGCTCTTTCACTTTATCAGGATCATCTAGGCGATCACCGAGCGCTTGAGCGGCTTTGGCAATAGAGTCAGTATCACTTGCGACGCGCACATAAAAGTCGGCGCCAACATCAACACGCATACAGTCTTCAGTAATCAATGCTTCAGCTTCTCGTTTCTCAACGCGAATACGCAGCGTGCGCATGTTGACTCTCATTAGCTCTTGGAAGCCAGGGATCAACATTACGCCACCAGTTGTGATGACTCTTTCACCACCCAATCCGGTTTTAACCAACGCCGAATCTTTGGTCGATTTTTTATACATCCTCGATAATGAGAATCCGACGATGAAAAGAACAAGTAATAAGATACCTGCGGCTACTACGTAACCAATGATGTTATTTAAATCCATTTATAATACTCCTTAGTGGATTGTTTAGGTGTGTATAGTTTTTGAGTGTTTAAAATAAAAAACACGCAGAATTCGGCTTAGTTTTCATAAGGAATAGCAAGCCAAATTGCGCTACCCTTTATTTTTTCAACGAGAATAACGTGATTACTTTGATTAAGAATAATACCGTCATCCATCGCTTGTACTCTTATGTTATGGGAGGTTTGGTGCTCATCAATCACTACTCCCATAGCAAATTTTGTAAATGTTGCATTACCAATTGTTACCTTGGCAACCCTACCTGAAAAGGTATCGGTGCTAACAGCTGTGGTTTCAAATCGAGGAAAGGCTTTAGCAAACGCCTTGCACAAAACCCCATTGATAATGAAAGATACAATAACTACAGGGGCTATGCTTAACCAAATAGGCATAAACCCTACTATAGAACTGGAGATTGCGTTGGCGGCATATCCGAGGATGGTAAATAAGCCAAAAAAGAATGTTAACCAAATAATAAATGGTACTTTACCCAAACCTAAAAGGGTTAAATGGCCACCTACATCGGTGTCTACATCAAAATCAATTAAGCTATCAAAGGCATGACTTACACTCATACCAATAAGCAATCCCAACACCTCAAAGACAAAAAGGATAACCAAAAAAGAAAGTGCAAAAAAATATGGGGCGTTAGCTTCGTGGGTTAAAAATTCAATAACCATATCGTGTCCTTACAACCTTTATGATAAGAATCATAAACGATGCGGATCATCTATTCAACCGGCTTAGACTCAGTGTATGAAAATTACCTTCTGAAGCACGTTTATCAAAAGTAGAAAGTAACTTTAGCTGTTATTGGATATAGGTGGTAAGAGTCAAACTTACTAAATTACTCTAAACAAATATGCTATCTGACATACTTTTTATGAGAATGTAAAAACATCAAAATGGACTTTGCAAGTGGCAAAGATTTGGCTGTTCTGAAGATCATTATCTTAGATGTACTGTTAATTTTGAATGACAGACTCTGCTTTACTCGAACTCGACGCTAATAACGCGCAGTTGCTCTTTTCTACCAATACCGCTCCAAAGATATATGCCCCGGCGAACGGCGAAGGTGTTTAGATAAACCCAATTCAATTAAGGTTTGCGTGGCCTCTTCGATCATAGCTGGGTTGCCACATAACATGACTTGGCTATGGTCGGCATGAATATCTAAGCCTACTTGTTCTTGAATCGATATTGTTTTAAGTAATGTTGGGATACGCCCGTGTAATCTATCAGCCTTATGTTCACGGCTTACGATTGGCACGAAGTGAAACTTACTCGCATATTGCTTGGACCAGCTTTCAATCAGTGGTAAATAGGCTAGGTCCTCCTCATAACGTGCGCCATAGACTAGTATTATATTTTCATAACTTTGCCAAACCTGTTCGGAGGCTAAAATAGACAAAAAAGGTCCCACACCGGTACCCGTTGCCATTAACCATAAATCTCGGCTTTTCGGTACTTCGTCAAGGATCAGAAACCCTGTTGCGGGTGACATGATTTTTAAAGAATCACCAATTTGCAGTGTATGTAGCTTGGGAGACAACAAGCCATCTTCAACAGGTACAGCAATAATCTCTAGCTCATTATCATCAGGCCCACAAACAAGTGAATAAGGGCGGGATAGTATTTTGTCATCTTGTTCAACACCCACTTTAGTGAACTGCCCAGCCTTAAATTTAGGAAAGTCCGCACAAGAAAAACGTAAACTAAACAAATGATCATTCCAATCTGTTCTACTCACCACTTTTGCATCTAACCACTGTGCCATTCAATTATCCACGTTTGGTATTTAAATCTGACACCACAATATCATATGCACCTTTGAATAGAAGTGAGTATGATTTCGAGATAGCTAACCAGAGACAACATACAGATAAATTGGCAGACAAAATTCACAACAAGCAAGTGCAACCACATTTTCAGATAAGTTCATTGTCGAGATGACTGCCAGTGGTGGTGTGGCGCAATGGGAGAGCCAAGAAGTTGATATAGAAAGCATCCTGAATCAAGCGGATAAGGGTTTTGAACAGCCAAAAGAAGTCACTTGGATCGGTTTAAAGCTGCTACCGTTTCACTACAGCAATTTTAGTCCGACCGGTGTTTCGGGCGTTACATTTAGAGGTTAGGTTTGGGAAATAAAATAAATCATCATGCTAAACCGGGAGTTTCAAAAGCGGTCATTGGTTGGCAGTCTATTCTAAGGGATTTTTTGTTAGGAATTATATGTACTATGATGGCTATTTTTGGTTGGAATTCTAGTATGTTGCTATTGGCAGTACCCACAGGGTTTGTGGCTGTCATGTGCTATTGCTCAGCGCTACTTTCTATTGGTGTGCAGTTAAATGAAAATAGAAAATATCGAAAAAAGCAGTAATTCGAAACTGACAAAGCGACGTCATACTAACTGAAATCGTTAAATGTGAACCCAGAGATAGGTGTCTGGGTTGTGTGGAGCTTCGAAAAAAGCTACTTCAAATCCCTTTTAATATTCCGCAAACTGATATCACCCGAACCATCGTTTTTCAACCTAAAATCAGCAGCACCGTTAATATTGATATCACCAGAACTGTCTGCAACTGTGACGATGCCAGATACGTTTTTAACGCGAATATCGCCTGATGAGTCGTCAATGTTTACATCGCCGATAACCTCTTTTAAGTGAATTTCCCCAGAGCGATCTTTAATTTGCACGTCACCACGTAAGTCTTTACCTTTTAAATCACCTGAACGGTCTTCAACTTTGATTAAGCCTGCGATATTGTTTAATTCAATATCACCAGAGCGGTCATTCAGAGTAAGACCATTGTCGACTGACTCAATGGTTAAATCCCCTGACCTATCATCCACGAACAAAGCTAAAGATGACGGCATGGAGACCTCTACGTCGATTCTTTCATTGTTGTAGGTATTGTCATTGAAATGGGCAATTAATATGGCTTTGTCACCTTCTCGTTCAAGACTAAGTACATAATCATCATCATTTAATTTTTCACCATACACTTTAGCGATGACGGTTATTTCTGTTTGGTCCTTATTACCCATTACGCTTAGGTCGCCGGCACCAACATCGATGTTAAGCTGCCCGATTTCATTGTCTGCTAAAGCTAACTCCACTTCTTTATGTAACTTTATACTGCCCCAAACGTCGGCTAATAACCCTTGACTCAAAAACACAGTTGCGACAATTAAACCAACAACAATCAACTTTTTCATGACCTAATCCTTTTTTTAAACAAGAGTCTGATGACCTATTTAAACTATGTCGCTGACCACTATCAAAAAGTTTAAATAACGTATTATTTTATTTGTTCGGCATTAAAAATATGCAAAGTAGGTGGTGCGGAAACCAACATTCTCACCGCTGCAACAAAAGCTTGAGAACTAGGTAAAACAAAATGAGCATCAATACTAGCTTGGTCTTCCCATTGTTCATAAAAAAACAAACGTAAGCCATCTTCAGGATCCTGATACACAGCATGGCTAATACAGCCCGGCTCAGTGCGCGAGTAAGCAACATGTTTTTGACAAGCTTGCATAGCTTGCTGCATGCTGTCATCTTTTATGAATAACTCACCTGTAATAATAATCATATCGTTTACGTCATCTTTTATATTCTTCTGTCGAGTGAATAGATTAAAACACAGGGTCTGGCATAATCACAATTAAGGTTCTCAACTGCATATCCAATGACTAAAGACTTCCATACACCTCATAAAAACTGGCAATTTTGGATTGATCGCGGTGGCACCTTCACCGATATCATTGCCCGGCATCCCGATGGCACACTGCAATGCAAAAAATACTTGTCAGAAAATCCAGAAGCCTATGACGATGCGGCCGTGTTCGGTATTAAATCAATTCTGGATATCCGTCAATCCGATCCTGTGCCTGATGACCTAATCGACAAAATAAAAATGGGTACCACTGTTGCGACTAACGCTTTATTAGAACGCAAAGGTGACAATGTGTTACTCGCGATCACTAAGGGTTTTAAAGATGCACTTGAAATTGGTTATCAGGCACGTCCCGATACTTTTGCCTTAAAGATTGAAAAGCCAGATATTCTCTACACCCAAGTTGTCGAGATAAACGAACGAGTCACGGCTAAGGGTAAAGTCTTGCAAGAGCTCGATATCCCATTAAGCAAAAAGGCCTTAGAGGCTGCTTATAACCAAGGTTTAACCGCCATTGCGATAGTGCTGATGCATGGCTACCAATATAACCAGCATGAAAAACAACTGATGCAATTAGCTAAGGAAATTGGCTTTAAGCAAATTTCTGTTAGCCATGAAGTCAGTCCCTTACAAAAACTCATATCCAGAGGTGAGACCACCTTAGTGGATGCTTATCTCACTCCCATATTATTAAGATACATCCAAAATATTAGCGAAGGGCTTAACCAACACACGCCTGCTCAATTATTATTTATGCAGTCATCTGGCGGCCTGACTAGCGCTGAGTCATTTCGTGGTCGAGATGCCATATTATCTGGCCCCGCAGGCGGCATAGTGGGTGCAGTGCATACCGCTAAACAAGCAGGATTTGATAAAATCATTGGTTTTGATATGGGTGGCACTTCTACCGATGTGTCTCACTATGCGGGCGAGTTTGAGAAGGCTTACGAAACGGAGGTTGCGGGGGTGCGTATGCGTGTTCCCATGTTACATATTCATACTGTTGCCGCCGGTGGTGGCTCGGTGTTACGTTATCAGGATGGACGCTTTCGGGTAGGTCCTGAGTCTGCAGGTGCAGTGCCAGGCCCCATATGTTATCGCCGTCATGGTAAACTTGCAGTGACCGATATTAACCTGTGTTTAGGCAAAATTCAGGCGGATTTTTTTCCTAGTCTGTTTGGCCCAGAGCAAAACCAACCTTTAGATAAAACAAGCTCACGGCAAGCTTTCGCTGAAATCGCTAACAAGATTGATGATGGGCGATGCGCTGAAGATGTAGCCGAAGGTTTTCTGGCGATTGCTATTCAACATATGGCCCAGGCCATCAAAAAGATATCCATCGCACGGGGTTATGACGTATCCAATTATGTACTGAATTGTTTTGGTGGTGCAGGTGGGCAACATGCTTGTTTGGTGGCTGAAAAGTTAGGCATTAAAACCATATTCTTGCATAGCTATTCTGGCATATTATCAGCTTACGGTATGGGGCTGGCCGATATACAGGTAGAACGCCAGAGGGTAGCAAGCCCGCTTATTCAAAAAGGTGACATACACGCCATTGATATTGCCATTGAGCAACTGAAACACGCCAATAGTGACGACTTAAACAACCAAGGGTTAAGCAATAAACAAATCACTCATCACTGTACTGCTTTGCTCAAATACCTCAATACCGACACCAGTCTTAACATCCCATTAGATTCTTTTAGCACCATGCAAGAGCACTTTACTGAACAACATAAACAACAGTTTGGCTTTAGTGGGGCCGCCCCCGGCGCACCAGACAAAACCATAATAATTGATACGTTAATTGTTGAATCTTATGGTGGCGCCGAGAAGGTTACAGAAGCCAAACAAATCTTAGTCACCGACTTAGCAATAAAGATACAAACTGTCAGGCAAATTTATACTCAAGGCGAGTGGGTAAATGCCCCCGTAATACAATTATCTTCACTTAGGTTTGGCCATGAATTAGCAGGCCCTGCAATTATTATTGAACCAACAGGCACCATCATTGTTGAAAAAAACTGGCGGGTGAAGGTCAATGTGAATGGCCACCTGATCCTTCACTTTGAGAAAGTCAAAACGCTATTAGATTCAGGTTCATCTTCAGAAGCCCACCCCCTAAGCAAAGCAGACCCAGTCACCCTAGAGCTATTTAACAGTGCTTTTATGAGCATAGCGCAGCAAATGGGCATAGTGCTGCGTAATACGTCACAGTCAGTCAACGTCAAAGAGCGTTTGGATTTTTCCTGTGCCATTTTTGATGCAACTGGTAACTTGATTGCCAACGCACCTCACGTGCCTGTGCATTTAGGCTCAATGGATGCCAGTGTCAAAGTGATTATAAATGGCCCACAATCCATCAATGCAGGGGATGTATTTGTACAAAACAATCCCTACAACGGGGGCTCTCACCTACCCGACATTACAGTTATTACCCCAGTATTTGACTCGGCTAACGCCAATATTTTATTTTATGTCGCCAGTCGTGCTCACCATGAAGACGTAGGAGGCATCGCACCGGGTTCAATGTCTTCCCTGGCCACAGATATCCATCAAGAAGGCATATTACTAGACAGCGTAAAACTAATTGAACAAGGATATTTTCAAACTGAGCGTCTTGAAAATATTTTTTCTTCAGGTGATTATCCAGCTAGAAATATCGCCCAAAATATGGCTGATTTAATGGCGCAAACCGCCGCTAATAAAACAGGTGTAAATGAATTACTGAAGCTGGTCGAGCAGCATAGTCTTAAAACCGTTTATGCTTATATGCAACATATCCAAGACAGCGCCAAAACCTCAGTACAAAAAGTGCTGGCTAGATTACAAGATGGCGAGTTTAGCTACCCGTTAGAATCGGGTGCCACCATTGTGGTTAAAATCAGTATTGATAAAACCAAATTAAAGGCATGTATTGATTTTACAGGCACCAGTGAGCAACAAAACAACAATTTGAATGCCCCAAAAGCCATAACTCAAGCTGCTGTGATGTATGTATTTAGATGTTTGGTTAACGATGATGTCCCGCTTAACGCAGGCTGCATGCAAGCGCTAGATATTATTGTGCCTGAAGGCTCGTTACTTAATCCATATTTCCCGGCGGCCGTAGTAGCAGGTAATGTTGAAACTAGCCAAGCGGTGACCAATGCGCTATTTGCTGCCTTAGGTGTATTAGGTTCAAGCCAAGGCACTATGAATAACCTCACCTTTGGAAATGAACATTATCAGTATTACGAAACAATTTGTTCCGGCAGTCCCGCGGGAGTCGACGCTAAAGGTAATGGTTTTAATGGTGTAGCAGCGGTGCATACCCATATGACCAACACCCGCATGACCGATCCCGAAATCTTAGAGCAACGTTACCCGGTGATACTCAAATCATTTACAATTGATCGCGATTCAGGTGGCAAGGGTAAATGGAATGCAGGAGACGGCATTACCCGCACGATTACTTTTTTAGAGGATATGCAGTGTTCCATTTTGTCGGGACACCGAGTCACCCCGCCCTATGGCCTTAAGGGTGGCGAAACCGGAAGGCTCGGCCGAAATTGGTTAACTAAACCCAACGGCGAGTGCAAAGACTTAAAAGGGTGTGACCATACTGAGGTTACCGCTGGAGAGAGTATTTCTATTCAATCACCCACAGGAGGCGGTTATGGAAAAGCGGATGAATAATTTAAGCAAGTATCTAAGAGAAGCTCGAGGCCTATGTTAAAACGCATTAAAAACATCGGCCCAGGTGCTTTAATCGCAGCCGCTTTTATTGGTCCGGGCACTGTCACCGCTTGTACCTTAGCAGGGGCAAATTACGGGTATACCTTACTCTGGGCTCTGCTATTTGCGACTGTCGCCACTATTATATTACAAGAAATGTCAGCCCGATTAGGGTTAGTAACCCAACAAGGTCTGGGCGAAACATTACGTATTATGCTGAGTCAGTCTATCTGGAAATGGCCCTTGTTTGGATTGGTCATAGTGGCTTTGTATTTGGGAAACGCGGCATACGAAGCAGGTAACTTATCGGGTGCGGCTTTAGGCATAGAAGCACTAGCACGCGAAAACCAAGCGCTTTACCCCATTTCTGTAGTAGTTATTTCGCTGTTAGCCGGTATTTTATTGTGGCAGGGATCATATAAACACATTGAACGTATATTGCTTATATTAGTGGCACTGATGGCACTCGCATTTATCGGCACTTTTATCTCAGTAGGACCAGACTTAAGCGCACTATTTAAAGGGCTCACCTCACCCAAAATTCCAGACGGCAGCCTGTTAACGGTTATCGCACTCATTGGCACAACAGTTGTACCCTATAACTTGTTTCTGCATGCCTCCGCGGTAAAAGCAAAATGGTCATCTGTCACCGATTTGAATCATGCTCGTGCAGATACCGCCACCGCCATTGGGCTAGGCGGTTTGATTACCATATTGATAGCCTCTACTGCCGCAGCCAGTATCTTTGGGAGCGGTTTGAACATATCAGGGGCCGGCGATATGGCTACACAATTGGAGCCTCTATTCGGTTCATTTTCAAAGACCATGTTAGGAATAGGCTTTTTTGCGGCAGGTTTAAGCAGTTCAATCACCGCGCCTTTAGCCACCGCCTATGCCATGACAGAAATATTAGGGATTAAAGGCGGCACCTCATCACGTATATTCAAGTGGATTGCCCTTAGCGTCATCTTAAGTGGTGCAAGCTTGGCTTTAACCGGCATCAAACCCATTAGCATTATTTTGACCGCACAATTTGCCAATGGTTTATTGTTGCCTATTATTGCGATATTTTTGCTGGTTGTGATGAATCAGAAAAAACAATTAGGTCAATATACCAATAAATGGTTGGGCAATACTTTGGGTATCATAGTGGTAATGGTGACTGCGGGATTAGGTATTCGTTTGATAATGAGCGCTACTGGGGTGCTTTGAGTTCAACTGGTCTAGAAACATTTTTAATAGTCGGCTGAATCAATAATGCAGCGATTCCAAAAGTAAATCGACTACGACCCCAATTATTCCTCTCAGGCCCTATTTGGGAAAAGTGAAAGCACGCTTCTTGGAAATAGCAGTGGTGGAGCCACTTAAGATCAAAAATAGGCGTAGCCGAAGCTTGTGCTTTTGACCTACCTGAACAAAAAAGCAGAGTCATTTAACCTGATTTAATTATGGGGCATGTGATCAGTGTCGTAGCCAATTATGTTGCTATAACCGAAGTCGATATTATAAAAAGAGTCAAGGGCTCGCAAAAAGAGAACGAAGCAAGAAAGTTGCAATGTATTTTAGCCAGGAGTTAGTTGCAGCGAAGTTGACAGATATAGCGGCTCGATTTCATTTGAGTTATGTCGGATCCGTGAGCTTTATTACCCACCACATCCACAAACGCGAGAGAGAAAATAGCCAGTTTGGGACACATGTCCATGGCGTCGGGTGTAGATTGTCTAGTTACCGGAGATGATAGAATGGTAATGAAAGCGGCTGCAATTTATCAATTTCTAAGTAACAACACAGTAGTTGTTCATGTGGGAAAACCTAAGCCGTGATAAGGGATTTGAAACCGAAACCTGCGAGATCAGAACCGATAAAAAAGCAGCTAAGAAAACACCCAAGTACATAAACTCCCAATTAAAAATGGGTTACGCAAATTAATTCAGCCTATCCCGCCAACTTTGGATCTTTAATGAACAAAATATCCATGATAATCGATGGATTCCAATCGCGCATGGCTGCTTCGCAACTTATACGAATATCATCGAGTTCGCTAATAGTGGCAACTGAAAATGACTCATTAACGATGATATGTACCAATATATAAAGATCTCTTCCACGTTTGCTGATACGTACTTCAACATGTTCATAAGGAACAGCTAAAAGCGTTTGCTTGAGTTTTTTCTCAATTACCGCAGTAACAGCTTCAGGCGGTGCTTTGTTGATGACTTCTTTGAGGCTATCGAGCATGATTTTGCCTGGTATAGGTAAAATCGCAGTGCCCAAGAAAATAAGTAGCAATGGGTCGATCAGGGGGGCATAGTTTGCAAAACTAGTTTTTTCAATAAAATAAGCAAGACCAAAACCCAGTAATATCGATGCACTTAGCACTCCGTCCACAAACCAAGTATGAGCATCAACGCCAACTAAATCTGAACGCAAACTACTACCTTGATATTTCATATAACTGGATACTGCAAAACAGCCTATTGTTGCTATAGCACCATAAATTATCGCCAGCCCAAATTCCGCAGAATTACCCCCCGTCATCAGACTATTTATAGACCCAACAACAGCGTACAAACAAGTGGCAATAATAATTAATGATTTAAATAGATTAAGAGTGGGTTCAATGGCGGTATAGCCAAAGTGGAATCTGTCATCGTCGGGCATTTGCACAAGGTTAGCCACTTTCAACGTTAACAAAGCCATGAAAAAAGAAATGAGAGAATAGATACCGTCAAATAAAATAGCATCAGAATGAGTAATAAGAGCAAAACCAAAAGCAACAAAAACAAATAATCCAGCCACATAGAATGACAGGGTTAATAGGCGTTTTTCTTTTTTTTCGTGAAAACCAATGACCATTGAAAATAGACTGAGAGGTATTGAATTCGCGGATATTACTCCACTTTCCAAAATAAGATAGTGATTTCAAAAAATATTGTATTGGTGATTTAGAGGGTTAATTGAACCGCATATTGGGATAGAAATTAAGACAGAAATGGCCCAAATATACGTGATTTAATTGATTGCATCTCTTACTATTTTAAATCGTTAATCAAATGCACTCAATCATGGAGCCTGCAGGTTCAGAGCCGATGAAATGTATTTATGGAGCAGTTAAATAGCAGGTCGAAAGTTTCTAGTCATTTGTAAACATTGACACAGAAACCAAAGTAATAAAGTACCCAAGTACAGTCTAATCGACATTCACAAGGTGGTGGGTAGCTTTTCATTTTTACGCTTTAAAGTGATGGGTTCGAGATTATTTAAGATTTAACAATATGAATACAGTTAAGTGGGTTGTCCAGCTGCAAAATGCGGGCAATGTGGATGAGCAGACTTCGTGTCGGAGGAGTTCAGAATGTGTGGTAGTTATTAGTTCACTGACTCCAGATACTTAAGACAACCCGCTCGTTCACACTTAAAAACCGTCGAAATTTCGCTACTATTCGCTACTATTCGCTGCTAAATAGTCATTCTGCTTCACAAATAAAAGAGCAACATCGTGCACACTAAATATATATGTAACAATAAATTGTGAACATGTTTTTAAGTCGTTTCGTATTAATATTTATATGTGAAAATCTAAGCTAGAACGCAACTTACTCAAATTGGCTCTGACCTTTTATTTAGAAATAAATACTGCAATTTACGGTCTAGTTACTTATAAGTTACAAAAAGAGGCGCCTTATGAACCGTAGAAAATTTATCACGTCAACCCTTGCAGTCACCGCTAGCCTAGGATTAGGTAGCACCATGTTTTCGGCTTTTGCTGAGCCCACGTTGAAAAAAACCAAAACTGCGCTTGCAGTAGAGCAGGAATGGCGCGAGTTATTACCTAAGGACTACAGTGACAGCTTAGTGTTAACGCCTATTGAATTGAGTGAGCAAGAATGGCAACAACGTCTTAGTTCAGCTGCCTTTAAAGTGTTGCGAGATGAGCAAACAGAGCGCCCTGGCTCATCCGCCCTAAATCAACAACATAGCAAGGGCATATATGCCTGTGCAGGTTGTGATTTACCATTATTTTCGTCAGCGATGAAGTTTGAAAGCGGTACAGGATGGCCGAGTTTTATCACTCACATACCTGGACATTTGGCGACTAAAACAGATTATAAAATGATTTGGCCACGTACCGAATATCATTGTGTACGCTGTGGTGGACATCAGGGCCATGTGTTCGATGATGGGCCTAAGCCCACCGGCAAACGTTGGTGTAACAATGGCGTAGCACTTAAGTTTATAGCGATGAACCCCAGCTAATAATAATTGGCTTACCTGATCTATTTAATTGCTATAAGCACATCAAGATGCTCTTTCCTTAGAGTCAGGTAAATACAACAGTTACTCGCCCTGCCAACTTTTTAGAAGTTGCTCGTAGGCAACCGTCTGGCCTTGAGGTTTTTCATTGGCTAATTTAGCTTTTGGCGAACCAGGTTGCGCTAACCAATATTCGGGATCTCTTGGTTTATTTAGTTTAGGTCCACACTCTCCTTGCACATTGGCCCGTTCCAATCGTTGCATCACCTTATCTTGTGCAGCGGCTAGTCCGTCTAACGCTTTTTGGGCTGAGCTCTCGCCACTGGCAACGTCAGAAATATACTTCCACCATAGTTGTGCAAGTTTGGGATAATCTGGCACGTTGGTTCCTGTGGGAGTCCATTGTTTACGGGCTGGGCTTCGATAAAACTCAACCAAGCCACCCAGCATTGGCGCCACGTCAGTCATTTGTTGTGAGTTAATATCAGATTCACGGAAAGGTGTTAAACCCACTAAGGTCTTTTTCAAAGATACCGTTTTAGAAACAGTAAACTGTGCATACAGCCAAGCGGCTAAACGACGTTTTTCTGGTGTTGAATTTAAGAATGTCCAAGCACCTGTATCTTGATAACCCAGCTTCATGCCTTCTTCCCAGTATGGACCTTTTGGAGAGGGAGCCATACGCCACTTAGGTGTGCCGTCGGCATTCACTACCGGTAGTCCTGGCACATTCATACTGGCCGTAAACGCCGTGTACCAAAATATTTGTTGCGCAATAGCGCCTTGTGCCGGCACTGGGCCTGATTCAGAAAAAGTCATACCCTGTGCTTCTGGTGGCGCATATTGACGTAACCAATCCACATATTTTTGGGTGGCGTAAACAGCTGCAGGGCCGTTGGTTGCTCCCCCTCTGGAAACACTAGAGCCCACTGGTTGGCAGCCCTCTACGCGAATGCCCCATTCATCTACTGGTAATCCGTTAGGTATGCCTACATCGCCAGCACCTGCCATTGAAAACCATGCGTCGGTGAATCGCCATCCAAGAGACGGGTCTTTCTTTCCATAATCCATGTGACCATAAACTGGCTGACCATCAAGCACTTTGACTTTGTCACTGAAAAACTCGGCAATATCCTCATAGGCAGACCAATTAACTGGTACCCCTAATTCGTAGCCATATAGTTCTTTGAATTTACTTTTTAGGTCCGCTCGTTCAAACCAATCGGCTCTAAACCAATACAGATTGGCAAATTGTTGGCTGGGTAGCTGATAGATTTTTCCATCTGGACCAGTAGTAAAACTTAAACCGATAAAGTCTTCTAAATCTAACGTGGGTAACGTTAAGTCTTTGCCATCACCGGCTATCATATCTGAAATAGGCACAACTTTACCGTAGCGAAAATGAGTACCAATTAAGTCAGAATCATTTACGTAAGCATCATAAATATTTCGACCCGATTGCATTTGGGTCTGTAGTTTTTCGACTACGTCACCCTCTTGGATCAAGTCATGAGTAATATTGATACCGGTAATTTCACTGAACGCTTTCGCTAATACCTTAGACTCGTATTCATGTGTCGCAATGGTTTCTGAGGCAACATTAATGCTCATACCGGCGAAAGGTTTAGACGCCTCGATAAACCAACGCATTTCCTGTAACTGTTGCTCTTGCGTCAAGGTGGAATCAGTAAACTCACTTTTTAGCCACCGTTTCGCCGCATCTTCATCTGCTTTAACGGCTTGAACCGATAAGCCAAGGGTCAACATCAAACTGGCTAATTGTATTTTTTTTTGCATACTACCCCCTAAATTTTCTTTTACGATTGACCAGTTTACTGGCAATAAATAGATTGAATAAACATTAACGTTGAGGTCAACCCCAACGAAGTAGCGCCGCCATAATTACGACCGAAATACCAAAGGCTACCCATAAAGTTACATCGGTTAAGCCCAGAAAAAGTAAGTGCAAAAATGCACTGCTTAATAACCCGATAAATAACCTGTCACCACGCGTTGTGGATATAGGCAGCCAACCTTTACGTTCAACACATGGCTTACGAATTTCCAAAATAGTCATGACCAACAACAGGCTGGCAATCCCTATAAAAAACAAGGCACTGGGCATAGTCCATGCCATCCAGCTCAACATGTTTTTTCACTGCATTTTAGATGAACGTTCATTTATACCCTCCCCAAAGCAAAACCTTTGGCAACATGGTTACGCACAAACCAAATAACCAATATGCCCGGTAAAATAGTCAGCACTCCGGCAGCAGCTAACACCCCCCAGTCGATTCCTGCAGCGCCAACAGTGCGGGTCATAATGGCCGAAATAGGCTTTGCATCGACCGATGTTAACGTTCGTGCCAAGAGTAATTCAACCCAAGAAAACATGAATGTAAAAAAGGCTGTAACACCTATACCCGAGCGGATCATCGGGATAAATATTTTGATGAAGAAGTGCCCAAAACTATAACCGTCAATATACGCCGTCTCGTCGATTTCCCGAGGCACACCAGACATAAAACCTTCCAAAATCCATACCGCTAAGGGGATAGTAAACAAACAGTGAGCGAGTGCTACCGCTAGGTGTGTATCGAATAATCCTACCGAGGAATACAATTGAAAAAACGGTAATAGAAACACGGCTGGCGGCGCCATACGGTTACTCAACAACCAAAAAAACAAATGTTTATCACCCACAAATTTATAACGGCTAAATGCATACGCTGCGGGTAGCGAAACCAGCAAGGTGATCACCAAATTCATTGCCACGTAGGTCATAGAGTTCACATATCCCATATACCAGCTTGCATCAGTAAAAATGGTAATGTAGTTATCAAACGTAAAGTCTGTTGGCCATAACGTTAACTGCCCCAAGATTTCGTCATTGGTTTTAAACGACATGTTGAGCAACCAATAAATGGGTAACAACACGAAGATGAGATACATGAACATGCCTAAGTTACGTTTACTTATCATGTTTGTTGCCATTATCAGACTTTTCCATATGTGTAATTGTGGTAAAAAACAACCAAGACACCAGCAACACAATTAAGAAATACACCAGAGAAAATGCCGCGGCTGGGCCAATATCAAACTGACCTATGGCCATTTGGGTTAAGGTTTGACTCAAAAAGGTGGTCGAGGTGCCTGGACCACCACCTGTCAATACAAAGGGCTCGGTGTAAATCATAAAGCTGTCCATAAAGCGCAGCAGCACCCCTATCACCAACACATTTCTTAAGCGCGGTAACTGGATATACCGAAAGACTGCCCAGGGTGACGCACGATCTATTTTTGCCGCTTGGTAATAAGCATCGGGGATAGCCCGCAACCCTGAGTAACACAACAAGGCGACCAGCGAAGTCCAATGCCATACATCCATCAACAACACCGTTAACCAAGCATCTAAAGGGTTAGAGGTGTAATTATAGTCGATGCCTAAATTGTTCAAGGTCCAGCCAAAAAGTCCTATGTCTCCCCGAGCGAAGACTTGCCAAATGGTGCCCACTACATTCCAAGGAATAAGCAATGGCAATGCCAATAAAATAAGCACCGCTGACGCCTGCCATCCGCGCGTGGGCATCATTAATGCCACAACGATACCTAAGGGAATTTCAATTAAAAGAACCGAAAACGAAAAACCAAACTGACGCAATAAAGAATCATGTAAACGTGTGTTGCGTAACGTTTCTTGATACCACTCAACTCCCACAAAATAAGCAGTATTCTGGTCAAAAATATCTTGTAGTGAATAATTCACGACTGTCATCAGGGGAATAATAGCCGAAAATGCCACCAGCAAAAACATCGGTAAAACTAACCACCAGGCTTTGTTATTGGGTACCTTATTCATGGTTTTCGCTCTTGTAATCGCCCTTATTCACGAGAACAGGTTCACCCACCAAATACTCATCTATATACAATTTTAACCATTGGCTAGGGAAAACCAAATATACGCCAGCACCGCTAAACTGCATTTTTTCGGCTACACGTACCTGCATCTCTAGTCCGGCAAAGTCCACCACCACCAGTTGGTAGCTACCTAAATGCTGCACGGATAAAACACTTGCGGGGAAACTATTCGCTTCATACGTTTCACTCAACTCAATAAATTCTGGCCGAATGCCTAGTTTAAGATTAGTAGAGTGACAGCTCTTCAAAGCCGCTTGTTGTGACCCGCTGATAGCCAAGCTAATGTTCTGGTAAAACACTCGCCCTTTATCTTTTTCATTTTTTTTGCCTTCTTCACTTTTTTTAATTGGAATAAAATTCATTCCGGGGCTACCAATAAAATACCCCACAAAACTGTGATTAGGTCGCTCAAACAATTCTTGAGGGCTACCAAACTGTACAATCTTCCCTTGGTACATCAAGGCTATTTCATCCGCAAAGGTAGCGGCTTCTAGCTGGTCATGAGTCACATACAGCATAGTAATA
This sequence comes from Paraglaciecola sp. MB-3u-78, assembly GCF_002835935.1. Taxonomy (GTDB): domain Bacteria; phylum Pseudomonadota; class Gammaproteobacteria; order Enterobacterales; family Alteromonadaceae; genus Paraglaciecola. Next base: position 698,159 of record NZ_PJCF01000006.1, on the reverse strand, counting down.
TTTAACTGCTCGTGAATTTGTTTGAGTTTGCGTCTTAGCTTCCACTTTAGATTAGGGTCAATCACAGTGAGAGGTTCGTCAAACAAAATGGCTGATACATCTTCACGAACCAGACCCCGTGCCATTGATACCTTTTGTTTTTGGTCAGCGCTTAAGTTTTTAGCTTTCTTATCAAGAGAGTCTGTTAGCTCCAACAAGTCAGCAATTTCGCGCACCTTAATTTTAATTTGTGCTTTGGGCATTTTTATATTTTTAAGAGGGAAAGCCAAGTTTTCTGCCACTGTCATGGCATCGTAAACAACTGGAAATTGAAACACCTGAGCGATATTACGTTGCTCAGGGCTTAGGGCGTTCACTACTTGGTCGTCAAATAATACTTCGCCTTGTGAGGGACTGAGCAAACCTGAAATAATATTCAGTAACGTCGACTTCCCGCAACCAGAAGGTCCTAACAAAGCATAGGCGCCGCCTTGCTTCCAGACATGATCTAAGGCTTGAATAGCATAGTCTTGAGGATGTGTTTGGGGATTACGGGGTTGTGCTAAATAACTATGAGCAAGACTTTTAAGCGTAATGGTAGCCATTACTTTACTTCCAAAGAATGTGTGTCTGGCCAGCGAATTGCCTTACCTGCTAGGTCAAACACAAAAAGATCCTCCAAGGGTAAAAAAATGTCAATGCCACTGCCCGACCGAAAACTCATAATTGACAGTATATGCAAAGTCCAGCTCAAGCTTGTTTGATCCGAGTCTACACTGACTTCTACGTGTAAATAGGTTTCTGAGGCACTGATTTCAGCTAAATCAACTTTGGCTCTCAAAACAATGCTCGCAGTATTGTTTGGCTGAAGATAAATATGATTGGGTCTTATTGCAAACTGGTACTGGCCGTTTGGCAAATCACATAAATGAGCGATGTCAGCCAGACTGGTAGGGCTTTGAATCTGCAATACACCATTGTCTACGCTGGCAGAAAAAACGTTCAAAGGAGGCTCACTATATAAATCAGCAGCATACAAATTTACTGGCTTAGCAAACTGTTCTTGCGCTAAACCTGCCTGCAATACTTTCCCTTGATGCAGCAAGGTAGTAGTGCCGCTCAAAGCCAAGGCTTCATGGGCCTCGGTGGTGGCATATATAGCAATGGTTTCTCGGGTTTTAAACAAGACTTTTAATTCACTTCGAAGTTCTTCCCTAAGTTTGTAATCCAAGTTCACTAGGGGTTCGTCAAACAATACGATGCCGGCGTCTTTAACGAGTGCTCGGGCCATAGCACAACGTTGTTGTTGTCCACCTGAAAGTTCTAAAGGCAGGCGTTGCAGATATTCTCCAATATGCAACATGTCGGCGATGTGTTTGACGCGTCTTGTTATTTCGCCAGCGGATACTTTTGCCAGCTGCAACGGGGAAGCAATATTTTCCCAGACGGTTAAATGAGGGTAATTAATAAACTGCTGATAGACCATCGAAAGACCGCGTTTTTGAACGGCAACACCTGTTACATCCTGCTCATTATAAAACACCTGTCCACGACTCGGTTTATCTAAACCGGCAAGCACTCTTAGCAGAGATGTCTTTCCAGCCAGTGTTCGGCCTAACAGCACGTTGAACGATCCGGCCTCAAACCTGAGTGAAATATCTTGGAGATAACACTGCTCTTCCACCAGCAAACTGACATCTTTTAATTCTAGCGCCAACAGACATTCCACCACTTCAATTTTATTAACAAAAAAATAACACAATCAACGTTATAACAAGTTGTTGTTAATTGATATGTATCCATAACAGATCAACACATTTCTATAAAGGCATCGACAAATCGTTGCGGGGACTCAGCATCCATATTGAAATATAACGATGGCTCGATCAACTCTATTTCTATGACAGCAAATTCATTTTTATAGCGCACCAAATCTATCCGCGCATACAACACATCTGCTGGCAACGCAGCTAAACAATGTCTTGCAGTGGTTAGCATCTCTTCGCATGGTTGAATAGATTTGAGCTGACCACCATGCTCTTCTTGTACTCTGAAATCACCAGCTCCGGGCTGTTTTAAAATACTGTGGCTATAATGTCCAGCAAAATAAAACAGTGAATACTCGCCCTCATCAACAATGCCAGTTAAAAAAGGCTGCAGCATAAATTCACGCTCAGCAAAAACGGCCTTTAGCTGGTCAGCTTGCTGTTTGAGGTTTTCTGGCGTCAATCTATAGGTATGATCGGCGTTAGCACTCACCAAAGGTTTTAGGACTATTTCTGATGTATCAAAATGACTAAAACCATGCTGCAATTCAGTCAATATAAAAGCGTTAAACCAAAGCGTGGGCACAATATTGATACCTTGGTTTTGTAAATCATTCAAGTAGCTTTTACTGATATTCCACTCGACAATTTTCAAGCTATTTTGCAATTGAGCTGACGAGGCCTCAATACGTTGTAAACATGCCATAAACCCCTCGACATCGTCCTGATAATCCCACGTTGTGCGGATCACCACCACATCATAGTCATTCCAATCAACATCCGTTTTTCGCCAAGACACTTCTTCGGCTAACCAGCCCGCAGCTTTTAATGGATCAAATAACATTTGGTCGTAAGAAAAAAAGTCTTCTAGACTGTCCATGGATAAAAAAGCACAACGTTTCATAGGTATCTTCATTGTTAAATGATTGAATGATCATTCACTATAATAAATTCAGCATGGTTTTTACACCACAGCATGCGGCACTTTCATAAAAAATCGGCATATAAATCACACATTTTTACAAATGAACTGATATATCTTGGTTCTCGTAAGTTATTATAAATTTATAAGAAGTTGTAGTTAGGGCAAAACAGAATGAAAAAGAAGTGGTTTAAAGGAATATTACCTCTGGTAATACTGGCAATTGGTTTTGGCGGCATGACTGTTATAAAGGCTTCTGGCGAAGAAGAAGAAAATAAAGAACCAGTCGACACACGCCCTACGGTCAAAATTGAAACCGCTATTGCCGAAGATTACCAAGTGAGAATTACTAGCTACGGTGAGGTTAAACCGCTTGAGAGTACTATGGTTTCGGCACAAGTATCCGGAGAAGTACTGACTTGGCATCCTAACTTTGTACCCGGTGGTTTGGTTTTGCGTGGTGATACTCTTTTTACCATCGAACTATACACTTATGAAGCCGCTTTATTACAAGCAGAAGCTGACCTGAGTTTAGCTCAAGCAAATCTAATTGAAGAACAAGCTAGAGCAGAGGTGGCCGAGCGTGAAGCAAAAGGCAGCAGAGTATCTGATTTGTATTTGCGTAAACCGCAGATGTTAAGTGCTCAAGCATCAGTCAAATCAGCTCAAGCAAGATTAAAAATCGCCCAACGAGACCTAGAAAACTGCACAATTAAAGCACCCTATGATGCCTTGGTAATTAGTCGTGATTTAGGTGTTGGACAATACGTTAACCAAGGTTCTCAAGTAGGTATACTTTACAATATCGAATCTGCAGAAGTCACTTTCCCTATTGCTGGCTTTGACAGAGAATTTTTACCCAACGACATTACCCAACAAATAGCCACTATCAGAACCAAAGGATATAACGCCATTGTTCGCGAGGGTATGGTTACCCGAGATTTAGGCATTATTGACCAAAGTACACGCATGAGTCAGTTGGTAGTGAAAATAGAAGACCCTTACGGCTTAAAATCTTCTGCTCCACCATTAAAATTTGGCCATTATGTGGAAGTGAGTTTTGCCGGAAAAACGCTAAATCAGGTATATCGTTTACCCCAAGAATTAGTCAATAACCGTATTATTTGGCTGTTAGACGAAGAACAACAAATGCAGCCGCAACGGGTTGAAATCCTGCGCGAAGAAGGTGCATATTTTTTGATAAGTGAAGGTCTACAAAACCAAGATAAATTAGTGACGACTCTGCCTGAATATCCCCAGAAAGGCATGAAAGTTAAAATTGCCGAGCCTAAAGAAGACTTAGTCGTTCAGAAATCATTATAAGGGCACCATCATGTCTACCGAAAATACAGGCAGTCCAGCTACCGAGCCACAAACACCCGAGCCTAAACAAACTGGGTTAATCGCGTTTTTTGCCAATAATTCAGTGGCCGCTAATTTAATGATGATGTTTATCATTGTCATGGGGCTATATAGCTATTTTTCTATTCAACGGCAAATGTTCCCTAACATTGAAGTCAACTATATCAATGTTAGTGCGGTCTATCGCGGCGCCTCGCCTCAGGAAATTGAACAAAGCATCCTGATAAAAATTGAAGAAGCCATCAAAGACATTACTGAAATCAAAAAGGCGACTTCACGGGCATTTCGCGGCAACGGGCGAATTAGCTTAGAAATTCAAAAAGACCAAGAACTCACTGAGGTACTCGACAAGGTCAAAGCTAGGGTCGATAGCATTGCAACTTTTCCGGCAGATATGGAGCCACCTAATATTTCACAAGTTGAATTTAGGCAAGATGTAATTGAAATGGCACTGGTGGGTGATACTCCTATTACTGAGCTCAAACCCATAGCGAAACAAATTGAAGATGAATTATTGCAGTTGAATAACGTTTCACTGGTGTCGCTAGATGCGCCTCAGGACGAAATAGCCATTGAAATCGACCCAGAAACTCTGCGTAAATATAATTTGACTATAGCGGATGTTACCCAAGCTATTAGTCGATATTCAACCAATATCTCTGCGGGACAATTACGCACTGATTCGGGCATAGTCGCCATACGAGTTGAAAACCAATTATACAGCGGCGATGAATTTAGACGTATTCCGGTCAAAATTGGTGCTAACGGTGCCAAAGTGTTACTCGAAGATGTAGCCGAAATAAAGGACGGTTTCACTGAAGGCGAGCGGTACTTTAAATACTCAGGCGAAAACGCCATATTTTTATCAGTTAAAGCCACTAAAGACCAAAATACCGTACCAGTCGCCGAATCGGTTAAGGCCTACATAGAAGAGCGTAATAAAACGTTACCACCAGGTTTACAAATTAAAACCCTAGTCGATATGACCTTCTATCTGAATGGTCGGCTGAATATGATGTTAGGCAACCTGTTTCAAGGTGCATTCTTGGTGGCCTTATTACTGACTATTTTCTTAAGGTTTAGATTAGCTTTTTGGGTAATGGTGGGGCTACCTGTTTGTTTTTTAGGTGCGGTAATGATGATGCCGGTATTTGGTATCACTATAAATATATTGTCACTTTTTGCTTTTATTATGGTGCTGGGGATAGTGGTAGATGATGCCATTGTCATAGGTGAAAGCGCCTATACAGAGATAGAAAAGAAAGGGGGTGGCGTTGAAAGTGTTGTTCGCGGGGCTAAACGCGTAGCGACACCCGCTACTTTTGGGGTGTTAACCACTATAGCGGTTTTTGCTCCGACTCTGTTTTCATCTGGTCCAGAAAGCGCGTTTTTTGTTAATATTTCCACAGTGGTGATTTTGTGTTTGGTATTTAGTTTAATTGAATCAAAGTTAATTTTACCAGCACATTTAGCCCATATGAAGTTTACTCCAATCAAAGAAAACAGTTGGCGTGCCAAATTCAACAAGGGCTTTTTTGGTTTTGTGAATGGTCCTTATCAACGCTTTATTATCCGTTGCATTGAATGGCGCTGGTTAGTGTTTGCGGCCTTCATTGCCATGCTTTTTATTAGCCTTGGGTTACTTCAAGGTAATTACGTTCGTATGGTTCCTTCACCAAAAGTGCCCCACGACTTTCCAAGTATCAATATATCGATGAACGAAAATGCCTCTGACATGGCTACTATCGACGCATTAAAAGCCATCGAAAGTACTATCATTTTTGTAGATAAAAAGATAATCGAAGAATACGGTAGCAGCATGATGAAAGACATTATGGTGTTTAATCAGGGTCGCACTGATGGTCGAATCATAGTGCCATTAGTAGATGAGGAAGAACGTCATTTTGATGCTTTTGAGTTAGCCAGAAGATGGCGCGAAGAGCTACCCGTGATACCAGGGCTTAAATCTATTACTATTCAAGACGACTTAATGGGTGGTGGCAACGACGACGGTGAATTTGGCTTCATGTTATTTGGCGCTGATATCAATCAACTGAATGCTGCTGGTCGTGAATTTATTGCCATGTTACAACAACAAGAAGGTCTGTTTGATATTAGCTCTTCTATCGATCCTGCCAGCAAAGAAATTCAAATTGATTTGTTACCTGTGGCTTATGATCTTGGTCTAAACCTTTCCAGTATTGCCAGTCAAGTAGGAGCCAGCTTCTTTGGTGGCGAAGCACAAAGGGTGATCCGTGATGGTGAAGAAGTACGCGTCATGGTGCGCTACCCTAAACTTACTCGCGAACGTTTCGCCGAGTTAAAATATGCGGTTATTACGACGCCAACCGGACAAGAAGTGATGTTAGGTGATGTAGTGACTCTTACAGAAGAGCCTGGTATCAACTATATTCGCAGAGAACAAGGGTATCGTAGTGTCTATGTGTATGGTTCTATTGATGAAGAACAGGTTGAACCAAACGAGGTGATAAAAGAGGTTGAAGAAAAGCTTTTGCCTCAATTACAAGCTAATTTCCCTGGGGTTAAATCGGAACTAGGTGGCAGCATCGAAGAACAACAAGCCCAAGAAGATCAGCAAATTACTTTCTTTATTGCTGGTATGCTAATTGTGTTTATCTTACTTGCCGCGCCTTTAAAAAGTTACGGTCAACCACTGATTATCATGTCAGTTATCCCCTTTAGTTTAACCGGCGCTATTTGGGGGCACTTTTTCTTTGGCATTGATTTAAGCATGATGTCATTTTTTGGACTTATCGCTGCAGCTGGGGTGGTCATTAACGACAGCTTAGTGATGACTGACTTTGTTAACCAAAGACGTAAACAAGGCCATGCGACTAAAGCTGCTGTAACTGAAGCAGGTTGTGCCAGATTCAGAGCTATTACCCTTACTTCTATCACCACCTTTGCTGGTGTATTACCCATAATGTTTGAAACGAGCTTGCAAGCCAAAATCATAGTGCCTATGGCCGTAGCATTAGGTTTTGCGGTGCTTTACGCAACCTTGGTCACCCTAATTTTAGTGCCTTGTTTGTATATGATTTTAGAAGATTTCAAGGCTTTATTTATCACTCTGTTTAAATTTATTGGCAGAGTGTTTAGCCGAAAAAGCAAAAATACCGGTCCTACCGATACATCCCCTTCAGAAGCCTAGGCTTGTGATTAATAAAACGAGCGCCTTAATCGGCGCTTGTTTTGTTTTAGGGATAACAGACAATATTTTTCCAGCCCAACTTTTTCACTTTCAATGAGCATAAACATGAAAATTGCCGCTGATTTTAATAAGCGAGAGATAGTTCACAGTGCCAGCATGTCGTGGGTAGATTCACCTATGGCTGGTGTGTCAAGAAGACCCTTAGACAGAGTGGGTGATGAAGTTGCACGAGCCACTTCAGTTGTGCGCTATGCCCCTAGCAGCCAGTTTTCACCTCACGTACATGTTGGTGGAGAAGAATTTTTGGTTTTGGAAGGTGTATTTCAAGACGAGCATGGGGACTATCCTGTAGGCTCATATGTACGTAACCCTCCTCAATCTAGCCATACTCCAGGCTCAGAAGCTGGCTGCGTAATCCTCGTCAAATTATGGCAATTCCAACCAGAAGACCGAACCCCAGTAAGGCTAAATATCAACGAGGTGATACCTTTACCACACGCAAATGTGAAAGGTGTATCGCTTATCCCATTGTTTACAGATAAACACGAACACGTTTCTGTAATGGATATTCAGCCACACACTAATATGGAATTTGTTCCTGAGGGCGGAGCAGAATTATTTGTTTTACAAGGCAGCGTAAAAGAGCAGCAGGATTTGCTAGTAACACACAGTTGGTTGCGCACCCCAGTCGGTTATCCATTAACTTTTACCACTGCCGAGCTTGGTGCAAAAATTTGGATAAAGACTGGGCATTTAAGGGATGTGGAGCAGCAGATACAGAGGGTACTCGAAGCCAGTTGAATGTTTCAAAAAATAGGCTTGGTTATCTACTGCATCTGCATTGCTAACCTGCAATTAAAGTCTGCGATGGGGCGTATGTTAAATATCCATTAACTGCACATATCGCTGCCTTATGAGTTATTTTTGTGCTGAAAAAAGAATGAATAACTAAATTGCTTGTTCTCTAGCAAATACTCTTTATGGGTGCTCGGACTCCAAGAGTCATCACCACCAACGCCCATATGTTGATGGTCTATGTGCACATAAACCACATCATCTTTTACCAACTCGTTAGTGTGTTTAGCTGCTGCTAACTGGCTTTGGGAATATTCGCTTGCTGCAAATGAAAACTGACCCGCCACCTGTAACTCACCGATTTCAAGCCGTTGGCAATCACTACGCTGGCCGTTATCAGTGGGGAAAATATAAGGAGTATACAATGCATCTAAAGTTAAGCTGTACTGAGCTAAACGTGCTGCCGATTTTCGATCAGGATAGTTTTCAAATGGTCCCAATCCTAACCAGTTAACTTGAAGATTTTCTTGTATTGCTATCCCCAAACTGACTCCAACACGTGGCAGCGGTGGTAAGTTTTCGTTTAAATGTACATCAACATTAACTTTTATTTCACCACTATTGTTGATGGTATAGATCCATTGGGTTTGTGCACATAGCTCATCTTTATATTCATAGTCGAAGACACAGGTAATACGCACGTCGATTTTTGAGGCTATGGCATTAATCTGGCGGCATCTACGTTGCCATTTACCCACGCCTGCTTTTATCCAGCGTGCTTCCCAAGCATTGGGATCTAAGTTATCCACTTCACTTACACCAATATCATTATCAAGTGGAGCACGATAAAAATTATCAACTAGTGGACTGGCTATGACGGCGATGTTGTCTTGCTGCCAACTTTCGATCAACCCTGTTTTGGGATCAAATATGAGTTTTAAACCGGATCCTAGAATAGTAATGGTATCAATATTTTCACTTAAGGTAAGAGGCGCTTGAGCACTTTTATTCGAAAAAGTAGTGCTCAATAACCGTTGGCTGTTTGCCAATACAAATTGCTCGGTAGCCATGACATGTCCGGATTGCGCAAAACTGCAATCGTCAACAAGTTCAACGTCTATATTTAAGTGATATTGAGCACCTTGTGCAAATTGTGTAGTAGGTACAATGACCATGTTGACTGAGCTTTGCGGTGCGATGTTCAGGGTTAAATCACCTTGCTCAACCTCCACACCATTTTGCAGCAGTCGCCACACTAGTTTTTCGTTGTCTGTGGTTCTAAACACATAGTCACTAAAAATTGCGAGTCTATATTCATTTGGGACTGACTGTTTTGCTGTTACCTTTGTAGACTCAGGATTAGACAAAGGCTCTAGTGTAAAAGACAAATGTTGTTGGCAATATTTAGCTTCAAATAAACTAGGGTGAGGGCTTCGATCAGGAAATAGCAGCCCGTTAATACAAAATTGGCGATCATTCAGCGTATCGCCAAAATCACCACCATAGGCCCAATAATGCACACCATTTTCATCTATTTTTGATAGACCTTGGTCAACCCAATCCCAAATAAAACCACCTTGTAGGCGCGGGTATTCTTTAAAAGCTTGCCAATAATCATCAAAGTTACCTAAGCTGTTACCCATCGCATGAGCATACTCACATAAAATCAGTGGTCGGGTTTCGCCTGGTAAACTGAGCCATTTTTTAATGGAATATTTAGGTACCGCTTCGTCCTCAATATCATAATCAACTCGTGCATACATGGGACAAATAATATCCGTAGCAAAGGTATTGGCACCACCGCCTTCATATTGCACTGGTCGTGATGGGTCAAAGCTTTTTGACCAGCCGTACATAGCATCATGATTTGCACCATGGCCGCTCTCATTTCCTAATGACCAAATAATAATAGAGGCATGGTTTTTATCCCGTTCTACCATTTGTGTATAACGCGACATAAAAGCCCCAGCCCATTGAGAATCTGAAGCTAACCGGCCCATAGGAAACATACCGTGGGTTTCTATATTGGCTTCATCCACCACATACAGCCCTAACTCATCACATAATTCATACCAACGAGGATGATTGGGATAATGAGCAGTGCGCACCGCATTGAAATTGTTTTGTTTCATTAACTTAATATCAGCAATCATGTCTGATTCAGTTACCGCATGGCCATTTTCTGGATGATGTTCGTGTCGATTAACCCCGCGTATCAGCAGCGGTTGTCCGTTAACGCATAATTGCCCATCTGTAATTTCCACCTTTCTAAAACCAACGTCATAACCTTCTACGTCAACGGTGTTACCTTGTTCATCTTGCAGACTTACCACACAGCGATACAAGTTAGGGGTTTCAGCAGTCCATTTTCGAGGGTTTTCAATGGAAATACTTTGGAATACCACATCATGCCAGCCACCTTTCTCATCGACTCGTTTGTTGTTGGTACTTTGAGTTTGGGGTTCACTAATGGCAATGTCACCATCAAATACTTGTACACTTACCTTGTAATTGTTAGGTGCATTAATAGCCGTTTTAATGGCCAAAGTGGCATCGCGATAACAGGCGTCTAAATTAGGCGTAATAAATACGTCGCGAATTTGCTGTTGGGGTTTGGTGAGTAATATCACATCGCGAAATATACCGCTTAACCACCACATATCTTGGTCTTCAAGGTAACTGCCATCGCTCCAACGGATCACCATCACTGCTATGCGGTTTTTACCTGCCTGCAAAAATGTTTGTAAATCAAACTCGCTAGGTAGGCGGCTGTCTTGTGAATATCCCACCCACTGGCCATTACACCACAAGTGAAAAGCCGAGTTAACACCATCAAAAATAATATGATTACGCTGGCTGAGTTGCTCAGGAGTGACTTCAAATTCGGTACGATAACACCCTGTTGGGTTATCACTGGGAACAAAAGGCGGATTGACCGCAAAGGGATACTTTACGTTGCAATAAATGGGCTTATCAAAACCTTGAAGTTGCCAATTTGACGGTACTGGCGTTTTTTGCCAGATGTCATTGGTTTGTTCACTAAGAAAGGAGCCATCTACTGCTTCAGGTTTATCAAATAGCTTAAATTCCCAGTCACCGTTTAAGAGTTGCCTTTGAGGGTTTTGTTTTTGACGTGCATCAGCAAGGGTTTTATAACCATTAAGTGGACTATGGGCTCTCACTGTATTTATTTGCGTCGTGAGTGGTGTTTCCCAATCGCGGCGCTGAAGAATGTGATCTAATGACGTCATGGTATTTCTCGTAGGCATATACATGCATATTATAGTGTTTTGCTGATGCCACATAATATAGCTAAAACCCTATGTTTATATTATGCTTAAAACTATCTAAAATTTATCTAAAACTATCATTTTAAATTTATGAAACATCACATCAAAGACCTACTGGATATTGGCCAAAACTGCTATGAACGTTTCATAGATGCGGATGTATTAGCTGAAATAAAAGATCTGGAAATCACTTTAGCTGGATGTTCAAACTTATCAGGGAGATATTGTGTAGGGCGCACAGCTCCTCTTGAACATACACTGTTTTATACCCTTAAAGGACAAGGTAAGTTAACCACTATAGACTGCGAATACTCTCTCGTGGCAAATACTCTGGCTATTTTGCCAACCAAGCAGAGTTTCGAGGTAAGCATCGCTTCAGAGCAATGGGATATTATTTGGCTAAACCTCGCAAACACAAAACGTTGGCAACATCTCGCTTTGGAAAAAGCCTTAATAATCGAGGACCAAAAACTCGCGCCATTACATCTTGCCATGGAGCTTTTATATAGTGAGCCAGATGCTACTTTGCGCGAAGGTGTGATGCCAATATTGAGTTATTATCTCAATGCCACCCTCACAGGGGACAATCAAAACAAAACAAATAACCGACTATTTAACTTATTTCAAGATATCGAGAAACGCCTCCAGTACAACTGGACGATAGAGGCGATGTGTGACCAACTACACTATTCGCCGCCCCATTTACACCGCCTGTGCAAAGCACAATTTGGAAAAAGCCCTATACAAAAACTCATTCATTTGCGTATTGAACGGGCCAAAAGTTTATTGTTAAATACCCTCTGGCCTGTGCAACATATCGCGAGTTATGTTGGGTACACAAATATCTTTAATTTTTCAAAAAGTTTCAAAAAAATAGTCGGCATATCACCAAGTGAATTTAGACGCCGACAAAATTAGCGTTAAACGAGCAAACAACATTTGTAATAACGAATTGGTTGTCACACAAACTTCAGTCGCTCCACCTACTATGAATAATGAACGAGATTCATTCAAGTGACTGTTCAGAAGTGACTGTGAGGGTCGATTCACGTTTCACTAATTGCGGTCTAAAGTGCAGATGAGGAATACTATCGACGCTGGTTTTAGGGGAGCGTAGATTCACTAAATGCTGGATCAAAGACGCAGCTGCCTTGCGCGCGATAATATTAGTTGGCTGTGCGGCAGTGGTTAACATTGGCCAAGTTTGACGGGAAAATGGACTATCCTCAAAACCAGCAATTGCCATATCATCAGGCACATTGAGACCTTGCAAGCGCACTGCAAATAACGCTCCCGCCGCTATTTCATCGTTACAGGAAAATATCCCAGTAGGAGGCTCTGCTAAAGACAATAATTGTTTCGCTCCTTGAACGCCGAACTCAAAAGAGTAAGAGCCATCAATCTGATAATCCTCAATAATCGGTATATTGTGTTTCTTCAATGCATTTAAATAACCTATTTTGCGCTCATGACTCGAACGGTGACTCTCGTCACCTCGTAGAAAAGCAATCTTGCTATGACCTTGTTCGATCAGGTGTTCGGTAATATCAAAGGCCGCGTCTCTGTCATTAATATATACGCAGGGCGACGATTCTTGACTCACTTCACTGGCAGAGATAATCCGAATAAACGGAATATTCATTTCATCTAAGCCCCTAAGCACCTCAGGCATTTCCGACAATGGTGGTGAAATGATCAACCCAGCTAACTGAGAACGTTTAACCATAGTCGCTAATTCTTCTACGATATGTTTGTTATTGGCTGAGCAAGGGTGAATAACCAATTCATAGCCGCGATCTCTGCATTCAGCCAATATTCCATTTTGCATATCGAGCACATAATAAGCGTTCGGATTGTCGTACACATAACCTAGAGAGTAAGATTTACTGCCCGCAAGATTTCGTGCAGCAGTATTGGGTTGATAGTGTAATTCGTTAATTGCGTCGTTAACTTTTTGCAACGTCTCCTTACGGACCGAGCCTTCATTATTGATGACACGGGATACAGTTTTAAAAGACACACCGGCTAATTCAGCCACATCTTTAATGGTAGTTTTTGTGTTCATTGTTGTATCAAGCACCATTTTTTATATTGTGTAACGAACACTTGGCTTAAATTTTTAAATCAACAAAAATAACATTGTCAGTGTCATTTTTAGGTAAATAACAGAGCAATCAGTATTGATGATTACGTCTTCACTCCCAGTCTTTAAATAACAAGCTCAGAATGTTGTAAATAATTCTTTAGTTGATAGAATAAATGACAACGCTGTCATTTATCAATAGGTTATCGCAATGGATAGTGAATATACTAACTAAAAATAATACAGTTCAAAGGAATTTTTATGCAGATTATTATTTATGACAATGCTCAACAGGTTGCCGAAAGCGCTGCACTATGGGTAAAAGAGCTGATTAAGAAAAAACCCGACCCTGTATTAGGCTTAGCAACAGGTAATACACCCATTAGCTTATACAAACAGTTAGTTGATCAACATAAATCGCAAGGCCTTAGCTTTAAAAACGTCACCACCTTCAACTTAGATGAATATCACCAAATAGATCCAGCCAACTCACAAAGCTATCGCAGTTTTATGGATAAAAATTTATTCAATCATGTTGATATTGATGTGAGCAATACCTTTTTACCTACCTGCGCTACGGGCGAAAACCCAAGAATCCAAGGATTGGCTTATGAAGAAAAAATCAAACAACAAGGCGGTATTGATTTACAAATTTTAGGTATAGGAGCTAATGGACACATTGGTTTTAACGAACCTACCTCAAGCTTGTCTTCGCGAACACGAATTAAAACTTTAACCCAACAAACAATTTCCGATAATAGTCGTTTATTTAAGCCCAATGAAAAGCAACCCACTATGGCAATGACTATGGGTATTGCCACAATTATGGATGCACGTTATGTGTTGTTGATGGCTACTGGTGCTAACAAAGCCAATGGGGTTAAAGATATGATCACTGGTGGTGTTTCGGCCATGTGTCCCGCTTCTGCACTACAAATGCATGAAAATGCAATTATCTTATTAGATAAAGCAGCCGCCAGTGAATTAAGCGACCAAAGTTACTATCAGTGGGCTGATAACGAAAATCGTAAGTTAATTGAAGATTACGGTTATTTTCATAACTATTAAATACGCAGTTAAATAGCGACGGCTGCTCAATAATGAGTGCCAGGCAAGGCTGTATAACCATAAAAAGTAATCTAATAATGATGAATAAATAAAGTGTGTATTGTTCTAAAAACAGAGGAATAATTTTTGACTCATTCAACGAATATTTTTCTAGGCATTGATGGCGGCGGCACCAAATGTAAAGCTCGCTTGGAAGATGCACAGGGAAACCTTTTGGCTGAAGCTACCTCAGGTCCAGCAAATGCCGCGCAACATTTAATGGGTTCAGTTGCAGCTGTGCTTGAAGCCAGTGAAAAAGCCATCGCCAACGCTAATATTAAAGGATTAACCCTAAACCATATCCATACGGGAATTGGCTTGGCTGGTATTAATATTCCCCAAGTTAAACAAACCTTTCTAAAACAAACCCTGCCCTTTGCTAGTTGGCACATTACCACTGATTTACACATTGCTTGTCTTGGCGCTCATTTAGGTCAAGACGGAGCCATTGTAATAGTAGGAACAGGTTCATCTGGGATAGCTATCCATAACAATCAACAGTTAGAAGTGGGAGGTCATGGTTTTGTCGTCGGCGATAAAGGCAGTGGCGCATGGCTTGGCAAGATGGCGGTTAGTCATTGCCTTGAAACATTGGATGGTATTACCCCTAACAATCTTCTTTGTGAACATGTACTGAGCTTACTTAATTGTGACAATCCTTACGACTTGGTTAGTTTAACTTTAGAGGCAAAACCGGCATTTTACGCATCTATTGCCCCGCTGATTCTGCAACTCGCGGCAAGTCAGCAAGAAGATGCATTATTACTAGTTAATCAAGCTGCGACTTATATCAACAAGCTTTGCCATCGATTATTAATAGGTAACTTAGATCGTTTATCCCTGATCGGCGGCATTACGCAACCCTTGATGCCTTATTTGGATAGCCAACTACAGGCTAACATTCAGCCCGCTAAAGCGACGCCAGAACAAGGCGCAATTCTATACGCCAAGACAAAATTAACTAAAACATTTTAGAGGTACAGATGCAGCGTTTTTTTGCAGAAAGTTTGTTTGATGGAAACACCATTCTAAAAAATCAAATGATTACTGTTGAGGCCGGCACCATTCGCTCAATTGAATCAGCACAGTTGCAAGATGATGTGATTCAATTATCTGGTTTAGTTGCTCCCGGTTTTGTGGATGTGCAGGTCAATGGTGGTGGCGGTGTATTATTTAATAATCAGCCAAACCTAGAGACGCTGCTCACTATGAGTCGTGCCCATCAACAATTTGGTAGCACCGCTATCTTGCCTACGCTTATCACCGATGATTTCGCGACTATGCAGCAGGCAGCAAATGCCGTGGCTGCAGCCATTGCCCAAAATGTAAAAGGCATAATAGGTATTCATTTTGAAGGACCTCATTTAAGTCAGCCTAAAAAAGGCATTCACCCCATTCAGCATATTCGGCAAATTAGTCCTGATGAAATGGCCCTGTTTAAACGCACCGACCTCGGTTTAGTATGTGTAACCTTGGCCCCTGAAAATGTACCTGTCGAGATAATCAAAGAGTTAGTACAAGCTAATGTAAAGGTCTGTTTAGGTCACTCTAATGCGAGTGCCGCCCAAACGTTTGCAGCACTGCAAGCGGGTGCCCAAGGTTTTACCCATTTATTCAATGCCATGTCTCCGCTGCAAAGTAGAGCAGCGGGCATGGTTGGAGCGGCATTATTAGACGCAACTAGCTACTGTGGATTGATTGTTGATCATGAACATGTGGATATGACCAGTTGCCAATTAGCCATTAAATGTAAAACCCCCAACCGTATCATGCTGGTTACCGATGCTATGTCTCATGTAGGTAGTGAACAAATTGAATTGCAATTTGCCGGTATGCAGATCAATCGACAAGGGAATAAATTGACCATTGAAGGCGGTAGATTAGCGGGATCGGCACTTGATATGGCCAGTGCCGTTCGTCACTGCGTACAAGATTTACAGTGTTCTATTGAAGACGCTATCAAGATGGCTTCCACTACTCCAGCCACATTCCTAGGCTTGCAACAACAAAAGGGCTATTTGGCTTCGGGGTTTGCCGCAGACTGGGTCGTATTAACCGACCAATATTATGTGAATGCCAGTTATATAGCTGGTGAGCAAGTATTCGGCTAAAGCAGACTTAACCCTAAAAACAATAAGAATGTGAACAATACAAACAATTAATACCCCGTAGTCTAAATCAGGTGCACTAATACCTATGCTTATTATAGGCATGTTGTTCTTCGTATTTGGTTTTTCACATGGCTCAACGGCGCATTGATCCCATTCTTACAAATAGTTTGTGATCTCACAGAATCACAGGCATTACTCGTTGCCTTTTCCTTTTATATTGCCTATGTAGTGATGGCACTGTCTATGTCTTGGGTGTTAGACAAAGTAGGCTACAAACATGCTATGTGTTTAGGCTTAGTAGGAATAGCTTTAGGATGTTTACTGTTTATTCCAGCGGCATATTCCCAAGAATTCGCAGTGTTTCTTGTTGCTCAGTTTATTGTAGGAACAGGTCTGACTATTCTGCAAACTGCATCTAACCCGTATATTGTTAAAATCGGTCCACAGGAAACCGCAGCAGTGCGTATTTCCATTATGGGTTTACTGAATAAGTTTGCGGGTTTTCTTGCGCCAATTGTTTTTACTGCCTTAGTGTTGGGAGAGTTTGTAGGCGTGAATGCCCAATCTATTGCAGCACTGCCAGAAGCCGAACGTGTTGCCCAAATTACTGCTTTATCTGATGGGTTAGTCTTGCCCTATGCTTATATGGCTCTGGCTTTGTTTGCATTAGCCGTTTTAGTAAAATTTTCATCATTACCAGACTTAGTCCTGGAAAAACCACAATCGGCGGATGCAGAAGCGGGCAGCTTAAAAGCTTACCCACAATTGATACTAGGCGTAGTGGCGCTATTTTTATACGTAGGAGTCGAGGTAATAGCAAAAATATTGAGGTAACGATAAGTAAAAAAGACTAGCGTGAAGCCCTACCACCTCAATGAATTGAGTAATTGCTTGCTGCATCAGCCACGCAGTAATGACTGTGCTTGCAGCAATTTATTCACCCCATTCTTAGGTGTTTTAGCGAGCTTTTGTGTCAATGTAAAGGGTACGTCTTGTAACGTTATTAAGTGGGAAATATCGTGTAGCATGGTCATCCACAGTTTGGCAGTCATTTCTGAATCGTATAACGCTCTGTGAAATCCTCCTTCTGATGGAATGTTTTTATAGGCTATGAGCGAACCTAACTTATGATTAGGCGCTTGTTGATAGATACGTCTCGATACCAGTAAAGAACACGCAAATTGGCCATGATAGGATCTATAAATTCGAGCTAACTCCGCATCCAAAAAGCGTTTGTCAAATGACGCATTATGGGCAACAAGGTTATGCTCCCCCATAAAGTCAGCAAACTGTTCCATTACCTCATTGCAGGGGGCCGCTTTGCTTAACATACGGTTAGTGATCCCGGTATAATTTTCAATAAAAGCACTGACGCGTTTTCCTGGGTTCATTAATGCTTGAAAACGATCAACCACCAGCCCTTTTTCCAGACGAACCGCCCCTATTTCGATGGCTCTGTCTCCCATGTCGGGAGAAAGCCCAGTGGTTTCAAAATCAAGTACAACAAGGGTGTCGGCGTAGGCTTGCGTCATCTAGGAATTACCTGTGTAAACTGGACTGGGTATGTTAACAAACATTTGGTCAATAGCCGAAAACATACTTGGCGATAGTGTTGTCGGCGCCACTTTTACCCCACTGATTAAATGCCAGTCTAAAAAAATTAGCATTATTGCTGAGAGTGTAAACCCAATATATTACCTTCGGTATCGACCACCAAGGAAATAAAACCGTCGTCACCAACAGACATTTTCTGTTTTTCTATTCGTCCACCGGCCGCTTCAACTCTAGACTCTTCTAGGGTAGCGTCATCCTAGGAAAAATAGCCAAAGTACGATTGCCACCAGCAAAGACATCTGGTGTTTTTACCAATGAGCCACTGGCTCCATATGTTTCCATATCAAACGGGAACGCTAGCATTTTAATACTAGAATCGTTCAGATCACCTAACTCTTCTAGGCTAACGTTTAAAACAGATTCATAAAAATATTTTGCGCGGTCTAACTTATCAACATAAATTTCAAACCAACCGACAGGATGACTTGGCATAATTTTTCTTCTCTGAGTTTAATTATTTGTATCACTGTCAAAAAATATTTTAGGACCATTTGGTGACTATAGCCAACAAGCATCACTTGGTGAGTGATGCTTGTTGTGAGTTAGGGCATGCTGTCCATTTTTGGATCGACTAGGATTTAATTCCACATAGGCCGAACTAACCAATAGAGCGGATGGTTTTACTTTAGGTTACTTTTCTCAGCCAACATAATATTTCGATAGGTATCCACCCAATATTTATCTTGGTTAGCCACTAAGTAATCTAAAAACTTAGCGTGCTCTTCAGTTGTTGTAACTAAATGGTCGCCCCCTACTCCGTGGAAAAGCACATTAATCAACCTGATGTTAGGCGGCTGTTTTTCAATGAAATTGATGATTTGTGCGCTACTCATGTCACTTGGTCCAATAAGTGCGGTAGAATTGGGATCTTCTAAACTTTTCACCCCTACAAACTGCTCTTTTACTGCCTCAACGTAGTTTCCGTCTTTAACCATTTGATCAAAACAAGGTGGCGTAAACGTGTGTTCACTATATCCGTCCAATGACGTGAGTACCGTATTGGCCACAGTGATTTCATTCACCATAGCTTGCACCGTTTTATCATCCAGTGCGTTCGAGGCTTGAACCCACTCTCGGCCTGGTTTGGCACTAAGGCACGCATGAAATAACGAATGGTTGCCCAGCTCATGTCCTTGCTTAGCCAATTGACGCCATTCTTCAATACGATTTTTAAATGCGTCTGACAAAGGCACAATATAAAATGACGCCTTAAGCCCCCGCTGGTTTAACGCTGGTAATGCATTATCTAACTGACTATTTAGGGCGTCGTCATATGACAAACTAATCGCTATTTTATGACCCTCAGGCCATTGCTGTGCTGCCACCAAGGGGTGGTAAGCCAAATACATTGTTATAGAAAAAAACAGGAAATGAGTAAAAACGGTAGTGACACGCACAAAGAAATCTCAGTATTTACAATTAAGTTAGCGGCTAGTGTGCCCAACATTTATGCAAATCTACATAAATAAATCACTCTTAAGCGTAATTTATCCTAGTAAACCAATCACGATATCAACATAAGCAGTTGCACAATGATACATAAAGCATTTATATATTTTCATAATTGCAATAAAAAAATTCGAATGCCAACATTTCCTCAATTAAGGTTAATTTTACAAGGTCTGCCTGATGTTATATAACAGAAAAAATATTGGCTTCATTATACTCCTGCTTAGCTATCTGAGTGCTTGCGGTGGTGGTGGCGGCGGAAGTACAGCAACCAATCCTCCTAGTTCGCCTGCAGCTAATATTGCCCCAATAGTCAATGCAGGTGTCGATCAGGTAGTGGATGAACTAACTGATGTCACATTAACTGGCAGCGCATCGGATTCTGATGGAACAATCAACACCTATAGCTGGGCATTAACTTCCACTGGCACATCGGTAACGTTAACCGGACCAGATAAGGCATCTGCCACTTTTACAACACCTGATTTAACGAGTGACGAAGTGCTGACATTTTCTCTTACTGTCACCGACAACGATGGTGCAACTAGCAGCGATACGGTGTCGGTCACCATTCAGAACGTTAGCCCCCCCTCTCCGCCCCCAACAGGCGAAATGACGGTGCCTGACGGCGGAGCGTTTATTTTACAAGCCGACCCATTAGCCTCGGCAACGTTTTGGGAAGGTAACGGTAGTCAACCAGTGGGCACTCGAACCATTGTCGATGTAGTACACCCGCAATTTTCACAAGCCTTAGAAGTGAATATTACTAATCCTTCAGGTGTCACTTGGAATGGCAGTATTAGTATTGGCCTCAGTGAAGACGTAAAAGTCGGTGATAACATACTGCTACATTTATACTTTCGTACTATGGCCAGTCAGTATGAAACGGGCACCGGTTTTACTCGTGTGTTACTGCAGGGTCCTGAACCTGAATATGTAAAATTAATTAGTCGCAACATCAACAGTGCCAGTGAATGGGAAGAGTTTTTTATTCCTGCCACAGTGACCCAAGATTTTGCTAAAGGTGAACTCAACCTAATGTTCGAACTGGGAGCGGGAGACAAACCACAAAGGTTTCAGCTGGCAGGCATTGAATTGTACAACTATCAACAAAACATAGCATTTGCCGACCTACCTCAAACCAAAGCGACTTATGGGGGCCGAAACGAGACGGCAACGTGGCGCGCAGCAGCAGAAGCACGCATTGAACAACATCGCAAAGGTGACTTCACTGTCACCTTACAAACGCCTAGCGGCGACAAAATTAGCGATGCTGATATTAGTATCAATATGCAAAAACATGCATATCATTTTGGCTCGGCAGTGGTATCGAGCATGTTAGTAGGTGAAGGTGCTGATGAAAAAATATACCAACAAAAAGTATTAGAGCTTTTTAATCAAGCTGGGCCAGAAAACGATTTAAAATGGGCACCGTGGACTGGTGAATGGGGCAGTAGTTTTAACCAAGAAACTACCCTAGCGGGTTTGCAGTGGCTAAAAGATAACGAGTTTTACACCCGTGGCCATGTGTTAGTTTGGCCTTCTAAACGCAACCTGCCTGATGCCATGCAACAATATTTACCTGACGACCCTGCCAATGCCGATCCTCAAGCTTTAGTTGAGATGAGTAACCATATTGATGACATTACCTCAAGAACAGCCAGCCTAATTTCTGAATGGGACGTACTTAACGAACCTTACGACAACCACTATTTAATGGACGCATTTGGTGATGAAGTCATGCTTGATTGGTTTGAACAAGCCCGTAAAAACTTGCCTGAGCATAAACTGTATATCAACGACTACAGCATTTTATCATCGGCTGGGTCAGACACAGCCCACCAGCAACATTACCAAGACACCATTGAATATTTATTCGCCCAAAATGCGCCCATTGATGGTATTGGATTACAAAGCCACTTTAATGATGTGCTCACAGATATTACTAAGGTGTATAGCATCATTGACCGTTTCCATCTGGCATTCCCCAGTGCCTCCATACGCTCAACTGAGTTTGATGTTTCAACACTTGATGAGCAGTTACAAGCCGATTACACCCGTGATTTTCTCACCATATTCTTCAGCCACCCGGCGACGGTTGGCGTGCAACTATGGGGATTTTGGGCGGGTAGGCATTGGTTCCCAGATGCCGCATTATATGACCTTCAATGGCGAGAAAAGCCAAATGCAATTGTATGGAAAGACTTAGTATTCAACCAGTGGCACAGCCAATTTGCAGCTAAAACCAGCTCCGAGGGTATCTTTTCAGGCCGTGGGTTTTATGGCGATTATGAAATTACATTTAGCTATCAAGGTATAGAGCAATCCCTAACCTTTAGTGTTGAAAAAGGTGCACAGAATAATATTCTACTGACAATACAATAAGTCTAAATACCTTCTAAACTTGTCAATTGGGCACATCATCTGTGTGCCCTTTAATTTAATCTAAGTTCATTCCCACTAAAGAAATGTCTAAGCTGTTTTGTCATAGGATCAATAAATTGCAATTGTTGTGCTAATAGTTGCAGGGGTTGGCTGTAATCATCCGGCTTACTTGCCTGTAACTGTGGATAGTAAGTATCGTTTAATAGCGGCCAGCCAAGGCTTTGCATATGTACGCGTAATTGGTGCGTTTTACCTGTTATGGGATTCAGCTCAAATAAGGCTTTGTCGGCTGCATGTTGCAGGCAACGGATCCGCGAATGACTGTTGGCCAGCCCTGGGACAATATGCATTAAAAATCTTGGTTCAGACTTCTCCAAACGATTTTTAACCTCCCATTTCTGGTTGTCAATCACTGGGTTGTTAATCGTGCTGGCAATCGCCTGATAGGTTTTGGTCACTTTATGAGCTTCAAATAATCGGTGGTAATGGGTACGTGAGTCAGGGTTAACTGAAAATAATACCAAACCAGCAGTGCCGTTATCAATACGATGCACTGCTTGTAATTGCTGATTACCAGTTTTATTCCGCAAGCGATTTTGCAGGCATTCTTCAACATACTTTCCCCCTGGCATAACCGGTAAAAAATGCGGTTTATAGGCCACCAAAATCAACTCGTCTTCAAACACAATTTCCTCTGCAAAAGGGATCACAGGCTCACGTGCCACTTCACGATAATAATACACCCGCTGCTGGGCCGCATAAGGGGTTTGCGCACGAATTAAACTTCCGTCATGCCAATGCACTTTGCCATCAACCATACGTTGTAGCCACACATCAGCTGTTATACCGGGAAACTTACGAATAAGAAATTCTAGAACAGTCGTTACACCAGGGTTATGCTGAGGTAGGCTGAGTTTGGAAGGGGAAATAGCTATCGCCATAATGGCACTCGTTGTTGATTTTATAAGGCACTTTTAGGTCTAAATTGAAAAGAAAGATCAGCATGTGTTATTTGAACACCCAATAACACTGTTTGTGCATTCACTCTAAAACGATGTCAGTCTCAGGGTGTTCAAATAAACACTGAGATAGGCATACCTGCCTTTTTGGCATAAGCCTAATCAGGTTTTAGATAAGCGATATCCTCTTGGTCGTCTAAACCAAAATCGTAGCCCCCTTCAAAGTCATCATTTAATTCATTGGTGACATTGACTGAGAGTTCTAAAATCTCAGGAATATACATAGCCAAGTTTTTTTGTGAGGTGATGATGGTTTTAAATTCACTAAAATCCAGTAAAGACGTCTCTTCAAGAAAATTTCTTATACTAACTGACTGACTTTCCGAAAAGTTTGACACACACACCGCAAATTTTTCGAGCACAAGCTGCACATCTGTACTGCTCAGATAAGTCATCAGTTGGGTGTAGCGCTCATGATTAAAAACATTCTGCTGGGAGTCGATCAACAGCAAGGCCACGGCTGAATTGAGCAGTTTTTGCAGCTCAAATTTTAGATAGTCTTCATCGGTTTCAGGTATTATTGCGTTGGCAGCATATTTTGACGAGATACTTCTGTACAAGTTTAATAGCTTTAAGCTGTCCTGGCCTTTTTTAACTAAACCAGCATGTATGCTTGTTATATCAGAGGTGTCGTTGGCTGCTAAAGCGTAAGTGCTGAGTTTGATTTGTTTAAAATATTCGGCTGAAATATTCTTTAATCCAGCATATTTTGCCCAGCCCGCTCTGAAACAGTAAACAATACCTTGGGTCTTGATAATATCTTTGGCTTTTTCGGTACTATTGTCACAATGACTTAACAGCCCTAGATTGATGATCCCTAGGACTATTTCACAGGCTTTTTTAATATGATCAGCATAAATAATAGATAAATTATCAGAGGCGATCCGCAGCGACATATCTGACAATTGTTGCTTAGTTTTATGCACAAACTCCTCAGAAAAATATCCGTCAGCCAGACCGTCTTTTAATACCAAAAGGATAAAGGGTTTATTCCGCAACTCTGCTATTTTCATGACATTATCCTATAGCGGTGCAAACATATCGTCTGTATCCATTTCCACAGCCGTCACTCTTTGTTTATTGGCATTATTTTTTAAGGCCGCCTCTATATTCTCCAAAGTGCCATTAGTGCTCACGGCCATCACTTCATTATAGGCTTCTTCATCTAGGGTTTTTATTTTCAGAAGCAACTCTTCAATGCTGCCAGACACTTGTTCTTCATCGTATTCGAGCTCAGAAAAGTCATGACCAATAAAAGGCAATGATAAATATAACAAGCCAAAATCATCTTGAATAATGGCCTTGAGTATTTCTCGTTGTTTTTCATCATCTTCATAAGAAAGAAATATTTGTGCGAGCAAACTGTGGGCCTCGGTTTGTGCACAAAATAACGACTCTTCATCCAAATTTTGCCAATATGAAGGCTCGACATTTAATAATTTTTTAATGGAATCCGCATCCATCAACCAAGTGGCAATAGAAGGTATAGTGGCATCATGCTCGCGCACAATTTTAGCCACGGTTAAAATATCCATTTCAGCAAATACCGCTAACATGGCGTTATCACCCTGCTCAGATGCAATTTTTTCTAATGAGGTACCCGCATGCCTGCCGCTGTGTTGGGCTTGTTCCGTAATATCGGTGGCGAGAATCAGTGCTTTACTAGTCAATTGGTATTCCTTAAAAATAATCTCATATTATTCATCATAGCCGTAGGTTGCATAGGGTTGTTCTGTGTCATCGTCAGCTTCCACGTCCTGGGGTAAAGCAGGTAAAGGGGTGGCATCATAGGTATTATAAAAATGAATAAGCAGCACTGCCGTTTTTAGCTCACTTTCTGAGTGATTCATTAATTCTGTAATAGTGGCTCTGGCATCAGCATGTACACCCACAAAAGGCTTGATGTCAGCCCATGCCGGTTGCTGAGTGACATCTAGCTTAGCTAGATTTTTCGAATCAATTCTTACGCTGCGAGTAATGGCCATGGCCAATTGGTCCACTAGGCCATTAAAGACCGAGCTGTTTGAGGCTAACTGAGCTGACAAAACCTTTAAATAATTAGTCAACAAATCAGGGTTTTCTGGATCGGTCAATGACTCCATATTTTCTAAATACATAGAAAAGTCATCGGATAGATAAGAAGGTATGGGTGTTTCAAATGACATTTAATTGATCCCTACAACAAAGCATTGTGCCAAAAAGAATCTGCGATTTCTCTTGGGTCGGTGATAATAGTGTAATTGCTCTTAATGTATAAAGAGCGCTTTTGAGGATCAACAATAACTTCGTACGCTTTTTGAATTAATTGAAATTGTTCTTTTGCCTCTGCAGCATCATTTCTATCGGGATGGTATTGATTGGCCAGTTTTCGATACGCTTTTTTAATTTCGGTGGTCGTGGAGGTTCTGGTGACCCCCAATAGCTCAAAATGGTCCATAAAATTTAACGTAAACCTTGTGCATACAATGCAACTAAACGTTGCCTGAGTTTTTCTGTCTCCCATTTTACCTTTACCGTTGTTTTTTAACAATGCCGGGAGGGTATTTATCAGATCTGTACCCTGTTAGTAAAATAGGTCTACTAAGTGAGGTGGTTGAATAGATCCGACTACCTAAGTTTAGACATATATGGTTTTGTATCTTGTTTCGTGAAACACATGTAAATCCTCATTAGACTAAGTGTGCATCAACCCACCTACGACTTACTATGGCGTCCAATTTCAATACAACTTCATCATCATCAATTGTACTACTGCTATATTAAAAAATAGTTTAGAGTTTTAGGGGAAGATCAGTTTGGTTTTTTTCCTCTCACCGCCCAATTTTTGTATCCTTCATTTTCAAACAAGTATTGTTGAAGTCGTCAAACTTTTCGCATGTAGTCCTCACAAATGTCATATGCGATGGGTAAAAGGTACATTTTGATTGGTAAAAACAAGTGCTTGTGAACTTATCCCAGCGCTGACATTTTTCAACGCATTCAAGGCTTTCATTCGTATAAGTGGTTTTCTCAAACAGACACTTGTTACTAAAATCATCCCAATACTGGCAGTCGTTCAGTGCCAAGGGGGTATGAGTTGTCGATTGGCCACATGTGATAGTAACGTTATCATTACTAAATGTTTCACCAGGGACAAGCTGTACATCTTTTGCTCTGACATTACTTGCCAGTAATATCCCCCATGTAAATAAAACCATCAATACATATCTGTGCATTATTCAAATCCTTGTTTCTTAATTTGTCTTTAGTCTAAATACCCCGCTTGGAGGTCGTGTTAAGTCAGCACGGTTTGCCCTTGATACCGAACCGTAAATTAGTTTGTTGAGGATTATCACCAATAAAAACATTAGTACATCAGAAATATGACATGTTTTGCAAGGGTTAGTCATAGTGTGAATCCTAAGATCACTACGTGGTTTCCACAGTTTGTGCATGGATACCCCTAATTGAGCTTATCGAATTGAATATATATATTGAGTGTAAAACAAACTACTACTTTGTTTTACAGGGGATATTAATCATGACAGAGCGACTACTCATGATTACAAACATAAAAAAGCTGGCGATTTAGACGTCACTATTCGACCGATCACATCCGATGGCATAGAAATAGAGGCAGCTTTTATGCGATAGATTCAAAACCAGATGAACGTGAAATGGCTGTCACTGTGTCGGATGAGTTTCAACATCAGGGCATCGCTACACAACTAGCTAATCATTTGATTGAGCATGCACGGACTAACAGCAATAAAATCGTTCTACAATTTACACACTCAATGGAGTAAACACGATGAGCAATTACAAAAACATATTAGTCGCAATAGATGTTAATGCACCCCACGAAAGTATTATTCGCAAAGCATTAACGGTTTCTCAGTCTCCTGAGGATTTAATATTGATGTATACCTTGCTACCTACAACATATATTCAACCTTACCTTTATCCAATGGAATACAACGCGATAGACGATTCTGAACGCATGTCCTTAACCCATAAAAAACTAAGTGATATCGCCACAGAATTTAGCATTACTGAACATAATGTTTTTGTAAAAATTGGTGTCGCGGCAGATGAGATAAGAGAAATGGCCAATGAAAAGAATATAGACCTAATTGTAATAGGCACACATGGCAGAAGTGGCATTAAATTGCTGCTTGGTTCAACAGCCAATTCTGTATTGCATGGCGTGAAACAAGACGTTCTTGCTGTTCGGGTTCACGGATGAAATCGAAAACATTCGAAGCAAATAAAATCATAAGCAGCGAATCTGGTGGCATACTCCCCTGCTCACCAAATGCAACGGTTACATACCCTTTTTCACCCAAGAAAACGGTGGCCTCAATATTAATGGCATGTTTAAGCGTATTTTTGTTAACGGGCTGCACGGACAATCCGCATCAGTCCCTATCAAACTCTTCACAAGGGGATGCAGAGCAAACGCGGCAACGTCCTTTAAAAAAAGTAAATGTCATGACGATAGAACCGCAAATAATATCCATGGCTAACGAATTGCCCGGCCGTGTAGAGGCCTTTAAGACAGCAGAAATTCGTCCTCAAGTGGACGGTATTATTCAATCCCGTTTTTTTGAAGAAGGTAGCCTTGTTGAAGAAGGTCAGCAACTCTACCAGATTGATCCGGCAAGATATGAGGCGGATTATCAAAGCACAAATGCGAGTTTGCAAAATATAAAAGCAGAACTGGAGCTTGCCCTTGCATTAGAGAGCCGCTATCGAAGCCTGATAAAAACCAACGCCGTAAGCGAGCAAGAGTTTGATAGCGCGAAGGCAAGTGTGGCACAAGCCGAAGCCGCTGTTTCTCTTGCGTGGGCTGAGGTGAAAATAGCAAAAATCAACCTTGACTACACTAAGGTTTATGCACCTATTTCAGGCTATATTAGCCCATCTACAGTGACCGACGGTGCTCTCGTTACTGCGCAACAACAAGCAGCTTTAGCAACCATTAGACAACTTGACCCAGTTTACGTCGACTTGTCTCAGTCTGCGGCCAATGCAAAGACTTTGCAGCAAAGTTTGATGACCAGTCACATGACCAAAGGCGAAGATGCAAAGTTTGAGGTAACGCTTTTATTTGGCAATAACGA
Organism: Paraglaciecola sp. MB-3u-78; assembly: GCF_002835935.1. Classification (GTDB taxonomy): domain Bacteria; phylum Pseudomonadota; class Gammaproteobacteria; order Enterobacterales; family Alteromonadaceae; genus Paraglaciecola. The sequence goes on along the minus strand of NZ_PJCF01000006.1, from coordinate 670,003 downwards.
TTTTGTCTATCCCCACACAGGCAGTCTGTATGCTACTGATTTAGCCGTAGATGAGAACACGGGTACGATCCGATTGAGATCTGTGTTTCCAAACCCAAATACAGCTTTATTACCTGGTATGTTCGTGCGTGCAACCATCGATAAAATGGGAATTCAAGAAACAATCATAGTGCCGCAAAAAGCCGTCAGTATAGAGGCCGATGGCTCAAAGGCGGTTTGGATTGTTGATGCTAGGAATATAGCAAGCAAGCGTGCAGTGGTCACCAACAGCACTTACAAAAATAATTGGGTAATCAAAAGCGGTCTTAAAACTGGCGATACCGTTGTTGTAGTGGGGGCAATGATGTTGCAGCCAGGCTCCAAAGTCGATCCTAAAAACATCAACTCGAAGGATTCAACTAATAGGTCCTCTGGAGCAACGAAATCTGATGACCGTGCTACAGCCAATGCTGAAAATAACAAAACGAGCTCAAATTAATGATCTCTAAATTTTTTATAGACAGACCCATTTTTGCGTGGGTTATTGCCATCGTTATTATGGGGGCCGGAACGCTTGCCATAACATCACTGCCAGTTGAGCAATATCCAAATATTGCAGCTCCTAAGGTATCAATATCAGCAACTTATCCAGGTGCTTCAGCACAAACACTTGAAAATACAGTAACGCAGATTATCGAACAAAATTTGACGGGTATTGATAATCTGCGCTACATCCAATCGGAAAGTTCTTCATCTGGGCGGGCAAGCATTAACCTGACCTTCGAGCCAGGAACCGATTCAGATATCGCGCAGGTGCAAACTCAAAATAAAGTATCTCAAGCGGAATCCTCTTTGCCTCAAGCGGTTCAACGTCAAGGTGTTGCCGTTAGTAAGGCCGGAAGCAGTTATTCCCTAATCGTTGGGTTTTATTCAACGGATGACACATATGGGCGAAATGAAATTTCCGACTTTTTGGCGTCTAATTTGGAAGAACCACTTAGCCGCATTGACGGTGTCGGACAAATCAGAACATTCGGGCCAGAGCATGCCATGCGTATCTGGCTCAATCCACAATCAATGAACAATCTCAACATCACAACATCACAACACAAGATGTCATTAATGCGGTGCAGCAACAAAATGTTCAGCTAGCCACCGGACAAATTGGTGGGACCCCGAGTGTTGAAGGTCAACAATTAAACGCAACCATTACGGCACAAACCTTACTTCAAACCGTGGATGAATTTGAAGACATATTACTGACTGTGAATCAAGACGGAGCTCACGTAACCTTAGGTGATATTGCCCGCGTTGAAATTGGTTCCGAGAGCTATAGTGTTATCGGCCGCTATAATCGCCGCCCTGCATCGGGAATTGCCATTGAACTAGCGTCAGATGCAAATGCCCTTCAAACCATCCAAGCGGTTAAAGATAGAATTCAAGAATTTGACGATATTATTCCTAAACAATTAAAGGTCGTTTATCCAGTTGATATTTCACCTTTTGTTGAAGCTTCAATTTATGACGTCATAAAAACGCTATTAATAGCAATCTTATTAGTAATATTAGTGATTTATATATTCTTACAAACAGCACGCGCGACTTTCATACCGACGGTAGCCATTCCAGTTGTGCTGCTTGGCACTTTTGCGTTTCTTCTTGTGATCGGATATTCCATCAATATTTTGACACTGTTCGCGCTGGTTCTGGCCATCGGAATGTTGGTTGATGATGCGATTGTTGTTACCGAAAACATTGAAAATAAATTGGAAAAGGATCCCAATATAAGTCCAAAGGACGCAGCCATAAAAGCAATGAAAGAAATTTCAGGAGCACTTGTCGGCACAACCGTAGTTATATGGGCGGTGTTTATTCCGATTACATTTTTTGAAGGATCGACTGGGGTCATTTATCGACAGTTTGCCGTTACGATTTCAGTGGCAATGGGGATATCACTTTTTGTCGCGCTTAGCCTATCGCCATCATTATGTGCCATTGTTCTAAAACAAGCGAAGGTAGAAAAGAACACTGGATTCTTCGGACTTTTCAATAAAGCATTTAATAAAATGAAGATGGGCCACGCAAACCTTTTAGAAAAAGTATTGGCGAACCGATTTATTCTACCTGCCGTGTTCTTTGCGATAATCGCTGTTGCAATTGGTCTGTTCATTAGAATACCGACGTCATTTTTGCCTGACGAAGACCAAGGCCGTATGTTCACATTGGTTAACGGGCCTGTCAGTTCAACCTTGCAACAAACAGTTGAGAAAAATAAACAGGTCGAAGACTTCTATTTAGACCAAACAAACGGTGCGGTTGAAGGAATATTTACTGCGGCTGGTTTTAGTTTTTCTGGGAACAGTCAAAACGTGGGAATCGCATTTATCAAAATGAAAGATTGGGCCCAGCGCACAGAAAATCAAAGCGTCTTTAAAGTGAGTAAACAAGCAGGTAAAGCATTGTCATCTGTAAAAGACGCTATGATTATTCCAATTGTGCCGCCGGCCATAATAGCGTTAGGTAATTCCAGCGGTTTTGAATTTCAATTGGTTGACCGAGCGGGACTGGGGCAAGACGCTCTTAACAATGCCATGCAACAGTTTCTTGGAGAGGCTAACCACAGCAGTTCTTTAAAAGGCGTACGTTTTAATGGTTTGGCGCCCGGCCCACAATATGACATCAATATTGATTCGAGCAAGGCGCGAGCAATGGGTGTACCCATTGCCACAATCAACCAAACCTTAAGTACTGTACTTGGCGGTTCTTACATTAATGACTTCTTAGAAGATGGTCGTATTAAGCGTGTTTACGCACAGGCGGACGCTGAGTACCGTATGCTGCCAAAGGATATAGACCGATGGTATGTACGCAATTCAACTGGTGGCATGGTTCCTTTGTCAGCCTTCGGCTCAGGTGAATGGTCATATGGCGCACCAAAGCTAACACGGTTTGACGGCAATTCTTCTCTTGAAATTAAAGGTGAGGCCGCACAAGGCATTAGTTCAGGTGAAGCCCTTAACGAGATATCAAAACTCGCTGAAAGCTTACCAAGTGGAATTGGTTTGGAATGGACGGGCTTATCGTATGAAGAAAAAGAATCCGGTGGACAGGCTTGGATTGTTTACTTGATTTCAATCATTGCCGTGTTCTTAGCATTGGCCGCATTATATGAAAGCTGGACCATACCTTTGGCGATCATACTAACTGTTCCACTTGGTATATTTGGTGCTGTTTTGGCCACATGGTGGTCTGGACAAGCAAATGATGTTTACTTTCAGGTGGGCTTATTAATGACCATTGCCTTGGCTGCCAAAAATGCAATTTTGATAATTGAGTTTGCAAAAATTAATTTTGAAGATGGCATGAATGCCTATGATTCAGCGGTCATGGCCGCTAAACAAAGACTTCGCCCTATTTTGATGACATCACTAACATTTATTTTGGGTGTGATGCCTTTGGCATTTGCCGCAGGGCCAGGGTCAGGAGCGCAAAATGCAATATCAATTGGCGTACTGGGTGGTATTACGGCCACAACAATATTGGTTTTATTTTTCGCGCCCTTCTTCTTTATATGGGTCATGCGCCTATTTAAGACTGAAGAGTTAAAAAGTGACCGTCAAAGTTAGGGTACACATTCAATTTTATTCAGCGCAAAACAAGTGTTTAGGCTAGGTGCTTTTTTACGGGTCAAAGTGTATTCAGATATTTTAGTGAGCTGGGCCTCAGTGGTCAGTCTTACCGTTATTTTGATTAGCGAAAAATATCAACTTAATCTGCATAAAAATGATGAGCAGTACCCTGATTACAATGTGAGCTTCTGTGGATCCACAGCAACTGAATTTTACATTCAATCGAAGCAGTAAATTAAATTGTAATTAACTTATGTAATTGCAAAACATTTTAAAAAAAATTTGAGGTGAAGCATATGCTTTTTAATAATTCAAACATCACGGAGTCCCCTATTCGTCAAAAAATTCGCGAGTTCTATCGTATTGATGAAAGTGTTGCGGTAGAGCATATTTTACCCTTGGCAGAAGTTAGCGATAATGCTGCAAGCAAGGCGTGGGAAAAAGCCCGTAAAATGTCTCTGAAAATACGTAGAGACGAATCGGGAAACGGTGCAATAGATGCCTTACTGGCAGAATACACATTATCCAGTGAAGAAGGTGTGGTATTGATGTGTTTAGCCGAAGCCTTATTACGTGTACCAGACAAGCAAACTCAAGATGCCCTAATTAGTGACAAAATATCTAAAGGGCAGTGGAACAGTCATATAGGCAGCAGTGATTCACTGTTCGTTAATGCCTCATCTTGGGGGTTATTAGTGACCGGAACCATGGTTGACTATGCTGATGAACGGGAAAAAGATAGCTTTGGTCTATTGAAGAAGGTTATTGGTCGATTAGGTGAGCCTGTCATTCGCAAGGCAATGAACTACGCCATGCAAATTATGGGTGAGCAGTTTGTTATGGGCGAAACGATTCAAGAGGCAACTGATCATGCTGCCAAGAAAGAGCGGCAAGGCTTCGTATATTCTTACGACATGCTAGGTGAAGGTGCCCGAACCATGAGTGATGCCCAAAAGTATTTTAAAGCTTATCAAGTTGCCATAGATGCCATTGGCGCAGTTGCTCGTGCGTCGGGTAAGGACGACCCTCGCAAAGTGCCTGGTATTTCAGTTAAGCTTTCTGCTATCCATCCTCGTTACGAATTTGCACAACGAGAACGGGTAATGATTGAAGCTGCCGCCAAACTTAAAGCACTTTGTTTACAAGCCAAAAGCTACAATATTGGTTTAACTGTTGATGCGGAAGAATCTGAGCGATTAGAACTATCCCTTGATGTTATTGAGGCGGTATTTAGTGATGATGAGTTAGCAGGTTGGAATGGCTTTTCGATGGCCCTGCAAGCTTATCAAAAACGCGCCACCTTTATAGTTGACTGGTTACGTGAACTCACCATGCGTGTTGACCGAAAAATGATGGTGCGCTTAGTGAAAGGCGCTTATTGGGATACTCAGATTAAAAACAGCCAAAAAGGGGGTTATCAGCATTTTCCGGTATTCACTCGCAAGGCTTCTACTGATGTATCTTACCTCGCCTGTGCGAAAAAATTATTAGAATATAGAGATACCATTTTCCCACAGTTTGCTACGCATAATGCCTATACTGTCGCGACTATTCTTGAACTGGCGGGCGATGACAAAACAAGTTTTGAATTTCAATGTCTATATGGCATGGGTGGCTCGTTGTATGATCAAGTTGTTGCCAATGAAAATGTTCAATGTCGCGTCTACGCACCGGTTGGTCCTCATAAAGATCTACTCGCCTATTTAGTGCGTCGTTTGTTAGAAAATGGCGCTAACTCTTCTTTTGTTAATGCCATTATTGATGAGTCACAACCGGTCGAATCTTTACTTGTCGATCCCGTTGAAAAAATGCATCGCTTAAAAGACAAATATAATGGCCAGATAATCAAACCCATCGCGTTATACCATGATGAAAAAGGTGGTGGTCGAGATAATTCCAAGGGCCTAGATTTAACCGATATCAATACAGTAACCCCTTTAAAAACATCACTGGATAACTGGCTTATGGATAACTTGTTCTCTGAAGATGATGTGCCAGAGGGGTCTGTCGCTATTAGAAACCCAGCAAAGCAGAGTGAAATTATTGGCTTTCAACGACATCACAGCAACGATGAAATGCTCGCGATGATCGAAACAGCTCAAAACGCATTTGGTTCATGGTCACAAACGCCTGTATCTGAACGCGCGGCCTTATTATGCCGTGTTGCCGATGTTCTTGAACATCATATGGACGAGTTAATTGCCTTATGCATCAAAGAAGCAGGGAAAACGGCACAAGATGGTATTGATGAAATCAAAGAGGCGGTTGATTTTTGTCGCTATTATGCACAACAAGCGATTGAACTTGCAGAAGATGATCGTTTAGAAGCCCGTGGTGTAGTGTTATGTATCAGCCCTTGGAACTTCCCGTTAGCTATATTTATAGGGCAAGTGACTGCTGCCATTGCTACTGGTAATACGGTGTTAGCTAAACCAGCCGAGCAAACAAGTTTAATTGCATTGCGCGCTATTGAACTCATGACCTCTGTTGGATTACCACATGGCGTTGTACAAGCCGTTATTGCACGGGGTAGTGATGTGGGTAGTGTTATTATTCCTAATGCACGTATTCAAGCGGTTATTTTTACTGGTTCTATTAAAACAGCGACTATCATTTCGCAAACATTGGCTGATAGAGGCGGCGATCAAGTGCCCTTTATTGCTGAGACGGGTGGTCAAAACTGCATGTTAGTTGACTCTACCGCCCTACCTGAACAAGTCGTTGATGATGTTATTTCTTCAGGGTTTCAATCTGCAGGTCAACGTTGTTCTGCACTTCGAGTGTTATTTTTACAAGAAGATATTGCTGATAATGTTATTACAATGCTTAAAGGCGCATTAGCAGAATTACATGTGGGTAACCCAGAAAAACTGAGTACTGACGTAGGTCCTGTCATTGATCAAAAAGCGCTAGATTCACTCAATGCTCACAGTGACTATATGAAAACTCATGGTCAGCTATTATACCAATGCGATATTTCTGATGAGATAACAAATGAAATAGCAGATAACGACCATTTCTTTTTTGCGCCGCGACTTTATGAAATAGAGAATATTAGCGCGCTGAAGCAGGAAGTATTTGGCCCTTGTGTTCATATTGTTCGCTTTAAAGGCGATGAAATAGAAAAAGTCATTGATGATATTAACGGCACAGGTTTTGGCTTAACTATGGGTATCCATACCCGCATTGAACAGCGAGCCATAAATTTGGCGAAGTTATCACGAGCAGGTAACGTGTATATAAATCGCAATATGATTGGCGCCATTGTGGGTGTGCAACCTTTTGGTGGTCGTGGTCTTTCAGGTACAGGGCCAAAAGCAGGTGGACCATATTATTTAACGCGTTTAGTTAAAGAAATAACAACACCCAGTGCCAAGAAACTTAATTTAATACCGCAGCAAGCACAAGCCTCAAACAGCGATACGGATGCGCAAGCCGTATTATTTATGGACAGAGCGAGTACAGCAGAAAAAGTATGGCGTTTGACCGAGTTAAATACCCGTATATCTTGTGTTAGCGAAGTGTTAGCAAAAATAGCTCATATCGAAATCATTGGTAATTTAGCAGACGATTTAACGCATACTTTAAAAGCGGCGCGCTCACAATTAATTGATATTGAAAAACACCTGAAGGAACCAACCGTTTTACCGGGTCCAACAGGTGAGTCTAATACTCTATATTTAGAAAATCGTGGCAACATCATCTGTTTTGCTGACGAAAATGTTAGTTTTCACTTTTGGTTGCTTTCTGTCGTAACGGCTTTGGCAACCGGTAATACCGTGATCTCGGTTGTTTCTGACTTGTTTTATGATGAAGCAATGGCTTTTAGAGATGAATTCATTGCAACAGGCGAAGATGAGAATGTTTTTCAAATTACTCGGTTATGCCATTTAACAGCGTTGCTGGTACAGCCTGGATTATCAGGTGTTGTTGTTGATAGTCATTGCGACCGTAAACATTATATCAGTGAGAAATTAGCAGAACGTCAAGGTGCAATTTTACCGGTGATCAGTTCAAAATATTTTGATAATTTAATGCAACGATTATTAACAGAAAAAGCTATCAGTATTAATACCACCGCTACTGGTGGTAATACCTCACTCATGACCTTAGATGAAGAAGACTAGCGATCAAGGAGCGGTTCGTTTTGGATACTAACATTCTCAGCGAAGCCCTTGACGGAGCATCCGTCACCTTAATGTATTATTGACAAACAAAATCAGCAACGCGACGCTGACCTCTGCCCTACTTTTTGAACATATGGTAATCGTAGGGCAAAGGATCTTACTATAGCTTCACAACGACATTCGAGGCTACAAATCCTAGACAACATTTGCTTTAAGCCGCTCTTCAATAATCTATTGTCGGCTTTGGCCCTATTGTACTTGTCCTAATGTACCTAATCGGGCTAATAGTTCATTTGGTGTGCGAGCATATTAATGTTTGTAACTAGGAAAAACCAAAGTTAAAACTCTATAAAAATTCGACGAATTAATGTTTGAAACTCAGACTTGCCTAATAAACTGACAGGCGGGTTTGAGCGATCAGTCGCCAGTCGAGATACTGTATCTAATTTCAGCAGTTGCGACATTGCTGACTTAAGCGACGTCGATTTTCCAAGCCATGTTTAGGATTAGTTTGAGCGATCTATAGTCAGTCAGTAGCAAAAATTCTACAGCAAGTTTACTTACAAACCAGACGTTCAGCCAGTCGTTAAATACGGCTCTATTGTCCATTGGTGATCCAAAAGATACTCATCCACCTGAATACAAAGAATGATGAAGTCGTCGTATCTGCCACTCCACAAAGTCGAGCACCGCCTCAGATAAGTCTGTTTGAATAAAAGCCGTTCATCATCATAAGCAAAACTGGTTTGCACAACAGCGGGAGGCGCTTGTCTTGAATTCTGAATTAAGAAGAAACAGTTGATTAATCGACGAAAAACAACCAACTTTCACTCCCTTAAGAATATGAAATAGATGTCAATATGGAAAATATAAGGCATCATGTATTTTGATTTTAGGAAAAATGAAGTTTTATTTTACCTATACTCTGTGTAAATGCTATTTAGTTAATATGCTTTTCGAGGTGTTCCCCGAACTCGATAATAAAACGAACCATCTCTCGTTACCAATTATGGATTGGGAGTAGTATAAACCTAGCGAGTTTATCAACATTAATATTAAAGAAAACTGACTATTAAAAAGCCTTATCTTAGGTAACTGATATAAGGCTTTTTATTGGTCTATATTTTATTTCCTAGGCAATGCTGGCTTGTAATTTTATTGAAGGTTTCCTTTGGCAGCTTTTAAACCCGTTATGCTATTTCGTCGGTTTGGATTAATAGCCAAGCTCGCTTCGTACTCGGTCACAGCATCAGCATACTGCTGGTTAAGCATTAGCATGTCGGCCAGTAGCTCTCTTGCGGGCAAGACCGCACCAGGAGTGACGGGGTTTTTGTCTAGAGTGTCTTCAAGATCGGCTGCTTGACGTAGTTCAACTAAAGCTTGTTTTTTTTCTCCCATTGCATAGTTGACCCACGCCTTTACTACCTGTCGTTGAGCGTCTACCAGAATGGCCCAATAATTTGGACTGAGTATTTTTGTTTTTTGGTATAGCTCATCCAACATGTTTATATTTTCTCTAGCCCCTTTTAAGTCACCAGTTTTGACAGCACCTATGCCACGAGCATAGTAGGTAATAGCTTCAACCTGGGGAAAATTCTGCCAGTTTATATAGTCCGGTTGTTGAGTGCTTAGCTGACTTGCTTGCTGCCAATTTTTTTGCTCTAGAGCTATCCTGGCGGGCATGGTAGATAAAGCGTAAGCTGCTGGGAAAGTCCCCTGAATGGGATGATAAGCTTGCACTTGTTTAAGCGCTTGGGCGGCTTTTTCCCCATCTCCAAGTTGTAAATAGGCGTATATCAAGTAATCAATCGCATGCACATAGTGCATGGTCGTCGCCCCTTTTGTTGGATATTTCAAAGCCGCTTTTGCAGAACGAATATTCCAACTTGCTACATCTCCCCACATTCCTAAACGCACGAAAATATGGCTTGGCATATGTAGTGCGTGAGGCACGTCAGGTGCAATTTGGTCGTAAGCCCTTGCTGAATCAATTGCTAGTTCGGCTAAAGGCGCATTATCATAGGCATGGATAGTATAATGAATAGCGCCGGGGTGAGTGGGCGATTGCTTTTGGAGTTTATCCAAAAGTAAACCCGCTTCTCGGTTTTGACTAAAAGTTTGATCCTGTTTTGAAGCGGTAACCAGTAAAGACAAAGCATAAAAAGCCGCTGCATCTATGTCCTCGGGATTTTGTTGATATACAGTTTTTTGGGCGCTTGCCCATGCTTTAATGCGCTGTTTGTCTGCTACGTTTTGCCAATCTTTGTAGTATGCGCTTGCCGCGTTGAGATAGGCCTTTTCTCTAGATGTAGCAGTGAGTTGCATTGCCTTAGTAAGGGTGGCTTCACCGCGGATCAGAGCTTCCTCTTTTATGGTATCTGGCCATAGAGGGTGGAACAAGGTCATTGCATAACCCCAGTGCAACATGGCACAAGTTGGCTCCTTCTCAAGCCAGTTTCCGAAAAACATTTCCCCTTGGGCATACATCATGTGGTGTAGCAGTCCAACACCGGTGCTTATGGCCTTTTGTGCATCGGTACTACAGGAAACGGAAAAGTCGACTTTACCTAAATTACCGAGGTTTTTAATGATCATATCCGGATCATCGTGACCTTCATGAGCCTGAGTTGCGATAGCAACAAATAAAGCACTCGTGAACGCCGTGAGCAACAGCAATTGACGGTAAACCTTCATATGATCTCTTCCTTAGTATTTAGTTGACAGTTCATAGTTCACTATAGCGGATATATGACTTATGTGGAAAGTTAACAAAATTCAGTGATTGAGTTATAAACGAAAAACCCGATTTTAGTGAACAAAAAGCATTATGCCTAGCGGCACAGAAATATTGCTTTTGATTTTGATACGAATCGCCGTAAAGCCCTGATTTAATTAGTTTTAACAAGCTTAAATCAGGCCTCCGGCACAGATCCGTACGGGCGCTACTAACGCATACGGCTCCTACATCGAGTCAAAGGTGAAAGCGTTGATTGGGATACGGGTGGCGCACGCGAGTGTGCGGGCTGAATCGATTTATCCATCGCTGCATCTTAAACCAATTGAAATTTCTTCCTTTTTGGCTTCGACGACGCATGGCTTTGATCCAAGCTCGCGCTACTTCCGTGCGCATCATCTGTAGACTAGTGTGGTTGCCTGGGATAGCAAAATAGTTGTAGTAACCCGTTAATACTTTCCTTAACCAACTGCCTAATTCCCATAGCGGTTTGTGCCGGTATTGCATTAGTGTGTTACCTATTTGCTTGATTTTATCCCTGAGTTTCTTCTTTATCGATTCGCGCATTAACTTAAACTTTCCATTGTCTCTGCGGATTGAGCAAATATGAGTGAATCCAAGAAAATCAAAACTCTTGGGTTTACCTACCCCTCTTTGCTCTCGATTACTTTTGGCAAAACGACCAAACTCTATCAACTGCGTTTTGCCTGAGTGTAAACTCAGTTTAAAATCACCAAGACGGGTTTCCAAGGCTCGTTTGAAGCTCTTTCCATCATCCTGATATTGAAAACCCATGACAAAATCATCGGCATATCGGATGATGTACACCTCTCCTCGCGCCTCATGTAACCGCCACTCTACCACCCACTTATCCAATGCATAGTGAAGGTAAATATTCGCCAAAAGCGGCGATATAGCACCGCCAACAACATAGCAAAAACAAGTATAATATGTGGGATCCGTATTGATCGGGTGTGCCTGATACAGGGATTCCAGGGGATCCCAGATAGCCATATGAAATTAACAGGACATCCACTTTAATTAATTACGAAGCAACCTAAAACTTCAGCAAAAGCGATGCTTCTGACTTACCCTCTACTCAAAGTTCGCTGATCATTGGATGAAGAATATCCTCATTTCATTACCTTATATTACTTCGCTTGAGCAATAATATTCATTCCAGCAGGTCTGAATACTTTACTTAATATCGATAACTTAGGATCGGTATTACCCTTTTCGATATCTCGAAGGGTCTTTGCAGATAGGCCGATAAACGCGGCATATTGAGTTTGTGACATTTGGTACAACTCGGTACGTATCCGCCGAGCGGCTTGTCCCAGCGTCAAGCCGCCGGTTAATAAGTTATGATTAATGTCGGCCAATAAGGTTTTACGTTCTTGTGTTGTAAGGTTATGCATTGATTACCCCCATACGCTGTAATTTTTGTTCTGTGAAGTTAAAGCCAATGGCTGGGAAATTTAAAATTTCTTTGGGACATCCTTGTTCCTTTAGGTATTTGGGAACATTAATTAATTTATTAGCCAACTTGTTTAAAAAGGCCATCATCTCTTCCGGTGGGCAGTATTCACCTAAATACTGGGCGACTTGTGCAAAGTTTACCTCCCCGCCTGTTTCACAATCTTTACCCCATTTAAATAAACGAGTCACCATTTCGGGGGCGGCTTTCATAGGCGCAAAATCATAAATTGGCGCGAAACGAACGTCATTGTCTAACTTTAAAAAAGCAGTGTTTCGGCCGTGGTTATCTGAATTCCCAAACACAATGTTCAGTAAGTCTCTGGCTACATACTCTTTGACAAAATCTGCCGGTGACATTTTGCTTACCCACTCTAATCGCTGCCATAAACGGTCGATTACATCAAAATGTTGTTGTGCACTTCCCGGCCCTGCTTCGATAATGGAATAAACACTTTCTAGGCCAATACGTTTTGCCAGGCCATTTTCGCTCACAGGAGCGGAGAAGAGCCAAAGCGTGGTAACCATAAACTGACTTGGCCTTGGTGTTCTTCTATTCGCAGCTCTTCAACATCGATAGTTTGTAAACTAGTATCAGCTAACAATTCGGCAAGCACACGGTAATAAATACCTTCAGCTCTTAAAACGTTATTGTCACGTTCACTTCTGTTGTTACGAGCAAACTTAACTAAATAAGGCGTCGCTGCTAGTGGTTTTCCAGCAAAGTCAGCATCAATATAAACATGTTCATTTTCTACCATTAATAACAATTTGGGAGCAACACCACCCGCACCAATAGCACCACCTATAGCCGCACTTTGTTGGTTAGCATATTCGAGAAAATCGTATTGCATGGCAATAGCTTGCTCGATTGGAAAGCGCATATCATTTTGCTGTGGTCGGCTGTCAAAGGCTTGTTTAACTCGCAAGTGACCAATAGGTGCAATGCAAGCATGGGTCAGTAAACCAATATTTTGTTGAAACTTAGACTGCCGTGCTAAGTCGAGATAATCCAGCCACCACTGGCATAACCTCATGTTTTTATTTCGCTGATCCACCATCAGCGGCACTGTCGACTTCCATCCTTCACTAACTAGCATTTCTGTTATTGTGCTTAACGTTATCGAACTTACTATCAACCGCTGTCTGCACCTTCGCAATATACCCAACGAATAAACGGATATTTTAGCTGGAACCACAGTAACCATTGAGGCACAGGGCTTAGTTGCCACATTGTGGTTTATAGATGACACGAAAGCGCCACTCATCAAGGATTGGCGTTTTTAATGTCCGCATTCTAAATAAGAGAAAATAGAGCCACAATTTTTTGATTCGTCACAAATAACACTTTGACGCCACATGCGAAAATAGCTAATTTAATCAATAATTTAAAATAACAAAAAATTCACCAAAGTAATAAATTGAATTGGATAGACAGTGAAAATATTAGCTATGTAAACAGATGATAATCTATTCGCTCGTTTATGGAGTAAGATCAAACCTTCTAATTTTTAAGGTCTTGCTGTGAGCTGGGTTTTCTTTACGCTAAGTGCGGTGGTACTGCAAACGTTTCGAAACGCGTTGCAGAGTAAGCTAAGTGCGAATATGAGCACCTCTGGTGTGACTCTAGCGCGGTTTTTATTTGCACCACCTATTGCGTTGACATACCTAGTACTGCTGTATACCTTTTCACATCAAGCTATCCCTGAGTTCCCCCTCAAATTTGTGCTCCTTGTTTTACTCGCTTCTGTAATGCAAATCTCCGCGACTTCATTAATGGTTATTCTGTTTAAACAAAAAAACTTTTCTGTTGGGGCCGGACTAGCCAAAAGCGAGGCTTTGGTGGCCGCAGTATTAGGGACTATATTTTTTGGCAGCCAACTGAGTGCATTTGGCTGGGTAGGCATTGTTGTTGGTGCGACAGCGATATTTGTATTGTCAGGTGGTGGCAGAAAAGGCCAGTTAAGCGTTAAAACGGTGATCATAGGTTTGGCTTGTGGCACCTGTTTTGCACTGACATCATTATTTGTGAGAGACGCGAGTCATTTGCTAAATGTGCCATTTCCACACAGTGCGGCTTGGGTGTTGTTATGGGTGTTATGCATTCAAACTAGCTTACTTGTGAGTTATATCGCGGTAAAACACAAAAGCACTTTTGTAGCATTGAAAAATAACGCTAGGATGACCTTAGCCACTAGCATTATCAGTTGTTTTGGCACTATTTGTTGGTTTAGTGCGGTGTCATTACATCATGTCGCCTATGTGAAAACATTAGGTCAAGTAGAGGTATTACTCACCATGTTACTCGCAACGTTTTGGTTAAAAAACAAAGTACAGAAACATGAAATAATTGGCTTATTGCTTATCGCTGCGGCCGCTGTTTTGGTAATGTGGGCATAATGTATTGAGTTCACAAAGCTATCAAGTGCCTGCGCAAATATGCCAAGTTGAACTAGAGGTAAAGCGCAGCAAATTTTTGACCTTTGCTGCGCCTGCCGTCGATCGCCGGGAAGCAGACCATTTCATCCGCACTTTGCGCCAACAACATCCTCAAGCTAATCATGTGTGTTGGGCTTATATTGCTGGTGCTCCCAATACGACTATTCGCTCAATGAGTGACGACGGTGAGCCCAGCGGAACGGCGGGCATGCCTATGTTAAAGGTCCTCGAATACAGTGGATACGGTGATATTGTGGTTGCAATAGTCCGTTATTTTGGTGGCACTAAGTTAGGTACTGGCGGGTTACAACGAGCCTATTCTGAGGCGGTGTCGTTGGTGCTAAAAGATTTACCTATAAGGCTTAAGGTTAACCGAACCCTCTTAAAATTTACCTATGATTATACCTATGATGGCAGTATATCGCGGTTACTAGCACGTTATGATGTCCAGGATGTTGATCCAGATTATGCTCAACAAGTTACTCTCAGTATTGCAATTGCGAGCAGCGAAGTGAGCACGTTTAAAACCGAACTTAGCAATATCACAGCAGGTAACATTGAGGTTTCCCTGCCGGACACTGATTAAGGTATTGTTTTACCTATTCGTCACATTTCAACGATCAATCCGGCTTCAGGATCAACCTTCCCTTCACACACATCTTGATAAATTTCGGCTAACCCCTGTAACCCGTTAAGCTGGGTCAACGTCAACCAACTGGCACTTCTGCGGATAGTGGATTGCATAAAGGCCGTAGTTTTTTGCTCGAATACTTCAGGCCCCCATTCTTTGAGCCGCTTTTGGATATGACTAGGGGCGAAAAACATTTCACTACGCTGCTGAATAAAATCAGGGCCCATGCCACCGTCTTCCCAGTGAGTGAAACCCACATTTGAACAAAACTTCATATTGTCGCCAAGGTGTTTATGTAATCTACCTAACACCTCTCCATTTCCAGACATATCCACTATCACTGTTGGCTTAGATGCATCGATTTCTGTCAAATTATCATAGGTCACTGTGTTGTCATAAAGGCTTAAATTGTTGACCATATCTAGGTTGCGACTCGATGTCATGCCAATGCTTTTAGGCGCATTTTCATCATCTGCCAATGCATAACCCAAACCAATACTGGTTTTGCTTGAGGCACTTATCACCACAACTTGCTCAGCGCCAAACCAGTTGTTATCAAGTAGGTTATCGTACAAACAATAGGATGTTAGATGCAGTGGAAACAACAACATCCTAAAATCATCCATTGCCTTATTATAATTGGGTTCAGCCAATACTCTGCGATACGCATTATATCCTGAAGGCAAGGGAGCACGATGCTCAGCACCATCAATCCAACGCAGTTTATTCACATGAGTGGGTGTCATTTTAAGGTACGTGGCGGGCGGGAAATAACCAAATAATCGCTCGCCTACTGGCACACCCTCAGCATGGGAAGCCACCACATCGGCAAAACCCCAAACGGGTATAATGCCCCAGTTCTTAACATCGTGACCGCTTGGCGGAAAAAATTGCCAATAACCAAATTGGTCACCCACCACTGCATAGGTAATGTTGTTGGCTGTAAACGCAAAGCGGTCAATTTTTACTAACACCTCACCTTCTGCGATATCACTTTCAGACAAACTAGTATCGACGATTCGATTGGTCAGGTAGTTATCTTTACGTATTTGAAATTCACTCATATACCTTTCCTTAATTAACGCTGACTTGTGCTTGAGCCAAATATTGCTGCAGCTTTGCCATGGCTGGTTGTGCATTGGCTCGTAAACGTTTCACTATGGCTTGTTTTTCAATGTCGTCTTTTTTAACACCGCGCATCAACTGGCTAAAGCCATCTAAGCGATTTTCTAATAGCCATTGACGTAAATTTTCGTCTTGTGACCACATATACTGATTCATCATAAAGGCGGCGGTTAAACGTAACCAATCAATTAACGTATTTGGTAAAGGCACCACATTACAGATTTTGTTTTTTGCCTCTTCTGGGTAAGCTAATTCGATATGGGCAATGAAAGCGGCGCTAAAAACAGGTTGATATGAACTCACAGTTTGCGGCGTGATAACGTCGCCTGCAAAGATAGGTTTGATGGTTAAATTAGTTAATGCACTAGCCGAACAGTCAATATGTAAATGCTTGGTACTAGTTGGGATGACCCCCTGCTCTAATATAATCTGTTGGTTTTCAATGTGGGTGACTCGCCCCATACGGATAATATTTTTTACTTTACGTAGGGCTTCCAGCTCCATTTGGCTGACAGTGGCACCATGGAACATTTCTGGTTGAACATTAGTGTCAATCCTTAGGAATACGCCCGCTTGTTCTAATCGGTCAAACATATCTTCAATGGAATATGAATTCGCAATGGCTTCCATTTGAGAGGCTTGTGCGCCAATGGCATCGGCAAAAAATTCTTCTGTAGGTTGAGTGTTTTTACGATCTATTAACCAAGCATCACGGGGCATTACCCATTGAATATCATCAGGATTAACGTTTTTTTCAAGTAACCACAACACTGCATCAATGCCGGTTTTACCACCACCTATGACCACATAACCAGCAGGTGGTTGGGTGACTTTGGGCAAATCATTTAAGGGCATAAATTGAATATCTGGGGCAATACTGAAATTTGGCGTGTGTGTAGACGGCACATTCGTATTTAAGTAGGTAGCATCGACTGTTTTTTTGTTCACTGTGACTTGATGGGTTTCACCGGTCAGTGACGAAACAAACTTGCCGTCACCTTTATAATCACACATAGGAAAGTACTTCACCCGACCAGTTGGCAAAAACTGCTCGCGCATCACATCATCAAAATAAGCGCTGACTTCAGCACCAGAGGCTAATTCATTCAGCCCTTTATTTAATCCCACCTGATCAATACAACCTTTGCTCAACTCACGAGAACTGACGCCGTAGAAATAAGACGGTTGATGCAGTGTGACAAAAGGGTAGGCGACATTCCAATGACCACCAGGTTTATGGAAGCGGTCAACAATGATGATATTTGCATCACTTTCTGTTAATAAAATATCTGCAAATGCCATTCCTACTGCGCCGCTACCAACTATTAGGTAATCTGTTTCATGAGTGTGTGCTGTCATCTTTTGATCCCCGGTGTGAATGAATTATTATTGTGCACCAGTGAAAAGCAAAGAATCACATTGCGCATAACAGTGTTATAGTTAATCATAACACTGTTATGTCAGTCAACTGTTACACCTTTCTTATTGGTTAGATATTCATCATTATGAGCGACGCAAGAAACACCATTTTAAAAGCCGCATCTGAATTATTTCTCGAAGGAGGCACCTCTGCACTGAGTGTAAGAGCCATATCTAAACGCGCCGGGGTGTCTACTATTGGCATCTATAGTCATTTTAAAGGCAAGCAAGGGATCTTAGACGAACTGTATATAGAGGGGTTCGAAAAAGTATTTTCGGCTATGGATATTCTTGATACTCATGCACCAGTACGAGACGTTATTTTGCAGGGCGTAAAGGGGTACCTAGAGCTAGCCGACCAATATGAAGCCCATTACCGGCTGATTTTTGGTGAAGGTGATGCGGGTTACTTGCCATCTGAAGAAGCCCAAGCCATGGCAGAAAAAGCCTTTAAAAAGTTAGTTGATATTAGCTCTCTTATACTGCCAGAGGATACAAAAAAAGCAGAAAAACAACGGGTTGCGCTTGAAATTTGGGCTTTTGTGCATGGTTATGTCAGTTTAAAACATCACGCCATATCCACATTAATCAGCCCTGTTGAATGGAACAGTTTGGCGTTGAGTGCACTGGCGACACACATTGATGCCATCATTACCAAACACGCTGTACCCATACCCAAATAAGCTATTCGCCAGCTACAGCACTGCAATTTCTAGCACCGCTGAGGATTAAAAAGAGCCAACCTAATAACAACTAAATTTGGGATAACATTGGCAGCATAGGCATGGGATGAGCAATGCTAAAACCCTGTGCAAAATCCACTCCCAATTGCCGCAATAGTTGTTCTGTTTCCTCATCACCTACAAATTCTGCAATAGTTTGTTTTCCCATGCTTCTAGCAATCTCATGGATGGCTTTGACTGTGGCAAAATCACAGATATCTTTACTCATATTTTTAACAAATGAGCCATCAATTTTCACATAATCAACGTTCATGTTCTTCAAATAGGTAAATGAAGACATACCCGCACCAAAATCGTCTAGTGCAAACTGACACCCTAGCAGTCTAATTTTATCAATCGTTTTACTCGCTGTGACTAAATTCATCACCGCAGCGGTTTCAGTAATTTCAAAACACAATTTGTTAAGCGGTACACTAGTGTGCTGCAATCGTTCTAAAATGGTTATTAATAGTGATGGAGAGTTGAGGCTAGCGCCCGACAAATTGATCGCACATTTATCCAGTAATAGGGTGTGTTTAGGATGTCGTTCAAGTAAGTTTATGGTGTGTTCAAAAACCCATGTATCTACCCGAGACATTAAGCCGTTACGTTC
Source organism: Paraglaciecola sp. MB-3u-78 (assembly GCF_002835935.1). Lineage (GTDB taxonomy): Bacteria > Pseudomonadota > Gammaproteobacteria > Enterobacterales > Alteromonadaceae > Paraglaciecola. The sequence goes on along the minus strand of NZ_PJCF01000006.1, from coordinate 651,109 downwards.
TGCGACTGGAATAAAAACGCTTGGGCTTATCATAGCACCATTTTCATCGAACATTCTTAAGAGGACTTCATAGTTGTGATTAGTGTTTGATGAGCCCAGTGGTTTAATAGTTTGAAAATACAGTTGCAGTTTATTGTGCTCGATTGCAACCTGTAATAACTCTAAAATATCAAGTTCTTGCTTGCGAAATGATTCTTGTAATCCGCTGGACTCATACACACAAAATTGATTTTTACCGTTACTCTTAGCTTTGTAGCAGGCAAGATCCGCTTCCTGTACCAGACTTACCGCGTCTGAAACTTCAGGTTCGACATGCACTAACCCGATACTGACACTGACGTGAAATATTTTTTCCTCCCATAAAAATCGATAGGCTGCCACATGCTCTATAACGGTTTGTACTTTCGATTCAACACTTTTATTGTCCACACCCCACAATATCATACAAAATTCATCACCGCCCACGCGGGCTAATACATCATCACCGTACAATTTTTCCCCCAGTAAGTTAGAAATATGGTTCAACAATTGGTCACCAGCATGATGACCACAGGTATCATTGATTAACTTAAATCCATCTATGTCTATATAGCATAAAGTGGCCTGCTCTTGGGTTGCCTTCGATCGTGTAATGAGGGCTTGTAATTCAAGATCAAAGGCGTGACGGTTGAGCAAGCCAGTTAACTTATCATGATTGGCTTGATAGTAAATTTGTTCCTTTAATATCAATTCGGCCGTAACATCGCGCCCAATGCCTTCTATTGCGACCACGTTACCAGACCCATCGAATACCGGTGAATCATGATATTCAATATTCACTTCCTGCTGATTTTTAGAAAGATAGACCACAGTGTAAGATTGAGATCCTTTGCCTCGTTGTTGATTTAGGCATGGATCTTCCGTGTCTTTTGGCAAAGAGATCAGATAATTGTTGTAATTCTTTAGGAAATCGTCAACCTCATACCCAAGTATGTGTTTAATACTATGGCTAATAAAAGTGTATTGGCCTGAGACGTCTTTCGAGTAAATATAATGGTCATTGAGGCCATCAATCAAACGTCGAAATTTGGTCGCACTGCGTTGCAGGTTCTGATGGGAAAGTAGGTTTTGAGAGATATCTCTGAACGTCAGAGCAACTCCATCACCGGCTTTGACAACTTGTAATTTAAACCATTGATTGATGTTTGATGAATGTATGTGTAATTCATACTCGAATGGTGAGCCACTTTGGTTTACGTCAATAATATTAGGCAAAATATCCTGAGCTTGAATTAGCTGCAATTGCTGACTGAGCTTAATTGGCTGTGTTGTAGGCAGCGTAATATTCAACATTTTCATTGCCACTTTGTTAGCATCAACCAACACAAATTCGATTATATCGCAGTTTTTTTCACCCAAAGCCTTATAGACAAGAATACCGTCGAGTGCGGCTTCAATGACAGCTTGATGACATAATTGGTTCTTACTGGGTCTGAAAGCTTTTATGCGTAGTAGCCAATATAAAAATAGACTAGCGAAGCAAGAAACGATTGAGCCTAGCCAAAACATCATATTATCTATTTTCAAATATGTATCAGCGTATTGTAGTTTTAACATCCAAGTGCGACCGGCAAAGTTGAACGATTGATACACCACTGTCTCGTCATCCACAAAGTCACTGTGTTCCAACAATGAGATTTTGCTATCACTGATAGAGAAATTAAACTTGCGATTGATTAGGTCACCCGTCATCACAGATAAGTTTTTTTCTAAGTCAAATTTTGCTAACAGATAACCTAGCTGAGGATTATCTGGATCGATTCTAACTACGAAGAAAACGAATGAATGATTGGCTTGATATAAACTGGAAGTTTGACCAATAAGCTTAAGTTCATCAGTATTGATACCAAATTCAGTGATGCTTTTATCCAGTACCAAAAGGTGCTCTCTAGAGGCGAAAGCCTGACGGACCGTAAAATCTGAATTTATCCACCCAATATCAACAATGTCGGTATGTACCTTGCTCATATTGGCAGCCTGAGTATCAAACCAATTTAGTGAATGTGGATCCGTATATGGCCATAAATTGGCCATATCATTAAGTACACGTATTTTGTCATCTGAAAAGACTTCAAATGCATTGGTAATCTTTTTTGCCTCACTAGTAGCTAAGGCCAATCGATGAACTACTGGCACTGGATTTAGAAAATAACGAAGGAATAAAAATAACATGAGAAGGGATAATAATAATATCAACGGCATTCCATAAAGCCTCTGATTATTTTTTATATTAAGATGCAATTGATGACCTAACTTGAACACATAGATATACTATAGTGACATATGTACATACCCAATACGACACATATACATCATAATAATATACGTGCATGATGTTTTTTTGAATATTTGTTATTTATATGGCATATGAAAGTTAGCGTCTAGCAAAAGCCATCTCCTCACCGCACAATGTGTTTTTTTGATAATCAGTCTAGTGCATTATACGTAGAGAACGTCGAACCATATAAGCATAGACAGCAATATTCGTGGCCCAGTAATCAAGTGGCGTCACAGCTAGTGAATACTTTTTCTGCGCGTAAAAGTGATATCGAAAAAAAGACAGGACAGCACCACCGCTGGCTGCGTCTAGGTCATCGACTGGTGCTTTTCTGCTCGTGTTTTTTCCTGCCCTGTCGGCAAAGCTTGTTTAGCCTTATTTCTTAAGGACGGTGTTATTGTCAGCGGTGCCGACTATTAAGTGGAGGCCACCCCGTAAATACGCGTAAGATTAACTCTGGGTTTGGGCACCCGTACCACGATCCCCAATACTGTATTCGCGTTGTGTACAGCTTTAAAACAAGCCTGTGCCTGGCTTGAAAATGTGCCCAATCGTTTTGAAGCCTCGCGTATATTATGCCGCGAGGGATATTTGAATTCTGAGCTGGAGGTGAGGGCTCCCTCGTTGTTGGGCAGTTTTTAACTGCATATCAACATGCCACCGCGCAGTATTGCCTCTTACAATCAGTTATCGGTAAGTCACAATGGCTCCCTTAACCTGCTTCATTTTTTTCTTAACAATGGGTGATGAGATGGACGCTTCCTTACAGGAATCGAACACCAACGTAAGGTTTAGTATCTGTCACGCACTTATTTACGTGATAAGCAGTTCAAATTCTCTCAAGGGTAACGGCTTACTAAATAAATAGCCTTGGCAGCTAAAGCAACCATTTCGTTCTAAGAATAGGCGCTGATTTTCAGTTTCTACACCTTCTGCGATGATGTCCAGATTTAATTCTTTAGCCAAACTGATAATGCTCTGCACCATTATATTATCAAGATGCTTTTTACCTATATATTCTACAAATGATTTGTCAATTTTAATTTGATCAAGGGGTAGACGTGTCAAGTAAGACAATGAAGAGTAGCCCGTACCAAAATCATCCATTGAGAAAAGTATGCCCATTCCTTTGAGTTGGTTCATTTTTAAGATAACGTCATCTACATCATCAAGGATAACGCTTTCGGTAAGTTCGAACTTTAATTTATCCAGATTATTAAGGCCACTGTCATCAATAATAGATTGTACCTGTTCAATAAAGTCAGGTTGGTGAAACTGTCGTGCACTCACATTGATTGATAGTGATAAGTGTTGTGTCAAGGGGTTCAAGGCCCATTTCTTAAGCTGTTCACAGGATGTTCTAAGTACCCAATTTCCGATAGGAATGATCAACCCTGTTTCTTCTGCCAGTGCGATAAATTCCATTGGCATAACCATGCCACGCTTTGGATGATGCCATCGAATAAGTGCCTCAGCACCAATAATTTTAGTATTGGTTGTTTGCATTTGATAGAAAAGCACCAACTGATTTTTGTGTAGGGCCTCACGCAGATCTATTTCCAGCGAGGCATTGGCAACGACTATAGTTTGCATTTTTGGATCAAAAAATCGCAGCATATTTCGTCCATCCTCTTTTGCCTTGTACATGGCGATATCTGCTTGCTTGAGTATTTCTTCTATTGATTGCTCATGATTGCCAAATAGTGTTATCCCTATGCTGGGACTGACATGACGAGAGTAATTTTTATTGCCGAGGACGTATGCCTGGTTCAGACTATTGAGTATTTGTTGCCCTTTTGTCTCAGCATGTTGTGCTGCCGTCTTTGTTGACGACTCAGTCACGTCCATCAACATGACGACAAACTCATCGCCACCAAGGCGGGCAACAGTATCATTTTTTCGAACACACTCGGTCAATCGTTTAGCCACTTGTTGCAACAATACATCGCCTATATCATGCCCCAAGGTATCGTTTATCGACTTGAAATTATCCAAGTCAATAAAGAATAACGCCCCTTGTTTACCGCTACTAATGCCCTTAGCCAACGCCTGAGTTAGTCTTTTAAGCAACAATCTTCGATTGGGTAACTGTGTCAAATGGTCATAAAACGCGAGCTGCTTAATTTCGTCTTCTGCCGCAAGACGATGAGAAATATCAATCAAAGAGGCAACATAGTTAACAACGAGTCCGTCATTATTTTTGATGGCTGTGATGGTGAGATACTCTGGATGAACTGTGCCATCTTTACGACGATTCCATGTGTCACCTTCCCAGACACCGGTATGGGTAACTTGATGCCACATGTTAGCGTAGAAAGCTTTGTCATGCTTTTTAGAGGATAATATATAAGGTGTTTTGCCAATCGCATCTTGCGGACTATAGCCAGTCGTCTGGGTAAATGCCGAGTTGACTCGCAGAATAACGCCATCAGCATCCGTGACTAATATACCGTTTTTTAGTTCAAAAGTGGAGGCCACGATACGTAATTCAATTTCAGCTTTGTGACGCATCTCAACTTCATTAGTAAGATCATAGTTCGACTGCTGTAATTTTTTATTGGTTTTTTTGTGTAACAATAATTGCTGACGTGACGCGTGATAAATAAATAATGAAGCAATGATGGCCATCAACGTAATCATAGCACTCGACAAGGTGCTAATAATCGATACTCTACGTAATGAATAATTAAATGTTTTATCTAACTGGTCTAACTTCACCGTTTCGTTTATTTTAAACAGCCCTATCAAGTGACGAATATTCTCCATTAATTTTTTGTCGGAACCTGTTTGTAACTTTGCATATGCGTCAATGGATTGTTCATTGCTTATGAATTCAACGGAGGTATGAAGGGATGCCATTAGAGCGTAAATAATAGGTTCAAGTTCGTATAAATCTTTTTTATGGTCATCATGTTGCATAAGCTTTTTAAGCATTTTTAGCTGTAATTTAATGTTATCTTCGGCAGTCCAATAAGGTTCCAAATAGCTATTATCTTGGGTAAGAAGGTAGCCCCTCAGCCCTGTTTCCGCGTCTTTTATACTAGAGAGGAGGATACTTGACATGTCCATTGCCAGCAAAGATTGTTTACGTTCAAATGCAGCCTGCTGACTTTCATCAGCAGCGTTTAAAGACATACTAATGTTCATACTAACAAGAATGGCAGCAGTGATAAATAACGGGAAAATAATTCGAAATGATTTCATCAATTAAGTCTAAGGTCCTTTCGCTGTTTAAGTATGAAATGAAACCAATCTAATAAATTTACATCCCTATCTGGCCATAAAATAGCCACATCATTTAGTACACCTATTCTGTCACCTGAAAAAACTTCAAATGCATTAGTAATTTTTTTTGCCTCACTAGTGTCTAAAGCCAATCGATGAACTATTGGCACTGGATTTAGAAAATAACGAAGGGATAATAATATCAACAGGATTCCATAAAGCCTCTGATTATTTTTTATATTAAGATGCAATTGATGACGTAACCCGGATATTTAAATAAATAATTATAACATACATACACACCTAATATGACACATATGCACGACCAGAATATACATAAATGATGTATATTCTGGTCGTGCATGTTATTTAAATGGCAAATGAAATTTCATCACGACAGAAGGTTACTGTTGACTTTATTAAAATATTATTGAGCCTTAGATTAACGTGACTTAAACTCGCTCAATATTAATATCCTCTTCTTTTGAGCAAATTTTCGTCAATTCCAGATGCCATACACAAGCATTGCAATCGAATGCAAATAAGAATGATATGGCTATACTTTTTGCCAAATAGACCTTGATTAAACAGTCACACTAGCTTTAAACAAAAGACTTATAAAAATGGTCACTATGACACACAAACTATTTCCCAGTAATGATTCACAGGATAATGCGGCCTATTTGGCGAACAGCAATGAGTCCTTGAAGACTGTGTTTGAAGAGCGATTTACGGGTAAAGTGTAAAGCAGTCACCTACCCAGAATCGTTTACACTCTCCTATGCTGAACAATCATTTGTGGGATTTTGCTTAGTGCAAGGACATGGTCTACCCCACCTAATTTTACTGCTACAGCAGGCATGCCATAAACAACACAAGTTTCTTCATTTTGAGCTATAGTCTTAGCGCCCACTTCATGCATTTCTTTAATGCCCACTGCCCCATCATCACCCATGCCTGTCAAGATAATACCTAATGCGTTGGCTCCTGCGTATTTGGCAACTGAACGAAACAGTACGTCAACAGAAGGCTTATGACGGTTGACAGGTGGACCATCTTTTATTTTTACTGATGCTCCAAATTGTGTAACTTGGAGCATCATATGTTTGCCTCCTGGTGCAACCAACACCAGACCAGGTAATAATGCATCATTGTCTTGGGCTTCTTTAACTTCGAGCCTACTCACTTCATTTAATCTTTTTGCAAAAGCTTGGGTAAAATGGGCTGGCATATGTTGCACGATAAGAATGGGTAAAGTATTACTAGGCAATGCCGCTAAGACAGCGGCTATCGCTTGCGTACCTCCGGTAGATGCCCCGATAGCAATTAATGGACCGGCTTTTTTTAATCCAAGTTTATGCCCTTTGTCTAACATAGCATCAGCAGTAAACTTGTTTCTATTTGGACTGATACGAGCAATGGGCATTGGCTTTAAAACGGCCATATTTGCTTTTGCTGCTACCTTAATAGCATTGACCAAATCTCGTGAAGATTCAGGCAGTGATGTTTTAACATCCGATTTAGGTTTAGCTACAACATCAATAGCACCAAAACGAAGGGCATCAAGTGAGGCTTTTGAGCCCTTTTCAGTCAAGGTAGAGCACATTACTATCGGTGTTGGTCGCTCTACCATTATTTTTTTTAAAAAGGTAATGCCATCCATCCTAGGCATTTCGATATCGAGGGTGATGACATCCGGCCAATTTTTCTCCATATGTGCTAGGGCAAATATTGGGTCTTGTGCACTACCAATCACTTCAATACCTGCTGCCGCAGTCAAGATATCAGTCAGTACTTTCCTGACAACAGCTGAATCGTCAATAATAAAGACGCGTATGCTCATTTATACTCTCTTATCATTATTAAACTAAAAACTTTTATATTCAGTTAGCGAAATGGTCAACAAGTTTGACCATTCATTTTTATTAACGCTCGCCTCATCATTATTATCCATGAAATATGAGGCTATTAAGTTTACTTGTACATTAGGAGTGGTTGATCAATTCAGATGGTGAACAACATACTCTAGTTCAGTTAAATAATGTCATGCATTTGAGATTTAACTGGTGCACTGATCTTGCCCTCCGGGCACGTGATAAATTGACATCCATTTCTGTAAGCTATTTAAGCGGCGACACTCTAACGCAGTTGAATGCCGTGTCGCCTTAGATTACCGTCGCTGCGAGGCCGCGAGAGCTTAATGGTTATGAATCGATACAAGCACCTCTGTTAAAGGGCTCACATCATTTTCTGTCTACGTTTAAATGAGTTTGTCGTTTGATTGGATCCTCTACAACCACGTCCTTGCATTCCTTAAACTTTACACCATCCGTGAACATTTATACGGTTGGCAAAATTGAAAACCAACTAAGATGTCATCAAAATACTTTTTGGGTTACCTCAAGTTAAGATTATGGCTTTTTATAAATAGATGATGATATTCGAATTAACCCATGGGTGAATCCCTTTAAAGACTCAGCATGACCAATAAATAAGAAGCCTCCAGATTCCAATTTAAGGACTACCTTTTTTATAATTTGGCTTTTAGTTTCGTTATCAAAATATATCAACACATTACGGAGTAATATTAGCTGGAAAGTCCCAAACTCATCCAAGGGTAACGTTAAATTAACATAGATGAATTTAACTCTGTCGATTAAGCCTTTATCTATTAGTAATTTGCCTTCGAATTCATCCTTACCTTTAAAACAATACTTTTTTAAATAATCCGCTGGTATACCATCAATCCTGTCCTGTTGGTAAAGGCCAAGCGCTGCTTCTTGAAGAACCGTGTGGTTAATATCAGAACCCAATATTTCCCAGAGATTATTATTTAATTTATCATCTAACAACATCGCTACACTATAGGCTTCTTTGCCTGTTGATGAGGCTGCACTCCACACCCTAAACCTTTTATTTCTGTTTAAGGTAGGAATAATGTCATTGGCTAAGAATTCGAAATGTTTGGGCTCCCTAAAAAAAAAGGTTTCATTCGTGGTTAACAGATCAATAACTATTTGCTGCTCCTTCTCGCGCCCTAACTCAGTCATTAAATCAAAATAAGTGCCAAAACTAGTCATAGAATAATGCCGTAACCGTTTACTTAAACGAGAAGTCACTAAGGTTTTTTTTTCATCGCTTAGCCTAATTCCTGCACGATCATAGATAAAATCTTTAAATCGATTGAATTCTGCATCTGATATTCTTTCCTGAAACATATGAACCTTTATGATCACCTAAATACTTTCGATATAAGTGTGATGCTGAAGGGTAGAACTACCATTCAACATCACACTTGTGACTTAATTAAGATGGTGTGGATGTGATTAACCTTAAAATTAAAATCAATGATAACGAATGATTTACACTGTTGAGCTATATTGTTTATTGTATCCCCAAAAAAGCGACAAGACAGGTACCGTCGCCCCTCATAATGCTAACTAGCAAAGAATATTTGCACAGGACACGTATTTTAATCAAAGTGTCCTGTGGCATAAATCAATCGACTCGCATCTTAAAATGAAGAAAGCTCATCTATCGCTAGAATATTTTCAATATTCAGTAACACTAATAGCCGTTGGTCTACTTTTCCCATTCCATGAATAAAGTCAGCACGGATCTTGGTACCAAATTCAGGTGCAGGCACAATTTCCAATAAAGAAACATCAATCACCTCACTGACCTCATCAACAATAATACCAAGGACCATACTTTTTTCATTACTCTTTATATCAACGATAACAATACTGCTTCGCCTAGTTCGCTCGGAAGGTTGTTCCGAGAAGCGCTGCGCCAAATCAATCACAGGTACAACATTGCCACGAAGATTAACCATCCCCGCAATATAACCCGGCACCATAGGTACTCGAGTAATATTACTAAAATCGGTTATTTCTTTAATTGAAAGAATGTCTATCCCATAAATCTCATTGTTTAACACAAAGGTTAAAAATTTCCGGCTATTGTTGCCCGCACCCGATTTCAAGGGTGTTGGCTGAGATATATTTTTTTCCATAACTGAACCACAAGCCTCTGTTAAAAACGTTCAAATTTTGATTTATCAACCGCTTTATTATCAACCCCTGAATTATCATACTTATCAAATGAGGCGTTATTGTCGGGTGAATGCTTATATTGTCCAGAGTTAGATGAGTCAGAGTTTTTCATACTAAAAAATGAGACTGCACTGGTCAAGTTTTTAGACTGGGCCTGCATTTCTTCAGCTGTTGCCGCTAGTTCTTCTGAGCCTGACGCATTTTGCTGTGTCACTACGTCGAGCTGCTGCATCGCTTTATTAATTTGAGATACACCCGCTGATTGCTCTTCTGATGCAGCACTTATTTCTTGAACCAATCCTGCCGTTTGAATAATATCCGGCACCATTTTTTCAAGTAATGTACCAGCAGTTTCCGCAATGGACACACTGTCTTTGGTTAGACTACTAATTTCAGAAGCGGCTATCTGACTGCGCTCAGCCAGCTTTCTTACCTCGGCAGCCACTACAGCAAATCCTTTACCATGCTCACCCGCTCGAGCGCCTTCAATGGCAGCATTCAGGGCCAGCATATTGGTTTGATAGGCGATATCTTCTATGATCGTAATTTTATCGGCTATTTGTTTCATGGCTACAACAGTGTCGCTAACAGCATCGCCACCTTGTTTGGCGGCATCTGCTGACACAGTAGCAATAGTATCCGTGTTTCGTGCATTTTCATTATTTTGTGCAATAGATGCGCCCATTTGCTCTATTGAGGCACTCGTTTCTTCAACACTTGCGGCTTGCTCACTAGCGGCTCCACTTAGCGATGACGCGGTATTACTCACCTGAGTAGCGGCGGATGATATTTGTTGTGAATTAGATAATATCTGCTCAACCACCTCGGTTAATTTATTCCGCATGGTAATGATTTGAGCCAAAATACCCGTGGTTTTTGTCTCATCCATATCAAGTTCAACATCCAGTTTACCTAATGCAATATTTCGTGCTATATCGGATACGACATTAGGCTCTCCGCCTACTTTGTGTAACACATCTCGGATAATAATGATTACCGTCGCTATGCCCAAAAGCACTGCCACTAATGACACCCAGGTTACGATACTTTCTGTAGTTTGATTATTGCCTTGAACGTCTGCACCAAGAAGCGCTTGACTGTCTTTAAGAGATTCTTTTACCGCATCTGTATTTTTAGCGATCAGTGGACCCCGCTCATCCAACATAACTTGAATAATCTCGTCGCTTTCTTGTATTAAGGCATAAGTAGCCTTAAAGGAATTAATATAAAGATCCAGTTCGTCACTGAACTTTCTTAACTCATCGCTACTTTTTTCATTTGAAAGGGCCACTTCCAACGCAATCACATCTTTAGGAAGTTTGGTTGAGAGTTCTAACATAGCGCGATTATAATCCTTGTCGTCGCTACTTTGGAGATACTTGACAACATACAGACGGCCTAATAGCAGCCGCTTTTGTGCTTCATTAGAAAGGAAAGTCGAGGTGATCTCTTTCTCACTGTAGGATCTTTCAATAATAGAACCCATTATTTCACGTGTTTTGATGGCCTGAACATATAATCGATTGTTAACCTCGTCTTCTCTTTCCTCGTTTAATTTGACAACGTTATCAAAATCTTTTTTATAAGCATCAAGCTCTGATTCAATCGTTCTGATGAGTTGTGATCTTTTAGGATCTAGCAGAGCTTTTTTTGCTCTATCAACTAATGCTGTGGTCGCATCTCCGTATTCTTGGAATTGACGTATATCCTTGTCACTTTTACTGATAATAAAATCTTTTACCTGCATACGAGTGCCTATCATATTGGTTTGCAGGTTCCTTGCTAGGTTAGAATCATTCGCTAATCCACGGTAGTCGCTAAAACCGGTACCTGAACTACCTATTCCTAGTAACGCACTTGTCGATACCACTAACAGTAATAATATTACCAACCCAAAACCTGCTATTAACAAGGTTTTTAAATTTAAATTTTTTAACATGACTTAAGCTCTCTTAATATTTTTAGAAAAAGTTTTTGAGTATTGCGTTGCGTAGAAAGCTAAACACACACTTGATGTTTTTACGGATATTCGTGGTCGTATATTCATAACTTACTTCCTAATAGTTTGATTATTCTTGATTTAACCTAAAATAGAACCAACCCGTCGGTTAAAACATCATTCATTAAAGAAGTATTGTTCAACACAATTAAAGACGTTTGCTGCTATGTACCTTTTCACATATTCTTATATGAGTCCTACCATTTATCTAAGCTTGAATAGAGCTAATGATGGTAAATTCATCTACTGACATCACTTTTTCAACATTCAGTAAAATTAAGAATTCTTTATCCACTTTTGCCATCCCACTGATAAATGCTGTATTGATTTTATCGCCTAACGAAGGGCTGGGTTCAATATCATTATCATTAATGTCTATCACCTCATTTACTACATCTACTGCAATGCCAATCTCGAGTTGCAAATCACTGTTTTTCACTTCAAGAATAATAATACTGGTGCGCCTTGTTAGAATTACCGGTTGTCCTGCAAAAAGAAGTCCCAGGTCGATAACAGGAACCACCCTGCCCCGAAGATTGATGACCCCTAAAATAAAATCAGGGGTCATAGGTACTTCTGTTACCTCTGCATATTCAATAATTTCCTTAATATTAAGAATTTCAAGACCATATGATTTATCAATCATCTGGAACGTTAAATACTGTTCAGTCTGTGATAAACCTTCAGTCTCTTCGATGCTCTGTACTTGTTCTTGCATCTATCTATCCGCCTATTTTTTTCATTTAAGTCACAGCTTAGAAGTAACAGATTGATCATTTCCAGCGTTAATCACTAGATTGATCATCGCCGGTGTGTCTATTACCATAGCCACTTCACCGCTACCTAAAATGGTTGCACCACTGATGCCTTTCAGATTTTTAAATATCTCACCCAGCGGCTTAATAACCGTTTGATGTTCGCCTAATAATTCATCCACAACAAAACCGGCTTTTTTACCCCCACATTTGACGACAATAATATCGTCCCTATGCCCCTCGGATACATTTCTCTTCTCACCAAATAAGTCACTTAAATACATAAAGGGCAGAATTTCACCGCGCAAATTCAAATAATTTGCCCCTTTGCTTTCACCATCTAAAGATTTATCTAATTCAAGACATTCCTCTATGATGTCTAATGGCACAATATATTTTCCGTCTCCTACACGTATTTGAAAACCATCGATTATTGCCAGAGTGAGTGGTAACCGAATGGTGATACTGCTGCCTATCCCCTGTTCACTGGTTATTTCAATCGTACCTCGCAGTGATTCAATATTTGTGCGGACCACATCCATACCGACGCCACGACCTGATAGATTACTCACCTGATCTGCGGTAGAAAAACCAGCCGTAAAAATAAGTTGATATATTTCCTGATCGGTTAATTGCTGTCCTTCTTGAATTAACCCATTTTGAAGCGCTTTACTGAGTAATTTCTCTTTTTGCAGACCTCGTCCATCATCTTTTATCCGGATGACAATACTGCCCGATTCATGAAACGCATCTAAATTCACGACACCCTTAGCTGGCTTACCCAAAGCTATTCGCTCTTCAGGTAATTCAATACCATGGTCAATGGCATTTCTAACTAAATGCATTAATGGGTCGCCAATTTTTTCTATCAGGGTTTTATCTAATTCGGTATCTTCACCGGTAATACACAGGTCAATCTCTTTGCCAAGGTCGCGACTGACTTCACGGACAACACGATTAAAGCGGGAAAAAGTTTCACCAATGGGCATCATGCGTAATCCCAATGCCGTATCTCGTACTTCTTCAACTAAGCGTAATAAGTTTTCCATTGCCTCATTCATCTTAGGATCAGCAAGTCGTATGGCACTTATTTCGGCATTCGCCGTACCAATCACCAATTCGCCCACTAAGTTCACTAAATTTTCAAGTTTACCTGCGTTAACTCGAATGGTTTGTTGTTCGTTATTACGATTAAGTTTGTTTGTAGTCTGCTTATTTATTGCAGCATCAATGATGGTTTGGTCCACCACTTTTTGTTCAACGGCAATGTCCCCTAATCGAGATTTTGCAATGTCTTCACCACTCACAGTGACGTCATCGATCATCACATCTTGAATATTTAAAACACCGTCTATTTCTAATTTTGTCAACGCACCACAGGCCAGTAAAATATCCCCAAGACGTAAATCTTTTTCTGGCAGTTGCTCAATCAATTGTATATAGCTTTCTATATAGCTATGAGGTGGAAGGATCCGGATTTTGCAATCATCTTGTACAAATTCAAATACGTCCTCTATTTCAGCCTTATTGCTGTTGGGTGCGTATAATGCTATCTCAAAACCCAAGTAACAGTTCTCAGCCTCAAATTCAGACCATACGGGGATAGCATCACCCATGATAATGATACTTTTAATTTCGCCTATTTTATTGAGGTATGAGATAAATGAGATGGGGTCCATTCCATTACTTAAAGCATGAATTCCATAGCGCAATGATATATGCCAGTTTTGATTTTCGACCCCATCGTTGTCGCTTTGCTCAGCGTTTTCGATGGTGGGAGTTGTCGACTTATCTAAAACAGAATTAAGGCCCAAATAATAATTTAAACGCTCAATAAGTGCGTCATCTGTTGTTTTTATTGCTCCACTGATCTCAACAACGCCATTTAAGGCACTGTCAACTAGCACTTCCAAATGGTCCCGACTTAACAAGAATAGCGAAACCAAGTCTTTATCAAGGGGAAGGGTCCCCTCTCTAATATCACCCAATACACTTTCAACCACATGCGTAAATTCAACAACACTGTTTAATGCAAAGAGCCCTGCAGCACCTTTAATAGTATGAAAGGTCCTAAATAAATCATTAACCCCTTCTGCTGTTTCCTCTTTATTACTTAAATCATCTAAGCCCAGTAAGGCTTTCTCAGCAACCAGTAATAAATCTTCTGCCTCATCTGAGAATACTTGTAATCCTTCATCGGTCATACGTTATCTCCCAGATCAAAAAGACTATTAATACTATAACTTTTGAATAATTTAGTGACCACGCCACTCGCTGCAGAAATCTTGAGCTCCTTACTTTTTGAAATAAGCTCACGCCTTAACGCTAATATCAATTGAATACCCGCGGTATCAATTTCTTCAACTCCCCTCAAATCAAGCTCAAATTTTTGATAGAGTTCAATCTCGTGACTTATGGCGCTTTTAATCTCATTAATCGAATAAATGGTCATATCGTCTTCAATAGTCAACTTACATAACCCTTCAACATTGCTGTCTTGACTTATTTTAAGCGTCATCTGTTTTCCTATTTATCTTTTTATTAAATTAATAAAGCGTGTCATATTTAATGGATTTTTCATGAGATTAATTTCGATACAACATCTAATAATTTAGGTGGCTGAAAAGGTTTGACAATCCACGCTTTTGCACCAGCGGCTTTACCTTCTTGCATCATTGTTTGGCCGGCTTCAGTGGTTAACATGCATATGGGTGTGAATTTATACTCTGGTCGCTTTTTAACCTCTTTGACGAAGGTAATACCGTCCATAATAGGCATATTGACATCACTTACGATGAGATGAACCTTGTTTCCCGTTAGCTTATCTAAAGCGTTTTGACCATCACAGGCCTCGATAACATCATAACCGGCTCCTCGTAATGCAATTCCGACAACGCTTCGTACAGAAGCTGAATCATCGACAATCAGTATGGTTTTTGACATGTTTATTTATCCTCTAAAAAAATACAACTTCGCTATCGTTAGACGTTTCTTCATCAATGTCATAGGCGACTTCATGTGAAAATTTACGATGAAATTCACGTTCACTTGTGGTGGTATAATTAGCCGACATTTGCTCTAAAAAATTTTGAATATTAAGATTTTCGTGATTTGGGATATCATCAGATAACTGTGATAGATTACCTTTTACATGACCCAAAATTTGTGAAACGCGATCTTGAAACTGAAGGGACACCAACGTGTCTTCTATTTTCTTGCGAACACCTGAAGATAATTCTTCTAGGTTTTTAGCATGATTATCACGGGCCGCTTTGGTCTCATTATATTGCGCAATAACGGTTTTAATATTTTCATTGGCAGTCATAGTCAGTTTATTTCCGTTATCACTATCAATACTAAAGCTATCTCTTATCTGATTAAACTGAGCATTAACATCGCTCACAGTAGTAATGATATTAGCGGCTATTTGACCTGAACGGTTGGCTAGGCTGCGCACTTCATCAGCAACCACAGCAAACCCACGCCCACTTTCACCCGCTCTAGCAGCTTCAATAGCAGCGTTTAGCGATAAAAGATTGGTTTGAGAGGCTATGCCGCCTACATCTCGGGCCATGTTTTCCAAACTTTCAGTAAAACTAGAAAGTTCGAAAATCTGCTCTTGGGATTTAACTCTCACGTCGAGTAGATGAGTTAATGTTTGGGAAACAGTATCTAATCGGTCTTGTATTTGCGAAGAGGATAGTGCGTCAACATCATCGCGTTTATTCACGATATTATTTAAATCATTAACCATACCCACAAATCGTTCAGCGAGCTCATTCATTTCATGGGTAGATATGTCAATACAATTGCCTATTTGGTGAGACAAAATTGGCAAACAATCTTTACCCATAGACTCAAATGATTTAATTGAAACTTTCAGTGTTTGCAGGTCATTTTCTAATTCAGATATAACTAGTCTGAGCGCTTCATTATTTTCACTGGTTACAGCGAGCATATTTTTCTTCAGATAACCCAAATAAAATTCAGCCATTACCAAACAAAAGGCAACTGCCAAGACAATTAAAGAGTCACTAAAGGCCACTATTGTTAGAGCTATTAAACTTACTATCCCTGAAGGTAGCACAGCACTCAAACCACTTCTTTTTTGCATATTTCTACCTTATCTGGCTTTTGTACGCTAAACAACGATACTACATATTCGGTAAGCAACTGATCATAAATGCAACCTGCAGTGCTATAAAAGTACCACATATGTGATATGTAAGTGACATATAAACACACTTAAATATCGAAAGTACCCTATCATAAAGATATCGCTGTAGATACTAAGTGATTTAAAATACTCTGAAACTCATGCCTTAATAGGTGTTATTTAACCAATTACATGGCTAAAAAAGCACCTGTATTCATCCTTCTGTTTAATCCTCCTTTATCTTTTAAGCGCCTATAAGAGCTGGGTTACTGTATCTAACTCCCTCAGAATAAAGGAACTGCCCAATCCCAGAGGGATAAGCTATTTTATTGTTTTAATAAAGACTTGGGCTTATTGGTGACAAATACTGATCTTCCCCCTAAATTTGTAGTCACTTTTACTTAGTGACCAAAGCAAGGTGAAAATATTATGAATAAATATATCCGATGAATTTAAACGACAAGCCTTTCGCTAATTGCATCAAAGGTCAAAAAAAGCGCTAGACGCTAACAACGAGATGACACATTAGGCTTAAATTAAGTGTTGCTGAGCTAGTAGAAAAAGGCGAAATAAGCTTAGCTATTGCTTGCCGATTGTCCGGTATATCTCGGTAATCGGTTTATCCATCGGTATCGACAATGGACATTAGGCGAGAGAACCCAGTCCTATCAAAGAATGGATCATGTATTGGCGTGAATAGATGGCTATGATTAGTATCAAAACTCACTTGCTGTACGAATAAACGGGATACTTAAACAAGAATTCTTACTTTATCAAAGCCATACACTGGATGAGCTAAGAATATTGGTAAGCGAATTGATAAACATCTACAACGAGATGCGGCCACATTTGAGTTTAGATATGAAAACACCTAACAAAGTGCAAATAATAAAAAGCCTGCGATAATCGCTGGCTTAAATATTGTTAATTTATTCTAAGATGGGACAAATAGGATTTTCAATATCCGCAAATCATGGCTCATTGGGACAACTTCAACACCCTATTCAATTACCCTGATGACGTACGCAAAATGATTTACACCACCAATGCGTTAGTGTCGATCAACGATAATATTCGAAAGGCATTGAAAAACGTAAGGTGGTCCAGTTGATTATTCAGCCAAGAAGATGCTTTATGCTGTTTTCATAGATGCAAAAAGAACTGGCCATGCTGCTCATAAGCTGCCAACAGGGAATGATACCATTTATGATTGAATTTATGTCTAGGTTTGATGTACAGATTTAACTAACGTCAGTTACACAAAACCTAGTACATCCTCGGGATATCTAAGGCTAACCATTAACTTTTTTCCCCCGTCTTTTTTCTATGAAATCACTAGTTTCACCCGCCAACCTTTCAGCCAACCAAAGTTTTATAATAGATTGCCTAGTAACGCCAACTCGATTAGCTTCCCTGTCAAGAGATTCCAACATCCATCCAGGAAAGTCAACAATCACGCGTTTTTGTTTCTGCGTGTTACGCATAACTTTTGATGATTCTTGTACATCATCAGCATTAGATTCATTCTTGGATTTTGATTCTTCCATTCTTTATATTCCTCTTTTGCTGTCAACTATATTACCCGTATAACTCTAACTTTACCTTACAGGTTGTTAACCCAGAGTAAAATCAGTAAAGTGAAGGTAACAATACTTAGCACTTTTATTTTAAGGTTAATTATCAATACCCTTTCTTTCTTCAAGGTTATATTACGTACTTATACTAGAGTGTAAATATGAATTCAATATATGATATTAAATAATTAGCAATAGTGAAAAGTCTTGATTTTCATTCAACCGTCTTACATGTTTGAAACTATCTAACATCACTAATTTTCAAGTCTCTTTAAGAAGTAGTATTTATCAAATAATACAAGGGAGGCGCCTTTTGAAAAACTCTTAACCCCATGTTTAACATCATTTTATGTATCATCATGCCCCTAATGTCCAAACGTAAATTAGGAGTTAACACGACTCTATTAAGGAGATGATGGTTTGTTACAAAGGACTTTATCTCAGCGAAAAATAATGAACATTAGTGAGAATGTCAATACTCGCTTGTATTCGCTGTGAAACAAAGTCAACTGATTGGGTTACTGTGGAAAGTCTTTGAGCAAAGATGATATGACTACCATGCTTAGCTCACACTCTTTATCTAACGGAATGTTGGCAGCCTATAACTTAGCCAAAAACTCTTGGCCATTAACATTGCTTCTTTTAGCCATGAATTTAGCCGTTTTTTGGGCATCGTTGGCCAAAGCAAAACTGACTGGGTCAAGACCATTGCACACTAAACCGTTAGCAATTTGTTTAATACTTACGCCGCTATTTTTTACCGCAACATTCACTTTAATTAGTCTATCACTTTTTATGGCTTCACATACTTTGACTAATTTGCTTTCAGTGACTGGGTCAATATAGTTTGCTTGCGCGCTGCCCGCTAAAAGAATACCTGCAGTGATGATGGTGCTAATAATTACTTTTTTCATGATAAGTCTCTCTATGTTTGTTTTGATTAATTTTAAGTACACCCATAGAGTAGGGACAAATATTGATATTGACGGGACGAAACAGGTTAATCACGGTGAAACGCGACGAAGCGTTCAAACAGTTAAATACAGCGATAATCGAGCGCTTATCCTCTACTTTTCGTCGTATTCTGTTTAATTTTGTTACATTTACCTATCTGAGGTAACTAGTCTCAATATTGCTGTCGCAGTCACAGAGATAAAATCTGAGCACATAAGTCTTTAGCGGGGATCACCACAGCATATTTAGCATGCATATCATGCAGACTGGCGTGATGGGCACTTACATTCCTATCGCCACATGCTTCAGGCACCACAAAAACTGGGTAGTTATGTTGTAGGCCATCCACCACAGTTGCTCGAACGCAACCACTCGTGGTTAAACCCACAACCACGATTGAGTCCACTGCATTTTTTTCTAACTGTGTTACTAACTCCGTATTAAAAAAGGCGCTTGGCCATTGTTTTTCAATGATCAGTTCATCGGGTTTTTTATTGATTTTACTGTTGATTTTTACCCACTCACTAGACGCTTGTAGGATATTTAAATCAGGTAAACGTTGACGAAACACACTGGCAGTGGTCTCATCGTGATATACCACAGAAGTATAATAAACGGGCAGTTTTTTAGCTCTGAAAGCCTCTAACAACCCGTTTATCTGTGAAATTTGACTGTCAAAATCTCCCCCAAGTGAGCTAGCTGGATCGCTAAAGCCATTAGACAAATCAACCACAATAAGTGCTGGGCATAAGCCCAGACTTAATGTGCCAACGGCTAAATCACGATCCTGTGGTGTATTTGACATAGTCTACTTATCTCACTTCAGGGCTCGAGACTTCAAAAAACTAGGCGTTTGTGGTGCAGGCAACCCCGTTTCTTCAAGGCATCTAGCTTTGATTTCTTCAATAGTGCCACCAAAATCAAATAACTGTGTTTCACCGCGTTTCTCAGTTAAGGCCGCACGTAATGTGGTGGTTTGTCGTGCATCAACCACACCATCAACTATCACCACGCCATAACGTTTTGCTCCCTCAATAGACACTAAACCACGATTTACGTCGTCAAGTACACTATTGCAATCACGCAAGAATGGGTCACCCCAACCGCCGCCGCCCCATGTATTGAAGTACAATAGGTCACCTGTTTTCACTGCAACACCATCACATTTAGCTGGTAAAATCTGCTGTGTACCATCTGCACGTTTTAGTATTTTAGTAGACCTTTGTCCTGGTGTGCCACCGTTTACTCCCCAAGGGTAAGTCAACCATCTTTCATCATGAATGGCGATATTGCCATCGTTAAGAAAACGATAAGCTACCGATAATCCATTACCACCACGATGCTTACCCGCGCCACCAGAGTCAGTAATGGTCTCGTATTTTTCTACCCTTAATGGGAAGTAGGCTTCGATAAATTCGTTGGGAACATTAGTAAATCCTGGCCACAAAGAGTGCCCATCCGGTCCATCACCAACTGGGCGACCCGGTATGCCACCAAACCCAATTTGGAACAATTGGAACCACTCGCCTTTGTCATCGTAACCTGAATAAAACAAGTGAGGTGAATCAGAAAATCCCGCCGCATTCATGGCTTCTGGGGCACCTTGTCCTAACAATCCTCCCATTACATCAAAAATACGACCTAATGCATGGGTCCGTCCTGACAGCGCAGCGGGGAAATTGGGTTTGAGCAAACTACCTGCGGGTATGTGCACATCGACTAGGTCATAAAAACCATCGTTGAACACAATTTGAGGATCCACAAGATTGATAGTAAATGACCCAAAAAACATCTTAAACATGTCTTCATTTAGGTAAAAGTTAATCGAGCTATTGGCTTGAGGATCGGTACCTTCAAAATCAAATATCGCGCGATTACCTTCTCGCCACATTTTACACTGTATTTTATAAGGACCCATGCCAACGCCATCATCACAGACATAGTCTACAAAGGTACGTGGTTCTTCTGGTACCAGCATATTAATAATGGCTTCCATTGCCACATGGTTACGCTCGAGCATGATCTCCATGGTGGAATAAAACATATCATCCCCAAATCGCTCGGAGATTTCGACACACCTTTTAGCCGCGGTATTACAAGCCGCCACTAAGGCATTCAAATCAAATCTATTCCATTGTGGGGTGCGCACATTGTGCAAAATCAGGTCTAAAAGATCGCTTTGCAATACACCCTTTTTATACAGTTTTGTGGGAGGAATACGGATCCCTTCCTGAAAGATACTTTCTGCTTTAATAGGAATAGAGCCAGGCACCATACCGCCATTATCTGACATATGACCAAACATGGCAGACCACGCGATATGCCGGCTTTCTTTAAAAATAGGCACAAGCACAATCCAATCTGGTAGATGGGATACAGCGGCATTAGTCATATAAGGATCGTTCGTTAATATGACGTCCCCTTCTTCTAACTGCCCGGTGTATGCTTCTAAAAACCCATGAATAAATGAGCCAAACTGACCCACAACCATTTTTCCGTCTTTATTGGCAATCATCGGAAAACAATCACCTTGTTCTCGAATGCCCGGGCTCATGGCGGTTCTAAACAATACCGCATCCATTTCTTCGCGTGCATTACTCAGGGCGTTTTCGATAATGTCTACCGTAACTGTGTCCACCTCGACTCTTTTCAAAGGTGACGTATTGGTTTGTAAAATTTTGTTATTCATTGTCATCTCCAATTACTTCGCTGGATTAATAAGAAGATTACCGACTGCATCAACCTTAGTGTGATAACCAGGTAAAATAACGGTGGTTGAGTCCATTTCACTCACAATGGCTGGTCCCGGGATCTGCAAATCAGTTTGCATCTTATTTCGATCATAAATAGGTGTAGGGTGATATTGTCCTTCGAAATAAATCTGACTATCTGCCAACTTACATTCATCTAGCGTGTTAACCGCACTGCCTTGTGGCATGGTGGGTAACTCACCGCTACTGGCGGTAGCAATAGCGCGCACCATAACAATCTCATGGCCTTCTTCTAAGGCAAACGTAAAGAGCTGTGTATGTTCTTTGTCGAACTGAGATTTAAGTACCTCTACACCCTGAGCTTGTAATTCAGCTAACGTAAATTCAATGGATAATTGAAACGCTTGGCCGGTATATCGCAAGTCTGCCTGATAAGTCACTTTTTGATCGCATAACGCAATACCATCAGTGATCAAGGTGGCACTGGCTTTATGTTTTAACTCATCTAATACTGTTTCTAGTTCTACTGCAGAGGCATCTTTAAGTAGTTTAACAAAGGTTTTTGATGCTTCATCACGCACCACAGTTGTCGCATCACCGTAAGCACATAACACCCCAGGACCCGGAGGAATAATAGTAGGCCAAGCTTGAGTCAAAATTCCCAGTGCATTGGCATGTAATGGACCCGCGCCACCAAAACCAACCAGAGCAAAATCTCTTGGATCAAATCCTTGCTCCACAGATACCAAGCGTAACGCACCAAACATGGCTTCGTTGGCAATCTTAACAATACCTTCCGCGGCTTCTTCTATTGTTAAATCCATAGCATCAGCAACTTTCTTGACTGCCGCCACTGCCGCATCTTTATCTATCGCCATTGCGCCACCAAGTTGCACATTGGACGGCAAATAACCTAATACAACATTTGCATCACACACTGTAGGTTCAGTGCCGCCTTTCATATAGGCTGCAGGTCCGGGCTTAGCGCCGGCTGATTCAGGTCCAACACGTAACGCTTTGGTAAGTTCAGGTACAAAGGCTAATGAGCCGCCACCAGC
Organism: Paraglaciecola sp. MB-3u-78; assembly: GCF_002835935.1. Lineage (GTDB taxonomy): Bacteria > Pseudomonadota > Gammaproteobacteria > Enterobacterales > Alteromonadaceae > Paraglaciecola. The sequence continues at coordinate 628,305 of NZ_PJCF01000006.1, read as the reverse complement.
ACCCACTGTGCGTACATCAACCGATGGAGCGCGAACTGTGACATCACCGACTCTGGTTTCACGTCTGACCCGAGCTTTGGCGTTTTGGATCAAGGCGACATCTGTGGATGTACCGCCCATATCAAAAGTCAAAATGTCGTTGAATCCGGCTTTTTTACAAAAATGCATGGCACCCGACACACCGCCCGCAGGGCCAGACATTAATAGATTAACCGGACTTTCAGCTGATGCTCTAGCTGATGCTAGCCCTCCATCTGATCGCAAGATAGAAAGATGTAAGTCTTCACCCATAGTGGTTATTAAAGAACGATTTAAATTTTCTACATATCTTGCTACTTCTGGGCGTACATAACTATTCACAACAGTGGTTTCTGTACGTTCGTATTCCTGCATTTCAGGGACTAAATCACTGGATATTGAAATAGGAATATCCGTAAATATTTCTGCAGCGACTTCTTTAGCCCTCTGTTCGTGAGCACCATTTAAGTAGGCATTAATAAAACAAATAGTCAGTGCTTCAACTTGACCGGTGTTTTTTAAGGTGGTTAACGAAGCGCGAAGTGCGGCTTCGTCTAAGGTATCCACTGTCTCACCATTTGCGCCCATTCTTTCATCGGCTTCAATCGTTAATTCGAGCGGGGCCAATAAGGGTTTTTTCACAAAACTCACCCAACCACCTAGTCCACCTGGGCAGAATGAGCGAGCAACTTGTAAAACCTGCTTGTAACCTTTAGTCGTCACTAGACCTACTTTTGCGCCTTTTCCTGTTAAGACTGCATTGGTGGCCACTGTGGTACCGTGCATCACACGACTAATTTTCTTCGGGTCTATACCAGACTCTCGGCAAATTCTATCGATGCCATTTAACACCCCGATAGAAGAATCCTCGGGAGTGGATGGCACTTTAGCCGTATGAGTTTGCCCATTCACTTCGTTAATAAGTAACAAGTCAGTGAACGTTCCACCCACATCAACACCTAATCTATAACTCATATTTTACTCCAATATCCGGCGACTTTTAGTATGCCGATTAATTAAGATAATAATTTTCAATCCAGGGTTTGGCGTTGCCGCCTTTAGCAGTACCAGTCAATTCGATGGCTAAGTCTGCCGCTTTAACTAAGAGTGCCATATCGATACCCGTAGAGAATCCCATTTGTTCTAACATCATAACGACATCTTCGGTGGCCACGTTACCACTGGCACCTGGTGCAAATGGACAGCCGCCTAGTCCGGCGATGGACGCATCAAACTTTCTTATTCCTGCTGTTATCGCCGCATAAACATTGGCGAGACCCATGGCTCTGGTGTCATGAAAATGACAGGACAACTGAGCAAGATCAAAACGACTAGCCATGGCTTCCATCAGCTGATTGACCTCTAAAGGGTTAGCAGCACCAATGGTATCTGCGATAACGATATTTGAAGCACCCGCTTGCAGTAATTTTTCAGTGACACTAAACACACTATCTGCACCAATTTTTCCTTCAAAAGGACAGGCCCAAGCGGTGGCCACATAAGCTTGTACATTTGCTCCCTGTTCTTTGGCCACTTTTAGTACGTCTTTGCTGACTCTGATACTATCCTCTGTGGACATACGAATATTCTTCAGATTCATGGTATTTGATGCAGCAACCACTAATGACATCACCGGAACCTGTGCTGACATCGCTAACTCAAACCCCTTCATATTGGGTATTAAGGCAGACAATAAGCTTGTGCTGTTTTCAAGTGCCGCAAATAACTCAGCAGTACCGGCCATAGCTGGCACTGATTTAGGAGAGACAAAAGCCCCCACCTCTATCTCAGGTACTTTGGCATCTATCAATGCACTGATTAAACTCAGTCGTTGTTCTTTAGTTAATAATTTAGGCTGATTTTGCAAACCATCTCGAGGGCCTACATCGTTAATTGTTATGTAATTGGGAACCATTAACTCACCACCTCTGCAGCTCTTAGAATGGCAACATCCTCTGAGCTCATACCTAACAAATCATGTAATACTTTGTTGGTATGTTCACCTAAAGCAGGCGCAGCACTAAAACTTTCTTCGTTGCTTCTAGAAAATTTAATAGGGTTACCGGGTCCTTTGGTTTTGTGCCCTTGCGGGTCAGATAACTCCACTACCATATTACGATGTAATACTTGGGGATCACTCAGTGCTTGAGAAAACTTATTCACTGGAGCACAAGGAATACGCGCAGCTTCAAGCAACGCCAACCAGTGGCTAGAGCTTTGGGTTGATAGTGTTTCGTTTAATGTGGCATTAATAAAATGCTGATCTTTAAAACGACCTGGTTGGGTATCATATTCAGGTTTATCTAAACCATCAATTTGCACCACTTGTTTCAGATTTTGCCAAAAATTATCGGTGATAACAGCGATAACAATTTGTCCATCGCTGGTGCTGAATGTGTTGTATGGCACATGCACAAAATGTGAATTACCAATTGGATAGGGATCCTTACCTGAGATAAAATGCATGGTTGCCATATAATTTAATAACGATATTTGGCAATCCAGCATAGAAATATCCACATCTTGCCCCTCGCCACTTTTCTCCCGCTCCAGCAATGCCGCTTGAATGCCCATTACAGCAAACATTCCACCACCTAAATCACCAATAGGTATACCCGCTCGCACTTGCTGATCCGCATTGGCACCAGTAATGGACATACCACCGCCCATAGCTTGGGCAACTTGATCAAAAGCCGGACGTTTAAAACCTGGACCATCGTTACCAAAACCGGTGATAGAACAGCTGATAATACGAGGATTCACTTCTTTTAAATGTGCATGATCAATTTTGAGTCGTGTTGGCACTCCTGCGCCAAAATTATTGATCACCACATCAGATATTTTCACTAAGTCATAAAATAATTCGAGGCCTTTGGCCGTTTTCAGGTCGATACAAACACTTTGTTTATTACGATTAAGGGTAATAAAATATGCCCCCATGCCATTAATAGAATTTTCTGGATCTGTGGCTAAGAGTTTGCGGGTTCCCTCTCCCTTAAGTGGTTCAACTTTTATGGTCTCTGCTCCTAAATCGGCTAATATCATGCCGCAATAAGGTCCAGATAACATATGCGTTAAATCAAGAATACGTGTGCCTGACAATGGTTTATTAGTCACTGTAAACTACTCCAATAAATAATAGAGGAGCCTTGCGGCTCCCACACACTAGAAACGATATGTAAAGTCGATACCGTAAGCATCACGTGCTGAAGGTTGGATGAAAGAACCACCAAACTCAGGAGTAGGAATAACTTCTTGCAAATATTTCTCGTCCGTTAAGTTTTTAGCCCATATAGCTAAGTTCCAATTTTCGGCGTCAAAGCTGACTCTTAGGTTAACTGTGCTGTAGGCATCACGACTAGCGTTGTCAAAGTTAACTGGATGTGGACCGGGAGGTACACCGCCGCCCAAAGTGCCAAAAAAGTCCCAAATAGTGGGTAAACTTTGTGCCGTTTCTTCGGGTCCTGTACCTTGTAATGTATGGAAGTTAGTTTCGCCTACATACTGCCAATCTAATCGAGTAGTCATAAATACATCAGCAGTCAGTGTGTAATCCCAGCTTACTCCAAAAGTAAACGTTTCATCCGCGGCTTGGGGAGCCTTATTACCCACAGAAAGTGGACGATTGCGGTTTTCTTTAATTTCACTGTCCAATAAACCCATACCACCAAATACTGTGATGTCTTCAGTCACTTGGGCACTGAGATCTAATTCAAAACCTTGAATAGCTAATTCTTCGATAGTGGTCACAGCACGCAATAGACCAAATGGCCCCGCGAAAAATTCAAAGAATTGATTATCATCAACAGTGGTTGAGAACACAGCCGCATTCAGTTTCACTTTGTTGTTCATCATCTTCGATTTGAAACCCAGCTCGATATTAGTCGTGACTTCTTTATCGTATTCGTCTTTAACGATGAGCTGTGCATTCACCGCATCACCAGGTGTTCCATTACCATTGGCATTAAACCAAAAGTCTAATGTCGCTTCTGTGCCGATAGAGTTAAACCCACCACTTCTGAAACCTACACCATAACTGGCATACCAATTAAGGTTGTCATTCGCCGCATAACCTAAAGTAACTTTAGGTTGCCACTGGCTAAATGAGCGGTTTCGATTCGGAATACCATTTGGATTAGCGTTAAAGGCTGGATTAATTGGGCCTAATACACCGTTAACATAAGTGTTCACATTCAGTCCAGAGGCAGTCACATTGGGTACGTTATTATTTACTTCTCTATCTTCGTAGTCATAACGAAGCGCTACAGCTAATTCCCATTGCTCACTCAAATCATATTCAAGCTGACCAAATGCAGACATTACTGAGGTATCAAAGGTGTCAGAGAATAGTAAATCAGTTGGATTAGGGCCAGTGGGTGGCACATAAGCTTGGCTCAAGAAACCTTGCCCCGTATCGGCACCATAAGCAACGACTACATCACGTTCGATCTCGGCAAAATAGACGCCACCAATCCATCTTAAGTCTGCATCGTTATCGTCTGAGGTAAAACGTAATTCACCACTAATATCAGACTGGCTTCGCTCTTGATACTGATAACCATCGCACGATAAGGGTGTAAAGGGTCCGTAAACCCCAGTGAACTCTACGCCAGGAGGAAATACGCCAAAAGGTGCAAAAAAATCACCGAATAAGTCAGTTCTATCTGCCCCACCTAATGCACCGGGTGTATTGTTTAGGCTAGCGCGGTCGGTTTGACACTGAGGGGTCAATTCATAACCATAGAAGGTGGCACTGGTCCCATCAGACAGTAGGTCTTCTTCTAAATCGTTGTAAGCTAAAACGGCGGTGACATCCATACCATCTAGATCCCAGTCAGCTTTTAAAGATAACTCAGTGGTGTCTTGTTTATTGACGCCTGGTACATTAAAAGCAAATTTAATATCGACATCATTCACGTCTTTGTTAAAAGCGGGATCAAATCCATTAGCCACAAATGAAGGTAACGCAAACACAGCGTTATAGTTGATTGCACCACCCTCGACCTTGCCCATGCTGGCACGAAAATCTAAGGTTAAATCATCGCTAGCATCCCAAATCAAACGACCGCGGATATTAGTATCTTCAAGATAATCAACTGAATCATCTGCACCAGTAAAAGTATTTTCATAAAAACCATCTGTGGTTTTATAACTAGCGGTTAAGCGACCACGAACGTTTTCTGATAATGGGCCACTGATCACACCATTTATTCTTTGGCTATTGTTATTTCCTACGCCTAAGGTGACCCTGCCCTCTAGTTCATCTGCTGGCATTTTAGTGGTGACTATTATCGCACCCGACACAGCATTTCGACCATACAACGCACCTTGTGGGCCTTTAAGCACTTCGATTTGTGATACATCTAATAATTCTTCATTGAAACTGTTTGGGTTAGTCATCAACACACCATCTACCACATAGGCAAAAGTACCCTCAGCATCACGGGTCGATACTATGCCGCGAATGGTCACTTGCGTATCACCCACGTTTGCTGCATCAACCATAGTCACGTTAGGAATAAGCCCAATAAAATCGCCAGGACGTTCGATGCCAGCACTATCAATCATCTTTTCAGAGATAGCAGTGACGGCAATAGGTACTTCCTGCAGACTTTCTGGTCGTTTACGAGAAATACTGATGATTTCAAAATCGTCTTCTTGATCAGCCGTCTCTTGAGCTACCGCTTGATTGATTCCAACTAAACTACTTGCGGACAGAGCGACAAAGATACTTGTTGCAAGCGCGCTTTTACGGAGTGTTGCCATTGTATTTCTCCTATTATTTTATTTTAGATTTATGTGTTTTAATCTTCGCCATAAGGTTGTTTGACTCAACCCAAGGTACTGGGCGACCTGTTGCTTATCGCCATTGAATCTATGCATGGTGTCCACCACCAGTTGTAACTCTTTTTTTCTAACCAATGCTTGGTCGTTATTAAATGTTGTTTCTAAAAATAGTTCTGGGGAAATCTCCTGCAAAATATGTTTAATCTTTGAGAGATCTTCTGCCATCTGTATAGATGCAATAACCCGTTCAAGGACATTTTCTAATTCACGTACGTTACCCGGCCACGAATAACTCACTAAGTCACCTAAGATTTCAGTGAGTATTTCATCAACTGTAAACTGCGATTGATAACTGCTGATAAAGCGAAAAAGTTTCTGCTGTGCAATACTCGAGATATCCTCAGGGCGTTCCCGTAGAGGTGGGATATCAATATTAAATACATTGAGTCTAAAAAATAAATCTTCCCGAAACTTGCCTTCTACGACTAGCTGTTTAAGTTCTTTATTGGATGCAGCGACCACTTTTAAATTGGCAGGCTTTTCTTCATTAGAGCCTAAAGGTCGATAATGACGCTCTTGCAAAAACCGCAGTAACTTTGATTGTTGATCAAGTGCAAGCTCACTGATTTCATCAAGAAATAACACCCCATCCTGCGCCTCTTCGATGAGTCCTTTCCTGCCACCTCGCTTGGCTCCAGTATAGGCACCATCCCGATGCCCAAAGAGTTCTCCTTCAAACAATTCAGTAGGGATGGATGAGCAGTTAAGGGCGACAAAATGACCTTCTGAAAATGGACTAGCTGCATGTACCGAACGAGCAATAAGCTCCTTACCTGTTCCAGATTCACCATAAATTAATACATTACTGGGTGAAGAAGAAAATGCCCTGACCTGCTGCATCACTTTTTGTATAGCGGATGACTCAAAGACTAATTTGTGACGAGAGGAGGCTTTGGCTTTTTCTGGTTTAGGCTTTTTTCTATATAATTGGTAAATATAAAGAGGTTTACCTTTTGTCATCACACAATCTTGATGGAACCACCAGTCAATCCCTTGAATTCGACACTCGCCGTCTGTGGGACGGGTTATTTCTTCGGAGTGAATGAGACTTTCTAAATCTGAACAGTTGTCGTTTTCCACACCTAAATCATGCCTAGCGGCTTGATTAAAAATAATAGACTGACCATCTTCGTCGGTCATAAAAATCGGTGTTTTTGATTGTTTCAACAACCAATTAGTTAACGCAGCACCTTGATTCGTCACTAACTGTTCATTGGCTATTCGAATGGCACTAGCAATGGTTTGGCGACAGGAGTCCGCACTGTATAACAAAAAAGAAGGGATACCATGTTGGGTAGCCAAACCGCACACCAAACTAGCCCCGACATAGGCAATATTGGGCTGCTGACGTGTTAACTGAAATAATTCACGGGCTTGTTCGGCAGTGGTATAAATTTCCTCTTGCACCGTGACATTCAATGCCGCTTCTAACACGGGCACAACAGGTGACGCTTCAGCAAAATTAATCATCACTATTTTGCGAGCCACTTGGGCAGCACGTTTTAATGCTGAAATAATATCTATGACACTGCAATCTAAGGATACAACGGGTAAATCTAAGGCTGACTTCAAGTAGGCTGCATTAGAGCCAGCACTGACAATTACATCGGGTAAAAAACTACTAATATGTTCATCTATTTCCGATACACTGCCGACTATGGCATCGAATAATTTAAATTTTGCCTGTCCCCCAAATTCGGGCAAGACACTTGTCATCAGCTGACTAAATTCTTTATGACCAAAGATTAAAATCCTCACTGCTTGGGGTTTTGTATTCACTTTATTCACAATGCTCTCTCCAGATCCGGAGGACTGACAACTAGAGGTTGTATAAAAGTGAACAAAAGCTGATGCAAAATAACTAGCCAACTTTCAAGTTGAATAAAAGATAGCTTTAGATAGCATTAGTTATGCCATTTTCATCAATTTATAGTTGATAGCCCATTTTTAATGGCGCTAAATGTTAGTTTGAAAATTTATAATCAAACTAACGAAGAATTTTTAGATGGTTTTCATTTCAATTTGAAAAATAATATTTCAAATTGAATGAATAATAAAGAGATTTGCTATTTAGAAATCAGTTGGCAGAGTTGTAAAATCGGACCTAATGCATTGGGGCAATCAAGATCTTGAATTGTCCAATTATCTAATCCCTGTCGTTTACCTTTGTTATCTGAATAAATACCCTGCTTAGATAACGTTTCCAAGGACTCATCCAAAGAATCTACGTTGAATGATAATAAAAACAGTCCTTCTCCTCGTTCGGCCAAAATTCGAGCCACTTCACCTTCCGTTGATAAGGGTTGCACAAGGACAATCCATACCCCTGACAAACAAAAACGAGCGGTTTTAACTTGTCTGGTGGGTAAGTCTTCGATGATAGGCTCAGACTGCAAGAGGGTGCGTAAATACTCAACCTGTGGCGCGAGTTCTCGCACCACAAAGTTTAAATGATGGATTGAATTGACTGTGGACATGACTTTGACTCCTGTTACATGCAGATGACATTTTAAGTCAAAATCTCATTGCTAGTGTCATGCTGCTATTAATATCAATTTTTACTAACTAGTACTTGTTATTAGTATTGAGGCTAGCAACATTGAGGCCATGTGTTCTTTGTATTTACTCCTGCATATAACCTAGAGGTAACTCTTTTATGGCTGTCACTCCTGAATCTATAGCGGCTTGAGCCACTGCCCGAGCCACACGTTTCAAGAGTCGTGGATCCATTGGTTTAGGGATAATGTAGTCCTTACCAAAACTAAGACTATCTATATTACTAGCAGCCAGTACTTCTTTGGACACGTCTTCTTTAGCAATGCTGCGAATGGCATCTACCGCAGCAATTTTCATTTCATCGTTAATTTTAGAGGCACGCACATCCAACGCGCCACGGAAAATAAACGGAAAACACAGTACGTTATTCACTTGATTAGGATAGTCAGAGCGCCCTGTTGCCATAATTAAGTCATCCCGTACCTGATGGGCCAACTCAGGTTTAATTTCAGGATCAGGATTCGAGCATGCAAAAACGATGGGATTAGGCGCCATTAACTTCAATGCTTCAGGAGGTAATAAATTAGGTCCAGAGACGCCAATAAATACATCTGCGCCATCTAGGGCATCTTCTAAGGTGCGTTTGTCTGTGTTATTGGCAAACATCTTTTTGTGGATGGTGAGTTCTTCACGACAAGTATGGATCACACCTTGTCTATCAAGCATGTAGATGCGTTCGCGTTTTGCACCACATTTAATCAATAACTGCATGCAAGCGGTAGCTGCAGCACCCGCGCCTAGACACACAATAGTCGCATCGCCAATACTTTTACCTTGAATTTCCAACGCATTCAACATGCCTGCGGCGGTGACTATAGCAGTACCGTGCTGATCATCATGAAAAACAGGTATGGCGCAGCGTTTAATTAATTCTTGCTCTATTTCAAAACATTCAGGGGCTTTAATATCTTCAAGGTTAATCCCACCGAAGGTATCTGCAATACTGGCGACAGTGTTAATAAATTCTTCCGTTGTAGTATGTTTCACTTCAATATCAATAGAATCGATGTTGGCAAAACGTTTAAACAACAAGGCCTTACCTTCCATAACGGGTTTGGACGCAAGAGGACCTAAATTACCTAAGCCTAAAATGGCCGTGCCGTTTGAAATAACCGCCACTAGATTTCCTTTGCCAGTGTATTTATAAGCAGCATCGGGATCGGCTGCAATCTCTCTAACGGGCTCAGCCACACCAGGACTATATGCTAGCGCTAAGTCGGTGACAGTTTCGGCAGGCTTAGTGAGCTCAATGCTGATTTTTCCTGGTACAGGTTTGGAATGATAATCAAGGGCTTGTTGGCGGAAATCAGACATGATGTTGTCAGTCCTTTTAAAATTAAGAAATGTTGACGGCAAGTTTAAACGTTTATTGGTGTTTTCATAAATGAATGCTTTTATATAAATATGCTCTTCTAAAAAAGGGCTCTTATATGAAAGTCCCACCAAACAAAGCGTTAAACAACATTGTTGCTGGAATGTAACACAGCATTAGCCACTGAACATATCAGATCAGACCAGTATTTCTATATAGCCATTATAATTAGTATTGATATTTCGTAGTTTCCCCATTGAACACAAAACTTAAGCGAGTTGAATCAAAGCAGAACAAGCTAGTTTGAATTCTTTTGAATATTTCTTAGTGTGGTCATTACCTATACCAAGTTAAAAATATTATGGTCTTAACCTAGGTATTAGGATCTATTGAGCCACATCAATGTATTGGGTTTACCACCAGTTCCAGCGCTTTTTTTTCCTAACCTAAATTCAACCAGTATTAATTTTTTTCTATAAAGAGTTCAGGGGAAATCTCACGCAATGCGTGCTTAATCATTGAGGGGTTTTCCGGCATATTTATAGATGCAATAACCTGTTCAAGGACAAGTTCTAATTCTAATATATTACTAGGCCATGAATAACCAACTAAATCATTTAAAATTTCAGTGAGTGCTTCGTCAATCGTAGGGAGTTTTTTAATTACGTTTCTCCAATTTTTTTTAATTTTAGTTTATGTGTTTTAGTCTTCGCCATAAGGTTGTTTGCTCAACCCAAGAAAGATAAGCACTGCTGCACACATTAAACAAATAGCAATAAGTGTAAGAGTAGTAGTGGTATTCTTGATGGTTTTGAAACGCATAGACTCAGCAATACCACAATCTTTTTGATAATAACCGAACTTAGTAGAGATTAAACTACAACTTTAGTATGAGTTGCTGTTAACTGGTGACTTAGTAGTGATAGCCACTTTAACTTCAGTATAAGTGGGATGTACTGATAAAAAGACACAAAAAAGGCGCTAAACAAGCGCCTTTTCGGTGTATTGTCAGACTAAAAAAAGTATTAGCTTTTCTTAAGACCAGCAAAACGTTTGTTGAATTTATCAACACGACCACCAGTGTCGACGTTACGTTGCTTACCAGTATAGAAAGGATGGCAAGACGAACATACGTCTAAGTTGAGGTCTTTTTTCAAAGTAGAACGTACTTTGATAATATTTCCGCAAGAACAGTTTGCAGTCATTATTTGATAATCAGGATGGATATCTTGTTTCATGGGTTACCTCTTCGTCAGGCCGCATCGCTATCCAACCCGAAGTTGAACACCATACGAAAATTAAATTAAAAAGCTTTGTGGCTTGCCGCAAAGTGGCGCGCATATTAATGTAACGGGCTTAGGCGATCAAGGGTTTTGTTGATTTTATACCCAAACCACCTCTTCAATCAAAGGCTATACAGTAAAAAAATGGCAATACTTAGTGTCGCGCTCCCTATTCCGAAGCGTCAATTGTTCGATTATATCTATGAAGGTACAGCGTTACCTGTGGGTGTTCGTGTGCGTGTTTCTTTTGGTCCTCGCAAATTAATAGGTGTGGTTTGGGGAATAAGCGAAAAGTCAGATTGGGATATCAGTAAACTAAAATCCATTGAAACGGTAATAGATGATACACCGATATTTAATCCAACATTAATTAAACTGTGCAACTGGTTGGCTCAATATTATAAACACCCCATTGGTGACGTAGTTCAAACGGCAATCCCGGTAGCGCTTAGAAAAGGTGAGTCAAGCTTGGCAAAACCGATTCAATATTGGACATTAAGCGACGCTGGCCAGTCTGCAGATATAAACAGTTTGTCCCGCGCACCGAAACAGCGCTCGTTAGTAGAGTCATTGCGTAACCAAGATATGATTAAGTCTAAGGCCAAAGCTGATTTTGGCGCGGCTGTGATTAAATCTTTAGTAGAAAAAGATTTAATCAATCTCATTGAAAAAACCCCATCTACAGCATCAACATGGCAACAAGATCTAACCATCCAAGACAAACCTATGGCCAATGTAGAGCAAGCCATCGCCATAAGTTGCATTGAAGCAAAACTCGACCAATATGGCTGTTTTTTGTTAGACGGTATTACCGGTAGCGGTAAAACAGAGGTGTATCTACAGGCAATAGAACAGGTGCTTAAACAAGGTAAACAAGTGCTGATTTTAGTGCCCGAAATTGGGCTTACACCACAAACTGTGCATAGATTTAAATATCGCTTCGGTATTGATGTAGGCATTTTACACTCAGGACTTAACAATAATGAACGCCTTCAGGTATGGCAACAAAGTGCCAATGCACAGTTAGGTATCATTATAGGGACCCGCTCCGCAATATTCACACCCATGCTTAAACCTGGTTTGCTAATTGTTGATGAAGAGCATGATTCTTCGTATAAACAACAAGATGGATTACGTTATCACGCACGTGATCTCGCGGTGATGCGCGCCCGTGAAGAAAATATACCGCTGGTATTGGGTTCGGCAACTCCAGCGCTAGAAACACTAAACAATGCACTAACCGGTAAATATCAACACCTTAAATTGCATGAGCGAGCTGGCAATGCATCACTCGCTACTCAACACGTTTTTGACATTCGCCAGCAGCCTCTGAAATTTGGTGTGGCCCAGGGCATGTTGGATCGTATGAGTCAGCATTTGCAGCAAGGCAGTCAGGTGATGTTGTTTATTAATCGCAGGGGTTATGCGCCAGCCCTTATGTGCCATCAATGTGGTTTTGTTGAACACTGTAAGCGATGTGACAAACCGTTCACTGTGCATAAACAGTTGTTCAAATTACAATGCCACCACTGTGGTAGCGCTAAGTCGATCCCTAAGAATTGCCAACAATGCCAATCCAATGAGCTGACTTCGATGGGTGTCGGTACAGAACAATTGGAACAAGGACTAGCCGCTTATTTTCCACAGTACAGCAGCATTCGAATAGATAGTGACAGCGCTAGAGGCAAAAACAAACTAGATAACATGCTCAATAGTATTAACAACAACGAGCATCAAATCCTCATTGGCACACAGATTTTGTCTAAAGGTCACCACTTTCCCAATGTCACACTGGTGCTTATTCTTGATGTTGACGGTGCACTGTTTAGTGCAGACTATCGAGCAGCAGAACATTTGGCGCAACTTATCACGCAACTCGCAGGACGTGCAGGGCGTGCAGAAAAACCCGGTGAAATGTGGTTGCAGACTCACGACCCTGGTCATCCGTTATTACAGGACTTGATTAATAACGGCTACGCACATTTTGCGCAATATGCTTTATTGGAGAGACAACATGCAAATTTGCCACCTTATACGTTTCAAGCATTATTCAAAGCACAGGCATTAAGCGCCCGCGATGCTTTTGATTTTTTACAACAAATTTCCCATCTATTCTGTGCTGCTAGCGCTGTGGATTGTGTCGGCCCTATTCCAGCTTTAATGGAAAAACGACAAGGCCAATATCGAATGCAATTATTATTACAAAGTCCGCAGCGTAGTACCTTACAAAAAGCCATTGGGCAACAAATCAAACAGATCGAAACATTAAACTTGGCCAATAAAATTCGCTGGTCGTTAGATATCGATCCGCAGGATTTTAGTTAACCTGAACTCTGGATAAGCCATACCGTCCAGCAGCAAGTCTTAACCAGAGTTCAGGTTATATTCAATAATAATGCAAATTCTGATTGAGGATCCTGTGAACCTAGGTAACATCATGGCCCTTATTTCTATGCAGTACTTTTTAAAACATGGCTCACAAAGATTACGTGGCTCGTGGACGCAGCAAAAAACAAGCTCCACCTCCTCCCAAACCTTCACTACATTCACTACATTCACTACCTTGGTTGCGGATCGTCATCACCCTTTCATTGGTGGCCGGTTTTAGCTATTTTTTATGGAGTATCAAAGGTACCGCGCCTGAAGAGATATCCAAGGATGACGCAAGCATTGAGCAAGCCCAAAACGAAAAAAAATCAATGCCTGATATTCCAGAGGAAGAATGGGAATTTATTAAAAGCTTGCCAGAATTCACTGTCAAAATAGAGCATAAAGAGCAAGACGTACCAACAGTGCGCCGTCTAATCCAGTGTGGGTCGTTTAGAAAAAAGGAACAGGCTCAAGCGCTTAAAGCAAATATTGCCTTTCAAGGTTTAGAAGCACAAGTTAGGTCCAGTAAAGGGACGTCAGGAGTGTGGTATCGTGTCATCCTTGGTCCTTATGACAGCAAACGCTTAGCCGAAAAACACCGCCATACTTTGCAACGTGCAAAAATTAACGGCTGTAAGATTTGGAATTGGAACCTCTAATAAAATCGGACACTGAATATTACAAGTCGTGAGCAACTGCTTGCGGCTTGAAAAAAACAGAATACTCCCCACATCTAATCCATCTGGCATTGTTCCTCTGATAAAGAAGACAATAGCCCACTCTTAGCTCTGACAACCTTTATGTAAACCTTCGTGTATACCTATATTGTTGTCCTTGGACATTCAAGGAATTTTCGTGACTACAATTGTATCTGTACGCCGCAATAATCAAGTTGTAATAGCAGGCGATGGTCAAGTATCACTTGGCAATACCGTAATGAAAGGCAACGCAAAAAAAGTACGTCGCTTATATAATGATAAAGTGTTGGCGGGTTTTGCTGGCGGCACAGCTGATGCGTTTACCTTGTTTGAACGTTTTGAATCTAAACTTGAAATGCATCAAGGAAACTTAACACGTGCAGCCGTTGAATTAGCAAAAGACTGGCGTAGCGATCGTATGTTACGCAAACTAGAGGCAATCCTAGCTGTTGCAGACGAAACAGCCTCATTCATCATTACTGGAAATGGCGACGTAGTACAGCCAGAAAATGACCTAATTGCCATAGGCTCTGGCGGCAACTTTGCCCAATCAGCCGCTATGGCGTTGTTGGATAACACCGAATTATCAGCCAAAGAAATAGCCGAAAAAAGTTTGACCATAGCGGGCAATATTTGCGTATTTACGAATCATAGCCAAACAATTGAAACAATCGATTATTAACCATATCGGCTAAGACACTTTTCCTGACTGGCGTTGAATACATTTATCGCCAGTCGATTACCCAAATTAGAAGGTTTTATTTATGTCAGAAATGACCCCAAGAGAAATCGTCCACGAATTGGACAGTCATATTATCGGTCAGCAAGATGCAAAACGTGCAGTGTCTATTGCTCTTCGAAATCGCTGGCGCAGAATGCAGCTTGGATTGGAGCTGCGCCAAGAAGTGACCCCTAAAAATATACTGATGATCGGCCCAACGGGTGTGGGAAAAACCGAAATTGCACGTCGCTTAGCCAAATTAGCCAACGCACCTTTTATTAAAGTCGAAGCCACAAAATTTACGGAAGTGGGTTATGTAGGTAAAGAAGTCGAAACTATCATTCGTGACTTGGCTGACATCGCGGTTAAAATGACCAAAGAACAAGCCAAAAGCAAAGTAAAGTTCCGCGCTGAAGAAGCGGCAGAAGAACGTATTTTAGATGCATTATTACCACCACCAGAAAATGCCTTTGATGATAAGGAAGAGCATAAGGATAAGGGCACTAGACAAATTTTCCGCAAAAAACTCCGTGAAGGTTTGTTAGATGATAAAGAAATTGAGCTAGACGTTGCCGCGCCTCAAGTTGGCGTAGAAATAATGGCACCTCCAGGCATGGAAGAAATGACCAATCAACTACAAGGCATGTTTCAAAATTTGTCGGGTAGTCAAAATAAAAAGAAAAAACTTAAAGTTAAAGAAGCCTTTAAATTACTAATCGACGAAGAAGCTGGCAAGTTAATCAATCAAGAAGACCTGAAACAAACCGCTATAGAGTCACTTGAACAAAACGGCATAGTGTTTATTGATGAAATTGACAAAATATGTAAGCGGGAAGGCTCGACCAGCGGTGGAGACGTATCCCGTGAAGGCGTACAACGGGACTTATTGCCCTTAGTTGAAGGTTCGACCGTGTCCACTAAACATGGCACAGTCAAAACCGATCATATTTTGTTTATTGCTTCTGGTGCGTTTCAAATGTGCAAACCTTCAGACTTAATTCCCGAACTACAAGGCCGTTTACCCATTCGTGTTGAACTTTCCGCGTTGACTGCTCACGATTTTGTGCGCATTTTGACTGAGCCAAACGCATCGCTTACCGAACAATATGTTGCTCTTCTGAAAACCGAAGGTGTAGATGTGTCATTTACTGAAGAAGGTATAGAGCGTATCGCTCAGGCCGCCTGGAAAGTAAATGAACGTACCGAAAACATTGGTGCCAGACGTTTGCATACTGTCATGGAAAAACTGATGGAAGAGATATCTTACGTCGCCTCTGAAAAAAGTGGCGAATCGTTAATTGTCGATGCTAAATACGTTGACGATCACTTAGAGAAGTTAGTAGACGATGAAGATTTAAGTCGCTTTATTCTGTAAATTTCAAACCAATAAATAAAATATAAATGCCGTTCAACTTGAATGGCATTTAAATATCGACTCTATATTTTTTATAAGAATGTATCTAAATTTAATCTGGCAGTTGCAGATTAGTGCTCAACTAATTTATTAATCGTTATTAGGCAACTTCAGATCCAAATCACAACAACAGCAGTATAAAGTTGTCGTTCAAAATATAACAAAAGTACGAGAAAATATGCGTTCACTCAAACTTACTGATACTCACTCGCAAATGCTTGCACCCCTCGGTAAATAGTTCATACTATTCATAATGTTAGCAATGGGTCTCTGTCCATGTATCTAGAAAATAAACATTCAAGTCTACGTAATACTGCAAAGCGCTATTCCAAGCTTGGCTGCGCGCTCCTGTTACTGCAATTAATGTCAGTAACTTCGGCCAATGCACTGGAAGTACTTTCTTCTCAGGAATTGGCATCCCACTGTGCATTACTTAAAACTGATCCGGAAGGCGTAGATGGCCAGTACTGTGTCCGTTATATTCAAGGCTTTATAGACGGGGCCATTGCGACCGATGCCCGTGTCATGTTGAATGCCGAAAATGCTATTTCTGGCAATGAGACCTTTGCAGATCGTGCGATGCGCACTCGTATGCCAGGCCGTGTTGATCGTTCTCGAGCTGCAAAACTGGCCGGTTTTTGCCTTGGTGACCCACTGCCACTTCGTGATGTTGTTGCCGTTGTTGTTGCCGATCTGGCAGTCCAACAACATAGTAAAACAAAAGATGAACCTGCTATGGAAGCCGTATACAAATCACTACTTAATAATTACCCCTGTATACAATGAGTCTAACTCGAGCCCCGCATATGCTGCAGCGAGGTGAGGCTCGTCTCTCGTCTGTTTTGCTGTTGTTACTTATTCTTTCTATCACTTGGCTACTTTGGTCAGGTCTTTACAAACCACTGGTCGTGGGATTAGGCGTTTTCTCCTGCGTGCTTAGTGTTTACCTAGCCCACCGCATGGGGTTTTTCCGGCATCAGGCATTGCTTGGACTTTTGCCCCGCCTGCCCGGTTATTGGATATGGTTGCTACGTGAAATTATTGTTTCAAGCATAGATGTGGCCAAGCTGATACTAAAACCCTCCCTACCTATAAGTCCCACAGTGGTTGTGCTAGAAGCCCAAGCCCAAACTGATGTGGGTCAGGTGATCCTTGGCAATTCGATTACGCTTTCTCCGGGGACTGTCACCTTGGATTTACATGAGGGGAAACTATTGATTCACTGCCTAACCAACGAAGGTGCACGTGAATTACAAAAAGGCGAAGCCAATCGTCGAGCCGCCGCACTGGAGCGCAAATAGGCATGTATATTCTCGTCTCTATCGCCATTTTGGTAACCATGGTCTTAGCCCTCGTTAGAGCTCTAATGGGCCCAAGTGTTTACGACCGTGTACTGGCGGTCAATGTATTCGGCACCAAGACAGTATTGCTGCTGTCTGTTATTGCTTTTCTTTACGGTCGGCCAGATTTTCTTGATCTTGCACTAGCTTACGCCCTAATCAATATGGTTGGGATCCTTGCGGTATTGGAGTTCTTCCAAAATCGCGCACGAAAAGAATCTGGGTCCAAAGATGATTGATATCGCGTTGGATATTCTAAGTTGGATCCTGCTTTCTTTAGGAGGTGCCTGTGTGTTGATCGGCGGCATTGGCGGTCTGCGCCTGCCAAACTTTTACACCAGAATTCATGCCGCCAGCCTTACTGATACCATGGCAACCATTTTAATCTTTGTTGGCATGATGCTACAAGCCGGCTTAACTTTGGCCACTTTAAAGCTGTTCGCTATCATGCTATTTCTACTGTTAACGGGGCCAACCGCTACCTATGCGCTAGCCAATGCGGCACTGTTATCCGGTCTCAAACCAGACGCTGGAACTGCTAGCGACAAACCCAAGGAAAACACGCCAGAATGATATTCATTTTTGGGTTGTTTCTACTCACCCTACTCGTGATTACCGCGATCGCTATTGTGCGCACTAAAGATCTTTTCGTTGCAGTTATGCTGACATCTATCTTCAGTTTACTGATGGCTGCCAACTTTTTTATTCTGGACGCTGCCGATGTAGCGCTAACAGAAGCCGCGGTGGGTGCTGGAGTAACAACAGTCATTTTTCTGTATGCATTAGCGCTAACTGATGACAAGGAGAAACCTCGAGAGGGAGGACGTTGGGTAGCTTTTGGTACTGTGGGCGTGCTGGCACTGCTGATTATTTACGCAACCTTTGATAAACCAAGGCTTGGCGACCCAGATGCCCCAGTGCATCAACATATTGCTCCGTGGTATATAGAGAAAACTACTGAATATATCGATATCCCCAATGTAGTCACCGCTATTCTGAGCTCATTCAGAGGTTACGATACACTTGGCGAGGTATTTGTTGTTTTCGCTGCATGTATTGGGGTCTTATTTATTCTTGGTGTGAGCCCTCCACGGAAAACTCGAAAAGTGACCGAAAAGAATAGTGGTCTTCGCCATCATCTGATACCTCAAGTGGTCGGTCGGTTACTGATCCCGTTTATAGTGCTATTTGGTCTGTACGTGCAATTTCATGGTGAGTATGGTCCAGGCGGAGGATTCCAGGCTGGCGCTATTATTGCCACAGGTGTCATCCTTTACGCTTTGCTTGAAGGCGAATCTGAAGCGCTGCGCGCAATACCTCGTGGAGTGTTACTGGGTATGGTTATAGGTGGTGCGCTACTGTATGGCGGTGTTGGAGTGGCTTGTATGTTTATGGGCGGCGCTTTTCTAGATTATTCTGTACTGGCAGCCGACCCTATATTTGGACAGCAGCTGGGTATTTTAATTATTGAGGCCGGAGTGGGCATGGCCGTTTGTGGAGCCCTTCTGGCTATTTTCCATGCTTTTGCAGCCCGTGAGATATTGTCATGAATTTTTTAGAACTACTGGGATATTTCAATTATTGGGTGTTCGCTATCATTTTAACGGTGGGATTATACGCAGTCATCAATAAAACCAATCTAATCAAAAAATTGATTGGATTATCCATCTTTCAATCAGCAGTATTCCTTATGTATATCACTATGGACAAGGTAGAAGGCGGCACGGCTCCCATCATACAAAAGGGTGTAGAAGATCAAATATTTTCTAACCCTCTGCCTCAAGTCTTGATACTAACAGCCATAGTTGTGGGGGTATCGACTCTCTCATTAGGCTTGGCCATGGTGGTGCGTATCAGTGAATGTTACGGCACTATCGAAGAAAACGAAATTTTGGACGCCGACTAACTACTATGGATTTATTAGCACACCTTCCTGCACTGCAAGTTGTGGTTCCGATGTTATCGGCCCCACTTATAGTCTTATTACAACCACGTGGTCTAGCATGGGCGGGAGCAACTGCCGTTGCTGTGCTCAGTTTTGCCATTGCCGTGGCCCTTTCCATTGCGGTATTAGACGGTCAAACCATTGAGTATGCCATGGGTGGCTGGCCTGCACCTTATGGTATTGCCCTGTCTGTAGATGCGTTTAGTGCGCTGGTGTTACTGGTCATTACGGGCGCAGCAGCAGCCGCCCTACTAGGGGCTAAACCCAGCATTGATCAACAAATAGAAGTCGAACGTCACCCCCTTTTCTACTCGGCTTGGCTCCTTGTTCTGTCTGGGTTAGTAGGCATAGTTGTATCAGCAGACGCCTTTAATATCTTTGTATTTATGGAGATTTCATCACTCGCTAGCTACATATTGATAGCGGGTGGTCCTGACCGTCGCGCGCTACCTGCTGTTTTCAAATATTTGATGATGGGCACAATAGGTGCAACCTTTTACCTTATTGGTGTGGGTCTTATTTACATGATGACTGGCACGCTTAACTTGGCTGATATGGAGGCGCGGATTGGTGATGTTACCGATATCAATCCAATCCTTGTTGCAGCAGGGTTCATTACTATCGGTTTAGCTCTTAAAGCGGCAGTGTTTCCACTGCATGTTTGGGTCCCAAATGCGTATACACATGCACCACATATGGTGACAGTGTTTCTCGCGGCTTGCGCCACCAAGGTGGCGTTATATGTATTAATACGCTTTGACTACATGGTATTTCAAGCCACGCTTGATGCTCACGAAATCCAATTCGCAATATTTATGATGCCCCTAGCCATTCTAGGGATACTTATCGCCTCAGCAGTCGCTATGTTTGAAGGCCATCTTAAGAGGTTGCTTGCTTCATCTTCTATTGCACAAATTGGCTATATTTTGCTGGGTGTTAGTTTTGTGAGCATGGCAGGGTTAAGTGCCAGTGCCATGCATATATTCAACCATGCGTTAGCAAAAGGGGGGCTATTTCTTGCTGTTGCCTGCCTAGCCTACCAATATCGCGACTTGCGACTAGACCAACTCGGTGGTGCATCCACTCGTATGCCTTGGACCTGCGCCGCTTTTGTGGTCTGTGGTTTAAGCCTAATCGGTGTCCCGGGTACCGCAGGATTTATCAGTAAATGGATGCTAATTAATGCAGCACTAGAGACCGGACCTTGGGGCTGGGGCTTAGTCGCTATTATTCTTGTTAGTTCATTGATGGCAGTAGTGTATATCTGGCGCATCGTTGAAGCACTTTACTTCCAGGCTCCTGTTGAAGGAGAAGCCCCGCTATCTGAAGCACCAGTACAACTATTACTGATTACTGGGCTGGTTGCGGTGCTGAACATATACTTTGGATTATTTCCGCAGGTTCCATTAGAGCTAGCAAATAGTGCTGCAGCCCTGCTATTAGAGGGCTCACGATGACACCAGAAACCGCAATATTAGTCGCCATTGGCATTCCATTATTAGGCGCACTAGCTATTGCTCTTGCTGGGCGCATAAGTCCTAACCTGCGTGAAGCAGCCACTGCCATTACCTCACTGTCATTGATTTGGGTAGTCTGGGGACTGTTGCCAATTCTGATGGATGGTGGACGTCCCTCAGTAGAGGTAAGTCAGGTGATGCCGGGGCTTACCATTGCTTTTACAGTGGAACCGCTGGGCATGTTATTTGCTGCCTTGGCATCTGGTCTTTGGCTTATCAACTCAATATATTCCGTAGGCTACATGCGTGGCAACAAAGAGCAAAACCAAACACGCTTTTTTGCCTGTTTCGCCCTTGCTCTTTCCGCCACTATTGGTGTCGCTTTTGCCGGCAATCTGTTTACTTTATTTTTATTCTACGAATTGTTAACGCTTTCTACGTATCCGCTGGTAGCCCACAAAGGTGATGCTGCTACAGTGCGTTCAGCAAGAATTTATCTAGGTGTTTTACTTAGCACATCCATCGGTTTATTTTTGCCTGCGATAATCTGGACCTACACCGTGGCAGGAACAGGCGATTTTACCACTGGGGGTATCCTCGCTGGTAAATTGAATGATCCTGAGATTGGTTTACTTCTAGGCCTGTTCGTATTTGGTGTGGGTAAAGCAGCAGTGATGCCGGTCCACAAATGGCTACCTGCAGCTATGGTGGCACCTACGCCAGTGAGCGCCTTATTGCATGCCGTTGCAGTGGTAAAGGCGGGTGTTTTTACTATAACAAAAATTATCGTTTACATATTTGGAATTGATTTTCTGTTTGAAGCTTCCAGCTCACAATGGTTGTTATATGCTGCAGCATTTACCATCATTACAGCAAGCTTAGTGGCATTACGGCAAACCAACATCAAACGCCTACTTGCTTACTCTACTATTGCCCAACTTTCGTATGTGGTGATGGCCGCAGCTATACTAAAACCGTTAGCAGAGGTAGGTGCCGCCATACATATGGTTGCTCACGCTTTCGGAAAGATAACTTTATTCTTTGCGGCAGGTGCTATTTATATTGCCTCCAAGAAAACCGAAATTCATCAATTACGGGGTATTGGTAGGCGTATGCCATGGACCATGGCGGCGTTTACGATCGGAGCGCTGAGTATGATCGGTGTGCCACCCACAGGCGGTTTTGTCTCCAAATGGTATATTTTAGCGGGCGCATTCGAAGCTAACAATCTAGTAGCCGTATTCACTATCATTGCCAGTACTGTTCTCAACGCAGCTTACTTTTTACCTATTTTATACATGGTCTGGTTTGAACGTGAAAAAGAAGGTGGCAAAGAACATGGAGAGGCACCGTTTTTAGCCGTATTAGCATTGTGTTTAACCGCACTTCTGACACTCGCTTTCTTTTTGTTTAACGGTCCAGTAATCGAATTGGAAAGCCAAGTAGTGCAGGGGTTGGGATAGTAATGAATGATGAAAATAAACTTCACTGGTTAGTCCGACCGTCAACTATTCGTAAGTTATGGATTGGTTCCAGCATTTTGCTCGCATTAACGGTACTTGCACAGACCGTGATTTACGTTAAAGGTTATTTCGGCTTTGATGCTTGGTTTGGTTTTGGTGCAGTTTATGGATTTGTAAGTTGTCTGGTAATGGTGTTAGTAGCAAAATTATTAGGCTTGGTATTGAAGCGCCCACAAGACTATTATGATGAATCAGAAAATGCTCAAATCCCAGACTCGAGTCATGACAAGGTAAAGGAGAGCAGCAATGGAGTTTGACATTTTCTCCCCTGCACTTATCTTGCTGATAGCTGCTGTCCTAATATGTCTGGTTAAAGGTCATGCTCGGACCGCCGTCATATTAGTAGCCCCCATAATTACCCTATGGGCCATATGGCAGATCCCCGACGGTGTTCAAAGTACCGTGAAATTTCTTTCCTACAATATTGAACCCGTTGAGGGTAGCCCCCTAAGGCGCTTGTTCGCTACCATTTTTGCGATAATGGTCTTTGTGGGAGGGCTTTATTCTTTTCGCGTAGCACGTTGGTATGAACTTGCCGCCGCTTTTGCATACGCCGCGGGTGCCATAGGTGTCTGTTTTGCTGGTGACCTTATTACCCTATTTTTATACTGGGAACTGATGGCGATATTTTCTACCATAGTTGTATGGTGCGGCGGTACGCCAGGCGCACGAGCAGCGGGGATACGATATGCCATCATGCATCTCCTCGGTGGAGTGGTGCTAAAGGTTGGAATTGAAGGTGTGGTTGTGGGTACCGGTTCTATCCAAATTCAACCTATGCTGGCAACAGATTTCAGTACATGGATGATACTGATTGGCATATTGATAAACGCCGCAGCACCACCGGTTTCCGCATGGCTGGCCGATGCTTACCCAGAATCCACACCCACAGGCTCGGTGTTTCTGTCGGCATTTACGACTAAAACTGCGGTGCTGGCACTTATATTATTGTTCCCGGGCGAGCCTGTGTTGATTGGCATCGGTTTATTTATGGTTATGTACGGCATCATCTTTGCCCTACTTGAAAACGATGTTCGGCGAATTCTTGCTTACTCTGTGGTTAACCAAGTCGGTTTCATGGTTGTTGCCGTGGGTATTGGCACCGAAATGGCTCTCAATGGTGCGACGGCGCATGCCTTTGCTCATATTATTTACAAAGCCCTACTATTTATGAGCGCAGGTGTTGTTATCTACCGCACTGGGAAAAATAAATGTATGGAGCTGGGTGGTCTTTTTCGCACCATGCCACTTACCTGCGTTTGCGGTATTATTGGTGCTCTAGCCATTTCAAGTTTTCCACTGACATCAGGCTTCACCACAAAAAGCATGATTTCCCAAGCTGCCGTTGATGGAAATCTAGTATGGGTGTACATGGCATTAACCGCCGCATCTGCCGGTGTATTTCTACATGCAGGGATCAAATTTCCTTGGTTTGTGTTTTTTCAAAAAGATTCAGGTTTACGACCTAAAGATGCTCCATGGAATATGGGACTGGCGATGATCATCTTTGCCAGCTTATGTATTCTGCTGGGTATTTTCCCCGAGTTGCTTTATAGCTTGCTACCTTACCCAGTTGACTATCAACCGTATACTGTGGGTAAAGTGCTATTTTATTTACAGCTACTACTATTTTCAGGTCTGGCATTTTTCGTGCTCTTACCACTGATGAAACGGACCATGACGATAAGTCTCGACACTGATTGGTTGTGGCGACGTGCGGCCGTTTCATTGGTGAGAATAATTGAGCATGTACTTAGTTCAATCGGTGAAGTGATTGCAGTACGAAGAGTAAGTTTGCAGAAATTCTTACATCGGATGGCCATCAATTACCTGGGTCAACCACATACCTCTGACAGTAAAGAACGTGGCGTGTTTGCTCGTTCTTGGCCTGTGGGCACCACCGCTTTATGGATTGCAGGGTTGTTATCGGCTTATGTGTTGCTTTACTACCTATAGTATTAAAGACTAGCTGGACTTCACCAAGAAGTTCAGCTTCCACTCTGTATCCCCGTCAAAAAAATAGCGACATACATAGACGCAAACAACATCCAACCACGAAATATTTAAGCTAATCCGTTTCTGGTTTTAGAACCTAATTAATCTGCAATCTAGTTTGTTAGCCAAGCAACCTTATTATCTAAGTTATACAGCATATTTTTTTGTGGTCTATAAAGACAAAATTTCCGTATAAGATCTTTGTGTAGTTTATATTGGCGCCATGCCACGTAATTTGAGAAAAATGTATGACGGTAACCGTAAGAAAAAAACCAATAATCGGTGTGCTTCAAATAGTAGGTGTGGTTGTTTTGATGGTCTTAGCATTTGTCTATTCGAGAGCCCCTGATCAATCCGCGGCGGCAACACCACTACAAAATTTTTCATCTGACTCAAGTAAACTGATACCACTGGTTTCCGTTGTAAAACCTTTTATTTCGTCCGAGCAACTAACGGTCACTTCAACCGGTTCTGTTACCGTTCGCAGTTATGTAACCCTAACATCTCAAGTATCTGGCAGAGTTGTTGCCACCTCTGATGTTTTACGAAATGGTGGTAGCTTTTCAGCAGGAGAGACATTAGTCACCCTTGAACAGCGAGACTTTACCCTTGCTTTAGCCCAGGTACAGGCAGACGTCACCTCAGCCCAAGCATCACTGCAATTGAGTCAAGCTGAAGCTTCAGTTGACATCACCAGTTACCAACGTCTGAACCCAGGAAAAGACGTGCCACCACTCATCGCTAAAGAACCACAAATAACCCGTGCCAATGCACAATTGCAAGCCGCTATTGCACGCCGGGACATTGCACAAGTCAACCTTGAGCGCAGCGTTTATTCGTTGCCTTTTTCGGGAAGAGTAGTTGAAAGTTCCGCCGATGAAGGTCAAATATTAAATGCGGGTCAATCTTTTGGCCGAGTTTATGCCTTAGATGCAGTTGAAATCGTCATAGCACTTGCGCCAAAAGAGCTGGCTAAAATATTGCCTGCAAAAAACCGCGTAGCCATGATCACGGTCGATGGTGTCACTTTTGAAGGTCGCATCGACAGAATAGCGGCCGAACGAAATTCGCGTACCCAATTCTCTCAAGTTTTTCTAACGGTAAATGATAACCCGTCATTAACACCAGGAACCTTTGTATCTGTTAATTTAAGCGGACCGGAAATCGACAACACTTTTATGCTGCCAGAGAGCGCGCTTCAAGTCGCACAAACGTTCTGGATTTTGAAAAATGGCAGCATCGAGAGTGTCTCAGCCAAAATTTTAGGGCGTAGTAATGGCCAATATCTAGTTGAGGCATTCGAATTTGCAGACGGGATCGTTACTGGCACTATTCCTGGTGCTCGAGATGGAATGGCAGTTCGCTTGGCAGAGACAAACTGATGTCTGACCTCAAACAGATACAAACCGATACACCTACCCAAGATAACTATCGCGGTTTGATCGGATATTTTGCCAACAATCCAGTTGCGGGCAATCTTCTTATGGTGATCCTGCTCGTGGGCGGTTTGTTGTCTGCACTGGGCCTGACTGCGCAGGTCTTTCCGACGATCGACCCAGGCACTGTGAGTATTTCAGTTGTATACCCTGGCGCAACACCTACGGAAGTTGAGGAAGGTATTACTAGGCGAGTCGAAGAAGCCGTTTTTGGCATCGACGGCGTTGACCGTGTTATTTCTCGCGCTTCAGAAAACCTCGGTTCAGTGACACTTGAATTAAAGGATTTTGTCGACGCGGACAAGGTCCGTGACGATGCTGAGGCTGCAGTTCAGCAACTTATCGACTTTCCACCAGAGGATGCAGAGCAACCCAAAATAGTCCGTGCTGAGACGCTATCAGATGTATTGACTATTGTTGTCAGCTCAGAAATGGGTGAGCGGGAACTCAGGCGCGGCGCTGAAAGGGTTGAGCAAGAATTACTGGCACTACCTGGCGTATCCCTAGTGTCACTCATCGGCGCGAAGGATTACGAAATCGCTATCGAGATAAGTGAGGATACGCTACGACGCTATGACCTCACGATGTCAGAAGTCGCCAATACAATCCGTAGGTCTTCTATTAACCTATCGTCGGGTCAGATTCAAACCCAAGGTGGCGATCTATTACTTCGCACCAACACCAAGGGTACTTCTGGTGACGCCTTCGAAAATATTGTACTTCGCGCAGATCCAGATGGCAGTGTGCTGCGAGTATCTGATGTAGCGACCGTCCGTGATGGGTTTGTCGACGTTGACCTAATCAATCAATTTAATGGTCGCGAGAGTGTACTGGTAAAAATCCAAAAGTCAGAAACAGAAGATGTACTTGCTATAGCAAAAGAGATCAAAACATTTCTAGCAGATTATACTCCGCCACCGGGTATCGATGTATCCGTTTGGAATGACCAAACAGAAGTTCTGGAAGATCGTATTGGTTTGTTGCTGAGAAATGGCTTACTTGGCTTTGCTCTGGTTTTCCTTTTCCTAGTGATCATGTTGGATTTAAGGCTCGCCCTTTGGGTTGCCATGGGTGTGCCAATATCATTTTTGGGTGCGTTTTTATTTTTTGATGCCTTCGCTATCAATATTAATATGATATCCCTTTTCGCCTTGATTGTTGTGCTGGGGATAGTCGTTGATGATGCAGTGGTGGTGGGCGAGAGTATTATTTCAGAACAAGAACAGGGTAAAACGGGTATGCAAGCCGCGATGGACGGTGTCAATGCTGTAATTGGGCCTGTGATGGTGGGGGTGTTAACAACCATGGCAGCATTCGCACCATTACTGTTTGTCACAGGGACATTTGGGCAAATTCTTGGCGTGGTGCCGGTAGTGGTTATTCTGGTACTGGCTATGTCGTTGATTGAAGCCTTCCTTATTTTACCGTCGCACTTAGCAAACGGAGGAAATTGGAGCCGATGGCCTCTAGATCGAATACAAAACGCCGTATCAGTGAAAGTTGACCAATTCCGCACCCAAATCCTAGCACCGGCGGTAGCACGCGCTGTCCGCTTTCGTTACCTGACACTGGTGGGCGGTATCGGCCTATTAGTACTTGCAGGTTTATTAGTGGGAAGTGGTGCTGTGCGATTCTTATTCTTTCCTGCATTGGAAGCAAACTCGATTCGGGCTACAGTTGAATTCCCCATTGGTACTCCGTTTGAATCAACACAAGACGCCGCTAACAAAATGGTTGCAGCAGCGAATACGGTTAATGCACGCCTCGATGGTGTTGCCTTCGAATCTATTAGCGTCACTATAGGTGGACAAACAAGATCAGGCGGTGGACCCGGCGGTGGCAGTCGCATGACAATAGCGAGTCATCTTGCATCAGTACAAATAACACTGGGGCCTGAGCCTCCCAGAACCCGCAACGCAAAAGAATTGGAGCGCTTGTGGCGAGCCGAGGTGGGTGATATTCCCGGTGTCGAACGACTCTCTTATGTCGCTGACTTTTTTGGCGGCCAAGCTGATCTGGAATTTGAACTCGCCCATCAAGATAGCGAAACCCTTGAACAAGCTGTTTCAAGTTTAAGGGCAAGTTACGAAACCATTGATGGTGTCTACGAAGTCCAAGATTCCAACAGCATTGGTAAACGGCAACTTGATATAAATTTAACAGCCACTGGTGAAGCCGCTGGACTCACCCCGACTGACATCGCTAGGCAACTTCGCCGAAACTTTTTTGGTGAAGAAGTGCAACGTATTCAGCGTGGACGCGAAGAGTTAAAAGTAATGGTTCGTTATCCACAGACCAACCGCAGCTCTACCGAAGATTTGTTTGATGCACGTATCCGCCTTGCCGACGGTAGCGAAGCACCGCTTGCCAGTGTTGCCCAAGTCACAGAGTCAAGAAGCTTGTCTGCCATCAATCGTATTGACGGCCTAAGAATTGTCTCGGTTTCAGGTCAGGTAGACAATGCTGTGACCACGCCAAGCATTGCTAACACTCAGATATTAGAGCAATTTGTCCCCGCGCTTAAGCAACAATTTCCTGGCTTACAAATACGCCAATCTGGAGCAGGCCGTGAACAATCAAATGATCTATCCTCATTGGGCAGGTTGACCCTAGTCGCACTGCTCATCATTTTTGCGATGATGGCATCGCAATTAAAAAGTTACTCACAACCGCTCATCATCTTAGCAGGCGTGCCTTTTGGTGCGGCAGGAGCCTTGGTTGGGCACTACTTACTTGGCTACAACTTGTCATTCATCTCTATCTTCGGAATAGTCGCACTCAGTGGTGTGGTCGTTAACGATTCACTGGTGCTGTTGGACCGTTACAACAAACTTGTTGATGAAGGTTGGGACAACGCCAAAGCCGTTGTCGAGGCTGCACGGCGCAGGTTTCGCGCTATTTTTCTGACCACTGCCACCACCGCGCTTGGTTTAACACCCATGTTGTTCGAAACCAGCACACAGGCGCAGTTTTTGATCCCCATGGCGGTAAGCTTGGCAACCGGTATTGTGTTCGCCAGCGTGATCATCCTGTTTCTTATTCCAGCATTGGTGATGATTAGAGAAGACATGCGTTCTAAAAGTAAGAAGGTTGAAACTCATTTAGCCAAATCAAGTGGCTAATTTGTCACTCTGGCTCACAAAGTAAAACAGACGGTCACGGCTATCGGCGCTTTGTGCCCAGGCTGTGTGAAAACTCCAAAATTCAACACTCGCGTCAAATTTATTCCCACGTAGGCTTAATATAAAGTCGTATTTTGCGCTCTATTACCCACTTTTGTATCATTCTCGGTCAATATGTGAAATACATTTTCCACTTTCATTTTTAGGAAAGAGTTTTTACACAGCCTGTGCCAGAAGCGGTTATAGCGGGGGCTCGATAAAACGGGTTTTGGTAGTCATTTAGGCCACCTTTTCGGCCGTACACTGGTCCTGATGTCATCGACTGTTTCAGACTCATAAATAAAATTGCATCGGTTCTGACCTCGGAGGTGTATGTTTTCAAAAACATCTAAAGCACGCTTCACGCCTTTTGGCGAGCACATAAAGGTCTGCAAATACAACTATACGACGCACATTTTCGTCCAATTGCACAGTTGCGGCTAGGTTACCTGAAGGTAAAACGCCTAAGACCTGCATGAAACGTGTGACATCCGGACATTGCTCGAGAATTTGACCTACTTGATGCCAAACTGGCTTTAAACGCTTATGAACTTCTTCTAAGTTGAGGTAAATTGCTGGAAATAGTATTTCGTCAGTTTTAGCCTCATGCTCACCTTTCGCCAGAGTGCGAATTTCATCTTCACCAACTGCATGAGGAAACCAAATACTTTTGATCCTAAATAATTGACAAAATCCCTCATGCTCTTGGACGACATTTAGAACTGTGAAAGGTAATCCAATAAATCGTTGCATTCAATGAATCGGATGATCGACCAAATGTATATAAAGTGCGGTATTTGACGAGGTGAAATTTGATACTCGTTGGCCATCAATTTCTACTTCCAGTAAATCACTTTCATAGCTTAATAGAAACAAATCTTTGCGCATTTTTACTATATGGCTTTGGGTAATCTGCAGAAATAGTATTAATGGCAAATCTATTCTTAGGCTGTTTTGGGTTTAAATTAATCCTGTCCCAAATAATTTAGTTATTGTAGTCCACTAATAATTCTTCAAAACTATAGGGGTGGTAGCCTTCAAATTGTGATAACCAGTGTGCTGCGAAATTGTCTTCACTAAAGTATTTTTTTACCAGCATTCTTTGGGCTGTTATGTTTCTAAGTTTGCCGTTTCCTTCAGAAATTTCATTTAGCGAATCTATGATGGTGCTTTTGGTTAGGGTCTTAAGTGTGCAACCTATATTAAATGTGTCGACCATGAATTTGAACCAATGATAATTGGGGACCAAAACCGGCACATCGCATTTGACGGCCCTTAATACGATGCCAGACGGGCAATAATGGCCAGAATATGGGGTACAGACTAAATCAGAGGCACAAGTGATTGTTGTTAATTCTTCATCACTCAAATATCGATCCATAACAAATATTCGTTTATCTTGAAATGCTTGGGATTTTTTAATGTATTCGTTGATGTCAGGCGTCAATTTTCCAGCAATTAATAAACAAATCTTTTTGTTTATCCTCTGATCAGACAGAGCGCTGATTAATAATGGGCAGTTTTTTCTAGGGTGGCTGTTAATAGAGCCACTAATGCTCACCACAAATACATCATCTGGTATTCCCAATAGCCCTCTAGCTGATATCTTATCTACAATCGCTACCTTGTCCATTGGGTCGGGTATTAATGTATAGGCGTTTTGCAACCTAGGGGAGCTGTTTTTTAACTTGGAAAAGGCATAAGCGTCTATGGTTTTTAAGGCGCCGTCTGTATGTAAAGATAACAACGTTTTTCTAATCAAATTGTTTACTTTGGTTTTAATGGTGGGTGGAGCATGGTTTAAACCAGTACTACTCATGCCAAATTTAATTTCCGCCATATTTTTTAAAGCCTTAAGGTTGAAGATCCTAAAAATTGGCCATAAAAAAGGTATTTGTGAGCAATTAAGTGCCAGAATTGCATCGTAGCGGCTATTGTTAAATAAGATGGTATCTCTTAAAACACCGCATTCACGCCAGCTATTTAAAAATAGGCCATTAACATGTTGATGTTGATGTGTGATGATTTTCACATGGCTTAGATAGGGTAATATATGAGTGTTGTATGAGTCTTTGTTAATACAGTTTTCAGGCAAAACAAGTGTGATCTGATGACCTTTATCTATCATCGCTTTGATGACGATATTAAAATGAACTAGGTTGTGGCCGGTACCAAAGATGGTAAATAACAACACAGATTTTTGATTGTTTTTCATTCGATACTCATCTCATAAAATGATGTCTGAAATTGATGAAAACATCAGATCAAAGAACAATTTAATTGCTCTTTGATCTGTATCCCTCTTATTCATCACCTATGTTAACAAAGTATGAGTGACTTTTTTACCTGATGTAAAGTCACTGTGACTTTGCTAAACATAGATCCATGCGATTTAGTGCCTTGGACTGTTAACCTCTTGGTTTATCCAGCGATAGGTTTGTTCTAGGCCAATTCGTAGTGGTTGTGATACTGCCCAACCTATTTTTTCTTTATACAGCCTATTGTCAGAGTTGCGTCCTCTGACACCCTCCGGACAATTGAATCCATATTTATCGACAAATGTTTGACCTTGGATATTCTGAATACTAATGTCCTTTCCAGAAATATCAATCACCATCTGGGCTAACTCATTAATAGACACCATTTCTTGGGAGCCGATGTTAACCGGTCCCATAAAATCGGATTCCATTAATTTAATTACGGCTTCAACACATTCGTCAATATATAAAAATGAGCGTGTTTGTAAGCCATCGCCCCATACTTCAACGCTATTACTAGCTTCTGCGGTTTTTCTACATATTGCGGCAGGTACTTTTTCTTTACCTCCTGACCATGTGCCCATAGGTCCAAAAATGTTATGGAATCGGCCAATCCTCACATCAATCCCATAATTTTTGTTAAAGGCTAAGAATAACCTTTCAGAGTATAATTTCTCCCAACCATACTCGGAGTCGGGGCTAGCAGGATAGACCGATGATTCTTCACAGTTGGGGTTATTTGGATCTAATTGATTGTGTTCCGGGTAGACACAAGCCGAAGATGAGTAAAATACCTTCTTTACCAGTTTCTTAGTGCATTCATGTATAACATTTAGGTTAATTAACGAAGAGTTGTGCATGACGTTGGCGTCATTGTCTCCAGTAAAGAGATAACCGGCCCCCCCCATATCTGCAGCCAGTTGATATACTTCATCTGTGTCTGTGCTGATTACACTAGATACTATGCTGGGATCTCTTAAGTCGCCAACAATAAATTTGTCGCAAATTGTGTTTGAGTCCCAATACTCATGATCTTTGATATCACAGACTGTCACCTGATTTCCATCATCTTTTAGTCTTTTGGCCAGATGGCCACCGATGAATCCACCACCACCTAACACCACTACTTTTTTCATAAAATTAAGTTAACCTTTGTTTAAAATGTTACCAACAACTTTGCCCCTACCCATTAAAGATTGTATTAACTCTTATTTAAAATTTCACCACTAATTTATATCCTTGAGAGAGTGAAAGTCGGCTATTTTTTGTCTATTACTAGACTGTTTTCACATCATTCAGAATTTAAAATAAACGACACCTATTGTTTTGTATACCAGTTTTGGATATTGCTTTTGTTTATTATGATTAACTGCCTCTATTCAAACAGACTTAAATGCATATTCTCAACAAAAATTGAGTCAAGTTGCTAGACAACTAAACGAAAGACCGAGAAAAACGTTAGACTATGAGACACCAGCAGAGAGATTCAACCAATGTGTTGCCTCAAACGATTCAACTCACAGCTCAAACCAGCTAGTCATGCTATCCTGAAGGTCGGTGCAAAATCGACCTATTTTACTACGACGCCGATTATTACTGTTATGGCACTGACAGCAGTATTTTTATCAACTAAGCGCTCGAATCTTTACCGGAATAAAGGTCCA
The DNA here is from genome assembly GCF_002835935.1 of Paraglaciecola sp. MB-3u-78. Taxonomy (GTDB): domain Bacteria; phylum Pseudomonadota; class Gammaproteobacteria; order Enterobacterales; family Alteromonadaceae; genus Paraglaciecola. Next base: position 595,307 of record NZ_PJCF01000006.1, on the reverse strand, counting down.
ACTAATACTAATTACCAATAATACACTCGACCAACAAGGTTTAATTTATCGAATTATGGGTAACAAAAAATGGGAGATATCAAGATATCTGTTTTAGATAAATTCGTTTGAAAACAGTCGGGAATAAAGTTTTTCTAGAATTTAGAACAAGTTGTTATCTCAATCACTACGATTGATATTATTAAACTTCAAATGGTAGATTTAGGTGTGTTTTAACAACGTTTTCGCTTTACCTATACCTCGTATTCTTTGGTGTTGAGTATGAATACCAAATTGACGCATCAGGTTTTCGCTGCCTACCGCTGTATTAAAGTGTTGTTCAAACTCTGTAGTCAGAATCAGCCATTGTTCTGAGTCTAAACCTAGTCTTTCCAGTATCGGGCTTTTCTCTTCAATGTAAACGCGTTTGTCTTCTCGAATGCTCTTGCCTGTGGTGTCGACTAATTCACAGTAGTCTTTGAAGCTGTAGGCAATACCCTTAGGCATGTCTTGCCTCGGATTACCTACAAAAGGTAATAGGTTATTAGGTTGCTGTGTTTTTTTAGCTGCATTGATACGATGTTGAATACTGGTATAGTCTGAGGTTTCTGGGGTTTTGGCCATCTTGGAGCGAATAGGGTTTAGGTCTACATAAGCCATACAAGCTAAAACAGCTGATTCATCCCTCCTTGCCGTAAAAGCAGGCTTGAGATTTGAATCGTCCTTCCCACTAATTTATCGGGAATAAATTAGAACAGCTTTAGCTGGCCCGTAGGGTGAGCGCCAGGGATGGCAGCGAATAAAACCTGCCACTGCAGTTATCTTCTTTGTTGGCTTCTCTGGCAATGTATTCATTGAGATTACGCATTAACCAACTAATGTCATACAGCCTCTTGCGATAAATCTCGATGGTTTCATTCAGGGATATCAACTCACCTTGGCTTAACGTTTCGTCCCGCATGAACTTTTGGGTGAGCAAAGTGTCTTTGTAAACAGTATGCCATAACGCCAAGACTTGTTTATCTGACCAGCCTTGAGCTTTTAATACATCGACATGTAAAACCAAGTGCACATGATTACTTCATCACGGCAAAGGCACAAATATCAATGGCAAACACCGAGGATAGATAAAGTAAACGCTCTTCTACCCAACCTCGCCTGTGCTCATAGTTCTGTCCAGAATAATCATCCACACCACACAAATATGAACGACGCACACAACGCGATACGCAATGATAAAACTGCGTATCAATTAAACTGATTAACCTCTTTCTTGCCTGCGGCATAACCCACCACCTTCAAAAATCAACCGTACATAAAGCCTAGTTCACTATTTTATCTAGTCAACTACTTATGGGTGTCTGCTTAGCAGAAAGACCGAGCGCTTTGGCCGTTGTTTGGCCTGCGAGGGATTTTCCGTTGATTTAACTTGTTAGTGCCCACAATACACGCAAGCACTTGATTATTTTGAATAACTGACACGCTACACCATAACTTGCTGAAGTGGAATGCTGAATTTACCAACGGTGATTTGGGTAAAAGATTTGATGTGCATGTGATGACCAACTCCCTGGTTATGGTGTGACAAACTTACCGACTGTATGAAACTAAAAACTATCAGGTTTGAGCACCTACTTGCAAGTAACCATGATGAAAACTAATAGGGCTACTAACGCCGCATAAGAAGCGGAACAATTTTGGACGCTTTTTTGCGTCGTTTTTTCCTGCAAAAAATTGGACTAAATTGTGCAGTCTGACTTGATGCGCTTGTGTACGCCCAGCATGGGCACGAACTAATGAGGTGAAAGTCCTCTGTAGGAAGATCACCGTTTATATAACTTACCGTTATTAAACGTTAACTACTAGCGAATGGCAAGGGCTTAGCCGCGAGGCTTGGTCTGGAGGAAGCCGGACGCAAATTTGCGAGCTGATGAACAAGAACATCATATGAGGCGTAGGCTAGAGGTGAGTTGGCACAAGACGACGAAACCACGTGATCTAATGGCCACCGTAAATGATGCAGCAGTGCAGAGAAAGTTTATGCTCTTATCTCGGGTGGGACCGGCCTTCCGGAGATCTGCTTAACAAGCGATCGGTAACTAACCAGTGAGGCTCTGGTATACAAGTGCCTTGGCTTTTCAGTGTCATCGACTGGAAAGAGCAAATAGATGAAAACCGATAGCGCATAACGGTGTAAGCCGTCATGTGATTAAGCAGAAGTCAGCAGACGACATATTAGCCAAATGCCCATCGTAATGGTTGGGACACGGTGAAGGTCCGAACATTTAGAACAAAGGAGGAGCCTTGTCAGACTTGAATACACGAATGCCGTCCGGTAGTGACGTGACTCAGCGTACCGACAAGCAGCCAGCCTTTAGTGCAGATCTACTTGGGCTTATTCTTCGTCCAGCCAATATCTTGGCTGCATGGAAACGAGTTCGAGCCAACAAAGGGGCCGCTGGCATTGATGGGATGTCCATTGATGACTTCCCCGCTTGGGCAAAGGATGGAAACTGGAAACGTATTATGTCTGAGCTTTGCTCAGGTCAATACCAACCTTCACCCGTTCGGCGTGTGGAAATAGATAAACCAGATGGCGGTAAACGTCAGCTAGGTATCCCGACCATCGTTGACCGAGTGATCCAACAAGCCATTGCTCAAGTCCTTACGCCTATTTTCGACCCGACCTTCTCAGACAACAGTTTTGGGTTCAGGCCAAATCGAAATGGGCAACAAGCGGTGAAACAGGTACAAAGCATCATTAAAACGGGTCGCCGTTTTACAGTCGATGTTGATCTGTCTAAGTTCTTTGACCGCGTTAATCATGATTTACTTATGACGCTCCTTGGCTACAAAGTGAAGGACAAACGTCTACTTAAATTGATTAAACGTTATCTGCGAGCTGGGGTTATCGATAACCAGCTTTACGTGGAGAGCCGAGAAGGAGTACCACAAGGCGGGCCGTTGTCACCCTTGCTGTCCAACATCATGCTCGACCCTCTGGACAAAGAGCTTGAGAAACGAGGCCATCAGTTTGCCCGATACGCGGACGACTTTACCATTTTGGTAAAGACGCCGCGTTCGGGCAAGCGTGTGCTGAGTAGTATCAGCAGGTTCCTGTGTCACCGTTTGAAACTGGTCGTTAATACGACCAAAAGCCACGTCGTTAAAACCAGTGAAAGCAAATTCCTTGGATTCACATTCAACAGAGGACGCATTCAATGGCATCCGAAGACTTTGCTGAAGTTTAAACAGCAAGTTCGGCGGTTAACGAACCGTAACTGGGGCGTGTCTATGCATTATCAACTCTTTAAAATCAGTCAATATTTACGAGGCTGGATAAACTACTTTGGTATCGCTAATAGCTATCAACGATGTGTAGACTTAGATCATTGGATCAGGCGCAGAGTGAGAATGGCGTATTGGCGGCAGTGGCGAAGACCACGTACCAAAGTCAGAAGTTTAATGAGATTAGGTGTGCATGTACAAGCTGCGGTTGCGTGTGGCATTACCAGTAAAGGGCCATGGCGTAGTGCGAAAACTCCGGGGATCAATCAAGCCTTATCGCTTGATTACTTAAAATCCGAAGGGCTTTATTCGTTACGTGATGGTTGGATTGCGCTTCACTATCCTAAATAAAACGCCCTGTGCGGAGCCGCATGCAGGGTGTTGTGGGGGCTGGAGGTTAGAGACCTCTGGCTACCCGATTATAAATCATTGCCACATTTGTAGCAAAGTACTACAATGAACTCAAGCAACAGGAGAGTTATTATGGCAACTGCAAGTATTCGATTAGATCAAAACTTAGTTGAAAAAGCAACAATTATGGCTAAAGCCCTAAATAGAACGGCCCCAAAGCAAATTGAACATTGGGCTAAGATAGGCGAGATGATGGAAGATAATCCTGAGTTACCTTACGAATTTGTTAAACAAGTCATCATTGCAAAAGCGGAAAAAGAGGCCGGGAAGCTAGAGGAATATACTTTTGGTTAGTAAGATCAAAGTACTACAAACCCCAAGTTTTAAAAAAGCAGTAAAGAAACTGCATAAAAACCAAAAGTCTGATTTAGATAGTGCAGTCAAAACGTTATTGGAATCGCCAATTATCGGTGAACAAAAGAAAGGTGACCTTTCTTTTATGAGAGTGTACAAATTCAAGATGGCAAAACAACTCACGCTTCTTGGTTACAGCTACGAAGACGGAGCATTAGTTCTTGAATTGATGACTTTAGGAACACATGAAAATTTCTACAGAGATGCTAAGAAATTATTTTGAGTTATAACGATTCACAGCCGCCGCGCCGTAGTTTGGCGTCGGATGGCTGTGCTTGTTAGGGCTGCGATTACGCATGCCAGTTGATATCAATTTTTTTATGTGTCGCTACACAGTCTCGTAAATACAAATTAATAAGACTCTGGTAAGGAACACCTGACTCTTCAGCCATACTCTTAAAGTACGAAATAACGTCTTCCCCTAGCCGCATAGTGACTGATTTTTTTAGTTTGCTTGCGTAAGGGTTTTTACGCGATTTCATTGCAGATAAATCATATTCATCTTTCATAATTAATCCCCTTTCAGGTAATGTTTACTTTCGTTTTTCGTTGCCTTTCTAGCTGAGATTATTCTGATGGTATTTCCATCATCGCGTTCACAATGACATACGATAAGTAACTTGGTTTCATTACTCATTCCAAGCATCAGAAATCGGTCTTCAACTTCTGAGTTTGCTTGATCAAAAAACTGCAAAGCAAAATCATCAAAAAACACAGATTTAGCTTCTTCAAAAGAAACCCCGTGTTTTCTAATATTTGTTGCAGCTTTTACTGCATTCCAATCGAACTTAATCACATGTACATTGTATGTACATGAGGCGGAATTGTCAAACTAGTAGAACGCCCCAAGCAGGGGATTTTATGAGTGTTTTTCAGCGAGTAAAATTCCCGCTGACTTGGCTTGTTATGTTTTCTCGACTGAGTCATAATGTGTATAAATGCACCACCCCTTACACATAGGCGCAACATGAGAACTAATATTGTAATTGATGATAAATTAATGGCGGACGCACTAAGTGCATCCGGACTACAAACTAAAAAAGAAGCTGTTGAAGAAGGCCTTAAAGCCTTAATAAGACTAAGGAAACAAGCTAGTATTCGTAGCCTCAGAGGAAAGCTTAATTGGGAAGGTGATCTTAACGATATGAGAGTCACTGAATGATATTGGTCGATACAAGCGTTTGGATTGATTACTTCAAAGGAGTAGAGACCCAAGAATCTAATTTACTAGATATCGCTTTAATTAATGATGAGGTTGCGATTGGTGATCTAATTTTGTTAGAAATACTTCAAGGGTTTCGATCTGACAAGGACTATGAAACGGCTAAAGCGCACCTTCTGGCATTGCATCAATTCAGCATGCTTTCGCCAGATATAGCATTAAAAGCTGCAGAAAATTATCGTATTTTAAGGAAAAAAGGGATAACGATAAGGAAAACCGCTGACGTGATAATTGCTACATTTTGTATAAGTAATCGCATTCCCTTGCTATTTGCTGACAGAGACTTCATTCCTTTTACAAAACATCTAAAACTTCAACCGGTATCAACTCAAACATAACGCCACAATAAAGCCGACTAAAACAGTTGGCTTTAATGTTGAGCGAAGCGGAACTTAGCCAACTGTTTTAGTTCCGTTTAAATTGCTTATTATGTATCAACTCCATCATGACGTGGTTGAATAGATGATAAAACCAACTGCACAGAAGTACATGCTAGTAGAAACAAACACAGGAAGAACCTGTGAAATTTGATGATAACCTTCAAGGTAACCCTTCGCTCCATACGAAATGGTCACACCTGCCTCCTCTAAAGCAATCAGATCTTTGATAAAACCATTGATCGCCAGAATATTGCTATTGTTGAAATTCAGAATCCACAAACTGAACAAGCTGTATAGCAATGTCAGAATGACATTTATGAAAATATGCAATTTACTCGAAGCGACATGGGCAACGCCTAAAAGTACAAACGTCGTACCTGTCCACCATTGAAGAACAACCCAATATCGATTATAGATTTCAGACAGTTGGTATACGATGTCCGCTTCACTCACAATTTAATTCCCTCTTACACAACGCCCGCAACACCGAACAATTTGGAGCGCAGCGGAAAATTGTTCCGCGTGCTTGCGCTTGTTATGCCTGGAGTATACACTTGTACAACAATTCGGTACAAGCCTTTATGGGTACTAAAATGCAAACTGTTAATATAAGTGATTTTAGAGCTAACTTATTGAAATATTTAGAAATTGCCGGATCTGGCGAGCAGATTACAGTCACTTCTAATGGTAAGCTTTTAGCGACAATAGCACCACCACTGAACCAAAAAGAACTTGCTAAGAAACAGTTAAACTCTCTTGCCTCGACTGCAAAAATACAGGACGTTATTAACCCCATTGATAGTAACTGGGATGCTTTATCATGATTTTGATGGATACATGCGTAATTGTTTGGGATGCACTAGAACCGGCACAACTTACTAGCAAAGCAGTAGACGCCATTGATAAAGCAGACAAGCACAATGCTTTGATTGTTTCCGATATTTCTATTTGGGAAATATCAATGCTAATCAAGAAGGGGCGGATTGAAGTGGCAACAACCGCTGCTAATTTTATCAATTTATTTCTTCAGTCTCGAAACATTACTGTTAAATCAATTTCCCCAGAGATTGCAGAGCTATCAGTCAATTTTGACAGCGAAATTAACAATGACCCCGCTGATCGAATCATTGCAGCAACATCTATTATCTATAACGCTCAATTGATAACCGCTGATAAAAACCTTCGAAATAGTGAGTTACTTGATACTGTGTGGTAGGCATAACGCCCAATTAACGGGCAAAAAATTGTTGGCTAAAATGTTGAGGAACGAAAACAGCCAACTGTTTTTTGACCCTGTTTAATTGCTTGTTATATTTTTAATTGCCCTGTAACCAACATATATACAACGAAAAATATTGAGGGAATCCAGATCATTAGCGCTAATCTTTGAAGAATAACACCTTTCGGCTTAAACCATTTTGATTGGTAAACATAAGGCGGCTGAATAGAGTCCATATAGCTAGGAAACTTATCCTTATATTCATCCTTTACGAATAATGGCATTAACATTGGTGCAAATACACCACAAAAACTTAAAAATAAAATTAGAATAATGCCAAACACCGTTTCAATTACATCCATACTTTCTCAAAAATATAATGCTTAACATATGGGGATTTTAGGAGCGCTTTTTCAGCGAGTAAAATTCCCACCATGATGTTTTTGTTATAATTCATTTTCTACTGTTTTATGCTTTCTTGACCAGTACCAACAGTAAAACCAACTTGCTGGGAAGAAGAGACAACTGAGTAAAAAAGTATAAAACCCCACTAGAGGAAGGTTATGGGTTTTGCCTTTTGCAAACTTTAAAGTCAAATACATAATAACGATAAAGTTGATGAAAATTACTTCTCCTGCGAAGGTCGCATTTATGTTCATATATATATCCATACTTCATAATTTAATTTGAATTATAACGCTTTGCCAAGGGGCAAATGCGAACGTTTTTGGGCGAAGCCCAGTGAGTATTTGTCCCTGCCGCGTTGTTTGCGGCGAACTTAGGCAACTTGTTAGGTAACTTAATCACTGAATATATTATTATCGCATTTTGGACAAACACTATTTGGGTTCACATTGTCTAACGAATCCAAGTCGATTTTAGTTGAACAACTCACACAAACTATATCTAAGCCTTTAGTTAGTTTCCGTAGTCCTTTAAACACTATAAATTGTGGGATAATCAAGCCTAATATAACCGTGATATATAACCAATTTACATATGATTCAGAAACGAGGTCGAATTTGATCAGTATTGTTGCAGTGATAATTACCAAAAATGAAATAGGAATAGCAACGGTAAACAATTTTTTACTTTTAACAGAGGCTACTCTATTGATTTCACTAATCTCAGTTTTACGCATAATTTAAATTAGTTACCTAACGCCACAATTTGGCGTGCGTTTTTTGCATCGCTAACATTGTTTTGTTACATGCCGACAGCGATTAATGGCTGAACATGGTGATCCGGCCGATTGGCCGATAAGTCGTGAATTGATTGCAGATTGAGCCAAAACTCTGGAGTAGTACTTAAAGCCTCAGAAAGTAGCCAAGCAGTTTCTGGAGTAACACCTCGTTTACCGCGGACTATTTCGTTAACCCGTTGAACGGGTACACCAACGTGAGTAGCAAGAGCTTTTTGAGTCAATTCAAGCGGCTCTAGAAATTCCTTGAGTAAGATAACACCTGGATGAGTGGCTGTTCTATTTGACGGGATCATAATTCACCTTTTCAATATTAGTGATAGTCCACAATTTGGACTTCATGTGCTGCATTGGAGTCCCAACGAAAAACAATTCGCCATTGTGAATTAATGCGAATGCTGTGAAACCCTTTAAAATTGCCCTTCAATGGCTCAAGTCTATTACCAGGAGGCGACCGGAGATCTTCTAAATTCTGAGCGGCATTGAGTACATCAAGCTTGTAAAGAGCTGTCTCAGGTAATTGACTTTGTAACTTCCGAACATGGCGACTCGATACACCATGAAATAGGTCAGAAGTAGCTTTGTCGCCGAAAGAGATAATCATAAGAATTATATTAACGGAATCACGGTACCCATGCAACGCCAATTAGAGCATGTAACGCTTTAAACAGCGGAAAGACCGAGCGCTTTGGCCGTTGTTTGGCCTGCGAGGGATTTTCCGTTGATTTAACTTGTTAGTGCCCACGATACACGCAAGCACTTGATTATTTTGAATAACTGACACGCTACACCATAACTTGCTGAAGTGGAATGCTGAATTTACCAACGGTGATTTGGGTAAAAGATTTGATGTGCATGTGATGACCAACTCCCTGGTTATGGTGTGACAAACTTACCGACTGTATGAAACTAAAAACTATCAGGTTTGAGCACCTACTTGCAAGTAACCATGATGAAAACTAATAGGGCTACTAACGCTTGTATATGGGGAATGCGCAGTTTGCATTTCCCAGTGAGTTTACGAACAACATAGTACTCTTGTTAACTGTTGCCGTTGGCTCATAGCTAGCTATTACTACCTTTTAGCTGGATTAATAATTCACCTAAATCTCTTTGGGTGCAACCGTCTTTCCAGTGTTTATCATCTGCTAAGTGAATTATAGAAAATACACTAGACCAAAAAACCTTATCGGTTGCCGTGGGCTCTTTTGGTGAGGCATCAGATAAACTCCAGGCATGAGACTTGATGGCCTCATGACCCATTTTTCCAGACAAATAGGACTCAAGCTGCTCAGCTAGCTCCATTTTATTTATTTGTGATACTTCCATACTCATAGACAGTTAACGCCCAGCTAAACGGTGGAGTAAATTTGGCGATTTTTTTGCGGCCTTTTGCAAGAAAGTTGACAGATTTACGGAATCCGATTTGAGCTGTTTGTTATACGATTTATTCATGAGTTAGCACCCAACAAAAACGACTTTATTTTTTGAAAGGTGATATCGTCAGTTTTAAAGTTAACCTCAAAACTATAGTTATTTTCCAATACGAGTTTCAGGTTGGTCTCGGTTAGCTCTATTTTTTTAATCAATTCTCCGCCATCGTCATTTTCGCCATCGCACCAGTCAACCGAAGTAGTAAAAGGAGGAAACTCATAACAGGCAGAAAACCCGATATATTTTATCGGTGGTGATAGCAAATTATTTTTCTTGTCGTAGTCAATTTCAGGATCAGGTTTTTCTTGAAATGAGACCTGAATAATATCACCACCGAGAGCTTCGGAATAACATACTTCTTCAGCATGAAACTTTAAGTGCATGGAACGCCTCCTTTCGTATAACGCCCCAAGCAGGGGATTTTATGAGCGTTTTTCAGCGAGTAAAATTCCCGCTGACTTGGTTTGTTATACAACGTTATTTCACTCACCAATAGGATGTTTGAAAGTAATTTTGATTGGGCGAAAAAAGGAATAAATCCAAAGCCCGAATACAGTAAATAGCCAAATGAAACAGGCCGACAAAAAGCCGAGTACCGGCCCGATTAATAAACTGTAGAGGAAACCTTCAATCCCCGTTTTGTACACCCCGTTCCATTCAACAGTTTCAGTGCCAAAAAATGCAGCTATACCACAAAGTATGGCGAATACACTGATACCAAATGTGAAACCTATGGTTAAAAGTTTAAAGAGTGATTTTTTTGATATTTTCTTAGCTACCACTTCCATTTTTTACTACTTCCTCAAGTTGTATAACGCTTTGCCAAGGGGCAAATGCGAACGTTGTTGGGCTTTGCCCAGTGAGCATTTGTCCCAGCCGCGCTTTTTGCGGCGAACTTAGGCAATTTGTTAGTTGCCGGTGCTGCATTTATGGGGAATAGGCTGCGTGTTAAACTCCAAATATGAAAGAGTTTGCTGAGAGAAATAGTCTTCCTTAGCAATATTGCCTTTTTCATATTCAAATGCCCTCCACAAACCAAAAAGCCCATGCAACCATACAACAGTTACAACACACAATACAAAATAGAAAAAAGCCTCTTGTCGTTTTTCAAATTTTCTTAATGCTAATGAAATAAATTTGGATGCACCAAAAATAAAAAACAGCGATACACAACCAAGAGTTAGAAAAAATGGTGACAACAGTTGATGAGGGCCACCCAACCAAAAAGTATGAAGACAGTATCCATCTCCTGTAACGACATTGAATACAATTAGGACTTTAAACAAGTAACCAAAAAGTAGACAGGCAAACCCAATTGAGTATTGCTGAATATTAATTCCAAAAATTTCAAGTTTAGTCATAGGCAACTAACGCTTAACATATGGGGATTTTAGGAGCGCTTTACCAGCGAGTAAAATTCCCACCATGATGTTTTTGTTATGTGCCTTACAAGCTAGTGTAACTATCATTAACTTCAACGTTGACATACCTCTGTTGATTATCCAATACAATTGAAATGGTAATAGCATGAAAGCTTGAGTCTTCATCTCGAATTATGCCCTGCAATCTATTGGTGTATTTGTCATAAGTGAAAGGGATATTTTGGGAGTTAAGATAATTCTCAATAGCTTTAGCATCATCTCCAACTTTCAAGGTTTGAACAATATTTGCCTCAATCTGCTCCGAAGTTGATTCAGCTTTTTGTTCACATCCAAATAAAGAAGCGATAAAGAATAAGACGATGTGATAATTACGCAAAACTTGAACCTCTCCTTGGCACATAACGCCCTAATAATGGGCAAAAAATTGTTGGCTAAAATGTTGAGGAACGAAAACAGCCAACTGTTTTTTGTCCTTATTAATTAGCTTGTTATATTTCACTTTACCGCAAACCATAAACCAATTACAGCTACGATTAGCGAGATTACTGCGATACGATTTGGGAAAGAATGAAACCATTTAACTTTGGTTGAATTAGCCTCTAGATACTCGACACCAGCAAGGGTGATTTTAGGTTCCATGAAACCTACACCTGATTTAGAAGAAATATCGATAGCTTGAATATAACCACTTTCAACTAAACCTTTTACACAATCTAGGTTTAATCCTGAATCCGAATTTATATTGTCAGGAAGTTTTTGATCCTGAGCTAATTTTAAAATTGATATGACATCCTCTTTGTTCAACTCGAATCCTCCGTGAAATATAACGCCCCAAGCAGGGGATTTTATGAGTGTTTTTCAGCGAGTAAAATTCCCGCTGACTTGGCTTGTTAGGCTTTGTAAACATTATGCTTTGAACAATATATCCAACTTATTGTAAAAATGGGGCCAAGTAAAACTAAGACCCATAAAGCAGTGCTGCTATTGCCATCGTATATTTCAATACCACCATATACAAACAAACCGACTCCTAGTATTGCCAATGTTTGATGTGGTAACTGTAACCATGCGGTTTTTGAAGCACCAACCATAGCAAACCCCACTATCGCAGTGATAACTCCACATAACATTAGCAGGCCCACTTTTACCATGTTTTCATCGGCTCCCTGGACAAACTGAAATATTGAAATCAAGCTCCATAGAAAACATATTTTTGAGCTAAATATTATTAGCGCAGCCCAAGTAGTATTTTTCTTCTTAGTTTTTGACATCTCAGAATCTCTAAAGAAGCCTAACGCCTACAATAACGTGAAAAAAAGAGCGAGAGCGAGTTTTTTTCACAGTGAGCAAAGCGAACGATGTTGATTGTTTTGTTAGCAGCCGAGATACACGGTGCTGCTTGATTTGATTGACGAACTAACAAACTGTGACGTCCCATTGTGAAACTAAATGCTGCATTATCCGTTGCCTTTTGTTGTCAGTGATTGATGATTGATATTGCCAGAACTTACTAGTTACGTGAACCTTTTTTACCGTTTGTGATGGACTAAAAAGCTAACCGCTTTGCACACCACTTTTAGGTAGCCAATTGAAAATCCGCTTTGGCATGCTAACGCTTAACATATGGGGATTTTAGGAGCGCTTTTTCAGCGAGTAAAATTCCCACCATGATGTTTTTGTTAACTGCCATTGCTAATAACTACCGCTGGCTTTTGACTATGAACATATTGATAACCAAAAGCGCTGATAATGACAATGACACCAAAGATATTAAGATACCGAGAAAACATTTTATATTGTGTTTCATTGTTACGCTTATCGTAGTGGTCTACAACTACCAAAAGCGCATTTATTGCTGCGGTGATCAAAGCGCAAATGAATAAAATCAAACCTAAACTGGTGAACGTAACACCATTGCTACCAGCCCGACCAGGAAAATAAAAGCTGCCAGATAACCAACCATATATAGCCAGAAATATAAGGACGAACGCCCATATTACGTTAAAAATGCGCGTCTTCTTCGGAATGTGATTAGGCTTAAATTCTTCCATGACTCTCGTTGGCAGTTAACGCTTAACATATGGGGATTTTAGGAGCGCTTTACCAGCGAGTAAAATTCCCACCATGATGTTTTTGTTATAGCTCGATAAACACTTCATCATCGATTTTACCTTCAGGACGGTATATAGCAAAACTACCTGCTAAATTAACAATTAACCAACCACCTTCCCATGGAGCCTTACCATAAAGGTCAGTGATACTAGTGCCTATCTCGCTTGAAACACCGTTTGAGCAATATAGGAAACCAAGCTCATTTAAGGAATTTACATCAATTGGTTCTCTGAAGTTTGAATTGTCCAAAATACCCAAAAGTTCATGATCTAGAATACGAAAAAACTTTTTATGATTCTTTGAGTTAGCGATAAAACCAGCCACGCGTTCACGCTTAGATTTTACAATAGCCCTATTAATAAATTTGCGTAATCCATCACTGATTATCACGGTTGTTCCTTAAGAGCTATAACGCTTTAAACAGCGGAAAGACCGAGCGCTTTGGCCGTTGTTTGGCCTGCGAGGGATTTTCCGTTGATTTAACTTGTTAGTGCCCACGATACACGCAAGCACTTGATTATTTTGAATAACTGACACGCTACACCATAACTTGCTGAAGTGGAATGCTGAATTTACCAACGGTGATTTGGGTAAAAGATTTGATGTGCATGTGATGACCAACTCCCTGGTTATGGTGTGACAAACTTACCGACTGTATGAAACTAAAAACTATCAGGTTTGAGCACCTACTTGCAAGTAACCATGATGAAAACTAATAGGGCTACTAACGCCCTAATAATGGGCAAAAAATTGTTGGCTAAAATGTTGAGGAACGAAAACAGCCAACTGTTTTTTGTCCTTATTAATTAGCTTGTTATATTTCACTTTACCGCAAACCATAAACCAATTACAGCTACGATTAGCGAGATTACTGCGATACGATTTGGGAAAGAATGAAACCATTTAACTTTGGTTGAATTAGCCTCTAGATACTCGACACCAGCAAGGGTGATTTTAGGTTCCATGAAACCTACACCTGATTTAGAAGAAATATCGATAGCTTGAATATAACCACTTTCAACTAAACCTTTTACACAATCTAGGTTTAATCCTGAATCCGAATTTATATTGTCAGGAAGTTTTTGATCCTGAGCTAATTTTAAAATTGATATGACATCCTCTTTGTTCAACTCGAATCCTCCGTGAAATAGTCATGGTAGGAACACCGGTTTCCCAGTGCCCCCCATACAGATCCGGACGTGCGGTTTTCCCGCATCCGGCTCCTCGGTCATACTCGCTCTCGCAGTGTAAACCTCCCTGATACAAAACACCTCCAGGATTGCATTTACAAGTGGCTGTTCCCCGCAGTGAGTTTTGCTCATGTATATCCGATCTTCAATGTCGGCATGAAATAACTTTGCAGGCTACGTACTTCCGTCAAGACCTTCCCCGTGTAGTTGGCTCTCCCAACCTCAGAGTACTATGGTTGATCCGACTTCCATTTAACCATCGGTTGCTATCCCAGTTACGGGTCTCACAACTTTCCTCACGCGAATTAATTATTCTCAGACACCAGCGCAGAACCGTCTCCACATCGCTTCGTGTCTCTAGCATTTCAGTTTCTGAGAATAATGTCATAAGGGGAATAAATGGATCTCTCAAGTTCTCAAATACATCTCTATGTACATGCCACAACCTTTTGACTCCGGAGGCCCTCCACATTCTCACTAATACGAATGCTTCTGTGTTGGTTTCGGTGGGCGTTAAACCCCTCACCGACCTCAATTTTTATTTCGAAGCTGTCTGCTATGCCAGTTCTCAGGGTCTGCGAAACCCCTACGGCCTATACATTTCTCTGTGTACGCTTCACCTGTTTTGTTCGGGCTTTAGAGGAAAATAATATTTCTTTTCCTCGCCTTCCGCCACAGGCGCAACACTCGATACGGGTGACTAGTTAAGCCTTACCCGACAGGGACTTGCACCCTGCAAGACGCATCAAGATTAAACTTGACGCTCTAACGCCCGGCTAACCGCGCAAATGTTTGATGGCGGCTTTTATGCGTTTCTTTGCATAAAAGGTGACAGCGAATATTTGTCCGTTTGAGCCGCTTGTTGAACGAAGCCGCTATGCGGCAGAAAAAGCAATGATCGTCTGTACTACTTATACCCTTCAATATTGGAGGTGTCTTAAGGAGTATTGTAATGAACATCAACGACCAAACCCGTTTTAATCAAGTTTACCAAGCATATCTAAATGAACTGACCTTGCAAGGTAAAAGTCCTAAAACCGTTGACATGTATAGCCGCTGCCTGCGTCAAGTCTCGGTGTTTTTTGATACCTGCCCCGATACATTAACCGCAGCCCAACTTAAAACCTACTTTTTGTCCTTGGTGCAGGCTAAATCATGGAGTGCGGTGAAGATTGCCCGTAACGCCATCCAGTTCTTTTACCGACATGTGCTGAATAAACCCTGGGATTGGATACCCATTGTTAAGCCGCCTGTGGTGCAGCCATTGCAAGATGTGTTATCGCTGTCTGAGGTGGCGGCCATTATCAGTTGCACTCGAAAGTTGCGTTATCAAACCTATTATTGGGTGACGTACAGTTTGGGTTTGCGGCTCAGCGAGTCACTGAATTTGACCGTGGCGGATATCGACAGGCATTTGATGCGGGTGCATTTACGTTTCACTAAAAGTAAAAAAGACCGGTTTGTGCCGTTGCCACAAGTGACCTTGTTGGCGCTTAGACGCTATTGGCTGACTCATCGTCATCCCAGTTTAATATTCCCCGGGGGGAAAGCGCCTTATCTACGTGAGGGAAAAACGATGGTAATGGACAAAGGCGGGGTGCAAAAAACCATTAAGTTGGTCGCCCGAGAATGCGGTATCAGTAAAAACGTACACATTCATACCCTGCGACATTCCTTTGCCACTCACCTGTTGGAGCGGGGTGTGAGTTTACGCGCTATTCAAACTCATCTAGGCCATGCCAGTCCAGTCACCACTGCCAGATACACCAAAATGACTGAGGAAGTCATACAAAACAGTGCATTGATGATCAATGACATGCTCAGCGATGTTGAGATTGATTGGGTCGACGATAACGAGGAGAGCAGTGATGATTAAGCTGGCAGATATCCTACGTGAGCATCATGGTGAATTTATCAGCGCCTATGCTCATCTCATACACACGGTGCATCACCGCGCCATTGACAAGATATTGGCCTGTCACACGCCCAGTTCTGGTGAAATACACAGCCAGTGCCCAGACTGTCAGCATGATAATGTGCATTACCCTTCTTGCGGGCACCGCTTTTGTCCGTCTTGCCAACACCTCGCTAACAGTGACTGGCTAGACAGGCAACAGCAAAAGTTATTACCCGTTGAGTATTATCTCATCACCTTCACTGTACCTCGCCAGTTAAGACCCTTCATATGGCATCATCAAAAATGGGCTTACAAGGCGTTATTGGATTGTGCTGTAGCGACCTTGCAATCATTCTTTGGGCGCGACAAACGTCTTAATGGCAAAGCCGGAATGACAGCGGTGTTACACACCCATGCCCGCAACTTGGACTTCCATCCCCATATCCACCTCATTGTTCCAGCAGGCAGCCTAAACAAACGCAGTGGATTATGGCGACAAAAAACTGGCCATTACCTATTTAATGCTGACAATCTGGCTAAGGTATTTAGGGGCAAGTTCATTCAAGCTATGTATCAAGCGGCATATCGCTTACCTCCTCATACACCCAAAGAATGGAACGCTGACTGTGAGCATGTCGGTAAAGGAAATGGCGCATTGACCTACCTCGCTCGGTATCTGTATCGCGGTGTTATCAATGAGAAGAACATACTGCGCTGCCAGAATGGCCAGGTCACATTTCGTTATAAAGACAGCACCACAGGGCAATATAAAAACATCACCGAGACTGCCACTCAATTCTTATGGCGCGTGATACAACATGTGTTGCCAAAAGGCTTTCGCCGAGCCAGAGATTATGGCTTCTTACATGGCAACGCCAAGCGCACATTGCAGCGTATTCAACTGATGTTGAAAGTCATACTCACACCACCAACGCCTCGGCATAAAGCAGCAATGTGCTGCCCTGACTGTGGCACAAAACTGAACCTGATATGGCTAAAACGAAATAAACCCATACTACTGATACCACGAACTCAAGCAGCAATGGATTGCGCCTAGGCACAGGATGCGCCCACGCCCAAACAACTAAAAACAACCTAGGAGGTGACAAGAAAAAAAGAACTAAAAAGGTAAGTAAAACAGACAGCTAAAGTAGTAATAATGGCGGTCTTAGCCAAACTCGTCTATAAAAAAGAGATGTTACAACAACAAATCGTTACTCCTCAGCCGTCCTTCGATATATCTACTATATAAGCAGACACCTTCAACACCGGGCTTGTCCAACAACAGGATTAAGTCGCGGAAAAAGCTCGCGACCTATCCTTGTTTATTATGTGAGTCATTATTTCTCTGACCTATATTTCAATTCTGCACGCGTGAAATCACCCACCCAGCAATTATGCTCTTGATCAAATCGGATTTGTGCCTCCACTTCAAGACGATCAGGTTTACCATTCTCATCGACGTCATCTGGATCTATGAGCGTTACGATCTGTCCTTCAGACAAGACAATATTCTCTTTCTCCATTTGTTGAACTGTACCGTAACAAACCAGTGGAGCAGATACTTGCCCTTCCTCTTTTCCGTCGAGGAGCTTATTAAAATCATGAAATAATTCGATTCTACTTTTCACTTCGAATCTCCGCTGAATTCACATAACAGTTTATTAGTCGGAACTCGTGTTAAGTCCGGATTCAATTTGACTTAATACTTCCGACAAGGTAAAAATATATCACATCCTTTCATAGTCTTAGCGCATATGTAAGTCATTTCCTGGATGTTTCTGACAAGTGGAAACCGCTATTCCGGTTAAATACGAAATTTCATAAAAATATGATTTCACATTAAATTCATATTTAACAATAACCTACAAGAGAAATATGACATTAAGCGCTACACATTTTGCGTGAGTTCTCCATAAAACATTGGCAATATTTCAAATATTTATTATAACTGTACATACATAAGGGGTATCCACTTAGCTCCACCTATGTCAATATGTAGTGGTGGCTATTTCATCAAATTCACTAAAATCAGGTAGAGATTATCCCGGAAATTGGACTCAGTTTTTACAATGGTTTCCGGATGATAATGCATGCCTTCAGTTTCTGGAGCACTTACGTTGGCCCTCTGGTTTTGTATGCCCACGTTGTCTCAAATTATCCAAACCTTATCACTTAACTCGCGGTCGAATGATGTGTTCTATATGTCGATATCAAGGCACGGTGACAGCAGGAACACTATTTGAAAAAAGCCGAACTCCCTTAACTAATTGGTTTGCCGCAGCTTGGTATATCACTAATGAAAAGCACGGAGTGAGTGCGTTAGGTCTGCAAAGGTTACTTGGGTTAGGTAGTTATCAAACTGCATGGACAATGTTACATCGTTACCGGCGGGCGATGGTCAACCCCAGTCGCGGAAAATTATCAGGTATTGTCGAAGTAGATGAAACCTACGTGGGTGGCGCTGATAAAGCCAAAACCCGTGCTCCTTGTGCCCAAAGTAAGAAATCAATTGTGGCGATAGCGGTTGAAATTAAAAAGCCCAAGGGATTTGGCAGAATAAGGTTAAAACGTATTGAAGCGGCAACGCAAGTTCAATTGCATTCGTTTATACAAGAAACGATAGAGCCCGGTTCAGTCGTCCAAACAGATGGTTCAAGTGCCTATCATAGAATTTATGAGCTTGGTTATGAGCGTAATAAGTTGGTTCAACTTGGGTCTAAAGAGCCTGCTCATGAGACGCTAGTCGGTGTGCATAGAGTCGCTTCACTATTGAAAAGATGGATATTAGGAACTCATCAAGGCTCAGTAGGGCATGAACATTTAGATAGTTATCTCGACGAATATGCCTTTCGTTTTAATCGTCGAGCATCTAATTCACGTGGTTTACTATTTTATAGATTGCTTGAACAAGCGGTGGTTACACCGCCCGTTAGTTATGAAAATATCAAAAAGCGCTAAACACAACATGTAGTGGGTAGTGGAGCTAACAGGATACCCCTTACATACATACAGTTAATTGAGATGTTTTAATGTCAGCTTTTATTGAGTCGATCCGCTTAGAAATCCGCACTCTTCAGTACAGTCTTAAAACAGAAAAAACATACCTGTATTGGTGTCGGTATTTTATTCGTTTTAATAGCCTGAAACATCCAAATGTGATGGGTAATGCTGAAATAGAGCGTTTTCTAAATCACCTTGCTGTGAATCGTGGTGTTAGTGCGGCAACACAAAATCTTGCCTTATGCGCCATTGTTTTTATGTATAAGCGTGTACTGAATCAAGAACTAGTAGATTTAAAATATCGCTATGCTAAAGCCCCTAAAAATTTGCCTACTGTTTTAAACGCTGATGAGGTCAAGGCGGTGCTTAGTTGCCTAAAAGGTAAGTATTGGTTGGTAACCGCTATATTATATGGCTGTGGCTTGCGGATTAATGAAGCATTGAGGATCCGCATAAAAGATATTGATTTTAGCAACCATTAGTCCCATTGATTTACCCGAACAAAACTTAATTAAAGAGCCCAAAGCTGATTATCTGGCTGTGGCCTAAGTAAAATGTCGTATTAATGGTTGTTATCGATAGATTACTTAACCTGAGCTCGGGTTAAGACGTGCCGCTCCCCTAATAGTAATTGTAATAAAAACAGTATGTTAGATCGTTATAATTGATTGACTAAAGCTTTAGACGCATCCAGTGCTGCTATTATTGCGTTTATCGAGGCGAGCTTGCGAAGGAATAGCAAGCTATTGTGAGCAAGTTCAACGAAGATAGGCGCAATAATAGTGGTGCTGGACGGTATGGCTTATCCCGAACTCAGGTTACTTAGGGTCAAGTGGCCGTAATCAATTTAAAAAAATTTCCTGACAATCTGTTTTTTATTAACGTACAACGAATTGTCCAATTTCGCCTCTTAAGAACGCTTCGGGACAACTACTCTCTAAGTTTTGCTCAAGCACTTTTGTGCTGGCCCCTTGGCAAAGCGTCAATACCCAACTTTTGGCATTCTGAGACATAGATTTATTTACATCAGAGCAGTTCAATATCAACAATATCCAACAAACTACGATTCACTATCAACTTTTTGGCATTCTCAATATCCGGTGAAAAGTATCGGTCTTTGTCGTAAAAGGATACTTTGGTACGTAGCAAGGCTTTAACTGATTTGAGCTTGTCGCTGGTTTCAAGTGGTGATCTAAAGTCTAACCCTTGGCTAGCCGCCAGCCATTCGATGGCCAAAATACCCGCTACATTGTCGAAAATATCCCATAATCGTCTGCCTGCAAAGGTGGCCATAGACACATGGTCTTCTTGATTGGCCGAAGTCGGTAATGAATCTATTGATGCTGGGTGTGCTAGGGTTTTATTTTCGCTTGCAAGAGCGGCACTGGTCACTTGTGCAATCATAAACCCAGAATTCACTCCACCGTTATCCACTAAAAAGGGGGGTAAACCACTTAGGTGCGAGTCAATTAACAAAGCCATACGTCTTTCAGACAAGGCACCAATTTCAGATAAGGCTATGGCTAACATGTCTGAGGTCATAGCAATTATTTCAGCGTGAAAATTACCTCCAGAAAGAATATCGCCACTATCAGCAAACACTAATGGGTTGTCTGATACGCCATTGGCTTCTACTACAAGCGTCTGTGCCGCAAAGCGCATTTGTTGCAAACAAGCGCCCATCACTTGGGGTTGGCAACGCAGTGAATAAGGATCTTGGACCTTTTCACAGCCGCCGTGGGAATGACCAATAGAGGATTCTTTTAATAAACCTCGGTAAGCCGCCGCCACATCAGTTTGTGCCTGATGGCCACGCACCTCATGAATACGTTCATCAAAAGGCACCCTCGAACCCAGTGCAGCCTCGACACTTAATGACCCAATGGCGATACTAGAATTTAATGCATTTTCGGCACAAAACAGACCTCTTAGGGAAAAAGCTGTAGACGCCTGAGTCCCATTGAGTAGGGCCAATCCTTCCTTAGGTGCGAGTGCAATTTTCTCAAGTCCCGCTATTTTTAAGGCGTGTTCTGCTGAAATTCGCGTGCCTTGATAGATAACTTCGCCTTCTCCTAACAACACTACACTCATGTGGGCCAGTGGCGCTAGATCTCCCGAAGCACCCACCGAACCTTTTTCTGGAATGGCAGGGTAGATTTCTTTGTTGTACAAGGTAATCAGGGCTTCAATCACTTGCAGGCGAATACCGGAATAACCACGTGACAGCGAGTTTATTTTAAGTAATAACAACAAACGTACAACATCTTCAGACATAAAATTGCCAATACCAGCAGCATGTGACAACACTATGCTGCGTTGCAAAAGCTCTAACTCCGACACATCAATTTTGGTGTTAGCTAATAGACCAAAACCAGTATTGATCCCATACACAGTTCTGTCTTGTGCAATCACATCCAACACCACCTGTTCCGCTTTATGAATAGCCTCATGAGCATCAGGTGATAAAGAAATAGGGATATGCTGACGATGCACGTCTCTTAATTGCGATAAGGTGAGTTGCCCCGGTTGAATTACAATGCGTTCCATTACTTATCTTCCTCATTGTCTAACATGGGTAGGTCTAAATTGTGCTTTCTGGCACATGATTTCGCTACTTCATAACCTGCGTCGGCATGACGCATCACGCCTGTGGCGGGGTCATTATGTAACACTCTGGCGATACGTTTGTCAGCATCTTCAGTGCCATCACACAGAATAACCACACCAGAATGTTGACTGAACCCCATGCCTACGCCGCCTCCATGATGCAAACTTACCCATGTTGCGCCACCAGCGGTGTTCAGCAGCGCATTCAGTATCGGCCAATCTGATACCGCGTCTGAGCCATCTAACATGTTTTCTGTTTCACGGTTAGGCGAAGCGACTGATCCTGAATCTAGGTGATCTCGACCAATCACTATGGGTGCCGATAGTTCACCTGTTCTGACCATTTCATTAAAGGCCAGACCCAGTTTTTGTCTTTCACCTAAACCCACCCAACAAATACGTGCCGGTAAACCTTGGAATTGAATGCGCTCTTTGGCCATATCTAACCATTGATGTAAGTGTGCATTATCTGGAATTAATTCTTTTACTTTTGCATCGGTTTTATAGATATCCTCTGGATCGCCGGATAATGCCACCCAACGAAATGGGCCTATGCCTTGGCAGAATAAGGGCCTGATGTAGGCTGGTACAAAACCTGGGAAATCAAAGGCGTTTTTGACGCCTTCTTCTAACGCCATTTGTCTAATGTTGTTGCCGTAATCCAGAGTGACCGCACCATTGGTTTGCAGGTCTAACATGGCTTTAACCTGCACGGCCATAGATTGTTTGGCCGCTTTGACGACTGCTTTTTCGTCGGATTGACGCATGTTTATCGCCTGCTCCAAACTCCACCCTTTAGGTAAGTATCCATTTAATGGATCATGAGCGCTGGTTTGGTCAGTCACTACATCTGGGGTGATATTTCGTGTTACTAATTCGGGGAAAACGTCTGCAGCATTCGCCAACAACCCAATTGAAACAGGCTCTCCCGCCAATTTAGCTTGATTTAATAACTCAATAGCATGGTCTAGATCTTGGGCTTTTTTATCTAAGTACCCAGTTTTGATCCGAAAATCGATGCGACTTTCGTCCACTTCAATGGCTAACATGGAAAAACCAGCCATAGTGGCCGCAAGTGGTTGCGCGCCCCCCATACCGCCCAAACCACCGGTTAAAATCCAGCGGCCTTTGGCTTCACCATTAAAATGTTGTTTTGCCACACTGGCAAAGGTTTCATAAGTGCCCTGAACAATGCCCTGTGAGCCGATGTATATCCAAGATCCCGCTGTCATTTGGCCATACATCATTAGGCCTTGTTTATCTAACTCATTAAAATGCTCCCAGTTTGCCCAGTGTGGCACCAGGTTTGAGTTAGCAATAATGACCCGCGGTGCATTTTCGTGAGTAGGAAACACTCCTACGGGTTTGCCACTTTGGATCAGCAAAGTTTCATCAGTATTAAGGCGTTTCAGAACTTCAACAATTTTGTCATAACTTGGCCAATCTCTAGCAGCGCGCCCAATGCCACCATAAACCACTAAACTATGGGGATGTTCAGCCACTTCAGGGTCAAGGTTATTCATCAACATTCTAAGGGGCGCTTCTGTCTGCCAGCTCTTAGCGTTGAGTTGATTGCCTCTAGGTGCGCGGATAGTGCGACTGGGATCAAAACGATTCATAAAAATGTCCTAATTTGAAGGGTGAAAATCAAGGTGACCGCCAATTCGATAGCGGTTACCTGGATGATATAAACGGGCATAACTGACAATGCCTTTACTTGAATAAGTGCGACGACTTATTTTCAAACAAGGCTGGGTGATATCAATATCCAATATATCGGCTAATTCTTTATTGGAGGATATAGCTTCAACAGAATGGTCGGCCTGAGTCAGAGGCGCTACTTTACTCAAATAATGATTCGCTGTAGTGTGTATAAAGTCTTGTTCAATATATTGAGGAGCTAAGGTAGGATTAACTAATCTGTCCTCTAATTGAATGACTAGATCGTTTTCCATATGCACAACCTTAGTATGAAAAACTAAACTATTAGCCGAAACTCCCAACCAAACACTTTGTCGTTCAGATGCATGTATTGTGTCCACACCTAACACTTTGTTTGAATAACGATGTCCGCGCTGCATGATCTCGTCGTCTATGCTGCGTATTTCAAGAATCGAACTCATGGGTCTGCTGTCAGAAACAAAGGTACCTACACCTTGAGACCGGGCCAAAATACCCTCCACTACCAATTCAGATAAAGCACGGCGAGCAGTCATACGACTCACACCAAAACTAGCTGCCAGCTTATTTTCTGACAACACTTTGTCACCTGGGCGCATGTCGCCACGTTCAATTTTGTCTAATAATGCAGACTTAATTTGTACAAATCTGGCTTGCACCGAAGGTGTATTATTCATCATCAACCCATCCAGCATGTAAGAATAAAGTGATATTAATACACTTGTACATACTTGTATATACAAGTATGTACAAGTAGACTCATACGTATATAAACTAAAGGGTATAAGCCATGACTAAGCAGTGTGATGTAGTAATAGACAATGTGCGTATTGCTTCGATGCAAAAAAACGGCAAAGCTTACGGCATACTTAGTCAATCTTGTGTTGCCATAAAAGACGGCAAAGTGCTCGCCATATTCGATAGTACTGACACGTCCTATCAGACTAGTAAAAGAGTCGATGGCGAAAACAAATGGTTACTACCTGGGTTTATCGACTGCCACACCCATCTTGTTTATGGCGGCAATAGAGCCAATGAGTTTGAACAACGCCTACAAGGTAAAACCTACACTGAAATAGCCCAACAAGGTGGAGGTATTCAAGGTACGGTGAATGCCACCAGAGAAGCATCTGAACTAACCCTACTCACCAGTGCCATTAAACGCGCTGCGAGATTAGCTGAAGAAGGTGTAACCTGCATTGAAGTGAAGTCGGGTTACGGTTTGGATCTGGATACAGAGTTAAAAATGCTCAAAGTTGCCAAACAAATTTCTGAACATTTACCTGTAAATATTATTCCCACTTATCTTGGTGCTCACACTGTTCCTAAAGAATATCGTTCCAACCCAGATGACTATGTGCAATTTATTTGCGATCAGGTGATACCTGTTGTCGCTCAACAACAATTGGCAGACTGTGTCGATGTATTTTGTGAAAGCATTGGTTTCTCACCTGTGCAATGCCGCAAGATTTTTGCAGCCGCTAAAATCCACAAACTCAATGTGAAGGCCCATGTTGAACAACTATCTGATTTAAAGGGTGCCAAACTTGCCGCTGAGTTTGGTGCCATTTCTGTCGATCATATTGAATATTTAGACCCGCAAGATATCCCTGCATTAAAACAATCAGGTACTGTTGCTGTGTTATTACCCGGCGCATTTTATTATCTGAGTGAAACCCAAAAACCCCCTGTAGCCGAACTCAGAGCCAGCAATGTGCCTATTGCCATAGCCACCGATTTAAACCCTGGTAGTTCACCTATTGCATCCATTTTAACCATAATGAATATGGCGAGTGTGTTGTTTGGTTTGACACCAGAAGAAGTACTTCAAGGTGTCACCCTGCATGCTGCCAAAGCACTAGATCTTGCAAACAAAGGCCAAATTAAAACCGGGATGGATGCAGACTTATGCCTGTGGGATATCGAACACCCGGCAGAGCTGGTTTATGGTATTAACCAGCATAGGCCATCGGCTAAGTGGTTCGCTGGAAGGGAGTGCTAAGCATTGTGACTACCCTAGATAAAACCTATCACTGGCAAGGCCGTGAAGATACTGAAGAGGGTCAAAACGGACTGCGATGGCATCAAGTGATGGATAACCATCAACGAACCAATAGTTGCAGTCTGCTTGGTTTTGAATGTGATTTAGGTGTGGCCGCTAATAAAGGCAGGGTTGGAGCAGCCAAAGGTCCAAATGTCATACGTAATGCACTAGCTAACTTAGCCTGGCATGCAGATTGTGGTTTATCGGATGTTGGCAATATCGTTGCTGCAACCCATTTGGCCGATGCCCAAACTCAATATGCCCAGCAAATCGCAAAGAGCCTAGGTGAAAATTCTTTTGTGATTGGCTTAGGTGGCGGACACGAAATTGCTTGGGGTAGTTACCAAGGTTTGGTTCAGCATCTTGCTGCTAACAACAACAAAGTGGGCATCATTAATTTTGATGCCCACTTTGACCTACGTAACCCTGCTCAAATTACCAGCTCAGGCACACCCTTCAGGCAAGTTTCTGAATATTGCCAAGCCCAAAATCTGCCTTTTCATTATACCTGCTTAGGTGTGGCTGAATCATCAAATACCTCGGCACTTTTTGCCTATGCCAAACAAACTCAAACACGGTATCTGCTGGATATTGATTGCAATCTTAACGCCGCCAAACAATTACTTGAATCGATGTTAACTGAAATAGATGAACTGTATGTCACTGTTTGCCTTGATGCATTCCCAGCAAGTGTTGCGCCTGGTGTAAGTGCACCTAGTGCTTTAGGTATTCCAGTAGAATTTGTGATCAACATGCTGCACTGGATTGCTCAGTCACAATCTGCATTTCACTACAACTGGCAACTTACTGATATTGCCGAAATGAATCCCAATTATGACATCGACAATAGAACAGCCAAGTTGGCAGCTAGACTGATATACGAGGCGGTTAATGCTAAATTTGCTAAGTTATGATGAATAACAGCCCGAATAGGTAACGATAATTGCTAGGCAATCCAGAATCTTACTAAATATAAAATATATAGACTGACCAACAGAAATTTGTAAATTGTCTTTCCGCACCCTATATTCATAGCTGTTCAATAAATAGTCAAAGGATCACTGACGTGTTTGACCTCTTCGTTCTACATCCCCGTAACGGGCATCCAAAATGTTAGGCGCAGTTTCTACCTCATTACTCAATGTTCGCA
This sequence comes from Paraglaciecola sp. MB-3u-78, assembly GCF_002835935.1. GTDB lineage: Bacteria > Pseudomonadota > Gammaproteobacteria > Enterobacterales > Alteromonadaceae > Paraglaciecola. The sequence continues at coordinate 568,754 of NZ_PJCF01000006.1, read as the reverse complement.
GCATGCCAACGTCCAGTGGTGCTATTTTGGGACAGCTCACTGAAGGCATGGTGATTAAGGGCGACGGACCCTTCGATAATTGGCTACAACTTAACTATAACGATACCTTTGGTTTTGTATCCGCCCACTACCTTAAACCTGTCAACGACTTAGCCAGACTCACCGGCACAGTTAACACCAGCAGATTGAATGTACGCCAAGGTCCCTCATCTAGCGCTAAACACCTAGCAACAATAAGCCGAGGGGCGTCAGTTAAAACACTAGCTGTGTTAAACGACTGGTTAGAAATTGAATTCAATGGCGAAACTGCCTATGTTGCCGCACGATTTGTTGATTTGGTTTACGTATCAAAAGGCTACTATGCCAAAGTCAGTGCAGACCATTTGAATGTCCGTTCTGCCCCCTACCCAAGCGCCAGTCTATTTGGCCAAATCACTATGGGTGGTCAAATATGGGTTGAAGGGCAACAACAAAAGTGGAGTCAAATTCGCTTTAATGGCAACCGAGGTTATGTGGCCAGTCGTTACTTAACGCCAGTAGATATAGCCCACATCAACCCAAAACAATCAGGCCCTATCGCTTTATCGGATCATCAAGACGATATTGGTATTCCTATTGCTGAACAAGATCAAGAACTATCTCGACTCACACCTTCTACCATTTTGACTGTTACTGGTAACAGCGAACAACGTAATGCCGCTGAAACATGGAACCGGTGGGGGGCGTTATTAACTGATTTAAGCGATAAAAAGCAACTAGACGTAGCCTGTGCCTTAGCGGTGTTGTGCGTAGAAAGCTCTGGCAAAGGATTTGAACAAAACAACAGTGACCGGATGATCATTCGCTTTGAGAATCACAAGTTTTGGAAATTTTGGGGTAAAAGCAATATCCCACAATACCGTCAGCACTTTCGCTACAGCAGTAACAAAGTATGGCAAGGTCATGAATGGCGAAAGGAACCAAATGCAGAATGGCAGGTATTTCACGGCAGTCAACTAAGTGAATGGCAAGTATTTGAATTTGCTCGTCAGTTAGATGAAGACGCGGCAATTTTATCTATCAGCATGGGCGCACCACAAATTATGGGATTTCATTTTGAACGTATTGGATATCAATCAAAAGTCGAAATGTTTGATGCCTTTGCAGGCAGTATTCAGGGCCAAATTAATGGGTTGTTTGATTTTTTCTCACCCAGAATGTTGCAGTACCTGAAAGATTTAGCCTTTGAAGATTTTGCTGGCATGTACAACGGTAAAGGTCAGAAAAAAGTGTATGGCAATAAAATACAAAAACACTATGCAGCATTTAAAAAGATGATGCCTAACTCAGAACAAAACCATTCCTAGGAGGGAATATGAACGTTTTTTCTTTTATCAGTAACATCTTTGAGCCTGCCGTAAAGTTGATAGATGAAATCCACACCAGTGACGAAGAAAAACTCAAGCTACAGGCACAAATTAAAGCGGTAGAAAACGAGTTATTGGCCAAAGTCATTGATTACGAAAGCAAGTTACTGGAAGGCAAAACCGCCATTATCACAGCCGAAGCCACAGGGCAGTCATGGATGCAGCGCAATTGGCGGCCCATCACCATGCTGACATTTTTAGCCTTAGTCGTCCTTAATAGTTTTGGTTTATTAGTGACGCCATTAGCTGACGAAGCTTGGACTCTGCTGCAGATAGGTTTAGGTGGTTATGTAGCGGGTCGTTCCGCCGAAAAAATAACCCAACAGTATTTAAAAGCTCGACCTGCTGATGCAAAAGGCAATGATATGGCCAAGGGTTGATCAGCAATTTTGTTATCATCTATTAAGGGTAAACACCAAGTTTATTGGCGCTTACCCGGCTGATATCTCTCTACTGCGCGCTTCAACACATCGTCTTTGTAGAAAGCAACATCTTTAAACTGACCTTGAGCGTACCGCTGAGCCTGATCGTAAAAATGCTGCGATGTTGGATCACCACTTTGGCCGCCTGCCAATAACGATTTGGCTTTTACCTTGTCGCCAAATTCCACCACAGCCACAAAACTATTACCGCGATAGCCATAAAGCTTTTTACTGCCATTGACACTACGGGCACCAAAAGCGGCCAATGCACCCCACCTCCCTGAGGCCATACCGATTGGAATACTTGGCTGTGCATCATCTACGGGCAAATCAATATCCCCTGTAAGCCTTTGGAGTCGATTTATATCTCCCCAAGGGGTGTTCCACTGGCCAAAGTCTGCGTTCAATTTTTCTACTGCCAAATCAAAGATTGTTAATCTCTCTGAACGCAGCGACCCCTTGCCAAAATGTTCAATCATTTGCATAAAACTTTTATCTTCAGGCCGGGTACCATCCGCCAAATATTGCATACCGTAATAATGTGCCAGAGACATAGCAACAGAATCCACTGATACACGATAATCCCATTGACGCAGCACATTAATAGGTTCCTCTAGAGCTCTAAGCGGCTTACGTGATTTGTCATATGCGTCAATAAGCCCAGATATAAGGGTTTTAAATCCTGATAAATAGGGGTCGTAAGCCACCTCAATTAACTTATCTAAAGTAAAATCAAATTGACCTGTTAGTACTTGAACCCCGTGTATGCCTCTGAAATTTTCAGGATCAGGTGCCATATAAGTTGGGTAATCTTCAGCTTTAGGACTGAATTCACCAGCTGCAGTGAAGGGAGTAGAATTGGCATTTTGGATCCAACCATTGGCAGGATTAAGAATGCTAATGGTTTCATCTACTGTATGCAGACCACTCCAGTCTGTCTTTTTGTTGGAGCCATTCACCGGCTGTGAATAATCAAAGCTGGGATCGCGTTTGGGGATAAAATTACCGTGATAATAAGCGATATTGCCATCGGCATCAGCATAAACGGTGTTGTTTGATGAGTTGGTGCGCATATCCATCATCTTACGAAATTCGTCATGATTAGCTGTTTTTGTGCGGACAAATGACTGCTGTAAGGCATTCACAGGATCCCAATTTATTCTTGTAGTTACCCATTGCCCATTCACCATATGGGTTACGGGTCCATGATGGGTGCGAAAAGTAGGAAAAGTTTTATATTTAAATGTGTCTGCATCCCGATACTTTAAGGTTATGGCTGAGGTATCAACCTTCAATTCGTCACCTTCATATAGATAATATAAATCTTCACCACGTTCAATAATGGTTTCAAGGTATTCATCCATAAAATCTACATGGGTCGAAGTGTGCATCCAGCCATTTTTTTGGTTAAATCCCTGATACACAAAAAATTGACCCCAGGTTACTGCTCCGTAGGCATTTAAGCCTTCTTCGCTAACCACATGCACTTCTGGTCGGAAGTAAAAAGAAGTATGAGGATTGATCAATAACATGGCATCACCGGATTGGGTCAACTTACCCGAAATAGCGAACCCATTAGAACCGCTAGGCTCAACCATAGCCAAGTCTGGAATATCGAGGTAATCCGCTCTCTCCCCATAAAAAGCTTCTATACCTTTCACTGAAATTTGTTCAATATCGCCACCTATCGAGCCTTCAGAAAAAAACATCGGCATCCAAGGTTCAAATTGTGTCAGTAAGGCTGGTGTCACGTTTGGATGTGTGGCGAGATAATAATTGAGACCGTCAGCGAACGCATCACACAAAGCTTTAAGTGTTGCAGGAGAATTTTGATAGGCTAATTTTGCTTGTTCGATGGTCATAAATAAACGCGCACGCAAGTCACTGTACAAGGCTTTTTCGCCTTCCACTTCTGCCAGTCTGCCGATAGCCCAAATGTAATTGCGCTCTACCCGCTTAAAGTCATCCTCTGCTTGGGCATACAACAAACCAAATACAGCGTCTGCATCAGTCTTGCCGTATATATGCGGTACCCCAAAGTCATCGCGAATAATTTCGACCTGCTGAGCTCTAGCAGTTAATCTGTCAATTTCGCTAATGGGTGGTGGTGGCGATGCACATGCAGATACAAACAGTATTAACATCACAACAACAGATGATTTCACATTAAAGCTAAGGGTCATAAATAATCCATTAAAAATTTGTCTGCATGAGGATGCTATCAAGCAGTTTATGAGAAGTACAATTAATACCCCGGCTGTATAAATAATCATCAGCTCGACTCGACTTTAGTCTCTTATTTCCGTATGATGCGCGGCCTTGTTTACCTGATGGCTGAACCATTTGGCAAACATATCGATTAATTTTTTATTTCTGGACGACCTACTTTTGATTTCTACTGCAAATATCACCATGCAATTTGGCGCTGCGCCTTTGTTTGAAAACATCTCGGCTAAATTTGGCCACGGCAATCGCTACGGACTGATTGGTGCTAACGGCTGTGGTAAATCCACATTTATGAAAATCCTCAGCGGTGACTTAGTACCTAGCGCCGGTAATGTATCTATTACGCCTGGAGACAAAGTCGGCACACTAAGCCAAGACCAATTCGCCTTTGAAGAATACACAGTAGTCGACACCGTGATCATGGGTGACGCTAAGCTTTGGAAGGTCAAACAAGAGCGTGATGCCATCTACTCAAAACCAGAAATGAGTGAAGCAGACGGTATGCATGTGGCAGAATTGGAAACCCAATTCGCCGAAATGGACGGCTACACTGCAGAATCTAGAGCCGGTGAAATATTATTACAAGCCGGTATTGCCGAGCATTATCATTTTGGACTGATGGCACAGGTAGCACCGGGTTGGAAATTGCGGGTATTATTAGCCCAAGCATTATTCTCTAATCCAGATATCTTGCTGTTGGATGAGCCAACCAACAACTTGGATATTTACACCATTAATTGGCTTGGTGGTGTGCTGAATGAACGTAAATGCACCATGATCATTATTTCCCATGACAGGCACTTTTTGAATTCAGTGTGTACCCATATGGCCGATATTGATTATGGCGAATTACGTATTTACCCTGGTAACTATGAAGCTTACCAAGCGGCATCGTCATTAATTCAAGAACAATTACACACAGAAAACGCTAAGAAAAGTGCTGAAATAGATGAGTTACAAGCTTTTGTGAATCGTTTCTCAGCTAATGCATCTAAAGCGAAACAAGCTTCTTCTCGCGCTAAAAAAATGGAAAAGATTACGTTAGACGAAGTCAAATCATCCAGCCGCCGCACACCAAAAATCATGTTAAAACAGCACAGAAAATTGCATCGTCAGGCTTTGATTCTCGAGCAACTTAGTCATGGATTTGATGACAAACCGCTATTTAACAATGCTGACTTAATTTTAGAAGCTGGCGCAAAACTAGCCATAATAGGTGAAAATGGCGCAGGTAAAACCACCCTATTACGTTGTTTGATTGATGATTTACAAGCCACTAGTGGCGTAGTCAAATGGTCTGAAAATGCCAGCATAGGTTATTGTCCACAAGACAGCACCGCTGATTTCGATACCGATCTCACTTTGTTTGATTGGATGTCACAGTGGCGTACTCCAAAACACGATGACTTAGCAGTCCGTGGTTTATTGGGTAGCTTATTATTTACGGCTGACGATTTTAATAAAAAAGCGAAAGTTTGCTCAGGTGGAGAGAAAAACCGCTTGTTGTTTGGTAAATTAATGATGTCAGATATCAATGTATTGATAATGGACGAACCCACCAACCATATGGATATGGAAGCCATTGAAGCTTTAAATAACGCACTCAAAAAATTCGACGGCACGCTTATTTTTGTCAGTCATGATAGAGAGTTTGTTTCGTCTTTAGCCACTCGCGTTATTGAAATTACTGATCACGAAATCATTAATTTTCAAGGTACCTACAACGAATACCTCTCCAGTCGCGAGGCTGCATTAAAGGTAGCTTAGTTTAGTTCTACTAACGAGACCTTTAATGATTGGATTATAGCGAGGACCAGCTTACACTGTTCCCCGCTATTGTAAATTATCGGTCAACTACAAAGACTGTTTGAGGTGTTCAATAAATGCCGGCTCTACCTTAATTTCAAGCCTCTCTATCTTTTCTCCATTTAAAAATTGATGCATGCTATTTAATACTTCAGGAGTCGACGTAAACAGATTGTGTCCTGCATTGACAACATAAATTTGCGTCAGATTATTGAGGTGTGCGACCGCTTGTTTTTGCCCTTCGACATACGTCCTACCATCAAGCGTTCCTGTCAATAATAAAACCGGGACCGAGGACAACTTAGGTTGACGAAAATCATCACCAAGATCGAGTCCATTAATGACTTCGTTCAAATGGGGCATAGGGAAATTGAGCAAGTTACCCAATAATCCATTTTGCGCTTGCTGGCTAGCTTTTTGAAGACGAGATGGCGTGATCCCCGATGCAACATCCATTGCCATGGACATTAACTTAAAACTAATTTTTTCATCACTAAACATACCCCGTTCAAGTATTTTAGTGACCGATTGATAGTTGCTGTTTTCTATATCTCGATAAATGTTTAATAGCATGGCTAGATATTGATTCGGATCGGCTATCATCATCGATGCGAGAAGCTGCATGTGATGTTTTTGGAACAAAAATGGCAAGACAGAAGCGTCTTTTTTATTTAACTGTAGAGCAATCGGATTATCTTGTAATTGCTGATGAACTCGCTGCATTCTAAGCACAATATCGCCATAAAACGGAGTCAATTCTGAGTGTAGCTTTATTTGTTGCTGCACACGCTGAAAATATAAAGCCGTATTATTCGGTAACTTAACGGTTTGATCTAACCCTTCGGCGCTGGCAATAATAACTTTATCAATATGTTGCTCAAACAAGGATATCGCTGACAACGCCAAATGACTGCCATACGAAATCCCCCAGAGTGATATTTTTTCTGCACTAAAATGTTGGCGTAAATCATTCAAATCCCAAGCATTTTGTACTGTTGTATATCCTAAAACATCAGCACCTTGTTTAGTCCAGTCGGCTGCACAAACAATGGCAGCCTGGCGATATTGGTTGGTAACTTTTAAGGGCGTTATTTTTTCTGTCAGGCTCAATGAAAAATCGGACTGACAAGATGGCATTTGTTCTGATGCTCCCGTGCCTCGTTGGTCCAACGCAATAACATCGGCGTGCTCTCTAAGGGCTACAAACAAAGGAAATCGTCGCCACTTGGCAGTGGCAATACCTGAGCCACCGGGGCCTCCAGCCAAATAGATTATCGGCGATCCCTTTTTTGTACCTGTAGCAGGAAAACGCACATAGTTTATTCGTATCTTTCTTGACTTAGCGTTATTACGATTTTCATCAACCATAATAAACCCTTCAAATGCGTCAGTCTCTTGACCGTCATTCGCTTTAAATATGATGGCCTTTTCATTATTAAATGTTTCTGGGGAAAGCGTTTTCTGGCTATCAACTGCAACACAACTAAATGTTGCACACAGTAGTAAAAACAAAAATTGATGGCGCATGGGTTTTACCTATGGTTTGATTTAAGACTCAACAATTGCACCATATAACACAGCCTTGGCGACAGAAGGTTTCTACCTGAGACCCCGAAAAATAAGGTTCAATCGATAAGCGGTAGTGTTTATCAGATATTCGGTAGCCATTTTTTAGTTTGTTTTTTATAAAAGGGATAGAGATTGCGTCCATACCACGCCTGCATCAGTATTATTTTCATCTTGATGTCCTCAAGCGTATTTTCTGCTGATCCTATTTATTCGCTAAATTCGCAAATATTTATTCAGTGTTCTCATGTTACTTCCCCTGCGATCTTGCCAGATTTTTCTCAGCCAAACTGCGTACCAATAAAATTTCGCGACATTGATCCCCAAAGTAGCGAGTTGTGGTTACACACTGAAATACCCAATGAGACAATATTTGCGCTTAGTAAAAAACCGTTAGGTTTATATTTAATGGGAAAAGCCGCCAGCGTCATTTACTTAAATGGCGTGATAATTGGTAATAATGGTCAGCCCAATAGCGGCGCTAAAAAAGAAGCTGTAGGGACAATGGATCATGTGTTTTATGTGCCCAGAGCACTTTTAAGAGCCCAAAAAAATGAGTTGGTGATCCATTTATCTGGTCACAATGGTTATGTTGACTTGTCATATCCCATGCATTTTATTGGCCTAGCAACCTATGGAGACAGCAAACGTTTTGTTCAAAGTCATAGCACTCTAGGGCTTATTTTTGTGGGTATGTTTGTATTAAGTAGCCTCTATTATGGCAGCTTAGCGTTGCGATCGGAGAACAAAGGTAATCCAACACTCCTATTTTTAATGTCGTTTTTCGGGGGTTCTCAACTAGCAGTCGAAATATCAAGAGGATTGGTCAACTATGAATATCCAACACACGACCTAAGACTTATTAGTGTCTGTTTGCTCGCATTGGGCTTTGGGCTTTCATTATTAACGTTGCTGAGTATCAAATTTGCGGATACCCACAAACTGCATTGGATTTATGCAGGAGCGTTATTAACCTGTGTCATTGTTTTAATGTTTCCTGGTTTTGATATAAAAACTAACTTAGCGATTGTGGTACCTATTTTGGTCTCGTTTGTCCTTATAATAGTCAACCTAAAACGTCAATTTAGCTGGCATGCGCTAAAATACTTGGCGGTTCTGAGTGTGTTTTTGTTCACCGTAATTCTGACTTTTCGATACTTTCATGAACTCGTATTTTACTTCCTTGTTGCCATGTTACTGGCGTATTTGTTTATACAGCAAGCTAGCGAATATTCCATGGAGCTTGAGTCCGCACAAGCAGAGAAAACCTTGCGTGCGAAGCTTGAGTTTAAATTAGAGCAAATGCAGCAACAACAAAAATCAGAGACCCTCAATATTCACAGTGCGGGGAAAATTGAAAAAATAACGACACAAGACATATTCTACTGTCAGGCATCTGGTGATTACGTTGAAATATATCTGCAAAGTAGAGAGTTGCTATATAGTGGCAGTTTAAAAAGTATTGCTGAGCAGTTGCCCACCACTTTTGTCCGTGTGCATCGGTCATATGTCGTCAATATTGATAAAGTAGTCAGTATGAAACGAGATGGTGAAAATGGGTACTTAGTCTTGTCTAATGACGCCCAAATCCCTGTTAGCCGACGAATGATGCCGCAAGTAAGAGAAACATTCAGTGCGCACTAACGACATGTATTTTTGACGTATTTAAAATATCAGGTCCGCATAATATTTGTTCTCATCGCTAGTAAAAAAAGAATTTGATAAAATACAGTAAATAAATCATCCATAACGAGACGCTCCATGCAAAAACATGATGCTTTACCCCTAAAGGACTTTATCGAATATGCACCAGCGGAAATGCTGAGCAGATCTGAGCAGTTTTATACTGAGATCAAACGCAGGCATAGCATTCGGCAATTTAGCGATCGTCCAGTTCCCCAAACCATAATCGAAAACTGCATCAAAGCCGCAGGTACTGCGCCAAATGGTGCCAATCATCAACCTTGGCATTTTGTTGCTATCCACTCACGACAAGTCAAAACACAAGTCCGCGAGCAGGCCGAAGCACACGAAACAGGATTTTACGAAGGGCGTGGAGGGGCACAATGGTTAGACGCACTCAAACCCTTAGGCACTGATGCCGATAAACCTTATTTAGAACATGCCCCTTGGCTCATTGCTATTTTCAGCCAAAAGAATACTCAGCAAGAAGACGGCAATAAACAAAGCAACTACTACGTACACGAATCGGTGGGTATCGCGACAGGTTTTCTCATCAATGCCTTGCATCACTGTGGCTTGGCAACCCTCACCCACACCCCCAAACCCATGAGTTTCTTATCCAAAATATGTGACCGTCCTGATAACGAACGCCCCTATATGTTATTGATTGTCGGTTATCCCGCAGAAGATGCCACTGTGCCACGCCATGCTATTAATAAAAAGCCACTCGGTGAAATAGCCACCTTTATATAATATGACTGTACTTTCGTAGCTTCATCCTAATTATGCAGACATCTGATAACAGTACCCCTTCATTAGATGAATATAACCACATAAATAATTAACCTGATCTCTGGATAATCAGGAATAGATTTTCTTTGTATCAGAACACCAATTTTGTTAATTTACCGCTCCACTTATTATTTTTAATGTCAGTAAATAAGCCCAACGTGAATTTTATTTTTCTCCTTCTAAGTCAGATTATCCTGTTCCCTGCTCAGCCCAACATAAAGCTTGCAGTGATTGGGCAAGTTTCAAGCAACCCTAATTTCGCTCTTTTTGCTCCACACGAAAACGAGAACCTAGCCAATGATTATGTTATCCAACAAATTATTGAACGTAGTGGAGTGTTTGTTATCTTGCGCCAAGACGGTAAACGCCTGATACGCTTAGATATCAAACCTTTTGAGGTTGAAATTGACCCCAATCGCATCTTCACTGAACAAGGAAGACGTAACAACATCATCAAACACAACCCCAATTTGCGCACCAATACTTATGTGTTTCATCGAGCAATGCGCCTTTCGACAGCACTGGCCTAAAGAAATCAAAACAGAACCACATCCTCAACGCTGCTCACTATCAAGCAGCCTGCATTTGCGAGAACACTAAATGAAACTTAATTTTCATAAATCTTTTTGGGAAGCGCCCTGCAATAACGAGCAGGATTTTAATGAACTAGTAAAACGCAGCTTTGACGATGGCTATCAGGGTACCGAACTGTTCTTACCCTTCTTTGAGATTGATACCGACACCACCCTTAAAGCCCATGCCGAACACGGCCTCAACATCATTACTGGAATAGCGACTCAAGGAGACAACGTTCAAGCCCATCTCAAAAGCATGAATGCTCAAATTGAGCGCGCGGTTGAGTTTTCCCCTGTGCTTATTAACTCCCATACCGGCCGAGATATTTTCAGCCTTGAAGACAATTTACGCTTATTTGAAAACGCCTTAAAACTCGAACAAAAATACAATGTAATCATTACCCATGAAACCCACCGATTTAGACCCACATTCAGCACATTCGATACTGAAAAAATTATCAAGGTGTTACCAGAATTAAAATTAAATTTGGATATCAGCCATTGGATGGTGGTGCATGAGTCTGACTTAAGCGACCAACTGACTCGTTTGGACACTATTTTTCCACACGTACATCACATTCATGGGCGAGTAGGTTTTGAAGAAGGGCCACAGGTCATTAACCCTCAAGACGAACTTTGGGCAGGTCACTTAAAGAATCATGTGGATCTATGGCAAAAAGTGATTAATCTTGCCAAAAATAGAGGTCAAAAAACCTTTACCATTACTCCAGAATTTGGCCCCTTTCCCTACGCTCATGTGCAACCGAATACACAGCAACCTTTAACAGACATTTGGGCTGCAAATAATTTCATGCAACAACATTTAAAAGAGAAACTTATTTAAATGTTTACAGCGATTTGCAAGGCATAACGGCAGTGTCAAAACGGATGAGATAGCTGATTTAAGTGGGGCTGCAGCATCGAACATCAAACATCTGGCTCTTCTAGTGTGCCGTCGGCATGTTTTGCAAAACGCCCTTTGGCATCGAAATGCACAGGGGCAGTATTCGGCCAAGGCCAACCGCCAAACTGGTCTTTACGGTAATCAGAAAATGCTTGTTGAATTTCCTGTTCGGTATTCATGACAAATGGACCATACCGAGCAACGGGCTCATCAATTGGGCGACCTTGAAGCAATAAAAATTCACATGCTTCATCTCCAGAATGCAATATCACCTCAGCATCTGACATTAGATGTACACCTTGTTGTGTTTTAATCGGCGTTGTTTGAACCGTCGCTACTTGTCCCTTATAAAAATACAGCACACGGTTCAGTCCCGCACTTGAGGCTGACAAGGTAAATTGAGCATGGCTAGGCATTTTAATATTCCACACCCATACAGCATTTTCCGGATCATTAGCCCAGGATTCTGGTGGGGGTGAAGGTGGTCGATACCCATTGAACTGCCCTGCGATAATTTTAACCGTACTGACCTTGCCTTTGACATCGGCACATTCCACAACGGGGATATCTTTACCCCACAGCATGGCGAAATGTGGTTCTACCATTTTGTTTTTCGCAGGCAGGTTAATCCAGATTTGAAATAACACCAATGGATTACCTTGCTCTTCGTTTACCAAGGGGAACATTTCAGAATGCTGAACGCCCTTGCCCGCGGTCATCCATTGAGTATCACCACCACCATATCGGCCTGCAGCATTCAATGAATCCGCATGATCAACTACTCCTTCATTCACCACCGTAATGGTTTCAAAACCACGATGTGGGTGAGCAGGAAACCCCGGTACAGTTTCACCGTGATACATATTCCAACCATCGAGGGAATTGAAGTCTTGGCCAATATTACGCTCAGCCAATGACGCTTTAGGTCCAGATTTTCCGTTACCTTTTGGAAAATCATCTTTGTGATACACACAAAATAAAAAAGGATCCTGTGTTTGCCAAGGAAAATCTAGATCAAACACATTAATAACAGACGACATACTTTTCACTCCTATTTAACCTAGTCAGGGTCTCACTCAACACCACCCGAATTGTCGAATTGTCTAAGGTCCAATTTGTTCGATTTACAGATGTAACCAAAATATCAAAACACATTGAAACTGTCTTAGCTAAGGCAGCTCAAAAACTAACGCTTGAACTGCCTCTTCATCTACTGATTTAAAGACCAGTTTTACTTCATCAGTGATCTTTAATCCATCTCCAGGCCCCATTTCAACACCATTGACATCTAATTTCCCACTGACTAAATGCACATACTGATTCGCAAGCGTGTTAGTTAAATGGGTTGACTGTCCTGTACTTAAAATCAATTGATGCAAATGCATATCTTGTTTTATTTGCAAAGTATCGACAGCTCCATTTGGGCTAATAATATGCGTTAACCCTTCATTTTGACCAAAGTCCTTTTGCTGATATCCCGGCGCTTGCCCTTTAATATTGGGCTCAATCCAAATCTGCAAAAATGTCAGTGCCTGTGTATTTGAATGGTTGTATTCGCTATGAGTAATACCGCTTCCAGCTGACATCAATTGGAACTCACCCGCGGGCAAGGTTCTGACATTTCCTTGGCTATCTTTATGGGCGATATTACCTTCAAGCACATAGCTGATAATTTCCATGTCTCGGTGGCTGTGAGTGCCAAAACCCATGCTGGGTTGAACCATATCTTGATTGATCACTCTGAGTTTTGAAAAGCCCATTTGTGCGAGGTCATAATAATTTGCAAAGGAAAAGCTATGCTGGCTTTTTAACCAGCCATGGTCTGCGCTACCGCGCTGTGATGATGGTCTTAAAACGAACATAATACTTTCCTCTTCTAAGTTGATGAGGAAAGTATACTTGCGATATTAATGAAAAAATAACGCAATAATTAGCTACGTTTGTTCTACTTTTTAGAACATTTAGTTACAGCGAATGCTTAGAAATGGAACGGGTATAACGTAATATTTTTAATGAATCGATTTTTTTCAAAAATGAGTAGTTAAAGATATTGTCTTCATGACGCCGATTTTGTTGCATATAAAACCGATTTTACGATACCTTTTTTGGTCCCAATACATTTAATATTACCTTTACAATAAATTAACATTTTGCAATGTAATCCGCGGTGTCGTGTTTAGCAAACAAAGGTGAATGATGATCAATAAAATAAAGATGGGCATGGTGGGTGGGGGTGCTGGTGCTTTTATTGGTGAGATCCACCGTATGGCCGCCGCATTAGACAGTAAAATTGAGCTGGTATGTGGTGCTTTTAGTAGTGATCCGCAAACATGCCTGCATAGTGGGCAGTCTTTGGGTTTAGATGCATCAAGGTGTTATGCCTCTTATCAACAAATGTTTGCCACCGAGTCCACTCTCTCTGAAGATGAACGTATGGATTTTGTGACAATTGTCACGCCGAATCATTTACATTTCCCGGTTGCCAAATTGGCTATTCAAAGTGGCTTCAACGTGTTGTCTGACAAACCTGCCACCTTTAATCTCGCAGAAGCATTAGCGCTTAAAACGCTGCTTGACGATTCTAGCTGTTTGTATGGTTTAACCCATACCTACATAGGCTACCCCATGGTAAAAGAAGCGCGACAACGCATCATTGACGGGCAATTGGGAAAGATAAAAAAAGTGGTCGTTGAATACTCTCAAGGATGGTTAGCCAGCTCTGATGACGAAGCAAGTAAACAAGCCATGTGGCGCCTCGACCCTAAATACGCGGGTATAAGTTGTTGTATGGCAGACATCGGAGTACACGCGGCTAATCTAGCAGAGTATTGCTGTGATGATGAAATCAGTGAGATGTGTGCTGATATCGCTCCCACTGTTACTGGCCGAGTACTGGACGATGATGGCACTGTGATGTTGAAGTTTAGTTCGGGTGCACGAGGGGTATTACTGGCAAGCCAAGTGGCCATAGGTGAAGAAAATAGACTGAATTTACGGGTATATGGTGAGAAAGCCAGTTTGGAATGGTCTCAATTAGAACCCAATTCGCTGTGGCTTAAATTTCCTGACCAATCAACTCAGATACTCAGAGCTGGAGTGGGATCCCTGTCTCCTTTGACGCTTGCTAACCTGAGAACACCAGCTGGACATCCAGAAGGATATATCGAAGCTTTTGCCAACTTATACGTAAACTTTGCTGGGCAAATTGAGGCAAAAAAAGCGAATCAACCTAGCCCGGAGTACGCTGAGGATATGCCAGGCATTCACCAAGCTGTTCGAGGCATGGCATTTATTGAAAACGTAGTGGCTTCGAGTCAATCACAACAAAAATGGCATAGCTTCACTCTTCAACCCATGTCTCAAAAATAAAAATACAGGTAACCCATATTCATGAAAAACATCAAAGGACCAGGGATATTTCTGGCACAATTTTTAAGCGATGAAGCCCCATTTAATTCCTTAACCAATATTTGTACTTGGGTGGCACAGCTGGGGTATAAGGCGGTACAAATACCCACATGGGACAAGCGAGTCTTCGATTTGGAGTTGGCAGCTAATAGCCAAACATATTGTGATGAAATTGCCGCCGTCGTAAAAGCCGCCGGATTACAAATAAGTGAGTTGTCCACTCATTTACAGGGACAATTGGTAGCGGTACATCCAGCCTATGATCAAATGTTTGATGGCTTTGCACCAGAAACAGTGAGAAACAATCCTAAAGAAAGGGCTGTATGGGCAACGCAACAACTTAAGTACGCGGCACTGGCCAGTAAAAGACTTGGACTTACCTGCCATGTCACTTTTTCAGGCGCATTATTATGGCAAACTTTTTATCCCTGGCCACAGCGCCCCGCGGGATTGGTAGAAAAAGGATTTGGCGAATTGGCTCGTCTGTGGCTACCCATTCTAAATGCCTTTGATGATGCGGGTGTTGATGTTTGTTATGAGTTACATCCCGGTGAAGACCTTCATGACGGCGTAACATTTGAGCGGTTTTTAGCCGCCACCAATAATCATCCTCGGGCCAATATCCTCTATGACCCAAGTCATTTCGTATTACAACATGTGGACTACCTTGCCTTTATTGACATTTACCATGAGCGCATCAAGGCATTTCATGTGAAAGATGCAGAATTCAATATGTCTGGTCGATCAGGCGTTTATGGAGGGTATCAAGATTGGGTAGAGCGTCCTGGACGTTTCCGTTCTCTAGGTGATGGACAAATAGATTTTAACGGCATTTTCAGCAAACTCACCCAATATGGTTTTGATGGGTGGGCAGTGCTTGAGTGGGAATGTTGTTTAAAACACCCGGAAGATGGCGCAAAAGAAGGGGTAGATTTTATCCGTAAACATCTCATTAGAACCACTGAAAAGGCTTTTGATGATTTTGCTTCTACTGCAAAAGATGACAATTTAAATCGCCAAATTTTAGGCTTACATGATTAAGTCTTTGCAATGGCCTGCGCGCAGCGACTTTGCCTATAGGAGTAATAACAATGATGAATAATATAACCCTTCGCCTTAGTGTCATGATGTTTCTACAGTTTTTCATCTGGGGAGGCTGGTTTGTTACCCTAGGAACATTCTTAGCTAACAACTTGTCTGCTTCGGGCGGCCAAATTGGTATGGCTTTCTCAACTCAATCATGGGGTGCGATCATCGCCCCTTTTATTATTGGTCTCATTGCCGATCGTTATTTTAATGCCGAGCGGATCCTGGGGGTATTGCATTTGATTGGTGCTGGGCTGTTATATTGTTTATATCAAGCAGCTGATTTTGAAGCGTTTTACCCCTTTGTACTGGCCTACATGATTGCCTATATGCCAACCTTAGCTTTAGTTAATTCAGTTTCCTTTGCACAAATGAAGGATCCGTCAAAGCAGTTTGGAAAAATTAGAGTTTGGGGCACGATTGGCTGGATTGTTGCCGGTTTAGCAATCAGTTACCTGTTTGCCTGGGACGGCAAGGAAGCTATCGCACAGGGCATGTTGCGTAACACCTTTTTATTGTGTGCCGTTGCCTCACTATTATTAGGATTGTTCAGTTTCACTTTACCTAAAACGCCTCCCAAAAGTTCCGGGGAGAGAGTGGGTTTGAGACAGGTATTGGGACTGGATGCATTAGCACTGTTGAAGGATAGAAACTTTTTAGTGTTCTTCTTATCTTCGATTCTAATTTGTATTCCTTTGGCTTTTTATTATCAAAATGCCAACCCATTTTTAACTGAATCAGGTGTCGCCAACGCCACAGGAAAAATGACCCTCGGGCAGGTATCAGAAGTTGTATTTATGCTGGCACTGCCGGTATTTTTAAATCGCTTTGGCATCAAGATCACTTTACTAATTGGCATGTTTGCTTGGGTCATTCGTTATATCTTGTTTGCTTATGGCAACGCAGATAGCGGCATTGCCCTGTTACTCATAGGTATAGCCTTACATGGGATTTGTTATGACTTTTTCTTTGTGTCTGGGCAAATATATACCAATTCCAAAGCAGGTGAAAAAGTCAAAAATGCGGCGCAAGGTCTTATTACCTTGGCCACTTATGGTGTCGGCATGTTAATCGGATTTTGGATGGCGGGTAAAATAACCGACTCGTACACAACCGATGTGGGTCATTCCTGGTTTGATATTTGGTTATTTCCAGCCGCGTTTGCCTTGGGTGTATTCATCATATTTTTACTGGCATTTAAAAATGAGAAGATCACTGCCAGTGACTAAGTTCCATCCTTAAAGGTTAACTAACCTCATTGAGAATGTTAGTCGCCAGTAGTTGGGATCCGTTGACGAGTAGTGTGATTGATAAAACATGTTTGGCAGCACAACAACAAAATTTTACCTATAGCCATTAGGAGGCAATATGAAAAACACAACGCAAGTTGATAAACCAGCAGTCACAGATAAAAGCAGGCGATGTTTTATTGCTGGCATGACCGCAATTTTCAGTGCTGCCACAGCTGCGCAGTTGCTAGGGGGCAATGCCATTTCGGTGGCAGTTGCTTATACCCCCAAAGCCAATAGTGCCAAAACTGCAGGGAAAATATTCAGACAAACGCAGATGAATCAATTAAAGGATATCTGTGCGGTAGTGATCCCTAAAACTAAAACACTAGGTGCTGCAGAAGTCGACACTCATGGTTTTTTAGATAATCAGTTGTTTCATTGCCACACAAAAGATCAACAACAGCAGGCCAAATCTATCCTAATGAAAATTGACCAAGTGGCTAGCAAAGAGTTTAACAAGCCATTCACTGCTTGTGACAAGCAGCAACAATATGACTTACTGACGTCACTGGAAAAAATACAAAATGGGTTTAACAGTGAAGACAAACAAAACTGGAAGTTAATTAAAGGTCTGATTATTTTTGGCTATTACACTTCCGAGGTTGGTGCCTCACAAGAGCTAAATTATTTAGCCGTGCCTGGTGGTTTCACAGGTTCAGTCCCTTATGATAAAGACGGAAAAGGCACAGGTTCACTGGCCTATTATTGATAGTAACTGATCACAAACATATTCCCAATATTTTAGAAATTATGATAAGTGAATAAAGGAACAAGCAATGAATGACGACTTGTATATCAAAGAAACCAAGCAGGTATTTGACGCAATAGTGGTTGGCTCAGGCATATCAGGAGGATGGGCAGCCAAAGAATTTTGTGAGCGCGGTCTCAAGACATTAATGATTGAACGAGGCCCAGTAGTTGAACATAGAAAAGACTATATTGGGGAAGGTATTCCTCCCTGGCAGCAACCCCAACGCACCAAAGTTAATAATTTACTGGTTGAGCAACAATACAAAATCCAGCAACAGTGTTATGCCTTTAATGATGCAACAAAGCACTTTTTTGGTAATGACCGAGACCTACCCTACACCACAGCAAAAGGTACGACATTCAGTTGGATCCGCGGAAACCAGTTAGGCGGAAAATCTCTAACTTGGCATCGCCAGTCTTATCGGCTCAGTGATCACGACTTCGCTGCCAATAGCCTCGATGGACATGGCAATGACTGGCCAATTCGTTATAAAGATTTGGCCTCTTGGTACAGCCATGTGGAAATTCATGCCGGGATCAGTGGTTCTCATGAAAATCTGGAACAACTGCCTGATAGTGAATATTTACCCCCCCTTGAAATGACCCTTCCAGAAATAGCGGTTAAAGCGTCAATCGAAAAGAATTTTCCGGGGCGCACTATGATCATGGGGCGCACGGCACATCTGACTCAACCCACGGAACTGCATCTTTCTCAGGGGCGGATACAATGTCAGGCCCGAAACGAATGCCATAAGGGTTGTTCTTTTGGTGCATATTTTTCGACTCAAAGCTCTACTTTGCCTGCAGCAGCAAAAACCGGCAATTTACATGTGGCCGCTAATAGTGTGGTGCAAAGCCTGATTTATGATGAAAAAACCAAAAAGGTCAAGGGAGTCAGGATTATTGACAATAATGATCTGAGTGAACGTGAATACTTTGGCAAAGTAGTGTTTTTATGTGCATCTACTATTGGTAGTACTCAAATCATGCTCAACTCCAAATCAAAATCCTTTCCCAATGGTATTGCCAATAGCTCAGGTACACTCGGCCATTATTTAATGGATCACAACTACAACGCTACTGCCCAAGGAGACATCCCAGGCTTTGAAAATGAGAACTATCGGGGACGACGCCCCGGTGGAATATTGATACCCAATTTTCAATATAAACCAAGTCTGGGCAGTAAACACTATCTTCGAGGATTTGCTTTCTCTGGTGGTGCTTATCGAGAGGATTGGAAAAGTATGCAACATGCAGATGGCATAGGAATAAATCTTAAACAAAAATTAGGTCAGGCGGGTAAATGGAGATTCAATTTGAGTGCCCAAGGTGAAATGTTACCTCGCTTTGAAAATCATATAGCCTTACATCCCACCCTTAAAGATAAATGGGGAATGCCGCAATTGGAGATCAATTGTCGATGGTCAGAGAATGAAATGTTAATGATGGAAGATGCGGCTAAAGTTGGCGCTGAGATGCTGGTTAAAGCCGGTTTAGAAAACGTTACAAGTGGTGCAACACATCGTAGTCCTGGTATCGCTATACATGAAGTCGGTAGTGCTCGTATGGGGCATGATGCAAAAACCTCGGTGTTAAATAAATACAACCAATCTCATGACGTAAACAACCTTTTTGTCACCGATGGTGCAAGTTTTTGTTCATCAGCGGTTCAAAACCCGTCATTAACGTTTATGGCACTCACTGTGCGCGCTGTGGACTATGCAGCCGAGCAATTGAAACAGGGCAGAATATAAAGTCACCCTGCATTGGTTGCCTTTAGGTATGAATTAATTGCATATAATATTGATGATTTTGGAGAAAGACATGAACATAATTAAACGAATGAGCCTGGCCAGTATGGTAGGTGTATTAATATTGAGTTTTCTGGGTTGTGCAACCCAGTCAACAACGGCCTCAAGCTTATCAAAAGTGAGTGTGCAGCTTTGGTCGGTTAAGAATGAAGTAAAAGCCGATGTTAAAGGCACTCTGCAGGCATTGGCTAATATGGGTTTTAAAGGCGTTGAATTTGCTGGTGAATTTGGTGAATTTTCTGAGAACCCAACGGGCCTAAAATCATTGTTAGATGAATTGGGCTTACAGGTCAGTGGTGCCCATGTGCATTTTGACAAACTCAGTGATGATAACTTAGCGCAAACTGTCGCGTTTTACCAAGCGATTGGTTGCACCAGCTTAATTGTGCCCTACGATGAACGAGCCTTTAGTCCTGTCGGTGTGCAGCAAGTCGTCAATGAGTTGAACACATTATCAGAGAAGTTGGCGAAAGTCGGAATGCAGATTGGTTATCACAACCACGCTCAAGAATTTAATGATTATAAACAAAACACATACTGGGATTTTATCGCTCAATCTACTCACCAAAACGTGATATTACAACTAGACGTGGGCTGGGTAACTTACGCAGGTAAAGACCCAGTAGAATATGTCCGTCGTTATCCGGGACGTACTTTAACGACTCATTATAAAGTGCGATTACCTGAAGGTACAAAAGGTAAGCTGCCTATTATTGGACAAGACACTATAGACTGGCCTGCATTAATCCAAGCGAATATTGAGGTGGGAGGCACCCGTTGGTTAGTAGTGGAGCAAGAAGAATATCCTAATGACCTGACACCGATGCAAGCAGTTGAAATGTCTAAAAAGGGTTTGGATGGGTATTTACTTAAACTTTGATCAAACCAAAGGCTAGATCCATTCAATATGGAGATAGCCTACAAGCCTAAATTTCAGAGGCTAGGCGGTACCAATATGACTGAATTAGTCCAGCAACTCAGGTGTTTTACCTGCGCTGAAAGTTTCGCTACAGCTATTTTATTGGTGCTTTGCTCTAAATTCTGAGGGAAGTTCAGCATATTCTTGATGAAATTTGTGACTAAAATAACTGGGGTCCCCAAAGCCAGTTTCACCTGCAATAACTGAGATAGGTAATGTGGTTTCTACTAACATTCGTCGTGCATTTTCGAGTCTTACCTGTGTTATATATTGTTGCGGCGTTTTATGTAAAAATTTTTTAAAACGTCTTTCCAAGGCACTAATAGACAGGTATGAAATATCGGCCAACGTTGAAAGACTGATTTTATGCATGTAATTAAGACGTATATATGAGACCGGCATTTTTAACGCACTCATAACATTGAGTGCAATAGCGGTTTTTTCCAAATGTCGAGACATACCATAAGTACCAATAATTTGGCCGGTTTCATCTCTTAATGGGCGCTTTGAAGTAGTAAACCAACAGATTTCACCTGAGTCAGGCATGTTCATCTCCAACCTATCCGTGACGGATTCACCCTTTAATACGCGTTGATCATCCATCATAAATTGTTTGGCTAGGTGTTTAGGTGCAAAGTCTAAATCTGTCAGGCCAATAGCTTGTTCCAAACAGGGAACGCCAACATGATCTAAAAAACATTGATTGGCATATATCACTTTACTGTTTGTGTCTTTAATCCAAAACAATATGTCTGGCAACAGATCATAGGCTTCTAATAAATACTCCACAGGAAGACTATCTAAACTTATGTGTGGTGGTGTTTGTTTATTTTTACTCACCGAAATGACCTTTCCCTCAGGTAAATTATTGTAAGATAATTGTTAACGATGCTGGTGTATAAATCTATATTTTTTTACCTGCAAAATCTAGTGATATTAGTCGGGCTTAGCTATAAACCTAGCACCATTAAGTGCGTACCAGCACAATACCTTTTTGATAGCCCACCTTACCTACTAATCGACCAGCAAAGGGGGATACAATAAAATAGGCACTAAAAAAACAGGACTGTACCAACATGGCTTGGGTGTAACTCAGATTAAATGACTCTTTTAAAAGAGGGATCAAAATATCATTCAATACAGTGATAAAACCCCAGAAAAAACAGCGATGTCATGATAACAAATGCAAAACGATAGTCTTGGTGACTCCCTGTGTTTGCCAGTTTTTCTGAAAAGTGATTGTTTTGCATAATTGGCCTACTTAGATCCGACCGATGAGTTATATAAAATAATTTCGTTGCCAGAGCCATATCCTGCCAATACTGCTGCCCTAGACACGTTTAAAGTCGATTTATACAAATTTTCTGCGTAGTTGCCCTCTGTTGTAGTCACCATCACCGCGCATACTCGGTGGCCTGTATCTTCCACATGTTTTTTGAATTGCTCAAACGAATCTTCAATCAGTCTTCGGCCTAATCAGCCACCACTATATTCAGGGTCAACGGCTATTTGTTCCAGCTCGGCGATAGTTGAATCTCTAAACCCATTTTTCACACACCACAGGATATACCCGGCAATCACCCCTTGGTGTTCGACAACATAATAAACCGCCCGCGGAAATGCACTGAATGATGACTTAATCCACAAAATGTGATCTCGTTCATTTGGAAAACAAGTTAAATATATCTGAGCAATGAGCTCGATATCGTTTTGTATTGCATGTCTAATGTTCATAGTTTTCCTTTAAAAACCAAAAGAGTCCTACTTTGAATTTATCTTGTGGACTTACGATTGATAAGTTCAAAGCCAGTGTCGATATAAGTATCCGTAACACTTTTTATTATTTGTGTCGGGGTTGCTGTGTTATTGGTTCGTATTGCTTTTTTGCTAACAGTGTTGCTAACAGTGTCACTCTCATTGCCGCTAGTTTGTAATCGTTCAAGGATCAATTCCATAGCTTGGCGGCCCATTTCATAACGATTCACCTTAACACTCGACAGCGATGGCTCTGCGTAGGCAGCCATTTCAATATCGTTAAATCCACAAACGCCAAATTTGTCAGGCACGCTTATGTGCATTTTTTTACATTCGTGCAGTGCACCCAGAGCTAAATCATCGTTACAACAAAATACCGCATCACATTCGCCATCAGTGGCAGCCATCAGTTCTCTAAATAACATTGCCCCCATCGCCACAGAAGATGGCTGTGGATTGGTGATTATTCGCTTGTGATCTAAACGGTCAACGGCGGATAACACTGATTTAAAACCCGCCAATCGATTACAAGTTCTAGGATCCATTCGGGCGCCGATAAAACCAATTTTACAGTAGGACTTTTCCAACAGAGACTTTGCAACGGCTACGCCTGCCTGGAAATGAGAAAATCCAATGTTCATATCGATAGGGTCTTTAACGTGATCCATAATTTGAACTACAGGGAAAGTGCTCGCTTTTAACATCGTTTTGGCTGTGTCTGTTTGCTCACCACCGGTAATAATCAGTCCATCCGGAGATTGCCCTAATAAGGTACGAATTGAACGTTCTTCTTCCATGGGGGAATAATGTGTATCAGCTAATAATATTTGATAATTAGCTGGAACGGCAATACTGTAAATGCCACGCAGTACATCGTTGAACACGACATTTGATAATGAAGGGATAAGCACACCAATAAGTTTTGATCGAGAGGACGCCAGAATGCTTGCAGAACGATTGGGGATATATCCTAATTCATTAATTGCCGCTTCAACTTTTTCGCGCACCTCACTGCGCACACCAGCATAATGGTTAACCACTCTGGAAACGGTTATTGGGCTAACGCCTGCTTTTACAGCGACGTCTTTCAATGTGAGCCTGTTGCCACTTCGAAGAGTGGCAATGGTGTGAGACTTTTTACTGGGCATATATTTCCTTTATCAAAAACCCATCAGGTGTATCAATACAAAGCACGATTAAAACCCGTCGAACATTTATAAAAATATCGAGATGACCAGACAACTGGCTAATCCTGTTAATGAAATGAGGGTGGTCATGACTGTCCATGATTTTAATGTGTCTTTTTCGCTCATACCAAGGTAACGACTTACCAACCAAAAGCCCGAGTCATTCACGTGGGAAAGTATGGTTGCACCGGATGAAATCGCGATCACTAATAAACCTAAACTGGGGGCGGACATGGGATGTAATTCCAGAACGGGAGCAATTAAACCGGCACCAGTGATCATGGCCACTGTGGCTGAACCTTGGGCAATTCGAGTAATAGCTGCAATTAAAAACCCTAAAATAAACACCGAAAACTGAGCTTCAATAAACACCGAAGCCAACATTTGGCCTACACCAGAGTCAATTA
Organism: Paraglaciecola sp. MB-3u-78; assembly: GCF_002835935.1. Taxonomy (GTDB): domain Bacteria; phylum Pseudomonadota; class Gammaproteobacteria; order Enterobacterales; family Alteromonadaceae; genus Paraglaciecola. Next base: position 544,759 of record NZ_PJCF01000006.1, on the reverse strand, counting down.
ATACCTGTTTAAAAGCACCACCAGCGCCGGTAATGAGTATCACAACGCCAGCAGGCTCTAGGCCTTTGTTGGCAATGTTAAGTAGAGAATGGGTGCTTAATTTGCATTTAGTATGCGCTATAAACATAGCAAAAATAGTCGCTATGCTCAGGGCCACAAATGGATGTCCTAAGAAGCTAAGTACCGTTAACAATCCACTGCTTTCATCTAAAAAAAATGGCCCGGTGGTCGCTAGCATGATGAGTATAAGTGGCAATAAAATAATAGATGCCACCCAAGCAAAATTAGGCGACGGTTGGTCTGAGGTTTTATGGTTTATTTTATGAGCTTCTGGCACTGCAATGAAAATTTTATTGGCGATTATTTTACCAAACCATGGACCAGCAATTATCATGGCAGGTATGCCCGTTATTGCGCCAAACAAAATAACCCAGCCTAAGTCGGCATTGACTAATTCTGCCACGGCTATAGGCCCGGGAGTGGGTGGAATAAAACTGTGTGTAATAGCCAGTCCGGCTAATAGGGGGATCGCGTAATACAAAAGTGAACGTCCGGAACGTTTGGCTAAACCGTATAACAAGGGCGCAAGGATAATAAATGCCACGTCAAAAAAAACCGGGATGGCCACAATGAAGCCTGTTATGGCTAAACTCCACTGCACTTTTTCAGGGCCAAAAGATCGAATTAAACTGCCGGCAATGCGTTCTATCCCACCAGCGCTTTCTAAAACTTGTCCAAGAATAGCACCCAGCCCCACAACAATCGCGACAAAACCCAGGGTGCCACCCATGCCGTTTTTAATTGAATTGAGCACTGCTTCTGGGGGTAATCCAGACAAAAGTCCAACCAATAAACTCGTAACCAATAGGGCTAAGAAGGCCGGTACTCGCAGTCGGATAACCAGTAAAAGCAGTAGCGCAACCCCAGCAGCCGCAACAAAAAGTAAACTCATGTCCATTGTCTTAACCTTTATTTTTATTGCAGCGTTGTTGGCTGCTCCCATTCATCTCTATTGCCAAACCCGTTGCACTTGGTCGGTCTAAGCCCAAGGGGCTGAGTTCCCTGGCCGCCGAACTACTAGCCCAATGGTTATGTTTTTCAGCTAATTCGTCTTTCTCTGTGCCCTCTGTGCTCTCTGTGGTGAGTTTTTATTTTTGCTGCCTATTTCATCGCCTTATTCCCATATATAGAAGCCTTAAGGGCTGTTGATGTGCTAATTTACCTGGAGAATATTATCTTTCGTACTTCGATACTCAATTTGTCATGCAGGTTTGTGCCAAGCTGCATGCCTGAAAAAGAGGAGCCAATAGTGTTATTGTCCAATTCCGTCATGCAAAGTAATAAACCGCCATTATTGGTGGTCGTTATGGGCGTATCCGGTACCGGGAAAACCACCCTTGCCACTGAAATAGCTAAACACTTCGACATAGAATTTTTAGATGCGGACTCCTTACACAGTGAAGATGCCATCAAACAAATGTCCCAAGGGATCCCATTGACCGACACACTTCGCCTACCCTGGATCAAGCGAATTTGCCGGCAACTTAGGCAATTTGAAGCACAAAATATTAGCTGCGTACTCGCTTACTCCGGGCTTAAACAGCAGCACAGGGAGTTAATATTCAACGCATACCACCATGCACTTGGTATCTTACTCAAGGCCAATCAAAGCATACTCGCACAACGATTGCAGGCCCGGCGCAATCACTTTATGTCGCCACAACTGCTGAGTAGCCAAATTGCGGCCATGGAGCCCCTGAGTAACGAAATGGCTCAACTTACCCTAAACGTAAACGTGGCACACACAGTAGATCAACTATTATTACAATCTGTGGATTTCATCAATCTACATCATCATGCCAATACCTAACCCTGGTATTGGAGTACATTCGGGACTCAATCACAGCAAGCTATGCCTGAGCTTGGCTATACGCCTTCAAGGCTCGTTGCCCTTCAAGGGGAAAACTCAATAAAGGTCGTTATCGTCAAGCGCCCAGTTGCCGGACTCGGGTCAAAATTATATTCAGGCCCAATATTTCCCGAGTGCAGGCTGGATCCCCGATACATCACCAGGCGGTTATACACCGCTTCGAATGATGCAATTTCTTCATATTCAGGACTGCTACCACAAATATACCCAGATGGGTGGTGCGCTGGGTCCGAAAATTGCGCCTTCACGCTACGCATATAATGATTGATTCGGTCGTTATCAATAAATTCAAAACCGGTCTGGCGGTGACGATATAATTTAGTGCCTGAGTCAGGGACATCGCACAAATAGTGAATAGTCGCCAAACTATATCGCGAGGGCGCATCAAAATGGGGCACGCGTTGCAAAAGGTTCAAATCGGATGCTGGAGTAGTGACAATGGAAAATCTGGCGGCGGCTGAGCGTATTTTGCGTACATCCTGCTCAAAAAAATCTCTTATGGGTTTTCCAAGCAATCTCACCAAGGAGATAACATACGCATCCGGCACCTGCATTCCAATACCGGGATAGAAACTATCCTGTGCAGAAAACTGATTGTTGGACACGGCATAAGCCTTAAGGGCATCGAGCCCTTTTAGGAAGCTGTCAACTTGAACCAGCGGCTCTGCTTCATTACCGATCCGCAGATACTGAAGTGCTGCATTTTTATCACATTCGAATGTTGAAAACTCGTCTTGACCCATTACCTATCCAATTTCCCTGAAGTCGATTTTTAGCGTTTAACATTGGGCCTCAGGTCTGGCTATCCGATGTTTGCTCTGTGATGAATGAACTACCTTGCAGGAATAGGTGACAACTAGCCTAACGTAGGGGGCCCTGTGGCATTATCGAGCCAGCTTGCCTGCACACTCATTTTTACTTTTTCAGCTTTTTTACTTTTCATGGCTATGCAGATTATTCAGGGTGGCCTATACCGTAAAAGTAACAAAGAAGTAATTCAGCACAGAGATCACAAAGTAAAAACGTATAAGATCATTCGATCTTAACAATCATTCCCTCTGTGTCCTCGGTGTACTCTGTGGTAAAACATAATATTTTTTGCCACCAACCCAGCCTAAGTCAAATACAGAGGCATGTTACTTTTTCTGCCCTTGTCCCTCCATTACTCTGCGCAAAAATTGCCGATTTGTGGGTAAAACACTGAGCAACTTTTCCGTGGTATGCACGGTTTCATTCCGTAATCGTTTTATCAGCGAAGCTTCTTTTTGCGCAAAGCTTGCAGGGTGTTTTTGTTCGGATTTAAGGTCCATACCATAAAGTACATATTGTTTGCTGGCCGAGGAAAACAGCTCAAAACGTTGATTGCTTTCATACAAACCGGGCGCTTGGGAGCGCCATAAAGTCAAGGCCTCTTGCAAACTGTCGGGGATGGAGTCCAATTGTTGATGTTCTCGCCAATATTCACTGTCCTGGCGCTGTGTCAGTACGTAATGCAACTTCAGGAAATCAATGATTTCCTGCCACCGTTGTCGGGTAAGGGTATTAAATCGTTTCGCCAACACCGTCATTGCGCTGCGTTCACGAGGAAGTTGCTCGCTAATCCATTCGGCTGACTTTTCAATCAATACCAGAGCGGTCGCCTCGAGAGGCTCAACAAAGCCCGCCGATACGCCAATGGCCACACAGTTATGGTGCCAGAAGGTTTCCCGGTGACCCGGGGTAAATTTAATAGTGCGCGGGCTAATTTCTTGTGCAGCGAGGTAGGGATCATTTTGCACGTACTTTAACAAGGCCTGTTCTGCCTGCTCTGCACTGGTGAAATCGCTGGAAAACACATGTCCAATGCCCCGTCGATTTTGCAGGGCAATATCCCAAATCCAACCACTTTCCTGTGCGCTTGCCACCGTACAGGAGGCTATCGGCACCTCATCTGTAGCGTGATCAACCTGCAGCGCAAGGGCCGTATCGTTAAATAGAATATGCTGCTTTGACGTGATCGGGATCTGATAATGCTTAGCAATCAATATGGCCGCAAAACCACTACAATCGATAAACAATTCCCCAGTGATCTGCTCGCCGTCAGCCAATTCAATCGCTTTAATGTCACCATTGTCTGCGGGAAGGACATGTTGCACATGCCCCTGAATATATTTGACGCTCAGTTTCTCAACACAATGATGCTGCAGCATCGTTACAAATTTACCCGCATTCAGGTGATAGCCGTAATTGAGATGGAAGGCATATTCGGGCATTTGCGGGAGTTTGGGAGCTAAGGTTTCCTTGCAGACAGCCCCTTGTGCACACACCCAAGACTCAAAATCCACCTCTTGCGCTGTTGCCAACCAATGTTCCGCAGCACTTATCCCGCCATACCCTACCGGCGCCGTAAATGGGTGATAATAATGTTCATTTTTTCCTTGTGACCATCCCACAAACTTCGAAGCTTGCTTAAAACTCGCATCGCAACAAGACAGAAACATCCTCTCCGAGATGCCTATCTGGCGCAATGTGTCCCGCATGGTAGGCCAGGTGCCTTCACCCACACCCAAATTTTTAACCTCCGGCGACTCTACAAGGACAACTTCGGTTTGCTCAGATGAGGTACTGTCTGCGCAGTGCCTGGCGGCGATGATACCCGCCGTTAACCAACCTGCTGTTCCACCACCAACTATGACCACCCGCGTCTTCATTTTTTTTCACCTAAGGCTTTAATAAACTATCACTCCTGCGCAGGACAGTACGTTTGAATAAAATCGCCATGTTCAGGTAATTGGGCGACAGAGTTGTCTATCATTTTGCTAAGGGCTAGCATCTGCGCTTTTAGACCCTCGACCGGTAAAACACGTCCTGCACCATGATGTTGCTCAGGTATCAAACCCTGGCCCATCATGACCTGCACCCAGGAATCTACCCGAAATAAAGACACATCGTCAGGCCATGCATAGCCATTTTCACGAAACATGGCCATGCGGTGCACAAGGGAGTCAGGAATTTGCATAGTGCGGTAATGATCCCAAAATGGACTGTCATGACGTTGTGTCAGGTGATAATGCAAAATAACAAAATCCCGAGCCGTCTCAAGCTCTAGCTGAGTCTCCCGATTAAATTGTTCTGCCAGCAAGGCGCTATTGCCGCCAAAAGGAAACAACTTCATCAGTCTTAGTATTGAGGTCGTGACAAGATGAATGCTGGTTGATTCTAAGGGCTCTAAAAATCCGCTGGAAAGGCCAATGGCAATACAGTTAAGGTGCCATGCTTTTTTACGTCTACCGGTTTTAAACCGAAGTTGCCGTGGTTCAGTGATTGTTTCGCCACTAAGATTCGCTAATAAGGTGCTTCGGGCTTCATCATCAGACAAGAACTGACTGCTATAGACAATTCCATTACCCACCCGGTTTTGCAAAGGAATACGCCATTGCCAAGCCGCTGGATGAGCAATCGCTCGGGTATAAGGTCGGGGCGCTTCTACGGCCTGAGTTTGCACCGCAATAGCACTATCGGCCGCCAACAAGTGAGTCCAGTCTTCATATTCCACATCTAAATTATCACCGATTAATAGGGCTCTAAACCCGGTGCAGTCAATAAACACATCCCCTGATAGGTGTTCACCCCCTTCTAATATGAGTGATGAAATATTACCGCTTTGATCGTTTTGTACCTCGGTGATACGCCCTTCAATACGTTTGACACCCGCCGCCTCACTTTTTTTGCGCAAATAGGCTGCATAAGCCGTGGCATTCATATGATAAGCAAAGTTAAGGGGCTTTTTTCCTACGTGAGTAGCAAATTTATTCGCTTTAGCGGCTTTGAGTTCGAGACAATAATCTTCCAGGCTGCCACCAAAACCCTGTGCTTTTGCCTCCAGCCAAAATTCGTGGAATTCGGCCATCCACGAGCGCTGACCAATCTCACCAAAAGAATGAATGTAGCTGTCACCTTGCTGGCCCCAGTTGTCAAACATGATCCCCAACTTGAACGTTGCCTGGGTGGCAGCCATAAACTCCTGCTCATCAATACCCACTAAACGGTGAAAGGTACGCATGGTAGGAATGGTCGCTTCTCCCACTCCCACCGTGCCAATTTGATCAGACTCTATAAGTGTGATATCTAACAAAGCGCCCAGTCGAGCATTCAAACTGTATGCGGTCAGCCAGCCGGATGTGCCGCCCCCCGCTACCACTACTTTAGTCTTTGCATTCATATGCTTACTTATCTCTTCTTTAGCGGTTGAGCTTGTTGAGTAACATGGCCCGTAAACGCCTTGCTAATTGATCATCCATTGCAGCAAATGCACCATGGCTTTGGGATGGTAGATGCTCCCGAACAGTGTTGGCATCGCCAAAAACGTAATAGTCGAACAACGTTTTCCAAGCTTCTTTTTCCGCTGTTGGTCTGTCCCGCAAATTCATCATACCGTGCATTAATAAATCCATAGGATTGCCCATATGCGGCTCGGCGGTCATCCACCAAAAATTCACCATGACATTAAAACGAGCATAGGCTTGTACCTGGTGCCACCACATGTTCGGATAATATAAGGCGTCACCGGGCTCTAGCTCGACGATGTAGGCACTATCCAGTGCTTGCTGTAGTCTGGGGAAACGCTCAAAATCTGGCTCATTTAGGTCGGCCATAGTCACAACCTGGCCTCCGGGCGTCGGCGACAGCGGCCCGGGATAGAGATTATGAATTTGCTCCGGAGGAAAAAGTGTAAAACGTCGTTTGCCTAAGACACAACAGGCAATGTTTTTAGGCTGGTCAAAATGTGCAGCGGCAATAGACTCGGTGCCTAACCAAATTTTAGCAACAGGCGTATTATTCTCGAATTCAGCATGATCAAAGCTTAACTGGTGGGCTGAACTCAGTGCCGGGAAACCCTCATCTAATTTGAGGGAATTGATATACAAATAGTCGTGTTCATCTTGATTTAATTGACTACGTATTGTGTTGAACACCTCAGGGATAGTCGAACGTTGGCTATCAAAATTAAATCCGGTACAGGCTTCGTTATAACCAAATCGTGCCTTTATCTGTGGCGACCCTTTATATAACAGCATGGGGCGTCCGCTATAATTTTGTTCTAGCTGCGACATAACATCTTGTGGGGAATGTTGGCTGGTTTTTACCAAGGGCCAATCTTTTACCAATCCCTTTAACAAAACAGGCTGGTTTGATGAAAACAGCTCATCATAGGGAATACATTGGGGTGTTATCCCATGCAAAACTTTAACGTGATTTTTTGCTGGTGTCATACCTGCCACTCCGCGTTTTGCAGCAGATCAGAACATAGCCGATTTTGCATTTTTAAGCTCAGTCAATTGTTGAAAATTTCCCATTGAAGACAGCACAAAATACAACAAACTCAGCACCCCATATTGGTTTAACTTAGCTAGTTTCTCGCCGTCCAATTGCGCCAGTTTTTTCTGGTTAACGGTATAATAATCGTTGAAATTGACTTCTTCAATATTACTAAGCTTAATTTGAATAGACACGGGTTCCAATAAGTCTAATTCTTCTACAAGGGTATAAAGAGTCTTATTAAACGTTATGCCGTTCTCTATGGTTTGCAGTGCTTTTTTTACATAGCTAAGGTAAGGCGCTTCTCCACCATATTGAAGGAAAATATCTTCTCCTTGCTCTGTGTTAACACGAGAGTCTTGCATATCGATACAGATAACAGGGGCGGCTTGTTCACTATCGTCACTTTCGGCTTTTTTATAACCTAAACTGAATGGCCCCCGAGCTAACAAAGCTGGTACAAATCGGCTATTCCAGCCATTTTCTCCCAGAAATAGATTTTCGTCTTTTTCAAGACCAAGAATGGCATGTAATTGTAGCTGTCCTTTATCAGAATCCGTATTAGGATTTTTGTAAAAAACCAACGGGAATTCTTTGTGTAACTCGCCAATTTCGGTGACGTATATCATCGAACGGTTAACATGTTCATTTTTATAAAGACTTGGCTGGTTATTAACCTTCACGTCTTTATGATCAACATTGTTTAAGACTGTTGCTTTGCTCATCAGCGTACTTCGCTTTACTGGTTATATAAAAAGGTTTGATTGAGTTCATACTAACTTGCTGAGTATGGCCTCGCAACGGCTAACAAAGAAACGTAAAGTGCGTGCTTTGTATTTACAAAATAATTTCGGGGGTAAATACCCCGAACAGAGACTCTGCTCGGGGAAGTTCCTCAATGTTTAGAAGTTGTAACTTGCGCTTAATACAAAGCGTCTATCTGCTTCTTGAACAAAGAACACGTTATTTTTCGAACGACCAAACTGGCGCTGCCCTTCTTCCGTTAAGTTGATAACATCCAAACTAACGGACATATCATCGCTGATGTCATAACTTACGTTAATATCAAGTTGTTCGAATGAATCGACAAACAAGGGATTACGGGGCCCACTGCCACGGTTTACGCGACTCAAAAACTCATCTCGCCAGTTATAAGCAATACGCGTTGAAAGCCCGTCTTTTTCGTAGATTAACACCAAGTTAGCTGTATCACTCAACCCTTCTAGGGCAAATTGGTCTACGCTTATCGCGCCACCAACATCAAAACCAATATCGCCATCAACCGTGGTGTAGTTAGCTTGATAACCAAAGCCACTATCTCCAAAGAAATGCTGCCATGCAAATTCAAATCCATCGATTACCGCACTATTGTTGTTAACAGGGCGTGTTACCTGGAACTCCAATAATGGATCGCCAGCCTCCGGGAACACATCATAAGTACCAAATACCGAGTCTGCAAAAGATTGTGAGGCATCAAACTCTGCCGCGCCTTCTGGGAAAGCATCCGGGTTTTGCAAAATAGCCGTCATCGTAAACAGGTTACGTTCGTTGTTATCAAAACCTAAGGTCGCCAACTCATCTGCCGCTTGTGCTGCCAAGGTTCCAGCTTGATTTGAAGACGCATCTAACAAGCCAAACAATGATTCAGTAGCCTGGGCAATACCCGTAAAGTTTTTAACATCTTTTCTGTAATAGCCAATTGAGATAACACTTGAGTCACTGTAATAATATTCTAAAGACAGATCGATATTAGTCGATTCAAGGGGATCCAATCTAGCATTACCTGAATTACCACTGGGTATACCACCTAAAGCAGTGGGACGACCCGGTGCAGATACAGTAGTTGAATTAAACAACTGATTATATGCAGGTCGAGCTAAGGTTTTACTAAAAGAAGCACGAGCCTTAACTTCATCGGTCACATCAAGGGTTAAATCAAGACTAGGTAACAAGTTTGAATAGTCATGTTCTGCCGTTAAAGCTTCAGAGGTATCACTGATTTCGGTTCTAAAGTCGTTGTCTGATTCCCAGACGATTTGCAGTGGCACTATCTGGAACGAGGTTGAAGTCACATCAGTTTGTTCATAACGCAGACCAGCGTTAATGTTTAAAGGCATATCACCAATTTCATAATCCATATTGATTTGAACATAGGCAGATAGAATATCTTCTTCAATTAGATTGTCATCAAATCCATTTATAGGAAGTGTTTCTAAAGTGAGTCCATATAGAGGACCAATTTCTCTTAAAAGCTCAACTGGATCACCGCTAAATGAAACACTACCCAAAGCAATAGTTGTGGAACCCGCTGGCACTGCAATAGAGTCTGCGCCAGCTACACCTGACATATCATGATCTTCAAAGGCACAAGCCGTGCAACTTTGGTCAAACAAACCTTCTGGAATATCGCCAGGAAAACCTACACCCCAGCCACCTAAAGCTTCGCTAGTAGACTCACGTGTTTGCCTCATTTCTGTTTTAAGGTACCCTACGCCAAAATCGACAGTGATGTCATCATTAGCCCATTCGCCATCAAAACGTAATTGGTCTACATCTGTTTCTTGATTAGACTTATCTGTTTGCACAACCTGAGAACCGATGTCAGCTTTATCAAAAATACCGTTATTATTACCTTTTAATATGTCGTCAATCACTATGCTTGCTTGAGGTATAGCAGTTGTAAAATCAGCTGCTTGCCAGCCAGCATTTGACCCTGCCAAGTTAAAGCGAATAGCGTTATTTCCTAAAGGTCCATTGCCTCCACTTTTTGCGTTTGATGTGGCTGCATCAAAACGTAAATTTAACGAATCATTGACCCAAAAATCGGCATTAAAACCAAAAGATTTTAATTCATCTTTTGTGGCTAATGCTAGGTTTTGGAAGAAGAAATCTTTACCACCATCGATGTCCTCAGAAAACTTAACAGGAGTAGAAACAACAGGGTTACCATCGAACTCGACACTATTGAATTGTTGTGAAAACCAAACACCATCAATTAATGATTTAGAGTTCTGTTCGTTTTTTGCGTAAGTAACGTCGGCAGTTAATGTTAAATTTTCCATCGGCGCAAATTGCACTGTTAACATAGCATTGGTACGTTCACGTTCATCCTCGTTAACACCTAAACCAATGTTAGATGGGATCGCCACGATTTGCCCAATAGTGGGTGGGTTTATAACTTCAACACCAGGTGCAGTGAAGTTTTCTAGATCGCCTTCTGCCCATTCTCGTAATTGGAATTGTTCAACACTTGCATGGCGACTACCCGAGTTGCGCTCCTGGAACGAGCCAAATAATGAAATACCGAAATTACCCTCGTCATTAACCCAATTAGTCAACCCACTGATTTCTGGAGTAACACCATCACCACCTTCATCTTTCACGGCTTTAACGCCAACAGAAGCACGATTTTCACCGGCAGCTAAAGGTTTAATGGTATTGATGTTGATGGTTGCACCAATGCCACCTGAAGGCGTGGCTGCTTGACCTGTTTTATATACTTCGATACCACTAACACCTTCAGAAGCGATATTTGAAAAATCAAATGAACGACTGGTGCCTGATGATCCTTTATCCACCGGGTTACCGGTAATAGTAGATACATTCGCTGCCGGCATTTGACGACCGTTTAAGGTAATCAAGTTAAAATTACCGCCAAATCCACGCACTGTGACTTCAGACCCTTCGCCATTAACACGGTTAATGGATACACCGGTAATACGCTGCAAAGATTCTGCAAGGTTAGTATCTGGAAATTTACCCATATCAACAGCAGAAATCGCGTCAACTACACCTGATGATTGACGTTTGATGTCCATTGACTGAGACAAACTGCCTCGAACACCCTTAACTTGGATCACTTCGGTATTATCTACTTCTTGTGCCACAGAAGGTAAAACTATTGCTGTGCCAAGCATGATTCCGATAGTTTGCGTTAATAACGACTTTTTAAATACTTTATGTGTTTTCATCATCTTATTGTGCCTATGTGTGTTTTAGTATTAAGTTAAAAAACAAAACGTTTACACCATGTTAAATATTTATTTGGCTTAATTTACAATTTTTTTACATGGCTGTATCTGATAGACGATTGGCTATCGGTTTTCCTCCAGTCAATCTACCTTCCGGGCAATAAATAACTCATTATTTGTCTTTTGATAAACTGATTATCTGCCAAGAAATGTCTGTCTGTGCAGCAGGATTTTGATATTGATTTATTCCTTCTGCGCTTAAATTAAAACATGAGAATGTTAACTTTGAACAGCCTAAGCCTTGTCCAATATGAAATGAGTCTTAACTAATTGCGTGTTTCCAAAATGAAATGCGTCTAAAGACTTAAATTCTGTTCATGATCATAAGATGCAAGCGATCATGAATATAGAAAACCTCACCACTATTGAAGAGCTTGAACGCTTTATTCAAGGTAACCAAGCCGTCGCCTTTACCGTTTTAGGTGATAAAAATCAGCGATATCAATTCATTCAAAAAACATTGATAAAATTTCGCTATATCACGTTAAAAAAAACCGACAAAGGGATCGTCAATCAATACCTTAAAAAGGTGACAGGCTACTCGCGGCAGCAACTCACTCGATTGATAAAACAATACAAGGACGTCGGCAGAATTAACTGGCAACCTTGCCGAACTAACGGCTTTTCAACCATTTACAGTACAAAGGATATTAAGCTACTGGCTGAAATGGACGCAAGGCATGATGATATCTGTGGTCATGCCACTAAAAAGCTGTTGGAGCGTGCCTACAATACGTTTGAGCAATCAGAATACCAAATGCTTGCCACTATCTCTGTTTCACATTTATATAACTTGAGGCACTCTCAAGGCTACCAAAAACAACGCAGACACTTCACAAAAACACAATCAAGACAAGTGCCTATTGGCGAACGGCGTAAACCTCAACCCAACGGCGAGCCTGGCTATATTCGTATTGATACCGTGCACCAAGGAGACCTAGATAAACAAAAAGGCGTGTATCATATTAATGCAGTTGATGAGGTGACACAGTTTGAGGTTGTTTGCTCAGTTGAACGTATTAGTGAGCGTTACCTCATTCCAGTACTAACGCAAATGATGGCCGCATTTCCTTTTATTATCAAAGGGTTTCATTCAGATAATGGCTCTGAATACATCAACAAACACGTGTGTAAATTACTCACCAAACTTGAAATAGAGCTCACTAAATCACGCTCAAGACACTCAAACGATAATGCCTTAGCAGAAAGTAAAAATGCATCAATTGTAAGAAAACAGTTTGGTTACACACATATTCCACAGAAATGGGCACCGTTAATCAATACGTTTAATTTAAAATATCTTTACCCGTATATCAATTATCATAGACCTTGTTTCTTTCCTGAAGTCACCACTGATGATAAAGGGAAACAACGTAAAACTTACCCTTACAAAAGTATGATGACGCCCTATGAAAAACTAAAATCTTTACCCAATGCCAAAACATATTTGAAAGCAGACTTTCATTTTGAAATACTAGATGAGCAAGCTATGGAAATGACAGATAATGCTTGTGCTGAATTACTTCAAAAAGAACGTAATGAATTATTTAACCAGATCTTTGAACAGAATAAACGAGCCTAAAAATTTACTTACTTAAGACTCATTTGTTAATTGGAATATACTGCCTATGTAAACAGACTGTAAAATAAATGTTTATTATTTTATTCGTGGTTACACCTTCCAAACTACTGTTTTAATTGAATTTTATTGTTTTTTAAAAAACAAAATGTAACACTTCCAATATTAAAAACGCCGATATTGTTGTATACAGAACCGATTTTGACGTAATGTTAATTTTCGTTACATCATTGTGAACGCCGAATTTATTGCATTTTAAACCGATTTTAATGCACTCTTAATATTTGCAATGCCCTGAGCATTGACATTACAAAAAATTAATCTCTTGAGGCCTTGTCGGTTATACCGTTTTTCGTACAAAATAATGGTGGGCTATTTTAAACAAAATAAAATGTAGAGTGGTGTTGCTGTGATGCGGCTTTTATTGATGATGTGCAACTTTTAGCTGGCGTTCTACGAAGTATAATTAATGTAGTTGCTCGTCAGTAAGCGATGAATACGAAGGCTGTCATTGGTTTCATTCCGGGTTCATCCGGCAATGGTCTATTACTCCACCCACCCCAAGGTTGTTGTACTACAAATACCTTCTATGTTTATCACGACATTAAAAAATACCGCGTAAACCTAAAGAATAACGTGCACCTGGCTGTTGAGCTAAAAGCAGTTGATTGGGATAACGCCCATGTTTAAGCACATTTTCTTCAGTAATATTTACTCCTTCAATAAACACTGAAACATTGTCATTAACAGCATAACTAGCGCTTAAGTCAAATTGTTGGTAGCTGCGCACGTAAGTTGGCTCAGGCCCTTGTATTTGCACCAAAGATTGCAAAAATCCATCACGATGATTCCATGCTAGCCTAATTTGACCGGGGCCTTTTTCATAATAAACGATCAAATTTTGTGAGTCACTCAAGCCGGTGAGGGCAAATTTCTGTGAAATATCTGTGGGATCCAGTTTTGCGTTGCTATCGACCAGTGTCATGTTTGCGACTACCCCCCAACCACTGTTGAAATCATGCTGGATCGCAAACTCAAATCCACTTACGGTTGCCGTTTGACCATTTGTAGGTGTGGTTAAATCAAATTCGGCTAGTGTATCTTCACTATCCGGGGCACGAGAGTCCGCCCCAGTGCTTGGGTCAGTGACATCATTTATAGTAGTTTGCATCACTGTACTAACAATAAAATTGCTCACTTTCTTTTTGAAATAACTTGCAGATAAGTAACTCAATGATTGGTAATACCATTCAAGGGTCACATCGAAGTTGGTGGATTCAAATGGCTTAAGATCTGGATTACCCGAGCTAGCCCGCAAATCGCCGCCTTGACGAGTGGTAGTTAATACCAAACTCGGCGACAACTGTCCCATAGTGGGCCGAGTTAAGGATCGAGATACACCGAGTCTAGCAATAATATTATCTTGCCAATCTGCTTTTATCGACACACTGGGTAACCAGTTATCATAAGATGCAGACTTGGAGATAGCACGACCGGGAGAGTTAAGTTGACCTAGTTCGGTTTGGTCAAGGATGGTCAGGGCTAACAAGTCTGACTCAAAGCCCGTCACCACGATATCAGTGTTTTCATAACGCACCCCATATAGTGAGGATAATTCGATATCACGCCATTGGGATCTCTGCTGTCCTTGAAGGTAAGCAGACGTGACGTTCTCAGTAACAGTGAAAGAATTATTGCGTATCACTGCATCGAAATTAATATCGCTGGCAGATTCCAGAAAGTTAAAGAGGGTTTCACCATCGTGTCTTAACCAACGGGTTGGCAAATTTTCACTGCCACTAACACCACTAAGGAAATCACTACCCGCATCAAATATTGTTTGAAACCCATCTGGAAGGTCGGGTTCTGGGAAATATCCACAAAACGAACAATGCACTGCATTTTTTTCATTATCCCAGCGTTCGTTACGTTTTGATTGCTTTGAATACATGAAGCCAAACTTGATATCTATATTAGAATCAAGCCCATCGAAAAATGTAATATCAGTCTTTAGTTGATCAAATTTATCTTCAATATTCCAACCGCGACGCATCATCACATGCGCTCTACCATTGATTGGATCCAAATAATCAGACACACCAGTGACATCTCCTAAGGCATCAACGATGCTTGGATCTGAAGACTCGAAGCCTGCTATACGAGGAAGAACATTACCTTCGGATATGGAAAAAGAGGACCGATTGAGGTAACCAATTAAAGTCAAAGCATTACCTGCACCTATCCTATCTTTGGTACTGGCCTTAGAACTAGACACATCAAACTCCAGCAACACTTTTGGGGAGGCCTGCCAACGACTATTAACACCTAAGGCATTAATACTAGATGGCCTGTCGAATGTGCGGGCATGAAAGTCTGTTGCATGCCCTACATTCTGAGAAAACGCTATCGCAGTACCGTTTTCATCAGTCACAACATCTTCTAAATTACTGGATGTAAACCAATGCCCCAGGGATGTTGAATCAGTTTTCACATTAAAGTCTGATTGCAAATAATCAAGACTAATATCCAGATTTGGCGTTGCCTTATATTGTAAAACCAAGGTACCGCCAGTGCGAGTGCGTTGATCAAACCGCACACGTTGATCATAGTTTCTCGGGACAAAAATGGTGTCTGCCGTGGACGTTAGCTGCTCGGTCGGAATGTCAGTATTTAACAACCAGCCGTCTGTTTGCACTTCGTTAATACGTGCTTTGCGCGTTTGGTGTGATAGAGAAACTAACCATCCCAACTTGTCATTACTGTGGCTAAAAAAAACGGTGCCCTGAGGCGTTATTTTTTGACTGTTATTGTCAAATGTGGCTTTGACACTGCCGGCTACCTTAAAATCCTTGGATGCCATGGGTCTTGCTGTTTTTATATTAATAACTGAACCAATCCCTCCCGAAGGTTGGGATGCAGAAAACGTTTTGTCTACCGTCACCGAGGTCACCAGTTCTGACGCGATTGTATCAAAACTAAATTCACGCCCTTGGTTATCCGTTGCCAACCTTCGTCCATTACTCAAAACCGTATTAAATTGTGGTCCTAGACCTCGCACGGTGACAAATTGCCCCTCACCTTCAGAACGGTCAATCGATACCCCTGTTATCCTTTGTAATGACTCGGCCAAATTAAGATCTGGAAACTTTCCAATTTCTTCCGATTGTATGGATTCAGAGACGCCTATTGACTCTTGTTTAATGTCCAATGCCCAATCCATACTGCCACGGATCCCGAGGACTTCAATCAGTTCAACATATGAGGGTTCTTCAGGAAAAGTAACAATGTTGTCGCCGTTACCTATAAGCAAATCGACTATTTCCTGCATCAATGATTTGTCTTCAAGCAAGGTATCGTGAATAGAGATGCGTTTGATAGTCACCACCCCATCCCGTTCAAAAGAAGCAGCCAATCCCGTATTTTCAAGGAGCTTGCTCATTCCCTGTTCGATGGTAAAGCTGCCTTTTAAAGCATTGGCTTGGCGAGATTGCACTTTTTCATAAGGAAAGATGATAGTGAGGTCAGCTTGCTTAGCAAACTCGATTAACGAAACATCGGCAGAGTTGGCGTCAAGATTAAAATCCTGAGAAATTTGTTTAGGTTGAGCCCAGAGCATCGAACTCAACAAACAGAGAACCACACAGCAACCAATATTATGAAGTTTAGTCTTGAGAATCGCTGTTAAGATTGGGTTCTTACATTTCATATATTAAACAATACGTTATGAGCGTATTTATTGAAGGTATTTCAAGATTAAAATAGTCTAAAACGTTAACATGTATTAACAAAAAAGTTACACTTAATTTCTATTTTTGGAGCAATGTCTACATCCACGATTAAGAAAAAGTATTATTCAACTAGCGGAATAATCGTTACTAATCGTCTGATACACAGAGCAAGTTCAATGTCGGCAAGAAATAACGTATAAAGATGCAAACAAAATCAGCAACGCATACATCTTGGCATCCAATTTTTATGGCTGCGAGGAACAGCATGGCACGTATGGTGTCACGCATAGTTCCCCCTAAAGAAATTGAAGATATAGTTCAAGAAACCTACGTGCGAATTTGTCAAATGGATAAGCGTGAGACCATTGAACAACCCAAGTCGTTTCTAATGAAAACAGCAAGGAATTTAGCTTACGACCATCTGAAAAAAGCAGAGACGCGACTGGCTGATGGAGTGGAAACTGATTGTGATTTTGATGTCGAAGCGCGGGTTCATGATGAAGTGTTTGAAAGTATCGCAAGTAACGAAGAATTTGCTCATTTTTGTGAGGCGGTTCGTCAACTCCCAGTTCAATGCAGACGGGTTTTTGTATTAAAAAAAGTATATGGATATTCTCAGAAAGAAATAGCGAAAGAAATGACGTTAAGTGAGAGTACTGTGGAAAAACATATCGCCGTAGGATTTAAACGATGTGCCAGTTATATGCTGGAGTTCAGTCAAACAGATGAGAGATCGAGTCAGTCCGGATCTACAACAAATATCAAGGGGGTCTAAAATGAGTAATGTAATTGAATTGAATAAAGACCCTATGGACGAGGCGAGTTTATGGATTACTCGACTAGACAGAGGGTTGTCTGAACAAGAACAGGTTGAGCTAAAAATCTGGTTACAGGCTTCTCAAACTCATGTTGACACCTTCATGCAGTTGGTAAAATTATGGGACAAAATGGAGTCACTGTCTCAGCTCAGTGAATTATTCCCTCACAAACCTCAACCTGTACCCAGCAACAAAGCACCTATTTTTGCTTGGGCTGCGAGTTTCATTTTCGCATCGCTCATTTCTGTAGGCTTATGGCTAAATGCAGATATTTTCTTTGGACAAGACACAATACAAGTTGTGCAATTTAATAGTGACTATGAAACTAAAATTGGTGAGCAATCCACTTTCTTTTTACAGGATAAAACCAGAATAAAATTAAATACTAACAGCCTGGTTAGAGTGACTTACACCGACAAGCAGCGTGTGTTCGAGTTATTACGGGGAGAAATGCATGTGGTGGTAGCCCATAATAAGCGTAAACCCTTAAGTGTGTATGCCGGCGCCAATATCATCCAAGCGGTAGGTACGGCTTTTAATGTCGAACTTGGCAGTGAAGAAGTGGAATTGATTGTGACTGATGGCAAGGTTTTAGTGTCAGATCTGAACAGCCAAAGCGTTGCACCTCTTAAATTAAAAAATGTGTATTTATCTCCCAAATCATTTGCAGTCAGCAAAGGACAAAAAGCTCAGCTAAAAGCCAGAAATACCAGCATCATTGGTAGTGATAAAGGGAAACTTGCTTCTGATTTAGCCTGGCAACAAGGCAACTTAATTTTTCGTGGTGAAAGTCTGTTTGATGCAATGCAAGAAGTGTCTCGCTACACCAACTATCAGTTTGATTTTGGCGATGAAGATACTAAAAGCCTTCAGATTGCTGGACTCTTCAAAACGTCGGATATCAGCGGCTTATTAGCTGCTTTAGAAACTAATTTTAATGTGGTCTTCAAAAAAATGAGTTCCAACAAGATAAGACTGAGTAAAAAGCCCCTGACCGAGTAAATCGAATCCCCCATTCTATGTGTCGAGTAACAGCCAATTGCTGTTGCATGGCATTTTATTAACCCTAGAAAAGTGAAATTCAAAGATGTACAACCCTTCTCAAAAAGAAAATCTACTTTTTATTATTATTATAAGTACGGTAGCCACCATTGGCGGATTTTTATTCGGCTTTGACAGTGGCGTCATAAATGGCACTGTCGATGGACTGACACAAGCATTTCAGTCTGAGTCTATTGGCCAGGGATTTAATGTCGCCAGTATGCTGTTAGGTTGTGCTGTAGGTGCATTTGCCGCCGGAACCCTAGCTGATTGGCTTGGCCGCAAAGGCTTGCTTATTATTGCTGCAGTGTTTTTCATCTTTAGTGCTTGGGGCTCTGGGATTGCACAAAGCTCCGCAGAGTTTATTTTCTATCGCATTATTGGTGGTCTTGCAGTGGGTGCTGCGTCTGTAATGGCCCCCGCCTACATAGCCGAAATTGCGCCTCCCAGAATGCGTGGTCGACTCGCCACGATTCAGCAAATAGCCATAATATTTGGCTTATTTTGCGCATTTATCAGCAACTATCTACTGGCTAATGCAGCTGGAGGCTCTACAGAAGTTTTTTGGCTTGATTATCAAACTTGGCGTTGGATGTTTTGGATTGAACTTGTGCCAGCAGTTATCTTCTTTCTATCTTTATTGGCCATCCCAGAAAGCCCACGCTTTTTAGTGATAAAGGGTAAACGCCAAAAAGCATTAGACACGCTTACAAAACTTTATGGGGCTAACCAAGCAAAATTCACATTGAGCGAAATTGAACAATCTATTGCATCAGAAAACCAGCAACCCAAATTATCTGACTTAGTATCAGGTGGAAAAGTCAGGACCATTGTTTGGGTGGGAATTGGCTTGGCTATGTTTCAGCAATTAGTGGGCATTAATGTGGTGTTTTATTACGGTGCGGTATTATGGCAAGCCGTAGGATTTTCTGAATCTGACTCCCTGATGATCAATGTGATTGTTGGTGCTGTGAGTATTATTGCCTGCATCATAACCATCAGCTTGATCGACAAGCTTGGAAGGCGTCCGTTTTTGATCATCGGTTCAATAGGCATGAGTATTACCTTGCTTACACTTGTCTGGGTGTTCGCCAATGCAGATGTAGCGGAAAATGGTAATTTAATATTGGGTGAAAATGGCACCTTGGCTTTGGTCGCAGCCAATGCCTATGTGTTTTTCTTTAACTTGTCATGGGGTCCCGTTATGTGGGTGTTGCTGGGTGAAATGTTCCCCAATCAAATACGTGGTTCAGGTTTGGCTGTAGCAGGATTTGCTCAGTGGATAGCTAATTTTGCGATTACTATGATGTTCCCAATTATGCTGACTACCATAGGCTTAGCCAGTGCTTATGGATTTTATGCGCTGTGCGCATTGTTATCAGTGATCTTTGTTATAAAAATGGTCAAAGAAACAAAGGGCAAAACCTTGGAGAGTATGCAAGGTTAGATAGAATTGAGAAAGCCTGGAAATACCGCAACGATATTTTCAGGCTTCTCCTTATTTACTCACATTAAACCTTCGATGATACAAAACGCGTCCCTAATTTAGAGTAACAAACTCCTCACCAGAAGTTGGATGTATCGCTACACAAGAATCAAAATCAGCTTTAGTGGCACCCATTTTCATGGCCACACCAAAGCCTTGGAGTATTTCATCCATGCCTGCACCTATGCCATGCAAGCCGACTACTTTTTGATCTTCGCCTGCACAAATCAACTTCATACGAGTCATTTGACGATGCTTAGTCACGGCTGTATACATTGCAGCAAAACCTGAATTGTACACAGTGATGTTATCTTCACCGTATTGCTCATTAGCT
This sequence comes from Paraglaciecola sp. MB-3u-78, assembly GCF_002835935.1. Classification (GTDB taxonomy): domain Bacteria; phylum Pseudomonadota; class Gammaproteobacteria; order Enterobacterales; family Alteromonadaceae; genus Paraglaciecola. The sequence goes on along the minus strand of NZ_PJCF01000006.1, from coordinate 524,514 downwards.
TCTACTTCAGTTAAACCAATGGTGCCGATAGGTGGATGACTGAAAACGACTGTTGGAATTAAGCTGTAGTCCATATGAGCGTCTGTTTGGCCATTGAATAAACGCTCCGATAACAAACGTCCAGATTTAACTGCTACAGGGGTAAGTTCAACATAACCGATGTTATCGCCCACTGCATAAATACCATCGACGTTAGTATTTTGGAATTTGTCGACTTTAACGTATCCACCTTCGTTCAGCTCAACGCCGGTATTCTCCAAGCCAATTTTATCGTTTGCTGGTTCACGTCCAATGGCCCACACCACACAATCAGTCTCAATTGATTCACCGTTTTCAAATTCAATGTTTAAAGAGCCATCTGCATTTTTTATCACTTGAGTGGGGGTGGCGTGGGTATGCAACGTTGGACCATCTTGAGCCATAAGCTCTACCAAGGTCTCAGACAACATAGTATCAAAGCTACGAAGTGGAGCATGTTTACGCACCACTAAATCAGTTTTTGTACCTAATGCGTGCATTACACCAGCCAGCTCTACAGCGATATAACCAGCGCCAACCACAACTGCACGTTTCGGCTGCTCTGTTAGGTCGAAGAAACCATCAGAATCAATACCTAGTTCGGACCCAGTAATATTAGGAAAAATAGGACGACCACCTGTGGCGATAAGAATATGCTCAGCGGTATACTGCTTGCCATTCACTTCGATGGTGTTTTTATCAACAAATTTCGCAAAACCATTGATAAGTGTCACACCATTTTTTTCAAAACCACTGCCGTAACTAGCGTGAATTCGCTTAATGTAAGCTTCTCGGCTATTGACTAACGTTTGCCAATTGAAGCTATTCACGGTGACATCAAAACCGTAATCAGGTGCATAAAGATTAATTGCCTCGGCAACATGTGCGCCAAACCACATCACTTTTTTCGGTACGCAGCCTACGTTGACACAGGTGCCACCAATTGCGTTGGCTTCTACTAATGCTACTTTCTTACCGTGTTTAGCTGCGCGATTTGCCGATGCAATACCGCCACTACCACCACCAATACATATATAATCAAAATCTGCCATGAGCCTGCCTAGTTAAAAATCATAGTTGAAGATAATGCCTATCTTACAAAAATAACACCGCAATTTTTCAATTGATGCAATCTAGCCAATCGATGGGTGTTTTGAATGTAAAAAGAACTTAATTATTATGATTAAATTACAGCACTGACAAAATTATCTGTTGGAACCGTCGGTCAGCTCTTGAGATTTAGTTGATGCAACCCAATTTCTTTAAGTAACTTAGCACAGAAGAAATACTTTATGACTAACCCACTGACCGATTTATCTAGCCTACCGCAATTCTCGGCTATTAAACCTGAGCATGTTCAACCTGCTATCATAGAGGCCATTGAGTCTTGCAAAGCTAAAATTACTGAAGTACTAAACTCAGGTCATTACACTTGGGAGGACCTAGTGGCACCCATTGAAGAAATAGACGACGAGCTGAGTCGTAAATGGTCCCCGGTTTCCCACATGAACTCTGTGGTCAGCAATGAAGAATTACGCAAAGCACATGATGCTTGTTTACCTGCCTTATCGGAGTACGGCACTTGGGTAGGTCAAAACGCTGACTTATACAAGGCTTATTGCCAAATCGCAGCAAGCGATGAATTTGTTGACTTGTCAGACGCTCAACAAAAAGTCATCACTCATGCTATCCGTGATTTTAAACTATCGGGTGTTGCATTAGATGCATCTAAGAAAGCCCGTTATGCTGAGATACAAAGTCGTTTATCAGACTTAGGGTCGACCTTTAGCAATAATGTGATGGATGCTACCTTGGGCTGGCAAAAACAAATTACTGATGAGTCTCAATTAGCAGGTTTACCCGAATCAGCCTTAAGTGCGGCCAAACAACTCGCCGAAAGTAAAAATTTGAAAGGCTGGTTATTTACCTTGGACATTCCGAGTTATTTACCCATTATGACCCATGCAGATAATGCTGAGTTACGTGAAGAAATGTATCGTGCTTATACGTCCCGAGCATCTGATCAAGGACCCAACGCTGGTAAATGGGATAACACCGAGATCATCAACGAAACCTTAAGTTTACGTCAAGAATTAGCACAACTATTAGGCTTTAAACATTTTGCAGAATATTCTCTGGCTAGCAAAATGGCTAATTCTGGTGAACAAGTGAATGGTTTCTTGCAAGATTTAGCCAAACGTTCTAAACCCCAAGCACAACAAGATATCGATACACTAACAGCCTATGCCAAAGAACATTATCAAGCAGATAAATTGCAAGCCTGGGATTTTGCTTATTTCAGTGAAAAGTTAAAAGAACAAACATACAAAATTTCCGATGAACAATTGCGCCCCTACTTCCCCGAAAGCACAGTTGTGAAAGGTTTGTTTGAGGTGATATCACGTTTATACAACTTAACCATTACTGCTCGTGACAACATAGATACTTGGCATAAAGATGTACGCTTTTATGATATTCATGATCAAACTGGCGAGTTACGTGGCAGTTTCTATTTTGATTTATATGCCCGTGAGAAAAAACGCGGTGGTGCCTGGATGGACGAATGCCAAGTGCGTAGACAAAAAGTAGATGGTAGCCAGCAATATCCTGTTGCCTATTTAACCTGTAACTTTAATGGCCCAGTGGGCAACAAACCGGCGCTATTTACACACGACGAAGTCGTCACTTTGTTCCATGAGTTTGGTCATGGCATCCACCATATGCTAACAAAAATAAATGTTGGTGGCGTATCAGGGATCAACGGTGTGCCTTGGGATGCAGTAGAATTACCCAGTCAATTTTTAGAAAACTGGTGCTGGCAACCAGAAGCGTTAAGTTTTATTTCTGGACACTTTGAAACAGGCGAGCAGCTTCCTAAAGTACTACTTGATAATATGTTAGCCGCGCGAAATTTCCAATCAGCCATGCAGATGCTCAGGCAGCTTGAGTTCAGTCTGTTTGATTTTAGCTTGCATGAAAATTTTGTTGCTGGGGAAACCAATGTGCAACAGTGGTTAGATCAAGTGCGCAAGCAAGTCGCAGTACTTATTCCTCCTAGCTTTAATCGTTTTCAAAATAGCTTTGGACATATTTTTGCCGGTGGTTATGCAGCGGGTTATTACAGCTACAAATGGGCTGAGGTACTCTCTTCTGACGCCTTCAGCCGTTTTGAAGAAGAAGGTATTTTTAATGTACAAACAGGTCATGATTTTTTGACTAACATCTTAGAAATGGGTGGTAGCAAAGACCCTATGCAATTATTTGTGGCTTTTAGAGGCCGGGAGCCAGAAGTCGACGCATTACTCCGGCATTCTGGCATAACTGCTTAAAGCACTTGATAGTAAATAGGTACGACTGAAAAGACAAAAGACGTTGAACTGCAAAGGGCAAAGAGGGCACAGAGCAAAGCCTAGTCAATTTAAGATTAATTTTGATTCTCTGTGCGCGTAGCCTTTGTGTCGCGCAGCGCTTGGCGGTTAAATTACTTACCATTTAACTATTTACTTTCCACTAACTACTACCCTCTGTACTTAAAAAGTAGAAAATATGGTTAATCTAGAAACATTTAAACAAATCCACCAACGTGCTTGCGAGCGAAAAGGAGGTCCGCAAGCCTTGTTGGCCGTGATCGACAAACCTCTGTCTCACCACAAATTGAGTCAAATTGACGATGCTAGATTTTTAGCCGAATTCAGTAAAAAAGTATTCCAATCGGGTTTTGTTTGGCGAGTGGTGAGAAATAAGTGGCCAGACTTTGAACGGGTATTTTTTGATTTTAATATCGAAAAAATGCTTTTAATTCCTGATGAAATGCTCGAACAAAAAGCCACCGACCCTAGTATTATCCGCAATTACACTAAGGTTAAAACAATCCGCGACAACGCCATAATGATTGATGCAGTAGCTCGTGAGCACGGCAGCTTTGCTAAGTTTGTAGCTGATTGGCCAAGGGAGGATATTATCGGCCTTTGGGCCTATTTAAAAAAACACGGTGCAAGGCTCGGAGGTAACACTGGCCCTTATGGTTTGCGGGCAATGGGCAAAGATACTTTTTTACTTACCCGTGATGTGGTGGGTTATTTTACTAAGCGCAATATTATCTCTGGCTCACATCAGTCAAAACGTAGCCTCAGCGCTATTCAACACAGCTTTAACGAACTGCAGCAACAAAGTGGCCTCTCATTACAGGAATTGAGTATGGTCATCTCCAAAAGTGTCGGTGATAACTATCAATAGTCATACCTTACAGGTAAAAATTTAAGGCGAAATTGGTAGACAAAACAAGTTGTAATGGATTAACCTTCAGGTATTAATAACCTAGTGATGTATCTAACCTATGAGTAGACGAACAAAAATTAGTGGTCTGTTACTTCGAGAGCTTAGAAAGGAAGCCGAACTCACTCAGCAAGATCTAGCTACACGCATAGGCATTAGCCGTGAAACAGTTTCTGCAATTGAAAATGATAAACGTGAAACCATTGAAGCCTTAGGCGCTGAAGTGATGTCTAAGTGGCATATGATTTGTGCCCAACGGGCATCGGCTGCCACCCGTCATAAATTCTTTGAACACGTGATGCAATACTTTGGTTTCTCAGATCAACATCTGTCTAATAGGGCCAAAGAAATCACTAAGCCTGACGCGCAGGATTAACCACTATCTTTAAAGTATTTAAAGCCCTGCCTTTTAATACCCAATATTATTTTCATCGCGCGCTTTTTTATCTCACGACTCCTCTTTTTGCCGTTTTACTATATTTGTATGGTGACAACCCCGAATACTTTAATCTGATTTATATAGCAGCCCTTTTGTTGAGTTGTATTTTTTGTTGGTCAGACAAAGATACTTTAGGAGCATTATTAATTTTACTCGGCCTTTGGTTCGTAACACTTTTACTATATGAGCTTCCAGAAAGTACAACATTTATGGTTTTAGTTTACGCATTCTGCATTGCCATTTCCATTTACCGTTTTGAACAAGTTTCAACAAAAATCACCCTCGCCATTATCCTTTGCAGCATTGGCGCTGAAATTTTTTGGTGGCAAATATCTTATGTTAACAAACCTCATATTTACTATTTTATTGGGCTTTTGACACTGATGGATATTGCGATGGAATTATTGTTTAAAAGGGTACTTCTTATGTCTCAATACTTTGGGCACCAATCAGGTAAAATTGCTTTAGATTGGCAACTTAAAGGTGTTATTTTGGCAGGTTATGTGATGATTGTATTAATGCTGTTGGAGTACTTCATAAGACATTTAGCTGGCCTGAAAGATATTACTTTTATCTATTATAACTACACATTAGTCGCCAATTTATTATCTGGAATTACACTAACGACCATCTATATGCACTATTTTTACAATCAATCGAAGAAACACCTCCCAGCTTAGTTAACTTTCCAACTAAAATTCATCGCTCCGAAACGTATGGCATAATGCCATTAGATGTGGAACTAAGTCCTCATCTAATCGAACTATTTCGGAGCATTTATTGTGAAAAAAATTAAATTGATAATCTTAACTCTTGTTGTTTCTTTTTCTTTAGCATCTTCACCGGCTTCAGCTTTTCCAGGAATGAAAAAACCACCACAAGCAGTTGAACAAATCGTTCTAGCTAATTGATCTTATCTAAGTCGGTCGGGGAAGGATCCCCGTCGTACTTAGCCTTAATGTAGTTACTGCTTTTACTTGTTCAAATAATTTCTGTCAAACCTCCTCTCAAACAATGAGTGGAGGATATTCCATAATTCTTATCTGTTGGCGTGGGCTTTTATTCGGTAAACTAACGACATATGACTATCAAGGAATTTTCATGAGCGGCCCTGACACAAATGATACCCCGGCATCGACCCATACTTCTGAACCCAGCACACACTTTGGCTTTAAACAGGTAGAGTCCAGCCAAAAAGTGAATATGGTTAAAGAGGTGTTTCAGTCAGTCGCCGCGAAGTATGACATTATGAATGATCTGATGTCTTTGGGTGTGCATCGTCTGTGGAAACGTTACACCATAGATTGCAGCGGTGTGCGTGCTGGGCACAAAGTATTGGATTTAGCCGGTGGCACCGGTGATTTAACCGCCAAATTTTCACGTATTGTCGGTGAATCGGGTCAGGTAGTATTGGCCGATATCAATGATGCCATGCTCAAAGTAGGCCGTGATAAATTACGTGATAAAGGCATAGTCGGCAATGTGCAATATGTGCAAGCTAATGCCGAAGCATTGCCCTTTCCTGATAATAGTTTTGATATTATCACCATTGCTTTTGGACTGAGGAACGTTACTGATAAAGACAAAGCGTTGGCATCCATGTATCGCGTGTTAAAGCCTGGCGGTCGTTTGTTGGTATTAGAGTTTTCTAAACCCAGCAACGAGATGTTGAACAAGGCTTACGATATGTATTCATTCCATCTATTGCCTAAAATTGGCCAACTTGTGGCTAACGATGCCGACAGTTACCAATATTTGGCCGAGTCGATTCGCATGCATCCTGAGCAAGAAGTACTCAAAGCCATGATGGATACTGCAGGGTTTGAGCAAACAACTTATCAAAATTTAACCGGCGGTATAGTCGCATTGCATAGAGGTTTTAAGTTTTAATATGCCCTTTGCCCAATTAGTAACCTCGGGGATCGAGCTGGCGATGAATCAATTGCTAAAACTCGATGATGATAGCCAACAGCGCTTAAAAAAGTTATCAGGAAAATCGTTGCAAGTGACGATCAAAGAACTGCCGTGGCCACTATTGTTCAGCTTTTCAGAGCAGATTGATGTACGCATTGTTCTTACCCCAGACAGTGATTCAGAGCCCCCCTGTGAACCAGTAGATTGTTTGATTGAGTTAAATTTAGAGACGTTACCTAAGCTCAAAGATAGCAGCCAACTCACCCAACTTATTCAACAAAAGCAGCTAAGTCTTATTGGCGACATTTATGTGGCACAAACCTTTAGTGCATTGCTCAAAGATTTGGATGTTGACTGGGAAGAACAGCTCTCTCGTTACACCGGCGATGTAATGGCCCACCAGACGTTTACCACCATGAGAACATTGTTTGATACAGCTAAATCTCAAATAGAACAAGGTGCGATTGAACTTGGAGAATATTTAACTCAGAGTGATTCAATTGCGGTCAAACCTAGCGAAATGATTGAATTTAGCCGAGGTGTGAGCGACCTGCGTAGTAGCACAGAGCGCTTATCTGCCAAAATTGCTTTATTAGAACAAGCTAAGAAAGTCGATACAGGACTCAATAACTAACGTGAGAATTCTACGCTTTTATCAGATCAACAAAGTGATGTTACAACACGGGCTAGATGAACTTATTCCTGGTAAATGGCTACCTTGGTATGCGAAATTAGGCCGCATTGGTTTTTTTTGGCTTCGCAATAAACACCCCGATAAATCCCAAGGAACTCGTGTCAGGTTAGCTTTGCAAACCTTGGGCCCGGTATTTATTAAATTTGGTCAAATGTTATCTACTCGCAAAGATTTGTTGCCGCCCGATATCGCAACTGAACTGTCTATTTTGCAAGATCAAGTCGAACCATTTGATCCAGAGTTAGCTAAGCAAATTATCCTTCAATCCTTAGGGTTGGAGAAACTAAGCGACCTGTTTAGTGAATTTGAAACTAAACCATTGGCTTCTGCGTCCATTGCTCAAGTGCATGCAGCAAAATTAAAAGACGGTAACCAAGATGTAATTGTTAAAGTCATTCGGCCGAATATTCAACATACTATTCAATCTGATATTGAGCTTATGCGAACAGCAGCAAGCGCCTTACAAAAACTGTTACCTGATGGCAAACGTTTACGCCCAGTTGAAGTAGTCAAGGAATACGAACGCACTATTATTGATGAATTAGACTTAACCCACGAAGCCGCAAATGGCATGCAATTCAAACGCAACTTTGAAAATTCAACAGCTCTGTATGTGCCGACTATATACAGTGACTATAGCCATAAAAACGTAATGGTAATGGAACGTATTTACGGCACACCTATATCTGATATCAAGCAACTAGTTGCACGCAATACCAATATGAAAAGACTGGCAGAGCGGGGAGTAGAAGTATTTTTCACTCAGGTGTTTCGTGATAGTTTTTTCCATGCAGATATGCACCCCGGTAATATATTTGTGTCTACCGTTAACCCTAATGATCCCCAATATATCACCATAGACTTTGGCATAGTCGGCACACTCAATAGCGAAGACAAACGATATTTAGCCGAAAACTTTATCGCCTTTTTTAATCGTAATTATCGCAAAGTAGCTCAATTACACGTGGACTCGGGGTGGGTGCCATCGGATACCGATATCGACGATTTCGAAGCATCCATTCGCAAAGTATGCGAACCCATTTTTCAAAAGCCCTTAGCAGAAATTGAATTTAGTAATGTATTGCTGCAACTGTTTAATACCGCCAGACGTTTTAATATGGTGATACAACCACAACTAGTTCTACTCCAGAAAACCTTGCTTTACATTGAAGGCTTAGGTCGCCAGTTGTACCCACAACTTGATTTGTGGAAAACTGCAAAACCATTTTTAGAGAATTGGATGAAAGAACAAATTGGCCTGAAAGCCATGTATCAAAAGATTTCGACTAACCTACCTTATTGGTCTGAGAAATTACCCGAAATACCTGACCTAGTGTATGACACGTTGAAACAAGTTAAAACCTTGCCTGAGCTACAAAAGCTTCAGTTCGAAGCGCAGCAAGAACAACTTAGACAGCAACATACCAGCACTTTACTGATGATAATGGGCACAACCTTTATTATCATTGGCGCAATTTTGCCTATGTATCAAGATAATTGGTGGCCCAGTGGCTGCTTCGATTTATTAGGTCTAAGCTGCTGGTTCTTTGCCTTTAAAACAAAACGCAGTTAATGCCACCTGAATTTGTTTAACTAGGGATATGCTGGCTAAGTTTTTTACTTAACAAAGATCAGAAATATTGTGGTCGCCAACGAGCCTTTCTACTTGCCAAAGAAACCTTCTATTCGAAGAGCCATACCATAAGAAGCAGAAAATTGTTCATCCCGTCGCCACAATATAAATGGCTCAACTTCATAGAATAACCACTCACGCAGGGTGTTTTTACGCCATCTTAGACTGACCAAATATTCTTCTAAACGATAATTTGGTCGACTTAGTCCTTCAATATAATAGCCCGCTATCAAGGCATTTTTTTCATCAAATTGAGTGAGTTTCTGTATACTATGCTGCCAAAGCCAATCGCTGGTCCGGTCTCTGAAATAAAAATGATTATTCCATCTAAATATAGAGCGATCAGAAGCGTTGTAACCTAACTGCCAAGAAAAATCAGCTCCCAAACCGTCATCACTATACATATAAGCAGACGTTTCCCAACGTAGAATAGTTTTATCAGTCAAAATATGGGAATTCCGATAACGACTTTTGGCAAAAGCCTGCAAACGACGGCCGACCCCGATACGATGTGACAATCCACTCTCAGGGCTGCGTCGCCAGCGCAGCGCCAAACTAAAGCGATTCTGCTCTACAAAATCATTAACGCCCGACGCTTGGATGTCATTATATGGTCTGTCATCGTCATAATCAGATAAAACCAAATCGACACGGTTTTTCAAATTAGGTAATTTCACTCTTACTTTAAAACGAGTTTCAAATTCATTTACACTGCGGCTTCTTGGCTCCCAACCTAAACGAATTCGCGCTTCACCATAGGCTTCTTCATTATTTTTAAATTCATCTAAGGCAAAAAAATCATCAAACCATAAAGCACTGGTATTGACCGAAGATGCAATACTCTGGTGCATGGTATCTAACCATGGATATTCTTGTTGTATCTCTTCAGCCTTAAGATTTGATAAAAAACCGATGCTGACAAAAAATAAAAAAACTTTTTTCACAATTATCCTCACAGCGAAAACATCCATAACAGGTATTTGATAGGCAGAACGTTAGCGTTTTCAGATTTTAGATTAACGCAATTAGCGATTAAAAAGTCAAACAACCTAGATTTCGCTATCAAATCCAGTGACCTTTTTAATAAGCTACGTATAATGAAAAACATACAGTCTCTAGGAGTATTTTATGTTTGGTATTAGCCCCATGCAATTGGTGATTATTTTGGTTATTGTAGTATTGCTTTTTGGTACTAAAAAATTACGCGGTTTAGGTGGAGATTTAGGCTCTGCAATGAAAGGTTTTAAGAAAGCCATGAGCGATGATGATAAGGAAAAGGATGCCGATGCCGATGCTGATTTCGTTGCTAAAGAGAAAGTCGAAGATAAAATCACTGGAAATACTGGAGATACTGAAAATTCAAAAAGTACTGTTCAGCAAGCAAAGAGTGAACACAAAGAGAGTAATTAATGTTTGATATCGGATTTTTCGAACTCTTAATTATTGCTGTAGTTGGTTTAGTGGTATTGGGACCTGAAAGGTTACCCGGTGCCATTCGCTCGACTATGAAAACTGTACGCAGTATTAAAGGCATGGCCAGCGGATTTCGACAAGAAGTCGAGCAGCAATTTAAAATTCATGAGTTACATGAAAATTTGAAAAAAGCCGAAGAAAAAAACCTAGAAAATCTATCTCCAGAATTACAAAAATCTGTTGATGAGCTTCGCGATGCAGCGAAGTCCGTCCAAAAACCTTATTCTAAAGAGTAACGAAACATGGCTGAACCCAATAGCTTAATTGCTCATTTAATTGAGCTCAGAGGCCGTGTATTAAAAGCAGTTGTCAGTGTGTTTGTAGTGTTTCTATGCTTAGTTTATTTTGCACAAGACCTATACCACTGGTTAGCGACTCCCCTGTTAGACACTCTGCCAGAAAACGCACAAATGATTGCCACCGACGTGGCTTCGCCCTTTTTTGCACCTTTTAAACTAACTATGGTGTTGTCATTTTTTATTGCTATCCCTGTGGTGCTTTACCAAATTTGGGGGTTTGTGGCGCCCGGTTTGTATAAAAACGAAAAACGTTTGGTGGCGCCGTTGTTGTTTTCGAGTACCTTGTTATTTTATTTAGGTATGTCTTTTGCGTACTACGTGGTCTTTCCTTTGGCATTTGCGTTTTTCACTAGCGTGGCGCCTGAAGGGGTAGTTATCAACACTGACATCAGTAGTTATCTTAACTTTGTTCTTAAAATTTTCTTTGCTTTTGGGTTGGCTTTTGAAATACCTGTGGCAGTAGTACTGATGTGTTGGACTGGGGTTACGACACCAGATGCATTGAGAGCAAAACGTCCATATGTGATTGTAGGCGTATTTGTAGTAGGCATGTTACTCACGCCGCCAGATATCATCTCTCAGACATTACTGGCCATACCTATGTGGATATTATACGAGTTTGGTATAGTAGTTGGCAGTATTTATTCGAGAAAAAAGACAGAGCAAGAACATCAGGGAGATTTATGAGCGATATTAAAAAGTATGTAGGATTAGTAGCTTTTTTTAGTACCTTTGGCATAACGCAATCGCTACAAAGTGATTTATTAGACTGCGCACAGAGTAACGATAGCCTACAACGGCTTGTTTGTTACGACAATCTAGCGAAAAAAACTCAGGTTAAAACGACCCAAGAACAAAACAAGCAAACAAAAAAACAAAAAATCGTAGTAACCCCCTCACCTCCTGTGCTACAGAAAAAAGCGGTTTTATCCACTAAATTAATAGCAGAGCTTCCAATTGAGCCTGACATAAGTAAGCCCAAGCCAATAGTTAATTCTACTGCAAATTTTGGGCAAGAAAATATAAAACATCCTAAAGGTTTGATCAGTCAGATCCAAGCCACAGTAATCAAGACAAAAAAAGCACCTCGCGGAGAGCTAATTATTTTCCTTGATAATGGACAAGTATGGCGCCAGACAGACAGCACCCGTCTAAAGTTGAGCAAAGATAACGTGGTTATTATCGAGCGCGGCGCGTTGGGCTCTTTTTTTATTGGTAAAGAGAACGCAAACAAGCGTATTCGCGCTAAACGAGTGAAATAAGTTAATGTCCTGGTGTGATATTGGTGTCAATTTTACCGACAAACGCTTGTTATTTGAGCCAGTCTTTGAACGCGCTTTAGTCGCTGATGTTAGCCATATTATTATTACCGGTACTAATATAAACAAAAGCCAACAAGCCATTCAATTAGCCCAGCAATACCCCAACCACTTGTCTGCGACTATTGGTGTTCATCCCCACGACGCCAGTCAATTTAGTGATGAAACCATACAGGAACTAAATACCTTAGCTAGGTCTAAATGCGTAGTGGCCATTGGCGAATGTGGTTTAGATTTTAATCGGAATTTTTCTACCCCAGACCAACAACTGTTTGCCTTTGAACAACAACTTAAATTAGCCTGTGAACTGGGCTTACCTGTTTTTTTACATGAGCGGGATGCATTTGAAGCTCAAATTGCACTATTAACAAAATATCATAAAACATTAAAAGGTGGCGTAGTGCATTGTTTCACCGGCGATATTGAGCAGATGAAACGTTACTTAGATTTAGATTTGTACATTGGCATAACCGGTTGGGTGTGTGATCTCAAACGTGGGCAAACATTACGTGAAGCGGTTAAATCGCTACCATTAAATCGTATCTTGTTGGAAACAGACGCACCTTATTTACGCCCCAAGGGTTTAGCCAATAACCGTAGAGTCGACAATGGCAATAACGAACCCGCTTATCTGCCATTCGTAGCTCAGGAAGTAGCCCGTTTGATTGTCACTGATATAACAACATTACAGCTAGCGAGCCAAGCGAATACCCAGGCATTATTTAATATTCCAAGTATAAGTGCTGACCTTGCCGAATAATCCACTTAGCGTGATCCTAAGCAAAAACTGGCTGTTGTTGATCATCAGTATTTTTTGTATTGCTTTCATTTTTGCAGCAACTAATTTTTCTACGCTAATCCGCCCTAACCATACTGTGGCGCAAGACGTAGATCACCTAGTTGATACAAAAAAACAATATTCGATTTCTAATATTCTCAGTAGCACAGACAATATTTGGGAAGAGCCAAGCCAGGACCTAACCACCTTAGGTTTGTCTAATGAGTTGCATTGGTTCAGATTTACTATCAGTCACATCCTCCCAGTACAATCTAGGTTATTAGAAATTGACAATGCGCTATTGGACAGCGTTAACATTTGGTTTGTTCAAGACAACAAAATACTAGCAGAATATCAAGGGGGTGATACTTTGGCTTTCTCGCAACGTTCAGTTGCACATGAAAATTTTATATTTTCAGTACCCACAAGTGAGCGGCCAATAGAAGTATACGTAAACACTTATTCAGAAGGCCCAATGGGTCTGCCCTTAAATATCTGGACTCAAAACGAATACTTAGAATTTACCAGTAAAAGTGGCTTAATGATGGGCGGTTTTTTTGGTCTGATGCTGGCAATGGGATTAAGCAACCTGCTATTTTTTATCACAACCCGCTCCCCAATATTTTTGATGTACGCCGGTTATGTCATTTTCTTGGGCTTAACTTTGTCAGCGCTTCAGGGCTTAGGCTATCGCTACATTTGGCCTAACGCCCCCTGGTTACAGCAACATGCTGTGGGTATTTTTGCCAATTTAGCGGTGTGCTTATCGATTTTATTTTGCGATCAGTTACTCAATGTCAGAACTTTTAATACTAAACTAAGTACATTTCTCAAAATGACAGCTTATGTTTTTCTACTGGGCTTAATCATCAGTTTGTTTATACCTCTACAGGTTTTTATTAAAGCGTTTTTACTGATGTTCTGCGCCAGTGGCGTATTTATTCTAGCCGTGGCAATTTGGTTGTGGATACAAGGTCTCGCTATCGCAGGATTTTATACTTTGGCATGGGCAATACTTTTCGTCAGTGGTTTTGCCGTAAGCTTAAACACACTCAATATTATTAACTTTAACCTACCTGCATATTATTTGTTGATGTTAGGTGCAGGCATAGAAACAGTGCTTTTAGCACTCATTCTGGCTATCAGCCACAATCAACAACGCCAAGCGTTACACAATACTCAGGCAACGTTATTGCACAAAGAACGCCAAGCCCAGCATGCACAAAAAGATATGTTGGCATTACAAGAAGATGCGACCGAAGAGCTTGAATACAAAGTACAAGAGCGCACTTTAGAGTTAGAAGTTGCGCTGCGTGAATTATCTGAAACTAATCGTGAACTACAAGAAAAAAACACCCTAGATGCATTAACAGGGATCCATAACCGCAGTTATTTTGACAAAAAATATCAAGCAGAAGTGCGTAGAAGCCGCCGTGAACAAACCCAATTATCTGTAGTGATGATGGATATTGACCATTTCAAAAATGTGAATGATCAATATGGTCATTTAGTCGGCGACGAATGCATTAAAACAGTTGCCAATACACTTAAAAAAGCCTTAAAAAGACCCAGTGATGATGTATCTCGTTACGGCGGCGAAGAGTTTGCCCTTACTTTGCCTAGCACCGACTTAGAAGGCGCTTTGGTCTTGGTTGAACAGCTTAGAGCTGAAATTGAAAAAACCGCCATACAAGCCGAAGGGATATCAGTCAATATTACTATTAGCGCAGGTATAGGGACCGCAATAGCGGACTTGAACCAGCCTGAAGACATTATTTTAGCTTTGGCCGATAAACAACTATACGCAGCCAAGAATGCAGGCCGAAATAATGTACAAGGCAGCCATTTAGACGACATTCAACAGCAGGATTAATCATGATAGAACAATACCCTAATACTCGCATGCGTAGATTACGTAAACAGGATTTTACCCGAAGGTTAGTAGCTGAAAACCAACTCACTGCCAGTGACTTAATCTACCCCATGTTTGTATTAGAAGGCGAAAATAAAAGAGAAGCCGTCCCATCTATGCCTGGTGTGGAACGTTTATCAATCGATTTGTTAGTCAAAGAGGCATATGAGCTTGTTGAGCTTGGCATTCCTGCTATTGCTCTTTTTCCCGTGACACCCATGCAAGTCAAGTCATTGTGTGCAAGCGAAGCTTTTAATCCAGACGGCTTAGCACAAAAAGCCGTGCGCGCCATCAAACAAGCAGTTCCTGACATTGCCGTTATCACAGACGTAGCCCTAGACCCTTTTACTTCTCACGGCCAAGATGGCCTAATTGACGAGCAGGGTTATGTGTTAAACGATGAAACTATCGAGGTATTAGTGAAACAAGCATTGTCTCATGCCCAAGCCGGAGCTGATATTGTTGCACCATCCGATATGATGGATGGCCGCGTGGGTGCAATACGCCAAGCACTTGAAAGTCATGGCTTTATCAACACCTGTATCATGGCTTATTCGGCTAAATACGCTTCCAGTTACTACGGACCTTTCAGAGACGCAGTCGGCTCAGCAGGTAATATTAAAGGTGGCAATAAGAAAAACTACCAAATGGATCCCGCCAATTCAGACGAAGCTATGCGCGAAATCGCATTGGACCTACAAGAGGGTGCAGACATGGTCATGGTCAAACCTGGCATGCCTTATCTAGATATAGTTAGACGTTGCAAAGACGAATTCAAAGTACCCACTTTTGCCTACCAAGTCAGTGGCGAATACGCCATGCACAAAGCGGCATTTGCCAATGGCTGGCTAAATGAAGATGAGGTGATTTTAGAATCTTTGATTGCTTTTAAACGTGCTGGCGCAGATGGTATTCTGACCTATTTTGCAAAGCAGGCAGCCATACTTTTGAGACAAAGCTAAGGGCCTTAGCCTCAGGATTAAACAACAACGTCTTAATTTTTATCTATTTGGGTTGTTCTCAATCAACAAGATGAAAATTTAAAAACACTCCAAGCTCCAGCCCACTTTATGCTGTTGCCATTTTTCGTTAGCTAACTCGGCATCTATTAGTGGGTGCGACTTTAGCCAACCTTTTGGAAAAGTCAGAGTCCACTTTTCATCTGAAGTGATTAAATTAAAATCTGCCAGTAAGTTGTCTTTGCGCCGGATGGAAAGTAAGCAAGATAAACGTAATACTCTCACTAACACCAAAAGTGCTTGGCGCACCTCTGGATGAAAAGAATCAAACAAACCGAGTTTAATTTCCTGTCTGTGACTTTGCACTAACGTTTTGATACCAGCACGTTGCTGTTGTGTATAACCCACCATGGGCAAGTGACTAAGTATATATGCGCCATGTTGATGGTGTAGTTTGTATTCGATATGCAGACCCGTTTCGTGCAACATGGCAGATGCCATCAACATCGCTTCACACTCTACTTTGCCTAAGACCATCTGGTTTTGCACTTGTTTAAACAGACTAAGGGCAATGCCTTTGACACGATAAGCGTGTTCCGAGTCTATGTGAAAACGCTCAATACATTGCTCTAGTGTTTGCAACCTACGATCATTTTGTTGCATGTTATCTAACATGCCATAAATAAGGCCCTCACGAAGTGCCCCGCCTGATATCTGCATTTCTTGAATTTTTAATTGTTCAAACAGGGCAATCAGTATGGCCAAGCCACTTGGGAAAATCGCTCGTCTTGCTTCAGTCAAACCGTCTATTTGTAATAAATCTATGGTCACACAATCAATACATTGCTGTTTTAGATTATGCAGATAATCGATGCGGATAGAGTCACTGATACCTTGTGTCACCAATATTTCAGTAATGGCTTGGGGAGTACCTGATGCGCCTAAACATTGCTGCCAGTCAAAATTTATAAAGTCATTGATCACCGACTCTAATAAAATTTTAGCCTGATTAATAGCAAGCTCAAAATTATCCACTGACATGTTGCCATCGGCGAAAAAGCGTTCTTTGAAGGTGACACACCCCATGTTGATACTGACCAAATGAATTGGGGTCATATCATTACCGACAATTACTTCTGTGCTTGCGCCGCCAATATCAATCACCAAAGAATTGCCTTGGTTAGACGACGTGTAAGCCACACCCAAGTAAATTTGTCTGGCTTCTTCCTCACCATCAATGACATTCAATTTATGTTTGAGAATTTCTTCAGCTTTTTTTATAAATACGTCAGCGTTCGCTGCTAAGCGTAAAGTGGCAGTGCCAACGATTTTGATATTTGACAGGGGAATGTCCTGCAAACGTTCTGCGAAAGTTTCAAGGCACTTCCAACCTCTTTCGAGGCTAAGTTGGTCCAGCACCATATTTTCATCTAGCCCAGCGGCAAGGCGTACTTTTTGTTTTACCTTACCAATAATATGCACACTACCCGCCACAACCCGAACGATCACCATATGGAAACTGTTGGAGCCTAGATCTACAGCTGCATACAGTTGCTCAGGCTGAGCGAAGGGGACAATGACTTCGGTGTTTTTATTCATCTATTTCTATTAGGGCGTGGACCTGAAGGACGTTTTTGGTGACTTTTACCACTTTGCATACGTTTTTTAAAACGAGGTTTAGGTGGGGTGACGTCCCACATTAAATCATTTGGGTTGTAATCGGTCACTGGTATTGAGTGTTGCACATAATCCTCAATCGCCGGTAAGTTTAGTGCGTATTTTTCGCAAGCAAAACTGATAGAACTACCGCTTTCGCCAGCACGACCCGTTCTACCTATACGGTGCACATAATCTTCTGCATCGTCGGGTAAATCGTAGTTAAAAACATGACTTACCATAGGAATATGTAAACCACGTGCTGCTACATCTGTGGCGACTAATACATCAAGTACACCACTGGTAAAGTTTTCTAGTATTTTAAGGCGCTTATTCTGAGGTACATCACCGCTTAACAAACCCACCCTATGCTTGTCAGCTTCTAACCAATCAGAAATTCTTTCACAGCCATGTTTAGTGTTTGCAAACACTATAGCTTTGTCTGGCCATTCTTCTTCCATCAATGTGAGTAGCAGGTAAGGTTTGTCTTCGTCTGACGGGTAAAAGAGTTCTTCTTTTACCCGTTCAGCGGTTTTTCTTTCTGGCTCAATCTGAACATGTGTAGGATTATCCATGTGATCGTAGGCCAACTCTTGAACGCGGTAAGACAAGGTAGCAGAAAACAGCATACTCAAACGTTCGGTCGGTTTGGGCATTCTGTTAAATAAATATCGAATATCTTTAATAAAGCCAAGGTCGAACATACGATCGGCTTCGTCTAATACCGCCACTTGAATAGCGGCTAATGAAAAGATATTTTGTTTGTAGTAATCGATAATACGACCCGTGGTGCCGATAATAATATCTACACCACCTTGCAATTTTTCCCGTTGACTTTGGTAACCCTCGCCCCCATAAATTAAACCAAGGGTCAAACCTGTGTGCTGGCTAAGTAATTCTGCATCGTTAAAAATTTGCACAGCTAACTCACGTGTGGGAGCCATAATGATTGCCCTAGGCTGACGTTTTGAGTCTTGAGGGTTAGTCAACAAATAGTGGAAAGTAGCGACCAAAAATGCAATGGTTTTACCTGTTCCTGTTTGCGCTTGACCGGCAAGATCATTGCCTTCAAGCAAGGGCGGTAAACTCAACGCTTGAATAGGTGTGCAAAGGTTGAAATTAGCCTCAGACAGCGCGTCTACAACCTGCTGATGAATGGGTAAGTCTGAAAATTTTGTATCGGTTAAATGTGTAGTTGGCATAGCTTATAGCTTATCATTGCTTGCATTAAAAACCAGTTTCTATATAACAATCATAACCGCGCTGAGTCATCTCAGCGAGAGAAAAAATTACGGAGAAAAGAATGAGCGACAAAATTATCAAGTTATCTGATGATAGTTTCGAGGCAGATGTTATCAATGCAGCTGGTCCTGTGTTAGTTGATTTTTGGGCAGAATGGTGTGGTCCATGTAAAATGATCGCACCAATACTGCATGAAGTGGCTGACGAATTTGAAGGCAAAGTAACAGTTGGTAAGCTGAATGTCGATGAAAATAACGAAACCCCGCCTAAGTATGGCATAAGAGGTATACCTACATTATTATTATTTAAAGGCGGTAGTGTAGCTGCAACTAAAGTAGGTGCATTGTCAAAAGCCCAACTTTTAGAGTTTTTGAACGAAAACATCTAGTATTTGTGGTTAAAATAATTAATTATAAAAGCTCAGCATTTGCTGAGCTTTTTTGTAGATATCTAAACCATCATCTTGCCTGCAGAGCCTATTCCTATTGTAAATAAATTATTATTTATGTTTTTAACGGTTGGCTAATACTGCAAACAAAAGTATTTAAGATGGTGTTAAATCGGCTGACAAGCAGACAATTCACTGGACGCGAGAATTATTTGGTGCTAACTTTATTTTGTTCACACCTGAACACACCCACACTTCGCTCAAATCAGAGATGTACTTAAGTAATAACCTTTGAATCAATCAAACTGGCTTTTAAGACAAGCTTCTAGCATAAAGACCTACCAATTATGAATCTTACCGAACTCAAGAATAAACCGATCAGTGAACTGGTTAGCCTAGCCGAAGAAATGAAGCTAGAAAACATGGCTCGCGCTCGCAAACAAGACATTATTTTTTCTATCCTTAAATCTCACGCTAAAAGCGGTGAAGACATTTTTGGCAATGGCGTACTAGAAATTCTTCAAGATGGTTTTGGATTTTTGCGTTCCAACGACTCTTCATACTTGGCAGGGCCAGACGACATTTATGTCTCGCCTAGTCAGATAAGACGCTTCAACTTGCGAACTGGCGATACAATTTCAGGCAAAATTCGCCCACCAAAAGATACCGAACGTTACTTCGCATTATTAAAAATAAGTGAGGTCAATTACGACCGCCCTGAAAATGCACGTAATAAAATATTATTTGAAAACTTAACGCCATTACACGCTAACGAACGTTTAATCATGGAACGTGGCAATGGTAGTAGTGAAGATATCACTGCAAGAGTGTTAGATTTAGCCGCGCCAATTGGCCGCGGTCAACGTGGTTTAATAGTTGCACCGCCTAAAGCAGGTAAAACATTACTGTTACAAAACATCGCTCAATCTATTGCCGCTAATCATCCAGAATGTTTATTGATGGTGCTGTTAATTGATGAGCGTCCAGAAGAAGTAACAGAAATGCAGCGCTTAGTGCGCGGTGAAGTGATTGCATCAACTTTTGATGAGCCAGCCAGCCGTCACGTACAAGTAGCTGAAATGGTAATCGAGAAAGCCAAACGTTTAGTTGAACACAAAAAAGACGTGGTCATTTTACTCGATTCAATCACCCGTTTGGCTCGCGCTTACAACACAGTGATACCTTCATCAGGTAAAGTATTAACCGGTGGTGTTGATGCCAACGCATTGCACAAACCTAAGCGTTTCTTTGGTGCTGCTCGTAACATCGAAGAAGGCGGTAGCTTAACGATCATTGCCACAGCATTGATTGATACGGGCTCTAAAATGGATGAGGTTATTTACGAAGAATTTAAAGGTACGGGTAACATGGAATTACACCTGAACCGTAAAATTGCTGAAAAACGCGTGTTCCCAGCGATTGATTACAATCGTTCTGGTACCCGTCGTGAAGAGTTATTAACCACACCAGACGAATTGCAAAAAATGTGGATATTGCGCAAAATAGTGCATGAAATGTCTGAGATAGACGCCATGGAATTTCTTATCGGTAAGTTGTCTATGACTAAAACAAACAATGAATTCTTTACTGCTATGCGCAAACAAAGAAACTAACTTTTTGTACAAGCCTTTTATAGAATGATAAAAATCCGCTTCAGGAAACTGCTTGCGGATTTTTTTATGGCTTTTTTAAGGATATCACACAACAATTATTCTTAATATTTGACAAGCTGATGTGCTTTTAACATATTAGATATTCATTCATTCACTTACAATCGATTATTAATGAAACAGCTTATACCCGTCTTATTACTCTTAATTTTCACGCCTAAAATAACTGCAGCTTCGAACGTCGAGCAAATGGTTAACGATATTGAACCTCAAGTGATTAAGTGGCGTCATCATTTACACCAAAACCCAGAACTGTCTAACCGCGAGTTTGAAACGGCAAAGTATATTACTAAACACCTTAAGAGCCTTGGCTTAGAAGTGCAAACAGGTGTAGCCATAACGGGGGTGGTAGCTGTACTTGATAGTGGCAAACCAGGTCCGGTAGTTGCACTGCGTGCAGATATGGATGGTCTACCGGTACTTGAACAAAATAATTTACCCTGGAAGTCGACCAAACGTGGCGAGCTTGAAGGTAATGACGTGCCTGTGATGCACGCCTGTGGTCATGATACCCATGTTGCCATGCTAATGGGTGCCGCAGAAATTTTAGTTAACATGAAGAGTGAACTTCGGGGCAAAGTAAAGTTTATATTTCAACCGGCGGAAGAAGGTGCACCTAGAGGTGAAAAAGGGGGGGCTGAACTGATGGTTGCAGATGGTGTACTCAAGAACCCAGCAGTAGATGTGATTTTTGGCTTGCATATTAGCGCTGATACCGATGTAGGCAAAATACGCTACAAAGAAGGCGGCACTATGGCTGCTGTTGACCCATTTAAAATAGTCATAAAAGGCAAACAAGCCCACGGCGCTTACCCTTGGTTGAGCGTGGATCCAATCACTACAGCAGCACAAATTATTATGAGTTTACAAACCATAGTCAGCCGAGAAATCAAACTCATTGATGAAGCCGCGGTAGTCACAATAGGCTCTATTCATGGTGGTAACCGCTCAAATATTATCCCTAGTGAAGTTGAATTAGTGGGTACCATTCGCACTTTAAATAAAGCGGCGCGTGAACACATGTATGAAGCGATCCCCAGAAAAGTTAAAGGTATTGCTGACAGTATGCGCGCTGAAGTTGAAGTGACTTTGCCTTTAGATTATTACTATCCCATCACCTACAACGATCCTGAACTCACTGAAAAAATGCTGCCTACACTGATCAAGAGTGCTGGCCGTGAGAATGTTATTTATAGTAAACCCGTGACTGGCGCTGAAGACTTTTCGTTTTTTCAAGAAAAAATACCAGGACTATATATGTGGATTGGCGGTAAACCCTTGGATATGCCAGAGGATCAAGCCCCTGCCCATCACACCCCAGAGTTTTATGTCGATGATTCAGGTATGAAAACTGGCGTAAAACTGCTCACAGACTTAACCTTGGATTACATGGATCTACATTAAAGTTCAGGCTAACAGAACCACTCATTAGGGTGGTTTCTATGCTGATTACGATAAGCTACAATACTCGTCCAAAATTTTAGGGGGATTGGTTTCCCCCATATCATACAATGTGATTTAAGAGAGAGAATTATGCCAAACGTGGCAATAGTAATGGGCTCCAAGTCTGATTGGCCTACCATGCAAAAAGCGGCGCTAATGTTAGAAAAGCTTGGCGTAAGTTATACAGCAAAAGTTATTTCTGCTCATCGTACCCCAAATTTACTCACAGACTTTGCTGAACAAGCTGCGAATCAAGGTTATCAAGTCATTATTGGTGGGGCAGGTGGTGCGGCACATTTACCCGGAATGATCGCGGCACATACATACTTGCCTGTGTTTGGAGTACCTGTACGCTCAAGCCAGCTTAACGGTATTGACTCTTTACTTTCTATTGTGCAAATGCCCAAAGGGGTCGCAGTAGGCACTTTGGCGATTGGTGAAGCAGGTGCAGCCAATGCTGGATTGCTAGCAGCACAGGTAGTCGCTCTTCAAAATCCAGATGTGCAACAAGCCATTAAAGATTTTAGAGCTGAGCAAACAGCTACTGTGTTGGCGCAAGACGAATTAGTCCTTCCCTCTTTATGATAAAAACTACGTGAGACTGTATAAATGAGCATATTAGTTCTTGGATCAGGGCAGTTGGCTAGAATGATGGCTTTGGCTGGCTATCCACTTGGAATAAGTGTGCAGGCAGTCGATGTAGCGGATAATAAAATTGTCGATCCCGTTACTAAGCATATTATCAATAACTCCCTCGATAGGGTGATTGAGGAAGTCAACGGGATCACTGTTGAGTTTGAACATATTCCTGAGGACCTACTTGAGTTAGTGCATGGCAGTGGCAAACTTAAACCTACTGTAGAGGCGATTTTGACCGGTGCGGATAGGATACGTGAGAAAAAGTTACTCGAAAGACTGGCGATAGACAACTGCCCATTTGAAATCGTTACCGACGTTGAACAATTAGATGCTGCTGTTGAAAAGCTTGGCGAAAAATTAATTATCAAAGCCAGCAGAGATGGCTATGATGGATACGGCCAATGGCGTTTACAAAACAAAAACAAATTGCCTGAGTTGAAGCAACAATTATCGAAATTAGACTTGCAAAAAGTGCCTTTAATAGTTGAGAAAATGCTCAATTTTGATCGCGAACTTTCATTGGTCGCAGTGCGCAGCGTCGATGGTGATATTGCTTATTACCCGCTAGCTGAAAACCTACACTATCAAGGCCAATTACACGTATCGATAGCTCCTGCCCCGAAGGTTGACGAAGCACTTAACCAACAAGCGCAAGATATCTTTAATAAATTAGCCAAATCCCTAGATTATGTGGGTGTGTTAGCAGTTGAGTTTTTTCAAATTGGGCAACAGTTACTGGTTAACGAAATAGCGCCTCGAGTGCATAATTCAGGACACTGGACCATGCAAGGAGCAGACACCTGCCAGTTTGAAAACCACCTTAGAGCCGTGAGAGGTTTACCTTTAGGCTCAACTAAAGTCACATCACCTACCGCTATGATAAACATCATAGGTTGCAAAACTTTTACAAGGGACATGCTCAGCATTCCCGGTTGCCATTTGCACTGGTACGGTAAAAGCCCACGGAAAAAGCGTAAGATGGGACACTTTAATTTGTGTGCAGATAACTACGCTGAACTCGGGAAAACAATGCAGGCTTTGGCTGAATACGTACCCATTGAATATTTTCCGATGCTAAAAGATGAAGCCGCCAGACTGGTGAAACTTTAGACGTTTAATTAGATTTTTTTTGTATTTGATTGACAACATATAAATTATGAATACAATGGCGCTCGCTTTCGGGATTAGCTGCTACCAAGCAGTTTACCAACAACCCAAAAGTAGCGTCACCCAGTACTTTTTATCCTGTGTGCCGACTTAGCTCAGTTGGTAGAGCAACTGACTTGTAATCAGTAGGTCACCAGTTCGACTCCGGTAGTCGGCACCATTCTTTCGTGCAAATTCATCGAAACAAAACGCAGAGCGCAGCGAGTTCTCATTTTTGAGGTGACATTCGCGCAACCCACCAACAAGGACAGCCTAAAGCTTAATGGCAAACTCCAAAAAATTGTAATCAGTAGCTTTAGCGGGTTATTGTCCTGATTCATCTGTTTTAACTTTTTAGTAGTCAAATACACGTCCTTGATGATATGCACCCAATCTCGACTTCCTTGTCGAGCTGTTCAGCTGGGCGCTGCGGTGCAGCTACAAAGACCAGCTTCACCTCCGGTAGTCGGCACCATTCTTTCGTGCAAATTCATCGAAACAAAACGCAGAGCGCAGCGAATTCTCATTCTTGAGGTGACATTCGCGCAACCCACCAACAAGCACAGCTTAAAGCTTAATGGCAAACTCCAAAAAATTGTAATCAGTAGCTTTAGCCGGTTACTATCCTGATTCATCCGTTTTAACTTTTTAGTAGTCAAATACACATCCTTGATGATATGCACCCAATCTCGACTTCCTTGTCGAGCTGTTCAGCTGGGCGCTGCGGTGCAGCTACAAAGGCCAGCTTCACCTCCGGTACGGTAGTCTGTATCATTTCTTATCAAATTCTTTTTAAAATATTCCACCTATAAATTTGAGAGAAATACTTTATAGTGTTGGTTCGACAAGCTTGTATCGATATCTTGGCACAGCGATAGAGTTACCTTTTTTATTTTCAATTTATCAGCAAGGCAATAATGGCCAAATTATTTTTACTGTTATTCACATTATTGAACAGCTCATTTTTATTCTCTCAAGAAAATACACTAGGTAATGAATATTGCCAAATTCAATTAATCAGTACTGAAAAATCGCCCTCAGTTAACCCTCCCATTAAAAATCTTGATAAAGAACAGGTGACTTTGTTAGAGATACCCGCAGGAAAAAGTCGCTTGCGTCTCAACTGTAGATTAGATGAACAAGGTGTGTTTACTTTTGGTAACGACGAAATATTGGATGTGTCTTGGGAAGCCTTAGAAGTTAAGCTCGTTCCATTAGCGGCAAGTAGTCCGTCATTTTTATTGCCAACCGGCACTTTTTCCATCGATTTTGTATTTTTAACCCATCATAACTACAAGCAAAATTTTGTTTGGGAGCCCATTGTCACTTTCCTCAATGCCAGTTTGCTTAATAATATTACCATGGGGGTCTTTTACGGGTTGTGCTTAACCTTGATCTTATATGT
The DNA here is from genome assembly GCF_002835935.1 of Paraglaciecola sp. MB-3u-78. Classification (GTDB taxonomy): domain Bacteria; phylum Pseudomonadota; class Gammaproteobacteria; order Enterobacterales; family Alteromonadaceae; genus Paraglaciecola. Next base: position 499,212 of record NZ_PJCF01000006.1, on the reverse strand, counting down.
TTTTTTTATGGGTAGAGTCGTTGGGGATACTAGGTTTCAGTTTTATAGCCTGTATGTTTTTTGTGCCGCCACCTTCTTTTTACTGCAAGAAGGGCAATTGAATATCTTCTTACAGCAGCAAAGCTTTTTATTAAGTCATCAATTTTATCTCTTATTCGCCGGTTTTACCGTTTTCACAGCCATAGTCTTTATTGTCCGTTTGACAGATCTAAATACGACATGGCCCAAGTTAACCCGATACGGTTTGGAATTCGGAGCAGTCGTTGTTTTACTGATGTCTGTATTGATGTTATTTCTAAACCATAACGAACTATCGGCACTGTTAGGAAGCGCGATGGCGAGAGTGACGTTATTGCTGATGTTGGGGATTTTAACTCTAGTATCGATACAAGCTTACCGAAATGTCCAAAGTGCAAAATTAGTACTTTTAAGCTTAGTTCTCATGGTGATAGCTATGGTATTTCGAACTGTATTACATGATGTAAATCCATTTCTGCAGCGTTATTCTTTAATTATTGCTTTTGCCGTTGAAGCCTTTATGTTGGCCGTAGCGGTGTCGGAGAGAATTAAAAGTATTCAAACAGATAAAATCTTAGCCGAATCACAAGCAAATACCGATGCGCTTTGTAACGTACTAAATCGCCGCGGATGGGATAAAAAAGTCAATGAGATATTAAGTGAGCAAAAAATAAAAGGGGGAGTCATCTGTTTGTTGTACATAGATTTAGATAACTTCAAACAAATAAATGACAAATGGGGTCATGATACGGGTGATAAGGTACTCAAAGTGGTATCAGACATCATTCGTAACCAGTTACGCTCCATCGACAGTATTGGAAGAGTCGGGGGCGATGAATTTGTTGCCTTAGGAATTTTTTACGATCGTACTGAAGCCGAAAATTTAGTCATAAGAATACAAAAGAGGTTACAAGCCGTTAGTCTGCATATTGATAAACAAAAAACAGTTGAGGTCAGCGCTAGCGTCGGACATGTTATCTATGAAGAGCCCCCTAAAGGCGCTGAAGTTATGTTAAGTCAGGCCGATCAGTCTATGTATCAGATAAAGAGAGCAAGTAAACAGGGTTAAAACGCTTATTTGAAGTAAATTATTCTTCCTAGGCAGCGTAATTTAACCCTGTTAAATTTTTGATGATATTATTATTTTTTAACCCCAGACACCCTAGCCCACTCACCATCTATTTCAATCGGCTCCATAACAAAATCTTGGCTGTATAGATCATTAATTTCTTGGGCTTGGTTATCTAAAATTCCGGAAAGTACTAATTTTCCACCTGGCTTACAATAACCGGTGATTACGGTTCTTAATTCACGTAATGGTGCGGCTAGAATATTGGCTAACACCACATCAGCTTTTAGCTCTGGTTGATGTTCCGGCAGATATAATTCAATTCTTTCGCCTATATCATTACGATTGGCATTGTCTTGGCTGGCTAATAAGGCCTGAGGATCGATATCAATGCCTACCACACGCTTGGCACCTAATTTAAGTGCAGCTATACCCAGAATGCCTGAACCACAACCAAAATCAACCACGGTTGCCTGAGACAGCTCTAAACTATCTAACCATCTTAGACACAAACTCGTTGTGGCATGTGTGCCAGTGCCAAAAGCTAACCCGGGGTCGAGCATGACGTTCACTGCGGTTGGATCCGGTACATCACGCCAGCTGGGGCAAATCCATAAACGTTCACCAAATTGCATAGGATGAAAATTCACCATCCATTCTCTTTCCCAGTCTTTGTCTTCTAATTGGTCTAATTTATGATTGAAGTTTTTGCCTAAAAGCTTGGACTTACTTAGTTGGCTGACCACACGAGACATATCGTATTGTGCATCATACAACCCCACTATTTGGGTGTCTGGCCAGAGCATCACTTCACCTGGCTTAGGTTCATACATAGGCGTGTCTTTTGCATCCACAAAAGTCACGGCTTGTGCACCATTAGCCGATAACATTTCGCCGATTTGTTCTGCGTATTCTGCTTGGCTGTTTATTTTTAGTTGGATCCAGGGCATAAACGTAAGTCACACTTGAAATTTGCCGCATTATAGAGCAAAAAAAAGAGCGATACATCGCTCTTTTTTAATCATGTTTTAGCTGATTGGCGATTCAACTAATGTCCACCCATACCTAATTTTTTCTCTAGGTAGTGAATATTTGCTCCACCAGCAGCAAAGGCCTCATCTGCCATGATACTTTTCTGCAAATCAACATTGGTTTTAATTCCACCGATGACTAGCTCGTCTAAAGCATGACGCATTCGGGCGATAGCCACTTCTCTGGTCTCACCGTAGGTGATCAATTTACCAATCATTGAATCGTAGTAAGGTGGCACTACGTAATCGGTGTAGATATGCGAATCCCATCTCACGCCCAATCCACCCGGTGAATGAAACTTGGTAATTTTACCCGGGCTGGGAATAAAGGTTTTTGAATCTTCGGCGTTGATACGACATTCAATCGCATGACCTTTGACTTGTATCTGATCTTGAGTGAAAGACAGCTTTTGCCCTGCAGCTACTCTGAGTTGCTCTTTAATTAAATCAATACCAGTAATCATTTCAGACACAGGGTGTTCAACCTGAATACGGGTATTCATTTCAATAAAATAAAACTCATTATTTTCAAACAAAAACTCAAAGGTACCAGCACCCCGATAGTTGATATCAATACAGGCTTGGCAGCACCTTGCACCAATTGCCGCGCGCATTTCTGGGGTAATGCCCGGCGCTGGCGCCTCTTCTACCACTTTTTGGTGACGGCGTTGCATAGAGCAGTCGCGTTCACCTAAGTGAATGGCGCTGCCTTGGCCATCAGCCAATATTTGAATTTCCACATGACGGGGATTTTCAAGGAATTTTTCCATGTAAACAACATCATTATTAAATGCCGCGCCGGCTTCACTTTTAGTCATGGCAATGGATGAAATAAGTTCATCTTCACTGCGGACCACGCGCATGCCACGACCACCGCCGCCCCCTGCTGCTTTAATAATAATGGGGTATCCGATACCTTCAGCAAGCTTTTTATTGCGAGCTTCGTTTTCATCCAAAGGCCCATCCGAACCCGGAACACAAGGTACACCGGCACTTTTCATCGATCTAATTGCTGAGACCTTATCACCCATCAAGTTAATGGTTTCAGCGGTTGGGCCAATAAAGGTAAAACCACTTTTTTCAACGGCTTCAGCAAAGTCAGCGTTTTCGGCTAAAAATCCATAACCGGGATGAATGGCATCTGCGTTTGTTATTTCAGCAGCGGCGATAATACGAGGAATATTAAGATAGCTCTCTGTGGCCGACGCTTTGCCGATACAAATTGTTTCATCAGCTAACAATACATGTTTGAGTGACTCGTCGGCAGTCGAATGCACTGCCACAGTCTTAATGCCTAACTCTTTACAGGCACGCAAAATTCGCAGGGCGATTTCGCCGCGGTTTGCAATAAGCACTTTTTTTAACATTGTCATAGACCTTTTATTCAATCACAAACATAGGTTGGTCAAATTCTACTGGATCTTGGTTTTCAATTAAAATTTGTTTAACCACACCGGATTTGTCAGACTCGATTTGATTCATCATTTTCATCGCTTCTATAATACAAAGCGTGTCACCTACATTCACTTTTTGACCGACTTCTACAAAGGATTTAACACCCGGAGATGAAGAACGATAAAAAGTACCGACCATAGGTGAACACATAGTGTGACCACTAACCGCGGGCGCGGCTTCAGGTGTTGGAGCTGCTGCAGCTGGAGGTGCAGCAGCAACAGGTGCGAATTGTGGTTGTGGTGCGAATTGCATAGGTGCAGCAAGCTGCGCCGCCGTCACACCGCGGTGAATGCGAACCGATTCTTCGCCTTCAGTAATTTCTAGCTCAGATATGCCAGACTCTTCCACTAGCTCTATCAACTTTTTAATTTTACGAATGTCCATTTTTTTCTCTCTAATTAGTTAATCAGCAAGCAAATTTTGCTGATGTTTATTTTGTTAAATATTGTTTGGCCGCCGCTAAAGCGAATTCATAACCTTGTGCGCCTAATCCACAAATCACCCCTTGGGCAATGTCGGATAGATAAGAATGCTGTCTGAACGCTTCTCTGGCGTGTACATTAGATAAATGCACTTCGATAAAAGGGATAGACACGCTCAAAAGCGCGTCTCTCAATGCAACGCTGGTATGGGTAAATGCACCTGGGTTGATGACAATAAAGTCTATTTGTTCAAAAGCATTATGGATAGTATCAATTAACTCGTGTTCAGCATTTGACTGCAGGTGCGTTAAACTCATACCTATTGAGTCTGCATAAGTGCTTAGCTTACTCACAATTTGTTGTAGGTTTTGTGAGCCATAAGTTGCGGGCTCGCGTTTGCCCAACATGTTTAGATTTGGGCCATTGATAACTAATACTTTCACTGGGTCGCCGTTTTAATTAGTAATGATTCTGATGAGTGTTTAAGCATATGAAAAACATTATTTCAAAATTACTTTTCGTAAACTAAATGTACATTAACTTAAATTATTCATCCATTATAGAGAGCAAATAGAAATTAACAGCAAAATACTGGTCTTATCAGCGAAGATTGCCGCAAAGTTAACGAATTTTAGGCTTTAATTAGGACTTATTATCTACTTAATTGGAATGGATTTTTAATTTGAACTATATCGCCCATATCCACATAGGCACACATACTCAAACCAACTTGTTAGGAAATTTTCTTGGGGACTTTGTTAAAGGTAGTCAACTGCAACACTTACCTTTTGAGATTGAGCAGGGTATCCGTTTGCATCGTAGCATTGACGTGTTCACTGATTCACATCCACTGATAATTGAATTAAGGCGATGTTTCCCCATAGATTTACGCAGGATGGCGGGGGTGATTATCGATATCTATTTTGATTACTTACTGATGCAAACGTGGAAACGTTACTCTAACACTCACTTTAATATTGTCTTTGCTAATTTTTATCAGCAACTTGAACAATTTTCATTACCTGATAATCCACATTTTAGTAAACTTGCTGAAAACTTGATAAACCATCAATGGCTAAATGAATATATTAATATTGAAACTTGTTTCCGAGCATTTGTCAGCATTGAGAACCGATTAAAAAATAAAGTGATGTTTGCTAAAAAAGCACAATTTTTTATACTTCAACATGGCGATCAGCTTGAGTCTAGCTTTCAACAGTTCTATCCTGAGTGCCTTGATCACGGGCTGAAATTTGTCCAAGACTACAGTCTCAACAATAACTGCGAGAAATAAGTATGCCCGTACATGAAATTCACCACCCTTTGATACACCATAAAATAGGCTTAATGCGTGAAGAAGGTATTAGCAGCAAAGATTTTCGGGAATTAGCCAGCGAGGTGGGTAATCTTTTAACTTATGAAGCCACCAGAGGGCTACAAACCGAGGTTGTTGAAACTACAGCTTGGAATGGGAAAAAAATTAATATACAAAAAATAAAAGGTAAAAAGATAACGGTAGTACCTATCTTACGTGCTGGTTTAGGTATGTTAGACGGAGTCTTGAGGCTTATTCCTAATGCAAAAATTAGCGTGGTAGGTTTGTATCGTGATGAAGAAACCCTGCAACCAGTGGCCTATTTTGATAAAGTCGTAAAAGACGCAGCAAAGCGTACTGCATTAATCGTAGATCCCATGTTAGCCACTGGTGGCACCCTTATCGCCACTATTGATTTACTCAAACAAAAAGGCTGTAAACATATAATGGGGCTATTTCTAGTTGCGGCTCCAGAGGGTTTAGAGGCAGTTCAAGCTGCGCACCCAGACGTTGAAATTTATATCGCTGCAATAGATGAAAGGCTTAATGAACGCGGTTACATATTGCCAGGACTCGGTGATGCGGGTGATAAAATTTTTGGTACTCGGTAAGTCTAATCAGATTAAATGTCGCTTTGTAAAATGAAAGATATATATGTGTTTAAGTTAGCGCCATTTATTTTTTTATTATTTGAACGTAGATAAATATGTACCAATACAAATCGATAAATAGCCTCTACTTTGGGCCAAAGAAGTATTATCTTTCAGTTCTCGTGTTATTACTGCTCATTTCATTTGTGAGTCAAAGTAAGCCGTTGATCGCAGATCCGACATTTTCTCGTTTATCCACAGAAAATGGTTTATCTCAGAATACTATCAACTCGTTATTGCTAGATAATGAAGGTTTTTTATGGCTGGGCACTGCTGAGGGGTTAAACCGGTTTGATGGCTATCAAAACCAACATGTACTGGGCCCGAACAATGAATTCAATGATGCTCCGATCAATTACTTATTTCAAGATTCAAAAAGAAATCTTTGGGTCTGTGACTCTGTCAAAGGCGTTCACCAATATAACCTCATAAATAATACTACCAAACACGTTATCAATTTAAGGTTACAACGGGATAATCAACTAACTCAAGAAGCGAGTTACATTAGCGAAGACGAAAAGGGAGACATATTATTCTCGATGGATGAGGGTGTTTATTCCTATTCTTACGTCACCGATAAGCTTTCTGTTGAGTATTCGTTGTCAGATACAATGATTGCTAACGGGAATTATGTAAGAGCCCATTTATTGTCACAGAACATTCTTTTTATAGGCACAAGAGATGGTTTATTTGCGGTTGAAAGAGGAAGCAACACACCTCTTTTAATTAACTATGCGCAATCAGTCGCAACAACAATAGATAGCCTAAATGTTAAGATGTTGTATGCAGACACAAGTTACATCAATCCATGAACCCCCTCTGCAACAATTAAAATCAAAGGTGTATCCCAGTGACGTATTAATAGACGCTAATAACATTATGTGGATAATTTATCCAGGCTATGGATTGGTGGGTATTGATGCACTGACACATGAAAAAAGTTTTTTTATAACAAACAAAATTTACTGCCAAATAATGCAATCTTTGATATGCAACTAGATACCAAAGGCAATATTTGGTTAGGCTCTAACTCTGGTCTGATTAAATTTTCGTCTCAAAACCATCAGATACAAAAATTTGACCAAGAACAAGGTTTAGCCAATAGTGAATTTAATTCAGACACCAGTTTAACGCTATTGGATGGGCGTATGGTTTACGGCTCACCAAAAGGCCTCATCTTTTTTGATCCTCTAAAAATCAAAATAATGAGACCATTATCCTCACCACGCTAAGTATGGCCAAACAATTAAAAATGAGCTGCGTAGCTGAAGGTATTGAAACTATTGAGCAAGTCGAATTTTTCAAAAAGAACAAATGTCGACATTTACAAGATTATTACTTTTCTAAACCGGTTCCGGCAGAAAAGATCCTAGCACTATTAGCAACAACTTGGTAAATATAGGCACAATCCTTAGTCTTTATTCAACCTAGATTCCGCAGTTGAACTCGTGGGAAGAGTGGTAGCCAATGGTGTGACTGGCGTAGGGAAAAAATTCGTAGTCACCTTATTGGTGATGAGAACTTTTTTCCCATAGCTAGGCGCATCAGTGGATGCCGCTATTTCTCGTGGTTTAACTGCGGGATCTAGGTTCAAACGCAAAAGGCAATGATTGATACTTACCAAAGGGTTTTGCGTGATAAACCGCAAAGTGTAAATGTGGCAAAGAAGAAAAGCCTGTATTACCCGAATAACCTATTAATTGACCTGCAGCAACGCGCTCACCTTGGGTCACGGCAACGCCATCCTTTCTTAGATGATAATACTCACCGGTTGTGTCATCACCATGCAAAATCACTACGTAGTTAGCATATTTAGCGTATTTGCGACTAGCACCTCCACGTGAATGCTGTTCAACCAAATCAATCACCATCCCTGCCCTTGCCGCATGTATCGGTGTACCTATAGGCATAGCAAAGTCGACAGCATACTGAGACGCACCACTATGGCTATAGCCGCCACCAAAACCTTGCACTATGGGGAAATAATCACCGTCAGCATATGGATATTGATAAACAGCATCCTTTTGATGCTGCGCCAGCATATTGCCTGGTGTCCAATAAAAGGATTCGTCGTACCAAATTCTTCCCTTAGTGTTGATAGGGTGCAACTCAAGCACTTTAACTCGCTGATACCCTTGAAGCACTTGGTTAACAATATGTTGGCGCTGGTTTGAGGCGGTAGTTTTTAGGTTACTGGTGTCCACTTCCAAAGTGACAGTCACCACAAAGGGTTTTTTATTGTATAACCAATAACTAACCTGTTTGTTTTGTTCTACTTTCTCAACACAGGCCCAATCATCCATGCAGTAGCTACCTGAGTTCGCTAGAGAACTGCAGGTAACCAACACACAAGATATGGCTGCAAAAAATTTACTGATAAAATGCAGAGTAAAAGGGCAAGACACGGTTACTTAGCAAAAAGGCTATTAATGTGTTGAGCAAAAGGCGCGGCACGCATAAAACCTGTCACTCTGGCAGTGTCGAGCTCTTGTCCTTGGGTATCAAAGAACATGATAGTAGGCAGGCCAAGAACAGAAAAACGTTTTTGAAACTCAAGATTGGCTTCACTACTGTCGGTGAGATCAATCTGCATCAACACACTGTTACTTAATGCCTTGATTACGTTTTCATCTGAGAAGGTATATTTTTCAAACTCTTTACATGCCACGCACCAATCTGCATACAGATCTAACATCACAGTTTGACCTTGAGCATTGGCCTCGGATAGTGCCTGATTAAACTCCTCTAAACTGCTGACTTTAAGAAATTCTGGGTGTGCTATGGCATTATTGTTTGATTGCCCTTGCACTGAGCTGTGTCCTATTCCATTAAATGCCTGATAACCATACCCAGCTGAAACGAATAGTCCGATGAAGATTAAAAACGCACGGAGACCTTTGAAAAAGGATACTGGGCTATTTTGGTTCATCACATAAAAGTAGGTAAAGGTCATCAAACCAAGTAACGCCCAAGCAAAGTCTGTCGCAACATGGGTGACTAAACGTTCAACAAACATAATGGCAACGGCTAACATCATAAATCCAAAAGTGACTTTAACCACGTTCATCCAATTACCTGCTTTAGGTAACAACTTACCACCAGTAATACCAAATAATATCAAAGGTATACCCATGCCTAAACTCAGCACATATAGCGCACTAAAACCTAAGACTAAATCACCACTTTGGGCGATAAATAGCAAAATCCCGGTCAACGGCGCTGTGGTGCAAGGAGATGCTACTAAACCAGAAATCGCGCCCATTACCAATACACCAAAATAACTTCCACGGGTTTGGTTGTTGCTCATCGCATTGAGCTTCTCTTGCCATTTAGACGGTAATTGCAATTCATAGGCACCAAACATCACCACGGCGAGTAAGACAAATAAGACAATTAGACCAATTAAAATGGCTGGATGTTGTAACCAAGCCTGAAACTGCACACCAGCTGAAGCCACAATCAATCCCAACAACGAGTAGGTAATCGCCATGCCTTGCACGTAGACAAATGACAAAGTAAACGCTCGAGATGTGCTAATGGTTTTGCCTTGACCGATCACAATACCAGACAAAATCGGGTACATAGGAAACACACAAGGTGTAAAAGCTAAACCAATGCCTAAGCCTAAAAATAATAAAAGTGTGATGAGCAAACTCTGCTCACTAGACAACAGACTGGCTAATTCAAACTGCTCTGAAATGGGTATATCAGTTGATGATTTGGCTGCTAAAAGTTTTGAGTCAGTTATCGATTTTTTTGCATCTTGGTTAGACCCCGCTACTGAAGCAGTTCCCACTTTATTTAGATACACCTCTTTGGTGGTGGGTGGGTAACACAGCCCCGCATCAGCACAACCCTGATAACGAATTTTAACTATGCCATCTTGCACTGAGGATATTATGGGGTAGGTAACATCTAGTTGCCCACGAAATACATCTGACAGCCCAAAAAACTCATCTTCCACTTGCTCTGCAACAGGAAAAACCGGCATACCTAACTCGGCTTGTTTAACCACTGTCTTAAACTGCTTTTTATATAAGTAGTATCCATCTGCTATTTTCCAACTCAGGGTGACGTGATCACCTTGTTGGGCGAAATCGAATTGGAACGCGTCGTCTACTTGCAAAAACTCTGGTTCGTCAGCAAACAGATCAGCTAAGGGAGCGGGAGTTTGCGCTATACTCAAAGATGAGTAAAAACAAAAACCAAGCAGTAAAACAAAATATCTAACACTCAAATTCATTAACAATACTTCTTATATAAAAGGTAACTTGGCACTATTTTTATTATACCAATACAATGGGCCAAGGGGGATTTTTACACTTTAAAACACAAATCTTAACAAATTATTAAGACTGCACATTACTTTGTTTAAAGACCTAAGCTTAGACACTCAAATTTCACTATTTCCTTAAATAATCTGAGTTTGAGATAAATAGACCCTAGTAACCAAACTCGTTAGACAAACCAAGTAATACTCTGTAACAATACGTCACTTGGGTTTCTATTGTTTAGTCCCAGTATCATAACAAACACATTATCATTGAAGGTATACGTAAAGCTTGTTGCGTATAGCTCAAATAACGAGGCTTTTTTGTTTAAATTATTTTTATTATTCGCCATTTTACCTATTGTCGAAATCGCCATACTCATCAATGTGGGTGAACAAATAGGGGGTTGGTATACAGTAGCTATCGTTATCCTAACCGCTTTTGCTGGCGCGCATTTAGTCAGACAACAGGGGCTCAACACCTTGATGCAAGCCCAACAAAAAATGCAAGCTGGCATCATGCCGGGTCAAGAAATGGCTGAAGGTTTATTATTGGTGATTGCTGGTGTGTTGTTAGTAACCCCAGGATTTATCACAGACGGCATTGGTTTTTTATTGAGTTTGCCTGTCACTCGTCCGCTGATAGCCAAAGGGTTAGTTAAAAATTTATCTGTCAGGGTGGTAAATCCATCCTTTAATAGTGACTTTTCTCAACAGCAATACCAGCAGCCACCTCATTCAAAAGATCAATCTGACGATGTCATCGAAGGTGAATTTGAACGTCAAGATAAATCACCAGAAAACCCGGCTCTTAAGGATGACTTAAGAAAGCCAGACTAACCTATGCATTACATATTCAATAACCTTTAGCGGGTAGGATCTAATGTTTTGGCGTTGTTTGGTTTGTAGTCTGTTTATTTGCTTATCAGCTCAGGGATTTGAGAATCAAGAGCATTCAGTATCAGAGCTTTATCAACGATGGTTGGTGCTGCAAGTACAAACACATGAACAACTACCGAAATTAATTACCCTATCCAACCACGCTGAAATACTCACAAAACAATACCCTCTGTGTGCAGATGGGTGGGCCTTACAGGGTATGATAAAAGCCCAACAAGCACGTTTAGTCAGTGGTTTAGAAGGGCTGAAGTTAGCCAAACAGGCTAAAAATATGTTACAGAAGGCCTTGTCTATCGATCCATCCGTTTTTTATGGTGTGGCTTACGCCGAGTTAGGTTGGCTTTATCACCGCACGCCAGGGTGGCCATTTTCTTTTGGTAGCGACAAAATGGCTAAGCATCTGCTGAACAAAGCTGTAAACATTAACCCAAGCAGCATAACAGCGAATTTTCGCTACGCTGAGTATTGGTTTGACCAAGAAAACTATGCTCAAGCAGAGGCTTTCTTTGAAGCCACTTTGCAGGCAATTAAACAACACAGTCCTAGTGAACCGTACAATCAAAGCTGGAGTCTACATAAAAAACAACTCACAGACCAAATGCTAACAAAAATACACAATAGAAACAGCTACCTAAACAACCTTGACCTTTCAAACTAGAAAGGTTTGGGCTACCTTAACGGCGTAATGTAGTGGACTTTAAATAGAGTAATCAAAATGCGAATTTTATTAGTCGAAGATGATGTGCAATTGGCCAGAGGCCTGCACCAGTCCCTTCGGTCGGAAGGATTTACCGCCAATCACGTCACCAATGCTAAATCAGCACTGTTAACCATAAAAACCAATGAATGTGACATGTTAATATTAGATTTAGGCTTGCCAGATATGGATGGCCTAACGCTACTTAAAAAAATCAGGCAAATGAAGGTGAATATCCCAGTTCTGGTGCTCACCGCAAGAGACTCCATTGAGGACAAAATTAAAGGACTAGACCAAGGTGCAGATGATTATCTCAGTAAGCCTTTTGATGTAAACGAACTTATCGCACGTTTACGGGTAATTGAGAGAAGATTGGGTACTGCCAACACTTCAACTATTACTATTGGCGAGGTATGCCTTGACTCCGCGTCTCATCAGTTAAGTGTCGCAGGTCAGGTGGTTGAGTTGTCGCGCAAAGAATTTATGTTGTTGAAGGTGCTGTTAGAACAAGCTGGTCGCATTCAATCCAGAGAACAACTTGAGTCTAAATTATACGAGTGGGGTGAAGAGGTTGCGAGTAATGCGGTTGAGGTACATATTCATCATCTACGCAAAAAATTACCTGAGGCTTTTATTAAAACAATCCGCGGTGTAGGTTACAGTGTTAAAACTAGCCCCAGTATAGGGTCCTAAATTTGTCTATTCGTCGTTATCTAACGCTGATTTTGTTATCGGTGATTACATTAGTCACCTTCGCGGCTGCCATTCAGGGTTATCGCGGCAGTATGGCGAAGGCAACCAGCGTATTTGACAATGAATTGCGTTCATTGACCTATGTATTGGTTAATATTACCGATATGAGTACTCAATCCCTAGCGCCACAACCTGACACAGCTTTTATCTACCAAATATGGCAACACAACAGATTAATTGTTAGCTCCCATCCCGAGCTTAAAGCCGCTATAAGTGATTTCAAAAATGAATTCGCAGAACATAATTTTTTATCTCAACGTTGGCGTACCTATGGGCATTTTTTTGAATCAGATAATAAATGGGTCTTGGTTGCACAACCCTTAAACCGGCGCTTTGAGCTAGCAGAAAAAATGATCTTGGCTGCGGTTACACCACTGATTTTGTGTATTCCGTTGTTAGCCATTATTATATTTTTGTTGGTCAGCACGGGGTTGCGGCCATTGAGGCTTTTATCTGACAACTTGCGCGCCAAAAAAGCCGATGACCTTAGTCCAATCACCCAGCAAAATCAGCAAAACGAACTCAGCCCAGTTTTAGAAACCTTGAATCAATTATTTGAACGACTAAACGCAGCCTTTTCACGAGAAAAACGCTTTGCCTCAGACGCAGCCCATGAATTACGTACCCCATTGAGCGTGTTAAAAATCAATGCCCACAACCTAAAGTTAGAGCTAAACAATAACAGTACTGCAAACACCAATATGCAATACCTGCAAGAAGGTATTGAGCGAATGAGCCATGTAGTAGAACAAATTTTACTGCTCAACCGAACCAATCCCGAACAATATCAAGGTCAGTTTAAACAAATACATACGGCTTCACTTTGCCAAAATGTTATAGCCAGTCTATTCCCACAAATTGAAGCAAAAAAACAAGATATCGAACTCATCGGTCAAGGAGCAAACATTCAAGGTGATGAATTTTCTCTTGGCATATTGCTGCAAAATTTAATCTCTAATGCCAGTAAGTATTCCCCTGAAGAAACATTAATTAGAGTGGTATTAAAGACGGTGAATAAACAAGTGATTATCCAAGTAGAAGATTCAGGCCCAGGAATTGATAAATCAGAATATCAACGAGTGTTTGAACGTTTTTACAGAATTGGTGGTGATCGTCATACGAGCAATACGCCAGGATGTGGTTTAGGTTTAGCCATTTCCAAACATATTGCCGAGCTGCATAATGCTTCATTGCAACTAAGCCGCTCTGAGCAATTATCAGGCTTGTCGGTAGAACTGATATTGCCACAAGGCCAATCCAATGAATAAATCGGTGAATAAAGTCGTAGGCGGAACCGCACTATGCTTTGGTTTATTTTGCCAATCACTGCTGGCGGCTGTTGCTGAATATCAAGTCCAGCTCAAAGATCACCTGTTTTTCCCATCACAGATCACCATTCCCGCAAATCAAAAAGTGAAACTAGTGATCCATAATCAAGACGATACCCCAGAGGAATTCGATAGCTTTTCACTGAATAGAGATAAGGTCATTTTTGCGAATAATAAAGCCACTATATTTATTGGACCACTGCAGCCTGGCGAATACGATTTTTTTGGGGAGTATAACCCTAATACTGCACGGGGCACTGTGATCGTTGAACATCAAAAGCAAAAGGCTGCAGATGCTAATTAATACGGTTATTTTATTTTTACGGGATGCGTTGCCGATATTTGTATTGGTTGTGTATCTATATGTACACTTGCCCGCGACTAAATTATGGCTATTGTTGAGTGTTGTTGCAGGTGCCCTTTTGAGCCTAATCTACATCAATCAAATCCATGTCATCGGTCAATGGTTCGATGGTAAAGGCATTGAATTATCATTGTGGATATATCAGATATCTGTCTACTTGCTAACCCTCATTTTGGGCTATGGATTAAGCCAAAATCAAGCTTCGAAAAAGCATTATTTGTCTTGGGTCGCAGGCTTAATGGTGAGCCTAACCTTAGTGTCTAAAGGCAGTAACTTTATTTTGTACTTCGATGGCTATTTGAACCAAAGCAATGCGATTCAATCCATGTTACTGGGCACATTTTTGGGTCTAGGTATTTGTCTAAGCTTAGCCATATTGTTGTATCTAACCGCACAGTGGTTAAGACAGCGGTTAGGTCCTTGGTCAACTTGGTTATTAGTTCTTATTTACGTTACTGGCCAACTCGTCAACGCTTTACCTTTGCTGGTACAGGTTGACTTTATTGATGCATCAGCCACAGCTTGGAGTAGTCAACATTTGGTTAGCAATGAATTTGAATTTGGTCATTTGTTTAACGTGTTATTCGGCTATCAGGCAACCCCCTCTATTGCTCAAGTGATTGTATATGTGCTCGCCCTATTGATCCCATTGGCTATTTTTTATTCCCTCAAGCTATATTCAGCTTCCCACACAGGTCACAAACAATGAAAACCTTTTTTCGCATATCAGGTGCGCTTTTATACTGCCTATTCTCGATATCAATAAGTTGGGCTGACGGCATTCAAGTGGACAAAGTGTATCATCCTTATGTATTAGCTAATGAGCGGGAATTAGAATGGCGTTTAACTTCCAGACAAAATGACGATGGCAATGTATTGGCGCAACGTTTTGCCTACGGACATGCCGTTTCAGAATATTGGACGATTGAAGGTTATATAGTAGGAGAAAGAGACGACACCGGCGATTTTGGTCTCCAAGCCTATGAAATTGAAGTTCGCTGGATGTTAACCGACCAAGGCGAATTATGGGCCGATTGGGGCATGTTGTTTGAGCTTGAAAAACAACATAAAGAAGATACCTTCGAATTTACCAGCGGTCTGTTGTTTGAAAAAGAATTTACTCGAACCAGTTTAACTATTAATGCATTGCTCGTTTATGAATGGGGTACCAACATTCAAAATGAATTTGAAACAGAGTTTAGACTCAAATATCGCTATCGGTATTTGCCTGCCTTACAACCCTCTATCGAAATCTATACTGGTGAGGATTTTATTGGTATTGGCCCCGGTTTTATGGGGATTCATCGATACGAAGGGCAGAAACAACTAAAATGGGAATTGGCGTTTATAGCCGGCTTAAACGGCGATTCTAAAGACCACACCCTTAGGTTTGCCCTAGAATACGAATTTTGAAAACACATATCTGGCCTAAAAGCTGCTTTCTCAAATCTTAGACCTGTAGAGATTTACGTTAAAACAAATGAGTAAATCCCTGCTGCCCCTTTAAAAATAAGCTAAGGAAAAGATATGAGTGGATTAACATCACGTAAAAATGCAATAACTGAAATCACAAATCGTGCACCAAAAGTGTGTGACATGCCTGATCCATTGAACAAAATATGGGCAATAGATGTATTCAGTTTGGCAGCGATGGAAGAAGCGTTGTCAAAAAATGCCTTTAAAGCCATAAAAAACACCGTTAAAACAGGGGCGTCTCTAGATCCGGCAACGGCAGATGTTGTAGCTGCAGCAATGAAAACTTGGGCGATGAAGAAAGGAGTTAAATTCTTCTCCCACATTTTCTATCCAATGACCAACATTACCGCTGAAAAACACGACGGTTTTATCATTACCAATTCTGATGGCGGTGCCATAACTGAATTTACCGGCAGTTTATTAATTAAAGGAGAGCCTGACGGTTCTTCATTCCCTAATGGTAGCTTGCGCATGACCAACGCAGCCAGAGGCTACACAGCTTGGGACCCCACCAGCCCAGCTTATGTGATGCACACGGCCAATGGCGCCACCTTGATGATCCCCAGCGTATTTATGTCTTGGACGGGCGAAGCCTTAGATAAAAAGATACCTTTGCTACGCTCAAACAAAGCCATGGATAAAGCGGCACAAAAAGTATTAAGCCTAATGGGTGAAACAGAAATAGCCACACTCAATTCAAGTTGTGGTGCCGAGCAAGAATACTTTTTAGTAGATGAACATTTTGCTAACGCTCGTCCAGACTTATTATTAGCCGGCCGCACCCTATTTGGTGCACCACCGGCTAAAGGGCAGCAATTCGATGATCACTATTTTGGTGCAATACCGGCCAGAGTCCAAGTGTTCATGCAAGACTTTGAAAACAAGCTCTACCGTTTAGGCATTCCAGCTAAAACTCACCACAATGAAGTGGCGCCCGGTCAATTTGAAATCGCCCCCTATTACGAAGCAGCCAATGTTGCAGCCGACCATCAGCAATTATTAATGACACTGATGAAAAGTACCGCTAAAGAACATGGTTTCTTATGTTTATTACATGAAAAACCTTTTGCCGGAATAAATGGTTCTGGTAAACACGTTAACTGGTCTGTAGGCAATGGTACCCAAGGTAATTTACTCGACCCCGGCAGCACACCTCACGACAACCTCAACTTCTTATTGTTTTGTGGTGCAGTCATTCGTGGTGTTCACTTACATGGGCCGCTGTTAAGAGCAGTGATCGCCTCTGCCGCAAATGATCATCGCTTAGGAGCAAATGAAGCACCACCCGCTATACTGTCTGTCTATTTAGGCCATCAATTAGAAAGTGTTTTTAACGATATCAAAGACGGTAAATTATTAGAAAAAGCCAAAGGAGGCTTGATGGATCTTGGTTTATCACAAATTCTTAAATTTGAACGGGATCCAGGTGATCGTAATCGTACATCGCCCTTCGCCTTTACCGGAAATCGCTTTGAATTTAGAGCAGTAGGCTCATCGCAATCTGTATCAGGTCCACTAGTTGCAATGAATACTATGTTAGCCGATTCACTCAATTGGATAGCCGAAAAGCTTGAAGCGGTTCTGGCCAAAGGTGAAGACCAAACGGCTGCTGTCATCACTGTATTGCAAGAGTTAATGAAGCTGCACGGCAATGTTATCTTCGGTGGCGATGGCTATTCTAGCGAATGGCATAAAGAGGCAGTTGAAAAACGTGGTCTGAAGAACATTCCTACTAGTGCCGATGCATTGCCTGCCTTTAAAGAAGAATCAGTGATAAAACTGTTTGAATCAACAGGCGTGCTTTCACCCGCCGAACTTGCTAGTCGATTTGAGGTATATGCAGAACAATACATTCTGTCTATAGAGATGGAATCAAAATTAGTGATTGGCATCGCCAATACTAGAATATATCCAGCCACCATAGAATATTTAGACAGCCTTTCAAGCGCCGCGACTAACCTAAGCAAACTGAACATTATCATTAGCCATAATAGTATTGATGAAATTGCCGCTGAAACTGACGCCATGATGGCCGCCGTTAGCAAACTCAAACACGCCTTAAATATCGAAGAATTTGATAGCACTGAAGCGCATATGAACCATTGTGCAGATGTGTTATGCCCACTCATGTTGGAAGTGCGTTTCCATGCAGATGCGTTAGAGTTAGTGGTATCTGACGATTTGTGGCCCTTACCTAAGTATCAAGAAATGTTATTTATTAAATAAGCAATAACCTATAAATAAATCAAAAATGAACCAAAAAGAAAAAGAGCTGAAGCTCTTTTTCTTTTTTTGACTCTGCTAACTGCTAAACTTACCCGTCAATTCATTAGCAAACGTTTATTGGGTCATACTACATGAAAGCCTGCGCCTGCCACATTTTAGTCAAAGACAAAGCCCTCGCCGAAAAACTCAAAAGCCAACTCGACAAAGGTGGAAACTTTCAGCAGTTGGCCAAAAAACATTCCATCTGTCCATCTGGCAAAAAAGATGGAGACTTAGGCGAGTTCAGCCCCGGTACTATGGTCAAAGCATTTGATAATGTGGTGTTTACAAAAGAAATTTTGACGGTACATGGGCCAGTGAAAACCCAGTTTGGCTATCATTTGATTAAGACCCTTTATCGAAACTAAGCATAGATTTGGTTAAGGAGCTAGAACTGATTGGCTCTAATGTGCCCAGGCTGTGTAAAAACTAATTTTCCGCCGTTGACAATGCGTTGCTGTGTCGATGAAACAAAGGATTAACCGCAAATCACCATCAATATTCATTGTAGAGAAGGTTTTTAAGTCAAAGTTAAAGACGAAAATCCATAAATTGGAGTTTTTACACAGCCTGTGGCAATACCGGCCGTTCAGCTACACTTAAACCATGCAAAACCTTAACGACATCTTCAACTCAACCTCACTCGATACGGCCCACCGTTGGCTATGTAAGCAGCGGCGTAACTTTCCCGCCAATGCCGATATTTGGCATCTGCGTTTTCATTGGCACACAATTCGAGGTGAGCTGCTGCAAACACTTAGGGCCAGCTAAAGCTGTTCAAAATTTTTCCTGACAAATTTGTAATTTTTTGGGTTATCGATTTGGTTTATCAGACTTAAGGTTAGCAGAGAAGACGATAACTAACGCGGTCAATAAAGTACGTCAGCTTTATGAGCAAAAGTTAGCGGCCCCCAAAAGAGCCGCGATGCTTGATGACTATATTACCCGCTGGTTACGATGGGTAAATGCAGGACTAATTGAAAAACCGATTTTATTGTTTTCTGTGTCGAGACAAAAACAAGCCTGCTATACCAAGCGACAACAAAATAACCGTTCCAGGTGCCGGCACATCGGTGGCCCCCGTCCATACTGCATAAACATAGTCTGCCCCTTGAATACCAGAGCTCCGCGCCGCTCTCTCCACAGCCGGTTTGCTCGCGGCCACAATCGGGATCCGGAAGCACGCTGGTCATAACCCCAATATCGGTATTCAGTTCTGATGCGACCTGGTGCCTAACGCTCGCCGTAGCTGCTTTATAGCCGAAACGACCCAGACGCACTTCTCCCGTTTCAGGATCGGTTACGAGCGACGCCCGTCCGGTAATACCATTTCCATTGTGATCGACATTATCCTGCTCGGCCCACTCGAGTATAGTTGCCTCATCTATTGCTTCCAGCAAACCGACACCCACTAATTGCGGCGCAATTCGGGCGGAGAATCGTGCAGGTTCGCCATTGCTGAATACATAGTTTGGGGATCGCAGACCATTGGATAATTCAGTCCATGGGCTGAGCATTACCGTACCTTCTGGTGTAGCTGAGCCAGTCTGGTCCGGCTGTAAGACGCTGCCTATCAGTGGGTCCGGATTGCCATCGGCGTCACCGACCTTGAAGACCCACTTAGTCAGGTTATTGCCCACATTCTCGACCAAAGCACGGCCATTTCGAACATGGCAATTTGCGCAGGACAGGTTGACATAATGATTGCCAGCCTTGCCAATTTGCTCTGTCCAGATGGGGTTGTCGTTGCGTTCATCATGGCTGCCATCTTCAAAGTTGGTGTGGTGTACTCGTCGACCGCGCACAAAAGGCTGGGCATTGCCCGGACTCAGGTTGGTTGCCATCTCGATGAAACGGCCCGCAGGCTCCTCGCTATAATTGTACCCAGCCCGGACACCCCGGATGCAAGGCCATCCGTTACCAGTAATGGCGGCCAGTTCTGGGCACAGCTGCCATTGCAGGCACTGGCGCCAGGGACGGAAAGGTCGCTATCAAAAACAGTCTCAATCAATAGCCAATTAAGATTAAAGTCACCCGCAATAGCATAGAATTTCAGGGTAAAGGTAGTAGCTGCCGAGAGTTGCATTGAACCCAAGGTTTGCGTAATAAACGTTTGCCAACCTCCTGTTGCAGAAACAGAAGCCGTACCCACAACTTGCTCATTAAGGCTCACTGCATACTCACCGCTACTCACTTCAGAGGCGACCCGAGCACTGATAGCATAAATACCTGCGGGTAAATCAAGTGAATATTCTAAGAATTCGTTAGCAACAATAAACCCAACGTTATGTCCGCCGCCGTTATCAGAAGTGACTTCTATATCAACATCATCTGATTTATAGGCGCCGCCGGTATTACCCGGGGTGGTATCATAGTAGTTTGTGTAGTCCTCAGCCTGAACGAGAATTGATACATTACCGCCTGTTTGCACTTACTTCACAGCCTTGGGCATCGATCGTTGTGCCAGACGGTGTGTTGGGACAGCTATCAGTATCATTATTCACGCCGTCATTATCATCGTCTTGCACATCAGGTGAAGGTATAGGTGTATCAGACCCGCCGCCACATGCCGCCAAAAATAGCGAGAAGATGGCCCATAGGCACACGGTTCTGAAACATTGCATGGTCAATTAATCCTGTAAGAAAGTGTAGTTTAGTGCTCAATACGTCACATTTTTACGTGACATGCCGCCCATTTTTATTTGTACTTACTGTACCGACGGTGGAAACTCTTAAAATTATTTTAAATATCATAACCGATGTTAGAACAATTTTTTATACGGTAAAAAGTCTTATTAACGAGCCAGAACGGTCTTTTAAGCAAGAACAAGGTGAGTCACTTATCTGTCTATAGGGCTAAGCCTGTTAAAGCCCAGGGTAGATATTGATTGCCGTCGAAGTTGCTCGTTATCTTACAAATCAAGGTGAGATCCGCTCTCAGTCTCAATTTGAATTAACCCAACAAATACAAGGCAAACATATATAAATATTATCCGTTTATAATCTGTTTTAGATATTGGAAAAGCTCACGAGAGGCTTTGGGTGGTTTATTATCAGCTAGCTGTTTATTAGCCTGACGCACATATTGTCGCAATTTTTGCCGATCAAGCAGGGGATAATCAACAATAGTCGATTCAATTTTGCTATCACCTTGCAGCAAAATATCATCTCTGAGCATTTCTGTTCCATGAAAAGCATCATTTAATTTTTTATGGGCAGATTTAATATTACTCAAAGCATGTTCTATAGCGGCGATATCTGTATTACGCATGATCTTGCCAATCAACTGCAATTGACGTCGATAACCTTCTTTTTTGCGTAAAATTTTACGGGCAAGCATCACTGCATCGAGCAATTCTTCCTCCATAGGAACCTTGGCTAAAGAGGATTGACCAAGATGAACCAAAGACTCCCCTAACTTTTGCATTGCAACCATTTGGGCTTTTATTTGGGTTTTACTGAGTTGTTCGTCTTCTTCACTTACGTCGAATTCAACTTCAACATCTTTGTTTTTTTTCGGGGCGACCATGACATTATCTTTAGTGATACACTAATGAAGATTGTAACCCCCCAAGCAATAATAAACTACAGTGTAGCCAAATAATGAAGGCCTTATGCAACAACAATTAGCTGAAATACAAAGCATAGTAGAAGACGTTTTAAAATTAGCCAAGGACAAAGGCGCGACTCAGGCCGAAGCGAGCATGTCTAAAGTAGAAGGCATTGCAGTATCTTCTCGACTCAAAGAAGTGGAAACCGTTGAATTTACGAACGATGGCGGTTTGGGTATCACCGTATACCATGGTAAGAAAAAAGGCAGCGCCTCGACTGCAGATTTATCGCCCCAAGCGTTAAAACTCACAGTAGAAAAAGCCATAGAAATAGCCAAACATACTGGTGACGATGATTGTTCTGGTTTGGCTGATAAAGAACTGATGGCTTATGACTTCCCTGATCTGGATTTATTTCATCCAATAGAACTAGACACCGAATCTGCCATTCGACAAGTGATTGCCGCTGAAACAAGTGCCTTAAACGTAGATCCCCGTATTACCAATTCAGATGGCGCGTCCTACAACGCCAACTTAGGCACTAAAGTATATGGTAATAGCCATGGCCTAGTCGCAGGATATAACAGCAGTCGTTACAGCATGAGTTGCGTAGTGATTGGTGAACAAGACGGTGAAATGCAGAGAGATTATAGCTATTCTGTCGGCCGTGAAGTAGGCATGTTAAGCAGCCCAGAACAATTAGGTATTGAAGCTGCACAATTTACCTTGGGCAGACTCGGTGCTAGAACAGTGAAGACCTGTAAAGTACCAGTATTGTTTGATCGCGAAATTGCTGCAGGTCTATTCGGCCATTTTATCAGCGCCATAAGTGGTGGTAATCTGTATCGAAAATCATCTTTCTTGTTAGATCAATTAGGCCAGCAAGTACTACCAAGTTGGCTCAATATTACTGAACGCCCACATATATTGAAGGGATTAGCCAGCTCCCCCTTTGATCATGAAGGTGTCAAAACCCAAGATATGGATGTAGTCACAAACGGATTACTCAATCACTATCTATTAACCAGTTACTCAGCTCGAAAGCTCAAGATGCAAACCACAGGTCATGCAGGTGGTATTCACAATTGGTTTATTCAACATACCGGTGACTCAGATAAAGAAATGCTGGCCAAACTAGGCACAGGTTTGTTAGTCACTGAACTGATGGGTCAAGGTGTTAATATTGTTACCGGAGACTACTCTAGAGGCGCAGCAGGCTTTTGGGTTGAAAATGGCGTGATCCAATATCCGGTTCACGAAATTACCATTGCAGGTAACTTAAGCGACATGTTAAAGAATATTGTGGCTATAGGTGCTGTACAAGAGACCCGCGGTAGTGTGCAAACAGGTTCAATTTTAATTGAACAAATGCAGGTGGCGGGAGAATAAGACGATATAAGCAGTTACTGAAAAGAACAGTCAAATTGCTTATATATTTTCAACAACATACAACGAATAACTGAGTAACAATGAGTATCTTATTTTTATTTTACTCGCGAGTATTTGAGCAGTATCAACAACAAAGCTATCACAAAGAGGAAAGTTATTGATAGCCAAGGAAGTGTATACCGATTGCATTGAGCTATCGCTTAACGGGCTGAGCAATCAAATCGTGTATCTTTTTGAGCGATGGCAGTTTAAAGGATTCTTGATAAAAAAGCCGGTTGAGTCTGCCTAACAAGTTCACTGAGCGACTAGGATCGTGTGATTTACGCCTATGAATACTGGCATCTTGTAAAAACTCCCACGGTTTTAAATCCCATTGGAGAACTTGCTCTGTGGAAATGTGTTGCTCTTGTATAGCGCTAAGAATACGTTCTGTTTTACTCTCGCTAGTAGGAATAGCTATCTTGTTATAGATATCACTAGTCGCGGTTCCCACGGCTTCAATAACATGATTTATAGCAGACCAGATGTGATCGTGATCAGGGTGATCGCCTTTTGGGGCGTAATACCCCATCACTTCCCATTCCAGTTCAGCGTTACTCACGGCTATCGAACTACCAATCACAGGAGAATAAGACAAATCTGGCATAGCACCAATATTATAAGCGTCAACCGACAAACCTATATTGATGGCAATATCACCCATACTTTTCTTATTCACATATATAGCTTCAAATGCAGCGCGTTTAACCCCCATCCAACCATAGACAACAGGTGTCAGGCTTGCAAAATCGCGCACATCATCAGGCAAATCCTCACCATACTTATCAATAAATAACGGAGTGGGATCGAGTTGAACATGCTCATCTGGCACCCACACTTCGTATTCCTGTCTGTTGTCACCTTTGCCACGACTTTTAATCCCATAAGACAGATTCCGTGGTCGGCAAATACTTCTATCTTCATCAACCTTATGAAAAAACTCCGACCGAAAACGTTTAATAAAGGGCGCATCTTGACCTGCAATCGCGGCAGTGGGGTAGCGAAACCCAATATCGCTGTTATTGACAATATAAAAGCCCGGAATTTCTCGCTGCAAAAGACTCTTCACACCTAAAAAGGATTGGTAGTCTTGCACTATCAAACTTCTCTCTGGCTCAATGGTCAGCCTACGGCCATCAGCAGTGATAAATTTGGGGGTTTTGTGATAGGCATAATCGTTCAGACCAAGACTTTGCGCATAAGAGTTTCTGGCCATCGCCAGCTCACTAAAAAGCGTATCGTGATTTCGAATGTATTTAAAAAGTGGTCTGTGCTTAAGCATAAATTTCTAATAGATGTATTGCGTGTGATTGGCTGCTGATTATTTATATGAGCTTGCACAAAAAATTACAAGCAATGACCCTAAAACAATAAAAAAAGTCGGGATCAACCCGACTTACATAAAAGACACTCGCAGTGTAAAAGTTAGCTAGCTTTGATGTGGAATTCGCCAACATCAGCTTGTGTCACTTCTACCTGAGTGCCAGCTACCAAATGTTCATTGGACTTTAGCTTCCAGTCGATCCCTGAATAATGATATTCAGGGGTCAACTCAGGAGCCACATCTTCCAATAATATAAAACGGTGTCCGACCAAATCGCCTTGTGCTTTTGTAGTGTCCACCTGCGTTTGCATATTTTTTAAAGGCTTCCATAACAAAACAGCGGATAACCCAGTGAGCACGCCTGTGCTCAACATTGCTGACAACCAAGTATCTGGAATAAAACCCACATACAATAAACCTGCGGTGACCACAGCAGCGCAGCCTACAAAAAACAGTACAAAGGTTGAAAAACCCAACACTGCCACTTCAATCACTAATAAAAGTATGCCGAGAATGAGCAAACTTTCAGCTAAATTATTGAATGCCCAGTCCATACACTACCCCTTATTCAACTGATTAATAATGGTCATCGCTTGGGCTACAACACTCGCGGCTTCAGTACTGCTATCAGGCAATAACACCACAGAGGATTCTTTAGCAATCGCATGTTTGGCCTCAATGGCCTTAGTGGCTAAATCCAATTGTATGGCTTTTTGTCCTTCAGGGGTGACAGCGGCTTCACCTACTTGTCTGAGGGCTTCTGCCTGAGCGGCAGCGACTGCAACTATCGCTTTGGCTTCGCCTTCTGCACGTAATACTTGTTCTTCTTTATCGGCTTCTGCGGCTAAGACTACTGAGGCTTTCTGACCTTCGGCGCGATTAATGGCGGCCTGTCTGTCACCTTCAGACTCTAAAATTTGTGCCCGTTTGACTCGTTCGGCCTTCATTTGCGCTTCCATCGCTTCCATTACAGATTGAGGCGGCACAATATCTTTGATTTCATAACGAAGAACTTGGATACCCCATGGACCCGCAGCATCATTGATCGCCGAGACGATATTGATGTTTAACACGTCTCTTTCTTCAAAGGTTTTATCGAGTTCCATTTTGCCTAATTCAGAACGCATAGTGGTCTGTGCTAGTTGAGTCACGGCAAACTCGTAATCATCTATTCCATAGGTGGCCTTATAAGGGTCAAGCACTCGAAAATACAAAACACCATCAACTGACAGCGAGATATTGTCTTTGGTAATGGCGCTTTGTTCAGGTACATCTACAGCCTTCTCTTTCAACGAACGATCCGCGGAAATACGATCAATAAAGGGTACAATAAAATTTAACCCAGCTTCTTTAGTTGACTGATATTTACCAAATCGTTCTATTACATAGGCACGGTTTTGTGGGACAAATTTAATTGAGGTTTTAAGTAACACCACCACAAAAACTAAAACGAGTGTTTGTGCGGTCAAAATATAATCGAGTAATACTTCCATCACTGCCTTCCTTCTTCGACACGGCTAGACTTGCCGCAAGTTAATATATATGGCCAAAGCAAACAATTATCAAGCTTCACCAATCCGCTAGTTTAGCCATGCATAACTGAATTTCATAAACACAGAACGCCCACTTTTGGTCAATGAAGTGAGTACATCATCTTGATAGGCAGAGTCTGAATAACCTACAAAAAATTTGGTGAGTGGATTGAGTTTGTACGAATATAAAAGTTGCGTGCCTAATCCTATACTGTTGGCGTCAACATCAAAAGTATAATTTTGTTGGTTACGTTCAATATCAGAATACACCAAAATTAGACGCAAGAACTGGCGTTGATTGAACTGATAAGTAGTACGAAAATCAGATAGGTTGGCGGTAAACAGTTGCTGATTATGCACATCAAGGTTTTGATAAGTGTGACGCAGTTTAAACTGCAAACTTTTGCCAATATTCCAGTTTATAGTAGGACGCACTAACCATTGTTTACCCAAGCGGTTGTTGTCGTAGTCAATATGGTCTCCAAAACGCATAAATGTACTAAAATACCACGATGGACTTGGACGCATTTCAAAATAAAAACTGCCTTGCTGCTCGGTGAATAATGTGCTGTTGTCAGTGATACTCAGAATACTTGAGTCAGCACGAAGCCCCACTTTATCTCGCTTTAAAAAGCTTATTTCAAAGTAGGACTGCAATCGACCATTCATGCTCAGATGCACTTCAGACTCTTTCTCGATCAGTTCGTTATTATCGTTATGGCTGATATCCCAGTCACCGGATAATCTGACTTTATTCCACCAAGTGTTTTCACTGTACCAGTTGTAACCACCGCCCACTACCGACTGATGACGGTCAGCCAAAGAGCCAAAACCTAAATCAGTGCGAATACCTGATCCACGGCTATTTCGGTTTAAAAAAACATTCCAATTACGCTCCTCGTGGGTATAACTGACACGATAAGCTTTACCGCTAAAAGCGTCGGTATTTTTCAAGCGTAAGGCGGTCTCTGAATAGTCCTCGTCCTGCTCACAGTTGTTGTCGCAAAACTCTGTGTATAGGTCAATTGGATATTGCGTATCTGAACGTAATATTTGTGCACGAAAGGTATCGTTATCTGTAAGTTGATATTTAGCATCAATAGCATTGACGTAATTGTAATACCCCTGTGCATCACGCAAAGTGCCGGTCCAGCCGATGGATAGATGCTCGGATAAATCATATCGATAACGTAAAGCTAGATTAAGTGACTCCTGTTCAACATTAGCAATACTGGAGCCCAAATTCCCTGGTACTAAGAAAGTTGTGGATTCATCATTGGCAACAAAAATACCAAAGGTATGTTGATCAATTCGCCCAGTTACTTTAGCACCATAATCAGGCGCCCCCACATTACGGGTATAAACGAGATTGTAGTTGCTCGAAAAGTAATCGGCATTTTCTAAAAAAAATGTCCGTTTTTCATCAAAGAAAAGTGCAAAGGTGTCGTTAATACTCAGCTGAGCCACATCGGCTTCCACCTGAGAAAAATCTGGATTAAGTGTGGCTTGTAAAGATATTTCTGGGGTAATGCCCCACTTCACGTCCAAGCCTATTTCTTGGTTATCTGAGTCTTCCCATTCAAAGCTTTCTTCTGGGTCACGGCTCTGCCCTTTACCCAATACCAATGTGGGCACTAAGGCTAAATTTTTACCTTGTTTGGCTTGTTTGAAACCAACAATAGCGCCCATTTGACACAAATTACAGGAGTTGTTGCGGTCTCGAGGCATATTCGAAATACGTAAACGATCCGCTCTTGGATAATAACGAACAAGTTCAGCGCCCCAAACTTTATTCTCGTTACCCTCTTCAAAGTTTAAAATACGCAACGGAATAGCCATTTCCACCTGATAACCATCAGCAACAATTTTACCTGCCGATTGCCAGATACCATCCCAACTATCACTTTCGCCGCCAGTCATTTCATTTTGAATAGAATCTGCTTGAATACCATGAGGATTCACAAAAAACTGGTAAGCTAAACGACTATCATTAAAAGTATCAAGCTTAATCCCGACTAAATCATCACTCCATATGCCATCTCGGTCTCGATAAAACGCACTGATGTTTTCTACCCTGGGATCTTGAGCAATAAATGCCACATATAGGGTATCGCCATTCTCAAATATTTTGACTCTAGTGGTCACCGGAGGGCGGGTATTTTCAAATGGACGTGTAACATAGTTAAGCTCTAACTCTTTCGCTTGTTGCCACTGGATATCATCAAGCTCACCATCAACTTTTATTTCTCCACCTAAATTTGGAATATCTAGTTTGGCGAAGTCATTTGAAATATCCTCTTTAGAAGTAGTTTGTTGTGCATAAGTGTTGTGAGTGAATACCAGAAAAAGTAGTAGACAGAAAAAAAGTCGAAGCATGTATAAAGGTTCCGATTAACAAAAGCATTCATCCAACATGGCGTTTTTGACAAATCGAAAAAGGGTAAACTAAATGTGCAGTAAAAACATATTTATGCGTTAAATCAACCTGTTAGCCAGACAAGTTGCATATGCCACTGTAAGGGACTCTATGTTTGGCTATATACAACACTTTTTCAGCAATGGAGAAGGTATCACTATCAGATGTGTCAGCTTGACATTGTGCCACACAAATATTGAAAATCACTAGACCAACAGAAACACTTCATAAGTGTTTCTGTTGGTCGCTAGTTTTTACAATAAAGACTAAACAAGTGCTTCACTTTGTAGCAGGTCAATTTTAGCAGATTTCAAAAGCCCTTATCAAACATACTGTTTTTGTTATAATTACTTTTCGTGTTGCGGCACGTCTTATCCAGAGTTCAGGTTAATTTAAATGTAACTCACGGGTCATGTTTTCGTTTTTATCGCGGTGCACAATGATATTATCTTCGATTCGAATACCACCAAAAGGTCGTAAACTATCCACAACATTCCAATTAATATATTTGCATTGCTCACTGCTTTTTAGCTCCGCCAGTAGACTATTAATAAAATATAAACCTGGTTCAATAGTAAAAACTTGCCGTGCTTCGATAGTGCGGGTATTGCGCAAAAATGGATGGGCATCAGGGGCGGGATGAGGTGTACCTCTATCATCAGAAACATGACCCGCCACATCATGGACTTGCAAACCAAGGAAATGCCCAATGCCATGGGGATAGAAGGTGTTAACTATGCCTGTTTCAATCATATCGTAAGCATCCAAATTCACTATACCTGAGTCACATAAAAGTGCTGCGACTTGATGATAAGCACTGGTATGAATTTGAACATAAGAGGCACCTGGTTTTAACTCACTCACACATTGTTGTGTAATTTGATGCATAGACTTGATTAAGTCTGCAAAGACCCCTTTTTCTCGAGCGTAAGTGCGGGTAATATCAGCAGCATAACCATTAAAACTTGCCCCAGCATCAATTAAAAAAGAATGGGCTGGGGTCGGCGCTTCTGTTTCTAAATTGGTGTAATGCAATATGGATGCATTTTCATTAAGTGCAACAATATTATGATAGGGGACCTGGTTGTCACCTTGCCTGACGGCTCCAAGATAAGCCAAATTAATATCAAACTCACTTAGTCCCTGATCAAAAGCCATTTTGGCAGCACGATGTCCATCCACCGCAATACGGTTTGCTTCACGCATACACAGTAATTCGTAATCTGTTTTATAGGCGCGCTGGTAATGAAGATAATGCATGATCCTATCTGGATTCACTAATTCAAAACCCAAGGCCTTAGCCACTTCAATATATTCGCCTATATAAGCATATTTACTTTTATCAAATGGTAGATGCTTTTCCACTGCATCAGCTTGAGTCAGAAATACTATATCAAAATGCTCAGCCCAAAAATCATTTGGCTCATTAGGCACTTTATGCCAAAAATCTTTAGGTCGGTAAAATACTAACTTTGGCTTATCAACGCCGTTCACAATCAGCCAACAATTGGGATTATCGATGACGGGCAACCACGCCTTAAACTGAGGGTTCACTTTGAAAGGGTAGTTGTTATCGTCTAAAAACAAGCGCTTACCTTGCCCCGAATGGATGATCAAACCTTCAATACTTTCCCGCTGAATAGCTTCACGGGTCCGGCTTTGAAGCTCAGAAATATGTTGTGGATAGGTTTGTGCTAATTGTGCTAATTGTACTGATTGCGCTAGAACTGACATGCCTGACTCTCATCAAAGAATAGAATAGTAGATTAACATAAGCTTAGGGCTGTTGGCCTTGCATATGTTGCAAAGACGCGTCTAACTTTTTGGTTGTATTTCCATAGTGGCTAATTTCTTAAATAGGTTCTCACTGCCACCTAAATGTTGGCTGTATATTTGCTGATAAGCCAACACTGCCTTAACGTAATTTCGGGTTTCTTTGTAGGGAATGGTTTCTATCCATAAGTCCAAGGGCATATTACCTTTTTCAGGCAGCCACTGTTGAACCCTTCGCCAACCGGCATTATAAGACGCAGTGGCCAATATGGCATTGTTATCCATTTTATCCATCAGGTAACGCATATATTGCGTACCCAGTTCAACATTTCTGTTGGGATTAAATAAACTATTTCTTCTGATTTTTTTCTTGGCGAGATAACGAGCCGTACCCGGCATCACTTGCATCAAGCCCAAAGCGCCGGCGTGAGAGGCTGCGTCTGGCATAAAAGAACTTTCACGTCTGACGATGGCATATGCCCAAGCGACATCAATATTATTTTTTTTAGCATTGCTTTGCAGTTGACTATCAAACGGCATGGGGAAACGTCGGCTCAAGTCATCCAGATAGCCTGATTTGGAAAAACCAAAAATGGCTTGGTCATGCCAGTTCTGCTGACTGGCAAGCACAGCTGCGGTTACGTTCTGTTGATCGGTCAATTGACCTTGTAAAGAAAACCACTCTCGCCTTGCACTAAGATTACGTCCTAACTTTCTGAATTCAAAAGCTCTTTGTGCACTAGGCAGTGAAGCCACCTTGTCTATTTCCTCCTGGGGGATGAGTAATGGATTGTCATTTAAGCTAGGCATTTCAGATAATTTCCCGCTTGCCAAAAAACCATAATAATGACGTTGTTTAGCTAATTTATGTAAGCCTTCGTCCGCTAATTTTTGGGCGCCTACCTTCTCGTAAGCCAGGGCTTTCCAGTATTGAAATACATTATCGTCGGCTGAGTTGGCGGGCACGAGGCTTATGACATCTAAGGCATCTTGCCAGTTTTTTTGCCTTAAAACATGGGCTAAATGCCAACGTAATAATTCGGCATCTGGTTCAAAGCTTGTGGCTTTTTCTAGCCAAACTTCAGCTTGTTCATGATCTGCTAGGGCTAAAAAAATAGCAAACCTATGTGAAATTTGTTTTTGTTGTGATGTCGAAAAAGCAAATTTACTCGACAGTTTTTCCCAACTACGTAACGCTAAATCCCTATTATTACTGATAAGGCGTTGTAAACCGTAAACCAGTATCTCAGTTTCCTTTTCTGGGTATTTGCCCGGAAAATTAGATAGCCGAGAAACCTGGCTAGGTGAGCGACGCACCTTTAACCAAAGATCAGCTAAATATTGCTGTTCCTTGGGCATCAATGTTTTTAAATAGGGGATCAAGGTGTGATTGCCACCGTCAGCCGCCAAGGACATCCTTTTCCATACTAATTCTAATGTACGTTTACCAGCCTTTTGCCAGGTCTTGAATAATTCATCACAGTCATTTGGCTGTGATTTACCCACGACCCACAGATTTTCTGCCAGCTTCAATGCTTCAGCATTAGACGAGTCTTTTTGCAGCAACATTTCTGCATAAGTGCAGTTCAAAGCGACATTACCCATATCTCGATAAAAATGCATAAACAGTTCAGGTTGATTTTGTTTGGCCAAATAGACCAACCATTTTTTGCGCAAAGGTCTGTCTAAAGGAGATGATCCGTATTTGCCTAAAAAACCTTCTATTTGTTTTTTATTCGCCATAAAAGGGAACTTACTTAACGTTTTTAATTCAACGTAAGGCTTTAATGGATAACCTTCCAGTTGTTCCATTATCTCTTTAAAGGCACTACTATTTGGATTATATGCAAGCCTCTCTGCTTTAAGAAAAAGGATTCTTTGTTGCTCACGATCGAACGTAGGTGCTGCCACTACAATCTGAGTAAACAACGCGGTAGCAACGACCAGGCATAGTAAATAGCGAATAGTCACAAGTTCCAAAACATAAAAGGGGGGCCAACTAATGTACAAGTCCTGATACTAACAAACTTGCGTAATGATAAATGCGAGTATTTTGAATATTTCATACATTAACTGGCATGACCAGTTGAATTGACTCTATTCACCCACATGTAATAACTCATAGTTTGTTTTGTTAAAGGTTAGGTTGCCCTTTCCATTTTTTTTAACAACAATTCATATAATCTGTACTCGGAGAGCCGTTGGCCTCTTCCACACCCACGCTTTGGCGATAGCCACAGGAGATGATAATGATATACGAAGGTAAGAGCCTTACGGTTAATTTACTGCAAGATGGTATTGCAGAATTAGTATTTGATGCGCAAGGTTCGGTGAACAAGTTTGATCAACAAACCGTTGCAGACTTAGATGCGGCGACGCAGGCACTAGCAGCCAATTCAGATGTAAAAGGTGTAGTAGTCCGTTCAGCAAAATCCACCTTTATAGTGGGTGCAGATATCACTGAATTTACTGGTTTATTTGATATGCCAGACCAAGAAGTGCTGGCTTGGGTAGGCAAAACCTCTCAAGTATTTGATCGCTTTGAAGACTTACCTTTCCCAACTATCGCAGCGATAAACGGTTTTGCACTGGGTGGCGGTTGTGAAATGACCTTAGCCTGTGATTTTCGTGTGGCAGATACCACCGCAAGCTTAGGCTTTCCAGAAGTGAAGCTAGGCTTAATGCCAGGCTTTGGTGGCACAGTGCGTCTTCCTCGCCTTATTGGCGCTGATAATGCACTAGAGTGGATGACCACAGGCCGTGATCGCAAAGCATTAAAAGCACTAGGTGAAGGCGCGATAGATGCAGTCGTTGCACCAGAAAAGTTAGCTGATGCAGCTTTGAGCATGCTTAAAGACGCGATTGCTGGCGATTTTGATTGGCAAGATCGCCGTGCAGAGAAAAAAGCACCCCTGACACTTAATCAAAACGAAGCTATGATGAGCTTCTCAACTGCCAAAGCTATGGTGGCTGCCCAGGCAGGTAAACATTACCCAGCGCCGCATATGATGGTAGAGACCGTATCAAAAGCCGCTGGCCTTGATAGGGATGGGGCCCTTAAATTAGAAAACCAAGGTTTTGCGAAATTAGCAAAAACCGACGCAGCCAAGGCCCAAGTGGGTATCTTCTTAGCTGATCAATTGGTTAAAGGTAAAGGTAAAAAACAAGCCAAAGCCGCTAAAAAGGTGATCAAACAAACAGCCGTCTTAGGCGCAGGTATCATGGGTGGCGGTATCGCGTACCAGTCTGCGGTGAAAGGCACGCCTGTGATAATGAAAGACATAAACCAAGCTGCATTAGACTTAGGTTTAAAAGAAGCCGCGACTATTTTAGGCAAAGGCATGCAGCGCGGTAAAGTCGACGCAGCCACTATGGCATCGACGCTGAATAACATCGTGCCTACATTAGAATATTCGGCCATTAAAGACGTCGACTTAGTGATTGAAGCGGTCGTCGAAAATCCTAAAGTAAAAGGCATAGTATTGGCCGAAACAGAACAGTATGTCTCTGATGACGCGATTATTTGTTCTAACACTTCGACTATTTCTATTAATCATTTAGCTAAAAGTCTGAAAAAACCAGAACGCTTCTGTGGCATGCACTTCTTTAATCCCGTGCACAAAATGCCCCTTGTTGAAATTATTCGCGGTGAAAACACCTCTGAAGATACCATTTCAGCTGTTGTTGCAGCCACTTTAAAAATGGGTAAAACCCCCATTGTGGTTAATGATTGCCCAGGCTTTTTAGTCAACCGTGTATTGTTTCCTTACTTTGCCGGTTTCAGCAGGTTGATAATGGATGGTGCAGACTTTGTTGCGGTTGATAAAGTCATGGAGAAAATATTTGGCATGCCTATGGGCCCTGCTTATCTATTGGACGTGGTAGGTATGGACACATCTGACCATGCATCTAGCGTTATGTCTGATGGTATTCCAGAGCGTATGCAGAAAATTGCTAACGACCCGGTTACCTTGTTGTACAAAGCAGATCGCTTAGGTCAAAAAAATGGAAAAGGTTTTTATAACTTTAGTTTAGACAAGCGTGGCCGCCCAGCTAAAGTAGCTGCGCCAGAAGCTTACGAATTGTTCGCCCCGCATTGCGCCGCCAAACGTGACTTCGATAAAGACGAAATTATTGCACGAGTGATGATCCCTATGGCCAATGAAGCTATTCGTTGCTTAGAAGAAGGCATCGTTGACAGCGCAGCTGAAGCCGATATGGCATTGCTTTATGGCTTAGGCTTTCCTCCCTTTAAAGGTGGCATATTTCGCTTTATCGAGACGATGGGCTTAGCCAACTTTGTAGCATTAGCCGATAAATATGCTGATTTAGGTCCGGTTTATCAGATTTCTGATGGTGTGCGCGAAATGGCTGCATCAAATAAATCATATTTTGCTTAGTCTTTGTCACATTAATTCAGGAGAAGATCATGAAAGAAGTCGTAGTAGTTGATTGTATACGCACACCTATGGGTCGCTCTAAAGGCGGCATATTTCGTAATGTGCGAGCAGAAACCTTATCTGCACATTTAATGTCAAAGTTGGTTGAACGCAATCCGAACTTAGATCCTAATGATATAGAAGACATCATCTGGGGCTGTGTTCAGCAAACCAAAGAGCAAGGTTTCAATATTGCTCGTAATGCACAATTATTAACGAATATCCCACGCTCAACGGGCGCAGTCACAGTAAACCGCTTATGTGGCTCATCGATGCAAGCCTTACATGATGCCACTAGCGGTATCATGTCTGGTCGTGGTGACGTGTATATGATTGGTGGTGTTGAACATATGGGCCATGTGCCTATGGATTTTAATTTAGACTTTCATCCAGGTATTGCGAAGCACACCGCCAAAGCATCAGGCAGCATGGGTATGACAGCTGAATTGTTAGGTCGTCAAAATGGTATCACTCGTGAAATGCAGGATGCCTTTGGTGCACGCTCACACCAACGAGCTCACAAAGCAACACTCGAGGGCCGCTGGGCCACTGAAATTGTCGCCACACAAGGCCATGACGTAGACGGAATTTTAAAGTCTATCAGTGTAGATGAAACGATCCGTCCAGACTCTACAGCTGAATCAATGGCAGCCCTAAGGCCAGTATTTGATCCAGTCAATGGCACAGTCACAGCAGGTACATCATCTGCTTTATCTGACGGTGCATCTGCCATGCTGATCATGTCGGCTGATAAAGCTAAAGCACTAGGATTAACCCCAAGGGCTAAAATTCGCGCTATGGCAGTTGCAGGTTGTGATGCGGCTATTATGGGTTATGGTCCGGTACCTGCCACTCAAAAAGCACTGAAACGTGCTGGTATGACGATGGCAGATATAGAACTGGCTGAGTTTAACGAAGCCTTTTCGGCACAAGCATTGTCTTGTATCAAACAGCTAGGTTGGATTGATAGTTACGAAGACAAAGTCAACCTGAACGGTGGTGCGATTGCACTAGGTCACCCACTAGGGTGTTCTGGTTCGCGTATCTCCACCACCTTAATCAATCTCATGGAAGCTAACGATAAGTCTATCGGTTTGGCCACTATGTGTATTGGTTTAGGTCAGGGTATTGCAACGGTGTTTGAGCGTGTTTAACTAACTCAAAATCCTATGTGAATAAAGCACTACCTCTGATAAAGGTAGTGCTTTTTTTTGGATTAATGAGTGGTTGGAATAGTCAAATTTCCCTCTCGAGTGATGTAAATAGGCAGAGCAAAAGTGCCGACATCCAATTTGACTTTTAAAGTGTAAGAAATCGGTGTATCCCTTTTCTTCATTAGATCCGCAAATAACCGAATACCCCCAAATAAATCTGCTTGTGCATTTAGTTTTATGTCTTCTTCTCCATAAGCCTGCACGATAGGGAGTTGATTAGCCACACCCGAAAAAATCTTGTTGTCTTCAATACTCGCAGTGTATGACATGCCTTTTAAATTCAATGGGATACTGTTGGGATTAACCACTCGCAAACCAATTTCAAAAGTAGGATTGATACTTCCCCTTGGCAGTATTTTAAAGGAATTAACACTGACTTTGGGCTTCTCAAAATTAGGATTTAAGGCAGCGCAGCTCGTTAATATAAGCATAATAAATAGCGTAGCTAGACGAAATGTGAACAGTTTCAAAGTGTTATCCTTTACCTTTGTGACAACTTTAATGAGATTATTATTGTT
Organism: Paraglaciecola sp. MB-3u-78; assembly: GCF_002835935.1. Taxonomy (GTDB): domain Bacteria; phylum Pseudomonadota; class Gammaproteobacteria; order Enterobacterales; family Alteromonadaceae; genus Paraglaciecola. The sequence continues at coordinate 463,004 of NZ_PJCF01000006.1, read as the reverse complement.
ATGCAATTATCTACAGCTACTAGAAAAAGTATATGTATTAAATCGATTATTTCTCATCTAAGGGACGTGCCCAAGCATCTACAGGCTCACAACCTGCCTGTTAAAATTTCACTCTACCGCCATATTGTTCAAACATGGCCTTATTCACTTACCATGATGTGATATACAACCCGCAAGAGACAGACGAAAGACTCAATAGCGGTGGTGACTATTCGGCTATTTGGGCTAAATGAATGACCGTTCTAGATAAAATCTGCTAAATGAATAATATAAAGACATGTTTTAACACACCTTATTAAATAACCTGAGCTCTGGATAAGTCATACCGTCCAGCGCCACTATTACAATCTAACATACTGTTATTATTGAAGTTATTTTAAGGGCAGCGGCACATCTTAACCAGATTTTCAGGTTAAATAGTCTATTTGTAGAATGCAGTTTTTTGCTTAAGCACTTGCATTAAGCGTTGTTTAACCTGAGGTGTTAGGCCAAGGCTGACTAAAAATGATGAAAAAGCGGAGATAAATACAATGCTTTTTAGAATTTTCACGCCAGTAAACAACATGGTCAATACCAGTATTGCAGCATAAGCTAAACCAATCATTCCCAAAAACAAGCACAAGCCTTTGATATCTTTATTCATTGTTTATTCCTTATTTAAGCAGTTAAGCATGGCTTACCCTCACACTTAGGTCACTACTAAAAATGTAACTAAATTTATCAACGTCTAAACAAAACACTCAATCTGTTTTTAAAGCTTGTCTCTCAGAGCGTTTAAAGCCTCAACTGAAAAACCTCTATCATAAAAATGTGTCACTTCACCTTGGGCATTTATCAACAGCACACGGGCATTTTTTGGCTTTATATTGCCAGTGTATTTTTGTACTTTCTCGCCATCTTTATACACAGTGATCACGCCTTGCCATATTTCCTTTGGGATCCCTTCGCGCATAGCATCGTCAAACACTGTGCTAAACATCTGTGGAATCATGCCTTTAATGGTGGGGATTTCGTAGGCCGCAACTTGTGTGTTGGTTTGGTCTAACCCAATCAACCAGCGGTCGATATCAAATTGCGATTTATGTACATAGCCAAACAACAACAAGGTATTGCGACCTGAAAATACTTGAGGGATAGAAGTGGCTTCACCTGCTAAGCTTTCGCCTTTAAATTCAATAATGTTCTCACCCAATACAACCTGACTGGGATAATCGTAATTAGCGCAGCCTTGCAGTAGTAGGCTTAATAAAAACAACATGAAAAAATTTTTCATTATAATTTTTAACTCTACAATCAGTTTCATCTAATACGTCTTTAAGACCAGAATGGATTACAGGTAAAGATCAGAAAAGCCAGCTAATGTAGCTGGCTCTTAATAAAGTAAAACACATTAGAAGACAGGATAATCAGGCTAAGTGTTGTTTAAAAAATTCCAGCGTTCGCGACCATCCAAGTTCAGCCGCTTTGGGATCATAACGGCTGGTAGAATCATTATGGAAACCATGTTGGGTACTCGGATAAAAGTGGGCGGTATAATTCACATTATTAGCTTTTAAAATAACTTCATAGTCAGGCCAAGTGGCATTCACACGTTTATCGTTTTCAGCGAATTGCAGCATAATTGGCCCTTTGACATTTTTAACTAAATCGCCTGTTGCTGGAGTGCCATAAAATGGCACAGCGGCATCGATAAGTGCTGGTGCAGTTGCTGCCAGCATGTTGCTTACATAACCTCCAAAACAAAAGCCGACTACACCTAATTTACCCGTACTTGCTTCATGCTTTTTCAGATAACCGGCCGCAGCTATAAAATCTTGATCAATTTTTTCGCTGTCCATACTGCGCTGCATAACACGACCATCATCATCATTACCTGGATAACCACCTAAAGGAAACAGCGCATCTGGAGCAAACGCCACAAAACCCTGCTTAGCTAAGCGTCTTGCCACATCTCGGACATAAGGGTTAAGCCCACGGTTTTCATGCACCACTAACACACTCGGCGCTTTGCTATCCATCTGACTAGGAACAACCAAATAACCTCGCCCTTTTCCGTGACCATTGGGTGACTCAAATTCTTGATAGGTCGCTTTTATATCTTGATCGTTAAAAGAGATTTGTTCAGCTAATGCGTAATTTGGCGTAAGCGCACTCGTCACTGCGCCAAGGGTCAGCCCTGCAACAGATAATGAGCCTAAACGACTTAGAAAAGTGCGTCTGTCAATATCACCATGGGCATAATCGTCATACCAATCAAAGGCTTGTTGTGGGATCTGTTTTGGCGAAATATGTGACATAAAGCTCTCTCTGTTAGGCAATGAATTTAGTCATAATCATAGTTGAAAAGCACCGATAAAGATCATCTATGCTTTAACTTCAACAATGGGTAAACCAAAAACAGCTTAATTTCACTCATTAGTAACCGGTCCTAGATTGGTGACGAACTTGTCCAACAACTCAGGAAACATCTTAGGTACAGCCTGTTTACAAAACCAACCCAAGTCGTAAAGTTTCCGCTACTGAAGCACTTAAACCCACAGCAACATGATCAGTCTGTTGGCCTAACAATATAAGTGTAAATCTGTAAAATCCGCGCCTCGTCGGATCAGAGCAATTTTCAAATAATTAAAGAGATAGAGGTAAAGCAGTGAATTTCCCAACACACAGATTTTATGAAGACGTACTGGCACTTTTTTGTGCAGGTGTATTGGTATCTTTTGGTGTGGTGTTGTTTGGAACGCATAATTTACTGACTGGCGGCACTGCTGGTATTGCTATTATTGGCACCCACCTTTTTGATATGAGCTTTGGACTATTATTTTTTTTGGTCAATATACCCTTTTACTTCATTGCTTGGACTCAATTAAGTAAGCGTTTCACTATCAATACGTTTATCTCAGTATCTATGGTGTCGGTTATGACAGAACAAATGCCGCAAGTGATCAAAATTGAAAGCATTCATCCAATCTTTGCTGCATTGGCTGGCGGTATGTTGATTGGTGTAGGTATATTAATTATGTTTAGGCATAAATCCAGCCTAGGGGGTTTAGGCATTTTAGCCCTTTATCTCCAGAACAAGTTTAATATTCGAGCAGGCAATTTTGGCTTGTTGGTAGACGCTGTCATTCTGACCTCTTCGATCTTTATCTTTAGTATTGATTTGGTGATTTTATCAGTGATGGGTGCCATCACGCTCAACATACTCATTGCAGTTAACCATAAGCCTGGCCGTTATCAGGCTTACATTGAGTCTAAAAAGACTAAAAGCATTCACAAAGATGCAGCCTTAGAGGAAAAACTATTAAGTGCGGTTGAGTAGGTCCCAATCTAGTACTGTAGTTTAAATAGCGCTCCTATCGAATTTCACATGCAATTCTGAGGCTTACGCTGGGTAGACAGCAGGTGTAAAAAAAGCCGAAGTGTACTTACCCACTTCGGCTTTTTTGTGATCTGGAGTATCAATAAGTTTTAATGATACATTTTATTTTAATATTGGCTTAACTCAAAGCCCTTAGCATCCATGCGGTTTTTTCATGAATACGCATTCTGTCTGACACTAATGCTGCAGAGGATTCGTCGTCTGCTTGTTGCGCCGATGCCAATACCTTGCGACACGTTTTAACCACTGCTTCGTGCCCGTTTAGTAGGATCTTAACCATTTCGGTTCCAGTGGGTACGCCGTCGACTTCTTGAATTGAACTAAGCTTAGCAAACTCTTTATAGGTGCCAGGTGCAGCCACGTCTAAAGTACGAATGCGCTCAGCAATATCATCCACCGCTATCGCTAACTCGGTATAATGCTCCTCGAACATAAGATGTAATTCTCTGAACTGAGGTCCGGTTACATTCCAGTGGAAATTATGGGTTTGTAAATACAGCGTATAAGAGTCTGCTAACAAACACTTTAAGCCTTGTGCAATGACTTCTCTGTCTTGTTCATTGATACCAATATTAATATTACTCATTATTTGTTCCCTTGTGGGTTGAGAGTGTGAATCAACAATAATCCTAATGAGGCTTGATGGCTAATGAAGATTATTAAACTGCGCAATCGCTTTAACTAATCAATGTAAAAAGTTCTAACAGTTTATTAATATTAGCTTGCAAACAACTGATGCATGTCTTGAAAGGCCTTAAACTCTAATGCGTTACCACAAGGATCGACAAAAAACATGGTCGCCTGCTCACCGGCTTGCCCTTCAAATCGTATATGAGGCTTAATAATAAAATCAACATTGGCGGCACTAAGCGTACTCGCCAGCTCTTGCCAATCACTCCAATTTAAAACCACACCGAAGTGTGGAATAGGCACGGCATGGTTATCCACTTGATTATGTTTGGGTAAACTAGGCATTTGTGTCACTAGATGTGTCACCAACTGGTGTCCAAAAAAGTTCCAATCGATCCATTGTTCAGACCAGCGGCCTTTTTCACAACCCAACAAGCCACCATAAAAGGCTTTAGCCTGCTCTAAATCTGCAACGGGAATAGCAAGATGGAAGGGAGTAAGCATTATTTATCACCTATAAAAATGTTGATAAGTTTAATAAAAAAAGGGGCCGCAAGCGACCGAGTTTTAAAACAGACCCAACTGCTTGGCGTTTTGTTCTTTGATGTAAACTGGAAGAAAAGCGAGAACGAAGTTACCCCCGGTGCTTGAAAGTAACAAAAAACCGATATGCAATCGCTAAAAGCAATCATGCCGTTGACCTTAAATGAAGGCATTACGCAAATTGCGGCCTTCTTTAGTTATTACAATTAAGCATCAAAAGGATGACGTAAAACGATCGTTTCGTTTCTATCAGGGCCCGTTGAAATAATGTCTATTGGCACACCAGTTAATTCTTCAAGGCGCTTAATATAATTTTTAGCCGCTTGGGGCAAATCCGCATATTCAGTCACACCAAAAGAGTTTTCACTCCAACCAGGCATGCTTTCATATACAGGTGTGATCAACTCATAACCGTCAGCTGCCATAGGTGGCACATCTTGGATATTTCCTTGAGCGTCTTTATAGCCAATACAAATACTTAAACTTTTTAAGCCATCCAGTACGTCTAACTTAGTTAAACAAAACCCCGTAATCGAATTGATTTGTACTGCCCGCTTCATGGCAACAGCGTCAAACCAACCGGTGCGACGTTTGCGACCTGTTGTGGCACCAAATTCATGGCCTTTTACGCCAAGGTGCTGACCGACTTCACAGTCTAATTCTGTAGGGAAAGGGCCTGAACCAACACGTGTGGTATAAGCTTTAACGATACCTAATACATAATCCAGATTAAGCGGGCCAAAACCCGCACCAGTAGCAACACCGCCTACTGTGGTATTAGATGAGGTCACATAAGGGTAAGTGCCGTGGTCAATATCCAGCAAAGTACCTTGTGCACCTTCAAACATAATCGCATCGCCACGTAAGCGGGCTTTGTCCAATACGTCTGTCACGTCCACTACCATTGCTTTTAATATATCCGCTACCGCTAGCGCATCAGCCAACACTTTTTCATAACTAACTGGCTCAACTTTATAGTAGTTAGTTAACATAAAATTATGATATTCAAGGACTTCTTTTAATTTAACAGCAAAGTCTTCAGGATTAAATAAATCGCCTACACGTAAACCACGGCGAGAAACTTTATCTTCATAGGCTGGACCAATACCACGACCCGTGGTGCCTATGGCTTTATTACCTCGGGCTTTTTCACGGGCTAAGTCTAGTTCTACATGGTATGGCAGAATAAGTGGACAAGCTTCGCTGATAACCAAGCGTTCTTTAACTGGTACACCGCGCGCTTCTAGCATGGCTGTTTCTTCGAGCAGCGCTTCAGGGCTCAGCACGACACCATTGCCGATAACACAAGTGACGTTTTCACGGAGAATTCCCGAAGGAATAAGGTGCAAGACGGTTTTTTCACCGTCTATGACAAGAGTGTGACCAGCGTTGTGGCCACCTTGATAACGCACTACATAAGTTGCTTGATCTGTGAGTAAATCAACAACCTTACCTTTACCCTCGTCACCCCATTGGGTGCCAAGTACAACAACATTTTTAGCCATGAAATAGAAGGGAGTAGTAAAATTAGGCGGGGATTCTAACAAAAAACAATCTGCTTCTAAATAGCAAAATCGCGCAGCTTATAATCAATTGTATTACGGCGAATAAAGACAGGCATAAAATCAAAGTAAATAAATCAAACTGACCACACCAATAGTGACCAAAATGCCTCCCATAGTGCGAAGTTGGTTAACAGGTTGTTGCGATATTTGCTGCAAAAAACGTTGCCATTTATTGGCAAATAACATCGGGCCAATCCCCTCGACTATGAGAACCATAGCCAACGCCACCAGAATTACTTCACCAAATGAAAACATTTATAAACCATAAGTCATATTTTTAACGCTAGGATAATACGATTGTCGGCTAACACAAGTAGTGGGTGTAACACACTTTAGACTTTTAGCAATTCTACGCCCTGAGGATTAAATTTATAACCCACTCCCCAAACAGTCTGCACTATTTGTGGTGACGTGGCATCTTGTTCGATTTTAGCGCGCAACCGATTGATATGGGAATTCAATGTATGTTCATATCCACTATGATGATAACCCCACACTGACGCCAACAATTGACTGCGACTAAAAACCTGATTCGGATGGCTAGCTAGGTGATGCAGCAATTCAAACTCTGTGGCTGTCAGCTCAAGTACGTTTTCTTGAAAGACGACTTGGTGGTTCTTTTGATTGATATGCAATGCACCAATCACTAAAGGTCCGTCATCTTCTATAACATGAGCATTGCAGGCAGCCTGTATCACATGCACTTTACGCAATTGTGAGCGCACTCTAGCCTGCAACTCACGCACGCTAAAAGGTTTAGTCATATAGTCATCTGCACCCAACTCTAATCCCAGCACCCGATCTGTCTCTGAGCTTTTTGCAGTGAGCATGATAATCGCTTGAGATGGTTTTTGCTCTCGTACTTGACAGCAAATGTCTAAACCACTGACTCCTGGCAACATAACATCTAAAATAAGTAACGAATATTCATTAGCCAAGGCCAATAAAACCATCGTTTGAAGGTGAAATCATCGCAACAACTGACAACACTGTATTGCCATCAGACGTCATAAATGCACCTGAAACTGATTCGGTCGGCCCTAAAGGCCCTGCAGTAGGTTCTGATAATACATCTGCACTGATAGAAGTAGCTAAAGTGGTGAGTCCGGCTAAACTAACACCCTCTGCCATTTCTTGGATCTCTGGACTGTCTTCTTCACCCACTTCAAATAAACTTGTATCAGGTGTATGCGCTACTGCCGCAATAGGCGTGAAGTACATACCTTGGGTAAGATTTTGAATTGTAATTGTGACATCTGCAGCAAAAGAGTGGTTGCTTGCAAAAACCAAAGCGCTAGCGGCGCAAATTTTAGTAAGTTTGTTCATAGGATTTCCCGCGTTAAATTAATTATATTGACGTTGCGAGATAGAGTATGGAGCGAAGAAGTCGCGAAAGTATCACAAAAAGAATACGAATTGATAAACACTAGTGCTAATCAGCATAACCGCTACCTAAAGCACGAAAAGGCAGTTCTAAACCAAGTTCGGGTATTTGCAGTCCAACCCATTGGGGAAACGTATTGCTATTGGGGCCAGGGAACAGAGTGTATTCATTGGCCCAAGGGTAAAGGGCAATTGCATCAGAAATTTGTGGGATCAGTCTTCGGGCTTTATCGCCTTGTATTGATAAAAGTTTTTCTGGTTTTGCACCGTACCAATAACGGTCTGGTGTGGCCGTTTTAAACTCACGCAACGCAGGCAGGCCGCTTTTTACTCGCCAACCCACAACTTCGTAAACAGTATACTCGGCCGCATCTTGAGGTTTAACCGCTATCCAAGTATGCACTGCAAACCAACCTCGCCAACTAAAAGCATCGGCGGCATACACCTCAATCACGGCACTTTTCTGTGTTGTTGGATCAGCTGCGATACCCGCAGGCTCTCGGCTTGCTTCGCGCCAGTTTGTATTGGTACAGCCCAAAAAAAATACGAAAAACAAAATAATCACACTACTTTTATTCAAAATACACCTCAATGGACTCAATCTCTACAGGAGGAAAGTATTCATGTAACAACAAACACTATCACTACGGTGTTGCAAATCTGTCTATGCAAAACAATAAAAACACTTCCTATCAGGATATGTATAGTCACAACCTAAGTGACTTTCCAATTCTCAAAATTAAAAAAATATTCAAATTAACAATACTGATGTTTACGATGCTGCTGTTTCCACATCTAAACAGGATCAGTAAAATTCACTACTGATAGACATTCAAAGCCAAGTTTGGCAAAGAGACAATCCTGTATCAATTCTATTGCCAGAATTTACCTTGGCCAATATTAACTCCAAGGATCGCTTTATCATTTAAAATAAAACGCCCTTGGCATTGACATTATGCCCCGCTGGCTGGGTTTTGTGGGGTCGGAGGAGTCTCTGGCTACATGACTAGAGCATTTTGTTGGCCATAGTAATAGCCTCATCTATCGACCCAGAAAATTGTATCTCTTGTGGTTTATCACTAATACCAACACGATGTAGTTTTGCTGCCATTCGTTCATGTAAGTTACTGATGATTAGATGAATGTGCTGTTTAGCGAGGCTCTCTTTTATTGACTCCATTGCAACAATAGCGCTCATATCAAGCATGTTGACTTCTGTCATATCGAGTATCACCACTCGGAGATTTGGCGTCACTGTGGAAATGGCTTGCAGTGCTTTTTGTGCAGAGCCAAAGAACAATGAACCGTTAATGTCATATATAGTAATACTATCAGGCAGATCACCATAACTTGCATGGTTTTTTTCAACCTTAGTTGTACTGGTTATGGTGATGCTTCTGCGAATAAACAACATTGAGGCTAATCCTATGCCTACCGCAACGGCAACAGTCATATCAAAAAAGACTGTTAGTAAAAAACACAAGATCAGAACAATGACATCATCCCTAGGGGCAATTTTAATCGTCCGTATAAACTGTTTTGGTTCACTCATATTCCATGCAACCACTAATAATAGTGCCGCCATCGAAGCCATAGGTATATATGCTAGCAAAGGTGTAAGCGCCAATATTGCCCCAAGAATAAACAAACCATGCACCACCGAAGCTAGTGGAGAAGTACTGCCTGCCCTAATACTTGCTGCGGTGCGGGCAATGGCTGCAGTAGCAGGTATTCCTCCAAATAGTGGAGCGATAAGATTCCCGATACCCTGTCCAATCAGCTCATCATTCGAATTATGTTTCTTTCCTGTCATACCATCGGCAACCACTGCACATAACAGCGATTCAAGGGAGCCTAAAATCGCAATTGTAATGGCTGATGGTAATAGCAGTTTGATAAGTTCAAAGCTGAGACCAATGGGTGTACCGTCGGCTCCCGGTAAATTCCATGGCCACTCGAAACTTGGCAATATTGCCGGAATACCGTTACCTGTTATGCCATTTATCTCATAGTGAAACCGACTGCCGATTGTCGCAATAGAAAAATCCTGAGAGAATTGGCTAAGTAACCATGCAATGACAGAGCCTAAAAGGAGGGCTATTAGATGGCCAGGTATTTTTGAGCGTATGCGTGGCCACAGTAATAATGTGGTAATTGTTAACCCACCAATTAAAAGCTCCTGCCAGTCGATGGTTGGTAGTGAATTCATTATCAATATAAGTTTATCGACATAATCTCCATTTAGAGATTCGATATCCAAGCCTAGAAAATCTTTTATTTGAAAGGTGCCAATAACCACACCTATGCCTGCTGTAAATCCGATTATGACGGGATAAGGAACAATTTCGATAAGCTTGCCGAACTTGCCTAAACCCATCATTATCAAAATGATACCGGCCATAAAACCACTAACCAGTAAACCCCCTATGCCAAACTGATGAACAATCGGCAATAACACAACCACAAACGCGGCGGTGGGACCTGATATATTAACTTTCGATCCGCCACCAATGGCGATAACGATGCCAGCAACTATAGCGGTGTATAAACCATGCTGTGGAGGAACTCCGCTTGCAATGGCAAGAGCCATAGAAAGAGGCAGAGCAATGACCCCAACAGTTAAACCTGCAAGCACATTAGTTTGAATATCTGAAAATGTAGTTTTGCTAGCTAAAGATTTTGTTAATGCTGAAAACAATCTGTACTCCTTTAATGTGCTCTAACTAATATTAAAATAGGTACCCATTTTAATTCCGTAAAAATACTCCGATACAACTGCACAAAATAGAAAACTAACTCGCATAAAAGAACAAATGAAAAACATTTATCAATTTGACGTTTACAATTCCAAGAAAAGTAGTGGTAGCAGATAAATGCAAAATTGATTGATGTTTGAAACCCAACAACTCAATTCATTTAACATGCAAAAAAACTGTTAGTACTAACTAACAGTTTTTATCCAAGGTAGTGATTGTTTAATCACAATACCCTTAAACCTTTAATGACAGATTTAGCAGCTAAATATAAATTACCATGCCTACGGATTAATTCTTAATACCCAATAGTTCTTTTATACTTTTGACAACCAAATCTCGGTCAGAAATATGAAGATGATGTTTATCAGATTCACGAGCGATGTGATCGGGAGCGAGTCCGATGGTATGAAATTCAAATTTTCCTTGAGCATCAGTTTTTGCCCAACCTTGTAATCTCCAAGTAGACGATTCATTGTCATTGAGTCCAAAATCAAACCCAGCATGATCTCTATGATATAGATGAACAAGCGTGTTATTAGCTACTTCGCGCCCATTGGGTTTAAAAATTTGCCCATGCTCAACAAGAGGGATACCAGGTTCATCTTGCGAAACAGTGATACTAATTGAGCTCAAGTTTTTAGGGCGTGAATCTACTGCTTGGTTCCAACTCTATAACCATTGGGGATCGACTTGACCCTGGCTTTTATCTGCAAAGCATAAAATAAAAACCACCAGCAGCATTTTAATCACAACAATGTAACGAAACTTCCATCAGTAATAAATTGTAGGCATTAAACAACCTAACACTCTGCAGCCTGTGGCGCACAAAAAGCCTTACTGTAGAAACCAGATGGGTCGAAACAGCAAACCCGCCGCTTTCCCGAAGAAAGCATATTACAAGCGTCACTAATTCGCTTTGCGCGAGTCTTAGACTGTTTGGCTGATATAACCCAGTGTATCCAATCCAAGCCAGCAATCGTTGTTGTATCGTCCCCAACACTCTGTGTTGCGGGAGTTGCGGCCAGTGCTTGTTGCAAATTTAAAGGGATCTCAGGCTCTGGCTCTTTATCTACAGGTTCGATATCTAATGTGACTAAATCCCCTGCCATTACGCTAGCAGCGTCCTGAAGTTCTTTACTCACCTTTAACCAATGGCTCAACTGCCCATCAGGATCAAGAGTGGCCATGAAGCCGTGACCATGACCATAACCATCATTAACGTGACTGCCTTGTTAATATTCAAAACTGCCAAGTGTATTTTTGACAGTGCTTGTTATATGCAATGACTTACAGTGTTCTTTATTTTCTTGAGTGACTTAGTATTTTTCAATATTTATCTCTCACACTTAATTTGCATATAACACTCCACGATTTAAGTTGCAGTATCAAAACAGAAGTTACTTTAAACCGATCTGGATGATTGCTCTGGTTATTCTTTTTAGTGCACATGCTCATTTTTTTCTTTTGGCGCTAATGCTGGAAACTTATGTGTTGCAAATGCAGTATGGCAACTGACACAAGATTCGCTCATTTCAGAAAAATAGAAATTGATTAATTCAGATTTTTTGTTCTTAGCAGCATGTTCAAGCATTCCAGCTAGATAATGAAAATTTTGATCTTTTGCAATAAATTCAAGGGGTAACACTGACTTTAGTTCTTTTATTTGTTCTTCTGTTAGTTGCTGTTTCAAAATATAACTATTTTGTATTTTTCCTGCAATGGTTGCGATTTCATCCCAATTTCCAGAAATATACGCAGGGATAATGGACATCATTCCACCTTCCAAGGCTCTCATTTCTTGAGAGAGCAATTCACGTAATTCATGAGAAAGTGCTTCAACCCCGGAAGACTGTTGATGTTTCTCTTCATGTTCTTCAAGTTGATGCTTATCCCCTCCAAAACTCATTGTGGGTAATAGAATGACAAAAAGTGATAGGTAAATAAGATTTTTCATATAACGTCCTAGCTTAGATTGAGTGTACTACGCCACATTAAGCCGACGGAAAGGGCGTAGCGAGTTGCAGTCGGAATTAGAAGATTATTAGGTTTACTGTACCTAAAAACAGTCAATTTTTACACTCGCTATAATGACAAGATAAACTATGAAAATAAATGACTGACTTGGTCTGAGAACGGTAGCTTTTTAATCATTATTATACCATTTTCATTTTCTGATTTAAATTGCCATAAAAGAAGCCCAACTATTACTCATCACCCAGAATATGAATTTTGTATCTGCCTGAATCTCTCAGTCAGCAAAGCCGATGCTTGTGGTTCTAAATTTGGTATAACCAACAAAAAACCGGCTAGCGCCGGTCTCTCTTTATACTTTTAGATTTAATAGCTCGTAGCTAAACCCTGTTGTAGCTAATACAACAACCCATAAACCTTACGTCTAAACTTCGATTTCAATGGATCCCCATCGGGCAAGGCATTGATCATATCCAACGTTAATTTCTTCGCGTCACCAAAATTCAGATCTTTGTATAAGACCGACAAAATCAGCTCTAGCGCTTCTTCTATTTGATTAGCTTGATGCAATTGCACCGCAAGTTTGACTTTTATCTCTAGGTCATCAGAGTTGTGCAGCAGTAGCTCTTGCAAGGCCTTGATTTCAGGTGAATCAGCCGCTTGTTCGGCCAACTCAATTTTTCCTAAAATACTATTGTATAAGGCGTCTTGGTCAACTAAGCCAATTGTGTCTAACAAAGCTTTAGCTTGTTTTATTTGGCCTAACTCTACTTGGCAATCAGCTAGTAACAACTTGATATCAGCCCGTCCAACATTCATGTCATGAGCTTGTTTCAGCACAGTATAAGCTTGCTGATAATCGCCCGCGCTGACTAACTCGACCCCTTGTTCATATAAAGTGTCTTCTGGCTTGGGCAAGTGTTTTTCAAATGTGGCTATAATTTCTGCTTCAGTTTGCACACCAGCAAAACCATCAATGGGTTGACCTTCTTTTACCAGAATCACTGTAGGTAAGTTTTCCACACCAAATTGCCCAGCGATTTCTTGCTGTTGCTGGCAATCAACACGAGCGTGGATCAAGTTACCGCTATATTTAGCGGCCACATTGGCTAACACTGGAGCCAATTGCTGGCTTGGTTCGTAACCTTCGGCCCAAAACTCTACCATCACCACTTGTGTTTGCGAGTCTTGTAATATGACTTGCTGGAAATTTTCTGGGGTAATATCAATCACGTTATTCATAATAGAGTCCATATACATTTGCTTGAATTGGGAATGGGGTCAAATCATTGAAAATCAAGCTAATTATTGATTTAGTCATAAATATAAACTGTCGCCAAGTAGACATTTAATGGGCATTCGTTATGCTAAATTTATGTTTAAACATCAAGCTAAAAGCTCATCGCCATGACTCAACAAGCCCCCTCTGAATTTAACAGTTTTGCCCAGTTTTATCCTTATTACCTGTCTGAACATCAAAACCTAACCTGTCGGCGTTTACATTTTGTTGGTTCTACTTTGATCTTAGCTTTGCTGGCTTACTCCCTTATGACTGAGCAATGGATGTTGTTATGGTTTGTACCTGTTTTAGGTTATGGCTTTGCTTGGGCAGGACATTTCTTTTTTGAACACAATAAACCCGCTACCTTTAAGTATCCTTTTTACAGTTTATTAGGTGATTGGGTAATGTATAAAGATATGTTACTTGGCAACATAAAACGCTAGCTGTTTACTTTTCGGTAACGATTTTCTCTAAAATACTGGTAAATCAGTTTAAATAGCCTGCTTTTTTTAAAGTCAATATGGTTTGATTAAAAAAAGTACAAAATTGTTTGTTTACTAGCCTTTCCAAGACAACAAAAAACCCTTAAACTTGCGCCCCTTTTTAGAGCACGGTCGATTTTTGCACAATTAAATGTGAAGGATAATCATTCTATATTATGCAGATTGGTCCATATGCGTTAGAAAACAATTTGATACTGGCTCCCATGGCGGGAGTGACAGACCGACCTTTTAGACAACTATGTAAACGTCTTGGGGCAGGTTTGGTGGTATCAGAGATGCTCTCGTCCAATCCTAGGGTTTGGGATTCGGATAAATCCCGACAACGGATGGATCACGAGGGTGAAGAGGGGGTGCGTTCAGTGCAAATTGCAGGGTCAGATCCTGAATTAATGGCACAAGCGGCACAGTTTAATGTGGGTAATGGCGCGCAAATTGTTGATATCAACATGGGTTGCCCAGCTAAAAAAGTGAATAAAAAGTTAGCAGGATCGGCATTGCTGCAAGACCCACCCTTGGTTGAGAAAATCATTCAAGCGGTAGTAAAAGCAGTCGATGTACCTGTTACCTTAAAAATACGCACAGGTTGGAATGTTGAAAATCGCAATGGGTTATTAATAGCTCAAATTGCACAGGACAACGGCATTCAATCATTAGTGGTGCATGGTCGCACCAAAGCCTGTATGTACAAAGGTGACGCAGAATACGACACCATAAAGGCTATTAAACAAGCCGTGTCGATACCTGTTGTTGCTAACGGTGATATAACAAGCGCGCAAAAAGCAAAGCACGTTTTGGAATACACCGGCGCAGATGCGCTAATGATCGGTCGGGGTGCTCAGGGTCACCCTTGGATATTCCGCGAGATTTTGCACTATCTGCAAACTGGCCAAGTACTGGCTGCACCTAGCATTGACGAGGTGAGTAGCGTTTTGCTAGAACACGTCGCCAATGTCCATCAGTTTTATGGTGGTATAAAGGGTTGCAGGATTGCCCGCAAGCATGTGGGCTGGTATTTGACCGAACACGACCAGCAAAAACTGTTCCGTGCAAAGTTCAACGCCATCGAAGATGCAGGACAGCAACTTGATGCGTTAACGATGTACTTTGATAAATTGGCAGGCGAACCAGCACTTTCATTTGTGTCTGAGCTAGTTTCACCTGCTGCTTAATATGACTAACTTAAAGAGCAAGATTGTATATGTTCGAACAAAATGTAACTTCTCCATTTACCACTACGGTAACGACTCCTTCGCAAACTCAGGCTCAAAAGCCTCTTCGCGATTCTGTTAAACAAGCGGTAAACAAGTATTTAAAACAACTTGATAACACCAACATCGAAAATTTATACGAGCTAGTCATGGCCGAAGTAGAAGCGCCAATGTTAGAAGAAATAATGACTTTCACACGTGGCAACCAAACTAAAGCGTCAACTATGTTAGGTATCAACCGTGGCACCTTACGTAAGAAGCTAAAACAATACGGCATGAACTAAGAGTTTTTGTCTAAAATAAAGAGCACCTTATGGTGCTCTTTTTGTTTGTGTTGACCATGACCAAATAGTCAACAAACAAGCATACGAATTAAATTGCCAAAATCTTTGCCACTTAAAAAGTGGACCTAACATGGAACAAACATGCAACAAGACTTACCAGCAACACCTATTCGTCGCGCATTATTAAGCGTATCTGATAAATCCGGCCTACTTGAGTTTGCTCAGTTCTTGGCCAGCCAAGGTATAGAACTATTATCTACCGGTGGCACCGCAAAATTACTTAGGGACAATGGCCTAAACGTTATTGAAGCATCAGATTACACAGGGCATCCTGAAATTATGGACGGCCGAGTGAAAACCTTACATCCCAAAATTCATGGTGGCATTCTGGCTCGCCGTGGACAAGACGAACAAGTCATGGCTGAAAACAATATTCTGCCTATCGATTTGGTAGTCGTGAACTTGTACCCCTTTGCCGCCACCGTTGCCAATGACGATTGCAGCTTAGAAGACGCTATCGAAAATATCGATATTGGGGGCCCCACTATGGTTCGCGCTGCGGCTAAAAACCATAATGATGTCACTATTGTGGTTAATACTAAATATTATGCTCGGGTTACTGCCGAGATGCAGGCCAACAACAATGCTGTCACCAAAAGCACACGTTTTGATTTAGCCATTGCCGCATTTGAACACACAGCTGAATACGATGGCATGATTGCCAACTACTTTGGTGCCATGATTGAGTCCAGTGAATGCGAAACAGACTGTGGCCATCAGCACAGCGAATTTCCTCGTACTTTTAATATGCAATTCACTAAAAAACAGGATTTGCGCTACGGTGAAAACAGTCATCAAAGCGCTGCTTTTTATGTTGAAAATGATATCCAAGAAGCTTCAGTTGCCACAGCAATTCAGTTGCAAGGTAAAGAATTATCTTTCAACAATATTGCTGATACCGATGCCGCTTTAGAATGTGTCAAAGAATTTGATGTACCGGCCTGCGTAATTGTTAAACACGCTAACCCTTGTGGTGTTGCCTTGGGTGACGACATCCTAAGTGCATATAACCGCGCGTACAAAACCGACCCGACTTCAGCCTTTGGTGGCATTATCGCCTTTAACCGCGAACTCGATGCAGCCACGGCACAAGCCATTGTTGACCGTCAATTTGTAGAAGTGATTATCGCGCCAACCATTAGTGATGCGGCTATCAAAGTTGTGTCTGCTAAGAAAAACCTACGTCTATTAGCTTGCGGTGATTGGCAAGGTCAACTTACCGAAGGTCATGATTTTAAGCGTGTTAATGGCGGTTTATTAGTCCAAGACCGTGATTTTGGTATGGTTGAAGAAGAAGAGCTACAAGTGGTGACTAAAGTAAAACCCACTGAACAACAGTTAAAAGATTTAATGTTCACTTGGAAAGTAGCCAAATACGTTAAATCAAACGCTATTGTATATTGCAATGACAGTATGACTATCGGTGTAGGCGCAGGTCAAATGAGCCGTGTTTATTCTGCCAAAGTGGCTGGCATTAAAGCCGCGGATGAAGGTTTGCAAGTGGTAGGATCGGTGATGGCGTCTGATGCGTTTTTTCCGTTCCGTGATGGTATTGACGCCGCTGCTGCCGCAGGTATCAGTGCCATTATCCAACCGGGTGGTTCAATGCGCGATCAAGAAGTCATAGACGCTGCAGACGAACATGGTATTGCCATGGTCTTCACAGGTATCCGTCACTTTAAACACTAATAGCTTGGATCTAAAAAACGCAGTCAGTGTCAAAAATATTGACTGCGGTTTTTGTTAACTCTGAGGTTCAATGTCGCTACAATCTATTTAGATATTTTTTGTTCACCTTTACACACTAACAATCTGAGAGAATTATGTTTAAAAAAGCCTTGAAAGTTGCGATTACCTTATCTTTATTCAGTTCACCCCAAGTATTTGCTGACAGCATTAGCGATGCAGTTAATAACGAAAATCGCTCTGTTAAAGAACGTTCTCGGGATGAATATCGCCACCCTCAACAAACGTTGCGTTTTTTCGATGTGCAACCAGAGATGGCTGTCGCAGAAATTTCTCCTGGTGGCGGTTGGTACAGTAGTATTCTTGCTCCTCTTTTAAATGAGAAGGGACAATTTTATGCTGCGCATTTTTATATAGAAGAAGGCGGCAACGCATACTACAAAAAGTCTCTCGATGGTTTTATGCAAAAGATTAGTCAGGATGATAGCTACAAAAATACTAAAGTGACGGCATTTCATCCTACTAAAGCCATGGATTTTGCTCCTGCAAACTCACTGGATAGAGTACTGACTTTCCGCAACGTACATAATTGGTATATGCAAACTGGACAAGAAGGTGTTGATAGCGCGTTTTCAAGCTTTTTTAAAGCCCTTAAAAAAGGCGGGGTGTTAGGTGTAGTTGAACATAAACTGCCAGAAGGTTTGACTGATGAAGCACAACAAAGCTCAGGATATATGAAACAGTCCTTTGTGATTGCTGCTGCTGAAAAAGCAGGATTTAAATTACTTGCACACAGCGATGTCAACCTTAACCCACTCGATACCTCTGAGCATGAAAAAGGCGTATGGACCCTGCCCCCTGGATTACGTTTGGGCGAAAAAGAGCGCGCAAAATATTTAGCTATCGGTGAAAGCTCACGTATGACACTTAAGTTTATTAAGCCCTAATTTGTTAAGCCCTAAATAAATGACTAAAGAATAACAAACCCTATGAATGTATTGATTATTGGCGGCGGTGGTCGCGAACATGCACTGGCTTGGAAAGCAGCGCAATCGGCAAAAGTATCCCAAGTGTTTCTAGCACCAGGTAATGCTGGCACAGCACTTGAAGATAAATTAACCAATGTGGATGTGGGTGCAGAAGACGTACCTGCTTTGGTGGCCTTTGCTGAACAAAACCAAATAGACTTAACGATAGTGGGCCCAGAAGTGCCACTAGTGTTAGGTGTGGTGGATGAGTTTCAGGCTAAAGGACTAAAAATCTTTGGCCCTTCTCAAGCTGCAGCCCAGCTAGAGGGCTCAAAAGCCTTTACCAAAGACTTTTTAGAACGTCACAATATTCCCACCGCTGACTACCAAAACTTTACCGAAATTGAGCCTGCCCTTGCCTATGTGCGAGAAAAAGGAGCGCCTATTGTGGTAAAGGCTGATGGGCTAGCAGCAGGTAAAGGCGTGATTGTCGCCATGACATTAACCGATGCAGAAGATGCGATTCGTGACATGTTAGCGGGTAACGCTTTTGGCGAAGCAGGTAGCCGCGTAGTTATCGAAGAATTCCTCGATGGTGAAGAAGCCAGTTTTATTGTGATGGTGGATGGCAAAAACGTTTTACCTTTTGCCACCAGCCAAGATCATAAACGTGTTGGCAATGGTGATACCGGCCCAAATACTGGCGGAATGGGTGCTTATTCACCTGCACCGGTGGTCACAGCAGATATCCATGAGCGCGTGATGAAAGAAGTGATTTATCCCACAGTGGAAGGCATGGCTGCTGAAGGCAATACCTATGTAGGCTTTCTATATGCGGGTTTGATGATCATGGCAGATGGCACACCTAAAGTGATTGAATACAATTGCCGCTTTGGTGACCCAGAAACCCAACCTATTATGCTGCGTTTGCAGTCTGACTTAGTTGAATTAGTTGAAGCAGCCTTAGACGGCAAACTTGACCAGATTCGAGCTGCATTTGATACCAGAGCTGCTGTTGGCGTGGTACTTGCTGCAGGTGGTTATCCAGATAGTTACGTTAAGGGTGACGTGATTGAGGGTTTAGAGCTTGGCAATGCCAGTAGCAAAATTTTTCACGCAGGCACCAAAAATGTTGATGGCAATGTGACAACTAACGGTGGTCGAATCCTGTGTGCTACCGCTTTAGGTAACACTGTCACCGAAGCCCAACAGAATGCTTATAAGCTGGCTAAAACAATTAGCTGCAACGGTATGTTTTATCGCGATGATATCGCCTATCGTGCAATTGCTCGCGAGCAAAATAATTAACTAAAACAAGTGGTGTATTGAATTAAGTAAAAAGCGCTTCGGCGCTTTTTCTGATTACTGCCAAAATTTATCCGTGCAAAATTTAATAACCCGCTTGTTTTTGGTGCTTAAAAGCAAGTAGATAGACCACGTCTGATACAGGGTCATATCGATATAGAGCCACATATCCCGAATCACCGAATCCAATAATCAACTCGTACAATTCTGAATCGTCGTTTAGAGACTTTCCCAACTGTGGATTTTGTTCAAGTAATTGGAAGTGTTTAATAATAATTTGACCAGCATGAGTAGCAGCAAGAGGATTTTTTTCTGCAAGAAACAATCGACAAATTTCTAATCCCTGCGCCGCATTTTGAGTAACAACTATTTGTGACATGCTGGTACTAACGTTTCATTATCAGTGCCCCATGTGCTTAACCAATGATTCACTTCTTCGCCAGTGAGATGTTGCCCCGTTTCTTTATATGACGCCCAAGAAGCCAGTGCTTCTTGTTTGAATATTTGTTTTTTCTCTTGTCGCTCAACATAATCACGTATTGCCTCACACATTATCCAATGAGGCGAACGCTGATTATTTTCTGCAATTTTTTGAACTTTGTTTTTTAACTCATCGTTGAGCTTGATTGATACAGCCATTTGTATTTCTCTACACTTGGTATTACTAAGTAATACTCTAGCATAAAATACTGAAGTTAGTAGTTATACCAATCCGTGTCGGGTTAAATTGCACCTTTTACGTTAAAAGAACATCAAACTAATTATCATGACTATCTTCGTGTTTTAGTGCAATCGCTCTAGAAAAAACAGCTAACTGGTCCCGTTATTTAATAGATAAAATAAAAGCGCTTCGGCGCTTTTTGCACAACCAACTTTTTTAAATTCTCACTGTGAAATCAGTTTGCCCCGTCAATCATAACTAAGCCAAAACGCCCTGTTGAAAGTCACGAAGTGCCTGATTAATTTCCTCTTCAGTGTTCATGACAAAAGGCCCGTATTGTACTACAGGTTCATTGATTGGCTCACCACTCACAAAAATCGCCCTAGCAACTTCAGTAGTTGTTAAGGTTAATTGGTCGGCAAAATCCAATACGCCCAACTGGCCTTTTTTAAGGGTTTTACCGCTAATGTCAACTTCGCCCTCATACACATATAAAAAGCCGTTATGGGTATTTTGGGTAGCCAGCATCAGTGACTCATTTGCTACCAAATGAAAGTCAAAAAATTGAGGTTTAACAGCTTGAGTAGTGACCGCGCCTTCTTGACCGTGGTAATTGCCAGCCAATATCCTTATCAACGAACCTTTATCGCTAGTTAACTCTGGTATGTTTGTGGTTGGGATATCTTGGTAGCCCGGTTCTGACATTTTTTCAATCGCAGGTAAGTTTACCCATAATTGAAAACCACGCATTTTACCTGCAATTTGTTTCGGCATTTCTTCATGAATAATACCTTTACCCGCATTCATCCACTGCAAGCCACCATCTTCAATCAGCCCCTCATTACCTACAGAGTCCTTATGTCCCATTTTACCATTCAACATATAGGTAACTGTTTGAAAACCTCTGTGCGGATGTTTTGGGAAACCGGCAATGTAATCTTGGGCTTCTTCTGAACCAAACTCATCCAACATTAAAAAGGGATCAAGCCTTTGCAGTGAAGGTTGCCCTAACACTCTTTTTAATTTCACGCCTGCACCGTCTGAGGTCGACATACCTTCGACAACTTGTTTAATTGTTGTTTCGTTTAACTTAGTCATTAAAATTTCCCACAGAAGCAAATCAACCTTGCTGTTGTTATACACTTAACGAAGTCAATTTGGTTCAAATTATAATTAGCATGATGGTTTTGTAATTAACTAAAATGTAAAAAAAACCGACAATGGTAAATACAAGGTAGACCGAATAGTTATCATTTCTGTCTTCGCAATTGCAAAAATCAACAACAACTAAGTTTTTCACTTCACCCTAGCACTTATATTCACCAGATAATTTGACTGTTAATAAAGATAATAAAAAGCACCATTAACTCAAAAGTCGTCATAGTGCGCGGGTTAAATCTAACAGATGAAATCACGCCAAAGCTTAAGGCGGTGATTGAACCAAGGGTTAACAGCCAACCAAGAATGTTTTTCGAGTTAAAGAAGACCAAGCCAATGCCAAATATAAGGGGATCATGATTATGCCGCCAGTGACGGCACGACTGATAGGTCTGATTAAGTCTGTGGTGTCAGACTGCAATATATCTAGCTTGATCGCTTCAGGTGCTTGGCCACTTGAGCTAGGTTTTGCTGCGTTTGAGTTGTTAGGTCGCCTTCGCCGTTTAAGCTTTATTTGCGACTAAACGTGCTGCAGATATGTTGCCAACGAGAAGTTTTTATCCACCCTAACGGTAAGTATTCTCGCTTCAACTACGTAGAGACTACCTGCCTTTTAGTTAAAGGCAGGTATGTAACACAATCTAGTTTAGATTATTTTTAACACCGGCAATTAAGGTATTAAGACGCTCTGCATTTTTTCCTATATCACTCATGCCAACGCGGGATTTACTGCGCGCATCGAGCATGGTCATCTGCTCTGCGCTTTGAATACGAATAACCACATCATCAACAAAACCAAACCAAGTGGTGGTGTCGTAAGCTTCAATCAAACCAAGTGATTTATCAGAAGTGACCACTTCTAGTCCCATACTCTTAACGGCCGCTAAAGCTGCATCAAATACCTGTTCTGTTGTTTGCGGATATTTTTGGGTTTGTAATTCAGGGTATGCTTTGCGCTGTTGGCTAGCTATTTCTTCACCTTGATACGCAGCAGGATTCGGAGCATCAGCCCGCAGTGCTAGAATTGCCATGAATTTTGGCGGGTTAACTAAATCAGTTGTAATATCGTGAATAGGCGGTACTGACTTGGCTTTATTCATCATGCTTAGGGGCATAAAAATTGCCACAGCAGCACATAAAACTGCAACTCCAGTAACTGGCCAAGAGATGGTTTTGCGCATAAAAATGACTTGAATTAGCGCCAGGACAATAGCCACAGCACCCACTATTAGTGCAATTCGCATAGCTAAAAATGCGTTCATCAGGCCAAGTATTTCTGCTTGATATAAGGGGCCAGAAGCTAGCAACAATAATAAAGCCAAAATACCTGCAATTAACGTTAGAATTTTCATAAAACAATGTCCTTTAAATAAGTGTCCTGAAATTTATTAACACGATGATAATATAGAATTTAATTATATATTTCTAATTGATTCACTTAAAGGAATACCATCACTCACTATGATAAATAATACGTGGATTAAGCTAGGCGTTTTCATTACCGTACTCGCCGTAATGATGCTTTGGGAAGGACTAAAACCCAACCGGGTGTCGCCAGTTAGCATAGGTAAACGCTGGTTTAGTAATTTCTCCATGATTTTACTTGGGTCAGTGGTGGCTAGATTGATGATACCAACAGGCTTGGCGGCTATGGCTATCTTCGCCCAAAG
The DNA here is from genome assembly GCF_002835935.1 of Paraglaciecola sp. MB-3u-78. GTDB lineage: Bacteria > Pseudomonadota > Gammaproteobacteria > Enterobacterales > Alteromonadaceae > Paraglaciecola. The sequence goes on along the minus strand of NZ_PJCF01000006.1, from coordinate 439,992 downwards.
CAATCACATTGGTTTGTGGAATCATGTTTCAGCTAGTGTTTGGCTAAGCATCCCTATCTCGGTATTATTATTTGATTGTTTAATTTACTGGCAACACCGACTTTTTCATCGGATTCCACTGTTTTGGCGCATTCATAGGGTTCACCATGCGGATCCTCATCTCGACGCATCAACGGGGTTGCGATTTCATCCATTAGAAATAGCCCTGAGTTTAGTCGTGAAAATTTCTGCTGTATTGGTATTGGGCGCTCCTGTATTAGCTATTTTGATTTTTGAAGTATTACTTAATGCCACGTCTATTTTCAATCATAGCAACATTAAACTTGCTGTTAAGCTCGACAAGTTATTGAGAACGTTAATCGTAACTCAAGCGATGCACCGCATTCATCACAGCCAGGTTGTAGCTGAAACAGACAGTAATTTTGGTTTCAACTTATCTATATGGGACAGGCTATTTGGTAGTTATATAGAAGAAGCCCAGAACGGCGACGATGGTATTAAATTGGGCCTGAAAGAATATTCAAGCCCTCAAACTAATACCAGTCTGAAAGCTTTGTTGTTGATGCCGTTTAAACAAAAGCCACACTAAGTAACCGAACAAGATAGAGATTTTTATCTTTAACATAGATAACTCACCGCTAGACCTTACAACCCGCAGATTAAGACTGCGATCAAATTGCCAGACAACACTGTGCCCAAACATGCTTAAATCTGCTTCGCTAGATCTAGAGGTATCTGCAGGGCCTGCTGCCAATATCAAGGAAGTTGAGCAAACGCTGCTTTCATATGGGCTGCAAGTCGATCTCGCGTCTGATGGACAACAATGTATAGAGGCCCTTAAACACGCAGACTATGATCTGGTGTTTATAGATTTACATATGCCAAATATCGATGGATTCGAAGCCTGCTCAATAATAAGGCTGACAAATCCCGATATTCCTATCGTGGCTCTGACCGCCGCGGTATTAAAAGATGAAGTTCAAAAAGCGTTGGATGCTGGCATGAATTCACATCTCGCTAAACCACTCGATCATGACCAGTTAGATAAAGTCCTGAATCGATACCTCATGTCTAAAGGCAATCCTTGACAACTCACTGCACTATAAAAGATTGCAGCTGACTGCAGAACAATCTCATTAATTTAACAATCGATAACAGCAACAGACCTTAAACGAACGTTCAATACCATTGCCCATAGATAATTAGCCCATCAGGAAGTGCCAGTGCTTAATCAATAGTCGCTCTGCCATCAAGTTTATAGACCTTGCCACCTTTCATAACCATATCAACGTTTTGCAGTAAGTTAATGTAACGAAGTACATCACCTTTTACAGCAATAATATCGGCGTATTTACCTTCAGTAACCGTACCCGATTTATCATTGACGTTCATTAGTACGGCCGGCCAATAAGTTGCAGCTCTTATCGTATCCATTGCCGATATATTCATTTCGTTAACCCAAAAGGCCATGTCATTCCACGTACTTTGACAATGAAATTTAGTGGGGATACCGCTATCAGTACCTATTAACATAACAACACCTGCGTCTTTGAGTTGTTGGATTTTGTTTTTAAGCGTCGGCTTACGTAGTGGCGTGAGTTGCATATAATCCAACTGTCCCACGTTGTTTAAAGATGCCTTAATATCTTTTATGGTGCTTGGCTCCAATCCTCTATGCCAACATTTCATCAAGGTTTACTTGAGTTATGATTTCCCAATACCCTAGTTCCATATCCAAAGGAACAAAGTCAACATCTGCTTTAGCCTGACTAGCAATAACAATAAAAAAGAAGACAAATATTTTTTTCATGACAATCCTGTTTAATGAAGTTCTCGTTCTGCACTTTACCGTTTTTAGCCTAGCCTGATAAGTGTTTGGTAGCCCGTCACAATTCTCACTCCAGCCGTTATGCTACAAGCTGCAGTATAGACTAATGCGATAGGTATAAAGTTCTCTGGAAATAAACAAAACAAACACAACACCACTATGGTTTCAAAACCTTCGGCTAAGCCCCCCATATAATGCATACTTTTATTCGGGTATTGGGGATTGTCGATTTTGTGTTTGCTGGCCATGACGGCAAAGGCTAAGAAACAACTGCCGGTGGCGGTGAAAGACAACATTAATAAGCTGCCGGCTACTGCATTTTGTTCTGGGTGGCTGACAATAAAAGCAAAAACAATGGCTGAGTAGAAAATAAAATCCAAGCTAATATCTAAAAATCCACCGGCATCTGTGGCGCGAGTTTGTCGGGCAACTGCCCCATCTAATCCGTCGCACGCTCGATTCAGCAGTATCAATACTAAAGCAAGATTAAATTGTTCAGCAATAATGGCAGGCACGGCCAATATACCTAAAACAAAACCAAAAATAGTGACTTGGTTTGCCGAAATACCCAAGCGTATCAAAGGTTTGGCTGCCAGTGCTAATGGTGGCCTGAGTATTTTATTCAGTAAGGGGTCAATCATCGGTTATTTTTGCTCAGAAGCTTGATAATAATCAGCTAGACATATCTGTTTGGCTGATGCAGGGATGTCTTCTACATCATGAGACACCATGACACTGGGAATGTTCTGTTCTGCTAGTTGTTGGAATGCCCAAGCTCCCATTTGTTCTCGAGTACTGGGGTCTAGTGCTGCAAACGGCTCGTCAAGTAACATGACTTGTGGCTGATTGGCTAAGGCTCTAATCAATCCCACTCTTGAACGTTCTCCACCACTGAGGTTTTGTGGGTAACGAGTGGCAAGATGCTCTAAGTTGATTTGTTCGAGCATATTCATAGCCGCAGCGCGTCTTTGTTTTTTAGAGGAGCGCGGCGGCTTTTTTGAAGAGAGCTGTGGATTTTTAGGTAAGGCGAAACATATATTGTCTTGTACATTGAGATGAGGAAATAGATATACATCTTGCATCAATAACCCAACGCGTCTTTGCTCAATGGCCAAATGGGTGATATTGATACCCGATAGTATAATTTGACCTTTAATAGCCACATGCTGCGGGATATTTCCTAATAACCAATGTAATAATGTCGATTTTCCAATCCCGCTGGGGCCAGTGATCACCAGTAATTCACCTTTCTGAACATCAATGTCCGGCAAGGTTATACGCCATGTTTTGGCTTCGATTTGGCAATTAATAATCTCTAGCATCTTGCCCTCCCATACTTCCACGAAATCTACGGGCTAACAACGCCGCAACAAAAAATGCCATAAAAGGTAATATGGATTGTAACAACACATATAGCGCTATTAGGTCTTGCTGACTACCTGAGCCAATAGCGACGGCTTCGGTTGTAATGGTAGGCACTCGCCCAGCTCCCAACATTAGGGTAGGTATATATTGAGCAATACTCACCGAAAACGCTATCGCAAAGGCAGTGAAAATAGCGGGTAATAGTAGCCTAAATCGCACCTGCCACCAGCTCTGCCATGGTGAATACCCAAAACTGGCAGCTAATAATTCATAACGTGGTTCAACACTCTGAAACGGGCCTTTTAATACCAAATATGCATAGGCAAAGGTAAAAGGTAAGTGAGATAAAACAATCCAACCACTATGGTAACCGCCTTGTGACCAAATATGCATAATCTGCCATCCTAATACCATACTCAGTTGCGGTAAAATGATGGCTAACAGCCAATAATAGTCAGGCCAATACTTGCCCTTTTGCCGTTGTAATTCTAATGCCAATAAAGCAGAAGCAACACCAAGCAAACCTGAGAACACACCAATCAGCCATGAATTTTGTAATGGCAAGGCAAAAAATAACCATTCATCTTGCCATAACCTAGTGGTGAGTTGTGTTACAGCGAAGCTATCACTGTGCCAATTGAATCCCAATGACCACAATGCGAATACCAGCACCATCATGGTGGTTAACAGGCCTAACATAGGTAACCAGGCTTTAAATACTGGATTGATTTTACCAATCTGGAAACGACTACCTGTTGTTGCTAACGCCTTACATCCAGCATGAGCAAGCTTTTCATGCCCATATAAAATCAATACTGAAACGGCCAGCAGTATCAGCAACAAAGCGTTAGCCCAAAAAGCGAGAGCCTGATCACCTGCAGCAAAACTGGTTTGCCAACGATAAACTGATACTGCAAATAGCTCAGGTATATTCGGTCCCACTAACAAACTGACATCTACCGCCGATAGGGTATAAGCCGTAGCTGCGAGCAGTGCTAATCGGGATTGTTTGAGTAGTGCCGGGAACACTAAAAACCACCAGCAACGATAATCTTGGTATCCCAAAGCTTGGCCCTGCAACAACCAATATTTGATGGGTAACTGGCGACCAATGGCACTAAAAATCAGTAGAAAAAAGGGCACCTCTTTTATCACTATGGCAATGATCAGGGTGGATAATCCTTTACGAGGTAATCCTGAATCTATAAAAAACACACTACCATCACTGAACAAAAACACTAACCCTAAGGCGATCGCAAGATGAGGTAAGGATAAAAGCGGCGCGAGGTATTTTTCAAAGGACTGTAAACGTCGACTTAAGTGATACTGGCTATACACCATAAACGCGATATACAAGGATATTAAGGTACTAAATATCGCACTGAATAAGGTCATAAAGACTGAAGCAGACAGACCTTGGTACCCTAAGAAAGCCTCAATGTCGGCAAATGTAATATGCTCAGGTGGCCACAAACCAACCACAATGCCTAAGATTGGTAACAATGAAATTAAAAACACCAGCAACCATCCGCTTGAGAGTGCTATTTGCCGTATTCGCGCTAACGGCGCTACCCGCCGTATCGTTGCTGCCATGCGTCCTCAATCAATACATGCCATGAACTGTGAAGTTCGGGATGAGCAGGCATAGTTGCTTTTTCATAGAACAAAGAAGTAATCACGGAAGGGTCACCCCATACACCAGTGAATTTTTCTTTCTGTGCCTTTTCACTCAACATAAAGTTAATCACTACTTTAGCCGCATCTGGGCTAGGCGCCGATTTTGGGACCGCTAGGTTATGACTATTGGTGATCGCCCCATCAGTAAAATAGCGTCTCACGCTCGATTCAGAAATTTGTTGAGTACTTTTTTCTTTTAACCATTGATTTGGGTTAAAACTCACGGTCATTGAAAGCACTTTTTGTTGATACAACAACAGCTGTTCAGCTGCCGAACTCGGAAACGCTTTTCCTTGTTGCCACAAATATGGGTGTAGCTGATCTAAGTATTGCCATAAGACGGGTAATAATTCGTCTTGAGCTTGCTGGGTGGCTGACTGATACAAGTGCGGGTCGGCATCGGTTAAGTTGACTAACAGCTGCTTTAAAAAAGTAGTGCCATGGAATTCTGGTGGCCGAGGATAAGTGACTGTGTTTGGATTTTTTTTCGCAATATCTAACAATGACGTGGCGCTGACTTGTGATTGTTGAAATACCCCATTTTCAGCAATCAAGTTAAATTGACCAATACCCCAAGGTACTTCAAAGCCATCCATCGGCTCACCAAAATCCACTGTGATAGGTAAACTATCTACTACTAAAAAAGCAGCATTGGGAATGGTTGACCATAATTTGCCGAGTAAAAATTCTTGCTGCTTCAGATACGCAAAGTTTTCACCGTTAACCCACATCAAATCAATCGCACTGGTTCGGCCATTTTCAGCTTTGAGTCGAGAGACTGGCTCAGATGGGTCGGTGACTTTAACGTGGATTAATTTTACACGATATTGCTGTGCAATTTCTCGTGTTGCCCAGCGTATATAATCATTGACGGCTTTTGAACCACCCCAAGCGTAAAAGTAGACCGACTGGCCTTTAGCTGCTTTTAGGGTTTGTTGCCATTGGGCACTATTTTCTTCAATAGTGGTGATGCGCTTAAATTCTGGGTTAGCGTTGGCCGTTGCCACAGAAACAAGTACAAAACATACACTAAAAATATTGCTTAAAGATCTAAAAAGTCGAGATGTCATTCAACCGCCAATCATAATCTAAGTAACGAATACTAAAGTTCTGCTTCTGCAACCAAGTCAGTTGCTGAGGATCATCGGCCATATCTTCTTGATAAACCTTAATCAGATCTTTGAGACTATTAAAACCTTGCTGCCCCTTCTCAAAATCTTCACCGTACCATTTGAAAATAGCAGAGAGATACACAAGATTATCGCTTACGTTAATAGAGTTTCGTTGGTCATCAGATAAAAACTGACGTATTTGATCATCTAATTGTGCATTCAGGCTATCGGCGACAAAGGCTTGGTTTCTCAGTGGTGGGCAACTTACTGCTGCACACACCAAGGCGGCATGTATCCGCGGGCGCTCAAACCATACGCGGATCATGTTGTGTTCAATATCATCTAAACTGTGCTTTTCATCGAGCAAAGTAAAAAACGATTTTTTCCATGGGCTAGAAAAAAAGCTGCCTAAATCTTTAATTGATTCTACTTTGCCGCTTTGAAACTTTGCATAGTTCTGATTAATCAGCTGTAGCGTAAAGCCGTTATAGGCATTAATCAAAAAGCTCAGTTGTTCATCGGACGTCCATAACTGGTATTCGTTTTGTTTGACTAAGGATAAGGTCGTCAAATATTCATTTAACTTATCGGGCTGCTTACTAAGCAGCCCATAATCCACCCGAGTTTGCTTTTTATTAGGCGACAACATCACCACGTCACTCAACACTTGAGTCAACATGTGATGTTGATGGTCAAAAGCCTGAGCAATAGCAGAATTCATCAATAAAACTGCAGCCAATAAACAAGATAGGATTTTTCCATTAATATATTTCTCACTCATTTATGAACGACGCCAGGTATGAAAACGCTCGACAAATGCCAGTAGTTTTTCAGGTGTATGGGCTTTTTTCCAGTTCCCTGCAGCGTACTTGCTTGCTTCTGCCATAGTGGGGTAGATATGAATCGTACCGAGAATTTTATTCATACCTAGGTTGTATTTCATCGCTAGCACAAACTCTGCAATGAGTTCTCCTGCTTGCGCGCCTACAATAGTTGCCCCAAGTATTTTATCTTTACCAGGAGGTGTCAGGACTTTTACAAATCCTCGAGCATGATCGTCTGCTAATGCTCGGTCTAACCCGCCTATATCGTAAGTGGTGACTTCATAAGCAATTTCTTGCTCTTTTGCAGCTTGCTCGTTTAATCCCACAGTGGCAATCTCAGGATCGGTAAATGTGGCCCATGGAATAACTCTGTAATCGACTTTGAAGGTTTTAAAGGGTCTAAACAAAGCATTTACCGCAGCATACCAAGCCTGATGTGCTGCGGTATGAGTAAACTGGTATGGGCCCGCAACATCGCCAGCGGCCAATATGTTCGGATATTTAGTTTGTAGCATCTCATTGGTCACCACCACACGGTTGGTTTCAATACCCAATTTTTCTAAGCCAAAACCTTTTAGGTTGGCCATCCTACCCACAGCTATCAATATTTCATCAAAGGGCAATTTCTCTTGTTTACCATCTTTTTCCAACACAATAAACTTGCCTTCAGCGGTTTTTTCAATGGCTGTTGCTGTGGTATTCAAGCGTACGTCAACGCCATCTTTGATTAATTGATCATACAAATACTGGGCTGCATCTGGGTCTTCTTTAGCGAGCAATTGTGGCAACATTTCTACTTGTGTCACTTGTGTGCCTAAACGACCAAATGCTTGAGATAATTCACTACCAATGGGCCCACCACCTAACACCACTAAGCGTTTAGGTTGCTCGGTTAAATCCCATAAGTTATCGGCCGTTAAGTAATCGATATCCTGCAGACCCGGAATAGGTGGCACAAAAGCACTGGCACCCGTAGCAATAACAATATTTTTAGTGGTTAGCGATTGCACGCCATCTGCAGTTTGAATATCAACTTGCCAAGGCGATACTATTGTTGCGCTACCAGTCACTACTTTTACCCCAAGGGACTCATAACGTTCGATAGAATCGTGAGGCTCTATGGTTTTGATCACGCTGTGTACTTGATTCATTACCGCTTTAAAATCAACTTCTGGTGCTTGGTAGTTCACACCTGAATTTGCAGAAATTTTATGCACATGTGCCATCTTACTGGCATGTAATAAACTTTTTGAAGGCACACAACCTGTATTTAAACAGTCACCACCCATTTTGTGTTTTTCTACTAAGGTGACCGATGCTTTAACCGCAGCCGCAATATAAGCTGTCACTAAACCTGCAGAGCCAGCGCCAATCACTACCATATTGCGGTCAAATGTCTTAGGTTTCTGCCAACCTTTGTATACCCGTTTCTGTTTGATAAAATTCAAAATTAATTTGGCAATAATCGGGAAAATGCCAAGTAACACAAAAGATAAAATTAGTTCTTTGGAAGCAATATCAGACACGGCTTCTATTTCAGCTAGTTGTGTGCCCGCATTAACATAAACCGCAGTACCAATAAGCATTCCCACTTGGCTGACAAGATAATAGGTGACCGTTTTGATGCTGGTAACGCCCATCACTAAATTGATAACAAAAAATGGGAAAATGGGGACTAATCGAAGACTTAACAAATAGAAAGGCCCGTCTTTTTCAACGCCTTTATCAATTGCTTTAATGCGCTCTGAAAAAGTTGATTTGACCCAATCTCTGAGCAAAAACCGTGACACTAAAAATGCCAGCGTAGCGCCGATAGTAGAAGCAAAGGAGGCTAAAAGTAATCCGAAACCTAAACCAAATAAGGCACCTGCGCCTAAGGTTAAAATAATGGCACCAGGTAAACTAAGCGCAGTAGCGGTGACATAAATAACAAAGTAAACGATGAATGCCTGCAACCAATTTGACTTGATGTATTCAGCCAAATCTTGCTGGTGCACTTTTAGGCTCTCGAGAGTCAGATACTGCCCTATATCAAACATAAAAAAGGCGGCGATAAGCATGACAATAATGAGGAGAAGTATTCCTCGTTTAAAATTCATTTGGTTTTATCCTTTGGTTAGTGGCGTTTACCGCACTATTTGATATGTTTTGATACGTCAATGTAGTGGATTATATATTTTATTACTGACTAGAACAGGATATGACCCAAGCATTACTAGTTTTATTTCGTGATAGTGTCAGTAATAATTAATGAATGTTTTTTTTGTGTGAAAAAGGGACGGCTTTAACAATCCCTTTTGCATCCACTGGTTAAGTGCCGGCGCAATACTTCGCACGTCATAAAGAGCGTTGTGAATGTGCCCATGTAAACCTACACCTAAATGACTAGCTAGTTCGCCACTGCATAAATGTGCACCATCAATTTTAGCCTCACGGGCCATCCCATGAAGATTATAAAAATGTGCAGAAAAATTTGGCATTTGAACACCGTTGAGTAAACAGTTATCAATCAATATATGTTTGTCATTACCCAAGAGTAACAAGGCAGCGTGCCTTGAGAACGCTGATCCCAGCATCAATGTCAAATTAATGGAATTATTCCCATGCAAATACCACAACTTCGTCATAGATTAGCCATCTTGTTAGAACCCAAAGCCGACCAAAGTAAGCTCGGAAAAGCCATCGACTTACTGCTAGCATTCCTGATTTTATTGAATGTTGTTGCTGTAATATTAGCAACAGTTCCAGAGCTAGATGCTTTATACGAGCAACATTTTGAGTGGTTCAATATTTTTTCGGTCGTCATCTTTACCTTTGAATATGGCCTCAGAGTTTGGACCTGTATTGAGCTCGACAACCGGCCTATTAGCCATGGTAAAAAACGCTTAAGCTATTTATCTAGCCCAATGGCAATGATCGACTTGATTGTTATTTTACCTTTCTATATCGGCCTGTTTTTTACTATCGATTTACGTATTTTAAGAGTACTTAGGCTGCTACGAATTTTTAAATTAGGTCGGTATTCCAGCGCCATGCAGATGTTAGTGCAGGCATTTAAGCAAGAATACAGAATTTTACTGGCGGCATTTAGTATTTTGTTAATTATGATGGTCCTCGCTGCGTCTGGCATGTATTTAATTGAAAAGGATATTCAGCCAGAAAAATTTGGCAGTATCCCAGATGCCATGTGGTGGGCAATTACGACCCTTACCACTGTAGGCTATGGCGATGTAACGCCGGTTACCCCTTGGGGCAAGTTTTTTGGTGGTACCATTACCTTACTTGGTATGGGTATGGTTGCATTACCAGCAGGTATTCTGGCATCAAGTTTTTCTGAACAAGCCCACCAAAAACGAGAAACGTTTAAGCTAAAAGTTAAACAAGCTTTAGCCGATGGGAAAGTTACCCAGCGGGAGTTGGCCGAACTGGAACTGCTTCGCCATAGTTTAGATATTGACCGAGATGAAGCTAAGATGATGTTTAGCATGATGGATAATCGTAACGCTAAAAAGGCTGTAACTACTTGCCCACATTGCCATAAGCCGATTTAAACACTGTAATTTGGTTACTCTTAAAGTTAACTAGTCCTTGACCCGAGTAGCAAGCTTGCTTATAAATGACATCCATTAAGCAGCAAAGTGCGTTGAATGTCAGTTAAACATCCCATAATCGCTATCACTGGTTCATCTGGTGCTGGTACAACTATGACCACTAATGCTATACGACACATTTTTCGTAATTTGTCAGTCAATGCAGCGGTGGTAGCTGGAGATAGCTTCCATAGGTTCACTCGTCCTGAAATGGAAGTTGCGATCCGCAAGGCGCAAGAACAAGGTCGACACATCAGCTATTTTGGCCCCAAAGCCAACGATTTTGAAATGCTCGAGTCTTTATTTACTGAATATGCAGAAACCGGCATGGGCAAACATCGTCAGTACCTACATACTTTTGACGAAGCCGTTCCCTTTAATCAAATGCCCGGTACCTTCACCCCTTGGCAAGACTTACCTGAAAATACCGACGTGCTGTTCTATGAAGGTTTGCATGGTGGGGTAGCCAACGACGAAGTAAACGTTGCCAAACACGTTGACTTGCTAGTTGGCATGGTGCCTATAGTCAACTTGGAGTGGATCCAAAAAATTGTCCGTGACACCACAGACAGAGGTCATTCTCGGGAAGCTGTAATGAGCAGCATAGTGCGTAGCCTCGACGATTATTTTAAATACATCACCCCACAATTTTCACGAACCCATGTTAACTTTCAACGTGTACCCACAGTCGATACGTCTAACCCTTTTAGTGCCCGGGAAATACCCAGCCAAGACGAAAGTTTTGTAGTGGTGCGTTTTCGCCGTGAAATGAAAAGTGTTGATTACCCCTATTTACTCAAAATGATAGATGGTTCGTTTATGTCCCGCATCAACACCATAGTTGTGCCTGGCGGTAAAATGGGTTTAGCCATGGAGCTGATCTTAATGCCTCTTTTAGAAGAGTTACTGGATAAAAAACGCCGCGCAGGTTTTCAAATGGACTGGGTCAGTGAGAAGTAAGTAGGACTACAACTAATGAATAATGCACCAAAGCTTTCTCTTAAAATCCGCATTTTGATAGGTATTATTGCGGTTCCATCATTAATTTTGACCGCGATGCTAATTTCAATGTTTATCAACCAAACACCAGGAGAGATCAGTTTTTTCGAAGTGGTTTATGCGTTGGTAGGTGTTTTTGCTATGTATATCGCTTTAACAGGTAAAAAATTCTTTTAAGTTCAGTTCCACTGTCAATCTGACTGCCGATGACAAACTTTGTAACAATCCAAATGCTTTGCCAATCATGGCAAGCTTTTGAATTAACAGGCTTTCGCATATAGTGTATTCAATCATGCAATATATTTGGATTAGGTTATGGGACAGGAAACAACAAAGATTTTAGTAGTCGATGACGATATGCGCTTACGCAGCCTATTGGAACGCTACTTAGTTGAACAAGGTTTTCAGGTCAGAGCCGCTGCTAATTCTGAACAAATGGATAGATTGTTAGAGCGCGAAAATTTCCACCTTATGGTGCTTGATTTGATGTTACCCGGTGAAGATGGCTTATCTATTTGTCGTCGTTTACGTCAAAAAGAAAATGGGATCCCCATCATAATGCTCACCGCTAAAGGTGATGAAGTTGACCGCATTATTGGCCTAGAAATGGGTGCAGACGATTATCTACCCAAACCTTTTAACCCCAGAGAATTACTTGCCAGAATAAAAGCAGTACTGCGCCGCAAAACAACCGAAGCGCCGGGCGCACCTTCTCTTGAAGAACAAATAATTGAATTTGGTAAGTACTCACTTAATCTTGGCACTAGAGAAATGAGTGCCGAAGGCCAAGCGATGACTCTCACCAGTGGTGAATTTGCAGTGCTCAAATCTTTAGTGACTCATCCAAGAGAGCCCCTGTCCCGTGACAAACTCATGAACCTAGCCCGAGGCCGAGACTATAGTGCACTGGAACGCAGTATCGATGTACAGGTTTCCCGCTTGCGTCGCATGCTTGAAGAAGATCCTGCCAACCCACGTTACATCCAAACCGTTTGGGGCCTAGGTTATGTGTTTGTACCAGATGGCGAAAGCGCGGCTTAGTAGTCGTGCTTAACACCAGCACTTCACACAACTTAGCATCTGTGCTGAAAACTAAGTGAGATTTCTTCCCAAGAGTGCCTTTGGTCAAACCGTTTTGTTGATTAGCATCTTACTGTTTATCAACCAAATAGCGTCTTTAGTCTCTGTTACCTTTTATTTTGTTAGCCCCAATGTGCGACAACTCAATAATTTGCTTGCTACACAAATCAAGCTAGCTTTTATTGAAGACATTGACAGCCAAAACCCGCAACTTGATCCGCGTTTTTACAAAGCCGCTGGCATGCAGGTATACAGCCAGTCAGAAGCCATTCAAAATGGTTTAGATCAAGCCACTCCCTATCAATTTTGGTCAAGGCAAATATCAGATAGTCTAGGTGGCGAAGCACAAGTGAGAATCACCCATGCCGAGCCTTATTTATATTGGATCAACCCGCCACAAAATCCCGATATTTGGATCACTATTCCTATGGTGGGATTGGGACAAGGCGACGGTTCACCTCATTTAGTTTACCTACTGATGATTGGCATCTTAAGTGTGGGTGGTAGTTTGATTTTTGTACGGCGATTGAACCGCCCTTTAAAAGCCCTACAAGATGCCGCGTTATTAGTAGGCAGGGGGCAAGTGCCTAAACCACTAAAAGAAGAAGGCTCAACTGAATTAATAGCCGTCACCCATGCCTTTAATCAAATGTCTAAAGGCATTAAACAACTTGAAGATGACAGAGCGTTATTGACCGCCGGTATATCACACGATCTACGCACACCTCTTACTCGTATCAGATTAGCGTCAGAAATGTTACCCGAATCCCAAGACTGGGTGAAAGAAGGCATAGTTCACGATATTGAAGATATGAACGAAATCATTGATCAATTTATCGATTATGTGCGCCAAGACCAACAAGAATGTATGCAGGCAAGTAATTTAAATGACCTGATCAAAGACGCAGCACAAGTCAGAAATATAGAAGAAAACCATAGAATTACTTTAAATCTTGAGCCACTACCCATAACGTTAATTAGACGTGTGGCATTAAAAAGAGTGTTAGACAACTTAATCGAAAACGCCTTTCGTTATGGCAGTAACAAAATCGAAATTACGTCCCGGCATAATAAAAAAGAAAAGCAGTTATGTTTTGCTATACGCGACTTTGGCCCAGGGATCCCAGAAGAGCATATACAAAGCCTATTTGAACCTTTCACTCAAGGCGACAAAGCACGTGGTAGCTTAGGCTCAGGGCTAGGTTTAGCTATTATTAAACGCATAGTTGAAATGCACTCTGGAAAAGTCACGTTGCAAAATCATGCTCAAGGGGGCTTAATTGCTAATGTGTCTATTGGCTATCAGGTGATGGGTTAACTAGACTTAAGGATATCCATTTATTAAAGGACTAATAGGATGAGCAAACTTCTTAAACTCACTGTAATAACGATTACTTACGTCGTTTTGTCTAATATGTTTTCGCAAAAAAAGCCTATGAAAAACAAGATCCCCCTCGTGAGCTGACCACCGAACAAGCTGCTGTTGCCTCGGCTAATTATCAAAAATATTGCGTCTTATGCCACGGTGAAAATCGTGAAGGGCACAAAAATGACCACGCGCCGTCGCTGCGTGCTAAAAGTTTATTTGAATCCGGTGTGCCCCATGCAATATTACGCCCCATTTCTTATGGTCGGCAAGGTACCGCCATGGGTGGTTACCTTGATGAAATGGGTGGCCCAATGACACTTGATGAAGTTTGGGATTTAACCTATTGGTTATTTTGGCAATCTGGTGCCCAACGAGTGAAATTGTCTGAAAACCCTGTCGAGGGGTTATCAAAAGAGGCTCAGAGGTATACCAAACAAACTGCGCTTCATGTCATGGGGTGAATGGTGAGGGCATTTCTGCCCCCGCTTTGGGCAATCAATCAGCATTAGCCCATAACAAAGATGAGTTTATTCGTTATGCAATTGAACATGGCCGCCAAGATACACCCATGCTCGCTTTTGATGAAAAATTAACCGTAGCAGATATCGATAGTTACACTCTGGAATACCTGATTTCGGGGAATAGTAAAACCTGATTGGTCATAGCCGAATTTCAAAAACCACTCACTTTCTAACGCCAATAAAGAGCGACTGTGCCCACTATTTAGTACTAGTTGCAATTGACTGGAAAAGACAAAATTTGCCTATAAGACTAAGGGAAGTCCGCGGCCCACTTTCATTCGGAATGTTTAAAACTGGTAGTCTGATACTTTGACTGCTATTTTCGGAGAATCAGAATCACTTTTAAATATGAGAGAGAATGTGTTGATCCCTAAACGGTTAAGCGAACTAGATTGGCGACTATTCCTAGCGTTATCCCTCACCTTTTTTTGGCTCGGATCAGGCGCTTACTATTTAACTGCACACATAGGCTGGGACGAGTTTTCAAAACAACCACTGGACACTTTGGGAAGCTTCCTAGAAGGAGCATTTGCCCCCCTTGCTTTCCTTTGGTTAGTGGTAGGATTCTTTTTACAGCAAAAAGAGTTATCAAAAAACAACGAAGCCATGCATCAACAGCATATTGAGATGCAAAAAAGTGCACAACATGCAGCTATTCAAACTAGTAGTATTCAGATCAGTGTTCAGCACTCCCAGCAACAATCATTTATCCGCATGTACGAAATGGTCAGAGTTACCTTGGGTTCTGTTGTTGGTATGCTGTATATCTCTAGTCAGGGCCCAAGAGGGGTTGGATTAATTGATTCAGATAAAATGAGCAAGTTATGGTCAGAAATGGTTAATGGAGACGCAGAAATGTTTAGCCGCCGCTTTTTACTCCTCAGCGCAACCGATGAAGAAGATATGTACGATTTACTGTATGGCACAGAAATAAGAGCTCGCCACAGCAATAATTTTGTCCGTCAATACGCGCGGCTTATTGACGGAGCAAAAAAATGCGACCCTGAAGGAATGTTAACAGATGCAATTTGCGATAGTGCTCATGGCAGGCTTTACGAAATCATGCTCGAGATCAATGATGCTGCATATTCTCCACAAAAAAGCTAAGCTGCTCGCTGACCCACATGCAAGCCGTCAACGAGTGCATGATGTACCTCTACCGAGACTGGTATGGCGATTTCGTTGTGATTTTTTTGTATTTTCCCATCACTATTCTGGGTATCGAATCATGTTCGCTTTGCTTTTGGGCATGAGAAAAGCTGCTGAAATGTAACCAAGGTGGCGCAGTTTACCCTTAGACATCAAAGGATATTTCATGAAATATTACGGACTTCTTGTATTTACGACAGTTTTATTGACAACTGGCTGCGCAGATCTTTTCTCTGTAAAAGAGCCATCGTCAGCATCCTGTAACGTCGAGTTTGTTATTCTAGGCATAGGACAGGACGGAGGAGCCCCCCAGATTGGCAACCCAGATGATCCTGCTTGGGCAAATCCTTCTTTAAAATTATGGGCGGCATCAGGGGCATTAGTCGATCATCGTTATTCTAACCGTTATCTTTTTGAGGCCACTCCTGACTTACGAGAACAAATGAATTTGCTTGATAGTATGAGTGAAGGAGGCAATGCGCCACTGGGATTATCTGCTGTGTTTTTAACACATGCCCATATTGGCCATTATACTGGTTTGATGTTCGCAGGACATGAATCTATAGGCACCAAAGGACTTAAGGTTTTTCCTCTACCACGGATGCAAAATTTTTTGGAAAATAATGGGCCGTGGGACCAACTAGTCAACTATAAAAACATTGAACTCATCTCAATAATACCCAAAAAACCTGTTGTGTTTAATGATGATTTATCGGTCACGGCCCACTTGGTGCCGCATCGCGACGAATATTCTGAAACAGCTGGCTATGTTATTAAAGGCCCATCAAAAAGTGTACTTTTTTTGCCCGACATTGACGATTGGGATCGATGGGAAACTGAATTTAATACCCGTATTGAAGATATAATATCTCAAGTTGACGTGGCATACCTTGATGCTACGTTCTTCGATAATAATGAATTGCAAGGGCGAGATATGTCAAAAATCCCCCATCCTCGTGTCGTAGCTTCAATGGACCGATTCGAAAACTTACCCCAGACTGAACAAAATAAAGTCAGGTTTTTTCATATTAATCACAGTAATAAGATTAGATATTCTTCAAGTAAACAATATGATTTAGTTCAACAAAAAGGCTTTAAAGTCGCAAAACGCGGTGAACGTGTTTGTCTCGACTGAGCCACTACAGGGATAATAAAAAGCGGGTTGAAATGAGGTCTATGGCTTCCTAATTTAAGGTTGCTAGGTGAAGGAAAGTGATAGGCAAAAAAGCTAAAATGTCTTTCATCTGACAGCACTTGTGGAAATCTAATGTAGATTCCTTAGGCCACTATCACTCGGTTTCTTCCATCCTTTTTACCCGATACCTGATTTTTTCAATAAACACTCAACTTGCCTTATCCATACAGAGACTGTCTAAAATCAAACTAATATTGCCATCAAATGT
Source organism: Paraglaciecola sp. MB-3u-78 (assembly GCF_002835935.1). Lineage (GTDB taxonomy): Bacteria > Pseudomonadota > Gammaproteobacteria > Enterobacterales > Alteromonadaceae > Paraglaciecola. The sequence continues at coordinate 423,075 of NZ_PJCF01000006.1, read as the reverse complement.
AAAAGATACGACTAACCCTGTCCAACAGGAAGATTAAAAGTGCCCCCATGAATACTCTCAATATCAATCGCATCAAAACTGTATTCGGTATGGCAGTATTGGCAATTCATTTTTATGTCGCCGTCTGCAGCAATAATGTCTAATAACTCCTCTTTACTGACTCCAGAGAGTGCAGTTGCGCTGCGCTCTTTACTGCAATTACACTTAAAAACCACGTCACTCGCAGGGTATAACTCAAGGTCTTCTTGATGATATAAACGATGTAAAATATCTTCAGCTGTTAGCTCGAATAGCTCTTCATTTTTAATGGTGTCGGTTATGGTACTGAGATGTTCGAAGGCGGTGTCAGCCTTATCTGTTGATTGACTGCTGGTAGGTAAAATTTGTAAAAACATGCCACAGGCTTTTTCATGCTGGTCTATTAGCTGAGTACGTAATATCACTTTAGTAGCTAGCTGTTCAGATTGTTCGAAATATGCTTCAACACATTCTGACAAAGTAGATTTATCTAGAGCGACCATGCCTTGATAACGTTCGCCCTGTTCTGGAGTAATAGTGATCACCAGCACTCCTTTAGGGACCAATTCACTGAATTCAGAAGGTAATATTTTCAGTGTTTCGTCCCACCTTGCCACTCCTCTTAACTGCTGATTATGAGTGCCATTAATCACGGCATAACTAACAGGGCCTTCTCCTTGAATTTGGATGGCAATGTCGCCTTTAAATTTTAATGTTGCGGTCAACAAACTAGTCGCAGCCATCAGCTCACCCAACAGTTTTTGGATAACAGGCGGATAAGGATAAGAATCTAAAATGGCCTGAAAACTTTTTTCTAAACGCACCATTTCTCCTCTTACATTGCCTTGATTGAATAAATATCGATGCAGCTGGTCAAATGCCATGTTGGTTACCTTGGGAATTATTGATGTTTAAATTGAATAATTTGGCGGCGTTGCTTTTTATCTGGTCGGCCGTCAGGTTTTGGACTATGAAAGGCACTTAGTCTCCGTGCTTCTGCATTATTTGCCCTCAACGTTTCGCTGGCTGGGGTTTCCTCATACATTAGTTGCGCAAGTGGTGCGCCTAGACGCTGTTCTTTTATTTGCAGTACCACTACATCCTTTAGGTCGAATCCTTGGGGTATCTTTATACTAGCCCCCAATTCGACTACTTTTCCGGGTTTACTGCGTTGTCCGTTGTATTGCACCTTGCCAGATTGCACCGCATCTCTGGCTATGGAGCGGGTTTTATAGAAACGCGCAGCCCAAAGCCACTTGTCTAAGCGTACACTTTGGCCTTCATTTAGAATTTTTTGCACTATCTAAGCCCTTTACATTTTCATTTGTCAGTTAATTTGTCGTTTTTTTATAACTAAGGTGGATTAAAGTTGTCCCACTTGTTGCTACTGGTTATCATTAACGTGTTAGACTTTATTATTAACCCCACCGAGAGACAATGACTGTCGTTAATCATACCGCTAATCAATTATGGCTCCAACTAGTCAAATACCATCAAAAAATTAATTTTTTGATGGTATTACTGTTGTCAATTTTTCTACTTTCTTATGGGGCAGAACTAACCTGGCGTTTGTGGCCTAAACCTGCCGACAATGGCAGCTTAGAAAACATATCTAGTGGTCAACCCGTTACCCTAAATAACGCTAATAGCAGCTTAAATTTAGCTGACATCAAACGGCTTAATTTATTTGGTGATTATAATGCCGAACCAGTAGTAGAAATGGAAGTGACAGATGCACCCGTTACTCGACTTAATTTGACGTTAACCGGCGTGGTCTCCAGCTCGGTTAAAGATCAAGGCGCTGCAATAATCGAAAATCGAAACCAACAACAAACCTATGGTATTGGTGATAAAATTGAAGGCACTAATGCTTCATTAAAAGAAGTTTATGTGGACAGAGTCATTATTAAAAATGGCCCCACCAGTGAAACATTGATGTTAGATGGTGTGGATTATAATACAACGTCCAACCAATCGATTAAGCAACCTAATCAAGCTCCAGTCACACTTTCACAACCCAATAATCCAGGCCCAGAGCGCCGCACATTATTTGACGATGCAGTTCAATCTGCCAGGGAATTACAAGATCAACCAGCCAGTTTTGTTGACTACATTGCTGTATCACCACATCGACCTAATGGTGAGCTTTTGGGATACCGTGTGAGCCCGGGTAAAAAGCCCGCTTTGTTCAAAGCTGCGGGGTTAAAGTCAGGTGATGTCATTACTGATATAAATGGCTTAGATTTAACCGATATGCAGCAAGCCTTAGAAGCTATGAATATGCTCAAAGAACTACAATCTTTGCAAATGTCTGTACAACGCGAAGATGAATTTATTACTATTTACCTTGATCTGCCCCAAGGGGAAGAGGAACCAGAAATATGATGTGTACCTTACGCAACCGCTCCAATGTATTAAAGGGATTACTCCTAGTTGTTGGCAGTGCGTTTTTTGCTGTTTCGAGTCTAGTGGCTGCTGCGGATTATTCTCCGAATTTTAAAAACACTGAAATCAGTGAATTTATTAATATTGTGGGTAAAAATCTGAAGAAGACCATTATTGTTGATCCTAATGTGCGGGGGAAAATCACCGTGCGCAGTTATGATTTGCTCAATGAAGAGCAGTATTACCAGTTTTTCTTAAACGTGTTGCAAGTTTACGGTTATTCAGCTGTCACAATGTCCAGTGGTGTGATCAAGGTTATCCGCTCCAAAGATGCCAAGTCCGCGAATATTCCGGTAGTGGAAGGCAGCCCTTTTGATGGTGATGAAATGATTACCCGAGTGATGCCTGTTTATAACGTACCTGTAAGAGAACTTGCACCACTATTGCGCCAACTAAATGATACCGCTGGCGGTGGTAACGTAGTCAGTCATGATGCATCCAACGTGATGATGCTCACTGGCCGCGCTGCTGTGGTTAATCGCTTAGTTGAAATAATTGAACGTGTTGACAAAGCCGGTGACGAAGAAGTCGAAATTATTAAATTAAAATATGCTTCTGCCACCGAGTTGGTGCGTATTATCGACAGCGTCAATAAGTCTCAAGGCAAGTCGAACTCAGGTGGTAAATCCGATCCAAGAGTTGTAGCCGATGATAGAACCAATAGTATTATTGTCAGTGGTGATGTTAAAGCCCGTAAACGTTTAATAAATTTAGTTGAGCGAATGGACTCTGAACTAGAAACCAGTGGTAATACCCGTGTCATATTTTTGAATTACGCTAAATCGGAAGATTTAGTCAAAGTATTACAAGGTGTAAGCGCCAGCATTCAAGCTGAAGAAAATAGCTCAACTAAGGGCCGCCAGACCTCTAGTCGTGATGTCAGCATTGATTCTCATGAAGACTCAAACGCACTAGTCATAACGGCTGAGCCAGATATGATGCGCTCACTGGAAGATGTCATACGTCAATTAGATGTGCGCCGCGCCCAAGTGCAAGTGGAAGCGATCATTGTTGAAGTATTTGAAGGTGACGGCACCACTTTAGGCGTGCAATGGGCCAATGAAAAAGGCGGCGGCACACAGTTTACTAATGGTGTGGTGGGTATAGGCTCCCTTGCTGTTGGGGTTGAACAAGCCCAAGACAAAACTATTGTAGATTCCATTACCACAACCTCTAACGGTGATGCGGTAGTGGTACCCACGGAAAAAACTCAACTTGGAGATTTTTCCACGTTAGCCTCATTACTTGGTGGGGTGAACGGCTTTTTACTCGGTGGCGTCTCAGGTGGCTGGGGAGCAGTTTTACAAGCGGTGAGTACAGATACCAATTCAAATATTCTTGCCACTCCTCATCTCACCACTATGGATAACGAAGAAGCCTTTTTTATAGTAGGTCAAGACGTACCTCTTATTACAGGCTCAACCACAGGCTCAACCAATTCGAACCCTTTTCAGTCTGTTGAACGTCAAGAAGTGGGTATAAAATTAAAAGTGACCCCACAAATTAACGAAGGAGACGCGGTACAATTATTGATTGAACAAGAAGTGTCTAGCATAAGTGGCGCTACGTCAGTTGATGTTATTATTAATAAACGCGAAATTAAAACCACTGTCATTGTGGATGACGGTGGCACTATAGTTTTGGGTGGTTTAATCGATGAGGACGTACAAGAAAGCGTATCTAAAGTCCCGTTACTAGGGGATATTCCAATTCTAGGTCACTTGTTTAAATCGACATCGACCAGTGTACGCAAGCGTAACCTAATGGTATTTATTCGCCCAACCATCATACGTGATGGCGTCACCATGAATGAAATTAGCCATAAAAAATACCAGTATATTCGTGCTGAGCAGTTGAAACGCCAATCACAAGGTATTCCATTGATGCCAAATACTGAAGGCCCGACTTTACCCTTGTGGGATGACAAGCTAAGCTTACCGCCGTCATTTGAAGATTATATTATGAACAAAGACAAAGAAAAGGATAACGACTAGTCATGCCAGTCGCCCACCTAAGCGCTGTGGATGCTGAAGAACAGGCATTGCTAGAGTCAGGCACTGATCTGGATATGCCTGTTGACGAGCCCGAGCACAAACAATTGGCTTTTAGTTTCGCTAAGCGTCATCAAGTATTACTTGATACAGGCGAAAAGCCCGCCATTCTGTATCATACCCAAGATACAGAATTTCAGATATTTGCAGAAGTCAGACGATTTTTAGGCGCAGAATTTCGCCTTAAGGAAGTCGAGCTTGATAAGTTTGAGTCCATCTTAACCAGAGCCTTCCAACGAGACTCATCCGCAGCTAAACAATTAATGGAAGACATAGGCAATGAAAGTGATTTGTTTAGTCTGGCGGAAGATTTACCCAACACCGAAGATTTGTTAGAAAGCGAAGATGACGCACCCATTATCAAACTCATTAACGCCATGTTGGGTGAAGCGATCAAGGAAGGCGCATCAGATATTCATATCGAAACCTTCGAAACTCAGCTTTTAGTGCGCTTTAGAGTCGATGGGGTATTACGAGAAATTTTACGTCCCAATCGTAAAATGGCCTCGATGTTAGTATCTCGTATCAAAGTAATGTCAAAAATGGACATAGCCGAAAAACGGGTCCCACAAGATGGCCGTATTACTTTACGTATTGCGGGTCGTGCGGTTGATGTGCGAGTCTCCACTATGCCGTCTAGTCACGGTGAACGCGTAGTATTACGTTTACTCGATAAAAACAACGTACGCCTAAACTTGCAAGACTTAGGTATGACAAAGGCCAATCGTGGTGTCTTTTCTAAACTGGTACGTAAACCTCACGGTATTATCTTGGTAACAGGTCCGACAGGCTCAGGTAAATCGACTACCTTGTATGCAGGCTTAAGTGAAATCAATTCCAAAGACAGGAATATTTTAACGGTTGAAGACCCTATAGAATTTGATTTACAAGGCATTGGTCAAACGCAAGTTAACCCAAAAGTTGATATGACCTTTGCCCGTGGCCTAAGAGCGATATTGCGACAAGATCCTGATGTCGTCATGGTAGGTGAAATTCGCGATTTAGAAACAGCACAAATCAGTGTGCAAGCCAGTTTGACCGGTCACTTAGTGATGTCGACTTTGCACACTAATACTGCAGCAGGTGCCATCACGCGTTTAGAAGATATGGGTATCGAACCGTTCTTATTATCCTCTAGTTTATTGGCAGTGTTGTCGCAACGCTTGGTGCGTACTTTATGCTCAGATTGTAAAATATCACATATCCCCAGTGAGCAAGAATGCATAGTTTTGGGTATAAAAACAGCTGCTGCCTCTGACCATGCCGTGCATATACCTAAAGGCTGCGCGGCTTGTAATCAAACGGGTTACAGAGGCAGAACAGGTATTCACGAATTATTAGTCGTCGATGAAGGTATACGAGAACTGATTCATACTGGCCACGGTGAGCAAGCGATTGAAAAATATATTCGCCAAAACACGCCGAGCATTCGTGATGATGGCTGCGGAAAAGTATTGTTAGGTATTACCTCGCTTGAAGAAGTGTTGCGAGTGACAAAGGAAGATTAAATGGCTGCTTATGCATATCAAGCCATGGATAAAAGTGGCAAAAACAAAAATGGTGTTTTAGAGGGTGATAACCCCAGGCAAATACGTCAGCAATTGCGTGAACAAGGGTTAATACCCATGCAAGTTGACCAAGTGGCTGAAAAAGAACGCAAGTCACAAGCTGGCTTTACTTTATTTAAAAACACCATTTCAGCTGCTGATTTATCCCTACTTACCCGTCAACTATCAACACTAGTTGAAGCCTCCTTACCTATTGAAGAAGCCTTACTGGCCGTTGCCGAGCAATGTGAAAAACCCCGTCAAAAAAACATGATGATGGCGGTACGTAGTAAAGTAGTAGAAGGTCACACTTTAGCTTATGCGATGGCGGAATTTCCCCACGTGTTTGATGATTTATTTCGCGCTATGGTAGCCGCTGGCGAAAAATCAGGGCACCTCGATACAGTGCTTAACCGTTTGGCGGATTACACCGAAAAGCGCCAACAAACCAAAAGCCAAATTACTCAAGCTATGGTTTACCCCAGCATCATGATGTTTTTTGCCTTCGCCATAGTGATATTACTGTTGACCGTTGTCGTACCCAAAATTGTTGGGCAGTTTCAGAATATGGGCCAAGACTTACCCACTATCACTCAGATATTGATTGATGTGAGTGATTTTTTACAGGCCTATGGTTTAGCTGTTGCCATTGTGACGGTGATACTAGTCGTCATCGTCAATCGCGTACTGCAGAAACCTGTCATGAAAAAGCGTTATCACAAATTCATTCTGGGCTTACCTTTTATTGGTAAATTATCGAAAGGCTTAAATACCGCACGATTTGCTCGTACATTAAGCATTTTAACTTCCAGCGCGGTGCCACTCTTAGAAAGTATGCGTATTGCTAGTGAAGTACTGGAGAACTTACAGATAAGGGCTGCGGTCAACACCGCTGCAGGTTTTGTAAAAGAAGGGTCGAGCTTGCGAGCCTCACTAGAGCAAACCAAAATGTTTCCACCTATGATGATGCATATGATCGCATCAGGTGAACGCAGTGGTGAATTACAACAAATGTTAGGACGTGCTGCAGATAATCAAGACAGACAATTTGAATCTTTGGTCGGTGTCTCACTCAAAGTATTCGAACCTATTTTAATCGTGACTATGGCAACAGTCGTACTGTTTATTGTGCTGGCGATCTTACAACCTATTATGGCATTAAACTCTATGGTGAATATCTAATGAAACAACGTAACTTTTTAAACAAAAACAAACACAAAAATAAGCACAGAAACCAAGGCTTTACTCTGATTGAAGTCATGGTGGTATTGTTAATTATCGGCATCATGGCGAGCATGATTGCACCACAAATTTTGGGCAATCAAGAAGAAGCGCAAATTAAAACAGCGGCCATTGACATCCAAAGTCTAGAAAATGCATTGACCCAATATAAATTGAGTAACAATGTGTTCCCCACCTCGGAACAAGGCTTAGAAGCCTTAGTCAGTGAACCTACTGTCGACCCCATTCCTCGCAACTACAGAGCAAACGGCTATATCACGCGTCTGCCAAATGATCCTTGGAACAATCCTTACCAATTGCTTAGCCCCGGTGAACTAGGCCGGATTGACATATTTTCTAATGGTCCTGACGGCGAACCAGGCACCGAAGATGACATTGGTAATTGGAATCTAAACGACTACTTAAACTAAGTATACTGATCACCCACTAAGATGACTATGCGCCGTTCACCCTTTGCTAAATATGCTGGTTTTACCTTACTAGAGGTGATGCTGGTGTTGCTTATCATGGGATTGGCCACGGGTGCTGTGGTGCTCAGTTATTCTGGCGAAAATGGTCAAGACTTACTTAAAAAACAAACCCAACGTTTGCACGTGGTGTTTAACATGGCGTCGGATTTCGCGGTGTTAAACCAGAGACAATTAGGTTTACGAGTGGATGACGACAACAACAGCTATTATTTTATGTACCAAGATGAAGAGCAAGAATGGCAAAAACTTGAACTTGATACCACCTTTGCTGAGCATCAATTACCCGATTTGTTCACCTTGGAATTGTTTTTAACGGACTTACCTTGGGAAATGGAAGATAGCCTGTTCAGTAGCGGCGTATTTGATGAAGAACTGACAGTATCTAATGATGCCGTGGAAATAGGTAGTCAGGAAGATAAGAAACTCGATCCACCACAAATTTTTATTTTTTCTAGTGGTGAAATCACCCCTTTTTCTATCACCTTAGCCTACGAACCAGAATTTAGTGATGAGCGGCCCACATACTTCCGGCTTAATGGTCAAGATAGTACACCATTAACAACTGAAGGGCCGTTAAATGCACCCTAACGCTGCTCATGTAAAAATCCCAAAATACACCATAGGGATGACGCTACTTGAAGTACTGGTAGCCCTGTTCATTTTTGCACTAACAGGCACTGCCATTATGAAGGCTGCGAGTGACCATTTGATCGGGGTTGGGCAAATTGAAGATATTACTTTTGCTACTTGGGTTGCCAACAATCGGCTCACACAATTACACATAGATACCACTTGGCCGGTCAAAAACAATCAAAAAGGCGAGCAAGAAATGGCGCGCCGAAAGTGGTACTGGCAACAACGAGTCATTAAAACCAGTGACTCAGACATGGTGCAGGTAGAAGTGTCTGTTGGGTTGGACCAACAATATAAAGGCACAGTAACCTCAGTAAAAACATTCATCGCTAAGCAAACCACAAAATGATCAACCGGCCACATAATCATAAAGGTGGTTTTACCCTTATAGAAATATTAGTCGCCATGGCGATTTTTACTATTATAGGGTTGGCGAGTACCGGTGTGCTTAATTCGGTCATTAGCAGCGACCAGTTATCTTCTGAACGCTTTGAAAAGTTGGAAGAATTACAAAGAGCGATGCTGACTATAGAACGGGATATTTTACAGATTGTGCCTCGTAAAGTGCGTATTAATAGCGAACCCGTTAGTGCCGTTATATCTGGTGGTGAAGACGTATTTGATAGTGATGCAGATGGTATTGGATTCGTAAGAGCAGGCTGGCATAACCCACAAATGTTGTTGCCTCGAAGCACATTGCAAGCTGTTGGTTATCGTTTACAGGAAGAACAACTGCAGCGCCTGTACGGTAATTATGTAGACCATGTGATTGGTTACGAACCGAAAGTAAAAATTTTACTCTCTGATATTGAGGATTTTCGTGTCAGTTTTTTAACCGAGGCAGAGCAGCTAGAAGAGCCTGATGAATGGAAAGAAACATATTCAAGTGCTACGTTACCAATAGCAATATCCATCACCATAGTTAGTAAAACCTTTGGTGAAATTCGCCGTGAATTTATATTGGCAAACGGTATATGAATCAACTCAAGCGTAAACAGCAAGGCGTGGCCTTAATCATAGTGTTGTTAATTGTGGCTATTGTCAGCGTGCTTGCCACAGAAATGGGTGGCAGGTTGCAGTTACAAATTAAGCGGGCGTCCAACATCAAAGAAAACAATCAAGCCTATTGGAATGCCATGGGTGCTGAGCAGTATGCGCGAAAATCCATTAAACAACTGATTGATGAAGATGGTGAGGTTATTCACCTTGAGCAACCATGGGATCAGGAATTTGTGTACCCTATAGAAGGAGGTGGTATTCAAGCGCAACTTGTCGATATGCAAAGCTGCTTTAACCTTAATGCGTTAAGAGAGCCCGGAACGGGTTCCGGTGGCGCTGTAGTTGGAAGTACCCCTGTATTAGCTGATCGCATTTTAGCATTCAAACGTTTGTTAGGTCACATTGAGCCTGCGATCCCTAGTTATAATATTGATACACTTACCGACTCATTAGTCGATTGGTTAGACGAAGATGACAGACTTTCGAACTTAGGTGCTGAAGACAGCGAATATGAAAGCTTACAATTTCCTTATGTGGCAGCCAACAATTATATGGTGCATAAATCAGAGTTACGTTTAATCAATGGTGTAGAAGTACCATGGCTCAGGGAATTACTTAAACTAGTGTGTGTATTACCCAATGACAGTTTATTTGTTATTAATGTCAACACTGTGAGTGAAGAAAATGCGGCTGTTATTGCCGCCGCTACCAAACTTAATTTATCTGATGCAAAATCTGTACTTGCTAATCGTGGTTCCGATGGTTATCAAACCACTACAGAATTTTTAAGTCTGCCAAGCATCCAAGCTGCGAATCTTAATGCTGAAGAGAAAAAATGGTTTGATGTAAAAACAGAACATTTTATTTTACATACCAAGACCAAGTACAATGATGCAACTTTTTCTATGAAAACTTTATTTAAGGTCGACCCAAGTAAAAATGTCAGTGTCATCAGACGTGAATTTAGTGGTTTTTAATGACCAAGCTTTTAACAAGATGGCTTTGTTAATCCATAACAACCAACAAGGTACGTAAACCTGATGGAACAGTTAGTAGTGCGACTAGGCGCCAATCCAGATGAACCGATTCATTGGATTGTGTGGTCTAGCCAACAAAACGAAATCATTGCCTCTGGTGAGTTACCTAATGCAGCACAATTAGCCACCTTAGCAGACAGGGCAGGCAGAAGACCGATTTGTGCATTAGTGCCTACCAGCGATATTTTGCTCAAATGGGTAGCGTTGCCTGCTAAAGCTGGGCGTAAAGCCTTAGCAGCTATTCCCTTTATATTGGAAGAGGAAATAAGTGGCGATATCTCCCAGCAATTTTTTGCATTTGGCCCCAAAAACGGTAATAAACAAGCTGTCGCGGTAGTAAACAAAGAAAAACTACAAAGCTGGCTGAATATAATTGAAGACGCAGGTTTAGCCTGCGACCAAGTTATACCTGATGTTTTGGCACTGCCATTAGCAGATAAAAACGCTTGGTCTATCTTGGAACTAGGACAACAATTGTTGGTTCGTAAAGATGATTGGGCCGGCTTACAAGGTGAGAGAGACTGGCTAATACAAGCCATTAATCATCATGCTCGACAATATGCCAAACAAACCGAACAAGCGCTTTTGGTTAATGATTACTCCGGTACAGATTTGGCTGATATGGCAGGCATGGAGAATTTAGAGGTGTCGGTGATGCCTCTTGAATTGCCTATGAAAGTGTTGGCCCAAGGGGTCAAGTTAACGGAATTTAACTTGTTGCAAGGCGAGTACAAAATTAGCACAAAAGTCGGTGGCCAATGGAAAAAATGGCGTTTAGCTGCAGTATTGGCTGTTATTGCACTATTCACTGCTTTAATTGACAAAAGCCTAGAGCAGAGTCGACTCAGTGAGCAACTGGACACTTTAAAGGCACAGGTTAGTAGTGAGTACCAACGTGCATTTCCTAATGCGGGTGCATATCGCGATCTCAGAACCACCATGACGCGCCAAATGAAGACCTTGGAACAAAGTGGTGGTGGAGCATCGATGTTAATTATGCTGAGTCAACTCAGGCCTGCATTTGAAGAGTCGCAAGTTAAACCTCAAACCATGCGCTTTGATAGTAGTCGGGGAGAGTTGCGTATTCAGGTAGTGGCCAGTAATTTTGATGCCTTAGACAAGTTTAAGCGCCAAGCAGAAGCTCAAGGCTTTACTGTTGAGCAAGGTTCTATTAATCAAAAAGACAATCAGGTAATCGGCTCTTTGTCGATTAGGAGTTAATATGGACAAGCTCAAAAGTACCTTCTTACAACTCAGTGATCGTGAACAACGCTTAGTGATTATTTCAGCGATCTTAGTATTAGTAGCCATATTTTATTGGGGGTTTTGGTCACCCCTAAATACCTCACTTGAGAGAGATCAAACAGCAGTTAAAAATCAAACAGAATTACTTGATTGGGTCCAAAAAAATGCAAACCGAGCGGTGCAACTGCGAAGTAGTGGCGTGAATAAGACTTCATTTTCAGGCTCACTACCTCAAGCGGTAAACCAATCAGCTAATTCCATGAAAATTGCTATTTCTCGGATGCAACCTCAGGGTGACGAATTACAAGTTTGGATAGATCAAGCTCCCTTTAATGATGTACTGAGTTGGTTGCAGTCACTTGAAAAAACGGGTGTCAGCATATTAGATATTGATATCGCAGAATCTGATTTACCTGGGCAAGTTAAAATTCGTCGTTTAAAACTAGGGAAATCATGAAGTCAGTTTTGAAATGGGGCAGTTTATGCCTTGTGGTTTATTTTATATTTTTAATTGTTAAATTACCTGCAGTCCATGTTTTATCGAAAATGCAGCTGCCCAATGGGATAAGTGTGAGTGGCATATCGGGCACCATTTGGAATGGTAATGTGCAAAGTGCCCAAGCAAAAGGGTTCCCCATTTCTGATGTCAACTGGAGCCTGTCTTTTTTCCCTTTGTTATTAGGGGAAATCAGCACCAATATTAAAGCGGGCGATATACGCGATGTCACTCAAATCTCGGTAAATGGACATGTTAGCTTCAAAGGGCAGCACCTCAAAGTTGAAAATTTATTAGCTTATATACCCACAAACTTAGCGATTAGCTTGTTGCCTTTACCCATACCAATTGAAGCTGACGGGCGCTTTAAAGTAGAGCTAAATGAGGTGAATTACGAAGCAGGTTGCCAAACATTTACCGGTAAAGGCCAATGGTTAAATGCCAACTTTACGGGGGTAAACGGTGTCATAGAATTAGGTGATTTCGATGCTGATCTAAGCTGCCAAGACGGCAACGTTGTGTTGCACGTCAAACAACCCAATAGGTTTGGCTTAACCGCAAAAGCCACTATTCCTGCTAATCTGAAATTTAAAATTAATGGACGTTTTAAACCCGAAGTCAGCTTACCAAAAGAAGTACACCAAGCGGCACAGTTTTTTGGTAAACCCGATGCTGATGGGTATTATCCGATTAAGTTTTAACAGGGTTAAGAGAGTTTTCAAGCATCAATATTTTTATGCTATCTGATAGGTTACTGAACATTTAATTAACTTGGCTTAATGGCAGTTCAGTTAATAAACGGATTCGCCTGAATATCATCCAGTAAATAACGATAATCCTGTATTGAAGGAAAGTCAGAAATATCTTTAGCAGGTTGTTTGCTATCTGGGTTACTAACAGCCAGCAAATGTTTAATACCAAATTCTTGCGCGGCTTTTAAGATCCCTAAACTGTCGTCCACAAAAAGTGTGTGTTGTGGATTAAAACCAAGTTTTGCCTGAAGCCTTTGCCATAAGACTTGGGATTCTTTGGTGACAGCAAATTCGTGGGTCGATATTAATTGGTCGATATGGTTGTCTAATTGAGTATGCTCCACCTTTAAGGATAAGCTGTCAGGATGGGCGTTAGTGACCAATATCACTTCTCGCCCTGAGGATTTTAAGGCATCGATAAAAGGTAAACTGTCTTCACGAATACTGATGAGATGTTCAATCTCGCGTTTAGCCTCAAGGATATCGATATTGAGCTTGTCTGCCCAAAAATCTAAGCAATACCAACTCAGAGTTCCCATTACCTGTTCATACTCAACGGCCATCATATCTTTGGCAGCTTGCAGTGAAATACCATGTTTTTCAGCTAATTTTTTAGGCAAATGTTCTAACCAAAAATGATTATCGAAGTGCAGGTCGAGCAAAGTGCCGTCCATATCGAGCAACACAGTATGAATATTTTTCCAAGCAAGCTTTGACAAGTGGCATGTCCTCTATTTAACAGGTATATTAAAACACTAGAAAATTCATCGATTTAAAGTTTATTTGACTTTTAAACAGACGAGATCAGCGGCTATATTAACGTGAAAAATTCATGAGCAACACCAACAATAAAAAATCCCTTCCACAAATTCACTCCCGTAAGGTAGTTGCTAAAAGTGGCTTGTTTAAAATCGAACAAATCGATTTAGAATTTTCAAATGGCGAAACCCGCATTTTTGAACGCATGGCTGGCAGTGGCAGAGGCGCTGTAATGGTGGTGCCTTTTATCAATGATGATGAATTTTTGTTAGTGAGGGAATATGCTGCAGGTACTCATACCTATGAATTAGGCTTTCCAAAAGGATTGATAGACCCTGGCGAGTCGGCAGAAGTGGCCGCTAATAGAGAATTAAAAGAAGAAATAGGCTTTGGGACAAAAATATTACACCCATTGCATAGCGTTAGTATGGCACCAGCATTTTTTGATGCCAAAATGACCATCTTTATTGCAGAAGATTTATATCCTGAAGTACTACCCGGTGATGAGCCTGAACCTCTAGAAGTTGTGAAATGGTCGATTCATAATATAGATGCATTATTAGACAAAGATGATTTTATAGAGGCCAGATGTATCGCTGCATTGTTACTTGCTGAAAAATGGAAGAGGGCGCGTTAATGCCAACAAAAAATGCACAACAGCTTTTTGAGATAGCCAAAAGGACGGCAGTCATAGCAGGTAAAGTAGTATTAGAAATTTACGATAGTGGTGATTTTACCAGTTTTCAAAAAGAGGACGACTCTCCTGTTACCACAGCGGACTACAAAGCCAACGAAGTCATTATGGAAATGTTAAAAAGGGAAACCCCAGATATTCCCATTATGTCTGAAGAGACTGAAATTGGCTCACTAGCATTACGTAAAACTTGGACTCGATATTGGCTTATCGACCCAATTGATGGCACTCAAGAGTTTATCGCCCGCAGTGGTGATTTTGCTGTTAACATTGCATTGATAGAAAACAATATACCTATTATGGGTGTAATTTACTGGCCCACAGGGGAAACCTTGTATTCTGCTTTGAAAGGCCATGGCGCATTTAAAGAATGCCCTGTAGAGACCAAACAAATTTTCGTTCGTAATTTAGACGCGCCAAACGAGGACCCGCTAATTATTGCTATTAGCCGCAGACAACCTCGGGAAAAAGTCATATCTAGCCTAAGTGAAAACCGTATTTATCAAACCTTACCTGCGGGCAGTTGTTCCCTCAAAGCCTGTTTTATTGCTGAGGGTAAAGCGGATGTGTTTTTACGATTTGGCGTAACGGGAGAATGGGATACAGGTGCATCTCAATGTATAGTGGTCGAAGCGGGAGGCAAAATATTGGCACATAATTTTGCCCCTTTAAGCTACAACTTGCGTACAAGTGTAATCAATCCTGATTTTTTTATTATGGGTGATCAAAATGTCGATTGGCCAAACATAGTCAAATGTGAATTTGGCAACGATAACCAGGCTGTATAGCAGCATTATTTCTAACTAATTGAGTTAACTATGAAATCTTTTTTATTAAGCACTATTTTTATCAGTATTTTTTTGTTCAGTGCTACAGCGAACGCCCATTGGATGTTAGTTGAGGACGAATCAAGTTTGAGTTTTGTATCAACTAAAAATCAACATATTAGTGAAATCCAACAGTTTAAATCAATAAAAGGTGAATTTAGTCCTGAGGGAGAATTCCAGCTTGAAATTGACCTAGCAAGTATCGACTCAGGCATCGAAATTCGCGATACCCGTATGCGTGAAAAACTTTTTTTGGTGGACAAATTTCCTACTGCTAATTTAACCGCGCAATTACCTGACAGTGTTTTGACTCTTGCAAAGGGCAATTCCATATCAGTGACACTTCCAGTCGAGTTAAACGTTATGGGTATCAGCAAAACGATTAGCACAACAGTGCAAGTAACCCGTAAAGCTGATAATGGCATCGTAGCCACCAGCACTCAACCAATCTTAATATCGGCTGCAGATTTTGGTTTAACTTCTGGAATTGAAATATTGCAAAAATTGGCGGGGTTAAGTGGCATTGGGCTCACAGTACCAGTCAACTTTAACTTAGTTTTTGTAGCTCACTAAACCGACCTAGAATCTATTGTTGCTGACTCTCTGACAATTCAAACTCCCCGAGCTGTTGCTTGGGGATGATATTCACTGTTTCGTGTAATTCAGAATAGACCAAAAGCACATCACCTAATTTTAACTGGGCCAGCACTTGCTGTACTTTTTCTTGAAGTGACACGTCAGCTTCGCCATATTCGGTGCCTTCACGTAATACAAAGCCTTCAATAATATTCAATAAAGTTTCTTCGGTTAAGTCTGCAATCGAGATAATCATTGTGGGATACCGCTAGATAAATGTTTGCCCTTGTCAGCAATAAAAGGCTGAAAAAAGTGATTGGCTCTTTGCTGCATCCAGATTTTGGGTCGCCATGGTGTACCTTGCATAAAACCTACATGCCCTCCATTTTCGCTCACTTCAAGGCATACACTTGATGATAAAAATTCGGCATTAGGCACAATACTATGGTGCATGAAGGGATCGTCTTTAGCATGGACGACTAGAGTAGGCGTGGCGATACCTTTAAGAAAATTTCGTGAACTGCATTTTTTATAATAATCGTCAGCATCCACAAAACCGTGTAATGGCGCAGTGATATGCTCATCAAAATCCCGGAAATGTTTAAATTGTTTGATTTGCGACTCGGTCACTTTTAGTAACTTGCCATAGTCCATATTACGCATCTTAATCAACAAATTGTTAACCATGCTTTTTAACAAATAGGCTTGGTAAACCTTGGAGAATCCTTGGTTAATACTACTAGCACACAGGGCTAAGTTAAACGGTGTAGAAACTGCCATTGCCGCTTTTACAATCTGTTGCTTGGGTTGTTCACTCAAGAGTTTGAGCAACATGTTAGCGCCAAGAGAGAAACCCATAGCCACTTTGCGTGTCTCAGGAAATTTCTGCTCAAGCCAATTCAAGAAGTACCATGCATCCTCAGTTTCGCCTGAGTGATACGCTCTAGGTGTTGCATTTTGTTCACCGCCACAACCACGAAAATGCATCAACACCACCGCATAGCCCTGTTTAACGAAGTTTGCCGCCATGTCGTTGGTATAATGAGAGCGAATAGAGCCCTCTAAACCATGGAACATAGCAATTAAACCGGATGCTTTGTGCACATCACCAGCCCAAATTAAATTAACAAAATCGCCATCAGGTAAGGTCAACTTTTCCTTACGGTAATCAAGCTTGGCGCGTTTTTGTATAAAACGCGGGAAGATAGTTTGTACGTGCCTATTTTTAGCCCACCAAGGTGGCCTAAAGTCACTTTCAACTATTTCACCATAACGAACATTTTGATTGGTTTGGGACTTGGAGTGCATCAACTACTAAAGCATGAATGATTATTCAGATAGATTACATCAATTGAGCGTAGCATCAAGAAAAAGACAAAAGCTCGTCACCACAGAAGAAGACAAGAGAAAATGGAGTAGTGTTTATTAACTAAATCTCACAGTATTGAAATTGCTGACATTTACACGTAGTAAAGCTTAGTGAATCTATGTCATCGGGCTGGTTTGAGCGCAGGCTGTGTGAAAACTATTGATCACCTTTTGAGCTAAGCAGCGTGTTTTTATGATCAAATAATCTTGATGTTATCGGCTGCCATTTAGCCTGTTTACTATATTTATTAGTAGGTTAACAAGAACAAGAATCGCTGATATGTCCCACCATATGACAGGCCAAGGTCGCAACCAAGTCACCCTGTTCCCAGAAGCATTAGATGATTTCGTTAATGTTGAAAATCCCGTTAGAGTGATTGACGTATTTGTAGATGAACTCAACTTAGCATCTCTGGGGTTCAACAAGGTAATGCCTAAAAACACAGGTCGCCTTGGATATCATCCTGCCACTATGTTGAAGCTCTACATTTATGGCTACCTGGATCGTGTGCAGTCTTCACGGCGGTTGGAGCGAGAAACTCAACGCAATGTTGAAACGATGTGGTTACTCGAACGCCTGACGCCTGACTTTAAAACCATTGCGGATTTTAGAAAAGACAACGGCAAGGGTATTAAGAACGCATGCATTCAATAGATCATTGTTCAAGTATGACAAGGATAAAGATATCTATATTTGCCCAGCAGGCGAGACGCTACCACATAGACGAAACGTGGTTGAGAGCAGAAGGTATATGTTAATCATATCGCATGCAGGGACTGTGAAATTTGCACTCAATGCACACAATCAAAAACAGAGCCGAGGAAAATGCGGCGTTGAATACATGAAGCCGATATTTACGCGATGAAAGCGCGATTAGATGCAGCGCCTGAAACCATCGTCATCAGAAAGCAAACTGTCGAGCACCCGTTTGGCACCATTAAAATGTGGATGGGAGCGTCTCACTTCTTAATGAAACGTAAGAAGAATGTCAGTACCGAAATGAGCCTTCACGTGCTGGCCTACAATCTCAAACGAATAATGTCGATAGTCGGCATACCCACACTACTAGCCGCCATGCAGGAATAATAGTTCGTTATCCCCAAATCCCTCTCTAAAAAGCAGTCATCAAGCCTATTTATCATCAATTTTGGAAACACGACTTAAAAAACCGATATTATTTTTTAGATTGCTCTCAACCTAAATAGCACGTTTAACTATTTTGAATCTGAGTCAAAAATGCACAAGACTAAATTCGTGTCACGGAATTGGGTTTTCACACAGCCTGAGCGATCAACGGACATTCAACCTTGGGCAGTTGATTGCACTTATTAGTTGAGTTTGAGATATAAAAGAGAGAAAACATGAGGCATCTTGTATTGACATTTTAAGAAAATGACGTTTTATTCTACCTATACAGGATACAAAGGTTGTGGTTAGTTTGATTAGCCTTTGTTGGCCCTTATGACCCTACTATCTCAATCGTGCTAAGGAAATCATACAGTGAACTATTTGAATTGATAATATAATAAACGGTAAATTGCTGGGTAATTTCATGCAGAGTATCAAACATTGTTTGTCGCTCAGTTGACCATCGCTTTTGCATTAGAAGGCCAAACTAATTCGGATAGAGTATACTTTTAATCGCACTACAATCACAGTTGAGCAAAGTTGTATGCACTAAAATAAAAGGAACTTAAATGAGCCAACGCGAGTTGATTAGCCAACTAATCGAACAAGGAAAACTGGCTACGCACAACGTTAAAAAAGCCTTGTTTGTCAGTCATATTTACCCTTCCCCAATAGCATGGCGTGATTTTATAGCGCGACTTTTGTTGTGGTCTGGTGCTTTGGCCATGGGGTTTTCGCTGATCTTTTTTGTCGCAGCGAATTGGCAGGAAATAGGCAGATTTGCCAAGTTTGCTTTATTCCAGGTCCTCATCGTATTGGCTATTGTTGCTTACCTGCTTATTGAAAAAAAACCTCTTTTGGCGCAGGTCACTCTGACGGTCGCTTTCTTAAGTTTAGGGGCGCTGATGGCCTTTTTTGGTCAGACGTATCAAACTGGCGCGGATCCCTGGCAATTGTTTTTTAATTGGGCTGTGCTTGGCTTGCCTTGGGTAATAATAAGCCGTTTTGCGCCTTTGTGGATAGTGTGGCTAGCGTTATTAAACCTCAGTATTTGGCTATATCACGATTCAATGGGCTCGCTGATCCCGGCATTGTTTGAACGCGACGAAAGTATGGCGTGGAGCTTATTTTTGTTAAATAGTGTGTGTTTATTTTTTTGGGAATTACGTCGGCCCCTACACACCTGGTTAAATCACTCCTGGGCACCGCATTCACTCGCGCTAGCCACTACGACAAGTGCCACCAGTTTGGCACTAATGTCTATTTTTGACTACCAAACTTCGTGGTTAGGTGCGAGTGTTTGGTTGGCATTTATGGCTTTGGCTTATCTTGTCTACCGTTTACGGCAGCCCGATCTGTTTATGCTGGCACTGGGCAGTCTGTCAGGGATTGTGGTGGTGGTGTCATGGGTGGCGAATATCATTGCCATATCTGGTGGTCCTGGTGCGTTTTTGCTGTTATTTGTCCTTACTATAGGCCTAACTACAGGCGCTGCCCTTTGGCTTAAAAAGCTCATGAAGGAGTTTCAATAATGTCAAACAACCAACAGTTCATCAAGCAATTAGCCGAACAACAGCTTGTGCCAGCTGATGTCAAACTGGATCACGAAATACATACACCCTGGTATATAAAAGTATTATTAGCTTTTGCTGGCTGGCTAGCTGCGTTATTTTTCTTTGGCTTTTTTGCCGCTGGTTTAATGGATTTAATGGACAGTGTTGTAACCAGAGCAGTAATAGGAACGGGATTATTATTTAGCGCATATTTTATATTGCGTGCACCAAAATCGCAATTTTTTGAACATCTCGGATTGGCTGTCAGCCTCAACGGTCAAGTCTTGTTAGCTTGGGCACTGTTTGAGCACTTTGGCCACACTGACTGGATGTTGTGGTTTACTTGCGCACTCTTGCAAATGGCTTTGGCTTGGCTTATGCCGAGTTTTTTACATCGGGTGTTTTCCAGCTTCTTTGCGGCGTACGCCTTGAGTGTGGTGATGGCACTGTGGTCGATAGCGGCTTTGTTTAGCAGCATTTTGATGTTTATTTGTACTTGGTTATGGCTACGTGAATTTAGCTTTAAACAACATTTTCAAAGACTTAAAGCCATTGCTTACGGCCTAACAATTGCGATGATTATGATCAAAAGTGCTAACACCCTGGATTGGCTGTGGATGGAGCAAGGACAGGCACCACAAACAAGCCACCTTATGCTCTCTGCTTGGTTAGATGAAGGGCTGAATTGTTTGATTTTGCTGTATTTAGCATGGCACTTGTTGCAACGTTACCAAGTCAACACACACTCAACACCTGCCATTATCACGCTAGTGGCAACCTTGTTTATTGGTTTGGCGTCGATGCAAGCTGCAGGCCTCGCCGTTGCTATGTTGATCATGGTGCTCGGTTTTGCTGCCAGTCATCGTGTGTTGCTGGGGCTGGGTGTCTTATCAGGTCTATTTTATATTGCAAAATACTATTATTCACTTGAGCTCAGCCTGACCCAAAAATCTCTTAGTCTGTTGATATTGGGCGTGATTCTATTGCTATTTAGTAAGTTGTTTGCCCTGTGGTGGCTAAAAGGAGGGCATAGCCATGAATAAAGTCATTGCAGTATTGGGTTTAATGCTGATCCTGGGGCTAATGAATTGGTCCATTGTGGTTAAAGAGCAACATTTGTCTAAGGGCCAAATTGTCAAACTGAAACTCGCGCCTGTAGATCCGCGCTCACTTATGCAAGGGGATTATATGGCCTTACGCTTTGAACTCGCTGACGCCATATATGAGGCATTATCTAAAATGGAGTCTAGTGAATTATGGGGCGCGGACGCCGAATCTACACATAGCTTTGTGGTAGTCAAACTCGATCAACAAAGTGTCGCTTCTTTTGTTGGCCTAGATACTGAGCAAGTATTACAACCTGACCAACTGAAACTGTATTATCGTGTTCGTGATGGCAAAATTAAGTTTGCCACCAACGCCTTCTTTTTTGCCGAGGGTGCGGCAGAATTATATAACGCGGCAGAATATGGTGAGTTTCGCGTGAATGCCGAGGGAGAAGTGTTGTTAAGTGCAATGCTGGATAAGGACTTGCACAAGCTGGGGCCAGATTGAAGTCCATCATTTTTGATGATTTTATTGCGCCCGTTTGTCATGCGCACATTGAGACACTATTTCAGGGGCGCTGTTTGGGTTAACTACTGTTAATTCCCATAGCCAGTTTCAACTAATTACATGTTGAAACTTCTTATGTTTCAAACAATCTCCTCCAACCAAGGTAATGGGCCAGATAATCGGTTCCAACACCGTTAAACTGGACAATCCATGTTTTTAGCCTCGATATGTAATTGTTTACGTTTTGAATATGGAACTCTTTACCTATCACTCGCTGTTTATCTAATGTTATCAATCTTCGGTGAGCGATATTTTCTTGCTTAGCAAACGTTTTATACCAACTTGCGCCGTCTGTACAAAGTACAGCATCACTATCAATTATTGGCTTGAGGTGACCTTGGATATGCTCTTTACTTAACTCGTCTAATACAAAATCGCATACTTGTCCGTTTCGGTCTCTCACAATTAACACTGATATTTTATCTTCCTTCTTTGACTTTTTTCCTTCTCCCTTTTACCCACGCTTTCTGTGCTCAATGTTACGTTTACCCTTAAATGACTCAAGAAAGAAGGTTTCAACTGCCTCAACGATCCCCGAAACATTCTTAGTTTGTATCTTGGTTGGGGCTGTTAGAAAGCGATGTCGCCATCTAAATGCAGTGGTTAAATCTATATTCACTCTCTGTGCTGCTTTTCTCAGAGGTAAGCTGTCGAACATACACTGGAGATAATCAAACCATTTGTCTTTTTGACGAAGGCCAGATAAAACAGTACCCGTAAGCGCATTAAATGTCTTACCACACTCGGTATTTTTGCATTTATAACGTTGAAGACCGGCTGATTTACCCCATTTCTTAATTTGTGGGCGAGTACAGTGACGGCAACATGTGATGTCTGACGAGCTATCTAAGATGGATGCAACCTAAGAATCAATAAATTGTGATAACAAACTGAGAAAATGTTTTTTTGGATATGAGGCAACTCGGTGAGCTGCGCTTCTAACGCTCTAATATCTGCTTTATTCATGGATGTTAGCCTTGTTAATGAAAGCTATATACAGTGCTTTTATTCAATAACAACATCTAAGCCAAACAGAGCAATAAAACATCAGTGGTTTGGAGTGGTGTATGTCACGTGTAAAGGATGCCAGAAGAGAGGGGACGGTAAAGTATGAACGTCATAAACCAGAACAAACCCTTCTTTATCAAATTATTGAAAAATATTACCCCCTGTTTCTGACCCACATGGGACAACAAGATAAAGATTTACCCAAGTATGTGCGGTCAGAATTTGAAGCTTACCTCAAGTGCGCTCGTTTGGAATATGGCTTTTTGCGAGTACGTTGTGAAGATTGTCATCATGAGCACCTGGTTGCATTCAGTTGTAAACGCAGAGGATTCTAGTCGTGGTCTGCCAGACCCAGCTGTGGTGCGTGGCGAATGGCATAAAGCGCCGCATTGCTGGTTGATGATGTGTTGCCCCATGAGCCCATTAGGCAATGGGTATTGAGCTTCCCTTTTCAACTTAGATTTTTGTTTGCCAGTTATCCTCGCATCATGGGAAAAGTACTGGGTATTGTCTATCGCACACTTGCCACACATATCACTAAAAAAGCAGGCTACAACAAACAGACTGCACAAACGGGTGCGGTAACACTGATCCAACGATTTGGCTCAGCGCTGACAAAATTGCCGGGAGCTATTTTGAACAGCCGGACGCTGGCCTCGGAGGGGCGAAGGGCAGGACGCCCGAAGTAATTTAAATATCCATTTTCATGAAGCACCCCCCTGTGCAACACGCCTTCGGGCAGCCGCTGGCTGTGTAAATCGACTATCCTGCCGATTTATCATATGCTCTACCTCGATGGTGTATATGCCGAAGATAACTATGGCAAAACGCGTTTAGATGAGAAACATCCCTATTTCTCATCCTACGGGCAAGCTTTGGTTGTCCAGCCTGTTTATCTGGAATAAACAGCAACAGCTCTGCTGGCCCGTAGGGTGAATTACATGGATGTAATGAATAAATTCATTCCCGATGAATTGGTCACCCGATAAAAACCCCGACAAAAAGTGAACTGAATAGTCTTACTCACCACATTAGCCAACGTGTGGCTGGTTTTCTTGAGCGCGAGGGCTTATTAGTGAGGGATGATGACAATGACTACCTGGCTTTGGATGGGCTGGAAGACGATCCGATGTTGCAAATTCACGGGTATTCCATTACTTATCGCATCGCTACAGGCAAACAGCAAGGACGAAAGGTCTTTACCTTGCAAACCATTGCACCTATGGAAGAGCAGGGGCTTGCGTCAGGCTGTGCATCAAATATGGCAGGCTTCAGTCTCAATGCAGGTGTCATGAGCAATGCACAGGATAGGGGTAAACTCGAAAGACTGTGCCATTACTTATTTTGAAGAGAGTCCCGCTCTGGGGTATCAGAAAAAAGGTTGGCAATAACACCAGCCTTAAGAAATAAGGCTAAACAAGCATTGCCGACAGGGCAGGAAAAAATACGGACACAAAAGCACCAGTCGATGACCTGGGCGCAAAGACTTAAACGGGTTTTTAACATCGACATTGAAACCTGTGAGCAATGCGGTGGTGGGAGGTTATAGAGAGCATTGACAAATCGGCAGGAAAGCCGATTTGCACAGCGAATGCTGCCCGTAGGGTTAGACACAGGGATGTGTCTAATGAACATCCATTGGTGATCCAAAAGATACTCAGTCACCTGAATACAAAAAATGACGAAGTCGTTGAATTATTGCCCCCACAAAGTCGAGCACCGCCTCAGATAAGTCTGTTTGAATAAAAGCCGTTCATCATCATAAGCAATATTCAGAGCTGGTTTGCACAACAGCGGGAAGCGCTTGTTCTAAATTCTGAATTACTTGGAAACAGCTGATTAATAGATGAAAAATAGCCGACTTTCACTCCCTCAAAGATATAATATACTGGTAAACGAAAAAAAATTAGGCAAGAAGCATTTTCATTTTATAAAAAATTGACGCTTTATTTTACCTATACAACATTGACAGATAATTTAACTCGTCTAACCTGTTAAGAACACTTATTCTGTCAAGGTCAGTTGATAACTATGCCACGTAAAGCCCAATACAACCTTGATGCTGTGTTAAGCCAAGCCATTGATGTATTTTTGGAACATGGTTATAACGGTGCCATTATGGATGAAATCATAGCCAGAACCGACTTTAACAGAAGAGGATTTTATATCGAATTTGGCAGTAAACAAACTTTTCTTTACATGGTGCTAAAGCACTATCAAACCGCTCATCTAAACAAGGTCATGCAACATTTAGAGTCTAAAAAAGGTCTTGATTCTATTAGTGCATTTTTTGCTAACTACCTTGTACATATCAAAGGCAAAGGGTGCTTGTTAATAAACTGTATTGCCGAATTAGGTTTTAATGACCAAAAAATACAAGAAATTGGCCGCCACTATCTTGACCGATTACAATTAGACTTTATTGGTTGTTTAGAAAAAGCCCAAGGTTTAGGACAAGTGCACACTCATATTAATATAGAATCAACTGCACTGCAGCTGACCAGTTACGTTCAAGGTTTCGCCGTTAATGCTATTTTGGCTGGTGATACAGATGAATTACAACTAGCCACTCAGGCTTTATTAGGCCCTTTAGCCGCCAAACAATAATTCAGTTATTTAACGGCCAACTTACATGGATTATTTATTATTAATAAATTGCACATAAAGTCACTGGTCGATAAAAATATCCCAGAACAAGCCTTTGTTAGCCTTGCTATTAGTCAGACCATCTCCATTGATAAGTAACTTGTAACATCCCTATTTATAGCCTTGTTCATTGTAACGGGGAAAGTAGCCTAATATATTGAGTAGTTATTATGTCCAGTGAAAAACATTTGTTTCGCATCCAATTTATCGCTAATGGCGAACGTTATGAACTGTATGTGCGAGAAGTTTGCCAAGGAAGTATGTTTGGATTTATCGAAATAGGTGATTTTGTTTGGGATACCCACACTAGTTTAGTATTGGATCCTAGCCACGAAAAGCTAAAAGATGAGTTTGCTGACGTCACGCGCACATACGTACCAATGCACAGCGTGTTACGTATTGATGAAGTGAAGAAACAAGGCACTTCAAAAATTACTGCATTATCGGATAAGGTAATGGCTTTTCCTACTCCAATTTATACGCCTAAAAATACACTTAAATAGAGTTCCATCACACTAGGGTAGAAGTATGAAAAAGTTTTGCGGTTTATTAATATTGAGTCTTTTTTCCTATGTATGTTCTGCCACAGGATCAGCTAAGTTACAGCCATTGCTTGATGAAATTTGGCAATATAATTTATCCATTAGTCCTATATTAGCAACAAGCCAAGGCGTACATGATTTTGATAATAAACTTGCTGACGTTTCACCTGATGCGCTGGAGAAACAAGACTCCCAATTTCGGGCTTTTTTAAAAAAGCTATCTCTTATAGATAAAACCGAATTAAATAGAACTGAGCAAATTAGCTTGTTAATTCAACAAAGGAATTTGCAAAACCATATAGATCAATACCGCTTTAATGCGCATTATATGCCGCTTACATCAGAATCCAGCTTCCATAGTAGTTTAGCTTTTTTACCTCGCTCTAGCCGTTTTGAAACCTTAGGGGATTATCAAAATTACCTAGCTCGCCTTGAACAGTTTCCATCTTATTTTGAGCAACAGATTAATTGGATGAGAAAAGGTATACAAAGCGGATTCATTCAACCTAAGGTGGTGCTGCAAGGTTTCGAAGATTCGGTCAAAGCCTTTATACATGACTCACCCGAAGACAGTATATTTTACACACCCTTTCAAAATTTGCAGGGAGCTAACGTTGACTCCATCCAACAACAAAAATTAGGTGAGCAAGCTAGTTTAATCATTGCTAACCAGATTTTTAGTGCTTACCAAAAATTTTATGATTTTCTAATTACTGAATATATTCCGAAGAGTAAAACGAATATTGCAGCTAAGTCTTTACCAAACGGTTCAGACTACTATCAAAATCGTAGTGATTTTTATACTACAACCCAGATGTCGGTGGATGATATTCACTCCTTAGGCCTTGATGAGGTTAAACGTATTCGCAGCGAGATGCAGACTGTCGTCGATCAATTGGAATACAAAGGTAACATCAACCAGTTCATCCAATATTTACGAACTGACAAAAAGTTTTATGCTCAAACAGCAGATGAGCTGATTAAACAAGCTTCATATATCGCTAAAAAGATGGATGCCAAGCTACCCCAACTGTTTAACTATTTACCTCGGACTCCATACGGCGTAGAACCAGTGCCCGAAAATATCGCACCTAAATATACAACAGGTCGTTACATCTCCCCAACTAACGACAGCCAACCCGGCTACTACTGGGTCAACACCTACGCCCTAGATAAACGACCTCTATACGCACTCACAGCTTTAACTTTGCATGAAGCAGTTCCAGGCCACCATCTTCAGATTTCCTTATCTCGAGAAATGACAGAGCTGCCAGAAGTAAGACGTTATACCTATATTTCAGCATTTGGTGAGGGCTGGGGATTATATTCGGAGTTTTTGGGTAAAGAAGTAGGAATGTATAACGATCCCTACGATGAATTTGGCCGTTTGAGCTATGAAATGTGGCGAGCTTGTCGCTTAGTGGTAGATACCGGCATGCATATAAAGGGCTGGTCAAGACAAAAAGCGATAGATTTTATGCTAGAAAACACAGCCTTGTCTGAGCATAACGTCAAAACAGAAATTGACCGTTATATTTCGTGGCCAGCCCAAGCTTTATCATACAAAATTGGCGAGTTAACAATAAAAAAACTACGGAAACAGACCGAAGTTGCCTTAGGTGAGCAGTTTGATTTACGCGCATTTCATCATGCGGTACTTAAACATGGGTCTGTTCCTTTATCTGTATTGGAAGCAAATATTCAACAATTTATTCAACAACAATAGGCTAATTCCCCCTTCATTTTTATAAGGCTTTAGATAATTGAATTTGGTGTGAAAACTCAGTCGACGGCTTTGTTGCTGCCTGTCGCAACTTAGTCGCCAACAAAGGCAAAATCCAAGCATCACAAGAGACGGAGGATCCCATTGATAGCGAATAATGTCACCTTTAGCATTTTCCAAGTAACCACCGAAACTCAGTCTGCTTAACCGGCATAATAGATAATCTATGGCCTTTTTTAACCAGTCCTATCTCAGTAATTTCTGGCATGTTTTTTATCTCTTTAAGAGATAATATTTGTGAAAACTTTTGCTTGAATTGAATGTCAACCATCATCCATCGTGGCTTGTCTTCGGGTGATTTTGGGTCATAATATTTACTGTCTGGATCAAATTGTGTGTGGTCAACATAGCCTTCTTTTACTACTTCAGCCAAACCGACTATACCTACATATTTACAGCTAGAATGATAAATAAAAACTTGATCACCTAACTTTACTTCATCTCGTAAAAAATTGCGCGCCTGATAGTTACGAATGCCATCCCAATGCTCAGTTTGATTTGGAATGTTGGCCAAATCATCAATACTGAACGCATCTGGCTCTGTTTTAAATAACCAATATTGCATGGACTATCCTCTAATTGGTATTAGTCAGGCTAATATAGCCTTGATTAATAGTTAGCAAGCGATCTATCTTTCCAACATTATAAGATTTGTTGCTCTTCATCTACCACTAAACTTGTATCTTTTGGCATTACAAATGGACTATATATACACAGTGCATTTGCAATTTTATGTACCCTACTATTTCTTATCTAAAAAATGAAAACCTGCTCTTGCAGGCTAATCATACTCAATCACACCGAACAGCAATTAAAAGCACTCTCTTACAAGGTTAAAGATCATCGAATGCGCATGCGTTTATTGGCTGTAGCGCATTTTAAGGTAGGTAAAAATAAAGCTGAAGTTGCCAGGACTCTGATTGTTAGTCGAAGAATGGTCAATGAGTGGGTTGCCAAGTATCTCAAGGGTGGTATCAGCGCCCTTGAAAGTAAAAAACCATCGGGAAGACCCTCTCTATTGTCCTCCCAGCAAAAAGCCGAGCTGATCGATTACATCGAGAAACAAAGTCGGTCTGCAAGTGGGGGACGTCTAAACGGTGAAATGCTGCAAAGCTATATTCAGCAGGTCTTCCCCTTAGTCAGGGTGACTCTGCTATCTTTCAAGCGAACGGGTTTGCCAGCTTCGCTGGGCAAACAAAAAAGGGCTACCTTTGCGGATAGCCCTTTCTTTAAATGGGAGCCTGGCAATGTGCTACTCTCGCATGGGGAGACCCCAAACTACCATCGCCGCTAATGTGTTTCACTTCTGAGTTCGGAATGGGATCAGGTGGTGCCACATCGCTATTGTCGCCAGACAAAAACTATTGTGTAGATTTATCCGTCTTTTGGATAATATCTACGCAACGAGGACTCACTATCTACCGTACGGTATCGTGTATCTTCGCTACTTTAATATGTAAAAGCTGATGCTCTTCTCTTGCAAGTCGAGCTGTAATCGAGGCTAAAGAATGTCTCTAGTCTTACTCTATAATCTTGTGTTGTTACTTGTCACTCATCAAACGCTTTATGTTTCTTATATCACCGTCTCGTTTGTCCCTCGCTTTTAACTTTAGCGAGTAAGATACTTGTCAGCAAACTGTGACCATCATGGGACACGATTTTGCGACAACATATCACGACAGCACGATAGTGCGTTTATAAAAAGCCACTTGGGCGTTGTATGGTTAAGCCTCACGGGCAATTAGTACAGGTTAGCTCAACGCATTGCTACGCTTCCACACCCTGCCTATCAACGTCGTAGTCTTCAACAACCCTTTAGGTACATTAAATGTACAGGGATGACTCATCTTAGGGCTCGCTTCGCGCTTAGATGCTTTCAGCGCTTATCGATTCCGAACGTAGCTACCGGGCAATGCCTTTGGCAAAACAACCCGAACACCAGCGGTTCGTCCACTCCGGTCCTCTCGTACTAGGAGCAGCTCCCTTCAATCATCCAACGCCCACACCAGATAGGGACCGAACTGTCTCACGACGTTCTAAACCCAGCTCGCGTACCACTTTAAATGGCGAACAGCCATACCCTTGGGACCGACTTCAGCCCCAGGATGTGATGAGCCGACATCGAGGTGCCAAACACCGCCGTCGATATGAACTCTTGGGCGGTATCAGCCTGTTATCCCCGGAGTACCTTTTATCCGTTGAGCGATGGCCCTTCCATTCAGAACCACCGGATCACTATGACCTACTTTCGTACCTGCTCGACGTGTCTGTCTCGCAGTTAAGCTGGCTTATGCCATTGCACTAACCTCCTGATGTCCGACCAGGATTAGCCAACCTTCGTGCTCCTCCGTTACACTTTGGGAGGAGACCGCCCCAGTCAAACTACCCACCAGACACTGTCCACATTCCCGATAAGGGAACAATGTTAGAACATCAAACCTACAAGGGTGGTATTTCAAGGTAGACTCCACATCATCTAGCGACAATGCTTCAATGTCTCCCACCTATCCTACACATGTAGGGTCAATGTTCAGTGCCAAGCTATAGTAAAGGTTCACGGGGTCTTTCCGTCTAGGTGCGGGTACACAGCATCTTCACTGCAATTTCAATTTCACTGAGTCTTGGGTGGAGACAGCGTGGCCATGATTACGCCATTCGTGCAGGTCGGAACTTACCCGACAAGGAATTTCGCTACCTTAGGACCGTTATAGTTACGGCCGCCGTTTACCGGGGCTTCGATCAAGAGCTTCTCCGAAGATAACCCCATCAATTAACCTTCCGGCACCGGGCAGGCGTCACACCGTATACGTCATCTTTCGATTTAGCACAGTGCTGTGTTTTTAATAAACAGTTCCAGCCACCATTTCACTGCGGCCCCCATTCGCTCATGAAGCAAGTTCAATCACAAACAGAGGCGTACCTTCTCCCGAAGTTACGGTACGATTTTGCCGAGTTCCTTCACCCAAGTTCTCTCAAGCGCCTTAGTATTCTCTACCTGACCACCTGTGTCGGTTTGGGGTACGGTTCGATATATCATAAGTTTAGAGGCTTTTCCTGGAAGCATGGTATTTGCAACTTCAACTCCTTGGAGTCTCGTCTCGTGTCTCGAGCTCTTCATTTAAGAAGTGCGACCCGGATTTACCTAAGTCACAACCCTACGCACTTTCACCTGGACAACCAACGCCAGGCTTGCATAACCTTCTCCGTCCCCCCTTCACTGATATACCAAGTACGGAAATATTAATCCGTTTCCCATCGACTACGCATTTCTGCCTCGCCTTAGGGGCCGACTTACCCTGCCCTGATTAGCATGGGACAGGAAACCTTGGTCTTCCGGCGTGGGGGTTTTTCACCCCCATTATCGTTACTCATGTCAGCATTCGCACTTGTGATATGTCCAGCTCGCCTCTCAGCTCACCTTCAGCCACTTACACAACGCTCCCCTACCACTTGCGCATCCTTAACATTACTCGTTTCGCTTACCTTTACCTCATCGACAATCGAAACCTCGACTGTGTTGAGACGCTTTACCAGCAGGTGCTTATGCACGTTGCTGTTAGCTCGGTATTTAAATAATGTTAAGTGATGCGCAAGTCCGCAGCTTCGGTATATTACTTAGCCCCGTTACATCTTCCGCGCAGACCGACTCGACTAGTGAGCTATTACGCTTTCTTTAAAGGATGGCTGCTTCTAAGCCAACCTCCTAGCTGTCTGTGCCTTTCCACCTCGTTTCCCACTTAGTAATATTTAGGGACCTTAGCTGGCGGTCTGGGTTGTTTCCCTCTTCACGACGGACGTTAGCACCCGCCGTGTGTCTCCCGGATAGTACTCACAGGTATTCGGAGTTTGCAAAGGGTTGGTAAGTCGGGATGACCCCCTAGCCTTAACAGTGCTCTACCCCCTGTGGTATTCATCCGAGGCGCTACCTAAATAGCTTTCGGGGAGAACCAGCTATCTCCGAGTTTGATTGGCCTTTCACCCCCAGCCACAAGTCATCCGCTAACTTTTCAACGTTAGTCGGTTCGGTCCTCCAGTTGATGTTACTCAACCTTCAACCTGCCCATGGCTAGATCACTCGGTTTCGGGTCTATACCTAGCAACTCAACGCGCAGTTAACACTCGCTTTCGCTACGGCTCCCCTATTCGGTTAACCTTGCTACTAAATATAAGTCGCTGACCCATTATACAAAAGGTACGCAGTCACAAGACTATTCTCTTACGAGAGCTTGCTCCTACTGCTTGTACGTATACGGTTTCAGGTTCTATTTCACTCCCCTCACAGGGGTTCTTTTCGCCTTTCCCTCACGGTACTGGTTCACTATCGGTCAGTTAGGAGTATTTAGCCTTGGAGGATGGTCCCCCCATCTTCAGTCAAGATAACACGTGTCCCGACCTACTTAATATGGCAATAATGACGCTTCGTGTACGGGGCTATCACCCTGTATCGCTGTGCTTTCCAACACATTCCACTACTTCATTACTACTCGGCTGCTCCCCGTTCGCTCGCCGCTACTAGGGGAATCTCTGTTGATTTCTTTTCCTAAGGGTACTTAGATGTTTCAGTTCCCCTCGTTTGCTTCTATACACTATGTATTCATGTATAGATGACGCCGAAGCGCCGGGTTTCCCCATTCGGAAATCTGTGGGTCAAAGCATTTTGTCGGCTCTCCACAGCTTATCGCAGACTTACACGTCCTTCATCGCCTCTAACTGCCTAGGCATCCACCGTATACGCTTAGTCACTTAACCATACAACCCCAAATAGCTTCGTCTTCGCTTCCTGCTCTTCGTTTCACGTCCTCACTCACTCGGTTATGTACATTAATGTACACGCCCTCACTCGTTCGTCGTTCAACTCGATCAGAAACCGAATAGTCGCTATTTCCACACTTTGAACGAGTAACTGCTCAATTTGTCGAAATAACTCGCCCTACCCGCTTACCTTTTCGTTAAGCGTTAGGTGCAATACCTGAATAAACAGAGTATTGCCGTTGTATGCGTGACAAGTTTTCATCACAAAATCAGATAGAGTAAGTTCCTAAGAACACTCTTTTAGTTTTCGATTACTTTTTATCAGCTTTCCATATTGTTAAAGAACATTGTGACCTGCGTTACACGCTGGCTACAATTAAGGTTTAAAAAACCTTAATCAATAAACACTGACTAGTGAACACTAATAAGTACGCATTGATTAAGGTTACTTAATCTTATTAAAAACCAAGAGTTGGTAGGCTTGGGCAGACTTGAACTGCCGACCTCACCCTTATCAGGGGTGCGCTCTAACCAGCTGAGCTACAAGCCTATTATTCTGACTAGGCCAGATAAGTGGTGGAGCTAAGCAGGATCGAACTGCTGACCTCCTGCGTGCAAGGCAGGCGCTCTCCCAGCTGAGCTATAGCCCCGTAAATATTGGTAACTTCGCTCTAGCCTAGGCCCGAACAAAAATACTCATAAATACAAAGTCTCTCGGTTTCTCTTCATCAAAACAAAACAATCTGTGTGAACACTCAACGAAGCAAGGTCCGCCGTAATAGTAAGGAGGTGATCCAACCCCAGGTTCCCCTAGGGTTACCTTGTTACGACTTCACCCCAGTCATGAATCACAAAGTGGTAAGCGTCCTCCCGAAGGTTAGACTACCTACTTCTTTTGCAACCCACTCCCATGGTGTGACGGGCGGTGTGTACAAGGCCCGGGAACGTATTCACCGCAACATTCTGATTTGCGATTACTAGCGATTCCGACTTCATGGAGTCGAGTTGCAGACTCCAATCCGGACTACGACGAGCTTTAAGGGATCCGCTTACCCTCGCAGGTTCGCTTCCCTCTGTACTCGCCATTGTAGCACGTGTGTAGCCCTACTCGTAAGGGCCATGATGACTTGACGTCGTCCCCACCTTCCTCCGGTTTGTCACCGGCAGTCTCCTTAGAGTGCCCAACTTAAGGCTGGCAACTAAGGACAAGGGTTGCGCTCGTTGCGGGACTTAACCCAACATCTCACGACACGAGCTGACGACAGCCATGCAGCACCTGTATCTAGATTCCCGAAGGCACAGCAAAATCTCTTCTGCCTTTCTAGTATGTCAAGAGTAGGTAAGGTTCTTCGCGTTGCATCGAATTAAACCACATGCTCCACCGCTTGTGCGGGCCCCCGTCAATTCATTTGAGTTTTAACCTTGCGGCCGTACTCCCCAGGCGGTCTACTTATCGCGTTAGCTTCGCTACTCACGGATTAAATCCACAAACAGCTAGTAGACAGCGTTTACGGTGTGGACTACCAGGGTATCTAATCCTGTTCGCTACCCACACTTTCGCACATGAGCGTCAGTCTTTGGCCAGGGAGTCGCCTTCGCCACTGATGTTCCTTCTGATATCTACGCATTTCACCGCTACACCAGAAATTCCACTCCCCTCTCCAAGACTCTAGTCTGCCAGTTCTAAATGCTATTCCCAGGTTGAGCCCGGGGCTTTCACATCTAGCTTAACAAACCGCCTGCGTGCGCTTTACGCCCAGTAATTCCGATTAACGCTCGGACCCTCCGTATTACCGCGGCTGCTGGCACGGAGTTAGCCGGTCCTTCTTCTGTTGCTAACGTCATACCTGATGGGTATTAACCACCAAGCTTTCCTCACAACTGAAAGTGCTTTACAACCCGAAGGCCTTCTTCACACACGCGGCATGGCTGCATCAGGCTTGCGCCCATTGTGCAATATTCCCCACTGCTGCCTCCCGTAGGAGTCTGGGCCGTGTCTCAGTCCCAGTGTGGCTGATCTTCCTCTCAGAACAGCTAGAGATCGTCGCCTTGGTGAGCCTTTACCTCACCAACAAGCTAATCTCGCTTAGGCCACTCTCTGGGCGAGAGGAGCAAGCTCCCCCCTTTGGTCCGTAGACGTTATGCGGTATTAGCTATCGTTTCCAATAGTTATCCCCCACCCAAAGGCATGTTCCTAAGTATTACTCACCCGTCCGCCACTCGACATCATCTAGCAAGCTAGACATGTTTCCGTTCGACTTGCATGTGTTAGGCCTGCCGCCAGCGTTCAATCTGAGCCATGATCAAACTCTTCAATTAAATATTAAAAATATGAATTTTTTTTGGTGAACTCTCACTTCGTGAGTGTCCACACAGATTGTCTTGTTCTAATTGTTAAAGAGCATGCTAACTGCGTTAGCGGCTTAAGTGGTTGTCCGTAGACCCTCTTAAGCGGGAGGCGAATAATACGCGGTTCCCATTTGATGTCAACAATTTAATTTATTTTCTTTTTAATTAAATCTTGCTACATCCCGCATCAACTATACGTTTACCGTATATGCAACAAACTGAAAAACCTAGTTTGTTGCGGTTGACCTAACTGGTCATCCTTGAAGCGAGGGCGCATTATAGACAGAACAACTTTGCATGCAACCCCTATTTGCAAATAAACGTTTGTTTGCTCGCAAAGCGAACAAACCGCACATTAAATTAGCGATTTGAGGGCAAAGTAGTTATGAGTTTTTGGTATCATCGATATAAATAACCTTAAACAGGATAAAAAATGGCTATTCGAACATATAAAACAAAACATCCAATTATTGGTCAACATTGCTATATAGATGAATCATCAGTGTTAGTCGGGAACGTTGAATGTGCAGACCATGTAGGCATATGGCCACTTGTTGCTGCAAGAGGTGATGTTAACTATATAAAGATAGGAGCTAGAACCAATATACAAGATGGCACTGTCTTACATGTATCTCGAACCAGTGAAGCCAATCCCAATGGTTTTCCTCTTATCATAGGTGCAGATGTGACAGTAGGTCATAAATGTATGTTGCATGGTTGTACTTTGGGAGACAGGATACTAGTTGGCATGGGTGCGATTATCATGGATGGTGCAATTGTAGAAGATGACGTGCTGATTGGAGCAGGAACATTAGTGCCTCCAAATAAGACACTCAAAAGTGGTTATCTGTATAAAGGTAATCCTGCACAACAGGCTAGACTATTAAAAGAAAGCGAAGTAGCTTTTTTAAAACAGTCAGCATTAAACTACATAAAACTTAAAGATGAATACATTGAAGAGTCTAGTTAGATTCAGTATGCAGAAACTTCTTCAGCGGTGAGCCATATTTCACCGTCTGAATTTAAGTTACCTTGTTCAAGTTTGAGTTCGATGATTTCTTCTATTTCAAACTGCTTGGTATTATAGAGTGCGGTCAACCCTTCTTCACTTAATCCACAGATATAACAAGCTAGCATTTGACCCGACTCTATAACATCTACTTTAAGTGCATCTTTTATACCTATATAAGTACAACCATCTAATACTTGAACAGCTTGATTCATAAATGACTTTTTAGCTCATCTATAACGGGCGATACATCAGGACGAAAACCAGTCCACAAATAGAAACTTTCTGCCGCCTGCCCAACTAACATACCTAAACCGTCAAAGGTGTCTTGTACTCCTAGCTTTTGGGCGTGTTGCAGAAATACAGTTGGTTTATCGGCATAACTCATATCGTATACACAAGCACTGCTACTAATTACAGATTCAGGAATAGCAGGTAACTCTCCAGTCAAACTGGCAGAAGTAGAATTAATGATTAGATCGAAAGGTTGTTGAACCTCAAGTAATTGATGAAGGCCAACACCAACAAAATTATCCCTAGGTACCAACGAAGCTAACTGCTTTGCTTTTTCCTCTGTTCGGTTAGCAATTATCAAACAAGCGGGCTCTAAGGCCAAGATGGATTGCAATACTCCCCGAGCTGCACCACCAGCACCTAACAGTAAAATTCGAGCACCTTTAATTTGCACACCTAAGCGCAGTAGATCTTGCACTAAACCTGAGCCATCAGTGGTATCACCTAAAAAAGTACCATCTTCTTTTTTAATAACGGTATTAACTGCTCCAGCAATTTTCGCAGCAGCGGACAAGTCATTTACCCACTTTGCCACTTGCTCCTTAAAGGGTGAAGTGACGTTACAACCTTTTGCGTTTGCATTATTAAAAAAATTGGTCAGGGCCGGGATAAAGTTTTCTGGTGTTGCAACGGTGCGATCATATTCGATAATTAAGTTGGCTTGTTCAGCAAACATATAATGAATAGTAGGTGACTTACTCTGGGCTATTGGGTTACCGAATACAGTATATTTATTCACGATAACCATTCTCTTGGATGAAGGTAATTAGCATATAAATCTGCTTCTTTACTATCGAGCTCGGGCTCGTAACAATATTCCCATCGAACCAGTGGTGGCATAGACATCAATATTGACTCGGTCCGCCCACCCGTTTGTAATCCAAATAATGTGCCTCGGTCGTATACTAGGTTAAATTCTACGTAGCGACCTCGTCTATACAGTTGAAAATCACGCTGTTTTTTACCAAAAGTTATGTCTTTACGTTTTTCCACAATAGGTACATAAGCCTCTAAAAATCCGTTGCCTACTGCCTGCATAAATTTGAAGCTTTTTTCAAACCCCTGTTTATTCAAATCATCAAAAAATAGACCACCTACACCACGTGTCTCGTCCCGGTGTTTTAAATAAAAGTAATCATCACACCACTTTTTATATTCTGGATAGACATTGTCACCGAAAGGCTCGCAAAGTTTATTAGCAACTGTATGCCAATGCACAACATCTTCATGAAATGGATAAAAAGGTGTGAGGTCAAATCCGCCACCAAACCACCAAACTGGTTCTTCACCAGGTTTTTCGGCGATAAAAAACCGTACATTGGCATGAGTTGTGGGTACAAAAGGATTATGAGGATGGATAACCAAGGACACACCCACGGCTTGAAAGCTTCTGCCCGCAAGCTCAGGTCGAGCAGCGGTGGCAGATGCAGGTAATTTTCCTCCAAAAACATGGGAGAAGTTAACACCGCCTTGTTCAATAAGTTTGCCGCCAGTTAACACTCGAGAGCGACCGCCTCCACCAAGCTCACGCTGCCAATTGTCTTCGACAAAACTGCCTTTGCCATCTACCAATTCTAACGTTTGGCAAATATTGTCTTGTAGCTTGAGTAAGTACTGTTTAACTTTTTCTATATCTGGTAATAAATCGGCTGTCATCTAACTAATTGTCTCTTATGGTTTGACCAGAAATTCCATGACGGATTTGGCTGGGTTTCTTTTCCCCACCTAACGCACCGTCTACTAATAATAAGGTCTTATCGAATTGTTGATATAATTGTTCAGTATTTACGGCAGGTTTTGCCCCAGATACATTAGCACTGGTGGATATCAAAGGCTTGCCAAATAACTTACATAATTGACTTACAACAAGGTGGTGGCTTACCCGCACTGCAATTAAATCACTATCACCAGTAATCCATTTAGGTGCTTGTTTAGCAGCAGGTAATAACCATGTCACAGGACCCGGCCAGCTAGAAAATATTTCAGTGCGTTTATGCATAGGGATCTTTGCATCATCAACATAAGGTAATAACTGTGAATAGGTTTTGGCGACAAGGATCAAGCCTTTATCAACCGGTCGTTGTTTCAAAGCCAATACCTTATGCACAGCAGCTTCATTGTCTGGATCACATCCAAGTCCAAACACAGCCTCAGTTGGGTAAGCAATCAACGCCCCTAGCTTCAAGGTTTGAATGATAAACTCTGAGTCTTCAATTATTGATAGAAGTTTCATGTAATCCTAAATAAGCCTATTTAACTGAGATATATAATTCAGAGCGCAATACAAAGGAGGCCGGTATCGTGCGTTATTGTGGTTTAGGAATTTTATATTGACATTGTTTTTGTGGGCATAAAAGTTCAGTTACAGTGCTACCTTTCTTCTCTTGCATAATCGGCCAATGGCATTCTGGACATGGGTAATCAACAGGAGGAAAATTCAATAGATATTTACATTTAGGGTAATTATCACACGCATAAAATGACTTGCCAAACTTATTTGCACGCTTAGTGATATGTCCTTTTTTACATGAGGGGCAGCTTAGTTGCGTATCTTCGCTGTTGGAGTTCGACTCAATATAATCACATTCTGGAAAATCACTACAGCCTATAAACAGCCCAAAGCGACCCTTTTTAATGACTAACTGAGATTGGCATAACGGGCAGGAAGAACCCTCAATGGTTTTTATCTCGGCATTTTCGTATTCGTGTAGGGGTTTTGAAAAGTCACACTCTGGATAATGGCTACAACCAATGAAAGCACCCGTATTACCTCGTCTTACGTTTAATTTGGCGTTGCATTTTGGACAAGAACCGAAGGCTTGTTCAGACCCACTAGCTGAAAACAGAGAGTGATCAATCTTAGACATTTAATGAATCACTCTTACAGTTTATAGATAAGAAACAATCAGTGAAGTGGCCCTTCCGGCTCTTCAAACAATAAATCTTCCATCTGAGCATAAGCATTTTCTTTTCCTGGTACATTAAATAGCACCATCAAAACGACCCATTTCATGTCCTCTAGACAGAATTCTTTGGAGTCAATCTCCATCACTCTATCAATCACCATTTCTCGGGTAGATGCATCCAGTACATTAATTTGTTCGAGGAATATTAAAAAGCCACGACATTCGACATCCAAACGCATCTCTTCGTCTTGTGTGTACACACGTGTAACAAAGGAAGTAGGCCCTTTAGCTAAATAAGGTTTAATGTCAGTCTCTTGCAATGCGGCAAGTTTTTCTAACCAAGAAAGCGCTTTATAAATTTCGTCGTGATGAAAACCAGCTCTTACAAGCTCATCTGTCAACTCGTCTTGATCGACTCGTATTTCAGTTTCACTATGGATAAAGTTTTCAAATAAATACATGAGGATATCGAACATGTTACTTTTCCCCCAATTTAAGGTAACCGCCAGGAACAGCGATCACTAAGCCACGCAATTCATATTCTAATAATTGTGACATTACATCTGCTACTTTTATGCCGCTGCGCTGGGCCACTATATCTAATGGCGTTACTTCAAAATCTACACTATCTAACAATTTGTCTGATGCCAAGCTTTGTGACATGTTTTTTTCCGATTTATCCACTTTTTTGTTTCGGGAAGGTAAAATGAGATGTTGAAATTCCTCATTAATATCTTCTACACAGGTTACCAATTTTGCCCCCTGTTGAATCAAATGATGGCATCCAGCAGACATGGGGCTGTGAATATTTCCCGGAAGTGCAAATACTTCTCTGTTTTGCTCTAAAGCGCATCTTGCAGTAATTAACGAGCCACTCTTTATTGCAGCTTCAACGATAAGAGTACCCATAGACAAACCACTAATAATACGATTTCGTCTTGGAAAGTATTCTGGTCGTCCTGGCGTGTTAGGTGCAAATTCAGAAATAATCACACCATTACACTGCAAAATTCTCTCTGCTAACTTGATATGACGCCGGGGATACATTTTATCAATAGCCGTACCCAAAACAGCTATAGTTGTAAAATCTCCCAAAAGAGCGCCTTGATGGGACAGCCCGTCAATGCCAAGGGCTAAGCCACTCGTAATTGTCCAACCACATTCGCTTAAACGGCTAGCAAAAAATTTGGCATTTTCCTTGCCCTGTGGGCTTGGTGCTCTGCTTCCTACTATTGCAATTTGGGAGTTATTTAAATGTTGGGGATTGCCATAACCATAAATCAGTGGAGGGGGGCTTGAAATCTGCTTGAGTAAGTTTGGGTAACAAGGATGATCGAAGTGAAGTAAAAAACGGTTGTACGCTGTATTGAGCCACCGCAAACTAACGTCCAAAATACTCATGTCAGGATGCAGTATTACTTCAATTTGCTTGTGATTAAAACCCATTTCGGCTAGAGAATTTTTTGATTTAGTAAATAATTCAGGTAACCCAACATCGCACTTTTGCTTTAACTTTTTCAAGCTAGCGACCGAGAAATTTGGAATCTGAGTCAACTTCAACCAATTTTGAAGCTCGACACTTTCACTACTATCTAAATCAACATCCTGTTGCATAATTTTTCCCTAGATAGATAGCCCCTGCTAGGACTAGGGTTTAGCTACTATCATCCCTCTCTTTATGACTTTAGCTGATTTTGTAATAAGAGCATAACTTGCGGTATCAAAAGTTTTGAATATTACAACCTCCCCAACCTTTAAAGCGGGCTGAGAAATTTCATCACCTTGATTAAAGGCGCTACGGATCATCTCAGATTCGCCTTCATACTTGGGTTGCTTACCGTCAATTATTCTTGGTCCCTGACTATATATGCCCATTATCGTTCCTGCTGAAACTTTGTCAGAGCCAAGATCCAACACCACCACATTATATTTACCCAACAAGTTATGTTGCTCTAAGTCATCAATGATGTAACCCGTCTGATCTTGAGCGGCTACAAGCAAAACTTCATCCGGTTCAGTTGTCACTGCCGGAATGATTTTGTCGCCACGCTTAACCTCAAGTTTGGCTTCCAATATTTTAATCAGTGCTTGATTGTCTAAATCAGCATCTACTAGCTTGGCTTTGGCCAAATGACGTACCTGTAAACCTATAAAATTGCCGTCCATATCGAATAACTCATTTTGTTTTCTTACAATATTTAAGTTCTCTTTACTTCGACGGGCAGCCTTTCCAAGCACTAGGCTATCGGTGGCATAACGCACTGCTCCCTCGTGATCACCTAAAATATACGGATAACGATCATAAGCCTGTTGCGACATAATCATCTCGTTTTCAATATAGGGTTTGATAACTGACCATGGCAATGCAGGTATAGCATTTGGTACTTTGAGGGATTTACTCCCCTCTGGAGAAAGTTTTATTTCGGGCTTAGATGACTCTCTCACTACATCAAGTACAGTTTCACCTTTTTCATTCTTAACCAAACGTAACTCGTCACCGGGATAAATAAGATGGGGATTAGTGATATGTATATTGGTGCGCCAAAGCTCTGGCCATTGCCAAGGCTTATCTAAATACATATTAGATATATCCCACAAAGTATCACCTTTTTCTACCACATAAACTTCAGGAGCAGTGTCTTTCACTAAAATACTGTCTGCAAAGCTATATACTGGCATGAGTACCAACAGTATTAGCGACCTAATTAATTTATTGCTCGTCATTCTTATATACACCTTGATGCAGTGACTATTATGTTTTGGATCGATTTACGCTAGAATAGCGCAGCTTGAAACGTATTAAATAGTCAATTCTATTTGATCGTATAATAAATAATACACCAATACTAACTCTCTCACTGTAGCGTAAAGTTACTATTGGTTATATTAGTTCCTGAGTCCGAAACTCATTATAGTAGAATAATACAATGGCAATATTAGATGTATTGCGCTTTCCCGATGAGAGATTGCGCACAGTAGCAAAAAAAATTGAAAATGTTGATAAATCCATTACCGCGTTGATCAGCGATATGTTCGACACTATGCGTGAAGAAAACGGTATTGGTTTAGCAGCAACACAAGTTAATGTGCATAAGCGCTTGGTGGTAATGGATGTGTCTGAAAATCAAGATGATCCTATGGTTTTCATCAACCCTGAAATCACCCATAAAGAAGGTAAAACTGTCAGCGAAGAGGGGTGTTTATCTGTACCGAATAATTATGCACAGGTGGAACGAGCTGAAAAAATCACTGTTTCTGCACTAGATAAATCAGGCGAAACTTTCACTTTGGATGCAGATGGTTTATTGGCTATATGTATTCAACATGAGTTAGATCATTTAAAAGGCAAATTATTTGTGGATTATTTATCGCCACTTAAACGCCAGAGAATTAAAACCAAGTTAGAAAAAGAAACCCGACTTGCGGCAAGGGACTAAAACACAATTGAATAAACCGCTAAAAATAGTATTTGCTGGGACGCCTGAGTTTGCGGTATTACATTTGCAAGCTCTGATTGACTCAGAACACGATGTCATTGCCGTTTATAGTCAACCAGACCGTCCAGCTGGCAGGGGTAAAAAGTTACAAGCTAGTGTAGTAAAACAACTGGCGGTTGAGCATTCAATCCCAGTTTTTCAACCGCAATCGTTGAAAACTACAGATGAACTACTGGCTTTAGCTAAATTAGATGCAGACATCATGATAGTGGTTGCTTATGGTTTGATTCTACCAACGGCTATATTAAACACCCCCAAATTGGGTTGTCTCAATGTACATGGTTCTTTATTGCCTAAATGGCGAGGTGCAGCTCCTATCCAACGATCATTATGGGCGGGGGACAGCGAGACTGGCGTGACTATTATGCAAATGGACCAAGGATTAGATACAGGTGCTATGTTATTTAAGTATTCACTCGCCATTTCCGAAGAAGATACCAGCGCTACCTTGTATCAAAAGCTCGCCGAAATAGGCCCTAAGGCCCTACTTGAAACTTTGGCCACACTTGCTGAAATACAACCACAAATCCAAGATGATAAACTCGCCAGTTACGCAAAAAAACTTTCAAAAGAAGAAGCTCAAATTGATTGGCATTTATCAGCCGAGCAACTTGAAAGAAATATCCGCGCTTTTAATCCTTGGCCAGTGGCATTTTTCACCCTTAATGACACGAATATAAAAGTGTATTCATCTGTTGTGATTAAATGCGAAAACCCTGATATTCCTGCGGGACAAATTGTTAAGTCAGATAAACAAGGAATTTTAGTGGCAACAGGCAATGATTGTTTACTCATCACTAAGCTGCAACTTCCTGGAAAGAAACCAATGTTAGCCGCCGATGTGTTAAACGGCAGAGCCGATTGGTTCTCAATAGGTAACTCTCTAATATGAACTATTTTTCATGAAGTCTTTCAATTTACGTGCAGATGCCGCTAAAGTGCTGCATCAAATTTTAGAAGAAGGCCAATCCGCAAGGGAATGTCTGCCTCTTGCCCAGTTACCCCATAAAGAACAAGACAAAGCTTGGCTACAAGAAATGGTTTACGGTGTATTGCGCAATTTACCTATTTTGCAGTTTTGGCTGCGACAGTTGCTCGATAAACCATTAAAAAACCGCTACAAGATTGTTGAACAATTGATCATGTTAGGGTTTTATCAATTGTCTTTTAGCCGAGTCAGTCAACATGCTGCGGTGTCTGAAACAGTGGCGGCTTGTCAGCCACTTAATACCCTAGCCATGAAAGGATTAGTTAATGCCATTTTACGTACATTTATAAGAGAAGAAATGTCCGAGCAAGCAGCGCCAAATAAACAAATAGCTTCAGGTTTACCCAAATGGTTATATAAGAAACTTGAGGCCGAATATCAAGATGATTTTATTGATTTACTGGCCAATATGCAGGTTAAGGCGCCAATTTGGCTTAGAGTTAACACTCGAAAAATTTCTCGAGTACATTTTGTAGAAGCACTAGAAAATGCCAATATCGAGTTTAAAATTTCTCCCGATCACTCTGAAGCCTTAATACTATCAAAAGGTTATGACGTAACTAGCTTACCTGGCTTTGATGAAGGGTGGTTTGCAGTGCAAGATGGAGCGGCGCAACTGGCAGCTTATTACCTTAAGCCCGCACAAGGTGAATCTATATTAGATTGCTGCGCAGCGCCTGGAGGTAAAACTTGTCATCTACTTGAATACCAACCCAAAATAGCAAAAATTGTTGCTTTGGAAATAAATGAAAAACGGGCTTCAAGAATAGAAGAGAATTTGATCAGACTAGGGCACAACGCCGATATTATAATTGGAGACGCAAGTACGCCCGAGAAATGGTGGGATGGGCAACTATTCGACCGTGTATTGCTTGATGCGCCTTGCTCTGCTACTGGTATTATTCGTCGGCACCCTGATATAAAGTGGTTACGTAAAACCAAAGATATTGATGTTCTAGTAAACCTACAAAAACAAATATTGGATGCCATATGGCCCCTTGTTAAACCGGGAGGAACTATGCTTTATGCTACTTGTTCTGTTTTGCCCGAAGAAAATCATTTACAAATAAGTGATTTTTTATCACGTACCCCTAACGCATTGTTAGATAATACTTTTTACAACGATACTGATGAAAGACCAGGCAAACAGATTATGCCAGGAGAGCAACAAATGGATGGTTTCTATTATGCCAGACTGCTAAAGTCTTAAAGCGTTTTGAGGAAAACTCTTCGGGTCGCTATCCAAATAAATGACTTCAGTCTCGGCTGACATATGAAAGACCAACACGCCCTAATAATAAGGTTTAAAGACCACTAATGAAAATAATTATCCTTGGCGCAGGTCAAGTTGGTGCCACTTTAGCTGAAAACTTGGTCGGTGAAAAAAATGAAATCACCGTCATTGATTCAGATCCAGATACCCTAAGGCATCTACAAGACAGATTGGATTTGCAAGTTGTACTAGGCATGGGCTCACATCCAGATGTGCTAAAAAAAGCAGGGGCAGAAGATGCCGACATGCTAATTGCAGTCACCAACAGTGATGAAAGTAACATGATGGCTTGTCAGGTTGCTTATAGCCTATTCAAAACACCAACAAAAATTGCCCGGGTTCGCTCCGAACAGTACATCATTTATCAAGAGCAATTGTTTAAGCATCAAGACGTACCGGTTGATCATCTTATTGCCCCAGAACAACTAGTTACCAAGGCCATAAAACGCCTGATAGATTATCCA
Organism: Paraglaciecola sp. MB-3u-78; assembly: GCF_002835935.1. Lineage (GTDB taxonomy): Bacteria > Pseudomonadota > Gammaproteobacteria > Enterobacterales > Alteromonadaceae > Paraglaciecola. The sequence continues at coordinate 378,109 of NZ_PJCF01000006.1, read as the reverse complement.
GGTGCATTACAAGTAGTTGAATTTGCCGATGGCAAAGCCAGTCTAGTAGCGGTTAAAGCCTATTACGGCGGTTTATTGGTCGGTCATGCCCTTTCAACCCTAAAAGAACATATCCCTAACGTTGAAACACGTGTGGCAGCTATTTATAGGCGAGGCAAGCCTATTCGTCCCCTTGGCACGACCATCATTGAAGCTGATGACGAAGTGTTTTTTATTGCAGCGACTAAACACATTCGTGCAGTTATGAGTGAACTGCAAAAGTTAGAGTCTAGCTACAAGCGGATTATGATTGCAGGGGGAGGATTAATTGGAGCTGGTCTAGCCAAAATGCTAGAGCACAATCACAATGTAAAATTAATTGAGTTCAACCCAGAAAGAGCTAAATATCTGTCTGCACACTTAGATAAAACCATTGTCTTTGCTGGTGACGCTTCAGATCATGAGTTATTAACTGAAGAAAATGTCGAACAAGTTGACGCTTTTATCGCCGTCACTAACGATGACGAAGCTAACATAATGTCAGCTATGTTAGCCAAACGGCTTGGTGCCCAAAAGGCCATGGTACTGATCCAACGTGGGGCCTATGTGGATTTAGTCCAAGGTGGCGAAATTGATATTGCTTTCTCTCCACAACAGGCGACCATCTCTGCACTTCTCACTCATATAAGACGAGGAGATATAGTAAACGTTTACTCACTTAGAAGAGGGGCTGCAGAAGCCATTGAAGCCATCGCCCATGGAGATCGAAACACATCTAAGGTAGTTGGACGCGAAATCCGCGAAATAAAACTTCCTCCCGGCACCACCATAGGTGCCATAGTCCGCAGCGAAGAAGTGATCATTGCCCACGGAGACACAAAAATTGAAGCCAACGACCACGTTATTCTTTTTTTAGTTGATAAGAAGTTTGTTAGTCACGTAGAGAAACTATTTCAACCCAGTGCATTCTTTTTTGGCTAACAATCAATATTTACTTTGCGCTTGCAGCTGTATAAAACCACACCAATTCGTACGAATTTAAATCATTTAGTGCAAAATCATAGCTTTTCAAGGCTATGATCTTGTACTACATTAAATAATTTACATAACAGTGAAATTCAGTCTAAATGTAATATTGAACTTTTAGGGATGAAAGCTATGAACCGATACATTTTCAATAACGTTGCAAAAACATATATTAGCCCCCTCTCATACAAGCATCTTTTGTACACTTTTGGCATATTTTGCTCGGTTGTAATATCTTCCTTTTCTTTTGCTCAGCAAGAAGATTCAGAAGAAGAGGCACTGGCTCGCATGCAAGCTCAACTTAATCAAGAAGTTATGTCTAAACCCTTTTTGGCAGAGAAGCCCAAAGAGGTGGATGCTTATATTAAAAATATGCTGGCTAAAAACGTTACCCCACCCGAGTACTCAGGGGCTCATTGGCGAGCTGGGTATACTTGTCGAGACTTACTTCGCTATAACTGGACACAATATCGTAACTGCCGTTATTACCATCGATATCACGGTCGGTATTATTACTGACAGGGTGTTTTTTCGCTGTTGCGATAAAATACAAAAATATAACCCATAAAAAATGGAAAACATCATGACTCAAAGGATATACCAACTTAAGATTACTGTGATTGCTGTCACCGCGCTTATTTTATCTGGTTGTGCGGCGCTTCATACATCAATCGCAAAAAAGGACTTAGATGTCCAAACTAAACTCAGCACCTCTATTTTTGTAGATCCTGTCCCTCCTGAAAAAAGAAAAATTTAGCTAGAAGTTCGTTCAGCTGTGCAAGAGTTCGATCGCAATGCTTTTAGAACAGCGCTTAGCGAGCAAATCACGAGTAGTGGTAATGGTTATTCTCTGGTCGATAGCCCTACAGATGCGCAATATAGTATGAGTGTGTTTGTTCGTAATTTAGAAAAAGCATCACCATCAGCTGCGAGTAACTATTTAAAGAATGGCTTTGAAGGTGTCTCTACTGGTGCAGCTCTTAGTTATGCAACGTGAGGGGGTTATCGAAATGCAGCAGCCGGGGGAATTATTGGTGGCTTAGTATCAACAACAGCCAATGCAATCGTTAAAGACGTAACTTTTTTATTAGTCGCAGATATACAGATAAAAGAAAAAGCAGCTAAAGGTGTAATCGTGCGTAAAGACTCAAAAATTAACGCTAAAATTTCAGATGACGGGGCTTCTACGCAGACCATGTCAGAGGTAAGTAACCGTAAGGAATATCGTACTCGAGTCGTCACAACGGCTAATAAAGCCAATTTAGAACTCGAAGAAGCTCAACCTCTTATGTTTACTAAAACGGCCTACGCAATGGCGTCGTTTTTCTAACCACATAAAAAGGGCATAAAAAAACAGCACTTAGTTGCTTTTTTTTATGCCCTTTAATATCAGAATAAATCATTAACTCCGCCAAAAAGTAGGTGAAAATAGCACTAATAATGAAAACACTTCTAATCTACCGAAGAGCATAGCTATTATTAACAACCACTTTCCGCTATCAGACACATCAGCGTAGGTAGCAGCCACTTCCCCTAAACCAGGTCCCAAATTATTGAGAGTTGCTGCCGTTGCGCTAAAGGCTGTTACGTCGTCCATTCCTGTAGCGATTAAGCCAACCATAATAATCACAAAAATCATGGCATAGGCTGAAAAGAACCCCCACACTGCTTCGACAACTCTGTCCGGTAAAGCTCTTTCACCTAATTTCACAGAGTAAACCGCTTTAGGGTGGATTAACCGGTCAACTTCCCTTTTGCCTTGTAAATATAACAAAAATACTCGAATAACTTTTAGGCCGCCCCCGGTCGAGCCTGCACATCCACCAATAAAGCTTGAGAAAATTAGCATGATAGGCAAAAACACAGGCCAATTAGAGAAATCGGTAGTGGTGAAACCAGCTGTTGTACTGATAGAAACAGATTGAATCAAGGCCTGGTCAAAAGCTATTCCCGCATTGGAAAACCAACTAAATTGAATTAACACAATAAAACAAATTAGCACCAAACTAATTTGAATGATAAAAAAGGCTTTTAGCTCAGGATCATAAAAGTAGCCTTTTAAAGAACGTCCACTAGCCGCAGCGTAATGCAAGGCAAAGTTCAATGCCGCAATCCATAGAAATACGACACAAACTATATTCACGCCCACACTGTTAAAATGGCCTAAACTAGCATCATAGTTACTAAACCCACCGATAGCGATGGTTGAAAATGCATGACAAATGGCATCAAACCAATTCATGCCCACAACCCAAAAAGCTAAGGCGCAAACCATGGTAAGAGATAAGTAGATATACCAGAGGTGCTTCGCTGTATCAGCTATTCTAGGTGTCATCTTAGAATCTTTTACTGGGCCTGGCGTTTCTGCCCGATATAACTGCATGCCACCCACACCTAAAATAGGTAAGATTGCCACTGCAAGCACAATGATCCCCATCCCTCCCAGCCATTGTAGTTGCTGGCGATAATACTGAATTGCCTTAGGCAAATAATCGATACCTTCAATAACGGTAGCCCCCGTTGTTGTCAGGCCAGAGAAAGACTCAAAAAAGGCGTCTGAAGTAGACATTTGTGGCTGTTCTAACAACAAAAATGGTAATGCAGCAAAACTGGCCAGAACTGTCCAGAATAGCACTACAATTAAGAACCCTTCCTTGGCTCTTAAATCATTCCTATAACTTCTATTGGGATACCAAATGGTTAACCCCGTAATTAAACATAAAATAAATGCCAATAAAAATGGAAGACCACTGCCATCTGCATATATGACGGACACAATTGCTGGAGGGATCATAGTGACACTGAATAAAGCAACAAGAAGTCCTAATATCCGAATAATAGTACGATATTGCATGGCTCAGTTTTGACCCAAAAGAGAACGGTCACTTAACACGACTGCCAAGTTGAGAGATAAGAAGTTTAATTTTGAGTAAATCATTTAATTCACTATTTTTTTGTCATTATTGTTTGCTAAAAACCAAAGCCTGATTCAAAAACTGACTTTTTAATTACGTTCACGTATTTCAATCAATAAGATAACAGAAAGATCGATGCCATCGAAAATATTTCGACAAAAGCGAACAACAATTCTTGTTTGATAAAAATAAAAACCTACAATTTGGTTTGCAAGCGCTTACAAACTATAATTCACATCAATTTTTTGTTGGATTTTTGATGAAACATGCTTACAGAATAGGTAAATCAAGGCTTATAATTTTTTATCAATATTTATCCATAAATGTAACTGAAATAATTTAAAAATGTTCTTTTCTAGTGCTCAACATGTGTGTATCTTCTACGCTGGTTTTAAAGTTACTATAGTTAACGTTAAAATCTTATCCACAAAACACTTATCATAAAGCGTTTCTTTGTTGAGTTTTTTTATTCACTATAAATATATGTTTATTAAGATTTTTTTATTACTCCTAAGTATTTATAATTAGCAATAAATGAATTTTCTAATACATTATCTACATAGTTATCCACAGATTTCCTTCTGGATTAATGATAAATACCTGCACTTATGACATTCTCGCAAATTGACAATCTTCTAAAATAAAAATATGGGCTCCTATTATGGCATCTGAAGCAAAATCACCCTCCAACCCTCTAGTATTAGTAGATGGTTCATCTTATTTATTCAGAGCTTACCACGTACCTTATCTACAAGCGTTATCCACCTCTTATGGCCAATCTACAGGTGCTATTACGGGTGTGTTGAATATGATAAAGAGTCTACAAAAGGACTATCCGAGTGGAAATATAGTGGTGGTATTTGATGCCAAAGGGAAAACCTTTCGCAACGAGATGTATGCAGAATATAAAGCCAATCGCCCACCAATGCCAGACGATCTTCGAACACAAATTGCACCTTTACATGATATTATCCAAGCAATGGGACTACCGTTGTTGGTTATTGAAGGTGTAGAAGCGGATGATGTGATTGGTACACTGGCTAACCAAGCATCTAAACTAGGAATGGAAACCGTCATTTCTACCGGCGATAAAGATATGGCGCAACTTGTTACACCTCATGTTCGGTTAATCAATACCATGACAAATGTCGAGATGGACGAAGCGGGTGTAGAAGAAAAATTTGCTGTAAGACCCGATCAAATAATCGACTATTTAGCTCTGATGGGTGACAAAGTAGATAATATTCCTGGTGTCGACAAGTGTGGACCTAAAACAGCAGCTAAGTGGCTGGCTGAACACGGCACTCTTAAACAAGTAATGGCCAACGCCGACAATGTAAAAGGGAAAGTTGGCGAACATTTGCGTAACGCACTTAGTCACCTTCCGTTATCGTACGAATTGGCCACGATCAGATTGGACGTGGATTTGCCCGAAAACGTACAAGACATTAAAGCAACTGCAGTCGATTTTGATAAATTAATTACTTTGAGTACCCAGTTTGAATTGAAACGTTTGTTGACAGAAACCCAACAAAAAGTAAAGCAAACAGCTACAGTGGAAAATACTGCATCAAAAGAGCCGAACGAACAAGTATCTGCATCTGGCAATTACCACACAATCTTAACCCAAAATGACTTTGATATTTGGTTAGACAAACTAAGAACTGCTGATTTATTTGCGTTTGATACCGAAACGACCAGCTTAAATTATATGGATGCCGAATTGGTAGGCGTATCATTTTCTGTGTCCGCAGGCGAAGCGGCTTACTTACCTGTTGCTCATGATTATTTGGATGCACCAGACCAATTAGACCGAGCTCAAGTATTAGCGTCACTTAAACCACTTCTAGAAAACCCTGCAATCAAAAAAGTAGGACAACATCTTAAGTATGATAAAAACGTGCTGGCCAATTACGATATCAATTTACAAGGCATCGCGTTCGATACAATGCTTGAATCTTACGTGTTGAATAGTGTTGCCACCCGTCACGATATGGATAGTTTGGCAGAAACCTACCTGGGTCAAACAACTATTCACTTTGAAGATGTTGCCGGAAAAGGCGCTAAACAAATAACCTTTAATCAAATTCCACTGGATAAAGCAACTCCTTATGCGGCCGAAGATGCAGACATAACGTTACAGTTACACAAGGTTCTTTGGCAAAAATTAAGTGAAGAAAAAGACTTAGTGAATGTTTTTAAGCAAATAGAACTACCACTATCCCCAGTGTTAGCAAAAATGGAACAATTCGGCGTACTCATCGATAGCCAAAAGCTTGCGCAACAAAGCCAAGACTTAGCAGTACGTATTTTAGAATTGGAAAAAGAGGTTCATGAACTAGCTGGTGAAGAGTTTAATTTAGGCTCACCGAAACAATTGCAGGAAATCCTCTATAATAAAATGGATTTACCCGTTCTAAAGAAAACCCCAAAAGGCGCCCCCTCAACTGCTGAAGAAGTTTTACAGGAATTAGCCATCAATTACCCACTGCCCAAATTGTTGATGGAATACCGAGGTTTGAGTAAGTTAAAAAATACATATACAGATAAACTTCCAAAGATGATAAATGCTCGAACAGGCAGGGTACACACCTCTTATCATCAAGCGATTACGGCAACAGGTCGATTGTCATCTACAGAGCCCAATCTACAAAACATTCCTATTCGAACTGAAGAAGGACGACGAATTAGACAAGCGTTCATAGCCAGAGAAGGTTATAAAATTGTTGCCGCTGATTATTCACAAATTGAATTACGGATTATGGCACATTTATCAAACGACAAGGGCTTATTGAATGCATTTGCTACTGGACAAGATATCCATACTGCAACGGCTTCAGAAGTGTTCGATACCCCACTTAAAGAGGTCAGTATTGAACAACGTAGAAATGCTAAAGCCATCAACTTTGGTTTAATCTACGGTATGTCTGCATTTGGTTTATCCAAACAACTCAATATCTCCCGTTACGATGCACAAAAATATATGGATTTGTATTTTGAACGTTATCCATCGGTATTAACTTATATGGAAGACACGCGACAGGTTGCCAAAGAGAAAGGTTATGTTTCGACTGTTTTTGGTAGGCGTTTATACTTACCCGAAATTAATGCCAGTAATGGTATGCGCAGAAAAGGCGCAGAACGCGCGGCGATAAATGCACCTATGCAAGGAACGGCAGCTGACATCATCAAAAAAGCTATGTTAGCGGTGGATGACTGGATTGAAACGTTACCTATTGATGATGTGCGTATGATCATGCAAGTGCATGACGAACTGGTTTTTGAAATTAAAGAACATAAGTTAACCGAATATAAAAACAAAATTATTTCGCTAATGGAGCAAGCGGTGCAGCTCGATGTCCCACTCATTGTTGAAGCAGGGGTTGGAGAAAACTGGGATGAAGCCCACTAAGCTTATCTATACCCATATCACCTCAAAATGTGTGATTCAGAACGACTGGGGCGCTTCAATTTAAGGCGCGTCAATGACTGAATGTTGGCCACCTTCTGAATTGACTCAACGAAGAAGTGGAGTGCCCCAGTCGTTCCCTTCGGTCGGGTTTTAAAGCGATTTATTCTGCGTTGGCCATTTTTGACTTAGATTACTAAGCCTACAAATAGCCGCCTCGACTAAACCGCTTTAGACTCCCGCTGAATCCGACATTTTGAGGTGGTATGAGTATATTATTCAATCGAGCGCTTAAATTACAAAACAAACTTGGCTTAAAGGTACTTTTTGAATAAACTCTGTGCGTAGAGGTCAGATATTTCTAACCGTTGCTTAAACCTCGGTCAATGCCGGTTTTTTTTATCTCAAAAAAATAAAATTATTTTGAACTTTATGTTTTTGCTAGGCTCTTATTTATAGTTTATGTGTGTCTCTATGTGTTTTACCCCATTTTTTAATGGGTTTTTTTTTGCCTAAAATAATGAAAGAAAAAACTATTTTGAAATATTGGATTGTTTATCATTCAGTTTTTATATATTTCGTCTTTGCTTTGTCCTAAAAATTTGTTTTGACCGTTTATAAATTAAATAATATTCTTTTCATAGCCATACCAGCCATCTAGCTTTAATTGCAAATTTTCCAGTCCAATGCCACTCAGGGACGAAAAAACATCAACAGTTACATCCCCACAAAAAGCCAGCGCCGCTTCTCGGGCCATCATTAGCTGATTTTTACGTTTACCAGATTTAAATTTGTCAGCTTTAGTGAGAAGCGCAAGTACAGGTAAATCTGCAGCGACTGCCCAATGTATTAAGTCTTGATCTAAGTCTTTAAAGGGGTGACGAATGTCCATCAATACTACTAGTCCTTTAATGCTCTCTCTTTTTTGTAAATATTCACCCAAAGATTTTTGCCATTTCTTTTTTATAGCTATGGGTACTTTTGCATACCCATAGCCCGGCAGGTCTATTAACCGCCGGTTTCCATCTAGCTGAAACACATTGATCAATTGTGTCCGACCCGGCGTTTTGCTAGTTCGTGCCAACCCTTTTTGCCGAGTTAATTTGTTTAACGCGCTGGACTTGCCGGCATTTGAACGACCGGCAAAAGCAATTTCTATACCTTCGTCTGGTCCTAGGTGCGTAATATCAGGGGCGCTGATACTAAACTTTGCTTGACTATAATGACTCACACTTACTCCTGAAAACTCTACAAAACTGTTTTTATCATAATTCTGATCATTATATCAGGGAAAAGGAGAATCACTGTGCTCTTTAAAATCAGATAAAAACACAACTTATTAAATGATTTTATTTTACTGTCGGCGTAAATGTGTAAAATACTCAGTCAATGATTTAAGAATAGGCAGCTAATTAAATGCTTAATGAGATAAAGATGAAAAAAATAGGTCTGCTAGTCTGTTTGTTTATGGGCTTAAGTGTCAATGCGGCTGAACAAGGTAATGCTGAAAACGGTAAGGTGAAATCTGTTACTTGTGGCGCATGCCATGGCGCAGATGGAAATAGTGCAATACCAATGAACCCGAAACTTGCTGGGCAACATGCACAATATTTAGTTAAACAATTAACAGAATTTAAATTAGCCAGCACAACAGGTGGAAAAGAAGGCAGAAATAATGCGGTAATGAATGGCATGTCAGCTGCGTTATCGGAACAAGACATTCTTGATTTGGCCGCATATTTTTCAAGTCAAAAGGCAACACCAGGCGAATCTTCACAAGATGCTGTCGTACAAGGTAACAAACTATATGTTGGTGGAGATTTAAAACGAGGTATAACAGCATGTATTGCCTGTCATGGCCCAAAAGGCAATGGCACTAGCCTTTCTGGTTTTCCCGACATAAGTGGTCAACATTCAGATTATATAGCCACTCAGCTAAAATCTTTTCGTTCTGGTGAAAGAGCCAATTCTTTAAATGGCATGATGGCTGACATTGCTAAAAGATTAACTGACGAAGACATTCAAGTGATTTCAAACTACGTTGCTGGCCTTCATTAGTTAAGTATTTTCGCAACTAATAGCCAATTTGTTATTAGTTGCGTTTTTATATTTCAGAAAAAGTTCACTTATTTTATATCTCAATTGTAAATAAGTTGTAAATTTTTGTTAATCCTGTATTCTCCTGAGCTAATAAGATCAAAAAGGAATTACAAGCATATTGCTTGTCAGGGAAGTAGCAACACAACATGAGTTGTTTTGCATTCTAAATCCCCAATGGGGAAAGCATGGACGGAACATAAAGTATCAGGACGATCAATAACAATAAAATAATCTTCGAAAAAATTAATAATAAGTGAAGATAAAATGGATATTAGTTGTTCAGGAAGAACAGATATTGGGTGAAGTGTCTGCTGACACTCTGATCTACGAAAAAGCGATAGTTGAACTATCGCTTTTTTTCTATCAAAAATTTACTATAAACACGCTATCAATACGTATTGACCTTTTATAAGGCGTGCATATTTTCCTCAAAGTAATTAATAATAAAGAAGACACTATTTAGTATCCAAATAAAAGTCTTCAATCTCAAAGCATATGAAAGATCAACAGGCCCTAGTAAATTAAGGTAGAATCATGCCCATTATTAAGCCCTACACAGGTGATTTATGGCTAGGCAAAAAAAATCTCGAAAAGTTGGTAAAATAGGCATCTCGAAAACCCCTTCAAACGTACGTAAACCGACTGAAAAACGAAGCAAAAAACATCTTGGGAAACCTGCAGGAAGTCGTAACAACGAAGCCCAAACAGTTAATCAAGATTCCAAAAAAATCAATAAAGATCCAAGACATGGAAGTAAAAAACCTGTTAGCTTAATTGCAGAAACAAAAGCACAAAAATCAGCAGCAAAAACAGTTAAATACTTTTCTCCGAATCAGGAACTTGCCGCAATCGAACAAGATCCCCGTTTAGCTACCCTGTTGGATAAAATTGACCTCGGCAAAAAAATTGCCAGAGAAGACCAGCACTACGTAAATCAAACATTAGCAAGACATAAGGTACTATGTGAAATGCTTGGACTTACAGAAGAGTCTGAGAAACCTATAAAATCATCTGAGCAACAAACAGATCTTTATTCCCAGTTTGAATCTATCAATATTAATGATTTTAAAGATTAACGAATAGAATTATGAATATAGCTTTTTTCCTTGTTGCACTATCTATTATTGCCGGTCTTGCTTTTTATGCCGGTTCTCTAATGTGTAAACTAAGAACACAGCAGCAACTACGCAATCAAAAAACGCAACAAAGAATCGACAACATTTCTGAAAGTATTCAAACCATTGCTAAAGCTTTGGAACAGCAACAATGTAATTTGTCAGAGGGCTGCATAAGGCTGTTTCATCTTCTAGAAGCTTTACCCGTAAAAGATAAACCTGATTTTTCTCAGCAGTTTACGGGGCTTTACTCTCTCTACGAACAAGTGAAAGACTTTCCAACTCATAACGTTAGAAAATCACAAAGTAAAAGAGAAACTAAACAACAAGACTTACAAAGAGAAGAATTAGAATCCCAGTTGGAATCTCAAATTCTGAAAGATATCTCAGTGTTAAAGACCTTTGCTGTTTAATCTATCTTTTAAATGAAACAGGCCCTTATCACTTAACAACTAAAGTGCTACTTTCATGACAAAAACAGTCAGTTGTATGCTCGTTAAACATACCGACAGCTTGTATAAAAGCATAACAACTTGTTGTGCCTAAAAATGAAAGCCCCTGCTTCTTAAGATCTCTTGCCATGCTGTCGGATTGTGTAGTTGAAGTAGGCACATCATCTTTTGTAGACCAAGTATTGATGATAGTTTTACCGTCAACAAAGGCCCAAATATAATCACTAAAAGCTATACCGGTCGCCTCTATACGTAAATATGCCTATAGCGCGTCAACTATCTTGACCGGTCAGCGGCAATTATCTTGACCAGTTGCCACCGTTTTATTTCCCTTCTTTCATAGCTGTTTTTCTGCGATAACTTTCTCCTGTTAATTGAATGATGTGAGCATGATGAACTAGTCTGTCTATAGCGGCGACGGTCATGGTGGTATCTGTAAATAGCTCGTCCCAGTCTTCGAACGATTGATTTGAGGTTATGATCAAGCTATGTCTTTCATAGCGATGTGCAATCAGTTCAAACAGCACGTTGGTTTCTTGTTCGGTCTTTTTAACGTAACCAATGTCGTCAATGATAAGCGCTGGGTATTTATCAAGTTTGTTGAGTGCATCTTGTAATTTGAGTGACTGTTTGGCTTCTTGTAGCTGTTGGACTAATGCGCTGGCTGAGTAGAATTTCACACGGGTACCCGCTTCAATCAGGCTGTACCCTAAGCTACTCGCCAGATGTGTTTTACCTACGCCACTGGCTCCGAACAACAATAAATTAGCACCCTTTCTTACCCAGTCGTGATTGTCCGCAAGCTCGTACATTCTCGCTTTGTTAAGGCCTTCAATGGCCGTGAAGTCGAAGCCACCTAAGTGCTTGCCAGACGGCAGCAGCGATTCTTTTATGTAGCGCATTTGACGTTTGTCAGTGCGACTGGCCAGTTCAATATGGCATAGTTCACTGAGATACTGTTCGGGTCGCCATTGGTCGTGCAAGGCTTTATCAGCAATAGCTTCCCACTGCTCTGTAACGGCACTTAAACGTAGTTGTTTGAGCATTAAAGGCAATGAAGCCGTTGCACTATTCATGACGACCGCCTTGCAGTAACGACTGGTATTGCGACAACTGATGCTGCATCACATTTACCTGTGGGATGTCCTTAGGCTTCGCGCCAAAGCGCTCCTGGCAATCAAATAAGCTCGGTAATCGACTGATATTGAGTTGGTTAGTTATGAAGCGACCTAAGCGCATTTCATTATCCAACTTGCTGCCCAGATGTAATATTCTGACCATGTAACGGCTGGCATCATCTGCCTTCATGGTAGCCTCAACGTACTGCCAGATGGTGCGGTAATCCTCATTAGGCAACAACTCATCACGCCATTGTGAGCATCTAAAAGCCCTTGGCTTTTTCACGAGTGCGTCGATTACGTGTTTGTAATTGACGCTGCGTTTGCGTGTTGCACCTGACGCATAAACGCGCTCTAAGCGATAGGTCAGTTCGTGGCCTAAGAACAAGTCTAAGTGGTCATCATAGACATGCACCTTTACCTGACTGTCCACTAATCGAGAGGGCACCGTGTACATGACACGTTTCACATTGATGGTACTGGTGCGCGTCACTCGCACGTATTCTTGTGAGTAATTGACGCTCTTATGCACAGGTAAGTCTTGTAATTGTCGCTGCTCTTGCGCGAACTTAGCGGCAATGCGTTTATTGCGCCGACTGGTGACGCTTTGAACGAAGGACTCATATTCTACCCGGCAATTAAAATCGAATGAGCCTCGCACTTTAAGGGCTTGCTCAACCTGAGATTTAATATGGCGATTACTTGATTCAATCGCGCCATTCTCATGCGCTACGCCGGTATTATTGCGCGTTGCAATAAACCCATAGTGCGCGATCAACTCTTGATAACTGGCGGTAAAATCCTCAACGGAACTGTTGTTTTTATACGCGGCACTTAAGCTATCTGTACGCACTTCCTGAGGCACACCTTCGCTTTTAGCAAACGCATTTTGTAAGCCATCGGAGAAGGCAGCAAAGCTTTCTCCACCATAAATAACGTGTGAGTACACCCAACCGCTGGCGGGCAAACGATAATTAAACAGCATGTGTTTAAACGTCTTACCATCAATGGTTACGGGACTCTTGATGTGGGTAAAATCACATATCCCGAGCTTTCCAGGTTCATGGTGCTGCATAAACATCACGTCTTGAGCAGGACCATGTAAATGTCGCCACTTGCGGATACGCCGCTCAAGTGTTCGTCTGGATGATGAACTGAATTTATCGGAATGGGCATCGCATAAGTGGTCGAAGACACCAACAGGGCTTATGTTTGCATCTTGCTTTAATAGCGGTAAAACAACTGTATCCCATATTGATTCAAGCGGATCTACTCTGGTTCGCCACCCTCGTTTATTCTTTTTAGGTTGGTGTCGATTACCTTCAATACGACCGGCAGTGCTGACGGAAATGCTAGATTTACTCGCTGCGACTTCCTGTGTGAAATTCTCTCGTAACTTCATATATAACCTGATTTGTCTTTCTGTAATGTGATTACCCGACACTGAATTCCCTCCGAATTTCAGTATCGAACCTTAACAGAACGACCGGTCAAGATGGTTGCCGCTAGCTGGTCAAGTTAATTGTCGCTTAATAATATGCCTGAGCGTTTTTTATAATAGAACGGATTTTTAAACGGTTGCGGACTATCCCGGAATTTTGCATCAACCGCTCATCATCTTTTTCGGTAAAGGTTGAAATTTTCACAGGGTCAAAATTATAAAAGGCCACTTCATAATTGGCTTGTTTCTTTAATATGGTGATCCAGCTTAGTCCAGCTTGTTGACCATCAAGGAAGAGTTTTGCAAACAATTCTTGGCTATCTAGTCAGCTTTACCCCACTCTTTGTCATGGTATTTTTGATAACACTCATCTTTACTTACCCAACTACAGCGTGTTTTTGGATTTTAAGTCCACTTCCCCGCCGAAATGCTGTTTTAATCACCTTTTAGCCTACATAGAGTCAGCCACAAAAGGTATACTTGCCGGCGTTTTTTTAAATTTAATTATAGGGCAAGCCCTAGTGTGGCAGAGGAAATGCTAGAACATATGCAAAAGTTTGATTGTAAGACATTTCAGGGATTAATTTTAGCGCTGCAAGATTATTGGGCGCGTCAAGGATGTGTGATTATTCAACCTCTAGATATGGAAGTAGGTGCTGGTACATTTCATCCTATGACTTTCCTAAGATCCATAGGCCCGGAGCCCATCAGTAGTGCTTATGTGCAACCTTGTCGGCGTCCTACCGATGGCCGATATGGTGAAAATCCTAATCGTCTGCAACAATACTATCAGTTTCAGGTCATGCTTAAGCCCTCACCTGAGAATATTCAGGAGTTGTATTTGGGTTCGTTAAAAGAACTTGGTTTTGATCTTCTAGTTCATGATATTCGGTTTGTTGAAGATAATTGGGAATCACCTACTTTAGGTGCTTGGGGTCTAGGCTGGGAAGTTTGGCTGAATGGTATGGAAGTCACTCAATTTACCTACTTTCAACAAGTGGGTGGTATTGAATGTTCACCTATTACAGGGGAAATAACTTATGGGTTAGAACGCCTGGCAATGTATATCCAGGGTGTAGACAGCATATACGACCTAGTGTGGACCAATGGGCCAATGGGAACTGTCACTTATGGTGATGTTTTTCACCAAAACGAAGTCGAACAATCATCTTATAACTTTGAGCACGCCGATGTAGACGCTTTATTTGCCACTTTTGACCAGTGCGAAAAAGACAGTGAAAAACTGATTGCGGCTAATTTGCCCTTACCCGCTTATGAACAAGTAATGAAAGCTTCTCATGCGTTTAACCTTTTAGATGCCAGGCATGCTATTTCTGTAACAGAGCGCCAGCGTTATATTTTAAGAGTAAGAACCCTTTCAAAGGCCTGCGCAAAAGTGTATTACGAAGCGCGGGAAGCACTTGGCTTTCCAATGTGTAATAAGGAGAAGTAGCCATGCGAACTGACAATCTATTAATTGAAATTGGAACAGAAGAATTACCTCCAAAGTCGTTGGCCAAATTGGCTCTAGCTTTTAGGGAAAACATACAGACAGGGTTTTCTGATAACGACCTAACATTCAGCCACGTAAACTGGTACGCCTCACCCAGACGACTCGCGGTCCTAGTTGATGGCTTGTCTGAATTCCAAGCAGACAAAGACGTCGAAAAACGTGGTCCAGCAGTTTCAGCAGCATTTGATCAAAATGACGAGCCTACCAAAGCAGCACAAGGATGGGCACGCTCTAATGGAATTGAAGTGCATCAAGCCGAACGATTGAAGACAGACAAAGGCGAATGGCTGTTGTTTAAAGCACAAGTCAAAGGACTAGCTATTAAGGAACTTCTAGCAGAGTTAGTTGAAAAAGCATTGAAGGCTCTGCCTATTCCTAAACCTATGCGCTGGGGAACAAAATCTACTCAGTTTATTCGACCAATTCATACAATAACCATGTTGTATGGCACTGACCTTATACAAGGCAAAGTGTTAGATGTTAGCTCAGCGCGTTTGATAAATGGACACAGATTCCATTGTGACGCACCTTTTGAACTAGACTGTGCAGATAACTATCTTAGTCAACTTGAGCAACACTTTGTTATCGCAGACCACAGTCGTCGTAAGTCAATTATCTCAGAGCAGATTCAAGCCTTAGCAAAACAAGAAAACGCAACTCCAGACGTTAATGAAGAATTGTTAGACGAAGTTACATCACTTGTTGAGTGGCCTGTTGCTTTAATTGCTAATTTTGATGAGTCTTTTTTAGCCGTACCAAAAGAAGCACTAATATATACAATGAAAGACGATCAAAAGTACTTTCCCTTATTAGATGAACACGGCCAATTAAAATCTAGATTTATCTTTATCACCAACATTGAAAGTAAAGATCCTGGAACAATCATTAGCGGTAATGAGAAAGTGATTCGACCCCGATTAGCTGATGCTGAGTTTTTCTTTAATACCGATAAAAAACAGACCTTAGAATCACGTCTTGAAAGTTTAAAAATGATATTATTTCAGAAACAATTAGGTACGCTTTATGAGAAGTCTGAACGTATTGCATCTATGGCAAAATGTATTGCAGTAATGTTAGGTACCGATCAAGAAACTGCATATAGAGCAGGTTTATTATGTAAAACAGACTTAATGACTAATATGGTTATGGAGTTTCCTGATGTCCAAGGTTTAATGGGCATGCATTATGCCAGATTAGATGGTGAATCAGAGCTTGTAGCATTAGCACAGAACGAACAATATATGCCACGTTTCGCTGGTGACAACCTACCGGCGTCAGAAGTCAGTGTATGTGTTGCCCTTGCAGATAAAATTGACACTCTGGTTGGTATCTTTGGTATAGGCCAAATACCTAAGGGTGATAAAGATCCCTTTGCGTTACGTCGCGCTGCTATCGGCGTTTTACGTATTATAGTTGACAAGACTTTACCACTAGACTTGAGTGATTTAGTTGATGCATCAATTTCTACATTTGGCGACAAGATAAGAACTGAAAATCTACAAATAAAAGTCATTGATTTTATTTTGGCAAGGTTTAAAGCTTGGTATGCAGAACAGGGTATAGCTACAGGCGTAGTGCAAGCGGTTGCAGTTAATCGCCCCACTCGTCCAGCCGATTTTGCTGCAAGAGTTGAAGCGGTCAAATCATTCAACACCTTAGAGTCTGCAGATTCTCTCGCTGCAGCTAACAAACGTGTTGCAAATATATTGGCTAAGAACGTATTTGAGGACAAGTTGTCTTTCAATAAGGCATTATTGCTTGAACCAGCTGAAATTGCCTTGGCAAGCAATTTGGAGTCTGTAGAAGCACGAATTAAACCCATGCTTGCTCAGTCAGATTATACCAATGCATTGGTTGTTTTGGCTGAACTTAGACAACCAATTGATGAATTTTTCGAAACTGTTATGGTTATGGCAGAGGATGAATCAGTTAAACGAAATAGGTTAACCTTATTATCAAGACTTAGAGGTTTATTTCTATGCTGTGCGGACATTTCAGTACTCAATTAATTTAATAATCTCGCAGTTTGTAAGTCATGTAATTTAGGACGTTAAACCAATATGAAAAAAATAGGATTTGTATCAGTGGCCATTTTTGCTAGCTTGCTTAGCGGCTGTGCAACAAATGTTATTGATAGCTTTATCAAAGAACAAAACTACGATGGCCTCTACCTTAGAGGTGTTTTTTCTTGGTGGGAAGCGGACGAAAAATATAAGTTAGTAGAACGCTCTGATCAAGTCTATTCAACCACTATTGAATTGATAGCCGATGGACAACCCTATGATTTTAAAATTGCCGACGCCACTTGGTCGCCAGGGAAGAACTGCGGCTATGCCAGTGAGTCAGATAAAGTGATTGTTGTTGGTGACTCTGTAAGATCTAGTTGCGAAACTACGGATGAAAACTTTCGCTTTACACCAGACGAAACTGGGACCTTCCAATTTACTATAGATTTTAGTGGATTTGGCGCTCCTAAAGTATCGATTGAAATCATAACCAATTGATTTTTAAAGTAAATAAAAAGGCCGCTAGATAGCGGCCTTTTTTATATGCTTGTTTAAACTAGACGTCTAAATTGGCTACCTTAAGGGCATTCTCTTCAATGAATGCTCTTCTAGGCTCAACTTGATCACCCATTAATGTTGTGAAAAGTTGATCTGCTCCAACAGCATCTTCGATGGTCACTTGAAGCATTCTGCGTGAAGCTGGATCCATAGTAGTTTCCCACAGCTGGATCGGATTCATCTCTCCTAACCCTTTATAACGCTGAATATATTGGCCACGTTTAGATTCAGCCATTAACCAGTCTAATGCATCCACAAATGTTGAAACTGGTTTAATTTTATCATTACGCTTCACATAACCCCCCGTCTCAATTATGCCATTGATAGCCAGATTAAGTGCCTTTAGGCGTTTATATTCATTAGAGTCAATAAACTCATGATCGATTCGATACTCGGTATCTATGCCATGCTTTCTGATAATAATGGTAACAAACCAGTTGTTTCTTTCAGAGTTATGACGTATTTCAAAGGAATAAGTTGCACCGTCTATTTCATCTAGTGTCAGCCCTTTAGTAAAATCATCAGCAAAATTTGTTAATTTTTGCTCATCATTTACATCTTCAGAATCAAGGGTAAGACTATAGACTAACTTATTAAGGATCACCTCTGGCATTAAGCGACTGATACGAGAAATCATAGTTACTGTTTCTTGGTATTGCTTCACCATACTTTCTAATGAGACACCTGTAATAGCAGGTGCATCTTCATTCACATGAAGTGAGGCACTATCCAAGGCTATAGATGTAAGATACTTAATTAAAGAATCATCATCTTTTAAGTATTGTTCCTGTTTACCTTTTTTAGTTTTATACAGAGGGGGTTGGGCAATATAAATATATCCACGCTCGATAATCTCTGGCATTTGTCTATAGAAGAAGGTCAACAGCAAAGTTCGAATGTGAGAACCATCCACATCAGCATCAGTCATGATAATGATGCGATGATAGCGCAATTTTTCAGGATTATATTCGTCTCGACCAATACCACAGCCTAGTGCAGTGATAAGAGTTGCTACCTCTTGTGAGGAAAGCATTTTGTCGAAGCGAGCCTTTTCAACGTTTAGGATTTTACCCTTTAGTGGCAATATAGCTTGGTTCTTTCGATTGCGACCCTGCTTTGCTGATCCGCCAGCAGAGTCCCCTTCCACTATGTATAGTTCTGAAAGCGCTGGATCTTTTTCTTGGCAATCAGCTAGTTTACCGGGTAAGCCAGCTAAATCTAACGCCCCTTTTCTGCGTGTCATTTCACGGGCTTTTCTTGCTGCGTCTCTTGCTCTCGCAGCATCGATAATTTTACCTACAATAATTTTACTTTCCGCAGGATTTTCCAGTAGAAATTCTTGAAGTTTTTCACCCATTGCAGTTTCTACAGCGGGTCTTACTTCTGAAGATACTAACTTGTCTTTCGTTTGTGAAGAGAACTTAGGATCGGGTACTTTTACTGAAATAATTGCAGTTAAACCTTCCCTTGCATCATCACCACTTGTACTTGTTTTAGCTTTCTTAGAAAGACCTTCTTTGTCCATATAGTTGTTCAGAGTCCGAGTCAAGGCGCCTCTAAAACCTGCTAAATGGCTACCACCATCTTTTTGTGGGATATTATTGGTAAAACAAAAAACATTCTCTTGGTAACTATCATTCCATTGCATAGCGACTTCAACAGAAATCCCATCATCACGATGTGAATCAAAATAGAATATTTTCTGATGTACAGGCGTTTTGTTTTGATTCAAATATTCAATAAAAGCTGTTATACCACCTTCATATTCAAATTTGTCAGTCTTGCCATCACGCTCATCTTCAAGAATGATACATACACCTGAGTTTAAAAAAGACAATTCACGTAACTTCTTAGCCAAAATATCGTAGTGAAACTCAACACCAGTAAATGTACCTTCACTTGGCCAAAAACGTAAACTTGTCCCTGTGGCTTCTGATTCGCCGATAACAGCTAAAGGTTGTTGTGGCACACCATGCTGATATTCTTGCTCATAAAGCTTTCCTCCACGGCGAACTTGTAACATGAGTTTCCTAGATAGCGCATTTACAACAGATACACCTACACCATGCAAACCACCGGATACTTTATAAGAATTATCATCGAACTTACCACCTGCATGCAATACAGTCATGATGACTTCGGCTGCTGACACACCCTCTTCTTCATGAATTTCAGTAGGAATACCACGACCATCATCTTTTACCGAAACTGAACCATCAATGTGAATTTTCACATTGATACTTGAACAATGTCCTGCAAGTGCTTCATCTATAGAATTATCTACCACCTCAAAAACCATGTGGTGTAATCCGGTACCATCGTCTGTGTCACCTATATACATACCCGGTCTTTTTCTAACGGCATCAAGTCCTTTTAGAACTTTAATACTCGACGAATCATAAACATTTTCTTCTGCCATTTGATTAAATCTCCTCTCTCACCTGGCCATGTTCCACGTGAAACACTTTTTTATCGTTATAGTTCTCTAAGAACTCTAGTTGTTTGATATCAATAGCTGTAACAAACAATTGAGTATCAGAAGTGTTTAATCTTGATATAAACACCTTTCTTTTTTCTTCATCTAATTCTGCTCCAACATCATCTAATAGAAAAATCGATGTTTTTGCTGTCCGCGCATGTAAATATTGAGTCTGAGCTAACTGCATGCCAGCAACTAACATTCTTAACTGCCCTCTAGATAAAACCTCATGAGCATTGACGCCTTGAGTTTTAATACGTAAATCAGCTTTATGAGGTCCGACGCTTAGAAACCCATACTTTTGGTCACGCTGCCTATTTTTAAATACAGCATCCGTTAAGCTATAACCTTTTTCCCACCCCCTATAATACGAAATTTCGAAGGAAAACTCAGGTAAAAAATCTTTTAAATTTGCATTTATAAGCTCTATTAAATGCTTATTTAGTAAACCTGCCCTTTTTGAACTGATTGACTCGCCCTTTTCACACAGCAAGTCATGCCAATAGTCCAAACCTTGTTTTGGTTGATTGCTTTTATACAAAGCGTTTAAGTGTTTTAAGCTTCTAGTGAAAACCTGAAAATCTGAATTAAATGATTGTTCCACGTGAAACAGTAACCAATCCAAATAACGTCTACGTAACTTTGGTGCACCAATTAATAAATCAGAACTCTGAGGCGTAAATATTTGAATGGGCAAATAACTGGCTAAATCTGTTGCACGTTTCGATTTTTGCCCATTAATATTAACGATGCAACTGTCATTTGCGAATCGGCTTATACCAAACCTTTGCTGATTACCGTCTTCGACAACTGCTGAACAGAAAATAGTAAAGCCTGGCTTATCATAACTAATTACACTTTTGTGTTTATGAGTACGAAAAGAACGTGCAAAACCTAAATAATGTAAGGCCTCTAATATTGATGATTTGCCACTACCGTTCGCACCTAAGAAAATATTTAAACTTTCATGTGCGGTCAGTGACAATTCATCGATATTTCTGAAATGGCTAATCTGGACTTTGTCCAGTTTCATAGGGAACGAAACTTCTTATATAAACTAATTACAATCTCATTGGCATAATGACGTATAACGCGGAATCATCCTTAGAGTCTTCAATCAATGCACTGCTATTTGAGTCGGCCAGAGTAATGCGTACATCTTCACAATTTAAGCCATTCATAACATCAATTAAATAGGCGACATTAAAACCAATTTCCAGACTATCCCCTTGATAATCAACATCTACGATTTCTTCAGCCTCTTCCTGCTCTGGGTTATTAGCTGTGATTTTTAGCTCACCGTTCGATAGATTTAGACGTACACCTCTGAACTTTTCATTTGATAAGATGGAGGCTCTAGAAAAGGCATGCTTCAAAACATCCTTACTAGATTCAATTTTTTTGTCGCCGTCTTTTGGCAAGACGCGTCTGTAATCAGGAAAACGCCCGTCAACTAACTTACTGGTGAATATAAAATCTGTAGAGAAAATTCTAATATGGTTTGAACCGACCTGTACTTTCACCAACTTTTCACTATCTTCAATTAAGCGAATTATCTCTAGAACACCTTTTCGAGGTATGATGACTTGGCGGTTAGGTAAGATTGCGCTTGTGTAATTTAAACGGCACAGTGCCAACCTGTGGCCATCAGTGGCGACAGTACGAATGAGATTATCTTCAGTCTCAAGAGACATACCATTCAGGTAATAACGCACATCTTGTTGCGCCATACAAAAATGCGTACTATCGATGAGACGCTTTAAATCTGATTGAGATATTTCGAACTCTAAATCACCTTGCCAATCTTCAAGATTTGGATAATCGTCGGCAGACAATGTTGATAAACTGTATTTACTGCGTCCAGATTTCAACAACGCTTTGTTGGATTCAACGCTAAAATCTATATTACTTCCTTCGTTTAGTCCCCTACAAATATCTAATAATTTTTTAGCAGGGACAGTTATCTCACCTTCAACTAACTCACCACTTAAGGTGACATTAGATATTAATTCAACCTCTAAATCCGTGCCTGTCAACCATAGTGAGTTATCACTAACCTTTATCAAAACATTAGATAATATAGGCAGTGTGTGGCGACGCTCAACAGCGCCTGAAACCAGTTGAAGTGGCTGTAAGAAGTTTTCCCTACTAATACTAAATTTCATCTTTTTACTCGTGAATTCTTATGAGGATAGTGTGCGAATTAAGTTCTGATAGTCTTCTTTTATATCATGACTTTCTTCCCTTAGCTGCACTATTTTTCTGCAGGCGTGCAATACTGTGGTGTGGTCTCGACCACCAAACGCATCACCAATTTCTGGTAAACTATGGTTAGTTAGTTCTTTAGATAAAGCCATAGCCATTTGTCTAGGCCTTGCAACACTGCGACTACGTCGTTTTGACAAGATATCAGCCATCTTAATCTTATAATATTCTGCTACCGTTTTTTGAATATTATCAATAGTGACTAATTTTTCTTGCAGCGCCAATAGATCACGAAGTGCTTCACGCACAAAGTCTATAGTGATGGGACGACCGGTGAAGTTCGCATTCGCTATTACTCGGTTTAACGCTCCTTCTAGCTCACGCACATTTGAACGTAAGCGTTTAGCAATAAAAAAAGCGACCTCATCAGGCAAAAATATTTTATTCTCAACAGCCTTACGCATCAAAATCGCAACACGCGTTTCTAATTCAGGCGGTTCTATAGCGATGGTAAGACCCCAACCAAACCGAGACTTCAAACGATCTTCAACACCAACTATCTCTTTTGGATAGCGATCAGAAGTCAGAATTATTTGCTGATTACCTTCCAATAAAGCATTAAAAGTATGAAAAAACTCTTCTTGTGAGCGTTCTTTATTGGCAAAAAATTGAATGTCATCAATAAGTAGTGCATCAACTGAGCGATAATAACGTTTAAATTCTTCTATAGCATTGTTTTGTAATGCCTTAACCATGTCTTGAACAAACCGTTCTGAATGCATATATACAACAGTCGCATTTTTCTTTTTGTCCATGATGCCATTACCCACAGCATGTAATAAATGGGTTTTACCTAAACCGGTACCTCCATAAATAAACAATGGGTTATAGGCACCACCAGGATTATCGGCAACTTGTTGGGAAGCGGCTCTTGCTAATTGATTAGATTTACCTTCAACAAAATTATCAAATTTGTAGGTTAAGTTAATGTTGCTTTTATGACCTGCTGCGATGGGTGCAGCAACGAAGGTATTGGAAACCGCTACTGAGGGTGGTGATGGTACTTGACTATTATTGTGTTGCCTGTTTTGCACTACTGGTGATGAAGGGGGACTATTTGCTCCGAAGTTTCTACTAGCATCTACATTGACAACCTTTACTTCAAATCTTAACTGGGGTGCTTTGTCTCCACAAAATTCAGCCAACAAATTATTAATATGCGAAAAATATTTATCCCTAACCCAATCCAAGACAAATCGATTAGGTGCGAAGAGAGTGATGTGAGCATCGCCATGATCGGCTTGAAGTGGTCTTATCCACATACTAAATTGTTGTATAGGTAAATCCTGCTGTAACCTATCTAGACACTTATCCCATATAGACATCGAAAAAAACAACTCCCCCCTTATAAATAAAGGCCAAAAAGGTATAAAAAAGAAATTACAAAACCAAAGGGAAAAGTAATAGCTGTATTATTATTAGTCAGTTAAGAGCAAACTTAAAACTAGCTGTGAATTATCTCGTTAATCAGCATACTAACGCAACATACATTTAAAATTAAATAGCAATAACTTCAACGTTACTTATATCTAATTGTTTTAATGGAAATAATTTCAATTAACCAATGTACAAGTGAAAGGTCTCTTGAGGCATATTTAATGCCAGAAATATATGTAAATTATAAATAACCAACTAATTTATCGTTCTATCTGTGGATAAAATGAACATTTTGAACAGTTATCAAATATTCATGTTCTAAAAATTCGATGCTATCAAACCAGAATGCTTTTAGTTAGAGTAAATGATTGACAAAATGTAATGTGATCTCTATTATTCAGCGTCATTTTTGAGCACGATGAAAACCTCTATTAAGGTTTTCATATAAATGCTCATTTTGTTTAAACCTTATGTATAGCGGGACTAGGTCATGAAAAGAACTTTTCAACCAAGCAACTTAAAACGTAAGCGTTCACACGGTTTTCGTGCCCGTATGGCGACTAAAAATGGCCGCAAGGTTATTGCCAATCGTCGTGCTAAAGGCCGTGCGCGCTTATCAGCTTAATTATCCAAGGTGGGTGAAAATCATTTTTCTAGGGAGCTAAGGCTACTTACTCCCACCCACTTTGAATATGTCTTCAAGAATGCAATACCATCTGTATCACCCCAACTTACCTTACTAGCCAGATTTAATACTTCAAACAATCCTCGTTTGGGCATCACTTTGGCTAAAAAAAGGGTCAAACATGCCCACGACAGAAATAGACTAAAACGCGTTATACGCGAAAGCTTTCGTTTACAACGTCATTCGTTTCCAAATATTGATATAGTTGTAGTCGGTAAAAGTGGTTTAGATAAGCTGTCGAATCAGGAATTGTTTTTTTTGCTGAGTAAATTATGGAAAAAGTTAGCGTCGCGCTGCGAAAAATCCCAATCGGTATAATTAAGCTCTATCAAACAGTGCTTTCTCCGATGTTAGGAGCTACATGCAGATTTCACCCCAGTTGCTCTCATTATGCAATTGACGCTATTACTGAACACGGAATGATAAAAGGGTGTTGGCTAAGCATCAAACGCATATTAAAATGCCATCCACTCAATGATGGTGGATATGATCCAGTGCCAGAAAAAAAACAAAATAAAGAATGATTTTTACACTTTTGCCCTCATAAATAATCTGGTCAAAAGTAAACAGTAACATCGCCGTGGTTTAATGTTTTGACATGAATAAGTCACACACATAATTAGTAGTTAATAAGAGTATTTTATGGAATCCCAACGCAGTTTTTTATTAATTGGCCTCGCTATGGTCGGCTTTTTATTATGGCAACAATGGCAATTAGATTATGGCCCACAGCCTATAGCACCTATAACAACATCCGCACCAACTAGCACTGAATTAGATATGCCTAGCTCAGATGATGTTCCGGTGGCTAGTTCAGACGAACAGGGCTTGATAGCGAGATCTACAAGCGGCGGGAAAATAATATCAGTCATCACTGACACACTAATTATTAGCATTGATACCAAAGGCGGTGATGTAGTATCAGCTAACTTAGCTAAGTTTCCTTTAGAGGAAGGTTCAAGTGAATCATATAGTTTACTAAAACCCAATGGTGATAAGTTATTTATTGCACAAAGCGGCTTAATCGGTCGAGATGGCACCGATAGTAAAGCACGTCCAACTTATACTGTTGCAAAAGATAGTTACTTTTTAGAAGGTGATTCCCTGACGGTGCCTCTTGAATTAGTAACACCTGGAGGTTTACAAGTCACAAAAAACTTCACCTTCACTCGTGACAGCCACAAAATTGATGTGAGTTATATCATCAAAAACAACACCAGTGATCCTAAACAAGTTCAGCAGTTTGGCCAACTCAAACAAAGTATGCTTGAACAAGAAGGCAGTATGTTTATGCCTATCTATCGTGGCGGCGCCTATTCGACAGAAGAAGACCGTTACGAAAAATATGCCTTCGACGATATGGTAGATATCGACCTTAAAAAAACCACTGCTGCAGGTTGGGCAGCAATGATAGAACATTATTTTGTATCGGCTTGGGTACCGCCACAAGACCAAAAAAACAAATTATTTAGCAGAATATTACAACAAACAAACGGTGTGATTGGGTTTACCGGTGAATCTGTGACTATTCAAGCAGGTGAGACAGCACAGATTAATAGCATCTTATACCTTGGACCCAAGGATCAAGATACCTTAGCCGGCATAGCTAGAGGTCTTGATCTAACAGTAGACTACGGTTTCTTGTTTATGATATCTCAACCACTTTTCTCTTTCTTGCAATTCATTCATAGCCTAGTCGGTAACTGGGGATTCTCTATCATCCTTATTACCATAGTCGTTAAAGGTGCTATGTATCCTCTTACCAAAAAACAATACGAATCTATGGCCAAAATGCGTGCCCTTAAACCCAAAATGGATGCACTCAAAGAACGTTTTGGCGATGACAAACAAAAAATGCAAAAAGCCATGATGGAAATGTATAAGAAAGACAAGGTTAACCCTATGGGTGGCTGTTTCCCTCTTTTACTTCAAATGCCAATATTTTTAGCATTATATTGGGTACTACTTGAAAGTGTTGAACTTAGGCATGCTGATTTTATATTTTGGATCACTGATTTAAGTGCAAAAGACCCGTTTTTTGTATTACCTGTGTTGACTGGTCTCAGTATGTGGTTTCTACAAAAGCTGCAACCAATGACAATGACAGACCCAATGCAACAAAAAATCATGCAGTTTATGCCTGTTGCTATGAGTCTGTTCTTCTTTATATTCCCAGCAGGTTTAGTACTTTACTGGTTGATAAGTAACGTTATTACTTTAATTCAAGCTAAAATAATTTACGCTTCAATGGAAAAGCGCGGGTTAAAAACCAAGTAAGTTTGTAATTTTATCAAAAGCCCGTTTTATACTTTATTTACATATAAAACGGGCTTTTTTGTGCATACAATAATGCAGTCATCCATCAAGCTTAGGAATCCACATGCCATCATTAGATATAGTTTCAGAAATTGATTTAGCCGAATTACTTAATGCTGTCGATAACGCTAATAGAGAATTAAGTACACGTTTTGATTTTAGAGGTGTAGAGGCCAGCTTTGAACTAAAAGAAAGCATAGTTACTATGATTGCTGACAATGATTTCCAACTCAAACAGATGCTCGATATACTACGTGGCACATGTGTGAAACGTAATGTAGACACCGCAGCCTTCGAAGAAAAAGATGTACAGCACATTGGCAAAATTTATAAACAAGCCATCGCTTTTAAGCAAGGTATTGAACAGCCTGTAGCCAAAAAGATTATTAAACTTATCAAAGATGCCAAGATAAAAGTGCAAACTCAAATACAGGGCGAACAAGTGCGAGTCACAGGTAAAAAACGCGACGACTTGCAACAAGTTATGGCATTAGCAAAAGATGCTGATTTAGAACAACCATTACAATTTACTAACTTCAGAGACTAATAAAAATATGGCTGTAACAGGTTTATCATCACAGCAAGATACTATTGTTGCACAAGCCACGGCCCCAGGTCGTGGTGGTGTTGGGATAATCCGAATTTCTGGCAATCTAGCAAGTGCCGCTGCGCAAACAATATTAGGTAAACTACCTGAAACCCGCAAAGCAGAATATTTACCTTTTTCTGACACAAACAATAACCTTATCGACCAAGGCATAGCCTTATTCTTTAAAGCACCAAACTCATTTACCGGTGAAGATGTGCTCGAACTGCAAGGCCATGGCGGCCAAGTCGTATTAGACATGTTGTTAAATGCTATTTTAAAAATACCCAAGTTACGCATTGCTCGACCAGGCGAATTTAGTGAACGTGCATTTTTAAATGACAAATTGGATTTAGCGCAAGCCGAAGCCATAGCCGATCTCATTGATGCCAGTTCTGAACAAGCAGCAAAAGGTGCGTTACGTTCTTTACAAGGAGCGTTTTCCCACCATATTCATACTTTGGTCGAACAAGTAATTCATTTGCGTATGTACGTCGAAGCAGCAATTGATTTCCCTGATGAAGAAATCGATTTTTTAAGCGACGGAAAAATTCAAAAAGACTTAGAAATAATAATCAAATCCTTTGAAACCTTGCGTCAGCAAACTAAACAAGGTGCGTTACTTAGAGAAGGAATGCGAGTAGTTATAGCGGGAAAACCTAATGCAGGTAAATCCAGCTTACTTAATGCATTAGCAGGAAGAGACGCAGCCATAGTCACTGATATTGCTGGAACGACTCGTGATGTGCTCAAAGAGCATATTCATATCGATGGTATGCCTTTACACATAATTGATACTGCAGGCTTAAGGGATAGTCCTGACAAGGTAGAGAAAATTGGTATTGAACGGGCTTGGCAAGAAATCAATCAAGCTGATCGCGTGTTATTTATGCTCGACAGTACTGAATCAACAGAAACCCATCCTGAAAAGATATGGCCAGAGTTTTACCAGCAACTACCCAAAAATATTGGGCTAAGTATTATCCGTAATAAAATAGATCTGTCTAATGAATCCATTGGTTTTGATGATAGTGGCGACTACCCAGTCATTTCAATCTCTGCCAGCAATGAGCAGGGACTCACCTTTTTAACTGATCATTTAAAAGATTGCATGGGCTTTAGTGCAAGCTCAGAAGGGCAGTTTATCGCTCGCAGACGCCATTTAGATGCCATAGACAGAGCAGCGGAACACTTGTATCTGGGTAAACACCAATTGGAAGAACACCTTGCCGGCGAATTACTAGCGGAAGAACTGCGCTTAACCCAACAACACCTCAATGAAATCACGGGTGAATTCACCTCCGACGACCTACTCACTAAGATATTTTCTTCATTTTGTATTGGAAAATAAGGTTCGAAAATTGTCATTCTCAAAACAATATTAAATAACCTAGCGCCAATATTAATGCCCATCCCAGCAATACAAATATTTTATAAAATAATGAATGTTCTGCTTCATAAGTTTCAGACGAGATCCCAACTAAAGGTCGTAAAATATTTATTCTTTTTAATATTTCGTAACTCACTAAACAAAAACTAACGGTTATCACAGTGACCCAAAACGCCTCTAAAAAAAGCCCTAACATTAGTACACTTAAGGAAAAAGCTGCCACTATTAATACACTTTGATGCAACAAATAACTTGGGTAAACAACTCGAGCAATATAATTTAATGCAGAACTTGGTTTATTTAAGTAAGCATAGCCATAACCTAAAATAGCTAAAACCCATACCCAACGATTGGCTAGCAACAAACTCGTTTCTATATTTGAATAAACCGCAACTAGTGGCTCTGTACGAAATAGTAATAATATAACAGCCCTACATAGCTAGTTAAGGATAGACCTAGGTTTACTCTTCGATACTTAAGAATGGGTTGCCAACTACTTTCTCTTTGCCAAATAATATATCCAAAAAAAAAGAAACAAAACCCGCGGGCTATTCTTATGCCTTCATCAGATTCAGGAAATAATAATAGTGCCGCAGCCGACAAAAATATAACTGGTAAATACAATATTGCTGCAATACCAAGGCGAGATCCAACCCAATCAACACTTGGTTTATTTTTACTAAAGACAAAATCGGGTGAAGAAATAACAATATTAATGAAAAGCACCATAACTCACGTAAATACCAAAGATGGTTTACATCCATATACGGCAGTATTCCAGATTGATAATCTGTAAAAATAGAATTATCTAAATCAAAATAAGCGAGATAAAAATCCCAATAGCCAAATTGTAAATCGTCTTTAGCTGTCATCTCTACATAAAGTTGTGGCGGCACTTATCACCAATACCCCAAACAATAATGTCAACAACAAACGCCAAGTCCGTGCTTTAGCAAAATGAATAAGTGAATATTTTTCTAATAAATAACGCGAAGCGACACCAGATATAAAAAATAATAAGGGTAAGCGCCATCTATTAACCAACAACATAAAATTTTGCAAAATTTCACTCTGATATTGGCTTTTATAGTGGAATCCCCAATCAGCTACATACAACATACTAATGTGATAAAAAATCAAAACAGCAAAAGCTAACACTCTTAACCAGTCCAGGTCATAACGACGTTCCATAAAATGCCCAAATATAAAATCTACTAGAGATAAAATATTGATTAAACCAACTTAGTTGAAATAGTTAAGTGTTTAACAACGATAAAGTAGTGACAATAGATGGAATATAGGGATGAATTAGGCATGGTGAACCTATACCAATCCCGGTAAAGAAGTGTTCACTCAGAAAGCCCCGTAACGGATGTTAGAGGTTTAAAAAAGCTTACTCAGCGTTGCATGAATTTAAAAGAGGCCGGCTATTCCTGCATTCACGCGTCTTGATTAAGCTTTTTTAAATCTCGCTGAGCGGTCATTTCTTTACTGGGATTGGTATTAGTCACAATGTACAATACTAAGATTAAAGAAATGATAAAGTAAATAAATGGCTAAGTTTGAAATTATAGTAGGCAGTGTATTAGGCGCTAGTGAATATGTCGCCGACGCACTACAAGAAGTTTTATTAAGTCATACCCATAGTGCTGAAATTCATTTAACCCCACGGTTATCAGAATTAGATCAAAGTGCTAATTGGGTTATTTGTACTTCTACTCATGGCGCGGGTGACTTGCCAGATAATATCCAACCTTTTGCAGATCAATTGAAGACTCAAACTTTAACCACCACGCCGTTTTTAGTCGTTGGTTTAGGTGATAGCAGTTATGACACCTACTGCCACGGATCCATACAAATAGAAAATATTATGGTGAAAGCTGGCGCGAAACTATTGTGCCCTGCCCTGCATATTGATGTACTTAATCATCCTATCCCTGAAGATGCTGCAGTTGAATGGCTTAAAGACTGGCTAAAAAATAATGAACAAACAGCATAGATACTCAATGAAGTTACCCAATAAACTTTTATGCAATTAAATAAAGCAGAACAAACAGCCCTACTTCAGCCTTTGAGCAATGATGCACGTATATTGTATATTCTTGGGATAAAACCTACTGCTGAAGAGTCTAGCGGAGCAACGGCAACATTAAATTATAAGTCTTTGCTATCCATTTTAAATGCTAAAGAAGAGAAATATACTTTGGGTCGACAAGTTAACAGCTTAATAAAAGAGCTGCTAAGTGTAGGCCTAGTCAATTTTCAAGACGAGATAGAACTTAATCATAGTTTTAATGGTAAAACCCTGATTCTGCCTTTGATCACAATGAAAGCTGATGAGTATTCAAGGTTACATCTTAATTGGCATGCCATGCATATTGATTGGCTCCCTAATAAAAAATTAATCACAGATTTGGCCAAACTACTGGGTATTATTGATTATGATTACACTACAAATGAGTTAGGTGATTTTATTGCTTATTGGTTAGGTAGGCCAGTGTCACAGTTTAGCGAATATCAATGGACTCAAAAGTTTGTTTTTAACTTAAAAAAAATGCGTTTAGCCCATGGATTTAAAAATGTTGAAAAAGTGGGTCAGCAAATAGTGCAAACTAAGGCAGGTATTCACGCTGATGAAAACGCTAAAAATTTAGTGGCTAAATATAATAAAACAAACACACAGTAAACGGCTATATACTAAGTAATAGCATAGTAAATTTCATATTTATCAATCGGAATAATATAACTCGTGGACAGCATTAAAGACAAAATTCAAAGATTAGGTAAAGCACTAGGTCGCCAATATGTTCCTGAAAAATATACCAACTATGCCGACTTAAAATCTGAATATGAAGCGTTAGCCAATCGTGATGTAAAACAGCTACAACGAGAAGGCAAAAAGCAACGCATCCAAGACATTCAAGGTCGCTCTGAACTGAATCCCAAATGGACTTTCGCTAATCTAATTGAAGACAGCAATGATGTAAAAGAAGCAGTCAGCATTGCTAAATCTTTTATCGCAGCTCATGAAGATATGAATTGGCGAAGAAGTGGAGCCCATATGATGATTTTTTACGGCGATTATGGCCGCGGAAAATCTCATACGGCCGGGGCTATTGCTCATGAACTAATTGAAAAATATGAAATTTCGGTTCTATACAGACAACTATCTACCATTTTAGAAATGCGTTTCTTTTCTTATGATTACAATGCCCAAGATAATGTTGGACAGAAATTTCGTGAGATAAACCAAGAATTACTTGATGTGGATTTGCTCATACTCGATGAGGTTTGTGTTAACGAAAGTGTTTTGAAGAAAAATGCTCAAAGCTGGTTAGGCAATGTATTAAGACAAAGACTGGCTCATCATAAAAATTGTATTATGATCACTAATCACAACCTGGCTGAATTAGAAAACGCTTTAGGCCGATATTGTTTTGAATCAATCAAGGAATACGATACTTACAAGGTAAAATTCTCAGGCCCAAGTAGGCGCAAAGAAATTATTCCTGCTCAACCAGAACCTCAACAGCCTCAAACAACCTCTGGTTATCGCCCAAATCAAGTAAAATAATTGCTATAAAAAACGGTCTATTTAAACATTTCTAGATATACCTGCTACTTACCCATTGTTTACACACTGGGTACTTATCAAGGATATTACAAATGAAAAATTCTATTAAATTGAGCACTTATTTAAACGCCATATTAATTTATCTCATACTCTTTTATTCCACATCCCTTTTTGCTGAAACCTTCAAAGAGACTTTCGATGTTAGTTTAAGCGGTCAATTGACCATCAAAACCGACGCTGGCTCGATCAAAATAGAAACTCATGATCAAGCAACAATAGAGCTACGGGTTAATATTTAAAATAAAGAAGGTGATGATTTCTCTTATCGCCATGAACTTCTGGTGGATCAATTAATACAGATACCATTAGCGGCAATCTTGATGCCCATACATCAGGTGGAAGCATTATGGTGACAATGGATAAACAACTAACAAAAGATGCCAAACTCACCACGTCTGGAGGCTCAATTACTGCTTATCTCATACCTGATGTTCAAGTAGATATTAATGCTTCAACTAGTGGTGAACAAAAATTAACCTTAAAAACCAGTGGAGGCAGTATCAATATCATAGAAATTTAATCACTTAAACGCTGATAAATTAAGCATAAAACTCCTATTTTCATGGCAATTATTATTAAGTTTGTGAAGTATTAGTCGTCAATCTATTCACAAACTTACCTTGATAATCATGTAATCGGCATATTTGGCTAAGTTTTTGCTCTAAACACAAATTTATTTTACTAAATACAAAAATTTTTTAAGTGACGTCTGAAGTTTTGGCCTCTAATACTAACCTCAGAGGATTAGTTTTGATCTTTCCTTTATAAATCATGATCTAACCTTGTGGACACTAATTTTTGATCACAAGTTACACACAGTTAGATCAAAAGATGTTATTCGTTGTGGATAGTTTTATGTATAACTGATGTAAAAGCAGTTTATATCCACTGGGTAACATTAGGATCAAATCACCCTGTGGATAAAACAGCTAGTTACACCCACCTTATACCAGTTTGATCAAACCTTATTCACATAATTATCTTCCCTATAACACCTTGATATAAATAAAGAATAATGACTTACTAACAGAAAGTTGGCTCCTTAGTAATAGTAATAATAAACATAAGATCTAAAAGATCTTATAAAGATTAAGGGATCAATAAAACAGGAATTGAATAGTTTTTAAGCATTTTACTTACGCTGAAATCTATATAGAATATGCCTCCCAATTTACTTGGGTCAATTTGATCATTTAGCTTTTGAGGAAAATCATGTTTTATCAACAACATTTTGACGTTATCGTTGTCGGTGGTGGCCACGCAGGGACAGAAGCTGCATTGGCATCTGCACGCATGGGCTCAAGTACTCTTTTGCTAACTCACAATATTGAAACCTTAGGGCAAATGTCTTGCAATCCCGCTATTGGCGGCATTGGAAAGGGCCATCTAGTCAAAGAAATAGACGCATTAGGTGGTGCTATGGCCTTAGCAACTGACAAAGCCGGTATTCAATTTAGAACTTTAAATTCAAGCAAAGGTCCCGCCGTTCGGGCCACTCGTGCACAAGCAGACAGATCCCTATACCGTAACGAAATTCGTAACCTAGTTGAAAACCAAGAGAATCTGACGTTGTTTCAACAATCTTGTGATGATCTAATCGTTGAACAGGATCGCGTTGTGGGTGTGGTCACACAGATGGGTCTTAAATTCCATGCCAAAAGCGTTGTTATCACCGTAGGCACATTTTTAGGCGGCACCATTCATATTGGTATGGAAAACTACAAAGGAGGCCGTGCTGGCGATCCTCCTTCGATCGCATTAGCGGATAGACTTCGTGCATTACCTTTTAGAGTTGATCGCTTAAAAACCGGCACGCCTGCCAGATTAGATGCTCGTACCCTTAATTTTGACGTGATGCAAATACAACATGGGGATACACCTGTTCCGGTATTTTCATATATGGGACAAGCCAGCGATCATCCTAAACAGATCCCTTGTTACATCACACACACTAATGAAAAAACCCACGAAATTATACGTGGTGGGCTAGATAGATCTCCAATGTACACGGGCGTAATAGAAGGAATAGGTCCAAGATATTGTCCATCTATTGAAGATAAAATCCATCGATTTGCTGATAAAAACTCACATCAAATATTTGTCGAGCCAGAAGGTTTAAACAGCATCGAAATGTATCCAAATGGTATATCAACAAGTTTACCCTTTGACATACAAATGAACTTTGTACGTTCAATAATCGGTTTTGAAAATGCACATATTATTCGTCCAGGTTATGCAATCGAATATGATTTTTTCGATCCTCGGGATCTTAAACAAACCTTAGAAACTAAATTTATTAGTGGATTATTTTTTGCCGGTCAAATTAATGGAACAACGGGTTATGAAGAAGCCGGTGCCCAAGGGTTAATAGCAGGCGCAAATGCAGCCTTACAAGTACAACAAAAAGACGAATTTACCTTACGTCGTGATGAAGCCTATATGGGCGTCTTAATTGACGATTTATCTACTATGGGCACTAAAGAACCTTACCGAATGTTTACCAGCCGAGCTGAATACCGTTTGTTGTTACGTGAAGATAATGCAGATATACGTTTAACAGCAAAAGGTCATGAAATTGGTTTAGTTGATGAACAACGATGGAAAGCTTTTAATCAAAAATTAGAAGCTATCGAATTGGAAAGGCAACGCCTCAAATCAACATGGGTTTATCCATCTCATGAATCCACTAAAGCATTAAATGTTTTACTAAAGAACCCGGTGACTAAAGAAAACACCTTAGAAGATTTAATCCGTCGTCCAGAAATGACATATCAAACCTTGATGCAAATAGAAGCATTTGGACCTAAAATCGAAAACAAACAAGCATCTGAGCAAGTTGAAATCCAAATTAAATATGCTGGATACATAGAGCGTCAAAAAGACGAAATTGCTAAAACCATGCGTAATGAAAATACTTTAATACCGTTGGAATTTGATTTCAGTCAGATTTCTGGACTGAGCAACGAAGTCGTTGCAAAACTAACTGATAGCCGTCCAGAAACTATCGGTAAAGCAGGCAGAATATCAGGCATTACACCTGCTGCAGTTTCATTACTATTAGTATATTTGAAAAAACATGGACTGTTGATTGGCACCAGTAAAGATCAAAAGAAAATTTCAGCCTAATGAATGAGCAAGCAAGCTTAGAAAATGAATTATTAACTATTTTAAAAAATAGTATGAAAAATTGTGAGCTCGTTGTCACTGAAGAGCAGCAACAGCAACTGATTCATTATGTGTTGATGATGCATAAATGGAATAAAGCGTACAATTTGACTTCAGTACGAGATCCGCAGCAAATGGTGATCAAACATATAGTTGATTCTATAGTGGTTGCACCATTTTTAGATAAAACTCACTATATTGATGTAGGTACGGGTCCTGGGTTACCGGGGATCCCTCTGGCTATAATGTGTCCGGACAAACAGTTTATTTTATTGGATAGCTTAGGCAAACGTGTACGATTTATGAAACAGGTTGCCTATGAATTAAAAATATACAATATCCAAACTGTGCAATCAAGAGTTGAAGATTTTGTGCCTAGTGTGGAAATTGATGGAGTATTGAGCAGAGCCTTTGCATCATTAAAAGATATGTTGCACTGGTGCCAACATCTGGTAGATTCTCAAGGTGTTTTTCTTGCATTAAAAGGTCAACTTTCTGCAGATGAGTTGCATAGTTTACCTTTAGGATTTATTTTACAAGAAACAATTAAACTAGACGTCCCAGGCCTTGAAGGCGAACGTTATATTGTCAAAATTAAAAAACAATCAGTTGGCTAGAAGCTATCACTGCGACTCTTAGCAAATTAAATGTCTTTTCTATTCTGGCCTTTTAAATAAAAAAGTGGACGATTATTTTGGGCAAAATCATTGCAATTGCTAATCAAAAAGGTGGAGTGGGTAAAACCACAACTGCTGTTAATGTAGCTGCATCAATGGCTGCCACAAAACGCAAAGTACTCTTGATTGATCTCGACCCTCAAGGTAATGCGACTATGGGCAGTGGTGTTGATAAGTACAATGTAGACAACACATGTTACGAATTATTGATTGAAGAAAAGCCCATAGATGAAGTCATTATCAAAGAAACGTCTGGAAAATATCACCTTATAGCAGGTAACAGTGATATCACAGCTGCAGAAATTAAATTAATGGAAGTCTTTGCTAGGGAATTACGACTTCGCAATGCGTTAGCCCCCGTCAAAAACTACTACGATTATATTTTTATTGATTGTCCACCCTCGTTAAACCAACTGACAGTGAATGCCATGGCAGCAGCAGATTCGGTATTGGTACCTATGCAGTGCGAATATTATGCCCTTGAAGGGCTAACAGCTTTAATGGATACCATCAAAAAACTAGCGTCTGTAGTTAACCCAAAATTAAAAATTGAAGGTGTGCTGCGCACTATGTACGATCCTAGAAATAGGCTTGCCAATGATGTGTCCGAACAACTTAAACGGCATTTCGGCGATCAAGTGTATAGAACTGTTATACCTAGGAATGTACGATTGGCAGAGGCACCTAGTTTTGGTTCACCCGCTATGTATTATGATAAATCGTCTACAGGTGCAAAAGCCTACTTAGCCTTAGCAGGTGAGATATTAAGACGCGGAAAAGCCAATAAAATAGCTAACTGAAGTTAGTGTAAATAAAAAATTGAAAGCACAATACAGAGGACAACATGTCGCCGAAAAAAAGAGGTTTGGGTAGAGGACTGGATGCGTTATTAGCCACTAGTCAAACAGGCAGAAGCAGCGGTTCAGAGTTATCTGAAAAACTAACTGAATTGCAAAAAATCCCGGTAGAATTTTTACAGCCTGGTAAGTATCAGCCGCGCAAAGACATGTCATCCGAAGCCCTCGAAGACTTAGCCTCATCGATACGTTCACAAGGGATTATACAGCCCATAGTTGTGCGTCAAATTGCCGAAGATAAATATGAAATTATTGCCGGTGAAAGACGTTGGCGCGCAGCGCAAATAGCACAACTAGATGTTATTCCCTGCTTAATTAAAGATGTACCAGACGAATCAGCTGTGGCTATTGCTCTGATTGAGAATATTCAACGTGAAGATCTCAACGCTATGGAAGAAGCACAGGCTCTTGACCGCTTAATGGTTGAATTTGAACTCACCCATCAAGAAGTGGCCACTGCTGTAGGTAAACCCAGAACAACAGTGACTAACTTGTTGCGCTTGAATAATTTAAACGATGATGTGAAATTACTATTAGAACATGGGGATATTGAAATGGGTCATGCGAGAGCTTTGTTAGCTCTTCAAGGTATTGTCCAAAATGAAGCTGCACAAATAGTGTCAGGCAAAGGTCTCACTGTTCGAGACACAGAAAACCTAGTACGGCGATTATTAGAGCCTGCAAAAGAAAAAGTAGCCGTTAAAGAAAATCCTGACGTACAACGCTTACAAACAGAATTATCCGAAAACCTCGGTGCTCCCGTCAGTATTGCTCACAATGCCAAAGGAAAAGGAAAGTTAGTGATTAACTTTTCCAGCCTTGATCAACTAGACGGAATTCTAGGTCATATTAAGTAGATTGATGTCTAATAACGGAACAAAATGTTGAGCATAATGAATTCCTATTTTGTATTTATTGCAAAGTATGTTGAAGTAGGTGCAACGATAAGTAACTTAAACCGTTTAAAACCTTAATCCCTATAAAAACAAAGGCTTTGTGGGAATATCCATATCAGTGCTTTTATGCACCAAATTAGAGTTTACTGTTGTAAATTGTCACCAGTAAAGTATACTTTTGGCGCTTTTTGTTAGGGTTTAAACGTATCGAGAGACTAATTGATAACTAGCTTGGCCCAAGAAGGGCGACAGTTGGCTAGGAAAGTGCTTTTTTTTCAAAGCCTAATTACCATGATTTTAGCCTGTATATTTTTCCTTTTTTTGGGTAAATACTCAGGGATATCAGCACTTTATGGTGGTTTGATATGTGTGTTACCAGGAATGGTATTTGCATTGTTAGCGTTTAGATATGCCGGTGCTAGTCAAAATAAGCTAGTAGTGCGGAGTTTTAACAAAGGAAGCAAACTTAAGTTTATTATTACGATAGTGTTGTTTGTGATGGCTTATAAATCACCAAATTTACAACCTTTACCGCTGTTAATCAGCTATGTAGTAACCTTAATGGCTCAATGGCCAATCATAATTTTAGTAAGTCGCGTTATCCGTTGATATACGATAACGAGACTGAATATAGTTTTTTAACTTTAAAAATGTGGATGATATAATGGCAGATACTGGTGGCGAACAAACCATTAGCAGTTACATTCAGCACCATTTAACTAATGCGACTGTGGGTGAAGGTTTTTGGACTTTCCATATTGATACATTAGCTTGGTCGATTGTGTTGGGATTTGTATTTATTTTGAGCTTTCGTTCAGTTGCAAAAAAAGCAACCACGGGCGTACCTGGAAAGTGGCAGGCTAGTGTCGAATTGATAGTTGAGTTTGTTAACGATACTGTCAAAAGTACCTATCACGGAAAAAGTAAATTAATTGCTCCATTAGCACTAACCATCTTTGTTTGGGTATTGTTAATGAACCTGATGGATTTAATCCCAGTGGATTTCCTTCCTTGGATTGCTGGCCAAATTGGTTATTACGGATTTGGTGTTGATCCACACGACATTTACATGAAAGTAGTACCTACAACAGATGTCAATATGACCTTTGCTTTGTCTATTGGTGTGTTTGTTCTGATGATTTATTATTCAGTAAAAATCAAAGGTTTTGGCGGATTTATGAAAGAGCTTTATGCTCATCCGTTCAATACACCTTGGTTATATTGGTTCAACTTTATACTTGAAGTGGTGTCATTGCTGGCTAAACCGTTGTCATTGTCGTTACGCTTATTCGGTAACCTTTACGCTGGCGAACTTATCTTTATATTGATAGCAGGTACTTTAGGATTATGGCAATTGCCAATACATTTCTTATGGGCAGCATTCCACTTATTGATTATTCCATTACAGGCTTTCATTTTCATGATGTTAACCATCGTGTATTTGAGCTTGGCAAGTGAAGAACACTAATTTTTCTAAAAAATTAGAACAGCTCTAGGTAGCTCGAAAAGTGGAGAGCAGGACGCTCGGTGAACTAATTTTCTGGAAAGAATTTAAACAGCTTAGGCTGGCCCAAATGGGTTAAGGCAGGATGCCTAAATATAAACGTTTTATTTTTTAATTTTAACTTAAACATAAAGGTGAAAATCTATGGAAAGCGAAATCTTAGGTAATCTATATATCGCAGTTGGTATCTTGATTGGTCTATGTGCATTGGGGCCAGCAATTGGTTTCGGTCTTTTAGGTGGTAAATTTCTTGAGTCGGCTGCACGCCAACCTGAGCTTGCTGCTACCCTTCAAGTAAAAATGTTCATCGTAGCAGGTCTTATTGATGCTATCTCGATGATTGGTGTTGCGATCGCTCTTTATATGTTGTTCGTACTTGGTGCTTAATAGTAGTTTTCCATTTCTTTTAACGAACTATTAAAGAGGAGTAGCGGTCTTGAATATCAATGCCACTCTACTTGGTGAACTAATAGCATTTATATTCTTCGTGTGGTTTTGCATGAAGTATGTATGGCCGCCTATTATCGGCGCTATTGAAGAACGCCAACAGAAAATTGCTGACGGTTTAGCCGCGTCTGAACGAGGTGAAAAAGATCTCGAACTAGCACAAGTTAAAGCCACAGATCAGCTTAAAGAAGCGAAAGCTCAAGCAGCAGAAATCATCGAGCAAGCCAAAAAGCGTGGGTCGACAATTGTTGAAGAAGAAACCCTACGTGGTCATTCCGAGCGTGAGAAAATCATTGCTCAGGGATACTCAGAGGTCGAAGCAGAAAAAAACCGTACAAAAGAAGAGTTGCGTCAAAAAGTCGCAGCTTTGGCCATTGCCGGTGCTGAAAAGATCCTTGAACGTGAAATTGATGCTGCGGCACAAAGTGACATAGTTGCAAAACTTGTCGCTGAGCTATAAGGGAGTATGAGCTATGTCTGAATGGACAACTATCGCTCGCCCTTACGCAAAAGCTGCGTTCGATTACGCGGTCGAGAATAAAACCATTGCACAATGGCAAGAAATGCTTTTGTTTGCTGCTGAAGTTTCTAAAAACGAAACAGTTAAGTCTTTACTAACTGGCTCGATAGCAGCAGAAAAATTAGCTGAGATTTTTAATGGCGTGTGCGGTGAACAACTCGACCTACAGGGTCAAAATCTAGTAAAGATTTTGGCTGAAAATAGACGTCTACAAGCGTTTTCTGAAATTTCTGTGATGTTTAATCAGCTAAAAGCTGATCATGATAAAGAGATTGATGTTGATATTACTTCAGCGGTCAAACTCAACAAAAAACAACAAACAGATATCGGTAAGTCTCTTGAAAAACGTCTTGCACGAAAGGTTAAGCTAAATTGTAGCGTGGATCCTGAACTGATTGCTGGTGTGCTTATAAAAGCCGGTGACACAGTAATTGATGGTTCACTTCGTAGTAAATTAAACCGTCTATCAGACGCGTTACAAGCATAACGGGGAAAGAGCATGCAACTGAATTCCACTGAAATTGCCGAACTAATCAAACAACGTATTGAGAAGTTCGAAGTTATCAGTGAAGCTCGTAATGAAGGGACTATTGTTGGTGTAACCGACGGTATAATCCGTATCCATGGCCTTGCAGATGTAATGCAAGGCGAAATGATTGAGCTTCCTGGTAGTCGTTACGCTATCGCATTAAACCTAGAGCGTGACTCTGTAGGTGCGGTAGTAATGGGTCCTTACGCTGATTTACAAGAAGGCGTAAAAGTAAAATCTTCAGGTCGTATCTTAGAAGTACCAGTAGGTCGTAACCTACTTGGTCGTGTTGTTAACACACTAGGTGCTCCTATCGATGGCAAAGGCGCTAT
Organism: Paraglaciecola sp. MB-3u-78; assembly: GCF_002835935.1. Taxonomy (GTDB): domain Bacteria; phylum Pseudomonadota; class Gammaproteobacteria; order Enterobacterales; family Alteromonadaceae; genus Paraglaciecola. The sequence goes on along the minus strand of NZ_PJCF01000006.1, from coordinate 336,818 downwards.
CGATGCAGATGGTTTTGAACCTATAGAAAAAATTGCACCGGGCGTAATTGAACGTCAATCGGTCGACCAACCTATTCAAACTGGTTATAAATCAGTTGATGCCATGATCCCAGTGGGTCGTGGACAGCGTGAATTGGTTATCGGTGACCGTCAAACCGGTAAAACTGCTTTAGCGATTGATGCCATTATCAATCAAAAAGATTCAGGCGTTAAATGTATCTATGTTGCGATTGGCCAAAAGGCCTCTACTATCGCCAACGTGGTACGTAAGCTAGAAGAGCACGGCGCTATGGGTCACACGATAGTTGTTGCAGCTTCTGCATCTGAATCTGCAGCATTACAATACTTGGCACCTTACTCTGGTTGTACCATGGGTGAGTATTTCCGTGACCGCGGTGAAGATGCTTTGATCGTATATGATGACTTGTCTAAACAAGCCGTTGCATACCGTCAGATTTCGCTATTGTTGCGTCGTCCGCCAGGCCGTGAAGCGTATCCTGGAGATGTTTTCTATCTTCACTCACGTCTTCTAGAACGTGCTGCACGTGTAAATGATAAATATGTTGAGCGTTACACTAAAGGTGAAGTAAAAGGTAAAACAGGTTCTTTAACTGCATTACCTATTATCGAGACCCAAGCAGGTGACGTATCCGCTTTTGTTCCAACTAACGTGATTTCAATTACCGATGGCCAAATCTTCCTTGAGACAGATTTGTTCAACGCTGGTATCCGCCCTGCGGTTAATGCTGGAATCTCGGTTTCTCGTGTTGGTGGAGCTGCGCAAACTAAAATCATCAAGAAGTTAGGTGGCGGTATCCGTCTAGCCCTAGCTCAGTATCGTGAATTAGCGGCGTTCTCGCAGTTTGCATCTGACCTTGATGACGCCACCCGAGCTCAACTTGAGCATGGTGAGCGAGTGATGGAATTAATGAAGCAAAACCAATATGCACCACTTTCAGTTGCAGACATGGGTGTTTCATTGTTTGCTGTAGAGAAAGGGTATTTAAAAGACATTGAACTAGATAAAATTCTAGATTTTGAAGCGTCTTTACACTCTTTCATGAGCAGTGAATATAGCGAGCTGATGAACACTATCAACACAACGGGTAATTTCGACAAAGGAATTGAAGCTACGTTAAATGAAGCTTTAGAAAAATTTAAAGCAACACAAACGTGGTAATCAATTAGACAGTGGTGCTTTTATTCATAAAAACACCACTGTCACTATGTTGAATAATCGGAGATAGAGTTTATGGCTAGCGGTAAAGAGATAAAAGGTAAGATCGGCAGTATTAAAAATACGCAGAAGATCACCAGCGCTATGGAAATGGTTGCAGCGTCCAAAATGAAAAAGGCGCAAAACCGTATGGCCTTAGGTCGTCCATATGCTGAGAATATTCGAAACGTAATCGGTCACCTAGCAAACGCTAACCTTGAATATCGCCATCCATATTTGGAAGACCGCGAAGTAAAACGCGTTGGTTATATCGTGATTTCTACTGACCGTGGATTATGTGGGGGATTAAACTCCAACGAATTCAAAATGGTCGTGAAAGATGCGAAAAAATGGCAAGAACAAGATGTTCAAATAGATTTTGCTGCATTAGGTGCTAAGTCTGTTGCATTTTTTAACCGTTTTGGTGGCAGTGTATTAGCGGCCGAAACTGGTTTAGGTGATGCACCCAGTATCAGTGAAATCATTGGCTTGGTACGTATCATGTTAGATGCATTTAATGACGGTAAAATTGACCGTTTATATTTGGTGTTTAATAAGTTTGTTAATACCATGGCGCAAGAGCCGCAGATCGATCAATTGTTGCCTTTGCCTAAGTCTGACGAAAAAGAATTACAACACCGTTGGGACTATATTTACGAACCTGATCCAAAACCTATCCTAGATATGTTACTGGTTCGATTTATAGAGTCTCAAGTATATCAAGGCGTGATTGAAAATGTCGCGTCTGAGCAAGCTGCTCGTATGGTGGCCATGAAAGCGGCTACCGATAACGCGGGTGACATAATTGATGACTTGCAATTGGTATATAACAAAGCACGTCAAGCAGCAATTACACAAGAAATTAGTGAAATTGTAGCTGGCGCTGCAGCGGTTTAGGCAATGGTTTTAGAATTTAAGAGGAATTAACATGAGTCATGGTAAGGTCGTCCAAATAATTGGCGCCGTAGTGGATATTGAGTTTCCACAAGATTCGGTTCCAAAAATATATGACGCATTGCGAATTACAGAAGGTGATTTGCAAGGTTTGACACTAGAAGTACAACAGCAATTAGGTGGTGGCGTAGTGCGTACCATTGCAATGGGCTCCACTGACGGTTTACGTCGTGGCCTAGCTGTTGAAAACAGTGGTGAAGCTATTCAAGTCCCAGTTGGTATAGCCACATTGGGTCGTATCATGGATGTTTTGGGTAACCCAATCGATGAAGCTGGCCCAATCGGTGAAGAAGAGCGTATGTCTATTCACCGTGCAGCGCCTACTTACGAAGAACAATCTATTTCAATTGAACTTCTTGAAACAGGCATCAAAGTTATCGACTTAGTTTGCCCGTTCGCTAAAGGTGGTAAAGTTGGATTGTTCGGTGGAGCCGGTGTAGGTAAAACTGTCAACATGATGGAACTCATTCGTAACATCGCTATCGAGCACAGCGGCTACTCAGTATTTGCTGGTGTAGGTGAACGTACTCGTGAAGGTAACGATTTCTATCACGAAATGAACGAGTCCAACGTACTAGACAAAGTATCCCTAGTATATGGCCAAATGAATGAGCCTCCTGGAAACCGTTTACGTGTTGCCTTGACAGGTTTGACCATGGCCGAAAAATTCCGTGATGAAGGTCGTGACGTATTGTTTTTCGTCGATAACATCTATCGTTATACTCTAGCTGGAACAGAAGTATCTGCTCTACTAGGTCGTATGCCATCAGCAGTAGGTTATCAGCCTACCCTAGCTGAAGAAATGGGTGTGCTTCAAGAACGTATAGCATCAACTAAGACAGGTTCAATTACCTCAATCCAAGCGGTATACGTACCTGCTGATGATTTGACTGATCCCTCACCAGCTACTACCTTTGCTCACTTAGATGCAACGGTTGTATTGTCACGTGATATCGCGTCTTTGGGTATTTACCCTGCGGTTGACCCACTTGATTCTAGTTCACGTCAACTTGACCCTCTAGTTATTGGTCAAGAGCATTACGACACTGCACGTGGTGTGCAATCAGTATTGCAACGTTATAAAGAATTAAAAGACATCATCGCTATCTTAGGTATGGATGAACTCTCTGAAGAAGATAAGCTTTCAGTATCCCGAGCTCGTAAAATTCAGCGTTTCTTGTCACAACCTTTCTTCGTAGCAGAAGTATTTACTGGCTCAGTCGGTAAATATGTTTCTTTAAAAGACACCATCACTGGTTTTAGTGGCATCTTGAATGGTGAGTATGATCACCTTCCAGAACAAGCTTTCTACATGGTTGGGTCTATCGAAGAAGCAAGCGAAAAAGCTAAGAATATGTAATTTTCGGCCCATTTAGTCCGGACTCGTTGTCGGAAGTGCTCAGGTATACCTATACATTGCGCGCTTCCTCTTGTATCCCAAACTAAATGGACTCGAAAAGCATGTTTTAAGGATCCTATTTAGGAGGTTTTTATGGCAATGACCGTACATCTAGACGTAGTAAGCGCTGAAACCAGTATTTTCTCTGGTCTAGTCGAAGCTATTCAGATTACGGGTAGTGAAGGTGAACTAGGTATCCATCCTGGACATGCACCTTTAATAACTACTCTATTACCTGGAATGGTGCGTCTGGTTAAGCAATTTGGTGATGAAGAAAGTATCTACATCAACGGTGGCGTGCTAGAGATACAACCTGGCTCAGTCACTGTATTGGCTGATACCGCTATTCGTGCAGAAGACCTAGACGAACAAGCGGCGCTTGATGCGAAAAAACGCGCAGAAGAGCATATCGCCAACCCGACTGCTGATTTTGAGTATGCAGAAGCAGCTATCGAGTTAGCTGAAGCAATTGCCCAGTTAAGGTTGATCCGAAAACTGCGTAAGTAATCAGAACTGTAATACTTAAAAACCCAGCTTGATTATATATCTTGCTGGGTTTTTGTTTTTACAAATAGTTGAAAGTTTGCAGCAAAACTTTGGTCTTAATATTTACTCTCAAAGTAATTAAACCTATCTAGTCATTGAGGAAATGTTGTGAAATCAAATATATTATTACCGTTATTCGCTATTATTGTCTTATATACGTCCCAAGCAACAGCGGACAAAGCAATTTTTGCTGGAGGTTGTTTTTGGTGTATGGAATCAGATTTTGAAAAGCTTGAAGGGGTGACAGAGGTTATATCTGGCTTTATCGGTGGTACTTTAGAAAACCCAACTTATGGTGGTAATCATACTGGTCATTATGAAGCGGTTGAAATCACCTACGATCCCAAGAAAGTGACGTACCAAGGTTTACTAGAACATTTTTGGGTAAATATCGACCCCTTTGATGATAAAGGGCAATTCTGTGATAAAGGGTTCAGTTATCTCAGCGCTGTGTTTGTGGCCGATGAAAAAGAACGTAAACTTGCGGAACTATCCAAACAAAGCATCATCACCCAATTCCCTAATCAAAAGGTAGTAACCCCAATCCTACCCACTACAACTTTTTACCCCATAAAAGGTAATGAAAGTTATCACCAAGACTATTACAAAAACAATTCAGTTAGATACAAATTGTATCGTTGGAATTGTGGTCGTGATCAGCGCTTAACAGACATTTGGGGTGATAAAACAACACACTGATTAAATGGATTAGCACTTAATATTACAAAAAATTATCCAGATTTAGGTCTAATCTTAAAGACAGTTAAGGTGTGATAAACGATCGGTGGGGGAATTAGTATTTCAACCGTTATTGTCTGTAGATTTGCGCTACAAAGTTCCAGCAGAGCTACAATAATAAAGACACTCATATACTGCATAAAGTTGGCTCTGTTCAACAAAATTGGTGGTTATACTTGAAAGTAGTTCAACTTATTGAAGGTAAAGACAATCAAAATAGAATCATTTGAATGTCAGTTCAATCACATTACAAAAACACTTTTAGCCATGTCACTCGCTCAAGGTTAACAGTTCAGCACGTTATTCAATTATCTCAACCAGAAATTACGATTAATGAGCTGAACCAGCCTATTTTCAATTTATCACATCAATGCCCACATCACATTTTACTAAGTAGGGGAAACCGGGATCGGCACAGCCTTATCTGTCGTTCCGCACTTAAATTAACCATTAATTTTGGTCAATAAACAGACGATTTAAAGAATAATGAAAAAAAACTTGACGTAGATCTGACATTGATCAGACCAAATTGAATAATTTCTATTTATAATATTTCCCACAAGATCGCGGGTTTAGTACAATATCACCTCAACTTTTGAGGGTGAAATCACAATGAAAATCAAACGGTTAGACCACCATGGCATTGTTGCTGGCGTTATCGACGACTTAAACATGGTGCCTTTGTTAGATAAGCATTTGCCGCAAGATGATCTTCAAGAAATTAGCCCGGGCGAGGCGATAAAGGGCATGATAATGAATGGCCTGGGGTTTTGTAATCGCCCTTTGACGCTTAGCCCTCAGTTTTTTGCCAATCTCCCGATGGAGCATCTATTTCGTGAAGGCGTTGAGGCATCTCACTTTAATCGCCATAAACTAGGCCGAACACTGGACCAATGTTATGACTTTGGTTGTGAAAGTCTGTTTTCCTTGGTATCGCATCAGGCCTGCGAAATAGAGGCTGTAGATTGCCAGTTTAAATCCCTTGATACCACAAGTCATTCGTTAACCGGCGAGTATGCGCATGATGAGGAAGGCTGTGACGAGCATGTTATCAGAATTACACACGGTCATAGCAAAGCGCATCGCCCTGATTTAAAACAAGTTGTACAAGAAATGATTGTCAGTCAAGACGGAGGAATACCCTTGGCCGTTAAAAATTGGGATGGTAATAGCGCTGATACAAAAGTGTTTAAAGAGCGCGCTAAGGCGCTGGTCAAGATGGTGAAAACTGCGCCCAAGCCTAACTACTTGGTCGCTGACTGTAAGCTTTACCATAAAGACAATGCTGAGTTCTTATCGCAACTGACGTTTATTACGCTTATCCCGTCCACTATTAAACTAGAAAAAACACTCATTACAGAAGCCCTAACTGCGCAAGAATGGACGACTATTGATGACAACTACCAGTACACAGTGAATGAAGTAGAGCACATGGATATTAAACAGCGCTGGATAGTCGTCAATTCAAAAGCCGCAGGTGAGCGTGCAACAAAAACGATTGGCAGACAAGCCGACCGCGCCAAGGAAAAATTAGACAAAGAGTTATTTCATTTGCAAGCCCAGCGCTTCACTTGCAAAGAGGACGCACTGAAGTCGTTGGCCGCGCTTAACAAGCGACAAAAGTATCACCAACTGACTGAGCTTAACTGCATAGCACACAAGGTTTACGAGGGAAAAGGCCGACCTAAAAAAGATGCACCAGTCAAACAAATTGTATGGCAAACGAGCGCGGTGGTTGAGCTAAATGATAAAGCAATTCAACATGCTATTGAACAAAAATCATGCTTTATACTCGCCACAAATGCCGACGAAAAAGCGCTATCACCTGAGGGAATTCTGCATCATTACAAGGCGCAATCGGTGGTAGAAAGAGGGTTTAGATTCCTAAAAGACCCACTGTTTTTTGTGTCATCCTTGTTCATCAAAAAGCCTAGTCGTATCGACGCATTGTTAATGATCATGACCTTATCTTTATTGGTTTACTCAATCGCGCAACGACGCATGCGCGCGAGCATGAAAAAAGCCAATGAAACCATCCCAAACCAGATTAACATACCCTCTGCTACCCCCACACTGCGCTGGGTGTTTCAATGCTTCGAGGGTATCAACCTCGTTCAGCCTGAAGAAACCTATGATAAAACAAGCACTTACTTAGATGGATTCGATAAACTAAGGACAAAAATCATTAATTTGATTGGAGGCCATTCGCTGCATTTGTATAATATTCAAAAAAGTAGCGTGGGGGTCTGATCAATGTCAGGTAGATCTCAGATCTTGATCTATTACTCTCTTTTGAGAGCTAGAATTATGTCCTCACCTTTTACTAAAACATTAGAACACCACGGTCTGGTTGCCGGTTTTTGCAAAGAAATCCGCTTAGCCCAAATTATTGATCAAGCTCTTGGCGTCTCAGACAAGAGAAATATCAGCTTTGGACAGCTCTTTGTCGCCATGATTATCAATGGCCTGGGCTTTACTGGCCGTACCCTGCATATGTACAGCGAATATTTCGAGGACAAACCTCTTGAGCGACTGATTGCACCCGGGATCGAGCCTGAGCATATCAACGATGATGCCCTAGGTCGCTGTCTGGATGCGCTGTATGAAAAAGGCGTTTCAGCCCTTTATCAAACCCTTGGTGAAGCCGTAGTTAAACACCTAGACTTGCCTTGTGACTCTGTTCATCTCGACTCCACGAGTTTCCATTATGACGGCCAAGGTAGGCCAGCAGAGGATGAGTTCAACTGCATCCAGGTCGCCAAAGGCTACTCCAGAGAGCATCGACCTGAGCTCAATCAGGTGATCTTAAATCTTATTTGCGAAAACCAGTCGGGCATTCCGGTATATATGAAGCCGTCCAGCGGCAACACTAATGATATGGAAGGTTTCAAAAAAATTGTTAAGTCTCATATCCAAAGCTTAAAAGCCGCACAAGCGAGCCGCTATCTGGTGGCCGATGCGGCGCTGTATGTCAAAGAAAGTATTGTTCATCTTGATGCAATCAATCAGTTGTTTATTACCCGTGTTCCTCAAACATTGAACGAGGCGAAAAGTTTAATCGCTCAAGCCCATCAACTGGACTTTGTTGATATAAGCGACGGTTATCAAGGCGTGTGGCACGAAACGAGCTATGGTGATGTGGCGCAAAAATGGTTGCTGGTATGCAGTGAGCAAGCCAGAAAACGTGAAGGCCATAATCTGGATAAGCGGATGCTCAAACAGTTTGAACAAGGCCGTAAGTCCTTCAAGAAATTGGGTCAACAGGAGTTTGCATGCCAAGAGGATGCCAAACAAGCTTTAGCGCAGTGGGAAGTCAAACAGCCTTATCTGATGGTCGACAGCCAGATCAACAAGGTGCCTGTTTACGCGGGTGCAGGGCGCCCTTCCCAGGACAAACAGCCTAAACGTGAGTATTATCACATCACAGGGAGCCTCTATACTGGTCTTGCAAAACGACAGGATGCGTTGAAGCAGCTGGGCTTATTTATCATCGCTAGTAATGATTTAGCGGATGATTTAAGCATGGAAAAGATACTCAGTACCTACAAATCCCAGCAGTCCGTAGAAAAAGGCTTTCGATTCTTAAAGAGCCCCGACTTTTTAACCAGTGCTATTTACCTTAAAAAACCAGAGCGTATTGAAGCACTACTGATGGTGATGACCAGCTGCTTAATGGTTTACGCTTCGTTAGAACATCAAATACGTAAACAGTTAAAAGTCCAAAACCGTTACTTCCCAGACATGAAGAAGAAACCCAGTCAAAACCCCACCGCCCGTTGGGTATTTCAGTGTTTTCAAGGGGTGACCCTCTTGTATATTGAGGGGAAAGAGTTAGTGGTAAACCTAAAAGAACGACAAAAAATAATCATTGATTGTCTGGGCAGTGAATACCAGCATATTTATTATTAAAAGTGGTGCGGAAGATCTGGTACCAAGCAGCGCGGTTGATGGTTTAGATGACTTCTCAGTGACGGTGTGGTTTAAAACATCGGTAAATAAATCTCAACAAGAAATATTTCATGCACTCGGCAAGGATTCTAACGACGACGAATTAGAGATTTTCTTGAGTGATAGTCATGCTGTTTACATAAAGGTAAGAGATAACAGTGAAGTCCTAACGAGCAATATTGAATTAACTGATGGTAATTGGCATCACTTGGTGGTTACAAGAGTTTCTAAAAATGTATGTTTATACATCGATGGCACCACTCGTGATGTTATGCAGTGTGAATATATTTGTGGCTTGATCCCTGGTGAGCTAAACGCCGTGGGTATTAGAATTGTCAGCGGTGGCAGTGACAATCAAATAGACACAATAAGTGAATCACTAAACATTCATGCTGCTTGGGTAAATGCAGGTTCACCTGCATCGGGATTCATAGCTAATAGCACATATAATGTTACTGAAAGTGTTGCCAGCACAGTTGACCGACTTGACTTTGGTGGCGATGAGATTTTTTCAAATTTTTTAGTACACGCCTCAAGCACCTTAAGCCTTCCCCTTGGGGATTATACGATTTATGTTGAGAGTGATGAAGGCTTTAGTTTTATTATGGATACGCTTGATGGTGACACTGTCACATTTAACAAATTTGGTAGCTCAAGAAATGGTGAGAGAAATGAGTTGAGATATTAAAACCCAACCGGCAATTCACAAACAGGTGGATCTTTTCTTTAACTCAAGACTCTATATTTGAGATAACCGCTATATTTTTTGAACGTACCGGTGGTGACTTTTTAGAAGTCTCCATTGCAAATGACCTCCTTAATTCTACCTCGACCACTGCTTATGAAATTCTCCGTGAAGGTGCTCTCAGCGATAAGGTAAAGTTTGGACGCTGTCCAAAATCAGTTGTATTAGAATACCGCTTTGATGAACTAAGTTGGACTGGCAATAGCGAAGAGGTATTGGATAGTTCAGGTAATAACTATAACGGAAGGGCAGTTGGAGGCATTACCACTGCAACCGTAAAAATTTGTAATGCAGCTGAAATTCCAAATAATAACAATGCATCGATATTCGAAGCCGTTGATACCGGGGACGATCTGTATACAGTTATTGGTTCCAGTGGGACGATCAGCCTCTGGTACAAAGGTAATAGTGACTGGAGCTCTGGAACTGACAAAAGACTGTTTGATGCCAATGACGGAAATAAATATTTCTTTGCAGAAATTGGGTCTGACGGTCGAGTCAAATTTTTCTTTGAAGATGGAAATGATGGCGATGACCAGAAGACGACTGATGATGCACTCTCAATTAGGGCTGGGGTGTGGAAACACTTAGCGTTTGTTTGGGATGTCACCAATATCACTGCAAAAATTTTCGTTGATGGTTTTGAAATTTATGGAGCAAATATTGCAGACTCATTACCTGACCAACTGGCCGCTAGTAACTTTATAAATGTCAATTTACGGGCAGTTCGCAGTAACAAAAATGTGTGTGAACCTTTGTTAGAAGGCACACAAGAAATAAGCCTGTCTTATAATTGTGATTCACCCGATCAATGCCTCACCCCATTAAGTGGCATCCCCATTGATGCCAATGGTTCTGGTGATAACACAAGCACTTTAACCGTTATATTTGATGAACTAGGTGTGTCCAATTTGTCTGGACTCAATTACCCCGATGCTGGGCGGTTAACGCTTTCATAATGATTGCGCTTTCTTAAGGTAATTTTGTAATGAGTCTAAAATACGTCCAGAATTAAAAGGTTTAACAATAAATCCATTGGCTCCAGTTTTGATTGCAGCAGACACATTTTCTTGGGAACTTTCACCCGACACCATCACCACCATGATATCTGACTTGGCTTGACGAATTTGCTTTAACACCTCGAGGCCGCTGGTGTGGGGTAATTCGATGTCTAGATACACCAAATCAATCCTATGTTGCATAATTTGCGCGGGTATTAATTCACCCGTAGCAGCATGAAAGAAATTAGCTTCAATTTCCACTTTGTGCTCGTTAATACAGGCTAACAAAGCGGCGCGTAAAAGCTCTCTGCTGTTTTCGACATCGTCTACTAATAATATGTTAATCGTTATGCTCATTTAATACTTCCGCTACTTTTTGATTGAGTTTAGTACAATGTTGGACTCCTTGTACATACTGCTTTTGTCTCAGTAGCAGCAAAGAATCTGCAGCTAAATGGGTTAAATCATCATAACCAAAGCTCCCTGCTGAGCCCTTGATAATATGCACAGCTTTAATCAGGCTAGCATAATCGAGGTTGCGTATGTTTTTAGTTATTTCAGTATGTTGCTTAGCTAACTCTGTATAAAATAGCCTGCTCAGTTTAGGATCCGAAATGAATAATTGGGTACCTTGTGGCTCATTATTGTCTGTGTCGTCACAAACAGATAAATGTTGGCTGAGTACTGCGTATAAATTTTCTAACTCAAGAGGTTTACTTAAGGCTCCAGTAAAACCAATAGCCGCATATTCCTGTATATCTGAGGGCATAACATTGGCAGTCAGGGCATAAATAGGTGTACTTATGCCGAGTTGCAGCAGTGATTTCATTGCTTCTTTACCATCCATGACTGGCATCTGAATATCCATCAAGACCAAATCATATTGAATTGCCAGTGCCTTTTGTAATCCTTCTAGCCCATTTACTGCCAAATCCACCCGCGCTCCTGTTCGCTCAAGGTTAAAGATGATCAACTGTTGATTCACTTCAGTGTCTTCTACCAATAAAATATTGCCGACTAATGAAGGTGTCACTAAAGGTTTAGAAGCAAGAATGTTTCGGTTAAGGATTGAGTCGCATTCACCTTCATATTTTTGGCACACAATAGTCACACAGAATCTTGAGCCTTTACCTAAGGTAGACTCTAATTCAACAACGCCTCCCATTAATTCAACCATACTTTTAGTGATAAATAATCCCAATCCAGTGCCACCAAAATTGCGGGTGATACTAGAATCAGCTTGGCGAAAGTATTCAAATATCAAAGCTTGTTTATCACTGGCAATGCCCTCACCGGTATCAATCACTTCTATCTGTAAGGTGCTGCTGCTAATTATAAATTTCACATGCAAACTGATAGTTCCAGTTTTAGTGAACTTAATCGCATTGCTTAACAAGTTATGTATCACCTGTTTGAGTCGTGTTGGGTCTGCCACTATCCATTCAGGTATAACAGAGTCAATTATCAGGGCAAAATCTAGCTGTTCTTTTTTACAATTAAAAAGGTAAATTTGTTCAATGTCATGTAGCAAGTTAGGAAGGTTAAAGCGGATGGTTTCAAGTTCTAACTTTTGATTTTCAATCTTGCTTATATCTAATATTTCACTTAACAAGGTGGTTAAGTGGCGACCACCATTGATAATAGTAGTGAGATATTCTGCACTTTCTTCGCGACTCAGTCTATGTTGCAATAATACCTCCGCAAAACCAATAATAGCGGTCAAAGGTGTCCTGATTGCATGACTCATATTGGCTAAAAATTCTGATTTCGCTTGGTTTGCCGCATGGGCTTCGGTTTTTGCTTTTTCTGCTTCATGGGTGCGCTCTAAAATCTGTTTTTCTAAGTTCTCTTTGAAATCTTCTAGCTCTTGATTACGCTGAAATAGTTCTAAAGATTTTTGTTCTAAAATAATTTCTGCAGATCGCCGAGCTTGCCGCTCTCTTTGATAACGTTTATTTAATGTTTCTTCATTCATCGGAATTCTTAATGTTTATCGCTTAAACTTCATACCTATAATAGTTAATAACACAGTTTTGTAGTTTCTTTTGCCGCTTAATTCATAAAAATGTGTTGAAACCGCTATTTTTATGATCTTGTTGATGCTCTGTACTTGCCCAAATCCCAGTGCATTGGTACAGTTAGCGGAATATAAATCTTATCAACCAAAGTGCGGTTTTTACATGTTCAAAAAGCTACGGGGAATGTTTTCCAACGATTTGTCAATTGACCTCGGCACAGCAAATACACTTATCTATATCAAGGATCAGGGTATTGTTCTCAATGAACCTTCTGTTGTTGCAATTCGTCAAGAACGCGCCGGTGGGCCTAAAAGTGTTGCGGCCGTGGGGCGTGAAGCAAAACAAATGTTGGGCAGAACCCCTGGTAACATAAAGGCTATTCGCCCCATGAAAGATGGTGTTATTGCCGACTTTTATGTTACAGAAAAAATGCTTCAGCATTTTATCAAACAAGTACACGATAATAATTTTTTACGCCCTAGCCCTAGAGTTTTAGTGTGTGTACCTTGTGGCTCAACTCAAGTTGAACGACGGGCCATTCGTGAATCCGCTTTAGGTGCTGGTGCCCGTGAAGTCTATTTGATTGATGAACCCATGGCGGCAGCTATCGGAGCTGGCTTACCGGTTTCAGAAGCGACAGGCTCTATGGTTGTTGATATTGGTGGCGGTACTACAGAAGTTGCCATTATTTCACTCAACGGTATCGTTTATTCGTCTTCAGTTAGAATTGGTGGCGATAAGTTTGATGAAGCCATTATTTCTTATATTCGTCGTAATTTTGGTTCGCTTATAGGCGAGGCAACGGCTGAACGTATTAAGCATGAGATTGGTGCTGCGTACCCAGGTGAAGAAGTAAGAGAAATTGAAGTACGGGGCCGTAACCTAGCAGAAGGGGTACCACGTGGATTCACCCTTAACAGCAATGAAATTCTTGAAGCCTTACAAGAGCCTTTAACCGGTATTGTGTCTGCAGTTATGGTGGCCCTTGAACAATCACCACCAGAATTGGCCTCAGATATTTCTGAACGCGGCATGGTGCTAACCGGTGGTGGAGCTTTACTTAAAGATTTAGACCGTCTTCTTATGGAAGAAACAGGTATACCAGTGGTGATTGCTGATGATCCACTGACCTGTGTCGCAAGAGGCGGTGGTAAAGCATTTGAAATGATCGATATCCATGGAGGCGATCTCTTTAGCTACGAATAGTAGCAATTGAAATTTCATAGTAAACAAGGCGACAGATGTCGCCTTTGAGCAAACAATAATGAATTTAATGTTTTCAAGTGGACCCTCTCTGCCAAACCGACTTGCGCTGGGTCTTTTGCTGTCTGTCGCACTTATTCTGTTCGATCACAAGTTTGATGGATTTGGCACCACTAGAGTGTATCTCAATTCATTGGTCAGCCCCCTGCAATACTTAGCCAACCTACCCGGACAATTACTCAACGCTAGCGCAAGTCGTTTTGTTTCTCACGAACGTTTGTTTGATGACAATGCTAAATTGACTCATGATGCCATGGTGATGAACGGCCAACTGCAACGCTTAACCTTTTTGCAAGAAGAAAATGACCGCTTACGCAGCCTTTTAAATTCTCCCGTACAAGACAATACCCGCAAAGTTGTCGCCGAGCTTATGGCAGTGGATAACAACCCTTATAGCCATCAGATAGTCATTAACAAAGGGGCTATTAATGGAGTGTTTGAAGGGCAACCCGTCTTAGATGATAAAGGTATTGTTGGACAAATTATGCAAGTGAGTTCAACTAATAGCCGGGTGTTACTCATAGCAGATGTCACCCATGCCATACCGGTCAGGGTAGCCCGAAATAACGTGCGTTTAATCGTTTCTGGTTCTGGCAGCTTGAATGAGTTATTGATCCAACATGTGGCCCATAGTAGTGATCTAAAAATAGGCGATATATTGATATCCTCAGGCTTGGGTAATATATTCCCAGAAGGTTACCCAGTAGCCACTATCACATCCATTATTCGAGATGAAAGTAGGCCATTCCCCCAAATTAGAGCAAAACCTATTGCTCAACTTGATAGGTTAAAGTACTTATTATTACTCTGGTCTGAGCGCACATCTGAAGATAAACAAGCAGTAAAAGAGATTATTCCAAAATGAGCTTACGCAATTATTCTATCGCGCTGAGCATCGTCATCGCATTGGTACTGCAGATTATGCCCATGCCCGCTATCGCGGATTTGTACCGCCCAGATTGGGTCTTATTGGTACTGAGTTACTGGGCCTTGGCGCTACCCAACAGAGTCAACGTAGGCGTGGCGTTTTTTACTGGCCTAATACTAGATATATTACTTGGCACCAGCATGGGTGTGCATAGCTTCGCTATGTGCTTATGTATTTATGTATTAGCTGCAAATCATAAACGTCTTCGCAATTATTCGGTTTGGCAACAATCTATCATTATTGGCATTATGGCGGCCTTATACAACTTGGTTATTTTTTGGGTGCAACATTTACTCACCGATATTTATTTCTTGTTAGATTATCTCTGGCCCGTAGCCAGTTCAATGGTGATATGGCCTTGGTTATTCTGGTTACTCCGTAAAATCCGCCGCCAACTGCGCCTAAATTAATGATGTTACTTCTCGCTTCACAGTCTCCTCGCAGAGCTGAATTACTGAAACAAATAGGCGTACCATTCAGCCAATATCCAGTAGATATTGATGAAACTGTGCTAGACCATGAAACCCCTGACAACTACGTTCGAAGAATGGCTCAAGAAAAGTCTAGTTTAGGTTATAAAAGAGCAGGAGCCAAAAAGCTAGTATTGGGTTTGGACACAATAGTGGTAGCTGAAGGCAGTATTTTAGGGAAACCAAAAAACAAATCTGACGCGGTGCGTATGTTGAGTTTACTGTCCGATAACACCCACCAAGTATTAACAGCCGTCACTATCACTAACTATAAACAACAAAAAACCATAGTCGTTGAAACTCAAGTCTGTTTTGGGCCTCTAAGTAAAGAGCAAATTGCATGGTATTGGAAAACTGGTGAGCCTCAAGATAAAGCCGGAAGCTATGGCATACAGGGCCTAGGCGGACAATTTGTGAAACATATTAACGGTAGTTATAGCGCAGTTGTAGGATTGCCTTTATACCAAACAAGAATGTTGTTAACTGAATTTGGGATTATTAATGAGTGCTGAGCTATTAATCAATGTTACCCCTTCTGAGTCACGTGTAGCCTTGATTGAAAACGGTATCCTGCAAGAAATCCATATAGAACGGCACACAAAACTTGGTTTGGTGGGTAACATTTATCGTGGGAAAGTGAGTCGAGTATTGCCCGGTATGCAAGCGGCGTTTGTAGACATCGGCTTAGATAAGGCGGCATTTTTGCATGCCTCTGACATTGCTGTTCATAGTGAAGTGGAAGAAGATGTTTCACCTAACCATATCGAAAAGCGTGATATCCGCGAGCTAGTAAGAGACGGACAAAATATTGTTGTTCAAGTGGTTAAAGACCAAATTGGTACCAAAGGCGCAAGACTTACCACCGATATTACTATCCCGTCTCGTTATCTGGTATTTATGCCAAGTGTGGAACACGTTGGCGTGTCGCAACGCATTGAAGATGAGGCAGAAAGAGCGCGCCTCAAATCCTTAGTCCAAAGTTTTTGCAGCGAAGAGGGTGGTTTTATTTTACGTACTGCAGCCGAAGGCGTAAAAGAGCAAGAACTGACTCAGGATGCTGATTTCCTGAAACGCTTGTGGCAAAAAATTCGTTCTCGAATGAAAAACAAATCACACATTTTGTATGAAGACTTACCCTTAGCGCGTCGCGTTTTAAGAGATTTTGTGGGTACTACTTTAGATCGAATTCGAATTGATTCGAAGCTGTCTTTACAAGAGTTGCAGCAATTTACCAAAGAATATGTACCAGAATTACATAAACTTTTAGAATATTACCCCGGCGAAAGACCTATTTTTGATTTATACGATGTAGAAAATGAATGTCAGCGCTCCTTAGAAAGGCGAGTAGATTTAAAATCTGGCGGTTATCTAATCATTGACCAAACTGAAGCCATGACAACCATCGATATCAATACTGGTGCTTTTGTGGGTCATCGTAATTTAGAAGAAACCATTTTCAATACTAATATTGAGGCCACTCTAGCCATTGCCCGACAACTCAGATTGCGCAACTTGGGAGGCATGATCCTAATCGACTTTATCGATATGACGGTAGAAGATCACAAAAGAAGAGTGATGCATAGCCTTGAAGTAGCCACCAATAAAGATAGAGCCAAAATCAATATCCACGGTTTTACTGTGCTTGGCCTGATTGAAATGACCCGCAAAAGAACCCGTGAAAGTTTAGAACATGTTTTATGTGGTGAATGCCCAGTATGTAAAGGGCGCGGCTCGATAAAAACCGTAGAAACCGTGTGTTTTGAGATTATGCGCGAAATTGTTCGCGTCAATCGGGCCTATGATGCAGATAAATTTGTAGTCTACGCATCACCAGCCGTTGCCGACGCTTTACTTGGAGAAGAGTCCCATATGTTGGCTGAACTGGAGATATTCGTCACAAAACAGATTAAGGTTCATACTGAGCTTCTATACAACCAAGACAAGTTCGATGTCGTCATGATGTAAGTAGATGAAAAACGTCAATACCAAAACTAAAAGTGTGTCATTTTATGCCGCCTATCTGATCAAAAAACTCTGGGCATTGGTTGCTTTGAGTTTGGTTGTGGTTGCTGTGACCCTCAGTGTGGTTCGTTATTCACTGCCCTATATGAATGATCAAAAACATTACCTAGAACAATGGTTATCAGAGCAAGTAGGAGCCGAGTTAAAAATTGGCGAAATTAGTGCAAAATGGCAAGGAGTAGGGCCCGCAATAATACTTCGGGATATACAGTTAATTCAAAACACCCCATTCATTCAAAACTCAACATCCCCCATTAGCCTAACCATTGCCGAAACAGCCATAGAGGTTGATTTTTGGCAATCTGTACGAGCCGGTCAAATTCAATCAAAGAAGTTCGATTTGCGGGAAATGGAATTGAGTATTGATATCGCCTCTTTAGATCAAGAAGAGACTCAATATCCATTAGTGGAGGCATTAGAAAAGTTATTTTTACAACAACTGCAGCTGTTTTCTATTAGTCAAAGCAAAATAATTATCAATACTAAAAATAATCAACAGCAAGTAGTACTCATTGACCAAGTGTCTTGGGTTAATAAGGAAGAACATCACCAAGGTGTTGGTCAGCTGCAAATAGAAGAAATCGCAAAAAACTCTACCTCTTTTGTTCTCGACTTATATGGCAATCAAGAAAAACTCCACGGCACTTTTTTCGCAAAAGGTGAAGAAGTTGACTTATCTCCTTGGGTGGAACAATGGATACCCAGCAAAAACAAATTAGTTGAGAGTCGTAGTAGTTTTGTTATGTGGGCGACGATAAAAGATAAATCACTACAGTCGGTGCAACTTGATTTGTCTAATAGTCGCTTTGATTGGCAAAATCCAGAAAATGCTAGCCCAGAAAACAACCTCAAGGCTGCAGTACTGGGTGGCCAAATTAATGCCAGTCCTGTAAATAATGAATGGCTATTTAATCTCAATAATTTGACCATGCAAATAAATGACAATGTGCTGGTATCAAACTGGTTAGGTAAGATAGACCAAACTGGCGCATTAACCTTGCAACATAACCATCCGATAAAATTGCAGTCGGTATTACCCATGTTAGCCTTGGCTATGGAGCCTAGCCAAATACAATCACTTGAATCATTGCAACCCCAAGCAACATTAAACTCTTTAGATATTCATCGTACCCTAAGCGGCGATTTGGCAGTTAAGGCCTCAATTAGCGATCTACAGTGGCAACAGGCAAAATTTATTCCCGGTATGGCTGGCTTAGCAACCGAGCTAAATTGGTTTAACGGTAATGGGCGCTTAAGATTAAAAGGTAAATCAGGACAACTGTCGATCAATCGGTTGTTACCAGACAATATTGACTACCAGCGTTTTTACGCTGATTTGTATATTCAAACCTCTGAAAAAAACATCAGTATTCTGGCTGAAAATACGTTATTTAAAAGCGACCTTATTAGTTTACGGCCCAATGTTTATTATCGCAGCATCGATAATTTCTTATCTTTATCGACAAACATTGAAGCCATCGATGTCCCACAGTTATCACAAATTTATCCCACAGAACTTATGGGTGTGAGTACTAAAAATTATCTAGTCGAATGTTTACAACAAGGGCAAATAAAAAGTGCCCAATTATTATGGCATGGTACGGTCAACGATTTTCCTTTTGAGCAAGGCCAAGGGGTTTTCCAGGCAAAAGTACAAGTGGCTGATGGGAAGTTGAAATTTTCCCCACAATGGCCGGCATTGAGGGATTTTGATGTCAAGTTACTATTCGAAAACAAAAGTTTGACCATGACCAGCCAAAAAGGGCGATTACTCGATGTAGAGCTAGCTGACTTATCGGCAACAATTCCCGAATTGGCAGCCAATGCTGTTTTAAATATAGATACAAATGCCCAAGCCAATGGGCAACAAGTGACTGATTTGATGCTGCAAAGTAACCTTGCGGATACGCTTGGTAAAACCTTACAACAAATCAAAGTGAGTGGGTTGTTAAAAACACAATTAAATCTGTACATTCCTCTGTCTGGTGAAGAATTGGTTGCAAAAGGCAAAGTATTATTAACAAATAATAAGGTTGAACTACCTAGCTTAGATATTTTAATGGAGCGCACTAATGGCACAGTCAGTTTTATCAACAATAAAATAACAGCAAGTGGTCTTAAGGCGCAATTGTTAAAACAACCTATAAACCTTAGTTTAACTGGTGCCCAGGAGGATAAAGGTTATCAAACAGATATTAATATTAAGGGAAATTGGCAGGTTACACCTCTGCTTGAATCATTTTCTGATGGCTTAACTAAATACCTATCTGGAAGCAGCAACTGGACCGCAGACATTGCCCTAACGCTACCCAGTCAAGGCTACGAATACTCCGCAAAAATATTCAGTGAACTCACCCAGCTAAACTCGGTATTACCCGCACCATTTGCTAAGACCTCAGAACAAGCATTACCCCTATTAGTCACCAGTCAAGGTAATGAGCAAGCCTCATCCATCAAAGTCACCCTGGGACAGGACGTTGAATTTAACGGAAATTTACCCCATCAAGATATGCAGTTTTCTCGAGCTCACTTAGCCATTGGCCAATCAAATTTGATGGGCATGGGCTTAGGTTTTAGTGTTTCTGCCAATTTGTTAGACTTAGATGTTAGCGAATGGTATGAGGCCGTTAATACTCTTATCAATGACCTTCCTGATAACAACGACAAACCATTACTCAAGGCACCGAAACGTATTTTTATCCAAGCAGACAACGCTCTGTTCGCATCACAACGGCTTACGGGGTTAGAGGTAGTAGCCAAAAATACCAGTGACAGTTGGCTTTTTGATATCAATGCCAAAGAAACACGGATGGAAGTGGCTCTATATAAAGATTGGTTAAAAAAAGGTGTGGAGATTAACGCTGATTTTATTGAGTTCACCAAATGGCAGGACCCCCAATCTAATAATGACGAGACGCTATCTGCTGGGCCTATGCAGTTTGCTGCCAACATTGATACCTTACCGCCTGTTAGCTTTTCTTGTATCCGCTGTCGTTTTCTGGAGAAGGACT
Organism: Paraglaciecola sp. MB-3u-78; assembly: GCF_002835935.1. Taxonomy (GTDB): domain Bacteria; phylum Pseudomonadota; class Gammaproteobacteria; order Enterobacterales; family Alteromonadaceae; genus Paraglaciecola. Next base: position 316,559 of record NZ_PJCF01000006.1, on the reverse strand, counting down.
TAGGCAAAATTGATTTTGACCTGTCTCGGTCTGCCACAGGTATGAAGATAGATCAGGTGCGCTTAAATAATGCTCATGGTCTGTTTTATGGCTCAGGAGACTGGTTTTTAACCAACGGCCAAAGCAGTACCCGTTTAAAAGGTGAGTTTAGTAGCTCAGACTTTGGTGCATTTCTCAAAGGTCTTAAATTAGATTCAGGGATCAAGGACTCAAAAGCCAGTTCCCAATTTGATTTAAGTTGGAAGCGCGCACCTTACGAATTCAACTTTGAGACACTGAATGGTCATATAGACTGGCGTCTATCAGATGGCTATTTGACTGAAGTAAGTGATCAAGGCTCACGAATATTCAGCCTGCTTAGCCTTGACTCCTTGGTCCGCAAACTGCAGCTTGATTTTAGAGACATCTTTGCCAAAGGTTTTTTCTACGACAAAATTAACGGCAGTTTTCAGCTAGAAAATGGCACTGCTTATACCCAAGATACCTTAGTGGATGGAGGGGCTGGCGAAATCACCATGAAAGGTTACACCGACTTAAACGCCCAGCAAGTTAATTACCAAATCGAGTTCGCCCCAAATGTGACATCCAGCTTACCGGTAATAGTTGCATGGATGGTTAATCCAGCTACAGCATTGGCAGCACTTGCGCTGGATCAAATGTTAACTTCAGCAAAAGTGATTTCTAATATCAAGTTTTCACTCACTGGCACCTTAGACGATCCACAACTCACAGAGTTAGGTCGCGATAGTAAAGAAGTATCGTTACCAGCCCGGGCAAATCCAGAGCCTAAATTAGAAATACCCCCGTCTATAGACCGACAGTTAGACACACCGGTTAATATAAAATTACCTGATGAGGTACCAGTAAGTGGCTAATGTATGCCCAAATATTGTAGCAATTCAAATGACATCTTCACCCCAAGTTGAAGATAACCTTTTGTTTGTAGAACAGCAGCTCAAATTATTGCCCACACAAAGACCCTGTTTGGTGGTATTACCAGAATGTTTTGCTTGTTTTGGAGGTGGTGACAAATTAATGCTGGATATCGCAGAAGACTTGCACCTAGGCCCCATTCAACACAAGCTTAAGCAATTTGCTAAACAATATGATATCTGGTTAGTGGCGGGCAGCTTGCCAATTTTATGTGCATCCGCCGATAAATTCACTGCATCTTGTTTATTAATTAATGACCAAGGGGAGATGGTCGAAGAGTATCAAAAAATCCACCTCTTCGATGTGCAAGTGGCAGACAATACTGGCACATATCTGGAGTCTCGCCTTACTCAGGCGGGCAATACAGTAATCGTCACTCAGACCCCCTTTGGTAACCTTGGCCTAGCTGTTTGTTACGACATTCGTTTTGCTGGCATGTTCGCAGCCATGAATCAGATTGCACCGCTCGACGTATTGGCCTTACCCGCTGCTTTTACTCAAAAAACGGGGAAAGCTCACTGGCATTCATTGCTCAGGGCCCGGGCTATAGAAAATCAGTGTTATATCGTTGCCGCTAATCAAACCGGTGAACATAGGAATAAGCGACAAACTTATGGTCACTCCTGTATCATCTCACCTTGGGGCGATACGTTACTTGAATTACCCCATGATACCGGCATGATACATGCCCAAATTGATCATCAATTACTCGCTGATATCCGCACTAAAATGCCCGTTTATCAGCACAACAAATTCAGGAGTCACCTTGTCTAATTTGGTAGAAGAAAACTTACTAGATGCATCGAATCTAACCCGCGCCACATTAGAGACAGCGCTAGACGCCATATATCAACATGACAACGATTTTGCTGATTTGTATTTTCAGTCAAGTCAACACGAAACCTGGGTACTAGAAGACGGTATTATTAAAGAAGGTAGTTACAATATTGAGCGCGGTGTGGGTGTTCGTGCCGTTAGCGGTGAAAAAACCGGCTTTGCTTATTCTGATGAAATATCCCCAGAAGCTTTAATGAAAGCGGCAATAGCCTCACGCAGTATTTCAAAGTCAGGTGGCAAACATAAAGTCGCGTCACTCAAACAAAGTACCCCTGCCAGCCGATATCATGATGAAAATCCACTTTTGGGTATGCAAGAACAAGAAAAAATAGCGCTATTGCGAGCGGCAAATGAATACATCCGCAAGCAGGAAAGTGCCCTGAGTCAAGTGGTTATTAGTATTAGCGGAGTATATGAGGAAATCTTAATAGCGGCCACAGACGGCACCTTTTGTACCGATATTCGCCCACTTATCCGTTTCAACTGTTCAGTATTGATGGAAAAAGACGGACGCCGAGAAAGAGGCAGTTCAGGTGCCGGTGGACGCTATGCCTATGATTATTTTGTCGCGGATGACGCTGGTCGCCCCCGCTATCAACAAATAGCTGATGAAGCCATTCATATGGCAAGAGTGAATATTCAAGCTGTGCCAGCCCCAGCAGGGAAAATGCCAGTTGTGTTAGGAAGTGGTTGGCCAGGCGTATTGTTACATGAAGCAGTAGGACATGGTTTAGAAGGTGACTTCAACCGTAAAGGCGCATCTACTTTCAGTGGTCGTATCGGTGAACAAGTCGCAGCCAAAGGCTGCACAGTTGTTGATGATGGTACATTAGCCAATAGACGCGGTTCTCTCAGTGTCGATGACGAAGGCACACCGACTCAACACAATGTATTAATCGAAGACGGTATTCTTAAAGGTTACATGCAAGACAAACTCAACGCGCGCTTGATGGGTGTTGCCCCAACAGGTAATGGCCGACGTGAATCTTATGCTCATTTGCCTATGCCACGTATGACCAATACCTATATGTTAGGCGGTGAGTTTGCACCAGAAGCGATCATTGCATCTATAGACAAGGGCATTTACGCACCTAACTTTGGTGGTGGTCAGGTTGATATCACCTCAGGCAAATTTGTATTTTCTACATCCGAAGCCTACTTAATCGAAAAAGGTAAAATCACCACTCCTATCAAAGGCGCCACCTTAATTGGCAATGGCCCAGAAGCCATGCAAAAGATTTCTATGATAGGTAATGACTTAGCCTTAGATAAAGGAGTAGGTGTGTGCGGTAAGGACGGGCAAAGTTTGCCCGTAGGTGTGGGTCAACCCACCCTTAAAGTAGATGAGTTAACTGTCGGTGGTACAGCTTAACTTTACTCAGCCCCAAGAGCTTAGGTGTACTAAGTGAAATGCTTGGCGATAAAAGTGGGTGAGCGCAGCCAACAACGCAGCAGCATTAGGGGATAAGGGAAGAAGCTACTTACATTTAAGATAAAGGCCTAGCGTAGCGACACCAACGAGCATTAAATGAAGCCAAACACAAACAGTAGTTTTTGGGGTTTAAGTCTGAGGTATCCCCACGAATAACATGGTTTCAGGGCATTCCGCCCTAATTCCCCTCTATTTTTTAAAAAATAAGGGATTATATGGGTGCGAAATGGGTCGTAAAAATGAACAACCTCAGCTTTCCTTTAGTTGAACTGTTTTTATGTCATTTTAGTGATGTCTCCTCTAAATTTTGCCTAATATTGCCTATCGTGCGCACGAATAGGCAGCCTGAATATTCAGGTACGTTTGATTGTTTTTTGAGTTCTATCTAATTTTACTGATGTAATAGGAAGATTGATTAAAACCCATTATCTGCCTGGGCGATCATGTATTTCATATACATGGCGGCCTTGACGAAATGCTCCTGCTCTAAAGCCAGATGGGGATTGGCAATCATCCTGAGTCCCAGATACTGAAGCGAAATAACCCTGCGCTTTTAATGGTATTAGCCTGAAAGTGTCGGGCGTAGTCCGCCTGCTCGGCTGCGGCTCCAATCAGTATCAGCAACATTGCGGCTAGTACTGCGACCAACATAAGTATCTCTATTCTTCTTATTTTGTAACTTTCGCTTTCATTAAAGCCCAAGCCATAGAGCTTGCTTTTCATATCTCTATACCCCTCTTCAATCTGCATTCTGCTCGAATATATATTGACCACCTGCTTGGCAAGTTGACTCGTCACAGGCAGTGAGCTGGTAAGCAGCCATGGCTCGCTACCGCCAGTTGCTTGCTGCTGTGAATGTTTTGAACGGCACCTCTTGATACGGATTGGTATTACCTTCTGCTGTCAGCTTGTGCCGGCCTTTGGCTGCCCCCTAGTACAAAACAAAGGTGGTGTCAAAACGGTTACTTCTGGTCAGTTGCCCCCTGAAGCACTGCGCAGTTGAGGTCGCCTGTTTGAAAAGCACATTAACGGACTGCCAATCTTTATTCTCACCCTCAATTTTGTAAAAATTGGGTTTTCTGACCCGGCCAACATGATCCCATCCCAATGATAATACCATTTGATGCCAGGGTACCTTGAAGCCCGCATCTGCGACGATAATGGGACGACAGTGAACGGGCAGCAGACTGGCAAGTGTTGCCAAAAATGCTTTATGGATGGCGGGTTTCTCTTTCTTATTCAGCGGATGGACTTCCAGATAGAGCGTGATTGAACGGCCATCACAGGCAAGCCTGGCACTGATAAGAAACGCACTTTTGCACTCGTCTAAATCAGACCAGTCAACGAGGATAACAGGGCGAGCACTTGCGGGGATCCAGAGTTTACAGATGCCGCCATATATCTCTGTTCTCTCCCCTCCCTGTGGAGGTGGTCGTTGGAACACAGTCTGTCACTTCGTTTGATCGAATGCTTTTCAAAGGTCTTGCTCTCAATACCACGCCCATACTCGTGACCGTAAGGGAATGGCCATTAACAATGCTGTTGATGCATTCGACCAGAGCCAGCCGTCTCATTTTGTGCATGGGACTGGAATTGATGAGAAAATCATTTACAATATTTTTAACTTTCATGGTGTTTATTCCTGATTGGTAGGTGTAATCAACTGATCTGATCAGCGAACACCACGAAAGTTCATTTTTATTTCTTTAACTCATTGTTTTTTATGTATTATTCGTGGAGATACCTCAGGGTCAGTAAACTTACGTTTCAACATACCAGTCTACTTTATTTAGTTCCCAAACAATCGTTTGAAGGACCGTTTATCGCCTATAGAGCTCAGTTATATAAAATCAAAACCTGCTTCAAGCATCACACCTATCGAAATAAGATTAGTTACCCACCTGTACTCTATCGATAACACCAAAACTTGACATCCTGCTGTTCTAAAAATACTTCTGCGTTAGGGCCCTTTAATAAAGCCATAGTTGCTAACAATCCAGCTTGGATACAATGGGGGGCAGCAACAGTCACCGAGCGGGCTGCCTTTTCAATGGGATATCCGGTTTCAGGATTAAGGATATGACTGTAACGTTTAGCGTCTTTTAATAGATAACGCTTTGCATCACCACTGGTGGCTAATCCGCCATTGATGATTTTCAGGGTGTGAGTGGTCTTTTTACTTTCATCTTCAGGGCTTTCAATACCGATATGCCATGACTGCTTATTTTGTCGTGGGCGGGTCACCTGAATATCACCACCAAAGTTCACTACTACTGATATGGTTGGTGTATATTCGTTACATAACTTGGCGACACAATCCACAGCGTATTCTTTGCCTATGCCACCGAAATCCAACTCCATTCCTTTTGCCAGTGTGATTGAAGACTGATCATATTTGATTTTTTGCCAACCGATATAAGGCATTAATGCTTTTACCGCTTCAGGGGTAGGTAATTTATCTGAGCCATCGAATTTCCATGCCCGTCGTAATACACCAGAGGTAATATCGAACATACCTTCACTTAACTCAAAGCAGCTATTAGCAAATTCCAGCAGTCGAAAAACTTCTTCATCAATAACCACCGTTTTACCCATACTATGATTAATCTTAGCCATAGGGTTGTTAGGTAAATAACGGCTAAATTTCTGTTCTATACGTTTGGTTTCTTTATAGGCAAGGGAGGTAAGATGATTGGCAAGCAAAGAGTCTTGCGTTTCTATCAAAAGTTCGCATGGACTGGCCATAGCAGAAAAGCGACCAATCATATGGTCGCCTTTTTGTTCTAAATTAAAAGAGCCTGTTGACAAAGGCAGTCCTTAGGGCAAAAATCCTACTTTAAAAGCTATAGCTGACTTGTGCAACCACTGCTTTCACGCTGGGATATAAGTCGAGTTGCTGTAAAGCACCGGGCTCGTCGAAACCAGCATTTTTAGGATCTTGCTGATAATATTCCAACCTAAATGCCCATTCATTACCACTAGACATTTTCATTCCGTATTTTATGCCTAAGGTGTAAGCGGTCATTTCGCCTAAACGATAATCTGCAGTGGCAAATGTAGGTAGGGTTGTACCTTCCATTAGAAATGGTTGATAAAACTCCGCAGCACTTTGCTGGTAATACCTAAAATGAGGCTGAATATAAGTATTATCACTCAAATTAAATCGAAATCTAGAATCTATCGTATGCGATGAGACGTCCCAGTCATCGGTGGCGTACCGATAAGAAACATCAGCTACACCAACATCCAAGGCATATTTTGTTTGCCAATAGAAACTATGTCGGGTGCGCTCTGTTGGCCGGTCTTCATGCAATAATGATTGAGTTAACCCTTGGTCATTAACCACACTTAATACCTTAAAGGGGTCGGTGTGATATCCATCAGACATAGAGAAACCGTAATTAAATTGCATTAACATTCTGCGGTTGATAATTTGTGTCACTCCCAACAATAAGTCTACCGTAGTTTTATCGTCGGTATCTGTCTGCCTTGTGGCATCAAAAGCCGCTCTATAGGCTTGCTCATTGGGAAATTGACCTTTGTCGATAACCATTTCAGAAAAAGCAACGGGCCGTCCACCTTCGGGATCGATAGAATCAAATGCTAGAGATAACCCTGCAGAAACTGTGGTGTTCTTCTGATTAAAGTCTTTGGCTAGAGAGCCATTAACTGCCACAGACAGATAGTCATACTCTTTTGAAAGATGTACACCTGTACTGCCTCGCATGTCGTCCCAAAGGGGTTGAGTCCATTGTGCTTCAAGTTGCACTCGGGTATCGATAAAGGTGTCATCTAAAGGTGTTTCACCAGCGGCAATAACATATTGCCCATTGCCGGATGGACGAGTATAAGTTTGGGCATTAGGCTGCGCCACAGCACCAGATGCAGAAGCACCAGTGAGTGAATCAAGCACGATTTTTCCAGAAAAAATATGCTCATCGCCAAAATCTTTTTTAGCGGAAAAAACACCTTCAACGGCAGTGACTCTATCTGCTTCTCCGTAGTACAGCAGTGCCGCATCCATTTCCCATACGCCTTCATCGGCTAAAGCGACCGGGGATGCCCCCAATAAAGCACAAGTTGCAGCAGCGAGTGCCGTATTCACATTGGCAACTTTCTTCGGTTTGTTAGTTAAATGGTTTTTCGATGTTAATTGCATCCACAACCTCCACCAGCAAACGCGCGACCACCACTGGTGCCTTCTTTACTAAAATAAATATGGTCATCTAACCCAAGATCGTTACCTTCGGCGTCCAAAGCCATTTCTTCTTTGGCGAGCAGATCACGCTCCCATGGCTGCACTCCTAAGTTTGCGCAACCAACAAGTTGGGTACTTATCAAAAATGCGACGGTAATTCGTGCTTTATTTAGCATCATTGGCTACTCCTATTCGTTAAGTAATAAATTTAATTCTTGTTCATATAAGGGTTGGGTTCGGGTGAAAAACCCTTTATGTGCAAAGCGGATTTTGCCTTTCTTATCGATTAAATAACTGCTTGGCATACCCAATAACTCATAATCTCTTGCGATTTTGCCTTCAGGGTCATAAACAATGGGGATTTGTGCAGGTACTTTATCTAAAAAAGTCTTTGCCAAAGCCGCTTCCGCATCTAAATTAATGGCAATGATTTGCAAACCTTTTCCAGCATATTTGTGATGCATCTGGTTCATCCAAGGAAATGACTTACGACATGGCTTGCACCAGCTAGCCCAAAAGTCGAGATACACGACCTGCCCTTTTAAATCAGATAGTTTGTTAGGTAACTGATCGTTAGAGATAGCAAAATCTGGCGCTGCAATCTCCTTGGCAAAGCTTAATGATAGTGGTGTGAAGCTGATGAAAATAACCAGCAAACTTAGTAGGAACTGACGCAAATTATTGGCCTTCTAGATAATTTGTGATCATTCTAGAAGTTGAAACTTAAGTAAAACTTAAGGCAATAAAAAAGCTCCCTAAGGAGCTTTCTAAAATAGGACTATAAACAGGTAATTATGAATCTAAAGAACCGCAGAAGCGATAACCTTCACCATGAATAGTGACAATCAAATCATCCGCGTTTATTTCTGATTCAAAATGCTTACGGATACGACGGATCGTCACGTCAACTGTGCGGTCATTAGGGCGTAATTCACGGCCGGTCATTTCCATAATAAGTTGTTCACGTGTCAGAATTTTACCTGGGTTGTTCAAAAACAAATGCAATGCTCGAAATTCACTCCGTGGCAAACGAAACTCTTTGCTACTAGGAGAAATCAAACTACGGCTATCACTGTCTAATATCCAACCGTTAAAGCCTACACGGCTTGGCAGATCATCATCTTCGTTACTATTAGTTGTACGTGTCAATAAGTTACGGGCGCGTATAGTCAGTTCACGAGGGTTAAAAGGTTTAGTAAGATAGTCATCAGCACCAATTTCTAGACCTAAAATTCGGTCTACATCGTTATCTCTACCGGTTAAAAATATCAAACCAATATTTTTACGGCCACGCACTTCCCGCGCCAAAATCAAGCCATTTTTACCGGGTAAATTGATATCCATAATGACCAGGTTGATAGTGTTGTTTGCGAAGATGTCATGCATCTGTTCACCATTTTCGGCTTCAAATACATTATATCCTTCTGCTTCAAACAAGCTTTTAAGGGTGGTACGTGTGACCACTTCATCTTCAACAATTAATACGTTAGGAGTCTGCATGTTTCAAGCCTGGTTAGGAATTTGTGTAAAAGTTTATCAGAAAATATCTAAAATTCAGGGTTTTATCTAACTAAAGTTGCATTTAAAAATAAAATTTATGCTTTTACACAAAAGAACCACTATGTACTTTGTTGATATCCACCATTTTGACAGGGAATAAAATTCTGAACTGAACACCCTGACCTTCTTCACTAACAATAGAAATCGAGCCATTTAGGGCCTGTGTGACTAAGTTATAAACTAAATGCATACCTAGACCACTGCCTCCTTGACCACGTTTAGTGGTGACAAAAGGGTCAAAGATACGCTTTCGTAAATGTTCTGGTATACCTTTGCCGTTGTCTTTAAATTCGATACTGATCTTAGTGTCATCGACAGATTCAATGGTAATATCTATTTGTCCTTGATCCACATCTTCAAAACCATGAATAATAGAATTCATGATTAAGTTGATCATAATTTGATTAATCGGCCCAGCTTTAGATTCAACCACTAAATTATCTGCACAATTCACATTGATCAGATGCTTTACCTTTTTTAACTTAGGCCGCATCGACATTAATATTTCGTCCATCAACTTAGCAAAAGAAAAAACCCGATTATTTTCTGAGGATTGATCCACGGCGACTTGTTTAAAGCTTGAAATCAGCTCAGCCGCCCGATTGAGATTACGATAGATAATATTAAGGTTTTCTTCGCCTTCAGAAATAAACTTCGATAAAGAACTGGCTTTGAGCGTTTTGTCTTCAAAAGCTTTACGCATATCAGACAGTCTATCTAACATCATCGTTGACGCCGTGACACCAAGACCAATAGGAGTATTGACCTCATGAGCCACACCGGCAACCATATCGCCCAAAGATGCCATTTTTTCGTTTTGCACCATTTGCCGTTGAAACTGGTGAAGTTTTTCTAAGGTTTGGATCAATTCGTTATTGGCTTCTTTTAAGGCCATGGTGCGTTGCTGTACTTTACCCTCCAAACTCAAATTTAATTTTGCCTGTTCAGATTCCGCTTTAGTTTGCCGTTCCATATGTTCTTGGGTGCGTTGTAACATGTTGTTAAACGCCTCACCTAAAATATCTAATTCTTTAATACCATGCAGCTCTGTTCGGCTTGAATAATCCCTTTGCCGCGAAATCCGTTGCACTAATTTAACCAAGATATTGATAGGAGCCGTAATCGCATTTTGTAGTTTTAAAGTAAAGAAAAAACATATCAGCAAACAAATCAACAACACACTGACAGTAATCATAATTGACTGGGCGATCAGGTTTTCTAATGTTTCTGATGAAGCGCGCAAATACACGTATCCCAACAGGTCTCCATCATTACGAATAGGCCGTATAATCTCTATCACACCACCCTTCATTTTAGGATTAATCAGCGCTTCTACTTGATCAAACTTGGCTTTAACTGGTGCTATACCTGCTTTGTTATAGCTCGCAAAAAAGTCGGGCGTTTCCTGATCAATAATTTTATAAATATGGACATTTTCAATGATGTTGGATGCAGCCAGATGCTTGAGGTTTTGTTCTTCAACCAAACCTTCATCGTTAATCATGGGTTTTAATGCGCTTTGACCAATCATCTCAGAAAAAATTAACACGTTGTCCTGCAGAGATTGTCGATAGGTACTGATTTGACTATACAAATTAACACCTGAAGACAAAATCAATGACAAAGATGTAATAGCCATAACGACCCATATGATCAGGCTTTTAATAGATAAAAATTTAGTGTCTGAGGCCATATTGCTTGTTACGTATTCCTTAGTCTGACAACTCTTCATTTACGATATTGATACATAAACGTTCAAATTGAAACTAGTTGACTTAATTTACGCATGTTTTCTAATCTAAAAAGTCAGTTCCTGATTAAAGTCATAATATCTTGCTCACTTAACTGGTGTTTTTCTGCCAGCCTCTGAAGGGTAATGTGTTGTGCTATTGATTCAATTTTTTTGGTTGCAGTATTTCTGAATCCTTTAAAATCCCTTAAACAGATGCAGATAATAGCACCTTTATCTACATCCAAAAACGCCACAGGTAATGCAGCCTTTTTATAAATAAGATGCTGACAAGCATTTGCCTTTCCAAAGCCTGCAAACATTTGGATGGTAATGCGTGAGCTGTTGTTGTCAGCCCAACCAACAGTAAACAACAAAAAAGAATAACCCTGCCTTTCATTAACATTATTAGCTCAGATATAGTGCTTGATAGTCTTTAGCAGCGGCTTCCCAAGTAAAACGGCGTTGCATGGCTCGCTGTTGTGTTAACGCAAGTACCTTAGGCGACTCATGATAAAACAGCAAGGCACGCTGTACACATGATAACAATGCGCTGCTATCGGGCTGTTCGAATACAAACCCAGTGGCATTGTCTGGGTCCTCTGCCAAATCGATTACTGTATCCTTAAGCCCGCCAACGGCTCTGACTATAGGCAAGGTGCCGTATGCCAAACTATACATTTGATTCAAGCCACAAGGCTCAAACAAAGAGGGCATAAGAAAAAAGTCACTACCCGCTTCAATCAGGTGTGCTTTACGCTCACTAAAGTCTTCAACAAACGCCATTTTTTTTGGGTATTTGTCGGTCATTTCTCGTAGATACAGGCTAATTTGAGGATCGCCCGTACCAATGATGGCAACTTGCACTTCGTGTTGCATCAATTTATCTAACATAGGCAAAATAAAGCCAAAGCCTTTTTGGTCAGTTAGACGGCACACCATACCAATGATAGGTACGCGCCCTTTTTTTGGTAGCCCTAACTCTTCTTGTAATTCGGCTTTGCAGGCTTTTTTGCCAGACAAGTCAGCATGATGATAGTTTTTTGCAATATATGGGTCATTAATAGGATCCCACTGGCTATAATCACAACCGTTTAAAATACCTGACACGTCATCCCGTCGGTTTTGAAACTCATTAAATAAGTGATGCGAGCCAAGAGGTGTCAGTAGCTCTTGTGCATAGTTAGGGCTGACAGCATTAATTTTATTGGCATAACGGATCCCCATACGTACAAAATTTAAAGCATCCCCGTCCAACTGGCTGTGTAATTTATAATGTGTTTGCAAAAAAGCAATATCGCTAAATTGATGTGTCCCTTGGTAAGCCCCATTGTGAATAGTAAAAATTGTTTTTGCCTGAGCAAAAAAACCAGAGTCGTCAATGCTAACGAAATAGGGTGTAAGTGCAGTATGCCAATCATTACAGTGCACAATATTAGGCTGAAATCCTACTGCTTTTGAAGCTTGTAATGCCGCGCTCGCAAAAAATGCAAAACGTTCAGCATTATCTGGATAAGCATGATAATCGTCAGAATACAGACCTTTACGGTCAAAATACGCTGGGTAGTCAACCGCTAATACTGGCAAGCCCTCTAAGGTTAATCGTTTAACAGCAAACTCATAAGATTGGTGGCCAGCATCTAAAATTTGTTTATCACAACAGTCTGCTGCGTTAAATTTATTTGCTAATTGTTTATAGTAGGGCATGACTATTGTCACTTCGTGACCCAACTCAGCCAATGCCAAAGGCAAAGCTTTACCAACATCAGCTAAACCACCTGTTTTCACCAGATCTTCCACTTCAGACACAACAAACAATATTTTCATTCGAGCTGCTAACCTTTTCTATTTTATGCGAGCGCAATGGTAAAGACTGAATTTAGTGGTTTGGGCAATAAGACCCACCGCACTAAACCGCTGTTCAAGTAATTCAGAATAACGCAAAAATTTATTCGCTACCAATGTCAGTGAACCACCTTTAGCAAGGTATTGTTTTAGCTGGGCAATAAATTCTTCAGTAACAGAGTAGTCAGTCTGAATACCGGTATGAAATGGTGGATTAGTATACACGGCAGAATACTTGCCTTGTACATCCATCATACCGTTTGACGGGATCACATTAATGTTGAGGTGGTTCAGCTTGGCACTTTCTTTTGAGCAGTGCACAGCTAAGGCACTGACATCGCTCATCACCACTTCACTTTCTGGACTTTTCAACCCAAGGTAACAACCAATCACACCTGCACCACAACCAAAGTCTAACAATCGCCCCGTTTTTATTTCAGGTAAGTTATCCAATAACACCCTAGTACCTAGGTCAATTGCGCCATGATTAAACACGCCCGGTAAAGAACATATTTTATAGTCTAAACCAGCAACAGAAATTTCAATTTCACTCTGCCATTTAACTAGTTCAAAGGGTTTTACTGGTTTATCTATTTGTGCACCAAATAATGCACAGTGACGTGCGGAATCGACTTTGTTTACTTGAGAACTAATTGTCTCGAGGATTTTAGCCGCACTTTTCACGCCGCCTTTATTTTCACCCACAAGTAACAAACTGCCATTTTCCTTAAGACAGGCTGCAACATTGGCAATCAACATTTTCGCATGGTCTTTAGACTTAGGCATGTAAATAATCGCACCGTCGAATTTGTCATCCGTAGGGTAAGCAGCAGTGAAACTATGTTGCGTTGAATTTCCGGCAGCACAACTTTGCTGATAAATATCAAAGTATTGGTGAAACACGTCAATGTCAGGATTGTTAAGTTGTTCCGCGATGTGGCTATCGGTTGGGTTAACCAGTAACCACTTGCCTTGTGCGAAGGTTTCTTTATTACGCATCAATAATTGGCTAGGAGCAGACAGCATCAAGATATCCTCTCAAACATTAAGTCCCATACACCGTGGCCTAATCTATGTCCACGCTGTTCAAATTTAGTAAGCGGTCGCTGCTCGGGTCTTGGCACATAATCGTTAGTCGTTGATTGATTATTAAAACCTTCAGCTTCAGACATTACAACCAACATATGTTCAGCGTAGTTTTCCCAATCAGTTGCCATATGAAACACACCGCCAATGGCTAACTTGTTTCTAAGCTTTTGCACAAAATCAGACTGCACAATTCGTCTTTTGTGATGGCGTTTTTTATGCCAAGGATCAGGGAAAAACAACTGCACACGGGCCAAAGAATTATCAGCTATGCAATCAGCAAACACTGCAACCGCATCATGCTCGTATACTCTTAAGTTATGCACATTGTGCTCAGCAGCTTCGCTTAGACAAGTGCCCACTCCTGGACGGTGCACTTCTATCCCAACAAAATCTTTATCTGGCTCATTTAACGCCATCTCAACCAAAGACTTGCCCATACCAAAACCAATTTCTAAAACCACTGGCGCTTTGCGAGCAAAAACCTCTGCAAAATTTTGTAAGCCGTCAGTATGCTTTAAACCCATAATGGGCCAGTTTTGTTCGATTGATTTCGCCTGACCTGTCGTTAAGCGCCCTTCTCGTTTTACAAAACTCTGAATTTTGCGAATATACACCCCTGATTCGGCGGCTTCTTGTTCAGATTTAAACTGACTCATATTTAGATCTCATATCAAAAAAATATTGCTGGTGACAAGTCCATGCTTAATGTTGATGTTGCCAGCGCTTTGTGTGGCGCATTATCCGGCGACACAGACTGATTGCAAGGCAGACGGCATAGTTTATCCAATTTTTAACGCTAAATATTCCGCCAATGCTCTAGATTGTTCAATCGGCAACATATGTCCCGCTTTTTCAATTAAGGTCATATCACTATTTGGCAAAAATTTATGCATGGCAAGCATGGTTGCATCACTCACCAAATTGTCCTGCACGCCACTAACAATGTGAATAGGAAAAGAGCATGTAGATAAACCGGGAAGCAGATTTTTTCTGGGTTGAATCGCTCCCACTTGCGCAGCTAAAACCGCAGCACCTAAGTCTTGTTCCATTTGTTTAAGGATATTTACATATTCGCTATTCTGATGATGGCAGTCATGAAAAAAACTATTCAAACGGGTCTCAGTCATACCGCTATATTGTTTATTTTTGATTAACTTAAGCAATTGTTGACGCTGCTGAATTTCAGCTTTAGGTAATTCGTCACAGGTACTAGCAATAAGCGTTAGAGATGCAATATGACTTTGATTTTCTAAGGCGGTCAACGCTGCGATATACCCCCCCAAAGAATATCCCACCAAATGCACGGGTTGTTCAAAATAGGCGAGACGGTCTGCACTTAACATTTTCATTTGGGCTAAATCTTCTGCCCACTGCAAAGGTACAAAAGCCCGCATAGGAATATCTAGATGTTGCCAGCAAGAGTTGAAGATTCTTTCATCACACAATGTGCCTGGGAAGAAGACAACAGGCTGGTCAATTTGATAAGTGGTATCGTTTGTTTTTGGCAATCTATTCTCAAATGAACTATTTCAAGTTTGTTAGGGTATTATCCGGTAATTACCTCAAGAACAACAGAACCTTACTCAGTGCCACACAACATTAAAGCGACACATACACCTTTTAGCGAAAAAGTCTTAGCTTGGTTTGACCTAAATGGCAGAAAAGATCTGCCTTGGCAGCTAAATAAAACTCCTTACACAGTTTGGGTGTCTGAAATCATGTTGCAACAAACCCAGGTAAAAACAGTTATCCCCTACTACCAAGCTTTTATGCAGCGATTCCCTGATGTATTAAGTTTGGCAAATGCAGCACAAGATGAAGTATTACACCATTGGACCGGTTTAGGCTATTACGCCCGGGCGCGCAATTTACAAAAATCAGCGCAAATCATTCGAGATGAATATCAGGGAAAATTCCCTGAACAGTTAGAACAACTTATCGCCTTACCAGGTATTGGTCGCTCTACTGCTGGTGCTATTTTGTCTTTAGCTTGTGGTCAACATCACAGTATTCTCGATGGCAATGTTAAGCGTGTACTGGCCCGCTATTACGCTATTGAAGGCTGGCCCGGCAATAAAAAGGTTGAGACTGACCTATGGCAATACGCAGACAAATTAACCCCAAAAAACAGAACAGCAGACTATACGCAGGCCATGATGGATATGGGCGCAACACTTTGTACCCGCAGCAAACCACAATGTGAAATTTGCCCCGTGCACAATGACTGCTTAGCCTTTGTGCAAGGACGGCAAACTGAGTTCCCCCACAAAAAGCCGAAAAAGACCATTCCGGTGCGCTCTACCATCATGCTAATCCCCATGTGGCAAAAACAGCTGTTAATATACAAACGTCCACCAGCAGGATTATGGGGTGGCTTATGGGGTTTTCACGAGGTTGAAAATACAGGACAAATTATTGAACGAGCATCAAGCCTAGGGCTTAACGATATCCAGCAACAATCACTCAGCCCTTTTCGCCACACCTTTAGTCATTTTCATTTAGACATACAGCCGGTTGTGCTTCACCTAAAACAACAACCTGTTGCACAAGTTATGGAAGACACACAAATGTGGTACGACTTAACCCAGCCACAAAATGTTGGATTAGCCGCGCCAACCAAGAAACTATTTAGTACAATCAATACATCATTTTAATTATCCAGTTTGATTAGGAGCATTATGAGCAGAACAGTATTTTGTCAACGTCTACAAAAAGAAGCCGATGGTCTAGATTTCCAGCTTTACCCAGGTGAACTAGGTAAGAAAATTTTCGACAATATTTGCAAAGAAGCATGGACTGAATGGCAAAAGAAACAAACCATGTTGATCAACGAAAATAAACTCAACATGATGGAGCCAACCGCAAGGCAATTCTTAGAAGCCCAAATGCAAGGCTATTTATTTGAAGGCAAAGAACCTGATATCCAAGGTTACGTGCCCCCAAAAAGCTAAAATCAACCAACTTAAAAGTGACCATTTAGCTGAACTAAGCTGTTTTAGTAGGGAATTTGCGCAATCTATAAGCAATCTGCAATATTTCCCTAAAAAGGGGTTGACTTAAAAGGCCTAAATCCGTTTAATACGCACCTTCAGCGAATCAGGCAGTCTAAAAAGACACTTGTTAGTTGATGCCCAGATAGCTCAGTCGGTAGAGCAGAGGATTGAAAATCCTCGTGTCCTTGGTTCGATTCCGAGTCTGGGCACCATTATAGTAAACGACAAAGGTCAGCCTCATACGCTGGCCTTTGTTTTATCTAGCATTTGCATTCTGTAACGTTCGTCAATGTTTGCTTCTTTTCAGTTTTTTGGTAACACTCTATGTAACACACAGCGGCTACATAAGGACGTGTTACAATGGCGCGCCAAACTTTACCCATAAATCCGACCCAACTAACCAACATTAAGCCCAAAGAAAAAGAGTTTAATATTGCCGATGGTGGCGGGTTAATGCTCAGAGTAAAGCCTAGTGGTGCAAAATCTTGGTTGTTTAACTACTGCCACCCCATCACCAAAAAACGTAGTAACTTAAAAATTGGCACTTATCCTGTCATGTCTTTGGCTCAAGCTAGAGTAGTTAAGCAAACTTACTTAGCATTGCTTGAACAAAACATTGATCCGAAATTCCATCGAGAAGAAGTCGCACAACAAAAAGAAGAGGCACAAAACAATACCTTTAAATTAGTGGCTGTTAGTTGGATGGATATTAAGCGCACCAAAGTAAAAGTTAATTCAGCGGATAAAATATGGCGTTCACTAGAAAATGACGTATTTCCCCGAATAGGCAAACTCCCTATTGACGAAATAACAGCACCCAAGGCAATTGAGGTGCTTAATGCCATTGTTGGCCGTGATAGCTACGAGATAGCGCGCAAGGTTGCTAGGCGTATGAATAACGTTATGACCTATGCCGTAAATATTGGTTTAGTGCATCACAACCCACTTACAGGCATTAAAGAAACAATACCCGCCCGTAAAGTAGTTAACTATCCAACATTGAAGCCTGATGAATTGCCAGAGCTAATGAGAGCTATTAACTTCGCCAGTATTAAATTTACTACCCGTTGTCTTTTAGAATGGCAATTACACTCTATGGTTAGGCCTAGTGAAGCGTCTCAAGCACTTTGGTCTGATATAGATTACGAACGCAAACTATGGGTAATACCTGCTGAACGCATGAAAATGGGTAAAGAGCATCACATACCACTATCAGATCAAGCGCTAGCCATTTTAGAGCTTATGCAACCATTCAGCGGCCATAGAGCGCATATATTTCCCTCAAACAAACACCCACACCAATCAGCCAATAAAGAAACGGCAAACATGGCGCTCAAACGTATGGGCTTTGCAGGTCGGCTGGTGGCACATGGAATGCGAGCCTTAGCAAGCACCACATTGAACGAACAAGGCTTTGACAGCGATGTGATTGAAGCCGCCCTTGCTCATGGTGATAAAAATCAGATTAGAGCCGCTTACAATCGCGCTACATACCTTGAGAAGCGCAAAGTGATGATGCAATGGTGGTCTGATCATATCGAACAAGCAGCTACAGGCAACATGAGCCTAGCCAATGCCAAGCAATCACTTAGATTAGTTAATCAATAACCAACGGAGATTCAAAGTAATGACAGAGCAGAAAGAAAATATTGTTCAATTGGCTCCATACTTAGAAGCGGACAAAGACAAGGTTATAGAATTATTCCTACTGGCTAATGAAGCATTGACACAAAACAATGTGGAAATGTACATAGCATTCCACTTACAAGCATTAAGTTTGGCGAAGAGTATTAAAAGACGACAATAATAATCCAGTGTTGCATAGTAACGCTTTACCAAGTCTAGGGTAGCTCCCGAACAGCCAGAACCCTACTGGCCTGACTTGGTGATTTATTAGGGAATCGATAAGGGACGATATGGAATTACCTATAAAATGGCACTCAATTCTTTCCGTTTGTAAAAGGTGGAATTGCGATACTTTTGACATAATGCATCTAGCGGAGACTGATCAGCTAAGTTTATTTATCAATTGGCATAAACTCGAAGAAAGATACTTTCCATCTGAATTTTATTTCGTTGAGCGTAAAGACTTTGCAAGAGACGTAGGTGGTAAATCAGATTTCTTAGATGATTTGCATTTTAGCGGAAGTGACGATTTTGATATAGCAAACAGAGACAAGTGCCATCCTTACTCTAAGAGTCCACTGAGATGTCTTGGCTACCTTTCTTCACACGTGGTTAAACTGCTATCTGACAAAGAAGTGGCAGGTTTAGAAGGTTATAAACTATCAGAAATACGTGATGGTAGAAGGTATCAGATTGACGAGTACTCAATTAACACTGGAATTTTCATGGGAGACTATGAATTAATTTGCCGCCTTAGAGATAAAGATTCGATAAGTATAGGGATTAGTGACTTAGTAATTACTGTGGAGGAGTTAACGAGGTTTGAATGCATACAAAAAAATGAATCGAAATTCGAACAACCTTTAAATGAACCAAATTCTTTAATTGAATTGATAAATAAAGATGACACCCCAAATTCGTTATATTTTGCATACACCTTGTTTGAAGAAGCTTGGAAAGATTTACCAGCAAATATGAAAAAGCCCGCCAAGCCGCAATTAAGTGAACATCTAAAAACAAAAGGGATTACTGAAAAAGCTGTTATCGATTCAATTATTAAAGTGTCTACACCAAACAATGTAACTTTAGGCGGTAAACAAAAGCCAGAATTATCAGAATGGAAGCCCAAAAACGAAAGAAATTAAATGTTTGGTTACTATACCTAAATGCCTTGTATTTAAAGGGTTAATGTATTGGTACTAATGCCTTAACTCTGTTTGGGTACGTTGGTAATGCACTCAAAAAGGCCTCAAAACATATTCATACTCCGTTACGAATATTAACAAGTAACCGAGGTGAATATCATGCAATACCAACCACTTAAAGTAATTCGCAAGCCAGAAATCAAAGCACTGACTGGCCTATCAACTACTACGCAATTTGAACAAATCAAATTAGGACTTCTACCCAAATATATTAATTTAGGTGCAAGAAGTGTCGGTTTGTTTGAGCATGAAGTTCAAGCGGTATTGGCTGCAAGGTCAGTAAACAAATCAGATTGTGAAATTCGAGAAATAGTTAAAGCACTAATTAAACAGCGCGAAACCTCCGCTAATGAATTACTCAAACAGCTAGCGGCATAAGGGGGAATGTATGAAAGATGACACTACTCCCAACAATGGATGCAATGCCAATCCAAATAAACAAGATACGAGTGCAGCAACACAACGTAATCAAATTATAGCATTTATTAATAAACATCAATCAGCCAATACACCTGAAATTCGTAGGATTGGAATTATGGCACCCGCGCCTAGAATTTTTGAGCTAAGGCAACAAGGTTACAAAATTGAAAAGGTGCTTGAACGCTATACAGACGAAGAAGGCAAAACTCATAGTGGAGTAGCAAGATATTATTTTGCTAACAATCCACCAGCTAACCTTTTTGATAGCGAGGTAATAGCAGCATGAAAACACAGAAGGTATTTTCCAAGCTTGAACAACATAAACGCCAACTAAATCAGATTAGTAGCTTGTCTGGTTTATTGGCAAAAGCTGGTGGACTATCAACACACTCAGATAATGATTTGAGCGGCTGCATGAGCATCTTAAATGACTTATCTGAAGACCTTAAAGCCAATCATGAAATTATCGCACAAAGCTTTATACAGCTTGGAATAGTGAATGATTGTGTAAACGGTTTAGAGTGATAAATCATGACAAAGAACTTAACTCTTGGTCTTTTGCAAAGAGGCGATAGCATAGCACTTTACCAAGGCCAATTAATTATCACGCCCAAAAGTGGTGAGCCTGTCCCTAGGGATTGGCTCGCCAACAATCAAACCAAAATCATTTCAGAAATAGCACTGCAATCAAACCAATCAATATTTTGTTATGTCTATTACCAAACCGGTATTTACTACAATGGAGTAGCACCTGGCATCAAGGTTCACTTTGTTGATTTACTAACAGATGAATATACTTATGCAGCATTCAATGCCGATTTAAACCGAAAAAGAACAACTGGTAATAAAAAAGCAGGAGAGCCATTACCAGAGGGGAAATTTCATATTGGCACTCGTTCATCCTTTTACATGTTCTGGATAAAAACATCGTTAGATATACCGCGACGTAAATCTGAATGGCACAAATCTATGAGTAAACTAAAGGATGTTTATTTTGTTGCTGAAAGAGTAAAAAAAGGCAAGTTAGCAAACAAAACGATTGCACCACTATCACTATCTGAAAAAAGTATTAACCAGCTATTTGGCGATAAAGCGGCGATAAGCGAGCGACAAGCCAGCGATAAAACGGCGATAAGGTTTGGTGACAAGGAGCAGCAACAAGAGTTGGTGACAAACATTGGCGATAAGGATATCCGCGAAGGCCTTACCAGTATTGCCCTATCCGCTGATTCAAAGTGCGGGGTAAAACAAGTGCGGGAGTTTGAAAGTAAGGGGGATTTAAGTACGGGGGCTGCAAACCACGTTCTAAGTAATCAAGTAATGACGTATAACGTAATCCCTTTAACACCTAATAGTAAGGTACCAGAGGAACAATCAATAGATGAGTGGATGGATGATTATGATTCAGCAAGTTAACAAATATTGAATAATTAAAATCGACTATGAATGATTTTAAAAAATGGCCTAAACATAAATTAAGGCAAACACCATGATTACAGACCCAATATTAAGAGCTAAACAGGTAAAAGCACTAAAGGCTTATTACAAAGATTCTACTGAACGTTTTCAGGAATGGGTGGCCGGCGGATATAGAGGCCAACCAAGAGAGTGTTTACCCTACCCTGAGTTTTGTCGTGACATGAAATGCGAAGCTAAAACGCGCTCAGGCCATCCCTGCAAGAATGACGGCACAAGTTGGGCAAATGGTCGCTGTAAGTATCACGGTGGCGCTAGCACTGGGCCTGTTACTCCTGAGGGTAAAAAGCGAGTATCGATGAACTCAAGACGACAAACCCCATGTGAACCTCACAAAACCTGACATTGAATTAGCAAATAATATTGAAGCCTTTCTTAAGATTGGAGCAAGAACCATGCTTGGTAAGCGATAGTAAGTTCTTGTTAAATAGAATTAGTAATTTGCATCAAACTCCATGTGAACCTGTTAAAACCTGTAGTTGAAAGACTAATTGTAGTACCACCCTCAAGGATAAGATTAGGATAAGGAGTCAGGTAAAGGCATCATCTAAAAATCAAACCCCATGTGAACACTAACATTACACTAACCATACAAACCTCATGCAAGGGGTGAGATTAGGGCGAGGTCTAGACAGACTTAGACAGCGATGTGACAGCGAGATTGGATGTCAATGCAATCACGTAAAAAGGTAACTCTACGTTAAGATAAGAAGCCCATTTGACGTTGACAAAAGTTGACATTGAAACTCGCTAAATCGTTCCTTGAAGAGCAACAAGATCACAACAAGGCTAAATCAATTATACACCACAAGATCACCACAAGAGTTAAGATTAGGTCAAGGGTTCAAAGCCCATGTAATGTTGAGTTAAGCAAACCCCATGAGAGGGATGACATTAGGGTTACATACAAAGTCCATGTGATGTTGATAAATGTTATGGTTGAACAAAGCCCCTTAAAGGGCTTAGGATTAAATCAAACCCCATGTAAGGGGCAAGATTAGGGCAAGGGTTACTCAAAGGGAAATAGATATGAGCGAAGACAAAAAACAGTCTGATAATGACATTGTTTACACCGTTGACGGTAAACCTTTAAGCACACCTGATGAACCCTATGATGACTTCATGTGTCTCATGCTTACTGATGGTTCTACGATTGCTAGTAGTGGTGTAGTTACTGTTATTGGCAGGAAAGTTCCAAAGACAATTACGTCATCAAATGGGCAAGAACTAGAATTACCTATTCCTTTATCACCCTCTCTCAGAATCACTCGAGAATCAAGGTCATTTGACGAACTTTGCGTAAATAATCCATGGTATAAAAGGGTTTGGGCGTACTTGAATAAACTTTTTATTTCAAAATAGCGAGCACATCACAATGGAAAATAAAACGGACGAAAAGCCTAAAAAGAGGCTGAGTCAGAAGGCATACAAAAGGAAAAAAAGGGATAACATAAGGATAACGTTCACAACTAAATGTAAACCTCTTAAAACCTCTTATGTTAAACGCGTCTAAAAGTACACAGTCTAGTTTTGGGATGACACAGCAACGGCAAGATCACGGCAAGGGTTGACAATATTAAATGCCAAACGAACTCCATTTAGGCTACCCCTTTACAATGCTTATCTGAACACTCAAGTTACTCTATAAGGTTTCACCATATGGGTTCGCCGCCAAGCAAATTCCAATTTGTACGTGACTTGCCAAATCCATTTCAATAACATGGCTAGGTAGTTAAGCTTCCATTGTTACCATTTTTAAAGCTTGTCATAAAGATACTGAATAAAATTCTTCTCACATAATCTGTAGATAACCCCTCTTGACTGAACGAGCTGATTCTCAACAAATTGCGTTTGTCTCATTCCATACATCACTCCAGTTTCTTTATAAAGGGAAAACCCAATGTCTCGAATGCAGTCTTTAGAAAACCAATCATCGTAATGGTAAATGCTTCCTTCAAACGCATGAACGATTGGCCGTTCTTCATACCTAGTTTTTCCGGTTTGGTTATCAATGTATGTGAACTGTGTGCACCAAAACTTTTCATAAATAGGTTTGCTATAGATGGAATTATAATCCGTACCACCGTATTCGAGGATAGCTGATTTCGTATGGGGCAAAAATCTTATCCCATTTATTGATTCCTTATCATTTGTTGAACGCACTGGAAGTAAAAAATGATAAGTAATGCCGCTCACTCGTAGAGCCTTAACAAACGGGGCATTACAAACAAAACCCGAATCAGTCAGCATTTTCTTTAGAAGTATTTTAGTGTCATAAGTTTCTAATATTGACTCTGACAGTGACGGTATTGATGTGAAAAGTGAAATTTTTGGATCGAAACTTGCTGAATTAGTCGATGGATTCGCTAGAATATACTCTACCAAATCTGCCATCAGTTCATTCTGTCCTTTTTCTGTACGTATATGTAATTCTTTAATTATGGCTTCATGGACTTCACTTGCACTTGCATTGATATTAAATGCGAGTATTAGAAAAAATAAGATTAGTTTGCGCATAATAACTCCTTTTATACTTAATGTTACTGACTGTCATCTCTAGAAATAAACTCTACCACTAACTAAAACTAAATACTTGGGTGGGCAATCTAATTCCACCACCCCAGATAATTTACCATTTCTAATTTGATGAATATCAGCTAAGTAAACAAAAAGGGAGTCCTAGGCGCGTCACCTAAATTTTTTATTATCACTTATAGCGACCCATCGATTTAAGCCTTACTAATACGATTAACGAAAGTTAGCTCATGATTCAACAGTCCATTATGGAGGCAAATACTTCACTGGTTAGACATTATAATTGGTTGATTGATCTAGTCTCAGTGCTTTGGTCTGCTTTCAAATGTAAAGTGGTCGCATGGGTAGGGGCGGGTCAAAAGTCTACAGTCGTATAAACCAGTACCGACGACACAGCTTTTCTTACACACCCGCAACTTTCAAAACTTTTTATACACCCGCGAAATTAAAAACTTTTATAATCTCATTGCCTAGACTATTTAAACTATTTTCCTTGTATGGCTCCAGCATTAGTTAAATTCCAATACGAATCAATAAGTGCGTTTTATAACTTTTACATCAAAGATTAGCAATGGTTTTACAAATGGGTCATTTTTGAACTGTTCAAACCCAAATATATGTTTAAGATGAATCACTTAGACCAAGCAAGTAAAAAAGGGATATTACGAGTGGCAATAATTTTTCATCCTAAAGTAGGGCAAATCTTGATGTGTGACTTCAGCAAAGGATTTGAAGAACCAGAAATGGTTAAAAAGCGCCCCGTCTTAGTTGTAGCACCATCAATCGTGGGTAGAGGGAAGCTTGTTACAATAATATGTTTAAGCACAACTGAACCTAACCCAAAGCAGAATTATCATTATGTGCTGCCAAAATCGTCATTACCACAACTGGGTAATTTCCAGTCAAAAGATACTTGGGTAAAGGCGGACATGATTTATACCGTAGGCTTTAATCGGTTAGAAGCAATAAGATTAGGTAAGCGAGATCCTAATACTAATAAGCGGGTTTATTTCACGGATAGGCTAGGGCGTGAAAATATGAAGGGGATTTATAATTGCTTATTATGTGGTTTAAATTTAGGAGGCTTAAGTAAACATTTATAACCATAGACGCACATAGACGTATTTAAAATATAGCCACCCTCCTTGAAATACCACATAACGTGATATATAATTAATGTGTTCCTGCTCTGCAATGCATCAGGCTTTTGAGACTGTACACAGGTCTGTCCTGTACAGCCAGCCCAGAACATGCGATGACAAGCTATCTGACGCTGTGTTTTAGGCTCCTTTATGGAGCCTTTGTCATTTTTAAGGGTATTGAATCTTAATAACCCTAAACTTTCCTTACATTCTTATAACTTTGAAATTATTTTACTGGTCAGATGAGCGATGTAATATTTAAAGTATCAATTTATATTTTAGTAACATACTTGGTAACACGCGAGCACCAATTAAATAGCATTACTTAATAAAATCAATGAATTGATGCCAATTCAAGATTCCGAGTCTGGCACCATTATTCTAGAAGCCCTGAACAGCAATGTTCGGGGCTTTTTAGTTTTTAAACCTCAACCACTTACGTTAACTGAAATCACTTAAACTCCCCCTGTAATGCAAGAATAATTACTGCGACACCCATTATTATTCAATCAAATATTTAGAGTCATTTAATAGTATTTACAATGACTGGCTTGTTAATTTAATCAAGCTAAGTATTCTAGCTATCTATAGGCTAACATTATCGGGCATTCTTCTAGAATTAATCCGAATAGATAGTTTGAGGTGGTTGTTCCTTTTGAATCGACATGGTCTGAAAAAACAAAACGATAATGAAAAGCTGGACCTACTTAGGCCCGTAGCTTACTTTTTTGCGTTTCTCTATTTTTTTCTGACGCTGACACATTTTTTTCTTCTGCAAGAAACATTTAAGTGGATTCTGTTTACTTCAGCTCTATTGACGGCAACCATAAGTCTTTTCATCGGACTTAAGGCATCCAATATTCCTTCGCCCCGACACAGCCTGATTATCCTTTTACTGATGCTCATGGCTAGTTCAAACAGTTTGCTACATTTATGGTTTTCTGAAGCACCAGAACAAACGACTAACATATTCGTTACGATTATCGCGACAGGAATTGTGTTATCAAATCGTAACCACTGGGCAGCTTCAGTTCTGTTCAACTGGATAGGATGGATCACCATTACCATGACACTTGAAATGGCGTTAACCCAACATTTTTTCTTCGCTATGGCCATGAGCACTCTACTTAGCTGGTTTGCCCATCTGGCGCGAAAAAAATTGGTTGAAAAACAACTGGAACTCGAGCAGGAGAGAGACATTGCAATACAACATGAGCAGGAGGCGAAGGCCACAACCGAGGCAAAAAGCGCATTTTTAGCTAACATGAGTCACGAAATTCGCACCCCAATGAATGGCGTCATTGGAATGATTGAACTTGTGTCAAATTCAACGTTGGATGAAGAACAGCAAGATTTTGTTGCAACAGCAAGATTTTGTTGCAACAGCAAAGCGAAGTGCCGAGTCACTCATGATTATCATCAACGACATCCTAGATTTCTCAAAGATAGAGGCTGGTGAACTGACTCTCGAACGGGTGGAATTTGATGTAGTGCAGGTTTTTTCGGAGTTTATTCATGATCAACAATTTCTAGCTAACAAAAAAGGATTGAAGCTCAAGTTAGAAAAGCAATACGTTAAGCAAGCAAAAGTTGTGGGCGACCCACACCGAATCATCCAAGTTATGAACAATCTCCTATCTAATGCTATCAAGTTTACGGAATCGGGCAGCATCTTAGTTCAATATAATTTGAATACGCACGATGATCATCTCTGCCTTAGTGTGGTGGTGACCGATACTGGCATTGGTGTTAGCGATGCCTCACTACCCTACCTTTTTGATTCGTTCTCGCAAGCAGATATGTCAACAACAAGGAATTTTGGCGGTACAGGTCTAGGTCTGGCGATAACCAAGCAGCTCTGTGAATTGATGGGTGGTGTTATAACGGTGCAAAGTAAGTCAGGAGAGGGATCAGTGTTCCAATTTTCAGTGCTGCTTGCTATTCCTGATCCTGCGATAACCCAACAAGAAAAGCCACGCGCTAGCACGTCTTCAATAAATTTTTCTAACTTACGCGTTCTTCTAGTTGAAGATAATTTTATCAATCAAGAGGTGATGATTGCCATATTGAAAGGCTTAGAAATTAAGGTAGATGTTGCCGACGATGGGATTGTCGCGCTTACTATGCTCACTCATTCCCAGTTGCCAACATATGACCTGATACTTATGGATTGTCAGATGCCTAATCTAGATGGCTACGAAGCGACACGACGCATACGAGCAGGCGATGCTGGCGAACTGTATAGTAAAATTCCCATAATAGCCCTTACTGCAAACACCATGAATAGTGAGCGCGAAAAGTGTCTTGACGCAGGCATGAACGAATATCTCACCAAGCCAATAAACACCGATGTATTGAAATCAATACTGGCGGAGTACCGGCCAACCTAGGGTTACATCGATTGATTGTGCTTCCATCGAAAGCAGCCATAGGCCTATTTTGACCATCCTACTTCTGCTTTTCGCTTAAAGACACCGTCCACATTAAATTGCACATGATTATTCAAAGTATTGAGTAAATTTTTCATTTTTCATTTCGTTTTATATGGTTATTTGTTAGCTTAGTAAATTAAACCAGTTTAGATGTGAGGACGGCCTCACCACTCTTTTTTTATCAGGGGACGACCCCTATATTTGACAGAGTGTGTATATGTATTGGTTCATCTTAGTTGTTGCAGGACTTTTTGAAGCTGGCTGGTTAGTTGGAATTCAAAAATCTAATTCGTTTACAAACATTCCTTACGTAATATTTGCCGTTGCCTCTATGGCACTTAGCTTAATCTTATTTTCAATAGCATTAAAAGAGATACCTATTGGTCATGCATATCTTGTCTGGCTAGCGGTAGGCGCATTATCAATCTCAACAATCAACCACTATTTTTTTAACCAGCCCCTTACAAGTTACCAATTGCTTTGCTTTTGCTTGATATTTATAGGTGTGGTTGGACTTAAAATATCAACTTAATTCAACCAATAAACTGAGGAACAAAAAATGTCTGGTGAAACCAATTTAACAAAACTAATCGCTTCAATGGCACCTACTTTAACCGAAAATGAGTATGTATTTGGAATTCTCGATAACATAGATTACACCCAGCTAGCGCTGTTAAACCCTATAGGTACTTTTCAAGAAAAAGAGGGATTAACTATTATTGTAGCAAAACACAAAGCGGATGAATTTAACATTGCGTACTCTGGCGTGTTCAAATGTATCACCTTAAATGTACATTCAAGCCTCGATGCTGTCGGTTTAACCGCCGCAGTATCCAACAAGCTAACTCAATCAAATATTAGCGCAAATGTTGTTGCTGCGTACTACCATGACCATGTGTTTATTGCGTCTAAAGATGCTGAGAAAGCACTAGCTGAATTAAATGATCTTGTTCAACATGGAATTGAAGATTAGATGACAGATGCAAGCAGTAAAGACGTTATGTGTGTGTCAGGCTGTTGACAAGCATCACAGCCTGGGCACAATTTTGCTTGCCAGACTAAGCTCTACAACATAATGAAAATTCTCTATATTCACCTTAATATCTATATAAATGCCTATAGATGAAGGCCAGATTCATACTAACCTTGTGACAAATGAATGTACATTTGATCTAGATTTAACGATATTAGATTTATTGTGAATACCCGCCAGCTTAATCTAAGGCGAACAACATTACTTAGTACTATTTAGAGGTTGCCCAAAATGGCCAGTAAAAAACGACGTTTAATCATGATGTGTTTTTGTGTGATGGCACATGGTCAATTATTGGCAGATACACAGGTGAACCTCTCGTCGGGATCATTAGTTGGCACAAACGCCGACTCAAACAACATTGTCGCATTTAAAGGTATCTCTTTTGCCGCGCCTCCAGTGGATACCTTGCGCTGGAAAGCACCGCAGCCTGTTTCGCCTTGGCAAGGAACAAAGCAGGCGACTGAGTTTGGACCGCAGTGTATGCAAAACCTTATCTATGATGATATGAAATTTCGCTCTTCGGGTATGAGTGAGGATTGTTTGTATTTGAACGTTTGGACACCGAATAACATAAAAGCAAAAAAACGCCCTGTTCTACTGTATTTTTATGGTTGGGGGTTTGTTGCTGGGGATGGTTCTGAGCGACGCTACGATGGCGCCAGTATGGCGCGCAAAGATATTGTAGTGATAACCGCAAACTATCGCTTAGGGTTATTTGGATTGATGGCTCACCCGTTATTATCTGCTGAAACCTCGTATCGAGGCAGTGGCAATTATACCTTCTTAGATCAAGCAGCCGCGCTACAATGGGTGGTTGAAAATATTGCGGCTTTTGGTGGTGATCCTTCACGTATAACTATTGCAGGGGAGTCGGCAGGTTCGGTTTCTGTCAGTGCCCTCATGGCCTCTCCTTTATCAAGGGATCTTGTCGCTGGTGTTATAGGTGAAAGCGGCTCTATTCTTGGCCCACCACTTATGGCCATACCTTTAACTGATGCTGAGAAGAAGGGGCAAGCATTGGTCAGTGCGATAGCAGGTGACACGGCTAATTTAAGCGACTTGCGGAAGATACCCGCAACACAACTCTTGAACTTGGCGAATAACGCTGATTTCACTTGGTTTAGTCCAACTATCGACGGGTATTTTTTACCTTTATCTCCCCAAGAGCTATATGCCAATAAACAGTTTTCCCAGGTGCCTCTATTGGCTGGGGTCAATTCTCAGGAAGGGAGTTATCAAAACATTTTAAAGCAAAATGAACCAACAGTTGCGAATTACAAGGAAGCACTTCAACGCCTGTATCCCCATGCTTTTGAAGAAGTTTTCAGCTTATATTCAGCAAAAAGCCCTAAACAAGTGATGGATGCTGCACAGGATTTAGCCTCTGATAGGTTTATCAGTTATGGCACTTACCATTGGATGGACACTGTTACCCAATCTAGCAGCCAACCCAGTTTTTATTATAGCTATC
The DNA here is from genome assembly GCF_002835935.1 of Paraglaciecola sp. MB-3u-78. Lineage (GTDB taxonomy): Bacteria > Pseudomonadota > Gammaproteobacteria > Enterobacterales > Alteromonadaceae > Paraglaciecola. Next base: position 286,600 of record NZ_PJCF01000006.1, on the reverse strand, counting down.
AGCATATACGCCCAGTGAACGTAGAAAAGGAAACGCCTAAAAGTCCCCCTAGAGGTGCCACTCATTCTGCAGAAATTGAATATGTTCTGGGTAACTTGGATGTGAATAAGCTATATAGGTGGCAAGAAGAAGACTACAAAGTATCAAAGATAATGCAGCAGTATTTTGCCAATTTTATTAAGTTTGGCGATCCTAACAGCAAAAATTTACCGTCTTGGCCCTTGTTCGCTGAAAATAAATTGATGGCCCTATCTATTCAACCAAAAGCGCTATCAATTGATACGCTCAAAAAAAATATACTTTCCATCAAAAGGATTTACTCAAGATAAAATAAGGGATACGTCATACCAATGGTTAGTGGTATGACGTATCCCTTATGAAGATTATTTACTCGGTACTATTTTAAATATTCCAGCACCATCGGTAGCAACATATAGATACCCGTCAGCGCCTTGCTTAACATTGCGCACACGGCCTATGTCGGGAAACAAAATTTCTTGGCTGAGTACTTTGTCTCCCTCTAATTCAAGGGCGACTAGATAGGCAAACTTTAATGATCCCACTATAATTTTACCCTTCCAATCTGGATAAATATCGCTAGTGACGAAGGTCATGCCTGATGGTGCGATAGAAGGAACCCAATACCATTGTGGCTGTTCCATGCCCTCTTTAGCAGTCAACTCGGTAAAAGACGAACCACTATAATTGACCCCAAAGCTAATCACTGGCCAACCATAATTTGCACCTTTTCGGATTATATTGATTTCATCGCCACCTTTAGGGCCATGTTCGTGAGTCCAGATATCGCCAGTTACCGGATGCATTGCCATGCCCTGTGGGTTGCGATGACCATATGAGAAGATAGAAGGGTTTGCGTCTTTTTGTGCAACAAATGGATTATCTTTAGGGATACTGCCGTCGCCGTTGATACGGTGTATTTTACCTGCATCTCTGTCTAATCGTTGTGGATTGACGTCACGGTTTCCTCTATCACCACTGGAAATATACAAATAACCTTGTTTATCAAATGTTAGGCGGCTGCCGTAATGTTGACCTTTAGTGGTGTTGGGGCCAGCTTCAAAAATAACACTTTGTTCGGTCAGTTTAAAATCTTGTAACTTAGCGCGCACAACGGATGTATGAGCACCTTGACCCTCACCTTCTAGGCCAGAATAAGAAAAATAAATAAGATTATTTTGAGCATAGTTTGGATCAACTGCGACATCCAATAATCCACCTTGGCCTTCAGCCCGAAGTTCAGGCAAACCTGTGACCTTTTCATTTAATAACACGCCATTGCTGATAATCCGTAATTCACCTTTGCGATCGGATACCAGTATGGTTTTTTTGTCTAACCAAGTCATACCCCAAGGGATATCTATCCCCTCAGTGACAAGTTGGTATTCATAAGATTGAATGCTACCTGAGCCCGAATTTTTTGGTTGCTGGGCGTAGGCTGATCCCGTTAAAACAACACAACAGATTATGCCTAATAGGCGTGCCATTGTTACCATTATTGATACCTTTTGTGAGAATTTAACTAAACATAAATATTACCACTGAATCTAGAAATTACATCAGTCAAGTTTAAGATTAGGGTGTTTAATAACAATTAAAATTTACATCCTTTAAACAAAAAATACGAATTCACTTAAATTTGTTAGTTAAATAGTTGTTCACAAAACATTAGTCGTTATAATCTGTTCCAGTTTTTTTAGGTAAACAACGCCTGACTTGGAGAATATTGTGAAATTTAAAGTCTTATTATGTATCTGTATGGGTGTTTTTAGTGTCTTGGCAGTACAAGCACAAGAAATGAGTGAAGCTGATATTAAGGCACGTATTCAGCCTGTTGGTAAAGTGCATGTAGCCGGTGCAAAAGATGAGGTGGCATCTACAGGACCAAGAACAGGCTCAGAAGTTTACGCCAAGGCATGTGTTGCCTGTCACAGTGTGGGTGTTTTAAATGCTCCTAAATTTCAAGATGCAGCAGATTGGGCTCCTCGTATGGAACAGGGCTTTGATACCGTGTGGAAAAATGCAATCAATGGTATACGCGCCATGCCACCAATGGGTACATGCGGCGATTGTTCAAATGATGAAATTAAAGCGGCAATCGAACATATGATTGAAGGTATCTAGATTTAGAATATCATCTGAAACCTTGGCGTAAAAAAGACCACTTCATAGTGGTCTTTTTAGTCTGAATAGTTTACTTTAGATGATTGGATTTCTGTACTTGTACTAATATAAAGAACCATTAATTTAGCTAATGACATCTAAAAATAACGCCAACCAACTGTCATTAGAGGAACTGCGAGAGCTTGTTCCTCAGTTGCAGAAGATCACAAAAAAATACAAACATTCTGAATCCATTCAAAAATCGCTATTTGATATTTCAGAACTAGCCAGTTCAATTAATGAGTTATCCAGTCTTTACCCCGCAATTCATGACATCATTGGCGACTTGATGCCCGCTCAAAACTTCTTTGTCGCCTTTTATGAAGAAGAAAAAGACATTATTGATTTTGTCTATTTTGTGGACGAATTCGACGAACAAATAGTTTCACACGTTTCAGCTGACGACTTAAAAAACAGTATCACCGGCTACATACTTCGCACCGGTAACCACCTATTCCTTCCCCAAGAAACTTATCATCAACAACTGGCCGATATATCCGTAAAAGATATAGGCGCAGATCCTGTTGATTGGATTGGTATCCCCTTAAAACGGGGCTCACAAGTAATAGGTGCAATGGTTGTACAAAGTTACGACGAGTCGATTCGTTACAATCAGGAAGATTTAGAAATACTGCTATTTGTTTCTCAGCACATAGTCAACTGTGTAGATAGAGTCAAAAGTCGAGAGTTGACAGAAAAAACGATTCGCCAACGCACTAAGCAGCTAAGGCAAATCAATGATGAATTACAAGAAGAAATCAGCGAAAGACAAAAGGTAGAATCCTTACAACAGGCTTTGTTTGAAATATCTGAGCTTTCAGCCTCAGTTGAAGGAGACATGGATGATTTTTATGCTGCCATTCATGACACGTTATCGCGCTTAATTGGTGCGCCTAACTGTTATGTCGCAATGATAAGCAGTGACAAAAAAACGCTGCACTTTCCTTATTATAAAGACGAAGTGCAATCAAAGATTGAACCGCGTCCAATGAGCTTAGGGCTTACTGAATATGTTATTAGGCATGGCAGCGCTGAACTGATAGACGGTTCTAAAGTTCAGCAATTAATCGACTCCAATGAGCTATCTGTAATAATGGCTGAAAGTGAGTATCAAGAAATGGATTCATGGATTGGATCGCCACTAATTATAGAGGGTGAAATCTGTGGCGTGATAGCTGTACAAAGTTACAACAAGAAAAAACAATATAACTTTAAGGATTTAGAATTTTTACGCTTTGTTTCACATCATATTGCAGTGGCACTAGGGCGTAAACAGTCTTCCGATGCGATTAAAGCGTATAATCAGAAACTTGCGGAAGAAGTAAAAGAGCGAACAGAAGAACTCAATAGCACGAATTTATTTCTGCAAAAACAAATTGAAGAACGCTTACAGGCACAGCAACAGCTGGAACATGACGCGCAACATGATTCGTTAACAGGCTTGGCAAATCGCGTTTTATTCAATAGTCGGCTCGAACTGGCACTTGCCAGCAAGCAACGTTATACGGAAAGTAATTTTGCGGTAATCTTTATTGATTTGGACAGATTTAAACAAATTAATGATTCATTAGGACACATGGCAGGAGACCTTTTTTTAAAAGAGGTGGCCGTTAGAATTAGCTCATGTATCCGAGGTCATGATTTACTCGCCCGCTTGGGTGGCGATGAGTTTGTTGTGCTTTTTGACAATTATGATTCTCCAAACGATGTTGAAGAAATATCTGCGCGTATTATCAGTGCTATTGCCACCCCCTTTAACATTGAAAATAAAGATATGTATTCAGGTGCCAGTATAGGCATTGCCTACATTGAAAGTGGCTACCAAACCGCTGATGAAGTGCTACGAGATGCAGATGCAGCCATGTATCAAGCAAAGTCACTAGGACGCGGGCGTTATATTGTTTTTGATAAGACGATGCGGGATAAACTCCTTGAAGAATTGGAAATCGAAGGCGAGTTTAGACAAATACTCAAAGCTGAAGCCTTTGAAAGTTATTCGCAACCAATCATTAATTTAGCCACGCAAGAACAGATATATCAGGAATGTTACGTTAGATGGGAACATTCCAGTATAGGTAAAATCAAGCGAGATCAGTATTGGCAAATTGCAGAACAGTGTGGCCTTACCGTAGAAATGGATAAGTTCATGCTAACCAAAGCTTGCGAGATATTACAAGATTGGCAATTAAATGAAGTCGATGGCAATAAACAGATTGCGATCAATTTATCCATTCATCATCTCACTCAAACGACTTTAGCAAAACAACTGATAGAGCAAGTAAAAGAAGCAGGCGTTGACCCCAAACAACTGGTCATTGAATTTGATGAAAATGCACTAAATCGCCGCTCTCAGTTTTTCCTACCGGCTATCAAAATATTAAAACGCGCCGGCATAACTCTAGTATTGGACAATTTTGGCAGTGGCTTAGCTTCTTTAAGTTATTTGTATTCTTACCCATTTGATTACGTAAAAATAGATCACTATTTTGTGAAAACGTTACCTCGGTCTGAACGAAACTTAAAATTAATTCAATCTGTGTTGTCCATTTCTGGTCACTTGAAGTTTAAGTTAATTGCCAGCGGTATCAATACCCAAGAACAACACCAAGCATTGTTAGATGCAGGCTGTGAGTTTGGGCAGGGTAAATTTTTACAAAAAGCCACTAAAATCAAATTGACTGAAGTAAAAGTTTAAGTTCATCCTTAACTCTTATTCATCATGTTTCGCAGATTGGCAATGCCCACCTGAGATTTTTGCTGACGTTCTTGTGCTGACACTTTTGGCTTTTTATGCTCCCACACCAAATCATCTTGTGGCAATTCGTATAAAAATCGACTAGGCTCAGGATTGATCACCTCACCATATTGACGCCTTTCTTTAACTAAGGTCATAAACAAGACCTTTTGCGCACGGGTTATACCCACATAAGCTAAACGCCTTTCCTCGTCGATATTTTCTTCCTCAATACTGCTTTGATGGGGTAATAACCCCTCTTCCATGCCGACCATAAAGACATAGGGGAATTCCAGCCCTTTTGAGGAGTGCAAGGTCATCAATTGTACTTGGTCTGTTTCTTCGGCATCTTCGCCACGCTCCATCATATCCCGCAGAATGAGACGATTAACCACCTCTTGAAGTGTCATTGGCGGGTCGAGTTCACCGCCTTCAAGCATGTTGCTGATCCAGCCAAACAAAGTGCTGATATTCGCCATGCCCATTTCTGCGGCCTTTGGGCTAGTACTCGACTCATACAACCATTCTTCGTAACCCATTGTTTTGATCATTTCTCGAATTGTCGCAATGCCATCACCTCTGACCGCTCTGTCTGATAATTCGACTATCCATCGGCTAAATTGCTCTACCGAGACTAAAGCCTTACCGGTTAACACATCCTGAAGATTGGGATCGAAAGCAGCTTCAAACATAGAAGAGCGATTATGATTCGCTAAATTACCAAGCTTTTCTAAACTCACTCGGCCAATGCCTCGGGTAGGTGTATTGATCACTCTCAACAAGGCATTGTCATCGTCTTGATTTACCAATAGGCGTAGGTAAGCCATGATGTCTTTGACTTCTGTTCTGCCAAAAAACGACATGCCGCCGTTAATTTTATAAGGAATACGGTTACTCATCAGTACTTTTTCGAACACCCGAGATTGGAAATTTCCTCGATACAAAATCGCATAATCTTTAAATTTGGTAGCCCCCATAAACTTATGAGCCATTAATTCAGCGACCACACGTTCAGCTTCGTGATCTTCATTTTTGGCAGTAATCACCTGTAGAGGCTCGCCGTAACCCAGCTCAGAGAATAGTTTTTTCTCAAATATATGGGGATTATTCTGAATAAGAATATTGGCACAATGCAAAATGCGTTCTGTGGAACGGTAATTTTGCTCTAGTTTAATGACTCTTAACTTAGGAAAATCAGTTTGCAGTAGCACTAAGTTTTGGGGTCTTGCGCCACGCCAAGAATAAATAGACTGATCGTCATCACCTACCACAGTGAATCTGGCTCTTTCACCCACCAAAAGTCTAACCAGTTCGTATTGGCTGGTATTGGTATCTTGGTATTCATCCACCAGCAAATAACGTATTTTGTTTTGCCATTTTTGCCGCACCGTTTCGTTATTTTTTAGCAGTACGGTAGGCAGTAAGATCAGGTCGTCAAAGTCTAGGGCATTATAAGCCCGTAAATGATTGTAATAACGCTGGTAGAACTGAGCATGTTCAACATCGCTGGGAGATAGAGTCTTATGTTTTAAATCTTCTGGTAAAATAAGATCATTTTTCCAATTAGAAATACAACTTTGCAACCCAGACAACAATTCTTTGTCACCATCAAACTCGACCTCGGTTAAGTCTTTGAGCAGCGACATGCTGTCTTTGTCGTCAAACAAGGAAAAACCAGGTTTTAAACCTAAGGTTTTAACTTCAGATTTAATAATATTCAAACCAAGGGTGTGAAAAGTAGATATTTTTAACCCCCGCGCTTCCTTCTTACCTAGAGTTTGTGCCACACGCTCTTTCATTTCTCGCGCGGCTTTATTGGTAAAGGTCACTGCGGCGATATAACGAGCAGGTAGCTCACACTCTCTGACCAAGTAAGCTATTTTATTGGTGATAACGCGGGTTTTGCCACTGCCTGCGCCGGCTAACACTAAGCATGGCCCAGAAATAAAATTTACAGCTTCGTTCTGACCAGGGTTGAGATTCATGCTAAATTAAACAGCCAATGATGACGGGGCGGTGATTGTAAGAGAATATGCTGTTTAGTCCAAGTAGATTAACAATGTATAACTTTTTATAGCTCGATCCTAAATTTCACTTTAAAAATGTCAATTTATATTCGAAAGGTACACAGACTCTCATGCTAAATCCTAAAAAACTCGAAGAAATCGCTAAACAAATCTCTGATGCAGTGCCTCCAAGTATGAAAACAATGGCAGAGGGCGCAGAGGCCAAAGTAAAGCAAGTATTACAATCTCAAATCAGCCGTTTAGACTTTGTTAGTCGTGAAGAATTTGATATTCAAAGTCAAGTACTCATGCGCACTAGAGAAAAATTGGAAGCTTTGGAGATTCGTCTCGCCAAATTAGAGAAACTCGAAACATAAAACCAAACATTTTTTATTAGGGATATAACAATTAGACGCTATTTAAATTGATGCGGGGTAAATAGCGTAATGTCCAATAATCCCTACCGCCAACACCAAACCTACATAATGATTATGCAAAAAAGCCTTAAAACACAGGCTTCTATCTCGATCTTTAATTAACCTGTGCTGATACAAAAACAATCCCATGCTGATAACTAACGCCAGATAAAAAGGCCAGCGTAAGTTTAAGTATAGTGCTACGGCTGTAAGCAGTAACAAGCTAAGTATTTGTAGCAGCATTATGATCAACTTGTCATATTGACCAAATAAGATAGCGGTTGATTTGACCCCCACTTTGATATCATCGTTTTTATCAACCATGGCGTATTCAGTGTCAAAAGCGACAGTCCAAGCTAAATTAGCAAAATACAATGCCCACACGACCCAATCTAGCGGTTGTCCTATTGCCACAAAAGCCATCGGAATAGACCAGCCAAAAGCAGCACCAAGTATGACTTGAGGCAAATGAGTGTAGCGCTTCATGAAAGGATAAATGGTGGCTAATATCAATCCACCCACTGACATCAACACCGTTGGCCAACTTAATGTTGAAACCAGTATTAAGGCGAAACATAAAAGCACAAAAAATAGACCCAAGGCTTCTTTTTCAGTGATCTCTCCTGTCACCAAGGGTCTGGTTGATGAACGTTCCACTAAACCGTCTACTTTACGATCTGCGTAATCATTGATCACACAACCAGCTGATCGCATCACCACAACGCCTAAAACAAACACCACAAGTATATGTAACTCTGGAATGCCTGCTGAAGCTATCCACAGAGCCCATACGCAAGGCCATAGTAATAAGTAGATACCTATGGGTTTGTCAGCACGTATTAAGCGCCAATAAGCGTTTAACTTTGCAGCTGGTAGTTTCCCTATGTTACCCATATTAATCTATTTCATCTCTTGATAAGCGGGTGAATTAGGTAGAAAGATCTCACTGACTGTCATTTGCAGATCTTCATAGGTAAATGCCGAGCGGCGACCCCACAGTTTCATCTCAGATTCTATGTGTAATTTTTCTAGAAAAGCTTTACTTGGAGACATATGAGTTAATTCAAATGGCATTCGTTTAAATCGTTTGTCATTAAAAATCAATTGACCCAAAGGTTTCGTGTTGAGATTAACAAAATCACTTTCGCACAATCGTTGTGGAATAATTGAGCGAGCAAATACCCAAGGTTGATTATCACCCCACAATAACACTTCTCTGACTTGCCATTCTTGTAGTTTTAAGTCTTGCTTGGGAGCAGATACTCGTTTAAATTCTTCAAGAGTTATCTGCGCCTGCCGTTGACCTACTAGAGTCAATTGAAATGACTTACAGTGTGATTGAAGCCTTTCGGTTAACGAGCCTGTATCTAGCAACCAATTTTTTAAACATGGGCTGGGAATAGTAAAGAGCTTAGGTTCAGCCCAAGGTGACAGAATACCGACCGGAAAAGTATAAGATAAGTTCAATTTCATAACATTTTTGAGTAGCGAAGATGAATAATAACAAGTGCATGGCTTAGACTAAAGTTAAATACCGTTCTAACTAATTTAGTTTTGCGAGCCTAGCTAAAGTTGTTAAGCTTACAACCACTGTAGTGGAAACTCACAAAAGAAAATAACGATGAAAAAAACTATATGCCTACTTGTTAGTTTACTAACCCTTTCAAGTTATCACAGTGTGATAAACGCACAAGAAGTGGTCAGAAAAAGTTATGCTTATTTCAGTCTCGAACCAGATATAGTAACCAACTACTTAGGCTCTAGCGCAAGAAAGTTAGGTTTTGTCAGGGTATCAATAGAATTGATGTTAGAAGACCCAGACTTTCTTGAAGCCGCAGAACACCACTCCCCACTAATGAGAGCGGCAACTATTGAGGTGTTTGGTAGCCAGCCAGAAAAAAAAGTTAAATCGCTGACTGGTCGCGAAGATATTAGGCTTAGCTGCTTAGAAAAACTTCAAGAATTGATGCTCAAAGAAACAGGCTCTAAAATGATAAAGGATGTTATATTTACTAAGTACCTTTATTACCAGACCTAAATTTCAGACTATTGGGTGCTGAAACTTTTGGCTCTGGCAACCAAAAACCAAGCAAATAAACATCCACAAATTAGCCCCACAGTGTGTGCGGTATTTGCCATATTCACAGGTAGAATATCCAGATAGCCTACCACTAACCAAACCAATAAAAAGCCAACAATGGGTTTAGGCAAAGATAATCCCCAACTGGGTTTTAACCAACCCAACCACCAAACACAGCCCACTAAGGCATACACTACACCGGAAAGACCACCAAAGTTGGGACCACTAACCAACAGCTGAGCAACATTAGACGCCGCAGCAGAAAATATAAATAGCATGAGCAAACTACTGAGGCCAAACGTTTTTTCAATTTGTTTACCTAATGTCCACCACCACAGTAGATTAAATGCAATATGCAGAACTGAGAAATGGACCAATGCTGGTCCCAATAGTCGCCACAACTGGCCAGTTTCTAAAAGCATCGTAAAGGGTTGGATTTTTAGCCACGAATAAGGTGATGAAACGCCGACCATGGCCAATAGATAAATCACCAAACAAATGACCAATATACTTGACGTAAACGGAGCCTGTTTTAAGTCATAGAGCGTTTTAGCTGCAGAAAAAGATTTATCAGGGATTAACTTAACCGTTTCACCAGACTGCCAAGCAGCCGTTTGGTATTTTGCGTTATTCGGATTAAGTACAAATTCTTCTGCCAATTGTTTGGCTTTGATTTGATCAGATGACTCCAGCAACATCACTGCATGAGAATACTCATTAGCTGAATACTGATACTCAGCCTTAACGCCTTGCTCAATAAGATAAGTAGTGAGTAATCTTGCTGGTTGCTCTTTGGAAAAGGCGACTAACTTAAGCGGGGTAGACAAACGTATTATACTTCCTATAATTTTTAAACATCTGGCTGTGAAACGTCAAAGGACTGGTCTTTGCGCCACGCCTCAAATCCACCGTCTAGGCTATATACCTCTTCAAAACCTTGGTGAATTAAAAACTGTGCGGCTTGTTGGCTACTAATACCATGGTAACAACAGACTATCACGGGCGTATCAAATTCCACATCGGACATAAAACTATGCAGCGAACCATTCGTTAAGTGAGTAGAATCTTTAATATGCCCAGCGGCAAAAGCAGCGTCGTCGCGGATATCGACAATTCGTACCATGCCTTCAGACAGTTTTTGTTGTGCCTGTTGCACAGATATATGGGCAAATTGCTCCATCTAGATGACTCCCCTCATAAATTTATTGTTAACCTGAACGGGATAAAGAGTTCAGGTTACCACTATTGCCAATTTAGGATCACCTTACCAGATTGGCCGGACCCCATAACATCGAAACCTTGTTGAAAATCATCAATCGCAAATTGATGGGTTACCATGGGCTTTAAATCTAGCCCACCTTGTATCAGGCTGGCCATTTTATACCATGTTTCAAACATTTCACGGCCATAAATGCCTTTGATTATCAGACCTTTGAAAATCACTTGATTCCAGTCTATGGCAACATCGTTAGGTGGTATACCCAACATTGCGATTTTGCCACCATTGTTCATCTTGTCGAGCATATCACGTAATGCCGATGGTACACCTGACATCTCAAGGCCAACATCGAAGCCCTCGGTCATGCCTAATTCGACCATCACATCTTGCAACTGAGTATTAGATACATTCACCGCACGAGTAGCACCCATTTTAGCGGCTAAATCTAGGCGATATTCGTTTATATCGGTAATAACCACATGTCTTGCACCTACATGACGCGCCACCGCTGCTGCCATAATACCAATTGGACCAGCACCGGTAATCAATACGTCTTCACCAACCAAATCAAAAGATAAAGCGGTGTGTACTGCGTTTCCAAAAGGGTCAAAAATGGCGGCTAAGTCACTGGATATATTGTCTGGGATTTTAAATGCATTAAATGCAGGTATCACCAAAAACTCGGCAAAAGCACCTTGCCTGTTTACCCCCACTCCAGTGGTGTTTCTGCACAAGTGGCGACGGCCTGCACGGCAATTTCGGCAGTGACCACAAGTGATATGACCTTCCCCAGAAACGCGATCTCCAACCACAAAACCACGGACTTCTTGGCCCATATCAACCACTTCACCAACATATTCATGGCCGACAACCATAGGCACCGGAATTGTTTTTTGTGCCCATTCATCCCACTGGTAGATATGCATATCGGTACCACAAATGGCGGTTTTATGAATTCTTATTAATAAATCATTATGACCAACTGTGGGTTTCTCACACTCAGTCATCCAAATGCCTTTTTCTGAATATAACTTGGCTAACGCTTTCATCAGATCACTCCTAATTCTTTGCCGACTTCAATAAAAACATCGACTGCTAAATCAATTTGTTCGAGGCTGTGTGCAGCAGACATCTGGGTACGAATACGCGCCTGCCCTTTGGGTACAACTGGGAAAGAAAACCCCACGACATACACTCCTTTTTGTAACATCTTATCCGCCATATCGCTGGCGAGTTGCGCATCACCTAACATCACAGGAATGATCGCATGATCTTTGCCTGAAAGCGTAAAACCCGCATCTGACATTCGCAAGCGAAAGTGTGCAGCGTTGGCAGTTAACTGTTTACGCAGTGCATCTCCATCTTGCATCAATTCAAACACTTTGATAGATGCGGCAACAATGGGCGGTGCCACCGAATTTGAAAATAAATACGGTCGCGAACGTTGGCGCAGCCAGCTAACCACTTCTTTTTTGCCAGACGTATAGCCACCAGACGCACCACCTAAAGCTTTACCCAAAGTGCCAGTTAAAATATCAACACGTCCCATTACATCACAATATTCATGACTACCCCGACCATTTTCACCAACAAACCCAGTCGCATGACAATCGTCAACCATGACCAAGGCCTGATATTTATCGGCTAGGTCACAAATGGCTGCTAAGTCTGCAATCACACCGTCCATAGAGAAAACCCCATCTGTTGCGATAAGCTTAGTGCGCGCACCATCTAAGTCGGCTTGAATAAGCTGAGTCTCTAAAGCTTGCATATCATTATTGGCGTAACGGTAACGTTTGGCTTTGGATAATCTCACCCCGTCAATAATACTCGCATGGTTCAGTGAATCGGAGATGATGGCATCTTCAGCATCCAAAATAGTTTCAAATAATCCACCGTTGGCGTCAAAACAAGAGGGGTAAAGGATAGTTTCTTGGGTACCGAGAAAATCACTTATGGTTGCTTCTAACTGCTTATGGATATCTTGCGTACCACAAATAAAACGTACCGATGCCATACCAAAACCGTGACTATCCAAGCCCGCTTTTGCGGCATTTATCAGCTCCGGATGATTGGCTAATCCTAAATAATTATTGGCGCAGAAGTTAAGTACTTTTTGTTTATGATTAACTTCAATATCAGCTTGTTGGCTTGACGTAATGATGCGTTCATTTTTGAACAGTCCTTGTGCCTTAGTGTCTTCAATTTGCTGAGCCAAGCGAATATAAAAGTCATTTTTCATGGGTAATCCTATGTATGGGATGGAAATAAACGAATCATATATATTCAATATGAGGAATGATAATTTTTAGAGCAGAAGGTTATACACAAGTGGCAAACATTTTTTACACTATAATACACAAGTCTGTCAGATATTATGGTTTAGTTTGTCTAACTTCTCCCACACACCAAGTTGTAACTTTTCAGGCAAAAGAGAGTATAAGTCACTCTCTGGGATTGGGCGAGAGATAAAATATCCCTGACCTATCTCACAATGTAGACCTTGTAATAACTTCATTTGAGCTGAGATTTCCCCTTCTGCCCCCCCTGCATACCTAACTTTTGTACCATCGCAATGGTAGATAAAACAATTTGCATGTAGGCACTGTTATCACTCATGCCTGAGACGAAACGTCTGTCTATTTTAATAATATCAGCAGGCACCTGTTTTAAATAAGATAGGGAACATATCCAGCACTTTAGTACTGAAAGCTTGGTGTGTTTGATGTTGATTTGAAAGCACATAAACTGTGTTCGCTTGATTATCAGACCAAGTCGTTTGACGCATAGAAAAAATTCTTCGCATTTCTTCTATGTTGATATGTGTAGATGAAACCGAGGGATCCACCACATCTCGCACCGCAAGCTCCTGACTATCAGCCGCAAAGGCTACAGATAATAGGCAGCTCAAACCAACACATAAAATCAGGCAAAAACATTGACGAATTTGATTCAAAAACCAACTCCAGCACGAGTGTATTTTTATACTAAAGGAGTTTTAAAAAACAGTTGTTGTTTAGTAAAAATTAATTACGATTCAGTCTGTTAGATTGACTACAATACAGCTCAGTTTACACTAATGGCACTTCCAAATTTGGCAAAATCTGCTACAGTAACTTTGTTTTATTCACTCTCATCTGCACGCATAAACCATGACCACATCTTTTAAACCCAGTACCAAGCAAAAAATTGTGTTACTCGGTTATTCATTACTATGGCTACTGATTATTCCCTTTGCCCTTTGTCACTTTTTTTACCAACTTATCAGACGCAAACCGGGATATACAAAAGCCCGCCTATCTCGCTATGGTTTTACATTAAAGCAAGGTAATCAAAAGGATAGCATTCTGATCCATTGTGCGTCGGTGGGTGAAGTGGTGGCAATACAAAATTTGGTTGAACAACTATTAGGAAACAATCCCAAGCAACGCATTACCATCACCACTAATACCACCACAGGTGCTGATAGAGTGAGGTTGCTGTTTTCAGATCGTGTTGAACATGCTTATTTACCTTATGATTTTCCATTTTTTTTAAGATTTTTCCTGAAGAGGAAATGCCCAACCAAAGTACTCATTAATGAAATGGAATTGTGGCCGAATTTGTGTGATCAATGCTGGCGTTTGAATATCCCTATTTTTATTATAAATGGCAGGATGAGTGAAAAATCGACCAAAACTTATCAAAAAAACCCCTCATTATTTCAACCTATGTTCGAAAAAATCACTGCAATCTGCGCCCAAGACCAAAGAGATTACCAGAACTACCTGACCCTTGGTGTGAGCCCTGACAAGCTAATCTTGACCAATAACATTAAGTTCGATTTGAGCATTTCTGATCACGATATCGCACTAAGCCAAACCATTAAAACAAACTTTGCTTTAGAGGCGCGTTTAATTATTGTGGCTGGCAGCACCCATGAGCCAGAGGAACAGATTTTACTGGATGCCTACTTGGCGTTGGTAACACTTTATCCGGCGTTATTATTGATTATTGTCCCTCGTCACCCTCAACGCTTTGAAAAGGTTCATCAACTTCTACAAACACAAAATATTGAAACGTCTTTAATGAGTGACGCAAAACCATGTACATCCATGACCCAAGTATTATTATGCGATCAAATGGGCAAGTTGCGTTCCATCTATGCATTGGCAGATATCAGTTTTGTAGGAGGCAGTTTAGCGGATAGAGGTGGGCACAATGCTTTAGAGCCTGCGGCTATGGCAGTGCCAATATTGATGGGTGAGTCGACTTATAATAATCCTGCTATTTGCCAAGCCTTGACCGATAGCGGCGCGTTACTAACAGTGACAGATGCTCGACAAATTGAAACTGCTTGTAAAAAGTGGCTAGACAACCCCGAACAAAGAAAACATGCGGGTAATGCTGGCAAACAAGTATTAGCTCTCAACCGTGGTGCCATTCAAAAAACGCTGGATGTCCTCACCGCGTTCCATTCCCCTTAAAGTATGCCTGTTGTAAGCTACGAAAAAACGCGATTAAACGTGTTGCTTCGTCTTCCACACGATAACTGGCCTCGACTCTTTTTCGCCCTTCAATACCCATTTGGATTAGCTTTTCGGTACTAGATAATAATAAGTCCATTTTTTCAGTTACAGCTTGCTGATCATTCACAGGTACAATATAACCGTCTACTGCTGGGCGAACAATTTCCTCCCAAGCGCCAGCTTCTGTTGCCAATACTGCTGCGCCGCTGCTCATGGCTTCCAAAACAGTTAAACCAAATCCCTCGTTATCACTCAAGGCTGCAACCAAAGACAGAGCACTAAATATTCTCGGTATTTGTTCAAATTCAAGCTCACCGGTGAAAGTGATCCTATCAGCCATATTGGCTTGTGCCGCTTTGGTTTTTAATTGCTCGACGAACTCTTTATTACTTGATGAAATTGCACCAACCACCACACAGTGGTAATCAGGATACTTGTCAAACAGTTGAATGCACGCTTCAACACACAAGTGCACCCCTTTTTGTTTTCTGACGCGACCTAAAATTCCAATACCATATTTACCTCCAAAACCTAATTTAGCCCATGCTTGCTGTTTATCTTTAGCAGGTAAATAATCATTAACTTGCACGCCATGGGGATTGACTAGGTCTGGGGGATTACATAAAAAGCCCGCCGATCTTTTACTTACCGCAATCACAGCGTCCATTTTTCGGGTTAACCACACAGTTGATCCAGAACGTTTACGCTGCGCGGCCGAACTAAACACCAGAATAATTTTTGCTCTAAACAGATATTTAAGTAATACGCCCTGAATCATTTCATCGACGCGGCGAGCATGGAAAATACGCCATTTGCCATTTTTGAGTGACCTTCGACACATTTTTGCAGTTTCCCAAAAACTAATAGCCAAGGCCGGCTCAGGCAAAAAGTGAGTACCCATGATGCGTAAATTAATCCGCTCTTTTTGATAAGACATGACTTGCAGCATAGTGGATGTCACACCTGAAAAATTTGAATTGGAATTACCAATAATTAATTCAATTTCATCTGTCTGTGGTTCGCTAGAAACGTGATTATTCATAGATGGGGATTACTCAATTTGTTGAAACACAAAACAGCTATCTGAACCTGCACTTACCTAAATAATATGTATACAATACACCTATTACTTCTGAGTCAAAATTGTAACATGGCTATTATTAAGCAAAAAACTATTAACTCCCACGCCATGCTATTTGATGCAGAACATTTCGCTGCACCCATTCCAAAAATGTTTTCAGGTCAATATTGGCAGACACAAGATGCCATAACAGGGCAAGCAATCGGCCGTGGCACTACCTACTTTTTTCAACATGATAAAAATGAATATGTGTTACGTCACTATCGTCGCGGTGGCTTGATTGGAAAAGTACTCAGTGATCAATATCTGTTTACAGGTCTTGAACAATCCCGGGCATGGCGAGAGTTTAAGTTACTTCAACATATGCAAAAACTCGGTTTGTCTTCTCCTAAACCGAGTGCAGCAATGGTCACTAAACACGGTTTCTATTATCAAGCCGATATTATTTCAACAAAAATACCCAGTGCACAAGACTTACACCACATTTTGCTAAATAGTGACTTGACCACTAATGAGTGGCAAAAGGTAGGTCAAACTATTGCCGAATTTCATAATCATCAGATTTATCACCATGATCTAAATATCCACAATATTATGCTTGATGCCGAGCATCGCGTTTGGCTAATTGACTTTGATAAATGCGGAATTAAACCTGAAAATAGTTGGAAAAAATCAAATATGGCACGTCTCAAGCGTTCCTTTGAAAAAGAACAACGTCTACGAAATATTCATTGGAAATATGCAAATTGGGAAATCCTAATGTCTGCTTATACCAAAGCAGCAAAACCTAATTAAGCCGATATTTAATCTCAGAAAATATCAATGCATCGGTTTTTGAATCAGCATCGTCCGCTTTTCCATGTTCAATACTTGCACCTAATTTGACTAACCAATCACCATAAGCTGCTTGATAAAAACCGCTTAACCTGAGCAACTCCTCACTCAGACCATTAAGCACCGGTGAAGGTGACTCTTTATCTTCATTGAGTATGAGTCGATTAAGAACCAGTTCGAAAAGATCGCCATTGTGAAAGTTTTTATTGATACCTAACGTGAGCATCTTCGCATCACTATCAAAACTACTACCGATAGCACGGCCATATCGACGATAGCCTGATTGATAAATCTCATCTTCATAATAACAACTTTTTTCATTAGTGCCGGCATTAGAGCAAGCAACATTGGTATCACTAGACTCGATGAACACTTTATTGCCCCACAGGTAAGTTGATAAACCAATCAAATTAGCATTATCAGTTACACGATAATAATCAACCGCATCTTCACCAATACGTTGTCCATAAATGCTAAAAGGCCTATTGAACAACATCACGCTGTATTTGAAATCCAAACCTGCAAGATGGTTACCTAGTTTGGGATCTATGGCATCATCACAAGTCGCCGCACCGTTTGCACATTCGGTTTCAAAGGTCACCACCTTTAACCAATCACTAATGGAATGAGGCTGCCCTTTACCGCCCCACATTGCACTCCAAGACAACCCCAGCTCTAAACCAGAAATTGGACTGAAATTAAAACGCGTCATCCACAACTTAGTATCCGGCACGGCTCTTTGACTCTCTAACTGCCCAATTTGCGCAGTCAGAAACCAAGGGCCAAGATACCGCAACCACTTATTTTCAGAACGTATGGCTTGGGAGCGAGAAAAGCTGATAGAGGGAACAGGTCTCGCATTATTAGACATGATCAGACTGCTAGATTGTGCTGGCCCCCACCACTGGTTCAATGACCCCACCCGTAGATTCCAATCACCAAATTGATAAGCCAAAAAACTTTGGTCAAAGTGACTTTTTCCGCCCCGTTCATGGTTAGCCGATATTTGCCCAGCCCAACGACCAGCATACAACTCTTTAGTTATATTGAGTTTGACTTTTTCAGTCTGTACACCGTTAAATCCCACAAATCTGCTGTCGTCTGTTGCGCCATACAGGCTGATAATAGACTGACCTTTTTGTTTTTTATTGGTTTGTAAATAATGCTTCAATCGCTGTGCGGAGATGCCAGGAATACTCGGAAGAGTGTGTACCTGGAGTTTTTCTAACTGCTCTGCAATACCTTTCCAAGGAACAGGGTAACTGCTCACTGATGCATCTAACACCCCCCACTCCACTAACACTTGTAAGTCTTGATGCAAATGCGGTTCAAGTGTGCCGATCCAAGGAGAACACCACCCCTTAATTGACCAGAATAAACAAATATAAAAACAGTAAAAATGTCTCTGTCGAACGTTTAACAACATTATCCCCAATAAAATATCTTTTCGTCTTGGGCACTGCCCACGTCAATATCCGACCTTTAAACCCACTAACTGAATGACTAAGTATATAAGTCATTCAGTTAGTGCCAAACAGCGGCTTTTACTAATCTCTAACTAACCGATATCATACGGAATATATTGTACGAATGCTAAGAACAATGAGCCTGAGTAAAGGCTTTAATAGAATGTCAGTTTATTAATAAATAGGTGAGCAGTGAGTAGAGTCATAACATTTGGTACATATGATAGTTATGGGTGATGACTGGCAAGGCCGATTTGACCAACTGAAACAGTATTGCAAAGTGATTTACTTACCTCGCACCATCGATATCCACCTACAGAATTAAAAACCAAACCACGTAATTTACTACGAAAACTTAAGATGCGAAAAGAACTTGGCTATTGGAAATTGTGATATACACCATTAATACAAATAAATTAGTAAAATTCATCCTATTCGGGTTAGCCTAAAAGAAATGAAGCAATAAGGTCAATTATGCATAGAAAAGCGATATACCCGGGTACGTTTGACCCTGTTACTAATGGTCATGCAGACCTCATTGAGCGCGCAGCCAAAATGTTTAACAAAGTGATTGTCGGCGTAGCTTCGAATCCCAGCAAACAGCCTTTGTTTAGCTTAGAAGAACGAGTCGAACTCATTAAACAAGTGACGGCACATTTGGATAATGTAGAAGTGATTGGTTTTAAAGGGTTACTGGCTGATTTTGCGGAGAGCCAAGGAGCGAGTGTTTTAATTCGTGGGCTTCGAGCTGTATCCGATTTTGAATATGAGTTTCAACTAGCGAATATGAACAGAAGGCTCAATCCTGACCTCGAAAGTGTATTTATGACACCCGCGGAAGAAAATTCCTTTATTTCATCCACCTTAGTCAAAGAAGTGGCTTTGCACCGAGGTCGCGTAAACGAATTCTGTCACCCAGCAGTGATTGATGCGTTGCAACAGAAGTTACATAACAAAGAGCCCCTCTAAGGGGCTATTTGCCAACGTTGAGGGCTCTTTGTCATCGCTGAGGGCTCCCTCTTAGTGCTGACAGGTTTCACAGTAGAAAGTATTACGTTGCCCAATGGTTACTGACTTAATGGGCGACAGACACGCATCGCAATTTTCACCCGCACGGCCATAAACCAGTAGTTGTTGCGCAAAATAGCCTGGTTGTCCATCTGCTTGCGCAAAATCTTTAAGAGTAGTGCCACCTTGTTCAATGGCGCTAGCCAAAACTTTTTTAATAATATGAGCGAGTTGCAAATAACGCTTTTTAGTCACTGTGTTGGCAGGTTTCCTAGGGTCGATGCCAGCAATAAACAATGATTCGTTTGCATAAATATTGCCCACCCCCACCACCACTTTATTATCCATAATGAATTTTTTTACAGCGACAGATTTACTACGAGACAAGTCATACAACCTGTTTCCATCAAACTCGTCCGTTAATGGCTCTGGGCCAAGTGCAGCCAATAAACTAAGTGTGGGTTCATTTCGTCCTTGCCATAAACAAGAGCCAAACCTTCGGGCATCATTAAAACGCAAGCACACGCCATTTTGCATAACGATATCTAAATGATCATGCTTTTTCACTTCGGTATCGCAATCCACCACACACAATTTGCCTGACATACCCAAGTGCAAAACAATACTACCTTCACTGGTATCCAATAATAAATACTTAGCACGGCGACGAATCGAAGTGATAACTAAACCTTCGGCTTGGTGAATAGTTTCTGGAATAGGCCAGCGCAACTGACGCTTACGTACAATAATCTCTTTAATGACTTGGTTTTCAAGATGCGGGGTAATACCCAACCGACTGACTTCGACTTCTGGTAATTCAGGCATGTTTTACTCTGATAGGGTTAACATTTGATAATTAGGACTGATTAACTGATAGGTTTGTTCGTCAATTCTAACTAAGGTTTTGTCCGTCAGTTGTATAAACTGATACTTAATAGACAACGCTTGCCCAGCAAACCATAGCTCTACAGTTGCGGTAGGTGACTGCCAATTGTAATTTGGGTCAAATAAACTGATTTCAGCATTGATCCAATGATCGACTAAACTTGCAAGCCTTTCGTTACTGTAAAACCCAGATGTTGTTCGCCAACCTTGACCAATTCGTTCTACTTTTTCTTGTTCAAACGCCATGGTGGTGATAGTCATATTGACAGGCACAAGGGTTAGCAAAGATGAGGTTTCATCGCTTCCATCATTTAAAAGATCACTACTGAAATTAAATAACATGATCAGTATTAACATACTGACAATGATGACATTGTTCCAAGCGCGCTGAGATAACTTGATCATCTGAAACTAAAACCAAATAAATGAGTATGGGGGATTATGACATAAGGTGTAAACGCAAAAAACCCGGCAACGGCCGGGTTCTTCAGGAGACAAAACCAGTAAATTTACTTGATTTTGGCTTCTTTGAACAAAACGTGCTGGCGAATTTTAGGATCAAACTTTTTGATCTCCATTTTGCCAGGCATATTACGTTTGTTTTTATCTGTAGTGTAGTAAAAGCCTGTACCAGCACTAGACACTAATTTAATTTTTTCGCGCATAATCTGATTCCTTAAACTTTAACACCGTTGGCACGCATATCAGACAATACTGTATCGATACCTTTTTTATCAATAATACGCATACCTTTAACAGATAAACGCAACTTCACGAAACGGTTTTCACTTTCAACCCAAAAACGGTGGGATTGAAGGTTTGGCAAAAAACGACGACGGGTCGAATTTTTAGCGTGAGAGCGGTTGTTACCTACCGCTGGACGCTTGCCTGTAACTTGACATACTTTGGCCATGGCCTTTGTCTCCAAACAATCTAAAAAATTTAGCTCTGACTCACATTTAATCGAAATCAATATATGTGTCAGCTAACGCTATTACAAGAGGGCGCATTTTATACAGTAATTCCCCCACCAATTCAAGACGTTTATTAAAAATATTGACCGAGTCATTACCATTACTCAAGAATAAACAACGTAAGCAACAGCTCCTATGAATCAGCAATATGTTCATAAGTTAAATTTCCAATAGTTTAAATATTTACGAAACTTAAGATTTCTCAAAAAGTTAACAGGCTTCTTAGCCTTAAGCGGGAGCTGACCGGCAAACACCTCGTCTATAGCGGTCACGACCCGTTCAGCAGACAGCCCATCTGCGTAAGGATGGGTTTGGCTAATATAACTTGCTATTTCGTGCATTAATTTGGGAGGTTGGGATAGAGCATTTTCTATAGCAGATTTAAGTTTATCTGCTGAGGTAATGTTCAACATATAAGGTTTAGGATCAATATTATTAACAGTAACCACAGGTTTATTCTGGACAATAAACATAGTAAGTGCAGATGATGTATCACCTACCATAATATCTGCATCTTGTAAGATAGGCAGCATGTCGTCAGTATCAATATAGCGTAAATTATCACTCTGAATACTGCGATACATCTCTATCACGTCAGGAGCAGATTTAGGATGTAAAGACACTAACCATTGCCAGTCCATCGTTTCGCTAAGATATTTTACCTGCTCAAAATTGTTTTGAGCTTGGGTCAATCTTTTGCTGAATGTTGAACCAAAAAAAATTGTAGGCCTAGTGTTTTTTGCTTTGATAGGTTTATTTGTAAACAACTTATCAAGTGCCGGCCAACCGGTTTCGATTACATTAAAGTACTGATAAACCGCCTGTAATTCTTTAAATTTAGTAGTGGTGCTTGGCCCTTGAGTACAATAAAGGTCAAAACATCCTCTTATTTTAAAATGATCGTTATTACCTTTTCTATCAAGTTTACCCGCATCAAAGCCGTGAAATATTGCCACTTTTAAGCCTGGTAAAAAAGAGGGAATACTATTCCCAGGAGCGAGAATAGCATCAGGTTGGTAATTAAAAATATCTAGCGCAGTGTCAAGTAGATACTCTTCTTCTTTAAGGTAACTATGAGTGACATTGTCTCGCTCAAAAAACCAAAAGACTTGATCACCTCTGGATAACAAAATTTCCTGAATTGGACGCAACATCGCAAAACTATAATTCTGTGAAATATAGAAAAGAAACTTTTTCAAAAATAACCTCTAATAAAATTTTATGTGAGCAACACATACAAAATATTCAACCTTACCATCACAAATTGATAGAGCAGAGAAGAAATGACAAATTGTCTTGGTTATGAATATCCTATGTTAGCCACAAACAAAAATTAAAAAATAGGAGCTCAAATACAATACCAGCAACATGAAGCAATTCAACGTCAACCTTCTACATCAAACCTCTTTGTGCAAATGATACCGCTACCCCATCGCCGATCACAAAATGATCGAGCACTTTAATATCCATTAAGCTAAATGCATCAATCACTCGTTTGGTGATACTTTTATCTGCCTGACTGGGCTCTGCAATACCCGAGGGGTGATTATGGGCGAGGATGACCGCAGCGGCATTATCTAATAATGCTTGTTGCACTAAAACCCGAGGATAGACAGATGCGCTATCGATTGTGCCATAAAACATAGGGCGATATTTGATGAGTCGATTCTGACTGTCGAGTAATAACATCGCAAATACTTCATGGGGTTGGTCTCTTAATTTGGCGATTAAATACGCTTGAGTCTGTTCTACTGAGTTGAAAGCATCCGTTTTATCTAAGGTTTCAGCCATGTAACGTTGGCTCATTTCCAAACTGGCTTGAAGTTGTGCAAATTTAGCCTGACCTAAACCTTTTGTTTGACAAAAATCATGCTCAGAAGCACCAAACAGACTTCGCAAACTACCGAATTCTGAGAGCAAGTTTCTTGCAAGATCAATAGCACTACAACCTTTAATGCCTGTGCGTAGAAATATCGCCAACAGCTCGGAGTCGGAGAGTGTTGCGGCGCCTTTGGCTAAAAGTTTTTCTCTGGGGCGTTCTTGTTTAGGCCAATCTGTAATTTTCATGCGTCCTTGCCTTATTGGTCGATTATCAGTTGTAGTTTCGACGCTGCTGGGTACCGAAACTCAAAATAAGCCTAGCAAATGAAGACTATTCCAGCCAATAATGTGATAATTGAGGCCAGCAACATATCAATAAAGAGCCAATGCAACTCAAAAACACCAATATTATTTTAGGCATTACTGGCGGCATTGCAGCCTATAAAACCCCAGACCTAGTGCGTAAGCTTGTTGCCAAGGGAGCAAATGTGCGTGTGGTCATGACCGACTCAGCTAAAGAGTTTGTAAGCTCTTTGGCGTTACAAGCTGTCTCTGGCAACCCAATTTCTGATGATTTATTAGATAAAGACGCAGAAGCGGCTATGGGACATATCGAATTAGCACGATGGGCGGATAAATTATTGATTGCCCCTGCCACGGCTAACTTTATGGCTAAACTAACCCATGGTTTGGCAGACGATCTGTTATCTACCTTATGCCTTGCCACTCAGGCTCCTATTTACATAGCTCCAGCAATGAATCAACAAATGTGGTTCGCAGACGCCACACAAGCCAACCTAAAGGTATTAGAGCAACGTAACATTCAATTTTTGGGTCCTGCTCAAGGGGAACAAGCTTGTGGCGATATAGGGCCAGGCCGGATGCTTGAGCCGCAAGATATTGCAGATTTATTGGCGCAACAAACACTCGAACAAATATTGGCTGGTAAACGTATTACCATAACCGCAGGCCCAACTCGGGAAGAAATTGATCCCGTACGTTATTTGTCTAATCATAGCTCTGGTAAAATGGGTTATGCCTTAGCCGTTGCAGCACAAGAGTTAGGGGCAACAGTGACCTTAATTAGTGGCCCTGTAAATTTACTTCCGCCAGCTAATATTCAAACTATATCTGTATCCAGTGCACAGCAGATGTATGAAGCGGTCATGCAAACGACACATAACTGCGATATTTTCATAGGATGCGCCGCAGTGGCCGATTATAGGTTACAACAAAAATCCAATCAAAAAATCAAAAAATCAGATAGTGAGTTAACGCTTACTTTAATCAAAAACCCTGATATTCTTAGTGATGTAGCACATTTAGCGAAGCCACCTTTTACTTTAGGATTCGCTGCAGAAACCCAAAATTTGCGAGAATATGCCTTGGGTAAATTACAGCGTAAAAAGCTCAATATGATTGCTGCAAATGATGTGTCTGATAGTACAATTGGTTTTAACAGTGAGCAAAATGCACTTACCGTATTTTGGTCAAAGGGTGAAAAAAAACTAGATGTTGCCGATAAGCCATTACTAGCTAGGCAGTTAATGCACCTAGTTGCCCAAAGATACATAGAAGACTCTAACGACTGACGCCACTTTCGCCTAGGAACCCAGAATGCCAGCTACAAAACGCCCCAATCGCCGAGCACAAATTCTTCAAGCTCTGGCGAGCATGTTACAAACCAACCCAGGACAACGGATCACTACAGCCAAGCTAGCGGCTCATGTAGGTGTATCTGAGGCGGCTTTATACCGTCACTTTCCAAGCAAAGCACGAATGTTTGAGGGATTGATTGAGTTTATTGAAGAAACCCTATTCTCTCGTATTAATAAAATTATCAATGAAGAAAAAGACACCGCTACTCGCTGCCAACTCATATTGCATCTTATTTTGGGTTTCGCTGAAAAAAATCCTGGTATAACCCGTATTTTAAATGGCGATGCTTTGATGGGCGAGCAAGACAGATTGAGACAACGCATTGCACAATTATTCGAACGCTTGGAAACTCAGTTAAAGCAAGTATTGCGTGAACGTAAATTGCGTGAAGGCAAAACCTTACCTGCAGAAGAAGGCATCATTGCTAATATGTTAATTTGTTTTGCAGATGGGCGTATCAATCAGTTTATCCGCAGTGAATTCACAAAAAGACCCACTGATAATTTTGCAGAGCAATGGCAATTAATTCATAGACAGTTTTTTCTTAAGCTTCTATAAATCAAAAAAAAGGACTCAATCGAGTCCCTTTTTTTCATCAATTTTGGATTTTCTATTTTGAGAAACTATCACCAAAAAAGTCACCCTCATTCCAACTAGATCGTTGTACTTGGTTAGCCAACGTCAACCCTATGTGATAATTCACCTCAGCAAACTTAGTGGCAGCTTTCCAATTAAAAGCTTGGCTAAAATCATCCCCTGGCTTGTGATAATTCGTTTTAAGAAAATGACTAAACTGTTTACTGCCATCAATCTCAAGATCGACCGATTTAAAACTAGGCACCAAAAGCGATTACATCGGCGAATTCATAAGTCAGTATTGACATATCAAGATTTACATTAGCGACCATTGAACCCACGGGTACCGTAGGATTTTGAGCATAATAGTCTGAGCCTAATAATCCTTTTTCTTCACCCGTAACCGCCAAAAACACAATAGAACGTTTAGGACGCTCATCTAATTGGCAAAACAATCGAGCCGTTTCCATTAAGACAGAAGTACCAGTAGCATTGTCCATAGCGCCATTATTAATTTTGTCTTTTTTTACTGTTTTAGCAAAACCAATGTGATCAGAGTGAGCAGAATACACCACGTATTCGTTTTTAAGGCTAGGGTCAGCCTTCAAGGATTGCAGCCACATTTGGGCTAGAGATAGCCTTGTGAGTGCTTTTAGATTCGAGTTGAATTTCCATAGGCAAATCAAACCCTTTAGGCGACTCATCATGTTCCAACATCCCATAAATTTGCTATCCCAACCCGCTCGCATCATTTTACCCGCTACACTGTCTTTAAGCGGATGGGCTTTAATTAAATTAAGTAGCGCACGTCTAAATAAGGCCATATTTTTCGCCCCATCCTCAGCATATATCTGGCTTTCATCCTCTCTAAATGTGACGTCCAGCACCCAATGCTGGCTGTTCTCGATCGCCCGAGCCGCTTCTTTGACATCCTCCCCCAGAGAGCTGATATAATAGGACACTTCATGTTCGGTTTGTTCTTTTCCTTTCTTTTTAAAGGTGCGGTTGCCCGTCACTTCAACCACGGATTGGATATCTTGCCAAAGCTCCATGCCTGTCATCCAGTCGGTGATAGGCAACAGACGATAGTAGCGCTCATTGATACGACCATGAGCCTTATCTATTTCTTGGTAATACCCCGTTTCCAGTGCCTGCGGATCGTCCCGATATGTCTTGTGAAAAAACGCCGTGATTTCTTTGTGCAGGTTACGCTGGTTGTCTTTTACCTGCAGCATATAGTCAGCTCCTTCCGCCCGTATTATCTCGGCGGTCTTGGTCTGACAGTGCATAGCATCCGCGGTGATTATGGCCCCTTTTATCGACAGACGCTGCAACATCGCTTGCATCACTGGAATTTCATTGGTTTTATCCGATACCTCTTGCTGGTAAAGGATTAAACCACTGTCTCCCACCATGGCGCTCATTAACTGTAGCGGGTTGAGGGACGAACCATTTCCTGAGCCTCTGATCACTTTACCATCAAAGGCAATCTGCCTCTCTTTCTCCTTCCACCCTGATCGTATTGACCCATTGTTCAAAACACTCAAGCAAACTTTCGGATTTTACGCCCCGGATGATGCGGCCAATTGAGTGACGAGTGGGAATGCCATTGGCAAACTCACGTTACTCCCTAAGCCATTCAAGTTGAGCAACGCCAAAGATATGTATGGCTTTCCAGCCTTTGGCCCCGGATAAAACGGCGGACATGGTAAGAAAAATGATATCCAGCAAATCATAATGCTTGTTGATATCGGTACGGTTATCTTCAATGTTTTCACATAATTCTAAAAATGACATAAAACGGACTACAGGTAAGTGAACATAGGCGATCTGATCTGTCATTCGGTATAAAGTTCCTAGTTTTTATATCATTACGTGATCTATATCCTGCTTTTTATAACTTTAAGTGTGATCCGGCCCTGGAGCGCTCAGCCTCATTGATATGAAAGAGATGTGAATATGGAAAATATGAGTTAACGTGTACTAGACACTAAAACGCAGATAGTGAGCCCATTGACTCGTCGCTCTGTTAGCGTTGTGCCACAACCATATTATGACCCCAAAAAAACGAGGCAGCTAAACCATAGCCCGAAGAACGGCTCCCAATGTCTAAAAATAACAAGTAGGTATGCTTATCAATCACTACCATTATTCGGATGACTATCTCAAACAGATACTCAGCGAAGTCAAAACAATTGCCCTAGTGGGAGCCAGTCCTCGGCCCGAGCGAGATAGTTATCGATGCATGGAGGCACTGCTTAAAGCGGGTTACAGGGTGATCCCTGTTAATCCTCGCGAGGCGGGCAATATGATTCTCGGTCAGTGCTGTTATGAGTCGTTAGCTTCTATCGGACACCCTGTAGATATGGTCGATATCTTTCGTTCGTCAGAAGCAGCCTTGGGTGTGACCGAAGCGGCGATCGCGATTGGCGTTAAGGTGGTCTGGATGCAGCTTGAAATTTTTAACCAACAGGCCGCCGAATTGGCACAGGCCGCTAATATTAAAATTGTAATGGATCGTTGTCCAAAGATAGAATTAGAAAAACCCTATTGGACGGGTAAAGAGATTTCAGGTTTACCCCGTGCACAAAAACCAGGCAGGAGAGACGACAATGTTAAAGCAGTTGGGCAGTGATATCTTACTCAGTGAGGTGTCTGAGGGTATTCTAAGGTTAACATTAAATGATCAAAAGCGTCGTAACGCCTTGTCTGAACGAATGATAGCACTGCTATCCGAGGCATTTTCAAAGGCTGCTATTGATCCGTCTGTCCGGGTGATTGTACTAGCGGCTAAAGGCCCTGCGTTCTGTGCAGGCCATGATCTGAAAGAGATCAACGCGGCACGGTCTGCCCAGGACAGCGGTCAGGCTTACTTTACCTTGTTGTTTAATACCTGCGCAGCATTAATGCAGCTTATTGTGAGCAATCCTAAACCCGTCATTGCAGAGGTGGCTGGGGTGGCCACAGCGGCGGGCTGCCAGCTAGTGGCAAGCTGCGATCTGGCGATGGCTTCAGACGCAGCGTTATTTGCCACTCCTGGGGTGAATATTGGTCTCTTTTGCTCTACACCGATGGTGGCTTTATCCCGCAATGTCTCTAATAAGCATGCGCTTGAAATGCTGTTAACTGGCGATATGATCGATGCGCAAAAGGCTCAGCAAATTGGATTGATCAATCACTCTTTTAGCACTGCGTACTTAACGGAGAAAACGATGGAGATGGCCGCCAAAATCGCGAAAAAATCTTCCATGACATTAGCACTGGGCAAGGAGGCATTTTATAAGCAGGCAGAAATGCCGCTCACCGATGCCTATATTTATGCATCTGGGGTGATGGTCGATAATATGCTTAAGCAGGATGCCGTAGAGGGAATTGATGCCTTTATTGGAAAACGCGCTCCTGACTGGCAAGACAAGTAAGGGAGTGTATGACTAACATCTATGATCAGGACCTCGACCAAAATAAGGCTAATCATCAGCCCCTGACGCCGTTGACATTTCTGGAGCGTGCAGCGACCGTATTTCCTGATCATATTGCGGTGATCCATGGTGAAGTACAGATAAGCTATGCTGAATTTTATCGCCGCTGCCGACAGTTTGCGTCGGTATTAGCTGGGTATGGCATCGGTCGCGGTGACACCGTATCAGTGATGTTGGCGAACACGCCAGCCATGCTAGAAGCTCATTATGCTATTCCTATGTGCGGTGGGGTGCTGCACGCAATGAATACCCGGTTAGATGCTGGCGTTATTGCGTTTCAGTTGGATCATGTTCAGAGTCAGGTACTGATCACCGATACTGCATTCTTCGAGACTATCTCTACTGCTCTTGAGTTGGCCAATGTGAAGCCCTTGATTATCGATTATATGGACCCGGTATTCCCACAAGCGGGAGATAGTTTGGGTAGTCATGACTACGAAGCATTAATGGCCTCTGGTGATCCCGACTTTGCCTGGTTGATGCCTCTAGATGAATGGGATGCCATAACGGTTAACTACACCTCGGGTACTACTGGCGATCCCAAGGGAGTGGTGTATCACCATCGCGGAGCCTGCCTCTTAGCTCAAGGTAATGTGATCACGGCTTCTATACCTAAGCATGCAGTGTATCTTTGGACGTTGCCGATGTTTCATTGCAATGGTTGGTGTTTTCCCTGGACTATGTCAGTGATCACAGGCACACATATCTGTCTGCGTGAGGTTCGAACCGACGCTATCTGGACTGCACTGGCCGATCATCAGGTTACCCATCTCTGCGGAGCGCCAGTTGTGATGTCGACGATCTTAGCCGCTCAAGAGCATCAAAAGCCTGCGCTACGACAAGCCGTTGAGTTTTTTACGGCCGCCGCGCCGCCTCCTGAATCGGTGCTTTTAGAGATGCAGGAGGCGGGATTTAATGTGACCCACCTTTATGGTTTAACCGAAGTCTATGGCCCAGCCGTGGTCAATGACTGGCACACCGACTGGGACACAATGGCTGTGACACAGCAGAGCGCGCTCAAAGCGCGACAGGGTGTGCGATACCATGCCCTGGAAGAACTCGATGTGCTTGACCCAGAAACCATGTGTCCAGTAGCCCGAGATGGCGAAACTCTAGGCGAAGTGATGTTTCGCGGCAATGTAGTGATGAAAGGTTATTTAAAGAATAAACAGGCCACAGATGAAGCGTTTATGGGAGGGTGGTTTCATTCCGGCGATCTCGGCGTAATCTACCCCGATGGCTACATTCAGTTAAAAGATCGCTCCAAGGATATTATCATTTCAGGTGGAGAGAATATTTCGTCGATTGAAATTGAAGAGGTATTACACAAGCATCCTCAGGTAATGGCAGTCGCTGTAGTGGCCATGCCTCATTTGAAATGGGGAGAGACGCCCTGTGCCTTTGTTGAGTTGGCCCCGGATGCAAATGTTTCAACTGATGATTTGATTGAGTGGTGCAAGCAGCAACTGGCTAGTTTTAAGGTGCCCCGCCAGTTTGTCTTTGAACCCATCGTTAAAACCTCTACTGGTAAGGTTCAAAAAGTTTTACTGCGACAGCAGGCCGCAAAATTATCAGAGGAAAAAGGGATGTAATCCCCCCTAATGATGTGGGCAATCCCTTTTTTGGCTTGAATTCGCTCGCTTAAGTGATAATCACCATAGAAATGAGCGAGACTAAACAGATAGATTGTAAGCCCTCCCTTCCATTGAGGCAGTATTAAACTTAGCCAGGTGTATATGCCCTTTTTTTGTTTTGGGATGCTGCGTTAAATTAGTGGTTTCAGGCGGCAAGTCGCGTTTTTATTGTTACTTTTTGGGACGTTAGCGCTGCACGGCAACAAATTAATATCGTTTTAGTACAGGTCGCAGTAATCGAATTTTTAGAGCATATCGTAAGGGCTAGGGTATTTAAGGTGTATACCGAGTATACCTAGGCTTCTACTGGCATTGATTAGTTTACCACTTGCTTGTCCTTGTTCTGCGATGAATGAGGGGGCAGCAATACTGAGCTGCGCCGCCGCCCAAGTATAATAATCTTGTCTGTTAGGATGTTCTAAGGCGCTGAGCACTAAAGTATGTCCCCAAATTTTGTTTTCGATAATAGATTCAATACTTTGAATAACATCCTGTTGATGCACTAAATTAACTACCCTGTTTGGCGCTGCTAGTTCAGCTTTTCCTGCCAGATAGTGTGCTGGATGCCTATCCTCACCAACTAGTCCCGCAGGTCTAAGTATGGTGGCTTTCGCAACAAAATATTCCTGTACTATTTGTTCAACCTTCAAATTGATTTTGCCTGATACAGTAACTGGGTTCGCTGGACTTTTCTCTGAAAAAGTTGCATTTTGATCACCATATACTGACGTAGTACTGACAAATATAACGTGCTTAATGTTGCTATCAACAGCTTGCATTAATAAGTCATTCATATTGGTGCTAAATTCATCAAAAGATGTTGCTTTGCGGCCAACAGGAATATTTAAAATGAGTAAGTCACTGTTGAAAAGTGGCGCAAATTTTTCATGATTAAGTGAGGCACCTAGCTCGAACTGCACACAAGTGAGTCCGAGTGACCGTAATTGTGAACAACCAACTTCAGAACGACGTGTGGCCACAATATCGTGGCCACCTTTTTGAAGACTCATTGCAAGGGGCAATCCCAACCAACCACAGCCTACCACTGCTATTTGCATTTATATTGTCCAAATTAGTATTTAACCAGAGTTCAGGTTACTCAAACATTATCACATACGTTGTGGTTGGTCGTGCACTTGGATAACATCTAATCCTGCTAGTTGTTTAATTTGCTGTAATTTTGTTTCAGCAAAATCTACTTGAGCAAGGGTCGAGCATAAGGCATCTGCTTTTTCCTCTAATGCGGAGGCTTGATACTCCACTTTTTGTTCCATTTGTTCGCCAAAACGTTCCATTTTTTGTTCAAACTCACCCATGTCTCCATCACTAAACATAAGCTGTGTGCCTATGGCTACCATTAAGTGACCAACTGAATCTGTGACCAAGTCTTCGATCGCGTCCTCAAATTGCGCTTCCCATTGATCGCCAAAAAACTCACCGTTTTTAAACGACTCAGAATGTAAACGGATGTCACCATTATCTGCGTAAAAGTTGTATTGGATTTGTTGATCAAGGTTACGTAATTTTTCAGATAAATCGGTTAGCGCTGTATTATCTGAGTCTAATAGTTCGGTGAATACCTCGTTTAATGCGGTACTTGCCAGCGCGATTGCATCTGTCGCTATCGCTGCAGCTTGCGGCACAGCTTGATTGATACCATCATAATAGTTATTTACCCAGTGTTGTTGTTCTGTATTCAGAGTCAAAGCTATGCCGTCAATATACAATGTTTTATCTTGGTCAATGGTCATACGGGTATCGTTGTCTAAAGTGGCTGCCAATACGTGGTTTTCTAATTGCATGTTGCCATTGAGCTCAACGTTGCACGTATTGTTTGAATCTAAGGCAAAGACTGGAAGTGAACAACAAACTATAGCTCCAGCAAATAACATAGTACGCATAAAATTCTCCTAACTGATTAATTATGGTTTCCAATTGAACAAAGCAAAGCTTAGGCCAGAAATAAAAACTCATTAAAAACAATGAGATAATCTTTACTTGAGATTGAGTTTGGTATGATTTTTTAGGATGTTAGTGAACACAGCGAATAAGTGAGCTTTTAGACCACTATTTCACACCAATCTTTTATCTGTCGTTCCGCACTTAAATTAACCATTAATTTTGGTCAATAAACAGACGATTTAAAGAATAATGAAAAAAAACTTGACGTAGATCTCAGATCTTGATCTATTACTCTCTTTTGAGAGCTAGAATTATGTCCTCACCTTTTACTAAAACATTAGAACACCACGGTCTGGTTGCCGGTTTTTGCAAAGAAATCCGCTTAGCCCAAATTATTGATCAAGCTCTTGGCGTCTCAGACAAGAGAAATATCAGCTTTGGACAGCTCTTTGTCGCCATGATTATCAATGGCCTGGGCTTTACTGGCCGTACCCTGCATATGTACAGCGAATATTTCGAGGACAAACCTCTTGAGCGACTGATTGCACCCGGGATCGAGCCTGAGCATATCAACGATGATGCCCTAGGTCGCTGTCTGGATGCGCTGTATGAAAAAGGCGTTTCAGCCCTTTATCAAACCCTTGGTGAAGCCGTAGTTAAACACCTAGACTTGCCTTGTGACTCTGTTCATCTCGACTCCACGAGTTTCCATTATGACGGCCAAGGTAGGCCAGCAGAGGATGAGTTCAACTGCATCCAGGTCGCCAAAGGCTACTCCAGAGAGCATCGACCTGAGCTCAATCAGGTGATCTTAAATCTTATTTGCGAAAACCAGTCGGGCATTCCGGTATATATGAAGCCGTCCAGCGGCAACACTAATGATATGGAAGGTTTCAAAAAAATTGTTAAGTCTCATATCCAAAGCTTAAAAGCCGCACAAGCGAGCCGCTATCTGGTGGCCGATGCGGCGCTGTATGTCAAAGAAAGTATTGTTCATCTTGATGCAATCAATCAGTTGTTTATTACCCGTGTTCCTCAAACATTGAACGAGGCGAAAAGTTTAATCGCTCAAGCCCATCAACTGGACTTTGTTGATATAAGCGACGGTTATCAAGGCGTGTGGCACGAAACGAGCTATGGTGATGTGGCGCAAAAATGGTTGCTGGTATGCAGTGAGCAAGCCAGAAAACGTGAAGGCCATAATCTGGATAAGCGGATGCTCAAACAGTTTGAACAAGGCCGTAAGTCCTTCAAGAAATTGGGTCAACAGGAGTTTGCATGCCAAGAGGATGCCAAACAAGCTTTAGCGCAGTGGGAAGTCAAACAGCCTTATCTGATGGTCGACAGCCAGATCAACAAGGTGCCTGTTTACGCGGGTGCAGGGCGCCCTTCCCAGGACAAACAGCCTAAACGTGAGTATTATCACATCACAGGGAGCCTCTATACTGGTCTTGCAAAACGACAGGATGCGTTGAAGCAGCTGGGCTTATTTATCATCGCTAGTAATGATTTAGCGGATGATTTAAGCATGGAAAAGATACTCAGTACCTACAAATCCCAGCAGTCCGTAGAAAAAGGCTTTCGATTCTTAAAGAGCCCCGACTTTTTAACCAGTGCTATTTACCTTAAAAAACCAGAGCGTATTGAAGCACTACTGATGGTGATGACCAGCTGCTTAATGGTTTACGCTTCGTTAGAACATCAAATACGTAAACAGTTAAAAGTCCAAAACCGTTACTTCCCAGACATGAAGAAGAAACCCAGTCAAAACCCCACCGCCCGTTGGGTATTTCAGTGTTTTCAAGGGGTGACCCTCTTGTATATTGAGGGGAAAGAGGTCGACAGCCAGATCAACAAGGTGCCTGTTTACGCGGGTGCAGGGCGCCCTTCCCAGGACAAACAGCCTAAACGTGAGTATTATCACATCACAGGGAGCCTCTATACTGGTCTTGCAAAACGACAGGATGCGTTGAAGCAGCTGGGCTTATTTATCATCGCTAGTAATGATTTAGCGGATGATTTAAGCATGGAAAAGATACTCAGTACCTACAAATCCCAGCAGTCCGTAGAAAAAGGCTTTCGATTCTTAAAGAGCCCCGACTTTTTAACCAGTGCTATTTACCTTAAAAAACCAGAGCGTATTGAAGCACTACTGATGGTGATGACCAGCTGCTTAATGGTTTACGCTTCGTTAGAACATCAAATACGTAAACAGTTAAAAGTCCAAAACCGTTACTTCCCAGACATGAAGAAGAAACCCAGTCAAAACCCCACCGCCCGTTGGGTATTTCAGTGTTTTCAAGGGGTGACCCTCTTGTATATTGAGGGGAAAGAGTTAGTGGTAAACCTAAAAGAACGACAAAAAATAATCATTGATTGTCTGGGCAGTGAATACCAGCATATTTATTATTAAAAGTGGTGCGGAAGATCTGTTTTATGCCAATGGGTGACATATGATTTATATCAAGCAATATACCTTTTTCCTTTTATGTCTTTTGGCATTCTGGATTTTTGGTGCATAATGTGGCCATTTTGATATACATAGGAATTGACTCATGAGTAATTGGCACGAACCCATTTTATTTGGTTTTACATTAATCACCTTTGTTTTGGGTATTAGCAGCATTATTATGAGCTTTTTACCTACCCCAGAAGGTGTAAATGTGATGCAGTCCAAGGTTGAGTTCGGCTTTTTTGGCGCGTCGGCTTTGGGCCTATTTGCCGTGTTTGTATATGCCTTGGCTATCGCTTAGTATGGTTTAGCCTGATGTTGGGGGGACTCACACATCAGATTGCTTGGGGTCTATCGCTAACACGTTGATAGGCTCTTAGCTTGAAAGCTGGCAATATCGCCAGTAAGTGATCAAAAATATCGCTTTGGATCCCTTCATAATTTACCCAGTTTTTATCTGCACAAAAACAATAAATTTCTAATGGCAGGCCAAGTTCTGTAGGTGGTCTCTGGCGCACCATTAACGTCATGTTTTTGTTAATATCGGGGTGATTTTCTAGGTATGCCTGCATGTAGGCGCGTAATGTGCCAATGTTGGTGAGCCTACGACTATTGACTAAATCTGCAGTGTCGATGTGTTGTTCACTATGAAAACGTTGCAGCTTTTCGAGTTTGGCTTGGATATAGCTCTTTATGTAACGAATTTTAGTAAATTCATCCAGCATTTCCTGGTCACAAAAACGGATGCTTTGGATATCGATATTCAGTGAACGCTTAATGCGACGTCCACCACTTTCGGTCATACCGCGCCAATTTTTTACTGGCTCAGAAATCAATGCGTAAGTGGGAATAGTAGAGATTGTTTTATCCCAATTTTGCACTTTGACAGTTGTTAAGCCGACCTGTAATACATCTCCATCTGCGCCATATTTTGGCATTTCAATCCAGTCACCGGTATTGACCATACGATTTGCTGCTATTTGGATACCAGCAACAAAACCTAAAATAGTATCTCGGAATAACAATAAAAGTATGGCAGTCACTGCGCCTAAACCAGAGAGTAATAATAATGGTGACTTGTCCATCAAGTTAGAGATGATCAATAAACCTGCGATAATTACTACAAATAATTTAGCGACTTGGATGAATCCTGCAATCGGCGCCTTTTTAGCTAAATTCGAGGCATTATAACTATCCTCTATGGTGTTCAGTAAGGCACTGAGCGCCATCACTGCCGAGATCAGCACATAAATAACCGCAGTTTTTTGCAAAAACGCTAACAGTGTTGGGTTTTCAATGAGTAATTGGCTGAGTAAATAGATAACAAGGGCCGGGATAATATGCCCGATGCGTTTGAAAAAACCATGTTGATGCAATTCGTCGTCAAATTTATTTTTGCTCTTACTGACTAGTTTTCGTAAGCGGCTATTGAGTATGCTTCTGGTTAGCCAATTCGCTAGCCAAGCGAGCAGTAAAATACCGAGCAAGGCAACCCCTTGAAATATCCAACTTTGGGGGGTGGCCTGAATACCCAAATGTTCAAACAGCGATAAAAGATTATCTGAAAGGTAATGACCTTCTTGCATTTAGTTTGTCCCTTTTAAATGTGTAATAAGTTTATCTTTGTTTTGCCAAACCGAATTTAACCAATTCTGAAAACCATGTTTAAAGTTTTCATCATTAAAATAGTCACCCATTATTTCATCAGTCACTGGATGCACATTAACTCGTAGAATGACCTTTTTTAGACGACCGCCTAACATTGCCATCATGGGGCTACCTTGGGTATCAGGATAAATGACAGTAATATCCAGCACGCTCGTAAACAACTCGCCCATAGTGGCGAGGGTAAACGCAATGCCTCCTGCTTTAGGAGGTAAAAGGTTTTCAAACGGACTTTTTTTAATTTTTTGTTTTTCTGGGGTAAATCGATTACCTTCGACAAAGTTGATGACTGTAGTTGGCAACTGACGAAATTTCTCACAAGATTTTTTAGTGGTGGTTATGTCTTTACCTTCTAGGTGGGGATTTTTTTGCAAGAAGGCTTTGCTGTAGCGTTGCATAAAAGGCATATCTAATGCCCAAGCCCCAAGACCAACAAAAGGTAGCCAAATCAATTCTTTTTTAAGAAAAAATTTTGGTGCAGGAATTTTTCCAGCAGCAAAATCAGTTAATAAAATAATATCTAACCAGCTAAGGTGATTGGCTACAATCAGATACCATTCTTGCTTGCTCAGATCACCTTCCACTACATAATCTAACTCTACATTGTTCATACATTTGATTAAGGCCACACTACAAAATCCAAATGCACACATCATCAGATTTAGTATGATATTAAGGGGCTTAGTGATAAAAGAAAAAGGCAGAATAAATTTTATCAATCCAAGAAAAGTGATGCATAGTGCCCAAAAAGCTAGACTTATCATTTGTAAAGTCAAATGCACAGGGAACACAATAAAACTTGGAAACACACTAAACATCTCGTGATTTCTCGACTAAAAGCGACTGCAAATCTTGGTCTTTTTGCTCCCACAATTCTGTTAGCCATCGTTGAAATTTGACCCTTTGTATATGGTCGTCAAAGTAGTCAGGCCCATAGGCATCGCTATTCAGTAATTCTTGAATAGATAATACTTTAATCTGGACTTGTACATTTTTGACTTTTCCGCAGACAAACTCCCAGTAAGTAGGCGTCCCCTCTGGATAATGAATTGTCACATCAAGTAATTTATGTAGCTGCTCTCCCATGGCTCCTAACACAAAAGCCATGCCGCCAGCTTTGGGTTTAAGTAAGTGTTGAAACTTTGCCCCTTGGCGCGTCCGTTTTTGCTCTGTTAGCCGCGTACCTTCTACAAAATTCATGATACTCACTGGCTTAAATGTAAATTTTTTGCAAGCCTTACGGGTGTTTTCTAAATCTTTGCCTTTTAAGTGAGGATGTTTGGCTAATAACGCTTTACTGTATCTATGCATAAAGGGAAAGTCTAACGCCCACCATGCTAGACCAAGAAAGGGCACCCAAATTAATTCTTTTTTTAGAAAAAATTTAAGAAAAGGAATTTTACGATTGAAAATACGCTGTAACACTAAGATATCAACCCAAGATTGATGGTTAGATATCACCAAGTACCAATCCTTTTGGCTTAAGCCTTCTAGACCCGAAGCTGCAAACTTTGTGTGACTAAATAGATTCTGATTAACACTGTTTACAGATATCCAAAACGTGGCGCACCCATCTAGCAAGTAAGACATAAACGTTTGCCATATTTTGATGGGTATTAACTTCAGAAATGAAAAAATTAAAATCGGTATCAACCAAAATATGGTGTTAATCAAATAACCTAATGAGGATATAGCCCCAAATAAGGGAGAAAAAATTGTCAAAAACATACTGAAAAACATCACCGCTACAATAAAACTAAGATAAGTTTAAACTAAAATCGTGTTTGATATGTAGTTGTAATTTTCTGAGGCTGTGTTGACATAGAATTTTACTTGTCTGACCGAGATTTCTGAATATTAAATGTGTAATATCGCCAGCCACCTTTTCTTTTTTGTCTCTATCAATGGTCCATCATCTTATGAAAAAACAAATTTTAATGGTTGCAGGAATGACGGCTATCTTAAGCCTTGCAGCTTGTGACGTAATAGATCCCAAACAAGCCATGACCCAAACCGATAGCGAGCAAACCAAATCGAAGGTTATTCCAGAGGGGCTTAAAAAAATCACCTCTGTAGCCAAAAAAGTTGATGAGATTGTCATTCCTTTTACCCAGTATCAGCTCGATAATGGACTCACTGTTATTTTACACCCTGATAACTCTGATCCCCTTGTGCATATTGATATTACTTATCATGTTGGTTCGGGCCGCGAAGAGGCTGGTAAGTCAGGCTTTGCTCATTTTTTCGAACATATGATGTTTCAAGGGTCTGAAAACGTTGCTGACGAGCAACATTTTGGTCTGATCACCGAATCTGGTGGCACCCTAAATGGATCGACCAATCAAGACCGAACTAATTATTATGAAACGGTTCCATCCAATCAATTAGAACGTATGTTGTGGTTGGAAGCAGATCGCATGGGATTTTTCCTAAATGCGGTGACAAAACAAAAATTCGAAAATCAACGAGAAACCGTTAAAAATGAACGTGGACAAAATTACGACAACCGTCCTTATGGCTTGTTGAGAGAAAGAGTGAATGAAGCACTTTTTCCAGAAGGTCATCCCTATTCTTGGTCAACCATAGGTTACATAGAAGACTTAAATCGGGCTAACCTGAACGATTTAAAAAAATTCTTCCTACGTTGGTATGGCCCTAATAATGCCACCTTAACCATAGGTGGTGATATGGATGAGCAGCAAACTCTCGCTTGGGTTAAACAATATTTTGGCGGTATCCCTCGTGGACCTGAAGTAGCCAACCCTGAATTTATTCCTGTGACCTTAGACAAAGATCGCTATATTTCTATGCAAGATAATGTGTCTTTGCCTTTGATTTACATGTCATACCCTACCGTTCATCTTAATCATCCAGATGAAGCACCACTTGACGTATTAATGTCAATATTGGGAACGGGGAAAACATCCTTGTTGTATAAAAATATGGTCAAAAATGGCAAAGCAGTGCAGGCCAGTGCAGGTCATGGATGTGCAGAACTCAGTTGTCAATTTAGCATCTTTGCGCTACCTACCCCCGGTACCACTTTAGCGGAATTGGAAACCATTACCCGAGCATCCTTAGCAGAGTTTGAAAGTCGAGGCGGAGCCAACTTAGATGATATTCAACGTGTTAAAGCCGGTATTGTATCGGGCTTAATTTATGGCTTAGAAAGTGTTGCGGGTAAAGTGGGTCAATTGGCCATGTATCAAACCTTTCGAAATAATCCTGATGCCATTAGTGATGACGTGGCACGTTATGAAAACGTCAGCCAAGACGATGTGATGCGTGTATATAAAAAATATATTAAAAATAAGCATGGGGTGATCATGAGCATAGTGCCGAATGGGCAAGGTGATAAAATCGCCCAGCCGGACACTTGGCAGCGTTACGATAGAACTATTCCTACTAGTCTTGAAGATGATTCACTTGCGCTGCGCCCAGGCACGTCAGACTTCGACCGCTCTGTGGTTCCTACCTCTGGGAATAACCCCAGTGTCAGCGTGCCGGACATCTATCAACTCACAACTAAAACAGGCATTAAAATTTTAGGAACAGTGAACGATGAAGTGCCTACCACCACCATCCGCTTGCGTGTCCCAGCAGGGCAGACAAGAGAATCAGTCGATAAGCTTGGACTAGCCTCACTAACAGCTGCAATGCTGGGGGAAGCCACCAAAAAATCTACAGCTGAAGATTTATCTAATCAATTACAAAAGTTGGGTTCAACTGTCGATTTTTCGGCCGACAATAAGTTTACCTCTATCAATATTCGCACCCTGACTAAAA
Organism: Paraglaciecola sp. MB-3u-78; assembly: GCF_002835935.1. Lineage (GTDB taxonomy): Bacteria > Pseudomonadota > Gammaproteobacteria > Enterobacterales > Alteromonadaceae > Paraglaciecola. The sequence continues at coordinate 246,234 of NZ_PJCF01000006.1, read as the reverse complement.
ATTTGGATGAGACACTTGCTGTGGCAATCGAGCAACTTACTCAGCCCAAGTTTGACAATGCCGACTTTATACGTTTGCAAAAGCAACAAATTGAAGGCCTTAAAACCGCCAAAAAAGATGCCGCTACCACAGCCACTGAAGTATTTAACAAGTTGATTTTTGGAAGTGACAATAGCTTTGCTTATAGTAACAAAGGATCTATTGCTACCTTAGAAAAGCTTTCTTTAAAGGATGTCACTGAATTTTATAGTACTTTTTATGGCCCTTCGAATGCCGACCTTATAGTGGTGAGTAGTTTGGCTGAGAATGAGATTATTCAAGCCCTTAAAACCTTAGATATTTGGCAAGGTAAAACCAGCCCGATGCCAGCAATCAAAGCATTCCCAGAGTTGCAAGCCGGCACCTTATATTTTATTAATAAGCCCGAAGCCGCGCAGTCTGAAATACGTATTGGTAAGCGCGCACTTAACTATGACTCAGTTGGGGAGTATTACCGCGCTGATCTAATGAATTACAATTTGGGTGGGGCTTTTAACAGTAGGATCAATCTTAATCTGAGAGAGGATAAAGGTTACACCTACGGTGCACGCTCTTTCTTTTATGGAGATGATCTTCATGGCTTTTACCGAGCCCAAGCCGGTGTGCGTGCAGACACTACCGCTGATTCTATTGTGCAGTTTAGAAATGAAATTTCTGCCTTTGGGGAGCAAGGTTTGACATTAAAAGAGCTGGAATTTGTGAAAAGTGCAATTGGCCAGCGTGATGCACGCAATTATGAAACACCACGGCAAAAATTGAGCTTTTTATCAGAAATCATGACCTATAATCTAGATTCAGGTTTTGTGGATAAACAAAATGAAATATTGGCAAATGTGAGCTTAGAAGAGCTCAGTGGATTGGCCGCCAAACATCTTAAGCTGAATGAGATGATTACTGTTGTAGTGGGTGACAAAGCCGCCATCATGGAAAGTTTACAGCCCATGTTTGAAAATATTATTGAGCTTGATGAAGAGGGTAAACCACTTTAATCTTGCTTCATGAATTAACTTTAAAGCCACCATTTTTGATTCATGGTGGCTATTTTCGTTAACGTTCAGTCCTACATGCGATCCTGACACCATAGATATTAAAGAGCAGCAAGGAAGAACTACAGTGATTAATCAAGCAAACACAATTCTAAAAAACGTCTTCGGCTTCGATCAGTTTCGCGAGTCCCAAGAAGCCATTATCAGTAACGTGTTACATAAGCAAAATACCTTGGCTATTATGCCAACGGGTGGCGGTAAATCCTTGTGTTACCAGATCCCAGGCACAGTATTTGATGGTTTAACCATTGTTATTTCACCGCTAATATCCTTGATGCAAGACCAAGTCAGACAGTTAAATGAACTCGCCATTCCCGCTTGTGTGTTAAATAGTTCACTTTCAGACAATGATTACCAAGACAACTTAGATGCCATCAAACAACAACAGATTAAACTGCTGTTTTTGGCACCAGAAACCGCGTTGCAAACTAATATTTTAGACATGCTCTCAAATTGTGATGTGGCCTGTATTGCCATTGATGAAGCACACTGTATTTCTGAATGGGGCCACGACTTTCGCCCCGAGTACCGTCAGCTTAATCGTCTTATTGAATGTTTCCCCAAAGCCGTATGTATCGCCTTAACGGCGACTGCTACACCCAGAGTGCGAGAGGACATTAAACGCCAGCTGAACATAGTTGACAGTAGCGAGTTCATTTCAAGTTTTGATCGCCCTAACTTGTACATTGGCGTCGTACCCAAAGATAGTCCCTACCAGCAGTGTAAACATTTTGTTGAACAACATCCGGATCAGTCGGGGATCGTTTACTGCCAATCACGCAAAGGCGTCGATGAACTTACCGCCAAGCTGCAGCAGGATGGATTTTCGGCGTTGCCTTATCATGCAGGGCTGAGCAGTATTAAACGTAGTGATTATCAAGAACGTTTTATCCGTGATGATGTCAACATTATTGTGGCGACCATCGCGTTTGGTATGGGCATTAATAAACCAGACGTTCGTTTTGTATTGCATTACGATCTGCCCAAAAATATTGAAGGTTATTACCAACAAATTGGTCGTGCTGGTCGTGACGGCCTAGACGCTGATTGTTTACTATTATTTGGTTACGGTGACACAGGTAAAATTCGTTTCTTTATCGATCAGATGAGTAACGAGCAAGAAAAACGTCTGGCTAATATGCACCTCAATCAAATGTTAGCTTTAGCCGAGGCAGAAGACTGCAGACGTACGCCACTACTAGAATATTTTGGCGAAAAGTCTGCTAAAGAAAATTGCGCTAACTGTGACAACTGCACCGGTGAAAGCAAAGAAAAATCTGACTTAACCGTGCCAGCCCAAAAGTTTTTGTCTTGTGTACATCGTACCGGTCAACGATTTGGCTCTAGCCATATTATTGATGTATTGCGTGGCTCTAGCGCCGAAAAAGTATTACAAAACCAACATAACTTGCTTTCAACTTACAACATTGGCAATGAGTATAATAAAAAGCAGTGGATGGCGCTGGCGCGACAACTGATTCAAAAAGGGTTGCTGAGCCAAGAAGAACAATTTGGCGGATTAAAGCTTACCCAAAAAGCCGGTGATGTATTAAAAGGTAAAGTGCCATTCTTTGCCTTGTTGCAACAACCTGTTGCTGCAAGTAGCCATGCATCTAAAACACTGGTTAACCCAGGTGACCAGCAATTGGTTGCGATATTAAAAGCTGACCGTAAACGTTTGGCTGATGCAGCAAACCTGCCTCCATACGCCATCTTCTCTGATCGCACTCTCAACGAAATGGCTCATTATTTCCCCCACTCCCAAGAAAGCTTGTTACGTATTCATGGTGTAGGGCAAGCAAAATTAGATAAGTATGGTGAGCATTATCTAGCCCTTATCAGCGACCATTGCCAACAAAATAGTATTGAAGAAGTGACCAATACCCAAACGGCTAGTAAAACAACGGTGAGCAAAAGCAGCAATACCAACTCCAGTAGCCGCAGCGCTGAAATTGTTAGCGCTTATCAGTCGGGGCAATCTATAGCGTCTTTAGCCGAACAATTTAAGGTAAAAGACGGCACTATCATTAATCATCTGTATCGCTATGCGCAAGATGGGCATGAGTTTGCTAAACCTTCACAGTTGCTGGAGCAATCAGGTTTGAGTCAAATCCATATTGACGCAGCTTTAGCCGCATTTGCAGAACATACCCACGAACGCCTAAAACCTGTTTACGACAGCCTCAATGAACAAGTGAGTTATGATCAATTACATTTACTTAGGATATATTTCGTTAGTCAGTTAGCTAAATAATCTCAAATTCAGAAGTCGAAATATGCTTCAGAAGATTAACTAGGTTGGCTTGTTGGGTCGCGAAAGTCGTGGGGGCTGTTAATTTGGATCTGACCATTTTTATTATTCTTTTATAAAAAAGGAACTATTTTTGATTAAGTTTTTTAGTTTAATCGTTCTCACAATCCTATTTCTGTTAGCCATTTTCACACTAAATAGCGGCAGTGTAGATAATGTAAGAGAAGTAAAAGAAAAGATTATCTTCATCGATAATAGCCAAAAAATTATCTCAATAGAGTCTGCTTTAGAAGCAAACATAAATGTTTTAGAAGATTATGTTAAAAAGTGTGTGGGTGATAGAGAAGATGAAAATATTAAATCTTCTAAGGAAATCCAAGATACAGAGCTTTTACGTGGGACTCTACAAAACAAGTTTCTTGATGCTTTTTCTACTCCCTTAGAAGATGGCCATAATAAAGTCAATGCATTAATTAAGTATGCGCAATCTTTTCCTGAGGATGAGCTGATTAGAACAGAGATAGTAAGAGTCTGTACTCAGAAGCCAACATTAACAGAATGTAGTCAGAAGTTGTTTAATGAAATTGCTATATATAGTAGCTCTGACGGTGAAATATGGTCATATATGGCTAACTTTTATGCTGGAAATAATGATGACGAAAATACTCTAAAGGCATTAAATCGAGCTTTAGAGTCAAATTATTATGGCAACAGTTTTGGAGAAAGTATTAGTAGAGTCGTTTTTGAATTAAGTGGAGAGAATTCTGGCAGTTTACACGCTAGCTTAATAGAAGCTCTTAAATTGGAAGCTATAAATACCCCTAGTTATGATGGGATTATTAAGTTTTGTGAAGAAAATGTTGGTGATGTTTATATGTCTTCAATATGTTTCCGCTTTGGTCAAGACTTGGTATCCAGAGGGACGAACCATTCATTTTTTTTTATTGGCATGGGTTTAATGAGGATGATGGTTGATATGGGTCCATTTGAAACCAGCCAGATACGTATTCCAGAACAATACGAAACCTATCTGAAAATGAACAATGACTACAAGTTTCATCAGGCAATTAGAGTCATGGAGTTTAATGATGATTTATTGTTGAGCTGGATAAGTAATTTAGAAAAATCAGGCGAGTTAAAGGCAAGCATTATAATAGTAAATGATGTTGTAAAACTGGCTGAGACTAGAAACTTTAAGTATTGCAAGGAACAGATTAATTAAACAAGAAGGTCTCGATAAGCTCTGATACTTTGATTTTTGTTTAATAGTCTATTAAATATTGTGAGAAAAGTCATATTCCATAATAAAATAAATTACTTAGCGTTTTTGAGAAAAATAAAGTGAGACCAGACCAAATTACATAATAGGGGCGCAATGAAATTGACTCTCAAGATATCTGTCAGTACAGGTAGTGCTCTTCTACATTGAATATGGTTAATTCAAACTTGCTAAATAAGCTTCTCTAGTGCTAGCTAGTGAAATCAGCTAAAATACGCGCCCTAAATTTCCACATTGGCAAAATAATGATCAATCAACCAATAAACCGCACTATTTCTGTCGCGCCAATGCTGGATTGGACAGATAAACACTGCCGATATTTCCTCAGACAAATTTCACAACATGCGCTTTTGTATACCGAAATGGTGACCACTGGCGCGATCATTTTTGGCAAAGGTGATTATCTTGGGTATAACCAAGAAGAGCACCCAGTCGCATTACAACTGGGTGGTTCTAATCCTAGTGATATGGCGCGCTGCGCTGCGCAAGCGCAAAAGTACGGTTATGATGAAGTCAATATCAATGTTGGCTGCCCCTCTGATCGCGTGCAAAATGGACGATTTGGCGCTTGTTTAATGGCTGAGCCTGAAACCGTCGCTAAATGTATTAACAGTATGCAGACAGAGGTTGATATTCCCGTCACGGTAAAGTCCCGCATTGGCATTGATGATATGGATGAATACCAAGACTTAACTCGCTTTATTGATGTGGTGGCTGCTTCAGGTTGCGATACCTTTATTGTGCATGCCCGTAAAGCTTGGTTAAAAGGGTTAAGTCCAAAACAAAACCGTGATGTACCACCATTGATGTACGACCGTGTTTATCAATTAAAACAACAGTTTCCCAATTTACATATTAGTTTAAACGGTGGTGTGAAAACCTTAGATGACGTGCAGCTTCACCTGCAGCATTTAGATGGAGTGATGATTGGCCGTGAGATTTATAGTAATCCTTACATTTTAGCTGAAGTCGACAAACGTTTTTATCAAGACAACTCTGTCAGTATAACGCGAGCTGAAGTGGTAAAGGCGATGTTGCCCTACGTAGAGCAGCAAATTTCGCTCGGTGTTCGGCCATGGAGTATCGCTAGGCATATGTTGGGGTTGTTTCAAGGCCAGCCTGGTGGGCGTATTTGGCGCAGATATTTGAGTCAAAACGGGACTAAAGCCAACGTGGGTGTTGAATTATTAACAGATGCATTAGATGTGTTACTAGAAGCACAGTCGAAGGTTAAACAATTCCAATCCGCGATGATTGGTTAAATTTACCAAAGTAGTGGTAATTTAACCAAATCTTAGGGGGGTGAACAATATGTGTTCACATCCCTATTCCCTAGTTAAAAAATAAAAGTTATATAAATCAAATGGATATAAATAATTTCATGATTGGCACAACTATCGCAATGGATACTGCGACTTAAACAATAACTGTTCACACCATTTAAAACAGTTATCACTAACTAAACAAAAGGAAAATATCATGTTCACTAAATCTAAAATCGCTGCCATCGCACTTACTTCTACTCTGGCTTTCGCTTCTACAGCACAAGCCGAAAACGTTTCCTTAGAAAACTATGTAAGCAGTATGGTTAATCAAGCGATGGAAGTTGCACAACAAGAAATCAAAAACAACTTACGTTCGGCTGTATTGACTGTTGCCAACAACGTTAGCTTTGATGAAGAAAAGAATTATGTAGCTAAAGTTTCTATCACGGACCTTAAAACTGAAAATGTTGAGGCTAGCAAAACCGAAGCTGAATAAGGGGTTAACTATGTTTAATCAAATCTCTTTATTTATCATGTTGTTGACCCCAGTAGTTGCCTATGTGGCAGGGGCGATAATATTTAGCTTTGTTGAATGTCTGCGTAAGAGTTCAGCACTGACCAAATATAACAACATCATCACTTATCGGAACGGTCTCTAACAGCAGTATTGACCGTTTTGTTTTTATTACTTTGACCACTTTTACACGCCATTAGACTTATCCTTTCCCTCCAAAATATAATTACCCAAATTTTGTACCTTGTTATCTTGTATGCCCGTTTTGCATGTGTATATAAAATACAGAAACTAGTCGATAGATTTAAAGCAAAAGAATTTTCACCACAGAGACGGAGAGCACAGAGGAAAAGCAGGTAAAAAATAGGTTTTTATTGTGTTATAGACTGAATCTGATTGTCAAAAATGTGGCAAAAAGGAGACATTGCGAAAGATTCATAAATTTTCTCGGCGAAATTACACCTAATGGTGATTCAGAATTTTTACAAGCTCATTTCATTTGTTTACCCTATTGATTAGATATATTATCAGGTTTTTTAGAGGCCTAGAGAGGCGAGCCTTAGGCCAATACTTGCTGACAATACAATAAGTATTTCAGAGTTTAAGAAAAACCCAATGGCAGTTGTTAAGCAGGCTGATGGTTTTCTTGTAGCTGTATTGAATAGAAATAAGTCAGAGTTTTATGGTATTCCAGCAGACGCCTATGCGGACTTGCGTCATAAACTCGAAGATATTGAACTAGCGCAAATTGTTGAGGAGCGCATTGGTTAAGAAGAGGTCGAAGTAAGTAGTGACTACTTATAAACGGCTATTTCGCTTTTCTATACGATCGACAAACACCAAAAGCACGACACTACCATAATTGCTTGCAGCAGAAGTGATTTCTATTTTCCTAAGATATAGCTCGAGCTTGGTATAATGCTAAGTAGAGTATAATGAGAAGTTAAACGCTATGAAAAAGACTCTCCTGATAATTGGATTCATTGCAGTTTTCGTTGCTGTATTTATCTGGTCATTACCTGCGCCAATCGATAACGATTTGAATCAAATTGGCAATGGCAAAAAGTCGGTGGTTTTTATTTACGATCTCAATCGAGTAGTGAGTAATCAACAGACGATTGAAATTAATAATGCTAAGGCGGAGCTTGGTGATACCGTGAACTATTTAGTATCACGCACAGGCTATCCAGCAACAGATAAATTTATGCAAAATTACAAGGCAGAAAGTGCCGAACTCTTGTTCTTCGATGAAAGCGGTGAACTTTTCAAGCGCAAATTTGCACTCGTCAATGCAGCGGATTTAACGATAATATTGGCTAGCGCCGACTAAAATGTCATTAGTATGCAGCTTTGCTCTCCCGCTTTCGCTCTTTTTTGCCGTTCGCCAAAACGAATCACATTGTAAGATCACTAACTGGGGCTTGACTGAGAAGTTTGTGCCCAGACTGTGTAAAAACTAATTTTCCGCCGTTGACAATGCGTTGCTGTGTCAATGAAACAAAGGATTAACCGCAAATCACCATCAATATTCATTGTAGAGAAGGGTTTTTAAGTCAAAGTTAAAGACGAAAATCCATAAATTGGAGTTTTTATACAGCCTGTGCCATTAGCAGCCGTTCGCCATTGGTTTTGTAATCACAAAATTTGCAAAAAAGCGGACTATGAATTAACTGGCTCGCTAAATAATTCTACTTAAATTGACTGTATACAAAATCAGGTATAATGAGATTTACTAAATAATGCCTATTTCGCTTCCTATTATGTAATTTTGACTGGTCTCACTTTGTTTTTTCTTAAAAACGCTAAGTTATTAATTTAACAGTGAAAAATATTTTTTACATAGTTTTTAACAGTAAGATGAAAAGTCTCGTTAAAGTCAGGTCTCCTTTTGCTTTTGCAACTCTTTGTGGTTTTGATAGCAAAAAACACTTAATAAAATCAAAAGTAAGTACTGAAAGTGACGAAACTAAAAATCAAATCGAGAAGTTACATATACGACATGCTCGATAATAATAGTTATACATTCCTTTAGTCTCCTATCAAACTCAAACTAAAACTCAAACTAAAACTCAAAATCTAAAATTTGCGTTACATTGAAAGTATGACATACTAAAACCATATAAAACGCATATTTAGAAAGTAGAGATCATGGCTAAACCTAGAGTGGAACAAGCTCCAAAATTAAGTATTCCTGAAGATTTTGAATCCATATTATCTTTCCTTCATAAATATGATGCTACTGATGATGAAGGTAAATATCTCCATTGGAGTCAACTTAAGTGGAGAGTACCTAAAAAAGATGCTGAAAGCATTTGGAAGACTGTAAAGTTCAAAAGAACGTCACAGTACAAGGCACTTACAATTGTAGGTGAAGATGATACCCCTTTTGTATACTGTACTCCCCATTCAATGGAAGCTTTATTGTATCAACTAGTAAAAATAGCTGGGGGCAATGTCGGTGCAGTATCTAATACCGCGGCTAGTGATAATTTACAAAGTAAATTTTTAGTTTCATCTTTAATTATGGAAGAAGCTATTACAAGTGCCCAACTTGAAGGTGCCTCTACGACTCGTGAAGTAGCTAAAAAAATGTTGGAAGATGAAAGAGAACCCGTAGATGAAGACGAGAGAATGATATTAAATAATTATTTTCTTTTGAGGTTTGCAGAACAAAATAAAAAAGAAAAATTAACTTTAGATCTTATTCTAGAATTTCATCGGATAGCGACAAAAGGGACTACAGAGAACAATGTGATCCCTGGCCAGTTTAGAGAAGGTAATGATATATATATCGAAGATGGGGACGGAAATATTGCCCATCAGCCCCCTCATTTTAATTTAATTGACGAAAGGCTTCAGAAACTATGTGATTTTGCTAATGAAGATCATTCTGGCTTGAATGGATGTGACTTTGTACATCCAATTATTAAAGCAATTATACTTCACTTTATGATGGGCTATGAACACCCATTTAGAGACGGAAATGGTCGAGTAGCAAGAGCATTATTTTATTGGTTCATGCTTAATAGTGAATACACTCTATTCAAATTTGTTTCTATTAGTAAGTTATTAAAGGAAAAGCCAAAAGAGTATGGAATGTCTTATATGTACACAGAGAAAGACTCTAATGATTTAACTTACTTTATTTATTTTCAGTTAGATATTATTCTTCATGCCTTCGAGGAATTGAAAACATACTTAGGAAATAAGACAAATGAATTTAAGAAAATTGCTGAGATATTAGAGAAAACTTCTTGGGGTAATAAGCTAAATTTCATTCAAAAAGATTTAATAAAGAAAGCAGTTAAAGAGCCAGGGAGGATATTTAGTGCTAAAGAAATTTCTAATTCTTATACTATTTCTGCAAATACAGCTAGAGCATATTTAGCAAAATTAGCTGAACTGAAATTATTTCTTACAACGAAAGACGGTAAAACCATAATTTACATAGCTCCTTCGGATTTACTTTCTAAATTAAATAGTGGGAATGTATAACAAACAAATTATAGCCGACGCGTAAAAAGCGCGCGCCGCATATTCGAAGCGATATGTCCGCTTTAAGGCGAAAGCTCAATCAAAAATTGAATATGCCTAACGGCGGCAATTCGCTCATTCCCGCCCATCAGGTTTAACTTGGCCTATTGACCAGAAGTGATCGATATTTTTTTTCATCGAAGCCGTAATTTTTTTTCTCTGTGTACTCTGTGCTCTTCGTGCTCTCCGTGTCCACTATGGTTAGTCTTCTTTTTCTTTGTCGGAAGTTGTGGTCTCACTGCCTATTAAATATCAGTTGTGATTTTCACTAACAACTTAGTCTATTTGACTAAATTGTTTGGTGAGACCCAAGCGTTTTAAAATTACTATTTCCATTATTTATAAAATTTCTAATTAAAATCAATTTGTTACGTGTATTTATTAAGTTGGCACAACACTTGTAATAGTTCTGGTAGTGCTGGAATAGCCCAGCAGGAAACTGATTAATATTATTGGAGAAATTAAAATGGGTATGTTTACGAGAATGTCAGACATAGTACAAGCCAATATCAATGCCATCTTAGATAAGGCAGAAGAGCCCGCAAAAGTGATTAAGTTACTTATTCAAGAGATGGAAGAAACCTTAGTTGAGTTACGCTCAGTTGCGGCTACTAACCTAGCGGAAAAGAAGCAGGTTCAGCGCCAAGTGGACAAACTACAACAACAGATAAATGCATGGCAGGCAAAGGCGACCTTAGCGGTAGAGAAAGGCCGTGAAGACTTAGCCAGAGCAGCATTGGTTGAAAAGCACCACAGTCAGCAAAAATTATCAGCTTTAGCTGAGGAGCAAAATGTAGTTGAAGAGTCGCTTACTAAATTACAAGCCGATATGGGAAAACTACAAGACAAACTAGTGGAAGCCCGAGCTAAACAAAAATCTCTGATTGTTAGAGAGCGTTCGGTAGCTGTGCGCATGACCGTTAAAAATAAAGCTCATTCAGTCAAAATTGATGACGCGATCATTCGATTTGAACAATATGAACGCAGAATTGATGATCTAGAGTCACAAGTCGATGCTTACGACTTTGTTAATGAGTCACAAGGTTTGAACGCACAGTTCAATCAACTTGAAGCTGAGAGTCAAATTGAGCAAGAGCTAGAAGCTTTACGTAAAAAGGTGGCTTAGTGTTGATTTGCCAATTCGCTAGTGGCGATCAACATTGCCGCTAGCCGCAGAAACTTGAAGTTATAGGAGAAAAACATGAGTCGTTATTTTGAAGTTAACAAATTATACAAAGATCCAATACATCGTAAAGTGTCGGGTGTATGTGCCGGTTTAGCGAAACATTGGAGTGTACCTAGATTGTTAGTTCGAGTAGCAGCAGTAGTCTGTTTAATCGCGCTACCTACAGTCACTGCTATCGCTTATATCACAGCGACAATCCTGATCCCAAACAGATAGGGGGGCTGTATGTTCAAAAACATAATACTGGCTGTGTTGATAGCGATTGTGTTGACGTACAGCTTAGGCTACTTAGCAAGCCAGTGGTTAGATTTACATATTTCCTTTGCACAGCATGATGTTGAACCTATCACTTCCATTATCGCACTAACAGGCGTAGTGGCAATATTGGTTGTCATTGGTTTTATCATCGCTTTTAGCATTTTTGCTGCTATAGCTTTCGCCCTAATTGCTGGAGGGGTGGGGTTGTTTGTTGCCGAATTAAGTGTGTTTTGGCCGGTTATCTTATTTACCATGGTGATTTTTCTTTTAGTGAGAGACAAACAAACAGCCGCCTACTGATGTTATCAACGATCTCGGTCAAACTTTTGTGCTTAATGGATGGTATGTTCATTAAAATTACTGAATAATCGGAAGTAAGTTTTTATATGTGGGTGATTTATGCTTCGATTAATTGTATTGCTGGGTAGTTTATTAGTAACGGGTGTAATTTACGCTGAAATAATAGTAACAGAAGCAACTGTCAGGTTACTGCCTCCTGGCGTACCTAACACCGCGGCATATTTTTCTATTCAAAACAGCTCAGACACCACCCAAATTTTGATCGGTGCTTCGGCGGATTTTGCTACTAAAGCAGAAATACATAACCATATAATGGTTAATGATATGATGCGTATGGAACAACAGTCAGAGGTCGTTATTCAACCAGGTGAGAGCGTACAATTTGCTCCCGGCGGCCTACACCTTATGCTATTTGGGCTGAAACAGCCCTTGTTAGAAGGACAATCTGTAGCAATCAGTTTGCAGACCAAAGACGGTGAGTTCATTGTCATCCAGGCTAATGTCGCCAGGCCGTCTGTACACAAACATCATTAGGAAAAAACATGAAACAATATCTTGCACCAAAATGGCTATTTAGCACTGCTGTACTACTTATCTTCTTGTTATGGGTTTTGTCAGTGTTTTGGAGCTTCGAGCCTGAATTATTTGAACCTGAGCTGCTTGCCCAGCAACAAGCTAGCCAGAAAAATGAGTCTGTTGTAGCGGGTTACACGATTACGACTAGTTTAATTAAAGTTGCCGAAACCTTGTTAAACAAGTCTGGTGGCTATTTGTCAAATGATGTATTGCCGCCTAGTGTCATGATGGACAATATGCCTAGCTGGGAGTTTGGGGCTTTAGAAATGACGCGAGATTTGGCCCTAGCGATGCGCCAAGACTTTAGCCGTTCACAAAGCCAATCCTTAGAAAACCCTTTCTTAACCAAAGCCCAACCTCAATTTAATATTGATAGCTTAAGTTGGTTGTTGCCTTCCGCAGAGTCCAAGTATCAAGAAGGCATAGATAATTTATATGCTTACAGAAGTAGCCTATCTGATAGCCGCCAACAGCAGGGGCAATTCTATGCACGAGCAGATAATTTAAGGGATTGGCTGAAACAGCTGGAGAAACGTTTAGGTAGTTTTTCACAACGTTTAAGTGCCAGTGTTGGTCAAGAGCGGCTTGATACAAGCCTAGCAGGTGATGCTCAAGCTATTAAGTCTACGCCAACGGCAAGTAGACTGGCTGAAAAAACCAGCTGGTGGCAGTTAGATGATAATTTTTATGAAGCCAGAGGTGCAAGTTGGGCATTGATACATTTTTTAAAAGCAGTAGAAGTGGATTTTGCAGATGTACTTGAGAAGAAAAATGCCAAGATTAGCCTGCAACAAATCATCCGTGAGCTAGAGGCGACACAAGAATCTTTGTGGAGCCCAATAATATTAAATGGCAGTGGCTTTGGTACGTTAGCTAATCATTCGCTAGTGATGGCGAACTATATTTCTCGTGCAAATGCTGCTTTAATCGAACTAAGTGAATTGTTAAATCAAGGATAAATAATGAAAAAAATCACGCTATCTATCGGATTATTAGCACTATGTGCAAGTTTTACAAGTCAAGCTGACACTTTACTTGGGCTATATGTCGGTGCACAAGGTTGGAATATGGAAACATCAGGTGGGTTTTCAAATGATGGCAGTAATGCTGATTTTAATTTCGAAGATCAGAGTAACTCTAATCTGTATGTGGCTTTTGAACATCCTATTCCGCTAATCCCAAATGTTAAAGTGCAAAGAACTGCTATGGATACCCAAGGTGATGTAATCTTGGATGCTCAGTTTACATTCGGTGACAAAGTTTTTGCTGCTAATGGTAATGCTTTTACAGATGTATCATTAACGACTACCGATTTCATCCTGTATTACGAATTGTTTGATAATGATTTAGTTAGTTTCGACGTTGGCCTCAATGCAAAATATATTGATGGGGAGTTTTTGGTTACAGTTGATGGTGAAATTGGTAGAGAAGAGTTTTCTGGACCAGTTCCGATGGTTCATTCTAGGTTGGCTGTTGGTGTTCCATTTACTGGTTTTGGTGCATTTGTAGAAGGTAGTTTTTTAAGTGTTGATGATCATACTTTGTCAGACTATCAGGCTGCTATTACTTACAGTTTGATGGAAAACCTTGCAATAGACGTTACTTTTCAACTCGGTTATCGTTCAGTATCCTTAGAGTTGGAAGACTTGGATGGCATATACTCTGATCTCGAATTTAAAGGTGCATATGCGGGATTAGAGGTGCATTTTTAATTTCATCTGATTTGGTTATAAAAAATTAGTTTTTATTCTTTCCAGTTATGTCCTTATATCGCTAACCTATAGTTGTGTTAATAACGGTTAGCGATTCTATGTCATCAGTAATAAATCAAGCCACTGGGCTTGCCGCAGGTTTAAATGAAAACCAGTGGTCTCAAATTAATCAGGCTACGGCCTCTCTCAATCCTCAACAACTGACTTGGTTGAGTGGTTACTTAGCTGGGATGGCGCAAAATGGCCAGTCTGCTGTTTTATCTCAACCCAATAGCAGCTCAGCAAAGTCTTTAACTATTTTGTATGGTTCACAAACGGGTAACGCCAAATCTGTTGCCAAGGAATATAAAGCCAAATTAGACGCGCTAAATGTTCCAGCGAAAATAGTTAGTATGGCAGACTATAAGCACAAGCAGCTGAAAACAGAAAGTCATGTGGTCGTTATTGTTAGCACCCATGGTGAAGGCGAAGCACCAGATGATGCGGTTGCACTGCACAGCTTTTTAGCTGGGAAAAAAGCACCTAAACTCAAAGACTTAAATTTTGCGGTTTTGGGCTTAGGTGACACAAGTTACGAGTTTTTTTGCCAAACAGCGAAAGATTTTGACAAACGTTTACAAGACTTGGGCGCAACCAGAATTACTGACCGGGTTGATTGTGACGTTGATTACGACGCAGATGTAACGGCTTGGTTCGAAACCATCACACATCAAGTAAAAGATGAGTTGGGTGCAAAAAGTATGCAATCTGTCATACCATCGTTGGATCTGGGCGCTAGTTCTGTAGTAGCCAGTCAATACACTAAAAAATCCCCATATACCGCAACCTTGCTTGAAAGCCTTAAAATTACTGGCCGAGATTCAGTTAAGGATATTCGTCATATTGAGATATCCCTTGAAGATTCAGGTATCCAATATCGCCCCGGTGATGCATTAGGTGTTTGGTATAAAAATGATGCAAGCTTAGTTGCTGAGTTAATTTCTGAAATTGGTTTACAAAGTGATACCTTGGTTGGCTGGTCAGGTGATGATTACAGTTTTAACGACGTATTGGTCAATCAATTAGAGCTCACCCAAAGTTATCCGACTTTTGTCAGCAAATATGCAATATATGCAAAAAATGTCGAACTTAATGCATTGTTGGATGATAAGTCTGTATTGCGTGAGTATTTAACCAAACGTCAAATCATCGATGTTGTTCGCCAGTTTCCCGCTAAGATCACTGCTCAGCAGTTTGTTGATGCGTTAAGAAGTATGACACCACGACTCTACTCTATCGCTTCTAGCCAAGCAGAAGTAGAAGATGAAGTGCACCTTACCGTTGCCTTAGTTGAGTATGAGGCTCACGGTCATACTCATCAAGGTGGTGCTTCTAGCTTCTTGTCTACTCGTTTAGATGAAGGTGGTGAAGTGAATGTGTTTGTTGAGTCAAACGACAACTTCCGCTTACCAGATGATGGCAACACAGCTGTCATCATGATTGGCCCAGGCACAGGTATCGCGCCCTTCAGAGCCTTTATGCAACAACGTGAAGCGGAAGAATCAAGTGGTGAAAACTGGTTGTTCTTTGGTAACCCCAATTATACTCAGGACTTCTTGTATCAAACAGAATGGCAGCGTTTTGTAAAAGATGGGGTGGTAAATAAAGTCAGCTTGGCATTTTCCAGAGATCAAGAACAAAAAATTTATGTGCAGCATCGTATGCTTGAACAAGGCGCTGAGCTTTATCAATGGCTTGAGCGAGGCGCCCACCTTTATGTATGTGGTGACGCCAACCATATGGCCAAAGATGTACAAGACGCTTTAGTGCAAATTGTGATTGAACATGGCGCTAAAAGTGAAGAGCAAGCAGAACAGTATGTTTCTGACTTGCGCCGTGCAAAACGTTACCAGAAGGACGTTTATTAATGAGTAAAGACCACAAAAATTTCGTCGTTGAAGGCAAGTTAGCTGATAACGAACGCCTTAAAAGCCAAAGTGATTTCTTGCGTGGCACCATTGCAGAAGATTTGAACGATGATTTAACCGGTGCATTTGTTGGCGATAATTTCCAGCTTATTCGTTTTCATGGCATGTACCAGCAAGACGACCGTGATATCCGTGCAGAGCGCGCTAAACAAAAATTAGAGCCACTACAAAATGTGATGTTAAGAGCCCGATTACCCGGAGGCATCATAGCTACGCAGCAGTGGTTGGCGATTGATAAGTTTGCGGAAGAAAAAAGTATCTATGGCAGTATTCGTTTAACTACCCGTCAAACATTTCAGTTTCACGGAGTATTAAAGCCTAACGTAAAATCTATGCATCAAATGCTTAATCAGGTTGGCGTCGATTCTATTGCGACTGCCGGGGATGTAAACCGTAATGTGTTGTGTACCTCTAACCCAGTAGAGTCTGAAGTACATCAAGAAGCCTATGAGTGGGCGAAGAAAATCAGTGAACATTTGCTGCCTAAAACGCGTGCCTACGCTGAAATTTGGTTGGATGGCGAAAAATCTGAAACAACTGAAGTAGAGCCTATCTTAGGTAATAACTACCTACCTCGTAAGTTTAAAACGACAGTGGTTATTCCGCCGCAAAATGATGTAGACGTGCATGCTAACGACTTGAATTTTGTGGCCATCGCCGAAAATGGAAAATTAGTGGGGTTTAATGTATTGGTGGGTGGTGGCTTAGCCATGACTCATGGAGATACCTCTACTTTCCCACGTAAAGCAGATGACTTTGGGTATATTAGCTTAGAGCACACTTTGGCTGTAGCTGAAGCGGTAGTGTCTACTCAACGTGACTGGGGGAACCGTGTTAATCGTAAAAATGCGAAGACTAAGTATACGTTAGAGCGTGTTGGTGTTGAAAACTTTAAAGCGGAAGTAGAAACACGCTCAGGAATTAGTTTTGCACAAAGCCGCCCTTACGAATTTACTTCACGTGGTGATCGCATTGGTTGGGTTGAAGGTGTAGACGGTAAGCATCACCTTACCTTATTTATCGAAAACGGCCGAATTTTAGACTATCCAGGCAAAACACTGAAAACTGGTTGTGCTGAAATTGCAAAAATACATACAGGTGATTTTCGTCTAACGGCTAATCAGAATTTGATAGTCGCTGGGGTACCCGTTGAGCAAAAAACGCAGATTGAAAAGCTAGCACGTGAGCACGGGTTAATGGCTGATGATGTGAGTTTGCAGCGTAGAGATTCGATGGCCTGTGTGTCTTTACCAACATGCCCATTAGCGATGGCTGAAGCAGAAAGGTATTTACCTGATGCGGTGACAGAGATTGAAGGGCTATTAGCCAAGCATGGTATGCAGGATGAAAGTATCATTTATCGTGTTACCGGTTGCCCTAATGGCTGTGGCCGGTCTATGTTGGCAGAAGTCGGTTTGGTGGGTAAAGGCCCAGGCAAATACAACTTCCATTTAGGTGGTGACCGTCAAGGTACACGGATCCCTAGAATGTACCGTGAAAATATCGATGAAAAAGAAATCATGAGTGAGTTAGATAACTTAATAGGCCGCTGGTCTAAAGAACGTGATGCTAACGAAGCTTTTGGTGATTTTGTTATCAGAGCACAAGTCGTCAAACCTGTTATTGACTCAGCCAAGGACTTTTATGATGACCCAAGCTATTCAATTTAACAAAGTAGACAGTGCCGCACTGAGTATGTCAGGCGACGAATTAGCTCACACTAATCTTGCCTTAGAAAAGCAGTCTGCTTTACAACGTGTTGCTTGGGCTTTAGAACACTTGCCTCACAACTTTATGTTGTCATCAAGTTTTGGCGCCCAAGCGGCTGTGATGTTACATATGGTTACGCAGCAATATCCTGATATACCCGTTGTACTGACAGATACAGGTTATTTGTTTGCTGAAACCTATCAGTTTGTTGATGAGTTAACAGAACGTCTCAACCTTAACCTGAAGGTTTATCGGGCAGATGTTTCCTCCGCATGGCAAGAAGCCCGTATGGGAAAAATGTGGGAACATGGCCTAGAAGGTATTGAAAAGTACAACGCGCTGAATAAAGTCGAGCCAATGCAAAAAGCGTTAAATGATTTGCAAATAAAAAGTTGGTTTGCTGGATTGCGCCGCAGTCAGTCTGACATGCGAGAAACCTTACCCGTTGTGCAGCAGTTGAATAATCAATATAAGATATATCCCATTATTGATTGGTCGAACAAAGATATTCATTTGTATTTAAAAGAACATAACCTGCCGTACCATCCTTTGTGGGAAAAAGGGTATGTATCTATTGGTGATTGGCACAGTACTCGTTCCTTGGAAGAGGGTATGAATGAACAAGATACGCGTTTCTACGGATTAAAAAGAGAATGTGGGCTACATGAATTTGGTGATGGGATCTAGTGATTTCGCACTAATCCTCTAAATGTTATCGAGGATATTAAAAGCATTGTCTAAGGCTTCCCTTAGTGACTTAGCATAAATGGCTTGTTGTTTTCGCGTCAACAATTTACTTAATTCAGCACCTGTAGTAGTGAATTTGTAATAAACCAATGTCGTGCCTGAACCCTTTGCACATAGATCTAATGTTTGCCCTGCACAACGCCATTCAACAGAAATACCGATAGGTAACTCTCCGGACTCAATTTCACTATGGTGTATTAACCCCAAGTCCATTAGTGACAAAATATCAGTATAACCTAATCCAAATTCAGCCAAGTTAAGTCTATGGTCCTTGTTCGAATTAAAGAACGACCAAATACTCTTTTTTTGATAATAGCCAAGTAAAAGTTTAGGCGTAGATTCACCTTTGCGTTTACTCGATAGATTGACTGCATTGCGAAAAATTTGTGCATCTTTTTGTGTCAGCTGTCTCAATAGACCTAGGGTTTTTAAAGAGAAACTCCCTGGTCTTGCTGTCTCAACCGCAAAGATCTTACCCCATAGTTCCTGCATGGTAGGAGAAAATATTTCCTCTGCCATTTTCACGAAACTAAAAAACCAATCGGGATCTAATTCTTCTTCTTTGCCGTCATCGAGACAAAAATCTAACGCTCTACCTAGGATGTTTTCTAAATTAATTAATTTTCTTTGAGCCAATAACTCATTTTTACGCTTAATTTTTTCATTACTGGTGGAGGTTTTAAAAGAGCGACTCTCCCCTTGTACACCTGCCTGAGAAAACCAATTAACAATACGTTTTTGACTTGATTGCTTGCTTATCCTATTTTCAGACTGTGTATTAGCTTCACTCACCCCTTCCCCTGTTTTTTGCGACAGAATAGGTTTTAACTGATTTGTAATTAACGAAGAATTCGGCTCAATTTTCATGAAACTTAAAACGCTGATTTAAATTTTGTGTAGTTGACCTGTATATTGCGTTAATTCATGTTACATGAGCAAATAAAAATGTTAAATTTAAATAAAATCCGCAATAGATTTCATACTCTCATAGCTTTTTCTTCGTGTTGTGTTGGAGTGAAATAAATTTAAAGAACAAGGCATGATTGCTCCTGACAGCAGGATTTCAACCTTGTTGGAATAAAAATGAGCCCTAGTAAATACGAAAATGATGAATTAATTTTTTTATCAGAAGATACTTACTCAAACACACCAGAAATTACAGGTATCTGGAATGTATTAGTTGTTGACGATGATGAAGAAATACACTCGGTCACTAGGCTTGCACTATCAGATTTGGTGGTCAATGATAAAAACTTGCATTTTATACATGCTTATTCTGGTGCCGAAGCATTAAAAATAATTGAAGATATGGGATCATCTATTGCCATCATCTTATTAGATGTGGTGATGGAAGCTGATGATGCGGGCTTAACTGTGGCCAAAATAATGCGCGAAGAAATGGGGATTTTGGAACCTCGTATTATTTTACGAACTGGTCAGCCTGGATATGCACCTGAAGAAAAAGTCATTAAAGATTATGATATCAATGATTACAAAACCAAAACAGAACTGACTCGGAGCAAATTGGTAACAACCATTATTGCTTCCTTGCGTTCTTATCAACAGATATTGTCAATTAATCAAAGCCGTCTAGGCTTACAAAAAATTATAGCGTCCGCAGCAAACTTAATGGAAGAGCATTCTATTAAGAGTTTCTGTGAAGGTGTAGTGACTCAAATTAGTTCACTGATTGGCTTAGAAGCAGGTGGCGTTGTCTGTGCAAGAGCAGGCTCCGTATTGGATAAAGAGGACGATGGCGTTTATGTCCTTGGCGCTGCTGGTGAATTTGCCCCCTACATCAATGAAAGACTAGAAAACTTACATAATTTACGAATCGTTAAATTTGTTAACAGTTGTTTGCAGCTTAAAAAACATATATTTGAGAATGAATTTTCCGTGCTATATCTTAATAGCTCCGGTTATGAAGCCGCTGTTTATTTACAAATAGGTAAAGAAATCAGTTTGGTCGATAAACAATTATTAGAAGTGTTTTTATCGAGTATCTCTATTGGTTATGAAAACGTTAATTTATTTCATCAACTCCGCACCGCTGCCTTTAAGGATTGGTTAACTAAGCTGCCTAACCGCAGTGAATTCATCAACATGTTGGACGATTGTGGCGCTGCTAAAAACAGCATCGAAAATTCAGTTGTGGCATTAATTGACATCAATCATTTTGCAGATATTAATGATGGACTGGGCCCCGATGCTGGTAATAGTACACTACTGGCCGTCACCCAACGCTTACAAGAAACTTTTTTAGATAAGGTGAAAATGGGCCGTATTGGCTCAGACGTTTTTGGCCTAATCGGTGCAGATTTCTTTGTCAATCCTCAAACATTGAATGAAATGTTTGTGCCACCTTTCAAAGGGGGGGAGCATACATTACCGCTTTCGGCCTCTTTTGGTTTTTGTCGTTTAGATGGAAACCTAAAAACCGGTATCAATATTCTCAAGCATAGTAATATCGCATTAAATAAAGCCAAGAAAAATCTAAATACGAATTTTGAATATTATGCGCCTGAAATGGAAGAGGAAACAACTTGGCGTTTGGACATGATTAGACAATTAACTAGGGACTTTGAAGCTAAAAAATTGCAACTTTGGTATCAACCCCAAGTCGATTTAGTGACTGAAAAAATAGTTGGGATGGAAGCATTATTGCGCTGGCCAACTTCTGATGGTGGTTTTGTTTCGCCGGCGGTATTTGTTCCTTTAGCTGAGTATTCAGGTTTGATTATTGATATTGGCATTTGGGTTTTGGAAGAATCATGTCGAAAATTAAGTGCTCTGTCTAAACAAGGCTACACAAGCTTGCGAATGGCTGTCAATATTTCTATGCCGCAATTCAGAGACCCTAATTTTATTGAAACCGTAAAAAACATCATTACAAAATTTGCTGTTGAGCCAGATAGGATAGAGTTAGAAATAACTGAAAGCGTAGTGATGGATGAGCCTCATATTGTGATTGAAGCTTTACAAGAATTGAAGCGCTTTGGAGTCAAAGTAGCGATTGATGATTTTGGTACTGGATTCTCCTCAATGAGTTATCTACAACAACTACCACTTGATCGACTAAAAGTCGATCGTTCTTTTGTCAACGAAATTACGCCTGGTAAGTCTGCCTTTATTGCTGAGACTATTGTGACTTTAGGTAATAAACTCGGTTTATCAACAATTGCAGAAGGCGTTGAAAAAAGAGAGCAGGCTAGTTATATGTTGAAGTTAGGCTGTGATGAAGCTCAAGGATTTTTGTTTGCCAAACCTATGCCTTATGAACAACTACTCGTGTTTTTAGCATCGCAAGATAAATAACTTGAGTTCAGTATAAACAATACCTTTGAGTATTTTTAAAGGGTATTGATACAGGTAACCAATGACAGCATTGAGTTACAAAACTCTGATCCCAGATCAATTAGCCTGCATCTTGGCTTTAAGTATTTTTTGCATTTGCGGCAATATATCGTTTTCAAACCATGGATTTCTTTTCAACCAAATATTATTTCTTGGTGAAGGGTGGGGTAATGGCAGGAAGTGAACTGGGTACTCACGCCAGTTTTTAATCCGTTCAGTTAATGTTCTTCTGTCTGCTAAGTAATAGTCTTGTGCGTACTTACCAACTAAAAGGATAACTTTAGATGTATCTTGTTGTACCAGCAGAGAATGCCATTTTGGTGCGCATTCTGGCCGAGGTGGCAAGTCGCCGGACTTTCCTTTGCCGGGATAACAAAACTCCATGGGCACAATAGATAAGGTGTTTTTGTCGTAGAATGTGTGTTCCGTCATGTCTAACCACAAACGTAACCTTTCTCCTGACGCATCATTCCATGGCTTATTGCTTTGATGCGCTTTAATTCCCGGCGCCTGACCAATCAGAATGAACTTTGCATTGCCTGAATGTTGTAACCGATCTTCCGCACCACTTTTAATAATAAATATGCTGGTATTCACTGCCCAGACAATCAATGATTATTTTTTGTCGTTCTTTTAGGTTTACCACTAACTCTTTCCCCTCAATATTCAAGAGGGTCACCCCTTGAAAACACTGAAAATACCCAACGGGCGGTGGGGTTTTGACTGGGTTTCTTCTTCATGTCTGGGAAGTAACGGTTTTGGACTTTTAACTGTTTACGTATTTGATGTTCTAACGAAGCGTAAACCATTAAGCAGCTGGTCATCACCATCAGTAGTGCTTCAATACGCTCTGGTTTTTTAAGGTAAATAGCACTGGTTAAAAAGTCGGGGCTCTTTAAGAATCGAAAGCCTTTTTCTACGGACTGCTGGGATTTGTAGGTACTGAGTATCTTTTCCATGCTTAAATCATCCGCTAAATCATTACTAGCGATGATAAATAAGCCCAGCTGCTTCAACGCATCCTGTCGTTTTGCAAGACCAGTATAGAGGCTCCCTGTGATGTGATAATACTCACGTTTAGGCTGTTTGTCCTGGGAAGGGCGCCCTGCACCCGCGTAAACAGGCACCTTGTTGATCTGGCTGTCGACCATCAGATAAGGCTGTTTGACTTCCCACTGCGCTAAAGCTTGTTTGGCATCCTCTTGGCATGCAAACTCCTGTTGACCCAATTTCTTGAAGGACTTACGGCCTTGTTCAAACTGTTTGAGCATCCGCTTATCCAGATTATGGCCTTCACGTTTTCTGGCTTGCTCACTGCATACCAGCAACCATTTTTGCGCCACATCACCATAGCTCGTTTCGTGCCACACGCCTTGATAACCGTCGCTTATATCAACAAAGTCCAGTTGATGGGCTTGAGCGATTAAACTTTTCGCCTCGTTCAATGTTTGAGGAACACGGGTAATAAACAACTGATTGATTGCATCAAGATGAACAATACTTTCTTTGACATACAGCGCCGCATCGGCCACCAGATAGCGGCTCGCTTGTGCGGCTTTTAAGCTTTGGATATGAGACTTAACAATTTTTTTGAAACCTTCCATATCATTAGTGTTGCCGCTGGACGGCTTCATATATACCGGAATGCCCGACTGGTTTTCGCAAATAAGATTTAAGATCACCTGATTGAGCTCAGGTCGATGCTCTCTGGAGTAGCCTTTGGCGACCTGGATGCAGTTGAACTCATCCTCTGCTGGCCTACCTTGGCCGTCATAATGGAAACTCGTGGAGTCGAGATGAACAGAGTCACAAGGCAAGTCTAGGTGTTTAACTACGGCTTCACCAAGGGTTTGATAAAGGGCTGAAACGCCTTTTTCATACAGCGCATCCAGACAGCGACCTAGGGCATCATCGTTGATATGCTC
This sequence comes from Paraglaciecola sp. MB-3u-78, assembly GCF_002835935.1. Classification (GTDB taxonomy): domain Bacteria; phylum Pseudomonadota; class Gammaproteobacteria; order Enterobacterales; family Alteromonadaceae; genus Paraglaciecola. The sequence continues at coordinate 222,571 of NZ_PJCF01000006.1, read as the reverse complement.
AGGCTCGATCCCGGGTGCAATCAGTCGCTCAAGAGGTTTGTCCTCGAAATATTCGCTGTACATATGCAGGGTACGGCCAGTAAAGCCCAGGCCATTGATAATCATGGCGACAAAGAGCTGTCCAAAGCTGATATTTCTCTTGTCTGAGACGCCAAGAGCTTGATCAATAATTTGGGCTAAGCGGATTTCTTTGCAAAAACCGGCAACCAGACCGTGGTGTTCTAATGTTTTAGTAAAAGGTGAGGACATAATTCTAGCTCTCAAAAGAGAGTAATAGATCAAGATCTGAGATCTACGTCAAGTTTTTTTTCATTATTCTTTAAATCGTCTGTTTATTGACCAAAATTAATGGTTAATTTAAGTGCGGAACGACAGTTGTACACCAACCCAATCACTGGTATTGTTGGTACTTAGGTCCAGTGCTTTATTGATAATTGCTGAGTCATTGTTGGGTGTTACGCCGTTAGAGCCCCCATTATAATTACCTGTTTGATCAATAACATCACCGGCTATCCCAGTGTAGCTGCATGCATCAAACCGATAATCTTAGATTGGCTCAAGCACCACAGGCGGAGATAAGTCACAGATATCGCCAAAATCAGTCTCTGCAACTTCGTCGCTCTGATAGGTGGTGCCAGCTTGTAGATACTAGGTTTATTTACAGCCCAAAACTAAGCTAACAAAAAAATACTGTGAGTATCTGAAAAGGTAATACTCGCTTTTGAAGAGCCGCCGGGATTGATTTCGTTGAATTCATTGTCAGAAAAACTGCCACTTCCTACAACCACGTCTCCCTTAAACGCTACGGCAACATCTACTGTGCTTGTTGTGGTCTCAAAACTAACACTTGAGGCCGGATCTGAGGGCGCTCCTGTTGCTACGCAGTCAGCCGTGTTTTTGGTTGAACCATCATTTTTGCTGATTGTAGTGGTGGCGAGTAGATTGTTATTACTACCTATTAATTGAGCATTGTGTCCGAAAGAGACACTACCACCAGCACTGTGTGTAGAAGCTCCATCAGGAAATACTGCGCTACATTGGCCCGTGGCAATAACCTGATTGACGCTAAACAGGTAAAGCAAAAAGAAAACAATAATTCTCATTAGTCTTCTTCCAGCATCGCATCAACATACACAATACGTGTCACGTTTATTTTACCTGCTGTACATTGCCCAGTACTAGTAAATGTCAAATAGGTAAATGTACTGCCGCCGTCTGTAATGGTCTTAGGTGGCATTGCTGCTACGCTGTAATTACAATTTTCTAAGCCGGCTACACCACTAAGGTCTTTGAAAGCAGGGTTGCTGCAGCCTGCACCAACCTCAGCTGCCACTGCACACTCTATTCCGGATCTGGCCGCGTTTATGGCTCTTTGCCCCAGCACTTCATGAATAATTGTTTCTGACGTCGATGACAACAGTCGAGTCATGGTAAGCCCTAAAAGGGCTAAAACAATAATGACGAATAAGGCTATGACTAGCATACTGCCGTGTTGATAACGTGGTGACGCAGCCAAATTTAGTGCTTTTCGTTTAAGGTACATTAGGAATATGTACCTCGCTGGAATAGTTAATAATCTCTTCGTTTCGTTCAAAGGCTAATAAAATATGCACTAAGCCATTTCGGGTTAAAGTAGCTTCGTATATTCTAAAAGGCGCTTCATTAGATTGTGAAAAATTATTTTTTAGATTTTCGGCCATTAAAGTGCCAGAAGAATAAACGGTTTGTGTTGTGTTGATAGCGTCTTCTATCCGATATATTTCACCACTTGAATGGGCGCAATAACTCACGGCTGTACTGGCAATGTATAAACGTGACGCTGGAGAGTGGTCTTCAAAGGCACCGCTAACGGTTAATTCAGCAATACCATTAGGGTCAACATTTTGGTTGCAATCGTCATTATCATTCACCGTGCAAGCAGTGATGACTTTGCGTTTATTGTTGTTTAAGTCATAGACATCGAGGTTTGATGTGGGGTAAACAATTGCAAAATCATTCACTTCTAAACTGAAATTGGCAGCATTGTTTGCAAACTCTACAATATTGGCCCTAGTTGTTAAGGCTGGTAGAACAGATAAGCTGGTATAGAAACTGACCCATGCTGCAGGCACAAACTCGAGACACTGAATATTACCGGCATTATTGGCCTTAACCCGTGAGCTGTTGGGGATCGCTATGCGTAATTCTCGATGGATGCGTTCTACCACAAAACGACTATCGCCCAAGAGCTGATCACGCTCAGTAACATCAGCATAAATTTGTACACCGGTGCGGATAAAACCTGATATACCCACCGACACCACACCTAACACTATGATCACAGTTACCAGTTCAACAAGGGTAAAGCCTTTTGCTGTTGCCTTGGTAATCCTGACCATCAGTAGTTACTCCGAAACGATGCAAATATAATTTCTTCATCGTTGGGTGTTGTGACTGTTACGGTAATTAGCTTGGCGTTACCCACCACATTATCTGCTGTGCCGTCCATACCTTCGTCGTAAACAACACTCACCTTCACATTAAACCCTTGATATAAATTGCTGCCATTTAACACCGTGGTTTCATTTAAACTATTTTTTATATCACCGTTAGACACATTCAGGCCATGATAATCGTCTACATCATTATAACTAGTGCGGCTTTCACCGTCATCAGGACCTAAATTTATACTGCCAATGCAGGTTGCATCACAAGGGGTTGCACCGCCAGTACGATCAGATTTTTCATCAAAAGACTTGCTGACAATTTCATTCATCAGGGCTTGGCCTAACTCAGACGCGCGCACTTGAAATATAGGATCAACACTGCGTATTGCTTGGGGCACAATTAACGAGGTAAACAATACTAAGGCAATAGAAAATACCACTATGCCAATCACCAGTTCGATTAAGGTAAAACCCGATGCTTTATTCGCAAGCATGAATATAGCCTTGTGGCTCAATACATACCGATACCGCAGACTCACCTGTTAGGATGATTTTACATTGAGAGCTACAAGTGAGATCCCCAGTCGCAGTAATAGGTTGCCCTAAGCTATTAAAAGCGATGAAACTAAAACCGGGTGGTGTTGAACTGGAAAGCGTTGACAGGCTAACTTCAGCAGCTGTCATTTCAGAAGCGCTGGTGGTCAGGTAATCGGCATTGGTAAAGTCAATACTAATTTGACAGGTATCAGCAGAGGAACCCATCGTATAACTAAGGGTCGGTGGACCAAAGGCTGGGGCAACGCTATCAAAGTTGATTTGAAAGCAGTATTCATCCCGTGTGTCGTGCATCGCACGAGTTTGCATATTACGTAGGGTGGATATTAATCTTGCTTGGTAAGTGTATTCCGAGAAACCAGAGGTGCCAGAAAAACGGCTGAAAACAGTAACACTCAAAATACTGATCAAAATAATCACTATTACCAGCTCTATTAGAGTAAAGCCTTTAAGTCTGAGTGAGAAACATTGGCTATTTAACATCATGCCGACTTTCGCGTGATATGACTCATTATGAGATTGTCTAAATAGAACAGGAAGCTTTTGCTCCCTGTTCTGTAATTTAAACCTAACGGGTTAACAGCCGCCAGTGACTGCGGTTACTGATGGTGAGGTGTTCACACCTGAAGACTCTGTGTATAGAACATGACAACTTATATCTTCTTCTCCAGTTTTAGTGTAGTCCACTGTTGTTTGACCAAACGGGATAATGGCAAAAGTTCCTCCTCCAGGCAATGCAGCAGCTGCAGCTGTGACTCCAGCCGCGCCCGCAATAACAGTGAACTCTGTCGAGTTGATGTCAACCCAACCTGACAGAGAAGCTACATCTGTTGTATGTGCATCTGGGTAACCAAAATCTGTTTCAACTGTTATACCACCTACCGATACCTGAGAAGTTGCGTCGCCAGCTGCAGCGGTTTTTTGTTCGCCTGCAACCGCAGATTTAGCATAGATAAGTTGTGACCCACCTTGCAGCGCAGCCTTTACACCTTGTAAAGTAGAAGCCGTCGCATCACCCTGAATATCAATAAATTTAGGTGCGGCGGTCACAGCCAAAATACCTAAGATTACGATCACGATAATTAATTCTATTAATGTAAAACCACGTTGTTGTTGCATGTTTATCCTCAAAAAGGTTGCTTTTGAACTAAGTCACTGAATTTATTAAATGTTTTATACCATCAAAACATCGAGTAATGTTGATTACTTATATTATATCTTGATATCTTAATCTATTGATATCTTTATTCATACCTTTGTATGCTTTTTGAGCTATGAGCTACGAGCTAAAACCTAAAAGATAAGAGCGATTCACCACAGAGGAAAAAGAGCGCCGACCGCATCGCTACACAGAGGAACAGATTTCACAATTCATTGTTTTTCCCTCTGTGCTCTCTGCGCGCGGCACCCGGTGTTCTCCGTGGTTCAAATTCTTTGTTCTTATCTTTTAGCTCGCGGCTCGTAGCTAGAAACTCGCAGCTGCTTTTTATCCTTTAGCTGCTTTTAATTATTACTAAACACTATGACTTGGCCAATCCTTGGGTCGTAGATAAAACCATTGCCGGCTAAGTTATCCGTTGGCTCTGTGGTACGATTTTTAACGGTTTGAGTGAGATAGTAATAACATACATCATTACCGCCCGAACCTACACCTGTCCTAACGTTGGTAAAATACCGGTAATCTTCAAATGGGAGATCGTTCCAATCAGAGGATATAGTCGGAGCACTTTGCATGATTAAGTTGAAAATACTCTCGCAGTCTAAGGTGCTCATTTGGTCATCTTCACTGCTGTTGTCGGTATTTAATTGACCCGTGGGATAACCTGTATCTTGATCAATGCCTACTTCAATGCTTTCAATGGTGACAAAGGTTAAATTAGTACCATTATTTTCTTTGGGTCGCCCTTCCAACTCCCATTTTGCTCGTACTAGCCCAACACCGGTGGCATAACCTCCAGCGACACCATCGACGGTGGCATCTTCTGCATCCGCCGTAACATCCAGCAATCTTGGTAAAGCGGTCGCTGCTAATAAGCCTAAAATAACCACTACAATGACCAGTTCAATTAGGGTAAAACCCGAAGCCATATTTTTAGTGTGACTAGATTGGATTGTTTTGTGCTGCTTGTTTTTTACAACTATACCGTTTCTATCGCTCATGGTGGTGCTCCTACAAGGTTTTTTACTTGTGATCTTTTTAACTAAGAAAGTCATTTTTTTACCTTTAATACCTGACCCAAAAATACTTTGTATTCAAAGTATGGACCAGTGGATAAACGATATCGGCAAACAGAGTCAAGTGCTTTATTGGTGAGTTTTAGCCCATCATAATATTCAGCAAATACCTTAAAACCATCTATGTCCATAGGAATATTTAACACCATATCCCATATTTCTGCACAACCTTCTGAGGTTGGTTCGGCTTTTGGCCAGCCTAGGTGGCTCATGAAAATAGGTTTTCTTGCTGTTTCTACTAGAGTGTTGTTTTTGCCTAATTTATTTGAATAAGTGATCAACATGACAATCTGCGGCCGCCCTTCACCTTGCCACTGCCAGTGTGAATTACTCACGCTGGTGGAAAATTGATCGGCTAAATTTTCTAATGCTATACGCCTGAGATTGGTGGAGCCATCATTTAAGTACACAATAAAAGCCACCATTAATCCCACAAATACCATGACGACTGTGATGTTGATAAATAGACTACGACTGCGCTCGTCTGCTGCTTGGTTTCTTTTCATCAAGTTAGCCTTTTATAGCTCCCATCATATTCCACATCGGGGTGAAAATGCCTAAGGCCAATATTAATACCATGCCTGCCACAATACTTATTAAAATAGGTTCAATTTTTGCGGTGAGGCCTTTTAAGTCGTAGTCGACTTCTCGCTCATAGAACTCAGCAACCTCGGCTAATAACTCGTCGACTCGTCCTGTTTCTTCACCCACATTGATCATTTGTAAAACTAAAGGCGTGAATAATTTACTGCTGCTGGCTACTCTAGACAAGTTTTCACCTTTTTCGATATTTTTGCGCATACTCAAAATACGCTCGGCCATAAAGGCGTTGTTGACGGCATCTGCTACCAAATTAAGGGCCGAGGTTAATGGCACCCCAGAGGCCAACATCATGGAAAAGCTACGAGCAAATCGACCTAATAAAGTACGTTCAAAAATACTGCCGACTACAGGTAATTTTAATTTGGTTCTGTCCCATTTATAACGGCCATCTTGGGTGCGCAAATATCTCACTATTATGAAAATTGTAAGGGCAATGGCCATTAATAAATATGCCCATTTAGTAATGAAAAAGTCAGAGGTGGCCAGCAATATACGTGTCATCAGCGGCAACTCGGCACCAAAAGATAAAAACATATCAGCAAAAATAGGAATGACCACGATATTCATGATCACCATAGCGATTACAATGGCAATTATCACAAACATAGGATAACGCGTTGCCGCTTTAATTTGCTTTCGGGTTTCTTGGTCGCGTTCTAGGTAAAATGATAACTGTAAAAAGGCGTCATCTAACTTACCTGTATTTTCACCTACATGCACAATGCTCACAAATAATCGGCCAAACACATTGTGGTGTTTATTTAAGGCTGAAGATAAGGTGCGTCCCCGTTCAAGTTGATCTGCTACATCATCCAGAGCCACAGCCATACGTTTGGAATTTGTTGTATCAGCTAATCCTCTCACCGCACGTAAAATTGGGATCCCAGACTTGGCTAAAGAATACATTTGCCGAGAAAATATCACCAAGTCATCGAGAGTGATTTTGGGTGTAAAAAACGAAATTTGTGAAATTTCATTGATCTGTTCTTGGCTATTTTCGATGATCTCTATGGGGATAAAGCTACGTCCAGTTAAAATTTGAGCCACAGTTGAAGCATCAGGCGCCTCTAGTACTCCTGTAGCCAGTTCACCGCCGGATTTTCTGGCTTTATAACTAAACTGTGCCACCGTCGCCTCCAGATGGTTGATCCTTTGGCTCTAATTCAAATGAAAATCCAGATGATTTAGGTGGTGCGTCAGTTGGTGTTTGATTGGTATTTTGTGTTATCACTGACGGTGTTAACTCTTGCTCAATAGTTTCGGCGATATCTGTTTGAGTTATAGTTCGCTCATCTGCTACCATTTCAATTAACTTAAGCACTTCATCTACTGAAGTAATGCCCATCTTGGCGTACATCAGCGCTACCTTGGCCAATGGAATAAAACCAGGACTTTGTTGGGCTGCTTGGGAAAAGGTGACAGTGTCATTTACCTTTAATGCGTTCATCATGCTTTCGGTCATTTCAAGTAATTCAAATACGCCTATTCGCCCTTTATAACCGGTTTTGTTACAGCTTTGACAACCTTTACCACGCTTAAAGTTGATGGTGTTAAGATTATTGTCCAAGCTGTTCATCCACAATAATTCTTCGGCATTGAGTCGATAATCCTCACTACATTTTTCACATATTTTACGTACTAACCTTTGTGCTACTACTGCACGTAATGAACTGGCGACTAAATAACCCGGAGCCCCCATATCTAATAACCTTATTGCGCTACTGATAGCGTCGTTTGTATGTAAGGTTGATAGCACTAAGTGACCGGTTAATGCGCCACGTAAACCAATCTCAGCGGTTTCTTGGTCGCGCATTTCGCCCACCATTATAATGTCAGGATCTTGGCGCAGGGTGGTGCGTAGTATGTTTGAAAAACTGAGACCAATTTTATTATTAGTTTGTACCTGATTAACTCTAGGAAGCCTATATTCCACTGGGTCTTCAACAGTAATGATTTTTGTAGCGGCTTTATTTAATTCACTCAATGCGCCATACAAAGTGGTGGTTTTGCCTGAGCCGGTGGGGCCGGTCACTAAAATCATACCATGTGGGCGATGTAACAAACGTCTAAAACGCGTTAACAAATTATTTGGCATACCCGTTTGGTCTAGGGTCAATATACCCGCAGATTGATCCAACAAACGCATGACAACAGATTCGCCTGCTTGGATCGGCATGGTTGAAACCCGTACATCGACAGTATGGCCTTTAATACGCATACTGGTTCGGCCATCTTGGGGCAAACGTTTTTCAGATATGTCCAGCCCTGACATTAATTTGAGTCTGAGTACTAAGGCCGACGCGATATTTTTTTCTTGGATCACGTTTTCCTGTAAGACTCCGTCTACGCGCATGCGAATGCGTAACGAGGCTTCATCAGGTTCAATATGGATATCTGAGGCTTTGGCTTGAATCGCATCTTCAAATATAGATTGCAATAACCTAGCGACGGCTGTGTCTTGTTCGCCTCCTAAGTCGGAGTCAAAATCGAACTCGGTTTCATCTTGATATTCTTCAGCCAGTTCTTGGGCAAAAGAAGCAATTTCTTCGGTACGCCGATAAAAATTGTCATACGCTAGGATCAGTTGTGTATCGCTAACTACAGCTACATTTATTGGTTTGGGTAATAATCCAGATATAACATCAAGCGCCGCTAAATCTGCTGGGTCGCTCATTGCGACAAGGAAGCTGTGCCCTTGGTCTTCAAGTACCAAAGCTCGGTGCCGGCGAGCTTGCACTTCAGGTAGCATATTCACTGCGGCTACCGACACATTATGTTTACTGATGTCCACCATAGGCACGTTTAAGTGTTGCGCCAAAAACGACAGAAGCTGGCTTTCGGTCACAAGCCCCAGCTCTATTAACATAAAGCCTAGTTTGCGGCCTGATTCTTTTTGCGCGGCAAGCGCTTGTATTAACTGCTCTTCGCTGATGATACCTTGTTGAACAAGTAAATCGCCTAAGCGTATTTTGACTTTAGGTTTCATGGTGTGCCCGCTAATACTGTAATACGTTGTTGAATAAATTCGTTTACTGAACCTTGTAATTGGCCAAGTGAACTTGCCTTATTGTAGGACTTTATCGCCATATTTATTTCACCCAATTGATCTTCTGCAACCGCTAAACCCAACCACCATTTTGCATTATCAGATTCGATGTTAGTCAGGGTTTGATAATCCTTCTTAGCTAGCTTTGTCTGCTTTAATTGCTGCGCTAAAGCCGCGCGATAGGCTAAGTATTCGGTTTGGTCTTCTCTGCTAGGCTGAAATTCAGACAATATATTCATGGCGAGTGAAGGTTCTTTTTGAACCATGTATAATCTTGCTAACATCAACCTCAGATCACTTTGGTTCGGATGTAACTCAAGACCTCGTAACAGTAGCTGCCTAGATTGTGTGTAGTTGCCTTGAGCAAAAAGCAAAGAAGCTAATTTTTTTCTGGCTTTAATATTATCTGGTTCTGTTTCCAATAATTCCTGTAATAAGGACTGTGTCAAGTTGAGATTATCATTGTTGAGGCTCTCGGCAATTCGTTGTTTTAAACTACTAGTATTATTTTCCTGACTGCTGCCAGTCATGGTAAAGCTTGATGTTTGTTCTGGTACCCTTTGGATCTTGAGTTCGTTGCTGTCTAGGGTGTTTAGTTGTTTCTCTTGTACTTTTATATTTTGAGTTTTTATCTTTTGTAAAAAAACGGGATTATCTGCGGCCATTTCAAGTTTAGTAGGCAATATTTGTTCGTCAGCTGGCACCTTAATTGTTGAGATAACGTCGGTTTCAGTTATAACCCTTTCAACCTTATCTTTAGAGGGTTGCGTTGCAGCTATTTGTGGCTGAATTTGCTCTTTTATCTGGGCCGTTTCTGTGAGAATAGTCATCTTTTGTAATGAAGATGCTGGAGACAAAGGTTGCGTATTCACAGTGGCTATAACTTCGGTATTCTTGTTTTCACCAAACAGCTGGTTTTTATCTACTAAGGCAAAAGTGATAGCGGCAATAGACAATATTAATAGTGCTAAAAGCAATCGCTTTGATTGCTTTTTTTGCGGTGCCTGGTAGTCAGCATTTATCTCGTGTGTTTTAGACTGACGCGCTTCTAAATCCTTCAGCATTTTGTTCACTACACTCATAGAGCAAACCTTAACCAGCTAAAATAAGCAAAACTTAAAGCGACCATAACAACTAACACACCGATATATGAAATGAGTAAGGTGTATTTAGTTTGCGTGGCGGCTTCGGTATCTTTTATCGCCAGTTTCACATGTAATGCAGTGATTTTTTGCACGCCTTCGCCATAGGCTAGCATTAAAGCTTTGTGGCATAACACATTGACTATTCGTGGGGTGCCTTTGCTGGCCTTAAAAAGTAAAGAGCAACATTTTCGGTCGAACAAATCGCCCCCACGATAACCCGCTACATTCATTCTATGTTTTACATATTGATAAACTTGATCGCCATCCATCAATTGCAGAGTATAAGAGAATGTCACTCTTTGTTTTAATTGTCTTAGCTCCGGCAAAGACAACTTATCGTTCAATTCTGGCTGGCCAAACAATACCACTTGTAACAATTTACGTGATTCGGTTTCTAGATTAGTAATTAACCTGAGTGCTTCAATACTTTCTACCGGTAGCGCTTGCGCTTCATCAATGATCAGCACGACCCCTTTGTTTTCTTGGTGAATATGGATCAGGCGCTGCTGAATACGCTGTGTAAATTCCTGCTGATCGGAATGGTCAGTTAACACCACATTCAACTCACTCGCCACTGCTCGGCGCAGCTCTGTGGGGGTTAAATATGGATTAGGAATATAAGCGGCGACAAAATGGGCAGGTAATTCGTTTAACAACTTTCGACAAATTAAGGTTTTACCTGTCCCAACTTCGCCAGTGACTTTAATAAAACCTTCACCTGTTTTAAGTGCAGTCAATAACACTTGAATCGCTTCTTTATGGCTGGGCAAACCAAAAAAGTAACTGGTGTTAGGAGTTAAAGTGAAAGGAAATTCTTTAATACCGTAGTGGTATAGATACATGATTAATCCACGTGCAGCCAATCGGCCATTTGATCTCTGCTACGTCGTAACTCCTGTCTCCAGGTGTCTTTACCCACCACAGTTGGCTTGATTAAAATGACCAGTTCTTTCTTGATTTCACTATTGTTTTTGTTTTTAAACAGATTACCTAAAATTGGAATATCACCGAGCAGAGGTGTCTTTGATTCTGATTCTGAAATAATGGATTGCATTAATCCACCAATCACCACTATCTCACCAGATTTAGCTCGAATAACGGTATCAGATTCGCGAATATTACTTTGAGCAAGAGGCAGTACAAATTGTTCTTGGTTCAATGTCACTATTTTTTCTTGCTCTTGGGTTTCAATTACGGAAGGATGCACATGCAATAAAACCATACCGTCAGCATCTATTTGTGGTGTGACATCTAAGGCGATACCTGAAAAGAAAGGTGTCAATTCAATATTAGGCACCACAGACGTGGTACTGCTAGATATGGTGCTTTGGCTAGAGACATCGGTGACAAAATACTCATCATCTCCCACTTTAATCACGGCTTTTTGATTATTTATTGCAGTGACGCGTGGGCTGGATAACACTTGTACATTGCCTTGGGTAGACAGTAGCGATAACACGCCGGAAAAATCTTTGTTAACAAATGACAGGCTGGTTACGTTGCCTAATGCTGCACTAAGGCTATTACCTATGACTCCTGCGCTGTTAGAAAATTGAAAATCAGTTGAGCCGCTATTCGCTAAAATTTGCCCCCAGTTAATGCCCTGTTGATAACCATCATCAAGTGCGACCTCTATAATTCTGGCTTCGAGAATCACTTGCCTTTGAATGATTTCTTCAGACACATCTAAAAAGGCTTTTACGGCCCTAATTTCTTTAGGCATAGCACGAACGGTTACTAAACCTGCTTGAGGCGTGACCATCACACTTTTCCCTTCTCCATCACCAAGCATAGACTCCAGAGTAGCCAACAGTTCGGCCCAAAAGTTTGTCTCGGTGCGAGTGTAGATACTCGTGCCATTACTATTACTGCCTGAACCACCGTTGTTGTTATTGTTGTTGCCCGAATTACTTGAATTACCACTGAAGCCATTTTGAGAACTATTATTACTGCTACTGTTGTTTCCAGACTCTTGTGAAACGCCACCGGAAGTAATACTCGTTTGCGTTGAACCATCTCGTGTCATTAACAGATAATTAATTGCGAAGGTCTCAGTACGCATTCCAGAAGGATAAATACGATAGATGTTTCGCTTAAGCTCAATTTCATAACCGTATAGCTCGGCTACCAAATCGAATACATCAGCCAGTGCCACCTGTTTTAAATCCAGTGAGATTTCGCCCGTAACGTCTGGATGGATAGCGACACTGTATGGTGTTCCTTTGACTATACTGCTAAAAAATGCAGCAGCATCTACTTTTTGCGCATTAATATCATATTTTGATTCACCAAAGAGATGGCTGGATGTTTCGCTTGGACTGGGCAATAAGGCTTGGTTGATTGCGTCAGGGACAGTTTGTAACGACTGGTCATTGGAAGACGGACTTTCTTGTTTAGTTTCGTTGTCATATTCAGCAATAGCAGAGTCTAAGGAGTGAGCCACTGCTGTCGTTTTTTGCTGACTTTGGCATGAACAAATAACCAGGGTTATGCTCAAAAGTAGTAATTTCTTAAAAACCATTATGTGCGTCTTTTTTAATGTTGTTGTTATTGACATAAAGTGTTTGTTTACCATCTGACCCATCCAATACCACGTGATTTTCACTGATCAAAACCACTTTATAACCTTGTACCTGCTGCCCTTCTGTAAAACTTCTACCATTGATAATCGCTTGCTTAGTATGACTGTTATTGATGATTGCGGTTAATTTTAGCGCCATTGTCATCACCGCTTTTGGGTCTTTACCAGTATTAAACATCGATGTATTTGGGTTGGGTTTCGTTGGATCCGTCAATGTGTTGGCTTGTACGTGAGTCAAGCCGAGGCATAATAGTAATAATAACTGTTTCATATACTCTTAAACCCCTATAAAAGCTTTGTTGGTACTGAGTGTATATATCTCTAACTCAACACTTGCAGTTGGGTAGTCGCCGACTAAATAGTCAAATCTTTCCCAGTAGAATTGCCATGGCAGAGATTCAAGTTTCTCTAAGTATCGTTGAATATCGAAATAGTTTCCTTGAAACACAAGTGTGACTCCATGGCGATATAAACCAGCATCGGGCTCTTCGGGGAGCCCTAGTGATATAGGAATAGGCGCAATAGACTGTAATTCAATTAAAGTTAACCCCTTGCTGCCTGCTAACACACTTTCTAACATACCTGCCATTTTATTAGCCGGCACTAAATTGTCCGTTTGTGTCTTTAATTGATTGGTAATGTTTAGAATTTGGCGTTTCAATAAAGCGATTCTTTCAAGTACTGGCCCGTTTGGATCTGTCTTAATGTTGTCGGATAATTCAGCCACTTGCGCTATCAAAAAACGGATTTCTTTATCGGCACTTTTACTGTTTTGCTGTAACTTTTCAGAACTCTCAAATATTGGTTCTAGTAACAAGCTGTACATCATCAATATCACAACAACTAAGCCACAAAACAGAATTAAAACTTGTTCACGTAAGCTTACCTCGAGGAATTTGCTTGATAGTTTTTTGTATTCCTGCTCAAAAGAATTATTCATTATTAGAGCCATTTTCTATTGTAAGCTCTTTACCAGTTGAAATAACAAAATTGAGTTGTTGCCCAGAGTCACGGTAAAGACGAGTGTCTGCGAATTCTTGGCCTCTAAAATAATCAGTTTGACCTAATGAACTTAGCCATTTAGGTACTATGGCAGAATCTGTCGCTGCGCCTTCCATTAACACATGCATACCATTCAAGTTTATATGAGTTAACCACAGTCCGCTTTGGTGATGATTGGCGAGATCTATCATCAGTTTTGAAAAGCTCTGTGATTTTAGTTTCTCTTGACCAGACAATTTATCTAACACACGTTTTTTAAGATTAATAACGTGTTGGTTTTTTTCCACATGTTTAAACAGTTCTGGGTCCACTTTTTGGTTGTTTATTGCGCTTTGTAGCTCCTTAATCAATAATTGTTGTTGTTGTTTATTTTGTTCTATCTTAGAAATTTCAGATTTGAAATTTTGCTGTTTAGATGCCACATAAAAGTACAACAAGCTGCAAAAAAGTGCTGCAAATACCCAACTCATAAGAACAGTAGACAGCGTTAGCAATCGTAACTTTGGATGAAACTCTGGATGATAAAGGTTAACTATATTTTTCATTATTTAATCAAACTCGCGTTATCCATTGCTGCGCCTAAGCTAGCAAAGCTTGATGGTGTAATAGGCATATTAGCGTCTGTCGTCACATCAGGTATGAATTTTTCCACTGCAACAAAAATCACTTGTTTGATCATGTCTGCCAGTGGTTCTTGATGGATGGTATCTAAAGAAATATAGACTTTTTTAACAGGTGCTTGTCGTAACTGGCTCTCAAAGTAATCCATGGAGCGTTGAATTTCTAAACTTAAGTTATCAACCACCCCCATTTTTAATTCTTCTGGTGAAAAATGAGCTAAATTTTCATAACCACGTAAGCGTCGAGAAAAGAACAATTGGTTGCGCTTAACAATGTTCAAGCTAAGTTGCCCACCTTCCTCTTGTTTTAAAGTAATGATGGCATCGTCACTTGGTGCTAAAAGATTGCAGATTGCTAGTTCTTCAATCCCTATGATATTAAGTGCTAAACCTGCTTTTAATACACCATCGCGAATTTCTATCACGTCTCGCTTACTGACAGCAACCACATTTAATTTTTTGACCGAAGATGTTGCCGCCGCCGGAGGATCAAAATAATCAATAACAAGTTCCTCGTCACTGAATAAGTGCTCTTTAACCGTCCATTGCAAAGCTTGGTTTAACTCAGAGTCTTCTACCGCAGGCCTATCGAACTGTAACAGTTGATACTTTGAAATAGATAAGGCGATATTACATTGAGTGTTAGCCAGATGATTATTTTCGACGTAAGTTTTGAGTGTAGTTTGCCAATTATCGATCGGTGCAGAGTGTTGTTTTACCCAGTTTAGTCTGCCTTTGACATTTATTAAGGTGGAGATATGAAAGTCGTTAACGCCTATTTCAATCCCTACAGAATGAAATAGTGAGGCCTTTTTGAATAGCCCTTTAATAAAATCGCGCCAACCAATTTGCATGTCACAAGCTTTATAGCTTTCTAGTTATCTCCATTACAGCAAAAAACCACCTAAAGAGCTAGTTTTATATGGTCTATGAGCTGCAACTGTTGTTCACTAAACCCAATGATTTATAAAGTAAAAAAACAAATCACTTAGCTAAGTTTTATGTTTGAAGTACTCAATCAAAGGGTATATTTAGTGTGTAATAAAGCCCAGATAGACTGAGCTTGATATTGACCAACATCCATCCCTTAGTGCATCTTTTTATCAAAATTTTTTAAATAGCATAAACTTTCAGGCACTTGAGACATTACCCTAGATGATTCATCTTCAAGTATGTAATCCAACAACGTGCCTGTTCCATGTGGTAGAAATTCGTATCCATGTGCGTGATATTGCAGGGTTATGCCATTTTCTTTTAACAACTTGCCGGCTTTATTCATGACCTCAATTGCTCCTTTGGCATCTTCGAGATCAAACCATTTTTGCAGCATCGTGTGGTATCCAATAAAATGTTGCAAAGCGGCTGCCAAAGTATCTAGCTTTGTACACCACTGCTATGGGGTTGTCCCGCAGCTCTTCAAATGAAGCATCTACGCTGACAATTTGTAGATCATTTTTTAGTAATTGGTTTCTATACTCTTCAACAGGGTGTCCATATAACGCTCCTCCACCTTCAACTACTTTGATCCCCCATTGATTAATTTGACTAAAGGCCTTGGGTAAATCCTGCTCCATTTGCTTTCTTACACTGTACAACTGTAAACCTACTTCATGGGCGAAGGTGACAGAGGATAAACTCAATGCAATAGGCATGACTAAAGCGAATCGAAAACTGCGTAATAGTGATGTTTTTTTAATCGTTGTAACCATATATGATACCTACCCTTTGTGTAGCCGAGTTAAGATTTACGGCTAATAACAAATTTACTAACAATAAATGGACATCAATATTGCCATTTGTGAGGTGATTTATGCCAATAAAAAATTTGTTGAGCAAATTGGCATGCATTCACTTAATCAAGTATTAGGCAAGTCAGACTTAGCGTTTTTTTCGCCGCATATAGCCAAACAATTTATCACCGATAATTCGTTTAGAAAACACCCGTAGAATGTTAATCGAAACCCGTTTGCCCATTACCAATGTGGCTTATCGTTGTGGTTTTTCTGAACACAGTTATTTTAGTCGTCAGTTTCGTTTAATGTTTGGGACTTTGCCGTCCCAATTATGAGAAAATATGCAGCAAAACACAGTGGATAATCTGGCTAAATAAGCGCAAATTTGCCCAAGTTAGCATTGCTTTAAATACATGAAATGACGTAACTAAAGTAAACTTTCTTACATTTTGTGCGTATGAATGCAGCAAACAATGACTTAAAGTCCAGCCATAATTTCATCTTAAATTGTTACCTAGGAATATTTTTTGAACTTAAATAAGAGTTACTTAGCTTTCATCCTATTGAGCACATCGGTTTTAGGCCAAAACCAAGAACAAGAACAAGCAATAGAGCGGATCACTGTGACTGCTGCCCGCACGAATCAAAATATTTTGGATGTAGCTGGCAATATCAGTTGGCTAGACGAGGAAAGTTTAAGATTGATTGACCAACAGCACATCAATCAAGCTTTGGTTCGCATACCAGGCGCATGGATAAGTCGAGGCAATGGCCAAGAACATCTGACCGCCATACGTTCACCAGTTCTGACCGGTGCGGGTGGCTGTGGTGCATTCTTTATTGCGCAGGATGGAATATCGTTACGTGCACCCGGATTTTGCAATGTAAATCAATTGTTCGATGCGAATACCGAACAGGCATCGTCCCTTGAAGTTTTACGCGGCCCTGCAAGTACCATGTATGGCTCTAATGCAGTGCATGGGGTGATTAATGTGCTAACACCCAATCCTTTTGATACACAACAGTCAAATTCGTCTTTGAGTATAGGGCCTCATGGCTACTCTCGTGGCATGTTTAGCTTGTCTACAAGCACTGAACAACATGGTTTGTTATTTTATGGCAACGTCACAAAAGATGGCGGGTATTTAGATGACAGTGGCTTTGATCAGCAAAAACTTAATCTGATACATCAATATCAAGAGGGTAAATGGCAGATCAAGAATGTACTAGCGGTCACTAATCTGAATCAAGAAACTGCCGGTTTTATCAGTGGTTTCGAGGTGTATAAAGACGCCGCACTCAAAAAGAAAAACCCCAACCCTGAAGCGTTTCGTGATAGTCAGTCTATGCGGGTTTATAGCCAAATCAGCTACGTTGAAAACGACACAACCAGCTTTAGCATTACGCCTTATATAAGGTCGACAGATATGCAATTTTTACAGCATTTTCTTCCATGGCAACCCCTAGAGGAAAACAGTCACAACAGCCTTGGTGTGCAAGCACAATTTCAAAAGGATTATGGCGACTTAACATGGTTAAGCGGCTTTGACGCCGATTATACTCAGGGGCAATTGACTGAGACTCAAGCTGCTGAATTTTCGCCTGCTTTACCTGCGGGCATTCATTATGATTACAAGGTGAATGCCAGTGTGTACTCTCCTTTTGCTCAACTTCAATGGACAGCAACACCACAATTAATGCTGAGTGCTGGGGTGCGTTATGAACACAGCAAATATGATTACGATAATCGCTTAAGTACAGGTAGTGCATGTGAACAAGGTGTTGAAAATTGCCGATTTACTCGCCCAGAAGACCAAATAGTCGATTATGACGAATGGTCTTACCAAATAAATGCAAATTACGCCTTAACCAATCAGAATCGACTCTATGCCCAATATTCTACAGGGTATCGTGCTCCTCAAACCACAGAGTTATTTAGACTACAAGCCGGGCAAACAGTGGCAGAGCTTGATGCTGAAAATATCAATTCAATTGAACTAGGCATAAGAGGGCAGACTGAATCGTTATTTTATGATGTGACTTTATTTTCTATGCAAAAAGACAATTTTATTTTTCAAGACACGGATAGGCAAAATATCAGCGATGGTAAAACATCACATCGGGGAATAGAGCTGGCGATAAACTATCAATGGCAGTATTTCTATGCCTCTGCCAACGGCACCTTCGCTAAACATCAGTATAACTCAAACCTGACGTTAAGTCGGATCAATATCCAAGGCAATGAAATAGATACCGCTCCACAACATATGGGGAGTGCACAACTAGGTTGGCGCTCTGATTCAGGTGAGTTTATAGAGCTGGAGTGGGTACACCAAGGTAACTACTATCTTAATCCAGAAAATAGTGCTGAATATAGTGGTCACAACTTACTTAATCTTCGAACTGGCTTAAGATTAAGTGAAAGACTAGATATCGGGGTCAGAGTCAGCAACCTGACTGATGAGGATTATGCTGAAAGAGCCGATTTTGGGTTTGGCAGCTACCGATACTTTGTAGGTGAACCTCGAGCAGTTTATGCCACTGTGCAATACCAATTTTAGGCTTATTTTTTAGATAACCCCAGCTCGGGGTTATCTAAATTGCTAAGTGACTCTGGTTCACGAAATAAGCTACCTTGGGCGAAGTCGATACCTAGTTCAGTTAAACTTTTAGCCACCGATTCTTGCTCTATATGTTTGGCAATCATAATGTTGCTAGACAAGTCTGCCACCTTTTTCAGCATTTCGCAGAGCACTGGGAAGTTGTGTTAAAAAATCAGTCCCAATCTAGTGTTTGAGACGACCTTCTAGTAACTTTCTTTCGTCGATAACTTGGTTGAGTTTTTTATTTGAGTCAGTTAAGTCTTGGGTTCGGGCTTGTATTTTGCTTTCTAAACTTTCGTTTGCTAGTTGTACTTCTTTTACTAAGCGGCGCATTTTTAAGTGAAATTGGGTGCGCACAAGGAATTTTTTGTGGTTGAAGGGTTTTAATACGTAATATTGCAGGGTCGTCATCTACTACGAGAATTTTTTCTTTCATTTTTTGCGTCCATAATCTAGAGAATATGTCAGTCCTAACAAGCCATTCATCGAAACCGTCTAATTCCTCATTATCTCCGATTTTTCAGGACAAAATATATATTTGTAATATTTGCAGTTTCATTGGTATATACCCGTGATCAATGAAAATGCTTGATTTTGTCTGATTTGAGGATCAGGCTGTACCTATGATTGATATTTCCCTTACACCCGACCAAAAAACCGCGCTAGAAGCGAGACATACGAAAGCCCGTGATGGAAGGGAGCGTGACCGTATTAAAGCGGTGTTGTTACGCAGTGAAGGGTGGACCGTCGCTAGAATTGCACAAGCCTTGCGTAAGAGTGAAGCCAGCATTACACGCCATATCGGTGATTACGCCAAACGTCTGAAGCTCAAGCCTGCGGGTGGTGGCTCTGCCAGTCATTTAAATACTGAGCAAACCCAGCAATTGGTTGCACACCTGTCAGATATCACTTACTTACACACCCATCAAATAGTGGCCTACATTCAAAAGACGTGGAAGATTACCTATTCAGTGTCTGGGTTAAATAAATGGCTCCACCAAAACGGCTTTAGTTACAAACAGCCTAAAGGTGTGCCTCATAAATTTGATGAGCAAAAGCAAGCTGCGTTTATCGAAGAATATGAAACGTTACGGGATAGCGTATCGGATGATGAGCCTATTTTATTCATGGATGCAGTGCATCCTACTCAAGCGACCAAGGTGACATCTGGATGGATACGTAAAGGGGTAGATAAACCCATTGAAACCACAGGCAGTCGCACCCGAATGAATGTTGTAGGCGCGATCCGGTTAAATCATTTAGCTGAAGCGGTAGTGCATGATTACGAGACTGTAAATGGCAGCACCATCATGGATTTTATGGAGCACCTAAAGCAGAGGTACTTAGCAAATAATACGCTTCATTTAGTGCTGGATGGGGCGGGTTATCATCGTTCCAAGGAGGTGAAAGACAAAGCGGCTGAATTAGGAATTACACTGCATTATCTGCCCCCATACAGCCCTAATCTGAACCCCATAGAGCGATTATGGAAAGTCATGAATGAATATGCTCGCAATAATCGATATTTCTCTAGCGCAAAGGAATTTCGACAACACATTCGGCATTTTTTTAACGTCACCCTTCCGGATATTGCTGACATATTAAACAGTCGGATAAATGATAACTTTCAGGTACTAAAACCTGCAAGTTGAAGTAACTTGGGTATAGATATTTGTCGACAGTTATTCTAAATAACTTAGGTGAATAAAAAAAGCCCTGATTATCAGGGCTTTATGTAATTATAGAATATTTTTCAACATTTAATATTTTGTCTTTGTCTAGAACGGAATATCATCATCAAAATCAAAATCTGGTTCAGCCATAGGCGCAGGTTGCCCTTGGGCTGGTGCTTGGTTGAAGCCTTGATTGGGTTGTTGGGTCGCACCTTGGGCTGGCGGCTTTTGATATTGTTGCCCTTGCTGCGGTGTTTGTTGATTGCTTTGCTGCGGTGCTTGTTGATAACCTTGATTGGGTTGCTGTTGCGCAGCTGCAGGACGTTGTTGCCCTTGAAAACCACCTTCAGATTGACCACCACCTTTACTGCCTAACATTTGCATCACACCATTGAATGGGTCTAAAACAATTTCTGTGGTGTATTGATCATGACCTTCTTTGTTCTGCCATTTGCGGGTTTGCAATTTACCTTCAATATAAACTTGACTACCTTTACGCAAATATTCGCCTGCGATTTCCGCTAACTTGCCAAACATGGACACGCGGTGCCATTCAGTTTTTTCCTGAATTTGGCCACTTTGATCCTTCCAGCTTTCTGATGTGGCTAAGGTTAAGTTGGCTACGGCTTTGCCATTTGGGGTATATCTTACTTCGGGATCTTTACCTAAGTTACCCACTAAAATTACTTTGTTTACGCCTTTGCTAGCCATGATTTCTCCTAATTAATCTTTTAAATTCAGCACAAGTCGAGCTTGTTGAATATCGAAATGTTGTTCTGCCTTTAAATACATAACCTGTTCATTTGGAACAACTGTTATATCCACCACGCCTTCTAATTCTGAAAGCTGCTGTAAAGTCAGATCTGTTATTTGATTGTTGGTACTAAGTGTATAACGTTTTAGTCTTTTCGTCGCGCCCAAACCTCTGATTAACAGCAACCAAACACAACATAAAATACTGGCTAAACCAAATACCCATTGAGTGCCTAACAGCTCGCCGAGACCGCCGGATAATACTCCACCTAAAAATGCGCCGAAAAACTGAAAACTGGCATAAACTCCCATGGCTGAGCCTTTTTTCCCAGCTGGGGCAATATTTGACACCATAGCTGGAAAATTCGCTTCGAGATAGTTAAAGCAGGTAAAAAACAGGCTAACCAGTAACATCAAATAAATAATTGAATGTTGGCCGAATATTAACAATGCAAATACTATTGCCAGACCAGCCACACTGAATTGCATGACCCACTGTTTATGCTTTGACGCTAAGGCCATCAGGCCAATAAGACCGACAACTGAAGCGACTAAAACTATTGAGTATGCTTGCCAATGAGTAGAAAGAGGCCAATTTAAATCAACTAAAAATACTGGGATTTGTACAAAAAGTAGAGTGATCAGCATATGTAATAACAACACGCTGATATTGAGGCGTATTAATTGAGGGTGCGAAAAGAGGCTTTTTAAATCACTATAAATTGGTAGGGTATCGCCCCTAGGTGCAATATTTTTTGCATTAGGTACAACAAACAACACAAGAAAAATACACAGACAAGCCAATACACCCGTCATTAGGAAAATACCGCTTAGGCCAAACTTACCCGCAATAATAGGGCCCAACAGTAAGGCTAAGTAAAAAGAGAAGCCAATAGAAATACCTATAATAGCCATCACTTTTGGCCTTTGACTTTCACGGCTTAAATCTCCTGCCAAAGCCATGATGGCTCCAGCTATTGCGCCGGCACCTTGCAGAAAACGACCGACTACGACCCAAACTAAACTATCAGCGGTGGCCGCCACAAGACTGCCAATGGCAAACATCACTAAACCACCTGCAATAACGGGTTTTCGACCAATTTTATCTGATAGAACCCCCATGGGAATTTGTAGTAATGCTTGAGTCAAACCGTAACCACCTATTGCTAGGCCCACCAAAAAGGCTGAATAATCTGGATAGGTTTTGGCACTAATGGCTATGACTGGCATCACCATAAACAATCCAAGCATGCGAAGCACATACACAAAGGCAAGAGAAAAGGCGCTGCGGAGTTCAGTAGAATTCAAGGTTTAATCTAATATCGGAAAATGAAAATATACAAGAAAAAGGGCCATTTAGTTTAGCATAGATTCGTTTTCGACAAACAATTTAAACAATATTTTTGATTGACTGCGTGGTACTAGTAAAAAGATAATCTGCGTGGCCATAGAGCTAGTTTCAAGAGTGTGTAATACTTCTTCTTTTGGAGTCGATAAAAGTCAAAAATGGATAGAATTGAAGTACGCGGTGCCCGCACCCACAATCTCAAAAACATCGATCTAGATATACCGAGAGATAAACTAACCGTGATCACGGGGTTGTCTGGTTCGGGTAAATCTTCTTTGGCTTTCGACACACTCTACGCAGAAGGGCAGAGGCGATACGTCGAGTCCTTGTCAGCATATGCCAGGCAATTCTTATCGATGATGGAAAAACCTGATGTGGATCATATTGAAGGTTTATCGCCAGCCATTTCCATCGAGCAAAAATCTACTTCGCACAATCCTCGTTCTACTGTGGGAACCATTACAGAAATTTACGACTACTTACGCTTGTTGTATGCACGGGTAGGAGAGCCGCGTTGTCCTGAGCATCATTTGCCATTAGATGCACAAACGGTCAGTCAAATGGTTGATCGTGTCTTAGACATGCCAGCCGATTTAAAATTGATGTTGCTTGCTCCTGTGGTTCAAGCCCGTAAAGGTGAGCACCTTAAAACCCTCGAAAATCTTGCTGCCCAAGGTTTTATTCGGGCGAGAATAGACGGTAATGTGTGTGATTTGTCGGATCCCCCAGAACTCGACTTACACAAAAAACATACCATTGAAGTGGTCGTTGACCGTTTTAAAGTGCGCGAAGATTTAAAACTTCGTTTAGCGGAGTCTTTTGAAACAGCCCTAAACTTGTCTGGCGGCACCGCAACAGTTGCTTATATGGACGAGCCTGACAAGTTACCAATGGTGTTTTCTTCAAACTTTGCTTGTCCACAATGTGGATATAGCATGGCTGAGTTAGAGCCACGTTTATTTTCCTTCAACAATCCTGCTGGAGCCTGTCAAAGTTGTGATGGTTTAGGTATAAGGCAGTTTTTTGATCCAAAGCGTATTATCGCCAATGACGAAATTAGTTTATCGGGTGGCGCTATTAGAGGCTGGGACAAACGCAGTTATTATTATTTTCAGATGTTGCAAGCTGTGGCTGATCACTACAAGTTTGATTTGACAGTGCCTTTTGCAGAGCTCGATGAACAAGCCAAAGATATTGTGTTAAACGGCAGTAAAGGCACATCGTTAAAGTTTAAATACATTAACGACCGTGGCGACATTATGGAACGCAAACATCCATTTGAAGGGATTATCCCGAATATGGAACGACGCTTTAAGGAAACAGAATCTAATGCGGTACGGGATGAGCTTTCTAAATATTTGAGCCAACAGCATTGCTCAACCTGCTCAGGATCGCGGCTTAGACTAGAAGCTAGAAATGTATTTATTGGAGAAACGCCACTTAATGTCATTACCGACATGTCGATTGCAGGTGCTTTGGAGTTTTTCGCCAATCTTACCCTAACCGGTAAACGTTTAAAAATTGCAGAAAAAATCTTTAAAGAAATCAACGATAGATTAACTTTTTTAGTCAACGTAGGGCTAAATTATCTATCTCTTTCACGGAGCGCCGATACCTTGTCGGGAGGTGAAGCCCAGCGGATTAGGTTAGCCAGTCAAATAGGTGCTGGGTTAGTGGGTGTGATGTATGTGCTCGACGAACCTTCTATCGGACTTCATCAGCGAGATAACGCAAGGTTGCTTGAGACCCTTGTTCACTTACGTGACTTAGGTAATACCGTTATAGTGGTTGAGCATGATGAAGATGCGATCCGAGCTGCGGATTTTGTGTTGGATATTGGTCCAGGTGCAGGGGTACACGGTGGCGAAATTGTGGCACAGGGTACTATCGAAGATATAAAAAATAGTGAACGTTCGCTAACAGGTAAGTACTTGTCTGGTAGAGAAAGAATTGAAATACCCGCTAAACGAACCGAAATTGATCAAGACAAGTGGGTGGTGCTTACGGGTGCCACTGGCAATAACTTGCAAGATGTGACATTTAGAGCGCCACTAGGCTTAATGACTTGCGTGACCGGTGTATCTGGCTCAGGTAAATCCACATTGATTAACGATACCTTTTATCGCATTGCCCATAGAGAATTAAATGGAGCAACTACAGGGGAGCCTGCACCCTATAAAACCATTACCGGTATGGAGTTTATGGACAAAGTAGTGGATATTGACCAAAGTCCTATTGGCCGAACACCACGCTCTAATCCTGCGACTTATGCAGGTATTTTTACGCCGGTGCGTGAATTGTTTGCGGGTACACAAGAAGCAAGATCTCGCGGCTATAAACCCGGACGGTTTAGTTTCAACGTTAAAGGTGGACGCTGTGAAGCATGCCAAGGTGACGGTGTTATAAAGGTTGAAATGCACTTTTTACCCGATGTGTATGTGCCTTGTGATTTATGTAAAGGCAAGCGTTACAACCGTGAAACATTGGAGATCCAGTATAAAGGATTGAATATCCATCAAGTATTAGATATGACAGTAGAAGAGGCCCGCCCTTTTTTCGATGTTATCCCGGCTATTGCTCGTAAATTACAAACCTTGATGGATGTGGGGTTGTCTTATGTACGTTTAGGTCAAGCTGCAACTACTCTGTCGGGTGGAGAGGCACAGCGCGTTAAGTTAGCGAAAGAATTATCCAAACGGGACACAGGCCAAACTCTGTATATTTTGGATGAGCCTACTACAGGTTTACACTTTCACGATATCAAACAGCTATTACACGTTCTACATAGATTGCGTGATCATGGTAATACAGTCATTGTGATTGAACATAATTTAGACGTGATAAAAACGGCAGACTGGGTCATAGATCTTGGCCCTGAAGGTGGCTCAGGTGGTGGTAAGATCGTAGCCCAAGGGACCCCAGAAGATATTTGTAATGTACAAGAATCGCATACGGCACGTTTTCTCAAACCCTTACTGCAACAACAATTGCAACAACAGGGATGATATTGCATGTTCAGTGAAGAGTTTAATGTTCGTTTTTATGAAACTGATGCCCTAGCTCACGTGAGTAATACTGTGCTGGTAGGTTGGTTTGAAACCGGTCGAGAGCCTATTTTCAAACTATTTAATCCTGAATTGGATTTACAAAATTGGCCTCTTATTTTAGCCAGTTATAAAGTTGATTTTTTAGAGCAGATTTATTATGGACAGAAAGTGCAAGTTAGCACTTATATCAGCCGAATAGGGACGAGTTCTTTTGATGTTTATCAGGAGTTGTGGCAGCAGCAAAAAAAATGTGCAACGGGTACAACAACTATGGTGCATTATGATTTTCAGACTAAACAAGCTGTAGCAATAAATGATGAAATAAAAGCTCAGCTTTTGGCTAATAGTTATCCAGAGTAGGTTCACTATTTAACCCATAAAAAAACCGCAACTGCGGTTTTTTTTATGGGTTAAATTACACTTTAAATTGTTTTGCTATGCCTTCTAAATGTTTAGCTAATTGTGCAAGCTCTGAGCCAACGGCTGTGGCAAATAATAATATGATGGTTAACAAGGCCATAATTCCACCTATGACTACGATAGATTGGCCGCTGTCGCTGGCTTTTTGTATGTCTGTTTGAAAGGCTTTAGTGCGAACCTCTCTAAATTTCGTTAAGTTTTCAAAGGCGTTGTCATAATTGTCATTCATTGTGGTCGACAGTTGCCCCAGTTTTGAATAATCGGCTGTACCGTCTATCATCGATTTGGATACATCAAACGCCAAATAATTGGAATGAGAAATAGCTTTTGCGCAATAGACATTTTTGTTAAAAAATTCATCAAATCACCTTTATATTGTGACTGCGACTTTGTGTATATAAGTAAGGCACTTCATCTGAATTTGGAAATCAGTATAGAAAAATTCTTAAAGAAGAAAATGAATTCTTACTGCTAAGTCACCGATTTCACTATGTTTTAACCATCATACGGACTCACACTGATACCGACTAAGGAATAGCCCACGGTCGCCAAATCACCTTCCCACCCTTTTGTGGATAAGGTACCGGTGACCCAAACAGCGTCATATAGATTATCTATCGGTACTGCATCTGAAAACTTCACGTAAACTATTTGATTTGCTGGTGGTGGTGGCACATGAATACAGGCACCAAAATACGGAACTAACAAAAATTCGGTGGTTGTTTCGTTGTCGCCCTCTAAGGGAACAACAAATCCTGGTATTTTTACTAGCTTGCCATTTAGACTCTCGACGATGGGCGCATCTAGTCCCATTTGCACCATACTGCCATCGTGACTTAAAGGAGTGTCGGGAGTTTGGTAATCCGCTGGCACCATGTCTTCCCAAAACAGCTCAAGGGGTTCTTTGGCTGATATTATCTGGCTGAATAAGACCAATATTAAGCACGTTGCATTGGCAATTTTTATCATAAGTTTTTACTTGTCTGAATTTGATTAGCCTAATTTAAAGGGTTTTTTCAGTATTTCGTTATCTAGACATGGGATATTCAGCGCTAAACATAAGGCATACACCACAAAATCTATACCGCTATAAAATACCATGCTAAGCGATATCAATCATACTATATCCAGTAAGGCTGGTTTAACCACAACTGACGTGATTGCCGCAGCTACAAAAAAGCCGGTAAATACCGGCTTTTAAATGTAATCTTTTTTCTTTAAGTTAGAAGGCAGGTTTCTCTTCTGATGCTTCGTACAACTTAACACTGTTGACTAACTCGGCTTTAGCCGCTGCTGCATCTTCCCAACCTTCAATTTTCACCCATTTGTTTGGCTCTAAATCTTTATAATGTTCAAAGAAATGCTGAATTTGATGCTTTGTCAGCTCAGGAATATCATCAATATCAGTAATGCCACGATAAATGGTTGATAACTTATCAGCAGGTACTGCAAGAATTTTTGCATCTATACCTGACTCATCAGTCATTTTTAATACGCCTACTGGGCGGCACCTGATAACTGAACCAGCTAAAAGTGGGAAAGGCGTCATAACTAATACGTCAGCTGGATCGCCATCTTCAGATAAAGTGTGTGGGACATAACCATAGTTAGTAGGATAGTGCATACAGGTTGCCATAAAACGGTCAACAAAAATGGCACCTGATTCTTTGTCCACTTCATATTTTACAGGATCAGAGTGAGCAGGGATTTCGATTATTACATTAATTTCATCTGGTAAATTTTTACCAGCGGGTACAGCGTTGAGACTCATAGTAATACCTAAAGTTGTTGAATTTTATTGCGCGAGATTATAGTGCTTAGAGACACAAGATGAAACTCAACAAAGTGATTAATACGCAGACTAAGTACATTTAGTGATTAAAACTTGAACTAAACAACAAAATCTCGTTATAGTTGCTCTGTAAATGTAAATAAATTGTAAATAAAACAACAAAGTAGCCATGTACTCATGAATGTTGTTAGTAATGAGAAGTTGGCATAAATGGTTTGCAAAGCGGATCCATTTTTGTATTTATTCAAGATGGTTTGTTTTGTGTCATTGTTACATTAACTCAGGGAACCTTCATGTCTGAACTATTCTATCTGCCACCTATCTTGGGATTTGCGGGCTTAATTAGCGCTTTTGTTATCTATCTACTGATTAAAAAAGCACCTGTTTCTAATCTGGCTATCATCAAAATAGGTGATGCCATACATTCGGGTGCGATGGTGTTTATGCACCGCGAATATAAAATGTTGTTTCTTTTTGCCTTAGTAGTGGGTATTGCTTTGTATTTTTCTTTAGGTCAATACACCACTATGGCTTTTGTTGCCGGAGCATTATGTTCCGCCATTGCAGGTTATATGGGCATGTTTACTGCCACAAAGGCAAATGTGCGAACTACTCAAGCAGCTCATGACGAAGGCCCAGCAGCAGCTTTGACCATCGCCTTTATGGGAGGCTCCGTAATGGGGTTATGTGTCGCATC
This sequence comes from Paraglaciecola sp. MB-3u-78, assembly GCF_002835935.1. GTDB lineage: Bacteria > Pseudomonadota > Gammaproteobacteria > Enterobacterales > Alteromonadaceae > Paraglaciecola. The sequence continues at coordinate 194,292 of NZ_PJCF01000006.1, read as the reverse complement.
AATGGGGCTTTTGGGGTTAGGGTCGCTGTATTGGTTTTTCGGTGGTGATCCGGCCACAGCTCACGTAATCCATGGGTTTGGTATGGGGGCTTCAATTGTTGCTCTGTTTTCACGGGTAGGAGGAGGGATTTTCACTAAGAGTGCAGATGTTGGCGCTGATTTAGTCGGGAAAATAGAAGCTGGCATTCCTGAGGATGATCCACGTAATCCCGGTGTTATAGCTGATAATGTGGGTGATAATGTCGGTGATGTGGCGGGAATGGGGTCAGACATCTTTGAGTCTTATTGCGGTTCAATGATTGCCACTATTGCTATTGCTTCGACAATGGCTGTGGGTGTATTGGGAAGCCGAGAGTCGTTAATGTTCTTGCCCTTGGCTTTGGCATCAACTGGTTTGTTATGTTCAGTTGCAGGCATAGTCATGGTTAAATTGTTGTCAGCCAGTAAACCAGAGGTGGCATTGCGTGCTGGTACTATGTCATCGGCAGTTATTTTTATTGCTGCAGCTTATTTTGTGGTTACCAAGCTGGGTGTGAGTGACCATGTGTGGTGGGCGGTGGTTGCTGGCGCCGTGGGTGGCATTATTATTGGTCTAGTGACCGAATATTACACCGCATCCACACCTGTACGTAAAATAGCTAAAGCTGGGGAAACTGGAGCTGCTACTGTTATGATTACAGGGTTGGCAGTAGGTATGCAATCAGTGGTTATTCCAGTGCTAACTATTTGTGCGATTATTTTTGCTTCTACTCAACTATCCGGTTTATACGGCGTAGGCATCGCCGCAGTAGGTATGTTGGCTACAGTGGGCATTACCATGGCAATTGATGCTTATGGGCCTGTGGCTGACAATGCTGGTGGCATTGCCGAAATGGCAGGTTTGGGAGAAGAAACCCGCGCCATTACAGACTCGCTAGATGAGCTAGGCAATACCACCGCCGCTATTGGTAAGGGTTTTGCTATAGGTGCGGCAGCCCTCGCAGCCCTGGCTATCATTGCTGCGTTTATCGAAACCCTTACTGCTAAATACCCAGATTTCACATTGAATCTAGGCGATCCTATGGTCTTAATAGGCTTGTTTATTGGTGGCTTACTGCCATTTTTAATTGCCTCTATTACTATGACTGCTGTAGGTGATGCCGCATTTGAAATGATCCAAGAAATTCGACGTCAATTCAGAGAAATTGAAGGCCTAATGGAAGGCACTGCTGAGCCTGATAATGCCCGTTGTATCGATATCGCCACCCAAGCCGCATTGAAAAAAATGATTTTACCTGGTGTCATTGCCGTTGGCGTGCCTCCTTTGATCGGTTTTGGTTTAGGGGCTTATGCTCTGGGAGGCATGTTAGGTGGTGCATTGTTAGGTTGTGTTTTATTGGCTCTAATGATGGCGAACGCCGGTGGCGCTTGGGATAACGCAAAAAAATATGTTGAAAAAGGCAACTTAGGAGGGAAAGGATCAGATACGCATGCTGCTGTAGTAGTTGGGGATACAGTAGGCGACCCATTTAAAGATACATCTGGCCCTTCTATGAATATCCTCATCAATGTTATGGCCATAGTCAGTTTGGTTATAGCGCCGCTGTTGTAGGCTTAAAATACAAAAAAGCCTCATAAGAGGCTTTTTTGATAGCTGATTCAGAGCTCAGCATTAATTTATTTGTTATAGCTTAAACAGGTTTCTACTTCTTCTTTTGAGCCAATTAATACAGGTACACGTTGATGGATTTCAGTGGGCATAACCTCCATAATACGTCCTGTGCCTGTTTCAGCTAAACCACCTGCCTGCTCTACAAGGAAAGCCATGGGATTGGCTTCATATAACAAGCGTAATTTACCGGCTTTGCTCGGATCACGTTTATCGTATGGGTACATAAATATACCGCCACGGGATAATACTCTGTGGATGTCACCTACCATTGCAGCAACCCAGCGCATGTTGTAATCCTTTTCCCTAGGGCCTTCTGTACCAGCCAATAAATCACTAATGTATGTCTGAATTGGGGCTTCCCAATGACGTTGATTAGATGTATTAATTGAGAACTCAGACGTTTGCTCAGGCACTTTGACATTAGGTGTCGTTAACAAGAAACCGCCATGAGTTTTATCTAGGGTATAAAGATGTGTACCACGGCCTGTAGTCAAAGCAAGCATTGCGGAGGGGCCATATAACACATAACCGGCGGCAACAATTTGTGTTCCGGGCTGTAAGAATGCCGATGGATCATCTGGCTTCATCCATTGTGGCGCGTGAGTAATTGAAAATATTGTTCCAATTAAGCTATTGATGTCTGTGTTAGATGAACCATCTAGTGGATCAAAACTGACTAAATATTTGCCTTCCGGATTACAAGGCACCACTTCGTCTTCTTCCTCAGAAGAAATCGCCTTCACATAACCTGATTCACTCAGAATGTCTTTTAGGATTTGGTTAGAAATTACGTCTAGCTTCTTCTGTCTTTCGCCTTGAACATTGTCACTTAATGTTGAACCTAATACCCCGGCTAGGGCACCTTGACTGACCCTAAAAGCAATTTCCTTGCAGCCTGCTAATAATGTTCTTAATAGCAGGATGAGCTCCATAGGTGCACCATCTTCTTGAAGTTGCGAGTTAAGTCTTTTCATTATGCGTAAATACCTTTTAGTTGTAGGGCCTTGAATTAGTATGTGTGCGCAGTACGTTTTTTTTATTATAGGTACTGTAAGGTAATTATACCTTCAAAAAACCAGAAACTCAGTAACCGAAACGTATTCTTTATAACCGAATCATAATGGGGCTGCTGCCATAGCCGTCAAAACGACGTATTTTTTTACATTCTTGATTGGGTTAGGGATCTTTGTTCTGGTAATCTACCGTCATTAGACATTTTGAACGGCAATCTATGCATCTACATATTTTAGGTATCTGCGGCACTTTTATGGGTGGCATCGCCGCTATCGCTAAAGAGCTAGGGCACAAAGTCACAGGTTCTGACAGTAACGTATACCCGCCCATGAGCACACAATTAGAGTCTCTAGGAATCGAGTTGTTTGAAGGTTACGATGCCAAACAATTTGAAAATGAGCCCGATATAGTTGTCATAGGCAATGCGTTGTCCCGTGGTAATGAAGCGGTAGAGTATGTTTTGGACAGAAACCTACCTTATACTAGTGGTCCACAATGGTTACTTGAAAACGTACTCAAAGATCGTTGGGTATTAGCTGTATCTGGTACCCATGGCAAAACCAGTACCTCCAGCATGTTAGCTTGGATATTAGAGTATGCAGGTCTAAAACCGGGTTTTTTGATTGGTGGGATCCCGCAAAATTTTGATGTTTCTGCGCGTTTAGGTGAAAGTCCATTTTTTGTGATTGAGGCAGATGAATACGACAGTGCTTTTTTTGATAAACGTTCTAAGTTTTTACACTATCGACCTCGCACTTTGGTGATGAACAATCTTGAATTCGACCATGCTGATATTTTTTCTGACTTAAGTGATATCCAAAGACAGTTTAATCATCTGCTTCGAACGGTTCCTAATAACGGTTTAGTGTTATTGCCTAAGTCAGACAACAACCTTCGAAAAGTGTTAGACATGGGATGTTGGACTCCAGTACAGTTTACGGGCGGCGATTGGCAGGTACAAAACAGTAACCCAGAGTGCAGTGAGTTTGAAATCATGTTTAAAGGTCAAGCCCAAGGTAAAGTGCAGTGGGACTTAATGGGTGAACATAACGTTAATAATGCGTTGATGGCGATAGCCGCTGCAAAACATAGCGGAGTTAAAAGCGACTTGGCGGTTGCAGCGCTAGCGCAGTTTGTTAATGTAAAACGTCGCATGGAAGTTAAAGCCAAAGTTAATGACATTACCTTATATGATGATTTTGCTCATCATCCTACTGCTATTGCCTTCACTATTGATGGACTTAGAGCAAAGGTTGGCGATGGTCGCATTTTGGCAGTACTCGAGCCTCGTTCTAACACCATGAAAATGGGGGTACACAAAGATACACTTGCCGCTTCATGGTCTAGTGCCGATCAGGTATTTATTTTTGAACCGTCAAACTTAACTTGGTCGATGGATGATCTACTGGCCCAGAGCAGCGTAACAGCCATGTTATATAAAGATATGCAGATGTTAGTGAAATCCATTATTTCCTATGCTAAACCGGGTGACCATATTCTAGTGATGAGTAATGGTAGTTTTGGTGGCATTCATGAATTATTGACAGAACAATTAGCAAAAATCGATTTAAATAAGACTTAAATAAAGAGTTATTCAAATGAAATTAAATAAACTGATTATTGGTGTGGTTGTGGCTGCAATGAGTTTTCAAGCGTTAAGCTGGGGGCAAATTGGCCATCGGGTTACAGGGGCTATTGCAGAGCAATATCTAACACTTGAAGCACAGCGTGCCATTAATCAATTGTTGATCAATGAAGATTTAGCTAAGGCCTCGACTTATGCCGACGAGATGAAGTCAAATCCTAGTGAGTTTTGGAAAAAAACCGCTAACCCTTGGCATTATGTGAATGTGTTTGACGGTAAGACATATTCAGACGTAGCGCCGCCGCCTGAAGGCAATGCTGCGACAGCTTTAGATATGTTCTCCAAACAATTAAAAAGTAAACAATCAAGCTTTGCAGAGAAACAGCTCGCACTGCGATTTATTGTGCATATTATTGGTGATTTACATCAACCCTTTCACGCCGGAAATGGCATAGACAGGGGCGGTAACGACGTAAAGCTAACGTTTTTTTGGGAAGATTCTAATTTACACCGAGTCTGGGATTCAGGCTTGATTGACAGGCAGAAATTGTCATACACAGAATGGACTAAAATCTTAAGTCGCAAAATTTCTGAGCAACAGGCGCAACAATGGATGGAAGTTGATCCCAAGGTATGGATAGCTGAAAGTGCAAAGCTACGAGCTAATTTATATCCTGACAATGATAAGTTGTCATGGGATTATCAATATCAAAATCTGCCTATAGTGAAACAGCGTTTACAAATGGGTGGTGTACGGATTGCCGCTTATCTAAATGCCTTGTTTGAATAACTGAGCGCATAAAGAATTTGTCTGAAATCACGCCAATATCATTACCGAAAATACTCGCTGGGCCTATAGTTCGGCGAGCGAATGCAAGGCAAGTTTGCTTTTGGTTGATAACCAATAAAGCCTATAAATTTTCTGTTAAGTTATTCAGTCAGCAACAACAGACAACTTGGTTTGATGCTCAGCTAGATGCTCAACAACTCTCTCAGTTGCAAGTAGGGACTCATGCTTTTGTCAATTTGCTCACCCTAGAGCCGAATGCTGAAATTTTATGTGGAAGTCGGGTAAATTATGACATCACTCTGATGGATACCGATGGGTCTGAAACTCACCTGCTTGAGTTACTGCCCACTTTGCTTTATTCAGGTCAATCTTATCCCAGCTTTGTGATCCGCAAGCAAATTGCACAAATGTTACATGGCTCTTGCCGTAAACCTCATCATGATAGTGACGATGGCTTGGTAATAGTGGATCAACAAATTGAGTTAGCATTGGCAGGGCAAATAGAGACGCCTGACTTATTAATGATGTCAGGCGATCAAGTTTATACCGATGATGTAGCAGGCCCTACACTGGTAGCGATTAAACAGACTATTGACAGCTTATGTTTGTTTCATGAAGAACTTGAAGGGGCGACAATTGGCAACAGCGATGAGTTATTTGAAAATCCTCACTGCTTTTATCAACGGCCAGAGCTGCTTCCAGATGATCCAAGTACAGCCAAAACTTACAGTCAATTTTTTGCGGGTAAACGCAAACCTATTTTCACTTCGGCCAATGCTAGTAACCACCTAATATCCTTCGCTGAAGTTATGGCAATGTATATTCTCACTTGGTCACCTGAAATGTGGCAACTGGTGCATATCAGTGATGAAACAATCCCCGAACCTTTCAAACAAAAATTTGCAGAAGAACAGGTCATCATTGAACACTTCGTTGCTGGTTTAGAGAAAGTTAGAAGAGCCTTAGCCCATGTGCGGGTGTATATGATTTTTGATGACCACGATATTACCGATGATTGGAATTTAACTCGAGGCTGGGAAGAGGCTGTATACGGCAATTTGTTTGCAAAACGTATAGTGGGTAATGCATTGTTGGGATATTGGTTGTGTCAAGGCTGGGGCAATGACCCCACCAAGTTACAACCTTTGTTTGATTCTTGTAGTGGATTTTTCACTGAAAATGGCATTCAGCAACATGACGAACTCGTGCAAAAAATACTCGATTGGCAACATTGGCATTATTGTTTAGAAACGTCACCCAAGCTGGTGGTATTAGATACACGCACCCAACGTTGGCGTTCAGAGTCAAGTTTAAGTAAACCTTCAGGTCTGATGGACTGGGAAGCGCTATGCGAATTGCAACAGGATCTAATCGGACAAGAGGCAGTCATCATGGTTTCTGCAGCACCTATTTTTGGTGTAAAACTGATTGAAATCATACAACGTATTTTTACGTTTTTTGGTAAAGCATTGACTGTTGATGCAGAAAACTGGATGGCCCATAAAGGCACGGCTAGTGTGATGTTAAATATTTTTCGCAATCGCAAAACTCCACCCAATTTTGTGATCCTCTCCGGTGATGTACACTATTCATTTGTGTATGACATTACCCTAAGATTCAGGCATAACAGCCCAAATATTACTCAAATCACTAGTAGCGGTATCAAAAACGAATTTCCCGATAAGTTGCTAAAGTGGTTCGATAAGCTTAACCGCATTTTGTACAGCAAATATTCGCCATTAAACTGGTTCACCCAAAGGCGAAACATGCTGGTTAGACACCGCAAGCCGAATAATCACAAATTAACCACGCTATCAAATGGAGCTGGCATAGGGTTACTTAAAATAGATCCGGCTTGTAATAAAGTTGAGGCACAGCAATTGTGTGCCTCCGGTGAGGTCGTCACTTTTACTAAAAAGGACTAAGTGTTTAGGCGTTATTGTTGATGATAGGGTTTACTCAATTTATGCACCGCATCAATAAATACTTTGGCATTGTCAGGTGGCACATCTAAATGAATACCATGGCCTAGATTAAATACATGGCCATTGCCCTTACCAAAACCTTCGAGGATTAATTGCACTTCTTGCTCAATTCGTGCTGAAGGGGCATACAACATTGAGGGATCCATATTACCTTGTAATGCAACTTTGTCGCCGATTCGTGCTTTTGCATCAGCCATATCCACTGTCCAATCCAAACCTACTGCGTCACATCCTGTTGCAGCGATAGATTCCAACCACAGACCTGCATTTTTAGTGAACAAAGTCACTGGCACTTTACGCCCATCATTTTCCCGTGTGAGACTATCGACAATTTTATGCATATATTGCAAAGAAAACTCTTGGTAATCACGACCTGACAATACGCCGCCCCAAGTGTCGAACACCATCACTGATTGAGCCCCAGCGGCAATTTGCGCGTTAAGATACAAAATAACTGAGTCGGCTAACTTATCGAGTAATAGGTGCAAAGCTTGTGGATCACTGAAGGCCATTTTTTTGATTTTGGTGAAAGCCTTACTTGAGCCGCCTTCGATCATATAAGTAGCGAGTGTCCAGGGACTACCAGAAAAGCCAATTAAAGGCACTGATCCATTTAAATTTTTGCGTATGGTGCGCACGGCATTCATTACGTAACCCAGTTCTACTTCAGGATCCAGTACTGGTAATTTTTTAATATCAGCCATGCAAGTTAATGGCCGTTCAAACTTCGGGCCTTCCCCGGTTTCAAAATATAAGCCTAATCCCATTGCATCAGGGATAGTCAAAATGTCAGAAAATATGATGGCAGCGTCTAGATCGAATCTACGTAATGGCTGGAGTGTGACCTCGCAGGCTAATTCAGCATTTTTGCAGAGTGACATAAAGTCGCCCGCTTTTGCTCTCGTGGCTTTGTATTCAGGTAAATATCGACCTGCTTGGCGCATCATCCATACTGGTGTAGTGTCGACTGGTTGACGTAACAATGCTCTTAAATATCGGTCGTTTTGCAATGGCTGCATTGATTTCCTCAAATTAAAATTAACTGGCCCTGCTTAGGCTAAGGGCTTAAAAAGGTCTGTATTGTAGCGATTTTATCCACTGAAAAAAGGGTAAATTGCACTATATCTAGTAAAAACTTGCGCTATATTCAGCAAAAACTTGCACTTTAAGAGTTTTCTCTGCTATAACAGAGTTGCGAAAGCAACCAAAAATCAAGAATCTCGTTGACGAGACCAATACGCTAAAATATTCAAACCCCACAGATGTGGGGTTTTTTATGCTCAAATTTTAATTAAGAATAGGTGGGAATTGTGAGGTTTTTCTGCTGTTTTATTTCTTCGATAGTATGCTGGATCAGTTGCCCCGCAATGGATAACTTGGGTGGGATGTTGGGTAATTTATCTGGTTCAAACCAATATGCTTCGAGTATTTCTTTGCCATCTACTTTTATATCGCCTGAGTCGAAGTCAGCCAGAAACCCCACCATTAATGAGTGAGGGAAAGGCCAAGGTTGGCTCGAAAAGTAGCGCAGGTTTTTAACTTGTATGCCTACTTCTTCAAATACTTCTCTGTGCACTGCTTGTTCAAGTCTTTCACCACTTTCTACGAAACCGGCCAAAGTCGAAAACATTTGCCTAGATCGTTGAGGTTTACCTTGTGCTAACAATATTTTATCGTTATGACGGATAGACACGATAATACAAGGTGAAATTCGCGGGTAACAACGGTGCTGACACCGTGAACACTGCATCGCCATTTCCCAATCAATTTGTTGCATAGAGCTACCACATTGACCACAAAACCTATGAGTGCGCATAAACAGAGCAATCTGCCATGCTCTAGAGGCAATGCCAAAAAAGCTAGTTTGGTTTTGCATGAGTAAGGCACGCATACTGACAAGTGAAAGGTGTTCGTGTTCAATATGTTCATTGCCCATATCGATTAAGTAGCAAGGTAAGTCGCCATGACTGCCTATTCGAACGATTTGCTCTTGATAGGCATGGGCAAAACCCAGCGTTGCCCATGTGTCTATCATTAATCCTGAATGTTCAGTGGATTGAAAAACTTTTTCACCGCTGAAAATTAACCAAATAGCTTTTGTTTCAGCTGTTACCGATATATTTTGTTGGATCATATAGTTACCAGAAATCAAATTTTCTAATTTAAGTTAACACAGTAAAACCCAGTATCGAAATATACTTTTATGAGAGTATCGCATCATTAAAATTAACGTATGTAGTCGCGAAGAACTAATAATAAATGCTTAAAATACGCAACCTACAAAAATTAGTGTTATTATTAAATGCTTTTTTTTGAGGGAAGAAATGTGACTGATACTTGCCAACATTCTATTGCTGCTCAAGTGTATAAAGCTAGGCAGTTTTGTGAAGACAAAGGGGCTAGATTTACTCTACTGAGAGAAAAGATTTATGCTTTATTGCTCGAACAACAAGGTGCTGTAGGTGCCTATGAACTGTTGGATACTCTAAAAATAACTGAGTCTAACGCAAAGCCAGCTACGGTCTACAGAACATTAGATTTTCTCTTAGAGTTTGGTCTCATTCATAAAATAGAATCCACAAATGCCTTTGTAGCCTGTCATCATTTTGATTGTAATCACCCAGTTCAGTTTTTGATTTGTGATACTTGTGGTGATGTACAAGAAATCCAATCTGAAGGAGTAAAAGATACCTTAGATAAACAAGCCCAAACTGTTGGATTTAGCATAATAAATCAGACAATTGAAGCTCATGGTATCTGCGCTGCTTGCCAATAAATCCAATCTAATAAGGAACAACTAATCCAATGAACGCAGAGTTTATTAACCCCTTTATCGCTGCTTTACTCAATGTATTGACAACCATGGCACAAATTGAGTTATTGCCTGGTAAACCTAAAAAGAAAAGTGATAATCAAGCGAGGGGGCAGGTTTCTGGCTTGATTGGCATGGTGGGTGACAATATTCAGGGTTCTATGTCTATTTCCTTTGATGAGGGGCTAGCGTTAGAAATCATGCACAAAATGTTAGGTGAAAAACCTGATAGCATCGATTCTGATGTGCAAGATATGGTGGGAGAAATCACCAATATGATATGCGGTGGAGCCAAAAACGAACTGGATCAAAAAGGTTATGATTTTGGTATGGCTACGCCTATGATTGTTTCTGGGATAAATCATACGATAAACCATCAAGTCAATGGGAAAAAAATGGTGATGCCATTTTCTCATACATCAGGCAACCTCTACCTAGAAATGTGCTTTAACAAATAAGAAGCATAAAAAATACATGTGGACTCAACAATCTATCGTTTTATCCCCCAAAAGCAGGGGATATCATCTGATCACTGACGAAGTGGTTAATCAACTTGAAGGCTTGAGACAAGTCAAAACAGGCTTACTACACCTGTTTATTCGACATACTAGCGCCAGTTTAACCATTAATGAAAACGCTGACCCTACCGTACGCCAAGATTTAGAAACCCATATCAATAAAATAGTGCCAGAGAATATGGCTTATTACTTGCACAACTATGAGGGTGCAGATGATATGCCTGCCCATATTAAAGCCAGTTTACTTGGCAACAACCTTACCATCCCTATCATAGAAGGCACTTTAGGTTTAGGTATGTGGCAAGGCATAGTATTGGGTGAACACCGAGTTAGAGCAGGAAATCGTCACTTAATTGTGACTATTTGTGGGAAATAGGTTTCTAAATATAATAATTAGGTATCTAAACACAATTATAGGTATCTAAACACAATAAAATAGTTGATTTAAAGATATGCATATATATATTATCAAACGAATTTCTATGCCAACAATTTAAAATGAAAATAAGGGATTAATTAAATGAAAAGATTATTGCTTTTAAGTGCTGTAGCAGCCGCTTTGAGTGCAAATGTTCAAGCTCAGACTAAAGAAAATGAAAAGTGGGTTGCTGGATTTGTTGAGTATTATGCAACTGATCAATCTGAAACTGGCCTCCCAGATTTCTTGGATAATGGTGTTGGATTTGGCGCTGAAATGGGATTTAAGTTTACTCCTGGGTGGGCTGCCCGATTGGAATTATCTCACTTAAATATTGACGCATCCCCATCAGACAAGTCAGGAAATCGCTTAGGTGCAGACGTATTATATTTTTTGTCTGATGACATGCTTTATGCTTTTGGCGGTTTAAAATTTACCAAAATCACTGATCGTGATCTTATGGCCAATATCGGTTTGGGCAAACACTGGGATGTAGGTAACAGCATGAAAATTGTTACTGAGGTGGCTGCCTACCAAAATTTAGATAGCGGTGAGAGTGGAACTCACTTGGGATTTAAATTGGGTTTAGCATACGCTTTCGGTGGTTCAATAGCTATGTCAATGCCAAAAGATGGTGATAATGATGGTGTGGTCGATAGCCAAGACCAATGTTTAGATACACCAGCGGGTACAGCAGTAGATTCTATGGGTTGTACTTTGGATTTGGATGGCGATGGCGTGATTAACCGTTTAGATAACTGTCCGGACACACCTGCAGGAACTGAGGTCGACAGTTACGGCTGTAAAAACGATCTTGACGGTGATGGTATACTAAATACAATTGATATGTGTCCAGATACCCCAGTCGGAACAAAAGTCGGTGCCAAAGGCTGTAGCTTATTATTAGATACTGACCAAGACGGTATACTAGACGATGTAGATAATTGTGCTGACACACCTATGACAGATAAAGTCGATGCAAATGGTTGTAGTGTATTTGTTGAGGAAGAGGTATCAACTAATCTAAATGTGTCGTTTGGCAACAATAGTTCGATTATTGATAACGCAAATAATGCCCAGTTCCAAGCATTTGCAGATTTCATGGAGCGATTCCCAGGTACAGATGCTGTTATTGAAGGTCATGCTTCTGCACCAGGTGATGCTGATTACAATATGATGATATCTCAAAAGCGAGCAAATGCTGTTAGAACACTTCTAATCAATAAATATGGTATTGATGGTGCACGTTTAACCGCTAAAGGGTTTGGGGAAACTCAGTTGTTGGATACATCTAACACTGTTGCGGCTAATAAGGTTAATCGTCGAATTACTGCAAATGTATCGGCAAGAAATAGAGTGAAAGTCGAAAGATAAACTATTGACTACAAAAAAAGAGATGCTAGTTGCATCTCTTTTTTTTTGTTCAGAAATTAGTGGTATTAGTACTTGTCTTCTACAGCTGGCCCAGAATAATTATCGAAGCGTGAAAACTGGCCTTGGAATGTCAGCCGTGATGTACCTATGGGACCGTTACGCTGTTTACCTATAATAATTTCAGCGACACCTTGATCAGTACTTTGCTCGTTATAAACCTCGTCTCGATAAATAAACATGATTAAATCAGCATCTTGCTCAATTGACCCTGATTCTCGCAGGTCCGAGTTGATTGGGCGTTTATCGCTGCGTTGCTCAAGGCTTCGGTTTAACTGGGATAACGCCACCACTGGGACTTCTAATTCTTTTGCTAAAGATTTAAGGGAACGTGAAATTTCGGCAATTTCTAAGGTTCGATTATCACTTAATCCTGGTACCTGCATTAATTGTAAATAATCAATCATGATCAGGCTGATCCCCCCTTTCTCACGGGCCAATTTTCTTGAACGGGTGCGCACATCCATAGGGGTCAAACCGGAAGAATCATCAATAAACAAATTATCTTTGTCCTTTAGCATGGCCATAGTATTAGACATCCTGGCCCAATCCTCATCGTCAAGCTGCGCAGTACGAATTTTGGTTTGATCGACTCGGCTAAGGGATGCCAACATCCTCATCATAATTTGTTCAGAGGGCATTTCTAAGCTGAATACCAATACCGGTTTTTCTTCCAATAACATCGCATTTTCGCACAGGTTCATAGCGAAGGTGGTTTTACCCATTGAGGGTCTAGCTGCAACAATAATTAAATCTGAAGGTTGCAGGCCACTGGTTTTTTTATCTAGGTCAGTGTAACCAGTAGATACTCCTGTGACTTCTTTATTACTCTTAACTAATACTTCAAGACGATCGATGGTTTTGGTTAACACAGCCTCAACATTTTTTGGGCCTTCGTCTTTGCCGGTGCGTTTTTCGGCAATTTCGAATACCTTACTCTCGGCCATATCGAGAATTTCACCACTATTGCGACCTTCAGGATTATATCCGGTATCAGCAATGACATGGGCGACACCAATGAGCTCACGGATCACCGCGCGTTCTTTTATGATTTGTGCATATGCGGATACATTGGCTGAGCTTGGTGTATTTTTGGCTAACTCACCTAAATAAGCAAAACCACCTGCGGACTCTAACTCATCCATACCTTCTAAATCTTCAGAAACGGTAATTAAATCAATAGGGTGGCTTTTAGTCAGGAGGCGGACAATAGCGCGGAAAATGATTTGATGTGAACGGTTGTAAAAGTCTGTCTCTACCACAATTTCAGCCACTTTATCCCACGAATCAGGGGCAATTAACATACTGCCCAATACCGATTGCTCAGCTTCGATAGAGTGAGGCGGAATTTTCAGTTTTTCGACTTTTAGGTCTGCATTTTTTTGTGGAACAGCTTTAACTGGCATTGATTTTATCAGATCAAATAAGATAAATCAGTATGCGCCAAATCGCCCTAATAAGTAAACCTTGAGTGGCATTTGCTTTTACAATATTTACTTATTTAGAGATCAGGTTACTTATTAATGTGCTTCGAAATCGCGGCAATAAAACGCTCACCATAACGTTCGAGTTTAGTTTGACCTACACCATGAATATCTAAGAAGTCGAACGCGGACTCTGGAAATTTATCTGCCATATCGGCTAGTGTTGCATCGCTAAATACCACAAAAGGTGGCACATCATCCTGCTCAGCAATAGTTTTGCGTAAATGTTTCAGTTTAGCGAACAGCGCACGATCATAATCTTGTGTAATGAGCTGTGCTTTTTTACTTAAATCAAGACTCAGCCTTGGCACCGCCAGCTGCAATTTTTGCGCTTGTTGTAATATCGGCCTCGCTTCTTCAGTTAATTTCAAAACTGCGTTTTGGGTGATATCTACCCTAAGAAATCCGCGGTGGATTAATTGATTAATAATGTTGTGCCAATAGGCATCTGATTTATCTTTGCCGATAGCATAAGTAGTCAATTTATCATGGCCGTGTTCTAGAATGCGCTTTAGTTGTTTACCTCTGAGCACATCAATTAAATATTGGCCGGCAACAGATTGTTTTAGACGAAACACACAAGATAGAACCTTTTGCGCATCGACAGTGCCATCGAATGCTTTGGGTGGGTCGAGGCAAATATCGCAGTTACCACAGTGTCCCGCAGAATATTCAGCAAAATAGTTGAGTAAAATTTGTCGGCGACAGGTTTGCGCTTCACCAAACGCTTCCATAGCCGCAAATTTTTGAAGTTCTACACTATTTCTATGTGGATTTTCACCCGTTGATATCCATTGACGAATGCGAGCTGCATCTTTTTCGTCAAATAATAATAACGCTTCGGCGGGCATACCGTCTCTGCCTGCTCGGCCTATTTCTTGATAATATGATTCAATACTTCGTGGTAAGTCAAAATGCACAACAAAGCGCACATTAGATTTGTCTATTCCCATGCCAAACGCCACAGTTGCTACTATGATGTCAATTTTGTCTTGTATAAAATCCCGCTGTATTTTGTCACGAATTTCACCTTCAAGACCGGCGTGATAACCAGCACAATTAACCCCGTGTTTGGCCAAAGCGATGCTGAGATCGTCTACCTTTCTGCGGCTATTACAATAAATAATACCGCTACCGTCTTGTTGCTTTACAAAAGCAATTGCTTGGTCTGTGGCCTTGTATTTGGTGACTTGGTTGTATCGGATATTAGGGCGGTCAAAACTTCCTTTGAAGATAAAGGGTTGCTGTAACTTTAGTTGCTGAGTGATATCTGCACGGGTGGCAAGGTCGGCGGTAGCAGTTAAACCCATAATTGGGATATACGGGAAAGTGGCTTTTAATTGCCCAAGTAGTCTATAGTCCTTTCTAAAGTCATGGCCCCAATGTGATACACAATGAGCTTCGTCAACTGCAATAAGGCTTATTGTAAGCCCTTGTAAACGTTGGATAAACTCCAGTTGCATAAGCCTTTCAGGCGCAACGTAAATTAGTTTGTATTTGCCATCTTGCATGCCTCTGAAAACCTTAAACATATCTTGTGGCGACAAGTTTGAATTTATGTAAGCGGCATTGACGCCATAGGTTAAAAGGGCATCGACCTGATCTTTCATTAACGATATCAGGGGTGAAACAACAATCGTGAGACCTGGTAATAATATAGCCGGAATTTGATAACACAAAGACTTACCGCCACCAGTAGGCATAAGAACCAACACATCTTTTTGTAGCATCACTTGGTTTATAACTTGTGCTTGTCCATCACGAAAATGATCATAGCCAAATGTGTGTTTTAATACTTGTTGCGCTTGGGTAATTGCAGGCGAAAAATGTGCTGGGTGATCTGACAACTGTTGCTCAAAAGATATTAGTAAAACATAAGTTTACGTGTTTTTATCTCGAGGTTCACTCGCTAACAATGAAAAACTGGTCAAATTCCATGCCTAAGTGAATATATTACAGGAAGCTATGTAATCTAATAATCTAGGCGCAAATTTAATACGTGATTTTGCTCGCAATATAAGTAAGAAAATGCTTTATTAGTGGTTAATATTTACACTAAAATTCAGTTTTTTATTAGTTTTATAAATTTTGGGCCTTTTTTAGTCAGTAGCTCATTGCCGTATTTTGCAGGGACGTTATGACAGCTTTTAACCATCATCTTACATTACTCATTATTGACGAGGACGTTGTCAGTATTTCCACACTCTCCTCGCTTTTCGCTAAAACATTTAATATTGAAATAGCCCAAGATGGCAAAACCGCATTACAAAGTATCATGCTTAAAGATATTGATTTGGTTTTGAGTGTGGTGAATACGCCAATTATTTCAGGACAAGAATTATGTACTTTCGTTAAAAACAACCAACTTACTGCCCACATTCCAGTGATGTTTTTGGCCGACAAGCCAAATCTTGACGAAGAAGAAGATTGTTTAACCCTAGGTGCAGTGGACTATATAGACAAAAGAACGCGGCCTAGAATTTTGGTCTCCCGTGTCACGAATTTAATGACGATGGTCGCGCAACAGAAAAGACTTGCTCTGGTTTCCTGCACTGATGGGCTGACAGGCTTAGCCAACAGAATGCAGTTGGATACTATGCTAAATAAGGAATGGTATGCAGCTGTTCGGGGGAGTCATTCCGTGGCTGCATTAATTATCGATATTGATGATTTTAAGTTATTTAACGATGAGTTTGGTCACTTGGAGGGTGATAAATGTTTGAAAATTATAGCTTCAATTATAGCTTCAAGTAAAAGGAGAGAGCGCGATTTTGCTGCGAGATATGGCGGAGAAGAATTTGTCCTACTATTACCTTTCACAGATTTAAAAGGGGCTGAACAGGTGGCACAGGAGTTAATCCAAAATGTGCAAAACCGGAGTATTCCATCTGCACATCGGGCTTCATATCCTGTTGTGACAATCAGCGTGGGTATTTCAGCCTTTAGCCCCACCCATAAAAAAAATACTGTGGCGGATCCTATAGATTTGATTGATAAGGCCGACATCAATTTATACAAAGCGAAGCAAGCAGGTCGTAATCAGTATTCAGCGGCTACTTAGTCGTTATAGGCATAAACTTAGCAGGACATTTTTAAATAAAACCTAACAAAATAAAAATACTTATCAGCAGCAGAATAGGGGGGTTAAATAATTTTAGGCCCAGAAAGCCGATGACCACTAGGCCCAAGTCAATATAGTTGTGAACTGCATTAATAAATACTGGATCGTAGAGAGCCACAATCAGAAAACCCACTACCGCAGCATTAATACCTGCGGATGCGCCAATAAATTTTGGGTGTTGAGCTAGAGATTGCCAACTATGGTTGATGGCTAAAATCAATAAAAAACCGGGTAAAAAAATCGCCAATGTAGCCACGGCAGCCCCAATTAATGGTGCGTTTTCTATCCATTGTGCACCCATAAATGTTGCCATAGTAAACATAGGGCCGGGTACCCCCTGAGCAGCTGCATAGCCAAAAAGAAACTGCTGCTCTGTCAGTGTCGCGCCAATACTAGTTTGTAATAGTGGTAAGACTACATGCCCACCGCCGAATACTACACTGCCATTTTTATAAAATGTCGCGAATAAGCCTGCCACAGAATCACCTTGACTTAGACCCAAACTGATTAAAAATATACAGATAAATAGCAGCATAGGTAGCCAGGATGTTTTTTTAAGGGTCTGACCTATGTTGATTTGCTTAGGGATAATTTGCTTATTAGCCATGCCTATTAACATGGCTATTAGTAACACTAACATTTGTGTATAAAAGGATTGATAGATGACGAGTAGTAACACACTAAGGACCATGATTAAGATTGATAAGCGACTTTTGCAAAAACTTCTAAACATTGTGATTACTGCATCTAACACAACAACAACGGCTAACAATTTTAGGCCGCTACTCACTGAAAGTAACCAACTTGCTGGGGTATCTAAGTTTACCGACACGGCCAGCCAATACATCAATATAAATGAGGGTAAGGTAAAGCCTAAAAATGCTGCAATGCCTCCAGCCAGTCATGCTTTATGTAATCCTATTGCAAATCCAATTTGGCTTGAGCCAGGGCCTGGCAAAATCTGACTTAAAGATATCAATCTGGCGTAGGCATCATTAGAAAGCCATTCCAGTTTTTGCACAAAAGTGCGTTGGAAATATCCAATGTGTGCTACTGGGCCACCAAAACTGATACAACCTAGCAACAGAAATTGCCAAAATATCTCCCCGCTTTTCTTCATGGGTTTACCTTACCTCAATTAGGTTTTAGATTGCATTTGCGAAATGCTTACATCACACTCCACGCTATATTAAGCGCTGTTAAAGCTAGGTCAAATACTTGAACGATAAATCAGTAAAAGCAGGTGTTATCTTTGCACTAGCTGCTTATTCAATGTGGGGCATAGCACCCATGTATTTTAAATTGTTGACAAGTGTACCTGCTCTAGAAATTGTTATGCACCGAATAGTTTGGTCTGTGCTGGTATTGTGTTTGTTGTTGGCTGTTCGAAAAAAATTTAGTCAAGTGTTTAGGGCAATCCGCGATCCAAAAGTCATCGCAATCTTGTCAATAAGTGGATTATTGTTAGCGGTGAACTGGCTAACTTTTATCTGGGCCGTAAATAACGATCAAATGCTTGATGCCAGTTTAGGATACTTTATTAATCCTTTATTTAATGTATTACTAGCGCGCTTTTTCCTGCAAGAGAGCTTAACCAGGTTACAGTTATTAGCCGTTTTTGTAGCCTTTGCGGGTGTGACTTTTTTGATTTTTTCATATGGTCAGATACCTTGGATTGCCTTAGTGTTAGCAACTAGTTTCAGTATCTATGGGTTATTGCGTAAAAAAGTGACTGTGGACTCTATGCCCGGCTTATTGATTGAAAGTTGTATAATGTTGCCCTTCGCTTTGTTGTATTGGCTTGTCATGGATACAACCAGTGGCAACATGTTGGCAAATAGTTTTGACCTCAATGTTACACTGCTGCTTGCCGGTGTGGTGACTACCGCTCCATTGTTATGCTTTACTGCTGCAGCTAGACGTATCCGTTATACGACTTTAGGTTTTTTCCAATATATAGGTCCAAGCCTGATGTTCCTGTTAGCAGTCATGCTCTACCAAGAACCACTAGATACAACAAGGGTAATCACTTTCGTATGTGTTTGGTCAGGGTTATTGATTTATGTCTATGACTCACTGAGAGTCTACCGAAAATCGCGACGGCTTCTCCAAGAGTAACTTGTTTGGAGTGAGGATTAACTGCTTACAAAGCAGATATTAATCATCAACTACCTGATTTCTTCCATTATTTTTTGCACTATACAGATGTTCGTCGGCTAAACGTATCATGGCGTTTATGCCGCCTTTACTTTTGTGTGTTAGACCTATGCTAACGGTGCAAGACAACTTTTTCTTTTCAAAAGTGAGTATCTTATTCGCTATAGCTTCTCGAAAATCTTCCATTATTTGCAGTACTTTTTCGGGCGCTGTATTCGAAAAGTATACACAAAATTCTTCACCACCAAATCGCGCAGCAGTGTAATCAATAAAATATTCAGCGACTAACTTAGCAAGCTCTTTCAGGGTGAAATCACCACAATCATGACCATAAGTGTCATTCACTTTTTTGAAATGATCGATATCAATAATCGCTAAACTTTGTGATTTGGGCTTGATTGTTAGGCTGGCAGCTACTCGCGTAAAAAAATGACGTCTGTTAGGTAAACCCGTAAGGTAGTCGGAATTTGCAACACGCCTGATCGTTTCGATATTTTCTAAACGTTCAACATTTTGCATAATTCGACAGAAAAATTCTTCATGGCAATAAGGTTTATTTAAGTAATCAGTGGCGCCACTTTTAATGAATCTTGCAGACAAACCACTTGTGGTATCTGAGGTTATACCAATGATACCAAGATCTTCTTTAGAATAGGTTTTACGGAGTTCAGACATCATCTGAATACTGGACACACCTGAAATATTTTCATCTATTATCACTAGTTTAATATTAGAATGGCTGCGTAAATATTCTACGCCTTGTTCAGCATTCGAGGCTTCAAAGGTAATAAAATTATGTCGCCTAAGTAGAGCGGTCATTGCATGTCTGTTGACCCTAGAATCATCAACTACTAACACCCCTACTTTTTTATTTTTATCCAAGCGATTTAATAAACGTGTCAGGTATTCATAGACCTGAGGGTTTTCTTTAGGGATGTAATCCACCACACTTTTATTAAGAATAGTAGTTCTGGTTGATTCATTTATGCTACCAGTTATCACTATAGTGGGTAAAAAAGATTCAATCGCAAAGTCTATAGCTTCACCATTTGGAGCGTCTGGTAAATTAAAGTTGACCACTGCACAAAGGTATTCTTCCGGTGCCGAACTAGAAAAAATATGTTTGGCTTCGACTAAACTAGTGGTACAAATCGGGCGCAATTTAGCCTTAGTTATAAGACTGCGCATCAGGTTCATGCTGGTTTTACTGTCTTCGACTATTAATACTTTGCGTTGCATAGGCTAACATCTAGTGGAAAAAATTTAATTTAGCAGATTAACCCGTTCCAAGCTCTGGAAAACTTAGACTTTCGTTAACTTTGCAAATGACAAGACCAACCATTTACTTCCAAATTCATCGAAGTTAATTTGTACTCTTGCATGTTCACCACTGCCCTCATAATTCAACACCGTACCTTCAGCAAATTTAGGGTGGGACACTCTTTCCCCTAGTTGGAAACCTGTTGATTCGAAAGCAGTATGACCCGTGACTGGGGTAAACCTATTTTGGACTGGGCGAGAGATGGTTGTCCGCAAACGGACTTCTTCTATACAATCGGTTGGGATTTCTTTGATAAAACGAGAAGGGGTGTGATATTTGTCCTGACCGTATACCCTTCTGTTTTCAGCGTAAGTGATATATAACTTTTGCATAGCGCGTGTCATGCCTACATAACAAAGGCGGCGCTCTTCTTCTATTTTACCGGGCTCTTCGTTACTCATCTGGCTTGGGAACATGCCTTCTTCAACACCGACCAAAAAGACCAGTGGAAACTCTAGGCCTTTTGCGGTGTGAATGGTCATCATTTGAACCGCGTCTTGATGTTTGTCAGCTTGATTATCTCCTGCTTCTAGAGACGCATGTGCTAAAAAAGCTGACATAGGTTTCATATTATCCGCCTCTTCTGGCACCACAAATTGTTTACAAGCGGTGACCAGTTCTTCCAAGTTCTCAATTCTGGATTGAGCTTTTTCGCCTTTTTCTGCTTTGTACATGGCAAATAAGCCAGAATGTTTGATCACGTAGTCAGCTTGTTGTTCTAAGGAAAGCTCTGCAGTATCCTGTGTGAGTTGTCTGATTAACTTTGTAAATGAAGTAAGGGCATTAGAAGCTCGGCCTGTTAGACGATTTTCAGCAAGTATTCGGGTGCTGGCATCCCACATGGATAATTCTGAATCGCGAGCGAGTTCGCGAATTTGCGACAGGGTTTTATCACCAAGACCACGAGCCGGTGTATTGACAATTCGTTCAAACGCGGCGTCATCAATGGTTTGATTAATTAAACGTAGATAACCTAGGGCATCTCGAATTTCCTGACGTTCAAAGAATCGTAAGCCGCCGTATATTCGGTAGGCGATAGACTCTTGCAATAATGCCTCCTCTAGAACACGCGATTGAGCGTTATTGCGATATAACATTGCACAATCAGATAAGGCATTGCCGTTGTCTCGCCATTCTTTTATGCGTGAAATGTTAAAACGGGCTTCGTCCAACTCATTAAACCCCGCATATAAAGAAATAAGCTCGCCAGGGCTATCTTCTGTCCACAGTTCTTTACCTAATCGACCTTGGTTATTATCAATCACAGCATTAGCCGCTTTTAATATATTGCCAGTTGAGCGGTAATTTTGCTCCAGACGTATAGTTTTTGCGCCCTTAAAATCACGTAAAAAATGTTGGATGTTTTCTACATTTGCCCCACGCCAACCATAAATTGATTGATCATCGTCACCTACAATAATCATATTATTACTGGGGGCGGCAAGTATACGCAACCAAGCATATTGAATGTTGTTGGTATCTTGAAACTCGTCTACCAGAATTGCTCTAAAGCGTTTTTGATAGTGTTCTAAAACCGACGGGTTGTTTAACCATAACTCATGGGCTCTGAGTAATAATTCAGCAAAATCAACTAACCCGGCGCGATCGCATGTTTGTTGGTAGGTCTGATATATTTCACGCATTTTTTGTTGCGTTGCATCACCATTTGTTTCGATATGCTGTGGCCGTAACCCTTCGTCTTTATTACCGTTGATATACCACTGTACGTGTTTCGGTGCCCAGTGTTTTTCGTCAAGATTAAGACTTTTAAGTACGCGCTTAATCAAACGATATTGATCATCTGAGTCTAAAATAGTGAAATTTTCTGGCAGGTTTACGTCAGCATGATGAGCTCGTAGTAAGCGGTGAGCGATACCATGAAAGGTACCAATCCACATACTATTCAGTGCGCTACCTTGCAATTGTTCTACTCGGCCGCGCATTTCCTTGGCGGCCTTATTAGTAAAAGTGACCGCCAAAATACCGTATGGGGCGATGCCCTCAACTTCCATTAGCCATGCAATGCGATGTACTAAAACTCGCGTTTTTCCACTACCTGCACCCGCTAAGATAAGCATGTCTGAAGCAGGAGCGGCCACTGCATCACGTTGTTTGTCGTTTAACTGGTCAAGAAGTCGAGATACATCCATTACACAAAAAATATATTAGAAAAATATGTTTCCAGTATATCAGTAACACTGTGTTTAAATACACTAAAGTCACCCTTATATGTATTCTAGTTATTCAAATTAAATTGCAGAGAAAGTATGAGTATTGAATTTTGGCAACAATTAAAAGATGAAGCCGAGCAGCTTGTTAATAATGAGCCTGTTCTATCGAGTTATGTACACACTTGTATTTTAGCGCACCGTAATTTCGAAACGGCGTTAAGTTTTATTTTATCTAATAAACTAGCTGATGATGTGATGAGTGCGTTGTCCGTTAGAGAAATGTTCGAAAAAAGTTACTTAATGCACCCCGAAGTAGTAGAAGCTGCAATTTGTGATATTCAAGCTGTGTTTAAACGCGACCCCGCAGTACATTCATTTCTTACGGTATTACTTAATTTTAAAGGCTTTCAGGCCATTCAAGTGCACAGATTAGCGCATCAACTTTGGATGGCTGGTAGAAAGGATTTAGCTTTGTTTATACAAAGTCGAAACTCAGAAGCTTTTTCGGTGGATATTCATCCTGCTGCGAAAATTGGTCAAGGTGTCATGTTCGATCATGCCACAGGGATAGTAGTGGGTGAAACTGCTGTGATTGAGAATAATGTCTCTATCATGCAATCCGTCACACTTGGTGGTACTGGAAATGCAGCCGGTGATCGCCATCCAAAAATTCGTGAAGGAGTCATGATAGGTGCCGGAGCTAAAATTTTAGGCAATATCGTTATCGGTGAAGGTGCCAAAGTAGGCGCCGGTAGTGTGGTGTTAAGTGATGTGCCAGCACATGTCACAGTGGCAGGTATCCCTGCAAAAATTGTTGGTAAGCCTAGCTGTCAAAAACCTTGCGAAACCATGCGACAGAATATTTTAGAAGATTAAGCCTTTTTCCTTATTTAAATAAGCTCTAATAATTGGGTTAACTTACTGAGTTGAACGTGGGGTAAAATTTGTGCTTTTTCATTACGTATATTCATACTTCTATCTTCAGCATACCAAGCAGTTTGATAGCCCGCTCTAAGTGCTCCATATATGTCTTTGGGTAAGTTATCTCCTACATGCAAAATGTTTTCATGAGGAATGTTCAGGTGTACTTGAGCTGCATCAAACATAGCTTTATGTGGCTTCATTGGCATTTCCATACTCGCCTTAAAGCAAGTAGTGAAATACCCGTTAAGCCCAATCTGTTTTAGGTCAACGTTACCATTAGTGATAGCGACCAATGGCAGATTATTCGATAGGATTTTTAATAAAGAATGAATATTTTTGTTTAAAGTGAAGTTACTTCTTTGGAAATAAAAATGTTCGAAACACTCTGTGGTTGCTGCATTTAGCTTTTTATCGGACAAACCTAACGTCATAAAACCAGATTCTAGGGAAAGTCGACGTAATTCACTCATGTCATTTTTTAATAATGGGTTAGCTAGAACATGGGCCTTTTGTTGAGCGCGCCAGAAATCTTTGTTCACATCTTGGGTAGCAGGATATTGGTGGTGCATAAATTCAATTAAAGAACGCTCTGCGTTGACTATCACACTCGTGTTTTCATATAAGGTGTCATCCAAGTCGAATGTAATCGCTTGAATTGGTTTAAGTTTTTTATAATAAATCATTTATGACTATCTATTCTTTTTAAGTTTTTAATTATTTGGATTTTTTTGCCCTAGGGTGAGCACTATCATATACGTGGGCTAAATGTTGAAAGTTCAGGTGTGTATAAACTTGGGTTGTAGATAAATTCGCATGCCCCAGTAACTCTTGCACCCCTCTTAAGTCTGAGCTTGATTCTAAAACATGAGTGGCAAAACTGTGTCTTAGTTTATGGGGGTTAACAGCTTGTTCTAGGTTTTGACGAGTGGCCCACAATTTCATACGTTTCGCTATTTGCCTGGTGCCGATCCTATTTTTAAGCATACTAACAAACAACGCTGGTTCTTCACTAGATGCTAGTTCTGGCCTGATTTTTAGCCAAACAGTTAATGCGTCTAAGGCAATCCTACCAATGGGTAATAAACGTTCTTTATTGCCTTTTCCTATGACTCTTAGTTGTCTGTCAGGTTGAATGCTTTTGATATTAAGATTAGCTAATTCTGATAGACGTAAACCACAACTATACATCAGTTCCATCATGGCCTTATCACGTATGGCCAGAGGTTCATCTTCTTTGATATCCAGTAATTGATGCATCTCATCGACATTCAACTGTTTCGGTAAGGGTTTGGCTTGTTTAGGTGCTTGAATGGATGATGCTGGGTTTTGTATTAGTTGACCTTGTTGCACAAGATAGGCACAAAAACCTCTGATAGAAGATAAGCGTAAAGCTATAGAACGGGAACTTAGGCTGCTTTTACGGGCATCGTTTAAAATTTTGCGGACATCTGACGTATTAAATGTTGACCAAGATTCAAAATCTAGTTTGTTGAAAGCTGCGTTCAGCTGCCGGTGATAATTTTCTATGGAATTATTAGCCAGATTTTTTTCGTACCTCAAATATGCAAGGTATTTTTCTAACCAAGTATGTAAGCTTGGTCTTAACATTTTACTGACTAATAAGTCAGCATTTTAGGTAACAAGACACCCAAAAATTGCTGTAGTTGCGTGATCAATAAGGTATCCATATCTGGATTAAAGTGACTTGGGTCTTTACTACCTATTGCCAAAATTCCGAGTTCACCTAAATCACCAATAAGCAATAAAGCAACCGAGTTAGCTTCCTGATCAGCAAACAATAACTTGCGTTCATGATCACTTAAACGTCCAAAGAAAAATTGATGTCTTTTAAAACGTTTTTCGATAAATAGGCGTCGCTGGATCTCAGGTAAAGCATGAGCCCCTTTGAAAGGTTTTAAGGTTACAGATGCTAACTGGAGGTTTTCTTGAATGACTTCTTCCAGTATGAATTTGAGATCATCAAGGTTGGCACACTTTAGAATACGTAAATTTAAGTCTGCATAGACCCGATAAATGGCTTCGTTCTGTTTGGCAATAGAAATTAATTGGTTAAGCTTATGACTTAGGCTTCTAACTTTTGTGCGCAACTGTTCACTTTGCAGCTCCACCAAAGATACGCTACCTTTGTGTACATGGGGAATAGTGATTTTCTCAATAAGTTGTGGGAATTGAGTGAAAAAACTTGGATTTTCAAGTAGATAAGCAGCTACTTGTGCAGCGTCAATTAGATTTTCAGATTCGTATGCAGTCGTTATATCCATTTTATTTTGCGACTCTTTAATCATAGGTTTATATATCCATCAAAAATATGCTCAGCGGCGCCTGTCATTTTTAATACATTATCATTGCCCTGCCAACGTATTTTTAAACTGCCACCGCGCAACTCAACTCTTACATCTTTACTTAATCTATTTTGTAATTGACCTACAGCCACTGCAGCACATGCTCCGCTGCCACAAGCTAATGTTTCACCTACACCTCTTTCAAAAACACGGAGTTTGATATGACTGTGATTAATAATCTGCATAAAGCCAACGTTTGCACCTTCGCTAAAACGTTCGTGTTTTTCAAGCAATGGACCCATTGTTTCAACATCTGCAGTTTCCACATCATCTACCAACAACACACAATGTGGGTTACCCATAGAAACGGCACCACAAAAAAAAGTGTGTTCCTGTGCTCTTAATATGTAAACTTTTTCCCGCTTATTTGCTTTGATGGGCACCAAATTTGGTTCAAATTCGGGTACGCCCATATTCACTGTCACTTGCCCATCTTTTTCAAGGTAGAGGACCATACGGCCAGCTTTAGTACTGACCACAATTTTATTGCGGTTGGTTAGGCCTTTCATTTTTACGAATCGAGCAAAACAGCGCGCGCCATTACCACACTGAGAGACTTCAGATCCATCAGCGTTAAATATTCTGTAATGAAAATCTTGGTCGGGATCGTAAGGCGGCTCAACCAATAAAAGTTGATCGAATCCTATACCAAAATTTCTGTCCGAGAGTTGTTGAATTTTCTCTTTAGAAAAAAATACGTTTTGCGTTACGTTATCAATAACAACAAAATCATTTCCCAAACCATGCATCTTTGAAAACTGGATTTGCATTGCGACTACTTAGCTAAAATTTTTGTCAACACGCTCTATTATATGCGTAATTGATATTATAAAATAGTTATATCATTTCAGCGAAAGACTGACTATGTCTTTAACTGGATACAGGCTAAATAATCCCAATATTTATCAAATTAATACTTTAAAAAATAAAATGATATTTATGTTGGTATGTGCTCACTTTCAAATAATTGCGCTATTTTTTCACGTTCTCTGACTAAATGCATCTTGTCACCGTCAATTAACACTTCTGCGGCCTTACATCGACTATTGTAGTTTGATGCCATTACAAAACCGTATGCACCAACACTGCGAACGGCAAGGTAATCGTCGGGTGCGATAGCCAACTCACGGTTTTTACCTAGAAAGTCGCCGGTTTCGCAAATGGGACCTACTACGTCATAAATGGCTTTGGTTCTTTCTAGACCAGCGTCTACAGGAATGATATTTTGCCATGCGGAGTAAAGCGCTGGACGTATAAGATCATTCATTGCGGCATCAACAATAGCAAAGTTTTTCTCCGCCCCTTGTTTGAGAAACTCAACCTTGGTTAACAAAACGCCTGCATTAGCCATAATTGCTCGGCCAGGTTCAAAGATAAGTAATAGCTGTTCTCGGCCCTGTAAACGTTCGGAGATTGCTTGGGTATATTGGTCGGGGTGAGGTGGTTCTTCATCATTATAAGTCACACCTAATCCACCACCTACATCAAGGTGTTGTATATGGATTTGTTGTTCAGCTAGTTCGTCGATTAAGGCTAACAATATATCTAAGGCATCTACAAAAGGTGATAATTCAGTCAGTTGCGAACCAATATGGCAATCAATGCCGACCACATTTAAAAACGGTAAGCTATGGGCATATTTGTAAATTTCAACGGCTTGTTGGCGTTCGACCCCAAACTTGTTGTCTTTAAGGCCTGTAGAAATATATGGATGGGTTTTAGCATCTACATCAGGGTTAACTCGAATCGAGATAGGGGCTCTTTTACCAGCTTGTGCTGCGACTTCGTTTATACGGGTCAATTCACCGCGGGATTCCACATTAAAACATTTAATATTATGTTCTAAGGCTAATGCAATTTCATCATGGGTCTTACCTACCCCAGAAAACACGACTTTGCTTGGATCACCGCCAGCTTTGAGCACACGTGTTAGCTCACCACCAGAAACAATATCAAAGCCTGAGCCTAGTTTGGCCATCACATTTAATACTGCCAAATTAGAATTAGCTTTGACTGCATAACAAATTAAATGTGGCTGACTACCCGCTGCCCTATCAAATGCATGCCAATGCCTTTCAATTGTGGCTTTTGAGTAAACATAACAAGGTGTACCGTATATGTGAGCTACGGTTTCAAGGGCTACATCTTCAGCAAATAGTTGTTCATTTTTATAGGCAAAGTAGTCCATATCAATTTTTTCCTTGTACAGTAGGCTCAGTTGATGGTTCTGAGTCAGTTGTGGTGGTGTTAGTGGCAGGCTCTTCAGGCAAATATAAAGGACGTTTTTGACCACAGGCAGTGAGTAGGAATACTGCCAATAAAGCTAAGCCAATTGATTTTATGTTAATTCTGTTTGCCATCACAACAATCCCGTTAATGTATAGGCGGTAATGATGTCATTACCGAGGATAAAAACAAAGAGATGCTAAGCTTTGAATTGCTTATTTTATGCAATAAGAAATAACAAAGATAAAAAATTAGAATGTCGTCAATCACAGCCTTACTTCCGCACTGTCACATTCATTTTGGAACAATGCGTTATGACAGAGTTAAACTGCTTCTAAAAATTTTTTACGCTGGATTTGCTGTGTACTAGCAGTATACTAAAACTTGACTCAGCTATATTTGGAACAAACATGGATTACAATACTTCTACTCTTTGCGATGTGTTTGCCGACAGTGTTGACGTGGTTGAACCCATGTTTGTGAGTTTTGGCGGACGGGCTTCTTATGGCGGCGAAATTACCACAATAAAATGTTTTGAAGACAAAGGGTTAATTCTAAAAACGATACAGCAGCCCGGATTAGGCAAAATCCTATTAATTGATGGTGGTGGCTCTATGCGCAGAGCCTTAATTGACTCTAGTGCTGCCCAGTTGGCCTTTGATAATGGTTGGGAAGGGATCGTATGTTATGGCAGCGTGCGTGAAGTAGATGAACTAGAAGAAATAAACATTGGTATTCATGCCATCGCTTCAATCCCCGTTAGTGCAGACGATCAAGAGACAGGTGAAATGGATGTGGCAGTTAACTTTGGTGGCGTAACCTTTTTACCTGAAGACCATTTGTATGCCGACAGTACAGGTATTATCTTATCTCCTGAGGCATTAGATCTTGAGTAAACTTTTAAATTAATTTATCGACTACAAACCAAACAGTTAAAAACCCCGCTATTTAATCAATAGCGGGGTTTTAGTTAATCTTATTGATTCTTTTGGTTTTAAGTGCCAACCAATACCGAGACGTTTGCTATACCGGCTCTTTTTACTTCGTTAATAACTTCAGTTACATCACCGTGTTTTGCTTTTGGATGAGCCTGAACCGCCGCAGAATCTTGGTTGTTTTCGGCCAAGAAGCTTTGAATGTTGGCTTCAACGCGGCGAATATCTACCTGACGACCGTTAACGACTATAGTGCCGTCTTCATTCACTCGAATAGACAGTGACTTGACATTGGTCGGTGGTGGTGGCGTATTCGAATCTTTAGGACGATTAACTTCAAGACCTTTCTCTTTTACGAAAGAAGTGGTCACAATAAAGAAGATAAGCATGATGAACACTATGTCCAACATGGGAGTCATATCAATTGCAGCGTCGTCGTCAGAACTGCCGTGCTTTTTTCTTTTCATCGGTATAAATCGCCAATTGGGTTAAAACGAGACTGCCTAGTATAAAGGCAGTTAAGCTTCAGAGCATCTATTAATTAACATAAAATCAACAAAACACTCAGATTATAAGATATTTTACTTACACATAGCCTGCCCCAAATGATAAAAATAATCCAGTAGGTTTTACAATTTGTTGCTCTGAGTAAACATTAATAGTCGATCTTCAGCTTACATAGTTAAAATCTGAGTCAAACTTGTAAAGCAAGTATGTTAAATATCAGGTCGATAGTTTTATCGGAAGTGGAATTCTAAATAACCTGAACTTTGGATAAGAATGGGGGAACATGCTTGTACTGCATATTATTGCTGAGTTGTTAAAACTGAATTGCACCGTAAATAGCTTTCACTGCATTTCAGATGATGTGGTTTGACCTGCATTATACTTTTCCAATTTTCACCCCTCTCCCCAAATGATAAAAATAATCCAATATGTTTTTAGAAATTGTTGCTCTGAGTTTTTCAGCGGGATAAATCCCCATTTTTGCTTCTGGACTTTGTTTGGTACCTTGTACCAGAAATGCATTTTTGGTGGAATGGTCTTGAATACATGCTTCAAAGGCTCGTGCAACCAGCTCTTGTGGGCGTGCGTAATAAAATGTTTTCAGTAATTTGTCTGCTTGAGCGCTGCGCCTAACATACTCATTCGGCTGGCTTTTATCTGCGCCTAAAAATATTGCTTCGAAACACCGGCTGAGCTTTTTATTCAGTTGATGGGATATTTGTTTCTTGTCTTGTAACCAACACTGGGAAGCAAATTGTTCATGAGAAGCCTGAACAAATAATTTGTCACAAATGTAATGGTCAAAAGCATGGAACCACTCATGGGCTAGTGCGCCGCCCCCTGCATTTTTCGCTAGTGCTAGTTTTTTGGTAGTTGAGTCATAGTGAGCACTGCTATGTTTTCTTCCGCCGCTGCCAAATGCTAATGAGAGGTTACCATTGAGAGAAATGACTGTTTCTGGTACTTGTAAAATATCCATCAAATCGCATAAAGCATCAAAAAACAGGTTGGCCGCAATTTGTTGTTCTGCGGCCGTGACCCATTTTCCGATTGTGACAGTGCGAAAGCCAAAAATTTTAACGATATCTTGAAAGCTAACATCGGCACCATCTCGATGAGAGGGGCCGTTACGATAAAAGGGTTTATGAATACGAGAGTCTGGTATTTGCAATTTGATAACTACAACGTTTTTATTTCAGCTAGTAACTGCTTACACCAACTGTCGATACGTTCATCAGTAAGATCATATTGGTTTTCATCATCAAGGCTTAAACCAACAAAAAAATCTTTGTCTTCTGTGAGCGCTTTTGAAGCGATGAAGTCATATCCTTGGTTAGGCCAGTAGCCAACAAAGTCACAACCTAATACCAGCAGTTCGTCATGCAACATGCCTACTGCATCTTGAAACCACTCTGCATAACCTAGCTGATCCCCTAAACCAAAAATGGCCACCGTTTTGTCGGCCAAATTTAGCTCTGCGATGTCTTGCCAAGTCGATTCCCAGTCTTCTTGTAATTCTCCAAAATCCCAGGTTGAAATACCAAAAACAAGAATGTCGAACTCTTGTGTTTTTGATAATGCGTTATCTTTTATATTAAATAATTCAACACAGCCATGACCCACTAACTCGTGTAACTTAGTTTGAATTTTTTCGGCGGCCATTTCGGTATAACAAGTGGTTGAACCGTAAAAAAGGCCGATTTTTAATTCGCTATTAATCATGAAGTCCTATTTGTTTTGTTGGAGTAGCAGCGACAGAAGCCGCCCAGCTTATTAACACTATCAACTATGTTACTTTCATAATGTTCTTCTAAACCCTATATGAGTGCATATAAACAACTGCATTATACAAATAAAATATTGTAGTGCGGCTTTTTATGTAGGTTCTGAATATTTAACCAACGACTGTTTAGCCATTGTTAGGTGGAACGATGATAAATAATGACCAAATGGTCCAAATTTTGTATTTCTTCATAATTTTGAGTAGGGTAAACTTGGCAGCCTATTCAATGATTCATGAATGTGAGATCAGGTCGTAAATGAGAACGTATGTGGGTTTTATCATAGGAATTTGCAGTATATTAGTTAGCTGTGGAAAAAACCCTGAATTGGCAAAAGTAGAGAAATTAGAGCAAAAATTGCAAGTCTATGGTCATTGGATCATCGAACAAGACGGTCAAGTGATGCTAAACCCGCAGACATCGGGCTTAGTGAAATGGCGTGATGAGTTGTTGACCTTGAGCGATCGCAGTGCCCATCCTTCACAACGTCTGCGCTTGCGGACTATCTCTAAAGATGATGCTTTGTTAAGCGGCCCTGATTTGCCAATGATTTTATCTGAAACATTGCAAACAAGCTGTTTTGCCGCATATATCAGTGATAACCCTGATCTCGAAGCCTTGGTTGTCGATCCTGATGATGACAACGTATTTTATATGGTCACAGAAGATGCGTCATATGCCGATCCTATGTCTGAAGTTTGCCAGCAAAAATACCTAAATTCAGGCTCAACAAATCATCCAACTTTACTTGTCAGACTTGAATTGCAAGGCAACAATACAGTGTTGATAACCCATATTCGTCCAATCCAATTTACTGCTGATATGCAGATTGGCAATTTCCCTAATGATGGGGTTGAAGCCCTCGCATTTGGTCAAGCTCGAACTTTATATCTGGGTATTGAGAAAGACAGTAACAAACAAGCCAGAATTTTTTCCTTGCAAATGCATAATGAATTTTGGCAATCAGATGAATTTGCAGTAGTCACAAACTTTGCTTTGAAGTTACCTTCTTTTGATAGTGGTAATCATCCTATTAACGGTATGGACTATTATCAAACGCCAGATGGTCGAGAATTTTTGTTGGTTGCCGCCAGAAACGATGAAACATTATGGGTGGTAGATTTAGCCGGCAAAAAAGAAACACTTTTATTGCCGGTTGACTTTTTTGCTGAAATTCAAACCGGCACTGAAGGATGTGAAAACTACGAAGCCATGGACAATGCGTCAATAGAGGGGGTGGCGGTGATTGATGACACCTTATGGTTAATTAACGATCCTTGGAAGGCAGTATACTTAAACAACGTTAAGTGCGCACAAAATCGCCCACATTATCAAATGTTTGCGCCACTGCTGTTTAGTCTGCCTATACAAGCAACATGGTTCGACTAACCTGAATAATGGTTAGCCATAATATTTAATCTTAATACGGGATTATGTTAACTTTCTGGCAGAACATCTCCCAAAACGTTGCCAGTTTAAGTGTCGCAACCATAGTGACAACATTGATTCTGCGGATTACATAAAAAGTAATCCTGATGCTCATCTGCGGCTTATATAGATATTAATTTCGGTAAGTTAGGTCACTATTGGTCTGGTTCAAAATAGTATTGACCGAATATTTTTAATTAAAAGAGTGAGTACAGGGTGTAAAATAAGTCATAGTGAATGTAATCCACTATGACTTTATCAACGTAAAAACTTCCATGTATCAACAATTGTGCCGACTAAATGATCCATAATTCTTCTTTAACCATTTTTTATGATGGTTATTGCCCTTTGTGTTCAATAGAAATGAACAAATTAAAACAACTGGATAAACAGCAAAATATTATATTTGTTGATATTCAAACACCTGCTTTTTTTGTAGATTATCCACACCTAGACTGGCAAGTATTAGATGCTAGGATCCACGGTTATTTGGCTGACGGTACTTTGATCAGTGGATTAGACGTAACCTATTTAGCTTGGAAACTGGTGGGCAAAGGTTGGGTATATGCGCCTCTAAGGTGGCCGGTCATAAGGTGGTTTGCTGATATAGCCTACAATATTTTTGCTAAATATCGCCACCGTATTTCTTATCTTCTAACCGGAAAGAAACCTTGTATACCCTGCGAAAGCAAAGGTGATAAAGCAGATGTTTAAAGGCAATGCATTGGTGATAGGTGCCTCAGGAGGCATCGGTAAAACGCTGGTTAAAAAGCTATATGAATCAGGCGAGTACGAGTGTGTGTATGCTGTGTCTCGTTCATTACCTGCGTCGCCTATTGAAGGTGTGCAATATCATACCCTTGATTCTGGAAACGACGATTTGGTGGCTCAATATTGTCAACAACTTATGCAAGCCGGTGGTCAATTTAGTCTAGTTGTATGTTGCATCGGTGCATTACACGCAATCGGTGCTGACAATCAAAAAATCATGCCTGAAAAACGTTTAGAAGATATTCACAAAGATCAGCTAAGTTTTTACTTCACCACTAACGTTATATTACCTGCTATATGGTTAAAGCATGTAGAACCACTGCTAAAAGGAGCTGAACCGTCTAAATTAGTTTTCTTTAGTGCCAGAGTTGGCAGTATTAGCGACAATCATTTAGGCGGCTGGTATGGATATCGAGCCAGTAAGTCGGCACTCAATATGATGATAAAGTGTGCACAAATTGAATGCCAAAGACGGGCAAAAAACATCTGTTTAATCAGTTACCATCCTGGCACAGTAGAAACCGAGCTTTCTAGGCCGTTCCAGTCCAAGGTGCCCAAAGGAAAATTATTTACTACTGACTTTACTGTCACACAGTTACTTAACATCATCCCTAATCTAACTGCAGACACTGGCCCCCACTATGTCGATTGGCAAGGCCGTGTTATTCCATGGTAGCTAAATGTAAACACTTTTAGTACATTCTGTAGCAACTGTGTTGTCAACATAAAAGACTTTCTGAAAATCTGCTGGTAATATCTATTCAAATTATAAAAATAAAAAAAGGATAGGTTATGAGCGCACCTCGCGAACAGTTTGGTTCACGTTTAGGTTTTATTCTAGCTGCAGCTGGTTCAGCTGTAGGTATCGGTAATATGGTGGGTTTCCCCGTTGCGGCTACTAAAAATGGTGGTGGCGCGTTTTTGTTAATTTATGCCATCTTTGTGGCTTTCATTTGTTTACCCGTAATGTTGGCTGAAATGTCTGTAGGTAGGCATAGTCGTAAAGATCCCCTCGGTGCTTATTCTTCCATGTCAGATGGACATAAAGGCTGGAAAGTAGCGGGTTGGCTTTCGATTATTACCCCCTTTATGATTGCGGTTTTCTATTTAGTCATCACTGTTTGGATATTTGGTTATTTGTTTCATTCTGTAACGGGTGATCTTGATATGCTTGCCGACCCTGATACTTTTGGTTCCTTTATTAATGGTTACGACTTGTTTTATTACATGGTCGGCGTATTGGCTATTATCTATTTAATTTTGCAAGGCGGCGTAAAGCAAGGGATTGAAAAAGCAGCTAAATTTATGATGCCTACCTTATTTATTATGCTGATAGCCTTAGTGATTTTTGTGCTGACCTTGGACAATGCGTTTGAAGGCGTGAAATATTATGTGATACCTGATTTCAGCAAAATTAACGCTTCTGTGGTCAATGGTGCGTTATCCCAGGCATTCTTTTCATTGTCTTTGGGTATGGGGATTATGATCACCTATGGCTCGTATTTAGATAAGAAGACAGATGTGCCCGGCTCTGCAAAAATGGTCGCTTTGTTAGATACCGCAGTGGCTTTTATTGCGGGTTTATTGATTCTACCCGCCGTGTTTTCCTTTAACCCTGATATCAATACTAACGATTTAAGTGACTCGTCTGTAGGTATGATTTTTACATTCTTACCTAAAATATTTTTGGCATTACAAGCCACTATTGGTTACGTTGGCGCCAGTGCCATTGCTAGCTTTTTCTTTTTATTAGTCTTTTTTGCGGCTATCACCTCGATTGTTTCAATATTTGAAGTACCAGTGGCAGCGTTGATGGAAGAGAAAAACTTCAGCCGTCGTAAAGCATTAGGCTGGATGGGACTTCTGTTAGTGATAATGTCGGTCATGGCTGCAACATCATTTGGTATGCTGGACTTTTTTACTGGTTTTATCAGTTATGCAGGACAGTCTAAGTCGTTCTTTGATGTGATAATTGATGTGTTTTACGACACCATTTTGCCCCTTAATGGTCTGTTAATTTGTCTTTTTGTTATCTACCGTTGGAAGAAGGCAAATTTCAATAAAGAACTAGACGAAGGTGCTCCCAATTATGCACATAGCTGGTTTGAGCGTTATGTTGATTTCTCGGTAGGCACGTTTATCCCAGTCATTTTGTTGTTGGTATTGATTAACACCATAGCGTTGAAGTTCTTTGGTGCTGCATTGATTGGTTAGCGGGTGGTGCAACAAAATAGTGATAAAGCTAAACCTAAAAAGTTTGGCTTTTTTGTTTTGCAATACGTAATAGAATTAATGGTGCCGACCCCAATTCGCGCTTCTTTTTACTACCTTTTTGTATAGTGAATACACCATGTTTGTGGCGAAATAAAGACAGTGTTAATGTTTTAATTGTTCATTATTTTGTTAAGTGATATGAGAAATAAGAAATGAGAAATTGAATATTAGATAATAATTCTATTTAATCTTAATACTTAAAATCAAAATGCGATTAATCACTATGACTGTTAAAAAGAAAAGTATCTTTACCTCATTTGCTTTAATAGCAATTTTAGTCAGTAACATCAGTTATGCACAAACAGTTGAAGTCAATGAAGATAGCTTTAAATGTTTAACAGAAATGGCTCCTGTTAGAGGTTTTTTTGTAGACAATCTACTTGGTGATTTACAATCCACATTAGCCGCAGCTAAAACGGTTAATGGGGCGGTTTACCCCGTTGGCTCTGTCGTGCAACTCGTCCCAACCGAGGTTATGGTCAAACGGGAAAAAGGCTATAACGCTGTGACGAAAGACTGGGAGTTCTTTGAATTGGCGGTGTCTGAAAAGGGCTCAGAAATAGCGGTACGTGGTGCCTTTGAAGTGGTCAATAAGTTTGGTGGCAATTGTTTTGGCTGCCATATCAAAGCGAAACCTGAATTTGATCTCATCTGTGAGCAGGATCATGGTTGCGACCCTATTACGTTTGAAAAAGAAGGTAAAACCATCACCCTAACTCAGCAAATGATTAAAGGTGTACAAGCAATGGATCCCCGTTGTGCTGCAATAACCCAGCAGGACTTGCTAATATAAACTAGCTATTAGCTCTGGCTATTTGCTGGTTTAGGAATTCTGGGAATCTGCGGGGGACAGAGTCTGAGGGATCCCCACAAATATAATTTCACAGCGTTCAATGCCATGCGCCGTCTACCCTTGTGTTAAACCATTTTATTGCTCATTTCCACTGACTGGGTGACCCTGCAGATTCCTTGCAAGCGGCAAATGCCGTCAGCATGAGCGAGTGAACCCGTTAACGACAATTTGATGGAGGATTGATCAATCAATATAAGCTTGAACAAAATTCACCCTCTGCATATAAGTGCCATTGTCACCCGCTGGGGTTAAACCGTATTTTTCAAATTCAGCTGCAATATATAACGAAGCGATTTCGTGCCCTCGAGCTCCTGTATCTCTGCCTTCTAATAAGTCATCAGATAAAAACCTAAGATGCGACTTAATCCGTGATGCATCATCAGATATTTCAGATGTGTGTTGAACCTGCTCAGATTGGCATGCAATCAATAGCGTTCCTGTCAAAATGGCTCCCAAGCCTAGACTTAACTTCATAGTATTCCCTATTATTTTTATTAGGTATTTTAATCTGCACATATAAGCGAGAGGTTTAGCTACTACAACCAGTATATTCCAATTAACAAATGAGTCTCTGACAATCTCTTTGATTCGTTATACCCTTGAGCTAGCACAGTCGTGTTAAATTCTGCATCGACACCTGCAATTTTATTAACGGCATCTTTAATACTATCTAGTATCAGTAGTAAAAAACCCTTTCCTCAAGTTCACAGCATCAACACGATTATGAGTGAATTCCCTACCTATTTATTCCGCTCCCCTTTTTCCAAAAAGCACTCCAAGTTGGCGACGCAATTAAAATTGCACAGCCGTCATTACGACTGATAGTAATTTCGTCTTAGTCGACTATAGTCTAATTCGAATGCCAATTTTCGGCACACGCTGCTATAACAAAAGGAAATAAATTATGAAAAAATTAATTACATTAATTCTGCTGGGCCTAATGCTCTCATTATCTACCGCCGTATTTGCTGACGAACTTTCGACACTTCGGGTTGTTGTGGTCGATACAGATGATGCTGGAGCCTATATCGCGCAACTTAATAAAGGTAGTCTGCTGATAAAGGCCATCGCTCCGAAAATGACAATCCGCGCTTGGCGAGCAACTTTCGCTGGAGATTCGACTGGCGCGATGATAGTCGCCCTAGAATATCCCGGCTCCCTTGCCGATTTCGCGACCGCATGGGATAAAGTTCAGGCTGACAAATCGGTTGCACAATGGCTTGCTGGATTAGCCGAACTTCGAAAAATCGTCTCCGACAGCTTATACAGCGAAATAGAGATATAGCGATTAAAGCGATACTGGTAGAAAATCACTGGGAAAAGGGGTAGGAGTGAATAGTAATTAAATTCACTCCTACTCCTTTCTTTGTGATTATGGGAAGAATGGTTAATGAATAAATATTTCTTTGTCACTGGAAACTAATCTGAGGAATCTGCTGGGTCAGGGACGTTGATTTGACAAAAGTCAATGGCCGCAACACGCAGAGGCCATTCATGTTGTGAATTTGCCAGAGTACGTTAGTCTCTGGCAGTGTATTTATGCATCAATACTTTCAGAAACTTCAAGTGCATCGTCTACCTCTATGCCTAAATACCTAACGGTACTCTCAAGTTTTCGGTGCCCAAGCAATAGCTGGCAGGCTCTTAAATTCTTCGTCTTTTTATAAATCAGTGATGGTTTTGTCCGGCGCATCGTATTTGTGCCATATTGTGTTTTATCCAATTTGAACAAATAGTCAGAATGGCTCAGGTGAGATTGAGTAATTAAATCCAAAACAGCTTCTCTAGTGTTTACTTTCAATTCAAACTGAACCGGTAAACCAGTCTTTTTTTGTACAATAATAGCTCTGGATTGAACACTTATTCCATGACAGATATCTTTGACTTTTAGCGAGACCAAATCACAACCGCGTAATTTACTATCAATCCCTAGGTTGAATAATGCAAGGTCTCTTACATTTCTTGCTAGTTCAAGCCTAATTCAAATAGACCACATTTGTTGAAGTTTAAGTGGTAACTTTTGTCCGACAATTTTATTTTTGTTCCAAGGTTCTTTAGGGATATAAATAGTTAAAGCTTACATAATAATTCTCAAACGTTGATGGAGTTACTAGTATTGTATCTATATATCAAGTTTCAGCTCAGGTTAATATTTCGTCGAGAATTGATGATTTATCACTGATATATTTAGTCGATATCACCCGCAAGTCAGTATTTTAGACTGTCCGGCTCCTTCGAAAACCAGTCATACGATTAATTAGCTATGAGGATCGCCTTTACTGAGATAGCGGTCACACGCAGTTCAAATTTGTGTGAGAAGTTTGTGCCATTAGCGGACCATCGCAACAAGCGTGATCAATCTGGTTTTATCGACCCGAGTCGGAAGTTTTTTTAACTAAGTTGTCTATTTCATTCAGCTTGCTGCAAAGAGCAGATAACCACTATATATTTGCCCTTTGCAGTAGTTCTTTATGGACGAGGATCAGTCTGCAATTCTGGAACTGACTCGAAAGTACCGCTCCCATACAAATCAATTCGTGGAGACACGCCGCCCCACCAGTTGAACAATCCAAAACCGCCTGTCTGAAAAAGTTCGATATCACCGATGGCATTATCCAGGAAACGGTTATTGCCAAGGCTGCCCAAAACGCCACCGCCCAAATCGATATCTGAATTAAAGCCAGATATGCCCGCGTCGTAAACCCCTACCGCATATCCAGATGATCCAATGATGTCGCTGTTTTCAATGAGTAGAGATGCACGGCTACCGCTGTTACCAGTGTTTTCGGGGAGAAGCGATATAGCGGCACCAGTCAATCCGAATAAGGGTCCTATCTGTCCAGGATTGGCATTAACAACCTGGGTGTTTCTGATTTCTACATCTATTATTGAATTCAAACCCAAGTTGTTTAATTGAATAGCCTCGGTTACTGCATTACTGAAACTACTGTTGTTGATTTTCAAGGACACTTGCGCGTTGTTTGCCCATAATTCAGGAGGTGCTCCTATCCCGTCACCAATGATGAACAATTCGAGCCCCGTATTCGAAATGCCCCCGAATTGACCGGTGTTGTCATAGGTGTAGCCATCAACCACAACGTCCATTATAGAACTGCCAGACATTTGCATTAGAATACTGTCTGAGTTAGCAAATTCACTGTACTCTCCAAGAGCTCCAATATCATTGGCTGAAGAATTCAGGATTTTGGCCTGAATATATGCCGCATCAATTGTCCAGAATATATAAGGTCTCCCACCGATATTGTCAAAGTGATTACCTTCGAAATGATAGATGCCAGAACTATCTCCTCGATGATTAATATTTATGCCACTAAGAAAATTT
This sequence comes from Paraglaciecola sp. MB-3u-78, assembly GCF_002835935.1. Classification (GTDB taxonomy): domain Bacteria; phylum Pseudomonadota; class Gammaproteobacteria; order Enterobacterales; family Alteromonadaceae; genus Paraglaciecola. The sequence goes on along the minus strand of NZ_PJCF01000006.1, from coordinate 154,429 downwards.
CCGTTTCTGAAAAGGTTATCCTTCACGATAACATCGCTGTTGCTTAAAGATGAATCTAAAAGAACGGACACTCGAAACCAGCCATTATCAATATCCCCTCCGGAAAAGAGGTTATCGTGAATATTTGCGCCAGTGAAATCTACGTCAATTCCCACAATTGCGCCAAAGCTCATATCTTTGAAATGAATATTGGAAATTTCGTTGCCACTGGAAAGCTGAACAACTGCGCCGTCAGGGTAGCCCTCTCCGTCTCCACCGGAATAGGTGATCCTTGCACCAGCAGCATTTTCCGGCACATTTCGCACATCCGGTCCTAAGCCGATAAGTTTTTGGTTGGGTTTGAGCACGATTTGCCCATCGAGTATCGCATGCTTGTTGGATTGTTTAATATAGATCGTGTCTCCTTCGCCTGAGACCAATTCAGCGTCTGTCAGGGAGTTGAATGGTTTGGCCTTGGAGCCACTCCCTCCTGATTCGGCTGATGCTTTTACGTACCAATCTGCTGCCGAAGCGGTACTCATCAGGCATGTCAGTAACATTACGCAAACGCACTTAATAACCCAAGTGCTGGCTGGTTGACTAAAGAAAAGTGTATTGATTTTCATAATAGATTCTTCCTTAAATATTGGATTCCAAAACAGCAGTATGAGGAAAATTATTGTTATTTTTAATATACTAAGAATCAACCATAGTTCATTTTATGAGTAGAGCATCTTATTCGATGATTGGATTTCAATGCTTGGAATAACAGTTGCTGAAGGTCTGGTTATCACTCGGAGGAGTCATACAGCCAATTTCATCGACTGTCTGCAATCTGCTAAATGGGATCGTTCATTGGGTAGCACGTAAACAGCCGCTTTTGGCACATAGCTCCTAGTCAGATTTGGTAAAGGTTCATCAAAATAATTGTCAGTTTAAGTGCTGACAATCCCAATTAATCACACTACTACAATTCAACTCACTTTTTGACTAAATAGATTTTTGGCGTTAGTTAAAAAGCCTGTCCATCCATCTGAGCCCCCAGAAATAACCCAACCAGTTAAAACAACATCGACACCATTAAATAGAATCACATGTATCTGACTTGAAAATTTTGTTGAGCTCTCAAAGCTACCAAAAATACTGACAACACCTAATGACCCAAGAATACAGCCAATTATTAATGAAGCTGTTAGACACACTATCCCCGTTTCTGATGAGTAATCGTTCACAATGCTTTGCCACAATTTTGCTTTGTTTATTAGTTCAATATCTAAAGGTTTGTTTTGGAGGGCTTCCTTAATCGACTTTAACTCGTTCGAATATTCTTCGGAAGTTCTTCGTCTAAAGGTTCGTTTAAATGCCTCTATAACTCGCTCGTTGACTGCAATGACAAACCCAATGAACGTAATCTGAGCAATAATCGATATTTCTCTAACTCCAAAGAATTTCGACAACACATTCGTCACCTTTTTAATGTCATCCTTCCCGATATTGCTGACACGCTAAACAGCCGAATAAACGATAACTTTCAGGTACTAAAACCTGCAAGTTGAAGTGACTAGGGTATAGACGTGCTAAATAACACCCGTAACTTGTTTGATGCCAGATGCAACCTAAGCTGCGTGTGTTACGGCTATGTAACCATTGCCCTAGCACTGTAACTAGCCGCCGGTAATTTGTCAGAACAGGATGTACTGGATATCAATCGGAGCCTAAAAGCTCCCATATAAGTAGTATCAGTCGTCCATGCCTAATTTGGAACCTCGTCAATCGCCCTCAGAAAATCGTCTTCAAACGACTAAGTCGACAACCCCTTGCCGGTGGGCTGGTTCATCGGACAAAGCCTGGCTTTGCAGTTTCCTCTGCCCCCTCTTTTTGCCCGGTGAAATACCAGCGCTGCTTAGAGGACTCTGCTGGGGGTGAAAAGGCGGCTACGTCGCTAAAGTATCCAACCTGCCCTGACCACACTGGACTGATGCTTCTACTTCCCCTAAAACAACCGCTGGTAGACACTGAAGGAGTGAATATTAATGGCAAGCCGAAGATTTTGGCATATAGGTATTTATACCAATGGTGCATGTGTTTTTTACTGTTAGGCTTAAAGTCACAGGCTTGCTTTAGCTGCACCGATGGCAGCGAGTTCAGCACTTAAGTTTTATCCTGACATAATCAAAAGGCTTACTAATGAACACTGTTTTATTTGAACGTATAGGTGGAGAGGCGGCAGTAGATGCCGCCGTTAATCTGTTTTATCGCAAAGTCTTATCTGATGACAGTATTGCGCATTTTTTCAGCAACATTGACATGAATGATCAGTTGGCGAAACAAAAAAGCTTCTTAACCATGGCTTTTGGTGGGCCGAACCATTATAGCGGCCGGGATTTGCGCGAGGCTCATGCACCTCTGGTAGAACAGGGCCTAAATGATAGCCACTTCAGCGCAGTTGCAGTGCATTTACAAACAACCTTGCAAGAGCTCGGGGTTGACGAGGCTTTGATCGGCGAAGTAATGGCGATCGCGGGCAGCACCCATGACGACATTTTGGGTTTATAACATTTTAAGGTGAACCGTGCTTTTCAGGCAGCATGATATCTGTGCGCAGGATAAAAATGAAACGGTATTAGACTTACTTATTCGTTATAAGATCGAGGTCAGTTATTCCTGTAAATCAGGACATTGTCAGGCCTGTCTATTAAAATGTATTGAGGGTAAGTTATCATCCCAGGCCATGGCCGGTATAAAAGAGACCTTAGTAGCGCAACAGTATTTTCTTGCCTGCCAGCAGAGCGCCATCGATATTCAGCAGGCCGCGGATGTGGATAGCGAATTGCTATTTCGCCGCGCGCAGATCAGCAAAAAAAGCCTGCTGGCAGAAAATGTCTTGCAGCTTGTGCTGCAGGCACAACAAAATTTCAGCTATCGCGCAGGGCAATTCATTAACCTTAAACATCCTCTGGGCGCGATAAGAAGTTATTCACTGGCCAGTGTACCAAACGAAGACGGCTTGCTGGAATTACACATAAAACGAAAAATACGGGGCACAATGACCTCTTGGTTGTTTGAGCATGCTAGGGTTGGCGATGAGATTGACATTGGGCAGGCTATGGGGAATTGTTTTTACACCGTCAAAGATTTAGACATGCCGCTTATACTCATTGGCAGTGGTACAGGGGCGGCACCACTGTTGGGTATCGCCAGAGATGCTATCAAGCACCACCATCAGGGGGATATACATTTTTATCATGGGGCCGGCAATATTGATGGTCTATATTTACACAATCAACTTGTCACACTTGCGCAAAACCAGAAAAATTTCTCTTATCATCCCTGCATCTCAGCGTCTCAGACCGCACCAGGCATGATGCGGGGGCGATGTAATGACGTTGCAATGGCTGAGTTAAACGTAGAGCAACAGCCGAGACTATATATTTGTGGTAATACGCAGATGGTAAAGTCTACGCAGACCAGTGCTTATGTGGCTGGGGTGCCATTACAACATATTTATACAGATCCATTCGAATATAAAGACCTACGCAGCATTCCACGCTGAATAGCTAGCCGGCGACTGTAGTAATACAGTTATACTAAATATACTGCTATTGCTGTAACTACCCACAATCAAATGTTTGTCTACCATCATTGCCCTAGTATGTCCTGTTTACCCTTTTTGGCGATCAGAAATACCATTGTTATGCTACAAAAAGAGTATTAGCTACTGAATGTTTAGCGCCAAGTTTAGCCCTACTTCAGATACCTTCCCCATCTAAGTGTAAAGACCACCCGGTTATCTAGTCACTATCTAATAAATAACTGCTTTAACTACCTCTTGTGGGCACATTGCGCCTTAGCGACTCCAAAAACTTATAAATAATTATGACAGTAGGGAGAACGGCCGGTTATGGCACAGGCTGTGTAAAAAATCGCAACTTCCAAGCTTGGTGGGGTTTTTTAGTTGTAATTTTGGTCAGATAATCACCTGTTGTGGAGAATATTTATCATAAAAAAGTGCAACGCCATCCCATTCAATCTTGAATTTCACATAGCCTGGGCACTTATTTGCCAATCAGTGAGTCGTGACTAACTATAACAATCACCTTTAGCGCGTTTTTGAGTAGCAGACTAAATTAAGAAGAACCAACTAGCTTTTTTCTGTGTCCGCAGTCTCTCGGTGGTAAAAAATTTAGCTCTAACTTTCCCTAAATTGTATCCACAGGAGCATTCAAATCACACTTTTTGCATGGCAGTTTATGGCCTAGCATTGATTTTCGGCCATCCACCGTGATGACCCAAGGGCGGCTTACCCAAGGTGGGTTATGTCTGACATGTTGCAAATGGACGCAGGCTAACTCAGCCACCCAATCATTTTCTTCATCCTTGTGATAACCAACAATAGGGCTATCCGTGTTTATGGGAGTCCAATAAACATAAGATTAGCCAATACTTTCTAGCTCAAATTCCTTTTGTTTAATTTCTAACTCTTCCTGAGCTTCGAGCCAATACATTTCTGCGTCTTCAAGAGTAGATTTATGGTTGGCTTGTTCAGTTAACACTTGTTTGAGTTGAGTTTTATTTTCGGCATTATATAACTCAGTATCACTAAGTTGCTGCTCGAGAGCTTCTAGTTTTGTTTGAGCGGCAGCCATAGTGTTTTCGTGTTTTTCTATGGTTTTCCTTAGTGGCTTAGTGGCCTGCCTAAATTCTGCTTCTAAACGTTTAGTGTTTTTACGATCTGGCTTAACAGTGGTTTTGTCGCTGTCTGCGTTAGTGCCTTTATCACCGCTTTTATCGCCTTTAAGGATCCAATCTTTGTAATCATCTAAGTCACCATCAAAGGCTTGCACCTGTTTTGAATCCACCAAATAAAAGTCATCACAGACCGAAGTCAGCAAAAACCTATCATGTGATATCAATACCATGGCACCTTCAAAACCTTGTAGCGCAATATTCAGCGCATGGCGCATATCTAAGTCTAAGTGGTTGGTGGGCTCATCCAGCAACAACAGGTTAGGTTTTTGATAGACAGTTAGCGCTAAGACTAAACGGGCTTTTTCCCCCCCAGACATGGGCTCTACTTTGCTTAACGCATTATCACCTCGAAAACCAAAACCGCCTAAATAATCTCTGAGGTTTTGCTCGGTAGCTTTTTTATCTAACCTTTGCAGATGGGCGATGGGCGAATCGTCACCACGTAAAAACTCTAATTGATGTTGTGCAAAATAACCTATACGTAACCCAGCTGAGGTTTCGTACAAGCCTTCCATGGGTGACTTTTCGCCGGCTAACAATTTGATTAAGGTAGATTTACCTGCGCCGTTTTTACCTAATAAGCCAATACGGCTACCTGGTACTAGATTCAAATGCAATTTTTCTAGAATAATAGTATCGCCATAACCTACTTTTACCTGCTCCATCTTGATGAGTGGATTAGGTAACTTGGGAGGGGTAAAAAATGTAAAACTAAATTCGGAAGCGGCCATCACAGGTAGCAAGGATTCCATCTTTGCCAATTGTTTTACGCGGCTCTGCGCCTGTTTAGCTTTACTTGCCTTCGCACCAAATCGATTAATAAAAGATTCGAGGTGCGCAATTTGATCTTGTTGCTTTGAATATTGCAAACTTTTTAAACGTAAACGTTCGGCACGCTGTTTTTCGTAAGCATCGTAATTACCCGTATAACTAATAAGTTGCTGGGACTCAACACTGATAATTTCATTCACTGTACTGTCCAAAAAAGACTTATCGTGAGAGATCAACATCAAGGTACCAGCATAGCGCTGTAGCCATTTTTCTAACCAAATGACCGCATCTAAATCGAGGTGGTTAGTGGGTTCATCTAACAACAATAAATCTGAATGACAAAGTAATGCTTGAGCTAGATTCAAACGCATTCGCCAACCACCAGAAAAGGCAGAAACAGGGTTTGTCATTACGTCATTGGCAAAACCTAGGCCGGCTAAAATTGTCGCGGCACGGGCATCAATATCATAAGCACCCACTTGTTCTAAAGAACCATGTAAAACAGCAATTTGTTCGCCGTTGTGGGCTTGTTCTGCGTCAACTAGTTGTGTTTGTAGTTTTCTGTATTGTTTATCACCGTCAATCACATAATCCAAAGCTGAGCGCTCAACGGCAGGCGTTTCTTGGGCGACCGAGACGATTTGCCAATTTTTAGGAATATTAAAATCCCCTTGCTCGGTATGTAGCTCCCCCTTTATCAAAGCAAATAAGGTGGACTTACCACAACCATTAGCGCCAATCAGGCCTGCTTTATGGCCAGGATATACAACAGCATTGGCATCTCGCAGCAATACTTTACTACCACGCATTAACGAAACATTTGAAAATTGGATCATGAAAACCTGTTATGAACTTTTTAGCTATCTTAAGCATATGCTCTGTTGTTAGTTGCACTTAAACTAAAACGAGATAACACTCAAATTTGAATGGGAGTATCATAACAAGATGATGAACCGAAAAAATGTCTTAAACCATGGTTAATAAAATAAAAAAACGATTCGTCGCTGGGGCAAACTGCCCAAAGTGCCGCGCACTGGACACCATAATGCTATATTTTGAAAATAACGTTGAAAAATTAGAGTGTGTGAAGTGTCATTATTCAGAGTCCCAAACAGATAAAAAAGTGGCCAAAGCTTCTCGTTCTGGTGGAAATGTGATTGGGGTGTTTAAGCCGGAGTAGTTTTTTAGTAATAGTGCATGGCATCTTAACGGGTCGCTAAGACTTAGTTATGCTTAGTGTTCTTTTTGATTGAATAATTTGAACATAACATCAATCTGTTTATTCTTCCCCTTGTTTCACACTAAACATTAGCCATAAAGTGTACTAGCTCATATTCGACCTGACGCATGAAAATTGTAAGTTCTGACTTACCATGACAGACGGGTATGAGCAAATTACGGTCGTTTATAAAATAATAAAAGTTGATAAGGGTATTCTCAAATGAAAAAAGCTCTAGGCTTAGGTCTTTCCCTCTTCATATTGTCAAACCAATCACTTGCTGACTTTACTTTTGGCGTTGATTACATAAATCTTGAGAAAGAAGTTAAGACTAAAAATACTCTCTTTGATGCCAATGTTAATGCTGTCGCAGCAGTTGCTGGTTACTCCTTCCATTACTCGGACAATATAACGATAACGCCTGAAATTAGTTACGGTGTCGGTATTAGCGAAGATGAAGATAATAGTGTCGGTGGAGGTTGTTCCTTATGTGACATTATCTATAGAGCTGATGTCGAATTAGATAGCGTTGTCAGAATTTCAACCAAATTCTCTTATGAACTTAATTCCGATTTTAAACTATTCACTACCCCTGCGTTTTCTTTTACAGACCTTAGCTCTAACCTAAGTGGTTTGACGGTATCAGATGATTCGGATTTTGGTGTTGATTTTGGAGGTGAATACAACATTGGAAAACATTGGTCTGCTCAAGCTTCGTATGGACTCTATCAATATAGCGAACTTTGGAATTTTGGCATTAGATATACGTTTTAACAAGCCCTAATTCTCTCGTGCTAACTTCGGCTTTTGGCACATTTCGGATAAAAGGAAAGTAAAAAATTGCACTTTTGGATTGAGCGTTCAACAGCCGACCGTCAGGTCATATCACGCTTCATAATTCAATATTGCCAGATCAAATTTGAGTTACTACACATAAAGCAATGTCATCTATCATTTCTGAAAAAAACCAAACCAAAAAAGTGAATCCAAGGTTCCCTGACCCCGTGACCAACAAACCTTCGAAAGATTTTCACTCGACTTTGTAAACCTATTCAGTCTTTTGGTTTAGCTTATTTAAAGAAGGCTGTGCTGTAACGCCTTCTTTTTACTTTGGATAAAACTAACTGAATCAATAATGAGGAGGTGGCATTTCCTCTTTTTCGGAGGCCATATCACTAGGCTCAATGGCACTCATTTTTGAGACCAGTTGTTTGAGTTGAAATTGCAAGTCGTCCATTTGTTTTTGCTGTAATATGAGTGCTTGGTTGAGGCTTTCTATGGTGTCTTCTTGAAAAGCCATTTTCATTTGTAATTGTTCGATATCTGTCTGTACTGTGCTCATTAATTTTTTATCTTCCACTTTTCTAATAAACCATTGCTGCTTTCTGAAATAATTTCACTATCACCAATAAAGCCCACATCATGCACTACAGCCGAGGCTGGTTTGCTACCTTCACGAGCTGAAACGCGCCATTCGTTTAGTTCTTTTCCTGTTTTTACATCCCAGCGATTGATTCTTCTTGATGGCGATCCTGTTAGTAAGTACTTACCATCATCCGAAAATACGGCTGTGGTGAATATCAGCTGTCTTGCCGAATATTGTAAGTTACTGACTTCTTTACCTGTAACTAAGTCCCAGACTCTTGCATCACGCTTACTGTCAGCTGTAAATGCGTAACGTCCTTGATCATCTAGTGATACTTTAGTGACTCTGCTGGGGTGGTCAAACTTATGGACAACTTGGCCAGTGCGTGTATCCCACAGATAGGCTAAATAATCGTTGCCACCTGTTAATGCATAAAAACCATTAGGTGAAATATCCACACTATTAATTTTCTCTTGGTGGCCTAAGAACTCTAATCGCCTTCCTGTTTTAGGCTCAAAAAACATCACTTTGCCATTGCCGCGCCCTACCAAAATGCCTCGCCCTTGATTTGAAACAGCTATATCTCGAATACTGGCCTCGTCAATTCGCCAAAAACCCTCTGGCTCACCAACGTCTAAATTCCACAACGCAAATGCTTCCCTGTCAGCAGTCACAACATATGAATTATCAAAGGCAATATGAATATTGGTCACTGAATTACTGCCATCATCTTGATGTCGCCATACATATCGGTGTTCGTTAGTAGTCAAATCCCAGACAGTAATGCCATTTTCAATAGTAGAAACAACCGCAATTGTATTGTCTGCAGAGATGTGGGAGGCATGTGACCCCCCCTCAGCATGGCGAAATGAACTAATAGGCACATCACTTGAACCACTACAGGCGATAAGTGTCATGGCACTTATCGATATAACAAAATAGATGATTTTAATAGGTTTACTCAATGGGTTTCTCTTTTACCTTATGACGTTTAGTATAAGCGTTTGCTTACCAATCACATACTGCTAGTTGGAGAATTATAATGAAAAAGGCCTCAGTCACAATGTTGATGGTCTGTGCTTTAACCTTAAGTGCTTGTCAGCCACCAGCGGTTGATCCTATGAAAGTAGAAATATTAGTCCTTGATACAGAACAACAAAAACACTCTTATGCTATTGGCGCTAGTATGGGTCAAATTATAGAAAGTAAAATAGCGAATCAAAAAGAAGTTGGGGTTGAATACGACCAAAACTTGTTAGTAAAAGGATTTATTGCAGCCTTACAAGGCCAATCACAATTAGAAAAAAAAGAAATTCAATCAATCAATCGCTTTGTTGAACGCCTAGTGCAGGAAAAAAAAGCTGCGCTTAAAGCCCTGATGGGTGAGGAAAATAAAGCATTAGGTTTAGCATTTTTAAGCAATAATGCAAAGCGTGCTGTCGTCATTGTCACTGATTCAGGCTTACAGTACGAGGTACTAAAAAAGGGTGAGGGCAGCAAACCTAAAGCTACCGATACAGTAAAAGTACACTACCTTGGCACACTGTTAGACGGCACAGAGTTTGATTCGTCTTATTCACGTAATAAACCTGCAAGCTTTCCGCTAAATCGTGTAATTAAAGGCTGGACTGAAGGAGTTCAACTAATGAATACGGGAGCAAAGTACAAGTTTTATGTGCCTTCAGACTTAGCATATGGAGGCCGTTCGACTGGTGAAATCACTGGTCATTCAACCTTAATATTTGAAGTGGAATTACTTGAAATCATCCATAAAGGTAAACCAGCAACTAGAGAACCTGAGTTTTAATTTAATACACTATTTACTAACATCCAATAAAAAGCCGATCACGTTACCGTGGCCGGCTTCACTTTATCATAATGATAATCAGCTATTCTCCGTGCTGAACCTTATTCCCTTACTCTGTAGCCCTTAAAAGGGCTGTTTATCCCGGACTAACCAGGTGATTTAAACTGTAATATATTGTCTTTTCGACTAAATACTGTTTCAACTTTATATATTTGGATGTCGATATTTACCTCAAATCATGTGTTGCCGTGTTTAAAGGTAGTATGACTTACTCTCTTAATTTCAGTTGACTCAATAAAGGGCGAAAAAAAGGGCAACTCTTTTTTACGCTAGGTTCCTCAAAGTGTTTCTCATATGAGACTTAGTAGTGATTATTGACCAATAACGTAACTTCACTTTGATTAATATTAAGCATAGTCGATAACCATATTTTCACATGGTTAACTTCGACTTTTTTTGTAATAAATTACACTAAAAAAATAGTTTTTATTCCCACTTGATGTGGCAACTTTTACTTCTTTGTCTTCCACCTCGCCAATCAATACTCAATATAAGGGTAAATCGCTACTGATTTGTATTCTCATAATGTAATTGAATAAAAGAAGGAAGATGTAAGATTCCATTCATTTAAAATTAAGCATAGAATTTCACCTATTGATAAGCTTATCATTCCCGTTAGAACGATGTTACATCAACAATTACACGCAAATATTTTAAGAAAGGTTCAGGCTTGAAAACAAAACTGATAACACCTGAAGGGTATAAAAAGCTTCATGACGAACATGAAGAAATATGGCTTAAACAAAGACCTGAAATCACCAAAATTGTAACTTGGGCTGCAAGCCTTGGAGACAGGAGTGAAAACGCAGATTATCAATATAATAAAAGAAAATTAAGGGAAATTGATCGCCGTGTTCGATTTCTTAGAAAGCTATTGCCTGAGCTAAAAATCATCAATTATTCAAAGGAACAGGAAGGTAGAGTGTTTTTTGGTGCTTGGGTTGAGATTAAAAATGAGACCGGGGAAGTAAAAAAGTTTCGAATTGTCGGCCCAGAAGAAATTTACGGTGATGCTATTGGGTATATTTCTATCGACTCTCCTATGGCTAGGGCTTTATTGAAGAAAGAAGTCGACGACATAGTTGCTGTAAAAACGCCCAATGGTATCAAGGAATGGCACATAATTTCCATTATATACATACCCCAATGGCAAGGTTAGTAACCCTGACGAAGAAACGGTGCAGTTGTGCCAAATTTATGATTGTTTAATAACCATTAGTTTGCAGTAACATTTTGAATAAAGCCTAGGTTTTCACTCACTTAAAAGCGATAAATATCATTTTTTTAGTATTCGAAAAAGTCTGGTAGATCGGTATTCTCTTGGGCCATATTAGATTTGTAGATAGAATAAAAACAGGATTAAACGATGAACCTAGAATTTTTTGCTAACAAGTTTCATGAACTTTGGCTATTAGCTCAGTCGCAGTTAAGTGAAACATCGACTTACATTCAAGCAACTGTAATTATGGTGAGTTATTTCGCTGCTTACTGGATATATGCCAAAACTATTAAAAGAAGCTTGTTAGCCAACAAAAAATCCAGCTCCATCGGGCACCCACTTGGCAGCATACTTTCTAGGCTCGGCAGTATCGTTTACCCCCTTGTTGCTATCGTGCTGCTGCGGATTTCACTTTCTGTGGGAGAGGCGTCCTTATATTCAGTGTGGCTGATCAATGCCGCTCTCACTATCGCAGTATTGCTATTTGTCTATTCTATTATCAAAGAATTTGTCACTAGTACTTTTATGTCCGCATTGTTTCGCTGGGTAGGACTGCCTATTCTTTTGCTACATCTTTTAGATGTACTTCCTGTTTTTATCAAAGTACTTGAAGAAATTTCTCTTACTGTTGGCAATATCCAGGTCACCCTATATGGACTTGCACGAGTATTGTTCTTTGGGGCCCTTCTCTTCTGGCTTGGGCGTGCATCCAACAATGTGGGTAAAGATATCATTCGTAACCAACACAAACTTGATATAAGCACCCGTGAAGTATTTACCAAATTATTTGAGGTAGGTCTTTTCTGCGTTGTTTTCATATTGTTGCTTAACATTATGGGAGTTAACCTAACTGCTTTGGCCGTATTTGGTGGGGCTGTCGGTGTCGGTTTAGGATTAGGCTTGCAATCAATTGCTTCAAACTTTATCTCTGGGATCATCATCTTATTAGATAAATCACTGACAATTGGTGATTTTGTCGAGCTGGAAGACGGGAAAAAAGGATTTGTCCGAGAGTTTAAAATGCGTCATGCGGTACTAGAAACTTATGACGGTAAAGATATCTTAGTCCCGAATGAAGTATTTATTTCTTCGCTGCTTATTAATTGGACTCATAAAGATCCCAAACAACGTTATAGAGTGGATTTCAGTGTTGCTTATGCCACTGATGTGCGTGCAATGGTAGAGATTATTAAAGAGGCGGTTGCAGAACATCCTCAGGTTATCAGTGGTATGGATGTACCATTCGAAGAACGGCCAGATTGTGAAATTGATAGCTTTGGTGATAACGGTGTGAATATGTTTATTGAGTTTTGGATTGAAGGTATAGATGACGGTAAAAATCGTGTAGGTGGAGATTTGCTGCTCATTATCCTTGAAACGCTTAAAGCCAACGGTATTGCGATTCCATTCCCTCAACGTGAAGTGACAGTTCTGAATGAAGGCTTTGTAAAATAATCTGCAGATACATTGAGCAAGGATGCTAAAACTGTGTGGAGACTAAATATAAATTATAGCCCACAAAACACAAAATCAATGCTAAACCTTTGAACCGATTAATTTTTCCAGGGCCTCTTATTCCTAAGCAAAATATCAATAATGCTACGGTTAAGCCCAGCATTAACAAGCCATCTCGGTACAAAAAGGTAGCATCAACCTGAACCGGCTGAATCACACCCGCGATTCCAACAACAGCGAGCGTATTAAAAAGATTGGAGCCAACAACGTTACCGATTGCTAATTCGTGTTCGTTTTTCCTTACCGCGATAATGGAAGAAATAAGCTCAGGCAACGAGGTTCCAATACCAACAATAGTCAGTCCGATAATCACGTCGCTGACTTTAAAATATTGGGCGACTTCAACCGCTCCCCACACCAATACTCTGGAGCTGACAATCAACAGAATTAAACCTACGGCTAACCAAATTAGATGAGGTTTGAGCTGAAGCTGACTATCAGTAATCTCAATAGCCACCTCCTTGCCCAGCTGATCTTTTGGTTGCTTAAACGCCTGCCATCCGCTCCAAGAAATCAGTAATACAAATATACCAAGCAATGAGAATGCATCATCATGTGAAACCTCAAGATCCAATAACTGCCAAACGGCAAAGAATGTAATTGCGAGTAAAATTGGCAGTTCTTTTCTAACAATTTCTGATTTCACCATAATGGGGCTGAGTAAAGCTGTAGTGCCCAGTACCAATGTTATGTTGGTGATGTTGGAACCAAACGCATTACCTAAAGCAAGACCACCGTTGCCTTGAATCGCGGCGAAAATAGAGACGATAATTTCTGGCGCGGATGTGCCAAAACCAATGATAAACATGCCAATAAACAACGGCGAAATACCGAAATATCCGGCAGTAAAAGAGGCACCATGGATAAACCGTTCTGCGCTCCAGATAAGAACAGGTAATCCAACCAAAATTGCTAACGTAGCCCAAATCATCCTATACACCTTTTTAGTTTTGCTGCATTCAGCTTATAGAATATTAACTGATTAACTCTCAGTTTGAGACTAGATACAATAGAAGCCAAGACTTTCATATCCCATTTAAACAAATAGTGTCAGGTCTTGAGAAATATTGACAACAAGGTAGCACTAGCAACGCCAAAAATAAATTCACAATGATTGTGTCTTTTTAGAACGATGAACCGTCTATATACCCACATAATGATAGTGAAACTATCGCCTAATTAAGGTGTGTTGGGTTAGGTGCAACCCTTAGTGTTAGTGCCTCAAAATAACAGGCATTGAAAAGTCTCTCTAAAGCAAGTTTGGCGTTAGATAATGGTGATAATTAGCTAGCTAAAAAAATGTTATATACATATATCCTTTTTGAGCCAGTATATTAAAGAATATTTACGGCTCACAAAAGACTAGGATAGTTATGCATGATGATGTGGTTTGAATTTAATTCTTATCAAAGTAAAAATATATATTCAGTGCCTTTAGAAACAATTGAGACTAAAAAGAGTAAAAAATGAAAAAGTGGTGGGGTGATATTAATTTTGAGTTAAATGAGGCTAAAACTTGGCGGATTGGTCAACGCAAAATATCTGTACAACGCAAAGATGCCGAGTGGCTAATTTCGAATGAAAAGACTAATGAAGAGAGCTTTGAAGAGCTGGTATTAGAGAGGGCAACGTTTACGGACCCTGTAATAGATATCCTACCTCAACGCTACTTGGTTAAAAACACCCAGAACAGCCTAATCGCTAAACCACTACTGGCTGACCGTTCCATCATTGTTAGGCCTCACTCTGCTCTCAATGTACTTCCTGGAGAGAAAATAGAACTCTATGTCAGCTCTCCTTTATGGCTGGCTTTTTATGCTCATGAAGGAAGGTTACCAATCAGTGACCTTCCATTCTGGCTGCCATCTGATTCATGGTTTGGACCCAATACAATGGTCGGTGAACTATGCTACTCAAAGTACACCGATGCAAAAGTCACATTAGATAACATCCAAAAACGTTCACACCGAGCCATCACCACAATAAACATATCTAATGAACATGATGAAGTATTGACCATAGAACGCATTAGCCTCCCGGCCCCATTTTTAAACCTTTATGTTGACGCCACGCATCAGTTTTGGACTGACAAGGTGTGTTTGATACATCACTTAGATGGTGACCGTCCGTCCTTTGCTATTAAAAACTTAACAAAAGAAAGCGAAAAAACGGATCTAACATTAATCTCACCAGCAAGGGAAATGGCTGATGAAAATACATTTATGCGGTCAATTAGAAGTTTAGTGGCTTAAGTAAAGGCAACCTTAGGAAAATTTTACAATGGAAACCAGTACAACACTGAATTTAATGGAGCAATGGCATGTCTTTGCCATTGGCAAAGGCTTCTCAATACTTATTATTGGTTACCTACTTGCTCGTTTTGCCAGAAACGGCGTTGGGCGTTTTAAGGTGGCAAACCTCACACCACACAGCATGATATTGCTTAAACGTTTAGTGTTTTATGGGATTTTAATCCTTACCTTTATTTCAGTGATGAAAGAACTTGGATTTGATCTAAGTGTTGTACTGGGCGCAGCAGGTATTTTTAGTGTGGCTATTGGTTTTGCATCACAAACATCCGCATCCAACCTTATAAGTGGACTATTTTTGATGATGGAAAGACCATTTTCTGTCGGAGATATCATTAGAGTCGAGTCGACAACTGGAGAAGTGATTTCCATCGATCTGCTGTCAGTAAAACTTCGGACCTTTGATAACTTGTTTGTCCGAATTCCGAATGAATCTATGATAAAAACACAAGTGACTACATTGACCAGATTTCCAATTAGGCGAGCTGATCTTCAAATCGGAATAGCCTATAAAGAGGATATACAGAGAGTAAAAGAAATACTCAACAATGTAGCGACAAAAAATACGCTGTGTTTAGATGAACCCGCACCCTTATTTATTTTACTTGGCTTTGGCTCCTCCTCCGTTGACATCCAACTGTCAGTCTGGGCTAAAAAAGAAAATTTTCTGGCTTTAAAAAACAGTATGTATCAAGAAATCAAAAAAACATTCGATGAACAAAACATTGAAATTCCGTTTCCTCATATCAGTTTATATTCTGGGGAAGCCACAAAACCTATACCTGTTTCTATAAACGAGATCACGAAATGAAAACAAGTGACTTGTTAAAAGTATGCAAACAACCACAAAAATGTCACTGGGAGTGGAGTTAAAGTGACTAAAAATATTACATCAGGTGATCTTAAATTTGGCGAGTCATTAGGCATCGCACCAGGTGGTGTTATCTCCTATTCTTCAGATTATGAAACAGCTAATGAAGAGGCCTACCCCAGTCGCAGCCATTATAGAAGTTACGTAGATGGGATTTACATGGGATATAAATGGCAATGCGTAGAGTTTGCGCGACGTTGGTTGTATATCAATAAAGGTTATATTTTTAACGATGTGGCTATGGCATACGAAATTTTTCGACTTCGTTATGTACGGGACTTAGTTAACAGCCAAGAATTGCCCCTGAATGCATTTAAAAATGGTTCTCAGCGACGCCCTGAGCCAGGATGTTTATTGATCTGGGATGAGGGCGGTGAATTTGAAGAAACTGGGCATGTCGCTATTATCACAGAAGTTTATGAGGACAAGATCAGGGTCGTTGAACAAAACCAAGACTTTGCAAAATGGCCAGATAGACAAAATTTTTCAAGAGAAATTAAAGCTAAAGTAGGCACCAGAGGAGACTACTGGCTTCGATGTCCATCAAATGACTCAACTATTTTGGGGTGGGTGCTACAAACCGATGATCCAACTCACGCCATTACGTTAGACGCGTCCAACAAAGAGATGTTTAACATTATCTCATGTGAAGCCACAGACAATAGCAAAATAGGCACACCATGGCTTAATTTGGCGAATGAAGATGAAAACGCATTTGTCGAAATGATGGAGGGCCACAAGCTTTCCTCTTCCGCCTCCTATGAAAAAAAATATTATCAGATTTCTGCTACCGCTAAAGTGGCTCTAGAATCGGCTACTGATGAGCTTCACCAAATGTTTTTACACGCCACTGATTATGCACTTGAGCACCCTGAGTTATTGGGTAAATTTGGTTTGCCTGAAAAAATCCTGTCGAAGATAAGAACATCTTGGGCAAATAGAAAAAACCAGTTGATTACAAGTCGCTTTGATTTTGCCATGTCTGAGAACGGTCTAAAGGTATATGAATACAATTGTGACTCTGCGTCTTGTTATATGGAAGTGGGTAAAGTTCAAGGTAAGTGGCTTAAACACTTTGATGTAAAAGGTGGAACTGACGCAGGTAACGAGCTATTTAAGCACCTAGTGAAGGCATGGAAGAGCTGTAAAATCGACTCTATTGTGCATGTGCTTCAAGACGATGATCCCGAAGAAACCTATCACGCACTTTTTATGAAAAATGTGATTGAGGCAGCGGGGTACCATTGTGAGCTTGTCAAAGGGTTGGACTCGCTTCGGTGGAATGCAAATCAAAAAATCGAGGATGGTAATGGAAACCTGATTAAATGGGTTTGGAAAACGTGGGCATGGGAAACCGCATTAGATGAATTGCGTTTGGAGGAGGGCACTCAAAGAGATCCTGACTTTCTCGATAGCTCCCCATCTTTATCCGATGTACTGCTAAACGATGACATTATGGTATTTGAGCCGATGTGGACACTCATTCCAAGTAATAAAGCAATACTACCGATACTATGGTCTCTATTCCCAAATCACCCCTTGTTATTGAATGCTGATTTCGAACTCAATAGTGAGCTAGTTAAATCCGGATACGTTGTTAAACCGATAGTCGGAAGATGTGGTGCAAATATTCAGTTGATTGATCAAGACCACAATATATTAGCTGAAAAAATGGGGGTATTTGACAACAGAGAAAAAATTTACCAACAACTGTTTCCATTGCCATGTATTGACAATCTTTATGTACAGATTTGTACTTTTACCGCCCAAGGAAACTATGCTGGAAGTGGCACACGTGTTGATCCCTCAATGATTATTGGCAAAGACAGTGATTGTATTGCACTACAAGTTTGCCACGAATAATTAAGTAGAACATACAGTCGTAATAGCGCACTAGCAAAGCTTAAAGAAAATAGTTTTTGGGTTAAGCTTTGCTAGTGTCTGGTGATTAGCATGGAATGTAATATTTAATGAATAAAGAAGAACTAGAGAAAGAGCGTTTTTGTAAGATCAGCTCCATCTTATATAGTGCCAGCCAACCGATTCGAATACTGTCTCATCTTGAATGGAACAGAGATATTAAGCGTCAGTTCTTTGGGGATAAAGCTAAAGAACTGCCTAAGGTTAACTATCTTCAATTTGACCCTAGCAAAACCTTAGTATTAGTGAATCAAGCTAGATCACTGCTTAAAAATACAGATATAGATAACTGGTTAGAACGTGTGTCTATCAAGCTTGAATATGGTGCTTTAATGATGGCGGCAGCAGGCACCCAGAAGTTTTATGAATTCTCTGAAAAACTATATGGTAAACCAACCAACCCTTTTGCCGACGGCAAATCCACACCTCTTGAATTAGCCAATACTTTTGACAAACAAATTAGCAGTTACGCAACCTACGACTTAGGTGCTCCCCCTCCAATGTGTTACCTCGCCTCTGATATCGCCCAGCAAATGCAGGCTGCAGTTGTGAAAATGTTTGGTGACGAAGCCCCAAAAGTTGAAATTGTAGACGAGCTTTCTGCTAATGCGTTAGCAAACCCAAAGCTTATCAGGATAAGAAAAACGGCATGTTTTACTGACCTTGATGCGCAGCAGCTAATTAATCATGAAGCACATATTCATGTCGCCACATCTATTAATGGCTTAAATCAACCGCATCTTAAAATATTGGCCGCTGGTCATCCAGGTACCACTAAAACACAAGAAGGTTTAGCCGTATTCTCTGAGTATATTACCAACTCAATAGATTTAGACCGTCTTCGCAGGCTTGCAGATCGTATTCTGGCGATACAAATGGCAATCGAAGGAGCCGACTTTTTAGACGTATATCACTATTTTTTAGAGCGGATTGGCAACGAATCACAGGCCTACGAAAACACCCGGAGAGTATTCCGAGGTGGCGTGTTAACCGGCGGTGCACCCTTTACTAAAGATGGGGTCTATTTAGAAGGATTTATCCGCGTGCATAATTTTTTAAAAGCCATAGCGGCTAACGGCAGGGCAGACTGCCTGAAGTTATTATTTTGCGGCAAAATGGATATTGAAGACATACCCGTTTTATACAAATTAGAAGAAATGGGACTCTGCCAACCGGCGAAATACTTACCACCTTGGGTCAAAGATGCACGTTATTTATTGTCTTATTTAACCTGTTCTGAGTTTATTAATAAAATGGACATGACTAAGAATTATGCACACTACGATGAGTTACTGCACAGCATTCCAAAAACCCTTAATTAGAGCTTAATTTTAGAACAGCCCTTAAATCCCTTCCAAAGGGACAGATTGTGATAACTGAATCCTAGTTCACCTGCATATAAGAGTGGAAAAAGGAAAACGCTGTTAAATATCAGGATATGCTAATACATTGTGTTTATGTAATAGTCTAGATGTCTGCATAGCTTGGTATCTTTTCCAATGCACGTTTATAGCGCATCTTCACCGTACTTAAATTCTGATCGACTATCTCTGAAATTTCACTAAACTTCAGTCCACTAATAATCCTAAAAACGACAATTGAGCGCTCTTCCACACTGAGTGTGGATAGCCAAAGATCAACCTTCTCATTATCTTCAAATGCCTCCGATTCAACTTGTTCTTCAGCTATAAAATCAGCCTCATCTATAGATACAAGGGTGAGCTGTTTTTTCCTTAATCGATTCAAAGATTGATTATAAGCAATCCGATAAATCCATGTTTTAAAACTGGAACGTCCTTCAAAGCGATGTATATTGTTAAACACATTTAACATTGTATCGCTCACAGTCTCTTCTGCCTCTTCTATTGAAGCAAGATATCTAAAACAGACTTGTATTAACTTTGAGTGATATCGATGAAAAATCACTTCATATGCAGTTGTCACATAGGGCAGTTGTATACGCGCAATTCGTACAAGCTCATTGTCATCTAGCTGCGACAACCTCTCTGAAACACTACTGACAACGGGCCTTGTGCTTTTCATAGTTAATCGTTTCTACGACTCTTCCCAGCGTTCAGCCAACTTAGTTATGGTGTATGTCTGAGTTAATAAGTCTTGATTAGGAATACTTAATTGCAGTCCGTCCTTGTTTTCTATAATGGTGTTGACTGTGCTAACCTGGACTACATTCCCAGTAAAACCTTTAAATTCAACTTCATCTCCAGGTAACAACTGTTCTCTTGCATAAATTCCCGAAACAATACTATTTGCAATAGCCTTAGTTCCCAAACCTAACGCCAACGCCAACGCGATCCCCATACTCGCGATCAAGACAGTAAAAATCGTATTGAGTAGTTCAGTTTCCAATTGCAGTTGACCAACAACTAAAGAAAAAGTGATAAATATCACCAACATTTGAAGCACTCTTGCTGCAGCGTCACCGAACTCAATGCCCATGTTTTCAAAAGACGCTTCTACTTGTGTTTTGCCTGCCTTGGCAATAAACAAACCGATGACAGCAATCACGAGTGCTCCCACTAATTTAGGTAGATACAACACAAATTCATCCAACAAAGACGACAGTCTGTCTAACCCTAAGGTTTCTGCACCCGCAACAAGAATTATCAACACAAAAAACAAATAAAGGATCCGCCCCACGAGTGACGATGGGCTTAATTTAAATCCTAAGGTTTTTAAACCCTTCTCTATACCCAGCATATCGCAAAGCGTATTGAAGCCTATTTTTTCAATAACCTTAGCAAACCATTTTGTAAAAAATTTAGATAATAGCAACCCAATAAAAATGAAAATTATTGTGGCAATCAAATTAGGCAAAAATCCCGCAATTTCTGTCCAAAACCGCGACAAGGCATTGCCAAACGATTGTGTCCAAATATCTATATTCATGTCGGTACTCCATTTTTAAGTAATGTGTGTAATATTAATTTTTGTTATTTCTGTGTTTTTTTTGCTGTTGATGCAAGTCAAAGCGGCGTTTCGCTGAATATGCTGACGCACCAAAACCTAACAACAAAACCCAAACCCATCCAATAAAAAGGCTCCCAACATCCTTGATTGCGGTTGTATTCGAAGATTTCCTAAGGACCTGTTGCAACGCTTTGTTCTCATCAGTGACAGGCGCACTTTCATTGAACAACTTTTTTAACTGTTCTTCATCTGGGCTCATGACGACTCTCCATCTAAACGTAAACAGAGCCAATCACTATGCTTAGCCCTTTCTAATCGTTTGACTAATTCATTATCAGTATTTCAACGCGTCTATTTTGTGCACGTCCTTCAACTGTCTCGTTAGATGCTACTGGATATTCAGCAAACATTTCCTGCTCGGTGAATGATTTTTTGGATGCACACCCAGAATCGATTGTTAAAAATAGAGTGGTAGCATCAATTGATTTTTTCATGTTTTCTCTGCTGTATATAAACAGGCTTTAATAGTATTCAAAGATATAGACTAGTCGGAAGTCAAAGAAGTCACATTTATAGAATATTAATTTTAAAATTCACATTGTGACCAATTGGAATTTCATTCCGTCTAACAGATAGTGATATGTAAGATTAGCTTTTGATAAGGAAAGTTTTGCGCACTGGAACAAGGCAATAACAGTTTACCCCTTCTGAAAAATGCCTCTGTTTTAACAAATATTTTATTGTTGAATTAAACAGGTATATTTATCCAGTGCGCTTTTTACGCAATCCTTGAATATTAAGTTTTAGCGCTCTGCTTGCTCAGTTCCTTATACCAAAGCGTCATAAAATCCTTGGTCAATTTATGTTCGATATCCAGAGCTTTTTCAATAGGACAAAATAATGTAAAGCTCGCTTTAAATTCTCCAATTTCAGTTGTACCAAAGTGGATTTGCGGCTCTGGACCTGATATCTGCGCATCAAGTTTTCTTTCGATAACGGAATTATATCGACATGCAACATCAATAAAATCCTCACAATAATGCTTGGCTTTATTAGATAATGTTTCATAAATGGAATATGGGTTAAGACTTTCTTTACGTACAATCATAAAATGATGGGTGACATAACGCTTACTAAAGTTTAAGTTTTTAATGGGGGTGGTTATCAGTTTGTTGTTGGGAATATAGACTGTTTTTCTTGAAAACTGATAAGTATTGATGTCAATTTCATGCAAGGTTGTTTTTATCCAGTCAGTTTCGACCACCTCTCCAAAATAGTCACCCACTTGGATCCAATCACCTATCTTAAAAGGCCTTGTTGTGACTAGGTAGAAAAAACCGATCACACATTGAATAAACTCCCTTGTAGCAATCACAATAGCGACAGCAAAAGCCGCAATGGATAATGCAAAGTTCTGAATTTCAGCGGCCCATGTAGATAACAGCAATAACATCATAACGAAGTTAATAAAATGCTTGATGTTATGTGATGTATTTCTGACATCGAGCTGTTTTTTTTCGGCCCGTTGCTGCGCTAATTTATCTACAATCGCTTTTAAACCAAATGCGATGCTGATCACTATTAGAGAGATAAAAACCGGATGTAACAGGATATCTTTGAGCATAAATTCCTAATGGATGTAAGTGTGATAACAATAGAATACTATAAAATTATATTTATTAGAGCTAGCGGATTTCAGTTTCTAGTGCGACACATTGAATTTTGAAGGCAAGAGGGCGAAGCCCACGGTCGATTAATACCGACGACTAGTGCAACAAAGAAGATAGAAAATTTTGCGATATTTCCTAAAGACGCAGATTAACTAAATACTGACGCTTCTGCAGCACTCTCAGCCATCACACCCACAATATTGCCCAATAGATAACCAGCCATCACAATAAAAACGGTGGCTAACAGCTGAGGCACATAACCAAGAAGTGTATTTAACCAAGAAGAGAAAAAATCGAGCCCTGGACTAGACGTTGCCGCTGCCATAAAAAACAGCATGACCACCCAAAAAACCGTCTTACTAATGACCGCTGCATGGGATGCCTTAATTTCTGCTACCCCAGTGACTGCCAATTCTCGAACCACTTTTTGCCACATCCGGCTAATCAACTTAACGGTTGTTAACGTTAATTTGCTGCATACCCAAGCAATTAGCCATCCTAATAATATAAGAAATAGTGCGCCAATCAGTTGAGGAACATGTAAAACCAAGTAGTTATTTAATTGCTCATAACTTGTAGACAAAGCAGTTTGCCAATCATTTTGAGTGGTCATTCTCAGTTTCCTTTCGAGGGATTCATGTTAGATCTCTTAATTAGACGCATGATCAGCAAAGTTGGTCACATCAGGATCCGCTTTGTGAAGGTTTCGTTTTAAACATGAAAACTCTGAATTAAGCAAATTTATAGCTAGATCACAGACTTACATGTGACTTTTGCAATTAACCTTGTGTCTAATTTTTAAAGCTGGGTTATTATAATCCTAGATTCGGCAGTTAAACCACGAGAAATAGCGCCATTCACTGATGCGCCTGGCTATGGTAAAAAAGTTCTCATCACCAATAAGGTGACTACTAATTTTTCCCCTATGCCAATCACACCATTGGCTAACACTCTTTCCACGAGTTCTACTGCGGAATCTAGGATAATGAATGCCAAACTCTCTTTGCATCGCAACCCTATTTCACCATTATTATTGATAGAGAAATTTACATGACATACGACATACTCATTTGGCTAGGCATCGCGTTTTGTATTACGCAATCCGCTATTTTTTCTGGGTTAAATCTGGCATTTTTCAGCTTAAGTCGATTGCAACTAGAGGTAGAAGCCAAGCAAAATAATAAAAATGCAATTGTGATCCTGTCTATGCGCGAAGATTCTAATTTTTTGCTCTCAACCGTGCTTTGGGGGAACGTGTCAATCAATGTATTGTTAACGATTTTGTCCGGTTCGGTACTGACAGGTGTTTCTGCGTTCTTATTTTCAACTTTCCTCATTACCTTTTTAGGAGAGATTTTCCCCCAGGCTTATTTTTCTCGAAACGCGCTACTGGTTGCGTCAAAACTAACGCCTGTTATTAAGTTTTATCAAATTTTATTGTTTCCCGTCGCTAAATTAACCGCTTTGATCTTAGATGGTTGGTTGGGGAAAGAGGGCATTACTTACTATAGAGAAAAACAACTGGCGGCTATTATCAAAGCACATATCGATTCAGATGATACTGATATGGCACATGTTCAAGGTCGAGGAGCGCTCAATTTCCTGCAAGTAGAAAACATCACAGTATTTGAGGAAGGTGAACTCCTTGATCCAGATAGTATTATTACCATGCCAAGCAAACTAGACTTTCCAATATTACCTGCGAACGGCACCTCGGAATTTAAAGAATTTATTCAAGCCGTTAACCGTTCTGGCCACAAGTGGGTACTGATTCAAAGCGAAGAAAATGAGCCCTTATTAATGCTTGATGCAGATGGATTTGTGCGATCTACTACCCTAGAAAATGAAATCACTGATCCCTACCTGTTTTGTCATAGGCCCATTGTTATTCGTGATCCGAAGTGTACATTGGGTGAAGCACTGAAAAAGATGAAATCTGTGCATGATGCAGAACCCACCTCAGACGAGGTATTGCATACTGATGTGATAGTGGTTTGGACCGATTTACCCCATCGCGTCATTACAGGGGCAGACATACTCGGCCGCTTATTAAAAGGAATAGGGCAAGAGCAACATGCCTCGTAAAGGCAGGTTAACTTACCTTGAAATGAGATTAAAAAGAGGAAAATAAATGTTCAAGAAAATTGCTCTTTTAATGGCTCAGGGTCTACTTGCTTTGCTGCCAATATCACTAACACTCTATTTTTTGGTGTGGTTGGTGACCGCAATTGAAACAGGATTAACCCCGCTTATACCTGCCTCTCTTTATTTTCCTGGAATGGGGTTGATTGCTGGCCTAATGGTATTGCTTATAATAGGGATCGCAGTCAATGTGTATATAGTCGAACTTTTCATAGGTTGGAGCGGAAAAGTATTTGAACGTATTCCTCTTATCAAAACAATATATGGCGCCATTCAAGACGCCGTTAATTTGATCAACCTGGGTAAACAGCAAAAAATTCAAAGCGTGGTATCCGTCAAGATCACCGACAGTATTCATTTAATAGGCTTTGTCACAAACCACGATGGTGCAAAAAAATTATTTAAGGATGATAAAAAGCTAGGTGTATACATACCATTAAGTTACCAAATAGGTGGCTATACACTGTATATAGATAGCGACCAAGTTTCCCCATTGGATATTGATGTTGAAACGGCCATGAGAATAGCCCTGACGGGTGGTAATGCTTCAGGGTTAAAAGCAGCTAAAAAATCAAAAGTGCCATCCACAGAGGCACAATAACAAGCATTAAAATAGTGATGGCTAAGTCACACTGAATGGGGGAAATTGTCAAAAGGGCAGCTTTAGCTGATTAATTCAAATGGAATGTATGAGGTCTTTTCAATTTCCCATTTCTATTAAAACAAATAGAGTCACTTTTGGTAATTGAGAAGATAAATCATTTTTAATGTGAAATATCCCCTAATAAGTAACCAATTTTAACCATCATATTTGTATTGTTTATCTGAAAACATAATTTAGGAGTTTTTTTGAGCAAAAATATTTCACCCAAAACAAGGTTTAGTAATACTACCTATTGGCTAGTTGCGTTAGCCTTTTTCTATACTGGCTTTCATTTAACAGAAATTGGTTACATGAATGTTGAGTGGTTTACGCGTTCTGGTTGTATGGTGATTGTGTTAGGCGTCTGGGCAAGCTTAGGTGTTGTTTTCAAGGAAAAAGTATTAGTGCAAAAAATATCTTGGAAACGTAATCAGGCATTTGCCAAGTCTAAATTTAGGATCCTTAAAGGTAAAAATCATCCCTCTCTAGGCGAAACAGAGATTTCAGAAATCAACTCGAATCACGACAAAGAACTGGCAGAGCATCTCCAGCATTTAAGAATGTCGATTGGCGCTTTAGAAGTGTCGTTATTAATAAGTGGCACCCTAGTCTGGGGATTTGGCGATATTTTGTTGAAATTTATATAGAGTCAAAACTAGGAAAATTGGTCTTTTCTGCCATCAAAATGTGGAACATAACTCGCATCTTCAAAGTCTTCGGTGAGAAGTAATATGGGGAACGGAATAGAATGTGTTGTAAACTTTTGTGACATTTAGAAAAATAGTCATGCAAACATTAACGCTATAAATACCAATGAAAGCACCGTTAAAAAAACAACTGACAAATGAGCAGAATTGATAGTAGAAATACGGTTAACAGTTAAGGTGATGAATTTTGAATCAATATATTGTGTTCTTTGGGCTATGGCAGCCAATATTCTGCTCAGACTCATAAATAATGAAGAAAAGTATGCTGCACTCACATCTAAAAATGACGGCCTTTTAGGATCCTCATTGGAGAGTATTTGTACATAATTATCAACGTATTTATTCAATAACAGCCCCATAAAAATTGCGACTACGATAGGCCAACTAGCCGCTAAAATATTACCCATGGACAGCCTGATGGTTTCGAATGATATGAAAGGCCATAGGATCATTAGCAAAACAGTCAGCAAACAAATTAACAGCAATGGAATATGCTTTTGTGGGTCGTAGTGATGGCCTGTATCTCGAGACATCAAGTTAACAAATCGATACATTAATAGCCCCGTAAAAAGACTACTAATACTTATTAATGTGGGTAACAGTGGCATTCCGATTAGTTGCTCTTTCAACAGCAGTTTTGCGTAACCTCCACTTAAGAATGGCATACCAACTAATGCCAATGCAGGCATGATTATCACAAAATATGCAAAATATCGTGCCTGAGATTTTAGTGCCAACAATGGAGATATACCGACACTAAAAAATAAGGCGCTTTTAGCTAATCCGTGATGAATGCAGTACAAAATCATAGCGGTAATAATAGCATCTCGATTGTCTGGTAATATATACGTGGCGCCAAATGCCATAGTCAAAATACCCATTTGACTGACGGTTGAGTATGCAAGCACTACTTTAGGGTTGTGCTGAAACAGCCCTTTGATTGCGCCTAAAAATGTACCAGCGCCCCCCAACCCTACTATCAAATAACCGATTATCTCAACTGGCTCAACACTTTGTGGCACAAATCGGAGCCAACCAATGACGCCCGCTTTTACCATAAAGCCACTCAATATTGCGCTTGCGGGAACAGGCGCCACGGGGTGTGCTTTGGGTAACCACCAGTGCATACCGAACAACCCGACTTTAGAGCCAAAACCAAGCACCACAATTAGACTAGTGATCCAGGCTAGCTCACTGTTAAGAGCAAACCCTGCATACCATTGGGATAAACAGAATCCGCTAAATAGCAGCACTTCACCGATAATGACCCAACGAATATAGCTACGAGAAGCTTCTCTAGCTTCTTCAGAAAGTTGATGAATAACCAGCACAAAAGAAGACAAGCTCATTAAGGTAAAGAAAGTAATAAAACCGTATGGGTCTTGGCTAAGTGTCAAACCAAAACATCCGGACATCGCCAATAACATAAAGATTGTAAAGGTTGATTGTTTAGGATCTTTAGCCATATAAAACTGAGCATATAGAGTGGCCAAAAACCACAAAACACCTGCCAACATTAAGAATAACTGGGTTGTTTTATCGAGTAATAATTCGTTACTGAAAAACAAAAATGACGAAGAAGAGGCATAATCAATGCCTGTAAATGCAAAATAAATGGCCGGTAAAGCGCAAATTGGGGCACAGGCGATAAGAACACGTTTGTACCTAGATAAAAATAATACTCCGGCAAACAACATCGGTGCCAGTACAATAAGCCATGGCACCAAGGATGATGATTCAACATAAGTATTAATAAGAGAAGGTACGTTTACAAATTCTTGACTCGCAATGACCTTAGCCCATTTTAAAGGACTAAATTCACTCGCGGCAAACAGCCCTGCCAGAACAGATAATGTAACAGTGATCAGAGGTGGAATAAGTAACATCCAATAAACCTCTAACTTTGACGACTCGGATTTAGCAGGCCAATGACCTTGAGATGGCATAAACCAGCCCCTGTAGACTATGGGTAAAAGATACATTGCATTCAGTAAACTGCTGAGCGCTAACACCACCAGCACCCAATATTGTCCTTGTGCAATTGCGCCATTTCCTAAGTACCACTTGGTCACAAAACCTGCGATGGGTGGTATCCCAATCATCCCAAAGATAGCCAATGTTAACGCCGTCATCGTCAAAGGCATTCTGCTTCCTACACCATCGAGTTCAGATACTTTGTGAATATGTAATTCTTCAGCGAAGTTTCCTGCGCTGAAAAACATAGTGATCTTCATGATCCCTTGATGCACAAGATGGGTGACAGCCGCAATTGCAGCCAGTGGTCCACCAATTGACGCCCCTAACGCAATGTATGACACCTGACTAACGGTTGAATAGGCGAGTCTTTTTTTCAGGTCGTCCTGATAAAGTGCTCTTACCGAGGCATAAACGATAGTGATGGAAGCAGCAATGGATAAGTAGAACAACACGCCAAGAGAGTCAGCGAACTCAAATCCATAGACATCATAAATGACCCGAATGATCCCAAAAGCACCGGCTTTAACCACTGCGACAGCGTGAAGTAATGAGCTCACGGGAGCGGGAGCAGCCATGGCTTCGGGTAGCCACCCATGTAAAGGCACTAAAGCGGCTTTGACACCCAAACCCACGATAAGAAGCACAAAGATAATAGTCAGTTCAGTGGTTGGCAGATGCGTCATATTCGCCAAATCACCAGCAGCTGAAAAATCAAGAGCCCCAGCCAGTGACTTTAACCACACCACAGCAACAAGTAACACTGCACCGCCAATCATAGTGTATCGAAGATAAATTCTTCCAGCACGCAGTGATGCCTCGTTACCTTTGTGTACAATTAATGGATAGGCCGCTAATGTTAATAACTCATAAAAAATGAGGAATGTAATCAGGTTCCCAGCCATTGCGATACCCAGCGTCGCAAATACGCATAAGCTGAAGAAACCAAAAAAACGGCTTTGATGTTTAGCTTTTCGTAAATAACCTATAGCGTAAATGGTAGTCACAAACCAAAGCACACCCGATAATCCCACAAACATCAAAGACAGAGGATCGGCATGCAACACTAAGTTGATATTGGGTAGTAAAGGAAAAACCAACCTAAATTCTTGCCCAGAGTTAATGCCTATTATCAAAACGACAATCATAAGAATAGTTAAGAAAGCGTTCACTAGATTGATGGTGGTGCGTATCTTTTGTTTATTTTCTGGGATAATAAGTAACACTATCCCCGTTACAAATGCGGTAACCAGAATGAACAGAGGCAACATACTAGACCAACTCACTTTCCCGTTCCTAAAGTCGCAGTGGCGAGCCCTATATCGATAACATCAAGGATCCACATGGCATTCAGGCCTATAACAATCGTGATAACAGCAAGCACGAGTGCACTTAACAAACCGACTTCTGCAGAAGATGAGACATACACCTCTTGCTCTATTGTTGGAGTGGTAAAAGCCAAGTTTAAAACACGAAATAGGTAGCTAGCAGATAACAACCCTCCTACAACCAAGAAGATGATCCACCACCACTGCTTACTTTCTAATGCACTATCAAACATGATCCACTTCGCGATAAAGCCACCGGTTGGAGGAAGCCCCATTAAGCTAATGCCGGCAATACCAAAAATAAAAATACTAAGGGGCATATGTGAAGCAATGCCTGATAAACGTTTTATTTCGTCATGCCCCGCAATTTTCTGAATATTACCTACTGCCATAAACATCACAGCTTTTGCACACGCATGTGCCACAATAAAATAAGCAGCAGCACCTAATGTCTTAGTGGGATATTGGTACATCAAGGGAAATAAAATAAACAAATACCCCACTTGAGCCACTGTGGAATAGGCCACAAGTAGTTTTAACTTATCCGTTGTGAATGCCTTAACCGACCCCCATAAAATGGCTAAGGCGCCAAATGCCCCGATAATACTGGCGCCTATAAAAGTGGTCGCGGGTGTGAGTACACTAAACCAAAGCATAAATAAGATATAAAATGTGCCTTTTAGTACCAACGCTGATAAAGCCGCACTCACTGGAGCAGGTGCGCTAGCATGAGCGTCAGGTAACCAAAAATGTAGCGGATAGAGTGCTGTTTTTAATATTAATCCTAGGGACATAAACCCTAAGGCACATTTGGTCAACAAGGTACCTTGCACAGTAGCCGCCAGCATTATCAAATCCAACACACCGTACTCACGGTAAATCAGCGCCACCCCAAACAAAAACAGCAGTGAACCAAATAACCCCACTAACAAATATTGATATGCCGCTTTAATGGCTGATTGACTCTTGTTAATCGCAATAAGGCTAACACCTGATAATCCCATCAGCTCAAGCATCACATAAAGATTAAACAGATCGCCTGATAAGAAGATCCCGCACAGGGCTGTATTCAGTAGCCACCACAGCGGCCAAAAACGCCTTGCTTGGTCGACATCCTTAAAATAATGTCCGCTATAGATAGTAATCGCCAATGAAATGGTCGCAGACATAATAAGCATGATGGCAGAAAAGGTATTTAAGGTAAGGGAAATACCTAATGGCGCTTCCCATCCACCAATGGCATAGCTGATGACGGCACCATTTTGGGATACAGCAAGAGACACCAACAGCACAGCAAACAAAAGATGAATAATGGCTGTTACGATACTGAGCCACCTCGAGATACTGCTACTTTTTACCAGAAAACAAATGATGGCCAATAATAGCGGTAATAAAATATGCAGAGGTAAAATCTGGCTGGCAGTTGCCAGCGGTAAATCAATCAGGTTTATCATGGCGAGCCATTTCATCTGATTGTGATGGCAAATCTATTTGTGTGGCCAAATTAAGCGCCAATGCGCTCCCTGCAACCGCAACAACTATACCGGTTAACACCATACCGTGAGTTAATGGATCAATGGCGTTTGGATAGAATGCGGATGTTGCCAATAGCAACATAAACACACCTATTCCCATGACATTTATTGCTAAAACCTTATGAAATACGCCAGATTTCACTAAAAAAGCAATCAGTCCTAATGCGAACAAAATCACGGCGCATACGCTATATAACTCAGCTTGCACTATGTGAACCTCAAGAGACTTTGCCTCTAACTGACAAGTAACAAAGGTACAGTGTTGCAGCAACAGAGAAAGTGGCTGCAAACTCAATAAACAAAATAAGACGTCCAGAAAGTTTAGTTGGGTACATTAAAAATGTATGAGAGTGAATATAAGAAAAGCCAATCACCAGAATGAAAAAGATTAAGCTCATCGAAAAAATCGACCGCCACCAAAACCCATTCATTCTGGTTACACCGACGTTTGATAGGGATAACAATAGGCCACATCCTGCAAGTAATGCTCCAGCCTGAAAAGCTCCCCCTGGTTTAAATGAGCCAACCCATAACGTATAGCCAGCCAATAAAATAGTAAGAGGAGCCAATACTTTTACTAAACTAAAAAGTGGACCATCTTGGGTCTCTAAGTGAGAGTGATCACTGACACCGGCGTCAATATAAGGCAGGCTTGCAATACTTACGCAGAAAAATACCGCAAATTCTATTAGTGTGTCATAAGCTCTAAAATTGAGTAAGACGGCAGTAACAGGATTAGTGACACCACTTTGCTGAATATTTGCTTGCACCAAATCATACATAATATTTTGAGGTGCTGGCGTTTGTAATAACGCGTAAATCACCCATCCTGCAAGCATTGAAATAGCCATAATAATGATAAACACATATCTGTTTTTAAGAGAGGTATTGTCATGTGCATCAATCATTTTCAGTCTCTGTAATGTTGATTGGATTCTGGAGTCTTTTTTTAATTTCAAGCCGCTTCCAAGCACCTAATAATAAGGCACCTGTTAACCCCGCACCGATTGTCACTTCAGCAATAGCAACGTCAATTGCATTAAGCCGGATCCAAGCAATAGTGACAGCCAGTCCTAAACTAATGAATAAGACTATGCTCTTAAAAATATTCGTACTAAAAAGTGCACCTGATGCCAGCACTAAAATAAGCACCACAAGCAAGCCATCAAACATCAAGTTAATCGGCATCAGTGTGTTCCCCTTCGTATTCCACAGGGCGTTTTCTAAACTCGTGACGAGCAATAAGGTGGCAACTGGTGGCACTGGCAAATAACACCAACATCCAAATAACTAGCAATTTAAACATCTGATACATATCAGTAGTCTGCGGCATCAAACCAATCACAATTAACCCTAACCCTAAATTATCTGCTTTTGTTAAGGCATGAAGGCGACAATACACATCAGGAAAACGCAATAAACCGACGGTTCCGGCTATAAAAAAAAAGGCCCCAAACACACAAAAAGAAGCAGTAAACACATCCCATAAATTCATGTCTTAACTTCACCCAATTTAACGAATGCAATGACAGTTATCGATGCAAGAAGCGATAGAAACAACGCAACATCCATCAACACCCAATTATGGGTAAAGGCGCTCTGCAACAGTAAAATGGCAACGCCAACTGAACCAAATAACTGTGCTGCTAACATACGATCAGCTTTGGTAGGGCCTAAAAAAATTCTTAAAACGCCAACCAGCAAAGAGACAAGCAAAGTAATAGAAAGAAACGCATATATCATGCTCATGGCGTCGCCTTAGCTGCACAGATATCTATTCCATAAAGATTGGCAACGATACTTTCGCATTTAGCTAAATCGTTCTGTGAAGCGGTATTAAGTGATAACACATGAACAATGATGCCATCAGGCTCCTGCATCACGATGAGCGATCCGGGTAATAAACTCACTAAATTAGTAAAAAGATTACTGTTCACACCCATAGTGAGAAAACGCATTTGATATTTGATAAAACCAGGCTTGATGTTCAATGCAGGTGAAAAAGCGCGCTTAGCTGTATCGAAACCACCAACTATAGATTGCGTCACAAAAAAGAAGACGAATTTAGGCAACAATAATAGACGGATTGACGATTTCACTTCTACCTTTTTGTCCTGAACTACTCGTAAACAATAACTCAGGCTCGTCGCTATCAATATAAAGAAGGCACCAACAATAAATGACCTATAGTCAAATTCGACTAATACCAACCAAATGAAGGCAAGTAATAATGCGGTAAAAACCAGTACTTTCAGATCTTTGAAAAAAAAACGTTTAGACAAAAAAATATCCTCAAGTGTGCATATTTCCAAAAGGGCTTTGGCGTATTTAGTAGGGTAAAACTTACAATAATATCGCTTATGTTTAACTTAGTGACTCTCTTACTCAGATAACAGCTCTCTAGAAAGAGGTGTATTTCTGTTTCACTCAATTCTTAATAGATACAAAGGTGTATGTAGCGACAAGCTTAAAAATCCTTAGCTTGCAGATGACGGCACCCGATATCAGAAATAGTGAGATAACCATCATCTATCTCAATATATGACACTTAAGATAGCTGAATACTACAATATTTATGTTTACAATCAGACAGTTATTAGAACGAATATTTTACTCTCTATTTAAGTATTCACATAATGTATTTTTATGTCGAGAGCCTAGATGACAATAACTCTGAGCTTAAATACAAAAAGGGCACCCTTTGCTTTACATTTCATTTGTAGCAAGTCAGTCATTTCTAATGACTGACTTGCTAACTATTAACCAATCTATAGAAAAATTTTAAAGGTCGATACAGTTTGAAATAACTACTGTTTGAAAATGGTTTTGGGTTGGATCTCATTCATTTAAATCATATCCATAACGGTCATAAAAAATAAGACGTGTCGAAGCATGCAAAAGTCACATAGTCCTAAAATTTACTTTCTATAAAAATCCCCCTCCATGACCAACACTAGCTAAAATATTTTTATTACTTTGTGACTATTTGTGCAACAGGCTAGTCTATGAGCTTGTTATTTATAAAAAAGGTAATCAAAATGAAAGTAGCAATCTTATCTCGAAACAAAAAGTTATATTCTACTCGCCGTTTGAAAGAGGCCGGTGAAGCCCTTGGTCATCAAATTGACATTATCGATACACTCCACTGTTACATGGATATCACAAGCAATAGACCTGTTGTTCGTTACAAAGGCGAAGAACTTCCGCAATATGATGCGGTAATACCACGTATTGGAGCCTCTATTTCTTTTTATGGTACCGCCGTTGTTCGTCAATTTGAAATGACTGGAGCCTTCTGTGTAAATGAATCCGTTGCTATTAGTCGCTCCAGAGATAAGTTGCGTTCCATGCAATTATTATCAAGAAAAGGTATCGGCCTACCAAGAACGGGGTTTGCTAACCGTCCTGACAATATTAAAGATTTAATTAAAAACGTTGGTGGCGCACCTTGTGTTATTAAACTACTTGAAGGTACTCAAGGCATAGGTGTGGTACTTGCTGAAACAACCAAAACAGCAGAGGCAATTGTTGAAGCATTTATGGGTTTAAATGCCGATATCTTGATACAAGAATTTATCAAAGAAGCTGGCGGTGCGGATATCCGTTGTTTCGTTGTAGGCGACCGCGTTGTGGCAGCGATGAAACGTCAAGGTGCTGAAGGTGAATTTAGATCAAACCTACACCGAGGTGGTTCGGCAGTTTTGATAAAACTTACACCAGAAGAAAGGGCAACAGCGGTTTCGGCGGCAAATATCATGGGACTAAACGTATGTGGTGTTGATTTACTCCGTGCCGAACGTGGTCCAGTTGTGATGGAAGTAAATTCATCACCAGGCTTAGAAGGCATCGAAGCTGCGACTAAAAAAGACGTCGCCACTTTGATTTTCAAGCATATTGAAAAATATGCCAAACCTCATAAAAATCGTACACAAGGTAAGGGTTAAGTCTGTGGCAGATAGTTTTTCTATTGGTGGAAACCATATTGGTTTAGGGAAGCGAGTACAGCTCGAACTCCCAGTGGCAAAGTTATATACAGACTCTCAGATGTCAGTTTCTGTGGATGTTATACGCGCCAAAAAGCCTGGTCCTACAATGTTCGTCAGCGCAGCAATTCATGGTGATGAACTAAATGGAATTGAGATTATTCGGCGTTTACTTATATCAAAATCACTTAAACTATCAAGAGGCACACTCATTGCTGTGCCAATAGTTAACGTATATGGAATGTTAAACCAGAGCCGTTATATGCCAGATAGACGGGACTTAAATAGATGTTTCCCGGGATCTGCAAAAGGCTCACTGGCTGGTCGACTTGCCCATCTTTTTTTAACAGAAGTAGCGAGTAAATGTGATTACGGGATTGACCTGCATACAGGGGCCATTAATCGCGGTAACTTACCTCAAATTAGAGCAAATCTTAAGGATGAAGAAACCTTATCATTAGCTCATGCTTTTGGTGTCCCTGTGTTACTCAATTCAGACTTGCGAGATGGGTCATTACGACAATCGGCTTCAGAAAACGGGACGAAAATTCTTCTTTATGAAGCGGGAGAAGCACTACGATTTGACGAACTGTCTATTCGGGTTGGATTAAGAGGTATTTTCAATGTCATGTCACAGCTAGGCATGGTCAGACGCCGAACCAGTTCTAAGAAGAAAACATTGCCATTTGTTGCCAACAATAGCGCTTGGGTTCGAGCGACTGCTAGCGGTATGGTGTTAGACAAAAAACACCTTGGTGATCATGTAGAAAAAGGCGATGCCTTGGCTCAGATATGCAGCCCAACAGGTAGCTTTATTGAAATTGTAACAGCACCTAAAGCGGGGATTATTATTGGTAAGCAGAATATTCCTTTGGTACAGGAAGGTGATGCTATGTTTCATGTGGCAAACTTCGAAGCGCCCGATGAAGTCGCCACTAACATAGATATGATGAATGATGATATGGCCAAAAAATTAGAGGAAATATCTCTAGCAGATTAGCAAAAAATAATAATAAGAAAATCAACTATTAGATAGGAAAACTCAAGTTTTCCTATCTTTTTTCATTTTAATGGCGAGTTAAATTTATGATTCGCTAAATATTGCCACTTTTATTCATCTATCGCTGGTAATTTCTCACTCGCACCCCTATATAGAGCCTAGATGAAAATGAATGACAAACAGGGTCTTCGATGATAATAGTGGAAAAAATTGCGCATGAGTTACAAGTACAAGCGCAACAGGTACAAGCTGCGGTAAAATTACTAGATGAAGGGTCAACTGTTCCTTTTATAGCCCGTTATCGAAAAGAAGCCACCAATGGTCTAGATGATATAGCCCTGAGAAAGTTGGAGCAGCGCTTAACTTATTTGCGCGATTTAGAAGACAGACGAAAAGTCATTATTAAGTCGATTGAAGAGCAACAAAAAATGACTCCGCAATTGAAGGCCAGCTTACTTGATGCAGAAAACAAAACTGAATTAGAAGATATATACCTACCCTTCAAACCTAAGCGTCGCACCAAAGGACAAATTGCCATTGAGTGGGGGCTTGAACCTTTAGCCAATGCTTTATTTAATAACCCGCAGCTCACACCTGAGTCTGAAGCGCTAGCATTTGTAACAGAAAATGGTGATGTACCCGACACTAAAGCCGCTTTAGATGGCGCAAAGTATATTTTAATGGAGCGATTTGCTGAAGACGCAAAATTATTACAAAAAGTGCGTCAGTATTTATATAAAAATGCCCATATAAAAAGCCAAGTCATAGCGGGTAAAGAATCAGAAGGCAGTAAATACAAAGATTATTTTTCACATACCGAATTCTTGAAAAAAGTCCCATCCCACAGGTCACTAGCAATGTTTAGAGGCAGAAACGAAAAATTTCTGCAAGTGAGTCTAGATGCTGATCCGGAGAAGAATGAAGCAGATAAAAGCTCATATTGTGAACAAATCATCGCCGAACACTTCAATCTTAAATTTGCCAACAGACCAGCAGACGCTTGGTTAGCCACAGTGGTGCAATGGACATGGCGAGTCAAAACACTGCTCCATATGGAGAATGAGTTATTTGGCGCGGTGCGTGAACAAGCAGAACAAGACGCGATTAACGTATTTGCCAAGAATCTAAATGATTTATTAATGGCAGCACCGGCGGGCCCTAAAGTCACTATGGGGTTAGATCCAGGTCTACGGACAGGGGTAAAAATAGCCATTGTAGACCCAACTGGCAAGGTATTAGCTACCTCTACTATTTTTCCTCATGTGCCGCAGAATCAGTGGGATAAGTCGCTACGCACTATTGCAACTTTGTGTAAGCAACACAAAGTACAGCTACTCAGTATTGGCAATGGCACCGGCTCAAGAGAAACGGATAAGCTCGCGGCCGAAATGATCAAAGCAAATCCTGATTTGGCAGTGAGCAAAATTATTGTCAGTGAAGCAGGGGCCTCTGTTTATTCTGCTTCAGAACTTGCATCAAATGAACTGCCTGATATGGATGTTTCTTTACGTGGTGCGGTGTCTATCGCAAGACGATTACAAGATCCATTGGCAGAATTAGTCAAAATTGAACCCAAAGCCATAGGTGTAGGCCAATATCAACACGATGTTAGCCAGAGCAACCTAGGAAAATCACTGAGCACCGTGATTGAAGATTGTGTGAATGCGGTAGGTGTGGATATCAACACAGCATCAGGTGCATTACTGAGTCATGTGTCTGGCCTGAATCGAACCTTGGCCAGTAATATCGTCAATTATCGTGACCGGCACGGGGCATTTAAGCGTCGTAAAGCCTTGCTTGATGTTGAACGCCTAGGACCAAAAGCCTATGAGCAAGCAGCAGGATTTTTGCGAATTATGGGCGGAGACGACCCCCTTGATGCCTCAGCTGTGCACCCTGAGGCCTACCCAATAGTGAATTCGATTGTCGAATATGCTTCTATCGCGATGAACGACATTGTGGGTAATACTGAAGTGCTGAAAAAACTCAAACCAGAAGACTTTGTCACTGATCTGTTTGGCTTACCAACAGTGACAGATATTATTAGCGAGCTTGATAAACCTGGACGAGATCCTCGACCAGAATTTAAAACGGCTAACTTTAAAGATGATGTGCAATCTTTGAAAGATCTAAAAGTCGGTATGATTTTAGAAGGTGTCGTTAGCAATGTTGCCAACTTTGGAGCTTTTGTCGATGTAGGTGTGCATCAGGATGGACTTGTACATATTAGCGCTATGACCGATAAATTTATTTCTGACCCTAGAGATATTGTCAAAACAGGCGATATTGTCAAAGTAAAAGTGATGGAAGTGGATGTCGAAAGAAAGCGTGTGTCATTCACTATGCGAATGGGCGATACACCTAATCAGGCAGCAAAACCATCAGGGCAAAAACCCAATACAGACAAAAAACCCCACAACCCAGCGGCTAAAACCAAGCAGCAGCAGACTCAACCTAAACAGTCGAATCAAATGATGGGTAACGCTTTTGCTGATGCTTTTGCCAAAGCAAAAAAATAATGACGATTATGGATTATGGTATTACTTATCCCTAAAAACTCACAAGCCCTCTATTGAGGGCTTGTTTCATTGTTTGCCCAGCGAAGCTGGCAAACCCGTCAGGTTGAAAGAAACCTGAATCACCCCGATTGAGGGGAAGATAATCCGAATGGTAAGTGCGTCACTGGCTAACGGTGGGGTGTGAAGGAAGCCATAGGAAGTTAGCGATACACAGCGTAAGCGAACCTGTTTCGGCGTGGTGGGTGGGTAAGCGTGCAAAATAGCGCAACGCCCAATACTCAATCAGACCCATTACGTGTTTGAGGGTGGAATAGCTAATAGGGAGCCAGTGCAGTAACTGGGGAAGCCTGACATCATTTCCAGTGTAACTGGAAGTTTGTATCCAAGAAGTGATTCAAGGTACAGATTGGTGGGAGGTGGCAGATGAACCCGTAGTAGTGAGTAAGGTCAGGCCTGTGAAAGCCAGTAATGGTGTGGAGGATAAAACCAGACCGACTGTTGGCAGTGTGTTCAACAGAGCAGGCAATACTCAAAAGGTGTTGTCTGTTGCGAAGGGGGGAAGTGTACTATAAGTGTCTGTTGTTCTTTTTTTTTGAAGTGTTGTGGACTCATAAGTGTGCCGACGGGCACAGACATCTTGCTAATGGTTGCTTAGGAATAAGTGGACTGTGGTGAAGAGCCGAGTATTGGATTAGCTTGTTAACGCTCAAGTAGATTGCCCCGATTAAGGGGCTAGCACGTTTGAGAAACAAGTGAAGTTGTCAGCCACAATGATGATAAAGCCAAGACAACGACCACAAGTTAAAGGTGAGGGTGGAAATGTTCTACAGTCTTTATGGTCGATTGTTACATGCGCAAGCATTAGAAGCGGCTTATAAACAAGTGGCAAGGGCGAAAGGTGCGGCCGGAATAGATGGGCAGAGCCTAAGCGATTTTGCAGCTGACTTGCAGAGCAATCTTCATATTTTACTGCTCGAACTGAAAGGTAAAACCTACCAAGCGCAGCCTGTACGTCGGGTAGAAATACCCAAAGAAGATGGCAGTATGCGATTGCTTGGGATACCGACAGTGCGAGACCGCATCGTCCAACAAGCGTTATTAACGATATTGCAGCCCATCTTCGATAAGGATTTTCATCCATCTAGCTATGGATATCGCCCGAAGCGAAGTTGCCATGATGCGATTAACAAGGCCACATTGTTTATAAGGCAATATGGTCGGCGTTGGGTCGTGGATATGGACTTGTCAAAGTGCTTTGACCGTTTATCCCATGAGTTAATACTCAAAGGCGTTAAGTGCAAAGTCACAGATGGCAGTGTGCTGAAATTAATCCAACAGTTTTTATCCAGTGGTGTGATGGAAGGTAACGAAGTGATACCGACTATCAAAGGCAGTCCGCAAGGCGGGGTAATCAGTCCGTTGTTATCGAACATTTACCTTGATGCATTCGACCAAGAAATGAAACGCAGAGGGCACCGAATAGTGCGTTATGCGGATGATATTTTAGTGTTATGCATCAGCCGAGTAGGCGCAGAGCATGCCTTGAACATTGCCACGACTATTTTAGAGGATGATTTACAACTTGTTGTGAATAAGACCAAAACCCATATCACGCACAGTGATGATGGTGTTAAGTTCCTCGGAGTCGAAATTGGGACACAATATACCCGAATTCAACCTAAGAAACTGGTTAACTTCAAGCAGCGAGTGAAGCAGCTCACTAAGCGTAATACAGGGAAACCGCTGATAGATATCATTAAACGGTTAACCCCTGTGCTAAGAGGGTTCGCACATTATTTTAAGATAGCCAATTGCAAGCGAGAGTTTGTGAGCTTGATGAAATGGATAAGAAGACGCATGCGCGCTATTCAATTGAAGTTGTGGAAACGCCCAGCTCGTCTTCATAGACGACTAAGGCAACTTGGCTTCAAAGGAAAGTGTGTCTTCATAAAAATGGCGTCATGGCGCAATGCGAATTGTCCAATGGCGACTATTGCCATGAAGAATAGCTGGTTCGATGAAATAGGGCTTTATCACATTGATAGGGTATTCTATGACTAACTTGTTATCACCCTTGGTGGTTTTATAGTACGCATGAGCCGTATACGAGGCCCGTACGTACGGTTCTGTGAGAGGGATGAGGCATAAGCCTCACCCTACTCGATATGGTGTAACGCACTTTTCACTGCTGACTTAAGCTGATTGCTGTACCCCTTGAGAACGGGGAGTAGTCACTTGTTGATAAAAATGCTCTATCACTGACACTCTGCGAGTCATCTCTAAGTCTCTGTTTACAAGAAATTGACTCGCAGCTTCCAAATCAAACTCAGATTCAGTCACACTTTGCTCATCCACCTCTGACTGACTGATATCCAGTGAACGAGTGGGTATTCCCACATCTAAAGCATCAACAATGTCATCAAGTGAGGGTATCTCTCCAATAACTGAGTTTTGTGGTTGTTCTTTATTTTGCTGGGCACCTGGAATAGCTTGATTAGTTGACTCTTGCGCTTCTTCAGCTTTTGTTCTGGCTATGTCAGAACGCGCTTCAAGGGCTATTTGAGTGGCTTCAGTTGCGACTCTTAAATCTTGTGCGCTTGGCTCTGCGGGAGCTAAGGCTGCGGCTTTAACTTGTTGTGCCTTACGAATGGTTTCCTCAGGTGTAGAAGCTTCAGATATATCTATTGAAACTTCACCACCTACGGCATATCTCTTGCCATCAGGCCCTGTTTCATATTCATATTCAGGTGAGCCCGCATATTGGCCACCTAAAGAGGCGTGAGCTTGCTCATGGGCCCTAACTTCAGCATCTCGTTGTTTCAGCTCTGTAAGTTGTTGTTCGGCTTGTTGTTGCTGTTGTTGCTGCTGCTGATCCTCAGCATTTTCTTTTCCTGCACTGGCATCTTGCCCATTGTCTTTTGCGGCATCGTTTTGTGTATTGAGTTGTTGACCTGTCTGAGGAAGCGGTTTTTCATAAGTGAGTGGCGGCGGAGCTTGTCCAGGCGCTTTAGCCTTATCAGCTTCAGAACCAAGACCTGTTTCAGCGGCTGACTTTTCATTAGCCGCTAATTGCGGCACCGCCTCACGCTGAGTATTATCTCTGCGCACAGCCTCAGTATTAACGGTGCCGACGTTAAATACTGTTGGAGTGGGAACCGGTGGCAGAATATTCATAATATCAGTTGCCTAAAACTAGGCCAGAATATCCAAGATAGTACCTACGGTGTCGCTAGCAGTGTCTACTACTTTGGTAGAAGCTTGCGCATTGGTCAGATTGATTGACAGCCCGACTAGATTAGATGTAATCCCATCGCTAGCTTCTGGAAGCAATTGTTTGATTGAGTTGAGCTGTTTAAGCGTAGCGTTTGCTAAAAACTCTTGAGGGTCGCTAGATGCTACAGAAAAAGCTGACAAGCTGGCCAAATTCGACGCATTTTGAGTGATCCCATTGGATGCACGCTGAATGCCTATAGTGCCACTGACAATGGCAGAGTTTATGTTAATTTTGTTACTAATGTCCATTTGCCTTACCTCTACTACTTAACCTCTCGTGTTCAATTATTAACCATTTTTAGGTTTTTTTAAAGCTTTACCTTGGTATTGGCCTTAAACAAGTGCTTTCACCAGACGTTTTACAAATTGTTCCGGGTTTGAAATAAAAGGGGCGTGGGACGCATTAGTGATAACGTCTATTGTTACCTTGGAATTAAGTTGCTTTGCAAGCGGGGCTACTTTGTCGGGTACTAAAGTATCCAATCCACCTAAAAAAATATGACAAGGTATACACAGTGTTTTAAATTGTTCACGTAAATCAATACTTTGTAACATGTTTAACCCTGCAGCTAAGGCGACGAGTGAAGGTAAAGGGTATTGCTGCACCGCCTGTTTGATTGTTTTAGCATCGTGCCTGGCATTTACACTCCCCATGGCTTGTATGGCAAGAAAGCGCTCCAGTGTTTTAGAAATATCTACATTTAATTTCTGAGAAAAGAAGTTCAGAACCTTGGGCTCAATTCCAGGCCAATCGCTACTTTTAGAAAATTTTGGACTAGAACAAATCAATACCATTTGTTTAAGTTTTTCGGGATATGAGTCAGCGATTTGCTGGGCGACTAAGCCACCTAACGACCAACCAATTAAGACGCAGTTTGCCGGAAGATATTGCGCCACTGTGGTTGCCACGTTCTGCAAATTATACGGAATGGGCAACTGTTGATGATTTAGCCCATACCCAGGTAAATCAATAGTAGTGATGCAAAATTCATCCTTAATAAGGTCTATCAAAGACTGCCAAACGCCACTATTTACACCCCAGCCGTGCAAAAAAACAAGGGGCTTACCCGTGCCAACCGTTGATACTTTTAATTTTAC
The DNA here is from genome assembly GCF_002835935.1 of Paraglaciecola sp. MB-3u-78. Classification (GTDB taxonomy): domain Bacteria; phylum Pseudomonadota; class Gammaproteobacteria; order Enterobacterales; family Alteromonadaceae; genus Paraglaciecola. The sequence goes on along the minus strand of NZ_PJCF01000006.1, from coordinate 111,844 downwards.
TGGCATTTCTTCTACACTTACTTCGAAAGACTGATTTCATATTGAGAACAGGGATGACACCTAATGCAAACAGGGCTGAGTCAAAGTTGTTTAGTCTGCAAACAATCCAGCAACACTGCAATATGCCAATACTGCTGTGATGATCTTACACTATTTGATATTGACCGATACCAACACAACTTGATGTTATCGCCGAAAGTGAACTTGGGTTTGCCAAAAGTAGATTTTCCCCAAGTGTTGGCACTGGCAGATTACCAATGGCCATTGTCAAAATTATTGACGGGATTAAAATTTTCAAAACAAGTGCCAAATGCCCATGCATTGGCAGCGCTTTTTGTAAAACACTGCTTAAGTTCCATTCCTATTTTACCGCAACTGATTATTCCAATGCCGTTACACAAAAACCGGTATTTATTCAGAAAATTCAATCAAAGCATAGAGTTGGCTAAGCATATTTGTAACTTAAGTAAATTAGATATGGATACATCTATCATTAACAGATGCAAATCGACTCCACCTCAAACTGACTTATCGGCGGCCCAAAGACGTAAAAATTTACGTAATGCCTTTGAAATTAATGAAGCAGCCAAGCAGCGATTAAAAAACTATCAGCATATTGCCTTATTCGATGATGTCATCACCACTGGAAGCACAATGAACTGTGCTTATCGCAGTTTACGAAAGCACAATCCTGATTTGAAAATTGATGTCTGGAGTATTTGCCTCACCCTTACGGGTTAACCTGGTGCGTTAATAAAACCAGCCATAAAAATGGCGTTGCTCATCAAGCGACTAGTACCATACCAAACGCCTCTGAAATTAACGTTTGTCGCAAAACCAATCACCTTACCCTTACCAAAATTGTGAGACACTACTGCAGCGCTCCCGCCGATAAGTTGCTGTAACTCTTCAGCACTATAGCCAGCCATAAGTGGCGATTTAACGTAACTCGCTACTGTAATAAAGGGCTTGTCGGGTTGACGCATCACCAATGCACTGTTTCTAAACATTGGCAATGTAGTAGAAGTATAACCGAAGGCGAGTGTATGGCTTAGGTCCAACTGAGTCTCAAATACAGCACCGGCTATTCTTTGCTTAGCTTTAAGTGCTTCCTGATCTTGATAAGTCATACCTGTGGTGTCAAACGCTAACTTAATCTCATTGCTACTTTTGAAGCCAGCCTTAAGCCATTTTTTATCAGAGAACCAATTAGCCGCAGATTTTTGACCTATGAGTACGCCGCCTGAATTCAACCAGCCTTCAATTTTGTGGACGGTTTTTTCAGGCACATCTTTATACGTGCCCTCAACCCATATCATATGGGTATAGCTGTCCAAAGAAAATGTACCCAGTTGTTCTAGGTCTGTGATTGAAACAGGCATATCAACATGCTGATCTAAGTAGTGCCACACTTCACCCAATTCATATTGGGAAGTACCGCGCCCGCCAACCAACAATACTTTGGGCAGGGCAATATTCAGCATTTTACGACTACCTAAATCAATACCTTGGCGGGTTAATCCAGAGGTTACCGAATGAATAGGAATATCCAGCCCATTATTCTGCGCATCAATGATGCCTAACAAATTTTTAGGTTGTGCTAGCGCGATTGGAACAATTACCGCACCGGCAGAAAAGCTCATACCACCTTGAGAGGTTTGAGCAAAAAATGCCTCACCAGCAAGTTTTACCTTTACTTTATTGGCCAATAAACGCTGTAAAAGTTTAGGTGCTTGATAATCTTGCCAAGAAAAAGCATAGGCGTAAGCGCCAGGCAATAATTCTGGGATAACAGTTTTAGGCGCTTTAATAGACTGTGTATCCAGTTTTGGTTGCCGCTCAACGGCTTGATACTGGATATTAAACGCTAGGGGTAGATTCCAGTTCGACACGTCATAAAAGGTATTGTCATCAAATGATTTACGGGTCGAGAAAAGAGACTTTATCAGTCGATACTGAGGCTGGTCCAGTGGCACAAACATACTGTTTATTGTATCGAATATTTGTCCATCTACTTTGACATCCTTGCTCAAAGGAAAGTATTGAATCTGATGAGCTGAGAATATCTCTAGCATTTTTGAGAAGCGGGTTTGGTCAAATTTCTCATTTAAAATATAGCCAGCTAAATCATCATCCTTGATTAAGTCTTTAGTTTGCTCTGCAAAATCTATTTGATAATCAAGAATGGCTTGTTTATTGGCTAAAGCACCAGCAAAAGTCGAAAGAGAAGTCGTCACTTGATTTTGAATGGTATCGGAAAACCTTAATAAGCCGTGATCAGAGTCTTGCAGATGCCCTCTGCTACTGGCTTGCTCAAACAAAATACCCAGACTACCGTGGGCATCTGGATAGGTTGAACCTTTACCATAATAAAAATCGTCAAAACTTTCTTGTGTAAAATACAGTTGCTTAGTTTTGTCTAATGCTGCAGCATGAAAATCACCCAGCGCTGCAGTCAATTCAACATTTTTAAACGGTGTCCATGGATTTTTTCTAGAAGAAATACCGGGTTGAAAGAAGTAGGTGCTATTCGTGCCCATTTCATGAAAATCGGTTAACACGTGAGGACGCCATTGATGGAATTGATTAACCCGAGCTCGTGACTCTGGATGGGTCAACAACAACCAGTCGCGATTTAAATCGAACCAATAATGATTAGTTCGTCCTGAAGGCCAAGCTTGCTGATGCTCTCGGTGATTAGGATCAGATACCAAGTTCTTACTTTTATGCATATTTGCCCACTGCGCAAATCGAGATAGACCATCAGGATTGACACTTGGATCGAGCAACACAATATTGTCGTTAAGTAACTGATCTATCTTTTCATTTTGACCTGCAGCGAGATAATAAGCGATTAAAAGGGCAGCATTCGAACCTGATGGTTCGTCGCCATGAACGCTGTACCCCATCCAAATAATTAATGGGTCGTTTTTATCAGTAGATTGACCTAAGTTTCGAATATGCTTAGCTTGGATTGCAGCTAAATTTTGCTGATTTTCAGGAGAACTAAAAGCCAACAGGTAAAGAGGACGGTTTTCGTGAGTACGACCAGTTTCGACTAAACTGACGCGGTCTGACTGTGAAGCCAACAGTTGCATATAGTTCGCTATCTGATCATGACGCACGTGCCATTCACCTACTGACGCACCTAAAGCTTGAGTGGGTGTGGTAATGTCTGCTTTATATTGAGTACCTGTTGGTAAGTACGCAGTATCGGCAATAGCTAAAGCTTGTGCACTTATGAACCACAACAAAAAAGCAAAAATTCGAAACAACAAATCCATAAAAATCAATCCAATCGGTCAGCATTTTAAAAAATGTTCGCACGTTTTAGCCAAAATATATATAAGGAAGAACGATTACTTGAGTGTTTTAGTCAAGTAATTTTGTTATTATGTAAATAGACATATTTTAGAGGAAGATAGCCCATGATTAACATTTCAGAAACAGCGCAAGCACATTTCTGTAAGCTGCTGGCAAACCAAGAGCCTGATACCAATATCAGAGTGTTTGTGGTTAGCCCCGGCACACCCAGTGCAGAATGTGGCGTATCTTATTGTCCACCAGACGCGATAGAAAAATCAGACACGGTGCTAGAATTTAATGGTTTTGATGCAGTTGTTGATTTAGAAAGCGCACCTTTCCTTCAAGAAGCCGAAATTGATTTTGTGACTGACCAAATGGGCTCACAACTAACGCTTAAAGCGCCAAACGCAAAAGCACGCAAGGTTGATAGCGACGCACCTTTAGCCGAACGAGTGAGTTACATGATTGAAGCAGAAATCAATCCGCAACTTGCTAGCCACGGTGGTAACGTGACATTAGTTGAAATCACAGGAGAAAAAGAAGCGGTATTACGATTCGGTGGTGGCTGTAACGGTTGTTCACAAGTGGATCTCACCTTGAAAGAAGGCGTCGAAAAACAAATGCTTGATCAGTTTCCTGGTGAATTATTAGCAGTTAAAGATGCCACTGAACATGAAGCCGGCGAGCACTCTTACTACTAGAGTTACGGTCCAATACCATCTCAGTGAGGATACAATATTAACTGGTTAAAACGTTTAGCAAACGACCCAAGTAAAAGTTGGGCTTTTTTCAAACGTGGCCTAGGTATATTTTGCTTAGGCGCAGTAGCCGTATTAATAGGCGCAAAGTATGCGCCTATTATTCAAATTCCTGGTCTGATTTTATTAGCTGTGGGTAGCTTATATTCTTTTAGAGGCTACTTAGGCATTCTGGCACACCGCATGACAGCCAGTTTTAAACCGCCACCCTCCCAGTTCGACAAAGATAAATAAAGTAACCTCCCAAGCTTATTCCGCGCGACAGTAAAAAAAGTAACATCGCGATCCATAAACCTTGATTTGCATAAGATGAAAACACCCAAAAAGCAGGAAAGTAAACAGCTAACCCACACAACAACATACTATCTCGCATGGCACGAGCACGTGTCAAACCCACAAAAACACCATCAAAAAAGAAACACCAGTGAGCGATTAAGGGTAAACAATACACAAAGATTAGGTAGTCTTGCATTTCTATTTGTAGGGCTGCTTGGTTCGTTATTGTAGAAATGATCTCAGTGCCCCATACAATAAAAATCAATGAGTAAATTATTGCAACTGTGATTGACCATACCAGCCCATGTAAAGTGACATGTATGATGCCCTTCGCATTTTTTTGTCCTTTTTGTTCACCTACTAATGCTTCTGCTGCATAAGCAACACCGTCTAATCCAAGGGCAATTAAGGTAAAGAACTGCATCAAAATTGCGTTGATAGCCGCTGACATAGAGCCAAACCCTACCCCTTTAAAAATAAGAAAAGCGATACAGCCTTGTAAGATAAGGTTTCGAAAAAACGTGTTGCCGTTAAGGGATAGTAAAGGACGTAAATACACACCTGAAAACCATTTTTTTAGTATTTTTGGCTTACCAATAATCTTTAACGCCACAATCATACTCATGATAGTGATGGAATATTCAGCTACGACGCTGGCCAGCGCCACACCAAACACCTCCAACCCTAAGCCAAACACAAACCAAAGGTTAAGAACCAAGTTCAATACGTTTGCGAACACCTGAATAAGCAACACCTGTTTGGCTTTTTGCTGGCCTATTAGCCAACCCACCAAGGCTAGATTAACTATCGCAGCAGGCGCGCCCCAGATCCGTGTGGAGAAATATTCCGAGATAACCCCTTCAATAACTGGGGTAGCATTGGCAAAGTATAAACCCAAAGCCAAAATGCCATCTTGTACTAACAACAGCATGCAGCCTAACAAAAAGCCAATCAATATCCCCTGAAACAGGCTTTGATTAAGCTGGTTATTATCTTTACTGCCTTTTGCCTGCGCACTAAGACCTGTACTGGTCATTCTTAAAAAGCCGCATAACCAATACAATTGAGTGATAATCAATGCGGCTACGGAGGCCCCAGCAAGAAAATACATTTCCTGCATATGGCCTAACACAGCAGTGTCGACTAATCCCATTAAGGGAGTCGTGACATTACTTAAGATCATCGGAATCGCAATAACAATAATTTTTTGGTGCAGACTAATCTGAAAGATGTTTGATAGAGTATTATTATTAGTCATTTTATTTTCATTTATGAAGGAAAGACATGAGAAAAACCTGGGGTATTTTGGTACTGACCTTAACATGTGCGCTACTGAGCATAAACACTTGGGCAAAAGACAATGCGGTTATTTTATTATATCACCACGTCAGTAATAGTACTCCCAAGGTAACCTCAGTATCACCCGAGACTTTTCGTGAACACATGCAATACTTAACTGAACATCATCAGGTATTACCCCTCAAAGAGGTAATAGAAACGCTGCAAAACAAACAACCATTGCCCGACAAAGCCGTGGTGATCACATTTGATGACGGTTATGAAAACATTTATGAAAATGCTCACCCTATTCTTAAAGAATTTTCATTCCCTTACACCATTTTTATTAACCCACCGCTTATTGGTAATGTGAGTTATCAACTTGATTGGCAACAAGTTAAAATGATGGCAAATGAAGGCGCAAGCTTTGCTAACCATGGTAGCCAACATATCCATATGTTAACGAAAAATGACAGTGAGTCGGAAGAAGGTTGGTTGAATCGCAGCATGCAAGAAATAGACGCCGCTGAAACGATTCTCAAAGACAACCTAGGTTACAGCTGGAAATATTTTGCTTACCCTTATGGAGAATTTGATTCAAAACTAAAAGCTCGACTTAGGGCAAATGGCTACATTAGTTTTGCCCAACATAGCGGTGCTATTGCGTCCTACAGTGACTTTTCGGCCTTACCTCGTTACCCGTCTGCAGGTGTATACAGTAATATTCAAAGCTTGAAGGTCAAATTAAATAGTTTGGCGATGCCAGTAGATAGCGTGTCCGTTTCCGATCCTAAGGTCGACTTACCTTCTTACAGTGAAGATCTTTCATTTACTGTCAAAACTGAAGACTTAACAGCGCAACAAATAAACTGCTTTCAAAATGGTCAGGCTTTGAACAAGTCCCTAGAAGGAAATACGGTTACCGTGGAAATACACCCAATCACTAAGCCCGGCAGGCACAGAGTGAATTGTACTGCACCCAGTATTAGCGAAAAAGGTAGGTTTTATTGGTTTTCACAACCCTTTTTTATGCCAACAGTTGAAGGGAAGTGGTTAGATTAACTTTTTGCTGAAATGAAGATGCGAACCAATACCTAATGTTTCCATTCTTTGACTAACATCTGATTCACTTTGCTGAGTAAATCCCCGTCCTAGATAAAAGTCTATTGCTTGTGAATTAGTACTTTCAACGTCGAGGCATAAAACAGACTTGCCATAGACTAAAGCTTGTTGTTGTGCAAATCTTAGTAAATTAGTGGCTACACCTTGCCTTTGATACTTTGCAAGCACAGCAAAATGTCCGATACACAATTCATGCTTTTTAGGTGTAGGAATACAATCTTGCAAAGCTTGGCTAGCCTGCACGACAGATAATGCATGAGCAACACCGTAAAAACGGGTTAACTTGATTAAAGTAGCTTGATGGAAGGAATCTGGCAAATCGCTATGCCATATGCTTAAACTGCCGGCGACTTGATTGTCGATTTCTGCGACCCAGTGATTTTCAAAACCGTATTGGCCATCTGCAGTTAACAGGTTCGAATACAGAAAATTTAACGCCGACAACTCATCGTTAATATCAAAGGTCGCAGCTAGGGCAACAGGTGCGGAACTAAAAATCAATTGAGCTAAGATGGCTGCATCGCCCTGATTAGCTTGTCTGCTAGGCATTGTCCGCAGTTTATTGGGACATAATAGCCGGCATATCTGCCAGTATCTTTTGTCCTTCACTAATAGGCAATTTGCCTACAACAAATTCAGGCTTAAAACGTCCTACCACTTGGGCATTTGGATTCACTACCACCACAGATGAACTGTGATCGACTAAATAGTTAGGGTTGTCGGTGCTTTCAGACATGGAATACATCATGCCCATAGCTCTGACTAAAGGAAATAATTGAGAATGTTCTCCACTAACCGCAATAAAGTCAGGGTGGAAAAAATTAATATATTCGTTTAATCGTTCAGGAGTATCGCGCTTAGGATCAACAGACAACAGCACGACTTGAACAGGAAAATCTGTGGGTATTTTTTGTAGTTCTGGATAAACATTGTTTAACTCTGCCAAGGTAGTCGGGCAAATATCAGGGCAATAAGTATAACCAACAAAAACCAGACTCCAATACCCTTTCAAATTCTCAGATGTGAAGGATTGATTATTATGATCGACTAACTGAAAATCAGGCAATGCTCTAACCTGAGGATATAAATTAACATGTTGAGTTTTATTGTTTTCGCTGGGCGGTGCGATGTTTATTGCCAACACAACCCCAATAACCAATGCAACAAACGCAATCAGGCCCGCTTGTAATCTACTCATGTCTAAAACCACATATAATGATCAACCAAAAGCACCACAAACAGAACCATCAGATGAATAATTGAAAATTTAAAGGTCTCCATAGCGGTTTGTTCGGTCGAGGTAAATTTCAATTTCCATGCGTAATATAAAAAACCCGCATTTAATAACGTGGAACCAATCAGGTATATAAGACCAGACATACCCACTAAATAAGGCAGAAAACACACTACACAGAGTAAAACTGTATATAACAAGATAGAGGTTTTGGTAAATTCAATGCCGTGGGTTACAGGTAACATAGGCACTTTTGCTTTGGCATAGTCTTTTTCGCGATGAATGGCTAATGCCCAAAAATGGGGTGGCGTCCAGGTAAACACAATCAGTACCAATAACAATGCATGGGCGTGAATTTCACCTGTAACTGAAGTCCAGCCAAGCAATGGAGGAATGGCACCCGCTAAACCTCCAATCACAATATTTTGTGGTGTTGCTCGTTTTAAATACATGGTGTATACCACCGCATATCCCAATAACCCAGCAAGGGTTAACACAGCAGTTAAACGATTCACCCATAGTTCGAGGATCGCATATCCAACAATGGTTAATACTGCCGCAAAAATCAGTGCTTTTTGTGGGGTTACTTTACCTTTCGCTACTGGGCGATTAAAAGTACGTGCCATTTTGCCGTCTATCTTTCTATCAACAACATGATTAACGACAGCTGCTGCAGAAGACAAAAAACCAATACCTATTAATCCAGCAGTTAAAATTTGCCAACTAATCCAACTATCACTGGCTAAACACATGCCAACCAATGCGGTTAACAATAGTAATAACACTACTTTTGGTTTAGTTAATTCATAATAATCTTGGCAAGTAGACCATAAATTAAATTGATTACTTTGTTGTCCTACGGCTACGACCTTACTCACCTGATTCTCCTAAGTTTTGCGATACAATGTGTAACTAATGGTAACTAACACCAACATCAAACACGCGGCTACTGCGTTATGCATCACGGCAACAGCAACAGGTAAACTGAACACTACATTGCTTACGCCTAAAGCAATTTGAACACCCATAACTACTACCATTAAGATAGATAACTTTTTAATTAAGCTTGAGTGGGCTGCAGCATACAATCTAATACCAAACCAACATAAATACAAAAAGGTAATCAACGCACCTATTCTGTGCACAATATGCATAGTCATACGCTGGGCATAGTCATGGGCACCAAACTCATAATTTTCTGCTTCTGGAATACTAAAAGCACCCGCAAAGTCTAAACGCTGGTACCAAGCACCTTCACATATAGGTAATTCGGTGCAAGCTAGTGCAGCATAATTTGCAGACGTCCAGCCACCAAGAGCAATTTGTCCCGTCAAAACAATAATCCCTAAAATTGAATATTTCCCAAACTGACGCATCCCAGCATCACCGCCTGGAATACGGTAATGGATCAACCTTAAATACAATAAAAACAGACTGGATAAAACAGTAAAACCACCTAATAAGTGCCCCATCACCACCGCAGGTAATAAATTGAGAGTCACAGTCCACATGCCTAGAGCGCCTTGAAAACAGACTAAAAACACCAGGAAAATTGGCAGTTTTACTGGCTTGTTATAAGCTTTGCTGAATAGGCTATTAATAAAGATCACCAGTATTAAAAAACCTAAAGCACTGGCAAAATAACGGTGAATCATCTCGTTCCAAGCTTTATGCTCTTCAAATGGACGTTCCGGAAAAGCCTGCTGTGCTATTTCAATATTTTCTGTGGTTTTAGAAAAACTCAAATGACCATAACAACCAGGCCAATCAGGACAACCTAATCCGGCATCAGTCAGGCGAGCGTAAGCACCCAGTACTATTACCACCATGGCCAATAGAATACTTAGCAACACCAACTTCTTCATCATTTAAGTATCCTCTAGCCGATACGCGACAGTTTAAGTACCTTGCGCATATCTGACAAAATATCACGACTATGCAGTACAGCCTGTTTCTTATCGAGTTGTAATGGATAACGTAAAATTATGTTATCCAGAGTATCGACGATAAAAATAGCATCTGTACTCTCATCTTTAAACATTTGTTGCAGACTGATTAAACTAGTATTTAACAAACGAATGTTTTGTTTTTCTTTGAGCAATGCAAGCTGTGCTATATTACTTTTTTCATGGGCAATAACCACCACTTCGGCACGATCACTTTCCTTACCTAACGCACTGCGAACTTGAGCAATGCTATATAACGCGTTTTCACATTCAACAGTGCACACTTCTGGCAAAACATAAAGTAACTTCCACTTGGGCTCTTGGTCAGAGGTTCGCAATCCACTCATATCGACGATTGGGGAAAGCAGTTCTCCCTTATTTGTCGCGGCTTGATTAAACCAGCCATTATCTAAAGCAAGTTTAGCCAGTAATACAGGAAGTATAAAAACCGAAGCTAGTAGCAACATCATTAATTTATTTTTTTTTGTGGTACTCACTTTATGTTCCTTTTTAACTTATTTCTCTGGGCGATAACAAATATTGCTAACGCAGCAAATGCCAGCAAAAACCATTGTACGGCATAGGCCAAATGTTTTTCTGGTGCCATTACCACAGGTTGCCAATCTCTTACGAAGATTGAAGTTTCCTGGGAATTTAATAACACCACAAAAGGTAATATCTGTTGCTTATAGTGCTGTTGAATAACCTTGAGATCCGTTTGCTGCAGAACTTTTGGCCAATCACCATCAACCAGAGCCGTTTCTTTAATCATGGCATTATTTAACGGTAAGGATATCACTCCCCCAAAACGTGATTTTTCAGTATCAATCTTGATACTAGGCAAAATTTCTCGGCTATTAGTCGCGGCTACCCAACCAAAATTGACAATCACTGTACCTAAATATGTTTGCGTGGGCACTAATACTTGGTATCCGACTCGCCCTTTATGGATCTTATTATCCAATAAAAAATAACGTGCTGCATCCCCTGTACCTTCAAAATTAACCGGCATATCTAACATGTCATTTATGTTGCTATGTAAAACCTGTTGTAAATCGACTTGCGCCGTTTGGGCAGCAACTTCTATAGCGAATAAACGTGCTGTTTTTTGTTCAGCCCGTTGTAATTGCCAATTACCCAAAGCAAACATAATGACAACGCACACAAAAGTTACTAAGGTAGCTACAAAGGGTAAACGTGATATAAAATTCCACATAACAGCTCAAAATGTCTTTAGGAGTAAATAGATGTTAATCAAAATACTTGTTGGCGGGTTACTATTATTTATGGTGTTCAATTTATTTAAAGCCATGATGATTATGCTTAAAGACGACCCCAATAGTCCCCCCATGAGTAAATTTATTGGACGAAGGGTTTTAACATCAGCCATTATTGTTGGCCTGATACTGCTCGCTGTAGCAACTGGACTCATCGTTCCAAATCCTACACCACACTAACCAATGCAAAGAGCCGCTGCATTGCAGTGGCTCTTTCATCTAACAAATGACCTAGCTAAAAAATATAAACAACAGCGAAGAGTATTACCCAAACTACATCTACAAAATGCCAATACCAGCTAGCGGCCATAAATGCGAAGTGATTGTCTGGCGTAAAATGCCCCTTCATAACTCTAAGTAACATAATAAATAAAATTATCGCACCTAGCGTAACGTGAAAGCCATGAAACCCAGTCAATAAAAAGAAAGTATTTCCATACACGCCAGATTGTAAGGTTAAGTTCATTTCAGTGTATGCATGAATATATTCTTCAACCTGCATCACCATAAATATGGCGCCAAGCAACACAGTTAAACCAAGCATCAGTTTAAGTTTGCCACGATTGTTTTGCTCGAGTGCTACATGGGCAAAGTGACAAGTGACTGACGAGGTAAGCAGTATAAACGTATTAATCAAGGGCAGACCAGTCCAAGGCATAGCTTCTGTCGTTGCCCCGCCTGGAGTTACAACCAAAGGCCAGATAGCTTCAAATGCAGGCCATAATACTTCACCTGTCATATCGTTATTTGAAGCACCGCCTAACCAAGGCACTGAAATAAATCTGGCGTAGAACAAAGCACCAAAAAAGGCGCCAAAGAACATGACTTCAGAAAATATGAACCATGACATACCTTGACGATAAGAGCGGCCCAACTGTGCGCTATACAACCCACTCATAGACTCATGTATTTGGTTTCTAAACCACCCAAACAACATCACTACCAAAACTAAAAAACCTGCGCCCAAAATGTAAGCGCCGTAGCCCTCCTTATCTCGAGTGCTTTCAATCACAAAATTGCCGGCCCCAACAGCCATTAAAAATAACGCGACAGCCCCCATAAAGGGCCATGGGCTTTCTGCGGGAACATAGTACTTTTCGTATTCTTTTTCTGACATTGTGTTCTCCTTTACCCTAATTCATTGCCACAACATCTGCCGAAGCAGTGACGTTAGAAGTGACGTTATAAAGAGTATATTGCAAAGTAAAATAAGTAATATCTTCAGGGAGTTGAGGGTCGACATAAAATTGCATAGGCATCAACAATTCCTCCCCTGCTTTTAATGTTTGTTGTTCAAAACAAAAACATTCAGTTTTATTCATATATAACGCCGCTGGGCCAGGAGATATTGATGGCACAGCTTGACCGACAATGGCAGTCTTGGCAGGGTTTTTCACGTAAAAATTGACTTGATTGAGTTGCCCAGGATGTACTTTAACCTGTCTGGTTTCAGACCTAAATTCCCATGGCATACCGGTGTTTGTCCGCGTAATAAAATCCACTGTGATCAACCGACTCTCATCAATTTCAACGGCCTCGTAAACTGACGCTGTATCTGATGGTTTGCCATTGATACCCAATGCATCACAAAGTACGTCATAAAGAGGCACCAGCGCAAAACCAAAACCAAACATACCAATCACAATTGCAGCCAGTTTCAGCACCAATTTATTGTTTTTTGTTTGATTTGGGTTAGCGCTCATAAGTGTTAATTCCTATTAGGTTATTTTACAACAGGCGGTGTTTCAAATGTGTGATAAGGCGCTGGAGAAGGAATTTCCCACTCTAAACCTTCAGCTCCTTCCCACACTTGGGCAGATACTGGTTCGCCTTGTTTTTTACAAGCCTTGATCAACAAGACTAAGAAAATAAGTTGAGATAAACCAAAGGCAAAACCACCAATACTGATCCACTTGTTAAAGTCTGCAAACTGTAATGCATAGTCTGGAATACGACGCGGCATTCCAGCTAAGCCAACAAAATGCATAGGGAAGAACAACACGTTAACCGATATCAATGAACACCAGAAGTGCCATTTGGCCAAACCAATATGGAACATCTTTCCGGTCCACTTAGGCAACCAGTAATACACAGCCGCCATAATCGAGAATATAGCTCCTGTGACTAACACATAATGGAAATGTGCAACTACGAAGTAAGTATCATGGTATTGGAAATCCACTGGCACTATTGCCAACATTAATCCTGACAAGCCACCAATGGTAAATAACACTATAAAGGCTATTGCAAACAACATAGGGACTTCAAAAGTCATAGAGCCGCGCCACATTGTCGCTACCCAGTTGAATATCTTCACACCTGTGGGCACAGATATCAGCATAGTAGCGAACATGAAAAACAGCTCTGCTGCCACTGGCATGCCTGTAGTAAACATATGGTGTGCCCATACAATAAACGACAGTAAGGCAATGGATGCTGTAGCGTATACCATAGAGGCATAACCAAATAATCGTTTACGGGCAAAGGTAGGGATAATCGCTGAGATAATACCAAATGCAGGCAATATCATAATGTACACCTCGGGATGCCCGAAGAACCAAAATATATGTTGGAACATGACCGGGTCACCACCACCAGCGGCATCAAAGAAACTGGTACCGAAGAATTTGTCGGTCAGCACCATCGTTACCGCACCAGCCAGTACAGGCATAACAGCAATCAACAAGAACGCAGTAATTAGCCATGTCCAGACGAACAAAGGCATCTTCATCCAAGTCATACCTGGGGCACGCATGTTGAAAATAGTCACGATGACGTTAATTGCCCCCATGATGGATGAAGCACCCATGATGTGCACAGCAAACACAAACAATGCCGTACTGTCGGCACTGTAGGTCGTTGACAGAGGTGCGTAGAAGGTCCAACCAAAAGCAGGACCGCCACCTTCTAGAAATAATGAAGACAAAAGAATTAAAAAAGCAAAAGGTAATATCCAAAAGCTCCAGTTATTCATTCTAGGCAGAGCCATATCTGGCGCGCCTATCATCATAGGTATTAACCAGTTGGCCAGCCCCGTAAAGGCAGGCATAACCGCACCAAATACCATGATAAGGCCGTGCACAGTGGTCATTTGATTAAAGAAGTGAGGCTCTACTATTTGTAATCCCGGTTGAAACAATTCAGCTCTTATTACCATAGCCATTGCGCCACCAATTAAAAACATGATGAAAGCAAACCACAAATATAGAGTACCGATATCTTTATGGTTGGTGGTATATAGCCAACGTGTTATACCGTATGGAATATGATGTTCATGGTGATCATCTGCATGAGAGTCATGCTGAGTGTCATCAGTTGTTGTTGTCATGGTCACCTTCTCCTATTGTCCGTTCATTGCTGAATTGATGTCTTTGGCTTGAACCAAGTCACCAGTATCGTTACCCCAAGCATTACGCTCGTAAGTCACAACAGCAGCAATTTCAGACATAGTTAATTGTTTCGCATAAGATTGCATAGCACTGCCTGTGACACCATTTATCAATATATCGATGTGTTTAGGCTGATCTGCAACAGCGATTTGACTGCCTTTTAATGCGGGAAAAACACCTGGTAACCCTTCGCCATTTGGCATATGACAAGCAGCACAGTTAGCGTTGTAGACATTTTCGCCTTGCTCCATAGCTTCATCCATTGTCATATTCATAGATAACAACCTTTGTTCTTCTGCTTTGGCTTGTTGCTGAACCGCTTCTTGTTCTGAAATCCACTTAGAATATTCAGCAGGCTCTTTGGCAATCACTACAATGGGCATGAATCCGTGGTCTTTACCACAAAGCTCAGCACATTGGCCTCGATAAACGCCAGGCTCATTCACATTAGTCCAAGCATCATTGATAAAGCCGGGGTTAGCATCTTGTTTGAACCCAAAATCTGGCACCCACCAAGAATGGATAACATCGTCAGATGTAATAAGAAATCGCACTTTTTGACCTGTAGGAATAACGAGCGGTCTGTCTACTTCAAGTAAGTAGTTTTCACCTTTAGGCAGTTTTCCAGAGATTTGATCAGCTTGAGTTGCCAGTTTTGAATAATATTCAACGTCATTATCCATATATTTATAATGCCACTTCCACTGTGAACCCGTCACCAAAATGGACACATCAGGCTCACTGGCATCTTCCATATCAATTAGGAGATTCATAGCGGGGACAGCCATAACAACCAAGATAACAAAAGGAATCACTGTCCAAGCAATTTCAACTTTTACGCTTTCATGGAAATTAGCAGGCTTAGCACCCCTAGATTTTCTATGGAAATACATAGAGATAAACATGGCGATAAATACGGCAGCGCCAATCACAACACAGATTATAAACATCAACATATGCATGTCATAAACACCAGCACTGATGTCTGTCACGCCTTTGGTCATGTTTAGCTGGTATTGCTCAATATGATCTTTCGATTCTGCAAACACCGGCGTTGTCATCAATGCAGATAGCATAGTTCCAACCTTGAACAAAATTCTCTTCACATGGCACCTCATATACGTTAAACGTACTTCTTATTTTTCACTGAAACACAAACTTCAAAATAGAAGCAATCACTATTTTAGTTAACGCTTAGTTAATTTATTGTTATTTTTTACTGCTGGGATGTTAAGGGTCGCTCATTTAATAGCGACTAGTCTAGCTTTTTTATTTAGTTTGCTTATTTTTTAAACATAAACATGTTAATTCATCAATTTTTTACGTTCTTAGCGTCAATTTTTTACGTTGAGTTGATTAACATTTGGATTAATAAAAGCAGATTAGAGTCTTGACCGGTTTGCGACACAAGGTAACCAACCTGAACTCTCGATAAGACTTGCCGCCACCCTAAAAGTAATTATAACAAACACAGTCTGTTATACCCTTGCGCATAGATAAATATAACTGATTGACTAAGGCATTGAAGACATTGAGTGCTGCTATTATTACGTTTATCGAGGCGAGTTTGTGGAGGAATAGCCAGCTATTGCCAGCAAGTTCAAAGAAGATAGGCGTGATAATAAAGTTGCTGGACGCTATGGCTTATCGAGAGCTCAGGGTAACTAAGAATGTGGATATATCCAATACTCTCAAAAGAGAGTAATGGATTAAGACTGGGGACCTAAGTAAAGTATCTTTATCAGAACTCGTTATATGGCTTAATAAGGAATTTTAATTGATTATTGAAATACGCATCAACAGCTTATATTACATCCAATCGGCGTTACGAATAACCCCCACTGCTATGCCTTCAATATTAAACGGTTGAGTCGCCAAATCGACCTTAATCGGAGAAAACGCCTCGTTTTCAGCATGTAACAAAACCTGCCTGCCTTTTTTCTCGAGTCGCTTTACTGTCACGTCGTCATCTACTCTAGCGACGACGACTTGGCCATTATGTACGTCCGTAGTGCGATGCACAGCTAACAAATCGCCATCCAAAATACCGATATCTTTCATACTCATACCGTTCACTCGAAGCAAAAAATCGGCACTAGGTTTGAACAAATTAGGATCCACTCGATAATGGCCCTCAATATGTTCTTGAGCCAAAATAGGCTCACCCGCAGCAACCCGCCCAATCAAAGGCAAGCCAAGCTCTTCGATTTGGTCTTCAAGGGGGGTATTTAACTTAATGCCACGGGACGTGCCGGGTAAGATTTCTATAACCCCTTTACGGGCTAGGGCTTTTAAATGTTCTTCCGCCGCATTAGCAGATTTAAAACCTAATTCCCGTGCAATTTCTGCTCGGGTAGGCGGCATACCAGTATTCAACATAGTATTTTTAATCAGTTGAAGTACTTCTTCTTGTCGTGCAGTTAGTGGACGCATAAACAGCCTGTTTTTCTATACAGTTAGTGTGAGTATATACAGTTATAGTTAAATCTCAAATTTGTTTTTTATGTACTGTGGAATGACTAAAATAAAACCACAAACAAAATTCAAACACCAATTATCCAACATAAACTGCTAGGTATGTCTGTGCTATCCTTTACAAGTTTTAAATTTACGAGAAAAAAGTATGTTGTGGCTGCATAAATTACTGTTAGCGATAGTGACGGTACCGGTCAAATGGCTAATAAAAGTAAACAGCACTCCAAGTGATCTTGAGGCTGAACTGGGCATAGATAAAACCCGCCCCATTGTTTATTTATTGCGCACCCGTTCGATCACAGATCAATTAGCACTAAAAATGTCTGCTGTTGCTTTAGGCTTACCTAAACCCACACTAAATATTATTATTGGTGATCAACGCCATTCTTCGTGCTTGTTTTTACAGAAACCCAAATCAGTGCTAAACCGCAAAACAACAGGTACTTCGATTCAAGAAGATGCGGCCAAACTATTTAGTCTGCACCGAGAAAATCCAGATCTGGATATTCAGATAGTACCCGTTTCTATACTTTGGGGTAGAGCACCGGATAAAAACACCTCAGGTTGGTCAGATGTCATCGCCAACCAAGTTTCTCCTAGCTGGCTCCGTAAATTTTTTATTGTATTATTTTTAGGCAGAGATAATTTTGTCTGTTATAGCAAAGCCGTATCTTCAAGAAAAATGCTGGAATTAAAAGGCAGTGATGAAGAAATCGCCCACAAACTTATCCGCGTTGCGGGTACACATTTTTACCGTCGCCATCAAACATTAACAGGTCCCAACATCCTTGAGCGCCATCAATTATATAATAGTGTACTAGGTGCAAAATCGGTACGTAGAGCTATTGTTGAAGAAGCTCGTAGCAAAAAATTAAGTCATCAACAAGCCAAACAACAAGCAAAAAAATACGTCAATGAAATTGCTGCCGATTACCGACCAGGCATGATCAGATTGGTCGAGAAAATTTTAACTAAAATTTGGAATAAAATTTATAACGGTATTGAAGTTCGACATGCCGATAAAGTAAGAGCTTTGGCACAAAATGGCCACGAAATTATCTATGTACCTTGTCACCGTAGCCATATGGATTACTTATTGCTCACCTATGTTATTTACCATGAAGGGTTAGTCACCCCACACATAGCCGCTGGTATTAATCTTAATTTTCGTCCTGTTGGCGGAATATTGCGAAAAGCTGGCGCGTTTTATCTACGTCGCAGCTTCGCAGGCAACAAACTCTACACAGCCGTGTTTCGTGAGTACTTAGAATTGTTATTTAACAAAGGTTATTCTGTGAAGTATTTCCCCGAAGGTGGGCGCAGCAGAACGGGCCGTTTATTGCCCCCTAAAACGGGCATGTTGGCGATGACATTACAGGCGCTAATTAAAGGTGTTAATCGTCCAGTGAGCATAGTGCCGGTTTATATTGGTTACGAACATGTAATGGAAGTGTCCAGTTACCTAAAAGAACTAAACGGCACAGGCAAGAAAAAAGAATCTTTTTTACAAATATTTTCAGCCATTAAAAAACTCAAAAATTACGGCTACGGCTTTCTGAATTTTGGTGAACCCATCAATTTGACTAATTACCTTGACCGGCAAGTGCCAAATTGGCGTGATAAACAAGAAAATAGTAGCGACAAGAAGCCACAATGGCTGACACCAGTTGTAAATGAACTTGCTTCAGATGTGATGGGCAGAATAAACCAAACGGCAGCAGTTAGCGGTATGTCAATTTGTGCCACCTGTTTGTTATCGGCTGAAAAGCACGCTATGGCTCAGTCTGAATTAGAGTTAGCCATTGACCATTTTTTAGAATTGTTGTCTGATGCTCCTTACAGCGAGCTTGCCACCCTGCCGAAAATATCCGGTAAAAAGTTATTAGGCAACACCCTCAAACTGAATAAATTTAATGTGTCCGAAGATAGTTTTGGTAAAATAATTTCACTCAAAAGTCAAAATGCAGTCGCTCTAACCTATTACCGCAACAATATTCTGCACTTATTCGCCCTACCAGGTCTTATCGCCGCCATTGTGTTTGCCAATAAAAGTTTATCGAAACAAAAAATATTGCTGTTGGTAGCTAAGCTCTACCCCTTACTCAAGCGCGAATTATTTATCTATATGAGCATAGAACAAGCGGCATCTTATACTGAATTACTACTTACCAAGATGTTGGCAATGGGTTTGCTCGAGACTCATGACACTGAAATTCAAACACCAGCCGCTGATAGTGAAGAGTTCTATTCGGCATGGTTGCTTAACCGTAGCATTCAAGAAACCTTACATCGCTATGCGGTAGTGTTAACGTTATTGTCGAAGCAAGAAAAAGTCAGCCGCTCTGTACTGGAAAAGAAAAGTGCTCAATTTGCCGAGAGATTAGCGGCGCTGCATGGCATAAACTCACCAGAGTTTTTTGATAAGAAGGTTCTGGCTACATTTATTCAAGCATTAAAAGAAAACGCCTTGATTGAAGCAGATAAGGATGGCCAATTGCGCCATTCAGCACTCAGCGAGGCTTTAAAAATAGAGGTGATTAACCTTATTTCACCTGAGATAGCGCAACGTTTGCAACAGATATAAATCTTGGTGTTATAGAATTTTAGTACATTAAGAGCAGTTAGTTAACACACTAATTTTAACTAACTAAAGGGCATATCTCGAAATACCCTTTCAATCGGTGTCAAACCAAATGCATCTCTAAGCCAGCTGCCTGCCTTACCTAATCGTTCACTGGAAGACCAAATCAAATCAACACCCACCTCCCATTCAGTATGAGGATATGAAGTTAACTGCAATTCGCATAACTGCTCTTGCAACTGCAAGTCCAAAACCAATTGTTTGGGTACCGTTGCCCATCCCATGCCGGCACATAGGGTGTTCATCAAGGTTAAATAACTGGCCATTCGCCATTGATTGGTGCCGCTTAGATATTCACTGGTAGGCAATTTATCCAGTAAGGGCATATAAACCAGCTGTCTATGCTGATTTAACTGCTCGAAATTAACTTGAGGTAAATTGGCTAAAGGATGATCTCGGTGCACTACATTGGCGAATGCTATATTACCAAGCCTTTTAAAATGTATGTTTTTTGGATAGTGGGCACCTGCACACATTATCCCTAAAGATGCGTCGCCTTGTTCGATCAACTGCTGAATATACTGAGAAGACGGGTGTAATATATTTAAATCCACAGGTGGAAAATATTCTGCGAAGCCGGCAAGATTATGGTTCAATATTTGAAAAGGAATAGTTTCGTCGATAGCGATAGTGACTTGGCTTTCCAGTTCTGCAGCCAAACTGTTAGCACGATTCTCCATCGACGAACACTGGTGCAATATGGCTTCTGCATCCCTAAGTAAAGACTGCCCATGACCGGTTATAATGGGATAACGCCCAGTACGATCAAACAAACTCACTCCAAAATCAATCTCCAAGTTTGCCACTGCAATGCTAAGTGCAGATTGAGACTTACCCAACTTACGGGCTGCAGCTGAAAATGACTTCTCACTTGCCACCGCGCAAAAAGCAGTTAATTGTTCTAGGGATAAACGCATGAATGCCTAAGTTCTATTAAAAATTTTAATAGTTCCCATTTTGCACACTAAAGCCAGCAGAGTACATTAGTCTTATTGTCTTGCTTGTTAATTGAAAGTTTATGCCTCCTAGTGATACACCTACAGAAACAAAAAGCAGTGGCATTCACCCAGTTGATCAACGTTTGCCAATCGCCCCTACAGCGTTGCTTGGTTTGCAACATGTACTAGTGATGTACTCAGCCTGCATAATAGTGCCCTTAATCTTAGGTGCTGCTCTACAACTACCTAAAGAAACCTTGTCTTTAATCATTAATGCCGATTTATTTGCAGCGGGATTGGCTACCTTAGTACAGTGTTTTGGCAACCGTTATTTTGGCATTAAGTTACCCATAATGATGGGCGTGACCTTTACTTCAATCGCCCCTATGATTGCAATTGGTGTTAACCCAGAACTAGGCTTACCAGGGATTTACGGGGCGATTATTGTTTCAGGCATATTCGGCATACTCTTTGCGCCAATAATGGGCCGTTTATTGCGGTTTTTCCCGCCTGTGGTAACAGGTTCGGTATTGCTGGTTATTGGCATTAGTTTAATGAAAGTGGGCATTGAATGGTCTGCAGGTGGAAGCCCTACTCTTGCCGATGGTTCAACTAACCCTGATTTTGGTAAACCTATTTATTTACTGGTTAGTCTACTCCAGCTTAGCTTAATTCTACTTATCAACCGTTTTGCTAAAGGCTTTTTGAGTAATGTATCAGTGCTGATAGCCATGATCGCTGGGTTTATTGCTGCTTGGTTACTGGGAGATATTTCACTTAAAGGCTTAAATGACGAACCTTGGGTTGCCCTCATCAAACCCTTAAGTTTAGGAATGCCCACCTTCGATTTTTTAGCCATTTGCTCCATGTCCCTAGTGATGTTGGTAACTATGGTTGAATCCACAGGGATGTTTTTAGCTTTAGGTAAATTAGTAGATAAAGAAGTAGACCAAAAACAACTAGTAAGAGGCTTACGCTCCGACGGACTAGGGACCTTATTAGGCGGTTTATTTAACGCTTTTCCTTACACCTCTTTTTCACAGAACATAGGTTTAGTCACCATAAGTGGAGTCAAAAGCCGCTACGTAGCTGCCGCCGGAGCCTTTATTTTAATTGCCTTAGGTTGCCTTCCTAAAATGGCATTTATTATTGCTTCAATACCGCAATATGCCTTAGGCGCTGCGGCCATGGTGATGTTTGGAACTGTTGCCTTAATGGGGGTGCGCATTTTAAGTGAGGTAGACTTTACTGAGTCCCGTTCTACTTTATTGGTGGTATCCGCAAGCTTAGGCATTGGTTTAATCCCTATGATAGCCCCAAGCTACTTCCAACATTTACCACAATGGAGCCACATCTTTACCGACAGTGGCATCATCTTAAGCGTATGTACCGCTATTCTGCTTAATGCCATTTTTAGCCCCTCCCCTGAACAAACGAACAAAGGTTAATCCACCATGACAGCAACACTTTACCAAGCAGACTACATACTCACCATGGACAGTAACAACAGCATAATCAAACAAGGTGCGGTACTGGTAGAGCAAGGTAAAATCAAACAGCTAGGTAAAGCGAGTGAGCTACGCTCCCAACATCCCAATGTAACCGTTAAAACCTATGCTAATCGCATATTAATGCCGGGTTTAATCAATACACATTGCCACTCGGGCATGTTGCGCGGCACGGCTGAAGGCTTGCCAGTATGGGATTGGTTGCAACAATATATTGATCCCATGCATAGGGTGTTAACCCCCAAAGATGCCAGTTTATCGTCATGGTTATGTTATGCCGAAGCCTTATTATCAGGCACTACTTGTATAGTAGATATGTGGCGTTACATGGAAGGCAGTGCCGAGGCGGCCAAACAGCTAGGCATTAGAGCTTGCTTAGTACCCTATGTAGCCGAACATCCCGAGCATGACTACTTTGAAACCCTAGACAGTAACGAAGCTTTGATCAATCAATGGCATCAAGAAGCGGATGGGCGAATACAAGTATGGGTGGGCCTTGAGCATTTGTTTTATGCCGTACCACCTGCATTAAAGCGTATCGCTGACCTATGCCAAGACTACCAAGTTGGCTTTCACACCCATAGCAACGAAAGTCAATTTGACGTAGGGCAAACCCTTGAACGCTACAAAATAAGACCTATTCAAGCCCTCGAAAAATTTGGCTTACTCAAAGCCCCTAAAACACTCTTAGCTCATTGTGTGTGGGCTGATGACAATGAAATAGCCCTTATGGCTCAGGGTAATATTGGTGTTGCCCACAACCCTATCAGTAATATGAAACTTGCCTCGGGTGCCGCACCTGTAGTTGCCATGTTGAAGGCAGGCGTAAACGTGGGGCTAGGAACAGACGGCGAAAAAGAAAACAACAACCTAGACATGTTTGAAGAAATGAAAGTATCGTCATTACTCGCCAAATTTTCTAGTTTAGATGCTGCCGCCCTTGATGCTTGGGATATATGCCGTATGGCGACAATTGGTGGTGCAAAGGCGCTAGGGCTCGACCATGTAACAGGCTCACTTGAAGTGGGGAAATCCGCAGACATGATTGCCATCAGGTGTGACACCCCTCGCATGACTCCACTTATCGATTCAGGCCCATTGATGAATATTCATTACAACTTGGTACATGCGGTACAGGGACAAGATGTAGATATGACTATGGTCGCAGGAAAAGTATTGGTAGATAACGGCCGATTACTAGAACATGATATACAGCATCTTATCGAACAGGTTAATCAAGCCGCACCAGCCTTATTTAACCGCCGCCAAGCTTGGTTAGACAGCACTGGCGGTGGCAAAAACGCACTCTATCAACCCTAACAAAACAACAAAAATAGTAGGAAACAAAATGGGGATGAACAAAGCGTTATTAACTATAGTGGCTTTTATGACCTACATGGTAATGTCGGGCCTTTTAACGCAAATAGGCGTATTGATTTCTCCTGTAGCTGATTACCTTGAAATAAGTATTACCCATGCAGCCTCAATGTTTTCATTGCTAACAGGCGGCACCTTTGCTGGGACCTTTATAGCCATGTTGGTGTATGGACGTTTTCCTATAAAGCGGATTTTGCAGGTGAATTATCTTGCTTTTATTGGGTTACTCATATTAATGGTGACAATAGATAGTCGCTTACAATGGGTGGTGTCATTTTACTTATTTACACTGGGCATATGTTGCGGTGTAGGCCTAGCCGGCGGCGCAGTATTAATTGCTAATTTATACAACGAACAAAAAAGAGCTTCTGCATTCTTAGCCACAGATTGCTCCTTTAGTTTAGCGGGTTTTGTGTTTCCATCTTTAGCGGTTGTGCTGCTGTCAGCAAACCAACTGTGGACAGTGAGCTACGCAGCAGTTGGGGTATTGGCAATACTCATATTATTAGCTTGCTTCACCTTAAAATTTCCAGATCAAAGCACAGCCGATAAACAAGAAACTCAGTCAAACGGATCGGCACCTAAAGCCAACATATGGACCCCGAGAGTCTTTATTGTTGCCTTGGCCTTATGTTGCTACTTAACCACACAAACCACATTTTTAATCTGGGCGCCAAGCTATTTACAGCAAGCACTTGACCTAGATGCCAACCAAGCCGCTGGCGCCGTTGGTAACTACTGGGGGCCATCTATATTTGGCTTGCTTATTGTTACCCTATTGGTCATAAAAGTGCCGACTCGACCTTTATTGCTTACTGTAATAGCCGTCGCGATTATATTAGCTAGCTTGTTGTATGCCACTGAAGATCCAGATTGGTTTTTAACTATTACCTTAGGCTTAGGGTTTATGACCTCCTGTATCTTTAAATTAGGTATATCCGTAGGCTCTCAGCAAATAAAAAACGCCCCACCCATATTAGTCACTTTTTTACTGTGTTCAGCTACTGTGGGTAGCACAGTGGCACCGGCACTCTCGGCCCTAGTGGTAGCAAACTTTGGTGTGAGTAGTGCCATGTTGATGACAGTGATTGGGTTTGTACTAGTGGCAATCTTAATATCCACATGTTTACTGCTAGAACAAAAAGCCCGTTCAACTATAGAAGTACAGGGACAAACCTTATGAAAAACAAAGTCATTTTTGATACTGATCCGGGTATCGACGACGCCATGGCCATACTATTTGCCCATGCCAGTGGTAAAATAGACCTATTAGGGATCACCACAGTGTTTGGCAACGCCAGCATTGAAAACGCCACCCGCAACGCCTTGTATCTAAAACAGCGCTTTGCAATTGCCACAACTGTTTGTGTAGGAGCTGACACCCCATTAGTGGTTCCTGCTGGTGAGCCAACCACTTTTGTACATGGCCAAAACGGTCTAGGGGATATCGACTTACCCGATACATTGCCTATAAAAGCCGACTCACGCTCAGCCTGCGATTTTATAATCGAAACTGTACGTAACAACCCAAACGAAGTCACACTTGTGGCAGTAGGACGCTTAACTAATCTAGCCTTAGCCATACAAAAAGCACCCGACATAGCAGACTTAGTGAAAGAAGTAGTCGTGATGGGGGGCGCCTTTGGCCATAACGGACACACAGGTAACGTTAGCCCCTATGCAGAAGCCAATATCATAGGCGACCCTCATGCGGCCGATATTGTATTTACTCAAAAATGGCCAGTCACAGTAGTAGGGCTAGATGTCACCCAACAAAGCATTATGAGTAATGCCTACATACAAACTCTCAGAGAACAGTCCGCTAAGTACGGTGAATTTATCTATCAGATCAGTCGCTTTTACAGCGACTTTCATAAACAAAGCGCTGGGTTAGATGGGTTTTATGTACACGACTCATCGGCAGTAGCCTATGTATTAGCGCCAGAACTATTTAAAGTAAAACAAGGGCCGATACGGGTAGTATGCGAAGGCCCAGCCATTGGTATGGCATTGTGCAAAACAACCGAAAAAGCTTTTCCAGTAGATGGCTGGCAGCAGCAACCCAAACAACAAATATGTGTTGATGTAGACAGCCAAGCTTTGTTGAATTTATATTATAATACGCTGTGTTCTTGAGCTTACTTAAGGCAAAAAACTGCGATTTTATCAATAGTGGGAATACCGCGCCTAGTAGTTGGGGTATCTATGAATAACCAGTCCATCCTGAATATTTTTAGTTAATCCGCTCAACTAGGGTTTGATATTCATCACTGGTTTTATCTTCTTCAGCACAAACACTCAATAAATCTTCGATAAAGTAATTCAGCGCCCTATGCTCAATTTGTTGAACTTGTGCCTGCTGTGTTTCATTTAACATATGATACATAGTGGCCGCACCAAAATCACCGAAAATGATGTTGGCATCTTGATCGAATAAAGTATTATGTGCATACAAGTCACCGTGGCTTACCTGATTTTCATGTAAGTGGGCAAAAACTGATTGCATTTGTTTAACTACCTTGCTTATTTGCTCAATGGGCAATGTGAAACCCACTTTAAATGTATCGCGAGTACAAGTATCAAAATCCGGTGGCAAACCAAGATTGTTATAGTGTTCAGGAATAAGTTGCATCACTAAAGCTAAACAGTCTTGTTCATTTACCTGAGCTAAAGACTTCACTAAACTTGCATGATCTCCGACTTTTAAGCACGCCTGCAGTTCATCCTCTGGGTAACCGTCACTTGTTAATTCGCCTTTGAACACTTTAACGGCGATTTCATCCGGGAAAGCATCAGTTGCTGTATTCCAAACCGCTTTTGAAATAACACCGGATGCCCCTTGCCCCAATACGTTTTGTAAGGAAAAGCTTGAAAAAGGCACAACAGGGACTGATTGAATATCTATGTCACTACAACTAAACGGATTACCAGAAAACGCCAACCAAGCGAGTTTGGGTAATACCAACAACTGGTCGGGACATTCGGTTAATTGATTGGCCGAAATACGCACCAGTTCAAGGTTAGTCAATTGTGTTAAGTTTGCTGGTAACTGCGTAAGTTGATTACCCGCCAAGGCTAATTTTTGTAACCTTGGACGTTCACCTAGGGTGTCGGGTAATCGGGTTAACTGGTTATCGGTTAAAATTAACCAGCGCAACTTCGCAGGCAAAGATTCATCTGGTACATGTTTGATTTTATTGGACTTAAAACCCACCATCTCAAGACTTTCACATTGGCCCAGACTCTCAGGCAAGGTTTCAAAATGATTGTTTGAGGCAAAAATAATCTTCATTTTTTTAAGCTGCTTTAACGAATTAGGCAATGCGGATAGTTGGTTATTGGATAAATCTAGAATTTCTAACGTATCAGCTAGTGATAAAATTTCAGTTGGAAATGAGGTTAAATTTTCTGACAATGTGAGGCGCGAAATACCCGTCAATTGGCCAGACTTTAGCTGAGCAAGTGTATGCAAAATAGAGAGTCCATAATAAGGCTAAAACAAGCCGGGTAAGGCTACTTAAAAAACGCTTTAAAAGATAGAAATGACTAGGCTAAAACAACCAGCAAATAAACTGCCTCATCTGCCAGATTTGGTATTTAACCTAAGCTATTTACCAAAAACCGACCAGTCCGTTTTTTGAGTGAGTAACTCCAGCGCTTCGGTTCCAAGTTTGCTATTGCCAATAGTATCCAATCCTGGGGACCATACGGCGATTGAAGCATTGCAAGGCGCAATCGCGAGTATGCCGCCACCTACACCACTTTTACCCGGTAACCCGACTCGATATGCAAATTCCCCTGAACCATCATAATGGCCACACATCAACATTAGAGAATTAATGCGTTTTGCTCTATCTGATGACACAACCCGATAACCTGTGATGGGATTGACACCGCTGTTAGCTAAAAACAGCCCCGCAGTTGCCAACTGAACTGTGTTCATTGCGATAGAACAATGATGGAAATAAGTCCCCAAAACAATATCTACAGGGTTTTCAAAATGCCCAAAGGATGCCATAAAATGCGCCAAAGATGCATTCCTCTCGCCAGTCAGTTCCTCTGAACGAGCCACTTTTTCATCTATGACTATGCTTTCATCATTGGCTAAAAATCGCATAAACTGAAGAATTTCAGCCAATATTTCTTTGGGCTGATGACCTTGAATAATGGCATCGGCTATAGCAATAGCTCCAGCGTTTACAAAAGGGTTGCGGGGTTTTCCTTGCTCGTGTTCAAGCTGAACAATAGAATTAAACGGGTCACCTGAGGGTTCTCGGCCCACTCTATTCCACACTCGCTCACCTAGTTTTCCCAAGGCTAAAGTCAAGGTAAAGACTTTTGAAATGCTCTGGATTGAGAATAAGGTTTGTGCGCAGCCAGCACTAAAGACCGAACCATCGGCTAAAGCAACACTGATGGAAAACTGGTCGGGGTTAACACATGCTAATTGAGGAATATAACTAGCAACAGTGCCTTTTTCAGTTCTTGAAGCCATCTGCGCCGCAATATCATCCACTATTTTTTGCATCTTTAACAAGCGCCTATTACTCAAATACACCATTCAAATCAGACAAGAAAAACTTGTAGGCAGGGTTGTCTGTTTGTTCTTGGTATAAATACCCTAACTTAGCTAAGTGTTTATCAAATTCGCCACGCTCAGCATCTATAATATCAAAACCAGCCAATACCAAACCTTCAGCCGCACCGTGATTGCGATAGTGGAATAAAGTGATATTCCATCTTTCGCCCAAGGTATCCAGAAACTTCATCAGTGCACCGGGGTACTCTGGGAATTCAAAGGAAAATAACTTTTCGTTGAGAAGGCTAGGGGGTCTGCCTCCGACCATATAACGCACATGCAACTTGGCCATTTCGTTTTCGGATAAATCAAAACTATTATAACCATTGCTGCTAAGTGAGTCCGTGAGTTTTGCTAATTCTTGACGACCTTCTCTTAACCTGATGCCAACAAAAATATGAGCTTCACGGTCTGTGGAATAACGGTAATTAAATTCGGTAATAGCGCGCCCACCCAAAAGCTCACAAAACGCTCTAAATGCGCCTTTATGCTCAGGAATTTTAACGGCTATGACGGCTTCTTTTTGTTCACCTAATTCGCAACGTTCAGAGACATATCGCAATGTATGGAAGTTGATATTAGCACCACATAAAATGCCACCAAACTTTTTACCTTGCATCGGATTTTTTCTGAGATACTTACGTATACCCGCAATCGACAAGGCACCTGCTGGTTCCGCAATAACGCGAGTATCATCAAATATGTCTTTGATCGCCGCACAGATTTCATCAGTGTTGACCGTTATCACTTCATCTACATATTTTTGGCATAAACGAAAAGGTTCTTCACCAATAATTTTTACCGCAACACCATCAGCAAAAATGCCCACATGATCAAGAGGTACAGGTTTTCCTGCCTCCATAGCGGCTTGTAAACACGCTGACTCATCAGACTCCACGGCGATAATCTTCAATTCAGGCTTAAGCTGTTTGAGAAATACCGAAATGCCAGATATCAATCCCCCGCCACCAACGGCGATGAATAAGGTATCTAAATCCGGATTTTGTTCAAGTAATTCACGGGCTATGGTTCCTTGACCAACGATGACGTCTTCATCATCGAAAGGAGCAACCATAGTGTAACCATGCTTTTTAGACAGCCGTAGTGCTTCTTCTTTTGCTTGTTCAAAACTGGTGCCATGCAATACCACATCCACGAACTCTCCACCAAAATTGCGCACCGCTTCGACTTTAATATCCGGTGCAGTAGCGGGCATAACAATCGTAGCTTTGACCCCTTTCTTTTTTGCCGAGTAAGCCACGCCTTGAGCGTGGTTACCTGCAGAGGAAGCCACCAAACCTTTTGCCAATTGTTCATCAGAAAGCTGGCATATTTTGTTATAAGCGCCCCGCAATTTAAAAGACTTAACAGGCTGTTGATCTTCTCGCTTTAACCAAATTTCGTTACCTAAAGAAGCAGAAAGCTTATCTAGTTTTTGTAAATCAGAATTCACCGCCACGTCATAAACGGGCGCTAACAATATTCTCTTTAGATAATCATTCGCTGAACGGGTCATTTAATCTTCCAATTTTGATGCATCACGCACCGCACCTTTATCAGCACTGGTGGCTAACAAGGCATAAGCTTTAAGGGCAAGTGAGACTTTACGCACACGAGATACAGTTTCCATGGTTTTTCACTGACATCCATTGTTTCGCGGCGTATTTGTAAGGCTTGGTCGCTAATATCAATTTTACGTGCTGAAATATCGATAATAATAATGTCGCCTTCTTCAACCAAACCAATGCCGCCACTGGCTGTTTCTGGCGCACAATCGCCGATAGACAAACCTGATGTACCACCAGAAAAACGACCATCAGTAATCAATGCGCACTTTTTACCTAAACCTTTGGCTTTAAGATAGGTGGGGTATAACATTTTTTGCATACTAGGGCCACCTTTTGGGCCTTCATACCGAATGATAACCACGTCGCCAGCGACCACTTTATCAGCCAAAATAGCTTTTACTGCCTCATCTTGGCTTTCAAATATATGCGCTCTGCCAGTAAACTTATGGATAGACTCGTCCACACAGCGGTTTTTACAATACAACCATTTAAAGCATTATTGCCAAATAACACAGCTAGGCCGCCTTCTTCGCTGAATGTATTGGCGCGATTTCGGATACAACCATTTTCACGATCTGTATCGGCTGTAGGATAGCGACAATTTTGGCTAAAAGCTTTAGTGGTGCGAATTCCAGCAGGTCCTGCTTTATAAAATTGCAATGCGTGCTCATTGGCAGGATTAGTAATATCCCACTGTGCTATGACTTCACCTATGGTTTTATCTAATACGTGTGGCGAATCTGCATGTAACAGTCCGGCTCGATTTATCTCAGCTAAAATAACTAACACGCCACCCGCTCGGTGCATGTCTTCCATATGATATTGTGGTGTAGCAGGCACGACTTTACATAGATGCGGTACATTACGAGACAACCTATCAATATCATCCAAAGTAAAAGGTATATCTCCTTCAACCGCTGCTGCCAACAAATGCAAGATTGTATTAGTCGAGTGACCCATGGCAGTGCCATTAACAAAAACCCCCTCGAACTTTCGTGCGAGGGGGTGTGTATTCTAATATTCTTACAAGACGTTAACACTATTCCCACAATAAAATAATCACATACCTTTATACTAGGGATGTTGTCACTGCATTGCGCAAAAAGAATAGGGCATTACATCAAACATTTTATTTATCATCACTGGATATAGAAATAGCATGAAGCTGATATTTTGATCAAGCATTGCTATATGCCTTTTTAGAGGGTTATATACCTATACATTTTAACTTTATCATTCTTAAATAAACAAACTTACACATTAGGAAAATATGGAAACTTGGTTACATTGGGTGGATTTAGCGGGTGTCGCGGTGTTTGCTATCGCAGGTACACTGATGGCATATAAAAAACACATGGATGGCTTTGGTGTGGTGGTACTTGCGTCGGTTACTGCCATTGGCGGTGGCACCCTAAGGGATATGATTTTAGACTTACCGGTTTTTTGGGTACAAGATCCTAGTTTTTTCTATGTGATTATCCTCGCAGCCTTTTCCACAATCATATGGTTACGTAGCAAAGACACGTTCCCACTGCGTTACCTGTTTTTCGCCGATGCTTTTGGTTTAGCGTTTTTTAATGTGATGGGCTTACAAAAAGCAATGACTTACGGCGCCTCTCCTCTTGTAGCGATTGCATTAGGCACTATGACAGCAGTCTTTGGGGGATTGATCCGCGATGTAATTTGCCGAGAAATTCCAATGGTTTTAAAAGGTGAACTATATGCTACCGCTTGTGTTTTAGGCGGGGCGAGTTACATCTTAGGTTTTCAATTAGGTTTGAGTACCGTCAGTTGCATGATAATAACCTTCTGCATCACCTTAGCCTGTCGTCTCTGCGCGATGAAGTGGAACTGGCATCTTCCTGTCTTTAACCCTCACGATTCAGTGAAGGATGAATAACTCGCAATTTTATGATGATTAGCTAGCCTTAAGACTCACCCTGTTCGCAAATGGAGTTGCTTGATGTCATTAGCCGTTGTTTATTCAAGAGCAAGCGTAGGCATTGACGCCCCCCTTATTACCGTTGAAGTGCACCTATCCAACGGCCTACCCTGCTTTAACTTAGTCGGGTTGCCAGAAGCATCTGTACGAGAGGCAAAAGACCGAGTCCGCAGTGCATTAATTAATTCTGGCTTTGAATTCCCCGCTAAACGTATCACAGTTAATTTAGCGCCTGCGGACTTACCCAAAGAAGGCGGGCGTTTTGATTTAGCCATTGCCATAGGCATTATCGCAGCAAGTAACCAACTAACCGACAACCAGCTAGGCAATATCGAGCTAGTGGGGGAGCTGGCTTTATCTGGAGAGATTCGCTCCATAACTGGTGCCTTACCTTTTACCTACGCGTGCTCACAAGCCAATCGTATAGCGATATTGCCCGTCGAAAATGCGGCTGAGGCATCGTTGATTAAAGATGCAAAAATTTTACCTGCTAGCCAATTATTAGATGTATTTCATCATATAGCCGGGCAACGCGTCCTTGATCTATACCAAGCACAATCCCTAGAAGAACAAGCATCTTATGAAAATGACCTGCAAGACGTGGTTGGTCAGGCAGCCGGCAAACGTGCCTTGGAGATTGCCGCCGCGGGTGGACACAATTTGTTATTTACCGGCCCGCCTGGCACAGGTAAAACTATGTTGGCAAGTCGCCTCATTACGATTTTGCCTCCAATGACAGATGAAGAAGCCTTAGCCTCAGCGGCGATTCATTCGATTGTGGGTAAACCTGTTGACCCTGCCACTTGGAAGCAACGGGCTTTTCGCCATCCACACCACACCAGTTCTGCGGTAGCTTTAGTTGGAGGGGGAAGCATACCTAGGCCGGGTGAAATTTCGCTGGCCCACAATGGCGTGCTATTTCTTGACGAATTACCGGAGTTTGACCGCAAAGTATTGGATGTATTGCGAGAGCCTTTAGAATCAGGCACGGTGAGTATTTCCAGAGCCGCGAGGCAAGCACAATTTCCTGCAAGATTTCAGATACAATCATGATAGTATGAATAACTTATAAATTAGTAAAAGCTAATAATTATATATGTCTAAAGCGATAAGCTACATGAGATTCTCAGCATCTCACCAAGAAAAAGGCTCAACAATAGAGCGCCAACAAGAAAGAATTAACAGATGGCTGGTTGGCCACCCTGAAATTGAAGAATCTCACTTGTCTAGGATAGACAAAGCTGCAAGTGGTTATAAAGGCGAGCATTTGGAACAAGGGTTTGGCGCAATATTAAGAGCTATTGAAACTGGGGAAATTCAAGCTGGTGATTATTTACTGGTGGAGGCTATTGATAGACTTGGCAGATTACCTCCTATGGATATGATTACACTTTTAATACCAATATGTAAGGCAGGAATCATTATTGTTACATTAGAAGATAATCAGGAGTACTCAACAGCAGCATTAAATGGTGGCGGCTCTGCTCTTTTTATCTTGGCAGGGAAAGTACAACAAGCATATGAATACTCAAATAGACTATCAGGCAGGTTGATTGAAGCCCATAAAAACAAGAGGAGTATAGCCCTAGCTGGTGGGCCTGTTAAAAAACTAAACCCTGTATGGCTAACCAGTGATGGAAAACTAATCTCGGAACATGCAACTATGGTTAAGGCTTGCATAGCAGAATACCTAAATGGCTTAGGTGCTAGAGCAATTATTTTAAAGCTTCAAAGACAATTTAAACACTTAGAAGGCGTACACCCAACAACTTTGAATCGATGGTTCTCTAACCCTGCTATTATTGGCGAGTGGCATACGAAGGAGCACGCCATCAGCAATGTTTTTGAAGCGCTAATAAGTAATGACGAATACTTTACTTTACAACGCGAAATCAAACATAGAAAACTGACTCCAAGCCCACCCAAAACTTATGATTTATCTGGCATATTAATTTGCGGGAAATGCGGTCGTAGATTTCATTATAGACGAAAGAAACACAACGACTATACAATTACATACGCAAACTGCAGCACCTATCTTAAGAGGGGTAAAATCTACTGCGACAATAATAAAACTTGGCCATACGAGGTGCTTTCTTTTGTTTACAGAGAGACCTATTCAAGCTACATATTATCTCTAGCATCAAGAAAAGACTTCCACTCTAATACAATTAAAATTACCAATTTAAAAGATGAGTTGGATGCGATTTCTCCGAAGATTAATAAATTAAAGAAAGTAGCAGAGACTTTAGGTAAAGACTTGGAAATAGTTGAGATAACAAACTCTATCAGAGAATACGGCCTTGAAAGACGTCGTATAGAGCAGCAGATTGCATCTTTAAAGCAAGAGGAGCTCTCTAGTGAGCATGGAGTTGATGAAGTGATAAGCAAGTACGAATCCGTCGTTAGGGACCCGACACTCAGACGGGAGAGCTTAATAAAGTTAGGCTACAAAATGATTGTATTAGGTGATGAATTGTCAGTTACAAATTTAAAGGATGAGACTTGTTTTATAAAACTATTAAAGAGGTCAACTTCAAACAAATGCTACTTTATTGAGAGGTCATTCTCTGGAAAAAAGAGGATTGAAAAGATAGCAATAAATAGGGACGGTCTATGCGCAAAGACCAGTTTAGATTTCGTGACTTGGGAGGACTTCTCAAGCAATTTGAAGGACTTTTTTGCTGCCGAATTACTCGAAGAAGGTGAACTCCCACCATCAGGATTAGACGGAGCGTAACTCAGAGAAGGAACTAGCAGCAGTCAGCCGATAAGCCTACTCCAACTAATCTTGTTCATTCAATTTGTTAGCTAGACAGCTACTCTAAGGCATTTGAGAGCAAAATGTGTAGCACTTTTTGTAGCAGTCAATATCACCTATTTTTTGCTACATAAGCACTTCACGCTTAAGTAACTTCAATTCATGAAGCTGACTGCTTGAAAGTAATCATATCTGGTTTTATTTAATTACCAATTAAAGTCAATGTGCTACCTTTGAGCGTGGCGAATTTACTGCCAATGATTCGGAGCAAACTTTATTCGCCATGAGGTGTAACACTATGGAAAATATAAAATGAAAGGGATAAACAAGAGTGAAGTAGTTGCGCTTTTTATGGGCTTATTTTTGGGACTGCTTATTAGCTCATTCTGGGTGATAAGTTGGGTATCAGACAGTAAAGAAGCAGAGACAACCGTTGGTTTACTAATTAAGTATGCTTTACCTCTGCTTTTAGATGCCTTAATGACTTATGGAATAATCGCAACTTACTTGAGCTGGAGAGAAAAGAAGAAGTGGAGTGGCATTAAAACCAAAACTCTTGAGGACTGTGCATCAGTTTACAACTGGGTTTTCACTGCCGTGAGTGTGGCAATCACCACAGACCATCCGCTAAAGGCTGAATCAATGCTAAAAAATACCACATATCGTCACGAGCGACTAAAGAACCTGTTAACGATGAGCGGCACTGGATTAGGCAGCGATACTTTGCCTAGGCTGCTTAATATAACTGAAACGATAGACCTGTTATTGCCTAAGGTGAAGTTCCTAATTGCTTCTGTCAAACTGGACTTAGAACTCAAAGCAAATAAGCAATCTGGGCTTTTTATCATGAGCTCAGTACCAGCCTCACTTTCAGAGCTAAAAAAACAGGTTGAAGATTGCTTGTCGGAGAGTAAAGATATAAGCAGTTCGGCAAATCTTCATGACCCCCTAAGAATGAAAGACAATTGGGCTGCATTTAAAACAAGAGTAAATTTGAGAGACGACATAGGAGCGCGCATTGATGTAGGTAGACGCTCAAAAATATTGGTCTACGACATTGAAACTATGACTCAAACATCTTTGAATGCTGAAGTAGATTGTGTTGTCGAAACTTTCCACTATTAGAAGAAAAACGAAAAATTCAAATAACAACTCTTTCTTAATCTCAGCTCCTAGGCCTTGTGTGATTATTGCCTGTAATAGATTTTATTTTATCAAACGATAACATGCTTCAAACCAAACATTACTGTTTAAACATAAACCCACATTTAGTGCATGTATATTTTGGTTTTAACAACAAAAGCAAAAGACCAATAGGGAAAAGCACAACCACAAAAAACCACATTATGAACCCCCGACTTCCATTAGCTAAGCTTTCACATTTTGGACAAGATAATACTGACATATACAACCCTCTTAAAATAGCCACTGCAGCATACTAAACAACAGACAAAATTACACAATAGTAAGCGAAATAGACATTATTCAATAAATTTCATTATACCTGATTTTGTATACAGTCAATTTAAGTAGAAACTATTTAGCAAGCCAGTTAATTCACAGTCAGCTTTATTGAAACTTATTGTGATTACAAAATCAATGGCGAATGACGGCTTTTGGCACTTAGCTGCCTATGAGACTTGTGTAAATGGTGATTGAGTGAGTAAATTACTATATCCCTACAGCTACATACATGAGCGCTTAACACCAAACCCAGTGCCAAATATCAAACCTTTTAGAAATTTCAAATATCTGGTCTATCTATAAACAGTAGCTCTTAATTATCCCTAACCCTCATAATCGTCTGCCTACTAACATCATAATCAATAGCCAACCTGTAAACCGTTGCGCCCTTCTTAAGCTTCCCTTTAATCTCTTGCTTCTTGTCATCACTCAATATTGACTTACGCCCAAACTTTACGCCATTAGCTTTAGCAGCTTCTCTTCCCTCTCCAGTTCTCTGAGCTATCAAATCACGCTCTAACTGCGCAAATGTAGCTATCATTGAAATTTGAGCTTGAGCAAAAGGACTTTCATTAGTGGTGTCGATGGCATTGTCTAACGTTTTAAACTGAACACCCTTATCCCTAAGTTGCTGCAAGACCTCTAATATAGCCTTGAGAGAGCGCCCTAGACGGTCTAGCTTAGTTGTTACTACTATATCCCCCGCTCTGACATACTCCACCAGCTCAGCTAGCTTAATTGTATTCTGCTTAGATACACCAGACTGCTTACCATGAAAGATTTTATCACAACCTATAGCGCTCAATGCTTCAAGCTGTATTTCTAAATCCTGCTCTCTTGTTGATACCCTTGCAAAACCGACTAGCGCCATGTTACACCCCCGCTCAAAAGTTAAAAGTTATGGACAGGGTTAATATAACATGTCCAAATCATATATCAAAGGATATTTGAGCATGTCCTTATCTGCCATGTATATTATGAACGTACACATGATAAATGCTTAGTATTTATGGTTAATATCTGACACTTTATGCCAAGAGGGTTGGGCTAGTCCTGACAGGCAGGAATGAGGGCAGAATGTTATTTATTGGAAATACGAGATAAGGCACCTAAACTTCAAGCAGTGCTTACAGTGATTACAGGGAATTAATTATGTCTAATAATATTGGGATGGAAGTGATACGGCTAGCGTTAGAGGATGCTAATTTAGCTCAGAAGCAGATAGAAGAGCTAGTGTGTAGTTCTGATACTGGTGGGGATTTACTTAATCTAACCCATAAACAAACTTTGTTAATAGAATCAATAGTTGAGTTATTCAATAGAATAGACTGAAGCTTAACAATCAACTAACAGTGCCTCTAAGAGGTTTTAACTGTAAACCTAAGATTGGTATGTATTATGCATAATAAGGCTGTCACGGGCTTCTGAGGGCTTCCTGCGCCTATTTCTATGTTGTTTTTGATACATTTCGATTATTACGCCAGACTTAACCACCTTAGTTTATTGTTAAAATGAAACTGTAAAGTCCTCTCCATTCTTTTTGTATTTTAGATTCTTAGTGTCCTCGTATCTCCACCGCCCCGTATTGCCATAACTGTCAACTGACGCCCATAATATCTCGTTATTGGATATGTGACACACATTCTTCCAGTTGGAATTATCGCTTCGGCGCGTATAACTAATCTCGACAAAGAAGCCGGAGTCTTGAGTTACAGAGCCGCTACGCATAGAAGATAGGGGTCTTCCAAATTCTGAGGCTATGTACTTTTTACATAAGTCAATTTTAGTGCTTCTGGAAAGGTCTTGGTCGTCATACCCAGACTGACCTCCAAATATAGCAAAGAAGACAACAACAACAAAAACCCAAACAAAAGGATGAGCCTTAATATCGCCCCAAATATTTAGCTTGCTCTCGCTACTGCTTTCAAGGGCTGCCTTATCATCTGCACTATTATCAACTGGTAGTGGTAATTGCTTATCTATGGCCTTCTCGATATGCCACGAGTATTCTAAATCTGTGGATTTTTTGTCAGTAGTAGTTTTTTCAATTGTTGTTTTTTTATTGGCGTGGATTTTTTTAAAGTAAGCTTTAATAGAGGCCATGACTGGCGAAATGGCGCCTAAGATACCCTTTGCATCTTCCTTAGTGCTCTTTGCATCTTCCTTAAACTGAAACCAAAGCGCCCCGTTTTCCTCAGCAGCTTGGTGTTTGTCAAGAGCTAGGTGTTTGTCAGTATGGTACTTGTTAAGGAGTGACTTAATAAGCTCTATGACTGCATTATTGGTGGATAATTCAATCACTAATATCAGCTGTATCAACTTATTTTCGCTGGGTTCAAGGTAAGTTAAAATGAGCACTCCATCATAGAGTTTCGACTTAAACTGCCCTTGACCTGTAACTGCATCTGCAATCGCACCCACTCCAGCAAACAACACCCCACCAATAGCTGCGCGCCCCAAAGTCGCCCGCTCTTTATTAATAATTGATTTTTGATTCTCAATTGAAATGTCTACGAGTTGCGAAAAGTGGATTGTATAAGCAATTAGTGGGCCACTACTAATGACTAGGCCCAGCTCATTCATAGTAATGCTTAAATCCCCATCCTCAACATAAATATCAGGATTCGCCTCACCAATAAAGCACCCATTCACCTGATTATTTAAAGGGCGTGAGCTTTTCTGGAAATGCGCCGTTACAACAGTTAGGTTTTTGGCTAGAGCGGGCTTAGTAAATGCATCCTCTAACCTTTGGATTTTTTGCTCTACTGGGCAGCCACACTTAGGGCAGGCTATGGCCTTATCGCTTATATTGGCATTGCATTCTGGGCAGTCAAATAGTGCCATGTCATTTCCTTATTCTTTAATTGTGTAACTCAAAAGCCTTACTGACTTCTACTGTATAGTTTTTTATCCGGCTCGACTTATCTTTATTTACGCTACTCTCACTGGCCTTATAGTTGGATTTGCATAAACGCTTTGCGTGACTGTGATTGTTAACGCCACTATAGCTAGATTAGTTATTTAGCAGTAATTTGATGATGCAAGGCCAAACCTTGACTGAAGCTTAATCTATTGAGGAAGTATATTTCAACAGGGCTTATTAAAAAACTTAACAGTCAACTAACAGTGCCTCTAAGCAATTTTAACTATAAACCTAGGCATTGGCATGTATTATGATTAATAACGCTGTCACGGGCTTTTGAGGGCTTCTGAAGGGCATTGCTAGGTATTGATACACTGTTGTTGATTGTATTTTTAAAGAATTTACTTTTTTAGTGTATATGCGAGAGGTGGTTAAGCACTTGAGTTACCCTAGACCCCCCCTCATTCTTGCTTTGTATTATATTCTGAAAAGAGCTTCTCAATTTTCACTGTGAATTCGTCTATCTGGTCTTTTCTAGTTGGGAGCATATTTGATTTATCCCTAAAGCTAGATGAGCCATATACTTTAAGGCCTTTGCGCATATAGTCTTTAGTCACGTAT
Organism: Paraglaciecola sp. MB-3u-78; assembly: GCF_002835935.1. Classification (GTDB taxonomy): domain Bacteria; phylum Pseudomonadota; class Gammaproteobacteria; order Enterobacterales; family Alteromonadaceae; genus Paraglaciecola. Next base: position 72,521 of record NZ_PJCF01000006.1, on the reverse strand, counting down.
TTGGCCAGATAGCTCAGAGCATAGACACACTCTTCTAGTACGCCTCCAATAGGCTTGCCTTCATTTTTCTTCCTTGTCTCAATAATGTTGGTTCTTAAGTACCTATAGCCTTCCCCAGTCGCTATTTGTTGAACCATATCCTTAGCTTGCTGTTCAGCCATTTCCTTAGATAACATTTCTCGCTTTAATAGAAAATAACCATTCACTTTAATGTAAGGCTTTAGTTCATCAGACAAAGTAACTTTAGTTTTATCTTCTAATACTTTAGTTGCTATTTCTTGGTATCTATCAGTTATTTGCTTCACCTTAAGTCTATTAGGCATTCTGAACCCACAGGTAAAGTGATAATGTATACCCATATTGGCTTCGTGGGTGCCTAACTCTCTAGCCCATACATATTGAATGTCTTGGAAGATAAGTTCTTTAGTATCTGGATTTTTAACCTTCCTAAGCTTTTTAAATAGGTCAGTGTTTAAGTCCTTCAATTCTATTTTAGAGTTACTCAAATACAAGTCATATCTAATGATTAAAACTTCGTTGTGCCTTGCGCATAACCACATCAAGAAGCTAAGTAGCTTATCCATAATCTGAACTATATAAATACCATCGCGTTTGAATCTACCTTCATCAGGAAGTGTAACTTTAAAACCTTTATATTCTTCTTCATGTGAGATATCAAAATCATGAGGCTTAGTTAGTCTTATCTCAGGCGCAGATAACTTAGCTATTTTACTGAATTTTTTACTCATGCAATTCCTTTTAATATGAATTTAGTAAACATATTATCATGAAATAAAGCCTATTTTGTTTATAGAGACTCTATTTACTAAGATATTATGTAGTAGAGAACTTTATACAGGTGCTTACCAGATAAGCCCTATCGAGCATTTATAATGGCAGAGTTGTTTTGACCTCTTTATTGTAATAAACCCATTCTTATTATTCATACTAAACAGATTCCATTCAATTAGTCGCGGCTATGAATCCCAGTCCCACGGGGAGTTTAAATGATGGCCGTAGCAGCTGCGAACAAATTCTACGCTATCTAAATCGTATCTCTGGCCCATTTTTAGATCGTATTGATTTGCAAGTTGATGTACCAAAACTACCTAGCAATGACTTTTCTGAACAGGTGAAAAGTCGCGGTGAAAGCAGTCAAGTGGTGCGTAAAAGAGTTATTCAAGCCCACCAATTACAGCTAAATCGCTGCGGTAAAACCAATTCGCAACTCGGTAGCAAAGAGGTTGAGGTACAATGTGTCTTAATCAAAGAAGATCAGTTATTCTTGCAACAAGCAGTGGAAAAACTAGGGTTGTCACTGCGTACTTATCATAGAGTATTGAAAGTATCGCGGACTATTGCTGATTTGGATCAGGCACCTACTATTAGTCGTAAACACTTGGCAGAGGCGCTTAATTATCGTGCGTTTGATCGAATGTTGGCACAGTTATCTAATGTTTGATGTTTTTTACAAGCAAAGGAATATGCGCTGTGCTTATTGTCATCCCGCGCAGCGTTCGTATGACGATTACTCTGCAAAAATTAACAAATAAGCGGCGAGCATTCAGCCGAAGGAGAGAGAAAATCAAAAGCATCGGCTTTGCCAACTAAGAATCACAATACCTAGCCTTTGAGCAAGTATCCCTATTCCGGTTAACTCCAAATAGGATAAACGATGTCGTTGTCACATTAAGTATCAGGCTCCTGATCTTGTTCGTTTAAAGGTTTAAATTGACTACGACCTCATTAAATTTGCAACGTGCTACTATAATTGTCCACCTTACTCCATTGAGTTCACTACCATGCAGTTTAAAATTTTTTTGTAACTACTCAGCACATAATCTAGTTTATTTTTAACGATCAAAAATTAAAAAATGATCGACTTGCTTGATCATTTCTAAGCGTTATTATACTGTTTTATTTCGATAATTACGTGGCTAAATGAAAGTAAGCGGCATTGATATTGAGTCGAATATCAATAACATTAAAGCACAAATTGAAGCGGACAATACATTGTCACCTTCAATGCGTACTGCTATGGATTTATTGCTTCTTATTGTCACGTTACTCTGTCAACGGCTTGGGCTTAACAGTAATAACAGCAGTATACCGCCCTCGTCCGATCAAAATAGAAAGAAAAATTCAAAAGGCAACAGTACTAAAAAATCAGGTGGACAAAAGGGGCATAAAGGCACAACGCTACCACTTGATGACAACCCTGACATCACACATAAATTAATCGTTGATAGCACACTTTTACCGCCCGGTAACTATACTGATATGGGTGAAGAGGTGCGGCAAGTGGTCGATATTGAGTTTAAGCGTGTCGTCACTGAATATCGCGCACAAATACTTGAGAATGAGTTAGGTCAACGCTTCGTTGCCCCATTTCCCCAAGACGTTAATAGCCGTATTCAATATGGTATTGGGTTAAAAGCTCATGCGGTTTACCTGTCCCAATATCAATTACTGCCTTATGAGCGCATTCGTGAGTATTTCACTGACCAGCTTAATATACCTTTGAGCAGCGGCAGTCTTTTCAACTTTATCAATACCGCTTTTACCAAACTGGAAGAGACGCAAGCATTAGATATTATCAAAGCGAACTTGAGAAAAGAAAAGACATTACATACCGATGAAACTGGCATCAATATCAACGGAAAAAGACAATGGCTACATAACGCTTCGTCTCTGGATTGGACGTATTTATCAGCCCATGAAAAACGAGGCCATGATGCCATGGATGAGATTGACATATTACCCCAGTTCAACGGTGTGATGTGCCATGACCATTGGAAACCTTATTATCGTTATGAGTGCCTACATTCATTATGCAATGCGCATCACCTGCGAGAATTAACTCGAGCGTATGAGCAAGATAATCAAGCTTGGGCTGAGGAAATACGGGTGTTTTTAGTTAAGCTCAATCAAGAGGTAGATAAGGCTGGCGGGTTACTCAGTGTTGAAAGACAAGACACCTTGCGACGTCACTATCAAGCGATTTTAAAGGCAGGAGAAAAAGAAAGTCCTGCGCCGATACCAGTGAAAGGTAAGCGAGGACGGCCTAAAAGAACTCAATCACGTAACCTACTTGAGCGATTACAAAACTATGAAAGCGATGTACTTAGATTCATGACGGATGAGGCAGTGCCATTCACTAATAATCAGGGCGAAAATGATTTGAGGATGGCAAAGGTTCAACAAAAGATATCGGGATGTTTTAGAAGTGCTAACGGAGCCAAAATGTTTTTTGGATTACGTAGCTATCTGTCGAGCTGCAAAAAACAAGGGATCAGTGGGTCCACGGCATTAACGTTATTATTAAATGGCATGCTGCCTAATATCTTTATACCCGCTGAGTAGTTACATTTTTTTTACATGCATTTTTTTAGGTATTATTATTTTGTTTAGTGGTGTTGCTTATGCCGCCGACAATGCCGAAACGAAACCAGAAACAAACCCCATACCTGAAGCTCAGCAATTTGTAAGCGAGCACAAAGGACGCTTCAACGGTCAGAACATTAATTATACAGTGACTGCGGGGGAAACTTATCTGAGGGACAAAAACGGCCAAGAAACAGCCAGTATTTTCACCTTCGCCTACACCAAAAATGAAAAGAAGGGCCAGTCTCGTCCTGTTACTTTTATTTGGAATGGAGGCCCAGGTTCAGCGTCGACATGGTTACATATGGGGGCTTTTGGTCCAAAAAGAGTCAAAGTACCTAGTGACGCACAATTTCCGGGAACGCCTCCTTATCCCATATTGGATACATCTGAATCCATACTCGATGTTACAGACCTGGTATTTATTGATCCCGTTGGCACTGGGTTTTCTCGGGCACTGGGTGAGCATAAAAGTAAGGAATTTTGGGGATTACAACAAGATGCCACTTCGATGGCTGAATTCATCAGAACTTGGATAACAGCTAATGGTCGTTGGAATTCACCGCGTTTTTTATTGGGCGAAAGTTACGGAACTACTCGTGCTGCAGCCGTGGCTAAAATTTTAGAAAAAGATTTATCTATTAGCTTAAATGGTATTGTTTTTATCTCCCAAGCCTTGGATTATCAAGGCTCAACTCCCTACGTAAAAGATAATATCATTTCCCATATTACCTATTTGCCGACAATGGCTGCGGCTGCAATTTATCATGGAAAAATCAAGCCAAAACCTAAAAATTTAGAAAGTTTTCTTGCACAAGCACGGACATTTGCAACTGATGAGTTAATGCCTGCATTATTTAAAGGCAACACCATAGACACAAAAACGCATAATCATATTCGCGATAGATTAGCCTATTTTACGGGGCTGACACCTTCGTACATAGATAGGGCCCAATTACGCATCCAAGGGTTTCATTTTGCAAAAGAACTTTTACGGGATAAAGGCTTATCCATCGGATTGTTAGACGCACGTTACACTGTTGATGAAGTTGACGATTTAAAAGCCACGTCCGATTATGACGCAGGTCTTGCTATTAAATCGGCCTTTAATTCGGCACTGATGAGTTATATTAGCAGTGATTTAGGGGTGAATTGGGATCGCACTTATTTAGCACCTGCAGATGATGAATTGTCTGATCAATGGAGTTGGCGTACCGCACCAGAAAATAAAGCTTGGGAGCCAACTTACGTCAATACAGCTCATGACTTATCAAAGGCTTTACGTATTAACCCTGCACTTAAAGTGATGGTTGCCTCGGGATATTATGATTTGGTGACGCCTTTTTTTGATGCTGAATATACATTGAACCGTCATGGAATTAAGGCAGAGCAAATCCAATACCACTATTATCACGGTGGTCATGCGATGTATGTGAACGAGACAGCAAGGGTAGATTTACTCAAAGACACCCGAGCATTTATACAACAACAAACTAGTCAAAATTAAGTTAAGCTCCGCGTTCCATGGATTGCGGGGATTTTTCACCTAATTTAGCTAGACAGCCAATGCAAGTGGTGTCACAAAGTAGTGGCCGAGAAATTGTGCATTTTGAAGCGCCTCCAGAGACAGATTTAGAGCAGCAACTTGCACGTTTTATTATTTGGTTTAACGCCGACTCAGAACAAAGTGAACATTCCCTTGCTCAAGGCATTATACGTGCGGCCTTCGCACATTTGTGGTTTATCACCCTGCATCCTTTTGAAGATGGTAATGGCCGCATAGCACGAGCTCTAACTGATCGCGCTTTGGCACAAAGCGAAAACTGTAGCGTCCGTTTTTATTCACTCAGTAGCGCTATCGAACAAAACCGTAAAGGTTACTATCACATACTGGATATCGACGGAGGAAGGTAAAATAACGCAATGAGTAGTTATCGACAGAGTAGTTTAGTGAAGCACCGACGGGAACGGTTAGTACGAACATAGCACTTAACAATTAAACAAAGCTTGAATAGCAGGTTCATCGGCTCTTTTTTGTAAACAGCACAAGCCCAACTGATAAGGCTCAATATCATCCAAAGCAATACGATTCACTTTTTGACCTATGGTGGAATAATCAAGCACCACCTCGGGCACTATGCCCAAACCACAGCCTAACGCCACCATACTCACTATGGCCTCATTTCCAGCCACTGTGGCATAGATACGCGGCCTTATGCCTTGTTCAGCAAACCAATGATGCACTATACGTTTGGAAGGGCCCGACTCGGGCAAAATGAAAGAGTGTTGACGCCAGTCCACTTGTTCTAATCGATTTAACAAGGTGTCTTTGGGCGCAATAAGCAACAGTGGAATTTCACCTAGGGATAAGAACTCTAGCTCTGCAGGAAAGTCAGGCGTGTGAATAGCAATAGCCGCATCCACCTCTTGCTGCATAACTTTGCTGACCGACAAAGCGGGATCGCCAGTACTCAATTTTATTTCCACTTGGGGATATTTGTGCCTAAAGTTATCTAAGAGTCTAGGCAAATGACTTTGGCTGGCGGTGACTGAACAAAAAAGACTGAGTTCTCCTTGAAGTTGCTGATGCTCATGTTGCAGCTCCCACTTTACTTTTTTCCACTCAGTCAAAATTTGTTGGGAAAATCCCAGAAGTTTTGAACCTGCAGCAGTGAGTTTAACCTTACGATTATCCCGCACAAACAAAGTAGTACCGCACTCATCTTCAAGCCTTTGAATGGAACGGCTCAAGGTAGAAGGGCTAACAAACATCGATTCTGCAGTTTTAGCAAAATGTAGATTGCTGGCTAAATGCTGAAACAGTTCTAAGCTTCGAATATCCATAAATGTCCTAACCTCACCCACGTTCCGAATTACGCAATACTATATTGCAAATATATCATTTTAAACAACATTGATTTACCTCTATTATCCGGTTATCGCAAGTGGATCACTAACTTGCACCGAAAAATGAAGAGGATTTTAAACATGGCAAATTATTTCAATACATTATCTTTACGTCAGCAATTGGACCAAATTGGTCGTTGTCGTTTTATGCAACGTGCAGAGTTTTCTACTGGTTGTGATTTTCTTAAAGGCAAAAAAATTGTCATCGTTGGCTGTGGTGCACAAGGTTTAAACCAAGGTTTGAACATGCGTGACTCAGGCTTAAACATATCCTATGCATTGCGCCAAGCTGCAATTGACGAAAAGCGTGATTCATTCCAACGCGCAGATGGTAATGGCTTTATAGTGGGTACTTACAAAGAGCTTATCCCGACCGCGGATTTGGTTTATAACCTGACTCCAGACAAGCAACACTCAAGTGTAGTAGAGGCTGTTATGCCTCTTATGCAAAAAGGTGCAACCCTTGGCTACTCTCACGGCTTCAACATTGTTGAAGAAGGTCAGCAAATTCGTTCTGATATTACGGTTGTTATGTGTGCACCTAAATGTCCTGGCACGGAAGTACGTGAAGAATACAAACGTGGATTCGGCGTCCCTACTCTTATTGCCGTACATCCAGAAAACGATCCTCAAGCTCAAGGCTGGGATATCGCTAAAGCATTAGCATCGGCTACAGGCGGCGATCGCGCCGGTGTACTCGAGTCTTCTTTTGTTGCGGAAGTAAAATCTGACCTGATGGGTGAGCAAACTATTTTATGTGGTATGCAGCAAGTCGCCGCGGTATTAGGTTATGAAAAAATGATTGCTAATGGCATTGATGCAGGCTACGCAGGTAAATTAATCCAGGACGGTTTAGAAACGATCACCGAAGCATTAAAAATTGGTGGGGTCACCAATATGATGGATAGGTTGTCTAACCCGGCCAAAGTGAAAGCCTTTGAATTGTCTGAGCAGTTAACTGAATTATTACGCCCTCTTTTTGGCAAACATCAAGACGATATCATCAGTGGTGAATTTTCTCGCACTATGATGGAAGACTGGGCAAATGGCGATGCGAATTTGTTTAAGTGGCGTGAAGAAACTGGCCAAAGTGGTTTTGAAAATGCACCCGTATTCGAAGGTCTAATTGACGAACAAGAATATTTTGACCACGGTGTCTTTTTAGTTGCCATGATAAAATCAGGCGTTGAATTAGCCTTTGATGTGATGGTTGAAGCAGGTATTTTACCAGAATCAGCCTACTACGAGTCATTGCATGAAACGCCGCTTATCTCGAACACTATCGCTCGCAAGCGTTTGTATGAAATGAACGTCGTTATTTCTGATACAGCTGAATACGGTAACTACTTATTCGCTAATGCAGCTATTCCTTTATTAGCAGAAAAGCTGATGCCTAGCATTGGCACTGACCTTATCGGTAAGGCGTACACAACCGCTTCTAACAGTGTTGATAACAAAAAGCTGGTAGATATCAATAAAACCATAAGAGAGCACGGTGTAGAAACCATAGGCGCTAAGCTGCGCGGTTATATGACAGATATGAAAGCCATAGTCGAAACAGCTTAATTACCTTTTTGAAAAAAAAATATTGAAACGATTTCTGTCGTAAGGTGCTTGATAAAAGCCCTCTTGCCCAGCCAATTTGGCTGGGCTTTTTTGTATTTAATTTAAGGTTTTTTGTGGGTGTCTGTGATGGAAGACAACCTAACAGCCGCAATTCATTAGACTTCATTGGGATATGACTAGAAAAGCAACAAAAATCGTAACTATTCAGCCTCATGAAAATATATTTTGACGATCCCAGCGATCGTATTGACTGATCCCGCTAGGATGTCAGACTTGCCTTAATATCACTTTAGTTATTAACCAATGAAGATTGACGGCATTGAAATCGACAGTGTGATCGATTCAACAAAAAAGTTGCTTACAGAGGATAAATCAATTTCGCCGGCCTTAAGAGCGGCAATTGAATTGATCATGCTGGTTGTGTCTTTGCTTGCTAATCGATTAGGACTAAATAGCCAAAACAGCAGTAAACCACCCTCCACAGATTTTGATAGAAAGAAGAATTCAAGGACTAAATCTGACAATCCGGCCGGCGGCCAGAAAGGGCGGGAGGGTAAAACGCTGAGCCCGTTCGAAGAGCCCGATGTAGTCAAGGATATTCCCGTAAACAGGGCGCTATTGCCTCCTGGGAAGTATCGTGATGCTGGCGTCCAGTGTCGTCAAGTGGTTGACATAGAAATATCACGCATGGTCACCGAATACAGAGCGCAAATACTGCTCAACGAAACAGGCAAGAAATTCACAGCTGAGTTTCCACAAGGTGTTAACAGTGCTATCCAATATGGCGATGGCATTAAAGCGCACGCGGTTTACCTGTCACAATATCAATTGCTGCCTTATAAACGTATTGAAGAGTATTTTTCCGATCAACTCAATATTCCGATCAGTGCGGGAACCTTGTTTAACTTCAATCAAAAAGCGTCAGATTTAATTGAGCAAACAGGTGCCGCGGATCGGATCAAAGCCGCACTACGAGCATCACCCGTGCTGCATGTTGATGAAACAGGCGTCAACATTAACGGCAAGCGGCGTTGGTTACATTGTGCCTCATCACTTACCTGGACGTATTTCCATGCCCACGATAAACGTGGGAAAGAGGCCATGGATGCGGCCGAGATACTGCCATGCTTTACGGGCATTCTGTGCCATGACCACTGGAAACCTTACTACAAATATATCCTATGTGAACATTCTCTGTGCAATGCCCATCATTTGAGAGAATTGGAAAGAGCGTGGGAGCAAGACAAGCAGAAATGGGCCAATGAAATGCGTGCACTGCTGACCAAGCTTTGTCAGGACGTGAAGGATAATGACGGTAAGTTAACGCCAGAGTCTGCCCGCGTCGCCAGAGAACAGTACCGTGAAATACTCTTTGAGGGTGATAAGGAGTGTCCGCCACCAAATGAGGAGGACCGACCAGCAGGACAACGGGGTCGTTTAAAACGAACCAAAGCGCGCGCCTTGCTTGAACGGCTCAGAGAATTTGAAAATGATGCGCTTAGATTTATCGAAATAAAAGATGTCCCCTTTACTAACAATCAAGGGGAAAACGATATTCGAATGACAAAAGTACATCAAAAAATATCGGGATGTTTCAGAAGTCAAAACGGTGCGGATATGTTTTGTTTGCTTCGCAGTTACATATCCAGTTGTCGCAAGCAAGATGTTTCAGCAAGTGAGGCGTTGCGACTATTGTTCAAGGGCAGGCTTCCTGACATCTTTTCATCTGCGCGACCTGAATAGTTACCAAAAATCAAACTCTTATCAGTATGTTTCAGCAATACCTCCCCTCTATGTAGCCAAATACAGACACTTCAAGCTAAAAAAAAGTAGCGATCCCTTGATTTTAGAGACCTGGCAGACTTGGCCTATGACTTGCTAAAACCACTCAGACAATAAAACGCCGCATCAACAACACTGTCATTCATTCCAATAGACGAACAACAGGATTAAGCATGAATAAATCAATAACACGTATTGCCAAAATGGATGATTGGTTTTTTGAAGTTAAGATGGTTAGAGCAATAAAATCAAAAAACTATGGCGACCCCTACTCAGCCATCGCACAACTGACTGCCAGTGGAGAGCAGATGCACATAGACTCTCATTTATCGGTCAAAGACGAAGAACTCAGCAAAAATGACTTTATGACCATTTACAAGTTTTGTCAGACAATGGGGATGAAGGGCATTAGTTATGACAGAATTAAAAATGGCTTTCGAACATCAAAACATATAGACATTTCGGAAAACCAACAACCCAATATACGTTTAGTAAAATAGTTGGGCAACCGCAGGATATAAAAAAGCGCTATGTATACACCAAACTTGGTACAACATATACACAGCGCTCAAAATTGAACAAAAATCAAACAGAAAGGATTGAATAAGAATCAAACTACAGACTCAGTTGCATCATAACTAAATTTTACTGAATAAAAGATGAACAACCTATGAATGTAAAACTAGGTAAGCAAGACTAAGGTTTATTTGCGTTCCAATATAATACAAACGACACACTACCAAATCCTAAAAAACCTACTGCCACTGGCGTGATGGAAGAGTCAATAAAACTGCCTACAAAAACCGCAGTAGGTACCGAAATCATACTACTGATAGAGCCGATAATAGCCGCACCTAAACCGGCCATTGCCCCCAAAGGTTGCATAGCCATAGCATTAATGTTGCCAAACAAAATGCCAATACAAAAGAACGCACAAAACAATACAGAAACAAATTGCCACAAAGGCGGAACGCCATCAGAAAGTAAGCATAAAACCGTCAACACTGTAGAGAAAAGCAACCACCCTAACATCGCCCAAGTGCATAATTTACGCATACCCAAGCGCATCACTAACGTGCCATTAATAAAAGATGCCAGCCCAATGGAAAATGCCAACATAGCAAAATACATGGGAAACAACTCCCCCGTATCATAAATATGTTGAAACAGCGTTTGAGAAGAGCTGATATAGGCCAAAAACGAACCAAAGATCGTGCCAGACGAAAGTGTATAGAACATCACTGATTTATGCGTCAGGATAAACTTACTTGAAATCCATAATTGCGACCAACTAAAAGGCAGACGCTTTTCTTTAGGCAATGTTTCTGGCTGGCGAATAAAAAACCATAAACCTATCAATGAGCCATAAATCAAAAATGATGAAAAAATATGCTGCCATGAGAACCAAAATAAGATGGTTTGACCAAAAATAGGTGCCAGCATAGGCACTAAGATAAACACCATCATAATAAAAGACATGACCCTAGCCATGGCTTCACCTTCATACTTGTCTCGGATCACTGCTAAGGTCGCAATTCTTGGCCCTGAGACACCAAAGGCTTGAATAACACGGCCAACCAACATCACTTCTAGCGACTCTGCATAGATACAAATTAGGGACCCAACAGCAAAAATAATTAAACCAGAAATAATGGCGTAACGTCTGCCCTTACTATCAGACAAAGGCCCATAATACAGCTGTCCACAAGCCATACCGATAAAAAATAGCGACACAATTAAGTGGGTTTGTCTAGAGTCTGTAATGTTTAAGTCGGCACCAATTTGAGATAATGCAGGCAAGACTGCATCTATACTCAAAGCGACCAAAGACGTCATCATTGCCATTAGCGTCACAAACTCAACTAAGCCAATATTGGCCTTTGTTATGCTATTTGTGTTACTAGGAGATGAATTGTGATTGGATGACATGGTAAAGCCAGTGAAAATTAAGGCTGCGGAGTCTAGCACTGCCGCAAGGTAGTGCTTAGAATTTTTAGCGAACTCTTTAAGTAGGTGCTTATAAAAACAACGACTTTTCTAAGTGTGTTTTTAAAAACAAATCCAGTGCCTTGAAAGCCCCATGACTATTTTAGGGGAATATGGAAACGCTTATTACTGAGGATCGAATCATTACTTTTAAGCACATAGAGTGTGCCATATTCAGACTCTGCAATAGTGACACTCGCACCGCCCATTAAAGCCAATAACTCAGGCGTGGTATTGCTGTGACCGACGACTAAAACATGATCTTGGATTTTCAGCTGAATGGCGAATCCAGCTAAATTCCGAGGATCGTAAGATTGTATTTCTACCTTTTTTAGCTCTGCAACGGGAGTCGCTGTTTCTAGGGTCCGATTGTAGTCAGTCGAATAAACGGAACTAAGTGATTTATCAGAAAAAAACGCGGCGAGTGCTTCTGCCCTAGCTTTACCTGCTTCAGTCAAACTTGGATTATCACCCAACTGCTTTTCGAAATGGCGCACAAAATACCATGTTTGTGGTTCTGCAAGGCAAAATGTAGATATGGCTAAAAGGCACAGCCCTAGAAAATACTTGCTCATGAGCTCGCTCCTATTCTGTCACCTCAGACAAATCTTTCAAACGCCCATTGCGTAAACTATATATCCAACTGTGTACCTGCAATGGCTGGCCACGCTTGAGCGCCTCTTTTACGATGCTGCTACGTTTGACGTTATCCGCCTGTTCGAGCACATTAAGCTCACAAAGCCGAGCAGATTTTTCATGTTCATTTAAATTTAAAAGTTCTTCCCTATGTTTATACACAATATCTTTAATATGCCCTAACCAATTATCGATTAGTCCAAGTGGCTCTTCTTTAAGCGCGGCTTCAATTCCACCACAACCATAATGGCCACATATAATCACATGTTTCACTTTGAGTACATCAACCGCATATTGCAGCACAGACAAACAGTTAAAATCGGTATGTACTACTAAATTAGCCACATTCCGATGCACAAAAATATCACCGGGGATTAACCCCACAATTTGATTCGCCGGTACGCGGCTATCAGAGCATCCTATCCATAAATATTCAGGTTTCTGACGCTCTGACAATTTATTAAAGAACTCAGGGTCGGAATTTCTCTGATCTTCAGACCATTGCCTATTGTTTTCAAGAAGTTGTGTAATGTCGCTCATGAACCCTCACATTGTTGCAGCGCAGTATAGAGAAACTAAAGGTAGCAGCAAGGCTAACTTCAATAAATGTCAGAATTTTAAAAATCTAATGCATATTCAGTAGATGAGCCAAATGAAAGCAATTGAACCATTATAGTGCAACGCTTTTTAAACGCGTCTCCGATTAACTTTTAAGGCTAACCACAACAATCCATAGCTGCAGCCAATTGTATACCACCTCTACTCAGTGGTAAGCAATTGGCAACGATCTTGCAAAACCATTATTCTCTTCAATACAAACTAAAATATAAAAAAATAAGAATAGTGCTTAAGATTAAGCAACGATTAAGAGGGTGTTTGTTGAATCACTACTGCATAGTAATCAGTTTCAAAGTTAGAGTTTTGATGGTATTGACCAACAAAATAAATAGGGGGGGAGGACTTGCCTCTGTAGTGGTTGACCCTGTTTCAAACAATTTTTTTATTGGAATCGATAGGAATGGGGTTCTGTAGCAAAGTTGATGTTATCTCTGTTTATGTAGATGAGCAACAAGACTAATAAATATACATTCTCCGTTGTGGATAAGTCATATCGTCCGGCCCGATGATAGGGCTAAAGGATGAGTTAGTCGGTGAGTATTTAACGATTTAACACAATGTATACTTTTAATATAGGCACTTTACCTTAGGTAACAGATGACAGTAGCGGCATTAGACATAGTAAAAAGTCAGTGGTTTGCCAGCTTAGAGTTGCAGTTGGGCCATTCAGCATATGGTACCCAACTGACTAAAACCAAACGCTGTGGACCTTTGACCATTCAAAAAGCCTTTTATCCAGAAGGCAGAGATTGTGCACATTTGTATTTGTTACATCCACCAGCAGGCATAGTGTCTGGCGATGAACTTCATGTGAGTATTGATGTACAGCAAAACGCCCATACGCTAGTCACAACACCGGGTGCAAACCGCTTTTATCGGGCTCGCACTGATTTATCCATTGGCGATCCTAAACAAACTCAAATCACTCAAATTAGCTTAGATGCCAATGGGAAGTGTGAACATTTCCCCCTCGAGACCATAGTGTATAACCGCGCCAATGGGGTGAATAATGTGGAGGTCAGACTCAATAAAAACAGTGTGTATTGTGGCTGGGATATGACCTGTTTGGGTTTGCCCAGTTCATCTGAAGACTTTTCCCATGGTCGTTTTACTCAGCTCAACACGTTATATCGAGATGATATATTAATTTATCATGACAAAGTATTAATTGAACCCAGTAGTAATATTCAACAACACGCCGCTGGTTTGGCTGGAAATACAGTGTTTGGCACATTTTTAGCTTATGCTTCTGAAAAACAAGTGAGCCATGAACAAAGAACACAATTGATTGCACAGCTTAGAGACGTTATTGAGAAACATTCCGCCAGCTCGTTGATCAGTATTACGGATATTCGGCAACTATTAGTGATGCGTTATTTGGGACAGCAAGCCCATCAATGCAAAACTTTATTTATTGAACTGTGGAAACTAGTGCGCCCTTTGTATATGGAAAAACAAGGTGTACAGCCCAGAATTTGGTTTACCTAGAGGTTCAGTTTTATTGAGCCCAAGTCACAAATGTAGAGATTAATATGGATTTATTACCAAGAGAAAAAGACAAACTGCTGTTGTTTACTGCTGCGTTATTAGCTGAACGCCGCCTAAAACGTGGGGTCAAGCTTAACTACCCAGAAGCCATGGCTTATATTTCCATGGAAATTATGGAAGGCGCAAGGGATGGCAGAACCGTGGCAGAAATGATGGATTATGGCCGCACATTGTTAACCCGTGATCAGGTCATGGAAGGGATTGCAGAACTGATCACAGATGTGCAAGTTGAGGCTACTTTCCCCGATGGCACTAAATTAGTCACAGTGCATAATCCGATTATTTAAAGAATGCTTAAGAAACAAAAAAATAGAGAGCCCATAAAATGATCCTAGGCGAAATCAAAACTGACTCAGGCGAACATATACTCAATGTGGGTCGCGAAAAACGTAAGATAACCGTTGCCAACTCAGGCGACAGACCGATTCAGGTGGGCTCCCATTATCATTTTTATGAAACCAACGCTGCACTGACCTTTGATCGTGAAAAGTGCAAAGGTTATCGCCTCGACATCACGTCGGGTACAGCGGTACGTTTTGAGCCGGGCCAACAACGTGAAGTCACTTTAGTGCCTTTTGCTGGAAAACGCCGGGTGTATGGATTTAGAGCCTTAGTGCAAGGAGAATTATAAAAATGGCCAGTATAGATAAACACGCTTACGCCCATATGTTTGGCCCCACAGTGGGCGACCGAGTGCGCTTAGCTGATACCGATTTATGGCTCGAAGTAGAACAAGACGCGACGACTTATGGCGAAGAAGTCAAATTTGGCGGTGGCAAAGTTATCCGTGACGGTATGGGTCAAAGCCAGGCTTCATGTAAAGAAACACCCGATTTGGTGATCACCAATGCGTTGATTGTCGACCACTGGGGCATAGTCAAAGCGGACGTTGGCATCAAAGATGGCCGTATAGCCATAATAGGCAAAGCAGGTAACCCCGATATTCAAGATAACATTGATATCGAAATCGGCCCTGGTACTGAAATCATTGCCGGTGAAGGTCAAATATTAACGGCAGGTGGCATTGACGCTCACATTCATTTTATTTGTCCGCAACAGATAGACGAAGCCTTGATGTCGGGTGTCACTACTATGATAGGCGGCGGTACTGGTCCTGCAACAGGTACTAATGCCACGACTTGTACGCCAGGTCCTTGGAATATTCACAAAATGTTGCAAGCCACTAACGATTTCCCCATGAACTTTGGTTTTTTAGGTAAAGGCAATGCTAGTTTACCTTTGGCATTAGAAGAACAAATCGAAGCCGGTGTATGTGGTTTAAAACTCCATGAAGATTGGGGCACCACACCCGCAGCTATTGATAACTGCCTATCGGTGGCTGAAAGATACGATGTGCAAATCGCCATTCATACCGACACCTTGAATGAATCGGGTTTTGTGGAAGACACTATAGGCGCGTTTAAAGGCCGCACCATTCACACTTATCACACAGAAGGCGCAGGTGGTGGGCATTCTCCAGATATTATTCGTGCTTGCGGTGAGCCAAATGTATTACCTTCGTCTACTAATCCCACTCGCCCGTATACCATCAATACCATTGATGAACATTTGGATATGTTGATGGTATGCCACCATTTAGACCCTTCTATTCCTGAAGATATCGCTTTTGCCGATTCGCGTATTCGTAAAGAAAGCATCGCAGCCGAAGACATCATGCATGATTTAGGCGCCATCAGCATGATTGCCTCTGACTCACAAGCCATGGGCCGGGTAGGCGAGATGATCACCCGCACTTGGCAAACCGCCCACAAAATGAAGCAACAAAGAGGGCCTTTAGCCCCAGATACTGAACGGAATGATAATTTCAGGATCAAGCGTTATATAGCCAAGTACACTATCAACCCTGCCATCAGCCACGGCATTAGCCATGAAGTGGGCTCGATTGAAGTTGGTAAACTGGCTGATTTAGTATTATGGAAACCGGCCTTTTTTGGTATTAAACCGGCGATGATCATCAAGTCGGGCTTTATTGCCGCCGCACCAATGGGTGATGCCAATGCATCTATTCCCACACCTCAACCGGTTTATTATCGCCCTATGTTTGGATCATATGGTTTAGCCTCGGCTAAAATATCGATGACCTTTATGTCTAAGGTTTCTATCGACCTAGGCGTACCAGAACAAGTAGGCATGACACGGATGGTTGGCGTGTGCAAAAATACCCGAAACATCGGCAAGGACGATATGATCCACAACAACTGGCAACCCGATATTGAAGTGGATGCACAAACCTATGAAGTGCGTGCCAATGGCGAATTACTCACTTGTGAACCGGCTACTGTATTGCCATTAGCCCAGCGCTACTGTTTATTTTAGTTATGCTGCATAGAACGTTCTTATGCTGCATTGTTTTCGTTTTTTTAGAGAGTCACATATTACTTATATACTCCTCACCAGAAAAACTCGACAGCTTTGCCTAAAAGCGTTCTATTTCGCACAATGCATTAGAAATTAAAAAAGTTAGGAATTAATTAAAATATGTTACAAGCATTTGAACGCCTTTCTCATAGTCATGAGCCCATTGATGATTCAGTGACTTTGGATCATGATACCCGTAAAAAGGCACGGATAAAAATCACGACTGACCAAGGACAAGACTTGGGTATTTTTATGCAACGGGGACATCCGCTGTTGGTGGGTGAGGTTTTAAAAACCGAGTGTGGTTTACTGATTGAAGTAAAAGGCCAAGCCGAGGAGGTTTCTACCGCTATCGCCATAGACTGGATGGACTTCAGCCGTATTTGTTATCACTTAGGCAATCGCCACACCTCTTTGCAAATTGGAGAGCTGTGGGTGCGCTTTAAACCCGATCATGTTTTAGAAGAACTAGCTAAAAACTTCGGTTTATCTATTGATCGGACAGCGGCGGTATTTGAGCCAGAAAACGGCGCATATGGAAGACAAAATCATGGCCACAGTCATTCCCATTCCCATGAATGAAAACACGACTAAGCAAAGCCCCTTAAAGCTCAATCGGTTATTGCAATTATGCAGTGCCAATTTACCGGTAGGGGGGTTTTCGTTTTCTCAAGGTTTGGAGTATGCGGTGGAAATGGGCTGGGTAAATAACCCAACATCCACCAAAGAGTGGATCAGTTTCAACTTAAATCAGTCGATTGCGCATACAGACTTAGTGTTGTTAAACCGGCTGCAAAAAGCCTTGTTAGAAGATGATTTTGCTAATTTTCATAAATGGAACCAACACGCTCTAGCCTGCCGTGAAAGTAACGAATTATATTTAGCCGATGTAGCTATGGGCAAAGCATTGATGCGTTTGCTTAAAGACATACAAGGCATTGATAGCCAGCACTATGTGCAGTTAATCAGAGAAAAACACATCAGTTTTGTGAGTGCTTTTGCTTTGAGTGCCTATCTGTTTGGGCTTGAATTAAGTGAGATGCAAAGTGGTTATTGCTGGGCTTACATCGACAACCAAGTTGCTGCGGCGACTAAATTAGTGCCTCTAGGCCAAACACAAGGGCAAAACTTGTTGTTTGAGTTAACGGAACAAGTTGATCAAGCCATCGTACTGGCCAATCAAATAAATGATGAAAATATTGGTGCCAGCTTACCGCGCTTAGCTATGGCCAGCGCTTGGCACGAAACCCAATACACACGTTTGTTTCGGTCTTAAGCGAAGAACGTAAACAATAAATTTTATTTAAGAAGAAGTGAATTATGACAAAAAACAAACAAATTTTACGTATCGGGGTAGGTGGCCCAGTGGGTTCAGGCAAAACAGCATTATTACGTATGATATGCCTTGCACTCAGAGACAAATACGATATGGCAGTGGTCACCAACGATATTTATACCCGTGAAGACGCCGAGTTTTTAACCCGCCATGGAGCATTAGCAGCTGACCGCATTTTAGGCGTAGAAACCGGTGGCTGTCCTCACACAGCCATTCGCGAAGATGCCTCGATGAACTTAGCGGCCATTGATGACTTACAAGAACGTCACCCCAATTTAGACTTTGTACTGATTGAAAGCGGCGGTGATAACCTAAGCGCCACTTTTAGCCCTGAACTATCAGACTTAACCCTATATGTAATTGATGTGTCGGCTGGCGATAAAATCCCTCGCAAGGGAGGCCCAGGTATTACTAAGTCAGACTTACTGATCATCAACAAAATCGATGTGGCTGATTTGGTCGGCGCGTCGTTAGAAGTTATGGCTCGAGACGCAAAAAAAATGCGTGGCGACAAACCCTTTGTGTTCAGTAATATGAAAACCAAACAAGGCTTAGACGACATCATCCAGTTTATTGAAAAGGAAGGCATGTTGCAGATCTAACAACAGTCTTGATTAACCCAATTGAAAATTAACTAATTAAGGAACCTCCATGAAATACTTATTCACATTGATATGTCTTATCGTCACTAGCAGCGCTATGGCTCACGAAGATCACGCCCTTGGTGAAAGTGTACATTTTGCCTATCACATCGTTTTTTGGAGCTTATGTGCCCTAGTCGCGTATAAAGGGTTTGCTTGGTTTAAGGCGAGAAATAGCAGCAAAAAAAGATAACTTTGGGGAATCTGGTTGTGTTGGGATTCTCTTTTTGAGAGAACACATAACGGCTATTGTAAACCGTCAGATCTATTACCAATCACTTATGGTGATTAGTAATAGTGCCATCAAGTAAGTTGTTTAGTTCAAGAAGTTCTTTATCGAAGCGTTTTTGACGTTTATCAGCCCAAATCCAAATGGCAATAAACGCCACGGCAACAATACATGTTGAAATAACCGCTTTACGTATGAGTTTTTCTATAGGGAATACATCGTAATAAAACAGAGCAAAGTATTGAATACCAATCAGCACTAATACCGGCCAAATTGAGTGTTTAGTCATAAAGGCAATTTGGCTGTTATTAGCGAGTTGTTTTTGCAATTGTTGAATATATTTTTCGGTTGATTCGCTAGACCACCCAAGAGAAAACCTTCTTAACCAAGTCAGATATACAACAAAAGGTATAGATAATAATAAAATTGCCAGAACAATCCGTTTAGTCACGATATCTAACTCATCCATGTACTGCCATATCAATACAAAGGGAATGACCACGCTCAGCACATCAAGACACACATACAAACGCTGCTTTACCTTAGTCCAGCGCCACTTTTTAGTAATAGCATTTATATCTGGTTGCTCTGCTGTTTGCCCCTGCCAAAGTTGGCTAAGTGGGTCTTGGATATCAGACATGCTGAATGCTCTCCATCAATACTTTTCTCGCTCTGTTAAGAATCACCCCAGCGTTGGAGCTACTTATACCGCAAGCTTCAGCTATTTCGCTGTAACTCAATCCTTCCATCGACATGGTGACTACTTGGCGCGTTTGTATGGGCATTTTCCTAATTTCTTTAAGCATGGTTTGAATCTGCTGTTGTTGAGCTATTTGCACATCAGAGCTCGGCTGCTGACTTGGCTGCGGTGTTTCTACTTCACAATAAGAGTCGTTACGAGGCTGCTTGGCATGATAAGCCACATGAGTAATCGCCTTATTGTGAGCGACGCGTAATACGTAAGTCTTAACACTGCTGTCACCTTTGAACTTTTCTAAAGCCTGCCACACCGCCAAAGAAATCTCCTGCAACAACTCTTGGCGCAAATGAAAATTTGCTTCATAGGTCGCAGCCACGCGGCCTAATAAGGCGGCATGTTCTTTTAAAACGTGGCTAAAATCCTTACTCAAGTGGCTCAATATTCCCTAACAACAGACAATTAAAATCATAGGTTTTATAACATAGTCTTTAGCTTAATAAATTTATTACAAATATTATGTAATAAATTTTTGTTACGCAAGACTACTGAATTAAAGGCAAGTGCAAATAGTGCATTTTCTGCAACTCAACTACTCAGGAGAAACCTGTGGACCCACTCAAAATTACTCTTATATTATCGATTGTCGCTGTGATTTCTTTGACAGTTTGTTGGTTAGATCACAAAAATAACTGGCAATTAGCAGCCTGGATAAATGGCCGTTGCAGTAATCCTTTTACCCAAACGCACGACCAAACACAAAAAGCGACCGAAAGTCTGGATGATAAAGATCTGCTTATTCAACAATTGACTGAAAGAGTCCAAGTACTGGAAAAAATTGTCACAGAGCCCAGTTATGAGTTGAACCAAAAGCTTAATCAACTTTAAGCTTTTGGTTCTCGTTTGCTAAAAGGCAATGGCAGTTTACCTATAGCAACTGCAATCGATGGGGTCAGTGACGTTGATTGACAAAAGTTTGTAATTGGAACAAGGACTGTAGTTCAACTCCAACCCTTTAACTGTCGGATAACTCAGTAAACTTGCAGTAGAAGTCGTCGTTACTGACAGCGCACGATGTCTTGAAATTGTTGACTGAGCGTTGATCGCTCTAAGCCGACTGTCGCCTTTGTGTCATCAAGGGGACGTTCGCGATTCGATATATCAGCGTCTCTGATCCCGCAAATTCTGGATTCGAGGACTTGCACCTCCGATCTTCTTCCGATTTATCTCGGCTCACTGGGTGGCTTAGTAAATTTGATTAATTAAGTCATATATGTTTTTTTCAAAAATTTATCAAGAGCCTCTAATGCTTTAGCACGATTCTTAGGGTTACTTAAATGATGATTTCCATCTTCTAACTCAACAAAAGTCACTTGTTTATCTGCATCTTTCATTTCATCAAACATATCTTCTGATTGATGAAATGGTACCACTAAATCGCGTTCGCCGTGAATTAACAGAACAGGTGCCTTAATGTTCTGCACTGCATTTATCGGTGAAATTTTTTCAAGGTGATCTTCATCTAACTTCCCGTTTGAGATAACTTTATCCCAATACGATACTACCCAGTGATCCCTGCCATATCTTCGTCTGTCACCTTCCAACATACGAGGAATATCAGCAACACCATTAATTGACACAATACATCGGTAAATATCAGGTGTAAATGCTGCGCCAGCAAGTGCTGCATAACCACCATAACTCGCGCCAACTATACAAACACGTTTAGAGTCAACCTTTCCTTCTTTAACTAGCATATTGACAGCATCAGTTAGGTCATCTTGCATCTTGCGACCCCATTCACCACGCCCTTTAAGTAAATGATCAGTGCCAAAACCTTTTGAACCTCTAAATTGCGGCTGAATAACTAAATAACCTTGACTAGAAAAATATTGAGCTAACCAATCAAAACCAATGGTATCGTATGATTCAGGCCCACCATGAGGCATTACTATGGCAGGGAGGTTCACTAATGCCTTATCGTTTGGCAGTGTTAACAATGTCGGGATATTTAAACCATCACGCGCTTCATACGTTGTTTCTTGTACTTCGCTAACTTGCTCAGGTTTAATGTGAGGACGAGCATGAGCAAGTAAACTTAATTGCCCATTTTGATAACGAAGATACTGCCCAGAACTTCCTGCGCCATCAATATATAAAATAATATTAGACCAGTCTGGCGTATAATCTTGTATAGCGATTGAGCTACCTTTTAACACCTTGTTAATACCATGAATCCGTGCGTTTAATTTTTCATCAAAATATCATGGTTGACTGGTTAATTACTAAAATTTCAAAATTCTGCGGTTTAAGCTCATTTGAGGTCTCATCAAAATCGCTCTCTCAAATCAGAATGCGTTCCTCACGGCTACCGCTCAAATGCGACATGGATAGTTACAACCGCCTAAATCACTTAGTTAAAATACAATT
Source organism: Paraglaciecola sp. MB-3u-78 (assembly GCF_002835935.1). GTDB lineage: Bacteria > Pseudomonadota > Gammaproteobacteria > Enterobacterales > Alteromonadaceae > Paraglaciecola. Next base: position 50,382 of record NZ_PJCF01000006.1, on the reverse strand, counting down.
TAAAATCTTAACTGAAAATTGGTGCGAAAAATATTACACTTTATTACAGCAAGAGAGAATTAAAAGGGCACGCTCGTTAATTCGCAGTAACGCAACCTAAAACGCTTAATCGGCAAAGCCGATGCCGTTGCTCTACCCTCGACTCTAGGTTTGCCAATTATTAGGTGAATTTAGGAGGGCATTTAACATGGATGTTAAATGAGTTTGTCATTGCTGGGAGCAAGTGCAAACGACCTGCTAAATTTTCCTAATAATTAGGTGAATAGCATTGCCATCGAGCAGCATTTTTATGCTAAAAACCGATGCCGACTGTCATATTAAACGTCAACTCAAACGAAGCCAACATCCCCATAAATTCGATTTTGATCACTCCTTTTTCATTAATAGCTGTACGTCTATATTGATTCTTTCTTTCATTGCTTGGATTAAATTAACGGATAGTTGTTCAATCAAAACCAGCTTTTCTTGATCGATATGAGATAGCACTAACTTTTGCTTAGCTTTTGAAACTTTGCCACCGCCATTTATGAGAATAGAGGTTATTTTGTCTAACATGTTATTTGGTATGTCTGTTAGATCATTGATAGCACCTTTGATAGCGTCAAAGACTACGAGCAAACCGATCTCTTCTACTAATTCATTAGAAATAGCTTTGTTCATCATGTCGTATACAAATTTCACGTGTGCTGTGTAATCAGGGTACCGGTACATGTAGTCAATATCGTTGTACACGATTAATTTATTACTATTTTCGCTATCAAGCTCCCAATCCAGCATTGCTAAGGTAGGGCGTGAAATTGTTTCAAGAACCGCATCGTACTGCTTTTGATTTTTCAATATAGCTGCTGAAATTGGGATTATAAATTTATGTTCAGGTTCTCTTTGCTTCATCACATCATGAATTAAGTAACGGTGAATTCGACCATTACCATCCTCCAGTGGATGTATATATACTTCACCAAATGATATAACTGTTGCATGTATTAATGCTGGTACCGCTGAATCTATCATTAGCCGTTCATGAGTTTTTAGCAAACCTTGCATCATACTAGGGACATGCTTGGCAAGTGCACCAATATAATGTATGTCTTCGTCTATTCCTCCTAAGCGATGTATAGTGCTACCTACATAGATTTCATCTGCTCGATAGTCATTAGTTCGTTTATTTTCTTCTACTATTTTATTTTGTAAATCAATGAGTTTTTCTTTTGTTAATTCAAACAAACCGACATTTTTAATGGCATTTAAAAAACGCTTCATTTTGTGTTTATCTGGCGTTTCACGTTCAATCTCATTTGATGATTTTGTTTCTTTTGTATATAGATAATTTATCGAACGACCTAATACATCGGCGGTAAGCGGGTCGCCAACTTTTTGCATCTCAGCATATGCTGTTTGATAAACGTTTATATTTTCTAATGCTTTTACTTCTTTCGTTTTTCGGATGGTAGGGCAGAAATCTTTTGTGCCGATAGCATTATTAACAACACGAGTACGTTTGTCTTTATCGCCGTTAGTTAACGTGTAATAAAATTCATCTTCAAAAAGTTGAATATAATTACCTTTGGTTAAATCATGAAGATCGAGCTTTTTTTCGGTTAACCATTCGTATAAATACCATATAACTCTGTTGTATTTTGAGTTTGGCTTATCGGCGATAAAAGCAGTTAATGCTTTTACATCTACTTTCTGAAAAATAGCGGCAAAAAAATGAAGTCGAATGCCCTGATATTTGATCGCTGATACCATATGTTCATACGACGTTTCTGCTTGTTTACGCGAACCCGGTATAATTTTTCTTTTTGACGCGCCATAGGAGATCAACTTTTCAGTATCGGCTTGTGGGTCTTGATATACTTCAACATCTAGCTTTGGTAGTAATAAATTGTAGTGTTGATTTAAGTAGGTGTAGCCAAGTGGTGTCATATTAAACTTTACTTATTCAGTGAATTATTCAATACTTTTTGCATAAAGTACTCAAATATGTATTTATCCCATCAAGAAACATTCATTTCCTATAAAATACTTACAATATTGAATTTACACTTACAAATCAAATAAAATACTTATATTTTTATTTTTTGAGGTGAACTTTAGATTTTCACTTACTTACGATGATTTTGTTAGGGCTTAACTATGTTTCTAAATAATTCAGTCTCTTCTATTATTGTCTTTTTATCGGATCACTGAGCAGTAGTAAATGCGCATTTTTGTAGTTGCTCAATAAAGGATGAACTAAACTAACTTTGATATGCTAGGGAAAGGCTATGAAATGAATATTCTACACATCCAAGCAGATGATAGGGAAAGTAACAGCGGGATTTTGAGCTTACTACAAAATCATCCCAAAGTTATTCTCGATATAAAACGTTTGATTTATGGCGATTATCTTGTTGATAACTGGCTAATTATTGAACGTAAGAAAATCAACGATTTACTAGTCTCCATTATTGATGGTCGTTTATTTCAACAAGCCGAAAAAATATGTCAGTCGCCTTATCAATCTCTACTCATTATCGAAGGCCTAGGTAGTGATATTCAAAATACAAAGATGGATAGACGTGCTGTATTAGGCGCATTGGCTTGCGTCAGTCTGACATATGGTATTTGCATTTTACGCACTAAAGACAATATTGAAACCGTCAATACAATGCTTTATGCATCGCAACAAAAATCCCGCACTGAGAAAAAACAACTAAGGCGTCATGGCTATCGTCCTAAATCGTTTAAGAAACAACAGTCTTTTATATTGCAAGGACTACCTAACGTTGGTCCCATTTTAGCAAAAGCACTATTGTTGCATTTTGGTAGCGTGCGGACTGTGATGTTAGCAACTGAAGCACAACTACAGGAAGTAGAAGGTATTGGTAATAAAAAGGCCAAAAACATCATTCAATTATTAACTAGATAAACCCAAATTAATGTCGCTTACCGCCGTCAACATTACGCTTTTTAGTTTTCATAAAAAGATCTTTTTGGGAAGCAAACAGTAGACGTTGTTGGCTTTGATATAAAAGCGTGTAATCAAGGGTGTATAAACACAGGCCCACCTATGCCATTTTAATATGGATGTGTCGAGGCAGCTTCAAGGATAATTTTCTTATTTTGCAGTAGGTAAATAGAATTGTCGCGGCAATTAAAAATTGCGATACGCAACCGAAAGTGTAGGGTCCACTTCACCAAACTGATAGGTAATAGCCAGCTAGGTTAAACCCCAAATAAGCACCACCACAGAAAACAGAACGGGGTTAGACAACGGTTTATTACTCTTGGTGAAAGGTTATACTAGTGACAAGTTTACCCAGTAATACTCTAGAAGTGACTCATTTATGAAAAAAATTCTGCTATCCCTCGCTGCCATTGTGGTTGTGTTATTGGTTATTGTGATTTTTCGAGCGACCACTGTTTTTGAAAATAGTCAGTATCAGGTCACAGAGCCTCTAACACCTATTACATTAGATGAAACCGCAGCAATAGACAGGTTTAGTCAAGCCCTACAAATTCCCACCATTTCCTATGACGAATCCAGCAAGCTTGATCACTCAGCATTTCAAGCTTTTCACCAACATTTATCCCAGTCTTTTCCATTAGTACATGCACAAACAAAGCTCACCAAGTTCAATGATTACAGCATGGTTTACCTTCTAAAAGGGCAAAGCTCGCAACTCAAACCCGCACTTTTTATGGGGCATATGGATGTGGTTCCGGTTGATGAACAAACTAAAGACCAATGGCACCAATCACCATTTAGCGGCAACGTATTAGACGGCGTGATTTGGGGAAGAGGTGCAATTGACGATAAGGTCAGTGTGCTGGCACTAATGGAATCCCTAGAGTGGTTTTTAGCAAACAATAACATACCACAAAGAGATATCTATTTTGCCTTTGGTCACGATGAAGAGGCCGGCGGCGCAGGTGCAAAAGCGATAGCCAAATATTTTGTTGAGCAAGGTATCCAGTTTGAATTTATATTAGACGAAGGGGGCGTGATTACCGACGGTATTATTCCCGGTACAACTCAACCCATAGCCCTAATTGGAGTGGCCGAAAAAGGCTTTGTGAATTTTAGGCTTAGCGTGAAAGCTGAGGGTGGACATTCATCGCAACCACCAGCACATACTGCAGCGGGAATTTTAGCCAGTGCCATAGTGAATGTAGAAAACAACCCGTTTGATGCAAGACTAGAATTTTTTGATTTAATGTTCGATAACATTGGTTATTCGATGCCGTTATCCCAACGTTTACCTTTGGCTAACTTATGGTTATTTGAACCATTAGTACTCAACAAACTGCTTAAAAGCCCCAGCTCAGCAGCCAGCGCACGCACTACAACAGCAGTCACTATGTTACAAGGCAGCACTAAGTCAAACGTACTACCCACTATTGCCACTGCGGTAGTCAATTTTAGAATTTTACCAGGTGATACCGTTGCTAGTATTCAAGCTCACCTTGAACGAGTGATTGACGACCCTAGGGTGACACTTTCCACAGAACTAGCCAACGAAGCATCAGCAGTATCACCTACCGATAATATTGGATTTAAGTTAATTGAAAGCTCAATCAGACGTTTGAATGACAATGTGCTTGTGACTCCCTACCTGGTATTAGGGGCAACCGATTCAAGACATTTTCAGGCGCTTTCAGATAATATTTATCGCTTTATGATGGTCTCACTCAACCCGGACACACTAAAACAATTTCACGGGCTGAATGAGCAAATCACTGTTAAAGACTATCTCAACGCCATCCAATTTTATTATGCGATGTTAGAACAAACCGCCAGTGGTATCTAAGCCACAAAATAAGCTAAATTCGAGTTAACTCGGAAACCCTTCGCACTTGTTAGCAAGTTTCCCATCGTCATACCAACTAGCTCGTTCAGCCCAAAAAATATTATTATTGGGTTGAATGTTTGGCTGAGCATCTAAACTGCCTGCCGGCACAATCAAGGCTTTGCCACTTTTAGTCACAAAAGGCAGGCCTGAACCACATTCAGTGCAAAACACCACGGTAAAATCACGGTCTGGATAGTTGAATTGTTTTTTATGTGCTTCGCCTGCCGTCCATTTTATGGCGTCAGGCTCAGTCATTAAATTAGACGCATGAGCCGATCCAGTAATTTTTTGACATTGTCCACAATGACAAAAATAGAAACGTTTAAAGTCATTCTGTACTTCATAAGTGACCGCGCCACAAAGGCAACTACCGCTAATTTTGTCGCTCATATATTCTCCTAATTGTGTCTATTGGATTAGATCGACAGTGAAATGAGCCTACCCATTTTCACCTGAAGTAAAGTCACCCTTTGCGCCAATTAGCTTATCCTCAATTGAGCTTTGGATCACCACAAATTGACGACTCGCAACACCATCAACAAATCGGCCTAAATGCCTTAATGTCAGGTAACCAGAAGTGCCTTATCATGCTTTAGAGATGTTAGAGAGTCAGGAGTTTACGTTAGCTGAATTGGCAACAAATTTGGACTATGCAGATCAATCACATCTGATTAGAAATTTTAATGAATGTCTGGGTGTTACACCTAAGCAATATGCAAAGAATACACATTTTCATAGTCGATCTAACAATATTTATATTTTTATGAGAACCTCTTTTTATCCAAAAAATGTTGAAATAACGCCACAGTATCAATGACCAAATCACAGTGAAGGATGTCCTCAACATCATTCACTCTTATCATTGAATATTGGAATAATATGCAAGCAGAAAGTAGCGAGTCAAAGTATGATAAAGCGCACAATTCAGACTAGATGATAATGCAAACAACTTTGCTGTTGTTTCGGTTTGGTTGCATGGGTTCAGTCGACTACGATTTAATTGCCCTGCATGCCTTAGCATGCTCTTGGTCATCACTTTTTTAAAACATGACACCCTAAAACATATGTTGCAGTTTAAGGAGCACAGTGGAATACAACCATGAACACAAATCGGAGCGTATAAGTTGGATACGAGCCGTAGTATTAGGTGCCAACGACGGCATAGTGTCTACGGCGAGCTTAATTATTGCCGTAGCCGCCTCCCAGGCAGCCGGCGATAACTTATTCACCGTTGGTATGGCCGGATTAGTGGCTGGTGCAATGTCGATGGCCGCTGGTGAATATGTATCAGTGAGTTCTCAAACCGATATTGAAAAAGCGGAACTGGCGTTAGAAAAAGACCATATTCAAAATAACTGGGCATTAGAAGTAGAAGAGCTAGCGAACATCTACCACGAAAGAGGTGTCGAGTTACCATTAGCCAAACAAGTTGCTGTACAATTAATGGAAAAAGATGCCATAGGTAGCCACGCTAGAGACGAACTAGGAATAACCGACTTATCCCAAGGCAACCCTTTACAGGCCGCAATATATTCTGCACTGTCTTTCTCAGCAGGCTCTTCATTGCCATTATTGATGATATTGTTGGTGAGTCAGACAGCCTTAATACCCGCAGTTATCTGTATTTCACTCTTATCCCTTGTTGTATTAGGTTGCATATCAGCTCACGCAGGCGGTGCCTCTAAAACCAAAGGCGCTATACGAGTTCTGTTATGGGGAAGTTTAGCCATGGCGGTATCAATGGGAGTGGGTAGTCTGTTTGACGTAAGTATATAGACGTCCTGCAAGGCAATACCCGTTACTCGATATCAAAAGTAATGGGTTAACTGCTCCCTAGTTAGGTACATACTTCGGCGACCACCATCACAATAAATTTTTCCGATGCCAGAATTATAGGACTCACCCAATAATCAGCGAACAGTTATTAGCTGATCGACTGAATCAATGTTTAAGTCTGTAAAAATTTTCTTAGGGTTAAACCAAATACCCTTTAGGCCACTTTTTAAAGCAGGTAAAACATCACGTTCTAAAGAATCACCAACCATAGTAACCTGCTCTGAGCTAACAGCTAACTTATTGACTATTTGAGGGTAATAGTTAATGTATGTCTTGCCCACACCGAGATTTTCACGACAAAAAACATGACCAATATAGTCACATAACCCCGCTCTTTTTAAAGCTAACCAAATTTGCGCTTCGCTAGACTCTGCGGCGTTTGTCGCTAAATGACACTCAGCGTTTAGTGAAAGGCGCTTTAGACAATCCAAAGCCCCATCTACTACTTGCACCTCAGGCCAATCACACATAGGTCCAGTTTGATTGGGCAAATCAACCATTAAGGTGTCTCCCAAATCAAACAAGTAGTGTTGCGTATTTACCTCCATAAACTAAGCACGCACTTCACCGTCGCCCATCACAATAAATTTTTCTGTGGTAAGAGATTCTGCGCCCATAGGCCCGTATGCATGGAGTTTGCTGGTGGAAATACCAATTTCCGCGCCTAATCCTAACTGGCCACCGTCAGAGAAACGAGATGAAGCATTGGCCATGACGACTGCGGAATTGACTCGGCGAATAAAGGCTTGGGTTTTAGAATAATCTTGGCTGACAATCACTTCTGTATGGCCTGAACTATATTCTTCAATATGTTCAATTGCTTTCTCAAAATCAGCAACTACTTTAACGGCTATTTCCATCGCTAAGTATTCTGCGTGCCAATCTTCTTCGGTCGCTATTTGTGCGCCGCTAAAATATTCGATGCTGTTTTCACAAGCATGAATAACAGTGTTGTACTCAGCTAATAACGCTGCTGCTTTAGGTAAAAATGTCGCAGCAACATCTTGGTGTACTAATAATGTTTCTAAAGAATTACATACGCCGGTGCGCTGGGTTTTACCGTTTTTAAGTATATTCAACGCCTTAACTTCGTCAGCTGCGCTGTCTACATATAAATGGCACACCCCTTTGTAATGCTGGATAACCGGGATACGGCTATTTTCGCATACAAAACGAATTAGCCCTTCACCGCCTCTGGGAATAATTAAATCAATAGATTCGTCGAGTGACATCAACTCATTCATAACCCCACGATCTGTATCAGGCACAACTACCACTGCGGCAGGGTCAAGTTGCTGTTTGGCCAAGGCAATTTCAATACATGTGGCTAAGGCTAAATTTGAATGTATCGCTTCTTTACCACCACGTAAAATAACAGCATTACCCGCTTTTAAACATAAAGCGGCGGCATCTATGGTTACGTTAGGGCGCGATTCATAAATCATCGCTATAACACCTAATGGGATACGCATTTTGCCAACTTGAATACCACTTGGCATACGTTGGATATTAGCAATATTGCCTACCGGATCAGCTTGAGCTGCTATCTCAATCACCGCATCTGCAATGCTTTGAATACGCTCAGGGTCAAGGGCTAACCGGTCCAGCATGGCAGCGTCTAAGTTGTTTTCTTTAGCTGCGTTTAGGTCCTTAATATTGGCAGTCAAGATGTTATCGGTATTTGCTAAAAGTGCTGCGGCGATATCCGCTAATAACTGATTTTTTTGCTGCGCTGTTAAATTAGCGACTTGACGAGCTGCCTTTTTGGCTTTTAGTGCCGCGTCGGCAATTGAGAAACTCATGTTGTTGATCCTTATGTAAAAAATATATTCTAAAACTGCTAAAACTGAGATAATTAAAGCAGCACTAAGTCATTACGATGGATGACTGTTTCACCCAAAGAGTAGCCTATAGTTGCTTCAATCTTTTGGCTGTTTAAACCCTTTATTGATGTTAGGTCAGTTGAACTATACAAAACGATACCTTTGGCTATAGCGTTGTCCTTATAAATAATATTAACCGCTTCACCAGACAAAAATCGACCACTGACACCGATAATACCTGAGGGTAACAGTGATGCACCTTTTTCTAACAATGCTTGTTGAGCACCTTGGTCAATCTCGATAGACCCTTTCACTTTTAAGGTATGCCTTAACCAGTTGTCGCGAGCGTTGTCTAAACTCTTATTCGGTTTGAATAAGGTACCGGGAGAATGTCCTTTCGCCAACTCATCAAAGACAACTGGGTCACGGCCATTGACTATCAAAGTCTGAATGCCCGAATCCACACATTTTTGTGCAGCTTGAAGTTTAGTGTGCATACCTCCCGTGCCCACATCACTTCCAGCACCACCCGCTAATTGATAAATACTGTCATCAATAATGTTCACTTCAGGTATTAGTTTAGCTGTTGAATTATGTCTAGGATCAGCGTCATATAAACCATTAATATCAGAACAAATAATTAATGTATCTGCTTCTGAAACCAACGCGGTATATGCCGCTAGGTTATCATTATCGCCCACTTTTAGCTCGTTAATTGCCACAGTGTCATTTTCGTTCACTATGGGTAGCGCATTATTTTTTAGCAATTCTCGCAAAGTATTTTTGATATTAACGTAACGGGTACGATTATGTAAATCATCAGAAGTAAGCAATATTTGTGCACAATCAAAATCAAATAAACTTGCCCAATTAGCCATCATTTGGGTTTGCCCAATCGCTGCCATGGCCTGCTTTTCTACAATTGAGGGGTGATGTTTAAAAGCAATTTTACCCTTTCCCGCGGCAACACTGCCTGAAGACACCAAAATCACTTCTTTTCCTTGTTTGCGGCTATCGCTAATAAATCGGGCAATAGGCCTAAGATACTCCTGACTGCATTGATTATTATTAGGCGCAATCAAGCTGCTACCCACTTTAATTACGGCTCGTTTCCAATTGACCTTTAACATACTCTACCTCGCGAACTTATGTGTTTAGAGTACGAGAAAATCAAGGAGAAACAAGCGATTGTAGTTATAAGCTATGATCTAAAAATTATCTATTTAGGAACAAATTCATTTAAAAACAAAGGTTATGAACCAACAACGCGAACAATCCGGTCTTATTACAGGTTAGTTAGGGAAGAATTTTCTTACAGTTTGTATTAAAATACTCCCGCGGATTAAAACAATACTAATAATTGCCCGTATATCACTATTTACGACAAACAGGGAATATAATGTTTAATAAACTCATTACGATAGCAGTGCTGTCGTTTGCGACTATTGGTTCGGCAAACGCAGCGATCAATCAAACTAAGGGCGACTTTGAAGACAAGTTTCGCCAATTAGACGAGTCATTACCAACCCCGAACGTATACCGTAACGCTGCGGGCGAACCCGGTCATGAATATTGGCAGCAGCAGGTAGATTATAAAATCAAGGCCAAGCTGGATGAAGAAAAACGTCGAATAGACGCAAGCCAAACCATTACTTACCACAATAATTCACCCGATACCCTTAAGTATCTGTGGATGCAATTAGATCAAAATAAATTTCGCAACGATTCCATGTCTGCCATGACAACTACCTTTGGCGGCATTGGTAATCGCGGGCCAGCAACATCTACAGCCTCTAGCAGCAAACCAGCACAACTCAGTTTAGGCGCCTTACGTCGCCAACAATTTACTGAAGATAATGTCTTGGGTTACGACATACAATCGGTTAAAGATTCAAATGGTCAAACACTGAAACATACTATTGTGGGTACCAATATGCGTATCGACTTGCCAACTCATCTTAAGCCCGGCAAAAAAGTAGAATTTAATATCGATTATGCTTTCAACATAGTAGAAGAAGATGCGGTTTCGGCTCGTTCAGGTTATGAACATTTTCCTGATGACGATCGCAAAGGTGGCAACGATATATTCTTGCTAGCTCAGTGGTACCCACGTTTACATGCTTACACCGACTACGAAGCTTGGACCAACAAAGAGTTTATCGGCCGCGGTGAGTTTACCTTGGAATTCGGTAACTACGACGTTGAATTAACAGTACCTGCCGACCATATTGTTAGCTCTACTGGTGCATTACAAAATCCTAAAGACGTATTAACGTCTACCCAACGTAAACGTTTAAAAGAAGCAGAAAAAGCGGATCGTGTAGTATTTGTTGTGACTGAAGAAGAAGCATTAGCAAACGAAAAAGAAGGCACCGATTCATTCAAAACATGGAAGTTTAGTGCTAAAAACGTACGTGACGTCGCTTGGGCCTCATCACGTAAATTCATGTGGGATGCGCGAGGCCATCAACAAGACGGTAACGACCAACCTTTGGTTATGGCCATGTCGTTTTATCCTAAAGAAGGCGGTGATTTATGGAAAAAATATTCTACTGAAGCCGTTATTCAAACTTTAGAAGTGTATAGCCGTTTTTCTTTTGATTATCCTTACCCAGTGGCGCAATCAGTCAACGGCCCTGTAGGTGGCATGGAATATCCGATGATCACCTTCAATGGACCTCGTACTGAATTGCAAGACGATGGTACCCGTACCTATTCACAAGCAGAAAAGCGGTTCTTAGTTGGGGTGGTTATCCACGAAGTGGGGCATATTTATTTTCCTATGATAGTCAACTCAGATGAACGCCAATGGACTTGGATGGATGAAGGCCTTAACAGCTTTTTAGATGGTGTAGCGGGTCGTGAATGGGATCCGACTATCCCTTGGGGCGTAGAGCCTCGCGATGTTGTGAGCTACATGAAATCCTCTAATCAAGTACCTATTATGACTCAGTCAGATAGCGTATTACGTTTAGGCCCGAATGCTTACACCAAACCTGCTGCTGCATTAAATATTTTGCGCGAAACTATTTTAGGAAGGGAATTATTTGATTTTGCCTTTAAAGAATACGCACAGCGCTGGAAATATAAACGCCCTACACCTTCAGATTTTTTCCGCACTATGGAAGAAGCCTCAGGTGTTGATTTAGATTGGTTCTGGCGCGGTTGGTTTTACAGTACAGATCACGTTGATATTTCATTAGATAAAATTTCTAAGTTGCGCTTGGATACTAAAGATCCTGATATTGATTTTAACCGTTTACGTCAGGAAGAATTAGACAAACCCATGTCTTTAACAGACGAGCGTAATAAAGCCGAAGGCAAAAAACTATGGGTTGAACGTTTCCCAGACATCACTGACTTCTACGACGAAAATGACAGGTTTACTGTTACTAACAAAGAGCGCAACAAGTACCAGAAGTTCTTAAAGAAGTTAGACCCATGGGAAAAGACAGCCTTGGAGCGAGCAGTAAAAGAAGATAAAAATTACTACGTGTTAGAGTTTTCAAACAAAGGTGGCTTGGTTATGCCAATCATCTTAGAGCTTACTTTTGCTGACGGCACTAAAGAAAATCAATATATTCCAGCTGAAATATGGCGCCGCACACCCAAGGCAGTGAATAAGATGATAATCACTGACAAAGATAAAGAGTTGGTCAGTGTCACTGTAGATCCACGTTGGGAAACGGCTGATGTAAATGTGGATAACAACCATTACCCACGTCAAATTATCCCGTCACGTATCGAAGCTTATAAAAAGAAGAAGAGCACCCAAAAAGTATCTCGCGATATCATGCAAGATATAAAAACAGAGCTGAAAACAGACGGTGACGATGAAGACAACCAAGACAACGATGAATAAAATATCGAATTGGTTAATAGGAACGCTGCTATTTGCAGCGTTCTCTCTTTCGGCCCACCAGCAAAAGACCGCTATTAGCACTGTTTTATTTAATGCACGTACCGAAAATATCGAAATCATGCACCGCTTTAAGGTGCACGACGCGGAACATGCAGTAAAAGAAATATTTGGTAAAGACGCGGATATCATTGACTCAAAAAAGACTCAAAATCAGTTCGGCGACTATGTTAATCAGCGCTTTAATTTGTTTGATAGTGATGAGCAGCCGCTCCCACTAAAAATGGTGGGAGTTGAACTAGATGGCAAATTTTTCTGGGTTTACCAAGAAACCACACAACCAACTAAATTGGATAATATGACAATCCGTCATAACGCCCTGCGGGATCTTTGGCCAGAGCAGGTCAATACCATTAATATTGAAGGTAAAGGCAAATTGCAAACCCTGATTTTTGCTGATTCAGTCGAGCTGTTAACACTCACATTTGAACACTAAATAATGACCTTGCAGCAAAGCTGATTTAGATCAATATTGGCTATGAATAATTGTCTAAAATCACCTCTGTAAAAAAATTTTAAAACAGAGGTGAATCATTATGTGGGATCTAATACTACACGACCCAGTGGCTTGGGGCTCAATTCTTGGCATAGGTATAATGGTGGTTATGGGCGCATATTATGCCTACTTATTTATCCACAATACAAAAGATGATCTTTGAACCCTTAAAGTATTATCTAGCACACCCATTTAGTACGGCTGCCCCATAGAAAAAGGCAAGGTACACGCCCGTTGCACAGACTCAGGATTACCTATCATCTCGTCGTAGGGCGATTCGTGTAACATTTGCGCGGCTAACACATTACAGCCATCAAACGCATCGCGGATAAACTGTGAGCTTTGAAAACGCTTAGGGCTCTGACCTTCATATACCAAACCTGTGTTGTCACCGACGGTAAGCTTAACGAGGTATACGTTCATCTCGTATGAACACACAGTTAGCATATCCACAGTGATAGATTTCGATTTAAGATCCTTAATCCAAAATTTAGTATGTTGCATAAATCTTGCTCTAGGCAAATCAATGAATGTAGGATTGATACGTCATCATTAGTGAATTGGTTCAGCCATAAGTTTTAGACTTGTAGCCCTCAATATGGGTTTTACTAAAAGGTAAGACACTCATGACGTTAGAGCTTGGCCTTGGGTTTTCAGACGATCCCACATGACACTTTAATTGAATATGTTTTGGGGCCTATGTTTTAGTGATGTCCATCAAATTTGCCCTGGTTAATTGCAAGTTAGGTACAAAAAGACAAACGATTTTGGCTACTGGGATATATTCCCAATGTTCTATTTCACTTTTACTTTTTCTATTGGAGTCATTTCCATTGATAAAGTGACCTAACAGCCAAATAATTAAAAGCCAGCAAGGGGAGCGGTACACGCAAACAGCACGTGCCCCATATTTGAAACGTTAGCAAGGTCCAAAATACAAAATCAAACCTCTGGGCTAATCCTCATAACCCCAAGGCGCAGGGGGAGGTGATACCGGCTTGGTTAAATCAAAATCCACTCTGAACTCTCTGCCTTCTCGTACTAGACGATATGAAAACTTATCTGGATAAATATAGATTTGCCAAGTGTTGGTGATAGATTGCGGCAGTCCTTGCTGAGCGAACAATTCTTTTGAGTATTGGTCAGCAGGGAAGGATTGGATTTGGTTGTAACCCGCGCCCAGTGTATGCCCACCATACATAGTCACAGGATCATCAGTCCCATCTTGATGTCGGTGATCATGTTTTAGACTTAAACCACTACCCGTTTTTTTAATTATCCAAGTACGGGACGCATTGTCTCCCACATAGAATGGGATCTGTAATTCAGCTTGGTCACACTTGCGCACAAACATCACTAATTTTGCATCGAATGCGGGGCTAGGCTGGTTATCAACCACAACTTTTCCCTCAAAGGCTTTGCCACAGTACTGTGCAATGTTAGAGAAAAAAGCATCATGGGTAGGTATAGACACCAACGGGGCTGGCTTGGCAAAGGCCGCACTGCTGCCAAGAATCAAAAAAATTAAGAGCCGGTTTTGTATATTCATTTTAGTATTCTTCTTATTGATGTTTTGACTATTAATAGGGTGTGCATATGCGCATAAACCCAACACGACATAATAATGGTTTCAATTATTAGCCTCTACCATTGGTACGGTTGTAGTAATAATGTCAGCCTTTTTACATAACAACAATGTGCCGTTAATCAATATGCTTACCCCTAATGTCCATTCAATCCATAGCGGTAACGTATAAATCATTAGCGATACCATAATGAGAGAGTATTTTATCCATTCTAAATAAATAGCCAGGGGGTTGTTTTCCAAAACCAAACCAGCAGAAATGCTGCCATAAAGTACAAACAGTACCACCAAAACTTGCTCTGTTAGAGTAAAAGCTGAAACGTTCATTATTAGTAACAAACCAACAAAGACCAACAATGAATACTGTATCAGGCTATACCATTTGTTGATTAGCGACAGCGGAACATCAAATTTCCTAAATTGTGTAAGATCAACCTTACTCAAAGGATAATTTTGTTCTACATCTGCGGGTCGCCAACCTGTGCGTTTGAACCAAATAAGTAGCTTGTCTTGCCAACGTTTTGCATGCCAACAGTCTTTACCTAATTGCGCATAAACATGTACATTGGCCCAAAGCGGATTCCAGCTTTTTAATGCTTTTCGGATACCATAAATGGGCTTTTCTGCTTCTAATTCTTCTTGGAAAGAACCAAACAGCCGATCCCAAATAATAAACACACCACCATAATTTCGATCTATATAGATTTGATTTTGCGCATGATGTACCCGGTGATTTGAAGGCGTCACAAACACCCATTCATACCAGCCCAACTTAGGAATATGCCGAGTGTGTACCCAAAATTGATAGATGAGATTTAACGAGCCTACAGTAATTAATACCAGGGGTTCAAAACCCAATATCGCCATGGGTAAGTAAAAAATCCAACTGAAAAAGCTACTGCCACTTTGTCGTAATGCTGTCGTTAAATTATATTCTTCACTTGAATGGTGTACCACATGAGCAGCCCATAAGATGTTCATCTCGTGGCCCAAGCGGTGATTCCAGTAGTAGCAAAAATCATAAAGCACAAACGCAGTCACCCACATCCACCAACTCGATTCCATTTGAAACAAGGCCAGATGCTCATAAGCCACAATGTAAATAGTCAGAGGGAATAACTGCTTAACAATGCCAGTCATTCTGCTCAACACACCAGCAGTTAAGCTATTAATACTGTCGTTAACACGATAATAGTCAGTCCCTTTATTTTTTTCTAAGAATAACTCGATAAAAATTAATAGGAAAAAAATCGGCACTGCATATAAAATAAGATTCATACTGATCCAACTCGTCTTAAAGAAGGTAAGTCACATGGTTAGTCTAATTGCCTCTTAATGGTCAGTCCAGATAAGAATACAATTACAGTATTTTCAATCTACACATATCATTTAGATGGAATTTTAAGTAGGCTAAATTGTCTTGTTAATTACAGAAGTACGCATAACGGGGAAATCATGAGTGAAGAATCGAAAAAATCGTTAGTACCACATTTCACTATAGGTGCAATTGTATTGGCTATTGTTTTGGCAGTTGTACTTTGGCCCCGCGAACCTGAGCCTGAACCTGTCATAGTAGCACCTGTTCCTCCTGCTATCGAGCCGACAGTCGAACCTATTATTGAAGAACCGCCGACTATTCTTATTCCTGAACCAGTAGCAGAAAAACCTGAACCCGAAATTATCCCCGAACCGCTGCCATTAGATGTAAGTGATGGCACAGTAAAAACTAAATTATTAGCGTTATCGGACTACGATGAATTCGCACGTTTACTGATTAATGAAGCACTACTAGAGCGCTTTGTAATCATGACCAATACCTTAGCTGAGGAGAATTTAGCGGATAACAATAGAGTATTAGTTCAGCCAGAACAGCTATTTCGCACCTACAGACAAGCCGATAAAGAATGGATAGATCCTGCTAGTTATAAACGTTATGCCCCTTACGTAGATATATTTGAGTCCCTTGAAATAGAATCATTATTGCAGCTATATCAAGAATACAAACCCGCTATTGAAAAAATATATTCTGAAATAGGTAATCCATCTGACAGTTTTGACGAGAAACTTGAAGAAGCAATTGATGTATTGCTAGATACCCCTGAAGTGCCTTTCCCTGTTGAAGTATTTACCGATAGCGTCATGTATAAGTTTGCAGATAGGCAACTTGAGTCTTTACCCGCTCCACAAAAACAATTGTTACGCACAGGGCCTGAAAACATGCGCCGTATCAAAGCTAAATTACGTGAGATAAAAGAAACACTGTAATGACAACCTTCGACTTAGGTGCATTTCAAAAACAAATCAGTTCACAAAACGCGGCATTGCCGCCAGTTGATAAGTGGGATCCTGAATTTTGTGGTGACATAGATATACAAATAAAACATGACGGAAGCTGGTTTTACATGGGCACACCTATTGGCCGTAAACCCTTAGTTAAGCTTTTTTCCAGTGTTTTAAAACGTGAAGACGATCATTACTTCTTAGTCACACCTGTCGAAAAGGTAGGCATTCAAGTAGAAGACGTACCTTTTATCATTACGCAATGGCAGAAACAAGGTAGTAAGTTGGCACTTACAACCAATACAGGCCAAGATTTAATTGTTAGTTCAGAAAATCCCATACAAATATTTGCAGACAAAAAAACAGGTGCATTGCTACCTTACGCTTTAGTTCGCAGAAACTTATGGGCACGTTTACATCAAAATGTATTTTACCAACTCGCAGAGTTAGCAGTAGATCATGGAGAAGAGCAAGAGTTAGAGGGTAAGCGCCATCTCATGCTTGAAAGTGGTGACTACCGCTTTAGCCTTGGCGAGTTATAACAGGACGTTTTAATATGAAAAACAGTATCTTAAAATCCACCTTAGTTTTGGCAACATTAGCCCAACCTTTTATCGCTAGTACCGTCATAGCCGCCACCGTAGTACCGGTCACAATTATCCATGCAGGTAGTCTAATCGATGGCACCTCAGATAAAGTGATACAAAACGCGACGGTAATTATCACCGATAATAAAATAACAGCTATAAACAAAGGATTTACTGAGGGCAGTAGCGAAGATACCGTCATTGATTTATCAGACTATACCTTGATGCCAGGATTTATGGATATGCATACCCATATATCTAGCCAACATAACGGCCCAGCAAGCTACATGGAAGGCTTTACTCTGAACGAAGCAGACTATGCCATTAAAGGCGTGATGTACGCTGAAAAAACCTTGATGGCAGGTTTTACAACAGTTCGAAATTTAGGTGATAGTCACAACGAAACAGTTGCTCTGAGAAACGCGATCAATAATGGCATGGTAAAAGGTCCACGGATTTACACCGCCGCAAAATCAATAGCCACAACCGGCGGCCACGCCGACCCAACCAATGGTCGCAGTAAATTAATTATGGGCGATCCTGGGCCTATCGACGGCGTAATAAATGGCGTAGCCGAAGCGCGCAAGGCAGTTCGCCAACGTTATAAAGATGGAGCAGACCTAATTAAAATCACAGCTACGGGCGGCGTTTTAAGTGTGGCTAAAAGTGGTCAAAATCCACAGTTTATGGATGATGAATTAAATGCCATTGTTGAAACGGCAAAAGATTATGCTATGACAGTCGCAGTGCATGCTCACGGCAAAGAAGGCATGTTGCGCGCGATTAAAGCAGGTGTGACATCTATTGAACACGGCACCTATATGGATGAAGAGGTGTTTAAACAAATGAAAAAATATGGCACGTATTATGTGCCAACCATTATGGCCGGTAACTGGGTGGCAGAGAAAGCCAAGATTGATGGCTTTTTTCCAGAACTTGTTAGACCTAAAGCAGCCGCTATTGGGCCACTTATTCAACAGACTTTTGCCAAGGCCTATAAAGCAGGTATCAAAATTGCCTTTGGTACCGACTCTGGCGTTTCGGCTCACGGTGACAATGCCTTAGAGTTTGTATTAATGGTTGAAGCTGGCATGAAGCCCATTGAAGCAATACGCAGTGCCACTCAAAGTGCAGCAGACTTGCTCAAGATAAGCGACACAGTTGGTACCATAGAAGTAGGTAAACTGGCGGATTTAGTTGCGGTAAAAGGTGATCCTTTAAAGCAAATATCACTATTAAAAGAGGTTCAATTTGTGATGAAAGACGGTGTAATTTACAAACATCAGTAGGGTGAAACTAAAACCTTATTACAACGGTCTTTTATCGAGTTAAAACAAGTGACTTTCACAATTTTAAAACTATAAGTGGAGATATATACCTGTGAAAAAATTTCTATCCCTATTGCTACTAGCTGCGAGTGTCAACTCAATAGCGGCAGATAGCTTTGATGCTACAGCAGAAAAAATCAAATCGGCGCTAAACGCTGAAATCAGAACCGAAGCTGAAACCGACCGAGACAGAAACCGTAAAGCACTACAAACATTGGAGTTTTTTGATTTACGGGACGATATGAAAATTATCGAGCTTATTCCTGGCGGCGGCTGGTATACCAAAATCTTAGCACCCGTAGTCAGTGATAAAGGTGAATATTATGCTGCTATTGGTACAGGGCGTATTGAAACATTAATTAAAGAGTCTGGTTTCGAAAAAATAAAAATCGTTGCACAAGACGCTAAACTTTATCGTAAAGATGGTGAGCGCTTTTATTCTTTAGAAGCAGATTCTCTTGGAGTAAAAGATCTTGATATGGTGTTGACGTTTCGTAACTACCATAACTTTGGTGAAGAAGGCCGCCGCAATATGAATAAGTTAGCTTTTGAAGCGCTGAAGCCAGGTGGTGTTTATGCCGTAGTAGATCACACAGCCCGCCATATGGAAGAGCAAACTCCAGCTAACCGTCGCCGTATTGATCCGGTACTTGCGATCAAAGAAATCCAAGAAGCAGGCTTTGAATTTGTTGATTATACCGACCTACATTACCGTGCTGATGACGAATTACGTTACGAAGTAGGGGTTAAATCTGTCTCAGGTAATACAGATCGCTGGACCATGAAGTTCCGCAAACCCAATTAAACAATTCGAAATAGATTAAGTTCAAAGGTCGCTAAGTCAGCGACCTTTTTTGATCACATATTGATAAGGCGATTTGACGCTCTGAAAATCCAGCAACTCATGCTCCATAAATCGGCAAAAGCTGGGGATATCGCGAGTAGTCGAGTGATCGTCGGCGGTCACGGCCAAAGTTTCGCCGATTTGCATCTCACGAATTTTTAAGCGCACCATCATCACTGGCTCTGGACATCGCAAACCTAAAGCATCTAATTGATAGTCAGCAGATTCGTATGGTGATAAATCTTTCACGTGCTAACTAGATCCCGTAATCCAAACGATATTGTTTGATATTAGCTAAGTGCTCAGCCATGTCTGCTTTGTCACTCAAATAATCAACCAAATCAGCCAAACTAACAATAGAAACCACTTTAGTATCAAAATCACGCTCAACTTCTTGAATGGCCGACAGCTCACCTTGACCTTTTTCTTGCCTATCTAGAGCAATCAACACACCTGCGAGTTGAGCATTATTCGCTGCAATCAACTGCATAGACTCACGAATAGCCGTACCGGCGGTGATCACGTCATCCACCAGCATAATTTTACCTGCAAGAGGACTACCGACTAGATTGCCACCTTCGCCATGGGCTTTCACTTCTTTGCGGTTAAAACAATAAGGCTTATCTACGTTATGTTTATCTGCTAACGCCACAGCAGTGGTAGTGGCGATAGGAATGCCTTTGTACGCAGGGCCAAATAATACATCATAATCAATACCTGATGTTTGCAACGTTTGCGCGTAAAACTGTCCAAGTTTGGCCAAGTCGCCACCCGTATTGAATAAACCCGCGTTAAAAAAATAGGGGCTAATTCGACCTGATTTAAGGGTAAACTGACCAAATTTCAATACATTGCGAGCTAAGGCAAACTCAATAAAATTGCGTTGATAATCTTGCATTTTAACGTCCTAGTTCAAAGCCAATTTTTGCTCGTCGAACAATTCACGAATACCATTTTTCGCCAATTCCAACATTTCATTTAGCTCGTTAAAATCAAAAGGTTCGCCCTCAGCAGTACCTTGCACTTCGATAAATTTACCGGTATCTGTCATCACTACGTTCATGTCAGTTTCAGCATCAGAATCTTCAAGATATTCTAAATCGGCAATAGCGATACCTTTATAAACACCGACAGACAAAGCGGCAATCATATGTTTGATTGGATTTGTTTTGAGAATGCCTTTAGCACGCATCCAACTAAGTGCATCGGCCAAAGCCACGCAAGCACCCGTAATCGAAGCGGTACGTGTACCACCATCAGCTTGGATAACATCGCAATCCACTATAATAGTGTTTTCACCCAATAATTTTAAATCAACCGCTGCGCGCAATGAACGTGCGATTAAACGTTGAATTTCAAGAGTACGTCCACCTTGTTTACCACGAGCAGCTTCACGATCAGAACGAGTATGCGTGGCCCTTGGCAACATACTGTATTCTGCCGTCACCCAGCCTTTACCCTGGCCTTTCATAAAACGTGGCACACCTTCGGTTACTGAGGCATTACACAACACTTTAGTGTTACCAAACTCAATCAATACTGAGCCTTCTGCATGGCAGGTAAAATTGCGGGTAATAGTAACGGGGCGAATTTGACTGGCGGTTCTTCCACTTGGACGCATGATGCTCTCCTAAATAATAGTGAGCAGAATTATAAAGGCTTCCGTGCAAATTATCTTAAGTTTTAAGCAATTAATTGCCATAGGTCCTCGCCCCAAGACACAACAGAGGTATAATGCAGGCAACTAAGACATAGGAAGAATTCAATGATTTACAGTATGACTGCTTTTGCCCGCCGCGAACTTAAAGCCGATTGGGGCAAAGCCGTGTGGGAAGTGCGCTCCGTTAACCAACGATTTCTTGAAACCTATTTCCGTCTACCTGAACAATTTAAAAGCATGGAGCCCGTGTTACGTGAACGTTTTCGCAAACAATTACAACGAGGTAAAGTGGAATGTTCATTACGCTTTGTAGCGAACGATGCGGCAGTAGGCAACCTCAACCTAAACGAAAGTTTAGCCAAACAAGTGATGAAGGCTGCGGACTGGGTGCAATCACATGGCCAATCTGCCGGTGTTAACCCTCTTGATGTATTACGCTGGCCTGGTGTGATTTCTGCCGAAGAAACTGACATGGATGGTATTCAAGCCGATGTACTGGCTGAATTTGACTTAACACTGACAGATTTTGTTGCCTCACGCGCCACCGAAGGCAGCAACCTCAAAGCGATGATAGAACAACGTTTAGATGGCATTAGCGGCGAAGTTGAAAAAGTCACAGCCCACATGCCAGACGTGATCAAATGGCAACGTGAAAAAATCCTAGGGCGTTTCGAAGAAGCCAAAATTGAGCTAGACCCCGCCCGCGTAGAACAAGAAATGGTGATGCTGGCACAAAAAGTAGACGTAGCCGAAGAGCTAGACCGCTTGTTATCTCACATTAGTGAAACCCAAAAAATCCTCAAAAAAGGCGGCGCAGTCGGTCGCAGACTTGATTTTATGATGCAAGAATTTAATCGCGAGTCGAATACCCTAGGCTCCAAATCTATCAACACCGATATCACACAATCTGCAGTGGAATTGAAAGTCTTGATTGAACAGATGCGTGAGCAGATCGCGAATATAGAGTAGAAAACCAAGCTGCTTTTTCAAAATATAGGATAAGGGGGCGAATTCAATCTAGCCTTGGAACAAAATACTTTTATCTTGATTCAAGCCGACGCAATGGTGTGTTACTAAGGCTGTTTCTTGGTCTTTAACAGATGCAAGTTTATTGATAGGCGGCCCCACCAGAATATGCAATTGCTGATCGCTTCTTAATTTAGCTAAGTTTTCACTATGCACAGATATTTTATGGGATGTATACACCATGGGATTACGTTTAAAATCTATCCCGTTAGCCTTTGCCCCTTTCTAACAACGCACATGAAATAAATTGAAATCGTCGGTAGCGTTTCGAGCAACGTCTATATGAACTAAGTCTAAACTGAATTTTGATGCATCTTTGGTTCATGTAATTATCCAGATAGAGAATATGAATTCAGCAAGCATGAGAACTGATAGAAACGTTTTGCCCGTTTTGGTGCCAAAATGGTTATTGTCATCGTAAAACATAATTCAAAATTACAGACAACCTTGCCTTGACACAAAAGTAATTGGCACTTTTTTGTCAACTATTTTTACAAGTGCCAAATTGCATTTTTTTAAGCTTCATCTATCTTATTGAATTATATCATTAAAAGTTTGTTGGCTTAGTTTTTGTATATGTTCTAAAGTGCCTATACATAAATGCGTTATGCATATTACTTATATTAGCAAGCCCACCGCAATTTGTGTTGGGGTAATTTTAATGTATTACTGGTTGAGATGTACAGATGTCTTGTTTAACTCGAAAATTGCAGCAAAAACTAACCCGTTATGTCCAAAAAAACAGTTCTCGTTTTTCGACTAATGATCCTGAATGTATTCGTGAAGAATTGGTCCATAAAGGCATGTGCCCTTCTGATGTCACTACTGACCAACTGCGGATCATATTAAAAGAAGTGAAGAATAGTTAAAATGCGTTTCGAAACTTAAAGTTGCTTGATTTAGACGACGATTGATTCATTAAAGTACTTATTGAAATCGAGCTTTAAGTCGCTTGCGATCACAGCATCAACAATTTTTACGCCATTACTAGCCGCAGCTAAGTCCAATTCCTTGGGCTCCAAATAATGACCGCCTCGAACTGAATAAAACACTTTCACAACGGGTTTAGTGGCATGTACTGGGTTTTGCCTGAGCACCATGGCAATTTTTTGGTTGTTTAATTTGACTAAACTGCCCGCGGGGAAAATTCCGATACATTGCACAAATTGTGTTACTAACACTTCATCATACTTTTCAGGCGCATCTTGCAACAAAATTTGTAGTGCTTTCCTAGACGACCTCCCAACTTTGTAACATCTGTCGGCCGTTATCGCATCATAAGTATCAACTATTGCAATCATTCGACCAAAGTGAGTAATCTCATCACCTCGCAAACCTTCTGGATAACTATAACCATCGAGCCTCTCGTGATGTTGGCCTATTGTTTTAACAATTGAATTGGGAATCCCCATTTCAATGAGTACTTTGGTGCCGTAATACACGTGATCTTTCATAACCGTCATTTCTTGATCAGTCAAAAAACCAGGTTTATGCAATATTTCTTCAGGAATTTTAATTTTCCCTAAGTCATGAAGAAAACCTGACAGCGCCAATTCTTGTATTTGTTCTTCATCCAAGTCTATATAAGTACCAAAGTTGGCTAACAAAATAGCCACATTTAACGAATGTTCTAAAAGATAGGTGTCTTTTTCTCGTATTTTTGTCAGGCACATCAAGGCATTAGGATTGCGATCAATCGAGGATACAAGATTTTTGGTGAATGCTTCTGGGATGGTAATGTCGATGGGTAAATTTTTACTTATACTCTCTAACATTGTTTTTTGTAAGTGTTTACCTTTTAGGTGAAGTTTGCTCGCCACTCCAAGTTCTGCTTCAAAGGACACTTCTTCAGGTAGTTCAGGGATGAGGGCAGGTTCTTCTAGTTCAACAACGTCTGCCTTGATTTGTTTGCTCATATCAACCACAACAGCCAAAATCCCTTTCTGTTTTAATTGTTTTATAACGGCAAAAGAGGTGACCCTACCACGACTGGTGATCTTAAATTTGCCTTGTTGTTTTGCTATAGAGTCAACGAACATTCCTTCTTCAACGTCGTCTATATCAAAGGTTTTTAACACAGTTTATCTCGGTTAAGTCAAATCAAAAAAGGGAACATAAAAATATATGATTTACACTTTAAGGGCAACATTTACTATTTATTGATAAAGGCTAATACTCTAATTTCCACAGCATTTCTGCTAAATCAGGTTGCCATTGAAAAAGGCTAAGCTTGACTCTGTTGTTAAAAATAGCGACGTCTTCTTGTTGTAATAAACCTGTTTGTTTTTGTGATTGCTCAGAGCCTGTGGGGAAGGCAATTTGTCCATTAGAACGCAAAACTCTATGCCAAGGTACGTCCATATCTTTTGGCACGTAACCAAGTGACTTACCCACTAACCTTGCCCGACTTGGTAACCCAGCCAGATCCGCAATTTGGCCATAACTGGCCACTTTACCTAAAGGAATAAGCTGCACTGTGCGCCAAATTTTGGCGTATTGAGGGTGCCCACACATGGCAACAAATCAGCCTGTCACAACAAAAGCATATTGTGTTTGAATTTGCTCTAAATCCAGTAACTTGCCTTGTTGGTTAACATTTCGATAAAGTGCTAAGTCACTTGGCGAGGTATATCCAGCAACCTGTTCTATATCATTGAGCCTAGCTCCTTGACTAGCCAAATACGTTAAATAAGTATGCCTTAATACGTCGAGGGAAATCTGTTCAGGAAAGGCCATCTGAGCATCATGGCCTATATTGACCAACAGCTGTACAAAGTCTTCATGGCTTTGCATATTTGACCAAATTGTTTGTCCATCAGTTACCTTGTTGAATATGACTTGCAGAGCTTCAGCGAGTTCCTTTTGAATACTTATGCTGCGAGAAAATTGGTTGTCTATCTGTAAAAACAAATATTGTTGACTGAAATTCGCTTTCTCTATCACTAATAATTCATCAATATTGACACCACTTAATACTAAGCCTATTAATGCCTTGCCTTGGTTATTTGCAACAGAAAAAAGCAACTGGCATTCATCAATACTTAATAAACGTATAGCTTGGGGGACGGGTGGCAACTTAGCTGGTTCTGATGATAGGCGAGGATCGGGTGCTGGAAGTTGGCCATTTTGAGCATGGCCAATGTTTGAATAGTTATTGGCTCCGGCTTGCCCAGGTATCACAACAAAGTGAGTAGATGTAGCTGATACTTTCTGGTTGAAGATAAAACTAAACAACAACAAAGCTAATACGGCCACAATGACGGCCGCGATTAAACTGATAAGGCTATTAAGTGAGTAGTCGGGTCCAATTGCAAAATCAGGAATAAAGGCAGGCTCAAGCAAAGAAATCTTAGCATCGAAAGGTTTCGATACCTCTTGCGCTACTTGTTGATTTTTTAGAGTTTGGGCTTGAGTTTGCAGGGCCTTTAATTCGTCGTCTAGTCTTTTATATTGTTCAAGGTTTTGGCTAAATACTTGTGCTAGTTTGTTTTGCTCAATTAGCTGGGTATTCATCTGCTCCACTTTACTTTTAGCAGCACTGAGTTCGCGTTTTACATCGAGTAAATAGTCCGCTTGGCTAATCTGTATTTGTTCTTCAAGCAAAATATGAAGTTGCTGAGATTTTTGCTGTTGAGCCACAATAGCTGGGTCACGCTCCAAATAGGCTTGCGTATATTTTTCAGATAAAGCAGACAAATTGACATTAACCTCTTGCAGGCTAAGCTTTGTCGCATCAATTTGAGCCTTGTCCGCTGGTCTAATAATGACTTGTCCATTATTAATGGACTCAACCAAACTATCAAGCAACGCTTGTGTTTGTGCCTGTTCGGCCAACGCTTGGTCAAGGTTAGCACCCAAGTTTTTGGTCTGACTTAGGACTCGATTTTCATCTCTTTCTAGCGAGGTGATATTATTTTCACTGGCAAAAAATTTTAACTGTTGTTCTTGGTCATTGATTTTTAATTCCAGCAGCTGCAATTGCTGGTCTGCAACCAATAGATCATCAGTGTTGTTTATTTGCGTTTCAGACGCAAATAACTGCAGATACACTTTTATCCATGCATCTATTATTGGTTTAAGTATTTGTGGGTCGCTACCGTTGGCTTTTAGAGTAATAATACGCCCAGTTAAATTCACTTCTGCTGCCAGTGCATCAAAAAGTGTTTGTACGTTAATGATTAACATCTGACTTTGTTCAAGCTCTTCTGCAACAAGGCTAAGCACATTGTTGCTTTTCATCCTTTGCTGATGCAGGATAATTTGCCTTTGTGCTAATTCAGAAAACTCTTGTTCAGTCTGAGATGCATATGAAAAATGTAAGATAGCTTGGCTTTGATATATTGGCGATTGACTCCAAATCACAGCATTGGCAGTGATCAGGATCAACAAAAATGTGCCAATCAAAACTTGCCACTTAAGTTTTTGAAAGATTTTATGCTGGGAGTCTGATGGATCTATACCGGCATTGGAAAAGGGTTGGTTTGGCATATAATCAACGCTGTTATCAAATGACATGAATAACACCCAAGGTAAATAAATAACTAGCTAATTTAATTAAACAATTTCCGATGAGCATATACATCCATTTGGCTTTATATTTTTTATATTAGAGGCAGTCGGTTTGACTTTATCTATCAAATTTAACAAGCCTGATCACAAACACCAAGCATAAGTTATAGTAAGTTTAAAAACTTGAAAAATATGACAACGTTAAAAACGAATAAAAGACCAGTATGTGCAAAATGTGGCTACCCGCAAAGCACATGTGTCTGTGTTTGGGTAAATCCCATCACAACACCTTTCAACATCATTATTTTACAACATCCTAAAGAAGCAAAACACGCAAAAAATACCGTCAAGTTATTAACCCTGGGATTAAAAAACGTGACTGTTTTACAAGGTGAGAGACTCGATGACTGGGCAGAACTAGCCGAAAGGGTAGCTAACCAGCCCCAAAATTATTCCTTGATTTACCCTCATGAACACAGCACCTCCCTTGAATCTATTTCCTCACCACAACAAAAACAAAGCTATTTCCCAGTCAATCACAATATGCTATTCATTGATGCATCATGGCGCAAAGCCCTGAAAATTTGGCACCTTAATCCTTGGTTAAAACTATGCAATAACTGGCACTTTAGTCATCCACCTGAAAACCAATACCAGATTAGACATACAACTCGACAAGATAGTCTATCAACTCTGGAGTCGGTGGTATATGTACTTGAGCATACTCGCAAGATTAATTGTGTGGGGCTACGAACGTTGTTCTTAAAAATGCAGCAGAAGTGTTTCTTAGATCACCCCAAGGAATAAAATGACCTAACAACAGTCCTCGGTTTTTTGTTAATGGAGAAGCTTCGACAATTCAAGCTTATCTAGATGAAACATTAAATAGTGTGCCTGATGGTCAGTACCCTGATGGTCAGTACCCTGATGCTTCTCAGTGCAATTATGAATGCCTGTCGCCATAGGTGCTGTTAACTTTTACTGATATCCAAAATATAGCGTCTTTGGCGTACGGTTTTGCGGCGCAAGAGTCAATGCAGGAAACCGATATTATTATCTATCTCACTGGAGCAACTGGCTAGAGGTTTATCAGAAACAGTTTAAGCAACCACTTCCACAAAAAACGTTAGTCTTAGGGATAGATTTTGATCAGATTATCTTGTGTACCTCTGTTGGTGGGTTAGAACATATTTGCCCCCAACAGTTAGCCAACAACTCGGGATTAAAAACCTGTAGTGAAGAAATTAAAACCGTCGCCACTCAGGCTTTTCAAGTATGGGCGGATGTTGATTATTCGGGGCTAGGTTTTGGTCATATGCCAGAAAATGGTGAACAACCGATTTCAAGTGATTTTGTATTCAGCTGCTTTTTATTACGACTATCATGACCAACAAGAGTTTATGAATCAACCATTTATGGGGTAGAATTGGTTTTGAACGCGCTAGTGACATCAGCCTTAGCAACTAAATTTTCAATCGGATATCTACCCAAGGCAGATCTTGCATCTTTTGTCGATACGGAAGGAGTTGAAATACAAGATAACCGCTTACCTTTCACATCTAAGTGGAACATAGCAGCTCAGGCCAATTAAACTTTCACCTTGATGCCGATTATCAGTCAGAATTTTATTTTGATCAAGACCAAAGCCCCTTTGCTATTCAAAAGGGTTACATTCTTTGGAATACCCATATGGCTTGGGAAAGTGCTAATTGCACTTTGGGTGCTTGGGTTAAAAACCTAACAAATGAAGAGTATAGTCATCTGAAATTTGACTTAGTTAACCTATTTGGTATGTTGCAAGATTTTAAAGGTGAAGCAAGGCAAGTCGGCCTTGATGTTCGTTATGAGTTTTAGTTTAGTTAATCAAACAACGACACGCCTAGCCGTGTATATTTAATAAAGTGAAATGCAAAGTGTGTGGTAATAGTTTGAAACAAGTCAAATTACTGGTTGGTCTTTTAACTCTGTGTATTTATATCGCGGCAAATGCTTTAGCTGCACCTACCGATACTATTGTTAGCTTCAGTTTGAGCAACATTAACAATCAAAATATTAGTGACAAAGTCAGCTATTTTTCACTTAGTGACAACGCCACAAATCCTCCCAATAAGTTGAGTCAGCTAGACACTTGGTTACACACCTTAGCTTCGCACCAGACCACCAATGTATTTGGTGACAAATATGCTGTGGCATTTGAAATATACAATGACACACAGCTCACTGAATGGTTTGTTTATCCTTATGGATCAGTAGTACAAAACATAGAAATACTGAGTTTTGATCTCAATAATCAGGCTAGCTCATTTAAAACAGGACACGGTTTAAAGAACCAACAAGATTTTCATTACGGTAGCAAAATCGACCTATTACCCGGTCAGCGAAAAACCTTACTCATGATATTTGAAAGTGAATATTTTTTTGCACCTATCAAGATTTTAGTAAAGACTCATGGGCAAGCTGAGCAGCAGTTTCAATTAGAAAATGTCATATTACTTATCAGCCTAGGTATGTGTTTGGCTCTGGGTATATACAACTTATTCATTTTTTTCAGCACCCGAAATATCCAATATTTAACTTATGCATTGGCCACTTTAGCTTATGCCTTTGGGTGGTTAAGTGTATTTGCTGTGCCGGAATACGTAGGGATTAAAAGCTCAGACCATTGGTTAATGCCCGCGTATATAATAGGGGCTATTTTTACTAGTTTATTTAGCATTCAATTTTTGCGCCTAGAAGAATCAGCACCTAAAATAGCTAAAGCATTTAAAGTTATTGTCTTATTTGCAGTTATTTCATTACCCTTTGCCTTCTACAGCCAAGGCATAGGTTTATATCTAGCCTCGTTGTTTACCTCTGTAGTGTGCATTTTGGGTGTCTACTCTGGCATTCGGTGCTGGATGAACGGTTACTCGCCGGCCAAATATTTTGTATTTGCATTGTTGTCAGTGGTACTACCAAACATGGTAGGAAATCTGATGAATTTTGGGGTATTACCTGGGTTAAACGTTAATATTTATTTATTAGGGTTAATCGGTAACAGCTTAGACAGCTTGTTATTAGCTTTTGCCTTGGCAGCTCAATTACGGCTGTTAACACTACAAAATAAAAAGCTGACTGCCACTCTAGAAAATACCGTGCAACAGCGCACTTTCGAACTTAGAAAAGTGAATTATCAGTTAGAACAAACCAATAGCGACCTAATCGAAGCAAGTAACGCAAAAGGTCGGTTTTTAGCGACTATGAGTCATGAAATTCGTACTCCTTTGACCTCTATCATTGGTTATGCCGATGGTATTTTATTAGGAGATATAGACAAAGCTGAACAAGAACGTGTGACAAAAATCATCGCAGAAAATGGTATTCATTTATTGAGTGTCATTAATGACATTTTGGATATCAGTAAAATAGAAGCCAACAAACTCGACTTCGAATCAATACCTACACCTTTGTTTTCAGTCTTGGCTGAAATCGAATCAGTTGTAGGTAAACGAGCCAGAGATAAAGGTTTGGCTTTTCACTTGGAATACGAGTATCCACTGCCTGCTCAAATCAATATCGACCCAACACGTTTGAAACAAATTTTATTTAACCTAACGAATAATGCTATTAAGTTTACTGAACAAGGTTATGTAGGTTTATCGGTGAGTGTGGTCGACAATAGATTACAGATAAAAGTAACAGACTCTGGTGAAGGCATTTCGACGCAGCAGCAAGAGCATTTATTCCAACCCTTCACTCAAGCTGACAGTTCAATCAACAGGCGATTTGGTGGGACGGGCTTAGGGCTGAGTATTTCACGGCGATTAGCTAAGGGTTTAGGGGGCGATATTAATGTGCACAGTACCCCAAGAAAGGGCTCAACCTTTACTTTAAATATTGACTTATCTGTGGTTCAAGATTCTCCTTGGATAAATAATGTCGGTCAAATATGGCAGTCGACCCCAATTAAATCTGTGCATACTGCGGCATTACCAAACTTTGAAGGTAATAAAGTATTACTGGCAGACGATCACCCTAATAATCGCGAATTGATCTCCATACTCTTAAAACGGATGAATATTATCGTTACTGAAGTAGAAAACGGTAAACAAGCGTTGGAAACGGTTTTTTATCAAAAGTTTGATTTAATTTTACTTGATATTCACATGCCTCAAATGGATGGTACTGAAGCACTTAAGCAAATCAGAGCCGCAGGCAACTTCACACCCGTGATAGCCCTCACTGCCAATAACATGAAACATGAAATCGAACATTATATGCGCCTTGGATTTTCTGACTATTTAGCCAAGCCTATTTCTCGTCATCACTTTATTAGTAAACTGTCCCTGTACCTTAATAAACAAGGTGAGATAGATAGCCCACTTCATTATGGCGATATGTTGAAGTTAAAAAAAGACTATCAGCAATATTTGCGAGAACAAATCGGTAATCTGCAAAATGCCCTAGAACAACGGGATTTGACTATCATTAGCGAAATTTCCCATAGAATAAGAGGCTCTGCGGGCTCTTTCGGCTTCGATATAATTGGTCAAAAATTTGCTGATATGGAACACTCTGCCCTGCAAGATGATGAAATTGCAGTGACTTATGAGTTACCTAAATTACTGGCCTTAACAAAACAGTGTATTGACTTGCCGGGTATAGATATCCCACAAGGTATAGTGAGACATCATAATAGTGCCAAGCAATTTTTAAGTGCCATTTTTGAGTTAGTCGAACATTCACAGCAAACGATTAAAGACTTAACTTCAGCCCTGGACAACAATGAAATTAACAGCGCCTTAGTGCATTTATACAAGTTTTTCCCTTCCAGCTATGATTGTGCATTAGTCCAGTCTGAATCGGCATTTAAAGCCTTAGAAGATATTATTAAACAAGGTAAACTTGAACCTGAACAATATTCTCTGCAACTGGATATTATCCAAATACATTTTTCGGAACTAAGTGAAGCATTACAACCCAGCTTAATGAACCAAATCTAGTCCTTATCTGAATAGTATTGATGTGTCTATTGTAATGCGTTACTCGGTAATTCTCTCAAAAGCCATAGTTAATAGCGGGTCTAAAGTCATGCAAACAGTGGTTTTTATAATACTTTCCATATACTACATTCTGCCAATTCAAACTGTCGTTCCGCACTTAAATTAACCATTAATTTTGGTCAATAAACAGACGATTTAAAGAATAATGAAAAAAAACTTGACGTAGATCTCAGATCTTGATCTATTACTCTCTTTTGAGAGCTAGAATTATGTCCTCACCTTTTACTAAAACATTAGAACACCACGGTCTGGTTGCCGGTTTTTGCAAAGAAATCCGCTTAGCCCAAATTATTGATCAAGCTCTTGGCGTCTCAGACAAGAGAAATATCAGCTTTGGACAGCTCTTTGTCGCCATGATTATCAATGGCCTGGGCTTTACTGGCCGTACCCTGCATATGTACAGCGAATATTTCGAGGACAAACCTCTTGAGCGACTGATTGCACCCGGGATCGAGCCTGAGCATATCAACGATGATGCCCTAGGTCGCTGTCTGGATGCGCTGTATGAAAAAGGCGTTTCAGCCCTTTATCAAACCCTTGGTGAAGCCGTAGTTAAACACCTAGACTTGCCTTGTGACTCTGTTCATCTCGACTCCACGAGTTTCCATTATGACGGCCAAGGTAGGCCAGCAGAGGATGAGTTCAACTGCATCCAGGTCGCCAAAGGCTACTCCAGAGAGCATCGACCTGAGCTCAATCAGGTGATCTTAAATCTTATTTGCGAAAACCAGTCGGGCATTCCGGTATATATGAAGCCGTCCAGCGGCAACACTAATGATATGGAAGGTTTCAAAAAAATTGTTAAGTCTCATATCCAAAGCTTAAAAGCCGCACAAGCGAGCCGCTATCTGGTGGCCGATGCGGCGCTGTATGTCAAAGAAAGTATTGTTCATCTTGATGCAATCAATCAGTTGTTTATTACCCGTGTTCCTCAAACATTGAACGAGGCGAAAAGTTTAATCGCTCAAGCCCATCAACTGGACTTTGTTGATATAAGCGACGGTTATCAAGGCGTGTGGCACGAAACGAGCTATGGTGATGTGGCGCAAAAATGGTTGCTGGTATGCAGTGAGCAAGCCAGAAAACGTGAAGGCCATAATCTGGATAAGCGGATGCTCAAACAGTTTGAACAAGGCCGTAAGTCCTTCAAGAAATTGGGTCAACAGGAGTTTGCATGCCAAGAGGATGCCAAACAAGCTTTAGCGCAGTGGGAAGTCAAACAGCCTTATCTGATGGTCGACAGCCAGATCAACAAGGTGCCTGTTTACGCGGGTGCAGGGCGCCCTTCCCAGGACAAACAGCCTAAACGTGAGTATTATCACATCACAGGGAGCCTCTATACTGGTCTTGCAAAACGACAGGATGCGTTGAAGCAGCTGGGCTTATTTATCATCGCTAGTAATGATTTAGCGGATGATTTAAGCATGGAAAAGATACTCAGTACCTACAAATCCCAGCAGTCCGTAGAAAAAGGCTTTCGATTCTTAAAGAGCCCCGACTTTTTAACCAGTGCTATTTACCTTAAAAAACCAGAGCGTATTGAAGCACTACTGATGGTGATGACCAGCTGCTTAATGGTTTACGCTTCGTTAGAACATCAAATACGTAAACAGTTAAAAGTCCAAAACCGTTACTTCCCAGACATGAAGAAGAAACCCAGTCAAAACCCCACCGCCCGTTGGGTATTTCAGTGTTTTCAAGGGGTGACCCTCTTGTATATTGAGGGGAAAGAGTTAGTGGTAAACCTAAAAGAACGACAAAAAATAATCATTGATTGTCTGGGCAGTGAATACCAGCATATTTATTATTAAAAGTGGTGCGGAAGATCGGATTCAAACAGACGAAAGCTTTAGATGAAGGGCTATTACTTGTTGGTCACCTATGACTTGTGCTGTGTGGCCATGAATGTTGTGATTAAAATGGGTATTAGCGGGAAGTTTATCTTGAGCAATAAACACATCGCCAGCGGCGAAGTCACGGTAACTGTTATCCCTTAACCCAATGCGTAAAATACCTGAACGAATAAGAATAAGAGTAGCGTCACCAGCCACATGCCAGTCACTAAAATAACCAGGTTTACTCATTCTATGACGAAAGTTTAATGCCGATTGGCGGGATGAAATAAACAAACCATTGTAGTCATCAAGACAATACTGCTGCTCGATAAAGTATGACTCTATGGTTTCCATATTACATAACATTGGAATACTTACATTTGGCATCATTAACTTCACTGGTTATTGGGGTAATGGCATACATACTAATTAAAGAAAATTAATCTCAATGTCCTCTCTGAAAAACCATCTTATGGATTTGTCATTAGCATTTTATGCTCTGTAACTAGCAGAATGTCGTAAAACCTCGCACTTTATCCATTACACTGTATTTAATATTGTTAGCAAGAGCAGAATTATGTTTTATCCGGTTATAAATAGAGTGTTTGTGGTGGTTATATTAGCTGGGTTTAACCTAACTTGCCTAGCTCAAAATAGAATTGATACTCAACGACCTGATGCGCCAAAATTAGCCGCTTACGGCCAGTATGCCATAGGTGTAAAAACCTTAGAAATCACTCATCCTCAGCAAATTAATATTGCTAAAATTGATATCGCTAAGCCTAAGCTAACAAACCAACCTAAATATGACCGCCCTTTGACTCTCGAAGTTTGGTATCCAGCTATAAAGAATAGCCAAGGCAGCACCACCCTCGATGTTTATTTACGTGATGGCAAAACGACAGTCAGTATACAGGGCAAGGCAATACGCGACGCCAAACCAGTAGTTAGCAGTCAAAAATTTCCTCTGGTATTAATCTCCCATGGTTATCCAGGCAATCGTTTTTTAATGTCTCATTTAGCCGAAAATATTGCTTCAAAAGGTTATGTTGTGGTGTCTATCGATCACACAGACTCTACCTATCGAACCAAAGCGGCCTTCGGTTCGACTTTGGTCAATCGTCCAATCGACCAACTATTTACCCTTGATCAAATAGAGCTTATGGCAAAGGATAATGCCACATTTTTGTATGGCCTAGTCAACACCCAAAATACTGCTTTGATTGGTTATTCTATGGGTGGCTATGGAGCGGTCATTGCTGCTGGTGGAGGGGTTACCCAGCAAGCGGTAGATTACCCATGGGGATTACCAAGGGACGCATTAGCCATACACCAAAACCTTAATGCAACCCAGCATCATCCTGATCCAAGACTCAAAACCGTCATAGCCTTTGCACCTTGGGGCATGAATTATGGCGTATGGGACCAAACAACACTAAAAGGGGTAATGGTACCTATGTTGTTTGTAGCAGGCTCAGTTGATGATGTATCAGGTTACGAAAAAGGTGTACGTGCTATCTGGCAGGGTACAACCATGGTAGACCGAGCATTATTAACCTTTGATAATGCTAATCATGGTGCTGGAGCCCCTATGCCTGCTCCTGAGGAGTCTTATGTCTATGATGAAGCACTTGGGTTTAATATCAGCGAACACTACACAGATGCCGTTTGGGACACTGTTCGCATGAATAACATATCCCAGCACTTTGTAACTGCATGGTTAGAAAAATACTTAAAAGACAATGCCGATATGGACAATTATCTCGACTTAGAACCCAATTCAAATAATGGTGTTTGGAGCAAAGATGACAAAGGCCAGCCTAAAGCCGATCACAACCATTGGGCAGGCTTTAAAAACCGCACTGCCAAGGGCTTAAGATTTGAGAAGTTAGCAAAGGGCGAGTAATAAAACATCTTTAATTTGTGCTAGTTCAGACCCAATCTCCATAGTCTGGAATGAGTGATAATCGGATTTTCAACTTGCCTTCGTTAAAGATTGGCTCCACTAGCAAAGGGGTATTTACAATTGAAATTATATCTTTGCATTATGACTAATTCACAGTCACTTTGATAATTAGTCATAACGGTCAACTTGATGACAAATGATAGGTTTCAACGAACCTGATCCCGCAGCGGCATCTTTTTCTTTGGTTATGGCGCAACAACCATGGATTGAATATAAGCGCTTAAATATTTGATATCGTCATCGTTTAAGTTTTTAACAGACTGTCTCATAACCTTATCAAGGGTTTGGTCAGTGGTTCGTTTCCCTGTTTTATAGGCAGCTAAGGTCATGCGAACATAACGGGCATGTTGTGCCAGCAGTTTGGGGATTGACTGGTGGCTGTCGCCCTCTCCAGATGCACCATGGCAAGATTGACAAGCTACAATACCTCTGGATTGATCACCTTGTTGATACAATACACGGCCTTTGTCTGCCCATAAGTTATCTTCGGTAGCACTGTGTATTAAGGTATCTATGGTCGGATCGAAAGGCAGGATTGTTTGGGTTTGCTGGGAAAAATAAAAGGCAATCTGATTAATTTCTTCAGCGTTGTAATCTTGTAACGTATTGGCCATCTCTTTTGTGTCTCGCCGGGCGAATTTAAAATGATTGAGTTGGGTGCGCAAATACTGATAATTTTGTCCCGCAAGGATAGGGGATTGTTTATCGTATTTATCGGTTATCGGCGGATTACCCGTTACGCCATGGCATTCAGAGCAGGAATAGTGGCCATTTTCACGCACACCGGTGATCAACGATTTGGCATCCGCTGGCTGTTTTGAGTTGATAGTATTTGCCAGAGTATAGGTAAGGGTTTGCGTGTAAGTACCATCACTGTTTTTGAACGATATCAATTCACCTGATATATGCTGATATTCACCTGTTCCGCCAACAATGCCGATGGCTGAACTGCCCTGATCAAACTCTCTGCCTGCTACTTCAATAGTGCCGTTTATCAACGTCAGGGTCCAACGACATTGAGAACTGTTGCCCACCTGAGTGCGGGTACACACACCACTGTTATTGCCAATTTTGTTGCGTTCTGCATCCAGCAAAGGTTGGTCAAACAACCATTGATCACCAATCGTATCACCCGGTTCACCTAAATCCAGTGCAACTGCCGGTGATGTTTTTGCATCAGCAATAGTGAGCAGCGTTTTCGATTTGATACTGTCAGCCACACTGGCCATTGAAGCGCCGAGCAAAATGACGCAAGCCATTAGTGTTTTTTTCATTAGGACTATCTCATTGTTATTCCATTCAACCTTTAGCCGTCTAAGCCCTGTTCGAAATGGACTTTTTGTTAAAAGCCACTCTTGAGGTTCTTAAAAGGAGGCCGCACGCATAAAGGGTGTCAAATCTGGCAATATATCACGCGGATGACCACCGGCTGCGACTTATAATGGACCATGTGAAAACTCAACTTATTCCTCTGAGCCTCGCAGCTTTGCTAGCGGCCGGTTTATGGACCTCAGCGGTACTGCTATTGGTTTCATTAAGAAGCTCATTCAGTTTTGTTTTATTACTCCTGGATAACGTCAAAGCATCTCCGCTTTTTAGCACAACAGTGTAGTCTCCGTTGTCATTAGACTGAAGCTCCTGCAAACTTGCGAGCCTGATAATGGATGAACGGTGAATGCGCATAAATAAGGCCGGATCGAGTTGCTCTTCCAGCACTGTAAGAGTCTCTCGATGCAAGATCACTTTGCCGTCAAACAGATGTAATTCCGCGTAATTCCCCGCTCCTGAGATAAAGTTTATTTGCTCCACATCAATGAGTCGTATCCTGCCCGGCTCTTTAATCAACAGTCGAGACTTGTGATTTTTTTGGATGCCGTCTTTTATAAGACTTACCAGCTCAGCAAGCTTTACGTAATCGGTTTTTACCTTCTCTAATACTTTCTTTTTAGCCCGTTCCCATGCGGTAAAAAAGCGCTTATCTTCAAAGGGCTTTAACAGATAATCGGTCGCATTTAACTCAAAGGCTGCTACAGCGTACTTATCGTAGGCCGTAACAAAAACGATCACGATACTGGGATCAAGCATTTTTGCTAATTGAATACCCGTTGTGCCTGGCATTTGAATATCCATAAAAATGATATCTGGTCGACTCTGCTGCACCTTTTCTAGCACTTGCGCCCCATCCCTAGCTTCTTCAATCGTTTCAATCCCTGTTTGACTTGATAGCAGCAGGGCAATGATATCGCGGGCAATTCGCTCATCATCTGCAATCAATACTTTAAGCATGCAATCCACCTGTAGGTAATATTAAAATGGTTTCAAAATGACTATCGTCTGTTTTATTACAAATTAAAGTGTAGTTGCCTCCGTATATATTCTGCAGGCGTTTTTTACAATTGGTTAATCCTATCCCAAAGCCCTGATGAGTTTCGTGTTGCGCGACTTTATTTATCAAATGGATTGATAAGACCTGATCATCTATAGTGATCACTAACTTAAGCAAGTTTTGATCACTTTCTAACTGAGAGCCATGTTGTACTGCGTTTTCGACCAGAGTATGCAGCAACATAAAAGGTACTTGCACATCTAAACTCTGCTCACTGATATCCATATCAACGTCAAGTTTGTTCTCAAATCGCATTTTTTGAATTGCCAGATAACTGTTAATAAACTCAATTTCATTACGTAGGGAAGTAAGCTGAATGCCCTGACTCT
The DNA here is from genome assembly GCF_002835935.1 of Paraglaciecola sp. MB-3u-78. Classification (GTDB taxonomy): domain Bacteria; phylum Pseudomonadota; class Gammaproteobacteria; order Enterobacterales; family Alteromonadaceae; genus Paraglaciecola. Next base: position 12,096 of record NZ_PJCF01000006.1, on the reverse strand, counting down.
CCAGTACTTTTCGAAACATGAGACTTAATTCGCTGATTGCTTTTACTGCATTATCTTTGTGCTCTAGGCGGATGAGTCCTGAAATAGTGTTTAGGGTATTAAACAGAAAATGGGGACTCAGTTGAGCCTTGAGTGATTGCAACTCCACCTTAAGTAGCTGATTGCTAAGTCGTTGATTATAGGTTGCTTGAATTTTTGCCCGGGTATAATAACTCATGGTGAAACCTAAACTGGCAATGGCCGCGTAAACCAGTAAATCCATATGTAAGAGACCCGTGAATAAACGTTCATAAGCAACAAAAAAGGCTTCCATATCAAAGTGATAGTTATTAAGCATCAGGGTAATTAGAATCAAAGTCAAGCCCCAATACAAGCTCATTGAAACAGTGAGTACCAGCAGGTTAGCTGCGACAAACTTATAGGTAAGATCCTTCTCAATATTAATGTGCCTCACTAAAGCGATTACGATTGGGGCAACTACAGCCCAATTGATCCACCAGGGAAGATATTCAAGCCAAACTGACCAATAGTCGGAGTCCTGACCATAATATAGGCGCATCCGATGGGCATTATCTGCGGCCACAGAATTGAGTAGCAACCACAAAATGAGATTAAATAACAAAAATAACAGTGAAGGGAAATAAATAAGACGTTTTTTGAACATAGTTAAATAATCTCGACCTGGGTATGGATTATCCGTAGTTTGTGTCCAGCATTGCAACTGACGGTATAAAAAACAAGCCATAATATAGGCTTTCGGTAAGCTAAAAGACCTTTATGTCGATGGTATTCCATTTAAATCATACCGTTAAGCACTGATTACGCTTCTTTCGTCACTCTAATAGAGTTTTTGACCTATTTATTCAACATTCATCTTTAGGCAGACCAAGAAAAATGAATATTTGTCATCCCAAAACTGACTAAGTCCCATAGGCTAACTATTGCTTAAGGTACAGCCTCAACGTTTGTTATCAATCCTCATATTGCTCTATCTCAAGAAAATACCAGTGAGGATAAAATTTCTGTTACTGGGCATTGGCTCAGAAGAACCGAATAGATATTCAGCTCGCCCATTAACATTATTAGTGAGGTATAAATTGAAATTTCCGGTGCTATCAAGGTCGCTAACGACTGGTGGCATCGGGGAAACTGCGGCTACTAGCACTCACCTTATACCTCTGGATATTTACTCATCACAAGCTGGATAACTATATCTGTACGCATATTAATTTCCGCCTCTGGCGTCTTGATTTCGACCATTCATCACCCCGTTATATCCATTGGCGGAAAGTAGGTAGTGATGAGCACGGCTTAAGCATAACGTTGAGTTAGGTAACTCAAGTTATCTCTTAATAATCATAATAATTTTTGCTCGAAGGCTACTTTGAGCGTCCAGAGGTATACACATGTTTAATAAAAAAATACTGGCAAAGTCAATTAGTTTGTCTTTGGCCTTTGGTGCGGTTGCAGCTTTAACATCAATAGCTGCAACCGCACAAGAAGCAGCTATGGAGACAGAAGCTGCTGAGGTTGAAAAGATTTCAATTACAGGTAGTCGTATTCGTCGACCTGGTGCGATATCTACCAGCCCAATTTTTTCAATGAGTGCTGAAGAAATAAGCTTTTTTCAAGAGCCTGAAGTGGAAAGAATGCTTAAAGTACTGCCTAGTACTATTCCAGGTGATGGCGCCAACGTAAACAATGGTAGTGCGGGTGCTGCAACAGTTGACTTACGTGGTTTAGGAACTGAGCGTACATTGATTTTGATGGATGGCCGTCGTATGACACCGTTCAACTACAATGGTGAAGTTGATACTGCTGCTATACCTACAGCATTAATACAAAGTGTTGATATTGTCACTGGTGGGGCTTCAGCGGTATATGGTTCTGATGCCATATCAGGAGCGGTTAACTTCATCATGAAAAAAGATTTTGAAGGTGTTGAATTACAATACAATCATGCTGTAACAGGTGATAATGACGGTGATAAAGACAACATCTCTTTAACGATAGGTTCAAACTCTGCTGACGGTAAAGGTAACGTTGCTTTATCGGTAAGCTGGATGAATCGTGACCAAGTACTATTAGGCGACCGTCCATTAGGTTTACTGGGTATCGACAGTGAAACAGGTGCGGGTCTTAATGAATTTAATAACGGTCTTCCACCGGTTTCAGGCCCAGCAGGTTGTGACGGACCTAATGTTGTTGACTTTGTAAACGGTAGTGGTTCAACTACCGCTATCCCAACACGTTTTGCACTAGTGGGTTATGCTCCTGCTAATGGACAATTCAGAAATGACGGTAGCATTGGCTCAGATTGCAGTCGTTTTAACTTTAACCCGTTTAACTTCTATCAAACTCCGGCTGAACGTTACTCTGCAACCGCTATTGGTCATTATGAAATTAATGACAATGCCACTGTTTACAGTACATTTAACTATAATCATCAGTCGGTTTCAGCACAAGTTGCCCCTTCAGGTACGTTTGGTGCCGCATTTAACCTACCTCTTGCGAACCCATTTATTGCTGACCAAGCTCGCCAATATATGATTGATGCAGGTAATAGTGCTCTTGCTGCGGGCTTGTTAAATACTCCAGGCTTAACTAACTGGATTGATAGTAATGGTAGCGGAGACGTTGATGCTGCTGATTACTTAAATGTGCAATTACGTCGTCGTACAGTTGAGTTTGGTGCACGCTCAGAACTTTTCAACACAGACCAATTTTCATTGTTAACTGGTGTTGAAGGTGAATTGTATGGCGATTGGATGTATGACGCCTCATATCAATATGGTGAAACAAACCGTGTTACTACACGTGGTGGCTACACTAACCTAACTAACATTCAAAACGCATTAGATACTACCGATGGTGTTAACTGTAAAAATGGTGTTTCTTCTTGTGTGCCAATTAATTTATTTGGTGGTTTAGGAACGATTACGCCTGAAATGGCGGCTTATTCAACGGCAACCGCTCTGCAAACGCAAGCCTACACGCAAGAAATTATACTTATTACGGCTAATGGTCCTGTAGAAGCGATAAAATCTCCATGGTCTGCAGAAGAACTTTCTATCAGTGTTGGTTACGAACATCGTAAAGAGACCGGTTCATTAGAGCCTGATGAATGTTTAAAAGAAGCTCCGGCCAGTTGTCAAGGTGGTGCAGGTGGTAACTTACTTGCCATTAATGGTGGTTTCTCTTCTGAAGAACTTTTCATTGAAGGTGTTTTTCCGGTATTAGAAGATGTTTCTTTTGCTGAACGGGTCGATATTGAATTTGGTTATCGTGGTGCAGATTATAGCTCTGTTGGCTCTGTAGATACCTGGAAATTGGGTGCTACATGGCAACCAACAGATCAAGTATTAATCCGTGTAATGCAGCAATCGGCAACACGTGCTCCAAACGTTGGTGAGCTTTCTTCTCCTGTCGTTACAGGTTTAGATAATGCTACGCTAGATCCATGTTCAATTGCTAACGTGGGTAACATTGATGCAGCGTTAACGGCTCTTTGTTTATCAACAGGTATGCTTCCAGCGCAAGTAGGTGCGGTACAAGATATTATCTCTGGTCAAGTCAACGCCTTCAATGGTAGTGATCCCGATAATGCACCTGGCGCAGAAGATGCTGAAACATTTACTGCTGGTTTTGTTTACTCTGCTGATTTCTTAGATGACTTTGTACTTTCAGTTGATTATTACGACATTCAAGTTGATGATTATATTGGTGAATTCTCTCCTCAAGAAGTGCTTGATGGATGTTATATAGGCGGTGATACTGTTGCATGTTCAAAAATTAAACGTATCGGTGGTGATTTAACCATTTCTGGTTCTGGTGTTGAGTTGTTTACTACTAACCTTAAGTCTCGTCAGGTTGAAGGTATCGAAGTAAACGTAGACTTTAGTGTTGATTTCGGTGAAATGGGTCAGGTATTCTTTAATGCTAACGTAAACAAATACTTAACTCATGAACAACAAAGCTCAAATGAATCTGCACTAATTGATTGTAAAGGTCAGTTTGGTACAACTTGTAGTCCAACATCTGATTTACGTTGGGTTCAGCGTACAACATGGCAGTTGAATGACTTCACAGTTTCTGCTCTATGGCGTCACATGAGCGGTGTTGATATTCAAAGTGACCAAATTGTTGACACATTTGCCCAGTTTCAAAGTATTGAAAGTTACGACTATGTAGATTTGTTTGCGAGCTATCAATACGGTAAGCATACTAAATTTACCTTTGGTATAGATAACATCTTCGAAAAAGATGCGCCTGTACTGGGTGGCGAAGTCGGTTCAACTGCATTTAACAGTGGTAATACTTTCCCAAGTACTTATGACAATCTTGGACGTATGTATAAAATGGGGGTTAGATTTACCTTCTAATTTATGACTTTTAAGTTAGTAATGCAGGGTTAAGTTAACAAACTTAGCCCTGCTTTTTTTATTCACCTGTATATGCAAAACGCGGCAGACTTTGGCCGTCAATTTTTACCCTTTCTACAAACATCTCCACTGGTCTTACCCACAAACCACCTTCGCCATATAGGAGGCGATAGACAACTAATACCAATCCGTATATAGAAGTGACCTCTCAGCGAGTTTAAAAGGAGCGTAACGCTCGGCGCCCGAACAAGGCGCTTGAATGTAAGAATAGTGCAACTACCTTAGGGAATGACTCCTCCAAATTCATGCAACGCAGAGTTAGCTACTTTAAACCTCGTCCTTCGGAAAAGCCCCAGTCGGTTTTGTACTGCGTTCTCGCTAAGTGAAAGTGAATTGGCCATTTCTTTTTGCGACGCCTTGCTCAAATACGACTGGGGCTTTCTGAGAGGGTAACTCTTTTTACAGATTAGTATCATAAGGCCGATCTTCCGCACCACTTTTAATAATAAATATGCTGGTATTCACTGCCCAGACAATCAATGATTATTTTTTGTCGTTCTTTTAGGTTTACCACTAACTCTTTCCCCTCAATATTCAAGAGGGTCACCCCTTGAAAACACTGAAAATACCCAACGGGCGGTGGGGTTTTGACTGGGTTTCTTCTTCATGTCTGGGAAGTAACGGTTTTGGACTTTTAACTGTTTACGTATTTGATGTTCTAACGAAGCGTAAACCATTAAGCAGCTGGTCATCACCATCAGTAGTGCTTCAATACGCTCTGGTTTTTTAAGGTAAATAGCACTGGTTAAAAAGTCGGGGCTCTTTAAGAATCGAAAGCCTTTTTCTACGGACTGCTGGGATTTGTAGGTACTGAGTATCTTTTCCATGCTTAAATCATCCGCTAAATCATTACTAGCGATGATAAATAAGCCCAGCTGCTTCAACGCATCCTGTCGTTTTGCAAGACCAGTATAGAGGCTCCCTGTGATGTGATAATACTCACGTTTAGGCTGTTTGTCCTGGGAAGGGCGCCCTGCACCCGCGTAAACAGGCACCTTGTTGATCTGGCTGTCGACCATCAGATAAGGCTGTTTGACTTCCCACTGCGCTAAAGCTTGTTTGGCATCCTCTTGGCATGCAAACTCCTGTTGACCCAATTTCTTGAAGGACTTACGGCCTTGTTCAAACTGTTTGAGCATCCGCTTATCCAGATTATGGCCTTCACGTTTTCTGGCTTGCTCACTGCATACCAGCAACCATTTTTGCGCCACATCACCATAGCTCGTTTCGTGCCACACGCCTTGATAACCGTCGCTTATATCAACAAAGTCCAGTTGATGGGCTTGAGCGATTAAACTTTTCGCCTCGTTCAATGTTTGAGGAACACGGGTAATAAACAACTGATTGATTGCATCAAGATGAACAATACTTTCTTTGACATACAGCGCCGCATCGGCCACCAGATAGCGGCTCGCTTGTGCGGCTTTTAAGCTTTGGATATGAGACTTAACAATTTTTTTGAAACCTTCCATATCATTAGTGTTGCCGCTGGACGGCTTCATATATACCGGAATGCCCGACTGGTTTTCGCAAATAAGATTTAAGATCACCTGATTGAGCTCAGGTCGATGCTCTCTGGAGTAGCCTTTGGCGACCTGGATGCAGTTGAACTCATCCTCTGCTGGCCTACCTTGGCCGTCATAATGGAAACTCGTGGAGTCGAGATGAACAGAGTCACAAGGCAAGTCTAGGTGTTTAACTACGGCTTCACCAAGGGTTTGATAAAGGGCTGAAACGCCTTTTTCATACAGCGCATCCAGACAGCGACCTAGGGCATCATCGTTGATATGCTCAGGCTCGATCCCGGGTGCAATCAGTCGCTCAAGAGGTTTGTCCTCGAAATATTCGCTGTACATATGCAGGGTACGGCCAGTAAAGCCCAGGCCATTGATAATCATGGCGACAAAGAGCTGTCCAAAGCTGATATTTCTCTTGTCTGAGACGCCAAGAGCTTGATCAATAATTTGGGCTAAGCGGATTTCTTTGCAAAAACCGGCAACCAGACCGTGGTGTTCTAATGTTTTAGTAAAAGGTGAGGACATAATTCTAGCTCTCAAAAGAGAGTAATAGATCAAGATCTGAGATCTACGTCAAGTTTTTTTTCATTATTCTTTAAATCGTCTGTTTATTGACCAAAATTAATGGTTAATTTAAGTGCGGAACGACAGTTGTAATATGGGTTTAGGTAAATAATGGGCACACTCAGTGCAATTATAGATTTTAGATATAATGTCCATTTTGCTGTTCATCCCATGCTTCAAGTCAGTTTGTAGCCAAAAAAAAGGCCTCTAAATGAGGCCTTATCATTATAATATCTTCTTGTTACTCAGCCATGGCAGGTAAAAAGTCGAATTGATTGATGTGTAACCATTTTTGTTTTTGTATGGCCAAACTTTGTTTTAACTCTTTATACTTATAATGAACTTCAAGATTTTCATAGCTGCGTTTCAAGTTTTGCTTCTTGATTGCCACTAGTTGTTTCTTGGCTGCGTAATAGTCGGTCATTCGCTGTGCTAAGAGTTCGTATTCAACCTGCACTTTGGCTAATATCTCATCTGCGTTGGCTAATTTAGATACTTTTTCCTGAGCTAATTTTAGTTGCATCGCGACCTTCGCTTTTTCAATTCTTTCTTCTGGGCAACGCCTAAGGTTACTGGTCCAGCCAATAAGAGATAAGCCTTTGATTAACCATTTTGTAGGATCAAATTGCCACCACTTGATGCCATTTCTGTAATCATATTCAAATATATGATGAAAATTATGATAACCCTCTCCGAAAGTGAAAAAAGCTAAGATATCGTTATCCCGAGCAGAATTTTTATCCGTGTAAGGTTGCTTACCCCATATATGAGCCAGAGAGTTTATGAAAAAAGTAACGTGATGAACTACTACCAAGCGGAAAACACCGGCTAATAATAACATGCCCCAAATATCACCATTCAGCCAACCTAATAAAATTGGAACACCAAAATTTGCGCCAAACATGATCTTTAAATAGTGGTTATGTTGCCACATCACTACAGCATCCTTTTGAAGATCGCGGCAGTTACTATAATCAGCATAACGATGAATTTGATACTCTCTTAACATCCAACCAATATGAGAATACCAAAAGCCTTTTTTGGCTGAGTACGGGTCATGTTCGTTATCGTCAACATGTCTGTGGTGAATACGATGATCTGAACACCAATGCAAAATGCTATTTTGCAGCGACATGGCACCACCTATCGCCAGCACTACTCTTACAAACGCGTTGGCTTCGAATGCCTTATGTGACCATAAACGATGATAACCGGCAGTAATTGACATACCTGAAAAGTAAATTAAAGCGACGCACGCAATAATTTCAACAGCATCAAAGCCATTTGTCAGCGCTTCAAAGGGAACCAACACAGTAGCTATAAGGCCTGTAATGGTAAAGATTAATATATTGGTGAGCAGTAGGCGTGGTTTTTTCATTTAAAATATTAAGTTCAGCTTACATGTGTGCGCTATTTTACGTTGCCTTTTGCGTTTCGCAAGCCCTATATGTATATAGTGTGATATTTCTTCGGTATGTGTTTTACTTTTTTCACGTTAGAATTCTATTTATATTGATCTCGCCACCGACATTGGGTTTAGCTTTTGAACCGTCAAGAACAAAAATTACGCACTCGCCGATCTATTATTGAAGCTGCATTTTCACTATTAGATGAACAGCGAAGTTTGTCGAGTATTAGCCTTAGAGAAGTTGCTCGGGCAGCTGGTATCGCGCCCACTTCTTTCTATCGCCACTTTAAAGATATCGACGAATTAGGCTTAACTTTAGTTGACGAAGCAGGTTTAGCTTTGCGTCAGTTAATGCGTCAAGCCAGAGTAAGGATTGCTTCTGGTGGTGGTGTGATCAATACCTCGGTGGATACTTTTATGGAATTTATAACTGCTAATAATAATGTTTTCCGTTTGTTATTGCGTGAGCACACAGGGACGTCAATGGCTTTTAGAGCTGCAGTTCTTCGAGAAATCAAACACTTTAATGTAGAACTGACTGATTACACTATATCTACTACTGGCTTGCCATATAATATTGCTAACTTACAAGCCGAAGCGATGGTCAAATTGGTCTTTAGTGCTGGAGCGGAAGCACTGGATGCATCTGATGAGCAAAAGCTCAATGTAGCAGAGCGAGTAAAACTGCAATTAAGGTTTGTTGTTAATGGTGCATTGCAAGCTAAAGCTGAACAAGCTTCGAGTTAACTGCCTGCAACCAGAGATTAGTTACTTTTTTTGTAAATAAACCCCACATTCTGTGTGGTGCGTGTAGGGGAATTGATCAAATAGCGCAAATCGAGAGATGACGTGTGTACTTAACAATGTATCTAAATTGAGTTTAAGTGTGTCTGGATTACATGAAATATACACAATATTTTCATACTGACTAATCATATTCACCGTGCTCTCGTCTAAGCCAGAACGAGGTGGATCGACTAATACTGTTTTGCAGTGGTATTCGGCTAAGTTAATGCCTTCTAAACGTCGAAATTTTCTTACACCTTGTTGAGCCTGAACAAATTCTTCACTCGACATACGAATAATCTTTAAATTGTCTATGTTATTTTGCTCAATGTTATCTTGCGCAGCTGCAACCGAGGTTTTGGATATTTCAGTTGCCAATACTTTTTCAAAATTCTGCGCTAAGGGAACTGAAAAGTTACCAGATCCGCAATAGAGCTCAAGTAAGTCTCCTTGACTATTTTGAGTAATATCCAATGCCCATTCAATCATTTTAATGTTGACTAGTGCATTGGGTTGGGTAAAACTATTTTCGATTTGTTTAAAGGTGAATTTGTGTTGGTTGATTGTCAATTCTTCGGTTACATAATCCTTATCTAATAGGACTTTTTGTTTCTTAGCCCGACCAATAATATCTATCTGGTATTTTTTCCTTAACGAAAATCGAATTTTCTTCATTTCATCTGTCCATGCTTCATCCAATTCTTTGTGATAAAGCAAAGATGCAATGATTTCTCCGCTGAGTGTGGCTAAATAGTCAATTTGGAACAGCTTTCTGCGCGCAGTTTCGTTTGGTTTTAGTAATAACAGCAGATCAGCCATGACATCATTAATAAGTTGGCTGGCAGGTGGGAAATGATGGACCTGGTACTTTTGTTTTGTCGCTTGGTCGAACATAACATGATGAAGATCATCACCATCATGCCATATCCGAAATTCGGCTCGTAACCTATAATGCAATGGCTGTGAAGCAAATACTTCCAATTCAGGCATAGGATGTTGGGCAAAACTGTCTATAAGAACCTTTGTTTTGACGTTAAGTTCTTCAACATAATTGTCTGCCTGAATCTCTGTTGGCCGCATGTATTGCCTCAATTGTTTGGTTCATAAAAGCGCGCAAGTTAAAGTGTTTTTAGTCATTCTGCAATATTTTGAGAAAGTTAAATATTTATGCTTGAATAATTTTTATGCAAATCAAGTTAAAGTATTAGATAGGTGTGGCCGATAAGATTAGTTAAGGATAGTGAGGTATCTGCCATGAACATTAGTCAATTAAAAGCATTTCTAGGTGATAAGCCCCAGCATTTGGGTAACGAAAACAGTATTCAAAATCAATTGCGTGATACTGGTTTAAAGCAAGCCATTAGTGGGCAAAATAGCCAAACGTCACAAAGAGTGGAGCAATTTAGTTCCAGTACCTCCTTGGGTGTGCGAGTATATTCGAATGCATTAAACAATACGTTGGAAGTTGACAAACGTAAGCCTGATTTTGCTGCACCTGAGACAGAGCAATCTGAAGCATCGTTATTTGATTTCGAAAAAATAGCGAAGAATGTGCTCAATTTTGTGGGTGGAGCAATTAAGAATGCTCAAAGCAAAGGCGCAGACGAAGATAAGTTAAATGATTTGTTTGAACAAGCTTCATCTGGTGTGCTTAAAGGCATAAAGTTAGCAGAGCGGGACTTAGCAGGTTTCTTAAATGAAGAAATTACAAATGGCATCAGTCAAAGTAAAAACCTAATTGAAGACGGCATAGCTAAACTAAAGCGTAATATTTTTAATCCCCAATCTTTAGACTTGGAAAAAGCCACTCAATCTACAGTGAAATCCACCAGTGTATCTTACGAAAAGCAAGTATCAGGTGAACTGAGTATTCGAACCAGAGATGGTGACAGAGTTAATATTACTTTTGAAAATCTTGAGCAGTTTGAATCTAGTCAAAGACAGGTGCAGCGATTTTCCGAAGAGACAGAGTCAGAAAAAAAGGCAGTAGTTTCTGAGCCAGTTAAAACTCCGAGTGCTTTGACAGCCGCAATTCAAACTGAAACACCAGTCACTGATGAAGTGAATGAATCAACTTTATCTGTTAAAGAAGAGGAAGAGGTAAAACCCAACACTCAATCAACTGAACAAAACACCATTTTTTACCAGGAGAACACATTTTCGTTTTCAGTTAAGGGTGAGTTAGATGAAGACGAACTAAAAGCTATTGGCCAATTAGTAGCGGACACTAATGAGTTGGCTGAAGAATTCTTCAACGGTGATATTGAGACCGCTTTTAATCAAGCATTAGAATTAGGTTTTGACGAGCAAGAATTATCTAGTTTTGCCTTACAGCTAACAAAAGTTGAAAATACTGCAGTTATCAAAGCGTATGAAACAATTTCCAGATTTGATAAGGATAGCGTTGACAGTGATCCTGCGAAAGCTGTTAAGCCAGTTGCTGATTATCTTGATAAACTATTGAATGTGCTCGATGGCTCCAGACTGCAACTTGAAGATAGTAAGTCTTATGAAAATCTTGTGAATGAACTGATCAATAAATTAGGCAAAGATGTGGCAACGCCAGATTTGATTTCTGCTATTAATCGCTTCAACAAATTTAATCAGAATCTCGTGAACAACTTACCAGTAGGATATCAACCAGAAAACCAGCGTTAGTATCGGTGTGATGGATAAATAAAAAAGGCCAGCTTGAAGCTGGCCTTTTTTATAATTGAATTGATATCACTCTTCTTCAATTTTTTCTTTGGCTAATCTCACTTTCAAAGTGCGTTCTTGGAATGTTGAGTCGTTCAAATTTTTGATTGCCTTATCTGCACCTTTAGGATGCATTTCAACGAAGCCGTACCCTTTCCTTTTTCCAGTACGTCGGTCTTTCATTAACCGGACTGACACAACACTACCTTGTTGCTCAAAATGTTCTTGAACGGCTTCTTCATCTGCACGATAAGGAAGATTACCTACATATAGTGTGGATACCTCTGAGGACTCGTCTTTGTCGTTAGATAAATTAGAAGACGAAAATAACTTCGATAAGGCTGGTACTAATAAGCCACCAACTAAAACGCCTATAGCTGCTGACAATTGGTTTGGCATATCAGAAGCTAAGATGGGTAAAATGAAATACAGAACAATAGCGAAAATAACGGTGACAAAAATATTCAAAACAAAAGATGGATTCATATGGCTCTACCTAAAAAGATTTTATGGTTATAAGAATAAAAGCGCCCTCATGTTACTCATTTATAAGGTTTTCGCAAATAGTAAGACTAAGTATCAGCAATCCTTTTCTTGATTCCTTTATAAAGCACACTGTTTTTATTGTTTTTGAGTGATTAATAAGCACTTAAACGATAATTGTAAATTAGGGGTTGCATGC
>NZ_PJCF01000017.1 GCF_002835935.1 Paraglaciecola sp. MB-3u-78 | reverse complement strand
GATTTTTGTATATCGTTAGCACCTAACATCACATGACTAAACATTTATCTTTCCTCATTACTTAATGGCTTAATTGACATTTAACGTATTACTTAACAGCAGTGTACCCACTAATTAGCAAAAGAAGAATTATTCATAGTTATGATCGGTTGTAAGTTTTATGAAGCTTGAATTTAGCTAATAAGTTCAATCCATTAAACTTCGAAACCTGTCAACAGCATCATTATGGAGACTGACGTAAATGCGTTTATCTAGCGGTGCGAAAAACCGTTCACTAGTAGAATTAAGGTTTTGTTCAAATGCAGCACTACCGTAAAAACCAGTAGGGTCATTTTCTACAGAACTACGAATTACCGCGGCAATCTCAGCCACTCGTGCAGCAAAAGTATTTTCCTCAAGAGAACCTTCAACTAACTGCCAGATATAATCGTGATACACATCCAAGTTGTCTTGTTGCGAAAACACACTATTGATTAAAGGACGATCAGCCATGGCTCCACTAGTAGGCTCATCAATATACAACTCACGAACATCTACCTGACAGCCCATATTAAAAGTGCCAAACGATTCATTAAAATCCCAAGTTGATATCACTGTAACTGGCGGCATTGTCATCAATCCACACTAGATCACTGCCGGTGCCGTCAGGTTTGTACATATCACCATTACTATTGGCAAAGTGTTTTTCGGCAAACTCGCCATCAACCGCTTCAACCATCAAATACAGCCCAAACAACTCCTCGTTTATATAGAGGTTCACAAAAGCATGTTGCGGTTCAGGCACGCCCAACTCAGTCAATAAGTCGTAGGTAATCACTTCACGCATGTAGGACGGGTCATTAAAAGAATTTTGCAATGTGAATTTTTTAAACCAAAGAACTTTTGACCGTCAACGTATTCGTTAATATCAACCTTAAAGCTGTAACGGTCACTTGTTGAGCGAGCCACACTGCTTAAACTCGAACCACCTTTAGTACGAATTGCGACACCGTCTAAGGTAATGCCATTCAGGGTGATAGCCGTCCCGTGATATTCTTCTTCTAGTGGACTAGCCAAAATGCTCTGCCAGTTGGAGTCACTGATATCCACGTATAAATTAGTCACAACCCTTGGGTCAAAAGCCGTTGCTAGTTCATTGCTGAAACTTTAAATATGGAAAAGCAGTGGTGAAGCCACCAAAGCGGTCATAGCGAGTTTTCGATTTGATATATGGAGTTGTTCAAAAGCGGACGGTCGTTAACGAGGGTGTAGAAAAACCCTCAACTTAAAATTCAATGTAAAAATCAGCCAAGATTGCCTTAAAAACGCGTCATATTAACTCTGGGTTTGGGCACCACAATCATACCACCCACGTGCCTATATCCGTTTCGCTGACATTACTATCTCCTCAGGCTTAATGCATCTATTGCGGCAAGGTATAGGGGCTCATTAGTTCGACAAACATTTTTTGCAGTGATACATTGATTAACACAATAGACATTTACATAAGAGTATTTGCGATGAATAGATGGTTGGCAATTGTATTGATCGCCTGTTTCTTGTTTATCCAAACTACAAGGTCTGCGGAACCTGCTCCGGTGTTTATCGGCCTGGACGCAGAATTCGGTCTGACAAATAGCACCTCGGCCCAATCTATCCAACTGGGCATCGAAACCGCCATCACTGAGATCAACGCCAAGGGCGGGGTTCTTAATGGACGATCTCTTGAACTCATCATTACAGACAACCGGTCAATGCCCGCAAGGGGTATCCACAACCTTCAAAAACTCGCCGCGACAGCGGATCTTGTTGCTGTTTTCAGTGGCCGCTTCAGTCCTGTTGTTTTAGAGACACTACCGACTCTTGCCAAAACCCAACTGATTAACCTTGCGCCTTGGTCCTCTGCGGATGGCATTACCGAGAACGACTTTAGGCCCAGTTACAGCTTTCGCTTGTCTCTCAAGGACCGCTATGCGATGCCCGTTATGCTTCGTTACGCCGCAAAAAAAGGCGCTAAAAAAATTGGCCTGCTATTAACCAATACATCATGGGGACGCAGTAATCTTAATTCAGCACAGCGCTATCTTGCCACCACCGACAAACTGTTGTCAGTGGGTACAGCCTGGTATAATTGGCAAGATGATTCTTTGCTGAAGGAGTATCAAGTGCTTTTGCGCGCAGGTGCAGAGGCTATAATTCTGGTGGCCAATGATGATGAAGGTGCAGCACTTGTATCAGAGGTCGCTGAACTGCCGGCAGAGCAGCGGTTGCCAATTATCAGCCACTGGGGTGTAACCGGAGGTAATTTTATTGCTCAACTTGCAAGGCGGGAAGCCCTTGACCACATCGATTTCAGTGTCGTCCAGACATTTAGTTTTTTTAACCTGGTGCCCGCCCGTATCGAACAGTTAATGAAGACTGTGTTGCAGATTTCAACCATCACCGATGTGCGCGACATCGAAGCGCCTGTCGGCTTCGGACATGCCTATGACCTGACCTTTATACTAGCCCGTGCTATTGACATGGCAGGTAGCACTGATCGAAGAGTTATCCGTGACAAGTTGGAGCTAGTCACGGACTATGACGGCCTAGTGCGCTTTTACGCCCAGCCATTTACAGCAGATAACCATGACGCCCTGTCTGTGGAAGACGTATTTATGGCCCGTTACACAGCCGATGGTCTCATTAGGCCGATTTCAATGATGACCAATTAGTGTTGTCAGGAACCAAAATCACTCATCGGGATTACTGATGCCTAATGTCTCAATACTGCAACTTCTTCGGCATCATATTCACTATCGAGTGACGCTGGCAGTATCCGTGCCGGCTTTGTTGTTTTTGAGCCTATTCGGTATTCTGGCTTATTGGCAGGTTTATACTCTTACTGAAGATAATTTAAAGTCTTCTCTTGAGGTTCGAGCGGGCAATGAGGCGCATAGAGTAGCTGACACATTGAATGTTATCAGTACCGCAATAGAAACCCTAGCGATCAATTCCACCATAGCGAACGGCCTGATTGACAGTGCTGGCCGGGAAGTTTACCTGAGTCCATTGCTCGATGGTTTTTCGACAATTAACGGCATAAAGGTCAAGCTGGCACTGTGCGATTTTCTCGGCAACGAAATCGCTTTCAGTGGTCCCACCGCGGAGATCGCAGAATATCGTTCAATTATCATCGATGCAATTACGAGCGGCCAGAATCACTACAGTATAGTGAACCAGAACGGCATGCGCGTATTACTCGGTGTCGAGGTGTTGCTTTATATGCGCACAACTTCCGGTGAGGGCGCACTCGTCTATCAGGTTAATCTCGATAATATATTCAACAGGTCAATGCCGTTGGACGGCAGCTATCAAACGAGATTGCTGCAAGGGAATTTTGATATCATCGCAGGGGCAGACCAGCAACCGTTGGATGCCGGAGAGCTCGCCGATGAAACAAAAACCACGGATAGCATAACTGTACGCTACCCGCTCGAAATTAAGGATCAGCTACGTGATCTTGGCTTGACCATAGAGATCAGGGCGGCAAGAAATGAGGTATTTGAACCCCTTGACCGCGTGTCGGAGTTGTTTTTAATGTTGGGTATTACTGCCTTGGTTTTGGTCATCATGTTGAGCTTGTGGCTCGGCCGCGCAGTAACACGTCCCTTGCTACAACTGAAGCATGCGATCGATGAATCCTCGACTGGGCTTGAGAACGAACTCAAGACCCTAACAACTCGAGAGGACGAAATAGGTTCACTGGCGATCAGTTTCAAACGCGTGCTGTTTGACCTGCGTAATATCAACCAGACCCTTGAGGCAAAAGTGGTGGAGCGCACTTGTGAATACGAGGAAGCCAAGAAGGAAGCCGAGATCGCCAACGAGCGCTTGCGTCGAGCACAGAGAATGGAAGCCGTCGGTCAGTTGACGGGAGGCATAGCCCATGATTTTAATAACCTACTGGCGATCATGATCGGTAACGCGGAAGTGCTCGAACAGATTGTGGCAGGGAACGACAAGGCAAAATCTCATGCGCGGCATATCATTACTGCGGTTGAGCGAGGATCTTCACTAACGAGCCGCCTGCTGGCCTTCTCAAGGCAACAAACATTGGCGCCTACTACTACTAATATCGGGTTGCTGGTCGATGGCCTGCAGGATATGCTGAAGCGGAGTCTGGGTGAAACCATTGAATTGCAAGTCCATGCCGAGATGAATCTATGGTACGCAATCGTCGACCCGCATCAGTTTGAAAATGCTCTGGTAAATCTCGCGGTCAATGCTCGAGACGCTATGCCGCGAGGAGGCAAGCTGGATATCAGTGCTGCCAATATCACGCTGGATGAAATATTTGTGGCACAACACGAAGAGCTGCAATCAGGCGATTACGTCATGATCAGAGTTAAAGATACAGGCGATGGCGTACCTTCAGAACTGTTGCCAAAGGTGTTCGAGCCATTTTTCACCACCAAAGATGTTGGTAAGGGCAGTGGTCTGGGCCTGAGTATGGTCTATGGCTTCGTTAAACAATCAGAGGGTCACGTGACTATCAATAGTATGCTGGGAAAAGGTACATCGATCACCGTTTTTCTGCCGAGATCACAAGAGCTGCAGCCAGTGGATAGTGCCCAACGTACAAGTACAATAGCAAAGCTGAGTTCGGAACGTATCCTGCTTGTGGAAGACGAGTTGGAAGTTCAGGAGCTGTCACGCAGTATACTGCAGAATCAGGGATATGATGTGATTGTGGCAAATAATGGTCAAGAGGCGATTGAACGGCTGCGAACAGACAAGCCATTTGACCTGTTATTTACAGACATAGTTCTACCCGGTGGCATGAGTGGTTTTGACATCGCAAGTAATGCTGCATTGATTCAGCCGAACATTAAAATTCTCTACACGACTGGTTATCCCCGCAGCATTCTTGCGCCGGATGACGACCAGCAAGGCACGCCTGAGCAAAGTGATAACGTGCTGACTAAGCCTTATCGCAGCGAAGTCCTGTTGAAGGCAATACGCACCCTGTTGGACAGTACAAATAATTAAGGGCACAGGTAGTGTGACATCTGCTTATTTGACGCCTGTTAAGCCGCGCCCCATTAAAACTCACTCAACGGTCAAACTTTATTTGTCTTAATTAATTTCAGATGAATGAGAGTATAGATAAACTGAACTCTGGATATTTATATCGGTTCCACTCAACATCTAACAAAAATACCTCTAAGTTTTGCATAACCTGCGATGGAGGTACTCAATGCATCAACATACCAATCACGACACCAGCACACAGGCCATGACCGAAGTCGCACTGGGATTATCCATGGCGTTTTTTTCCTTGTTAATTTTGGCGCTCTTTTCTATTGGTTTGCCTGAACAAACACTAAAAAATGCGCCGGTGCAAAAAATCCAACAACCTTTTACCGATGCTGAGCAGCTAAGACTAGCCGCCAGTAGCGGAGAAACATCTATCAATAAAACATCTGAAAACAAAAAACAGCAATATGCTTTTTACTTCAATGGGCAATTTTACAATACACAGCTCAATCATATAAACATCGACAACGTTTCTCATTTTGATACCGAGCAACCATTGATCCTTGCGGTACAAGATAACTTACCTTTGAAACAAATTATGGCGCTGCGCCAACAAATACATCACCCAAACCTTTCCATAACCATGCTTAACCAAAGTTGGCAAACTCAGTTGGAGAAAATTCAATGACCCCCCTCACCATAATGAAAGTCTTAAGCTTACTAGCGATACTTTTACCCCTGACTGCTTCGGCCACTTATTACTACGATACGGATGATATTCAACAGCGCGTTATTGGTGAGGCTAAGCGCCAAAATATGCCGCCATCTTTGGCTTTAGCGATTGCCAAGGTAGAGTCAAACTTTAATCATCAAGCTTTAAGTCACGCCGGAGCCAAAGGTGTGATGCAAATAATGCCACGTACCGCAGAACAAGTTTTTGGGGTGCATCGTAGTCGCTTATTCGACCCAGATGTGAATATAGAGCTAGGGGTTACATTTATGAAAAAACTGCTGAAACGCTATGATGGCCGCTTAGACATTGCTTTGTCCCACTACAATGGGGGTTCTGGCGTCAAAAACAGACATGGCGAGTTCAGGGTGATGCCAGCCACTCGAGACTATGTGGATAATGTATTGGCCACCCAACAAGGTTTTTTACAGTATGACAAGCAACCAGTATTCGCTTCACAGGTAAACCAAACTGGTATTAATTATGTCGATGTGAGTTCCGGAGAATTTCAGGGAGATGCACCGGTGTTTGATACACAGGCTCAAAATCCACAAATTGAAACCTTACGGGCCTTGCGACTACATAACATTACTCGAAACTACAAGAGTAATAGAGCACAGCCTGTAACTCACCCATCCGCTCCCTTAGAAAAAGCCCCTTCGACACAAGTCCCTCGTAACCTAAAAATGGCAAAGGTCAGGCAGTGGGAATCGATATATCCAGATTAGGCCTTGTTTATCCTTCAAGGCCGATAAAAGTCTTTGATTGAGTGCTGATTGTTCGTTAAATTGGAACAATAAAGATGTGAGCAGACAATCAAATTAGGCCGAATGACCAATATAATTAACTACGGTATTAGCGACACCTTAAAGGCGCTTTTTGCCCAGCTAAAAGACACGCCCGGTCTTGATGGCTATAAATACCATGGCAAAGACGTAGAGCAAATATCCCAATACATCGTGTGCCGCAACTATGGTTCGGTATGTTATGAATTAAGCTTTCTTTGCTGGGCGGTTGTTAACCACCCACATTACTCGTCATCTGCTCTACTCAGTTTTTTTTGGTTAGAAGAAAACATCCAACCCAAACGTTTCCGCCACGCTTTTAGTCAACCCATTAAAACCGCTTCAGGCCAAGTTTGTATGGGTGAGGATTACTTGCAGCTGCAAATAGGCGACATTGAATTTGCAATATCCCCTACTCGTGTCGGTGTATTAGCGGTGATGTTGGAATTGATTGCCAGCATTGAACCCGTTCAGTTATCTAACATTGAAACCTTACTGTTAGGTGCTAATAATCAAGGCATAAAACAGGTATCGTCTAATTTACAAAAGCTGATTTATAGCTACTTAAAAGAACATATTCCTGAAGCCAGTACCCAAGAACGTTTTCGGGCCATCAGCGGATGGTTAAAACAACATAATCTAACCGCTCAAAAACTCACTGACCAAGATGTGCTCGATTTTTGGCTCAACCCACCAGCACAACCTAGTTACATTAAATATTCCACAGTATTAGACGATTTACTCGATGCCATGACCGCCATAGAAATGGTTGAAAACACCTTTAATGGGGAATATGCATTAAGCCTTGGTAGCAACACCGAGCAAGGTGAAGTGGATGCCGATTGGGTGCAAACCACAGTGTTTGAACAAGCAGATAACTGTGAAGATTTAAGTTGGTTGTGCCAATCACCAAAGTTTTTAACCTTGGCTCAATATCAGCCAATGAGCCCCTTATTAAACCACGGTAAATTGGCGCGACAATTACCACTATCCTTTTTGCGTTTAAGCATATTTGGTGGCTGGCAGTCGGTATTGGTGCAAGCTAAACGCAAGTCTACTCAGGTGTTGGCAGATAAATTGCAACAATACCCCAACCGCCAATACCAAGACTATGTAGCCGAACTCAATAACACTGAGTCACAATGTAAACAAGTACAACAGGTTATTGCCCATATATTTTACAGTCTGAATAGCCCTGTGTTTGTTGGCATCATGCTCAAACAAATGCCTACAGATTTGCAGCAAGCACTCAAAATATGGATGCGAGCGCAAATAGCCGACACAACAGAGTCTGAAGCAAACATTTTTGTCCATGTCCAACAATGGTTATCCCAGCACCATAAAGCACAATTTTGGTTAACTGAAGCGGCAAACCTCTTTAAAAACAATAACAAAGATGGATTTAAAAAACTGCCATCGCTTGCAGAGCTGGATTTTTATCAGGATGGCAGTGAGGCACTCGATCATTGCCAAGAGTTAATGGCGCGCTATTTGTTGGTCATAACAAAATTAAATCACGAAAACACTCAGCTAGCGGAAATTTATCGCTCTGACCTATGCATATTCAGTAATAGATTTAAGCAAATATACGGAGCGCCTCATGCCTGATCATCAGTATCATGATCTCTTTCACACTAAGGAGCAGCTATTTACCGCCAAAACCTTATACCGTGAGCTACATCAAAGTGAGCAAGGACCAGAGCAACCTAAAAATGACAAACCCTTGCTATTTAATGACTTAGTACAGCTAGCACTAGGCAATCCAAACATTGCTGCCCAACAGTTTATGCAACACATCAATCAGTCGTTACCCTTGCGTCGTCAATATATGCAGTTGTTACAAAAATTAGCCTTTGCCACCAGCCCGGTTCAAGCTGCAGCCAGTTCGGCAACTGAAATCAGCAGCCGTAAATCCGCAGAATTTGAACTGTTATTTAAGCGAGACAAGCAATTTTCTGGGCAAGTGTACGTGATACTTAAAATCCCACATTCGATTCAGAAACATCACAATCAAGGCGTACGAGTGAATTGTTGCTCCGAGGATTTAATATCCTCAATACACTTCCCACCTATTGTGGATGGTAAAACGCAGCTATTAATGGAAGAATCAGATCAGAAGTTTATACACATGTTTGATGCTGAGTTTGCAATATACCTATCATAACCAAAACACACAGGTTGAATCGTCCTTGCTGCCATTTCCGATATTCATGTTAGGAAAACAAGGGAGATGAAAACCCATATTTTTATCGCCACCACTCAAGGCTTAGTTGCGGTACAAAATATCACGCCTATTGATGACGAAGACATCAGCTCAGTTGTATCCGTTAATGGCACCTCAACCACAGCCAACATCAGCGGTAGCTATCACAACTTTGTTAAAAAAGGTGTGGGCATAATTCATCAAATGTTTGGTGCTTGCAGTTATCGAGTCGATATCAGCGCCCGCATCGACCAAGGTAACAGCTGGCAAGTCGCTATGTACTTAGCCCATTTGGCGCAATCAAAAGGCTTGCTAGGCAACGGTGAAGTCAGCCAAGGCGATAGCGTTATTTGTGCCACTGGTGAGGTCAATACCAGCAACCTTCAAGTATTAGCCGTTAGTGATGTCGCCATTAAATTTAAACTGGCGCAACCGCAGCTAGAACAATGGACAGCGCTGGGCGCTAAAGTGCAATTTATTCTGCCCCATGGGAATCAGTCTGAAGTAGAAAAAAACCACTACTGCCTGCTTATCAGCAACCTAGAACAGGCTGCTGCGGCATTACCTAACATCACCCAAAACCAGCCAGCACCTAGTGTGAAAAATAGGAAGTTAGTAAGCACCAACTCTTATTACATAATAGCTGCATCAATATTACTTTTGCTTTTAATGCTGTTTTTTGGGATCACTTACTTTCTTGCAACTGAAAGCAGTGAACCGCTATCGCCCGCCCAAAAAGCACTTACTGCTAAAGTCGAACCCACAATAAACACCCAATTAGTTGCGGTGCTTAAGCAAGGTAAAACCTGTGCCCAAACCGCTAGTCAGAACATCCCTTTAACTCATCAAACCTTTGCTGACCTAGGGCTCAAACAACTCTGTGAATTGTATCTTCAAACACATCAATCGCAGTTTCAAATACTGTTAGTCGCGCGGGATGCCTATACCGTCATGCCGCTCACACAAAACCAACAAGGTTGGCAAATCCCCTTACCTAAAAACCGCTTATCAAGCCGCAGTTATTTTCTGGTCAGCACGGCTACCATTCTTAGGGAAGAACAAATCGAGCAGTTAAGGCTTTATCGTGAAGCGATGCCCAAACCAGCAATGTTGACAGGATCAACACTCGCTGATTGGTTCAGAAAACAAAAAGTGGTGTTTGTAGTTTATACACACACCTTAGTTGTGGAGTGATGACTCTTTCTAGAGAGGCAAATTAACGTGGATGCAGCCGTGCCAAACACTAGTTGCCATGTAAAGGCCAAATCAAATTGCCAAGCATCAGGTAAATATAACGACTGCACATAGGGTTGCATTAACATTGGAACGGTAAATCCAACCAGCAGCGCGGTAAAAATCGAGCCTGGGCTGCCGCGCTTTGAAAATAGCGCAGTGAAATAAATACCTAATAGGCCACTGTAAGAAAACACCATCACACCGAGCGCAAACGCTAAAAGAGGGGTGTCGGTATATTGCTGCCAGTAGTAACAAAGCAAGGCAACACTGCCCAGTGCAATAGCCACGATTCCCATACACCATCGGCCAACAGCGACCAGTTTTTCTTCACTGATCGCCACACCTTTCTTAAACCAACCACGATAGATATCTTGTACCGCTACTGACGACATTGAATTCAACCCAGAATTAAGGGTCGACAGGGCCGCAGCCACAATACCAATGGTGACCACCGCTTTGATACCATTGGGCAAGCTGGTTAATACGTAGTACATAAAGATGGTAACCGTTTGCCCTTCAAACTCAGGAATAGGTGCACCGTTAGTCGCTTGTGCCATGATGTCTGGACGTTGGTAATAAATAAAAAGTAACAAGCCAATGCAAATAAATACCAACACCACGGGGATCCCCATCAAAATTGACGATACCAGTGCCTTAGTCGCACTTTTTGAATCTTTGCAGGTTAACATGCGCTGCGTAACATCTTGATCTAGGCCAAAAGCCGCGATATTTAACAATACAAAACCGGTCAGTATTGACCAAATATTGAAAACACCTGCGCTACTAAAATCTAAAGAAAAGTCGATAAAGGTCAGTTTAGAGGCTTCACCGCCACCCGGCGATTGCAGTACATCGATCATTTCACCGGTACTTAGCGTAATAGATTGCATGAGGTGCCACAGTACCAACACTGCGGCACCTACATAGACTAAACATTGCACCACATCAGAATATATAACAGTACGAATACCCCCATAGACTGTGTAACCAAAACCGACTACGGTAATAATCGAAATAGCGATGGCGACAGAACTTGGCGCGACATCACCGAATAAAATCATCGAAACTGCAATGGCTGCCATAAACAATCGGGCACCGCTTGCAAATAAACGACCAAACAAATAAACGATACCCGCTTGGTACTTAGCGTTGTCTCCAAAACGGCTACCTAAGAGTTCGTATACCGTGAAGGCCTTGAGCGCATAAAATCGAGGCAACAAAAACTTAGCCACAAATACAGCCGCTATCAGCCCTGCAATATTGGTAGAAAGATAAGTTAAATCACCACGGTAACCTTGATCCGGTCCACCCAAAAAGGTGGCCGCCGATTGGGATGTCGCCAGCACAGAAATACTCACTGTCCAAATTGGCATGTTGTTGCCACCTAAGAAATAATCATTGGTATTTTTAGCGCGGCGATTAAACAAATAACCGGTGATAAGCAGTATACCAAGATACAGCGCAAAAACGGCTACATCGAGTCCTGAATATTGGTCAATCATAATTACGCACTACCCTTTAACAAAAGCTCTGATAACTCTTCTAACAAAGCCGTTTCATCAATATCTACTGGACTCGCAGCCGCTTTTGAGGCCGCAAATTGAGCGCGCTCGAGTGCCTTGTCGGCCAGTGGCTGCAAAGCGGTTTCAAGAGAACGTAAATCATCTTTTTTTCCGCTACATTGCAGCACAACATCACAGCCGGCACTTAAAGCCTGCTCCGCCTTTTGTGCTGTTGCACCACTAAGTGCCTGCATATCTATATCATCAGTCATGATAAGCCCGTCGAAACCAATGTGTTTTCTTAACTAATCGGGAAAGCTTATTTTCCCCAGACTGACACTGGGCATATTGGTCTCAGATGAGGGCAGTGTTTGGGTATTCGCGCACAAGGTTTCATTGGCAAGAAGGGCAAACAAAACGGCCTCTTTCGCGTCCGGATTTAACGATAGTTGTTCAGTACTTGCTATTTTCGCTTGTGGTAATTGGTTACTTAGCCTTATTTGTATCCGCTTCATCAACAGAGGATTATGAATGCCGCCACCACTTACATACACCATTAAATGTGGGAATGTTTTACCAAGGGTGATGATGCTGTCACATATACATTTTGCACTAAAGTCACAAAGTGTTGCCATCACATCTTCATTCGACAAATCTGTGGCAGCAACCTGTTTTTGAGCTTCAAGCAAATAAGCTAAATTAAACACTTCAGGCCCAGTAGTTTTAGGAACAGCTTGTAAAAAAAAGGCAGCGCTGGCCAATTGCATAAGCAAACCTTGGTGCACAATTCCTGCAGCGGCAATTTTTGCATCCTTGTCGTAAAATAATCCTGAATAATGAGTCTGCACCAAGGCATCCATCATGGTATTTCCTGGACCAATGTCTGAGCTAAAAACATCTGAAACACCGCCTTTACTTGGCAAGCAAGTTAAATTCGCGATACCACCGATATTGAGCATAATGCGGTTTTCATCGGGGCTATGAAACATCAAATAGTCCCCGTACATCACCAGAGGTGCTCCTTGCCCTCCAGCTGCAATATGTTTTTGTCTGAAATCACTTAACGTGATGATCTGCGTTAGCACGGCTATATGGTCGCCATCACCTATTTGTAAAGTAGCATTGGGGAAATCGGCATATTGATGTTGTTCTGAAGGGCTGTGATAAATAGTCTGACCATGGCTGGCAACCGCATCAATATCTGTATTTTGATAACCAAAATCCTGTATTGCCTGATTCACTAATGTAGCGTGATACCGGCCAATCCATGCATTTAAGATACACACCTGTTCAATGCTACCGATAGGTTTAGCGAATATCGCCTTTACATGTTGTCGGTAGTCCTCACAATAATCGATAGTTTTAAAATGGAGTAAGTCGCATTGCGTGTTAGTGCCAGAACCGCTAATTTTACAAAGAGCAATGTCCAAACCATCAAGAGAAGTGCCACTCATCAATCCAATGATTAATCGCGAATGTTGCTTAGAAATGTTATGTAGTTTTTCAATATGTGGATGCATAGCTTCACCTAAAAAAGGCTTATTTGCTCAAAAAGCCGTCAACAACAATAGATACCAATTAACAATACCACTTGAAAATTGGCATTGTCAATTTTTAGACTAATCACCATTCAAATGGATTTATTCAATACCTTTAGTTGTAAAGGTATTGACAATTGTATTGAAACAACTATAGGTTAATACCAATTAAAGACATGATTACTATCACCGGATGAGTAATTAGTAATATATTAATAAGGAGAGTGTTACATGAAGGTCCATCTATTAAAACCAGTCTTAAAACCTGTCGCCAAGAGCATTCTGATTGCCCTTTCGACCTCTGCATTTTTAAGCACACAGGTTTTTGCACAACAAGCTGATCTTTGGTATTGATAATTTGCTTGATAAACAACCCCCGATCCCTGAATCAGGTGGCACTTTTTTCGGCACGGTAAGTGATTATGACGTCATTGGTCGCACTGTTGGTGTCACCTTCCGTTTTAGACCATAGATAGTATCAGGGCTTGATAAATGCACATGCAAGCCCTGTTTTAGTATTGAGGAAATGGCTATTAAAGATGTATTGTTTAACCAAATTGGAGCAGGTTGGAATAAATCCGCGCCGCTTTATCAACAACTTGCAAATGACTTACGCAAGTTTATATTAAGTGGCCAAATAACCAGCGGAGAATCCATTCCATCTGAACGTATCTTATGCGAAAAAATTCAAGCATCACGTGTCACCGTTCGCAAAGCTATCGATCAACTCATCATGGAGGGGTTATTATTTCGCAAGCAAGGTTCAGGCACGTTTATCAGCGAGCGCATCGAGCATAAAGGTGAAGACCTATCAGGTTTTACCGATGAAATGCGTACTTTGGGTGTTGATCCTAGCTCTATCTGGCTGATTAAAATGATTGCACAAGCCACATCAAAAGAAGCAAGCACTCTAAAATTATCAACCGGCAAACAAGTGTGTCGCTTATCTCGGGTACGTCTGTCTAACGATATGCCAATGGGTATCGAAAATACAATTATACCGGCCCAATTCTTACCTAATTTAGACACCTTAACTGACTCACTTTATCATGCACTGCAAACCAACCATTGTTCCCCTAGTCATGGTGATCAAAAGGTAACGGCATCCATTGCCTCACCCACTGAAGCGGGGTTGCTTTCGATTCAAGAAGGCGGACCTGTACTACGAATTGAACGCTACACTTTTTTACCCGACAATACTCCCCTTGAATATACTCGAAGTGTATATCGTGGAGACAAGTATGTGTTCACTTCAAAGCTTCAGCCCTTTAATCAGGGGAGGTAAGCTCTAGCGACTTGGTATGGCTTCTATTTTTGATTAAATATTAACTTAAGCTTTGGTTGGTATATTTTATTACAAGAGAATAATTAGAAGCCGTAAAAATCTCTTACCTATTGAAATAAAAGTTAAACATGTCAAAAAGATACTAAGGGATAGCAACCAAATTAAGTGGCAAAAATGCCAATAACCGCCACAGCTGTTTACTTCAATGAAATCTGTTTTCACCATTAAATTATCACTCTGGTTCACAGGTGCAATGGCAAGAATGAGCGATAGGAATTGCAGACAGTCGGGGGTCATTCAATCCAATGTCTGCTTCTCTTTGCGGCCGCTCGCAATAAAATGATATCTGACTCAACCGAAAAAAAAGGGGTCAAGAAAAAAAGGGGTCAAGTTGCTTGCTTCACAAAAGAAAAAAAGGGGTCAAGTTGCTTGCTTCACAATACTCTTGATCAATCCCTCAACTCGCGTCCTAAAATGGCTAGCAGTTGCCGTAAGGCACATCTAATAACTAATGACCGCTTTGTCGGAACACCTGCCACTAGGATTCCGACCGATAGCATCCACAAATATCAAAAAAGTGAACAATATATTCAGTTTGGGCTACGACCGTTCCTCGCTCTTAAGGGCCATTCACGGTTTGATGGTAACTAACTTAATCGAGCGAACCACTGCCATTCAACACCAGTTGAATATTGGGCTGTAAATCGATTTAAACGGTAAAGAAATAGAATTATCAACGAGCTCGTTTTAGCTCATTATTGCAGTTACTTTAACATTGCACCCAATGGCCGCTCTGGAAGTTATCGTCGTCATCGTCAATTCACTATTGTTAGTCGTGTAGAAATGGAAACATGCGCTGCGAATTACCCTTGTGGTATATGACTAGGAAGGACCCATTAAATCACCTGTATATTGCTGGCGCTAGGCTCAGTGCTTTAGTCTGCTTTCAAATGTAAAGCGGAAGAGTCACCGACAAAGAGCAGCTTAAAATATCAAGTTTGCGGTTTCTCATTTTCTGGCTAAAATTTAACCGGCAAGTGATTAATCGAACGGAATGATGATGACAAACATCGGAGTTAAAGGTAAAAAATACGCATTACAGGACACTATTGATAAGCAGGAGTTAATCAATTGCCTGCTCAGAGAGTTAGGAGTCGTTAACACTAGGACAAAAAAACGGTTAACCCTGTCTTTTATGGGTGAAATTGAGGGGGATTGGGAGATGAGAGCTAAACCAATTCAAAGTAAAGCCTCTAAAGAACGACCAAGTATTATTGATGCTGTGAATGACGAGTCAGAACAGCAAAAATTGATTGTCGAAAGCTGCCAGAAAACCAGCCTGTATCTGTAACGGACATCGAACCGTGAAGAATGGAGTAAATCGGTGTCACATACCAACTTTTACCAGCGTATTATCGCAATGAGGCGCTTTAGGTTGCTTGTATTAAGCAATGCGATTTAAAAGGGTCATCATTTCTTTCAGGAGCAGGGATTGTTCTTCAACGAGCTTGCGAACCTTTGAGTGTTCTGGCAATTCCTGCATTTCTGCGGCGATAAGTTACTGTTTTGTAATTGCGTCTATCAAGGCAAGTTTTAATACTTCAAATCCGATGTTGCTCATAACTACAACTTCCATGTCATCAATCAAGTGAATATTTATTGTAGAACAGGTTTTTAGAAAGTGCCTTGAATTACTAGGTGCACTGATTGGTTAACTTTAGTTCAGATGCCATCCTAAGACCTTTAAGGGGCTTCGCTCAACCACAACATTACTTAAAACCACCAGAGCTTGGAAGGTTACCGTAAAGTTGCCATCTGCAAGGGCTTTGATTGGCGATAATACGGCTGTTGAAGCTAGGGATATACTAGGGTTCTCAAGGGCTTAGTTTTCGTGCTTAACATTGCATACTAAACGACTCAAATGTGCCATTAGCGGCTGTTTATTTTCTACCCAATGAATGATCCCAATTAGCTGTAAAGAGACAGTCAATTCCGCTTTCTCTATTACAACTTTGAGCTATAGTTAAGCCGCTCTTTGTAAAATAAAATGTCTCATTTTGGGGCAATTTAAAACTGCTAATTAGGAAAGTCGCAAATGAACATTAAATTATTAACATCCTTTATTGCCCTTGTAGCCTTCACTATTTCACTGCCTACCCAAGCTACAATTATCAACTTCACATCCAGTATTGACGGAGCGCAAGCAAATGCTGGGGCTGGAACGGGAAGTCTGGGTACCGGCATAGCGTCCATGCTATATGATGATGTAAGCAATGAGTTTTCTTGGGATTTAAGCTGGTCGGGCTTAACTGGAATTGTTACGACGGCACACTTTCATGGAGCTGCCTTGTTTAACCAGAATGCTGGGGTGCAAGTGGCTATATCAATTGGTTCTAATCCAACGTCAGGTAGCGCCATAATCAGTGCCGCACAGGCTACGGATTTACTTGCTGACTTGTGGTATATCAATATTCATTCAGACTTTAAGCCTGGCGGTGAAATTCGAGGTCAAGTAGCGAGGGCATCTGAACCAAGCGTAAATGTATCTGAACCTAACGTGTTGTTTTTAGTACTACCGTTAATGATGGGCATATTTTATTCTCGCAGAAAACGTACATAGATTCTAATCGAAATATTGTACGAGGTCGGATTGCCAATATAGGAAATCCGACCTTAAATTTCAGTTTTCTCGCTAACCCGACATTCGTTCATTGTCATTAAACACCGCCAACTCTAAAAGAATAGACCGAATTTGCCTATCAGACTGCGGAAATTCCAATACCATCTCCAAGGTGACAACAAAATGGTGTAAAACTGCATAGCATTCATTGCACAAATAGCCCTAACCGTCCGCTGTCGCAGTGAACTTCTCATACGCCATAGCCTAGACCGATGGCCGCAATTCGCTCATTGGAACCATTAACTGAGCGTCGTAAATGAGCGAGAAGCGGTCGGTGGGCTAATTAGTTTTTCAATCGTTAATGCCCCCATATCTTTGCACTATAAAGTTCCAGCATACCTACAATAAGAACACACACCTGCCAGTATATTCCAATTAACAAATGAGTCTTAAGTAAGTAAATTTTTAGGCTCGTTTATTCTGTTCAAAGATCTGGTTAAATAATTCATTACGTTCTTTTTGAAGTAATTCAGCACAAGCATTATCTGTCATTTCCATAGCTTGCTCATCTAGTATTTCAAAATGAAAGTCTGCTTTCAAATATGTTTTGGCATTGGGTAAAGATTTTAGTTTTTCATAGGGCGTCATCATACTTTTGTAAGGGTAAGTTTTACGTTGTTTCCCTTTATCATCAGTGGTGACTTCAGGAAAGAAACAAGGTCTATGATAATTGATATACGGGTAAAGATATTTTAAATTAAACGTATTGATTAACGGTGCCCATTTCTGTGGAATATGTGTGTAACCAAACTGTTTTCTTACAATTGATGCATTTTTACTTTCTGCTAAGGCATTATCGTTTGAGTGTCTTGAGCGTGATTTAGTGAGCTCTATTTCAAGTTTGGTGAGTAATTTACACACGTGTTTGTTGATGTATTCAGAGCCATTATCTGAATGAAACCCTTTGATAATAAAAGGAAATGCGGCCATCATTTGCGTTAGTACTGGAATGAGGTAACGCTCACTAATACGTTCAACTGAGCAAACAACCTCAAACTGTGTCACCTCATCAACTGCATTAATATGATACACGCCTTTTTGTTTATCTAGGTCTCCTTGGTGCACGGTATCAATACGAATATAGCCAGGCTCGCCGTTGGGTTGAGGTTTACGCCGTTCGCCAATAGGCACTTGTCTTGATTGTGTTTTTGTGAAGTGTCTGCGTTGTTTTTGGTAGCCTTGAGAGTGCCTCAAGTTATATAAATGTGAAACAGAGATAGTGGCAAGCATTTGGTATTCTGATTGCTCAAACGTATTGTAGGCACGCTCCAACAGCTTTTTAGTGGCATGACCACAGATATCATCATGCCTTGCGTCCATTTCAGCCAGTAGCTTAATATCCTTTGTACTGTAAATGGTTGAAAAGCCGTTAGTTCGGCAAGGTTGCCAGTTAATTCTGCCGACGTCCTTGTATTGTTTTATCAATCGAGTGAGTTGCTGCCGCGAGTAGCCTGTCACCTTTTTAAGGTATTGATTGACGATCCCTTTGTCGGTTTTTTTTAACGTGATATAGCGAAATTTTATCAATGTTTTTTGAATGAATTGATATCGCTGATTTTTATCACCTAAAACGGTAAAGGCGACGGCTTGGTTACCTTGAATAAAGCGTTCAAGCTCTTCAATAGTGGTGAGGTTTTCTATATTCATGATCGCTTGCATCTTATGATCATGAACAGAATTTAAGTCTTTAGACGCATTTCATTTTGGAAACACGCAATTAGTTAAGACTCATTTCATATTGGACAAGGCTCTGCCTTTCAAAAGCCAAAAAACTTATGCTAGGGTGGCTAAAAACCAAATGGAAAATTTCATGACTAGAAAGCTAAATTTGTTTTCATTATTTACGTTACTGTTTTTCGTATCTATGTGTGTCTCTCCCAATTTACTTGCTCAAACCAAGAATCCAAAAGAGAGTAAACTTGATGCCTACCTGTCTAACCTTAGTGATAATGAAAGGATGATGACAGCAGTATACATTTCCCAACATGGCGAGACTCTTTACGAGTATTACTCTGGTTTTGCTTCAGTTGAAGATAATATTCCACTATCAGCAAAAACTGAATTTCGATTAGGCTCAATAAGTAAAATCTTTACATCAATATTGATAATGCAGCTCATTGAAGAAGGCAAACTGTCTCTAGAAACAAAGTTGAGCACTTTCTATCCTGACATTCCAAACGCTGAGAGCATCACGGTTAAGCAATTACTCAGCCACCGCACGGGTATTCAAAGTTTCACCGATGAACCTGCATATGTTAATTACATGACTAAAGGCCAGTCTCGTAAACAGATGGAGCAGCGCATTCAATCCTATGATCCTCTGTTTAAGCCAAACAGCAAACATCAATATTCCAACTCAAACTATGTGTTATTGGGTTTTATCATAGAATCCTTGCGCGAAAAATCTTATGCCGAAGTCGTATCAGAGAAGATCACTATTCCCCTAGGCCTTGCGAATACATACTTTGGGAACAGTATCGAGATTGAAAATAACGAAGTATTTTCTTACCGCTTTTCTGATACTTGGGAGCGTCAACCTGAAACCCACATGAGTGTGTCTCATGCCGCGGGAGGCATGGTGTCTACTGCGAAAGAAACCAACCTATTTTTGTCAGCATTGTTTGCTGGAAAACTGTTATCTGAAAATTCGCTAAGTGCCATGATGACACTTGAGGATGGCTATGGCCTGGGCTTGTTTTCGACACCATTTTATAAACAAACGTTCTTTGGTCACAATGGAAGTATCGACGGGTTTGTTTCCGCTGTTGGATTTAATCCCGTAGATGGCATTGTTGTCACTGTATTGAGCAACGGCGTTAACTATAATTTTAATGATGTATTGATTGCTGTTCTGAGCAATAACTATGGCAAAGACTTTACAATCCCAGATTTTTCTGCCAAACCTGTGGTGCTGTCGGCCAAGGCAATGGGCAGGACCGTAGGTACTTTTAGTAGTAAGGACATGCCTATAGAACTTAGCTTCAGGGTTGCAGACAAACAGGTAATGTATAAGCCAGCAGGCCAATCAGAAAAATCCCTCACCCCGTATTCAGAAACGGAGTTTCGGTTTGAACCGGCTGGCATAGTCATACAATTTGACCCACAGAGCCTTACCGATGGAAAGCTTAACCAATTTGACATAACGCAAAGCGGTTACAAATTTCTTTATAAGCGCAAAGAGAAAAATTGGTTTTGGTGAGCTAAATGGGTTTATATAACCACCCATAACACCCAAATTTAATGTTTTATTATGTTGGCTGTCTCTATAGCTATGTTCTCCGCAGTTGCAGAGGCAGCCATCCTAATTTGCCAAAACTTAGGTTTTTTGATCCTGAATCGCAATTACCTCTATGACCGCTTT
>NZ_PJCF01000016.1 GCF_002835935.1 Paraglaciecola sp. MB-3u-78 | reverse complement strand
GGAATGCATCAAGGCTGTTATTAATTGTATCGCCATCAATATCATCGTCACAGACATCACCAATACCATCCAATTCTAAATCTGCTTGATCAACATTGGCGATGGTGGGGCAATTGTCATCACCGTCGACAATTAAATCACTATCGGTATCAGCAAGACCGGATATATCAATGACTTGTAGGCCAGAAAAACCATCAGCGACATAGGCATAATTGCCCGAGATGGTGACGCCTCGGGCAGGGCCTGGCGTATCAACAGTGCCAACTATTACTGGCGCAGCGGGGTTTGATATATCAATGACTTGTAGCCCTGAGTTGTTATCAGCGACATAGGCATAATTTCCCGAGACAGTGACGCCTTCGGCAAAGCCTGAGGTATCAACAGTGCCGACTATTACTGGCGCAGCGGGGTTTGATATATCAATGACTTGTAGACCTGATTCGTAATCAGCGACATAGGCATAATTGCCCGAGACGGTGACGCCAAAGGCACGGTCTGGCGTATCAACAGTGCCAACTATTACTGGCGCAGCGGGGTTTGATATATCAATGACTTGTAGACCTGATTCGTCATCAGCGACATTGACATAATTTCCCGAGAAAGTGACGCGTCGGGCAGCGCCTGGCGTATCAACAGTACTGACTATTAATGGCGCAGCGGGGTTTGATATATCAATGACTTGTAGACCTGATTCGTCATCAGCGACATAGGCATAATTACCCGAGACGGTGACGCCTCGGGCAAAGTCTGGCGTATCGATAAGGCTTACTATCACAGGCAAAGATGGGTTTGATATATCAATGACTTGTAGGCCAGAAAAACCATCAGCGACATAGGCATAATTGCCGAAGAGGGTGACGTCCTTGGCATCGGCTGGCGTATCGATGCTGCCGACTATTACTGGCGCAGCGGGGTTTGATATATCAATGACTTGTAGGCCAGAAAAACTATCAGCGACATAGGCATAATTGCCCGAGACGGTGACGCTTCGGGCAAAGCTTGGCGTATCAATACTGCCGACTATCGTGGGCACAAAATTGATGATATCAAACTCGCCTGCATCCAATGGGAAGGCATCGTTCACATCCAATACACCATCGTTGTCGTCGTCAACATCAGCTGCCATGCCAAGGGATATACAAGCCGCATCACACTCATCCGGCGCACCGTCATTATCAGTATCAACGTAATCTCCAATGGCTATCAGTGAGAACGCATCATCTGCATCTGAATAACCATCGTTGTCGTCGTCAGCATCAGCTGCCATGCCAAGGGATATACAAGCCGCATCGCACTCATCCGGTGCACCGTCATTATCAGTATCAACATAATCTCCAATGGCTATCAGTGAGAACGCATCAAGGCTGTTATTAATTGTATCGCCATCAATATCATCGTCACAGACATCACCAATACCATCCAAGTCTAAATCTGCTTGATCACCATTGGCGATCGTGGGGCAATTGTCATCACCGTCGACAATTAAATCACTATCGGTATCAGCAAGATCGGATATACCAATTATCTGTAGACCTGAATATCTATCAGCGACATAGGCATAATTTCCCGAGACAGTGACGCCTCCGGCAGCGCCTGGCGTATCGATACTGCCGACTATTACTGGCGCAACGGGGTTTGATATATCAATGACTTGTAGCCCTGAGTTGTTATCAGCGACATAGGCATAATTTCCCGAGACAGTGACGCCTTCGGCAAAGCCTGACGTATCAACAGTGCCGACTATTACTGGCGCAGCGGGGTTTGATATATCAATGACTTGTAGACCTGATTCGTAATCAGCGACATAGGCATAATTGCCCGAGAGGGTGACGCCTAGGGCAAAGCCTGACGTATCAACAGTGCCAACTATTGCTGGCACTGCGGGGTTTGATATATTAATGACTTGTAGCCCTGAGTTATCATCAGCGACATAGACATAATTTCCGGAGACAGTGACGCCTCGGGCAGCGCCTGGCGTATCAACAGTGCCAACTAATACTGGCGCAGCGGGGGTTGATATATCAATGACTTGTAGACCTGAAAGGAAATCAGCGACATAGGCATAATTTCCCGAGACAGTGACGCGATAGGCATTGCCTGCCGTATCAAAAGTGCCGACTATTACTGGCGCAGCGGGGTTTGATATATTAATGACTTGTAGACCGGAAAAGTTATCAGCGACATAGGCATAATTGCCCGAGAGGGTAACGCCTAGGGCAAAGCCTGACGTATCAACAGTGCCAACTATTACTGGCGTAGCGGGGTTTGATATATTAATGACTTGTAGCCCTGAGCGGGAATCAGCGACATAGGCATAATTGCCCGAGACAGTGACGCCTTCGGCAGAGCTTGGCGTATCAACACTGCCTACTATCACGGGCACAAAATTAATGATATCAATGACTTGCAGGCCTGATTCGTTATCAGCGACATAGGCATAATTTCCCGAGACAGTGACGCCTCGAGCAGAGCTTGGCGTATGAACAATGCCAACTATTGCTGGCGCAGCGGGGTTTGATATATCAAAGACTTGTAGCCCGAAGTTGTCATCAGCGACATAGGCATAATTGCCCCAGACAGTGACGCTATAGGCAGTGACATAAATATCGATGCTACCGACTATTACTGGCGCAGCGGGGTTTGATATATCAATGACTTGTAGGCCTTTGTTGATATCAGCGACATAGGCATAATTTCCCGAGACAGTGACGCCTGAGGCAAAGCCTGGCGTATCGATGCTGCCGATTATTACTGGCGCAGCGCGGTTTGATATATCAATGACTTGTAGACCGGAAAGGGCATCAGCGACATAGGCATAATTGCCCGAGACAGTGACGCCATAGGCAAAGGCTGGCGTATCAACAGTGCCGACTATTACTGGCTCAGCGGGGTTTGATATATCAATGATTTGTAGACCAAAGCTGTAATCAGCGACATAAGCATAATTGCCCGAGACAATGACGCTATAGGCAGCGCCTGGCGTATCGATGCTGCCGACTATTTCTGGCGCAGCGGGGTTTGATATATCAATGACCTGCAATCCTGAAGTGTCAGCAGCGACAAAGGCATAATTGCCCGAAACGGTGACGCCTGCGGCAAAGCCTGGTGTACCGATGCTGCCGATTATTACTGGTGCAGCGCGGTTTGATATATCAATGACCTGCAATCCTAAAGTGCCATCAGCGACATAGGCATAATTGCCCGAGACAGTGACGTTCCAGGCCTTTCCTAGCGTATCAACAGCGCCGACTATTGAAGGGTCCTCCTGCGGGTAAGTGATATTAATGACCTGCAATCCTGAAGTGCCATCAGCGACATAGGCATAATTGCCCGAGACAGTGACGCCTTGGGCAAAGCCTGGCGTACTGATGCTGCCAACTATTACTGGCGCAGCGGGGTTTGATATATCAATGACTTGTAGACCGGAAAGGCCATCAGCGACATAGGCATAATTGCTTGAAACGGTGACGCCATAGGCACGGTCTGGCGTATCAACACTGCCAACTATTGCTGGCGCAGCGGGGTTTGATATATCAATGACCTGCAATCCTAAAGTGCCATCAGCGACATAGGCATAATTGCCCGAGACAGTGACGCCTCGGGCAGCGCCTGGCGTATCAACAGTGCCGACTATTACTGGCGCAGCGCGGTTTGATATATCAATGACTTGTAGACCGGAAAGGCCATCAGCGACATAGGCATAATTGCCCGAGACAGTGACGCCTTGGGCAACGCCTGGCGTATCGATGCTGCCGACTATTACTGGCGCAGCGGGGGTTGATATATCAATGACTTGTAGACCTGAGTTGATATCAGCGACATAGGCATAATTGCCCGAGACAGTGACGCGTCGGGCAAAGCCTGGCGTATCGATACTGCCGACTATTACTGGCGCAGCGGGGGTTGATATATCAATGACTTGTAGACCTGATTCGTCATCAGCGACATAGGCATAATTGCCCGAGACAGTGACGCCTAGGGCAATGCCTGGCGTATCAACAGTGCCAACTATTACTGGCCTAGCGGGGTTTGATATATCAATGACTTGTAGACCTGATTCGTAATCAGCGACATAGGCATAATTGCCCGAGACAGTGACGCCTACGGCAAAGTCTGGCGTATCTATCGCTGACAGTGCTTTTATAACCGCAGCGGCAGGGTGTGCGATAACAAGCAGCAATAGAAGTGAAGTGAGGTTGAGTATGCGTTTCATTTTATTTTATTTGCAGCCTTGTTTCGATTGTTATTATTGTAAAGTTAAAAGGTCCAAAGGCAATGCCCGCTTGTGTACCATCAGGTAATTGCTGTAATCGCTGCGAATGCCAGGCCAAGACCACCTCATATTACTGAGCTGACCTTTCCTGTTTGCTTTACCGCTAATTGAGCTTACTT
This sequence comes from Paraglaciecola sp. MB-3u-78, assembly GCF_002835935.1. Lineage (GTDB taxonomy): Bacteria > Pseudomonadota > Gammaproteobacteria > Enterobacterales > Alteromonadaceae > Paraglaciecola. The sequence continues at coordinate 31,112 of NZ_PJCF01000016.1, read as the reverse complement.
AGCCAACTGCCAAGTATTGTCGGTGGGCCTTAACACCCCTTTGGCGTGCACCGATAGCCCATCCATAAGATGCACGATGTTTCTAGCCGTGCTTTCATTGCGCCATAACAAGTCTGCCTTACCGTCTCCATCATAATCGCCCATGTCAGCAATTTGCCAGCCCATACCTACCGTATTGATAAGCTCACTGGTCTTGATTTGACCGCTTTCCATCAAATACGCCCAGTTACGACCATCTACTTGGTTACGTAAAATCATGTCATCGGTACCATCGCCATCCAAATCTCCGGCCCCGGCTATCGTCCAATCCCCGTTGATAGTATTGAGCACATAACGGCTAGCTATCTGGCCATTTACCATTATCCAGATATAGTTCACACCTGTAGCTTGATTACGCCAAATCACATCATCTGTGCCATCGCCGTTAATATCCCCTATCGCCACTATCTTGTAGTTCAAGTCGGTGACCAACAATCCTGGTTGGTTAGTGCCAATACTGAGACCATCCATCAGGAAGAAATGGGTGCGCCCTCGCACCACATCACGCCACAATACATCCCCTTTACCGTCGCCATTAAAGTCACCACTGCCCCGCAACTCCCACTGCGGTGCATCGACAAAGTTGAGCACCTTACGGGTTTTAATCGTCAAGCCATCCATCAGGTAAATAAAGTTCATGCCGGTGAGCGTATTACGCCACAAGATATCCGAATGACCATCGGCGTCATAATCACCCTGACCCGCCATCAGCCAACCTTCATCTTGTACCACATTAATCGGTTTGGCTTGTTTGGTTTTTACACCATCCATCGACCATAAAAAGTTCCAACCTTTAGCATTGCTGCGCCATAACAAGTCTGATTTACCATCGCCATCCACGTCGCTTTTGACTTTTTGCTGAGTTGTGTTTTGCGATTTTGTAGGATCAAGAGGAAATGCATCATCTACATCCAATACACCGTCATTGTCATCGTCAGTGTCAGCTGCCATGCCAAGGGATATACAAGCCGCATCGCACTCATCCGGTGCACCGTCGTTGTCGGTATCAACATAATCACCAATTGAAATAAGTGGATAGGCATCATTTTCATTGTCAATCCCATCACCATCCAAATCGTCAGGGTCAACTTGCTCAAGCGTCACTTGTGACAATAAAGGCGTGCGAGAGGGTGACAGCGAACGCAATTGGGCTTTCCAGCGCAAATCGTCAGTGCCCGCATCAGGAAAAGCAAAGACATGACCCGGCGTGACCTGATGCCATTGAATACCACCATTATTCGATACATAATAATCGATGCGGGTATTGCGCGTCGTGGGCGTGTTGCTAGTTTGAGTGACATTAAACCTAAGCGCCAAAATATCGGTTTCAGTATCATTAACCTTGTTTGAAACAACCCGCCCAGCATGCGTCATAAAGCTGACCTGGCGATACAGCTTGTTTGCGCCATTATTACCATCCAGCACATCCAAATCCCCATCGCCGTCGATATCCCCAAGGGTAAGCGCAAGGGTGCTACCCCTCTCATTGCCAATGTTTACGCCCGTCGTGCTAAAACTACCACTGCCCTCATTTAGGTACAGCTTGTTGCTTTGATTAAAATTACCCGCCAGCACATCCAAATCTCCATCGCCGTCGATATCGCCAAGAACGAGCGCATAGGTTTCATCAAACTCACTGCCAATGTTTACGCCCGCCGGGCTAAAACCGCCACTGCCATTATTCAGGTACAGCTTGTTGGTTTGACGACTATAATTACCCGCCAGCACGTCCAAATCACCATCGCCGTCGATATCCCCAAGGGTAAGCGCACGGGTGCTATCCCCCTCATTGCCAATATCCAAGCCCGTTGGGCTAAAACCACCACTGCCATTATTTAGGTACAGCTTGTTGGTTGCATTAAAATTACCCGCCAGCACGTCCAAATCACCATCGCCATCAATATCACCCAGGGTTAGCGCGAGGGTGGTATCCCTCTCATTGCCAATATCCAAGCCCGTCGGGCTAAAACCACCACTACCATCATTTAGATACAGCTTGTTTTCGAGAACATTACCCGCCAGCACGTCCAAATCACCATCGCCGTCGATATCCCCAAGGCTCAGCGCCCAGGTTCTATCCGTCTCACTGCCAATGCTTACGCCCACCTCACTAAAACCGCCACTGCCATTATTCAGGTATAACTTATTGGTTGCTGTTGTATTATTACCCGCTAGCACATCCAAATCACCATCGCCGTCGATATCCCCTAGGGTGAGTGAAATGGTTTCATCCTCCTCATTGCCAATGTTTACGCCAGGCGTGCTAAAACCACCACTGCCATTATTCCGGTACAGCTTGTTGGTTGCATTATAATTACCCGTCAGTACGTCCAAATCACCATCGCCATCAATATCACCCAGGGTTAGCAAGTGGGTGATATCGCTCTCATTGCCAATATCTGAGCCCGCGGCACTAAAACCGGCGCTGCCATTATTCCGGTATAGCTTGTTGGTTGCATTATAATTACCCGCCAGCACGTCCAAATCACCATCGCCGTCAATATCCCCAAGGGTAAGCGCATAGGTGTTACCCGTCTCACTGCCAATGTTGAAGCCCGCCTCACTAAAACCACCACTGCCATTATTCAGATACAGCGTGTTTTGACCCTGATTACCCGCCAACACATCCAAATCCCCATCGCCGTCAATATCTTCTAGGGCGAGCGTGAGGGTACTACCCGCCTCACTGCCAATATTATCTCCGGCGCTAAAACCACCACTGCCATCATTCAGGTAAAGCTTGTTGGTTACATTATAATTACCCGCCAGCACGTCCAAATCACCATCGCCGTCGATATCACCAAGGATAAGTGCTAAGGTGCTATTCGGCACACCGCCAATGTTTACGCCAGCCGTGCTAAAACCGCCACTGCCATCATTCAAGTACAGCTTGTTGGCTTGGCCGAAATTACCCGCCAACACATCCAAATCCCCATCGCCGTCGATATCTCCAAGGGTGAGCGTACGAGTATTATCCGTCTCACCGCCAATGTTGAAGCCCACCTCGCTAAAACCGCCACTGCCATTATTCAGATACAGCTTGTTGGCTTGGTCGAAATTACCCACCAGCACATCCAAATCACCATCGCCGTCGATATCCCCAAGGGTAAGCTCATAGGTGTTACCCGTCTCACTTCCAATGTTTACGCCCGTCTCGCCAAAGCCGCCAGTGCCATCATTCAAGTACAGCTTGTTTAGACCATTATTACCCAACAGTACGTCCAAATCCCCATCGCCGTCGATATCTCCAAGGGTGAGCGTACGAGTATTATCCGTCTCACCGCCAATATTGAAGCCCACCTCGCTAAAACCGCCACTGCCATTATTTAGGTACAGCTTGTTTTGACCCAGATTACCCACCAGCACGTCCAAATCACCATCGCCGTCGATATCTCCAAGGGTGAGTGCAAGGGTATTATCCGTCTCACTGCCAATGTTGAAGCCAGCCGTGCTAATACCGCCACTGCCAGCATTCAGGTACAGCTTGTTGGTTGCATTAAAATTACCTGCCAGCACGTCCAAATCACCATCGCCGTCGATATCTCCAAGGGTGAGTGTACGGGTATTATCCGTCTCACTGCCAATGTTGAAGCCCGCCTCACTAAAACCACCACTGCCATTATTCAGATACAGCGTGTTTTGACCCTGATTACCCGACAACACATCCAAATCACCATCGCCGTCAATATCTTCTAGGGCGAGCGCGAGGGTTCTACCCGCCTCACTGCCAATATTATTTCCGGCGCTAAAACCACCACTGCCATCATTCAGGTAAAGCTTGTTGGTTGCATTAAAATTACCCGCCAGCAGGTCCAAATCACCATCGCCGTCGATATCACCAAGGATAAGTGCGACGATATTATCTGCCTCACTGCTAATATTATCTCCGACGCTAAAATTGCCACTGCCAATATTCAGGTACAGCTTGTTGGGTTGACCATTATTACCCGCCAGCACGTCCAAATCACCATCGCCGTCGATATCACCAAGGGTAAGCACGAGGGTGGTATCCGTCTCATTGCCAATATCCAAGCCCGTTGGGCTAAAACCACCACTGCCATTATTTAGGTAAAGCTTGTTGGTTGCATTAAGATTACCCGCCAGCACATCCAAATCCCCATCGCCGTCGATATCCCCTAGGGTGAGCGCACGGGTATTATCCGTCTCATTGCCAATGTTTACGCCAAGCGTGCTAAAACTGCCACTGCCATTATTCAGGTATAGCTTGTTGGTTTGACCCTCATTACCTGCCAGCACATCCAAATCACCATCGCCGTCAATATCCCCAAGGGTCAGCGAGAGGGTGCTATTCGTCTCACTGCCAATGTTTACGCCAGCCGTGCTAAAACCACCACTGCCATTATTCAGGTACAGCTTGTTGGTTTGATTCAAGTTACCCGCGAGCACATCAAGGTCACCATCGCCGTCGATATCCCCAAGGGTGAGTGAAAAGGTTTCATCCTCGTCAGTACCAACAAGGGCGCTGCGGGGAGTAGCGCCATCCGGTAATTGCTGCAAGCGTTGTGTATGCCAGGCCAATGCCACGGCTTTTTCTTCGGTAGACCAATTTGCCGTGGTTTGACTGCTATCCATTAATGTCTGGTCTGAAAAGTCTTCGGTAAAAGGCAAGCCAGGAGTGGCCGCCATCACTGGCGAGCTCAGCAAACAAATTAGTGTCAGTAAACTGACTTTATTGAACGATTGCGACATAGACTGGCGCTTCTTATAGAAATTCATGCCAAATACTCCTTATGTTTAAACCAAATAAGCATGAGTTCCTACCGGAAGCATGTGCTTAATCTCATACCATTTCGCCGACTGTGGCCGACTTAATACTTACACTAAAACCCGTCTGGCTGGCGACAGCAGATACCCAACGCATTCTCCATAACAAAAATGAAATCTATCCCTGAACACTGTCACTTTCTTAGCTGCGCAGTTTATGCATTCAGTCAAACTATCCTTGAAAAAACGTATATCGTTTAAACCCCTCAACGATGGGAGAATATCATTAGTGTATTTCTAAAAACCATACCTTATTAGGCGCTGCAAGGTTTGCACTTAACCCACAAATGTTTGTACTTTTCGGTCAACCTGCAACAGGTCGGTTAATTAAACATCCAAAAACAGGGCCATCGTGAGTGCTTCTCCTGTGAACTGCTCAGTTTCGGCACACCCCTTTATTTAAACCCACCCTCTTATTTTTTCTGTGCACAAGGCAAAAAAAAGCGCAAAGGTGAGTCACCTTTGCGCTTTGCTTTATCCTTTAACCGTCTGACCCGCTATTGCGCCAACTGCCAAGTATTGTCGGTGGGCCTTAACACCCCTTTGGCGTGCACCGATAGCCCATCCATAAGATGCACGATGTTTCTGGCTGCGTTTTCATTGCGCCACAAAATATCCACCTTGCCATCGCCATCGTAATCACCCATGTTGGCTATCTGCCAGTTGGTATCGCCGACCGTATTGATAAGCTCACTGGCCTTGATTTGACCGTCTTCCATCAAATACGCCCAGTTACGGCCATCCACCTGGTTGCGCAAGATGATATCGTCGGTGCCATCGCCGTCCAAATCTCCGGCCCCGGCTATCGTCCAATCATCATTAATAGTATTGAGCACATAACGGCTAGCTATCTGGCCATTTACCATTATCCAGATATAGTTCACACCTGTAGCTTGATTACGCCAAATCACATCATCTGTGCCATCGCCGTTAATATCCCCTATCGCCACTATCTTGTAGTTCAAGTCAGTGACCAACAATCCTGGTTGGTTAGTGCCAATACTCAGGCCATCCATCAGGAAGAAATGGGTGCGCCCTCGCACCACATCACGCCACAATACATCCCCTTTACCGTCACCATTAAAGTCACCACTGCCCCGCAACTCCCACTGCGGTGCATCGACAAAGTTGAGCACCTTACGGGTTTTAATCGTCAAGCCATCCATCAGATAGATAAAGTTCAGACCAGTGAGTGTATTGCGCCACAAGATGTCTGACTTACCGTCCGCGTCATAGTCGCCCTGACCCGCCATTAACCAACCATCATCCTGCACCACATTAATCGGTGATGCCTGTTTGGTTTTTACTCCATCCATCGACCACAAGAAGTTCCAGCCTTTGGCTTCACTGCGCCATAACAAGTCAGATTTACCGTCGCCGTCCACGTCGTTTTTTCTTTGATTGATTGAAACGCTCACCGGCAATGCGGCAGGCACTGGAAACGAACTTGCATCATTCGAATTTGTGTCTAGGCGAAACTCCTGAAGATCAGTAAAAGTATCTGCATCAGTATCAGCGTCTTCATCGTTTGCCACTAAGGGATCAAATCCAAACTGTATTTCCCATAAATCTGGCAAACCATCATTGTCGTCATCGGTGTCGACGGTGTCGCCAATAAAGTCACCATCATTATCAAACTGCTCGAATGCATCTTCAGGTAACGCATCTTCACTGTCTGGTGTGCCGTCATGATCACGGTCAGGGGCACCAATATAACTAATAGTTAATGAGTATTCACCAGTAGCCTCGTCCACGCCGTAGATTCGGATATAAAAAATGTCATCCTCGTCCAAATTAGTTAATGGAAATGTAGTACTGGTAGTAAATTCAGTCTGATGTAACGATGAAAACTGACTATCATAGATTTCGATGCCAAAGGTATCCTCTGAATTATCAAACTGTAAAACAAGCGTTCCTTGACCATAAAAATCGGAGGTCCACTTAAAGTAGTCGTCATTACCTTTGAATACTTTCATATTATCGAGAATAAAAGAGCCTTTGCGTTCCGAGGCACTATCAAAGTCATCATTGACCTCAAACGTATCGTCATTTTCAGGTCGACCACAAAAATCCAGAAAGGTGCGCATGGTATTATTCTGGCGCTCACCACTGGAGATCCCCAGAAAAGGAAAACCAAAGAACGCCGCTCGATAAGTACCCGTATCTATGGCGATTGCAGCGTCACCTCTGCTTCTAATATTACCAAAGTCATCATCTTGGTAAGTAAACAAAATATTACCATCCGCTATATCCGGGTTAGGGATCAAGGCATCACTACTGTATGGAGGGAAACTACCCTGAAAACGAAAATACCCTTCTGAACTTGCGCCTTTAAATGACTCTTCAGTGAGTGTGTCAAAACCAAAAATGGCATCACCAGCTCCCTTAATATATGAAGCTTCTACATCTTCGGTGATACCGCTGACACCCAAATAATTTTTCATGAAAGGTGTGAGTCCTCGGTCTTTAAAATACTCTGGACCGCTCATCAATAAACATCCACCCGAATCTAGGTAGCTTGCCAAGCTTGCCTCTGCGGCTTCACTTGGCCCTGCTTTTAGGGACGCAACAGCCCGTTCTGTACCAGCATTGCCCGTATACCAGATCACCCGGCCATAATTGGCCAAATCTTCTGCACTAGGCTCGACCCGGCGCTGATTTGTTGTGGTATCAAAAGTGTTATCGCCAGAAGTAGGATGTTTTATATGCCAGATATCGTAATCCACTGAATCCATATTATTGAGCACACCGATATATTCATTATCCTCTTTCGATTTATCATCATCTGCGCCATTGACGACCAAAATATTGGTTTTAAAGGTAGCAACACAGCTCAGGCTTTCAATCATACTGATCTGGCCATCGATACAGTCATCGTCTTCTCGTCTGTAGTTGTCACTGCCCACATCAGATGATTCAAAGCCGACAAACTCAGAGCCACGGGTGGCCTTAGCGGTAAGAGTCACTTGAGCATTCACCGGGTACTCTACCGTGCAGGCATGACCGGCAGGACAAATAAGAATGTCAGAGGAGTCAACAAAGGGTGTTGCTGCGGCCTTAACCGTCCCCCCTCCTAACTTTTCAATAGTCAGAGCATAAACCGTGTCTTCAGGCACGGCAATAACGCCGCAATTCACATCTTTATCCCCCACAGCTATACTTCTTTTTAAGGGGTCGTTAATGTTAATCAAGGTGTTTGCATCCCAACAACCGCTGGCACCAACCCAGCGAACAAATGTGAAATCAGGATTAATAGTGGCAGTTAACAACTCAACCACTTTGAAACTGCTGTCATCCACCGGGTAACTGGCGCTACAAAGTTCACCACAGTCAATTGAGCCGGTATCTGAGATCACTTTACTACCAGCAGACGGCGTGATGGTTAAATCGTAAGAGGTCCTTTTAAAAACAGCAGTGCAGGTAATATTTTTATCCACTGTTACACTGCCATCACTGCAGTCTTCATCGCCACTCCAGCGATCGAATGCCACGCCTGTATTGGCATCTGTGATACCGGCTATTGACACAGCGTCGCCTGTGTCATATTCAAAACATGTATAAGCTACGTTGTTACACACATTTCCTTTGGGGAAAACATTTACTCCATCAGCTGCATTTGAAATGCCCACAGTGTAAATAACCAAGCGAGGTTTGGGTCTAAAAATGGCTTTCACATTTACTGGTGCACCCGTCACAATGGTGATGTCGCAGGTTAATTTATCATCAGAACAAAGTGGGTTACCGCTCCATCCGACAAATTCTGAGCGGCTTTCTGCTTTTGCGGTAAAGGTGACCACCTGACCAGGTGTATAATATTTGCCGCCAATTTCCGTTACCGGCTCTGGACTGAGGTCCACTGTACCTGTGCCAAGGCCAACTGCATCTTCACTCTCCACCTCAACATCAACCAACACTGGGGTTAAGGGAACAAAAATGCTGACAGATTTGCTAGCAGTACCTAGACATACGCCTTCAGTCCCATTACTTCTGCTAGCAACGATACTGTCTATATTCATACCTATTACGCTGTATGTATAGGTTCCTGGATTAAACGTAGGGGCCTTAGAATGAGTACGCGAAAATCTTGGCTCAAAAGTAGAAAAACTGTTCGTCACTTGTCCAAATTGATTTTTTTCAGTAACCAAATAACGATCAGCTTCGCTAATGGGACTCCAAGTGATTAAAGGCCTTCCAGGCGAGGGTAAACTTGCAGTCAGAGTAGTGGGCGCTAATACTGGACAAGGCGTACCACACACCCTCAGGTAAACATCATCAACTATAAACTGAGGAAATTTTTGAAAACCAGTGGTTACGAAAGGATAAGGGCAACTCTTTAAATCTTCTAAATCGCCATCCCTATCAAGATGGGATATCTGCTGACCAACACACGCGGCATTAAAACAGGCATTACATTGGGCGGTTCCGCAAATCATGCTTTTGACGACTTGTGATGGGTCGCCTTGGTTACGCAACACAACATAGGTGATAAGGTAAATGCTGCCATCTTCATCTGAAGGAGACAGTACTATAACCTGATCTTTTCCATAATCTGCACCTGGGTCGGTTAAATCATAAAACGTGCTACTGATATCCAGTGCACCTAAATCATCATCATCACTGCCCGAGTCATACTCTACAAGCTGAATACGCACACCAAATTCAAATGAAGCCTCAATATTTGGAAAAATTTCCTCACCAGGGTTCATTGGCTGGAATCCGACACCTATTGGCCAGACTTTCCTACCATTGACCCGCACAATCAAATCGTCTTGGCCACTATACTTACCATCTAATAAATCCGCTGCTGCAAGTGCTGCTCCGCCACCGCTACCGCCAGCTTTTATTGCAGCAAAGGTGGAAAGGCCTGCTGTGGCAGGGGCTGCTGCCGATGCAGCCGCAACGCCAATTGCGGCACCAAGCGCAGCAAAGCCGGTTTTTGAACTCGAATCTAAGCCGTGAGCCGTCTTTTGCGCTTTAATGCTCTTAATTATCAGCTTATCTGCAGCATGAGCAAAAGAAGACTGAAATATAATTAGCATCAGAATAAGAAAGCCTGTTAATCCTCCTGCTTGTGAGCTCCCTCTACCTTTGTATACTGCAAACATATCTTTTCTCCCAGTTTGTGATTCAAACAATATTCTAAAACTCTAATTGATTTTCGCTTTTAGGGTTAGTCCTAAACGCACAAATGTTTGCACTTTTCGGTCAATCACATCATTCAGACATGCTTTGTGTTCAGTTTTTAATAAGCTCACCCTCATTCTCAATTGATGATAATGTCGGTAAAATTAAGTCTTTAGTATTGAAATAACTAGCTTGGAAAACTAAGGGCGATTGCCAATTTGAGTTGCTCTTTAACTGCAGGTCTTGTTCACGATTTAAAGTATGTAGTTTAAAAACTGACAATAATTAAGGCTTTACCTCTAACACATTAGGAAAATAATATGACCAAGCTTTACCTCATTTTGCTGACATTTAGTTTGGTTCTACAGACAGAAGTACAGGCCTTCGAGACGTTCGATAAAGTTAAAATTGCCTCTGCAAAAAACGCGGCTATCAGTTCCTCTCCTGATTTTATGCAAGAGCCTGTCAAAGGCGTGAGTTTATTCTATCTGAATGGCCGTGATCAGGAAGACCTACCTCAGCTCATTGAAAAACTTTATCACGGTGAAAAAGCTTGCAAAGGCACCACAATTGACATTGAGAAGCGCTTAATTAATACCTTACAAGAACTTAAAGGATCAGGGGTCAATTGGGTTCGCTTACTGATTGGTAAAGGTTTTTATGAGATTTACCAAAATCGCTGCAATTTTGATATGCAAGAGGTTTATCCGCAACTCGCCAAACCGCATGTAGAGGCGATTAATCATTTTTTGGCTTTCCTTACCCGCCCCGAATTTAATTTTAATATTGAAATTGTACTGGGCGGGTCAAAAGACTTTGCTGATGCAGATAATGATATTGTGTTTTTTGAAAGCATTTTAAGCCAAATTAATAAAACCAATATAAACATGGTTATGCTGGGTGGCGATGTTCAGCCAAGCCGAGTTGTTAATCATGCTAGGTGGATAAAACGTGTCTTCCATTATTTCGACAACCATCCCCACCCTGATTTGAAAAAACTAAACTATTCATTTGATACTGTGACCTACCGCAGTGCTGAAGATATTCAAACCTATTTACAATGGGTAAAACAAAACCTACCAACACTCTCGGTGGTGACACTCAATCTTTATGTGCATTTACCAAAGCTTGTTAACCAGACTACTGACTCTTATTATCACCAAGTCATAAGCGGTGCGCTGCAAATATACCGCGAATCAGGCATAAACAAACCTCTGTGGATAGATGAGTTTGGTTTTAAACTTGAAACTGAGCAAAGCCCAGTGACTCAATCGTACCAACAACAAAAAGAGTATTATGAACGTTACTTTTTAAGCACACTGTGCGCCAAAAATATAAGCTCACAGGACTCAGTGCCTGGCTTTTTGTGGGTAGTTGGCAATGATCGTTATCTGGCTGATCCAAGCAGAGATGGTCCTAGGACACCCTTTGGTCTGTTTGCCGACTTTAGTCAAAACCAACCCATTACTCAGCCAGTTTGGGATATAGTTCAGCACTACTATAGACGTTCTGACTGTAAAAAAACAAGGGCTATCCATTTAGAGCAACCAGTGTCAATATGTAGTGATGAGCAAAGAATCCAAATCACTCAAAGCAGGCATTGATTACCCTAAAAACTGGGATCAGTTTATGAACTGCTTTCACGATGAACAATCATGCCTAAGTTATTTAAAAAAACTTCGCTGGCCTAATGGTTTTATTTGCCCAAACTGTTTTAGCGAAAGTGTTCCATATAGTCTTCCAAAAAATAAATTTAAATGTGTTAAATGCCGTAAGCAAACTTCTGTAACAGCAGGTACTATTTTTGATAAGACCAGAACCCCTCTAAAAAATTGGTTTGCTGCTGTTTGGTATTTAACAAATCAGAAAAATGGAGTCAGTGCGCTTGGTATGCAACGTTTACTTGGACTTGGTAGTTACCAAACGGCTTGGACAATACTGCATAGATTACGCCATGCTATGGTAAACCCAGAAAGAGATAAGTTATCTGGTATTGTTGAAGTAGATGAAACTTTCGTTGGTGGAATAGTTCATAAAACTTCCACTGAAAATCAACAAGATAAAACAAAATCTGTTGTTCTAATTGCTATAGAGTTATTAGAGCCAAAAGGATTTGGTCGCATCAGATTACGACAGGTAGATAGAGCAACAAAAAAGAATATTGAACAATTCATAAGTGATGTCATTGAACCTAACTGTAAAATCTGTACTGATGGGTCACAAGCTTATAGCTCATTGAATGAGATGGGGCATTCAAGAAAGAAAACAGTTCACCTTGGCTCAGATAAACCAGCTCATGAAACTATGCCTGGGGTTCACAGAGTTGCTTCTTTATTGAAACGTTGGCTATCATGTGTTGGGGTCACATGTGTTGGGGTCAGGTCTTGCGTTTTGCCTATTTGGTGAAAAATGTGTGTTGGGGTCAGGTCTTGCGTTTTGCCAAACTGTGGGTGTGTTGGGGTCATGGGTGTGTTGGGGTCAGGTCTTGCGTTTTGCCAAACTGCAAAAAAATGAAACTGTGTTGTGCCTGTGTGTTGGGGTCAGGTCTTGTGTGTGTTGGGGTCACTCATTAGCCCTCTCCGGTCAAGTAGGTATGCGTCATCCCTTATGTTTTATTTCAACTAAGTAAATCGTTGTGCTTGTTCCATCCTTTGCAGCTGATTATTTATATGCTCCTAAAAATTACGTCGTTGGTGTGAATACGCACCAGTCACTCATCTGAATTAAAGCGGTGTAGCCTGCCGTGTTCATGGAAGGCTACTGCTCTTGGCTTTCGCCTCAGTCATTTTTTAGTGCCACACTCATTCCAGTTCTGAGTCGCGAAACGACTCGTTAACAGATCTATGGCTCAGCCTAATAAAGACAGTCCAACCCGTTATAGCTATGAGTGTGGGCATATTCATTTTTCAACTTCATTGGATTGGATTGGGTAAGGTGATGGTTTAATCAGGTCTAATGGTTTTACCAACCCCGCGTATAACTCATCACCTTAGCCAAACTGGTTAACAAAAAGCTTTATTGGCATCAAATTCCACCTGGTCTCTTAATACATAAAAACAGGCCCTTGCAAGCTTATGGGCAACCGTCTTTATAGCGATAATTTGATTCGTTTTAGCGGCTTTTCGCTGGTAATAGCTTTTGACTATTTTGTTGTGGCGAATAGCAAAATTAGCCGCTTCGACAAAAGCCCATGCCAGATATTTATTGCCATTTTTGCTATTGCTTCCCCCTTTCTTTTTACCGTTGCTATAGCGCGCTCCACCGATACAACGGCAATAGGAGGCATAATTCCCTGGCTTGTTAAAGCGTTTAATATCACCTGTTTCTAGCATAATAGTCAGGGCCAGAATATTGCCAATACCATCAATGCTACTCAGTGATTTAAATTCAGCTCTTAGTTTTACTTGTACTAATAAAGCACTTTCAATCTGCTTAATTTCATTTTTAAGACAATTCATAACATTGAGGGTGGCTGTCACCGCTTGTGCTGTGTTTGCAGTATGATCTTGTGCTATTTGCTCGCAGGTAAGCTGTTTTATTTTGTTATTACTGAGCCTGTAGCTTAGATGACGCATGTATATGCCCTGAATAGACAACAAGTTTGCTGTTGATTGTTGTACCAGATTCATGCGTTTGCGCATCAGATCTCGCACTGCTCGTTCCTCTTTAGGGTAAATATACCCTTCAGGTAAAATATTAAGTCTAAGCATTTCAGCCAACCATTGTGCATCACTATTATCATCAGCATACTTTAACCCCGAGTACTGTTGGATAGCCGCCGTGTTGGCCAAGTGAACACAGAACTTGGCGCCTATTAAAGCATCCACAAGCCAATACCAGTTATAGGTCGACTCGATGACTAATCCTATTAACATCTCTTTGTATGGTTCAAGGAATCGCTGTATCAGCTCCCAATCATTAGGCAATTTTTTACAAACGAGTACTTTGCCGTTGTCATCTTTAATCGCAATAACACTATTATTTGAATGTAAGTCAATCCCGCCATATAGTTTCATCTCAATCTCCTCGTGTTTGTGTTTAAAAAGTGTTTTGGTCAACACATAATTTAAGCTCGACACGTAGGAGATTGCTATATGATTATCAGGTCTTGCGTTTTGCCTATTTGGTGAATAAAAGGGTCAGTGTCAATTTAAATGACGCAAGACACGTCATTTGAAAAACTAAAGCCTTGTTCAGTGTCGATTGAGGAGGATATTCCGTCATAACTTACTGAAGTTGAAATAGTCACATCCTCATCCGATGCATTGGATTTGGTAAAATACAAAGCATGGATGATTTTCGTTTGACCTGCAGCGATATCACCCAAATCCCAGCGAGGTACTTGACCTGTGCTACAAGTGCTGCTGCAAACATTAACTGTAGGTAAAGATAGGTCTCGATAAAACGTCATTTGTGAAGGAACATTGGCCCTCAATTGCACATTGTTACGGGTCACCTTGTCAGTGTTGCTTACATAAATCTTATACACTTTTGGAGCAGAAGCAGCTTTAGTGTCGCTGTCGCTGGTGATATTTATTGTTAGTGCTGATGTGTGAAAAGAAAAAATAGCGGCTAAAAATAATACCAGATAAGACGCCGACATTCGTTTTTAGAGAGTTAAAGTCGTTTCACTATGAATGTCGTCACTTAAACGGCTTTTTAAAAAAATAACCAATAATAGTAATAAGCAATTGAACGCTGTATGTTTTTCATACAGCGATGAATAACATGCTTGTATATCTAACCCACCATCAACGACAAGGAAAAAGGACTGCATTATAGTCGAGGCTCAGAATTCACCGCGCAAACGAAAGCGAGGGATCCGCGCTTCTCGAGTTAAGCTCGAAGAAGCGCTGGCTAGTGCGGGTTACAAAACTCAAGCATCGTTAGCAGAACCAATTGCAGATAAAGAAAACCTTGATTCAGCTCCTAAAGATATTGTCAGTAAAGTATTTAGAGAGCGTCTTGTTGCTCCTTCCTCTATTCAACGTGTAGCCAGTATTTTAGAAGTCGGAGCCTATACACTTTACAAATCTGCGGAAGAACAAAAACGAGAATATAAAGTTACAGAAAATAAATAACAAATTGAACAAATTGAAAGTATCCCTTCAACAAAATCACCATTGAATTTTCGTTCCCTATTACTGCTGTTTTAGTTGTTTTAATCGGGATAACTACAACCATAGTTACTGCCAATTATTTAAACACAAGCTCAAACAAACATACAAACAATTGAAAATCATCCTAGTAAGTTCGCCTACAAAAAACCAACATTGGGTTTGTTCTCACTAGTCATTGATGCTAATGAAAAAAGCAGAGAATTATTAAGCATTCCAACGTTTAAAAAAGGAATTGCAAAACCATTATACATTTTCTGACTACTCTCAATTTAGCAAAGCACTTGATTCAGAGCTATTACCGGTAGTTTTCAAAGCCAGCCTCGCGCAAATCAGGCCGATGTTAATCCGCTTTACCTGCGATGACAATGCAGCCATTAACAGCCAGCCAGAAACGAGAGCATCAACTGTGTCAACCTGCGCGCGCAAGGGTGATGGTTGAGTTGACAGAAATTGCACAAATATACCTTTAAAATTTAACGCGAATAGAGCGAGGACAATAGACCCCCAGCTAAGGTTTTTTTATTCTGTTGCTTAATTTCCAGATGATTTTGCTACCAAAGCTTTTTCAATGACTGACAGCCTAAAACTCATCTCAGCCATTCTCTCAACAAACACACTGCACACCCCAGCCACGCTGTCTGCAGGCAATCCCTCATTCATATTGTGTTGACTGATTTGCTGCGTAATTTCACTAATTTCCTGCTTTACGCCCTCCACAAAAAGAGCTTGTTGTTTATTATCTTTGGCTTTTTGTACGTCAGTAGCTGATAGAATAAAGGATTTTTCAGAATTAACTAATACGATACCATCAACAATCACCTTAAGCCCAGCACCGTCATCTGGCAAAAACGCAACGTCATAGTCAATTTTAAATGCAAATTTACCATCACCGATACCAGCCTTGGCAAGGTCATCCCGAAAAGTATCAGCAACACAAGCACCTAGTGTAAAGTCACCCAATTTGCATTCAATATGGGGCTTATGTGCCTGGCGACTGTCATCAATAGCCCACCCGAATAATTTGCCGGGAATATTATTATCTATATGCACTCGGTAGTTTTCTAAGACACCTGTTTGTTGTAGAGGTTTTTGCACCTCAAATTTAATAACAATTGGTTCCTGATTGAGTTTTTTACCGTTGGCAAATAAGTCAATACGGGCTTCTGCCTGCTCTGCAAATAATGTTTGAGTATTAAAACGAAATCCACAATAGCCATTGCCGAAACCCGCATCCCTTACATCTTTTCTAAGTTCATCCGCTTTAATTGTGTCGACAACCTTATCGCCTTCGCGTAACTGCACCACCAGGTGATCACTTGTGCTTTTTGGATCGAAAACCCAACCAACAATTTCATTAGTGTTAGCCTGATCTAAGGAATACTTAAGAACACCACCTTTGAACTTCTGAGATATTTTCTCAATTATATTTTTAGACATGTATATTTATTCACCTGAAGAATGTAAAACAGCCCTGCAATCTAGCTGGGATTAACGCGCTTTGTAAACTGGCAGTATTATTACAGAATTTCCCCGATTACGCACAAAAAACAAGATTTATCTCAGCTCAATTCACTACATCCCGTCTTGAATGGCACATCATCTGCCACGTACTATTTCGAATGTGTGTGTACATCTTCTCGCCGAAGCATGTCACTAGCAGTAAAACAGGCGTACTGGCAGTGTTGGTCCTGGGGCAAGCTTGCCAAATCAATATCGATGGTAAGGGCATAGCCCAACACCACATAATGAGTCGTGATATCTTCACCAAACACATAGTCGTCGTGAAAATGCTCAAACGGCCCAAGAAAGACGGCTTGCTGCCGGGTCAAAGAACTACAAAGCACTATGTAACATTGCCAGATACCAGCAACTAAGTAGTAATTAAATAGTTTTACACTGGATAAATACTAAATACACACCATATTAATAAATCCTCTAGATGTGTTTTTGTTTGATAAAATATTTTACATGGTATCTTATGACAATGTACTACGCTTAACTCTCTTGATTTCGCAAATAATAAAGCTTGTATACCAATCCCCTAAAATCAGAATCGATTTTATAGCGTTTCAATGTACTTTCACCAGTGCACAAAAAAGCATAAGAACTGCCCGAGTAAATTAGGTACAATTTGCAGAAGCAGTACGAGGTCACTGGGAAATAGAGAACAGCTTGCATTGGGTACTGGATGTGAGTACAAAAGTAGATGTAAGTCATGCGGTTGCACTGAAGTATGTCCCTATCCAGTCCTAAAAAAGTAGAGGGGAAATTCAATAAGTTATTTTAATAAAATTATCTGTTCAGATGGAGATACAAGTGTCCTTAGCCGTTTTATATATCAACTCTCACCATAGAAATGGATTTTTTGTTCGTGAAGCAAATGAGTCCGCTAAGAGCTTCCGAAAATACCTGCCAGATGCAAAATACTATCTCTACACTGATGCAAAAGATCTAGATGGTATTGATCAATTTGATGAAATTCGTGATGCTGAGTTTTATGTTCCTGAGTTTTTAAAGAACCGATGTCATATGAACGGCCAAATGATTGTAAAGCATCGTGTCATGCAAGAGATGTCTGAAGACAAAGTATTATTATTAGGTGCTGATACATATGCTCTTAAAGATGGAGTAGCAGTGCTTCCTGACTTACTCGACAATTTTGATATTGCTGCATCGCACGCTCCTAAAACTAGAATTGTTCCATCCCATACTCATGGCTTGATCCCTGAATTGCCCGTTGCATTTCCCGAATTTAACTGTGATTTAATTCTGTATAATAATACTCAAGCCGTGAAAAATTTTATTAAAAGCTGGGCTAATGCATATCTTGCCGACATGTTCTCCCATTATCATGATCAAGGCACATTTAGATTTCTACTTTACAAGACTAATCTAAGGATTGCGACGCTACCACCAGAATGGAATTATCGTTTGGACCTGTATAGAGAAGATACAGTGATTTTACAAAATCGTGAAAAATTACATGAATATTTACAATCTCAAAAACAGCCCACAAATTGAAGCTGGGATATGATTTAAATCAATCTGACAGAAGACAAAATCCGTTTCATAGCCAACTTACTGACACACTTCGAATTTCAATCAGAAGTCCATGTTAAGTTGCAAATATTACATGTTGCCTATCCTTAACCTCTGAATCTGTCCTGATTCTCTAAAAACCACTGATAGGCATCTTGTAAACCGGCTTCAAGGCTATAGGTATATTGCCAACCTAATGATGCCAGCCTATCCACATTCATCAATTTACGCGGCGCACCGTCTGGTTTAGTGGCATCAAATTCAATCTCACCGGCAAAACCAGTAACCTTGGCCACCGTTTCAACCAATTCACGAATAGTGCAATCCACACCAGTTCCCACATTAATATGACTTAACATAGGCTCAGTATTTTCATCGTAGGTTGTTTTATCTAATTCCATCACATGAATTGACGCTGCGGCCATGTCGTTGACATGTAAAAACTCGCGCATCGGTTTGCCGCTACCCCAGGCAACCACTTGCTTATCACCATTAAGTTTGGCTTCGTGAAATCGACGCAATAGCGCCGGAATAACATGGGAATTTTCAGGGTGAAAATTATCATGCGGCCCATATAAGTTGGTCGGCATCACACTGCGATAGTCACGGCCATACTGGCGGTTATAAGACTCACACAATTTAATCCCAGCGATTTTTGCAATGGCATAGGGTTCATTGGTTGGTTCTAAAGTAGCGGTTAACAATGCAGATTCAGCCATCGGCTGTGATGCCAACTTTGGATAAATACATGAAGAGCCCAAAAACAACAATTGCTGTATACTCGCCATATGAGCTGAGTGAATAATATTGCACTCAATCATCAGGTTTTCGTAAATAAAATCAGCAGGATAGGTGTTGTTAGCAATAATGCCGCCGACTTTGGCTGCTGCCAAATACACATCATCAATTTGCTCTGCCTTAAAAAATTCGGCAACTGCCTGCTGATTCGTTAAATCCAATTCACTGCGTGAGCGTAAAACCAATTCAACGTCACCACGTGCTTGCAATTGTCGAACAATGGCCGACCCGACCATGCCGCGGTGACCTGCTATAAATATTTTTTTCATATTTTTGTAACTACTTTTAAAGATTGTCTAAATATATCTGCAGGTGTTTAAAGACTTCATCACCGTACAAATGATTCATGTGCCACGCGTCATTAAGCTTGCTGAAACGATTCTGCGTAAAACCAGATTCGTCAACAAGTTCAAAAACATCAAATAGATAAGATGCATTCGAATGTTCGACTATCAAATTTTCAACAAACTCTATTTGTTGCTTATAATACCACTTAATCAGACTTGAAATGCTAACACTTGATGCATAGTCAAAGTCTGGTTGTGTGCGCAGTTGATTACTTGGCACGGGGAAATGTTGAAGTAATATGGGTCCATTAAAATGTGCTAGTAGCAACCTGAGAGAACAAATGTTCGCTGCATTTTCCAGTTCATTTACGATCAATCTTTCAAAAGCCTGTATGCTGACAATATTTTTTTCGCAACTGCTCTGGTCATAATTAGCGGGAAGAAAAAAAGGGCAAACAACCTGATTAATAGCATTTACATTTGATGAACGGAGCGCCGGCAAACCAACACCTGAATATACGATCAAATCATAATTATCTAGCTCCAGACCCTGTGTTTCAACCTGCGGAATATTACTGCTAACCCATTCACCAGGTTTAAAGTCAGGATAGGTGACTCCTTTATCTGAATCATAATCTGGGAAGAGTCTATCGTTTTTTAAGAGCAGGTCAGGGGCCCCAGCTCCGGGGATAGCGTAATAATCTAAAGTATTGCAATCAAGTTGAAATGAAGATTTTTTCAAGGCAGCCACATGAGAATTGCCTATAACACAAATATTCAAGTGCTCTTCCCTTGTTCGTTGGCAAAAGCCACTAATAGTTCTTCTTCGCACACCGTTTGGTCATAATCTTTTTTGCTACGATTTGGCTGATTTGCTGTTAAATCGTTACTATGAGCATGCACTGCAGTGCCAAACGGGCCAAAGAAATGCTGCATCACTGTATTCACGCCGTCACTCGTTACACTTCGTCTATCGTCTGCAAAAAAATTGCCTGACTTAAACGGGTTAGTGATGATTTCATAAGATGGAAAGTAATCGATGTGTTTTGAGGTATCTGCAACACTACTGCATACCGCTCTTAAAATTGATTTCGCCGACGTAGTGGCAACCATCACATGATCTGACAACTGAGTAGCTATTAGTGGTACTGGCGAAACTGTTAGTAGTACTTTTACAGTTGGATTAACTTGGCGTATTTTTTCCAATGCACTAAGTAAATAAGCTTTAACACTTCCATAGTCATGATTTACGAATTGGCTTCTGCATTCTATCGGTGCGATCTTCAGGGCTTGAGGACACACTGGGTATTCGTAACCCATGTCTGGGTTGTACCAGGCTTCTGTCAAACCCAGGGTAAAAACGAAAACCTCAGCCTGTTCAATACAACGAGTAAAACATAACCTTGTTTGCTCACGCATCGCCAGACATTCTTCTAATGACTCAAAACCGACTTTCTCAATGGTTGGGCGCATGGGATCATAGTAGCGTTTTTTGTATTGCCAAATTTCTTGCGGCATGACCTGCTTGTTAAGACTCCAGTCAACCCACTGGTTTAGAATTGAGGTGGTATATATATTTCCTGTTCTGCATGAGAACACTCTATAATCCAAAGCAGTAGCAACCTCATCACTTACCCCTGCAGGTAAATCTTCAGTACACAACCACGTGTAATTCGCTTTTTTCAGCGCGTGGCTAAAATGCTGGGCAAAACACGAGCCAAACGTGACAATTTCATCATCTTTTGAAATGTTAAATTTGGGCTGCCAAAGTTCCCTAATAATAACGCCAGATTCCTTGCTATCAGAGACAAAATTGCGCCAATACTGTCGATTTTCAAGATTTCTATAAGGATTCACGGTGATAGATCGCCTGTTAAAAACGTTTTAAACAAAAGCACTGTCCTGTGGCGCCATTTTCCAAATCCTGTGTAGCTAACATTATCGCTAGTGGGCCGATATCGTCAGGTTCTTTCCAATGGGCGCCGTTTGCATTCGGGTTCATATCCGTTTTTACGGGGCCGGGGATCAATTCGTTAACGTTTATTTTATATTTGGCCACTTCTTGGGCAAGAGATTTGGTAAAAACCCAACTCGCTGCTTTCGCCGCTGCATACGAGGAATTCCCTTGAGCACCTGCGTGACCTATGCCCGATCCTAAAGTAATGATATTTCCGCCACTTTGTCTCAAATATTGAACCGCGAGTTTACAGGTATTCACTGTGCATGCCATATTCGAGTTAAAGGGTGTCATCCATTCATCAACTGTCATATTTTCGAGCACTCCTGCAGGTTGATTGGTCGCTGCGTTCGAAAATACGATATCTATTTTACCAAATGTTTCATGGGCCAACTCAAAAGCCTGACTAAGCGAGGCATAATCACTCGCGTCTGCCTGCAAACTTCCAAGTGCAGATGCTTGGCCACTCTGATTTAACTCAGATTGAGCTTGCGCCAATTTAGCATTGTCTCGCCCAACTATCATGACCTTACCTCCCTGCGCCAAAATTGCTTTTGCAATAGCTCGACCAATACCGCGACTTCCACCCGTGATAAGCGCAACTTTTCCGTCTAAACTACCATTTTGAGCAACCATTTTCATAGGATAGTCAACAACCTCCTGGGGAGACGCCAATTCATTTGGAATAAGAGTATCCGCAGTGCATAACCTAGCTACCATAGAATATCGATTAACGTCGACACCCTGTGCTGGCAGACTACGATGTAATAAACCTGAATGGAATAAGATGAACTCGCCACGTTTTAAAGGAATACTGACTCGTTTTGCCAGTAATTCCTCTGGAATATCGAGAAAATGTTCTTGTATCGCTCGCTGGTGAAATGGACGTTCATCTCGCTTAAAGCCGGGAACTGGCAAATGTGAGCCGGGAATAAATTCCATTATTCCAGTTTCTTCTGTCATATCAGTGACTGCCAGCAAGATTGAGAAATGATTACCTAGGTTTGAAAACGTCACCTTTTCATCTGCATTCTCAAAGTGACGGTCGTGGTGCCAACTGACCTCACCACTGCCGTCTACCTTTTTAAAACAGTTAGTTCTCCACAGCTTTAAACTCTTGCCAAAATAAGCATTAACAAAATCTGCAATCAAAGGACTCGAAAGCAAAGATTGACAAATTTCACTTTTAATATGTAGGTTTTTAAAATTATTACCCAGTTTATTTAACTCTGACTTCATAGCCTGCAATAGCTCATCATTGCCGCTAGAGAAAGGCCCAACATAACCTTCAGTTTGCAGTTTATTTTGCATGCCTTCTCCGTATCTAAGTATTTCAATCATGCTTTCACATTCACAACGAACATTCGCTAGTTCAAGCTATTCGATGGTTTAAAGTTGGCACAATGCGAACACCTACAGATAGTTGAGAAGCAAGACAATCCTTGCCAAAATAACACCAGTCATCTTGATATTATCCCTTCTTCAGTATCAAAGGAATATAGCTACAAAAACCAACAGATGCTACGTACCTATAAAGTCTTTATTTTACTCATTGGCCAGCGCCATATCAAAACTATTGCATACGCACATAATCTTTAGCACTGCGCCAGGCAAAAGCAGATCCACCACAGAGGATTCCGGCCACCGCGTGGAGAGTACTAGGAGTAAGAAAAACGCATGAAATTATTTAACCTAAAATGTTTACCTCTGTTCTCTGTGCGCGGCACCCGGTGCCCTCTGTGGTGAACCAATGCCTTTCTTAGGGCTGTTATTCTTTAGCTAACGCCACATCAAAGCCATGTTTTTTGAGCAAGGCATGTTGTTTGGCTTTGTCTAAGTCATGCTTCACCATTTCGGCACACATTTCTTCAACGGTGATCTCTGGCACCCAACCTAGTTTTTCTTTGGCTTTGCTTGGGTCACCCAATAAAGTTTCGACCTCTGCAGGGCGGAAATAACGTGGGTCAACTTTAACAATTACGTCGCCAACTTTCACTTCTGGTGCGTTTTCACCCGTCACGGCAGCAACTGTTGCAATCTCAGTAAGACCTTCACCGCTAAATTCTATGGTAATACCTGCATTTTCAGCCGACATACGTACAAATTCACGCACCGAGATTTGTTTGCCTGTGGCAATAACAAAATCATCTGGCTGGTCTTGTTGCAACATCATCCATTGCATACGCACGTAATCTTTAGCATGACCCCAGTCACGAAGGGCGTCCATATTACCTAAGAACAAACACTGTTCTGCGCCTTGAGCGATATTAGCAATAGCACGAGTAATTTTACGGGTTACAAAGGTCTCACCGCGGCGTGGTGATTCATGGTTAAACAAAATACCGTTACAGGCAAAAATACCGTAAGACTCTCGGTAGTTAACCACAATCCAGTAGGCATACATTTTAGCTACGGCATAAGGCGAACGGGGGTGAAAGGGCGTAGTTTCTTTTTGCGGGATTTCTTGCACTTCACCATAAAGCTCTGAGGTAGACGCTTGGTAAAATTTGGTTTTCTTTTCAAGCCCCAAAAATCGAATCGCTTCTAAGAGCCGCAAGGTACCAAGTGCATCAACATCAGCCGTATACTCTGGTGCTTCAAAAGACACAGCAACATGTGACTGCGCCCCTAAGTTGTACACCTCATCAGGCTCAACTTCTTGCATAATACGGATTAGATTGGATGAATCAGTCAAATCACCGTAGTGCAACTTAAAGCGGGCATTTTCGATATGCACATCTTCATAGATATGATCAACACGCTGAGTGTTAAATGAAGACGCACGACGTTTAATACCGTGAACCTCATATCCTTTTTCTAATAATAATTCGGCTAAATAGGAGCCATCTTGGCCGGTTACTCCGGTAATTAATGCTTTTTTCATTAAACTCTATTCCTTTTACTACTTGATTACCCGGGAAGCCCGTGCAATATTGGATTCTGATAGCACATTTGCGTTGTTATCTTCAAATGGTGCCTAAAATTAGGTAACAACACCTCAATTCCAAGCTGTTGAACCAATCGGAGTATTATTCCAAATTGATCAGCAAATGTCTTGTATTTGCCACGTGATAATAACAATTAGTGAATTTTTGACATTATCTATCATTGTAGTTAATCAACGCAACTGGGGGGACCCGACTGCATGCAAGCGACTGGCAGGGCAATCGCATTAAAATAATTGGCACTTTTAACAGATAACCACTGTCTCAGCCTGCCGTTTGTCGCTTACCTCCATGAATAGGAGTGTATATTACCTTGAATGTTTGGTTTTTTCGTTTCTAAACGAGAAATATCATAGAAGCTGCAGAATTAATCAGAATTCAAAATCACAAAAATTTTTACAACGCAGTCAGTGAAAATAGGAAAACATGACAGCAACACAAATACATATCCAAAATACTCGTTTGTTCCCAAAAAGCTTTGGGGCGGGGGCTTATAACCTTACAGGAATTGCGGCGCGATGTGACTGGGTCATTATGACTGACACTAACTCAGAAAAGGTGTTTACTCACGGCAATCTTTTAAAACAGCCCAGTATAGTGTTTCTTTCTATGCGGGCACCTTTTGTTGGCCTGTTATACTTTTTCCGTGAAATTCTACCAAGAATAAATCAGAAATTCGTACTAATAACCGCTTCCGAGGATGTCACCCTGCCTAACCAGATTGACGCTAGGTGGAGATCATTTAATCACGATGAGAAGGAGATAATTAAAAACATATTAAATGATAAGAGAGTCATCCATTGGTTTGCAGAGAATGTGGATGAAACACATGTAAAAATGACATCATTACCTTTAGGTTATGTTTTCGAGCACAAAGAGTCAGAACTAATTGAAGT
Source organism: Paraglaciecola sp. MB-3u-78 (assembly GCF_002835935.1). Taxonomy (GTDB): domain Bacteria; phylum Pseudomonadota; class Gammaproteobacteria; order Enterobacterales; family Alteromonadaceae; genus Paraglaciecola. The sequence goes on along the minus strand of NZ_PJCF01000016.1, from coordinate 6,122 downwards.
GCCCGCGCTATCGTCACGCCTAAAGGACAGGGCGCTAAAAGTACTTTGCTCGCACCGTGTAAGGATAGGCAAACAATGGGACGCAAGGCGTCATGTAACTCGTTTGTGTGAGCAAGATTTGAGTGAATACTCAACAGTAATCACCGAAGAAATCAGTTATGCCAACTATTTGCAGCAAGTGAGGCGACATCCATTCATTTTATGTGTTCAGGGCGGTGGGATCGACCCATCACCAAAAGCATGGATGGCCATCGTCAACGGCACCATTCCTATCATTAAATCATCCCCATTAGACGACTCGTACTCTCAACTCCCCGCAGTTATCGTTGAAGATTGGAATAGCAACTGTATTACAAAAGATAAACTTCGACACTGGATACAAGCTCTCGAACCCTTTTATGAAGATACAAATCTTAGAGCGGAAACCTTAAACCGACTTTCGTTAGATTATTGGTGGGAACAAATACTGGCAAGCTTTCATAACGAATATCCAATAACAATGAAAGAACAACGAAGGCCTTTCGCGGTCAGATAAAGCTGTTACTGTGAGCGGGAGTGACCCCGCTGTAATCGTTTTCAATGAGAGTAGATATCATGATCACCAACATCGATAAGTATCAACTTTCCATCATCTAACATTCTTAACGTTAACAATAAACGATACTGCATATTGATAGAGACAGAATGGCATTTCTTGTTAACGATAGGATGTAACCGCAAAGAGGGATGCTCTGGATTAAGCGACAATAACTTCAATGTTTTTACATACTGCTTAATTAACTCAGGATGCTTTTTAAAAAATTTTCTTTCACGTTTCGCATAAGAGACTGGGCGAATAAGCTCAAATGCCATTGCTAATCTCTTTCTCTAGCGTTTCAGCATAATTATCAATATCGTCAATAGTACTATAGTTGCCATTAGCTAAACTCACTTCCGCTTCGGAGATTGCAAGATCCAGCTGGTATTCACGATATTGGTTAAACTCATCCGCAGACAAAATGACATATTTTGTCTTACCTCTAACATCGATCATAACGCTACTTTCATGACTCTGTGACATTACTCGTTCGATACCCGCAACACCATTACGTTTCAACTCATTGGCAGTAATTGAATTCATGAACCTTCCCCTTATTATTACGACACAATCATAATAGCACAAAACAAAGCACTCTCAATAGCGCGCAAAAAACAGCACACATTATCTATCTTTCTAGGGATTAATGATATAACGAGAAGGAACGAGGTGACCTCAAGCGCAAAATCAAAGGCCTGACTCCGTCATTATTTTTCACTGTGTTTAGGTACTAGATATGAATAAAATAACCATAGTTTAAAAAGAGAGACATGCAAAATACAAGACCCCGTCATTTCAGATTTTTTGTAGATTAAACTCTTGCGCTGTTCGGCCCACAATCAATCATATCGATTTGGCTAATTTTTGCTCAACGCCCTCTTACCGAATAGCAGAATGTGATCTGACAATATACTTGATAACCCTGTGACGAAATAGAAATGATAATTTCATTCAAATTACCTGATAACATTAGTATGTAATGTAATACTGTAAAAATGAAAATATACATATAAGCCATCAAATTTAAACTTAATTGACGAGTAAATAAACAGTTATGACTATATTTAAAAGTGCTTCAAAAACACATGGTCCTTTGCAACAAAATCCGCTGCATCAAACCCCGATGAATCATGCAATGGAAATTTATAAGACTAATTCCATTTATACTTTTATACCTAAAAATGGATGCTCTACGTTACGTTTATCGGTCGCCATTGAAAATGGTTGTATTGACGGTATTGAGCAAGGCAATTGGATCCATGCTAATAACCAAACATTTAAACCCAGCTTAGCTGATGCTGCTAAAGCACAATATAAATTTGTGGTACTTCGTTGTCCTTACAGGCGATTAGCGAGTGTATTTTTAGATAAGTTTGTCGCTAAAGAGCCTGATGCGTGGCTATATCGAGCTCAGTTGAGGCATGAGGTTGATTTAGATAATTTAACATTTACACAATTTATAAAATCACTTGCGGTGCCGGCAATGAAGGGCTTTAACATCCATTGGAAACCACAAAGCGATTTTTTACTATACACGCAATATGATGATTATTTTGCGTTGGAACACTTTAGTGACGCAATTCACATATTAAGTGAAAAGATCAACTTTAATGTTGTTGATGCTCGTTCGCTTACATCGCATGGTATTGATATATATGAGCTGTTAAATGACCGATGTTTCAGCGAAATGAAAGCGTTTGATATTGCCATATTAAAGCGTGCTGGGCAGTGCCCTAGTCATAAGTCGCTATATAATCCAGAGTTAGTTGCGATCGTTAAACGCCTATACGCAGATGACATTGCTTTATATTGTGATAAATGTGATGCTGAGGATATTTTATTCCAGTAAATATTAGTAATTTTCACCGAAATATTTTAAATCAAATACCTACTAAGTAGCCTTGCTCAAAAGGGCGATAACTCAGGGATTGCTCCCAACATGCATGGGTAACAGTTCACCCGCTACATATCCGCGAAACAATTAATCGGCGGCAAATGTCTCGACTACAACTAAGCTGGCGTGAAGGATTAGCGCAAGGTGCCAGGGATTGCCATACGCCGAGGTATAAAAATCGCTGCGCCTTATTACTCAAGTGTCTTGGGCTGGGGTCATGGGCTTATCAAGTCTTGTATTTTGCAGAAACAACTCAAAATCATAAGTCTGAAAATAAATTAAGTTTCTGCCATCACCTTGTGAAGTCATATGCTAGGGAGTACCTACCCTGCAACTTCTAATCGTAATGACCGACTCATATCTTCTCTCGTCTAAACTAGATATGAATAAAATAACCATAGTTTAAAAAAGAAGATAGGCAAAATACAAGATGTGACCCCGGCATTTTTGTTTTTGCAAGAGTGACCCCGGTCTTTGTTCAAATTGACTGATATTGGTTGTGTGTGCCATAATGACGCCTATAAATATTTTCGAAAAACAGAGGTGAAATTATGGCTAGCAGTGCAGAACGTAAAGAAACCCGTCTAGTTGCGCGAACTTCAGCCGAGATCCAGGAAATAATACAGCGTGCGGCTGATTATTCTGGGGCGACATTATCGCAATTTCTAGTTGATTCAGCTATGGAGAAAGCTCGCAATGTTATTGAAAGAACTGAATCTTTGAACTTATCAATGGCAGGTGCTGATGCTTTGTTTAATGCATTAGAGAACCCACCAAAAGCGAGTGCTAAATTACTCAAGGCGGCGGAATACTATAAGAGTACGGTGAATGTCAGTAATCATTGAAGAGATTACTCGGCAACATAATCGCAAAACGTTTGATTGTGGAGTAGACGAATTAAATCAGTTCTTACGACATCAAGCTCGGCAGAAAACAGCCAAGCAAATTTCAAAAACATATGTAGCCTGCAAAGCAGCTGAAGCAACTAACATCATTGGTTATCACACTCTGACAGGATATTCAGTAATAACACCTCCCGCTCACAAAAATTATAAAAAATATCCACACCCACTCAATGCGGTTAAACTGGCTCGTCTTGCTGTGGCTTCCTCGAACCAGAAACAACGCTTAGGCGAAAAGTTATTAATTGATGCTATCTATCGGACAGTGTTAGTCGCCGAGCAAATTTCAGCTATCGGATTATATGTTGATCCTATGACTCATGAAGTTATTCCATTTTATCAGCAGTATGGTTTTTTAACTGCAGAGCCCGGTAATGATTCTCATCTTGAAATGTGGCTACCCATAAAAACCTGTATTCAGGTTGTCTCTAGCTTATTATAATTGCAGATAAGCTACTTCGATTATTTGGCCGTTCCCGAATCATAGTCAATATCATCGAATGACAAGTTTGTCGCGCAAGCAGCCCTGAGGAGCGAATACTCTTAGGACTGCAAGCCGATTAATTTACGACTTTATGGGCTGGTATGGGCTGGGGTCAAAGTGTATGGGCTGGGGTCAAACAGTATGGGCTGGGGTCATGCAATGGGCTGGGATCAAGTCTTGTATTTTGTGGGCTGGGGTCAAGTCTTGTATTTTGCAACAAGGCGACTTATTTGAGAATAATGTAAGCCAAAATAATCACCAGTGGTGGGCTGGGGTCAAGTCTTGTATTTTGCAACAAGGCGACTTATTTGAGAATAATGTAAGCCAAAATAATCACCTATTTGTTTTTGCGTATAGCCACCAGAGCGGTAGGCATTATAGATGGCTTGATGCTTATCAACAGTTTGAGCTTGGTATTCAGCAAGTGGGTGGGCTGGGGTCAAGTCTTGTATTTTGCAACAAGGCGACTTATTTGAGAATAATGTAAGCCAAAATAATCACCTATTTGTTTTTGCGTATAGCCACCAGAGCGGTAGGCATTATAGATGGCTTGATGCTTATCAACAGTTTGAGCTTGGTATTCAGCAAGCGGCAATGGTGCAGCACTGCGCTGTTTAAAAGGAATTTCGAGTAAATCACCTTCCAACCCATCTTGCATTGCTTGATGCCTTGCAACAAAAGCCTCATCGCCTAAAAATATCTGATGCTGCAAAGTATCCCAAACGGTTTTGCCAATACCCGATTTAACAAAGTCAATATAGCTTTGGATCGCATCTTGTCGATTTTTAGCAAATTGAACAAGTAAAGTATCTGTCGACAACCATACAGGCGACTCAACGTTGCCCAACATGCAATGCCAGCTAGACCAGGGCCATTCCTCAGGCGAGTTCACCATGTTGGCTCGCACAGGGTTTAAAACAATGTAGCGGCATAGTTCCAGCAGGTAAGCATCTTTATCTATCAGAATAGCCTTGTATCTTCCCTGAAATAAATGCCCTACTCGGTGGTGTTTACGATTCATCGATTGCGTAAAAACACCATTTAACTGGCGCATCCCCTGACTAAGGTTGGCATCCGGTGTCTCAACTAAAAGGTGGTAATGGTTACTCATTAAACAATACGCGTGAACAACCCAATTATAGCGCTCACACACGTTAGCTAAAATCTGCAGAAACAACTCAAAATCATCATCCTGAAGATAGATCAAGTTTCTACCGTTGCCCCGTGAGGTAATATGATAAAGCGCACCGGCAAACTCTAATCGTAATGGCCGACTCATATTTTCTCTCGTCTAAACTAGATATGAATAAAATAACCATAGTTTAAAAAGGGAGACATGCAAAATTCAAGACTTGACCCCAGCATTTTGCATGACCCCAGCATTTTGCACAAGACTTGACCCCAGCATTTTGCAAGACTTGACCCCAGCATTTTGACAAAATTCAAGACTTGACCCCAGCATTTTACAAGACTTGACCCCAGCATTTTGACAAAATTCAAGACTTGACCCCAGCATTTTAAGACTTGACCCCAGCATTTTGTGAAGACTTGACCCCAGCATTTTGTGACCCCAGCATTTTGACCCCAGCATTTTGCAAGACTTGACCCCAGCATTTCGTTGCCAGCATTTCATCGTTGAAAATAAAATGTGACTGGTGTAATATCGCACCAGTCACATTTGGAGAATAAGAAATGCCTAGACAAAGTGTTACATTGACGGAAAGCAATAACAGTTGGCTCAACTCTCATGTTGGAAACATCGGCGACTATGCGAATAAGAGTGAGTTGATTAATGATCTTATAAGACGTGCAAGGCGAGCTGAGTTTATAAATCAAAAGCTATCAAAGGCAGAAAAAAGTAACTTCGTTTCACAGTCACCAGATGAAATTCTTGCCGAGTTTAAAGCCGATTTTATAAAGTAAATGAGTAAATATCGCTTAACGGACGAAGCAAAAGAAGATTTGCGCAGAATCTACGAATATGGATATGAGGAGTTTGGTGAAGAACAAGCTGATGAATATTTTTACAGCTTCTTTGAAGCTTTTCTTAAAATTGCAGAATCACCCTTAATATATCAGTCTGTTGACAATATTAGACCTGGCTATAGACGCTGCCCACATCGTTCTGACGTAATTTACTATCGAATAAACCAAAGTACCATCGAGATCATGGCGATTATAGGTGGTCAAGATACAGATGTTTGGCTTTAGAACGGAACGGGGTCTTGCGGAACGGGGTCACTCATTAGCCCTCTCCGGTCAAGT
>NZ_PJCF01000015.1 GCF_002835935.1 Paraglaciecola sp. MB-3u-78 | reverse complement strand
AGATGCAACCCTTAATTTCAAATAGTTTTATTTCCTGCAAGAAATTATGATTTGAGACCATAAAAAAAAGGCATTCAGTTGAAGTGAATGCCTTTTAAAAGAACGCTTATTGGGAATAGGTTTAAGCAGGTAGTCAATCGAAGCGCTGTACGATTACTGCATACAAATGATCCTCCATCAAATACCCAATGCTTTCTATTTATCTTGTGTTTTTTTATCTTCTGTTTTTGTATCTTCTTCAGGTTGGCACTCTTCATCTTGCTCTTTAGCATCACCCACTACATCTTCAATCGTTAGCTTATCAACTGTTCTAAAGGTATTGATTGGACCTGCTAACGCATATAAGGAAAAGACTATAAAAAGCACTAAAGCAGGTTCAGTTGCGACCACCACAAAAATCAGCATGATAATAAGCAGTGCAACAAAAGGGACTTTGCCACTTAAATTTAATTCTTTGAACGAGTTATATTTGAAGTTACTGACCATTAGTAAGCCCGAAACCCCTGTGATGATAGCCACTATAATCCCGTAGTCTTGACCATTTATGTCGTATTCTACTCCTACCCATATCAATCCTGCGACTAGCGCTGCAGCAGCAGGACTAGCGAGTCCTTGAAAATAACGATTATCAGCTATGCCTATTTGGGTATTAAAACGAGCAAGCCTTAACGCGGCAGCTGCTACATATATAAAAGCAGCGAGCCAACCAATTTTCCCTAATCCGGTCAATCCCCAGTTATAAGAGACAATTGCGGGTGCCACACCAAAAGACACCATATCCGCCATAGAGTCATATTCCGCGCCAAACTCACTCTGCGTATTGGTCATTCTTGCCACACGCCCATCAAGCCCGTCAAACACCATAGCCACAAATATCGCCACAGCTGCAGCTTCAAAACGCCCATTCATTGAAGATACAATGGCGAAAAAACCAGAAAACAAACCTGCAGTGGTTAATAAATTAGGTAGAAGGTAAATTCCCCTGCGTTTCTGTTCAGTCATTGCTTTCATTCCAAAATTTATGTGTTATTAATGTAAGGGCTGAGCTTATCGTGTTTACCTGTTGTTAGTATATAGGTAAACAATTATATAGCGGAGTACATTCCAACACCGCCCTTCTGAAACGGCTATGAATACTGTAAGGCTCTACGGAGTTATTCTTACGGGAATTAAACGAATCCAAATGACTGTAACTCAATAAGTACTGTGGCTGCATTTCATAAACATGAAAATAATATCGTCTTCCCCCATACCATTACTTAAAATAGGTATTTTATGAGTGGCTCATGTTTACTGATTACATCGGTCTAAAAAACACAATTAACCTAGTAAAAGAGATAAATCTTAATCACATTAAATTACATATAAGTAAAACACTGTAAAAACCAAAGTTTTAAGGAATAGCAAAACCAAAATTTTAAGAGTATTCATTGTTAACTTGCCAGCGGTATTGGATACTCATGGTTGGATTTTAGTTAAATTAGTCCGCTATTAAGACGGCTTAGTATCCTTACGCCAAGCACACGCTATTAGTTCTAACGATCCATCTATTCGTTTTCATATTGCCTATACACTCAAACAGTTAGGGCGAGACAGTGAAGCGAAAAAAGACTTAAAAGAATTGTTAGAAACTTATCTGGATTTTCCTGAACGAGTTGAAGCTGAAAAATTACACGCCTCTCTATAATATACCGACCGGTTAAACGTTAGGAAACGTTGGGTAGCATATTAAGTCCATTAGGAAAAGTGGCGTTTTACCAAGTGTATAACGCCACACCTTCTTAAATTATGGTGATCTCTGATCCCCTTAGGTCAATTTTAACTATCCCATCTTTACCTAAATCTCCAGCCAATATCTTCTGTGCCAGTGGATTTTCAATTTCTGTTTGAATCGCACGTTTCAAGGGTCTTGCACCATAAACAGGGTCAAAACCCGCATCAGCGATTTTATCTAAGGCTGCAGGACTCAATTCCAGTTTATAACCTTTATCTGCTAATCGATCTCTCAATGATTTCAACTGTATCTTGGCTATAGCTTTGATCTGTTCTTTACCCAGAGGATGGAATACAACTATGTCATCCACTCGATTAAGAAATTCTGGTCTGAAATGTTCGCCGACTGCGCCCATTACTAAACCTTTCATCTGTTGATAATTACTTTCACCGCTGACTTCTTGAATAATATCAGAGCCAAGATTGGAGGTCATAATGATGACTGTATTCTTAAAATCTACCGTGCGGCCTTGACCATCAGTTAACCTGCCATCATCTAAAACCTGCAATAAAATATTAAACACATCTGGATGGGCTTTTTCTACTTCATCAAGCAAGATAACGGAATAAGGTTTACGCCTAACAGCTTCAGTTAGGTACCCCCCCTCTTCATAACCCACATATCCAGGTGGTGCACCTACCATGCGCGCAACAGAGTGCTTTTCCATAAATTCAGACATATCGATACGGATCATGGCATTTTCAGTATCAAATAAGAAATGTGCCAGTGTTTTACAAAGTTCTGTTTTACCCACACCGGTTGGGCCTAAAAATAAGAAAGAACCTATAGGACGGTTAGGATCAGATAACCCTGCCCGTGATCGGCGTATAGCATTAGCAACTGCAGTCACAGCTTCGCTCTGGCCGACAACACGTTTATGCAACGCCCCTTCCATTGCCAATAACTTGGCTTTTTCGCCTTCAAGCATTTTTGAAACAGGTATTCCTGTCCAGCGAGATAGTACATCTGCTATTTCGTTTTCAGTCACCTTGTTTTTCAACAAGGTTGTTTCTTGCGTTTCCGCCTCGGTGGCTAATTCGAGTTTCGCTTCAAGTTCAGGAATTCTGCCATATTGTAATTCTGACATACGGCTAAGATCGGAAGCCCTGCGAGCAATTTCCAAGTCGAGTTTGGCTTGTTCTAACTCAGAGCGTATCGATTGCGTACCTTGCATGGCTTGTTTTTCTGCAATCCAAATTGTCTCAAAAGCGGAAAAGGTGTGTTCCGCCTGCTCGCGCTCTAGCTCTATGAGCTCTAAACGTTTATGACTCGCCTCGTCTTTTTCCTTAGCTAAGGCTTGTTCTTCAAGTTTAAGCTGAATGATGCGCCTTTCAAGCTTATCCATATCTTCAGGCTTAGAGTCCATTTGCAAACGAATGCTTGATGCCGCTTCGTCAATAAGGTCAATCGCTTTATCAGGTAATTGCCTATCACTGATATATCGGTGGGATAAGGTTGCAGCAGCGACAATAGCCGGATCGGTTATCTCAACAGAGTGGTGTAATTCGTAGCGTTCTTTTAAACCCCGTAATATTGCGATGGTATCTTCCACGCTGGGCTCTTCGACTAATACTTTTTGAAAACGACGTTCCAGTGCTGCATCTTTCTCTATATATTGGCGATATTCATTTAAGGTAGTGGCTCCAACACAGTGTAACTCCCCTCTTGCCAATGCTGGCTTAAGCATATTGCCAGCATCCATAGCCCCCTCACCTTTACCTGCACCGACCATAGTATGTAATTCATCAATAAATAGAATGACTCGACCTTCTTCCTTACTGAGCTCACTAAGCACAGCTTTTAAACGCTCTTCAAACTCACCACGAAATTTTGCACCCGCTATAAGTGACCCCATATCTAGGGACAATACACGTTTATTTTTTAATCCTTCCGGTACTTCAGAATTAATAATCCGCTGGGCTAACCCCTCAGCAATAGCCGTTTTACCCACACCTGGCTCACCAATTAATACGGGATTATTTTTAGTTCGCCGTTGCAATACTTGGATAGTACGACGTATTTCATCATCCCTTCCAATGACGGGATCTAGCTTACCCTGTTCGGCACGCGCGGTGAGATCGGTGGTGAATTTGTCTAGTGCTTGGCGAACATCTTCTGCGTTTTGATCGGTGACCTTTTGACCTCCACGCACTTTTTCGATGGCTTTTTCAATCTTTTCTTGATCAGCACCAGATTGTTTAAGTAGTTCCCCTAAACTGCCTTTATCTTGTAATGCTGCCAGAACAAATACTTCTGAAGTGATGTAATCATCATTGCGTTTTTGGGCAATTTTATCGCTTAAATTAAGCAGTGTAACGGTACTTTTTCCCAACTGCACATCTCCGCCAGTTCCTTCAACCCTAGGCAACCTATCTACTGCGACTGACAATGCAGAACGCAAACTATTAACGTTTATATTGGCTTGATCAAATAACGGGCGTACAGATCCTCCTTGCTGATTAAGCAAAGCAGTCATCAAATGTACTGGCTCTATATATTGATGATCGCGACCTAAGGCCAAAGATTGAGCCTCGGATATGGCTGTTTGAAATTTACTGGTAAAACTATCTAAGCGCATAAAATCTCTCCACTACTACTTTAAATAGTTTGGTTATGGGTATAATTTACATACTAATCAAGTCTGTTGAAAAAAGTCATTGCTTATTACTTGGATAAAATTCCAACCTAACTAAAGGGCATACATGGATCTAAGAGTCGACTATTAGCATATGATATTTAAAAGAATTTACTGCTTTAGATCCGCTTTAAGAAATCAATCTCAATCAAGGTGAATTGCGCTGACCATTCTGCCAGTGGTAGGGATCTGATTTGCCCCGTTCGCGACTTGATGTGTTGCCCGGCGGTGAGAAAAAAATAAATCAGCCTGTTGATAAGTACAAGATTCGCCACCAAAAACCTGAGGTATCCCTAAATTAAACATTTTTTGCTTAGCGATGTAATACAGATTAGCAAAATATTTATCTTCGGTATTTTGGTTATTGTGACAAAAAGCTTGGGGGTAAGCGGTAAACCTCTCTTTTACCTCTTTTCCTACTTCAAAATGTCTTTGGCTAATGGCTGGTCCCATCCATGCCATTAAATTCTTTGCCTGAACGGGCATTTTAGACACGGTATTTTCTATCACTCCGTCTGCTAATCCGCGCCAACCTGCATGCACTGCCGCAACACAGGTACCTTGATGATCGCACAATAAAACAGGTAAGCAGTCTGCTGTCATAACAGCGCAAACTTGGCTTTTCTTGGTGGAAAAACAGGCATCGGCTTCAAGCGATGCATCTATCGCATTGCCGATAATATCTAAGTTTGCACAAATATTACTATGGGTTTGATTGAGCCAGATAAAATTCTGATAATTAGGCAATAGTTGACGATTTTTATTAACTAAATATTTGTCATCGCCAACATGTTGAGCAAGATTAAAGGAATCATAAGGTGACTGACTAAAACCTTTACTTCTGCAACTCGTAAAGGCTCTCACATTATTAGGCGCGGGCCAATTAGGTTGGATGTAATTCTGCGGTAGCAAAATTATACTTCTCCGCTGCCGTTCGCAGTTTTGTCTTCTCTTAATACGTCTAAAAGTTCCACAAAATCTTCTGGTAACGGCGCCTGCCAAGTTAACCACTCTCCTGTCACGGGGTGAGTCAATTCAAGTTGGATTGCATGCAGTGCTTGGCGACGGAACATTCTTAACATGTTCACCATATTTTCGTTACAGGCTTTTGGTGGTCTTGGACGTCCGCCATAAGCTTGGTCACCCACTAAAGGATAACGTAGATGCGACATGTGCACTCGAATTTGGTGAGTACGCCCAGATTCTAATTTTAATCTAATATAAGTATGAGCCCGAAATTTTTCTTTTACCCGATAATGGGTCATCGCAGGTTTGCCTGACTCACGAACCGCCATGCTAGTGCGCTTGGTAGGATGACGTCCAATAGGTTCATCTACAGTGCCACCAGCGACCATAGTGCCCACAACAACAGCCTCGTATTCTCTGCTAATTTCTCTTGCCTGTAATTGTTCAACTAAATGGGTTTGTGCAGGGATCGTTTTAGCCACCACCATTAAGCCAGTGGTATCTTTATCGAGTCGATGCACAATTCCTGCCCGTGGTACGTTAGCAATTTCAGGGGCATGGTTAAGCAAGGCATTCAGCACAGTACCATCACTGTTTCCAGCTCCTGGATGTACCACTAAGTTCATAGGTTTATTAATAACTAAAATATGTTCATCTTCAAACACAATATTCAAGTCAATATCTTGCCCCTTATGTTGAACTTGCATTTCAATTTGAGCATCAATTTCAATCAGCTCCTCACCTATCAATTTTTCTCTAGGTTTGTTGAGTATTTGTCCATCTACTTTGACATAATCAGCTAAAATCCACTCTTTTATGCGTGATCTTGAATAATCAGGGAACATTTCGGCCAAAGCCTGATCTAATCGTTTGCCAAATAAGTTTTCAGGCACATTTGCCTGTAATTGTATTTTTTCATGTGCGGTAGACATGCATTAAACATCCTGAATGTGTTTCGTAACGATAAATATGTGCATAGCCCAATTTGCTGGGGTAGAATGCGCTGCAGTTATCGATTTGGTAAAACACTATTCTAACGGATTTTTACCCCTAATGAAGCATACATCACCAATCGAAATAGAAATGAGAGTAAATAAGAGAATATGATCAGTAAAATCAACCTAAGAAAAATTATACTAACCAGTGTTTTAGTTGTTGTGGCTGGATGTTCATCAGCCCCAGAAGACGAAGATGTCGACTTAGTCCTTCGCAGTAGAAGTGCCCAAAGTCTGTATGAAGACGCTAAAGAAAAAATGCGCCTTGGCAACTTTAACGCGGCAACTGAAACGCTAAGTGCGTTGGATTCTCGTTTTCCCTTTGGACCTTTGTCACATCAAGTTCAGTTAGATCTTGTTTATGGCTATTACAAAACGGGTAAAACGGATGAAGCATTAGCGACCATTGACCGATTCACTCGACTCAATCCTAACCACTCAGATGTTGATTACGCTATTTATATGCGTGGTCTAACAAATATGGAAGTAGATAGTAATATCTTCCAAGAGTTAGTAGGCATTGACAGATCTGACCGAGACCCGAGTAACTCTCGTCAAGCATTCAATGATTTTAGGCGTTTGATTGAGAAGTATCCTAATAGTAAGTACGCGGCAGATGCACAAAAACGTATGTTGCATATCAAAAGTCGTTTAGCGAAATACGAAATAATCATAGCCCGTTATTATATGCGTCGAGATGCTTACGTAGCAGCAGCTAACCGTGGAAGATATGTCATCGAACATTATCCTGATACTAGCCATGTACAGGAAGCGCTTGAAATTATGGTCGAGTGTTATGATCAACTTCAACTCGACGAGTTAAAAAATAATGCTATGAAAACCCTTAAACTGAATTATCCAGATAGTAGTTTTATTAGTTAATTATATGAAGACATAAAAAAACGCGCATTAAGCGCGTTTTTTTATGTCTTGAATAATTTTATTTGAAAAATAAATGACTAAAGGGATTTAACAACCGAGCAATACCTGCGGTAAAATGTAAGGGTTGGTCAACTATAGTGAACACTAAACACCCATCGTCTGCTTCAGAATGAGGAAGATGATTGTGTGTGTTGTTCATAATAGTAAAATCACCGCAGTCGTACTTTGCAATACCATCGCCATATTGACCATCGACTACTAAAGTCATTTCAGTACCTTTGTGGGTATGTTCAGGTACGCGCCCCCCTTTCTCCATATACATAAAATTAGCTTTACCAATATCACCTAAATCAACCGGTGCTTGCCATAATTTACCCACTAAACGAGACCAGTTACCTGTGTTTTTGACATGACGTCTTAACGTTCTAGGTAATTCAAAAAACTTACCATCTAATTCAATCGAAGTATTGATGACCTCAGGTGCTGTCGTGTTAGAAACGGGTAAGTCAGTAATTTTAGACAGCATCGCATAATATTGACTATCTAGTGGTGGGGTTGATGACCGCTGAGTGAATAATTCATCAGCCATTTCAGCTTGAATTTCAATACAATCTTGCTGACATTGTGGGCACATATCAACATGTGCAGAAATCATTAATGCCATAGCGGGTTCACAGTTACCTGCCGAAAACGCTTGTAAGTCTGGAAAATTAGGGTGAAAACTAATCATTGTCTTTTAACATCTCTTTTAAACGTTGTAATGCGAGTCTGGTTCTTGATTTTACCGTCCCTAGTGGAATGTCTAGTTCGTTAGCCACTTCTTGTTGTGATTTACCATCGATATAAATTGCTTCAACCACTAATTTTTGTTTTTCTGGTAAAGATTCAAACAAAACCCCAATTTCATCCATAGTGACTTGATGATCCAAAGAAACCTCATTGGCATCAGGGGTTTGCTCACACAAAATTGGCCATAAATCGTCTGAACATACATCTTCTTTACGATTTCTTTGCTTTCTGAGCATATCGAAACGGATATTTCTAGCAATAGTAAAAATCCAAGTTGATGGCGAACCTTTTTCTGAATTAAATAAATGTGATTTTTGCCACACGTTAGACATAGTGTCTTGCACCAGCTCCATTGCTAACGCCTCATTACCCATTTGTTTCAGAGCATACGAGCGCAATCTAGGAGCGAAGTAACTAAATATCTTAGAAAAAGAACGCTTGCACCGATCTCTTGCAATGATACTTAGGTATTCAGACATTTCTTCAGCACATTCTATTGGCTTTACGGAATTAATTTGTTTTGTTTCCAGAGATATTCCAACTAACATGTATTTATACCATCAATTAATCGACACTACTAAATAATACTGGTTGGTTTGTTGAAAGGATCACTCTACTAATTCGGTTAAAAAACTGAGGGCTTGTAAATAGTCTTTTTGTTGAATTAATTGCTGTTTTTTTTCGGCATCCACCGGCAATATTTCTAACCAGCGATAAATTACCCATACTGGATCATTATAATTTGGGGTCTGATACAAGGTCTGTAATTCTGGATACTTGTCAAAAATTTCCATTAATCTCTCATCTATTGGTGCAATAGAATGTTCCGCAGACTGCTCTGTCCATTCATCTAACCACTGACATTCACCTAACCTCAAGCCGTCACTTTCAGTTTTCATAGATTGAATATTAAAGCATCTATGGCCTTCAACCGTTACTCCTAAGAAACCATTGTCCAACAAATCAAAGTCGATAACTTTTGCGAAAGTACCTATAGAGTATATATGCTCATTTTTATGTTTGTCTCCTTGTGCATTTACCATGCAAATACCAAAACCGGTATCTGCCCGACATGCTTCTTTAATCATGCGAACATATCGAGGTTCAAATATTCTCAATGACATCCTTCCACCTGGCAGCAAATGCGCCGATAACGGAAATAAAGGGATCTCGAAAGATGAGTTCATATAAAAAGGTTCTTTGTGTAATCAATGTCTGTCGATACGCCATGTTCTCAAATTTAGATCGAAATTAAAATATCAAAATCACCTATTAAGTGATCTCCAGATGCTGTAATTAGGTACCTTATATGAATATAAAATATGTCGACAGGGTACATTTTAGTTAATACCATTAGTCAGACACAAAATAAATTACAGGACAACAATGAGTAAAAAGATTGCAATAATAGGAACAGGAATTTCAGGGCTAACCTGTGGGCACTTACTCCACCAAAAGCATGACATTACTCTTTTTGAGACAAACGACTATATCGGCGGACATACCGCAACGAAGGATGTTGAAGTGAGCGGCAGACATTATGCAATAGACACAGGTTTTATTGTTTTTAATGATTGGACCTACCCAAACTTCATCAAATTAATGGATAAGATTGGGGTCCAATCTCAAGCCACCGAAATGAGTTTTAGCGTTAAAAATCTCGCACAAAACCTCGAATACAATGGTAATACACTCAACAGCTTATTCGCCCAAAGACGAAATATATTTCGTCCTAAATTTTGGAGAATAGTAAGAGACATTCTCAAGTTTAATAAAATATGTAAAAAGGGAGCTGCAGAAAAGACTGATTACGGTCATGAGACACTGCACGAGTTTCTGCTACAACACCAATTCAGTGACGACTTTACCTACAACTACATACTGCCTATGTGTGCTGCAATTTGGTCGACTAGTTTAGAAGATATCAAAGCTTTTCCGTTTACATTTTTTCTGAGATTTTTCAATAATCATGGATTGCTCAATGTTACAGACAGGCCACAGTGGCGATCCATTATTGGGGGTTCTAGAGAATACATCAAACCACTTATTGCAGGTTTCGAGGAAAACATAAGACTTAACAGCCCAGTAAAATCAGTAACAAACAGTGATAATCAACAATTAGTCCGCTTACAGGATGATTCTGAGCATCTGTTCGATGAGGTGATTTTTGCTTGCCATAGTGATCAAGCCCTGTCCATGCTGACTGCACCGAGTTTAAACCAAACAGAAATTTTAGGGGATATACCATACGCCACGAACGAAATCGTTCTGCATACAGATAATAGTGTTCTACCAGTCAGGAAACTTGCTTGGGCAAGCTGGAACTACCTTATAAAAGGTTATGATGGTGAATCTCAGGCACCAGCCGTTTTGACCTACAACATGAATATTCTCCAAAACATACAATCGGACACTACCTTTTGTGTCACCTTGAACAACAGTAAAGATATTGATCAACAAAAAGTATTAGGTACCTACCAATACGCTCATCCTCAATTTAATAACCAGTCTATTGCCGCTCAAAAAAGGTGGTCAGAAATATCTGGAAAAAATGGTCTACATTTCTGTGGTGCATACTGGTACAACGGATTTCACGAAGATGGTGTGCACAGTGCTTTGGATGTATGTCAGTCATTTGGTGAACATCTTTAATGCATAGTGCTATATACAAAGGAAGCGTATTTCACAGCCGTTTTTCACCAAAAAAACACGCCTTTACTTATCAGATATTTTTACTCTGGCTAAACCTTGATGAAATTGATTTGCTTGAGGCTAAAGTTAAAGGATTTTCAGCTAAATCATGGGCTCCCTTAAGGTTTAAACGCAGCGACTATTTAGGTGATGTGGATAAACCACTGAAACTATCTGTAATAGAAAAAATGTCAGAACTGGCACAACAACCACTAACGGGTACAGTTTATTTACTTGGACAAACACGCACCTTTGGTTTGTATTTTAGTCCAGTCAATTTTTATTACTTGCAGCAAGAAGATGGCACATTTAGTCATTTATTAGCCGAGGTGAGCAATACACCTTGGAACGAGAGACATTGTTATTTAGTTGATTTAGCAAATCAAGAGGACTGTGACAAAGTCTTTCATGTATCACCGTTTAACCCAATGGATATGCAATATAAATGGAAAATTTCACAACCAGCACAATCGCTAAAATTAACTTTGGCTTGCCACAAAGAAGTCAAACATTTTGTCGCTAGTCTTAATTTGTCAAGAATAGAACTGAACTCAAAGAGCCTTTTTAACGTACTACTAAGTATTCCTAGCATGACATTAAAAACCGTCATTGGAATTTATTGGCAAGCACTTAAATTATTTATGAAAGGTGTGCCTTTGTATTCTCACTCAGAAAAAGGTAAAAAATAATTATGCCAAACGGAGAACATGTATTAGTAGGGTCTTCAAGCTCATCCTGGCAACACAAGTTGTGCAGAACAATTATGTTGAAAGTTTTTGCCAGTCTGCCGCAAGGACAGATGGTGATAAAAGAAAAAGGCGTGTTAGTGGATACTTTTGGTCAAAGGGATTCTGACTTACACGCAGAAATTGATTTTCAATGTTTAAGTGTTTACCAAAGCTTATTGTTCGGTGGCAGCGTAGCGTCAGGGGAAACATTTTCTGAAGGCTTGTGGACGACCCCCAATTTAACCAATGTTATTCGTATATTTGCCCGCAATTTGCCTCTTCTCGATAGCTGGGAGGCAAAAATGGAATGGTTGGCTTTCCCTATTCGCAAAATAAGCCACTTTGCTAACAAAAACTCTGCAGCAGGTTCAAAGAAAAACATTGCTGCCCATTATGATTTAGGCAACAAACTTTATACTCGTTTTCTTGATGACAGCATGATGTATTCTGCGGCTATTTACTCATCAGAAAATAGCACTCTGGCACAAGCGCAGATTACAAAACTACAAGCAATATGTGACAAGTTACAATTAGTTCCTGAAGACCACTTAGTTGAAATAGGAACTGGTTGGGGAGGACTGGCAGTATTTGCAGCCAAAAACTATGGCTGTAAGGTCACTACCACCACCATTTCAGAAGAACAACATCAATACACTCAAGATTTAATCAACAAGGAAGGTCTAGAAGACAAAATCACCCTCTTGAAAAAAGACTATAGATTACTCGAAGGCAAGTATGACAAGTTAGTCTCTATTGAAATGATTGAAGCGGTAGGTAAAGAATACTTACCGACATTCTTTAAAAAATGCTCAAGCCTATTAAAAGATGAAGGGTTGATGGTGTTGCAATCTATCACTATCAGCGACCATCGCTTTGACAGCTATAGCAAAAGTGTCGATTTTATTCAAAAGCATATTTTTCCCGGTGGTTTCTTGCCTTCACAGTTGTTAATTAATCAACACTTGAGAAAACATACAGACTTAATGATACGTGATCTGCACGATATAGGCCTGGATTACGCCCGTACCCTGAAAGACTGGCATCACAAACTACTCGAGAACAAAGTCCCCTTGGCTGAAGATGGTTACGATGATCGATTTATGAATATGTGGCGTTATTACTTTAGCTACTGCGAAGGTGGATTTTTAGAGCGTACCATCAGCACTGTACAATTGGTGATAAGCAAACCCGCATTCTCTAATAGTATTAGTCGTTAAAGAATGGCATTTCTATGAAATATCAACCGTCTAAAAGTAATTCTTTTTGGCTTTTAGCCTTTTTATGCAGCCTCGTTTTTTCAGGAGTGAGTATGGCCGATCCAGTATCTGAGTTAAAAAAAGTGGGGGAAGCTAAACTCAAAGTGCTGTTTTGGGATGTCTATAACTCAACCTTATATAGCCAGACAGGCGAGTACCAGGCAGAGGCTTTTCCACAAGCGCTTAAAATAAATTACTTAAGAGATATTGATGCTGAAGATTTAATTGAAAAAACTAAAGAAGAATGGAAAAAATTAGGTATCGAACAAGACACATTCAGTCAGTGGATCACCATGCTAACCGAAATATTTCCGAATATAAAAAAAGGCGACACACTGTTACTAAACGTCACTGAAAATCAACAAAGCGAATTTTTCTTTAATGGCAAAACAATAGGCACGATTACTGACCAAACCTTTGGAAAAAGTTTCTTACGTATCTGGCTAGACGAAAATTGTAGCTACCCCAAAGTACGCAACCAACTAATTGGACTAAACAAATGATGCGTTTCAAATTTCTCCTGCTAGTCTTGGTCATCCCTTTTGTTTTGTCATGTAGTAGCTCTCTAGATGATTACGACAACACCTCTCCTGAATTTAATTTAGCGACCTATTTTGATGGCGAAGTTACCGCTTGGGGCATTGTACAAGATTATTCGAACAAACTGACTAGGCGCTTTTGTGTCGACATAGTAGGCACTTGGCAAGGCAATAAAGGTCAATTACATGAGACTTTTTACTATAACGACGGCGAACAACAAATCCGTATCTGGGAATTACAAATCGCCGACGATGGAAGTGTCTCCGGTGGTGCAGCAGATGTCATTGGTGAGGCTAGCGGCGGATCACAAGGTACTGCATTTAACTGGCAGTATACTTTACGTGTGCCAGTGAATGACACAGAGTATGACCTATTCGTAGATGATTGGATGTTTATGATGGACAACAATCGGGTGATGAATCGATCTTATATGAAAAAATTAGGAGTCACGGTAGCTGAAATATCTATCTTTTTTGATAAAACTGAGCCCGTTAGGAAGTGTAGTTAGTTAATTGTTCCTTCCTTACCCGACATAAACGCTTTGAACTAGTCAATTCACACCCTTGATGATCTTCACCCGAACTCGACTTCTGGATAAAGGCTGCCTTATTTTTTCTTCCAGCGTATGTCGAACTGTTAAAGTGGTGCAAGCTGTGCTTCGAAATAATCCAGTTTCGCCTTGATACATTTGGCTATTAATCGAATGATGAGCATTGTCCTCAAAGGGCTTTTTTATGAAATACCTCCTTATATTTTACCCTAAGAGCCATCTTTCAGATGTTCAAGATGATTCCCATATATTTTGTACTTATTTTTGGTTGCTGAATACAAAAATTCAGCAACGGGCAGTCACGCTTTAGGCTGAGTGAAAAAAGCAATGAAAGCAGTGCCAGTCAGGACATGAAAAACACAACTAAATCAAATCAATCCCGATTCCTTCCCAACTTATCATGACTACTCACCCAATGCCCTCCAATTACAGCACAGGCTAAAGAAATGTCTCCAGCCAGAACTGTGGCTGCAACAATTTCTGCTAGCTTGTTTGCTTTTCCCGTACCATAACAACCGAGTATTCCTAAACACTCTTTTTGTGTAGGCAGGCCAGTACCTCCTCCGTAGGTAGCCACAATTAAGGAGGGTAGAGTGACCGACAGATAAAAGTCGCCATTATCTAGCAATTCATGGGAAAGCATACCCGCATGGGACTCAACTACATTCGCTTCATCTTGCCCTGTGGCAATAAACATAGACGCGATACCATTCGCTGAATGGGGGCCATTGTAGGCAGCACCTGCCATCATGGCCCCAGTATTGGCCAATACTGTCGCTCGGGCCAACATTTTAGTATCCACCTTCATGATTTTTTTAAGTATGTCTTTTTTTATTACCACCTCTGCAATAACCCGCTTACCTCGAGAGTGCAGCATGTTCAAATGAGAGTGTTTTTTGTCTGTGTCCATGTTCCCAGATAATAAGTATTCACACTTACCTGGGTATTTTTGGACTATCCATTCGCAGGCAGCCAACGTCGCTTTGCCCACCATATTTTGCCCCGCAGCATCACCCGTTGTGTAGTTGAATCGAAGATAACGTGTTTTCGACACTGACCATTGCATAATATGGTCAAGTTTACCGATCCGCGTTGTGGTTTCAGATTGTTGCTTAATTTCGAGAAAGTGTTCATCGATCCATTGACCAAAATCCCGCGCTTCTCTGGCACTGGTAAAAATAAAGGCCGGTGAGCGCTGCATAAATTGTTCGACCACAGTTGTATGTACACCGCCACATTCATTGAGCAAGCGCATACCACGACTGTAGCTTGCCACTAAAGTGCCTTCAGTAGTGGCCAAAGGAACATGAAAATAACCTTGTGCATGCTCACCGTGAACCAGCATTGGGCCTGCAATACCCACAGGCATTTGTACAACACCAATAAAGTTTTCAATGTTACCCGGTAATTCACTTGGCTCTATGGAGAAATGTCCGGTGTGAGGTAAATCGACACCAGTTTGTTCCGTCAAATATTCACGACGTTTCTGTGCCCACTCATGGCTATGATCATTAAGTGTATTTCGTGGGATCCTATGTTTTCTGGCCATAATACTTGATCCTTCATTAAATGATGTGTGTCCTATGCCAAGACTATGCAAACAGTTTGCCAGTAAATTTTAGCTAAGAATAATGACCAAATAATGAATGTCTCGAAAAAATCCATGTTTTTCTTTTGAGAATGCTCGAAAGTAGTGCATTACATTATTCGATATAGTGCAGCAGTACATTTGAAAGGACATAATGAAGGTAAGCAGAAAAGAGGCTATTAAGTTGAATGCACTGACGAAACTTAAGAAAAAGCGTTGTCGCCAGAAGTAAGTCGTGAACAAAGCATTCAGTGTGAAAAATGTCAGGCACCCCCGCCATATAGATAGTAAAGCAGCGTAAGCTTTTCAGACTAAAAAATCAATTTTCGCCTCTGCAGGTTATTCCAAAACAGATATTGGATCCGAGATTTTAGGCTTACCCTGATTAATGGATATCTCAACACGACGATTTCGACTGCGATTCTGCGCTTCATCACCTTCGTCTAAGGGTGCAGTGTCGGCTTTACCCACAACTGACATGCGACTTTCATCAAAGCCAACGGCGCGTATTAACTCTTCAGCCACAGCCACAGCACGTTGCGATGACAAATCCCAATTAGAACGATAAAGCTCATTGGAAATTTGCTGACTATCACTATGCCCAGATACTTCAATATCTCCCGGAATATCGGCTAACAAACTGCCAATTTTTCGCAAAATCGGTACAAACTGTGGTTGTAAAAACGCAGAGCCTGCAGAAAATGAACCATTCTCACGAATGCGGATAGTAATTTGCTGGCCTAATAATTCCATTTCTATCGCCCCATCAACAATTTGCTTTTCTAATTGTTGGGCAACTTTGCGCATGCGTTCGGCCACTTCATCTTCACTCGCTTTTTGACTGGTGCTTTGTGACTGTTGTTCAGAGGCAGTTTGTTGTGCTGCGCCACCTCGTTGTTCACCCTGTTGTTTTTGACGACCACCTGCAGAGTCTTCATTACCCGCTTGAAATTCGAGCATCTCTTGAGTCATATCGGTAGTTTGTTGCTGAATGGTATCTATAGGGGTGGGATCTGGACGACCTGGACGAAACTCCATGGCAATCACACTGGTACCTTTTGGAATATCTTTTACTTCAATTTTATTTTGAACACCAAATGCGAACTTCATCGAACCTGCGATTTGTTTAAACTTAAGTACATCCATCTCAGAGAAAGATAACAACAGCACAAAGAAACACATTAATAACGACATTAAATCAGCAAAGGTCCCCATCCAAGCAGGAAGCCCTTCGGGGGGACATTTAGGGCATTCATTTTCCATCAGTTATTCTGCATCTTCTGCGGAGCCACGTTTGCTAGCAGCTAAATAATTTTTAAGGATCCCTTCAATAACTCGTGGATTTTGTCCATCGGCAATGCCAATGATCCCGTCTAACACCAGACTTTGGTTCAGTTTTTCTTCATCTGCTCGGTTACCCAATTTTACTGAAATAGGTAAACAAACTAAGTTAGCTAACATAGCACCGTAAAGGGTCGTTAAAAGCGCTACCGCCATTGCTGGCCCAATTGACTTAGGATCATCCATATTTGACAACATCGCGACCAAACCAACCAGCGTTCCTATCATTCCCATGGCTGGCGCAACATCACCTAAACCTTTAAAAATAGTTTTACCAAATTCATGTCGTTCTGAGGTCATAGAAATATCTTTACCTAAGGTCGCTCTAACGACCTCGACATCGTGACCATCCACCAACATATCAACGCCCTTCTGCATAAAGGGATTGGCTATCTCCGCTTCTTCTAAAGCTAAAAAACCACCTTTACGTGCAGCATCTGCCATTTCAACAATTTTTTCTATTTGTGATTCAGGGGTATCGATTTTGAACATAAACGCTTTACCCGCTATTTTTCCGGCACCAAAAAACTGCCCCAGAGTATATTGAGATAAAACCACAAATAAACTCCCACAAAATACAATCAATATTGAAGGTACGTTGACAAACATTGCGAGATCACCACCTTGGATCATCGCCATCAAAACAAAACCAATAGCGCCAAGAATACCGATTATGGTTGCTAAATCCACATTGTGCTCCCAATAGAAATAAAGGTATAAATATTAAACAACAAAGGCCAACAGCTCAGGTTATCTTCAAACTTACCTATCCATAATAAACTAAAAACACTAAACAAATTCATGTGTTTATCACCCAATATTATCGACAATCTAAAATAATTCTGTAGTAACCATTAAGGTTATTAATTTCAGGGCACACTTTTTCAAGTAACAGGCGTACTTATGGGGCTTTTAACGTGTATTTGAAAAGTATTTGACCCCATTTTTTTGCTCAGGTAAGGTGCGTGCCAATTCAGGAATCGGTTTAAAAATATTATGACGGCTCGAAAAAAAGCAGAATCACTTACCTTTGAACAATCTATGCAGGAACTAGAAACACTAGTGACCAAAATGGAGCAAGGCGATTTGCCTTTGGAAGACGCATTACAAAGTTTTGAGCGTGGTATTGTGCTAGCAAGACACAGCCAACAAAAATTGAAAGATGCAGAACAAAAAGTACAGGTTCTCACCACTCAAAATGGTCAGCAAACCTTAGACGTATTTGAACCTGATAAGTAACCAAATGAATTTATCCAGCTTGCAACAAGCTAGTAGCGACAGGGTTAATTCAACCCTAATTCAAACCATCAAAGCATTGCCTGGACATTCAGAAAGGCTCAAGCATGCCATGGAATACGCATTGCTGATAGGTGGCAAGAGAATGCGCCCGTTTTTAGTCTATGCCACCGGTAAAATGCTGTCTGTCCAGGAAAAAGATCTCGATGGTCCTGCCGCTGCAATAGAAGCCATTCATGCCTATTCACTTATCCACGATGACTTACCTGCCATGGATAATGATGACCTAAGACGGGGACATCCAACTTGTCATATTCAATTTGATGAAGCCACAGCTATTTTAGCAGGTGACGCCCTACAATCACTGGCATTTGAAATATTGTGTGATTACCCGCTTTCAAGTGAACTGACAAATAAACGCATTGAATTAGTCAAAATTGTCAGTCAAGCGGCTGGTTATAATGGCATGTGTGGTGGTCAAGCGATGG
Source organism: Paraglaciecola sp. MB-3u-78 (assembly GCF_002835935.1). GTDB lineage: Bacteria > Pseudomonadota > Gammaproteobacteria > Enterobacterales > Alteromonadaceae > Paraglaciecola. The sequence goes on along the minus strand of NZ_PJCF01000015.1, from coordinate 57,633 downwards.
ACTTGGAAGCGACTGATCAATCTATCACTCAACAGAGATTAGAAGACCTACATAGCAAAAAAACCGGTGCGCTACTGAGTGCTTGTGTTGAAATGGTCATAGCATTAGCTGCTGATATTACCCCAACAAGTCAGCAATATTTAATGAATTTTGCCAAAATTATAGGGTTAGCCTTTCAAGTTCAGGACGATATTTTAGATGTAATCAGTGACTCAGCAGTGCTTGGCAAGCCACAAGGTTCTGACCAGGCACAGAACAAAAGCACCTACCCAGCTATGTTAGGATTAGAGCAAGCACAAACTTATCTCGATGATCTACATCAACAAGCGCTTCAAGCTTTGCACGCTTTGCCTTACAATACCCATATGTTGGTATCTTTTACTAACTTTGTTATCCATCGTGCTTACTAAATGAAATGGTAAGTGTGCTTGAATAAAATGAAATTTAAATAGTTGATACCCATTTAATGACCCTAGATATTGCTCACTACCCTATCCTCGCTCAAGCTGACACACCAGAACAGTTAAGAGAATTATCACAAGATAAACTGCAACAGCTAAGTGTTGAATTACGTCAATATTTATTGACTAGCGTGAGCCAAAGCAGTGGACATTTTGCATCGGGATTAGGCACGGTGGAGCTGACAGTTGCTTTGCATTATGTGTACAACACCCCTTTTGACCGCCTGTTATGGGATGTGGGCCATCAAGCCTATGCCCACAAAATCTTGACCGGGCGCCGTGAGCGCATGCCAACCATACGTAAGAAAGGTGGCTTACATCCTTTCCCATGGCCACCAGAAAGTGAGTATGACACCTTTGCTGTAGGCCATTCTTCTACCTCAATCAGCGCTGCATTGGGCATGGCCGTTGCTGCAGAAAAAGAAGCCTTAGGCCGTAAAGTTGTGGCGGTAATTGGTGATGGTGCGATGACCGCAGGCATGGCCTTTGAAGCGCTGAACCATGGCGGTGATATCAGCAAAGACTTGTTAGTGGTGTTAAATGACAATGAAATGTCCATATCCGAAAATGTCGGCGCGCTAAATAGTCACTTAGCCAGATTACTAACGGGTAACTTTTTTAATTCTATCCGTGATGGTGGTAAAAAATTACTCAGCAATGTCCCGCCTATAAAGGAATTTGCCAGCCGTGCTGAAGAACATATCAAAGGCATGGTGGTTCCCGGTACTATTTTTGAAGAATTGGGCTTTAAATATATAGGGCCAATAGACGGCCATGATGTGAATGGCGTAGTAGATACGCTACGTAATATGCGCAACATCAAAGGTCCTCAAATACTCCATGTTGTGACCAAAAAAGGCAAAGGGTACGAGTCAGCCGAACAAGACCCCATTAAGTTTCATGCCGTACCTAAGTTCAATCCAAAAGATCAAGCACTCCCTAAAGCAGCGCCCAGCAACCCAACTTTTTCAGCCATATTTGGTGATTGGTTATGTGATATGGCCGCACAAGATCCTAAATTAATGGCCGTCACACCCGCTATGCGTGAGGGTTCTGGTATGGTCAAATTTTCCCAGCAATATCCATCACAATATTTTGATGTGGCGATTGCTGAACAACACGCAGTCACCTTTGCTGCTGGTCTAGCCAAAGAAGGGCTGAATGCGGTAGTGGCTATTTATTCCACATTCTTGCAACGTGCCTATGACCAGCTTATTCATGATGTGGCAATCCAAAACCTACCGGTTTTATTTGCCATAGACCGTGCTGGGCTAGTAGGAGCTGATGGCCCTACTCACCAAGGTGCTTTTGATATTCCATTTTTGCGCTGTATCCCCAATATGGTGATCATGGTACCGGCCGATGAAAACGAATGTCGTCAGATGTTGTATACTGGCCATAAACTGCAAAAACCAGCAGCCGTAAGATACCCACGGGGTTCTTCAACAGGCGTATCACCTGAAAAAGAAATGATAGCCTTAGAATTAGGTAAAAGTCGCACCATAAGAACCGGTGAAAAAGTCGCTATTCTTAACTTTGGTATTTTATTGCCCTACGCCCAAGAAGCGGCAGAAAAAATCAATGCAACCATCATTGATATGCGTTTTGTTAAACCCTTAGATACCGAAATAATTAACCAACTCGCAGCAACCCACGATTTGTTTGTAAGCATTGAAGATGGCGCTATCATAGGCGGCGCAGGCAGTGCAGTCGCTGAATACTTAATGTCTTCTAAACACACCAGTAAGTTGTTGCAACTAGGCCTACCTGACGAATTTATCATGCAAGGTACACAACAAGAAATGTATGTTGAACTAGGTTTAGATGCAGCGGGAATATTGGGTAGAATCGAAGGTTTTTATAAATAAAAAGGCAGTGGATAGCGGGTAGCCAAAAGTAAAAGATAAAAGCTACTTACCACAGAGAGCACCGAGGAAAAGCGTACAAAAAATTTCATGGGCACACCTATCGTAATTTCCAATGGAATAAATTAATGGCGTAACCATTTAGCTTTGTTAGTCGACAACCCCGATTATGAAGTTACTTAAAGCAAATTAATTTCTTTATCTTATTGTTTTAATAGAAGTAATTACAAATAGAGGAAATATAATATCCTGTGTTTATCCAGTGTCGTGATGGCTCCAAGTTAAGCCAATAAATTTACCTCTTTGCAAATCATTAACTATATGAAAAGATAAATAAAATTAAGAGTCAGAACAATTATTCCGATTATTCCAAAAGCAGATTTAACATTTGGTCTAGTAAATATACTGTTAGGTGAAAGGTAGAATATCGTGCAAGAGAAAGTACTTTCATGGATAAATAAAACTGGCTTTCCGCTCGAAATGGAGACAGCTAAAGCTTTTCGTAGTGCAGGTTTTGACGTGCGCCAATCAGCCACTCATCTTGACCCAGAAGAACAAAAAGGGCGTGAAATTGATGTGTTAGCTCAAGACCCTGATTGGTTAGGAGTAGTTGATATCTATTTCGTAGTCGAATGTAAATCATCCGATAAGCCATGGGTTGTGCTTATGGCAAATGATACGCTTTCAAATTTTAATAGAATTCATTCTTTTGCTGTTTCCTCTGAAGATGCAAAGTCAGAGATTTTTTCAAAATGGCGAAATAATGAAGTTTTTAAAGGTCTATTAAACAAGCCCGGAAGATGTGGTTATAGTTTTCGCCAAGCTCTAGGCGGAAAAACGGATCGCGCCTATTCAGCAGCTATCTCAGTATTAAAGGCATGTGCGGGTTTGACACGTGAAAGGACAGCTTCACAATTGAAAAGATTTGCGTTTGCATTGCCTGTAATTGTAGTGGACACCCCTATTTTTGAATGTACTTTAAATTCTGATGGTGAAATAGATCTAGTGGAGGTTCAAGAGAGTGACTTTCTGTTCTCTGCACATATGCCATCTGAAGTAGCTTGTTGTATCAAGGTAATTAGAAAGGAGAAGCTCCAAGAGTACACTTTAGGGGCGAAAGAAATTGCGGATTCCCTTAGGCTGGTTATGAAGGAGTCGGAATCTGTTGCTATAGAGTCACTTAGCTCACCTAATCGGGTAGCCGGAGGTCTCTAACCTCAGCCCACAACACCCTGCATGTAGATCCGCACAGGGACAATCCAACCTTCACGTAATGAATAAAGCCCTTCGGATTTTAAATAATCAAGCTATAGGAACACTCTAATGGGACACCCAACGTAATTTCCTGATGCATAAATTAATGGCGTAGCCATTTACCTTATTAGTCGGCAACGCCAATGCTTTTGACTTACCCTAGACTCAAATCTCGCCAACTATTACTTCAATTTAGTAGTGAACTCTATTGGGACTGAACTCTATTGGGACAGGCACAATTAAAAAACTATTTTCCCTATTAACTCCAATATCGCAAGTCGCCGCCATAGTTACCGCATTTAATGTTTCGTAAGCGCCAAATAAACCCACGGTCTTATTTTACCATTACCGCTGGTGCATAATTTCGTCACTGAAATCAAGTGAGGAAATGACATGTCAAAACAACCCATCATCTTTTGGCAGCAACACGTAAGCCAATGGAAGGATTCAGCATTAACACAAACGCAGTATTGTAAAAAGCATCAACTAAACCCGCAGCGACTAAGTCACCATAAGCGTAGATTAGAAACGCAAGAAACAGCACCGGTCAAAACGGGTTTCATTGCATTGCCTATTCCAGAGTATTTACCCAAGCCAGAATTATTAACGCTGCACTTCGCCAATGGCCTGTCGTTATCGGGTATTGCGCCCAATAATATCGATGTGGTGAAACAGCTAACGGCGGCATTGTCATGACAAGTGCGATGCGCCCGTGCATGTCGCTTACGCATATTTATCTATATCCGCAGGCAATTGACTTCCGTAAGTCATTTCGAGGCATTAGCGCCATTGTCGAATGTGAGTTGGGTCACAACCCTTTTTCGGGTCACTTGTATGTGTTCACCAATAAACGGCGCACTAAAATCAAATGTCTGTTCTGGGAAAACAATGGTTTCGTGCTGTATTACAAAAGCCTAGAGGAAGATAGATTCATTTGGCCGAGGTGTGAAAAGGAGGTGATAACACTCAACGGCCAGCAAATAAACTGGCTACTTGATGGTCTTGATATTAGTGCCATGAAGGGCCATAAAAAGTTGCATTTCGACAGTGTTTTTTAGGGCTTTTTAGCCTCAAGTTTAGTATAATATCGGGCATGAAATTACCGCCCAACACCCATAAAAACAAGGCTTTTAGCGACACCGATACCATGTCAAGGTTGCAAGCTATGCTGTCTGAAAAAGACGGGGTGATTGGGGAAAAAGAAACACTGATTGCAGAGCAAAGTGACATCATCGAAAAGAAGTCTGATGTCATCGATTCACTTAAAAAGCGCGTTGAGTTACTCGAAGAGTATTTACGCTTATCTAATAGCAAACGCTTTGGCAGCAGCTCTGAACAAACCCCGCCAGAGCAAGGTAACTTGTTCAACGAAGCCGAAGCGACCAGTGAGCCAGAACAAACTGAGCCTGAGTTACCGACCACAAGCGAGCCTAAAGCCAAAACCGGTCGCAAACCCTTTGCTAAAAACCTACCACGCACCCAAGTGTTTGCGTATTTGTCAGATACTGAAAAAGAAGGCGCAATCAATACCTTCTTTGTGAAAGTCAGAGAAGAGCTAGATATTATCCCTGCCAAAGTACAGGTACTAGAGTACATGCAGGAAAAGGCGGTGTTTAAAGACGAACAAGGCACAACCACCATGAAAGCGGCTGAGGTCATTAAACACCCTGTACCCAAAGCCATGGGCAGTATCAACTTAATGACCTACATCATTATTGCTAAATACGCCGATGGCATGCCGCTTTATCGATTAGAGGGGATTATCGAACGATACGGGGGCAGCATATCAAGAACAACACTCGCCAACTATGTCATTGCGCTAGGCAAACAAATCCAACCCTTAATTAACTTATTAAGGGAGACTCAGCATGCCGGCTCACTCATTATGGCGGATGAAACCCGCATTCAGGTATTAAAAGAGCCAGGGCTTGCGCCCACGGGCGATAAATTTATGTGGGTGACACTCGGCGGTAAAGCCGACCAACAAAGCGTGCTGTTTGACTATGACCCATCGCGTGCTCGCCATGTGCCTATGCGCTTGCTACATGGATTTACTCATGGCTACCTGCAAACCGACGGTTATGCAGGTTACAACGAAGTGTGCCGCAAAAACCAGCTCATTCAATTAGGCTGTATGGATCACGCTCGCCGCAAATTCATCGAGGCACAGCAATCACAACCTAAAGGGAAAAAAATAAAAGCCAGCAAAGCCGACATGGCCTTGAGCCTGATTAACAAGCTCTATGGGATTGAGCGCACCATCAAACATGCTAGCAATGAGAAAAGACTGGCCGTTCGCCAAGCTAAGAGCATGCCGATATTAAACACACTGCAGGCATGGCTCACGGCAAACAAACCGCGCGTGGCCACCGACAGTTTAACTGGCAAGGCCATGACCTACTTGCATAATCAGTGGGATAAACTCACTGTGTATTGCACAGATGGGCAGCTTCGCATCAGTAACATTATGGCTGAAAACGCCATTCGCCCTTTTGCCGTTGGGAGGCGTGCATGGTTATTCGCCGACACACCTGCTGGCGCAAACGCCAGTGCCGCACATTACAGCTTGATTGAAACCGCTCGGTTACATGGCATTGAGCCATACGCATATCTCAATACTATATTCAAAGCGATACCCTATGCGGAAACGGTGGAAGATTTTGAAGCGTTATTGCCGTGGAACTATAAGCGCAGTATTACGACTGTTTGATACGTGGGTTGATTAGCCGCTTACAATGTTTCTGCACAAAAAGGCTTGTTTTAGGGGCAAATGGCAAGCGGACGCCGCGCGGGATGCCATTTGAGCGAAAGTTGAATGGACACATTTGTAGCGACCCTAAAATAAGCCTTTTTGTGCGGTTAAAAACTTTAGTAGCGTGCGGCATTTTCTGGTTACTCTTTTACTGTTGAAAAAGTTGAAGCCCTTGATAGTTTTATTCAAGGTAACCAAACCGCAGTTTTTACCGTTTTAGGTGATAAAAAGGAGCGATATCAATTCATTCAAAGTAAACTAATCAAGTTTTGCTACATCACATTATCTACCTCCAGTTAAAGCTATTATGTCTTAACTAGGGTGGTCGTATATATTAGACCACGTCGTATTAGGTTGACCACGTCACATATGCAAAATACAAGACCTTGTATCTTAAACCCGTGCAAAACATAAGCTATGTTTTACACTATCCAAGGTGATTGGATAGAGGGGTAGAGACACTGCAATTGCTCTTAGTGCTTACCATTCTGTGGGTCAGATTAGTGCCTACCCCTCACCATTAACGTCTTAAAATGCGAACAGTATCTTGTGCACAGTCTGAAGCTGTAGCAAGTATAGCGACAAGAATGCAGTTGACGTTAACTATCAAATCGAAATCAGTGTATCTCAACGTAAGGACTTCTTCATGATATTTGTGGGTATTGATATTTCTAAATTAAGTTTTGATGTGGCCGTGTTAATTGATGGCAAGTACCAGAGTCGTCAATTTGAGAACAAGCAGTCAGGTTTTTTAAAACTCTCACAATGGATAAAGTCATTTAAAAAAACCGCCTATTTCTGTTTAGAAGCAACGGGGATTTATGGTTTGGCATTAGCTAAGCATTTATATCAAACCAACCAAAAGGTTATCGTTGCCAATCCACTCCAAACCCATGCGTTTGCTAAGATGGAAATGGCGAGAAATAAGACAGATAAAGCCGATGCGATGAGCATTGCTCGTTATTGTCAGTACTTATTTAATAGAGGAGGGATTGTCAAGAGCCTTTTCATACCAAGGTCTGCAGCATTTGAACGGGTACAGTTTCTTGTCACACGCCTAGATCAGTTAAGTAAGATGAAAAGCCAGGAGAACAATCGTTCGGGTGTCAGTTTAGATAAGGCCGCAGCACGCTCCATTGGGTCCATGCTGACTTTTATTGATAAACAAATAGTAGTCATTAAAAAAGAAATAACCATGATTATTAAGCAGGATGAGCAGCTAACAGTTCAGCTTAAGTTACTCGTTAGTATTAATGGTATTGGGGACAAAACAGCGTGGGCATTGCTAGCGTACATAGGTGATATTTCTTTATTTGAAAACTCAAAACAGATAAGTAGTTATGCCGGGCTCAACCCAAGCATTGATCAATCTGGGACCAGTCTTAACCGTTCCAGCTTGTCAAAGACGGGCAGTACTAGATTACGAAAATCATTGTATATGCCAGCCATGGTTGCCGTCAGATATAACCCATTAATGCTCGCTTTTTATAATAAACTTTTAACCAAAGGTAAGCCTAAAAAAGTAGCTTTAATCGCGGTGATGCGAAAATTACTGGTACTGGCTTTCGGCGTATTGAAATCAGGAAAGCCGTTTGATGTAAATTATCAACATTAATCAGATTTGGGCTTGATCCTCAAGACAGTATCTTGGATTGCATCGAACTATTTTAGTCACCCGGCACATCAAATAAAATCAACGCTTAAAACGTTTCGATAAAATAAATTTGATGTTTCCGCAAAGTATAAGTACAGTCGTGCGGATAGGATTCACCCAAATAAAATGGAATTAACATGTCCTTTCAACCTAAATCCCTTTCATCTTTCATCTTTCATCTTTCATCTTTCATCTTTCATCTTTCATCTTTCATCTTTCTTAGCGTTCAACTTTTAAAAAACACATATTTGAATAATATTCGTCGAATTTACAAGAACATTATACTGATTTTGTTGACTTGTATGTCTTGTATTCAATATTCTCACTCAGTCTACATGGATGATGATCCTAATAATCCTAGTAGTTATTTAACCTTGGATTCCGAATTGATTTCTGCTCAGTCAAGTTATGCGAATGCTGTTTTAGATATTAGTTCACCTGAAGGTGATAGATATGTGCCTAGTACAGGCCAAATCAGTTTAAATAATACCGATGTAAGTATCCCTGGCAACTTTAATATACCTGTCCAATTCTCACGATGGGTACCAGACGGTGATTATCATGCCCAAGCACTAGGTGATTGGGATATAAATATTCCTTTCATCCAAGGTAAGTTTATGTCTGTTAGAGGCAGTATTTCTGAATCACCGAAAATACAATGGGGTATTCATGATTGGCATGGTGGCTTCAATTGTTCAGGCAGCGCAGAGACGGTAGTTGATGACAGAGAAGACCTCGTTTATTCAAGTACCTATTGGACTGGAAAATTACGTAAGCGCTTAATAAACCGACGTACTTTCCAAGTATAAATATCCTTGTCATAATCTAACAGTTCACAGTAAGCGCTATTGAACGTGCGGGGGTAGCCAACTGGGTTTTGAATTTTTGAAATTCCATGGCAGGAGGTCTTCGATCTTTTCAACCGTGTCAGCATAGGGTAACGCCTTGAACACGGCATTGAGATAAGCGTAAGGTTCAAGCTCATGAATTTTGGCTGACTCAATCAGGCTATAATGGATTGCACTGGCATTAGCGCCTGCTGGGGTATCGGCAAATAACCAGGCGCGCCTACCAACAGCAAAGGGACGAATGGCATTTTCAGCCAGAATATTGCTGAGCCTCAGCCGACCATCCGTACTGTAAACCATTAGCTTTTCCCACTGATTATGTAAATAGGTCATCGCCTTGCCCGTCAATCCTCCTTTGTCGACTCTGGGGCGATTGAGCTCCAGCCATGTTTTCAGCTCGCTGAGTATGGGCACACTTCTTTGTTGCCTGGCCTGATAAATTTCATCCGCGCTTAGCAATTTGATTTGACGCTCTACCACGTACAACTTATTGATAAGGCTCAGTGCCATATCCGCTTTGGTTACCTTGCCTTTCATTGCCCTGGGTTGCCCATCTTTGGCTTCACGGAATTTTCGTCGTGCATGATCCCAGCAACCCACCGAGATTAACTGATTTTGTCTGCATACCTCGTTATAACTGGCACAGCCATCGGTTTGCAGGTAGCCATGGGTAAACCCATCAAGCAGGCGCAAGGGTACCTCCCTGCCACGGGAGGGATCGTATTCAAACAAGACACTTCGTTGCTGCGGTAACCCGCCCAGGGTTACCCACATCCATTTATGTGAAGTGGGCGAACGATCTGGCTCTTTCAATACTTGAATGCGGGTTTCATCCGCACAAATCAGTGGGCCCGAATGTTGATGCTCCCTGAGTAGGTTAATTAAAGGTTGGGCTTGTTTCGACAGGGCAATCACCCAGTTGGCCAGTGTGGCCCTTGATATTTCACCGCCATAACGTTTGATGATGTTTTCAAGTCGATAAAGCGGCATGCCATCGGCGTATTTTGAAATAATGATATAGGTCATCAGGTTGACGCTCCCCATGGCCTTGGGGACAGGATGTTTGATAAGCTGGGCGGCTTTCACCGTGCGGCCATCATCTTGTGTTTTGAAGGTCGCTTTTTCCTGCATGTATTCCAATACACGTACCTGAGCGGGAATGATATCCAGCTCTTCCCTGACTTTGACAAAGAAGGTGTCAATGGCACCCACTTTTTCTTCATCACTCAAATAAGCGAACACCTGAAGGCGGGGCAATTTGTCGGACAGTGGCTTGCGACCGGTTTTGGCCTTTGGCTCGTTGCCTGTAGGTAAAGGTGAGTCGACAGGCTCAGGCTCAGCCACCGCTTCTACTTCATTAAACAGGTGACCTTGCTGTGGTGGTGTTTGCTCAGAGCTGGCGCCAAAACGTTTTGAGTTGGCCAACCGCAAGTACTCTTCAAGCATCGCTATTCGTTTCTTTTGCTCGGCAATGACATCCGTTTTCTGTTCGATGACATCGTCTTTTTCAGACAGCAATGCGGTCATCTGGCTCATCGCATCCAGATGTAATTTTGCTTTATTTTCAGTGTCTTGCGGCGCTAATTTCATGCCGTAAAGTATACCAAATTAGCGCATTGATTACCTTAAAAAACGGCCTCATAATGCAACTTTTTATGACCTTTCATGGCACTGATATCATAGCCATCAAGCAGCCAATTAATTTGCTGCCCGGTCAGTGTTATCACCTTATCATCACGCTTTGGCCACTTGAACTTTTCCTCTGACAGGCTTTTGTAATACAACACAAAACCATTATCTTCCCAGAACAGACACTTGATTTTATTACGCCGTTTATTGGTGAATGCATAAAGGTGACCGGCAAAGGGGTCGTGCCCCAACTCACATTCAATGATGGCAGATAATCCCAAGTGTGCCTTGCGAAAATCAATCGGCTGTTGGTAAAGAAAAACCTGAGTGAGCTCCACACCTGGACGCATCACTTTGCTCACGACAACAACTCGGCTAATTGTTTAACCACTGACACGTTACTTGCCGTGATACCTATCAGACGAACACCATTGGTAAAGTGCAATGAGAGTGGATCATGATGTTGCGGCTCAGGTAATCGCTGCACACTGACAAAACCGGAGGGTTTGTGGTTAATGGGTACCAGTGCGGTTGAGTATTTGCGTTTGTGGTAGCTGAAGTTGTGTGGACACAGGTCGTGATCTCGACAATAGGCAGCTTGGGTTAAACCTGAGTCACGCCACTGAGTCACATGCTCACGCCACAGCGGAGCTTCCTGCTTTAAATTTGATGTTGCGGTCACTTTGTTTTCCTCATACGTTTGTAATGAGGAAATTATGCAGCAGATTGCCCGTCGGAATAAGGACGTAGGTTTATTAAGCGCTTACAAAATTACTGCACATTCCTGGTAAAACACATGAAAGGTTTTTGACTAATGGCGCTAACCAAATCACTAAAAGTAACTACAAAGTTACTCAATGTATTACCAACCCTAATGGTGAAGAAGGGTTCAAAGTGGCTGGTCCTGATGGCTTAACCTATGAGTTTAACTATGTTAAGTCGTATAGTAATGGAAAAATTATACCCGGCAGTACTTTAGAGGCAAAAACTAAACTTATATATGTCACGAAAATTCACGATCGATTTGGAAACAATGTTGTCTATAATTACGACTCAAAAGGTCTTAAAAGCATTGTTTCCAGCGACGGTAGAACAATCAATATTACTTATAGTAGCTCTTCAGGTACCAAATATAGAGTTTCTAAAGTAACGGCAAACAATCGAGAATGGCACTATTACTACAATAGTAATAGTTTGTCAGAAGTTGATTTACCAGAAGGCAAAAAATGGACTTATTCAGGTTTTAATTGGATGAAATTCAACCCTGACAGCCAAGCGCAAAATTTTGGTTATCATTTTTTCTACGAAAAAATAGATCCTAATACACAAATACCAACATTTAGTAAACCTGGATGTTCTTTCAATGCTAATAGCGCTGACTTAACATACAATGTTACCGCCCCAACAGACATAGCCGTAGCATATAAGGCTAGAAAAACTTATTTTTATGATAGTCAGGTCAAGCCTGGTGCCTTTCGTGACCGTAATACTAACGATGGTTTGGTAGGAAACGTACCCTGTTCAGCTTCTTATGCTTTAGTTGAAAAGAGTGTCGCTGGACCTGGCATTGAGGATAGAGCATACACGTATGCATACTCACAAAATATAGGTGGTTTTTTTAATGGCCACCTTCTCCAAACTCGTTACCCAACAGAAAATGCACCGTCACAACCATCGACTGGATTTCCATCCATTGTTGCAACAAGTCCAAAAGATTTTCGAACTACAACGATAGATGATGGGACAAAAAAATCCATTTTTTATACATATCGAAAATTTGGTTCACACAACCAAGGTGTCGTGTTAGTACAAGATATCATTGGGCAGGCCCCGACTGAGTTGTTAGACAGAAAAGAGTTTGAATATCAAAAAGGTGATTACGTGGGCAATGATTGGAGTAGAACACGTCATCATGAATATCCCAATGATGATCCTATCAATAGTAATCAAACAGAATATAGGATGTTTTTAAAATCAAAAAAAGACGCCAGAAAAAGTGATGTTTATACAATAAATTATTTCACTTCAACCTGTGATGTTAACTGTAACTATGATTCATACGGATTCCCGCAAATTACAGTAGAAACTAACAATTTTTCGAATAAAAAACGTTACACCAAACAGTATTACTATAACGATACGACTAATTGGTTAATTGGTCAGCCCAGTTATAGGCAAGTATCAAGTAACGGGAGTGCGTATACTGAAACGAGCAGAACAAGCTACTACAGTGCCACGGGCAGTTATAAATCGTTACCAAAATATCAATACACCTTTGGGCGGTGGTTTAAATATTTTCAGTATTATCACACAAGTGGTGCCAGTGCAGGTTTGCCAAGGATTATTCGTTATAACGGCACAAGCCGCTGGGCAGAATATTCAAATTATAAACGCGGTATCGCCCAGACTATTCGAACGCCTAAGAGTCTGAGCGTAAACAGTCAATATGCCTATAAAGTGGTCGACAATAATGGCAGGGTGACCAAGCAGACTGATTTTATGGGTAATTGTATTAACTATGATTATGATGAATTAGGTCGTATGACATTGATTGATCCATGCGATCCTTATTGGCACAATACGAATGTTAGTTATACGACAACCTCTGGAGCTGAAGGGTACACCTACGTTGAAGCAGGAATGCTCAAACAGACCATCAGTAAAGGCAATTATCGTAAGGTTACTTACCATGATAGCTTGCTTAGAGCTCGCATGACTAAAGAATGGGATACGGCCAATGAAGGTACCACCAAGCGTTATACCAGAATGAAGTTTGATGCGTTTAATCGGCCTGTTTATCAAAGTAAACCCCATAGTTTAAACAATACCCCTTATGGCAATACAATCACTTATGATGGCTTAGGTAGACCAAAGGTTGTAGACGACAACACTACTTCTGGTAATATCAGTTATAGCTACTTAGCTAACAACCGAGTGCAGGTTAATAATAATAGAGGCCAGGTTACCACCACTACTTTTCTTGCTTATGGCACCCCTGAGCAAAACATGGCTACAACAGTTGCCTCACCACAAAACGTCACCAGCACCTTAGCGTATAATATTTATGGCAATCTCACATCGGTAAGCCAGGGGGGTCAGACCGAATACCGTGTTTATGATAGCTATCAGCAATTGTGTAAAGTCAACAGAAATGATGTGGGCAGAACGGCTTACCAGTATGACGCGCTAGGGAAATTATCATGGCAGGCAACCGGTAGTTCAGTCAGCACCTCTAACACGGCCTGCGACATTAACGTAGACGCACAGGATAAAGTCACCTCTGCCTATGACAATTTAGGTAATCTCAAACGCATTGACTTTGGTGATGGCACCGCGAGTAAGGAGTTTGGGTACGATAAAAATAACAATCTCACTCAATTAATCTTTGGCGGTGTAACACAAAATTACACCTATAATGACTTGAATATGCCAGAAACTGAGCGCTTACGCGTTGATAGCCTAGATTGGATGATTAGTCATACTTATGATGCTCTTGGCAATGAGGCAAATTTGATCTATCCCACTGGCGGAAATTTATCGTACATACCTAATGCATTCGGCCAGCCCAAACATATAGGGGTATTTGCCAGTAACATAAGTTTTCATCCCAACGGTCAATACAATTCTTATCAGCAGCGAAATGGCTGTGTTAACACCATGAGTCTGCGCACATCAGGATTACCTGATACCCAGCGCAGTGTGTGTGGCAGTGCCAATGCTGTATACAACCAATACACCTTTGATGCCAACGGCAATGTCAAGTTTTGGGATGATAAACAATCAAATACCTATGATTTACGTTTTACCTATGACGGTCTTGATAGAATAGATAATGTCCGTAAAGCCAACCAAACACTGATTGGTGATATGAATTATGACACCATGGGCAATATCACAAAGTTTGATTCCATAGTCGGTACCATCCACTATGACTATGATCCTGCTAAGCGTTTACAATCAACCAGCGGTATGCGCAGTTATGATTTTAGCTATGACGGCCGTGGTAATGTCACTGATAGTGGTTATCATACGTTTAGTTATAATCTCGCTAACCAAATGGAAGAGGCCGATGACAACTCGTATTTATATGATGGTCGCAACAAACGAGTAAAAACTGTTGACGGTGCAGGAACCCGTTACTCTATGTACAGCTTGGCAGGTAAGTTAGTGTATGAAAGGATCAATGGGGCAAACCGCGCAAACTATTACATGGGTAGCCAGTTAGTGGCACATCAAGGCGCAGGCCCCCAAACCTTTATTCACCCTGACTTAATGGGGACTACAGCCGCTAAATCAAACAGCAGTGGAGCAGTTACGAAACGCCTACGCTATGCTCCTTTTGGTTTGGAATGGGGCAAGACCAATGCTGAAAGTGGTGACAATGAGATTGGTTATACCGGCCATAAACACGATAATGATATTGGTCTGACCTATATGCAGGCACGATACTATGATCCAGTGATTGGGCGGTTTTATTCGAATGATCCTGTTGGGTACACTGCTAAAAATCCTGTAATGTCGTTTAACCGTTATTTGTATGTGAATAACAATCCGTATAAATATACAGACCCTAATGGTGAATTCTTATTTCTTTTACCATTAATTGGTTTTTTATCAGGGGGATATACAGCATATCAAGCGGCTGGTGACATGGGCGCTTCTGGTAACACACAGATAGTGGCTGGGCTTGGGGGAGCTTTGACTGGGTTATTTACAGGCGGTACTACCGCACTTGCAACTAAAGCATTAGCACTCACAGTAGTAAAAACAACCGTAAGTAGTTCATTGGCTACTGCTGGTAAGTTAGCTGCTGGTACTGTGACAGGGGCCATTTCGTCAGGTTCTGGTCAAGCAATAGGAGATTCCTTAACCGATGTAAGTAAGGGAGAAAAAGTAGATATTGATATGAATAAAGTAGCATTAAAAACAGGTGCAGGAGCTGTTGATGGTTTTCTGGCTGCGAGTCCAGGTTCTATATTAACACTTTCGCCTGCTAAAAAATTAGTGGCTGATGCCTTTGGAGTTAGTGTAGTTGGGGCTAAAAAAGAATTGGAGGATAAATTATAGTGTATAAAGAATATCTATGGTTTTGGAGAGTTTTAATTTTACTTACATTGATCCTTGGTACAGTCAGCCTTTTTTGGGCTGGAAAAAACTTTTATGCAAGTGATTTATTGAATTTTAATAAGAAGCAAGAGGCTATTCATGGATTAAAACTTTTGGATAGTAAGTTGATTTTTAGTTCTAGAGATTCAAATTGTCAATTTGAATATGAAGTTGATATAGAGGATTTCATTCAAACTGAAGAAGCTCTAAAATTTACAAAGTCAATAGATGCAGAAATCATGTTTGTTGATCAAGTTTGTGGCGAGCCAATCGAAACGGTTTTTCTAAAGTTAAAAGAATATCAATTTGGGACTTATGATAAATTCATAGACAAGAAAAAAAATACAGGGGCAGTTTATTTCTTTTTTGCAGTTCTCTGTTTAGGCATTTCTTTACTTTCTTTGATTATGCTTAAAGTAACAAGTTGGCTCTTTAAAAGGCAATCTGCAATTTAGTGTAGCGTCCCACTTTGCTATCATAAAAATTATTGGTCGTATTATACTTACATAGATATACTTACATAGACATCCAAAATTACATTAACGCTAGGTCCTAACTTTTTGATATAAGCTGAACTACACTTTGTTTAGCTCGTTCATTTTCTAATCAGGTAGGTGTGCTATGCCCCAGCCCCGCAGAAACCAAGTCAGTTTAGTTGATACTCCCTATTACCATTGCGTTACGCGCTGTGTGCGCCGTTCCTTCTTGTGCGGTGTGGACAGTTATTCGGGGCAAAGTTATGAGCACCGCCGTGGTTGGGTGGAGAAGCGATTGTTGTTCTTGTCGACCCTGTTTGCCATTGATATCTGCTCCTATGCGGTGATGAGTAACCACGTACATGTAGTGGTCCATGTGGATAAAGATGAGGCTCTTAGCTGGGATGTTGATGAGGTGTTAAGGCGGTATCACAAGTTGCACAACGGCACCTTACTGACCCAAAAATATGTACGGGGTGATGAATTAAGCCCCAGTGAGTCGATTAGTTTCAATGAAACCGTTGCTCAGTATCGGCTGCGGCTTTATGACATCAGTTGGCTGATGCGGGACTTAAATGAATACATTGCCCGGGAAGCGAATAAAGAAGATAACTGTACAGGCCGATTCTGGGAAGGGCGGTTTAAGTCTCAAGCCTTACTAGATGAAAGTGCGGTATTGGCCTGCATGGCCTATGTGGACTTAAATCCCATTCGTGCGAAAATGGAGAAAACCCCGGAAACTTCGGCCCATACCAGCATCAAAAAACGTACACTAGCAGTGAAGAACAAACAACGCCAGCCCAAGTCACTGCTGCCATTTGTGGGTGGTCACAGGCAAAATATGCCCAAAGGCATTGCCTACCATCTCAAAGACTACTGTGAGCTTGTGGACCTCACCGGCCGTTGCATTCGTGAAGACAAGACGGGGTATATTGAGAACAGCCAATGTCCAATTTTGCAGCGACTCGGTTTGTCCGCCGAACAATGGCTCACGCTCAGCACCGAATTTGAAAAACACTTCTGTTATGCCGCAGGGGCAGAGTTAATGATGCAAGCATTCAAAATCCACACCTCTCATAAACGACTTCGAGGGATGGGTAAGGCAAGAGTTTTACTCAAACAAGCGTAAATTACCCCATCAAGCAAATCTAAATCCGAGTATCAGACGATGCTCATATCCATATGCCTGCTCATTCATAAAACGTTGTTATTAGCCCCAAATTAACGAAAGAAATGCGCAAGTAAGGTAAGCGCTTAATAAACCTACGTCCTTATTCCGACGGGCAATCTGCTGCATAATTTCCTCATTACAAACGTATGAGGAAAACAAAGTGACCGCAACATCAAATTTAAAGCAGGAAGCTCCGCTGTGGCGTGAGCATGTGACTCAGTGGCGTGACTCAGGTTTAACCCAAGCTGCCTATTGTCGAGATCACGACCTGTGTCCACACAACTTCAGCTACCACAAACGCAAATACTCAACCGCACTGGTACCCATTAACCACAAACCCTCCGGTTTTGTCAGTGTGCAGCGATTACCTGAGCCGCAACATCATGATCCACTCTCATTGCACTTTACCAATGGTGTTCGTCTGATAGGTATCACGGCAAGTAACGTGTCAGTGGTTAAACAATTAGCCGAGTTGTTGTCGTGAGCAAAGTGATGCGTCCAGGTGTGGAGCTCACTCAGGTTTTTCTTTACCAACAGCCGATTGATTTTCGCAAGGCACACTTGGGATTATCTGCCATCATTGAATGTGAGTTGGGGCACGACCCCTTTGCCGGTCACCTTTATGCATTCACCAATAAACGGCGTAATAAAATCAAGTGTCTGTTCTGGGAAGATAATGGTTTTGTGTTGTATTACAAAAGCCTGTCAGAGGAAAAGTTCAAGTGGCCAAAGCGTGATGATAAGGTGATAACACTGACCGGGCAGCAAATTAATTGGCTGCTTGATGGCTATGATATCAGTGCCATGAAAGGTCATAAAAAGTTGCATTATGAGGCCGTTTTTTAAGGTAATCAATGCGCTAATTTGGTATACTTTACGGCATGAAATTAGCGCCGCAAGACACTGAAAATAAAGCAAAATTACATCTGGATGCGATGAGCCAGATGACCGCATTGCTGTCTGAAAAAGACGATGTCATCGAACAGAAAACGGATGTCATTGCCGAGCAAAAGAAACGAATAGCGATGCTTGAAGAGTACTTGCGGTTGGCCAACTCAAAACGTTTTGGCGCCAGCTCTGAGCAAACACCACCACAGCAAGGTCACCTGTTTAATGAAGTAGAAGCGGTGGCTGAGCCTGAGCCTGTCGACTCACCTTTACCTACAGGCAACGAGCCAAAGGCCAAAACCGGTCGCAAGCCACTGTCCGACAAATTGCCCCGCCTTCAGGTGTTCGCTTATTTGAGTGATGAAGAAAAAGTGGGTGCCATTGACACCTTCTTTGTCAAAGTCAGGGAAGAGCTGGATATCATTCCCGCTCAGGTACGTGTATTGGAATACATGCAGGAAAAAGCGACCTTCAAAACACAAGATGATGGCCGCACGGTGAAAGCCGCCCAGCTTATCAAACATCCTGTCCCCAAGGCCATGGGGAGCGTCAACCTGATGACCTATATCATTATTTCAAAATACGCCGATGGCATGCCGCTTTATCGACTTGAAAACATCATCAAACGTTATGGCGGTGAAATATCAAGGGCCACACTGGCCAACTGGGTGATTGCCCTGTCGAAACAAGCCCAACCTTTAATTAACCTACTCAGGGAGCATCAACATTCGGGCCCACTGATTTGTGCGGATGAAACCCGCATTCAAGTATTGAAAGAGCCAGATCGTTCGCCCACTTCACATAAATGGATGTGGGTAACCCTGGGCGGGTTACCGCAGCAACGAAGTGTCTTGTTTGAATACGATCCCTCCCGTGGCAGGGAGGTACCCTTGCGCCTGCTTGATGGGTTTACCCATGGCTACCTGCAAACCGATGGCTGTGCCAGTTATAACGAGGTATGCAGACAAAATCAGTTAATCTCGGTGGGTTGCTGGGATCATGCACGACGAAAATTCCGTGAAGCCAAAGATGGGCAACCCAGGGCAATGAAAGGCAAGGTAACCAAAGCGGATATGGCACTGAGCCTTATCAATAAGTTGTACGTGGTAGAGCGTCAAATCAAATTGCTAAGCGCGGATGAAATTTATCAGGCCAGGCAACAAAGAAGTGTGCCCATACTCAGCGAGCTGAAAACATGGCTGGAGCTCAATCGCCCCAGAGTCGACAAAGGAGGATTGACGGGCAAGGCGATGACCTATTTACATAATCAGTGGGAAAAGCTAATGGTTTACAGTACGGATGGTCGGCTGAGGCTCAGCAATATTCTGGCTGAAAATGCCATTCGTCCCTTTGCTGTTGGTAGGCGCGCCTGGTTATTTGCCGATACCCCAGCAGGCGCTAATGCCAGTGCAATCCATTATAGCCTGATTGAGTCAGCCAAAATTCATGAGCTTGAACCTTACGCTTATCTCAATGCCGTGTTCAAGGCGTTACCCTATGCTGACACGGTTGAAAAGATCGAAGACCTCCTGCCATGGAATTTCAAAAATTCAAAACCCAGTTGGCTACCCCCGCACGTTCAATAGCGCTTACTGTGAACTGTTAGATTATGACAAGGATATTTATACTTGGAAAGTACGTCGGTTTATTAAGCGCTTACCAAGTAAGCAACAGAGCCTGGCTGAATTTCATGGGGACACCCATCATAATTTCCTGTGACATAAATCAATGGCGCAGCCATTTACCTTATTAGTCGGCAACGCCGATGCTCTTGATTTACCCTCGACTCAAAGCTCGCCAATGATTAGGTGAATTTAGTAGGGCAATTTGCAGGGACGCAAATTGAGTTTGCCATTGCCGGGAGCAAGTGCAAACGACCTGCGAAATTTGCCTAATAATTGGAAGAAGAGCATTGCCATCGAGCGGCTTTTTTTGCCTACTTTTTTTAGCTGCAGCAAAAAAGTAGGTTGAACGAAGGGATTCGTTTGAAAAATGGCATGGATGCCAGTGTGCCGCAAGGCACATGCTTTAAATATCAATATTAACAGGCCTCATAATTATCAGGACACACATGTTAAATAACTAGGAGGAGACTAAAATTCGCAGCTCAGTTTAGGGCTATAAAATTGCGTAACCTTTTTATATTGCTCTGGGTTATGCCATTCTTTACGAACGTTACAAATATAAGGGTAGTAGGTGTTTACAAAGCCTTGTGCATCGGTATCAAAAAATTGGCCCGCAACTTTTTCTTCACATAAATCCAATTCTCGGCACAAAATTATTTGCTCATAAAAAGTAAAAAGTTGCTCCAACGCACCGTTTAACTTGTCTTCAGCAATCAAAGTTAGTATTTCATTATCGTATTTTGCTTGTAAGTCTTTGGCTTTTAAAGAAGGGTCTTGCAAAATTTCATTAAGTTGAGCAGTGCGATTGGCCATAGATTGGGTAATTTTTAACCTAGCATCTACCAACATACTATTACCATGATACCTCTCTACAAATGCCATCGAACGGTCAACACGTACAGCAGACTTATGTTCCAAATACTGATAAATACCAAACAAGCCACCGATCACCACAGCCAACGCCGCCACCCAGGTTCCGGCTATTTCTGCTAGCTGAAGCCTTATTTCTTGATCAGTCATTTTTTACAAACGGGCAAATTTTTGTTGACTAGGCAAGGGTTATAACCACGATCATCACCATTATCCTCTTCAGATCCACAGCTTTCATTGGCTTGTGTTCTACAATTGGCGGCAACGTCTTCGTCTGTTGTGCTTTTGCACCCATTGAAAAATAACAGACAAAAAGTGAATAAAACAAATATTCGACCCGCTCTATTTATTGATGATTTTTCCATAAGTCTCTGCAATCGTTGTGATTTATTTTAGTACTATACTAGTAATTATATTTAATTGATGTAATAACATACAGATAAAAATTAAGGATAATTATGTCTATAAAAACAACCTGCGCTATTCAATGTCTTCCATTGTTATTAACTTCACACACTACCATTGCCCAAGAAGATTTTGACAACATTCGGGTTGTAACCGGTTTATCCCTTGGTTATAGCGATTTTTCATTTCCAGAAAAACTCGACCATGATATTTCATTTCCCAGTGCTAATATCCCTATTGCTCTAACTATGGGCAACTGGCAACTTGCATTGAACGCCAGTAGCACATTAGCTAATGCGGATATTGCTGAGGAAGAAGATATAGGAGAAGCATCACGAAAAGACTTGGATTTAACCTTGGGTTACAGAGTGACTAAAAACTGGTCACTATTTGCTGGATTCAAATATGGCAAAACTGAAATGTCATTTGTTCCACGGGACTTTAATGAAGAAATCGACGAAGACGAAGTAGGGGGAGACGAAGACGAGGCAGGCACTCTAGAGCTGACTAATGAAAGCTACTCCCAAAAAGGCCCATTTATTGGGGCAAGTTACAGTTGGCAATTTGAAAAAGCCGGTAGCTTAAGTGTGTCTTTGGCTTACGCATCTCTAGATGCCACTAACAGTTTTTCTGCCAATACTGATGAGGAAGAGGAAGAAGAATTAACAGAGTTTGACGATTTAACCGGACAGGTTAAGGGAGAGACTAAAGGTTTCAGTTATGGGTTAAGTTGGACCATGCCACTGTCTAGCAATCTGTTATTTCAAACGCGTTTTAAGATCAATGATTACCAACAAGATATTGTTGTTGATGGTGAACGGTTTAAGAATATTGACGAAACATTCACCACCTTGCACGTTGGCCTTGCTTACGTTTTTTAAAAAACCAGCAAATCGGGTATATCCCGATTTTTCGGCGGGCTAAAAAACACTTCATTAAGCAAAGAGGAATGCTCCCAAGGTATCTGTTTATTTCGTGTTTCTTTCGCCACCCCTGTTCTGACTTTCTTAAATACTTCTTCAACACTAATTTGTTTAGCGATATGTCTTAGTAAATGTTTGGTATACACCCCATTTTTACGTTTACCATCAGCGGCGACACCACCAGGCTCTGTAGCAAAGGCAATCATAGTATTAGACGGCGCTTTAATCGGTGCCAAGCCACTCGACATCTTGCCGCCATCTGCAACTGCATTATTTTCAAAAGGGTTATTACGACAAGCATCCAAAATAATAATATTCTGCAAATTCTTTGATTTGTTAATTTCAATAAACAATCTATCGATTTTGTAGAGACCAGAAATAAATTCTGGGTAACTTTCAAACTGCATGCCTAGCGGAACAATGTAGTTGTGATGATTAACCTGAATGGCATGTCCTGCGTAATAAATCAGCGCGAGTTTATTGGCATGCTCATCTGTTTTTACTTGTGCATAAAACTGTTGCACCTGAGTCGTTAAATCTGACAAGTTACTATCTGTAAGCAAACTGACCCGAAACCCCATATCCGTTAAACTATCTGCTATTGCGTTTGCGTCATTAGCCGAATTTTTTAAGGGTGCAGTCTCATAATTTTTATTGCCTATCACTAGAGCAAAACGTTGTACATCTTGCTCAAAAGCAAAACTCTGTGAGGACATTATGCTCAAATACATACATAATAAAAACCTAATCATCTGCGTTTATCCTAGTGCCTAATGGTTACTCGAAACCACATCTACTTGGTTATGATTGAGCCAAACTTGACCAGTACCACTCATAATTTCTGTTCCGAGCTGAATATCAGCGATATATAGATCGGATGTAATAAAGTTTTGTGCCATGCCGTGTCGTAACATTTCTGCTGCATCAAATTTAATTTGCTGCAGCGGTTGCCTAGTACGAAACGCCAAATAAATCCAGTTGTTGTCATTATTTCCAGCATCTAGATCCCAATCAAACAAAAATTTTCTATAGGTACATATCTATCTTGCTCAACATACATTATAAAGCTGGCTGAGTATTATACTTGTCTCTTGTAATAATTTTATGGGCAGGAAGTTTATTTAGGCAATCTGTTTAGTGAGCAAAGGCTAAAAAGCCTAGAAATTAGCGGATAGTGATAAACAATTAAATTAAAAACAAACCGAGATGTAAAACACCTAAGGCGAATACCCCTGCCAACACATCATCAATCATAATGCCAAAACCGCCATGTACGTGTTTATCTAAATAACTAATTGGCCAAGGTTTAAGAATATCAAAAAAGCGAAATAGCACAAAACCAACCAGCAATGTTTGCCAGCTTAAAGGAACGGCGAGCATAGTAATCAGCATCCCCGCGACCTCATCCCACACAATAGAAGAATCGTCATGCACGCCCATGTCTTGGGCGGTTTTCCCGCAGATCCAGATCCCCACAATACTGACCAGTATCGTGACAATCAAGTAAACAGAAAAACTAGCATAATGAGATAACAGCACAACTAAAGGCAGTGCTGCCAAGGTACCAAATGTACCAGGCATTTTTGCCGCTAAACCACTACCAAACCCAAACGCCAAAAAGTGCACAGGATTAAGTAAACTAACACGACTACGTATTTGTTTGTCCATTACAGCGTCTCCCTTAGGATGTAGCGATTAGAAGTGTTCGTAACCTTTGGTGTTATATTCGAATGGCTTATCTGCTTGGCGCAAATCTAACTTACCTGCATTGCCGTTCAATTGACCAATGTAGGTCGCATGCACGTTAGCATTGGCTAAGGTTGTCTCCAATTGGCCTTTTTGTTCTTCACTCACAGTGAATAATAACTCGTAATCATCGCCTGCACTTAAGGCATAATCAATAGCTTCACTACTAGAGACCGATTCTATTAAGGCTTGTGACATTGGCAATTTATCAACATGTATTGTTGCACCACACTGCGACGCATTGAGAATATGTTTGATATCAGACACCAAACCATCGGAGATATCAATACAAGCACTGGCAATACGCCTAAGACTAGTGCCGACCAATAACCTAGGTGTGGGATAATTTAAACGATTAAGCAAAAATTCTTGGTGAAACTGATTGTTTACCACACACTTTTTTTGCGCTATATGTAAACCTAATCCAGCATCCCCTAGACTGCCAGTAACGTATACTGAATCACCTGGTTTAGCCTTACTTCTGGTCAAAGCTTGATCAAAAGGCACAAACCCTTGTGCCGTAATAGTTATCGCTAAAGGCCCCTGAACTGTATCGCCGCCAATAAGTTGCACGTTGTAATATTCAGCATGTTCTTGCAAACCATTAGAAAAAGCCTGCAACCAATTGACATCAACTGTAGGCAGACTCAAAGATAAACTTATCCAGGCAGGTTCTGCGCCCATGGCCGCCAAATCGCTTAGATTAACAGCCATGGCTTTTTGCGCTATAGCATGGGCAGGCGTGTCTGCTAAGAAATGCACACCACTTAGCAAAGTGTCGGTAGTAGTGACTAAGGCTTGACCTTGTGGGATACGCGTAACAGCGCCATCATCACCAATACCAATTATCACGTCTTTACGTTGAATACTTTTTGCTTTGAAAAAGTCTTCAATTACATTAAATTCTTTCATTAATACTAATTTTAGTTACATGAGGTGACAGAAAAGTTGGACTTAAACTATTTTCATGGTTAAGCCTATTTTCAAGGTTAAGCCTATTTGAAAAAGTTAAGACAACTCGTCTTTACGCAGAGTTTTAATCGCTTTATCCAGCACGCCATTAACGAATTTATGGCTTTCTTCTGCGCCAAAAGATTTAGCCAACTCTATGGCTTCATTGATAACAACCTTATAAGGGACATCAATTCTGCCAACTAGTTCGTAAGTGGCGATTCTGAGAATGGCTTTTTCTACTGGATCTAGCTCTTCAGGCAGGCGCCCAAGGTAAGGTTTGATTTTTTTATCTAAGTCAGCACAGTCTTTTACCACTGCTCGCAATAATTCCAAAAAGTATTCAGTATCGACTTTCTGCATTTCATTACTGGTGACTATACTTAGCTCGATTTGCTCAACCGGGTTTTTACTCATTTGCCAAGAATAAACAGCTTGTACCGCAAGCTCTCTGGCTAGACGTCGGGCTTTAGGTTTCACCTATTTAGCCTCTTCAATATTTGCTAACACATTGACCATTTCTAGCGCGCTAATGGCTGCTTCTGCGCCTTTGTTACCGGCTTTAGTACCAGAACGTTCGATAGCTTGTTCTATGCTATCAGTGGTGATCACGCCAAAAGAAATGGGAATACCGTATTCTAGAGATACCTGTGCAAGGCCTTTATTACATTCTCCAGCGACAAACTCAAAGTGAGGTGTGCCTCCACGGATAACTGCGCCCAAAGCAATAATGGCATCGTACTTGTTTTGTTCAGCCAGTTTTTTAGCTGCAATGGGAAGCTCGTAAGCACCAGGCACGCGAACCAAAGTAATATCTTGTTCGTTGACTTCACCATGTCTTTCTAGGGCATCTAGCGCACCGTCTACTAAGCTTTCAACTACAAAACTGTTGAACCGAGAAACCACGAGTGCAAACTTTTTGCCTGTCGCGCGAATGTTACCTTCAATAATATTCATCTATAAACCTTACTGGAAAAATCGGCGCGCAGTTTAGCACATCCTTAATGGGAAATATTGTGAATTTTATTTCTTATATTTCGACGTATTCAACCACTTCTAAACCATAACCAGACAAGGCATGGTACTTTTTGGGTTTGCTCATCAAACGCATTTTTTTAACACCTAAACTGGCTAAGATTTGACTGCCTATACCAATCGTTCTAGATGAGCCAGTCCATGGGGCATTCGCGGGTTTCTCGCCCTTATCTTCGGCTTCAAATTGTTTGACCTGAGTCAGCAAGTCTTCATCTTTACCTAGTAA
The DNA here is from genome assembly GCF_002835935.1 of Paraglaciecola sp. MB-3u-78. GTDB lineage: Bacteria > Pseudomonadota > Gammaproteobacteria > Enterobacterales > Alteromonadaceae > Paraglaciecola. Next base: position 31,748 of record NZ_PJCF01000015.1, on the reverse strand, counting down.
CACTAAAATACCACCATTATCAGCAATATATTTAATGGCTTGCGGCAGACCCATGCTTCTGGAAATAGCCCGCTGAGAACCTAATAAATCACTAAAACTATTGAGTAAGTGAACTCTTACCAAAGCAGGGATTTCGCTGTTAATTTCACCTTTACACATAGCAAAATGTACTTGGTTATCAATCACATCTTTGTAGGTAATTAAATCAAACTCTCCATACTCAGTGGGAAGTTTACACTTAGCGACTTGTTGAATAGTAGTTTCGTTCAAATTTCGGTATTCGATTAAATCGGCAATAGTGCCAATTTTCATATCATGTTTGGCGGCGAAGATTTCTAGCTCTGGGCGTCTGGCCATACTGCCGTCTTCGTTGAGTATTTCAACAATGACCGATGCAGGTTCGCAACCTGCTAATCGTGCCAAGTCGATACCCGCTTCAGTATGCCCTGCGCGGTTTAATACACCACCCTCTTTACCAATTAATGGGAATATATGCCCCGGTTGCACTATGTTGCTAGGCTGGGCATTTTTTGCTACTGCCGCCAAAACAGTTTTGGCTCTGTCTGAAGCCGATATACCTGTGGTAACACCGTCTGCGGCTTCAATAGACACAGTAAAATTAGTTGAAAATTGGGCGCTATTATCATCTACCATCAAGGGCAATTTAAGCGCTCGGCAGCGCTCGGCAGTCATAGGCAAACACACTAAACCGCGAGCGTGGGTTACCATAAAATTAATAGCTTCGGGGGTAACATGTTCGGCGGCCATAATGATGTCGCCTTCGTTTTCCCTATCTTCATCGTCCATTAAGATAACCATTTTACCTTGGCGGATATCTTCGATTATCTCTTCACTGCTATTTAATGCCATAGTTTATTGTCTTCTTTTAAATTTTATTGAGGGCATCATTCTCGCCCTTGGGACCAACACATTTGGGTGACCCTACTTTACTTCAAATAGCCGTTTTCTGCTAAAAACGCCATGCTGATATCTTTTTTATGATTATCACTTGAATCATCTGATGCTTTGTCACCTAACATCAATCTTTCAAGATAACGGGCGATAATATCTACTTCTAAATTAACCTTAGTACCGACTTGATAAAGCCCAATAATGGTTTCCTTCAAGCTATGTGGAATAAGAGTTAATAAAAATTTAGCGCCATTCACTTGATTGACAGTTAGGCTTACACCATCAACCGTAATCGAGCCTTTCTCAGCTAAATATTTGGCTAACTCGTCAGGCGCTTTGACCCATATTTCTATGTAACGGCCAACAGGTGTAATAGATAATACGTCACCCACACCGTCCACATGACCACTGACAATATGCCCACCTAAACGACTAGTAGCTTGTAATGCTTTTTCAAGATTAACCTTACTACCCGCTTGATAGTTGGCAAAGCCGGTGCGTTTAATAGTCTCGTGTGAAACGTCAGCGCTAAAGCCATGTTTCGACATGGCGACGACGGTTAAACACACACCGTTATTTGCAATACTATCACCAAAGGACACATCACTCATATCCAGTTTGTCAGTTTTAATCGACAACCTTATGTCTGCACCTGAAGGTATCAAAGCTTCAATCAGTCCCACGTCTTCTATAATTCCAGTAAACATAATCTCTCAATAACGTGATTCATGGGTAAGATAATACTTTAATGATGAGTCCGATGGTTTAATGATTAAAAAGCGCAGTCATTTTTATATCGTCGCCCACTTGCCGAATATCGGCCCAAGTGAGGTCAGCCACCTCATCCATAACTTCAATTGTCATAGTATCAAACAGGTTTTGCCCTGCGTTCCCTATTAACTTGGGCGCTTGATACAAAATCAATTCATCAATCAGTTTATTTTGCAGTAATGCACCCGCAAGTTTAGCACCCGCTTCAACCCAAATGTGATTTAGCTGCATCTCACCTAACTTGGCAATCACTTTAACTAAGTCTAACTTATTGCCGTTAAAAGGTGCTTGCCATTGACTCACATGGGGTGCAAATTGATGATCACTGGGCTGACCATTAACAAGCAAAACATTACCCGCAAGGTTGTTTTCAAAAGACTGCAGGCAACTTAACGATGGCGGCAACTGATTACGCCCATCCAATAGCACCCGCAAAGGTTGACGTAAGTCTGTTTGCGCTAACACATCAGCAGCTAAGTTAAGTTCAGCATAACGCACGTTTAACATAGGGTTATCGGCTATTACTGTGCCAGAACCCGATAAAATAGCGCAGCTTCTGGCGCGATGCCTTTGCACATCCTGCCTTGCCAGTGGGCCAGTGATCCATTGACTTAAACCGTTTGCTAACGCAGTTTTACCATCCAAACTTGCCGCCAGTTTAACTGTGACCCAAGGTTTACCAGTACGCATACGTTTTATAAAGCCACGGTTAAGCTGTTCAGCTGAGGCTTGTAATAAACCATGCTCAGTTTTTATCCCAGCTTCTTGTAGCTTTATTAAACCATTCCCAGATACCAGTGGATTAGGATCAACCATAGCCGCCACTACCCTAGTAACACCTGCCTCGATTAATGCATCTGCGCAAGGTGGTGTTCTGCCATAATGACTGCAAGGCTCTAGCGTCACATAGGCAGTTGCTCCTTTGGCTGAGGCTCCTTTTGAAGAAATACCCGCTTGTTCTAATGCATGTACTTCTGCATGGGGCGTTCCCGCCTTTTTGTGCCAGCCTTCCCCCAGAATGACACCTTGGCTATTACTGATAACACAACCCACATTAGGATTAGGAGCAGTAGTATATTCGCCGCGTTTAGCTAATTGAATAGCACGAGCCATCATCTGATGATCTGTTTTAGAAAATTGAGTCATGGGTTACCAATAAATAAATACATACATACACATACAAGAGTGTAAAGAAGACAATTACCAGAGCAGAATTCAGTCGCCCAACCGCGCGATCTCTTCTCCAAATTCTCGAATATCTTCAAACGAACGATACACAGACGCAAAACGCACATAAGCAATTTTATCGAGTTCTTTCAATGCATCCATTATCAAATTACCGAGAAATTCACTACTGACCTCGCGCTCACCTGTGGCTCGCAGCGAAGATTTCAGACGACTAATACACTGCTCTACTTGTTCGGTACTGACTGGGCGTTTTTCTAAGGCGCGCTGCAAACCAGCCCGCAACTTGTCTTCATTAAAAGGCTCACGAGAGCCATCACGCTTGACTATCCGAGGCATCACCAATTCTGCCATCTCAAATGTCGTAAAACGTTCTTTACATACCGTGCACTCTCTTCTGCGTCTCACTTGGCTGCCATCAGCCACAAGACGGGAATCGATGACTTTAGTTTCTTGTACAGAACAAAATGGGCAAAACATAAATGATTTCAAATTTGGATAGTGAATAAGACTAAATTAACAAAATTCCACGGCCAGTCATACTATAAGCAATAAAAAGCAATAAAAAAGCCGACTTTCGTCGGCTTTTTTATATCAATCTAGCAATCGCTTAGGCATAAACAGGGAATTGCTCACACAATGTAACTACTTCACCTTTAACACGTGCAATCACAGATTCATCATTGATGTTATCTAATACATCACAAATCCAATTGGCGACTTGTTTGGCTTGCTGTTCTTTAAAACCACGGCGTGTAATAGCGGGTGAGCCAAGACGTAATCCACTGGTGACAAAAGGTGAACGAGGATCATTTGGCACTGAGTTTTTATTAACAGTGATATTAGCGTTACCTAACGCAGCATCCGCATCTTTACCTGTGTATTCTTTGCCAATTAAGTCTAATAAGAACAAATGGTTTTCGGTGCCACCTGAAACAACTTTGTGCCCACGCTCTTGTATCACAGCAACCATAGCTTTAGCGTTCAGAACCACTTGCTGCTGATAAACTTTAAACTCAGGTTGTAGCGCTTCTTTAAAGGCAACCGCTTTAGCAGCGATGACATGACACAAAGGCCCACCTTGATTGCCAGGGAATACCGAACTGTTGAGCTTTTTATAAATAGCTTCATCACCACAAGCCGATAAAATCAACCCGCCGCGAGGACCAGCCAAAGTTTTATGGGTAGTAGTGGTGACAACATGAGCATGAGGAAGAGGACTAGGATAAACACCTGCCGCAACCAAACCAGCAACGTGAGCCATATCCACTAACAAATATGCCCCTACTTTATCTGCAATTTCACGGAATTTCTGCCAATCAACTATGCCTGAATAAGCAGAGAAACCAGCGATAATCATTTTAGGTTTGTGTTCAATCGCCAATGCTTCCACTTCCGCCATATCAATTTCGCCGGTATCAGGATGCAAACCATACTGCACCGCGTTATAGGTTTTACCCGAGAAATTAACGTGTGAACCGTGAGTCAAATGACCACCGTGGGCCAAACTCATTCCTAATACTGTATCTCCGGCATTGATCAATGCCATAAATACAGCAGCGTTAGCTTGTGAACCTGCATGTGGCTGTACATTGGCATAATCGCAACCAAACAATTGTTTAGCCCGTTCAATGGCTAAATCTTCAGCAATATCTACATATTCACAACCACCGTAATAACGTTTATGTGGATAGCCTTCTGCATATTTATTAGTTAACTGGGAACCTTGAGCTTCTAAAACACGTGGGCTGCAATAGTTTTCAGAAGCGATCAGCTCAATGTGATGCTCCTGACGTTGGTTTTCATCTTGAATTGCTTGGAACAATTCCGGGTCAAAATCAGCAATATTCATATCACGTGTTAGCATCACTTTTCCTCAACTATGGGGTAATTAAAATTAGGGTTAACACACCCTAAATAAACAGCGCATAGTTTAGTTATTTTAAACAATTTGTATAGTGGCAATGTGGTATGACAAACAACCAAAAGTTGTAACGCTTTTTGCACGCTTTTTTATACACAATGATCCTATTAATTACAGCGCTTCAATCGAACCCGGAAAGTGCACCCCAATTTGCTTGCGGATATTATCCATCACATTAAGTACTCCTATGCTGTCGCGATGTGACATCAAATCACTGCACTGCCTATTTTGTTCGATGCACTCCATGCTTTTTTCAATTTGATATTCAAACCCGTTAACCGGATGAGGAATGTCAATACTTTGAATTAACTTGTTATCGCGATAAATAGAAGCAGTATCAGTATCCCAAAAACAGGCGGGTAAATTTACGTAACCTTCTGTTCCCACTATCCGCATCGTATTGCTGGTTTGAGATAACATAGAACAAGTAAATTGCGCATAACGGCCAGATGCATAATGCATATTTGCTAATACATGTCCGTCTACGTTTTGATCAGTTAATTGCCCCATAGCGTCAACTTTATCAGGGTGTTCCTGAAGTAAAAACTGACTGACGGTAATACTATAAATACCTAAATCCAGTAGTGACCCACCAGCAAGCTCAGCCTTTAGCAAACGACTTTTTTCTCTATTTTGAAATGCAAAACCAATTTCTGACTGAATATATTGAATATCCCCTATTATGCCTTCATTTAATAGCTGCCTAAGTTTTGATAAACAAGGCATAAAACGGCTCCACAAGGCCTCCTGCAACAGTAAATTTTTGCGTTGAGCTAATTCAACTAACGTTTGCATTTGTTTGGCATTTACGGTGCAAGGTTTCTCGACTAACACGTGTTTACCCGCTTCTAAGCACATTTTTGCTTGTTGATAGTGAAAGTTGTGAGGGGTAGCAATATAAATAATATCGATCTCGGGATCAGCCAGCATTTTCCCGTAATCTGAGTAGGTTTTTTCAATTTGATAGGTGTTCGCAAACTCGGCTGCTCGCTCTGTTGAACGACTGGCTACTGCCAAAATTTTACCTTTTTTAGACGACTTGATTGCTTTTGCAAATGTATTAGCAATATTTCCAGGACCTATGACGCCCCAATTAAAGCCACGCATGTTTTACCTTATTAACAGTCAAAGAGAATAAAATACTACGATAGCTGACGCTAAATCACATCCATTATTCATAAAAAGCCACACTAAAAATCACAATACCTTTTACCCTGCCCTTGCACTGACTTACACTACTCACAAATTAACTCAATAAAGACAGTTATGGCTCAATACGTTTACAGCATGCTTCGTGTCGGTAAAGTGGTTCCACCCGGCAAACATATCTTAAAGAATATTTCCCTTAGTTTTTTCCCCGGTGCAAAAATCGGTGTATTGGGTTTAAACGGTTCAGGTAAATCCACTTTACTAAAAATCATGGCTGGCATAGACACTGAAATTGAAGGTGAGGCGATCCCTCAAACCGGATTAAAAATTGGCTATCTACCCCAAGAACCTCAATTGGACGAAAGCAAAGATGTGCGCGGTAACGTAGAAGAAGCAGTGGCAGATGTAGCACATGCTCTAAAACGTATCGATGAAGTTTATGCAGCCTATGCAGAAGAAAACGCGGACTTTGATGCCTTAGCGAAAGAACAAGGTGAGCTAGAAGCCATCATCCAAAGTAAAGATGGGCATAATCTCGAAAACGCCTTAGAACGCGCAGCCGATGCCTTACGCCTACCACCTTGGGATGCCGACGTTAGCAAACTGTCAGGGGGTGAGCGACGCCGCGTTGCACTGTGTAAATTGCTACTCGAAAAACCTGAAATGTTATTACTCGACGAACCTACTAACCACTTGGATGCAGAGTCAGTGGCTTGGTTAGAACGTTTCTTACATGATTATGAAGGCACAGTGGTCGCGATTACTCATGATAGGTACTTCCTTGATAATGTAGCTGGGTGGATACTCGAGCTTGACCGTGGCCAAGGTATACCTTGGGAAGGTAACTATTCATCTTGGTTAGAACAAAAAGATGCACGTCTTGAGAAAGAAGAAAAAACCGAGAGCGCCAGACAAAAATCCATCAAAACTGAGCTAGAGTGGGTGCGATCAAACGCAAAAGGTCGCCAATCAAAAAGCAAATCGCGTATGGCTAGGTTTGAAGAACTCAATACCGGCGATTACCAAAAACGCAATGAAACCAACGAGTTATTTATCCCACCCGGTGAACGTTTAGGGGACAAAGTCATTGAAGTAACGGGCCTCAAAAAATCCTATGGTGATCGATTATTAATTGATGACCTCACTTTCAAAATACCCAAAGGTGCCATTGTTGGCATAGTCGGCCCTAACGGAGCGGGTAAATCCACCTTATTCAAAATGCTCAGTGGTGACGAGCAACCCGATGCCGGTAAAATTGATGTGGGTGAATCAGTACACTTAGCCAGCGTCGATCAGTTCCGCGACCAAACGAACGGTGACAATACGGTTTATAAAGAAATCTCTGATGATTCAGAGATTATCCGCATTGGAAACTTTGAACTAAACAGTCGCGCATACTGTGGACGTTTTAATTTTAAAGGTTCAGACCAACAAAAGTTTATGAAAAACTTGTCGGGTGGTGAACGCAACCGTGTGCATCTCGCTAAATTATTAAAAGCCGGCGGCAACGTTTTGCTTCTGGATGAGCCCACCAATGACTTGGATGTTGAAACGTTACGCGCCCTGGAAAACGCCATTTTGGAGTTCCCGGGCTGTGTGATGGTTATTTCTCATGATAGGTGGTTTTTAGACAGAATAGCCACTCACATAATGGACTATCGTGACGAAGGAAAAATCAATTTCTATGAAGGTAACTACACCGAATATGCCGCATGGTTAAAAGCGACCTATGGAACAGATGTGGTTGAACCTCATAGGTTGAAGTATAAAAAAATTAGTAAATAACGATTAACCACTAATATTAACCACTAATAAAAAGGCGCATTCAGCGCCTTTTTATTTTCTTACAACGCTTAACAACTCTTAGAATATGGTTAAACAAAAGCGGAAATTATTTAGGTATTGTTACTTAGGTACTTATATTTTTGGGTGCTTATATGCCATTTTCGAATGTTCGCAGTCAGTAATTCAAACGAAATTTCTTTATAGCATTCAGAGTAAACACGTCAAAAAACACTGTTCCGCTGCTTTTTCAACAATACCGACTCATTATTTTACCGGATCAAAAAGCTTATATATCAATAAATTATTTGCATAGACCAAATGGTCAGGTTTTGCTCAATAAAAATACAACATGCGGGTTTTCAAGCCACTAACGCTCACTTTATAACCAACTGAATTTACGCACAAAATCTTAACGAAAATGCACATTGTATGTTTATTTTCACCTCCTTATACTATCTCAGATTTTTATTCGTGAATGCTCACTAGATGATCCATTTTTACCTACAAACATAATAATTAACGGGTGAATAATTAAATAAACGGACTTGTTTTTATCTCACCTGATTTGATAACAATTAGGGAAACACACATGAAAACCATGTTGAAACGCACTGCGTTATGCTTGGCAATGACTGCAGCACTAGGTGCCAGTAATATTGCTTCGGCTAACGAAACATCCTCAGCGATGCGCGGCAAAATTATCACTCCAGAGGGGCAGGCCGCCACAAACACCAAAGTTGTAATTATTCACCAACCATCTGGTACTACCAGAGAGTTTCGTACTAATGAAGCGGGTACTTTTTTAGCAACAGGCTTGCGAGTTGGTGGTCCTTATATGGTGTCCATTGATTCCGATGTTTATCGTGATACTGACTCAGACAATATTTTTTTACAACTCGGTGATACTTACCGTTTTAGTGTCCAGTTAGAAGACAGCAACCTTGAACGTATTCAAGTAACTGCCGGCCGAATATTCGAAACCAACGGTGCGGCTAGCGTATTTGGCGAAGATATGATTAACCGACTTCCTAGCTTTGACAACGATATTAAAGATATCGCTCGTCTAAATCCCTTGGTTAATATCAATGGCAGCGGTGACATGACAATCGCTGGAGGCAACCCACGCACTAACAACATTACTGTTGACGGTATCGGTCAAAATGATGATTTTGGTTTGAATTTTGGTGGTTATCCTACAGAACGTTCACCTATTAGTTTAAGTTCCATAGCGCAAATTTCGGTAGCAGCCGCACCATTTTCGGTACGAAAAACGGGTTTCTCAGGCGGAGCCATTAATGCGGTAACAAAATCAGGAACCAATGAATTTAAAGGCAGTGCTTTTTATGAATTTACTGATCCTGACCTTTCCGGCAAAGTTGAAAGACCTTCACAGATTTTTGATGGTAGTAATCCTGTCCTTGATGATGATGGGTTTAGAACCTATGAATTGAATTCTGTCGATTCTTCTAACAGCCAAAGTACAATAGGTCTTTCTATCGGCGGACCGATAATTAAAGATAAATTATTCTTCTTTCTTGATTATGATCAATGGAAAAGTGACCTTGATTTAGATTACGGATTTGAAGGCAGTGGAGCAGCAAATGAATATAATACCTCAGAAGACAATTACAACGAGGTCTTAAGAATACTCGATACTGTTTATGGTTTAAGCGACTCTCTTGGCGGTGATCCAGAAGATACTAATGATCGTGGTTTGCTAAAGATAAGCTGGAATATAAGCGATTTACATCGTATGGATCTTACTTATCAATGGCAAGACGATAAAGATGAGCGCAATTTTGGGCTAGGTGGTAATACCGTTAGTCTAGCCTCTAGCCGTTATGTTTATGATACTCAAATGAATAATGTTGCTGCAAAATTTTATTCTAGTTGGTCAGATGAATTCAGTACTGAATTTGGTATTTCCTTTAAAGATGTTAAAGCTAATTCCATTACCAATAGCGATTTTGGTAGTGTAATAGTAGAAGAGTTTTTTCGTGGCCCATCTTATGAATTTGGTACTGACGTCTTCCGTCACGCCAACGCGTCTGAAAATGAAAATCTAACCATTCATTTAGATGCTAACTATCTCTATGGAGAGCATGACATAAGTTTTGGTTTCGAACTCCAGCGTTTACGTTTATATAACTTGTTTGCAGAAAATTCTTTGGGTTCTTGGGAGTTTGATAGCCTTGTAGGATTTGAAAATCGGGAAGTAGGAAATTTCCGAGGCAATTATGATTTTAGCTATGCCAATGCTTATACTAATAATGCTCAGGATACTGCTTACGACACAGTTCGTTATACGTCGGCTTTTTATATTGAAGATAACTTTGAACTGTTCGATAACGTCGAGGTTACCGCAGGTCTTCGTTATGAAAGTTTAAGTTCAGAAGATAAACCCACCCTTAACGCTAATTTCCTTGAAACCTATGGTTTTAGAAATCAAGAGAATCTTGATGGTTTAAGTATTATCTTGCCCAGAATTAGCTTCAAATGGTTTGTAAACGAGGACGTTAAGGTACGTGGTGGTTTAGGGCGTTTCTCAAACAAAGTGCCTAATGTTTGGTACAACGGACCATTCACTAAAGATGGCATAACATTAGTGGAAGCAAACGAAAGTGTTATCAACAATTATTTTGCTAATACTACGGCCCCAGCCGATTTCACCTCCGTACCACAAGCAATACAAGACTCCCTTGAGGCTGGTTCAGGTAGCACAAATTACACCGATCCCAACTTCAAACTGCCTTCTGATTGGCGCGCCCAGTTAGCGATTGACTATATCTTTGATATTCCGATGTTAGGCGAAAACTTCTCTTGGACCACTGAACTGCTATACATCAAAAAGCAAAATGAAGCGGTTTGGTACAATACAGCGCTAAACCCACTAGACGAGAATGGTAGTCTAAATTACGCGGCTGATGGTATTCGCCTGATCCAACAAAGTATTTATGAAGGTGATGCGGCCGAAAATTTCGACATTATGATGACGAATTCAGATGACGATGGTCGCAGCATTATCTTTACTACTTCGTTGGCAAAAGATTGGGATAATGGCATGAGTGTCAGCATGAACTATGCCAATCAAGATGTGACGGAAAACCAAGTTGGCTCTTCTTCTCGAAACCAAAGTAACTACAAACACCTTGTGGGCGTTAACCGCAATCAAGCATTTGCAGATACTGGCCATTACCAAATTGAACATAGCTTTAAGTTAAATCTTGGTTACAACACTGAAGTGTTTGAAGGTTATACCACACGCATTAACTTATTCTTAGAACGTCGTTCAGGTCGTCCATTTAGTTGGGCTATGGGCATGTTTAGAGATGAAGACTTTGGCGACACAGAAGAATTCTATACCAATTCAGCTTACCTCCCTTATATTCCAAGTGGTGCCGATGATCCCAATATTGATTGGGATAACTCAATTAGCTGGGATGAATTATCTACCGTACTAGACCGTGCTGGTGTTAATGCTTGTGGTTGTATTTTAGATCGTAATACAGGTCGTCAACCTTGGGTAACGACTGCCGATTTAAGTATTCAGCAGGAGATCCCTGGTTTTGCTAAAGGCCACAAAGGCACCCTCTATTTTACCATTTCTAATTTAGGTAATTTGCTTAATAAAGACTGGGGCCTTGAGCGTCGACTTAGCTTTTCTTCGGTTAATTTGTACGACTTAGGTGGACTGTCTAGCGAAGGTCAATATCAAATTGACGAGGTTTTTAGAGGCTATGATACGCGTAATTATTCCCAGGTTGATTTTGCCTCAGCTTGGCGCATCAAGATGGGCGTACGCTACTCATTCTAAGTCATTCATTCCAAATCATTCTTTTTAATTGCTACAGGCGCATTTTTTTGCGTTGTAGCAATGTGATTGATAATAAAATTCAAATACGAATAACGGATATATAAAATGAAACAAATATTTAAAAAGGCCATGTTGACCACAGCATTGTCTTGCCTCTTGTCTGCAACGGCAATGGCAAATGTTGTTATAACTGAATATGTTGAAGGCAGTAGTAGTAACAAAGCGATTGAAATTTCCAACCTGGGGTCTGCTGCGGTTGACTTGGCTGCTGACGAGTACAAACTTGCTCTGTATAGCAATGGCAGTGTTGATGAAGGTAATACCGAATTGTTGACTGGCACATTATCGCCTAACGCCTCTTTGGTTATTTACAACTCAGGAGCTGATCCTGAATTTATTTTTGATGCCCCTAATGGGATTGCCTCAACCGTAACTTTCTTTAACGGTGATGATGCAATTCTACTCACTAAAGCAGACGTTGTGGTGGATAGTTTTGGCCGCGTTGGTGAAGACCCAGGCAGTGCGTGGACTGATGCAAATGATGCTGATTTCAGCACAGCGAATAAAACACTACGTCGTTTAAGCTCTGTAACAACTGGTGATGCTATTTCTGACGATGCTTTTCCTGGCACCAGCATCGAATGGCTGACGTTTGATTCAAACACCGCAGATGGTTTGGGTTGTAGCGGTGAAACGCTGTGTTCAAATGATAATACTGGCGGCGACCCTGCTGCAGCATCCATCTTAATTACTGAATATATTGAAGGTGGCGGTAGTAATAAAGCAATTGAAATCACCAACATAAGTTCAACAGACGTTGATTTGGGTGCTGGCGCATACAAACTTGCACTTTATAGTAATGGTAGTGTTGATGAAGGCAATACAGAGTTGTTGACTGGCACGTTAGCGCCAAATGCTTCTTTGGTGATTTACAACTCAGGTGCTGATCCTGAATTTATTTTTGATGCCCCTAATGGGGTTGCCTCAACCGTGACTTTCTTTAATGGTGATGATGCAATTGTTCTCACAAAAGCAGACGTAGTGGTGGATAGTTTTGGCCGCGTTGGCGAAGATCCAGGCAGTGCTTGGACTGATGCAAATGACGCTGATTTCAGCACAGCAAATAAAACACTGCGCCGTCTAAGTTCTGTAACGACTGGTGATACTGTTGTTGACGATGCTTTTCCTGGTGCAAGCAACGAATGGTTAACGTTTGATCGAGACACAGCTGATGGCTTAGGTTGCGCAGGTGAAGTTGCCTGTTCAGATGATAATACTGGCGGCGGAGACCCTGTTGCCCAAATAGTATTAATTACCGAATATATTGAAGGAGGCAGTAGCAATAAAGCAGTTGAAATCACTAACTTAGGTTCAACAGATGTTGACCTGGGTGCTGGCGAGTACAAACTTGCACTTTATAGCAATGGCAGTGTTGATGAAGGCAATACCGAGTTATTAATTGGCACGTTAGCGCCGAATGCTTCTTTAGTCATATACAACGCTAGTGCAGATCCAGAATTTGTTTTTGATGCCCCTAATGGGATTTCTTCACAGGTTACTTTTTTCAACGGTGATGATGCACTTGTACTCACTAAAGCAGGCATTGTAGTAGATAGTTTTGGTCGTGTTGGCGAAGATCCAGGTAGTGCTTGGACTGATGCAAATGATGCTGATTTCAGCACAGCGAATAAAACACTTCGCCGTCTAAGTTCGGTAACGACTGGTGATACTGTTATTGACGATGGTTTTCCTGGTGGCGCAAGCAACGAATGGCTAACATTTGATCAAGACACCTCTGATGGCTTAGGTTGTCCTGGTGAAGGTGTATGTACAAATGATAATACTGGCGGCGGCAACCCGGTTAACGCAAACGTATTAATTACTGAATATATTGAAGGTGGTAGCAACAATAAAGCGTTTGAAATATCTAACCTTGGTACTGAAAGCGTAGATTTATTTACCGCAGGTTATCGACTAGAAGCCTTTAATAATGGCAATACCGATGCTAGTAATAGCGAAAACTTGATCGGCATTTTGGTACCTAATTCTAGTATCGTTATCTTCAACAGCGGTGCAGACGAAGTATTTAAAAAATTAGCGCCTCAAGGAATTGCCTCAAATGTCACTTTCATTAATGGTGATGATGCTTTGGTATTAACGGTCAATGGCACCATTGTTGATAGTTTAGGCCGCATTGGTGAAGATCCAGGAAGTGAGTGGACTGATCCTAATGATGCGAATTTTAGCACGGCGAATAAGACTCTTCGGCGCCTAAGTACGGTTACTACTGGTGATATTATCGTTGACGATGTCTTTCCTAACACACCTAACGAATGGGTAGTGTTTGATAAAGATACGTCTGACGGCTTAGGTTGCCCTGGTGAAACGGCTTGTACTGGTAACGAACCTCTTCCACTTGAAGGCGAAGGAATCGTGCCACAAACAGGTCTTTGCTTGAATTGCCCAGATATAACTAAAATAGCCGATGCGACAACCTTTATCGCTTCTGATTATTATGCAGTCGCGCTTGCCGCTGACCCCGCTGATCTTAGAAATGAAGTGAATACTATTATCTCTACTAATCACACACAACTTAGTTATGGTGAAGTATGGAGTGTATTGACCTTTTCAGATGAAGATCCAGATAATTCAGATAATATTATCACGCTTTATAGAGGTGATTCCCTGCCTAAGTTTTCAAATGGCAGTGGTGCCCAATCTTCAGATCCTGATGCGTGGAACCGTGAACATGTTTGGTCAAAAAGTCATGGTTTCCCAAATCAATCTCAACTTGGCTATACCGATGCTCACCATTTACGTCCTGCAGATGCATCAGTGAATTCTACCCGCAGTAACTATGACTTTGAGGCAGGTGGTATCCCAGTAGCGGAATCTCCACTTAACTCTGTAGATTCAGCCAATCGTACGTTTGAACCTCGTGATGAGGTAAAAGGTGACGTAGCGCGTATGATGTTCTATATGGACGTACGTTATGCAGGTGCTTCAACCGAAGATACCCCTGATTTAATCTTAGTTGACAATATTGGCACAGATACCGGCTCACCTGAATTTGGTAAATTATGTACTTTGTATGATTGGCATTTAATTGATGTAGTCTCTGCAGCAGAAACTCAACGCAATGATGTAGTCTACGAGTATCAAGGCAATCGAAATCCGTTTATCGATTATCCTGAGTGGGTAGATACCATATTTGGCTCAATCTGTATGCCAAATACCCCACCTGAAATTAATATCACAGGTGATGCCGTTGTGAGTGAAGGTGCTATGGTGACTATTGATGCGTCTGGATCTAGTGATTTTGACAACGATCAATTAACCTACCAATGGGTGCAGTTGACATCTGAGTTGATCTCTTTTGACACTTCAGCAGCCACCTTGAGTTTTCGAGCTCCTCAGGTAAGTGATGACATACCGATTAGATTCCAGTTGACTGTATCTGACGGTTTATCTACGGTGACCACAACTTACAATGTTGTAGTGGAAAATAACGAAAGTGGTGGTTCAATGGCTTGGTTAAGCTTATTGCTGTTATCAATGTTACATATTCGCAATAGAAAGACTAAGTTCAACTCATAGTTTTACCATGAGTTGATTTACTTCGAAAAAACCAAAGCCAGATAGAATTTAATTCTAACTGGCTTTTTTTTAATGACACCTTGTATCCAGTTAGGAAGCATTGACATGTATACCCATTGTAAATGTTGTCAAATAATTCTAAATATTTGATTGAATAGCATGGATTATCTACGGAATTATCCTAATTTAGCCGGCTGTTTTCTGCGCAATAAGGAAAAACGTATAGGCGTGACGTCTTTAGTTTCCCTCACAGATTAGGGTATATATTTATCGACTAACAATTTTTTGTGAATGTTAATCGGTTTGTAGGCGGGTACTGGAAATTAAAAGGCTCAAAGATAAACTGCTGGGTGAAGTCAAACTTATTTAGTAACGATTTCAACTCTCGGTTTTTGAATCGAAAACTATTCCAATCTGGTAAGGGGTAAAGATTTATATTACCGCCGACTTTAAGAATTCGATGAAACTCTGTAAATATTTTTAACAACTCCTGTTCTTTGTTAATCCAAATAAAGATCAACCAACAGCTCAAGATCGTGTCAACTTCATTATCGCCAAATGGCAGGTCATCTGCCATGGCAGAAATCGCCCGTTCCACTCCCGGCGCATTGGAGTCAAATCGTCCAGAGCCACCCGTTAAGCGTGTAAAAATCGAGTCACGCGCTTTGAACGTGATATTTTCTTCAATAATGGGATCAATGCCATAAAACTCAATACCCCCATCAAAACAAGCCCTAAACATAGAATCCGCAGAATAAGGGGTATATCCACACCCAATATCTAGCAATTTCTTGCCTTGCAAATTTGCCAAGATAGAACTTTTGCTATGATTATTAAAAAAGACTTTACGATAATAGGAAAAGGGGCGACCTGTATTAATAACCCCACCGGTGTAGCGAGCCATTCGCCGAACTTGGGATCGGGTAAACCAATATGATGAAGTTGCAATAAGATTTTTGATTTGAAACGCCCCCTTTTGAAAGCCACAAGCCCAGAGTCAATGCCAGACAATGGTGTGGTTATATTACGACCTATAATGAGCTTCAATAAATAATCATATAGCTTCAAGAGCTTCTGATAATCTCGACACCCCAACAATATCGATACCTGCCACAGGCTGTTTCGGCACATTAGCTTTAGGGACGATAGCGCGTTTAAATCCATGTTTAACCGCTTCGCTAATTCTTTCTGAGCCGTTAGGTACAGGTCTAATTTCACCCGCGAGGCCGACTTCCCCAAATGCGATCAGTTCTTTGTCTAAGACTTTATTTTGAAAACTAGATACTATGGATAACAACAAGGCTAAATCAGCGCTGGTTTCATTCACTTTTACCCCACCTACGACATTCGCAAACACATCTTGATCGTTCATTTGTACATTGCCATGTCGGTGTAACACCGCCAATAACATTGCCAAACGGTTTTGGTCCAGCCCTATGGCAACCCGTCTTGGGTTAGCCATTTGTGAATAATCCACTAAAGCTTGAATTTCCACTAACAGTGGCCGAGTCCCCTCCCACACCACCATGACGATGCTACCGGGAGATTGCTGATCGTCTCGACTCAGAAAAATAGCTGAGGGATTCTTCACTTCTCTTAAACCTTTTTCGGTCATGGCAAAAACACCTAGCTCATTCACAGCGCCAAACCGGTTTTTTTGACTCCTTAGAGTGCGGTATCTGCTATCACTTTCACCTTCAAGCATCATTGAACAATCAATACAATGTTCTAACACTTTGGGGCCTGCCAAACTGCCATCTTTGGTCACATGACCGACTAAAAACATAGCGATATGATGCTGTTTAGCAA
The DNA here is from genome assembly GCF_002835935.1 of Paraglaciecola sp. MB-3u-78. Taxonomy (GTDB): domain Bacteria; phylum Pseudomonadota; class Gammaproteobacteria; order Enterobacterales; family Alteromonadaceae; genus Paraglaciecola. The sequence goes on along the minus strand of NZ_PJCF01000015.1, from coordinate 14,802 downwards.
ACCGTGTTAAATAAGCGGCACTTTCGCGCACTTGTGAAACACTGCCTGGAGCCGAGTGCACATCAGGTACTTGCATCACTTGAATGGAGTCAATCACCATGAGTTCAGGCTTATGCTGTAAAGCGAGATCACAAATCACTTCAATATTGGTTTCGGCCAGCAATTTTAGTTTGTCTTTGGCCAAGCCAAGGCGTTGTGCCCGCATAGCAACTTGTTGCAAAGATTCTTCACCCGTAACATATAGTGCGTTTTTGTTACTGGCCATTTGACACATGACCTGCAATAACAATGTACTTTTACCTGCACCCGGGGAGCCGCCTATCAATATAGCTGACCCCGGTACAATGCCTCCACCCAAAACCCGATCCAGCTCTTTATAACCAGATTCAAATCTAGGTAGTGCTTGCAAATCGATGCTTGCTAAGGACTCAATTTTGGCTTTAGTTTGACCTGAATAGCCACCTGTATTCCGGCCACTTGGGCTGATAGCAGAAGAGACTACAAATTCTGTGATAGTGTTCCAAGTGTTACAATCGTTACATTGTCCTTGCCAACGAGGATATTCAGCCCCACAATCAGAGCATACATAAGCAGTTTTGCGTTTAGCCATATCGATAATTATCTTTTATTGTTTTGAATTTTGAATTGATATTCACTAGGTGATTGTCGTATGTTATGTCAGGGCAATATGTCCTTAAAATCATAGTTTTAGCGATATTGCCGATAAGTATTACATCAATTGCTAAGCCCCATAACATTAATAATGAGTTTACCCTGAATTCATGAGCCAAGATTTAGAAGAATACCACGACATCATTGAAGAACTTAAGCCTATGATCAACGAGCCTGAGTTTAATCAGATATTGAATCAGGTTGCTTCAGCAATTTCAAAGCAAAAACGTTTTTTGTTAAAAATGGAATTGATGCGCCTAGCTCGCCCATGTATCCGTTTGATTGACTTACGGGGTTTAGTGGATGGTAAATGCAGGCTGTATGAGCATCAAGGCAAACAGCATTATTTAGATGAACTTGCCATCGAAACCTTTGAACGCCAAGTCCGTATTTTTGGCGAATACACCATTGGTGTTTATGAAGCGGTTACGAATACTGAAAATAACTTTCGGGTTAGGTATAAAAAAGAACAAAAAGAGTCGAAAACCAAACAAAACAAAACAGTAGAAGTCAAACCTAAAGCTGAAAGTTTCCAAGCTCCACTGATTAAATTTGGAACCTTTGCCCAGAGAGATGAAGAAAGAATGAATTTTTCGGTAAACATAGAAATGTTTTCCGAAATGAATAAAAGTATTCAAGCCACCACTATCGATGTCTCCGTAAAGGGGCTAAAAGTGAAAGCCAGCAAAGAACACTTGTTCAAACCTGAAGAACGTCTTACTGTGCAATTTCGTGGTTTAGAGAAAGAATATCTGCTCGATAAGCGTCAAGGCGTAGCCTATATTATTAGCAGCATTGAACGCACAAAAGACGACCAAAGGCTAAATCTTAAACGTCAGTTTGATATTCCTTTCCCTTCTTTTGATAAATTTTTTGAACGTTTTATTCATGGTAATAAACGTCGCTACAAAGTCAATTTAGACAATACAATCACCGCTATTCAAAACAAAACTTACGAGCAGTATTACATTCCTAATTTTGCTTCAATCCCGGTATTTATTGAACAAGTAGAAAATCAATATATTCCCAAGTATGCCTTAGCCAACGACTGTAACAGGGAAGAAATTCAGTATTGGGCTAATGAATTTCAAGACTTGAAAATTGGTTATTTGTTAACTGAGGAACGTATAAAAAAGGGGCTTGCACTTGCGAAAGGCCAGCAAGAAATGTTCATTTTTGTGTTTAATCATATTAAGAATGAAAAGGTCTATTTTTACTCGGCCACTCATGCTGAATTAGATGCCAAACCTGACTTGAAACATTTATTTTTAGGTTATGGGTCGCGAAAAGCCAGTTGGCGAATTTACAAGTTACAGCTTACCCCTGTAGACCCTGAACAAAGTTATCGCCCATTGTCTATTGGCAACTCGATTAACGACAAAGTCAAAAGACAAAACCAAAAGCCCTCTCCACGTTTGATGTCGCGATTGAAAAATATTAACCATATCGCCTTACTCACCAATGTAACTGACGATGTCAGTACTGAGCATTATCAATCATTAAAAATAAAGCGTGAGCAGTTGTCAGAACTCAAAGTATTTGGTCATCCACGAAATAAGCCACCCGCTTTAGTGACTGTTTATCGTTTCAAGTATTTTAATCAGCGCAGAGAGACGCGTTTTTTACTGCGCACTGCAGTGCAAGTCAGCATTGATGATGTAGTACTTGAAGGGCACACTGAAGATATTTCAACTCAAGGATTGAGAATAGAATTAGATAAATTTTTTCATCAAAACGATACAGCCAAAATCACTCTGAGTTTTCCACAACTGCAATCGGTCACTTCAAAGTTCGAGTTGTCAGACTTACCTTATGTGGTTAGAAATGTATCTAAAGTCGGTCATGTGGTGCATTTACAAAACTTTGTCACCGAACAAAGCAATACCGCCAGACGTTTTTTTGAAGCATTGATCAAATCAAACCGTTCAAAACTCAGAGCCTACCGTGACGAAGAAGAAGTCGCAGGCATAGGTGAAGCTCTACGCAACATATATGCTCAGAACGTGGTTAACGTGGCATACTTCTTACGCAAAGACGGTGTTGATTATGTACCCGATGCGGTGGCAACCTCTTCAGACAACAACAGGTTATCTCAGCTATTACATTTCCAAGCTAAGCCTGGCCAATTCAACTTATACCCCCTTTATCGAAATGCCAAGATACATCACGATTTTATTAGCCACACTTTAGCAAAAATAAAACCGAATGATCGCCCCGAAATGCGCGAATTGTTGATTGCCTTTGATCCCAGCAAAGAAGTGATCGGCGACGCGATCTACAGCTACTTTACCGAACAGTTCACGCAACCAGAACAACGCAGGCAGTTTATTACTCAGGCTTTACAAAATGGACAATTTATTGCTGTAAAAGTGTTTCTAGCACGCACCGGCAGACCCGACTTTGAGACCATGCAATCAGAGCTCAACTACGTGAGTGTGTACGCTGTGCACAAAGCCAAAGTATTGGAAGAACAACTTTGGAATGTATCGGCAATGGGCGATATTATTGATGTGACTGACGAAGTATTAAGACGTTTTGAGTTTGCTGAAAGTGCAATACAGCTGAACCACAAATCTCCCCCGACCCATAAAATAAAACAAGTAGGGATTGAGCAACTGCTTAAAGCCTAATGTAAATATAGCCAGAGGCTAGGCTTTAAACACAGCGGATAATCACTAATAATATCTTTAGTTAGGTCTGCCCGCTTCCAACACCCATAACAAAGTGTCTAAATCACCTCGGCGAATAGCAATATCCGCTTGTTGACGCACTATAGGTTTTGCATGTAATGCTACGCCCAAAGCTGCGGCGTTCATCATGACCAAGTCATTCGCCCCATCGCCCATAGCAATAGTTTGACTAGGTGAAATAGACCATTGTTCGGCTAGGCTTTTAAGGGTTTGCGCTTTGACATTGGCATCCACAATATCCCCTTGCACTGTGCCCGTCAGTTTTTTGTCCTGTATCGTCAAATCATTGGCCACGGCAGCATCAAGGTTGAGCCTGACTTGCAGATAATCAGCAAAGTAACTAAATCCACCTGAGGCAATTGCAACTTTCCAATCATAGGATTTTAATATCTTAACCAAATTCGCCACACCGGGCATAAGAGGTAAAGCGTCTCGCACTTGTTGTAAAATGGATTCATTAGCGTCCGCTAAACAAGCAACTCGGGTACGTAAGCTCTGTGCAAAGTCCAATTTACCTTGCATGGCAAGTACAGTAACTGCCGATACTTGTTCACCAACACCCGCCAGTTCAGCCAGTTCATCAATACATTCAACGGCGATAACAGTGCTGTCCATATCCATCAATAACAAACCCGGTTCGGACAATGAGGGGGTTTTATCCACCAAACATAACTCCACACTAAAACGGGTAGCTACATTTTCTAATTGTTTATTTAAAAGACATTGGGTCTTCAGGGCAACGTACCCACAAATAGCAAACCCACTGACACCTTCAACTTTAATCACTCGATAAAAGACTATGTCTAGGTAATCGGCTAACGCTTGAGTCACTTGCGTTAATTGTTGCAACTCAAGGCCTTCTGTAAATACCACTAATTTACTGAGGTTTGTTTGATCCGTAAATGAAGTGGAGACAGAGGCTGGTGTTTGAGCACCCGCCAAAGCAGTCACACTGCACAATGTACCATCAGTCAAAGTAAAGTCTCTTAATCCCTGTTGGCAAACCAAGTCACTTAAAAACAAATGGGACATCAAATTTTTATCAGTAATTTTTATTTCAAACACTATTGGGTAACCGTATCAATCAATATAAAGGCATGGTATCCAATGACATAACAGAATGCTATTAGGCCCTTATGCTTGTTTTAGTTTGGTTATAAATTATCGGTTGAATAACCCGTAATTTTCAGCAACCATGCAATCACTCAATCTTCTTTCGCAGCAACGCACTATTCGTTTATGACCATTGATACCCAGCCTATTGGTAAAATTAGTACACCTTACAAAGAAAAATTTGCCATACCTCGTCAACCTGGCTTAGCTAAAAGTGCCGAAGGGAACATTACTTTTTTTGAGGGGTTTAACGATCCCAACTATCTTCGAGGCATTGAGCAATTTAGTCATCTATGGCTTCTGTTTCATTTTCACCAAACTGCGGATAAAGGCCATTCTCCCTTAGTACGCCCTCCCCGCCTAGGCGGTAACCAGAAGCTAGGCGTATTTGCCACACGCAGTACTTTTAGACCCAACGGTATAGGCATGTCTGTGGTTGAGTTTGGGGCAGTGAGTTATCAAAACAACCAGCTTATCCTTACCGTTAAGGGTATGGATTTATTAGACGGCACGCCTATTGTAGATATAAAACCTTATGTACCTTACGCAGATAGTATTCCCCAAGCATCAGGAGGCATAGCGCAACATAGTCCTGAATTGATGACCGTCACTTTTACCGAACAAGCCAATTCGCAATTGAAGCAACTTGAACCCCGTTATCCTGCACTAGGTTCACTTATTCGAGAAGTGCTCAGCCAAGATCCTCGTCCCGCCTACCACAAAGTGACTCATCCAGATAAAACCTATGCCATGACCTTGTATGACTTCAACATTCAATGGCAAGTGATTAATCAGCAAAATGTAGTCTTGGCAATCCAAATAATTTAATTTTATACCCATACACAATAATGGCTTTAACCAAGATTACTGTTAGAATAAGCGCCGTTTTTTCCTTCAAAACCAGAGATTTTATCCTTCATGCGCACTAGCCAATATTTATTATCCACGCAAAAAGAAACCCCAGCCGACGCAGAAGTCATTAGTCACCAGTTAATGTTACGTGCAGGCATGGTCAGAAAGTTAGCTGCAGGTTTATATACTTGGCTACCCACAGGTTTACGTGTATTAAATAAAGTAGCCGCGATAGTGCGTGACGAAATGAACAAAGCGGGCTCCATAGAAATATTAATGCCTGTGGTTCAACCTGCTGATTTATGGCAAGAATCAGGCCGATGGGAAGAGTACGGACCTGAATTACTGCGCATAAAAGACCGACAGTCTCGTGACTTTGTACTGGGCCCCACTCATGAAGAAGTGATCACCTCATTGGTCAAAAACGAAGTCAACAGCTACAAACAACTACCCATTAACTTATATCAGGTACAAACCAAATTCAGAGACGAAATTCGCCCTAGATTTGGCATTATGCGTAGCCGAGAATTCACCATGAAAGACGCCTATTCATTTCACCTTGATCAAAGCTGCTTAGAAACAACCTACCAAAATATGTACCAAGCCTACTGCAACATTTTTGAACGTATTGGTTTAGATTACCGTCCGGTAATAGCCGACAATGGCTCCATTGGGGGCAGTGCGTCACATGAATTTCATGTGTTAGCAGAATCAGGCGAAGATGATATCGCCTTTAGTAATGGCTCCGATTATGCGGCGAACATTGAAATGGCCAGTGCTTTAGCGCCCACAGGCAACTGCCCTCAAGGTACACAAAACTTAGAAAAAGTGGCTACGCCAGGGAAAAAGACCATCGAGGCTGTTTCAGCATTTTTAAAAGTGCCTGCTGAGCAATCAGTTAAAACATTAATTGTATTGGCTGAGCCAGACAAAAAAAGCAAACATGGATTAGTTGCCTTGGTGTTAAGGGGTGATCACCAATTTAACAAAGTCAAAGCAGAAAAACTAGCGGGCGTATTTGCTCCCCTTACCATGGCCAGTGAACAACAAATAGAAGACACACTGAACTGCACCATAGGTTCACTTGGGCCAGTAGGCCTAACCATTCCAGTGATAGTGGATGAGAGTGCTGCCCATTTAGCAGACTTTGTTTGTGGTGCTAACGAGACTGACTTCCATTATACAGGCGTAAACTGGTCAACAGACGCAGGCGAGTTTGAAGTCGCGGATATTCGCAATGTGATAGCAGGTGATGTTTCGCCCGACGGCAAAGGCACTCTAGAGATAAAGCGTGGTATCGAAGTAGGCCACATTTTCCAACTCGGCGATAAATACTCACAAGCGATGAACTGCGGTGTGCTCGACGAAAACGGCAAACACAAAATACTTAGCATGGGTTGTTACGGCATAGGTGTATCACGCATAGTCGCTGCGGCAATTGAACAAAACCATGATAAATATGGGATCATCTGGCCAGAAGCCATCGCACCATTTAAAATCGCCCTTATCCCGATGAATATGCACAAATCACAACGCATTAAGGACATTGCCGAGTCTTTGTATACACAATTAAAAGATGCCGACGTTGAAGTGTTATTTGATGACAGAAAAGAACGCCCTGGCGTGATGTTCAACGATATGGAGCTTATCGGTATACCACACACTATTGTCATAGGTGAGCGTAACCTTGATGAAAATAAAGTAGAGTATAAAAATCGTCGCAGTGGTGAAAAGCAATTAATTGAGATCGATCAATTGGCACAGTTTGTTGCTAACTTATAAGTGACTAACACCTTCAAAAAAGCGCCTAAAGGCGCTTTTTTATTATATAAAACAAATCCTTATAAACTTACATACATACCTTTATTAATAAGTTTATACTTAATTCAGTTTAGCTTTAGTGGTAATGTTGCAGCCCATGGACGCAAACAGCTTATTAATGAGATCATAAATGCAAGTGACCTTTTTTGGTGTACGAGGCTCCTGCCCTGCTCCTGGCCCTGAGTTTATCAAATATGGTGGCAATACCGCTTGTGTGCACGTTTGTTTAGAAGACGGCACTGATATTATTTTAGATGCAGGCACAGGCATAAAAAATCTTGGTCAAAAGCTGATTAAACAAACTAACGATATTCATTTGTTACTCACCCACAATCACTGGGATCATATCCAAGGTTTTCCTTTTTTTGCCCCCATTTATCAACCCCAACGTAATATCTTTATTACACCAGGTCAGATAACTTTCGACGCAGACCATGCCATTCTAGAACAAATGAGTGGCAGCTACTTCCCGGTAGATTACAAAACATTACCATCGAACATTCAAATTATGCCTCAGCCAAAAGATGTCTCCCATTGGAAAATTGGAGAAGCTAAAATCAGTCGATTAGCGATGAACCACCCTGGCAGCGGTAGCTCGTTTTGCATAGAAGCCGATGGCAAAAAAGTTGCCTACATCACCGACAACGAACTCTATCCTCCGTACAAAAAAAATACCGACTATTTAGACTGGGTAGAGTTTAGCCGTGATGCAGATTTGATTATTCATGATGCACAATACATGATTGCAGATATGCCCGCCAAGTTAGGCTGGGGACACTCAGTAGCAGAAGAAGCTGTAAAACTGGCCATGGGCAGTCGAGCAAAACGTATGGCATTATATAGCCACGACCACATTCGCACAGATATTGAAATCGCCAAAATTGAGAGTCATTGCAAAGAGATAATCGAAATTGGCGGCGCAGACCTAGAACTTTTTGCCGCCGCCGAAGGTTTGACCTTTACATTATAGGGAAACATCTTTTTGTCAGAACGTAATCAATATGCGTTGTTGTTATCAGGGGGTGGCGCAAGAGCGGCTTATCAATTAGGCGTACTTAAAGCGATTGCCACCTTCTTACCCCGCAACCAAGGTTTACCTTTCCCCATAGTCTGCGGCAATTCAGCCGGTGCAATTAATGCAACAGGATTAGCCTGCTATGCATCTTGTTACCACCTTGGTCTAAGGAAATTAGAATGGGTATGGAAAAATTTTCATACCCGCCAAGTCTACGACAGTGGAATTCGAGACGTCTTTAAACATTTAGTCGGTAATTATCTGAGTAGCTTCCAATCCGAGCAAAATCAAAGACACCCCTCTAGTTTATTAAACAACCAGCCTTTGAGGCGTTTGATCAGAAGTCACTTGGACTTTCATCGTATTGATAGAAATATTTCCAGCGGCCATTTACGCGCTATCACCATTAATGCCTCTAGCTATACAAGCCATGACTCCATCAGTTTCTACCAAGGGCAAAGCGATATAAAGCCTTGGCAACGTGAACAAAGGCGAGGTATACCTTGTACTTTAAATTCAGAACATTTGATTGCATCATCAGCGATCCCAATGCTCTTTCCCCCAGTAAAAATGATGGGGGAGTTTCTTGGTGATGGCTCTATTCACCAATTATCGCCACTGAGTCCGGCCATTCATTTAGGGGCAGAAAAAATACTGATCATTGGTGTGGAGCAACCAGAGAAAAAATCTCGATTTGCCGACATGAATCGATACCCCAGTAGCATCGCTATAGCGGGTCATTTACTTGACACTATTTTTTCTGACACCTTAAAATCCGATCTTGAGCGTCTTACGCGAATAAACGAAACCATCGCCCATATGACCCACAAACAACAGCAACAAACCAAGCTAAAAACCATCGATACCTTGGTGATCAGCCCCACTCGTAATTTTAACGACATGGCTGCCAAACATTTTCACCGCATGCCGTCGGGGATTAAGATTTTGTTACGTTTGATGGGGCTACACGATAAGGCTGACTCTAGTTTGTTGAGTTATTTATTGTTTGAAAAAGAGTTTTGCCGAGAGTTAATTGATTTAGGGATGCAGGATGGGTTGGCTAGGCAGGATGAGTTACGAAGTTTTTTGTCTATATAGCATAGTTTTTTGCCTTTTAGAGCATGTGCTTCGCACACTGGCTAATAAAAAACAAAAGCACGCTTCGCGCCATCGTCCCGCGCGGCGTCCGCTTGATGGTTTTGTCTCGAATCCCTTCGAGCCAGATACTCTTTTTATAAAGTGAATCCATGCACTTTACCTTTCAGGCCAGCTAAGGCTGTTCCATATTTATCCCGTAAATATGGTCAACAGCAAAAAAGAGTATCCAGACAAAATGGTAGGGAACCATTTTGAACATCTGCAAGATGGCCCGAAGGGCAAAGTATAAGGATGTACTTTGTAAAACGCCGCTCGCTTCTAAAGTTTTTAACCGCAAAAAATGGCTTATTCTTAGGGTTGTTTCGAATGCTCTTTTTCTACCCGATGCAAACGCTTTAAATTAGTCAATCATACGTCCATGATAATAGGCACCCAATCTCGACTTCCTTGTCGAGCTGTTCAACTGGGCGAAGCCGTGCTTCTAAAAAAACCAGTTTCACCCATGTCATTTTACCCAAGAATAAGCCATTTTTTGCTGAAACTTTAAAGGCGGGTAAAGCAGTGGCGGAGCCACCAAAGCAGTTATCGGCGATGCCGATTCTTTTGTCCTCTTACAATGTCTGCCTTGTTAATTCAGTCATTAATTCTGAAATGTATGTTAGAAAAGCAGAGTTCATCACTCACTTCCTTGTGAAATATAACTAAATAACTATATAAATACAAGGGCTATCCACTTAGCCCGCAGGGCAATCGCATTAAAAATGGCTTGACACAGATCCCCTAATTTGATCTATTACTTCGCTTTACGCGACGTAATATGACCAAATACAAGCCCACACTTATCGAACATTTCAAAGACATTGAAGATCCTCGTCTTCTAAGAAAACAATTACATAAATTAGATGACATCTTTTTTATTACCCTATGTGCCGTTATCTGTGGCTGTGATGGCTGGGTTGCCATTGAAAAATTTGCCAACATTAAACGCACTTGGTTTGAACAATATTTATCCCTAGAAAATGGTATTCCGTCTCATGATACTTTGGGACGTATTTTTTCCTTAATTGATCCTGAGCAATTTCAAACCTGTTTTTCTAGCTGGATCAAAGAGATAGTAAAAAATGTCACGGGCGATGTGATCGCTATTGACGGTAAATGCCTTCGACGCACTCATGATAAGTCATCTAATAAATCAGCTATTTATATGGTTAGCGCATGGTCACATGATAATCAGCTGGCACTTGGACAAGTGAAAGTTGATGAAAAATCGAATGAAATAACCGCCTTACCTTCCCTACTCAAAAACTTAGACATCACAGGCAGTATCATCACAACCGATGCATTAAACACACAAAAGAAATCGGCTGAACTGATCGTGAGTAAAGGCGCTGATTATTTAACCGCACTGAAAGGAAATCAAAGCACCCTACATGATGATGTGATTTTATTCTTTGAAAATACCCCTAAAAGTTATGAGGGCACGTTAAATACTTATAAGAGTATTGATTCAGGGCATGGCCGTATTGAAGAAAGAACAGTGACTTCCTGCAACCGAATTGACTGGCTTACTGAGCATCATACTCACCCACACCTTGCCAGTATTGTTAGCGTCAAATCAAGAAGATTTCTTGCGAACGAATGGTCAGAAGAAACGCGATACTTTATTAGTAGCGTTAAGCATAACGATGCAGAGAAATTTGCTCACTATGTACGTGCTCATTGGGGTGTAGAGAATAATCTTCACTGGAGATTAGATATGGCATTTGACGAAGATCATTGTCGAATTCGTCAAGGATATGCAGATCAAAACATGGCAATATTACGCCACATATCTTTGAATTTATTAACGTCAGATAATGATAATAAGGTAGGTATTAAGATTAAGCGGCAAATGGCAGGTTGGGATAATGATTACTTGCTGAAACTGCTACAAATATTTTAATGCGATTGCCCTGGGTTATCACCCAGGGCAATCGCATTAAAAATGGCTTGACACAGATCCCCTAATTTGATCTATTACTTCGCTTTACGCGACGTAATATGACCAAATACAAGCCCACACTTATCGAACATTTCAAAGACATTGAAGATCCTCGTCTTCTAAGAAAACAATTACATAAATTAGATGACATCTTTTTTATTACCCTATGTGCCGTTATCTGTGGCTGTGATGGCTGGGTTGCCATTGAAAAATTTGCCAACATTAAACGCACTTGGTTTGAACAATATTTATCCCTAGAAAATGGTATTCCGTCTCATGATACTTTGGGACGTATTTTTTCCTTAATTGATCCTGAGCAATTTCAAACCTGTTTTTCTAGCTGGATCAAAGAGATAGTAAAAAATGTCACGGGCGATGTGATCGCTATTGACGGTAAATGCCTTCGACGCACTCATGATAAGTCATCTAATAAATCAGCTATTTATATGGTTAGCGCATGGTCACATGATAATCAGCTGGCACTTGGACAAGTGAAAGTTGATGAAAAATCGAATGAAATAACCGCCTTACCTTCCCTACTCAAAAACTTAGACATCACAGGCAGTATCATCACAACCGATGCATTAAACACACAAAAGAAATCGGCTGAACTGATCGTGAGTAAAGGCGCTGATTATTTAACCGCACTGAAAGGAAATCAAAGCACCCTACATGATGATGTGATTTTATTCTTTGAAAATACCCCTAAAAGTTATGAGGGCACGTTAAATACTTATAAGAGTATTGATTCAGGGCATGGCCGTATTGAAGAAAGAACAGTGACTTCCTGCAACCGAATTGACTGGCTTACTGAGCATCATACTCACCCACACCTTGCCAGTATTGTTAGCGTCAAATCAAGAAGATTTCTTGCGAACGAATGGTCAGAAGAAACGCGATACTTTATTAGTAGCGTTAAGCATAACGATGCAGAGAAATTTGCTCACTATGTACGTGCTCATTGGGGTGTAGAGAATAATCTTCACTGGAGATTAGATATGGCATTTGACGAAGATCATTGTCGAATTCGTCAAGGATATGCAGATCAAAACATGGCAATATTACGCCACATATCTTTGAATTTATTAACGTCAGATAATGATAATAAGGTAGGTATTAAGATTAAGCGGCAAATGGCAGGTTGGGATAATGATTACTTGCTGAAACTGCTACAAATATTTTAATGCGATTGCCCTGACTTAGCCCGACCAACCACTACATGTTGTGGTTCCTTTCTTTTGTCATTTAGGTCTTATTGGTGCGCTTAATTGACATAACGAATTGAAAAAATTAATGTCTTGTTAGAGCGAATTGCAGCCATATGACTGAATGAAACGCGACTGGCAAGTGATCGCTCATTGCAGCCGCTAACAGTAAAATGATATCTGACTCAACCGAGCAAATACCGGGCAGTCAACATCATTGCTGACATCCCATCAAACGCCACCCTTTCACCGCCTTATTAGCAAACCACGGCAAATCAAGTGATGGCAGTGCCCTTGGATGGCACGCGCAATCGACATGACAATTTAATCCAAATGGATGAGTCTGGTTTTTTTACATTTTCATATATTGGCAATGTTGGCATTCAGCTAACACGTTGTATTATAATGAGTAATTATTGTTGGTATTATTATTGCGTATTGCCTCAAGAGGCTCAGTATCAATATATCGTACCTAATATGAAGGTATAGGCTGTTGCTTATTCAGAAAAACAACGCTCATTCACTTCATATCATGAGGCGTTCATTAATAGGTAGTTATTACCTCACACCTTGGTCAGCCCTCAATGGGGTTATCACATAACATTAAATGGAAGTAGATAATGAAAAATAGAGTGTTAAAAACATGCTTAACCGCTTTGGCTTTGTCTGTCGCTGGTTTAGCCAATGCACAAACTGCAGTCATGACCCCTGACCAAATGCTCACGTATTCTGTGATTTCAGGAGGTGCGGTGAATATAGCAGCGCAACCCGATTATGTGACAGCCCCCAATGTTGGCGGACATATCGCTGGACAGGCGGCCGTTGTTATCGGTGCCTTTACAACCGTCAATGACATTTATGCTGGCGCTGCTGTTACTACAGGTGCCTCGTCAAGAGTTAAGCAAATCTATGCTGGTGCTGCCGCAGGTGTTGGGGCTAACGCCTACGCTCAAGACGTTGACGCGGGCGCCGCAGTGGTCGTCGGTGCCGGAGGTGCCGTCGGCGATATCATCGCTGGCGCAGCCATCACGTTGGGCGCCGGTGCAACTTATTACTCCACACCCATAGATGCGGTTGTTACCGAAGGGGCGGGTTCGATGGTCGTATCCCCTGAGAATGGTGGATACACCGACGACGGAGTTATAGTGATTGCCGCAGATATGAACGTCGCTATAGATACCATTAACGCGAAATTCGACGCTAATCCAGTTGACGTCAACGAGGCCATCTCATTGACGAACACATGGGATACCACTCTTGGAACTGGGGTCGGTGGGTCGACGTGGCGCTTCAGTGCGATAAACTTGAAGGCGAATACCACGCTGACCATACTTGGCAACGCCACGGTCATCACCAGCGAGGCAATGACCATCGGGGCTGGGGCAAATATTGAGCTGGAGGGCGATGCGACTGTCACATGGATATTGGGCGGTTCGCTCAATCTTGGAGCAGGGTCATCGTTTAGTGGTGAGACGTATGTGAATGGCTCGGTAAATGGCGCCACGAGCGATGTCAAATGTGGGAATTTATACGCAACTGGTGCGGTAAGTATAAATACAATCGGTAATCGATGTGCCTTACCGGAACCGGCCATATGCCCAATGTGGACAGCAGAGGAGTTACAGAATGTCCAGGGCGAAGTATCTACTTTACCGGTAGCAGGTGAACCGGGTTTGCTGTCTCTCAGCACATCTGAAATTAGCTATAGGGTTGGTTTTGTGGACGGAGTAGAAGTTGCAAGTGTATGGAGACCGTGGACTGGCGGCGCTTTCGATGGGCAGTGGACCGAAATGGAAAGGATGGAATACAGTGATTGGTTTTCCGGCATATATAATATGTGCCGTAGCACGTTAACCGATGAAATAGTTAACCGGTCACGTTAGACACATATCTTTATCTCGGACATTTGATCATGTAGGATGGTACGCTCTATGTTTTTGTGGGGTAACCCATGCTGCAATGCCAGCCTTGACCCACCGCTGTCAACGTTTCACATACTGACCTAAGACAGAAGCCATCTCGATCGAGGTGGCTTTTTTTATTCTTAGTTGCTCATAAAGCTGCCTGTAGTGTAAAACGTGTTTTTCTACCGTCTTTGCTGCGACGGTTAATTGTTTGCCATCAAAATGATAACCGAGAAAATCCCAGCCCCGGCTGATTTTACCTATAAGGGTTTTATCCGGCGCTTGCTCCACTTTTAATTGATGAAAGTGTTGATTGACTGTCCTTATGGCCTTGCGTAAGTGCCAGCGGGTTTTGGCTAATACAATCACATCTAGCATGGCTTAAGCATATCTGAATGGCTGCTAAGGGAGCAAGCTTTGGTTGTTTTTCGAAAAGCTGAATGACCGGTTT
>NZ_PJCF01000014.1 GCF_002835935.1 Paraglaciecola sp. MB-3u-78 | reverse complement strand
ATACCTGCGATAAAAATAGCGAGGGTCACCTTCCATCTGCTCATCTAAGGCTTTTAAGTAATACGCTGCGATTACCGGTGATAAGGGACAACCTCGCGATATGCCGCAGTGTATAGACTTAAACGTACCGCCTCTTTCAACGCTGCGTTTCACAAACTGCACTAACAAGCGCCAGATAAACGGGTCAGCAATATCCTTATCAAGCTGTCTAAGCAATATCGTATGGTCAATGGACTCATAATAGCCCTTTACATCGGTTTTCATAACATAAGTATAATCAGGCAGGGCTGCTTGCAGAGCACTGACGGTGGCTTTTAGTCCCCCATGCCCTTTGATATGAGTACAACGTGGCGATAATGCCAAAGCATCCGGTAAGGCCATAGCTAACATCTTTAATACCAGCGCATCTTGTGATGACCACAAATGAAGGGTTTCACCATCGGCTTTGGTGACCACGCTCAGTGGCTTGAAGGTGTAATCTTGTTTGTTGAGTGTTTGCAGCAGTTCACCACGGATAGTGTGCCAGTGAAAGCGCAGGTGCCAGATATCGGCATTAGCGGGAAAGTTATGCCGTTGCTTACACAACCATAAATAGGCCTTATCGAGCGTGGTTTCAGTGAAAACGCTTTTGGTATCTAGCATGGCTTAAGCATAGCTGAATGGCGGCTAAGGGAGCAAGCTTTGGTTGTTTTTAGAAAAGCTGAATGACCGGTTTTGGCACATTTGAGTCGTTTAGTATGCAATGTTAAGCACGAAAACTAAGCCCTTGAGAACCCTCGTATATCCCTAGCTTCAACAGCCGTATTATCGCCAATCAAAGCCCTTGCAGATGGCAACTTTACGGTAACCTTCCAAGCTCTGGTAGTTTTAAGTAATGTTGTGGTTGAGCGAAGCCCCTTAAAGGTCTTAGGATGGCATCTGAACTAAAGTTAACCAATCAGTGCACCTAGTAATTCAAGGCACTTTCTAAAAACCTGTTCTACAATAAATATTCACTTGATTGATGACATGGAAGTTGTAGTTATGAGCAACATCGGATTTGAAGTATTAAAACTTGCCTTGATAGACGCAATTACAAAACAGTAACTTATCGCCGCAGAAATGCAGAAATTGCCAGAACATTCAAAGGTTCGCAAGCTCGTTGAAGAACAATCCCTGCTCCTGAAAGAAATGATGACCCTTTTAAATCGCATTGCTTAATACAAGCAACCTAAAGCGCCTCATGGTTGATTACAAGAAGCAGTCGCCAAGCTAACATCAAGCAGCCGAGTATTTGTTAATGTTGACGACGGTCAATATTTGGTTGCTTATAAGGCTTTCATATTTGACGAATAAATAGCCGCACCGTAGATTAGATGCTCAATCTATTTCTAATCAAAATGAAAATTATGTCACAGTATTGCCCACCTCCCGTGTTAGTGAAAACTTGGCTTATGTTAATTGATTTACGTTCTTCTGATGAAGCTAGAGCCCATGGCAAAAGAATGATTGATGTGAACTTTGGCAGTGTTGATTTGGCGATCATTTATCTTGAGCAATCACACAGCGATAATACGCTGGTAAAAGTTGGTATGTGACACCGATTCACTCCATTCTTTACGGTTCGATGACCGTTACAGATACAGGCTGGTTTTCTGGCAGCTTTTCGACAATCAATTTTTGCTGTTCTGACTCGTCATTCACAGCATCAATAATACTTGGTCGTTCTTTAGAGGCTTTACTTTGAATTGGTTCAGCTCCCATCTCCCAATCCCCCTCAATTTCACCCATAAAAGACAGCGTTAACCGGTTTTTTGTCCTAGTGTTAACGACTCCTAACTCTCTGAGCAGGCAATTGATTAACTCCTGCTTATCAATAGTGTCCTGTAATGCGTATTTTTTACCTTTAACTCCGATGTTTGTCATCATCATTCCGTTCGATTAATCACTTGCCGGTTAAATTTTAGCCAGAAAATGAGAAACCGCAAACTTGATATTTTAAGCTGCTCTTTGTCGGTGACTCTTCCGCTTTACATTTGAAAGCAGACTAAAGCACTGAGCCTAGCGCCAGCAATATACAGGTGATTTAATGGGTCCTTCTGGACCATACCCAAAGAGAGTTCGCAGCAGCGCGACGTTCATATTGTGCGTGAATTTTTAATCTCGTATCAACAACAACATCGAAGGGCTAAAGGTGTTTAACATAACCACCCACAAAGAAAAAATTGTGTTGAAAGGTAATGATTAACATTGTAGTTGATCATTACGGCTCAATTTACAAACAATTAGAAGTGCCTACCACATTATTATTACACCTGATATTTACTCTTCGCTAGGTATATAGGGTATTAAACCTTGCGCTAAAGCCATTTCTTGAACCTCTAATGGCATGCTTCTAACATCCACCACCATCCCATTTACAGATAGCATCCAAGTCATAGGATTTTGATCAATCTTACTAGGTAAAGACCAATGGTGATCTAACTGAGATATTTTCAATACATTGCGGACTTGCTTTGACTTTCCTTGTCCTGTGCTGTGTCCAACCCCAAAGATATTATATAAGTCGGATGCTCCTATGTGAGGCGTTTGACTTTGATCAAACAAATAATTCGCCATACCAATAGCATGCACTATCCCACATGCCCATGTATTCACTCTGCCAGTAGCTAAAGGCGAAGGACGCTTTCTACATAGCGCAGCTACAGCATATCGAATAAGTTGAGCATATTCGTCATTGAGATGTTCTGCACTGAAATCATTCGTCAGTTCAATAATCTCTTGGTATTTTTCTTTCATCGCCTTTGGGACATTTTCTGACTGCTTCATTTTACTCATGTTTAGTGTTCCACAACATTTAGTTGATCCTATAACTTACAGTAATACTTTACAGTGAATGACAATATTAAATATTGCAGGCATCTATAGCTTTATAGTCCAAATCACAAAACAAAATAAGGCTCGTTTTTAACAGCATCGCAACACACTTGCCCTATTAAGCCTGCATGTAACTCAAACCAGTATCATTGTGACGCATGTAAGATAAATTAAATTTATTCTCACTCACGTATATTAACCGAGCAAATTTAACATCAATAGTTTTTACACAGTCTGGGCACTCAGGCGACAGATGGCTTTTCCTTTTCTCAGTTTCTCACTTTACGAGGTTTTGATAATGTCTAGGTATTATAAATCGCGGGTTTCAAGACGTTTCAGTTTCAAACATGAATACACTTGCACAGTTTTATGCCTCACTTGATTATAAATCGAGCTTTTCCTGCGTAGCAGTTGGCATACTGGATTCTACATTTCCGACCGCCATCTGTAATAGATTGATCTCATCTGCGTTTGGATAAAGTAAAGCCGCGCTACCCGTTTCTGGCAGGGATAATCCAGGTAATTCATTATCCATAGAAACTAATTTTGCGACAGCGCGAGCAAACATCTCACCGGGATGAAGGAAGAAGAATTTTCCATACAAGCCGTCTAGTAAACTCGCTGAGTAGACAAATTGTGGTGAGTGTTGAAAGGTAATCGAATTGTACATCTGCATCAGTGAGCGCTCTATAGGAGTCGCGTCCTCATCCTCTATCAAAAACCAGTAATCACTTCCCAAATAGTTTCCTTTTTTAAAAAGTTTTGATGCGATTAATCTATCCATCGCTTGGCCATAAATGTAACCGATTTTACACTCGTGATAGTGAGGGTTATCCGTGATCACAAGTGCATTATTAGCACGTTCATACATTGAATCTTTGCGAAGATTGGAGATCACCACCGATGTATTGTTATTTACCAACGCGCCTAATTTTCCTAGCTTTGAGGTTATTTCCTCAAGGCACGCATAAGCAGACGATACACCAGCATCATTTACACCTTTAATTTCGACTTTCTTAAACCCTAACTTAGCGACAAAATTAGTTGTTATATCGTCAATATGACATGCAGATAAAGTGGATGAAACATTCTGTTTAATGGGTCGATATTTAAGGTCGTATTTTAGTTGGGTAACAGCCGCTTTAGCGCTGCTGATCAAGCAATTAGCATCCTCATAAAATATCTTATACCTATCTTCAGACTTCTCTGCTGTGCACGCAACTGGCACACAGTAATGCTTTGCAGCTAAATAATAGAGCTGCCATTTATCCTTTGATAAAGGGGGTGTGCCGGGCGTTTTAAGAATAGGAAGAAAGATAAGCTGATGTAAATCGAACGAAACATTTTTGGATTTGAATGGCATAAAACTTAAAAATCCATTTCGAATTGCTCCCTCCCAATGAGCTGCAATTGGCTTTTTACACTCGGCTAAAAATGCACTTCCGCACACTTTAATATACGGGAAAAGAGTGTATTTCTCATTGATAACGTCATTAATAAGAATATCTTCGCCAAACAGTCGTATTAAAGGCGGCTTTAACAAACGCTCATCCACGGTCATCAAGCCTTGCAGGGCATTATATAAAAAAGTGCTATAACTCGACGGATTGAGGTTTCGCATTTCAGAATAATCGGGTAACGCTTTATAAAGTGATTGTATACAGCGTGTTATTGCAACAGCCATAATCAACACGTTCCCATTTAATTCTTTAATGGTTTTAACTTCAGCATCCGATAAATCTTTGGCTCTTTCCATAATAAGACTGGGAAGTGTGTTTGCTATTTCCTGAAACGTATTATGATAATTAATACGCTTAACGAGATCAGACTTGCTGAGAGGTTGTGAGTTCATTTTCGGCACCAACGATTGTAGATGGTTTATTCATCTGTAATTCGGGGTTAATTACTTGCGCTTTACCGAGCTTCACTTTGTCAGACAATAAGCGCGACAATTCTTCTTTGTTAAATTTAAGGCCTTGAGATTCGAGGTGAGCCATTGTTTTATCGACAGCGGAATCAATAGCCTGCTTTTCTTGCAGTTTTATCCTGGCCAGATTGGCTGCTTCCTCAACTTTAGATTTTAATATGTCGCGTATTTGTTCGTTGAGGGCTGATAATAGCGACATATCCATTGTTTTAAACAACCCTATTGCTTTGCGCTTATTCGATAAGAAACCAGTGGCAACAGACTTCTGCTGAGCAGTCGTGAGTGGTTTTGTTGTGTTAGTGTTAGTGGTATTCATATTACTCTCCTAGTGGTTAACTGGTGTGACAACCTTTAAAGACATGTAATTGGACACGATGTACACGTGTTGCATCGGGAATGATTTTGATGTTGGCTATCCGCATAAGATCCTCAATTGATATTTCAAAAGAGGGAAGTTTATCTTTAACTGCCTGCTCGTTGTTTGGGATGATCCAAGCGCTGTATTGATTACTATCCAATTGAATGTATTTCCACATGGCCGTGGGCGTTACAACACCATGGCTTTGCACGAACAAGTCATCGGATTGATCGGTACCGTAGAGAACACCAGCGGCTAAATAGATGGCATGATGCTCCCTGTAGCATTCAGTAATAACCTCTGTGCGCTTCCATGCACCAATATTTGACACTTGGTGCTGTGGTATAACGTTCGACATGTAAAATGACTCCCTCATTTGATTATCATCGTTGTCAAAGTGATTGGCCGCGAACAAGTGGCCTCTATGATATTGTCGGCTGTAGGAAGATGTGCTTGTTTGTCTGCACTTAGCCGGCACAAGAGCATCAACAGAAAATTTATCCTTTCTAGGGAGATTGTCGAGGTCTTTCCCAAGGTTCATAAATCCGTATAAAGGCCCACGGTGTAAACACGAGATGTACAGCGTGTAAGCGCTGTATTCACGCTTGAATACTTCTTCAAGGCTCGTTTCATACTTTTTTTCGTTCAGCTTAAATGTATGTGTCGCATCTATTAAATCCTTTTTGGTCTGCTCGATGACATCTTCCATACCGGTCACTTCTGCTGCTTTATTGAAATGACTTCTCTCCATAACGAGTAGAAACGTTATGATAATAAAGACGATAGCGGCGCATAATTTGAATAGTGAAAAACCATTGTTCATGGCTATCTCTCCCTTTGCTGAATATGCTGATGTTGATTTTCTTGCTGAGTGTTTTGATGATGTTTTTGCATGGTATGTTCTTGGGTTGATTCTTGAGCTTTAGCTTGTGCAGCACTGCGCTGTGTCTCTCTGTGCAAAAGAGCATCAATGTTACGTTCGCCGTCCTTCGATGGTGACAAATAATTACTGACAGTCGATCGCTTGTCAGCATATAGCGATACGGAATGTTTGGCGTTAGATAAAGATTTTAAGAAACTTTGCACGTTAGCCCCAGATTTAAACCGGCCATCCAACTCAATCAAGGCATGTTGATTCATAGGCATACTCGCCGATTTATTCATGCTCTGCGTATACCCATGAGAGATAAACTGGTGAGCACGCACGGATAAGTCCAATTCAACCTTGCGCCCACTGTCTAGTTCGACTGATAGAGTATTTTTATTTGAATGCGTGTCCGTGACCTTAGCGGTAGCATTTTGATGTATTTTGAACTCAAAGATACCGGTATCAAACCGTATTCTCTCCCCCTTCCCTATTTCCGTTTTCGTTACTGCTGCGACTGAGAATCCATTTGTGTGCAATTCGTGCACACTGACAGTGTGAGTGCCAGATGGGGATCTAAGAATGATGTTGTTACTTTGTGAGTCGACTTTCTCGACCACATAACTCTCCTGTCGAGTAAATCCATTTTTCTCACCATTACGGTTAAACAGAATGATCTGGCCAACTTTATATTCAGAAGCCACTTGCTTTTGTTGGGGAGATAAAAAGACAGGTGTGAGCGTATCTAAATTTTTTGCCTCTGTGATCTTGCCCTGCTTTTTAAGTTCTTCACGAATTTTATTGGTAATCGATTTCACGCCTTCCTTAGACGCACTAATGACGTTGCTAGTGTCAGGTTTTTTAAGATAGTCCTGGACTATTTTTTCATGGCGCTGGGCTTCACTTTGAACAACTAAAGCCTCCCGCTCGAGTTGTTTTTTAACGGTGTCTGGAATTTTACCTTCAGTTTGTGATAACAGTATATCTACCTCGCGGATAGGGTTCCCAGTGAGATCGAAGTACTGTGTTTTTTTCGCGTTTTTTGCTAGATTACTCAGGGCATCTTTGTGGGCAAAGCTTTGTGCAATCGCTGTCAGTCCGAAGACAAACACTTTACTGTTCTCGTCTGTCGATTTACTCAACATTCTGTTGAATGCTTGTGCTGAGGCATTATGCCCATCCAATACGATAACAACGTCATGCTTCTCATCACTTTTGGCATATTGGGCGAGAGTGAATACATCACGACCAAGACGCTCTGCGTGCTGAACTTGATTAGAAGGTGACACCAAAGCAACTGATAGTTTATTGAACTTAGCTAAATCAAGCATGGCGTGTGTAAACAAAGAAGCATCAGCATTTACTTTCGTATTAACAAGCGACAATTTATGATTGTTGCCAAAGATATGCTTCAAGGCGTCTGTGGTTTCATCGTAAAGCCCAAGCTCAGTAGTCGTAGCGGACAATTGATGTTCACTGATAGTGATTGGCTTAGATCCGCTCTTTAGGTATCCACGCAGTTCTTTTTCCTGTTTAACAATAGCTGGGCTTGTGTAGTAGGTTTGATTTTGATCATTAGTTTGAACAGGCAATAGCGCATTTGCTTTAATCATTTCGTTTATTGCTTGCTTGACGGGCAATGTTTGCTGGCCTGAGAAGCGCATGGCATGGCGCATAATTTCGTGGGTATTGAACGCGGAGAATTGTGCAGATAGGTGTTCAACCGCTTTACCTACTCCGTCTTTTGCTTCTAGTACATCTGTTTTAAAGGTAGGTGATCCTATATTTTTGTAGCTACCGGACTGCCCAATGTGATCAAGAGCGGAGCTTTTAGTGAATTTTTGGGCATCAGCATTCGCCGCTACTTTTTCAAAATTATCTGTGTATAAATAGGTTCCCTCCTCGCCCCGAGACAAAGTAACAATCAGACCATTCCTGGTCTGAAGCCTTTTGGATTGCTGGTCATAATAAGGGATAGTGTATTTTATTGACGCCCCTTGAATTTCATGTGGCGTGACAGCGTAGTTGTAATTGGTGTGTGAACCAGTGAGGTCATTTGGCAAGCTGATTGTGCGGCCATCATCAATTTTTACATCATAAGTGTTATTTTGCCTGTCAAATGCCAGAACTTCTAACGATTGCCCGTTGCGGATGTCCGTTGTTTGGTATGTGTCTTTCCAGCGAAGCTGTTCTCCAACAGCAATTTGCTTCCTGGAGGCACTGAAAACGGTCATGAGATTATCGTCTTTGTGGTCCGCCATATTAATATCAGTCTGGTAACCACGCTCGCCATTAAATAGAGTGACATGGGTGTTTTTCACTTGCTTAACTTGATAGTACTCACCTTGTTTAATACCGAGGTCTTTAATGTCGTCGTGAAATCGAATTATGTCCCCATAGGCTTGCTCACCTGTATCTTTAAAAGGAAGTAGCCCTATCGCTTGCTGTTGTTCAGTAGGGCTCAATCCTTTAGGTAAAAGTGTGAGCAACGATACAGTATCGGTTTTGTCGATTATCCCATGCTCAAGCAATTTAGTTCTCACTGCGTTATTTAATTCGTCTTTGGTTTTATTTAACGGCGTGATCATTTTTACCTTGTCATTGACAGCGTCGGCTAACGAAACGCCCTGGGATAACTCTTGTTGTAAAAGTCGCTCATAATGTGAAACCGACGCTTCAACACGCTCATTCTCATTTTCGATGTTTGATATGCCGATATTGGGGTTTGGACTTGATTTTAATGTGTGCAGTGCCGCGGTGATCGTATTATCAATTGCTTCAAGAACCGCTTTTTTTAAAATAGGGACTTTTTGACGCTGGACATTTCGCATCACTTCATACGAATAAGCTAACTTTTGTTTTTGTTCAAATGGTGCGCCGGCCTCAATTGCAGGGATCTGGTTGATGTCGCCAGCATCTTTCATACGACTGCCCGACATTGTCGATAATCGCATTAACGCCACAGTATGTCGGTCAGAAACCATACCGGATTCGTCGATCAGATAAACTGTATTAGGTTCGTATAGATAGTCTTCCTTGTCACGGTGCTTGTCGATTTCCAAGAGACTGTCAATCGTTCTGGTGTGCATTTTGGCTTTTTGATAAAGCTCTTGAGCGGCCGTACCAGTAGGTGCGATCCCCACAAGCTTGAAACCATTTTCATTCGAAAGTGAATTGAATGCATGCATCAAGGTCGATTTACCCACTCCCGGTAAGCCTTGCAAGCCGGAAAAACGGTCGTCGTTAGTCGCCAAACCAATTAAGGCCTCTTGTTGTTCGTCATTTAACGCATGAGGAGCCTTGGCATTATATCGCTCAATAAAGTCAGCCACTTGCTCGTGGGTCGCCATTGGTTGAACTTGTCCCACCCCGGATTTTACAAGTCCGAGAATTTCCCTTTCTCTGTCAACACTGGCCGCAGTAGTATAAGCAAATTGACGCTCCTGCCCCAATTCATCTTTACGGGTTTCTATAAGAGAATTATTAGAAACTAAAGTATCAATGTGCTCTCCTACATCTCCCAGGACGACGGAAAATTTATCAAATCGAAAGGTTTCCTTGATGAGATTCTGACGACTAAACACACTGTCTTTAAATGACAAATTTTCGATGGCTAACTTAATTATATTGAGTGGATCAAGTTGACTATTTTCAGGTATTGATTGCGCAGATTTTTCCTTGGCGTCCTCAATAATTTTTTGTGGGTCGAAGTCGAGTTCACTCATACGTTTATCCCAATTAGCAACAACGTCTGTTGTAGGGATATTTTTCTTGGTTGCTCTGGTATTGAGCGTGACTTGTTCCATTCCTTTCGCATCAGTCAAAGACACGCCCTGCTCATTTGCTGCTTCAGTAATGGTGCGTCTACGTTGAGAAAATTCGTCGATTACGTTACGCGGAACCTCTGCTAGATCGAACTGCCCTGTCCTATCATTCCGTATCGGCTCGTAGCCCAACTCGCGCGCCCGTCTGGCAAACTCATTTTGGTAGGCTAAGCCCAACAACATTCTGTTATCAAAAAGAGGGTTGGACTCAATAGCACGCCATTCATCTTCACTGTTCTTTGTGATGTTCATTAGGACAGAATGTGTGTGCAATGCTGGGTCTAGAGCCCTGGACGTTGTGTGAGTAAAAAGCGCGGCTAAATAGTTTGATGTCTTGTCAATGAAGGTCTCACCATTCTCAGTTTTGCGAGTAATGGCAAACTCTTCCTCTGCGAATTTAAGGGTGGCCTTAACGGAGTCAAAATGAGCTTCTAACAGTCGATTATCGCCACCCACCAAGGCCAATATTGATGCCGATTTGGGCGCGGAGAAAGTAAGATCCCATCCGATAACACGGTTATGATGATCCAGTATCGTTCCATCTGGGAGAACGCCAGCCATGATAGCTTCAAACGTCTTATGATCCACCAATCCCTCAAGGCCAAGTTCGTCTGCACCTTTACCGAACCACGAAGAAGAAATGTCTACCATGTCTTCGCCTTTTGTATAGTAATCGGCTTTCTTATAATAACTACCGGCCTGTTTTGCTGACGAAATTTTTTTTATATTAGAGAGCATTAGAGTGCCTGTTCTTGGTCAAAAACATTCTGGACAAAATCGCGTTTAATCACGTCCTCTTCCTGTTGTGACGCTTCATGTTTGGCGGTGAGAGTTGCCATATTGAGATCAAGAGAGGGTAAAACAGGCTTAGCTTTCTGTTGGTCAGGCAGGCCTTGCCCGCCGCCCCCAGTCGCGACTTTCTTATTACCGCCAAAGGTGCCATCCGTTGACAAAGGAGCCTTATCTATAACAGAAATATCATTCTCATCGAGAGGGGCAAAAGCAGATTCCAACGAAGTGTGATGCATATCATCTTCACTGATTGGAACGGCCACCTCGCTAATGTCTGCGCATGGCACAAAAGGCTCTGCTATTTTAGGGGTATCTTTAAATGGTAATTTGATGCGCGTGACCGGCACGCCACGACCGAAAATCACGTAACCTTCAAAGTCTGGTAGTGCTCTAAATTCAGCAGGAATGACGACATCTTGCATGCTTCTTGTTTTGCTCATATTGACAGCATCGCGAACAGCATTATGGCCAAAACTTAAGTTTTCTGACGCCTTTGCGATTTCGTTCTGCCCTGCGTACTCCGCACACCACTTAGCAAACTTTGGTTCGTTAGCCCTAGTAATTAATGCGGTCGCGCAGCCTCCAGCCAACGAAGCCATTCCATTTTCGCCATAAACATCAACCATCTGTGGATAAGATTGAAAACCAAACACAAAACAACCGCCGTATTTCCGTGCTTCAGCTGGGGAGGATTGCAGAATTTCGAGCTTTTTCAAGGTGGGTAATTCATCATAGAAACACCAGATCCGCCGCGTCTTATTTTCGGTCATACCAAGAATAGATTTGGTCGCTATATGTATGTATGCCGTGATTAAACTTCTAAGTACCGATTCATTTTCTTTGTTGCTGGTTATGAACACAAAAGAGTCTTGGTTGTCATCATTTTTTACCCACTCACTGATGCAAAAACGCTTAGTACTTCGTTCACGCAGTAAGCGCAAGCAGTTTACATAAACAGCCATACTAGCTCTTACACCTGCTGCGGTTTTTTCTGCACCTTCTGATAGCACACTGGCCGCATCGGTGAACTTACAATATTTCATCATTGTGTTGAGAGGCATCTGGAGAATAATGTTAACCATTTCGGTAATTGATGGGTGAGGTTTCTTACTTTCTTTGTAGCAAATTGCAGAAAAAACAGCACGAGGCCCCAATGTCCAAAAGGGATCGCTCGATTTTGCATCGGGGATAAATGCACTAGCAAATTCATCAAACTCATATTGAGTTGTACATTCGCTAAAAATATCCCAATAAACCCCCCGATCATCTAAAGGATTAAGAATAATATCTTTATCAGGACGATATAATTTTTCGACAAAATTACCACTGCGATCATAAATTATCGCCCGCCCCTTTTGTTTTCGTATGTCCCCCAGCATCTCAAGTATTTGCCCCGATTTTCCGGTGCCAGGGCCACCTGCCAACAAAAAATTTTGGGTTTCAAATACATCGGGGATCGTAAAGCCACAGAACTTAATACCGGCCTTTTTATGTTTGTATTCTCTGCGTATATCATCCACGCATTTTTGAACATGCTCGGGGGTGTTTTTCGTCACCCCTCGCACATGTTCATCGGTCGTTTGGTGCAAGCCCTGACCCAGTACAAATCGCAAGTAAAAGAAGAGAAGGGGCAAAGGAACAAAAAACGCATAGAAGAAGCTTTGATATAGCGCTGTTTTAGTTTTACTAAATAAAGCATGCACACGTTTATTACTATAAATACTCACGGCATTTATGCGCTGGGTTCGCCCATTTATATGCGTTATATCTAACCGGTAATCAGGGTCTTTAAATACACCATAGTGAAAGATACTCATGAGATAAGAGGTACTAATATGACGTTCATACTGAGTCGTGTTGAAGTAAAAGAAGAGAGAGGTTGTGATTACAAACAGTATGAAATAAAACCCCATCACCTTGATTGTCACTTCTTGGATCAACGCAATATAGTGACTGGTTGTTTGACCACCGCGAATATAATTACCGAGCTTACCTGTTTGAAAAATCGCCATTATTTTTATCCTGCAATTGTCTTAGTAACCCCTTAGCGCGCTGCTCACCTCGACTAGGTAAAGTCGAGTTTGTTTCGGAAGCAATCTCAATGTTCAATCCGAAATTTCTAAGGGAAAGTACTGTTAACTGTTGAATAGATGATTGTTGCTCTGCGAGCATGGAAAGAATTGCATCTAATGAAGGAGATGCATCCCCTTTTAAAACACCTTTACTACGCGAGAACTGGTCGATAATGTCATTGATAGCGTGACTGGTACTCGATAGGTGTGGGTGTTCGGCTCGATGCATTTTCACCACTATGTTAGTGTCAAGATTCAAATAAATTGTGGTCTTTTTGTGTGCCATATTTAAAACGCCTGTATTAGATTAGCTATACAATAATAGGCCAAAAGCGTGGGAATATCAATTATTCTAGTGCCGCTCCTGCAAAGTAGTAAATATACAGGGGGAATGTAGATTAGCGGCATCATTATTAGTTGAGTTACGACCATGTGCCGCACCTCTAGCCCATATGTGCCGTGGCATACATTAGCATGAGCATCATGCGTTATGTGTGACAACTTATCTAGCAAACAAGCGGGAACCGAGTGAGTATCCTTTCCGTTATTGTTGGTACTTAAACAGCCCTTAATCCGTCGTGAGCAACCCAGCGGGAACATTAAAAATAATGTTTAATAAATCAGTAGGGGAAATATACGGGATCGCTAAAATCCATACAGCGTTGAATTGAATATTCGAATTTAGTTGTTCCACTGGTCGAACGCTTAAATATATTAGCTTGATTGGAATGGTTATGTATATCCTGAGTAAAAATGACGTGCAACGAAGAGGTCCATGTGAGTGAAAAAATAGAATATTTTGGGGAGCCTAACTAGGCAGTGAAGTACAGAACACCTGGGTGTTTATAATTAATAAAGTGGGATGTAGTTAAGCCTTCAGTAGTTACTGAAGGCCAGATAAATGAGTAGGTGTTAATATTCTATTTTATCAACTTGATTTTTGCTGAATAGGCAGCATATTGGTAAAAATGAATATTGTGAATTAGCCCTATCGTGTTCATCTTTAATTGCTCAACCGGACTCGGTTGCACTGTTGTTTAATCTCTTTAGTGGCTTTCCCCAAATTCGATAGGATTTTGATTTTGGCTACACCCGATACCCGCCGCTTTCCATTCATCAAAACGTTTAAATATATTTGTTTTGGCAGATTCAGAATGCATATTCAACAGTATACTGTTGATTCTATCTGTACTTAAATAGCTTTTGCTTGCTTACTCATTTCGATGAGTTCAAGCCGTTCTGGTTTTATTGTTTTTAACATTGTTATCTCCACTCACCACGTTTGCCGGTGTGTCACAACTGCCTGGTTATTAAAAAGTAAATTATATGTCGATCAAACGATATATCTCAGTCGTTGTTGTCGCTGATATTTCTATCGTTTTTATGTCAGCCCATAAATTAATTACGTCCTCTATGATTGGGCCTATATTGTATGAACTGACAAGACAACTTTGATAACAGTTTAGGAATTGCACCGATAAGGCTTTGGTTTTCGTTGGTGTCAATTCGTTGAGTGTAAAAATCTCTGTTGAAGGTTCTAAATTAACTTGTTGTAACATCCTATTTTGCCTTTCAAACAATCCCGTTTTTGTCCTGCAATATTATAAAGAGCAACTGGCGAAGATGTTGTTAACTCTCCTTGGTTGCATCAGTGAACATGTGAGCATATTTTGCAATCAGAGCTTGTCTGTCAGATCCGTTCATTACGCAGGCGCTCATACAAATGCCATCGTTGAGGGTGTTACATATTTTACAACCACTGATATATTCAACTTCTTTGTTGGCCGGGGTATTTGTTTGAGTGTGCATGGTATTTCTCTCGTCGATAAAATCGAACATGGGAGAAAACCGGCAGTTCAAAAAATCCAGTTCCGCAGCGCAAGCGGCAGTGACGCACACATTTTTTGTGTGTCTGAACGGGTGAGAACGAAACTTGATTTTTTTAATTGAAGGTTTCATGTTCAATTGATTTTGTTGAGAGAGAATATGTACATACCACTACTTCGCCTGGCCAATAGTGTCTGAATATTGGTCATGGATATAATTAAACATCCCACAAACATTTTGTGAGAATCTGCCATTAAAGTACTGGCTGTCTGAGTGGTTAATTTGTCGTTTTAGTTCATCTAAGCCTTGAGAGTTATAAAGGTCACAGATATCTGTGCCTGATTTGATTTTAGGTACAAAAACCCAACCCCCATTTTTTTTCACAGCAACTGCAGCTGCGTGAACACCAGTGTTGCCAAAATGAGGCTTGTCATTGTCGTTATCCGCAACATGAACCCGCTTTATATGAGGATAAACTTGAGTAATTTCAGCGCTAACAAACTGCATGTTATAAGCATTTAGACATATAGCTACGGGCTTGCCCGTTGCCAATACCATGGCCAAACCTGTTGCTAAGCCTTCGCATATATAGATGACAGAAGTGGTGTCGTTAACGTCCCCTAAGATTGTCATTAAGCCCGTGGGATCTACGCCCCAGGTACAGCGTTTATTATCATCCCAAGCAGCTGGCTTGTTGTGGTAAATTCTTTGCAGGGCTTTAAAGTCGCCTTGTATGTTTCTCAAAACAAAAGCTGTAAAATAATCGTGTTTATCTCTACCTAAACGAATATCAAATTGCTCAGCAATTTGTTGCAGTTTTTTTGCATACTGTAAATACGCACTGAACACCCCAGGGTTTGAAAGTGGTAGCATTTCTTCAAAAATAACAGCCTCTTTTGCTTGAACATTACGTTGCCGTTTTGCCAGTCTTTTGGCATCGGCTTGAACAATAGCTTGCTGTTTTTCAAGTGCAATAGGATCAATGGTATTTGAACGTGTTGGAACAACCCGTGTTTGTTTGTATTGTTCATATTTGTCATACAACAGCCTGAGTGCGTGAAACTTTCGTCCAGGCTTCGCAAGTGTATTGCGCATATTTTGAAAACTTAAATATGGGTAAGTGAACGATCCACTATCCTGGGTGTAATTGTTTGCCTCGGCCCAGATAAATATTCTGCCTTTATCAGCGGAGGTGATCCCGTTTACATTAGGTGAGCGGTTTTTCTCCCCATCCCAAGCTATTTTGCTTTTACTGCTTTCCCAATCGATATTGCACTCATTAGCCAGCTGCGCGATTTCGACAGAAAAATACTCTGCAATGTCGAGATAGGTAGCGCCGATATTCTGTTTCACAAAATCGGTAAATCGCAATAGATTGGAAGACATAAAAACCTCTAATGTATATACACATTCATTGCAATAAATGGCCAATAATTGACCATTAAATTATGCAAGTAATCCTAAAAAATCGGCATGGTCTTTTGACCTTTGGACAGCAGTAATAATCAGCGAATTCAAGAGCCAATAACAATGGAGTGAAAAACGCTCCGGATACAGCAATATTGTTATTTGCACCTTCATGGTAATGATTGAAAACGAACTCAACATCTTGCTTACTCAAAACATCTTTTTGGAGGATGTGTTGAACTTTGATCTGCAAAGCGCTTTGTATTTTGGTTAGACGTACCATTTTTCTACTCCCAACTATTAGATTGTCAGCAAAGGGAATGCCGATTTAGTGTTCATTATTTTTTTAGATTAATTCGTAAAATTGAGAATTCGAATTTCTCAATATTGGGTAACCACAACCAGTATGCAGCGGCAAGAATTGCGTAGAAATCGCTGTCGGTAATTACACCAATAACAATAAACATAAAAATTGCGATTCGATTTAAGTTAATAGCAAAATATTGTTTAGTGATGTCGCTCATAAAATCACCTAAAATCCCCACATTAAAAACTTATCAAGGTCAGGGAATCGCCTTTCTAAGTACCTCTAAGTATAGTTTATAAACAACATATAATACAACAAACCACTAGAATTAAACAACCTAAAAACACTATGCTTATTCCAATTAAGCACCTGATTTATAACAGGTATAAATACAAGCAAGAGAGAAAAGAGGCTCATGAAAAAGTAGTGAAATTAATCCTTCCGATGACCAATTTCACAGTTAAGGAATTGATATAAAGCAGCCTAAAGTCAACTATGATTTACTTTAGGTTTGTTTCAATGAACGGATCAATCAAAAGTTAATTATAATTTACCTATAATGGTTAAATAAACATAACCATCCAAAAGTTAACTATTATTGACTTTTGCTGGTTTTTTTATTAACTTACATTTAAAAGTAAATTAAAGTTAACTTATGGTGTTGTATGTCAATAAAGAAAACGTTAGGTAGAGTGGTTAAAAGTACCAACATGCCAGATTTAACAAAAAGCTTTTCACCTGAGCAGTTAGCTGAAGCGATTACAGCTAAGCGCACAGGCATGAAGCTTACATTGGTTGACGTATCTGAAGCACTTTCACTCTCAAAACCTACTCTGATCAAAATTGAAAAGGGTGATACCAACGTTAAACTCGCCAATATATTAAAAGTGATGGAGTATCTTGGTTTGTCATTCAGTATTATCTCTGATGAACACACAAAAAATAACAATACTACCGGAGCAAGTGATGACCAATGGTACTAATGTAAATAATTTGTATGTATTCCTAAGTCATCATAAGAAAATCGCCACGATCAGTATTCCAGTAGGCTCTGATACTGAAATTTCATTCACTTATGAGTCCTCATGGGTTGAAGAAGGCTTTGCCGTTTCCCCTTATCTTCCATTAGACGGTAACTTCGATCATCGAGCCGTTAGAAACTATTTACAAAACTTATTACCCGAAGGTAAAGGTCTGGAAGACATGACCAGTAATACCACTATTTCTAAAAATAATACGTTTGGTTTAATAAAAATAATTGGGGAGGAAACCTCTGGTGCACTCTCTTTCAGAGGGGAAGGCAGTGATGCGAAAGAAACGACTTTCCGAGAAGTAACGACAGACGAATTAGGTGAAAGACTGACTCGCTTTAAAGCTGTAGGGGAATCCATTACCTATTGGGATGGTAGAACTCGCTTATCGGTTGCCGGTGTTCAAGATAAACTTAATCTGCTTGAAGTCGATGGCAAGTTAGGTTTTGGCGAAGGCGAATTATGTTCTAACAAAATTGTTAAGTTCGAAACAGGCAAAGCGCCTTTTATCGCTGTGAATGAACTTTTTACCATGTTACTTGCTGATGAGGCTGGAATTAACGTTCCCCCTGTTGAAGTACGGACCTATGGTGGTGTACGAGCTTTTGTGATTGAACGTTTCGACAGGCGTGTTGTGCCTGATAGCTCTCGTGTATTACGCCGACATGTTATTGATGGTTGCCAAGCGACTAACCTTCCTCCGTCATATAAATATGAACGCCAATATGGTGATGAAGGCGATGGCATCTATATCCGCGATGGTGTTTCGTTCCCCCAATTATTTGCAGTTGAAACGACTAATTCTGAAGCTTATCAGGCCCAACTTGTTCGTTGGATGACGTTCAATATTTTAGTACGTAACTATGATGCACATGGTAAAAACATCAGCTTTTTTGTAGGTAAAAAAGGCTTAGAACTCACGCCTTTTTATGACCTAGTGAATATAGAGGCCATCATCAGAGAAATACAAACATCCCAAGTTGACGGTACACGTGCTAAAGAAAACGTTATTCCACAACATTATGCGATGTCAATTGGAGAGTACAATACTGGAAACGCGGGTAACTTTAACTCACCTATTTCAGCCTATATGCTAGCCGACTTTGCTGATGAGTTTGAAATATCATTACCTCGTGCGTAATAACATGAAACCGATCGGTCAATAACATTGAAGACGATCACTTTTTTGTCTTCCAGTAGAACTCAGTAAAATCTAACTTGTGTGATCGGCTTCAGTCAAGGAATTTAGTTTTTTTCGCATGGATTCGCCTTTTAATTCTAACTTAATTGCCCCGTGAACAAGCCGATCTAGGATCGCATCTGCATGCGTGGATTCCCCGATCATATCGTACCAATTTTCTATCGGTAATTGACTCGCAATCAGTGTCGATTTTGTGTCATACCTCGCATCTATTAACTCAAGTAAATCACTGCGTTGTTGCCCCGTTAATGGCTCTAATCCCCAATCGTCTAAGATCAGTAAGTTCGCTGATGTGAGTTTGTTAATAAACTTTCGATAACTGCCATCCGCTTGTGCCATAAACATCTTTTCAAGCAATTCTTTGAGCCTAAAGTAGTAAACGTTTTCTCCCTGCTGGCAGTGGTTATGGCCCAACGCACAAGCAAGGTAGGTTTTACCGCAACCTGTTGCTCCTGTGATCAGTATGTTTTGGTGAAGACGAAGCCATTCACCTTGCGCTAATGAGCGGATCTGCGTTTTGTTTAACTGCCTCGACGCACCATAATCCAACTGTGCTAATGTCCCGTTCACTCTAAATTTGGCTTGGCGGGTCAGTCGGTCAATTTTACGTTGATCTCGCTGGGTTATTTCATGGTCAAGCAATAAACATAACCGCTCTTCGAAGCTTTGTTCGACGTATAGATTGGGTTGTTCACTTTGTTGTGATAACGCATCACGTATGCCGCTTAGCTTTAGCATGACTAATTGAGTATTGATTTGTTGCGTCACTGATTGCATGTTGTTTCCTTAGGTTTTATTAGTGGTAATAATGATTGCCACGGATATTTTGATGGTCTATCTCACTTAAAAGATCCAGCTGTTTTTCCGGTAGAGGTTGGCTATCTAACCCTTTCTCTAAGATAGCTTTCACTTGGTTTACTCGCGTAACACCTGTTGCTAACGCTCGGTAGCAGGCGGCTTCAAGTCGTTTGTCTGTGAACTTTTTTCCTAAACTCAATATGCCCATACAGGCACGGTAACTTTGCTCGGGGTGTTTTTTGGTTTGCATGAGTTGAATGACAAATTGCTCGGTTGATTTTCCGAATTTTCTGGCCCAACTTTCAAATCGTTCGGGGGTCCATTGCTGCTGTTTTTGATGGGCGATGGGCATATGGATATCCAGGGTGCTGTGACCTCCCACGCGGTATGATCTTGGATGAACGGCCACTTGTACCCCTTGATGATAAAGTGTGACCAGTTGCCCCGTAGCATGTGCTTCTAGCTTTTTCTTGATCAAGGCGTGTGGCACCGAGTAGTAATGTTTTTCAATCTCGATGTGATAATCAATATGCACTTTGACCTGTTTCACTAAGGTGTAGCGATAAGGTTGTGACGGCAAAGGTTTCAGTGCGGGTTTATCTATCGCTTCAAATTGGGATAGCCTTGAGCCTGGATGCTTTTTCATTTGCCTTTGATTCAAATCGGTTAAAAGTGTCTGTATTTTTAGATTTAACTGTCGCAAGCTAAAAAAGCTTTCCTTGCGAAGTCGCGCCATTATCCAACGTTCAACGATTTGAACACCCACCTCAGCTTTCGATTTATCCTTGGGTTTATAAGGTCTGGCAGGCACGATAACGGTATCGTAATGGGCGGCGAGTTGTTGGTAGGTTGGGTTCAGATCCGGCTCGTAACGACACGCTTTTGTCACGGCACTTTTTAAGTTATCTGGGATGACCAATTCAGGTACGCCACCCAGAAATTCAAAGCATCGTGCATGACTCATCACCCAGTCTTCGAGTTTTTGGCTAAACGTAGCCTCTGCAAAGGTGTAGTTAGATGCGCCCATGACTGCCACAAAAACCTGTGCTGTGCGGCATTCACCCGTTGTTGAGTCCACAATATTCATAGTGGGTCCACAATAATCAACAAACAGTTTTTCACCTGCTTTATGGTTTTGACGCATGGACGGTTTTTGACATGTTAGCCATGTTTTATATAGACGACAGAAGTGGTTGTAGCTGTAAAAACCTTCTGGATACCGCTCACCATATTCTTCCCACAATAACTGCAATGTCATCGTTTTCGGCCTCAGCTCTTGCTGGACGACAGACCAATTAGGGATGATGTAGCCCTTGCTCTTAGGTTTGGTTTTGAAGAATGCTCGTTGAAGCGTCTCATCATTCCATTTTTCATCAAGCGGCCAACTAGTGATCCCAAGAGAGGTGGCACGAATGGCATAAATAGACACGATTGACGCTGAAACAGATAAGCTTTTGGCTATTTTTCGATGGCTGAGCAAACAGCCGTATTTGAGTCTTAAAATCTCTTTTAACTTACGCATTGAAATAGGTGCCATTGGCATAGTTATTCTCACCATCAAAAATGAAAAGAATAACGGTTAAAAACACCTACTGGACAGACAAAAAAGAGTAAAAGTTGGGCAATAACATTAAGCCGGTCACTGAATAACATTTTAACCAAAAAGTGATCGGCTTCGATGTTATTGAGTGATCGGGATGGATGTTATTAGGTGATCGGCATCAATGTTATTAGGTGATCGGGTTGGATGTTAATATGCACCTCGTATGCAATTGCTCATGAGTCAAATGATTAAATCGGTACTGAGCTCAATAGATATAGCAAGGGATAAAGCACTAGGACAAGGTTTATCAGCCGTAGAAGTCAACCACATCGAATTATGTATCGAGATTATCAAGGAAGCAGCTGAAGAGATAAATAAAGAAATTGAAGACTTACCTGCTATGAAGGAGTTCTTTGAATAAGGGGAGTTAAACTCACTTCATTTGATCCCGTTATTTAGTGTAATAGAGCTGACGTTGAGCAGACAGTTATTCATAATTTTGATTTAGCTGTAGCTCAATAGAAACGGGCACTGATTTTCAAAATGTATTATAAATAAGGGGCTACAGAGCAATTAAATAGAAATTTTTAGATTTTCTCTGATCAAAGTCAGATGAAAATAGTGTCATGTGAGGTATTTCATGCGTTACCATCTCGCAGCGCTAAAAAGAAAGTTAGAAAAAACATTCGAGGCCTGATCGAAAAATTATTTAATGCATCCCACTAGTCAACACTGCCTTATCATTGTAACTTCAGCGAAAACAGGCGAAGCCTGGTTGAGTAATGAGCGTGAATACTTCACTTGGCGCTGACGCAGCCATCAAACAGTCTGCGCTTTTTTGCAGTCTGTTTGATGATAGGCCGGTCAGAAGAAGCCAAGAGAGGTAGTAACCAGCCTTATTAACTGGCCTCTGGCCAATAGCGCTTGCGATAGTGTCGGAAACCCGAAGGGCGATAACCTGAACACGCGCTTTTTGTGATCAAGATTGAGTGCGCAGCATGACAGAATCAGTTGCTTAGCAAATCGCCCTGCCCTAGCTATTTGTAGCCATTAATATATTACAAACAACAATCCAGCAGCTAAGTAAATACTAAAACCAGAACCAACAAAAACCAAACCAGTAACGAAATAAGAAGAATAACCATAACCGAAAAGAGGGGCGCAGCCCCACTATTCAGCAGCAACGGTTTTGGTCATCAACGCAATGTCACCTTATCGCTGAAAAGTGGCCAGCCAGTTTGTGGTAAAAATTGAACAAGCAGTAATTGAGGATATTATTTTATCAAAATGGCCGAGAAAACCCCGTGATCAGAGCAAAGCGATGTCGCGGGGATGAATCGGCTGAACTAACCTTGTTCTTGAATGTATTTTCTGATCGTTTCTGCGCTTGCGTTGCCTACGGAGCAAACAAAATACCCTTCAGACCAAAATGTCTTTTCTCGCCAGAATTCATTCTTTAAATAAGGGAATGTCCGCCACAATCGGATGTTTGTAGTTTGCTTAATTCTTCTTACATACTGTCCTATAGAGTATTTTGTCCCGATGGTTATGAGCATGTGGATATGATCTTTGTCGATTTCTATTTCCTCAACCGTAAAGTCAGAGTAATGTGAAATATCGATGACTTGCTTTTTGATGAACTCACCAATACGACCATGTAGGAGTTGTTTTCTGTATTTAACAACAAGGATCAAATGTAGGGCAATTAAATATTTACAGTGCGATTTAGTTTCATAATCCACCTTGACAGCCTCATTCTATACAGTATATGAAAAAGACACTCAGATACAATTACAGGCTCAAGCCGACAATAGAGCAAGAAGCTAATTTAATTGAGTTTGGCGCTTATTCTCGTGGGCTTTGGAACCTGTTGTTATCTGAAAATATTCGCCGATATCAACACGACAAGACGTTTCTTTTCTACAATACGATGGCAAGCTTAATAAAAGAGCTAAAGGAATTTGAAGAATTTGCATGGCTAAAAGCATTTGATAGCGCTGCCGCGCAACAAGTTGCTAGGGATTTAGAGACTGCATTGAAAAATTCAATATCCAAAGGCAGGGTGCAAAGGTTTCCTAACCATAAAGTGACATTTAAGCAAAAGAAATTACACAATGATAGTTTTAGGTGCGTGAATAATTCCAATTGCATTCGGATTGAAAACGGCACCATCAGCATTCCCAAAATAGGTAAAGTGCCTATTATATTGCACCGTAATCTTGTGAGTACAATCAAGACGGTCACCGTACAATTTCGCCACGGTAAATGGACAGCGAGTGTAGTTCAGGAAATTGAATGCCAAGTTGCCAAAAAAGTCCTCACAAGCATAGTCGGGTACGACATCAATAGTCAGCACACCGTTGTTGGCTCAAATGGCTGGTATGTTAAAAATCCAAAGTCATTTAAACAATCAAAAGAAAAACTAGGTCAACTCCAGCAGCAATTGGCAAGACGCAAGAAAGGCTCAGGTCGCTGGCACAAAACCAAACAACGCATTAACACCCTTAACGGAAAAATCTCTCGCAGACGCTTAGCGTTTGCACACGAACTGTCATGCTCGATAGCCAACAGTAGTGATATTATCGTGTTTGAAGATTTAAACGTTAAGGCCATGCAGCAATTTAATGGCAGTATGGTTAACGATAATGTGATGGGTCTCATTACTCAGCTATCAAAATACAAGGCTGAATTACGAGGCAAGGTATACCATGAAATCGGGCGATTTGAAAAGTCGTCAGGTATCTGTATATCTTGCAACCATCACCATAAATTATCGTTAAGTCAACGCACCTTCGCCTGCCACCAGTGCGGCACGATACAGTGTCGTGACTGGTCAGCTGCCATGTCGGTAGCTAAGTCAGGTGAAACAGGATTAATAGCGGGTGGGATAGTCGCTAGGGTTAAGCCCAATACTCAGCATAAAGCAGCCAATCAAACGAAAGTCTTTGAGCGTTCAAAGTTGGCTGTTGGATCTGAGAAAAAAGAAGCAATCTAGCCTAAAACTAGATTGTAGAAGCCCCGTGATCAGAGCGAAGCGATGTCGCGGGGTAATTCACTTACTATTAGACTGCGTCGTCTGACGACGGCTAGGTGATTGGTTTTACCGCCTGAGAAATCATGTCGTTAAGAGCCAACAATGCCGTTTGTTTATCTCTGTAAACTTCATCAATAAATCCACATTATCATCAAAAAGATCTAACTATAGGTCGCTGGTTGAGATTTCATGCAAACGGAAAGCAATGTGAAACGAGCCATCATCACTTGGCACCAAAGTGCACATGTCCATTATCTCAAACTCATCCCCTTCCCTCTACACAAAAATAATCGTTCCGCGCATTAACAGCTTGGGTAAGGTCTAGGTAGTGGCTTTCATTCCAACTATCGCATTAGCGTCTAGCATATTTTAAATATACCTTATTACATCCAGCAAGTCTGGCTCACATTAAGTAAAAATAAGGTAGGCCGCGGGTTTGCAAACATAATTCTCGGCTCACTTTATTTGATAGTAATAAATAGTCCAATAAATTAGTACTTTAAATATTTGCTTACTTAAACCAGTTTTATCAAAATGGCCGAGAAACCCCGTGACCAGAGCGAAGCGATGTCGCGGGGTAATTCACGAACTTGAAAGACCTTGTTCTATCTAGCTTCAAGTTTTAGTAATAAAGTTCAAATAAACGGACGTTATTATGCAGTAGCCCAGACTTTATCTGGCAGTTTTGAGATTAAGGGTTCGAGCTGTTCATATCGTCTATCATGCGTTGACGTAATGGACTAACGGTTTCATTAACCTGAGTCATCATAATACTCCTAAGTGAATCAAGGGCGAAAATACCCTTTACTCAGCTTAGAAGTGGATCACAAATGATGGGAAGTTTTACTACGTCAAAGTGGTAACCCTACCGCGAGAGCGGTTTAGTCCAATGGCACTTTTCGGACTAACGCTTACCTGCGAGCTTCAACTAAAGAGCAAGATGCGGGACGCGCAAAGGATGCATTGTTATTGTTTGCTAATGAACATGATCTGATCATATCTGCATTTTTTGAAAAAAATGAATCTGGAGCTACGCTTCAACGGCCAGAGCTATTTAGATTACTAGAAATAGCTCAAAAGGGTGACGTAGTACTTGTAGAGCAAATAGATCGAATATCTAGGTTAAAAGATGATGATTGGTACTCGCTCAAGTCCATCATAAAAGCAAAAGGTTTGAAAGTTGTGTCATTAGATTTACCTACGAGTCATCAGTTTGCGGTGGTAAACGACGAATTCACAGTAAGAATGTTATCAGCCATTAATGACTTGATGCTCGACATGCTAGCGGCTATTGCTAGAAAAGATTATGAAGATCGAAGAAGGCGGCAAAAGGAAGGTATTGTCAAAGCTAAGTCTGAGGGTCGCTACCTTGGTCGACCACGTGATGCAGAGTTACAGCTAAAAATTGAAGGCTTGTTGTCAGATAAGAAATCATATGACTATATTCAACATATTTTAGGTTGTTCTCGCACTACAATTTCCAAAGTTTCAAAGTTTCAAAGAAATTAAAACATGAAGAACCGAAGACTTAATAAAGGTTGGCGTTTTACCTAGCCGGTAACTAGGCTAACTCGTCAAAAATATAGCTTGTCTAAAACGAGGGCGAGCTGTAGCCCAGTTATATCGATGCTTCTAGGGCACTAAGCGAATAATATGCCGTTTATGCAAAATACCCCACCAATGGTGTTTCATTTGTATTAGTAGATAATACGTACATGATACAAACTATTAAGCGTTGCCTTTTATATAACTACTTGTATAATCCTGCTCCGTCTATTATATTAGTCTAAATTAAAGAACATACTTACTTAACCGCTTTAACGGTTAAGTAAGTATCATCGCAGCTAAACATTTATTGCGAAAAATTGGAGAGAAAAAAACAATGAAATCATTCAATAACGCTTTCGAGTTGTTAACGGACGATATTAAAGAAGTAGAAAATTACACTATGCGCTCCAACATGATGAACGCTATAGTTGATTTAATCAAAGCGAAAGACTGGACTCAAAAAGAAGCGGCTGAACACCTAGGGGTGTCACAACCGCGTATAAGTAACCTGAGAAATGGAAAAATCAGCAAATTTTCCGTTGATATGTTGATGGGGATGTTAGCTAAACTAGGTTTTACCTTTGAGTTTAACTACACCTCACAAAAACAAGCTGATATTGACATGTCAATGACCGTCAGTACAGAAGAAGGCTGTATCTAACCATCATTTGGGAATCTCTTTATACCGTTTCACTACAACACTCATGGCCTGTTTATCTACTCCATTGGTTGTTTTAGTGAAAGCGTGTAGCAAGTACACTTTATTATTGAATTTGGCTACGTACACCGTCCTGTAAGCCGGTGAGCCATTTATCTTCAACTCTATAACACCTTTAATACCTTTACCTAAATCATTCAGCGGATTGAAATCCATGCTCGGTGTTCTTCCGTTCATTACATCCTGTAATGCTTTAGCAAAATCTTCTTTTGCATCTTTTGGTAGCTTATCAAATGCGCGTTTAGCGGCTCCTGAAACGGGTTCTAACGTCATGCTCATGTGTAATACCTCTTTTAAGAATTAAGTAGTTTAAATTTATCATTTTCATTTCCTTGCTAGCTGAGCTAGCGTTAAGTTTAAGAGTCCCATTCTTGGGTTACTCCTGTTTTGAACCAGAGAGTGTTCGTTTGCTTTTAATGCCTTTCGGCGTTGCATAACGATTATTCTCTGATACAGATAGATGGCTTTTTCCACCTAAACATATTTTAACACAATAGCTTACTTGGTATACAAGTAATTATATATATTATACTTAGGAGAATATTCCAAAAAAGGATTAAACACGATTACCAATAGCGTTCA
Source organism: Paraglaciecola sp. MB-3u-78 (assembly GCF_002835935.1). Classification (GTDB taxonomy): domain Bacteria; phylum Pseudomonadota; class Gammaproteobacteria; order Enterobacterales; family Alteromonadaceae; genus Paraglaciecola. Next base: position 58,058 of record NZ_PJCF01000014.1, on the reverse strand, counting down.
ATCCACTAAATTATGTATTATTTTTTACCCCTAAATTCTGGCACGTAATGGGGTGTTGAAATGGTTATAAGTATGGTTTTAAATCGTCCTCCATTTGCTTAACTGGTACAGCAAATTCAACAGATGTTCTGTTTACAAACTCAAAATATCTATCGGCCCCATCTTCGCTAGAGTCCATTAACTGTAAAACTCGACTAGCACATTTTGTTTTGACAGATAATTTTCTGACTCTTTTCAGTAAAGCGGCTGAAAAAATCACTTTTTGAATTACACCTGAAAAATACCTGGATACCCAACAATCAGAGCTAAAAACGAATAATACTTTAGGCTCTGAATTTCGAGCATTCGCAGCTAACGCATCATCTGCTTTTGATCTTACAACCACCACTTTTCCGTTAATTTTATCTGCGTTTTTCTCGTAAAAATCGAGTAATGCTTCTGGCGCTTCTTCTATCATTATTATCGCGTGAAAATCAGCTAACAACATATTAGGTTGGTTAATAAGGGTTTTAATATCGTTTAAGTTCATGTTCAAAATCTCTCAAATTAGTTAAAAGGGGTATGTGTTTTTAGCGCCTAAGTGCGAGTGCACATGACTCTTGGCGACTAGGCCGACTAGGAGTAGGTGAATAATGCAACAAGAATAGTTGTGCTTAAGCGGCCTGCAACGAAGTGAAGCCACGAACAAAAATTGGTGTTGAATTAGAGGGCGCGATAGCCCTCCCGCGCTCATTCCTTGAGCGTATTTTCTATTTCTTCGATAACGATAGGCGCAATATTTAAAGCGCTGCCTGTGGCTTTTCTTACCCATGTATATGAGTAACGCGAAAACTTGAAAGAATAACGTTTAATTTTGGCCCTAACTGCCTCGGCTGGCTTACCATTTTTAAAATCAAAATGAATACGACCATCTTCGATAAAAACTTTTAGCTCGTCACTTTCGTGGTTAATTGGATCTCTATCTCGTAAGCGTTCTATACTTTCAATCCGTTTTTTTAACCGCCTTATTTCTGCACCATTATTGGTTAACTGATAACTAGCAAAACCGGTACGCCCTGCAAAGTCTCCTGTGTTTAGCGCCTCGATGGTTTTATCATTAAACCCAAGGCGTGTAAGTGCTTCATTATCGTTTTGCTTGATTGCTTTGTTAGCGGATTTCATGCGAATTTGTGTTGCTTCAAGCTCAATTAATTTTGCTCTCAACTTTTTAATAGCTTGCGGATCATCACTGGCAATCCCGCCAGTACCAACGCTCGCGGCTTTATCGCTAAGTTGGCCGGCCTTTGTGCTTTCTTCCATAGACTTATCAAATTTAGCGCAAAATTTAGCGCGATAATTACGATCTCTTTTTTCGCTATGATGACCGATTAAAATCGGTTGCCCAAAAGGTATAACCTCGGCCATTTTATGGCCTTGCTCCCAAAGTGCTGTACTTTTTTGGCTGGCATTCGCCGCCCGTTCTTCTAAACGGCCACGGCGGCTGTCTTGCTTATCGTCAAAGTTTACACACACAAACGGGTTTTCGTCGGTGTGCTTATCTTCTGCGCTTTCTGGCTTATCGATAACAATGATTTTAGTGTTAACACCTGTACCTGATCCTTTAAAAGAATTATCAGGTAAATCGTGTATTTCTGCGTTTAACTCGGTTAAGCACTCTCTAAACTGCACCGCTTTTTTATCTTTTCTAAAAAAAGGACTCGCTGACATAACCGCCACTAACCGACCGTTTGACTTTAAAAAATCATATGAATGTTGAACATGATCAATATCAGCTAGATTTTCAAACGGTGGGTTAATTAAAATTCTATCGTAGGCTTTAGTGTTAGTAATCTGTAACGAATCACCTTGAATAACCGAATAGTTTTTAGCGGTTAATATCTCGCAAAGTGTATGATTAACCTCATACGCTTCAAGGCTTAACGTGCTGTTATGCGCCTTGGCTGCGTCCAAAATATTACCGCTACCGGCGCTAGTATCAGCAAGGCTTTGATAGTCTTCAATCTGGGCTAGCTCTAACATAAAATCAGTAACCGGCTTAGGTGTTGGGAAATAACCGGCGATGTGGGTAAATTGTAAACCATCAATTTTAACTTTTAACGCTTCGCTGGCTTTTTCTTCAGGGCTTTTACCTGTTAGCAAATCCCAAATTGCTATGGCTTCGGCGCTATCGTGCAAACGTTCGCCGGTATCTCTGTAATAAGTATGATACCCGTTATTAACTAGCTCAGATTTGGCAGGCATCAAATCAAACACCGCTTTTTTTGTTTTAACGGTTTTCAATACATCGGGAACGTTACCGACTCGATGACATTGCGCCAGAGCAATGAGGGCTTTTTGTGTTCTTAATAGCTTCTCGCCCTGGCACCTTGCCCGATTAGCTTCAGCCAATCGCTTAGGCGTATTGGTTTGACGATCTGCAAAAAAACCATCAAGCACTTTTTGTTGTTTTTCTGCTAAAACGTCTAATTTTTCAGCTAATAAAACATCAACAACCGGCGCGGGTGCTTCTACTTTTACCGGCGCTTTGGTTTTGATTGTGGCTTGCTGCTTAGGTTGACTTGGCAACCGCATATAGTGGGTTATTGGCTTAACTGGCTGCGCTGCTTCTCTAACCGCAAACACTAAACCATCAGTGTCTTTTGTGGTGGCTGTTTTGCCTGTGTCAACATTGACGACTTTGAAAAAATAGTCACTTTCGATCTCAACATTACGAAAAATATCAAAGGTAAATCCATGACTAAAAACCCTGTCTGCACCTTCAAAATATCCTAAATAATCGCCATAATTACCGCTTGTTGTATTCGCTCTACAGTTAAAAATAGTCTCTACTTTTTCACCGATACATAAACCAGAATCATCCGCTTTGATCTTGTCTTCAGGGCTATCAATTAAACTCACTTGATGCTCACAAAACAAAGAACACATGGCGAACATTGAAAATTGTGCTTCTAGTGTTTTATCTTGGCCGGTTGATACGTCAGTCACTTCAACTTCACGCTTGCCTTTGATCGGAGCCGACCATACTTTGTATGAGGTTTCGCCCTTGTTAACGCTATAACCTTTTTCTTTCCACTGGTTAAACGTCATAAACAATTCAGCGTTTGCCGTTTCTTTATGTTCTGCGATCAAAATATCATTTACGCGCAAGCTAGCCGCCGCAAGTAATTCGTCTTGTGTTTTTGCTGTATCCATTGCCAACTTGATTTTTTGTTTAGCCAACACACTGCGACGGATCAATTCAGACTTTGCCGCTTTGGTTTTTGCTGAAGGTGCTTTTTTTCTTTTAACAAATTGCGATACTTGAGCTTCGCCTCGCAGAGATTTGCTTTTAGTGTTTGAATGGATGTTTGTTTCTAGTGAGGTAGTTGCAGGCATGATAGTTTTCCTTTGTTATTAATTTGTTTTGCTCTCTGTCGCTTCGTGATTTTTTTCACCTGGCCTACGATTAAATCCATTGCGGGAAGGAGGCCGCACGCGCCACGGCTTCATCGTGGGGAACGGGGGATTGACCGGCGCAGCTTTACAATTGAATTAATCGTAGGTTGGGTGACTCTCACTGAAAAAAGCGACAGAAAAGGAAATTAATAACAAAGGTAGAATAGCCTCAATACTTCACGGAACATCAATTCAAACATGCACTTTGCCCTTATCGGTTTAGCCCTGACCCAACCCGAAAGGGGGAAAACGCGCAGTTTTTTGCGTGATTTCATTGATTAAATTGGTGGCATGGTTCCTGGCTTAAGATACTCACTTTTAAGCAACTAACGCCCTACGGTTGTTGATTAACAGACGGTGTGCAAACGAGTTACAAATCCGTTTCGCTAATTTCGGATAACCATGACAAGCACATATAAACAGGAATTTAATTCATTAATAGGTGAGGGATATCATCCGAAGTCTTGAAAAGCAGACACAAAAAAACCTGCTTGGATGGCAGGTTTTTTGTATTTAGATAAACGTACATATCTACAGACAAGGTACTGTAAGAGAGTAATAATATTTTATATTCAACGGCTCAAATGTGCCATTTGGAGTCATTCGACATTAGATGCATTCCCAATTCGTGACTCAGTGCGTCACGAATTGAGCTGGACACACAAAGAGAAAATTTCAAGCAGAACACGCTATGTCTGCTGAACGCTCTTAGACGACAGAAGGCTTCAAGAGAATTTCTGACACCGCTTACTCTAAATTATATTTGGTCACTAAAAATTGAATTAGTTAAATCTAAAAAGCTGTTTCCGCTCGAACATGAGTTGCTTTTGGAGGACACTATAAGGAGGTTTGTTATGAAGTACTTTTATAAATGTCCCTCCAAAATTTGTTTCCTCATATTTTGTGACTCCAATTTCATCTATTCTTCCATCTCGTTTTAGGTCTTCTTGATTGATGTTTTGAACTTTGATGAGAGGAGTTCCAATAAGACTGACTAAGTCCATACTTTCAAGTTCCTCGCTTGTTATAAAGGAACTTATCCATCCCACTCTAACTAGATTGTTCAAATCTCCAATGTACATTTTCTGAATTAGGTCTAAAGATCGAAGAAAATCACTTTTTGTTAATTCAACATTGCTATACAGATATAGTGCCTGTGCTATGTATTTGGATTTATCTGCTTCATTTAGATTATCAATTGTAAGTAATAATTTCTCAGCCAGCTCTTCATTTGGTTCATATTTTAAAGCGTTCGTAATAGTAGTTAATTCTTGATTTGAAACTTTATTTACATCTTCAATAAACTTTGAGAGTTTGAACATAAAAAGTTGATCAGACACAGATTTCGTTGCTTGAGCGATTTTACAAAAGTGACCAAAAATCGGAATCTCTTTGATTAGCCCTTGCTTTTCACTGGTAATCAGGATTGCTTCATAAACTGCATTCCATTTTTGTAGCTCACCATATTGTTTAAACTTCATTTTAGCAATCTCCTAACCATTAACGATGATAGTGAGCTTAGAGACTTAAAAGAATATGGACAATAGCTAACTTATTTTGGTCAAAAAGACTTGAAGACGAACGACCAAGATTGGCTGTGAGATCAGCAGACATAGGATTGATTGAAACGCCACTGACTCCTGCAAGTTCTTAGCTATCGTTCAGTCTTAGATGGCTATTTGCTTTTTAATAAGAATTTTTCATCCAAAGGGGTCGTTCGAGTCTATTTTCAGTTTAGTGTTTATCCGGAATAGCGGTTTCCACAAACAAGATGCTGCCATGAAATTGCTTTTAAACATGGTAAGAGTATGAAATTATGGAAAAATTTCATACTAGCTGGAACGATTAAGTTGGAGCCTATCCGGACTTAACACGAGTTCCAACTAATACACTTTAGCCTACTAATGTATCTGTACGGAGTAGTTTCGGCTTGGATAAAAACTCTCGAATAATGTTTATGTCATCGAGTATCTCTTCATTACCACGCCAATGTTTCATAAGATCTTCTTCGTCAAACTCATCTGAAAGTATACTTAAATCATGAACAAGACCTTCCAATGAATCATTATCAGAAAAGCAATTTTTAGCATCCTCAAATTTAACATCATAATCTTCAACCAATGAACTAAATAGAGATTGATCCATTAATTTCCTGAATAATTTGTCGTTTGAAATGTTCTGGTGCTCCTTCTCAATAATATCATGGGCAGAATCGCCACCGACACGTTGGATTACCTCTTCTAGATATCTCTGTAAAGAATTATTAATACTACTAAGTTCACCAACCTGCTTTGATAGTGAATTCAATTGCTTATTTTGTGACTTATTTTCTAGCAATGTTCGAAAGTATCCAGACCATTGGGATTTGAGCCAGTTTTCTATTTCTTGTGGTTGTTCAAATTGGAAAAGTGGATTGTTTTTTCCTCTATTCAATATGTCATCAAGAAAATTAAATATATTTACCGAATCAACATGAGCGTAGTCTATAGTGGTGTTTATTCTATTTTTTTTAAATGTTTCGTATTCAGACATAACTGACTTTTCAACCAATATATATGTTGGTATGTCATGGCTATTTGCTGTTTCAAACTCTTTTCGAGTTACACTTTCATATCGTTGATAAAAATCTGAAGTAATACGAGAACTATCCGTTTCACTAGTAGCGGAACCATATCGACCGCCAATAATTAGTACAAGTATATCTGTTGATTCAGCATCTTTATAACATGATTGATCTAATGGCATTGATGGATCATAAGCAATTTTACCTTTTTCAGATAATGTAGCTTCATATCCCATTTTTGTGATAAAACTTGATACATATGATCTAATATGTTTTAAATCATAATATGTTGAACTGATGAAAACTCTTAACTTTGCCATATGCCAAGTCCTTAAAATAGCAGATGTTTTATATAATATTATCATCAAGTTAAACAACTAGGTGATTTAAAATCGCAGGCTAATCGGGTAGCCAAGGGTCTCTAACCCTCAGCCCCCACAACACCCTGCATGCGGCTCCGCACAGGGCGTTTCATTTAGGATAGTGAAGCGCAATCCAACCATCACGTAACGAATAAAGCCCTTCGGATTTTAAGTAATCAAGCGATAAGGCTTGATTGATCCCCGGAGTTTTCGCACTACGCCATGGCCCTTTACTGGTAATGCCACACGCAACCGCAGCTTGTACATGCACACCTAATCTCATTAAACTTCTGACTTTGGTACGTGGTCTTCGCCACTGCCGCCAATACGCCATTCTCACTCTGCGCCTGATCCAATGATCTAAGTCTACACATCGTTGATAGCTATTAGCGATACCAAAGTAGTTTATCCAGCCTCGTAAATATTGACTGATTTTAAAGAGTTGATAATGCATAGACACGCCCCAGTTACGGTTCGTTAACCGCCGAACTTGCTGTTTAAACTTCAGCAAAGTCTTCGGATGCCATTGAATGCGTCCTCTGTTGAATGTGAATCCAAGGAATTTGCTTTCACTGGTTTTAACGACGTGGCTTTTGGTCGTATTAACGACCAGTTTCAAACGGTGACACAGGAACCTGCTGATACTACTCAGCACACGCTTGCCCGAACGCGGCGTCTTTACCAAAATGGTAAAGTCGTCCGCGTATCGGGCAAACTGATGGCCTCGTTTCTCAAGCTCTTTGTCCAGAGGGTCGAGCATGATGTTGGACAGCAAGGGTGACAACGGCCCGCCTTGTGGTACTCCTTCTCGGCTCTCCACGTAAAGCTGGTTATCGATAACCCCAGCTCGCAGATAACGTTTAATCAATTTAAGTAGACGTTTGTCCTTCACTTTGTAGCCAAGGAGCGTCATAAGTAAATCATGATTAACGCGGTCAAAGAACTTAGACAGATCAACATCGACTGTAAAACGGCGACCCGTTTTAATGATGCTTTGTACCTGTTTCACCGCTTGTTGCCCATTTCGATTTGGCCTGAACCCAAAACTGTTGTCTGAGAAGGTCGGGTCGAAAATAGGCGTAAGGACTTGAGCAATGGCTTGTTGGATCACTCGGTCAACGATGGTCGGGATACCTAGCTGACGTTTACCGCCATCTGGTTTATCTATTTCCACACGCCGAACGGGTGAAGGTTGGTATTGACCTGAGCAAAGCTCAGACATAATACGTTTCCAGTTTCCATCCTTTGCCCAAGCGGGGAAGTCATCAATGGACATCCCATCAATGCCAGCGGCCCCTTTGTTGGCTCGAACTCGTTTCCATGCAGCCAAGATATTGGCTGGACGAAGAATAAGCCCAAGTAGATCTGCACTAAAGGCTGGCTGCTTGTCGGTACGCTGAGTCACGTCACTACCGGACGGCATTCGTGTATTCAAGTCTGACAAGGCTCCTCCTTTGTTCTAAATGTTCGGACCTTCACCGTGTCCCAACCATTACGATGGGCATTTGGCTAATATGTCGTCTGCTGACTTCTGCTTAATCACATGACGGCTTACACCGTTATGCGCTATCGGTTTTCATCTATTTGCTCTTTCCAGTCGATGACACTGAAAAGCCAAGGCACTTGTATACCAGAGCCTCACTGGTTAGTTACCGATCGCTTGTTAAGCAGATCTCCCCAGATAAAAGCATGAACTTTCTTTGCACTGCTGCATCATTTACGGTGGCCATTAGATCACGTGGTTTCGTCGTCTTGTGCCAACTCACCTCTAGCCTACGCCTCATATGATGTTCTTGTTCATCAGCTCGCAAATTTGCGTCCGGCTTCCTCCAGACCAAGCCTCGCGGCTAAGCCCTTGCCATTCGCTAGTAGTTAACGTTTAATAACGGTAAGTTATATAAACGGTGATCTTCCTACAGAGGACTTTCACCTCATTAGTTCGTGCCCATGCTGGGCGTACACAAGACGTTCAAACGGACAAAAAACAGTTGGCTGTTTCACTCCGTTCACAATTTTAGCCAACAATTTTTTGCCGCTTAACTTGGCATTAATGTCTGCTTTAGAGCTATAGCTCAATCATAAACCGAATGTCCCCATGTCCGCAATTCGCTCAAACCAGTCTAATCTAGGATGAATGTTTATTACTCACCCACAGGTACGTAGATCGAGCTTTAGATAAGGCGGCTATCCGTGAAGCTACTTGTAATAAAAGAGTAAATAAAATACCGAAAAGCCACTTGTAATGCAACGGTAAATAAAATACCTTATTATCTGAAAATCAATAATATTAACCTTGGAAGCTGTATTGTTATGGATAGCCCCTGCAAATTTACCAATCTAAACACCCCGATAATTAACCTCATAAAATACCTGATAGTTACCGCGTTATTTACATTAGCCGCTCCTGTTCTTGCTGATGATTGCAGATTTAACCCAAAGGAAAAAGAGAAGTCTTTAGCTATTTGTCGCAAAGCCGCTGAGAAAGGATCAGCTTATGCACAATACATTATGGCCATTTTGGGGTCGAGGGATGATGATAAGCAGGCCACTTACTGGTATACCAAAGCTGCGGAGCAGGATTATTCGAACGCTCAATACAAACTGGCTTTTAGGTATAGCAATGGTGAAGGTACGGCAAAGGATGATAAGCAGGCGCTTTACTGGTTTATCAAATCTGCGGAACAGGGTAATTCGCGAGCTCAAAACCAACTGGCCCTTATGTATAGCAATGGTGAAGGTACGCCAAAGGATGATAAGCAGGCGTTTTACTGGTACACCAAAGCCGCTGAGCAGGGACATGCTAGCGCGCAATTGAATCTGGGTTTTAAGCATGCATTTGGTAAAGGCACGCTTAAAGACAGTATATTGGCTTATGCTTGGTATAATGTTTCGGCTTCACAAGGAAATGAGCAAGCTACTAAAAATAGAGGCCTCATCGAAAAAGACATGACGCCCGACCAAATAGCCGAAGCTCAAAAGTTATCCAGAGAGTATTACGCCAAATACGTAAAGTAGTGCCTTTGTTATTGTTATTCGTCTAATGTGACAAACAACACGTAATTGAGGCAAATAGGGTCCTATTTAACATAATCACCCTTACACGAATAGGTGCTATTGGCTTCGACCCTTTATGCCATTGTAACCATCAAAAGTAATAGTTTTACGGAGTGAAATAGGCTGGTATATGGTTATGAAATAATTGGTCAATATAACCACTTTCCTGTTTTAAGCAGTTCAATGTCTATTGTTCATATTGAGGGGAAGATCAGTTTTAGGTGAAGGTATTACCGTTTACGCCGGTCACGTAAAATTTTATTCCTCACGTTTAGGAAGTGAGCTTACGGGAGCATAGCTTGACTTAGGCTCACCTTTAATCTGTGGGCTACAGGCATCTTTTGCTGATGCCGAAAAAGCACAGACCAACATTATAATGTATATGTAATGGATATTGCTCACGCATCAGGAGCGTTATCGCGCTATGCCAGTTGTTTTAGAGGTCAGTGCTTAATATGAAACAGTTTACGTTATCCCAGTTTTGCTCAATTCCGTCAGAGACAAAGGCGCTTAGCCTGTGTGGGTGTTGTGGAAGGCAAGACACGGGATATACCTGAACATCTTCAAATGCAGATACTAATCATCTATTAAAAAATTACAACTGATGGTTATTTATAAACTATTTTAGCTGTATATCGAACTTATCCATAAAGTGTCTCTCTATTATTACACTTGCATGAGCCACAAGTGATGTATTTAGGAGTAGCGGCTCGAATGAGCGAGCAGAAAATCGAGCTAGATAAAAAATAGTCAGGCAGTAATAAAACAAAGCCAAATACACTGGCTTTTTTGATAAGGATTAAATATGAGATTGTTGGCTTTAGTGTTGTTCTTTGTATTAAGTGCCTGTGGGGGGGGCGGTTCTTCAGAATCAATATTGCCAGCTCCTCAGATGGGTACTATGCCGGTGGTGCCAGAAGTCCCCCTATCTGAACAAAGGTCCATCACACAAACTATTAACGGCCAATTAGTCGATCGTACCTACCTTGTCAGCTACCCAGAGGGTGTATCAGAAGACGAGTACCCCGTGGTGTTCTTTTTTCATGGTTCTGGCGGCACAGGTGAGGGCTGGTTGGATAATAATAGTGATGTTTCTAGATTAATTGATGAGGGCAAATTTATTGGAATTTTTCCTGATGGTTACGATAAGCGCTGGAATGTAAGTGGCGAAACTAATGCAGATGATGTTGAATTCGTTAGTCTAATTATTGGTGAACTCGACGGTTCGGAATTATTTGATGTGAATAAAATCTATGGCGTCGGCATCTCTAACGGTGCAGGGCTAGTTAATAGAATCGCTAAAGAGACCACTCTTTTCAAGGCAATTGCGCCAATCATTAGTCAACAAACAGTGACTATTGGCGAAACTTTTCCGTCCAGGGCTGTATCGGTTTTTCAAGTCAATGGTACCGAAGATGATTTAATTCCTGTGAATGGGGGCAGTGGTGTTGGCGATAGTATTTTTATGTCTGCGCAAGCCAGTGCAGAGAATTGGGCGTTAAATTTTAATTGCAATATGACCCCGACCATTCAAAATAAAACGTGGGGAAGTCTAGCGGTTAAGCAATACACCTTCGGATCATGCCTAGATAATCAAAAGGTTAGATATTCAATAGTTGAGGGGGCGGGACACACCTCGGAGTTTGGTAAAAATGTTGATTTATATAGTCTTATTTGGAGTTTTTTCACTGCGACTGATAATGACCGAGCGGCACGTAACTATAAAATTCTAGCATTGGGTGACAGTTATACCCGTGATCAATGAAAATGCTTGATTTTGTCTGATTTGAGGATCAGGCTGTACCTATGATTGATATTTCCCTTACACCCGACCAAAAAACCGCGCTAGAAGCGAGACATACGAAAGCCCGTGATGGAAGGGAGCGTGACCGTATTAAAGCGGTGTTGTTACGCAGTGAAGGGTGGACCGTCGCTAGAATTGCACAAGCCTTGCGTAAGAGTGAAGCCAGCATTACACGCCATATCGGTGATTACGCCAAACGTCTGAAGCTCAAGCCTGCGGGTGGTGGCTCTGCCAGTCATTTAAATACTGAGCAAACCCAGCAATTGGTTGCACACCTGTCAGATATCACTTACTTACACACCCATCAAATAGTGGCCTACATTCAAAAGACGTGGAAGATTACCTATTCAGTGTCTGGGTTAAATAAATGGCTCCACCAAAACGGCTTTAGTTACAAACAGCCTAAAGGTGTGCCTCATAAATTTGATGAGCAAAAGCAAGCTGCGTTTATCGAAGAATATGAAACGTTACGGGATAGCGTATCGGATGATGAGCCTATTTTATTCATGGATGCAGTGCATCCTACTCAAGCGACCAAGGTGACATCTGGATGGATACGTAAAGGGGTAGATAAACCCATTGAAACCACAGGCAGTCGCACCCGAATGAATGTTGTAGGCGCGATCCGGTTAAATCATTTAGCTGAAGCGGTAGTGCATGATTACGAGACTGTAAATGGCAGCACCATCATGGATTTTATGGAGCACCTAAAGCAGAGGTACTTAGCAAATAATACGCTTCATTTAGTGCTGGATGGGGCGGGTTATCATCGTTCCAAGGAGGTGAAAGACAAAGCGGCTGAATTAGGAATTACACTGCATTATCTGCCCCCATACAGCCCTAATCTGAACCCCATAGAGCGATTATGGAAAGTCATGAATGAATATGCTCGCAATAATCGATATTTCTCTAGCGCAAAGGAATTTCGACAACACATTCGGCATTTTTTTAACGTCACCCTTCCGGATATTGCTGACATATTAAACAGTCGGATAAATGATAACTTTCAGGTACTAAAACCTGCAAGTTGAAGTAACTTGGGTATATACTATTGGGGAAAGTGTTTGTGACACTTGCCGTTTTCCAGAGCAGTTAAAAGAGAGATTAATATCAGAGTATGCAGATAGAGATGAGTTTAGTTTGCAGATTATTGCTCAGACTGGTTGGAACACGACGGATTTAAAAAATGCGATTACGACTGTAGACCCTGCCAGTAATTTTGACTTGGTAACGCTACTTATTGGCGTCAAAAATCAATTTCAAGGTAAGCCCTTTGAAGTGTACGAGACAGAGTTTGCCGAGCTTGTTGATTCGGCAATCTCTTTAGTCGGGGATGATGCTAGTAAATTAATTGTGGTTTCAATACCTGACTATGCATTTACCCCCTTTGGGCAGAATTTTAATCCGACCGCTACAAGCGCTGAGTTAGTCCTATATAATGACTTTGCGAAGGAATACTGTGAGTCAGTTGGACTATCATACGTCTACATAACAGATATAACGCAGCAAGGATTAGAGACCCCTTCATTAGTGGCAAGTGACGGCCTGCATCCGTCAGAGCTCGCATATACTAAATTTGTAGAGCGTATTCTGCCGCTCGCCTTAGCCAAAGTGGACTAAGTTATTTTGTAATTTAATGACCAATGTGCGATGTAAATATTGTTTTCATCGTTTTTTCCTTATGCCGCTTTAGATTTAATTTTAGCGTTAAATATGTAGTGAGCTACGGGAGCATAGATTGACCTAGGCAAAAAGCCTACGTCAGCCGATGTTTATTGGGATCGTGCTTAGCTATTTTCCTGATAATTCCAGGGTAAGTATTTTTCGGGATGGGCCTTAGCTTGTGCTTGCTCCCGTTGCAGTAGCGTAAAGTAATCCATAACGTTGACGCCCGCTTCCATACCGGTTGCTATCATCGAGGTGATGACATCTCCGATTGTCGCGCCCAGTAATGTTTTATGGAACATCGCGTTTTTTCTGTCTCTCACTACAATTTTCAGCATCGCTTCGATGCCGTTATTGTCGATTTTTGCACCGGGCACGCTGCAAAACAGGCTCAGTCCTGCATAGTGTTTGATAAAGTATTTTATCGCTTTGCCTAAGCCACTGTTTTCTTCTACTGTCTCGTTTGCCAAATGGGTTTCACCCCACAATTTAATTTCTGCCATGACGGGCAACGAATGCGTTTGGTGATATTCAAGCCGTTTGGCTACGCTCAGTTGTTGCTCTTCTACGTGATGTTCGTGTGACCAGATCTCGCCATAGCGCGTTAAAATATGTTCAACTTCTTCCGGGAAATGGTTGATCACATCAACAAACTGCCGCCTTGCATGGCTGTTACATAACGATCCCATGGTTTCCCTCACCGTCGGGCGGTTGCTGGCAAGTGCGTCACTCATAATAATGGGCTGTGCACTGGATTGACTGCGGTTTTGTAAGATGCTGTCAATAAATTCACCGGCATGGCCGATATTGGTTTCGAATAACACGATGTGTTGATTGTTCTTCGTGGTAGCGATAACACCCGAGGTATACACACCACTGCGTAGCTGCGTTTTATCACTGTTACGTATTTTTTTCTCAATGGGCTTAGCATCCAGAATTCGGTGTGTGGTGTCATCAATGGCGTAATGCACGGCATCCGCAGACAGATTTAAAAGGTGGTGAAAGACCGGATAAATGGCATTGCACACCAGCTCAATCTGGTCAAACACCGTTGATGCGCTGATCTTCACGCCCAACAGCTTTTGAATACTGCTCTGGCGGTAAAAAGGTAACCCCGCGAAGTACTTGTAGATCGCCATCAAGGCGCACGCGGAATAACCGTATTTTCGGGTCCCCGGGCCCTCTTGCAGTACGTCCGGTGGCAGCTCCGCCGTGAAATAAGCCCCACATGTATTGCAGCGAACTCGCTCCATCACATGCTGCTCGGGCGTAAACGGACTGTGGCCGGTGATCCGCAAGAAACTGCCTGGCTCGGTTTTATATACCTTACCGGTGAGGCATTCTGGGCAATTATCCCCTTTACTGATGGTGGTTAACGGGTGAATAACCACGGTGGGTTTGACCGGCGTAAATCCCTTATCTGAAGAGGCGCTGGTCTGGCGCTTGTTACCAGGCTTTTGAGGCTTGGCGGGCTTTTGCTTTTTTGGCGTGACATCCGATTGTTTCTCAGATGATTTCTCTATTCCCAGCAATTTTCGTAACTTATGAATAGTAACGTTATGATGCGTTAAACGGTCCTGCATACTCGCCAACGTCAGCAACGCATCCAATAACAACTGGCTGTCTTGCTCACTTAACGCCAGGGTGTTTTCCTTGGCCTCAGTCACGCGGGCTATCAGCGCTTCCAGCGCCTGACCATCAATATCTGTAAAAGGTTTACTCACTGTTTCGCTTAGCCGTTTGTTGTGTGTGGATAGGAGATTGGCAGGCAGTATGATCTCATTAATTGAAAATACAACCCGCTCATGACGCTCATTTATGTTGCCGTAAATGATCGCTTAAGATCAGGCTTGACGGGGCTTAGAAGTTGACGCAACTGCCTGGCCTCAAACGGATGAACAGGTGAATTAACGGTGGGCCAGCATTGAAATTTACCCTTAGATAAACGCTTGGTCATCAACCAAAATCCTGTGCCATCATAGGCGAGCGTGCGGATCATGGTTTTATTGCGATTAATAAACACAAATAAGATCCCGCAACGAGGCTCGTGCGTCAGCCTGCTACGGCAAAGCGCCGCTAAACCATCAATCCCCATGCGAAAGTCAGCAGGCTCAGTGGCGATCAGGATAGGCGTTTGGGCCGTTAAATGGATCACGATCTAACTTCCTGGATCATGGCGACGAGGAAGGCTTGGGAAATATCACCCGAAAGGGTTAATGCTGCACCATTACACAACCGAAGCTCGACACTGAGATGCTCGTTAGCAACAGGCTCCCTCGCGCCTTGCCCAGGTAAGCGAATAAAATCAGAGGATGTTGGGCTTGGTTCAACGGCTTCACGCCATTGTTTCAATTGTGTGCCACTGATCCGCAGCATCGCGGTGACTTTACTGGACGAGCAGTGTTCGAGTAGATCAACTGCTTGTTGGCGCAGTGCTTGTGGGGTTGCAGAACGGCGACTAACCCGGTTTTTTCGCCACAGCTCAAATGCTTCAACGATCTGATTTATTTTTTTAGCGATTGCCATATTTTCATCTTCAATGAATAAGTTGCAAACATTAAACCAGATCAAATTTACGAAGTTGCGCTATGAAGTGGTAAGCTCACTATCACTGGCAAACGCTATACTTGGCAGTAGTAATGCCAAGGCAAGAATTAAGGTTGTTTTAGTCATTTTTGTTCATTACTCTTTTAAAAATCTTCGAAAAACCCGCAGTCCTACATTTTCATTCTCACCCGAATAATATGCCAACCCTACACCAGCGAAAACGCTACAAAAAAGAATCAAAGAACCTAACCAACCAACAACAGTCAAGTTAATTAAGTATACAATTGCAATGATTAATACAGCGTGTAAGAACATGTCAGCCGACATAAGTAGATGAGGGTATTTATTCATGGTCGTTTATTCCTTACTCGTTAACTTTTTAATATGGCTTTGATATTTAAAGAACGTAAAAATTAAAATAATACACCCAACACCTAATGGGTCATTCATCCATGCAAATTGACCAGTCCAATTATTAACGATGTAAACAGCAGATCCAAACATACCTGCAAGTGTAACAACTAAAAGAAACAATGCTTTAAAATCATGTTTCACAAGAGTTCTACTTTTCATATTCATTTATTCCTGTTTCGTATTTTTAAACAACACATGTTTAGTGATTAGAAATGATTCGATTGCCTCCAATATAAGTATTTTTATCTGAACCCACGGGAAATTCATACAAACTGCGGACATAAAAAGCAATATGAGTATTCCAATAAATACCGCACTACTAAGTGCAAAACTTGTTGTGAAGCCTAAACACATGTAACAAAGCAGCAAAAAGAACAAGCATGATGTCGCCATTACATGACCCTTGGTACGTTCTTTTTCCCTGTAATTTTTGTCATTTTTCAATTTGTAAAAATCATTATGAAAAAACATTTTTATTCCACTGTTGAAATTTCTTCTTCGAGCTTTTCACTGCAAGCGAGAAACCAATCTGTTCCTTTAATAACTTTATTCTTCTTGCAGGACGGGCAAGTGCCCTCACCCCTCAACATTAATTTCTTTTCTTGTTGAGATCTCAAAATTAATTTTAGCGGAACAAAAATCGAAACAACGCTTATGAAAACAAAAATACCTGTAAACAGTTGATGGCCATAAAATAGGCTTAAAATGAGACAAAAAAGCAAAGCAAAGTCAACATGCTTGTACGTGTGATCTAACACTGCATGCATACCAGTTTTAAACATAATTAATTCCCCCTTTTGAACCTATTCCTTATTCAACATATAACGGACAGTTAAGAACAGTGGTATGAATTCTTTTATTAAAAAAAAGAATAAGTCCTAAAACTATCAATACCCACTTCATTTGACGCAAAATCACCTTTTTCGATTGATTGATACAAGGCAACAACACCTAGAATAAAAACCAGTAAAATGACTCGAAGTACATTCTCTATTCCCTTGTTTTGCAGTCAAAATACGAAGCCAATTTGTCATAACCTTCTTGTTCACAACAATTTGCCAATACCGCAGAAGTCTTACGCTTCAAAATTAGATATGAAGGTATCCAGCCAAATAAAGCCCCAAGAGATAACCCATTGAAAAATAATCTATCTCTCGGAATGTCACCAAACACTCCAAATGAGGCCAGAATAAGAGAGGTTATACCCAACAGGAAAAGTGAAAATCCAATATGTCTATTTCCTAAATAACAAGTTACCAATGGCAATCCGCAAACCAAGCCAGTGAAGAATGAAATATTAGACCAATCATTTCTGAATTCATAAATTCCGTACAATCCTGACGATAGAATAAATACAATAATTAATGTGATAAATTTAAAGTTCATAGACGTTTACTTACTGCTCTACCAAACTTACCAAATGATTTTATTGTTTGATAAACCAATCCAATCACCAAAAATGGCAGCAAAATGAACATTATGAGGCTTGAAAATATAGTGATAAAACCTTGAACTATTTGCTTAAATGGCGATGGTAAGGTCACACTTGAGATAACAGGGGCCAAGTCTTTCATTAAGTGTGAAAGAAAATGTCCAATGATGAAAAAAAATGCCAGAATTATGAGTAAGACGCATGTACCAACTAGTAAAGTCTTAATTTCGTCAACAAATTTATCGTTTACCATTTTTCTATTCCTTGTTTAACTAAATTCGTTTAATTTCAATAAAGATTATACTCGTGTACACGATATGCGCAAGTTTTATTTACCGAAATAACTGTTTTCTTTGGCAAATTTATACATATCAATAACGCCTTGCTTGGCGGTTCCTGATTTACTAATGAGATCGGTCTTCATCTGCCTCATATTTTCAGCAGCTTCGGTAGTGTCGGCAGTGCTAATCTCGACACGAAACAACGGCTCACGCCCTTTTTTGTTGTATGTGATGTCTTTGGAAACTTTATCTTTTTTGTCAGTCACGTTTTGATACCTTTAATCAATATTGGTTAATGTTTAAAAAAGCAGACTGTATCCGCTCAAAGTTGGGGTCAATATACTCCAAAGCCATAATGGGATTTGTAATAAATAGAAAAAGGCACTCACTAAAGAATATATAATTAAGCTGAAAGCTTTATGAGGATGCGGCTAATTCGCTTTGTGTTTTGATGTAATACGATAGCAAAGCTCCACACAATCCTTGTCTTTAAAGGTAATATCTATGTTTAATGCGTTATACAGGTTGTCTTGTATGTCGATTAGCGTCCACCGTTGTTCTGGTGATTCTGGCGCACCATCTCTTATGGTTTGATTTACCGCTGAGTTTTTTGACCATATTTAAAATATGCTAAATGGTAATTATAAGTAATATTTAGTTTAGTTAACGAATAAAAAAAACGGCTACAGCAGCCAAAAATTAAATGAATAAATATTTATCTACAGAAACGAATACATCAATTAGCAAGTAAACAATAAAACCCCCGCATAAGTAGGTAGAAGAACATAGAAAAGACAAGGAAAAAGAGGGGCGAAGTCCCTTTTATTTTCCCGCGCAGCGATTTTTTTTGGTTAGAGGTAAAGAGTATTTATTGGGTGATGCTGTGTCACACTTTTTGTGTATTGAGATGCTCCCGCCTTGGTAGTGACAATGAAGAATGGGGATGCCTGTGACGTGTCATAAGCGCTTTAGGCGACAGCCTGCGTTGATACTGCTCAGGCATTGCCATATTGTCACGAGTCTACCAAGGCGGGAGCCGCGATAAGAACAATGTGACACTGTCACATTGCAAAGCCCTGGGACATCGCCGGGGTAAACCAAACCCACTCGATGGGCGCAATGCTTGCCCGAAAACCTAGTGCGTAGTTTGTACCAGGTTAGCGGATAGCAAGGAGTGTGAACAACGGAGTAACCTTAGAAACTGGCCTCTAGCCAGTAAGCACTTGCGTTAGTGGCAGTCACCCGAAGGGCGAAAACAGACCGTTTTTTGGTCTGGTTAAGTGCGCAGCATGACACAACGGCGTGAAGCGCAACGCCCATAGTAGACAACTACAAATGCATCCCACTAATCAACACTGCCCTACCATTGTAACTTCAGCGAAAACAGGCGAAGCCTGGTTGAGTAATGAGCGTGAATACTTCACTTGGCGCTGACGCAGCCATCAAACAGTCTGCGCTTTTTGCAGTCTGTTTGATGATAAGCCAGTCAGAAGAAGCCAAGAGAGGTAGTAACCAGCCTTATTAACTGGCCCCTGGCCAGTAGCTCTTGCGTTAGTGGCAGTCACCCGAAGGGCGAAAACAGACCGTTTTTTGGTCTGGTTAAGTGCGCAGCATGACACAACGGCGTGAAGCGCAACGCCCATAGTAGACAACTACAAATGCATCCCACTAATCAACACTGCCCTACCATTGTAACTTCAGCGAAAACAGGCGAAGCCTGGTTGAGTAATGAGCGTGAATACTTCACTTGGCGCTGACGCAGCCATCAAACAGTCTGCGCTTTTTGCAGTCTGTTTGATGATAAGCCAGTCAGAAGAAGCCAAGAGAGGTAGTAACCAGCCTTATTAACTGGCCCCTGGCCAGTAGCTCTTGCGTTAGTGGCAGTCACCCGAAGGGCGAAAACAGACCGTTTTTTGGTCTGGTTAAGTGCGCAGCATGACACAACGGCGTGAAGCGCAACGCCCATAGTAGACAACTACAAATGCATCCCACTAATCAACACTGCCCTACCATTGTAACTTCAGCGAAAACAGGCGAAGCCTGGTTGAGTAATGAGCGTGAATACTTCACTTGGCGCTGACGCAGCCATCAAACAGTCTGCGCTTTTTGCAGTCTGTTTGATGATAAGCCAGTCAGAAGAAGCCAAGTGAGGTAG
The DNA here is from genome assembly GCF_002835935.1 of Paraglaciecola sp. MB-3u-78. Taxonomy (GTDB): domain Bacteria; phylum Pseudomonadota; class Gammaproteobacteria; order Enterobacterales; family Alteromonadaceae; genus Paraglaciecola. The sequence goes on along the minus strand of NZ_PJCF01000014.1, from coordinate 38,346 downwards.
TAACCAGCCTTATTAAATGGCCTTTGGCCAGAAGCTTTTGCGATAGTGTCGGAAACCCGAAGGGCGATAACCTGAACACGCGCTTTTTGTGATCAGGGTTGAGTGCGCAGCATGACAGAATCGGTTGCGTAGCAAATCGCCCTGCCCTTGCTATTTGTAGCCATTAATATATTACAAACAACAATCCAGCAGCTAAGTAAATACCAAACCCAGAACCAACAAAAACCCAACCAGTAACGAAATAAGAAGAATAACCAAAACCGAAAAGAGGGGCGCAGCCCCGCTTTTGGTCATCAACGCAGTGTCACCTTATCGCTGGCCAATGGCCAGCCGCTTTTGTGGTAAAAATTGAACAAGCAGCAATTGAGGATATTATTTTATTGCTACATTTAATCATCATCCAGCGATATGTTTACTTTTCACAAAAATAGTCTTTAATTAAAGTGCTTGAGAGTTCCTTACAAGCGTTTCCATGTAGCTGTACTGCCCTTGGATTAGTTCCCCAAGGGCTTTTATTTATTATTAGACTGCGTCATCTGGCGACGGCTAGATGATTGGCTTTACCGCTTGAGAAATCATGTCGTTAAGAGCCAACAATGCCGTTGCTTATCTCTGTAAACTTCATCAATAAATCCACATTATCATCAAAAAAATCTAACTCTAGGTCGCTGGTTGAGATTTCATGCAAACGGAAAGCAATGTGAAACGAGCCATCATCACTTGGCACCAAAGTGCACGTATCCATTATCTCAAACTCATCCCCTACCCTCTACACAAAAATAATCCTTCCGCGCATTAACAGCTTGGGTACGGTCTAGGTAGTGGCTTTCATTCCAACTATTGCATTAGCGTCTTATCATATTAATTCCTAGTTGTAGTGGCTCGAAAACATAAACCCTAGGACTTGATTACATCCAGCAAGTCTGGCTCAAATTAAGTAAAAATAAGGTAGGACGCGGGCTTGCAAACATAATTCTCGGCTCACTTTATTTGATAGTAATAAATAGTCCAATAAATTAGTACTTTAAATATTTGATTACTTAAACCAGTTTTATGAACTTGAAAGACCTTGTTCTATCTAGCTTCAAGTTTTAGTAATAAAGTTCAAATAAACGGGGTATATTAAAACTCTCTCCTTGTACTTTTTGCATCATTATGATTAACTTTGATGCATTAAGATTGCATCGACGGAGTTATTATGGAAACTAAAGTCATTACCGCACACGTACCTGTGTCTCTAGCAGAGAAAGTTGATTTATTGTCAAATCGATTAGAGCGTTCTAAAGCTTGGGTGGTGAAACAAGCTTTAAGTGCCTGGATTGATAATGAAGAAGAACGTCATCGGTTGACGTTAGAAGCACTGGCTGATGTAGATGAGAAAAATGTAATTGATCACCAAGCTGTGCAAGCTTGGGCTGATAGCTTAACTACGGACAAGCCACTATCAACACCTCGATAATGGAAATTAAGTGGACAGAAAAGTCATTGTCTGATTTAAGCCGTTTATACGCTTTTTTAGCATCTGTAAATAAACAGGCGGCAGCCACCACAATTCAATCTCTAACAGCTGCGCCTAAAAAAGTAATTCATCAACCCCGATTAGGTGAAAAGCTTGAGGAATATGAGCCAAGGGAAGTGAGGCGCTTGCTCGTTGGCCACTACGAAATGCGATATGAAATTGAAGGTAACTATTTTTACGTACTTCGAATTTGGCACACAAGGGAGCATCGATAATGTTAAATGAACAACAATAAACGGCACAACATGTTGCACTAAAAGCCAGCGTTGAGCAGTTACAGTGCAACGCTAGCAATAAAGTAATAAACCTTCGCTTAATTATTAGCGAGTACCTGTCTGGCTCCAGTGAGCCGACAGTCGAGACACTGTATCTAATTAAGGGCTATCCACTTAGCTCGACCCACCACTACATGTTGTGTTTCCTTTCTTTTGTCATTTAGGTCTTATTGGTACGCTTAATTGACATAACGGATTGTACGTAATTTCCATCAAGTGCGATGCTCCCCCCCCCCACTCTTCTCAGTAAGTGTCATAATTTATGATTACATTGACAGGATTGATGTAACTAAATATGATTGCATTGATATGTTTTACGTAATCTAATATGATTACATTAGCTTTGTTAATGTAATTTAAACGGGTGACGTTAGTTATTCGTGTAAGTATTGATGGGAGGTCATTATGAAACGATTTAAAACAATAGGGCCAGCTTTTGTGGTTCGCTCAATGGTTCAAGAACAATACAAAGTAATAGCAAATTCAGCACAGAAGGTTGCGGGGCTAATTACTATTCCCTCAGAGGGATGGGTGCGAACTATACGCAAAGCATTGGACATGTCCGGTGCCCAGTTGGGGAAAAGACTCAATCTAAGCCGAAACCGAATTTCTGTTCTTGAGAAAAGAGAAAAAACGGGAGACATTACACTCAATCAATTAAGAGACTTGGCCGAGCAGCTTGATTGTAAGTTAACCTATGCGCTTGTTCCCAAAGAGCGAATAAACATTATATTAGATAAACGTGCTGAGTACTTGGCAACAAAGCAGTTGAATAGTAATTCACAAAATATGTTCCTAGAAGCACAATCTATCGATGAAGAACAAAAAAAATTCTTGATACAAGAGCAAAAAATCGCACTTCTAAGAGCCGGTGGACGCGAACTGTGGAAGCAACAGATAGAAGAAACTAAGAATTGAGCTTATTAACAGAAAATCCCGATGGAGCCACACCACTAACGGCTGATGATATTCAAGGGTTGAAACACCCTCACGTACAAACCAGAGGCCAACTTAATGGGTTGGAAGCGGCTAATATACTACAAGGTCAAATTTGGTTGGGTAATATTAAAACACTAACCGTAGATGACATATTTAGTCGAGACTTTGTAAATGAACTTCATAAGAAATTGTTTGGTGATGTATGGCAATGGGCAGGAGCATTCAGGCTACGTGAAGTTAATATAGGCATTGAACCTTCACACATACCCACAAGGCTTCATGACTTCTTAGAGGATGCTAAATGTTGGGTAGAGTATAAGCATTATTCAGAGCTTGAGCTTTGTGCCAGGATTCAACATGGACTAGTCTTCATTCATCCGTTTGTAAACGGAAATGGTCGCCATTCCAGAATAATGACCGATGTGGTGAGAGTTTTTTTGTTAGATAAACCGCCACTAAAGTGGGCGAATGCTAATATTGATGATCAAGGGATTGAAAGAAAGGCGTATTTGGAAACGCTTTATGCTGCGGATAGAGGTGATTTTTCTAAAATGGTCACGTATCTCCAAGAATTGGATAACTAATGGAATTTATTATTAGCCACGAGCTAATAATGAAAAATTGAAAGAATACTACTGATGAAAACAAAAATTCTATGCAGCCTACATGTAGTGTATGGCTGAGAAGAAAAAAGGGCTTCTACAAGTTATTGAGTTATACCATTAGGCCCAAAATAGCATAAGTCTGAGCTACTACAGATATTTAATCTGACAATTGGGATGAACGGAGCCTCATTAAACCTGACAGACTCTAATAGGGCGAAAAGCGGTCGTAGTTCAATCGGTATATATTGATCTCTTTTTAAGGTTTGTCGAAATTATCGGTTAGTATCCTAATGGCAGGTGATCCGACATTTATAATGTCTCATATTGACTTAAAAGTATGTGCTTTTGATAAACATATATAAACATGCTTCTCCATTTAACTCAGGTTGATTTTAAAGGAGTATGAATAATTGCCAAGTTTAACAATCGATTAGGTATTTGTTTTTCCACAAAACGGCGATTATACCGATAACAAAACTCATTCAAGTATTCTTGTAAGTAATTACCCGTAACGCCATGAAACGTGCCCAACAAAAACGTTTTCAAATTACCTATCGCGATATGAACCCAAGGCAACCATTCGTCTACCTTTTCACTTGGCGTGACTCTTGGCTCATGTTGCTGTGTTTTATCTATAATATTTAACGCAGGATAAGCATCCGTTCTGACATGCTGATTAGCTAAAAGGTGATGTGATACAAATTCTTTTACTGTTTTAAAATTCACATTTTTAACCGCTTTCATTGCGATAAACCCTGCCTTTTTATGCTTGTTTTCACATGCTATGATAATGGGGGTTTTCCCTTCTGCTCCACGACCACGCTTGCCTTTGTGCTTACCGCCAACAAAGGCATCATCTAACTCTATTGTGCCCGACAATCGGTAGAGGCTATCCCTGTGTCCCATAGCCGCTCTCACTTTCGTTAACATAAGCCGAGCAGTCTTCCAATTCACTTCAATAAGCTTGCTTAGCCTTAACGCTGAAATACTGCCTTTGTCTGAGCCTATAAAATACAGTGCCCAAAACCATTTGAGTAACGGTAGATGACTACCATGAAATAAAGTACCTGACATCACCGATGTTTGCTTATGACAATGGCTGCATTCGGTTAATTCTCGGCAGTGAAGGTCAATCCCATTGTCGTGACCACATTGAGGACACATAAACCCATTAGGCCACTTCATTTCCTTCAGATACTGGAGACAATCTTTATTCGTTCTGAATTGCTGTTGCCACGTTAAAAAACTGGCTTCTGGCGTGTTCATGTTCGAACTCCCTTAAACTGTTTATTTTCATATACAGTTTAGTTCATGCCTGAGCAAAGTGGAGAAGCATGTATATAAATATCAGGGAACTCACATTTCCCAATAGCAGACATTGTCAGATCTAAGACTAGTTCAGCATTTAGGGGCTAAAGTCAGTTCTTCAGGTAATTTTTAAGCTGTGTAGCTGAACCTAAATTTTATCCATAGGGCTTTGTGTATTGCCAAATTTAGTCCCAATCACATGTGTATAAATTTCTGTTGTTTTAACATCGGCATGACCTAGTAAGTCTTGAACCGTTCGAATGTCAGCGCCACTTCGTAAAACCTGGGTAGCAAATGAATGTCTAAATGTATGGGCTGTTATTCTTTTAGCGATATCTGTTTTTATTACAGCTTGTCTTAACTGCTTTCGATAAGCGGTTTCATGAATATGGTGACGACAGACATACTCGTCATAGGGGTATACACACCGAACAGAAGAAGGAAAAACGTGTTGCCACGACACATCTTTGGCAGTATTACCATATTTTCTGATGAGTGAGGCAGGCAATGATGTCAATCCATGACCTTGTGCAACATCGCTCTTGTGGATCTGTTTCGCGTACTCTATTTGCTTTATCAAGGCGTCATCAAGAGTTTTTGGCAGCAACGAATATCTATCTTTGCCACCCTTACCTCGGAATATAAATACAGTATGGTTGTCAAAATTAATATCTTTTACACGTAACTTTAGTGCTTCATTTATTCGCAAGCCGCAGCCATACAGCAAAGCAGTAATAAGCCAATACTTACCTTTCAAATGCAATAACACTTGCCGTACTTCCTGCTCACTTAATACACAAGGCATGCGTCTTGGTTGCTTGGTAAATGAATAAGCTAAGCCTACTATTTCTCGCTTTAGGATGTGTTTGTAAACAAAAATTAATGCACACAAAGCCTGATTTTGAGTCGAACTACTAACCTTCCTCTGATTTGCGAGATAGGAAAGGAACGGCTCTATCTCTGCATTACCCATGTCATTAGGATGTCGTTTGTCATTAAAGTAGATAAAGTTGCGTATCCAAAACAAATACGATTTCTCAGTTTGCAAACTATAGCGTCGAACGCGGAGTTCAGCCCTTATGCTTTCAATAAAAGGAGATTTTGGCACGATTATCACACTTCAATTAACTGTATATAAAAAAGGGCTATCCACTTAGCTCGACCAACCACTACATGTTGTGGTTCCTTTCTTTTGTCATTTAGGTCTTATTGGTGCGCTTAATTGACATAACGAATTGAAAAAATTAATGTCTTCTTAGAGCGAAAAGCAGACAAACAAGTTAATCATCTTAAGGACGGGAATTCCGACAAAGCCGTCATTAGCACTTAGAGTTATATTGGTGCAATTTGCTACTAAAACCCATATTTAGGAACGTTCCCGCCAATGCCGATATCTGGCACCTGCGTTTTCACTGGCACACTATCCGTGGTGAGCTGCTGCAAACACTCAACAAACAAGATTACACCTTCATGCCGCTCAGTGTGGTCACCAAAGCCGATGGTGAAAGTATTCATTTGTGGTCATCACAAGATGCGCTGGTATTAAAGATGTTAGCCATGGCCTTACCGGAGGCATTAGCATTATCCTCACTGTGTACTCATATCAAAGGCCATGGGGGACTAAAAGCCACCGTGAATGACCTACACGCAGCGTTGCCGGATTATCGCTACGTGATGAAAACCGATGTGAAGGGCTACTATGAGTCGATTGACCATACGATATTGCTCCGGCAATTGGATAAAGACATCACCGACCCTTTTATCTGGCGCTTGTTAGTGCAGTTTGTGAAACGTTCCGTTGAAAGAGGCGGTACGTTTAAGTCTATACACTGCGGTATATCAAGAGGCTGCCCCTTATCACCGATTATTGCGGCGTATTACTTAAAAGCCTTAGATGAGCAGATGGAAGGTGACACCCGCTATTTTTATCGCAGGTTTATGGATGACAGTGTGCCACGAAGGCGCAAAGAAGGACATTGTCCTTCATGCAGCTATGCTGCATAAAAGATGAGGGTTTGGCCCCTCGAAGCCGCCATGCAGGTGGAGGCTTCAAACCACCGTAAGCTGCGTCGGTAAAGAGCCGGGGTGGTGAGCGTTACGGAAAAGGCAAGGCTCGATCTTGTCAGGTGAGTTTCAAGGAGACGAATGCAAATGAACCATTATTGAAGTGTCGAAAATGTAGGGACGAGTGTCAAAACCGAGGGGTCGTCGTTACCTCGGGATAAGTCTAGCGGAAACCTGATTATTGGCTAGGCGGCCTCCGGCATGAAGATGGCGTGAACTTGAAACAGGCTTTTATGTGGAACGTGGGAACCTGTCGCCCTGATGATAAGGGAGAAACACAAGTGGTAGCCCCATAAGTGTGAGAGTACCGATGCAGGGCACAGGGGCGGAGCGACCCGTAGTAGTGATGAAGCTTTTGTAATGAAAGTGGAGCGAAGGGGAAGCATCGATCAGCTTGAACTAAAGAAAACAACCGGAAACGGGAGGATTGGATTGAAACAAGCAAAGCCGTTTACTATTTCCAAACGACAAGTTTGGGAGGCATACAAACGGGTCAAGGCCAACAAAGGCGCTGCCGGAGTTGATCGCCAGACGATCGAAAAGTTTAATGGGGATTTGAAGAATAATCTTTATAAGCTCTGGAATCGTCTGTCGTCAGGCAGCTACTTTCCATCCGCCGTCATGCGGGTTGAAATACCCAAGGATGATGGACAGATGAGGCCTTTAGGGATCCCTACAGTGACTGACCGCATTGCGCAGATGGTAGCCAAACAATTAATAGAGCCTGAGTTGGAACAGCATTTTCATTCAGACTCTTATGGTTACCGTCCAAAGAAATCGGCACATGATGCAGTGGGGCAAGCACGTAAGCGCTGCTGGAAAAGTGACTGGGTACTGGATCTTGATATCAAAGGCTTTTTCGATAATATCGATCATGAGCTGATGATGAGAGCAGTGCAAAAGCATGTGAAAGAAAAGTGGGTACTATTGTATATAGAGCGGTGGTTAAAAGCCCCGATTGAAATGCAAGACGGCACACTGGAATTTCCGGAGAAAGGAACACCGCAAGGAGGCGTCGTTAGCCCCTTGTTGGCTAACCTTTTTCTCCATTATGCATTCGACCAATGGATGGTTCGGGAATTCCCGAATGTTCCCTTTGAGCGCTATGCTGATGATGCAGTTTGCCATTGCAAGAGCCAGTCTCAAGCGCAGCAATTGAAGCAAAAGCTGGAAGCCAGAATGAAACAAGTGGGTTTAGAGCTTCATCCTAAAAAGACGAAAGTTGTCTATTGTAAAGATGATGACAGGCGAGGGGATTATGCAGAAGTCAGTTTTGATTTTCTGGGTTATACCTTTCGCTCTCGCCGTTCAAAGAATCGGTGGGGGAAACACTTTATTAATTTCACTCCGGCAATCAGCAACAAGGCTGCAAAAGCAATCCGGCACAAATCACGTGATTGGAACTGGCCATTACGAAGCGACAAAGCACTGGAAGATCTTGCCCGAATGTTCAATCCGATCATTCAAGGTTGGATCAACTATTATGGACGTTACTACAAGTCAGCGTTATACCCGACCCTTAAATGCTTAGATCGTCGTCTCATTATGTGGGCGACGCGAAAGTATAAACGTTTACGCAATCATCGAAGACGAGCAGCGCAATGGTTAAATCGTATTGCGCATAAGCAACCTTGGTTGTTTGCTCACTGGCGATTGTTGTACGCGAAGGCTTGATTGATAAGAGCCGGATGAGCGGAGACGTTCACGTCCGGTTCTGTGAGAGCCTGAGGGGGCAGTTCCCTCGGGCTACTCGACTCATCATATTAGCAAAAACTCGCTGGCACTTGCGCAAAGCGGTGAGAACCGTCAATCAACACTTTAATCAATTAAAAGTCGAGCAAGCGCCGGATAAAACCTTTATTGGGCGTATTGAAAAAGAATTTGATTTTTTGGGTTATCGATTTGGCCTGCCAGAATTAGGTTTAGCAGAAAAAACGATATCTAACGCGGTTAATAAAATACGTCAGCTTTATGAGCAAAAGCAAACGGCCCCCAAAAGAGCCGCTATGCTTGATGACTATATTACCCGATGGTTACGATGGGTAGTTGCAGGGCTGGATGACAAGCCGATTAAGATTGTTTTCTGTATCGAGCAAATGACAAGCCCGCTAAGCCCAGCGACACCAATAACACCGAATTAGGCTCGGGGACTGTCACGCGATTTACAAAACTTATACTTAATTCATTCGTCACGTCATCTTTTAACGCGCTAATTAGTATATTCTCAGCGCCATCTACAAATTTGAGATATGCATCTCCGAAATAATTCCCCTCAAACGATCTCACGTCATTAAAAGAATATGTCACTTGTTTAAATAACGTGGACTCAAACATTGCAAAAACAATTTTGTTATTTAAAACCTGAAAATTATTTGAATCAACGATCCACCCCGCATCCTTAACAACGTCCACACTTACACTATTCCCATCGAGACTTGTTAACACGACCCCGGTGGCTCCCTGTGGCCCGACCTCGTTCGTTAACCCCAGTATCTCGCCGCTAATTTTACCATTACTAGAATCCCACGAAAAATCAAATATTAACGTCGCATTGGCGACGCCCATCCATCCCGTTAACGCTATTATTGCTAAAATTTTTGTAACTTTATTAATCATATTTATCCCATTTATATATAAATTTATTATGAATGTACCGCGCTTAAAAAACCTTGCAAGGATAAAGCCACATAATCAAAACCAATCTAATTCAATAGCTTATGATTACCTTACAATAATTGTTGGATTGATTGTGTAAATTAATCTGACAAAAAGTCGCTAAAGTGTGCGTATTCAATATAAATTGGAACACTTAAAAAAGGCGTCGATTGATAGTCCGGTAACGCGGTGTGACCTTGCTATATTACACCGCCTAGACGTATGTCCGGTGAATGCTCGAAAGAGCCGGATAGTCCATAAAAACTGACTGACAGGTGATGTCGACTAAATTGGTCAGTGATAAATCACCAATTTTTGACGAAATATCCAGAGTTTAAATTGTGTAAAAAAACTGACAGTGCGCTCTGATTAGAAGGTTCTGACTGTCAGTAGATCGCTCATTGCCTTCAGTCACATTTGATTAATCGTATGATGATTTTGCGCTCAATATAGTCTGATAGTTCGAATTACCTTATGACCGCTATAGGTCGATTTAAGCCTTTTCTAGACTAGAACCTTATGTCGGCTTTTGGCACTAAGCAGTCCTTAAAGGCTGCGTTTTTGTTTCTACATTAGGTCAGCAAAGTGGCATCGAGATTAAATCTAGTAAACACAACATGTAGTGGTTGGTCGGGCTAAGTGGATAGCCCTTATAAAAAAACAGTGTTTAACTAGTATTGCTCTATGACTAGTCCAACAGTGCAAAGCTTTTTACAACAAAGCTTCCTCAATTATCAAACAACGCATGCTATGCCTCTTTACCAGCTTAAAGCGGCGCAGCAGCTTATGGTGTGCCGTACCCAGACGTTAGGAGGCCATGCGGTTTATTGTGAAGATGGCCATCTAAATGGTGTGTGGTACAACAGTTGTAAACATCGAAGTTGCCCACAATGTTGCGCACTTAAATCAGCCCAGTGGCAACAAAGAGCCGAAGCCCTATTACTTGAATGCCAGCACCATCACTGGGTGTTCACGTTACCTCATGATTTACATACTATTTGGCGGTTTAATCGCGCCTTTTGCCAACTATTATTCTTTCGCTGTGTACGAGAAACGCTGCAAAAACTCAGCCAAGACCCTCGTTATTTGACCGCCACACCTGGTTACATACTGGCATTCCATTCGTGGGCAAGAAACCAAGTGTTTCATCCGCACATTCACTGTGTGATAAGTCATGGGGGGCTCGATAAGACGGGCCATTGGCAAACACCTAAACGCCAGTCATTTCTGCCAGCCAAAGTGATGATGCAGATATTCAGAGGAAAGTATTTGGCAGGCATTAAAAAAGCCTTGGCGTCAGGAGACTTAGTTGTCCCCACCAATGAGACAAAGCAGCGAGTCATCAACTTGTGCAATAAACTGGGACGCACAGATTGGATACTTCATTGCGTACCCGCTTATGAGCATGGCGTGGGCGTAGCGAAATATCTGGCGAGATATATAAAAGGTGGAGCGATTAAAAATAGTCAAATTTTAAGGATAACGGAGCACAGTATCAAGTTTCGGTATAAAAGCCATCAAACCAAACAGACCGAATATCTGACATTAACGCATGCGCAATTTATGCAACGATTACTGTCACACATCGCTATCCCGAGAAAACAACAATATCAAATGTTGGGTTTATACCATGGACGCAGTCGAGCAAAGCTGAATGTTGCCAGAGAGCAATTAGGGCAAGTAGCCGTAGAAAAAATACAAGAAATCGATTGGCAAATGTTTATGGACAGTAAAGGCATACGGGCGCTTTGTGAAACCTGTGGCAAACCGCTGATGCAACTAAGGGATTTGGATCAAGAAGGTGAAGTCGAACAATTGAAAATACCGAGCATTCACTAGCAGTAAAAACTTGTTTAAAGACAGGAGAATGTTGCGTGCCTGTTGTTCATCATAATGACAAATAATGGCTTGTAGGATCAGATAGTTCGAATGTAGACTTAGGTCAAATTAATGAAAGTTTGTCGCCTATCCACTTTAAAACACCATAGGTTGGGAGAGTGGCAAACTTAACAAAAAGCTTAACCGACTAATTTCACTGTCACAGTTTCTGCAAAGAGACGCAAAAACTCCGCCAGCAAAATTAGTCGGTTAGCTTAAGCGTTATATGTTTTTTAAAATTAAGGTGTTAACTTGAAATTAAATATTAGACATTTTGATCAATCAGATCTCAAGGATTTAGCAGAAATTTATAGTTATGCTTCTGTAACAGAGAATACGTCTCAAGTTCCATTTTTAAGTTCTCGTGATGTAGATAAATTTTTTCAAAGTCCAACGGATTACATATTGATCGCCGAATTAGATGATAAAGTGATTGGACATGTAAGTCTTATTTTGTCAAATAAGCCAAGAGAAAAACATTCAGCATCGTTAGCTATTGCTGTTCATCCAGATAGTCATGGCAAAGGTGTTGGGAAGCAGTTACTTGCAGAGGCTATTAATCAAGCTGACAATTGGTTAAACATATTACGCTTAGAATTAGAAGTTTATCCTGACAATGAAGCTGCATTATCCCTCTATCAAAAGTTTGGTTTTAAAGTTGAGGGTGAAAAAAAATGTTGTAATTTTAAGGCTGGAAAATTTGTCGATTTACTCATTCTAGCTCGTTTAAATATATCTGTGTAATCAACACATAACAAGCAATTCAACAAGGACAAAAAACAGCGGGCTTTTGTCACTTCGTTCCTATTTTAGCCCACTATTTTTTGCCCGTTAATTGGGCGTTAATGTCCGCTTTCAAATTTTCACACTCAACTTTTAGCTGCAAATGCAAGTGTGCTTTGCTCATTTTAGATTTATAAAAAATCACTAAAAACGTCCGGTTTGTTCATTCTTGCCCTTTTGTTTGTGAGCCAGAATACTAATTTAGTAGCAACAATTAGTATGATAGAAGAAAACGCCAATGGCACCTTTTGGCACAAAGTTCTCCTTCAGGTTTAACGCTCGACTGACCGCTTTTAGGCTCTAAGCTGCCAGTCGGTCACTAGCTAATAAGCTAGCAAAAGTATGACACTTTATTGTCGGCCTACAGTAAACCTGGGACAAAACCTTAAACACTATTACCAATAGTGTTCAATCTACTAAATTATGTATTATTTTTTACCTCTAAATTCTGGCACGTAATGAGGTATTGAAATGGTTATAAGTATGGTTTTAAATCGTCCTCGATTTGCTTAACTGGTACAGCACATTCAACAGATGTTCTTTTTACAAACTCAAAATATCTATCGGCCCCATCATCACTAGAGTCCATTAACTGTAAAACTCGACTAGCACATTTTGTTTTGACAGATAATTTACTGACTCTTTTCAGTAAAGCGGCTGAAAAAATCACTTTTTGACTTACACCTGAAAAATAACTGGATACCCAACAATCAGAGCTAAAAACGAATAATACTTTAGGCTCTGAATTTCGAGCATTCGCAGCTAACGCTTCATCTGCTTTTGATCTTACAACCACCACTTTTCCGTTAATTTTATCTGCGTTTTTCTCGTAAAAATCGAGTAATGCTTCTGGCGCTTCTTCTATCATTATTCTCGAGTGAAAATCAGCTAACAACATATTAGGTTGGTTAATAAGGGTTTTAATATCGTTTAAGTTCATGTTCAAAATCTCTTGAATTAGTTAAAAGGGGTATGTGTTTTTAGCGCCTAAGCGCGTGTGCACATGCCGTTGGCGACTAGGCCGACTAGGAGTAGGTGAATAATGCAACAAGAACATTTGTGCTTAAGCGGCCTGCAACGAAGTGAAGCCACGAACAAAAATTGTTGTTGTATTAGAGGGCGCGATAGCCCTAATTTTTTAGTCCTGGCACGTAGTGTGTTTTAATAAAAAAGTAAAAAGAGTAGTGAAAAAATCAATCTTATTATTTGTGCTTATGCGGCCTGCAACGCAGTGAAGCCACGAACAAAAAATAAGATTGATTTTGAGGGCGCGATAGCCCTCCGGCGCTCATTCCTTGAGCGTGCTTTCAATTTCTTTGATAACTGTAGGCGTAATATTTAAAGCGCTGCCTGTGACTTTTCTTACCCATGTGTCTGAGTAACGCGAAAACTTGAAAGAATAACTTTTAATTTTGGCCCTAACTGCCTCGGCTGGCTTACCATTTTTAAAATCAAAATGAATACGACCATCTTCGATAAATACTTTTAGCTCGTCGCTTTCATGATTAATTGGATCTCTATCTCTTAAATTTTCTATACTTTCAATCCGTTTTTTTAACCGTCTTATTTCTGCACCATTATTGGTTAACTGATAACTAGCAAAACCGGTACGCCCTGCAAAGTCTTCTGTGTTTAGCGCCTCAATGGTTTTATCATTAAACCCAAGGCGTGTAAGTGCTTCATTATCGTTTTGCTTGATTGCTTTGTTAGCGGATTTCATGCGGGTTTGTGTTGCTTCAAGCTCAATTAATTTTGCTCTCAACTTTTTAATAGCTTGCGGGTCATCGCTGGCAATCCCTCCAGTGCCAACGCTCGTGGCCTTATCGCTAAGTTGGCCGGCCTTTGTGCTTTCTTCCATCGACTTATCAAATTTAGCGCAAAATTTAGCGCGATAATTACGATCACTTTTTTCGCTATGATGACCGATTAAAATCGGTTGACCAAAGGGTATAACCTCGGCCATTTTATGGCCTTGTTCCCAAAGTGCTGTACTTTTTTGGCTGGCATTCGCCGCCCGTTCATCTAAACGGTCGCGGCGGCTCTCTTGCTTATCGTCAAAGTTTGCACAAACAAACGGGTTTTCGTCTGTGTCGTTACCTTCGTTGGTGTCGGGCTTGTCTATAACAATTATTTTGGTGTTAACACCTGTACCTGATCCCTTGAAAGAATTATCAGGTAAATCGTGTATTTCTGCGTTTAACTCTACTAACCACTCTCTAAACTGTACCGCTTTTTTATCCTTTCTGAAAAATGGACTCGCTGACATAACAGCGACTAAGCGCCCCTTTGATTTTAAAAAATCATATGAATGTTGAACATGATCAATATCAGCTAGATTTTCAAACGGTGGGTTAATTAAAATTCTATCGTAGGCTTTAGTGTTAGTAATCTGTAACGAATCACCTTGAATAACCGAATAGTTTTGGCGGCTAATATCTCGCAAAGTGTATGATTAACCTCATACGCTTCAAGGCTTAACGTGCTGTTATGCGCTTTGACTGCGTCCAATATGTTACCGCTCCCCGCGCTAGTATCAGCAATGATTTGATTGTCTTCAATCTGGGCTAGCTCTAACATGAAATCAGTAACCGGCTTTGGTGTTGGGAAATAACCGGCGATGTGGGTAAATTGTAAACCATCAATTTTAACTTTTAACGCATCGCTGGCTTTTTCTTCAGGGCTTTTACCTGTTAGCAAATCCCAAATTGCTATGGCTTCGGCGCTATCGTGCAAACGTTCGCCGGTATCTCTGTAATAAGTATGATACCCGTTATTAACAAGCTCAGATTTGGCAGGCATCAAATCAAACACCGCTTTTTTTGTTTTAACGGTTTTCAATACATCGGGAACGTTGCCGACTCTATGACATTGCGCTAGTGCAATAAGCGCCTTTTGTGTTCTTAGAAGTTTCTCACCCTGGCACCTAGCTCGATTAGCTTCTGCTAAACGCTTAGGTGTATTGGTTTGACGATCTGCAAAAAAACCGTCTATGTTTTTTTGTTGTTTTTCTGCTAAAACGTCTAATTTTTCAGCTAATAAAACATCAATAACCGGCGCGGGTGCTTCTACTTTTACCGGCGCTTTGGTTTCGATTGTGGCTTGCTGCTTAGGCTGGCTTGGCAAACTCATATAGTGGGTTATTGGCTTAACTGGCTGCGCTGCTTCTCTAACCGCAAAAACTAAACCATCAGTGTCTTTTGTGATGGCTGTTTTGCCTGTGTCAACATTGACGACTTTGAAAAAATAGTCACTTTCGATCTCAACATTGCGGAAAATATCAAAGGTAAAACCATGACTAAAAACCCTGTCTGCACCTTCAAAATAACCTAAATAATCGCCATAATTACCGCTTGCTGTATTCGCTCTACAGTTAAAAACAGTCTCTACTTTTTCACCGATACATAAACCAGAATCATCGGCCTTAATTTTGTCTTTAGGGCTATCAATTAAACTCACTTGATGTTCACAAAATAAAGAAACCATAGCGAACATAGAATATTGTTCCTCTAGGGTTTTATCTTGGCCTGTTGATACTTCAGTCACTTCAATTTCACGCTTGCCCTTGATCGGGGCCGACCATACTTTGTATGAGGTTTCGCCCTTGTTAACGCTATAACCTTTTTCTTTCCACTGGTTAAACGTCATAAACAATTCAGCGTTTGCCGTTTCTTTATGTTCTGCGATTAAAATATCATTTACGCGCAAGCTTGCCGCCGCTAGTAACTCGTCTTGTGTTTTTGCTGTATCCATTGCCAACTTGATTTTTTGTTTAGCTAACACACTCCGACGGATCAATTCAGACTTTGCCGCTTTGGTTTTTGCTGAAGGTGCTTTTTTTCTTTTAACAAATTGCGATACTTGAGCTTCGCCTCGCAGAGATTTGCTTTTAGTTTTTGAATGGATGTTTGTTTCTAGTGAGGTAGTTGCAGGCATGATAGTTTTCCTTTGTTAATAATTTGTTTTGCTCTTCTGTCGCTTCGTGATTTTTTTCACCTGGCCTACGATTAAATCCATTGCGGGAAAGAGGCCGCACGCGCCACGGCTTTATCGTGGGGAACGGGGGATTGACCGGCGCAGCTTTACAATTGATTTAATCGTAGGTTGGGTGACTCTCACTGATAAAAGCGATAGAAAAGGAAATTAATAACAAAGGTAGAATAGCCTCAATACTTCACAGAACATCAATTCATAAATGCTCTTAGCCCTTAGATTTTTTAGCCCTGACCCAACCCAAAGGGGGAAAACGCGCGGCTTTTTTGCGTGGTTTCATTGCTTGCAATTGGTGGCATGGTTCCTGGCTTGAGAAACTAACATTTAAGAAACTAACGCCCTACGGTTGTTGATTACCGGACGTTGTACAAACGAGTTGCAAATCCGTTTTGCTAATTTCGGATAAGCTTTTAGGCACATATTGTGAGGAATTGAATTGATCAATGTGTGGGCCTAGCCCACTACTTGATGCTGCCAAATATTGTATAAATAGTTTTAGGGGCAACGAACCTGATCGCGCCGACTTGATTATATTCGCACCTTCCGACTCACATTAACTGCGAATATGGCTGATACCTGATTCACAATCATTAATAATGGACGCAGTTTAAGTGAGAATGGACTTACAAACATAGCCGACTGACTAACTCACTTTCTTTGAGAACTAAGAACTTACTTACATGGCCCTACAAAGATATTAGTGTTGGCGTTTTGGTACTACCTAGCATTGAGGTTCCATTTAAGCTTAATTAATAATTACCTAAATTATAAATAAAAACCGCAAAATAATGCGGTTTTCTTAACTCTAGGTTCGTGAGCCACGACACTAGTCACACCTTTCAGCGGCCTTTTGTAATCTATATCACAACGGCCAGTCGCTATCATCGACAATATGTTTCGTTGATGATTAAAATCACAGATCGAGCTGACAGACGGCCATGTGCCAAAAGCCGACATAAGGCTCTAGTCTAGAAAAGGCTTAAATCGACCTATAGCTGACGTAAGAGAATTCGAACTATCAGACTATATTGAGCGAAAATTCATCATACGATTAATTAAACGTGACTGACGGCAATGAGCGACCAACATTCGTTCGTCTTGGCTAAGGCGTATTGCAAGTACACTCTATATAGCAGACGGTCAGCCAACTGACATAAAACACTATTAGTAAGGATTGCTGATCTACAGTAAAGTTATAAAAACATTTCCAATAGCTATATGAAAATAGAATTCAGAAAAGCCAAAAACAAAGATATCAATCGATGTATTGAAGTAAGAGGACTTACTAGTGACAATCAATTTACCAAGAACGATTTAGCCGCGATTGGTGTTAGTGCTGTGTCATGGTCTTCATTGATTGATGATTCTGAAATAATTGGTTTTGTCGCCTTAGATAAAGATATTGTCATCGGGTTTTGCTTTGGTGAATCTGCTACAGGAGAAATACTGGTGCTGGCAGTTCTATCTGGTTATGAAGCACTTGGCATCGGTAAAGAACTTTTGTCCCTTACGAGCTATCACCTATTCACTTTAGGTCATAAAGAGTTATTCCTAGCCGCATCAGCAACGCCAGTCGTTAGATCATACGGTTTCTACAGACGTGTAGGTTGGCAACCGACCAATACTTATAATAACGATGGCGATGAAATATTAACACTTAGTAAATACGATGTTGGATGTTAATAATTCGACATCTCTATGCATCGGATGCCGAAATCTTGTTACACATTGAGTTTCGTGCGGTTAGAGAAATAAATGAAACCATTAATAAATAGCGTCGCATTGGTCACTGGTGCAAGTAGGGGCATAGGAAAAGGCATTGCTTTGTCTCTTGGGGAAGCTGGCGCTAAAGTATATATCACTGGCAGAACAGTAAATGAGGGTGAGTCAGCTTCAAAATTACCAGGTACCATATATCAAACAGCCAAGGAAATAACAGAAGTAGGCGGTGAATGTATCCCTATTCAATGTGACCACCGTGACGATGTTCAAGTCGAATCTGTCTTTGACACAATTACCCAAAACGATAATAGATTAAATATTTTAGTTAACAATGTTTGGGGCGGATATGAACATTTCACAGACGGCACAGAGTTTTGGAACGAGGGCGAGTTTTGGACGCAACCAAGCGCTCGCTGGGACGCTATGTTTCAATCAGGGATCAGGGCACACTTTATAGCAAGTCGACTTGCTGCTCCTCTTTTGGTAAAAAACCAAGGTTTAATAATTACCCCTTCTTTTTTTGCAGCACAACGCAATGATAAAGGCGTTGCTTATGGCACTGCTAAAGCCGCTACCGACCATATGATTGCATGTATGGCCGAGGAGTTGAGAAAATACAATGTTGCCGCTATTTCGCTTTACCCCGGTATTGTTCGTACTGAAGCTGTTATGAAAGCCGCTGAGCATATAGATTTATCGAATTCTGAATCGCCCCAGTTTATTGGGCGTGCAGTTGTCGCGCTCGCCTGTGATAAAAGCATCATGAAAAAATCAGGTAAAAAACTGGTTGTCGCTGATTTAGGCGAATATTATGGATTTAGAGACATAGATGGTAAACAGCCGAGGCCAATAAGCGCAGATGATATTTAGAATTAGTGGACGACTAATAGTACCTACATGCAGCTTGCCACATGTTAAATGTACAATCTTAAACGTGTCTTTCTGCTAACCTGAGTCATTCAATACGCTAATGGCGAACTGCCAAAATTGGCAACGTACTGCCCGATTATTGACTAGCTGGTTGGAGCGATCAGGAGACAGTCAGTGACGACTTCTATAACAATTTTACTGCCAAAGGGGACATACGCCGTTCAAATTTCTATGGGGAATTAACTGCCATTTGCTTCTTTATTAATACATGCAAAGATGGAGGCGCAGTTGCGGCGCCCCCAAACATAGCCATGACATAAAAATAATTTTTTACCTCAAGTGAACGTACTCTTCTTCATTATCTTTCAGGATATTTTCGGTAAAATAATCCATGGCATCAAAATAGTGTTTTGCCATGCCTTTTTGATACGTCTCATAGATATCAACGACTACTTTGTCTTTTCTCGCTTCTGCATTTGCTGCTCTTATGAACTCGTAGTTAGCGCCCCAAAAATCATCGATAGTCTTGTAGAACATGCTATTCATCATGACATACGCATCTTTCATAAGGGCTTGTACTATTCCATCGTGTACGGGTAGGTGGGTAACTTTCATATAATGCTCGGTCCACTCATCAGCCTCGTGTTTAATATCATGAATTTCATCATTTGATATTTTACCGTAAGCTTCGAAAATCTCTTCACCTTTTTCGTCCTGCTTTATTTCAGATTTCCATTCATCCACTTTCACTTGTGGTAATCCCTTTAACATTACATCTAGATTTTCTTCACCCTTTACCATCATAATTGATACCTTGATACCTTGATTCGTTTAATCATTTTGTCAGTGTTTTCACGACGTTGTATTAGTAGCTCTTGCTGTTTCTGCAAAGCACTTAACAAGTCAAAGCTATCAGCATGAATGATGGAAGCAATATCCTCTAAACGCATATCCATTTGTCGATAGATAATGATTTGCTGCAACAATGCAGCATCATAGTTAGAGTAAAAACGATAGCCGTTACTATCCCTTTTGGCTTTGAGCAAATTTTTCTCGTCGTAGAAGTGCAAAGTACGCACACTTATGCCACTTAATTTACTCAGCTGTCCCACGCTGTATTTTTTTTCTCTGCCATTCATTTTACTGATTACCAATGCTTATCAATTACTAACATAATTATCCTGAAGTATTACCTTAGGTAAGGGTCAACACTTTTAATTTAAACTTTACTAGTTTTCTAATTATTATATTTCATTGTTATCTTTCGTTAAAACAATAGAGCCTATTTAGTATTGAAAATGGGAGTGATTTGACAAAATAGCTACGTCTGCTTTCTGCTAGAACCGCTAAGTCAAGCAGAGAGTCTTGACTGGCGGGTATTGGCACATGGCCGACGGATAGAGAACGTTCCTAAAGATGGGTTTTAGTAGCAAAATGCACCAATATTACTCTAAGTGCTAATGACCGCTTTGTCGGAATTTTTGTCGTTAGCAGATTGGCAAAAATCGACCTAAAGCGGTCATAAGCGAATTCGAACGATCTGACTATATTGAGTGAAGAATCATCATACGATTACTCAAACATGAATGACGGCAATGAGCCTAATACCGGACAGTCGAGATTCAAAAATGTACTAGAAATTTGTTCAATAAACGACTGTTGGTAAGCCGTTCGGTGAACGATCACTAATAGCAAAATTCAGATAAAATTAATTATTCTGTCCATTTATAAATACCGGCTGACGTACCACCATAAACCACACCACTTTTAGTCGCAAATAGAGACAATGCCATCGGGGCTTTTAAGTCTTGTGACATCGAATCCCAAGAAGCGCCATTATTCTTTGATTGAAAAAAACCACGATTGTAGGCAGCAAGATAGATAGTTTTATTGACCATCACAATCGACCAAGCAGAACGGATAGGCTTCTCACCAAAGCCACTATTAGCTTCTTCCCAACTCTGACCATTGTCCTTTGAAAGAAACATTCCTCTTCCAGTAACACTCGCAAGCAAATGTCCATTTCCTATTTTTGCAAAATTCCAAACATATAAGTCTTCATGAGAGAGGTTCCAAGTTTTACCATTATCATCAGAACGATAAATTCCCTCTCTTGTGGATACCAACAAGTCACCATTATTCGCTTTAATAATCGAACGTGCAGCTAGCCCTTCCGGTATTGATAACGTTTGCCAATTTTTTCCTTTGTCATCAGAGTATTTTACAGGTTTACGTAAATCCAAAGCATACCAGCGGTTGCCGTCAACGAACAAATTAACAAGGTATTGACCGTCTAAAGAGACTTCTTGCCAGCTTTGGTTCTGATTTTCGCTGATCAAAAGGTTACTCTCTGCTGTGCTGAGAAGACCATTATTACTTGTTTGTTTAAAGTCGGATGCACCCAATTTAATATTTGGTTCGAGCCAGACATTGGTTTTTGATTTCAAGCGCCAGATTCCATTTGAAGTAGCAGCCAGTAGATCTAGACCATTTGTTTCATATATGGAAAATACATCCCAATTTCTAATCCCTGCGCTAACAGAAGTCCAATTTTTCAAGTCTTTGCTATGCCAAACACCAGCTCCTTCAGTCCCAATATATAATTCGTTCTTATTATTGAGTAGCAGGTGGTTAGTCTCTGTACTGGTAAAGTTTGTTGAAAACCACGTTTCACCAAAATCTTGTGATATATACACACCACTTTTATCACCATCGAACGCAGCGGTAGCTGCAATCAATATTTCGTCTTTTAAAACCAATGAATTAACGGTTACTGAAGAGGGTAATCCAGTACCGAATTTCTGCCATATATTAGATTTTTTGTCAAAACGGAAAACTCCTGATCCCGGAGAACGGAGTGTGCCAGTAGAAGCAAGCAAATGGTTGTTCACCAAACTAACTTGTGAAACCGTTATTCCGTCATCAAAGCCGTCATTTCGTAATGCCCAAGTTTTGCCCAGATCTGTTGAAACATACAAACCGTTATTTGTACCAGCATATAAGTGCCGATTGTTTGGTGAAGATAAACTCCATACCTCTAATTCAGCTAATGCAGTAGGTTGCCAACTCGAACCATTATCTCTGCTTGTGTATACGCCTGCAATTCCTTCTCGACTGATTGACGAAGCAAATAGGGTATTCCCGATCGATATTAAGTCCCAAATGTAAAAGGCGTCAGATAAACCTACTCGTTGCCAGTCCTGCTCATTGGGGGTTACTTTTATTAGCCCATTTCTATAGGTACCTATAATCAATTGTTTGTTAGGTGTTTCTATCAATGAGAGAACTGCAATACTCTGGTCTGTAATCAATTGCCATGATTTACCATTATCAGATGAGAAATAAAGACCTGAGGATGTGCCTACATATAATCCATCATTTGTCGACAAAAGTGCTCTAGAACTTCCTGTTGCATTAGGCTGCTCGATTGGTACCCAACGGCCCGTAATTGGGGAATTTGAATCACCAGCATGGGCAAAGTGATTAATGAAAAAAAGAACAAACAAGTAACTGAGTACCGTATAACAGTACCTTTTAAAATTTAAAGTTATTTGCATATAAACACTCCATGTTATTGGTAAATCAATTAAAAAATATCGTGACTATTACTAACGATTTAGAAATAGCTTTTAAAGAAATTGCTTGCGTTTCGATTGACCAAAGTAAATGACGATAAACATTTTTGCAACGATGCATTTTGAAATGGTGACTGATGCTTTGATGAATTTATCGCCCTATGTTCGAAAATGATTGGTTTGTGGCTCCACTGTGCGCTTTCTTGGGAAAATAGAGCATTGAATCAGTCAGCTGTGAGCCTAAAAGCGGTCGGTCGAGCGTTACACCTGAATTAGTACTTTGTGCCAATAGCCGTCATTCGCCACTGATTTTGTAATCGCAATAATTTTCCATAAAGCGGTCTCTAAATCAACTGTATATAAGCTCAGGTATAATGAGATTTAGTAAATAATGCCTATTTCGCTTCCTATTATGTAATTTTGACTGGTCTCACTTTCTTTTTCTCAAAAACGCTAAGTCATTCATTTAATTATGGAAAATATTTTATGCATAGTATTTAATAGGAAGCATAAAAAGTCGCGTTAAAGTCAGGCTCCTTTTGTTTTTGCAATGCTTTGCGGTTTGGATGGCATGATAGTGAAAAACATTTAATAAAATCAAAAGGTAAGCACTGAAAGTGACGGAAATAAAAATCAAATCGAGAAGTTACATATACGACATGCTCGATAATAAGCGTTAGCTACTTTAATCAACATGGAGATGTTATGAAAAAATTTATACTGATTACGTTTGTATTGTTACTTTCAAAAACTGCAATTGCTTGCAACGATGAGCAAAATCTAAATGGAATAGTAAAATCATTCGAGAGTGCAATAATCAGCAAAGACAAAAGCAAATTCTTGAATTTATTTGTAGACGGAACGGTTTCTTGGGTTGGCGTACACACTAAAAGTGATTATGAAAACGAATTAAAGTGGGCAAATTCAAAAGAAGGAATAGAGTTAAAGCGGAAAATTGGGGATAAATTTCGTGAGCCAGCTAAATATAGATACAGTACCCCTGAAATATTTATAGATTCTATAATAGATAATCCTAAAGGGCAGAGAGAAGAAATATCTAATATAAAAATTGTTTGTGATGGCGAGATAGCAGCCATATATTTTGATTACATATTCTACGATGGCGATAGGAAAAGTAATTCAGGAAAAGAGAACTGGCAACTTATAAATACGGGGAATGGCTGGAAAATCAATGCAGTTAATTTTTCAATATTTAGAGGCTAAAAAAGTAGCTAACAAAAACATCATGGTGGGAATTTTACTCGCTGAAAAAGCGCTCCTAAAATCCCCATATGTTAAGCGTTATGTACTTAAGGGACAAAAATGAAATCTTGGGATGAATTGACAAATATTCAGAAAGCCTTTGTTGGTATTGCGTTTATTGTTGCAGCTGCGCTTTTGCCTGAAATCGCGTTTTTAGTTCAATTTGGGGGCATAGAATTAGCATTTGCTCTTGTTATCGCTACTTTTACGCCATTTTTAACTTGGTTAAGTGCAAAATATTGTGCGTTCAAAGAGATGGTTACAATCGCACATATTGCTTATAGGCATAGTGCATCAGCTAAGCCTGCGGTGTTTGCAGTGCAAGCATCTTTTTGTGTTGCTGCAATATTATTCACCGGCTCTACAGTCTTCGCGCTTAGCTTTTTCATGCCATCATTACTATTAAATGGGGCCTTAATATAAACGTACATAACAAAAACATAATGGTGGGAATTTTACTCGCTGAAAAAGCGCTCCTAAAATCCCCATATGTTAAGCGTTATGTGTTTAAAAGAGTTAGTCGATGTATCGAAATATATTAAAAACAATCATTATATTATGCTTTCTTTCAGGTTGCGCTGAAAGAGTCATTGATATTAGTGATAAAGAAGGAAAAATTGTAGGTGGTTGTAATGCTGGTTTTGATTGGCATTTCTATGGCCTACAAGATTCTATTGATTATGTGTTGTATGAATGCGCGAAAGATTCAATTGCTAAAGGTTACACAATATCTGATGAAAGGTTACTCACTATTGACTTTACACTACCAGATCCTCCAAAAGGTCAGTCGTGGAATAAAAAGTTAGCGATGAGCCAATTTCATAGTGGTAAAATAACGGAAAGAAAATTAGGTTATATTCTTGCAGCAACAGAATTTGAATACATCAGAGTTATATGGGCTGCCGAAGATGACTTAGCTAATGGAAAAATAACTGAGGCTGAATTCAATAAAATATATAAAACTGCAAAGCTAAAATGGCTTGGTGAATAAAACACATAACAAGCTGTTAAACAAGGACAAAAAACAGTTGGTTTTTGCTCCTTCGTCGCTAATTTTAACCAACTATTTTTTGCCTGTTAACAGGGCGTTAATGTCTGATTTAGAGCTATAGCTCAATCATAAACCGAATGTCCCCTATGTCCGCAATTCGCTCTTAAGGGCCATTCACGGTTTGATGGTAACTAACTTAATCGAGCGAACCACTGCCATTCAACACCAGTTGAATATTTGGCGGTAAATCGATTTAAACGGTAAAGAAATAGAATCTTTAACATTGCACCCAATGGCCGCTCTGGAAGTTATCGTCGTCATCGTCAATTCACTATTGTTAGTCGTGTAGAAATGGAAACATGCGCTGCGAATTACCCTTGTGGTATATGACTAGGAAGGACCCATTAAATCACCTGTATATTGCTGGCGCTAGGCTCAGTGCTTTAGTCTGCTTTCAAATGTAAAGCGGAAGAGTCACCGACAAAGAGCAGCTTAAAATATCAAGTTTGCGGTTTCTCATTTTCTGGCTAAAATTTAACCGGCAAGTGATTAATCGAACGGAATGATGATGACAAACATCGGAGTTAAAGGTAAAAAATACGCATTACAGGACACTATTGATAAGCAGGAGTTAATCAATTGCCTGCTCAGAGAGTTAGGAGTCGTTAACACTAGGACAAAAAACCGGTTAACGCTGTCTTTTATGGGTGAAATTGAGGGGGATTGGGAGATGGGAGCTGAACCAATTCAAAGTAAAGCCTCTAAAGAACGACCAAGTATTATTGATGCTGTGAATGACGAGTCAGAACAGCAAAAATTGATTGTCGAAAAGCTGCCAGAAAACCAGCCTGTATCTGTAACGGTCATCGAACCGTAAAGAATGGAGTGAATCGGTGTCACATACCAACTTTTACCAGCGTATTATCGCTGTGTGATTGCTCAAGATAAATGATCGCCAAATCAACACTGCCAACTGACATTGATCAGACCCCCACGCTACTTTTTTGAATATTATACAAATGCAGCGAATGGCCTCCAATCAAATTAATGATTTTTGTCCTTAGTTTATCGAATCCATCTAAGTAAGTGCTTGTTTTATCATAGGTTTCTTCAGGCTGAACGAGGTTGATACCCTCGAAGCATTGAAACACCCAGCGCAGTGTGGGGGTAGCAGAGGGTATGTTAATCTGGTTTGGGATGGTTTCATTGGCTTTTTTCATGCTCGCGCGCATGCGTCGTTGCGCGATTGAGTAAACCAATAAAGATAAGGTCATGATCATTAACAATGCGTCGATACGACTAGGCTTTTTGATGAACAAGGATGACACAAAAAACAGTGGGTCTTTTAGGAATCTAAACCCTCTTTCTACCACCGATTGCGCCTTGTAATGATGCAGAATTCCCTCAGGTGATAGCGCTTTTTCGTCGGCATTTGTGGCGAGTATAAAGCATGATTTTTGTTCAATAGCATGTTGAATTGCTTTATCATTTAGCTCAACCACCGCGCTCGTTTGCCATACAATTTGTTTGACTGGTGCATCTTTTTTAGGTCGGCCTTTTCCCTCGTAAACCTTGTGTGCTATGCAGTTAAGCTCAGTCAGTTGGTGATACTTTTGTCGCTTGTTAAGCGCGGCCAACGACTTCAGTGCGTCCTCTTTGCAAGTGAAGCGCTGGGCTTGCAAATGAAATAACTCTTTGTCTAATTTTTCCTTGGCGCGGTCGGCTTGTCTGCCAATCGTTTTTGTTGCACGCTCACCTGCGGCTTTTGAATTGACGACTATCCAGCGCTGTTTAATATCCATGTGCTCTACTTCATTCACTGTGTACTGGTAGTTGTCATCAATAGTCGTCCATTCTTGCGCAGTTAGGGCTTCTGTAATGAGTGTTTTTTCTAGTTTAATAGTGGACGGGATAAGCGTAATAAACGTCAGTTGCGATAAGAACTCAGCATTGTCTTTATGGTAAAGCTTACAGTCAGCGACCAAGTAGTTAGGCTTGGGCGCAGTTTTCACCATCTTGACCAGCGCCTTAGCGCGCTCTTTAAACACTTTTGTATCAGCGCTATTACCATCCCAATTTTTAACGGCCAAGGGTATTCCTCCGTCTTGACTGACAATCATTTCTTGTACAACTTGTTTTAAATCAGGGCGATGCGCTTTGCTATGACCGTGTGTAATTCTGATAACATGCTCGTCACAGCCTTCCTCATCATGCGCATACTCGCCGGTTAACGAATGACTTGTGGTATCAAGGGATTTAAACTGGCAATCTACAGCCTCTATTTCGCAGGCCTGATGCGATACCAAGGAAAACAGACTTTCACAACCAAAGTCATAACATTGGTCCAGTGTTCGGCCTAGTTTATGGCGATTAAAGTGAGATGCCTCAACGCCTTCACGAAATAGATGCTCCATCGGGAGATTGGCAAAAAACTGAGGGCTAAGCGTCAAAGGGCGATTACAAAACCCCAGGCCATTCATTATCATGCCCTTTATCGCCTCGCCCGGGCTAATTTCTTGAAGATCATCTTGCGGCAAATGCTTATCTAACAAAGGCACCATGTTTAAGTCGTCGATAACGCCAGCAACAATGCCATGGTGGTCTAACCGTTTGATTTTCATTGTGATTTCACCCTCAAAAGTTGAGGTGATATTGTACTAAACCCGCGATCTTGTGGGAAATATTATAAATAGAAATTATTCAATTTGGTCTGATCAATGTCAGCTGCCAAAGTTCACATCAATCATTCTTTTGCCATGGGCTCTAGCTTCATCAGAAGAACGTAAATCAATTAACATAAGCCAAGTTTTCACTAACACGGGAGGTGGGCAATACTGTGACATAATTTTCATTTTGATTAGAAATAGATTGAGCATCTAATCTACGGTGCGGCTATTTATTCGTCAAATATGAAAGCCTTATAAGCAACCAAATATTGACCGTCGTCAACATTAACAAATACTCGGCTGCTTGATGTTAGCTATTGTTAGTATGGCGGGTGCTTCTGTAATCAATTCTGAGGTGCTTTAGGCTGCTTGTATTAAAAAATGCGATTTAAAAGGGTCAGTACTTCTTCAAGAAGGTGGGTCTGCTCTGTAACGAGTTTGCGAACCTTTACTTTTTCTGGTAACTCCTTTAGTTCTTCATCGATAAGCCGCTGTTTTTCAACTGCGTCATCTAATGCAATTTTCAAGACTTCAATTCCGATGTTGCTCATAACTATAACTTCCCTGTTATCAATCAAATGAATATTTATTGTAGAACAGATTTTTAAAAAGTGCCTTGAATTACTAGGCGCACTGATTGGTTTACTTTAGTTCAGTTGCCATCCTAAGCCCTTTAAGGGGCTTCGCTCAACCACAACATTACTTAAAACCACCAGAGCTTTGAAGGTTACCGTAAAGTTGCCATCTGCAAGGGCTTTGATTGGCGATAATACGGCTGTTGAAGCTAGGGATATACTAGGGTTCTCAAGGGCTTAGTTTTCGTGCTTAACATTGCATACTAAACGACTCAAATGTGCCATTAGCGGCGGTCCTGGGCAACTAAGCCCATTTCAATGAATTTTCCTTAAAAACCAAGTTTAACGAAGCATGCTCAACACTGTTCTTAGTGAGCGAAAGATAGGGAGGTATTTGCAAACTCTGCTGCTGGTGATTATAAGTTGACCACCCTACCCCTAGGAACAAGAATAAGGTTAAAAACCATATTAAATATAGATATGTCTTGTTCATCCTGACTCTGTATCAATTCCCAATATGCTAGCCAGCTGAATTTTTTAAGAACATCAGCAAAGAATAAATAACTGCTTTACTAAATTTATAGTTGCAAACCACTAAAAGTCCTATTTCAGTTTTATTTTTATCCCCTGTCTGTTTTTTTACCCTCCTTTATTTAACAATCATTATTTAAACTTATGAAAAATCGAGCTTTTACTTTTCACTCTCCTTTAGAGTGAATTTTCATTCCCATAGACAGGAAAATTATGTGTCACGTTATTTTACATAAATACACCTTTAACAATATTTCAGCAAAACTCTTGAGAGGAATAATCCCTACAGGTCTTATTTTTACTGGGGTAGCATGTTTTATGAATTAATTTGCGCATGTACAAATCTTGAGCAATACTGTAACGAAATATATATTAACAAAGGGAAATGAAGATATGTTTATTCGCAAAACTGCACACTCTAAAACTGCACACTCTATTATTCGTAGGCTTTTATTGTTAACACTTTTATCGGTCAGTTATTCAGCGAACGCTGTGTATATTGAATACGAATTAAATCTCGTTAATGGCAATACCTACCAATATGATTACACCATATTTAACGATGATATAGCCGCGGGCATTGAAGAATTTGCGATTTTCTTTGATTATAATACAACGGAAAATTTGGCTGTGGTGGCATCCCCCGCGGTCTGGGATAGTCTCGTTATTCAACCAGACACCGGTCTTCCCGATGACGGATTGTTTGATTCTTTGGCTCTTGCTTCTCCTATCTCTCTGGGAGGTAGTCTCGGTGGGTTCTCAGTACAATTTGACTGGTTGGGCTCAAACAGCGGGCCTGTAGCGCAGGCGTTCGAGGTATATAATCCTTCAACATTTGCTGTATTGGCGTCAGGTAGCACGCTTTCTAGTGTGCCAGAGCCAGCATCACTGGCAATGATACTTATTGGACTGTTGTTAATAAAAAGACAAGTGGTCTACAGTAATAATACGACCACTTAATAAAAATATGACGTTTTGATTGGCGTCGTCTATAACTAACAATTAATATAATAAAAAAGTAATTGAAGATGAATTTTGTTTGCAGTAAGAGTTTTAAGGAATGTTAGCAGTATCTAATTAGAGCTTGTCGTCCCAGCTGTTCGCTGTAGGGCCAAAAACATATCTACGTAACTTCCGGAAGCCGACCTTCTTGGCCTCCAACAAATAGAAAATCGAGAAATTAGGCAATATGTAGTCTGTGCTTAATGTTATTTATTTTTCATCAAAATAATGATTTTCATATATTAGCTTTTGATATCTGACTCGTTCAAACATGTATTGGAAAAGCTGCCTTTAAATAAATGATGATCACTAAACGATAAATGCTTGGGAAGAGTAAGATGCGTATTGGAAAAATACTATTATTATTGTCGGCATTTTTTACGTTCTTTGTGCATCCCGTACTTGCAGACATGCTGGTCGAGGATCTGACGCAGCTTAGTTCCAAACGGGTTAGTCGGTATGTTAGCGAATTTGAGTATATCGTTAACATTACCAACGAAGGCCTTAACGCAGAAAACATTTCCTTAAGTGTGACCAGTTCACTGGCACCCACCACCATTGTCAATGGTAATATAACCTTTGCGAACTTGTCCGCTGGCGAGTCAGGCGCAAGTAACAACAGATTGATTTTCAGGCACGACCGCAGAATACCCTATGACCCAGCAGCCCTTAATTATGCCTTTAATTTCGACGAGGTCACAGGTACCGACAATGACAATGACGGGGTAACACTCGAAGCTGGTGACTGTGATGATAACAACCCAGCAATCAATCCAAACTCCCAAGAGATAGCCGATAACGGCATTGATGAGGATTGTGATGGGGAAGATCTGGTTACACCGCCGGGGGACGCTGACCAAGACCAAGATGGCTTTACCCCGAATGGTGGTGACTGTAATGACAACAACGCAGCGATCAATCCAAACGCCCAAGAAATAGCCGATAACGGCATTGATGAGGATTGTGATGGGGAAGATCTGGTTACACCGCCGGGGGACGCTGACCAAGACCAAGATGGCTTTACCCCGAATGGTGGTGACTGTAATGACAACAACGCAGCGATCAATCCAAACGCCCAAGAAATAGCCGATAATGGCATTGATGAGGATTGTGATGGGGAAGATCTGGTAACACCGCTAGGAGAAACCGACCAGGACGAAGACGGCGTAACGGTTGAGGCCGGTGACTGTGATGATAACAATGCCGATATCTATCCCGGCGCCACCGACATCCCCAACAACGGCATTGATGAAGATTGTAATGGTGCAGATACACTACTTGCACCTGTCTTTTCAGTTAAAATTATCTCACCCCAATCTCTAGCTACGGTTGGTGCAACCCCCATTCAAGTTGACGGTACGGTAGATGATGATGCGGTTATTTTAACCGTCAACGGCGTTGAGGTTGTACACAGTGGAGGTCAATTTTCTGTAGATGTAGCCCTTGAAGAAGGTCTCAATACTATTCTCGCCAGAGGCAGTAAAAATTCTCAGCAGGTCACTGATAGCATTTCAATTTCGCTCGATCAAACCCCACCTTTTGTGACTATTGAGTCCCATAAAGATGGTCAGGAAGTTTTTTCAGATAAGATAACCATAACCGGCCTTATTAACGACATAGTTAGAGGGACGATAGAGCAAACTCAGGCCAATGTGAGCGTAAATGGCATTTCGGCTTCGATATCCAACCGCAGTTATGCCGTCATGGAAGTGCCTCTGAGTGAGGGTGAAAACACCATCACCGCGACCGGTTCAGATCAGGTTGGCAATGTAGGTAGTACTTCCATCAAGGTGAACTATTCAGCTCCTCAGGGTAGACGACTTTTATTGGTAGATGGACAAAATCAGAGTGCCACCATCAATACGGTATTGCCAACCCCCTTGGCGATACAAGTACTGGATGACAACTTAGCCCCTGTCGCCAATCAAGCTGTGGTTTTCAGAGTAACACAGGGTTCAGGCTTAGTTGGAGCAGGATCAGCTGAGGAAGGCAGAGCTGTGGCAGTTGATACAAATGCCCAGGGCAACGCAGAAACTACGTTTTTGCTGGGCTCCCGGGTTGGTGTGGCCAATCATAAAATTCGAGCCCAAGTTGTAGGTTATGACGATGAATTGATATTCAACGCCAGTGGCACAGGAAAATCAGGAAATAAAATCAGCATAAACTCAGGTAATAATCAACGTGGTGCTGTTGGTCAAGTATTAGCCGAACCGTTAGTGGTGGCAATAACCGATGACGGCGCAAATGTCGTGGCTGGTGCCAGGGTCGAATTTACGGTTACCAAAGGTGAAGGTTTGCTGCAAAATGCCAGTAAAATCTATGAAACCACGACAGA
The DNA here is from genome assembly GCF_002835935.1 of Paraglaciecola sp. MB-3u-78. GTDB lineage: Bacteria > Pseudomonadota > Gammaproteobacteria > Enterobacterales > Alteromonadaceae > Paraglaciecola. The sequence goes on along the minus strand of NZ_PJCF01000014.1, from coordinate 6,800 downwards.
TAGTGATGGACGGGCAACCACTGAACTGACACTTGGTTACCTGACAGGGATTAGTGCACAACGGATCACCGCGAAATTGCTAGACGCAGCACCTGGTGCCTTGCTAACGGCCGGTTTTAGTGCAACTGGTTTTGTCGCTGCTCATCCAGGTGACACCCTTATCAGTGGTGTAGTGTTAGACAATCAAGACCAGCCCATTCCAGGAGTAACTATTCGTATAGATGGAAGCAACAGGGAAGATCAAACCGATACACAAGGTCAATTTCAAATAACTCAGGCCCCAGTCGGGCCGGTGCATTTAATTGCCGACGGCTCAACTGCGGCTCCCGAACTTGGGGAATTCCCATCACTATCATTTAATCTTGTTACCATTCCAGGCGTAGACAACCCACTACGGTCACCTATTTACATGGTGAAGTTAAATACACAAAACGCAGTGAATGTAGGGGTAGAAGATGTGGAGTTAACCCTAGATAAATATCCGGGCTTCAAGTTAGAAGTAGCCAAAGGTTCAGTTACCTTTCCGGATGGCAGTAAAGAAGGTTTGTTGTCAGTCACTCAGGTAAACGCGAACAAAGTGCCCATGGCACCGCCCAATGGTATGCAACCACAATTTATTGTGACTATTCAACCAACGAATACCCGGTTTGATCCCCCAGCTAGGCTGACATTACCCAATATGGATGGCTTCCCACCTGGTGAGCAGGTGGAAATGTATTCCTATGACCACGATCTTGAAGAGTTTGTATCTATTGGTTTAGGCACCGTCAGCAATGATGCAACCTTAGTTACATCAAACCCTGGTGTTGGGGTAATCAAAGCGGGTTGGCATTGTGGCAGTCAGCCTGGCGGCGCAGGTTGTGCTCATAACTGCCCAACTTGTCAGGACTGCGACGGCGATTGTAACTGTGTTGTTGCTGATGGCGACCCGAGGGCTCAAGAGCAGGATGTTGAGGGAGATTGTAAGTCCCCAGAATGCCAAGGCGGGAACGTTGTGCAAATTAATGATGATAGCGACATTCCACAGGATGAGGATTGTAAAACTTGTAACGCAGGAAACGTTGAAGAGGCGCCTGACGGCAGTAATCCTGCAGATACCCAATCATGTTGTTTTGAAGGGGGAAAGTTGGATAAATTTGGACAGACGGTTGGAAATATATCTGATGGGCCACTTGAGAATATGTGCCCGCAGCGAACACAGCATGGAAGTCTCCCACATGAAGTTGACGGTTGTAGCGCGCCAGTCGGCGATAAAGACAACCCAATGAATAACATCCCATATCCTTATGGTTTATTAAACATTAGCCCCACAGATTTTGGGCAACCGTTAGGTACAATTGCTAATGCAGGTTTAGCTGGGCCATTGGCGTGCAATCAACATGATATTTGTTATCAAACCTGTGCCGCACCAGGAACCGATTTATCTACATCTAGAAAAGTGTGTGATGACGGCATGAAAACACGAATGGATAACACCTGCAGTGCTGCCTATCCAGCAACATGTCCCAGCGGACTAGGTATTTTGGAGTGTACATCTTATTTTCTACAACGCTCAGATTGCTCAACATATTCCAGTTCATATTATGGTGTATTGAGAGCTGCAGGATTCTTTGCCGCATATAAAGAGCGTCAAGAACAGTATTGTCAATGCTGTCCGTAACCCCAAGAGCGATAAGTTGAGAATATGAAAAATCTAAAACTAATAAAATTTACTAAAGTAACTGCATTGTTATTGTTCAATGTACTCTCATTTTATGCAGCCTCTAATGTTAATTCTTTACCAGGACTGGTTTTTCAGAATTCTTTAGGTGAAATGGCTGAAGGTAAAAATCTACATTCGTTCAATGTGACCAATAACGGTGTCGACTTGATTTGGAGTGTTGATTCAGAGATTAAAAATAAAGCTAAAAAGACGATTAATTGGACAGGTTTAGATTTAAATGGAAACGTGATTTTTGAGAGACAAATATTTAATGAGGCACAAAATGTTGAAGAGGAAGGACTGGATACCTCTGCTCCTCAATTTGCTAATAATATTTTTTCAGATCAAGAAAGGCTTTACCTACCCTTAATTACAAATAAAGGGAATACCAAGGTTTTCGAGTTTTCGAAGAAAGATACCAAAAGCAATCCTGTTAAAGTGAAAACGCTGTCAAATAAACCATTGGATATAAGTAGTGTTGTTTTAGATAGCTCTAATAATATTTTATTTTTTGCAAATAAAGGACTGCAACCGTTTTTTGTTAAAGATGATGGAACACAAGTGTTTAAATTTTCTTCTGCTGACATATTAGATAAACAACTAAACATCATAGACTTTGTAGAAGAATCCAGTGGAGATTTATTATTGTTTGGAGAAATTATTGAAGGTGATAAATCGAGAGTATGGCTGGCAAGAGTGACGGATAAAGGTGAAATTATTGATCAAGAGTTTTTTAGTGGAAAACCACAGAGTATGGTTAAGAACAAAAACCAGAGTTTCGCTTTACTTATAGATGAAGTTATTAATCAAGAGCACGTTATTTCATTGGTGAAACCATCTAAGTTGAAATTGAAACCCGAGTGGTCAAGAGTAATATTTACGGAAAAATATTTTTCGCCTAGGCTTGATGTTCTTACTTCTGAAGATGGTGGATATGTTCTTGCTGGGGTTAAGGATAGAGGACTTTGGATTTCAAAAATAGATAATTCTGGAAATTCTGTTTGGACTTATTCACGAAATCCCACAGATACAACAGAGCTTGAAATTGTTAAAGATGTGCGTTTTAGTTCTCAAGGAAATAAGTTTTTTATTGCTTATAGTGCTTTTGTTTTAGCGGGTAGAACGCAGAAAGAAGTGATAAGAATATTACGTTTTGATGAAAATTAATTTGATTCTTTTTTATATAAAATTAATGCGTTGATAGCACAGCTAACAATAAATGTAATAGCAAATAACCATGCTGAAGATACACCAGACAAGGTGAATAAAAATGTACTTAATAAGCTCCAAGGTAATCCTAGAGCAAATATTAAAATACCGGCTAGTTCTATTTGTCCGCCGCTTAACATACTAGATATTGGAATATAAAGAAAAGCGAGCACACATAGAAAAATATAAATTGAAGTTAATTTGTAATATTTAAAAAATTTAAATTTCACTAACTTAAATCCAATACGTTTTTAATGGATGGTGGCTGAATATGCTAACACAATTGATCATTAGGTCGTTATTAACTTTCGCAGTATTGTCAGTTATTTCTTTCAACGCTATTTCGCAGCTAAATGAGAACTGCATCGTTAATGTACTCAATCGCACCATCCAGGTGTCTGCTGATGGCGGTTGGTCGTTACCTAACATCCCTTCCAATCAAGGCAACATTCGAGCGCGTGTCACCTGTATCGACCCTGCAACGGGAGTGACAAGTTCAGGTCAGACCGATTTTTTCCGGATCAGTGAAAACGGTATTACCTACGTCGGTGACTTTCATTTTGACGTAACCAACCCCCCCCCTAAATCCATTGATTTTGCTAATACCACCCCCGTTTTGTTAAACAGCATGGGTGCTGACTTTCAGTTAATACTCACCGCCACTTTGAGTGATGACAGTACTGTAGACGTTACTAATGCGACATCAGGCATTAATTATTCCGTTACCAGCTCAGCTGTAGCAACAGTCTCTAGTAATGGTTTAGTCACTGCCACAGGTAATGGCACTGCACTTATTATTGCTCGTCTGGACGGAGCCTTAACGTCCAGAGTTTTTATGGTTACTACCGCCGGTGATCTCGATGGTGATGGTTTACCAGATGAATATGAGACCCAAAACGGCTTAAATCCCAATGATCCTATAGATGCATTAGAAGATCAGGATAAAGACGGTTTATCCACCATTGCAGAATTTAATCTGGGAACGAACCCCAATGTCGCCGACACTGATGGCGACGGCATTAAAGACGGCGAGGAGGTGATAGCGGGTACAGATGGATTTATCTCTAATCCACTTCTGGCAGATACTGATGGTGATGGGTTATCCGACGGAATTGAAGTGTTGGTTGGCTCAGATCCTGACGACATAAATGATGCTAATTATACTGCAGCGTTAGTTTCACTTAGTTCTTCACCCGCCAATGTTGTCCTGACGTTTAATGGTATAGATAACGAAGTAAGTACCCAACTAAACATTACTGGAACCCTAGTAGATGGTTCTGAATTAGTTCTAACTAGCTCAGCTGATACTACATACTCCTCCAGCGATTTAACCATTGTTAGTTTTGGGGCTACTCCGGGCGAAATATTCGGTGGACAGGAGGGCTCTGCCGTCGTCACAGTTGAAAATAATGGACGCTCAACACAAGTCCCCGTGACAGTTGAGACCTTTGAGCCTAAAGGCATTTCTAGTATAACCTTCAGCGGAACCGGTGTGGACACTGATGTGCAAGGTGATTACGTATACATAGCTGCCTCAAGTGGCGGCCTGCACATAGTTGATACAAACGACAAAGAAAATCCAACTATTGCCTCAAGCTTTAACACCACTGCAGGCGCGCTGGATGTCAAAGTACAAGGTCACACAGCCTATGTGGCAGTCGGTACTGCCGGCCTAGACTTGGTTGATGTCAGTGATCCTATGCTCCCCGTCCTTCTGTCAAACATAGATACAGGGGGCAGTGCCGTTGATTTGGCCATACAAAATGGTTATGCCTTTGTCGCAACCCAAAGTAGTGGTGTTGAAATTATAGATGTCAATGATGCTACCAAGCCTATTAGTACTGCTCTTATTGAAGGTATTGGCAGTATTGTAGGGGTTGATGTTAGCTCTGACCGTCTGGTGATGGCATCAAGTACGACCTTATATGTCTATGACATATCCGATATTAACTCTCCGGTCCGCCTGGGCAGTATCAACATTGGTAATATTCGTGCGGTGGTAACTGATGGTGAGTATGCCTACCTTGCGGCTTACACCAGTGGTTACAAAGTCGTTAACATTACCGACCCTATGGTGCCTGTTTTAGTTGGGGGTCAGGCGAATTTTTATCCTAGTGATGTAGAGCTAACCAATGGCTTTGCCTTTTTCTCGGACATTCTGTTCGTCAACGCCGTACCCTTTGTTAACCTGTCAGACCGTGAACAACCGATCTACCAGGGTGCGATAGATATCCGTCAATTTGGTGATAGGGACGCAACCGGGCTGTCACTGGATTCAAGCTATGTTTATTCCACCGGCAGTAACCGCTTATATATCTCCCAGTATCGCCTGATCAATGACAATCAAGGCATAGCACCACAAGTAGCGATTGATTACCCACTGGATAATGCATTAGTAGTTGAAGGCCGGCGTTTTATTGCTCGTGCCACTGCCACCGACGACATTGCGGTTCGGGTGGTCAACTTTATGTTGGACGGTACCCTGATATTTTCAGACACCACCGCCCCATACGAAGTACCGGTAACGGTAACCGGCGCTGCAGATACTGTCGAACTTAGCGCTAGTGCCGTTGATTTAGGCAACAATTCATCGCAAGCTTTAGTGACCCTCAGGGTAGAACCCGACACCGATGGGGATGGTTTAGGCGACGGTGAGGAGGCTGACCGTTATGCGACCGATCCCTTACTCGCCGATACGGATGAAGATGGTTTAAATGATGGAGAGGAAGTGGCTATTGGCTCCAATCCACTAGTCAAAGATACTGATAGTGACGGCATAGAAGATAAGGCTGAGGTAGACGCAGGGACTGACCCTACCAACCCGGATATAACCCCTCCTACGGTACTCACAACCGATCCGGTTTCTGGAAGCGAAGACATTCCGGAAAATACCTCGGTCAGTGTAATCTTCAGTGAGCCGCTGCGAAGTAAATCGGTTAACGAAAGATCGCTGATTTTGTTAGCTGACTCTGGCGGCACTTTCGAAATACCCGGAACCCTGAGACTGGTCTCTAACAATACCGAATTGTTATTTACTCCGGATAGTCTGTTGCCAGACTTCACCACCCATACCATACAAATTAGTGGGGTTAGAGACGACGCAGGCAACCCAATCGTTGATTTTGAGGCCAGTTTTAAAACTGGGAACTTCGTAGATACGTTACGCCCGGCTGTAATAGATTCGAATCCGGTAGCCAACGCCACCAATGTGCCGCTAAATTCCCAGCCTATTGCACTGTTATCTGAACCGATCGATCCTGATACGGTTTCACCCACTAGCTTCTATGTGCAAGATACTTTGATAAACCAAAGAGTTGATGGCGTCATTATTTTAGCTGACGACAAATCGTCTTTGACTTTCGTGCCAAATACTCAGTTATTGGTGGGCAGGCAGTATTATATGTACCTGACCTCCGGCATAAAAGACTTGTTCGGTAATACCTTGCCTGCCACTGTCAAATATTTCACTACTGGGTTCACCCCGGACACGCAGGCACCACAGATAAGTCATACCACTATATTTGATGAACAAGACAACGTTCCTACCAATGTAAGTCTTAAGGTTAATTTTTCAGAATCGATCAATCCCTTGTCGATGCAAAATATTCATCTGGTAGACAATCTTGGTGATCTTGTATTTGTAAACCGTTCACTTAGTAGCAACCGAATGACCGTCACTCTGCAACCTGGCAGTCCGTTGCAGGCTAATACGCGCTATCAATTACAAATAGACTCCATTGAAGATCTGGCTGGAAATTTAACCCCAAGCGCTATTTTCTTAGACTTCACAAGCGCTGGCGGGGCTGATACTACTGCAGGCACACTAATTTCCCGCAACATACCCAATGGTGCGACAAACATACCGCGAGATGCTGTTTTTGAGGTGACT
>NZ_PJCF01000011.1 GCF_002835935.1 Paraglaciecola sp. MB-3u-78 | reverse complement strand
GCTTGTGGCAAAGGCTCTTAATCTTGATTTACAAGCTAATTCAAAAGCAGGCTATGACGGCATAGATAAAAATAATGTCAGAGTGCAGATTAAAGGCCGCCGAATTACTCCAGATAATAAGTCACGCCAGCTAAGTGCCATCCGAAAATATGATGAGAAAGACTTCGATGAATTGGCCGCAGTAATATACGATGAAAACTTTGATGTAATCGATGCTGTACTGATACCTCACGAAGTCGTTGGTGAATACGCTTCATTTAGAAAGCATGTTAATGCTCACATATTAATACTCAAGGGGCCCATATTGAGCGACCGAAGAGTTAAGTGTATTAAAGAAGCAGTGTGCAGTTAATAAGGCCAGCAACGACGATAGCTTTTCCTGTGCTCTTTTTGTGGCTTAACGCTACGCGACCACATAAACACCAATTAAAAAGCTGCGCGTTCTGGCAGCGTTAATGAACGATCGCAAATGGTACGTTCTTGACTCAGAGGTGAAGCTCTGAAGATCAAACTTGGTATAAAAATGTACCAAAATAAATCAATGTGCGACTGACCGCTTTCTTTCATCTGTAGCTGTACCACAAAGCATACGTTACCTAGTCAGAACTTCAGCTTTTCAGTTTTCCGCTACCCCCTCCCCCCACCCACTTCACCGAATTACCAAATTTCTCCTCTGTGACCACCTCTGGGGAAATTTGTCTGGGCCATAATCGAGGCATCCGGCGGCGGGAATTTTGTCATCGTCGGCCACTCTGGAGCACTGACGGTCAGTTTTTTTTTGTGAAGGTACAAAATCCGGCTTCGCGCTGGGTTCGGTGCCTTTTTTTTTTTTTTGCTTTTGGTGGCGGAAAAATCCCCTAAAAGTTTTAGTGAAACATTCGACGCAATTGACGCATCGTCGCTTTTTCATGTAGAACAAAGGCTGCGAACGGATCTGTTACTCGTCGAGTGGCTTATTTGGCATCGAAGCGACGGGTTCCAATGCAAAATGGTGTGAAGACGTAAATCTGCATTAAACCGAGAGACTTTCAAATCGAACTACATCTGGCTTATGTAGGCTGTACTTCTATAAAGCAGTCGGTCAAAGAGTTTCAATTTGAGGCAACAGTATGCTCTTAACTTTATATACCCGTATTAGGAAATAAACTCTTCATGTGATGTATTTTCAGTTAGTTGCTCAATACACAGTTAATCAAATATGCAAACTAACAAAAATAAGCCCATTGGTATCATAAAAACAACCGTAAATACCTTGATAAGTAAAGCCCAAGCTCTATTGCCTTCGAACTGGTCGGCTGAGCGCCACATCCCAATACTGCAAGGAATATTAACGAGTAGGCCAAGCAGCGGAAAAAGTCCAGTTTGGGCTTGTGATAGTAGGAACAAAGATAAAATTGGAATAAAGACACCTAAGAAAACGGTTATGGGAAGCCCAAATTGACCATTAGCAAGTCTATTATTAAAAAAAGTCTCATTAGTAAAAGCCCAAAATTTATCTATAGCTATATCTATAGTGTCATTAAAGTGTGCTTCCTCGATTATTGAGGCTAAATTACTGTTTGTAGTAGTTTCCAGTTTGCAGGAGCAATGTTTACAAATATTGGCTTCCATCTTTACTAGCTCGGCACAGCTGGGGCATTTTTTCATTTCACCACTTTTTAATGCTTTAGCTTCAGTTACTTTCGTTATAGGCCACGCAATAGCTACAACCAAAGCTACGATAAAACTAAATACAGGTGTCATTAGTATTGAAAGAAAGAAAAAGCCGATCCCAGACCGACCATGTGAATCAGCAAAAACGCCAACCAAAACAGCCAAAGCTAACCAAATTATAAAAAAAACTTCCATATTTTATTCCCTGCCCTATAAAAAAGTAAATTGCTTCGGGATTGGGCAAAACCTAACAGCAAATTTTGTAGATATATCAGTTACACCCAGATATCCAAATTGACTAACAATCCTGATTTTCACATGAAATCAATATGTTAAAAAGTATTTTTTCGATGAATGAATTCAATTTGCTCAAATTTGAATTAGAGGTGACGCCCCTGACGAGCCAATTTGGCATCACAATGAACCACTATTAATCAATGTTCGACTGACCGCTTTCTTTCATCCGTTGCAGTTCCACAAAGCTTACATTAACTACATTCTGTTCCTAGCTGGCTCTGTGGTAAGTAAACCCTTCAGTTAATAATAGGCTCATCAGGAAAGGTGTATCACGTATGAGTTACCTGCACAGAATTCAGTTTCGCAGGATTCCGCATCCCCTCCCGCCCCATTGAGATCACAAACGTAAATTTGCCCACAGTGGACCACTCTGCAAAAATTATTTGTGGGCATGATAGAGGCATCCGACGGCGGAAATTTTGTCACCGTCGGACACTCTGGAGCACTTACGATGAGTTTTTTTGTGAAGGTACCAAATCCGGGTTCGGTGCCTTTTTTTTTTTTGCTTTTGGTGACAGAAAAATCCCCTAAACGTTTTAGTGAAACATTCGACGCAATTGACGCGTCGAGGCGACGGGTTCCAATGCAAAATTGTGCGAAGACGTAAAATTGTATGAAACCGAAATACTTTCAAATCGAACTACATCTGACTTATATAGGCTAATTTTAAATAATGCCGCCATTCTGATAATTCCAATTTGTGACATCATATAGCCATACTTGCTTATATCTAGATAAGCTCATGTATGGCTATACTGAGCGAACTATAATTATAAAGTTAATCAAACCCGACAGGAAATCATTCACTGAAATGAAAGTTGATAGTGCAAAATTTGTATGGGCGTTTATTATTATGTATTTAAAATATATTTGGTAACTTATAAAAATTTAAGTTTAAATATAATTCAATAACACATCGTTTTTTGTTCCAGATACTGCATTGAAGAACCACTGCTTAATCAGTCATATTAAATTAGGAAGCTATATTGTAATGGACGACACCAACAAAACTAACCGCCCAAAATCATTAATCACTCATTTCGTAAAGTGCCTGTCAGTTGCTGGTATTTTTATATCGGTCACTTCCGGATGTACGGATGATAGTCAGCTATTTGCTGATGCCTGTTATTCATTATCAGTTGAGAGGGATTTTGAATCGGCATTGCCTTTGTGTAAGCGAGCGGCTGATGAGGGATATGGTAAAGCTCAATATGAGCTGGGTATGATGTATATCGGTGTCCAAGGCGTTTCTAAAGATGATAAACAGGCAGAGTATTGGCTCACCAAAGCTGCCGAGCAAGGGGTGGCGAACGCACAATTAGCTTTGGGTGGTATGTTTTTCAGTGGCCAAGACATTCCTAAAGATGATAAACAGTCCATTTATTGGTTCACCAAAGCTGCCGAGCAGGGGGATATGACGGGTCAATATTACCTAGGCAGCATGTATAGCAAGGGTATAGGCTCGCCTAAAGATGACAAACAGGCCATTTTCTGGCTCACCAAAGCTGCTGAGCAGGGTCATGAAGATGCGCAAATCTCTCTGAATACTATGAGTGAAAGTGATGTAGGTCCTCGTAAAATGAGTAAACAGGATCTTTCTGATGCTTGTGGGTCTAAATTTGCGGAAGAAGATTATAGGGCAGCCTTTCCATTATGTAAGCAAGCAGCTGAGCTTGGAGTTTTGACCGCACAAATGTCTCTGGTTCTTATGTATAACGAAGGCAAAGGCACACCAAGAGATGGTGACAAGATGTATTATTGGTTAAAAAAAGCGGAAAGGTCTTTGAATGAAATAGACTAAAGCAACCATACAGATTGTAAATAGGACATTGCCCTACTTGTTATTGAAAAGTTGAGTCGATGGCTTTTTAAAAAACCATGTTTTATGAATGCAAACCGTCTACATTGAATATTCCGATGCGCATCATATTTGTGCGCTATATTTACCAAGGGTGTGATAACCGGACTCAACCCATTGTTCAAAGCGGAGGTATTGTCAACTTATCGAATTTAGACGATAAAAACTAGTTTTAAACATCTTATGTCGGATTTTGAACACAACTCACCCTATCCCATTCATCAAACGATCGTTCACGGAACATTTTGTAATTACTGGCTTTCATTAAATGGCGACTAAGTCGAAACAAATTATTGACGATGCCATGGCAGGATAAAAGTTCAGTTCGGAAAAAGTTCGGAGTTCGGTCAAGTTAAACTGTTAGTTTTCTTGGACTTACATTGTGACGACAACATCAACAACCCAAAAAGTTCGGTATAGTTTCGGTTAAGCACTCAAGAGGTTTATGCGCCGGAAAAAAGCGTTACTTTTCTTGGGGTTGAAGGGTAAATTTTTAACTCTCTCCTTGCCTCATAATCGTCAGGTCCCCTGTTCGAGTCAGGGAAGGGCCACCATTTTTCTTATACAAATCATCGAGTTACCTCACACCCGCCGACTTATAGATTTTGGGTCTCACTGAAACTCGTCTAAAAAACCACCTTTTCACCAATTTTGCAGTCAGTCAGCCGCTGCGTGATTTTCACTACTGCCCATCACCGACGTACTCGGCCAGCGAACGTTTGCCTCAGCGCACAACAGCGGAGCTCTCAGAGTGGGGTTTGTACTGGATTTTGGACAACTGCAAACCGGTCACTGTCAGTGGTGGAGACCTCGGAGGGTTTCATTTTGGGCGGGGTGGCGGAAAACTGGAAAACTGAAATTCTGAGTGTTGCCGAGGTAACCAGCGACAAACCGTCGAAGGCCATGTCCTTTGTACCATTTACCAGCATGGGAGAAAGAGGGCCGTCATGGATGAAAAACCTCAGCCCAAAATCAGTTTAGCCAAGTGTAAAATTTGCTGACATCTGCTGGGATAGCCGCAGGTAAGGGTAACTCAAGAGGCAAAATGGACAAGCTGGCAGTGGATCCCTGAATACATAACTGACATTCAGTGGCTGCATTCAGTGTATAAAAACTAGCACCACTAGGTACTAAGTAACAACACAGCTATTTGGCTTACTCTAAAGACGGCCATAAGTGATTTCAAACTCAATTTTTATTGCTTTTTCTACGTTCAAAGCAGCATGTTAGTCAAGGGTTACGGTTTAATGGCCAAATCTATGCGAATTTATTAATCTTGTGTAATCAATTCCACGTAAAACAAGGTTTTTTGTGTCTGACTTTTTTACACACCCATATAACTTGAAGTGACGAATATTCTCAAGCAATTGAAATTGTTGACTATAATAATTATGGCCCACTTCATGCTTAGTATTCCAGTACACGATGAAGTATCACTTTTTGCAGCTACCTTCCAATTGTTTTGTGAAGAGATTAAAAGGAAAATCAAATGAAAAATAAATTTTTAAATACCGCTTTACTAGGTTTGGTACTTGCCGCGACTAGTCTCACTTCGAACGCGACAATCATTACGTTGGATAGTACTGGCCCAACCGGCCTCAACGTTCCTACCAATTTAGCTACAAGCGGGACCGCATTCGCTCTGGACGCGCTTGCTGATGCAGGAGTTCACCTGATCCACACTATTGGTGCCTTGAATGACGGGATTTACGGCAATTCAAACAGTTGGATTGGTAACGGAGCTACCGGAACTTCAGGAGCCTTCGCAGGCATAAATCTTAACGGATCATTCTATCTTGACGGCTTTGCATTCGGCCGAGACAACAAACCGCATTATATAGATCGCAGTGATGGCGACTACATTATTCAGGTGACGACTTCTATCAGCCCAGACGAGAACACGATCGACAGCCTTTGGACAACACTTGACGGCGCTGTTTCGGTTTCTTCCTCAGCCATTCGTAAAGTGTATAGCTTTGACGGCCCGGTTCTCGCGACTGGATTTCGCATCATAGTCCCCACGACCGGTATAAGCGGCGGTGTGGCAATCGACGAGATAGAATTGTTCGGAACTGCTGTCTCGGTGCCAGAGCCTTCTGTCCTCGCTATTTTTGCATTAGGTTTAATGGGTTTAGGATCACGTCGATTTAAGAAACAATCTTAATTACTGATTTGGGTTCGCTGATCTAGGTTGGCCAAGGCAGAAATTACCGCAGTTACATCAAGCCCGCCAAGTGCGGGTTTTTTGTGCCTGCCATTCAGGTGAATCATGCCTTAGTATTTAACAAGCAAAAAGCAGGCTACAACAACAGCCAACATAGACATCCAGCATAAAACTTTAATTCAAGACATAAAATCGAGGTATGTTTGAAGCGCTGTTTGCCGCATTTTCAGTTGGCACCCGAGAGGGAAGGGCAGCACATTTACATGGGCTCTTCCTCTTCCATTCAATCTACCTATCTATCTTTCAATCTACCTAATCTATCAATCTATAATAAAACAAACCATGACTAACCATCATTTCATTAAATACTTGAACTTATCGCTTGTGTTCGCTTTTCCAATCGCATGGTTCTCACCGCTGCTCACGACCGGCCTGTTGCCACAGTGGCAAATGCCTTTATGGCTGGGAGGAAAGAGACTGTTCGAGCCTGATACACTGACCGTGATATCGGGTATCCAAGCACTATGGGAAACGGATGTCTTGCTGGCCTTGGCTGTGACATTCTTCGTATTGGTTGCGCCGTTGCTGAAGTGCTTAGGCATGGCTCTCATTCACTTCAACCTGCTTACAGAAGCTGCACAACCGGTGATAACAACGCTGGGCAAGCTCGCCATGTCGGAGGTCTTTATTCTGGCAATATATATTGTTATCTCAAAAGGCGTCGGCGTCTGGCAGATAGAAGTGGCTTGGGGCTTGTATCTTTTTACCGCTGCAGTGCTGACTTCTTTGGGTATTTCCTTGATTGATACGCAAAGAGTTGATATCGTTTTACCGTGACCTGTAACCTGTTCGATACTGCCGCAACCTACCTCTTTACCGACATCCTTTCGCTAACTATCCTGCAAAAACCCAATCACTGCGTAATAACATGAAACCGATCGGTCAATAACATTGAAGACGATCACTTTTTTGTCTTCCAGTAGAACTCAGTAAAATCTAACTTGTGTGATCGGCTTCAGTCAAGGAATTTAGTTTTTTTCGCATGGATTCGCCTTTTAATTCTAACTTAATTGCCCCGTGAACAAGCCGATCTAGGATCGCATCTGCATGCGTGGATTCCCCGATCATATCGTACCAATTTTCTATCGGTAATTGACTCGCAATCAGTGTCGATTTTGTGTCATACCTCGCATCTATTAACTCAAGTAAATCACTGCGTTGTTGCCCCGTTAATGGCTCTAATCCCCAATCGTCTAAGATCAGTAAGTTCGCTGATGTGAGTTTGTTAATAAACTTTCGATAACTGCCATCCGCTTGTGCCATAAACATCTTTTCAAGCAATTCTTTGAGCCTAAAGTAGTAAACGTTTTCTCCCTGCTGGCAGTGGTTATGGCCCAACGCACAAGCAAGGTAGGTTTTACCGCAACCTGTTGCTCCTGTGATCAGTATGTTTTGGTGAAGACGAAGCCATTCACCTTGCGCTAATGAGCGGATCTGCGTTTTGTTTAACTGCCTCGACGCACCATAATCCAACTGTGCTAATGTCCCGTTCACTCTAAATTTGGCTTGGCGGGTCAGTCGGTCAATTTTACGTTGATCTCGCTGGGTTATTTCATGGTCAAGCAATAAACATAACCGCTCTTCGAAGCTTTGTTCGACGTATAGATTGGGTTGTTCACTTTGTTGTGATAACGCATCACGTATGCCGCTTAGCTTTAGCATGACTAATTGAGTATTGATTTGTTGCGTCACTGATTGCATGTTGTTTCCTTAGGTTTTATTAGTGGTAATAATGATTGCCACGGATATTTTGATGGTCTATCTCACTTAAAAGATCCAGCTGTTTTTCCGGTAGAGGTTGGCTATCTAACCCTTTCTCTAAGATAGCTTTCACTTGGTTTACTCGCGTAACACCTGTTGCTAACGCTCGGTAGCAGGCGGCTTCAAGTCGTTTGTCTGTGAACTTTTTTCCTAAACTCAATATGCCCATACAGGCACGGTAACTTTGCTCGGGGTGTTTTTTGGTTTGCATGAGTTGAATGACAAATTGCTCGGTTGATTTTCCGAATTTTCTGGCCCAACTTTCAAATCGTTCGGGGGTCCATTGCTGCTGTTTTTGATGGGCGATGGGCATATGGATATCCAGGGTGCTGTGACCTCCCACGCGGTATGATCTTGGATGAACGGCCACTTGTACCCCTTGATGATAAAGTGTGACCAGTTGCCCCGTAGCATGTGCTTCTAGCTTTTTCTTGATCAAGGCGTGTGGCACCGAGTAGTAATGTTTTTCAATCTCGATGTGATAATCAATATGCACTTTGACCTGTTTCACTAAGGTGTAGCGATAAGGTTGTGACGGCAAAGGTTTCAGTGCGGGTTTATCTATCGCTTCAAATTGGGATAGCCTTGAGCCTGGATGCTTTTTCATTTGCCTTTGATTCAAATCGGTTAAAAGTGTCTGTATTTTTAGATTTAACTGTCGCAAGCTAAAAAAGCTTTCCTTGCGAAGTCGCGCCATTATCCAACGTTCAACGATTTGAACACCCACCTCAGCTTTCGATTTATCCTTGGGTTTATAAGGTCTGGCAGGCACGATAACGGTATCGTAATGGGCGGCGAGTTGTTGGTAGGTTGGGTTCAGATCCGGCTCGTAACGACACGCTTTTGTCACGGCACTTTTTAAGTTATCTGGGATGACCAATTCAGGTACGCCACCCAGAAATTCAAAGCATCGTGCATGACTCATCACCCAGTCTTCGAGTTTTTGGCTAAACGTAGCCTCTGCAAAGGTGTAGTTAGATGCGCCCATGACTGCCACAAAAACCTGTGCTGTGCGGCATTCACCCGTTGTTGAGTCCACAATATTCATAGTGGGTCCACAATAATCAACAAACAGTTTTTCACCTGCTTTATGGTTTTGACGCATGGACGGTTTTTGACATGTTAGCCATGTTTTATATAGACGACAGAAGTGGTTGTAGCTGTAAAAACCTTCTGGATACCGCTCACCATATTCTTCCCACAATAACTGCAATGTCATCGTTTTCGGCCTCAGCTCTTGCTGGACGACAGACCAATTAGGGATGATGTAGCCCTTGCTCTTAGGTTTGGTTTTGAAGAATGCTCGTTGAAGCGTCTCATCATTCCATTTTTCATCAAGCGGCCAACTAGTGATCCCAAGAGAGGTGGCACGAATGGCATAAATAGACACGATTGACGCTGAAACAGATAAGCTTTTGGCTATTTTTCGATGGCTGAGCAAACAGCCGTATTTGAGTCTTAAAATCTCTTTTAACTTACGCATTGAAATAGGTGCCATTGGCATAGTTATTCTCACCATCAAAAATGAAAAGAATAACGGTTAAAAACACCTACTGGACAGACAAAAAAGAGTAAAAGTTGGGCAATAACATTAAGCCGGTCACTGAATAACATTTTAACCAAAAAGTGATCGGCTTCGATGTTATTGAGTGATCGGGATGGATGTTATTAGGTGATCGGCATCAATGTTATTAGGTGATCGGGTTGGATGTTAATATGCAATCACCAATAAATCAGACTTTACTTGTGGCCGAGATTTGTCCGCGTTTGGACGGATGCGCTCACTCATCCCGTTAAATTATGATAGTACCCCTAAAAAATGCCGACATCATCAACTGAAGGTTGGCTCACCCCTCCCCCCTTGCACCACATGCACCACATGCACCACATGCAAAAGTGGCCAAATTTGGCTGCAATCGCTCACTCAGGGGAGGATGGGGTCGCAATTTTCAAATTTTTTTTTTGCGGGAGATCGAAGTTGAAAATCTGAAAATCTGGAAATCTGGAATGGTCCTATATTGAACGATCTGGAGACAGTCGCTTTTCTTCCAGTCGTATGTCTATAGATCGCTCATAGCTGGCGTTGGAGGCCCACTAAAAACTTGTTTTACTTTTACTTTGACTTGTTCTAATAAGTGGATTTATGATGAATATGATGGGCTATTAAGTTAGAGCAGAAAGAATATCTGGTGGTATGTAACAATCAAATAAGTTTGAAACCATATCTAGAGATAAAGTTTGCATGTGACAAAGCTTAAATTTGCCCACAGTGGACCACTCTGCAAAATTATTTTTGGGCATGACCGAGGCATCCGGCCGCGGAAATTTTGCCACACTCGGCCACTCTGGAGCACTGTCGGTGAGTTTTCGGCAGTAGTTACCCTCTGCAGCCTGTTGCAGATGTCGGACGGTTTTCATTCTGGGTGGGTGGCAGAAAACTGAAAATCTGAAATTCTGGAAAGGTCGGTAATGAGCGATCTGCAGACGGTGGAAGGATTAGCTTTTCTAAACGTTTAAATGCCAAGTCTGCTCTGAAAGCAGGTATCTAATGGCGAAAATCGAGCACCGCCTCAGATAAGTCTGTTTGAATAAAAGCCGTTCATCATCATAAGCAATATTCAGAGCTGGTTTGCACAACAGTTGGAGCCGCTTGTCTTGAATTCTTAATTACGTGAAAACAGTTGATTAATTGACGAAAATAGCCGACTTTCACTCCCTTAAGAATATAAAATAGATGTCAATATGGAAAACATGAGGCATCATGTATTTTGATTTTAGGAAAAATGACGTTTTATTTTACCTATACTCATTTTACCTATACTCCTAAGGGCTGCACGATAATGAAAGGTAACAAGACACGTATATTATTGATATCAATCAGTTTTATTACTGCCTAGATTAATTAACTTGACTAATACAACAATAATACATGGCCACAATGAGGTATTAATTAAATCATGTAAGCAGTTGGACCAACGAAAATATCCTACCGAATTATAGTCATCATATAAATCCATTACCTCCATCCCCAGTGCTGCAATGAAAACTGGAAGCAGGCACTTAACAGTCATTTTTCTTTTTCCCCAAACTAAGACTGCGAAAATAAAAATACTCATACCAAGATGTATATCTATAGCATCTTTTGATAAAGCAACAAAATCTACAATTTGGAGTTTTAAATTTTGAAAGGGCAGTAGCATCAGTGTATGTTTTGATTTATAACCCCAGCAATTGAGGTTATAAATGACTTACAAAACACGGTTATAACTTCCCATACCTAAGTATCACCTCACAGATTTTTTAATCCATTTAAATGTTCTTTAATAAGCCCACAAAACGCAGCAACGTTTCACCCAATACTTAAACTTAAACACCGAGTTTATCAACCGAGGACTTAACTCAATATGGAAAACATGAGGCATCATGTATTTTGATTTTAGGAAAGATGACGTTTTATTTTACCTATACTCAATTTATAGCCGTATCGCCCAAACGTGTATATTGCCAAAGCTAAAGTGTCTATTTTTTTACACATTTATGTTAACAAAATACCGCAAATTTAATTTTAATTGCAGCATGAAGGCCCTTAAAGCCTTTTTTCATCCAAATGTATGAGTCAGTTTTTTTTGCACTTTTATCAGCAAAACAAAGAAAATTAACGTCAATGGCACCGGCAAGCCCTTTAAAGCGGCTTTTTATCCAAAATGATGTGGCCGACTTTTTTACGCCCTTGACCTTAAACAAAATACACATTTAAGATATTGATTTGTATGTATAAATAATTATTGGCGCAATTTTTTGCATTTGAAAATTCGTCCCCTAAGACTGGTCCAGCCAACGGAATTTATAATTTTATAAATTACGGGGCAATTAATGCTCCCGTAATTGACCGATTAATCCGCGTCCCTGTAGGGCAGTAATTTTATTATCTCCAAGGAAGCTTTATGAAATTATCTATGTTTGCGATGCCATTACTGGCCGCAGTAATTTGTACACCTGCTACGGCAGGACTGGTGGAAATCGGTTTAGAGTTGGAAAAATACGCATCACTATCCAACACTTATACGTCCGGAGGCGCCAATGCCATTGTATACGGCAGCATATTAAGCAAAACCTATGCAGATGTAGGTGACAGCTTCTCTGTCTTTGGTGATCTTCGTTCCGGTGGTGTGATGACGCTCGGCGCAAGCGGTCAGGCATCTGGTGATGTGCAATCAAAAATAGCAGCCACCGTATCGGCGGGCGCCACCGTCACAGGCAGCGTAGTTGCGGCGGGTGGGGTCGGCACCATGAGCGCCGGTGCTGGGGTAGGCGGCGACTTTGCAGCGGGCGGGGCATCCGCATTTGCTATTGACGCTAATCTAGCCGGCTCATGGCAGGTTGGGGCCGAGGAACTTAGATTGGATAAGTTATTACTTGAAGCAGACCAAAAGTACAAGGCGGACCCTACGAGTAACTACAATAAAGCCGCCGAGGCGGCAGATGATAATTTTCTTGAAGATGTAAAGTCGAAGATTGATGACAATATAGCCAGTGCCACAACTGAGCTGGTTAATATAAAAAAGAAACTCAATCTCTTAGTCCCAACTGAGACTTTGTCGGCGACGATGAACACAGACAGGACCTTCTTCGCGGGCGTGTACACCGCACCCAGCTGGTCCACGACCGCCGCGACAACACTGCTGTTAGATGCTCAGTTCAAAAAAGTTGACCAGATCTGGGTCTTCAACATCGGTGATATTTTTGCCTTCGGTGGCGTCTCCACAGTTAAAATGATTAACTTGGACGCCAACGCCAAAGCCCAGGTGATCTGGAACACCGGGGGTTACATCAGCATCGGCGATGGCGCTGATATTGTGGGCACGATGATGACCGATCAGCACATCATGGTGGGTGCCAATGCGAAAGTGAAAAGTGCGTCTCAGCAAAGCTGTGCCGGAGTGTATTCAACCGCCTCGTTTGTGTCCATAGGGGACAGTGCAGTTATCGGTGGAGAGGGCTGCTCACCACCAGTGCAGGTGCCGGAACCAGCTACCTACCCTATGTTATTGGCGGGTTTTGGCCTGATGGGTTTCATCACCCGCAGACGTTACAAAAAAGCGGCTTAATACAGGGGCTTAAATGGCTCCTTTCAACTTCCTGACAGCACACCAGCTGATAGGGACCTGAAGGCAGTAAATTTACCGCGATATAGATGGACGCTTCTTTGATGAGAGTTCAAAAGTCCTTGCTCTATAGCAGGGTCTTTTTTGCTTTGATATTCAATTAAAATACCCCACGATTAATGACCCCTGATTAGCAACAGTTAAACCTTGTCTTTTTCTATTGACTATTCAAAGCCCTCGACTACTATCGCCTTTGCCGTACAGTAGATTTTTTGAAAAAAGAGGTTTATTGTGCTTATTTTCGACCACGAAAGCTGGCGTCACTACCATCAATTTAATCACAGATGCATCTGTAAGCTGCATTGATAGTCTGAGATGCTGTTGATGATAGAAGGGATGGCACCGTTCATGGTTCACGCCTGTCAGCCAGACAATGAACCTGTCTCATCCACACGAACGGTAGTGGGCTGAAGATCGAATTCAGTAGCCACATGAGGATGCCACAAAATAAACCTGGATTTGTGAACAAACACTATAAACCCTAATATTGCTTACGTTACGTGAGTTTATTTGCAGCCCGTACTAATGAAAATATGGAAATATGAAAAAATTCATGTTAGATGCAGTAGATGTTCGCATTTTGAGTGCCGTGCAGCAGTTCGGTCAAATAAGTAAAACTAGACTTTCAGAGCTGGTCAACCTGTCATCAACACCATGCTGGATTCGACTAGAAAAACTCAAAAAGGCCGGATATATAAAGGGTTATCGAGGTGAAATTGCTATCGATAAAATTATCGATCTTGTAAAAGTTATTGTTACAGTTTCACTTAAAACTCATAATAGAACAGATTTTCAGCGGTTTGAAAATTGCATTCAAAGAGTCGATGAAATAGTAGAATGTAGCGCAACTGGCGGTGGTTCAGACTATGTGATGAAAGTAATTACAGCTAGCCTCAATGATTTTCAAAATCTGATGGATGATTTACTCAATAAAGAGATAGGTATTGACCGTTATATTACTTATGTTGTCACCAGAGATGTTAAATCAACGCCTCTTAGCTTGTTAAAACTATTAGAAAATAAAAAAAATCCGTAGCGATCATGTTCAATTCTTTTAAACTTTTTTGTTTAAATTTTATGAAGTTAGGCCGCAGGCGATGCAGCGATACAAAAGTTGCTAAGATCCGCACACAGCAGTCCTGTGAATAAATCTCTGATACGTCAGCTAACTTAGATTTTAGCGGGTATGACCATCGAAAAGCTCGTTTTTAAATCAGGCCAGCTACATTGAACCACTCGAATGATGTTCGCTAAGGAAAAATAGCATGGCCAACTTGCTTTTGCAGGCACCCTAGCGCCACCCGACATCCGACATCCGACATCCAAAAACCAAAAACCAATGCAGGCGATATTTCCATATCCCATTGACTTCGCCCACGATTTTTTTCGGCCTGCTAGGCGGACAGGAAACTGGACTCGGGAAGGGAATGGGCACGACAACATGCCGTCACCGTATTGGCCAGTAGACAGGCAATGGTCATCGGACCGACGCCACCAGGAACCGGCGTGATCGCTCCGGCGATTTTTTTGGCAGCCTCATAATCAACATCGCCGACAAGCCTTGTAATGCCGTCGCCCTGTTCAATGCGATTGATACCCACATCGATCACCGTTGCGCCAGGCTTTATCCATTCGCCCTTGACGAAAAGAGGCTGTCCTAGCGCTGCGACAACGATATCTGCACCGCTCACGATCTCCGGTATATTTCGCGTACGAGAATGGACTACGGTCACTGTGCAGCTATCTTTGAGCAACAACTGCGCCATAGGTTTGCCGACGATATTTGAACGCCCAATCACCACAGCATTGAGGCCCGAAAGGCTACCGTAATGCTCGCGGAGCATCATCAGACATCCAAAAGGGGTGCAGGGCAACATAGCCTGCTGCCCCGTCGCAAGCAGACCAGCATTAGAAATATGAAACCCGTCTACGTCCTTGGCCGAGTCAATCGCATTGATCACTACCGCTTCGTCGAGATGCTCCGGCAAAGGAAGCTGAACGAGGATCCCATGCACCGCCGAGTCTGTATTGAGCTGATTGATCAGAGCCAGTAGTTTGGCCTCAGTGGTGTGTGCAGGTAACTTGTGCTCGTAGGAGTTCATACCGACCTCGACAGTTTGCTTGCCCTTCGAGCGAACATAGACCTGAGATGCCGGATCGTCCCTCACTAGCACTACCGCTAGGCCGGGAGTGATCCCGTGTGTTTGATTTTATCGAAAGTTTGTCGATACAAGCCAATGATCGACAAGAATTGATGCCGGTGGGTTATTCACTATGTAAAGCAGCGCCGCAAAGTGGCAAGCTCGCTCAGCAGCGTAAAAACGCCCCGAACACAGGGGATTCCGTTACTGCGTGTTACTGCCTAACCTTACTCGGTGGAGGCGGGCAGCCCCGCGGCCCCTCCATTTTCGGTGACCCAGTTCGCATTGGCTTTGATCCCGCCCAGGGGGAAGAAATGCACTTGCTTGATGCCAAAGTTCGGATGGCGCTCCTTATGGGCGGCAAGCTCGGTCAATAATTCGGTGGGTTCATAGGGCAGAAGCAGTTTGGTTACATCCTTTGCCCTGCGTTGCAGCACCCGCATGCTGGGGCCTACGCCACAAGACAAAGAGTATTTTATCAGGGTATTGAGCTTAGCCGGTCCGGCCACGCCGATATGGATTGGCAGATTAATACCCTCGCCCGCTAGCCGGTCAGCCCAAGCGATTACTGGGGCAGCCTCGAAACAGAACTGGGTGGTGATCGCGACACTGGCATCAGTGCGCTCGGTAAAAGCCTGTTTCCACTTCAGGGATTGCGTCACCATTTTGTCGGAACCATCTGGGTCAATATCTCGGTTTCTTTCTGGATGGCCCGCGAAATGCAAATTCTTAAATCCGTCGAAGAGTCCCGTCTCGATCATCTGCATACAATTTTCGTATTCGCCAGTTGGGGTATTAACGCCACCGCCTAAGAGCAGTCCTTGCTCAACCCCCGCCTCCCCTTGATATAGTGCTATCCACTGGGCTAGCTCGGCCCTATCCTTGAGCAGGCGAGCGGGAAAATGGGGCATGACCGGGAAGCCCTCATCAGCCAGACGGCGCGCCGTACGAACCATATCCTCAATCGGCGTTCCCTCGATATGGGCTATATAGACGCGGGTGCCTGTCGGTAGAATGTCGCGGAACCTCTCCACCTTGTCGGCTATCCGCGGTATCA
Source organism: Paraglaciecola sp. MB-3u-78 (assembly GCF_002835935.1). Lineage (GTDB taxonomy): Bacteria > Pseudomonadota > Gammaproteobacteria > Enterobacterales > Alteromonadaceae > Paraglaciecola. The sequence continues at coordinate 86,986 of NZ_PJCF01000011.1, read as the reverse complement.
CCTCAATCGAATAGCCGCTTAGAAAGTTATCCAGCAAGCAGGATGTCTGATCCTCTGTGCTGGCAGCGGAAGGTTTGTGAAGAAAAGAGAGCAGCCCCATAAAACTATCCTATATATTGGTGGGTGTTCTAACCCGTGGTTTTAACGATTAATAAGTGACCGCAGACCCAGTGGTAGCCATTTTACTCTTTGGCTATTGCAACCTTCGGTACTTAAAACGCGATACTCATGTTCGCTTTACGAAATGCTTAGGCTAAAGCCTGAACATAAAGACGAGCCTGCGCTGGCAACTCACTCATTATGCTTTTTTGTTTACTGATATTAAGTCACCGCGATTTTCTTAAGTGGATCAAAGAACGGCTTTTCGACAACGGTGGCTGTTGTTTTACCGCTAGGCGTCTCGACCTCGAAACGGGTGCCAAGCGCCGCTTGGTCTGTGCCAACCATTGCCAACGCAATATTTAGCTCCAAACGCGGAGAAAACACGGCAGAAGTGACCTTACCTACTTGTTCGCCATCTTTTTCCAGAGCCCAGAACCTGGAGTTAGGACCTGTCAGTGCAGGGCCATCGATCACCAAACCAACTTGCTTGCGTGATACACCTTCTTCACGGATACGTTTGAGGGCAGACTTCCCGATGAAGTCGGCCTCGATATCTAATTCGACCAAGCGTTCCATACCCAATTCATAGGGGTTGGTATTGATGTCCATATCGGCTTGATAGGACATCATACCGCCCTCAATACGTCTAATTGTCGACGTGTGACCCGGCTGAAGACCGAACGGAGCACCTGCAGCCATTATCTTCTCCCACAGCTCATCACCCTTGGAGCCATCGAGCAAATATAATTCATAGCCGATTTCGCTTGACCACCCGGTTCGGGAAACGATCAGTGGAATACCGTCAAGATCATATTCCCGCAGCCAGTAATACTTAAGGTCGGTGATACTTTCGCCGAATAGCGCTTGCATAATTTTGCCGGACTGAGGACCTTGCAACTGCAGTGGTGAAACATCCGGTTCGTGGATAGTGACATCTAAGGAGCAGTTAATAGCGACGCCCTGCGCCCAAAGCAAAATATCGCTGTCAGCCAGAGAGATCCAAAAACGGTTTTCCTCTAGACGAAGCAGTATAGGATCGTTCAAAACACCACCCTCAGCATTTGTCATCAGTACATATTTACACTGGCCTATAGCAAACTTTGAAAGGTCTCGCGGAGTAAGCATCTGAACAAATTTTGCGGCGTCCGGACCGGTGATCTCTACCTGACGCTCAACGGCAACATCACAAAGAATTGCCGTGTTGACCAAATTCCAGAAATTTTGTATTGGATCACCGAAATCCCGGGGGATATACATGTGGTTATACACCGAGAACCCTTTGGCACCCCAGCGTAAGGTTGCATCGAAGTATGGTGATTTGCGAATTTGTGTTCCAAAGCCAAATTCCTGATGTTCTTGTTTAGCCATTTCCTAATCCTCATAATTTGTGCCCTCATCTATATTGGGTGTCATGACACAGCGCTTTAACAGAGAAAAGGATATTAGGATTTTGCATACACAGTGGTATAAATAGATGCTGCAAAAATGGGCAATTGGACTTTTATTTAGCGTTTTTCAGTCTATTCGGTCTAAAGCCAAAAAATCACCGATCTAAATAGTCTTCGATCCAACCAATAAGTGCATAGCTTGATTGAATAGAGAAAGCGGCCAGCGGCTTGTAGGCTGATCTAAGATACTCCCGCAAGAGATGGCCAATGATATAGGAGGGTCGTTATTAGTCAGCCAATGCCACAAACTGAAATGTAATAAAAGTGAGCGTGGCTATCGCTATAAACAAGCGCAGAGAAAGTCAAATTAGCGTCGCTTGCAAGCTGCAAAGGCCAACAAGATGATACTGATGATGGTTAGCTTATAAAGTTAAAACGGTGAGAGCTGAAGCGCAGAACAAATGACCGGATGGTTACTCAAGACCCAAGCAGTGCGGAGCAGCCATGAAACACTCTCTCTTTATGGAAGTTTGTCGAGAAAACCCAGTGATCGACGCGAAGCGACGTTGGTGGGTAGTTCACATTTACCGAAGGTAGAGGGCTGGGTAATGGGTTCAAGAATGCAAGAAGAACTTTTTTGTGATGCTTTAACCATGGCTATTTGGCAACGCCCCCAAGGTAAGGCACAACATGTAGGGAATGGCCGTCCCCTTTTCAAATGTTGTAACGCAGCACTGAGTTTCGGCCTAAGCTCCCTTCGGGCGGGTTTCAAATCCCCAACTACTGCATTATTTGTATTGGACATAGGAATGCTATGCCTCAATACCTTTGCCTTGTATTTGACGATTTGAACTCCCGCTGAACTCTGCATCTTGAGGTCACTTGGGTATATACTCAAAGCCATTGGAGTTGCAGCTAGGCGGCAAAGGAACTCAGCCCCATGAGCTTAGATGGTCTAAGTGAATGGGGTACTAAATGCCCGCCACCCATACCGTCGATGACTTAAGTCACACGCTTTGTTGGTAGTATGAGTAAAAGAGGGTAAGGGTAGTATAGGTATCACTAAAACTCTGCACTTCAACAGGTAACGCTTCAGTAATTTATTGAGATTTTTTTACTATCAATTATTTTTGCCACAGCATAATCCTGAGTGTGTTTATTTAAAAACGAGGGTTTTATTGCCATACAAAAACACACGATTTTCGCAATGCAATTTTACGGCACGGGCTAATGCAATTGTTTCGGTATCTCGACCAATGGAAACTAATTGTTCAGCACCATAAGTATGATCAACCGGTTGAACCGCTTGCTCAATAATCGGCCCTTCATCCAAATCTGAAGTAACATAATGCGCTGTTGCACCAATGAGTTTCACACCACGCTCATAGGCTTGATGATAAGGCCTGGCACCTTTAAAACCAGGTAGGAAGGAATGGTGAATATTAATAGCGTTTCCTGATAACTCTTTACATAAACTATCTGATAAAATTTGCATATATCGAGCAAGAACAACCAGTTCTGTATCTGTTTCTTTGACTACATCAAGCAAGGCCAATTCTTGCTCTCTTTTATTTTCTTTGATGATAGGTAAATGAACAAAACGAATGCCTTCTCGCTCAACCATATGCCGAAGATCCTTGTGGTTCGAAACTACTGCCGTAATTTCTATTGGTAATTCTCCTTTATGAAAACGATAGAGCAAATTAGCAAGGCAATGATCTGATTTACTGACCATGATTAAAACACGTTTAGGAATTGAAGAGTCATAAAGCTCCCAAGCCATATCGAACTGTTTGGCGATATATGTAAAACCTTCTTTAATCAAACTAATATCAAAATCTTTTGATTCGATTCGGCAGACCAGACGCATAAAAAAACGCCCATTACTTTCATCATCATACTGGTTCAATTCAGATATATAACAACCGTTAGTCCATAAAAAAGATGCTGCAGCCGCTACGATACCTCCTGTGGCAGCACATGAGACCTTAAGTACAAGCTCAGTTGATTGAGACTTTAGCTTTTCCATGATTCTGACCTTATTTTTGAACATAGGTGAAATAGAACGTCGTTGCAACATCACAAAGTATTGCCGTGTTGACCAAATTCCAGAGGTTTTGCGTTGGATCACCGAAATCTCGGGGTATATATATGTGGTTATACACCAAGACCCCTTTGGCTTCCCAACGTAAGGTTGCATCGAAGTATGGTGATTTGCGAATTTGTGTTCCAAAGCCAAATTCTTGATGTTTTTGTTTAGCCATTTCCTCATCCTCATATTGTGCAATCACCTATATTGGGTGGCATGACACAAAGCTTTAACAGAGAAAAGGATATTAATATTTTGCATACACAGTGGTATAAATAGAGGCTGCAAAAAGGGGCAATTGGACTTTTATTTAGTATTTTTCAGTCTATTTGGTCTAAAGCCAAAAAATCACTGATCTCAATAGTCTTAGATCCAACCAATAAGTGCATAGCTTGATTGAATAGAGAAAGCGGCCAGCGGCTTGTAGGCTGATCAAATATACTCCAGCAAGAGATGGCCAATGATATAGGAGGGTAGTTAGACAATGCCTAGAACTGTAGTGGTCAAGTAATATTAGCCCTTTTAGGCATTAACCGCATAGCGGCTACAATGTCCGCTATGGTGGCAAACTTGCCGTACAAAAATCGGAAAATATGGATTATGTATGACCGCAATTGGCACAGACTGTGTAAAAACTATTGATCACCTTTTGGTCTAAGTACAAGATACTTATGATCAATGAATCGTAGTCAGCGATCCAACTTCGAGACCGAGTTTAGTATAATAAGGGGGTAAGCCAAACTAGAGAAAAGCTGATATGTCTCATCATATTAAAGGCCAATCAAGACACCAATCGACACGCTTCCCAGAAGCAATAGATGACTTTGTTACCGAAGACAATCCAATACGTGTTATCGATATGTTTGTCGACCAACTTGATTGACTAAGCCTAAACAGATTATTAACCACTCCATGACAGGAGAGAAATCGTTGAGCCTGACCTTGTGATTTAAATTTCCTCATCTGCCTTTCCTGTTGTCGACTAAATTGATGGGATGATTCGCATTTATTATTTTCGTATTGATTTGTAGAATGCCCCACATCAGGTATCAGTTCTTTTATTGCTGCTGAATAACTACGAAATTTAACGGTGACGATCCTGATTGGCTCGGCTTGTTGCCCTTTGAGTAATTTTCTGAAGAATCGTCTCATTGCTTTCTTGTCTTTACGTTTCTGAACCAGAATATCAATTTCATCGCCATCCTGATCGACAGCCAGCCAAAGATAATGCAGGACGCCGTTGATCTTGATAAATACTTCATCTAGTTACCAGATATCACCCAATCGTCCACGGTTCTTTTCCAGCAGCCCGCAATAGCTTTAACCGAATTTATGGCACCAATTTCTGATGGTTTTCTCACTGACGGTAATGCCTCTTGCTGCCAGCAATTCTTCGATGTCACGAAAGCTAAGTGTAAATCTGTAATAAAGCCACACAGCGTGACTGATTATTTGGGGTGGATAGCGATATCCGGCATAAATATTGGTATTTTGCATGCCCAGATTATCGCATGTTTCTGAGTCAGCTTGTTAACTTGACAGTACCCTCTCGGTGGATTTTTCCGTAGTAGGTACCCTCCAGGCCAGTTGGTGGTGTCTGACGGTTTTCACTTTAGGTGGGGTGGCGGAAAACTGAAAACCTGAAATTCTGGAATGGGCTGGTTTGAGCGAACCTGACAGTCAGAACTTTCAAGTTATAGCGCATTGTCAGGTTTTTTTACACAATTGGACTCATAGATATTTCATCTGAAAATCGATTCTAGATCACTTATTGAGGTAGCCTCAGCAGGTATTATTAAAGTTGATGACTCAGATTTTAACGCTGGTGCTGGCCAAATCACTTTTAAAGAATTTGTATTAGGAACAATCAACCCATTTTACACTCCAACAGATTACGGAGGTGACATTAGTGATCCAGATGTAAGTTTCGACGGTTGGTTTATGGGCCAAAGTCTAAGTGCAACCCCAACTGTTGATTGCCCAGGTGCGGCAGCTACGGCTTGTATTGTAGGCTCACCAACAGGCCCATTATCTCTGGATGGTGCAGCGCCGGACACCTTCATTTCAAATGACGCCTCAAACCCCTCATCACCAATATTAAGTGGAACGCCTTTATTTAATGGCGGTATCGCAATATTGTTCAGTATTGATCAATTTGGTGTAGGTTTCGATGGTGGCTTTTTTGATACAGTTGCGTCTACCGCTATCACGGCATTTGCAAGAGATGGTAGTCTGATTGGATCCGTAGCAAACACTGTTACTGGTATCGAGTTTTTAGGTTTAGTAACGGATGATAATACTGCATCCATTGCCGGTGTGTTTTTGGATTTAGTTGGTTCTGAGCCAGCCGGTTTTGCTATCGACAACATTCGCTTTGGTGGTGTTGATGATATCAATGTTGAAGACGTACCAGAGCCTGCCACTTATCTAATCATGGTCCTTGGTTTAGCCGGACTTGTAGTATCTCGAAAAACCAAAAAACAGTAAGTAAAATATGTGACAAAACACATTCGTGTTTATATCTACAATCTTCAAAAGGCTACAATCGTAGCCTTTTTATTTTATTATTATCTGTCGTTCCGCACTTAAATTAACCATTAACATTGTTTAATGAATCATGAAAAAAAGCTTGACGTAGATCTCCGTTCTTGATCTATTACTCTCTTTTGAGAGCTAGAATTATGTCCTCACCTTTTACTAAAACATTAGAACACCACGGTCTGGTTGCAGGTTCGCAGAATTTCAGTTTTTCAGTTTGCCCCTACCCCACCCACCGAAACGCACACCTTTGAAATTTCAATTCGGAAAAAGTTCGGAGTTCGGTCAGGTTAAACTGTGAGTTTTCTTGGGCTTACATGGTGACGACAACGTCAACAACCCAAAAAGTTCGGTATAGTTTCGGTTATGCACTCAAGAGGTTTATGCGCCGGAAAAAAGCGTTACTTTTCTTGAGCTCGAAGGGTAAATTTTAGATTCTCTCCTTGCCTCATAATCGTCAGGCCCCCTCTTCGAGCCAGGGAAGGGCCACCATTTTTCTGTTACAAATTATCGAGTTACCTCACACCCACCGACTTATAGATTTTGGGTCTCACCCATTTGCTTCCGAAAACACTCTGTGCTGCTCTTTTGTGCCCCGCGAGCCGCTGCGTGATTTTCACTACTGCCCATCACAGACGTACTCGGCCAGCGAAATTTTGTTGTAGGTTGCAACTGCGGGGACATATTGGTGGTTTTTAGGCTGCGTTTGGGACACTAGCAACAAATTTTGGAGACTGTGGATGTGGCGGTCAGTGATGGTTGATGGGTCAAGTTGAGCTATCGCATGTGTCATTAGCTATGCGTCGCAAATGTGCCCAGGCTGTGTGAAAACTCCAATCTATGGATTTTCGTCTTTAACTTTGACTTAAAAACCTTCTCTACAATGAATATTGATGGTGATTTGCGGTTAATCTTTTTTTTCATTGATACAGCAACGTATTGTCAACAGCGAAAAATTAGTTTTTACACAGCCTGTGCCATAAGCGGACATACCCGACTACTCTACAAGGTCGCTTCTGGTGAGGCTCAGTGGTCAAGTCAGTTATCCTTTATAAGCTTGCCAAGAATCATCCGCTTTCCAAGTATCAATCCATTCAGGAATATCCGCAGCAGGCATGGGTCTAGCAATACTATAACCCTGTGCTAACTCACACCCCAGTTGCAACAGTGCTAATCCATGGGCGATAGTTTCTACTCCCTCAGCAATCACGTCACGCCGGAATGCCTGAGCTAACCCTATGACGCTCTCAACAATCGCTAAATCGTCGGTATCTTCTAGCATGTCACCCACGAAACTCTTGTCGATTTTAATCATTTGAGCAGGCAGGCGTCTGAGATGGTTGAGTGATGAATATCCCGTGCCAAAGTCATCTAAGGCAAAGCGCACACCTAAGTCATGGCAAGCATTCATCGTGGCAGACACTCGGCTGATGTTACTTAACTCACTGGTTTCCAGTACTTCCAATTCTAAACAGCTTGGGTCCACTTTAGGATGGGCTGCCAACAATGCCGTTAAGCGAGTGACGAAGTCGGGTTGTTGTAATTGATAGGCATTAATATTGACACTGACAGAAAGATGTAATCCCATGTTTCGCCACTGGCTTATTTGGGTCAGTGTATTGTCTATGACCCATTCACCCATTCCCAAACCAATGGCATGGCCTTCTATAGCGTATAAGAACTCTGAAGGTGGGACTAAACCACGAACAGGATGCTGCCAGCGAATTAAAGCTTCTACGCCTATCACTTCACTAGTGTGCATATTGACCTTAGGTTGATAGTGAAGAACAAACTCACATTTATCCAACGCTGAACTAATATCACCTATACTTTGCCCAAGAGTCTTGCTCGCATTATCTTGTGCAGTATCAAAAAAATGATAACGGTTTTTACCTGATTGCTTAGCAATATACATGGCTTGGTCGGCGTGACGTATGAGTAGGTCTGCACCTACATGGTCTTGTGGATAAAAACTTACACCTATACTAGCTGAAACTTGCATTACGGCATCACCCAAGTAAACAGGATCGGAAGCGGCCTTTAGTAGTCGTTTTAATACAGGCTCACTATCTTCAATGTTTTCCAAATCAACCATAACCGCAATAAATTCATCGCCGCCAATACGTGCCAGCGTATCACCTTCACGTAATGTTTCTTTCATGCGATGTGCCACTTCAATGAGTAGTTCATCTCCTACATTATGGCCGTGGCGGTCATTGACGGCTTTGAAGCCATCTAAATCCGTAAATGCAACGGCTAATGACTGATTGCGACGTTGACTTCAGTGATACTGCCAGAGCCATCGGTTATTATGATCCCCTCATGGGTATGGGTGAACACGCTGGCCGCGCGTTTTAGCTTTTCTTCGGTTTGTTTTTTTTCAATGGCGATACTTGCCATATTTGCGGTTTGTTCAATTATGGCAAGATCAGCTTCTGTTGGATGATTAATGTTGCGATGATAGATAGCGAAAGTGCCGAGCACTTTACCTTTTGTGGAGCGTATTGGTTCCGACCAACATGCGCCTAACCCTGCCTCTTTTGCTAGTTCTTTATAGGTCACCCAGTAAGCATGTGTCTGAATATCATCAACAATTACACGCTGATTAATAAAGGCGGCGGTTCCGCAGGAGCTAACCCCTTCGCCAATCTCTATGCCATGAATCGCTTCGTTATAAAAATCGGGAAGACTGGATGCTGTGCCGCTTAATAGATGTTTTCCTGTATCGTCTAGTAATAAAACACTACATAACATGGCTGGGTTATCTTGCTCAACAACCTTCACAATGGCATCCAGAATAATTGGCAACGGCTTCCCTTTCGTAATTAGCTCTAACACATGAGTGCGAGATTTCTCACGTAATTCGGCTTGTTTACGTTCAGTGATATCAATATGAACCCCATTCATTCGAATAGCTAAACCATCTTTATCACGCAGAAAAACTCTACCTATATCGTGAATCCATCTCCACTGATTATCCCCACACTTCACTCGAAACTTGGCATCGTAAACCTCTGTCTCTTTATTTAAGTGTTTTTCAATAAGTTTACTTGTGGCTTCCAAATCATCAGGATGAACAATAGAAGCCCAATTTGTGAGTCCATCAATCACATCTGAGAATAATTCAGTATTTAATCTGAAGTCTTCATCTTTGTATTTTTTTTGAGTTACCCATGTTTCATTCGCAATAATGCGATCTTCTTGAGGATAATAGTCCCAGCAACCAATATTTGCTCCTGAAACAGCATCGCTCAAACATTTAATATTTTCCTTATATATTAACTGCTGTCCTTCCAAGTGATGAAGATTGGAAATATCCGTGAGTGAACTAATAATATTTCCATTATCGCTTTTAACCAACCTCATTTGAAATGTGTTTTTGTCACTCTTATATTTAAAAAAATATTCCTGAACTGTAGATGATGTCACACATTTTTCAAAAATCGTCCTCAGTTTTTGACTCTCATCCACACAAAAAAGATCAAATATCGAAACAGATTGAATTTCACTGACGGATAGCCTTCTGAGGATACGCTCCTGTTCATTAAAGAAAATATAGTTCCCTTCCAAAGGGGTAAGCTCAGCAATTCCAGAAGGCTGGAGGTTAAATATTTTGACTAAATCAACTTCTGTCATTCGACTCCCAAGTTATTTCTGAACAATATTGTTTTTTGATTCAATTATTTATTTCAATCAAAATGTAAATACAGAGAAAGTCTGTGCATAAAAAGCTTAAATGGCAACATACTTTATTAGAAATATAGGGTCAATCTTTAAAGGCTAACATCTAGTTAGTGCCGGTCCTGAAATGGATGTCTACTGCGAGTGATGAACATAAAAACACCTTATATTTTAGAATTGTTGATACGATAATTTACGTACTTTAATACAAGCATTTACGCAATGTGGGAGCCTGGAGATCAGTTTGCTGCTAGTCTGCTTACCTTTCTGTCACCAGAAAGCTCTAGGCTGGAATGCCATTCGTAGAACTTAAACATTCAAGGTGTTTCTTTAGAGAATAATTTATATTCGCCAACATCCATTATTACTGTTTCAGGGTTTGCGGTACACTTCCGAAGTAGACTAGTCGATGGTAAACTGGAGTTAGTCGATAGTGACTCGCAGCCCTAAGACGTTAGCCTGCTAAATAAACAGGCTCTATTTTGTAACTTACACTACACGAGCGACAGTGTAGATTTTTTCCTAGGGCTTGATGTAAATATTGCTGCCTAGCAACATACTCACTTTGATATATCCCGCCCGATAGTCACGTTAGGCTGTGCTGACATCAAAAGCTGAACGGGTCTACGACCACTGGGCGCAACAGACTTATTGGCGCCTTTATGTTGTGATTAACTAAAACAATTATATGGGCTGACTGACAATTCAGTTTCAGTTGTCAGGCCTATCAATGGATAATATCTGATGAAAAATACCGTAGCCTCTCTATTAAAGCAGCAAGCCCAGTGCGTATTAGCCACCCTCGGTGATGAAGAGCTAGCGTTACATCTAATGGCTTATGCCATCTCAACAGATTTGGATGAAATCTACCTGGCATCGCTCGAAAACACCCAAAAAGTAAAAAATATGCGTGCTAACCCCAATGTCACCTGTCTTTGGGATAATCGCACAGGCAAGAATGACGATCATATCGCTGGTTTGGCCATGAGTGGATTTGGCAAGGCCCACGAACTAACAGGTGAGTCAGCTCAATCAGCGCAGCGCTTGTTGTTGCAACGCAATGCAACCCTGAAACAACTATTATCAGAGCCCAGCATAGTTATTTTTGCGCTGCAGATTGATCGTTACCAATGGGTAGAAGGCTATACTCGAGTGATAATCTATAAACCACAAAAATCTTAAGTTCTGCCGCCACACGATTAAACGTTTGGCAGACTATCAGGACTTAGATTCTAATTAGAAGTTGGTATTCAAAACCTATTATGGGTGGCTTGATAGGTCTAGGTTTTGTTGTTATTGGTTAATTTGTGGGGTGTTAATTACGACTTGATTACGGCCTGCATTTTTTGCTGCATATAGTGCTTTATCTGCTGCTTCAATCAGGGTATTCGCAGAGTCAAAATCAGGGAATGAGGCAATACCACAACTGAAATTACAGGTGAAATCGTCTTCATCACGTAAGTGGTTAATTTTACCAAAACCGGTCCTTAGTTTATCCATAATTGTTTTTGCAGTTAATAAGTCAGTACTCGGCAGCACCACCAAAAATTCTTCACCGCCGTAACGGCCAATAACATCATACTGACGTAAGTTCTGTTTAAAGAAATTGGTCAGACTCTTCAGTACTTTGTCACCCACAGGATGTCCATAATTGTCATTCACATGTTTGAAGTTATCCAGATCCAGCATGGCAATAGAAAGCGATGTATTTTCACGCCAGGCTCGGGCCAGTTCAGATTCGACCTTATCCTTAATCTTTATATGATTGAGTAAACCTGTAAGTCCGTCAGTATCTGCAAGCTTGCTAATCATTCGTCCACGCTTAATTCGGTTTGTGATCGCAGAGGCCAGGTGCCAAGGCAAAACTGGTTTAGTTAGAAAATCATCGCCGCCGTGCCCCATAACACCCAACTTTTTCTTCAAGTCTGACTCAGTGGATAAAAATACAATAGGAAGATCGACATAACTATTCATCTGCCTAATAATCTGACTCAATTCCATACCATTACAGTCTGGCATATACAGGTCCATCATAACGAGATCAGGCTGGAATGAAGCAAGTACATCCAACAGTTTCAATGGCTGATTGACCTCAATTGTTTGCATCCCAGCTTGTTGCAAAATCAGTGCTATTGATGCAGATTGCTCTGGTGAATCATCAACAATTATAACTCGATAAATGTCTTCAGTAATCTGATGAGTGAATGTTTCAATAGCATCAACCATGGCCGCCGCCACAATCGGCTTGGGGAAAAAGGCCAGACCATTGGCACGTACCGCATCAAGACGCGTTGTAATGTCACCGCTGGTACTCATAAAAATAGTCTTAAGCGGATGCTTTCGTATTGCATTGATATGTGCGATGTGTGCGGTTCCCAGCTTTGAATCACCATCAAAAATCACATCCATTATTACCACGTCTGGAACCTCCCGCTCCAGCGCCTTATCAAATGAAAGCAGGTCAGAAAAAGCAGCAATCCGATAGCCAAAACGCTGAATTTGTATGCTGATGCTACTGAGCAAGTCAACATCATCATCCACTATATAAATTAACATATCCGCAGCGTTGTCTGAAACAAAGGACATATTCTGACGTTGTATTGGCGCCATATTAATCGTCATTGCAGTAGACTCGCCACTGATTGCATTACCCAGTTTCTCTAGAAAAAACTCTATTTCATCCACCAGCAAGGAAGTAATGACCTCAGTTTTTGGCAAGCGTAAGGTAATCATATTGGCAAAGCCGGAAATGGCTTCAAACCCGTAAGTTGCACCGGTACCTGCCAACGTGTGGACTTGGCGATAAAAAGTCTCAAACATTGCCTGATCGTCAGGTGCAGACTTAAGTTTTTCCCAGCTTTGACGTATTTCTTGGACTTTTTTTGGGATCTTTGTAGCAAACGTCTGCTGTAATGCAGTCAATGTCGCCTGAATATCGGGTGGCGGTTTCTGGGTAATCATATCAATTTTGTATCCTTGTCCATATTTCACTTATCTGCGAGGCCAGTGCCATCGGATCAAAGGGTTTGGCGATCACGTCGACCGCCCCCATATCAAGATAACCCTGAATTTCATTGGGCTGTACTTTAGCGGTCATAAAGATTGCCGGCGTTGTTCGGTATGCTTCTATTTCACGAATTTTAAGTAATGCCTTCGGCCCATCCATATCGGGCATCATCACATCAAGTAGTAGTAATTGTGGAGCAAATGCCTCAACCTCGGCTATTGCTTCTAGGCCAGAATTGCATGATTTCAATGTAAAGCCGCCCACAACTTCTAGAGCGAGTGACACCAATTGTTGGATGTCGGGTTCGTCTTCAGCGTATAGGATGCGTTTTAATGGCTGCATCTTATTTATCCACCCTGTGTATAGTCTCTTTGTTTATCACCGATTTGATATGTTGCATGAGTGTCTCAGGTGCTGTCTTCGTCTTGACCACTGCGCCTTCTACCTGTGCAGCAAGATCCTCACTAATATCCTGAGCCGTAAATATAATCACCGGGGTCTGGTGCTGTGGACTGTTTAGTAAGGGTAATAAGTCTTCGCCAGAGCCATCCGGCAAGCCGATATCGAGTATCACCAGATCAAAGTATTCATCTCTAAGTAAATGTCTTGCTTGTGTCAGCGTTGTCGCATGTTGAACTTGGTATTCAGGGCTTAATTGGGTATTAATAATCATCGCAATATCTAGGTCATCCTCCACGTGTAGAATGCTCACCTTGTCGTGTTCAGGGGCTAAACTGCTTTGCACCGTTTTCAACAACAGCTCTTCATTGATTGGTTTCTCAATCCAATCCACCTTCTTAAGCACTTCACCTTTAATTTCAAGCTTGCCTTGATTTGCCTTGGCAGACACCACAATAACAGGGAGCATTCGAGTGGCTTTGTCGGCGCGCATTTGGCGCAGCAGATTAATGCCGCTTCCTCCGGGGATCATCAGGTCTAAGGTGACAGCGTCATAGTGATGGCTCTGTATTTTTTTTACTGCGTCTTGATAGTCAAATGCCTGATGGCATTCGTAGCCACCATTCTCCAGCAGCATGACCAGTAATTTAGAAACGTCCGGCTCATCCTCAACAACCAGAAGTAGCGGCCGATCTGAATGGCCTTTATCAGAGTCTATATCTACCTTATGTGTTTCCTCGTACAAAGCTAAATCAACATAAAAAGTGGTGCCTTTATCGGGTGAACTGTCAAAGTGAACACTCCCGCCATGTTGCTCAACAATACCCTTAGTAATACTTAATCCTAGCCCTGTACCACCCTTCTGCCGCGTGTCGGAGCTATCAGCTTGAGCAAATTTACTGAATATTCTGGATTTGAATTTTTCTGGTATGCCCTTGCCATGATCGTGCACAGCAATGTGGGCTTGTCCTTTTGATGTTGTCACCATAATATCAACATGATCGCCAGTGGGTGAGTTTTTGGCAGCATTGGAAAGCAGATTGGACATCACCTGATCGATGCGCTTTTCATCGATACGAACGATTACCCTCTCATTTTCACCCTGTTCAAATATAAATTTGACGTTTAGCTGGTCACCATAACCTTTGTTCGATTCAAGCGCTTTTTTAATCACGGGGATCAGGTTTGTGACGGTATAATCAAAATCCATCATCCCAGCAGTAATCTTTTCAACATCCAGAATGTCATTGATTAGAGTTATTAATCGCTCACTGTTGTTGTTGGCGATGGCGAGCAAGTCATGCACCTTTTCAGGTAATTCACCCACAACACCGCCTAATATAAGACCCAGAGAACCACGAATCGATGTTAATGGTGTGCGCAATTCGTGACTAACCGTAGAGATAAACTCTTTTTGCATCTGCTCCACGCGTTTGCGCTCAGTGATATCTCTGACGATACCAGCGAAGTGGCTTTGGTCGCCGATCAGCAGTGTACTGAGGGCCATTTCCATCGGAAAGGTAGTTCCATCCTTGCGCAGACCAATGATTTCAAGACCCACACCTTTGACCCTTTGCGCGTCGATACTGACATGATTCAATAGATAATCGTCGTACTCACGGTGGTCAGACTCTGGCATCAGCAGCTTGACACTCTGCCCTATCGCCTCATCGGGGCTATAACCGAAAATCCTTGCTGCAGCAGGGTTAAATGTTTCAATGAAACCTTTTTCATTAATTGTAATGATGCCATCAACCACATTGTCAATAACAGCTAACAGCCGCGCTTTTTCGTCGAGCACATTCTGCGCGTCTGTTTGACGTTTAGTGATATCTCTGACAATAGCAGCGAAATGGCGTTGCTCGCCGATAAGCAAGGTACTAACGGCCATTTCTATGGCAAAGGTGCTGCTATCTTTGTGCACGCCAACACTCTCAAGAACCTGACCTCTTACCTTATTCTCGTCGTTACTGACATAGTTAGACAGATAGTCATCGTATGCAGCGTGGTTAGGCGCGGGTATAAGACTCTTAAGCTTCTGCCCTATCGCCTCATCGGGGCTATAACCGAAAATCCTTGCTGCAGCAGGGTTAAATGTTTCAATGAAACCTTTTTCATTAATGGTAATGATGCCATCAACCACATTGTCAATAACAGCTAACAGCCGGGCTTTTTCGTCGAGTACATTCTGTTCAGCTATTTTGCGGTCTGAAATATCGCGCACAATACCTGTAAAATGCAGCTCTTCACCTACATTCAATTCACTGACTGCCAACTCCATGACAAAGGTAGAACCGTCTTTACGCCTGCCGATCATCTCGCGACCGATACCGATTGTTTGCTTTTCATAAGTGTAGATATGTTTTAAAAGATAATTATTATCCTCACTAAGGTATGACCCAGGTATTAGCAGATTAATATTCTGCCCGATGACCTCCCCCTTCAAATAACCAAAAATGTGTTCGGAAGCAGGATTGAATGATTCAATCGTACCTGTTTTATTAAGGGTGATCAGGCTGTCAATCAGGCTATCGATAACCAATGCATATCTTTGGGTTTTTAGTAATATGTCAGCTTCGAGGTCTGCTTTAATAAGCTGCTGATTAGCCGCAAAATCATTAAATATTTCATACAGAAGACGAAACTCGTCTTTTACTGATTCAGGATCCGCACGAATGACCATATCCCCCTGCTGCATTTTTTTAGCTATTTCTGCTAGTCGCACCACGGGTGTTACAATGTTTTGGGTGGTCATCCACAGGGTACCCAATAAAGCCAATAGCCCCAAAAATACCCCCGCTAATAAGGAGTCATTGCGCTCGGCAATAAGAGGTGCAAAAGCGATAGCTTGCGGAATGTTGATACCCAGTAACCAGTAACGATTATGATCGTTTGGGCTGAAAAATATCTTCTGGAACCCAGCCACTTCATCATGCTCGGCATCATAGTGCATCACGCTATCATGCTGCTTTGAGAGGTCAATGAGCTGGGGATCATCCTGAGACAGATTATAGTCTGTGCCTAATGCTTTACCGAAAAGTTTGCTGGTATCAGAATGCTTAAGGTATTGCCCCTGCGCGTCGCTGACAAAACGTTTCACACCTGATGATTCTGCAAAAATATTTTTGAACAGGTCTTCAACATAGATATTAACCACAATCAAACCTTGAACTTGATCATTTTCTTGTAAATAAACGGGGGTTGCGATCCTCAGTATTGGCGTAAGTGGTTGCTGAATCACCCCGTTTTCACGGTTCAGACTCACGTCCGAATAATACAACTTACCGGCTGGCAGTTTCAGCGTTTCAGATACATATAGGTTGTCTTTTTGATTTTGAAGATCATCCGCAACTGCTGCTTTCCCCGTTAAGGAATCAACTCGAACGAGTTCATTACCATTGACATCAATAAATTTTAGCTGAGCATAAGATTGACTATTCAAAGTATACGACAGGAAGATATCTTCTAGACGTTTCTTCCATTGTCCCAACGTGCCCCCTCTCAACGGATCAATGCCACCAGCATTGCGGCTTCGGATCATAGCTGTCACTGGCGGAACATCACGTAGAGCTAACAGACTTTCACGCTCAGAAATTAATATTGTGGTGATTTGATAACTTAAGCGCTCTAGGGATATCTGTTTGAGCGAAATGATATTTTGTTCCGCATATACCCGGGATTTCCAGTAACTAAACTCGCTGGCAATAAACAGGGATGTAAAAATAAGAAAACCTAACCCTAGTGAGGTTTTGCCTCTCACCCCCAAAGTTATCTTTCTTAACATAGCGTCTGCTCAAATTCGGTAAAGTAGGCGGCATCCAAGTTACTGCCGATGAGTTTGGCAAAAGATAGATCTGTAGCTTGCATAGAAGCTTGAGTGTCAGCAGGTAAAGAATGTAGCGCGTCTGCATTAGCCTTGATGGAGTTGGGCATAGCAGTTTCTAGCGTCACAACAACACATTGTTTTTTGTCGTTATCAAAGTTTGGTTGAAGTGCAACATAAAAACTCAAAATAATACCTTCCATGTTATTACTGCTATCCGAAAACCAAACGTCCCTTCAGAAAGGTTTAACAGAAACAGATTAAGAGTATTATTGAGTTAATTATCAGAAGGGTATATACGTAAAACTACTGATTTTTGGGGCCTATATGTGGCTATTTATAGGATAATGCACAAATTTGAAAAAAGTATTTCAGACTACACATAGCAATGTTGTACATACTTCTCACTTTCTTGGTTGAAATAGACCCACCAATCAACAATAGGCCTGAATTTCTTATTTCTTAAAACCAAATAGTGGAATATACCCATCACTTTATGCTTGTTGATTAGGTTGTGATTGCGTACTTTATTACCTTGGGTATGTCTTGGTTGCGCTTTACCAGTTGTGGTCGCATAAAATAAAATTCAGTGATTTCTCGCCGAAAAGTCCCTAAAAAATGGTGCACCCGGAGCGATTCGAATGCGCGACCTTCGCCTCCGGAGGGAGCGATAAAATTAATAAGTTACAACTTGATGACCTACAAAGGTCAGGTCAGTACAACCCCAACTTATCGTTTCTACATCCCATAGATACCAATGACTTTTTACGTATAGCGGCACAGCATATGTACCAGAACGATCACTTCGAAAAGATAAGTGAGTCTCTCTCCCGTCACTGGTTTTCATAGTCAGAACGCAATCTTCAGGCTCTACTAGATATTGCTCCCGCATAAATAAGGCCAAAGTAAGAGATCCCTTTAAACGATTTGAAACAGTAATAGATTGCGCGCCTAGAAGCTCAACACTTGGTGTGGATTTGCGGCTCATGCCCCATGAATGAGGGAGCCATTGAAGATTTGAGAACATATCGAAATAATCGACAAGAGCTCTTTGTTCTTCATATGTATTGGACTCTCTTAAATATTTTCCATTTTCCTTCCTCGCGGTTCTTACCCAAACACCCGTAGTGAGAAGATCTTCGTCAACATCGATCAAATCTAGACTCATTATATAACGGCCCAATAAAGGCGCTCGCAATAGCAGTCCTCCGCCGTCATGATCAATATTCTGATGCATAATGCGTATACAAACTCCTCCCAAAGCTTCATATTTTTGGATGGTTTCAATAATTGCTTTTTGTTCAGACGGACTAACCGCGTTATACGAACTCGTTGTTGGTATAAAGGAAAGTCGTTTGGATAGGGCGAGAATACTGTTATTACCAGTTAAATCTACTAAAGAGCTGCAGTTATCTGCGTACTTCTCATAAAAGGTATCTACGCTTTTCAGGCTAGCAGCAATATTATCCGGCAATGCCTTATTAAAAATTAATGGCTCACTTGAGAAAAAAGCTAAGGCTTTGGTGAGTGTCATCTGGCTGGAAAAAGAAAAACTTACGAATATAATTGTGCACAAAGTGAGTAAGCCTATCCGTAATAATCCTCGAGATGACCGACCTAAATGAAGCACTAGAACTAATATTGTGGTGCTAATCAGCAACGTTGCAGCGAAAGGCCGAGAAAGCGAACCTGGATCATCGCGGCCCATAAACCTTAGAATACCCAAAATAACCAAGCTCAGTGCGATAAGTGCAAAATCTGCTTCTTTTCTATGTCCTTGTTTAACAGCGTAAACCATAATTAAAGAAAGAATTGCTGCTAGGTACAGAAAACCATACTTGGTCAAAGCAATTTTTTTTGTAAAGTCGAGCAAATTATATATGGAATGGGCAGCGATATTGATTGAGCCATTTCCAGTTACATAACTGATCAATTTCGGCGAAAAAACCATAATCATAGTAAAATAAAATATCACACTCAGCCCAAGCATCGCATAGGTAGGGATTGAATATTTAGAAATTATGCTACGGTTCTCGAATATTTTAGGAGCGAAAACTAGCAGGACTACAATATTCCATAGAACCCCTTCTCCAGCAGAGTGGAACGTTAAAAACAACGATGTTCCAACCAAGATGGTCATGGTTTTGATTGGTTTGAAAAAATTGATATTTTGGCAGATAAACCACGTTGCAGGAACCATCAGAGCTACAGCCGACAATATGCCTCCCACTAAAAAACTGCCAATAAAAATTATAATCAGCGTTCTAGCATAGAAATTGATCCCTACCAGTAAGAAGAATGAAATAGTTAGCAATGTAAATCTAACAACGGTAAGTTCATAGAACGCCAGACGCTCAAAATTCATCGGATCATCTATCAGTATTGCAGCTAGCGCGGGATAATAATTTGTTAATCCGCGAGACGGGTTATATTCGTCAAATAATCCCCAAATACTCTCGGCCACAAGTCGAGCGGGGATATAGTACTCCCCCGAATGGTAGGAATCTGGGCTTACGGAAAAAGAGCTAACAAGACCACCACCACTTCCAACCACTTGATTTGCGTAAATAAAGAAAATCAAAGAAGGAAAAAACGCACTTTTAAAGACCGAACGGGTCGATAGGTATGATAGGAAAAAAATAATTACCAATATTAAAAAATAATATACTTGTTCGACTTCAGATCCATCATAAGCCCAGCGCTCGTTAGATAAGCTATTGCTTATAATCATTATCAATAAAGCAAAAACTGCTGCGTAAAAAGCACTCTTTATTATTACATATGAGGAATATATTCCAGAAAAATAGTCCGAGGGCACACTGTTATCGTTTCCTATTCTATCGAACAGATCGACTGATTTTCTGCGGGAATTACAAAATATTACGGCAAGAGGAGTTACCAAGAGAACAGCTATTAAAGCAAATAGTTGAAGTATTTTCTCGTTGTACAAGCCTTGAAAAATAATGTTACCTGAGATTAAAAAATATTCTTGCTTAAATAATATTAAGACTGACGATATAGCAATTAATAATAGTGTAATGACAACATTAGAATTTTTTTTCATTTGATACTAATTCTCTTCGTTGTATCAGAGTAGGCAAGCAAATTTGAATTCACACCTCATAATACAGACTAATTGTAAAATTTCGGGGCAATACTAGAATGATATCTTTTATAAATGTTATGCGCCTACAGAATTCAACTACCTCATGTTGCTCTATATACAACAAAGTCGATTAGTTATTTCTATTAGAAGCGAGATAGAAAGGTAGGCCCAAGAAACGTGATATTGCACCGATTAGGTGAAATATCAGTCCTACCAGAGCGCCATTATTAACCATAAGCAGTTTTGAATAAACCAAGTCAAATGCTGCCGTACCCACACCAAAACCACCTGCAACTCCAAACACCCCCCCAAAAATAGCAATCGGGAACATTGTAAAGCCCATTGCCAGATCGATGGAATTTCCAACCGCATAAGATATGCATAACAGTGAAACACACCAAAAAGAGTGGTTGAGAATCGACAGCGTTAATGCAATAACGAGTGTAGCAGGATTCTCCCGCATTGAGCGAAATGCGCTTATCAATTCTAAAAAACGTCTACCCCATGTGCTTGAACATAAACGGTTATTATTAACTAATCGCTCATAAAGCCAGCGCGAACCTAAAATCCAAAAAGCCAAAATCGGGCCAATGCCCAGTATAAATGCACTTGCTATCACATAACCTCTCGAGGGCAGTCCTGCAAGATAAGACCACCCAACCAGACCAGCCATAGATGCTAAAAGGAACAGTCCTATAATGCCCAGAGTCCGGTCAAAAATAACGGCCATCAGAGCTCGAGTCCTAGTTCCTGACTGGACCTTTTTTAAAACATATCCTGCTTTGACGACATCGCCTCCGTTAGAGCTTGGTAACGCAAGATCAAAAAAAGAACCAATCATCGTCCACCTAAAAGCCTCTTTATAGGAGGCCTTGACACCCATTCGATTCAGGACCAGCTGAAATCTAAAACTGACCACAAAGAATGGCGGCAATGTGCAGAAAAACGCAGCCAAAAGCCAAGGCCAGGTGTCCAGTAGTGAAGTTAGCAGTGAGAGATCTATGCGATTGAAATAAAAAAGCAAGCCAATCACAGCCACAGCCATTGCAATCTTGAAAACAGGGGTTTTTAGTCCATGCAGGGCACTAGCAAATAAATCAGTCAAGAATTGATCTATCCACGGCGTTGGAGCTCAAAAACTAAATATTTCAATAGTTTTTTGCCTGTCGGCCAGACCTTAAAATTTGTTTCTCCATATTCTCGCCCACCCTCGTTGGTAGCAAACTCGGCCCTTGGTAGTTTCAGCCTATATGAACGAACAACCATCTCAATATCGATAGACAAACCGTCCTCTAGTATTTGCATCTTTTCAAAAGCGCAGCGAGTCCAGCCCTTAACACCATGCAATACATCTCGCACACGATATCCATCTCTACACCAAACCACTGCCGCAAATACTGATAGCCAAAGGACCGCCCATTTTCGAGGTCTGAGCAAACGCGCGTCTTCTTCATTAACTGCGCCAACAATCATTCTGCTGGCCACAACAAGGTCATTGCCTAGTTCCAGCAGTGGTCTGAATTTCGCTAAATCCTCTGGTGGAAGTGTCGCCTTTGGGAAAAAGACGACAACAGCATCACCTTCTGCGATTTGATTAGCATAAATATACGCGGCATTCAGGCCCCGTTTGGGCTGCTCGAAAACTGGTATGTTCATTTTTTTTAGGTACTCAACAGTCCCGTCGGTACTGCCGCCGTCCACAGCAAATACCTCATCGAAGCAATCTTTAGGTATTTTAGGGAGGTCGGATTTACAGCCTTGCAGTTCATTCCAAACGATAAGGCAAAGTGATATTTTCAAATTGAGGCTTCCGAACTAGTGAGGGAGTCTGCAAGCTGGAGGGCTTCTAAAACAGCTATATCAGAGTTCATATGTTCCCACTTACCCCAGCGACCGAGCCCAATAATTCTGTTTTCAAGGGCCCACTCTAGAATTACTGCAACGGCTTCGGGCTTATCTTTGGTGTTAACAGGATAAGCATATTCATTGTGAAAGTGTGTTTCGCTCTTAGAACCTGAGGTACGGCTGGAATTACTTTCTGTCCAATGGCCTCTTGCCCCAGTTGCAAAATTTGATCTGAGTAATTGCCGATGATAGCTCTTATTTTCGTCAGGCTCGTATATCCAATGGGCATCTGAGGTCAGAGTATTCGAATTGTATTCCACATCAATCGAAATATTTTTCAACTTTGAGATAGCAGTAGTAATGTTTTCGGGTAACGAGCAATAGTTTTCCCAATGCGCCCAAGGGATAGTGTTTATTATGGTCTCGGCTTGCCACTGACCATTTACTAAACCCGTACTCAAATCAATATTGATAACTTCGGTACTGAGTAAAAGTGAATCCCCAAGCGCAGATCCCATAAGCCTCCAAAGCTCACCATATCCGTGATTTTTAGGATAGAGAAATGTACCGTGTGCGGGTAATTGACCTTGCGGTTTTCCGTAAAGACAGCTCTCTAAAACCTCTCGAAAAGATACATTGGGAAGTTTATGGAGCCAGTAGACTCCAAGCTTATCTAGATCCATGGACCAGATTTTCTTGTTATAAGGAAGCATATATTCGGCAGCTATCTTATTGCCTAGCTTCCATACGATCCAATCTGAAAAAGAATCGGGTATCGGTTCGTCGCTGACACAACCTGCCTTTGCAATTGATTCAAGGTATTCAACTTGCGTGTCCTTGGGAAGTTGCCAAAGGTTAGCTTCGAGGGGATGATCAATTTCCTGACCGTGAATTCTGATTTTAGATATACGATCGAACTTATTCCATTCTTCTTTCGGCATAAAGCGGAACAGGAATTCCAAAACCCTCTCGTATTTCACATCCAAGAAATGACCACCACCCGTATCGAGCGGAGCGCCATCAACTATTTGAGATTTACACAATCCACCCGTCTCTGCGTTTTTCTCGATCACGAGAATGTCACTGGTTGACAGACCAGACTGAAGTAAGCGATGAGCGACAGCCAAACCACTAGGACCTGCTCCTAGGATTAGATATTTGTATTTTTTCAATCGTTTTTTTCTCGTGTAATTAGACGGAATTTTATCGAAGGCTACAAATTACTTTCGAGATTAATCGAGTGTACGGCAAAAATTTATTTGAGTATGGGTAAAATAAAACGTCATTTTTCATAAAATGAAGATACATCATGCCTAATACTTTCCATATTGACATCCCTTTTATATCGTTGAGGGAGTTAAAATAGGCGAAATGTCGTCTATTACTAAACTGTTTTCAGATGATTCAGAATTCAAAACAAGCGCCTCCCACTGTTATGCCAACCTGTTTAAATATTGCTTTTGTTTATGATGCAGACCTGCTTTTATTCAAACAGACTTATCTGAGACTGTGCTCGATTTTCGCCGTTAGATACCAGTTTTCAGCGTGTACTTGGTATTTAAACGGTTAGAAAAGCTAACCCTCCCATCGTATATAATTCCCTCAGACTAATGGAAAAATCGAATTCTTAATGACCGGTGGGTAATTACATTTATTAAATTGTCGATTTAGCTGTGCATGTGGGTTTTTTAAGATAAAATTTCACTTCAAAATATTAGGCTTTGTGTAGAATTATTTCATCAAGTTCTAACTTCTAATAGATTTCACACAGCCTGCGCTCAAAGGGGACGAATCAATCAAATTCGCCCACATCTGCAACGTGCTCATTCTTGTCCTTTTCTCTGCGTACTACCACTCGGTCATAAATTTTATCGACAAAGCCCAAGTCATGACTGGTCACTAAAAACCCCTGCTCTGCCATCTGAACTCTATCTTTGATGATGAGCTGCAGATCGTTAACCGTATTAAAATCTAAGCCAAGAGAAGTGTTGTATGGCTGTTAAACACCAGTTAGTATTTCTACAGCCACCTAATACTGCCCCGATCTGTTTTGGAAAGATGACGAAGTTCGGGTATCGACGTTATCGATGGAAATCTCGCCTTGATCCCATTCAATCAATCCACAAATCGGTTGCACCGTAGTAGTTTTACCAGAACCATTGGCACCAAGAAGTGCCACCACTTCGCCACGATTTAGGCATTATGGCAAATCAATGACGACTGGGATGTGTTACTACAGCATACAAGCCAACAGCTTGATACTGAAGGTGCTTTTGAATATGACCCGACTATCAGTGACGACGATGACTTGAATGTTGCGACCTTTTCACCCACTAACGGTGATGATAACGTGAACCTCACGCAATGGACTGTCAATGGGATGCTTAACGGGCTTGAAGTGATCTACAACGGATCGTTCACAGACCGAACGTTTCAAGGTCAGAGCGACTATACCGGTTATGTTAATGTCGGCCCCTTCGTTCCTTACTACATTTGTACCTATCCAGCTTATGATGAATGTTTTAGTCCTGTGATGACCACATCAGAACAATTTTCAACGGAACGTAGTGTTCACGAAATTCGTTTCGCAACTAATGCAGATGATCGTTTTCGGGCAATTGGTGGTGTGTTCTATGATGATCAACAACTCAACTTTTTAACTGACTTCACCTATGCGGGGTCTATTGAAGCGGGTTTCTCACCTAACTTCCCCATACCGGGCGCGTTTACTAATACAGATGGCAGTGCTCGCCCACCTGGCGTCACATTCGTCAATGATTTTCAATCCGATCGTGAAGAGATATCGATATTTGGCGAATTGGCTTACGATGTGACTGACGATGTTACCGTCACCGTTGGTGCTCGTCGCTACGAGATTGATATAGGCTTGATGGGACAATCGTCATTCGGACAAAGGGCCGCCGGCCCTGAAGCTAATGGTGGATCAAATGTGGATGCAAGACTTGAGGGTTTAAGCCCCGCTACATTGTCAGGCACTATTTTCAAAGGAAATATTCGCTGGAAAATGAATGCCGACGTGATGTTTTATGGAACCTACTCTGAAGGTTTCCGAGGCGGCGGATTCAACCGTGCAGCTGGCATTGGTGGCATTCCTGCCACCTTTGATACTGATGATGTGGTCAGTCTTGAATTTGGCTGGAAATCAACGTTGCTCGATAATTCTTTGCGCTTTAACGGTGCGATATATAATGTCGACTTCAGCGACCTTCAGCAAGGTATCCTAGATTTCTCTATCGCCAACACCTCATTTTTTGACAATGTTGGAACGGCCGAAATCAATGGTGTTGAATTTGAACTTGATTGGACTGCGGCAGACAACTTAGATCTGTTCGGCTCATTTAGCTATATCGACTCAGAATTGACCGATATTCCAGAGACACTTGTGAATATTGCACCTGTAGGCTCAAGTCTTCCCTACGCACCAGAGCTCGAAGCAGTGATTGGGGCACGTTTCTACCAAAAGATTGGCACTTTTTCTGCTGTTTACCAAGGCGTATACAAGTGGGTGGATTCACGGTTTAATAGCCTAGCCGCTGCTGGTCGTGTCGAGTTGCCGTCTTATAATCAGCTCAACCTGTCAGCCAGTTTTTCAAAAGATGACTGGAGAGCAACGTTGTTTATTGACAATGCTACCGATTCTCTCGGGCAGGTCGCAGCGGGTTCCGCCGATAATGTTTTCAGAGTTTCTCCAACACGACCTCGCACTGTCGGTGTTAGAGTGAACTTTGCTTATTAGCATTAAGTGATATTCAATCATTTTAAAGCATGAAAGGGTCGGCGTTTAATAACGTCGACCCTTTTTTATTTTTGGTGCTCTATATACAATATCAACTGTATCCTGATATTTACCGAGATATTATTTTGCCAGATCAAGTAAAAAACACCCAACCTGAACACGTTATTAAACAGTGTCAATTATTGATTAATAAAGGCCACTTAAGCCAAGCATCTGAAAATCTTGAAAATATGCTTACCCAAAATCCAGGGCATATTGAAGGTATCTATTGTCTTGCGGTCTGCCAGCGTAAACAGCAAAAACATACCCAAGCCATGGATAATCTTAACCAAGTCTTGGTAAAAGTACCCGATCACGGCAGGGCTCATCAAGAGCAAGGTTTTATACACAAAGCGTTAGGAGAAACCTCCAAAGCCATAACGGCATTTGAAAAAGCCGTCGCCTTGAACCCGGCATTATTTGGAAGTTGGCGTGTGTTGGCTGATGAACCTGACTATTCGAACCGTCAGGAAGCTAAGAAGCATGTTGATTGGCTCTCTAGTTTGCCCCCGGCGTTGGTCTCGGTTTCGAGCCTCATATATCAAAAACAATTGCACCGTGCAGAACGGCTTTGTCGTCACTTTCTCAAAGATAATCCCCATCACCCAGAAGCTATGCGTTTGCTGGCTGAGTTAGGTAACAAGTTTCAAATTCTTGACGACGCTGAATTTTTATTAGCTAGCTGCCTTGAATTTGAACCCAACTATAAAAGGGCCCGTCTGGATTATGTGCATGTTTTACATAAGCGGCAAAAATATAACAAGGCGCTGACGCAAGCAAAAATCCTGCTAGATTCTGAGCCCAACAATTCAAATTTAAAAATTGGCCTTGGCAATGCCCAACAAGCTACAGGGGATTTCGCAGCGGCTATCAAGACCTTTGAGAGTGTTCTGCTTAACAATCCAGACAATTATTCAATCCATCTGACACTCGGCCATGCGTTAAAAACAATGGGCCGTGTTGATGACGCTATTCAAGCGTATCGTAAGAGTTATCAAATCAAACCCGATTTTGGAGATGCGTTCTGGAGTCTGGCAAATCTCAAAACTTATCGATTTTCATCCGCAGAACGTCAGCAAATGCGCGATCAAGAAGCAAGTTCTACAACAGCGATAAACGATAAAATTCACTTTTGCTTTGCCCTCGGTAAAGACCTAGAAGACAGCGAACTTTTTGACGAAGCATTCTCTTTTTACCATAGTGGCAACACGTTAAAAAACGAGCAGGACCGGTATGATAGTAAACCTCTGGATATGTCGTTTAATATCCAGAAAAACAACTTTGATGCGGCGTTTTTCAAACGTAATGAAAAGGCAGGTTGTCCTGCCCAAGACCCCATATTTATTGTAGGGCTACCGAGAGCGGGCTCAACACTTTTAGAACAAATTCTCTCTTCACACTCACAGGTCGACGGGACCATGGAATTGGCCAATATCATTGGTCTAGCGCACCACTTGAATGGACGGAAAGTGGTGCAGGATACCCCTCGTTACCCTGGCATCCTAAATAAGATATCGACTGATGACCTGACTAAAATGGGCGAGCTTTATGTTGAAGAAACCCAACATCACCGCCAGGGAGCCATGTTTTTTATCGACAAGATGCCGAACAATTTCCGACATATTGCCCTTATCCATTTGATTCTGCCTAACGCCAAAATCATTGATGCGAGACGGGATCCTATGTCCTGTTGTTTTAGTGGTTTTAAACAGCTATTCGGCGAGGGCCAGCAGTTTTCTTATGATCTTGCTGATATTGGACACTATTATCGCAGTTATGTTGAGATTATGGATCATTGGGACAAAGCATTGCCCGGTAAGATTTTGAGGGTACAGTACGAGGATGTGGTGGCAGATCTGGAGACTCAGGTTCGGCGCATTTTGGACTATTGCTGCCTTCCTTTTGAGCAAGCTTGTCTTGATTTTCACAGCAACAAACGCGCGGTTCGAACTCCAAGCTCTGAGCAAGTTCGCCAACCCATTTATCAAAGTGGTCTTGAACAATGGCGCAATTATGAATCACACCTAGAGCCGCTGAAAGAAGCACTGAGCAAACCTAAGAAATCATCTAAGTGCCAAGGAAGGTGTTAACTGATAGGCACTGACTGTATCAATTGTGAGTTATGAACAACGTTTCATCGACTGGTTCCAAATGGCACATTTTTACCCGTCAGGCTTAGATCTATTACACCAGAGGTTTTCATTTATTGGGAGGTAGTTTTAAGCCCAGATAATTTAGCTTCTCTAAAACACTGGGCTTTTGTCTATTTTAAAGACTAGTCACGTTCACCCTGCTATTTCTCAATTAGTGAGAAGCTCTCAACACCAAAAAATTTTTCAATTATCATTTTTTCTGGCCTAACAGCAGAGTCGAAACTGGCATGCCCTAAGCCTGCTATACGTTCAAACTTAAAAGATAACCCTTTGAAATTCTGCTTTACAAAAAATGCCGACAAATCATCAAAGGCAGGCATTAAGTCATCGAATTCACCTATGGCTGAGTACAGCCTGATGGGATGTGTCAGTTTCTTCTGGGTGAAAGACTTAGCATAAGAATAAAGATGATTGGTATCCCAGGCAGATGCTGACGATGTAGGGATATAACCACGAAACAAATTAGGTTCGTTAAACAGCGCGTACAAGGTAAATAAACCACCATATGAACTACCCATTAACACTCTATTGTTATTGGTACGATACTCGCTGCCAATATACGGGATAGGTTTTATCTGATTGCCCATAACCGGCGGGCGTTTTAATCAGCAGTTGGTATTCTTGTTTGACAATTTTAGATTGTAAAAGCCGCACTTGTGAACCCGCAATAGTCATTTCTGCATTGTTCTCTTTGGCCTGTGCAGTGACGACATTCAATAACATTAAGATAAAACCTAGACAAAACGTTCTCATATTCGATTCCAAACAAGGGCAGTGACTTTTAAGTCTACCTTTGTGTGCAAGGGTTTGTCAGGTAGATTTTAGAGTTCAATTTTGTGTGACATAACGGTGCTGCCAGACACATCTTTAACGCTCATGGTTAATTGTTTAGCGGATAGTTCAATCACACCATAGTTTGCCTTGGCATAACTCTCCCCTACCCTATGTTGATTGGGGCTGACGTTTTTCCATTCTTCGGTTAGACCCGACGTAGTCATTTCCCACAACGACTGACCATTGTTTCGGGTTATTTGACTGAGTTCACTCCAGTGAGTATCGCCGCTCACGATCACTAGGTTGTCTATTTGATATTTATCGAGCAGATCTAAAAATCGTTGTCTTTCATGGGGTAAATTGGCCCATGATTCCCACCCGGTAAATTCAGATAAAAATTGTATACTTGTCGCTAAAACACGTACGTCTGCAGGTTGTTGTAATTGTTGTTCTAACCACTGCCATTGGGTTTCGCCCAGCATAGTGGTGGATTTATCTTGGCTTGGTATATAAGGCCCTAAATCATTAGGTGCTTTGCTGAGCATATATTTAAGCCTACCCACTGATTCAAGAGGGCTTCGATTCCAGCGCAAGTCAGGCAAAATAATCTGCACTTTTGTATTGCCTTGATTTAAAATATGACTGGTATAAATACCATCGGCTCTGATGCGTCTTGGGCTATCTTTAGGCACATTAAAATAATCAAGCATGATCTGCCGAGAGGCCACTTTCTGCGGGTATTCTGCGCCTGCGTCGTTTTCACCAAAGTCATGGTCATCCCATATACCAATAGTAGGGGTATTCGCCAACATAGTTTGCATACCCGAGTTTGACCATTGCTTAGCGTATTTGGCTTTCAACTGAGCCATATCTTCGGTATCGCCGTAAACATTATCACCAAGCAAGACAAACAAATCACCTTGCTCTTGGTTCATCGCTGCCCAGATAGGTTGCGGCTTATCTTGGTGTAAACATGAGCCAAATAGAATTTTAATCGGCACTGCAGATACCTGCTTAGCCACCACTGTTGTGCTTATTGTTATCAACAAAAAGAAAATACTGATCGCGATATATTTCATGATGATTTACCTTTGTTTGACTATCGGTAAGGGTTGGCCAATGTCCGTTGCAAATTGCTGATAATCGAACCCAAGCAATTGCACGGCAGTTGCCGCAACTTGATCTAAGTTGAAGCTTCGGGTCTGCTGGCTTCCAACTGATTCTTTCACATCTGGCCCCATGGCGGCTAGCCAAATCTGATCTGCACCCGGTATGCCATCCTGATATTGTTTTAATCCGTTTAAATAACCTTTCACAGCCTTTGGGCTAGCATGGTGTTGCCAAGATTCTGCAGAATTACCACGACCATGATCCACCGTAATAATCAGATTGGTATTATCTTGGTACTGCTCTATAGATTGCAACAATGTCCACAACTGAGCAATAAATTTATCGGCTCGGTTAGCACCCCGTAAGTATTCAGGGTAATTTCCTTGATGAGCAAAATCATCTGTTTCACCTAGTGCCACATACATCACTTTTGGCTGATGTGCCAAGATATATTCTTTGGTAAATCCCAAGGTAAAGGCATCTAAACGCACATTATGCCAAGGACTGGGAATTTGTGTTTGCAACCCATTTAACCAGTTAGCTTTATCTGATAAACCAGCCCAATCGGCAGATTCAAAACCCGCATTAATAGGCACACCACTGCGTGTCCGATTAATAATGGCGGGAAACACATCCCAACTACCAAAAGCAGCCACTTTTCCTTGGTATTCTGATTGTTTATTTAGCCATTCCAATATAGTGGTATTGGGGTTTTCGATGGCTTTATTTGAATCAATATTCGGATCAGCTTTACCTGTTAACAACTCATTGTAACCTGGATACGAAAACCAATATTCGTTTGTGACCCCCATGTTCGAGCCTGAGTCACGGTTACCGATTAACACCCCGTTTTTAGCCAATACATTCCATAAAAAAGGCATCAGCTTCTGACGTTTATTCTCAGCACTTATTCCTGAAAACTGTTTGACTAAGCCTGCTTTTTGTTCCTTAAATGTATCTAAATCAAGCACATCATCCTGATAGCCCTGAAATACTTCTTGCCAACGCAATCCGTCAATACTGACCAAGATTAAATTATCGGCAGCCTTGCTCGTTAAAACAAAACAGCATAAACCAAAAAACAAGAATAATTTCATTTCAACTCACTCTAACTAGGCAAAAAAAAAGACGAGCCTAAGCTCGCCCTAAAGTGACACACAGGGAAACTTTATTTAAAACGCGGCTTTTAGATTTAGGGCCATCGTACGAGGAGCACCAATCCATGCTGCATTGGTGGCAACAGTACCAAGGTAACTTTCATCAAACAGGTTGTTGATAGTGAAGTTAATCTCAATCGACTCAACACTGCTGCCTAAGTCGTCAATGGTAGTACCCAAGTAAAAATCACTGACTGTATAAGCTTCTACAGCTGCGGTATTCGCTTGATTCATCCAACGTTCGCCAACATATTTAGTGCTCAGGCCTGCATAATGGTTACCACGTACCCAATCGATACTCACCACACCCATTTGTTCAGCCGCACCAATGACACCATTACCTATAATGTCCACTTCCGTATACTCTGATTCAGTATATTCGGAATCATTACTTGTATAAGATCCATACACACTAAAGTTATCAGACAACTGGTAACTTAATGATGCTTCAAAACCTTTCGATTCTATACCGCCGTCATTAATATAACCACCAGCAGTCGACTCTAAGAAGTCGATACCTGTCACAGTTTCATTACTCACAAAGTTGATCCTGTCTTCAAATTTAGTGACGTAATAAGTCAAGCTAGCGCTCAAGTCTTTAGACGAATACCTTAGGCCCAAGTCAAAGTTGTCAGCAGTTTCGGGCTTAACCGAACTTAAATCAGAATCATCACGCTCTAATACAGCATCTTTAATGGAAGCGTAGTTTTGTGCAAAACCAGCGAACATCTCAAGTCCAGTTACAGGTAAAGGTGCCACAAAACCTGCTGAGAAAAGTAAGTCTGAATCCGAAGATACACCCTGATCATTGGTTGCATTAAATCTGTCGTTTTTCGACACATCAACAAAAAACTGCTTGATACCAAAATGCGCTTTAGCAAAACCTAAATCAAGTTGGTCTTCAAGGTAAAACATCGTAGTTTCTACTGGGAATTCGCGATCGTACTGAACCCAATAAGGGGTTTCATCAAAACGGTAACTAGTCGCCGAATCAATGATTTTATGCCAACTACGATTTTCATCACGCGTGTAATCTTCGTACCAGAAACCACCACGTAGCGTATTATCCATATCGGCTATACGCGTATCCCAGATAAAATCACCGTTAATACCAATACGTGATTTTTTATAATTAGTATGGCGATATGAACCGACTGGAATAGCGCCATCTGCAAAACAGTTTGGATCATAAGTTAGATTACTAGACTCATCGACATCTGGGGTACTAGGATCATCGTTGCGACTTCCGCCATAGGGGAATGTCAATGATGCACAACTAGTTTTGTCACCAATAGGCAACGATACACCTCCCCTATCTACAAAGGTAATTTGGCCTAAAACACCGCCACCATAAACAGTATTTCCTGATACCAATTCTGAATGACCGTTGCCTTCACCATCATCAACTAGATCAACTACATATTGTGGCACCCAATCTCCACGACCTTCGTTATTGTGATAATAAACATTGGTACTAAAAGCTACTTCACCCACAGTAAAGTCAGCCTTTAAATAAGTAAAAAAGTTTGTAACTATTCAGGTCGCGCAGATGAAAAGATGTCAGGAAGCCTGCCCTTGAACAATAGTCGCAACGCCTCACTTGCTGAAACATCTTGCTTGCGACAACTGGATATGTAACTGCGAAGCAAACAAAACATATCCGCACCGTTTTGACTTCTGAAACATCCCGATATTTTTTGATGTACTTTTGTCATTCGAATATCGTTTTCCCCTTGATTGTTAGTAAAGGGGACATCTTTTATTTCGATAAATCTAAGCGCATCATTTTCAAATTCTCTGAGCCGTTCAAGCAAGGCGCGCGCTTTGGTTCGTTTTAAACGACCCCGTTGTCCTGCTGGTCGGTCCTCCTCATTTGGTGGCGGACACTCCTTATCACCCTCAAAGAGTATTTCACGGTACTGTTCTCTGGCGACGCGGGCAGACTCTGGCGTTAACTTACCGTCATTATCCTTCACGTCCTGACAAAGCTTGGTCAGCAGTGCACGCATTTCATTGGCCCATTTCTGCTTGTCTTGCTCCCACGCTCTTTCCAATTCTCTCAAATGATGGGCATTGCACAGAGAATGTTCACATAGGATATATTTGTAGTAAGGTTTCCAGTGGTCATGGCACAGAATGCCCGTAAAGCATGGCAGTATCTCGGCCGCATCCATGGCCTCTTTCCCACGTTTATCGTGGGCATGGAAATACGTCCAGGTAAGTGATGAGGCACAATGTAACCAACGCCGCTTGCCGTTAATGTTGACGCCTGTTTCATCAACATGCAGCACGGGTGATGCTCGTAGTGCGGCTTTGATCCGATCCGCGGCACCTGTTTGCTCAATTAAATCTGACGCTTTTTGATTGAAGTTAAACAAGGTTCCCGCACTGATCGGAATATTGAGTTGATCGGAAAAATACTCTTCAATACGTTTATAAGGCAGCAATTGATATTGTGACAGGTAAACCGCGTGCGCTTTAATGCCATCGCCATATTGGATAGCACTGTTAACACCTTGTGGAAACTCAGCTGTGAATTTCTTGCCTGTTTCGTTGAGCAGTATTTGCGCTCTGTATTCGGTGACCATGCGTGATATTTCTATGTCAACCACTTGACGACACTGGACGCCAGCATCACGATACTTCCCAGGAGGCAATAGCGCCCTGTTTACGGGAATATCCTTGACTACATCGGGCTCTTCGAACGGGCTCAGCGTTTTACCCTCCCGCCCTTTCTGGCCGCCGGCCGGATTGTCAGATTTAGTCCTTGAATTCTTCTTTCTATCAAAATCTGTGGAGGGTGGTTTACTGCTGTTTTGGCTATTTAGTCCTAATCGATTAGCAAGCAAAGACACAACCAGCATGATCAATTCAATTGCCGCTCTTAAGGCCGGCGAAATTGATTTATCCTCTGTAAGCAACTTTTTTGTTGAATCGATCACACTGTCGATTTCAATGCCGTCAATCTTCATTGGTTAATAACTAAAGTGATATTAAGGCAAGTCTGACATCCTAGCGGGATCAGTCAATACGATCGCTGGGATCGTCAAAATATATTTTCATGAGGCTGAATAGTTACAAAAGTTTTCTCTTAACGTAGACCAACCACGGCGATAAGCTTGATCTTGGTAAGGGATACCTGTCCATTCGCTAGTGAGTTGATCCCAGCTAGAGTTTTGCTCAAATTGCGACAAGCCATATATACGTTGGTAATTGTCTTCATGGGTATCATCGTAAGAGGCATAAGCAGTCAAATTAACGTTACCGATAGTGCTAATCACTTTTGCAGCAAAGTGGTCACGCACATTTTCTGCAGTTTGATCCATCCAGTCACTACTTTCTTGGTTAGACATACTGAACCATGCAAAAGTATCTTTAGCGATTTCGCCGGTTTCATAACGTGCAAAAAACTTTCTGCCATCAAACTCGGCAAACGTAGTGCTAACAACCAAACGCTCGTTTACACCAGGCATCAAGGTAATAAAATCAAGTGTGCCACCTAATGCTTCATGTGAGCGAGAAGCAATATCTGCGGTACCTTGGGATACGTCGACTCTAGCTAAGTTTTCGGTATCAATATAACGATTGGCTTTAGCGCCGCCGCCATAATTGGAATTACCATTGGCAATGCCATCTACAGTCATACCAATTTGCTGTTGAGATAAATCAACTTGAAAACCACGAATAGAAATACTGGTGGACCAATCGTCAGCACCAAAAGTATCACCTTCGTTAATTAATACCCCTGGCAAGTTATCAATGGCAGCCAATACGCTGGTCATGGATGTTTGCTGCTTCATCATTTCGTCTGATGTTTGGTTGTTGGCATAAGATACACTTCTGCCAACAACTGTGATCGACTCCATGTTTTCTTCTGACTCTTCTGCCGCTAGGGCAGGAGCCATCAAGGCGCAGGTACCCAGTGCAACGGATACAGATAAAGCTAATTTGGAAAGTGTTTTGATACTCATTAGTGTGTTTTCCCATGTAATATTTATTATGGGCAGTAATATGAATGAGTAATGTGAATCTGAGATGTACTTTTAATGACGCTTAGATGATGGTTTTACTGCGTTTTTTTTGCAAACCAATGACACTTTTGTGTCATTGGTCTATTTTTTGAACTGATGGATGATGACTACTTTTCAATAAAGAATGTGCCCCAGCCGTCGTAATCTACGTTATGTTTAATGGCAATTGCAAACAGCTTGTCAGTATCTTGGTTGATTAAATTTGCATCCAACATACGTTCGACCACGGCATCAAAGCAAAAGACTTCTTCACCATCTTCCAACTCTAACTCTTCGGCATCACCCACTTCAAAACCGGCTTTAAAGGCATCAACGGCCGCTTTTTCTAATACGTCAAAGTCAGCGCTAGCAAAGTGATACTCAATGGTATGTGCTTGACTGGCATCACTGCCGTCTTCGATCAATGCTTCGATAGTTTCTTGGTTAAATTCATGCCATTCGGCTAGTTCGGATGTATCTTCTGAATTCATAAAATTTGCCTCTGAGCTAACCGGGTTACCCGATTTTATTGTCTACTTCTGCGTCTACTTTTTTAATCTGTTGTTGCATTTTTTGATGGAAATATTCAGCATTTTGTTTTAAAGATTTATTTTCATCCATAAACTCCGGCTCTGACAGTTCGATTAATAACGTGCCATTGTCCCATCTGTTTAATTTTATTTTATCATATAATCGGCTGGCAGTAATCGTCACTATGGGTTCATTGGTGGCTTTGGCAATGCGAAACGCACCTGTTTTAAAGGGCAACAATCCGCGACCATAACTGCGCGTTCCCTCAGGGAAAAACCACACAGATAGGCGCTTTTTTTGAATTTTTTGCACTGTCCCTTGTAAAGTATCATGGGCGCGACCAGAGTTTTTTCGGTCGATCATAATGTTACCTGTCAACCAATAAATCTGACCAACCACAGGTATCCATTTAAGGCTTTTTTTACCGACAGTGACAGTCCCTTTTTGGGTCGCACCGCAAATAGTCAATAAATCATAACTATTTTGGTGATTAGCAATATAGACGTACGGGCCACCTTGCTTGACGCTATCTGGTACCCGGATTTCAATTTTCAATCCCAATAAAGCAGAAACAGAACTATACAAAGCACCCGCAACGTGCACGTTATCCCGATGAAAAGGCCGTACCAAACAAATCAAGATGAGTACTAGGTTGATCAGCAAAAAATAAAAGAATATCGCAACTATGCGTAAAAGCGCTATCAAGACCTATCCTCGTCGATTAAGTGGCTGCAGAGTATACGCATTTTTAGCCACTAGCTAAAACACTTATACTACTTGATTTACAAGTAGGTAAATTTTAGCGTTTTTTGTTGCCGCACAAATATATGAATTAAATTATTAATTAGCCGATACTTAATAAAGCTATCAATACTTTCAATCATTAAGGCTATTCATTCTATGCAAATGTTTACACATGAAGATCTCGATGAAGATATTCTCACCGACCTATTGGAAGAAATTAACGAACTTTATGAAGCCAGTGAACAAACCTTAATTGAGTTGGAGTTAAAGCCAGAAGATAACGAATTACAACGTTCACTTTTTCGTTCAATTCACACCATTAAAGGGGACTTGGGTTTAGTTAATTTTTCGCCACTGATCCCTCTTTTGCAGTACGCCGAAGACCTTCTTGATTACTTGCGCAAAGGGCAAATTCAATACACCAGTAATATGAGTGACTTGGTGTTATTGATCATGGATAAGGTCAAAGTATTCGTGCAAAGCTGCATTCAAACTGGGCAAGCTCAGTATGATGAGGAGATGTTTAAGCGACTTGTTGAGGCGATAAAACATATTACCCCTGAAAATAGCGCCGATCATGAACAATTGTTAGCCAAAGCAGTCGTCATATTAGATCCTAGTCTTGAGCTAGGTGATGAAGAAGAAAATATCGGCGAAATACCCGCGGTTACTGCGCCCCTTAGCATAGCAACAGCAGGCATTCCTAAAGTTATTTCTAACGATGAACGTGAAGATCTGATGTTCTTTCGTGAATTGATGAAACCGATAGAAAAACGCTCTAAGTATTGGGAAGGCAGGGGTGATAGGATTGCCAAGCTAGCCGGCTACATCAATAAAATCGCAGGCTCACCCATCGATGAAGTGCAACTTGCCGTTGCTTGTTATATGCATGATTTTGGTATGGCCTTTATGCCAACTGCAGTCCTACATAAGCAGGAAAAGCTCGAAGATTACGAATTTAACCTGATGCGTACTCATGTTTATAAAAGTGCTCGCTTACTAGAAAATCTCAATCAATGGAACGAAGCCCGTAAAATCGTGATGCAACACCACGAACGAATTGACGGCAGCGGTTACCCTCTGGGGATCAAAGAAGACGATATTTGCGAAGGAGCAAAGTTATTGGCCATACTAGACACCTTTGACGCCATCACCCATGCGCGAGCCCATGAGAGTCATTTACAAAGACCTAAGAAAAAGGCGGTCATCGAGATCAACCGTATCGCCAAAGGGCAGTTTTCAACAAAGTGGATGCAAGCGTTTAACAGTGGAATGGCGGCGTTATTAACAAACGAACGAGCCAAGTGAAGTATCCTTTATTAATCTATAAAAAGGCCCAACCTTATGACATTTTCTGAGATACTTGTTTTTGTCATGATCCATAAGGCCATCAACTAACCAATACCAGTTAAAAGTAGATTCAATGGCCACTGCTTTTATCTGCTCTTTATAAGGTGCGAGCAGCTCAAGTGTGTTGTTATTGGGTTAATGAGCTAGAGCTGACTAGCTCAAATGTGTCATTTGCATTCATAGCGGTGACTCGATAAAACTGGTTTTGATAGTCGTGTGAGCCACCTTTTCGGCCGTTCACTGGTCCTGATTTCGTCCACTGTTTCAGCTCTGACATCGTCTGGCTTGCGGGTTAGAAAGAGCAAAAGCACGCTTCGCGCCATCGTCCTGATGGTTTTTGACTTGAATCCCTTCAAGTCAAAAACTGCATGGATGCAGGTGCCCGTCAGGGCATGAAACTCGGAGGTATCACACAAAAATTCAACCCTAATATCTATAGAGCGTTTCTTGAAAGTTTGAGTAATTCAAGATCCACTTTCCCTAATTTTTGTAGGGCAAATTTTCTAAAGCGATTACATACCTATGAATCAGGAATTTGCGCTTTGTGCTTTGTGCCAAAGCTGCCGTTCAATTACTTATTTGTAAGGTTTCGTTTTCTGAATTGCTTCCAGCCTGTCCTTTTATTAACTTTTATTTAATATGAGTTGTCTGTTAATGTTTTAGCCAAACTATTATTGGGTGTAAGTATAACGTTACACGCAAATTTCAGTAATGCTTTAAACTATTTATTTGTGAAAATTAGAGGGACATAGTGCTAAATACAATTTTTCGGAGTGGTCAGCCTACTAGGTTAAATGCATGTGTCGGCAACAATGGGTTTGTTAATTATTTTGATTATGCAGAAGGGTTCTCTTTAGCTGCAAAAGCTTTGTTAGATAAAGTAATAGAAGATAACGGAATTCAAACCAGCCCTGATTACATTATTTATCCTATTTGTTTTAACATGAGACATTCCATTGAGCTAAGGTTAAAAGGGGCAATTGAGGAGTTAATTAAAGTTGCAGAAATCGCTAATAAAAAGCTGGAACATGATAAGTACTCAATATGCACACAATCAGGAAGAGTTAATATTATTTATGTTCATAATATTAAAGCAATTTGGGATTTCTTCAAAAAAAATGCTCTGGAACTTGATGAACGATATAAATATATAATAGCAAGTTTTGAAAAACACATAAATGACATCGCAAATATAGATCCGACTGGGCAAACATTTAGATATCCGATAAGCAAAGCGTCGAAAAAACATTTAGTAGACATAGGTGGTTTAATTAGTTGCCAAGTTTTAAGAAATGAATTTGAGGAGTTGCATAACAATTTAGAAAAATTATTTTATTTTACTCACGATATATTAGATGAATACCAACTGAGTAGTGTGAATGATGCAATTAGCCGAAGCACTCTAAAATTAATAGCCATTGAATTTAGCAATATTAAAAGTAGTGACGATTTCAAAGAAACAAAAATCCTAGCCAGGAAAAGATTTAATATTTCACCACGAAAGTTAGACTCTGCATTGGAAAGAATAAAGTCACATTATGAATTTGCACCGATTGTGGGTGAGAAAAAACCTTTACTCGGTATATCTGAGCAGCAACTTATTGAGGTGCTTCGACATTGGGTAATGCAGAATCGACAAATTTTTGAATCGTCGAAAGTTAGTTTAAGTTGGAATGATTCCACCACAGTAAATAAGTTTGAAAAAATTAGCAGTGAAAGTAAAAGAAAGCTCTCTGTGTTGTGTGAGTTAAAAGAAACACTTTCGATTGAATACGCAGCAGGTTTAGGTGCGCTGTTCTATTTCTCAAGGGATGGAATTGATTATTCTGAACGATATAGCGACCTCTACATGTCTGACTTAAAATCTCAAGAAGCTACATTAACTTTTTCACATGTTTTTGAAAAATCAACTTTGCTGGAGAATGTTTTAGTTTCGCTAAGATATTTAGGATTTGAAATACTAGCTGAAAAGATTATTGATGATTTTGACTTAGCAACTTCTAAACTTCAAATCTCTAAAATTAAAGATACAAGCTATTACTATAAAAATCTTCTGATATTTGAATACACTCAAAGATATATGGAAGAAACTAAAGGCTAATAAATTTCTTGGGCTATCGGGATCAGCAGACGTAAGTAATTGGTACTTCCAATGTCGGCTCAAAGCCGTCCGCTAGGGTAGGTTAATTTGGCAATTTTGAGCTATCAAGCCAGCGTTGTTAAAACTAATCATAAAGAGCAACTGTGTATTTTCATTGCTCCCCGTAAGGCTTATTACTTTCCACTTCATCCAATCTGAGATTCCTTCACTTCCATTTCAATGGATAAGAGATTTATGCGTATAGGAAGTTTTCTCATAGAGTAAAATTAAACGATGAAAACGGAAGTCGATATTTCAACCGATGAGAGATCACACATAAAAATACCCGCCATTAGGTCGAGAGAATCACCTTGTATGGTTTGAATAGAGGCAGAAACTAAAACATTGCCCTGCCCCTCTAGAATTGCGTATATATATTAGTCTCAGAAATCACATAGCCTAATAACACTTACATATCCAACTCTTTCAATTTCCTAGTCAGTGTATTCCTACCCCAACCCAAACGCTTAGCTGCATCTTGTTTGTGTCCATGTGTGTAGTTTAAAGCACGTTCTAACAAAATACGTTCAAAACTCATAATCGCATCATCTAAAATATTATTATGACCAGATTGCAACTGGGTATCAGCCCAACTAGCAAGAAGCGTTTGCCAATCACCAGCCTGAGCTGTTTTTTCGGTTGATACCGGCTGTTGGTTAATTTCTGGCGGTAAGTCGTGAGGTAGCACTTCTTGACCGCTCGCCATCACCGTTAACCAACGACACATGTTTTCAAGCTGACGAACATTGCCTGGCCAGGGTAAGGTGGATAGTACTTTTTTAGTCTCTTTACTAAGAGATTTAACCTCAACCGCTAGTTCTGCCGCCGCTTTTTGCAAAAAGTGCGCTGCCAAGATGGGAATATCTTCACGCCTTTCACTGAGTGTAGGGATATGAATACGTATGACATTTAATCTATGATACAAATCTTCCCGAAATTTACCGTCAGATACACGTTGTTCCAAATTTTGGTGAGTGGCAGCAATAATGCGCACATCGACTGTGACGGGATTATGACCGCCCACTCGGTAAAATTGCCCGTCTGCTAACACCCGTAATAATCTAGTTTGCACGTCTATGGGCATATCGCCTATTTCATCCAAAAACAAGGTGCCGCCATTAGCTTGTTCGAAACGCCCTTGCCTTGCTGCTTGGGCCCCAGTAAATGCGCCTTTTTCGTGACCAAACAATTCAGATTCAATCAGATCGGCCGGAATTGCCGCCATATTTAGGGCAATAAAAGTATTATCTGAGCGAGGGCTATGACGATGTAATGCATGGGCCACTAACTCTTTACCTGTGCCTGATTGACCATTAATCAACACACTAATACTCGAACGAGACAAACGCCCCACAGCTCTAAACACCTCTTGCATAGCAGGGGCTTCACCAATGATTTCAGTCGCTTTGACTATTTCAGGAGGTTGATGTTTACTAGACTGCTCCCGCGCATGGGTTAACGCCCGCTGCACTAAATTCACAGCTTCATCGATGTCAAAGGGTTTGGGTAGGTATTCAAATGCCCCACTTTGATAGGCATTCACCGCACTGTCTAAATCAGAATGGGCGGTCATGATGATCACAGGGATATTTTCAAAACGCTTATGCACTTCTCTTAATAACACCATTCCATCCATTTGTGGCATACGAATATCCGACACTATCACTTCAGGCGGTTGCCCAGTTTCTAACTGCAACAATAGGTCTTGAGGGTTTTCAAAACTGAAACAAGGAATATTCGCTGACTGTAACGCTTTTTGTAATACCCAGCGAATCGAGCTGTCGTCATCGACTATCCATACGGGTTCTGAACTCATGTCTGGGGATCCTTTTTATCAATGGGTATATATAAAGTAAATACTGTTCTGCCCGGCCAACTATCCACTTCAATCTTTCCACGGTGATGACCGATCAGAGTTTGGGAGATAGATAAACCTAACCCACTCCCTTCTTTTTTACTGGTAACCATGGGGTAAAATAGGGTGTTTTTAAGTTCGGTAGGTATGCCGGGGCCGTTGTCGATAATTTGAATTTTGACGCATAGGGGGAAGCAAGCGCCATGAATGATCACTTGGCGTTCAATCCTAGTCACTATTTTTATTTCACCTACTATTTCTTGGTGTTCTGACAACACTTGTACACTATTGCGCACTATATTTAATGTAGCTTGTTGCATCATATATTGATCCAAATACACATCGGGAATACTCGGGTCATAATCCCTTGTTATAACAATATTATGGCTGGGATCAAGTTGTACCAAAGTAGATACTTTTTCGAGCACTTGATGCACATTCTGCCAATCAAAATTTGGCCGCAGGTTGGGTCCCAATAAACGATCAACTAAATTGGTGAGCCTATCGGATTGTTCGATAATAACTTGAGTAAATTCTTTTAACTCATCACTAGGTAGTTGCTTAGCT
This sequence comes from Paraglaciecola sp. MB-3u-78, assembly GCF_002835935.1. Classification (GTDB taxonomy): domain Bacteria; phylum Pseudomonadota; class Gammaproteobacteria; order Enterobacterales; family Alteromonadaceae; genus Paraglaciecola. The sequence goes on along the minus strand of NZ_PJCF01000011.1, from coordinate 44,821 downwards.
AGCAGTTGTGCTGCCCCTCTGATGCCGCCCAATGGATTTTTAATTTCATGGGCTAATCCACGGACCAACTCTCGGGCAGCCTGCTGTTGCGCCCATTGGCGATTTTCTTGACTGATTTTTTTCTGTTGTTCCACAAGTCTGATTTCGACTAATAAGCGTTTGTCTTGATTTTCCCAAATATTGGTAACAGAAACATCAGCCTGGGTGTGTCGACCATCCGTAAATTTGAAGGTGACTTCACTGTCAGAATAAACGTCACCAAATTCCATGGAATTTTGAAAGCGTTCAAAATCGAGACTCGAAGATGCAATAAACTGATTAAATGAACAACCAATTAACAAATTCAAACTACGTTCAAATACATCTTGTGCAGCATGATTGGCATATTGAACAATCAATTGGTTATCTAACACCAGCACGGCAGTCGATAAGTTATCGAGTAAATTTTCAGTAGTGACAGATTCAGACATAAATTCAACATTTAATGCACTTATATAGTGCAAAGTATTATTTAGCTGCTTTGATATAGATACTACTTTTTATAAAATAAACCGATTTACGTTAGTTAGCATTGATCAGAGCAGAAGCTTTTTGCAGATAAAAGGTCTGCTGCTTAGACGATGCAAGGATCTTGCCTGAGTTGTCGAGAAAATCAATTTGAATGGTGTGAGCGCCTCGGTTTACATTTTCTAATAAAAATTCACTTTTTGATTGGGTTTTAACTATCTGATTATCAAAAACTAATTGAAATTTTCCAGCTTTTTTGGGTACAACTTCTGCGTTAATGGTTACAGCACCGGAATTATCACGCAATGTTTGTTCAGCAGCGGGAGAACGAATAAACACCAGATACTGCACTTCAGGAATAAGTTTTTTTATTGGATTAAGTCGACGAGTAGTTTGGCTTGCAGCATTATTAAGAGCGGGTACAACAACAGTATTAATAGATGATAAATTAATGGGTTCAGCACCATCGCTGGGAACATCACTGTACACCACACTGCCATCAACCTTTACTGTTTTATAGACCACCTGTGCAGAGACATTCATGCACAATAATAATAAACATAGAATACAGAATATCCGCACAATCACCCCCTCCCAGATTAAATCCTAACTAGAAACCCGAAGCTCCTATCTCATAGCTCGTAGCTCGTAGCTCGTAGCTCGTAGCTTTTAAGTCAGTGTAGCCTTATTACAGGTAAAAAAAAGCCCGCAAATGCGGGCTTGTTATTTATTTTAATAACTATCTTAGATATTTAACTTAAACACGGTTGTAAAACACGGTTGTTAAACGCTGTAATACATATCAAACTCAACTGGGTGAGTTGACATGTTCAATAATTGTACTTCTTCGCTCTTAAGGGCGATGTAAGCATCTATCGAGTCGTCAGACATAACGCCACCGACTGTTAAGAACTCACGGTCATTGTTAAGGGCTTCCAAAGCTTGCTCAAATGAACTACATACTTGTGGAATAGCGGCGGCTTCTTCAGGAGGCAAGTCATACAAGTCTTTGTCCATTGAATCACCAGGGTGAATTTTGTTTTTGATCCCGTCAAGGCCAGCCATCAACATAGCAGTAAATGCTAAGTAAGGATTACCAGTAGGATCAGGAAAACGCACTTCAATACGACGTGCTCTATCAGTCGTCACAAAAGGAATACGAATAGAAGCAGAGCGGTTACGTGCAGAATATGCCAACATAACAGGCGCTTCAAAACCAGGTACTAAACGTTTGTAAGAGTTAGTAGATGCGTTTGTGAACGCATTAATGGCACGAGCATGTTTAATGATGCCGCCAATGTAGAACAAGGCTTCTTCTGACATACCGGCATACTTGTCACCAGCAAAGATGTTTTTGCCATCTTTAGAAATTGATTGGTGAACATGCATACCAGAACCATTATCGCCAACAATAGGCTTAGGCATAAAGGTAGCCGTTTGTCCGTAAGCATGTGCAACGTTATGTACCACATACTTGTAGATTTGCACTTCATCCGCTTTTTTAACTAAAGTGTTAAAAAGACATGCAATTTCGTTTTGACCAGCAGTCGCTACCTCATGGTGATGCGCTTCAACTGTTAAGCCCATTTCTTCCATAACCATGCACATAGCAGCACGGGTATCATGAGCTGAATCGACTGGAGGAACCGGAAAATAACCGCCTTTAACACCAGGACGGTGAGCCATATTGCCTTCTTCAAACTCAGAGCCTGAATTCCACTTGGCTTCGCTAGAATCAATTTTAAAGAAAGAGCCAGCCATATCTGTGTGGAAACGTACATCGTCAAACAAAAAGAATTCTGGCTCAGGGCCAAATAACGCTGTGTCACCGATACCGGTAGACTTCAAATACTCTTCTGCGCGACGAGCAACAGAACGAGGATCACGGTCATAACCTTGCATCGTCATAGGTTCTAAAATGTCGCAACGGATATTGATTTGTGTTTCTTCAGCAAATGGGTCAAGTACAGCGGTTTCGCCATCAGGCATCAAAATCATGTCTGATTCGTTAATACCCTTCCAACCTATAATAGAAGAACCATCAAACATTTTGCCTTCTTCGAAGAAGTCTTCATTCACTTGATGAGTAGGGATAGAAACGTGCTGTTCCTTACCTTTAGTATCGGTAAAGCGTAAATCAACAAATTTAGCTTCGGTTTCTTTAATTAGGTCTAAGGCCTTTTGTGCTGACATGGTGTCCTCCAGATTAAAAGTATAAATGTATTAGTGGGTGTCATATAACCCAAATACTAAGACGTGCCGATATAAAGCGATAATCATGCCACATACCTAAGTAATTGGAATGCCTTTTGTTTATGTTTTTTTAGCATACAGTAAACGAAAAAAACAGCACCAAACGCACCAAAAAAGAGCAGAAGCGCACCAACATGACACCATCGCACTTTAATGATCCAAATTATTAGCAATATGTTAATACAAGGTTACTCAATTGAGGGGTTTTTCTCTATTAATAGCAATATGCATTTGAAGTTCGCTAAATGTTGGATAAAACTGTACAATCCGCGCCCATAAAATTTCAGTAAATTTAGCCGTGTATTACTTTAGAAAATATGACTTTAAAAATTTATAATCATATTTGACACAATATCTGGCCCTTAAACAGAGACAAAACAATGAGTTCATCAAACACCTCGATTGAAAATTTGAGGAACATAGCGATAATTGCCCACGTCGATCACGGTAAAACCACCTTAGTAGATAAGTTATTACAACAGTCTGGCACATTAGAAGCTAGCCGCGGCGAAGCCGAAGAACGTGTGATGGACTCAAACGACATCGAAAAAGAGCGTGGTATCACTATTCTTGCGAAAAACACCGCCATTAAATGGAAAGAATACCGCATCAATATAGTAGACACTCCTGGTCACGCCGATTTCGGTGGTGAAGTAGAGCGTGTGATGTCTATGGCCGATTCAGTATTATTATTGGTAGATGCACAAGAAGGCCCCATGCCACAAACCCGCTTTGTGACACAAAAAGCCTTTGCTCAAGGTTTAAAGCCAATCGTTGTTATCAACAAAATTGATAAGGCAGGCGCTCGTCCAGATTGGGTTATAGATCAAGTATTTGATTTGTTCGACAACTTGGGCGCAACTGACGATCAACTAGATTTTCAAGTGGTATACGCATCAGCTATAAATGGTTGGGCAACCAACGATTTAGATGTCCCTAGCGATACCATGACACCTTTGTTTGAAACTATCATCAAACACGTTAAGCCACCTGCTGCCGACATTAACGGCCCATTACAAATGCAAATATCGCAATTGGATCACAACTCTTATGTGGGTGTAATAGGTATAGGGCGTATTACTAGTGGTTCGGTTAAGACTAACCAAGCAGTCACTGTTATTGGTGCTGATGGCATAACTCGTAACGCGAAAATTGGTCAGGTGCAAGGCTATTTAGGGCTACAGCGCCTCGAAGTGGAATCTGGTGATGCAGGTGATATTGTTGCTATAACAGGTCTGGGCGAACTTAAAATCTCCGATACTGTTTGTGACCCAAGTGCAGTGGTAGCTTTACCGCCTCTTTCTGTTGATGAACCTACAGTCACCATGACATTCCAGGTCAATAATTCTCCTTTTGCTGGTCAAGAAGGTAAATTCGTGACTTCACGAAATATCCTTGAACGTTTGCAGCACGAGTTGATCCACAACGTGGCACTTAAAGTGGAAGAAATACCGACTGATCCGGATAAATTCCGCGTATCTGGTCGTGGTGAACTTCACTTAGGCATATTGATTGAAAACATGCGTCGTGAAGGTTATGAATTAGCCGTTTCTCGTCCAGAAGTTATTTTGAAACAAGTAGATGGGGTGACTCACGAACCTTACGAATCGGTCACCATAGATGTTGAAGAACAACATCAAGGTTCTATCATGGAACAGATTGGTACACGTAAAGGTGAATTAACTAATATGTCACCAGATGGCAAAGGCCGTATTCGTATGGACTTTATGATCCCTAGCCGTGGCTTGATTGGTTTCCAAACTGACTTTATGACTATGACGTCAGGTTCTGGTTTGATGTACCACACATTTGATCATTACGGACCCCATAAAGGCGGCGTAATCGGTCAGCGTAAGAGTGGCGTATTGATTGCCAACGCAACGGGTAAAGCATTGACTAACGCCTTGTTTAACTTGCAAAGCCGCGGACGTTTATTTATCGGCCACGGTCTTGAAGTATACGAAGGCATGGTTATTGGTATTCACGCTCGTGAAAATGACCTAACGGTTAACGCCCTAAAAGGTAAGCAGTTAACTAACGTACGTTCATCAGGTACCGACGAAGCACAAAGCTTAGTTCCGCCGATTGTTATGTCGTTGGAACAAGCACTTGAATTCATCGATAACGATGAATTGGTTGAAGTAACCCCTATCAGTACGCGTATTCGTAAGAAGCTACTGACTGAAAACTTGCGTAAGCAAGCTGGGCGTCCTGCTAAAGGATAAACTTTCGAGCTTCGAGCTTCGAGCTTCGAGCTTTTAAAAGATTAAATTGAAACCGGCGAAAGCCGGTTTTTTATTGGCTACATTAAAGTTATCAGAAGCTCATGGCCTTTGATTTATATGCTAATTAGTTGATGTATGAACTAATATAAACAGCCATGATAACTTCGCGCTTTGCAAAAATAATACGTCTTTAGTCCAGTTGTATATCAACTGTTTTTTCCGTTTTACGTCCAAATATTTAAAATATAATCATTAAGGATTTTGAACCTCAGAGAACAAGGAGCGCTTCGCTACACAGAGTAACTGATAATAAGCATTGAGTTTCTTTTCCTCTGTGCGCGGCACCCGGTGGCCTCATTTTCCTCGGTGGTAATTAAATGCGTTTTGGCTTTGAAAATAGGAGGCAAGTCACTAGTCAACTAATATGGACAGCCTTGATAACTTTTAGCTTCTAGCCCTTAGCTCGCAGCCCGTAGCTTGCAGTGAAGTTACTATGAGTGGACGGTATAAATTTTATATCGATGAATGTTCAAAAGACTTGTCCCCTTTACTCTTTTAAACTGTATAATCCGCGCGCAAAATTTAAGCAATCTAGCTGCGTATTACTTTAACAAGTAAATAGTCATTCAAGACGAATATGTGGCCCTAACAGAGAAAACACAATGAGTTCATCAAACACCTCAATCGAATATTTGAGGAACATAGCTATTATAGCCCACGTTGATCACGGCAAAACCACCCTAGTTGATAAGTTATTACAACAATCAGGCACTCTAGAGTGCCGCGGCGTAGCCGAAGAACGTGTGATGGACTCAAACGATATTGAAAAAGAGCGTGGTATTACCATTCTTGCGAAAAACACCGCCATTAAATGGAACGAATACCGCATCAATATAGTAGACACTCCAGGACACGCCGATTTCGGTGGTGAAGTTGAGCGTGTGATGTCTATGGCCGATTCAGTATTGTTATTGGTTGATGCACAAGAAGGCCCCATGCCACAAACTCGTTTTGTGACACAAAAAGCCTTCGCTCAAGGTCTAAAGCCTATTGTTGTTATTAATAAAATTGATAAGCCTGGCGCTCGTCCGAGTTGGGTAATAGATCAGGTATTTGATTTGTTCGACAACTTAGGTGCCACTGACGACCAATTAGATTTTCAAGTGGTATACGCATCAGCCATAAATGGGTGGGCTACCAACGATTTAGATGTGCCTAGCGATAACATGACGCCTTTGTTTGAAACTATCATCAAACATGTTAAGCCACCTGTTGCCGATATTAACGGTCCATTACAAATGCAAATGTCTCAACTTGATTACAACTCTTATGTCGGTGTCATTGGGATAGGTCGTATTACACGTGGTTCGGTTAAGCCTAACCAACAGGTCACTATTATTGGTGCTGATGGCAAAACCCGCAACGGTAGAATCGGTCAAGTTCAAGGCTATTTAGGGTTACAGCGCCTAGATGTAAGTTCTGGTGACGCGGGTGACATTGTTGCTATTACGGGTTTAGGTGAGCTTAAAATATCTGATACTGTATGCGATCCAAATGCAGTTGACGCATTACCGCCTTTGTCTGTTGATGAGCCAACGGTGACCATGACTTTTCAGGTCAATAATTCACCATTCTGTGGTAAAGAAGGTAAATACGTGACATCACGTAATATCCATGAACGTTTGCAAACCGAATTGATCCACAACGTGGCACTTAAAGTGGAAGAAACCCAAGATCCAGATAAGTTCCGTGTATCAGGTCGTGGTGAACTTCACTTGGGTATATTGATTGAAAACATGCGTCGTGAAGGTTATGAACTAGCCGTTTCTCGTCCTGAAGTTATTTTAAAACAAGTGGATGGTGTGACTCACGAACCTTTCGAAACAGTGACCATAGATGTGGAAGAAAAACATCAAGGTTCTATTATGGAACAAATTGGCACACGTAAAGGTGAGTTAACCAATATGTCACCCGATGGTAAAGGCCGAGTTCGTATGGACTTTATGATCCCTAGCCGTGGCTTGATTGGTTTCCAAACTGACTTTATGACTATGACGTCAGGCTCTGGTTTGATTTACCACACCTTTGATCATTATGGCCCCCATAAAGGCGGCGTAATCGGTAAGCGTAAGAGTGGCGTATTGATTGCCAACGCAACGGGTAAAGCACTGACTAACGCATTGTTTAACCTACAAAGTCGTGGACGTTTATTTATCGGCCATGGTGTTGAAGTTTACGAAGGCATGGTAATTGGTATTCATGCTCGTGAAAATGACCTGACTGTGAACGCCCTTAAAGGTAAGCAGCTAACTAACGTACGTGCATCAGGAACCGACGAAGCACAAAGTTTAGTTCCCCCCATTGTTATGTCGTTGGAACAGGCACTTGAGTTCATCGATAATGATGAATTGGTTGAAGTAACACCTTTAAGTACACGTATTCGTAAGAAGTTGTTGACTGAAAACTTGCGAAAGCAAGCTGGGCGACCGGCTAAGGCTTAAGTTTTAGCTACAAGCTTTTAAAAGTACAAATAAGAAACCGGCGAAAGTCGGTTTCTTATTTGTGTAATAACGACCTTCATTTTTAAGCCGTATCCCTTTTACACAGTATTTTCACATGACTCAATCCTAAAAACACCCTGACCTTTTTACATATTTAATAGATAAACTCCGTACTTTTACTAATTGCCAACATTCCCCCAACGTTTAATATCTTATTAGAGATTATGGACTAGATTTTTGCTGAAAAGTAAAGGGTATGTCGTTGACATTAAAAGGTTAAAAAATTTGATACTGATGTTAACCATGTGACTGCAAATATTAATAATAGAAGCGAGTCAGGCTAAAAATTAAAGCCGTTACTTTTTAATGCACAATACCGTTTAACAAAAAAAACCTTAATTCAGAGAACATAAAGAGAAAAGTATAATGACGAGAGGTAACCAGAGCATAATAAATGAAGAAGTCCTATTTGGATCTGATGAAGAGCTTGTCTCTGTTACAGATAAAAGTGGTGTTATTACCTATGCTAATGAAGTATTTTGCCGAGTTGCAGGATATTCCCAACAAGAATTGTTAGGTAAAAATCACAACGTTGTAAGACACCCTGATATGCCCAAAGAGGCGTTCGCCGATATGTGGGAAAAGTTGAAGAATAAACAAGCGTGGCGAGGTGCTGTAAAAAATCGTTGTAAAGACGGAAAGTATTATTGGGTAGATGCTTTTGTAACGCCTGTTTATGAAGATGGCACATTGACTGGTTATCAATCTGTACGCACAGTCTTGGCAGCCGATTATCGCAAACAAGCTGAACGTATATACACACACATTAATAGCGGCAGCTTCAAAGGTGATGGCGTATTTGCTAAGCCTATAATAAAGAATTCAGTTTTCCTCATGACATCTCTTATTACTGTAATCTTGTGTTTTTACTCCCCATGGTTTTCGTTATTGTTTATGGCACTGCCCTATGCAATTTTCAATTCTGAATTAATTCAAATACCACGTTACTTTGCTGACCAGCAGAAACAATACGACAGTATTTCTCGCCATGTGTTTTGTGGCTCAGGTTTAGTGAGTATTGCAGACTTCCCCAATAAATTGAGTGAAGGTCGAATTAAAACCATACTGGGAAGAGTGATTGATAGCACTAACGTACTTTCTATGGGCGCTGCCTTGTTAAAAAAATCCTCTGTTCTTGCTAAGAAAGGGGTAGAACAGGAGGCGAATGAGTTATTTCAAGTCTCTGCTGCAATAGAAGAGATGACAGCCACTATTTCTGAGATTGCTAACAACACGGTTAACACCTCAACTAAGGTTGAATCGGTACATGTAGACTGCAAATTAGCGACTGATGCAATGTCTAAAACAATGTTACAAGTGTCCAAGTTAGCTGACGAAGTTTCTGAATCAGCTACTGCTGCCGGTGAATTAGCTAAAGAAGCAGAGCAAATTGGCGTGGTTATGCAAGAGATTCAAGGGATTGCTGACCAAACAAATCTACTTGCCCTTAATGCCGCGATTGAAGCTGCCCGTGCTGGAGAGCAAGGGAGAGGTTTCTCTGTAGTAGCCGACGAGGTAAGGGCATTGTCTACTAGAACTCATTCAGCAACCCAACAAATACAAAGTTCTGTTAGCGAAATACAATCAACATTATTGAGCTGGTCGAATACGATGTTAAAAGGAAAAGAGTCGGCGGATTTATGTGTGCTTGAAACCACCCAATCCAGAGATATTATACTTAAAGTCTATAATGACGTGTCATCTATAGCAGATCTAGCCATACAAATTTCAGCTGCATCAGAAGAGCAAAGCATGGTGTCACAGGAAATTAGTCGAAATATTGTTAACATCAATGACGCCTCACGACGAAACCTTGAACAAGCTGAAGTGGTGGAAGATGAGGCCCATAAAATTGAACAACGAACTAATGCCTTAAGTTCCTTGGGACTTACATTTGCACAGAAATAGGGGTATTTAGCTGCGCGCTTTAAAGGCTTTAAATTGAAACCGGCGAAAGCCGGTTTTGTATTGGCTACACCATATCTGTGGAGGCAGGCTCATTGAAAAATCCTATAAGAGCCGCTGTAGAATATCTATAAACTCACCTTCAAAAACTTATGCAAATAAGGTTAAATCACTTTATCAAGTTTGCTGGTTTATCTGAATGACTCTCCCCTAGATCCACGCTTATACCATTGCGGATGGTATTAAAGGCTCTAGTTTCATCTATGCTTTTTATAGGGTCTGTAGAAAAGTCACTAAACCACACTTTTTGATTTCATTTTGCGGTGCTCCTCCTGTAAGTAAAATCTAAACAACAACAGGGCCCGCAATCAAATTGAATTTGCATATTCCGAGAAATAGCGACTATATTAACATGGTTAAAAAACAATCAACGCAAATCAAATGAGTACCCCAACTATCGAAAGTTGCTGAGGTATTATCTTCTACCAATATTGAAATCGCTTGCAGTGCATTTTTTATAATTAGCGCCTAGCTGTTATGTCTTTATTAGACGTTTATATGTTGTCGCTGATAGGTCATACCATTAAACAGATTGTTATTACATGGAGTGTGAAATGTCACCCGTTAAAAGACGTTTATCCAGCCTAATTATATTTTCAGTCACTATTTTTCTGACCATTGGCATCTCCAGCGCTATGTATTTTTTCAAGATTCAAAAAAATGAAGATTATCAAAACAGGCTCCATTTTCGCGAATTAAATGAAATCAGTCGGAGTATATCTATATCAATAGGCCAAATTTTTGAAATTGCCGAACTGGGTAATAATCGCGTAAAATTGGCATCGAACAGCGACTCAGAAAATACGCTAGACAAAAAAAAGGCCGCTGACAAAATGCAAGAACGCGTCGGGCTGGCCAACCGTAGCTTGAATTTGCGCAGTTTAAAGGTTGCAGAACAACCTGACTATGCGAAGCAAAAGATGGCTGCTCTCAATGACCTTCCTAACTCACCAGAAAACGTAAAAAGTATCGCTAAAAAATTATACTTTCACGAGAGTGGTAAAAGTTACCTTGGATTTACGGGTTGTAAAAATCAAAGTGGGGAAATAAAAGAGACATGCGATCAAGTCCAAGCTAACGGACTTGAAATTCAAACCAGTGATTTTATACCCGCCAATATCCAGCGATTTCCCCTGATATTAATTGTCAAACAAGATGGTAATGTCATTGCACGAAAGCAGTTAAACAGACAAGGTGTCGAAACCGCAGACCTACAAATTCGAGATGTGGGTAAATTTTTTGATTTAGTGTCGCAGCAAAATCAGCAAAGTCATTCAGACGAAATACAGGAGGGTTCAAAGCAACCTCCTGAAATGAGCGAAATCGTTGACACTACAATTGGTGGCATTGCATACCGAATATTTATTCAACCCGTAAATTTAAGTTTTCACGCTACTAATTCCAACCAAATATTTTTGATTGGAATGATTCCTGCTGACGAATTGCGTTTAGCCAAACTAAGCGTATCACCCAACACTGCATTGTGGTTTGTGTTGCTACTGTTAGGGTTAGTCGCTTTATTGCCGGTCATTAAATTACGTTTTGTTTCGCCCAAATATGCATTTAGTCGTGGGGATGTCAGTCAAATCGGTTTAGGCCTAATCGTCGTTGTGGGTATTTCCAGCATCGCGCTGAATCATCACCTTTTTTACGGTTTTTTGATAAGTGAAAAAGTCCACCAAGGTAAAATGCTGCATAAACAGATTAATCAAGAATTGGCTAGTGAAATCAGCACACTCTCGCGAGAGATGAAACTTTATTCAAAAAAACTGGAAGATAAGGTCGACACTGAATCCCTGGCTACTATTTTTTCTGACAATAGCAAAGCGCCAATATGCATAACAATACCTTTCGATCGGGGAGAGCCGGAAGGAGAGAAGAAAGTATTTAATAGCTGTGTGGAAACAGGTCTAGTGCTTTCACAAAGCTCAAGTAACAACATCATTGACGATAAACTCGACCGCTTTGACTATTTAATTGAAGGGACCTTTGTACTCAATGACAAAGGACGTTTTGCCGAAAATTATCCCACAGCCTGGATAAACGAAAGTTTGTTGGTGGGTCGAGATGTGAATTTGAATTATCGACAATATTTTCAGGATGCTATCGACTGTAATGTGTGGAAGTATCAAGATGCGGGATGTGACACAGGTATTGTATTTGAAAGGATCAATAACGTCAGAGATGGTCGAAAAAACACCCAGTTCGCGATCCCTCTTTTTTCTGACATCACCGAGGAAAATAAAAAGGTATTGAGTTTTGGTACTCGCCTAAGAACTTTTTTTCATCGAGTGATGCCAAGAAATTTTGGTTATTTGATTTTCAATAATGAGGGAACGGTGCTTTTTCATAGTGATGAACAGCGTAGCTTGATTGAAAATATTTATATAGAAACCGACAACAACAAACAATTACACAATGTTGTAGCCAATCAAAAAGTTGTCAAAGACGTCTTGGAATTTGATCTCGTTTATCGCGGTAAATCACATATCTTTTTGTTAGGTAGTTTATTGAAAAATTCGGATGTTCTTGATTCAAAATTTGGTCACTTAAAAACCAGTGATCCAAATCTAACACTTGCGATATTTTTTGATGAAACCGAAGCGGCCCTCAACAATATGTTATTGGTTTTCTTGGCGATCATTTTGTTTTTATTGATAATTACACCTATATATATGTATTTTCGATATGTGACCAGTCAACCTTTCTGGGCCAGCTTGTTATATTTCAATCCGAAACACACACGGCATTACAAAGCTTGGATAATATTAATTTCGGGCGCCATTTTGTTTTCATTATTTATGATGGGGATTGTGCCTGATTTAGCTATCAGAATTGCTATTTGGTTGGTAATTGGTTGTGTTGTTTTGAGATTGATAATCTCCAGCGTGAATACCTCGGATTCAGGCTTTGCTCTAAAAACTGAGCCGCCAGATTCTTTATCAAATAAATCGCCCCCTAAAACAGTTTTAAGAGGTGCCATTCCTAGCCTTAAACCGGTTTATTTTGTGTTGTCATTACTGGTTGCGGTTGGCACTGCAAGTGGCTTAATTAACGGGAACTATGAGCTATCTAACTGGGTCTTTTTCACTATTGGTGCGGTCGCATTTATCGGGGGTGTCATTTGGCAAATATACAAGCCGACCAATGACTCTCCAAATGACAGTATGAAATACAAAGAACGTTACACAAAGCCCTATATTGGATACTTATTGGCAATCATATTTTTTACTGGTGCAGTCCCTGCAAGTCTTATTGTTAATAGTGCTAACGGTTACCTTTTGCAACATCAGGCACAGTTGGAAAGTCGACACTTGTTAGCTAAAAATGAGCAATATCAAAATGAATTAGATGACTATTTACATTTAATGGCACCTGATAAGGTGGATAAATATGTCCGCAAAAACTGGGTTAACGACGCATCGTTGACTAAGCTGTATCCAGCCTACGGTAACTGGGTGAGAAACAATCATTCAATGTCAGGAAGTGGCATGGACGGATTGATTAATTCATTATTTTCCAATGTTTCCTTTGCAGATTCGTTGTTAACAGAAATGAGTCAACTTGCCAGGACTAAAGACAACACATCCATTAATTCAACCTCATTAAATGAGTCACTACCACTAAAATATTTCCCCGATGTGTTTATGCTTAACGCAAGTGCAAGTAATCCGTTGTTTACCATTTTGATGTTGATTATTCAGCTTATTATCATGCATAGACTGATTGAATTATTACTGGTTAGACGTCTTTTTGGCGATCATCTAAGTGACGACTTTAGGATAACCTTCCCCACTGAAATTGCTAGCCAAGATGCTAAATGGGTTAATATTGGTAGCGAGTTAAAAGCATCTAAGTCAATTCATTTATTATTACTGCATTCCACCGCAAGTAAAGTGTCAAAAGAACTGTGCAAGCTAGGCGTGAGTATTTACGAAAACAAAATTTTTACGATTGAAGATCTATTGGTTAAACAATCCGATAATGTCTCTTTTGTTGATAAGTTAATATCAATAGATAAAGGCAATATTAAAACTCTGGTAATTGAAGGTTATGAAGACTTAGCATTTATGCCTGAACGACGATTATCTGCGTTGGAGTTCACTAAAACGATATTAGGTTTACCCCACCTGAATATTGTAATCGTCTCTGATACTGCGCCAATTTATCGGCTTATCAAACAAGACGAATATCCACACCTTGAAGAAAGCGCGGTCGCTTTAGCTGCAGAAGAACTGGGTTGGTCAAAAGTGTTTGCAAAATTCTCCAAGGTTTATGACTGGACCCCGGCCAATAAATTTATGCCGAAAGAAGTAGATGACATATTGCAACTGGTTGAAAATGAAGCCAATGGTTGGCCTGAACTGCGCAAAATCGAATTAGCATTTAACGAGTATCACGCACAAATAAAACTCACAGACCCCAATGCAAAAATTAGCGCACCAAATTTACATCAACATTGGAAACCCAATCAAATTATTGATTTTTTTGCAGTGCACGCTGGAGCACTTTATAGAATGAAATGGGAATTGTGTACCAAAAACGAACGTTTCTTATTGTATCAACTAGCCTCGGGCGGCAACGCCAATCCGCTTAATATCGAAGTACTGGAACATTTGATGCGTCGTGGATATATATATAGAGATGCGGGCTGGCACGTAGTCAATGACAGTTTCAAACGTTTTATCCTTAGTGCTGAGCGGGAAGAATCAATCATCGAATGGCAGTCTGATGCAAATAGCGGTATTTGGTCATTGTTGAGAATTCCAATATTCACCATGGTATTAGTTTTATTGGTTGTTACTGTATTTAGCAGCGGTCAGGCTATCGATTCTGCCATCGGAATTATGACCGCGGTATTGGGAATGGTGCCATTGCTATTGCGTAATGTCGCACTTTTGAAAGGCAGTTCTAGCACTTTAGGGGAATAAGTTATAAATGACATTGACCTCATCGCCCTCGTTTTCAGTCAAGTCCTGTAAACATTTCCCACGGCTAGGGTTAAGGGTGTCTTTGTATTTATTTCCATTCCCCAAAAAATTCAACCTTTTTAAGGACCATAATGGAACCTAGGCTAGATTTTATAGTTTGCTTGTTGTGCGATCCCTCGTACGCGAATCTTTATTAACTATATCGCCCTCCTTTAGGTTTGAGGATTTTAGTCACTTCAATTGCAAAAATTAGGATTCAAGCATGATAGCCATCAATTAACTTGGTTGATCATTGATGGGTCATAAATAGGCGACTGAGGATACTGGGAATCAATTAGGTTGAACCAGTTCAAGTCTGCAGACAGTTTAGCGTAGCATCCCCGATAACTATTCACATATCATCGTGGCCAGCTTCGATGAAGCTAAAACCTAGCCTTCAAGAATTTATCCATATAAGGTTTAATCACTGTATTTAGGTCGCAGGCTTGCTCAGATTGAGTCTCCTTGGCCTGTGCACCAATCAACGCTAATTCATATAGCAGTTGTGTGGCGATATCGTCTCGAACTAAGCCCCTTGAATAGATCGTTAGCTGTTTAGTTGTGGCTGTATATTCCACTGGTTTTACGAGCTTAGTTTTCTTAAATATCTTTGAACTCAATACCACGCTGGATACATGTTCTGCCCATTCCTGAGGCACTATTTTTAATAACAAACTGACTTCTTTTTTTGATAAAGCATGAAAAGGTTCACTGCTGAATTTTCCAATCACAATTCTCATATTGGTTCCTTTGGTCTGGCTCTTGACTAGCTTAAACTAAAAGCCTCATTATGACTTCACATCAATTATCCACAGAAATACATTCTATCTTCCCCAGACATCTGAATTATGTTTTATTTGTCTTTGGACAAAACAGGATCTAACTCGATATTTATTAAACAGTTAGAATATAATTAATGGCTGTTTATTCTGCACATTACGGCTGTGTATCATCAGTATTTAGGAGTGATCAATATCAAAATCGAAGTGACTTTTCGCCTGTTAAATCTAGATAAGTTCCAAGCCATCACACTGCTCAGAGAAGTCGATGGGGTCACTTACGATCATCATCCCGAAAAAAACTGTTTTGTTGGCTCTGTTGGTTTGAACCAAGGTTTAGATAATTTAGACGACTTGAATATCTTTTATGTTCGCCAGCAAATACCTTTACAAGACTGCGACATTCTTATTGCTGTCACATCAGATAATCACTCAAGGACAGTTGCCACACCGATGTTCGTCAATAAAATACTCAAACATATTGATTGCCAATTAACCTTTTCTTTTGAAATCGGTGCATAAACATCTTTGGATACACTATGACCGTTAATGATTTGATTTTTCAACTCCACACTGTCCCAACCTACATTGAGTTTGAACAAACAATGCAGATAATCAGTCAGTTTTATGATTACACACCCACTAACTTTACTAATCGTGTGCTAGTAAATGAAGCGGGTAGTAATAAGAGTTCCTGCAATTTTTTTATTTTGCACAGCTAAATGAATTAACAGAACTAGAAACGCTCAGTCTATTTGGTAGTTATTACCCCAATGATATGTTGGCCCAGACCACGGCAACTGCCGTATTGCCTAAGCCATCCAATACTTTTCCATTGGTTATCAATAAATCAATGTTTGGGTAGGCCACTAAAAAAGTCGCGTGAGTCGGATTGCAAGACAAAACTTGCAAACAAAAAGTCCATAATATTGTCAATTGTATTAATTTTTTTAATAGTGTTTCCAAAGTTATACAACAATTTGAACTAATACCAATCCGTATAAACTATTGTTCATCGCTCTGCTATGGCGAAATACCGGTCCATTTTTAACTTTAATGCAATCCCCCAGTTTAAAAATGGTTGGGGTGGCAGTCTTTCTGGCTTTGGACGATTTTGAATCATATTGATGGTGTTGTTAGTACCACCTGAAGCATAAGACGCAATTTGTTGACCATATAAGATACTCAGCCCTATGCCGCCCCCATTGTAACAACCTGCAGCAAATGCATTTTTATCAACTTGGCTAAACACATTGGCGTTATTTTTACTGATACAGGTAATCCCCGACCAGGTATTTTCAATTAAATCGGCAGGAAGCTGCGGAAATCTTTTTCGTAATCCTTCAATATGTGTGGTCTTTCGTTGCTCCAAATCCGCAGCCGACATAGACATAGGACGCCATACTTCCGCCGTATTTCTAATCATAAGGCGTTTATCTTGAGTCAAGCGAACCGTCGCTCCCATGGCCTGGGCCGACAACACGCCCCATTGTGATGGACTACCAATAGATTGATATTCTTGCTCGCTTAAGGGCCGAGTTAAACTCGCGGTTAATGTTAAAGGGAACACTCGATTTTTTTGTAAGCCTATTGCAGGCATAAAGCCGTTTACAGCAAATATTAATCCATTGGCAGTGATAGTGCCGTTAGGGCATTTGACTCTATATGCTTTGTTGCCATTAACGTTGATTGCCTGCCATTCGAACATTGGGGAGTGTTCAAATAAGGTCACATTTTCAGGCAGGATATCAATAAGCCCTCTTGCCAAACTAGCAGGCTGTAACATCACAGCGCCTTTTGTTTCTATGGCTAGTCGATAATAACTGGTTCCTAACCTTTGCTTTAATTGGGCCCCAGAAAGTACGTTATGCTCGAGGTTTAACTGTCCAAGTGTTTCAGAAAACTGTTGTAATTTTTGTTCATTTTGAACGGTAGCCGTAGCGTGTATTTTTCCTACTTCGCTCCAATCACATGGTATTTTATGTTGCTCCACCAATGCCTTGGCTGCCTCTAAACCTGCTTTATTCAATTGGTATTTTTGTTGGTATGCGGATAATCCAGTATCCGATAGATGGCCATCATTTAAGGTGGAATCTACCAAGTACCCAGAATTTCTGGCGCTGGCTCCTTCACCTGCTTTTTGACCATCAATGAGCACAATACGTTTATTGGGATGCAACAAAGCCAGTGATCTAGCCGCAGATAACCCTGTATATCCAGCGCCAACAACTAGCCAGTCAGTTTTAATATCGCCGACAACTTGAGCGCAGGATACTCTGCTGGCAATAATTTCACTCCAGCCACAAGTGTTGTCATTTTTAGGTGTTTTTATATTATTCATATTTCAGTAAACCATCTTGATTAATGATATTGACAGTGCGCAGGACCTGAGTTTCATAAGTACGTGATTCTACATTTGACACAGTCACATACTCCCCACGTGCACCTTTGTGATTGACTTGTAATCGAATAAAACCAAGATGTCTACCATCACTCCAAATAATCTCTTCGTTATTAGCCGTATTCAGTTCGTCGAAGCACTGCATGACTTCCCCTCCTAGGCTTTCCATAATCGAGCGAGGTGAAGTCACGCCAGTCGCGCCAAGTTCGACGCCCATCGATTGTCCGTTTTCATCGAACAATTTATTCTGCCAGTAACTATGGCTGTCACCGGATATTACCAGTAAATCTTGCACATTAGCGTCTTTGGCAATGTCATAAAATCGTTCACGGGCCGCTGGATAGCCTGACCAAGTATCGAGGTCTGAGGGTAGTGAATATTTTCCAAGATGGGTACGTTCAACCAGCTTTTGTTGTTTTTCTAAATTGAGTTTGTTACGTAAATTATTGAGTATGGGATCGTCTAAATTCGGTGCGATTGATTTAGCCATCACAGATTGATTACCGATAATGCGCCAGCGACGTCCCGCACTTACCGATTCATTCAGCTCCTCTTTTAAGAAGTGCTGCATGTCTTTGGATAACATTTCGCGATCAGCTGCGTTGATAACATTTTTCGCAAACTCTTGAGCTTGTTTATTACTTTGAATATCTGGCAAACTTTCATTGTAACTAATTTGTTTGCTGCGGCCTGTATGTCGACTTTCAAGTGTAATTAGGCTGGCAAGATCGCCAAATTTATAATGTCGCCAATAGTTAGCCCGGTCACTAATTTTGACAGGATCACGCACTGGCAACCATTCGTAGTAGGCTTGTAAAGACGCAAGCCGCCTTGCTTCCCAGCTTCCCTCGTTAAGTTGATGGTTTTTGGCGCCCCCCATCCAAGGATTATTAGCAGTCTCGTGATCATCCCAGATGACAATCAATGGATGCCTAGCATGCATGGCGAGTGATCCCTGATCGGTTTTGTACTGGGCATGACGTTTTCTATAATCATCAAGAGACAAGGTTTCATGAGCCGGCTGGTGATTTCGTCCGATACGTTGTCCCATTTCACCACCAAATCCATCAACACCGTATTCATAGATATAGTCACCAAGATGCACAACCAAATCGACGGACGCGTCTTTTGCAATCGCATCGTAAGCATTAAAATACCCAAAGGGATAATTAGAACAAGTAGTGACTGCTAGGACTAATTGTTCAACATGTCCAACAGGAAGGGTTTGGGTTTGCCCATTAGCAGAAATAGAATCTTCCACTGCAAATTTATAAAAATAAGTCTCTCCAGGCTCTAAATCTTCCGCGATGACTTTAACGGTATGATCTCGATCACTGTCTGTATTGAAGATCCCGCGGGAAACAACATGCTTAAAAGTCGCATCAGTAGCAACATACCAATCCACCTTAACGGGTGTGGTTAAACCACTTACTCGCGTCCAGATCACTACACTGCTTTGGTCTGGGTCACCACTTGCCACGCCATGGGCAAAAACAACATTTTTGCTTGGTTTAAGCTGAGTACTACAAGCTGTAAAGGGCAGTAAGGCAACACCAGAGACTATTTTTATTACTTGTCTTCTCGTTATTTTTTTAAACATCTTATGTTCTCCGAACGATAACAAGTAAAACTCGAATCATCCTATGATCAAGTGAAATTTCAGGCATTTGAGTGTACTGATGAAATATGACATTCATAAAGGATAGTTGCGCTCTCCTAAACGTTTACCAAGTATTTTTATCAAAATATACATGGCTACACACAGAAAAAAATTGCCAGCGGCAACACATAAATAAATTCATACATGCCAGCCAAACCTATTGGCACGATAAGGAAAAATGGGTACTTTTGGGGTTTTATTGCTGAGTAAGTCGGCAATAATATCACCGCTAATTGCCGCTAATGTCATACCTAAGTGTTGATGACCAAAGGCATAGACAACATGCTTGCTCTTACTTGAGTATCCCAGCACAGGTAAAGAGTCGGGCAGTGACGGACGATGACCTAACCAGACCGATTCTTCATGGGTTTCAAGCTGAGGTAACATCTGTTTCGCCAAAGGTAAGAGTTTACGAATTCTGTTGTAGTTCGGTGGTGCATGCAAACCTGCAAGTTCCACCTGACTTGTCATGCGTATCCCCTTGTTCATAGGTGATAATACAAAATCATTTTCGCCATTGACAATCGGCCTACTAATCAGTGAATGGCTTGATTCAGGTAACATCAAGTGATAGCCACGTTCAGACTCTAGGGGAATATCATCCCCCAACTGTTTCGCCAAACCTCGGGACCAGGCACCTGTTGCAATCACCACTTTGTGACTGAGTAATTCACCACTTTTACCTTTAAGTTGCACAACACCATTACGCTCCTGTATTGAATCAACATCAAGTTGTTGATATTGACCGCCACGCTTGACCAATAAGTCAACCATGCCTTGCACCAGTAGCTGCGGATCATTCACATTTAAACTATCGTCTTGGAAAAACCCATGCTTAAACGATTGCGCCAAATGGGGTTCAAGATCATGAATTTCGGCCGCATTTAAGCATTGGTATTTAGTTCCCACCTGATCCAAGAGTTGTCTTGAACTCAGGGTCCCTTCAAATGCCTGATCTGATTGATATACTTTGAGCCAGCCCTTGCCATTGAAGAATTTACTAAGGCTCGTATCCTGAGTTAATTTACGCCAGCTTGGCACAGCATGTTGTGATATGGCGTGCAAATTTAGCGCATTGTTGTTGACTGCAGAAGTACGACTTTGCCAAATAAAACGCATCAGCCAAGGCAAAATTTTAGGTAAATAAGAGGGGCGTATGGATAAAGGAGAATGGGATTGACTGAGCATTTTGATGGCATCGAATAAAATGCCTGGTGTGGCTGTCGGTACACAAGAACCATTGACTATTGCACCCGCATTACCAAATGAGGCGCCTGCGCATGGCCGCTCTCGATCGAGTAGCAATACATCATGACCTCGTTGTTGCAATGTCAACGCAGTCGCTGCGCCAATCACTCCCGCCCCGATAATGGTTATTTTATTTATCATGGGCTAGCACTTTTTGGTTATTTTCAAAAAAACACCAACACCTGAATATTGGATGTCACAAAAAGTAAAAACCAATACCTAAGTACTGGTTTTTACTTCAATTACTAGCTTAGATTAACTCAGTTTAGAAACGATGTGAAACTCTTGCATACATAAAGCGACCATTAAATCCGTATGGTGAAGTTGAAGCATACGAACGACCACTAGGGGCTCCCTCAGCAACTGGACCATTATCATCAGTCAAATTATTAACACCGACAGCAACAGCGGTTCCACCATCAAAGTTATAAGCAAATTCAGCATCTAAAAGAACCGCAGCATCGCCAGTAATATCTGGAGAGAATTGGAACCATTCGCCATAATAATTTGCTCTTGCCATTAAGGTCCAATCATTAGCAGAATAATCAACCGTAAATGACCCTTTATGCTCAGGTAATCCACGCTCTAAACGATTAAGTTTAGTTTCATTAACATTGGGGCCGAATGTATCCACTGTTGTTTCTGTCCAGTTATAGGCAAGGGCATAACCTATATCTCCACCCAAAGCTTCATTCGAATAGTTAGCGACTATATCCACACCTTGTGTCGTTGTATCAAAGTCATTGGTGAAGAACTTAACACTGTTCAAACCTATAGCATCGGTTACACCCAGAGCCGCTAATTCTGATCGGTCAGCATCAGATAATTCTATTTCTGACGTTTGGGTAATTCTATCGGTCACTTCGATGTTGAAATAATCGACAGTAAGAAAGAAATCACCGTTTTGATAGACACCACCAAAAGCAAAACTCGTCGCTTCTTCTGGGGTTAATTCTACTCCGCCAAATTTAACCGAAACGGCATTGGTTGGAGGCAATGTAGCAATATCAATCAACACACCATTTACAGACTGTGTTTGCACATTACGCACATTACTTTGTCCAATGGTCGGTGCCCGGAAGCCAGTACCAACAGACCCTCGAATTTTGAATGAATCAGATAGTTCATAAATACTTGCTAGTTTCCAGCTAAAGTTAGAGCCAAAATCGCTATAATCTTCATATCTGAATGCACCCTGAAGTAAAAATTCCTCAGTAATTTGAGCCTCTGTATCAAAATACGCGGCTTTACTGGTGCGTGATGACGAGCCAGCATCAGCTGGTTTAAACCCAGGGAAACCGTTAGAGCCAATACTAAAACCTTGGTCTACATAAGGCCCCAGTTTAAACGACGCCACATCACCTGCGGTAATGGTAAAGGTCTCTTGTCTGAACTCTACTCCATATGATGCGACTATGGACTCAAATCCCATTGCCCCAAGGAGCTCTTTAGAAAAATCAGCATTCATTGATTTTTCCAATTGTGCATAGGCACCTGGCGTAAACTCTGTAGGTGTCTCTGGCCCTAAAGACGAGTTGATGGTATTGCCTATACGAAATTCTGTTGAGTGCTCACCTACACCAGCGCTAAAGTCATAGAGTGTACCGTCACTAAATTCGCCACGTGTTCCCACAAACAAGGATAAGTCAACGACATCACCGCCAAAGAAAGGAGTGAAACCACCGGGAAATCTTAGGTTATGTGCGTAACAATTGGCACCGGATAAAGAGGCAAGTGCCGCAGCATCAGGCGCGTTATCGACAATAGCAACCACTGGGCAAGCCGAGTTATCAGTTGCACCTGGTGTCAAGTCAACGGTAAGAATAGAAGCGGAACCATCTTCAAGTGTTGGGCCAGCGAATATGCCGCCTCGGGTATTAGGGTTACGAAAAAAGAAGCCGCCTTCAACTGTTTTTTCTGACCAGTTACCAAACAAGTAGGCTTCACTATCACCATCTAAATCAATACCGGCGTTGACAAATAATTTCAGATCATCTGAAATTTCAGGTGAGCCCCAGACCTGTGCAGGGTTTGCAACGTCAGTATTACCGGCGTCAATCAATGCTTGTGCATCACTACGTTGGGTACTTCTACTCGTTGGGTCTTGTTGGTTAGACTCGAAACTAAAGTTAATAAAACCGTCGTCGGTTAATTGCAGGCCGATATTCCCAGATATCGTGAGCTGGTCTCCATCACCTTCAGAAAACTGACCCATTTTGGCCTCGATCACACCGCCAGAGTCGTTATCTTTAAGAACGAAGTTAATCACACCGGCAACCGCATCTGAGCCATACTGGGCCGAAGCACCATCCCGTAACACTTCAATTTGCTTCAAGGCAATCGCTGGTATAGTGGAAACATCAGGGCTTTGAGCACCATCGGCAATACCACCGCCTGAAAATGCGATAATAGACCCTTTATGGCGACGTTTGCCATTGACTAATACTAAGGTCGAATCAGGAGAAAGACCACGTAGATTGGCTGGTCTGACAATGGTTGCTCCATCAGAAATGGCTTGGGCATTCACGTTGTATGAAGGTGTTACCGTTCGCAAAAGCGTCGCCATGTCAGAAGGCCCGTTAGCCATCAATTCACTACCACTAATCACATCTATAGGCACGGGAGAGTCAGCAACAGAACGAGGGGCGGCGCGTGAACCCACCACTACTATCGTTTCTGCGTCATCTTTCTTGCTTTGTTCTTCTGCAGCAATCACTGGGAGCGCGACACAGGTCATTCCCATGGCAATCACTAAGTTTTTTATTATAAATCTGTTAGACACTTATTTGTTCCTCTAAATAGCATTTATTAATGTTATACATTAGTAAGTTGATTCTGTGCATGGACGCTTCGTTAAGCGGATGTTCCCCAGTTCAAATACTTCAATCCATAAAACACTATGCGCTATCTTTGATCTACATTCTATTATACTAAAGTCGCAATATTCATATAATTTATAATATAGTGCCTACCCTTTTTAAGCCCATGAGATGGGTTATGTATAAACTCAATTCGGGTCTGTATCGGGTCTTGAAGATTGAAAAAAAACGATTCTGAATTAAATTCAAAACAGTTTCACTGTCATTTCAATTAACCTTTTCTTAGGGCTCTTTAACTATCTTGAAGTGGGTTATTATGAGGAAGGATGGGTCTCGTTCATCCATTTATTAATGAGGTGGGCAATACGTTTATTGTCATTTTCTGCGTAAGTTAAGAGTAAGTTAGCCATGGCTCGCTTAGCTTTTACTTTAGGCTGCTGGCGAGCAAATAATTTCTCTAGTGGTGACTGATAGGCTCCTGATTTAGGGCTATTTGCCATAGGTTTATGCCCCCTTGCTGCCAGCCTTTTTGTCTTTAGCAAACAATAATAAAAATACGCCCAGCATAATTGCCATATCGGCAACGTTAAATATACCTGTTCTTAAAGAGCCAATACCGACATTTAAAAAATCGATCACTGCACCATTATTGACTGCCCTATCGAAAAAATTACTGATGCCACCTGAAAAAATAAGCATTAACGACGATAATCCGTATGCAGTTTGTGTTTTGGTTCTTAAGATATATATCAGCAAGCTTGATAAAATCACTCCCACCGCACAAACGAATATCCAGAACTTGGCTGAGTCCGACATACCGCTGCCTAAACCTAAAAATGCACCGGTATTTTCAGCATAGCCAATACGCAACATATCACTCCAATAACTGGTCATTTCAAACTTGGGTAGGTACTCAGAAGCATACCATTTGGTACCTTGGTCAATTCCGACACTGATTAAACAAATAACCAATATCATTTGGATGCGTTTTAATATGCTCATCTCTTTTTATTTACCCTTTATAATTTGACATTATTATCAATACACGTTAATTATTTCACGTACCTTAGTGACAGTCTATCGTAAACTCTTGGTGAAAAATCGTAGCGAAGCAGTTGCCAAAGCGAAGACTTAAATCTATTAGAATTGTAGACCGCTCAACACATCAACTAAATGCCAAACAAATGTTAACCAAACGTTAAATAAAGATACTTAATTATCATAATTAGTTCTAAAGACTCTCCTCGTCTGTTCCTCAAGCTTCTGTAAAATCAAGAAAAAAACTACAGTTTGGAGCATGAAAAATTGAAAAAAATAGAAGCCATCATTAAACCTTTTAAACTTGAAGATGTGCGAGAAGCATTAACTGAAGCCGGTATTTCAGGATTAACTGTGACTGAAGTAAAAGGGTATGGACGTCAAAAAGGTCATACCGAAACCTATCGTGGTGCGGAATACAAAGTAGACTTTTTACCCAAAATCAAGCTTGAAATTGTACTCACTGATGATCAAGTTGAACGTTGCATCGAAGTCATCACCGCCAAAGCCAATACCGGCAAAATTGGGGATGGTAAAATTTTCGTCTTTGATGTCGAACGCGCCATACGTATCCGCACCTCTGAAGAAGGTGATGACGCTGTATAACAAATACAGCTCAAAATTTTTTACTCACAGACTCCCTGAGCATATTATTCTAATTATAAACTGAGAGCCCACATGCAAGAAATTAACAGCGCCGTTGAAACACTGGTGCATAGCTCCAATACTTAATTTTTACTTATAGGTGCAATCATGGTGTTTGCCATGCACGCAGGATTTGCATTTTTAGAAGTCGGCACCGTTAGGCACAAAAACCAAGTCAATGCGCTAGTCAAAATTATTACTGACTTTGCGGTTTCCTGTATAGCCTATTTCTTTGTTGGGTATTGGATAGCCTACGACGTCAAATTTTTCAGTAGTGCCCAGGAGCTTACCGACAACAACGGTTATGACTTAGTGAAATTCTTTTTCCTAATGATCTTCGCCGCGGCTATCCCTGCCATCATATCTGGAGGCATTGCTGAAAGAGCCAAGTTTTATACATTTTTGATAGGCTCTGCCATGATTGTTGCCGTGGTATATCCCTTTTTTGAAGGAATAGTTTGGAACGGTAACTACGGTTTTCAGGCCTGGTTACAACAAACCACAGGCGCTAGTTTCCATGACTTTGCTGGCTCGGTTGTGGTGCATGTTATGGGCGGATGGTTAGCATTAGTGGGCGTATACTTTCTGGGATTACGTAAAGGTCGTGAAAAAGACAATAAGCTTATCGCCTTTGCTCCTTCGAATATCCCATTTTTAGCCTTAGGCACATGGATATTATGTATTGGTTGGTTTGGTTTTAACGTCATGTCGGCACAAAGCATGGACGGTATCAGCGGTTTGGTCGCAATGAATTCACTAATGGCTATGGTTGGCGGCATTTTAGCGGCCTTGTGGTTTGGTAAAAATGACCCAGGCTTTATTCATAACGGGCCTTTGGCAGGTTTAGTTGCAGTATGTGCAGGTTCAGATGTCATGCATCCTATTGGTTCATTATTTGTAGGGCTAATAGCCGGCTGGATTTTTGTGAAATTGTTTACCGTTATGCAACAAACGAAAACCATCGATGATGTATTAGGCGTATGGCCATTGCACGGCGTATGTGGAGCCTGGGGGGGAATTGCGCTGGCATATTTGGTCTTGAATCATTAGGTGGATTGGGCGGTGTATCGTTTAGCGCACACGTAATAGGCACGGTTGCAGGCATAGTGGTTGCCTTAGTAGGTGGCCTAATTATTTATGGAATTTTGAGTAAAGTGACAAACATCAAACTCACCCAGGAAGAAGAATTTATAGGGGCCGATTTGAGCATTCATAGTATCGGTTCAGTTAATCACGACTAAAGACGTTACTCTTTCAAGGGACTTCACGGATGAAGTTTCGTCGCCACTCATTGCGACTTATTGCGACTCACAAATATAATGTCACCCAATTTACAACCGACAAAAGCTTTACCTTTCGTTTAAATAACATACAGTTAGGTATCTAAAAACATGACAGGCAGCAACATGTATTCGATTATTCGCTTTGGCTCACTCTATGGATTGGCGTTAGTTATTGGATTTTATGCATCCCATTTAGCTTTAGGCACAACCCCTGACAACTTCACGCTGGGCGAAATTGTTGGTTATAGCGTGATGTTCATAAGTTCGTTAGCCGTCATCATGGGAATAAAAGACTATAAACAAAAGCGTTTTCCTGCCCCTTTAGGTTTTATGGGCGCATTAGGTGTTGGCTTAGGGATCAGTCTTATTGCCGCGCACATTTTTGCATTATATAACTGGTTTTATTTAGTGTTCATCAACCCAACATTTACCGCCTCTTACATACGATATTCCGAGCAAAAAATTATCTCAAGCGCTCTAGAGCCAATGGTAATAGAGCAACAGCTTGCGGAATTAGCCGATTACGCAGACTTGGTGAGTAACAATTTCACACAGTCTATGGTGATGTTTGCTACTGTGTTTGTGATTGGACTGCTGTTTTCTCTGGTCAGTGCTTTAGCGCTGCGTACCCATCGCAAATTCCCATAAAAATACAATGGAGACATTCAATGGAGTTAGGTCAGTTTTCAGTCAGTCTTACTGTTAAAGATATAACTAAGTCAAAAGCCTTTTATGAAACCTTAGGTTTTAAAACTCGCCCTGAGTGTGGCTCTATCGCAGATAAATGGCTTGTTTTAGAAAAGGGAACCACCGTAATAGGTTTATTTGAAGGCATGTTCGAGGCTAATATTCTCACCTTTAACCCAACCGATGTGAGATCTATTGAAAAACATCTAACAGATAATAACATTAAGATGACTACCCCAACTCAAGGTGACTCAGGCCCTACACATTGTGTGTTGAAAGATCCCGATGGTAACACCATCATGTTTGACCAATTTTAGAGGCCACTATTTTTATGTCTAATGAATTTATCTGTTGGAAATGTGGAGAGGATCTCATAAATGTCATCCTGCCAATGTCACGCCGTGAAGAGTGTGACAACTGCAAAGCAGATCAGCATGTTTGTAATATGTGCTTGTACTTTGTCAAAGACCGCTGTGAAGAAGAAAGGGCTGAGCATATAAGCGACACTGAAAAGGCTAATTTTTGTGATTATTTCAAACCTAACAACAAGGTATTCAAAACAGCCAACAACCAGAAATCGGCTAAAGCGAAGGCTGAATTAGCCGCCTTGTTTGGCGATGAAGTACCCGAAAAAAGTCAAGATGATGAATCTTTATCACCGGCTGAACTGGCTGAAAAAAAATTGCGTGAAATGTTAGGCGGTTAACCTCAGCCTCGGATAAATAAAGTCAGGGTAGCTGAAAAAACACTTATCATTTATGGTTATGCTTTTTGGCATACTCAGTGTTTAATTCAATGCCTTTTTCATACAATCGATTCATCTCTTTGTCAGAACGTTTAAAGTAGTATAACCACTTTAAATACTGATTTTTTAACGCTTGGCGATAGACCCCATGAGACTGAAACCGCACCGCAGAGGTCTGGCTGATAAAAGGTAACCTAATAGGGTTTGCCTGTTTTTTTAGCCTTAAACATATTTCAGTATCTTCAAAAATGTCTATCTCGGGTAATAGTCCCACATCCAGTAACAGTTGTTTTTGTGCAAACAAACAGTGATCTAAATAATATATGCCCCGTCTCCCCCTTATATGATTTGAATACCAAGAAGTGAAATTAAGTAAAGGATGAGAGATTGAAAACTGATGAGTAAAAGCTCCCCAGCGTATATCTGAGGTTCGGTTAGTTAAGGCTTTAATACCCTCAACATCCACTAGACTACGTGGGTGATGCAGCAGCACCATATCGAATTTAGCTTGTTTGATACCTGTATTTAATCGACCCGCTCGGGAGCCAATATCTGTAATGATTAACTTGGCATTAGACTGCTTGATTATCGAAATAGTATCGTCTTGACTACCGCCATCCACACAAATGACCTCTATACCCCCTACCCCATTATAGGCATTAAGTATCTTAGACAGATAACCGGTTTTGGATTCGTTTAATGTAGGGACAACAATACTAAGCAAGACAATGGGCTCTTTTGGATTTTAACTAGGCTGACTTAAACTAGCCGTCAGCTAGTATAATAAACGTTAGAATTTATTGAGTGTAATAACTTTGTTTATATTTTAAGGAATACCCCTTCTATGTAGGTATTTTAGCCGTAACCACTTGGTTTTTACCTTGGGCTTTTGCCTGATAAAGTGCGTCATCTGCCAGTTTTAATAACTGGGTTGTATTCCTAGCATGATTGTAAGTTAACTCAGCTACGCCAAAACTTGCAGTAAGTACAATCGCACCTTGCTCAACACTTAATTTTATCTGACTCAATCCATCACATATTCTTTGACTAATTTCTTCAGCGCCTTTGATATCAGTATTAGTTAAAACAATAACCACTTCCTCACCACCATACCTTGCGACAAAATCACCTTTACGCAAAGTAGTTTGCCGTAAATATTCTGCCACTGCTTTTAAACACTCATCCCCGACTTGATGTCCATAACTGTCATTAATTTTCTTAAAGTTATCGTAACTACTCAGCGGGTATAAAGATATTAGGCAGCATGCCATTTAATAATAACGTTAATGCCGTGGACCCACTGATCCCTTGTTTTTTGCAGCTCGACAGATAGCTACGTAATCCAAAAAACATTTTGGCTCCGTTAGCACTTCTAAAACATCCCGATATCTTTTGTTGAACCTTTGCCATCCTCAAATCATTTTCGCCCTGATTATTAGTGAATGGCACTGCCTCATCCGTCATGAATCTAAGTACATCGCTTTCATAGTTTTGTAATCGCTCAAGTAGGTTACGTGATTGAGTTCTTTTAGGCCGTCCTCGCTTACCTTTCACTGGTATCGGCGCAGGACTTTCTTTTTCTCCTGCCTTTAAAATCGCTTGATAGTGACGTCGCAAGGTGTCTTGTCTTTCAACACTGAGTAACCCGCCAGCCTTATCTACCTCTTGATTGAGCTTAACTAAAAACACCCGTATTTCCTCAGCCCAAGCTTGATTATCTTGCTCATACGCTCGAGTTAATTCTCGCAGGTGATGCGCATTGCATAATGAATGTAGGCACTCATAACGATAATAAGGTTTCCAATGGTCATGGCACATCACACCGTTGAACTGGGGTAATATGTCAATCTCATCCATGGCATCATGGCCTCGTTTTTCATGGGCTGATAAATACGTCCAATCCAGAGACGAAGCGTTATGTAGCCATTGTCTTTTTCCGTTGATATTGATGCCAGTTTCATCGGTATGTAATGTCTTTTCTTTTCTCAAGTTCGCTTTGATAATATCTAATGCTTGCGTCTCTTCCAGTTTGGTAAAAGCGGTATTGATAAAGTTGAAAAGACTGCCGCTGCTCAAAGGTATATTAAGCTGGTCAGTGAAATACTCACGAATGCGCTCATAAGGCAGTAATTGATATTGGGACAGGTAAACCGCATGAGCTTTTAACCCAATACCATATTGAATACGGCTATTAACGTCTTGGGGAAATGGGGCAACGAAGCGTTGACCTAACTCATTCTCAAGTATTTGTGCGCGATATTCAGTGACGACACGCTTAAACTCAATATCGACCACTTGCCGCACCTCTTCACCCATATCAGTATAGTTACCGGGCGGTAAAAGTGTGCTATCAACGATTAATTTATGTGTGATGTCAGGGTTGTCATCAAGTGGTAGCGTTGTGCCTTTATGCCCCTTTTGTCCACCTGATTTTTTAGTACTGTTGCCTTTTGAATTTTTCTTTCTATTTTGATCGGACGAGGGCGGTATACTGCTGTTATTACTGTTAAGCCCAAGCCGTTGACAGAGTAACGTGACAATAAGAAGCAATAAATCCATAGCAGTACGCATTGAAGGTGACAATGTATTGTCCGCTTCAATTTGTGCTTTAATGTTATTGATATTCGACTCAATATCAATGCCGCTTACTTTCATTTAGCCACGTAATTATCGAAATAAAACAGTATAATAACGCTTAGAAATGATCAAGCAAGTCGATCATTTTTTAATTTTTGATCGTTAAAAATAAACTAGATTATGTGCTGAGTAGTTACAAGTTATCTATATCTAACATCATTAAAGCTAAATTTTCTGTTTGCTGAATAGCTTGAGCAAATTGCAACTCAAAATAGCCATCAAAGGTTTGGCGATTGAACAAACCAGTGAGGTGGTCAGTTTCTGATAACTCTTTTATCCGATCATGCTGAATTTTCAGATAATCAGCCTTATCTTCCAGTTCACGATTGCGAATAGACAATTCATTGGTCTTTTGTGTCACTTCTTGTTGTAAGTTATTGGTTAAATGTTCGGCCATATCTAGTGCAGATACAAACCTTAAGGAATGGTATTGGGTTTGTGTCAACAAAAATAAAAACAGCGTATATTCAGTAACATAAAGATTATAAGAGCTAGACAACGCGGCTACTACGTCATTTAACACCCCTCCAAATAGAACAAAACCACTGACAATCATTAATGTGGAGCGATAAGATTTCACTATCATCGAATGTATGACCAACCACATAGCATAAAAACTGAATACGCCTAAAAAGCCCTGATAATAAAATAAATTATCAACAACTTGTTTAAGGGGCACGAGCAGTGTGACCAAGACAACAATGCCCAAAATGAGGTAACCTAACTTAATGACTTGAGCAGAAAATTTAGCTGGGTATAAACACGAAAAAAAGTGAGTAGCCGCCACGGCCGGCCATACTATGGTGATATATTCCAGTCTCAACAAAATATCAAAATTGGCAGGATCCCCTAAAAGGTAATAGACATAATCGGTCGACACCCCAGCTCTTAACAAAACAGAAAACGCAAACACTGCCAATAATAATAAAACACGCTCTTTGGGGCGAAATAAATAAAACAGTATATTTTGAAATACAACAAGTAAACCAATCCCAATTAACGCAACGCGACTGGCCAAGTCAGAGAGCAGGGCTTTATTAGCCGATTCGAGTTCCCGCACATCGAACGCGCCATACATGCCTGCCCGTTTATATAATTGCGCCGAAAGATACACCACTAAGGTGCCTGAATTAACATTCTGAGGGAGTTGTAATATTTGTGTTTTAAAGCGCATTTGTTGCGCTGCATAGTTTTTTGAAATTTTTCCGGATTCACCTAAAAATTGCGTCTGCCCAGAGTCATCAATCCACCATGCCTGCCAAGCATCATTAACGTTACGCATACGTATTGCTGGCTCATTGAAAGTACGCTTCAAATTATTCAGTTTAAGTATATAGGTACCAAATCTATTTTCATTTAAGGTTTTACTGTCCACCAAAGAACTCACAAAATTAGGTAATTGCACAATTTTGAAATTCGCTTTGGACGAGGCTATATCGGCTAACGGTGTCCATTCTCCCCAGCTTAATGCCCACTCTCCGGCAAGACTCGCCTTACCATTTTTAAATTCTTTTTGGATGTCCACTGTCGGAACTGATTGGTCAAATAAGAGTGGAGCACTCAATAATGAAGTACTAAAAGTACAAATAAGACAACTGACTATTAGCGCAATACACTTACCGTACCTCAACCTAACCTCCTTTCACTTTAAATTGAACAGCATCAAACCTGAACAAATTAATTTTCATACAAAAAGATATAATGTCATGATAACGCTAACGGGACTAGAGCCCATAATAATCTAAATCAGTGATATCAGAATTTGCCTAAACCAACTTAGTGCCTCGTCATGCTCAGTGTTTTTGTGCCAGTACAGATGTGTCTCAATATTAGTCAAACGGACAGGCATAGGAACTTGAGATAAACAATCGGCTTGCTCTATACCTCCCATCAACTCATTACCCAATATATAGGGCACAGTTAACAAAAAGTCAGACTCAATAAGCATCGCTTTTGCTGCATAGTAGTTTTGGCAGCGAATACTGATACGCCGGGATAAACCTTGTTGTTGAAACAAAATATCCTCGGCAGCCGCACCACTTGGGCGGTGAGATACACCTATATGTTTAGCTGCAAAGTAGGTTTTTTGAGTTAAGTTGTGCTCAAGGGGATGTCCTTTACGCATTAAGACACAAAATTCTCCATCAATCAGTTTTGTGTGTAATACCGGTGGTTTAAGGGGTAGAGCTACATCAAACGCCATATCAATATGCCCTACCCCTAACTCTCGGGTTAAGTTTTCTCGGTCTACTTTGACACTGGCAAAGGTAGCATTGGGTGCGCACTCAGCCAACTTTTTAGCCAACCTTGGCAAAATAGAAGGTTCGAGTGCGTAGTGAATACCCAAACGAAAATGATGTTGACTGTTAAGGGGTTGAAATTCCCCCCAATGTTGCAGTATTTGTCTTAAACGCGTCAGATTATCAATTATCTGCGGAGCCATACGCTGACAGGCGGGTGTAGGTAACATGCGATTATTACTGCGCTGAAAGAGTGGATCGCCCAAATATTCTCGCAGTCTTTTTAATGCATGGCTTACCGCCGATGGCGTAATATGCAGCACCTCTGCTGCCCGGGACATATTCTGTTCTTGATAAATACTTTCAAACACTTTGAGTAAATTAAGATCAAGTTGCTGGACTTTTGAAACGTCTGTCATCACACACCACTATGTGAATACTATTCATAGTAACCATATAGTATTTTTCATTTCATTCAATTGAATAAAGGGACTATCCTAAGTCTAAGTTCTACTTCCCCTACTTTTGGAGTCACTATTATGGATTTTAACCACAGCGAAAAAACACAAGGTTATATCGAACGTGTGAAAGCCTTTATGGATGAACACATTTATCCAGTTGAAGAACAAATTTATGCAGAAACCCTCGCGTTAAATCCCGGTGGTGATTGGAAAAATTGGCAAGCCCATCCGTTAATTGAACCTCTTAAAAAGAAAGCCCAAGAAGCGGGGTTATGGAATCTATTTTTACCCGACGCAAAATTAGGCCAAGGCTTAACCACATTAGAATATGCACCACTAGCAGAACAAATGGGTCGAGTATTATTTGCTTCGGAAATATTTAACTGCAGCGCCCCTGATACCGGCAATATGGAAGTGCTTTATCACTTCGGTAACGAATTCCAACAACAGAAGTGGCTTAAACCGCTATTAGCCGGTGAAATACGCTCAGTATTTGGGATGACCGAACCCGATGTGGCTTCATCTGATGCCACCAATATGCAAGCAACCGTTGAATTAGACGGCGATGAATTAGTACTTAACGGCAAAAAATGGTGGTCTACAGGTTTAGGTCACCCCAATGCCAAAATTGCTATTTTTATGGCCTTATCCAATCCCGAAAACGACAAACACAGCCAGCACAGTATGGTAGTTGTGCCGCTAGATACACCGGGCATTGAAATTAAACGTATGTTGCAAGCATTCGGCGATTATGACGCGCCTTCTGGTCATGGCGAAATGCACTTTACTAATGTACGAGTACCTAAAGAAAACCTACTGGTTGGCCTAGGTAAAGGTTTTGCCATTGCCCAAGGTCGTCTTGGTCCAGGTCGAATTCATCATTGTATGCGTGCTATTGGCTGCGCTGAAAAAGCCTTAGAACTGGCGATGCAGCGTGGCATGTCACGTACTGCTTTTGGTAAACCTTTAATGATGTTAGGTGGCAACAGAGAACGCGTCGCCGAAGCACGTATTGCTATTGAACAAGCCCGTTTATTAACCCTACAAGCCGCTTGGAAAATTGATAACGTGGGCGTTAAAAATGCCATGGTGGATATTTCTGCGATTAAAGTTGCGGTGCCAAAAATGCTTGAAGAAGTGGTAGATATGGCTACCCAAATTCATGGTGGCGCAGGTATGTGTGATGACTTCCCACTGGCCCGTTTTGCTGCTGGTGCTAGAGCATTACGTTTGGCCGACGGACCTGATGAAGTACATAAAGGTATGGTTGCCCGATTAGAACTTAAGAAGTACCAATAAATGAAGACAGTATTAATAACAGGTGGCGCGTCAG
This sequence comes from Paraglaciecola sp. MB-3u-78, assembly GCF_002835935.1. Lineage (GTDB taxonomy): Bacteria > Pseudomonadota > Gammaproteobacteria > Enterobacterales > Alteromonadaceae > Paraglaciecola. The sequence goes on along the minus strand of NZ_PJCF01000011.1, from coordinate 10,364 downwards.
GTTTAGGTGAAGCGCTGGCATTACATTATGCCAAACAAAATTTTGAAGTGTGTATTGTCGATCTCAACTCAGATCGCGGCCATAAAGTGGTTGATAGCATCACTAAGTCAGGTGGTGCAGCCTTCTTTTTGCCTTGTGATATCACCAACGAAGCTGACATTGAAACACTGAAACAACAACTTCAATCTCGTTGGCAGAAAGTGGATGTATTAGTCAACAATGCCGGTGTCGCCACAGGCGGCGCTTTGGAATTTGAAGATATTGAGCAGTGGCAATGGGTCATCAATATTAATGTATTTGGCATGGTGCGTATGTGCCGTGCTTTTGTGCCTCTGATGAAACAGCAAGGTGCTGGCAAAATAGTGAATATTGCTTCACAAGCAGGGATCACCCCTGCCCCACTAATGGGTAGTTATAACGCCAGTAAAGCTGCAGTGGTTAGCTTTTCAGAAACCATGCACCTTGAGCTTACTGACGATAATATTCATGTGAGTGTGGCTTGTCCGGGTTTCTTTTCTACTAACTTAGATGAATCACTGCGCAGTAAACAACCCGGTGTGGCAAAACTCGTGAGTAAAATGCTGCATACCTATTCCGATATCACCGCGGCTCAAGTAGCCGAAGCAATTTACCAAGACAGTGAAAACCTCAAGTTTATGACCATCACCCACAAAGACGGACGAACCGCCTTTCGCATCAAACGTTGGTTACCGGCTATGCGTTATTTGGCTATGATGAAAAAACAATTGAAAAACTTTAAACCTAGCCTAATACCTTGAGCAATACTGATAAACACATTTGGTTTTTTGTGCATTATTTGCTTTGGCAATGCCGTAAAGCCATCAAAGGCAAACGCTAAAGGAGCGCTAACATGACCGCAATTTATTTAATTAGACATGGCCAAGCATCCTTTGGCAAAGCTGAATATGATTGTTTATCTGAGCTTGGCGAACAACAAGCTAGACACATAGGCGAGAGCTTTAGAGCTAGAGTAGGCGGTTTTGATAAAGTCCTACGGGGCAGTATGCAGCGACACCAGCAAACTGCAGATGGCTGTTTATCTGCAATGGGTCAAAAGGATATTGAACTGCAAGTAAACGCAGGATGGAACGAGTACGACCATCAGGATATCCTCGCCCAATTCAACCCTGAGCTTGCCACTCCTCAAGGAGTAAGAACCTATATGAGGAAACAAGACAATCCTCATAAAGCACTAGAGCAAGTCATTGGCCAAGCCTTTAACCGCTGGATTGGCAGCCAACACAATGCTGATTATATTGAGTCCTGGCCCGATTATCAGGCCAGGATCCAAACTGCGTTGACTCACTTAATAAGTGAGCTTGATGGTGAAAAACGTGTAGCAGTATTCAGTTCAGGTGGACCGATAGCGTTATTATCTCAAGCCATACTAGGAGTACCCGCAGAAAACCTTATGGCACTTATCTGGACCCTAGTAAACTGCGGTATCACCAAATTAATCAGCACCAGAAAAGGTGCTATTTTATCGTCACTAAACGAACACAGCGCATTCGAAGGCGATCGTAAACACCTTCTGACTTACAAATAACAGCTAAAAAACAATAATAAGAGAATAAACAAGATGATCCGACAAAATATTTTAATTACGGGTGCTAGCTCGGGTTTGGGTAAAGGCATGGCTATTGAGTTTGCCAAAATGGGGCGTAACTTAGCTTTGTGCGCGCGCAGAATGGAAAACCTAGAATCACTTAAACAAGAGTTATTGATCATTAACCCCGATATTAAAGTGTTTATTCGCTCCTTAGATGTCAACGACCACGACCAGGTATTTGAAGTAGTCAAAGCCTTTGCTGCAGATTTAGGCAGTCTAGATCGCGTTATAGTCAATGCAGGAATGGGCAAAGGGGCCTCACTTGGCACTGGATATTTTCAAGCCAATAAACAAACTGCAGTAACCAATTTTGTTTCAGCTTTGGCCCAGTGTGAAGCAGCCATGGAAATATTCCGCGCCCAAAACGCAGGCCATTTAGTCACTATATCCTCGGTCAGTGCAGTACGTGGGGCACGCAGAGCCATGACGGTGTATGCTGCCACCAAAGCCGCGTTAACTTCCCTTAGCGAAGGTATACGAATCGATGTACTCAACACCCCGATTAAAGTCACTACTATTCATCCGGGCTTTATTCGTACCGAAATCAATGCAAAGGTAAAAACGGTACCTTTTATTGTGGACTTAGAAACAGGCTGTAAAGCCATAGTCAAAGACATCGAAAAAGAAGTGGCCAGCAGTTTTGTACCCAAATGGCCTTGGGCTTTGTTTAGATATATAGCCCGAATCGCGCCATTAAGTCTGTTAGCTAAAATGAGTTAATTAAAAGGTATATCTACTGCAAAAAATATACAGTGAGGCCTGAGGGATTTTGCTTTTCTATTTCTCTGTGAATACGATGCGCGACGCCAAGTGACCTCTGCAGTTTAAAACGTTAAATTTTAATTAGGAACAGTTCCCCAATGAGCGATTCGATTTTAACCCAAGTTATTCTGCCTTTAGTGTTGGCGCTTATCATGTTTGGTATGGGTTTAAGCTTAACCAAACGAGACTTTTTAGAGCTTGGTAAAGAGCCTAAGCCGGTCGCGATAGGTTTATTTGGGCAACTATTAATCTTGCCCTTACTGGCATACGGCATCGCAATATTTTTTAATTTATCTGAACACTTAGCGGTAGGCATAATGATACTGGCTGCCTGCTCTGGTGGTACTAGCTCGAATATTCTTAGTCAGTTAGCCAGAGCAAACTTAGCACTGTCGGTCAGTCTAACCGCAGTCACCACCTTGATCTGTGTTGTCACCACCCCACTTATTATCCGTTTTGCTATAGAGGAATTTAACGACACCCCAGTTGAGTCATTTTCATTATTGAGTACCACCTTAGGTCTTATTTTTATTACCTTAATACCGGTACTTATCGGCATCTTAATTAGGCACAACTTTACTAATTTTGCGATACGCAGCGAGGTGTTTTTTAGGCGGCTTTCTACTGGTTTTTTAATATTTATGATAGTGGCCATCACCTACCAAGAACGAACAGCGTTTTTAACGTCCTTTGTATTACTGTCAGAGGCTGTTATCTCATTAAATCTATTGGCTATAGGTACTGGATTGTTGCTAGGGTTAATGTTTAAACTGGTTAAACGAGATACTGTGACATTGGGCATTGAAGTCGGCGTTCAAAATAGCGCAATGGCCATGCTGATCGCCATCACTTTTTTAGACAGACCCGATTATGCCATTGCAGCAGGCGTATATGGTCTAGCGATGTATCTGGGTGCGGGATTATTGATATTTGGAGCTAGGCGCTTTCCAACTAAAAGCATTGCCAAGAGTGTTTGAAATGTTGTGGCGGGAAGTACCAGCCACAACAATATATTTATTAACTACCTAGGTCATGCGCTTCATAGCACAGATTTTGTTGCCTGCAGGATCTCGAAGATAAGCTAAATATAACTTCATCGCACCGCCATCACGCACACCAGGAGGATCTTCACAAGCTACACCACCGTTTGCTAGACCAGCTGCATGCCATGCATCACCAAGTTCTGTGGTTTCAACTGCAAACCCCAAAGTACTGCCATTACCGTGACACGCAGGTTCACCATCAATGGGGACACTTAGACCTAAAATACCTGTTTTAGTGAAATAGAAACAACGACCTTTAGGATCAATTGTCCCTTCGTCATATCCCAGAGCACCTAGTATGGCATCGTAAAACTTCTTTGATTTTTGGTGAGCTTACGGGAGCATAGCTTGACCTAGGCAAAAAGCCTACGTCAGCCGATGTTTATTGGGATCGTGCTTAGCTATTTTCCTGATAATTCCAGGGTAAGTATTTTTCGGGATGGGCCTTAGCTTGTGCTTGCTCCCGTTGCAGTAGCGTAAAGTAATCCATAACGTTGACGCCCGCTTCCATACCGGTTGCTATCATCGAGGTGATGACATCTCCGATTGTCGCGCCCAGTAATGTTTTATGGAACATCGCGTTTTTTCTGTCTCTCACTACAATTTTCAGCATCGCTTCGATGCCGTTATTGTCGATTTTTGCACCGGGCACGCTGCAAAACAGGCTCAGTCCTGCATAGTGTTTGATAAAGTATTTTATCGCTTTGCCTAAGCCACTGTTTTCTTCTACTGTCTCGTTTGCCAAATGGGTTTCACCCCACAATTTAATTTCTGCCATGACGGGCAACGAATGCGTTTGGTGATATTCAAGCCGTTTGGCTACGCTCAGTTGTTGCTCTTCTACGTGATGTTCGTGTGACCAGATCTCGCCATAGCGCGTTAAAATATGTTCAACTTCTTCCGGGAAATGGTTGATCACATCAACAAACTGCCGCCTTGCATGGCTGTTACATAACGATCCCATGGTTTCCCTCACCGTCGGGCGGTTGCTGGCAAGTGCGTCACTCATAATAATGGGCTGTGCACTGGATTGACTGCGGTTTTGTAAGATGCTGTCAATAAATTCACCGGCATGGCCGATATTGGTTTCGAATAACACGATGTGTTGATTGTTCTTCGTGGTAGCGATAACACCCGAGGTATACACACCACTGCGTAGCTGCGTTTTATCACTGTTACGTATTTTTTTCTCAATGGGCTTAGCATCCAGAATTCGGTGTGTGGTGTCATCAATGGCGTAATGCACGGCATCCGCAGACAGATTTAAAAGGTGGTGAAAGACCGGATAAATGGCATTGCACACCAGCTCAATCTGGTCAAACACCGTTGATGCGCTGATCTTCACGCCCAACAGCTTTTGAATACTGCTCTGGCGGTAAAAAGGTAACCCCGCGAAGTACTTGTAGATCGCCATCAAGGCGCACGCGGAATAACCGTATTTTCGGGTCCCCGGGCCCTCTTGCAGTACGTCCGGTGGCAGCTCCGCCGTGAAATAAGCCCCACATGTATTGCAGCGAACTCGCTCCATCACATGCTGCTCGGGCGTAAACGGACTGTGGCCGGTGATCCGCAAGAAACTGCCTGGCTCGGTTTTATATACCTTACCGGTGAGGCATTCTGGGCAATTATCCCCTTTACTGATGGTGGTTAACGGGTGAATAACCACGGTGGGTTTGACCGGCGTAAATCCCTTATCTGAAGAGGCGCTGGTCTGGCGCTTGTTACCAGGCTTTTGAGGCTTGGCGGGCTTTTGCTTTTTTGGCGTGACATCCGATTGTTTCTCAGATGATTTCTCTATTCCCAGCAATTTTCGTAACTTATGAATAGTAACGTTATGATGCGTTAAACGGTCCTGCATACTCGCCAACGTCAGCAACGCATCCAATAACAACTGGCTGTCTTGCTCACTTAACGCCAGGGTGTTTTCCTTGGCCTCAGTCACGCGGGCTATCAGCGCTTCCAGCGCCTGACCATCAATATCTGTAAAAGGTTTACTCACTGTTTCGCTTAGCCGTTTGTTGTGTGTGGATAGGAGATTGGCAGGCAGTATGATCTCATTAATTGAAAATACAACCCGCTCATGACGCTCATTTATGTTGCCGTAAATGATCGCTTAAGATCAGGCTTGACGGGGCTTAGAAGTTGACGCAACTGCCTGGCCTCAAACGGATGAACAGGTGAATTAACGGTGGGCCAGCATTGAAATTTACCCTTAGATAAACGCTTGGTCATCAACCAAAATCCTGTGCCATCATAGGCGAGCGTGCGGATCATGGTTTTATTGCGATTAATAAACACAAATAAGATCCCGCAACGAGGCTCGTGCGTCAGCCTGCTACGGCAAAGCGCCGCTAAACCATCAATCCCCATGCGAAAGTCAGCAGGCTCAGTGGCGATCAGGATAGGCGTTTGGGCCGTTAAATGGATCACGATCTAACTTCCTGGATCATGGCGACGAGGAAGGCTTGGGAAATATCACCCGAAAGGGTTAATGCTGCACCATTACACAACCGAAGCTCGACACTGAGATGCTCGTTAGCAACAGGCTCCCTCGCGCCTTGCCCAGGTAAGCGAATAAAATCAGAGGATGTTGGGCTTGGTTCAACGGCTTCACGCCATTGTTTCAATTGTGTGCCACTGATCCGCAGCATCGCGGTGACTTTACTGGACGAGCAGTGTTCGAGTAGATCAACTGCTTGTTGGCGCAGTGCTTGTGGGGTTGCAGAACGGCGACTAACCCGGTTTTTTCGCCACAGCTCAAATGCTTCAACGATCTGATTTATTTTTTTAGCGATTGCCATATTTTCATCTTCAATGAATAAGTTGCAAACATTAAACCAGATCAAATTTACGAAGTTGCGCTATGCTGCCGCAAGCTCACGAAATTGCAGAGTTAGACAATGGGTTTCTTGACAATTTGTTTGATAATAACTTTAAGTACAAAGAAAGCGAACTTTCGCAAGTTGATTTAGCAAGAATGATTGTTACCGGTGGTTATCCTGAAGTTTTATCAAGGCAGCCTCACAGAAGGAAGGCTTGGTTTAAGTCGTATATTGACTCAATCTTAAAAAGAGACATAACAGAAGTATACAATGTAACCAAACCAAAAGAGGTGGCAAGGTTACTTCACGCGCTTGCAATCAATACATCTGAGCTATTAAACAAGTCTTCTTTGGGGAGGGTTACGGGGACAACCGCAAAGACCACAGATAAATATATAGCAACGCTAGAATACACCTATCTAATTAAACTAATTCCGGCTTGGCATAGCAATGAAACCAAACGGCTTTTGACATCTGAAAAAATCCAATTCATCGATACCGGGTTACTGTGCAGTTTGAGGAATATTACAGAGGCGAAACTCCTTGAGGATCGAACGGTGCTAGGTAGTGTATTGGAAACGTTCATTGCATCGGAGCTAATGAAGCTTGTGAGCCAATCAGCAATAGATTATGAAATGCACCACTACAGAAGCCGTGATGGCTTAGAGGTAGATCTGATCCTTACGTCAGAATGTGGTGTGTCGGTAGGGGTTGAGGTTAAGGCGGGTATGACGCTTAGCCAAAAGTGGTTCAAGCCACTACAAACCCTAATCGATCAGGGGGTCTTATCTCATGGTGTTGTTGTTTATTCAGGTACAAAATTATTAAAAGTAACAGGTAAAATTCACCTAATCCCAGTATCCGAGCTACTAGGCTTATCTTAGCTCCGAAATTGGTACGCCATCGCTAAGTAAGTAAGCAACATTATTAACCACGATAGCTTTGTACCGACTTTGAACAATTGACCCACTCAATGATTACGATCCATCGATTGCGTAAAAACACCATTTAACTGGTGCATCCCCTGACTAAGGTTGGCATCCGGTGTCTCAACTAAAAGATGGTAGTGTTTAGTACCATCGTTTAAAAAGGGCGACATGCAAAATTCAAGACCTGATAATCATATAGCAATCTCCTACGTGTCGAGCTTAAATTATGTGTTGACCAAAACACTTTTTAAACACAAACACGAGGAGATTGAGATGAAACTATATGGCGGGATTGACTTACATTCAAATAATAGTGTTATTGCGATTAAAGATGACAACGGCAAAGTACTCGTTTGTAAAAAATTGCCTAATGATTGGGAGCTGATACAGCGATTCCTTGAACCATACAAAGAGATGTTAATAGGATTAGTCATCGAGTCGACCTATAACTGGTATTGGCTTGTGGATGCTTTAATAGGCGCCAAGTTCTGTGTTCACTTGGCCAACACGGCGGCTATCCAACAGTACTCGGGGTTAAAGTATGCTGATGATAATAGTGATGCACAATGGTTGGCTGAAATGCTTAGACTTAATATTTTACCTGAAGGGTATATTTACCCTAAAGAGGAACGAGCAGTGCGAGATCTGATGCGCAAACGCATGAATCTGGTACAACAATCAACAGCAAACTTGTTGTCTATTCAGGGCATATACATGCGTCATCTAAGCTACAGGCTCAGTAATAACAAAATAAAACAGCTTACCTGCGAGCAAATAGCACAAGATCATACTGCAAACACAGCACAAGCGGTGACAGCCACCCTCAATGTTATGAATTGTCTTAAAAATGAAATTAAGCAGATTGAAAGTGCTTTATTAGTACAAGTAAAACTAAGAGCTGAATTTAAATCACTGAGTAGCATTGATGGTATTGGCAATATTCTGGCCCTGACTATTATGCTAGAAACAGGTGATATTAAACGCTTTAACAAGCCAGGGAATTATGCCTCCTATTGCCGTTGTATCGGTGGAGCGCGCTATAGCAACGGTAAAAAGAAAGGGGGAAGCAATAGCAAAAATGGCAATAAATATCTGGCATGGGCTTTTGTCGAAGCGGCTAATTTTGCTATTCGCCACAACAAAATAGTCAAAAGCTATTACCAGCGAAAAGCCGCTAAAACGAATCAAATTATCGCTATAAAGTAAGCGATCATTATAAGGCGTATTTCTAAATGGGTGACCAGACGGTAAAATGTCGTGGCGGTTAGCCTAAATAGGCACTAGCGAGAGGCGGGTATGCTTAGATCACTTTTCAGCGGGTTGTCGGCAAATTTTGTTTTCCAGACTCTGGGGACCAGGTCGAGAACATTTTTAGCCGGATGCATACCCACGCGCTGCAGTACATCAACCAGATAGGTGTAAGGGTTGATACCTTGTATTCGGCACGTGACCATCAGACTTTGCAATATGCCAAGCTGCTCGGCGCCCAATTCACTCCAGCAGAATAAATAATTTTTGCGACCCATGGGAATAACCCGCAGTGCCCTTTCTAAATGATTGGTATCAATAGGCACATCCGGATTACTCAGAAACACCCTCAATTGACTTTGCCGTTCAAACACATAAGCCAGGGCTTTTGTCAGGGGATTACTGGGCAATAACTCGGGGCGTTGTCGTTGCTCATACACCCAGATAAAAAAAGCATGCACAATGGGCTCGCTATGCTGTTGCCGATAGGCCAGCGTTTGTCCTTTATCCAGCTTGCTATCCCGTATATGTTTTTCGATTTTATACAGCTTGGCTATCTTGTTGATGGCATGCTGGGCAGTATCGGGCTCCATCTGCAGCGCTTTTTCAAAGGTACGACGACTGTGCGCCCAGCAGGTCGCGTGGGTGACTGTGTGCTCATGTTTATTGAGCTGTGCCACCGCTTTTTCATAGGCGATATACCCATCAGTGAGCAAGGTACCGCTAAAACCAGACAACTGGCTAATAGCATGTTGTGTCCCTCGGGAGGTTGACCAGGTAAAAGCGACCTCATCCTGCTCGCCGTAAATCGGCCAGAAGTAGGTTTGCTGCATTTTCCCTTTGTGTTTACGGCCCGCTTTTATCGGCACCTCGTCCATGGCCAGCACACTGGATTGCAACATTTGCCTGAGCATGGCTTGATAAATGGGCCTGAGTAACTCAATGCCTTTTTGGATCCAGTTGATAAGGGTGGCACGACTGACCGTTATACCGCTATCAAGCATGCGCTGATGCTGGCGGTATAACGGTAAGTGGTAGACTGCTTTATCCACCATTAGACCGGCCAGTAATGAGACATCGGCAAAACAGCCTTCGAGCACATTCACCGGTGCAGGGACGGTGACTAATGTTTGTTGGCTTTTATGACGCAAGACCGGGCGACGATAAATCAATACGGTATAGCTGCCCGGTTGTTGGGCTAAACGGCAGGTATCGTTGTAGTCAATGATGTCATACTGCTCAGCATCTTCACCACTGAGCTCGGGTGCAGGCACCTCAATGATCTGTTGTGGCACGCTGTCATCAAAACGCAAGCCCGTGTCGTTGACATCCTGCTCCTGAGTTTGTTTCTTTGAGCTGCGGCGATGGGCAGCCACTTCGGTGCCAGACTCCGGGGTTTGAGCCGGTGCTTGCTCGCTGACAAACAGGTTGCTTTGCGCTGGGTTATCAATTAGTTGTTTCTCAGACTTACGTCCAAATAATTGACGTTTGAACCAGTCAAGTTGTTGCTCAAGTACTATCACGCGCTCTGCTAACTGCACATTTTTAATGTGCAGAGAAGTCATGTCAGGCGTGGGTTTCAGGGGCGTTTTCATGACTCTAAGTATAACAAATTCAGTTAGTTATGTCGCTTATTTTGTTTGTCTTTTTGCCAATAAATACCGTCAATTAAACACTGTAATTGTGCGCCATTGAGGGGCAGTTTTAAGCCGCCCGGCACCTGCTGATACGTGCCTCGCTCTAACCGTTTACTCCACAAACAATACCCACCCTGATGATAATACAGCACTTTCATCTGGGTGCGCTTGCGGTTTATAAAGACAAACCAATCTCCGCTGGCCGCTTTTTCCTGCAACTGTGACTGTGCCAGAGCAGCCAATCCATCAAATTGTTTACGCTTATGTGGTGCACCACATAAGCGTAATTATGT
>NZ_PJCF01000010.1 GCF_002835935.1 Paraglaciecola sp. MB-3u-78 | reverse complement strand
TCATTGACGCGATTTACACTTAAAATGTAATCTTAATCGCTAACAAATTATCTTTGGGATATCCCTCAACTTTGTTGTGTATTGCGGCGACAAAAAAGCTCGTCGCATAGCAAACTTTTGCTCAAATCCTTTCGCTGCGATATGCACTGTTGAACGACCATAGCGGGCGTTTATTGTATCCATGCAAGTCATCAGTTTAGTGTTGTCATTCGAGGGTGTGAACAAGTCGTATTGAAACAGCTCTTCATTCTGTAACCCCATCAAACCCACCCCGCACTTGTAATAACGCACATTAGGTTTGTATAGCTGCGACATGGCAATTTCAATGACCTTAAGAATATTACGAGTGTCATTAGTGGGTACAGCAAAGTGATGAAAGTACGACTTCCTAAAATAGTCTTCAGTATCATGGGGTGAGCTAGTTGCAAACAGGGTCATACTGCTCGTTAAGCTCTTTTGCTTGCGTAGCTTTGTTGCCACAATTTCAGCATGGCTAGCTAAAGCGCTTCGTAGCTCTTCAAAATCAGTAATGCGCTGTCCAAAGCTACGTGTACTGTATATTTCTTTTTTAGCGCCACGCACTGTATCCCAAGTGTGTCGCACTTCACCGTTTAACTCTCGCACTGTGTTTTCAACTAAAATTGAGAACTCTTTTCTAATTTGAGTGGGGTCTCTATTAGCCAATTCCCACGCGGTATTAACGCCCAGCATATTTAAACGTCTACCGAGGCGATTACCGATACCCCATACATCAGTTACGGCCATCTTTGATAGCACTGCTTTTCGTATTTCCTTAGTATCAAGAACGGCCACGCCTTTGAACCCTTCAACTTTTTTGGCGGCGTGATTAGCGACTTTGGCTAAGGTGGGTGTTGAGCCTACCCCTACGCAGATAGGTAGCCTTACTTCTCGCCAAACGGCTTTTCTTATCTGCATCCCCAGCGTTCCCCAACCTTCCTTAGGCGCGTTGGCCTGCTTGCCGTAATACAAAAAGCACTCATCGATTGAATAGACATTAATGTCCGGGGCAAAGCGTGCACATGTATCCATCATGCGTTGGCTTAAATCCGCATATAGCTCATAGTTACTTGAGCGTATGACAGCACCGGCGGCTTCTAGCTCTTTCTTTACCTGAAAGTAAGGTACAAACTTCTTTCCAATCCCCATACGCTTGGCAATACCGCACGCGGCACATATACAGCCATCGTTGTTTGTTAACACCACAACAGGTTTTTTACGAATGCTGGGGTCAAAGACCTTTTCGCAACTGGCATACATGCTGTTCACGTCACACAATGCGTACATTAGAGCTGCTTTTTGAAAGGACGGTGCAATCTTATTGAGCGTGTGACAACACCTTCAATCTGAAACTCGTCCCCCTCTCTTAAAAAGTAGGGTGGTAGGTTCTGACCTGAAGACAATAAGCAGCGCTGTACCTTGTCAATTTTCTTGCACACAAAAACCCCGTTAAGGTTTGCCACCACAACATCTTGGTCTTGAATATTTTGAGCACGGTCAACAATCAGCAAATCACCAGAGAAGATACCGTCACCCATCATAGACTCACCTTCGGCAAAACCGATGTAGGTAGCAGCAGGGTGGTCTATTAGAAGCTGGTCTAAATCAAGATTAAGCTGAGTATATTCTGCCGCAGGAGACTCAAAACCGATGATACCTGCGGAGGCTTTAATTGGGATAAATTTCAACATTACTGTAATTATATACAGTAATTATTGATTTGATATTAACTTCGTCATTATTTTTTTGTATGGTGTATATACGCTAATTTTTATCCTTATTAATAATGCAAAAACAGATGTTAAACGGAGCCTGTAATTTGACGATTTCACAGGTTTAACCTAAGTTTATAATTCAACTTAAGGATGAGGATCATGTCACATATTAATAATCCCCCTCTAATGCTAGTCAATACTTGGCTGTATATTCTAACTTCAGCAGATAAAAATGAGGCAAGGCGTCACGCCAAAAAAATGTTGAACGACGCTTTTGGAAGTGTTGAATTCGCAATCATGTACTTGGAAAATCACGAAGAAAAATTGAGGGCTTAATAGGCATTGGCTTGTCAAAACCTGCAAACCAAAGACATTAATAATTATCCCAGATATTTTCAAGCAGATAAACAATATCAACAGCAAACGCATCACTTTAAAATTACCCTAAACCGCTCCACCATTATTAATGTTGAGGCGATACAGATAGAAGGCGACAATTGATAACTGATTTTGCCTTTCTTTGTTATTAACCATCCCATCATAATCCTTAACTGACGGCTGTATTGTTGGTTATCAATCACAGCGCACATTAGAAATGCATTTTTGCCATATCTAAAGTGATTTTTTTAAGCGTTATGGTGGACGTTCCCTATTTAAATAGTCTTGTCGAAACAACTATTTTGGCGCATTGACGCCGTATTAGGGAGCGTCCATCTCATTCCCATGATAATAAAATACGAAACAATTTATCGAAAATTGCCGAGAAAAACCCCGTTGTATCAGAGCGACGCGAGTCGCGGGGTAATTCACTTTGTCGATCCCTTATCATGTATTTATTACCTAAAGCCCGGGGCACCAAAGTTCATATGCCACGCAAGCTACAAAACTTTGGCAATATTCCGCTAATGAGCCTTCTGCTTCTCCGCATAAGTCATCACCTAAAGGCGTGCTGAATCTAGCGGGCTCTTTAGGGTTAGGCGCAAAATCATAGAGCTGCTTGTTACCATTTTGATCAAAGTGATACAAAATAGGGATATTTCTAAGCAAATTCATCTGATACAAGCCGGGATCCAACTGTTTGCTATTTCCCGCTATTTGCAGACTCACGACTTTGCTACCCGAGTCCAAACTTTCTACTTTGAACCCGCCGGGCATCCCCCAATCTATCACTTTAATATCGGTTCCTGACAGTTTAAAAGCCAGATCCACACCAGCATTAATGGGGTTAGCGCCTGGTCCAGTATGGGCAGGTTGATAACTAATGCTTTGCCGTTCAATCAACTTGATACGCTCACCATATTGATCCTTGATATCCAATTCAAGAAAGTAGTATTCCTGCCCATCAAGAAAGGTATTGTCAAAATTAACTGTTACGTTTATAACGTCATATCCTTCCCAATTTTCGCCGGTATCTGCGGCATTAAAGTTAATGGTAGGCACAGGAAAGGCTGTGTCACCATTGGGTTCACCGGTGGCGAGATCAGCAGGCCAAATCGTAATATCTACATCGCTAACGGTTCTCCCTGAATTTAGAAAAATCCCATGGGTTTCTGCACTGTTAACAAACCACCCTGCGCCGGGAACATAAAAATCATCCATAACCGATTGATACTGATTATTTACACCATTGCCGACGTTATCGTGGACACCATTGTCCCACAGCAGTTCTGCGTGGCTGATGCTGGTCAAACTTAGGCTTGCTAACAATCCAACTAATTTAAGCGTTTTCATAATATTGCTCCAATAAAGCTAAAAAATTTCCATACACTGCATGGTCGTTGTAAGGAATTTGTCATTCCTATTTAGCTATACAGAAACCCTTAAAAAAACCGGACAAAATTTTTAAATAATTAGCAATCAGCATCTATAATTTACTGGCCGCCATTGAAAAGGAGATTGACATAATGCCTGTACAAACAGCTAAACTGCTAGGCATAACGATATTGCTAATCACATGTTTGACATCCGGATGTTCATCAAGGGGTACAGACAGTGAACAGGCTAATATAGAGTTAAATTTGAGCTCTCAGGCTGGGTGCTCCAGCGGCTTTATTCGGCCGCCGGGCGGCAGCGATTGCATTGATATCTCAGACATAATTGCGGGCAGAACTAAAGCATTAGCGCCTGTAGGACAATGCCCTGCAGACTGGCGAAGACTCAAACGTAAAGGGTTTTGTCTCCCGCAATATTCATTGACTGGCTGCGGCAGCGATACTTTTTCGTGCAAGCTTGAAAAAAACGATAGTTTCAGAGTGATCCCTGAATTACCCAAGTGCCCTGAAGGGACTATTGTTGTGACTACAGATGCCCCGTTGTTTGACGAAAATGGTCCATTGTTTTTGGGAACTCGCCTTACTTTGGCATGCGCCCCCCCGAGTAAAATCGACCCCGTTTAGCTTACTATAAGATTAACTGAGCCAGTGCCTTTTTAACGTTCACAACCAGGTTATCCTGGCTCTGCGCGCGCGCGTACATAGGGTGTTTGTTTAGCACTTCTGCTGCTGCCCTGAGTAGCGGCAGTGCATGCAATGGCTGGTTTTGTTTGTGGAGTACCAGACCCAGCACGGCCTGTGCTTCGGCCACCAGACTGTGATTTTCAGGGTATTTTTGCAGTCGCACTTCCAGCGCCGCGCGAGAAAGTGATTCAGCCCTTGCTAATTCAAAGCCAAGATGAAGGGCAGATCGGGCAAAACCCAATTGCGCGATGGCCGTACGTACACCTTGTTCGGGCAATAATCCCAGTGCCTGAGCATATTGTTGATTGGCAGCACGCCATTCTCCTGTGGCTAAAAGCAATGATGCAGGCTGACATAAACCGCGCCCAAGGATCCTGTCGGCAACCTGATACTTTCTGAAAATCTGCAGCATAGTCTGATAGTAGGCTGAGGCCTGCTCAAACTGTCCTAAATCTTGCTCAACCGCACCTAAAAACAACAAGATGACGCCAATAGTGACATTGTCTTCGCTGAGGTTTTGGCGCTTGTTGGAGAGGGCCATTTGTAAATAATCTCTGGCGCTCAAAAAATCGCCTTGTCGATGTGACAATATACCCAGTGAGCGTAATGTATTTCCAACATTTGGATGATCCTCACCCAACATATTCATTTGCGTTTGCAGCGACTTCCTGCTCAGGACTGTTGCCTCTTCAAAGTATTCCAGATCAGTCAGGATCGTCACCAGGTTGTTCAGCGCAATGGTGTAGTAAGTATGTTCTTCACCCTGGACCAAAGCTAAAATACGCAGTCCTTCGCGCATATTCTTTATTGCATCATCAAACTGGCCCTGAACATGCTGGACACCCGCTAAGCCATTATAGGCAATAGCAAGTTCATTCTGCTTATCGCCAAAGGGTTTAATAATCGCAATGGCGTTGCTAAAATTCTGCGCGGCCTTTTTAAACTCGCCGCGTATTTTTAACAGGTCAGCATAGGCGTTCAAGGTTTCTGCATAAGCGACATGTTGATCTTCAGACAGACTGCCCCTGTCTAGTTTATCCAGTGGCGTTAATTTTTGACGATGAATGGTTAAACTTTCAGATAACAAAAGCTCGGCTTGTTGATACTTGTTTTGGGTACTGTAGCTAATCGCCAACTTAGTTAAGTTTTTGGCAATTTGCAGGGGACTGTGATCGGGCAAAGCCTTTTGTTGCGCTAAAGCGAGAGTAAGCAGCTTATCGCTTTGCTCGTAAACGCCACGAGTATAATAAATATCGCCCAGCACGCTTAACATGTGCGCCCGAATTTCTGGTGCTTGCTGCAAGTTTTGTTGAATGTCCTGCTGCCCTTTATCCAGTAATTGCTGAGCACTAATTTCCTGTAATCCACTGATGTTCGGATCAGATGTCTTAAAAATATCGATCATAAATTTTGATACCTGCTGCGCTTTATTCGCTTCAAGTTCACTTTGTGCCAGGGCCGCTTTAATCTTTTGCGACTGCAGAGTGACTGTTGTCGCATAAGCTAGCAGAATGACAATGAAGGAAGACGCCACCAACATGAACTTCCAGTGTCGGCGGCTGAAGCTGGAGGCCAAATATCTCATGTTCTTTTGTCTGGCTTCCACCAGGTGACCAGATAAATGTGCCTCAATATCTTTGGCGAACTCCAACATCGAGGAATAACGATGTTCTGACTCAGTGCGCAGCGCTTTAAGCGTGATCGCGTCCAAATCCCCCCTTAGTTTTCGTTGCCAGTGTTGGGCTATGGATGAATTTGGTTCCCTGGTGCAGATAACACTGGGCGCAGTTGGCAGCTTTTCGCACATCACCCGCGCCAATTCGTAGAGGGAGTCAGACTGGTCGGAAAATCCTTTATGACCCGTGATAAGCTCATACATCACCAATGCCAGTTGATATATATCTGTTGCCACCGTGATTGGTGCTTTTCTGATTTGTTCAGGAGCAGCAAAACCAGGTGTTAGAAGTGACTCACCGGTTTGCGTCATATCGGTCAGGTGATCGTCAGCAATCAGTTTGGCGATACCAAAATCAAGCAACTTAACTTGCCCGGAGTTGTTGATTAATATATTCGAAGGCTTTATATCGCGATGGATAATTAGATTCTTATGTGCGAAGGCCAGCACATTGGCGACCTGAATAATCAGCCGCAATCGCGCCTCAAGCTGTAGGTTGTTGAGGCGGCAATATTGGCTAATATCGACGCCCTCGACAAATTCCATCACGATGTATGGTACGCCAGATTCGGTAAATCCGCCGTCAAATAGTTGCGCAATATTAGGGTGGTTGAGCGAAGATAACGTTTGTTGTTCTTGGCGGAATCTGTCCAGCAATATTGATTTATTCTCTTTTGACTGACTTACACTGGATAATAATTTGATCGCAACCTGCTGCTCAAACTCACCTCCATGTCTCTCGCCTCGATAGACAATACCCATGCCGCCGCGGGCTATTTCTTCTCGCAGTATATAAGCACCAATCTTTTCTCCAAGGGCGTTTTTCTCACCACGTGGAGAATTAGAAACTAAATGTCTAGCCAGTTCGGTCGCTGATTGATCGAGGTAGGAAGGAGCGTTGCGCTGGGCAGCCAGAAACTGTTCAATATCTGCGTGCAAGTGTGGATCTTGTTTCTCGATATTTTGCAGATAAATCCGGTTTTCATTTTCTGAAAGATGAAATATTTCATCCAGAATAACCTGGATTTTTTGCCACTTCTCTCTGGACATTTTGGGATTCATATAAGCACCTGAGGTAAGGCTGGCAATACAGCAAAACCTAGTCAGATAGTAAGGTATATGAGAGCAATGCCTTGGCTTTAACCCAGTCTCTGCGCACTGTTCGCTCGGACACGTCAAACATTTTTGCAATTTCAGTTTCAGTCAGCCCAGCAAAAAAACGCAGTTCGACAAGTTTACTCAGGTGTTCATCAATATCTTCCAACTGCTGCAATGCCTGATCAACCGAAAGTAAGGTATCGATAGAAAATTCTGCCTGTGTTTCGGACTGATGTACAACTTCATTATAGGTAACCGCACGCATGTAACCGCCGCGCTTTTGGGCACTTTTCTGCTCAGCATAATTAATCAGAATTTGTCTCATTGCTTTTGCGCAAATTGCAAAAAAATGACTCTTATTTGTTCCGTTTGCATTTGGCTGTCCCAATAGCTTTAAATATGTCTCGTTGATTAAAGCCGTTGTTTGCAATGTGTGCATCGACCAAGCATTGCGCATTTGATTGTGAGCGATTTTTTTCAATTCCCCATAGACAATAGGAAACAACAACTCAGTTGTCTCCACCTCGCCTTGCGCAGACCGTTCGAACAACTCATTGAAAACTGGTGCAGAATCCACTTTGAAACCTTTTGTCAGTAACAGGATAAGCCTTTTAGTAAAGTCTAGGACCAGAGTGGAAATTTGTCCAAACTTGAAATCCGCGAAAGAAAAGTGCGAATCCCAGTCAGAGTTAATTACCGTCGCAGACATGATTAAAACAAGTCGTAGACTTAATTGCTCGGCACAGCAATGTTTGATTCCCGCTCTTCTTGATTCATGAGTTTATCGTCATTGTTTAGGATTATTGCCAATCGAAAATCGATAGAGAGATCAGAGAATGTAGCAATATCATTAATGTCATAAATAAGATTGATAGTGCGCGCTATATCGGTAGCATCATCGTAATAGCTTCGAGCAAGGCCAGCCACAACAGCCGCAGAATTTTCTGGTATTGCCGCGATGTGAATAATCAGCGTATCTTGACGATAGGTAAATGGTGACGCGAAAAGGTTGGTATTAAGGTTTTCATTTTTATTGCACTCCCCTACCCTTCATGATTCAGCTAGACAAATTAGGGGACAATTTGCCCAGCTGTTTGGGATTAGTTTGGCCAACACTCGACGAGATCTTGCCAATGCTCAAAAATATAAGTAACGCCCTCTTCAGACACATCAATATCATTGGATTCGGCCCAGACAAAAATACTCGCACGTCTGATTGTACCGGGGTGAGTACCGCTATTTGAACGAAAAACACACCATGCAGCGAATTTCTGTATGGTTGATATTTGGTGATGAGATGGTGATAAAATAGGTAACATAAACTCTCCACCTCCTCCACGTTTAAAAGGAACTTATCAAGGTCGGGGAATACCCTTTCTAAATACCTCTAAGCATAGACCAAAAACAACAGATAATACATTTTTTATCACTGGAATTAAATAACATAAATGTGTTCGGTTTATGCACAAAAAGTAGTGGTTCTCAAGCGCTTACTGTGATGGTTTTGTCTGGTTTGTTCGACAGCGGGTCGAGTCCCGAGCTCTGCATTTGGAGGTGATGGCCAAGGGGCTGTTCGTGCGATGCTGTGTCACACATTGGGTGTTATTGAGAGCACCTGCCTTTGGTAGTGACAATGAAGAACGGGGATGACTGTGGCGTGTCATAAGTGCTTTAGCCGACAGCCTGCGTTGATACTTCTCAGGCATTGCCATATTGTCACGGACCTACCAAGGAGGAAGTAAGATATGAATAATGTGACACTGTCACATAGCAAAACCCTGGGACATCGGTGAGGTAAACTAAAGTCACTCGATGGGCGTAATCCTTGCCCGTTTACCTAGTGCATTGTTTGCACCAAGTTAGCGGATAGCATGGAGTGTGAACAACGGAGTAACCTTATCAGCTGGCCAACGGCCAGTGGCTCTTGCGATAGTGTCGGAAACCCGAAAGGCGATCCCCCTGAGAACGTTAGTGCACAGCAAGACAGAGCAGGTTGTGGAGCTACTTGAGTTCTTAACATCCAGATAGTTGAAAAATGTACCAATTTGACTATATTTTGTATTGCTAAACATATACAAGAAAGTACGAAGTGATAATATACCAACCACTGGCCTTGATGATCTCTTTCGTATCAGCTCAATAAAGACTGAATTGAAGTCAGTGATCAGAGAAGGAATATAAACAATGTCTATGAACTTTAAAATTATTGGGGAGAGTATGCCCTGTGTTGAAATAGAACTTAATGCGAATGAATCAACAATAGCGGAAGCCGGTGCTATGAAATACTTTGAAGGAGGTATCAATTTCGAAGTAAAGCTTGGGGATGGTTCAAACCAGAAACAGGGGATATTAAGGAAAATGTTATCTGCTACAAAACGAGTCATGACAAGCGAGTCATTTTTTTTAACCCACTTCACTAATAATACTGAAATTCCGAAAAAAGTGTCATTTTCAGGCCCCTACCCTGGCCAAATAATAGCGATGAACTTGGGGGATATGGGGGGTAAGGTTTATGCTCAAAAAAGTGCGTTTATATGTGCTTCTATAGGCACAAAATTAAGCATGGCATTTTCAAGGAAAATCGGCGCAGGATTTTTTGGTGGTGAAGGGTTTGTGCTTCAGAAAATAGAAGGTGATGGCGAGGTATTTATTCATGCCGGGGGAACCATTGTCGAAAAAGCTATAGAAGATGAAACGATCTATTTGGAGACCGGAAGTCTCGTAGCATTCACTTCAGGAATTACATACGATATCGAAACTACAACCAGTGTAAAATCAGTGATGTTTTCAGGTGAGGGAATATATCTTTGTCGGCTTAGTGGAACTGGCAAAGTCTGGGTACAAACGATGCCTTTTTCTAGCTTTGCGGGTGTTATGTTTGATATGTTAGAACCTAAAATCATAAAGAGTATAAATAATGCGGTTAATCGAGTTGAAAAAGAACGCACTTACAGCAAATAATTAGCTATGGTGACGTGACACCCTATTTACTGAAACTTAATTTCATCCGCCAATAGAAACCCACATTCATTAATAGCGGGACCGACTCTGTCCATTTCAAGCAGCCCTTAAACAGCAATAGATTTATTATCTATAAAGGCAATAAGCTTTTTTATAAACTCATCCCCTGCCCCTGCAGGTACAGACATGCCTAATTTGGCCTCTCTAATTATTTTCTTTCAATTTTTCACACGTAATATCTAGATATCAAAATAATTAGAAACGTTCTTATGTTTTATCATCACTATTCAAACAGTCGATTTACCCTATTTACTTTAGTGATCTTGTGCCTCTTTGCTTGTTCTAAAGAGCCCCAAACACAAACTGCCATAACTAAAATGGCCTATAGCATTGAAAATGAAGAAGTATTCATACCTGTAGGCAAATGGTTGGTTACCAACGACCTGTGCAAGCAAACACTTAATCAAAATACATTAGAAGCAGTAATACTAACCGATCTTCCGCACCCACTTTAAGAATAAATTCTCCGGTATACATCACCAAGGCAATTAATGATGATGTGTTGTCGTTCTTTTAAGTTCATCACCAGCGGAATGTGTTCAGCTTGATACAGAACTGTAATATTTTCGAAGCATTGGAAAACCCATCGAGCAGTGGGTGTTTGGCTTGGCTTTTTTTTCTGGTCGGGGAAGTAACACGCCTTGTCTTTGAGTGTTTTGCGGATTTGATGCTCTAGACTGGCGTACACCATTAAACAACTGGTCATGACCATCAGTAAGGCTTCAATACGTTCTGGCTTCTTGAGGTAAATGGCACTGGTTAGGAAGTCGGGACTTTTTAAGAAACGAAAGCCTTTTTCAACATTTTGCTGGGCTTTGTAGCTGCTGAGTAAACTGGCCATATCCAAATCATCACTGACATCATTGGTGGCAATAATGAACAGTCCGAGTTGCTGTAAAGCGGTTTGGCGTGATATCAGAGGTGTGCATAATTCGCCCGTGATTTGATATTCAATGCGCGTGGGTAATTCGCCTCGTTTAGGTCGTCCTGCGTTTGCATATACCGCCACTTCAATTGCTCGGGCATTGACATCACACACGGTTTGTTTACTTCGCCATTTTACAATGGCGCTTTGTGCATCTTGGACGCAGGCAAAGCGTTGTTGGCTTAACTGTTTGAAGCTTTTTCGCGCTTGCTCGCCGGCTTTTAACATGCGCTTGTTTAAGTTGTGTTGCTCACGCTTGTAAGCCTGCTCACTGCGAATGAGTAACCATGTTTGTTTAACACCGCCATATTCGCTGTCATAACTGACGCCTTCATAGCCTTGGGAAATAGGGGTAAACAGTAAAGTGGGGGCTTGTGCAACCAGTGCCTTCGCTTCTCTCAGTGTTTGCGGCACCCGCGTGATAAATAATTGACCTTGGGCGTCTAATTCCTCAATCGTTTCTTTGACATAAAGCGCCGCATCGGCCACTAAATAGCGGCTGGCTTGAGCCGCTTTTAAACTACCAATATGCGCCTTCACAATCTGTTTAAAGCCTTCCATATCATTGTTGTTGCCACTGGCGGGCTTCATGTACACCGGAATACCCGACTGGTTTTCGCAAATGAGATTTAATATCACCTGATTGAGCTCAGGGCGATGGTCACGTGAATAGCCTTGGGCAATGCGAATGTGTCCAAACTCACCCACTGGTGTGGCTTGGCCATCATAATGGAAACTAGTGGAGTCGAGATGCACCGCTTGGCAATCTAACCCTAGATGATTGACCACCCGCTCGCCTATGCCTTGGTAAAGAGAGGATACGCCCTTGTCGTAAAGTGCATCCAAACATCGCCCAAGCGCATCGTCATTAATATCATCGGCAGATATTCCTTCCCCGAGCAAACGGTCAAGCGGTTTGCTTTCAAAATATTCACTGTACATATGCAAAGTGCGACCGGTAAAACCTAAACCATTGAGTAGCATCGCCACGAATAATTGTCCAAAGCTGACTTTACGCTCATTAGAGCCACCTAATGCATCATCAATGTATTGTGCAAGTTGAATATCTTTACAAAATCCAGCGACAAGGCCAAGGTGATCGAGGGATTTGGAGGAGGGGTAAGTCATTATTTATAGCTCTCAAAAGAGAGTAATAGATCAAAACTGGGGATCGGCGTCAAGGTGTTTTTAACAAACCCACATCAAGTGGTCAATTAATAACCAAATTCAATTCTAAATTTAGGTGCGGAATGACAGATACTAACGGAAACTTCCGTAAAAATGGGTAATTCACTTGGAACTAATAGTTGAAAGCGAAACTATTGACTGGATCGAATCTATAAATTGGGGAATATCTATATTGTAAATAGATAATTAAAACCCCCTGCATGCCATACTTATCAGGGGTTTCGTGTCATTTATATAAAGTTTACCCCAGAGTAAATTTAAATATTCTATTTACATAAAGCTTTAATGACATGACTCAGTGCATCTTCAAGAGCTTTTGGATCACTCATGTCCAAAGTATCCCAATCTATACCAGTATCAACTTGTGTTATATCTTCCTTAAGTAACCGAATAATGGCTTGAGACTGATTTACTTTTATTTTAGGAAATGAAATAAACCGTTTTTCTCTGCCCCTTTTTGGTTTCGTTATTGGTTTTTCAATAGTATTTTGTGATAAATACAGATCCACTTCGACATACTTTGATGACTCAGATAGGTAAGCCAAATACTGAAGTACTTTTTCAGGCCCACCATTTTTATCTAATTTTTGAATGTCATTATTTGCGGTGTAAAGCGAAGATATATATCCATTATCCAAAATAGGTAACAACGCTTCATAATATTGCATGGCCTTCTCGAATCTATAGTATTGGGTCTGTGATAATCCTAATTGGTGAGTCACTATGTCTTTTCTTTTTGTAGCAGTAATATCACTTGTAAGTACTGCATCCAGATCCTTAATAGCACCGGAATAACTCCTTAAACCGTCAGATGCAGATAAGTCAGCCCTAGAGAAATTTTCAACGTGCCTAAGTATATTAACATTTGTAGGTTTTTCAGGGTATATCTTGGTTTTAACTTTAACCATGCGGCCATACAAAAAGCAAACAGCATAAAAACGTCTATGGCCTGAAATTATTGGGAAATTGCTTGTGTTGCCGCGCCATACAGTAATAGGTTGAACTAACCCATTACTTTTAATGGAATCAGCGAGGGTCTTTATTGCTTCTATTTCCTTCTCTATTTCGTTATATCTAGGATTACTCTTGTTTAGCCTGTTTTCTAGAATACCTTTCTCACAGAGCACACAGTCATCTAAGGTCGATTCATCGACTTCCTTGTTAGACCTAGATGACCTTACGGGAAGATACCTTGGGTTATCTTGCTGTGGTCTAATATATTCGATAAGCACTAAATCAAAAAAGGCACCTGAATTAAACAAGGGATCTTCATGGACTTCACTTTTTTTATCCGCGTCTTTAGATTGCATATCTTTCAGGAATCTTTTTGATTTTTCTGAAACACTGCTTCCCTGCTCCAATTGACTGATCATGTCATCTTGACTGGTAGGTTTTCTTTCGACCTTACGGCGTCTAGGTTTATTCATCTGGGTTCCCCCATAATTTTGTTTCTACTAAGTTATAAAGATTAGTCATCTCTTCAATAGCGTGATGATTATGAACATAATCGAAATGTGATGGATCAATTGAAGGCCTTTCCATGACACGATAACAATCTCTTTTACTGATAAAGAAACGCGACATGTGTTCGGCTGTTGCGCCATTTTTATCATAAAGCTTCGTAAGTGCTACTTTGTCTTTTTGTGTCATTCTAGATGGCGTTGGGATTTTATTAGGTATGATACCTAGCACCTGCAATGGATCTTTTTGACGAATTTCATTAATAATTTTGATGCGATTCAGCAACATTGGTGCACCATCAACTGAGTCGTATTCTGCTTCCGTTGGAATAAGAACGTGTGTTGCTGCCGCTAGTATTCCTGATGATATTGGTGATTTACTAGGAGGATTATCGATAATAATAATATCGTAATCCTCTCTTAAATCGGGAAGGTTAAACCAATCTGTCATATGTATGGTGATTTTTGTCACTAGTTCATTTGGATCTGACGTCAGCGCTAGCACTCTATCGACGTTACCTTCTGACGGTAACAATTTAATATTATCAAAAGCCGTTGGATAATCATAAGTAGGTAGGTCGAACAAGATATCTGTACTGGTATTGTATCCTGTCCATTCATCGTCATCTATTTGACCAAATTCAGGATGAATAGGCGCTGCATATTCATCATCACCAGGGATAGCTTGCATTTGAATAAATGCTTTTGACGAGTCTTGCTGGGAATCATAATCAAGTACTAATACTTTACGTTTCTTCCCTTTTTTATCAGGGCCTCCTACTGCTAAAAGGTAAGCAATGGTGGAGGCAAGAAACGTTTTCCCCACGCCACCTTTTCTGTGATAACTAGATAAGACCTTTAAACCGCCATACATAATATTTTCCAAACGTTGTCTGAATACTTTGATGATGTTTGCACATTAAAGATTAGATGTCTCGGATCGAATCTTTAGAAATATTACTTTTTGTGTATATTTTGTTTATTTAAAATTTAAATACACTTTGCTACAGAGCGCTATAAACAGGGGATACAGACAACATCCATAATATTTACCGCGCGGTAATTTTTTAAAAACAATCGTATTTTAATGTTATAGCCACTATTAAAGATAATAATCATTCAAGTGGTATATTTGTATTAGACGTGGATCGAATCTTTAAGACCTTTCAATCTAGGCATATTTTGCTTATTTAAATTTTTAAATACACTTTGCTACAGAGCACTATAAACAGGGGATACAGACAACATCCATAATATTTACCGCGCGGTAATTTTTTAAAAACAATCGTATTTTAATGTTATAGCCACTATTAAAGATAATAATCATTCAAGTGGTATATTTGTATTAGACGTGGATCGAATCTTTAAGACCTTTCAATCTAGGCATATTTTGCTTATTTAAATTTTTAAATACACTTTGCTACAGAGCACTATAAACAGGGGATACAGACAACATCCGTAATATTTACCGCGCGGTAATTTTTTAAAAACAATCGTATTTTAATGTTATAGCCACTATTAAAGATAATAATCATTTAAGTGGTATATTTGTATTAGACGTGGATCGAATCTTTAAGACCTTTCAATCTATGCATGTTTTGCTTATTTAAATTTTTAAATACACTTTGCCACAGCCCAATATAAGCAAGGGTTACATACAATATTAATGAAAATTACCGCGCGGTAATTTTTATTAATTATCGTATTTTAATGTTACAGCGACGAATAAGGACAATCATCATTTACATGGTAATTTGTTTGTAATATCCTCGAATCGAATCATAAAATAAATTAAATCTTTAAAGGGGTGAGTTTTGAGGGAGCTGTTTAATTTAACTGAAAAATATGGATTCACTGCCCCACTTGTCTGTATTGATGCAGATTTTGATTTCACCGCTTTTACTCGACTTTGTAACTCCTTGAATGTATCTACAACTACAACCGCGATGGCTTCGAATATTTTCATTGCATTACAATCTATAGAAGAAAAGATAGGCAGTTTAGATTATGTAGGAGAAAAGATTGATAAGAAAATTACCGTCATTCGTCATCATCTAAATTTGCTTGAAAAAAGGGGGTTAGTACAAAGCGAGTTCATTACAACTGACCCAATTAGAAAAAGGCGAGGAAAGCTTTTTCAATTAGTCATTCCTTCAGGTAAAACATTGTCATCACAGACACTATCAAAAGATGACGAGGTAGATAAATTTCAGTTAGTTGCTTCTGATACGGTAAGTAACATCAGCGTCTATCAGTATGATGATAATGCACGATTTCTTGAATTGAAAATTGTTCGCTACTTGGTTAAAGCGATGCGGACAAATCGAAAAGATGCATCCAGTAAAATCAGTATCGAAGTAAAAAATCGTCCAAATGAAAAGCCCATCAAGATAACGGCTAGAGCGGAGGCGGGTAGGCTGATGTACCTCCCTGATCTGTCTTATTATGCTGGCACAATCACTTGGTTGGTCTCCCATATCAAAACATTACTGAAAACTGATGAGCCCATTGGAGAAACATACACTTTGCCACTTGAGCCAATAATTGCCTTAAGTAAAAACGTTAATATGGATGAAGCATCTGGTGGTGGATACATCACTAATGCGATTGCAAGTTTACACAGAATATCGGGTACCACCTTCGACATGACAAACTTAGCCTCTCATGTCTCAGCCACATCAATAAAGGAGTTAGAGCTTTTCTATAAAATGTTTAGATTAGAAGCAATAGTGACTTTTAATGACGAGCGAGGAACCGAAAAGAAAGCTGCAGTAATCCAGTTTCCACAAAGCACGATACAAAATATTGTTGAGGCAATTAAGCAAAACCGTATTGTCAAAGAGCTGTTGTTGTTTGATAGTGATTTGTTTTCAACAAACAACGAAGTTGAAATATTGTTCAGTCTGTGGGCACGAGAACAGCTTGTCACAGGCTCTTATAAACAACGTTTGTTCACTTGGAACGAGCTACGGGAAAGTGTGGCACCTACATCATCATTGCCTGAATTTAAAAGAAAATTCTCAAACGTAATGATTGCCAATGCTGATCCTGACTACAAAGCCAATATTGATGAGCGTGTATCAGGCAAGATAACCGACAAAATAGGAACAACACATTTGTCTGGTAAAAGTAGCAACGAAAAGGTGGTTGAGTATGGCAGATCAACCATACAAGGTTTTCTAATAAATATAGGATATTCTAGAGAACATGGGTGTCCGATTATCTCCTTTAGGCGGGATATGTCCGGCATTATGATAAGAAGCAGCATTGGATCGAATCTTTAATAAAATCAATAACTTCCAACGATGTGTTTGGATCGAATCTTTAAACATTATAAGTCTTGGATCGAATCTTTAGAATGATCGCTTGTTAGCTTGATCATTTTACTCGTTCGTATAAAGATTAGACTGAATATGAATATGAAGTCGAATCTTTAAACTTCATAAAAAGATAAAAAGCGCTAAAAATAAAAAACCCGCATAGTGCGCCAACACCAAGCGGGTCTACATATGTAACTTTAGATGGGCTACAAATGTAATATTACGCTAGTGATCGATCAGGTCAATAGTACTTCGCGTTTTTTATCAACAAATGTGAACTAAATTTGTTGGTAAGAATGAAATGAACATCAGAGACAAGAAAGACGATGTGTTATTCATGTCCACAGGACTGTTTGAACACCTCAGCGATGCAGAAAGTTACGTATTTTCTCATGTCGCATTTTTCGCATGTCAAAAAGAAGGGCGTTTTAAGGGGAACTTTAAACAAACGACTAGAGCTATTTGCAATAAAGTGGGTTACTCAGCTAATACTGTTCGAAAAGCACTTGAAGATTTGATAGATAAGAAGTTCTTGTCTGTAGTGAAAGAAGAAGAACCGACGTTAAAATATAATTACATAGATAAAGTGGCTCATAAACTAACAATTGGTGAAGCTGACTATGCTGTTAAATATGCTAACTCTATGGCAACAATGCTAAAAGAGTCTGTAACTAAGCAGAAAAAAGTAACAGTACCTCGTGATATGACATTTTTTAAAGTAAATGTAGGTAAGTTACACCGAGACACCAATACTGTGGTGGATAAAAAAGAAAAAAATCTAAGTAAACACTTTCACAAAACACTGATATTGCATGGCTATTTGTATAACCAAACCAGCTGGAATAAAAAGAGAAACAGAGATAACGTATCTAGGGGAGTTGCTTTTCTTTCAGCCGCTATGCAATGGTCACAAAACACAGTCAGACGAGTAATTAATACTCTCAAAGACATCGGTGCCGTTGGATATTCTTATGCTACAAAAACAGTTACATTTACATTTGTATCTGTAATCAATGCAATTAAAAACACCTCCAATAAACTTCGCACTAAACTTTGTAATTCAGATAAAGAGCCAATCACGGCAGCTGCTCCCAATAAAGTATTCAAAATTGACGTAGAAAACTTAACCCCCTCTCAGGGAGCGCAGAATTTAAAAGAGTGGCAAGAGCGCGATAATTAACAAGTCTTTCAAGTTAACGACAAAATCAAATAAAAACAACTCACTAGGTGCTAATTCATAGTCACCAATCCCTACATATCTTAATTTAACATCCAAAATAGCCATTTTAGATAGGATAGTTTACCAATGAAAGAATTTGGGTAGATTAAAAACGTACGCTTATCCATACTTGATCCATTGCTGCGCACTAGGATGATCCACTGCTGCGTTAATAGTTCATTTGCTCACAAATTGCATACACTACTAAGCAATTCCAGCACGTTGGTGCACACACTAGATGTTAAAGTCTAAACAAAGAACTATTAAGATGGCTTACGCCAATCATTATAATTTTGTTTTCTTGGATTAAAGAGGGAAGTTGACATCAAGCAGAATTAAATCCCTGGAATTATACACGTTAAAAGCTACTTTGAAGTAAACCAGAGAGCCACTACAAGCAATTTACTAGTTTTTCATGTCGTTACAGACAATACATAAGATAATGTCTTGTAGAGCCTAAGATGGGCCATATGCATATTCACTTAAGGACGACTTATACATCATGTTTAAACGTGAGTTGTTGGTAATTAGAAAAAAGAAGCAACCTAATTGTAATCAATTAGGTTGCTAAGCACAGTGATCTTTTAGTCGCTGGGTAGCTCACTAACGAAAGCATATAGAACCTGATTGATAGACACTGACGCTTTGTAGTCATCTTTAATGTCTTGCGCAAAGGCCCAAACAGGTTGTCTGCTTTGGATAGACTTTGACAAACCGGTTTCTAATTCAGACAGGGCAGGGAGGTAAAGCGGCTTATGAGCGTACCTGAAATCTGGATCGCCATTTTTGAAAGTATGAGGATTCAACTCAACAACTAATTGAATAACATCCTTCAAATGGCCTGTGTAACTAATATCAGATTTAAGATCACTAGCTAAGCTCCACATTAACTAATTAGTTAGAAATGAAGTCCGTTACGCTGGTTGTCATTTTGCTTCAACAACTGGGATAGTTTTCAAGACACTATTAGACAACGCTTGAGTTTCATTCATGGCCAATGATGTTTACTCAATTGGATAATGTTCTTTAATAGAGAGGGCAGGGGGGTTATAGCTTCTATCTTAGCCAACTGATTTTCAGTTAAGCCCTGGTCAAATAGTTTAGTTGGATTAACTTCAGTTTTAGATGAAGTACTTATTACGACCAAAGAATGCGGATTTTTGCGCATTGAATCAGGCAGCTGTGAGCCTAAAAGCAGTCGGTCGATGTCTGTCGACTGCATTAGAATACTGAGCGATCATGAATGTTCGATATCGTTTTCGGTTTTGTTGGACTAATGAGCGCGCTCAGTCAAAGTTTTTAAGGGTTGAAGCGTAAGCTTCGTAACTATTCAGCCTCATGAAAATATATTTTGACGATCCCAGCGATCGTATTGACTGATCCCGCTAGGATGTCAGACTTGCCTTAATATCACTTTAGTTATTAACCAATGAAGATTGACGGCATTGAAATCGACAGTGTGATCGATTCAACAAAAAAGTTGCTTACAGAGGATAAATCAATTTCGCCGGCCTTAAGAGCGGCAATTGAATTGATCATGCTGGTTGTGTCTTTGCTTGCTAATCGATTAGGACTAAATAGCCAAAACAGCAGTAAACCACCCTCCACAGATTTTGATAGAAAGAAGAATTCAAGGACTAAATCTGACAATCCGGCCGGCGGCCAGAAAGGGCGGGAGGGTAAAACGCTGAGCCCGTTCGAAGAGCCCGATGTAGTCAAGGATATTCCCGTAAACAGGGCGCTATTGCCTCCTGGGAAGTATCGTGATGCTGGCGTCCAGTGTCGTCAAGTGGTTGACATAGAAATATCACGCATGGTCACCGAATACAGAGCGCAAATACTGCTCAACGAAACAGGCAAGAAATTCACAGCTGAGTTTCCACAAGGTGTTAACAGTGCTATCCAATATGGCGATGGCATTAAAGCGCACGCGGTTTACCTGTCACAATATCAATTGCTGCCTTATAAACGTATTGAAGAGTATTTTTCCGATCAACTCAATATTCCGATCAGTGCGGGAACCTTGTTTAACTTCAATCAAAAAGCGTCAGATTTAATTGAGCAAACAGGTGCCGCGGATCGGATCAAAGCCGCACTACGAGCATCACCCGTGCTGCATGTTGATGAAACAGGCGTCAACATTAACGGCAAGCGGCGTTGGTTACATTGTGCCTCATCACTTACCTGGACGTATTTCCATGCCCACGATAAACGTGGGAAAGAGGCCATGGATGCGGCCGAGATACTGCCATGCTTTACGGGCATTCTGTGCCATGACCACTGGAAACCTTACTACAAATATATCCTATGTGAACATTCTCTGTGCAATGCCCATCATTTGAGAGAATTGGAAAGAGCGTGGGAGCAAGACAAGCAGAAATGGGCCAATGAAATGCGTGCACTGCTGACCAAGCTTTGTCAGGACGTGAAGGATAATGACGGTAAGTTAACGCCAGAGTCTGCCCGCGTCGCCAGAGAACAGTACCGTGAAATACTCTTTGAGGGTGATAAGGAGTGTCCGCCACCAAATGAGGAGGACCGACCAGCAGGACAACGGGGTCGTTTAAAACGAACCAAAGCGCGCGCCTTGCTTGAACGGCTCAGAGAATTTGAAAATGATGCGCTTAGATTTATCGAAATAAAAGATGTCCCCTTTACTAACAATCAAGGGGAAAACGATATTCGAATGACAAAAGTACATCAAAAAATATCGGGATGTTTCAGAAGTCAAAACGGTGCGGATATGTTTTGTTTGCTTCGCAGTTACATATCCAGTTGTCGCAAGCAAGATGTTTCAGCAAGTGAGGCGTTGCGACTATTGTTCAAGGGCAGGCTTCCTGACATCTTTTCATCTGCGCGACCTGAATAGTTACTAAGCTTCTAACAATAATTAACCTAACGTCAGATCGAAACAGCGTGAAGCGCATGTTTTGCATTTTGTGAAAACAACTGAGTAATTTACGAAAAATTGCCGATTCCCAATCCCTCGAAGATATAAAAGAGATATAAATATGAAACTACATGTATCGTAATTTTACTAAAAATGAATTTTTATACTCACTATTCTTCTATACTTAATAAGTTTTCTTAAAGTATTTTAACTGCATACGGCAAAGGATATTTAATAAAATGACTAGTAAATTAAAAACTAAAGCATTTATGGCCGGTACAGTGGCAGTTGTTTTGGCGTTCGCCGCACCTTCACATGCTAACCTGATGGCAACGTCGAAGCTGGTAGTTAACAACTTCCTCATTTCCAACGCTAGTGGCACCCCGCTGGATTTTAGTGATTTTTCCAGCATGGCCTACACCAGCAGTGCTAATATGAGCGGCTCCTTGTCAGGTACTGGCGGTTTCGGCTTCAGCACACCCAACGGCTTCGACATTGACTTCCCAAGCAGCTGCCTCAGCACCACAGGCGATTGCAACCCACTATTGGAAAATGGCTTTCCTCATTTTACCGGCGAACAGACTTCGGACTTTATTGCGGCGGATCATACGCAAGTTGGGGCTCCGATCAGTAATCTGCCTGGTTTTCAGCCGGCAGCCGGTGCCACTATAGGTCAGCAAGCGACAGGTTCCCTATCCACCACTACGGCAGAGGGCTCCGCTAAGGTCAATAACGGTATTGACCTTAGCTACACCTTTGTTCTGGAGCAACAAGGCGGTATAACCTTCTCAGGAAACTTTATAACCTATCTCGAGGCTTTCGCCGGTGCAGGCGAACTGTTCTCTGGCAATGCCTCAGCATCAACCACTTTCGGGATCACCATCACCGATCTTCAGGGTGGCCAGGGTATTCAATACAGCCTCGCTCCAGACCTGTTGAATGAGACTACGTCTGTGAACCCGAACGGCTTCGGCTTTGACATTCAGACCTGCGGCAGTTTTGACGCAATCTTTGGTACTTGTGGTATTGAACTGGGATCTTCATTTTCGGACACCACCGGTCAGCTGCTGGCCGGTAACCTGTACCAGCTAACTTTGCGCAGCAACGTCTCTATCGATATAGCACGTGTCTCCGAAACTGTGCCTGTCTCTGCACCGGGAACCCTGGCATTACTGGCTCTTGGCCTGATTGGCCTCGCACCTCGGCGTAATAAGCGCTGATATTTAGCGTTTTCGGTATGATCGTTAAAAGAGGCGTCAAAGCTTCTTTTTTTTGTTTTGTGAGAGACTGCTAGCACTTCAAGGCTCTTACCCTTGATTTTGCCCCCTGACTCGCAGCCTAGATATTGTCAAAACATCAGCCGATGGTGCATGACAACAGCATTTTTTCATCCCGTTGACCAAGTTACCAGGATGCTACAGTCGGCTATGAGCCTAAAAGCGGACAGTCGAGCGTTAAACCTGAAGGAGAACTTTGTGCCAAAAGCCGACATAAGGTTCTAGTCTAGAAAAGGCTTAAATCGACCTATAGCGGACGTAAGAGAATTCAAACTATCAGACTATATTGAGCGCAAAATTATCATAGGATTAATCAAACGCGAATGGCTCCAATGATTTAGATTATCCATCATCTGTCCCAAGGCAGGTGAACTAACGATGCTCAGAGCGATCGACAGATAACTGATAAACTAAATCATCGCAGCCGTTCACAATAAAATGATATCTGACTCAACCGAGCAAATACCGGGCAGCCCACATCATGACTGACATGCCATCAAAGGCCACCCTTTCACCGCCGTATTTATCAAACCAAGTGATGGCATGGCCCCAGAATGACAGGCACAACCGACCTGACAATTTACACCAAATTGATGAGGTGGGGATTTTTACACATCTTATGCCCTTTAAAATGGGAAATCCCCTACAGCCAAGTGTTTACGTTTTTTTCTTTTTCAACCATATGAATGTGTCAGGTTTCTTTACTATTTCAATCCCATGTTTTTTGTAAGTGTATTATATGCTATTGAATTAAAGAGGATTTATTTTCATGGCGCAATTATTGCAAATTTCTAAGCACTGGACTCGAGGTTTAATTTAAAAAAGGATACAGGTATGTTTAAGATGGTTTCAAAGATTTTAGGCGTCATAGCCTTAACAGGATGGATGGGCGTTGCCAATGCGACGTTAATATTTGATTTTTCGTGGGATTCTAGTAATGGTAAAATCATCGGCGAAATATATGGGTTATCTGACGATGGCGATAACATGGGGGCCACCGGGTTAGTATTGACGTCCGTCGGTGTTATGCATTTAAATTACAACGTATTTGAAGATAACGGTTGGACGGTTCACAATAATAGTTTCGACGTGATGGATGGAGAGTTTAAAGATATTAATTTTTATGCTAGTTATATATTTGGAGGCGTTGAACGAATTATATTTATTTTTGATTGGGGTGCCACTTATCGAGGCACCATACATAACATAGAAGTATATTTATACAACGGTGGAAATAAAGGTTTTTATGATGCAACTGGGGTTGGTGTTTTTGGAAAACGCGTGACAGTCCCCGAACCCAGTTCGGTTATATTGATGCTGCTGGGTTTAGCGGGCTTGTCATTTGCTCGATACAGAAAACAATATTAATCGGCTTGTCATCTAGCCCTGCATTTACCCATCGTAACCAGCGGGTAATATAGTCATCAAGCATAGCGGCTCTTTTGGGGGCCGCTAACTTTTGCTCATAAAGCTGACGTACTTTATTCACCGCGTTAGTTATCGTCTTCTCTGCTAAGCCCAATTCTGGCAGGCCAAATCGATAACCCAAAAAATCAAATTCTTTTTCAATACGCCCAATAAAGGTTTTATCCGGCGCTTGCTCCACTTTTAATTGATGAAAGTGTTGATTGACGGTTCTCACCGCTTTGCGCAAGTGCCAGCGGGTTTTGGCCAATACAATCAGTCGAGTAGCCCGAGGGAACTGCCCCCTCAGGCTCTCACAGAACCGGACGTGAACGTCTCCGCTCATCCGGCTCTTATCAATCAAGCCTTCGCGTACAACAATCGCCAGTGAGCAAACAACCAAGGTTGCTTATGCGCAATACGATTTAACCATTGCGCTGCTCGTCTTCGATGATTGCGTAAACGTTTATACTTTCGCGTCGCCCACATAATGAGACGACGATCTAAGCATTTAAGGGTCGGGTATAACGCTGACTTGTAGTAACGTCCATAATAGTTGATCCAACCTTGAATGATCGGATTGAACATTCGGGCAAGATCTTCCAGTGCTTTGTCGCTTCGTAATGGCCAGTTCCAATCACGTGATTTGTGCCGGATTGCTTTTGCAGCCTTGTTGCTGATTGCCGGAGTGAAATTAATAAAGTGTTTCCCCCACCGATTCTTTGAACGGCGAGAGCGAAAGGTATAACCCAGAAAATCAAAACTGACTTCTGCATAATCCCCTCGCCTGTCATCATCTTTACAATAGACAACTTTCGTCTTTTTAGGATGAAGCTCTAAACCCACTTGTTTCATTCTGGCTTCCAGCTTTTGCTTCAATTGCTGCGCTTGAGACTGGCTCTTGCAATGGCAAACTGCATCATCAGCATAGCGCTCAAAGGGAACATTCGGGAATTCCCGAACCATCCATTGGTCGAATGCATAATGGAGAAAAAGGTTAGCCAACAAGGGGCTAACTACTCCGCTTACAGTGTTGCATAAGTTTTCCCTTGATAGTGGATATACCATTATTACCGCTTAAATCATTCTGCGGCTCTATACGAAATACGATATTAACTTCTTCTTTGTAAATCTCAACGCGTTTCACCAATGCTCTGATAATTTCTCTCTGACTGTTGAAGTCGATGTTGTCTAAGGAGCCTGCTACCGTTTTTGCAAATTCCTCTAGTCGACTCACTACCAGAAACAGTTCCATTTGGTTGACTTCGTGATGCTGGCAGGCTTCAATTTGTTGGTTTATTTGCTGTATCTTACTCTTTAGCTGACGGATTTTGGGTTCAAAATCTTCTTTGTCGATTAAACCTTCTGCATAGCTGTCAATGAGCCGTGATTGACCTTTATCTAAACTGTTTTTTTGCTTTTTCAGCGTTATTGTATCGTCATTATTATTGACTTTTTTATCCTGTTGCAATAAATCCAGACGTCGTTCATGCTCCTTTTCTAATCGCTCTGGATGCTTTAATAATTCGACCACCTGCTGCCACACTATTTCATCTAACCTTTCTGTTCTGATTTGTTTGTTATCGCATATCCGTTGTCCACCAAACCGGTAACCATCCGTTCCAATGCAGCGGTAGTACGCATAGGCTTTTTTACCCTTAGCAGACGATGGACTGATTTTCTTGCCATAGTATGCATAATGGCAATGCCCGCAAACCACTAGCCCTTGAAGCAAATGGGCAGCCCCTCTTCGCCGTTGTCGAGCCTGCTTCCTGTTTTCTTCCAGCTGTTCCTGAACAGTTAAAAATAGCGCTTCGCTGACAAGTGCAGGTACCGCTATTTCTATCCAGTCTTCTCGATTGACTTTTTCTACTGAATACGGCTTCTTTGGTGTCTCGGCGCTGTGTTTCTGTGGACGAATTATATTCCTACGCTCTGTCGTTTTGGTTTTACCGAAGGCGGCTCTGCCCATGTAAGCTGGATTTTGTAACATCCCCCAGATAACGCTCCTATCCCAACTTGTTTTTCCTGTTTGAGTCTCTATTCCTGCGTTACTTAGACGCCGGCTGACCTCGCCTATACTCAGCCGTTCTTCGCCTATCCACTGAAATATCTGTCGCACAGTCGTGGCTTGATGTAAATTAATGATGTATTGAGCCGCTTGCCCATCCTGTTGTTTACGGATGTAACGGTAGCCGAAAGGCGCATTGGATAGAACGTTGACACTGCCACCTTTAGCACGGTGGAGCTTGCCTCTACGGTTACGCTCCATGATTTTAGCGCGCTCGTATTCAGCAAACATGCCTTGCATCTGTAGCAGCATTTCATCTTCTGGTGTTGTGCCGATATCATGATTCAAAAACCGAACCTGAATACCTATGTCTGCAAATTCTTCCATCAATAGCGCTTGGTGTGCGTATTTTCGTGATAGGCGGTCTGGTGCAAGAATGTAAAGCAAATCAATTCCTCCCAGAGAAGCAGTGTCTCTTAGTCTCTCTAGTTGTGGGCGAATTAAGGTTGCTCCACTGATCCCCGCATCGACAAACATCATGTCTTCAATGAGGGTTTCACCATCGGCTTCAATCTTCGCTTTTAGTAAGTCAATTTGGCTATCAACATTGTTGTTCTTAGCCTGTTGGTCTGATGATACACGTGCATAGAGTGCGACCATTCTATTATTGCTCATCCGTTACCCCCTACTTTCGAGGTTTTAGTGATGCATACTTCATCATTTTTTTGTGTATTTGTAATAGGATACGACTGTATCTCGTTCAATTTCTCGTAGACCTTGTTCAGGCTATGCGATGAAAAACGATTAGGCTCGAATTCGACTCGGATATTCAATGGCGTTAGATGTTTTTTCATAGCATATGCGTCCTGTAGGTTGAAATTCCGGTATCAACGTCGAGGTAAAGACTGATATGGCTATCTGGGATCCCCTGGAATCCCTGTATCAGGCACACCCGATCAATACGGATCCCACATATTATACTTGTTTTTGCTATGTTGTTGGTGGCGCTACGACGCCTCCTTGCGGTGTTCCTTTCTCCGGAAATTCCAGTGTGCCGTCTTGCATTTCAATCGGGGCTTTTAACCACCGCTCTATATACAATAGTACCCACTTTTCTTTCACATGCTTTTGCACTGCTCTCATCATCAGCTCATGATCGATATTATCGAAAAAGCCTTTGATATCAAGATCCAGTACCCAGTCACTTTTCCAGCAGCGCTTACGTGCTTGCCCCACTGCATCATGTGCCGATTTCTTTGGACGGTAACCATAAGAGTCTGAATGAAAATGCTGTTCCAACTCAGGCTCTATTAATTGTTTGGCTACCATCTGCGCAATGCGGTCAGTCACTGTAGGGATCCCTAAAGGCCTCATCTGTCCATCATCCTTGGGTATTTCAACCCGCATGACGGCGGATGGAAAGTAGCTGCCTGACGACAGACGATTCCAGAGCTTATAAAGATTATTCTTCAAATCCCCATTAAACTTTTCGATCGTCTGGCGATCAACTCCGGCAGCGCCTTTGTTGGCCTTGACCCGTTTGTATGCCTCCCAAACTTGTCGTTTGGAAATAGTAAACGGCTTTGCTTGTTTCAATCCAATCCTCCCGTTTCCGGTTGTTTTCTTTAGTTCAAGCTGATCGATGCTTCCCCTTCGCTCCACTTTCATTACAAAAGCTTCATCACTACTACGGGTCGCTCCGCCCCTGTGCCCTGCATCGGTACTCTCACACTTATGGGGCTACCACTTGTGTTTCTCCCTTATCATCAGGGCGACAGGTTCCCACGTTCCACATAAAAGCCTGTTTCAAGTTCACGCCATCTTCATGCCGGAGGCCGCCTAGCCAATAATCAGGTTTCCGCTAGACTTATCCCGAGGTAACGACGACCCCTCGGTTTTGACACTCGTCCCTACATTTTCGACACTTCAATAATGGTTCATTTGCATTCGTCTCCTTGAAACTCACCTGACAAGATCGAGCCTTGCCTTTTCCGTAACGCTCACCACCCCGGCTCTTTACCGACGCAGCTTACGGTGGTTTGAAGCCTCCACCTGCATGGCGGCTTCGAGGGGCCAAACCCTCATCTTTTATGCAGCATAGCTGCATGAAGGACAATGTCCTTCTTTGCGCCTTCGTGGCACACCGTCATCCATGTACCTGCGATAAAAATAGCGTGTGTTACCTTCCATCTGTTTATCTAAGGCCTTTAAGTAATAAGCCGCGATAATCGGTGATAAGGGGCAGCCTCTTGATATACCGCAGTGTATAGACTTAAATGTACCGCCTCTTTCAACGGTGCGTTTCACAAACTGCACTAACAAGCGCCAGATAAACGGGTCGGTGATGTCTTTATCCAATTGCTTAAGCAATATCGTATGGTCAATGGACTCATAGTAGCCCTTTACATCGGTTTTCATCACATAGCTATAATCCGGCAAAGCTGCGTGTAGGTCATTCACGGTGGCTTTTAGTCCCCCATGCCCTTTGATATGAGTACAAAGTGAGGATAATGCTAATGCCTCCGGTAAGGCCATGGCTAACATCTTTAATACCAGCGCATCTTGTGATGACCACAAATGAATACTTTCACCATCGGCTTTGGTCACCACACTGAGCGGCATGAAGGTGTAATCTTGTTTGTTGAGTGTTTGCAGCAGCTCACCACGGAGAGTGTGCCAGTGAAAACGCAGGTGCCAAATGTCGGCATTGGCGGGAAAGTTACGCCGCTGCTTACACAACCATGAATAAGCGGTATCGAGAGTGGCTTCGGTGAAGACATGTTTGGTATCTAGCATGGCTTAAGCATAGCTGAATGGCGGCTAAGGGAACAAACTTTGGTTGTTTTCAGAAAAGCTGAATGACGGGTGTTGGCCGACGGATAGAGAACGTTCCTAAAGATGGGTTTTAGTAGCAAAATGCACCAATATAACTCTAAGTGCTTATGTTTGCTTTGTCGGAAAACTTGCCGTTAGCAGAAATAGAGAAGGGTTGTGGTGACAGGCAGCTTAGAGCGCAGACTGTGTAAAAACTAATTTTCCGCCGTTGACAATGCGTTGCTGTGTAAATGAAACAAAGGATTAACCGCAAATCACCATCAATATTCATTTTAGAGAAGGTTTTTAAGTCAAAGTTAAAAACGAAAATCCATAAATTGGAGTTTTTACACAGTCTGAGCGATCAGGAGACATTTGAGGTATCGAAGCCGACCGTCTGCTTTGCCCAAGAAATACATGTAACTTAAATTTAGATAAAAAAGTTAGAAAACCCAATAATAACGGTGCTTTTAAGGTGATTATCTAACTTTCGTTTAACTCATCTAAGTTTATGCTTATTTTTAAGTGTGAAGTAGCAATTATTAACTGTAATTTTTAGATCCACTGGTGCCATTATTCATCTAAATTATTTCTGTATGTTTTAATCATGTAGATTGACAATAAAATACATTCTTTGCTGACTTCTTAGCTTGTGACCATCAGGCAGCTGTGAGCCTAATACCGGACGGTCGAGCGTTAAACCTGGTTAAGAAGTTTGTGCCTAAATAACCTCAGCAATTGTTTTTTTCTCCCTTGTTCCTTAGCTTTATAAAGCAGATCGTCCTAAATATTTATAGCTTACTGTATCGTTAAATCACTCTCAATTTGCACTAATCCGCAGCTATAAGAAAAATGACGTATTCTCGGCCATTTAAATCTTATTGAGTTTGATGGCGCTGAGAATGTTAATAGTGACACTAGTATTCTAGAAATTCATTGAAAAATGAAAGAGTTAATGTCATTAGCAACACAAACTATATAAACCAATCCATATACTCCTTGCTTACGTAAAGAAAACATTAAAGCCTTATTGTTTAACCTATTGGATAACCACGTTGGATGCAATCTTGCTGTTTTTAGGCTTAGAGGTCTTCCTTATTGATTACAGCGAGAACCTATGAAATGTTTAGAACTTATCGTTGGAATATTAATGATAGTGATTTTGCTGTCTGCTTGTAATGCTGTTTCATCACAAAGTCATGTGCATGAAGCTATGTATAATAAAGCTATGAATGAAACACCTATGAAAAATAAACCCAATCACCATACTGAGAAGGGCTTTCAAAATGATCCTTTTGTTGAAACTGCAGCAGCCAAGGGGCCTCGCTTTTATCTGCGTAGGGCATGGGATTCTTTGTTTGTGCCAGATGTTCCCGATGGGCACGTTTTGTC
Organism: Paraglaciecola sp. MB-3u-78; assembly: GCF_002835935.1. Lineage (GTDB taxonomy): Bacteria > Pseudomonadota > Gammaproteobacteria > Enterobacterales > Alteromonadaceae > Paraglaciecola. The sequence continues at coordinate 118,206 of NZ_PJCF01000010.1, read as the reverse complement.
CGAGATTGAATCAGCTCAACTATTAAAGAACGTTGCGGGTGAACGAATCACTTGGCTTGGCCACGCCAGTTTTTTGATAAGAATATCGGGCATGAACGTGTTAACCGATCCGTTTTTAACTGATTACGCCAGTCCGGTGCCATTTGCTGGGCCGAGAAGATTCGTTGGCGATGCTATTCCAATAAATGAACTACCCCCTATTGATGTCGTTATAGTTTCCCATAATCATTATGATCATTTGGATGATAAAACCGTTCGCAGTTTGCCCAACAAAGAAAATATCAATGTTTTTGTGCCGTTAGGGTTGAAGTCTTTTTTTACTCAGAGAGGCTATAGCAAGGTAACTGAATTAGATTGGGGCGAATCAAAGGCTATTGGTAAGTTGAAGTTTACAGCATTATCTGCCGTTCATGACTCTGCCCGGAGCGTAAATGATAAAGATAAAACTTTATGGTCTTCTTGGGCGATAGAGGGACAAGAAAAGAAAGTTTTCTTTGTTGGCGATTCAGGTTATTCAGATACTATTTATAAAAAAATAGGTGAACAGTTTGGTTCTTTTGATTATGCCATACTGCCAATCGGCGCTTATGAGCCAAGGGAGTTATTGTGGATGTCTCATGTTACACCCGAAGAAGCTGTCGCCATTGGTTTGGATGTAAAAGCTAAAGCGTTGATAGCTTCTCATTGGGGAACCCTGAGCAGTTTATCGGACGAGCCACCATTCGAACCGCCAATTCGTTTTAAAGCGTCAGGAATTGAGGGCGGTTTTTCTGAAAATGATATCTGGGTTATGAAAATTGGTGAAAGTCGATCTATATCTACCTCTGTAAAACCTACTTTATAATCACCTTGGCTTATCAATTGATCGAACGGTACTATCCTGACATTACCGCAAACCAGACTAAACCATAATAAACAGCTACGTCCGCTATGTCGCACCTGCTGACATAAAAGTAATGACACGACTAACCAACCGCAATGGTTGTGCTGTGTTATTGCTCACATCCTTCGACTGTCCGCAATAGAGGCAAAAAAGAGCGTCAAAACCTAATGCCGTTCACTTAAGGTGAACGGCATTATCTTAATGGGGCGCTGGTATTTCTGAGTATCAAGATACAAAAATTAATATAAACCAATGTGTAAGATAGCAATAAAGTTTCATGCTTTCCCGTAATTACAGCGATGTGTTACTAGCATCCACTATTATTTTCACCCGCTCATCTATGTAGCTTATAAAACAATCTGACTTCGTATCGCATGAATCATACGAATAGTAGTCAAATGATATCCAAATAATCGTGAATACCCCTAACATTGATATGTGGAACATCAGCGCTACAGTCACTTTCCATAATAATTGAATAAGATTTAACATAACAATTACCTTTGTATTAGTATAGATATACAAAAATTAAATCAAGAAACAGGTGCTGTGGTTTCTGAATAGAACTCTTGTTTACGAGCAATGATCATCATGCCGTGAGTATAGCTAAACCCGTAGCCGTACCCATAACCTGCTGAAAATTTAGTCGACCACTGGGCCTTATACGCATAAGTACCAGAAATAATGGGCGTAATATTCACAATCACGTAACCATTTACCTCCAACTCATGAAGTTTCGCCTCTAGATCAAACGCGAGTGCCACACTATCAACCTGGCAATCGCTCACACCTGTTGGTACAAAGTCTTCGACTAGTTTTGTTTCTGCCACACTGAGCAGGCCACCAAACACCTTTTTGCTGTTTCCTGTAGGGACAGCTTTTTTCTTGGTTTTTCCCGTAGCGCACATTTTCGACGGAACAAAAAATACCTTGTTCATATCACTCCCGCTTTTTGTTAGGACGCGTTGCTCGATAAGCCGCCGCCCGTTTACCTACCCTGGTTCTGTTCCAATAAGCATCCCCTGGCCACCTTGGGCGCCCACCAACTTTATCATCGTCTTGTTGGTCGAGATTTTTTTTTGCTTGGCGTATGTTCCAATACACCAGACCCATGCCAACGATCAGTCCTAAAACGGCAAATCCCCAATAGTTGAACTTTATGGCGTCTAGAAATGCATACCACTGTGTTGTAGTCATTTTTTTTCTCCAAGAGTTACCTATTGACTATAGACCTAATTCAAACGATACATTTCAACTTTCTTTTGCAGCGCGGCTTGTTCGGCCAGTTGTTTCTCTTGAGCCGCGCGTATTTGCGGGGTGGGGACACTCTCACGTGTACCTGTCTCCCAACCTTTCGCCCGGTACAACTCGGTCTCTGCCTTATTAATCTCCCTCAACAGATTGCCTGTTTTGCCGCTATTATCGTCATTAACTTCTTTTACATTATCGACATTAATTGAGGTCCTGCCTTCAGTAAAGGAGCTTTGAAAGACGGTCGAGAAGTAATCCGCCATTCTTTGTGTCTTTAATACTTCTTCTGCTGTGGGGCCGATATTGAGTCTGGTTGGATCATCGGCGACATCCCCATGAGCAACATGACTGTCTTGGATTTCCATTAATTTATCGAATATTTGGATCCCGCCCATTTTGACGGATGCGCCGGTATCACGGGTGTCTACATTGTCATTAAATTGATTGCTAACTCCTCTTAAACCGGCATCAATACCTGCTACTCCTTGTAGTATTTGCGGACTACTTAAACCGAAATGTCCTTCGGTGCCAGCTGTGAAACTGTAAGAATCACTGGTACTCAAACGCCCTTCAAATGGGGTGGGTAATGCGCCATTAAACTCTTCCGAAACTTGCAGTAAATCGGAGGGTGACATTTCGCTCATTGAGTCGACTATCTTATTTAATAGTGTGGGGTTTTCGTCATAGCTTTGGACGGCATTCATGAGTGTCGTACCCGAGACTTCATCTCTTATGTCGTATTTGTCGCCCATGTCCAAATTCGCTCCGCTGCGTGCATCGACTTTATCAGATAAAATAACGCTCGCACCTTGGGAAACAGTGGTATTACCAAACTGCAAACTGCCGTCCTGCTCGTTTAATGTCATTGCGGCTGATAACTCAACTATTTCGTCGGGATTCACCATATCGCTGAGATGGCCGTATCCTAACGCATCCATTTTTTCTATCATTTCATGGCCCGGTACCGCCAAAGAGCGCAGCGGACTTTCTGATTGTGCCGCACGGATGAGTTCGTCCGTTTCTACTGCCCCACCATTTGGATTGAAAAACTCACCCGCTATGGCCTGTAACATTCTGGCATTAGCAATTCGCTCTACATTGGATGTTTCCTCTGCCTGAATTAAATCCCCACGTTCAAAACTTCCGGACGCTATTAACGGATTGTTGGACAGAGCTTGTGCATCTTGGCCAAACTGTCGCATTGCCTGGTTTGTACTTTCTTCTGGATAACGTTCTTTTGCATCCTGAATGTTTGTTTTAAGCTCACCAGCTTTGTATGCACCTGTGGCCTGGGAGGCTGCGATCACTTGTTCTGCCGTGCGATAGTTTTCTTTAGAAGTCATGTGATCAGCACCGTAACTAACTCCTGCTCGATGGCCAACGCTTTCAGGACTCGACCCGCCTGCACGAGTCACATTCCTAAGACCCTCCGCATGACCTTTGCTTTGTTGTGCCTCAGTCGCCGTGGTCTTATCAACAGCCTCAATACTGCCATTATGGGCCGTTAGCGTCGCTGATGTGCTTGAGTTACGCACATTCTCCAAACTTTCAGCACCACTTTTAACACTTCCGCTTCCAGCTTGATCAGCCCGATTAATTTGACTAGAAGTACTGCCTATTTTTAGATTGGACGAATCGCTGCCGTATTGAGCAGGGTTATCTAGTTGAGATGTTGGCACCATTGCTCCGCCTTGCTGCAAACCTTCTGCATGCGAGACCTGTGAACTCACGCCTCCTTGCTGTTGTATGCCCTGGGCTCTACCAAAGGCGCTATAATTGTTTTCACTTGCTCTTTGGATATGTGCGCTTCCATATTGCTCTGCGCTCATAGAGCCTGAAACAGTATTTGTGGCATACGCATTCGCATTGCGCTCCGTCACATCAGCCTTACCTTCGGGGGTGAGATTTCTGCCTTGATTCTCACCAATTCCCTCAACCTTGCCAGCCGCATGGGCCAGTGCATTCGACAAACCGTAAGCGCTGACACCGGTAAATATTGTCGTTAATGCCGCTGCTATCATCATTGCAGTGCTTAGGCTGTCGCCAATAATCGCTAATGCTGAAATAGCCGTAGTCGGCGCTAATAAATATGCTTCGAGTCCACCCGCATGGAAGCCAATTGAACGAGATGCATACACAACTTGATCATAAGCAGCCATGAGTAGCATTGAACTGGATGCCCCCCAAAACGCAAGGAAGAAGAATAACGCTAACGTGACTTTGAGTGCTTTTCCAAATAACGGTGTGACAAGAAATAATGATATTAATACCATCATTGAAACTATAATAACGAGCATCGCGCCGCGTATTTGCGGCAACCAATCTTCTGTTACTGCGAGAGTTGCAATGCCTTCTGACGCTATTTCACGGCTCCCTAATCCGTTTACAACCACATTTGCGTCATTAATGTTTGTTGCTATAACATTATAGACAGCGATATTGGTGAATAGCTCTCGTGTCGTATTTCCAAAAGCTGGCCCCATGAACACAGCGGCTACATTCTCCAATTGTGTATAACACGCCGCCCTTTCTGCTGCAGCATTTGCGCCGCCAACTTCGTATCCGGCATCACGACACAACGACTCGGTTTGCTCATCTATGTTCAACGCGTCGAGACTAGCAACTATAGCCGCACTCGCTAAGTCGCATGTCATGATTGTCGGTACGCCATTATTATCGTACACGGTCGTTGAGACTGCGCTATTGTCAATCTCTAATAAAACAGCTCGGGCATTAGGCGCGGTGGATCGGATATACTCTAAATCCAAATCTACATTTGACAACATCGACATATCAACACAATCAATAATCAGGTTGTTTAATGATTTTTGTAATTCCGGCGCAGTGGTTAAAGGGCTGGTTGCAAATGCATCCAAAAAGAGTTTAATGCCCGTTCCTGAGGCTAAAGATGAACGCACTGTAGCGGGATTATCACTTGCTACTTCTGAAATGATCCGTTCGAATTTATTGAAAGCACCTGCAACCAGTACAATGCCATCCGGTATTCCGCCAACGGCTCGATACTTATTTTGGGTTTCATCGAAAATGTGAAGCGTACCAGTCTGAATAATTAACGTGACATACAACGTCACTCCCATGATGGGGTAAAAAATATATTGTATTAGTTTCCCTGCATCCAGTTGTCCCCATAATCCTGTCCAGAACATTGTGATGCCACCAGAAAAGATACCAAACACGCAGGCCACAAAGAACAGTCCAGCATAATCAGCATCCGCAAATATCAGTGCGGCGCGCGTAAACGCACCCGCCGTGGCATCAAAATCGCCGTAAACGTAAAAATCGAGATCCACAGCGAACGCACTGTGACAAAACAGACATAGTATTGCGGCACTGATTAATTTATTCATTATTTGCCCCTAGGCCTATAATCGTTTGTTTTGCTTACGGGTTGAAATGTCATCTCGTTGTCGTAGCGTTTCAATCACATTTATCATACTTTCAAACTCATTTAGTTTGAGTCGATATTCGTCATCTAATATTTTCGAATGGGTCAGCAGTTGATTTTGAATACCTACGGCGGCGTTAATTACCGGTCGATATGCTTCCATATCGCATCCATCCTCATTGACGTTTTCGAGATTTTGGAGCGAGTCATATAGTGCAATCGTTAGATGACTATTGAGGTTCTTATATATGCGGTAAGCAAATCCGTAGCTGATTGGCTCCCTAAGTGTATCGACCATGATCACTTGATTTCCCTCCAGTACCGCAGAGCGTAAAACAGGGATAACTGGAAGAGGAGATTGTTCAATAAAGTCAACAGCCAAAGGGTAGGTTGCGGCAATATCGTCACCGTCAATAAGTGCGGCGACTACGTTATTCAGATTCCCATTAACAATCCCGAATATATTTGCTTGGGTTCCTGGTACACAAACACCTGCTTGATTCTTACCCAATACCCGCCCATAGACAATGTCATCAATGTCATAGTCTATGTTTTCTGTACATCCCGACATTTCGTCAGGACGCACAATCCCATTTACACGATTGATAAAAAAATCACCTATCATCCCTCGAATAATATTTTCATAGGTTTCAAAACCATATAAATTAGTCATGTTGTCTATAAAGCTACCATTGGCGAATAAGTCATTTATTAGGGCGGGGCAGTTTGCAGTCACGGTGGATATATCTGTATCTGCATTATTATTGTTGGCTTTTAAATCTTCTGTCGTTTCTGAGCGGTTTCTTGTTAATGCTCGATCTAATAAGTCTTTGTTGTACATGTTTGCCAAAACATTATCGTGTGCAGTACTGAAACCTTTGCCATCCGTGATATCAACAACCGTTTGCACCGCACCTTCGGCGATCGCACATTCGTCTAATGAAATACTGTTTAGCATGTCAGCGATTTCTGTGGCATCGGTGATCGTGTCTGACAATTGAGCGCTTAGTGTCTTTAAGGCCATTTGAAAAGCTACATAGGGCGCGGCCTGCATGATGTTTTCAAGCTTTTGTACAATATAATCAGCGTCTAAAAAGCTAAGACCACCGTAAAATGCATCAATACCGCCGCAGCCAGATTCGATATAGGGAAGCGATATCGCCATTAATTTATCATCGCTTAAATCGATTCGTGACTGAAAGCCTCCTAGTGTATAAAACCCACGCTGTTGAGATTGATAACTTGATGGTCTTGTCACGACCGCATTATCATACCAATTCTGTGTCCAGTCTGTTGCTAGCGACGGAGAGGACGAACACATAATCAAGGTAATAATTCCTATTGCAACCAGTGATTTTTTCATTATTCCACTCCTTCTTTGATACCAAATAAGGGGTCGTACATTTCACCACTATCAATATCGATATTATAAAATTGCGCCGGTTCGATCTCATTGTTAAGCAGGCGGATAGCTGAATAAGTTTTATTTACAACGACCGGCATGGATTTGACCCCGACACCAATTGGCATCCAGTCATCATTGTCTCGGCTGATTAATATGGTGTGTGGCGTGCGTGAAACCGCGTATCGTTTCGCCATGTTTGGAGCGGAATGGATATCCACTATTCTCACAGGAAACCCATAAGTGCGTTGAAATACGTCAAGTATTCCTATTTGAGACTGACAAGCACTGCAACCTTCCATCGCAAACATGACTAGCGCATAACGGTCAGCATTGTTAATTAGTTTTTTACGCCTCGCTTCTTCAGTTTGTCTGGCTTTCTCTGCTCTACCTGGTGCATTGATAGGATCGACTGTTTGCATATCTAAGCTTGGGTTACGCATCATGACGAACTCAGTCACCCCCATAAATGCGCGGCTTCGACGACGGCTAACATCGACTAATTCGTAGTATTGGAGGACGTCACTCTCAGACATTGTCATCATTGCGTATTCAAGCTGGTCCTCAAATAACGTAGAAAACTCGTTTGGATGCATTGACATTAGTGCCGTTCTATCGGGAACCTGCGGCTTAGGATATTTGTTTTCTTGTGAGTCCTCGTCAACTTCGACCGGTGATTCGTAGAAGAAATGCCCCCGCACTGCCTTATATTCTCTAGTCTCGTCTTGTGCAATCCCAGCCGTTGACTGGATCAATAATAAAAAAAGTAAAAGCTTCATAAAATCACCTCATTATTTCGACTTTCATTTAATGTAATGAATCCCCAATTCCTGCTGTCAAACGATTTGGGGTGATTACCTGTTACGAAGCCTTTGTTTATCGGAATCACGCCTTGAAAATCAAATACGGGCAGGTGCTGTTTAATATCCGGCGAATATTCATATGCGCGCCCGATAAAATTATCATTGCAGAAAAAATCAACACCCCTGTCGATCCGCAATATATCGCCAGGGAGGCAGACTAATTTTTTTGTCACCTCTATTCCATTGCCGTGATTGGCCATTGCATGCATTAGGGTAAAGGTGACGTAATCGCCATATTTAAACGGGGCATCGGTATACCGAAGTAAGGTGGCATCAATGCTAGGTGTTACTACCCAATTGATACTTCGTGTTATAAAAACAAACGCTGCACCAATAACAAAAAGTGTGATAAAAAACTTTTTCTTCGTCTTTCCATTTGTATTAAAAGACGTGGGTTTGAGTAAAGGCTGTAAGGCTTTCATCATTCATCTCCTCGGATAATGTTTTCACTAAAAAAGACAATGTCGCTTCACCTACTACGATTGTGTGCTCAGCGGACTCTGGTAGTTCCTGATTGTCAAAATACCCAATGTGGCTAAACTCAGCGCTATAAGCTAATGCGGGAACACGGGTGATACTAAATTGCTCAAAGAGTCTCGGGTCGATCACCGTATTGACAGACCGTTGACACAAGGCCAGCCCACATCCATCAAATTTTTTGATTTGCTTAATGTATTCAATTGTCGGGAGAAGCTTTAGTGAGTCATCAATGGTGCCACGCAGAACAACCATTATTCTAGAATTGAACCGTTCGGCTTGCGCAAGATACCCTTTGATCACTCGCTCTGGCATTGAGGAGGATATAAACAAAAGTAATACGCCTGCGGTGTCTGTATTGCCTTCGTTCGTCTTGTCTTTTATTGCTTTAAAAAATGCACCCGCTACCGATGAATTTTCATAATGGGTATAGGCCAAATCAGCGCGCTGTGTCATTGGGTTTTCTTTCGATTCAATCGATGTTTTCAGTTGAGAAACCACTGCATTGAGTTCATCTTTATATTGCTGCTGTAAAGCGCTATTGAATTTGCTGTCGGTTTCCGTCTTAGCTTCTGGTATAGGCTCTGGATCAGCCCTCGATACGACAGAAAAAAGCACACATAAGGTTAATACACATGTTTTAAACATCATTAATTCCCCACACAACAATCTAATTTTCTAAATAACATCCACATGAAATTGTCACTTAAAGGTGGATGCTTAAGTGATGTCCATAGGACGCCGGGTGCGCCAGGATATCTCGCTTGTGAGGCGCGAACTGGTTTTGATAGTTGCATTCTCCAACGGCTTTTGGTCCACATTATGGATGGTGTTAAACCACAGCCATCCGAACGGTATTGCCATAAAAGCCCCAATCTACCCATTTGAAAAATGGCTTTCGCTGCAATGGCTGCATGCGCTTCAACAGGATCAGATGCCTCAGCTGTTCCAGCTATTGGGTAAACTGAGTGGTTACCGACGCACCAAAAGAGTTGATCAATGGGACGGCGAAACATCACCGATGTTGCATCGGCCATACATGCTAATTGCGCAATAGGATTGGCAACAAGTAACGCTTCTGGATTAATAATGGTGCTGTATTGATCGTTGTTCCACGTTAGTAATAATTCAGTCATCAACGCCACGTCGAATTCTTTTTTATAATCAACACAAGGAAGATCATAAAACAGGTCTAACAGCGCTAATGCCGGGAATATGTACCAGTGAAATTGATTAAATTGCCTAGAATCCTTGGCATCTCGTGAACCAGCGCCTTTAACCGTTAAATTACCAGCGGGTGCTATCGTATTTCCAAATGGCACCATACAAAATGGATCTTTCACGGTGTCTATAATTCTTGCTGGCTCCCACATGGATACCTTCACCCCGACCATGGGCACACCTACCCTGGCACAAGAGCACACAGGCGAGCCTTTACCATGGGAATACTTCGAGTTGCCACCCAATTCGACGACGCTGCCAATCGAGATAGGAAATATATTCTCCCATGCAATATCAGTCACAGGATTTAAGAACGTCCCGTTGCAAACTGCATGGGCTCGGCTGGCAAGACAGCACAAAACGAAAAGTGTCAGTATCCTAAAACGCATATTGATTCACCGTAAAATGAAAATCATTTAACTTCTGCTCATATATGCTTGGCACGGCACTAACATCCAGTCGTTCATGTGTTTTCGCATCAAGTAAATACACTCGCGCTTTTAGTTTTTCCATTGCGGTATATACATCTCCTGACGTCATCACTAAATGATCACCGGCTAATGAGTTTTCGATAACCCAATCAACTTGTGTCTCATCAAAAAATACCAAACGCCCAGGGGCTCGAACTTTTGTGAGTGGATTAAAACGAAACCCTTTTGGGAATAAAACCTGGTTGTTTTGATCTCGAATATCTTCTTGTAGTACATACCAAGGCGTGAATGCGTACTCTTTATCAACAGCAGCTGCAGGGATGGTGATCCCTGCTTCAAAGGTTTTTGTATAATTGAGCAGTTTCTGCTCCATGTCAGCCGATTGAATACGCGCCGCGATCAACTCTTCCATCGACTTTTCCTTGACCGGATATACATCACCGACCTTTATTTCAATGGCATTCGCTAACAAACTAGATCCCGCTAGCAGCATCACTGATAACATTCGTAATTTCATTTTCAACATCTCCTTGAGCCCGAGTTTCTATTTCGGCGTAGTAAGCAGTTAAATCGATTTTTGAAAAATCTATGGATTGAAATTCTTCTGGCGTAAAGCCCCGACAATTCGGCGTTTCAGCGGTGCCAAAGTCCATGCCTAATTGGGCTCTTCCACCGACTTGAACGAGAGTCGCCATTAAAGAGTTGAAACAACAATGCACTTCTCGCTCTTGAACGCATGAGCCTAGAAACGACGTGGTGCATATTTGTCCAAGCAACACGCACTGATTGGCTTTTTTCTTAATTGCCGTCACAACACCTTCTGGCGGGCAGGCGTTTTCAAGGTAAGTCGTGACAGCGACGACTGCGACTGCGACGATCACTGTCGTACTGCCTAGACTCTCAAGTAGCGAGCTCTGAAATGCTGAAGCGGTTGAACCGGCCGCTGCGCCTGCTCCACTGCCAGCGGGTACTGCTGAATAGGCCGCATATGCGGCCGCACCAGCATCATATAACGCATTAATCCCTGCGGCCCAAAGTACACTTTCGGACACGGAGCCTTGCGAGTCAGTGAGTAGATCTTCATCGGCCTTGTTACAGCAATTTTGATAAGCACTGGCGATACCAGGCAATCGACAAGACTCCGCTTTACCATTGAATATTTGAATAAAGTCTGTACATCCGTCTGCCTCCGTAATTGCTCCGTCATTCGGGGTAAATGCATCATCTACAGGGGGCGTATAAGTCCCTGCATCTTCATAAGTTGCACACACACTTGGCGAGCAAAAATAGTCTTCACTTCCTGGTATCTCGTTAATACAGTCAAAGGCACCAAGTGGGCATTGCATCTGACCGGACTCAACGGCACACGCGCCCGTTTGTTCACACGTTGCCTCGCATGCCGCTAGCGTCAAATGTTTATCATTGCCGATGGTAGAAGGGCAGTCGAAACCGCTAATAGAATGAACAATGCGACATCCATCAAGCCCGTCAAACTCCGTTCCATAGGTAGTATTATTTTCTGCGCAATACCAATTTTCTGGAGCCCCTGCTAACACATCAATAGTCGCCACCCCAATGTCCCCAATGTAGGTACAATCAGCCACCGCTGCGGCTTCGATGTTGAATTGATTTCCTGTACGAAGACAGACCCAAAAATCAACAAACCCATCTATAAATATAACTTGATCAATAATTTCGCCCATAAGCCTGCAACTCGCTGTGGCATCCGTTAAATTTGTATAAGTCATTCCGTTAGAAGGGCAAAAATATAGATCGGGGGAGGCAAGGTTGTAGACGAGCGTCGCAGGCCCGCCATCTTCATCCCAAATTATTGGGTTGCATGCTTGTGGTCTATCGCATGTAGCATCGAATTCCCCACATGCACTGCCGTCTATTTGGCACACATTGTTATCCAGTCTGGCGCATGGCGTTTTTCCTAAAGGACACGATAAGGCGGTCGCTGGACCTGGGAGATCAGTAATCGCATTATACAACTCACCACTGCCACAGCTTTCAAGTTCATTTGCACCAGACACGGCACCATCGTTATCAATATCCAAAACACATACGGGTGTGTTTGGCGGAAATATAATTTCTTGTCCAATAACGTCAAAGCAAACTAAACACAGTATGAGCGATTGTATTAGTATAGCGCTACAATTTGAACGCAAAAGCAAACAGGTATTAAATAGTATTTGACTAGGACGCATGATTAAGGCGTCTCCGTTGTGCAAACGAAGTCTTTGCCCGCTAGGCGAAATGCTTGGATAGCACTCGCGGCTTCGCTAAACCTGTCTAAACAGCCACACGCGGAGACAACGGTTTCACCGGCTTCTAGTGGACAGGTTAGTCCGTCGCATGCTTTGTAGCTGTATTCGAAACGCGTATCATCGGGGCGCATACCCACTGACAGTCCCATGGTGGAAATTCCGAGTTCACCTACTTCTTTACTTGTTTTGCAACTTTGTTGGCACGGATCGACCGTTGGTAATGCTGGTAACGTTAGGGTTTGTGAATTAAGCACCATTATACCATTAACAATCCTTTTATCGTCATAACCAGTGGGCGACGCAGAGTTATTGATAATAACAGCCCGGTCAAGCCCGGCGCTGAAATCGTAGGTGCTACCCGCCGCTGGGCATTTGTATGTTCTGTCAATGCGCCAATATGGGCGACTCAGTGTGTCAGAGCACGAACCGCTGGTAAATGTGCGTGAGGAAGGCAACGGCACCAATCCGGTTCCTACTGTATTAACAACTGTTTGCACCCCATCTATTTCCTCTGCATCCAAATAACAATCGGAAGGAATCGAACCACAGGTATTGTCAACGGTAGGCGTGGTTTCACAGCTTGGGGTTATATTCACTTGGACACGAATATACAATTCACCTAAGTCACCCACTAAACCCCAAAAGTCCATTTCAAAAACACCTACAGACGCGAATAAATTGGTAATATTCTGATTAACTGAGGTGTAATCACTGTGCGATCTTTCACACCTTGCTGGCGGTGATGTTGGGTCCCACAGGTTGGAAACCCAAATATTGGTGGTGGTGGTTCCAATCGTGTGCTGAATAAGCGAATCATCATCGTGCGCAACATCAATTAACGTGATATTACTAATGTCTTGTGGGCGTTTCACATCAAATGCAACTTTGTGATTATACTGCGTACATGAGCCACCATTTAGATAGTTATCGCCAGGTTGTCCGACTGTGATTAAAAAGCAATTTGCGCCGCATGGACTGACGTTAACGACTCCGTTAAGGCGCGTTATTTCAATGATATCGCTGAGACTCGGTTCTAATATATCTGCTCCATGTTCTTCGAAACAGGTTTGGTTGGTTGTAGTATGTCCGGAAGACTGCGCTGAGCTAAGGCTTGCAAACAGCTCACTGGTGCCAGATGCAGTGAACGCTGCACTCGGGATGTTGCTAGGATTATCATAATAGACTTGCTGCGATGTTTCCGCTGTGTCACAGCTATCTGGGTCGTGTCCAAAAAAGGATGTAATGCCAGCGGAAGCAACCACATTGGTTATCCCAAAGCTCGGGTTGGTTCTTTGAAATGCCAAGCTGATGCCAGTGCCAATATCGTCGTGAATTCTCTCTTGGTTAACGAAATACAACCCCGCGCCACAGCTATTATTGATACAATAACAGCCTTCAACCCCACCACCTTGTGCAAGCGAGGAGGGTGTTCCAGTTATATTTAATGATGTATCAACCGCCCATTCAAAAAAATCACAGCTACTGAAATCGTTGTTGCAATTCGTTGCATAACCATTGTGACACACACCTGCAACATCACTGATTGTCTGAACCGGGGCAAATACCCCGTCCAAATTGTGATCGTGAACGACAGAGACATCTAGATCACCGTCCATTTGCACGCTGGCATATACTCGCAAGTATTCGTTTTCTGCTTGACAGGAAGCTTGGGCATTAAATGTTGAACCATCTGCAGAGACAACAGCGCTACTGCTAAGTATGGGATCAATCACATTCCCTTTTAAACTTTCTGCATTAGCATAATACGCAGCGGTGTCTTCAGACGCACTTTGACCTAACACCAAAAAAGGTAAGGTGCTTAGCGTAAGGATGTAAACGCCTAAGTATTTACGCTGCATTTTGTCGTTGCTTCCACAGATTAAGATCATAGGGCACTTTAGATAAGTGACACAGTGCCTCATAAGGATTCATACCAGACGCAATAGCATGGTCATACATATCCTTCTCTTTGCCCTCTGAGCTATTTAAGAACATATTGAACGGGTCGAGTACACTGCGCATAACCCCTTCACCTAGGTTGGTTTTCACATAAAGTTCAGCATAGTGCTTCTTCACTAACTTCACAGAGTTGAGCAGTTCAAGGGCAATTCCTGCTTGTGAAATAGCACCTTGTTCACTGGCTTTTGTATAGATATCAGACTTCAGTAAAAACTGCGTGTTACTGTTCTCTTGAAATGCTTTTCCTAGATCACCAAAATCAGGAATATCCAAAACGCTTTGCAAAACCACCCCTAAAGAGCCGGTATATTTGCGCGCCCTTCGATAACCTTCCTCAACAACCTGTTTGAAGTTGGACTTGTCGTCTAGCCCTAATTTCATCATCAGTGTTTTGAACTCTTCGAAAATAAGAATTCGAGGATCGGCACGATTAGATTCATACAAATCTGCGGTAAATGCATTCATCACCTGCAGGTACGCAACCCCAAGTAACTGTTTACTTTTTGAAAACTTCTCCAGTTCTAGAACGACAAACTGATCACCAGCAATATTAAATTGACTATTCCCACAAAACATCTTGCCGTAGCGTCCACTCTTTCTAAATGGACCGAGGTTAAACGCGATTTCTTGGGCTTTATCCTTTATCGTTTCGATGTTCTTTTGTTCAGTCCAGTCCGGTGAGTTATCCGGCCAACCGCGCAGGAAGTCATACACTGCATCAACCGGGAATTCATAATCACCGGCTTTATAGGCTGCGCCTACGGCATGCTCAATTAACGTATTATCAGAATTATCCTGTACTGCTTTGTTGGTACCAAACGCCATTTCAGATATCACAGCGCGGATAGCTTCTAATGCGCCGTTTACGTCCTCTTCGTCGCGAGCGTTAATTAATCCCGAGGTATAAAACGGATTAAGCTCACAATTGTCGACGTCAAGGTAACGGCCATTAAACAAGTCAGAAAGTTTCTTATAATCAGAACCCATTGACGCGATCCTGACGGCACGCCCGACTGCTAAATTATCCTTAACTATGGAGTTCATTAAATTCGACTTCCCCCCTCCAGTTTTAGCCGCTACAAAGAAGTTAAAAGATTCGAACTCATCAGCGAATAAATCAAATGAACAAAGTTGACCTTTTCTGCCTATAAATAACGACACCGGATCACCCATACCATTGAAGTCACCAGTGATCGGAACCAGCGTAGCGACCGCCTCTGAGTCAACATAAAAGTGACGGTCAATGGTGCCAATGTTTTTTTCTGGCTCGTAAAGACCAAAGGGGAGGGCGCTAATAAACATAATTTTTTGCAAAATCGTTTCTATCTGCATCTCGCAACCCTCCAGACTTTCCCACATCTTGATTGCGCGTGTTGTCGAATGATTAAGCTTTTCCACTGTGGGTTCAAATATCCACAACTGGGGGATCACTTTTACAAAGTCCTCACCATTATCTTTGCGTTTGTCCGCCCAATTTAGTTCTTCAATACGCTTAGCGGCCTGTTTAGACAGTTTCTGCGCTTTCACTGTTTGCGCATCTTTTTCTGCAATCTCTTGATTTTCTTTGCCCATGAAAATGGTGAACGTGAATAGGTATTCCCCCTGCAACTGTTTACCGTCATCATCTTGGCCCATGTAACCGCCGAGTAACCCATTTGCTTCTATTGCATCGATGGCGTGAGGTAAAAACTTTGGGGTGATACATCGACCCACTTTGTTACCCAAATCCACGTATTTCTCTCTTGGATGGAACTCCAGCACCGTTTCAGCACTCGCTATTTGTTTTCTAATGGGTATGTGAGGGCTTATTTCATTTGGCAAATCCGTATTGTCGCTGTACCCAAAAAACGTACTTAACCACTCTCTTAATCTGCCTGGAACGACATTAGTAGGCCTGATGTTGAGACTTTTTAAGTTATTTTCAAAAATCGCCAGTTGTTCTTCTGAAAGCGGATCGAGACTTGTGATGGCGAAAAATAATCTAATATGCCGAATATTATTCCCAAATAACTGAGCATTTCCGTTGGTAAAGTCGTACAGCATCTTAGTGGTTTCTTCACGGGACCTAGTGGCAATGGGGTTGTCTAACTTTACTAATGCGTTGTGTTCATCGACTATTGGTTTAATGTGTCGTGATCCGTGCTGGATCACTTGGATGACTGTATTACGAGGTAATTGTGATTTCACTAACGCCCTGAAATTTTTAATCGTTTCAGTACTTTTAAACACCACTGGGGTGCATTCATACAGATGACCAAAGCGATTATCTAAGGTGAAATAATCCTTTTCACCTTCGTCATAATTAACATACGGGAGATAGTCACTGATCTTTAATCTATCGACGAGCCTTTTAATATCCCCTAACGTCGCCGCACCATCCCCAATAAATATGTCTTTTAATTGTTTGAACATCATTATTTACCCTGGTGATGCATCATTGGAGAGTCCAATATTTCAGACGGTTTTTTCATATAGTCACCCTGAATGAAATGTGGTTGTTGATGTACCCAGTAAACATGCCTAGACATATACATGACTGCTTGGTCTTGTGAGGTGTAAGGTAATACAAGCATACGAATCTGAGTCGGTTGACGAATGATGGGGTTTTTGGGCTCTACGATAAGGCGCCCTAATTGGGCGTAATAATTATCAATATAGCGGTCGTATGACGAAGAGGTCGCTTTAGGTGATTGCGTGCCTGCGATACCATCTTTTGGCGATGATGTAACTTGCTCTTCATCATCCCTTTGTGATGCAGGCACCATGGGTTTCCCAACCTCTACACCTGTGACCGCCTCTTGATATGAGTCAGTCATGTTCTGACATTTACCGAGTGAGCCTGGCATGTTACAAGCATATTCATCTTCATAGGGCACAATAGAACATCCAGAAATTCCCAAGGTGACACATAAGACAAATCCAAGTAATTTGTTCATAATTCCTCCTAATTTTTGGTTTCTGCATTTGCAGTCGTGTAGCGTGGCTTAATGTTTAACCACACCCCTTTTTGAAAGACCACATACACGTGTTTGGTGCCACCCACTTCCGCCACTGGTGCATGTTGTTTAGCTAAATCGATAAATATGTCTTGGATGGCTTCAGAGCCGTTCTTTAAACCATTACCCAGCGCAGATTGCGTGATCCTGTTTGGATCAAACGTTTGCACCTGGCCACCACCCGTTATCGAGTTTTGTACACCTGCCAAACTCACGCCTTCACCAATCCCTGCGACCGTGCCGGTTAACAGTGCTCGCCAAATAAAATCACTCATTTGTGAAACAATGTTGGCACTCATGCCTTTATTGCCGTCGGAATCGACAACGTACCCTTGTACTTCTTCCTCTATGACAGATTCACCATTTTTATTAAGACAAGACAAATAAGCGAGTTGCGGGTCGACCCGCCGTTTTGCCAAATGGCCAGTGACACTAGACATGACAAAACACCCCTCTAAGTCAGAACGAATTGAATTGGGTAGAATGCTTGGGGCTTGAATTCTGATCAGAAGCTGCTCAGGATCGGCCATCGCCCCTTCACTGGTTACAATGCGCAGACCGTGAAGTGTTTGAGCCTTGGCAAAAGATATCGGTAGAAAATACCGCTCTGCTTTTGGGCTTTTTTTTTCAGCCAGTTGGCGTGCTCCCTGGACGCGACCAATCGTCCCTATGATGGTTACCGAGTCTTGCATCTCAATATTGTCGTCATTGCGAAATGATGGTGGTGGTTGATACCCCTCAGCTTGTGCTTGAGGTAACTCAAAGTAGCCTTTTTCATTCCCGTTGCTTGGTGGTATGTTTACCTTTTCCTGCTTGAGTAAGACAAGCATTTCTGTCATCTGGCGCGCTAATTGATCCGTTTTACTGCTCGCCTCAGCGGATGTCGTGATAGCTTGATCTATTGCCGTGTTTTGCGCTTCAAACTGATTAGCGAACGTTTCTGAGACGTCGTCCGCCATTAGATCGAAATTATCTAACACTTCCTCCTGCTGCATACCTTCTTTTACTGCACGTTGCTCTGCGTCTCGCTTGTCCCCTTCGCCGGACAAAAAATACCAACTCAACACAACAACAACAAGAAACGAAATAATGCCGAACTTGATGTATTTCTGCTTGTGCTGGGGTTCAAGGTGCGTAAACCATAATTGAAATTTGTTCATTAGTGCACCTCTTCAATAACGATTACATTAATGTATCCATCTGCATTAACCGTCATAGGATGAACGGTTATGGCGCGTGCTTGGGTGCTAATTTGCGGTATTAAGAATTGCTCTTCTGTGAATTTTTCGGTGGCTTTCGCAGGGTATATATAGTGCTTGATGCGAAGCCCTGCACCGTTGAATCGGTAACTTTCTTGCAGCGATAATGCCCGGTGATTGATAGTTAACGTTTGTTTAACCTGCTCTTTAACTAATGAGTCGTAAACGTGATTATTTAGTCGACCGTTGCTTAATACGGCATCAACGAGCAGTACATATTGATCCTCTTTGTCCATCCCATCCAACTGCCTTAGATTCTGCAGTGCCTGAGTGACATTAGGATCACCTAAGTAGATAATTTGACCGCGCAAGTTTTCTTTAGGCTCTGCAAAAAACTTATAGGCCAGTCCATCGCAGATGATGTCGAAGTCGACTATGTTTTTCGCGTACGTCAAGGTTTCGCCTTCCTGCTTAATGGGCAGTTTTATAAACACCTTGTCCTCTGCTACGCTCACTTGTTGTACCTTTTCTTCGCTATAAAAAACATCCTGGATCATGCCATTTACGCAGGTCACCCTATTCACGTCTTTGGCTGATATTTGCAGCTGACGAGGTTTATCAGGTTGCACATTAACAGCCAGCACTTGTGAACTAATCAGTGTTAATAATGCGAGAAGAATTTTCATTTTAGACCTCTTTATCTGCAATTTTGGTTATCATGAAACGACCGTTCTGCATGACGTGGGTAATGGTGAGTCTTTTTCGAACTGCAGACTCCACTTTGCCCCCAATACGGCGGTAATAGTTATATATGATGTAAATTTCATCGCCTTTTACCGTGATGTCGCCATGACCTACAAATTCTGTGAAAAACGAAATACTCTTTAATTTGACTATGATTTTTTTACGTTTGTTGAGTAGATCTTTTAACTCACCGTGATATTGAGGTGATGCGTATAACAACAGTGCACTAAAGAAAGCTTCAACATTCCCAGCATTCACATTTTCGTAAAAGGCCAAGATGCTAAGCGAGGTATCAAATATATAGGCATTGTTGGCACTAAAACGTCCAATCTCATATTGAATGTTGGGGGAGGGCAGGATAATAGTGCGCTGTGATTCAATCATTCGAGGAATAGATATTTGTTGATATGCGACCATTAGACACAAACAAATAAACCCAAATTTCAACACCTTATTTTCGGTAAAAAGGTTACTGTTCTTGGATAAGAAATGATTCACTCGCGCTTGGCGTGCCTTTGTTTGTTCAGACTCGGCCATGATTATTCCTCATACTTATTAGCTAGAACGGGAGGATAAAAACTTGTTGACTTGAATCCTGCGTAATACATAAGGTGCACCAAAAAACCTCTTGGTTGACGACGTTTCAGTGGGATGATGAAAAATGGGATCGCAAGACTGACTAAAAATTTAAACAGGCTCGGATCAGCAATCCAAAACACATAACAAATTAGGATCAGCGCCCATTCTTGGATATCTAGCCAAATAATAAATGGCACTTCATGAAGGTACCTAGATAGGCGCTGTTTAGTCATTTAAATGAGCATCCCTAAACTGGTAGTGATGTCATCCGCTCTGATAAGCGCAGAAGATCCTAAAACGCCCAGCGCTGGCAGCTTCCAATTACCACTGTTCATCATTGTCGCAGAATAGGCGATCCCGATAACGCCACCTAAGAAGCCAGGTGCGCCTTGGATACCTTGTAGAACAAAGATGTCATACAAGTCATAACCTAGTGAACCGACTGCTGGAGCAACGATGGCCATAGCAGCGACAGACGCCAACATAGCTAAGCAAAAAATCGAAATTTGCTTGGGTGAAATATAAATTTTATTTAACATGACTTTTCCTATAGAGGTTAGTTAAAAGTACTTCGTCGAAACCGACGAAGGGTCTTCCATCCACGATGAAACTAGGGGTACCAGTTGGACCCATTAACTTCATCGCAGCGGAATGCTGGTCAAATCGTGCTAAACCCTCTTCGCAGGTTTTGAGGCTGATTTTTTGACGATTGTAAATCTTCGAATAATCTTCCGGATGGCATAGAATGTGGATAGCTTCTTGTTTGCCACGCCCCTGACCGATGTTGCCTTCCCCGTCGGTGACAAAGAAAAAGACATACCGTTTGATATGGGAGCTGTCCTGTTTATCAGCCCACCGGCTATAATTAATGCAGTGACCACAATAGGGGTTAGTAATCTCTACATAACTCGTTTCTGCATCAGGATTCCCAAACACAAGCGCACTTTCTAATGGGAGTGTGTCTATTAGCTTTTGATTTGATGCTCGTTCGACCTGGGCTGAAAGATCGACACCGTTTTTGTCGTATATCTTACCGAATACCAACAGCTCCTTGTCTGGGTAGTAATACATCAATCCATTCAACGTCTGCATTTGATAAAGCCCTTCAATGGGGGAGGGCCCGAATGATTTGATCGCCGTTGAGTTCACGAAGGTGGCTTTGAATTTCATCTGTGCCTTAGCAATCATGTCCTGCTCACTTTGTGCGCCAACAAGAAAACTTAGGCATAGCCCGGCCATACTAATTAGTGTTGATCGCATCGAACAATTCCTTAGATATTTTAATGTTCATAAATGTCGCCATTTCTTGCTTAACCGGCGCATAGGATTGGGTTACAAAAGGATGGGGTTGCGGAATAACAATAAATATTCCTTGCGCGTCCATCGTCACAACCTCTGCCCCACAACAATAAAGCGCGGTATTAAACGACAATGACGTTCCTCGTGAGGCGATGTGACTTGATTTCGTTGCTCTTTGGGCTGTAGTGGGGGTTGCTGATTGAGGTGCTTGAAAGCGCTGCGCTCCAAACTCGCTGACTGTAACAACGCGGCCAATCGCTAAATTATGTGCGTGTGGTTTCGTGCCATCAGCGTACAAAATTTGTTTCCAGTTGACGCCGGTGCCTAGGTATTGTTGCGACAGCAACCACAGCGAATCACCTTTGACCACAGTGTGTTCGAACGCTTTCGTCGAAAAAGCACTGAACAGTATTAGTATAGCTATACAAATTTTCACGAGATAACCTTTTTGGGGAGCAGTGCCAGATGCCACATTATTGCAGAATAAATAAAATTCACTTGTGATACCCCTTTCCTGCCGCTCATTTCTTTGACTTGTCGGGCAATATTGACACTCATAGCAAACGCTTTTGGCGTTTGTATTTTCTGAGGCACTTCGAACTTCACACATTTTTCCTCCATCACTATTGCCATATAGACCACTAAAACAGACTCAATATAATCTTTAAGTGGCATACGCAACGCCTTGGCAGAGCTTAGTAATACTTCATGCTCCTCAGTGCGAATGTTGATCGGCTTAATGACACGACTCACTGTGAACTCCGCTTTAATCTCATACGTTAGGTATAGACTGTATTAGGATAGTAATACAATGAATAAACAAGAAGAAAGAGGATATTTATTATTAGTGGTTGTATTACAAAGGTTTTTTATTTTATTATTTTTTGCTGAACATAATAGTTTTATAATGCAGGTTAGTTTTTATGTGATGTCACACTATTTCTATATAACATTGTTTTATATGGTTAAATTTTATATTAATACTGTGATTACAAACTATATTAATGTTTTTATGTGTTTTCTGTCTTGCCAAATTCAATACTATGTGTTTTATTTAAATGTATGTAAACATACATTGAGATGTGATTATGGTGTGTTTAATTTAGTCAAATAGCGCGTATAGCTTCATTTGACCTGGTCACTTCACTAACCACTGAGCAAAACAATGGACACTTCACCAAAAGCACACATTCCGGTCGGTATTCATTCCATTTTATTATCAATGGGAGAGAATGAAATTGTCATCGAAAATCCTGATAAAATTCCCCTTTTAGATAATACATTAAATCAGATTTCTGACGCTATATTAGGGTGGTTTTGTGATGGAGCCTTGTGTCAAAAGGCTATCATTAATGACTTTACAGAAAGCATGCTCACAATGATGCCCGCCGAAGGCGGTATTATTCCGCTCGAAAATATACTGGAATGGGTTGAATTAAATGAGGATGCGAAGAGTGTTTTTCTGGCACTAAAACACACAATAACTGTCGCTAACACCCACCTTTTAGCCGTCCAGACCTAATAGTACAGCGGCTGTTATGTCACCAAACCCCGTTCGATGTGTGCGCACTTCGACTATTTATTCGTGCTTTTCCTCTCTTTTGATACCTGACAAGTATTTCTTTATTGTATTACAATAGGTCTACATTGATATTCTTAAACTGTAATAACGGCCACAATACCCTTGATCATCCGTTGTTAATGCGATTATAGGTACACTTCCCGCATGTCTGAACATGATTTAAAGATAGAGACGACTAAGATAAAAGGTATCAAAAACCGCTCTGCGATAGCGATTGAAAAATATCTTGAACTGCTGCAGGAGTCTTTAGCGACGAGATCTTTGCTGGAAACTGTCTCTACCCACATTAGGCTTTCAGCCCCTGATAATTATAAGCAAGTGAGTTTAGATAATCCGGTCAAGGCGTTTCTTCAAAAGTCAGGGTATATCGAACCAGGTTTTGTATCATTGCAAGTATGTTATCCACTGGAAGTATCTGAACCAACCAATATTCAAAACTTTAATGCAGGGCGATACTCTTCGACTGTTATTGAGCTAAAAACCGACTTAAATATTAGCGGCTCTGTTGCCGCAAAAGGCGACCTGCTCAAGGTGCTGCGGGTTGAAAAACAAGCCTCCCAAATTCAATTCGTCAGTTTGAAATCTAATCACAAATTTGTGTTTGATTTAACCTCTCCGACTTTCCAGAAAGCGGTTATTAAAGCTGTGTTTTATTATGAAGCAATACTTCACTTGTCAGTCGGTGATATCGTTTTTCAGACCCAGAATCCCCATTCACTCAAGCAAGTAGCATCGATATCAGATGATGAGATCAGATTTATGGATAAAGAAGGCCACACAACCACGTTAAAACCTAAGACTGCTGAAGCAAGAATGCTCTCACTTGGTTACGCTGCCAGCGGCGAGGCGGCACTTTGTTATCAATCCAAATCGACTATTGTTATCATTGATGGTGATGAAAAGTCGGATCAAGTAAAATCATTCATAAAGCATATGAAAAAAAATACCTCTTGCCGTCTTTATGTGTACGGTGTTGAAAAAACCCTGAGGAAATCCGTTCAAGTTGTTTGTCCAACAGATATGATCAAATGCATTAAAACGGCCATAGAAGATTCAAAGAAAAGTCATCAGGGCTATGTCGAGGCGTTGATTGATGAGTTACTCCGAAATGATGATGCAGCGCAGGACGAAGATACGGGTTATATGTCACTTTACTCTTCACCACCGTCTTCTAAAGCTCATGCATTTTGGATATCAGACGGACATTATGAAAGGTTAAAATCTTTCTGCGATAAATCTGGGTTAATGATGAACCGCTTGGCTCACCATTTAGTGTTTAGAGACCTGCTCAGACGTGATCTGATCAAACTAAACGACCTCTTGATGTGATCATTCGTTTAATTGACAGCCAGTACCGATGATCCCACCACTCGTTATAGGGGCATTAGAGTCTGACCACTCACCGAACATTGCCATGTTACCAAAATCGAGCGACGCGTTGATGGCGGCTCCTCCTTCGACGGTCGCGCTCAAAAGTCCACTATCCCAAGTGCCTGTAATCGGGGTGGTAGTGGTGCTGCCAAACGCGATATTTACCTGAGTACCGGTGACAGTACCGTCTTGGTGCAGACTAAATGAATATGTTCCCGCAGGGCCAGGACCAAAAACCGGGTAGACCGCAATATACGCAGCAGAAAAATGATGCACCGCTGACACATCTCTGTCCAGATGCTGCGCAGTGAACGTGCCACTCGTTTGTGCGATCGTGTTAGTCCATGTACCTTGCGCAACACTAAAATGCGTTATGACGCCATCATAGTTATCGCCGCTTAGTGAAGCACCACTAACAAAGCGGATAGCACCAGCATAATCAGGTGATGCAGGGGCTTGAACAAAAATAAAGTTTTGGGCCGTATCGCTCCAGCCAAGCGTCGTCATGCTGCCATCTATGGGGTTGATACCGAACGTAAGATGTCCAGTGTCATCCCCTGCAATGTCGCCATAATAAATACCACTTGCTGCACAGTACATTCGTTGTTTTAAATACGCCTGTGACTCACCAAAAGTGGGTATACTTTTTTGCGACAACAAAAACACATTGATATCTCCAAGTATTTGCACCATCTGTGTAGAAGTGGAGAACTCGGTCGAGGTAAAATCGGGCTGTGGCCATGCAAAGTCAGTGGCATTATCTATCAAACGTTGATCAATATTCACGTTAAACTTTGAGGACGGATCCACAGACAATAAGCGTAGTAGGGCTATTTTATTAATAACCTGAACACTATCAACAGTTCCATCCACCACTAGGTCGATTGGGGTGACAACAGATTTGCCTAATGTTGTACCTAATTCAATACCTGCTACAGAAAACTCCACGGGTTGTTCAATTCCATCAATCAGCTCATATTCAAATTCACCGTCTGTGGATATCGTTCCGCTGGTATTTCCTGAAACATAATTAACGCCGCTAATATTACCTAGATAGAAATTTCCTTGCTGTGTCGTCACAACAGGAGCAGGGGAGGGGAGTGTCGTCGGTTCACTTCCAGATCCACACCCAGTCATAAGGACCAACACACTTGATATAAATACTCCGCTATATTTAATTTTCATAATTTCATCCTAGAAACTTAATGAGAAGTTGATTGTTACTTGGTTTCGGTTGTTGTACTTAATGACATTTGGGAACGTTTCAGAAAATTCTGTAAACGCTCTAAATTCATCCGGATAGCGCCGAAAGATAAGTTGACTCAATATGTCTTTATTGAACAGCATCGTTTTGTAAGACAAGGTGGTATCTACTCGAAGATGTGACGCTCCCCCTATATCAGAATTCCCCGTCACGGTGCCACCCACATATATCGCATTCGTGATAGGGACTATTGTCCACACACTGCCAGAATGACGACTGTATAGTGATCCTTCAAACGGGGTCTTAGTCTGTGAGTCTAAATAGAGATAGGATGCACCAATCTTCGCAAAATCAAACTGGTAATGGCCACCAAACTCAATGCCTCTTAATCTGTTCTCACCCTTATTGGATAATCTAAAATCAAAAAAATCGAACGGCTCGCTGATCATATCCCGATATTCTTCCTGAAATAGTTTTGCATCAAGATGATATTTATTAAGCGCGCCTGATATTTGATAGCCAATCTCGACGGTGCGGTTGGTCTCTGCCTTTAATCCTTCAGGGGAGGTTGATGTACGAAAAAAGTACGCTTCCCGTTGCCCTAAATAATCGACGAATCCATCTAGGAATGTGTGGAAGAATCGCCATACGCGTTCAGTTTCATATATGTCGGGCAAACGTTTCGAATCAGAATAGGTTAGCCGTACCGACTGTAATTTGTCGATCTGATGAATATAAGCAACGCGGTATGACAGTGCTGATCCTGTCCGGTCGTTATCCTCAAACATCACGCCAACATTCAAAAGGTCGTTTTTTGGCATTGCATACTGCACACTGGCGCTTGCCCTATAGCTGTCGCTTTTAGTTTCGCCACCCAAATACGTTTCACTCTGAGCTTCATCTCTACGTAGCTCAGCGGTAGCTGAAAACCACATTTTTTCATGGGGTTTGAACTTAGCGCGCCCGTTGACAGCATAACGAGATTCTTCTACATCGATATTAGTGTTGGTACAAATTGGCTCATAACCTGGGTCTATTCCAAGAGCCTGCATTCGTTGACCCATCTGAAGTAATAGGTCAAAGTCACTCTGTTCTAAGGGGTTTACAATTGAGTCCTTAAGCACCACATTTCCGGTTTCAAACCCAGACTTAAAGAAAAGGTCAAAATCGGAACTCACTAAATGGATGTTAGGGCTGTCATCAATTTTGGCCAATAGTGGATCAAACACGTAAGCTGGTTGGCACGAACGAATGGGTTGTTTCCGCTCTACATGGGTGTAGTTGGCCGCTATCTTCCATTCTATGTGTGTACCGGCGAAATTATCTTTTGAACTTAATTTAAGCACTGCGTGATCTGAATTATCTTCAATATTCCCAATATTTATTAGCGAATTACTCGCTACGACTAAGGCGTTTTGGGTGTCTACCCCTAAAAATCCTGGGAATTCAAAGTTATACCGTTTACTCATAAAGCTGAAATCAATCAATGTATTATCGAACACATCAACGATGCCGCTCATTAGGATATTTTTCCCTTTTGTGTCGTCTGGGATTTTTTTACCCGCCGCACTGACATCAAAACCAGAATTATATTCTTGGAAAAAGCGCGCAAATACCTGCCCATTGTCAAAAGCGTATTTAGTGCCAGCCCATATTCTATGTGTGTCCTGTCCAAGCGATGCCTCCAGCTTTGCACTGGGCATTGTCGCTAACGGTTTTTGGATCAGGTTTACGGTAGCTTGGAATGCATTGCTACCAAAATCAACAACCGAGGCACCCCGTATGATCTCAATACTAGTCAGATCAGGTATATCCAGTGGTAGGCGTTGCCAGTTCAATCCGGCATAACCTGGACGATAAATGCTGTGACCATTAAAAAGGACTTCCATTCGCCTTGGGACATTGACGTTAGTGCCATGATAACCCACCACTGAGCCACTGCCGAACTCATCAGCAATCAACATGCCAGGCACTAATCTGAGTGCGTCAACTATATTGCTAATACCCAACAACTCAAGATCAGAAGCAGTAAGTTTCGTGACGCTTACAGGGCTTTCACTTGACGCAGCGGAAAGTAGGGACGGGGTAACTAAATTTATATCTGCATCACTGATGTTAAACGGATCGAAGGGATCATTCTCTGCGAGCGCACTAAAGGGAAGGGCTAAAAATATGCACGAGGCTTTAAGTAGGCATGTATCAGTCACTTTCAACATATAGTATTCCTTTAGTACTCCTTTTTTACTACCTTAATAGCCACCTACCAAATCATTTTTCTTACCATGCCAAAACAGCCAATCTTTAATTGTTTCATGGGGCACCAAGCCACCATTGGTTAATGTAGGAACAACAAATTCGCTTTCTAATTCCGCTACAAGCTCAGCATTATGGGACGCATCAGGATGAAAATGTGTTATCAAAAACTGCGCTACTTTATATGAAACTGATTTATCAGTGCTATTAGGTATATCGGACAACAGACTAAAGCCAGGAAGGTTCATGTGAACCACATCACCATCCCGAACAACACCAAAGCCTCGTTTAAAAAAGTCTGGGAGTGTCACAACGCCTTTCTTATTTACAAACACTGATTTTCTGCTCACGCAGTGCTCCTTGTTTAACTAGGCTCGATTTGAAACTAGCAAACATATTGAATTTCAACACATGCTTCATCGGTAAAAACTCTAACCGTTAAGCAATGTATGTAAGCATACATCGAAATAAATTAATCTGCTTAATTTTTATACAATACTTCAAAATTTTCGGTTGTTATTTTTCTCGTAGTTGATGGATTAACTCTGATCCGCAATAGTTATTAGTATGAAAGCACTATTGGTTGTATGTGGGTTTTGCGCCAAAATATAAAATTGTGTGGTATTGTTTTGATGTATGTACTCATACACAATTTCGAATAATAATAATTAATAAAAATCGGAAACCTTTTTGTGGAGAATAAAAATATTGATAGGGCGTGGGCTTCAATACCCATGCCTGATTGGCTCTTTGATGCATGGAAAGAATACGCCGAAGCTGTCAAACGTGAGCAACGGGGGGTGCTTGATTTATTTGTTAGGGAGTATATTGAAAACAAATCAGCGTATACCAAA
Organism: Paraglaciecola sp. MB-3u-78; assembly: GCF_002835935.1. Taxonomy (GTDB): domain Bacteria; phylum Pseudomonadota; class Gammaproteobacteria; order Enterobacterales; family Alteromonadaceae; genus Paraglaciecola. Next base: position 89,962 of record NZ_PJCF01000010.1, on the reverse strand, counting down.
AAACAACATGTGGTGTTTTACGCTCCCAATAGAAAAGCTAAATCACGCTCCGTCCAACTAGACGCAAAACTCTACGAACAAATCGAAGCATTCGCTAAAAAGCATGAAACCCGAGTAAATCGAGTATTAATGAGTAGCTTATTAGAGGGCTTACGAAAACGCCGCCGGATCAGAATATAATTATCGTTATTTTTGCCAATATCCTGACGATATTGATTGTCAACAGTTCAAGCTGAGGCTTGACACAGTGCAATACTTAACGGATTTTTGCGATAGAAATAGAAACCTGTGAGCAATCCGGTGTTGGGTGGTTATAGCGAGCATCTAAAATCCATAGGTGATCCAAAAGATACTCAGTCACCTGAATACAAAAAATAACGAAGTCGTCGAATTATTGCCCTCAAATTATAGAGCGCCGCCTCAGGTAAGTCTGTTTGAATAAAAGGGCTATCCACTTAGCCCGACCAACCACTACATGTTGTGTTTACTAGATTTAACCTCGATGCCACTTTGCTGACCTAATGTAGAAACAAAAACGCAGCCTTTAAGGACTGCTTAGTGCTGTGAGTTCAACTGGTCAGTGCAACACACTGGTTAAATCGCTCTGCTGGTGTCTCATAGTCTAACGTCTTTCTTGGTCTTTCGTTTAGTTGTCTGGCGACTTGGCTTAATTTCAGTTGAGAATGCTCATTTAGGTCTGTTCCTTTTGGGAAGTATTGACGCAGTAAACGGTTGGTATTTTCATTCGAGCCTCGCTGCCACGGCGACTTTGGATCGCAGAAGTACACTTGAATATCGGTAGCGAGTGTGAACCTTTTATGATTAGACATTTCGCATCCTCTATCCCAAGTTAATGTCTTATATAACTCGCTTGGTAATTTTTTAGATTGCTTAATTAGCGCGTCAATTACGGCGGCGGTTTTATTACTTGAAACCTTGGCTAACATTACATATCGGGAGTGACGTTCGACTAGAGTCGCTATATAACTATTTCCTGAGCCTGCTATCAAATCACCCTCCCAGTGCCCTGGAACAGCTCTATCTTCTACTTCAGGCGGTCTTTCACTGATATTAACTGCGTCTACTATTTTACCTAAACCTTTACCTTTTAAGGTGGCATGTTTAGAGCGTCTCATGACGCGTTGAGACCTCAAATGTTTTAACAGTTCTTTCTTTAAAGCCCCTCTTGTCTGGATATATAGCGTTTTGTATATTGTTTCATGAGACACATGGAAGTCCTTATCAGAGTAAGTGTGCATGAGCCAACCTGCGATTTGCTGGGGTGACCAAGTTCGATGTAACTTCATCGCAACCAACCGTGCTAAGACTTTGTTTAAAAGGAGTTTGCATGGCTTTGGCCGTTTTGCGCGCTCCCATGCGGCCGTGTCGGCTTTATTCGCTCGATATGTTCCACGCCCACCATTTCGATTCACCTCTCTAGATACATTGGAAGGTGCTCGATTTAGCTGTTTGGCTATTTCACGAATTGATAATTTTGATGACAAACCGCGAGATATTTCTTCTCTTTCTTGAGGTGTTAAATGTGACGCGGATCTTGTTTTTTGGCGAGGCCTTATTCCGCCTTCCCTCGAAATAATTCTTTGTACACCGGTATGAAATCGATCAAACATCTTTCCAATGTCATGCAAGGAATCGCCTTGCTGATATCGATCCCATATTAATGTTCTTTGTTGTGCATTGTAGTAAATCTTTTTTCTTCTTGTCATAGCAACACCTCCACTTTATCTAAGTATAGCGTTGCATTGACCGATTGAACTCACAGCCAAAAGCCGACATAAGGCTCTAGTCTAGAAAAGGCTTAAATCGACCTAAAGCGGTCGTAAAAGAATTCGAACTATCAGACTATATTGAGCGAAAAATCATGCGATTAATCAAACTTGACTGACGGCAATGAGCGATCAGCCGCCATACAATGTTTATAATTTGAATTTGAGGTCTGACGCTATAGCAGACGTTTGATTTATTTTAAAACGGACGTTACACAATCACATTCGTCGAATACCGCAACTTTACGAACAAAAAAAAGCACCTACCAAACTGGAAAGTACTTCTTGATGTTTTCTAAACTAAGATTATTTCTTAAATCTACGTGATGCTAAACCCACTAAACCTAATCCTAAAATAGCTAGTGTCGATGGTTCTGGTACGTTGGATACATCTAGCTGGACTGCAGATATCTTAGTAGTAAAAAATGCATTTGTATTTATATAGTCAGGCCATGTGTTTGCTCTGAATATGTTTTCGGTTGTTGAATCGAATGATCCTGCGTAATTATTCCCAACATTTACTGGCGCATTAACCATATTCGACAGGCTCGTACCCCAAAGCCAATCTACCTTATTCGTACCTAACGTTTGTGTACCATTTACAAACTCATGAGTAGTCCCGTCGATATTGAATTCGCCTATTATGTTGTTTGGATAATTACCACCGTCAACGAAAATGTGGATGAAATAATCAACATCAGCCAATAACGTAAACCCAGAGAAATTTGCGGGGCTGTTCCAGATATTTGTGGAGGCTACTGTTGTACCTTGTACAACATCATTTGTGCTTATAGCAATAAAACCTTTGTCATCTATATAAGAATTACCTGACAGTGATGTAATTAAAGCAGCGTTTGCAAATGCTCCTACAAACAAAGATGTTGCGATTAATAATGTCTTTAAAAATTTAAATTTCATTTGATATTCCTAATTTAACTCTTTCCAATTTTTTGGAAGGAAAACGTTAATAAAACAAGTCACTATCCATATGCAAATTAGATGCCAAATATTAAAAATGCTTTTGTTTCAATATTATAGAGGTTTATGGTGTTTTTTATAAAGCTAATCTGTAAAATAACCTGACAATAATGGTGAGCTAATCTGTTGATTCAACATGGATATATAAATAAATACTCAACCTTAAAAATATGGCGCTGTAAAAAGCCAATGAGTTGTTTAATTAACGTGTGAAACTGGAAAGTAAGCCACATAATTTCATGTTTAAGCTTATAAAACGATTAATTCAGAGATATGGCTGCTCAAACCATTAGCGATAAGCATTACAGGGGTTTTCAGACTAACACAAAGACTGCTTTAGGTGGGTTTACTTCCACTTCGCGCTATAAACTGATATTGATTAAACTCTCTCAAACGTTTTTGTGACTTGCTCATCAATCAATAAGTGTAGAAAACCCTGACAGTCCGCTTACAAGGTAAAGTCTAGATACAAAATAGGCTTAAAATCAAATGCGTATGACGGCTTATGGCACATTTGCGACGCTCAGCGAATGGCTCCAATGAGCGAGGAACGGTCGTAGCCCAAACTGAATATATTGTTAACTTTTTTGATATTTGTGGATGCTATCGGTCGGAATCCTAGTGGCAAGTTTTCCGACAAAGCCGACATTAGCACTCAGAATTTTATAAGTGTATTTTGCGACCAAATCCAATATTAAGGAACGTCTTCTATCCGTCGGCAAAGTGCCAATACCGGTCATTCGGAGTCACTTCAGTTAAACTGATTTTCGCGATAAATTGTCAGTCTAGTTCGCAGCCCAAAAGGGCAACTAACGACCTATAGCGGACGTAAGAGAATTCAAACTATCAGATTATATTGAGCGCAAAATCATCATACGATTAATCAAACTTGACTGACGGCAATGAGCCTATTAACAGACGGTGAGTGGATTAGCTTTTCTAACCGTTTAAATACCAAGTATGTGCTGAAAGCTGGCATCAAACGGCGAAAATCGAGCGCGCCTCAGATAAATCTGTTTGCATAACAGCGGGAGGCGCTTTTTTTAGATTCTGCATTATTTGAAAACAGTTGAGTAATAGGCGAGAAATTGCCTATTTTTACTCCCTCAATAATGCAATAGAGATGTAAATATAACGTAACTAAGATGTTAAATAGATGCAGGCATGCAAAATATGAGGCAAGATGTATTTTCATTTTATGAAAAATGACGTTTTATTTTACCCATACTCAAACGAAGTATAAATCTAATAACTACAAATGGATATTTTAATGATTAAATCTAAAATGTATATCGCCACAGCCATACTGGCTCTGGGCTTTGGTTCTGCCAATGCACAAACCTTTAATTTCGACTCGAAAAGTGATACCCCAGTCGTGGTAGGGGGAATCGGACCAGACGGTGGCAGTTATGTTGGGAGTTACAACACCGGCAACGGAGTCTCGACCTACGCTGATGGCAGTAAATTAAAGAGTACAAGTAAATGCGTATCTATGATGCAGCCGTCAAATGCGAATATATTTGCTATGCACGTTGCCTGTGACGTTACACGTGAAGCGACGGTATACACTGTTGCGGCAGGCTGTAATTTCATGAATAAGGAAAAGACCGAGACAAGCTGTGTAGGCGGACTGAAGGGCAAGGCTGGAAAGCTTGAAGGTCGGACCGGTTCCATTACTTGGCACACTAAAGGTGGCATCTCAAAGGGCACTGGTCAATGGCACGAGTGATCGTCGAATTTGTTATCACTACAGACGATTAATTCATAGTTAAGCGAAGCCGTCGGAGGTATTAGATAACCTGACGGCTTTTTCTATTTCAGAGGCTTGATAAATTAGATAAAGCCTGTAACAGAGGCGTCGGCCACACAGTCATCAAACTCCCTCAGTGCCTATTGTCACTATTCTAAAAGATGCTATCGCTACAATCAAACAGCAAGGACGAAAGGTCTTTACCTTGCAAACCATTACTCCTATTGAAGAGCAAGGTTCGTTACCCACTCAAATGTGCCCTATAGCAGTTGCAGCTATCCTAATTTGCTAAAACTTAGGCTTCTTACTCCTGAATCACTATGACCACGACTGTCTGCAATTGGGACATGGACGACGGATAGAGGAAGTTGATGTTGAGGGGTTTACCAGCAATATATTTCTTCGTTCGTATGTCTGCTTTGTCGGAATTCTTGTCCTAAGCGAGACGGAAGATAAGGTCCGCTTTTCGCTCAAAGGAGACGAAACCACAATAAATCGCTACGTCCGCTTTCTTGGGCAAAGGAGCCATTCGACTAAAGTGATTTCGCCTAGACAATTTAGTAGCTGGGTTAAGATATTCATCCATATATTGGAATTGGTAAACAGCTGCCAGTTACCACCAGAGACTGACAAGGTTAAATCTAGCAAACACAACATATAGTGGTTGGTGGGGCTAAGTGGATAACCATTTTGTCCAGCGTAGTTAAATATGTGAAACGGCGTTAAAACTCACATAACAGGGCAGGGGATACAAGCGAACAGTGACATGAAGTAGGGTAACTCCGTCATTGTCTTATTAGCCTGCGCCTATTGTAAGCGTCTGCAAATTACTTACATTGACTTGGTAATTTGGAAATTAAACTCAAAATTGTCTTGCATGACACAATTAATTAAAAAAACATTTTAAATGACCACTACGACTACATTTTATTGTGATAATAAGGATATTTTGCGTGGGATCCGGCAGGGAATATTGTTTGCTGCTGACTCACCAATTGATGTGTCTCAAGTGTTAGCAAGTGATAATCTACGTTTCAAAAATATGCTAAGAGACTTCGACCGAATATGCCGAAATGAGGAAGTACGAGAATATTTAAACAGAGATGGCGTTAATATCAATCACATGTTTGAACAGATTGCATAGTAATATTCACTTTAACCAAAAGACCTGCCATGTGTGACACTGTCACTTTTTGCGTCTAACGTTTGCGCTTTTCGCAACCGGAGGATCTACTTCTTGATAACGGTCCTCGATAAGCATGGACATACAGTCCTTAATAGTCATTTCATACAGCGCAGATAGGTCGTTCAATTTATTATACGTGTCATTATCAATCACAACCGAAAATACATTAAGTTTACGGCGGGAATTTTTTTTGCGTAGCGAAGCACATAGCGCACTGAATTTTTGTTCGGTGAGGTATTTTTTGCACCAAGCCGTTAGGTTAACAGCAAGTTGATCATCAAACTTGAAAGTGCTGAATAGCTTGGTCCCTGAACGCTCCTTTTCGAACTCGTCAATGTGTGCAAGATACGTCGGATCGGTGTTTAGTTTGGTATTGATGTATCCCCAGGCATCAATACCATTGATGTCGGGTATATTAAATTTCATTAGGGTTCTCCATTAAAGTGTGACACTGTCACAATGTAATCAATTTATCATACTGTGACACTGTCACAAAGCATTTTATTAATCTCTGGAGAAATAGGGTAGGGTGGTACTTCGTTATAAACACTCTATTTTCGTAACCTTTATCCTTCTTACTGATTCAATATATTTTAGTATCCCAGCGGACATTAAACGACAATGATAAATGACCAGTTTAACGGTGTTATTATATAGAACAGCAATAAATAATTGGTCTTTATTGAAATCCATACAACCCCCAACAATCGGGGCGTCGCCTGTGGTGAAACCAACCATATTTAGCCACACAAAAAGTCTTGGTGTTGGTTTACGCCAGGTTAATAGACAGTCAAAAAAATGCGACCAATCTGGCCGCGCTCTTTTATGATGTCAACCGTCTGACCACACATTACATTTGTCGTTTCGACTATCTAAGGAGACATGATCAAGCGTGCATAGTGATAGGGTCTGCGAATTGTTGCCAATAAAATCACCCTTTTAAAAGCTATTAAATATCGGTGTCATGATTAGTAGAGAGAGTACAAAATATCATTTGATGCATCATGTCGAAGTTAAGGATTTACTAATACTTTTTTTCTGTAAGGTGTCTAATTCGCCTATAAAATCTTTATGAACAATTACCATTCTTGCAATGCAATCTTCAGGGACATTACCGACATCATCAGACAATCGCTTTAAAAGCTCTCTGACTCTTGAGCTAAGATATTGTTGTGTTACTTTAAACGCCGTTGCTACTTCCTTTTGAGTGTCGCCATGAACAAGTACTCTTTCTAACATTTTAATCGTTTCTGGTTTGAATTTTCGCGGCTGTTTAGCTAAATAATTAAGTTTCGCTTTTGTTAGCCTAATTTTACTTCGGTTCGCCATATTGACTCTCCTGTAACATTTCAGCGTATTTTTGTTCAAAAACACACTCGGGCTTACCACTCATATCCGCCAATTTTTCATAGATAAGTGTGTTATCCCCGCCATAAACGGACTGTCGTTTACCTGTCAGTGTCCAAATAATATGCATCCAATCTTCTGGCGTATTTGGTAACCAACCATATACCAACGCCGTTTTTAATAAACACAGTATCAGCCATTTTTTGGCGTAGGCTTCGCCTCGAGACATATAGGTGATTTTCCGGCCATCAATATTCTTACCACTATCAGCGGATAAATACAGCGCCAGGCGATCATAGTCGTTCATAAAATCATCGTGTTTGGCAATGTGTTTTATCAGCACACTTTCAAACAACAACTTTTTATCGTTTACAATGTTATTCCCAATAGTCATTGAGCCTCGATTATCCGGGGGATCGGTTTTTAATTTGACTCACGACATATGAAATTAAATAGGGTTTGTGCATGTATCGGGCAACATTATTTTTCTTATCCGACCTCACCGCGTTTAATAGAAGTCAGTGACAACTCGACATTAGATAATAATTCGAATTATATTACAGAGTAAATAATTATAAAACAATAGATAATACAATATTGAAAGCATAGATTGACCGGTTTAGACCTGCTTTGCTTCAACCATAAAATGGCCTTCAACTGTCTATATTAGTTGTATTTACTAACTTATATTAACTTAGTTTGTGCGTCTTCGGTTTCATTTTGCTGTAATAAAGTGCGTTCATACACTTGATCCAAGTAGGTGAACATCCCCTCCGTTGGCTTAACGGTATATTCCAACTCAACAATGGACCGATGATGTTTAATAACAACGACGTCGTCTTTTTTAATTGGATGAATTCGTTTTGTTTCTACCAATTCATTCAGTGCATTTAGAAACGCTGTTTTACGCTTAGTCGCGTTCTCCTGGATCTGATATCCAGACTCTAAGATGCATTGATTCTGTTTCAGAACCATAGTGATATTTTCATTGATATTATGGGGATGATACTTTAATTGCTGGATCATTTTTTTATAGATGTGCCTAGCAATAGGGCTCTTTAACCGCATTGAAAAATCTTCATCATACAACTTGTATTTGCCATCTAAGATAAGTTTTGTAGCTTCTCTGTTCAGGTAAACACAAATAAATTTATCCACTCGAATATTTTTATCTGGGTTGTCATTATCAACAAAGATCAAATCATGAATGTAAGAGCCGTAACCATCTGCTTTTCTAAGTTTCCCGTCGCCAAAATCTTGATGTGTACCAGTGTAATGCCCCGCACCCTTCAATACACGTAGCGCCTCGTTTAACTCCGCATGTGAATAGGTTTTTTCTCTACCACTCATTTTCATACGCAATTGATTCAGTGTAAAAAATACAGCAAAGCCAGCTGCGTCATATTTATACCCTGGTTGGGCAGTTTTACTGTCAAAAGGGCCCAACGAAGCAAACCCCATAATAGCTTCTTCAACAAGAGATTCACGCGTACCAGGAAAAATAGCGACCTTTTTTTTATCACGATCTAAAACAGCAGGTTGAATCGCATAAACGGTACCGTCCTCCATCTCAAATATCCGATCCCCTTTATCGGCGAATACCGATAAAGGAATAACCTTAGACGAACGCGTATGCACGAAGCGTGGGCGTATGTCATAACCCATTAACGTATTCCCATCAACATTAGGCTCTGTAAATAAGGCCAATTGTTTTTTAGCGTGGTCGTCTATCTCAGGTAATGTGCTGATGATTGGATTATCTTTATTTTCGTCCGTCATTGGTACTCCTGGCATCTTAGCAATGTAAATTCTCAGAAACCTTATAAATTAAGGGGTTGAAAGGCTTTGAGCTTATCTGGACGAAACAACAATTAGTTTAACTTTGCTTCAAACCTTGTATATAACAAACAGAAATAATTAGTGTTACCGAATAGAGTTAAACAAGCTAATTAAAACAGGAAATGGTCGAAATATACCCAAAAAACAACATAATAACGTTTATTAGAGCACTAAATCTTCCGAGCAACAAACCAATATCAACAAGATTCACACTTAGATTGCTGCAAACCTTTTTACCATAAGAGTAATGAAAATTTAAATTTATGTGTAAATACAGTGAGATAGAGAGAATATTAAACTATGCTCTAAACCTCTGAGTAACTTTGCTGCAAACCTTTATAACAAATTAAGAGACGCAATCACTAAAAACCAAGCTGAAACGAGCATAATCTCCCCTATAGAGTACATAAAACCACCAATCGTATAAAAATCTATATAAATATACGGCTTTAATTGCTGTAAACCTCACAAAGCCACCCCTTTATATTGCTCTAAACCTTTTAAATAAAGAGCATTGAACTTAAAATTGCTGCAAACCTTCTACTTAAATTCTATAATAGCGAACGTACTACAAATGACTTAGGGATAACCCGTAAAAGAATCAGCTGGTATCATCATCAATATTCGATTCATGTAACGTACCCACTCCGAACTCCTTTTCTTGGGTACTAACCAAAAAGGATCTACCCACTTTAAGATCTACAGGTAACATCTTTTTTTTATAATGTCCTAAAGCATCTATCTGATGTAGACCTAATTTAACAGGCTGAGCATTTTTCAAAATATTACTTAAGCTGATGATTGGATTTAAGTTTTTCAGTACATGCTCAAGGTATTTACCCACGGTCTGCCTAGATAGCATTGTAAGTCGAGATACGCTTGAGGCGTTTACGTTCATCCCAAGGTCTTTCAATTTAAGCACGGTGTTGCGCACAGAGACTTCTGTCTTGTTCCGTTTAATTTTGGCAGTTCTTTCTGCGGACATTTTTTGTTTTGTATAAAGTGGTAGGTTACTATCAATTGTCATTGCACCACGATGCACTGAACTGCCTCTATAGTGATCCCAGGACCACCTAGCGATTGATTTGACTATGGATTTAATTTCCGATTGAGGCAGGTTATCTGTCCAACCATCGGTTCTAAAGCGATTCCTCGCGGTTGTATAATTGAGTAGCATGTCTTCGAAATTACTGAGCGTGGAGGTTTTTCTGGCTTCAGTAACTTTGGCATAAGCAAAGAAACGCGTGATTTCAAATAACGTGCAATTTCTAGAGTGACTAATACTAGTCAGATCGGGCCCTTTACTCCAAGGTGGTTTAGTTGTTAGCTCAACATATTCTGCAAGTTCGCCTAGATCATACATTACATTGTGAAATTCAACCGTTCGATACCATGGGTGCCCAGGGGTTTTCGCGACTGGGCCTGAGTAAGATAGGTCAGCTTTCATTTTAAGCGCCATAGCTTCGTAGACAGCTTTCATATAATAAATGGGAGCAGCTCTGCTTTTTGATGAGGTGGCAACCCCAGGGATGGCATAAAACAAATGAGAAGTGTTTTTCTTATCCTTAGACACAACCATAAAATTTGGAGGGGGGAGATCAACGTCTTCCCAAATCATCGGATTATTATGATCTATATCGAATACGAGCCAATTTTTTAGGTTTTTAGAGTTAACTTGGATATACGGGAATCGTAAAGCATCTTTTTTTAAGAGCTTAAATCGCGCTGTTTTGTCTTCACTACAATAAATTGCGTGCGGCAATGTATTGAACAGCAAACTCAGTGGGGACGATGGTTCGTAGATCCTAAGTATCGACATTTACGACCACTCGATCTCTACGCAGCGCGCTAAAAATAGGGTTACAGATTGCACTGAGCCCATTCTCATTGTAATATTCATATGTACATTGGTGGTTAGTCAGTTACTTTCTACTCGACCAAAAGTTCGGTGACTGTCTAACTGCCCATCCTTATTTAATTTATGCGAATAATGTTACCGTTTGTTTTTGACACATTTGTGTATTTCTTTAAGGTGTTTATAAAGGTTTGCAGCACTTTTTAACTTTGCTCCTAACCTTCTAAAGGCAGTGTTGGCAAGGCCTGTACGCTGCTTTAGTCCTATTTTTGGATTATTGCACACGGTTTACATGATCGCAACAGATCAAAAAATTTCATCTTTAATGTGATAACAACGCGCATCAAATCAATTAATTTCTACAGCTATGCTTAATCCAACCTAGTATTTTTTATTCCCTTTATCACCAAACTAAATTTGTGAGCAATCCTTAATTTTTACGTGGTTAATGGCGTGTTGTGAGTGAGGAATTGATGATAATTTACGCCACTTTCGACGTATTAATGCCACAAAGAAACGCTTTCAGTGCCTTAACTAAGCATTTATTCTCTGGCGTTTTCTTTAAAATGGTTGTAAATACATTGATAGAAGCTTTGAGCCCGATCATTCTCCACGCTAACAATTCTGGTTCTTTAACAGTGGTTGGGCATAAGGAAATAAAGAAATAGCCGTTATCCTCCAACTTAATCAGTTCCCAATGGGACTCAGGCGTTAACACACAATCTGAAAGCAGTTCTATTTGCGCGAGAACTGCATTAAGTAACAATGGTTTATGCGTTAAAAAAGCGTTGAAAAAGCGATCGGCAATATGAGGATCAGATTGTATCTGCTTCAAAGTAAGTGATAGAACGGTTTTGATTTTTCCCATTGTATATCCTCCAACTCACATTATGCTATCTAGTATAAACTTATTATTAAAAAATAGTGATATCACTATTTATATGTGAACCTGGTTTAGATCGCAAGTGTGTTAATGTAACTAATTTTAGGTAAATATTATTTCCGCATCGTAAGTTGATGTTTTGTATATAAATATGCATACACGAATTGAGATGAGAATATTAAAAAATATTATTGAAGATCAATAAATTTAGTGATTACTCGTGCAGGTTGCTAGTTAAATCACTATTTTGTGGTATATTTAGAATAAAAATAGGGGAGGTCATGGTTACTTCAAATACGGTTGAAAATACGAACAAGTCCAGAAAAGAACATTTACCGGGATTTAAAGATCGCTTCTATGCAATATGCGCGGTATTGGATAAGAAAAAATTTGGTCGGATACGGTTTCTGACAACGATTAGTGGCCTCTCCTGGAGTGGCGCTAAGGTATGTATCGAAAATGATAGGCCCCCGAAAAGGGTATCGGCGCTTAGGTCAATAGCGAATGAGCTAAGCCAGGAGCTAAAACGAAAGACTAATATTGCCGTCACCCCGGCAGAGGTAGAGGAATATCTAGTAGTGGGTAGCGGCCCACTTGAAGATCGTTTACAGGGTTTCATTGAAACCGATCTGAGAAGTTTGGGGAAGTGGGATATTTCCACCATTAGTGCATCATTAAATGCACGCGTCGTTTTGATGATCCATAAACTGGCCAATGAAATGGGAATTGATGTATTTTCCGATTTGGATAAGCAACAGTTTGAACTACTGAATAGAAAAATGGTTGTATATTGTCATCAACACAGCGATATCAATGAAATGGAAACCGATTTGGATGTAATGGAGTTGATCCGGAGTATGATAATTGTTGCTCATGCAAAGCTGCAGTAAATATGGTCCTCCGAGTACTACTATTGTGGCTGATTGCTTGTCATAGCAGTATCAGTTTCGCAAGCGATGTAGCGCTATATTACCCTCAATCACTTGCAACCAACTCCTTATCTATTCAACTAAAGTCCGCTTTTTCTAAAGACGCGAATATTATCATCGATAAGATTAACGTCAATCCAGGTACGGTAGTGGTCGGTGCGGGGCGGGATTTTTTCGAAGCCGCGCATGATATTGCAGACATCTATTGTTTAGCTGTATTGCCGTACGCCGGAAGCCAACAGCCAAATAAACGTGAATATTACCTATATTTTCATGTGTCGCCCAGTGATATAGACGCATTTCTCAGTCAACAATTTGATTCGCTCAAAGTGGGATTTATTTACTTTGATGAAAATGACCCTTTCTATCAATATGCCGCCACGAAAACGAATGTCGAGTTCATAGGCCGGAAGGTTTCAAACGATGTGTTTGCTGGTGTTCGTCGGCTCCGAGAGATTGATAAAATCGATATATTTCTGATCACGAACGATACGCGGTTATATTCGAGTAAAGTACTGCGGTTTTTGTTGGAAGATATGTACCGTCAAAACTTACCCGTTATCGCGTTAAATAAACAACTATTAAAAGCCGGGGCTTCAATTGCTCTTGTGCCCAAAATTGATGAATTTGCACGACAAACATTGTCAATTGCACAACGTATCCGCGACAAATTAGATACCCCTTTCAGTCAATTTTCTAACTCCCTTGAAGTTGTCGTAAATCAACAGCTGCTCAAACGGTTTGATATACAGCTTAAAGAGGTGTCTAAGCATGAAAAATAAACCGTTGGTGCTGAGATTAAAGGTCTGGATGCAAGTTTTGATCGTCCTGACAGTGGGGATATACGCGGTATCGCAGTACTACTTAAACTATCGTTATATTTCGGACTTAAATATTCGTCAAATAAACCAGCTCAATCGCATTATTACGTCCGATCTAAAGACAATGATGCAGTTTCCCTTAGCAGTAAATGATATCGAGAGAATTACGCGTATATCATCAGACTTGTTACAACATGAAATGATTTGGGCCATTGAAGTTAGGAACGAACAAGGCGTTATTATTGAACGAGTGGAACGTAAAACAGATAATAATAACATTACGCTCAAGCGTGAAACCATCGAAATTTACGACGATCGCCCTCAATTACTACTCGATGCAACTATGGTTCAACCGGACAAAACTAATGAACTACTAGGGGTGGTGTATCTTTATTTCACCAACGATTCGCAGGTACAAAGTATCAATCGGGAACTGCAGTTGCAAACATTGATATTTGCCGCCGTGGTGTTAGTGGCAACATTATTACTGGCGTCATTCATAATGAATTATTCCCGCTATGTGCGAAGTACGATTTCTGAAATGGAACAAATTATACGGGGTCACTATGATATTAAGATCCGGCGTACGCGGGTAGAGGAGTTTAATACGTTAGCCGCTAAACTCGAGGATGTTGCTAAAGCCTTCTCGGTGCAAGTAGATACGCTTACTCAAAGCCAAAGTGATGCGAAAAAGAAACAATTAGAGGCTGAAGAAAGTAATTCAGCTAAAATTAGGTTCATGCAGATAATATCACATGAGATACGCAGTCCCGTTCACGTCATTGTTAATTTGTTCTCGACGATCACACGCGATATTAAGCGTAACCAAATAAACAGTATTGAACCCAAACTTGCCCTGTGCAAAGAAAGCGCTTCTGAGTTACTTGCCGTCATTGATGAATTATTGGATGTACAAGCGTTTGAATCAGGGAGTGTAAGCCTCAAAAATACTGAGCAGTCAGTCAATCAAACCCTACTAGACATATGCAACCGGTTCCAAAACAGGTTCGCAGCGAAAAAACTTAATTTTGAGTGTCAAGAAGGTAGCTTGGGTAATGATTATCAGGCGTTATTTGATAAGGGAAAAATAGATCGCGTGTTATCTAATTTAATAGAAAATGCATTTAAGTACACCCAAAAAGGGGCTGTATCGGTGTCATGGCAAATTGAAGATACTAACCCTGCGAGCCTGGTGATAAAAGTAATGGATTCAGGTATCGGTATATCCGAAGCAGATCAGGCTCATATTTTTGATCAATTTTATCAAGTCAACGCACCAGAAATTAGAAGGCAATCTGGCCGAGGTCTTGGTTTGTCGATAGTGAAAGAAATAACGCAAATTTTACAAGGGTCGATTGATGTATCTTCTGTGCCCAGGCGGGGGAGTACATTTACAGTAACCATTCCTATCGAAGTCACGAAGATGGTGAGCAGTCCTGATTTAAGTGACGAGTCGTATTTGGACAGTGGTTGTAAAGTCTTGGTCATCGATGATAGAGAAGCGAACTGTATTGTTATGATGGATATGCTCAATCAGTTTGATATCACGCCTGAATACGCCACCGACCCTAACGTTGGATTGCACAAAGCACTGAGGAAACAATTTGATGTGATATTGGTTGACTACCACATGCCAGATTTAGATGGGGCGACCTTAACGAAAGCCATTCGTGAGAGTGAGATTAACGCCAATAGTGTCATCTTATGCATCACCGCTGATGCAACCATTGCGACGCAAGATGTGCTGATTGAAACCAAATATTTTGATGGGGTGATTGTGAAACCCATTAATGCTGAGACCTTGGCTGAAAAGATAGAAAACGCGATGTATGCTAAGGAATTTTCTGGACGTGTTGTCTATAGTCATTTTAATGATGACAAACGCAAAGATTAGACCTCTTAAAGTACTTATTGTCGCTATCGTGGCGCTATTTGTAGGTGTGCACATGGGTGTTGAAATGTATATCCATCGGGACATTGTTAAGCCAATAGAAAATAGTCAGCCTAAAGTCTGGTATTTTGCTTACGGCACCAATATGTCCACCCGTTATCTAAGCAATGTTAGACATGTAGGGGTTTACCTTTCTTTGCCGGCCTACGTGTTGAATTATTCAGTGACGTTATCTGAGCGTGGTCTACCAGGTATAGAACCGGCGTTTGCGTTGCTGACAAATGAACTCCAGAGCAAGGCTTACGGGGTATTGCATCAAATTACAGTGCAAGACTTAAAGCGCGTAATACATTCCGAGGGTACCGCTTACATTATTGCGGATGTTGAAGTGCACGATAATAATGGCAACACATACCGCGCCAAAACCTTGGTGGGTACCAGTCAGTTGCAGCCCCCTTATCAAGCATCGAAGCGGTATATAAATATTCTGCTTGAAGGGGCAACAGAGCATGGGTTGCCGTTGCCGTATATTCATATGTTAAGAGAGACGGATATGATTTACATCCCGGTACTGTCAGAAATCGTCGGCACGCTGATCTACCTAACCGTCATTGTGACATCGCAATGAAGACTGATTTGCTGGCGCTACTAGCATCATTGCTTCGGTTTCAATGTGAAATAGGCGGTTGGCTATTTGGACCATTCAATAATTAAGCGTAGGTCTGACTCTAAAACTCTCTCTCGATACTCATACTTGAGAGTCTTGTAACGATGTTCATTTTCTTGAGACGGGCAAAAGATGTACGCCTGAAACGCCTGATCGCTTTCAGCTAGTAATCTATCAAATTCTTGCTTGGTTTTTATCATTAGCCGCTTCCATGCCTAAGTAAAAAGGACATCTTGAATTAAAGACCATGAAATGGATTTTTACCAGTAGTGGGAGGTGCGGGTTAAAAGTCTATGGGCTTACTATACAACATCGTCGCCAAAGTTTTTAATATACATTAGCCGTTCTCATATCATGGGGGGAGTATGAGATATTGTCTATCGCACACTTGCCACACATATCACTAAAAAACAGCTTGCAACAAAAGGACGGCCGTCAACACATGATCCTCTTGCTTTGTGAACCAGTAATTATATTACAACTTGACGAGCACGGCGGTTATCTTCTAGTGTTGTGCCGCCATAATATTTAACTGTCAGAGATGAATTTATGAATAATTTTTGGCGGTTTTTCGGGTTTAGTAATGCTCTCAATAAAAATCAAGGTACGCCAAGGATCATACATGGTTGACCAAACGGCTAGAACTGTCTGAAGTGGCCGGAAAAGTCCCCAATGGCAGCTATATTACTATTGGCAGCACCTCTGCCACAACCCATGCTACTTTAGCCGCCATGGTTAAGAACAAGAGCCTGCAGGATATCAATATTTTGCAATTTATTGTGGGGGGGTGAACAGCCTTATTTAGAGCATCATGCCAGTCGTTTTAGGGTTACCACTAACTTTTCCTTTGATAAAGTAGGCAAAAAGGTAAGCCAGGGACTGGCTGATTACGTGCCGGTGTCCGCGTCCAGGGTGCGCCGCTTGTTTGAAGAACGACTTATTGCAGTTGATGTTGCCTTGGTTAAAGTAACGCACCCCAACAAACAAGGCTTTTGCAGTTTAGGCATGGGCGTAGACTTCACAATGGAGGCCGTAAAAGCGGCTACCATTGTGATTGCTGAAGTACGTGAATACATGCCCTGGACGGAGGGTGATTCGCTGATCCATGCGGATAAAATCGTGAGCTTACGGCAGCATAGCGTGACCCAGGCAAAAAGCCTAAGTCAACGAATGTGTATTGGGATGTAGTGGCTTAGCTATTTTACAGATAATTCCAGGGTAGGTAGTTTTCCGGGTGGGCCTTGGCTTGTTCTTGCTCACGTTGCAGCAACGTAAAATAATCCATCACGTTGACGCCCGCCTCACTGCCTGTTGCTATCATCGAGGTGATAACATCTCCGATTGTTGCACCCAGTAAAGTCTTGTGGAACATCGCGTTCTATCCCTCACCACAATTTTCAGCATCGCTTCTATGGCGTTATTGTCCAGTTTCGCACCTGCCACCTGACAAAACAGACTCAGCCCATCATAGTGTTTAATAAAGTATCTTATACCAATTACATTAATTTTATGATCTAATTGTAGGTATGAAATATATTACTCAAAAACAATTATCTGAGAAATTAGAGCCTATTAATTTACAGGCACTTATTGCTCAAGAAACCAATGGTAGAATGCGAATTCGTCTATTAGCTTTATCACACATCAAAGACGGGGCTGACAGAGCTCAAACGGCCAAATATTTAAAAGTAAGCAGGAAAGTAGTCAATGACTGGGCTAAAAAATTTTTTAATGAGGGACTTGTAGGGCTAACTGAAAAAACAAGATCAGGACGCCGTTCAAAACTGACGGAAAATCAATTATCCGAGCTTAAAGAATATGTTCAACTGCACAGTATAAAAGAGAGTGGAAGCAGGCTGAATGCGACAGCACTTGTTTCAGTCATTCATGACAAGTTTGGGATAAAATACAGTAGAACGAATGTGTATAGGCTGTTGCATGCACTTAATTTTTCATGGATAACAAGTCGCTCTCGTCACCCTAAGCAGTCCCAAGAAATCCAAGACGGTTTTAAAAAAATTTAAAATCAAAGTGATCGAAAAGATCGCTAAAGCTCATCCCTTAGATAACGTAGATATCTGGTTTCAAGATGAAGCAAGGTTCGGTCAACAGAATACAACCACGAGGCTCTGGGCAGAAAAAGGGAGCCGTCCGCGAGCGGTTAAGCAACAACAATTTTTAAACGCTTACTTATTTGGTGCCGCCTGCCCAGGGAATGGAAAGACAGAGGCTTTAGTTGTACCATTTTCAAATAAAGAGGGTATGAAACTCCACATGGAGCAAATATCAAAAGCAACACCACTAGGTAGACACAGCGTAGTGATAATGGATGGAGCGGGTTGGCATACAGAAAATGTTGTTGATGAATTTGATAATATTAGCATCATAAAATTGCCAGCTTATTCACCTGAATTGAATCCAATTGAGCAGGTATGGCAGTGGTTAAGACAGAATGAATTAGCGAATAAATGTTTTAAGGATTATGACGATATTGTTGAATCTTGTAGTAATGCATGGAACAGCTTCATAAGTGATATAGAACGGGTGAAAAATATATGTTTTAGAGATTGGCTTAATTTGGGTGGTTAATTAGTGTAATTGGTATTATTGCTTTGCCTAAGCCACTGTTTGCTTCTACCGTCTCATCTACCAGATGGGTTTCACCCCACAATTTGATTTCTGCCATGACGGGTAACGAATGCGCTTGGTGATATTCAAGCCGTTTGGCTAAACTCAGTTGTTGTTCTGCTATGTGATGGTCGTGGATCCAGATTTCGCCATAGCGTATTAAAATATGTTCGACTTCTTCTGGAAAATGATTGATCACATCAACAAACTGTCGTCTCGCATGACTGTTACATAACGATGTCATTGTTGTCGTCACTGTCGGACGGTTGCTGGCAAGTGCATCACTCATAATAATCGGCGGCGCACTGGATTGACTGCGGTTTTGTAAGATGCTGTCAATAAATTCACCGGCATGGCCGATATTGGTTTCGAATAACACGATGTGTTGATTGTGCTTCGTGGTGGCGATAACGCCTGAGGTATACACACCACTGCGTAGTTGTGTTTTATCACTGTTGCGCATCTTTTTCTCAATGGGCTTGGCATCTAAAATACGGTGAGTGGTGTCATCAATGGCATAATGCACGGCATCTGCGGCCAGACTAAATAGGTGTTGGTAAACCGGATAAATGGCATCGCACACCTGTTCAACCTGGTCAAACCCCGTTGACGCAGTGAGCTTCACGCCCAACAACTTTTGAATGCTGCTCTGGCGGTAAAAAGGTAATCCTGCGAAGTACTTGTAAATCGCCATCAATGAACGCGCGGAATACCCGTATTTCTGGGTTCCTGAGCCGTCTTGTAATACATCTTGCGGTAGCGGTGCGGTGAAATACGCCCCACATGTATTGCAGCGATTTCGCTCCATCACATGTTGCTCGGGCGTAAACGGACTTTGTCCGGTGATCCGCAAGAAGCTACCCGGCTCTGTTTTATATATCTTCCCAGTTAGACATTCAGGGCAACCCTCCCCTTTTTTGATGTCTGTTAACGGGTGAATTACCACTGTGGGCTTGACCGGAGTAAACCCTTCATCTGCGGAGGTGCAAGTGTGCTTCTTGGTACGAGGCTTTTTGGTTTTCTGGCTGACATCCGTTTGTTTCTCAGACGACTTTTCTATCCCAAGTAATTTACGTAACTTATGAATAGTGACGTTATGATCAGTCAAACGGTCCTGCATGCTCGCCAGTGTCAGCAAGGCATCCAATAACAACTGGCTATCCTGCGCACTTAACGCCAGATTATTTTCTTTGGCCTCAGCCACGCGGGCTATCAGTGCTTCAAGCTCCTGACCATCGATTTCTGTAAAGGGTTTACTCACTGTTTATGTTAACCGTTTATGTTAACCGTTTATTATGTTTGCTGAAGATATTAGCGGGCATTATGATCCCATCTTTTGAAAATACAAGTCTGTTTTTAAGGTGGATTTCATCGCTAATATACGATCGCTTATTTTGCTATAAATGATCGTTTAAGATCAGCTTGCACGCCGCTCAGAAGTTGACGTAACTGCTTGGCTTCAAACGGATGAACAATTGAGTTGACGTTGGGCCAGCATTGAAACTTACCCTTGGATAAACGCTTGGTCATTAACCAAAACCCGTTGCCATCATAGGCTAGCGTACGGATCATGGTTTTATTGCGATTGATAAACACAAACAATATTCCACAGCGGGGGTCATGCGTCAGTCTGCTGTGGCAAAGCGCGGCTAATCCATCGATCCCCATGCGAAAATCGGCCGGGGAAGTGGCGATCAAAATCGGCGTCTGGGCCGTTAAATGGATCATGGTTTCGCTTCCTGGATCATCGTTACAAGCAAGGCTTGCGAAATCTGGCCCGCAAACGTCAATGCCGCACCATTGCACAAACGAAGCTCGATTATGGGATGTTTATTAATACTATGCTGCGCTTCGCTTCGCGCAGGAAGTTGGATGAAATCATGGTTTGTTTGGCTTGGCTTAACGGACTCACGCCATTGTTTCAATTGTGAGCCACTGATCCGCAGCATCGAGGTAACATTACTGTAAGTGCAGTGTTCAAGTAAGTCGACGGCTTGTTTTCGCAGTGCTTGTGGGGTTGGGGATTTACGACTGCCTCGGTTATGTCGCCATAACTCAAATGCTTCAACTACCTGATTTATTTCTTTAGCGTTTGCCATATTTTCATCTCGAATAAATAAGTTGAAAACATTAAATCAGATCAAATTTAAGAAGTTGCGCTATGCTGCCGTAAGCTCAAAGCCGTTCTTCTTTCTGGGTTTTCCTATTATTTCATTTATTACAAATGCCAGCTGTCCAAGCACCTTTAGAATAAATTGCATTCTGAATTGATTTATTTGAAAAGCCCTTTTTATACATGTCAAACACCATTAATGTTGTTTCCTTGCAGAGTGTTAAGTCCTCATCAGAAAGACACGCCCATTCTTTATTAATTTTCAAAAATGTCGCCTTTACATCTTTGGTACCTATCAGGTAATTCCGACTAGCCTGAACACAAGAGAAAACATCCCCAGGCGGCTTCATACCACCTCCATTACTGGCCAGAGCTTTGGCGCTCAGCAAAGCGCACAGAGCGAACACAATTTTCAGACTATTACTCACTCACATGTTTCCTATTTTTGAATGCATACCTATTATTTATAATTAACTTTTGTTTAAAACAAAAAAATAAGTTCTACTCGGAATATTTGCTTAATTCTTTCTCAAATTTAAGCCATTTCGTTCCATCAATCTTTTTACCGATACTCATTTCATTTACAACGCCAACAACCATAGCGCTTCTAAGAATTTCAGCTCCTGTAAAATAAAGAACTGGAGCATTATTCGTTGTATTGATCTCTTTGCCTACACTCCCACAAGTGACGCTATTTAACCTAAATTCGATTACACCCTGCGTCTTTGACGATGCATCCGCTTGATAAAAGCAATCTTTATTCTCGAATAAAATAGGCTGGGGGTTTTTATCTGCAATGATAACTCTCACCGAATTTACAGCTAATAACTCGGATGCTGTGTTTGCAACATCAATACTTTGGGACTTACCCGCATTATCACATCCGGTTAATGCAATTGAAATTGCCACTAAAAATATAGCGATTTTGTTCATATTTAAGTTTTCCATATCAATACATTGAATTATTTAGCTAAAAATCCGTGTTCTTCATGCTGATGGCATAAGTACACTTTTTGAGGTACATAATCATTGATTCCACTATTCGATTATGTTGTGTTTTTTCAAGTAATTTGCAACCGCTTCTTGGGTTCCAAATGCACCCATAAGCATTTTCTCAGCATGTCGTCTCGATTGTTTATCTTCGCCATTTAACAACAACTCATACCAAGTTTGGACCAACACTAACGGCGGCTCTTCTTGTATTACTTTATCATCCATTTTCTTGCTCCAACATAATATCCCTATAGATTTCGCAGGCTCTGTCTCTGCCAGCGTCCGTTAAATTCCAATAAGCTAATTCACTCTCAACCAACGACGGAAAACGAGCAGGCCAACGTCTTCATTTTCTCCAGAATATTTTGCCAATGCTATACTTACGAACACACTCAAAAATATAAACACCTCTCCAAACAATCCGCCTACAATCGTATTTACTCCTATAGCGACCAACACAATTAGTATTGCGTGTAAAAATATATCTAGTGACATTGCTAATTGTGGATACATATTTAATTTCATTTTGTTATTCCTATTAATTACGAATGTGATTTATTCCAACTATTTGTTTTTTATTGCTTGCTCAAGCAACCATTTCACTTTTTTGAGACTTAGACCTACACCCTCAAAACCATATTTTTCAGCATGTACAATTTGTTCTTTGAGTTTTGTTAAATCATCATCTGACATAGTTCATTTCTCACTCAATGATCTTATGTAGCTTAAGATAATCAGCAATGGCTTGAGGATCATTGTTAAAAGCCCTAAGCAGCTTATCTTGTCCACTTTTCTGAAGTTCTTTACTATCTTTATTGTTAAGCAAGTCATACCAAGTCTGGACGAGCATCACCGGTGGCTCCTTAAATTCCTGTTTTTTAGCCATTGCTTTGTTCCATTATTATCTCGTTATAAATAGTTTCTGCTTTAGTACGGCCAAAGTTGGTTAGTTTCCAGTAAAGTTTTAATGCTGGCCCTCTGTGCATCTCAACTAATCCATGCTCGACCATTTTATGGCAGCTTGTGCGGAAATTTTTATCCGCTATGAAGCTGTTTCGACTATCATTAATACTGTTAAGCAGCGCCATACTACCAACGGGGTTTTTACCGCCTTTCCGCTCTATGGCAAAGAGTAGAAGCAAAACATCTTTCATTATAAACGACAACCTCAAAACTAATCCTTATTCATGTGGCACATGATTAATATCTAACTGCATTCTAGCACGTCTTTTATGTGCTGCAAGTTATTTTTTACCCATTCTTTTTTTATTGCAGCCCAATTGGTAACTTTGTAAGTGAGCGCTTTAGTTCCGCCTGATGATTCAACAATAATATCCAACTCTGGCAAGGCGGATAATGTGTCTTGCAGCGTTCGCCTATGCATCCCAGTAGCGTCCAACAGCCCTTTCACTGTATTGGTACCAGTATCTATAAGATAAGCCACGTAAATCCGTCTGTAGTAGCTTGTTTTGGTTTTGCTGTACTTATCTGTCATTTATTAAGCTTCTCCAATTTGCGGTATTGTGCTGTACAAACCATTCAGGGCATCAGTTAACCTCTGAGGATCGGGAATAATATAAGTGTCTGTCATATCACCGCTTAAATGACCTATAGCCATTTGTATAACATCATACGGCACACCTAAGTCACTTAGGTAGCTTGATGTACTTTTACGCCCAGAGTGGCTAGAGCCTTTTTTGAACCCACATTTTTTAAATAGATCTCGAATATAGTTTTCCATGCTGGAACAGCGCATTATCTCCTGCTCTTTACCATCTTTGGTTTTGTATGATTTTGGATTAAATGCAAGCTTTACCCATTTATGCCCTCGTTGACCTTTATAAGATAAAAACAAAGGGCTGTCACCGCGTAACCCCCCATAACTACCATCATCAGATAAAAAGGCATTGTCTCTAATTCTTTTGTCGCGCCATGCTAATAACGCCTTTCTTTGCTGCTTAAGAACTAAGGCACAATCACGACTACGGCCACCCTTTGCATATTCTTTTTTCATTCTGAAAATAGATTTTAAAGATCCGTTACTATAAAAAATGTCCTCCACGCGTAAATAGCACGTCTCTGTAATTCTGGTAAGAGAGCCGAATAAAAACCAGACCAAGGCGACATTACGCTCAGCGCACTCACCTCGATTTGCGTTGGCTAGTATATGTTTCAACTGAGATTTATTTTTAATCCTACCAGCGCCTTTCGTACTGCTTTTTAACCGCTTTACAGCATCAGATACAGGACGTCTTCGTCTAGGTTTTTCTAAATCAGTGATGATGAAATACTCCAAATAACACCCAATTCCAACATGGTAAGATATTTAGGTGCCAAAAACTACAAGCCCCATTCATAAAGGGCATATTGGAATAATGTTTTGGGGGAAAGTAAGTGTTTTAGGCCGTTGGCCTTTTTTATGTGTCGTCGTGTTAATCAGCTATTGGCACATTTGTGACACACAGCGAATGGCTCCAGTGAGCGATCAGGAGCCGTTCAAGCAATCTGTATACCTTTAAACTTTTTGATGTTATCGGTTGGTATCCTAATGGCAAGTTTTCCGACATTGCTGTCGTTAGGATAATTGGCTTTAATGGCAAGAATTGCCACACTGAAGACATTAGCACTTGAGAATTGTCACTAAAATTTGTTGTATGTTTTGATCTACAGCGGACATGACTGAACAACAACATTCCGCTAGCCGTTTCCTGATAGCTGACATTCCCCATAGATGAAAACAGGTGGTGTTTGATAATAACTTTTTACCAGTGAGTCGTTCAGCCTGAACGTGAACTAAGCCACCATTGCCGTCATTCATGATTAGGCAGTTAACGCTAACAATGAGTAGGTTTGTTGATCATCAGTGACATGATCTGATACGTGATGTTGATACTCTAGTTGAAACTGATGTCGACAAAGTCAACATAGAAGAAACCGTGGGAGGTTTGCGCTATGGGGAATTGATAATACGCAGAGATTGTTGTGAGGAGATATTGCTTTTACATCGCTGTAATCGCGCGATTTAATGCTCAACAAGACTATTTAACGTCATATGTTTTCTCTTTTCTTCGCTATTTTTTCGTATTTTCAGTCAGTAAAGCAAACGCCTCCCTGAGCTTTACACCCTCAATTTTTTATACTCTACTGCGATCCAAAATCCATCTTATTCATTTGTTTTATTCCCAGAGTCTCCACTCTTGTTTTTTGGGGACAATAGTCGAGAATATTTGTGTTGCTTTGGCGCTTTATACTCATCAACATCTTTTTCCTGAGAAACTAAAAATTTAAGAAACGGTTTATTTTGAAGCCTACAAGATTGAGCGATACTTAAAAGTAGTAAATAAGTATTGGCACCACTCTTCCAAAAAGACATGGAAATTTTTCTTTGGATTATGACCGGTTTTATTGCTCTTTCTGCCATATTGTTGTGCCAGTCAATCCCGTCCTCTTCAATAAATGTAAACAAGCTATTCCTGTAACGGTTAAATCGTTTTTGATATCTGGTCGTAATTTCAAATTTGTAGGTATTACCATCAACATTTTTCTTGTAAAATATTTCAATGCTCTTTCGAAATTTATTAAGGTGCCTCTTTTTCAAACCGTATTTTTGCACTGCTTTAAAAATTGGTAAAATTAGGTCTTTAACACTAAGTACAAATACTTCCAACTCTTCATTGAATGGCTCCTTCCACAAATCATCATTAAGATCCCTCATCAGATGAGCCCAACATTTCTGCTGTCGACAATTAATGGCATCGTATCCAGCATAAAAATCAGAAATCAATACACCTGTATAGTTGGAAAATAACTCGTGAACGATTGTCGACTGTCTTGTCTCTGTTAGCCTAAACACAACGTGTTTACCATCCGTAAATACCCATACGTATTGAACCGCTCCATTTATATTAATTGTCGTTTCATCCACATGAACGAAAGGACTTTGCAATATTTTTTGGAGCAAGAGAGCCTCTGTATCGGAATAATGATCTGCAAAATAAGCAATAGACCTTACTATAGTATCAGTGGATGCACTTTCATTAAAAGTGTCTGCCAGAGCTTGGCAAATCATTTCATAAGGCAGACGAAGGATAATCCGTTGATACACGATCCAGGCAATAAAACTGTATCCAAACATTTTACCCTTAAAAGAACTCACCATTTTGGGCGCGTATATTTTTCGGCATTTCAAACAATAACACTTTGTCCCAAAATACTTAATTATCGTTTTTCTACATCCATTTTTGGTGAATACCAAGTCTATAATGACTGTTGACGCTTGTTGTTCTAAAACTTTAAGCAAACGATGGCATGCAGGGCACCTTCTCATTCTGGGCACGCAAACTTCTTTCATTGGCTTGGGAGTAATTCGCACATATTTTGCGGTGACGGATTGTTGGGCGCTTTCCCTGGGTGAACTCGAACATTCGGTTGAATTTAAATGTATTTTATTCTGGTTGTAACGAACGTGAGCAAATTTGAGCATTAAATCTAGTTCTTCGTGAATTTTATTACCAATATCTGTAACATGCTTTTTGGGTTGATCGGCAAAGTCGACATTCCATTTTGAATCAGCTGTTTCAATTATCTTTGTAAGCTCAGTGGTTAGTATGTATAGGGCTTTACAATCTTCTTGATTATAAGTGATTAATATTTGCTTATGTTGCTGATTTCTTTCTTCATTCCAACGATATCTCCAAACCAGACTTTGTAAACCTGATGATTTGGGATGTGACCAAGTAATTCCTAAAAAAAAACCTAATTTTTTTAGTGAATTTGCCCTGACCGGAAAATAAATTTTTCCATAAATGAGCGTGGTCACATTGACTAAACGCTCATCCATAGTCTCTGAACCATTGCCATATCGATTTTTAAGCTGACGTACAGCCTTAGCATCGTAGCTGCCATAATGGTAGATTGGGGCATCAGGGTATTCATTTGTTTTTTCAATAAAACTATCCCAAATTTGCTGTTCGTCATTTATAGAATCTGCCCAGAAAGAATGACTCGACTTTTTATCTCCATTCACAACAATCAAACCAATGAGGTAATAGGAATCCTGATCAGGTGTTCCTTCAATATCTAGAAACAGTTCAACTCCTGGCCTGCACAGCACTGGAAGTTCTTGAATGTAGATCTTCTTAGTTCTGATAGCCAGAGCTTGAATTTCAGCTCGGTAATGTAGTGGAGACTTTGGTGTTTGTTTTCTTTTGCGTTGTTTTCTAGGTCTAAATAAATAGGAAAGTTGATTGACGGTGAAAATTCCTTTTTTGTGATATTTTTGGATTTCCTTTTGGCTCAATCTACTCAACAGACTTAAATCATCTTTTTCTGCGGCTGTGTTTTCGCAATCTTCTTGAAATGGACAAAGTGAACAGTGCTTGTTAAGAATGATTGGTGGTGGTAGAGAATTTATGTCTTGTGTCCACACCTTTATTTGTTTAAGAACCGTATCAACATCCTTGTAGATCGAAGTTAATTTAATCGTATGGGCTTTGCCCCCATTTACCACAATAGTGCCTGATACCGGCTTCCCCTTCTGGATATTGGACAATACATGCGCTATGAAAGCCAAATGAAATTTTTGCTCTTTGGCAATTTTATGTGTTCCGACGACCAAAGTCGGTGAATAATGATGTTTTGTTTGAGACGAAACTGCCTTGGCTCTCGTTAGCGAGACAACATGAGCTTTCAAGTCATGAAATATTAAGTTGGCCTCAAGCAGAACAGACGTTCCTTTTTCAAACCCTTCAATAGAGTATAGTTCTGCCGCAGGAACATCTTTCTTAATCCCGATTAAATACTTCTCTCTGTTCTTTTCTGTTTCTTCTGCCATGATAGAAATGTATTCATGGGTGCCCCCTTTTTTATCGGAATATAATAAAAGGTAAGATTTTAGCTGACACTCTGTATAAGCTATAGCGATATCGGGTGTAATCATTTTTATAGCGCCGCTTCAAACATTGCAGTTAGTCACTTGGATGAAATATCTATATATACTAATATAGTTTATAGGCCTGAGTGACCAAGAATATTCCAACATCCGTCCTTGATTGATAATAATATTGTTGACGAGGTTTTTTGGCTGGAATGAGAGCTAGGATCAAAATGAAGAGTCTTTCAGTGCAACACTGCCCATCTCTTCACTATTCTATTGGTAATCAATGGCTTCACAAAAACGACTGGACAGAACAGCGTTTCATGTCAGCTGTGGATCCAAATCGACTAGGAATTATGCCAAACATTTTCTTATTCCTATCTCCCGCTCAGTGGCAACAGTTAGCGTTCAGATACGAAACACCAACGGCAAGAATGAGCTTGCAGCAGTCATAGATATTGTTCTCGTTCTATAACTGTATTTTGCTTTTTTTATCATGAAATCAGTCTCAAAACCGATTGGGGGAACGTCCGTTATGCCGAGAATTATTGAGTGAGCTTTAGACCTGTTTAAGTCAACTAACAGGTGCACAGTTGACCTCGACAAACAGTCACATCTTAAAACTCTGATTTCTCCTTTGCGCACAAAGTGAACATTAATTCGAATGCTGATAACGTCCGCTATAGGTCGATTTTTACCAATCTGCTAACGACAAAAATTCCGACAAAGCTGACTTAAGCGATGTCAATTTCCAACGTTACTTTAAAAGCAGATTAACGGAAAAATTATTGTTTAAATTGACTACGACCACTTTAAATTCCGTCCCTTTAAATTCAGCTAAGAAGTTAATTACAACATCTCTTGTTAGGTGGCCAACTTAACTATCTCACTACATACATACATACATACGTATAAATCAATGCTCCTAATGACTCTGGACTTGTATCTCCATGAAATATAGTTTTTATAGAATATTAATCCATCATATTTTATACCTTTAAGGGACTATGCTCTCATTTCAATGGTTGTTAATATGTGGAAATCAACTACCGGCTGTTCTATATCAGAAGGTTATGGCCTATCTGAGACTTCACCTGTGGTGTGTTTTAATCAGCCGGGAAAAGAACATTTAGGAACAGTAGGTACACCAGTGCAGGGCACTGAAATTGAACTTTGGAATGAAGACGATCAGATTGTTGAAGAAGGTCAAATTGTGGTTAGGGGTCCACAAGTTATGGCAGGCTATTGGAATATGCCAGAAGAAACTGCGATGGTGATAACCAAAGACGGCTTTTTCAAAACAGGGGATGTGGGCATACGTTTAGATGATGGCACCATCAAAATTGTGGACCGCTTAAAAGACATGATCATTGTATCGGGTTTTAATGTGTATTCGAATGAAATTGAAGATGGTCTCTCTCAGCACGATGCAATTTTAGAAGCTGCAGTTATCGGTGAACCAGATGAGAAAACAGGCGAAAAAGTCTGTGCTTACATCACTGTTAAATTTGAGGTGTCAGAAAGTGATATCTTAACCCATTGCAAAGTGTTGTTGACTGCTTACAAGGTCCCGAAAAAAATCGTATTTATGCAAGAGTTGCCTAAGTCATCGGTAGGTAAGTTATTACGCAGAGAATTGCGTAAATAAACAATATTTAGGATTTTACTTCCCCAATAAAAAAGCGAAGGTTAAACCTTCGCTTTTTTATTGAACCATTCACTTTATGCTTAGGTATGAGCCCCTAAGATCATGTCAGCTGCTTTCTCACCAATCATGATAGTTGGCGCATTGGTATTGCCACTGACTAAGTTAGGCATAACAGAGGCATCGACTACCCTTAATCCTTGTAATCCATGAACCCTAAGTTGAAAGTCAACGACCGCCAAGTTATCTGATGCAGGCCCCATTTTACAGGTTCCAACTGGATGGTATTGCGTGTCTGCACGGTTACGTATGTCCTGCTCTAATTGCTGTGTATTGCCTTTTTCGACAACATACAGCATGTTTTTTCGGATCTTACTGAAAGCATCAGCTTCTAGAATTGTTTGCATTTTCTGTGCGCCGGCCATGATCGTTTGCATATCTCTTGCGTCACCCAAAAAATTAGGGTCTATCAGCATTGTGTCGGTTGGATCTGTGCTGTGTAATGTCACTTCTCCGCGACTTTCAGGGCGACAAACCGTAATGTGACAGCTATATCCATGGCCCATATTTATTTTTCGAGCATGATCATCAACAATCCCAGGGACAAAAACAAACTGAGCGTCGGGGGCACTCAAGCCCTCTTTAGTATGGAAAAAAGCACCTGATTCAGCCAAGGTACTGGTGATTTTGCCAGTCCTACTTTTTTTCCATTGAAACATGGATTTAATTATCCTGAATCCACCAGTTAAAGAAATGCCGAAAGTATCCGCTTTACTGGATACTTTGTAAGTCTGGACATAATCGATATGGTCTTGTAAATTTTGTCCAACCCCGGCTAAATCGTGAATTGTGGTAATGCCCTTGTCGGATAAATGTTGCGCCGCTCCAACACCAGATAACATCAATACTTGGGGAGAGCCAAAGGTGCCCGCACTTAGAATAATCTCTTTAGTGGACTTGATTTCCACTGATTGATTATCTTTTTTATAGCGCACTCCTACGGCTTTTTTATCTTCGAACAGAATTTTTTCAGTAACAGCATGAGTGATAACAGTGAGGTTAGGTCTAGATAAATTAGGGGTTAAAAACGCTTTAGCTGCACTGCAGCGTTCACCATTTTTAACCGTTCTTTGATAAAAAAATGCACCCTCTTGCTCAGCACCATTAAAATCATCTACAAATGGGATGCCATTTTTTTCGCAAGCACTAATGAACATATCATTTAGATCGCTAGCATCAGATGGGTTAGACACACCTAAGGGGCCGTCGCTATTATGAAACTCATTAGAAAAGACTTCATTGCCTTCTGACTTTTTAAAATAAGGCAGTACATCTTCATATCCCCAACCCTCATTGCCTAATGCGGCCCAAGTATCATAATCCCATTTATTTCCACGAACGTACAACATGGCATTAGTGGATGAGCTTCCACCTAAAGTTTTCCCTCTTGGTTGATAACCTTGGCGCCCATTTAAGCCTTTTTGAGGGATCGTTTTAAAGGCCCAATTATTAATTTTAGTCGGCAACATGGCTGCCACACCTATAGGAGCACGAATTAAAACACTGTTATCTGGGCCGCCAGCTTCGAGTAAACACACTGAATTATCAGGGTTGTGTGACAAGCGAGCAGCTAATACACAACCGGCTGAGCCTGCACCAATGATGATATAATCAAATTCCATAAAAGGACCTTTTTTAATACTTATTTATAACTTTAACAGTGAGCGGGGTTTAGAGCACATCTATTAACCATAAAATTTTGCTTAGATGTTTCTGTGATAAACAATTGATTTTCTCTAAATTGGGGCAAATATAGGCTTTAAAAAAATTGATAGAGGCGCTCAAAAGTCCAATAAGCTGATAGGCTGCCAACCACATAAATTATCAAAATATAGAGAACTCCTTTTTTATGTAACTCACCAGAGTTAAAAAATTCGCGGAGATTTTTTTTAGTTACAGCCATTGACAAAAACATAACAAAAAGCAAAACAGATATAAACAATAGCTGACCTATTTCTACGCCTATATTAAAGCCGAGCAGGGCTATGCCTGTCTCTTGTTGAGGTAAACCGATGTCCATCAATACAGCAGCAAAACCAAAACCATGGAGCAAGCCGAAACTGCTTGAGACTAAAATCGGATAACGATAGGTCAAGTTCTCATGTTGTTGTCTTGCAATTTCTGTAGCTAAAAATAATATGCTCAAGGCAATGACTGCTTCTACTGGGGGGATTGGGAAATAAACGAATTCCAACGCTGCCAACGCCAGCGTCAGTGAGTGAGCCAGAGTAAAACCCGTTACGGCCAACAACAATTGCTTCCAGCGACCAGCCGTCAACAATACCAGGCAGGTTACAAATAGTAGGTGATCCAGTCCAGCCCAAATATGTTCAATGCCCAGAATGGTAAATTCTTGCATGACAATATCCTTACTCAGATCTTCAGGAATTTGCCAGCTATTCTGTGATGGTTTTAGTAACTGGGATGACTGTTGCCCGTCACTGTCGGTGAACTGGAACAGGTTGTAAAACCCCGGGTTGCTGGACAGGTAATTGATCTCGACAAGACCACCTTGCATTGAATGCTGACATTGCAAAATAAGGTGTTGGACATGGCTATCGCCAGCCATGACTTCTGATGAATGAAGATCCTTACAGTGCGCTGGAAATTCAAGTTCTGGCCAGGCGTCTAAGCGCCCATTATTTGGCACTCTGAATAACACTTTATATTGATACGATGTTTCTTCTTCCACCTGCACCAGAACCGGTCTGGCATCATCTGCAAAGACGCTGAAATTGGTAATTAGCAGTGCCAGTATTAATATCAGCCTCACTATCTCGTCTCTGCAGAAGGTAAATCAATGACGATTTGATAGGCATCAATTAATGATTGAATGGCTTGGTTTTGCAGTTCCAGGGTTTGCTGACGCTTGAATTCTTCAGAAAGTTCGTCCATTACTTCACCAATTGGCGGATAACGCCCTTCAGTTTGTTCAAGCTTCAGTACCAGGTGATAACCATATGCAGACTGAATGGGGCCAAACCAGTCTTTATTATTGGTTTCGCCAGTGAACAGGTCTTGCGTAAAGGACTCTCCAAAATGGCTCTGAATAAAACTGCGGGAGCGCTTCACATAGTTCAGATGGTAGGGAAAGCGTTCACTGTACTTTGCTGCTTCGGTAAAAGTGGGCATTGATTTGCTGATGAATTCATCCAACTGAGATCCGGCGAGTTCTTGTGCTTGAGTTAGGCCGTGCTTTTCCATGTCAAAAAACACATGGGTGAAAGTTATTGAGGGTTCAATATAATATTCATCTTTTCGCTCTTGATAGAGAGCTTTCAATTGCGCTTGGCTTGCATTAACCAACTGGGAGGTCATGCTACGGGTAAGGTATTCTATTTTACCGACCATCCTGCGCCGGATTAGATTGTCATTTAACTCCATTCCCAGGTTTTTTGCTTCTCGATAGAGCACTTCTTCCCGAATATAGCCGTCAATGAGTTGCTGTCTTTCCTTAGCTGTAAGTGAAGCCAGTTGCTTAGTAAAATGCTCGGTATCAAACATTTTTGCTTGAAATTGCATAAATTCCAGCAGAGCCCGTTCGTCCACCACTACTATTTGGTCATCGATCTGCCATTTATCGTCGGAGACTAAGTTGAACAAAAGAAAAAACCCCAAACCTATGGCTAAAAAATGTACAAGGGGATCTCTGATGATTTTTCCTGACCGCATTAGCTTAATAACCTTAATTCATTGAAACTCATAGTGGATCAGTTTTCCCAATTATATCAACTTTATTTTCGTTAACTAAGTGTGTCATTTGCATCATATATTCACTTAGTGCGGTAATAGTTAATAGTGGGGTTGAACCCTGTTTTTCAGTATGCAAACCAAGCATTTTTCCGACTTAGGAAAAGATATCTTCAATAATACTTATGCCCGAATAGTATAAAGATCACTATACGGGCAAATAGGTTAATACTGATATGAAAATGTTAATCCATAGGTTCTTGGCGCACCTACTACACAACGGATTGCAGTTGTATTGTTTGTCGCATTTACAGCGCCCAAGCTACCCCCTAAAGGTTGGTCAAACATAGTGCTACAGTAGCCCTTATCGGTCAAATTATCGACAAAAGCAGTTAATCTCCAGCCTGCACCAAAATCTTCAACACCTACGCGTAAACTTGCTAGCGAATAGCTAGGTTGAATAGTTTGTGGATTTTGATTAGTTGTCCCGCCAATATTCTGATTATCAACATAACTAATAGCCGGTCGCACAAACAAAGAGAGGTTTGTACTTAAAGGAATGTTCCAGTCAGCTGTCAAGTTAGCCTGTAGTTTCGGTGACCAGTGATTAGCTGTTCCGGTTAAATTTTGAACCGCTCCACCAGGTAAGCCTGAACCATTCGGATAACTGAGGAACTCAGAATCTAAGGTACCTAATCCACCGCTAAAGTTTAAATTATCCGTAGCGCTATATTTAAAATCGATTTCAACGCCTTTTTGACGTAATTCACCCGCATTAGTCGTCACGAAGCTGAGGCCATCGAAGGAGCGTGATTGGAAGTCTTTAATATCAGTTTGATAAAGGGTCACATTTGCGGTTAACGCCTTATCAAAGAATGACGATTTGATACCTATTTCTAGATTTTCAGTCGTCTCATTGGCAAACGTTCTGCGGTCACCTAAAGCAACTAATGTACCTTGAGAGTTGAATCCACCTGACTTAAAACCGGTAGATGCTGTAAAAAATCCCATCACATCATCATTGAATTGATAACGCACGTTAGCCAACCAAGTAACTTTGCTCTCATCAACGTTGAGGTCAGGCGTCGATTCTGGTGAGCGAAATATGGCGGCAAAAGGGTTGTTCAGTTGTTGTTCAAAAGACCCCGTTTTTTCATCGTTGGTCCAACGTACACCAAATGTCGTATCTAAGCTGTCATTTATATGAAAAGTACCTTGGGCAAAGATAGCTAGACTTTCTAATTCCTGCCTAAATTGAGAAGTAACAAATTTATCCTGTGCAAATCCACCACACGCGTTCGCTTGACCTAAAGCCGTCGCCATAGCCGTTGTAGGATCCATACCCGCTGCTATCAATTGTCCCCTTACAATGCCAAAGATTGTCGGTGAACAGTAATCAGAACCTGCATCAAAGAAAGTGTCAACGTCAAAATCTTCTTTGTAGTAGAACAGACCTGCTACGTAATCAAATGTGTCTCCTTCGGGAGATAAAATTTGAAATTCTTGGGAGAAGGTGCCGTTGGAATAGAAGCTATTTCTTGGAACTAAATCAGCCGCTATGCGAAGACTGCTTTCATCTTGGTAATCATTTTCCCAATTTCTGATTGCGGTGATTGATTTGAGTTCAAAATCTGATATATCGATCTTAAATTGAGCCGTTACACCCCATTGGCTATCTGTCGCTTTGTCATCGTTAACCTGATTGACAACATTATCATAAGGATCATCACCACTACCTGCTGGCACGCTATATAGAGCCTGCGTAGTACCTATAAAAAGGGGGCTATTAGTTTCTGGTAATAATTCGACTATCGCACCAGTGTGATTTACTTCTGCAAGGTCCACTGTCAATTTTGCTTCGACTGTGTCTGAAATATCAAACAATAATTTACCACGGAAAGTAAGATCTTCTGCGTCGCCGATCTCTTTGTTAGTCAATTCATTATAACCATACCCATCTCGGTCGGTATAGTTAACACTTGCCAAGCCATAAATAGAATCTGACAACCCACCGGATATTGTCGTGCCAATGTTTAAATCATTATAATTTCCATAACTAACATGTGTATTCGCTCTAAAGTCGTCAGTAGGATCATTGGTTGTTATGTTTAAGGCCCCCATTGGGGTGTTACGTCCGAACAACGTTCCTTGTGGTCCTCGTAAAACCTCTACAGCACTGATATCGAGTAAATTACTAATGACAGAACCGGGTCTTGGGTAATAAACACCATCAATAAAGACCCCAACACTTCCTTCAACGGCAGTATTACCGACCGAACCAACACCGCGAATGATTAAACGTGTGTTAGTCACCTGACTACTGTTACTCATATTAAAGTTAGGGACATGAGTCGATAGGTCTTTTAAATTATTAATACCCGAGCGCGCCATATAATCACCATCGACGACTGTTAAGGATATTGGTACCGACTGTACATTCTCCGCTCGGCGAGTTGCGCTAACGATGACTATTTTTTCGAACTCTGGATCAGCTGATGGTTCATCAGAATCTTCTGCAGCAATGACGGTTATGCTTGTCATAGCCAAGGCTACAACATAAGGCATTATTTTTAGTTTAAAATTCATATAAATCTCTATTAAGGGTTTATTAAGTTTTTATTATTGTGAATAGATACTTTCATTTACATTTAATTAGGGTCAATAGGGCTTATACCAGACAGGAGAGCCCCAAGCTCTTTCCTGAATAAATTCTGCTACTGGGATCGCTGGGTTAACCTTACGTTTTGTCGCAAGTAAATCGTAGGTGCTCCAACGACAGCTTGGATTTTCAAGTGCTCTGCTATAATAAAAAGCAGATTGTTCAGGGTTAAAATTGGGATCTTGCCAAACAACGGAAAGCTGAGTCGCACCTTTATCCTGGGAGATTTCGCAATTATTGCTGTCAACCTTGGCACCGTTGTCCGGGCAGCGGTGAGTATCAGGATCAGGGCTCAATCCGTCGGAGCATGCAACATCAAAGGTCTGCTCGTGAACGGTGCCCTTATCATCCAACCAGCCTTTGATAACTTGTAATCTCTGCAACGGAGCGGTTTGAGGATCACGGGCAGCCCATACCAATAAAGACAAGGACCGTTTTTTCTCGGTCTTCAGTAATGTCCCTCCCATTGGAACGCCAAGGGTATAAAGTGAACTCCAGTCATTGTCAGAGGCCAATGATTTATCCAGATCCCAGCCAGCAAACATTCTAATGCGTATGCGGTTGCCTGAGGTACCAAAGGTCTCACGGCGCTTCAATGCAGAATAGATATCATTCCGAGTATTATTATTAGCCCAGACCCCGGCCAGACCTCCAGGGTTATAGGTTACTGAACCACGGCCTTTTTTGACTTGAAGACCGCCAGTTAGTCGTTTGACTGGGGTTGATTCTGGTTTTCCCTGATGACCCGGATAGCCTTTTTCCATGGTTCCTCCCGGATTACCATTATGAGTATCCGTGCTGGCAATAATGCCATAGGCAAAGGGATTGAAACCGAGCTTTTTTTCTAACTTGAGACCTGTTTTCAAACCGTTTCTTAGCATTGAACTTTGTTGTACGCACCCGACTTCCTGTCCTTCTTTACAGGGATCATAAATCAGTTCAAAGTTACAGAATTCATCCTGAGTACCAATACCCAAATAACATTCTGAATTACCTTTACCTTGATGTATTTCGGCCAGCCGATCAAACTTTGCACGGCGAGAATAATCGAGATTTGACCATTGACTGCCATCCGTATTACTCAAGGCAAAATGTTTTCCCCAGGAAATATTAGAGTTATGCGGAATAGTGATAGCGTCACAATCACCTATGCAATTTTCTTCTAGCCATGCCCAGAGTTCTCGTGCAGAAGGTAAATCAAAAACGCTCATCGCTTCTTCTGTGACGGAACTATTGGCAAATATAATATTGCGGTGTACTGAGCCTCCGCCGCCCTTATAGTTGGGAGTGAACTCAAAACCGTGCAAAGTAGTAAATTTTCCTGGCTGGTTGTATTTTTCAGTCAGCCTCTGCATTTCTTTCCAGGGATTTTTAGCACTTTCGCGACAACTCTGTTTGTTTTCACAGACATCTGCGAGATGTTGTGGTGGATCCAGTGCCAGAGTCTTAAATGCCCTATAGAACATTTTCAGTTCACGCTCTCTGACACTGTTGCAGGTTGCACTGTCAAACCTTGAATTATCGGCATCAAGTAAACAGCGCTCTGTATAAGCAAAAGACTCGGCGTGATCAGTAATAGCAACAAAGTCCAGTGGTATTTTTAACTGGTGCATATTATTTGTGTCACCAGCAATAGCTACAGGCTTACCCATTGCATAAAGTAATGCTTCTCGGGGGCCATTGGTATTTGAAAAAATATAACTGTCCAATGACCAGCTGGTATGAACATGCAAATCACCAAAAAATGCGTTGCGGTCATTATTAACTTTTGCCATCTGTTTGGCTTGAACTGACTCATCTGCTTTTGCTGTCGATATGACGACAGCCAGCAAGATTAAAAGTGGCCATTTCATCATTTTGACATCTCCATAGATAAACCTCGAAATTGTTTCGTATTCAGACGATTAGATCGTTTTTTCCTTTGTAATATTGGACTTAAAAAGAACATTATGGCGTGTACCAGATAGGGGAGCTATAAGCCCTTTCTTGATGTGTTTTTGGTGATTCAGCCGGCACTTCGACGCCAAAACGTACCGAGTCGTAGGTGACCCACCTTGGGGTAGGTATTTCCAACACTCTCACATAATAAAAAGCTTGCAGCGTTGCGTTAAAGTCTGGATCGATCCAGACAGTGCTTAGCTGGACAGAGCCAATTTTATTGGTGTATGACGCATTATCAAGGTCAACTGTATTACCAACCGGCATTAGCTTGCCGTTTTTAGCGATACTGCGTTGCTCACTGTTGCTCCAGGCAACGTCATAGACTTTTTCATGGGTAGAGCCAGCCTTGTCCACCCAACCTTTTACGACCTGTATCCGATCAAGATTCGCGCCCATAGGGTCCCTAGTGGCGGCGATCAGAAAACTAATCGTGGTATTTTCAGGCGCTCTTGCCAAATCCCCGCCCATTGGCACACCTTTCTTATATCCGACATGGGCTAGATTAGTTTTTACTGCATCGGCACTTGTAAACGCCCAACCGCCGAAAAATCGTAGACTGATACGACTGCCTGTGGTGGCATATACTTCTTTACGATTCATGGCATCCCAAATGCCAGCGCGGGTGTTTTCTGTTGACCAAACAGCTGTATAGCCAGAAGCAGCCTGCTCCCACGAATACACCACCTTGTCTCCAGCTTTACCAACAACACCCTTTACCCGGTTTGGTCCTGGTTCCATGCCAGCACTGTGTTTGCCGTAGAAATTATCTTCAGCGGTTGTTGAAAGGGCCGTGTGGGAGTCGGTCGAGCCAATCATACCGAACTTGTAGGGGTTAGTACCCAGCGTGGAACCAAGAGAAATACCTATTTTGAGTGCCGATCGGGCATACTCAGCGGGTAACATTTCCGGTGTTTTTTCTATGCCGGCAAAGTTGCCTCTGTCCCACGTTTCATAATCGGCAAATTCGTCATTGGGAGAGAGCAGTGGATGAGCCTCTCCATCTCCTTTGATTTGCGTGACCTCATAAAGGGGTTCCATACGAGCGCGTCTAGCCGCTGA
Source organism: Paraglaciecola sp. MB-3u-78 (assembly GCF_002835935.1). Taxonomy (GTDB): domain Bacteria; phylum Pseudomonadota; class Gammaproteobacteria; order Enterobacterales; family Alteromonadaceae; genus Paraglaciecola. The sequence continues at coordinate 51,366 of NZ_PJCF01000010.1, read as the reverse complement.
TCGTTCATCGAGTGGTTTACCATCAAAGGATTTTCCATTAAACATTAGACCATTGGAAAGGTTACCGTTGTGAGGAATGGCCAGAACCTGACCCTGTTGTTGTTGTTGATAATCATCCATATAGTCCCATAAAGCTTCTGGATCATCGTTGATATTGCTGGAAAATGGCATTACTTTAGAAACTTTGTCAGCCGCATCTCTGAATATAACCACACGGTGTAAATTGCTACCACCTGGCCAAGAAGACCATTCAAAGCCATGCAAGGCAGTAAATATACCAGGTTTATTGTTTTCTTCAGCAGCCTTGATAAGACGATGCCATGCGGGTTGCCGGATTTCGGTCAAATCGAGTTCATCTGGCCATCCATTCACCAAGCCATCAGCTGATATCGCCAGTTGGGAGCGAATATCGCCTTTTTTCTGTAAGGCGCGCCACTTTTTCAGTTGTTCGTTCTTCATCAAAAGGGGAACTTCCTTTGCAAGCATTTGCATTGAGCCCAGCCCCTCGGCATGATCAGCAATAACCAGAAAATCCAGTGGTCTTCTCAGACGAGCTTTCTGCCCGTGAGTAGCCATTACAGTGCCACCTCTAGCGAAACGGAATGCATCCTCTGGACCGAGCCGCACGCCTAAGTTATTAGCATCCTGTGATAACGTTGTGTGAAGATGAGTATCCCCCCAAAACACCTGCTGAGGATAATCAAGCTCTATTGTTGGTGAGTAGACCACAGCCTTAATTTTTGAAGTATTATGCTCGACACGCTTTTCAGCCCAAACAAGACTATTGTGACCAAGGCATGCGTAAAACACAGTGCAAATGCCCAACCTTCCAAATATATTCATTTTCATATCTACTCTCCTGAAGATTTCATTGTGAAATTATCGTCGTACATGCAGCTGAGAAACATCGATTCATGACGGATATCCGGTGATTTTCTGTATCTTCTGATAGCCCGTTTGTAAACTCCCGTACATACCGCTGTATACTTCTTTGTAAAGACGGTCATATACTTGTTGGTGTTCAGGGTTTGGTTTGAATACATCACCAGAGTGCACCATTTGGCTAACCGCTATTTTAAAGTCAGGGTAAACATTGGTGGCCACTGCACAGGCTATAGCGGCGCCAAGCCCCGATGTTTCAAAAGTATGGGGGCGATGTACATTCATCCCAAAGATATTGGCACTGATTTGCATTACTTCATTACTCTGTGAGCCGCCACCGGATATGTTTAAAACATCAATAAGATTTCCGGAACGTTTTTCCAGCAATTCTTTACCTTCCTTTAACGCAAAGGTGAGCCCCTCAATAATTGAACGATAAATATGGGCTCTTGTATGCATTTCGCCAAAACCAATCATTGCCCCCCTGGCTGAAGGATCTTTTGCAGATGTACCTGCTCCCCAATAGGGTTGTAATACTAGTCCTAAAGAACCGGGGGGAGTAGAGCGTAGTAATTCATCCAGCAGAGTTTCAGGCGTGGTGTTTTTTTCTTTAGCCAGCAACCGTTCCTGTAGGCCAAATTCTTCCTTGTACCAGGTCACCATCCAATATCCTCGATTGATCATCACTTCAGTATTGTAGGTTTGGGGAATGATGCCTGGATACGCTGGATGATGTGGTACAGGCTCCAAATATTTGTCACCAGCGATATTCAATGTCGCGGTAGTGCCATAACTTAAACTTCCGATACCGGTTTCTATACAACCTGAACCGAGGACTTCACAAGCTTTGTCTGAACCAGAAGCGATGACAGGTACGCCCGCCGGTATGCCGGTATCTCTTGATGCTTCAGTTGTGATATAACCTAAAACTTCTCCAGCTTTAACTAACTCAGGTAGCATGTCAGGTCTCAGTGTTGGAATAGCGCGCCATTTCCAATCGTTCGTCTTTGCCCAGCCTAGCTTTTTGAAATCAAAAGGCAGGTAACCTACCTGGCTTGCCACTGCGTCTTTGTATTGACCTGTTAAGCGAAAATTATGGTAACCCGAGAGCATTAAATATTTGTGTACCTGTTGCCATACTTCTGGTTTGTTCTGAGCAAGCCAATTGACCTCAGACTGTGCATGGAAATCGTCTACGGAAGGTTTCACTTTCAGTAAACGCATCATCATATTTTCAACAAAACCTAATGCGGGTTTGGTATCTACTTTTCTCCGATCAAGCCAAGTGATTGCCGGGTATAGAGCGTCTCCATTCACATCTAGGGCTATAGCGGTGGTGCGTTGGGTCGTCACTGACACAGCAGCGATGGATTCTTTGGGAGCATTTAGTTGCTGCAATACTTGCTGGCAAGCCTTACAAAGCGAGTCCCAATAATACTGCGGATCTTGTTCAGCCCAACCCACTTGAGGCTCCACGTAAGGCTCAATATTTATCTTGCTTTTTGCCAGCAACTGACCTTGACGGTCAAACACCAAAGCTCTGACACTTTGAGTTCCGTTATCAATGGTCAAAAAATATTTCGATTCACATTGGTTCATTTCTTTTCATCCGGCAAACTATAGTGAGAACGCCAGATTTCCTGATAGCGCTGCAACTCATTACGCCATTTTTCATCGCTGTAACCTAACTCTTGTTTAAACATATCCTGCAAGCGAGAAAACACGGCCTCTCCTCCCTTCGGTAATACCAATCCTAGACGCGTGCGTCGCAATAATAGATCATCTAAGTGGTATACCATTTCGTGTTTCAAGGCCCATCGACACTCAGCAAAACTATATTGTGTCCCATCAATCAAAGCCAGTTCATCCGTTATTGCCGTCACTAGTAGTTCGCTGGCTTTTTCACCATAGCGACCTATTAATCTCCTAGCCCTCTCGGGGTTTTCTGGAAGCAATTCCTCAGCTTGAACAGATACTTTTGCAAAAATTCTATCATCATCATTACTCGTAGATGCTGGTCTCAATTGTTCGCTAGCAGCCTTAAGTGCGTCCAGAGCAATGGTGCGAAAGGTTGTTAGTTTACCTCCGCTAACAGTAACAAGTCCTTTATCTATCCAGACCGCATGGTCGCGTCGTTCCTTAGAGGGATCTTTAGATTTATCACTTCCAATAACCGGCCTGACTCCTGCCCAAGTGGAAATAATGTCATCTCGCGATAAAGCTAAATCTGGAAACTCAAAGTTGGCAGATTGCAGTAAATAATTAAGTTCTTGATTTGTAATTGATGGCTCAATATCTAAGTCACCAGAGTGATCCAGGTCGGTAGTTCCCACCAGCACAACACCTTCCCAAGGATAAATAAATACACCGCGATTATCCACGGGGTGAAAAATGACAAGTGTGTCGAATATAGGTAGTCGAGAAGTCGCAATCACTAAATGACTGCCGCGCAATGGTCGGATACGTTGTTCCCCATTTACCTTATTACGCAGTTTATCTGCCCAAACCCCGGTACTGTTAACTACAACCTTTGCTCGCAAATCAAAGACCTCGCCATTCACGCTATTTTCCACAGTAACGCCACTGACCTTATCTTGGTGGATAATCAGATTTTTAGCTTTTACGTAATTCAACATCTGTCCACCGTGGCTGCTTGCCTCCTGCAGCAGGCGCAATACCAGACGGGCATCATCTGTGCTGGCATCAGTGTAATACCAGCCACCCTTGAGTCCTTTTGTCCTGATCCCTCTAAATCGCTCTTGTATTTTGTCACTGGCGTAATAGCAGGCATCTCTAACACCAGCCATGTAATCATATATTTTAAGAATAATAGACATTGACCACCTTCCTGGAAAACGGCCTTTACGAATGATAAAATAAAACCCGGCGCGCTTAACCAAATCTGGCGCTTCAGATAACAGACGTTCGCGCTCAGTCAGTGAGTCCTTTGTTAGCGCAAAGTGTCCAGAGGCCAGATAACGCAGACCACCATGAACCATCTTCGAAGAACGACTTGAAGTACCCCAAGCAAAGTCTTTCTGCTCAATAAGTAGGCTACGATAACCACAGCGAACCGCTTCCCTAAGAACAGCTGCGCCAGTAATGCCTCCGCCAATAATGATGAGATCCCACTCAGGTGCATCAGCTTGACTGATTTCATTAACCAACGTTTTACGATCAGAAAAAATACTATTTATCGAGCTCATTTATACCCCCAAACCATGTTCACTATTCTGCATCCGGCAATAGTTTTCCTGGGTTCATTAGACCAGGGGGATCAAACATTTCTAATAAATTACGAATTGCAGCGATACCCAGTGGACCTTTTTCAGCCATCAGATAGGCTTTATGGTCGACCCCAACGCCGTGCTGATGGCTAATCGTTCCACCGCTATCGACAATAGCTTGAGCACCGGCTGCTTTGAGTTTTTGCCAGCGCTTGAAAGTTGCTGCATGACTGCTACCACAGCGAAACAAATAAGTCGTGTACGCACTAGAACCCTGTCCGTAAACATGGGATAGGTGGGTATATGCAAACACTTTTTCATTCTCATCCTGCAAGGCATTACGGATCGCTGTTTCAATGTTTTCTACGGCTTGTGGAACTCGAACCCAGTCCAGCGCGGTTTCCATTGTGTCTACAGCATATCCTGCATCTCCCAGTGGTTCGCGCAAATACGGCGCTCTGAATCTGCCATGAGCCCATTGTTTTCCAAGTGCGTCATCACCGGCAAAACCACCTTGCTGGTCACAGTATTTGGCAGTTAATTGAGACGCAAACTGACATTGTTCATTGGAACCAGTTAATCCGTAAGTCAGCATTGTTTTGCCTTCCCCGATGCCGTTTTCAACTAATGCCTGTTCCAATGCTTCAACAGGGAGACCGCCCATTTTTATCAGGCTGCCTGTTTCTAATGCATTACTTAGTCGCACCATTGATAATTGTACATCCGCTTGGGCAATATTGCGGACTGCCGCCAGACCCTTTTCCCAGGAAGGGAAAAATATGACATGAAATGAGTCATGTTCCGGTAAAGGTCTCACCCTGACAGTAGCCTCGGTAATAATCCCCATCCGACCTTCAGAACCCATAATTATTTCACGAATATCAGGTCCTGCAGACGAGGCAGGGAAAGTAGGAATGTCCATGCATCCCTTGAGTGTTTCGATTTTTCCCCCAGCAAAAAGTTGTTCTATACGACCATAATGCAGAGATTGTTGACCACTGGAACGAGAGGCAATCCAGCCTCCCAATGTAGAAAGCTCCCATGATTGAGGATAGTGACCGAGCGTATATCCTTTTTCTTGTAGTTGTTGTTCAAGTTCCGGTCCACAAACGCCTGCACCAAATACAGCGAGCCGGCTTTCTATATCAAGATTTAGTAATTGCTTCATTTGACCCATGTCAATGGTGAGCACTGGTTTTTCACTCTGCTGAGGATTAATGTGTCCTGCAACCGAAGTGCCACCGCCGTAAGGTATCACCGCAGCATTATTGTCTCGGGCATATTGCAATAGCTGCTGCACTTCTTCAGACGTTTCAGGAAACGCCACGCCATCAGGAAATGAGTCAACTTTGTTGCAGCGCATAGCTAGCCAATCGGGAAAACTATGTCCGCGGGCGTGGCGCAAACGAATCTCGGCGTCCATCGTTACCAAAGGGTTGGCGGGTAAACGTGATTTAGGTACGTTGGCCATTACTTGGTCAATGGTGGCTGGAGGTAACCCAATCGAAGAACCTAGCATTGATTCAAGCATTTCCTTCATAGAATCGTTTAACTGAGTCGTGTATTGACTGTTTTGGGCACCCCAATTATTCCAATTTCGCATTTTCATGTACCTTATTGCCAAGATTGATAAAGTTATATATATTCTTGGGTGTTAATTTTGTGTGAACCACTTGTTTCGCCGATGTTTAATTTTAAAACATAACGTGCATCAAAATCAGTGTCGTGACACGACAATATATTCACCGTTTACGCCAACAACTCTGGGAGCTTGATTAGCTTGAATATAGAGAGTTCAAAAAATGACAGGTTCGGACTCGCTTCTGTCCCCGCACTCAAACCTTACTTGAAAGCCGCAGAAGACTGCGGCATTGATTGTTATAGTTTGTTAAAACTTGCTGGCATTGATGCAGAAATACTCCAAGACAATAACAAACATTTTTCCAATTCTGCGATGGAAAAGTTAATCAGATTGCTGATCATTGAAAGTGGCGACCCCTGTTTTGGGCTGCATGCAGCAAAATATGTTGAACCTTCTTCGTATAGCGTTTTGGGTTATATTGCAATGAACTGCTCGACGCTGCGCAAAATCCAGGCAAAAATCCCTATTTTTGAAAAAATTGTAGGGGATATGGGACAGACCTCAATCACTGATGATAATGGTTATATTTATCAAAGTTGGCTCTGTACTTTTTCTGACCCTCAGGCAAAACGACACGAGGTGGAACATGTTTTGGGTTCGTGGCATACCTATGGTCGCCATTATCTGGGAATAAACTGTAGTCACAGTATCTGGTTTGCACACAGCCCCCCACAAGACGAGTGCTTGTTAAATGAGTATAAAGAAATTTTTGGTTGTGAAGTCTGTTTCAATAAACCCTTGAGTTGTATTGTATTTAAAGAGGAGGTTCTGGATGAAATATTACCTCAGGCCAATGAACAATTGCTACAGACTTTACTTGAGCACGCTACCCAGGCAATGGCAATTATTGACAAGTATCAGCCAGTATCTGTTCAGGTTAAAAACATATTAATTCTGATTTTGAGACAACGAACGCCTAGTAGTGAAACCATTGCTCGTCAACTGGGTATGAGCAACCGTACCTTGCAAAGGAAACTAAAAGAGGAAGGATTAAGTTATAAAGAAGTCTTAAATGAGTTACGACTGGAATTGGCTCTGCATTATCTTGAGCATACAGAGTTAACTGTGGAAACGATTGCAGATGAACTGGGCTATATGGAAATACGCTCTTTTCACCGAGGCTTCAAGTTATGGACCGGGCGAACTCCCGGTTCATATCGCTAACCTGAGGTGTTATAAATAGCCGTGTTTTTCAGCCCATTCACGGCTACGTTTCATGCCCTCGGTTAAGGTAACTTCAGGCTTCCAGCCCAGTAGTCGTTCCGCTTTATCTATAGAAAACCAACTCTGAGTATTTAGCTGATAAATACTCGCTGGCGAAGCCTCATTTGCCTTACCAAATAGTTTACTGATCCCAGTAACGATATAAGAAAGAACTAAAGCAACAGATGTTGGAACCGTCATCGGTCCTTTATTACCCAGCCAACTACAGTGATGTTTAAAAAACTCTTTTGTCGTGACATAACCTTTGCAAGATAAGATCAATATTTGACCGGCGACTTTATCACTAGATGCCGCCAGAGCAATACCCCTTATAAGATCATCGATATAGAGCGGTCGAAAGTAACCTTTTCCCATCGCGGGTAGCATAAACTGATTTTTCTTGAGCATCTCCAAAGGTAATATAATCCAAGGCCGACTGCCAGGACCATAAACATCCCCAGGGCGAATAATGACCACCTCAATATTGCCCTGAGTTTGTGCTGCCAGTACGGTATGCTCAGAAGCCAGTTTTGTTAAAACATAGCTCCCCCCATCGGCATGAACTGGATAATCCTCATTTAACTCTCCTTTGGCTTTGTTTCCAAAAGCAACGATTGATGATATTTGCACAAATCGCTTTACCTGATGCATCTGTGCAGCATTTATCAGTTTAGATGTGGCCAGTACATTAACCCTCCACATATCCACATCGCTCATGGCGTTAGAGACCAAGGCTGCCGTATGGATAACGACACTGCAGTTTTCTAATAATTCAGCAAATGTTTCAGGGTTGGCAATATCCGCCTGATGAACATCGTCACCGTTACCCTGCAAATCCACTCCGACGACTGAAACTCCATTTTTTTTGTAATAATCCATCAACGCTTTGCCAATAAAACCATTAGCTCCGGTTATCAAAATGCTTATTTTCGATTGTTTCATAATATACCTCCTATCATACTGACTATAGCCTGTTACATACCCGACATTGATTACGTTTGAATAATTTGAGTTTGTTCTGGACAACTCCTTTTAGGTCATATTTTTTCTATACATTTTCCCCATCAATCGGGTAACCATCATTTTTGAAAATAGTTGGGAAACATAGGCCGTCATCTGATTAGACAAGCCGGGGATAATTGTTGTTTTACCAGCCAAGCATCCATTTATCCCTTTTTCCGCTACTGATTGTGGTGATGATATGACAGCCTTGGGAATTTTGAGTAGGCCTCCCTGGTCAGGATTGGACAACATTTTCGTGGCGGTATAGCCTGGACACAAAGCTGTAACGACAACTCCTGTGCCTGCCACCATCATTTCATCGGCAAAAGCATGACTGAAAGACAGGACATAAGCTTTGCTGGCTGCATAGACGTTCTGATTAGGAATAGCTGTCCATGCAGCCAAAGAAGCGAGATTGAGAATATGTCCGCCACCTCTAGAAGCCATATCAGTAGCGAATAAATGGGTTAATGAAGTGAGGGCTAATACGTTCACCATTAACATATTTTCTTGAGTGCTCAGATCCAGATCAGTAAATGAACCATTGGCCAATAGACCCGCATTATTCACCAGAAAATTGACGTTCAGTTGGTTACTCTTTACCCTCTGAAAAAGCTTCTGAGCAGCTTGTGGCTCTGATAAATCAGCAGTCATCACAATGCAGTCTACTTTGTAGTGTTCACTGAGGTCACGGGCAACATCCTGCAACTTTTGCTCACGGCGGGCAACCAGAATAAGATTGTGTCCCCGTTCCGCCAGAATTTTGCAAAACTCAAGACCAATTCCGTCTGATGCCCCTGTTACCAATGCCATTTTTTTATTCATTATATTCCGCCATTTTTTAACGATCCCAATTGTTGAAAGTATTTCCAACTGTAAAGTAGTCGACAACAAACGCTTTATAATACAAAGCGGTCTCAGTCACAGTGTCCTGATACGACAAAATACTCACCATGTGCGTCAACAACAAAGACCCTCCTGAAGACCTATGGTTGAATACTAAATATTCAGAGGTGTAATTCGATGACTTAGCAACGTGGGATCATGTTTTCAAGGCTAGTAACTAAAGTAGAATTTTCATTATTTTTGCCATGTTCTTTCTATAATCATCTGTTACTGGCTAATTTCATATTGCTTAAGACTCACCCTTGACCGATACACTTAAGCAACTATATTTTTAATTTACATAGACACATATGGACGTTCCCTATCTAAATAGTCTTGTTGGAAATTCTATTTTGGCGCATTGACGCCGTATTAGGGAGGGAACGTCCATCTCATCACTCTAATTGACTCGATATTTAAATGGGTGTTTGTATAAACTCAGTGATTTTTGAATAAAGGGGGTTATGAATAAGGGGAAGCAGAACAGAATGGCACTAATTTAATAAAATAATTATTTAATAACAGTCAGTTAAATTAAAAGACAATACTAAAAAATGGCAGAAACCGTTGTAGAATATTTTCACCACAAAAACAGCCACAAAGTACTCTGCCTTCACGTCCATTATCTCCCATATTCACCTTTCCCAACAGAAGAAGATCCATTATTTAGCCAATAATACTCATGCAGTCGACTTTTTAGCCTTACTCTCTCAAGATGAGCCAGCCTTAACGATTGAAAACAACCTACCCAATAACCATCGTGAGCGGATTTATACGCCAACTAAAACACTGTCTATTTTTCTCGCACAAACCTTAAATGAAGATAGATCGTGCAGTAAAGCCGTAAACGACATGCTCATTCAGGCACAATTCGTGAACAATACCAGTGCAAACACAGCCGCCTACTGCAAAGCCCGAAAAAGGTTATCGCTGCCTCTATTAACCCAAGTGGTTAACAAGAAAGGTGAAGTTAATTCAGTACCCTAGAAGTGGCGTTGGTTAGGGCGTAGCGTTAGCCTCATTGACGATACCCGACACAAAAAGTAGTCAAACAGCCTTCCTTCAACAAGGCGCCCAAAAGGCAGGGTTGGGCTTTCCGATATGCAGGCTGCTTGCCGTTAGTTGTCTACATAATGGCGTTATTCTAAATGCCGCAGTCGGGGGATTTAAAGAATAGATTTGTCGCCAATTTACGAAATTTTCAGATAAGTTAAAAATTGATATCGCTTATATCAGCTATCAGGCAATTTTTGGCGCTAACCAATACTATTCAACGGTTGTGATGAACCTTCACTTGCCAGTCGCGATTCATTTCAGTCGTATGACCGGAATTTGCTCATTGCCGTCAGTCAAGTTTGATTAATCGTATGATGATTCTTCGCTCAATATAGTCTGATAGCTTGAATTCTCTTAAGTCCGCTATAGGTCGTTAGCTGTCTATTTGGGCTGCGAACTAGACTGACAATTTATCGCGAAAATCAGTTTAACTGAAGTGACTCCGAATGGTGGGTATTGGCACTTTCTTGTCGATCAATATCGCAAAAATCTACAAATTGCTTACGTCAGCTATCAGGCAATGTGAGTCCTTCTTTACTTATAAAGGAAATGTTTCAATCACCATGCCTAAAAACTTGCTGCTTAGTGTTCAAGCCAAAAGAATAGAAGTAGATGGTAGCAATCAAGTTTCTTCCTATTTTGATGACGTGACCTTGATTATGAGTACCGGTATATTTGTCTTTCCAAGATGATTATGCGAGACGTAGGCGACTCAGTAACTATTAAAGCTGATGAAGCAAAGAAGAATGCCACCACATTCCAAGTTCTTTTGTAATTCGCCCCTCTGTTTGCTGAAAGCGTTTTCCAAGCACAGAATATCCTGATAATCTGAAAAAAAGCGCCCTGCAGTTCGCTTACTCATGTAAAGTAAATGCCTAGTCACCTCAACGCTGGCTGGTATTTGGTTCAACAGTAGGTGCCAAAATGAATAATAAATCCACGCTCAGAGTTGTGAAAGTTAAACCAGAGTCTGAAGCCGACATTGAAAGCCTGACGTCAGGCAGCCACGACATAGCGTGGACCGAGGAACTTGATGCTGAGGTATTGTTAACGGGTAATCAGCAAAGCGTAAGCAACGTTATATTTAGAACCTCACCAATTACCGGTTTGCCGCAAAACTATACACAGTATTTAGCAAATCAAAGTAAAAACAACCCTTTTACATCCAGTTCTTTAAGCTACGGCGCTGCAGTTAACAAAGCGTCCGATAAAGAAATTCGCAATGCCTACCTGTCGCTAGCGTCAAACAGTGCGTCCCTAATTAAGCAGTATTTTCCTGAAGAAATGAATCAACCTATTCAGTCCTTGGAGTTCATTGTATCAACCTATGGTGCCATAGACGCGTGGACAGATAAAAACAGGATAAACAACGTACAGGCCTCGCTCTCTACTGGCAAAGCCATTGTTCAAGCCATCGACGTGTTCGCGCCGTTTTTCCCTGATATCAGGCAAATTCAGCCGGCTGCTGCAATAGCCGGTGTCGCCATTAAAACCGCTGAATCGGCATACTTAGTTTACCGGCTGCACAACAAGTAGAAAGTGCGCCACTCCGCTAAATCTATTTGTGATCTTGAAGAACGTTTATTCTCCGATAGTGCCATTGCCTTGCGTTGTACTTTTGTCTACGTAGTTTACAACTATTTTTCGCCTAGTACCGACTGTATAAGCAGGACCAATATTAGGGAAATTAACTTTGTTTACTCGTACTGATGAACAGCTTGTTCAAAAAGCGAAAAAGGGTATAAAACCGCTTTTTAACTATTCGCTTCGCATAACGGGCAACCCTGACGATAGCAAAGACCTCATGCAAGAGTTTTTTTGTGTCGGTTTTTAAGAGCCTGCCATCGTATCGAGGCGGCACAGAAGTAACGGTCAAGCAAAACGAACAGCCCCCAATTAATAGCTTTAAAGCCTGGCTATTTCGTATTGCGTATTTTCGAACGATTGATTTTTATAGACTGTAGTGGCCAACTATTAATGGCCAGCAACTTATAGTGCCAAATCACTATTACCGAGGTCTGCTACAGAGGAATTTGAGACCGTATAAGTGAAGCAGAAAATCGACATCACTTAGTGTCAGCTTTAAAGCCCATGCAGACCCCATAAAACCTAATTTCAACAAGGCAAAAGTATGAACCAATCAGGCGACGACATTATTGAAATTGATGGTCAAAGATATTTAGTTCCAACCCGTCTGATAGATGGAGAGTTAGTTCCTGACCCTGATAAGAAAATTAAACTCCCCATAGAGATTACAAGCAGCTTTTGTTTCACTAGGGCATCAACTGAAATAGATGAAAAGCATAAACCAACCCTTAAACAGCGCTTAGTTTCTTTGATTACTTTGAGCAATCGCTAAGTGATTTGCAGTAATTTCCAATTACTTAATTCAATAAACAATTGAATTAACAAGCTTTCTTTCTGGCATAGTTCAGATCCCCTCGCTACTTCTTTGAATATTATACAAATGCAGAGAATGACCTCCAATCAAATTATAATTTTTGTCCTTAGTTTGTCCAATCCATATAAGAGCAATTAAATACTCAATTATTTTCATAACTACCGTGAATTTCTCGCCACTTGATAATTTTTTTTATGGATTTCTTCAAATGTTATCGTCGAATTTATTATGGTTCGGTCCAGTCGATAGAAGCCTTTGTCATTCTAAAAGGAAAATAGCTGCGCTCTATCAAATAATGTCAACCATTCCTCCTTTGGCAACATTGGTGCGCTGCCCATACCGAATAGCCATTCTTTCGGACTTCCAATTACCCGCTTGGATGATTTTTATTAACGGTCTATTTTGTTCTGTCATACTGACGGTTGCACCAACCCTTGTTGAATGGCAGCTGTAACTTATTTTGTTATCTAAATACCTAGCACCACCAAAGTTTTTAAACGTCTTGTAGATAGCTTGATAACCCATAGTTTTTTGTTGTACGGTTTGTTTCGGTGATAGCGTTCTAAAAATAAACCCTTCTGTGATCCCCGATGCGTTTAACCACTCGTCAAGCAATATAATGGTTCTAGGCGATATGTAGCCATAACTCCCTTGTCCTTCCTGGTCTGTCTTTGAATATGAAGCAAACACAGATCCATGCTCTCTATCGATGTGTGCCACTTCAATCTCCGCCAAATTCGATGCCCGAAACAAGCTGTCAAAAGCAAGATTAACCAGCAGTTTATTGCGTGTATCCAACAGTGAGTGGGGGTTAAATGTCTCATTGAGCGCCACTAAAACCTCTGCAGTAATAGGATTTGCCTGTGTTTGCGCTGCTGGCTTTTTTTTGAGTTTGTTTGTTATAAAATCACGTAATAGCTTGGAGTGTTTAAACGGATCCGGTAGTTCTGCAATACCGATAAAAAATTTAATTGAACTGAGTTTGCGTTTAATTGATGCGTTTTTAAGCTCTGATACCATGAGTGAAACAAAGTATGTTTTGATGGTGTCTTTCGTCACTCGCCAATCATCACTCATACTCACTAACCCGTGTTTTAAACAAAAAGATAAGTAATGTTCAAAATCACTTAAGTAGGCCCGTTTGGTATTACTGGCCATGTCGTCCAATAGGTCGTGTTTGAATTCTTCGAGATTAGCTAACACTTGTGATCGTACAGTTTCATCAGAAATGTTGCTCACGTTCATCAAGTCAGTCATTTTATCGCCATTTCTATTATTCTAGATAATTACACTTATCTGGAATAATAGAGCAGGGGAGTGCGCCGGTCAACAAAAAACGTTACCTGTAACAAATATTCTATGTGGGGTAAGGTGATGCTATTTTTATTATATTAAATTGTTACCGGTAACAATAAATGCGTGAGCCTACATAAACTTAGGTATTTTGTCCCGAATTTGGATCTTTCATATTGTTATCTGTAACATAAATAATAAAGGGAACGGATGCGCTTTGTGATGTGAATAAATGTTACAGGTAACAAATAACTGTATTTTAATAGACAATGTAGTAATATTTTTATATCGACTATTATTACCTCAACATTACAGGCATCACAGAGATGGCAAAAAGCACGAGTAAAGAAGCACAACCAGACCAATATTGGGTGCGTTTTGTCACTGACGGCTTAGTCGAAAAATACATTAAAATAGACGATATCTTGTCAGATGGTGGCGCAATACCTCCATACAGTGGTCAATTTCCGAAACAAGCGATGAAGACGTTAAAGTCTGCCCTCACTCCCGATGCTCACAGAAGATTAAGCGGTCGATTTCGTAAATATAAATATAGCGCCAAACATAATACTACGACATTAACCATTAAGGATGAGACGCTACAGCGTCTAAAGGCTATAGCGGATAAAGCGAGACTAGGTAATGAAAACTATGATCTGATCCTGGAATATTTAATGGATCCTGAGTGGGAAATACAAACAGCAAAAGAGCATGTTGCAGAACTAAAAATGCCTACAGGCATTGATGTACATGATAAAGGGCAACTATTAAGAGCGAAGCTCAGGTTCAGAGCTTCGACGTTTCAATATATGCTTTCATTAATCGAAGATGCTTTTAAAATGGGTTTTTTAGCGTGTAAAGCCATGCATGCCAAAAAGAGAACCAGTGCTGCTATTCAAGAGGCGGCTAATGAACATTTGGATAGATTAAAAGGGTTGTAATCCATTTCCGTGACCTGAATACGATTACCCCCCTTTTCATCTATGCCTTTCTTTTAGCCTATTTATTGTGATGAGTCTCGCCATAATACTTTCCAAATGCATCATTCAGCATTTCTTTGGCGTGACGCCTTGTATCATCTTCTTCTGCTGAAGTTAGAATATACAACCAAGTTTTGACTCGAATGACAACACTATACTGATGACCTGTATGGATTCAATAAACGCCCGGTATGGTCGTTCAACAGTGCATATCGCAGCGAAAGGGTTTGAGCAAAAGTTTGCTATGCGACGAGCTTTTTTGTCCTCGCAATACACAACAAAGTTGAGGGATATCCCAAAGATAATTTGTTAGCTCTTAAGCTTACATTTTAAGTGTAAATCGCGTCAATGATGACTGTCTGTAATGAGCCTAAAACCGGACGGTGGGAGGCGCTTATTTCTTATTTTAAATTTTGTTAAAACAGTTGAGTAATAGAGGAGAAATTGCCGACTTTCACTCCCTCAAGGATATAAAAGAGAGGTAAATATGGAAAATATGAGGCATCATGTATTTTGATTTTATGAAAAATAACGTTTTATTTTACCTATACTCTAAAGTTAAATTGCGGCATGAGCAGAATATATTCCAGCACATCCACATGTGGATTCTTTATTATCTTGAGTGTGTGGTGTACTGTCTGTGCCTAAAAAGAATTTTTTATTACCGCTGATTGCCGCTGCGATTAATGCTTCACGATGTGTTTCACGTTTTAATATGGGTAAACAATAATAATGTGGATTCAAACCGCCTTTAAACATCTGATTACGATTAAATAATAAATGGTGTGCAGTAATAGTGGCTGCAATATTATCACCTGTTTTAGCAACAAACTCAGCAGCTTGTTTTGTTGTGATATGTTCTAAAACAACTTTTAGTTTTGGGAAGTCTTCTATTAAAGGCCTTAAAACAGTTTCAATAAAAACTTCTTCACGATCAAATAGATCAATGCTTTGATCGGTTACTTCACCATGAACTAATAAGGGTATACCCAATTGTTGCATTTTTTCTAAAGCAGGATAAGTATTTTTAATATCAGTTACGCCAGCATCAGAATTAGTTGTTGCACCAGCGGGATAATATTTAACTGCATAGACATGTTCGTTATTGTGAGCAGCAATAATATCATCAGCAGAGGTATTATTGGTTAAATACAAAGTCATCAGTGGATCAAAACTCTTATTAGGACTCGCTGCTAAAATACGATCTCGGTAACAAAGCGCTTGCGCTACGGAGGTTACCGGCGGCTTTAGATTTGGCATAATAATAACGCGAGAAAAGGTAGCGGTTGTATGTGGAACAACATCGACTAAATATTCATTGTCTCGAACATGAGGATGCCAATCATCAGGGTGTGTTATTGTAATTTTTTCATCTTGTTAGGCTCATAGACAGTTGTATTAAACTAGTGATTGCCCTCGCTATTACCCACTGATAACAAGGTTATGGGAACCTGTAATTACTATTTGATAAGAATATGCTTTTGAGCACGCTTCACTGCGAGTCTAGATCAACAACAAAAAGATTCATTACTCTTCCTTTGTGAGAAGTGCCTATGGGACAGACGGCTTGTAATCCTTGTATGTCTCTCGAAGTATGTTCTTTTGTAGTTTCCCTGTAGCGCCATGGGGAAGTTCCTCAACAAATATTACATCATCGGGTAGCTGCCATTTCGCCAGGGTTTTCGCCAGGTGCGCAATCACCTGTTCCATGGTGACATCGGAGCCTGCTTCCTTCACCGCAATCACCAAAGGACGCTCGTCCCATTTTGGATCAGGGATCGCAATAACAGCTGCTTCTGCAATGCCTTTACAACCGACCGCTTCGTTCTCCACATCAATTGAAGATATCCACTCACCACCTGATTTAATCACATCTTTGGAACGATCCGTAATCTGCATAAAACCGTCAGGATCGATATTTGCCACGTCACCTGTATCCATCCAACCATCTGCATCAACCACTTGTCCTCCTTCATCCTTGAAGTAACCTGAACAAATCCAGGGTCCCCGAACCAGCAGGTTGCCGGACTTAACACCATCCCATGGCAGTTGTTCGCCTTTGTCATCCACAATCTTCATTTCAACACCGTAGACAGCACGGCCCTGCTTTAGATTAAGGCTGTTCAACTCATCATTGGAAAGGTTCTTGTGTTTGAATTTCATACGACAGGCGGTTCCCAAGGGGCTGGTTTCTGTCATACCCCAGGCATGGAGCACATCAACACCATAGTCGTTACGGAAGGTTTCAATCATGGAACGGGACACAGCGGAACCACCAATAATGGTCGCCTTCATAGTGGAAAATGTCTTATTATTCTGTTTGAGATAGCCAAGCAACATCATCCAGACAGTTGGAACCCCAGCAGAGAGGTTCACCTTTTCGCTTTCCATCAGTTCATAAATCGATTCACCATCCATGGCACAGCCTGGCATCACTAGCTTGGTACCGCACATGGCAGCTGCATAGGGAATCCCCCAGGCATTGGCATGAAACATTGGTACCACAGGTAACATGACGTCCATAGAAGAAAGTCCCAGTGCATCCGGCATACAGGAAGCGTAACTGTGCAAAGTAGTTGAACGATGGCTGAAAAGCACCCCTTTGGGATTACCCGTTGTGCCGGATGTGTAGCAAAGCGAACAGGCTGTGTTTTCATCGAAAAGCGGCCATTTATAATCGTCATTCTCAGCATCCAACAGCTCTTCATAACAGAGCACGTTGGCTAGTTTAGTCTTAGGCATGTGAGCTCGGTCGGTCATGATAATGAACTGCTTAACGGTTGGCAGTTTATCTGCCACAGCTTCCAGCAATGGTACAAATGTCAGATCCGTAAAAAAGAATTTATCTTCGGCATGGTTAATAATATAAACGAGTTGTTCTTGAGAAAGTCTGGGATTAAGCGTATGGCAGATAGAACCCATCGAAGCCACACCGAAATAGAGTTCAAGGTGACGGTAGCCATTCCAGGCCAGCGTTCCAATAGTATCACCCTGTTCTGTGCCCAGTTTAGTCAGCGCATTCGCTAATCTACGACATCGAACTGCACAGTCCTTATAGGTATAACGATGAATCGGACCTTCAACCGATCTGGAAACGATTTCTGCATCAGCATGGTTCAGAGCTGCATGCTCAATCATTTGAGAAATAAGTAAGGGGCGATCTTGCATTAAACCTAACATGGTATAGCTCCATTAAAATTTTTGATTTGTAGGATATGGTTATACTTCCAGCCATTCTTTATGAATAGTAGAATGATCCTGAAAATCCTAAGTGTATGAGTTGAAGAAATATTATTGTATTTTTTATTTTGATTCAATAACAACCTCTAGGCAGAGGCTTTCTAATTAACATATATTGAAAATAAACCTATTTAACAATTATGATAAATTCTGCTTTAGGTTGTTTTGAGATTTTGTACCAAAATTAATTAAGGGCTTCTATGTTCGAAATGAAAGTACTCAAAATCCGAAGCAAAGCCTACTCACAATTAAATTTATTTGTGTAAATTTAATCTTTTTCCTAGCTACTAGAACCCATCGATTTTGAGTCTTGTAGTTCGCAAGCCATAAGCCAAGCTACTCGATTGCTTATGGCACATTTGCGACGCTCAGCGAATGGCTCCAATGAGCCTAATAGCAGACAGTCGAGCGTTAAACTTGAAGGAGAACTTTGTGCCATAAGCCGCCGTTGAACTTCTGGTCAATCAATTTCACTGACCCTATCGATTTTCAACGACCCCGCAGGTCTTTTAGCCTATTCGAGGAATTGATCAAGAGTATTGTGAAGCAAGCAACTTGACCCCTTTTCTTTTTGACCCCTTTTGTTTTTTTCATGGTGGGTCCACAATAATCAACAAACAGTTTTTCACCTGCTTTATGGTTTTGACGCATGGATGGTTTTTGACATTTTAGCCATGTTTTATATAGACAAAAGAAGTGGTTTTAGCTGTAAAAACCTTCTGGATACCGCTCACCATATTCTTCCCACAATAACTGCAATGTCATCGTTTTCGGCCTCAACTCTTGCTGGACGACAGACCAATTGGGGATGATGTAACCCTTACTCTTAGGTTTGGTTTTGGTTTTGAGGAGTGCTCGTTGAAGCGTCTCATCACTCCATTTTTAATCAAGCGGCCAGCTAGTGATCCCAAGAGAGGTGGCACGAATGGCATAAATAGACACAATTGACGCTGAAACAGATAAGCTTTTGGCTATTTTTCGATGGCTGAGCAAACAGCCGTATTTGAGTCTTAAAATCTCTTTTGACTTACACATTTAAATAGGTGCCATTGGCATAGTTATTCTCACCATCAAAAATGAAAAGAATAACGGTTAAAAACACCTATTGGACAGACAAAAAAGAGTAAAAGTTGGGCAACAACATTAAGCCGGTCACTGAATAACATTTACCCCAAAAGTGATCGGCTTCGATGTTATTGAGTGATCTGGTTGGATGTAAATATGCAGAAAGAGAAAACTGGTTTTAGGTTTGTGTACTTTTATCATAATAATGAGTTGCACTTATGAGTATTTACATAGACACATAGGAGGTAAGTGGCGGTTTTGGGAGCAAAGTAAAGTTTAGAACATAACGGGTTTTTCGCTATTTTTAAAAATTGCCGTAAAGCCCTGATTTACATTGATTTATTCAACATAAAACAGGCCTCCGGCACAGATCCGTACGGGCGCTACTAACGCATACGGCTCCTACATAGAGTCAAAGGTGAAAGCGTTGAATAAACTTATACTGCTTCGCTACTTTCCCCAACATTTCCAAACCTGAAGCTAAATATCCCATGCTCTGAGTCACGGCTAATCTTCTGCTGAAAACGTTTCCTCTCTGTCAGTCCCCTTCGCTCCACACACTCCGCCTTGGTGATTAACCCAATTTGTTCGCATGCTTCCTCATTACTATGAGACTGTCTGACTTCCAGTGGCTTATCATCAAAGGCTTTGTCTCATGACTTTCCCTTAATGTGTAAGACAAAACGTGTCTCACCAAACCGCTGGATCTCCCGAGTTCCGCATAAAAGACATCACCACATGCACAAGGTCTATGACTGCGAAGCGTCAACCAATAACTAGCACCGCCGTATATGGCATTTCATCTATTGGTCGTATTGCCTTCCCCTTCACCCAACAAGGTCAGCACGCTTAAGTGAGGATTTCGCAGCTCAATACTCGGCCTATGGTTTCCCCTGTCAACGCTTAACTCGACACCTTACGGTGCAAAGCCCATGACTCGGGGACTTGGCGGTGTGCTTACCTTACCAAGTAGAGGACTTGCACCTCCGATCTTCTACCGATTTATCTCGGCGCACTGGGTGTCTTCTTTAGTTTCTTCCCACAGATAAGTGTGACTCAAAGATAAAAAATGACAGGCTCCGCGCAGCGGCTTAGTTCAACAGACTTTTATGAGACAAAAGTCTAATATACCAAAGTTCAATTTCGGTCCCCCAACATTAATTTTATAATCAGTTCAGATTAAGGTCTCAATGTTTGTGGTAGATGCTCAGATATCAAACCTTGTCGTATTAGAAAACATGCTAAGCGGTATTTTTTTAAATCATTGTTATGTCGAGATATTTTTTTTGCATACCATATGCTGTACCTCATAGCAGTAGTGATGACGTATCACTTTTAGCCATTACCTTCCAAAATTCTTGTGAAGGGATTAAAAGGAAAATCACATGAAAAATATATTATTAAAAACCTGCTTAACCAGTTTGACTTTGTGTGTCGCGGGTTTAGCAAATGTTCAATCGAAAGAGATGGATTTATCTAAGTATTCTGCAATTTCGGGGGCGGCGCTAAGCATAGCCGCACACCCCGAAGATGATAACTCCGACTACCATGTTAACGGACATCTGGCTGCACAAGCGGCCGTTTCTATTGGTGCCCACACTGGCGTAAAAGATATCTATGCTGGCGCTGCCGTTACTACGGGTGTCGGGTCAAACGCTAAACAAATCTCCGCTGGCGCTGCCGTGGGAGTCGGGACTTATGGCACCGCTCAGGATATCAACGCAGGGGCCGCCGTGGTCGTAGGCGCTTACGGTGAGGTCGGCTCTATCAAGTCTGGTGCAGCCATCACACTAGAAGTCGGTGCGACGTATTACGCTGCAGAGGCTTTAGGAGCGACGACTTTCGGGGCCGAGGCAGGTCGAAATAGTAGGGAATATTCTGACTATGTCGCAGGCTTTATCGATAGTACCGATACGATGACTGCTGCGATGACTGCTATAACAAAGAAAATCACAGATAGTAAGGGGGTGGATGGAGTTATTTCCAATGGAGACATCTCAGGAATTACGTTTGGTCCGGGTGTTTATAAGTTCGGTGCGATTAACTTAATGTGGGGTTCCAATGCCCCGGTGACCTTTGATGCCAACGGTGACCCGGATGCGCAGTTCACGATGATATCTAGCGAGGCTATGACTTTAAGCGCTGGGTCGACTTTCATATTGATAAATGGTGCGAAATTTTCAAATATCACGTGGATTTTGGGTGGCGCGCTCAATCTTGGCGCGGGGTCAAAATTTCAAGGCGTGGCGTATGTGAATGGCGCGGTGAATGGCGCTACGAGCAGTGTGTGCGGGAGCGTTTATGCGATTGGCGCAGTAGCAGTAGATTATTTCGATAGTGAATGTAATTACCCAAAACCGGTCGTGTGTCCGTTGTGGGATGACACTCATTACAGTCTAGAACGGTTAGCGAATACACGCGTTTTGCTTCCAGTCACAGACAGTAAAGATATAACACATCACACGTTTACCGACGGAACAGAAATACAAGTCAGTAGTAGGAGGATGGAAATATCTTCGGATTATGGGTGGTCGTTGATGAAGAGGATCGGGTCAGGACGTGGTGACAATGCATGGAACGCACCTTCTATCTTAAACCCCGGGGGATGGACTATTTTACCTTCACCATATTCAACTTACTTAAAACTATGCACCGCAGATTTAACATTTTAGCAGCGAATGTCTCGCGAGAACGCAACATAGGGCTTAGCACTAGGTACCGTGACCCATGCTCCAATGGCAGCCTTGCCCCATTGCTGCCAACGTTTTACATACAAACCTAAAGTTAAAGCCATCTCATTTGAGGTGGTTTTTTTTATGCTCAGTTGCTCATAAAGCTGTCTGTAGTGCACAACGTGTTTTTCTACCGTCTTTGCTGCGACGGTTAATCGTTTGTCACCAAATGGTAACCCAAAAAGATCAAAGCTGTAGATTGACAACAGAGTGTCATTTTTTACAAAAATCATCATATTTTCATCGTCAAATTAAGCAGGGCTGAATGGCAAAAATGAGCGAATTGCAGTCAGACGATTAAGTAGCGGTGACGATCGCCTATACTGAGGAAGCAGATGATGACATCTTCCCGTCTTTTTTACCCGTTCAAGTTATGCACTTATTATTTGAATCCAAGACATAAAAACAAACAAGTTGAGGGCTTTAGCTCAAGAAATGAAACCTAGAATGGAAAAGCCGGCTCATCAATGAGTTAAATCCTAGCTGAAAAGACTTATATTTTGACTTGGTTGGGTGAGAATCGATTGAGCTTACTGGGGCTATTTGGTGGTTCCCGCATTCGCGGGAATGACACATTCTTGTCAAACAACAACACTGAAAATCAACAATATCTTACGTCAGCTATCAGGCAATTTTTGACTTTTACCGCGATTACTCAACGGCTCCTATGATCAATCGCTTACAAGTCACGTTTTATTCAATCCTATGACCGCTGATCGCTCAAACCGGACTAAACCACAATAAATCGCTACGTCCGCTTTCTTGGGCAAAGCAGTCGTTCGGCTAAGCTAGCACCAATGACTAAATCGCTCAATATAGTCTGTCAGCTTATTAGGCCAGTCTGAGTTTCAAACATTAATTTGTCGAATTTTTATAGAGTTTAAGCTTTGGTTTTTCCTAGTTACAAACATTACGTAATTTGGGCAAAATCTAAGTGCACAAAATCGCGGGGTTAAAGGAGTTTCAGTTTCAAACACTAATATGCTCGCACACAAAGGCTACTTTAGCCCCAATAATATCAAAGCCACACAAGAGCTTAGTGCTGAGACAAATGTGCCGCAAACAGACACATCGGGCATGGAGAAAAAAGGGATAAAGATATCTATATATGTCTTGCTAGAGATAATTACTGGTCTTTTTATGAAGCTATCAAATTGTCGCAATTTGGAGCTGTGTGACAATTTCTGTATCTTCGGGAACCGATTCAAAGTCAACAGAGACTATTGCGACACCAAATTGGTGTTTACTGTACCTACCTGTATTTCAAACTATCCTTCTTGAATAAATGAAGTTGCTTGAGGGACTAAATCGAATTTTGTTGTTTCGTTAAAGCTTTCGTGACACACCTTTTTTAATGCGATCCCTATGTGCCGGTGCCACATAAACCTCTACAGTAGTCTTAACACTCGCATGGCCAAGCTCTTCGGCTAACATCGTTTCGCTGATTTCACCTAAAGCCTGCGTGGCGCCAGTATGTCTTAACCAATGGGAAGAGGCGCCAGCAATGGCATGAGCCTGTGGCTTTTTTTCCTTTTTAACTAACGACTTGATCACCAAATCAAAAGCTTCTTCTACCATATTATTCAAGCTATCTTGATGAAGCGGTTGACCGGTTTTTTGTGACGGCATAATGGGCGTGTTTTCGTCGATATGGGGTAGGGGGGTTAACCCTAATGACTCTCGATAGCGAATTAGCACATTGTCGATAAATTCGTCGGGTACCGTTACTAGGCGTTCTTTTTTGCCTTTACCAATGATGTTCAACACCCAGCCTTCACCGCTGGGGTCCTGTCTGAAATGTCCAAATATCGGTGTATAATAATCACGATGTGAAAGCTCTGAAATCCTTAAAAACAACACTTTTAACGTAAGAACCAGAAATCTATGCATTTCGTATGCAGGATTTTCATCTGCCGCCTGCGTAAGCGTATCCACAAATAGCTGCCAGGTTTCATCGTCTAAGGTATGTGGAGGTTTATAGATTTTGCCTTTTACCATGTACTTACAGCTTTTCTTTATCAGACTAATGGGATTGCGTGCAATGTGTTCAGATTCCCATAGCTCTTTTAAAAACACATTCAAGGAGGCGTAAGAATTTTGCAATGATGTTTGATTAAGACTGTAGCGGTTTTTAGGCTTATCTAAAGCTGAACGTTCTGGTGAAATGAGCTCATTGGTTTTGCGGTTGGCTTTGGACTGCCGAAGGACAAATGGTCGCCAGGTTTTATTCACAGTGCGTATATCAGTACCAGCCTTAGCTTTAAAGCGACTGGCAATGGTGGTATCAGAAATCAGTGCTTTAGGCGGTGACCAAATCCAATCGATGTAATCTCGGATGTCTTCTGTACCTAATGCTAATATTGACTTGTTCTTTTCGTTCCAGCAAAACAGGGTAAAACGTTCCGCCTCATTTCGAAAGCGTGTCTGTGTGCCTTTTGAGTTGCCCACTACGCTGACCAGAAAATGCAGCAACAACCCCAAATCCTTGCGTGCAGCAATGCCGTTGTCTTCCATTTTGTTTAGGTATTCATCCAAAGAGGGGTAAACCTGTGCAAACTCGGAAGAGTTCAACAACTCTCGTTGCTGAGGCAATAAGTTGATGGTGTCGGTGATGGGATGGTATTTCATAAGAAGCAGGGTACAGACGTAAATAAACCCTGTCAATTCGTAATAATGTCAATTATTACGAATTGACCTTATATTGGAAACAGTAGTCAAAATAGCCAAACAAAGCACCTTAATATAAACTGCATCGATAACTATTGGCAGATACATCAAAAAAATATCTCAATGAACTTAGCATACGACAATACCTATAAAGCCATTTCAGAATTATCCGAGAACACTATGTTAGATAAAAAGTGCTCCGATCTAATAATCGAAATTCATAAACATGTAGATTTCGATAGCATTCCGTTAAAACATATCGCTAACAGGTTAGGCGTAACTTTATCGACTGCCAAGTCACTCGCCAGAAGAGATGCAGAAGTGTTTAACGCTTTCGAACTGGAAACATTCCTCGACAGAATAGTGAAGCACAACTAGCTATTTGTTATTTTATGTATTTCCAAGTTAGTGCTTGCAGCTTCAGTCTTAGATAAAATTATGGCTTCGACAACCTCAACTTATCTGTGGGCTTTTCACCGGTACTCATCATCCTAGAATTGATCAAACTATTGCCTCAGCATTGGGAATGCTCAAGTGAGTTTTGAGGGGGGAATTGGTCTATTGTAAATGATTCTCATTTGCTACAAGCGAAATCGGCACTATGTTTAAAGAAACCCGATTTATGACTACACGCTGAGTTTGTGCAAACATTTTTGCACAAACTCAGTCGGCAACAGAACAGCAAACCTGCTCGCTAGATATGAATCAACTCCAAAAACAACACGGTATTCTTAAATAAAACAATTAGTTACATTGACAGTACTAGATGTAGAACTCTAGGTTGTCAGATTGCCATTCATTGCTTCCTACGCTGTTTTTAAGTTGAACAATGGCTCACAATCAATAATTAAGTTGCGATTAATGAACAGATCATAAGTCTTCTGTAAATTCAGCCAAAATCCTGCACTTATGCCTGTGGATTTTTCAAGCTTCATCGCCAATGGAACAGTTACACTAACTTTACCTGTTGAAAAGTTATTAAGGTGAGGTCTGTTTATATGCATTTTTTTAGCCGCCTCGCTGACGGTCAAATCATGCGCTTCTAATATACGTTTTTTAAATATTAAACCTGGGTGCGTTGCTGGCAGTTTATTACTTCTTACCAATGTCATAATGTACTCCTAATCGTACTCATTTAAGTCCACATCATAAGCCTTACTTTGCTTGTAATAACAAGTTACGCTTCCAATGGGCTCTACACTATTTACCGTGACTGTTACAGCCCAATTAGATGGCTGATATTCATCTATTTTAAACCCACCTAACAACTCTAAATCAGTAATGGATTCTGATGCGTCTAATAGGTCTAATATTTCAATAACGTCATAAACATACGTTGATGGCAGCAATCCTGTATCGCCCGTAAGCCAGAGCTCTTTTAATACTTTTGATTTAAAGCTAACAATCAAAAGGTACTCCTTAAACATCCAGTATAGTGTATGGTAACACAATACACACTTAATTAAAAAAACTATCAACTATGAATTCAGAAGCTTATGTTGATTCTCATGTAATACTACTCTGATTAAAAAAACAGGGCTCATTAGGGTGGAAGGAACTCACGCCACCTGTCGATTTGTTTAACTATTCATATATTGTCAAAGGAAATGATACGTTTAGTTATCCTGCGGCTTATGTTGGGAAGAAACGACGAAACGCCACAGGCGTTGTTTTATATAGTCTGCAAGCCAACGTGATACAATTGGTCGATATGTCCACAGCCCCCTAAATGAGAACTATTCGCTACACGCCGAAATGCCACTTTGTTCTAGGGAACCCTGATTGGGCTTTATCTTTCACGATAACATGATGACTTCACCTATGAAAAAATAGCAACATATTAATTGCTTTTATCGTGGAACTGATTCTAAATACACAAAAGAAACACATATATTGCTAAAATACAAAAAAGCAACTAGTATGTTTCTTATGTGAAAATAGCAACATATGTGTTTCATAATGAATGTACTACTCGAACAGATCAAAAAACGTCGCATAGCACTGTCACTCAAACAGCACGATATGATGCTACGCGTGGGGATATCGCGTCAGCAATATCAGCGGCTAGAATCCAAAGGAAATCCAAGGCTCGATACTCTTGAGCTGATTGCCAAGGGGCTTAAAAGTGAATTGCTGCTCATTCCACAAGAAAAGTTAGATGTCGTATTGGCCTTGTTGGCTGACGAATCCGCAATCCCTAGCAATACAAGTCAATCGGCTACCGAAAAAAGAAAGTCGCTAGTTGACGACCCATGGCAAGGTCTATTGGGAGAGAATGAGTGATCACAGATACACATGATGAAGTGAATGTTTTAAAGCTCACTATCCACGGTGCACTTATCGGCTACCTCGCAGGCTATAAGAATGGTCGTAATGTGTTGAGTATGGCAGATGAGTTTACACACAACCCCAAGCGCCCGACATTCAGCTTGATTACACACCCCAAATTTCCAAATGCAGACAAGCTTATGGCTGAGCCATGGGCAAGAAATCAACGGCTGCATCCTGTACTTTCAAATTTGCTGCCAGAAGGTTCATTACGAGAACTTATTGCACAGGGCCTAAAGGTGCATATCGACAATGAATTTCACATATTCTCGTATCTCGGCGCGGATTTGCCGGGGGCTATCGAAGCCATGCCAATGGAGCCAGAAGATGTTCCCGATTATGTGCTCAACACGCACGGAAAGGCTAAGGCGATTAAATTTGAGAAAGATGCTCTTGATAAAAAGGGAAGAGACAATAAATTTTCTTTGGCTGGCGTACAGATGAAATTTTCCATGAAGGAAAAGGATGGTCGTTATAATTTATCCAAGGGTGATGTTCTGGGTGACTGGATTATCAAGACACCATCAACTAAACATAAATTTGTGCCATTAAATGAATATACTGCCATGTCGCTTGCTGAGCTTGTTGGCGTAGATATTCCTGAAATCAAACTTGTGGAGCTGGATAAGCTCGATAATCTTCCGCAAATCAATTTACCCGATGAGAAGCAAGCCTTTGCTATCAAACGATTTGATCGCGCGGGTGATCAGCGTATCCACATGGAAGATTTCGCGCAGATTCTGGTTAAATACCCGCACGAAAAATACGCTAGTGCTAATTATGAGAATATCGGAAAAGTCATTTATGACTTTTCTGGTGACGCGCTAGCCGACGCCCAACAGTTCGCAAGGCGATTACTGGTTAATATCCTTTTGGCGAACGGAGACGCTCACTTAAAGAACTGGAGCCTTATATACCCTGATAAGTTCACACCACGTTTTTCACCAGCCTACGATATTGTGACAACCAGCGTTTATATTGACAACGAAAGCCAATACGCACTCAATCTTGGTAAAACGAAGGATTGGTACGTAGTCTCTTTGGAACATTTTCAGTGGTGGGCAAATAAATCAGGTATCCCATGGCGGGCAATAAAGCCACATTTGGACGATACACTAAGTAAGGCAAGAGAGTTTTGGCCAGAGGCACTTAAGACTCTTCCCATGGATGCTGGGCACAAAGTAGTGTTGAAAGCGCATTGGAGCAAACTTCATGAAGACTTTAAAATTTAAAAAATAACATAAAATAAAATCTTTGCGGTCAACGAATAATTAAGATAGCGCGCGTAAAATATAAATTAAAAACACCATAATACAATGTAACCGGAGTAAACTTATGCAAGCGTTTCACCCATAGATTTTATTGGCAAACTAGCAGTTAATCTGCATTATCACTAGCTTGCATGATTTAAAGGGGTGTAAAGTGGGGTACCGTTTTTAACGCTTTTTATTTCCCATTTAATATCAATATTCTACAGCCAAATCGACCTTATGTTTAAGAAAACCCGTAAATGTGAATTTATGTTAACTATAATTGGGTTCCTTAGGGTGGTGGCGCTAAACCTGTTTTCCAGGCCACTGCGACCGCAACAAGTGAAATGACCATCACTGTTACCATCCATAACAGGGAATTATTACAACAAGAGGAGCGCTCTTAAAAACTATCCATTAAAAGAATATTTAACTAGATTAGCATCTCTTCCAATTGAGGAAATTATCACTCTATTCATTCAAAGTAACAAAACTATCTAAGTGCTCTCAATTTTTAGCTGCTTTTACTTAACTGAGATGTACTGAAACCCTTAAAGAAAAATGTATAAACAGCAGTTCAGTGAACACTTGTCCACACAAACTGTGTTATTAAAATTCACTCAACTATTATGGTGCCTTAAACTGCGTTAAGCGATCAAACCAGCCTCGGCCATAAAGCGAACGTAGAAGCCCAACCGCTTCACGCATAAAGCAGACTATGGACTTTTCAAGCACACAAGGTAATGTAGCTAGTAAGCTAAACGACCTTGTAAAGTCGCACTAATACACTGTGAGAGCCTCGCATGAATATTACCCTGGTCCAAAATCCCGAACTTCCAAATTCTTCGCATGGTAAAAATCACCTTCAAATATTATCAGAACTAATACTAGATTCAGAGGTATGTATTCTTTGCTCTGGGTGGCTGAAAAATGAAGGTATCGAGGTGTTAACTCCAGTGATTAAACAAGCTTTAGAAAACAAGACGAAAATCACAATAATTTCAAATCAGGCTCATACTCACAAAAGAGCATCAAAACGAATAGCGGGCTGGAAGAACGTTACTCACTACATGGCAAAAAATGCTCACCGAGTAGTTCACGCTAAAATTTATTACTTAGAAGCCAAAGGTGCTTATACAGCGGTTGTGGGGTCAGCCAATATAACCAAAGGAGGCCTTATGAAAAGCGACGAGCTTAGTATGGTGACTAATGGAGTAATTGGCGATATTAACCACAAGCAGATAAAAGGTTATCTAAATGCGCTTCAAAAATCGCTGCAAGCATAGATCTAACAAACGCGTCAATGGCGAGAGGGCAGCAGCATGCCCAAAGCGGACGTAAAGAAATACTCCAAGTTAAAAACGTCAGTTCCTGCCTTTTCCATTCTCCAACTGTAAAAGCGGGTGATGATCATTTTCCCTTTGAACATCAACCCTTTTACGGTTTGTATTATATTGCCATCATAAAAACCGAGCTTACATTCACCGGTGTCACTATTAAAGCTAGCATCATAAGCAAGCTTTAACAGTTGGTCTTTACGTTTAGCAAATACACCACCCATGGCATTA
The DNA here is from genome assembly GCF_002835935.1 of Paraglaciecola sp. MB-3u-78. Lineage (GTDB taxonomy): Bacteria > Pseudomonadota > Gammaproteobacteria > Enterobacterales > Alteromonadaceae > Paraglaciecola. Next base: position 21,945 of record NZ_PJCF01000010.1, on the reverse strand, counting down.
ATATAGTCATGCCATTTACTTGAATCTGCTGCTATACGTGCCTTTTCAAATGAATCGTCAATTTAATCGTCTTAATTCACGCCACACAGAAACAGAAGCACCACCAATTTGTTGAAATTGACGAATACACCAACAGGATGCCCATGCGTCTACTCGTTGTGCTGCTGTAATGGGATTTTCGCCATAAACCCCCACATCAAGACCTAGTCCATCAATGTTTTTTGATACGTACTTGGCTATGTAACCTGTTGCACTGCCTTTTTCTGGATCGATTAATTTAAAGTCACAACGGTTTTGAGCTGCACATTTTTCGTCTCCGTCCTCCTCTAATGCATAATGACTAACCACCTGTTTAAGCTCATCAATATGCTGAGGCTCTACAAACAACAGGATATGCCAGTGAGGTGTTCCATCATGCTGCGGCTCTGATACTCGAAAGCCATAAGGTTTGATATCTTTTCTATTCCATTGTGCGCGTATACGTGACCATAAACCGCATAAATACTGATTAGCCTGATAAGGTGTTAAATGTTGATATTTTGGATTAGGTTGGCCAGATTTTGAATAGACTGCGTGATATTTTGATGGGCAAGTAATGGTAATAAATATCCCTTGATGACCATGCTCTTTAGATAGTTCCTCAAAGCCACGCATGCGCACCATGAGTTCAGCTTTTCTAACAGCTGGATTAGAGACATTTAAATCGGATAATTCCTTTAATGAAAAACGCTGACCTGCATCATTAATGACACTCATTGAACTGAGCATTTGTTCATTATAGGCGCGTTGCTGTTGTCTCTTTTTTACGGTTAAATCGCTGGCATAAATTTGTTTGTACTTATGCACGAGGTTTAATTCAATAGCGGTTTGCTGATAAGCTTGATTGAAGATTTTTCGTAATCGGCGCATCCACCAATTTTTATCACACATGCGCTTTATTGCGCCTAATTCCGTTGCGCCTTTTTCCGTAACCTTTATCGCTTCAATGCGAAATGAGGCGGCATACTCTGTGAGTATTCGAAAGGTTTCACCTGAATTCGACCCACAAATTTCCGTTAAGGGTTCAAGGCGCTTTGTTGCGTAACTGAAATCTTCATTAATAGGCACTGCAGTTGACGGTTTTACCCGTCCATTGACGTTATGGTGTAAAGCCATTCGACGACATCTATCAGCACAGTCTTGTACAATGACTCGGACCCCCTCATCATCTGTCGCCATTGAACGACGAAGTTTTTCGGGCAAGAAGCTAACCAGTTTTTCAGTGTGGTGAAGAATATATAAATTACGCTCTCTTCTTTCCTTTAACTTAAATGCATTATCGAGGATTAACTGTTTCATCTCGTCAGGGACTTTACTGAGTTGCTCAAAGATAAATTTCACATCTGCTCTATCAACAGCACATTCATACCGCTCGTGATTCAAAAATGGAAACTTTTGATAAACATGAGAAAACTTATTCAGCTTATACTCTATCTTTTCTGCATTACTTTGAGCCGTCATCTTTAGCCTCCTCTAGATGATTTTTACCGGACTCACTCGCACTGAAACGCCAATAGTTAATACCAAAGGATTGGATTAGCTCTTTGGCTAATAGCCCTCTGGCGAATAAATCACGTATCTGACCTTGTTTAATAGTTTGTCCACATGACTCAGATGGAAAAAACTCACCAAATTGATTACATATATCAATGCAAACATCGATATGATGCCCCTTTGAAAACCATGTAATAGTCGGGGTGGTCGTTGGAACACAGTCTTTCACTTCGTTTGATCGAATGCTTTTCAAAGGTCTTGCTCTCAATAGCATGCCCCATACTCGTAACCGTAAGGGAATTGCCATTAACAATGCTGTTGATGCATTCGACCAGAGCCAGCCGTCTCATTTTGTGCATGGGACTGGAATTGATGAGAAAATCATTTACAATGTTTTTAACTTTCATTTCTTTAACACATTGTTTTTTATGTGTTATTCGTGAAGATACGTCAGACCCTTATCCCAGTTTTAAAATTAAGTTGACCCTGCCCCCAGTTTTAAGATTATAAATACTGGATTAGGGTTATTATCCTGGTATGATACGGCACTAAATTACTGTTGCTATTATGAATGACAAAACCAATAAAAATAATTGACCTCTTTGCTGGGCCCGGTGGTCTTGGGGAAGGATTTTCTGCTTATAAAGAAAATGCTTCTAACCCTTTCAAAATAGCTATTTCTATTGAAAAAGAAGCAAGTGCGCATCGAACTTTAACTCTTCGCGCTTTTTATCGACAGTTTGGTGAAGATACACCCGAAGAGTATTATCAATTTCTTCGAGGCGAGTTAGGTAAAACCCCTGAAGAGCAACTCTACAAAATAAAACGTTTTGCAAAACAAGTTAGCGCCGCGCAAAATGAAGCCAGATGTTTAACCCTCGGTGAAGACAACGATAAAATTGATATTGCTATCGCAGACTCCATCGGCGCTGATGAGTGCATGCTTATTGGTGGACCGCCCTGTCAGGCATATTCACTAGTTGGCCGTGCCAGAAACCTTGGAATAAAAGATTACAAAGCAGAAGATGACTCAAGAAATTTTTTGTATTTAGAGTACTTGAAGGTAATTGCCAAGTATCAACCTCTGGTATTTGTAATGGAAAACGTCAAAGGCCTTCTATCTGCAAAAATTAATGGGGAGTCTATTTTTGATAACATGCGAAAAGATCTTCATAATCCCTGTAAAGCTACAAATACTGAGGTTCAAAAAGGAAGAACTCGCCACAACTATCGAATTGTATCCCTCGTGTGCCCATCTCCAGAAAACGGTGTAAAAGCAGGTCATGATGAAATTACGGCCGCAAAAAACTATATAATCAAAACTGAGGATTTTTGTATTCCTCAGCGAAGACACAGAGTTATTTTGCTCGGTTTACGTGAAGATATTGCCGATAAGTGGGACAACAGTTTGATTCTATCCCCGTCTGCTACTCAAACGTCAACACAAGACGTTCTTAATGATTTACCAAAGCTAAGAAGTGGATTATCCAAAGGAGTAAACAGTGATGAACGCTGGGTAGATACACTAAAAGGTTCAAAAGCCATGCTTTCAAAAACACTGAAGAAGTCAGGTTTTGAATCAATAGCCCAGAACATAGAAAAAGTCATTGATAAAATAAATGTGCCTAAGCAAAAACAAGGAAGTAATTTTGGAATTAAGAAAACTAAAAACTTATCAATTGAAAATAATACCACTTTGGAGAATTGGTACAAAGATACGAAGCTGGATAACTATGTGATCAATCACGAAACACGCGGACATATCGAAAAAGATCTCTACAGATATATGTATTGCAGTACTTGGGCAATAGTAGCCAAAAAAAATAAATGGGATAATCCATTTCCAAAATCTAAAGATTATCCTGACTTACTAAAACCTAACCATGAAAACTTTAACAGCGGGAAATTTGCAGATCGTTTCAGAGTACAGCTAGCTCACACCCCAGCGACCACAGTAACAAGCCATATATCCAAAGATGGTCATTACTACATCCATTACGACCCAAGCCAGTGCAGAAGCTTTACAGTAAGAGAAGCGGCCCGCATTCAAACCTTCCCCGACAATTACTTCTTTGTTGGAAACAGGACTCAACAATATGTCCAAGTTGGGAATGCAGTGCCGCCGTTACTTGCTCGACAAATTGCTAAAATAGTTGCTGAAATCTTGATTCGTTAGCCAAGTTTTGACATTTTTGAAGCTGAACTTGCGACTTTAGTAGCCCCCGCCTCTGATTCACCAGCGTCAATTATATCCTTTAACAGGGTTGAGAACTGTTTGGGTGCAGCATCCATTTCAATCCCAATATATGTTCCTGCAAAACTAGATGTGTCTATTTTCTGGTTGTTTTTAGTTATTGTCATCCTTCGAGTGTTACTGCCAATAGAAAACTTACCAAAAGATGCTACAACTTCAGTGAGAACATATAACCCATACCCTGAGTTATCGTATTGATTTAAGTCTGTAGAAATATGACTAGTGGAGGATACTCCGGGTTTAATAGCCATTTGGATAGCTTGGTTATCGTCTTTTACGCGAAATGATTTGCTGAGACTCTCTTGAATTCCAATCCCTTCATCCAAAATTCCGATTTCAACCCGACCATTTCCCCATCGTTGTCCGCAAATGAAGCAATTTTCAGCATTAGAATGCTCAAAAACATTCCTTACGATTTCTCTGAGGGTATATATAAAAAAGCGATGTTCTTCAGTATCGTGGAATGTTCCAGCTAGAACGTTTGCTAGCCCTCGCACTGAGGAAATTATTTCTTCATACCAGTCTTGTAGATTTACAAATAGAGGCTTTTTGATCTCGATAATAGGAATATATGTGCTGCTCCCATGAGCCTCCCCCATTTTTTTTCCTTCAGAATTTGACGCATTAATGTAATCAAAAAAGCCCATGTGTGACATATATTTTAGGGAATCGTTTTTGTCATCTCTGCCTAGCATAGTTTTTAAGGCGTGCTCGCGACGGAACTTCTGCCATCGTCGAATCTTAGAGCCTATTAAAAGCATAGATGTAGGAGTAATAAATTCGATTCCCCTCAGATCAACTGCCACAACAGGGTTTTTGATGCATTGATCTAGCGCATCAATAAATATCTGCGTTGTGTTCAGATCAACTTTTTTCGGGGCTACAACTTTGTGCATGATTCGTTACTTGTTCAATCCGTCAAAGAAACCCCTCAACGGAGAAATATCGCCATTAACTGCAACTCTATCTAAAAAGGTATTGAATAGCTCACATGATGTCTCTGGCAGCAACAAACAGTTATGGCATGCGGCTAAATTCAACCCATTTGGACCTTGCCCACCACTGTCCCCACTTTCGAAGCAGATTGGATCAGAGCTACACCATTGTGCATCCAAAACAGCTTTTTTAATGATTTGTTCGAGCTTTCCTGATTTTCCTATTCTAACCAGGCCTCCTAAAGAACCTTCGGTGTCGCCAGATGCAGTATAAATCAACACGCCATACATTTTTTTATCGTCTTTATCAGATACGTATAAACGTTCACGTAAAGCGGCAGAACTATAACCACTCTCATAAACCAAACGGTTCATAAGAAGATGTGAAAAGCTATGTACTAGCATTAAGGCTGGCGTCAGAGTTTCAATGTTGTCTAGATATGTATTTTGCTCTTTGTTCCTAACTAAATTAGCAAACGAAGATGAGGCTCCATATTCTTTAGACCACTCTTCAATCTTTTTATCATCAAACTCGATGTAAATACCTTCACCATGACTCTGTGCAGCTGGTAACCATTCAGATATATTTCTTTCGTCCTTCCAAAGCATCTTTTTATAATCATCAACTGATTTGCTGGTGCTTGGCGTTAAGCGGTCAAACCCATACATTGCTTGGGTGACCGTTAATTTATCTACCAGAGCAATATACTTAAAGTAATCGCTGATCCAATCATTGTAGATATTTAAATCTTGAGGCTTTACAGACAATGTTCTTTCAGACACATTTTTCAAAAAGAACTTTCTTTCCTGAAATCGATATTCGTCTTCACTTTGCGCGTTATCATCATCGTTCTGCTCTAGACTTTTCAGATATTGTCTAATCTTGTTTTCAGTATACTGACCGTTGAATATCATGCTCAATAAGTCAACTTTATAATTCAAATCATCGTTGCCATTGACTTTTGCTTTTTGTAAATCGGTTAACTCTGCAAAGGAATCTGCAATATCTTCTAGGGAGGCCTGAGAATCAAGAGGCAAGTAGATCGAAGAGTCAGTTTTTGAAAAATAGACATTAGTAGATTGCCTTAAAGCAGCTACCATGGCCTTATTACAGCTGTTCTCTTTCTTTTCTGCAATCCATGGTGAATTACTCTTACATGATATGCCAGCGTTTGATAGTGTAGAGACCAGATGACCTGTTTCTGGGTCATTTTCGCTCTGAAATATTCCTCTTAGGGAAACCCCACGCGTATTACAAACTGTGCATTTGACCTTGATATCTGCAACAGAGGAACTGCCCGTCCCAGCCAATTTGAGTTTGCATTTTCCTTCTATACACTCCCCCCCTGTTTGGCTATTAAGCCAAGCAAACCATGGAAAATCATCGAGATGCCCGTCTGGACATGTCGTCACAAACCTAGATTGATATGCAGGTGCACCACATTCGCACTTTTTAGGCTTGTCATCGTTTTCCTCTTTCAGGCCACGCAGCAGCATTTGACAACTTAAATTACTACAAACATGCCATAAAGGAAATTTTTTTGCCGGTATCGGTACTCTCTTTACTATACCATCTTCTACGATTTTGAAGTCAGGAGGGAGGCGAAACGACTTTACACCGAGCTTCTTCTGTAACCTTTCATCAACACGTTCAAATTTTTGAATACTACTTTTGTCCAGCATCGGTGGAATACTTTCCGCCTCAAACCAATGATCTAAGCCGCAAGTAATCATCGCAACTCCATCTTTATTAGTCTGCATGGCACCTACACCAAAAGTATGTATTAATTGTCCCTTTCTAGTTTTTACTTTACTGTCATTTCTCATAAGCCTAAAAACTCCTCCCAAACATCATCGTCCTCAGGTATTTCATATGCTCTGGGACTTATCCATACGACCGATTCACCATCAACGTTCCTCATACTGGTAGGGCATTCAACTTGGTGCGTTTTTCGCCCTGAAGAACCCAAAGGGCATATATAGTCTGTTTCATGTGGCTCTGTTTCAGGTTTCAAATGCCCCCACGTTTCTGATGTCTGCCCTCGCAAAGTCCAACTTTTTATAAAACGATTATGGAAATAAGATTTAATATCCTGAAGTTCGTCTTTCTGCATCGAACAAAAACGAATATCTATCAATCTATCTAGCCAGTCCTCAAAGTGCTTTTTAGGAACATCTTTTGGCTTCGTGGTTAGTGGTAAAAACTGTCTAGCATGAGCAACCATTAATGCAGCAAAACCTCTTTCAATAGCTGGTCTTGAATAGGGTGTTACTGAAGAAGGCTCAACTTGCGCATAAAGGCGTTGATGATAAGACCTAAAGTCTTCATAGTGAGATTTGTCACGTGGTTTACCATTATTGTAAATAGTAGCAACCAATCCTGGACGCTCTGAAGGCCGTCGCCCAACTCTACCGGATACTTGAATGTACTGAGCGGTAGTCTTTGGTTGACCGACAATAGACATCAAAGATAACCTATCTATATCAACCCCCACTTCAATAATACTTGAAGCTAAGCAAAAAGGAGTAACATCTCGACCTTGCAATATTTTAGTTAATGAGGATATCGTTTTCGGTATATCCCATTTCTCTTTTTTGCACAGTCGGTTAAAGTTATCAACCAGCACATATGCTTCCAACATTAGTGTTTTGTTAGTCGTTAACTCATCAATTAATGGTTGAGAAACAATTTTTGAATTAGGTTCAATTAGGAGAAATTCTTCGAGTTCTATTAAAAGCGACTGATAAAAATTAGCATTAAAGATCTCATGCTTTAAGCCACGCTCTAGAAGTGTAATTGCAGCTGGTATTTCGTCATCCTGTAAGCGACTTGTTAGCTCCATTCCTCCATTGATATACCTCGGAAGTAAAAACCTAGGATAGCGCCTTTTTAACTCAAGTAAGTACGATGTGATATCTGCTTGAAACAATGTCAGTGCGCCACCTAACTCCCTTATACTGTTGTAAAAACTCAAAAGGGTGACCCATGGGTCTCTTTTGTCAAATTCAACTCTATTGGATGAAAACAACATCGCGGAATGTGCGCGGACTTGTGTTGTTAGAACAGAACCTAAACCTGGAGCGCATATTCCTACATATTTTCGACCAGGAGCGAGATTATCATTTTCATCCTTTTCATATTTCGAGAAAAAAGAATCATCAGCAGATAAACCAGGCGGTGGAAAAATTTCAGTATGCTCACGACCATAAATAGCCCTGACCTGATCTTCATAACCATTAGTTGTCGCTGTAGCGCACACAATCTTAGGTTTTACAGTATTTCCATTATTGGACTTATAAGAACAAAGCTCTTCAATCAATGGTTCATAGTGTCCAACCATTGTCCCTAAAGGACCTGTTATTAAGTGAAGTTCATCTTGAATGATTAATTGCGGTGGCAGTAGGTCCCTCTTTCCATTTGAGTCTATACCAAATAGATTTCGGATCTTTGGCTCCCACGCTAGCATAGCAAACTTATCAACTGTGCCGATTACGATTGAGGGCTTTTGTTCATATATATCTTCATCAATTAATACAACCGGTATGCCACTCGAAAAATCGCAACTAACATCTTCACATTTGAAAGCTATAGTCTCGCTAGTCCTTTCTTTTTTGTAGCCAGACAAGAATTTACCATCTTTACCAGCAACCCCCATTTGTGACCCACAATACGGACACCTATCAAGCAAAAATGGGTTTTCTATCTTTCCACCTTCCCTTATTGCTTTTTTCATTCTACTAAATTTACTTAAAGCGTCTTTTCTTTTGTTTGGTGTGTTTTTACTCCCAACCCAAAGACCTATGCTGAAAGTACCTCCTTGGATATTATGAGTTCGTCTTATAACCTCTAGGCAACAAATTAGCGTCGCAGCCCGTTGAAGTTGCTGAGCGGTTAATAATCGAAGTGTGTACCTCATCAGCACCTGCACACCAGAAGAGTAGTCTTTATATTCCATACGATTGAAAAGTAATGTAAAAGCAGCTAGCCCTAAATATGCCTCCGTCTTCCCACCCCCAGTCGGAAACCAGATAAGATCGACCAACTCCCTTTCGATATGTTCTGATTCGGCTGCTTCACTTAAACACATAAGAAGAAAGCCTATTTGAAAAGGTCTCCACACTCCTTTTGCCGAAATATTGGGCTTAAAAGGTGTTTTAAATATTATCTTGTCATCAATTATATGGGCTTTACGAATTGTTTTGGGCGCTCTTTTCTGCTGATTTAACATAGCAAGATTGGTGAGCTGAAAGGCTAATTTAACTCGCTGGTCATTTTGGATTCGTTTGAATCCTTCCGTTATTCTGTCGCTAGCTTTTTTGCATCGTTCTATATGTTTATTAGCTTGAATCATCAACTCTTTTTGAATTTTTTCTTCAGAGTGCTTAATGTTTTCTTTCTGTACAATTAGCTCATCTATCCAGCCGTTGTACCATTTTATAAGCTTCAATAGTTGAATTTCACCTTCGCTACCTGGCTCAATTTTTGACAGCGCCTCCATTGAGATTTCTAATTTTTCTTTTTTATTTTCTACTTCTGCCGAAATGCTAGGAGTCTCAAAGGTTGGCATTACTTCAGTAAAAATTTGGGAAACTGAATTAAGATTGACGTAAGGTTTAGCATTCCAATCGACCGCAACACCGTGACCTCTGCCAAATGACTGAGCATTTTGATAAACCAGCTCATTACTACGATCATCATTACTTAAGTCCGTAAATGAGTCGATAGGTTGCGAAGGGTATGGCAATACAGCTTCTATAACCTCTTTTTCGTTATTAATGGTTCTCACAAAGAGCTGAGTTTGAAACAAACTGTAGAGATTTTTTCCTTGATATGTGTTCCCACCAGCAAGACTAAGGTCTGTTCTGTTAACAAGCACAATTGTTGCTACAGCTTTTCGTCCATACTTTCTGATAACTCCTTCAATGTAAAAATTAGATAGTCTAGTATCATTTGTATGACTTTTTAGGGGTTCACTAATCCTTTGAATACTACTTTTAATACCTAGGAAAATCTCAAGTGAAATAGGTTCTCTTTTCCACCAGTTATATCGATGGCCTTCGTCATCTTGAGTATTAAATGGTAAATAGAAAGCCCCTGTAATTTTGATTTCAAAATTAGAGCAAATAGAATCATCAAAAATAAAGGAAACGCCCATGCTTGAAGGAAGCCTGGCGTTCGTGAGTGAGATATCGAAATCATTACTATCATCAGTGTTACTAGTTTTTACTTGTTTAGATAACTGTGGAGCCTCAATACCTTCTTGCTCCTGCTCAAGAAGCTTGCTATCCACGGAAGTGTCAGATTCGTCGGGTATTTCAGTTATACTCTCTAGAGGATACAAAACGCCCATACCGTATCTTTTGAGAGGATAGACCTTAAGAATCTCCTCACCGTCGTCGTCGCAAGTCAGGGGGCTGTTAACTTCGCTTTTTTTAATAGTTCCGCTTTTCCAATTAAATTTGTCTCCATATGCACAGGGGCCTATTAGCTCCTCTCTTATAGTTTTCAAAATTATATTGTCACGCACATCCCAACCCTTCATAAAATTCCCTATTAGTTTTTTATTAAATACTCTCTAACTAAAGATCCAAACAAATAAATTACACTCTCAGTTGCGCGGCTTGCGCCGGCATAGAGTAATTTTTTTGATTGTTCAGACTCAATCTCATCAAAGTCCACTAGAATTATTATTGGTGCTTCTAAACCTTTAAATTTGTGAATTGAAGTGTACTGCAAAGAATTTTCACAAAAATCAAATCTAGTTGCTCCAAATTCAGATGCATACTTAAAACATGTTGACTTGCTTTCCGCTACTTTAGAAAGAATAACAATATCGCTAGGCGAAAAACCTTGGTTTACTAAGTATTTGATTTGCTCTAAGAGTTTCTTTTTTAACTCTGATTCTGACTTATAAAAGTAGTATTTCGACTCCGCTATTGGTTGATTATTCCGCAAATGCTTGGAGTACGGTAACTCTAGTGAACATAAAGAAAAGCTTAAATCAGATACTTTTTTTATATTTCTACAATTTATCGAAAGTTTAAATGTTGGGAAACCATGTGTTCTTTGTTGAAATGACTCCAATATATTTGTAGACGAGTATAATGAATACAAATTTTGAAAGTCGAAGTCACCAAAAACATACCAGTTGCCCGATGAAAATCCTTTATCTACTAGCAGCTCTACGCAATCTAACCAGTTTTCATTTATCAAGATATCTTGAGCCTCATCTATGACCAAAAAGTCATAAGATTTAGCTGTTTGTTCGTCATTTAACAATACCCCGTAGGCCTCTTCAGGTAACTCTGAATTCCAATAACTATCCACCTGGCGATTTTTTGATTGCTTAAATTCCGCGCTTACAATGCTTTCCAACAACTCAGTTATTGTCAGTATGGTCAAGCTCTCTGTAGCGTACTTGTCCCGTAAAAATCTCGCTAACATGGTATTTTTACATAGGAATAAAACGTTTTTCCCCTCGCTTTTCGCCCGCATTGCAACCTCTGCGGCTAAGACCGTTTTGCCAACGCCAGCAGGCCCCTTAAAGAGCACACGAGGGTTATCAGCCATTGCATCTAACGCAACAAACTGCTCTTTTGTAAAAGCTTCAATTTCAATGGCTACACTAGCTCGTGTGTCAATCTCATTTCCGAAAAGCTCAATCTCTGGCCTTAAAACGTCTATCAAATTGTGAATATCTTTATCAGAAGGTCTACTTTCAAAATTTGACTGCCATTTTACTGAGGTATTGTTGTTCAACCTGTTTTTGAAGAATTTAGCTCGTTTCAGTAGTAAAGTTGATATTGGTTGCTTTCTATACTCTTTCGCGCAGCACACTTCTGCAGGATGCCATTCAATACTTTCACAATTTAGCTCAGTGTGAGTAAATAACACTAGTGGGAAAATAGGCAAATGTGACAGGTCGTTGTTTTTAGTTTTTAAATACTCAATTAAGCTAAAGGTTGCATCGTTTACTTGCCTAAACGGGCTTTTAGAGTCTCCTTTGCTGTCTTTACCCAAATACCACATACCGTGAGCGAACTTTACGAACCTATGAGCCTTAACCTCGATAGCAAATACACATATATCCGGAATCATTACTAAAAAATCAATTTCTCCCATAACCTGCGTTTTATGATGAGCTATATTTAGCGAGTGTAGTACATGCCAATCTAAAGTGTTTTCATCTTGTTCAAAACGTTTAAAAAGATGTATTTCCCCATCGCTTGGGTTATTAGGCGACATAACTCTTGGAATCAAATTAGCCATTTATATTCCTTTGAGGCTCAATTATATGGACTTTGATATTGCCAATAGTAAGCAGCGAAGGAAGTGAGAAATTATTACTCAAACGGCTCGAAATCTCTTTTTTTACAATCTCTTTCGAGATGTCAGATTTTTTGTGCCCTAACGAAATTGATTTGCTTCTAATAATTTTAGCGAGTTTAAAAAAATATGAAAACTCTTCTTTCCCGATGCCACTGAACGAGAGAACAGCTATAAAGTCTTGACTATACAATGGGGCTATTGAATTCTTCTTACTCCAATTTCGAACGTTTTGAATATTGGCTTTAATTGAGCCTAACGTTCCTAATTGGTCGACTAAACCTTGATTTAGTCCATATTCACGAAGGGGGGTTTTCCATCTTTCCATTTGGCTTTTAAGTTCATTATCAACATCTTCGTGTGTCATGTCCTCATAGTCTATATCTGACACTATGTAACCTATATCTTCGAAGGTATCTTCACCACTAAAGACTGAACTCCCCAAGCGTCCATCTAAGGAGATAGTTAAATAATTTTTGTTTAGCTGAACGTATTTAATAAATCCGTCTTTATCTATAACTTCGCAAGAGTCAATTGAAGAACGTACACTTATAATATCCGAATAGAGTGTAGTTTGAGTAATTGCATCTATCTCTTTGGGTCTATCTTTTTCATAACCCTTCAGAGGATGAACATCTATTTGCATGCTGGTAATTGATATATTGGTTTTATTAGCTGTCCATAAGTTGTTTGCATTATTGGGGCCACTAAAAATATCCCTTTTAATAACTTTATGCGTCGAAAAACCGTTTGGCTGGACAATAAATATTTGTTCTGCACAAGGGAATGAAAGAAACTCAGAAAACCAATATGCTGGACCAAAAATCAACAACGAGTGATTTATATATTTATGTCGAATTGTATGCCTATTAATACGACGTACTTTTTCGGCGTTTTCAGATGACAGAGCAGAAGAAATCTCATCCCAATCTTTATCATCTGAACAAAAAACGAATATGAAATCGTGAGGGCTTTTCTTTATGACGGCTTCAATAGCTGCTTGAAGAATCACTTTTATTTCAAAATAATCTTTAACTATTTTGAGTAGTCGTTTAGGGCTAGATTGAAAAAACTCGATTGGCAATCCAGCTTGATTGCATTTTTTGAAGTATCCTAATGTTTTTTCTGCTACATCATCATCAAGTGCTCTACCACTTAATAAACGATTTGTTATCTCTTTAAACTTTGTGTAAACAGAAGTTTTCAATTCGTCATTGAAACTACTAATTTTCAATTCATTTAATAATAAGAGAAATTCGTCCAAAGGGGGAAAGTTATAGTTTACTATCTCGATACTACAGCTTGAAAAATTACTGAATTCAGATATTTCGCTCATGAAGCTCTCCAAATAGAGACAGGCAAATTAACATTGGTTGAAGCCACTAGATCTTTGGTATCGCCGGTTAAATCGGCCAAGGTTAAAACTTTAGGAGTTTCAGACTCTAGAAATAGGTCATCGATATCGACTTTTAGTTGGTCTAATTTACTATAGTTTTGAGAAATAAAGACGATCTGTTTTTTGTATTTTATTGTACGGGGTATCGCATTCACCCAAATTAGGTTTTGTTCTTCTGGCTCGACATTTCTTTTAGTTACAAACTTTATTGTCTCTGCATTCCCTTCAAAACTATGGATATTAAGCATTTTTCCTAACGAACGCCCTTCCTTAACAACTACATCTAAACAGACCTCAAAGCCTGCTTTAGTCGACACGACGGTTGGAAACAAGACTTTTGGGTGTCGTTTTAAGTTAGCTCTTGCAACATTGTTACCTTCAATCCACGATTTATTGCCTTGTTCGAGCGCCAATATCGCCTGTTGTTCAAACCATGCACTAGGTTTCCAGCTCTCACACAAATCACCACGGCCTTTTTTCTCTATGAACGAGTAACCAATATTTCCCGCATAGTCTTTTTGTTCAACGATAGATATCTTCCGATATTTATCGTCATTTATTGGAGTGTAAAAACACGTCCCCTGTTCATACGGTTTTTTAATGATCCTTTTAGCAAAAAAACAAGCGAGCAACGAAAGTAACTGGGGGGATTTACAAATAACAAAGACACAATCAAACCGTGACTGCAAAAACGTTTCCTGCGCGAGATTTCTTACTAAGCGAATTTGTTGATTATACTGCAACTTAACCTTTCTCCATTACGATTAAATTTTATTTGAAAAGTTTTGCCATAAATCATATGAGACCGATATAAATATTGTCAGGAGACTATGGGGGCAGGTTCGTTGAAAAAATAAAATCAGATAAGGAATTGAATCACCATATTTAAGCGACAATTCCTTTACCCGATTAAACGCAAGGTGTAATAACTGCAAATCACTCGTCATACCTATTAAAATCCATCGAACTTAAATTATTATTTTTAATGATTTTTTTCCACATTCGAGACTACTATTTTTACCATAAAAAGCAAAGTAAATATTTTATCCCCGTTTTTAATCCCAGTGAGCGCAGCTCATGCATTGGCGGCACAGCCGATGCTTTTGCTCTACCCTCGCATGTATGTTCACCGATTATTTTTGAGAATATTTAGTGTCAGGGTCGACTTAACGTAAATCCTAACCTGCACTCTCATTTTATCCATTAAGTTTTCACTCTTTAAATGGAGTAACAGCCAAACTAAACACTCACCATTCCCGCAACTGCTGCATTTCTTTCAAGCGCCCACGTTGCATGACCAATGCTTCAAACAAGTCATCTATGGATGTGTTATCTGAACTTAGTCCCGGTAATGCAATATTTGCTTCAGCGAAAAAGCGCTGGCTTTGGCCCCGTATTAGAGAGGTTGAAGGCGCTTGGTCTGGAGGCAAATGTTGATCTAACCATGCCATTTGCCACCAATGTTGAATTCGCTCTTTCGAAGCTTTTAGTTTGTGCTCTGTTGGCAATCGATCACTTTTTTGATTGTTAATTTGGCTATCGCTTGGTAATAAATTCCATAGATCGTTATTAGGCCAACGAGCGAATGGCATGCTGTGATCAATGTCGTATTTTTTCTCTAATGATTTGGCCGTCCACACACATTGTGCTAATTCTGGAGATTGCTGCTTTAACTGTTCAAACCGATGGCGTACTTCGGTTGTGGTTCGTTTTGGCTCTAGCCAATTTAATGCTTGGTATAGGTGAAATTGCTTTTCAGGAGTTGAAAACTCAGCATTGCCAGAATAGCTCGACATGGTTTTTACCCATTCACTGATAAGTACTGGTTCAATCCAACAGGCATAACGATTAAACGCCAACCAAGTCGATTCAGGCAGTGAGAATTCACCCCATTGTTCAAGGGTTTGTAAGTCGAGGAAAATACTGTCTTTGGCTTTGACTGACCTGCTTGCAACGTCAAATACGGTTGCATTGCTATTAGCGTTTCTATTAGGGAAGGTAATATAACGGCAAGGCATGGTTTTAATATTGCTAACCGCTGCCGAAATGGTTTTATGTAGTGCTACCGCATCATCACCTGTGAATAAATTACCAATACGGTAATCTGAAGCTGTGCGATGCGTTAACTTATGCCAGCCATTAGGCTTCATAAAGCCCATGTTGGGGCTTTTATTGGGTGTTTGGTATAACTGATGCGTATCTATTAAATCTTTATATTGATGACACCAATAAAGCGCCACTAATCCCACGGGTAAAATAACGCGATCACCATTTTTGCCACCCAAAGCAAATGATTCTCGTCGCAATACAGCCCCAGGGTGACCATCTGCAATGCGTAGCAACACTCTTAACAAGGCAAGTTTGTGGGTTGCCGCTTTACCATCATTGATTGCTACATGGCGAATAAACGGGAAAGCACCCGTGCCATCATCTGGCAGCTGTAACACAAGTGTTTGCCAAGAGACGTGATTTCGACCTAATTTGTCTGCTTCTTTCGGGGTCTCTAGTTTGGTGAATAGCCCGACATCAGTGGCTAGCCGTTTTAATTCGTCAGCACAAACAAGGTGCATTTTACGCTGGGTAAATTCTTCTTGATTTTGCCCATGGCGTAATGAAATAACCAGTTTGCCGCCGGGTTTAAGTAGGTTGGCCAATTTTCGTATTGAACGGGCGCGATCACTGGGGGGAATATGCATCCATACGGCGCTGAGTAGTATTAAATCAAAACTGATTTCTTGCTTGGTCACTTTACTCAATGCGGGTAGTGAATCTTCAAGCCATTTAACGTTAAGGTGACGGGTTTGTAATTCGCCTAATTGCGCCAGTAGGTTTGCGGGCTCTGCGGCAAAGACCTTTATTTGATTGCTTGCACCATGCTTTTTTTCGGCTAGTTGCGCTAAATATTTAGCATCGCGACCCGCGCCAGCACCTAAATCTAAGATTCGGGCATTGGGGTTATCTATAATTTCGGGCAAAAATTGAGACCAGCTTTGATGTACCTCTTCAAATGTTTTTGATAGGTATTGCTGTGCTAATTCATTAGCATTGTCGTTATAAAACTGCGATGCCAATTACAGCATCCTAATATCAAAAACCATTAACATGAAACCCATGTTAATCATCTCGCTGGGGCAGCCCACCCACACTAGCTTAGTCAGGCCTTTGTCTTGGTCTAAATCGCAGGTTTTGGTCACAAATTGGGAGAAGGTGGCAGCCTCATTTACATTCAAACATGCAATATCTTGGGCATAAGCTGCATTAAAAGCGAACCACAGTAAAAGAAATTTACCATCAAGGTCGTTCTGACAAGACTCAGCGCGATGGCGCTGTTTAAGTTGGTTATAGTCCATGGACTAACATCTTTTATTCCCTTAACTACCACTTGAAAAAGTAAGTTTTTACTTATCAGGGATTTAAACTACTCTAAAATTATGTAAATGCAATAAGTAATTACTACTTTAGTCTACTATGGGTTCTATAAAGAAAACCCAAATAACTGCACCTGACTTGATAGGTGTTGAAAGTAAAAACATTCATTAAGGCACTAACTTATGATTGATGCCTAACCCTTCGAAGTCCTGCTAACTCAGTTGTTGCGACATTCGGAGCAACTTAGTAGAAGGTCTACATATCCCTGTTAGGTCAACTAGCACCCATTTAGCTTCCGTATTTCCTCTTGGTTTTTTACAACTTTTTAGTAGTTAAAAATCTACATTTTACCTTCCTTTTTAAGTCCGCACGGAATTTATTTTTCAACTTGTGAAACGTATTTCCTATGCTAATCTTGAACTCACAGTGCTCATTATTTGCACAAAAACTCAAAGCAAAAAAAACACAGACAAATAACCAGAGGAAGGTAGCATGAGTCAATATTTTTCCCGCAAGTATTCGCCAATAAATCTCTTGGCTCTTAACGCCCTAACTTTTTTTACGCCACTTGCGAGTGCGTCGCTGGCTGAACTGGTTATATCTGAATACATAGAAGGAAGTAGTTTCAACAAGGCGATTGAAATATACAACGGTACGGGTTCACCGGTAAATTTAGCTGCCGGGGGTTACCAGCTGGAACTTTATAGTAACGGCAGTCCCACAATCAGTCAGTCGGTATTACTTTCCGGAACTATAACGGATGGCGATGTATTCGTTCTCGCGCATGGTTCAGCCGATGCTACTATTTTGGCGCAGGCAGATCTCATCAGTACTAGCGTTATCAACTTTAACGGTAATGATGCTGTGGTACTGAGAAAAAATGGAATAGTAGTGGATGCGTTCGGTCAGATTGGTGTCGACCCCGGTAGCCAATGGCCTGGAGGTGGACAAAATGATACGTTGCGCCGTGCTGAATCAGTTTGTGTAGGCGATACGGATCCTAATGATGCATTTGATGCAGCTATTGAATGGGACATCTTTGTTCAGAATGACTTTGATGGTCTGGGCTCACACACTGTGAACTGTGCTGGAGGGCCAATTGACCCCATTATAAATGAGTTTTCAGCAAGCACGACGGGGCCAGATGTTGAATTTATAGAAGTGTTCGGGAGTCCTGGCACCGATTACTCAGCATTCACAATCCTTGAGATAGAAGGAGACAGCGTCAGTCCGGGAAGTATTGATCGAATATTTGCCGTTGGTAACACTGACGGTGGAGGATTTTGGACAACTAATGTCGGCACACTAAATATAGAGAACGGGTCGATCACTCTGCTGTTGGTCGAAGGCTTCACTGGAAGTGTCGGTTACGATATTGATAGCAATGACGACGGGATAATCGATGGTGCTGCGCCTTGGACAAGGATCGTTGACGATGTGGCAGTCTACGATGGCGGTCTAAGTGATCTGTCATACTCTAGCGTAGTACTTGGCCCTAACTACGATGGTATCTCCAGTTTTGCCCCAGGCGGAGCTTCACGAATTCCCAACGGCACAGACACGGATGCCATTACCGATTGGGTACGTAATGATTTTCACCTATTTGGGATCCTGGGGTACTCAGGAACACTTGTAATTGGCGAGGCTGAGAACACGCCAGGGGCAGTCAATATTTCCCAAACTATCATTGCCGACCCTGTCGGTGTATGCGCAGATGTTGCTACACCAATCCATGACATACAGGGAAGTGGGTTAGTCAGCCCATATGTCGACAGTATTCGCGAAGTCGAAGCTGTTGTTACCGCAGTTTTTCAGGGGAGCGGCTATATCGGAGGCTATTTTGTGCAGGAAGAAGATGCTGATACCGATGCTGACCCGTCCACCTCAGAAGGGCTGCGTATTTTTGATACGGCGAATACACCTGCAATAGGTGATTTAGTGCGTATTCGAGGTTCAGTGACTGAATTCTTTGAATTGACTCAGTTAAATAATATCACCGGCTTCTCAGTGTGTGGCACCGGTGTTGCTTTACCAACTACCACTGTGTTGTCTTTGCCTGTTTCGAACGTAGAAGATTTTGAGGCTTACGAGGGTATGGCGGTGACTTTCCCTCAGGCGCTGGTCATTGCTGAGTATTTCAATTTTGACCGTTTCAACGAGATTGTACTCACTTCCGAAAGACACCTCACCCCGACCGCGGAATTTGAGCCCGGCCCTGATGCCATTGCCGCTGCTGCAAACTTCCTGTTGGATAAGATAACCCTAGACGATGGGCGATCGAGTCAGAACTCGGACCCAGCCATTCATCCAAATGGTGGTGACTTCAACCTGACGAACCTGTTCCGTGGTGGCGATACAGTTGCGAATGTCACAGGTGTATTGGACTATTCGTTCAGGCTCTATCGGGTTCATCCGACCCAAGGCGCTGATCACGTTGCCGTGAACCTGCGTGCGGCCGAACCTGAATTGACTGGCGGCAACTTCAAGGTAGCCTCTTTTAACGTGCTCAACTACTTCAATGGTGATGGCTTTGGGAGTGGTTTCCCCACTTCGCGTGGGGCAGATAACCTTGACGAGTTCACTCGTCAACGGGATAAGATTGTTGCCGCTATGGTAAACATTGATGCAGACGTTTTTGGTGTGATGGAAATCGAAAACGATGGGTATGGCAGCCTAAGTGCCATACAAGACCTAGTCACTGGTCTAAATGATGCCACTTTGCCCGGTACCTATTCATTTGTAGATCCTGGCATAGCAAAAATTGGTACTGACCAGATTGCCGTCGGCTTCATCTTCAATCAAACGAAGGTCGCTCCACATGGCAGTAGTGCCATATTGGACGCAAGCGTCGACCCTCGTTTCGACGACACAAAAAACCGCCCCGCCCTGGCACAAACTTTTGTCGCTACCTCTACAGGATCTATCTTGACGGTTGCGGTCAATCACCTGAAGTCGAAGGGCAGCAATTGCGACTCTGTTGGAGATCCGAATACCGGTGATGGTGCAGGCAATTGCAATCTGACTAGGGCATCTGCTGCCGCTGCATTAGTGGACTGGCTCGCCAGTGATCCTACTGATAGCAACGATTCCGACGTACTCATCATTGGAGACTTAAACTCCTATGATAAAGAAGAGCCAATCGATGTACTAATCGATGGCGGTTACACTGATCTAGCAGCCAGCTTTAACGGTGAAGCAGCCTATTCCTATGTATTTGATGGACAAATTGGTTATCTGGATTATGCGTTGGCAAACCCTTCGCTTCTCTCACAAGTTACGGGTATTACCGAGTGGCATATCAATGCAGATGAACCGGACTTGATTGACTACGATACGAGTTTTAAAAAGGATGCTCAGGATGCCATTTATGCACCGGATGCTTATCGCTCATCAGATCACGATCCAGTCATTGTTGGTCTTGAACTACTGAATTATGGCTTCACTGGATTCTTTAGGCCGATTGATAATATGCCAGCAATCAATCGGATTAAGGCGGGTCGCAGTGTTCCAGTGAAATTCAGTCTGAACAGCAATTACGGCCTAGATATCCTTGCTGACGGTTATCCTATCTCCCAGCAAATTGATTGTGACTCTGGTTCATTATTGGGTGAAAGTGAGGAAACTGCTACAGCAGGCAGCAGCAGCCTGTCTAATGAAGAGGGTTCCGGGCAATACGACTATGTATGGAAAACGGAAAAAGCTTGGAAAAACAGCTGTCGTCAGCTGAGCATTAAGTTGATTGATGGCTCTACCCATACCGCCCACTTCCAGTTGAAGTAAGACTAGAAGTTGGCGGTCTATTAGTTCGGCTGCGGGCTTGGCCCTAATGGGCCAGGCAAAAGGTAAATATACCTTCTTTACCCATTTTAAATGGACCCCAGTCATTGCTGTGGATTACGTCGCCAGTATTGGGGGTGCATTTTTTAATCCACGGCTAAGGACATTTTGCCTTAATAGTCCTTATCACTCAGTGCCTGGATGCGTTTCTCCAAAGGAGGGTGACTGGCAAAAAGGGCACTGACCTTGCCCGCACTGATGGCCATGGCAGCCATTTCATCCGGCATATCAACCGTTCCCTGAAAACTTTGCAGACGCTTCAATGCGGCAATCATCTTGTATTTTCCGGCCAATTGCGCGCCACCGGCATCAGCACGAAATTCCCGATAGCGGGAGAACCACATGACGATACTCATGGCCAATATGCCCAATAAAAACTGCGCCAAGAGTGACACTATCCAAAAAGCCGGGCCATGGCCTCGTTCAACCTTAAACACCACGCGATCCACCACATGGCCAATCACCCGAGAGATAAATACCACAAAGGTGTTGACCACCCCCTGTACGAGGGTCAAAGTGATCATGTCGCCGTTGGAAACATGACTGATTTCATGGGCCAGCACGGCCTCAACCTCATCCTGAGTCATTTGTTCAAGCAAGCCAGTACTTACCGCCACAAGGGCATTATTTTTGTTCCAACCCGTGGCGAAAGCATTCGGCGAAGGATGATTAAAAATCCCTACCTCAGGCATACCTATTTCCCTTTGTCTTGCTTGCCGCTGCACAGTGCTAATAAGCCATTTTTCTTTGGAATTACTGGGCTGGTTGATGACATGCACCCCCATGCTGCGCTTAGCCATAAATTTGGAAAGTAACAATGAAATGATTGAGCCGGAAAAGCCAATGACGGCCGAATAGGCCAGCAGTGCATTGAGATTTAAATCCACTCCGTTTTGTGCCAGTAAGCCTTCGAATCCAAGCAAGCTGAAGGTCAGGCCAAGCAGGAACATGATGGCCAAGTTGGTCAATAAAAAAATCGCTATCCTAAACACAATCCATACTCAAAAGCTAATATCGCAATATTGTGGTGTTGATTTAGGATTTAACAAGTCTAAAAATGTAAGATTTTTGAGTATAGGTAGAACAAAACATCATTTTTCATAAAATGAAAATACGTGATGCCTCATGTTTCCATATTGGCATCTCTTTTATATCCTTGAGGGAGTGATAATCGGCTATTTTTCGTCTATTACTCAACCGTTTTCACATAATTCAAAACAAGCGTCTCACACTGTTGTGCAAGCCAGTTTTGAACATTGCTTTTGTTTATGATGATGCACTGCTGTTTATTCAA
>NZ_PJCF01000009.1 GCF_002835935.1 Paraglaciecola sp. MB-3u-78 | reverse complement strand
TACCTTGAATAAAGCGTTCAAGCTCTTCAATAGTGGTGAGGTTTTCTATATTCATGATCGCTTTCATCTTATGATCATGAACAGAATTTAAGTCTTTAGACGCATTTCATTTTGGAAACACGCAATTAGTTAAGACTCATTTCATATTGGACAAGGCTAAGTCTAGACATCTATATGAAATGAATGTATTGTAAATTTTGTAACATTTCATCAAGAGAAAGTCGCCAGACTTCACCAACCTGCATTATTATTTTGTAAGGTGGTTTTACTCAAATAATGAGTAAGATGTGCTCTTGCATTATTGCATGAGAACTTTAAGGCACTTTGTCTTGTTTAATTTTGACCCTGTTTATTAAGGACATCACATGAGCAACGACAACATTATTACCTTTCCAAAGAAGAAACAGAGTGAGTTTTGCCCCTTTTTATTTGTCGAAACGTTTTTTGAGCATAAACGCGAGTCGTTTTTTGTTATGGGGCTATGCGAGAACCAACGACGGTTACGTTTGTTACCTTTCGTGATTAATGCCGATCAAGAGAGACATCGCATGGCTATTGCTGAAAAAATCGTTACTCACTATTCGATGACAGGGGGATCACTACCTATATGGGGAGATATTGCTTGCTATAAGTATTTCACTTCAGCTGATATTGCTGAGGTATTCTCGATTTCTGGTGAGTTTATTAAAATTTCCAATGAGCCAAACCCAGATGCAGCAACGGCATGTTGGAAGGTGCAGGAAGGGCAGGATCAAAAAAATTACGAAATAAGCTGACTAATTTTGTTAGGGGAAGATTAACATGTCTTTCCCCGCTAATTTCATACATTCCATTTAATGATTTTCTTTTATTATCTCTTAGTGTCACATAAGCAAAAATAAAATGTGAGATTATGGATGGTTACTCCTCAATTACAGAGTAGGCTATTTCTTAAAATCATAAAAAAAGATACGCAGACCGCTAAAAAATCTTCTCTAATTTTGGGTTTTCTTAAACATAAGGTCGACTTGGCTTGTAGCAAATGAGAATCATTTACAACTAAATTTGGTACTTCGTCCTGATTACTTTCCCCTTCGCGCTCCTTTCCGTTTATGCTTTAAAAAGGGTTCCCATCACCATGGAATTCATGATGCCATTAATATGGTGAAACTATCGTCTCATGCCTTAGGAAAAAAGAATGTGGATCCTTAATTTACCTAGTCTAGGTTGAATGTTGCTTCCAACTCTTCGTGAATATTGGTGACACTGCCAACATTATGACATATAATTCGACATATTACTGGTCACAAATGGCGTCACTATGCTTTCTACATTCTCACAAATGCCTGACGGCTCTGAAATAGAAGACCCGCGCAAATGGGTTGAACAACTGCATACCAATATGGAAACGCTGGCCTTCTCTGCAGGTCTGCCAGAGACATCGCTAAAACGTACCGACCGGTTTCAGTCAATCAAAGTGCAATCTCGTTTGCAAGATATTCACGCCATCATTGAGCGAATATCTCCATGGTTCGACTATTCCAAAGAGCGCAGCTGGCTGTGGTTTCGCAGTACACCCATTCCGGCATTTGATAACAAGTCAGCCTCTGAAGTTCTGCGCGAATTCGGCAGCCAGGGACTGATTGCGATAAACGACTACATCGGCATGAAAGAGGCAGGCGGGTTCGAGTGAGCTTGATTGATGAACTCATAGGTGACTTTGAACACACCCAGGGCGACTCAATTAATCAGACAGTCTATCGCGTACACAGCCTAAAATGGGCTTATGCCCCGTTAAGTGGTGATGGTTCGAAATCGCGAGGAGGTCGCTTTAACCCCAAAGGCCAGGCAGCACTTTACACCTGCATCGACCAGTTCACTGCAATGTATGAAAGTAAGGCCGCTGGCGATGGCATCACCCTTATTGATCCCGTCGTACTTTTGTCCTATACAGCCACCTGTGACAGGGTATTAAATGCCGTTGACCATCCCGACACTCGCGCTTACTTCAGTGGTGGATGGTTACTACCTAATAGTCAACGTCGCGGATGGACATTGTTTGAGCGTGCACGACAATCTAGGGTCAACGCGCTTATCGTGCCAAGTTACACCAAATCAAAGGGTAAAAACGTGGTCTTTCTTAATTGGTCTGCTGATACAGTCAAAGTCCACGATCCTGACGGCAGCTTACGCAACACTTATGGCGATTGTTTTGACCAATTTGACTCAAAACCGCAGTAGAGTTCTCATCCCGACAGTTCATAAAACTATCGGGGTCAGAACAATAAAACTAATAAAACTATCGGGGTCAGAACAAAAACTATCGGGGTCAAAAAAACTATCGGGGTCAGAACAAAGTTAAATTAACTCTTACGCCATCCAAGTTTCCTGCCAGGCGGCAATGTATGTTCGCCAATTATTTATAATATTTATTGTTATAGTAGCGATTGAAAACTATCTTAGCAGTGTTATGGTTTCGGTAAGCGAGCATAGGGAGTTACTCCCTAGTGCGAGAGTTGCAGGGAGTCATGTCGCAGCAATATGCCGAGCAAACAATCGATGTGGAAGAAAATACTATCGGCTGAAGCCGCTAGCGTTCTTTGAGACAGGTGGATTATCGCACTATAGCTGCTCGTCACAACTTATCGCTCAAGAATCAATTTATCCATATCAGGCGCCCAATGACTATAAAGTTAATCCCTATTATTGACCTGCTTTCTGCAGGCCAAATGCCGATAATTCCAGCGAACGCGGCTGCCCCTAGTGGCCAGACCTCAGATACACGCGGTAGGCTCTTGGGCGATCTACGTATTTCGGTAACCGACCGCTGTAACTTCCGTTGTACCTATTGTATGCCGAAGGAAATCTTCGGGAATGGCTACCAATACCTGCCACGGTCCGAACTTTTGAGTTTCGAGGAAATCACGCGCATGGCGCGGCTGTTTGTTGCACACGGTGTTACGAAAGTTCGTCTCACGGGCGGCGAGCCCCTGCTGCGTAAAAACCTCGATGTGTTGGTCGAAATGCTGGCCACCCTCAAAACACAAGGCGGAAAACCACTTGATATAGCCCTTACTACGATCGCCACGTTATTACCCAAGAAAGCCAAAGCGCTCAAGGCCGCAGGCCTGAATCGAGTGACTGTCTCACTCGATTCCCTCGATGAGGTGACATTTCGTGCTATGAACGATGTTAATTACCCCGTGGCCGATGTGTTAAAGGGTATCGACGCGGCACACGGCGCTGGCTTTACGTCCATTAAAATCAACATGGTGGTCAAGAAGGGGGTCAACGATAAAGATATCGTTGCCATGGCGCGGCATTTCAAAGGTAGCGGTCACATTGTACGCTTTATCGAATTCATGGACGTGGGCACCTCCAACGGCTGGTGTATGAACGATGTCGTTTCCTCGGCCGAGATTGTACGCATGGTTAACGCTGAGATGCCGCTCATCGAAGCACCATCCAACTACAGCGGTGAAGTCGCCCAGCGCTGGACCTATGCGGATGGTAGCGGCGAAATCGGCGTTATATCCAGCGTAACGCAAGCCTTCTGCTCTACCTGCACACGCGCCCGTGTTTCAACTGATGGCAAGTTGTACACTTGCCTATTCGCGGGGGCGGGCCATGATTTACGGGCACTTATGCGTTCAGGTAAGAGCGATACGCAAATTACCAATGCTATAGGGCTAATTTGGAACCAGCGAGAAGATCGGTATTCAGAACTTCGCACAGAAGCGACGACAAGACACAAAAAAGTTGAGATGTCTTATATCGGCGGCTGACAGTTTCAGTCTATAACTATCGGGGTCAGAGCAAAGTTAAATTAACTCTTACGCCATCCAAGTTTCCTGCCAGGCGGCAATGTATGAAAGCGTCTACCTGTTAGTGATGTCAGTTCGCTTTTAAATCTATCATTACCTAAGGCCATACCTGACTTAGTGGCGGCTCTAATTTCTTCTAACAATTCCCCCTCGACATGACTAGTAAATAAACGACGATAGGTGGCTTGGCGCTCAGTATCATTAATACCTAACGCGGTGTATAAACAATGTGGAGTGCATAGATTTGAAACCTTACCTAATGCATTTATCTGATAACTAGACCAAACATATTCAGAAGGCTGTGCCACCATCGAGGCCCTAACTGGGTTTAGCTCAATACGAGGCAAACGACTCATAGGATGTCCTTATCTTTGAGTTAAGTAAGCAACAAGGTTAGCCTATGCGTTATTTAACGTTGTACTGACCCCGATAGTTCATAGTTACTGACCCCGATAGTTACGATAGTTATTTACAATGGGTGTCTTGTTAATTGTTATTGTTAATTGTTATCTTGTTGCCCCATGTGGCTCAGAAACCGCGGGTAACACGTTGCTTATTCTTCAAAGTTTAACCAATCTACCTTGGTTTCTTTTTTACCTTTTCCAATCCAATCTGCGTACTTCTTTCTAAGAGATTTTCGGCTAGACTTGTCTAATTCAGCAAATTGGCTTTCATAATCCACACCAACTTCACTGCACATAATTTTGTCTTTTCTTAATGTAATGATGTCTAATGGCAACGCAATAAGTGTGCATAAAACCAAAAGGCCGCCAAATGCATATGAAAAAGCTATAAAAGACTTCTCAAGATCGAAAGACTTAAAGTTTTGAATTACCATGACAATAAGTATAACCAACGTTAAATTAACTAAATATGAGAAAAAGTTTTCATACCTAGTCGTTAACCTTTTCACATTCATTATTTGTCGTCCTTCCACACGGTTTCAAATATTTTCTTGGTCGCTTCTACGGCTTGATTGACTGCTTGTTGCTTACCACCACTCAACCCCAATTTCCCAGTAGTTGCAGAAACACTTGAGTTAGTCAATCCGCCTTCAGCGCCACTAGCCAAGTCGCCACCTAGATCATGCTGCAAACCTTCGTGTTGCACGCTATCAACAATATTGTTGGTAGCATTTTCCAAACCAGATGTAAGCGTTGCAGTAGTAGTATTTAAACCTATATTTGTCGCTGTTGCTTTCACACTGCTTCCAGTCAACGCCTTGACTGCAATCGCTGCTTTATCAATTTTCGATCCGATTCCAACACCTACTGCACCCATAACACCAGCTACTAAAATTTTAGAACCGTTCACTTTAGAGAAGTCGCCACCGCTTTCTATAAGTTGTACCGTCAATTCTAAACCCATACTAAATAACGCTCCTGCCACAAACTGTCCAAACTCCCCAGTCGGACCCACCATATTAACCGGATCATTCCCCACATAAGCATAAAGATTCATCTGATCTTCATAACCCACAGGATCAGTTTGCAGGAATCGGCCTAACTTTGGATGATAAATCCGTGCTTTGTAATAAAGTAATCGTAATGACGAACCAGTATTCTGACTACCCAACTACTTCATATTAAGTGACTTTTGTTGGGGTTGATATGAGTTACCTTAAAATATCATATATTTTATATTATCGGGTTGAGCAACGGGGATCTCTTCATGAAAGGTTCATTTCGCCTGTTTTATTGTTCTCGTTGCCATTCAAAAACCGTTATATGTTCTCGTTGTGATAGAGGCAATATATATTGTCGCTCCGCTTGCGGATATTTTGCACGCAAAATCACGCTTCAACGAGCCGCTAAAAGATATCAAGCTACCCGCATTGGTCGTCTAAATAATGCCACTAGACAACAGCGGTTTAGAACAAAGCAAAAGCAAAAAGTAACGCATCAGGGTTCCAATACTTTACCTTGCTATGCTGTAGTGCCCATAAAGCAGTATAAAGAAGTTAAGGATGTCGATGCTAATAACATCGCTAACTTAACGACATGCCATTTCTGTTTAACAAATACTTCTAATTGCTTAAGAATATTTTATTTGCATACGAGTAACGTTAAGCATCCAGCCAAACCCAAATAGCTTGAAATAGCCGAGTTAATACAGATTAAAGGAAATAGGTGAAACCAATGCATGAAGAAATATTTGGACAGCTATCGCTTGAAGATATGTATATCAAGCAAGCGTTCGATTTCTACCGAAGCTGCTTACTTGGTAGTGACAACAAGCGCTTGATTACATCTTCACTAACAACGATACCCACAGAGCTACAATCTCACTCCTACATGGGGATTTGTGACCGAACTTTAGGCTTACAAATCCCTAACGGAAGAACACTAGAAGGTGGCGCTATTCGTGGTCAACTTCAACATTGCGGCTTATTAACAGCGAAAGGGGGTGAGTTATTTCGTGGCTGTGTTGTTTTTCCAGAGCGTGATGAATTTGGTCATTTCGTTTCAGCCGTTGGCTATCGTTATGGTCGGGTTCGTTCATGGCAACCTGCGATTATCCGCTGGCACAAACCTGAGTTGGGTCAATTTGTCTTAGACGGTATGAAATTAGTTAAGGAGATATCATATGCAAAAGCCTACCACTAATCGTTTATGGCGTTGTGTTCGCTACTACTTAGCCTTATGCCTCTCACGTGGACAAGCTGATGATACCATTCGAGCAAAAAAATACAGTCTAAGAAAATTCTGCATGTGGTGTTTTACTCGAGACGTATTGACTATCCAGCAGATTGATATCGCATTGATGGATGATTATATGGAGCATCTCAATGCGTACCGCAAACCTAAGGACAACCAGCCAATTTGTAAGGCGAATAAATACGCATTACTGTTAAATGTGAAAACCTTTATGGGGAAAATGCACAACCGAGGGTTGATTGAAAATAACCCAGTGGCGCATATTGAATTACCTACAGTGGGTAGACCATTACCTAAAGCTATTTTTACCGCAGAGGTAGTTGAAAAAATACTAGAGCAACCCCTTCTGTTTGGTGAAAAAGGACTTGTCGATAGAGTCATTCTTGAAACTTTTTTTGCTACAGGTATTCGCAGAGTTGAGCTGAGAGACCTCGATGTTGAAGATATCGATATTAAGCAACAACTGGTGCGTATCAGAAAAGGCAAAGGTGACAGAGAATACATATTGCCCATTAGTGAGCGAGCATGTGAATGGATAGTATTTTATCTTGCTAAGTTAAGACCTCAACTTGCCACCATTGCATCAGGCAGTGCGCTTTTTCTAAATGATAAAGGAGCACGTTTTAGAGTAAACGCATTATCTGATGCGACTTCACGTTTTGTAAGACTTGCTGGCTTTAAACGTGGCGGCGCATGTCACTTGTTTCGTCATTCAACGGCAACGATCATGTTAGATAATGGCGCTGACCTTCGTCATGTGCAAGAGATGCTAGGCCATGCGAACATTACGAGCACACAAGTTTATACTTTTGTTTCTCGTTCAAAACTAACAGAGGTTTATAACAAAACTCATCCATCTGCGTTGAGCCAGTCATCAATGTTTAGCGATAGTGACTTAGATGCTTAAATCTGTTATTGTGATCTAAGTGTACGACACATGGCGTACACTAAAGGGAGTTTACTATGGGATTTAAAGACGTTAAGCGTCAATTGGTGGACTGTCTCAAATCGGGGAATATTGTTCACGAGCAAAGAGACAACATTAATCTTAAAAATCTGTTAGCAACAGGACAAATCAGTGTAGATCTTGTTACTGATATTGTCTCCCAGACAAGAGGCAATGAGCATAGGGAAAGTCCACATTATTTTGATTCAACAGTTGATGTTCATGTAATAAAAACTAGTTTTCAGGGAAAAAATTGGTACATCAAGTGGTATTTAATTGAGCCTAATAGCGTATTTATTAGTGTTCATCATTAGGTAAAGGTCAGTGTATGAAAATATTTAAAGTAGGCGATACACAAAAAGCAATGTGCGAGGAGTGTAAGTCGATTCAAAATGCCACATTCTCATTGCGAGATGTGCCTTTTAGTGATGGTATTGGTACTGTTAAAAACGTCCTAGTTGGCGTTTGTAATACCTGTGAGAAAGCGATCCTCACACCTCAACAATCAGCTCCTGCAATAAAAAGACAATTGGATAAACGGAGGAAATCAATCGAAACAAGGGTTCCGGCTCATATGATTGATATTCTAAATCTTGCTAGTTCTGAATTGGGAGCAACCCCAGATTTTTCTTTCTATCTGATGAAGTATTATTTTCATGAACTTTCAAATGATGAAAAGGCTGTTACCTCACTTGCCAAATATTTGGAAAATGATTTAGCGAAAGGAGCGGCTGACAAGAGAATATCTTTGAAAGGAACTCTTATAGATTGGGAATTGAAGTTTATTAAAGATTATTCTCATTTAACTCGAACAACGGACGTTATCAAAGCTATTGTTTTGAAGATAAATGATGACATTCTAGTTAGGCCTAAACCACGCCGCATAAATCAGCTAAAAGGATTAGCTTCAACCTTTCTATAATTAAGTCGTTGTAATATAGTAAGAATACGGTGGTTTACAATTACGATTATTTTATTACAAAGCACGGATGTATCATCCAAAGTTAGGTCGATTCTTACAGACTGACCCGGTGGGTTATGAAGATCAGATGAATCTTTATGCCTATGTTGGGAATGATCCGATTAATATGTCAGACCCTACAGGAAAATGGGGGGTTGCTGGTTTCATAATTGGTGCTGGATTAGAAGTTGCTCGACAAGCATTTACGGGAGAACTTAAAGACACAAGTTTATCTGGAATAGCGAGGAACGCGGGTAAGGCTTTAGTTTCTGGACTTGCAGGAGCTACAGGAGCTGGTCTCGCAACAAAAACTGCTCAGTTAGGTAATGCACTTAGGGTTACTGCTAATACAGCGGGGGGCGGCGCAATAGGTGCAATATCAACGGTAACCAATAATGCTATTGATGGTAATAACTTAACTGACAATATAGGGGTTGGAATTGTGCTTGGAGCCGCTGGAGGAGCGGCTGGAACAATTGTTGGTGACACAATTGATGCAGGTACAGCTGCACTCAAACAAAAGGTATTTAACGCAACTTCGGTAGCAGATCAGAATCTAACAATGCATCTTAAAGGCGCAACAGGTGGCGGTGCTAGCTCAACATCCGTTGGTGTTGGTGATGCGCTAGGAAATGTTGCCTCGAATGCTGCTGGTTTGGCAGACTCATGTGGAGTAAAAAACCAATGTTAGATAAAAACAAAAAGAAAATCTCGATTGCATACTTGATTGTCTGTTTGCAGGGAGTTGGTGTAATTGTTTTAGGCGGATTTTTTGAGTTGCTGCTGTTTCTGGGGGATCACTTGAATCTGTTATCTTACGATTCTAATTTCCTTATTTTTACATGCGGCTTGTTAGTCGGACTTGCCATGATGCTGTTCTCATCAACTAAACTCTGGCTAAAATTGAGGAGACGATCACCGCAAGTTTAGATTACAAATTTTGAATCCAAAGCCTCGCTCTTGCCGGGCTTTGGATTCGAATGATTGTTACCAAGGGGAGTCAGAACGACCAGTTTTCCAACCTGAGCACGGGTTATATTCAATATATTCTGAATTAGGGCAGAAAACATGGAACATTTCATCGTCTTCGTCTGACAAACAAATAAACTCTACAAGAACAGAATTATCAAAAAATAAAGTTACGTCACCCACTTCATTTTGAGAAACAGACCTAATTGAACCGAAACTTATGTTCTTAAGTTTAGCATCTAGTTCTTCATTTGTTTCAACGTCATCTAAACTTGCACAAATTACCTGTTTGTTTTTTATTACTCTCCAATTGCTTGAATACGTTCCTATTTCCCATTCACGGTACTTTTCAGTACTGGCATCGTTATCTTTTTTTCCAAAACCTAAACTCAAGGATGTGCTATTACCTACTGCTTGGCGAACACAACGCAAGTTGATCACTTCATCTATTTTTTTATCTATCTCAATATTAATCATTATCCCCCCAAAGACTTTAACCAGCTAGGAATAGGCTTGTTCGCACTTTGGTACATACTTACAGCATCTTCAATTAGCTCTTCTTTTGTTCTGTCACCAGCTCCAGGCGTTTTTACATCATGAAATTCTCGCCTAGTTTTTTTTCCTAAGTCTCTTTCTATTTTCTTCGCAATATCTTTAGCAAATTTCTCTGATGCTTTTTTAGCAGCTTGGTTCTTGGCCACAGCTCTAGCAGTAGCCCTTGCCCCAACAATAATAGAGGCATCAGGTGTCGGACTAACAGGACTATTCAATATATCAAAAAGAATTAAACTGCCATCAATAGCCGCATCGCCCCATGAGTAATCGTTAGAATCATCTGGGGTAAATGTACACGTTTCGTTACCGTCTTTATCAGTAACGCATTCCATCTCCATTCCTGAAGGATCGAACATGTTTACGGGATCATTCCCAACATAAGCATAAAGATTCATCTGATCTTCATAGCCAACGGAACTATCGGGGTGAACTATCGGGGTCAGAACAAAGTTAAATTAACTCTTACGCCATCCAAGTTTCCTGCCAGGCGGTAATGTATGTAAGCGTCTACCTGTTAGTGATGTCAGTTCGCTTTTAAATCTATCATTACCTAAGGCCATACCTGACTGAGTGGCGGCTCTAATTTCTTCTAACAATTCCCCCTCGACATGACTAGTAAATAAACGACGATAGGTGGCTTGGCGCTCAGTATCATTAATACCTAACGCGGTGTATAAACAATGTGGAGTGCATAGATTTGAAACCTTACCTAATGCATTTATCTGATAACTAGACCAAACATATTCAGAAGGCTGTGCCACCATCGAGGCCCTAACTGGGTTTAGCTCAATACGAGGCAAACGACTCATAGGATGTCCTTATCTTTGAGTTAAGTAAGCGACAAGGTTAGCCTATGCGTTATTTAACGTTGTTCTTGACCCCGATAGTTTTCCGATAGTTTTATTGATCCGACTCAATTGATTGACTCAGCTGCCTACACAAAATTCAAGCAATTCATCGAGCTTGCCGGAAGACCTGAGGTTTTCAAGACTTTTATCCGTTTTGGCCTCATCAAGATAGGTGCCTGATAGTTCTATGGCGTTGCTCAGATCAGCCAGTGCGGCATCAAGTTGATTAAGGGTCGAATTAGCGCAGGCCCGTTGGTAAAATGCATAATGATATTCTGCGTCGATCAAAAGTGCTCTGTTGCAAAGACTGAGGGCCCATTGTGCTTCCCCTATTTCTAATACCTCGTCGGCCTTGTAGGTTAGGGCTTCTGTATCAGTCGGGTTAATCACCAAAATCTGGTCGTAGACATCTATTTTCGCCTGATGTGTCGCCTCCAAACCCGCACGCATCCAGAGTGAATGCAGGGCATTGGTGCGGCTGATGTCTTCCTGTGCAGCGACGATGCGATTAGTGCGATCTTTGAGGCTACTTTCAAGGGACTGCAGACGCTGCTCATAGTCTTCGGAAATACGGGTCACTTTATGTTCGATGACCTCATTGAGCTTGTGTCGTATTTCACGGACTGAACTCCAGCCAACAAGCGCCAGTATGGAGGCGGCCGTTGCGATAATGTAAAAAATATTGTTCACCGTGCTGGTCGCATAGTTAATGGCGCGATCTGATGCCGCTAGCTCGGTAGAGGTAAATCGTTCAACAAACTCTGTACGCTGCCCTTGCAAATCTGTGCGAAGTGTTTTTAGTTCGTCAAGCACATATCGTTCGACGAAGGGGGTGTAGAGAGGTTTGTCCAAATTTTCAATTACACTGTTGTGCTGTGTGGTATCTGGCGTATTGACAGGTTCAGCAGTACCGTATGCAGGTAATGCCAATAATAGACATAGTATTAGGCCAAGCACGTTTCCTTTACCAGCAATTTGAATCGTCATATTACCTCTTTATTGGGCTTTGATATTGTTAAGCATAAGATAGTTAAAAATCAGTTTGCCAGATTTTTTTGCATACTGCGAATCACCTGCGGGTCAGGTCTTTGATTTATGATAAATAATTAACAAAACGGCCATTATAGAACACCTGCGGGGTCTTTGATTTATGATAAACAATAAAAATATCGGAAATATCGGGGTCAAAAAATATCGGGGTCAGAACAACATTAAATTATCTTTTCCTTGTCCGAACTGACTACTAAGTGAAATATGTTCGGCTCAAACGAGCAGGATATTGCTAAATGGATGAATACTGCTATTCCAGCGCTTGAGGGAAAAAAATCAATTGAATTACTGCTGAAAGAAGATGGTGAGAATATTCTCTTGGATTGCTTAGAAAAATGAAATAGGGTGATTTTTGAAAGCGTTTCATAATTACATAATGTGAATGTGGCGGGCAAACAATTAATACGCTCTTGAGTTACCTGATTAAAAATCTGCACAATTTTTCTGGAAACAGGATTTTTTGCTGCTCAAAATCCAGCATAGCTTGCTCTGCTGTATCGATCACCATGGGCAAGTCAAACGCGCCCGCTTGAATGGGATCATCCTGTGATAAATAATTGAAATGAATCGGGTGTTTGCTCATTATTCACTACAAATATTGTTCAGATAAGTTGCCTATTTGCTTCAATAAATTGTCATATTCTTGGGTATTAGCAGGGGCATAATTGAAGTTTTTGAACAAACCTGTGAGTTTTACAAAGTAAGTTCTAGCCATTTTTTTGTCATCAAAAGCATAACTTCGCGAGACTAATTCATACACTTTATTGAACGAGTATTTTTGCCTATCAAGTGATACTGACGCATCAACTTTATCAAAGGCATCTTGCTGTAAATAAACCATGTCTAAAAACAGCGCCTTTTGATAAACAACAAAATCTTCAAGGGTGACTCCTTCTTCTCCCGTAACCTGCATCATTTTAAGGGTGTTATCACCCATTGAGAGTAACATCTTCATTTCATTTACTTTTTTGGTCCACGTTGGCTCAAGGTTTATATCAAACCATTGTTGCATTTGATCCAGATATCGCGACCATGAGATTAACGGGTCCACGGCCGGATAGAATCGCTTATATGCTCTGTCTGCTGAAAGCCCCAAGAAACACTTCACAGTTGAAAGCGTGGCTTGAGTTACAGGCTCATCAAAGTTGCCGCCTGCTGGCGACACAGTGCCAATCATCGTCAAGCTCCCTAGTGTTCCGTCATTGGTTTCAATCAATCCGGCTCGTTCGTATAAACCTTTTATTGAAGAGTCTAAGTAGGCAGGAAACCCTTCTTCTCCTGGGATCTCTTCAAGTCGACCTGACGTCTCGCGCATGGCTTGCGCCCAACGCGAAGTAGAGTCGGCAATCAACAAAACGTCACATCCCATCTGACGATAATATTCACCTAATGTTATGCCCGTAAAAATAGATGCCTCGCGGGCAGCAACGGGCATTGAGGATGTATTGCAAATGATAATAGTGCGGTCCATAAGAGTACCACCTGTTTTGGGATCTAACATCTGCGGAAATTCGTTGATCGTTTCAACCACTTCACCGGCTCTTTCACCACAGGCCACGACAATAACCACGTCTACTGATGAATGCCGTGATATGACGTTTTGAAGTACCGTTTTTCCGGCGCCAAACGGTCCTGGTATACAGGCAGTGCCGCCACGAGCAATAGGATAAAAAGTATCGATAATACGTTGTGTTGTTATAAGCGGTTCATTGGGATATTTTCGTTGTGAAAGATTACGCTTCAGTAAATTGCTACTCAAAGGCCATCTGACTGGCCAAGTCTGTGACAGCGTAATAGGATATTCCTTACCGTTTTCATCCCTGAGTCTAGCCACTTGCTGTTTAATCGTAAATGATCCCTCTTGGATCCAATCCACAGCATAAGTGTTAGGCCAATCAAACGGGACCATGATTTTGTGCTTTATCCTGCCTTCCTGCACGGTGCCCAATGCATCACCGGCTGATAATAAATCAGCCGTTTTCACCGTTGGAACAAATGACCATTTAGTTTGTTGCTCAAGGGGCTCAACTTGAGCGCCTTTTGGTAAAAATATGCCGTATTTTGCCGCGACTCTTGGTAATGGCGCTTGCAAACCATCGTAGACTTGCCCTAATAGTCCGGGCCCCAATTCGACAGACAATAACTTGCCGCTTTGCTCTACCGGATCGCCAATTGCCACCCCTTGAGTATTTTCATACACTTGGGCATCAGCGCAATTCCCTTTAACCCGCAATATTTCTGCCTTTAACTTTTCTGGCTCTCCTAAAGCGTTTATCGTACTAGAACAGATGTATATCACTTCATTTTTAGTCAATCGATACATCTTTCCATTACTATCAAGCTGAGCTTGTATCTCAACAAGATCATCTTGAACAGCTACGACTCTGGCAGTAACAGGGGCGTTTCCCTGCTCGATATCTATTTGTGTATTCTCAGTTCGACTGTTGGAGTTCATATTTAATCCTTAAGTTTTATACTCATGCAACCTCAAAATCCCCCAACCCTTGTTCAACTAATTCAGTAAATCTTATCTTTGCAGCTTCAATGTTGTAGCCCGTGGTGCGATCAACAATACTCCACTTGAGTACATAAATAATCACAGCCTCAAGATCAAAATAATGCTGGTTAACACTACGTTGCAGTTGTTTAAACGCGTGATCTAAGATAAAACGTTCCATACCTTCAGCATCTTTATTGTCCATAAAACCTTTCGCTTGAGGTAACCAAGGAAACACAGTTTCCAGTGCAAAATGCGTTTCATTCCAGTTTCGGTTGATATGGCTAACCCAACGTCCAAAGCCCCAATTCAGGTTATCTGGCGCATTTTCTCCTTGCGCCCTATGCCTCAAAGCCGCTACACATGTTCGCAACTCCATTTTATCCCGTACCAGTGTTTTCAGAGTCTCACTCTGCAAACCTACGAAAACCATTTTTGCGTGCTTGATAAGCTGCTGATCTGAAAACGCAAGATTTTGCATACTCCAATTCAAAACTGATTCGACCTGTCGTAGCGTCCTTAAATCTTGTTCATTAAGTTGTTTTAAACGTTGCTCAAGTCTCAATCGAGAGATAGGTGTTAACTTCGCCAAAAATAATCGCTCAGTACTAGGCAAACTAGACATTAAGCTCACGTATTCATCTATACCCTTCATCCTTTAAACGGCCTGTTTGTTGACTGCACGCTTTGGTCCCACTCGGTAACCAATGTGGTACTTGGTTGACTAAGTTTATTGGATCTTATTGGTTTGCCGCCGCCAAACACGTTTAATGATTTTGGGTAGTTATTGAACATATCAATTTATCTCACTACACCTTCGAGAATAGCTCGAAAGCGCGGTTGTAAATGCTCCAGCAACATCGAAGCCACGGCTTGCCCAGTAAAGTCCAAGGTTAAATCGCGATCCTGCAACTTCACACTCATACCGCCCTGTACATCATGACTGGTTTTAAAATTAACGCCGGCAATCAACATGTCTCGGGTTAGGCCAAAAACAAATTCAGTTAACGGGCTGTTTTCTAGTTGTTCTGGAGAATGTTGCAGGTCGCTAAGACCTACTACTTTTTCAGGCAAAATAAATTCAAGCTTGGAATCTTCATTGATATCAGCATCCTTACTTAGTTTTCCAGCAATTTCTAATATCAATGTTTTTAATAATTCAGGATTTGCCAGCTCATGCTCAACCAAGCGCTTCACATCAGTCCTGAAACCCTCAGTCAACTCTGCTTTCAATGTCAGCACCATGTCTCGCATGGCTGTCTTGAGCGCCTCTTGCCCACCATTTAGTAATGCTGTAGCCTTTTTTTGTGCCTCACTGATTTTTTGGCTTGATTGATGGTCTGCATCGGCCAATATTGTCTTTGCCTGCTTTCGCGCTGCATTTAATACTATTTCAGCTTGAGCATTGCCAGCTTCAACCCCTTCTTGGCGTAGCTTAGAGATGAGTTCATCAACGCCTTGTGAGACCAGAGCCGGATGTGTTGATTGTTCTGCCATTACACCCCCCCAGGAATATTTGCACTGATGACTAAAGCAAATACAAAGACAAAAACACCAAAGCCCTCAATAATCGCTGCTGGAGCTAAAGATAAGCCAAATATTTCAGGTTTCTCTCTAGTGGCGCTGATCGCAGAAGCAACCGTTTTACCTTGCCACATGCCACAATACAAAAGAGCGATCCCTGAAAATAAACCGACCGCAAAAATGCCACCCGCGTTAGTAATGTCTATCGCACGATTTAGGGTGAACATGATGACGATCCCGTAGATGACAAATGTAGAAGGAAAGGCCGACAAGCCAATATACCGCCCATACCCACCTTCAGATTCCAGCATCGCACCGATACTGGCTTGTCCAGCAATCCCGCATCCTATTGCGCTGGCAACCGCTCCCAGAGCCATAGGCGCATAAATGCCAACCCATCCAAGCATTAAAATAAAATAATTATCACTCATTTCTTAACCTCCGTTCGAGCAAATGGTTGGAACTCTGTTCCTTCTTCTGTTTGGCCCCAATTATAAAACTCGATATAATTTAAGCGTAAACCGTGCACCACTCCGCTCATTATCGACAACACCAAATTCAATACATGTCCGACTAATAAAATTAAAATTGCGATTAACAAACCCCCTCCAGATATTGAAGAATAAGCATTGTCTGCAAGCTCATTAAAGGTGATCGCCAATGATGCACTGGCTAAACCTAGAGCAAAAAGGCGCATGTAGCTCAAGATGTCACCAAAGGCATTCAGCGAATCCTTCAAACTAAAGATACCTTCGAGTATTCGCATCAGGTGATCCACAGGTTTATTAATTGCTCGTTCGCTTGTAAATAGAACAATGCACAGCACTCCCGAGCCTAAGAGTAAATAACTGATGAGATGAGCTGTGGAGTTTCCGTCTGCTAACCAATAAGTGAGTCCCGCATAAATCACAAATAACCAGCCCAATTTAGCCAGTGCAATGCGTCTATGGCGGTTAATATATGCCATAGATAGGTTGGCAACGCCTATATGAATAGCACCAATAATGATTGACAGCTTCATCATCATGTCAAAATTATTCATGTCGATGATATGCAGTTGGTCGAACACGGTACCTACTGTCGGCGTTACCCCGAAGTAACTTCCCACCAGCGCCCCATACACAACGGTTGTTGCAGTTAAGGACAAAGCCAATAGTCGATAAGCCTTTGCTTTATTGCTACGACCAAGTTTCCTCCAAGATAAAAGTAAGCCACCTAGAAGCAGCAATCCATAACCTGCGTCAGCAAGGATCATAGCGAAAAATAGCGAAAAAGAAATAAACAGTAACCAACTTGGATCCCAACCGTAGTAACCCGGCACCTGGTAAAATAAAGCCAGATCTTTAGCCGCATCCATCTTTTTAGGTTGCTTTAGTAAAGTTGGCGGAGTGTCGTTTTTATCGGGCTTAGAAATCAAACAAGCAAATTCAGCTTGTCTGGCAAACTCTTTTACTTCATCTTGTCGTTCAACTGGCACCCAACCTTGTAACGCAACCAAATCTTTATCTTCAAATATCTTTTGTGATGCGTTGCCTAAAGCAGCCTTATCATCGGCTTCAGCAATATTGACACTGAGCAAATAGATAAACCGACTTAGGCTTTGTCGCTTGGCATTTAATTCATCTTGTAACAGCTCAACTTCTTCTAGCTCATTGAGCAGTTCAGCCTTCGATTTAGAGCCCAAATGGACTCTCGGGACCGGCAACAATTCAAGCTTAGGTTCAGATTTAGATACCACCACCACATAAGCGTTTTTATTGTCCTTGTGAACAATAGACCAAGGCAGAGCGATTGAAAATAAGACTTTACGCTTATCCAATGGCAAAATGTAATACCAAAAAAGGTAACCCATTAACGTCGCTTTTGGCGGGTATTCAATGTTCCCCCAGGGTTCAATTTCAACTAAACGTTGCAGGATTAGCTCTTTTTTGTCGGATGCTCTGCGCATATCGAGTTTCAAATCCACCGCCTGTTGAATACAGTTGTCGACATCGAAATCAGATTTGTGCAGTATCTGGCGTCTCTTGGTTTTCAAATCATTTAAAAATCGCAGCGCTTTGTGGGCCCTGTCAGACTTTGGATTAATCACATTTTCGACTTCTTTGGGCTTTGGAACTAATGGCAGTACGTGCATACACCCCAAAGATTGCAGCCCTTCTAAAAGGATTTGTTTGTCGTGATTGAGGCCAAATAAGGTCACTTTATGTTGTTTTAAAATACTCATTCTGACAACACACTTTGACGTTTACGTTTGGCAATTTTTGAGCGTACAACCGCGGCCATCTGCTCATCTGATAAATACACTTTAATGCGCTTAATATTAGACTCGGTTTGCGGGATCAGTACTTTCTCGAACAAGTTAACCCGCTGAGTAATGGTGCGAACGGCCTTATCTAGCAACTGCAACCTTCGCTCGTTAACTTTTGCAAAGACTTGCAGCTCAAGCATTTCTTTTAAGGTAGCCACCACATTATCAACCCAATGAGGTGTGGCCATGACTGAAAATGGCTTCACCTTAATCTTAACGCTGCTCAATTTAGGAAGTTGCGTACCCACGATGTTTTCAGTTTTGATGTTGGCATGGGAAAACTCAACCAACCCCTCAAGATCTATATTTTGATTGGCCAACATCGGTAGCTGGTCAGCGACGTAAAACTCAAGTGCGCAGATCCGCTTGGCAGTTTCATTCACTATCGTCTTGGCTTTGTTACGCTCTGCTGTTAATTGCTGACGCTTTAAATCAAGAGAGGGTAGAAAGCGCTTATAGGTGACTAAGCTCTTTGCTTCATTCGCCAGTGACGATTTATTAAGCTGTAGCTGCGCCATCAGTCTCTTGTGCCTCTATCTTTGTAGGAAAATATTTTAAGATCAGTTCATTCTTCATCAGTAGTTGCTCTGCCTCAAAACATTCAGCAAGAGTTTGCCAACAAAGATCCAGTGCATCTTCGAGATTTATTGAGACATTGATATCCATAAAACGCTCACGAAAAAAGCGCCCAAACTTAAGTAGTTGATGGTCAAAATCAGACAGTTCAAAGGCCATAGCCATCTTTTGCTCAGCGTCTTTTGCTTCAGAATAGAAACGCACCATAGTGTTCATAATCTGACTATGGTCTTCGCGGGTGACTTTACCTATGACATTTTGTTTTAGCCTAGATAAAGATCCAAACGGGTCAATGACACCATCATGCAAATAAAACTGCCCTTCAGTAATATAACCGGTGTTGTCAGGCACAGGATGAGTGACATCGCCTCCTGGCATGGTTGTCACTGAAAGAATGGTCACTGAACCACCTCTTGCGTAATCGCATGCTTTCTCATAACGTCTGGCAAGTTGCGAATATAGGTCTCCCATATAACCGCGATTGGAGGGCACTCTCTCCATCGACACACCGACTTCTTTGAGTGCATCCGCATAAGCAGTCATATCGGTTAACAGTACCAGCACTCGTTTCCCTTCATCAGTTGCAAATCGCTCTGCTACCGCTAAAGCCATATCGGGTACTAACAACCTCTCAACAATTGGATCCGATGCTTGATTTACCATCATCACTGTTCTTGAAAATACCCCCGCATCCTCAAAGCTCGTTTTGAAGAAGTGGTAGTCATCAAATATCAATCCCATTCCACCAAATATTACAATGTCGGCATCTGCCTGATTTCCAATTCTGGCCAAAAATGCATTATAGGGTTCTCCTGATACAGAAAAGATTGGGATCTTTTGACTTTCAACCAAACAGTTAAAGACGTCAATCATAGGCACATCGGTGCGTATCATTTTTTTGGGGACAATCCTCTCAGTAGGATTAACTGACGGGCCTCCAATCTGCACCTTTGAATCTGACGATAAATCAGGGCCATTGTCGATTGGCATTCCACTACCACCAAATACACGCCCTAGGATATTGTTGGAATAGGTCACTTGCATCGGGTGTCCCAAAAACCTTACGCTTGAGTCCGTTGACACGCCTTTAGTACCAGAAAAGACCTGTAATGAGACCTCTTCTCGATTGATGCTAATAACCTGCGCAGTTGAAGGTTTTCCAAGACTATTTTCGAGGATCGCAAGATCACCAAATTTGACGGCGGATCCTTGCCCATTTTCACTCAAAGGGACTTTTATTTTGACAATATCCCCTACAATTTCCAAAATATTGGTATATCGAAAAAGAGTTTTCACAATGACAACACTCCGAAACATGCATGGTCAACACTGCTACGCTCAGATGCTTTGCGTATAAAGTGGTGATATTAGTATTGCTAGTTCTATTGACTACTAAATCGAGTAGTCCTTTTCAGTTAACTTCGCCTGAGCTGCAGCCAGCCTAGCAATCGGCACGCGCGGAGCAGAACATGAAACGTAACTCAGTCCAATATGATGACAAAAACGTATCGACTCAGGATGGCCAGCTTGCTCTCCACAGATACCCACTTTCAAATCGGGGTTGGTTTTACGTCCCCATTGCACTGCCATTTCCATTAGTCGGCCAACACCTTTTACATCCAGCGTTTCAAATGGATTGTCCTGAAGAATATGGTTCTCTTCGTACAATGGCAGGAACTTGTTTTCTGCGTCTTCACGGGAGAACGAAAAAGTGGATTGTGTGAGGTCGTTAGTGCCAAAGGAAAAGAACTCGGCAGTTTCTGCCAGATGGCCAGCTCGCATACAAGCGCGTACCACTTCGATCATTGAGCCGAATTTAAATTTGATTTTAATATTGTGTTCGGCTTCCACTTCAAGCAGCACTTTATCCATTATTTGTCTTACCCATATTAACTCTTGATTGGTGCATACCTGGGGCACCATTATTTCAGGGCGCACTTCTATACCCTCTTTGGTGCATTCAGCAGCGGCTTCCAATATTGCTCGTATTTGCATTTCATAAATTTCTGGATAGGTAATACCTAGGCGCACACCCCGATGGCCTAACATCGGGTTGACTTCAAACAACTCACGCACCTTCAACAGCATTTGTTTTTTCTTGGCGATGGCAGACTCCACCAATTCGCGTCCACCAGGGCCAAAAGGTTTAGGCAGTTTTTGAGCCTCAGCTTGGTGTTTTAACAGTTGCATGGTATTCATTAAATCATTGACGCCTGCAACCGTTTCTTGCAGGCGTATAAGATGTTTAATTTCCCGTTCAAGTTGTTTTTCACTGGGCAAAAACTCATGAATAGGTGGGTCAAGTAAACGGATAGTAACAGGCCGCGGAGACATGACCTTAAACAGACTTTTAAAATCATATTTTTGTATCGGACGCAGCACATCCAGCGCCTTCTGTCGCTCAGTTTTGTCTTTTGCCAAAATCATATCAATCACCAACGGCAACCGATCCTGTGCGTTAAACATGCGCTCAGTGCGGCAAAGACCAATGCCCATAGCACCATAATCAGATGCCTTACTGGCTGATTCCATAGTGTCGGCATTAGCCATGATTTTGAGAGTAGAAATCTCGTCGGCCCAACTCAGTAAGGTCTGCAGTTCATCGGAAAACTGCGGTGGCACAGTGTCTATTTTCCCTAAGTAGACGTTGCCGTTTGCACCATCAATGGTAATAGTGTCACCTTCATGAAGCACGGTATCATTGATGCGAGCAATGCGTTTTTCAACGTCAACAATAATACCTTCGGCGCCA
The DNA here is from genome assembly GCF_002835935.1 of Paraglaciecola sp. MB-3u-78. Taxonomy (GTDB): domain Bacteria; phylum Pseudomonadota; class Gammaproteobacteria; order Enterobacterales; family Alteromonadaceae; genus Paraglaciecola. Next base: position 146,124 of record NZ_PJCF01000009.1, on the reverse strand, counting down.
GCTACGCAGGGTTTACCCATACCACGAGCGACCACAGCAGCATGTGAAGTTTTCCCCCCTCGGCTGGTGAGTACACCTTGGGCAGCAAAAAAACCGTGTATATCTTCTGGCTTCGTTTCTTCTCGCACTAAAATGACATTTTCACCTTGATCACGAGCCAGTTCGGCACGATCAGCATCAAATACAATCGTTCCTGAAGCAGCCCCCGGAGACGCAGGTAAGCCTTGTACAATTGGTAGCTGTTTTGATTTCGGATCAAGTCGAGGGTGTAATAGTTGCTCTAGTTCTTCAGGGTTAATCCGCAGTAGCGCTTGATCACGTGTAATTAATCCTTCATTACTCATTTCCAAAGAGGTACGTACACGAGCTGCAGCATTCATTTTGCCATCCCGTGTTTGCAGGCAAAACAGCACACCATTTTGGATGGTGTATTCATAATCCTGCACTTCTTTATAATGGTCTTCCAGACGATTGCGTAAGGTAACCAGCTCTTTGTACATTTGTGGCATATCCTGTTCTAACTCTTGCACAGCTTTGGGGGTTCGAATGCCTGCGACCACATCTTCTCCCTGAGCATTGATCAGGTATTCACCAAACATGATATTTTCGCCGGTGCCTGGATTTCGCGTAAAGCCAACGCCAGTTGCACAGTCATCGCCCATGTTGCCAAACACCATGCTCTGCACATTAACAGCTGTGCCGTTAGCTAAATCGGGAGTGATATTAAACTCACGGCGATAATCAATAGCTCGTTTGCCTAGCCACGAGCCAAATACTGCTTGAATGGAAATTTGTAGTTGTTCATATACATCTTCAGGAAAGGGTTTGCCGGTTTCGTTTTTAACCACCTCAAGAAAGAGTTGCGTGATTTCCTGAAAATGCTCAGCACAAAGATCTGTGTCTTCGGTTAACCCTTCACGTTTTTTGATGGCATCAAAGGGTTTGTCAAACTTATCGTCAGCAATACCTAATGCAACCTTGCCAAACAATTGTACAAAGCGGCGATAGGCATCCCATGCAAAACGTGGATTGCCTGTTTGTTTAATCAGGCCAGGCAGTGTTTGCGAATTAAGTCCCAAGTTAAGAATAGTATCCATCATGCCAGGCATAGACATGGCCGAACCAGATCGAACCGATAACAACAGCATATTGTTAGGATCACCAAAACCTTTGTCAGTTGCCTGCTCTAGTTCTTTTATTTGTTGCTTTACTTGTTCAATTAGGCCATCGGGCATGCCTTGGTTTTTGGTGTCGAGATAACTTAGACAAGCTTGCGTAGTGATAACAAAACCAGCAGGGACATTAATACCAATTTGAGTCATTTCGCATAAATTTGCACCTTTGCCACCTAACAACTTTTTGTTTTTTCCGTCACCGTTTTTAAATGAATATACATAGGTTGAGGGTGCGGCATTCGCGATCATTTTTCACTCCAAACATAACTTTTATAAGAACTAAAAACCTAGCTTGATTCTTATCTATATTCTGTTATTTGGTGTTGATGCAGATCAAGAATTAATCATAACTCTTACCACTGGGTTACCGAAGTAAGGTGCTCTACCTGTTAGCTCTCCAACAAATTCGACCTTTGCGACAGTATTACTCCAGCTTGTCCTCATTATCCAAAATCCAGGCTTTTTCCAATGCTCAACATACATTTGATAGATATTCATAAAATAGTCAGTTCAGAATAAGTTAAATTAATAAATTATGATCTAGGACATGTTTAGGGCACTTTCATCTGGCATTTGGAGGGCATTATCATCTATTAATTGGTGAGTTCTGCACAGTTAATAAGAGGGTTTATGCAATTAATAAAAATTATGCTGTTAACCATTTTACTTGGTTTCAGTGCCGAGGCGATGAATCAGGAAAAAACACAACAACTAGTTAACGAAGGATTAGAGCGACTGACCAAAAATCAGTTAGCACAACAGTCCGTCGACCAAACATTAGAACAGATACAAGCAATGGAGAAAGATTATCAGGATGAACTACAACTGTTAGATGGCTTAAATATGTACAATGCCATGCTAAAACGCCAGTTAGATGATCAACAGCTTCAAATCAACAAATTTAACACTTCAATTAACAATGCCACCTTAATCGAGAGACAAATAATGCCGTTGCTGGTGCGTATGGTCGACGCACTTGAATCATTTGTCGACATTGATATGCCTTTTCTAAATCAAGAACGCACCCAACGGGTCGCTGATCTGCGTGAGTTGTTGGATAAAGCCGAATTCACTACATCTGAAAAATGCCGACGGGTCTTCGAAGCCTATCAAATTGAAAATGAATATGGCTATACCATCGAATCTTACAAGGGCCGAGTAGATCTGGTTGACAGTCAGTTTGCGGTTGATTTTCTGCGAATAGGACGAATAGGTTTAATGTACCGGGACTTAGCTGGTGATAAAGTGGGATTTTGGAATAACCAAACGAAAGGTTGGCAACCACTCACTGAGCGCCAATACAAAAGACATATTACTAAGGGGCTAAAAATCGCCCGTGAAGAAATATCCCCCGAATTGATTACACTGCCTCTGCTTGCAGATATTGAGGTACGCCCATGAAAACCCCATTTAATTACCTAAGTATTATTGCATTTGCTATGTATTTTTTACTATTCAGTAGACTTGGTTACACTCAAAATAATGACACAATTTCGGTTGATGAATTACTACAAAAAGTGAAGCAAGGTTACAGACGTGACCAACAGGTAAATCAGCAAAGGATTGAGCAATTCAATCAGGATCGTCAACAACAGAGCAACCTTTTGTCGGACTTAAAACAACAGCGAGTACAAGCTGAAGCCCTGAGTTTGCAGCAAGAACAACAGTTTGAGGTAAATGAGCAACAAATTGGCTTACTGCAAGAAAGGTTAAGTCAACGCTTGGGTTCGTTAAAAGAATTGTTCGGAGTTTTACAATTGGTAGCTAATGACACGCAGGGGCAATTTGATAACTCCCTAGTGCAAATGCATTACCCAGAACGAACGGCTGAGCTTAATGCCTTTTCTGAAAAAATGGGCCAGGTGACTGAATTACCATCAGTGGCGGAAATCGAAGGATTGTGGTTCGAGTTGCAACGTGAAATGACCGAGTCTGGCAAAATCGTCCAATCTAAACAAACAGTTTTGCTGCAAAATGGTCAGGAAGTAGAGATGGACCTCATACGCATCGGTACGTTTAACCTTATAGCCGATGGGAAATATATCCAGCGCATAAACGAGACTGGTAGAATTGTAGAGTATCCGCGCCAGCCCTCAGGACGCTACATGACTGGGGCAACATCCATAGCTGCAAGTGCTGGTGCGCTCATCCCGTTCACAATCGATCCCATTCGTGGTCAATTGATTTCACTCATGGGCGCAGCACCAAATTTGACTGAGCGTGTACAACAAGGAGGCATGATTGGTTACGTTATTTTAACTCTGGGTGTACTAGTGGTGATATTGGCTATTGGTCGATTTATCTATTTATTATTAGTCGATCGCAAAATTCAAACACAGCTGTCCCATCTGGACACGCCAGGCAACAACCCGTTAGGGCGAGTGTTACAAGTATTTCAAGATAACAAATCTGACAATTTAGAACATTTAGAATTGAAACTAGGTGAAGCAGTCTTACGTGAATTACCACCAATCAGCCGAGGCCTTTCTTTCTTGAAAATCAGTGCTGCGGTGGCGCCCTTATTAGGATTGCTGGGCACAGTAACAGGCATGATTATCACCTTTCAAGCCATTACTCTATTTGGTGCAGGTGACCCCAAACTGATGGCGGGTGGTATTTCACAGGCACTAGTAACAACGGTTTTAGGCTTGGTTGTCGCCATTCCAACCTTGCTGTTGCACAATTTAGTCAATAGCAAAGCTAACAAAATCACCCAAATTATTGAGCAAGAAGCAGTCGCTTTAGTTGCTCTGCGCTCAGAAAATTTAATGGACAAGCCATGTTAGCCTTGATTGATAATCTTTTTCCTTGGTTCGGCGATATGCTGGAACTGGGTGGGGACATACTGTTACTGATTATTATTATGGCAGCGGTAATGTGGGCATTGATATTAGAAAGAGTGGTGTTTTTATTTTGGGTATTCCCCAACAAACAGAAACAACTTTCAGCCCTTTGGCAGCAGCGGGAAGACATGGCAGATTGGTATACTCAGCACTTTCGAATGTTATTGGTAAGTCGCGTAAATCGAGAAATGGGCCGTAACCTGCAGCTTATCGGCACTATAGTTAAGGTCTGTCCTCTGTTGGGTTTGCTGGGAACAGTTATGGGTATGTTGGAGATATTTGATGCCTTAGCGGTAACTGGCAACAATAGCGCCAGAACAACAGCAGGTGGCGTTTCAAAGGCCACTGTTTCGACCATGGCTGGCATGGTTGTGGCGATATCAGGCTTGATGATCAGTAACTATCTAATCGACAAAGCCACAGCTATGAAATTGGTTTTTCAAGAAAAATTGACGTTAGACAAACATCAGGAGCAAAACAATGCGTAAGTTTATTTTTCATCAGCCGCAGGATCAGGACGCTACCGTAGATATTACGCCCATGCTGGATGTGGTATTTATTATGTTGATCTTCTTTATCGTCACCGCAACCTTTGTGAAAATATCTGGGATTGAAGTGGATGCGCCCAAGGCCTCTACCTCTGTTGTGCAGGAAAAAGCCAACATATTGATTGCTATCGATGCTAATAACAAGATTTGGATTAACCGCCGAGAAGTGGATTTTAGAGCGTTGCGACCTAATATCGAACGATTACAAGCAGAAAATCCAAAAGGCATGGTGGTTATTCAGGCAGACAAAATGTCACGAAACGAAACCTTGATAAAAGTGATGGATGCGTCCCGTAAAGCAGGCGTTTATGATATTGCTTTAGCGGCGGACAGAAGTTAATAATGAAGAATTCACACCTAGTTCATAGCTTGGAATTTAACGATCATTATTTTTATTTGCGCCTTGCTATCACCACGATTGCCGGCTTGGCAATTGCTGGACTGTTGACTTTATTTATGCATATTTTAATTGAATTTAGTCAACAGGAACTAGTACAAGGGTCAAGAGCCAACTTTTTAGATTTTGTGCGGGTAAAACGCGATGAAAGCTCCCAAGTAAAAAAAACAACACCCCAACGTCCCCAGACCCAAGCAGCCCCTCCGGCGCCACCAACACCACAAAACAACCAACAAAACATGAGCGACGTCGGTTTGCAAGTATCCATTCCTGCAGCGGATGCCAATATAACTGTAGATATTGGAGGCATGATTGGCACTGGCGATGGCGAGTATTTACCTATTGTAAAAGTTGCCCCAGCGTATCCGATTAAAGCTTCGATGAGCAATACAGAGGGGACGTGTACGGTGGAATTCACGGTATCAACTACTGGGGCAACAAAAGACGTTGAGATAGTACCAGGGGAATGTCTGATTGTGTTTGCACGCACTTCAATATCTGCTGCGAAAAGGTTTAAGTATAAACCCAGAATTGTTAATTCAGAGGCAATAGAGGTGCCTAACGTGAGAAACAGATTTGAATATACGCTTGAAGATCGGCAGGACTCCCAATGAAGTGGCCAATCATTGTTTTAGTACTAACAGGTCTACTGAGCATCCAAACACAACTGCATAGCAAAGATAAAAAGGCCTATGCCATTAGTCTACAGGTTTTTAAAGAGATGGAGAGTGCAAATTTACTGGTAGAAGAAGGGCAATTTGAAGAAGCCTTAGAGGACCTCTCACAACTACTCGAAAAACGCGCGTCTAAATATGAAAAGGCTCAGATACATTCATTGATGGGCTCTATCCATTACCGTAACTCCAATCAAGACAGCGCCTTGGTTTCATTTACAAAAGTACTGGATTCTGTTGGGGGCATGCCGATTAATTTACATAAGCAGACCTTAAAAACCCTTTCACAATTAAGTATGGTTAATGAAAATTATGCTAAATCAAAAGAGTATTGTGAGCAGCTAGTAGCCATTACTGAAGTGCCTGAGCAACTTGATTACGCATTGCTGGCCCAAGCTAATTATAAGATGGAAGATTGGCAGGGCGCAATCGATGCGGCCCTGAAAGGTCGAAAAGCAGCCTATGAACAACAACAAGATCCAGATGAAAACCTACTGCTATTGCTCAACGCGGTGTATTTTGAAATTAATGCCTTGAATAAAATGCCAGAGGTATTAGAAGAAATCATCAAGTACTACCCAAAATCTAGTTATATCCTCTATTTGGCATCGGTATATGGGCAACTAGATAGACTCGATAAACAAATGGTGCTGATGGAAGCACTTTATGAAGACGGTAAGTTAATACAGGCATCACAAATAAGTAATTTGGCCAGTTTGTATATGTCCCAAAAGACGCCATATAAAGCTGCAAAAGTATTGAAAGAGGCTCTGGGATCAGGGACGTTGGACGCTACTGAGAGAAATTTTGAAATGCTTTCCCAAGCATGGCAATTGGCTGGTGAGCGAAATAATGCATTGGATGCACTCGCTTTCGCCGCAGAGCTTAGTGACAAGGGCGAAAACTACCTAAGAAAATCATATCTACATTTTAGTTTGGCTCAATACAAAGAAGCAGAAAAGTCTTTGTTGTTAGGATTTGATAAAGGGTTAACTGACAAACATAACGGAGAAGCTTGGTTATTATTGGGAATGACGCGCTTTAATATGAAGAAATTTGACAGTGCTATAGAAGCCTGTGAAAAGGCAAAAGATTATAAAAAAAGCGCCAAACACGCTAGCCAATGGATCGATTATATTGCCACCGAAAAACGTAAATATGAAAGTATGCAGGCGTCAATTATGTAACGCCAAGTCATTAAGCTATCTACCCACACGCCATCCCACTATATAAAAGTAGCAGTTAGTAATATTGAAATATGTGTATACCCGATAAGTTGTGAGACAGCTCATTATATATACTGTCCCTGTCTATTTAATACAGGGAGAAAGACGCTCTACAAATGTTTGAAGTTCGTAAAAGCTAAATTTTTCGGTTTTACCTTTTGCTAGTTTTCTGGCTTGTTCAGGAGTTAACCCCAATGCTTGAACAATTGTTTTAATCGGTGCATTTTTCAAATCCAACATCCCATGAATTTCTATCATTAGGTCTGAACACTTTTTATCAAGCAAAGCTTGTTCAGGTGATTCTGACACTGCATCGAAAATATTGTCATAGCTTAAGTTCATTAGGAAGTTGATAAATCTATTGATGTTATAGCGACTTGCATTATAACAAAATCCTACTCAAATTCACCCCAATGAGTATTTTTGATAATTGCTATTCAGCGATAGAGCATTTCTGGCGTTCTGCCTTTGCTGTATAACGAAGAGATTAAAAAACTTTAGGAATAACTGAGACGTGACAGAACGTTCACAGCGTCTTCTGGGCCGGTACATAAGGTAAAAGATATCTATGGCTTTGATTATGATTTATTTTGGCAAAGAATGTCGTAGAGTGGCTTGCAGCGCAATTCTTCTTAATCACCCTAATTCGCTCGAATAGCATTAGGAAGTAAATGGATAAAGTGTATATAAATCATGAAGATAAAATGTGGTGGTCGCTACTGGGCTTGAACCAGTGACCCTCGCCTTGTAAGGGCGATGCTCTCCCAACTGAGCTAAGCGACCGTAAACTGTGATGTGTTTTTAAGAAATTATCTCTTAAAAAACTAAAAATGTGGTGGTCGCTACTGGGCTTGAACCAGTGACCCTCGCCTTGTAAGGGCGATGCTCTCCCAACTGAGCTAAGCGACCAAAATTTATTACTACCTTTGAGCCTCTGGGGTTTAACCCGTTATCTTCGCCTTCATCATAAAAAGGCGGCGATGCTTTCTCTTTATTTAACTGAGCTAAGCGACCAAAATATTGCTACTTACTAGACTGTGCCGGTAAGTGGAGCGCTATTATAGGTGTGGGCTTTTAACTGTCAACACCTAAATGAAAATTAATGTTTTTATGGTTGAAAACTGTTCGCTTTAGGCCTTAGGTGTAGATTAATTGAACATTAGTGCTCTACAGCAGTAACCAAAATTTCAAATTAGAGTTACTAAGCAAGTCCATAAAAATGGTTGCGAACAAATATTTTGTATCAACGCAGTGAAAAAAGGGGCTAGGTTTGTCCATCAAAACGGCTCATTCATGTGTAATGCGAGTGCTCCGTTTAGATAAAAAACACTTTGGGCAATAAAGCTTGTTTGTAGATATAAATTCACTGCATTGGCTGTTAAAATACTGCCAATTTTTTGAATAGGTTTTAATTTAATGACAGTAGTAACTCGATTCGCCCCTAGCCCGACAGGCTATCTTCACGTTGGTGGTGCACGTACCGCGCTTTATTCTTGGTTGTATGCCAAAAGTAAGGGCGGTAAATTTGTATTACGTATTGAAGATACTGATATTGAACGTTCCACCCAAGCGGCTATCGATGCAATTCTCGAAGGTATGCAGTGGTTAGGTTTAAACTGGGATGAAGGTCCGTTTTATCAGACCCAGCGTTTTGATCGTTACAATCAACTGATTGACCAATTGTTAGCCGAGGGTAAAGCGTATAAGTGTTTTATGCCATCTGCTGAATTGGATGCCATTCGCGAACAACAAATGGCTAAGGGCGAAAAGCCTCGTTATCCTGGCACTTGGCGCGAACGTACTGACCATCCTCAAGATAAACCTTTTGCGATTCGTTTTAAAACGCCACAAGAAGGCAGTGTGGTCATAAAAGATCATATTCGCGGTGATATCGAAATTGCTAACAGTGAATTAGATGACTTGATTATCCGTCGCACTGACGGTGCACCTACCTACAATTTTTGTGTGGTGGTAGATGATTGGGATATGGGCATTAGTCATGTGGTTCGAGGCGAAGACCATATCAACAATACCCCACGTCAAATTAATATATTAAAGGCTTTAGGCGCGCCTATTCCAGAGTATGCCCATGTATCTATGATTTTAGGTGACGACGGTAAAAAGTTATCAAAACGTACTAATGCAGTCGGTGTGATGGAATTTAGAGATGAAGGGTATCTACCACAAGCATTGTTAAATTATTTGGTGCGCCTTGGTTGGTCCCATGGCGATCAGGAAATTTTCTCATTAGAAGAAATGATTGAGTTATTTTCTTTAGATGCCATTGGTCAGTCTGCTTCTGCGTTTAATACAGATAAACTTATTTGGTTAAACCAACATTATATGAAAACTTTGCCTGCCAAAGAGGTGGCTGAATATGCAAAATGGCATTTTGCTCAACAAGGTATTGATATAACCCAAGGCCCTGCATTAGAAGACGTGATTACCGTTCAGGCTGATCGGGTGAAGACCTTAAAAGAGTTAGCTCAAATCAGTGGCTATTTTTATCATGAATATGAAGCCCTTGACGAAAAGGCGGCTAAAAAACACTTACGTCCGGTGGCCAAAGAAGCTTTATTGCTAGTGCAAAGTAAATTGTCAGCTTTGACTGAGTGGAATACCGAGTCGATTCATAACGCGATTAACCAAACCGCTGAAGAATTGGACGTGGGTATGGGTAAAGTGGGTATGCCATTACGCGTTGCAGTCACAGGAGCAGGTAATTCACCTTCATTAGATTTAACCTTAAATTTACTTAAACCGGCACAAATTGAGCAACGTATAAACAAAGCGCTGGAATATATAGCAAACAGAGAAAATTCCTGAAAAAAGCATTGACATAAAAAGGGCAGATGCCTAGAATGCGCCCCGCTGTCACGGAACGACGCCTACTTATTAGGAAAAAGCGAAAGCTTAGTTGATAAGTTTGGGGCCATAGCTCAGCTGGGAGAGCGCTTGCGTGGCACGCAAGAGGTCGGCGGTTCGATCCCGCCTGGCTCCACCAATATCAAGGATGTCTACTACCGCCTAGGCCAGTAGATAAAAAGATTAGACAAGATAAGAATTTTGTTTTTGTAAATGTAGTAGTTACGAAAGAATACCAATAAGGTCGTTCTGTTCGCAGTTTTACTTATATTTATAAAATGTTTTGAAAACGCGTTGTTGGATTAGTTAGAAGAATAAAGTCGCTCAGTTCGCAGGCTCACTTCTCCTAACAAAAATCTCAAAAACATGTTTTTGAAGCAGATTTTTGTCCCCATCGTCTAGAGGCCTAGGACACCGCCCTTTCACGGCGGTAACAGGGGTTCGAATCCCCTTGGGGACGCCATATATTAAGTTAAATGATTTAACTTAAGTTTGAAAACAAGGATTATTAACTACCGCCTAGGCCAGTTAATAAAATGTTTGATAGAAGTTTCGTTTTTGTAGTGCAGCAAAAGTTAGGTCGCGCGATTCGCAGGCTCATTTTGCCATACAAAAACTTATCGAAACGTGTTTCGATGAACGAAGTTTTTGTCCCCATCGTCTAGAGGCCTAGGACACCGCCCTTTCACGGCGGTAACAGGGGTTCGAATCCCCTTGGGGACGCCAAATATCAAAGCCGCTTAAGCAATTAAGCGGCTTTTTTGTTTGCCCAGCGAAGCTGGCAAACCCGTCAGGTTGAAAGAAACCTGAATCACCCCGATTGAGGGGAAGATAATCCGAATGGTAAGTGCGTCACTGGCTAACGGTGGGGTGTGAAGGAAGCCATAGGAAGTTAGCGATACACAGCGTAAGCGAACCTGTTTCGGCGTGGTGGGTGGGTAAGCGTGCAAAATAGCGCAACGCCCAATACTCAATCAGACCCATTACGTGTTTGAGGGTGGAATAGCTAATAGGGAGCCAGTGCAGTAACTGGGGAAGCCTGACATCATTTCCAGTGTAACTGGAAGTTTGTATCCAAGAAGTGATTCAAGGTACAGATTGGTGGGAGGTGGCAGATGAACCCGTAGTAGTGAGTAAGGTCAGGCCTGTGAAAGCCAGTAATGGTGTGGAGGATAAAACCAGACCGACTGTTGGCAGTGTGTTCAACAGAGCAGGCAATACTCAAAAGGTGTTGTCTGTTGCGAAGGGGGGAAGTGTACTATAAGTGTCTGTTGTTCTTTTTTTTTGAAGTGTTGTGGACTCATAAGTGTGCCGACGGGCACAGACATCTTGCTAATGGTTGCTTAGGAATAAGTGGACTGTGGTGAAGAGCCGAGTATTGGATTAGCTTGTTAACGCTCAAGTAGATTGCCCCGATTAAGGGGCTAGCACGTTTGAGAAACAAGTGAAGTTGTCAGCCACAATGATGATAAAGCCAAGACAACGACCACAAGTTAAAGGTGAGGGTGGAAATGTTCTACAGTCTTTATGGTCGATTGTTACATGCGCAAGCATTAGAAGCGGCTTATAAACAAGTGGCAAGGGCGAAAGGTGCGGCCGGAATAGATGGGCAGAGCCTAAGCGATTTTGCAGCTGACTTGCAGAGCAATCTTCATATTTTACTGCTCGAACTGAAAGGTAAAACCTACCAAGCGCAGCCTGTACGTCGGGTAGAAATACCCAAAGAAGATGGCAGTATGCGATTGCTTGGGATACCGACAGTGCGAGACCGCATCGTCCAACAAGCGTTATTAACGATATTGCAGCCCATCTTCGATAAGGATTTTCATCCATCTAGCTATGGATATCGCCCGAAGCGAAGTTGCCATGATGCGATTAACAAGGCCACATTGTTTATAAGGCAATATGGTCGGCGTTGGGTCGTGGATATGGACTTGTCAAAGTGCTTTGACCGTTTATCCCATGAGTTAATACTCAAAGGCGTTAAGTGCAAAGTCACAGATGGCAGTGTGCTGAAATTAATCCAACAGTTTTTATCCAGTGGTGTGATGGAAGGTAACGAAGTGATACCGACTATCAAAGGCAGTCCGCAAGGCGGGGTAATCAGTCCGTTGTTATCGAACATTTACCTTGATGCATTCGACCAAGAAATGAAACGCAGAGGGCACCGAATAGTGCGTTATGCGGATGATATTTTAGTGTTATGCATCAGCCGAGTAGGCGCAGAGCATGCCTTGAACATTGCCACGACTATTTTAGAGGATGATTTACAACTTGTTGTGAATAAGACCAAAACCCATATCACGCACAGTGATGATGGTGTTAAGTTCCTCGGAGTCGAAATTGGGACACAATATACCCGAATTCAACCTAAGAAACTGGTTAACTTCAAGCAGCGAGTGAAGCAGCTCACTAAGCGTAATACAGGGAAACCGCTGATAGATATCATTAAACGGTTAACCCCTGTGCTAAGAGGGTTCGCACATTATTTTAAGATAGCCAATTGCAAGCGAGAGTTTGTGAGCTTGATGAAATGGATAAGAAGACGCATGCGCGCTATTCAATTGAAGTTGTGGAAACGCCCAGCTCGTCTTCATAGACGACTAAGGCAACTTGGCTTCAAAGGAAAGTGTGTCTTCATAAAAATGGCGTCATGGCGCAATGCGAATTGTCCAATGGCGACTATTGCCATGAAGAATAGCTGGTTCGATGAAATAGGGCTTTATCACATTGATAGGGTATTCTATGACTAACTTGTTATCACCCTTGGTGGTTTTATAGTACGCATGAGCCGTATACGAGGCCCGTACGTACGGTTCTGTGAGAGGGATGAGGCATAAGCCTCACCCTACTCGATATTACCTTAAAGATAATATCAAAGCCGCCTAAGCAATTAATACTAATTCTTAATTTCTTTCCTCTGTGTAGCGCAGCGCTCGGCGCCCGACGCTCTTTGTTCTCTGTGGTGAAAATTTTTGTAGTTGAAATCTACCGAAAGGCCAAAGAACAAGATATTTGAACCACCGAGAACACCGGGTGCCGCGCACATAGATCACAGAGAAAAGCAAAGGCTGCGCTTATCGGTATACCCTGCTAACTCGTCATTTTAACTAAGGTCTTAATTCTGGTCATCAAGGATTAGTTTTGACCCAAGGAATACTAATACACTACCTGTTATTCCGTCCATCCATCTCAAGGCCAAACTGCTGGCAAAAAAACGTTTAGCTGAGCTAACAGCTCCGGCAAGCCCACATTGCCAAATCATAGCAATAATAAAATGTATTCCGGCCATGGTCATTGCTTGCAGAAATGGGGAGTACTGAGGGTCAATAAATTGCGGTAAAAACGCTAGATAAAAAACCGCCGTCTTCGGATTTAGCACGTTTGACAGAAAGCCCTCCTTCAAAGACCGACGAATGCTAACAGACCTGAAAACAGAATCATTAATCGCTATCCCGGAGTGACCGTTGATGGCGGCTTTCAACGCTCCAATGCCTAGCCAAATTAGATACGCGGCGCCTATCCATTTCATTGCTAGAAAGAGTTCTGCCGATTGCAGTAATATTGCTGAGATCCCCACAGCGGAAAACGTCGCATGTATAAAAAGTCCAAGGCAAATGCCAAGGCTGGTCACTACACCATCCAAACCACCCGAACGGCTGGTATTCTTAATCACCAGCACAGTATCAATTCCAGGGGTAATGGTTAACAGCGTAATCGCCACAAGAAAAGCTTCAAAATTCAAAATGTGCATTAAGCTAAATTCACTTTTAACCATCCGATTGCGGTATAAAATATCACTACAGTTTTTATACCACATCAATCAACGCAAACAAATTCATGCCTTACCAAGAAATGACTAAATGCAGTGAATTTCTACTTTGAATATGGGCTCTAAATATTTGATTGAGTAACTCATTAGCACGAGACTGATGCTTAACATACTATCCGTGCTTGTGATAAGAGCTTATAGCAGAGCTAGGACGCGTTTCTTATTACTCATCGATATCTGACTGTATTGCCTCAATATTAATGATATTAGAGCGGTTTAGGGTGATTTTAAAGCGCTGTATTTGTTGTTGATCTTGTTTGTCCGTATGCATTAACACTAGGTTGATTTGGTAACGACGTTCAACCGCTTGTTTGGTTATTTTACTGCTTTCGAGTGAATATAAACGGCCTTCGCCTTTTTTTAAAAAGCGAATGAAGGGGGTTAAATTAAAATAAATACGTTGTTGAACTTCATCGTATCCGGGTAAAAAACCTTTTGCACTTACCTTAGTGTCACTTCGGAAATGCAGTAATTGTGCGGCCTGTTTGTTTTGTTGTCTCCGGGTTTGAAATAATTTATCTACTTGTTTGGGTAAATCTTTATTACGAATGTATTCAAGCCAAATAGTTTGACTCGCCACTCGAGTTTTATTGACACTATGACTGTAAATGATTTTCCATTTTGGTAGCCCTTTTTGAATACGACGCCAAATGATACGGGTAATATCATCCTTGAATATTTCCCTTAACCCATAAATAACGCCCAACATACCGACTAATGCAATCGTCACTTCAGTAAAGTTAGTTCGCGCATTTAATACTAGCACCATAACAAAAGCCATAATAACAGCAGTGACTGTGCCGCGTACTATGCGGTTTAAACTGCTATTGAGGTTTTTAACTTCTTTTTGAAATACCACACCATATTCGATTAATCGTTGCAGCAAGCGCATTTTATTGGTGATGCGATTTGGGTCACCCAAGGTGATTTGTGAGTTATATTGTTTCTCTTCTCGGTATTCATTTTCACTACGGCACAGGGCCAATAAGAAGTTTCTCTCACTGGTAAAATCACTACTTTTGGGGGCTCTAGACAGTAGTTTTAAAAACGATTGTTCCACTTGCCAACTGAGGTAGTTGTCGGCATTTTCAAGATATGCGCTGAGTTTTTGATCTGGAGGCGTATATCTTCTTAGCTTTTTTAGCAAGCCAGAAATTTGCTCTGCCAACTCTATGGCTTGAGGATAAAAATCTTTGCTTTCTTTAAGCTTAATGGTTTGTTTTATATCCGTATCCAATGCAGTTCGAATTTGATATGAAAACAGATTAAGGTTTAAACGGTAGTCACTTTGCTCACCTTTTTGTTGGCTAATAAAGCGGCTTCGTACTAAAGGTAAATGCAGTTGGTTTGAGTAATAAGCACTGTGGCTTTGTATACTATTATGGAAATAATGCTCTTCTGCTAAGGTTTTAGGACTAATACCCATTTCATCCGGTAAGGAAAAATAGAGATCCAGCCTCTGCTGATCGCTAGGCAATAACTGGTAACTGACTTTTATGGAAAGATTTTCGTCTTGTGTGAGTTTAATTTTATTCACTTATATCCTCTTCTCCTTGTGGGTTAAATTATCATGCCTGAATTGAACAATTATGCCTTACTTTTAGCTGATTACCCAAATTGATCTGTCAGTGTTGTGTATAGCAGATCACTAAGGGGGACGTAGATTTACAGTTAGTTGACAAGTCATCACTGACCTTGTTAGCAAAGTCGAAATACTCTCAATTTGATATCCATACGCCGAACTAATGAGCGGCGTAGGGATATGTTGCTATGATTAGGCTAAATCGAAGCGATCAGCATTCATAACTTTGGTCCATGCTGCAACAAAGTCATGGACAAACTTCTCTTTGTTGTCATCTTGTGCATAAACTTCAGCGTATGATCTAAGGATAGAGTTAGATCCAAAAACAAGGTCCACTCTGGTTGCTGTCCACTTGACCTGCTTTGTCTCACGATCATGAATTTCATAAAGATTATTGCCGGCAGGTTTCCATGAATAATTCATATCAGTGAGGTTTACGAAGAAGTCATTGGTCAACATGCCTTCACGATCAGTCAATACCCCGTGTTTGGTGCCATCGTAGTTGGTACCTAATACGCGCATACCGCCAACCAATACTGTCATCTCAGGGGCAGTTAAGCCCATCAGTTGTGTTCGGTCGAGCATCAATTCTTCTGCACTGACCACGTAATCCCGTTTAAGCAAGTTACGGTAACCATCATGAATGGGTTCCAACACTTCAAAAGCGTCGATATCGGTCATCTCCGCGCTTGCATCCCCACGTCCTGGGGAGAACGGTACCCTAACATTAAAGCCAGCTGCCTTTGCTGCTTGCTCAATACCGATGTTACCCGCCAGCACAATGACATCAGCGACACTTGCACCGCTCTGGGTTGCAATGCTTTCGAGTACAGTGAGCACTTTAGCTAAACGTGAAGGCTCATTACCTTCCCAGTTTTTTTGAGGAGCAAGCCGAATGCGAGCACCATTGGCACCGCCACGTTTGTCTGAACCACGGAAGGTTCTGGCACTGTCCCATGCGGTAGACACCATTTCGCTTATGCTCAAATCACTGGCCGCTATTTTGTCTTTCACTGCCTTAACATCATAACTAGTGTTCCCAGAAGGCACTGGATCTTGCCAGATAAGTTCTTCTTGAGGCACGTCAGGACCAATATAATTAGACTTTGGTCCCAAATCGCGATGCGTTAATTTGAACCATGCTCGTGCGAATACTTCAGAAAAATAATCAGGATTTTTGTAGAAATTATCGGAAATTTTCCGATATTCAGGATCCATTTTCATGGCCATATCAGCATCAGTCATAATTGGGTTGTGACGGATAGATGAGTCTTCAACATCGACCGGTCTATCTTCTTCCTTAATATTGATAGGCTCCCACTGCCAAGCACCTGCTGGGCTCTTTTTCAACTCCCACTCGTAGTTAAGTAACAGTTGAAAATAGCCGTTATCCCATTGGGTAGGGTGGGTCGTCCATGCACCTTCGATACCACTGGACAAGGTGTCACGACCAATGCCACGTTTGGTTTTATTTAGCCAGCCGAAGCCTTGATCTTCTAGTTCAGCACCTTCTGGAGTGGAACCCAGTAGCTCAGCATCGCCATTACCATGGCATTTACCTACTGTATGTCCACCTGCGGTAAGGGCAACTGTTTCTTCATCGTTCATGGCCATGCGTTCAAACGTGACACGTATATCATCAGCTGTCTTAATAGGATCAGGATTGCCGTCCACACCTTCGGGATTTACGTAAATAAGTCCCATCATCACTGCGGCTAGGGGGTTTTCTAGATCACGTTCGCCGGTGTAACGGCTGCCTTCACTACCACTGGGGGCAAGCCACTCTTTTTCAGATCCCCAGTAAGTGTCTTTTTCTGGATGCCAGATATCTTCACGGCCAAAAGCAAAGCCGAAGGTTTTTAAGCCCATGGATTCATAAGCGATGGTACCTGCATAGGCAATTAAATCGGCCCAACTAAGCTTGTTGCCGTATTTTTTCTTGATGGGCCAAAGTAGACGACGAGCTTTATCTAGGTTGACGTTGTCTGGCCAAGAATTGATGGGAGCAAAACGCTGATTGCCGCTAGCAGCACCACCTCGACCATCAGCGATGCGATAAGTACCGGCTGCATGCCAGGACATACGGATCATCAGACCGCCGTAATGCCCCCAATCTGCTGGCCACCAAGGCTGACTGTGAGTCATCAGTGCATGCATGTCTTTTTTAAGAGCGACTACGTCGAGGTTTTTAATCGTTTCCCGATAGTTGAAGTCTGCTCCCAGTGGATTGGTCTTGTTATCGTGTTGATGCAAAATATCTAGGTTTAGGGTCTTTGGCCACCATTCCATGTTCGACATGCTACTTTCTGTAGCGCCACCATGCATCACGGGACATTTATTGTTAGACATTAATTAATTTCCTTTTTTGTATGAAAAAAAGTATTTATTTGTTCACGTTTATAATGCGCTCGAACAACACTATCGAATATTTCAAACTATAGGTAAAACCTTTTGCTGCGGTGGCTCTAATCGTTTTTTTTTCTGTCAGGATTAATGTAATTGATAGTTTTTATTAATCTACTATTCCATAGGATTGAGGTGCATTGTAGGTATAACATTAGTTTCGGCTTCGCACCTTGTTAGGGGCTTTTAAGAAACTGTACGGCTGCTAACTGCTCTTCAATAGGGAAACATTTCATTTCAATCTGGTTAAAAATCTTGTCCTCAATATTAACGATATGTTCGATCCATTTCTTATCTGTCAATATTGCCACTTTTGCTATATTGGACATTCCGGCTTTGAAAATGTATTTGAACTCTTCGACAATTGCCGCTACTTCAACACCCTCGAAAGAATTGATTTTTTCAAAAACAACGATACTGCCATAACTTTCAATTTTTTGCTTTGCATGAATAAGCACCAAATTCATGTCACTTTCAGTGATTTTCCCTGACATTTGAAAGGCGAGGGCATTATCAATACCGATATCTATGATTTCTAAAATGTACTTCTCCTACTGATTGATTTGGGCATATAAACATTGAACCCAATGGTGTTTCTTCATCGACTAATGGCTTTAAGTGCCGCAAGTAAGTACTTGGGGTTGTGGGTTGATTCGTACATTGGATGCACCTTCTTATCGGTATCAAACAAACCATAAACAGCCATTTGGGCGGTTCTCACTGAATATTCAACGGTAAATACACAATCTTTAGGAGCTTCAGCAAACTGGCCTAAGAACGCAAAGTTTGTTGATCCACTTGGAATTACATCGGGTCTATCACCCTTATTTCTGGGCATAAAAAGACTATCAATAAACGGCATGGCAACAGGGATACAATTCACTTTCCCAGCTTTTGTAATCGGCGCCATAAGCTCTTGGATTTTTAAATGGTAATAAAGCTCTTCTAGTATTTCAGCACCACTACATTCGGCCATTGTTTTGTTGATGTAATTGCCTTTTCTATCAGGGTAGAGTCCATACCCCCAAAAAATCTTCACGTCATTAGGTTGATTTGGAAAGTGGGGCTGCCGTGCTATTACAATTGACATGAGCCAGTTGGAATCGATCATAGTGACAAGTCCGCCAGTTCCATCTACATTGCCTGAGAAGTTTTCCATGTAATCGAGAAATGTACTGTCTTTCATTGTTGCGGTAAATGAGTACCATTTTTGCAAATCAATATTGTCACAAAATGGATTGGGGTTGCCAAAAGACGGATCTTTTTTGGCTATTTTTTTCCATAAGGTCCAAGCGCCGGATTCTTCTACACCTTTCAATTTGGCTGGTTTATCCCAACTTCCATTATCGGTACTTTCTGTAATTGAGCCGTTGGTGAAAAACACAAAATCATTTTCTCTAAGGACTATTTCTGTTTTGTTTTTAAGATGAATGACAGTCGCCGATATTTTGTCCGCGGATAGATTGAAATCAATATCAACGACTTCTTTGCCCATTTCAAACTTCACACCCTTTTCTTCAAGGTACTTCTTCATCGGTCTAACAACTGAATCATATTGGTTATATTTGGTGCGCATCACACCACCGAGTTTCGGCAAACCATCCACAAGATGTATGAAGCGTTGCATATATCGTCGCATTTCTGCCAGACTGCTCCATTTTTGGAACGCAAACATGGAACTCCAGATAAACCAAAATTTGGTTTCAAAAAAGCTTTGCTCAAACCAATCTTCAATTCGTTTGTAAGCGCCAAATAAACCCACGGTCTTATTTTACCATTACCGCTGGTGCATAATTTCGTCACTGAAATCAAGTGAGGAAATGACATGTCAAAACAACCCATCATCTTTTGGCAGCAACACGTAAGCCAATGGAAGGATTCAGCATTAACACAAACGCAGTATTGTAAAAAGCATCAACTAAACCCGCAGCGACTAAGTCACCATAAGCGTAGATTAGAAACGCAAGAAACAGCACCGGTCAAAACGGGTTTCATTGCATTGCCTATTCCAGAGTATTTACCCAAGCCAGAATTATTAACGCTGCACTTCGCCAATGGCCTGTCGTTATCGGGTATTGCGCCCAATAATATCGATGTGGTGAAACAGCTAACGGCGGCATTGTCATGACAAGTGCGATGCGCCCGTGCATGTCGCTTACGCATATTTATCTATATCCGCAGGCAATTGACTTCCGTAAGTCATTTCGAGGCATTAGCGCCATTGTCGAATGTGAGTTGGGTCACAACCCTTTTTCGGGTCACTTGTATGTGTTCACCAATAAACGGCGCACTAAAATCAAATGTCTGTTCTGGGAAAACAATGGTTTCGTGCTGTATTACAAAAGCCTAGAGGAAGATAGATTCATTTGGCCGAGGTGTGAAAAGGAGGTGATAACACTCAACGGCCAGCAAATAAACTGGCTACTTGATGGTCTTGATATTAGTGCCATGAAGGGCCATAAAAAGTTGCATTTCGACAGTGTTTTTTAGGGCTTTTTAGCCTCAAGTTTAGTATAATATCGGGCATGAAATTACCGCCCAACACCCATAAAAACAAGGCTTTTAGCGACACCGATACCATGTCAAGGTTGCAAGCTATGCTGTCTGAAAAAGACGGGGTGATTGGGGAAAAAGAAACACTGATTGCAGAGCAAAGTGACATCATCGAAAAGAAGTCTGATGTCATCGATTCACTTAAAAAGCGCGTTGAGTTACTCGAAGAGTATTTACGCTTATCTAATAGCAAACGCTTTGGCAGCAGCTCTGAACAAACCCCGCCAGAGCAAGGTAACTTGTTCAACGAAGCCGAAGCGACCAGTGAGCCAGAACAAACTGAGCCTGAGTTACCGACCACAAGCGAGCCTAAAGCCAAAACCGGTCGCAAACCCTTTGCTAAAAACCTACCACGCACCCAAGTGTTTGCGTATTTGTCAGATACTGAAAAAGAAGGCGCAATCAATACCTTCTTTGTGAAAGTCAGAGAAGAGCTAGATATTATCCCTGCCAAAGTACAGGTACTAGAGTACATGCAGGAAAAGGCGGTGTTTAAAGACGAACAAGGCACAACCACCATGAAAGCGGCTGAGGTCATTAAACACCCTGTACCCAAAGCCATGGGCAGTATCAACTTAATGACCTACATCATTATTGCTAAATACGCCGATGGCATGCCGCTTTATCGATTAGAGGGGATTATCGAACGATACGGGGGCAGCATATCAAGAACAACACTCGCCAACTATGTCATTGCGCTAGGCAAACAAATCCAACCCTTAATTAACTTATTAAGGGAGACTCAGCATGCCGGCTCACTCATTATGGCGGATGAAACCCGCATTCAGGTATTAAAAGAGCCAGGGCTTGCGCCCACGGGCGATAAATTTATGTGGGTGACACTCGGCGGTAAAGCC
Source organism: Paraglaciecola sp. MB-3u-78 (assembly GCF_002835935.1). Lineage (GTDB taxonomy): Bacteria > Pseudomonadota > Gammaproteobacteria > Enterobacterales > Alteromonadaceae > Paraglaciecola. The sequence continues at coordinate 125,169 of NZ_PJCF01000009.1, read as the reverse complement.
GACCAACAAAGCGTGCTGTTTGACTATGACCCATCGCGTGCTCGCCATGTGCCTATGCGCTTGCTACATGGATTTACTCATGGCTACCTGCAAACCGACGGTTATGCAGGTTACAACGAAGTGTGCCGCAAAAACCAGCTCATTCAATTAGGCTGTATGGATCACGCTCGCCGCAAATTCATCGAGGCACAGCAATCACAACCTAAAGGGAAAAAAATAAAAGCCAGCAAAGCCGACATGGCCTTGAGCCTGATTAACAAGCTCTATGGGATTGAGCGCACCATCAAACATGCTAGCAATGAGAAAAGACTGGCCGTTCGCCAAGCTAAGAGCATGCCGATATTAAACACACTGCAGGCATGGCTCACGGCAAACAAACCGCGCGTGGCCACCGACAGTTTAACTGGCAAGGCCATGACCTACTTGCATAATCAGTGGGATAAACTCACTGTGTATTGCACAGATGGGCAGCTTCGCATCAGTAACATTATGGCTGAAAACGCCATTCGCCCTTTTGCCGTTGGGAGGCGTGCATGGTTATTCGCCGACACACCTGCTGGCGCAAACGCCAGTGCCGCACATTACAGCTTGATTGAAACCGCTCGGTTACATGGCATTGAGCCATACGCATATCTCAATACTATATTCAAAGCGATACCCTATGCGGAAACGGTGGAAGATTTTGAAGCGTTATTGCCGTGGAACTATAAGCGCAGTATTACGACTGTTTGATACGTGGGTTGATTAGCCGCTTACATTCGTTTATCAGCTAGTGAGCTTTCGGAAACGTAGGTGAGCTTGATAAAGTCGGCCTGTTGCTTAAAAGACAACCCATAGGAGGAGACATCTAATTTCTTGCCTTCTTTTAATAGACGGGCCTGAGCATTGGATACAAATCGTTGATTAAATTCGTATGACTCATCTCGTACTGATATATTTGAGTCTTCCAATGATGGAATATGGGAAAGTAGTTCCCAATAACATTCGTAGTGCATTTCATGCATTCTTCCACCACGAACGACAAATCCTTTATCTTTATCGCCAGCGCCGTCAGTAGCTCCGCCAGCGATTAAATCTTTTTCTAAAATATGGATATTTTCACCAGGTACACCCACATCCTTTTCTAAATATACGGCACTAGCCAGCCCAGCTATGCCACTGCCAATGAGATAAACCTTTGAGTCTTTATAGTTTTGTTTATTGTCTGTTTTCATCTAATTATCCTTTGAATTATATCTTTATGTATGATTATGCTAAGTCCCTTAGCGCTTCAAACACGTTCTTGATATTACGTAGTAAATTACGCGAGGATAGTTGTATCTATGCTCTCAAAAACAGTTTTACGATGATTTGATATGGTTTACGGTTACTATAAATTAGCTTGTTTAACGCTTATTGATCTTGGTCAATTCTGATTAAATTATTTACCAATACACTCGAGATTAAAATAGTAGTCTCTGTAAATAACTATCGAGAGACTATAAATAGACCTTAAGATCGGCAGCGGGTAATGTAGGTATTAAAAACACTGGTATTGCAGCTTCGTCCAACAAAAAAAATGTCAGGAACGCGCAAATAACGAGCTGATCATAGTTGAATCATTAGGCATTCGATGTATAGCTCCGTTAATTGATTCTGCATTGTCTGAAGTTAAGGATCCAAAAGTGAAAGCCCTTATTGATGGCACAGAGTTGCAAGGATGGGACGTCAGAGCTGCGTGGGATGATTTCAAAATAGGCTTAAAACACGGTAATGAAATTTTCAAAAGTGGCTATTTATGGAAACAAAAAATGGCAAGAGTTTGCGGCGAAGATGGGTAGTTGGTTCATTTCTGGTGAAATTAGATACTTTGATAATGAAGATGATGCTATTTCTTGGCTCAATGAGTAAAATACTAAAACGTATAACAAGTTCAGCTAATTCTAAGCATATTTCTTTGTACATGCCTAAATTAACCTGTGTGTACTGCAAAGCTAGTTTTCACCGCTATTTTGGACCCAAAACTAAATGATAGATGTTTTAGCTGTTTTCTTCACCTTTTTCTAGTCTACCTAGGCGAACATTGCTCTTACTTGTCTTTGCTTAAGAAAATATTGAAGCACTGAATATGTTAATTTTTAACACTCAGTGCTCCAACAAACATTAACCTATAAAAAAGATAACAAATCTTCGTCTAGCTGCATTAAGGTTTTTGGATCGGCCATCATGGTTTTAGCTAAAGACTTTGTTCTGGGTAATAAACGTTCAAAATAAAATTCGGCGGTTTTGATTTTGGCACGATAAAAGTCACGGTTTTCAACTTCTCCGGCTAATTTTTCGTAGGCGGTTTGCGTCATTTGCGCCCAAAAATACCCCATCACTATATAGCCTGAGTACATTAAATAATCTACTGAGGCTGAACCTACTATGTCTCTGTCTTTTTTAGCTTTCAAGGCTAAACGCATGGAGTATTGTTGCCAGTTCGCCACATTTTTGCTTAATGCCCAGACAAATTTATTCATTTGACGTTTATGGGGGTTACTAGAAATCAAACTTTTGTCTTTGCAGAAAACTAACACTTCTTTACTGAATGCTTTTAATGACTTACCACGGGTGAGTAATATTTTCCGGCCCAATAAATCCAATGCCTGAATACCGGTTGTGCCTTCGTACATAGTCGCAATACGCACGTCACGATAAATCTGCTCCATGCCCCATTCTTTAATATATCCATGGCCACCAAATACTTGCATACCGTGACTGGCACTTTCACAGCCTAGCTCTGTTAAAAAGGCTTTAAGGATGGGAGTCAGGAAACCTAATCTGTCATCTGCGGCTTTACGTGCTTCATCTGTTGTAGCCATCTCCAAGTCATCAACAATTTTGGCGGTGTAATACACCATGGCACGACCACCTTCAGTGATGGCCTTTTGGGTCATTAACATTTTACGTACATCAGGATGAACAATGATGGGGTCTGCTACTTTGTCTGGGAATTTTTTACCGGTTAAGGCGCGCATCGATAAACGGTCTTTGGCATATAATAATGCGTTTTGATAAGACAGTTCCGAGGCACAGACACCTTGTAACGCTGTGCCCACACGCGCGGCGTTCATAAAGGTGAACATACATTCTAAGCCTTTGTTTTCAGGGCCTATTAATACACCTTTAGCATTATCAAAATTTAGCACCGCAGTAGATGAGCCTTTAATACCCATTTTATCCTCAATGGCACCGCAGGTGACATGATTGGTTTCACCTAAGTTACCTTGTTGGTCTACTTGGATTTTGGGCACAATGAATAAAGAAATACCACGAGTGCCTTTAGGTGCGCCGGGAATACGGGCCAAGACGATGTGAATTATATTCTCAGTTAAATCGTGTTCACCTGCAGAAATAAATATTTTAGTACCCACAATGTCATAGGTACCATCACTGTTTGCTACGGCTTTGGTTTTAACTTGGCCTAAGTCGGTGCCGCATTGGGGTTCGGTTAAACACATAGTGCCGGTCCACGTGCCTTGAGTTAAACGTGTCAGATACAGTTCTTTTTGCTCAGGTGTGCCGTGGGTTTGAACGGTGTTCATTGCACCATGACTTAAGCCAGGATACATCGCCCATGACCAATTCGCTGTGCCCATCATTTCTTGTTTTACCATGCCTAATGATGGGGGTAAACCTTGGCCTCCATGTTCAATAGGGTGAGATAAACTTTGCCATCCGCCTTCAACATATTTTGTATAAGCTTCTTTAAAACCTTTAGGCGTAGTCACGACACCATTATCAAATTTACAGCCTTCTTTATCACCACTTTGGTTTAAAGGTAATAATTCATTTTCACAAAATTTTGCACATTCTTGTAATATCGCATCGACTAAATCAGGCGTTGCTTCAGCAAACTCTGGGTATTTTTTATAATGAGGGTAATAATTAAACACGTCTTCGATAAGAAACTTCATGTCCATAACCGGCGCTTTGTAATGCAACATAATAGAACTCCAAGATAGTTGGCTTTGATAAACTTGTAGAGTATAGCAGAATAATTAACTGGTCTTACCACTGACTTGTGATTATTTACAACTGAGTAACATATAGATGTGTTTATCGATTTGAAAACGTTAATTTTTTGCTTTACTCGGACTACATGATTTTTTGAAATTATTGTGATGTTCTTTATTTCAGAGGATTGTGAACGTAATATTTGTTGATCATAATTATGGTGCCTTAGTCATAAAATGCCGTGCATGAAATCCACAGATTATGTAAATATTTCACTTAACTTAAGGTAAACAAGGTAGTGCCGAATAAATATTAAAAGCCGATGCAATATGCAGAAGCATATACACATCGGTGTTTTTTTAAATTAATCTAGGTGCTTATCTTTGGCATTATCTATACGCGATTGCATAGATGGGTGGGATTGAAGCCATAGTGTCAGCTTGGACTCTTTAGGCAGTGTTACAGCTAGCTTTTGCATGGCCTCGGCAAAGCTTTCTCTGTCCATTCCTAATCCGACGAGTTTACTAAGTGCATAGTTATCAGCTTCCCATTCTAACTTTCGGGAAAATTGATTTTGAACCACGGTATTCGAGACGCCAGCAAAGAACTCTACTAAACCACCTAAATCAGCAAAAAAATAATTCACTGCAATAGATGTTGCCAATGCTTCTGAAATAAATCGCATGGAATGTTTATGTTCCACATGTCCAATTTCATGTAACAGAATAGCGGTTAACAGGTCATGGTTGTCGCCAATCAGTTTAACTAATTCATCTGTGATGACTATCGTGCCATTGGGCAGGGCGAAGGCATTGGCTCCCATAGTGTCAGATTGCCTGAATTGAATATCAAATTGGGTCGGAACATCAATTTTAGATATAATATCTCGCCACATATTTTGATAACTATTCTGGGTTTCATCATTCAGCGACGTGTCAGAAAGTATACTGTTATCTAATGCGCTTAAGGTATGTTTTGAAGCAATGTTCACAATGCTTTCGGGCACATAGTCTGCAAACAGAATAGCTGAGCTAGGGATCAGGTATTTAAAGAAAGCAAACAGAAAAACAGGCACTAAAACCGCGCAGAGCAAAACCGTAGACTTACTGCTTTCTAGTTTGGATACTTTGTTTTGTTGGCTATTTGACGCAATCCAAACATCTACAGCAGGGGTTGAGTCGACGACAACAAGGCCTTGATCATACAGCGATATTTCTCGGGGCACAGAGGCTAATTTTTCAGCGACCTGTATTTGACTGACATCTGTTTCGGCTAATAGTTGATTCGATAAATCAATAATGCGAAGACCGTCAGATGCCGTCATCAAAACAGTAACGGGAAGGCACTGAGACCTTCCTAGGGGGTAAAATTTACCCGTTACTTCTAAGGTTTTCATTAACCGATAGCCACATCAATATCGAAGGCGTTAGCCACTTCTTCGCCAATGGCACTGCTGGATTGAGAGTCTTTAGTCAGAACGTTGTCAGCTCCTGCTAACACTGTCACTTGCGTCGCTGAAGCATATAATCTGGCGCTTCGAATTTTTACCCAAGGCATGGCAAAACCTAAGCTGGCGACAATCACCACAAAGTTTGAACTTCGTAACCAAATCAATTGTGAGACTGATAGTTGTGATGTGAATTCAGACACGTCCTCAATCACACTATTATTAAATATATGATTACGAATGCGAGCGGCGTAAAAACTAGAACAAATTAAAATTACTGCGACATATGTCACAATAAAGAGCGCGTATCCAAGAGTGAAGTCTATTCCGCTTTCTCCTGGCACCAAGTCAGAAAAAGATAACCCAAGGCCGAAGCTGGCTAATACAAATAGGGCGATACCTATAAAAGCTGCACCTAAACCAGCTATAAAATATTCTCCTGTTTCAAGGCTAGTGCTAAGTTTTTTGTCGCCGAAGGTGATGTTGTCATAAATAAACTGATCTACTTTTTTCATTACCCAAGGAAGTGCTAAGTACAAAGTAAATATGCTCATAATGGGTAACAAAATAAACACCACAAAAGCACGTCCATACTTACCATTAAAATTAAAGCGCACATTCCTATATGCTGTCATGCGCATTTTAAATCTCAGGCTCATACAAATCAGTAGCGGGTATGCAAATACCAATACCAGCATAATGATACCAGCAGCAATAGGACTAAATGAGGCTGCTAAAAAATAACTAGCAAATAATAATACACCTATAATCCTGCCTTTTAGTATTTGAATAGGGTCTGCTAGGTATGCCAATCTGTGGCCATCAATTTCAGTGTTGGAATAAAAATAGCGATTATTTCTGACGGTAGCCCACGCTGAATAAATACCAAGGGTGACAATTGTTAGTAACAAATTGACAATCCAAATAGAGAAAAATTCGTCCGTTTTACCTAAAAACTTTACTGGCACTGTTCGTTTATTTGCTGTTTGATTAGCGGGGTTATTTGGGTGGGCACTAATCACGGCCTGCAAATCTGCTATTTCTTGCGGTGGGGTTTCTGAGCCTATGTTCTGCTGAGCATTCAATAATTCGTTAAAACTAAAGTGTTGGTAATTTTTATTATCCATAATTCCTTTCTCTCTTTTTAAATATCCGTAGCCTTTGTGATCAGAAAACGGCTACTACAAATCAATTGCTGATCACCATTGAAGGTTACCTTAGCGAGTTGAACTTGTGAATGAATTTTAGATACATAGCAAACTTTGGTCTTCCATAATACCAATCCCAATAAAGACGTGTTCACTCAGAAAGCCCCAGCCGATTTTAGGCAAGGCGTCGCTGCGCGGTCACTTCTTTACTGGGATTGGTACAAGCTTATTGATAGAATATGGCTAATCTATTTTGAATGAATAAGTCATGACCAATACCCTATTAAACGTTGCATCCCCTTGTGTCCGAAATTGCTGTCTTGATGATAAAGATATGTGTCTGGGATGTTTTAGAATGTTGGATGAAATATTGATTTGGAGCAACGCGAGTTCACAGCAGCAGGTTGATATTGTGCAGGCATGTGGGATACGTAGACAGCAAAAAGTGCAAAGTGAGTTGCCTTAATGCATATTACTTTAGCCCCGATGGAAGGGGTAGTTGATCACCTTATGCGAGACATGTTGACTCAAGTAGGGGGATTTGACTTGTGCGTGACTGAGTTTGTCAGGATCGTTGATCAGTTAATGCCCAAGCGTGTGTTTCATCGGATATGCCCAGAGTTAAACAATCAAGGTTTTACGCCTAATGGTGTGCCAGTCAAAGTGCAGTTATTAGGTCAACACGCAGATTGGTTAGCAGAAAATGCTTTTCGAGCGGTTGAGTTAGGCTCCCATGGTATTGATCTCAACTTTGGTTGCCCAGCTAAAACAGTTAATAAGAGCAAAGGTGGTGCGATATTACTGCGGGAACCTGAAACGATTTACAACATTGTCAGTGCTGTGCGCCAAGCTGTCCCAAAAGAACACACTGTGAGTGCCAAAATGCGTTTGGGTTTTGATGACACATCTTTGGCGATTTCCAATGCACAGGCCATTGCTGATGCAGGGGCTAACTCACTAGTTATTCATGCCCGCACCAAAGTTGATGGTTATAAGCCTCCTGCTTATTGGGACTGGATTGCGAAGATAAAACAACATGTGGATATACCTATAATCGCTAATGGTGAAATTTGGAATGAGCAAGACGCGGTAAATTGCCAACAACAATCTGATTGTGAAAATATTATGTTGGGCCGTGGTGCTTTGGCGATGCCTAATTTGGCTCAGGTGATTAAAAATACCGAGCTAGCTATGCCATGGGAGCAAGTTAAGGCTTTGTTGGTACGATATTCTGGTTACGAATTGTTTGGTGATAAAGGTAAATATTACCCTAATCGGGTGAAACAATGGTTGGGGTATTTGAGTCGCCAATATCCAGAAGCGGAGGCGCTGTTTATGGGGATTCGTGCGTTGAAAAGCGCGGATGAGATTTTGCAACAGATCCAATCCTAGTAAAATCTGGTTAATGTTATTAGGATAATCTTAGTCAACAAAGATTGACTCATTGTGTCATCACAACTAACAAATACTTTCAGGGAAAAACATGAAAATTTTAAATAAGAAACGACAGCTATTTAAAATAGCTGCGGTTGCAGGTTTATTGACTTTGGTGGGGTGTTCAGATTCAGGCGAAGATAAAAACCAAGAGCCAGCATTTCAAATCAATCAAAATCCTTTTCCAAGTACTTACAAACCCCATGGCCAGCATCAGTGTTTTAATTACCAATGCGACTGTTTTAGATGGTATAGGTGGGGTTTTTACTGACAGTTCGGTGTTGTTACAAAATGGTAAAGTTGTTGCGATAGGCAAGGATTTATCTGTACCTGATGATGGCGTGACTGTTGATGCTAAAGGTAAATGGGTCACTCCAGGTATTATCGACGTGCATAGCCATTTAGGGGTGTATCCCGCTCCAGGTGGCACCGCCCATTCTGACGGTAACGAGGCGACTAACCCCGTGACTGCAGAAGTCTGGGCTGAGCATTCTATTTGGCCACAAGATGCTGGTTTTCAACGAGCCTTGGCTGGTGGTGTGACTGTGATGCAAATTTTACCAGGCTCGGCTAATTTAGTTGGCGGGCGAGGGGTAACAGTCAAAAATTTGCCTAGTGCAACCGTGCAAGATATGAAATTTCCTGATGCACCATACGGTATGAAAATGGCCTGCGGCGAAAACCCTAAAAGGGTGTATGGCACAAAAGGGGGCCCTTCTACACGCATGGGCAATGTGGCTGGTTACAGACAAGCGTGGGCCGATGCTCAAAACTACCAGCGCACATGGGACAAATATTATGTTGATCATAAAGCAGGTAAAAAAGACCTTAAAGTGCCTAAACGTGACCTAAAGCTTGAAACCTTAGCCTTAGCATTAAAAGGCGAAATCCTAGTTCATATGCATTGTTATCGCGCTGACGATATGGGCACTATGCTGGATGTCATGAAAGAGTTTAATTATAAGATTGCCGCGTTTCATCATGCGGTTGAGTCATACAAAATAGCTGACCAACTAGCGCAGGCGGGTGTGTGTTCAGCAATGTGGGCTGATTGGTGGGGCTTTAAGTTAGAAGCCTATGACGGAATTCAAGAAAACATACCTATGGTTCATGCAGCGAAAGCCTGTGCAATAGTGCATTCTGATAGTGATTTAGGTATTCAACGATTAAATCAAGAAGCGGCTAAAGCGTGGGCCAATGGCCGCCGTGCAGGGATCAACATTAGCCAGGCTGACGCATGGCAATGGTTATCCGCTAACCCTGCTAAGTCTTTGGGAATATTTGAGCAAACAGGCTCTTTGGAAAAAGGTAAAAACGCTGATGTGGTAATTTGGTCGGCTGATCCATTTTCCACCTATGCTCAAGCAGAACACGTTTATTTAGACGGAGCATTAATATATGACCGCAATGATCCTGCATCATGGCCAGTGAGTGATTTTGAGTTAGGACAACCCGGCGAAGGAGACAGCAAATGAACAAATTAATTAAATATTCATTTCTTGGCAGTATGTTGTTGACGCAAGTTGTTGATGCTAAAAATGTCGCTATTGTGGGGGCTAAGGTACATACCATGTCATCCCAAGGCACAGTCGATAATGCCACTGTGCTGATCAAAGACGGCAAGATCCAAAGTGTTATGGAAGGTGAGCCAGCTTTAGCTGGATACGAAATTATTGACGCCAAAGGCAAAGTCGTGACACCAGGGTTAATAGGTGCAAGCACTAGTTTGGGTCTGGTCGATGTGGGTTTTTCTGCGGGTACCAATGACAGTAACTCGAGTTTGACTAGCATTTCTAAAACCGGCGCAGCGTTTGATGTGTCATATGCCATCAACCCTGAATCATCGTTAATGGCCATTGCGCGGATTGAAGGTGTGACATCTGCGGCCACCTCAATGGGTCGCACTGGGCAATTATTTAACGGTCAAGGAGCTTTGATTTCTTTAGGTGACAGCAGCGACCCAATAATCCAAGGCAGAGCATTTATCAGCACTAGATTGGGTAATAATGGCGCAGACACAGTTGGAGGCTCTCGAAGTGTACTTTGGGTTAGCCTTGAAACAGCCCTTGCTGAAGCCAAATTTGCGATTGGAAAATCACTCACTCCAATTGATGAATGGCATGGTGAATTGAGCCGAGCTGATATTGCAGCATTAATTCCGGTTGTTAAGGGCGAAGTACCGCTTTTAGTGGATGCCCGCAGAGCGGCGGATATTCGTCAGGTTATTGCTTTAAAACAACGCCAACCTCAATTGAATATAGTCATTACTTACGCCACTGAAGGCTGGCGAGTGGCTAAAGAGTTGGCCGATAACAATATCCCAGTGATCCTTGATCCCGAAGCAAACCTACCTTTTGGTTTTGACCAGTTAGGCTCAACCCTGGAAAATGCCGGTAGATTAGCCGCTGCCGGTGTCGAAGTAAGCATTGGCATGGAGACCCATAATATTCGCTTGGCAAGACAACACGCAGGTAATGCGGTCGCCAATGGATTAAGTTGGGACCAAGGCTTAGCTGCCTTGACCATTAACGTGGCTAAGCTTTATGGCATAGATGATAAGTTGGGTAGCCTTGACTCTGGGAAAATTGCTGATGTCGTCATTTGGTCTGGTGATCCCCTTGAGGTAACTGAGGCGGCCGAGTTGGTATTGATCTCAGGAGAGAAAGTCGATATGCATTCTAGGCAAAGTAAACTCAGAGACCGTTACTTAAAATTACAAACTGATAAACCCATGCAGTATGTTCGCCCTTAGATATAAAGTGTGAACAGCGAGGTTACAGACAATAAAAAACCGAGTTAATGAACTCGGTTTTTTATTGTCTAGTGTTTTTACACTCTAACATCAACCAAAGAGCCTACTCGCTGGTCTTGTACTGGAGCTGGCGACTGACTTTCTTGCACTGCCGGCGTTTCTTTTAAGGTGGCTTGTTGTGCAGCTCGATTGACCTGCTGTACAGAGCCTGTTTGAGTGGGTGCAATCTGCCCGAGTGAACCAGCACCTGATGAACTTACTTCCATATCGTACTCCTATTCTTTACAGAATGAATTCCTAGAAAGGTGAACTTCTATTCTAGTTGGTTATTTTTTATTCTGCTAGGGGAAAATAATATCGCCTAATGTTTTTTGCATATCTTTAGCTATGATATGTTGTGCTTCGGCATTTGGATGGATGCCATCTCTTTGCATTAAACTTTTATCTAACGCTATGTTTTCTAAGAAAAAAGACAGTAATGTAAGTTCGTATTTTGTTGCTAAATCGGCATAGGTATTAGTAAACATCTGTGTGTATCGTTTGCCATAATTAGTCGGTATCTGCATTTGTTGCAGTATGACTATTACCTCACTTTTTTGAGACAATTGAATGATTTGTTCCAGGTTATTGCGCATTTTACTCACTGGGTGGCCTTGCAATCCATCGTTGCCACCTAGTTCAACAAAAATATGCGTAGGACTATGCTGCTTTAACAATCTTGGTAACCTAGCAAGCGCACCGTCTGTGGTTTCTCCGCTGATGGCACCGTTGATAATAATAATATCTTCGCTTTGCCACGCATTTTGTAACAAACTTACCCAGCCTTGCTCTTGCTTTAAACCATAAGCAGCACTTAGGCTATCACCTAAAATAAGCAATTTGGTTTCTTTAGCCTGTAACTGATCTGAAATCAGTAATAAGGGTATAAGGATCAATAATATATATATTTTATTTCGTAACGAATTGGTATTAAGAAACAGCACTATGACTCCAACAACTATGATTAAGACAAACGGTATTAGCAAAACAGTTACTACGACTCAAGGTCAATTACAGATCCTCAAGCCTATTAGCTTTGAAGTCAAGGCGGGTGAGTCGATTGCCATAGTGGGTGCGTCAGGCTCAGGTAAATCTACTTTGCTTAGCTTGTTGGCGGGACTCGATGAGGTGAGCGAAGGAGAAATCTACATAGATGGTCAAGCCATGCAAAACATGGATGAAGAGCAGCGAGCTCAATTAAGAGGTGCGAAAGTGGGCTTTATTTTTCAAAGCTTTATGTTAGTGCAAAGCTTAACTGCCCTAGAAAACATTATGTTACCGGCAGAGATAGCTGGCCACCACGATGCGAAAAAAAGAGCCTTAGACATTCTAGAGCTGGTGGGGCTAGATCACAGAGCAAGCCACTACCCCAATCAATTATCTGGTGGTGAACAACAACGGGTGGCGATAGCTCGAGCGTTTATTTCCAAGCCTAAAATTTTATTTGCAGATGAGCCCACGGGTAATTTGGATGCAGACAATAGTGACAAAATTGAAAAGTTATTGTTCGAGTTAAACCAAAATTCTCATACTACTTTGGTATTGGTGACTCATGACCCTGTGTTGGCAAGTAAATGTCAACGTCAATTACATATGCAAGCGGGTGAGTTAACCGAGGTTTTCCCAACCCCTTCTATTGAGCAAGCTGCTCGTAAAGTGGGTTAGTAATATGACTAATTATACTTTGAGTCTAGCCTGGCGACTGTTTCGTCATGAAACTAAGCGAGGCGAGTTAACCATTATACTGCTGGCGATAATTTTATCGGTTGCGTCTGTGCTATCACTGTCGTTATTCAGTGAACGACTTAAATATGCATTAACTGAAAAAAGTGCGGAGTTTATTGCCGCCGATAGAGTGCTTGAATCCAATAAACCTGTTGACCTTGCTTGGATTGAAAAAGCCCAAGAGATGGGGTTAAACACGGCCCACCAAACTTATGCCCGCTCAATGGTGTTTGCCAACGAACAGATGGACTTAGTAGATTTAAGAGCTGCAGATACAGGTTATCCCCTAAAAGGCACCGTCAAAGTAGCGGATGAGCCATTCACACAAGGTATTGCGATAGACCGTCTGCCAACGTCAGGTGAGGCATGGATTGAATCTCAATTGTTTCAAACCTTAGCGATTTCTGTTGGCGACAATATTGAAGTGGGTGACAAAATATTTAGGGTCAGTAAGGTTTTGACTGAAGTGCCTGACGCTGGATTTAGTGTATTTGGTGGCGATCCTAAAGTATTGATTTCAAAAATGGATTTAGCTGCAACTAAGGTTGAAGGTCCCGGTAGTCGGATTGATTACAGCTATTTCTTTACCGGCGATAGTGGTGATTTGGATGATTATTACGATTGGCTTGAGCCACAACTCGACAATGAAATTCATGATTGGGACTCTGTTGAAGACGACGAATCGGGTATTGGCCGAGCAGTGGGTAGGGCGGGGCAATACTTTTTATTGGCAAGTCTGTTAGCCATTGTTTTGGCTGCTGTTTCTATAGCTGTGGCAGCGCAGAGATACAGTATGCGGCATTACGACCCCGTCGCGATTATGAAAACCCTAGGTGCACCGAAAAAAATGGTGCAACAAATTTATCTATTACAGATTTTGTTTATTACCGCATTGGGTATCACCATTGGGGTGATATTGGGCTTTGTGATCCAGCAGTTGGTTGTATTGGCTATTGCTGGCAAAGTCGACGTGTCGGTCGATGTGTGGCATTGGCGGCCACTTATTATCGCTATCTTTACCGGCACTGTGTGTGCGGTATTGTTTTCTTTATATCCCTTGATGAAACTATTTTCGGTATCGCCACTGCGCGTATTACGCCGCGACTTAGGTGCAAATTTAAGTTCTAGGTTGATCCAGTTTGTGGCTTCCGGCGGGGCTATATTTTTGTTGATGTGGGCCTATAGCCAAAATATTAAGGTTAGCGCTATCTTGTTTATTTCAGGCATTATTTTGGTCGTCAGTTTGTTTGGTGTGACCTATGGTTTGATTTGGGTGGGGCGTAAACTCGGCCAAGGTAAAATGGGGGCTTGGCAGTTGGCTTGGGCAAGAATTCATCGCCGGGCAATGGATAATAGTGTGCAGTTGATTAGTTTTGCCGTCACTATTATGTTGCTGTTGATTGTTTTGGTCATGCGTAACGATATGGTTCAACAATGGCAAGACCAGTTACCTCAAGGTACTCCTAACTACTTCTTAGTTAATATTAGTCAAGCGCAGCAACCTAATCTGCAACAACATTTTGTCACTAATCAAGTTGAAATCGATAAGTTTTACCCTGTTGTTCGTGGCCGGTTTGTTGCCGTTAACGATGAAAAGGTACGCACTGCGGTATCCAAAGAAGATCCAGACGAACAAAGTAATGGCCGTGATGGTTTAGGCAGAGAAGCGAATTTAACGTGGAGCAATACTCTGCAAAAAGGCAGCGAGGTCATGGCTGGGAAATGGTTGGGTGAAAACAATAATAGCGACACCGCAGCACAAAGACCTTTTGAAGTGTCGATTGAAGAAGGTATTGCAGAGCGAATGCAACTGGGCCTAGGTGATAAATTAACCTTTAATATTGGCAGTGAAATTGTTGATCTTAACGTGACCAGCATCAGGAATGTTAACTGGCAATCTATGCAACCGAATTTCTTCTTTGTGATTGAACCTCGTGCGTTGCAGAACTTTATTCCAACATACATTTCTAGTTTCAATTTGCCCACTGAGCGCAAATCCGATATCACCCAATTGATGCAGCCTTTTGCAAACGTTACCTTAATTGATGTTGATGCGAGAATTAATCAACTGAGGAGTATCGTCGACCAAGTCTCTATGGCTGTAGAGTTTATTCTGATATTGGTTTTAGCCGCGGGCGCATTGGTGCTGATTGCTCAAGTGCAGGCTAGTATGGATGAACGTCAACAAGAACTCGCTATTTTACGTACGTTGGGGGCTAAAGGCCGGCTTATAAGAGCCAGTGTGGTGTTTGAATTTATCATCATTGGGGTAGTGGCTGGGGCCATGGCCGCTGTGGCCAATGAATTCAGTTTGTATATGCTGCAGACCCAGATATTCCAAATGCCTGCTAGTTTGCATCTTGAGTATTGGATCATTGCGCCGCTAGCGGGTGCGCTGGTGGTGGGTATTCTTGGTGCTTTAGGTTGCTGGCGCTTGTTGTCACTTAACACCAGTCAATTGTTACGTCAGATGGTGTAAATACAAGGAAGTTGATGCTCAAGGGTATCAACTTCCTTGTTTTGATTACATTATTTGAAAATATTTACTTGCGCAAACAATCCAAAGCTTGGGATATTTCAGGATAAATAAACTGATAACCGCTTTCTTCTAAGCGTTTAGGCACCACTCTTTGACCATATAAAACTAAATCAGCCATTTCTCCCATCATCATTCTGAGCACAAATTCAGGCACTTTAAATAGACAAGGGCGAGATAGGGCTGCAGCCAGTTCACGGCTAAATTCTGCATTTGTAACAGGGTTGGGCGCCGTAAAATTATAAACCCCTTCACAGCTTTCATTGGTAATTAAATGTGCAATACCTTGCAGCATGTCTTCTAGGTGTATCCATGACATATATTGACTACCGTTACCAATTGGCCCACCTAAACCTAGTTTAAATGGCATCAGCATCTTTTGTAATGCGCCACCTCTTTTGGTGATAACCACACCCGTTCGTAAAATGCATACCCGGGTTTTATCTGACTGTGCTTTTCTAGCTAAAAACTCCCAACGTTCGCAAAGTTGGTGGCTGAATTCATCGTGAGGAGATGAGAAGTCCTCATCGATAATTTGGTCTTGTTGACGGCCATAAAAGCCTATTGCTGAACCACTTATGAGTAGCTTAGGTGGCGTTTCACCTGCGTTGATAAGTGCCACTATGTCTTCTGTGATGGACCAACGACTATGTTCAATTTTACGTTTTTGTTCATCCGTCCATTTTTTGTCTGCAATGGGTTCACCTGCGAGATTAATTACCACGTCATAATCGTCTAGGTTGGAAAGATGTGTGAGTGTGGATAAAAAGTAAATTTTATGTCCAAGTATTTGTTCAGCCATGGCCACATTTCGGGTATATACCGATACGTCGCAAGGACGCAAAATAGGGATAAGGCTTGAACCAATTAAGCCTGAACCCCCAGTGATAAGTATTTTCATAACTTCCTTAGTAAAATGTTTGTATTAGCCATTTTTGTTACATGACAAACATAAAGAAACAGAATCTGCGAAACGTAAGGCGTGGGGTTTATCCACTTCTGCTTCCGCGTAGTTGACCCTAGGATGCTCTGCAGCGATGGCAAGTACATCCGCAGTGAGTTTTTCAAGTAAAGAGAATCGATTGCTTTCAACCAATTTAATAATTCTTTTGGTGATAGTTTTATAATTGAGGGCATCGTCCATTTCATCTGAATCTGTTGCTTGATCTGCGCGGTAACTTATTTTTACGTTGATGACGACATCCTGCATATTCACAATTTCATCGTCGTTAATACCTATAAAAGTCCGTAAACGTAAATTTTTAATCCTAATTGTAGCGGGATTTAGATTCATATCCTTCCTATAATTTTTTATTATGCGCTATAAAATACCATACAGATCTGCTAGTTTGCTCACAAGTTATTCGTTCAGAAACTTCATATGCAAATCAAATCACAAAGTTCCGTCAAGATATTACTCATAATGGCTTCATTAGTCATTATCTTAGCGGGTGTTAAAGCCGCTAGTGCGATAGTCGTGCCATTTTTACTGTCAGTATTTATCGCTATGGCTTGTAGCCCTATTATTACTTGGGCAAATCAATATAAACTGCCCAGAGCTATAGCAGTTGTACTAGTCATACTGATTATAGTGGTATTTGGATTGATTTTGGCTGCATTAGTTGGCCAATCGATGAATGAATTTAGTCAAAACCTACCTAAATATAGAGAACAATTGGTTGAAGAGTTTGCTTGGGTAATAGGTCAGCTTGATAAGGTCAATATTATAGTCAATAAGGATGCCTTAATTTCTTATTTGGACCCCGGTGCAGCAATGAACATGGCGACTAACTTATTATCGAGCTTAGGCGGTGTGTTGACAAATTTTTTACTGATCTTACTGATAGTAGTATTTATGTTGTTTGAGGCGGAATCAGTACCCAAAAAAATTCATATTGCGCTGGATGATCCCAGTATGAAAATGCAACAAATTGACAAGTTTTTAGTTTCTGTTAAAAATTATTTAGCGATTAAAACTTTGGTCAGTTTAGGCACCGGCCTAATCATTGGCCTGTGGTTATATGTTCTAGGTGTTGATCACTTTTTGTTATGGGCTGTCTTGGCCTTTTTGTTTAACTATATCCCCAACATTGGCTCTATCATCGCTGCTGTACCTGCAGTGTTATTAGCTTTTGTACAATTGGGCCCTACCACTGCGGGGTTTACCGCATTGGGCTTTGTGGTGTCGAATATGGTCATGGGCAACGTTATCGAGCCACGTTATATGGGACGTGGTTTAGGCTTGTCGACTTTGGTGGTGTTTTTATCTTTGATTTTCTGGGGGTGGTTGTTAGGGACAGTAGGTATGTTGTTATCGGTACCTTTAACTATGATAGTCAAAATAGCCTTAGAATCTAGCCCAGATACACGCTGGGTCGCGTTATTATTAGCCAGCGATAGTGGTGAACCGGTGATTCATGAGATTGACGCTTTGGCTGAAGAGAAAGAAAAAGAGCAAGAGCTTCGATCTTAAAGCAAAGGAAAAGAAAAGGACTCAGTTGTGCTGGTTAATATTCGGCTCACTTACTAGATGGGAATTGAGTCCTAATTTGAATGTTGTCTATGAGATACCATTGGCTGATTTCAGACTGGCCTGACTCTTTTCAGTTCCAAAGCCGTTATTTTTATGACCAGTGGCAGACTTAAGTTTTTTTGGATCGGTGTTGTGCGAACACACATTAGCTCATTTGGCGTAATTTTATTCTTCCTTACCTTTTGGCTTGTCTGTGGATTGATTGATTCGTCTAAAGTATTTCTGAAGTTTTTCCTTCCCTGATTGACTCAATTTGCCATCTACTTGCTGTTCTTTGATCACCTCTTCAATCTTTGTAAACCAGTCATCAACATTACTATCGGAAGCGACTTCATTGTCTTGATCTTCTGTGTTGGCTAACTCAACACCAAATAAATTAATCCAATGATCACTTTTTTTCCCTAGCCGCATTAGACGTATAAAATAACTTTGCTGATGGTTATTCGCCATAACGATATCCGTTATTACCAGTATGATTGATACTGGGCTCATCAAAATATCGCGCAGTGCATCTAAGCCCAATTTCAATTGAAAAATAATGGCTTGCCGAATAAGTGGTTTACGCTCTTTTACGCTTGGTGTTGCTTGCATATGCCCTAACCGTTTAGTTTGTATACATCAAGGATATGCGCTATCTCTGAGCTATACAACGACCTAGATTATGACAATCTGACTTTAGTAATGGGTAAAAGTGATGTAAATAAATAATCTGAGGAACAGAATAAACGAGGTGATGAAGACTTTGATACACTTAGCCTAGTCTTTTAAAGACGTCCTCTAGTAACCTCTCTCGACGTTAAATTAAGAATGGTTATAGTTTATCGTCAATAGGGTGGGACACACTGTCTGACTCAACTATTACTTCAATTTGTTGTTGAATATCGATAATTTCATCTTCCTGAGGATCTATCATAAATGCACTGGGCAATACATTCACCCCTATTCTTTCCCCCAATTTGACAACAAAAGGTAAAGTGATTGGCGCAAAAGGTAAGACCGCAAGTACCCCCAATCCTAGCCCACGAATAACATCAATAAATTGTTTATTCGCTTCTTGCATTTCCTGCTTGCTCGCTCGGCCTTTAGTGAATCGCTGATAGGTGATCAGCATGATCTTGGTCTCTCGGGTTTCCTGGGCTAACCCTCGTTTAACGGCCAATAAACCATGTTTGAGTGGCATAAGTGCCTTGCGTTTTGCAGCAGAATTATGGCGCTTAATGGATTGGCTTATCCTAGTAATATAGTGCTTCAAAACGAGCCACCTTGGCGATTGAATTGTTTGATTATGTGAGACTGCATGGCCAGAATTTTCATCATTTCTGTTTTTAATCTACATAAAACATAAAGTGAGCTGAAACAATGAGAAAGTTATTGTTATTTTGAGTTCTTACTACGCGTAAAAATCACCCAATGTAACAAACTTTATGCAGTTTATTTGAGTATAGCAAGGATAAGCTCTATGCCAGGTCTATAGAACACACTTGGATTGAGACAATTCTTACATAATACGCCTTGTTTTTCTTTACTCGTTATCCACAGTGACTCTTAAGCACGGTCGTTAAACATGGTTTTCATTTGATTGGCGAAGGCGACAAATTTTTCTTTTATGGTGCGTTTTATCTTGATATCCAAACCACCAAATAATACTAATCCTTCGATCGTCAGGGTAGGGGCTTGTCGCGACGCAATGGAAGGCGCCTTATTATCTATGCCGCCTAAAATGCAAAACGCTTTTGAAACGACGTTGATGTTTTCTGGTACATAAATATTATCACCACCAAACAGGCATAATATTTTTATGGTGACATTGGGAGTGGTAAATATAGCGTCGGTAAAATCGATATCAGCCCCTCCAAAAATAGTAATAATTCTTATCTCTCGTGGCACTGTCCATTGGCCGCTGCGACCGGATCCTCCAAGGATATTGACTATGGTATCTGTTTCGTCATTGTCACTCGCGGCATAGTTGACGTTGAACTGACGCTCTTTTTGCGAGCTAAACTCTGGATCACTAGTGTGTTCTAAATCTGCTGCTAAATTGACTATTTCTTGATGGTTTTGACTTGCCATGGCCTGATCGAGCCTGCGCTCAAATGCTTCACTAGAAATCACGCCATGACTGTAGTTATAAATCAGGGTATCGATAACTTCTTCACGTACGGTTTCAATCGGTCTGTCTTCGAGTATTACGGCCATGTTGCTTTCCTACTTTTTAGTGATTGATATTTTTAAAAAATAAAGCAGATAGCATGCCAGTTGAAAATTCATTTTAAATCAATAGCTTAATTTTTTGTCGTGAACGTTAATATGATAAACAGGGCACATTTTAGTGATTTTCACACTCTGATAGGAAAAATCAACGTGAGTTTAGCTCCGCCTAAATCACTCTGTTTGATTTCGAGTTGACCTTGGTAAGCAGAGACTAAGTCTGCCACCACGGCCATGCCTATGCCTTGACCTTCTTTATAACTATCTAAACGGGTGCCTCTTTCTAACAACTGTTCGCGTTTATCTTTTGGTATGCCGGGGCCGTCGTCTTCAATATGGATCAGTAATGTATTCAGGCTAGTTAACACTGAAAGTGTGACTTGCTTGACGGCAGCTTTACAGGCGTTGTCTAACACATTGCCTAATATTTCCATCAAATCAGTTATATCGCCGTGAAAGCCTAATGCTTGATGTTGAATATCATGGGTAAGGGTTAAGTGTTTGTCGGCGTAAACTTTGTCCATAGCGTTAAACAATTTGTCGACCACAGGCATAATAGGAACGGCTTGCTCGAATGTGCTTGTAGTACCCGCAACGGCGCGTTTGAGTTGCCGCTGTATTTGTAGGTTAATTTGACTAATAGGCTCTTGAGCTTGCTCTGGTAAGCCTTCTGTTCCAGATAATACCGCTAAGGGGGTTTTAAGACTATGGGCCAAATCGCTTAGGCTATTTTTGTAGCGACTGCGCTGTTGTTGTTCGGTATCCAGTAAATTATTGATACTACTTTTGAGTTTTTCCAGTTCGGGTGGGTAGTGCTGGTCGATGCGTTTCAGTTGGCCACTTTCAGCTTGGCGTATTTGTTTATTCAGTCTGCTTATGGGTAGCAAAGCAGCGTTAAGGCTTACCAATAGCAAGATAAGCAATAACAGCGCAATCAGCCCTAACCAATTCCATAAGGTATTGGCAAATTTACTCTTCTCGGTATTAAACACTTGTTTATCTTGTAGGATATAAAAACTCACTGGCTGGTAACCTACTGACGATTCAAATTCAGCGGTATAAGCATATAAAAAGTAGCTGTTGTGCATCGAAAAATTTTCAATAAATATCTCAGCGCCTATGTCTGGCGCAACAAATTCAGGTTGTTGCTGCCAATTGAGAGTAGACAGTGATTGCCATAACACGCCATCGTGGGATTGAATAAAAGCGTACAAGCCAGAGTCTGGAATATTGAATTGATCATTATATAGCTGTTCAGGCATCTGAGCTTGGCTAGTTGTGTTATCTAATTCAAATTCAGAGATTAAGGTTAAGCTTTGAACCCGCAGCTGTTGCAACATTGATTGACTCAAACTGCCGTTGAAAGCTTGCTCTAAGGTTATCGCAGTAAGAGGAATAAAAATCAGCAACGCAAGCACTGCGGCAGCAAAACTCCTTACTCTAAGGGACAGGTTATGCACTAGGGTTTCTAATTAAGTTAGAGCTCACGATTGATTCGATATCCTCGGCCACGGAGTGTTTCAATAGGATTAATAGTGCCATCAGGGTCAATCTTTTTACGAAGGCGTCCTACAAATACTTCAATGACATTACTGTCTAGGTCAAAATCTTGATCATAGATATGTTCGGTTAATTCGGTTTTAGAAATTACTTTTTGAGGATTGAGTAACAGATATTCTAATACTTTGTATTCGTATGCGGTGAGCTCAATAAATTGGCCGTTCACTGTCACTTCTTCACTTAAGGTATCAAGGCTGATGGGGCCTTTTTCGATAGTGGGGTGTGCTTTACCTGCGGCGCGGCGTATTAGTGCATTAATTCGCGCCAACAATTCTTCGTTGTGAAAAGGTTTGGTCAGATAATCATCTGCCCCTGCATCTAATCCTTCCACTTTTTCTTGCCATCTATCCCGAGCGGTTAAGATTAATATTGGGCAACTGACATCGTTTTTACGCGCTTTTTGGATCACTTCAAAACCATCGACTACCGGCAGTCCTATATCAATGATGGCCAAGTCATAGGTATGTTCTTGTAACAAAAATAACGCTTTGGCACCGTCGTCTGCCAAGTCCACGCTGTAACCATTTTTTTGCAGTAATATGTCAAGCTGGGTAAGTAATCGGCTATCGTCTTCTACTATTAATATGCGC
Source organism: Paraglaciecola sp. MB-3u-78 (assembly GCF_002835935.1). Lineage (GTDB taxonomy): Bacteria > Pseudomonadota > Gammaproteobacteria > Enterobacterales > Alteromonadaceae > Paraglaciecola. The sequence continues at coordinate 103,219 of NZ_PJCF01000009.1, read as the reverse complement.
ATTGGGAGCCTATTTTTCCTTTATGTTTATCTTGCTGGTGACGATTTTCTTCCAAGGTTACGAAAACCTGTCTAATCCTTTTTTTTCTTTTGACTCACTTTTCCTGATTTTTTGTCAACATCAACAGACACAACCCGTCCAGATTTTTGCAACACTTTGACTCGATATTTACTCTTACTTTGATCCACTCTCAACACCCTACCGCTGACTTTTTGTTGAGCCTGTTTTGCCGCATCAGATTTGGTTTTTGGCGCTGCTTGAGTGTCTTGAGCGGAAACCGTTAAGCTGTTTAACGATATCGCTGTTAAACAAATAATTAAAAATCTAATGTAAGGATTCTGCTTCAAAGTTTTGCTCATGTTAGTTGTTGTTCAAATTCTAGTTTACCCCAATCATCAATTGACTTAAAAGTAATTGCTATTCTTATCATTATATTTGGTGATATGTTGAACATACATTTTACCTAGTAATCAATACGCATATACTTTTGGGGCTTATCTTGCCTAAAGTTTCGGTAAATTTTCCCTTGTGAGCGATAAGTCACTCTATACCCATCTAATACCCGAATTTTCTTGGTCTTACTGGATGTAACCACACAGTTTTGTTGTTTAATTTGCACGTTACGAGTGTGATTGTTGTTAGCATACCCGATGTTATGCCCTAATGAACTGCCAATCACAGCACCTACAATTGTGCCTAAACCTTTGTGGTTGTTGTCGCTAGCTGCATGGCCAATCACACCACCTAAAACTCCTCCGATTATGGCTGCACTTTTATTATGAGACCGATTATCATGAGAGTGGCGATGAGTTGAATGTATCACTGCTGGTTCGCAGTATGCTTGTGGTTGGCGGACTGTCAGGTATTTGTAGACAGGAGTTGCATTAATCACCTTAGCTTTGAATGCACCACGGCTATGTTGGTGATTATTTTGATAACTAGGATCATGCTTAGCTTGCACTAAAGTAGGAAAAGCTAAAAATAGTAACGCGCTTGTTATTAATAATTTCATGTAACCACTCCTGTTTAAAGTGGTTACAAGACTAATCTGTTGGGGCTGAATTTTAGCTGAATTGAGTTTAAACGAAGCGGCACGTCTTAACCAGAGTTCAGGTTAACTAGAAAAACGTTATCCGGCTCTAATAAAAGGGTCGATACAATTGACATGTAGACTATTTTTTTGTTTGTGGGTATAGATATGAACACTCAGAGGAATGCCACTTATTTCGTTCCACATACTAGTGTTTGCAGATGATGGACAAATAGCTTTTTGTAGATAGGATTTTTGGACTTCTTTACTCATATCCAATGGCCCGGGGATTTGGATATAGGCGTTGATGGTACCACCACGATTTCGGGCACCTTTATAGCGCCATTCACCTAAAACAAATGTTTGATAAAATGCCGCGTTGACGATTTTTAGGGTGTTATCTGTAATGACTTTTTGCGGCTTATGCAAAGTCGTGGTTGCACTATCAGTGGTGGCAGCATTACTTTGCATACAGCCACTTAAAGTGATCGCAATAAACAGCGCAGACACACTAAAAATAACTCTGTTAAGCATACATTCTTTGATTTTATACATCCAACACTCCTCAGACCTTAAGTGTTGTATCGGCAAATAGGTGAATAACTCAATGTTTTAAAAATCAACTTTTTTTCGCAACTCTTTTGTTCTACCAGATTTCACTTTACTGTCTACTCGTTTCTTTTGAGAATTTCTACTGGGTTTGGTTGCCCTGCGGGCTTTTTGCAGTTTGCCAGCCTCCATCAGTACTTCAGTCAACCTGTCTATCGCATCCTGTTTGTTCATTTCTTGAGTGCGATAGCTTTGGGCTTTTATTATCAATATTCCTTCTTGGGTGATCCGTTTATCTTTGCCTGAAAGCAGCGTTTGTTTAACGTATTCAGGCATAGCCGCCACTTGAATATCAAACCTTAAATGAATGGCACTAGAGACTTTATTCACATTTTGCCCACCAGCGCCCTGAGCGCGCATGGCGCTTAAATCGATGGCGGGCATAAGTGATTCAATGTTCGGTGTGTAACTCATTTAAGGCTGGTTCACTATTTAAGGTAGTACTTTTTTATAAGGTTTCACTACTACCTTTTGATACACACCTGCTAGTGCATAAGGGTCGGTATCTGCCCATTGTTGTGCTTCTTCTAAACTACTAAATTCAGCAATCACCAATGAACCGGTAAAGCCTGCTTCGCCGGGATCTTCACTGTCAATGGCGGGGCAGGGGCCGGCTACCAATACTCGACCTTGATCAACCAATAGTTGAATCCGTTCTAAATGTGCTGCTCTTGTTTGTTTGCGAAGAGCTAAGCTGTTTTCAACATCTTCTGAATAAATGACATACCACATAGTGATATCCTTTTAATTATGTAAATAGAAACGGCTACTTGTGAGTAGCCGCTTTCATTTCTGTTACAAAACGTTTTAGTTTTTCGAGCATGACATCGGGTTGGCTGAGATTCTCAGCGATAATATTCACCGTTGCTGAGCCAGAAATAGCGCCTGCTGCACCAGACTGGATGGCATCTGCCACCTGTACCGGTGTTGATATACCAAATCCAAGCAGTGGTGGAGCCACTTTATATTGCGTGAGTTTGTCGATTAACTCACTGGCAGGGATAGTCACGGCTGTCTCGGCTCCCGTTACCCCAGCCCGACCTAATAAATAGGTATAACCTTGGGATTTTTTGCCAATTTCAGCAAAGGTTTCGTCACTGGCATTGGGTGGTGCAATTAAAATTTGTTTAATCGCTGTTTGCTTGGCAATAGCAATAAAACGGTCGGCTTCACGCAGGGGTACGTCGGCTATTAAAATCGAATCTACACCCGCTTTGGCTGCGTCTTGGTAAAATTTTTCGATACCTCGCTTCAGCACTAAGTTGCTATATAACAATAAACCAATAGGTATGTCGGCATAGGCTTCACGGACTTGGCGAATGATTTCAAAACAGTCATCGATTTTGATTTTATTTGACAGCGCCCGAATGCTGGCTTTTTGAATGGTAGGGCCATCAGCAATAGGGTCAGAATAAGGGAAGCCCAATTCTAATCCGTCTGCGCCTCCCTCAACCAATGCTTTGATGATATTCACAGAGGTGTGGATATCGGGATCGCCGACCATAACAAAAGGCACAAACGCACCTTCATTCTTTGCGTCAAGCTGTTTAAACATGTTTGCGTAGCGGTCAATAGAATTAATCATGATTTTGATCTCCTAAAATGCTGCGGACATGCTCTAAATCTTTGTCTCCACGTCCAGATAAATTCACCACTATGATAGTGCCATCTGCTGCTTCATCAGCCATGTTTAAAGCATGAGCGAGGGCATGTGCAGGTTCTAGAGCAGGAATAATGCCTTCTTTTTGAGATAAAAGTTGAAATGCGTTTAGCGCCTCTTCATCCGTTACGGATTCATACTCCGCCCGACCAATATCATATAAATGGGCGTGTTGTGGGCCAACAGCTGGATAATCAAGTCCTGCAGAGACTGAATACGACTCTTCAATTTGGCCATCGTCATCTTGCATGATATAGCTGTAAGCACCATGAAGAACACCCGTGGTACCTTTACCTATAGCAGCACCATGCTCTTTGGTATGCACCCCTTTACCAGCAGGCTCGACACCTATTAAGCGTACACTAGGCGCATCGATAAAATCAGCAAACATACCAATCGCATTTGAACCGCCGCCTACACAAGCAACCAAAGCGTCGGGTAAACGACCTTCTTTTTCCATAATTTGTGCGCGGATTTCTTCACCAATCATGCGATGGAATTCACGGACAATCGTTGGGAACGGGTGAGGGCCTGCCGCTGTGCCTAGTAAATAATGAGCGGTATCATAGTTAGCAGACCAGTCACGCATGGCTTCGTTAACTGCATCTTTTAAGGTACCAGAACCTGAGTTAACCGGTATGACTTTTGCGCCCATTAAACGCATTCTAAATACGTTAGGTGCTTGGCGCTCCATGTCTTTTGCACCCATATAAATCCGTGCTTTTAAACCCATTAATGCACAAGCTAATGCTGTGGCGACACCATGTTGCCCCGCGCCAGTTTCGGCGATGACTTCCGTTTTGCCCATGCGCTTCGTTAACAGTGCTTGACCTAATACTTGATTGGTTTTGTGGGCGCCACCGTGCAATAAGTCTTCACGCTTGAGGTAAAGCTTGACCTTGGGGTTATTGACTAAGTTTCTAGTCAATGTCATTGCTGTGGGGCGACCCGCATAATCTTTTAATAAACCCATAAATTCAGCTTGGAATTCTGGATCCTTCTGGGCATCGATAAAAACCTGCTCGAGTTGATCGAGTGCAGGGATCAGCAACTCGGGTACATACATACCACCATAGTCACCAAATTTACTGTCTAAATGATTCATCTATTACTCACCTTTTTAAAACGGTTTTCGCTTCTAGCTACGAGCTACGAGTTACGAGTTACGAGCAAAAACTAAAATTGATTGGCTTCATTTAATGCTATTTAGCTCTCAGCTCGATGCTCGTAGCTGCTCTTAATACTCTCTAAGCTGCTTAAAAGCCTGATTAATTTTATCTTGCTGCTTAATACCCGGTGCGCTTTCTACACCAGAATTTAAGTCGAGCATCGCGACTTGTAAATTAGCTGCCTGTTTAACATTGTTTGGGGTGATGCCGCCAGCAAGCACAATGTTGGACTTGTCGGTTATCTCATCTAACAGTTGCCAACTAAAAGCCTGGCCAGTGCCACCTGATTGTTCACCTACTTGGCAATCTAATAAGAAGTAGTCAACATCATGTTCATCTAAAGTAGGTACAACATCTGTCACACCTTTAGCTAACCAAATTTGACAATGAGTTGGTAGTTTCATACGTAAACTATCGATATAAGTTTGGTTTTCTTGACCGTGCAACTGGACAGCCGATAATGCCAAAACCTGTGCGTAATTCACCACTTGTTCAATCGGGGCGTTAACAAACACGCCTACATAGTAAAATGGCACGGCATACGTTATTTGTTTTGCTTGCTCTAAGGTCACAAAACGTTTGGACTTTTCGGCAAAGATCAGGCCCGCAAAACTAGCTGGGCTATCTTTAACTAGCTTGGCGCCGGTTAAACTTGTTGTGCCACAAATTTTCACTTTGCCGTACACCAACTGTTTTGCCGCTAATTCGATATCCTTTTCGCACATTAATGAACTTCCTACTAAAAAACCATCAACCAGAGGCGCTAATCTGCGCACATCTTGATGGGTATAAATACCGGATTCAGAGATAAGCACATGTTGATGTGTAGCATGGTGTTTAATCAAAGGCACCAATCGCTCAGTTGTGGCTAAGTCGGTACTCAGGTCACGCAAGTCGCGATTATTAATGCCAATGATTTTGGCTTGCAGCGCGCAGGCTCTGAGTACTTCTTGTTCGTTACTGACTTCGGTTAATACGTCGAGTTGATATTGCTCGGCAAGTGTGGCGAGTGCCGTATATTCGGTGTCATCTAACACTGATAACATCAGCAACACAGCATCAGCATTATGGTAGCGGGCTAAATAGATTTGATAAGGTTCAACAAAAAAATCTTTGTTAATAACCGGCTGAGTCATCCGACTGCGAATATATTCTAGGTACTCAAACTTACCTTGAAAATATTTTTCATCAGTTAATACCGATATACAGGCAGCGTAAGGACTGTAAGCCTGAATGATTTCATCTAAGTCGAAGTTTTCACGAATTAGCCCTTTAGACGGTGACGCCTTTTTACATTCTAATACAAAGCCAGCATTGGGCTGTGCCAATGCATCATAAAAACTTCTGTCAGATGGCGTTAAAGCATCAATAAAACTTGCTAACGGTAAATTCATCTTGCGTTGAGCTATTTCTTGTTTTTTGTCTAAAACGATTTTTTCTAATACATTGACCATTGTTATTAACGTTGTCCTTTATTGATTTTGGCTGATGGAAGCCGACAATTTAATGGTGGCTAATGGACGTTGCTGCTGCATGGCCTTAATTGCCATTTCAGCCCCTTGTGCATAGGTTTCTACTTTGCCACAGAGTTTTAGTAATGCAGCTGTATTCATCGCCACTGCCGTTTGATGGGCTGCTTCGCCTTTGCCTAATAACACATTTTCAATCAGGATTTTATTTTCTGCTGGTTCGCCACCTTTAATGGCATCTAACGGATAATTTTCAAGTCCAAAATCTGCTGGAGAGACACTACTTTGTGTTAACTTGTCACCATTTACTTCCACTACTTGGGTATTGCCATGCAAGGCAAACTCATCCAAACCACTGCCATGCACCACTAAGGCTTTTTGATAACCTAATAGCTGCAAGGTTTTTGCAAAAGGCATCAGTAATTCTGGAGCATATACCCCAATAATGATATGACTAGGACGAGCTGGGTTAACCAAGGGACCCAGTAAATTAAATAAGGTACGGGTTTTTAATGTGGTGCGCACAGGCATCGCATGGCGAATGCCAGAGTGATAATTTGGTGCGAACAAAAAACACAGGTTTGATTCGTCGAGACATTGACGGGCGGTGTATGCTGACATGCCTAATTCTAAATCGAATGCTTTGAATAAGTCAGCCGAGCCAGATTGACTCGAAACACTGCGATTACCATGTTTAGCGACTTTAACACCACAGCTTGCAGCGACAATGGCTGATGCCGATGAGATGTTAATGGTATTATGTCCATCCCCCCCTGTGCCCACGATATCGGCAAATTCATAATCTGGGCGCGGAAAAAAACCTGCGTTAGCGATTAATGCGTTAGCCGCACCGGCTATTTCTTCTGGTTGTTCGCCTTTTATTTTTAATGCGGTAAGTAAAGACGATAAAATAATATCATCCACCTGACCGGTCACCACTTGTGAAAATACTTCGGTGACATCATCCTGCTTTAAGTCTTGGCCTTGATAGAGTTGTTGAAGAATTGTGTGGATCATGTCTACACCTTATCTTGGGTTAAGAATTGAATACTTTGCATCAGCAGCTGGCTGCCATGAGAGGTCAAAATAGATTCTGGATGAAATTGAAAGCCCAACATTTTATCTTCCAAATGTGCCACTGCCATAGGAATGTCGGCAAAATTTGCTAATACAGTTAAAACGTTGGGAATATTGCTCGCCATCAAAGAATGATAACGGGCCACCGGTAATGGCTGTGGCATATTGGCAAACATTTTATCAGCGCAATGGTCAATTAAAGAGGATTTACCATGCATCACTTTATCGGCACGGATAATTTTGCCACCATAAGACTCAACAATCGCCTGATGACCTAAACAAATGCCCAACACTGGAAATTGGCCTTTCACCAAGTTTAGCAGTGTTAGCATTGAACCTGCCTGAGAAGGATTGCCCGGCCCAGGTGATAACATCAGCATCACCTGTTTAGTGTGACCATGTTCATCAGTTTGTTGTGCCTGTTCATGCATTTTTTGAAAAATCACAGCGGCCGAAACATTATTCCGATAAACGATTAATTCAAGGCCTAGGGTCCGCAATTCATCCACTAAGTTGTAGGTAAATGAGTCAAAGTTATCTAACAAAAAGACACAAATTTGTTGCTTGATTTGAGCGGTTTGTGAAATCACTATGCTGCTCCCTTTGTTTGAGGACTAGGTCTTTGCGAGCTGGAAATAATAGCGCCAATTACCGCTTGTGCTTTACCTCGGGTTTCATCGGCTTCTGACTGTGGATCGGAGTCAAACACAACGCCTGCACCGGCTTGAATATAAGCCACATCATTTTTTACAAATGCAGAACGGATCACAATACAAGTATCCATATCGCCTTGACTGTTGATATAACCCACTGCTCCGCCATAACTGCCACGACGTTGTTTTTCTACCTGACGAATTAATGTGGCAGCACTGACTTTAGGAGCGCCGACTAAGGTGCCCATATTCATACAGGCTTGGTAGGCATTCAGTGCGTCTAAATCATCCCGCAATTGCCCTACTACTCGAGACACTAAATGCATCACATGAGAATAGCGGTCAACTTTGAGTAAATCGGTAACATATCGTGTACCGGGCTTACATACTTTAGCTACGTCATTTCGAGCCAAATCGACCAACATAATATGTTCGGCACGCTCTTTTTGATCTTCTTGTAGATTCAGCTCTAAGCGAGAATCTAAGTCTAAGTCGATGCTACCGTCGGCTCGTTTACCTCTGGGTCTAGTGCCGGCTATGGGGTAAATCTCCACTTGGTTGGTGTGTTTGGTGTACTTCAAGGCTGACTCAGGCGATGCGCCAAACATACAGAAGTCGTCGTCCTGTAAGAAAAACATATAAGGGCTGGGGTTTTGTTGTTTTAAAGCACGGTAAGCATCATGAGGGTGAGGGCAAGGTAAACTAAAAGTGCGTGAGGGCACAACTTGGAAAATATCACCTGCTAGAATGTTTTCTTTGAGCCCAATCACATCATCTATGTATTCTTGATCGGATTTATTCACTTCTAGATCATCGTGTGTGATAGCCGTTTTAATCGTCTCCGATAAGGGTTTGATGGTGCCTAATTTATGTTTGACTTGCTCTAAGCGTTGACTCACAGAAAAATAGTTATTCGCCACATTTTTACCGCTAAACACACTACCAATGATTTCGCTTTGTTTGGTTTGGTGATCGATTATCACCAAGGTTTCTGCCAGATAAAACACAAAATCTGGACAGGTGTTAGCACTATCCTCAACATCAGGAAGGGTTTCAAAAGTGGCCAATAAATCATAGGCCAGTGCACCGCCTAGAAATACGGCATGGGGATGCTGGCGAATAGCGTTGATTTTATTAGTGATAAGTCTTAAGGCATCAAATACGGCTGGGGCTTTCAAGCGACTGTCTTCATCAAGCTCTACATCTGGCGCTGGAAAGGTCAGAGTGACTAAGCCTTTTTTGGGGTCATATTCATGGGTCACACCAACGGGACAATATTCATCAAACATAGGCAACACCGCATGGCCGTTGTCTGACAACGCACTGCAATACACAAGCAGACCATGACATTCTAATTTTATTGCGGCATCCACCAATAACAAACTTTTGAGATTATCCTTGCTATCAATTTCTGCAGATTCTAATAATAAGTTATTGCTACGCCCTTGGCATAGGTATTGATAAGCATGCAGCGGATCGGCTACATAATCAGCTGCCACTAATAACGTTTCTACTTTGCCAAACTGCTCTGTTAATTGGGCTAAACTCATTTTTTTGGTTCTCTATTGCAATTTATCTTGAAGAGCAGGCATAAAAAAACCCGCATTATACGGGCTTTTTTGAAATTTATTTGCAAAAATACAAACACTCACAGCCCGTTAGTTCAGGTTGTGCCACCACCAAATGTTGTGTGTTTGAATATTTTTCATTAGTTATTTCACTCGTTATCAGTTTAAATCTGTTATTCGGCTGTTATTCACATGAGGATCAGTATAATAGCGCCGAATAGCATCAATTTGATTGTGCATAGAAGAAAGCAAAAACGCTGCTATGTCAACACCCAAATTAATCTTAACCATAAATAAACACAATGAATAAAGTTATTACTGAATGAAAATCGACCTACACAGCCATACACATTATTCTGATGGGCACCTCTCTCCCAAAGAGTTGATTGATCGCGCCCACAACATGCAAGTCAATGTGTTAGCGATTACCGATCATGACACAGTTAACGGTATTCAAGAGGCAATGGATTATCAGTCTGGGCAAAAGCGCCCTATGCAAATATTGCCTGGTGTAGAAATTTCTACTTCTTGGCATAACTTTGATATTCATATTTTGGGCCTAAATGTCGATCATACTAACCCAGAGTTTTTAGCTCGCTTAGACCAACAAAGCAAAGAGCGTGATCGCCGTGCCCAGCAGATGTCTGACAAGTTAGCTAAAGTGGGTATCGACAACATGTTTGAACAAGCAAAAACCTTGGCAGGAAAAGGCCAAATTACCCGCGCGCATTTCGCTAGAGTATTGGTCGAACGCCGAGTAGTGAAAGACTTTGAGGACGTATTTAAAAAGTATTTGGGTAAAGGCAAAAAAGCCCATGTTAAGCCTCAATGGATTGATATAGCAGAAGCCATTACTTGGATTCAGGATGCTGGCGGTAAGGCAGTGATAGCACACCCAGGGCATTATGATATGACCACAAAATGGTTAAAGCGTTTGGTAGAAGAGTTCGCTGATGCTGGTGGCGACGGGATGGAAGTGATTCATTCTCATCTTACTCCAGAACGCAAAAAGTTATTGGCCGATATAGCGGCTGAACACAATTTACAAGCCTCCAGTGGTTCTGATTTTCATTATCCTAATCGCTGGACTGAATTAGGTAAAAACCTTTCGCTTCCCGAACAGCTTGTGCCAATATGGCATGACTGGGAATTAGCGATCTAATCCATTACACAACTTAACAGGCAATACTGCTGCGATAGTAGAATAGGAATGTACTCATGAGTCAGTTTTTTTATATTCACCCTGAAAACCCTCAAGTTCGCTTGATTAAACAAGCTTGCGAGTTAATTCATAAAGGTGCTGTAGTGGTTTTTCCCACAGATTCTGGTTATTCCATAGGGTGTCATATGAATGACAAAGCTGCCCTCGAGCAAGTTTGTCGAGTAAGGCAAATAGGTAAAGATCATAACTTTACTTTGATCTGTCGCGACGTGTCTGAGCTGTCTGAATATGCAAGAATAGACAATACTTCGTTTAGGTTGATTAAAAATAATACCCCTGGCCCTTATACTTTTATCCTCAAAGCCACCAAAGAAGTCCCTAAACGACTACAAAACCCCAAACGCAGAACGATTGGGATCCGAGTGCCGGATAACAAGATTGCTTTAGCTCTGTTGGAAGAACTCGGTGAGCCATTGATGTCCTGTACCCTTATTTTACCCGGTGCATTGGTGGCAGAATCTAATCCTGATGACATTCGAGATGAATTAGAAAAGCAAGTGGGCTTGATCATTCATGGCGGTTTTTTAGGGGAGCACCCCACCACTGTGATTGATATGTCAGAGGGTGAAAACATTATTCTTAGAAAGGGTAGTGGCGACACTAGCCCTTTCATTTAAATCTACTAGCCATTTTTTATGTCTGCGGATAATTCCTCTTTTTCAGCTTTAAAAGTAGCCAATGATCCAGTGCAGCAACCGTTGCCACTGGCATTTATCAATGGCGAAGCGTTAATCGAAAAACCTGAAGACTTGTATATTCCTCCTGATGCTCTTGAGCTGATTTTAGAAGCTTTTGAAGGCCCATTGGACTTACTCTTATATTTAATTCGCAAACAAAAATTCGATATAATCAACTTGCCTGTGTATCAAGTCACTCAGCAGTACATGGAATATGTCGAGCTGATGAAAGACATTAAACTGGAATTGGCAGCCGAATATTTATTGATGGCGGCTATTTTAGCCGAGGTGAAATCTCGCATGTTGCTGCCAAAACGACCTGATGCCGAAGACGATGAAGACGATCCTCGGGCTGAACTGATCCGCCGTTTAAAAGAATATGAATTGATCAAACATGCGGCGCAGGAACTCGATAATATTCCTCGCCAAGAGCGAGACGTATTCCCAGCACAGGCACAAACTTCTGACTCGGTAGCCCCCATTCGTGTTCTGCCCAGCGTCAGTTTGCAAGAAATAGTCCTAGGGTTTCAAGCGGCCATGCAAAGAGCACAAGCCTTTGAACACCATCATATTGAAAAAGAAACCCTCTCGACCCGTGAGCGCATGAGTTTGATTTTACAGCAAATTTCTTCTGAACATTTCACAGGCTTTGACGAGTTGTTTCTAGCCAGCGAAGGCAAAGCGGGTGTGGTGGTGACCTTTTTAGCGATTTTAGAGTTGGCCAAAGAAAGTTTAATTGAACTGGTTCAAGCTCAACCTTACGCTAATATTCATATTCGGGTTTCCTCTGGCGTTTCGCCTAGAGTTTCACAAGGCGTGCAATCTTAATGGCTAAGATTTCTCGTGCACAACTGAAACAATTAGTCGAAGCTGCCATTTTTGTAGCTGACCAGCCCCTTAGCCAAGAACAAATACAATTAACGGTATTAGACGGATTGGCTGTCAGTAAAACCATGCTCAAAGAGACTTTGACAGAGCTAAAACTTGAATACCAAGCCCGGGGCATTCAACTCGTTGAGGTCGCCTCGGGTTATCGCTTTCAATCTATGGACAGTTTGAGCCCTTGGTTAAGTAAACTTTGGCAAGAACAAGCACCTCGTTATTCACGAGCCATGCTTGAAATCCTTTCTTTGATTGCTTACAGACAACCTATTACCCGCGGTGAAATTGAAGATGTGCGTGGAGTGTCTGTGAGTAGTCAAATTATGAAAACCTTGAGTGAAAGAGGCTGGGTAAAAGTCATAGGACATAAAGAAGTACCTGGCAGACCGTCCTTATATGCCACCACTAAAACATTTCTTGATTATTTTTCTCTCAAAAGTTTGAGTGATTTACCCAGTAGTGATGACTTTTTGGGATCTGAAGACATAGACAATCAACTGAATATCCTATCGAGTGATGCTGACAACAGGCTTACTGAGGATAATCCCCCACAAAAATCTGCAGATAGGACTACTATTGAATCTAATATTGAGTCAAATGACGCAGATGAACCAGAGCAATTACATTAATGAGTGACAAATTACAAAAAGTACTAGCTAACGCTGGAATAGGTTCGCGCCGCGAAATGGAAAAATGGATAGAGGCCGCGCGTATTTCAGTCAATGGCAAACTGGCAACCTTAGGTGACAGGGTCGAACCCTCCGACAAAATACGCGTGGATGGCAATCCCCTTAATACATCCAATGACGCCCCCGTGTGCCGAGTCTTAATGTACAACAAACCCGAAGGTGAACTGTGTAGTCGTAAAGATCCTGAAGGTCGCGCCACCGTATTTGATCGTTTGCCCAGTATCAAAAATGGTCGCTGGATTGCCGTAGGTCGATTAGATATTAATACCAGTGGTTTATTGTTGTTCACCAACGATGGCGAGCTGGCTAACCGCCTTATGCATCCTAAACACGAAGTGGAGCGAGAGTATTCGGTGCGGGTGTTTGGTGAAGTGGAAGATATGATGCTGAAACGTCTAACCAAAGGCGTGCAACTAGAAGACGGCGAAGCCAAATTTACCAATATTGTTAAAAAGCCCGGTGACGAAGAAAGTCAAAATACCTGGTACAACGTCAGTTTGTCCGAAGGCAGAAACCGTGAAGTACGGCGTTTATGGGAATCTCAAGGCGTGCAAGTAAGCCGCTTGATGCGAGTACGTTATGGCACACTCGAATTACAAAAACGTTTACCTCAAGGTGGCTGGGTGGAATTGGGTTTACCTGATTTGAATACCCTAAGAGAAAGTGTGCAATTGCCAGCTGAGACAGATACTTTGATTAAGATTGATCCCGGTAAATTGGATCATGTGAAGATTAGTCGTATGCGGCGGTCGGTTAAGAAGCATAGGGTGCGTCAGGCTAATAAAAAGCGGGATTAACACGCTTATTGATTGATGGTTTTGGGGTAGTCACTGAGGTTTGGTTTTGGTGGGTGCCTTTTGGTTCTATGCACTAGCGGGCACTGCCATCCCGCGCGGTCACGGCTTGGCAGGTTTCTCTCAGAATCTCGATAACTGCTCCTGCGTTATTCTACCTTCCTACATCCATGTAGGTCGCCTTCTGTGCGACTTACTTGTAAATAATATGAACCCTTTAATTTGGTCAATCACACATCCCTGATGATCGGCACCCAATCTCGACTTCCCTGTCGAGCTGTTCAACTGGGCGAAGCTGTGCTTCTAAAGAGTCCAGTTTCACCCATGTAAATTGCCCTACGAAATCTCATAAATAATTGGCGAACATCGATGCGAGGGATAGAGCAAAAGATAAAACAAAAAATCGGTTTCTCCGATACCGCTTTGGTGGCTCCGCCGCTGTTGTTTCCGCCTTTAAAGTTTCAGCAAAAAGTGGCTTATTCCTGGGGGAAATGACAGCTTACGCCGCGCGGGTAAGTCATTTGAGTGGAGATTGAAGGGCTACATTCGATGCGACAACGCGGTTGGGGTACATAAACTAAGTCATTTTTGCGGTTAAAAATTTTAGTAGCTGGCTTGAACGGATTCAAGATAAAAACCATCAGCGGACGCCGCGCGGGACGTTGACGCGCAGCGTGCCTTTGATTTATACCCATAAACAGATATTTGAACCAATCAGGATGATTTAACTTTGTTCTTGACCCCAATAGTTGTACTTAAACAGATATTTGAACCAATCAGGATGATTTAACTTTGACCCCAATAGTTGTATGAAGTGCTTTCTCCAAGCTTAGTATTTCCAGACAGTATTACCAAAAGGGCATCCTGCGGATGTTAAACTTTGCTCCCGGCAAAGTTTTGTGGCGTACCCCGGTACATGGGAAATTGGCCTTCACGCTTCACAGGTCAAGGATTAGATCCAGATAGGTGACTGTTGCGGATGAATTATCCAGCACAACCAATAGAAAAACAGAATAGCGAATGAAACTCGGGACACAGTACACAAACTATAATGTTTGCTACAACGCGCTCCGGCTATAATCGCACTATTGATAACGGCTGACCCCACAGATCCCCAGCTCTAAAGTGAAATCAAAACCACCTTCTTAGAACGATATTTTTTACTTGATCTACATTTTTCATAGTGTATTCAGAAAACTTAGTGGCGAATTTGAGTGACTACTTTGTAATATCTCGCGTTCTTTACCTGTCCATAGGGTAATGGTAGTTAAATATCTTATATAAGAAGCTTAGGGAAGTAATGTTAATGAAAATTCTAGATATCTCAAAATTGTATTATTTTATATTATTTGTAGCACTGTCATTAAACTCTGCATTTGTTGTCGCACAATCAATGGATAAAACAAAGCTTGAAAGTGAAGTCCCTTTAGCGGTGGAAGGTTATGATATTCTGACTTATTTCAATATTAATGGTGCTAAAAAGGGTTCAGATAAATATCAAGCGGTTTATAAAGGCAAGCGATATATCTTTTCGTCTTTATTAAATCAAGAAAGGTTTGCTAACGATCCAAATAAATATCTCCCGCAATATGAAGCATACTGTGCACATTCTCTTACCATGGGTAAAGAGATGCTTGCTAATCCGGCCATCTATACCTTGGAAGAAGGAAAGCTTTATATGTTTAGTACTCTTGCCGCTAGAGACGCGTGGAACACAAATGTAGAAAAAAATAGACAGCTAGCAAACACTAAATGGGAATATAAGGCAATAAAGCGAGATCAACAAATAAACGCTAAAAAAAGATGGGCGAAAGAGAATACGGTTAAACTATTTAGTTTTTAGCCGCGGATAAAGAAAACGATAAAGAAGACACCCAATTTTAAAAAAACAGCAAAACAGACTGCTTATGATTGGGTACTTTATTACTTTGGGTGTGCAAGTTATTGGATGAACTAAATAAATTTAAAACGAGTTAATATACAGCCTCGCGTGTTAGATCGGCGATATGTCTAACTGATCACGAAGATGATCCTTCTTGGTTTAATGGTCTGCCATATGCTTGCTCTGAAATAGGCGTGAGAATAGTGGTGCTGGACGATATGGCTTATCCAGAGCTCAGGTTGTTTACATCCTACGTACTGTGCTTGGTGCTCTTCAGTATTAATGCTGTAGGCATGGTTGCCATAGTTCTGGCATGGTTGTTCGCACTGAGTAGGTTCGCTCATGCCTATGTGCACATTGGTTCCAATTACGTGCCAATTAGATTGCGGTTGTTCTTGCTTGGGTGCTTTGTATTGATTGCAATGCTCATCCAAGTAGCTTGGCAACTGGCAGCGGTATAACCAGTCTCGACCGTTAGCCAAAGCGGCACATCTTTGTGTATGGCTGTAACATTTCTAAAAAACCACATCACTTTGTATGCATGTGAGACAGGTGTTAGGAGCTAGGATGATATCAAGAATACTTATTACCTATTGCGTATTGATTTTTGCAGTCGTTATTCCAATTCTAGAAGTTAACGCTTCTCACGTATTTAATTCTAGCTGGCCTGCACATGCCAGATTTCATGAAATTTGGCAGCTAATAACTAATTGCGGAATTGGTTTACTATGTCTCTGGTTGGCTTGGCTAAAAAATAAGATTCAACTGGCAAGCGTTTTGGTTGTCTTGGTGATGGGCGGTGTTTTAGTTGCACATGCAATTAAAGGTTTTTATAGTGGGTCAATATTGTCGGGTAATATGAGTAGAACAATATTAGGCATGGAGCTGGCTGCATTCGCAGCAAGTGTTGCTGTTGCCATGGCGATTAGGGCTGCAATACTTGAATCTCGCTCAAAGAAATAGAGCAAAGTTCCTTACAAGCCACTCAAACGAGACTGATCATAATAAGCTAGTCTCACTTGGCTCGCTATTTTAGCCAACTAAAAATGATAAAGATGTCGCGAAGCCTGCCTTTAGCTTTTAAGGAGAGAAAAGTGCTAATTGCCAAGTTATGAACTTCTTCCAATTATCTGAAATTAGCTAGGCTTAACAATGATAAAATGGCGGCAAACCCCTTAGGTAATTATGCATGCAACTTCTAAAAACAGCTTTTCATCCCGCTGTGTCCCTTGAAGATATTTCTGCTGCCAGTGAGCTTAGAGTCATTGTGCGTCACGCTGCTAGAGGTATTGTGGTTAAGGGGGAAGATATTTTACTGTTATACACTCAACGTTATCACGATTACAGTCTCCCTGGTGGTGGCATAGACGAAGGTGAGGATGAAGTGGCGGGCTTAATTCGTGAGTTACAGGAAGAAACAGGGCGCAGGGCGTGCAATGTAAAAGCCTTTGCACGTTATGATGAATACCGCCCTTGGTATAAACCTAATGGGGATATTATTCATATGATCTCCTATTGTTATGTGTGTGAAATTGATGCTGAATTGGGTGACACCGCTCTTGAGTCTCATTAAGTCAAAAATGGTATGAGACCGCTGTGGGTGAATATTCATAAGGCGATTGCGCACAATGATGAGGTAATGGCGACGAGTGATGAAAAAGGCCTTTCCATTGAGAGGGAATCGTATTTATTGAGGGAGATTGTCAAAAAGTTGCTGGTCATTAGCCAATTAGCTAAGGTGAATTAAAAGGGCCTTTATCATAGTAGGCTGTGTGATCACATTCTGTTTTGGCACCACCAACACTTTGAGTTTTTTTGCATTAAAGTAGTTTAGTCGCTTCTTTTCGCTGTTATTACACTAAAAATCAGCGAAGTGCCTGATGGTTTACTTTGTTCTTTTCCACCATATTCAGACACTTACTCCATCTCTACAATTCAGGTGAAAAGTCTGTTTTTTGCATAAAAACCACATCAATGCTGTCTACCAAAGCCCCGTCTTTTATGGATGTTTGGTAAGCCGTTTTCCATGTTGGGTCATTGATAAATGTTTGCCATTTTTGTTTGGCATCTGCTTCGCTATCATGCTCAATAATGTAGATAAGGGTATTGTTAGCTGCAGGGGCTGTGGTTGGGATCCAATAGGCAACCACTTTCATTCCAAGACGTTCAAAAATATGATGAGTATGCTCACGAAATCTAGCTTGCAACGCGTGTAACTTACCTTCATTGGTATGATAGGTGCGTAACTCATAGACTTTCTTTTGGCTGGCGGCGTCGGCACTCGTGGCCATTACAAACGTGGACAATAAAAACAACTTAACTAAAACAATAAACCGATTTTGCTTAACCATAGAATTGATGAGCATGTGTATTCTCTGAATGATACGAAGACATCGATTCTACCTTAATTCAAGAAAAAAACAGAATGCCAGTGTCAGGAGGGCACAATCAGCTGGCATCTGGCACCACGGGAGCATTGCCCTTGCCCAAACAACAAAAATGCACTACTGTATAAAAAAACATGTGAAGTTATTGTTATGCGCCTTTTTATTGCCGAAAAACCCAGTTTAGGTCGTGCTATTGCTGAGGTATTACCTAAGCCACATAAGAAGGGGGATGGTTATATCACTGCCGCCAATGGCGATACCGTGAGTTGGTGTATTGGGCATTTACTCGAACAACAACAGCCTGAGGCTTATGATCCTGCTTTTAAAAAGTGGAACCATGCACATCTGCCGATTATTCCCGAGCACTGGCAGCTTGGGGTTAAAAAGCAAACCGCTAAACAATTGGGCGTTTTGCGTAAATTAGTTAAACAAGCTGAGCATTTGGTACATGCGGGTGACCCCGACCGTGAAGGTCAGTTGCTGGTAGACGAAGTGATAAATTTTTTAGGGGTGACTGGGGCCAAAAAAAATAATATTCAACGCTGTTTAATCAGTGATTTAAACCCTTCTGCTGTGAAACAATCTCTGAGTAAGTTGCGTAGTAACCGAGAGTTTATTCCCTTGTCTACCTCTGCTTTGGCAAGATCCCGCGCTGACTGGTTATATGGGATCAACTTAACCCGTGCCTATACCTTGCAAGGTCAAAAAGCGGGTTACAACGGCGTGTTGTCGGTGGGGCGAGTGCAAACCCCTTTATTGGGCTTAGTGGTGCGCCGTGATCAAGCCATAGCCGATTTTGTGAGTAAGGCGTTTTATGAGGTCTGGGCTTGTTTAGAAACTGGCAATGGGGAGGGCTTTAAAGCCAAGTGGCAACCCAGTGAACAATGTGCAAAGTATCTCGATGAACAGGGTCGCAATTTGTCTGAGGCGCTGGCACAAAATGTAGCAAAGCGTGTTAGTCAACAACCGGCTCAGGTGAAAAGTCTTAAACGTGAGCATAAAAAACAAGCCCCACCACTGCCTTACAATTTGTCGTCTTTGCAAATTGATGCAAGTAAGGCGTTTGGTCTGAGTGCCCAGCAGGTACTGGATATTTGCCAAGGGTTATATGAACGGCATAAGTTAATTACCTACCCCCGTTCTGATTGCCGATATTTACCTATGAGTCACTTTGAGCAGGCTAAAGAGGTACATGCTGCTGTGCTGGCCAATAGCCAACATTTGGGCCAGCAGGGCAAGTTATTAAATCAAACTCAATTTGATTTAAGCCACCAATCAAAAGCGTGGAACGATAAAAAGGTAGATGCCCATCACGGTATTATTCCCACCCAAAAAGTCAGCAGCCATTTATCTGGCAACGATGCCAAAGTGTATAGTCTAATTTGCAGGAATTATTTGGCGCAATTTTTAGCCCATCATGAATTTTATGGCGTACGAGTTGAAGTCGGAATTGCCTCTGGTTTATTTGTCGCAGTAGCAAAAGAACTGATTGCACAAGGCTGGAAGTGCTTATTGGTGCGCGGCATCAAAAATAATCATCAAGATAATAACGGTGACGTGCAGCAACTGTTACCTCCTTTAGAAAAAGGCCAGGCACTTAAATCATTACAAGCTGAGGTGTTAGCAAAAAACACCTCAGCACCTAAGGCATATACAGATGCAACCTTATTAGCTGCCATGACGGGGATCAGTGCCCATGTGAGTGATCCTCAATTACGTAAAATCCTTAGGGAAACTGACGGTTTGGGAACGGAGGCCACCAGAGCGGGGATCATCGAGTTACTCTTTACCCGAGGATTTTTGTCCCGTGCAGGTAAAACGATTACTTCAACAGTGACCGGTCGAGGTTTGGTAAATGCGTTGCCAGATGTAGCGACTTATCCAGACATGACCGCGCGCTGGGAAGCCGAGTTGTCAGCTATTAGTGAAGGCAAAAGTCAGTACAAAAAATTGATGGGTCCTTTAGAGGAACAACTTAAAGACTTGGTTGCCCAGAGCCTTGATGTATTACCTCAAGGTTTGTCTGGCTTAGGTAAAAAAACGTTTACAAAAAAAACTAAAAGCGGCGCAAAACGCAAGTATGCTGCTAAGAAGCCTGTTAGCTAAATGTTGGACTAAATCGAGTAGAGGTGTCATTTTTAAAAAGTACGTTCTGAGTAGCTGCCAATGTCCATCTGAAATCACTCTTAACCTCCTAATATGCCTTGTATTTTTCAAACCTAAAATACATGCTAGGCAATATCATCTATGCTAACTTATTGTGCAATGCTAATCGTTTGGGTTTATCACTATGACATCCGGTACACATCAATATCAGCAAGACTCTCGCAATGAGAATATTCTAATCAATATTAATGGTGAGCTATTCCCTCGTAGTGAAGCCAAGATATCGGTGTTTGATAGCGGGTTTATATTGGGCGATGGGGTGTGGGAGGGGATCCGTCTGCACCATGGACAACTCGCCTTTATCAATCAACATATGCGCAGGCTTTATGATGGGGCTAAAGCCTTAGATATGAATATTGGACTGTCAGCGTCTCAGCTAGTTGAACGAATTCAAGGCACTTGTGTTGCTAATCAGATGTTGGATGGTGTGCACATTCGCTTAATGGTGACTAGAGGTATCAAAAGCACGCCTTACCAAGATCCAAGAGTGACCATTTCTGCCGCGACTGTGGTGATTATTGCGGAGTACAAATCTGCCGTTGAGCAAATAGACAATCAAGGGGTGTCACTGTTTACTAGTCATGTAAGAAGAGGCTATCCAGATGTACAAGATCCCAAACTTAATACACATTCAAAGTTAAATTGTATTCTTGCATGTATTCAAGCAACCAAAGCCCACGCCGAAGAAGCGTTAATGCTGGACCCTCACGGTTTTGTGGCAACCTGCAATTCCACTCACTTTTTCATTGCGCGAGATGGTGAAGTATGGACCTCATCAGGAGACTATTGTTTAGATGGGATCACTCGGCGTAACGTTATCAATCTGTGCAAAGACAATGAAATAAAGGTATTTGAACGCAATTTCACCCTTGCTGATGTTTATGGGGCTGACGAGGCCTTTATTACTGGTACTTTTGCTGGTTTATCTGCAGTTGCTCAGGTTGATGGACGCACCATAGGTACGGGTGAAAAACCTATGTTAGCGCGACTTCAACAACTATATATGCAGTTGCTTGAGACTGAAACACAAGGAAGTAAGTGATGACCCAGAGGATTGCCATGTGGTCTGGTCCACGGAATATTTCGACAGCCATGATGCGTAGTTGGGAAAACCGCAGTGATACCCAAGTAGTCGATGAACCATTTTACGCCTTTTATCTACATAAAACTCGGAGCCCTCACCCGTGTTTTGAAGAAGTATTACAAAGCCAAAGTAACGGCTATGAACAAGTGGTGAGTGAGCTGACGCAAACCCCCTGTCTCAACAAGGTGCAATATCAAAAACATATGACACATCATATGTTAGCAGGGATCGATTTAAACTGGGTTAAAGAGCTGCAACATTGTTTTTTGATCCGCGATCCTGCTCAGGTCGTCAATTCATATACCAACAGTCGTGGAGAGTGCTCGGCGGAAGATATAGGCATTCAAAGACAGTGGGAGTTGTATCAAGAGATCACTCGGATCACAGGGCAAGATATTCCTATTATTGACTCTAATGACGTACTTAAAGATCCTGAAAGAATTTTAAAACGCTTGTGTGAAACATTAGGCGTTTCATTTACGCCTGCAATGTTGACATGGCCGCAAGGGACGCGGACAAGTGATGGTGTTTGGGCAAAACATTGGTACAAGAGTGTTGATAACTCTAGCGGTTTTGCGCCTTATTCAGCTAAACATCTAAGCCTAAATGCTGAACAGCTAGCCGTGGTTAATCAGGTTAAGCCTTTTTATCAGCAACTTTATGATAAAAGAATAAGCGCTTAGGGATAGGTTATTTAGTTAAGCAGAGTGGGAAAATGTTAGAGCGGTTTTGTATGACTATATTTTCTCTTAATGTCGCTCAGTATTTGTCAGAAAAGGTATAAGGTCTGCTCAATAGTAGACCTTATCAACTTCAGACTAGATTATGGGTGAGAGTTACTCTTGACCTTTGTAACGGCGTTCCACTTTTGCTAACAACGCCGGGTTGGCAATTTCCAAAATAACCACTTGGTGCAAGACGATTTTTCCTTTTACATCAGATGATGCATCAATCGTTAAGGTCGGTGGATTATGTTCAGGTGATTTGTCACTCCACCAACCACCGTCATTTTGAGATTCAAACTCTATATCTCCGCCAACAACTGAACCCTTAACAAGAGTGATGCTGCCATTTTTGGTTTTGATATCATCGCTTACAAAGGTTTTGGTTAGAGAAATGTCGCCATTAACCGTTGTCACATCATTGCCCACCATTGAGTCAGTCCCAAGGGTAATGTTACCGTTAACCGTGCTCACGTCACGTTTCACTGACAAGTAGGTTAGTGCTCGGATGTCACCATTGACGGTGGATAAATCATGTACCTGAACGTTATTGTCTATTTCGATATTGCCATTTACTGCATTAACATCACGAGCACTAACATTATCTTCAATGGTGATATTGCCATTGACTGAGGAAAGATCGCCCACCTGTTTGTTTTCGGAAATATCTACGCCACCAAATACACTACTATAATCACTGTTATCCTTGTCATTATTATCTTGACCACCCACGTGAATGATACAGCCTGATGTACTTAAGGTTAATGCGGTAAGTAGTGCCGCTGTTGTTAATTTAGAGAGTGTCATCGTTGTCCTTAGTGCGTAATGAGATAATAATTGTTGTTCTTGTTTGTGTGCTGGTATTTGCTAAAGCAGAACCTGTGCCAAATGTCTAAGCGTATGATAATTATAGTTATGTTTGTTCTTCTTAATGGTTAGTAGCAAATAAACCACAAAAAGTTAGTCAAAATAGCAAATTAATGGTGAGCTTTATTGATTTGAGACTGTTTAAGTAAAGGTCCTTTGAAACTGTAGCTAATAAGTTACAACCTTAAGTATTCATTAGAAAATATTATAAATTTGTAAGATGAATAATACCTTATCGAAAGCGGCTTTGTGACTGTGATAACAAAAAAATAGTCCTATATTTGACGGCGTGAGTAAAAGCCTGAAGTAAATAGGCCGTTTAACCTATCTGGTTAACGGGTCTTGTCATCAAGTCGACACTGAAAGTGCTTAAAGCGTGAGATTATCCAGTAAGATTCTTATCTCAGGGACTTGAAATCTTGTCTTATATAAGCCATCTTGCTTGCCATATTATCATCCACTTCTTAGTAGTTCGAGACACTTTAATGCTTACAACAGAACAATTAACATCTTACCAACAAAACGGATATTTGGTGATTGAACAGTGCTTTACAGATGAGCAGATGAGCCTTTTAAAAGATTCTGCAAATGCAATAGTTGCCAATTTTGATCCCAATTCAACCCGTTCAGTATTTTCTACTGAAGATCAAAGTAAAACTCGGGATGACTATTTTTTATCCTCTGGCGATAAAGTACGGTGTTTTTTTGAAGAAGATGCGTTTGATGAAAAAGGAGCACTTAAGCAAGATAAGTCACTCAGCATTAATAAAATTGGTCATGCTTTGCATCAACTCGTTCCCGAGTTTAAGACGTTCAGCCACAGTGATAAAATTAAGCGTATTGCAGAGGATCTAGGATTGCAGCGGCCTCAAATTCACCAATCTATGTATATTTTCAAACAACCTAAAATTGGTGGTGTTATTCGTTGGCATCAGGACGCAAGTTACTTTTACTCATCACCTCTTTCAGTGGTGACTTTTTGGCTGGCGGTAGAAGATGCAACCTTGCTAAACGGTTGTCTACAGGTGCAATCGGGCGGGGCGGCTATTCCATTAAAAGAGCAGTTTTTACGTTATCCAGATGACAGTACAGAGTTAAAAACCTTGCATGATATGCCGTGGCCTGACGACGATAGTGCTAAACCTTTAGAAGTTAAAAAAGGAACCCTAGTGGTATTTAATGGGTTGTTACCACACTTCAGCGCGCCTAACTTATCTGATAAGTCGCGCCATGCCTTTACCCTACATATTACTTGTGCCAATACGAAATATGCCACAGAAAACTGGCTGCAAGCTGAGCCAAGTTTACTATAGGATTCTCTCATTGTTTAAAAACGGGCTGTGCATTACAAAAAGGTAGAGCCTGTTGCCGTACTTTTTCATCTCGGTGTTCTGGGTGATGAGTCTTTTTTTATGTCTGATTATGAATTTTTGCAACTTAGGCAATGATGTGGTTTTTACTGGATAATGAGTTTTGGCAAAGCATAAGAGTCTACGCTAAGCCGCAAAGCATATGAAATAACCACAGACCCTATTTTTTCTTTCAATTATTAGGGTTATTTAAGGTAGTATTTATTTATATCGATGCGCTGATAGGCGTTTTAATTAGGTTAATCAAAAAAGGGGAGGCAAGGTGTTTCAACTCGAAAAATTTAGTCTAAAAGGCAAGGTTTCGCAGCAGGAGTGGCAAACGCGAGTAGATTTAGCCGCATGTTATCGGCTGGTGGCTGTCCATGGTTGGGGAGACTTAATTTATACCCATTTGTCGGCAAGGGTGCCTAATACAGAACATTATTTGGTGAATGCTTTTGGTTTAACTTTTGATGAGGTGAGTGCTTCTAATTTGGTTAAAGTGGATTTGCAAGGCAATGTATTGGATGGTTCACCCTATCAAATTAACCCTGCTGGTTTTACTATTCATAGTGCCATTCATGAAGTACGACATGATGCCCAATGCGTTATTCATTTACATACCAAAGCGACTATTAGCGTGGCGACTGTGCAAGGTGGATTAAAACCTTGGAGCCAATATGCGATGTTTTCGTTATCTTCGTTAAGTTATCACGGGTATGAAGGGTTAGCGGTGGATGAGGCCGAAAAAGCTCGCTTGCAAGCTGATCTTGGACAGACCAATCACATGCTACTGCATAATCACGGTGGATTAACCGTGGGTGCAACTGTAGGTGACGCATTTATGCGTTTTTACGACTTACAAAGAGCCTGTGAAATTCAAATGGAGTTGATGCAATGTGGTCAAGCCGTTATCGAGATCCCACAACCTATTGTCGATGGTATCTATGCTCAGGCAAACATTGTGCATAGCGGTGAAACAGGTGGCCAAAAAGCGTGGCCTGCGATGTTAAGGCGGGCTTACAAACTCGATCCCTCATTTTGCGAATAGACTTTTCGTTTAAACAGTTATACGGATTGGTATTAGTTAAAAATTATTAAAAAACAGGAAAAACATATGAAAATTAACCGCGTTGAAATTTTCGACACTCACTGTCCCAAACGCCCATCTTGGAATCCTGTATTTATTCGCATTCATACAGATGAAGGAATTTCTGGCGTAGGTGAAGCAGGCCTCGCTTATGATTTAGGTCATAGCGCGGCAGCCCATATGATCAAAGAAATTGCCGAAGCTATGTTAATTGGTTTTAACCCAATGAATACCGAATTGTTATGGTCGCGTATGCTACGGGAAAGTTTTTGGGGATTGGGCGGTGGCCCAGTGTTGTATGCTGCTATGAGTGCCATTGATACTGCTCTGTGGGACATTAAAGGCAAAGTTTTTGGTGTGCCTGTGTATCAGCTTTTAGGCGGTAAAACCAACGGCAAATTAAGAACTTACGCTAGCCAATTACAGTTCGATTGGGATAAAGAATGCACTAAGTTGACCCAACCCGAGCAGTACGCGGAAGCAGCACTAAAGGCAGTAGCCGATGGTTATGATGCGGTAAAAGTCGATCCAATAGTATATGACAGCGATGGTAATTCGTCGTTTGATCGAACTAAATTGTTCACTAAACCTCAAATGAGATTATTCGGAGACCGTTTACGTGCTATCCGTACAGCAGTAGGTCCAGATGTAGACATTATTTTTGAGTCACACTCATTAATGGGCGCGGCCTCAGCGATTCAAATGGGTGAATTGGTAGAAGAAGTAGGCTGCATGATGTACGAAGAGCCAGTGAATTATTTGAACTCGGCGGTACATAAAAAAGTAGCTGAAAATGTACGCGTACCTATTGCCGGTGGAGAGCGGCTTTATCATCGTTGGGATGTACGCCCCTATTTTGAAGATCAAAGTATTGATGTATTGCAACCAGATGTAGGGTTATGCGGCGGATTTACCGAAACCAAAAAAGTCTGTGATTACGCCGATGTATACGACATCCGTATACAAGCCCATGTGTGTGGCGGACCTGTTGCCACAGCAGCCAGTTTGCATTTAGAAACCGCTATCCCTAATTTCTTAATTCATGAACATCACACTTATGCAATTAAAGATTGGAATAGAGAGTTATGTATTCAAGATCCGCAACCCGTTAATGGTTTTTTTGAAGTGTCAGAAGAGCCGGGCATAGGTATAGAGCTTAACGATGAAGTGGTATACCGCTCACCTAATATGGAAGTGAAGTAACTTTTTAAGTCTTTTATTCTTTGCAAAAAAAAACGGTATTGATAATGTATCAATACCGTTGTTGTGATATTTGCACTTAACGATTATGCGATAAGGCAATACTGCATCACAACCTTAAGCGGCATTCGCTTGTGCTGTCACTTTTTCATTGACTAGCTCAAGCTTGTCATCTAACAAATCCATATCATAAGTAAACTCATCAACACGGATAGCTAACTTACGTTTTTCATTGTATTCGATAACTAACGCAACTTCCTTTGCAGTCAATTCACCGGCTTCTTGCAATTTACCAACGGCATGCTCAAAAGAAATGAAAGGCACAACAGGCGTTTTGCGCAAAGCTTTTTGAACCTTTTTGAGTTGTGGCATTACGGCATGTTTAGCCTTAAATGCTTGCTCGTTGATATCGTTTCCATCCCCTGGGATGACTTTAACCAAATGTGTTAACTGAGCTTTGATGCTGGTGTCTTGCATCGAAGCTTCAGATAGTTTACGTTTTAAGTCATCTGAAATACCTGTAACAGCAGTGGTGTATGTATTCGTTAATACACGCATTAAGCCGCGTACAGCCGTATTTGGGAAATTCACAATAAACTCATTCAGTGCGGTTTCGCCTTTATTTAAACACCACTGAATAGCATATTCAAAGTATGGTAATGCTTCTTTACGACTCTCAACACGCTGCTCATAAAACCGTACTACAGCCATGGCTGCATACATGTAACTCATTACATCACCAAGACGTGCAGATAACATTTCAGCTTTCTTCAAATCACCCGCTAAAACAAGTAATGACAAATCAGCCATTGGCGCTAGTTTTGCAGAAAGAGCATTCATACGTTTTTCGTACTTTCTCACTTCTGGTAATGCTGACTGAGCTCCGCGTGTGAAGGGCAGGTAGCTCTTCGACAAACTACGGAATGCATTTTTGACACTAAAAACAACGGTTTTGCCTAATACCTTGTTAAATTTCGCATCGGCATCTTGCTCACTACTATGAATTAGTTCAACCATTTCTTTAAGATGTGGATGACAACGCATAGTACCTTGGCCAAATATCATTAAACTACGTGTCAGGATATTTGCGCCCTCAACAGTTATCGCGATAGGTAAAGCGACATATGCGCTTGCTAAGGTATTTTGAGGTCCACGTTGAATCGCTTTACCTGCTTGAATATCCATAGCAGTGTTGACCACATCACGGCCTAATTCTGTCATATGGTATTTAGCTATCGCGGTAACGACACCCGGGATAAGACCTTGATTTAGCCCTTCAGTGGTTAACACTCGCATGGCTTCGAGTACAAATGTTTTACCGGCAATATCAGCCATCTCTTCTTGAATGCCTTCGAAGCGACCAATGGGTACCCCAAATTGTTCACGAACAAAGGAGTATTCAGCAGTAGACTTAAGCGCTGTTTGTGCTGAAGCTACGCCCATGGCTGGGAGTGAAATACCTCGGCCAGCACCTAAACAAGCAACCAACATCTGCCAACCACGGCCAATGTTATTCTGTCCACCGATAACAAAATCCATTGGAATAAATACGTCTTGACCTCGGGTAGTGCCATTATAGAACTTGACACCCATTGGATCGTGTCGATTACCTAGTTCAACACCAGGGTGTGATTTAGGAATGAGTGCACATGTAATACCCAGTTCAACTTTGTCGCCCAATAGGCCATCTACATCAAATACTTTAAAGGCCAAACCTAATACCGTCGCTATGGGTGCCAGTGTAATGTAACGCTTGTCCCAAGAAACTCTCAGGCCAATGACTTCTTTACCTTCCCACATACCTTTGGTGACGATACCTGCGTCTGGAATAGCGCCAGCATCGGAACCTGCTTCTGGGCTAGTCAAGGCAAAACATGGAATGTCTGTGCCCACAGCTAGGCGTGGTAAATAATGGTTTTGTTGTTCAGGCGTTCCATAATGCATCAGCAACTCGCCCGGACCTAAAGAATTAGGCACCATAACGGTTACTGCTAATGCACCACTTTTGGCAGCTAATGTAGCTACTATGGTGGAGTTGGCATATGGGGAAAACTCTAAGCCACCAAATCGCTTAGGTATGATTAGTGCAAAGAATTTATTCACTGAAATAAAGTCTAATATTTCTTTTGGAATACGGTTTTCACTTTGCAGCGCGAAATCATCGATCATCGACAATACTTGTGTTACTGGGCCGTCTAAAAAGGCTTGTTCTTCAGCACTAAGTTTAGCAGTAGGTATGGTTCTCAACGCGTGCATGTCAGGTTTGCCCTGATAAATGGACGCTTCTAGCCATACATCACCAGCTTCTAATGCTTCTTGTTCAGTAATTGAAATAGGAGGTAATACTTTTTTAAGACTTGTTCTAATACTCATTTTATCTCATCCGCTCATCTGACCAGTTGGTATTTATAATACTAGTTTCCATAAAAAGATCAAAATTTTTTGGTATGTTTGTTAATAATCACCGTTTTAAAAACATCTTTGAAAGATGAAATGTAGATATTTTTCAATGGTATAATTTAAAAAAATAGAAATTTGATAGAATTTAATAATCAATGATTATTAAACAGAAATGGCTCTTTTAATTGATAATTATGCTGTCATTTAACTTTTGTTGACTACAAATAAACTCTTTGGGGCAGTAAAACTATACTAAAGATGTCCTGAAAATGGTTTTCAACAATAGTCTTTAATTTTAAAAATGTAATCTGTAATCACTTATTTTAGTAGACAATCAGAGTATAAAATAGGTCCTACAATTACGTAGCCCGATTTTTGTCGATTAATTCATACTTGCAGCCGGTAAATTTTAACACTTGGAGAACTAAGTGAATAATTCTTGGTTAGACTTTTCAGTTAATCGTCCTAAGACGGTTCTTATCATTGGATTTATGCTCATTATTGCGACTGCTTTGGGTGCTAAAAACCTTTATTTTCGCGGCGATTACAAAGTGTTTTTTGAGGATTCAAATCCCCAAAGAATGGCATTTGAGGAGATGCAAAGGACCTTTAGTAAGAATGATAGCGCTAGCATTATTATTGCGCCAAAGTCAGGGAACGTTTTTACCTTACAAACCTTGTCATTGATTCATGAAATGACTGAAGACGCAGAACAAACACCTTTATCGATTCGTATTGATTCCCTCACTAACTTTCAGCATACCTGGGCTGAAGACGACGACATGATTGTTGAAGATCTCGTCTACGATTTGGCTGATCTTGACCAGAAAAGGCTCGCTTATATTCAAAAAGTCGCTTTGAACGAACCTAATCTACTGAACCGACTTATCTCGGCCAAGGCCGATGTTACCGTTATAAACGTTTCTGTTAATTTACCCGATGGAGACCTAACCGCTGAAGTTAAGAAGATCACTGAATCGATAAAAGCTTTAACAGACAAATATAAAGCAAAATACCCCGAACATGATTTTTATCATACCGGCGACGTTTTGATGAACTATTCATTTGCCTCATTTGCCGAGCGAGATTTCACGACTATTGTTCCGCTGATGTTTTTGAGCATTATACTAATCATGTGGTTACTATTAAAAACTGCCGTGGGAACATTTTCGACTGTGGTGGTGATAGCTTCGAGTATCGCTGTAACTATGGGCATTGCGGGGTGGTTTGGCATGTTTATGAGCACCGCAACAGTGAATGTACCGACTATGGTAATGACACTCGCTGTCGCTGATTGTATTCATGTCATATCGACTATGTTGTATGGGATGCGCCTAGGTAAAGATAAAAAGGCAGCCCTGGTCTACAGTCTTTCCCTTAACAAAGCCCCTATTTTTATTACCAGTGCCACTACCAGTGTTGGCTTTTTAACTCTTAATTTTGCGGCAGTGCCTATTTTAGCTGATTTGGGCAACCTAACAGCTGTGGGTGTTATTTTTGCCTGTATTTTTTCGCTGACTATTTTACCCGCGCTCATAATGGTTTTACCGATGAAACAACTGCCCAAACAAATATCTAGCACTAAGTTGGGGTATATAGAAAGACTTGGCGAGTGGGTGATCACCCATCACAAACGGATTTTACCTCTTACGCTAGTGGTAGCCGTGATAGCAATTGGATTTTCGTTTAAAAATCAGTTAAATGATGTGCCTACCGCCTATTTTGATAAAACTACCGAATTTCGGCAATCTACTGATTTTCAACAAAAACATTTAAGCGGTATGATTAATCTGGATTTTTCGATTTTCACTGACGAAGATTCAGGTATTAATAAACCACAAACCCTGCAAAAAATTGAAGCCTTTAGTCAGTGGCTCAACATACAACCTGAAATAGACCATGTTTCTTCTATTACCAACACTTTTAAACGCTTGAACAAAAACATGCATGGCGACAACCCCGACTATTATCAATTGCCAGATGATCGAGAACTAGCTGCTCAGTATCTACTCTTATATGAAATGTCATTACCTTATGGCTTGGACTTAACCAATCAACTGGATATGAACAAGTCAGCCACTCGTGTTACGGCAATGGTCAAAAACTCTGGCAGTAAAGCATTAACTGCCCTTGAAATTAAAGCACAACAATGGTTCTCAAGTAATGCACCTAATTTAAAACTGACAGTCGCAAGTCCAGGGCTAATGTTTGCCCACATAAGTGAAGCTAATATGGCTAGTATGCTAAAAGGCACTTTGGTTGCTCTTGTACTCATATCGGGCCTTTTGGTATTTGCACTTAAGTCTTTCAAAATGGGGATGATTAGCCTGCTACCAAATTTATTACCCGCTGGTATCGGTTTTGGCATTTGGGGTATTTACTCCGGGGAAGTCAATCTTGGCCTATCTGTGGTACTCAGTATGACACTGGGTATTATTGTGGATGATACAGTGCATTTCCTAAGCAAATATCGCCATGCTCGGATTAGTGGAAATGATGCTGAACAAAGTGTACGTTATGCCTTTGCCAGTGTGGGTAGAGCAATATGGATCACCACCTTAGTGCTAGCAACTGGATTTTCAATACTGATGCTGTCACCATTCGCTTTGAACTCAGATATGGGCATGTTAACCAGTATTATTATCGTGGTTGCTTTAGTTGTCGATTTCTTATTTTTACCACCATTTTTAATGTACTTTGATAGAAAAAATATCAAGCAGGAGTTTACCCATGAATAGATATCACCTTTCATCAGTGACAAAAGCAGTCTTAGTTTTTATACTCTTGACGCATTCTTTGGTTAGTTATGCACAATCTGCGCAAGAAAAAGGTCTGACTATCGCTAAAGAGCGCAAGCTAAGAGATTCGGGCTGGGGAGACAGTACCGGCGATATGAGTATGATTTTACGTAATACTCAAGGGGATGAAGTTGAACGTAAAATGCGCATGAAATCGTTGGAAATTGCTGATGACGGAGACAAAGCTTTAACTATCTTTGATCAACCCTTAGATGTAAAAGGTACTGCATTTTTAAGTTTTTCTCATGCAATTGAGCCTGATGATCAATGGATGTATCTGCCTAAGTTAAGTAAAGTAAAACGTATACGTTCTCGAAATAAGTCAGGCCCTTTTATGGGCAGTGAGTTTGCATTCGAAGATATGAGTTCCTTCGAAATAGAAAAATATGATTTTAGGTATTTGCGGGACGAAACCTTTGATGGGCAGGCCAGTTTTGTGTTGGAGCAAGTACCAACTGATAAAGATTCAGGTTATTCAAAACAAATTATCTGGGTTGATAAAAAGCACTACCGATTATTAAAAGCTGAATTTTATGATCGTAAAGGTAGTTTGCTAAAAGAATTAGTGAACTATGACTTTACCTTGTACTTAGACAAATATTGGCGTCCAAAGCGCACTGAAATGTTTAATGAGCAAAATGGTAAAAGTACTGAGCTAGTTATTCATCAAATAAATTTTAATACCGGTTTATCGGACAATGATTTTAATAAGGGTACTTTAAAGAATGTTCGATAAATCTGGCTTTGCTAAAAAAGTGTACGATCCGCTTTTAAAGGATGCACATTGAAGATACTTATCTTATTTATCGCTTTTCTACCTACAATAGTGTTTGCTGAAATCGAATACACAGGTATCGCGGCTGTAGAACAACGCTATTTTTTCCAAGATGCGCTTTATCCTCAACAGGAAAGAGCTGATTTGTCGGTATATTTTGCCCCAGAACTTTATACCTCATTTAATGACGGTAATGACAGCTTATTATTTAAAGGTTTTTACCGTTTTGACCAACAAGATCCAGAACGAACCCATGGAGATATCCGCGAGTTGAAGTGGGTACACAGTGGTGAGGAATGGGAGATCCAAACAGGTATCAGTAAGGTATTCTGGGGGCAAACTGAGTCGTTACATTTAGTTGATATCATTAATCAAACTGATGGTGTTGAAACCATTGATGGCGAAGATAAGTTAGGTCAGCCAATGGTGGCGTTTTCTCTGTTTAAAGACTGGGGTAATACTACGGTGTTTTTGTTGCCATATTTTCGAGATCGCACCTTTTCTGGAGATGATGGCCGTTTAAGGCCTCCACTCCCAGTGGATACCGACAATCCAATCTACGAGTCCGAAGATGAGGAAAAAAACCTTGATTGGGCTATCAGATGGCAACATACATTAGGCGACTGGGAAGTGGGTTTATCATATTTTGACGGAACCTCCAGAGAGCCAGATTTTGTTCTTACCACTAATGAATTATTAGAACCAAGTCTGCGTCCATTTTATCCTCAAATTCAACAAGCTGGAATCGATGTTTTGGCCATGTTGGGTGGCTGGACAATCAAGTTTGAAGGCATTCAACGCAAGGCCATGGAACAAGACTTTACTGCTTTTGTGGGGGGCTTTGAATATTCTTTTGTAGGTTTTTTTAATAGTGTCTACGATATCAATTGGCTTATGGAATATCAATATGATGATCGCGAAGATCTGACAAATGTTGTAGCACAAAATGATTTAATGCTGGGTACTCGGCTAGTGTTTAATGATATTGATGGCACTCAAATATTGGCAGGTATAGTACAAGATCTTGATTACTCAAATGTTAGAACGGGGTTTATTGAGGCGTCTAGTCGCATAAATGATCATTGGAAGTGGAGACTAGACGCATGGCTGTTTTCTAGCGATGAACCCGCAGAACCTAGCTATCTAGTGCGCAGAGACGATTACGTTCAATTAAGTGTAGAGTATTATTTCTAAGTCGGGTGGTTAGATAGCTTTTAGCTTTTCAGCTTAAGAGCGTTTGCACCACAGAGGACAAAGAGGCTTCGCTGCACCGAGGAACAGATGTTAAGTTTTCTTTTTCTTTTCTCTGTTTGCGGCACCTGGTGACCTCGTTTTCCTCTGTGGTTAGATAGCTTTTAGCTTTTTAGCTTAGGAGTGTTTGCACCACAGTGGACAAAGAGGATTTGCTGCACCGAGGAACAGACAAATTTTTAAGTGCAAAAGCAGTTCTAATTATAAGTGTTTGGCATGAAACCTTAGATGTTCTTCAATAAAACTAGCCACAAAAAAGTAGCTGTGATCATAACCCGCATGGTATCGAAATTCGGCTTCGTAACCTATTTCTAAGGCTACGTCCTCTAAAGGTTTAGTGAGTTTCTGTGGATGATAAAAATTATCATCCACACCTTGGTCAATTAACATGGGAATATGCAGGAATTTCCCTTGTTGACGCATTAACACGCAGCTATCGTAGGCCTCCCAGTCTTTTGGGTTATCGCCTAAATAGTTGCTAAAGGCTTTTTGACCCC
The DNA here is from genome assembly GCF_002835935.1 of Paraglaciecola sp. MB-3u-78. Taxonomy (GTDB): domain Bacteria; phylum Pseudomonadota; class Gammaproteobacteria; order Enterobacterales; family Alteromonadaceae; genus Paraglaciecola. The sequence continues at coordinate 69,252 of NZ_PJCF01000009.1, read as the reverse complement.
ATTGGCAATCTGATGGATTAACAATAGGTGCGAAGGCCGATACCGAGCAATATTGCTTCATATTCGACAATGCAATGATTAGCGCGCCATGTCCGCCCATTGAATGTCCGGCTATTGCAGATTTAGCTTTTACTCTAAATTCTTTATTAATAAGGGCGGGTAACTCTTCAACAATGTAGTCGTACATTTGATAATGCTCATGCCACGGCTCTTGTGTGGCATTAATGTAAAATCCGGCCCCTAAGCCTAAATCGTAAGCTGCGTATGCTGCATCGGGTATGTGATCGCCACGAGGACTGGTATCAGGCATTATCAGCATGATACCTAGTTCAGCCGCTACTCTTTGTGCCCCTGCTTTTGCAGCAAAGTTTTCGTCAGTGCAGGTCAGTCCGCTTAACCAATAGAGCGCAGGTAGCTTTTCGTCTCGATTAACAATCGGTGGAATAAATACACTAAACTGCATGTCGCATTTAAGTACAGTTGACTTGTGGCTGTAGCGTTTTTGCCAACCACCAAAACACTTATTAGCACTGAGTTCAGCTAATCCGGTTGTACCCGGGATTTCACCCGGCATTAAAAATGCACCACTGTACGAATAGACTTGCCCTCATGCATCAAATCAAAGGCAGAATTGATATCTTCTAATGGCATAGTGTGAGTAATAAAAGTGTCTAACTCAAACTCACCGTCCATATAACGCTGCACGTAATCGGGTAATTGGCTGCGACCTTTTACGCCGCCAAAAGCGCTGCCACGCCAAACTCTGCCAGTGACTAATTGGAATGGCCGAGTGGATATTTCTTGTCCTGCACCTGCTACACCTATAATAATGGATTCGCCCCAGCCTTTATGACAACACTCTAATGCCGAGCGCATTACGTTAACGTTACCGATACATTCGAAGGAAAAGTCCACTCCACCCTCGGTCATATCGACTATGACTTCTTGAATCGGTTTGTCGAAGTCTTTAGGGTTGATCACATCTGTCGCCCCTAATTGTTTGGCGATATCGAATTTACCTTCATTAATATCGATAGCAATAATGCGTCCTGCATTGGCCATTTTTGCGCCTATTATCACCGAAAGGCCAATTCCACCTAAACCAAATACCGCAACAGTGTCACCCACTTTTACTTTTGCAGTGTTGGTTACAGCGCCCATACCGGTTGTGACACCACAACCCAATAAACACACCTTCTCTAGTGGTGCGTCTTTAGGGATTTTGGCTAAGGCAATTTCAGGGATCACTGTATGTTCAGCAAAAGTTGAGGTGCCCATGTAATGATAAATCGGCTGTCCTTTAATTGAAAAACGACTGGTGCCGTCAGGCATCACTCCTTTACCTTGTGTACTGCGTATTGCCTGACACAAATTAGTTTTTCCTGATAGACAAAACTTACATTTTCCACATTCAGGCGTGTACAAAGGAATAACATGATCGCCTACTGCAACTAGGGTGACACCTTCACCAATCGCTTCAACAATACCCGCGCCTTCATGGCCTAATATAGCGGGAAATAATCCTTCTGGATCATCACCAGATAAGGTGTAGGCATCAGTATGACAAACGCCAGTAGCAACTATTCTGACCAATACTTCACCTTTTTGTGGTGGTGCTAAATCAACTTCTTCAATTTTTAGTGGTTCACCAGCAGCCCAAGCAACAGCTGCGCGAGTTTTAATACTTTTCATTATTTGTCCTTATTTTATTCAGTCTATTACCCAGGTGGGGGCTATGCTAAAAACAATATCCGAGCAAGCGGATACTTTCGGCTTTCCAGATCACATTACTGATCTCATATCCTTTAGCGCAAAGCTGCTCTTTTACGAGTCTTCTTTTTAGAGCTTGTGCTGCCTGATCTTCCAAGTCAAGTTTGGTTTGGTTGTTGGCTTGCATGGCTAATCTGTTGGGCCTTTCTTGCAAAAAAATCTCGTCAGTTTGAGGTCGCTTTATTTCTTTACGACCATCACGGAGTAACGATTCTTGAGACGTGTTTTGCCAAGAAATACCATAAACAAATTCAGTTTGCCCTTTATCCGTTAACCGAGAATCAAATTTTTCATCTGTCATGATTGTTGGGGTATTACTAGCACATGCGCTAACCAATAAACTGATGCTTAAGATTTTAAAAAAAACGTGGTTAAACAAAAGACACTCCAATTTTATATTCTGTGATATTCATACTAAACAGGGTCAAAGAAGATCGCAATTTGTCATCTGCGATTAAAAGAAAAATCTAGCAATCAGTTATCTTCAGATGAGTTATCTAAGATTACTGTTATGTATACAACCGTATCAATATATAAGTTCGTACGCTATTGCAGCAGGGTATGAATGTAGTATTGTACTATCAATAGTAAGTAATATGGAATTGTAGCGTGTTAAAAAAGCAGATTGCTGTACTGGTACTAAGTTGGATGGTGAGTGGACAAACATTAGCGGCTGATAATCTTTATACTGTATTTTCAGTCGGGTACTCAGATGTGGAATTTATCCAAGATCCTAACCGAGGGTTTGGTTATAAAATGGCTTTTGGTTATCAGTTTGACCCTCAGTGGTATCTTGAAGCGGGTTACCAACAATTGATCAACGACACCTTATACACCAATGATTTACCCACCGCTACTGATGTTACTCAGGGTGAAAACGTACAACAAGGTGATGCTCTGTTTTTGGCCTTTCTTGGTAAAGCATCAAGCCCAACCGGCGAGTTATTTTATCGTATAGGTGTGCTCAAAACTGATATTCGTGGTCAACAACTTTTAGCAGGTGTGAGGGAATGCGAATTTGGTCAAGCTAATGTTTTGGCTATTACGGATTTTGGTGCCGCTACTATGTGTGATTATGACGAAGGTGGTGTCGCTGGGGTTATTGGTTTAGGTTTTGATTATTTTGTGGGGGCCCGCTCTATGATCCGTGCTGAGATAGAATATATTAAAGGCCAAGACAACTTAACCGTGACGACTGTCAATGTTGGACTACGGTATAATTTTTAAGCTAATAGTTACTATCAAAGCTAAAAGCCAATAGAATTTAACCACAGAGGACAAGGAGAGCACAGAGGTAAATGACTGCTAAAAAGCAGTCATCATGTAATTGAATTCTTTTGATACCCAGATTCAGTCTATAAGTACACTCTCTTTACTCGGCTAACGGTAAAGTGGTGCATCTGAATATTCATTATATACACCTATTTGTTTTCAATTATTCTGGTCGATTCAATAATAGTTGTGTTTTTGGATGGTTTGACACTTTATATCCAATCGTTACATTTCGTAAAATGCATCCACTAAAGCACCTACTTTGACTTCACTGACCATATCATGACTGTTAAGAAGCGCTTCAATAGCGGCTCTGTCTTCTTCTGTAGCATTGCCATAACGTGCTGCGGATGTCACAGAACCTTCGAATGACTCGCTATTGTTATGAAGACTAATATAAAGTTCTTCGGTATTGACTAGTGCTTCAAGGTTATTAAAAAAAAGTTCGTATTCTGATTCTGATGCTTCGGTTAACTTAAAACTAAACTCAAAGCCTAAGATAGCCCACTCACCCAAATACAATTTTTTTTGAAGACGTCTGTTTCTGGTTGGTTGTTCTGACATTATAATACCTGCAAAAGTTAAAAAGGATTAAACCATCACTCATACCGAGGAATTGCTCATAGATACTTAGTGGTTTTCGGGCGCATACTATCAGCTTTTTTAAAATTGTATCGAAAGAATAATAACAGTTGCTGGATGTTGTGTGATGATTCTGAAAATAAAGAATTATGTCCTATTATTTTTGATTTTATACGCCGACATCACATATATCGACTAAGCAGTTTTGGCACAGCCATCAGTATTAATCCAACTAATACCAGAAGAAATGCATTATCGATAAAATATGGAAATAGGATCAGCGCTAAGCCAGTGGAACGAATGGCAAAATCATCTCGTTTTTTGCCATAGATAAAGTAACCTACACCTATTGAGCTAAACACTATGGCCCATAAAAGTAGTGCAGTGTTCATAGTGAGAGTGTCTCCTGTTACCTACTTTTTTTGCTTCATTCGGTCTTTTAGATCGGCAAATGGATTGTACGTGCTTGTTTCGATTTCAGTATCCTGGGTACTACCGTAACGTACAAAATTTTCAAACTTAGAATGCTCTTCATCATGACAATACAAACACAGCAGTTCCCAGTTACTGCCATCACTGGGGTTATTACCATGGTTATGATCGACGTGATGTACCGTTAACTCTGATAGGTTTCTATGGGTAAACTCACGGCGACAACGGCCACAGATCCAAGGGTATATCTTAATGGCTTGTTCACGATAACCCGATGCACGTTTGGCTATGTATTCTTGCTGCTCGGCGAACACTTTATCATAACCGCCTGCCCCAGCTTTTTGATTCGACATGTGATTTTCACTTAAAATAACTGACCGTTTATTGTAACACTCATAGTAACAGTGGTATGGGTATATACAACAAATTGAATTTTACACTTCGTAAGGTGAGCCGATTTTACCTTTTGATCTGCCAGAGTCGAGATTAAAAATTCTGACCTCTTTGTTGCATTGCTATGGGAGGCTCAACGTTTTTAATCTTGAGCCTAAAGTGAAGTGACAATAAAGTTCGCCCATAAGGATAATTATTTGCATTAAAGTTTACCCGTAAGTGTAAGAGATTAGTATTTCATACTAAGCGGCTCAAAAGTGCTGTGAGTTTAACTGGTCATAGCAGTATCTCGATAAAATTGGTTTTGATAGTTGTGTGAGCCACCTTTGCAGCCTTTCTCTGGTCCTGATGTAATTGACTATACAATATCTAAAAGTGACATTTCATCGGCTCTGTCCACGCAGATTTACAGGTTTACACGTGTCCACTTTGTTGGGGATTTTCCTTCCAGCTAACATGGTCAATTATCGATTAGCGATCATGCTTAAACACATGTTCAGGTGTTCAATTAAAAAATCAAACTGAGAAAATTTTTCTTCACTTATTTTTTGCGTTTTATCAAAATTTTGGCCAGTGATCACCCCTAAACTTTTATCTCCCACTTTAACAGGGGCAATACAAATTGCGCCTTTATCAATTAGTTTTATGATCTCAGAAGATATGTAGTTTTGCCATTTAGCATGTTGGTAATCATTAACCAATAAAGCGTTATTTTTGTTAATGGTGTAACTCATGATATTCATATTGGGTGCCAATGAAATGGCACGATGAAAACTGATTAGATGGCTGTCACCATCAAAAGAGATGCGGGCTTCGAGAGTGTTTTTGTTGGCATTCAACACCCAGAATGTGCAGCGGTCAAAACCAAGAATATGCGCAGAACTTTGTATTGTATGAGACAAAAAATCATTGATGTTGCTCTTACTTTTTGTCAACTGGCTGAGCGTTTTTATGGCAACCAGCATAGCTTGCTCTGTGCTCATCTTTGTCTCATTTTTTTTTGCGAGTTGAGGCTCAAAATCTGCGGTCTTTGGTAAGGGCTTTATATAACTTTCTAGAATTGAAGATCCGTAGGAGCTTAACAAATTTAGGGCTAATTCTCTGGTTTGTTCGATCCGGACTTTTAAGTGCTGTTCATCTATTTTCATTATTTTGCCAATGCGGCTCAGTATCTGATCAAACTCCCCTTTACTTTTAGGAGGTGATGCAATTGAGCTACTGAGTTGATTCGCCAAACTAATAATGTTCATTTCAATGGTTCGATTTTCTGGTTTATCAAGAGACTTAATCAACAAGTCTCCTAAATTCCAGGTTTTGGCCAAACCAATACTTAAATCATTAAAGTTTACCCCCAACATTCTAGCACAATGCTTTTGAAATTCTGCAGCAGGCATATTTACTTGTTGAATTAGTTGTTCAGTTAATTCAGTGCCCGTGCTCCAAAATGATATTTCCCCAATGTGGTATAACATGGCGGCTAGGTAGACTTCTTCCTGAGTATTCTCATCATAATTAGGTACCATGATCTTTGCCAGTAAACCCGCATAAAAGGCGTTCGCCATTAAGCTCATTAAACGGTCATAGACCTCAGGCAGCAAACTTTTGCTGCGTAGTAGCCCTTCCAATATTTTTGAGGTCAAACAAATATTTTTAATGGCTTGAATACCAAGCAGAATTGAAGCCCGAGAGACTGTGGTGACTTTTTTGACTGACGCACGCTGAGAACTATTCGCCACTCTCAACACACAAGAGGATAGAGATTGGTCATGCAAAATGAACTTGCTTAACTTGGGGATTGAGGAAGTATCATCATTTGAAAACTTATTCAGAATACTGGCGATGGATGTAATGGCCGGCAACTCTTCCTTTGCAAGAGACTCTGTCCATTGTGCCGGGGTCAGTTTAATTTTTTTATTCATCGAAATATTTCCACACTACTTGAATCAAGCATTTAATAATCATGCCACTAGGGTAGGTTTATGTGAGCAATAGTACGCTTAAATTAACCATGATTGAACATTTGTGCTGACAAGGGTCGCAAAGAGCCCATCCATTATCAGGTAAATTGAGTACATGCTCCCAGTAAGCAAAAGGGTAGCCCCCGCTGTATCCGTTTCACTGGCTAGGAATAACAGATAATTTTTTAATCAAATAAGTTTGTTACGGTTTCCATTCATCAGAGGTTAAGGTTGTTCTAATCCCAATAGATCCAAAAACCTTTAACGATACCCTTTTGATTGTGTAGTATTAGTAGCAGGAAATACAACACTGTGAACAGCTATTATTATGACCAAGGTTAAACACCTTCTTTACTCATCTCTTTGCTTGATATTGATTCAGGCTTGTTCGTTACAAAAAACAACAGCACCCATACTAGTAGAAAGGCCTGATGTCCAGTGTATTTGGGGTAGTGCTAAACTCGACATCTGTGAATACGCTAGCAAAGAAGCGATAATCAATGGTTTCTTAAAAGAAATGACGCTAGATGAAAAAATTGGTCAAATGACCCAGTCAGTTTGGCATAACAGTGTGTCTCCCGAAATTATTAAAGATAGAATGATTGGCTCAATTATTCATACCGAGGGACTCACGCCAGGCCCTAAGGTCAGTGATTGGGTAACAACGTTCGACACCTTTCAAGCGCATGCTTTAAAGACTCGGCTCGGTATTCCGCTGCTTATAGCGGTTGATGCAATTCATGGTCAAAATACCTTCGAAGGTGCGGTTATCTTTCCACATAATCTCGGGATGGGCGCTACTCGCAATTATGATTTAATCCGCCGTGCTGCTGAAATTACCGCTATCGAAACCGCTGGAACTGGATTTAACTGGACCTTTTCGCCGGTTATTGCCATGCCAGAGCATGAACACTGGGGACGGGTTTACGAGGGCTTTTCGGAAGATGCAAATATAACCACTAAGGCGCTTATTGCATCGATACAGGGTTATCAAGGTGCTGATTTAGCGCATCGCCATACTATAGCTGCGACTGCCAAACACTACCTAGGTGATGGAGCAACGATTGGCGGAGTAGAAGGCGGTAACGCTATTATTAGTGAACAAGCATTAAGAGAACGATTTTTGCCGCCTTATCAAGCTGCTGTAGACCAGGACATAGGTTCAATAATGGTAGGGTTTAACTCAGTAAATGGCATCAACATGCATCAACATGAATACTTGGTGCAAAACGTATTGAAGGGGCAGCTTGGTTTTAATGGTGTAGTGGTCACTGATTGGTTAGGCGGAACTCGCTGGGGAGAACCTTACACAGTCATTAATGCCGGTATTGATATTGCGATGCAACCGGCTAATCACGATGAGTTTATGTCAAAACTGAAAGCAACAGTGATTGATGGCACCGTCAGTATGGAACGAATAAACGATGCGGTAACACGTATATTGGGATTAAAATTTAATCTTGGTTTATTTAAAGACCCTTTTACAAAAAAGGAGTTTTCAGCATTAGTAGGCTCTACTGTACATCGCGAGGTTGCCAGACAGGCAGTGCGTGAGTCGCTTGTTTTATTAAAATCTGAAGCAAATGCATTACCCCTTAAATCTACAGACAAAATAGCGGTAGTGGGTGAACATGCTAACAATAGTGGCTTGCAAAGTGGTGGCTGGTCTATTCATTGGCAAGGTCAAAAGCATAACTACGCCACTGCAACAACCATACTCGATGGTATCCATGGTTTTGCGCCCGAAGCAGAATATCATACAATGGGATGTACCCCAGGCATGCAAGCCAATAAAGTGGTCGCCGTAGTGGGTGAATTACCTTATGCCGAATTTATGGGAGACTCAACTAACCTGAATTTAACTGAAACCCAACAAAACATGATTACGCAATGCAAGTCGCTTGGGAAACAGGTAATAGTGTTATTAATTTCAGGACGAGCTATGACGGTTACAGACACCATTAAGCAAAGTGATGCGTTTATTGCTGCATGGTTGCCAGGCTCTGAAGGCGCTGGAGTAGCCGATTTTTTATTCGCAGCCAATGGGTTTAAGCCCGTTGGAAAGCTGCCAACATCATGGCCTGAAAAATATGAAGATTTACCTTTAGCGCCAGACGCAGAAAATGCATTGTATCCCTTTGGGTATGGTTTGAATAAATATTAATAAAGCCTTGGTGAAGGATCGTTAATGAATAAGTCCCAGTGTTAATTATTCTGGGTTTGGTGGAAAGTTTGCAGGTAACATTGCTTTGGTTAAATCGAGGTGACGGCTAGAGATTCAAGCAAAAAAGTAACCTGAGCTCTGGATAAGTAGTAAAACAGGCATTAATCACCGAGGTCAAAGAGGGATTAGAAGAATATTCACGATAACTAATCGAAGACGTGAGTTGCTTTGAAAGCTAATATTTCTATCATAAAAAATGCTTCCACAAGGGTCGAAGCAACCAAAGTATCAAAAATACCATAGACTGTAAGTGTTTCTTCTTTCGCCAAAGAAAAGTGAACTGGCCTCTTAAAAAATTAGCCCCTAAAAATCGGTTAGCAAGCTCGATTGATTCGCGAGCATTAACAAACTGTAACTCTGATAACTCTCTGCCACCTAAAATTTTTCTGCTGTGGCCATCAATCACCCATTGCTGAGCAACTTTTTGGGCCTCGGCTTGTAGCTTACCTTTTGGCACAACCCATTGGACTAAACCTACAGTGAGGGCTTCTTCAGCATTTGGCTTCCAGCCTTCATTTCCCAACATACGCTGTGCATTTTGTTCTCCCATCAGCGTTACAAACTGAACACTCGAGCAACCTTCTGGTGAAATGCCCAGAGCGGCGAAAGGTGTAGAAAATGTTGATGTGTCAACAGCAATAATAGCGTCGCACAAAGTGGCTGAAGTCACGCTGGCACCAATGGCTGGACCATTAATTGCGATTAATATAGGTTTGGGAAAGGTCAAAAATCGATCAAACAACTTTTGATTATGCTCAACAATCAATTTATGCAGTTTTTTAGGTGCCATCAGTTTTAAAGTGCCACCCAGATTGACTCCTGCTGAATAATAATCCCCAGCTCCGGTGAAAATCACGGCTTTAGTGGGTTCATCTTTAGCGGCGTTTTCAAACGCCGTCGCAAAGGCCTCCATCATTTCGGTTGTCCAGCCATTTAATTTCTTTGGCTTGTTCATCATGATAGTCAGTACGCCAGATTTCAACGAACTTTGTATATAAGCAGAAGAATTTTCACTAAGGTTTAAGTAATTCAAAAAAGGCACTCTAGTCATTCTGGTGTGGTGATTATTACTGAGTTTTAAAGGGATAACTAGCGCGGTATGTAACCCAGTGCAGGTTTTACTCAAAGAGAGTATTCAGTGAGCTCGAGAATGTTTATTATCTAGCGTATCCTAGCAATAATTTAATTCATGAACGTTTAGTATGATTGAAGTAAAAAATATCCCCCCCACAGAAGTGACATGTTCCAACTGCAAGGCATGTTGTTGTAGTTTGGAAGTGATGCTCATCTCAGATACGGGTGTGCCTAGTCAACATATTGATGTTGATGAACATGGGAGTGAAACTATGCTGCGCTTAGACGATGGTTGGTGTTCCGCTTTAGACCGAGATACATTAATGTGTTCTATTTATGAAAACAGACCATGGATTTGTCGAGAGTTTGAGATGGGTTCTTATGAATGTATCAATGAACGATTGGAGAAAATGTAGGTTTTTGTTCAATGTAAACGGTACCAACTTTTAGCATTACTGAAAGTGATTTTTTCAAAACATTGGGCACTTATTCCAGACAGTTCTGCGTAAGTATTCCATAAGTCAGTGTATGACATTGAGAACAAACACAAGGGGAAGTTACTGGCTAACATCACTCTTGTCTCACCCAATAATGCTAGGCAATCTTGTATCACGGTTGCGCTATGCTGAGGGTTCCAGGTACGACTCGACATTTCCCAGCCTGATAATTTTATGGCTATGTTTTCACACTTAGCGATTTTTGACAGGTTCAATTTCCACTGTTTTCGTGCATACACATTGTTTTCTGCTGGTGCCCATCCTGCATGATTGATAATGATCCGCATTGCTTTATGTTTGTTTGCCAATGCAATTAATCGCTCAACCGCTTGACTGTCTGTCAGTGACAATTGTGCATCAAAGCTAAATTCCATTTCTGCTAACAATGAAAAATGCCCTTGTATCAAAGTAGAACTAAGTATTTCTGCAGCCTGTTCATCGAGTATATGCCGGATACCTACCACTGATTTACGTTGTTTCAACAAATCGATATGTTCAGTGAAAGTTGTGGCAGTGATATCGGCAAAGGCCACAGATGTGAAGGGAAGGGAGCAATATTTTTGTAACCAGTCAATTTCTCTCCAAGGCTGCTGATTATCAAAGCCTGCTTCAATGTGTACAAATCCTGCCAGTTGATTTGGTGACTGAAGTAATATATCTGTTTCGAAAAAACTTTTATTTATCACTTGTTTATCGGGCCAAAAAGGCGGGTTATGAGGTTTTAGCCAAGCGTAATCGCCTTGTTCTAAATTGAATAAGTGTAGATGCGGATCGATGATTTTGTGGTGTGACTCAGTCATATCGATAGACGCACTATTGCGCCGTATAACCGCCATCAATCACCTGCAAACTGCCAGTGATAAATCGTGCCTCATCAGAGGCTAAAAAATAGGTTAAAGCAGCCACTTCACTAGCTTGGCCTAAACGGCCGATAGGTTGTAGCGCAGCTTCTTCAGCATGAACTTGGTCAATATTGGCCCCAGATTGTGCTACATAGCGATTGATGGCTTTGTGGTATAGCGGTGTTTCTATGGTGCCAGGGCAGATAGCGTTAGCTCTTATTTGATATTTAGCGTAATCTAAGGCAGTGGTTTTAGCCATCGATGCCAGTGCGGCTTTGCTCATGTTGTAGGCAAACGAGTTATGTTTGGCAATTAGCGCTTGGTCAGAGGCCATATATAAAATCACCCCATTTTGTTGTAATTTCATTTGTGGCAACACCGCTTTAGTCGCAGCAATAGCACCTTTTACATTTAAACCAAATACTCGTTCAAACTCATCTTCACTGGTGTCTTCGATGTTTCCAGAGAAGTGTATGCCTGCGTTTGAAACGAGGCAGTCAACTCTGCCATATTGCTTAATAATGTGTTGGATGCAGTGACTCACCTCTGAAGAGGTTGATATGTCACATTTAAGCCAGTCTACCGCCTTTGATTGTGTTGGATTGGCTTGGATATCAAGATTTATCACGCTGTAACCTTCATCGCTAAACTTTTCACAAACGGCATGACCTATGCCAAAACTACCTCCAGTGACAATACAAACTGGTTTATCTAATAAATCGGGATTTTTCGGGGAAGACATGTGAACTTAATTTAAAGTCAAAACATCATACTAGAGTAATTCAACATGACTGAGCAACCAAGTGTAAATTCTGTTTTTGTGCAATACACTGGCGCGGGGCTATTGTAGAATACCAGTCGAATTATTTTGTAACTTTAGGGCTGTTGATATTTCAAACGTTGCTCTATCTTTAAAGCGAGAAGTTTTGTTCCTTTCTATCCTCTTTTTAAGAACACCATTTTTATTATTCCTGTTGTTTTTGGCTTTGTTTGAAGTACACGGAACTGAAGTCGAGATTAAAGGGATTGAAGACGAGCGCGTGTTAAAAAATATCAGAGCGCATATCGACAGCCTAGATATGCCTAGTGCCGGTTATCAATTTAGGCAATATCAAGAAAGTTTACTGTTAAAAGTGGCAGCAGCCACTCAAGTGTTTGGTTATTACCAAGCAACCACTGTGGTTATTGCTCCAAATGTGGTGTCGAATAATTTAACCAAAAGCAAAAGTTGGAGCCTGCAGATTGAGTTAGGGCCAGTAACCCTTGTTAGGCAATTATCAATCAAAATTGAGGGGGAGGGAGCGCAGGATAAAGAAATCCACACGTTACTTAGCTCCTTCAAACTTAAACAGGGCAAACCTCTTGAACATGCAGTCTACGAAAACGCTAAAAATGAACTACGCAGTTTAGCTTTGTCACGGGGGTATTTTGATTTTGAATTTGAACAAAGTAACATCAAGGTATTTGAATCCCTAAATGTTGCCGATATTACGATCCATATTCAAAGTGGTATACGTTACAAATTCGGTGACTTGCGCTTTGGAAATGATACCCGGTCGCAAACGTTAGTAAAGAGTTTAACGCCTTTTAAAACGGGTGATTTATATCAAGCCAGTCAACTGGGTCTTCTGAATCAAAGGCTTAAACAAACTCAATACTTTCGCTATGTAATTGTTAGACCTTTAGTGGCAGAAGCCGTTGATGCAGCCGTACCGATCGAAGTTATTTTAACTCATAAGCCAAGAGATAATTTTGATGTGGGTCTCGGTGTGTCGACGGATATTGATGGCCCACGTTTCACTGGCAAATGGAAGCGTCCATGGGTCAATGAAAGTGGTCATTCAGTTGGGGGAGAAGTGTATGTTTCATCGCCTCAACAATATGTGTCGGTAGATTATAAAGTGCCTTTGGAAGATGCGATCCAAAACTATCTGAGTTATCAGGCGGGGTATCAAGCGCAAAACGATAATGATACCAGCAGTCATAAGTGGTCTGTATCCGCTACTCGACATTGGACAGTTGAGAATTCAAATTGGCAACGTTCGGCTTTTCTGAGGCTTGAGCAAGAAACCTTTATTCAAGGATTAGAGCCAGAACAAACCACTATCTTGTTGACACCAGGTTTAACTTTGAGCCGCTTACGTAGCAAGGGCGGTTTAGATATTACTTGGGGTGATAAACAAACCCTCACAACCGAATTCGCTTCAGAATCGCTGTTGTCAGATATCAATATGTTTCGAGTGACGGCTGCCTCTAAGTGGGTCAGAAGTTACGATCTACATCGCTTTTTATTGCGTGCTGAGCTTGGCGGTATTGTCACAAATGATTTTGACCAAGTACCCTCCAGTTTGCGATTTTTTACTGGTGGTGATCAAAGTATACGTGGCTTTGATTACAAAACCTTATCCCCTTTCGAACTTGACTCAGATGGCGAGCGGGAACTGACTGGTGGCCAATACCTAGCTGTAGCGAGTATTGAATATTCTTATCCCGTTGCCGAAAATTGGCGGGCAGCGGCTTTTGTGGATGCAGGTAATGCCAGTGATGATCTATTTAAAGATCCTGCTATCGGTGTTGGGTTTGGCGCCATATGGAATTCTCCAATTGGACCGGTTCGCTTGTATTTAGCCAAAGGTAAGAGTGATTTTGGTGAAACGCGTTATTTCCATATTTCCATGGGGCCTGCATTATGAGCCCTGTCTCTGCTGAACAACAACCGGTAAAAAAACAACAAAATCCTAAAAGTTTACTTAGCAAAATCGGTATAGGAATAGTCAAATTATGGCTAGTGTTATTGCTAGTTATATGCCTTTTACTAGGTATTGCACTAACGCCTTGGGGCACTAATGCCTTGATAAAAACGGCGAATAGTCTAGTAGATGAGTTAACAATCGATTATCACAGCGGCGGGCTGGGATCTGAACTGCATATGACGTCGGTGCAGTGGAAGCAGCCAACTACAGAAGTTGATATTGACAATCTGCGCCTTTCAATTCAGTTGTCTTGTGTATGGCGGTTAGCTCTGTGTATTGATTCTGTCAGTACCGATAAAATGCTGGTGCAAATAAATCTATCTGCAGAACCACCTCCTATTGCTGAACCTGCCACTGTAGCCATAACGTTACCTATCCCTGTTTCCATCCAAAATATCAGCTTAAATAAATTTTCGTTAAAGGTGAAAGATAGCACAGACATCTCTTGGCAGAAATTAACCGCTAAACTTGATTTTTATCAGCGTCTACGTGTTGAGAAGATGCAATTGGACGGGTTTAATCTAACCACTTATGCCACTCAAGAACCACAATTAGCCACTCAGGCTGAACCCTTTGATTGGACTAAATGGCAGTATCAGCCGATTACTGCACTACCCATTGTGTTACCAATTCATTTTGATGTGTTGGCATTTAATATGTCTGCGGCAAATATACAACTGGCTGAACAAGAGCTGATTAAACTCAAAAGAGTCAGCCTTAAGGCTAAAGGTAGTAAAAAGAAAGTACTACTAGATGAATTGCTTGTTGAGCATGATCTAGGGCAAGTATTGGCCAAGGGTAATGTACAGTTAAATGGTCAATTTGAGCATGCGTTTTCTGTAGACGCCCGTGCAAAGTTGGTGCAACAAGCTCCATTAAAGTTAACCATGCGCTCTTCAGGCAATATTACCTCTCTATCTACCCAAGTCGAATTAATTGAGACGGCTTTATTGGCTAAATCAAAAACCGTGACGGCTCAAACCAAGCCTTTAAAGCTAGCATTAGATTTTACTGCGCAGCCTTCAAAAGCCACCTTGCCAGTTAAAATGAGATTGGATTGGAGTCATTTTAAATGGCCTTTGTCAGAGCCTGAGATAAAATCCGAGTCGGGTGTGATTGACATTAATGGTGATTTAAATGCACTGAAAATGTCTATTAAGACCCTGTTAGCTGGGAACAATATACCAGAAACTAAGATAAACCTTAGCGCTATCGCCGCATCAACCGCGCAGAATAAAAGCTTTGAGTTGAATGAGTTTTTAATAGAAACCTTAGGTGGACAAGTATTGAGTCAGGGAAAACTGACTTTTTCTGATTATATAGAATGGCAAGGTCGCTCTACTATAAATAATATTGACCCAAGCGTTTTTTGGCCTGAACTGGCGGCAGATATCAATGGTGTAGTCTCTACCCAAGCCAATAATAACCAAGGATTTTGGCAAGCTAAGTTAAGTCAATTAGACATCAATGGTCAATGGCAAGGGTATCCATTAAGTGCCTCTGGCCTTGTTGACTATCATCAAAACAACGGTTTGCAAATACGGGCATTGAACATAAGAAATGCTGATAATAGTTTGTTATTAGACGGTGATGTGTCTAATCAACAAGCGCTTAATATTAACTTTGCACTGGATGTGGCCGATTTGTCTAATAGTCTTCCTCAACTTAGTGGCGCATTAAGTTTAGTTGGAAATCTAAAGGGCAATGTTGAACAACCTGAAGTGAGTTATGAGCTATCGGGCAGTGACTTATTGGTCTCTAATATCTTTATCGAGCAAGCTAAGGGCAAAGGAAATATTAAGTGGAACGAGCAAAAGCCAGTTGATTTAAACCTCAATCTAACGGGTATTCAAGGGGTGAATAACCAAGTCGATAGCGCCCTGATATTGTTAAGCGGAGATGCCAGTAATCACCAATTAGATTTAACCACTACTGGGCAAACCACTAGTGTGAGTCTAAGTATTCAAGGGCAGCTTAAGCAATCTTCTTGGCAAGGTAACTGGTTAGCGGGTGATATTACATCTTCTTATGCCAATTTAACTTTGCTTGACCCTTTTAAAATTGAAGCCGATTGGGGTAAGCAGCAATATATTATCGCTGCACATTGCTGGCGACATACAGAGAACGAGCTGTGTATTAAACAAGCCGAATTTAAACAAAACACTGCAATTTGGGACATCTCTCTTAAAGAATTTGATGTGCTTTCTGTAATGCGTCGTTTGATGCCGGGTATGCCTGAAATTCAAACCAATAGTCGCCTGAATATAGATATGTCAGGTGATTGGGATATAGAGCAATTACCTCACGCCAACTTAAAAGCCAGTCTCAGTGCTGGAAATTGGACCTTTAGCGAACAAAATAATCTGCAACTGGCTGTAGATGAAGTGGTAGTGACAGCTCAAATAACCCAACAAAATATCTTAGCAAATCTTAATTTGTCGGGTAGCAAATTTGGCACTTTAAGTGCCAGTCTAGAAGGGCAGTCTGGGGTATACAGCGATCCACTGACTAGACCTATAAAAGGCGAGTTACTGATTGAGCGCTTTGATTTAGCCGCATTTAAAGCACTAGCTCCACAGCTTGATGTATTACAAGGCGGTATTAATGGCCAAGCACAAATTGACGGGACTTTGGGCAGCCCTTTGTTAACCGGTGAATTAAAACTGGCTAAGGGGGCATTAAAAGATGAAGCCTTGCCAGTCGCTCTTAGCGATATTGAACAAAGTATTATCTTAAAAGGGCAAAGTGCTGATTTTGCAGGCAGTTATAAACTAGGCAAAGGTCAAGGTAAAATGAGTGGCGAGCTTATTTGGTTGCCAACTCTTAAGGGGAGTTTGCATGTAGTGGGTGACGATCTAGAATTTGATTATCAAAGTATGATCAAAGCAAAAGTCAGCCCAGATATTCAGCTTAATTTTGAGCCGAATAACTTAGAGATTAAAGGGGAGCTGACTATTCCCTATGCACGTATTAAAGTACGTGAATTGCCTAAAGGTTCAATATCGCCATCAAAAGATGTGATTTTAGTGGAAAAACAGGCTGAACAAGAGGCATCTCAACAAAGGCTTGCATTGAATGTGTTATTAAAAGTCGATCCTTTACGCAATAACGAAGTCAAATTAGATGCTTTTGGTCTAACCACCGACTTGCAGGGCCAATTACGTTTACAAAATAATAAAAGTGAAATATTTGGTAGCGGCGAAGTGCAACTGGTTAATGGCCGCTACAAGGCTTACGGGCAAAACCTGATTATTCGTGAAGGAGATATCTTATTTACTAGCTCTCTTGACCGACCATTTTTGAATATCGAAGCAGTCAGAGATCCTGACTTAACTGAAGATGGTGTGGTTGCAGGTATAAAAGTCGAGGGTGTTGCACAAAGCCCCACTATCAGTGTATTTTCTGAACCGACTATGGAACAACAACAGACCTTATCTTATATCTTAACCGGAAGAGGTTTAGGCGGTACCAGCGGCGATAGCCAAGATGTCATGTTAAGAAATGCTTTATTGTCGCTGGGCTTAGGCCAAAGTGAAAACCTGATCAGTAAAGTAGGCAATAAATTAGGCTTTGAAGATGTGAATTTAGATACATCTGGGCAGGGCGAAAGTACCCAGTTATCGTTAACTGGCACTATAGCTCCCGGTGTACAATTACGTTACGGCGTGGGGGTATTTGATTCTATTTCAG
The DNA here is from genome assembly GCF_002835935.1 of Paraglaciecola sp. MB-3u-78. Lineage (GTDB taxonomy): Bacteria > Pseudomonadota > Gammaproteobacteria > Enterobacterales > Alteromonadaceae > Paraglaciecola. The sequence goes on along the minus strand of NZ_PJCF01000009.1, from coordinate 51,765 downwards.
AAGTGGCAATACGTTATGAATTATTACCCAAGCTTTATTTAGAAGCGGTAAGTGGTGGTGTAAGTACAGCAATTGATATTTACTATCAATTTAGTATTGAGGGTAAGCAAAACAAACAAGTAAGAGATGATTAACATTACTTTATCACATGCTAATAGGGCAAAATTGTATGTTTGAATCATTAGTTTATGCTTTAGATGTGACTTTACCTATTAGCTTAATTATTGGCTTAGGGATTTTGTTAAAACGGTTAGGTTGGATAACAGAAGAGTTTGCAAAAACAGGCTCAGAATTAGTATTTAACTTAACGTTACCCTGTTTATTGTTTGTTAATATCGCTACCACCAATTTGACCGACCATTTTCCTACCTTGTTAATAGTGTTTGCAGGCATTGTGATGACCTGTGCATTTTTAATCTTTCATTTATTGGCTTACGGAATATCTAACAAATTGGCTAGAGGCGCTTTTGTGCAAGGGGCGTGCAGAGGCAATGTGGCTATCATAGGTTTGGCCTTGTCAGTTAATGCCTTTGGTGACTCAGCCTTAGCTATCGCTTCGATGTATTTAGCTGTCTTAGTGGTACCATTAAACATCTTTTCTATCTTGACCTTGTATTACCATCAAGAAAAAACACCGAGTGTTAAAGAGGTCACTTTCAGTGTTTTAACTAACCCGTTAGCCATTGCTATTACGCTGGCGATACTAGTGGCTTTGTTACCTATTCAAGTGCCTAAATTAGTATTAGACACTGGCAATTACTTAGCAAAAATGACCTTACCCTTGGCATTATTATGTGTAGGAGCCACCATTCGTTGGCAAGAGTTTCGCTCTTCAGGCATTTTGTATTGGGCAATAAGCAGTAAAATTGTGTTTATCCCTGTTGTGGCCACGGCATTGGGATTTTATTTTGGACTAAGAGGCGAGGAACTTGGGGTACTCTTTATGATGACCGCCGCACCCACCGCAGCTGCAGCCTATCCAATGGTCAGAAGTATTGGCGGCGATTATCATTTAACAGCCGCGATTATCGCAGGTAGTACTTTGATGTCGATTGTTACCTCAACACTAGGCTTGTTTTTGTTGCGTGAAATGCAATGGGTATAAGCTCAGTCGTCGAATATTTTCTCTTTACCCATCTGTAACGTTCTAGTGGCTAACTGCACTTCTTTTAAAAAAGTCAGTAAGGCAAATATCAATAAAACCAGTGCTATGATAAACATTGTCACTATCAATTTACTCAAATCAAACAGCAACAAATCACCCACAAACAACAACACCACAACAGCGCAGACAAATAACGCTGAGGCGGTACATAAGCCAATTGAGCGATTAATCAGTTTGATCCTGCGCCATATGTTTTTTAATTCATTTTCTGACTGTTCTAAAAACTCTGGGTTTTTAATGGTATTTACACGGCGTTCCATTATACGTGCTCTATCAACAATCCGTCCTAACCGCCCCGACATGACATTTAAAAATCCTGCTATGCCAGTCAACATAAAGACAGGTGCCACCACGATTTGGATAACTTCGGCCAGGTCGGTAACGGATGATGACATAGTTCAGTCCTTTTAGGTTAATTCAGCGGTTTCAACATCGTCTTCATCATCCACTTTTACAGCCCATAAATCGTATTCGTCGCTGTGAATGATTTGCGCCCAGATAATGTCACCTGGCTCTACATCAAATTCATCGGTTAAATGCACGTTACCATCAATTTCAGGGGCATCGGCGTAACAACGACCCACTGCGCCTTCTGGTGTGACTTCGTCAATAATCACTTGATATTCTAAGCCGATTTTAGCTTGTAATTTCGCGGTGCTAATTTCTGATTGTTTTTGCATAAAACGGTCATAACGCTCTTGCTTGATGTCTTCGCTTAGCGGATCTGGCAAGTCATTGGCTTTAGCGCCGTCTACATCTGAATATTTAAAACAACCCACACGGTCAAGTTGGGCTTCATCTAAAAAGTCTAACAACATTTGGAAGTCTTCTTCGGTTTCACCTGGGAAACCCACAATAAAGGTCGAGCGAATAATAATATTTGGGCATACATCACGCCATGCTTTGATACGCTCCATAGTGCGTTCAGCCGCCGCAGGGCGTTTCATCAGTTTTAAAATACGTGGGCTGGCATGTTGGAAAGGAATATCCAAATAAGGCAAAATTTTACCTTCTGCCATCAATGGCATAATTTTATCCACCGAAGGGTAGGGATACACATAATGTAAACGCACCCAAATACCCATTTCGCCGAGTTTTTCACAGAGTGATTTCATATCGGTTTTCACCGGCATGCCATCCCAAAAGTCGGTTTTGTTTTTTACATCTACACCATAAGCACTGGTATCTTGAGAAATCACCAATAACTCTTTAACCCCCGCATTTTTCAAACGTTGTGCTTCGTCTAAAATGCTACCAATAGGGCGACTCACTAAATCACCACGCATAGAAGGAATAATACAAAAGGTACATCTGTGATTACAGCCTTCGGATATTTTTAAATAGGCATAGTGACGGGGCGTGAGTTTGACGCCAATATCCGGTACTAAATTCAAATAGGGGTTATGTTCAGGCTGAGGTAAATGTTGGTGAACTTGATTCACTACTTCTTCATAAGCATGGGGGCCAGTAATCGCCAACACATTCGGGTGTACCTCACGTATTTCATCTTCTTTAATACCTAAACACCCCGTGACTATCACTTTGCCATTTTCGGCTAGTGCTTCGCCAATGGTATCCAATGACTCCTGCACTGCCGAATCAATAAAGCCACAAGTGTTGACAATCACTAAATCAGAATCGTTATAAGTAGGCACTACGTCGTAACCTTCAGTACGCAACTGCGTCAAAATCCGCTCTGAGTCCACTAAATTTTTAGGGCAACCCAGGCTCACAAAGCCAATTCTAGTGCCTTGGGTTTTTTGTACAGGCGAGTCGGCCTCTAATATTTTAATGGGGGTTTCTAAGGTGGTGGTTTTATTGGGGGTAAACGTTTCAACAGTCATAACGGCATCTTAAACAAACATAATTATATTTATTATACGTTAACTGATTACGCTACGTCATGGGTAATATAGATTTTTAACTCAACAACCGTTAGCTTCGCCCACAGGCCTTCAAAATTCAATGTGTCGCACTAGAAACTGAAATCCGCGAGTCATTTTCAAGTGGATCCTGTCAGTACAACAGGGTCCTGCAAAACCAACCAGTCATCCATATCCAAAGGTTTACTCAAGTAATACCCCTGAATTAAGTTGCAACCTTTGGTTATCAAATAATCAAACTGTTGTTTTGTTTCAATTCCCTCGGCCACAGTGGTGACATTTAATGCTTGAGCGATTTGTATTACGGCATTCACAATAGGCACATTTTCAACCGATGATGTGATTTCGTTAATAAAATAGCGATCTATCTTGAGTTCGTTAATAGGCAGTTCTTTTAGATAACTTAAACTGCTGTATCCAGTACCAAAATCGTCGATTGAAAACAGAAAGCCATCATTTGAAAGTTCATACATGCGTTGCTTAATTAATTCTATATCACTGATTAATGTGGTTTCTGTGATCTCTAACATCAGTTGACATGGTTCAATTTGCCATTCGTTGACGACATTAATTAAATCAGCACAAAAGTTAGTTTGTGCGAGCTGCTTTGTACTGATATTCACAGACAATCTGCAAGTATTTCCCAATGCTTTTTGCTCAGCGATTGTTTTACAGGCCTGTTTAATTACAAACTGGCCTAATTGCAAAATTAATGCGCTGTTTTCGGCGATGGGAATAAATTCATCAGGTCCTACTTGTCCAAATTTTTGCGAGCGCCAGCGTAATAATACTTCTGATGCCACAATTTGCTGTTGGGCATTAAACTGGGGCTGAAGTTGAATATAAAATTCTTGATGTTTTATGCCCCGTTTCATTTCTGATTCGATTTCCGCTTTGCGGTTAAAACTGATCAGCTCATTCTCACCCACAATTTGAGCTTTGTTCCCTCCTTTGTTTTTGATATCGCTGATCACATGTTCTAAGAGGCTTATCAATTTAGGACTGGATAAATGAACTGAATCAACTAACACCGAGGCAATGCTGACAGTTAGTGAATAATATTGTTCATTAATTGCTAACTTGTCAGCCAATGTTTGTTGAATTTTCAGCTGAAGTTGTTCAAAACTAACTGGGTTTTGTAGTGGCAATTTTAAAATGGGTGAGTGATTCAACAAAAAAAATGTATCTGCTGTATTGCGGTATAACTTAATATGCTCAGGTAAAATGGCATTAATGCGTTGCGATATCATGTTTAATACATAATCGCCAGCTGCTTTGCTAAAGGTTAAATTTATTTGACTGAAACGATCAATGTCTATCATTGAGATGTACATAGAACTATCGGTTATATTTGACTTTGAAATTAGCTTAAGGAGTTCCTTCTCAAATAATTGCCGGTTAGGTAACTGTGTTATCTGGTCATAATAAGCTAACTGGTATATCTGAGTTGCAGCGTCTTTACGCTCAGAAATATCTCTAATGATACCAATAAAAATTCGCTTACCATTTCGGGTGACTTCAGACAACGACAACTCCATGGGAAACTGGGTTTCATTACGTCTAATGGCAGGCAACTCCCTTCCTATACCAATTATTTTTGCTTTTCCGGTTTGTAGATAAGCTGATAAATATTTGTGATGCATTGTTCTGTATGGCTCAGGCATGAGCATGGATATATTTTTATTTATCAGTTCTGCGGGTTTGTATTGAAATATTTTTTCAACCGTATCGTTGGCAGATAAAATGACACCCACCTCATCAATAGTAAGAATTGCATCGTTTAAATTGTTAATAAGGCTTGCCAAATAAGCCGTATTGTCAACGCCTGCTGAGACAAGATGTTATGTTCTGTTCAAATGTTAGTCCATGTAGTTTGTAGGTTTCTTTACTCCAACTGAGTTGCTTAGTGGCTAGTTTGAATTCCCATGACCCTACACCCGCAATTGCTTCTACTTCATCTTGTATATGAGTATGAAATTTGAGGTTGTCAATAACTGATGAGTTGGGTGAAGCATCCAACATTTTTATTGAGGCCTTTAAAGTAGCAACTATTTTAAATATTCGTAGAAAGTATTATAAGTTAATTATGGATATTCATTAATGAGTAAAAATACCTATTGTTAATCTTTTTCATGTGTTCTATGAGCAGGTAAATTATAGCGTTGCGTGTAACACTGTTAGTCTTAAATCAGTTATTATTAATAAAAATCGGTGGATAAAATATGAACTTAGACAAGTCGCAAAAACGCATCAGTAAGCGGGTTAAACGTGGATTTCATGGGTATCCGATGATCAGCATTCAATACTTCGGCCCCAGTGAAGCCTTAGCTACAAAGGTAGAGGTGGGTTTTATTGAACAAGAAAATGCCGAACCTATGCTGGAAACCTTTAACAGCGAAACGGACATTCGTCAGGATGAGACAGTGCAAACCACGATCATTAAAATCATTGACCGAGTGGATGCCCAAACGGTGACCTTGGAAGATAAAGTACAATCACTTAGTTAAAAATGTGATTTTCTGGACCGACGAACAGTATGTTAGAAAGTTGTAGTTGCATTACGAAGACATTGAACACATCCAGTGCTGCTATTATTGCGTTTATCGAGGCGAGCTTGTGAGGGAACAGCGCGCTATTGTGAGCAAGTTCAACGAACATAGGCGCGATAATAGTGGTGCTGGACGGTATGGCTTATCCAGAGCTAAGGTTAATTATATCCAGATTTGGCTTTTTGGTGCTATGTAGGGAGGAAATGACGACTGTGGGATGCATGCACCCTAGACTATACATTATTCTATTTTTCGCTGTCTATTGATTGGATAGGTAGCAGCGAAGTAATGTAACAAGAACAAGACTAAGGCTAGGCTAAAACTACAGGCAGCCCTACACATGTACCTTGGCATTTTATGGTGTAGGGGGATTTAAATAATAGCGTTTGCAGTGGTGATAGCACATTTAGACGTATGCATTATGATCGATTGTTTATAATTGCAGCGCCATCTCGATATCTTTCACTAAGGTTGCATCTGTAGGTTTTACAGCAGAAGCATATGCATTAACAACATTGCCATTTTTATCCATTAGGTACTTGAAAAAGTTCCACTTCGGCGCTTGACCCGATTTATTCGCTAACATCCTATAAAGAGGATCAACATCTTCACCTTTGACTGACATCGCCTCAAACATGGGAAATTTAACCCCGTAGGTTAAGCGGCAAATTTGCCCTGTTTTGACTTCACTTTTATCTTCTTGATTAAAATCATGCGACGGGAACCCCAGTACCACAAAACCCTTATCTTGGTATTTGCTATATAGAGTCTCTAGACCTTCAAACTGCGGAGTAAAACCACAGTAACTAGCCGTATTCACAAATAAAATCGTTTTACCTTGATAGGCTTCACACATATTCACTGTGTCTTGTGAGTTAAGTTTACGTTTTACAAACTTGAGTAAATCTGGACATTCTGTTGCATTGGTACTAACTGACGTGACTGACAGTAATATGATGGTAATGAGCATATTAATGTTGATTAATTTTTTCATGATGTTGTACCTTATTGCACGAGGCCATAACTTTTTGGATGTCTTTGGGTTTAATTAGCGAGCTAGCTCACTTACATAATGCTTAGTTGTTGAAGTGGTCTTATGGATCACTTTTACTTATTTCAGGTAACAAAAAGCCGGCAATTGCCGGCTTCAATTTTGATGTTTACTGTTTAGTAAAACTCATACGATACGTTAATACCAAAGGTGCGTGGTTGATTAGGATAGACAGAAAAGCTTCCTGTTTGCGTTGGAGGTGGGAAACCTGATAAGAAATATTCGTCGTTAGTGAGATTACGTACGTAAAGTTGTAACGCTACGCCGTTTTCGAAGTTCAGACCGGCACTTGCGTTAAAGGTACTGACTTCACGTGTCAAAGAGTCTGGCACGTTCGACACAAGTGCAACCTCGCTTTCGTAGATGTAATCGGTGCGCACATAACCGTACATACCGTTGTCCAACTCGTAGTTGTAAACAATACCCGCGGTGATGCTTTGTTCATGAATGCCAGCGGGCTTAGTACCTGATAAATCAATTTGTCCGCCACCTACAGCTGATGCACCTACAAATGAATCGTATACTGGGTCAAGGAAAGTACCTGCTAAGGTCAAGGTCCATTCATCAGAAGGACGATAAACAGAATCAAACTCAATCCCTTTGGTAGTTTGCTCTCCCGCATTGGCTAACACAAAACCGCTACCAATAAAGGTGCTGGATTGAAAGCCTTCAATGGTTTGGTCAAATATGGTCACATTCAGCCCGCCTTTTTTAAAGCGTGTCTTCATGCCTAGCTCATATACCGTTGCTAATTCAGGAGAAGCATAGCGGGTGCCGTAACTTTGATTTGGCTGAGTGATTCCAGCAGCAACCAATGCAGCTTCATCACTAGGGAAAGGGCGAGAATCACGAGATAAATTCCATGAGGTCGCTTTAAACCCGGTGGCAACTGTGGCAAAGAAATTGACATTTTTATTTAATGTATAGGCCAATCGTACAGAGTAGGTTGTTTTACTGTCAGTGGTTGAGTTGTCTTCAACTGAATTGGGTAAATCTAGGTTAGGTGGTAAAAACTGCACAGCTTTTAAGCCACTCAGAGGGTGTGGAGCGGGAGGTAATGGCAATGATGAAAATAACGCCTGGTTAAGGGGTTGCGCGATAGTGACTTCTTTTTCATCATGAGTGTACGCGATGCCAAGGGTAGCGGTTAATGCATCCGACATATGGTAATCAAAGTTACCAAATATTGAATAAGCATCGTTATCTTGGGTAAAATTGGTATTAATCAGCGAACCTGCAGAATAAGAAAAACCGTCAGGCAAACCCATTGCAGCCTCTACACCGCTAAATGTACCAGGGCCACCAATTAAAAAGTCAATAAAACCTCTTGCATCTTCACCAAAACTTAAGCTATCACTAAACTCAACTTCTTCAGTAAAGAAAAATCCGCCTACCATCCAGTCGAGCGTGCGCTCGCCTGTGGAAGTCAGGCGGAATTCCTGAGTCGTTGTTTCTATGTTGAGATCAGTTGAAAGACTTAAGACATCTGAAGAGTTATAATCCACATCATGTGGCTCATCAGCGCCGGTAAGCACTTCGTTAGTCCGGTAGGCAGTAATAGAGGTGAAGGAAAAATCTTCAAAATCCACATCAACCTGCACAGACACACCGCCATCTTCTACATCATTGGTAGGGCTAGTATTAAGAGCTGATTGAAAAGCAAAGGGGTCTGCGTCATCCAGCACTATGCCACCTAATGCTTGAGAAATTCCAGTAGTTGGGCCATTAATAGCAGCCGCTACGGTACAGCAAATCTCATTGATTTCGCTGTAGTCTGCAATAAAACGAACCTTCACATCTTCGGTTGGTTCATACAACATTTGGCCACGCAAGTTCCATCTATCTTTGTCATTGAGGTCCTTGATCCCCTCAACATTACTAATACTCTCGGTAAACCCATCACGTGTGTTAATGGCACCAGATAAGCTGTAGGCTAGGTTATCTGTGATACCGTTAGTGACGTAACCTTTTACCAACTGGTTATTATAGTTACCAATACCGACTTCTACTTTGCCTTCCAAGTCATAAGACGGCTCTAAAGTACGCACACTAATGACACCCGCAGAGGCATTTTTACCAAACAAGGTGCTTTGTGGGCCACTGAGTACTTCAATTTGCGACACTCTTGGTAAATTGCCAATGGCGCCACCAGCGCGAGAGCGGTATACACCATCGATAAAGATACCTACTGATGGTTCAATGCCCGTATTGTTTGCTCCGTTACCAAAACCACGAAGAGAAAAGTTAACGTTACTAGAGCGTTCTAATGGTGTGACACGAAGTGTAGGCACCAAAATCTGTAAGTCATTTATATCCGCAATATTGGCTTGTTTAATAGCCTTGCCAGACACTACCTGAATGGCTACAGGGGTTTCTTGTAAACCTGTCGTTCGTTTTGATGCTGTAACGAATATACGTTCGAATTCTTGCTCTGCGTCTGCTCCAGCGGCTTCTTGGGCTTGAAGGTTATTGGCACTAAATGCACCTAAAATGGCTGAAACTAAGAGTGTTTTTTTAAAGATTTTGTTTGCCCGAGGGAAATTATTGATCGCATTTTTATTCATTGACGTTTTCTCTTATTTGGCTTTCTTACTAAACAAATGACAAACAGTGAATTTCCGAACAGCTTTGAAGCCAAAAAAATTCACTCATTAGACCTGCAACTTTACCAGAGTACGTTAAAAGTTAATGAATTGTTACCGGCGTTGTTAATTTGTTAATTTAATACCTGTATTCAAATAATATCGCTCTTAGTTATAAATGTGAGTTGAAAGTGCTGTTTGCGAAAAAATCTTGCGTTATTTATTTGTATTGGTGTGAAGCGAGATTGGTAGTAAACGAAGTGGTGCATAATGTGTTTTGACAATTAGATTTTTATAGGCAATAAAAAAGCCGGCATATGCCGGCTTAAAACTGTCTAACTAAAACAGTATGAATTAAAAACGTTTCTTAACTGTCACACCATAAGTAGCAGGTTCAGACATATACGCATTTAATTTACCAGTTTGTAGTGGGGCGTTGAAGTTAGTACGGTTGATGTACTCTTCGTCAAGTAAGTTACGCGCCCAAACAACCACATCCATATCATAGTCTTCAAAGTTCATAAAGAATCTTAGGTTAACCACGTTGTAACTATCTTGGACGGCGTATGGGTCGTTACTACCGTCTAGGATAATGTCGCTGGTGTGGCTGAAGTCACCTTGAACATAACTGTAAACGCCATCGGCCATTTCGAAGTCTTTCTTCACACTGATCACTGCATAATTCTCTGGCTCGCCACCAGGTCTGTCACCTGAACGATCACAGAATTGATCAGTTGGATTCTGACGACCTGGATCGTCTATGCCTGTATGCCAAGTGTAAGCTACCCAACAGTTTCCACCCTTAAAGGTTTTATACTGTGCATCCACAAATGCCCAAGCAAAATTCACTTCAAGACTATCCATGGGTAGCCAAGTTGCTTCCACTTCAAAGCCAGAAATTTCATAATCACCAGCGTTTTGAAGGTTAAAGCCATTACCTGTAAAGGTATTCGCTTGGAAATCTTCAACTGTGGTGTAATGCGCGGCTGCATTGATACGTAAATCATAATCACGAAAATCCTTTTTTATACCTAGCTCGAAAGATTCTGAAGTCTCAGCATCAAACAAAGGTGCAAAGCCATTTGCTATTCGGTCTGTATTAGTACCGCCAGATTTGTAACCTGTACCATATGAACCATAGACCAAAGTATCTCGGTTTGGCTGCCAGCTTAATTTAACTGTACCTGTAATCTGATCATCTTCTATTGATTCAACAATATTAGGACGAGCGGCAGTTGTTGCGCCTAATGCATTAAAGCCCCAACCTAGTGTTTGAAAAGGTCGAATAGCTTCTAAATCAGCTGCTGTTGGAGCTTGTCCAGAGAGCAATGCTGCGCCAATGTTACCCAGTGCCGCGCCGGCTGCGCCAGCACCAATCGCTAATTCAGTCGTTGAGGCGAAGAAAGTCGGGAACACTGCGCCGCCTGGCAAGTTTTCACTAAACTCTGTGGCTAAGTCCTTAGTCTCATCTGTGTAGCGGATACCAGCTGTTAGTGTGAGTTCATCAGTAAACTGATAATCAAATTGTGCGAAAAGTGCATAACTCTCATGTTCTTGCGCTGCAATGTGATCGAACCCAGTGCCAGCTGGTGCGGCCTCTGCTGATGGAGCAATAAATCCACCTGTTAAGGCACTTATTTGATTTAGTCCTGCAAAAAGAGGATCAAGCGCACCGCCCAAAGAAGACATAAAGAACGGATTAAACAAGGTATCGGTGTACAAACTGTATTCTAAATCTAACTCTTGAGTGAAGTAGTAGGCACCTAAGATGTAATTCACTTTGTCGCCAGTATAATCTAGGCGGATTTCTTGTGAAAATGATTCTTGTGAAGAGTCGTTAATTGTTCCGAACAAATCTGCATCGGTAAAATCCGCATCGATATTATCGAAAGATTCAAAATTACGATACGCTGAGATTGAAACAAAAGTATAGTTGTCATCAATATCCCAGTTAAGTTCTGCAGACAACCCTCTGTCTGTCATGGTTGACACCGGCAAAAACGAAACGGCTACTTCTCTATCGTAAAACGCATCGCCGCCAGCGAAAACTGTACCGCCTAGACTAGGTAATGCTGCATCTGAGCCAAACTTTCCAGGGATTTCTAAAGCTTCAAAGTTACTTAACTGAACCGGTGCACCACAACAGATTTCATCTATTTCTGAATAATCTGCGATGACTCTGATAGATACGTCATCATTAGGTGTATAAAGCGCTTGCAAGCGGCCACCCCAACGATTTCTGTCATTAAGTGTATCTTCACCCAAATTTACATCACTGATGGTGCCATCTCTTTCACTACTGAAAGCGGTTGCGCGAAATGCAAGTACATCTTCAATCGCTGAGAAAGACATGGCTCCTGATAGGTTGACCAAACCATAGTTACCGACTGTGGCTTCAACAAAACCGTCACCACCGTCATGACTCGGCTTAACTGTGCTTACAAGGATCGCACCTGATGGGGTGTTTTTACCAAACAACGTACCTTGTGGGCCTCGGAGTACTTCTACTGCCGCAACATCGACCAAGTTATTGATCATTGAATTTTGACGAGCACGATATACACCGTCTACATATAAACCCACAGAAGATTCAAGCCCAAAGTTTTGTGATGAAGTACCTACGCCACGAATAGAAAAACTGGAGTTGGTAGCACTTTGACTTTGAAACGCTCCCAAACCTGGTACGTTTGTTTGTAAATCGTACATGTCTTTAATAACGGCTTCGGCCATTTCATCACCGGTAAAAGCGGTGACTGATACTGGCACTTCTTGAAGATTCTGTGCTCTTTTTTGTGCGGTAACAGTGATGGTTTCTAAACGGCCTTCTTGTTCAGTTTCTTGAGCAAAAGCCATGGAGCTACTAAGTGTAAGTGATAAAGCAACAATACTTGATAGGGTAGAAGGTTTAAAACGTGTTGGGAGCGACTGTTTCATTATGTGTTCTCTTTATGCTAGCAGAGCTAGTCTATTTCGGATTTTTTAGCTTAAAAAGGGTGAAAATGAATCTTTTAGCAGTATTTAAGCTCAAAAGACTCACTCATCAGACCTGTACTTTATCAAAAATTATTATTAAAAGTAAATGTTTGGTTTGTAAATTGTTAATTAAAAATACTTTTATGCATAATGCTTCACATTTTTACCTTAAAATTTACACTATTCAGTATATATGAGGCTTGTGAAGTATCTGAATACTGTTTAAAGGCTCAATTATTTACCGTGTTTAATGTTGATATTGTCAATGTTTATTTATCAATATAAGTGGAATTTTGGGGTGAGACTTAACATTTACCGCTTAAGGGATGTGTTGATTGCGAGCAGATTGTTTAGAAATAGGGTTAGTGATATAAATTTACTAAATGTAATTTAATTAAAATAATAAATTCAACTTATAGATCTATTAAGAATACTATCGATTGAGTTAAAAATTAACGGTGAAATTAACGGTGAATAAGTGTCTGAAATCTATTTAGTCCGTCATGGACAAGCTTCATTTGGAGCAAAAAATTACGACAAGTTAAGTGAACTGGGTCACCAACAGGCGCGATGGCTTGGAGAATACTTCAGATCAAGAGATATCAGTTTCTCTCAAGTATTTATGGGAGACATGGTTCGCCACAGAGAAACCACCCAAGGTATTCTAGATGGTTTAAGTCAATTTCCTGTTGTGACAGTAGATATTGGTTTTAATGAATTTGATTTCAAAAATATTGGTGATAGTTATCGGGCATTAAACCCACAAAGTCGTTTGCCTGAAAAACCTAAACCTGCTGATTTTTACCGTTTGTTAAAACTAGCGATGCACGCATGGTCTGAGGACTTATTACCATTAAATACCCTAGATGAGAGCTGGCTAGACTTTAAAAATAGAGTCCAGCGTGCTTTACAGATAGTTTGCCAGCAAGGTAGCGATAAGCCTATTTTGATTGTGAGTTCAGGGGGAGCCATATCCATGTTAATGAGTTTAGTATTAGGACTGGATGCTAACCAAGTCATAGAGCTGAATATGCAAGTCCGCAACACCAGCATTAGTCATTTCTTCTTCAACAAAAGCAATATACGTTTATCAAGTTTTAATAATATCCCACATTTAGACAGCCCAGATAGACTGGACTCCATCACCTTTAGCTAAAGGAAATATAACCATGAATTTTGATTACTCCGATAAATCACAAAAACTGATTGACCGCCTACAAGCCTTTATGGATGAGCATATTTACCCTGTTGAGCAGGAATATATTGATGCTGTTCACAATAATGCACAGCGCTGGACTTCGCCTCCTATGATGGATGCACTTAAACAAAAAGCTAAAGATGCAGGTTTATGGAATCTGTTCTTACCAGAAGAATACCTGCCTTATGGTGCAGGATTAAGTAATTTAGAATATGCGCCATTATGCGAACTTATGGGCCGCGTGATGTGGAGTGGAGAAGTATTTAACTGCAGTGCTCCTGACACCGGTAATATGGAAGTGCTGGCACGTTATGGCTCTGAAGAGGATAAGAAAAAATGGTTAGTGCCGTTGTTAGAGGGCAAAATTCGTTCAGCTTTTGCTATGACCGAACCTGCTGTTGCTTCATCTGATGCCACTAACATTGAAACGTCTATTGTGCGCGATGGCGACGAATATGTCATAAACGGCCTTAAGTGGTACACCAGCGGCGCGATGAATGCCAATTGTAAAGTGATGGTGGTGATGGGTAAAACGGATCCCTCTGCCGCTCGTCACGCACAACAATCACAGATTTTAGTCCCTTTGGATACTAAGGGTGTCACAGTTGTGCGTCCTTTGGCTGCTATGGGGCACTATGATGAACCTATTGGGCATGCAGAGATATCCTTTGATAATGTGCGCGTACCGGTTGCCAACTTGTTAGTAGGCGAAGGAGAAGGTTTTGCTATCGCGCAAGGCCGTTTAGGGCCAGGTAGAATACATCATTGTATGCGTTTAATTGGTTGCGCGCAGCGCGCCTTAGACTTGGCGTGTGAACGAGTCGAAACCCGTATTGCATTTGGACAACCTTTAAGTAAACAACAGTCTATTCGTGAACGTATTGCGCAAATGCATTGTGATATTGAGCAGGCGCGTTTATTAACCCTAAAAGCAGCTGATAACATGGACAGATATGGCAACAAAGTCAGTCGCAATATTATTGCTGCGATTAAAATTGTGGCACCCAAAATGGCATGTAATGTGATTGATCAGGCGATCCAAATGCACGGTGCTGCGGGAACGAGCCAAGACTTTATTCTTTCTGCCACTTATGCTTATGCTCGCACTATCCGTTTAGCTGATGGACCTGATGAAGTACATATGATGCAATTAGGCCGTAATCTAACAAAAGATAAAAATGCCTAATATGATTTTTATAAAAAGGAAAATGATATGACCGATAAAGGCTCAGTTGATCAATTAGACGAGCAGCTTTTGGCTGACTACTTAACCCAACATGTGGCGGGTTTTGAAGGGCCAGTCACGGCAACTAAATTTGCTGGTGGACAATCAAACCCCACTTTTAAGTTAATGACGGCCAATCAGTCTTATGTGTTGCGACGCCAACCACCGGGTAAGTTACTGAAGTCTGCCCATGCCGTTGATCGTGAATATAAAGTATTGGCTGCACTTGAACACTCAACAGTACCCGTGGCGAAGGTTTATCATCTATGTGAAGACACATCCTTAATTGGCAGCATGTTTTATATTATGGAATATGTCGAAGGACGGGTGTTTTGGGATAGCGCATTACCAGAAATTGCAAGCAACACTATACGCAGCCAAATGTATCAAGAAATGGTGGAAGTATTGGCTGCGCTGCATAGTGTGGATATCGAAAAAGTAGGTTTGAGTGATTACGGTAAACCTGGCAACTATTACGAACGCCAATTTAGCCGTTGGAGCAAACAATACAAGTTGTCAGAAACCCAAGATATCCCTGAAATGGATCAGTTAATCGCTTGGCTAGAAAAACATTTGCCAGAAGATGATGGCAAAGTGTCTTTGGTGCACGGTGATTATCGTATGGATAACTTAATGTTCCATCCAACAGAGCCGAAAATCTTAGCTGTATTGGATTGGGAGTTATCTACTTTAGGTCATCCTTATGCTGATTTAGCGTACCAATGTATGCAATTACGTTTGCCCGAAAACGTCGGCAAAGCGACTGGATTAGGCGGTATTGAGAGAGTCCCCCTAGGGATCCCAGAAGAGCAAGAATATGTAGACGCTTATTGCAAATTGGTGGGTATCGAAAAAATCGATAATTGGAATTTCTACCTAGCCTTTAGTTTTTTCCGCTTAGGCGCTATTGCCCAAGGTGTGGCAAAACGAGCTGAAGATGGCAATGCGTCAAATAAAGAAGCCCAAGCTGTTGGTGCTATTGTTAAACCTTTAGCCCAATACGCGTTAAAACTTACCAAATAATATTCAAGTAAAACCTTAGGGTTTTACTTGAATATCAGATCTTTCAAGGAGAGTGTAATGAAAGCCATAGTATGTGAAGAATTTGCCCCAGTAGAACAACTGAAATATAAAGATATCCCCGATCCAGTTGCCATAAAAGGCCATGTGGTTGTGGATGTCAAAGCATGTGGAGTCAACTTCCCTGACGGATTATTGGTGCAAGGTTTGTATCAGTCGAAACCCCCATTTCCATTTGTACCAGGTAATGAAGTTGCAGGCGTAATAAGCGAATTAGGCGAGGGTGTGCCTCACCTTAGAGTCGGTATGCGAGTGATTGCCATGTGTATGTTAGGTGGTTATGCTGAAAAAGTATTATGTCCTGTTTCGCACATTATGCCTATTCCTGACGAAATCTCTGATGAAGAAGCGGCTGCATTAGTGACTGCTCACGCCACTGCCCATCACGCACTCAAACAACGGGCACAAATTCATCCAGGTGAAACATTATTGGTTACAGGTGCGGCTGGTGGAACGGGTTTAGCCGCGGTGCAAATTGGCAAAGAGATGGGCGCAACGGTTATTGCGGTTTGTTCTACCCAAGAAAAGTTAGATATGGCCAAAGCCAATGGTGCAGACATTCTCATTAATTACACAGAAACCGACTTAAAAACCGCCATTAAAGAAGTGACCGATGGCAAAGGTGTTGATGTGGTGTATGAATGTGTTGGCGGCGATACTTTCCATGCATGTTCAAGAAGCATGGCTTGGAATGGCAGACTGTTAGTGGTCGGCTTTGCTGGCGGCACTATCCCGGAATTCCCCGTGAATTTAGCCTTAGTAAAAGGTTATTCAGTGATGGGCGTATTTTGGGGCTCGTTTACCCAGCATCAACCAAAAGACTTTGCCACTAATATGAAAGAGTTATTGTTATGGTATGTGCAAGGTAAAGTCAAAGTGGTCGTCGATGAAGTGGTACCTTTAGAAAATGCCAAAGATGCGTTGAATAAAGTCATGAACCGAGAAGTAAAAGGTAAAATGACTTTAAGGCCTTAAGAGCAGCTTCTTGCTTCATCGCTTCGAACTAAGACTAAAAGCATTTCACTGTAATAGACACCAATGACGCTTTGCTGCAGTGGATGACTTACACAAAAGAACAGATTATAAAGATGTGTTTTTTCTGTGACTCAGGTTTATTTTATATTCAGACATAAAAAAACGGCCTCAAGAAAGGCCGTTTTTTTATGGGCAGTTATTTAATTAGAATAACCAACCTACCATGTTGAACTGTCAGTTCGTTCAAGAACAATTCTTTTGTAGCCCGTAGCCTTAGCCCGTAACTTATATTCTGTCTTTAAGAACAGCCACGATAGCTGAAGTACCTAATCCATTTTCAGAAGCCCAAGTCAATACTGTTTTTCCGTCTGACTCTGGTGAGCTTAAGTCGCCTCTTGGCATTTTTTTAATCATCAGGATACCTGTTTCAACCGCGTTGCTAATCATAGCAGTGCGAATGAGGCTGTTACCACCACAAGAAACACCCGTGTAGTAATCTTTAAGCTTCATTCTAAAGTCAGACTGAACACGTTTCATTTTTTTACGTAGTTCACCTTTGTCATCTGCTTTAACGATAGTGCAGATGTTTTGTAATGCTTCGTTTATGTCAGCTTGTGCGTTGCCTGCAGTAAATAAAGAGATTGCAGCGATTGCGATAGAAGTTTTAACTATTTTCAACATGGTTAAGTTCCTCGGTGTTTAAGTTTATTTACAGCCGTTGCTGCGTTTTGATGAAGCCATTAAAGACTATCTAAATTGATTAAAAAATCTGCAAGGTGATACTTAGGTATGGAGATTGATAACTTTGTTATTCTGGATGTGATTAAACCCTCAATTGTTTGATGGTTTAATCAATAATATGGGCTGGCGCTACCTGCATCTCGATAACTGCTCCTGCGTTATTCTACCTTCCGACATCTATGGCGTTCGCTTGTTGAGCTTGGGTGCCGATTACTCTTTTTTGCTGTTCCATATTTACGGATTAAATATGGAACAGCTTTCGCTGGCCTTTATAAAAAAGTAACTGGCTCGAAGGGATCCGAGTCAAAACTATCAGGACGATAACGGGGAGCGTGCTTTTAATATTTTTATATATCCAGTGTTAGAACTATTCTAGATATTTAGGGGGACTCCCTTAGTGTCAGAATGATTGTCCAAAAAAAAGCCCCGAGTTGACGCGAAGACGAAAATCGAGGGCAGATCCTAGAAGAACTGTGCGGCAAAATCTAGGATCCGCTGACATTTAGTCAGTTTATCTGCAAAGTAGATACTAGCTGTTCACTAGTCGCAGTGAAGATTTAGTGACAAACAGATTTTTATCCCATCTTTTTGTAGCCATCTTTAAAATGTACATCGATAGCATTTAATACCGCGGTTCGATTAATAGTGCCCAGTAAGTAGCCGTCATCATCCACGACGGGATAAAACTTAGGTTTTTCGCCTAACATCACCTGGGCAAGCTCAAATACAGAGGTATAGGGTTTTATGGACAATACTGCTGTGCGCATTATGTCTTTTACTAGGCAGATCTGTTCCTGATAATAACTCGACGCCATCATCTGTTTGAGACAGTCTTGTTCTGACAAAAATCCAATTACTTTTTTGTATTCATCGATCACCGGCCCTCCGGTTTGATGGACACTTAACAAACGTTCAACCGCTTCCACCACCGGCATTTCATTGGTAAAGGTAACTGGATGGGTATTCATATAATCGCCAACTTTTAATGATTCCACTTTATTTCCTTAGTTGCCTCAGACTTGGGCTTTTAATTATTATCAGAGTAAAGTCTAGAGGCATTAAGATAAACCTAACTCTATTTATTTCCTAACTATTTCCTAACTATTTTCCAACAAAAATGGATGATAGTCATATTATTCCTGTACTAAGACCACTGGCCATTAATCCAGGGTAAATCCAACCTTAATAGTGATCTGCCAGTGTGCAGCCTTACCATTCTCGATGTGACCGCGCGTGTCGATTACCTCAAACCAGCGCATATTGTGGATAGACTCACTAGCCTTTGCTAACGCATCGTTGATGGCCTGTTCCATGCCAAGTAGGGACGAGCCAGTTAACTCAACGTGTTTATAAATATGTGATGGCATGTTTCCCTCGTATCAAAAATCACCTTATTCACCTATCACTATAGTTGAAATAAAAACCTTTTGAGGGCATTACTAATGTAAGCGCTTAATAAACCTACGTCCTTATTCCGACGGGCAATCTGCTGCATAATTTCCTCATTACAAACGTATGAGGAAAACAAAGTGACCGCAACATCAAATTTAAAGCAGGAAGCTCCGCTGTGGCGTGAGCATGTGACTCAGTGGCGTGACTCAGGTTTAACCCAAGCTGCCTATTGTCGAGATCACGACCTGTGTCCACACAACTTCAGCTACCACAAACGCAAATACTCAACCGCACTGGTACCCATTAACCACAAACCCTCCGGTTTTGTCAGTGTGCAGCGATTACCTGAGCCGCAACATCATGATCCACTCTCATTGCACTTTACCAATGGTGTTCGTCTGATAGGTATCACGGCAAGTAACGTGTCAGTGGTTAAACAATTAGCCGAGTTGTTGTCGTGAGCAAAGTGATGCGTCCAGGTGTGGAGCTCACTCAGGTTTTTCTTTACCAACAGCCGATTGATTTTCGCAAGGCACACTTGGGATTATCTGCCATCATTGAATGTGAGTTGGGGCACGACCCCTTTGCCGGTCACCTTTATGCATTCACCAATAAACGGCGTAATAAAATCAAGTGTCTGTTCTGGGAAGATAATGGTTTTGTGTTGTATTACAAAAGCCTGTCAGAGGAAAAGTTCAAGTGGCCAAAGCGTGATGATAAGGTGATAACACTGACCGGGCAGCAAATTAATTGGCTGCTTGATGGCTATGATATCAGTGCCATGAAAGGTCATAAAAAGTTGCATTATGAGGCCGTTTTTTAAGGTAATCAATGCGCTAATTTGGTATACTTTACGGCATGAAATTAGCGCCGCAAGACACTGAAAATAAAGCAAAATTACATCTGGATGCGATGAGCCAGATGACCGCATTGCTGTCTGAAAAAGACGATGTCATCGAACAGAAAACGGATGTCATTGCCGAGCAAAAGAAACGAATAGCGATGCTTGAAGAGTACTTGCGGTTGGCCAACTCAAAACGTTTTGGCGCCAGCTCTGAGCAAACACCACCACAGCAAGGTCACCTGTTTAATGAAGTAGAAGCGGTGGCTGAGCCTGAGCCTGTCGACTCACCTTTACCTACAGGCAACGAGCCAAAGGCCAAAACCGGTCGCAAGCCACTGTCCGACAAATTGCCCCGCCTTCAGGTGTTCGCTTATTTGAGTGATGAAGAAAAAGTGGGTGCCATTGACACCTTCTTTGTCAAAGTCAGGGAAGAGCTGGATATCATTCCCGCTCAGGTACGTGTATTGGAATACATGCAGGAAAAAGCGACCTTCAAAACACAAGATGATGGCCGCACGGTGAAAGCCGCCCAGCTTATCAAACATCCTGTCCCCAAGGCCATGGGGAGCGTCAACCTGATGACCTATATCATTATTTCAAAATACGCCGATGGCATGCCGCTTTATCGACTTGAAAACATCATCAAACGTTATGGCGGTGAAATATCAAGGGCCACACTGGCCAACTGGGTGATTGCCCTGTCGAAACAAGCCCAACCTTTAATTAACCTACTCAGGGAGCATCAACATTCGGGCCCACTGATTTGTGCGGATGAAACCCGCATTCAAGTATTGAAAGAGCCAGATCGTTCGCCCACTTCACATAAATGGATGTGGGTAACCCTGGGCGGGTTACCGCAGCAACGAAGTGTCTTGTTTGAATACGATCCCTCCCGTGGCAGGGAGGTACCCTTGCGCCTGCTTGATGGGTTTACCCATGGCTACCTGCAAACCGATGGCTGTGCCAGTTATAACGAGGTATGCAGACAAAATCAGTTAATCTCGGTGGGTTGCTGGGATCATGCACGACGAAAATTCCGTGAAGCCAAAGATGGGCAACCCAGGGCAATGAAAGGCAAGGTAACCAAAGCGGATATGGCACTGAGCCTTATCAATAAGTTGTACGTGGTAGAGCGTCAAATCAAATTGCTAAGCGCGGATGAAATTTATCAGGCCAGGCAACAAAGAAGTGTGCCCATACTCAGCGAGCTGAAAACATGGCTGGAGCTCAATCGCCCCAGAGTCGACAAAGGAGGATTGACGGGCAAGGCGATGACCTATTTACATAATCAGTGGGAAAAGCTAATGGTTTACAGTACGGATGGTCGGCTGAGGCTCAGCAATATTCTGGCTGAAAATGCCATTCGTCCCTTTGCTGTTGGTAGGCGCGCCTGGTTATTTGCCGATACCCCAGCAGGCGCTAATGCCAGTGCAATCCATTATAGCCTGATTGAGTCAGCCAAAATTCATGAGCTTGAACCTTACGCTTATCTCAATGCCGTGTTCAAGGCGTTACCCTATGCTGACACGGTTGAAAAGATCGAAGACCTCCTGCCATGGAATTTCAAAAATTCAAAACCCAGTTGGCTACCCCCGCACGTTCAATAGCGCTTACTGTGAACTGTTAGATTATGACAAGGATATTTATACTTGGAAAGTACGTCGGTTTATTAAGCGCTTACTTACTAATTGGTATAAGCAAGTATTCAGAAGTCCTCCAAGAATTTAGTTAAGTCAGCTTGGTGTTTACCAGTAATTTCTATTCAATTCGGGTTTTAATTTTCATCTTCGAAGGTTTTTTTGACAACTAATACCATTCCATCTTAATTACTCTTTTATATGGAATGGTATAAATTAACAGAACAGGCATGTTAATGGAGCAGGGGGATAACGGATGGAAAAAATAACGAGTGATGTTGTCTTTCTCATAGGGCCTGCAAACTCTAAACGCAGACTTAGGTTTACCACATCAAGCAGCTAAATATTAGCCGACTCACTTGGATAAAAACCAATGGCGTCAACCATTGATTCAATAGTTAAGCCGACTTATTAGCAGAAAAGCAAAGGGGATTAAATCTTTCCAACTTCATACCATTTTCTGAGCCAGCTATCGACGGGATAAAGAATTTTGTAAAAGGCTGGTACTACCAATAAGGCTAATATAGTTGAGCTAATTAGTCCGCCTATAACAGATAACGCCATAGGTGAATTCATTTCGTGACCAGCACCACTGCCAAAAGCTAATGGCATCATGGCACCCACCATGGCAAATGTGGTCATCAAAATTGGACGTAAGCGTTTTTCGCCCGCATGGATAAGGGCATCATCAACAGATTCGCCATCTTTTATTGCTCTGTTGGCAAAATCCACCACCAAAATGGCGTTTTTCCCGACCATTCCTAACAATAGAATGATACCTATCATCACAAACAGAGAGAAATTATTGCCGCTTAGGCCTAATGCCGTTATCACCCCTGTAAATGCCAATGGCATAGTGATCATAATAATAATGGGTTGAATCAACGACTCGTAAAGTGCTGCCAGTATTAGGTAGATAAGTATTACTGCCAAGCCAACCGCAGTACTAAATGACAAGGCGGTTTCTTGCATTTTTTCAACATCACCGGAAAACCTATAGTTGTAACCTTCGGGCAATATTTTGGCTATATTGGCATCAACCTGGTTAACGATTGAATTTAGTGGCACATTGGATATGTTACTGCTGACCATGACTTTGCGTTCGCGATCAAATCTGTTAATAGTGGCGATTGAACTACTTTGTTCAAAACGAATTAAGCCATCTAAAAAGACATATTCACCATTGGCAGCACGGATTTGTAATTTTCTAATATTCTCTATATTAGCGCGACTATCATCATCAAATCTTAGGGTGATGTCGTATTCTCTGCCTTTTTGTTCAAAATTACTGATCTTACTATCACTGGAATAATTTGCATTAAGCAAGGCTGCAATTTGCGTCGCGGTAATGCCTAATCTGGCAGTATTATGTCTTATGATAGAAATGGTAATTTCAGGCTTTCCATCTTGGTAATCACTGTCAATATCTACAGCCCCTTCAAAACTCCCTAACATCTGGGAGGCTTGTTGGGATATTTCCCTAAGCTTTTCTAAACTGTCTCCAGTGATAACAATTTGCACCGGTGCATTGCTGCTACCAGTATTAATGGGTGGGAGCTTTTCAACGGCCAACGCCATAGATTGTATGGATGTAAACTGTTCACGGTAATTGACTATGATGTCTGCCTGACCCAGTCCTCGTTGTTCAATGGGCTTTAATTTTACATAGACCAAAGCTTTGTGGGACTCGTTGGCTGTTGTATAACCGATGCTCAGGGCATAATAATCAACCATGTTATCATTTTTGATGGCATCCATAATGGGTTTCATTCTATGTTTCATTTCGGTAATGGATGTACCTACTTCGGCTTTAGCGGTGATTTGAAATTCGCTATTGTCTTCTGCAGGAACAAAATCCATGCCTACATTTGTAAATATTTTGCTGGATAAAATAAGGAATCCAAAGGTCACTAATACAGTTATATATTTAAACCTGATCAGGGGCTTTAGAATTTTAACATAGCCATTATCCAATGCTGTAAACATGGGCTCTGTTTTGGCATGAAATTTTGTTTCTTTGTGTTTTAATACACGGGCGCCAATGGTAGGAATAAACATTATCGCCACAAAATAAGACAGCACGATACCCGACGCCACTGTCATGGCAAACGCATTAAAAAACTTGCCTACTAGTCCCCCCATAAAAGCAACAGGTATAAAAACTGCCAATAACATCGCCGATATTGCTAACAGTGAAAACGCAATTTCGTGCACACCTTCATAGGTAGCTTGAAATGCTTCCATGCCAGATTCCATTTTTTTACTGATATTTTCAATCACTACAATCGCATCGTCTATGAAAATCCCTATTGCTAGGGTGAGTCCAATTAAGGTTAACTTATTCAGGTCGTAACCCATGTAATCAATGATCGCAAAAGTACCGATAATAGATGTGGGGATGGCCAGTGCAGAAACGATTGTGGCGGTAAGGTTTCGTAAAAATAAAAAAACAATGATGATTGCTAATATGGCGCCAAAGACTAAATCAAATTTTACCTGGTTGACACTGTGCATGATCTTATCTGACTGGTCTTTGATTAAGCTTACTTGGTAATCGTCCCCGGCAAGGGCTTTTAATTCGGGTAATAATTGTTTGGCTTCATCAATGATACCAATGACATTGGTGCCTGATATTTTCATAATATTCAGCATCACGCCGACTTGGCCGTTATAAGACGAGTAACTTTCTACATCGCTTAATCCATCAAAGACTTTGGCCACATCTTTTAAACGTAAGCCAGGTTTTATTTCTATATTGGCTAATGCGTCAATGTCTTTAGAATCACCATGAAATTTAATAATGAGTTCTTGTTTATCGTTAATACTCTTGCCTGAACTGGATTTGAAATTTTCATTGGAAATTATATTTTGCAATTCAATGGCTGAGATATTGTATTTATTGAGTCGATAGGGATCGACTAATATGCGAATTTCTCGGTCTTGGTAGCCGTCGATATCCACATCACCCACATTGGGGATACGTTGTAATTTCGGTTTAATCTTTTCATCCACTAGCTGCATCAGCGCAGACATATCACCTGTTTTGCTGACTACAAAGACACTGATAGCCTCGCCTGCAGTAGCAATTTTCTGTACCAGAGGAGCCAGTGCGTTATCGGGTAAAATCACCCCGCCAATCTTATCTCGCACATCGTTAGCAGCTTCATTAATGTCTATTTTCAAATCAAATCTGACGATGACATAACTCAAACCTTCGTAACTGGTTGAGTCCAACTTATCGATGCCATTAATACCCGAAACGGCTTCTTCAATTTTATCGGTAATTTTAGATTCAACCGTTTTTGCGTCTGCTCCAGGATACCCCGTTTGGATGGTGACTATGGGGAAATCAACATTAGGAAAAAGTGCCAAAGGCATTGAAGTATATGACTTGATACCAAATATTATGAGTGCCATGACGGCCATAAGGATGGTGATGGGACGATTGATTGCAAATTTATACATAGGACTATTCTTGACTTGCTTTTATTGAATTATTGCTATCATCCGAGGTGATTATTTTACCTTCGCCAAATAAGCCCACTTTTAAATCCTTGGCAATAACCTGTAAGGCAATTTTTCTGTTATCACTATTGGCCTCGGGATATATTCTATAAATTTCACCCTCGTATTGTGTGTCATCACCATCGACTTTATATAAAAAGGTATCGCCAATATTGACATCGCTGTTATATTTTTGATCAAACTCAACCACTAATATTCGGGCATGTTCACTTTGCAGATTAAAGGCCGTTTTTATCATTTGGCCACTGACCACATCTCCAAGTTCAATCATTCTTTTGGTAATGACACCGTCGAATGGTGCTCTTAAAATGGTTTTGTCGTAGATGGCGTTTTCCACGTCAATCTTGGCTTTTATGGCCTCGTATGCCATGGCATATTTATCCAGCAGGGCTTTATCAATGAGATTTTTTTGGTACAGGTCTTGGTGTCTCTTATGGTCTAAAATGGCGTATTTCAATGTGACCTTAGACGCATTGTTTGTGGCAACTAGATCTTCACTGGCTAATGTTGCCAAAATATCATCTTTTTTAACCACACTCATAATGTCCACATGAAGCTCTTTAATAATACCGCTGTAATTGAACGCTAAATTGGCACCCTGTTTCGCATGTATTGTAAATGTGGCATAAATTTCTTTTGCTTGTGCGTTTGTAAAATAAAGCACTAGAGCTAACACTATAATTTTTTTCATTTTTTTATCTCTATTAAAGCGAATAGCGTGTCTATAAATTCCTTAAATTCTATTCTCAAGTCTCTCTCTTCTGCCCAAGAAACAACCATATAACCTCTTTCTGCTCGCATGATCCCATCAATCAGATTTCTAGAAACTTCGCTGATTTCGCTTTTTTCGATGCCTTCTTCAATAATGTCTTCTAGGATATTTCTTATAAAGCCTGAACATTCTCTGTTGAATTCGAGCATTGGGCTGCATTTTGAAGACAAAGTGACGCTTAAATATTCCCTAAAAACGTCCAAGTGTTTTTCATAAGGCTTATATTCCCATAAGAAAAAATCGAAGAGGTATAATATTTTTTGCTTGGCCGAAGTCTTCTTGTCGCTTTGACTCAGCAAATTTTGATGGTGTTTTTCAATGAAATTTCGAATTATTTCAAAAACAATTTCTTCTTTATTACTAAAATAATCATAGACAGTTCCTTTTCCAATCCCTGCGGTTTTAGCAATCTCAGTAATGGTTAATTTTTTTATTCCCTTTTCCAATAAAAGCTCAGTACAAGCAACCGCTATGTCCCTTCTTTTTTTGTCTTTATCTACTTTAATTGCCATTTTGATCCGCAAAGTTTTAGTTAATTATGAATGACCGACTGTCGGTCATTCATTGTCATGCTAAATTATACTAGGCAAAAAATATAGTTTTATTTGACTAACTTTACATGACTAAGGTTAAACGTGGCGACAAGAGTACAGGTAAGACATTGTTGGGTTATGTGTCGTTATTGCCGCTCTTTTTTTGATAGCATGTTGCAAGCGTTGAATATTTAACAGACAAATTCCATGTAAGCAGTATTCTGGATTTTATGAATCTGACCGCGCTGCGTAATAACATGAAACCGATCGGTCAATAACATTGAAGACGATCACTTTTTTGTCTTCCAGTAGAACTCAGTAAAATCTAACTTGTGTGATCGGCTTCAGTCAAGGAATTTAGTTTTTTTCGCATGGATTCGCCTTTTAATTCTAACTTAATTGCCCCGTGAACAAGCCGATCTAGGATCGCATCTGCATGCGTGGATTCCCCGATCATATCGTACCAATTTTCTATCGGTAATTGACTCGCAATCAGTGTCGATTTTGTGTCATACCTCGCATCTATTAACTCAAGTAAATCACTGCGTTGTTGCCCCGTTAATGGCTCTAATCCCCAATCGTCTAAGATCAGTAAGTTCGCTGATGTGAGTTTGTTAATAAACTTTCGATAACTGCCATCCGCTTGTGCCATAAACATCTTTTCAAGCAATTCTTTGAGCCTAAAGTAGTAAACGTTTTCTCCCTGCTGGCAGTGGTTATGGCCCAACGCACAAGCAAGGTAGGTTTTACCGCAACCTGTTGCTCCTGTGATCAGTATGTTTTGGTGAAGACGAAGCCATTCACCTTGCGCTAATGAGCGGATCTGCGTTTTGTTTAACTGCCTCGACGCACCATAATCCAACTGTGCTAATGTCCCGTTCACTCTAAATTTGGCTTGGCGGGTCAGTCGGTCAATTTTACGTTGATCTCGCTGGGTTATTTCATGGTCAAGCAATAAACATAACCGCTCTTCGAAGCTTTGTTCGACGTATAGATTGGGTTGTTCACTTTGTTGTGATAACGCATCACGTATGCCGCTTAGCTTTAGCATGACTAATTGAGTATTGATTTGTTGCGTCACTGATTGCATGTTGTTTCCTTAGGTTTTATTAGTGGTAATAATGATTGCCACGGATATTTTGATGGTCTATCTCACTTAAAAGATCCAGCTGTTTTTCCGGTAGAGGTTGGCTATCTAACCCTTTCTCTAAGATAGCTTTCACTTGGTTTACTCGCGTAACACCTGTTGCTAACGCTCGGTAGCAGGCGGCTTCAAGTCGTTTGTCTGTGAACTTTTTTCCTAAACTCAATATGCCCATACAGGCACGGTAACTTTGCTCGGGGTGTTTTTTGGTTTGCATGAGTTGAATGACAAATTGCTCGGTTGATTTTCCGAATTTTCTGGCCCAACTTTCAAATCGTTCGGGGGTCCATTGCTGCTGTTTTTGATGGGCGATGGGCATATGGATATCCAGGGTGCTGTGACCTCCCACGCGGTATGATCTTGGATGAACGGCCACTTGTACCCCTTGATGATAAAGTGTGACCAGTTGCCCCGTAGCATGTGCTTCTAGCTTTTTCTTGATCAAGGCGTGTGGCACCGAGTAGTAATGTTTTTCAATCTCGATGTGATAATCAATATGCACTTTGACCTGTTTCACTAAGGTGTAGCGATAAGGTTGTGACGGCAAAGGTTTCAGTGCGGGTTTATCTATCGCTTCAAATTGGGATAGCCTTGAGCCTGGATGCTTTTTCATTTGCCTTTGATTCAAATCGGTTAAAAGTGTCTGTATTTTTAGATTTAACTGTCGCAAGCTAAAAAAGCTTTCCTTGCGAAGTCGCGCCATTATCCAACGTTCAACGATTTGAACACCCACCTCAGCTTTCGATTTATCCTTGGGTTTATAAGGTCTGGCAGGCACGATAACGGTATCGTAATGGGCGGCGAGTTGTTGGTAGGTTGGGTTCAGATCCGGCTCGTAACGACACGCTTTTGTCACGGCACTTTTTAAGTTATCTGGGATGACCAATTCAGGTACGCCACCCAGAAATTCAAAGCATCGTGCATGACTCATCACCCAGTCTTCGAGTTTTTGGCTAAACGTAGCCTCTGCAAAGGTGTAGTTAGATGCGCCCATGACTGCCACAAAAACCTGTGCTGTGCGGCATTCACCCGTTGTTGAGTCCACAATATTCATAGTGGGTCCACAATAATCAACAAACAGTTTTTCACCTGCTTTATGGTTTTGACGCATGGACGGTTTTTGACATGTTAGCCATGTTTTATATAGACGACAGAAGTGGTTGTAGCTGTAAAAACCTTCTGGATACCGCTCACCATATTCTTCCCACAATAACTGCAATGTCATCGTTTTCGGCCTCAGCTCTTGCTGGACGACAGACCAATTAGGGATGATGTAGCCCTTGCTCTTAGGTTTGGTTTTGAAGAATGCTCGTTGAAGCGTCTCATCATTCCATTTTTCATCAAGCGGCCAACTAGTGATCCCAAGAGAGGTGGCACGAATGGCATAAATAGACACGATTGACGCTGAAACAGATAAGCTTTTGGCTATTTTTCGATGGCTGAGCAAACAGCCGTATTTGAGTCTTAAAATCTCTTTTAACTTACGCATTGAAATAGGTGCCATTGGCATAGTTATTCTCACCATCAAAAATGAAAAGAATAACGGTTAAAAACACCTACTGGACAGACAAAAAAGAGTAAAAGTTGGGCAATAACATTAAGCCGGTCACTGAATAACATTTTAACCAAAAAGTGATCGGCTTCGATGTTATTGAGTGATCGGGATGGATGTTATTAGGTGATCGGCATCAATGTTATTAGGTGATCGGGTTGGATGTTAATATGCACGCGCATCGGTTTTTTGTCTACAGGAGTGTTGAGTGAAAGTTTTATTTCGCCTATGTTGGTTGTTAATTGTGGTTGTTTTTGGCGCTTATGGGTATCTGCATTTTACTTATACTGTGCCTGACCGACCAGTGGCAGAACTAACGGAGCGATGGGCAAAATCCCCTTCTCAGTTTCTGTCACTTTCTGGTATGAAAATACACTTTCGGGATGAAGGCCCTAAAGAAGACCCCTTACCAATTATATTGTTACATGGCACCAGTTCGTCGCTGCATACTTGGAACGGTTGGACTGACGTACTGTCTAAACATCATAGAGTGCTCCGCTTTGATATGCAGGGATTTGGTTTAACGGGTCCTCAACCAGAAGCCAAGTATCGCATCGAAGACTATGCCGATACGTTAATTAAGATGATGGATGCACTTGACATTGATACGGCTATTGTTGCTGGAAATTCACTAGGTGGATATGTTGCATGGAGTGCAGCCGTTATTTATCCTGAGCGTATTGCAAAGCTTGTTCTGGTTGATGCAAGTGGGTACCCATACGAATCACAGTCTGTTCCAATTGGATTCCGGATCTCTCAATCACCTGTACTCAAATATTTGCTTGGCAATATCATGCCAATATCAGTGGTGAAAAGCAGTCTTGGGAATGTGTATGGCAATCCAGATAAAATTACTGAAGACTTGGTTGATCGATATTTCGAGCTAAACACCCGAGAGGGTAATCGAGCAGCACTGGCAAAACGTTTTGTTGAGACAAAAGCGGGTCATCTAGCAAACAGGGTAGGCGAGTTAACTCAACCCACTTTAATCATGTGGGGCGAACAAGACCGCTTGATCCCTATCAGTGTTGGTCATCGATTTAATCGAGAAATACCTAATAGTCAGTTTATTTTGTTTAAGGATCTGGGGCATGTTCCACAGGAAGAAGATCCCCAAGCCACAGTTAAAGCCGTGGAACAGTTTCTGCATAACAGCACTATTGCTGCGACTGAAGATTAATGATTTTTTGTGTTTTATAAAAACGGGCATCATCTGCCCGTTTAATTAGTAAGTTTGCATCAAACTATATTTAGTTAAAGCCTAAGGTTATCTGACCACGAATTTCACCACCCGGATTCTCCGTTGTGTGAAAATTGGTGTATAAACCTGCAGCTTGCATCAAATCCATTTGAGCCATGTCCAAAACAGTATCTTCTGGTACATTGAAAACACCCTCGCCTGCATCTGTCAGGGCTAAAACTACACCACCGTTTACACCGGCTTCGCCAGCATGGATATGGGCCATAGTGGGGGTGATATCAAATACATTAATTGTGCCAATTATGAGTCCAGTTGTAGTATTCAATGTGATAGCGCCCATTCCGCTTGCGTCAGTTGTGACCGCGGGGACTTCTTGGTCACCCGATGGTACGACACCATATACTTCAATATTTGCAGGGGTAATTTGCCCTCTTAATTCACCGCTTGGGTTAGCAGGAGTGTGCACGTTTACGTAGTGGCCTCCTGATAATAATAAGTCGGCAGTAGCCTGCTCTAAATTAATTTCGCCGCCCGATGTCCAAAGGTTTACATCAGCTGCATCTTGGGCCAGTGCCACCAATACACCCCCATTCACACCTGCAAAGCCAGTATGGATGTGAGCCATAGTGGCGTCCTCAACGCCGCTAGTGGCGACAGCTAAAGTGACGCCATTGTCGGTTGTGTCAAATAACGCATATCCACCACCCATCGCATCAGTTATTACTTGTGGGATTTCTTGCAAACCACTCAGGGGGAAAGTCACAACAACAGTAGTATCAGGCACAATTTGCCCACGTACTTCACCGCCTGGATTACTTGGTGTATGTACGTTCAGATACCATTCACCGCTAAGTAAATCGTTGAGTAAACCTGCTGTAAGTTCAGTTTGCTCAAGTACAAATATACCGTCACCCATGTCGGTTAAGCCAAAAGCCACACCACCGTTAGTGCCAATGTCACCATCATGAACATGGGCTGCACTGGCATCCGTTAGCATACTTGCGTCTAAGGTGACTTTAAAAGCGGGTAATGATTCGTCTATTTCAACCATTGCAGTCGCTGCAGACAGAGTATCAACCATAGGCACTTCTTGATTTCCCCCTAAGGTAATATTGAATGTTGTAGAAACATTAAAACTGGGTGCTAAATCATCTGCGGTAATAAGCGTTGGACCGTCGCCTGCCATCAAGCCATCAATCGCAATCGCGGTGTAAACTTTGTTGACTTCTAAACTTAATACGCCTGTTTCTATTGCTGCGTCTTTTGAATCAGCACCCGTTACTGTGACCACATAATCGCCTGCCGCCAACTCCACGTAACCTGTTTCGGATAACATGGGTGTCGTAAAGGTCACACCAGCAAAATTAGGTGATACTGCACTGATGTCACCATCTGCAGTGACATATATATCTACAGCGCCGGCATCTGGCGAGGCATGAAAAATTCTCACTTTTGCTGCGGTAGCAATTGGACGTGGTACGTCTAAAACAAAATCCAGACCAATAGTGGCTAAATCACTGTTAGCAAAGGCAGTATAAAATAGTCCGCTTTCAACAGTGATGGCGGCATCGTCAATAGCAACAGTACTTTCTGATCCATCCACTGCTACATCAATGGTGTAATCTCCTGCATCAACCGCAACATAAGCGGTCACATCTGGATAGCTAATACCGTCGAATAACGTTAATGCATTATTGGCAATCACATCAACCGCGGGTGCATCAGACACTGCATGCACAACACGCACATTCGCTTTTGAATTCACATCCCAAATTTTGAATGATGACGTGCCGTCTGCAACAAGCAAGGTAACAGGCGAAGTGCCTGTACCGGTATTTTGTGTTGCTGCAACCAGTAAATCTGCGTCTGCAGGCAAAGTAACTGTACCAGAGTCAAACACAACTGTTTTTGAACCAGCTGGGGTTATCCTGATTTGATAATCGCCGCCCGTCACTTCTACTTGGCCGGTGCTTTCTTTAAATGATGCCGTGGCTAAAGGTTGTGCTGTTTCAATATCTTCATCCGGCGCGGTGACGTAGATATCTACCATAGGGGCTGCCGGAGCTGCGTGCACTATCTGTACCCTAACGTTTCCAGAGGTAACCGCTGCTCTATCCACTGATACTACAAGAGGCTCAATAGTGCCGTCTGCTGTCGACCCCACTGCTAAAACGTTATAGGATTTTTCACCTTCTAATGTCAGCGATGCTGTTATCACATCGGCAGTACCCCCTGGAATATTTGCTTCAACACGCACTGCATAAGTTCCTTCGTCAACCGTAATCCACGGTGAAGAAACTTGATAATCAACGTTCTCTAAACCTGCAAGTACCGCTGCGCCAGCATAAACATTAACTGTGGGTGCATCGTGTACGGCATGGATAATACGTAAATCTGATGTTGGGGTTGGGACTTCATCAATCACTACAACATTGTCATCATCATTACATGCGACTAGCG
This sequence comes from Paraglaciecola sp. MB-3u-78, assembly GCF_002835935.1. Classification (GTDB taxonomy): domain Bacteria; phylum Pseudomonadota; class Gammaproteobacteria; order Enterobacterales; family Alteromonadaceae; genus Paraglaciecola. The sequence continues at coordinate 19,283 of NZ_PJCF01000009.1, read as the reverse complement.
AAATCGAAAACACAGAAACTGCTAAAATTTTGCTAAAGCTGATCATACTCATACCTTTTAAGTAAGTTATAAATGTTTTGTTTTGTTCGGCAAAATTGTTACGCAATAAAAAAATTGTTAGATCAATGTTAAGTTTTTAAATTACGACTTTTAATTTGATTTTTTTATAGGTTATTGATTATATGAAGTTTTTTAAAATTTAAGAATGAAAATAAATTATTAGATACAGAAGATGGTTTTGAGGCGTGTTAGGTGTTAACTAAGAGTATTTCCGACTCGGAGGTCATTTAAGTTCAATTCAATTCAGTTTAATCTAATCTTCTATTCCTTCACACTCAGTGAAAGAATAGAAAATACCGATATACATTTATTTTGAATGACGTTGTTTCAATACGTTGATCACATCAGACAAATTCAAATCGCTGGCTTGAAGTAATACAATTAAGTGATACAACAAGTCTGCAGACTCATTTTTTAACTCTTCTAAGTCTTTTACCGTAGCCGCTAGTGCTGTTTCAACACCTTCTTCACCGACTTTTTGCGCGATACGTTTGATGCCTTTACTGTATAGGTGAGCGGTGTAACTAGAGTCAGGATCGGCACCTTTACGTGAGGCAATCACAGTCTCTAATTCAGCGATAAAACTGATGTCAGCTGATTGGCTATCTGCCCAGCAAGTTTCTGAGCCTTTGTGACATGTAGGGCCAACTGGGTTAACCAAAGCTAGTAGTGAATCGTCGTCGCAGTCACTGGTGATTTCGACAAGGTTTAAACTATTCCCCGACTCTTCACCCTTAGTCCATAGTCGTTGTTTTGAACGACTAAAAAAAGTCACTAAGCCTGTTTCTAAGGTTTTATCTAAGGCATCTTGGTTCATAAAACCCTGCATCAATACTTTACCACTGATGGCGTTTTGAACGATACAGGGGATCAAGTTATCCATTTTATCCCAAGCCAGTTTTGCCACATTTTCTTTTGTAATAATCATTTTAATCTCTAGTGTGTTTTAGCTACGAGCTACGACGGTATGCGCGTTAACAGCTACTTTTCTGTATTTAAACTTTTCATTAAACCGCCTAACATGAGTGCGATTTCGTCTATCTCTTTTATTTTTAATAAACCTATATCTTTAGCGATATAGTCAATGTCTATAGCAATCATTAATTGTGTTTTTAATTCACCTGCAGAGCCTTTGGCAATCGATAAAAACCTGAACTTTTCCTTTTCAGTGTATCTTTCCCATCCTTCCGCGATGTTGCTTGGAATAGAAAGGGCGCTACGTGTAATTTGGCTTTTAAAACCAAAATCTCGGCTATAGCTAAATATTTTATACACATCTACAGCAAGTGTATAACTCCTTTGCCAAACCTCTAAATTTTCAAAACACGTTCCTGTGTATTCACATCCTTAAATATTAGCCTTTCTTTTGCTATTAGCTCGTGGCTCGCAGCTACGAGTAACGAGCTCCGAGTTTCGAGCTAATATCTAAGCTTTAGCTCGCAGCTTCTTTTAGTCTTTTAGCTCGCCACTCGAAGCTAATAGCTCGCAGCTTCTTTCAATCTCTAATCGCTATATTCTGCTGACGCAAATACGCCTTTAATACTGGTATGGGAATAATGCCTTTGTGAAACACTGATGCGGCTAATGCGCCATCCACGTCTGCTTGTTCAAACACGTTTTTAAAGTGGACGCTTTCACCTGCGCCGCCTGAAGCAATTAATGGTACCAAGCAGTTTTTGCGGATCGCAGCCAGTTGTTCGATATCGTAACCTTGGCGCACACCATCTTGGTTCATGCAATTAAGTACAATTTCACCGGCACCACGTTGCTGAACTTCTTTGACCCAATCAGCGGTTTCCCAAGTCGTGACCTGAGTGCGGGTTTCATCGCCTGTGTATTGGTGGACTTGATATTTACCTGTTTCTTCATTGAAAAAACTGTCGATACCTATTACGACACATTGTTGGCCAAAGGTGTCGTGCAGGCGGGTGATCAATTCAGGATCTGCCAAAGCGGGGGAGTTGACGGATATTTTGTCTGCCCCCATTTCTAATATTTTACCAGCTTCTTCAACCGTTTTAATGCCTCCAGCGACACAAAACGGGATATCAATGACCTGTGCAATACGAGTCACCCAACTTTTATCCACAACGCGCTGATCACTGGATGCGGTGATGTCGTAAAATACTAATTCGTCAGCACCTTGTTCAGCATACTGCTGAGCTAAAGGCACTATATCGCCAATGATTTCGTGATTACGAAATTTCACTCCCTTGACAACTTTGCCATCTTTGACATCCAAGCAAGGGATAATACGTCTAGCTAACATAAAAAAACCTCAAAAAGCTTCGAGTTTCTAGCTACGAGCTTCGAGCCGCGAGCAAAAACTTAAAACAAAAACTTACAACCATACTATAAGTAACCACTACACTGACCTGCGTAGCTCGTAGCTCGTAGCTCGTAGCTCGTAGCTCGTAGCTCGTAGCTCGTAGCTGCTCTTACCCTACTCGAGTCAACCAATTGTGCTTATCTGGCGCTTTGCCCCACTGAATATCATTTAGTGCTTGGCGTAACTTTTTGGTTGTTGGGCCATGTTCCCCTGCTCCTACTGCGTGCTCTTTACCGTTATGAATAAGGGTGCCGACAGAGGTAAGTACCGCTGCTGTGCCCGATAACGCTGCTTCAACATTGGGTTTGGCCGCTCTTGTTAATAACTCATCAACAGTTAATTGGGTTTCAGTGACTTTCATGCCTAAATCTGCTGCTAAGGTTAAGATTGAGCTGCGAGTTACACCATGTAAAAAAGTAGAATCTAATGCTTTGGTGATAATTTCGTTGCCGTCAATCAATAAGAAGTTAGCTGCGCCTGTTTCCTGCACGTCACCATTTGGGCAGAACAATATTTGATCGGCTTGCACATCGCGTTTTGCGGCTAGAATAGGACCTAGCGCACTAGCATAATTGCCACCACTTTTGATCATGCCCATATGTGGGGCACAGCGTAACCCTGCCTCGTCGAGTAACACTCTAAGAGGTTTTGATCCGCCAGCAAAATAGTCACCCACTGGGGAAATCAGCACATACAACATTGAACTTGTACTCGGTGCTGCGGCTTTGCCTATAGCAGCCTCGGTGCCTATATGTGTAGGGCGAATATACATCGACCCAGGAGGCTCTGGGATATCGGCACTGTATTGCTCAACTATATCTAAAATCATCTTAGAGACTTGGGTTTGGTCAATATCGGGTAACGACAGCAAACGACTGCTTTGGTCAAAGCGGGCAAGGTTTTGATCCATACGGAACACATGAATGCTGCCATCGTCATGTTTAAAGGCTTTTAATCCTTCAAAGCAAGTGCTGGAATAATGCAACACATGGGCACCGGGATGTAACTGGATGCTGTCAGATGCAACAATTGTTGCTTCATTCCACTGATTATTTTCAAAGGTAGTGAATGCCATATGTGGCATAAACACTGTACCAAAAGCCGCCATGATAATTTCCTAATTCGTTGTTATATATGGATGTTGTTGGGTCTAGCTAACATCCGCTATTTAGCTGTATTCCAACATTCAATTGCTTGTTTAACTGTGAACTTACCTTCCAACAGTGCCCGGCCTAAAATGACGCCATTGACAAGAGTTGGTTTAAGCACAGCAATATCGTTAAGGTTACCAATGCCACCCGATGCTTGCCAACCTACAGTGGGAAATTGTTTAGTCATTTGTGTGTAAAGTTGATGGTTCGCACCTTGTAATGTGCCGTCACGACTGATGTCGGTGCAAAGCACATGTTTGGCACCCACAGATAAAAAGTCTGCAAGTAAAGCTTCAATCGACACACCAGAGTTTTCTTGCCAGCCGTGGGTGGCGATAAATTTGTTACCTGACTCGTCAATATTGATGTCTAGCGCGAGTACTATGGCGTCTGCGCCGTACTTTGTGATCCAGCCTTTAACCAGTTGTGGCTCTTTAACGGCTAATGAACCAATCACCACACGTTTAACACCTATGTCTAAAAGTTGTTTCACATCTTCTTCGCTGCGAATGCCACCACCTGCTTGAAACTGCATACGCCCAGTGGCAACCATCTTACCAATCAGATCCAGTTGACGCTTGTTGGTATCTTTGGCACCAGTGAGGTCAACAATATGTAACCACTTTGCCCCTTGGTCCGCATAACTGTGCACCACATCGATAGGGTCAAGTTTATATTCAGTTTTCTGCTCATAGTCGCCTTGATATAAGCGCACTACTGAACCGTCTATTAAATCTATGGCTGGGATGATCATATCTTGCTTGTTAACCTTTTCTTATTATTCGGTCTTTTATAGATCGATAAAGTTTTTCAAAAGGTGTGCCCCTGCGTCGCTTGAACGCTCAGGGTGAAATTGCACACCAAAAAAGTTGTCTTTGTGAATACCGGCAGAAAACTCCATTCCGTATTGGCAACTGGCCATCGTAAATTCTGAGACTGCTACAGCAAAGCTGTGAACAAAATAAAAGTAACTACCGGCATCTATGCCTTTAAATAATGGCGCATCAGCAACGGGTATCACGGTATTCCAACCCATATGAGGTAAACGTAAATCGCCTACTTGCAACCGTTTCACTTCTCCGGGGATCAGCCCCAGACAATGTGTGCTGTCACTTAGGCTTTCTTCTGATTTTTCAACCATTAACTGCATACCCAAACAGATACCCAGTACCGGTTGAGTCAGGCATTGAATGCAGCTTACAAGTTGTTTTTTCTCAATACTGGCCATAGCTGCATTGGCACTGCCCACGCCAGGTAAGAATACTTTATCGGCCTTTTGAATAACGGCTAAATCATCACTTACTGTGACGGGTAAACCTAAACGTTTAACAGCAAATTTCACCGATGAGATATTCGCACAGCCTGTATTTACAATCACAATTTGTTGTGAAACCATGATTACAAGGCACCTTTAGTACTAGGTAAAGCTTCACCTTGTTTGTGAATAGCTTGTCGTAATGCGCGGCCAAATACTTTAAATAAACTTTCAACCTGATGGTGAGCATTGCCTTCGGTAGTCGAAAGGTGCAGTGATAAACCCATCGCCTGAGCAATAGAGTAAAAAAAGTGTGGCACCATTTCGGTCGCCATATCGCCTACTTGATCACGGCTAAATTCGGCATCAAATTTTAAGTGCGGTCGATTAGATATATCTAAAATACATTCGGCGCGGCATTCATCCATAGGTAATGCAAATCCAAAACGGCCAATGCCCCGCTTGTCACCTAGTGCTTGTTTAAGGGCATCGCCAAGTGCAAGGGCGGTGTCTTCTACGCTGTGGTGATCGTCTATATGTAGATCGCCATCTACCGTTAGTATGAGTTCAAAGCCAGCATGAGTGGCAACTTGATCCAGCATATGGTCAAAGAATCCAAGGCCTGTCTGAATAGTAGATTTGGCACTTGAGTCTAAATCTACTGTGACATTGATATTGGTTTCAGACGTTTTGCGTACCACAGTGGCGACACGATTTGAGGCCAATAATTGTTTTTCAATGGCTTGCCAGTTGTAATTGTCACGGCTGTATTTAATACCAACAATGCCCATGTTTTCGGCTAGTTGAATATCGGTGTCACGGTCACCAATTACAAAAGAGCGAGTGAAGTCGACTTTTCCTTGCTGCAGATAGTCTTTCACCAAGCCTAGTTTAGGTTTGCGGCAAGTGCAGTTGTCGCTGTCAAAGTGAGGACAAATCAACACATCGTCAAAGGTCACGCCTTGGCTAGCAAAAATGTCCATCATCTTATTGTGGGCTAAGTCAAAATCAGCTTGGGGGAAACTATCGGTACCTAATCCATCTTGGTTCGACACCATGACTAAACGAAAACCATTTTGCTGAAGTTTAAGTAACACAGGTAGAACTTGTGGTTCAAAGACTAATTTTTCTAGATTATCCAGTTGTTTATCGATGGCTGGCTCTTCAACCAAAGTACCGTCACGATCGATAAAAAGAAGTGCTTGTTGGCTCATGCTGATTTTTCCTGCTGTTTAAAAAAGCGTGCCATTAACCCTAGCAATTTTTCGTTTTGTTGCTGAGTGCCAAGGGTAATACGCAGGCAATTATCTAAGTTTATTTGTTTAGACTGGTCACGAATAAGTACTGCATTCTCCACTAAAAAGTCCATTAATGCCTGTTTTTGCGAATAGCGGAACAGTATAAAATTAGCCTTATCGTCACCCACTAATTCAAGTTCGGGAAACTGGCTTAACTGTTGTTTGAGCCATTGCTTTTGCTGATACAAATATTCGACTTGCTCGGCCATTTGTTTGAGTCCTTTTTGACTCAGGGCTTGGGCGGCAATTTGTGCGACTGGTTCTGGCACCGGGTAGGGTGCAATCACTTTCATGATGCTGTGAATAACGGCGCTATTGGCTAAAGTAAAGCCACAGCGTAATCCTGCTAAGGCAAACGCTTTGGATAAAGTACGCAGCACAACTAAATTGGGATACGCGGCTAATTCAGTGGCCCATGTATTACCGGCATCAAATTCAATATAGGCTTCGTCAACCACTACTAAAGCTGAGTCAGCAAAGTGCTCTAATACCTGTTTAAGCTGCGCCCTGCCAATGGATGTACCCGTTGGATTATTAGGTGAACAAATAAACACTAAGTTCACTTTACCTTGGTAAACACTCATTGCCGGAATATCTAAAGAAAAGTCTGCATTGAGAGGCGCTCTCTCGATACCCACATTGCATGTTTCAGCGCTGATGGCGTACATACCATAAGTAGGCGGACAGATTAAAATACTGTCTTTGCCTGGGGTACAAAACGTGCGGATAAGTAACTCGATGCCTTCGTCGGCACCGCGACTGACCAATAATTGGTTGGCTTGCACCCCTGCATATTCTGCGTAAGGCAGTAATACCCGTTGTGGTTGGCAATCGGGATACCGATTAAAATGTGCAGTGTCGACAGTAAAATCATTAGCAAAAGGTGACTCATTTGCATTTAGCCACGTTTCGCTGTCGCTATCGCCACCCGCAAAAATTCGCCTAGCCGATTCATAAGGCTTTAAGGCCTGTAAATTTTCGCACATTAGCTTATTGACTAAATCGCTCATGATCCTTTATTTTCCAAGTATTCAACATCTAATCTCAACTTTACTGCTTGCCTGTGGGCATCTAACCCTTCAGCATCAGCTAAGTCCATAATGGCGTTACCGATATTTTGTAAGCCATGATAGCTTAGCTCTTGCACCGTATAACGGCGCATAAAGTCAGCTAAGCCTAAGCTAGAATAATTGCGAGCGTAACCATATGTAGGCAATACGTGATTAGTACCACTGGCATAATCGCCAGCTGATTCAGGTGACCATTGACCCACAAAAATTGAACCGGCGTTGGTCAGTTTATCTAAGCTGTCGCGGGCATTTTCTATTTGTATAATGAGGTGTTCAGGCGCGTAAGCATTGCTGACTTCAAAAGCCTGCTCTAGGGTTTCGGTCAAAATATAGCGACTGTGTTTGACCGCTTGTTCGGCAATCGTTTTACGACTCAATGTTGCCAACTGTAAACTGATTTGTTGTTTAACCGCTGCGATCAAATCACGGCTGTTGGACACTAATACCGCTTGAGAGTCAGTGCCATGCTCGGCTTGCGACAATAAATCAGCTGCAACAAACACAGGGTTAGCGTGCTCATCAGCAATCACTAACACCTCAGATGGACCCGCTGGCATATCAATTGCCGGACCGGCTGGAATACGGCTGACCTGTTGTTTGGCTTCAGTGACATAACTATTACCAGGGCCAAAAATTTTATCTACTTTGATAATGCTTTCAGTGCCCAGTGCTAAGGCCGCAATCGCTTGCGCGCCACCGACTAAATATATTTCATCGATACCACACAGACTGGCGGCATAACGAATTTCAACGGCTATTTGACCGTCTTTATTCGGAGGGGTACACAGTACTTTTCTAGCACAACCGGCCACCTGAGCCGTAGCGCCCAACATTAAGACCGTTGAAGGTAATGGAGCTGTTCCGCCTGGAATATATAAACCAACGGATGCTAAAGGCGCATGTTTCAGTTCACAAACCACACCTGGGGACGTTTCAACTACCACGTCTTCGGGGTACTGAGCTTGATGAAATGTTTTTATGTTTGCATAGGCTTGGTCAATCGCCCATTTTACTTCTGGTTTGATTTGGCTGGCGAAGCTACTGAGTGACGCATCATTAAAACGTAAACGCTGTAATTTTGCGCCATCAAAACGTTCAGTAAAAGCCAACAAGGCTTTATCGCCTTGCTGTTTAACTTGCTCAATTATGTCAGCTACCGTATTACTCAAGGCTTGACTGTCCACAAGGGCGGGTCTGCTGAGTAATTTAGCTTGTTCAGTTGGGTTAAGTTGTGCCCATATTTGCATGACTATTTAGCCTCTTAACTAATTTTCGCTTTGTCTTAAGACATCATCTTTTCAATGGGCATTACCAAGATCGAACCGCAACCCAATGCTTTGAGTTTTTCCATGGTTTCCCAAAATAGGGTTTCAGGGCTAACGACGTGGATAGCGACAATGTCGTCACTACCAGCAAGGGCCATCACAGTCGGATTTGCAGAGCCAGGTAATAAACTTTTTACCTGTTCTAAATAAGCCTTAGGCGCATGTAACATGATGTATTTGCTCTCCTTGGCCTGAGCTATACCATCCATACGAGGTAACATTTTGCTAATAAGTGCTTGTTTAGCCTCTGGCATTTCGCCGCTGCGTTGGATAAATACCGCTTTAGATGTAAATATTTCATCGGCTTCTTGTAACCCATTGGCTTCAAGGGTGGCTCCAGTCGATACTAAGTCACAAATTGCATCTGCCAAACCAGCGCGAGGCGCTACTTCAACCGATCCTGTTAACATGACTGTACTGGCGTTAATGTTCTTTTCTTTGAAAAAACGCTCTAATAAAAAGGGATAAGTAGTAGCAATCTTTTTGCCCTGCAACGACTGTAAACCTTGGTAATCCATTTCATTAGGCACGGCAATAGACAATCGGCAACCGCCGTAATCTAAGCGTCTAAGCTCAATATATTCAGCTTTTTTGCCCGCCGCTTTGCGCTCAAGCATTTTTTCTTCTAATTCGTTTTGACCAATAAAACCTAAATCAACAACACCGTCCATCACTAAACCTGGGATGTCGTCGTCACGTACCAATAACAAATCAATAGGTTGGTTAGTAGAATGCGCAATCAACAAGCGGTCACGAATTTGCAATTTAATGCCAATCGCTTTTAATAAAGAGATGCTGTCGTCACTTAATCGTCCTGATTTTTGTACAGCAATACGTAATCTATTGTTATCAATCATGTTTATTCCAATCCTATTTAAAAATTTGTAACTTAACGTGTTGTTTATTAGTGGCTCTTCTGGCTCCAAAGAGGGACCCAAAAGAAAAACCCCCGAAAGATGCCTTCCGGGGGTTTAGAGTGAGTCTGCGCCGCTAGAAGGATTCAATAGACCTCCCAGCAAATACCTGAAAGGTTAAGCTATATGATGATGGACGACTGCTTTCAAGGTAATATTCATAATTTTAGGTTCTTCTAAATCACTGCGCTTCAATGGCGCATACATTATGCAATCGGCCTGATTAATGCAACAATATTTCGGGGGAAAGTTGCCCCTCGCTTACAATTAAATCAACTATGTTAGTTTACAACCCCGTGATTGAATGTTTTATGAACAAAGTTGTCGTAAAAACGGGCAGGTTTTTGTTTTTAATAAACTCAGGAGGAATGATGACTACCGACCTTTTATTTTCAATACTACCGCGAGAGGGCAAGGTCCCTATTGCCCATGATAGCCAAAAAGTCGCAAAAATTGATAGGCAAGAGGCGCTACGCCCTTTAAGTGATGAGGAAAAGGAATTGAAAGGGGAGGAGAGAGACGCTAAGAAAAAGAATCAACAGCATAACAAAAATGCGCATAGCCCAGAGCAAGAGTCTACTTCTGAACAAGTCGAGATTGAAGATAGCGACACCGACCAGAAGAAACCCAAAGGGCCAAAACACTTGGATATTTATGTTTAAGTGAATTAGTGTTTGGGAGAATTAGTCGCCACTCAATCTACCTCTTTTCATTTATTACACCTTAAATTGTTCAATTTTAGTTAAAAACTTGAGCGTAAGTTTACCATCGCTTAGTAAATCATCAAGATCTTCAGCCATATCCTCTAAAGTACTTTTTTTAGATCGTTTATTTTTTTCAATATACATAAGGATAAAGTCAAGGTCTGCTGTAGTATCGTTATTTAACTCTAAAGTTTTTGCGTAAATATAAGAAGCGCCATAATTTCCTTTAGAAAATTGTATTGAAGAAAGGCTCCTGAGTATATTAAAGTGAATATGACCTTCATCATCAAACTTTTCAAACTTTCCATGCATATCTTGATTAAGATCTCCAATCTTATCGACATAATCTCCCTTTGGATAAAGAATTAAACTCTTATGAAGAGCATTCATAGATTTTTCCCCATCAATGTCAGAGTAATGAAGTGATAGATAATATTGTAACCAAGAGATATTTATTTTACCTTGATTGTCTAGGTCAACGAGCTTTTTGATCGCTTCTTTGTTTCCATGTCTTGTCCAGTGGTAGTGTGCTAGTTCAGGTATGCTACTAAAACTAGTCCGTTCTTCTAGCCGCGCTAACTCTTTCTCTGCGTACCTGTAATTATTGAGCTTTTGATTCTTACGTCTTATTGAAGATTCTCCGTAAGCCAACCTTTCTTTTATTTCTTTTTCAGTAAGGGGTCTTGTGCGGTATTTATCTACATTAGCATATTTTGTTTTAACAGAAACGTACTCAATTCCCTTAGCAAGTTCAGCGCACTTAACAAATTTTTCTGTGTTGATTAACGCATTATAAGCAAAGTTATTATCTCTTGTACTTTTCAATTTATGTCGCGCCAAAATCATTTCCTTTCTTTCATTACGACATCGGCTGTCTCCCTGTATTTCTTCACAGAAGTTTTTATCAGCATCACATGCATCTTCAAGTGTAATTTCATTTGGATCGTTAATACACCCTATAAGTGATATTGAAATAAAGATCGCCGCCGCATGGCTATATATTATGCGCATAAAGTTACCTTATAATGTTGTTTATTATATACACGTATTTAAATTTTCAACGACTAACTTTGAAAATTATTTATCTTTAACATTCCTGTTTGCAGGAGGGTTAGGGTTTTTAATTTCCTGTGGATTCTTCCAGACTATGATGGGTCTGGCGCTGATCTCAGTTTTTTTATATTCGTCTTTTGTTGGCATGTTATAATCGGTCTTAAAGTTACTAGATTTAATGCCCATAGAATTTGCGATATCTTGGAGTGTTAGTGGGGTATAGGTAAAATAAAACGTCATTTTTCCTAAAATCAAAATACATGATGCCTTATATTTTCCATATTGACATCTATTTCATATTCAAAACCTGCGGGGTCACCCATTAGCCAGCCGGTGTCAATAGAGCGTCAGTAATCGGAGCGCCCAGGCAAGCATAAAGTTATGTGACTCTGCTTCGGTGTACCGGTTATATTATTCGCAATATTTGTTTTTCTATTGGTCGTGCTGGATAAATATCCGCAACAGTCACCCATCTGGATCTAGGTCGAGAAATACTTCTTCCTTCCCCCACGTACCTAAGTACGCCACAAAGCTTTGCATGGAGCAAAGATTAACATCCGCAAGATGGCCTTTAGGTGGAGGGCAGGACGCCCGTAATCAAAAACTTCAGTTCCCCTAACGGCGTTACGCATATTATCCAATGCGATATTACGCACAGAGTAAGTGGCTAAGCTTGCACTTTCCAGACCCAAAGTGGCTTAACATGTGGGCGAATAAAAATAAATACCGGCATCATCCTCCACTCAGAGTGTGATGGCTTGTTATCCAACCCCGCAAACGGGCTGAATGATGCCAGTAAACTAGTGAAACACTCTATCGATATCGAATGCCTCGTTGTTCTTTAACATATGAAATACTGCCCGTGAGAGTTTGTGTGCCACTGCGCGTATGGCGACTATCCCATTACGTTTTTGTCTTTTACGCTCATAAAAACCTTTTGCTTGGTTGTTGAAACGCACCATGTAGTGAGCGGCTTCTGAAAATGCCCACGATAGATATTTGTTTCCTGCCTTGCGATTACCAGTGCCTTTTTTCTTGCCGTTACTTTCACGAATGCTATTCACGCAGCGGCAATAAGACGCGTAATTCCCTGGCGAGTCAAAACGCTGAATATCGCCAGTTTCGAGCATAATGGTTAAACCCAAAATCGGGCCAATACCTGTGACTGATGTGAGTAACTTATATTCATTTTTGAGTGATACACCTTCCAAAACTTGTTGCTCGACGAGTTTAATTTGTGTATCCAACGTACGCATCAACACCAGATTACTATTGGCAGAATGGTAAAGGTAACCGTCTTTTTCGAAGGGAAGAACAAAGTCTTTTCTACGAATGGCAGTACATGTCTGTTTATAACCTAGCGAGCGCCAGATTTGGTTTTGAATACTGAGAGCATGTGTAGAAGCATGTCTGACAAGTTGCCGTCTTCGCCTGAGTAAATCTCTTTCTTGGCGATATTCTGGCGGGTAAATATAGCCCGTAGGTAGAATGTCTAAACGCATTAGGTGCGCCAAGTGAAAAGCATCCTGATGGTCTCCGCTGTATTTTAACCCATCGTATTGCTTCACCGCTGTGGTGTTCACCAGCTCTACCTTGAAACCATTTTCTATAAGCCCATCGACGAGCCAATACCAGTTAAAAGTGGATTCAACGGCCACTGCCTTCAGCTCCTTTTTATAGGGCAATAGTAACGCAATGGTTGTATTTAAATCATTGTCGATGCGCTTATCCACTAACTTGTTATCCTCTTCATCAATGACAACCGCGCGGCGGCCGCCACTACGTGGTTGTTTGAATGTAAATCAATGCCGCAGTAATATGACATTACAGTCTCCTGTTTTCGTTTGGTTTAGGAACCTACAGCTTAGCTGGAACTTAAACTAGGAGGCTGGCTAGAGGATTATCAGGTTCGTTGAAAATCGACAAAATCGATAGGGTCAGTAACGTTGATTTATCAAAAGCTGAATGACTCCTAATGGCACAAAGTTCACCTTCAGGTTTAACACTCGACTGTCCGGTATTAGGCTCAGAGCTGCCTGATTCAATTCCCTAATGACTGCTTAGCCCATGATTGCTGACAGTCGATGAAACCATTTGGAATTACAAGTGAATTACAAGGATCAGCCATCGTAAAATTGCAAGAAAATCGGCTTTACCGATAACCGCTTTGGTGGCATAGCCACTACTTTTCCCGCATTTAAGGTTTCAGCTCGAAAAGGTTTATTTTAGGGGCAAATGGCAAGTGGACGCCGCGCGGGATGCCATTTGAGCTAAAGCTGGAGGGACTCATTCTTTAGCGACGCTAAAATAAGCCTTTTTGTGTGGTTAAGAACTTTAGTAGCGGCGGCTTCTTTTTGGTTACTTTATTCTTAGCTGTAGAAGAAAAAGTGACTGGCTAGAATGGATTCGAGACAAAAACTATCACGCGGACGCCGCGCGGGATGATGGCGCGAAGCGTGCTTTTCTATCTTAAAAAAACTTTAGGGCAAGTTATGCTGACCTAACCGCATCCCATGCTCGTAACAAAGAAGCCGCAAGCACCTCAATATCACCTTTGTCGGTAAGCTGGGAAATGATGGAGATCCGTAATATGGATTGATATTTCCATGTTGCGCCCAGGACAAAGTTTTTATTTTCTTCGTGAATTTTCCGGATTACAGCGGCGGTCATCTGATTACGTTTTTCCAGTTCTTGGTTTTCGTCGCCAAAAGCAATGGCCAGCTGATTTAATACTACTTGGTTTAGAATTCTGATCCCGGGTGTGCCTGCCAATCGTTGTTGCAGTAGTTTGGCGCAATCATGATGGCGGGTGATCATTTCTAACACTCCCTCACGTCCCAAAGCTTGCAGCACCGCCCAGAGAGTAAATCCGCGGGCGCGCCGTGAAAGCTCCATACCGAATTGGGTAGGATTGCGGCCATCATCGGGATCACTGACCAGATAGCTGGCAGAAATATTCATGGCTCGGCGATGGGCGTTAGGATGTTTGACAATGGCATAACCGGAATCATAGGGCACTTGTAACCACTTGTGCCCGTCTACTGTCCATGAGTCTGCGTGTTCTAGTCCTTCACAATGGTGAGCAAGGGAGGGGGCGGCTCGCGCCCAGAGACCAAAAGCGCCGTCCACATGAACCCAAGCATTATGCGTTTGACATAGGGGGATAATGTCATTAAATGGATCGAAGGCGCCGGAGTTGATGTGGCCGGCCTGCAGGATCACAATTTTCGGTCCGTCGGTTTGACTTAGTTTATGTTCAAGATCAGCAGGCAGCATTCGACCTTGGTCATCAACCGCTATAAAAACAAGGTTTTTGCGCCCGAAACCGAGATACCTGAGGTTTGAGAGAATGGTGGCATGGGCCTCTTCACCCAGAAATACCTGGATGTTGGGTGCCCCGGTTAGGCCTTCCTGTTCTAGGTCGTAGCCTTGGCGATGTAAGACTTCACTGCGAGCCACACTGAGGCAAATAAAACTGGCCGTAGTGGCTCCCGTGGCGAAGGCAAATGAGCATTGGGGTGGTAAATCAAGTAGTTCGAGTATCCATTTTGCAGAGACTTCTTCGGCAATAGCCGCGGCAGGAGCGGTTTGATGGATTGCAGCATTCTGTCCCCAGGCAGAGGTCAGGATATCCGCGGCTACACCAATGGGATGAGATGCGCCTTGAACCCAGGCATAAAAATTTGGATGAGTATTGTTGACCAGACCGTGCTTGGCGGCACTGACTAAATGCTCGATAACTGCTTCGCCGTTCAAGCCCTGACTCGGCAAATCGCCGTCAAACCGTGCTCTAAGTTCGGCCGTTGTTGCCGAGGGAAAGGCCGGTAATTTTGCTCCATCCTCACGCCATGCTACTGCATGTTCAAGCGCCTTCTCGGCGGCCGCTTTGAATTCTTTTTGAGTGGTCATGGATTGCCCTTATAAATTGTTGAAGTATTATGTGGTGCCCACAATATGTAAGGGGGTCACTGAAACGCTCAACTATTATCCGCAGAATTCCATTCAGCTAAGTTGATTTCTGAAACAACCCACAGAGTGATTTAATCCATGTGTGGTGTTGGTCGGTTGAATTCGTAGCTCTTACCTGATTATCAAGTTAAGTCAGAGCTATTTATTTTAATCTTACAGCATTCCACATAGATAATTGGCCTCTCAGGAATTATCTATGCTGATTGGTATATAGTATTCACTCGGTATTAGGCATGGCTGTTTTATTCGCTAAACGCTCAATGATGACTTTATGTTGTGGGAACTGCTTGAGTAATTCGTCTCGACTCACGTCTATCATGTCTGCGATTTCCCATCCAGGCGCCACCGCTTCACTCACTAAACCGTAAGCCCCTGATGTGAGTTCCGCCGCTTTATAAGTGCCACCAGGTACAGCAAGTTGCAACTGCTGACCATTGAGCATATCTGGGCCAACGACTACTTTTTCATAATGTCCGTCTGGGTAAATCATGTGATAGGTAATCGGGGCGCCCATATGATAAAACTCGATACCATCTGAATACTTAGTATGAAAATGATCGATACTATTGTCGTCGGTCAACATGTAATAGATAGCGGTCATGGTGGCACGATCGCCACGGGCAGTGGTGACTGGCTCCCTGTGATCGGCTTTAAATGTTTGACGAAAATATCCCCCTTCGAAGTGATGTTCTAAATTTAGCTGTGATATGACTTGTTCTTTGGTCAATGCTTTAGCTGGGTTAGGAGAGGTTTGGTTATTCATAGGTTTGGTATTATCCTTAAGGGAATTTTATGTTTTTTATGAGTGCTAAGTAAGGCGATTGATAATGATCATATTCGCAATGGTATCGCTTTACACATCCTTTTGATAAACATGCCTTAAAGGACACATCATCCTTGATGTATATGACAGAAAATTTGATGAATGGATTCTTTGATTACCCCCTACATCATAGTTAGGGCAACACTACTCGGTCATATTAGTGGCTCGTTTGTGTATGCTCACTTTCTATTTTTCTCGTGTTTAGCGCTGTTCATCCGAGAACCAGACTTAATCGATTATTCAATAAAAAAGGTCTTATTCTGGTCGATGCCGAAGCCACTTTTGCATCCGTGGATGACTATTCGTTACTAGGTACATCTATTGATAAGGTGATCTTGTATAATCACTGGACTTAACATACGTTAGTTCTGCCACTTCAGAGTCTTAACTCACTTAGAGAGATTAGCGTATTGAAATTGGCTAGCTCGCCTATCCTTGGTAACATATCACGTCAACTAAATGCCTAGTGTCAATTAGGCTAATACGAGTAATTAATATGAAAAAAACCTTTGTTTTGTCTCATCCCAAAATCAAATTGCCGAGGTTGGTCGATAGTATCAGACATGAAGTGAAGAAATATCTTAGGCGCGAAAGAAACAAGCCGGCCCCGGATGGCGCCGACTTTTGGGATTTTGACTGCCGTTTTGGCGCCGACAAAGACAATGCAGAAGTGATCCATCTTGGAGCCATTAATCAACATATTGATGAAGCGGAAAAAAATGAACTGGCGTCTTTTTATTTGGAAATTATCGCAAAACCCGGCCATAAAAAAAATGAGCGAGGGATTAACTGACATTTAGCGAGGGGAAATTCGGCAGCAACTACAAGGGCATTTAATCCTGTCCTTGGCGTTTGAGAAAATGCTAAGCCGACTGAAAAAACTACGCTGATAGAGCTAACTATGCATCAATCTTTTTTGCTTATGGTTATTTCAATGTTTTTACTGTCCCCAGCAAACCATTTTTGCACATAAATGCTACCGATAACGGGTGGCATCCCTTCTTCTGGTACTTCTTTAAATCGAACACTATTTTTATTCTGTTTTTCGAATTCAAACTTAACTTTCTTTTCAGACATTTGTCATCCTTACTATTTGCAGCTTAATGTATGGAATATAACCTAACATAGCCTTTTTTATTTGCTTGTGTCACATTTTGACACAGCCGGAGAATTAACATACCTGTGCTGTTAATTGCTGTAATTTGTTATTTTTCATTTGCGCGAACATTTTTACGTAATGCTAAATAAAGCAAAGGCCCAATAGACACAAACACTAATGTTAGTAACGCAAATGGTAGCCAGTACATCGCTGTTTTATTAAGCTGCTTAGCATCGTTGTATATCCATACAATTGCTAATATAGCCATAATATATAAATCAATTAATACTTGGGCTGTGTCAGGGCTAGTTATTAACTGATAGCCGAAGCTAAGCAAAGATTGTTCTGCTACAGACATCGTATAAGCGGTATACAATACAAATGGAATTAACAGAGAAGTCGCCAATCCTTTAATTTTCAAAAAAACTCCTTTAACTTAAATTATTGCTCTGAAAACATAATGTCCAATATTAAACAGGCCATTTTTTATACTACCGCTACGTTATTCTTTTAGAAACGTTTTCCTCAGATAGGGAAAAGATAATTGTTTAAAAACAGAATAATCATGATTGTAAATGCTGTCTTAGGTGGCTCTGCCACTGCTTTACGCATTTGAAACTTCAGCACTTAGGGACTTATTTTTAGTGACGATTACTTTCTTTATATACTGTTTTTAATCCTTGTTGATTGCTTTTTGGCTGCTATTCGCTACCATTGTATTACTATGTAAAACAATGGTGGTATTTATGAAGACAGAAATGCTAAGTACACGCATTGATCTCGATACAAAATTAGCTTTTACCCATGTTTGCGATGAAGTTGGATTGAGCCCATCTCAGGCAATAAAGTTATTTGCTAAAGCCGTAATTAATTATGGGGGGATACCATTTGAATTGCGCGCTAAAACACCCAACTCTAAAACGTTAGAGGCGATTGCAGAACTGGAAAGCGGAAATGGAAATGCTGTTGCTGATGTCAGCCAACTATTACAAGAGGTGGGAGTTAATAAAGCCTAAATGTATAAGCTAGAATATTCGACTCAGTTTAAGAAAGATTTCAAAAAAATAGTCAAACTAGCTATACCAGATGTCGTTGAAGTGGGTCATGTTATTTCAACGCTTCAGCAAAGGCAGATATTAGCAGAAAAATACGTTGATCATGGGCTCACTGGAAATTGGTCAAATTATCGGGACTGCCACGTAAAACCAGATTTAGTACTTATTTATAAAATTGAAAACGACATTCTTAAATTGGCTAGAGTTGGCACCCATAGTGATCTATTTCGTTAACACGAAGCGTGTTTTTTAAGTGTATGCATACACGATAGTCAGTAGTGATAGAGTTCTATCTTTAGGTATTACCATTGCGAATTAATAGGACCGTCATCGTAAGAAGGCACCTCTGAGGTGCCTAACGGCTCAAATATGGGGCGCGCGTTGTTTGCGCGTCCCTGCCATTATTTGTTTGTTATACGTAATTATCTACCGTACTTTAATTCTATTAGTTGTTTTAATAAATCGGTACGTTCAACATTTGAATAGCCTATACTCGCCATCGATGATGCGATAAACATGAAGTGCATATTTGACCAACTATCACCATCTAACCAGACAGTAAAAATATAATAAACTGTTAGCGCACCCAAAGTCATGTATGGCACGAAACCAAGTCGATGAAACTTTTTTTCGATTTTTTGAATTTGCTCCATCTTTTTATATTCATTAAGGGCTTTGACATCTTCTATTGAATTTAACTCCATCTACCAACTCTCCTTTACGTATAACTTAATAGAAGGCGTGCCGTCTGTTTAGTTTTTTCATTGCACCTTCTATCACAATTAGAATGTAGTTCACATTATCCGAATTTATTAACCTTATCAACGTGTTAATGAAAATTACGTTCTTCAGAGATAGGGAAAGTGGGCATTGCGCCTGTTTAGTCATTTGCAAAACTACTAATCACCTACAACTGTGTATTTATAAGGGCTATCCACTTAGCCCGACCAACCACTACATGTTGTGGTTCCTTTCTTTTGTCATTTAGGTCTTATTGGTGCGCTTAATTGACATAACGAATTGAAAAAATTAATGTCTTGTTAGAGCGAAAAGCAGACAAACAAGTTAATCATCTTAAGGACGGCAATTCCGACATAGCAGACATACGAACGAAGAATTATATTTCTGTATTTTGCTGCTAAAACCCTTCAATATCAACTTCCTCTATCCGTCGGCCA
>NZ_PJCF01000008.1 GCF_002835935.1 Paraglaciecola sp. MB-3u-78 | reverse complement strand
TTATCATCCAAAGTTGGGGCGTTTCCTGCAGACTGACCCTGTGGGTTATGAAGATCAGATGAATATGTATGCTTATGTGGGAAATGATCCGGTTAATTTTGTTGATCCGACAGGGGAATTTGCATTAAATCTAGGGCTCGGCGGGTTTGGCGCTTTAGTCGGTGGTATATCTGGTGGAGTGGCTGCGTATATGGAAAGTGGTGATTTGGGAAAAGCTTTGATAGGGGCAGGAGCGGGTGCGGCATCAGGCTTTATATCGGGCGCTTCTTTGGGAATGGGAGGGGCTGTCGTGTCGGTTGCTAAAGAAATAGCCAAAAAAATGTTTACTGGGGCACTTTCGGGTGGACTTGGTGATGGTGCTGGACAATTAGTTGGTAATGGAGGAGATTTGTCTCAGGTGGATGGTGGGCAAATGGCAGTTTCTAGTTTAACAGGCTCTGCTACTGCTGGATTGAAAGTACTAGCGACGGCAACAGGGTTTACCACGAAACAAACGTTGACGATCGCCGCTGTTGCTAGCGGCGCAATGGCTCCTGCTAAAGGGAAAGCTGAAGAGGTGAAACCATCAGATACTGATAGTTCATCTGTGTCAAGCAGTGCCTGTAACGGAACTAGTGGATGTAATTAATAAGTGAACTCAGATCAGATGAAAATACCTATAACGTCGAATAACAATAACTTTTTGTATGGCCTAGTTAAAATGGTTTTTTACAATTTATTGATAGTATTGAATATTCTATTGTACTCTAAGGTAACAAGTAACCATCTTGGTGGGGTACTTCCAGAAATAGTTTTTTTTGCGATTCTGATACTTATTGTTTTAAGTTTCACTGTTAAATATCGTTGGAAATATTTGAATGATGATGACGAAATATTAGTTACGCTCCAGTCCAACTTACTTAGCTACAATGTTGTTAAGGTTCTATTAAACGGTGAACTGGTTTGTAAAAGCAAGCAAAAAGGGAAAAGCGACATTATAGTAAATCTTAAACGATTAAAACATTTTACTAAACTTACTTTTTCCAAAAATAAGGAAAGTCAGGTGTTTTGTAGATTCGAATAAAACTATGAAATTACATAAAATTTGGTCGGAGTCAGGTGTGTTCGCACGTACAATATAGTACTCACATTGTTTGAATCCAAAGCCTCGCTCGTCGGGGCTAGGATTCAAAGGTTAGTAAGTATAATTTTCATGTAACACTATAATTTCTGATGCCAACCAGTTGTCAAAGTCAACCCACCTCTGGGTTTCTTCACCAGTTCCGAGTACGTCATATCGACTAGCTTCTCCATTTTTTTTAACTACAACATATGAACCATCGTTCTTATACCAGCCAACAACGATATCTCCTTCCATTAGTCCATCAATCCTAGCTGAGACATTCGGAGTCAAGATGCTAGAGGGGTAGTCATAGACCCCTGAATCCAGTGCATCATTAGGTACATATCCTAGAACCCTCAAGGAGCCTGAAAAAATCATCAAACCATTAGCTTGACTATAAAAACTTTTAAGCATTGGGCCTAATTTCACACCTAGAATCGACTCCAATTCATCTAATTGTTTTTCTGCTAGCCCTTTAATAATTACATGAGCAAAAGCTTTCGGCGCAATTTCTGGCTTGTGTCCAACTAATTGAGTTCCGCACGAATTTATTATGTCTCCTGAATTGGAGGCAAGTAACTATTTATTGAGAACCATTTTATCAAATATATCTTTATTCATAATTTACACGCAGTCAGGGCAATCATCACTAAATGGGTTAGGCGGAGCCTGTACATTTCTAGTAGGGTCCAATTAACTATCGGGGTCAGAACTAACTATCGGGGTCAGAACAAAGTTAAATTAACTCTTACGCCATCCAAGTTTCCTGCCAGGCGGCAATGTATGTAAGCGTCTACCTGTTAGTGATGTCAGTTCGCTTTTAAATCTATCATTACCTAAGGCCATACCTGACTTAGTTGCGGCTCTAATTTCTTCTAACAAATCCCCCTCGACATGACTAGTAAATAAACGTCGGTAGGTGGCTTGGCGCTCGGTATCATTAATACCTAACGCGGTGTATAAACAATGTGGAGTGCATAGATTTGAAACCTTACCTAATGCATTTATCTGATAACTAGACCAAACATATTCAGAAGGTTGTGCCACCATCGAGGCCCTAACTGGGTTCAGCTCAATGTAACGATAAAGATGAATTAAGTAGGCTTCATCTTCCACTAGGCAAGACTTAAAGCGCCCTTCCCACAATGTTCCCGTTCTTTTATAGCGGTGATTAAAGTATCTGACATATTGCCTACCCAGAGCTTGCATCATTCGACTAACGCCACCTGCTTCGTGCGGCGTACACAATAAATGGACGTGATTAGTCATCAATACCCAAGCTGCGTATTAACATCAGGAAGATCGCTAAATAACATTCATGGAGATCGCAAACTCTCTAATCAATAGGACCTTGGTTAATCTACTTTTATTGATCTGCATGCGTCAATGATTTTGTGATTTTTCGCATTGACTCTCCTTCCAATTCCATTTTTATTGAGCGATGCACTAAGCGGTCAAGTATGGCATCAGCATGGGTCGATTCGCCGATCATTTCATACCATTTATTGATCGGTAGTTGGCTAATAATCAGTATTGAATGATGGTCGTAGCGACCGTCAATAAGCTCAAGTAAATCGCTACGCTGATTGGCGTTTAGTGGCTCTAAGCCCCAATCATCGATAATCAATAAGTCGGCTTTGATAAGTTTGCTAACCAGCTTTTGATAGCTGCCTTCTGCTTGAGCGAGATACATGTGTTCCAGTAATCCTTTTAAGCGGAAGTACAATACGCTTTTTCCTTGTCTGCAATACTCTGCGCCAAGGGCGCAAGCGATAAAGGTTTTCCCGCAACCGGTCGCACCTGTTATCACTAAATTGTGCGCATGATGAAGCCAATCACTTTGGCTCAGCGTTCTGATTTGTGCTTTATCTATATTGCGACTGGCTTTGTAATGGATATCAGCGAGCGTGGCTTTTTGCCTGAATTTAGCCTCCCGTGTCAGTCGTTCAATCCGTCGTTGCTCACGTTGCGTGAGTTCATGGGCAAGCAATAATTGTAGGCGCTCTGTGAAGCTTAACTCGGCGTAGGTATTGGCTTGAACAAGCTGTTGATTCAGGGCGTCACGCATCCCGGTCAGTTTTAGTTGATTCAGTTGTAGGGTAATGTCTTGCATAATGACTCCTTAGTGGTAGTAACCGTTGCCACGGATATTTTGATGTTCAATCGACGATAATAAATCAGGTTGTTGCTCCGGCATGGCCGTTTTATCCAATCCTTTTTTGAGTATGTTGGTGACGTTTTTAAGTCGCTTAGCGCCGGTAAGCAGAGCACGTTGGCAGGCATTTTCTAACCGTTCGTTAGTGTATTTCGAAGATAAACTCAGCAAGCCTAAGCAAGAACGAAACGCTTGTTCAGGGTGTTTTCTACTGGCGAGATTTTCTTGCACCAGCAGCAAGGTATGTGGCCCGATATTTTTAGCCCAATGTTCAAAGCGCTGAGCCGACCATTGTTGCTTTTGATGTGCTTTGGGCATGTGGGCATCTTGGGTGGAATGTCGACCTGCTTGGTAAGCGCGAGCATGAGTGGCGACCGTATTGCCCTCATGATTTAAGGTAACAAGCTGACCGGTTATCTTTGCTTCAAGCTGCTTTTTAACGAGGCTATAAGGTACAGAGTAATAGTGTTTTTCAATCTCAACGTGATAGTCAATATTGACGCGTACATTTTTGATATACGTGTATTGATAGGCGCATTCTGGTAAGGCTTTTAAGGCGGGTTTATCAATACGTTGAAATAGGGATGTGCGTGATTCATCGTACTGCTTCATGACTTTATGATTCATCCAGTTAACCAGTTCGCTAATGCGTTGGTTGAGTTGCCTTAAACTGAAAAAGGTTTCTTTGCGTATTCTTGCCATTATCCAGCGCTCGACAATTTGCACGCCGACCTCGGCTTTGGATTTGTCCTTGGGTTTATAGGGTCTGGCAGGCACAACGGTCGTATCGTAATACTCGGATAGCTGATGGTAAGTAGGGTTTAAGTCAGGCTCATAACGACAGCTTCTATGGACGCCACTTTTAAGATTATCAGGGATAACCATGTCCGGCACGCCCCCTAGGAATTCAAAACAGCGCACATGACTCATTATCCAGTCTTCTAACTGCTGCGACCACGTGGCTTCAGCATAGGTGTAATTACTGGCGCCCATAACGGCTACAAACACCTGAGCACTGCGATATTCACCTGTTTCAGGGTTCACAATAGCCATCGTGGGGCCGCAATAGTCAACAAACAACTTCTCACCAGCATGATGGGTTTGCCGCATTGATAAGCGTACACTGACGTTCCATTGTCGATACATTCGACAATAATGGTTGTAACTGTAATACCCCCCAGGGTTGTCATCCACATACTCTTCCCACAAGAGCTGCAAGGTCATATATTTGCGTGTTTTAAGCTCATCTTGCACCGTTTGCCAATTCGGTAAACTGTGCTTTTTGAGAGGCGCTTTGGTTTTCAAAAATGTATTTTTTAACGCAACGTCATCCCACTTATCCTCTAATGGCCACGTAGTGATACCCATTTTCGCGGCTTTAGCGGCATAACGTGATACCGCCGAAGGGGAGATAGATAAGCTTTTGGCTATTTGCCGATGTGTCAGTTTTTGCCCGTATTTAAGTCTCAGAATATCTTTTAGTTTTTTCATAGTAATAGGTGTTGTCGACATGGTTACTCGCGTCACAGGTAAAAATGACAGAGTAAAGGTTAAACACATCTATTGACTAGAAAGTAAGCGGTTCAATAACATCGATGCAGATCGCTAAATAACATTTTGGCTCGAAATTGATCTCGATGGATGTTATTCGCCGATCTAAGTTGATGTTATTACCTGATCTTCATGGATGGTATTCAGCGATCTAAGCTGATGTTAATATGCACCCAAGCGTGAATATCAACTCTACACTTAACAGAAAACTCTTTTAACCAACCCACATAAGCAAAAAAATCTTGTTCACTACCAAAACAAATTTGACGGTTATTACCCCGTTGAATAATATGCTGTGCAATACCAATTGGGCAGATACGAGGCAAACGACTCATAGGATGTCCTTATCTTTGAGTTAAGTAAGCAATAAGTATAACCTATGCCTGACATTGATCAGACCCCCACGCTACTTTTTTGAATATTATACAAATGCAGCGAATGGCCTCCAATCAAATTAATGATTTTTGTCCTTAGTTTATCGAATCCATCTAAGTAAGTGCTTGTTTTATCATAGGTTTCTTCAGGCTGAACGAGGTTGATACCCTCGAAGCATTGAAACACCCAGCGCAGTGTGGGGGTAGCAGAGGGTATGTTAATCTGGTTTGGGATGGTTTCATTGGCTTTTTTCATGCTCGCGCGCATGCGTCGTTGCGCGATTGAGTAAACCAATAAAGATAAGGTCATGATCATTAACAATGCGTCGATACGACTAGGCTTTTTGATGAACAAGGATGACACAAAAAACAGTGGGTCTTTTAGGAATCTAAACCCTCTTTCTACCACCGATTGCGCCTTGTAATGATGCAGAATTCCCTCAGGTGATAGCGCTTTTTCGTCGGCATTTGTGGCGAGTATAAAGCATGATTTTTGTTCAATAGCATGTTGAATTGCTTTATCATTTAGCTCAACCACCGCGCTCGTTTGCCATACAATTTGTTTGACTGGTGCATCTTTTTTAGGTCGGCCTTTTCCCTCGTAAACCTTGTGTGCTATGCAGTTAAGCTCAGTCAGTTGGTGATACTTTTGTCGCTTGTTAAGCGCGGCCAACGACTTCAGTGCGTCCTCTTTGCAAGTGAAGCGCTGGGCTTGCAAATGAAATAACTCTTTGTCTAATTTTTCCTTGGCGCGGTCGGCTTGTCTGCCAATCGTTTTTGTTGCACGCTCACCTGCGGCTTTTGAATTGACGACTATCCAGCGCTGTTTAATATCCATGTGCTCTACTTCATTCACTGTGTACTGGTAGTTGTCATCAATAGTCGTCCATTCTTGCGCAGTTAGGGCTTCTGTAATGAGTGTTTTTTCTAGTTTAATAGTGGACGGGATAAGCGTAATAAACGTCAGTTGCGATAAGAACTCAGCATTGTCTTTATGGTAAAGCTTACAGTCAGCGACCAAGTAGTTAGGCTTGGGCGCAGTTTTCACCATCTTGACCAGCGCCTTAGCGCGCTCTTTAAACACTTTTGTATCAGCGCTATTACCATCCCAATTTTTAACGGCCAAGGGTATTCCTCCGTCTTGACTGACAATCATTTCTTGTACAACTTGTTTTAAATCAGGGCGATGCGCTTTGCTATGACCGTGTGTAATTCTGATAACATGCTCGTCACAGCCTTCCTCATCATGCGCATACTCGCCGGTTAACGAATGACTTGTGGTATCAAGGGATTTAAACTGGCAATCTACAGCCTCTATTTCGCAGGCCTGATGCGATACCAAGGAAAACAGACTTTCACAACCAAAGTCATAACATTGGTCCAGTGTTCGGCCTAGTTTATGGCGATTAAAGTGAGATGCCTCAACGCCTTCACGAAATAGATGCTCCATCGGGAGATTGGCAAAAAACTGAGGGCTAAGCGTCAAAGGGCGATTACAAAACCCCAGGCCATTCATTATCATGCCCTTTATCGCCTCGCCCGGGCTAATTTCTTGAAGATCATCTTGCGGCAAATGCTTATCTAACAAAGGCACCATGTTTAAGTCGTCGATAACGCCAGCAACAATGCCATGGTGGTCTAACCGTTTGATTTTCATTGTGATTTCACCCTCAAAAGTTGAGGTGATATTGTACTAAACCCGCGATCTTGTGGGAAATATTATAAATAGAAATTATTCAATTTGGTCTGATCAATGTCAGCTATGCGTTATTTAACGTTATTCTGACCCCGATAGTTACTATGCGTTATTTAACGTTGTTCTGACCCCGATAGTTCTCTGATTCACTATTTTGGCTGTCCCGATAAAAACTCACACACCTGTTCAGGTATTACACTGATAACTATTTAATGACTTTATTGAATAAAAAAATGGCCGGGCTATAACAGCCGGCCATTTACTTTGTGAAATTGCACGTATTAAAGTGCGTAATTACCGCTAATTAATCAAGTGTCTCCAGATAAGTGAAGACGGCATCAGAGTTTTCACAAGTGACTGGACTACCTGCACTATCGACACCAATGCTACCGATACTAATGGCGCCCGTTGCATACAAGTGACCACAACTAACCGATGAAGTCGCCGCGTTAACGGCTCCCCCTACAAATGCGGTACCACGAAAAGAGGTGCCTGCACCCATGGTGAGCGCAGCGCCTACATTCCAGATGATAGTAGCGGTATCGGTGTCATCCAAACCCATTATCTCGAAATGAGTCGACGCACCCACCGTCAGCGCCTCACTAAGATTAATAACCCAAACGTGGTTCTCACCAACTCCATTCTCATTCGCATCAAAGGTAATGGTTGAGCTTGCGGCGATACTCACAGCACTGCCTTCCCATACACCAGGCGCTAACGTGCGTGTGCCCATAGTGGTCGATAATGGTCCATTAGCAGAGGATGGCGCGAGGTCAGATAAAGCGGACTGTGTGTCCGTTATCAGCGCTATCATGTCTGCCATATTACCAGCATTATGTATATCGCCGGCTTCAGCATTGTCATCTGAGTTGGCATGCTTAGTTAAAACGTCATTAGTCGAAGCGCCCGCGCCCTCCGTGATGGCTGCGCCAGCATAGACCGCTTGGACTTGAGCACTTGCGCCTAAGGTAATAGCGGCTCCGGCATGGATATTTTGGGCAATAGCGTTAGCGCCTATACCTGCGGCGGCACCAGAAAAGATGTTTTCAACGGTAGACAGAGCACCGGTGGTCACAGCAGCGCCTGCATAGATGTTGTGATCTATTACAGCGTTAGCTCCTATCACAACGGCCGCTTGTGCAGCGAGATCACCATTAACAGTGGAGCCTGCGGCTATATTTATCGCACCACCCGATATTGCAGCATGGGATTTAAACGGGGATGGTGGATTAGAAACTTTATTAACACTCACATTATCAATAAGAGGCCCCCAATAACCAGAGCCATTAACTGCAGAGAACTTTAACGTTGTTGATGTGTCGATCGCTTTAAAGTTATAAGTGTGTAATCCCCAAGTTAGATTATTATTCGAAGAAGCTGTCTGAGAAAAGATTTGACTAACTCCCGCGACTTCTACTCTCACTTGGCGAGGATTAGGGAAACCTGTGTGCGGACCTGAGAAGTAGAACTCAAGGCTATACGTTGCATTTACTACGGTACTAAACGTCTGTGAAATTGTCCCTGTATTGTTGAGACCTCCTCCGCTTATGTTAAGGTCAACAGCTTTTTTCCCGTTTTGAATAGGAGAAAATGAGTAATCATTATGCCAATCAACAGCCTGACCGCCTACACTCCAACCAGTAATGTATGACTCCCCCTGATTAACTTGTAACCAGCTGTAATTTGCACCGGTATAATCTCCGTTTTCGAAAGATCCATTGGTGATTAAGTTGTTCAGCTCGGCATTTGCAGGTGATGCCAAACAAACCAGCATTGCCGCTGGCAAGCAAGCTAATGTGAGTGTTTTAAATTTTTTCAAAATAATTTCCTTGTAAAAAAAAGTTCAAATCCCCAACTATGAGGCATTTTATTCCTGAGGTAAGGACTTCAGATTAATCAACACCCGGCAGGTGAACCGCCTAATAATTTGGTAATCAGAAGAGGCTACTGCCTATTAACTGTGGATTGGTCAATCATACCAAAAAATAAAATGTCAATGGTTTCATATGGTTAAAAATTAACTTGTTTTTAGTTTTCTGAAAGTGTAAAGGAACTGGACTCATGCATTTGGACTAGAAGGACAATTTACGAAAAATTATAAAGACTTTTAGGACTCTCCCGTGATGTCAATGTAGTACTCTCGCCATCGTGCCAATTTTAAGTATGAAGAACCAAAGGGGTCTTGAATTTTGAACACGATTAGGGTCTTGAATTTTGTGCAAAATACAAGACCCTGGGGTGCTTATTGAACACTGCAACCTGCATAGTTCGACACATTTTATGGAATACGAAGTGGCTTCGAACGCTTTCAATACGTGTTTGTTGTGTCAGCTTTATTTACATTTTTCATTTCGATAACCCATTAGGCTCAGTAAGCTGTTGTTTTAAAGTAAAAGTTATTAAGTGGCATTAACTGTGCCTAAAGTAGCAAAGAGGCAGTAGCCTCTTCTATTTGATAAAAACCTTAAGCACCGTCTATGCTGTGTTTTTCTCAAATTAAAGTCCTTACCTCAGGAATGCACCCGCCCATTTTGGGTCGATTTAAGCAATTAACAAGTCAGCCAATTAACAACAATTAACAAGACATCAGCCATCATAGTGTTACTGGTTGTCGGCAAAGCCGATGCTCTAATCTTTTGATTAATCCTCGCATGTATGTTCGCCGATCAAGAATTAACAGAACAGCCACGTTAATTATTCATACTTTAAAAGGCCGTTTAAACACCTTAACCTCTATCTCTGGTGGATTTGCCACTGTTTTTTCGCCTTTAAAGTTTCAGTTAAAAATGGCTTATTCTTGGGTCAAATGACATGGGTGAAACTGGTTTCTTTAGAAGCACTGCTTCGCCCAGTTGAACAGCTCGACACGGATGTCGAGATTGGGTGCGGATCATCATGGATGTGCGAGTGACTAAATTAAAGCGTTCACATCGGGCAGGAAAGAACATTCGTGACGACCTGCTAAATTTGCCAGATAATTGGATGAAGAACATAGTGGCGAGCAGCTTCTTTTTATGAAATACGTCCGCTGTATTTCACCCTTCGGGCCATCCCGAGGATGTTCACCAAGATTTGTTAGAACAAATCACAACAGCTTCAGCTGGCCTGCACGGCAGGTGAGCTACAAGAATGTAGCGAGTCAATTCGTTCCAGACGAATTTGTGGTTATTTTAAATTATCGATGTCAAAAACCAAATTGTAGAGAGCAGGGGAAACCTATACCTCAACAGCTATTATGTTTTTCCCTAAGCAACATAACGTTCTATTTTCCTCACTCAAATTAAACTGTGACCACACCATCCATTGCCTGTGTTTGATAACGTTTAAACAAGGTAGCTACACTTTCGTTTTCGACTGGAAAGCCCTTTTCTTGTAAAAACTCCTGATTATAAAGCTTAGAAAATGAACGTTCACCCACATCGCAAGCAAAGGTTACGATTGTTTTACCGGGCCCCGACACGGCGGCTGCTCGTATTGCGCCAGCAACATTTAATGCTGAGCTGCTGCCTAATACAATGCCATCGTTGTGCGCCAGAAAGTGAGCAACTGCCACGAGATCCTTGTCAGGTAAATTGACTGCATAGTCGATTTTGGCTTTCCTAAAGTTATCCACCGTGCGCATGATGCCGATACCTTCAGTAAATGAGCCTCCGCTTGATCGATATTCGTTATCTTTCAAATAGCTATAGATCCCTGAACCGTCGGGATCAACCAACCATATCTGTATGTCTTGGTTTTGCTGTTTGAGATAATCAGAGGTGCCTGCAATAGTGCCCCCGGTGCCACATACCGACACCAAAACATCGATTCCTTGTTCGGTCTGCTGCCAAATCTCGGGCCCTGTGTTTAAGTAGTGGGCTCGATAATTACTTAAGTTTTCAAACTGATTAGCCCACCAAAATTGCTCGTTTTCTTCTGCCATCCGCCGGGCTTTATGATAGAAGTGATTCGGGTCTTTAAAAGGGCAAGGTGGTACAAGGTGTAAATCACCACCATGCAAGCCGATCATGCGTTCTTTTTCAATGGTTTGCCCTTTGGGCATCACCACTTTAATACCGTAACCCAAGGCTTTTGCCACTAAAGCGAGTCCAATACCGGTATTACCCGCTGTGCCCTCAACGATAGTCATACCGGGTTTCAATTCCCCTTTTTTGACCGCATCAAGCACCATTTGTATGGCTGCTCGATCTTTAATTGAGCCGCCGGGGTTTTGATACTCACACTTGATGTAAATATCACTTCCGGTCAGCTTAGAAAGTGATTCTATCTTGAGTAGATCGGTGTTACCGATTAATTGGCTAATATTGTCAGCACGCATTGATTAGTTACTCCTAAAAAGAAAAAGCGGTTAATAACGACCATAAACATAAATCGGATAATGGTAGCTGTTTTATTGTAATTGGAGTCAAGGTTAACTTAAACCTCAGCATCCCTTATGATTTTTTCAAGCAACAATTAACAAGACAACAATTAACAAGACAACCATCATAGTGTTACTGGTTGTCGGCTCCGCTGATGCGGTTATCTTTTGATTTACCCTCGCATGTATGTTCGCCAATTATTTTTGATATTTAGCAGGGTGAAACTGGATTCCTTAGAAGCACCGCTTCGCCCAGTTGAACAGCTCGACAAGGAAGTCGAGATTGGGTGCTGATCATCATGGACGTGTGATTGACCAATTTAAAGTGTTTGAATCGGGGAGCGAAAGAAGATCTAAATCTCATAAATAATTGGATGAAGAACATTACCTCAATTTATCTTTAAAGCTCCTAACGAAACTTGGCTTAAACATGCTGCCTAGAATTTGGGCTAAGGGACCTTTTTAACTGCATTCATCTCGTCCAATTCTAAATAAGCGTGAATTCCTTATTTTAAAACCCAAGAATGAAAATAGTTTTGGCACTTTGTGTGTGTGGATTATGCTGTGATTGAGGACTTTATTATTTTGGTGTTTAGATTATGTCGCTGTTTAGGCTGGCTGGGTGATATGAAAACAGGAAAGAAGCATCAGGCAAATTGTCTGATGCTTCTTGAGGCCGCTCATTGATGAATACAGTGGCAACGACTTTGAGACTGTAATAAACCCTGATTGACAGGGTTTATTACAGCATACCGTCCCGGTTAATCACCTTTTTATAAGGGAAACTACTTTATCCAATAATTTAGATCCTGAGGGAGACTAACACTGCTCTCGGTAATATCACTACGAACACATGTTAATGTACCTTGATTAAGCTCACAGTTAGTAACCACACCCTTATTCAGGTCTATATGGAATTCACTAAGGTTTTCATCGGATTCACTCTCCGAGTTGCTCCTTGAGGTATACACTGAATTTTCATCCTGTGTTGTCACTGTGTACTGTCCTCCTTCATCCTTATACCAATTCTCCTTGTAAGCGCCTTCTAAATCGCTGTCGTATTTTTGCCATGCCTGAGTATCCGGGTCCAGGTAGGCGATGACTTCTGTGTCTATGGTCTCTTCATCACCTATATATTGACTATCATATCTCACATAAACGACATCGTTTTTCGCCTCAACTGGACAAAAACCGCCTGACGTATCGTCATCGGTATCAGGGGTGGTCGGCTCGCCGGCACAACCTGTAAACGCTGAATTGGTCAGGGTGACCCCCGCATTAGCCAAGGCACGACCGTGAAACGGTGAGGTTGGTCCTACACCAGTTATGGTGATCGCTGCGCCTGCGTAAATATTGCCTTTGAAGTCACCCCGAGTGATTGTCGCGGCCTCGGCGACCCACCAGTTGACGTTGCAAGCTTCACCACCGTTGGCCATATTGACGACAAAATCGGTACCGGTAAGCGCTCCCGTATCGGAGCCAACTTTGAAGATCCATTGGTCTGTAACATCCGAAGAATTGCTGTCCAGCTTCAGATCCAGAGTTAATACACCATTAGTGGTGGTTGATGCCGCATCGAAACAGTAAACCCCAGGCCCGAGGGTTTTGCCGGCCAGGCTTGTTAGTGTTTCTTCGCAGTAGAGAGCTTCCAGCTCGTAACGCTTATCCCTAAACTCAGTAATGACCTGGTCAGGAACGGGTATAACCTCATCCCCTGCATGGTGGCAATTAGTCTTCGTAATTGATACCTGAGAAGCCACATCACCGATGACCGTAGAGTTAGTACAGGTGACAGCCGCTGCCGCGCTTAATATGGCGAAGTCTGACAGCTTCGGTTCGACATCATTGGCGTGAGAGGAAACAGCGAATAGAGCGGTAATACCCAGCATACAAGGTGTAAGTTGTTTTTTGGTCGGTTTAAAAAAGCGTTCATATTTATTCATTTATTATTTTCACTGTAATATTTGATTTTCAGTGAAGCCATGCTAGCAAAAACTATTAACGCACCGTTAAGGTTTTGAGTATTGGATTTCATACCTTCGGATTAATAAAAAGACCAAAACCTAGGCGATGTTTTGATCCTAGTATCGTACGAATGTAATTTACCGACTGTATAAATCCACTTAACATCACATTATTAAAAAATAACAGGGTCAAGAGTCAAATGAAAAGGACTATCCACTTAGCCCGACCAACCACTACATGTTGTGGTTCCTTTATTTTGTCATTTAGGTCTTATTGGTGCGCTTAATTGACATAACGAATTGAAAAACTTAATGTCTTCTTAGAGTGATCTGCCGTCAGTCAATGCCTTTTCACATTTTAACTGATTCTAACGATAACGGACTGTCGAATTTTAACTTTACTTGGATGATTAGCACACCCGAATTACCTATATAATAGCAACGTAGTGCACACCCCAAGATTTTATCAATAAATTGGTAAAGTCATTCATACCTGTTGAACGCTGTAACCATCGTAGCCAGTCACACTTATCATCATACGGAGTTGATTTCAGTCAATTACTTAGTGATTATTGTGTCAGGTTTATTTACACCATTGATGTTTTTAAAAAAATTAATTTAATGTAAGTTATTGTTTTAATGAATTAAAATTCTTATGGCTCGTTTTTTGCTGGTGTTTCCGCGGGTGAGGTTTCACTTTAGGGCCACCATTTTCAATTTCGGGAGTGGATACAAGGAATAAATCATGACATTTAAATTTTTAAAAATAATTGGTATAGGTTTCATATTGAGCGTTAGTACCTTAGCTAACGCGACATTAATTGATAACGGGGACTATACATCAGATACCCAATCGGGGTTGGACTGGCTCGATTGGACGTTAACGACCGACATGACGCAGCATGATGCGCTTTTGCATTTTAGTCGGGCAGGTTGGCGCATAGCGACGGCGACCGAGGCGGTCGGTTTAATTGAGAATCACTTCAATGTTGTTGTTGGGGCAACCGGACATGCCGGCGGCGGCTCGGCTTCAGTGATTTTACCCGCAAAACATATTGAGTTTTTAAGTTTATTCGGGGACACAAGTGGCGGATTGTTTGCCGTCCAATCTGGGTCGACGATTGAGGGGTTCGGCCTCGTTGGGAGCGATGGTTCGTTAGTATTTGCGGGGTTCGAAGGGCTTTGGGATTTCAGAGATATCGACCAGTATTCTAAATATCTCGGCGTTGCGTTGGTTAAGGACGCGGCTGTGTCCGAACCGGCAGTCATTGCCCTATTTGCATTGGGGCTCGTTGGTATTGGATTTGCTCGTAGACGCCAATCTTAATACCTTGTCGCCTTTAACAGGACAGGCATGATAATTTTGAACTGTTAGATTCTAGAGCAAAGTATTCGCCTTCGCTGACTACCATCTAAGTTCGCTTCAGCTAATATCCCGGTCGTTTGCTATTGTGCATAATCGCGATGATGTAGATATGTTTTGATTGGATTTGATAAATAACAGAGAAAGGAAATCGTGAAAGTAAAAATCGATGGTGGTTTGCCCCAAACTTTGGCCAAGTCTGAGGGAGCGATGATATCGTATCGAACGCAGATTCTAACTCTGCGATAAAATCATTACCTAATCCTTGTGCTTGAAGTTGGTAACAATCATAAGATGATCGCGTGTCACTTTTTACGTCGGGATGTAACGACAGCGTAAACATATTATTTTACGATCTGACTTTTTATCTGCTCCCAACTAACCGCTTCCACTTCACCTGTTGCTAGCTCTTTGCTTCGGTCCTGAGATAGGGCTAACCAAGCAGGATCAACATCATTATTTGGTTTTTCTTCAAGTGAAGACAATAAACAATGTGCGACTAATGCTTTTTCACTGGATGTCATATGTTCTATATTTTCAAGTACATATTTCAAAGCTTCAGACATATTTAATACCCCCACCAACAAAGAAGTAAGTTTATCACTGCATTGGCACTTTTGAATAAAAAAGTATAATTAGCAGCATAAGGGCAGGTCTTAAGTTTGCACAAAATACAAGATCTGCCCCCCCCCACTCTTTGCAATCAAGGCAATCAGAGCAAAAAAAAAAGGGGGGGAGTGAATTTTATTACTATTCACACCCCCCTTTTTTTCCGGAATGAAACTCTCTGGGCTATTCTTGCTGGTCTTATTTACTTAACTTGCTGCTTGTTCTTCGTGTTGATGGCCGCCTTCACCATGAACATGGCCATGAGTAAGTTCTTCTTCAGTCGCTTCTCTCACTTCAATTACCGAGCCTGAAAAATGCAATGTTTTACCTGATAACGGGTGATTAGGATCGACAGTGATATCATCACCGTCAACTTTAGCGACCGTCAATTGAACCGGGCCGTTTTCAGCTTGGGCATTAAAAACCATGCCTGTTTCAATGCTTTCAACGCCTTCAAAGACTTTGCGAGGCACAACTTGTACTATTTCTTCATTGTATTCACCGTAGGCATCGGCCGGTTCAACGGTTACATCAAACTCTTCGCCAGGGGCTTTACCCACAAGTGCAGCTTCTAAACCGGGAATAATATTGCCTTGGCCATGTAAATATACCAGTGGTGCAGCCCCTTCTGAGCTATCAACAACTTGGCCTTCGGTGTCTTTCACTGTGTAGTTCAAAGATACTACTTTTTGATCTGCAATCATTATTTCATCCTGTCATATTTAGTCAGTTGTATTTATAGCGAAGGTGGATGCCACCAATATTCAAGTCGCTCAAGCACAATTGCACTATAAATGTCTCAGCATAAGAATTTGGGGCTTTCTCACTCAATTCAAGGGGGGTCTTTAGAACATGGTGCTGATACTTGCTGGCAGACCCTCTGCGCTTAGGATCACTAAAATCTGTATGATTCTGATAAGCTGACTTGCGGGGTCAGAGACGTTGATTTCTTTGAAAAAATAATGACAGAGATACCCATTGTAAGAACCAATATAAACATAATTAAATCAATATATTACGTAGAATAATTGGCAGGGAAGCCACGATAACTATTTATTATAAAAAGAGCTTTTCTAATTCATTCAGTATCATCCCTGGTGACGCCTCCACTGCTTTTCCGTATTTAAAGTTTCAGCACAAAAAGGCTTCTTTCAAAAAAAACCTTTTCGTATGACTTTTTACCTACAGCAGCATAAAGTAAGCAAAAATGAAAAGAACAGCCATCGTAGTGAGCATAGTGGTGCTTAAGTAACGTTTTTCAGTTTAAGGGCGAACCAACCCCGCCCTTAGTTGCATCGCCTTTACTCTCAAAGCGCAACTTTGAGCATGATCATTCACCATCCCCATTGCTTGCATAAAGGCGTACATAGTAGTGGGGCCAACAAATTTCCAGCCGCGTTTTTTTAAGTCTTTAGATAAAGCGACGGATTCTTCGCATGTCGCCATAAACTCTGTGGCAATAGCTTCATCACGCTTTGGCTCAAATTGCCAAAAGTAATGGGCTAATGAACCAAATTCTGTCATCACTTCTTGCGCCCGTTTGGCGTTGTTTATGGTGGCAGTGATTTTACCGCGATGGCGCACTATGCCAGCGTCTAGCACTAAACGCTCAACATCGTCATCGGTAAACTTAGCCACAAGGTTAAAATCGAAATTAGCAAAGGCGGCTCTGAAATTTTGGCGCTTTACCAATATAGTTAGCCAGCTCAGGCCAGACTGAAATCCTTCTAAACAGATTTTTTCGAATAGTCGCTGATCATCGGTAACGGGGTAGCCCCATTCGTTTTCGTGATACGCAACATACTGAGGCGTTGCCTGACACCAAGCACATCGAGCTTTTCCATCCTCGGCGATATAGATTTCTGACATAGTTAAATTTCACTTATTTATTTAAAAGAAAAGCGAGTTGCTCATTAGTTTGATTAGCTTTGATTAGGTTCGATTTCAATCATCTCATTCATTATCCAAAAAAGGCATTAACTCTTGGGTTTGGTTATTCCACCTATGTCTTTGTGAGTACCCGATTATGCCTATTTTAGTTACCAATGCGAGTGAATAATAAATTACTACAATGAGTACACCAATCGAATGACAGTGATATCTACAAAAGCGATAGTTCAATATTAATTATCTAACTAAGAATTAACAGCATAGTCATGATAACTAATTCATTCAGTTCAATTTTTGGTGTACTGCCACTGTATTCCCCGTGATTTTTGACAAGGAATAACCTTGATAGCCGGGCTGCATTGTTACAAAGTAGGTACCGCGGAACGTGTTTTAACGCTTAAAAATCAGAATCAATGTTCTGCTCCCAAAACACCACATAAAGCTCTCAGAGTAACTAAAAGAGTAACTAAAAAATATAGCCTGCAACCATGAGTATAATTGGACTTACTCCCAAGCAATGCTTATTCTATAAAAGCAGATTTTACTGAAAAATCAAACTTTTTTGTTATATCTTTGTTAATGGCGCTAAGGCAGGCACAGCAATTATGGACTCTATTCTACTGATTATTTTTATCTCTTTGGCCATTGCCAGCGTGCTTAATATGGTCTTAAAAAAATTCTCTGTCTCCCACATTATCGGCTATATCATTACCGGTACGATCATTAGCAATATCTTCGATTTTAACGGCAGCGAAAATTTAAACTCTTTAGATTTAATTGGTGAGTTTGGCATAGTATTTTTGATGTTTACCATAGGCTTGGAGATGTCTTTTGCTAAGCTCAAGAAAATGCGTGAAGTGGTGTTTATTAACGGTACTTTGCAAGTGGTGCTCAGTGCTGTAGTGATTTACCCCGTGGCCCATTATATTTTTGCTCTGGACCCCATCCCATCTATTGTGATTGCTTTGTCTTTTAGTTTGTCGTCTACCGCCATCGTGCTGACTTACTTAAAAAAATCTAAAGATATCATGACACCTTATGGTGAAAAGTCAGTGGCTATCCTGATATTTCAAGACCTGGCGGTGATACCGATTTTGTTATTGATTAGCTTTTTAGCCAATAACGAACTGTCTATGCAGGAAATCCTAATAAAAACCTTGCTGTCGGCGGCTGCGGTGATCATTTTTATGTTCACCTTGGGTAAAAAACTGATTGAATGGTTATTGCATTTTTCCACCCATGCCAAACTTGAAGAGCTGTTTTTAGGCTCAGTTTTGACCATAGTGATTGGGGCATCATTATTGGCTCATGAAATGGGCTTTACTTATTCCCTCGGTGCTTTTATTGCGGGGATGATTATTGCCGAGACGCACTATCACGTGAAAGTTGAATCAGATATTGCGTCATATAAAGATATTCTGCTGGGTGCATTTTTCTTTTCTATTGGCACTAAGATAGATATCTTTTATTTTTACCGAGAGTTCTTTTTGGTGTTAGGGGTATTGCTGCTGGCCATGTTAGTGAAAGCCGCGATCATTTTTACCTTAATTCGCCGCAAGGCCACCAAGAGTGATTCCATTAAGTCAGCCATCGCCTTGTGTCAAATTGGTGAGTTCTCTTTTGCGATTTTTTCTTTGGCGACCAGCCAGCACATCATCTCTGAAGAGTTAGGTGGTTTTCTGATTTTAGTCACTGTGTTGTCGATGATAGTCACGCCTTTTATGGTGAATAATATCTATAAATTGGCGTCTTATTTTGTGGTGGAGTTTTTTGAATCAGACAAAATTACGCCTATAGCCGCACACAATCATATTATTATTGGTGGTTTTACGATAGTAGGGCGCATTGTTGCCAGCGAACTGAGTAAACAAGGTAAAAACTTTGTGATTATCTCTGACAATTTAACCCATGTGTTACTCGCCCGCGAACGCGGTTATATGGCCTATTTTGGTCACTTGGAAAAACTCCCCGTATTGGAGTCACTCAGGGTTGAGCAGTCATCCAGTATTATTATCACCATGAATACCTTGGTAACCAAAAAAATCATCTGCCAAGCAGTGCTGGATTATTATCCCCAGGCCAAACTGATTGTTAAGGTAAATAGCCGCGCCGAACAATCTGCTTTGTCGGGTCTGAATATTCATTCTTTTGTTCACGCCCGCCATGAAGCAGCATTATTACTGGTGAAAAAGAGTGTGGGATCCGCTGCTGCAACTGACCTTTGAGTAAAGTGCAAGTGTCAGCAGTTAATAAAAAAGTATCTGGCTCTAAAGCATTCAAGTCAAAAGCCCGTAAGGGAGCAGGTGACCCTCAGGGCATAAAACTATCAATACTTCTCTCCCTTGGTATGGCACACTTTGCAGCGAATCGATTAGATGGCAATGGTTGTTCAAGAATGGGTAATCAGGGCTACAAACACAGGAATCAAACTTAGATGGCAAAAAAAACAAATTTATGGCAAGTAATTAAAAGTGTTGCTGCTAGTGTGTTGGGTGTACAAAGTGATGCCAATTACAAAAGTGATTTTGAACAGTCGTCTTTTGTACCTTATGCCATAGTCGGTGTGTTATTTGTGTTGGGGCTGATTGGTATCTTGGTTTTAATTGTGAATCTGGTGCTATAAAACATCGACGGTTAAATCTGACTTAATGCTTCAAGGGCGTTTCTGTCTAAAATCACGACTTCTCCATATCGCAGGGTAATCACTTTTTCTTTTTGTAAACCTTGTAAAATTTTGTTCACTGTTTGCCTAGAGCTATGAATAAGTTGCGCCAAGGCATCTTGAGAAATCGTAATCTCCATACTCTTTGATTGT
This sequence comes from Paraglaciecola sp. MB-3u-78, assembly GCF_002835935.1. Taxonomy (GTDB): domain Bacteria; phylum Pseudomonadota; class Gammaproteobacteria; order Enterobacterales; family Alteromonadaceae; genus Paraglaciecola. Next base: position 200,493 of record NZ_PJCF01000008.1, on the reverse strand, counting down.
TGTTCTTCTAGTCCCTGATACATCAGGCTTAATCTTTTACATAATTGCCCTTTCAATGATAGGCAGCCTGTTTCATCTATCAGGCTAAAAGTGGCGCGTACTCTTTGGCACAGCAGGCGCATAATATGTCGAGACCATTGATGGTGATCTATAAATAATTGCTCAAAAGCGGATTTAGGCACTTTTAATAGTGTTGTTGTACCTTCAGCATGAGCATCGTGGGTACGAGGTTGACCGTCTATCAGTGAAATTTCACCAAACCAATTGCCGGGTTGGATCCAGGTTAAGACTAGCTCTTTACCTTCGACTGTGAAATTACTGATACGAATACGCCCTATAACAACACAATGAAAGCCATCAGCTAAGTCATTTTTTTGATGCAATGTTTGTTGGTCGTGTAGGACTTTTACCTTACCTTTTTCAAGCAACATATCAGCTAAGGATTCTGGCAAAGAAGCAAACCACGTATTTTGCGAGAGGATTTTTTGGATTTCATTTGAATGCATAAAAATGTCTCAATTGTCGTTTTGGCGACAGTTTCAATCGTGCTTAGTAGCTTATCTTAAGCTGATGATTATTCAACTAAGAGCGGATCAAATGCTAACTTCAGTAAAACAACAAGTCAGTGAACAAGAATGGCAAGTAAGAGTCGATTTAGCCGCGTGTTATCGCGCCGTGGCTATGTTTGGCTGGGATGATTTAGTGTTCACTCATATATCTGCTCGCGTACCTGGGCCTGAACATCACTTTTTAATTAACCCTTATGGTTTGATGTTTGAAGAAGTCACGGCTTCGAATTTGGTCAAAGTGGACCTGCAAGGTAAAAAAGTGATGGACTCGGATTACGAGATTAATCCAGCAGGGTTTACCATTCATAGTGCGGTGCATGAAGCACGTGAGGATGCTCAATGTGTGATGCACTTGCACACTGCAGCCGGTATTGCTGTGTCTGCAAGCAAACAAGGTTTGTTGCCTCTAAGTCAACAATCCCTGTTTGCACTTTCGTCATTGTCTTATCACGACTATGAAGGTGTGGCGCTTAATCCTGATGAGAAAACCCGCCTTGTGGCAGATTTAGGCGAAACCAGGTTTATGATTTTGCGTAATCATGGATTGTTAACTTGTGCTGGAACGATTGCCGATGCATTTTTGGGAATGTATTTACTAGAATGCTCTTGCCAAATTCAACTGAAAGCTCAGGCCAGTGGCCAAGAACTGATCCTGATACCTGCCAATATTTTAGCCGGCATTCAAGCTCAAGCAAAACAAGTCACACGTTCTGCAGGAGGAAGCTTGGCATGGCCAGGAATATTGCGTAAATTAGACCGCACTAATCCTGGATATGACAAATAACATTTGAATCAATTAACCTTTGACAATTATCAAAAGCATGCAGATTTCAGTGAGTTATGCGACCATCGTATAGCTCATTGGCAATCACTTAACTTTCATCAAGATCCAAACAAAGACGTTATCTTGTTTATTCATGGCTTTCCAAGTGCCGCTTGGGATTGGCATTTTCAGTGGAAACATTTAGCCGGGCAATATCGTTTACTCAGTCTAGATTTATTGGGTTTTGGTTTATCTGATAAACCCACAGAACATCAATATAGTTTGCTGGAGCAAGCCGACATTGTGCAGGCATTGCTGAGTAAGCTAGGTGTCAAGCAATACCATATTCTGGCACACGACTATGGTGATTCGGTCGCTCAAGAACTATTAAGTCGACAGGAGGCTATCGATAACGCGGCTAAGATTCAGTCTATTTGCTTTTTAAATGGTGGCTTATTTGCTTCTCATCACAGACCTCTGTTTACCCAGAAGTTATTGAAGAGTCGGTTCGGCGGTTTAGCCAGTCACTTTATGAATAAGGCAAGTTTGAGCCGAGGGTTTAATAAAATATTCGCTGCTAACAGTCAGCCAAATACCCATGAAATAGATACCTTGTGGCAGTTGCTTGAACATAATAATGGCAAGAGGGTTTTGCCTAAGTTATTAAGTTACCTTGATGAACGCAAGCAACATGGAAAACGTTGGGTAGAAAGCATGATCAGCACATTGGTGCCTTTATATTTTATCAATGGTGTGCACGACCCTATTTCGGGGCAACACATGCTTGACTATTATATCGACATTATTCCCCATCCTAGAACGACTGCCCTAGATGTTGGGCATTATCCACAGCTAGAGGCTCCAGAGAAGGTGTTGTCTTTGTATCAGACTTTTTTGACTGAAATTAAAGGTTGATTTATCAACACTTAACCCTATAACCGATATCGTTTTTTCAGATAATCTCAATGAACTTGTTAATATGTCGGTTTGGGAGTCGGTAGATGCTCTAAGGAATTTTATGTTCAAGAAGCGAAAGATAGGTTGGCGATACTGAATGAGAAAGGTGAATCAGCACAAGATTTTACCTTTAAAAAGGTGTGTTCTCCGCCTTAATAAAGTATTTAACACAACAGAACCATGTTTTAAATTATCCACATGGTGGCATAATGCCGCCACTTCCAGATACTTATCCTAAGTAACCATCATGAAAATTTATTACGAAGACAGTATGCCTTACGGGGCAGAGTTTTTTTCTGAACTTGGCGAGTGTGAAGTGTTTTCTCACAAAACAATTAACGCTGATAGGTTAGCCGATGCAGATGTATTGTTGGTGCGCTCTACCACTAAGGTGAATCAACAGTTATTAGCTAAAAATAAGCAGCTTCAATTTGTGGCCACGGCTACGGCTGGCACTGACCATGTAGATCAACAATATCTGGCGAGTCAAAATATCCCTTTTATTTCGGCAGGTGGCTGTAATGCGGTTGCTGTGGCTGAGTATGTGTTAAGTGCCATGTTGGTCATGAGTAAAAGGCTTAACTGGCAATTGGCTGACAAAACAGTGGGTATTATTGGCGCAGGGCATGTGGGCACTGCTTTGGCAAGAGTTTTGACCGTTTTGGGTATTAACCATAAGTTATGTGATCCGCCTCTGGCTGATGGGGGGGACGGGCGAGAATTTGTGTCAATGCACGATATCATGCAGTGTGACGTAATTTCCTTGCATGTACCTTGGGTTAAAGACGGACCCTATCCTACACAAGACTTATTTGATAAAGCGAGACTGACAGCACTTAAAGACAATCAGCTTTTGATCAATGCATGTCGAGGAGAGGTGACCAATAATCAAGCCGCCCTGGCACTTTTTGAGCAAGGTAAGTCACTGAATTTAGTGCTCGATGTTTGGGAGAACGAACCTAGTATCAATCTTGATTTAATCCCCCACACGGCTTTGGCTACTGCGCATATTGCAGGTCACACCATTGAAGGCAAAGCCAGAGGAACAGAAATGCTGTATTTGGCTTTGTGTAAACATTTAGGCATTCAAGCTGACAAAAAACTCTCTGATTATTTACCCAAGGCACAACCTAGCCAAATACAAATAAGTGAAAAACAAGATTTTTGGCAAGTATTGCACCAGTTAGTGTTAGATGTGTATAACATTGAGACAGATGATCAATATTTCAGGGCCAATATGCACAGCGCCGATCAGTTTAGATATATCCGAAAACACTATCCTATAAGAAGAGAATTTTCAGCAATTGCGCTAAACACTGGAAATTTTGCTGATTCGAAGGCAATCTACGGCGTTGGATTTTTGCCCGCCAAATAGGTGGGGCATATAATTCAATGCAACCCATAATTTAAATTTTTAGGAGTAAAAAACCATGTCTCGGGCCTTTGATGTCGCCGTGTTGGGCGCTACTGGATTAGTAGGACAACACATGATCGAAATTCTTGAACAAAGAGATTTTCCGATCAACAAACTTTATCCATTAGCCAGTGCTCGTTCTGCTGGTGGAAAGGTGACCTTTAAGGGAAAAGAGATTACCGTTTTAGATGCTGATGAATTTGATTGGAGTCAGGTACAACTAGGCTTCTTTTCTGCTGGTGGCAGTGTCTCAGAAAAATTCGCACCTATTGCAGCTGAAGCGGGATGTGTCGTCATCGACAATACGTCTCAATTTCGCTACGAAGCCGATATTCCATTGGTGGTGCCAGAAGTGAATCCTCAAGCATTAGCTGATTTCCGTAATCGTAATATTATCGCTAATCCTAATTGTTCTACTATCCAAATGATGGTGGCTTTAAAGCCTATTCATGATGCTGTTGGCATTGAGCGTATTAATGTATGCACCTATCAGTCTGTGTCTGGTGGTGGTAAGGCGGCAATCGACGAGTTAGCTCATCAAACTGCGGCGCTGCTAAGTGGCAAAGAAGTGAAAACTGAAGCCTTTAGTCGCCAAATTGCTTTCAACGTTATCCCACAAATCGATGTCTTTATGGATAACGATTACACCAAAGAAGAAATGAAGATGGTTTGGGAAACTAAAAAAATCATGGGTGATGATACTATTTTAGTGAATGCCACTGCTGTACGTGTACCCGTATTTTACGGTCACGGTGAAGCCATTCATCTCGAAACACGCTCGCCAATAGACGCTGAAGAAGTAAAAGAATTGTTAGCCAATGCGCCGGGCATAGTGTTGCATAGGGAAAGAGACGCGTTTCCTACCCAAGTCAGCAGTGCTAGCGGTAATGATGATGTGCATGTTGGTCGTATCAGAAACGATATCACCCATCCTAATGGGATTAATCTATGGGTTGTTTCAGACAACGTACGCAAAGGTGCGGCAACCAACAGTGTGCAGATTGCTGAAGTGCTTATCCGAGATTACATGTAAATATACATTAAGGTCGGTTGCGGCTGCAAATATCTCAGAGATATGCAGCCGCAACCGACCCTCATCAATTCTTTCCAATTGCCGATAACATTTTAAATTAGTCTCTTTCCAAATCAGCTCGTCATTCTAGATCAAACAGAGCAACTGGTTTATAGTTATGGGCGTATTTTACGCGACTTTTTCAAACTTGGAATACGACTTGCTTATTAATGTGAATTATTATGAATAAATGTGTTAAAATCCAATAAAATGACACTATGTGAAATCGCATAACTAGTTAATTTATATAGATAAACACTTGTAACTATTTTCAAAAGAAACACATAAAGATATTGTGCAAGTTGAGTGTTGCGGTGTGTCGTGACGTCAATCATAACGAGGGGCTATATTTTGGGGCGAGAAGGAATCATATGAATTTGCGAAAAATAGCAATACAGCTTTTAATTGTGCTGAGTTTTGTTACTGCTATTCCTGCTGCCAATTCTCAACAGGGTAATTTAAGAGGTCCTAAAAATTCAGCGCCTAGGTCATCTGAATCACAACCTCAAGCCCAGAGCGGTACTCAGTCTGACGGTTATGGACCTATAGTTTCTTCGGATACGTTATGGCAAATTTCTCAGAATTATCGTCCTAATCGCTCCCAGTCTATTTATCAGGTAATGCAAGCAATATACGAGCTTAATCCTGACGCTTTTGAGCAACAAAATATTAATTTGTTGAAAGATGGTTCGATATTAAGAATGCCATCGGAAGCCTACATCTCTGGTATTAATAACAGCCAAGCCCAACAAAAAGCTATGCAAGACATACAGAGCGTAAACTCGAACCCATCAAATCAACCAAGACAACAAGCCTCAAATGCGGTGGCTTTGGATCAAACCAGGGAATTGATAGAGCAAAAATTAGGAGCGATTGACGAGGCACAAAATCGCCAGTTTATGGCCATTCGGAAACAATTTTCCGAATCTATAAACAGTGTGCAAAGCATTCTGGATGAGAATAAAAAGTTATCTGAAAGACTCAATAAAGTTAATGCCGACATTGATGAAATGCGCAGTGAGGAACAACAAAAGACTCTGCAAATGAATCAAATTGGCGAAAGTATTGAAGAGCTGTTAGTGAAATCTCGTCAAGATGATGCGCTAAAAGATGCGCAAATGGCGGAAAAAAACGCGTCTTGGTTAGATAATCCGATTATGCTGATATTGTTGTTCACATTACCGGTTTTATTAGTCCTTACTGCTTTTGCTTTTTGGATGATTAAGCATAAAACCCCTGCGGTTGTTACACCAGAAGATGATGATGTGGATGAATTTTCTTTGGATCCTCTCGCCGCCGAAATGGATGATTTGTCAGACGCACTAAGTGCTGAGCTGTCCGCAGATACCGATGATGAATTAGACGATGATAACTTGTTTCGGGATGACGACCTACCCGATGATGTGTTATCTGAAGAGCTTGAAGAATCGTTAGATGATGCCTTGGGAGACAGTATAGATGATTTACTTGAAGAAGAATTTGAAGTCGGTGCTGAGGTTGTTGAGCAAGATGACTTAGATAGTTTATTTGATGAAGACGACGATTTATTAGCTGAAGTACAAGACAACGAAGATAACTCTGATCTTGAAAACATGTCGATCGAGGAAGATGAACCACAAGTCGATGCTGAAGTTGATGACATGGAATATGTGGAGGATGAGTCACTACCTGTTGCAGTTGATGATGAAACTGCTTCTGAATCTGTGTTAGATGATGAAGAGCCGCCTGAGATCAGTATTGATGAATTACTTAATGAGTCACAAGATGACATCAGCGAAAATTCTTTAATAGATGACTCAGAAGATATCAATGAGGAAGTTTTACAGAGCCTCGATAAAGAAATTATTTCTCAAAATGAAGAGCTAGATACTGTTACCGGCACTCTCATTGACGAGCTGGAACAAGTTGAACAAATGCGTTCCATGTTGCCTGACGATGATGATGAAGACGATGAAGAATTACTCGGAGTAGAGGAGCCGCAGCTTGGTATTCAGAAGCTTGAAGACTTAGCCGAAGAGCTTGATGAAGATGTATTGGCCGATGAATTTGATGAAGAAGATATAAAAGATATAGAAGTTACAGAGGATGAAATCGAAGTTGATATATCTGAAGTTCTAAATGAAGCACAACTACCAGTTGAAGAAAAACCGTCAGTTGAGCCAGAGCCGGAGGTTGAAACTGAGGTGTTAGCTGAGCCAGAGTCAACGGTTGAAGCTGAAGAGTCAGTTGAGCCAGAGTCATTAGTTGAAGCTGAAGAGTTAGTTGAGCCAGAGCCAGTAGTTGAAGCTGAAGAGTCAGTTGAGCCAGAGTCATTAGTTGAAGCTGAAGAGTTAGTTGAGCCAGAGCCAGCTGTTGAAGCTGAAGGTTTAGCTGAGCCAGAGTCAGCCGTTGAAGCTGAAGGGTCAGTTGAGCCAGAGTCAGCCGTTGAAGCTGAAGAGTCAGTTGAGCCAGAGGCGTTAGTTGAAGTTGAAGAGTCAGTTGAGCCAGAGTCAACGGTTGAAGCTGAAGAGTTAGTTGAGCCAGAGCCAGAGCCAGAGCCAGTAGTTGAAGCTGAAGAGTCAGTTGAGCCAGAGCCAGTAGTTGAAGTTGAAGAGTCAGTTGAGCCAGAGTCATTAGTTGAAGCTGAAGAGTCAGTTGAGCCAGAGCCAGTTGTTGAAGCTGAAGGGTTAGCTGAGCCAGAGTCAGCCGTTGAAGCTGAAGGGTCAGTTGAGCCAGAGTCAGCCGTTGAAGCTGAAGAGTCAGTTGAGCCAGAGCCTGCGGTTGAAGCTGAAGAGTCAGTTGAGCCAGAGCCTGCGGTTGAAGCTGAAGCCTTATCTGAGCCAAAAGCTGAACTCGAAGCGTTAACTGACGACAGTATTGATGAAGAAGATGAGTTCGATACAGAGTTAGATACAGACTTCGATATACCAGCCAACAGTGACACGACATTAGATGAAGATCAGCTAGAAAAAGCCTTAGAAGATTTTGAGAACGAAGAGTTGGATGAGGTGCTAGAAGACCTTACATCGAACGAACCTGCCTCTATTAGTTCACTTGATGATCTCGCGTTCTCGGCTGATGATTTTGTCACTAAAGATGAACCAAGTAAGCCATTTTCTTCGCCACCAACTCTAGATGATAATGAATCTAGTGAAGATTTTGACGATAGTGAACTTGATAATGCATTTGATGAAACTATCGATGGGTTATCGTTTGAGTCATCACAAAAGAGTAGTGATGAATTAGATGATTTACCAGGGTTGGGGGATTGGTTAGACGAGGATGACGTCAAACCTAACCAAAAGCAGACTAATGCTGCTGAGGATGGGATCATAGAAGAGCTTGAAGGCTCAAGCTTTGATGAAATGCTCGAATCTATTGATTTGGACGATGACACATCATTGGACGATGATGATACCGGGTTTGACATCGCCGCTTTATTGGATGAAACGCCTGAAAGTGAAGATAACGATGTTAATGAACAAGATACAGAAGACTTTTTGGACGTTGAGGCATTACTAAATGAAAGCTTTGGTGCTGACTCTGATGATGAAATGGATAAAGCATTAGATTTAGATATCCCCTTAGAGCCTTTCGTCAATGAACAAGACAATCTCGAAATGATAGATGTTGACGCCGACGACGGTTTAGGCGCTAAGTTAGACTTGGCCCATGCTTACATTGAGATCGGTGAAGACGATTCAGCAAAAGAATTATTAGATGAAATTTTGCAAAAAGGCAGTGCAGAACAAATTGCTGAAGTAAAAACAATTTTAAATAAATTGGATTAGAGTTTGTATTGCGATCTCCCTTAAAGTTAGGTAGTTTTTTACTACTTAACGAATTATTTTAGTTAAGCCAACAGGAAGGCTGAGAAATCTAAAAATGGCGTGTTTATGACACATTGCATATCCCAAGCTCAGATCGGTTACAAACCATTAAATAGTCATAAATTGAGGTGGCGAGCCAGGGTCGGGTTTTTCTATCCAAAACTGTCATTAGAAAATGTCGATACAGGTTGGCTATCGCCTGTTACCTATACCCAATCAGCTGTGAATAGTTGGGTAGGGGAGGAGAGGAGCTTCGTACTGTTGGATTAGAATTGAAACTATATAGCCTAGGTCGCAGTCGCAATAGCCCAATCTCGTAGAAGTTGTAATCGTTTAGATACGGTGTTTCTGTTCAATCACTCATAATATTGTTTCGCCTATGGGATCACGCTAGTGCTGATTTCCATTGTTTATGGTGATTGGTACCATTTCTATCTGGCGCAATGACTGGCCAGATAGAAAATATCTGAGTTGTTATGTGCTTAGAAAAAACTATAAACCAGCGTCACTGCAGTTTGGGTATCTAGGTTGTCGATATCGTCAGCTACATCAGAGTTATGATCAAGGATAAGCGATACCTTGAGGGATAAACCGCCGCTGATTTGGGCAGATACCGATGTTTCCGATTTAGACTTAGTATTGTCACTGCCGACTTCAGTACTGAGCAATTGCTTGAACTGTGCGGTGTCAGAAATTTTCCATTGGTAGTCCAAAGCGGCCCTAACAATCACTCCATCTTGATCTTCACCTTCACTCGTTTCAGCAAATGAGTAACCAGGACCAATGCTGTAACTAAATTTACTGGCATCGTCTTCCCACATTTTTTGTGACCAACCAACTGCTAGGGTTGCTTGGTAGTTAAAGCTGCTAAATTTGTCGTCTTCATATGAGGCAAAACCAAATAAACGATGGTCAGGGTTTTCTAATTTGTAGTTACCTTGGCCGGATAAAAAGTACTTTTGCGCAGTTGTTTGTTCTACATTATTGATTTGATCTTTTTTGTACAACGCTTCTAGGGTGAAGTCATTGCTCCACTGGGTCAGTTCTTGATGGGCAGACAACTTGCCTTTAATAGACGTTGTTTCAGTGTTACCTGTTGTTGCAATATAACCAAATTCGCCATCCATAGAGAAGGATTTTACTTCGTCTGCAGCAAATACATTTCCAGCGGCACATAACCCAAGTAAAATGAGAGGTTTATTCATTTGTATATCCTTTAGTGTGTAAATATAAATTAGTAGATGTGCTTTTGTATGGCGCTGCCAAAGCTTAATCACCTTTTAAAAAAACTGATAAACCAAGGTAACCGCCGCTTCAGTGTCCAACTCTTCAATATCAGGCCCAACGCTAGTATCGAGGTTCATGACAAAACTTAACTTCATAGCCAAAGCCCCGGTCAACTTTGTAGACAACGAGGTTTCAGATTTGGTTTTGGTAAATTCTTGGTCAGCTTCAGTGCTAACAAATTGCCTAAACGTAGCGGTGTCAGAAACCTTTCTTTTATACTCCATCGCAGCCCTGACAATAATATTATTGGTGTTTTCTTCAACGTTGTTTCCATCAACGTTGTTTTCTTCGGTGTTGTATTCTTCAAGTTCAGAAACAGCGTAACCTGGACCAACACTATATTTAAACTCGCTTTGGTCATCGTGCCAGAGCCTTGAAGTCCATCCTGCTGCTAATGCCGCTTGAAAACGAAAACCACTAAAGCGATTATTTTCATATTCGCCATAAATAAAAAGTCGGTCATCAGGCTCAGACAGTTTGTGATCCAATTGACCCGATAAGAATAGTTTTTGTGCTGATGTTTCATTATTTTTTTCACCATCAGCTTGTTGTTGGTTTTGTTTGTATAGAGCATTACTAATAATTTGATAACTCCAAGCTGTTAACTCTTGGCTGGTATTTATTTTAGCGGTGATAGTCGAAGTATTCGTATTTCCACTTGCCATCAAAAAACCAAACTCACCAATTACCGACAATTCATCATCATCGAAAGCGGTTCTATCTGCTAGATAAAGAGAGTGCATGATGTTTTGCTTAGCAAAACCATCGTCTGCTGTGAGCATGACTAAAAGGAGTGAAATCCACTTCATGGTGTAAATCATGGTGTAAATATTGATAATTTAATAAAATTTACGTGAGATTATATATAAAATCATGACGCATGTGGACAGGTAAAATGTAAAATGTGCAACAAATACTTGTATCTGAAGGTTTATTTATATTTGCTCAGTGAAGGGTTCATTACAGCCAATACGCCATCAGCTTCCATGGATGCAAATTTAATGGCATCTTTTAAATCTTCTTGATCAAGATTCAAATATTTTAACACTAAAGGCGTGATCAGTTGGCTGGCTGAATATAAATTATCATGTGTCATTGCTACACCAGCACGAACCGCAGTGTAAATAATGGCGACATCTTTGTTTTCCAGTGCTTTATTTTCGTTATGCACATCCATCATCGGAATATATAATTGACTAGGTAAATGCCAAAACTCCATAAGTTTTGCGCTACAATCTGCGTAATCAAAACCTAAGACCTGACGTTGCAACTTCCAAGGCGATGTTTTTTCGTCATACTTGCTGCACTTAATGGCTAAATCTGGGGCCTGAACCGCAACTAACAACTCGCCTAAATTGTGTAATAAACCCAGTAGAAAAAAGCGTTCACTGCCTCTTATTTTGACCATCTTTGCCAAATTTTTTGCCACTAAAGCCCCATAGATGCTTTGTAACCAAAACCTTTTTAAATCAATTACGTCGCTGCTGAAGTGTTCAAATGCAGAGCTGGCTGTTTCTGCCATAATCAGGTTATATAAGGCTTCGCCGCCAATAATGTTGATGGCTTTTGCTAAAGAATCAATCTGTGACTCAAAACGAAACAATGGACTATTTGCTAACTTAAGCAATTTAGAGGATAAAGAGGGATCCAATTCAATGAACCGACTAATATCTTCTAAATTTGATTGACCGTCATCTAACATTGAACGAATACGCAAACAAATGTCCGGTAAGGCAAATGACTGACTGGCGACTCTAGCGATATCTATAGGATGAATTGATGGCATAGTTTATTTTTTTAAGTCAAAGATTACCTAGTATAAACATTCATGATTTTAAAAGTGAGTTTCTTTTTATTTAGATTTGTATACAGGGGTATGGATAAAAGAGGTTGATTTTTATTGATAAAAATATAGGGTGTTTTAATAACTAGTTTACAATGTAAATGGCATACCTATGGAAGAGCTTTCTGGACTAGACGCTTCTTTTTTATATCTTGAAACACCCAAAATGCCTATGCACATAGGTGCTGTGGCTGTCATCGAAGGGTCACTTAAGTTTGATGATTTTCGACAATATGTCAGTGAACGTGTGCATACCGTAGAAAAACTTACCCAAAAATTGGTCACGGTGCCTCTTAGCCTAGATAGACCCTATTGGGTTGAAGATCCTGATTTTGATATCAATATGCACATGCACCGTACTGCCTTACCCCGTCCAGGGGGTTGGAAAGAGCTACGTTATTTGGCATCCAGATTGTTTTCCCAACAGCTAAACCGAGATCGCCCTCTATGGGAATTTATATTCGTTGAAGGTTTAGACTCTATCCCTCAAGTGCCTAAAGGGTCTGTGGCTTTGATAAGCAAAGTACATCATTCAGGATTTGATGGTAAGTCTGGAGCCGATTTGATGTCTATGTTATTTGACGCATCACCTACACCTAGGTCACCAAAACCAGCCATACCTAAGGAGCGCAAGGAGATCCCAGGGCCGGTTGGATTGATGGCAAAAAGCGCCTATCACTTTATTACACGGCCTACTAAGCTTCCAGGTCTGCTGTGGGATACCGGTAAAGCTACGCTAAAGGCGGGTTACATGACCCGAGCCCAAGGTATATCAATGCCGACTATGCCGTTCAATGCACCTAAAACAAGGTTTAATGACACCGTTGAAATGGAACGTGTGTGGAATTCTACTATTTTAGATATCCACCGAGTGAAGGCCCTCAGAAAAGTGGTAGACGGGGCAACCTTAAATGACGTGATATTAGCGATATGTGCGGGAGCACTGAGGCGTTACTTATTAAATAAAGGTGAATTACCCGATAAACCACTTGTCGCCATGGTGCCAGTATCCACGAGAACCGCAGAACAAAAAAATGCGATGGGGAATCAAGTATCTGCCATGTATGTGCAGTTGGCTACCGATGTTGCAGACCCTATTAAGCGATTTGAGAAAATTCAAATTAATACTATGGTAGGTAAGCTTTACCAAGATGCCATCGATGCAAAAAGTTTAATGGGATACGCTGAGTTAATTCCGTTTGGGTTAGCAGGTGTGGCTGCGAGGTTTTACTCCCGTGCGGCCATAGCCAAACATCATAATCCTTTATTCAATGTGGTTATTACCAATGTACCTGGGCCACAAATACCCATTTATCTTGCCGGTCATAAGCTCATCGTTAATATGGGGACCGCCCCTATTTTTGATGGTATGGGTTTGATCATGCCTATTTGCAGTTATAACGGCACCATTTCTATTAGCCCAACAAGCTCAGCAAACTTAATGCCAGATTTAGATATGTTTACACGTTACATTCGCGAAAGTGCGAATGAGTTAGAACTGGCAGTTCAGGAAAAACTAGCTGGCAAAGCAGCCATTGATGCGCTTATGAAAAGTGAATAATTACACAATATTATAGGATTTGTTATGAAACATGTATTACCTAATATTCCGAGGCCCTCTTTATTGCATATGTTCAGCGAAGGCAGAGCATTAATTGAACTCAGTGCGTTCGGTGCGGCGTTACCCTTTTTAAAGAGGGCTCCCTCTGGTGACGGTCACCCAGTGATGGTACTTCCCGGTTTTTTAGCCAGTGATTTTTCCACTAAACCCATACGCTCTTTTTTAAAAGGTAAAGGTTATGCCACCTATGGCTGGGAACTTGGCCGCAATCTAGGCACCCATATAGTCGGGGGTGAACAAGTATTAAGTGATCAATTAATTAATCGAGTGATTGAGTTATCGGTGATCCACAACGCGAAGGTGAGCCTAATAGGCTGGAGTTTGGGTGGCATTTTGGCTAGAGAACTTGCTCGTATCATTCCAGATTGCGTACGCCAAGTCATTACATTGGGTAGTCCATTCAATGGTTCTCATGGGTCTTCTCCCGCAGTCGAAAGATTGTTTGAACTTATTAATGGTAATGTTTCTCAATCTAATCCAGATGTGGTGAGAAAAATGTTTACCCCACCACCGGTTCCAAATTCGGCATTATATTCTAAAACTGATGGTGTTGTTCATTGGCAAGCTTGTATCAATCACCGAATTGAAGCACATCATCAAGCAGAAAATATTCAGGTACGAGGCAGTCATTCTGGTTTAGGTCACAACCCACAGGCTGTTTGGATTGTCGCGAATAGATTGTCGCAATCAGAAGCTAGTTGGCAGCCATATAAAAACGCTGAACTTGAAAAAACTCAGTTTTCAGGCAAGCTAAAGTACGTTTAATTTGCTAGGAGTTTTGACACCTTTGAATTCTATCACTCACCACCCCGAGCAGTTGGTTGCAGCTAACAACCTCCATATTAATTACGATAGTTTTGGAGACAAAAGTCATCCAGCCATTGTATTGATCATGGGGTTAGCCACCCAAATGATTTATTGGGACGAACAATTTTGTAAATTACTCGCCTCACAGGGTTATTGGGTCATCAGGTTTGATAACCGGGATAATGGCAAAAGTACTTGGTTGGACTCAATACCTCCACCCACTAGTCTTGCTTTACTGACAAATGCGGTGTTTAAACGCCCACTTGGTGCCACTTATTTATTGTCTGATATGATGCAAGATACGGTGGGCTTATTAGATGCATTACAGCTTGAAAGTGCACATATAGTGGGTGCATCTATGGGCGGAATGATTGCTCAAGAAATTGCAATCCATCACCCACACAGAGTTAAAAGTCTGACTTCTATCATGTCTACTACCGGTAATAGGAAGTTACCCAAGCCGTCTGCGGCCTTTAGCTTTAAAATGCTTAAACCTCCTCCTAAAGATGTTGATAAAGCAGTTACCTATGGCATGCATGTGTGGCGAATGATACAGGGGAATTATTATCCATTTGATCAACCAAAAGTGCTTGGTTTAATAACGCGGGCATTACAGCGAGGTTTTAATCCTGCGGGCAACACCCGGCAACTAGCGGCTATTTTGGACTCACCGGATAGAACTGAAGCCCTAAATACTTTAACCGTACCCAGCTTAATCCTACATGGTGAGGACGATCCTTTAGTACTTGTTGCTTGTGGGTATGCCACAGCTAAAGCTATACCCAATGCCAAAATAAAAACCTACCCAGGCATGGGGCACACCATACCCAGTCAACTATATGCTGATATAACCCAACAGATATTGGATCACATTAAGGCTAGCTGACTTTATTTAAAACGTGCAAACAATCCGTTAACGCTGCGCACCATCCACCGAGGATAGTGTGTGGCCATTTGTACTAATAATTTGTTGGCTATCTTGTCCAAAAATACCACCTCACCTTTCATACTTGCCTTATATGCTTGTGCAGCAAGTTCCATAGGGTCGGCTTTTAAAAACTTAGGAATAAATTTTTCAAAACCATCAGCGTGACTGAGCATTTTGGTTTCTGTCATGCCGGGACATACACAAGTGACGCTTACTCCAGTGCCTCGCAGTTCTTCGGCGATACCTTCTGAAAAAGATAAGACAAACGCTTTACTGGCACCGTATGCTGCAAAATTAGGTGTGGGCATAAAACTAGCAATAGAGCCTATATTGACAATTTTTCCTTGGCCACGGGCGAGCATGGGGTTAACAAATTGTTGGGTCATATTGACCAAGCTCTGGATATTTAATTGCAACAAATTATTGAGCTGCTGTGAGTCACTAAGGCTTAACTTTTCGACTTGCATCATGCCTGCATTGTTCACTAATATGTCAATTTTAATTTCTTTTAATGCAATCGCTTCAAATAATTTTTGTGCTGCATCGATGGGGATCAAATCGGCGGCGAAGACATGCACATTAACTGGGTATTTTGCTTTTAGTTCGGAGGCAAACTCCATTAACTTAGCGGCATTACGCGCAACTAACACTAAGTCATGTCCATTCTTTGCATATATCTCTGCAAAGCTGCGGCCAATGCCTTCTGAAGAACCGGTGATGAGTGCTGTGTTAAGTTTGGGCATTTATTTCTCGTTAAGCGTGAGTTTATTGATCTTTTTGGTTGAATGAGTCGTCAACAAAACCAAGTTGTGGTGACGTGCCGGTTGGACTTTTCTTTTTATTTTGTGCAGCTTTTGCCCGTTTTTTACGTGCGGCACAGGCTTTGATAATTTTACTCTGTACATCTTGTTCCAAGTTTATCCAATGCACTCTTTCTTCTCTGGAGCGATAACAGCCTACGCAGAAACCTTTTGCCCCAGATTGACAGACGCCAATACATGGGCTGGTTATTTCAAAGATTTCAATCTGCTTCAATGATTGCCTCAAAAGCTACATATATCGTGTGATCTTAATAATAACATGTTGCACGAAATCTGAGCAGTCACTTTTTATACTGACTGCTATTACAGACAATAAAAAGGCCGCAAATTAGCAGCCTTAAATATCAATATCATACTACCAGATATTCACTCTGTCTTCGGGTTTAAGATACATCCCATCGCCTTCTTTAACATCAAATGCTTGATAGAAAACATCTACGTTGCCAACTATACCGTTAACGCGGAACTCCCCTGGTGAATGTGGGTCACTAATCAATTGTGCTCTTAATGCGTCTTCTCGGGATTTACTGCGCCATACTTGGGCATATCCCATAAAGAAACGTTGATCACCTGTTAGTCCATCAATCAGGGGAGCATCTTTGCCATTTAATGACATTTGATAAGCCTTATAACCAATAGTAACGCCAGCTAAATCACCAATATTTTCGCCTAAGGTCAATTCTCCGTTGACGTTCTGGCCTTTAATCGGTTCAAATTTGTTGAACTGGGCAACTAATTTTTTGCCTAATACATCAAACGCTGCACGATCTGCATCTGTCCACCAACTACGCAAGTTGCCTTGGCCATCATATTTTGAACCTTGGTCGTCAAAGCCATGACCAATTTCGTGGCCAATTACGGCACCAATGGCACCGTAATTCACTGCATCGTCGGCATTCATATCAAAGAAGGGCGCTTGCAAAATTCCTGCTGGGAACACGACCTCGTTTCTAACGGGAGAATAATAGGCATTGATGGTTTGCGGCGTCATGCCCCAATCAGCTTTGTCGACAGGTTTGCCTATCTTGTTAGTGTCTTCGAAGTGATCAAAAGTAGAGTAACGAAGGTAATTCCCAACTAGATCATCGGCTTTGATTTCTAAGTCAGAATAATCACGCCATTTATCTGGGTAACCAATTTTAGGGGTGAATGCAGCCAGTTTTTCTAAGGCTGCTGTTTTGGTTGCAGCGGTCATCCATTCCAATTGATTGATACTAGCACCGTAGGCTTTAGTCAGATTTTGTACTAAAACATCCATTTTGGTTTTAGCTTCTGGGGTAAAGTGACGCTCTACATATTGCTGGCCTAATACTTCACCTAATATACTGCTGGTGGCAGCTACCGCACGTTTCCATCGTGGAGTTTGTTCTGGTATTCCGTTTAAGGTGGTGGAGTGGAAATCAAAATGTAAGTCCACCATATCTTGATTGAGACGAGAAGCGTAAGTGTCGACTAAGTTAAAGGTTAGATAGTCTTTCCATGTTTGTAGGTCATGAGCGGCGAATATCCCGGCCATTTCCTCGAAATAGGGCATGTTGCGCACTATCATATCATTCACTTGATCTACGCCACTGGCTGCTGCATAGGTTTGCCAATCAAAGCTGCCAAGTAATTCCTTCACCTGTATTGCAGACTGTTTATTATAATTTTTCTGAGCATCTCGGCTTTCAACCCGTGATAAATGTTTGCCAGCGATATCTTTTTCTAAAGCCATTATTTTACTGGCTGCTTCAGTACCGGACTCATGTCCCACTTTCGTTAAAATCTTGGCCATATATTTTTCAGTGGCAGCGCGGAAATTAACAAATTTTTCTTCTTCTTTGCTGTAATAATCTCGATCCGGAAGCGTTAAACCGCTTTGATAAAGATACATAGTCGTCATTTCAGGATCTTTAGCATCAGGGGAGGTATAGAAGTTAAACGCACCGCCTACTCCGAATACATACAATTCACCAAATACTTTAGAAAGTTGCTGCATATTTTCTACGCGGCTGATTTTATCTAAAAGAGGTTGAATTGGAGTCATGCCCTTTTCATTGGCCATCTCGACATTCATGTAGCTGTTATACATGTCACCCAATTTTTGGGTGTTTGAGCCTTTTTTAGCTTGAGTATTCGCTGCCTCTTGGATAAGCGTTTTTAAGTTTTCTTGGGTGTCATCATATAAAACGTTGAACAACCCATAACGAGACTTATCTGCTGGGATCTCGGTTTGAATTAACCATGTACCGTTTACATGCCTAAAAAAATCATCTTGGGCACGGACGTTTTTATCAACGGCTGTTAAATCGATACCCGAAGTCATAGCCGTATCAGTGATCACTGCTGGAGCGGAAATTGTGTCAGATTGACTTGCGGGAGTACACGCACTTAAACCTAGCGCCAAGCTGATACTGAACGCTAACATACTAATTTTTTTCATCTGTCTACCTTCATGGAGCTATGTTATTAGCTCTCGTTTTGTTTTATGGAGGGGCGTGAGTTTACTGATTGCTAGAGGTAACTGCAAAAGGTGAAAAGAGTTAAGTGTGAGGATTTGTTACAGTGAATAAACATGCATGTCTCGGTAACTCGCAATCAATAGGCTTTGCTTTTCTCTGGGCTCTCTGTGCGCAGCACCCGATGCGCGGCACCCGGTGACCTCGGTGGTTTAAATATCTTGTTCTTTGGCTCTTCAGCATTAAAAGCTATATACACCACAGAGAAAAAGGAGCGCTTCGCTACACAGAGGAATAGGCATGTTTAGACGAACTAATTTA
The DNA here is from genome assembly GCF_002835935.1 of Paraglaciecola sp. MB-3u-78. Lineage (GTDB taxonomy): Bacteria > Pseudomonadota > Gammaproteobacteria > Enterobacterales > Alteromonadaceae > Paraglaciecola. Next base: position 181,843 of record NZ_PJCF01000008.1, on the reverse strand, counting down.
AATATAGGTTTTGTCTTATCAGCGAATCTGCAACTCGTCTCAGAACACAGAGCGTTGCGTAGAGGGAATAAATTAAGATCGATTGGTATTAGCTTATTTTCCACCCATAAATAAATCCGATGAAATTTCTTTCATCGGATTTATTTTTTTAGAATGAATAGTTACTAGTATTTACTTTTTCTTTGCCTTAGCGTTTGGCAAGTCAGTAATGCTACCTTCGTACATTTCAGCGGCTAGGCCGATTGATTCGTTAAGGGTAGGGTGAGCATGGATAGTTAATGCGATATCTTCTGCATCGGCGCCCATTTCGATGGCTAGGCCAATTTCACCTAACATTTCACCGGCGTTAATGCCGACAATAGCGCCACCAATGATACGGTGTGTCTCTTTGTCGAAGATTAACTTAGTCAAACCTTCAGTACGTGCTGATGCAATCGCACGGCCTGATGCAGCCCAAGGGAAAGTCGCTGCTTCGTACTTGAGGCCTTGTTCTTTGGCTTCTTTTTCAGTGACGCCTACCCATGCCATTTCTGGATCGGTATAAGCAACAGAAGGAATACCTTTAGGGTCGAAGTAGTGTTTCAAGCCTGAGATCACTTCCGCAGCGACATGACCTTCATGGGCAGCTTTGTGAGCAAGCATGGGTTGACCTATTACGTCACCTAGAGCAAAAATGTTAGACACGTTAGTACGCAGTTGTTTATCAACATTGATAAATCCACGTTCATCTACTTTTACACCGGCTTTTTCTGCATCTACCATGCTGCCATTTGGACGACGGCCAACTGCGACTAATACTTTATCGTATTTAACTGGCTCTGCTGGTGCTTGTTTGCCTTCGAAAGATACATACAAACCATCTTTCTTCGCTTCCACGCCTGTGACTTTGGTTTCTAACATAACGTTAAATTTATCTTTAACGTATTTTTGATAGGCTTTGACTACATCTTTGTCAGCCGCCGGTACTAGCTGATCAAGGAACTCAACCACATCAATTTTTGAACCTAATGCACGGTAAACTGTGCCCATTTCTAGGCCGATTATACCGCCGCCTAGGACTAACATTTTTTCTGGAATATCAGCCAGCTCAAGTGCGCCAGTGGAATCGATTACGCGAGGATCATCTTTTGGAATAAACGGCAAACTAACTGGCTCAGAGCCTGCTGCAATAACAGCATTATCAAAGGTTATAGTCGTTTTTCCGTCTTTGCCTTCCACTTCAAGTGTATTGCTGCTGGTAAATTTACCATAACCTTGTACGTGTTTGACTTTACGCATTTTAGCCATACCAGATAACCCTTTGGTTAACTGGGTAACTACGCTGTCTTTCCAGCCGCGTATTTTGTCTAAATCGATAGTGGGCTCACCAAAAGTGACACCGTGACCCGCCATGTCTTTGGCATCGTCTATCACTTTGGCCACGTGAAGTAATGCTTTTGAAGGTATGCAACCTACGTTTAAACACACGCCGCCTAAAGTATCACGAGCATCAACTATAACCGTTTCCACACCTAAATCAGCAGCACGAAAAGCGGCTGCGTAGCCTCCTGGGCCTGCACCTAATACAACTAATTGTGTCTTGATTTCGCTCATATGTTCCTCAAATTCTTTTTTGAACGACATGTTTTGCTAACAATGCAGTTAACATGTCGTGAATAAATTCTGCTTTTTGGCTTTAAAAAAACAGGTAACAGTAACCTGTCACCGGTTCTTCAGTAAAGTCATGTTCACTAAAGTATAATTCTACGTAAATCAGTTAAATTTGCAGCCACTTCAGTTGAGAAGCGCGCGCCTACTGCACCGTCGATAACCCGGTGGTCGTAAGACAGACTTAATGGCACCATCAGGCGTGGTTTAAACTCTGACCCATTCCACTTAGGTTTCATTTCTGATTTAGAGACGCCCAATATAGCAACTTCAGGCGCATTAACAATAGGCGTAAACGCTGTTCCGCCAATCCCACCTAAACTTGATATGGTAAATGTACCACCTTGCATATCGTTTGCTTTTAACTTGCCTTCTCGGGCTTTACCAGAAATTTCGATCAACTCTTTAGAAAGCTGTTCGATGCCTTTTTTGTTGACATCTTTAATAACGGGAACCACTAAACCGCCTGGTGTTTCTACCGCGATACCGATATTAATAAATTTCTTAAGTATTAAACTTTCGCCATCCTCAGATAAAGAAGAGTTAAAGGCTGGGTATTTTTCCAATGCTTTGGCTACTGCTTTCATCACAAAAACGAGAGGTGTGATTTTTAATCCAGACTTAACCTTGGCGTGGTAAGCGTTTTGCTCTTTACGGAAAGTCTCAACTTCAGTGATATCTGCCTCGTCGAACTGAGTAATATGGGGAATAGTGACCCAATTACGGTGTAAGAAGGGGCCAGATATTTTCTGAATTCGGCTTAAAGGTAAGATTTCAACCTCACCAAATTTGGCGTGATCAACAGGTTTAACGGTAGCAATTTGTAAAACATTGTCTGCGCCAACCGCGTTGCCGCCAGTTGCGTTGCCGCTGGCTGAGCGAGGTTTCGCTAATTCTGCTTTCACATAGGCTTGTACGTCTTCTTTCAGAACACGTTTTTTAGGGCCGGTACCTGCAACTAGGCTTAAGTCGACACCAAATTCTCTGGCTACTCTGCGTACTGAAGGTGAAGCGTGTGCTTTGCCACCAGAAGTAGGAGTAGGCGCTTCTGGAACCGGCGCCGGTTTTTCTGCAACTGCAGGAGACTCTTTTTCAGGCTTTGCTTCAGGCTTTTCGGCAGCGGCTGGTGCCGCTTCAGCTGATTTGTCAGCGGCTTTACCACCAGTAGTCTCAAGTTTAATTACAAGAGTGCCTTGCTTGACTTTATCACCAGAGGAAATAAAGACTTCTTTGACTGTTCCAGCGTGAGTAGAGGGCACATCCATAGTGGCTTTGTCTGTTTCTAAGGTGATCAAACCGTCTTCTTGTTCAATCACATCACCAACAGACACCAATACATCAATCACATCCACTTCGCCGTCTTCGCCAATATCCGGCACAGCCACGTCAATTAGCTCAATGCCTCCCGTTGTTTCAGGCTCAGCTTCCGGAGCAGGTTCTACTTTGCTAGGCTCATCTTTTACAGCAACTTCAGGGGCGGATTCTTTTTCTTCGGGTTCTGCTGGCGCTTCTTCATCAGCAGCGGTTGATCCTGATGTTTTAATTTCACCAATCACATCACCTTCTTTGATTTTGTCACCCACTTTGACCGACAAACTGGTCAATTCACCTGCAAAAGGGGCAGGGATGTCCATTGATGCTTTATCGGTTTCAACGGTAATCACTCCATCTTCAGCTTCAAGTGTGTCGCCAACGGCGAAACAAATTTCAATGATTTCAACTTCTTCGCCACCTACATCGGGGACTAGAATTTTTTGTATATCAGACATATGTAAACTCCTTACTAGTCACTATTAGGCGTAAAGTGGATTAAGTTTGTCGGTGTTGATGTCAAAGCGTTTGATTGCTTCGGTCACCACTTTCTTGTCAACTTCACCACGTTTGGCGAGTTCATACAAAGACGCAACAACTATGTATGCAGCGTTGACTTCAAAGTGGGTACGCAAGTTGGCGCGACTATCACTACGACCAAAACCGTCAGTGCCTAGGCAACGATAGTCGGTGTCGATAAAGGCGCGCACTTGATCAGAATAACCTTTCACATAATCAGTGGCTGCAATAGCAGGGCCAGCATCTTTAGTAATCACTTCACCTATGTATGACGTTTTAGCATCAGCTTCAGGGTTAAGCATATTCCAACGTGCTATGGCCTGACCTTCACGGGCTAATTCGTTGAAAGAGGTAACTGAATACACATCAGAAGATATTTTGTAGTCTTCACTTAAAATTTGTGCTGCTTTGCGCACTTCATTTAAGATAGTGCCCGAGCCCATTAATTGAACATTAGACTTGGCTTTAGCCTTACCTTTTGCTTCAACACGCTCTAATTTGTAGATACCTTTAATGATTTGTGCGGCTACATCTTTACTTTCTGGCATAGCAGGATGTTGATAATTTTCATTCATCAATGTGAGGTAATAGAAAACATTTTCGTTTTCAGTGTACATCCGGCGTAAACCGTCTTGTACTATTACCGCTACTTCATATCCGTAAGTTGGGTCATAAGTGACACAATTAGGGATCAAATTAGCTTGAACATGTGAATGTCCATCTTGGTGTTGTAGACCTTCACCGTTTAGGGTTGTTCGACCTGCCGTGGCACCTAACAAAAAGCCTCGTGCTTGGCTGTCGCCAGCAGCCCAAGCTAAATCGCCTACACGTTGGAAACCAAACATGGAGTAGTAGATGTAAAACGGAATAGTGGTGGCATTACAAGTGGAGTAAGACGTACCAGCAGCAACCCAAGAAGCCATTGCACCTAGTTCGTTGATACCTTCTTGTAATACCTGACCTTTTTTATCTTCACGGTAATAAGCCACTTGATCCGCATCTTGAGGAGTGTATTTTTGACCTTCGTTGGCATAAATACCCACTTGACGGAATAAACCTTCCATACCAAAGGTACGGGCTTCATCAGGAATAATAGGGACCACACGTTTACCCATTTTCTTATCTTTCAATAAGACATTCAGTACACGTACAAAGGTCATAGTAGAAGATACTTCACGATCTCCTGAACCTTTTAAAATAGCATCAAAGGCTTTTAATTCAGGCATTTCAAGCTGTTCTTCTGCTTGTACACGGCGCTGTGGCAATGAACCACCTAATGCTTCGCGACGTGCTTTCATATACTTATATTCTTCACTGTCTTCAGCAAATTTATAATAAGGTAAATCAGCAATATCTTCGTCTGCAACAGGGATATTAAAGCGATCGCGGAATTTTTTAAGAGAATCCACGTCCATTTTTTTCACGTTGTGGGCGATGTTTAACGCTTCACCTGATGCACCTAAACCAAAACCTTTAATGGTTTTGGCTAAGATAACCGTTGGACGGCCTTTGGTGTCCATGGCTTTTTGGTAAGCCGCAAATACTTTAACGGGATCATGTCCACCACGGTTCAGACGGAAAATATCTTCGTCTGACATGTTTGCCACTAATGCCGCGGTTTCGGGGTATTTATTAAAGTAGTTTTCACGGGTGTACTTGCCACCTTTGGCTTTACAGTTTTGGTATTCACCGTCTACGGTTTCATTCATCAGTTGTAAAAGTTTACCAGACTTGTCACGGGCAATCAGTGCATCCCAGTAGCTACCCCAAATGACTTTGACTACTTCCCAGCCTGCGCCACGGAAAGTGCCTTCAAGCTCTTGGATTATTTTGCCGTTACCACGAACCGGTCCATCCAAACGTTGCAAGTTACAGTTGATCACAAATGTTAAGTTGTCTAAACCCTCACGAGAAGCCAAACCAATAGCACCTAATGATTCAGGCTCATCACACTCACCGTCACCTAAGTAACAATAGACTCTTTGCTCCGAACAATCTTTGATGCCACGGTTAGTTAAGTACTTTAAAAAACGCGCAGTGTAGATAGCTTGCAATGGACCTAAACCCATAGAAACAGTAGGAAACTGCCAATAATCTTTCATTAAGTGGGGATGTGGGTAAGAAGGTATACCTTGACCATCACATTCCTGACGGAAATTATTTAATTGGGTTTCTGATAAATTGCCTTCAAGGAAAGAACGAGCATAGATACCTGGAGAAATATGACCCTGATAAAAAATAAAATCGCCACTATTTTTGTCATTAGGTGCCTTAAAAAAGTGGTTGAAACCTACATCGTACAACATAGCCGATGAAGCAAAGCTACCGATATGACCACCCAAGTCTAAGTCTTTCTTAGAAGCACGCAACACGATCATTAAGGCGTTCCATCGGATTGCAGCTCGAATGCGCGCTTCGATTGTTTGGTCACCGGGCATAGTTGGCTCTTGAACTACTGGGATCGTATTGATATACGCAGTGGTTGCGTCATAGGGTAAATGCGCTCCACTACGACGAGCTTTATCGATTAGCGCCTCTAAAAGGAAATGCGCACGTTCTGCGCCTTCTTCTTCAAAAACTGTTTCTAGAGAGTCTAACCACTCTTGTGTTTCTTGTGGATCCACATCCGGATGCATCATATCAGCCATGGTGCTTTCCTTTTTTATAGTTTGTTAATGTAGGAACTTATTAATTATTAATAAAACCAGTGTATGACACCCGCTTTGCTTAATAATTTAAAAAGTTGTTATTCATTTCATCCTTGAATGTGCCGTAACACATCCAATGAAATAGTTAATTTACTTCAATTCGCCGCAACGCCCGCTGCATACGCATGTCTTGTCGATTAATGTTCAGTAAGGTGTCTTCAATATAAGCCAAGTGTTCATTACTAGCCTTGCGAGCCTGCTCAGGATCACCTGCTAAAATAGCTTGGACTATATTGCGCCTTTGACGGTGTATATTTTGAGCCGCATCAGCATGTTTGGCTAATACCTCTAAGTTGCGCTGGATATTGTCTTGGAGCATATACTGTAGACTGCGCATCACATGCTGTAAAACCATGTTATGAGCAGCGTTGGCCATAGTGAGATAAAAATCAACTAAGGCGATGGCTTGTTGGCTTTTATCGGTTGAGTCATCTGGGAGCGCATCTAATGCGCTTTCTAGCGCTTGGTAATCTTCTGGTTGACCTCGCAGGGCTGCATAATAAGCCGCCATGCCTTCTAGTGCATGGCGAAATTCAAGTAAATCGAATTGCATTTCTGGTTTCTCGGATAAGAGTAGCAGCAGAGGATCGGTAATCAATTCGTTGAGACGGGGCTTAACAAAAGTCCCTCCGCCTTGTTTGCGTTCCACCAAATTTTTGTTTTCGAGCTTTTGAATCGCTTCTCTTACTGAAGGCCTAGAGACCGCAAATTGTTCTGCGAGGGTACGTTCTGATAGAAGTTTTTGTCCGGCCAGCAGTCTACCGTCTAATATCATGGATTCTAATTGCTCCATAATATCATCAGATAATTTTCTAGATTGCACTCGGCGCATTCAATAATTCCACGGTACGTAACAACAATAAATTTATTGTTTGGTAAATTGGTAAGACCATTAAGCCGACATAGCTTAGTAGACATTGACCTTTGGGTAAATATTAATTTTACAAATGACCAATTAAGCCGCGGGTGAAATAAATAAAACATATAAAAATCAGATGAATAGGAGGTGGGTTTTCTGGTCAGACCTTTTAATCAATCCAACCAGTTAAGGTTAACAATGCAATAATTACCAACAAAAACATGACATTTCTTTTAGCCAAGCGAACTAAAGTACAGGGTTCTTCGGTGCAATCATTTTCATCTGGCTCAATTTCTTCGGCTTTTTTTGATACATCTAACAACAGTGTTTTTGCTTGCACTGCTGGGTCGGGTAGGTAGCCTAACCAAGTGGGGAAAGCACGAGAAAAATGTCCAACCAATAAAAATCCCAATGCCGTTATACGTACAGGTATCCAGTCAACAATGTTGAGTAATCCCTTTATTTGATGACCCACTTGTTCATTATCATTTGATAACTTTGACTCTAATTCTCTGACCAATACATACAAAATGGCTCCTGCGGCACCAAAGGCTGCAAACCATAAAATAACCGCAGTATAGTGGCGGTAGTTTTGCCAAACTAGGTTCAACCCAAATGAAATCGTCCCTTTGTCATCGCCGCTTATTTGATCCTCGTACATACTGCATGCCTGCAAATCGCCTCTGTTTGCGGCTTGTAAAAAACATTTATAGGTGGCGCGGATAGTGGGGCAACCCACACAAACCATCAATATGGCCGTGCTTATGACTAACTCTAATAATCCGCCAGCAAATTTTTGTACCACTAAGTAGACAATAATCACAGGCACAAAAATAACCAGAGCCAAAACCCAAGATTTTGATGACGAGCTAAACCAATCCCGAGACTGGATACTGTGTAAGTATTTATCGGTGTAAAACCCGGCTTGCCAATATTTGGATTTAGTGGTGACGCGTTCGACTAGTAGTACCAGCAACAAGCTGATTAATGTCATGATTTTATCTCTTGTTAAATCTTAGTTAGATTGGACGAATAAATTATATCATCTGTCGATATCGTGGCCAGTCAAAAGCGACGCCTGGATCGGTTTTTCTGCCGGGTGCAATATCATTATGACCAACAATGCGCCCTAGGGTGATTGCAGGATAATCCTGCATCAATTCTTTGGTTAATGCACTTAAAGTTTGATACTGAGTTTGGGTGTAAGCAATATCATCAGCTCCCTCAAGCTCAATTCCAATAGAATAATTGTTGCAGCTATTCACACCCTGAAAACTTGATAGGCCAGCATGCCATGCTCTTTTGTCAAAAGGCACAAACTGCAAAATATGCCCATCCCGTTTAATTAAGCAATGAGCGGACACCCGCATCTGATAAATGCTGGCAAAATAGGGGTGTAATTTAGGATCTAAACAGCCGGTAAAAAAGTATTTTATATAGTCACCACCAAACTCATTCGGTGGCAAAGAAATATTGTGTACTACCAAGAGTGAAATGGTAGTTTGCTTGGGGCGTTCGTCCCAGTGGGTGGTAGGACAATATTCAGCTTGTGTACAAATGGCGTTCTTAATCAAGGTATTAGCGGCATGAAAGGCTTGATATTGTTATCATAACAAAGTGGATCAGCGAACGCCGATAAATTTTCAATAGGGTAAATTAAACAATGCAACAAAATAAAATGGGTAAAGGCATGTTAATTGTTGCTTGGATCATTGGTTTGGGCCTGTTAACTCTGTTGTTCGATGATCAGCTTGCCAAGCAGTTTAATCCTAATGCCGAGCCTATTTCCTCATCTAATCTAGGTGTGCAAGAGGTGCGACTCAAACAAAACCGAGCGGGGCACTATGTGAGTGGCGGCGCTATTAATGGTCAACCTGTGGTGTTTTTATTAGATACGGGTGCCACCCATGTATCAGTACCCATGCATTTGGCTGAGCAACTTAACTTGCAAAAGGGCAGGGCGTCTTGGGTGCAAACCGCGAATGGTCAGGTTCAGGTGGCACAAACAAATATTCAAAGGTTGTCTATTGGTGATATTCAATTAGATAATGTCAGGGCTAACTTAAACCCTGGTTTTAAAGCGAATGAAATACTGCTAGGAATGAGCGCATTAAAACAATTAGAATTCACTCAAAAAGGTGAATGGTTGGTTTTACGGAATTTATAAGTAGCCGAAAAGCCAAAGAATAAAATATTTACACCACAGAGGTCACCGGGTGCCGCGCGCAGAGAGCACAGAGAAAAGCAAAGATAAGTGGCGGCATCGCCGAAAAGACAAAGTCAAAAATACTAATTAGCTTATTTTAATATTCTTTTCCTCTGTGCAGCGAAGCGCTCCTCGCCCGACGCTCGTTGTCCTCGGTGGTGGAAAGCTTTAAGACGGAATAGTATTATTCCCCATTATGACAAGAGGAACTATGCAAAATATTGATATTAAAGCAGCGGTTGAAATAGCGTTGTCTGAAGATTTAAACGGACTAGGTGTTGACCAAGGCGACATTACTGCTAATTTGATCCCCGCGACTCAAAACATTGTCGCCGATATCATCACCCGTGAAGATTGTGTCATAGCCGGCGCTGCTTGGGCCACAGAAACCTTTGCTCAGCTCGATAAAGATATTCAACTGCACTGGTATGTCAAAGACGGTGACGCGCTAAAGGCTAATCAGCCAATAGTTCGAGTGTCGGGTAATGCTCGGCGAATTTTAACGGGGGAACGCACAGCGTTAAACTTCTTACAAGCACTTTCAGGCACGGCCACTGTTGTAGCGAAATGTGTGAAAGAGTTAGCGGATACCAGCACACAATTATTAGACACCCGAAAAACATTACCCGGTATGCGCTTAGCGCAAAAATACGCAGTGACTTGCGGCGGTGGCAAAAACCATCGTATTGGCTTATTCGATGCCTATCTTATAAAGGAAAACCATATTCTAGCCTGTGGCTCTATACAGGCCGCTGTGACTAAAGCAAGGGAAAATCACGAAGATTTATCTGTGGAAGTAGAAGTAGAAAACATTCAAGAATTACATCAAGCAATTGCGGCTAAAGCCGATATTGTAATGCTAGACAATTTTAGTTTGGATATGCTTAAACAGGCGGTAATGGTCAGCAAAGGGCAATGTAAACTGGAAGTGTCGGGTAATATTACTATCGAAAGTTTAAAGACTTTATCTGCTATAGGTGTGGACTTTATCTCTTCAGGGGCGCTTACTAAACATATTCAAGCTATCGACTTGTCTTTAAGAGTAGTAACCACCAGCTATTCGAAGCTTTGATCGCTTGCTTATTAATGAGTGTTTGAAAAAAAATGACAGGCGTATTTTGAATGGATATTTTTACGGATAAGACTTAAGTATGTATCTGCATACTTGTCAGATGCTTAACTCGTTCTATACTAATCAGGAATTCAAAAACAACGCCCTAACTCGGCAACTGGCAAACTTTTAAAATTTAAATATTACACAATATGTGTAGGAGAGAAAACCATGAAAATGACTCAAATGAATAATGCAAAAAAACAAGGCGGCTTCACTCTAATCGAATTGATGATTGTTGTGGCTATTATCGGTATTTTGGCAGCAATTGCATTGCCTGCTTACCAAACTTATACACAGAAGGCGCGTTTTTCTGAAGTAGTGAATGCCACTACAGCATCTAAATCGAATATAGAAGTATGCGTGCAGACTGGTATCCCTGCGGATTGTAAAACTCTTTCAGTTGTTGGTGCGGCTGAAGCTGCCGGCGTAGCTAGCGTGGCTATAACTGATGGCACCGTCGCAGGTTCTTATGTTATTACAGCTGTACCAGCAGCGGTAAACGGAATTACTGCCGCCGAAACATATATACTAACAGGCACTCCTACTAATGGCGCAGTAGTTTGGGTTAAAACAGGTGGTTGCGTAACTGCAGGTATTTGTTAATTAATGTCTAACTATTGATAGTAAATATGTGAAAGCCCAGAATTTTCTGGGCTTTTTGGTTTTAGAACAATTGGTAAGAGTATAATTATGGCATCCTCTCCTACAATATTTGTTTACAACGGCTCTAATCGTCGAGGGCAAGTCGTTAAAGGCGAAATCTCGGCCAAGTCTATTGTTGAAGCTAAAAATCAACTACGTAGACAAGGTATTTCAGCCAAAAAAGTTAAGAAATTAGCTAAACCTTTGTTTGGTGGTGGAGATAAAATTAAGCCTGTTGATATTGCGATATTATCAAGGCAAATTGCTACTATGCTCAGTGCCGGTGTAAGCTTAATTCAAACTATAGAAATGATTGCATCAGGGCATGCTAACAGGAAAATGCGTACCTTGTTAGGTGAGATAGGCGCGAGTGTTAGTGCTGGTAATCCACTGTCGGCGACTTTGCGTAAATACCCTGATTATTTTGATGATTTATACTGCGACTTAGTGGAAACCGGCGAACAGTCCGGTGCCTTAGAAACTATCTACGATAGAATTGCGATTTATAAAGAAAAATCTGAAGCGCTTAAGTCTAAAATCAAAAAAGCCATGTTTTATCCCATTGCAGTAGTCGTAGTGGCTTTTATTGTTACTACTATCCTATTAATTTTTGTAGTGCCGCAGTTTGAAGAAATATTTTCTAGTTTTGGCGCTGAGCTACCTGCCTTTACGCAGTTTGTTTTGGGCATATCTCGGGGCATGCAAGATTACGGCTTGATTATTGCCGGCGTGGTATTTGCTGCGGGATCGTTGTTTGCCAGAGCTCATAAAAAATCATTAAAACTCAGAGACTCAGTTGATAAAAAAATTCTAAAAATTCCTGTGATTGGCGAAATTCTTAAAAAGGCCTCTGTTGCTAGGTTTACGCGTACCTTGGCGACTACTTTTGCTGCCGGTGTACCCCTTATGGGCGCCTTAGACTCGGCCGCTGGGGCAGCCGGTAATGCAGTATTTCGTGATGCGATTTTATTTGTGAAAAAAGAAGTGTCGGCTGGTATCCCCATGAACGTTGGCATGCGTTCTACTGCAGTATTTCCTGAAATGGTGGTGCAGATGATCGCTATAGGTGAAGAAGCCGGTGCGGTTGATGAGATGTTGAGTAAAGTGGCGACCATTTACGAAGCAGAGGTAGACGATATGGTGGACGGTTTGACGAGTTTACTAGAACCCATGATTATGGCTGTATTGGGCGTAGTGATTGGTGGTTTGATCGTGGCCATGTACTTGCCGATATTTGATATGGGTAATGTGGTATAGAGCAGACTAGAGGGGCGAGCTAATAGCTACGAGTAAAAACCATAAAAAGTGGTTGAGTCTTGCCTTTTTTTTTAATTTTTGTTTTTATAAGCTCGAAGCTCTCGAAGCTCTCGAAGCTCGTGACTCATTCGAGCCTTTCTGGCAAGCTAGTGGCATTCATTATGTATCACTCATTATTTATAAGTTAATTTATGCAAGCATCATTTGAATTAATGGCTGACTCTCCGGCTTTTTTTATGGGTTTTGTGTTTATCGTCAGTTTGATGGTAGGCAGTTTCTTGAATGTGGTTATTTATCGTTTGCCCGTTATGATGGAACGGGCGTGGAAAGCGGAAATAGCTGAGTATTCAGCTTCACAAAACGAAGCTGCTCCCAATGCAACCAGTCCTTCAGATCCTCCTTTTAACCTAGTGAAACCAGATTCAACCTGCCCCAAATGCCAACATAACATTAGAGCTTGGGAAAATATTCCCTTAATTAGCTGGGTGCTGTTAAGAGGTAAATGCAGCCAATGTAAAAACCCCATCTCAAGTCGTTACCCTTTGGTTGAATTGGCCACTGGCCTGTTATCTACTTTGGTCGCCTGGCATTTTGGTTTTGGTTTAGCTGGCTTTGCCGCTGTCGTAGCCACTTGGTTATTGATTGCCATGACCTTTATCGACCTAGACTCCATGTTATTACCCGACCAATTAACTTTATCGTTGTTATGGTTAGGCTTACTACTGAGTATCGAAAGCCCTTTTGTATCTAGCCAAGATGCGCTGATTGGCGCTGCTGCTGGTTATTTAAGTTTGTGGAGCCTGTATTGGGCATTTAAATTACTGACTGGTAAAGAGGGCATGGGATACGGCGATTTCAAACTACTGGCTGCAATAGGCGCTTGGGTAGGTTGGCAACATTTGCCTGTGGTGATATTACTGTCTTCATTTGTCGGAGCGATTGTGGGTGTGAGCTTGCTTACCATTCAAGGGAAGGACAAAAGCCAGCCTATTCCATTTGGGCCTTATCTCGCAGCGGCTGGTTTTTTAACTTTATTGTATGGTGATTGGATCGTTACACAATATTGGCAGTGGATGTTGCCATGAGTGATTTTGTTGTTGGTATAAGTGGGGGGATTGGCAGTGGCAAAACCACGGTTACAGATTTGTTTGCTAAATATGCGATTGAAGTTATTGATGCCGATGTGATTGCCAGAGAAGTGGTTGAGCCAGGGACACCGGCTTTAAAAGCTATCATTCATAAATTTGGCGAGTCTGTTTTAGACCAGTCTGGTAGCTTGGATAGAGCGAAACTGCGCAGCTTGGTTTTTAATGATATTGAAGTTAAAAACTGGCTGAATAAACTGTTACATCCTGCCATTAGGCAACAAATGTTATTACAGACACAACAAGCCAAATCCGCTTATTGCCTTTTGAGTGTGCCGCTGTTAGTAGAAAACAAATTATATGAGCAAGTCGATAGGGTGGTGATTGTTGATGTAGATGAACAAACTCAACTCCAAAGAACCCTGTTACGTGATAAAACCAATGAGCAACAAATTCGTGCGATTATGCGTGCTCAGGCAACTAGGCAGCAGCGTTTGGACGTGGCAGACGATATCATTGATAACAATGGTAAAGTGGATAATTTAGACAAACAAGTGGCGCAATTACACCAGCATTATCTGCAACGTGCCAAGCAAAGGGGATAGCCTTGTTAAAGACAAATTGATTTTAGCCTATTGATTTGAGTAAAACTTCTTTACAATGTTTATTTACTGCATATCTCGCAGTATAACCAATATAAACAGGTGATCATGTCTCAAGCAATTTACGAATTTCCACTCAATGAAAAGGTGCGCACTTACCTTAGGCTTGAGCAGTTATTTAAGCAGCTCGAGCAAGGTAAAATTGCCAATGAAGATTGGCAATATATTAATTTTTTAGATTGTCTTTTTACTTTGCTCGATTTGTCAGAACGCATCGATTTACGAAGCGACGTGCTTAAAGATATCGAGTCCCACGAAAAAAACTTAGTTATTTGGTCGCAACACCCAAATATTGATGACGATGCCTTACAATTTGCATTACGCAAAATTCTACGTTTACGTGAGTCATTAAAAAGCAATAAAAAAGTGGGCGCAGAACTCAAAGAAGACCGATTTTTAGCGTCCATAAGACAGCGTTTTTCTATCCCTGGCGGTACCTGTAGTTTTGATTTACCCAACTTACACTATTGGTTACAGCAGCCGAATGAAAACAAACAGCGAGATATCAACAACTGGTTGCAAGAACTCACACCTATTCAGCAGGCCATGGAAATCACCCTGTCTTTTTTGCGCGAAAGAGGACGTTTTAGCTCAATTGAAGCTGAGAAAGGTTTTTATCAAGGCATTGCTGAAGATAAAAATGAGTTAATTCGAGTATTGAGTGCCACTGACGAGGGGTATTACCCTATGTTGTCAGGAAATAAATATCGCTATGCCATTCGTTTTACTTTATTTACCCCAATTATGCAGGGTAGCGCATCTGTAGATAGCAAAGTGAGCTTTAAACTTGCATGTTGTTAAACCTAGAAACCGCAGTTGACCGCTAGAAGTGATATTTAACGTTTCAATTTACCTATTCGAGGTGATGTACTCTCATGACAACTAAAGTCAACTGCCCAAATTGCAAAAAACATGTGGAATGGATCCAAACTAATCTTTTTCGTCCGTTTTGTAGTAAAACATGTCAGTTAATTGATTTAGGTGAATGGGCCGACGAGGTAAAGTCTATTCCTTGTGGTGCAAACAAAGATCAAGAAACAATTAAATTGCCTGACTTTGATATTGAAGACATTGAGGCAATGTTAAGTGAGCAATCTGAAGATTTTTTTAAAGAATAGTTCAGGTTAATTATATCCATATCAATTAAATAGATTGACCTAATCGATATTAATTATTTTAAATGATTAACAAGAATATGTATCTTAACGCGACTTAGTTTTATTAACCTTAAATAGGAGACCAAGATGTCTAACCCAAATTTTGCAGATAAATCAGGACAAGCAGTACCACAATGTACTTTTGCTGCACGTGTAAATGACGAGTGGGTAAAACTCACCACAGACGAATTGTTTAAAGGTAAAACCGTAGTTGTTTTCTCTTTACCTGGCGCTTTTACTCCAACTTGCTCTTCTACTCATTTACCTCGTTACAATGAATTGGCTAAAACTTTCAAAGCCAATGGCGTAGACGAAATTATTTGTGTATCTGTTAACGATACATTCGTCATGAACGCATGGGCAGAAGCTCAAGAATCAGATAATGTCACTCTCATACCAGATGGAAATGGTGAGTTTACTGATGGCATGGGACTATTAGTAGATAAGTCTGAAATCGGTTTTGGTAAACGCAGCTGGCGTTATTCTATGCTGGTTAAAGACGGCATAGTAGACAAAATGTTTATTGAGCCAGACTTACCAGGCGACCCCTTTGAAGTATCAGATGCTGATACTATGCTGTCCTATGTTGCACCAGACGCAAAGGCTTCTGTAGCGACTACTATTTTGACTAAGCCTGGTTGCCCTTTCTGTTCGAAAGCAAAAGCATTGCTTGATGCAAAAGGTTTTGAGTATGAAGAATTGGTTATGGGTAAAGAAGTTTCTTTTACTGCACTTAAAGCTCTTTCTGGCAATGACTCTTGGCCTCAAGTATTTATTGGTGGCAAGTTAATTGGTAATTCTGACGATTTAGACGCTTATTTCGCATAAAGTTTATTCAAATTAAAAATGGCGCTTTTAAGCGCCATTTTTTATGATTATAGATTAGTAAATGGCTAGACAACTGGATATAGTAGTTGGCTATTAAATAATACAAGTTTTACTTAATGAAGTTACTTTTAGCGCTGCTTATATTTGCGGCTAGTACCTATTCTTTGGTTGCATCTTCAGAGTCTATTGAACCTGAATTTGATAAATTTGATGCTATTTACCAAGCACAACTTGGAACCACTCGTGGCTGTCAAACGCCTGAGGATAATGTGTTTAGGGTGTGTTCTGATAGCTTAAAAAATGACGGCAATGCCCCTTATATTTTGCATCATAATAAAGTCACTGAAAAAGTCGTGGTGTTGCTTCATGGATTAAGTGATTCTCCGTTTTTCTTAGGTTCTATTGCTCAATCCCTATATCAACAAGGCAATAATGTGATTGTTGTCTTACTGCCTGGTCATGGTAAAAAACAAGCCGATGCGGATATGCAAGACTCTGGATTAGCCGACCGTTGGCGTGCGCATGTGTCAGAGGTTATTGATTACGCATCGAATTTAGGTAAACAACGTTACTTAGGTGGTTTTTCCACAGGCGGCGCGTTAGCCACTGAATATATTTTGCATAATCCACAATCTGTCAAAGGCTTAATGCTGTTTTCTGGGGCGTTAGCGTTAAACTCGAAAGTAGAGTCTATGGCGAATATTTGGGGGATACGGTGGTTGGCTAAAGTGTTAGATGGCGAATATGCAACCCAAGGACCCAATCCTTACAAATATCCTAGTGTGGCGCGTTTTTCTGCATTTGAGTTAACGGAAGTTATCTTTTCAATACGAGATTTAATTAAGCAAGGTGCGGAGTTTAACCTACCGCTTTTTGTTGCTCACTCAGTAGCTGATAAAACCATACCCATAATAGGTGTTAAAAACCTGATGGCGGTGAATAAAGGTCATAATACGTTTTTTGAAATTTCTCTAGATGCTGATGTCTGCCATGCAGATGTGGTGATAAACGAAGAACAATTGTCTGAAATGCAATACGATGCGTCTCTATTTGAAGAAATACTCCCTTGTGATGTACCCAAAGCAAACCCTAAACATGCAGAAATGTTGGACTCTTTGAGCCAGTTTTTAAAGACTTATTAGAGTATAACAATATGAGTAGTTGGGTCGTTCTGCTTAGAGGTATCAATGTTGGAGGTAAAAACATTGTACCTATGAAACAACTCTCAGAAATGTTGGTTGGCTTAGATTGTCAGAATGTGCAAACTTATATTCAAAGTGGCAATGTTTTATTACAACACCATGAGTCAAATAGTCAGACGTTATCAAAACAAATAGTCGAGCAGATGGAACAGTCATTTGGGTTTAAACCACACATCTTACTTTTGACGCTAACCCGATTTGAGTGTGCAACTGCACTAATCCGTAACATGGTTAACGATCTAGCCGGGAATTTTTGTCTTAGTTGCTGCAAAGTGTAATGTTTTTCGGACATAATAAATCAAAGAAATGGCGATTAGCTGAAAGCAATTTATTCTAGATCCGGTTTTATAACCTAGATTCAATCATTTAAAGGATAAACTATGTCGGAAAAATACACACTTTATGGTGCCACAATGTCTTTGTATACAGGCAAGGCTAGAGCCTATTTGATTTTTAAAAACCTACCATACACAGAAGTATTTTCTTCCCTTAAAATTTATAAAAGTGTGATTGTGCCCCAAACGGGAGTCCGATTTGTGCCAGTAGTCAAAACCCCTGAAGGTGAGTATTTGCAAGATACTGCACAGATTATTGATACTCTTGAACAATGTCATCCTGAACGTTCAGTTATCCCTACAACCCCTAAACAAAAATTGGTTTCTTACTTATTTGAAACTTGGGGTGATGAGTGGTTAGTCATACCCGCAATGCATTACCGTTGGAATAAAGCTAACTTCCCGTTTATTTATCAAGAGTTTGGAAAGGTCATTGCGCCGAATATGCCAGGTTTTATCCGTGCATTTATAGGCAAAAAAATTGGGGCGAAATTTAAAGGTTTTGTACCTTTATTGGGCATTACTGACAAGAGTATTCCTGCGATAGAAGACTGGTATGAAAATCATGTGTTGCCAGCATTGGATAAACACTTTGCTGAACATGACTATCTATTAGGCAGTAAACCTTGTTTAGGTGACTTTGGTTTGATGGGGCCTTTGTACGCACATTTATATCGAGATCCCGAGCCTGGTGCTTTGATGAAAAAAATAGCGCCTAATGTGGCTAAGTGGGTTGAAAGAATGAATCAACCTCAAGATGTGGAAGGTGAGTTTTTAGCTGACGATCTCATCCCTGAAACGTTGCTAACGCCGCTAACACGTATGTTTAAAGAGCAGTGGCCAGTACTGACAAATACAGTGAAAGTATTAGAAAAATGGGTTGACCAAAATCCACAAATTGTAGATATTCCCAGAACCATAGGTGAGCACAATTTTATCATTGGTGATGTGACTGAAAAGCGCGCCATTGCCACCTTTCATCAGTGGAAAGTGCAACGAATATTAGACTGCTATCATCAATTCAATGATCAGCAGAAGTTATCCGTTGATGCTTTTTTACAATCAGTTGGTGGTTTGCATAGTATCCAATTGGATATTAAAAAAAGAGTAAGTAGAGTTAACAATAAATTGGTATTGTGTGCTTGAAATCAGTATTCCATTAAATGTTATACGGATTGGTATTAATAGCCCACTTATAGGAAGATAAATGCACATAGTTTGTTCTCATTGCCTCGCAATAAACCGTATACCAGAAGATAAAAGTCATACTCAGGCCAAATGTGGTAAGTGCCAGCAAGCGGCTTACTCTTCGAGTCCCGTTGAGTTAACCGATTCTTCTTTCTATCGCTACATCGAAAAAAATGATTTACCTGTCATTGTGGATTTTTGGGCAAGCTGGTGCGGCCCTTGTAAAGCAATGGCACCGGTATTTAGTGCTATTGCCAAAGAGTCTGAAGGTTTGTTGTTTGCTAAAGTGAATACTGAACAAGCGCAGAAAGTCTCATCGGACGCGACTATTCGCAGTATTCCTACTTTGGTGTTTTTCCATCATGGTAAAGAAATGGATAGGATTTCTGGTGGCTTAAGTGAATCACAGTTGAAAAACTGGATAATGCAGTGTCTGCAAAAATTAGGCTAATAAGGTTAGTGGTGTCTCCATAACATTATTGACCCTTAATTCCACGTGTCGCCCGAGAAACTGAAATCCGCGAACTAATAAAACCTCCTATTTGAGTTTAATTACGTAAATAGATTAATTGCTCATTTTTTAACAATACAAGTGGGTTGTTCAGAAACACATAAGGAACGCCATGAGTCAATCTTCACGTGATTTAACCATAGGGTCTTTGTGGAGTGCTATTGCTGGCATGACCTTGCCGATGATAGTTGGCATTATGGCGACTATGTCTGTGTCCATTGTCGATACCTACTTTGTAGGTAAGCTTGGTACAAACGAACTAGCGGCACTGTCATTTACTTTCCCTATTACTATTACCATCGCAAGTTTAGCTATAGGCTTAGGTGCAGGTGCCGCAGCAGTGGTATCACAAGCGATTGGGGCTAAAAATGAAAAAGAAGCTAAACGCCTGTCGACTGATAGTTTAATTATTGCGACGTTAATTGTAGTGGTTATTTCCATAATTGGCCTGTTGACTATAGAGCCTCTGTTTATGCTCTTAGGGGCACAAGGTGAAGTGCTTTCTATGATTAAACGTTATATGTGGATTTGGTACATCTCTATGCCTTTTTTGGTCATTCCTATGGTTGCCAATGCGATTATTCGAGCGGTAGGTGATGCAGTATGGCCAAGTATTATCATGATCGGTGCCGCTGTTATCAATATCATCGCGACGCCTATTTTAGTTTTTGGCTGGGGTCCCATTCCTGCTTTTAATATAGAAGGTGCGGCATACGGCACACTTATCGCCAGAGTATTTAGTTTGTTATTGGCTTTATACGTTGCCTATTACCGGGAAAAAATGATTGTTTTGTTGCTGCCCGCATTATCTGAAATGATTCAATCTTGTAAAAAAGTATTAAAAGTGGGAATTCCAGCAGGTCTTGGTAGTGCCGTTAATCCTTTTGGCGTGACTATCGTCACCGGCGTTATTGCGACTTTTGGTGCCCAGACGGTAGCTGCTTTTGGTGTGGCCACGCGGATTGAGACTTTTGCTTGTATCCCAATGTTCGCGCTGTCTGCGTCTATCGCGCCCATAGTTGGGCAAAATTGGGGCGCGAATAAAAAGAACCGAGTATTGCAAGCCGTTAAGTATTGTTACCTTATGTGCTGCGTTTGGTCAGCCTTTATTTTAACGTTATTATATTTTTTGGCTGAGCCAATCAGCCAAGTATTATCTTCTGATGCGGGTATTGCAAAGGAGTCCTCAAGTTATCTAGGTATCGCCACCATTGGGCTTTGGGGGTATGGAATTGTGATTGTCTCAGCTGCGGCGTTTAATGCCCTAGGCCGCCCGATGAGCTCATTAGGCTACTACCTCTTTAGAACCGCACTGTTGTATGTGCCACTCAGCCTCATAGCTGGGATATATTTCGATATCCAATCGGTTTATTACGCTATTGCCGCCGCCAATGTGCTGTCAGGCTTGGTTGTGGGTTGGTATACATTATGGTGGTTAAAAAAGCAGGTTTAAGCCAGCGAGTTCAATTTTATTAACTCACAAATCAGCCAGTAAACTCAACCACCCCGTATTTACTTATTATCCAACACGGGGTGTACGCTTATTAGATAGAGCTGAGATGAGATGAGAGCAGAGCAGAGCAGTGTTAATCGTTTAACTGCCGGTGATGAATCTCACTAAATGTTATTGTTAGTGAGATGATAAAAATGTCAGGGTGAAGCTGTTGACTATTTTTGCGCTGCAATAACAGATATTTCAACTAATAATTCAGGTCTAGCCATCGATGCCTGAATACAAGCTCTTGCAGGTGCGTGGCTCTCAGGTACCCAGTTATCCCACACCATATTCATGGCAGCAAAGTCTTGCATGTCTTTAATGTAAAGGGTGGCTGAAAGCATATGTTCTTTATCGCTGCCAGCGTCTAATAATAACTGTTCAACTTTACCCAGCATTGTTTGAGTCTGATGTGTAATACCTTGGGTGGCGTCAGCACAAACTTGTCCGCAAAGGTAGATGGTGCCTTGATGGGTCACAATTCGACTCATGCGTTGTTTGGTTTCTTGACGTTGAATGCTTGTCATTTTACAGTTAACTCCTAATATTTTCGAAGCAGAGATCATAGTAAGATTGAGATTTTCGATTCGTTTTATATAAGACGGTTCTGATATGACTCATGTCGTCATTAATAAAAAACGCCATAACTTGTGTGAAGAAATGGCGCTTCGAAATACAGTTCTTAGCCGAGCAGTTTTACTCTATATTAAAGCTTTTACGGCCTTAGGTGTAATAGGCAAGTCGCGCACTCTTGCGCCAACAGCATTAAATATTGCATTACCGATAGCAGGGGCAACCGCAATTAAACCTGGCTCACCTAATCCGGTCGGGAATTCAGTGTTTTGTACAAAACTGATATCCAATTCTGGTACATCTGCCATACGAAGTGGCGTATAGGTATTTAAATTTGTGTCAGCAACTTGCCCATCTTTAATGGCTGTTCCTTCGTGTAATGCAAGGCTTAATCCCCAAAGCATTGCGCCTTCCGTTTGGGCTAGTGCGCCATCAGGATGAACCACGGTGCCACAGTCCATTACATTGGTAAGCTTTAATACTTTCACGTCGCCAGTGGCGGGATCAACTTTAACATGTGCGACACAAGCACTCCATGTGGGCATCGTACGCTCTTGACCTGCGGCAATTGCCACACCCATGCCTTCATTTTTAGGTAAGGTTTTACCCCAACCAGATTTCATTTTTGTTTCATTTAACACATGAGCAAGACGTTTTGCTCCACCTACGGCCTCGGGT
Source organism: Paraglaciecola sp. MB-3u-78 (assembly GCF_002835935.1). GTDB lineage: Bacteria > Pseudomonadota > Gammaproteobacteria > Enterobacterales > Alteromonadaceae > Paraglaciecola. The sequence goes on along the minus strand of NZ_PJCF01000008.1, from coordinate 159,866 downwards.
GCTTTACTTGCATTTCTACCCTTAGCGTCGAGCAGTTGCATTCTGAAATCGATAGGGTCCATATTTTGTGCATGGGCGATTTCATCCATAAACGATTCTACTCCCCATCCAATCCAACCCGGTCCAACAGCACGTAAATAACCTGGTACAAAGGTCTTTTGCGCAAGTGGGTTGTTGATGGCTCGCACTCTATGGTTGTTCAGGCTGTACCAGTGGTCGGCACCACTAATTGAAAAGGCATCGACCTTGGTTTTCTTGTCTACGCTGTCTGGCATAAAACCTGGCGCCATAGTCAAGGATGGCCAACCCGCTGCAGCGGCATGATCAATACCTTGTAACGCATCTTCGCCATCCCAGTAGGCAGCAAAATGTTGTACTGAAGGTGAGCGGATACAGTCAAAGCGCGAGTCGTCTTCACGGGTAAATACCAGTTTGACTGGTTTACCTATGGCTTTGGCAGTCACTGCTGCAGGGATCATGTAGTCGCCGGCTAAACGCCTACCAAAACCACCACCTAAGTAATATTGATGAATAATAACTTTGTCATCGGTAAGTCCGACAGATTTGGCCACAACGGGCAAAAATAACGATTGCCATTGGTTACCCGTATGTACATGACAAATACCGTCTTTGAACTCAACGGCTGCATTGACTGGCTCTAAAGCAAAGTGCAGCGCAGAAGCGGTCCTGTAAGTGCCATCGATAGATTTCTTAGCTTCTGCAGCTGTTTTATCGATATCACCGAGGTCAACAAAAAGCCCACCTGAGGATTTATCAGCAACCAGCCTTTCACCTTCGTCAATTAAATCCTGTTCACTGACATTCGCTGTTTCACCAGCCTGATATTCTATTTCAATGGCTTGTGCCGCTCGAATTGCACCGTAATATGTATCTGCTAGAACAGAGACCCACCCTTGTAGGATATTGCTGGGGTCCTGCAAAATTTCGTAGCCTAAGTAACCTTTAACATCAGTCGCTTTGCTATCGTTTACGTTAAGGACCTTCGAACCATAACGAGTTGGCGGTATTAACGGACGTGCGTACACCATGCCTTCAAGTTCAACGTCAATGCCATATTTCGCTGTTCCTGTGGATTTGGCCGGTATATCCAAAGCCTTACTAGGCTTCGCAATAAGTTGTCTGGTTTTTGGATCTTTAGGTATGAACTTGGCAAGTTCTTCGGGACTAAATGTTTTATCTATTTTGCCTTTACTAACAATGTCAGCGAAGCTAATTGACTTGTCACCGCATATCACTTGGCTATTTTGTGTTTTACATTCACTTGCTTGAACGCCCAGTAATGTTGCTGCGGCTTCAATTAAAGCTGTTCGCCCCGCAGCTCCGGCTTGAGACATGGGCAAGTATGATTGGAAAACAGACCATGAACCTCCCGTTACCATGTATCCCCATTTGGGATCGGTATCTACATGTTTAATTGTGACCTTGTTCCAGTCGGCGCCTAATTCATCTGCAACAATACGGGCGATCGCAGTTCCCACGTGTTGGCCCATTTCAGCTCGCGAAATGTTGACTAGAATGGAACCTGTTTGATCAATTTCAAACCAAACTGTTGGATTAAAGTGCTTTTTATTGAGTGCGGTAGCAGCTGATTCTGAGGAGTATGCAGTCATCACAGGTGCAAAGGCCATGACTAACCCTGTGCCTACTGTACCTATTAAAAAATTACGACGGCTTTGTTCAATTTTTTCGGTTTTGTTGAGGCGAGTCATCTTACACTACCCCCTGTTCATTATTGCTTTGTAGAATACTTTCTCTTTTAGGATCATAAATTTCTACGACACTAACACTTGCTGAAGATACTTGTTTGATAGCTTCTTTGATACGTTTATAAGACATGCAGCGACAAAGGTTTCCGGTCATATGATTAACAATTTCTTCATCTGAGGGATTTGCATTAGTGGCCAACAATGTAGAGGCTTGCATAATTTGACCTGATTGGCAGTAACCACATTGAGGAACCTGATTGTCAACCCAGGCCTTTTGTAAAGGGTGTTTGTTTTCAAGCCCTTCAATGGTGCGTATTTCGCTTCCATTAAGCGCGGCAATTGGCAATGAACAAGACCTAACTGGACCACCATTTAAATGCACAGTACAGGCGCCACACATGGCAATTCCACAACCAAATTTGGTACCTTTAAGTCCAAATTCGTCTCGGATAACCCATAATAATGGTGTGTCTGAAGGTGCATCCGTACTCATTTTGTTACCGTTAAGTGTAAATGTAATCATAGTTCCGCCGACTGATGGACTCAGCAATGTGCTTAGTCTTGGTTGCTAACAGTGTAGCAAGAAAAAATCAGGTTGATACTCATACCCATAAATATCTGTTTAATAATAATACGTTAGGTCTTAAACTTAATAAGCGGTTATTTATCTGCCATCGTTACCAGTTATGTGATTAAGCATTTTTCAAGCATTCATTCATTCTATTGATAGGTCAACATCTAGAAAACCTATTTTTTGTTTTAGGTTTGAGTTGCTAGTCTTCAGACTAATAAGAAATTGAGAATGCATAAATGGGTAATCAAAACGGGTTTTTAGACAAGGTTGTATTAGTCACAGGCGCTGCCGCTGGGATCGGTGAAGCTGCCGCTCGGGCTTTTGCAGCACAAGGTGCCAATGTGGTATTGGCAGATATAGACCAAGAGGGTGAACAAGTGGCAAAAAGTCTTTGTTCACAAGGTTACCAGGCCGTTTTCCACGCCTGTGACGTGAGTAATACAGCATCAGTGACAACCCTTTTTGCCTTTATCCAAGACACATTTGGTCGTCTAGATATTGCCTTTAATAATGCCGGTATTGATATCGAGTCAACTAAGTTGGCTGATGGCAGTGAGGATGTTTTTGACAAAATCATGGACGTCAATGTCAAAGGTGTATGGTTGTGTATGCAACACGAAATCCAAACGATGCTTAAAACTGGCGGTGGTGCGATTGTAAATACGGCGTCTGTTGCAGGTTTAGGTGCCGCGCCAAAGATGAGTATTTATGCTGCTAGTAAACACGCCGTAGTGGGACTCACTAAGTCAGCGGCAGTTGAATATGCTAAAAAAGGTATCCGAGTCAATGCTATTTGCCCAGCTGTGATTGATACCAATATGTATCGTCGTGCGGTAGCGAGTGACGCAAAAAAAGCCCTTGCGATTGGCGCAATGCACCCCGTTGGCCGGATAGGTAAAGTAGAAGAGGTGGTTGGTGCTGTATTGTATTTGAGCTCTGACGCAGCAGGTTTCACCACTGGAGCAACCTTACCCATTGATGGTGGCTCAACCGCTATTTAGCGAGTTGATTAACATGCTAGGGCGAATGTTCCATCGCCCTTTACTTGCTATCCACTGACGTCGACTTTGTCATTGTGCAACATTTTGGCAAGATAACTAAACAGCCAATAGTGTAGTTAATGAGGCGGATTTAACCGATAGGGTTTTTTACCAAATTGGCACTTTGTTTCAATATAGAAACAATAGGAGATCTTCACTGTTGAGTTAATTCAAGGGGGGAACAAGATAATACACTCTGGTATAGCTACCCTAAAGGTTTAGTCAAAGGCAATAGCTAACCGATTTTCACAATGAATGTTTGCGTAATGATTGCCAAAAACTCAAAAGTTAGTGACTTATAATTTTTAAGTTGAGGCTGACCCTTTTTATTTTGCAGGTTGCTTATGATTAAAACAGTGATCCGTAATTTTAATAAAGTAACGACTGCCGATTTCGATGAGTTGATCTGGAAAATCGTAGTCTGGATTATGTAATGCAGGCGTATCCTCGCCGGCACCTAAACCAAACAATGCACCACAATGCATACTGGTAAATTGGCCAAAATCTTCTGACCAGCGAAAAGGATGTGATATAAGGTGAACGGCTTCATTATGTAAGGCGTTGGTAATAATCGCCACTGCCTCATCATGATTAACAGTCGCATCAAAAACATCTTCACTTTCAATCGAATAAGCGAGTTGGTGTTCTATTGCCAGGGCGATGACTTTGTCATTGACCATTTCGACTAAACGTCTCATTTCAAGATCATGCTCGCTGCGCAGCGTGACATATATTTCAGCATCTGCGGGTGAGGTGCCGAAGGCTTTTTCGCCAATCTTGACGCCAACAATAGTGGCAAATGTAAAGTCACTATGGCTGTTAATTAACGCTGGCAACTGCTCAAATAATGGCAATAACTGATGGACAGCCTTAACTGGACTGTTTCCTGTTTCTGGTTGTGCGGCATGGGCTGTTTTTCCCGTTAAACGTATGATCATCCCTCGGGATGCGCAACAGATTGTGCCAGTTTTGATGAATACTTCGCCCATTGGATATTTCGGTGTGTTGTGTAACGCAAATACAAAATCTGGCTTAAGTTGCTCAGAGACTCTATCTTCCAGCACTTTTTTTGCTCCCTCACCCGTTTCCTCCGCGGGTTGAAACAATAAGATCACACGACCAGCCTTGGGCCTATTATTGGAATAATATTGAGCAACTGCAGCGAGTATTGCCATATGGCCATCATGGCCACATTTATGGGATATACCCGGATTTATTGAGCGATAATCGAAAGAATTGGTTTCAGCAATGGGTAAGGCATCAAGCTCACATCTCAACATGACAGTGCTCCCTGTTGCCGCATCACCAAAGCAAACTGCGACGCCTGTGCCACCGATCCCTGTAATAATCTTATCGGGTGACAATGGCGCTATATATTTAACTAGACGAGAAGCAGTGCCAAACTCGGTATTAGAAAGTTCAGGGTGCTGATGTAACTTATGTCTTAAATTAATGGAATTCATTATTTTAATCCGTATATTTTGTTTGGTAAGTCTTTAAATCTTGTTTGATCTGAGGTGCCAACATATACAAGCCAATGATGTTGGCAATTGACATGGAAAAGAACATAGAATCAGAAATGGCGATAACTGAGTCCAAACTGATGGAGGCGCCAATGATGGTAAATAAACAAAAAATGAATTTATAGGTGAGATCTAATACCTTACTGTCGCCAACTAAAAAGCCCCATGCAATCGAACCGTAATAGGCCCATGAAATCATAGTTGATATTGCAAATAACAAGACCGCAACGCTCAGTAAATACGGAAACCACCAAATGACACTGCCAAAGGCCCGTGATGTTAACGCAACGCCATCTATGCCTTCAACAGAACTATAAGCCCCTGTGATAACAATAACCAAGGCAGTCATAGTACAAATAACGACAGTGTCGATAAAAGGTTCAAGTAGGGCCACATAACCTTCCCGAATTGGCTCTTTAGTGGATGCAGTGGCATGGGCGATAGAAGCCGCGCCAACCCCCGCTTCACTGGAAAAAGCTGAACGCTTAAAGCCTTGGATCATGACTCCGATAATACCGCCAACGACACCGGTTGGGGAAAACGCACCATGATAAATCAGGCTGAATGCGTGAGGTATTTCGCTAGCATTGGCAACTAAAATGAATAACGCAGCGGATAGATAGACAGCAGCCATCAGCGGTACAACTTTTTCGGTTACTTTGGCAATTTGTTTAATACCACCGATGATCACTACACCGATCAAAATGGCTAGAATTAACCCAAACAACCAGCCTTTATCGGCCCAAGCACTGTTACTGCCCCCCATAACAGTGACAAACTGCTGATAAGCTTGATTCGATTGCAGCATATTACTGCCACAAAGCGAAGCCGTAACACAACAGATAGCAAAAAACACCCCTAACACTTTTCCTAATTTTTTATGACCCAAATCAGACAAGCCATCTCTAAGGTAATACATAGGGCCGCCGCGCACTTGACCTTGTTCATTAATACGACGATATTTAACACCAAGGGAACATTCCAGAAACTTGGTAGACATACCCATGAATCCGGCAATGATCATCCATAGCGTAGCCCCCGGTCCCCCAATGGAGATTGCAATGGCGACACCGGCAATGTTTCCCAAACCCACAGTGCCTGAAAGTGCTGTAGTCAATGCCTGAAAGTGGCTGACTTCACCGGGATCATTAGGGTCTGAGTAATCCCCTCGGATAACTTTACATGAATGTTTAAAGCCGCGGATATTAAGAAAACCAAAATAAAAGGTGAAACTTATTGCCGCGACAATCAGCCACAGAACAATAATGGGCACTGAGGTGCCTACTACATTAAATGAATAAAAGATGATGCTACTAAATAGCTCAGCAACGGGTTTGAGCAACGCATTTATATGTTGGTCAATGCTTTGTGAGCCTAATAGGGCTGACTCAATTTTATTTATAGAAATAAATATCGAGGTACTAATAAATTGCCATATCATAGGTATTTTCAATTTTTATCGATTTTTCTAAGTTCAGGTTAGCAGAACCATTCAAGTTTCTTTTACTGTAAACACTTAAATAAACGTATGAATGCAGTTTATTTAACTGAATAAGTTAAAAATTGCAGTGATATTGCTGTATTAATATTTAAATACGCAGTAATAAAGCATATTAGGTAGGTTTGACATACGTATCCCAGAGCATTTGACATGAATCGGATTTACCTCTTTGCGGCTGTATTTGATTAAAACTAGGCGTAAATTGTGGAGCTATTATGAAAATTGATAAAACAGATTTGGCAATATTGAATATTTTACAAAAAGAAGGTCGAGTGCCTATTGCTGAGCTCGCTAGCAGAATACATTTAACCACCAGTCCCTGCTCTGACCGAGTTAAGCGATTAGAAAAATTGGGCATTATTGAAAGTTACCAAGCTTGCCTTAGCGTAGAGAAATTAGGCTTACCTTTAGTGATTTTTATTCATGTCAGCTTAAATCAAACCAGCAAGTCAATATTTAAACAATTTGCGGAAGTGACTAATAATATGAGTGAAATTGAAGAGTGCTATTCAGTGACGGGAGATTTTGATGTTACCTTGAAAATTAGAATGAAAGATATTTTGCAATTCCAAGAATTTATGGCCACAAAATTTTTGGAGTTGCCGGGTATTGTCCGCTCGCGCAGTGAAGTTCTGATCAAACAATTTAAAAAAACATCTGGCGTAAGCTTGGAGGGAGCCGATTGTTCTTAACCGTAAATTCAACGGGACGGGCAATGGACGTGATATCGCTAAACAACCACCTAGCAACAAACCCTATTTTACTGACATGGAAATGGTCATCCATGTTCCGCCCTCGACAAAGTCACATGTTAAGGGGTATTTATATCCTTGAAGGTTCTGCAGAAGGCGTTATCGAGGTCGGCTATGAGATCGTCCGGGTGTTCAAGGCCGATTGAGAGGCGGATAAGGCCATCGGTTACACCGAATTTCTCACGTAAGTCAGCAGGTACCCCTGAATGAGTGGTACTACCAGGGTGGCAGATAAGACTTTCACTGCCGCCTAGACTGACCGCTGATTTGAAAAGGGACAGGTTGTTGATCAGGCGGAAGGTGTCTGATTTTGATACGTCCAACACGAATGAAAATGTTGAGCTAGGCCCTGAACATTGGCGCTTATAAACGGCTTGGTAAGCTTTATCTGCGATGAACTCAGGGTGAAGAACTTTTGCAGTGATGTAAGTATTATCTGCAATCCATTGTGCTACTTTACGGCCGCTATCAGCGGAACGTTCCATGCGAATACTTAAGGTTTCGAGTGAGCGGGAGATCATCCAGCTTGTATGCGGGTCGAGGTTAAGACCCAGAATGCCTCGGGTGGCGCGAACTGGGCGCAGCATTTCACTGCTGCCACAAACTGCACCAGCAACAAGGTCACTGTGGCCGCCAACATATTTAGTTAGAGAGTACATAGCCATATCAATGCCTTGGGGCACAACTTGTTGGAACACAGGGCCCATGAGGGTGTTGTCGCAGACACTGATAGGGCGGTGGTCTGTTTCTGTCTCAATAATATCTAATACACGGTTTAGCGCTTCGAAATCAACAAGAGAGTTTGTTGGGTTGGCGGGTGATTCAATAAAGACCATGGCAACCCGGCCTTTTTTGCCTGCTTCACGGAGGGAGCTGAGCATGGTCGGCTCATCCAAACCGTTATGGAATTCGCCCGTCTTTATGTTGAATTCGGGCAGAAATTTACGGATAAGTGTTTCGGTGCCGCCATATAAAGGCGCGCTTTGCACGATCACATCACCGGGACGCAAGTAAGCGAGAAGTATTGCGCTAATTGCACCCATACCGCTGGAGCATACTACGGAGCGTTCTGAGCCTTCAAATAGAGACAATCGGTCTTCGATTATTTCGACATTGGGATGATTGAAACGGCTGTAAATTAGGCCGCCAACACTACCTTGTGGCGCGGGCTTTCGGCCAGCCATAATGTGAAAAAATTCCTCACCCTCCTCTGGTGTTTGGTAGGCGAATGTGGAGGTCAAAAAAACAGGCGGCTTGACGGAGCCTTCGGAGAGTTGTGGGTCATAACCGTAAGACATCATCATTGTTTCAGGCTTGAGCGCGTGATCACCGATTTTGCTTTTTTTGTAGTTTCCGTCATTAGCCATTGTTTGTTGTTCTCTTTATAAGTTTTGTTTTATAGATTTTATCTTAAGCATTGTTGATTGTTACACAGTTATATACCGGCAGTTACGTTGTCAATAAAGCCGACATTAGTACTACAGGGAACACCAGTGGTGGCAGAAACCTTTGCAATCATTTGGCAACTCTTTAAACATCATGGCGGTAAACTCCTAGTGGAGAACTTATACACAATTTTATCAAAGCATAAAAGAATAAACGCTATATCTGATCTATGCAACAGGCGCTAATTATGGTGAGTTTCGGGTGTGTCTAATAACTGTTTGGACACTCATTAGACATCAGTACCGTCTTTGTGTGGCCTTAAGTATTAATCACGTTAGTAAAATATGGGGGCGGCATCTTGATGGGACTCGTCAGACCCCTAAAAGAATAGGGTTGCATCAAAAAAGTGGACTTGAAAAGTTGGATTTCTTTAAAAGCTGCTTATTTGTTGGAGACCGAACCCATACAAGAAACTATAATCTCTGGGATGTATATCGGCCTTTCATTCGCTCAATATATCCACGAGTTCCTTCAATTCTGTTAATTGACTCGTCAATTCAGCCACTTGTTGTTCCAAAAGTGTAATCCGCTCTAATGCTTTGGGGGTGAATGTTGAATCTTGAGTCGAGTTTGCTGGTGTCTGCGATGCTATTTGCAATCCTTCGTCACCGCTAAATAAGTGGGCATAACGAGCATCCCGCTTGCCGGGTTCGCGGTCTAGTTTGAGCACTAATTGTTGGTCGTTTAGCTGGTGCAATTTCTTTAACGTGGCTTCTACTTCATCCACATTAGCAAATTCTGCCAAGCGGTTGGTGCGTGTTCTAAGTTCACCGGGAGTTTGTGGGCCGCGCAGCAACATCACGCAGATAATCGCTAATTGTTGGCGACTAAATTTTAAATCACTAAATTCGGTATTACAAAAGCGATGTTTGTATTTTACAACTCGGCTACCCGTGCCTATATGTTCAAATATTAACTTTTTGTCCCTGAGTTCATCTAATAGGTTTTGCACCTCAGATTCACTTAAGTTCATTACGGGTTCACGGTTACTTTTTTGGTTACAACCTAGGGTTAAACCATTGAGAGATAGAGGATATTGATCAGGTGTAGTCACTTCTTTTTCGAGTAATACACCAATAAGCCGAGCTTGCATGGGGGAGAGTTGAATGAGCATATAAGCGTCCTTTGGTACTGCTAATTAAGCTTTATTATATGGCGCAAATAGGCTTTGTATATCCACTTTCGCTTTTAATTTAATCGCCAATAAAAATAATCCCCCTAGTTTACGATGCAAAAAGATCGCATTAGCCGATGGTGTGTGTGCATACTCTTTTTCTAATCCCAGTTGCATGCCTTGATGTTGTAATCGGGAAGACAAGTCAGAGCCAGCAAAGTCGTAAGGTGATTCACCGTATAGAGGCTCGCAGGCCATATAAGCCAAATCAGTGATGTTTTGCTGAACCTTTTCTGGCAAATCCTGCCTGATTAGACCTATATCTAAGACCGCTTGACGGATCTTTGATTTTTTATGATGACTGGCGTTTTGCATAAGCTGACGATAACTTTCAGCCATATGTGGTGTGTATATTCGGGTTGCACCAAAATCTAATAAAACAATTTTTTGGGTATCTTGATCATATTGGTAATTGGCAAAGTTAGGATCGGTTTGCACCAATTGGAAATCGAATAATTCTTTAAAAAATAAACGCATCAGTTGGCTCATAACCTGATCGCGTGTTTCTTGTGGTGCATCAACCAACTGCTCTATCGGTATACCATCCACAAAACTCATGGCAAGAATAGTGTCTGAACTAAATTCTTTATCCAAAACCGGCATAATAAAGGCATCATCATTTTCAATAACTGCGGCATATTGGTCTAAATACCTTCCTTCAAGGGCATAATCCGCTTCATCGTGAAGCTGTTTTTTAGCTTCGGCCAACAAGGGTTTTATATCCAGACCCCTAGGTAGTAACCCCGTCATTTTTATTAAAGTTGCTACGTTATCCACATCGCTGTTGATGCTTTGTTTAATACCTGGATATTGAATTTTAATTGCCAAACGTTTGAGATCTTGGGTGATGACTTTATGCACTTGGCCTATAGACGCTGCAGCGATGGGTTGTAGGGGAAATTGGATAAACTTTTTCTGCCAGCTTTCCCCCCATCGAGCTTCTAATAAGTTAATGAGCTCCTTTTCTGGCATAGACTTAGCGTCTGAGCGCAGCCGAGATAGTAAATCTGTTAACTGGGCCGGTAACATATCACCTGCATCCATAGATATCATTTGACCGACTTTCATTGCTGCACCACGCATGTGGGCAAGTTGATCGGCGACACGTATGACGTTTGTGGGTGTCAGCAGTAAATCCTTCATTTTAGGACGATTGCCTTTGGCTAATTCGCTGACACTTTCAGCTAGCATGTTTCCAGCTACTCGCCCTGCTAAAGAACTGAGTTTACCCAAACGACTAAATCGACCCTTTGGGATAGAGGCTGTATCTGTCTTTTTCTGCATGAGGAGATGGCCCTGTAAATAGACTAATACGCAGGTCTTGGTGTTCTAGACTACTCTGGCTGTGTTATTTCCTGTATTGCACCGACTTCTAACATGGGTGAGGCATCTAAATTTTCTGCATCCATCATGGATGCAATACGCTGCATAGTTGAAACTAACTGGGTTTGCTCCCAGTCTTGAAGTTTTTCAAAGCGATCTATAAAATGTGTTTGTAGTGGTCGTGGTGCATCTTTGATGACGGCCTTTCCTTGCTCAGTAAGGTATAACCCAACTTTACGTTTATCTGTTACTGAGCGCTCTCTGATGACATAAGAACGTGCCTCAAGTCGATCTAAAATACTCGTCACAGTGGCTGAGCTAAGATTAATACTTTGAGCAATATCCTTAACCATGTATCCTCTATGTTGATCAATTTCCTTAAGAACAATAAGCTGTGGAGTGGTAAGCCCACTTTCTTTGGAGAGTTTTTTGGAATAAAGATCTATAGCCCTTATAACCTTTCTTAATGAAACCAATAACTCTTCATATTTTTGCATAACACTTCCCTTAAACATCTTTGAAAGGTGACGGATAAAACTGTTCATCATCACCTGATTATGACGCTTAATGTATGAGTAATTAACGTGGAGTTCAATTGATTTTTTAGTAAATTCATTATTTTAGTTCGCGTTAAAATTCAATCCTATCTAATTAACTAGCATGGAAACTATCTTATATCCATATTCAAGTGGCTTTTCGATGTAAAAATGGTTAGTATACTAATCATTAGTTCACTACTTAAATTTAATCGGTTTTTTAATCGAATTATCAAATAAGTTAAAAATGCGATTTTGGAGCAAATCAATAACATCAGTAGCCATTAAAAGTCCAAAAGTAGGGCAACAACCTTTCTCGGTTGTCGTTGAATATTTTTGCTTTAAATTGCTGATGGATTTGTGAGTGGTTTAGACCGCAAAGCTTAAAGCATATTGTCTGTAAGACAAACCAATTATCAATAACACTGTCACTAACGCTGACGGTACTCAAGCACTAGGTTAGTAACCTACCTCAAAAAAGATACAGCTCTAACGTTAGGGCATATCAATAGAATGCACCATTAAGAATGGCACTTATGCCTACATCAATATACAAGCGTTGAACAACGCAAGGTAAGTAATTAATTACATGAATAGATTTAATTGGAAACGAATTGTCATAAAAGTTGGAAGCGCATTGATCGCGCCCCATGGAAAGGGCTGTAGTAGCGAATACTTAATCAGTATCGCGGAATTTATAGTGAGCTGCCGGTCGCAGGGCATCGAAGTGGTGTTAGTGTCATCTGGCTCGGTAGCCGCTGGTTCTCATCTATTTCCAGATGAGTTACAACAAACTATTCCAATCAAAAAAGCCATGGCCGCTGCAGGTCAAGCTGAGATGATGGGAACATGGGAAAAGTTATTTGATTTTCCCACTGCACAAATGTTACTGACCCGCTGCGATTTGCGAGACAGAGAACGTTACGTAAGTGTTAGAGAGACAATATTTACTTTGCTCGAGCATGACGTACTGCCGATTATTAATGAAAATGACACCATAGTGACAGACAAATTGAAAGTAGGGGATAATGATAATTTATCTGCGATAATCGCTGCTGCTGCTGACGCTGATGCCTTGATTATTTGTTCCGATATTAACGGTCTGTATAATAAAAATCCAAACAAACACGATGATGCGGTTCTCATTCCGAACGTCCCAGAGATAACTGCAGATATTTTCGCCATGGCTGATGGAGCGACAAGTGCCGTGGGCACAGGGGGGATGATAACAAAAGTAGAAGCGGCTCAAAAAGCGACATTACACGGAATTGATACCTACATAGTCAATGGTTTTACTGAGCAGACATTTGAAATGTTGTTGAATGGCGAAAACCCAGGTACACATTTCTCATCAGATCCTTCTCCTATGAAAGAGCATTTACACTGGATGACACATACTTCTACCGCTCAAGGTGAAGTGATAGTTGAAGATGATTTTACTGTCAAACTAGACGCCCACAGTGAAGAGCTTACCAGTGACGATTTGCTAGAGATTAAAGGTGAATTTGCCGTAGGTGATACCATATTAATACGTAAACATGATGGTACTAAGTTGGCAAAAGCCAAATCAAACTACGGTAGCTGTTTGTTAAGTTTTATTACTAATCAAGAAGATAAAAACTTTGCAAGCGATTTTCAAGAACAAACAGGGCCAATTATCTCAGATAAACATGTCGCCCTGTTGGAGACATTATGAGCATCATAAGAACCTTAACATTAGCGGCGGCTAAAGCATCCAAAACATTAGCCGTTTTAGAAGAGTCAATTAAAAACCAAGTGTTGCTTGCCATGGCAGTGGCATTGCGTGAGAACAAGCAAAACATTCTTACAGCGAATGAACAAGATTTAGCCCAAGCAAAGCAAAACAGTTTGAGCAGTTCGATGCTCGACAGGCTCACCTTAAATGATGAAAGAATTGAAGCAATGGCATCAGGAATTGAAGTCATTGCTGGTCTAGCAGACCCGGTTGGTGCTGAACGAGTGGTCAGCGAACGTCCTAATGGATTGCAAATTCGCAAGATGCGAGTGCCCCTTGGTGTTGTCTGTATGATTTTTGAAGCACGACCTAATGTAACCGCAGATGCAGGTGCCCTGTGTTTTAAATCGGGTAATGCGGTTATTTTGCGTGGCGGCAAAGAGGCATTGACCTCCAGTTTAGCCATCGCACAGGTTTTACAGGATGTGCTAATAAAATTTGATTTGCCTAAAGAGCTGATTACAGTCGTGCCTGATCCTAGCCGTGATTTGATGTTTGAGTTGATGCAGCAGCGCGATAGCATTGATGTGATCATTCCAAGAGGTGGTGAAGGGTTGATTAATTATGTAACGGATAACAGTAAAATACCTGTCATTCAGCATTTCAAAGGCGTTTGTCATCTGTATATAGATAAAGAAGCTGATCTGAACGTTGCTATGGATTTGTTAGTCAACGGTAAAACCCATAGAACTGGGGTGTGTAACGCGACTGAAGGGCTGTTGGTAGACAAATCCATTGCTGCTGAATTTTTGCCTAAAGTGGCTGAAAAACTTAAAGAAAAGCAAGTTAAAGTCAACGCCTGTGTTGATGCTAGCCAATATTTCAGCGATGCCACAGTTTTAGCTGTAGAAGATTTTGGTCAGGAATACCTAGACCTTGAGATAGCGGTTCGAATTGTTGATGGTGTTGATGAAGCTATGGCGCACATCGACAGATTTGGTAGTCACCATACTGAAGTCATCTGTAGTAAAAATGAGCTAACGGCTAGACGTTTTCAACGCTCTGTTGATGCGTCTGTGGTGATGGTTAATGCATCCTCGCGTTTTGCTGATGGTAGCGAACTGGGATTAGGTGCCGAAATTGGTATCGCCACAACCAAGCTCCATGCCTATGGCCCTATGGGTTTAGAATCACTCACCACTGAGAAATACTTGGTGATGGGCGACGGACAAATACGTGCATAATTAAAGAAAAACAGGGCGGACTAAATTTCCGCTCTGTTTTTTTTCTATATTCAGCTGCCTTTATTACTCACCAAAAGAGCCTGCAGTGCCGGGAAACACCACTGGACTCTCATAACCCTCTTTGCTCACACTGGCGACACCAAAAAAGTAGTTGTCTATTACCACATTTTCTAAAGTGTATTGGGTAACGTCGCCTACAAATTTACTGTATTGCCACTGCGGTGCGTCGGTGTAACGCCAATAAATCTTGTATTCCGCGAGCTGCTTATTTTGGCTTTTATCTAGCGCCGCCCAGCTCAATGTAGTACTGGGTTGGACTGCACCTTTTATCGTAACCATTGCTGGTAGAGATGGCTCCCACGCCATGCCTGCCAGCGACACAGCATTTAAAGCGGTGAGTTTAGCTGCGTATTCAAAATTAACTCCGTCTATGGTATCGCCATAGGTCACACCATCTTCTATTAGAAGGTCTTGGTGTTGACGGTCGTAATGTTCGTTAGTTTCCATAATACGTACCCCAGGATAACCTAAATCGTTGAAGGGACGATGATGACCGCCGCGACCGAATCTGTCTAAACAGTAAACCACCATAGAATCTAAGTTAGGGATATATCTGTCAGCCATTAAATCAATATAACGAGCCAAGTTGCGACTAGGAGAATCCACCTCGCCACCCGTATACCTGCGAGTGCGTGCTTGTGCATCGGTTTCGGTGTAGCGAGTACCCTCGGCAAAAATACGTGCCGTAGTATTGTTGATAACGCCATCCGTCTTTTTGCGCTGTTTCAGCTAATATTTTCCCGCCAAATAGTCCTTGTTCTTCACCGGCCAGAGCGGCGTAAACAATACTACCGTTAAACTGGTATTGGCTCAGTACACGGGCTGCTTCTAAAATGCCTGCGACGCCAGAAGCATTGTCATTTGCACCCGGTGAATCATCAGTAAAATTCATTACATCTGAAATGCGCGAGTCAATATCGCCAGACATCATGACGTAGCGGTTAGGATCAGTGGTTCCAGTTTGCACCGCAATCACACTGACTACTTCTGTCGCATCTGGAATACGTTTTTCACCTTGAATGGTTTGTGATTGAAAATAGACTGTTATACAACCACCACAGGCTTTAGAAATTGCATCAAATTCAGACTTGAACCAGCGCCTAGCCGCGCCTATTCCACGGGTGTCAGATTTTGTTTCAGACAAGGTGTGACGCGTGCCAAAGCCAACTAATTTACGAATATCCTGTTCAATACGTTTTGCAGAAATTTGTTGCTGAATATCATGTACTTGCTGTTGATTTTTGTACTCTAATTCTGTTGCCTGTGTTGTTAATGCAAAGATAAAAAACAAAAAGGCATATAACACTGGCTGAATCGTTCTCACAATCTGTTCCTAAATGGTTTGTTTGTTAATTTAAGATACTTTAACGTGTTTTGAACTGATATTGTTCATTATTAGTATTCATTAATTGCGAAGCAACAATCGACTAACATTATGATCCCATTGGTATTTCACCCTATTTATAGCCAACTTGACTTACCTGTACGTCATCGTTTCCCTACTGAAAAATATCAAGGGATCCGTAATGCATTAGCCGTGCAGGGGGTTGCAGATGATAGCTTTTTTATGCCGACCCCAGTTTCCCCAAAAGACTTGGCACAAGTTTTTAATCCGCAATATGTACAACAACTCGTTGCTGGCACTCTGGATGCTAAAGCGATGCGGCGTATTGGTTTTCCTTGGTCTGCACAACTTATTCAGCGCTCATTAACGGCTGTAGGCGGCACTGTTTTAACTGCAAAACTAGCCTTAGAGCATGGTAAAGCATTAAATTTGACCGGCGGTTATCATCATGCGTTTGCTAATTATGGTTCGGGTTTTTGTCTGTTTAACGATTTGTACTTGGCCGCTTTGACTATGTTGAACAGTCCTAAGATCGACAAAGTACTGATTTTCGACTGTGATGTGCATCAAGGCGACGGGACGGCGAAATTAGCGGAAAACAACACCCAAATATACACGGTTTCTCTTCATGGAGAGAAAAACTTCCCATACCGTAAACAGCACTCAAATATGGACTTTAACTTGCCCAAAGGCACGCAAGATCATGAATATTTAGAAACAGTCGATAGTGCTTTGCATCTAGCTATTAATACCTTTGGGCCCGACGCAGTCATTTATGATGCGGGGGTAGACATTCACATGGATGATGATTTGGGGCATTTAAATATTAGTACTGAAGGTGTATATCAAAGAGACTGTTTAGTTTTTGATACATGTAAAAGTAAGGGGTTACCTATCGCAGCAGTAATAGGTGGTGGTTATCAACGTAATATAGATGCCTTAGTGGAAGTGCATCTTCAGTTGTATCAAGCTGCAGGCGTAATGTAATTGGTATAAACCCACTTTGCACATTCTTTGCACATTCTCTCTTTACAGTGTTTGCTATCTTCTTAACCAGACTATCGATATATAGATTGAATTGGTGTTAGCAACTACGGTAATGGGTTAAGTATATGAAAATGGTAAATTGTAAAAACAACGGCGTTTTATTGGGCTCGGTAATATCGGCATTGTTGTTGTCGGCTTGTAGTGGTTCATCAGACTCAACAGACACAGTAACGGAAGTAGACAGTGGAACTGCTTCGTGCGGATCGCCGATGACAGAGCTTTCAAGTGCTTTACTCGAATTTGTCGCCGCGCCTAATGTGACGGTTGTTTTATCTGAAGACGGTTGTACTGTCGCCCTTGAGTCTGCGGGTAAGCCTGATCATACATCTTCCTATTGGGATTCAGGAAACGATAGTGGTTTGTATGTTGAACCTGAAGACGCAACTTTGTTTGATGCACAAAGATCGCCTGGAGATATTGAAGATTATATTAACGATTATAATTTGACTGTCCCAGTGTCTCCTGAGTTAGCTAGTAGTTCGTCGGCAACGCCACTTGGCGCTATTGGGATTTCAATAAGTGGAGCCCCCATTTTTAATGATTCTGAAGGTAACGGTGATGTTTCACTGGGTGTTATTCAAGGTTTTGATCGTAATGGCGCTCACACCGGTCCGCAGACCTACCACTATCACCTAGAACCAAAAGCCATTTCATATGATGATGACTCCCTTGTAGGTATTATGGCGGATGGATTTTTAATTTTCGGGAGAAGGTGTTATTCATCAGCAGACTACCCAACTGATCTTGATGAATCCAATGGCCATGCTTCGGTAACCTTGTATACAGGCTCTGGGGCAGAGGATGCTGAGTACCATTATCATGTCTCAACTGAACAATATCTAAACGGTGATTATTACTTGATTTTCCCAGGCAACTTCCAAGGTACACCGGGTGATATTAATTAACAAACGTATTGGAATAGCGCTACTTTTTTGTTTATCGGTGCTAGTGGCGGGGATCACTACAACTATTGAATTTAGCTCTCTGACTCAGTTAATTATCAGAAAATCAGAAATATCAATTAACCAGCAGGGTCAGCGCGTATACCAAAACAAACCTTTTACCGGCGAAATGGTGAGTTACCACGACTCCGGAAAAGTCTCAACCGCCGACCAATTTGTTAATGGCAGGCGTCAGGGCTACGCTAAAAAATGGTTTGACAGCGGGATACTGGGCTATGAATCACTTTATGTTGCGGGCGCTCGAGACGGTGCGACCAAAACGTGGTGGTTCAATAGTAACCTTCGTTCCGATTTCTTCTACATAAAAGGTAAAACAGAAGGGGTAGGCAAACGTTGGTATCGAAGTGGTGCAAAGTTTAAGAAATTTAATTATCACGCAGGTAAACCCGTTGGGTTGCAACAAGCTTGGCGTAAAAACGGCAAATTATTTTCCAATTTTGAATATAAAAACGGACGGATTTATGGACTTAGAAAAGCAAATAATTGTGTTGGGCTTAAAGACGAGGTTATCACGCCTGAATACTACCAATCTCAAGCAAATATTACTCTTTAGTATTTTGTTTTTTGTGGGGGGGATATTAAGTTCACCAGCCCACGCGTCTGACAGTTTGCCTTACTATAATAGTGCAGAATTTACCCCTCATTGGTTAGAGAGTAATAGTACGAAACTTAAAGATTTTCATCGTATTCCACCCTTTAGTTTTACTGATCAGGATGGGGGAGAAGTCAGTGAAAAAACCTTCGTAAATAAAATTTACGTGGCAGGTTTTTTCTTTAGTACTTGTCCTGGAATTTGCCCTTTCATAAGAACTAAACTTAACAAGGTGCAGGAAAAATTCCTTGAAGACGCAGATGTTAAAATTCTTCAACACTCAATTAGACCCAGTACAGATAAGGTTGCAACACTAAAAAAATATGCTAACGATAATGGCATAATCAGTGGAAAATGGCATTTAGCGACGGGTGATAGAGAAACTATTTATTCATTGGCTAAAAGTGCTTATTTTGCCAGTGAAGATTTAGGTAACATTCAAAAAACCGATGATTTTTTACATACAGAAAGTCTGCTGCTTATTGATCAAAATCGACATATACGTGGCATATATAATGGACTAAATAGTGCGTCTGTCACCTATTTAATCTCAGATATTGAGGCCCTTAAAGCAGAAATGCAAACCATGGAAAATGAATGAATAAAAGGTTCAGGGGTGATTAGCATTATACCATTGCTAAAAACGATTATTTTGCGAGTGAATATTTAGGCAAGTTTGTCAGCAATGAAGATTTTCTTTACACTAAAAACCTTATATTGGTAGATAAAAGCTGCCATATCCGTGGCATTTACAACGGCTTAAACAATGCCTCGGAGAATCATTTACTGAATAACATTGATCAGCTACTCCCAGAGTAACGTTAATAACTAGAATTCGGTGTGTTGTCTGGATCTATTTCACCCGATACTTCATCTGGGTCGACATCATTGATTAACAGCGTTTCTCGCACTGCTTCTATGTGGTTTAACACTGCCTGATAGCGTTCACCATACTCATACTTAGTCACTTCAATTGCCTTTGGCATATAGCTAAAGGCAATCTTTAGTGCCATAAGTGCTTCTTTGTCTATTTTGTTAGTCATATTCTATCTCGGTGGATTAATTTGGCGTTTTCCTTTAACTACGAAGATAAAATCATAATGATTGCATTGAGTGGAAAACTCACTTATTCTTTTACGATCTAGTCATTATGAGTCTATCCTGATGGAATACCAGAATAATTTAAATGAATTACAAATAGAAAAAAAACTAGCAGGGTTAACCCATGCACAATCAGACCGTTTGGCATTTATTGATTTTAGTCTGCAGTTTTTTGGTCATATTGCTCGTACAGACTTGATCCAACGTTTTAAAACGGGGTTGGCAGCCAGTACACGGGACTTCAGTACTTATAAAGAACTTGCCCCACATAATCTTATTTTACGACATCAAACTAAAAGTTATCATCGAACGGATGCTTTTCAACCCGTATATAAACATGATCCAGAGGTGATTTTAATGTCCCTCAGTCGTGGATTTGGTAATGGAATTTCTACTGGTGTACAGCCCTCTGAGCAGTGTTTTGATGCGGTCAGGCTGATACATCCGAATGTAGCCATAATTGCCAGTATCATGCGAGCTATTCATAATAAACAAGGGATCAAGTGTGGTTATGTGTCAGTCTCATCAGGTGAAACAGAGCGAGCGTTAGTACCTCACTCAATTATCAACAATGGTCATCGCTGGCATGTGCGTGCTTATGATCGAAAGAGCAATAGTTTTCGGGATTTTGTATCCACCCGTTTTACTTTTGTCGATTCTATCCAAGGGCCTGTTCATGTGCATGAAGCCAGTCCTTATGATCAGCAATGGCAACTAATTGTGAATATTGTGCTTGTTCCCCATCCTAAGATTAAGCAGTCGAAGGCGATTGAGATGGATTACAACATGGCGGATGGGAAACTTTCGATACGCTTAAGAGCCGCCGTTGCTGCTTATGTATTAAGGCAATGGCAGGTGGATTGTTCAGCGGATCACACCGACAATCATCAAGGGTGCCAGTTGGCATTGGCTAACCCTGAAGTACTTGAATTAATTAAAAACATTTCTTTGGCTCCAGGAGCGGTATAGAACAATTCAATCGGCAGTGGTACTAGCGAAATGATATAACACTATCTACTGCATATTGGAGCATTTCCAACTTAGGTTTTTCTGTTAATGAAAGTATCGATAAGCCAGGGTATTGAGATAAACATTTGAGCACATAACTGACTTCTTGATTGGCATATTCGTGATGTGCATCTTTAACCTCTGAGCGCCTAGAGAACAAAACGTCAGCTTTATCGAAGAATAATATCCAGCTCTGTGATCCAGCCTGTGCTATGAGTTTTGAAAGGTGTTTCTCGGTTTTTCCAATATATTTATCCACCAATCGTTGACAGTCAATGAAACAGACTGATTGTTGAGAATGGTAAGCAAGTTGATTCAGTTCCATGGCCTTATCGGCATTATGGTCTCCATAAAAAACCAGCGTGGTGTTGATTTTTTTTGCTGTCTTATGCCTCGTGTCTCTTAATTTATCTGTGTCGTCTTGATTTATAGCTACGTCCCGTGTCGGTGCAATAGGCTTAGATAACATATGGATAAAAGAAGTTGGTCCACTGTGATATTCACTAAATACGGTTTTGTAGGCTGTGATTGCCACTAGCGTTCTCCTCGATTTATGGCCTTATGAAACACTTTAAAGTTGATGTTTATCTATAGCAAATCCACAACATTGGATTACGTTCTAATGCTTAACGCTGGAATCATTGGTAGATAACTAGGCCGTTAAACATATTGTGCATAAACAATAACTATAAATCCGCTTTTTTAATATGGCTTTAGTCATAATTGCCTTTCTAAACAGGCAGATTTCTGGTATTTTCTTCACCAAATAGACGTCCAGATGTCTCAAATTAAACTGCTACGTAGGAATATCATGAGCAAAGTGTCGTTGCCGAAAGAAAAAATCAAAATATTACTACTGGAAGGTCTTCATCAAAGTACCTTGGATACCCTTCATGCCAATGGGTATGAAAACATTGAGTATCTGAAAACATCACTCCCTGAAGATGAATTGATTGCCAAAATTAAAGATGTACATTTTGTTGGTATTCGTTCCAGAACTCAGTTGAATGAGAAGGTTATTGACGCTGCTAATAAGTTAGTGGCTGTAGGTTGTTTTTGTATTGGTACTAACCAAGTTGACTTGTTGGCTGCACAAATACGAGGCATACCTGTTTTTAATGCGCCTTTTTCAAATACTCGTTCAGTTGCTGAGTTGGCCCTTGCTCAAATTATTTTGCTTTTACGTGGCGTGCCAGCGAGAAATGCGAAGGCACATAAGGGCATTTGGGATAAAAGCGCGGTGGGCTCTTTTGAAGCACGGGGTAAAACCTTGGGTATTATTGGTTACGGCCACATCGGCACACAATTAAGTATTTTAGCTGAGCATCTTGGAATGCGTGTGCAGTTTTTTGATATTGAAAATAAACTAGTCTTAGGTAACTCAACACAAACTAAAACCTTAAAACAATTATTAAATACTTCTGATGTCGTTACCCTTCACGTACCTGAGACGATAGAAACTCAAAGCATGATCGGTGCTAAAGAGTTAGCCATGATGAAAGATGGTGCAATTCTAATAAATGCTTCCAGAGGAACTGTCATTGAGATAGATGCCTTGGTCGATGCCCTGAAAAGTGGCAAATTAGCCGGTGCAGCTATCGATGTATTCCCAGTAGAACCGAAGTCGAATAACGAGATGTTTGAATCACCACTGACCCAGTTTGATAATGTTATCTTGACACCCCACGTAGGTGGAAGTACCCAAGAAGCCCAGCAAAATATTGGCATCGAAGTGGCTGGTAAATTGGCCAAGTACAGTGATAATGGTTCGACTTTGTCGGCAGTTAATTTCCCAGAAGTCTCTTTACCTGAGCAATCTGATCGCTCACGCTTATTACATATTCATAAAAATGCGCCGGGTGTGTTAACACAAATTAACCAAGCATTTGCACAAAAAGGTTTGAATATTGCGGCGCAATATCTACAAACCAATCAAAACATTGGTTACGTAGTGATCGATGTTGAAACGGACGATGCAGCAGAAGCATTTGAGCAACTACAAAAAATTGATGGCACGATTAAGACCAGAATTCTGCATTAACTTACGGGTAGTTGCCCACAGCCAAAACTAAACAATGCCTGCTAATTTAGCGGGCATTTTTAATTTCGAGGGATGAAGTATTAAAACTAGAAAGGGTGGGATTAAACAGGAAATGCAATAGTAAACTCTACCCCTTTGCCTAATTCAGACCGGCAATCAATGGTTCCTCGAAGTACTTTCATAACGATGTTGTTACAGATATGCATACCTAGCCCACAACTTTCTGGTATTGTCTTCACTAGAGAGTTGCATAGATTTTATTATTTTTATTAGCACTACACTTAATCAAATAATCTATCATATTTTGAGCAATGTAACCTTATCAGACTTTTTATAGATCCCCGTGTATTGCCTGTAGAGCTGATATGGCACTGATTGCAGCTGTTTCAGTGCGTAAAACCCTTGGTCCCAGTTGAATAGTCTGAAATCCATTTTGTTCGGTTTTGTAAATTTCTTGGTCTGAAAAACCACCTTCTGGACCAATCAATAATCTGACTCCAGCAGGGGGCATAGACACATGTCTAAAGGCTTTTTCAGCTCTTGGGTGCAAGGTAAGACGGATTTGGTTAGTGGATAAATTTATCCAGTCTGTAAATAAACTAGGCGCATGTATAACCGGTAATACATTTCTGCCACATTGCTCACAGGCTGCAATGGCTAATTTTTGCCACTGCTCATGTTTCTTAGACCACCTGTCCGGACTTAGTTTCACACCACAGCGTTCTGTAATAAGTGGCGTGATTTCAGTGACACCTAATTCGACAGACTTTTGGATCACCCATTCCATTCTGTCGCCTCGAGAAATACCTTGGCCTAGATGAATACTAAGTGGTGATTCGATGCTGATTGAAATCTTAGAATCTATATGAACGACTACCTTACGTTTGGCCACTTCAAATAGCTCGGCACTATATTCGCTTCCATCACCATTGAATAACACTACGGCTTGTCCAGTTTTAGCCCGTAAAACATTAGCCACGTGATTAGTCGCATCATCAGTCAAAGTGACATAAGTGTCGGTAGATAACTCAAAAGGGTAATAAATTCTGCTGATGCGCATGTGGTTACTCGGTTAGGGTTTTATAAATGGTATCAACAGTGTGAAAATTAAAGAAGAGATAAAATGCGGGAGGGATAAACAGAATAGTACTAAGCGTCGGCAGATGGTTCAGTTCTGCCTAGCTTCTAATTATTGTTCAGTTAATTTCAATCACTTCCGACGTATCCATAGACTGAGACGTATCTTGATTTTGGGCTATGGCGTTAGCACCTTTTCGAGCAAATTTAGTGTTTTTTCCCTTTTCTCTAGACATTGAAAAAGCTAAAAGTAAAACCAAAGAAATAACTAACAGACTGACTAGTAACATTTTCAATTCCTTTAAAAATATTAGAACAATTAGAACAATTAAAACAAGTGATATGCATCATAGCACTAAATTTTTTTATATTTAAAACAATTAATTAAATTAAACGAATTGTGCTGAACATTTAACTTCGCACAAATATAGGCTAATTAAATGACAGATTGATGAAGGGGTTTAATTAAATCTAAAAATCTTATAAAAATAGACTTTTGTATTATTGAAAGATAAAACATTTCATCTATTATAATCTCGGTATGAAGGATTTCATCACAATAGTCATATTATTTAATTATTACAAAGGTTGGAGATAAAAATGTTTGGATTTGACACGGAAAAAATGTCTCAGATGATGGATACCTATATTATCCCTTGGGGAATTAATATAGTCATGGCGATTGCCATATACATTATTGGTAAGATTGTTGTTGGCATATTGGTGAATGTGCTTGGCAAAGTCATGATTCGTTCTCAGTATGACGACATGTTGATTGACTTTGTTAAAGCGATTGCAAGAGCAGTGCTAATGCTGTTCGTCATTATTGCGGCACTAGATCAATTAAATGTCAATACCACTTCTTTAGCAGCCATTTTAGCTGCAGCTGGCTTAGCTATTGGTTTATCGTTACAAGGTTCGTTGCAGAATTTCGCTTCAGGTGTCATGTTACTGGTATTCAAACCGTTTAAAGCCGGTGATTTCATCGAGGCCGGTGGCGCAACGGGTGTGGTTAAAAGTATCAGTATTTTCACCACTATTATGACCACAGGTGATAATAAGGAAATCATCGTACCAAATGGTGGTATTTATGGCGGTAATATTACTAACTATTCTGCCAAAGAGACACGTCGAGTCGATATGGTTGTAGGTATTGGTTACGACAGTGATTTGAAAAAAGCCAAAGAAATACTCAATGAAATGGTTGCTGCCGATGATCGTATCTTAAAAGATCCTGCTCCTACTGTTGCAGTGGCGGAATTGGCGGATAGCAGTGTTAATTTTGTCGTGCGTCCTTGGGTGGCTTCTGCTGACTATTGGGGAGTGAAGTTTGACTTTAATGAAGCGGTTAAATTACGTTTTGACGCTGAAGGTATTTCTATCCCATTCCCACAAATGGACGTACATGTTCACAAAAACGACTAATATTTATATGTAATAAAAATGCCGCCCTAGTATTAAATAGCGGCATTTTTTTGTCTCCTAAAAGAACTAAATTTTACAGTTTGGTTTATTTGTTGCTAAGCGATAGCCTTTTAACGCTTTTGGCATATTATTCGCTAAATTTTCTATACGGGTTGCAGGCAGTGGGTGAGTGGATAGCAGTTCTGGTTGGCGATTGTCGCCACTGGCTTTGGCCATGTTCTGCCATAGGTTGATTGACTGCTGGGGATCAAAGCCTGCTTTGGCCATTAGGTCTAACCCTATTAAGTCCGCCTCTGATTCATGAGTACGACCGAATGGTAATTGTACGCCAACTTGCACACCCAACCCTAAGCCAGCCATGATCATATTACTGCTGGCTATTTCATTTGCTTTTAATAGTTGATTAGTGACTTCCATTCCTACGCCAATAAGAGCGCTGCTGGACATTCTTTCATTACCATGTTCAGCAATGACATGACCCACTTCATGACCAATTACCGCAGCAAGTTGGTGTTGATTTTCGGTCAGTTCAATTAAGCCTGTGTATACGCCAATCTTGCCACCAGGCAAAGCAAACGCATTAATTTGCTCAGAGTCAAATACCACTAGCTCCCAAACACCTGCAAACACTGATTTGGGTACATGTTGTGTAATTGCGTCTGCAATACACTTAACATATTGGTTGGACACCGTCTGACTGGAAATTTTTTGTTCTGTTTTCATACCTGCAAAAGCCTGTTCGCCCATTCCTGCCAACTGAGAGCTTGAATATAATTTGAGTTGATTCCGCCCTAGAGGCGATTTGGCACAGGATGAAAGGCATGTAGTGAAGATAAGAATTAAGCACAAGTATTGAGTACATCGCATGGAAATTTTACTTTAAGTCTAATGATGGGGTGATCATACCTTGAAATAGGCAATCGATTAAGCATCTGTGCAGTTAATTATATTTATTCCTAAATCCATTATTACTTTAAAACTACCATATACAAATTTTCGCTGTTCTTTCAACACTGTTAAGCGTGGCTTACTCACATCTTTATTTGAGGGGGATACCAATGGTTATGAATATCCATTGGCGGCGGTAGATGGTGATCTTGTTAGTGTGATTTCAGAAGATAAATCAGCGGAACAAGGACAATGCGTGAGTGTTAGGGTAGCGGGTGACGTGCGAATTAGATTAGAGCTATGGCCGCTTGTGAAGAAGCCGCACAAGAATATCCTCAGGCTAATATCTGACCGAAACAAAAAAGCCTCAGAGTGAGGCTTTTTTGTTTCGGTCAGATTTTTAAAAATTAAATACTCGCTTTGAGGCGTTCAGCCACATCTGTTTTTTCCCAAGGAAATTCTTCTCTTCCAAAGTGTCCATATGCTGCGGTTGCTAGATAGATCGGTCGTTCTAAGTCGAGCATTTTAAGCAGCCCAAAAGGTCTAAGTTCGAAGTTGTCACGGACCAACTTAACCAATAATGAATCAGAAACTTTACCTGTGCCAAAAGTATCAATATTAATAGATGTGGGTTCTGCTACACCAATGGCGTAAGACAATTGAATTTCACATTTATCGGCTAGTCCAGCCGCCACTATATTTTTTGCTACGTAACGTCCTGCATACGCCGCTGATCTGTCGACTTTTGATGGATCTTTACCAGAAAATGCACCACCACCATGTCTTGCCATGCCGCCATAGGTATCGACAATTATTTTACGACCCGTTAAACCACAATCGCCCATTGGGCCTCCAATCACAAAGCGACCTGTTGGGTTGATAAAAAATTTGGTCTTTTTGCTCAGCCACTTTTCAGGTAATACTGGCTTAATAATTTCTTCCATCACGGCTTCACGCAGATCTGCTGTGCTAATACTTTCATCATGTTGAGTTGACAGCACCACTGCATCAATAGCAACGGGTTGATTATTTTCGTAGATAAAAGTCACTTGGCTTTTTGCATCAGGCCGCAACCAACTTAGTGTGCCATTTTTACGTACTTCGGACTGGCGTTTTACTAAGCGGTGAGAATAAGTAATAGGTGCAGGCATCAACACATCTGTTTCATTACTTGCATAACCAAACATTAAACCTTGGTCTCCGGCGCCTTGTTCTTCTGGTGAGGTGCGGTCTACACCTTGATTAATATCAGGAGATTGTTTGCCTATAGCATTTAATACGGCGCATGAGTCTGCATCAAATCCCATATCTGAATGAACGTAGCCGATTTCTCTGACTGTTTTACGGGTGATTTCTTCTATATCTACCCATGCTGAGGTTGTGACTTCGCCACCCACTAACACCATTCCGGTTTTGACAAAAGTCTCGCAGGCCACTCTTGCCTTAGGATCTTGGGCCAAGATGGCGTCTAAAACGGCATCAGAAATTTGATCCGCAATTTTGTCGGGGTGTCCTTCCGATACAGATTCAGAAGTAAATAAGTGTGAGGTCATAAAAGTGCCTTGAGTCAAAGTCGTTATTCAGATTTATAGGTGTATTCTAACTATTCAAATACAAAATGCCAGTCTTTACTTCTAGACGTCCAAACGTCTATAAAGTTTATTCTGCTAAAGTGTAAACAAAAATTCATATGAAAATACCCATTCATAAAGGATTTAGCATTGCAGTTACTGGCTAGCTAATACAAAATGCAGAGCTAACTTAGGTGCCTGTAGCGTTGAGTTACGGTTAACCATTATTATTGGATCAGTCAGGAGACTACATGTCGTCATCACGTCGAGAACTCGCCAACGCCATTCGCGCCCTTAGTATGGATGCCGTTCAACAAGCTAACTCAGGTCACCCAGGTGCACCCATGGGCATGGCTGACATTGCGCAAGTGTTGTGGGCAGATCATATGCAACATAATCCAAGCAATCCTGATTGGGCTAACAGAGACAGGTTTGTATTATCCAACGGCCACGGCTCGATGTTGATCTATTCTCTATTACATCTAACTGGTTATGCATTACCCATCGAAGAGTTAAAAAATTTTCGTCAATTGCATTCTAAAACGCCGGGTCATCCAGAATATGGTTATGCACCGGGTGTTGAAACTACCACTGGACCTTTGGGGCAGGGGCTGAGTAATGCCGTGGGTATGGCGATTGCCGAAAAAACCTTAGCTGCCCAGTTTAATCAACCAAATTTTGATGTGGTCGATCATTATACTTATTGTTTCTTAGGCGATGGATGTTTGATGGAAGGTATTTCTCACGAAGTATGTTCTTTAGCAGGTACATTGGGTTTAGGTAAATTAGTCGCATTTTGGGATGACAACGGTATTTCAATCGATGGTCATGTGGAAGGTTGGTTCACTGATAACACTCCGGCTCGTTTTGAAGCCTATGGCTGGCACGTCATTGCAGACGTTGATGGACACGACTCTCAAGCTATTGCTGATGCGATTGCAGCCGCTAAAGTTGAAACTTCTAAACCTACGTTAATTTGTTGCAAAACGATTATAGGTTTTGGTTCGCCAAATAAATCAGGTAGCCACGACTGTCACGGAGCACCTCTAGGTCTAGAAGAAATTAAAGCGGCGCGTAAATTTCTTAATTGGCCATATGCTCCTTTTGAAATTCCTGCAGAGGTTTACGCTGGCTGGGATGCAAAAGTTGCTGGTGCAGAAAAAGAACAAGTTTGGAATGAACAATTTACTGCATACCAACAAGCACATCCGGCACTAGCAGCAGAACTCACGCGCCGTTTGGCCGGTGACTTACCTGCTGACTTTGCTGAAAAAGCGGATGCGTTTATTCAACAATCACAAGACAAAGCTGAAAATGTGGCTAGCCGTAAAGCTTCGCAAAATTCAATTGAAACCTTCGCAACTCTGTTGCCTGAAGTGTTAGGTGGTTCAGCTGATTTAGCCGGCTCTAACCTTACTATCTGGTCTGGTACCCAAGGAATTTCAGCTGATGATGCCAGCGGCAACTATATCTATTATGGTGTCCGTGAATTTGGTATGAGCGGCATCATGAATGGTATCGGCCTACACGGTGGATTCCGTCCGTTTGGCGCTACCTTCTTAATGTTTATGGAATATGCCCGTAACGCTGTGCGTATGGCTTCATTAATGGGTATTCCAAATATCTTTGTGTATACCCATGACTCTATTGGTCAAGGCGAAGACGGTCCTACTCACCAACCTATCGAGCAAATTGCCAACTTACGCCTTACGCCAAACCTTACTACATGGCGTCCTTGTGATGCTGCAGAAACAGCCGTTGCATGGAAATCTGCTCTTGAACGAAAAGACGGCCCATCGGCATTAGTCTTTAGTCGTCAAGGTTTGCCTGCTCAACCACGTAATGCCGAGCAATTATCTCATGTTGCTAAAGGGGGTTATGTATTAAAAGATTGTGCCGGTACGCCTGATGTAATCTTAATCGCCACAGGCTCTGAAGTGGGCATCACCGTGGCAGCGGCTGAGCAATTGTCTGCTACAGGCATGGCAGTGCGTGTTGTGTCTATGCCAAGTACATCAGTTTTTGATAAGCAAGACGCCGATTACCGAGAGTCTGTATTACCAAGGTCTGTGACAAAACGTGTAGCGGTCGAAGCGGCTCATGTGGATTTTTGGCATAAATATGTTGGATTTGGTGGGACTGTTGTGGGAATGTCCACCTTCGGTGAATCTGCACCGGGTGCCGCATTATTGGAATACTTCGGTATCACCACAGAGGCAGTAGTTAAGGCTGCTAAAGGTTTAAACTAAGAGCCTATTCAATATACAAAGGCGCTTTTTAGCGCCTTTGTTCTAAGGTATTTATTATTAGAAGAAGTGTCAGGTGAGCTTGCTCACCTTGAATCAAGTTAAAGAGTGTTATGTTACGAATTGCAATTAATGGTTTTGGCCGTATAGGCCGCAACGTTGTCAGAGCTTTATATGAAAGCGGCCGCAATACTGATATAAAAGTGGTGGCGATTAATGAGTTAGCCGAGCCAAATGGCATTGCACACTTGCTCAAGTACGATACGTCCCATGGACGATTTGGTTTTTCTGTTGATTTACAAGCAAAACGTCTGATTGTTGCAGGAGATGAAATTCTGTTACTACAGCATGAAAACATTGCAGATCTTCCTTGGCAACAACTTGATATTGATTTGGTGCTTGAATGCTCGGGTGTGCATAATGATAGAGCCGCTGGCAAAGCGCATTTAGATCAAGGCGCCAAAAAAGTGTTGTTTTCACAGCCTTGTGGACCTGATATGGATGCAACCGTGATTTATGGGATTAATGATCATCAGTTGAAAGCTGACGATTTCATTGTCTCCAGCGGTTCATGCACAACCAATTGTATTGTGCCTGTGATCCAAGTGTTGGATGACGCATTCAACGTGTTAAGCGGAACGATTACTACTATCCATTCGTCAATGCATGACCAACAAGTGATTGATGCATACCATACAGATTTGCGGCTTACTCGAGCGGCCAGTCAATCGATTATTCCTGTTGATACCAAGTTAGCGATAGGAATAGAACGAATTTTACCTAAATTTGCGGGTAAATTTGAAGCCATAGCAGTGCGAGTACCTACTATCAATGTTACGGCAATGGACTTAAGTGTCACTCTGGAAAAACACGTGTGTATTCATGAAGTGAATCAAGCACTCAAACAAGCCACAAAAGGGCGCTTAGAGGGGATTTTAAGCTACACTGAGGAACCTTTAGTATCGGTTGATTTTAATCACGATCCCCATTCTTGTATAGTAGATGGTAGTCAAACAAGAGTGAGTCACAAACAACTCGTTAAAACCTTGGTTTGGTGTGACAACGAATGGGGTTTTGCTAATAGAATGATTGATAATGCCAAGGCCATGTTCAACACAAAAAAATAAAGTCGAATTTAGAAACGATTATTTACAAGGTAAATTATGTCCATATTAAAAATGACCGAGCTTGATTTAGCCGGTAAAAGAGTATTAATACGTCAAGACCTAAACGTGCCTGTAAAAGATGGCGTAGTGACCTCTGACGCTCGCATTCGTGCTTCACTGCCGTCTATTACCGCTGCTTTAAAACAAGGAGCTAAGGTGATGATTATGTCACATCTTGGCCGTCCAACAGAAGGTGAACCTGCTGACGAGTTTTCATTGCTTCCCGTGGTTAATTATCTAAATGAAAAAACCGATCTGAATGTACGCTTAGCTAAAAATTATTTAGAGGGTGTAGACGTTAAGGAGGGCGAAGTAGTGGTGTTAGAAAACGTGCGTTTTAATGTCGGCGAAAAGAACGACGATGAAACCTTGGCCAAACAATATGCAGCCTTGTGCGACATTTATGTCATGGACGCATTCGGCACCGCCCATCGCGCCCAAGCTTCAACTCACGGTGTGGGTGTGTTTGCGCCAGTCGCCTGTGCCGGTCCATTACTGGTTGGTGAACTTGATGCATTAGCAAGTGCCCTAAATAACCCAAAACGTCCATTGGTGGCTATAGTGGGTGGCTCAAAAGTATCAACAAAATTGACTGTATTGGATGCCTTATCGAAAATTGCTGATCAGTTAATAGTGGGGGGGGGGATTTCAAACACCTTTATTGCAGCTCGTGGCTATAACGTTGGCCGGTCATTACATGAAGCAAATTTGATCCCAGAAGCCAAACGATTAATGGACTCCTTAGATATCCCAGAAACAGTGGATGTGCGTGTTGGCAAACACTTTTCTGAGTCAGAGCCTGCTGTAATAAAAGATGTTAGTGAAGTACAAGATGATGAAGAAATTATGGATTATGGCCCACAAACGGCTGAAAATGTGGCTGCGATTTTAAAGGGTGCTAAAACTATTCTATGGAATGGCCCTTGTGGTGTTTTTGAATTTGATAATTTCGCTAAAGGCACAGAAGTGGTGGCTCGTGCTATTGCTGATAGCGATGCGTTTTCAATAGCGGGTGGTGGTGATACATTAGCGGCGATTGATAAATGGAATTTGAGTGCCAAAATTTCTTATATTTCTACTGGTGGTGGTGCTTTTCTTGAGTTTGTGGAAGGCAAAGAGTTACCTGCAGTAGCGATGTTAGAAGCGAGAGCGGCTAAATAGCTAATTGACGAAAAACCTGAAATATAGTGACGAGAAGAGCTTTAGCTCTCGATGTATACCTTAAACCCTACGAGCCGTTGCGCACATCGGCTTAAAACACAATAAAAAAGGAGTGTTGCTCATGGCATCACATGCCCAACTAGATATGCTTGCAAAAATTGTTAACCAAAATGGATTTATCGCTGCATTAGACCAAAGTGGTGGCAGCACACCTAAAGCTTTAGGTTTGTATGGTGTAGATGAGTCTGAGTATCAAGGTGACGCAGAAATGTTCGCCAAAGTACATGAAATGCGCACTCGCATTATTACTTCAAGTGTATTCAACGGTGAACGTGTATTAGGCGCGATTTTGTTTGAAGATACCCTTGATAGAGATATTTTAGGTCAAAGTACTTCTAGCTACTTATGGAATGTCAAACAAGTTGTTCCTTTCCTGAAAGTCGACAAAGGTTTAGAAGCTGAAGTTAATGGAACCCAGCTTTTAAAAGCGATGCCTGACTTAGATAATTTATTGGCCAAAGCCAATGCCCAAAATGTGTTTGGAACTAAGATGCGCTCTGTGGTTAAGTTGGCAAATGCTGTGGGTGTTGAAGCTGTCATTGCGCAGCAATTTACGGTGGCTAAACAAATTTTAGCCACAGGCCTTATGCCAATTATTGAGCCTGAAGTGGATATTCACAGCCCTGAAAAAGCAGCTGCCGAAGCCTTGCTTAAAGCGTCAATCCTTACACATTTGGATAATTTAGCGACCGATCAGCAAGTGATGTTAAAACTGACCTTGCCTGAAACCGCTAACTTTTATCAAGACTTGGTGAATCATCCTAAAGTGTTAAAAGTTGTGGCATTATCTGGCGGTTATTCAAGAGAAGAGGCCAACACCAGATTGACAGAAAATAACGGCATGATTGCAAGTTTCTCACGTGCACTTTCCGAGGGGCTCAGTGCCAAACAAAGCGATGCCGAATTTGATGCCACTATGGACTCGTCTATCGAAAGCATTTATCAAGCCTCTAATAGCTAATTTTATTTTGTGAAAAGGGTCGGGTATTTTCCCGACTATTTTTGCTCGGAAGATTTGAGTGATTAGTTTATTATTTATTTTATTTGACCTTCGATGTACGAGAACTAATAAAGATGACCCATGATTTGCCTCTCCCTCTGTTTAAAAAGCTTACTGTGATATTTAGAGTTGAACCTGGATGTTTAGGCCCAGATGGCATTGATCATATCGAAGGCTTTTGTAAATTTGCCAAAAAAGAAGTTGCCGGATTAGATTCGGATTTTGTGCGCTGGGTCATCACTCCCCGTTATGATAAATCATTGCTCGAAACAGAATATAAAACCAATAACAAACGTCTTGATCATGACAAAGCTGAAAAATACCTAAGGGTGTTCGGTAAAGAACTTGTCGACTTTGAAGAACACCTACAAGACAAATTATCGATATTAATTGATCAATATCTTGGTCGCTAATTACATCTCCCAATTGTGTAAACAATAAGGAGTTATTCAGTAGACAGCAGACAAACGGCCTGATTAGTATTATGTTCGATGACTGATTGAGATACTGAATAGATAAGGCTGAAATATAGCAGCTTTCATGTTGGAGATTTCGCCGCGGTATGCGTATACAAAATAAACTCATCACTATTTTTTTCCTCACTAGTGTGGTGTTAGTGGTTACTCAAGTGCTTGTCATGCAATGGAGCATTGGCAAAGGCATGATCGATTACGTGAATGAGCGCGAGCTTAAAGCGCTCAGTGGTGTCGCCTCTTCATTGGCCGAACTCTATCAAAAAGAAGGGTCTTGGCAAAACATTAGTAAAAACCATAGAGGTTTCAAGAAAATTATCGATAGGGGCTTAGTTGATTCAGAATTTAGTCCAGCACAAGGGAACCGACCGCCTAGCCGACCCAGAGGACCGCGCCCAGATATGGGGCAAAATCAACCTCAGAGTAACGGTCATCCAATACGTGAACAAGGTCTACCCAATGGCCCCCCACATAGCAGAGGTGGTCCACCTGCGTTCGAAGTTAGTTATGCTTTACTAGACGTTGATAAAACGTTGATAGCGGGCCTATACTCTGCGGATTTAAGCTTTAGTTACATTGATATCCTTGATGAGAAACAAATAATAGGCTTTTTAGCTGTATCTAAACGTGATCAGTTAACCGCCGGTTATGAATTGAATTTTGTTAAAGAACAACAACGATATATTTTGTTGATTGCCCTGGGATTGGTGCTGGTCGCCATGCTAATTGCGATGCCTTTGGCCGCACATTTTGTCAAACCAATCAAACTTTTGACGGCGGCAATGAGTAAACTTACCTTTGGCGATTATCAGCAACGTATTGATTTAAAAAGAAAAGATGAATTTGCTCAATTAACCCGTGATTTTAACGAACTGGCTGCCACCTTAGAGCAGAATGAACAAGCTAGAAAACGTTGGTTAGCCGATATTTCCCATGAACTGCGCACACCCGTTGCCATACTTAAAGGGGAAATGGAAGCTATGCTGGATGGTGTAAGGCCTTTAACGTTAGAGCGTATCCAGTCTTTGAGTGAAGAGATTGCACAACTCGAACAATTGTTAGATGACTTACACGAACTGACCAGAAATGATTTAGGTACTATGCATTATCGTAAAGATTATGTGGATCTTATTACCTTATTATCTGAAGAAGCTGAGCACTATCACACCTTGTTACTTGAAAATGGTATTGAGGTGAAATTTGTTGCTTTACCTGATAAAGCAATCGTATTTGCTGACATAAAACGGTTAAGGCAATTGTTGGGTAATATAATTACCAATGGTATCAAATATGCCAGTGAAGGGGATACGTTAAAAATAACCGTAGAGCTGTCACAGGATACCAAGGAATTTCATCTTCGAATCGAAGACAATGGTTTAGGTGTCGAGAAAGACGACCTGCCTCATTTGTTTGAATATCTTTTTCGTGTAGAAGACTCTAGAAATAGAGACACGGGGGGCAGTGGGCTAGGTTTGTCTATTTGTAAAAAAATTATTGAGGGCCATCATGGTCAAATCAGTGCGTTTGCATCGGATTTAGGTGGTTTAGGAATTTTAATTATCTTACCAAAGGAATACCCCTTAGATGACTAAAAAATCACATGTTTTAATTGTTGAGGATGAGAAAAAACTCGCTTCATTACTGGCTGATTATTTGGCTATGTCTGAATATGAAACTAGCTGCCTACATGATGGTTTAGGGGTTGAGCCTTGGCTTTGTGAGCACCATACCGATGTTATTTTGCTGGATCTTATGTTGCCTAGTAAAAATGGAATTGAAATTTGCAAGTCGATTCGTCAGACAAGCCAAGTTCCTATTATTATGGTCACTGCTAAGGTGGAAGAGATTGATAGGTTACTGGGTTTAGAAATCGGTGCTGATGACTATATTTGTAAACCTTTTAGCCCCAAAGAAGTGGTGGCTAGAGTCAAAGCACTTTTACGACGCTCCAAAACGGCAAGTTCATCCGCTGACATTTCTTTGCCTTTTATTCTTGATGCCGACAGGATGGTTATGGCTATAGAGCAGCAAGCCATAGCGTTAACTTCAGTGGAGTTTCAAATGTTATCTCTGCTCAGTTCTGAGCCAGACAGGATCTTCTCCCGTGACCAGTTGATGAACTCATGTTACACCGATCACCGTATTGTCAGTGATCGTACTATCGACAGCCATATCAAAAAACTCAGAAAGAAAATGGCAGTGATTGGTAATGAAAACTGGATACAGTCTGTTTATGGCGTAGGTTACAAGTTGGTTGTGTGAAATGAGACGAGTTTGAGTTAGCCTCTTCCCCCCAACCAACCCTGTTGCACTGTGACTAATTCGAGCTAATGTTGTTTAGGTAACATTTGCATATAAAATGTAACGTTTATTTGTAACTCAAGGTTATCCCTAGCTCTTGAATATAGTGACTCTCACGTTCAATATCCGCCCCAAATACCGGTTTTTGCTCAAGCCATTCATCAGGAAATTGTAGGTGCAATGTATCTCCATCTGCTTTGAGTACAATCTTGGGTAAAATATCGTCTTGACGTTTGATATTGAGCAGCACCCCCAAGCGTAATAACGCAATAAGCTTATACACTTGCTCTTGAGCTAAAA
The DNA here is from genome assembly GCF_002835935.1 of Paraglaciecola sp. MB-3u-78. Taxonomy (GTDB): domain Bacteria; phylum Pseudomonadota; class Gammaproteobacteria; order Enterobacterales; family Alteromonadaceae; genus Paraglaciecola. Next base: position 123,506 of record NZ_PJCF01000008.1, on the reverse strand, counting down.
GGGTGAATTCAGGTATTTCTGCTACTTTGATTTTTTTACGGTAAAACCTAGTTAATATAGCCAGTAAGTTTTGTTGTTCCTGTCCAAATCCGGGTAATTCGATATTTTGCAATATATAACCTGAATGGCGCTGAATGCCACGGGTATTAATTTGTAAACCCACCTCATGTAACAAGGCAGACCAAGCCAACATGTTTTTTAGTTCTTCATTGTCGATTTTCCAAGCTTTTTTACACTGCTGATGCAGCTCCATGGTAGTGGCAAGCACCCGTTTCGCTTGTTCTACGTCAACGTCATAACGGGTGGCTAGGCTCTCAGCGCTGCGCTGCCTGATGTCAGGATGGGTTAAATGAGCTTCCATTTCATATAACACACCTTCACGTAGGGCATCTTGAGAATATTCCATTTCCTGAATATCCAAACTTTTAAACGCAGCAATTAATATAGCCAAACCCGCTGCAAATACTGGACGGCGATCATCAGTCAGACCTTGAATCTGTAAATCTTTGCTATTGCCAGCCGCACAGCATAAATCCATCAATGTGAGCAAGTCAGTCAAGCACACATGATTTTCTCTATTGGTACTATCAAGTTGAGCTGCTAGCTCGATTATAATTTTGATAGTGCCTGATGTACCAATACAAGTATTCCAGCCTAGCTGTTTGTATTTTTTATCGATCATCTCCAATTCTTGTTGAGCACTGGTAATGGCCCGGTTAAAGGCTTTTTGTTTAAGTTCACCTTGTTTAAAAAAACGATTGGTATAACTCACACAACCCATTTGTAGACTGCGTAATACTCTAGTCTCAAACCCCTCACCAATAATAAATTCGGTTGAACCACCACCAATATCCACTACCAAGCGCTGGCCTTCTTGATGATTAGTGTGGGCGACGCCCTGATAAATAAGCCGCGCTTCTTCTGCTCCAGAGATGATCTCAATTGGAAAAGGAAAGACCTTTTTAGCGGCTCTTAAAAACTCTTTTGCATTACTCGCTTTTCGCAACGCATGGGTGGCAACCACTCTTACAGATTGCGGTTCAAAACCTTGAAGGCTCTCTGCTATCACTTCTAATGTATCTAAGCCACGCTGCATGGCTTCTTCAGATAAAGCTCCGTCTGTACCTAAACCATCTCCTAAGCGCACTTTTTGCTTAACCCTGTGAAGTATCTGAACTGAGCCTGCCACAATCCGTGCAACCACTAGGTGAAAACTATTCGATCCAATGTCTAACGCAGCGACTTTAATCGAGTCTCTTATTTCTACGTTATCGAAGGTTGAATCAAGTACAGTATTAGCGCGCGACATTTTTGTCCTTTTCTAGTGCTTTTAAATAACGATAAATTTCAGTTTGAGAGCGCAGGTTTTTACGATTGCCTCTAGTGACGTAATGGTTGGTTTGCTGTTTGTCTATTACACGGGCTTTAAGTGTGTCATTAAATTGTATCTGCAATATATCCATTATTCTGCGTTTTAAATCTTCGTCATAGATAGGACACCCCACTTCAATCCTAAAATCCATGTTGCGGGTCATCCAATCGGCAGAAGAAATAAACATTTTTGTGTCTCCTGCATTTTCGAACACCATCACTCTTGGGTGTTCTAAAAAGCGGTCAACAACGCTGATGACACTAATATTCTCGCTTAATCCTTTTACCCCAGGGACTAATGAACACATACCACGGATAATAGCAGTGATTATGACCCCAGCTTGACTGGCTTTGTATAAATCATCAATCAGTAACTTATCATCTAAGTTGTTTATTTTTAATGTTATTTTAGCATTCAGGCCTTCATTAGCGTTTTGTATTTCTTGGCGCACTAAGGCTTGAATTTTGGTTCGCGCATTGAGTGGCGACACTTGTAAATGCTGAAATTTTTGTCTTCTGTAGGGCTGCTGAATAAATGTAAAAACAGCTTCGGCTTCATTAGCGAGTTCTTGATTACGGGTAAATAAACTAAAGTCCGTGTAAATCTTTGCCGTTTTTTCGTTGAAATTGCCGGTGCCAAAATGAGCGTAGTTTATTAATTGCCCTTTTTCTTCGCGAGTGACGACACACAATTTGCTATGAATTTTCAACGCGTGCATACCAAAGACCACTTGCACACCGGCATCGGTCATTTTCTTTGACCATTGGATGTTTGCTTCTTCATCAAACCTAGCGCGCAGCTCAACCACAACAGTGACTTTTTTGCCATTATCTACCGCATCAATTAATGAACTGATGACTCTTGATTGACTAGCTACTCGATATATATTCAAGCGAATGTGTTTCACACTGGGATCAAAAGCAGCTTGGCGAATAAATTCAGTCACATGTAAAAAACGGTGATAGGGATAATGCAGCAGGATATCTTTAGCGGTAATCGCATCAAATACGGTGTCGTATTCAGAAAAATCTTTAGATGTAAGAGCGGGTAGCTCTTGGTTTTCTAAATAATCACGGCCCACATTTGGAAATCCAATAAAATCTTTAAAGTTTCGATAAGGGCCACTGGAAATAAGGCTGTCGTAGGAAGAAATTTTTAAGCGTTTTTTTAAATCTTTAAGCATTTCGCTAGGCATTCTGCTGTCGTGCACTACGCGAACCGGCTCTGCAATCAACCTTTGTTTCATGCTTTCTGACATTTTATCTACATAACTTTCATCTATTTCATCATTGAGAGAATATTCAGAATCCCGGGTCATTTTAAAAGAGAATGCCTCAAGAGAATCAAACTCAATAAACCCCTTAAAAATACTCTCCAAATTCAAGCGAATAATGTCATCTAATAAAATGATGTATTTCTTTTTGCGGCTTTTTTCTGGTGGTATCACCACAAAGCGTGACATGTTCTGGCTCGGCACTTCAATCGTTGCATAAGCAATGGCTTTATCATCTTTGTGAACACCGACATAAAGGTAAGTAGCAAAGTCATTTAATCGGGAGACCAACTTAACTTTTTTGTTGAGTAATACAGGAGCGATATGCCGTAAAATTTTATTTTTGAAATAATTACTTAACCACTGAGTGTGGTAGTCGTTGAGATCTCCTTCGCCGAGTAAAAATATATTGTATCGGGCTAAACCTTTTACTACGTTGGAATGAATGCGGTCAAAATCTTTGGTCATACCCAAGACTTTTTCCTGAATTTTTTCCATCAATAATTTGGTTTGTTCAGCCTCTTCAAGTTCTCCTTCGTTTAAGTGGATATATATTTTACGTTTAACATCCGCCACTCGAACGCGATAAAATTCATCCATGTTGTTTGAATAAATACCAAGGAATCGTATACGTTCAATGATGGGGTTGTTTACATCGGTTGCTTCTTGTAATACTCGTTGATTAAAGGAAAGCCAGCTTAGTTCTTTAGGATAATAAATGTTTTGGGTATTAGGCATACTTCGCTCTTAACATATTTAACGTTATCAATCGTCTAGTGCAATTATGACAATTTGATGACAGCAGCCATTTAGTTTACTGGATTTCAATATCTACCACTAAATCGTTTGCTACGCTTTCTAAGCTGTCTCGTAACGTTTCTAGATCAAAATCAGCTGCAACCGTAATGGTGGCTTTAGCTTTGAATAAAACACCACCCCAATTAGGTGCACTTTCGAGGAATGAATCAAATTTGACTATGTTCAGGTTAAATTGACTTAATATCTGCGTTATCTCTTGCACAATACCGGTTTTGTCGTTGCCCATAATATCGATCTGCACACTTTGATGTTCCCCTTGAGGCTCAGTCACTCCCGGTAACAAGTGTATTTTTAGATCTGGATGTTCTGATAAACGTTCGATGAGTGTCTGGTGTTTTTCTAGGGGCAAGTCGACTTGTACAAATCCAGCAAAATGTCCCGCCATGTGTGAAAAGTTACTGGCTAACCAGTTGCCTTCCATGTCATAAACAGTTTTGGCTAAATCACTGATCAATCCTGGTTTGTCGATTCCAACTAAAGTAAATATTATGGGTTTCATAAAAGTGTCACATTTTTGTAATAAAGTGAGAATATAGAAAGCCTGATGCTCTCTTAACCTGATGCTCTATTAAGTAGCCTAATACATTCTTAATTAGATGTAAGGTATTATTTAACAGTAAAGTAACGAAATACAGGTTATGTTGGGTGCTTTGAAAATATAAAGTTTTCTTTGTAATTAAAATGCCACATTTAATTGTTACAATTAATGTGATTATAAAATTGATATTTAAATTTCGGGTGTCGACTCCCCAAAGTAGTCTATCGTTAACCATGTTTTAAATTGAAGAGAAAAGTTATGCCATTAAATACCTTTTTGGGGGTGTTTGCAAAATCACCGCTTAAGCCCCTAGAAGATCACATCAATGTTGTACATAAATGCAGTCAAGGGTTATTGCCCTTCTTTAAAGCTGTGTATGCCCAAGATTGGAAAACTGCACAAGAACATCAGAAAGCCATTTCGATGTTAGAAAAAGAAGCAGATGAAATAAAACGTGAACTGCGAATTAATTTACCTATGGGTATTTTTATGCCAATTCAACGTCAAGATGTGTTGGATTTACTGACTCAACAAGACAAAATTGCGAATAAGGCAAAAGATATATCAGGGCGTATGTTAGGTCGTCAATTGGCAATTCCTTCAGAGCTTCACGAGTCCTTTTTGGAATATTTGAAGCGTTGTTTAGATGCGACTAATCAAGCGAAAAAAGTAATTAACGAACTTGATGACCTTTTAGAAACAGGTTTTAGAGGCCGCGAAGTACGTGTAGTTGAAAACATGATCGAACGATTAGATGAGATCGAAGACGATACTGATAAATTACAAATTAGTCTGCGAAGAGGATTGCTAGCACTTGAAAAAGATCTCAATCCCGTAGACGTGATGTTTTTATATAGCATTATTGATTGGGTCGGCGAGTTGGCCGATATTTCCGAACGAGTCGGTTCTCGCCTCGAATTGATGTTAGCCAACTAAGAGATTTACAATGGATATTATTAACAATTACGGTTTTATTTTAATCGTAGTCGCCGCTGCGGTTGGATTTTTAATGGCATGGGGCATTGGTGCAAATGACGTAGCCAATGCTATGGGCACATCGGTTGGCTCAAAAGCACTGACAATTAAGCAAGCCATTTTTATTGCGATGATATTTGAGTTTGCAGGCGCTTATTTGGCTGGTGGTGAAGTCACATCAACTATCCGTAAAGGTATTATTGACTCGGCATTTTTCATCAATACACCAGAATTATTAGTTTTTGGTATGATATCAGCGCTCTTTGCTGCAGGTATTTGGTTAGCGTTTGCCTCTTATCTTGGATGGCCGGTATCGACTACTCACTCTATTATTGGTGCGATAGTTGGCTTTGCCGCCGTAGGTGTCAGCCCAGATGCCGTAGAATGGACTAAAGTTGGAGGAATAGTAGGTAGTTGGGTTATTACGCCGGCTATATCCGGTTTTATTGCCTATATGATTTTCCAATCTGCGCAAAAACTCATTTTTGATACTGACAATCCTTTTGAAAGTGCCAAACGTTATGTGCCTTTTTATATGGCCCTTGCCGGTTTTGTTATGGCTTTGGTGACAATAAAGAAAGGTCTGAAACACGTTGGATTAAATATCCCAACTGATCAAGGTTATTTTATTGCTATCGGTATAGCCGTGCTCGTTGGTATCGCAGGAAGGCTGTATATTCGACGTATAAAAATCGATCCAACGACTAAAAAAGAAGCACAATTTGCTAATGTTGAAAAAGTATTTGCGGTGCTTATGATAGTGACTGCATGTTGTATGGCTTTTGCTCATGGTTCAAATGATGTGGCCAACGCTATCGGTCCTTTGGCTGCGGTAGTGAGTATTGTAGAAAGCGGAGGCGTAATTGGCGCAACATCCTCGTTAGCGTGGTGGATTTTACCTCTTGGGGGCATCGGTATTGTTGCGGGTTTGGCATTGTTTGGCCATCGAGTGATTAAAACCATAGGTAATGGCATTACTCACCTTACACCCAGTCGCGGCTTTGCCGCTGAACTATCCGCTGCTACTACAGTGGTCATAGCTTCTGGTTCTGGATTACCCATTTCAACTACGCAAACGTTAGTCGGCGCTGTCTTAGGTGTAGGTATGGCTAGAGGTATCGCTGCAATTAACTTAGGTGTAGTCAGAAACATTGTGGTTTCTTGGGTGATAACACTACCGGCAGGTGCGGGGTTGTCGATAATATTCTTCTTTATGATTAAAGGTATTTTTGCTCCATAGACCAACATTCTTTAATTGACTGTCTTGTTCTAAAATAGATTGACAGTGTTTAAGCCAGCTCTTGTAGCTGGCTTTTTCATGTGAAATCTTTAATTCCCATGTAGCTTCTTAAAGCCACTAATTTTCTTGTTTACATAGCGAAAAAATCCTTTCTGGACCCTATTTGATTGCATTATTTCACCTGACCGTTGCTGTTGTGTTGGCGGTTGGTGTGTCATTTAATTTGAATGGCATTTGGTTTTTAAAAATAATTCAATAAAACTTTATTAAAAACCGATAAAAATGCAATAATTCCGCCCTGTCATAAAAGTGTCATCTGTAGCTTATCCAATAAAATGGCAATCGACTACAGCTCTTAATTTTGGAAAACTATGTTAATACGTAATTTGGTTATGTTTTGTGCGCTCCTATTGTTACCTCATGTTCTGTTCGCCGGCGTGGTGACGACCGATGGAGATGATGTAGTCGTCAATATTAAAGGGCCCATTGAAATTAAAACATCTGATGGTCTTTATTCAGCCAAACTGGGTGGGAATATTCAGTGGGATTACAATTATGCTGAGCTAAATGGTGTGGCTGATGAAGATGATTTTAATATTCGCCGAGCGCGTCTGTATCTCTCTGGGAACGTGAAGGATTGGTCCTACAAAGTGCAATTCAATGTAGGTAATGGCAATGGCGGAACCCATGAGGATTTGTATATAAGATACAACGGCTGGGGTAAACAAGCCGTTGTCACTATTGGTAATCAAAAAGAACCCTTCGGTTTGGAACACCTAGAGTCATCAAAAGGTATTAGCTACCTTGAACGCTCTGCCGTTACTGAAGCTTATGTGCCCGGACGTCAAGAAGGCATACTCTTCAGTGGTCAGCGTGGTGATATCACTTATGCCCTTGGGATATTTGAAGACGATGCTGCAAACGATGGAACAGCTGTGACCGGCCGAGTGACTTATGCCCCGATCAATTCTGCTGATCAAGTGCTTCATTTTGGGGTGGCTCATAGTAACCGCGCCGCAAATGTCGAGATCACCGGTCTAGAAGTGGCCTATGGGAAAGGTCCTTATCATATTCAGTCTGAATTTATCTCTTCTGAAGAAAATAACGTAAACCGTGAAGGATTATATGTGCAAGCAGGTTGGATCATCACTGGTGAAACAAGACCCTATAAAAACGGCATTTTTAAGCGCGTGAAACCCGGTAATTCATCTGGTGCTTGGGAGTTGGTTGTTCGCTACGAAGATGGGGATGGCGCATACTCAGACGAGGAACTTGGTTCTACCGATGCGACCTCATACGGTATTGGTGTCAATTATTATCTAAATAATTTTATTCGCATCGGTGCAACTTTTACTGACGCGAAAGATAATATCACTGATGATGATGGCAGTGAATTTCGAGCTCGTTTGCAAATAGCGCTTTAAACGATCTTTAATCTTAACCAAAAATGGATGTCATTAACTCATCCCAGTGAATTCAGTATTCAGTTCTATTAACAGTAAGTTATATCATACCAAAGCCATGAACTTAAGCTGTTTAAGTTCATTCAAATAGGCAGTTCAGTCACTTTTCTTAATTTATCTAGAACTTACCCTGACTCATTATATTAAACTTTTGTGACATCTATCTGATGTAACAAAACTGTCATGCTCCTTCGTTATTCTTCTCGCGTTTTTTAATTCTTATAAAATGATTCGCATTTGGAGCACACGATGGAACTTATGAATATATTTAGAGCTAGTGCAATTACAGCCGCGTTACTTTTGGCCGGTTGTGGCGGAGATATCAATATTAGTGAAGGTGCTATTGATAACAGCGTCACAGATAATAGTACGACCAACAATTCCAGCGGCGATGGTGTCACTGGTGAAACGCCTGTTGTAGCCGATGACCGCCCAGGTGAAGCCAGTTCTTTTTTATCTTCTCAGGTTTCTACTGCTCTTGGTAAAACCGTAGACGTTCGCTCAATATCAGGCAGGCTTGTTGCAACTGATGCAGACGCGAGTGGCAATATCACATTGACGAACGATACCGTGTGGGCGCTTGAAGGGGCCGTGTTTGTTGGTAATGATAATGCCGACTCAATTAATTTAGTGATTGAGCCAGGAACAATAGTCTTTGGCCGCAGTGGTAGTGATTATCTTGTTGTGAGTCGAGGTTCTGATATCGAAGCAATAGGTACTGCAGCTAAGCCAATCATCATGACTTCTTATAACGATGTGTTAGGTGATGAAGTGGGTGCTGGTCAATGGGGTGGTGTGATTATCTTGGGTAACGCACCTTCTACCAAATGTCCACAAGATGGTACTGATTGTTCGTTGCAAGTTGAAGGTGTTGAGAGTGGTGCTGTGTTTGGTGGAAGTGACAGTACCGACAATTCAGGAACCCTTAACTATGTTGTGATTAAATATGCTGGATTTGAAATTGCACCAGACAATGAGCTTAACGGTATCACCTTTGGTGGTGTAGGTTCAGGCACAACGGTTGATTATGTTCAAATACACGCAAATGCCGATGATGGAGTTGAATTTTTTGGTGGCTCAGTTAATGCTAAACACTTAGTCCTTACCTCTATTCAAGATGATTCTGTAGATTGGGATAATGGCTATAACGGTAAGTTACAGTATGTATATATTGAACATGCTGCAGATGGTTCTGATGCTAACCGTGGTATTGAAGGCGATGGTGATGGCGGTGATGGTTTAGACTTTTCACTTCCAAAGCTTGCTAACATTACGATTGTGGGAAATGATTTCGATACACCTGACGCTGACTCAGAAGGTGTATTGCTGCGTGACCAAACTGGCGCACATATCATGAATATGTTGATCACTGGCTCTGCTGGTATGGGTGAATGTTTAGAAATGGACACCGATGATACTGTTCAAGGTAACCTTACCGATGCCGACATCACAATAACTAATTCTGTTATCGCCTGTGCTGAAGCTTTCAATTCGCCTGAAGGAGCGGTTGACCTTGAATCATGGTTTACCACTAGTCAGTCAGGTAACCAGCTTGTAGCTTATGCGGACCGCTCAAATATTGGTTTAAATATAGACGGCACTTTAACATCCCAAAGCACACTACTGACTGCTGGCGGTGATCCTGCTGTTGTTGATGGTTTCTTTGATACCAATACTTTTGTTGGGGCTGTTGCAACGTCTGCTGATGACTGGCGTCAAGGTTGGGCATTTGGTTTTGGTGGTGGTGAAGTGGGGGTTGTGACGTCTGTTTCTGGTTGCCCTGCAGGTACTACTACTATAGCTATGGTTGATGGCGTAACTAATACCTGCCAAGTTTCAGGTCGTATTACATCAGACCTTACTCTTACTGAAGGTAATCACTATGCGCTTTCTGGTGCGGTGTTTGTTGGTGACGACAAGGCTGACAGTGCTACCTTGACTGTTGAGCCTGGCGTGGTTGTGTACGGTAGTTCAGGTAATGATTATTTAGTTGTTAGCCGCGGTTCTAAAATAGAAGCCAATGGTACGGCAGCATCACCTATTACCTTCACTTCTAAGCAACATGTGTCCGGCGGTGTGGTTGATGGACTGGATAACGGTGAAGCTGGCCAATGGGGTGGCTTAGTTTTATTAGGCAATGGTAACTCCACTAAGTGTCCTCAAGATGGTTCCCAGTGTTCTCTACAAGTTGAAGGTGTTCAAGAAGGTGCTGTTTTTGGTGGCACAGACGATACCGACAACTCAGGTACGTTACGTTATGTTCGCGTTATGCACGGCGGATTCGAAATTGCACCTGATAACGAATTAAACGGCATCACATTTGGTGCTGTAGGTTCTGGTACAACAGTCGAATATTTACAAATACACAAAAATGCTGACGATGGTGTAGAGTTCTTCGGTGGTGCTGTCAACGCTAAATACCTTGTGCTAACGGGTATTCAAGATGATTCTGTTGATTGGGATAACGGTTTTAAAGGTAATATGCAGTTTATTTTGGTTAAACACGCTGCGGATAATTCAGATGCAAACCGAGGTATTGAAGGTGATGGTGACGGCGGTGACGGTGCGGCTTTCTCAAACCCTACCGTGGCGAATATGACTATTATTGGTAATACCTTTGATACCGCAGAATCTGACTCTGAAGGTGTGCTATTAAGAGACCAGACTAACGCGCAATTGTATAACTTCGTGGTAACCGGACCTGCTGGAATGGGCGAGTGTTTTGAAGCTGACTTGTCAGATGGCGATACCACCCTTGAAGCAAATATGGATGGCACAAACGACCCTCAACTGGTCTTTGCTAGCTCTGTATTGGCCTGTGGTGAAAACATTAAAAACTCAGGTGATTTTGACCAAGAAGCTTGGTTTACAACGCAATCTGGTACTTCTATTGCAGCTACTCAAAGTGCGGTACTCAACGGGGTTTACACCATCGATACCACTGCTCCTACTGATGTCACAACCTTAGGTACGTTCTTCTCTAGTGTCGATTTTATTGGTGCCGTTAAAGATGCGGATAATGACTGGACTGCCAACTGGACGGTTGGCCTTTAATGTGATTGTAGAGTGAGAAAGATAAATCGCTAAGTTCAAAATAAGCATACAAGTGCGTTACTTATAGTAGCGCACTTGCTTTTCAAATGTTTAGTTTTCAATGAATTATCATCAATGTTCAGTTACATGGCTGCAAAGTAGTTGGCAGCTAATGAGGTTAAAATGAATAAGCCTGAAAATAGGTTCCGAGTCACACCACTCACGCTTGCCGTGCTTGCTTCGTTAACCCTGTCGCAAATCGTGATAGGACAAGAAGGGCAAGAAAGCCAAGAAAGTCAAAATGAAAACGACGTACTTGATGAGGTTGTGACAACAGGCACACGGTTAAAAGGTACAGCTACGGCTGTTATAGAGGAACGAAAAAATCAGGCATTTGTAGCCGATATATTAGGCGCCGAACAAATATCCAGAACAGGTGACAGTGATGCGGCATCAGCACTACGTCGTGTCACCGGTTTGACTCTGGTTGATGGCAAGTTTATTTACGTACGAGGCTTAGGTGAGAGATACTCGAGCACTCAGTTAAATGGGGCGGCAGTTCCTAGTCCTGATCCAACCCGTAATGTTATTCCATTGGATTTATTCCCTTCAGACATTATCGAAAGTTTATCTGTTCAAAAAGCATTTTCACCCTCAATGCCTGCATCCTTTGGTGGTGGTAATGTGGATATTCGCCTGAAAACTATTCCAGATAACTTTTTGTTTAATATGTCAGGTAATTTAGGTTACAACACTGAAAATTCAGGGGATGCCTTTTCTTATAATGGCGGTAGCCAGGATTGGCTTGGTCGGGATGATGGCACAAGAGCAGTACCTAACTCGATACAGACTCGTTGGGATAATAAACAATTTTTAGATGATTTAGATGAAGACGTGGCCTTATCTTTATTAAAGGATGTGAATCGAGACTATGATTCTTTCTTGAAAAGTATTGGCCCAGATGTTGGTTTTGGTTTTTCTCTGGGTAATAGTGTTGATCTTACCGATAACTGGCGTATCGGATTTTTATGGACCACCAGTTACGACAACGAAACCACGGTTTCTGAAGAATATGAGTTAGAGCAAGCTGACCGTGTTGGCGATTCGATCAACATAGTGCGGTTTTTTGATGATATCTCAGTCACTGAAACGACTGTGAAATGGTCAAACATGCTGAATTTAGGTGTTGATTTTAATCGAAATCATCGTATCGATTATAGTTTGATTTTACTCAGCGATACCAGTGATGAAATCAGTGAAAGTTTAGGTAATACAGAAAACTTGAACCTTGCAGAAGGTTTGCGGATCCGCGACATTGATGTGGAATATGAAGAACGAAAAATGTATACCAACCAAATACGCGGTATGCATACTTTCCCGTTACTTAACTTTGCCGGACTGGACTGGAAGTATTCCTTAGGCCGCTCGCTTCGATACGCCCCTGGAAATGTCGAATCGCGTTTTGTGTTAGCTGATGCCAATGAAGATGGTTTTTTTGATACTCAAAATGAAAGTTCATTGAACAACTCTACAACTGCTGCTCGTTATACGTTTCAAAATCTACATGACCGCTTAGAAAACTATGGATATAACATTACCTATCCTATTTCTGTTAAAGACTGGGAAATAGAAATTAAAGTGGGCGGTGACTTTCTCTCTAAAACACGTTCATCAGAAAGCCGTACCTTTGATATTAATACCCGAGCATTTTCAGACAGCATGGATTTAGTGGGTAGTTCATTCTTTTCTATATTGAGTGATGAGGTATTGGCAGACCCTAGTCGTTTCAATACCACCGCTATCCTTCGTGATACCACCATTGCTGGTGATGATTATGTCGCTGCGCAAAAGGTCGATGCATATTATCTGGAAGCAGATTTATTTTACAAAGGAAAATGGCGTGTTAGCGGCGGTGCTAGATTTGAAGACTTTCGGCAAGTGGTGGCACCCTTTGATCCAAGAACGAATCAAATCGACTTACCAGATGACGCTGATCGCGGCCAACTAGCATTTCAGGAAGATGACTTTTATCCTGCCTTGGCTTTTACTTACATTAAAGATGACTCAATGCAGTTTAGAGCCAGTATAGGCCAAACCGTTGTTCGACCTGATTTGCGTGAAGTGTCGTCATCAACCTTTATTGACCCTCTGACCGGTTTCCCCACTTCTGGTACTCCGGGCATCGATACAACATCAATTTTAAATTACGATTTACGTTGGGAGTGGTATCGCGAAGCGGGTAATAACATTTCTATTGGTTTGTTTTATAAAGATATGGATGCACCAATAGAATCGGTGCAATCACCAGCACAGGATGGCCCTCCACTCATAAAAATTGCGAATGCAGAGACGGGGGAGTTATACGGTTTAGAATTTGAATTTCTTCAGGGCTTAGAATCTTTTGGTGATGGTGTTTGGGAGAGTATATTTTTATCCGGTAACTTGACCATTAGTGATTCAGAGATCACCTTAGACAGGCAAAATATTGTGGATCAAACGGGGTTGTCTGCGGCGGTGACCAATCTAACTCGTCGCTTAACTGGCCATTCTCAATATGTGGCAAATATGCAAGGGGGTTATGATTCAGCCAACGGGGAACATTCCTTATCTGTTGTTTACAATGTATTTGGTGAGCGAATACTGATACCGGGTATAGATGGTTTTGATGATAGTTATGAACAACCCTTCCATTCTTTGGATACGGTTTATAAATATTATCCAAATTTTAATACTACTGTGACCTTTAAAGTGCAAAACCTTTTAGGTGAAAATAAATCCTTAGAATTTGAAGATGTACTGTTGCGTTCTCAAACGAAAGGAACAAAAGTGAGTTTATCTTTAAAATACGATTTTTAGGTTATTCGTATTTTTATCATAGGGTCACTTCAGGTGGCCCTTTTTTTATATTTAATGGTCATGTCTTAATATTAATTTGTAAAAAAATCAGATAAATACTCTTGGTATTAGGTTAGACATTTTTTCCTAAATACAGCCTTAGACCAAGTAAAACAAGGTATTCACGGCTCTTTATAAAAGCTTAAACAAAAGACACATTTTGTCACTATTGTTGTTGTCATTTTAGCGTCATTTATCTGTAATATTTATGTCACATACAGCCCTTATCCTCTGCGCAGTTTTTTAAATAACAGAAATTTCTGTTATCCAATTTTAGGGTTTGAGGTATGACACGACTGACCAAGTTATCTGCAGCGTTTTTAGCCATATTTATGACGGCTGGAAATAGCGTTGCTCAAGAAGAAAAAGCACTTGAGCCTGCAGTTAAAAAAGCAACTGAGATCAATGAGTCGGCAGCAAAATCTCAACAAAAAATCAATAACATCACAGATCAAATTGATAACAAATTACAGCAATTTAAAGCTATCAATAAAGAAACGACTGGTTTGGATGTATACAATGGCCAGTTGCAAAAACAAATTGATAATCAAATGCAAGAAATGGATGACTTAAATGCATCCATTGATGGTGTCAGCATTATCGAACGTCAAATTACCCCGCTTATGATGCGCATGATCACTGGACTTGCACAGTTTGTAGCATTGGACGTGCCTTTTCTTGCACAGGAAAGAAACAATCGTGTCGTTGAGTTACAAGCCATGATGGACAGAGCCGATATTGCCCCATCAGAAAAATTTCGCCGCGTCATGGAAGCTTACCAAGTTGAAATGGACTACGGCCGAACACTCGAAGCTTATAGTGGTTTGCATACTATTGATGGCCAAGAGCGGGATGTGGATTTTTTGCGGGTGGGTCGTACTGCACTGATTTATCAAACCCGTGACGCCAGTTTACAAGGTACATGGAACAAAAATACCCGTGAGTGGGAAGCCTTGTCTTCAAGTTATCGTACTCAAGTAACTAAGGGATTGCGTATGGCGAAGAAGCAACTCGCACCAGACCTTCTAATGCTACCTATAGCGATGACGGATTAAGGGCGTGACAAACATGATCAACATGAAAAATATCCTAAAAAATTTACTATTAATAACCAGTATTGGCTTCGCTTCGAACTTAGTTCTGGCTCAAGAAGATAAAGCGCTTAATTTGGACGCTTTGTTAAAACAACTTGAACAAGGCCAGTTTCAGCAAAACCAACAAAATGTTCAACGTGAGAAAGAGTTTGCCGCCAAACGTTCTGAGCAAGACCAAATGTTACGTCAAGCCAAACAAACTCGTGATGCAGCTTTAGCTACTTCTGAATCAATGGAAACCCAGTTCGAAGAAAACGAGTTTAAATTAGCTGACTTAAATGAAGCCATGAACAAACGTTTAGGTTCGTTAAAAGAGTTGTTTGGGGTATTGCAGCAAGTATCAGGTGATACCAAAAGCAAATTTCAAAACTCGATTATTTCTGCACAAATCCCCGGTCGTGCGGAGTTTTTAGATAACTTAGCCCAATCAATGGGAGCGTCTTCAAAACTGGCTTCTATCGAAGAAATTGAGCGTGTTTGGTTTGAAATGCAGCGCGAAATGACTGAGTCAGGCAAAGTGACTACATTCACGACCGACGTAATTGAAGCCGGTGGCAATAAAGTCAACAAGGAAGTGTTACGTGTTGGCCCCTTTGCTTTGGCTGCAGATGGTAAATACTTAGATTACAACGGCACCACTGGTTCGGTAGCTGAGCTGGTTCGTCAGCCCGCTGGACGTTATGGCGACAGTGCTGCCCAGTTGCAACAATCATCAGGTGCTTTGATTGAGTTTGGTTTAGACCCAACCGGTGGTTCAATTCTTAAATTATTAGTACAAGCCCCAAGCCTCAAAGAACGTGTAGAGCAAGGTGGAACAGTAGGTTACATCATCTTAGTTGTGGGCTTGGTTGGTTTGTTGATTGCAGTCTGGCGTTTTATTGCCTTGTTTATTGAAGGCGCTAAGGTTAACCGTCAACTTAAGTCAGCAACGTTCAAAGACAACAACTCTCTTGGCCGTGTGATGAAAGCTAAAGACGATTACCCAGAAGCGGATACCGAAGCACTAGAACTGCACCTTACAGAAGCGATTTTAGGTGAAGTGCCTAAGTTAGGCCGGTCTCTGAGCATTATTAAAGTGATTTCAGTTGTGGCACCTTTGATGGGACTACTTGGAACCGTTTCGGGCATGATCAACACTTTCCAAGCAATCACTTTGTTTGGTACCGGTGACCCTAAATTGATGGCGGGTGGTATCTCAACTGCATTGGTTACAACTGTATTAGGTTTGGTTGTGGCCATTCCTATGACGCTCCTATACGCCATATTAAATACTCGCAGTAAAAGCATTGTTTATATATTGCAAGAGCAAGCGGCAGGCGTGATTGCCGAGCGTGCTGAAGCCATTAGTCGCGAAAAAGCTTAATTCATCATGATTGAAATTCTGGAAACTATTCGCGATTTTACCGAAACCGGTGGGCAAGTCCTGCTGATTATCGGCGGATTGATTTTTGTTATGTGGTTAATGATTTTAGAGCGTGCCATGTATGTGTTTGTTACCCACAAACAATACAAAAATGCGGTGATTGCCAAGTGGATGGCACGAAAAGAACGTTCATCATGGAATGCCGAGCAAATTCGCCAAGGGATGATTTCTCGGGTGTCGTTAAAACTAAGCACAGGTGTCCCTATTATCCAATCACTGGTGGCGTTATGTCCACTGCTGGGCTTGATGGGAACCGTTACCGGCATGATTGAAGTATTTGATGTCATGGCGATTTCAGGCTCAGGAAACGCACGCTCAATGGCGTCTGGCGTGTCTAAAGCGACTATCCCCACTATGGCAGGCATGGTCGGTGCTTTGTCAGGTGTTTTCGCCTCAACATGGTTGGCAAGAACAGCAAAAAAAGAAAAAGCGAGTCTTGAAGACACGCTTCGAATGGAACGTAAATCCTAGTCGCTCTTTGTGCGTTCAAACTGTATTGGGTGTTCCACGAAACTAATAAATAGAGATTGATATGAAACAGCATTTCCAAAACTTGATGGATGAAGAAGAAGCCACAATCGATATGACACCTATGCTAGACGTCGTATTTATTATGTTGATTTTCTTTATCGTAACAGCCTCTTTTGTCAAAGAAGCGGGTATTGATGTGAATCGCCCAGAAGCCGCCACTGCGGTTAAAAAAGACCGTGCCAATATCTTGGTCGCTATCAGTGAAAAAGGTGAAATTTGGATCAATAAACGCAAAATCGATGTGCGAGCAGTTCAAGCCAACATCGAACGTTTATATGCTGAAAACCCACAAGGTACTGTGGTGATTCAGGCGGATAGAAAAGCCACTACAGACGTCTTGATTAAAGTGATGGATGCATCACGGGCAGCAGGTATTGAAGATGTGTCTATCGCGGCGCAGGAGCCTTAAACCGTTATGCCGCAGACGTTAACAAGAGTGATTGTAGCCATGTTATTGGCGGCAGTTGTCACCTTAGGATTGTTCTTTTTGATGCAGTCGCTCATTCAAAGTGGTGGCAGTGCATTAACTGATGCACCTAAAGGTAGCGTGCTGGATTTTGTGCGAGTCAAAAAAGAAGAAGCGGTTCAAAAGAAAGACAGAAAACCTAAGAAGCCACCTAAGCCAGATCAACCGCCACCCGATATGGCGCCACCAAAAATGGACTCGCCTAGTCCAGAAAGTGCCACAAGTGGTATGGACTTTGGTGCCGATGTGGGTGCTGAACTGTCCCTTGAAGGTGGACTAGCACTGGAGTCGGGTGATGGTGAGTTTTTACCTATAGTGCGTGTATCTGCTGTCTATCCAAGAAGGGCATTACAGCGTGGTATTGAAGGTTTTGTAGATGTTGAATTTACCGTGTCCAAGTTAGGTTCGGTAACCAATCCTAAGGTGATACAAGCATCACCTGCAGGTATTTTTGATCAAGCGGCATTGGATGCCACTTTAAAATATAAATATAAACCGCGCGTCGTAAATGGCGAACCCATGGAAGTATCTGGGGTGGAAGTGCGGGTTAAATTTGAACTTGGGGGCTAAAATGTCGATGAATAAATTAATATTTAAATTAGTTGCACCGGTCTTGATGACGGGTGTTTTGGTGTCTGGTTTGCAAGTGAGTGTTGTTAACGCACAAGAAGTAGAAGTTGAGCGTCAAACCAAACGTGTGCCCACTTTGCGTTCTAAAGTTTACGACCAATTATCTCGTGCGCAAAGTTTAGCTGACGGGGGTAGTCAAGCAGAAGCTTTTGATGTTTTAGATAATGTAAAGTCTAAAGCCAGTTCAATGAACAGCTATGAACTTGCCATGATGTATAATTTTTATGCTTTTATTCATTACGAAGCTGAAAATTACGACCAAGCGATTGCCGCGTTTGAAAACGTAGTACAACAGCAGCCCATTCCAGAAACCTTTGAACAAGCCACGTTGTTTAGTCTGGCTCAATTACACATGATGCGTGGCAACTACGACAAAACGATTGCAAAAATCGAGCAATGGGAGGCCATTCAAAAGAATCTGTATCCATCTAAAGAGATCCCTGCTAAAAATTTGGTATTAAAAGCCCAAGCTATGTATCAAAAGCAAGATTATGTAGCGGCATCTAAGTACATCAACGCGGCGGTTCTACAAATTGAAAGCAACGACTTAGGTTTCCAGGTAGACGAGCAGTGGTATGTATTACAAAGAGCGGTCTATTTTGAACTGAAACAGCCTGAAAACGTTAAAAATGTATTGCTTAAGTTAGTTAAAAAGTTTGAAGCGCCTAAATATTGGTTACAACTTGCAGGTATGTATGGCGAGCTTGAGCAAGAAGAAAAGCAATTGGCTGTCATGGAAATTGCTGAGCAAAAAAGTTTTATCGCCACCGGCTCAGATATGTTCAATTTGGCACAACTTTATTATTATCACCAAATGCCATACAAAGCTGCCGCCATTATGCAAAAAGCGATGGATGCCGATAAGTTACCTGAAGATGAGCGTAACTTAACGTTTTTAGCTCAGTCTTGGAATTCTGCTAAAGAAACTGAAAAAGCGATCCCTGTTATGTTAGCGGCGGCTGAATTATCTGACACCGGTGAGTTGTATGCTCAGCTGGGTCAAATGTACCTAAACTTGGACAAATGGAAACAAGCGATTGGCGTTTCACAACAAGCTCTTGAAAAAGGCGGTTTGCGTAATGAAGGTATGTCGCATCTGGTAATTGGTCTAGCGCAATTTAATGTTGGCGAATACAACGAGGCTTTAAACCAGCTTGCCAAGGCGCAAGAATACGATAGTAGCCGCGGAATGGCGCAGCAATGGTCAAAATTTGTTGAAGGCGAAAGAAAACAAGTTGCTACTTATGCTTCTGTGGGTAGTTAATAGTCAGTCTCAACTTTCTAATAAAGCGCCTTGATGGCGCTTTTTTTATCAGTAAATATAATCTATTATGATGATACTAATCGTTTTTATAGATGAATTTTCATGAAATGGCCCAACCTCAAGCACCTTCATTATTTGGTGGTATTACATCAAGAGCAACACTTCAATAGAGCCGCACAGCATTGTCATGTCAGCCAATCTACACTCAGCACTGCCATTCAGAATCTTGAGGAGCAGTTTGGCTCTCAGTTGTTAGAGCGGGATCATAAGACCTTTGTGTTTACCTCTTTCGGCTTAGAATTAGTTGAACGTAGTAAGGCCTTATTAACAGATGCCCACGAATTGGTGGATTTCGCCCAAAGTGCGGGAAATTGGCAAGCAGGTAAACTCAAAATTGGAGTTATTCCTACTATTGCGCCTTTTATCTTTGAAGGCTTGATTGGCAACGTTAAGCAACATCTCCCCGACATCTCCCTACAGCTGCAAGAAGACACTACGGCTAACCTGTTGACTCAGTTAAATGAAGGCGGCTTAGATTTACTTATTTTAGCTCTACCGATGGATACCCCCGGTTGTAAACAATTGGTGCTAGGCCATGATCCCTTTCATTTAATCGCCCATAGTGATTTAGTCGAAACCTTACCTGTGCCGCTAGACGTATCGGCTTTGCCTAAACAGAGTGTTTTTTTGTTGCAGCAAGAGCATTGTATGACAGGGCATGCAGTCAGTGCCTGTGGTTTACAGCATAAGGAGCAAGTGAGTTCATTGGCCGCTAGTAGTTTGTATACTTTAGTACAGCTTGCCAATAGCAAGCTGGGTTTCACTTTTATACCTGAGTTGGCTATTCAAAATCATATTTTAAGCACTAAGTCTTTAGTTTCAATGCCTGCTGAGGATATGGCTTATCGTGAAATCGGTATGGTGTGGCGTAGCGGCACAACCCGAGTCAGATTGTTTCGTTATTTGGCTGAATTAGTTGCTCCCTTAACTCCCATTCCTACTTTGACTCGTTAATTCCAAAATAATTTTCAAAAGAATTCTCTAGAAAGTAAACTTTTTTACTTTGTCCCTCGACTTTAATTAGGAAAGGGGGACACCCCCCGCAGGGAACTATTAATAATGTTTGAAAAGACCGATGAACAGTTAATAGCGAAATCGTTGCAAGGTAATAAACAAGCCTGGCTGAATTTGCTTAAGCGTTATGAAAAACAAATTTATAACTACGGTATGCGTATGACGGGTAAAAACGAAGATGCTTTGGATCTTATGCAAGAGGTGTTTATATCGGTGTTTCGTAATTTATCGACATACCGTAACGAGGGTAGCTTTAAAAGTTGGATGTTTCGTATCGCGCACTTTCGTTGTATAGAGTTTTATCGGCGTAAAAAACCGATGCAAGGTTTAGACGATGCACCAGAGGTCGCAAGTGAAGAAATGGATGCAGCAGAATCTATTCATACTAACCAAGAAAACAAGCAACTCATTAACGCGATGCAACAACTGCCATTGGCACAAAAAGCGGTGCTGGAATTAAAGTTTTTTGGTCAATTTACTTTCGATGAAATTGCCGAGCAAACAGGTATTTCAGCGAACACGGCCAAGTCGCGTTTATATGGCGCATTAGAAAAATTGAAAACCTTGATGGAGGTCGATTATGCCTAAGCAAGAAACACATTTGGGTGGAGCTGGCTCAGGAGAGCCTGAATTAAGAAACGAGCAGTTATTTGGCCTTTGGGTAGAGCAACAGCTTAATGAACAACAACGCCATGAGTTTGAACAGCGCTGCATTGAAGATCATGCATTCGCTAAACAAGTGGAAACATTCAATCTGTTTTCTATGCACACTGAGCATTATCAATCTGCAGAGGTACCAAACTGGGATAGAGACAGCACCTTTGATAGACCAGATAAAGTTAGATGGTGGCAGTGGCAAGGGTTGCCAACGTTATCTTTTGCCACCTCTATGTTTGCTATTGTGATGGTGCTAACGGGTTTGCAAGTGCGTACCAATAACGGTGCTATGACCATCAGTTTTTCAGGTAAACAAAGTGATCAAGAAATCAATAAGTTAGTCAATGATAGGTTAGAGAAATTTCAAGAAACTCAGCAGTTGGCATTAACAAACTATACCCAAACGATGCAGCAACAACAAATGGATACCAGTACTCAACTGACTCAATATTTGCTGGGTTCAAGTCGTAAAGAAAGGCGCGAGGACTTTGCTGAACTGATTAAGTATGTGAATGAACAGCGCGGTGATGATCAACTTTTTTATGCACGTCAATTGAACAAATTACAACAAGATATTTATGCTAATGCTGATCTATCCGGTACTGGCAATATTAACGAGTGAGGAAGTAATCATGACTTTATCAATTAAGAAATCTTTATTGGCGTTGGCCTTCAGCAGTCTGGCAATGTGTCCGCTGCAAGCTAAAAATAATGAAACCAATATAAAAGAAGTACGCAATGAAGCCGGCATTATGCTGAATATTTTGCAAGCATCATTGAAACAGCAAAGTTCTGACAAAAAGATACGTTTCCGAGCAGAATCTGTCTTTTACCTTGCTAACCAAGGTGTGGTATTCGAAATAGACAGTGGCCGACACGGAGGTGGTAGGCATGGTGGTAATTTCTTTGGTTTTGATTTGAACGGGTTAAATGGTTTGATTAGTAGTATGCCAGCAGCGCCTAATACCAAGGGAAGTCACTTTGAAATAAACATAGATGAAAATGAAATCGAAAGAATGGTGATGCAATTTGTAGAGCATGGCGAACAATATAATGATGATTTAAGCAACAAAATACGCGAGTTAAGTGATCAAAAACGCCAGCTTGGTTGGGAAAAAAGAGAATTAGATAGAACTCGTAGCGACTTAGATTTTGAAAAACGTAATGCTGACTCAGATCGTCGTAAAGAGATTGAAAAACGTTTAAATGAACTGAATAAAGGTGTTGTTAAACTTGAAGCTAAAACCAAGGAATTAGAAAAGTTTCGCAGCGATTTAGAAACTGAGCGTAATCAGGAAGTAGCCAAGCGCCAAGTTGCCAAACAGAAGCTATACAAAGAGTCGTTGTCGTTATTTGAAGATACTATAGGTGACATGTTATGTCGTTATGGAGCTGGCCTGCGGTCTTTGTCAGATGAAGAACATGTGACTTTCTTATTATCCGACTTTGTAGACGCAGATAATGACAGTGTGATTGGTTCTCACGACAAGGTTTATGTATTCAATCACAAAGAGATACAGGCTTGTGTGACAGGAAAATCAAACAAAGATAAATTGTTAACGACTGTTAAAACCTATCTATTTTAATTATACCCATTCTACCTCAAAATGCGCGTTTCAGAACGACTGGGGCGCTTCAATTTAAGGCGCGTCAATGACTGAATGTCGACCACCTTCTGAATTGGCGCAACGAAGAAGTGGAGTGCCCCAGTCGTTCCCTTCGGGCGGGTTTTAAAGCGATTTATGCTGCGTTGGCCATTTTTGACTTAGATTACTAAGCCTACAAATAGCCGCCTTGCCTAACTGCTTTAAACTCCCGCTGAATCCGTCATTTTGAGGTGGTATGGGTATAAGCAGAAAACTTATTAAACTAAAAAGTCAGCTTCAAGCTGACTTTTTTATTACAAACCGATAAGCTAGTCAGATCTCAGCCACATTGGGTTTAAACATATGTGGCCTAATATATTTTAGTTAGGACTTTACATGGCACCTTCTGTAGTGATTAGCGGTTCTGGTTTATGGAAACCCGCTCACAGTATTAGCAATGAGGAACTGGTCGTGGCATACAACGCTTATGCCGAGCAGTTCAATCAACAGCATTTAAAAGAAATTGAGGAAGGTGAACTTAAGCTTAAACCACTTTCAAGTGCAGAATTTATTGAAAAAGCCTCAGGCATTAAGAGTCGTTACGTCTATGTGAAAAATGGCGTTTTAGACATCGATAGGATGTGCCCGAATATTCCTGAGCGTGCAGATGATGAATTATCTGATCAAGCTGAAATGGCAATCTATGCGGCCAAAGACGCGTTAAAAGCGGCAAATAAAACCCCTGAAGACATTGACGTTGTCATTGTGTCTTGTGCTTATACTCAGCGGTCTTATCCCGCATTGGCGATTGAAGTGCAAGGCGCATTGGGCATTAAAGGTTTTGCTTTTGATATGCTGGTGGCTTGTTCCGCCGCGACTTTTGCCATACATCGTGCTTATGAAATGATTGCTGCAGGCACGGCTAAGGCAGTGTTGGTGATTAATCCTGAATTAACCTCGCCCCAAGTCAATTATTGTGATCGTGATAGTCATTTTATTTTTGGTGATGTGGCGACGGCTATGATAGTTGAAGGTTCTGATACTGCAGATTCAGAGCATGTTTTCGAAATTATGAGCACTAAAGCTGTCACTCAATATTCAAACAATATTCGCTCAAATTTTGGTTATGTTAGCCGTGCTAATGATGCTGATCCCTTTGCTGAAGATAAACTCTTTCATCAAGAAGGCCGCAAGGTATTTAAAGAAGTTTGCCCTATGGCCGTGGAGCATATATCTGAACACTTAGCTCGTCATGAGCTTAGTTCTGAAAATGTTTCAAGGTGGTGGTTACATCAAGCCAATATTAATATGAATACTTTGATAAGCCGAAAGTTGCTTGGTAAACAGCCGACCTTAGAAGAAGCGCCAATAGTATTAGATACCTTCGCTAACACTGCTTCTGCGGGCTCAATTATTGCATTTTATCAGCATCACAAAGACTTACAATCAGGTGACATTGGCTTACTTTGCTCCTTTGGGGCAGGGTATTCGATCGGTAGTTTAGTATTAAAAAAACTATGAAGGGTTAGTTGACTATGATCGCAACTGTGGGTTATGCAATCAGTGCAATTGGTTATGCCTTTTTGTTACTGCTTTTATTAACAGTTCGCAAATCAGGATTAGCAAAATATCTGTTAATTCTTGCCACGGGTGCGACATGTTTATGGTCTATCGCACCCTTCCTTTTTGCCTCCCTATCTGTCCAAAAGCTATTGCTTTTCGACAATATTAAAAGTTTATTTTGGTTACTTTTTTTAGCCTCATGTTTAAAAGATAACTTTACGAATATCATTGAAGTACTAAGTCGAAAACAGACCTGGTTGATTTTGACTTTGCCTATTTTGGCTATTTCACTGCCTTACCTTGGGATGGTTCAAGAATCATGGATGTTTCTTTTTCAGACTGTCATTGCCTTGCAAGTGCTGGTTTTACTTGAAGTAATATATCGTCAGGCGGGTGAGAACAGTTGGGCGTTAAAGCCCTTAATAATATATTTGGCAGTGATCAGTGTCTTTGAATTTGTTACTTTTGCTAATGCTTTAATGGTGGATCAAATTAACATTAATTACATTGCCGCCAGAGGATATGTCTATTCTGCTCTTATCCCATTGTTAGTCTTAGCTATTCGGCGTGTTAAAAATTGGGGGGTCGACATCTATATCTCCCGAGACATAGTGATGCACAGCACTCTTTTGATGGTCGCGGGTGTTTATCTATTTGTGATGGCGATGTTAGGTTATGCCGTTAAGTACTTTGGTGGCCAATGGGGTTCTGCCATTCAAATAGTACTTATCGTCTTGTCTTTGTCTCTTTTAATGACGTTATTCTTTTCATTGAGTTTTCGGACTAAGATTAAGGTTTTTATTACTAAACACTTTTTTGCCAATCAATTTGATTACAGGCATGAATGGCTGAAGTTAACTCATTGTTTGAATACCAATGAGTCCGACGGGAATGTATACGCGACGGCCTTGCGAGGCTTAATTCAGGCAATTGATTACCAAACAGGGTGTTTGATTCAACGTCAAAATGGTGGATTCAAGGTGTTGGCAAATATCGATAAACCCACTTTGAATGATGATGAACAAACTGTTTTGTTGCAGTTTGAAGCCTTTTTGACTTCGAAAAATTGGATCATCGATATTGAAGAACTCAGAATGCAACCCTACATATATGAAGGGTTAAAAGTAAACCACGGGTTGTTAAACGGTGTTTCTTTCCAGCTGGTGATCCCCATATTTAATGAGGAAAAATTCTGGGGCATGGCGGTGATGCAAGGTTCAGATGACACCAGCAAAAAACTCAATTGGGAGTTAAGAGATTATTTGACCGCGGTGAACGCACAAATTTCTAATTTCTTGTTTCATCATCAAGCGGCGCAAGAGTTGGCTGAAAATGCACAATTTGCCGCGTTCACCCGTATGTCTGCCTTTATTGTGCACGACTTAAAAAACGTAGCGGCGCAAATTGACCTGATTTTGTCTAATGCGGAACAACATAAAGATAACCCCGAGTTTATTGATGATACTTTTGAAACCTTGCAGCATACCAAAGCTAGAATGGATAAAATGCTGCATCAGTTGACTGAAAAAAATGCCTCACAAGATGGATCTGATAGCTTAGTCAACTTATCAGAATGTGTTAACCATGTGCTGGAACAACGATGTGCATCCTATTTACCTGTACCTAGTGTGGTAGTTAGTAGTGAAACTCCTGTGGTTTTAGATAAAGAAAAACTAAGTAACGTTATTTACCATCTTGTCAGTAATGCACAACAAGCCACCAGTGATGATGGTAAAGTCAATGTTGAAATAGAGTTATCTGCTGATGAAAAATATATGTTGATCAATATTGTGGACACGGGGAGTGGTATGAGCGAAGATTTTATTCGGACCCGTTTGTTCAAACCTTTTGATACAACTAAAGGTAACGCCGGAATGGGCATTGGGGCGTTTGATGCTAAAGCTTATTTAGATAAAATTGGTGGTCAGTTACTGGTGCAAAGTAAACAACAGCAAGGTACGACTTTTACATTACGAATTCCAACAGACTAGCAATTAAAAAGGGTTTTGACACATGGACAAGATTTTGGTCGTCGATGACGATTTAGGGATCCAAAAACAATTAAAATGGAGTTTTTCAGGCTATGACGTTATTTTTGCCGAAGATCGCACCTCGGCTATTGCACAGTTGCGGCGTTTTGAACCAAAAATTGTCACACTTGATTTAGGCTTGCCGCCCGACCCAAGTAATGCAACTGAAGGGTTAGCCACCCTAGAAGAAATTTTAGCCTTAGCGCCACAAACAAAAGTCATAGTTATAACCGGCAATAATGACAAAAAAAATGCTCTGAAAGCTGTGAATTTAGGTGCGTATGATTTTTATCAAAAACCAATCGACTCAGACACCATTCAAATTTTAGTTAGCCGTGCCATTAATTTGTTTAATTTAGAAATGGAAAATCGTCATTTGGCCAAAATGGCACCTTCAATGGACAAGATCATTGGTCAAAGTGAAGGGCTCTTAGCTGCTAGCAGAAAAGCGGAGCGTATCGCGCAAACTGATATCAGTACCTTATTACTCGGTGAAAGTGGCACAGGAAAAGAGGTGTTTGCCCGGAGTATTCATGAACACAGCCTACGTAAAGATAAAGCTTTTGTAGCGATTAATTGTGCCTCAATCCCAGAAAATTTATTAGAAAGTGAATTATTTGGTTATGAAAAAGGTGCATTCACTGGTGCCAATAAAACCACACCAGGAAAGATAGAAACAGCTCAGGACGGTACTTTGTTTTTAGATGAAATTGGCGACATGCCCATTGGTTTACAAGCCAAAATGCTACGTTTTTTACAAGAACGTGTGATTGAACGAGTGGGAGGACGCTCTGAAATACCTGTGAATATTCGGGTGATTTGCGCCACTCATAGAGATATTCCAACTATGGTAGCGGATCAAACTTTCCGTGAAGATTTGTTCTACCGAGTAGGTGAAATTAGTATCATCATCCCACCACTTAGAGATCGTGATAATGATGTGGTGTTATTGGCTAAGACCTTCTTGGCGCAATATAATGAAGAGTTTAAAACCAAGATTAAAGGATTTAGTGATTCAGCCATCAAAGCAATGAAACAACATAAATGGCCGGGTAATATTCGTGAACTTCAAAATAAACTAAAATCTGCAGTGATTATGGCAGAGGGTACTCATATTCAGGCAGAAGATTTGAGCTTGTTGTTGCATGATGATGGACCCAGTATCGACACCCTTAATTTACGAGAAGTCAGAGAACATGCTGAAAGTAGGGCAATACGTAATGCATTTTTGGTGGCAGAACATAACATGTCTAAAACTGCTGAACTTTTAGGCGTCACTCGACCTACATTGTATTCTTTGATTGAAAAATATCATTTAGAAGATGTTAAAACTGGCAGCTAGTTATATTAAATTGAGAGGGGGATTTTATGACGTCGAGCAATCACGTAATTCACCTAATATTGGTTTTATTACCCTCAATACCCTTATTCTATTTTAGCTCTTGGAGTACGGATTAAGCCTGTACGTTGTTTGGTTGAGTGACGACTTATTGATTCAGACAGGAATTTACACTCTGGCATATTAATAACGTGTGACTGGTACAGTAACTGCATAGTTTTACCTAATATATTGCTTTAGAAGATAAATGATTGTTTATTACCATGACTGTCCATAACCACTTTTTGACTGTTCTGTGTCTTTCCGTTTTTTTAGTGGGCTGTTCGGGAAGTAGTCTCGATAGTGATACTGACACACCTACTCCTATGGTGCTGGTTAATGCTGGCGCTGATCAATTTGTCGACGAACAAACTACCCTGACTTTGAGTGCCCAAGCTAGTGGCCAGACGGATGCTTTGACCTACGCTTGGAGTGTTACCCCCGATATTACTATTACCCAAGATGATGGGGCTGTGGGCACCGCAACTTTTACGACTCCAAAGACTACCGATATCTTGACTTACACTTTCACTGTCCAAGTGACGGATGCAAACGGCAATACGGGCAATGATTCTGTGATGTATCAGGTTAATCCTGTGAACATATCTCCTTCTGCAGAGATACAAGTGACTCAGTTCGAAGGGCTAAATATTCATCAATTCCCAGCAGGTTATGAAGTCATTCTAGATGCCAGCGCCAGTAAAGACACAGATAGCATTGATTCTGATAACCCCATTGCGGCATATTTGTGGCAACAAACTGCCGGTGAGTCGGTATTAACAGGCATTAGTTTACATGGTGACAGTTTGGCTTTTAATACACCGATACTTACTGATCCCAATTCAGTTTCTATCACCCTGACCGTTACCGACCAAGAGGGAGCCGAAGATGTTAAAATTGTAACCTTGGTTATACTAAGTTCTGCAGATACTTTGCCTGAAGTGAATGCCGGTATTAATCATCAAGTATTTACGGGGGAGAGCATTAACCTAAACGGTATTGCTAGCACCACAGTAGCGACGTCAGAACCTTTAGTCTTTACTTGGTTGAATGACTCTGAAAAAGATCCACAAATTGAAAGCCCCAATGCATTGCAAACAGTCGCCATCGCGCCAGCAGTGCTCGGCACTGAAACCCTTACCTTTACCCTACGTGTAGAGGACGCACAGGGGCATTTTGTCGACGATAGTTTGACGGTCACCATCAAACCACTGCCGATCCAACCGATTAATGATACTGGGGTTATTTTACAAGCAACCGATTCACAAATACTCAGTGATTATCAAGCAGATTATCCCGGACAAGATGGTCAACGTGGCCAAGATATTATTCACGCTAATGGCTTATCTGAAAAAGCGGGAAGGGGAGAACAAGGTTTTGATTTTTCCCGTCTCGATGACATTGGTGATGAGGTCGACGATGAAACACTCTCTTGGAGTTGTGTGCGAGATAACATCACTGGTTTGATTTGGGAGTCAAAAACCGATGTTCTTACTTCCACCCTACATAGTGCCAGTTACAGTTACTCTTGGTATCAAAGTGATGAAGATGGAGGCTTTGATGGCGATGAAAGTGGTATCACAGCAAGCTGTTCACTGACGAATTGCAACACGGAAAGCTATCTAGCTGAGGTTAACTCTAAGGGGTTATGTAATTTTAGGGATTGGCGGTTACCGACACACAATGAGTTGTTATCAATATTGCATTTTGGTCAAGCCGTTGCCCCTATGATTGATGCCAGTTATTTTCCGAACACGACCGACTCATTAACGGCGCCTGTTTGGTATTGGACGCAAGATTCAAGTGCCGATGGTTTTAATAACGGGCAAGGGCAAAATGCCTGGGCGATTGACTTTGCCTCAGGCAATGATAATTTTTTAAACAAATCGACCGCGGGTAGAGTGCGATTAGTCAGGGCCGGGCGATAATATGAGGATGATATTATGAGAGTGTTTTGTCTTTTTTGTTTTTTTGTCTCCTGTGTAGCCACAAGCCAAACCTGTTTGCCGGACTTCGATGTAACCTTAAAAATAGATGAATTCGTGGATAATAGTGACGGCACCGCGACTGATGCGTTGTTGGGCCTAGAGTGGATGCGTTGTAGTTTTGGTCAAACGTGGACAGATGAAACCTGTACGGGTGATGCCAGTAAACTGACTTGGCAAAAAGCATTACAAGCAGCCCATGGTTACAAATATGCTGACAAATTAGGTTGGCGAGTACCCAATATGAAAGAATTAGCCAGTTTGACCGAGCGAAGCTGCGTGCGCCCAGCCATTAACGAATTATTTTTTCCGAATACCTATTCTGACGCTTATTGGACTTCCACACCTTCTGTTGTTGATCCACAGCGTGCATGGGTGATTGCGTTTTCTAACAGCAGCAATTCTCTTAAGGATAAAAACTTATTTGTTTTTATGCGTTTGGTGCGAACTGCTGATTAACCTAAGTTTTGCCTGTCCTGTCTGATCTGATATTGCATTTTTTTTGTTTAAAGGCACACTGCCTTTGGACTTATGATCATCGGAATTTTATGCGTTTTTTAGTTTTTACTTTACTGATAATAAGCTTAAGCTCAACTGTTGATGCAAGCACAGATTGTGAAGTGTCTCTTAATTATGGTGTGGTAGTGAGCGAACAACAAATCCGAGTCATTGGACCTGGTGGCCGGGCTGTGTACCAGATTAACCATCCATCACAGCTTATTGTTCAAGGTGAATGGATTGACTTAGATGAGAAACGAGAACTTGAGCTTGCTGAGTTTTCTGCCGGTATCCATCAAGTTGTGCCTAAAATGATATTGTTGGCAAACGAAGGTGTAGAGCTTGCGGTAGAAACTATTGAGCAAGTGTATAGCGGCTTAGTAAAAGACGATAAAAGTCAGAAAAAACTACAAAAATCTCTCGAACGTGTGCAAATGAGTGTCAAAGAGAAGTTTATCCGTGCGAACGATAATTTTTACATGGGCCCTGGCAGTCTTGAGCAAGTAAACGATTTGGTCGACCGCGAATTGGAAGAACAGTTAGAAGACGCAATCAGCACTTCTGTAGGTGGCATTTTATCGGTTATCGGTGGACTGGTTGCTAATGGTGAGGTGAGTAAAGAAAAAGTTGCCACTATAGCTAACCAGTTAGAAAGTTTAGGTGAAGAAATTGGTCAAACCGTAGGTCCAAAAGCTGAAACCCTAAAGCTTAAGGCCCAATGGTTTTGTAATCGATTCAAAGAATTAGATAAGGCTGAGGATAAACTCAGAGCTTCTATTAAAGAACTAAAGCCATACAATGTATTATTAACTGGTACCAATGCTTATATGCATGAATAGCGCATGACGTAGATAGATTTAATACTATTCCATTTTAAAGTGTGATCTAATTACGATCTCAGCCAATTTACTCCCGAAATTTGATCAGAATAAGATTTGGATAATCAATAGGCTTTGCTTTTCTCTCTGCGTCCTCGGTGGTTCAAATATCTTGTTCTTTGGCTTTTCAATTACAAACAAATTCACCACAGAGAACAAAGAGCGTCGGACGCCGAGCGCTGCGTTACACAGAGGAAAGAAATTATGATGAATGGGTATAACTATTGAGCTATACCATCATTTCCAATAACGTATTTAAATAACGCCTGCCTAAAGGTGTGACTTGCCATTCATCATCTGACTCAAGCAACAAGCCACGAGTTATCGCACTTTGTAGGTTTTGTTTGGTGGCGTTATCTAGAGATAAACCAGTAAAGTCTGAATAATCTGACTTAGGGCAGGGTTCAAGTAAACGAAAGCGATTCATAAAAAACTCAAAAGGCAATTCTTGGCTAGGTACGACTTTGTTATCGCTCGTATAACTGCGGGTTAAATCCATATAACCCTTGGGGTGTTTAACCTTAACCGTGCGAATTATCTGATTTTCATTGGCCAGTGTGATTTTACCGTGTGCGCCACAACCAATGCCTAAGTAGTCACCAAAACGCCAATAATTTAAATTATGCCGACATTGTTGCCCTGCTTGACTGTATGCAGAAATCTCGTATTGTTCGAATCCCGCTTGCCGGAGTAACTCATCACCTTGTTCTTGAATATCCCACAACACTTCATCCTCTGGCAATTTAGGCGGCTTAGAATGAAACTGTGTATTCGGTTCAATGGTTAATTGATACCAAGATAAGTGTGGAGGTTGTTGGGTTATGGCGGTGTTTAAATCAAACATCGCATCTTCTAAAGATTGTTTAGGTAAGCCATGCATTAGGTCTAGGTTAAAACTATTGAGTCCTATGCTTTTGGCCAATTCCACAGCTTTAAGCGCCTGATTCTCATCATGGATCCGACCAAGCGCTGTGAGTTTGTCTGGTTGAAAACTTTGCACACCTATGGAAATGCGTGTAATGCCTGCTTTGACATAATCAGCAAATCGTTGGCTTTCCACTGTGCCGGGATTCGCTTCCATGGTGATTTCAGCATCAGCTAACAAATTCACTCGTTTTTTCACTCCCTCTAAAAGAGTGTGGATAGCTTGCTGGGAAAACAAACTTGGTGTGCCACCACCAATAAAAATACTATGAATAGCTCTGTCGCCTACCAATTTAGCATCTTCAGTTAAGTCATCTAACAAGTGGCTGACATATTCAGTTTCAGGCAACACCTGTTGTTTTTGCCCGTGAGAATTAAAATCACAGTAAGGGCATTTTTGTACACACCAAGGAATATGGATATACAACGAAAGAGGCGGTAATTTAAGCGTAAGTGGTTGTGACAAGTCTTTAACCTATTTGTTTTTGTAGTTGGGCTAACAGCAGTTTTAAGGCTTTACCGCGGTGACTGAATGCATTTTTCTGTTCGGGTGACAACTGAGCAGAACTACAATTTTGTTCTTTGACCCAAAAGACTGGATCGTAACCAAAGCCATTTTTACCTTGTTGCTCAGTCGTGATCTCACCACACCATTCACCTTGGCAAATAATAGGCGTGGGATCATCCCCGTGACGCATATACACCAATACACATAAAAATTTGGCTTGGCGTTTAGCTTTTGGAACATCAGCCATGACACTCAGTAACTTAGTAATATTGCTTTTATCTGTCGCTTGGTCTCCCGAATACCGCGCAGAATAAACGCCGGGTTCGCCACCCAGTGCATTCACTGCCAAACCCGAATCGTCAGCGATAGCAGGCAAACCTGTTTGCTTTGCAGCGTGGCGAGCTTTGATTATTGCATTCTCAACAAACGTGGACCCTGTTTCAGCTACTTCTGCTACGTCAAATTCGCTTTGTGGTAATACTTCAATACCTAAACCTGACAACATACGAGCAAGTTCTTTAACTTTACCTTTGTTACCTGTAGCAAGGACTATTTTTTTACTCACATGTTATCCTTTAAAATAATGGCAATGTTACGTGATTCAGCAAATACGTTCGGTTTACTTTACTTGTAATTGCATAAATAGATATCTATCATCAGCCCATAAAACTTCACAATATAATATCACTTTTCAAGGACATAAAATGAAATTCTCTATGATTGCTTTATCTTTCTTTTCGACGTTTCTAATCGCTGAACCAGAGCCATCATCGAACGTTGAGTGGGTAGAGAGTATTATTCCGGCCGAACCTATCGAACGTGTTTCACCTAGATTCCCAACCAAAGCTGCTCGAAATGGAAATGAAGGTTGGGTCAAGCTAAGTTTTGTTGTGGATGAAAATGGTGCAGTGGTCGATCCTGTTATTGAAGACTCATCTGGCATTCGTGGCTTCGAGAAGGCGAGTTTGAGAGCGATTAAACAATGGCAATATTCTCCTGCTATCCGTAACGGAGAAAAAATCGAACAGTGTCGTAATAGTGTGCAAATTGATTTTAAATTAGATAAGGGAACAAAGGGCGGAAGAAAACGATTTGTCAGGGAATATAAAAATGCAGATGAGGCATTAAGAGCAGATAATATCGTTTTAGCTGAACAACTTATTACCCAAATGGGTGAAGGTAAAATCTGGAATAGTTACGAAGACGCATGGTTTTGGATGTTGAAGTCTGAGATTGCAAAAGCACAAGGCCAAGAAAGTTCTCAATTAAGTAGTCTCAAGAGAGTCGTTTCCTCTAATAAAAGCAGCACATATGTCGGTGATCAGTATTACATTTATCTTTTACATCAAAAATTTATTTTAGAAATAAAGGCATCATTATTTTCAGATGCTTTAGAGACATATGCACAAATTGAGCAGCGTCCTGATAATGAAAAAACAGTCAGTGTCCTAGAAAAATATGCAACTCAAGCTCGGCAGGTCTTAAAAAATCAAGATTTTATTGTCGTGCAAGGAGAAGTAGGTAGCAATGGTGATTGGTGGCATTCTCTTAGTCGTAACCGTTTTATGTTTAGTGATATCGCAGGTACGCTCGATACGGTAGAACTGCGTTGTGATAACAAAAGAGAAAAGTATACCGTTGCAGAATATACAGAATGGAAAATTCCTAAAAGTTGGGGACGCTGCAAAATAATGGTGGTAGGAGACACCCAAGCGAATTTCAACTTAGTTGAAATTCGCCAAGACGCGTAACGATAAATCTTGATAAGGTGAGTTTAAGGAGTTTTTTTCCCTCGTCCTTTATTTTTGCGCTTTTTGATTTTGGCGGTACGTTTGGCCTTAATTACTGCCTTTTTAGTTTTATTACTAATTTTTTTCTTAGCCGGAGGTTTAGCTTCTTTATTGGCAGGGCGCAATGCAGCAATCACCCTACGTTTTAACGCCTGTTCTGTGTAACGTTCAATTTTGGGCACTACGCCGATATCGTGGGCTTCGACTATAGAAATAGCTGTGCCCTTGTTACCCGCGCGGCCTGTTCGACCAATACGATGTACATATACATCAGCAGTGCGAGGCATATCGTAGTTGATGACGTGGCTAATGTTATCTACATCAATACCACGGGCGGCCACGTCAGTGGCGATTAATATCTTTACTTCACCTGTACGAAAACGCTCCATAGCGCTATTACGTTTATCTTGAGGCATTTCACCTTGCAACCAGACGCAGTCAATATCGACAGATTGCAGTTGGCCAACTAACGTGGCTAAACGTTCACGAGTTTTAACAAATACTATGGCCGTTTCTACTTGTGTACTCAGAATGTGAGTTAACAAGTTCAGTTTGTGAACCGCATCATCTGCTAAATGTATCCACTGGTGGATTATCCCTTTTTCTTTACGGCTAGAATCTGCTTCTAATTCCACTGGGTCATTCAACAACTCATCCGAAAAACGTGCGATGCCGCTACCTTCTAATGTAGCTGAAAACAACATGGTTTGTTTGCGCCAGCGCGCTTCTGCGGCAATTTGGTTTACAACGGGAGAAAATCCCATATCCAACATACGATCAGCTTCATCTAAAATCAGGCATTCAATATCACGGCAATCAAAACTTTCTTTTTCGATATGTTCGAATAAACGACCCGGTGTGGCGACCAAAATATCGAGATTACCTTCTAATAAGTCACGATCAGTTCCGTAGTTGATGCCGCCGGTAATAACGCCGCATGCTATATGTGGCACATATTTACTGATAGCTTTGGCTTGCTCAAAAATTTGCAACGCTAACTCTCGGGTTGGGGTAAGGATCAAAATTCGCGTTGAACCCGGTTGGCGTCTGGGATAATCCAATAAAAACTGGCAAGCAGGCAATAAAAAAGCGGCTGTCTTACCTGTACCTGTTGGAGCTGAGGCCAATATGTCTTTGCCATTCATGGCTTGTGGGATAACCAGTGATTGGATACTGGTGGGCTCTTTATAACCTAAGTCCGTCACCGCATGGATTAGGTCATCGTCTAGTTCTAATTGTTCAAACATGTATGTTTAAGCCTTGCTTTATCGTTGGCTTGGGAATTGTTGAGGATTATAAAGGAGTGGCGAAGGAATTGCTTATGCATTTTTAAAAGCATATACAGTGCTGCGTTCACTTGTATTCTTATCTTGGCGTTTTTTATTAGGAAATGAATAAACACAAATTATAACAATTATTCAGATTTAACCTAATCTTGTCATTAGTCTTGTAACCCAATCAGGTGGTGCCTTTTGACTAATAAAGCGTGGACACTTAAATCTCGGTTTGACCTTTATTTACAGTTGGGCAAATTTCGGCTGTGTTTATTAGTGTTGTTTACTACCCTTATTGGTTACGGTTTAGGGGTATCACAACTCAATTTTGTTGAAATAATTTGTGTACTGTTTGGAACGTTACTTACTGCGATGGGAGCCAATGGCTTGAACCAATGGTGGGAGCGTAAACGCGATGCGCTAATGCTGAGAACTCGCCAACGTCCAATACCCTCGGGTAGACTATCTTCTGGGCACGCACTCACCGTTACTCTTGTTTGGTCCTTAACAGGCATGTTGCTACTCTATTTTGGAGTTAATCCATTAACCGCTTATTTAGCGTTAATTACTTTAGCAAGCTACGTTC
Source organism: Paraglaciecola sp. MB-3u-78 (assembly GCF_002835935.1). Lineage (GTDB taxonomy): Bacteria > Pseudomonadota > Gammaproteobacteria > Enterobacterales > Alteromonadaceae > Paraglaciecola. The sequence continues at coordinate 87,759 of NZ_PJCF01000008.1, read as the reverse complement.
TGATTTACACTCCTTTAAAGCCATACTCTACTGTTGCTGTTTTAGCTGGGGCGATCCCAGGCGCTATCCCGCCAATGATGGGCTGGACCGCTGCCACCAATCATTTTGGCGTTGAAGCATGGGTGTTAGGTTGTTTATTATTCTTGTGGCAAATTCCGCACTTTATGTCACTTGCTGCAATTTATCGACAGGATTATGCCAAAGGAGGGTATCACCTGCTGCCCGACAATCCAGAAATTGAAGGCGCTACCCGCAGCATAATAGTGATTTTTAGCGTGGCATTATTGTGCATAACCCTATTAACTCCCTTTGTAGGTTTGGGTGAAATAGTTTTTTTTTCAGGTGCTTTTTTGTTCGGCTTAGCGTTACTTGTAGTATCAATCAGACTCTATCAACAATACTCGGTCAAAAACGCCAGACAAGTTTTTCTGGCTAGCATCATATATTTGCCTGCACTGATGACGCTACTGCTTATCGATGAAAGATTTGTGAGTCATTATTGGTCATTCTAAAGGGACTTATACCCAAACCACCTCAAAATAATGTATAAGTACACCGAAATAATGTATAAATATTAAACACTGCTACAATTCAACTATTAACATTGAACTAACAATTTTTTCGTTAATTATCTGTGTGCTAGGAGAAAAAAGATTATGTTAAGACATTATTACATAAGTGATGATCTAAACGACTTGGAAGCCGTTGAACTAGAACTTGAAGGAAAAGGAGTGAGCACTCCGCAAATTCATGTGTTAAGTGAAAATGACGCAGAGGTTGAGAAACACCATTTACATGCTATAGAAGCGGTACTCAAACAGGATGTGGTGCATTCAACCGAAATAGGCGCTGTAGTCGGGGCTATTGCCGCGGCTTTAGTATTAGGTGTTACCTATATGTTAGAGTGGCATTTGACTGCTGCGGGCTGGATCCCTTTTGGATTCTTAGCTGTGGTGATCCTCGGATTTTGCACTTGGGAAGGTGGCTTGATTGGTATTCAAATTCCCAATCACCAATTTAAGCGTTTTCAGAAATTACTTAAACAAGGCAAACACGTCATTTTTGTTGACGTGGCCTCTGAACAAGAACCGATTCTTTCCGAGATTATTGAAAAACACCCCAAACTCAAACTTGCAGGTACTGGTGGTGCCACCCCAAGTTGGGTAGTGCATGGACAAGAGAAGTTTAGCAAAGTGATGAAAACCTTACCCTGATAAGTTAACACTCTGAAATAAAGCCGAGCTTTCATTAATTGAAAGTTCGGCTTTTCAGTTTTTACAATTTGTTTTGACAACACTTCTATTATTACTCAATCATTCAACTGCTAGTAAAAAACATCAAGCGACTAAAAAATGTATAATTTGATTCAATTGCCATAATGCCGATGAACAATGTAAGCGCCAAAGGTGGGATCAATATTGCGCAAATCAATGCCATTCTTTCCCACATCATATGCATAAAAATACTGATAATTAGGCCGGCCTTTAAGAACATAAATAGTAAAATAAGTGACCAACGCAACAAACCTTCTAGGTGCATAAAGTCGACCATGTAAGAAAATCCACTGAGGATAAACAGCAGCCCCCAAATCTTTAAATATAGACTAACAGGATGTTCTTGATGGCCATGTGCATCGACCGGAACTTGAGTGTTTTCAACCATACCGCCTCCTAAACTAATTATGTATATTAGGGTGTATTACCAAAGATAAAACAGAGCAAAAATAAACACCCATACCAAATCAACGAAATGCCAATACAAACCAGCAATTTCGACTATTTCGTAGTTACCACTTTTTTCGTAATGTCCCTTTAATATCTTAATCGCCACAGTGAATAAATAGATAACACCTATGGATACATGCAAACCATGAAATCCAGTCACCATAAAAAATACCGAACCAAATTGCACCGCACCAAATGGGTTCTCCCAAGGACGCACCCCTTCAGCAATCAATTTACTCCACTCGAATGCTTGCATACCCACAAATGATAGGCCTAGCAATGCTGTTATTAACATCAGGATAGCGGCTTTTATTTTGTCCTTGCGATAGCCATAATTAACCGCCATTGCCATGGTGCCGCTGCTCGTAATCAAAATGAAGGTCATAATAGCGATTAACACCATGGGAATATGTTGTCCGCCTATTTCCAGCGCAAACACTTCACTGGCATTGGGCCAAGGCTCAACCGCCGACATTCGCACCACCATGTAGCCAATCAAAAAACAGCTAAATACAAAGGTATCGCTAAGCAAAAAGATCCACATCATGGCTTTGCCCCAAGGCACCTGAAATGCTTCTTTATCCCCTGACCAATCTGCCACTAATCCACTAATACCCTGAGGGGGTTCCAATGTTTTTTTGTTTTGCATGAGATCATTAGATTGCATAGTCATGCTCCCAGCCCGCAAAATTCAACGATTGCATTGTATTTTTCTGGCTTACTGACTAATAAAGCAAATAAAAGCAGCCATAAGCCAAATAAGAAATGCCAATAAATCGCACATAAATCAATATATTGGCTGAGTTTTGGACTGTTACGCAGCATGGCTGTTAATGCCACAAGCCAGGCCAGCAAACCGATACCCACGTGTACAGCATGTAAACCAGTGAATATATAAAAGAAACTCAGAGCGGGGTTGGCATTCACCACAAATCCCTGCTGGTATAATTGCTGCCAAAACATTAATTGGCCAGTCACAAAGGCAGCCGAAAACAAACCTGCCAAAATCAGTCCAAAGTGTAAGAACAGCCTATTTTGTGGTCGAGCATTGACTCTGGCTACTTGCATACAAATACTTGCCGCCAACAAATAAAAGCTGTTTAGCCACAAAATACTTTTATTAAACAGCGGATTGCTCGAGGTTTCTGCTAAAGGTTGCCAATCGGGATATTGTGAGCGCATTAAAAAGGCAACGATAAATAATAAAAAAAGTACCGACACCACCGCTAACAATAAGCGTAAACCGGCTTTACGGGTGTGCTCACGTCCTAAACCTTGCTGTTGCGGTGCGCCTGCTTGCTCCCAAGGTTTTTCCATTAACGGTGCGAGGAAGCTCATAATTCACCTGCCTTTTTGTCTTCAACAAAATTTTGCGGTAAAAAATCCTGCTCATATCCCGGCACACTATAGTCGTAGGCCCAACGATGGCATATGGGAATATGTTTGCCCCAATTTCCATGCCCAGGCGGAGTCGTTTCGGTTTGCCACTCAAGTGATGTTGCTTCCCAGGGATTATCACCAGCAGGTTTTCCCTTGAACAAGCTCCAAACCAAGTTGTATAAAAATATCAGCTGAACCAGTGCCACAAATATGGCCATTACCGAAATCATGGCATTTAAATCTTTAGCCGAATCGGGGATAAAGTCATAGTTTTCATAGGCAAAATATCGCCGAGGAACCCCTAATACGCCAAGATAGTGCATGGGGAAATAAATCATGTAAGTACCTAAAAACGTACCCCAAAAATGCAATTTCCCTAAACCGGTATGCAACATTTTCCCCGACATTTTAGGATACCAATGATAGATCCCGCCAAACACCACTAATATGGGTGACACACCCATCACCATATGAAAGTGGGCCACCACAAAATAGGTGTCAGAAAGAGGCAGATCCACCACTACGTTACCGAGGAATAAACCGGTTAAACCGCCAATGGTGAAGGTAGAAACAAAACCTAATGCAAACAACATCGGTACGGTTAAGCGAATATTGCCATGCCAGATGGTCAATACCCAGTTGTAGACTTTTATCGCCGTTGGCACAGCAATAATCAATGTTGTAGTGGCAAAAAAATACCCGAAGTAGGGGTTCATACCACTTATGTACATATGGTGGGCCCAGACCACAAAACTCATCACGCCTATCATGATTATGGCCCACACCATAAGCCGATAACCAAAGATATTCTTACGAGCATGCACACTAATGAGATCCGAGACAATGCCAAAAGCGGGTAGAGCGACTATGTAGACTTCTGGATGACCAAAAAACCAAAATAAATGTTGAAACAGAATGGGGCTGCCGCCTTCGTGGTCAAGCTGTTGACCCATGGACAAAATCGCAGGCATAAAAAAGCTGGTACCTAATGTTTTGTCAAACAACATCATAACCGCGCTAACAAATAAGGCGGGAAAAGCTAAAAGTGCTAATACAGTCGCCATGAAAATGCCCCACACTGTTAGTGGCATACGCATTAGGGTCATGCCTTTGGTGCGTGCCTGCAATACGGTAGTGACATAATTCAAGCCGCCCATAGTAGCAGCGACGATAAATATGGCTAAGGACACTAACATCAAAATAATGCCCCAATCAGAGCCTGGGGTACCAGGTAAAATTGCCTGTGGAGGGTATAATGTCCAGCCAGCTCCAGTTGGGCCGCCAGGCACAAAAAAACTGGACAGCAATACGATGACAGCCAGTAAATAAAACCACACACTGAGCATGTTAACAAAGGAAAATACCATATCTCTGGCTCCCACCATTAAAGGGATCAGGTAATTACCAAAACCACCTAAAAATATCGCAGTCAACAGGTAAATCACCATGATCATGCCATGCATAGTCACAAACTGATAATAGGCACTCGGATCGATAAAATCGAAACTGCCAGGGAAGCCAAGCTGTAAACGCATTAAGCCTGACAACACCAAGGCCACAATGCCAACCAAAATAGCAATCACTGAATATTGGATCGCAATCACTTTATGATCCTGACTCCATACGTATTTGGTAAAGAAGCTGCTGGGCTCATGCATATCGTGATCTACATCTTGTTCCATCAGTTTGCTCCACTATGAAGGTTATACAAATCAAAGGGTTTTAATAAATTCAATAATCGCCAATGCTTCTTGCTCGTTAAGTACTGGGGGAGGCATGACTGGAGGATAGCCTGCGACAATTTTGGCATTGGGTTGGAAAATAGACTCTTTTAAGTACAGATCATCAACCTCAACTTTTTGTCCACTACTCAGCTCTTTTATAGAACCGAACAATCCTTGCCAGCTTGGTCCAATTAAACGCGTGCCATCCTGACTGTGGCAGGCTGTACAACCTTTTGTTTGCGCCAATTCTGCGCCAGATAACAAGGTATTGTGAGTGGTTGAATCTTGAGTTGCGCCCTTTTCTTGGATATACGCAATCAGCGAATCAACCTGCAACTCACTAAGTGGCAGTGGGGGCATAATGGCCGCGTAGCCTTTTACCATTTTTGCATTAGGCATGAGGATTGATTCTTTCAGGTAGGCTGCATCCACCAACACTTCAGTGCCATCAGCCAATATCTGAGTTTTGCCAAATAATCCCTGCCAACTAGGGCCAATGGCATTCCCTGAGAAATCATGGCAACCAATACAGCCTTTATTTTGCGCCAGCTCTTGTCCACTTTGTGCAGCGACACTGAGTAGCTGTGAGGTGTTTTTTAGCATGGACGCGGCGAAAGTAGGTTGTGCCTGTAACCATAGATCAAACTCTTTTTGGGGCATGACCTGCACATGCCCTCGCATATTAAAATGACCGAGACCACAAAATTCAGCACAGAGAATTTCAAACTCACCTAATTTGGTTGGTGTAAACCAGATATAAGAGACGGTTCCTGGCACCATATCCATTTTCACCCTAAATTGTGGTACATAAAAATCATGCAGTACATCTTTAGAGCGCATCAACACCTTGACGGGCCTATCTATCGGTAATGCCAACCTATTGCCCAGAATCAATACATCGTCTTGGCCACTAGGATCAAGGGGATCAACACCAAAGGGATTATCAATAGAAATATGTTTAACCGCACTTTTGCCTAGCTGCTGGTCAACGCCAGGAAAACGAAAACTCCAACTCCACTGTTGACCAACCACTTCGACTATATCCGCTTCCTCGGGTACTTCGACAAAATCTGCATAAACAATCAAACCAGGGGCCAACATGGCAAATATCCCGATACTGGTAATAACCGTTAGCCATATTTCTAACTTTTTATTCTCAGGCTCATATTTAGCTTTACGATTAGGATCATGACGATATTTGATAACGGCGAAGGCGATAAAGAAATTTATCGCGATAAAAACAATACCCGTGATGATGAGAGTGATGGCCATGGTGTCATCAATTGATCCCCAATTTGACGCTAAGGGCGTCATCACCCAAGGGGATAAAAAATGAAAAATAACCGACCCAATGACAATTAGGATCAATGCGACAGCAATGCTCATGCGCGGTCCTTATTATTTTTAGTGATCCCTGCTTGGTCTCGTTTCTGCTTCCAAGCCTAAATTAGGGTACTGACAGCGCCTTCAACCAAGGTTTTATCTGCGGAACACCATAAACACCTGAGGAGGGATACATAAATACTGTCGTTAATCCTATAAATTGATTATTTATTAACCAATTGTTAACTAGTTTAGGTGCAGTATCTGAATTGTGCTAATCGAGAGATGAAAATTTTTATAGGTAAAAAATCTTATTTGATATCAGATCCAAGATTTAAATCGTAAGTGCACAAAACATTCGAAGGTACGGTAAAAAGTGTCTGACTTTCGAGGGTTCATAGAGTTAAAAATGAGGTGTCATCGGGTACGGCGCGAAAAAGACAGATTGTTTACAAACAACCACAAAATAGGCTCGAAGTTGATGGATGGTAAAGCTAGTGCCTGATTAAAAAAATCTTATATAATAGAAGGTTACAAAATTTGACAAGATGATTTATCTTGTACACCGTATCTTCACTTAATCAACAGCACTTACCATTAGGCACTCGATTTAAATATGTTTAACAAAACAAACTTGCAAGCAGCTTTGAGCAAACTAACTTGGGCAAAAGGGGCAAGACTTCACCAATTGAACCATGTTGTTAGTGCTGCTTCGGATGAGCAGGTTTTGAGAGGTTCCGTTAGAAGTGAATCTAAGGGAAGTGAAACTTATTTAACACGATTTGAATATGATGAAAGTAGAAGCCGGGCTAAGGCATATTGTAATTGTTATCTTAAATCCGATTGTAAACATGCTGCAGCATTGGCTCACCATTACCTTGAACATATGCATGTTAGTTCGGCCTCAAACCACTTAATAGAAGAATGGCTAAATAAATTTTCTTCTCAAGAATCGTTGGTTTTTCAGCAAAAAAAAGCGCTGCTGTATTTTCTTAATCAGCGTAGTTCTGCGCCTAATGATTATTTACAACTGGGAGTCAAAAGTTCTAGTGTGAAGAAAAGTGGTGGTTGGAGTCGAACCCTCAACTACGAAAACTTGGATAGTTATCTGATTAAACAACCCTATGTTGATGATCAAGATGTGCAAATTATTAGCTCTGTGATCAGAAACCAGCATTACTCTAATACCATTCAATCACACAAGGTATTACATCTATTGGTGAGTACTGGGCGATGTTTCTGGCAAGATGGCGCAGATTTAAAACATCCTATTACTTTGGGAGAGCCTCTAAAAGCAAACTGGCAATGGCAAACACGTCGCACCGTGCACAAGCTAGATCTGATATTAGAAAAAAGTAATGCCGATATCACATTGATAAAGTCACAGCCTATCAGTTACTACAATACTAAAACTAATCGCTTGGGTTTAGTGGAAACGGATTTAAATAGTGAGTTTGATGTGCAGTTTTTGCATAGCCCGTCATTTTCTGAAGAGAAAATGCCCTGGGTATTGAGTAAATTAGATATGTCTCTTGGTGATCTAGCAAAAAAATTACCAAAACCAAAACTGAAAAAAGAGTTTATCTTAGCTAGGCCAGTGCCTCATATACGCTTAACCACACCAAATAAAAATCAAGCTTATAATACCCAACTATCATTATTGTTTGCTTATCATGGTCAGCTTGTAAGCCCTTTAATAAAGCAGCATCAATTACCTAAAGTAAACGGTGAAGAAAGCATTTATCGCGATTTTGCCTTTGAAAAGATGATCATGGAGTCGCTAAAAACGTGGCACTTTATTCCTCAATCGCAATTTATTACTGGATATAAAGGTTTTGAGGGCGGTTATATGATGATGTTGCAAGGGCGGCATTTGAATTTATCTTTTTTACACAATCAACTTCCACAGTTGGAGAAGCAGGGGTGGAAAATTGAATACGATGATAGTTTTCATTATCAAGAGTTAAATACCGATAGTGTATTTGATGCCAATGTAGAACAAAATGAAGGTAATGATTTTTTCTCCATTGGTTTGAATTTAAACATTGATGGTCAAAGCGTAGCGGCTTTTCCAATATTAATCAGTGCATTAGAACAGCTTCCTAACGATATTCTGCTGAATGATCAAACCTATATCGACAATGATGAAAAGGTGTTCGTTAACCTTTCTGGTGGAAAATTTATTGCGCTGCGTTATCAGAGTATTCGGCCTCTACTTAAACAGTTTGTTGAGTTGTTTATGCCCGGCGCTTTGCAAGACGATGGCACTATGCGCTTGTCACGATTTCAAGGTCATCAAACCCTCAGTGAATTAGATAATCAAGGCATTGTCACTAAAGGTGCCAATAGGTTACGTCATCTTGCCGAGAAACTACGCAATTTTAATGCGATCCAGCCTGTCCCCATCCCTAAACTGTTACAAGCTAAATTACGTGAATATCAACATCAAGGACTGAACTGGTTACAGTTTTTGCGGGAATATGAGCTGAACGGTATTTTGGCTGACGACATGGGCTTAGGTAAAACGATTCAAACACTCAGTCATTTGTTACTTGAGAAAGAGCATGGCCGGCTGACTGGGCCTAGTTTAATTATTGCGCCTACCAGTGTGTTATTTAATTGGTCGAAAGAAATAGATAAGTTTACGCCTAGCTTGTCTTATATCGTGATAAATGGAGCCAAGCGGCAAGCGTATTTTGAACAATTAGATCAATACGATATCGTGATCACCAGTTATCCACTGGTGTTAAAAGACAGTGAAATACATCAGCAGCACGTTTATTATTATTTGATTTTAGACGAAGCTCACTACATCAAAAACCCTAAAACTAAACTTTATCAATCGATGTTGACACTCAAGGCTGAACATAAACTGTGTTTGACCGGCACACCTATGGAAAATCATCTCGGCGAATTTTGGGCGCAATTCAACTTTTTACTACCAGGATTTTTAGCGGGTTATCGACAATTTAGTCGTTTGTTTAAAACACCTATTGAAAAACACAATGATCATGAGCGCAAGATTATGCTCAATCAACGTATCAAACCCTTTATATTACGCCGCAGCAAAGAACTCATTGCGAAAGAATTACCTGAAAAAACAATTATTATACAAATGCTAAAAATTGATGGTAAACAGGCAGAATTATATGAATCTGTGCGTTTGACTATGGATTCTCGTTTAAAAGAAATCATTGCCGCAAAAGGTCTACAGCGAAGCCAAATTGAAATTCTTGATGCGTTATTAAAATTGCGTCAAGTCTGCAATCATCCACAATTGTTATCTTTGCCTAGTGCTAAATCTGTCACCCAATCAGCTAAGTTAGAATTTTTGATGGAAACCTTACCGGAGATGGTTGAAGAAGGAAGAAAGGTGCTGATTTTTTCTCAGTTCACCAGTATGTTAGCGTTGATAGAAGTAGAGCTAGTCGCTAGCAACATACCTTATGTCAAACTCACGGGTAGTAGCAGAAATCGACAAGCAATAGTTGAACAATTCCAGTCTGGTCAAGTGCCCGTATTCTTAATTAGCTTAAAAGCCGGTGGTGTAGGTTTGAATTTAACTGCCGCTGATACTGTGATCCATTTTGATCCTTGGTGGAATCCTGCAGTGGAAAATCAAGCTACTGATCGAGCTTACCGTATAGGTCAAGACAACCCCGTATTTGTGTATAAATTGATTATTGAAAACTCTATCGAAGAAAAAATTCTACTGATCCAAAAGAAAAAAGCAGAGTTGGCTAATGCTTTGTTATCAGAGGAGGTTAGCCAAGGTAATTTAAGTCTAACAGATGACATTTTAGACACCTTACTGGCTCCTTTGTCTTAAAGAGGCAAAGGTATATAAACTAGGTTTTTAATCAGTGATGTTGCATAAATAAGGAGTGACGTTTACTCTTAAAACATTCAAAATGTATGACCCAAAAAAGAAATGTCTATGCTTAATCACGTCAGTTTAATTACCGTATTAGGACTAATGTATTGCTTTTTACCAAAATTTGCACAAGCCGACGATACCTTTCCCTCAGTACCTGCTCATTTAAAAACCATAAAATCACATTCAATACAAAAAGTCTCAGTCCCAAGTGAAAAGCTATTGTCGGCACAAAAACACGGAGCTAATTATCGTTTTTTTCTTAATTTAAACCAAGCATCTATAGATATTGGTGTAGATGAAGTGACTCAGAACAAGGGTGGAACACGTTCATTTTCGGCGTCATTTAAAACTGACGATAAGGATTGGACACTCATCTATACCCAAGGAAACAACAGCGGCTTTGGGGAATTATTCGGTAATGGTCAACATTTACTGATTGAACAGCGCGGTGAACAAGTGATTGCTGTGGATCTAGGCTTATCTGGACTCACGCCAGGGCTTTATGAAAATGATGTGGTAGGTGAACGGAAGATTTTTTTAGCCTCGGCAAAAAACCTAAATCACATCGCTATAAACGATGATGTGGTTGTGGTCGATGTTATGCTTTTATTTACCCAGAACATAGTCGACACCTTTCCCGGCGATATGACCCAAACGTTAATGGAATATTTGGTTTTTAAAGCGAACCAGACGTTTTTTGATAGTCGAATTAATATGCGTTTACGCTTAGTACATACCCAATTCATTGATTACCCAAACCCTTCCAGCATAGTCGCGCTGAATGAGTTACGTAATGCAGTCGATGACGATCCAAATACAATTACAGACCCATCTTTAGGGAGTATTGCAACCCTACGAAATTCCTTTGGTGCAGATATAGTTTCTATGATCCGTACCCATGATTTGAACGAGCGCGAAGTGTGTGGCATTGCGATGTTCCCAAACTCTGACGTGGACTATTTGGTAAACGTGAGTAATGTAGGTATCAGCGGTGGCTCAAATTGTCTTGATACTTTTACTCACGAAATTGGTCACAATTTTGGGGCTGGGCATCAGCGCGTTAATGGCAGTTCACAGGGGGCTGAGCCCGCCGCTGGCGCATTGATTGTGCCAGGAAAATTTAACACTATGATGAGTTCAATCGGCACCGGTGATATTAATCGTGACTTTGGGCTAGCTGTTTTTTCTAATCCTGATGTAACTTGTGCTGGGGTGTCTTGTGGTGATGCAATTGTTGCGAACAATACAGCAACAATTAACAATTTTGCACAAATCAATGCTGCACTGCGAGTTGCAATTAATGAATCAGAGGTGCCATCGCTATTGCCTAGTGTGAACGATCGCGACGGTGACACAGTGTTTGATGTTAATGATGTATTTCCATTTGACCCAACTGAATCTTTGGACTCAGATTTAGATGGAGTCGGCGACAATCAAGATGCCTTTCCAAACGACTTCAACGAACAACAAGACACGGATCTAGATGGCATTGGAAATAATGCTGATAACGATGATGATAATGACGGCACCGATGACTTTGCCGATGCGTTACCCCTTGACCCATCAGAAACAGTCGATGTCGATGCTGATGGGGTTGGGGGGAATGCTGATCAGCTAGACAATAATTTTCAAGAAACCAAAGATAACGATCAAGACGGCATTGGCGACCGAAAAGATCTTGATGATGACAATGACGGTGTTCCAGATTATTTTGCACCCAGCAGTTTGCTCGAAACTGAAGCTTGGGTAGTCAGTGCAGGAAGTGACAATGTTCTGCGATATAACAGTCAAACTGGCACATTTATAGCGAGCTTATTAGCAGTACCAACTGGCGGTTTTTCTTTTCGCTCAGATGCGATTTTATCTAATGCGCAGCAGTTGTTTTTTATTGCTTTTAGCGACGTACTAGCATTTGATAGACAAACTAATACTATCAGGCGAGTCATTGATCGCAGCTTACTCAGTACCAATTTCCCTGCACATTTAGGCTTTCAAGATAACACTACACTATTAGTCAATAATGGCTTAGGCACCAGCAACATTGAATTATTTAGTCTGTTAGCGTCGGGTAACCACCCAGGAGACGCAACCAGTGATTCTGCAGTTTGGCGAGACTTTGTTGTAAACGGTAATAGACTTATCATCGCCGAAAGAAACACCAATAGGCTGCTGTCTTTTAGTTTAGATAATTTAACGGCAGCGCCACAAGTCTTGAGTACCCAAGGTCTGAATAAACCAGAACATCTAGCCGTAGACAGCAACGCTAATATATATGTAACAAATGCGGGTAGTAAAGATCTTAGCCAGTTTGATAGCAGTGGTAATTTTCTAGGAAAGATTATAAGTGCCGGTAGCGGTGGATTAGGTCAGCCGGGTTGTTTAACTATTGGACCTGAAGGCAATATTTATATATGTAGCACCGATACAGATCAAGTACTCAAGTATGATGGAGTATCGGGAGACTTCTTGAATGTATTTGTGGAAGCAGCTGCTGGTGGCCTGAATCAACCTGTTAGCTTAGTATTTGCTGGCTTACCCCAAGATGAATTTAGATTGCATGGTGAACATGACTCAGATGGTGATTTAGTCAACAATCTTGAGGACGCCTTTCCTTTGGATGCAACAGAAAGTGTCGATACCGATAATGACGGTACCGGTAATAATGCAGACACCGACGACGATAATGATAATCTACCTGACACCTATGAAACCGCTAACCATTTGGATCCACTTGATGGCAGTGACGCCCAGCAAGACGCTGATAACGATGGTAGCAGTAATATTGCTGAGTTCGAGGCTGGCTCAGATCCTAATGACCCCAACTCCACACCAGTAACACCAGAAACAAGGGTGGGTGGAGGCAGTATTGGGTTGTCATGGATGTTGTTGGTTTTAACCCTAGTGTTAATGAGACGCAGAAAAATGTTATCTCGAGTGAACGAATAGGACATTCATATTAATTTCACGAGCATTCAGACTAGGGAATATTTATCTTTGGAACGACCCCGTGGATATATTTCATTTTACGGGCCTGCTCTTTTATACGTTAAACTTTGTAAGCCGTTATCACTATACACGACCAATAAAAAGATTTTCACTCGAAACTTTCATTCCTTTTAACTTGTTTTTTCCATCATTCATCTGTGCATAGTGATCAAATATTTAACTTAGTAGGTATCCATGGAGTGCTTAATAATGCTTTGTTAATTTATGGCATGAGCTATTAGTCATAAAATTGTTTCCTAAAACTTTTTAAAATGGTGGAGAAAAGAATGAAAACGTCTATTACGAAATTTATATCAGTTGCAATATTATCCCTAATATTTGCTACGACTAGCGCATTTGCAATGCATCACAAGTCAGCGAAATTGGATATTGTAGAAACAGCTGCGGGTAACCCTGTATTTAGTACCCTAGTGGCCGCAGTAAAAGCTGCCGGATTAGTGGAAACGCTGCAAGGAGAAGGTCCCTTTACAGTGTTTGCACCTACTGACGCTGCTTTTGCAAAATTGCCAGACGGTACGCTAGAAGATTTACTTAAGCCTGAGAATAAAGACAAACTTGTGGCTATCCTGACCTACCACGTTGTGGCAGGTAACGTTATGGCAGCAGACGTAGTCAAGTTAAGTAAAGCAACAACTGTTCAAGGTAGCGACATAATGATCGATACTTCAGATGGTGTGAAAGTCAATGACGCTACTGTTACGCAAACGGACTTAAAAACTAAGAATGGTGTTATTCACGTAATCGATACGGTCATTATTCCTAAAATGTAATATTCCTGACAGTCATTTAAACAAACAAAAAAGAGCAAACGACTGCTCTTTTTTGTTTTTAAGATTAAACGTTTTTAGTGTCCCAAGGTTACAAGACTTGGAAATACCCACAGATTTTATCTGAAAGACTGCACTCAAATAATCAATAGTGGAATGGCAATAAAGGTATTCAAGTCCATTGAGTTTTAGCATTTTCAAAAAATCATCCCAAGCGCTGTTTAAACTCATCTTTATATCTTCTGGATAGCGACACCACTTTGCCATTTTTTAAACTAATCTCCCCATCACCACTTGGCTGATAACTAATATGATCTATGGCTGAGAAGTTCACTGCGTAGGAGCGGTGAGTGCGACAGAAACCTTTTTCGGCGAGTCTTTTACTCAAGTCAGCAAGAGTTGAACGCAATGGGTAGATACGGCCCTCATTGTGGAGATTAACGTAGTTAACAGCTGATTCCATCCATTCGATGGTCTCGACTTTCACAAAAAATTCTCTGTCGAGTTTTTTGACTAACAAATGTTCAGGAACGTGGTTTGGTGCGGGTTGTTCTGGCTCTGCGTCTATCAGGTTGGCTTCGCCTTTCAGGCGGCTGTAAATAAATTGATATAGTTGATAAAAAAGTAAGAAAAACGCATAACCCCAGACATCTTTGCGGTACTCGTAGATGAATTCGCGCAATATTGAGCCAAAGTCGTAATTTCCACCTATGGCCCAATACGCACCCTCTCTTAACAAGACCATAATGCTAACGTGGCATATTGAAAACAGCAGTGACGCGACTAAGTGTTTGGCGAGTTGGCTTTTAAACGTTGTTAGTTTGAGCGGCGTTCGCTGCCAAAATATTGCTAATAAGGGTAATAACAACAACACACCTATTGCGCTGGAATACTCCCAGATGAAAGGCTCAATCAAGGTGAACTCAGGAGTGCCGTCTCGAGTTGCTTCCATCCAATCAGATGTGGCATTGATGGTGTTATTGATAAATAGGTAGCTGGCTACCATTAAAAAATGTAACGGCCTTTATGCTGCTCGAAACGTTCAAACCATGTCATTTGTTGCTATCCCTATTATCCACTCTTTGTCCTCATTGCGTCACTATTGGTCGTTTGATTATTTAAGCCTAGAGAGACGTATGACTCAAGCAATAGATCAAAGGCCTTATGCCATAGATTGGTTGCGTACCTTGGTATATTTTATGAGTGACAACCGTTTTATAGATCCCCTTGGCACATCTCCGTGTGGGTCGAAATCTCATTGCGGGTTTGGTTGATATTTGGGCAATGAAATTGTTCGAGATAGTCGATTGCTGAAACTGCTTTTTTTGTGGAAAATACTCCAAGATAAAGCCATTAGTGGAATTAGTCTGCAACACTAGGCACAATGAGTAAACCTTCTCCTCATAAAAACGCTGGAATTATTTATGATCCGCTTTTCAATTATTCGTTACCTATTATCCCTAACATTACTGTTATGCATTGATTTGCAAGCAGCGACTACAGTCATCAAAGCTGGTCACCTGTTAGATGTACAGTCAGGAACATGGCAGAAAAACCAGCTGATTTTCATCGAAGATGAACGTATTACCAGTATTCAATCGGCAAGTTCAGCCATACCAGATGACGCAACGGTTATCGATTTGAGTAAGCAATACATCCTACCGGGCTTTATGGATATGCATACTCACTTGATGGGGTATCTAGATAAAAATTTCTACGCTGGGTTGTTTCAATCACCACACCGCGCGGTGATTGGTGGTGTCGTTAACGCTGAAAAAACCTTGATGGCAGGATTCACCGTAGTCAGAAATGTAGGTTCATCTGACTACATGGATGTAGCACTGCGTAATTCCATTAATGCCGGTGAAGTACCGGGACCAAGAATAGCCGCGTCAGGCCCAGCTTTAGGGATCACAGGTGGTCATTGTGATGATAACGCCCTTAATCATTCCTTTAAATCAAAAGCTGACGGCGTGGCCGATGGGCCATGGGCTGTGCGTCAAATGGTGCGCAAGAACGTTAAATATGGCGTTGATTTAATAAAATTTTGTGCTACAGGTGGTGTGTTTTCTAAAGGCACAAAAGTAGGCATGCGCCAATATACATTGGAAGAAATGCAAGCCATAGTTGATGAAGCCCACACCCATGGCAAAATAGTCGCCGCTCATGCACACGGAACTGAAGGCATAAAATTTGCTATTCAAGCAGGTGTCGATTCAATCGAACACGCCAGCTTTTTAGATAAAGATACCATTGAATTGGCTAAAAAAATGGGTACGAGTTTTTCTATGGATATCTACAACACTGAATACACTTTGTCTAAAGGCGCAGAGAACGGTGTGCCAGAAGAAAATCTCAATAAAGAGCGTCAAGTGGGCACCCGCCAGCGTGAAAGTTTTGCTATGGCTGTTAAAGCTGGGGCAAAAATGGTCTTTGGATCTGACGCCGCTGTTTACCCACATGGTGATAACGGCAAACAGTTTTCACGTATGGTTAAATTTGGTATGACGCCCTTACAAGCCATTCAAGCGGCCACCATTAACTCAGCTAATTTACTCAATTGGCAAAATGACGTGGGTAGTCTCAGTAAAGGTAAATTTGCCGATATCGTAGCGGTGAATAGCGATCCACTTAAAAATATTGCGGTGCTTGAATCCGTTGATTTTGTGATGAAGGGTGGGGTAGTTTATAAGCAGTGAATGTGTGATGGTTGACTGAAAAATGGTCAGCTAAAAACCTGTTCTAGACCGTTGTTAGGGCGAACTTCAAAAAGCAACGGTCATTTTCTCCTCTTTAGTGGTCAGACATTTCCTTTTTACTGAAAGAAATTGTTTGTTCGCGCTATCTTGTATACAAACACCTAATAAAATAATTTAAAACTATGTTGCGAATTTTTACGTTTCTCACGGTTATATTTTTAACTACATTTACCTTTGCCCAAGAAAAGACTAAAACTGAAGAGTTGCCCATGATGTCACAATGGCAGCTATTTAATGAAGCGGGGCAGTTAGTAAAGTCATCGGATTTTCTGGGAAAACCATTAGTGATTCATTTTTGGGCGACGTGGTGTCCATACTGTAAAAAACTGCAACCGGGCTTAGATAAACTTTATCGAAAGTATCAAGCTGATGGCTTGCAAATGATTGCTATTAGTATCAGAGAAGACGAAGGGGCCACGCCACAAAAAGAATTAGATGGCAGAGGTATGAGTTTTAAAACACTTATCAATGGAGACGAAGTAGCGAAGAATTTATTTAGTGTTAGCGGCACACCCACTACCGTATTTATTGATAAAACTGGGCATGTTGTTGGCAGTACAAGTATTTCAGATCCCGATGATCCCCGTTTGGAAACAATAGTAAAATATATAGTAGAAAACTAACTGTGACACTCCAATCAATTTAATTAAATTAGAATGGGAGTCTTCATAATTGACCTTATAATTATATCTGAAGGTTATTCTGATGCAATGAATTGGCTGTATCGGTTTCCTTATTTAAGTACCAATAAAATTCGATATAAACGAATCTTTTTAAACAACGCCAAAAGACTCGTTTATTTTAATAATGATGTTTACTCTTTTAAGTGGGTCCACATTAACCCTATACCCATAGTGTTTTTATGTACCACTAACGCGAAGCGACTCGCGTCATAACTCAGGTTTGGATTGTTTTTAAATTTAACCGTTAGGCACTTGCTGTTGCCTATTTTATCTTGGCAATTTTTTATAAAAATGCCACCACTACACAAATTATCGGTTTCAAAATTACCGTATTTTGTATTGCCATTCCATAGTTCTACTAATTCATGCACCGATTGTCGACTTGCATATCGATGTTCCACAGAATTCCCCTTTGGATTGTAAAGTTAAGCAAAAAATATTTATATGCTCTGATATCGCGGAATGCTTAAATGCTCTGACATTGCGACACGCCGCAACTTAAACTATAGTCGATTTTTGAAAAAAATCATGGAAGATAGTACGATACTCTGCTTGTCTGCATCATATTCAAAAGTGACAATTACCTGACAGAACAAAAACAACGTCTGTGACTCTGCAGTTCGACTAATCCTTGAAGATGGAGGGTTAACTAACCTGAGCTCGATGTATGCCATAAGTCTAGTACCACTCTTATCGCGCCAGTCTTCGTTGAACTTGCTCACAATAGCAGGCTATTCCCTCACAAGCTCGCCTCGATAAACGCAATAATAGCAGCACTGGATGCGTTCGATGTCATTGCAAACCAATTGGCACCATCTAACATATTGTTTTTATTGCAATGACTTCTAGGGACGCGGCACGTCTTAATCCGAGTTCAGGTTAACTAAGCCGCAAAACAGAGTTATTAGTTTGTCCCCCTGCCCATTGTTTACTTGCAAAACATTACCCCTATCAGACACTGGCTATACAGTGGACTTCTTGAATTCTATTTCACGGTATAACTGAGCCTAACAATATTATTGAAGACCATATAACGCCTCCAAGGTAGTCTTATATTCTGCCAAAGACGGCATACCCATTTTGGCTCTTAGTTGATCTACACTGTCTTCATTCTCTATCTGGAAAAATATCACCTTACTGTTTATGAGGTCTGCTTGAGTACCAAACATCTGCTTTTTGCCCTGAGCGATGGACACTTTATCAGTAAATATTGCCACTGCTTCACCACTCATGCCTTGTTTATCCATATAAGATTGAATAACAAGTGGCAGCATATTTCGTTGAAAGCTTAAATTATTTGAATGACTCACTAACGTAAAAGCAGCTCTTACTCCTTGCTCAGTGACTTGTGCTTTGGTTGGCCAACCTTGTGACTGGACAATTTCATTCAGCGTTTGGGTGTGTAGTTGGGAGATATCAGCTACCATACTTTTTAGTGCTTCAGTGGCGTCACTTTTTCGCGCTGCTTGTATTTGTTTGCTTTGCTGTGCCATGTTTAGCAGTTGTTTTTGCAGTATGGGCTTGGTTTGCGCATCAGCGGGAAGCAGCCACATTGATGATAAAAGTAAAACGACATAACGCATTATTTGGTCACTCCTTGGCGAAACGTTGAAGGTGGGTAACTGTTCTATCTAGCCCATAAGCGGCAAAACTGTTTTGGATCGTCAAAACCGCAAGGTCTTACCACTTCTTCAATTTTTAAGTTCGATTATTGTAATAGTTGTTTGGCTAATGCTAAACGAATTTCGTAGAGATATGTTTTACTACTCATACTTGTTTTGTAAATAGTTAATGTGGATGTTCTGTTAACCTTATTTTCCAAAGTAAATATATGTAAATCTCATTCGGTGACTGGTTTATCAAAATGTATTTGTATAAATTTAAGGTTATTAACTGGGTATGGCAAAGTGAAATGATAATAAGGAATATATGCGCAACTACATATTGATATTTAGTTTTTTTATTCTTGGGTGTTCTAGAGAATCTTATCAATTCGCTACTGTTGACGCTTATTCTCTGGAATACCAAGTTACCGAGAATAGTAATACTTGTTTTGCTTTATTTGAAGCGGGTGCTGGATTTGACCTTGAAACTTTTGACACTATATTCCACAAGCTATCTGAAAATTGCACTGTCATTCGTTATTCGCGAGTAGGCCAAGGGCTCTCGTCTCAACTCAGTACCGAGCTGAGTGCTAAAAACTATGCTGAAATAGCCAAAAAATTACTAGAGCACTTACATATACAACAACCTGTGATTTTTGTTGGACATTCATATGGTGGAATGATTGCTAGACATTTTGCGGATATGTATCCAAATAACACTAAAGCACTACTACTGATTGACCCTGGTACAAGATGGGAAGGTGAGATCATAGCCCAGATTGATCCCACTGTAGTGGAAACGGAAATCCAATTTTTGAAGGACATGGGCAGGGGTATGACAGAAGAGCACCCTAGGCCAGATGGTTTAACCAATGAACTACGGGATTTATGGCTTACATCCCCTTTACCAGACTTTGCTGATATTGGTGATATCAAGGTAACAGTGTTAGCCAGTGTTAAGGCTATGGGGGATGACTTAGTTTTGGGCAGTCTTGAGGCTATGAAAATTAGAGCAAAAATGCTTGAATCTTGGGTTAATGAGTTTCCGCAAGGGCGATTTGTATCTACCACCCAAAGTGGCCACTTTATTCACCTTGATGAGCCTGAATTAGTCATTGCTGAATTTCAAAAAATTATCGCTTTCTAACATCAACAAATAACAACAATTGTTACTGTAACTTCCTAAATTTTTACTCTGCAGGTTCTTGGTGATTTTTCCAGATCGCCCTTCAATTTGATTGATATTCCTGCATTTTGATTTTGCATGACATCCCTACAAGCCGCTACCATTAATGGGATTAGTATTAACTTAGATGGTAAAACTATGTGGTTAGTATCTAAACATAAAATTTTCAGAGGTTCTGGCACCTACTAGTAGATATATCTAATCCTGAATTCGTCTTTTTTATTTTGGTGGGTAGGGTGTATGAGAAGTAAATATAGTTAAAAAAATGAGGCGCAAGGGCCTCATTTTATTGGTTTTAAGCTGTGTACTGGCGCCTAATATTAGAAGCTGTAAGACGCTCTAACATAAACTAAACGACCACGTGGATCATGATGTTTAGGGTCAAAACTAAAGTTAGCTGCATCATAAACAGCTGGTGGCGCTTCATCAAACATGTTGATTACACCTAAAGTGATTTCAGCTTGATCATCGCCTAAATCAGCAAGATACCTGTATTGCATGTCAACAGTAGTGAAGGAATCGATTTGATCCGTTAGACCCGTTGACGCAGGTACTACCCGAGTGTTGGTATAGCTGGATACGTAATTAACTCTGGCGTAAATGCTATGTTGATCATTTTTCCATTGGGCCGACAAATTACCTTTGGTTTCCGGCATTGAGCGGGCAAAGTTGTTATGGTTAAACAAGCCTGATACGTCGGTTTTTACGCCGTTGATTGGAATTTCATAGTTGAGTATTTGCGCCACATTGGCTTTTAATTCAACTTCACCATTATTTAGATCCCAGCTATAAGTAGCTTCGAAATCAATACCACTGGCGTCAATGGTTTCGGCATTAAAGTAGTTGGTGATGATACCTGTCAGTTCACTGGTAGGATCCCCAGGTACTAAACGTACTATGTCAACCCCATCTGGATCTGCCAACAACTTACCGTTGGCGTCTTCTAAGGTGATCACGTCTTCGTATGCAACGCTCCAAAAATCTAAACGAGTTTGTAGTGCATCGCTGTTCCAAACTATACCGAAGTTATAGTTAGTGGCTTGTTCTGGTTCAAGTGCCAGACTACCGTTTTGGGTTTCGCGAATGAACAAAGTGCCGCCTCTTGGGGTGGGCTGGCCATTGCTGTCTAGTACAAAGTTACCTTCTGCATCTAAGACAAAATCCTGAACGCCTTTAGTGTTGACATTCTGGGCATGAAACTGCGCTAAAGAAGGCTCTCTAAAAGAAGTACTGACAGAAGCTCGAATGATAAGATGCTCTGCCACTTTATAGCGTAGCGACACCTTAGGATCCAAGCTGTTGGCGGTATCTAATACTTCGTAACGTACCGCAGCATTCAAATCTAAACCTTCAGCTAGTGGAATTTCAGTTTCGGCAAATGCCGCATACGTAGCTCGTGACTCATCAACAGTGTTCACTCCGCCTAAAAACAAAAAGTCATTGCTTAGAGGATTGCCTTGAGCATCGTAGCGTAGTGTTGATACGTCATCAGGGTCTACTTCATAACTTTCGCTACGGACTTGGCTACCAAATGCAAAAGACGCAGTACCGGCATCGGTAGAAAACCAGTCTCCGTTGACCACAGCATCCCAAACAAGTAAGCCGGTAGTCGTTTTAGAAGAAAACGCGGTACTTGCCCAGTCGCGGATCAGTAAGTTATCTTCAGCCAGTGGATCGAAAGGATTGTAAAGCAGATCACCGCTGGCTCCCCCTTGTCCTAAAGTGGCAAGATCCAATCGAGTGGGTGAAAGATCTGGTTGCGTAATTTCGTATTGGTTGGTGCTATAGGCCAAAGAGGTTAACCAGCTCCAGTCATTACTGAAGTCACCGTTTAGGGTCGCATCAACCCTAAAAGTATTGTTGCTTCTTGGAGCAGGTAACGTTGTATCTCTAGCCAGTAAAGGATAAGGACGACCTAACCACACCACACCCTGATTAAAAGGGTTGCTCGGGTGGCTCGCGGGGATAGTAGGGAAAGTAAGGTTCGGATATGAAGGAACAGTGTAATTGTCCAAGATATCATATTCAGTGTACATAGAGGTGAGCTTGAATGTCATGTCCTCAAGTTCGCTAGACAGACCAAAATACAACTGCTCACGCTCTTCTTCGTTGACCACATTGTAGTGCAGACCATATTGGTAGCCGCAACGTTCGCCATTGGTTTGGGCTAGTCTAATCCCGCCCACTGCTTCACAATTAGGATTAGGAACATTTTCACCGGCGCTGTAATCACCCGCATAAGGACCCGATTCCACAGTCACTGCTTCTGGTACAATGAAGCTAGTACCTAGGCTACTAATCGCACGGTTGACTAGCTCTGGTCTTTCACGAGCATTAAGCGTGCCACGGCGCAGCATAGTACCAGCCACGACTATGTTAGTGTCATCATTTAAATCAAAACCGCCAATGAAGCTTAGGTTAATATCGTCCTGACTATCACTAGTGGTAGTTTGGTAGGAGCCTTCCACTTTAAAACCATCGAAACTAGTACGGGTGACAAAGTTAACCACCCCAGCCACAGCATCAGAACCATAGGTCGCCGCCGCGCCCTCTTTAAGAATATCCAAGCGCTGTAGAGCAATGGCCGGAATAGAGCCGGTATCGACAAATACACTGCCATCCTGAGCTTTAGCACCACTGATGGTTTGTCTTTTACCATTGATCAAAACCAGGGTAGAAGAAAGTCCTAAACCACGAAGGTTGATATTGGAAGTACCTTGGCTATAAAAGCTGGTGAAGGTGTCTGGGCGGTTTTCAGCGCCACTGCTAACAGATATTTGACTGACAATATCGTTAATGTCTGCGCCACCAAGGTTTTTGATATCGTTAGCATCGAAAATTGAAACCGGATTCGCTTTGGCCGTATCTGAGCCTTTTACATAGGAGCCGGTTACACGTATTTGTTCAATTTCTTGTTGCTCTTTTTCAGAACTGACTTCTTGCGCTGTAGCGGCAGGCAGAGCGCTTGCCACTAATAAGGCAATCAAACCTTTCTTAAAGTGTTTATTGTGTTGCATAGTTGTGTGTACTCCATATTTATTCTTAGTATCAGTGCTAAACCGTTTGAGCTGTACTAAGCAGATGTTTACGGTCTGTCACTTCCTTTTTGAAGGGGCACCTTATAAGGGCAACAAAGTATTTAACATAGTTCTTTAGTACAGCTTTAGGCTGCAGGGCAGTAAAATAAAGGAAGTTAGCGTTTTAGACTTATGTCGTTGTAAATGACTTGTTAAGATTGTGGCCAAAGTAGAAGGCACGAATTTTCAGACTTAAACAAGGTATCCATTAATCACAAGTGTTCTTTATTCACATCAAAAAATTGATAAGGAATATAAAGGTTTCAATTCACATGAACTTGTCTCAGCTTATGAATTTACTCTGACTGGGAAACTTGTGAAATCCAGCCTCATGGAGATGATATTGTGTTGTTATTATCTGGAAAGATAACGTTGATCCTGCAACTTCATAGCGGCCAAAAATCTGTCACGCTACAAGAGATTGGCTCATATATAATTGTACCTAAAGGTATATGGCATACAGCAAAAACAACTATAAAAAGTAAACTATTATTCATTACGGCAGGTGAGGGCACGCTTAATAAAGAAGAGTCAGAATGAATAAGGGTTATAAATTTTCTTAGTGCTGGAGTATCAGAATGTCTCAGGGCAAAAATAAAAAATCACTGAATAAAATGGTTAGAAAAGGTAATAAAGGTTATCCAATAGCCACCATTGCTTTCTATGGCCCTACAAATAATATTGCGACAAAAGTAGTTTGCGCCATCATTGAGTATGACGGTGCAGAAGCTGAACCGATACAGAAAGGGTTTTGCGCATCGGACTTGAGAAAATCAGAACAAATCTTGGGTGAAATTATAGACTTCGTTGCTGAAAATAGAGCGAAATCAGTGAGTATGGTCGAAGGTATAATTGGCTGTCCCCACGAAGAAGGTGTTGACTATCCCGAAGGACACTCTTGCCCTAAATGCAGTTATTGGAGGGCAAGAAATAGGTACACTGGTGATATGCTGCATTAGAATTGAGCTCTGTTAGAACCTTTAACAGATTCGGTGTAAGTGCCTCGTCGCAGGCTTTCTCTGTGATTTAATCCTTGTTAATTAACCATCAGTTTTTATCAGGAGATTGTTGCAGAATATAAAAATCCTTCAGAGCTTTTTTATACTTTCCAAAAACAACATACCCATCTTGTCTCGTAATTGGTCAACGCTATTTTCATCTTCAATCGGTGCAAATACAACCTCGCCGTTTACTAAGTCTGCCTGTGTACCAAACACCTGATTTTTTCCATGTGCAATGGATACGTTATCAGTAAATATTGCCACTGCTTCATTTTTAAGTTCGATGATAATAATTGTTTGGCTAATGCTAAATGAATTTCGTAAAAATGGCGCGAAGCGTGTTCTTGTCGTTTTATGAAAATTTTAAACATGTGCTAGCGCTTACCGCCATATCGATAACT
This sequence comes from Paraglaciecola sp. MB-3u-78, assembly GCF_002835935.1. Taxonomy (GTDB): domain Bacteria; phylum Pseudomonadota; class Gammaproteobacteria; order Enterobacterales; family Alteromonadaceae; genus Paraglaciecola. Next base: position 63,247 of record NZ_PJCF01000008.1, on the reverse strand, counting down.
GCTCCTGCGTTATTCTACCTACCGCCGTCCATGGCGGTCGCCTGTTCAACTGGGCGAAACCGTGCTTCTAAGGAATCCAGTTTCACCCATGTTAATTGCCCTACTGAGTTCACAAAATAATCGGCGAGCTTTGAGTCGAGGGTAAGTCAAAAGCATCGGCCGCGCGGCGACCGCTTTGCCGACTGAGAGTTTTAGACTACTTTGTTGCTAATTAATGTGGATATCCTGCGTTAATCCTGTTCCAGTTTTATAATGTTAAAATAAAGTAATGATTTGTGAACTAATTGTTTTTTGAGATCCAACTTTGCTTGATCACCCATAATTTGTTAAGTTTTCGGCTTAATCGCACCTTTTTCGGTGTCTCTTGAAGGTAAATATAGATCGAAGTCTAATCAATGGAGCTCATTAATAAATTGGAAAAAACCATCTTTACACAACCACAAATGCAAACATTTCATAAACGCAAAATTACCTGCGCCGTATTACTTGCCATGGCCAGCAGTGTGCCAGTTATTGCAGCCGAATCAACTGCACCAGAAGTTAAAAATAATAAAATAGAAACAATTGAGGTTACCGCGACTAAACGAACCGAATCCATCCAGGATATTCCGGTTTCGGTTTCTGCGTTAAACGGTAGCAGTCTGGAAAACCTCGGAATTGATAATTTTCAGGACTATGTTGAATTTTTACCTAATGTTGTGTTTCAGGGCACAGGTCCTGGCCAAAATGAAATTTACATTCGTGGTGCTGCCACCACCCAAGCTAATATTGCACTGTCATCCGTAACAGCGTTACAACCGTCAGTTGCTTTTTATCTGGATGAACAGCCGGTTTCTATGCAGGGCCGAAATCTGGATATATATGCCACCGATATGGAACGGGTTGAAGTATTGCCTGGGCCACAGGGCACTTTGTTTGGCGCCAGCTCTCAATCAGGCACCGTGCGCCTGATCACCAAAAAACCCGATCACAGCGGTGTGAGTGGAGGATTTGATAGCAGCGTTAGTTTCACCCGTGGTGGTGAAATGAGTAACTCCGTTGAAGCCTATTTTAATTTACCCGTAAGTGATGATACGGCCATTCGGGCTGTTGTTTACAATCAACACCAGGGCGGCTGGATTGATAACGTTTTAAATGAGCCTGGCACTGGCAATGGCAGTTATCAAAGTAGCGCCGTAGTCATTGACCGTGTGTCTAATGGCCCGTTGGCCGATCCGGTCAACACACCAACAATATCTCCTAAAAATGATGCCTTGGTAGAAGATGACTTTAACGATGCAACCTATAGCGGTGTACGCTTTGGTGTGCATCATAACTTTAATGAGGACTGGTCATTACTGGTGCAGCATACTGCACAGACACTGAACACCGACGGGGTTTTCTCTTACGATCCTAACCTTGAAGGGGAAAGTTCCACTAACAGGTTTGTACCGGAAGACAATCAGGATGAATTTGGTTTAACCACTTGGACTTTAGAAGGCCGTCTGGCTAAGTTGGATGTCGTTTATACCGGCGGCTACCTGGACCGAAATATCGATTCGACTATTGATTATACGGGTTATACCAATGCCGGTTTGTTTTCGGCTTTTTATACTTGTGAATACTCCAGCGCGGATCCCGCCGATCAATATTGTGCTGATCCGACCAAATGGTACAAAGAAAAAACTGAAACGTCTCGTAATACCCACGAGCTGCGTTTCAATACGTCAACCGATAACTCTTGGCGTGTAACGGCCGGGGTTTTTTATGACGACCAGACTCTTGCCTCTGTGGGCAAATTCAAGATGGCTAATACTGAACTGTTCCCAGATCTGAACACAGTCTTAAAAGGTCAAGATGGCATTAACAGTGATGGCGGCCCATATTCATCGGAAGTCAGTTTTGTTAATGATGTCAATCACCAGATTAAACAGGTCGCGGTATTTGGCCAGACTGAATATGATCTAACCGATTCCGTCACCGCTACCCTTGGCGCACGTTGGTATCAAATTGAAGATATCTATAAAGGCGCCACCAGTACAGTGGATGTGAGCCGTAGAGTGCAGGCCTTTGGTTCACTCGACTCGGACGAGCTAGAAGCTGTGCTGCCTGACAATGACAGTCCAGATGCTGTCATTGCGGCCATAGACAGTGGCCAACTGCAGACCGACTTGCTCGATGCTGATGGGGTGTTAACGGTTGATGATGTGATTTATAAGGCCTCAGTGGACTGGAAAGTAAATGACGATGTATTGTTGTTTACCACCTACTCAGAGGGCTTCAGACCGCCAGTTACCAACCGTGTAGGCGGCGGTAAGGCGACCAGTAATGAGGGGGCTTTCGAGAATTTCCGTATTCCGGTTTATTCCACCACAGATACCCTGAAAAATTATGAAGTGGGTATGAAAGGGGATTTCTTCGATGGTATTTTACGGGTTAACGCAACCGGGTATTATTCGGAAATAACGGATCTGCAAACCTCACGCTACGACCCCACCAATATCAGTTTTCTGCAGTTTGCAGATAATGTCGGGGATGCTGAAATTAGAGGGATTGACGGCGATATCACCTGGTTAGCCACGGATAATTTGGTGATTAACGGTGCTTTTAGCTGGATCGATAGTGAATTAACCCGCTTAAATGACGAGTTGCAAGGTATCGCGCCGCCAGTTGGCAGCAAATTACCCTACTCAGCAGATTTGTCGGCTAATTTACGTGCCCGCTACTATTTTCAATTACCCAATGGCTGGGATGGATTTGTTAATGGTTCGCTGAGCTATACCGGAGATCGACTGGCTGGCATGAACATGGGCGCATATGCCCTTGAAGATGCCACCAACTTGATTTACGGTACAGGGACGGGCTTGTCTATTGAACGTGAAGCCGATGTATACTCTGGGGTAAATTATCCGGACCGCAATGGTGAAGACTTTGCCGGTGGTCGTTATGTCCAAGATAGTTATGTACTGGGAAATGTATCCGTTGGTGTTAATCACGACGGATGGAAAGTTGAGTTGTATGTCGATAACGTCACCGATGAACATGCGGTGCTATATATCGACAACCAACAATATACACCTAAAGTTGTCACCAACAGGCCCCGTACAGTGGGTATGAGAATGTCGTACGATTTTTATTAACTAACGGCATCTATACCTAACACCATTGACGTTGCAGCCAACAAAGCTGCAGTTTCAAGAGAGAAGGTATTGACTGTATAATATTAAAGGCGAGCCATTATTGGCTCGCCTTTTTTTGTTTGCCCAGCGAAGCTGGCAAACCCGTCAGGTTGAAAGAAACCTGAATCACCCCGATTGAGGGGAAGATAATCCGAATGGTAAGTGCGTCACTGGCTAACGGTGGGGTGTGAAGGAAGCCATAGGAAGTTAGCGATACACAGCGTAAGCGAACCTGTTTCGGCGTGGTGGGTGGGTAAGCGTGCAAAATAGCGCAACGCCCAATACTCAATCAGACCCATTACGTGTTTGAGGGTGGAATAGCTAATAGGGAGCCAGTGCAGTAACTGGGGAAGCCTGACATCATTTCCAGTGTAACTGGAAGTTTGTATCCAAGAAGTGATTCAAGGTACAGATTGGTGGGAGGTGGCAGATGAACCCGTAGTAGTGAGTAAGGTCAGGCCTGTGAAAGCCAGTAATGGTGTGGAGGATAAAACCAGACCGACTGTTGGCAGTGTGTTCAACAGAGCAGGCAATACTCAAAAGGTGTTGTCTGTTGCGAAGGGGGGAAGTGTACTATAAGTGTCTGTTGTTCTTTTTTTTTTGAAGTGTTGTGGACTCATAAGTGTGCCGACGGGCACAGACATCTTGCTAATGGTTGCTTAGGAATAAGTGGACTGTGGTGAAGAGCCGAGTATTGGAGTAGCTTGTTAACGCTCAAGTAGATTGCCCCGATTAAGGGGCTAGCACGTTTGAGAAACAAGTGAAGTTGTCAGCCACAATGATGATAAAGCCAAGACAACGACCACAAGTTAAAGGTGAGGGTGGAAATGTTCTACAGTCTTTATGGTCGATTGTTACATGCGCAAGCATTAGAAGCGGCTTATAAACAAGTGGCAAGGGCGAAAGGTGCGGCCGGAATAGATGGGCAGAGCCTAAGCGATTTTGCAGCTGACTTGCAGAGCAATCTTCATATTTTACTGCTCGAACTGAAAGGTAAAACCTACCAAGCGCAGCCTGTACGTCGGGTAGAAATACCCAAAGAAGATGGCAGTATGCGATTGCTTGGGATACCGACAGTGCGAGACCGCATCGTCCAACAAGCGTTATTAACGATATTGCAGCCCATCTTCGATAAGGATTTTCATCCATCTAGCTATGGATATCGCCCGAAGCGAAGTTGCCATGATGCGATTAACAAGGCCACATTGTTTATAAGGCAATATGGTCGGCGTTGGGTCGTGGATATGGACTTGTCAAAGTGCTTTGACCGTTTATCCCATGAGTTAATACTCAAAGGCGTTAAGTGCAAAGTCACAGATGGCAGTGTGCTGAAATTAATCCAACAGTTTTTATCCAGTGGTGTGATGGAAGGTAACGAAGTGATACCGACTATCAAAGGCAGTCCGCAAGGCGGGGTAATCAGTCCGTTGTTATCGAACATTTACCTTGATGCATTCGACCAAGAAATGAAACGCAGAGGGCACCGAATAGTGCGTTATGCGGATGATATTTTAGTGTTATGCATCAGCCGAGTAGGCGCAGAGCATGCCTTGAACATTGCCACGACTATTTTAGAGGATGATTTACAACTTGTTGTGAATAAGACCAAAACCCATATCACGCACAGTGATGATGGTGTTAAGTTCCTCGGAGTCGAAATTGGGACACAATATACCCGAATTCAACCTAAGAAACTGGTTAACTTCAAGCAGCGAGTGAAGCAGCTCACTAAGCGTAATACAGGGAAACCGCTGATAGATATCATTAAACGGTTAACCCCTGTGCTAAGAGGGTTCGCACATTATTTTAAGATAGCCAATTGCAAGCGAGAGTTTGTGAGCTTGATGAAATGGATAAGAAGACGCATGCGCGCTATTCAATTGAAGTTGTGGAAACGCCCAGCTCGTCTTCATAGACGACTAAGGCAACTTGGCTTCAAAGGAAAGTGTGTCTTCATAAAAATGGCGTCATGGCGCAATGCGAATTGTCCAATGGCGACTATTGCCATGAAGAATAGCTGGTTCGATGAAATAGGGCTTTATCACATTGATAGTGAGCTTACGGGAGCATAGCTTGACCTAGGCAAAAAGCCTACGTCAGCCGATGTTTATTGGGATCGTGCTTAGCTATTTTCCTGATAATTCCAGGGTAAGTATTTTTCGGGATGGGCCTTAGCTTGTGCTTGCTCCCGTTGCAGTAGCGTAAAGTAATCCATAACGTTGACGCCCGCTTCCATACCGGTTGCTATCATCGAGGTGATGACATCTCCGATTGTCGCGCCCAGTAATGTTTTATGGAACATCGCGTTTTTTCTGTCTCTCACTACAATTTTCAGCATCGCTTCGATGCCGTTATTGTCGATTTTTGCACCGGGCACGCTGCAAAACAGGCTCAGTCCTGCATAGTGTTTGATAAAGTATTTTATCGCTTTGCCTAAGCCACTGTTTTCTTCTACTGTCTCGTTTGCCAAATGGGTTTCACCCCACAATTTAATTTCTGCCATGACGGGCAACGAATGCGTTTGGTGATATTCAAGCCGTTTGGCTACGCTCAGTTGTTGCTCTTCTACGTGATGTTCGTGTGACCAGATCTCGCCATAGCGCGTTAAAATATGTTCAACTTCTTCCGGGAAATGGTTGATCACATCAACAAACTGCCGCCTTGCATGGCTGTTACATAACGATCCCATGGTTTCCCTCACCGTCGGGCGGTTGCTGGCAAGTGCGTCACTCATAATAATGGGCTGTGCACTGGATTGACTGCGGTTTTGTAAGATGCTGTCAATAAATTCACCGGCATGGCCGATATTGGTTTCGAATAACACGATGTGTTGATTGTTCTTCGTGGTAGCGATAACACCCGAGGTATACACACCACTGCGTAGCTGCGTTTTATCACTGTTACGTATTTTTTTCTCAATGGGCTTAGCATCCAGAATTCGGTGTGTGGTGTCATCAATGGCGTAATGCACGGCATCCGCAGACAGATTTAAAAGGTGGTGAAAGACCGGATAAATGGCATTGCACACCAGCTCAATCTGGTCAAACACCGTTGATGCGCTGATCTTCACGCCCAACAGCTTTTGAATACTGCTCTGGCGGTAAAAAGGTAACCCCGCGAAGTACTTGTAGATCGCCATCAAGGCGCACGCGGAATAACCGTATTTTCGGGTCCCCGGGCCCTCTTGCAGTACGTCCGGTGGCAGCTCCGCCGTGAAATAAGCCCCACATGTATTGCAGCGAACTCGCTCCATCACATGCTGCTCGGGCGTAAACGGACTGTGGCCGGTGATCCGCAAGAAACTGCCTGGCTCGGTTTTATATACCTTACCGGTGAGGCATTCTGGGCAATTATCCCCTTTACTGATGGTGGTTAACGGGTGAATAACCACGGTGGGTTTGACCGGCGTAAATCCCTTATCTGAAGAGGCGCTGGTCTGGCGCTTGTTACCAGGCTTTTGAGGCTTGGCGGGCTTTTGCTTTTTTGGCGTGACATCCGATTGTTTCTCAGATGATTTCTCTATTCCCAGCAATTTTCGTAACTTATGAATAGTAACGTTATGATGCGTTAAACGGTCCTGCATACTCGCCAACGTCAGCAACGCATCCAATAACAACTGGCTGTCTTGCTCACTTAACGCCAGGGTGTTTTCCTTGGCCTCAGTCACGCGGGCTATCAGCGCTTCCAGCGCCTGACCATCAATATCTGTAAAAGGTTTACTCACTGTTTCGCTTAGCCGTTTGTTGTGTGTGGATAGGAGATTGGCAGGCAGTATGATCTCATTAATTGAAAATACAACCCGCTCATGACGCTCATTTATGTTGCCGTAAATGATCGCTTAAGATCAGGCTTGACGGGGCTTAGAAGTTGACGCAACTGCCTGGCCTCAAACGGATGAACAGGTGAATTAACGGTGGGCCAGCATTGAAATTTACCCTTAGATAAACGCTTGGTCATCAACCAAAATCCTGTGCCATCATAGGCGAGCGTGCGGATCATGGTTTTATTGCGATTAATAAACACAAATAAGATCCCGCAACGAGGCTCGTGCGTCAGCCTGCTACGGCAAAGCGCCGCTAAACCATCAATCCCCATGCGAAAGTCAGCAGGCTCAGTGGCGATCAGGATAGGCGTTTGGGCCGTTAAATGGATCACGATCTAACTTCCTGGATCATGGCGACGAGGAAGGCTTGGGAAATATCACCCGAAAGGGTTAATGCTGCACCATTACACAACCGAAGCTCGACACTGAGATGCTCGTTAGCAACAGGCTCCCTCGCGCCTTGCCCAGGTAAGCGAATAAAATCAGAGGATGTTGGGCTTGGTTCAACGGCTTCACGCCATTGTTTCAATTGTGTGCCACTGATCCGCAGCATCGCGGTGACTTTACTGGACGAGCAGTGTTCGAGTAGATCAACTGCTTGTTGGCGCAGTGCTTGTGGGGTTGCAGAACGGCGACTAACCCGGTTTTTTCGCCACAGCTCAAATGCTTCAACGATCTGATTTATTTTTTTAGCGATTGCCATATTTTCATCTTCAATGAATAAGTTGCAAACATTAAACCAGATCAAATTTACGAAGTTGCGCTATGCTGCCGCAAGCTCACAGCGGATGCTTGACAGGTGAGGGCAGTGACGTGCGGGTATTGACCCCAGTTCAGGTTAATTAATACGATTCATTTTACAATGTGATAAAGCGGTTAAAAAACAAACAGTTGATTTCGTGAAAGATTGAGTGTTTTATATTAATAAAATACAAATAATAGAATATACGCAATGAAAAAGGTAATGGGTTTTTGGCGCTGTTGGGGATTAGTAGTTGGCATAATGATTGGCAACGGTATATTCATGTTACCTGCTGTTTTGGCTCCATTTGGTAAAATGAGTTTGCTGGGTTGGGTCATCGCCGGTGTTGGCACCCTATTTATCGCCTTGATGTTCGGTTTATTGGCCAAGCGTAACCCTATGATTGGCGGGCCCTATGCCTATACACGACAAGCATTTGGTGATCTTACTGGATTTTTAATTGGCTGGGGGTATTGGATTGGTGTAATCACAGCCGTTGCTGCGGGATCTTTGGCGATAACCGGTTATCTCGGATTTTTCTTTCCTAGCTTAACTCAAAGTCCAATGTACAGTGGCTTGGTCTCTTTATCATTAATTTGGCTGGTTACTGGACTCAATGTGACAGGTATAAAAGCGTCTAGTACTTTTCAATTAGTCACTTCACTATTCAAAATATTACCTCTTTTTATTATTGCTGGTGGCGGCTTGTTCATCGGTGAATTCTCCAATACTACGACATCCGCTCCCAAAGACGAGGCTACGTTCTTTAATATTTCCGAAATGATTATGATCATTATGTGGGCGTACGTCGGCGTTGAAGCGGTTACCTTACCTTCAGATGATATGATTTTACCTCAAAAGAATATACCTAAAGCACTCATTTTAGGCACGCTTACTGTAATGGCTGTTTATTTACTAATTTCCTATGGCGTCATGGCACTCGTTCCATTAGAACATTTAGCTAACTCAACTTCGCCCATCGCGGATGCAGCTTCAGTTATATTTGGTCCTTGGGGGGCGGCGTTGATTGCTATTGTGGCTTTGGTATCAATAATTAGTAACGTGAACGCCAACGTTTTTATTGTTGGCGTTATGCCTCAGGCTATGTCGCAGGACAATATTTTCCCAAAATATTTTGCCAGTTTGAATAAATCGGGTGCACCCGCGGCAGCCATTGTATTTTCCGGTATATTAGCGTCGCTTTTAGTGGTAATGAATTTTTCGGAGGGGTTGATAGAAGCTTTTAAGACCCTGATTTTATTGTCAACACTAGCGACACTGTTACCTTACGTCACTTCAGCCATGGCAGAATTAGTACTACAGAAAAAGGAATACTCTGAGCACAATAAACGAAAATGGTCATCTTTGATAATCGCGCTTGTGGCTTTAGTATTTTCTATTTTTGCATTGATTGGCTCAGGCTTGATGATTGCACTGCAAGGTACTATTTTAATCGCAGCGGGGCTTCCTTTTTATTATTGGTCCAAAAGACGTGGTGAAATTATTTTGGCCGAGTAGTCAGATTTTATTGCCACGTTTTGATGTTTACTTTATTGAAGTAAAAGAGGCTCAGAACAATTTCTTCACGGGTAATTATAATAAGTTTGAAGCTGCCATCGACGGGTTAACCACGCTATTGTGCTGCTTATGCGCCCGAAATTTTCATAACCGATATCAGACAAGCGACGAAAAGAGGGGTGACTATTGACAGTGAAGAGTTTCACAACAAATAGAAGCTTTAACAGCCTCAAAGAATGCACCCAGCCAAAATGGGAAGACTTAGAGTTAAGGGAGTTCAATAGATATTAGAAAAGTTTACTCTGCCCTCAGATAGGTGTTTTTCATTCACTTTATGTAACACCGTTTAACAATACTCTATTTACCTTTGTTGCAAATTAAAAATGGCAAGCTGTCAGGTGTCTTCATGCGGGGGGTAAACCCGCAAAACAGTTAGGTGGGTGATGAACTTATTTCCAGAACGCCACATGTAAGGCGGCAATCTCCTCGACCACTGCATCTATTGGCCCCCACACACGAATATCCTTCTGGCCTCGCGAGAATACATAGCGGCTGGGCACATCCTGCGTCGGGTTTTCGCTATGGTTGCCTGTCAGATCGAGCAATTGGCGTTCAGACATGCCATACACCAGCCGCCCGATGTTGGCCCAATATTGGGTGCCGGCGCACATCACGCAGGGCTCGGCGGTTGAATACAGGGTCATTCCCCAGAGTTCGTCTGGGCTAAACTGCTTTGAGGCACGCTGGGCCAAGGTTGACTCTGCATGTGCTACTGAGTCGATATTACCCTGCTTCATTACCACTGTTTCATTATCTGCAGCGACCAAAATAGCTCCAAAAGGGTGGTGACCTTTATCCATGGCCTCTTGCGCGACTTTATTGGCTTGTTTCAAGTGGCGCAGCATTTGCTCTGGGGTAGGATCCTTTCCTGGCGGAGTAGGGCGATTATCTGGCATGGTCATTTCCTTTGAAAATAAAGTAGTGCAGAGGCTTGAGCTGACTATGGATAGACCGGCTAGCTGCAACAGCCGTCTGCGATTGAATGCTTGATTTTTGTGATCCATATGATCTGCTTCCTGTGACTAATAAAGATACATGCTAAGGCTATTCCTGTTCCTGTTCCTGTTCCTTCAATTCTGGCAGGATCAAGCTTAATAACATCGCAGTAAGCCCAGCAGTGGCTGCGGCTGAACTAAAAATATTTTGTACTAAGTCGGGTGTTTTCGAGAATACATCAGGCACCAGCGCTAAGCCCAAACCAAGACCAAGGGAAACCGCAATAATAATCACCTTTCTGCGATCGATGTATTCAGAGGCCAATATCTTGATACCCGCTGCCGCCACCGTGCCAAACATCACCAGCGTAGCGCCCCCCAATACCGGTTTGGGTATTTGTTGCAGAATATCACCGACACCTTGGAACAGGCCAAGGAATACCAAAATCCCAGCGATGTACATGCCGATATGCCTGCTAGCGATACCTGTGAGCTGGATCACCCCGGTGTTCTGGCTAAAGGTTGTATTCGGAAATGAATTTAACACTGCGGCGATCATGGAGTTGATGCCGTCCCCAAGCACCCCACTCTTAATCCGTTGAATATAGCCTTCTCCGGTAATGGGTTGGCCGGAAATAATGCAGTTAGCGGTAATATCGCCGGTTGTCTCTACTGAGCTGATAACATAGATCACCGCTAATGGAATAAAGGCAGCTAGTTCAAAGTTAAAACCATATTTGAAGGGGATAGGTACACTAAGTGCTGCTGATGGGAGCAGGTCACCTGGGGCAAGCATCCCTGTTAGTGCAGCTACCCCAAAACCGGCAACAAGGCCGACCACAATTGAAGACAGGCGCACCCAGTTGTTGCTGGATATATTCATCAATACGATCACCGCAATCACAAAAAAGCCAAGCATCAGATTAGCTGAACTGCCAAAGTCTGGGCTATTGAGTCCACCGGCTAAATCGGTCATGCCCACCTTGATTAGGCTTATACCGATACTGGTGATAACGATACCGGTCACCAGTGGTGTGACTATTTTACGCAACCGCGGAATAAATTGGCTGAGGCCTATTTGTACAAAGGAACCTACAAAACACAGGGTGGTGATTAATGCGATAATCTCTTCAGGACCACCTCCGGCATCCCGCGCAATAAAACCAGCACTGAGTATTGCGCCTAAAAAAGCAAAACTGGTGCCCTGCACACAAAGCATGCCTGCGCCTATGCCAAAGGGTTTATAGGCCTGTATAAAAGTGCCTATACCCGATGCAATCAGGGACATGCTAATCAAGTATGGCAGTTGTTCCTGCAGCCCCAAAATACTACCGATAATTAGCGTGGGAGTGACAATGCCGACAAAAGAGGCGAGCAGATGTTGTATCGCTGCGAACAAGGATTCTAAAACGGGTGGTTTGTCATCAAGTCGATATATCAGTTCCGACGGCTTTTCACTACTCATACACCCTTATCCCCTGCTGTGGTGTTATACAATGGGACAGGTTTTAAAAATGTCCCGTCCCAAGATTTGTTATCACTCAGGTCAATGTTTGTTCACTACTGTGATTACAATGCGTAAGTTATAACTTTTAACGTCAATATATCGTTAAAATCCCAGCAAAAAACTGGGCATAACGTTTTGATATTAATGTAATGTTAATGCGCTCTAGAAACTGTATCTAAAGCGAGCCATTAACTGACGGGGAGCCACATATTGAAAACCGGTTTCGTTAACACCAAATACATCAGTCATAGCCGAATTAACGCCATCCTCGTCCAACATGTTGTAGGCTATTAAATCCACGCCCCATACTTCGTCAGGATTGTCATAAGACACTGTCAGGTTAATCAAGTCATATGAGTCAACTGTATCCACTTCTGCGTTATTAAATACCCGCTGCTCAAACTCACCACGGTAGGTATACTGTAAACTAGCACCGATATACGCGCCGTCTTTCATTTGATCTTCGAAGCCCAAACTAATATCAGCCGTTAAACCAGGCGTTTTCGCCAATTCATTTCCACTCAAATTTTGTAGGAATCGGGCTACGTCTCGACTGGCACCATGAATTTCTTCTTTGGCAGGTGTTAAGCCGTCGGCAAGGAATACGTCTTCAATGAGCAGACGGTTGTCCAAGGCTAAATAATCTGCAGATACTTCAGACTGCATACTCGCTAGTTTCACATCTAGGCTAAATCTGTCACCAATGAGCGCGGTCATTTCTAACTCCACACCATAAATTTCAGATTCAGGGATATTCGATACACCACTACCAAACTCGTTAAAGTCAGAAGCCTGAAATTGTAAGTTGGTGTAATCATAATAAAAAGCCGCGACGTTGGTTCGCACTCTACTGTCCATAAATTCTGTCTTAAGTCCTAGCTCATAAGCGTCGATAGTTTCGTCTTCGAAAGACGCACGAACTAGTGCAGCATCACCCTCTGAAAAGGTCAAGTTGCTACCTCCTGGTTTTAAACCACGGGTGTATGAAGCATAAGTCATGGTGTCATCGCCGGCATCCCACTCCATTGCTATTCTGCCGGTAAGATCTTCTGTTTTGGGGTTGATAAATGCAGAGGGGCCGAAAAAGTTAGAAACCGTACTTTCCACTTCATCTTTAGTATAGCGAAGCCCTGTAATCAAACGCACAGATTCTGATAGCGGATAGGTTGTTTGACCGTAAAACGATAAAGATTCGCGCTGCGGGTTCGAGTCAGAAATAAAGCCTCGGTCGCCGCCAAATACTGCCGGAAACGAGGGAACATAACCATCAAGTACACCATCGCGACCCACATCTAGCTCTTCGCGAATAGTGATTTCGATATCGGTATCAAGATAAAATGCGCCAACAATCCAGTCCAACTTGCCAAACAGTGGCTCCTTAGAAATAACATTCAGCTCCTGGGTAAACGTAGTTTGGATATTAATTTCAGGATTAAACACACTGATTTGGATCTCTGGGTTGGTATCGAAGGAGTGGCGGTCATTATCACGTACAACAGTAATGTCGTCTTTTTGATAGCTGCTTAGCGACTTTATGACCGCAAAACCTGCATCCCATTCTGCTATTAATCCGTACACTTGTGACTCTAACTCATATGAAGAATCGGTATCCTGTGACAAATTTCGTGCACCGGGGGTGGGGTCGTCAATACCCTTGATACCTGCTCCGTTAGACTCTCCACTAAAATACTGGGCCAAGAATCGAAGACTTAATGTATCGCTCGCATTCCATAGCCAGTCTGTGCGCATGGATAAATTATCGATGTTATCCATGTCTTCGCCGACAAATGTTTCGCTTGGGTTAAGAACATTAGGACCGTTGTACACGTTTTGAGTGTATCCATCTTGTGTTGCCCGGCTGAAGGAGGTACGCATGGCTAGGTCATCACTAATAGGCACATTAACGGTGCCACGCACTTTGACTAAATTGTCAGTGCCTAGGCTTACATCAGCTTTACCGGAAAATTCTGCAAAGTTGGGTTTTGCACTAATCACATTGATGGCACCACCGGTGGAGTTTTGTCCGAACAAGGTACCTTGGGGACCACGCAAAATTTCTATGCGCTCAATATCAATAAAATCGGTTTGTAGTGCATAAGGAGAGGCAATATAGATCCCGTCCATATGGTAAGAGACCGATGGATTGGCTGTCGCATTTTGATTGGCTTCATTGCCCACGCCACGGATCGAGATAATGGTTTTAAAGCCTTCATTTTTTGCCACAGTCACACCGGGGGCGATGGCACTTAAGTCGACAAAAGAGGATATATATTTCTTATCGAGATCCTTGGCAGTAAGTGCGGTGACCGCCTGTGATAAATCCTGCAAGCTTTCACCGCGCTTTTCAGCCGTCACTACGATTTTCTCAATAGCTCGCTCTTGAGCATTTGCTGATAGCGCTGCCAGATTAGACACCGCAACGGCAATCGCGAGAGATTTCAATTTAAAGGTGGTTTTGCTCATAGTGCACTTCCTGGATGAATTAAAAAATGGGTGTGACGGGTCTTTGCCATTGTGACTGGCTGTATTTATTTAATGGCTAATCACTAATCAAGAAATTGCAGGAAGGATGCCAATTAATTGACCATTTGGACAAGATTTAGAGATCTTAGTTAATTAGTTGATACATATGTAGTTTTTTTAAAATTTATCGAAAGTCACAGCATTTTCTGAGGAGTGTTATATTATCGAGGGAGATTTTTGTTGCGCTTCAAGTGTGCAGTAAAAACGACACTGCACAATGAGGGAGCGTCTGACATTTAGGTGTGGCGATTACCATAAAATGCCTACATTAATTAAATACCCCCACTAAAATGCTAAAGAATTCATTGAGAATCACTTAAAGGTAAATAGGGTGGCAATGTCAATTTATCAGGATCATTTTAAAATCAGAGAGCACTAACACTACCCACATTATCAACAGGTTGTTTTGTGTTCGGATTCACTGTTTTCCTTGAATGTGGGCAATTTAAGGGCATACCCAAACCCCGCTCGCCATACATCTAGATGTACATTATTCTCAAACCCAGGCATATCATCGATACTGACATTGTGTAGACAATCTTCATATCCAAGATGGAACACCCGATAAATCACAGACATAGCTTGCCCAGCGCTGGCCAAAGTAATGCCTTTTAATTGGGCATAAAGCTGAGTCGCATAATCACGTTCTTTGGCTAAAATGGCGTTGTAAATCTGATCAAGAGTAAGATGAGTTGGTTCTGAAATGAGGATGCTAGACATTTGATACCTCCGTTACAAGACTATAATAACTGTAATTATATACAGTATTTGTTATTAATCAATCAGCTTAAGTGTTTTACCTTCACGAGATTGATGTGACTCAATGCTTAGAAAATATTTTTATCGACCATTTTAAGCCATATTGGATTTGAGAAGGCTTTGTGCGTCTTGGTATCTTCAACAACTAGACTTACCCACCCTGATGTTTGCGGTACCTCAAATGCTACCGATACTTTGTCGCCCGATAAGGTCTGCTCACTGATGACCCCATCATTGCCGATTAACTGCACTGACTTCAGCCCATTGACTGATAGCAGGTCAAAACGGATGGATTGGGATTGATTTGCAGCCAGCTTTAAGGTGTCGCCAAACATCACATTTTTCGGATAAATCACAGGACCGAAAGAGGCATACGAGCGGCCATTTTTCATTGCCTGAGCAAAGGCTTTCGCGTTTGGTTTACTCGCTGTATAGACAAACATACGGTTATGTCCGCTTGTTTCATTCCAGACATCGTGGGTATCGGAACCTGCCGTGTAGTAATAAGGCAAACCTTCAGACCATAGCTGGCGTGCTTTCTCAACTGCCTGCATATAATCCACTTCTGAATTTATCTCAATCAGATCAATGCTTGGATCAAATCCGCCAGGTGCCGTGTTTTTCTCAAGACTACTCAAATAACCGTAAGGAATATAGGGATGGTTAGAGGCGACAACCGTTGCACCTATTCGACGGGCATCTTGAATAATGCTATGGATATCATCTACGCCTGGGTCTACCGCAAGCTGCGCCCCAATTTCAACTGGGAACACATTAAAATGCCCCCAGGACGGCGAGATTTCTATGGATGGAATAAAGGGCACACCACGCTTATCTGATAGTTTTTTAATCGCCTCATGGTTTTTGGTTGAGTCATGATCACTCACAAAGGTCACATTCAGACCTGCTGCCAGCTGTGAACGTACCAGATACTCCGCTGATGTAGAGCCTTCCAGCACATCGGCATGATGGTGTAAGTCGCCGGCATACCAGCCCTGTTGTGTTGGATAGGTACTCACAGGGATTGCGCTGACCAAGCTGGTTGTTTTATTGGGGATAATGCTGGCGTCAATCAATACGGGTTTCGCTACAAAGCCACCCCCAGCTGAAATTTTAAGCTGATAATCGCCAGGGGCCAAAGTGAATTTAGCATGACCAACGGGGACTAATTCAGTGAAGAATGTTGTTGCGCCAAAAAATTCAATCAGGGGTGTATTGCCCTTTTCGATTTGAATTTTAGCGTCTAATGCAGATGTGGTTTGTGCGTCTGTTACTTGAATATTGACTTCACCCGGAGCCATAAGATCACCAAATGAAAGCGTTTGCGACACATTATGTTGGATGCTGATGTCATGCTTTGTACTGTCGGAATAACCTTTACCCGCCGCATAAACTTGATAATCTCCCACCGGTAAGTCAAGGTGATACTGGCCATTTTCACCTATTACCCAAATGTAGGGCACACCCTCTTTAAGCACCACTACCGCGGGCTGATTTACAAACTTATCCTGTTGCGTTTTAACGCTTCCGGTCAACGTTCCCGACTGCAGATTTTTACGCTCAATTTCAGCACGAACTACCGGCGAAATGTCGCCACTGGCTAACACTTGATAGTCACCTTCAAATGACATGGTTTCTGATTTTTTCAGAGTATGCTTGGTATATAAATCCCGGGATTTACTTTTCAGCTCTGTCATATAGGGTGCGTGCAATGCAATGGCCCAATCAGCGTCATAGCCGACAAAACGGTCTGATATAGGATTATGGATCACCGCCTGATCTTTGCCAGCATAACCTGGCACGGCAAACTTAAATCCAGCATCCGGCCACAACGTATAACCGGATAACATATCCACCAATGCTTCACCTTCGTTGGTCATAGTGGTTTTAACATGAATACGGTCAGAGCCTGATGCTAGGCTATAAAGGGTACTGATCACTACCTTGCCAAAATCACGGGTCACTTTAACTATTGCTTCATCTTGGCTGTCTTTAATAATATCCACAGTTTGATAGGTAGTCGGCCAGCTTGACCAGTTATTCGGAATAAAATCAGCAAAGGCCACACGGTCATTACTTAACGAGCCATCCGCTGTTACATTGGCAATATCAACAATACAACCACGGGCTACACCCCAAGGAGGAGCTGATCCTACAGCTAAGGAAAATGCCAATTTTTCATTTCTGATGGTTAAGTCTTTATCAGATGTGGCGTTACCGGCGGGTATAATGGTCTTGCCATGAATAATGGAGACAGTTGCATAACTTGGCACTGCCACACCTAAACCAATAGCCAATAAAAGAGAGCTAACAAGTAGAGATGTATAAAACGGTTTTAGCATGACGATTACCTAAGGATGAATAGAATTTTATGGAGTCTGCGCCCAGTGAGGTTAAACCCTGTCACTAAACTAAGCAATGAGCAGTGGGCTTTACTTGGCCAGTGCTTCGGAATCAAAAGGGTGCTGTGAATGTTTGTAGCTAACGAAACCGCAAATTGGTTTAAGATATTTTCAAAGGCACTCATCACAATTCACCCAAAATCAAAATGGGTGACCCAGATAGTCATGCCTAACATTTTGCGCTAGCTCGCTTATTACGAAGTAAAGTATATAGGCCACTTGCGACTATGATCACTATGCCTAATAAAGTGACGTTATCAGGCCTTTCACCAAAAATAGTTGCCCCTAGAATGAGTGCGAATACTATCCGCGTGTACCTAAATGGCGCAACAACGGACACATCACCATTGCGCATCGCAATGGTTAACCAGTAATAAGCCATGACCCCAAAGGTTGTTGCTGCCAAGATTTGAAGATTTGACATCATATCTGGCCAAATAAAGTCTTGATTAAGTAAGCCGTTGTTATCGGGGCCAATATTAAAAATCAACATAAATAAGCCTGTTGGGATTAATATAAAAAAACCATAAATACTCAGTTGTAAATGAGATAAAACCGGGGACGCCGCACGTGTTGCTAAGTCTCGCCCAGCAAAGCCAAGCATGCCAATAATCGCCAATAATGATGATATTTCAAAACTTTCAAGGCCGGGTCTGATAATCACTAAAACCCCCATAAAACCCATTGATATGGCGCACCATCGCTGCCAACCAACACGCTCACCCAAAAACAAGGCCGCTCCCATAACAACAACTAATGGTGTGGCTTGCAAAATCGCAGAGGCACTAGATAAGGGGGTGAAAACAATCGCTAAGGTATAAAACAAACGTCCAATGACTTCAAAGACAATTCGTAGTAAAACAGGCTGAGACAGTATTTTTGGGTGAAAAATAGCTTGCCCACGACTCAGCGTCATGGCAATAAAGGCAAGTGTTCCCCCAAAGCCAAACAACATTAGAATTTCACCTACAGGGACAACATCAGCCGTGGCTTTTATAAACATATCTTCTAGTGAAAAAGCAGCCATCGCCATCACCATAAACAAACTACTTCTCAAATTACTCAAAATATTTCCAAAATAGGAAAATCAAACATTCACTACACAATCTAGTTTTAAGGATTATCTCTTAACCAGACAGCCCGAATTGATTAAACCACGTCAACGTTATTGGTACATAGGTCTTAGACCTTATTTATATGACGACGGTTAAAACCCATTTCAGGGTATTTACCTTTGTTCTGAAACCGATACTTCGCCTCATTCTCTGTTTGCTTAATCTTTACTAACCATGCCCACTTAAGATGTTTTTATGGGTGTTAAGTGTTTATTGCTTAGGCGCGCGTATTAATTTAGCGACTGAGCTTGCGGTAGCGGTTAGCTCATTAGCTTCGTTATACAGGTGACCTTCCATAAACGCTGTTTTGTAGCTTTGTTTTATTACCCAGCCTTCAACACGGAGCTTTCCAGCCCGAGTAGCTGCAAGGTAAGAGGTTTTGATTTCAAGAGATGAGACATTCAAAATTTCTGGATCGCAGATAAAAATAGCATGACTCATGGCTGAATCAAGCATGGCCGTAACAAACCCACCTTGAACAATATCAATTGAATGGCAGAAGTCTTTACTGAGATTGAATTCAAAGGTACAAGCTGTTTTGTCCATATCGAAATCTACTAGCTGCCCACCCAGCATTTTAATAAATTTTGGGCCGTGGTCGTTTGTTTGTTCAATAACCTTTTCTTTACTCTTCATAAATACCTTTGTTGTTAACTTGCTATTGCAAAGTGAAATTCCGCATTGAAGAATGCTAAGGCTAAAATTGAATCATTAATATGTTTTTATTTAAGTTATTACAATTTGATGAGGTTAAATGAAATTTAATTCCAATTTAATTGAAAGCTCATCCATTCCCTGTTTCCTCATCATTACACTGTTTTTTTTAAAAAAAAGTCTGGGTAAGTGTATTATTCATACAAACAATCCCATTGTAATTCTAGCTATCCAGATCTCAAATTCCTTAACAAGTTGAATTACAATATTGTGGAGGGGGGGAGGAGGGTAATATTGCGATCCCTGTAAACGGCTAATTACTGCTGTTTTTTGGCTGTTAATTGCTATTTTAACCGCTTAGATACGGATAATTGTGGTGATAAAAAAAGAGTCTTATTTAATAGTGGCTATAAGCTATAGTTTAAGCCGCTATTAAATAAGACTCTTGTCTTATATTTTTAGCTTTACGCTGGAACGAACCTTTGCCTTTTTTGGCTTTTACGATCTGCATCTTATAAAGCTTCGAAGTCACTAAGGCGGCTAAAAAATTATCTTTAATTTTACCACGGCCTAGATCTGCTTCACTCATGCTCGCTTTCGCTAACGGTTTTTTGTGTTTACTCATTATTTTTCCTTTAAAATCGTGGATTCATTACCCAAGGTAACGCTTGTTTATTATGCCGTATATGCATAGTAGTACATAGACCTATATTTAAGATAAAGGTTCGGTGACCTTTATCTTAAATATTTGGCGAAACTGATGTCAATATTTCTTTATAAAAAGGAGTCGATATGCGCTGAAAGCCAAGGTTATTGTTTGTTGAAGTGGCTTGCTTGTTTAATCAATGCCCATCCGGCAAACACAAAATTAATCCCCACCATGATGCCGAGCACCCACTTGGCATTGCCTGAAATATTAGACAATATGATCATTCCTAGTGCACAAGACAACAAACCACTTACAAGTAACCAAGGCCAGGTTGATGCAGGTCTAAGTTGCCATGCTAATATAATTTTAAATATGCCTTCTGCAATAAATAAAATAGTCAGCAGTAAAGTCAGTGTTATCAGTCCTTGCATGGGATTCATTAACAAAGAATATGCCACCAAACAATACAATATTCCAATGCCTGCTTCCCACCAAAATCGCTGGGAACCTTTGCTACGTAAGGCATGTATTACCTGAGTGATACCCGCAAGTAATAGTAGCCAGCCGAGTATTAGTTCAATGGCAAGGGCAGCGGCCATCGGTACGATAAGAGCTAGCGCACCGAGCACAACCAAGACAATGCCAGTGTTCCTGATACCTTTAACATGAAGCTGCATAAATTCATTAAAGTTGATTTTTATTTGTTCATTTTTTGGATCCAAAACAATCGCCTTTTAGGTTATTATTGCCGTTATTTTAAGGAAAACGGTACATCTTAACCAGAGTTCAGGTTAAGTACTTTTAATGGGATCCCCCATACTTTCTATATTGATTTGCCGTAAGAATACTGGCCAAGTCATTAAATTTCACGCCTTTGTTTTTCAATAATGCATTGACCTGCTTGCTGATTATCTGGCGAATATAAAAAGGCTGATTAGGCACAAAATGGTGAATGGTATGTGTGTTGCCAAAATTAAAGCAAAACCACTGGAATGGCATAAAGGCCCAATGATTTAATACCTGAGTTTGCTGTAATAAATTATAGTTACCACCGTAATAATGCATTGACGATGTGATGAAATTTAAACATGCTGAACGTAAAAAATTAGGGGCTACCCATACCACCATTGCAAAATTAATCCATGGCATCAGCGTCATTAGCCAAGCAGGGTAATTCAACACAATGGGTGAGTGATCAGCAATAAAATTAACACTATGGAAAAGTAAAAAACTGTAAATAATAAGATAGTAAACGGTGACTAGAGGAAGGCTGGCATTCAATATATTAAAAAAACGATAACCTTTAATCTCACGAGAAAATTGCTTGGAGCGTATTATTAACCCGAGTAATCCATCACACACCACCAAGAGTCTTAATGTATGGCTTTTAATACCGTTTCCCACTAAACGTTCTTCAATATCTTGCGGTGTACCTGAGGTTTTGTGATGGTTTAGATGCATGTCTTTACGGTACCAAGGATTGACAGTATTTGGCCTAATAATCCAAACCATAAACATCATAAAATGATACACGACAGTATTTGATTTAAAGTATTGCTGATGAATTAAATCGTGTTCTATTTCGTGAGCAATAGATGCGCTTAACGCGGCAATAATAATACAACTCCATGGAGGAATAACAGCATAAAAATACAAACAACCTGCAGTAATAAAGCCAGATACCGATAATAATAGCAGCCCCAAACCTAAGGCATTTTGTTGCGCTAAAAAAGGGTGGTTGACACGTAAGGTGCTTTCCTGATTTTTTATATACGCAACAATCTCTCTGATGACCTTTCTATCCGAGTTGTTCTGCATGTTTTTCCATCTTAATACTTAAACGCTAATACGTACTAGGCTACAGACATTAAAACCCTATGTCTTTGGACTAATGCTCAAAGGCCAGTGACGTTAATTTTGTATTCGAAATAAACGGCTATTTATTGCTGTGTGGTTTTCCTTTCTTTTGTACTCATTGAGGTTAATTTAAAACGCCACGGAGCATCGTGATATAACCCGAGGGCAAAGGCGTGTTCTTATAAGCCTCTTTGGCTACCAGCCAACTGTGCATCTGTTTCAAATTGTAGGGTGGCACTGAGGGTAATAAATGATGTTCAATATGATAGTTAACATATACCGGACAGACCAATAATCTCTCCCACCAACTTGAAAGTGTGGTACGGGTATTTTCAAACATATTTCGACTATTAGGATCCGGTACAACGGCATGTTCACCCACATGACGGATGCGTAGAAATAGAAAGTAGGTAGTATTATAAGCCAGTAACCAAATCAGATATAACCAAGCTACATTCAGAACATAGCAGCATAAAAATAATCCCAGATTGACAGCTAAGCCTCTGAATAAGGCACTATTTGTGACCATGCTCTGTTGTGATGGATGCCGGGTTTTCAGTATATAAACCCAAAACTTTAGTGCGGTTAAGCCACCAAGATCCCGCAACACTTTACGCAGTAACGACGCCTTACTGATAGGATAAGCAGCGTAGTTGCCTAGATCCGGATCTTTATCAGTACCAACGTCTTTGTGGTGAGTGGTGTGCTGACGTGAGTAGGTTTGCATATCGGAGAATATGGGAGCTGCGGCCAACCAGGTACCGATAAACTGATTGAGTTGAGTTGATTTAAAAAGACTGTTATGCCCGCAATCATGCATTAAAATGGCAAAACTAAGTTGCCGACCGCCAATAATTAACAGGGCGATGATTATGGTGACAAAGTTCGGCCAAACCGCTACAAACACCATGGCAGCTAAGACCCATGCCCAGCAGCTAAGTACCAACAAAGTGGCACGCAGGTTACTCTTGCTCATCAATTGGACTATTTCTTGTCTGGTAAGTATGTCATGTGCTTTCATCGACTTATCCTAGTGTTGTGAACGTTAAATA
The DNA here is from genome assembly GCF_002835935.1 of Paraglaciecola sp. MB-3u-78. Classification (GTDB taxonomy): domain Bacteria; phylum Pseudomonadota; class Gammaproteobacteria; order Enterobacterales; family Alteromonadaceae; genus Paraglaciecola. Next base: position 40,493 of record NZ_PJCF01000008.1, on the reverse strand, counting down.
GGGTGGACTCACCCATAAATTGAGTCCAAATTTTGTGACCACAGGTATCGTAGTCGCACATTGCGTGGCGTAATTCTTCACGCTTGGGTGTACAGAACATTTCATCCGGCAGTAAAGGATCCTTAACCAGTAAATTAATGGTTTCCCCGCCAATCATAAAGCTTTCACGTAGCGCGTCCTTAATCTTAAGATTATTGAGTCGCGCTGTGCTTTTCGTCAGTTTGACTAGCTGCTGCTCATAAGTGAATTGCAAGTTTTCGGTGTTCCATAAGGTACTTTCCCAAATAAACTGCTCGGTGTATGGAATATCAGCCGCTTTGAATAATAAAGCTTCTTGCTCAAGGCCAACCAACTGATACAAGGCACGTAATTCATTCAATGTAGGGAGCAGATTATTCGGGCGAACCCATACTTTGTTTCTAGCCTTACGAAAACCGAAGAACTGCAAAGTCGTTTGGCTCAATGTGCGGATCGCGCGGTCAGGGTTACTCGGCAACAGTACCATTAACCAGTCGTCTTTTTGCCAAGCACCGCGGCGTAAATCCCCCAGTCTCCACTGCTCAATATAGTCGCTGAGTAGATCAGTATTTGAACTCATGCGATAGCCACTGCTGCCGTTCGCCTCAATTTTTCGAGCGGTCAAAAGACGCGTTAACGCCACCCGCATGGTGCTGGCTTTAAAATCAAATAACTCGCCGACTGCTATCAATTTGGCCGATTGGCAATAACCACCACGAGTTAATCGCAGCACATCAAGAATGATAGTCTTAGGGGTGATTTGACGTTTTCTAAGCATAGGGTTAGCCCAAATAAGAATAGGTGTAATTATTACCATAAAATACACAATGTGTAAATTAATGTAATAATTACAGGTGTAAGTAACAATATCGAGTTAATTTAGAAGAATTAGAAAGTATTTTGAGGGCCCTTTTGGACTAAAAAGCAGGTAGAATTCGCGTTGAGCAAAATTTGAAACCGAGCTGAGGAAATTGCAACATCATGAAATATGAACTACTTGAGGGCGGTATCGCCAAAATATCACTAGACAACGGTAAAGCAAACGCCGTGTCTTTCGACCTTGCCCAAGAATTTATGGCCAACCTAGACCGCGCAAAAACTGAAAGCAAAGGTGTGTTAATTGCAGGCCATGTAGGCATATTCTCTGCAGGGTTCGACCTAAAAGTTATGGCGACAGGTCCAGAAGCAGCCCATAAGATGGTCTCTGCGGGTATGCTTTTACTAGAAAAAATTTACTCACACCCACACCCTGTGGTTGTTGCGTGTGAAGGCCATGCCATAGGAATGGGGGTATTTCTTTTACTCGTAGCTGATTACCGAATAGGTGCATCGGGCGAATTCGTCCTCAAGCTACCTGAAACCGCCATTGATATGCCTTTTAATGCAACCTTGAGAATCTTAGCTAAAACCCACATTGACCCTTTGCATCACACACGGGCAATTATTCAGTCTCAGGGATACTCTCCTGCAGAAGCAGCTGTAATTGGCATGTTGGACGAAGCGGTTGAAGCAGATCAAGTACAAGACAAAGCCCTAGCGAAATTAACTGAGCTTTGCGAACTGCCCAGTGCCCGCTATGAAGAAAACAAATTGTTTATGCGAGCTGAAGAAATTCAAGCAATTTACGAGTCTTTGCACGGCGACAACTAAGCGTCTGCTTTGGTGAGTTTTACAAGCACAAAAATAGTAAGACGCTAGTTAGCGTTTTTTTGCCTTCCACTATTGCTCTACTCACTGTGGGCTAAAGTTAATAATGTGAGGCAACTATCAGAGGTTTAACTTGTCAACACTTCACGTTTAGATACATTCCACGGTAAACGGACCGTTTAACAAACTATGATGGGATATAACACAAAGGTTACACATGCATAAGGCAACAAAAGCAGCCCTGATATCTGCCTTAATTTTTCCTGGTTGTGGTCATTTTTATTTAAAAAGTAAACTAAGAGGGGCTGTATTTGCTTTGTTTTCTGCGGGTTGTTTGTATGTCTTAATCACATTTGCAGTCAAGGTTGCTAATGACATTAGTGACAGAATATTAAGTGGCGACATCCCCTTAGATATAAATAGTCTTATGGCTGAAGTATCCTCACAACTTAACGGTAGTCCCGGTGACCCCAAAAATATTGCCACCCTTTTTTTATTAGGTTGTTGGGGCATTGCGATTATTGATTCGTTTATTGTTGGCCGTAAATTAGCGATACCAGATAACAGTCATTAATAAGCTATCAGAGTCAGATTTGGCCTGATAGCTTGTTAAGGTGTTTAAATGAACCGATTTTTATTCATCTATATTGTTGTCTAAAAATTCAAGTACGTCATGATACAAGACATCTCTTCCTGCTTCATCGTATACACCATGGCCACTTTTACTAAAGTTTAAATATGGTACTGTTTTGCCAATATTTTTCTTCAAACCGCTACATCATATCTTTAAAACGATTTTTCATTCTTAAGTCGATAGGGTTGGCGAATCCGGGAATACGTATTTCTTTATCGGTCATTTGGATGGCGTTTTCGTCGATAAGATCCTGACCAAAATGATAAATAGTATCAAAGTTACCTTGAGTGGCTGCGATGTCATAGGCGTTAGCTTTTTTGCGAACTTGCTCACGACGGGACTCATAAGCCGTCATTTCTTCATTGCTGTATCGCTTGGCTAACATTGTATTGACAACCTGTGGTGACAATACCGTGGCTGTTGCATTGTTGCCGCCAAATCCTTTGGAATTTAGAAACGCGATGTCAACATTCCCCGCGCCTTTATCAATATCTGTAGTTGAAATATTGAGTCGTTCATCAAATACATCGTCTGCTACTTTATCGATGGTTTTAATGCCAGGAATTAATCCGTGCTTAAACACACCCAGACTCACCATCAGTTGTTCGGCACTGGCGGGGGACAAAGGATGACCCAAATACGCTTTTGCCGCAGTGACGGGCCAATTTTGAATATCAAATATTTTGGCTACTTCATGAAAGATGCGTGACTCAGTGACGCGGTTGGCAGGGGTACTTGAACCATGGGCTTGAATAAATGAACGCTCGCGAACCGACTCGTCACCTACAATCGCGCGAGCGGCAGAAACGGCTTTAGCCATGGTGATGTAGTTACCAGGGCCGGGGGCCGATATGGATTTTTTGTAACCATCAGCATTAATAAAAACATCGCTGACTGCGCCATGAATGTCAGCCCCTAGTTCTAAGGCTAAAGCATCGTCCATTAACACCACATATTGAGTTGATTCTGCGATGGTAAAACCACAGTTTTCTCCAAATGGACGACTGGCTCGGCGATGGTCAACGGTGTCAGTTTTATCTAAACGTTTTAAATTTTCTTCGCTGGCCAATGCGCCCATGGTGCCATAACCATCAATGATTTCTGGCAATATTGGCGCTTCGGCATTGCCTACCACTGCCACCCGACGTTTGCCATTATTGATATCTTCAATGGCGGCTCTTAGATTATAGAGGAAACTGGCACAGGCTCCCACAATGGCACTCGTGTGGCCTACGCTGCCTAGTACATAGGCATTCACAAAATCAGCGGGCATAGTATTGAGACCTAAGGGACACTGCTTGGTACTGACTCGGCCACCCTTTAGGCGGGACTGCAGCATGCCACCAAAGCCGTTTTCATCAAGTTGCGACATGGCATTACTGGCGTATACCCCTATTTCATCAGGCTTGACGGCATCGACTACGGTTTTCCACTCAATGCCTAATGAACGAATAGCGTCTGATGCACCCATAATGGCCATTTGTAGGGCGCGGGGATGAAATCGAGCATTGTAGTGATCTGCTGGGTTAAATCCGCTGGGTAATTGTCCGGCGACCTTTACTGGGCATTCAAGGTAACTGTCGGTTTTGAATTCAACATCGCCAATAATTTCAATGCTAACGTTTTCTTTATCAAGATCACTGATCTGCCAGTTAGCGGGCAACGGATTAGGCAGTTGTTTACGGGGTAATTCAAAACAAATACCTTGTTTATCAGACGAACGCATAGTGATGTTTTTCTGCCAATGCACGGCATCAACATCAAAGTGACTCTTTTCAATTTTACGAATAAGGGTGGAACGCAATATTTGCTCAGAAAAGTGTGTAACCACTTCCTGTGCAGTGAAAGACTGCTCGTTTATATCGATATAACTGTCGTTTTCAAAACGCACTAGTTTCATCATTGTAGCCAACCCAAGTAGGGTTACTTGGCGTTCACCGGCAGGTAAACTCTCTATCACCATACGTTTGTAAGCGTGATGAAATGAACTACGACCAGCGGCATTAAAACCTCCAAATCCAACGATAACGGGTAAAGAAGACATAGGTAAAATACCAAAAGTTTGCAAAAGCTTATGTGGACAGCAGTGTAATGCCTTAGTTGGATATCCGGCAGGGTTGTATTAGCCATAATTAATGGTGTTTTAGCCATGCCTTGGGTATTGTTGTGGAAGATACACAAAAACTACGAAATCGACTTGTGCATAAAATTACCTTTTTACTCTGCGACAATATGCTGGCTACTAGCACCACCTTGCCTTTTGAAATGTTACGGGCCGCCGAGAGTGCTGCTCGTGCTAAAGGTGGCAGCCATGTTGAGGCTGTACTCATTCAAACAACAGCGATAAACAAACGACCAATAAAAACCAGCATCGGCTTTTCATTGTTCCCCGATACCGAACTGGAAGAGGCGGGCAACAGCGATATTATCTACCTGCCAGCACTGTGGCGAAACCCTCGACCTATAGTGAAAAAACATCCAGAACTTTTAGAATGGTTACGTAAGGCCTATGAAAATGGCGCAATGATTTCCGCAGTAGGCACGGGAACTTGTTTCTTAGCCGAGGCGGGTTTGTTAAACGATAAACCCGCCACCACTCACTGGCATTATTTTGATCAGTTTCAAAGAGACTATCCGAGGGTAAAACTGCAGCGTCAATATTTTATTACTCAGGCCACAAATTTATACTGCTCTGCTAGTGTGAATGCGATGGCCGATCTCACTGTGCACTTTGTTAAACGACTATATGGTCAAGGGATAGCCAGTTTTGTTGAGCGAAATTTCTCTCACGAAATTCGCCGTTCATATGAGAACACCAGCTTTTTTGAAGGTAGTGTAAAACAGCACCCCGATGAGGATATTGTGCAGGCGCAAATTTGGTTGCAGGATAATTACCATCGACAAATTAAAGTGAGCGAGGTGGCAAGTCGTTTTGATATGAGTGTGCGTACCTTTAATCGTCGTTTTAAAAATGCCACAGCACAATCCCCACTGCAGTATCTTCAGAGAATACGTATTGAAATCGCAAAGGATTTATTACAAACCAGTAATCTGAACGTGAGTGAAGTAGCAGACAAGATTGGATATCAGGATGTCGGGTATTTTACTGCTTTGTTTATGAAACTGCTGTCAACGTCGCCTCGTGAATACCGAGCCACAGTGCGTGCCAAATTATTTACCGTTGACTGAGTCTTTCAGTTGCTAGGACAATTTTACTGAGGTGGGAGACAATCAGGGCTTTTTGTTAATTGTCACTTTGTGCCAATTGCTGCCGTTGGCAACAGTAGCTTGTGAACTGACGCTTATGGCAGTAAGCCCCCGTCATCAAAGTTGATTGTATAGCCAGTACGAGCGTTCAACGGACGGTGAGGCTTGTTTTAAATTTGAATTATGTGAAAACGTTTGATTAATAGACCAAAAATAGCGGGCTTTATCTCCCTTAAGGATATAAAAGAGAGGTCAATAAGGAAAATATAAGGGATCATTTATTTTTAGTTTATGAGAAATGACATTTTGTTTTAACTATACTCCCATCGACAGCCGCACTTGTCAGTAACAAGGGGCGTATTGTTATGCCTTTTTGATAATCCCAACAACAAACAACAATACCACCGCTCCAACTGTTGCTGTGACAATAGAGCCGATGAGGCCGTTCACCGATAGTCCCAGCACTCCGAAAAGAAACCCGCCGATAATTGCACCCAATACGCCTATTACGATATTGCCGAGCAGACCAAATCCACCGCCCTTCATAATTAGACTCCCGAGCCAACCCGCCAGTGCGCCTATTGCTATAAAGATTATCAGTCCTGCTAAGTCCATAATCGCGCTCCTGCTGGTAATCTAAAAGTATGCAGTTTCCCCAAGATCGCCAAGTGTTACCGACGCTCTGAGAAAGCTACCACACAGAGCTACCCTGCATGGCAGCAGTCGTTCCCTGAAGTTCGTAGTATTCTAGACTCAGCTGAGCGCGTCCTTCACATCATCAATAACCTCCTCCGCCTTCTTCTGAACCTTCTTGGCGGCTTTCTTGATCCTACCAGCGGCCTGGTCGGCCTTTCCCTCGTTCTTCAACTTCTTGTCGCCGGTCAAAGCCCCTGCGGCTTCCTTCACGCGACCCTTCGCTTCATCAGTTTTTCCACTCGCCATAATAATTACTCCTCTACTGGGTTTCGCTTGGCCGTTTCGCACAAGCTACTTTTTTAATGTAGCAGGTCGGAACCACTAAATTTTGATCAGGATCAAGGTCTATCAGACTGGGGGGAAGTCCAAATTTAGAGGGGCCGTAGTCAATTTTAAAAATAGTTTCCCTACCAATCTGTTTTTTAAGGTTGAAGGACTATAGATCGCTCAATATAGTCCCGCCCGTCAGGTTTTATTTGGATCTATTGACCAGAAGTGATAGATATTTATCTTTTCAGCTAATCCGCAATTTTCTTTTCTCCGTGAACTCAGTGCTCTATTTGGTGGTGAGTCGCTTTAGTCTTTGGCTTTCATCTATTTACTAGCCACTACTTTTCGCCCAAAGCGGTAATTCAAGATGGTTATATACCCGTCTTCCTTGAAGCTGCAGCGTTGTTGGCTGCTCTCACTCACCCCATTCACTTAGTACATCTAAGCTCATGGGGCTGAGCTCCTTTGCCACCTAGCTGCAACTCCAATGGCTTTGGTTATAAGAGGGTCTTTAATCTACTAATTTGGGCTGTGCACTAAGTGGATGGAATAGTGCTGATCTAAGCAATATCTTGACGTAACAAAGTCGCTTGGTGTTAATCAACCTGAACTCGATAAGCCATACCGTCCAGCACCGGTATTATTGCGCCTATCTTCGTTGAACTTGCTCTCAATAGCTGGCTATTCCTTCACAAGCTCGCCCTGATAAACACAATAATATCAGCACGGGATGCATTAAATAAGCTGTTAAATAAATAGTAACATTCTAACCTATTGTTTTTATATGAATTACTTTAGAGAAAGCGGCACGTATTAACCCGAGTTCAGGTTAATAAGTTAATGTGTTGACAAATCTGCTCAAGCAAAATGTAATATCGAATTTATTAATCACACTTGCCCTGATAAAGCGGCCAACTGCCTTTTATAGTTTGGTTGTTCAGCTGGATATTATTCAGAAGTAGTGTTTGATTTGTCACTTGGTAGTTTGCTCTGAAATTAACCAGTGAAGAACCCTTAAGGGCGTTAGCTAAGTGTTGAGATAAGCGAAAATCAATCTCCCGTGGAAACAACCTTATGGCGGTGCCTGTGAGGGCATATACATTCAACCAGTGTTGTTCTTTTTGCGACAAATTGCCTTGGGCGACGCGTATCCAGTCACTGTAATCACTTAATCTAAGCTGATTAACCTTAGTGATATTATTACCCTTTAACATCGCAAATTGCATACCCGCACATTTATACATAAAGTCTAGCGCCGCTTGTTGTTGATGGGCTTGTTGCGGCCAGGCAATTTGAATATCTACACCTTGATCACTTAATTGTTTGTAGACTTGTTCTACTTGTTGTTTTTCGGATGGTGGTGTTTGTTTTACTTTTTTAAGTGCTGTCTCAGGTGATTGATGAACAAGCTCTGAGACTGCTGATACTTTTGAGGTTTGTGGCTTGGCTGTTGGCACAGGTGGCAGCGTTAGCTGTTCGAGTATAATGTCTTTGGGTAGTGGCTTGACGCTAATTTTTTGCTGTTTTTCAATTGGGTTATCGTCATATTGAATCAGCACAGTTGTCAGCCACAGCATAAAAATAATTGTCAGCAAGCCACAAAATAAAGTACTGGCTGAGCAACTCTTGTTTTGCAAAAAGACCATCTGACTTAGTTAACCAAAGCTTGTAACGAAGACATTTCCATTTTTTCTGCAATGTCTTGTAATCTAGCTTGTCGGTTATTTTGCAACTGGTTATTTGTGGTTGCTACTGATGTATCTGGTTTGGGTGCGTTTACAGCAAAATTTTGAGATAAGGGCTGGTCAGCATAGTCTTCATCTGGCTGTTGGTATGGGTGCAAAGTCACGTTGTTATTAGACACACTTTGTAGCGGCTGTTTTTTTGCAATACGCCCCATTACTAGCTCATTCTCCAGCTCAGCAATGCGATTTTCTAGCTGATCGATTTGCACTTGTTGTTTTTGATTAAAGCGCAGGGCGAATTCGGTCATTTTGTCTTCGAGCGATTGCGCCACTTGTATGCTGACTTGTTGTACTTTTTTGATTTCTTGTTGGGCCGTTTGTTGAATGCTCACCTCAGGTTCGCTCTCTTCTAACCAAGCCTTGCCCGCCGGCGTTTGCATGATTAAATAGACTGCACCAGCCAAAGCGGCAATAAAAAATAGGGTTTTCATAGATTATTCCTTCTCAATTTTTGTGTATCGCAAGCTGACCCAAGCACGCAAAATAGCTGAACTGGGTAGACCCACCACTGTGGTCATAAACGCCATAGAAAATTGTTTGGTCAACTCGCTAATCATGTCATTAACAGAGCTTGGCGTGAGTGGTTGTTCGGACAGAGTGCCTATACCTAAGCTGATACCAAGTAAGGTAAAGGTAAGGGCTAATGTCGAAATGCCATTGGCTGCTTGCATACCAACATCATAAAAAAAATCATTGTTTTTACCTGGCTTAATCGCTGCGCCAGCCACCACCGCCATGGAACATAACCCACTAAAGATGATCACAAAACTCCAACTAAAAACCTTCTGTAGCCAAGTCACTAAATCTATTAATGGCATTTGGGTTAAATAGCTGGCCGCGGCTAACAAAATAATACCGGTGCCAAAAAATATCCCTATTGCATTGCTGGTTGAGGGCAGTGCCTTGAGGGCAAACATTATCTGTGACCCGTTTTGGCAGATAAAATACTGTTTGTGGTTAAATGCAATTCAGACATCCAATGAGATAAAGGTGGCTGGCTTTTTTCGGCGCTAGAGTGAACTAAAAAAGTGAGTTCGTATTTGTCAAAAGCGTTTTGTGCCAGCGCGCTATTGCTAGACGTCACTCTGTCATCACGTAATACCATACGTTCAATATCCACTAGACGACGATAAATACTCTGAACTTTTTGTTGCCGTTGATTTAAATCTAACGAGCTATCAAGCTGTGCACTTAATAATGCGGCACGTTCTCTTTCTAAATTTTCTAAACTAAACAGGCTGTTAGCAAAAGCTGGTGTACTAAGTAAGCTGGCAATAGTGGCAATAACAAGTGTGATTTTCATGATTGTTTCCTCTTTTAAAAAAGCCCTTATAAAAATAAGTCGGCGACATCTGCCGGTTTAGTGCGATTACGTAGAGTTAACTCAGTACTTTCATCGCCATAGCTGATTTCGTATTCTAGTGATTGTGCATCTAGTGCGACCAATTTCGCCATATAACTAAACATCAGTGCTTCCTGATCTAATAGCGATTGCTCAGTGGAGGCCGCCATCAACAACTGGCGCACATACTCTTCACTGGTGACTTCTACGTCACCTAAAGTCGGCGATGCATTGGCTTTGTGCTTGGATATCGCATTTTTTAAGGCTTCTACTTTCGCTAAGTTCACAGCAAACTCATCGGCATAGGGCGAACGTTGATCAAGGCCTTTGTGCATCAAACTGCTATCTACTTGCGCCATAACGTTTTGCATTCTTTCTCGGGCTTGTGCTTGTTTTTGTTTAAGCTGATACACCTCGTCCTGAGAAATTAGGCCATTTTTATTGCGCAATTTTCCCAGTACAGTTTCATATAAATTTTGTTTTTTAGTTAATGCGTTTTGGCGTAAGCCTTGGGCTTCTTGCATTAAGTCCAAATACTCAGATTTTTGTTGTACCAACTCAAAACGTTGATTAATTAATTCCTCTCCTTCACTGTCGGCTAGCAACTCTCCTAAGGATTTAAGCTGCGAAAGTTTGTCTTGCATGTGTTGCTCAAGCTCGACTAAATGTAACGCCATTGGTGAAGCGTCAAAGTCTTGTTGAATACGTTTTTCAATAATGTTGGCCGGTAACTTGATTAACTTATCACTAGCCACGGGATCCCAGTTTCTGCCGTCACTGGCCAACACTAAGTGTGTGCAACCAAGGCTGATAGTTAAAATAAGGGACGACATAATTATACGATTTTTCATATCACATACTCCTGTTAGTGGCTTAGCCAGTGTTGTTGGCGCTCAATCTCAGCCCGTAAATCGGCACTGATATTCAAAGCAGCGAGCTGATGGCGAGACAATTTTTGTTGTTCGAGTAAAGCGGTAGCGGTATCAAAAAATGAGCTGTAGTCAGCAAAATACAGGTCTATGTTAGGGAACTTAGATTGGGTTTTTCTTAGGGCAATATGTGCAGCGTCAATATCGCCGCCTTTGACTAAGTTGAGCACCGACAGCGCCATCAGACGCAAAGCATTGTCTGCGTCTGGATGGCCCTTAGGAAACGAAATGCCATTCACACAACGCAGCATTGCCTTAGCCGAAGCCAAATACTGTGCCGCCTGCCCAGATTGTTGCGCAAAACTGTCCATTTCCATTGCCTGTTGTTCACAAGCCTCATCGATGGATTGATAATAGTCATAGTTCATCTCATTGTGCATATCGTTGTTGCTTACCCGCAAGTTAGCTTCACTTTTGGTCGTAGATGAACACGCACTGATAAACACTGCGGCAAACATCACAGACAGCACTTTAATGGCGTGTTTGGTTAATGACGAGTAGGTCATAAATAACTCCTGTTACTGGTGTAACTGTGGCTATAAAAACCTTAGAGGATTTTTTTATTTGTTTAGGTCATCAGCGAGTATTTATAATGTTTCAGGATGATGACGATAAATATACTTTGATGCCTTAGCAGGTAATGTCATCTCGTGTTGTCGCTTTATGTTAGGTTTCTAACTGAATCCCTTGTGAGCAAAGTGCATTCCAAATTATTGGCCTTTTCAAAAGTCTAAGTTTATGAAATGCTATTAAAAATCATCGGGAATAATCGCCGTTTAGGTATTTTGCAAAAGCTGACTAAATTTAAAAAGGCAGCAAATTAAAGGTAATAAATAGGACTCACAATGACCAAATTGACATGTATCGCAAAAATTGAAGCGCAACAAGAGCACAAAAAAACTGTATTGGCAGAATTAACAAAACTCATTCACCCAACCCAAAAAGAGCAAGGTTGTATTAATTATGATTTACACGTAGATAACTCCAATGACGCAATTTTTATGTTTCACGAAACCTGGGAGTCAGAAGAAGATCTCAATGCCCATTCAGAGTCGTCACATATAAAAAAGTGTTTTGAAATTATTGGTGGAATGTTAGTTAAAACCGAAGTTTTAAGGCTTACTAAAGTTGATGTTTAAATAGAAAATATGTGCTGATATATATGATCACTCAGGTATTTGATTGCATGAAATTGCGGTTGTCTGAGGGGGCTACGTAGTGGGACAGTAATGACGATATTGTTCGATATCTTAATCTACACATTTTATTGGAGTCAGTTTTGAATATTCAAAAAAGTAGCACTCCTAGCCGTTGTCCTTTGTGTGGGGAAAATAATGTTTGCGGTAATTTATCAGCAAATAATAACGGTGAAGGCTGTTGGTGTATGGATAATTCTATAAGCTTTCCAGATAGTTTATTAAACCAAGTAACTGATGCAGATAAAAACACATCATGTATATGTAAAGCGTGTGCCTTAAGTCATAAGCCGGAGCGTGATAAGTCAACCTAGCATTCGCTTGAACATATGTACCAGCAGTTATAGAGGTTAATTTACCCCCATTAACTCCTGTAGACTAACTAAGTTACAGGCTCTAACTAGCCAAATTAATTATGCCTCCACAGTAATTATTCGATTATGAATAAGTCTGTTGTACCCTGTTGTTAATTATTCTATTTAAGGTAATTTTGCTGATGTTTCGCCCCTCTTTTTTGAATCTTTTTATGTTCCGCTGGTACTTTGCAGGCATCATAGTTGTATCGTCTCTCAGTGCCTGTTCCATTCAAAACAGTGGCAATGATCAACGTATTGATCATCATCCGGTCAGTCAGATTGTCAAGGTGACGGATTTGTTGGTGGCCATCGAGCAAGCCAAGGCGCTTCCAGTACTCACCACGCTGGTGGTATTTGATATTGATGATACCTTGCTAACCGCCACTGAATTTTTTGGTAGTGATAAGTGGTATGACTGGCAACGTGGGCGAGCTCTGAGTCCAAATGGTCAACCCTTAGCTATCGCCGAAGCAGATAAGGTAAGTTGCTTATTCGATACATTGGGGATCACTTATGAAATTGCCACTAACCGTCCTACTCAAGAAAACATGGCCTCTTTGGTTCATCAGGTAAATAACGACCTCTTGATGTTAACGGCTCGGTCAGGCAATTATCGTGCAGCCACGATGAGAGAGTTAAGCTACAACGGTTTGGCATTGAGTGATAAGGCCTTAACGCCTAAAGATGTTGGGTATCACTATACCTTTTCCCATGAAGGACGCAGCGCTGATATGAGTTATGTGGATGGGGTTTTTATGGTGCAAGGTATGGACAAAGGAGTGATGTTACTCGACTTATTATCACGCCTCGGACGCACTTATGAAGCGGTGATTTTTGTAGATGACAAAACCCATAATATCAATAATATGGCCAAGGCTTTGCAACAAGCCAATATCGATTTTTATGGATTTCAATATGTCAAAATTGACAAAACGGTATCCCTCGAAGAAGTTACCCAAGCTCAGGCTGCCGCCAGTGATTTAACTCATCTGCTTAAGCAGCATTTTGTTGAACGAGCGGATTTGATTAAAAACGGCCAGTGCGCTTATTGATTGAATAAAGGCTTTTGATGCAGTGGGGATTTCGATGGGTATCGAAAATTTTAACGAAACCCGTCTGGTATTAGATGAGTCAAAAACACAGTCCTGTGAAGAATCAATCAAGACTGTGCGTTACTTTTTTATATTCAACTCAAGGTTACTTTTTAGTCCACTTACCAGCCACCCAAAGATAATGACCAGAATTGGTTTTGTCATAAGCTTTTTGAGCCGCTAACTTTTCTACTTGCTGCAAGGTGATACCGTTTTTTGCTGCGAGCTCGATATACACAGCTTTGCGCTTAGCATTGATATCATCTATTAGATCTTGTGCATCTTTTTGCGCTACAACCACGCCTAAGTAGCCATTGTCTTTTTCGCCCACCAAGCCTTTTTGTTTGGCTTCATCTAAATCGATTGCAAAAACAACACTGCTGAATAGAAAGCTGACGATAATAATGGATTTAAATATTATGTTTTTCATGAAGTTATTCCTTAATTGGCTTAAAACAAGCTACTGTCGTCACTAAATACATCATCAAGTTCTTTATCCACTTTTACGCGAATTTCATGATCAATTTTTACATTGATATTGATTGTAATCGGCTCCTTGGTTTCGACTTGTACTGTATGAGTACAAGCACTTAGCCCCCCTGTCGCTATCAGCACCAAACTTAATATTTTCACTTTTTATCACCTTGGGTTAGTTTCTGTTCAATTTTATTTTCTACTGCCTTAACTAATCGTATCGACTCTAGCAAAGAAAATATATTTTCCTGATGACTATAATTAAAATTAACACTCTGCTTTTTATCAGGATTGATACCTTGTAGAGCGAAATCAAAAAACACCCAGCCATCAGGGGTGAACTTCACCTTGCTTTCGAGTTGGGTGAAGTCAAGATTTTCCAACAACGCCAATTCAGGCTGTTGGACTTTAATGGAATCAAAGGACGGGTTGTCTATTATTGTCAACTTACCGCCTGCCAAGCTAGAAACTCTGCCATCCTCGATCCTTATGCCTTGTTCGTCCATAATAAATGGCATATTGCCGTCAATATTGCCAGTAATTTGGATCCCAGGCTGTTGTTGGAGTGCGACAACCTGAGCTAAATCTATATGTTGGATATTGATGTTGAACTGTTGTTCTCGCCCATCTAACCATAAGTCACCCAATAAAAACGTACCATTGAAGATCTCACCTTGCACTTGTTTCAAACGAAATACGCTGTTCTGTGCAATCACGTTCCCTTCAAGTTGTGTCATCCTCACCCCAGCATCAATTGAATCGATGTGTAGAGTAGATTCGGCTAACTGAAGTCCAGCTGAATCAAAGGTGAGTGGGGTTTGATAAGAGATGTTATTAAGCACATAGTCTTGATACTTTGCGGATACCCCCTGAACATTTGCTTGCCCTGTTGCGATAAACGCTTCGCCATCTTGGGGCAAGGTTAATTCAATATTAGCTGAAAGCTTACCTTCTTTAATTAGCAGTGCATCTTGCAACTGTGAAATTATTTTTTGTAAACGACTAATATCTTGTTGGTTTATTTGTACTTTTACCTCAGCTTGTTGGTGTGTCAGTTGCACTATAAAATTGTTTTCTAGTGAAACGTCATGCTGACTGGATAGGGTTATATTTGCCAAACTTGCCTGGCCTGTATGGGTCATATTGATTGGCATAAAATTAATGTTTTGTGTCAGTAATTTTGTGACGGTTGAGTTTCCAGAAAAACTCAGCGTTTCAAGCTGTTTTATATTTACATCTATGTGGTTGGTAATTTTCTGAATCTTGAGCTCAGGGTGAACCGTATTAAAAAATTGGTTATCTACGCTTAAATGTAAATCATTAAAACTTGCCCCTGACAGAGAAAAGTCACTACTCGTTTTTGCCAGTTTAAGCTCGCCCATTTTTATCGTTGAGCTATTAACTACTCCCTTCATTTGAAGTTGTTTAGTCTGAGTGTCGTGGAAGGAAAATTCACTGCTTAAGTTACCGATAAGCAATGTGTCCATCTTTACGTTTTTTACAACGAGTCGATTGTTATCATTGGTTATTTTAAAGCTTGTTGGCAGCTCTGAAGCCTGTGCAGAGAGATTTGTGGAAAGTTTACCCTGAGCTTGCAAGTCAAACATTTCTGCGGTTATTTGTTTTGTCGTAATCAGTTGTTTCAGTACAATTTTGTAGCTAACTTCAAGCTCACCTGTAGTTTTATAATTCACATCGTTAAGGACGATACTGCGATGTGTATTGCTCTTGTCTACAATTTGTAATGTGGGTAGGTTAATGTGCGTTTTGTTTATTGCTATTGTTTGCGGGAACACAAATGACAGCTGCGGCAAATCATCTTCTGTAAAATACTCTTGTAATAATGGGCAATTGACCACTGAGATGTCGTTTGAAAGTTGGGTTAAATCCAAACTGATGTCAAAACTACTGACATCTACATCAACTAATACATTACCTTTAATGGCAGCATCAATCGGGCAGTTTGAAACATGAAATTGGCTGGTTATATCTAAACTGCTATCTGCGCTAATGACTTCGCCATCAAAGGTTAAGCTGGTTTGTATTTTACTTTCATCAAGTGCTAGTTCCGTTAATATTGCAGGATTATCTTCAGATAACTTTTGGGCTTGTGGTATCCATTTTGTAAGATCAGATAAGCTCCACACTAGATTGCCAACTAAGGTGTTTTGATGGATTTTGACGGAAGCATTCACATCACCAGTAATGCGAAATTCGTTGCTCGAAATTGTGTTCACACTTACATGTAAGGGATGAAGCAATTCAAAAGAGTCAATTTCGATACTTGAAATACTTAATTTTGGCAAAGCATCAGGTAAATTTATTTTTTTTGGTTGTTCTTCCCTTGGGAGCTCTTTTTCAACTTTATTATCTGTAGCGAGTTGTTCGACGTGTTTAACTTTTAGCTGTTCAATACTTAAAACATTGGACCATGGTTGCCACATTGCATTACGAACTAAAATCTCGCCTTTAGGAAAGGTTACACATGCTTGGTTAACGTTAAGATTAAATCGCCAATCCAATGAAAAATCTAGACAGCTAATGTACAAGCCGTAGGGTTTAGCAAAGTGTTCGATGCTTTTGATGGCAATAGGGCGTCGGTAAAAAAACACTATCGCCAGCACAGTGACAACCAACAAAGTTGCGATCAATTTGTTACTAGGGCGCTTTAGCCTAAACATAGATGTCATTGCTTTCCTGAAGTTGTTTACATAGTCACTTCACATCGGACTATACCTATAATCGATAATTTACATTAGGGTATCGAAACCCTGTGGATTGGAATAATTGTACAATGAAGAGGTTTATTAAACCCTGAAACTTCACTGCTAATGTTAGGGGCTGTTGATCTATCTTACCTATGTGTAGCATGGTGTTATGTGCGCGGCACCCGGCACCCAGAATCCCCAGTAGTGAATATCTTTTTTTATTAAGCAATAAAAAACCCCTAATAATCACTATTAGAGGTTTTGGTTTTAGTACTGATTAGTGGTTACAGTAAAAATTCACTTATCATTAACGATTAACCGTTACTGACGTCTTCAAAATCAGCATCAATGACATCGTCGTTAGCGCTATCCTTGGCGGCGTTACCTTGCTGTTGCCCTGCTTGAGCTTGCGCCTGTTGCTGGGATTGCTCAGCTTGCATGATGTTACTGTAAGCGTCTTGCAACGCCTTTTTTCGCATTTCAATTGCGGCTTTATCATCGCCATTAACTGCCATTTTTAGTTGTTCAATTAATGTTTTAAGCTCGGTTTGCTGTGCATCAGTCAGACTCGTCATTGAGGTTTGCACCGAATGAATTAACTGATCTGCTTGGTTACGCTGCTCAACTAACTCACGCTTTAGTTTGTCTTCAGTGGCGTGCTGCTCGCCATCTTGCACTAAACGATTAATTTCATCTTCCGTTAAACCACTTGACGCGGTAATTTCAATACTTTGCACCTTGCCAGTTGATTTATCTTTGGCTGATACATTTAAAATACCATTCACATCAATATCAAAAGTGACTTCGACTTGAACCGAACCACGTGGGCCTTGCTTAATATCCGCTAAGTTAAATTGACCTAAGGATTTATTATCTGTCGCCATTTCACGCTGGCCCTGCAGCACATGTATGGTAACCGCTGCTTGATTGTCTTCGGCCGTTGAAAACGTTTCAGAAGCCCGTGATGGTATAGTAGTATTTTTTTCAATCAGCTTAGTCATGACACCACCTAAGGTTTCAATACCTAGTGACAATGGTGTGACATCCAGCAATAACACATCATTCACCACCCCTGACAACACACCTGATTGAATCGCTGCTCCCATAGCCACGGCTTCATCTGGGTTGACATCTTTACGTGGTTCTTTACCAAAGAACGCTTTAACCGCTTCTTGTACTTTTGGCATCCGTGTTTGACCACCTACCAAAATAACCTCGTCAATATCACCCTTGCTAAGGCCTGCATCTTTTAATGCCTGTTCACAGGGGGCGATGGTATTTTTTACTAAGTCATTCACTAATGACTCTAATTTCGCTCGTGTTACTTTTACATTTAAGTGTTTAGGGCCACTAGCATCCGCTGTGATATAAGGTAAATTCACCTCAGTTTGTAAAGCTGATGACAACTCGATTTTGGCTTTTTCAGCCGCTTCTTTAATACGTTGTAACGCTAAAGAATCTTGCTTAATATCAATACCGCTGTCTTTTTTAAATTCATCAGTAAGGTAATTAATTAGGCGTAAATCAAAATCTTCACCTCCTAAAAAGGTATCTCCATTGGTGGCTAACACTTCAAACTGTTTTTCACCGTCTTCATTGGATATTTCGATAATAGAGATATCAAATGTACCGCCACCTAAGTCGTAAACCACTACTTTTTGTTCAGCTTTACTATTTTTATCCACGCCGTAAGCTAATGCTGCTGCTGTGGGTTCGTTAATAATACGCTTAACATTAAGCCCTGCAATTTTACCTGCGTCTTTGGTTGCTTGACGTTGTGAATCATTAAAATAGGCGGGTACGGTAATCACCGCATCTGTTACTTTTTCGCCCAAGTAGGCTTCAGCGTCTTTTTTCAATTTACGTAAAATTTGTGCTGACACTTCTTGTGGCGATAATGCTTTACCATTGATTTCAACCCACGCATCGCCGTTGTCTGCTTTTACAATTTTATAAGGTGCTAATTTAATATCTTTTTGCACTTCTTTATCGTCGAATTTACGACCAATTAAACGTTTAATCGCAAATAGTGTATTTTTAGAATTTGTGATAGCTTGTCTTTTTGCTGGTTGCCCCGCTAGGGTTTCGTTGTTTGTATAAGCCACAATGGAAGGTGTTGTGCGGCTTCCTTCTGCATTTTCAATAATTTTTGCCTTGCCACCTTCCATCACCGCAACACATGAATTTGTTGTACCTAAATCAATACCAATAATCTTACTCATAATAATCACCTGTTTGTTTATAAACGATCTAGTTAAGGATTTGATGCTTCATGGCAGTCACCCAGTAAGCAGTTTGACCTCATAAACAACCTTGTATAAACCGACTCACTTTGCTGGTTTAACCTTGGCTGTCTGGTTAGTGGCGCTATAATACTCAGGGTAAAGAAATGCTTCTGTCACAAATATGACAGTAATCGCAATATTGTTTTTCTTAATTTTTAAATATAAAAATCAATAAATTAATGGGCTGGCAGATAACTGAAAAACAACATTAGCTTTTGTTAAGTAGTCACAACGAGGTAGAATAAAAACACTTGTTATACCAACCCCATTAAAGCACCCAAATCACTTTCACTATGGAGAAAACCATTTCTCAGCTACCTCACAAAGCCAGCCCGGTGTTAGTTAAACAAGCTAATATCTTTGCGGATTTACCGGCAAAGTTAATTGAAGATTTCCAACAAGAGTTTCAACTTAACGAATGGCACAAAGGTGACTACTTTAACTCTGCTTTATTGACCCAACGCTTTTTTGTGGTAATAGAAGGGCAGGTAGAAATTAAGCAAAGTAATCCTGAAACCGGCAGAGAAGCAACGCTAGATATGCTGTATGCCGGTGATTGTTTCGACTTGATTGTGCTTTTAGATGACCAGCCTCATGATGTGATTGTGTCGCCATTAACAACGGTAAAATTACTCTCAGTTAAGCTAGAGACTATGCGTCAGTGGTTGTGGACCTATCCAGAATTTAATCAACAATTCATGCCTTATTTAGCACAAAAAATGCGCGAAAAAGAAGAGCTAGCCAGCAGTTTGATTTTACACAATGTTACCACTCGATTGAGTCGTATTATTTTAAAACATATTAATAAAATTAAGTTTTATCTCAGTGGCAAAGAAGACGAACAGCAGCATATAGTCAATGGTTTAAACGATGACACCTTAGCGCGCATGTCTGGAACTGTCCGTCAGATAGTGAATAAACAATTACAACTTTGGAAAAAAGACGGAACGATAGATAAAAAGCGTAACCAACTGATCATTAAAGATTTGGAAGCATTAGAAAAAGAAGCCAAATACACACAAACACTTCCCACTTCCCCTTGGGTGAATAACCCGCCGCAGAATAAACGTTAATGAGTTAACACAACAACTAGAGCCATAAATTATAATCATTTGTTCATCTTTCCTCTGTGAAGCGTCAGCTCTCGGTGGTGAAAAGTATTTTCTTTCTGTTTCTTTTCAGCGCGAGGATTATTCTAAACTGGGAATTTGACCAATTCGGGCAATCATTTCGGTAATAATTTGCAAGTCGAGCAAAAACTGGTCCACACGTTTAAATTCATTTGCGTTATGACCTGAATATTTTTCGTCTGGCATGGCCAACCCAAATTGCACACCGTTGGGTAAGTTGTGGACTGATGTACCGCCGGCAGATGATCCAAACTTTCGAGGCATATTCAAATTTTCTGTGGCCACATCCAATAATGCATTGACCCAATGACCTTTGGGATTGCGATACATGGGTTCACTTATGGATATATTGAAGTCAACATTTACCCCACTTTTTTTGTGCCATACCGCTAATTTATTCAAAACATCGTGTTTTATTAGGTCAACATCACGACCCACAGGGATCCGTAAATTTACGCCTACTTGTAAACTTGTGTCATTAAGTTTAATCAAGGTCACCGCACTGGTAAGTGGCCCCATAAATTCGTCTGAAAAATTGATACCTAAAGTTTTTCCTAGATGATCCAGTCCCCAATTATTCGCAATATAAGTCGCTGCGTCAGTTACGTGGTTCTGTTTGAAAATCAACTCTTGTTGTTGCACGTAGTCGACAAACGTCAATATTCTGGATACCGGATTAACCCCCGATTCTGGTTCTGAAGAGTGGGCAGACACGCCCTTAACCGTCAGCTCAACGCCTTGAGGTTTGGAAATGGCATTAATAGAAAAATTACCACCATTGGCTGCCACAAATTTAGCGCCCAATTGATTTAACTTGTTCACTAAGGTTGTCGGTTCTGGGCTCATAATATTAGCAACACTGGCCCCAGGGATTTGATTCAAGGCCAAACCACCGGTAATCCCCACAATTTTTGCACTACCAGTTATATTATCTTGTGCTGTACGTACTGGGAAAGTAGCCATAATACCCGCGTAACCTTTTTCGGCAATCACTACGGGATAACCGCCATCTAGCGCTAGGTTGTAATTGGGTGTGGCGTTGCGGTCAAAATAATAAGGTATTGCTTCTGACGATGTTTCTTCTGTGGTATCAATTAATAAATGAAAATTACGCAGCAAGGGAATATTTTCTTCTTGGATTACTTTCATGGCATACATAGATACCACTATGCCATTTTTATCATCTTCGGTGCCGCGACCATACATACGATTGCCAATACGGGTAAGTTGAAAAGGATTGAGTTTAGTGCCGTCATTCAGCACCCATAACGACGGTTTAACCGGCACTACGTCTGCATGGGCATGAATACCGACCACTTCATTGGAGCTGCCTGAAATCGAGACTTCAAATATGCGATTGTCGATATTTCGAAATGTTAGGTTGAAGTCCTTAGCAATATTGGCCAATGCATCGGCCATTTTATGAAATTGTGGGTTCGCATGTTGCTCAAGACCATCCACTCTAAATGTAGGTATAGCCACCAACTGCGCCAGTGTATTTATGGCATCGTCGCCGTACTTCACTCGAGTATACAAGCCTAATAAACGCTGTAATTGATGCAGTTCTGGGCCTTGTAGGGTTTCTTTAGCGCGATACTTCTTAATGGCAAGGGTTAATGCCTGTTGCTCAGTAATAAATTCTATTGAAAGTACCTGAGTTAAAAAGTCATCAAATTTATCTGTGGTTTGTACATTTGAGTTCGCAATGATGCGGCTCGACATTTTGGCTGATATATTCGCCATTGGCGCTGCAGCATAAACAAAGTTAACAAAACCCACGACCAGAACTAAACCAGTCTTTAGTAAAACATTCACAATACATCTCTTTCTATTTTAATGACTCGTCAATTTATTATTATATCGCGACTTAGAGGTTATCCAAAATCGATAGTGGCAAACTCGTCGATTTTATAATAACCGCATGACTAAAAATAAACGTTTTGAACTACAGAGGGCATCCGATGTTCTCGAGGGTAATAAATATTTAATATTGAAAATCTAAATATTAAAGGTTTTTTGCACCACAGAGGAAGGTGAGATCGCTGGGTGCCGCGCGCAGAGAAAATCACAATCAAAATAGTCTCCTGCCTTAATCGTTCGATTATTTTGTTTCTCTGTATACCGCTTTTGACGTTCAGTCCGAACTTAAATATCACTTGAAGCAGGTCCGTAAAATCTACTTCGAACAAGAAACAGTGTTTGCATGCAGAGTCGTAATGAGCGGCATTCTCAACCTGAATCTTCAGTCAGTTACTACGGGATTAGTAAGGGTTGGGCCAACCCCCAGAATGCCATTAACAGTCCGATGCCGCTAAGCGCTTTACCTCTGCCGATAAAATTGAGGAACCTAAACACCTTATCAAAAACGAAGATAGGTGCCCTTAAAACCCAAGTGAGAATATAGAAGTAACCCAAAAGACGGTCGTAAGCGATCATGAGTAAAATGGGTAGAAGTCCTAAAACAAGTAATAAATTTTCTAAATCTTCGCCCGCATTAAATAGTAAGGAAATGCCAAATGGTAAGATCCCGAGCACTAGTATCACTTTCCAATGTTTGGAATAGAAGCGTCCGACGCGAGATCCCATCACCCATGAGTGAACTGCATCCGGAGCGTTTTTGAGGTTCATGGCCATCACCACCAGTTTTTCCTGAAACCGCCCAATAAGCCGCTCTAGACCCACTGACATATTTGGAAAATACAACTCCAAGACCGCCATAAACAAGCCAAGGAAAGCCAGGAAAGTACTCATAGTCATAGTATAAATCCAAGTTCAGTCTCGAGTATAGGAAGAATAGACGCCACCCCTTATCTAAGCAATGCGTAACAGGCTTTATATGGGCTGGTTCATGAAACAAATTTAGCCATTTCAATGGCCTTTTTCGCGGTATAACCTGTCCTCAAGCTTTCATTTATTTAGAATGGCGAATGACTACGTATGACCGTTGGTACTTTTGAGATTGAAGACACTATTACGTCTTCCATATCAATAATGATTTACTCTAAAGATGTGACAGCATCCTTACGCACAGTTAACCTTGCTTTTGGAATATGTTTGCCTTGAGCCATATACAACATCAACGTCATCTACTACTTAAGCCCCGGCTATGCCGCATAAAGACCGTCATATTCACTTGTTTAAAACATATTAGTTATCACCAATCACTGCTTGGTTAGGATGTCTTATCTGTAAATACTTTCGTGTCCATTTTTAGCATTAAGGTAAGTTTATTCATTTACGTCTTATCACTAAAAAAGTTGCGCATAACTTTATAAAGAAAGGTGAACCGTAGATGCTACATCGGTGATTTTTCTGAACCACATTATTTACTAGAGTCATCTATTCATCATTTATTACTTTGTTTATGTTCCGCAGTAGGTTTAACTCTCAAAAAACTTGCAAAGCGTGGAATTTCTCTCGCTGTAAGGCCGTAATATTTAAAGGTTATTATTGTGCCTATTGATGGTGGGTTCTGGCGCTGTATGTCAGAAAATCCCGTGCCGATCTTAAATTGTAAACCACTGTCCAGTTCGACCAACAATGAACCCAGCATGTTTTGGTATTTACCTTTGCCGGGAAGATGCGCAATCACTCTGGCTTCAGCATCCTGATGTTTTTTTAACTTAAGCAAATTGGTGCTTCTGCCATCCTGATAGTAACCACCATGATGATTCAACATCAGGCCTTCTGCACCTTGTGCGACTAATTCGTCTAACTTGAGCATCAACTGATCTTGATCCGTCAGCTTGAATTGAGGGATCACCTGCAAATAAGGGCTGGCAACTGTATCTATTAAAAGCTGCATAGCAGTCAAACGCTGACTAAAAGTACCTGTATGTTCAGGTAAATCAAACAGCATAAATTTGATGTTTTTCCAATCTACAGTCGGAGTTTTCCGTAGCACAATAGAAGCTGTTTTCTCAAAGCTGTTGCGAGCCAACCATAATTCGCCATCCAAGGTCTGCGGTGGGAAATTTTTCACAAACCAAGCTGGCGCATAAATAATATTAGCATTTCGGGTAATCAATGCTAAGCCATCCCAACGGGCACGAATACCATCCAGTTTTTCACTGATCCAATAATCTTGTACCACTATGTCATCTTGGTACAAACTGGCTAGTTGTTGGGGCAAGGTTGCATTTTTAGTTTGAGATGGACTGAGCTCATTGGCAAAACTAAAGGCTGAAGTCTTAGACAATAATACAATAATCAATAAACCAGAGATATGTATAGGCGAGGCCATATTCGGTGCATTCCATGTCGTTGAGTACCTTCAAGCCTAGTGCAAAATCATCAAAAGTTAAAAATTTTTACCGTATTCTATTTTAAAAAAAGTCGATGATCCTATTAAGGTTAAAAACAGCATGCTGGCATGGCTGAATAGGCGAGGAGTCAAATACCCCGCTGAACTCTTGAATACGTTCTTATTAAAGAGCCGGTAAGCCCCATTGTTGCTGTTTTTTCTGATACTCATCATTTGGCAACGCCAAATAACGTGGATGTTTTGCTGGGTTCAACCATGCTAACAGTGCATCCATTTTAGGTTCTTCCATAGAGGTGCAGCCTGCTGTGGGAACCTCTGGGCCAAACCATAAATGCAAGAAAATACAACTGCCTTTTTCGCTAATATTATCTGGATTGTGATCGAGCACTATGCCTTTTTTATAAATTGTCTGACCGCCATTGTGAATATCGCGACGCATGGGTTCTGTTGAACCTTTTACGGCACTTTTACCCACTATGCTTGCATCAACAATTTGGTTGTAAAGGGGCGAACCGTTGACGTCCATACAGTAGTGATTAGCCGACATGGGTTGATAGGGCATATCAGTTTTGGCTTCGGGTAAATAGCCAAAGGTGGAACTTAGATTAAATATACCAGCTGTGGCTTTACCATCGCCTTCTACCTTGTAATACCCTGTTTGAGTGGGGTGTAATCCTAAGCCCCATGCGAGTCCTGTACGGCCTAAATTGACGGGGAAAGCTTGGTCTACTATGTGCCACTGTTCATTGTGCCACTCAAATTTTTGTAACTTTGCAGTGGTGGCATCCCAATCATCTGAAACTACAACCACCAGTTGTTCAGTGTCGAGACTTTGCAGCAAAGGCTGAACATGCTCAGCCTTTGCTGCACAAGCACTGAGTAAACTCGTTAATAAAATAAGTGTGCCCGTTATGTTGTGACGTGAATTTAAAATGGCCAAGTTAGCTCCTGTAAATCGTTAATACTCTCAATACCAAGACCTGCGCCTTGACCCAATTGAATCTTAGATAAGTTAAAGTTTACGCCCCCAATAACAGGATCATATTGTCCCAATATAGGGCCATCCAAGTCTATTAAAGAAATGCTAGAAGCTTTTGCTGCGGCTAAATGCGCTGCAGCAGCCACACCAATACTGCCTTCGAGCATGCAGCCTATCATGCAAGGAATGTCATGTAATTCGGCTAAGTCGGCAATTTTAATCGCTTGACTGAGACCTGCACATTTCATTAATTTGATATTGATAATGTCAGCAGCACCGGTGCGGATTAGGTCTACAACTTGTTGTGGTGAAAATGCGCTTTCATCGGCCATAACGGGAGTGGTAATACGTTCACTGATGTAACGTAGGCCATCAATATCATGACTTTTAACCGGTTGCTCAATCAGCTCAAGTTCAACACCAATACTTTCTAGTTTTTGCATGGCATAAACGGTTTGTTTCGCCGTCCAGCCTTGATTGACATCTAACCTAAGTGTGGCGCGCTTAGCCACATCTTGATAAATCGAATGCACTCGCTCGATGTCATTTTCGATGTCAGTACCGATTTTGATTTTAAGGATGTCAAAGCCCTGACTAATAGCAAGGTGAGTGTCCGCTAACATCTTATCGATGTGATCAACACTGATCGTTACGTCAGTACTTAATAGCGGCTTACCGCCTCCCAACATTTTATAGAGTGGTGCATCAAAACGCTTAGCCCATAGGTCGTAAATAGCAATTTCAAGGGCCGCTTTTGCGCTGCTGTTAGCCACAATAGCATGTTGAATTTTATGACAAATACTATTTAAATCCTCAATGTCCATACCTATGATATGGGGGCCAATGACGTGATTAATGGCATAACATATCGAGCCATGGGTATCCCCAGTGATAATAGGCGTAGAAGGTGCGGCACCATAACCCAGTACACCCTTGTCTGTTTCAACTAGCACCACAAGATCAGTAATGTTTTGCACAGTACGCATGGCCGTTTTAAAAGGGGTAATTAACGGCACCTCTAACTTGGCAAATCGGATAGCGGTGATTTTCATTGCTGTTTAATTTCCTTCAACGTTGTGTAGAGTGAGGCGCTTAATATTGTAAATTTTATCTACGTAAGTAGTAGTTTCGTTTAAATGTAACTTGATTAAAGGTGTGACTGAAACCGCATTTAATACGCCTTGGTAATATTCACCGTCAGGAGTCCAGTAGGCGAGTCCTTTAACGTCATGGATCACAATCGGTTGACCGTTTTTTTTACCTAAGTACACCATAACGTGACCAGGAATATAAATAAGATCGCCTATTTGCAGGTTTTTAATGACAGTTAATTTGCTGGCGATATCGCTATTTTTATCAAAACGAAAGTTAGTGCCATATTCACCATTACCTTGTTGCCCTGAATTTCGTGGCATCAGTATGCCAAAGGTTTTGTAAATTTCCCCTACAAATCCTGTGCAATCGCGACCATTGTAATCATGACCCCAACCATAACGCTCCCCTAAAAATTTAAACCCTTGTGCAATCACGTTTTGGGCTGTGTATTCTAGATAACCTTGGTGTACATCTTGGGTTCGACCAATTAAGGCCGTTTTGATACTAAGGCTACCATCTAGGTTGCGAACGGGGAGTTTCACTTCATAGTTTCCAGAAGTACTTTGACCGTATAGTTCGCCATGCTGTTCATCGTTGCTCAACAACGGCAGTTTAACGCCCATATCTAACTGTACCTGAGAAATTTCAGGCTCATTAGGCACATAACTGGTGAGTACTTTCGCCCCAGTGACTAACAAAAAATCTTGATGATCTAAATAGGTTTGAATTTGCTGCTTACTGCCTATGGCAATGTCTTCTTGCTGTACCCATGCCAAATAATGATAGTTTTGAACCAACAACCATTTGCCGTCTTTACTGCTATGTAAGATGGCCACCGCTTCACTTGGAAATACGCCCGATTCTTGAAAACGGTCTAAATCTAGATCCATAGATTTGTTAAATACCCTATCTAAGGTAGGAAAGGTGCGCAGTGAAGAGCGTCGGGTGACTAAACCAAACTTAACTAGGTTCTGCTCCTTTACCCCTTGGATATTAAGGTTGTCGCTATAGCGTTTAAAATGTTGTGGCGTTAGCTCAGTACCATCTGCATAAAATCGCGCACTACTTGGCACGCTACTAATGGTTTGTATCTTAGCCAATCGCTGCTGGTATCGCCTAAAAAAGGTTTCATGGTGGTGTACATCAAAGCACTACGGGCGGCGCTCGACTGCTGATTGGTCAGTACCACAAAACCTAAGTCTAATTCTGGAAATAAACTCACAAAAGAATACATGCCTGCCAAACTGCCGGTGTGGTGCACTTGTAAATACCCATCCATATCATTAATACGCCACCCTAATCCGTAAGCGCTAAGATGGGTATTGTCGAAATGTTTACTGCGCCAAGACACTGGCATAATAGTGTGTGGTGTCCACATCATGTTGTGCTGCGCTTGAGAAAATAGAGGCTTACCTTCGGCTGTTTTTCCTTGATTAAGCTGCACTTTCACCCAAGTCAGCATGTCGTTCAGGCTGCATTGTACGCCACCCGCAGGCCCTGACACACTTGGTTTGTCAGGGTCGATAGGACGTATGATAGTGTGTAGTTTGCCATCAACAATACCGTGAGGTGTGACTATATCTGCTTGTCTTTGGGCACTAACTTTGCCCGCAAAGCAATGTGTCATACCTAAGGGTTGCATAATCCGTTGTTCAACAAATGTTTCCCAACTGTTACCTGTCACCGCAGGAATAATTTCACTGGCAACAATATACAGTAAATTATCGTAGGCATAGTCAGCTCGAAATTCCCCAGTGGGTTTTAGGTGGCGTAAATTTTGTAACACTTCTTGGCGACTGAAACTAGAAGGCTCAGGCCACAACATTAAGTCGCCTGCGCCTAAACCCAAACCACTGCGATGAGTGAGCAAATCAATTAGGTTGAATTGCTCACTGACCCAAGGATCATACAGTTTAAAATCAGCTAAGTAGCTTTGTACTTTACCCTCCCAGGATATCTTACCGTCATCCACTAACAAGGCTAAAGCCGCTGCAGTAAAAGCCTTAGTATTTGAGGCTATCTTAAAAATGCTATTCGTATCTATAGGTGCTTTATTACCAATGGTTTTTACTCCAAAGCCACGTGCCGCGATGACTTTACCGTTTTTGACTATGCCAATGGCAGCACCTGGAATTTGTAAACGTTGCATGATCTGTTGGATTTTTTTCTCGTTCAAAGTGGCAGACTCAGCATGATTGAACACGTTTAACCCACTCACCAGTAGGCAACAGACCAAAAACTTGGGTGATAAACTTGGCATTCACGGGCTCCTATTGATTATCTAAAACGGCTTCGTATACCAAACTAATAATACTGCCGTACTTACCGGTTTCAAACAGTTTGCCTCTAAATTCTGGACCTTTGTCGTCTTCTTGTTCCACAATCTCACTATGGCGAGCATTGGTGAGTAATATAATGGCTAGGTCATATTCAGGATCGATAACGGTAACCGTACCCGTCCAGCCAGTATGACCATAAGCATAAGGGCTGGCATAAGGACCAAAGTGCCACTTACGTTCACCATGACCCGCGCGGCGCCAACCTAAACCAAAACTACCGTTTCCTTCTTCCGGTTTAACAAATTCATCGAGTACAGCGGGTTCAAAAACTTTGGTTTTAGCGTACCCGCCACCATTTAAAAGGGTTTGGCTTAATACGGCTAAATCATTAACTGTGGAAAACAATCCTGCATGGCCGGTTACGCCACCAAAAGAATGAAAGGCTTTTTCATCATGGACTTCACCTTGTAATACATAAGTACGCACATTCTCAAAGTCTACTGTGCCACCGCGGGTGTTACCCATTATTTCTGTGGCTGCAAACTGACTTTTGGTAAAGCCTTTTTGCAATGGATTAAACAAGGTGTTACTTAGCCCAAGAGGATGATAAATCTGTTGTTCCACATATAAATCTAAGGGTTCATGTGTCACGCGCTCAATCAGTAAACTGAGCAACATATAATCGGTGTCGCTGTAGATGGCTTTGGTTTTTCGCCCTATTTCAAAAGGCACCCGGGATAAAAGTAAATGTTCAGTCTGCTTTTTATTTTGAGAAAAAAACTGTGGGCCTAATTCATTGTCTTTAGTGAAAAAACGCACTTGGGGAGAATAACCTGCGGTGTGTGTCAGTAGGTCGCGAACCAGCCTACCTTCTCGGCCCTGTCCTTGATATTCTGGCAAGTAGTCATTAATAGGTCGAGTGACATCAATCTTTACTTCAGACACCAGTTTCATTAGTGCAAAATTGGTGGCAAACATCTTGGTATTTGATGCTAGATCAAATAGCTGTGTGGTTTGCATTTTAATCGGATGTTGCAGTGCCTGACCGCCGTCGGCAAATTTGCGAGCATAACCGTATGCGCTGCGTTTAATGACTTTTCCGTCTTTCAATACCAGCAATACTGCACCGGGGAAACCTGCATCGATATCACTGTTTATAAGTTTATCCACTTTCGCAAACTTTTGACTCTTTGCCGCCTCTTCGATTTTTAAAGTAGGGAAGGGGATCATGACCCGAATAGTATTGCCTTCGGGTAATACATTTTCAACCCGTAAGGTATTTTCACCATTTTTAGTGCGCCGTGCTAAAGAGTAGCTGTAACGCTGATAAGGCTGCAGGGTATTGTCTATATTGAGCTTTTCTCCATTGACATAAATGTCAGCACTTTGGGCATCAAGATTATCGACAATGATCTCGCCTTCATTGGCGTAGCTTTTGAAAATGTTACGATCATTAACCCATTCGCGAGTACTGCGGTCTGTATTGGGATACACCTCATTGACTTGGTAATACCCTAAGTTAGTGGTTTGCGGTACGGGTTGTTTTTCTTCTTCGTAGCGCGTTAATAAAGCATCAATATGTTGCGGAAAATATTTGTCGATTAACGCAAACAAAACCCCAGCGGTTTGACTGTCGAGTTTGCCATTCACCGACCAGGGCAAAAAATGCATTTGAAAAGCGGATAAAGTATCAAGGGTCGCACTGTCGGCAATGCCTGTTTCGACAATACCGTAACCATAAATACCTAATGCATGTTGCATCAAACTAATACTGGGTGGGTAGGCGTTAAACATTTCCCAGTATGTTCCTAGGGTATCATTATCATACCAAGCCCCAATACCTTCTTGATAGAGTTGATACCAAGGGAATCGTGGGCCTGGATCATTCTTACGAGTGGGGGCGATATCGGAGTGGCCTATTACTGCCGTAGGCGATATATCAGGATTTCGCGCTAAAATGTCTTTGGATAATGTGATCAACAATTCTATTTGTTTGGGGTCATAATCAGGAAAAATACAGAGGCGACTCGGATCATTTTCTCGTTTTTTTAGATCGACTGCAGTATTGTCACGCATACAGACAGGCACATTGACTATTTCGATACCTATAGATTGATCATTTAAGTCCTCTCTACCTTGCCAGTAACTTTCACCCGCGTGCCACGCGCGGCTAGACTCATCGACTAACTGAATCACTTTTAACTGACTGTCTTGATAACTAGGGTCATTCCGCTCTGGTATCAGGTAATGTGAACTCAAGCCACCTTCATCAACTAAAGCCGTCACTGATTTTTGATAATCAATAGCGGTATAATGCATCACCAAAAACTTGATCCGTTGGCTATAGTTTTTAGACTGCATATGCGACAAGGGCAATGCCGTGCAGCTAACAACGAATATTGTCAGTAGGCTAATAAACCCTATTCGCCGTGATGATGCCAAAATTGTGCGCCATTTTAATTGATATTTAACACAGTGCTGCATGACAATTCTTACCTTATAGAATAAATAATTATTACTTTGTAGAAAATATGGAATAATTATTCTGCACATGTTTATGATGCAATAATATGTGATTTTATACCTAATTTTTTGATTTGAAAAACGAATATAACCCTGATCCTCCTAAGTTAACTCTATCGTTTTGAATATTTTATTCGGATACCTAGATAATCCATTAAAATATAAATTATTACTATAAATTTCCACAATTGGAAAAAATTATTCTTGATGTTGTTGCCTATTATTTGTTAAATAATAGCGAGCT
The DNA here is from genome assembly GCF_002835935.1 of Paraglaciecola sp. MB-3u-78. Taxonomy (GTDB): domain Bacteria; phylum Pseudomonadota; class Gammaproteobacteria; order Enterobacterales; family Alteromonadaceae; genus Paraglaciecola. The sequence goes on along the minus strand of NZ_PJCF01000008.1, from coordinate 9,381 downwards.
CTGTACGAAATCATCAATCAACACAAGAATGTTTGTAGCAGAATTTGTGACAGCAATGTCACCAATATCAAAATTTATAAGAACAGGTGAGACACATGTCAATACAACATAAAACGTTTATGAAAAGACGCCTCCAACTGGCTGTCTGTAAAACATTAAGGACGCCGGCCGTATCTATCTCAGCTCTAATGCTAACAGGTGCATTAATGAGTTCACCGGTTTGCCCGTGAAAGATGCGAGATCATGGCCAAAGAGCTAATTTCACTAGGGTTTAACGTTAATTTTGCGCCTACTATGGATGTGAATGTGAATGTGAATGTGAATCCGTTAAATCCAGTGATCAACGTGCGCTCATATGGCGAAGACGCCAATATAGTGGCGCAGCTGGGTAAAGCTCAAATGATTGCGATGCAACGCCAAGGCATGATAGCTACCCTAAAACATTTTCCGGGACACGGTGATACTAGTGTTGATAGTCACACCGGTTTACCCAGAGTCGAACACGACATACAACAAATTGAAGCCATTGATTTAAAGCCTTTTAGTTATGCTATCAATATGGGCGCTATTAATAACAGCGTCATAGACAAAGGCGCAATAAACAACGAAACACAGGCCATGATCATGACGGCACATATTCAATATCCCCAATTAGATGACACTGAATTTATGGCTGAAGACGGTAATAAGGTGATGTTACTGGCCACTATGTCACGCAAAATTTTGACGGATTTACTCAGAAATAAAATGAGTTTTAAAGGCCTTATTGTGACCGATGCCTTAAATATGGCTGGCATTGTTCATTATTTCGATCAGACTGAGGCGGTGATTCAGACCTTTTCTGCAGGGGCGGATATTGCGCTGATGCCAATTTCCATAAGGCGTCCAGCAGATATCGTTAAGTTAAAACAACTTATCAGTGATGTTGCCAAAGCCGTGCAACAAGGGCGCTTAAACCGAGCTGAGATGGAAGCTGCGGTACAGCGAATTGCTGCACTAAAAGCAAGCTATCAACTGTCTGCAGCAGGGCGTTTCAGTCAGCAAAATAGCGGGCAAGATAGTGGACAAGATAGTGGACAAGTGATTGACCAAGCTATTATCACAGCCCAGGCAACCCTGGGTTCACCACCACACAAAAAGGTTGAGCAGCAGCTGGCTAACAGCGCCATTGTTGCGATTAAAAATAACGGGGTATTACCCGAATGGCACTTAATTAAGGATAAAGTTCCATGATATCAGATAGTTACTTTATCCTTTTTGGGTGACCATTCTTCATAATATCTTGTTTGGCTTCAGACCTAGGGATCATCAATAACTTATAGGGTTTGGGTCGCCGCTTGATGGCTCTGGGCTCCATCCTTCCAGGTCTGTTGCCTACGAGCCGCTTTGCTATCAAGGCAAACATCGGATCATCCAACGCTTTTTCCAATAAAAAATACGTGTTCCATATTTGTACCGTATGTTTAAAACTCAGTTGCCTTGGTAGTAAGTCGTGCTCAACGGCGGCTTGCGCCATTAATAACCGGATTAGATTATTGGCCAAAAAGTACACCCACATCTCCTTTTGACACATTTCAGGTGTTTTACAACTCAGTACAACCAGACCTAATGTCGTCTTGAGGTTTCTAAAATCGACTTCAACATGCCAACGTTGTTTAAACAACGCACCTAGCTCTTTTTTAGGATACTCCTTTGCAGCTAGCATAGTGGTAATAAGCGTTTTTTGACCGACCTTAAATTCTCGAATGGTAATTTTTTCAGGTGCTTCATGAAAGGCTTTCTGAGTCATCCAATCTGGTTTTATTTTAGGTTTACTGAAATCGATTAAGTGGTCTTTTTTAGCTAACGCGATACCTTTTCCAAAATCGGTCATTAATTTGCGAGGGCCTAGTTGTTCAAACAGCACATCAACACCTCTGTTCATCATTTCAACCAATAAAAAATAACTTCCAAAAAAAGCATCGCCTACCACTATATCCCCAACGTTAAAGGTATCGAGTACATTACGAAGCAAACTTTTCTCATCACTTCCTTTACCTTTACAAGGTCCTATTGATGCATTAAGGATAACACCTGTGTGCAAACAACTTACTGCGAGTAACCGGCATATAGGGAAACCTAGCCCTTCTTTTTGATTCTTTGGTTGTGGGTAAGCAACCTGTGATTTTTCAGTGTCCGGCATTGATATTGTCGTACCATCAATCAGTCGAACAGACCGGCCAAACCATTTCCATTGAGGGGGAGTATTTTGAGAAATACTATTACCCACTTTAACGGTAAGCTGAGTTAACAAAGCTAAAGGTAATTTCTGCCGGGCAAGACAGTACGCTCCAGTATTGGGGCTGATTGTTCGCGAATTTTCTTGTGATTGGGTTTGAATAATCAGGTCATTAACAGCTTTACTGCAAGAACGATCATCACTTAGAGCTTGAGCCATAAACATAGATAATGTTTGCATGGGCGTGTAAATTTGCTCCCTGTATTCGGGGATATTCTCTTCTACTATTGAAAGCCATTCATCATTGTACAACAACTCAAGAAAGTCGGTTGCTGTGATGTTTGTTGCGTATTTTTTAATTTTTGACTGTTGAGAAAGATAAAATTGGGAGATAATGGACATTGAGGTAGAGAGCTTTTGTGAACGTTTTTGTGGTGAAAATATTTTACAGGACTCTCTGCCTTTTTTGGTTTTTATTTAGATAAACAATTAACTTAACCATTTGTTTATTAAATAATATATCCTTAATTAAGCGCCATTCGGGTATTACCCCTTGATAATAGTGTGGCTAGTGTGCTGATAGTGATGCCAGACACCACTAAATGTATGGGATTAACCCTTGCTTTAAAAACCCGTTTACCTAGCTTAACTATTAAGTGTAACAGCATGGCTAATATCGATGCTGACGTTAACTTAGCTGCCGTGGAGCAGGCTGATATCATTATCACTGCCGATATCACGCCGGACCAAAGCTTGGCAGAACTGGGAGGTATGGACGATATCAAGCACAGGGGCGATCGTAGCACTAAAGAGCAGCAAATTAGCCAACAGCTTAGTATGTTAGCCGCGGCGCAAGACCTAGGTAAAAAGACGCTGTTTATCAGTTTGCGTACGCCTTACAATAGCCGATTATTTGCACCCTATGCAGACGCCATTTAGCGAGTTTCTCTTATCGGCTGAATAAGTCTGAGTATATGGACGATTATGGACGGTTGATCACTCAGTATGATGGTCCCATTTTTAATGCATTAGCAGGCATGATCAGCGGCCGTATTCAAGCCCAAGGCAGTTTGCCCGTTACGGTCCAATAAGGTGGTGTCAGTGATAAAGCTTGGTTCTATACTCACATTTTACTGTGGGGCTATGCTAACGGGTGGTCTGTTTAAGGCAGCACTGACTGCAAGCTGTGAATAAAATATTAATTTGGAATAAATAGCTTTGTTTCTTACTTTAAACACATGTAATGCTTTAAGTTTTTATAAAATAGTTGTTAATTAATCAAGGCGCTTTGAGTTACAATTATTCTTAATCTATAAATAAAATATTTATGAGTGACAATGTCAACATTTACAAAAATCAAAGCGCTTAAGGACTCGTTGTCGATTAGTGAACTAAAACTAGCAAAATTTGCATTGGACTCATCTAATGCCATTCGAGAGTTATCTTCACAAGAATTGGCTAATGTAGTCGGTGTTAGCCAATCCAGTGTGGTTAAGTTTTCTCAAAAGTTAGGTTATAAAGGCTACCCTGCCTTTAAGATGGGCATTATTGATGCGTTAAATATTTCTACTGCTGACAGTAACTTGCACGGTAAAATTACGATCAATGACAGCTTTGGTCAGATGTCTGATAAATTACTGAGTAGCAAAGTGTCGGTGTTAAATGAGACGCAGAAGTTGAACGATGAAAAAGCATTTATTGAGGCTGTAGAATTGCTCAAGTCGTCGAAACGGATTTTGATTTGTGGTCTAGGTGGTTCAGCATTAGTGGGTAAAGATTTTTCCTACAAGTTGCAAAAATTAGGGATGATGGCTATCGAAGAAGTAGATACCCACGCACAACTCGCGTTTGCTGCTACCTTAGGTGAAAATGACTTAGTGTTTGCGATCAGTGAGTCAGGCAATACGAAAGAAATGATTAATGTGGTATCTGAGGCGAAACGTAATAAATCTAAAATAATTTCTGTGACACGATATGGCAGCACACCCATTTCTGATATGGCCGATGTGAAACTCTACTCGGTGGCAGATGATGAATCCGCGCGTTTGTCGTCCATTCTGGCCAGAACTGCCCAAGAGTTTATCATTGATATTTTGTTTATTGCCATTACTCAATCATCTCGTCAGGGCCGTCATCTTCTTGAAAAAACCAATGCGGTGGTAAGTGATTTTAGACGACTACCGTAGATGAGATAATGAAACCTGGTCAGATAAAATCACTTTTACATAGCAGCCTACTAATTTTGTTACTCTGGATAGAGCAGATAGGGTTTACGCAGCTGTTTAAAAGCCTGTATGCCCGACTGCCAGCTTTGTTTTATCTGCTGAGCACTTTGCCCTTGTTCAATCGCCAAACGTAATTGGTTGCTGCCAGCTAATTTGTTCATAAAATCAGGGCGCTCAAAGAAATTAACTCCCGACTCAGTGAATTGCTGATAAACCTTAACAAACAACTGTAAATCTAATCCTTGTCGAGTACTGTGTCGTAAATCGACTCCTAACAGCGCTTGATCTTGTAACTTTGGATATAATGATGCGCCAGGGCGAGACTCAGGGCTAAAGTGGAAATCTCCTAATGGCACAGTATTGTGACCGATTACCTGAAATGGGAAATCTGTGCCGCGGCCGACACTGATAGGGGGGGCCTCAAAAAAGCACAACCAAGGGTAAAGTTGTACAGACTGGCTATTAGGTAAGTTAGGACTGGGAGCAACGGGTAAATCATAGAGCATATCCCGGCGATAATGGGTGTTGGCAATGGTAATGAGTGTGAGTTTATCGGCATCTGTTATCCACTTTTCACCTTTAATCATTTGGGCGAGTTCGGCGACGGTCATACCGTGCAATACCGGGATGGGGTGCATGCCCACAAACGATTGATAAGGACTGTCCAGAATAGGACCATCGGTAAAGCGGCCATTTGGATTTGGGCGGTCTAGCACCATAAATGGAGTCGACGATTCTGCGGCAGCTTCCATCATGTAATGCATGGAACTAATGTAGGTATAAAAACACATGCACCTAAAGCAAAAACTAGCAGTACTAGCCAGCATTTTTTGAACAAGGCCCTTACCTGTCAAGCTAATGCACCTTTGGACTCAACGGCTTTTCGTAAAAATCCTTCATGGTGTTTAAGTAAAGACATCGCATCACTTGCATTGACCCCAGTCAATATTATCAGAATAGCGACCTTGGCTTCGTTGCCTGCAGCCTGCAATGCTTCTGTGGCAGTGAGTTCATTACAGTCTGTTGCCTGCATGACAATTAACAGTGCTCTTGCATATAACTTTTTATTGCTGGCATGCACATCTACCATGAGATTTTGATAGGTTTTACCTATTTTGATCATGCTGGCAGTACTGAGCATATTCAGGACTAATTTTTGCGCTGTCCCAGATTTCAAGCGAGTAGACCCAGTTAGAATTTCTGGTCCAACAGCGGCACAAATATCCACATCAGCTTCTTTGCCAATGGCGGAATTAGGATTACAACTCACTGCAACCGATTTCGCGCCAATCAGTTTGGCGTATTTTAAGGCTGCAAGCACATAAGGTGTGCGGCCACTGGCTGCAATGCCAACCAGCACATCTTTTGCATTAAAGTTAATCGCTTTTAAATCTTCGATGGCGGCTTCTTGGTCGTCTTCGGCCCCTTCCACCGCGTCTTTAATTGCTTTTTCGCCTCCTGCAATAATGCCAATGACAATATCTTTTTCAATACTAAAAGTGGGAACACATTCCACGGCATCTAAAATGCCCAAACGACCACTGGTACCCGCACCTAGATAAATCAAACGGCCTTTGTTTTTAAAGACTTCAACTATGTTATCTACGGCAATTCCAATATTGTTTAGAGCAAGTTTTATGGCTTGCGCGACTTTCTGGTCTTCTTCATTCATTTTTTGCAAAATGGCATCAGTTGACAATAAGTCAATGTTTAAGGTCTCGGGGTTTCGCGATTCCGACAAGATAGTATTGAGCTCATTTAAAAGTGGATTACTATTCATAATTATTCATGTGTTTTATAACTCTTTTCACTTTGCTTGATACATCTTATTTATTTGACTTGAATACAGCACATTATTGCCACAAAAATGGTCACCAAAATTAGCCTAATTTATTATTGATTAATAACTAGATTTTGTGTCATTAATCGCTCAATTCAAAGGACTCTTAAGTGTACAATTTAAGAACCAATCAGAATGCAATAACAGTAACTCACCGGATAAAAAAATCACCCTTTTTAAGTCAATATATCACTTTAGCATATAAGTTAAACACAAGGTTTAATATCAGATTAGTTTAAGAATATATTATTCGTAAAGTTTTGTATGTAAGAAATAATAATTGATTTATGATTGTTGCTGCGTTTTTGTTTTTTTAAGAAGATGCGTGTCTGACTGGCATGAATATGACTTGCTTGTCGCTCTATTGTTGTCAATGTAACGAGGTTTATATCCGCTGCATACAGCGACTAAATAACACTTATAACCAAGATTAAGAGGATAACTGTGTTTGGAAGGTCCACTTACGCCCAAATTAATGTGACGGCGGCGATTGATAATTTTCGGCAGATGTCTGCACTAGCTGTTAACAGCAAAACCTTGGCCGTTATCAAAGCGGATGCTTATGGTCATGGTGCAATCGCGATTGCAAATGCATTGTCGGACGAGGCTGAGAGATTTGCGGTCGCTTTTACAGATGAAGCCGTGCATTTACGTGAACACGGTATCGTGCAACCCATTTTATTACTCGAAGGTGTGATGAGCGAGGCTGAAATGGCGCTGGCGTATGAACTCAACTTTTGGGTTATGTTGCATCGTAGTGAACATTTTGAGTGGCTGCGTAGTTTAGCTCCTTCACAGCGGCCAAAGGTATGGATAAAAGTCGATACCGGTATGCACCGTTTAGGTATTGGACTAGATGAAATCCACTCAGTACTACCAGAGTTTGACGACTTACTCATAGAGGGGACGGTGTTATGCAGTCATTTAGCCTGTGCAGATGAAAAACATAATTCGTTCAATATCCAGCAGTCTAAACAGCTCGAAGAGTTAGCTCTGTCACATGGTTTAGGGTTTAGCATGGCTAACTCAGCCGCTTTATCACAGTGGCCTATGACTCATGGCAGTTGGAATCGTTTAGGTATTGCCCTATATGGCTGCGCACAATCGATACATAATATATCGCTAATATTGAAACCTGTGATGACTCTGACAGCGCCAATCATTGCCCTTCGAAGCATAGAAAAAGGTGAGAGTGTGGGTTATGCACAAAGCTGGGTGGCGCAACGAAAAACGACCATCGCTACAGTGGCGATAGGTTATGCCGATGGCTACCCGCGACATGCTCGAGTCGTTACCCCGGCCTGGCTATATCATCAAAGAATTTCCTTAGTGGGACGTGTTTCTATGGATATGATAACTTTTGATGTAACAAACTTGGCTCAGGTTGAGGTTAAAGATAGGGTCGAGCTATGGGGAGAGCATTTGTCGGTAGAAGAAGTCGCCGAGTGTGCCTCGACTATCTCTTATGAGTTGTTGACCAGCGTTTCTCCTCGTGTCAAACGCCGCTATGTAGATGGCTAAGTGCCATCTACAGCAGGGCTTTATAATATCGTTAGCTATGTTTTAACACCTCGCTAGGGTGTGACAACCTCATCGTATGCCCCTACTTTGATTACCGATAATTATCCAATCAAAGGATTACTTTCTTAACCACATTGATCACGCAACATTTACTACCACAGCAAAACTATTAGCTGTCGCCTTGCGAGTATTTAGTCAAGAATTGATGTACGTCAAAAAGTTTTGCATTCCTATCTTTATGATTGGCTCTAAATCTAAGTGTTAATCAAATCATAATAGGGGTAAAAAATGAGTAAACGCGATGAATATGTAGCCAAACTGAAGCAAACCGTTGATGAGTTTAACGAAAAAATCGCTGAGCTTGAAGTTAAGGCCAATCACGCCCAAGCTGAGGCCAAAGCTGAAATCGAAAAGCAAATCGCATCGTTAAAAGAACAAGCTAAACCGCTAACTGATAAATTAGACCATTGGAAAGAAGCAAGTGAGGAGAAAATGGACGAGTATTTGAAGGAAGCGAAAAAAATCCGTGATGCCTTTGTCCACTCCTATAACTACTTTAAGTCACAACTTAAATAAACTATTGGCAGCCGTGGAAACTTCACACTCGGCTGCAACTAACATGACTTTGTGAGCAGAAATCCTTCACGATACAAATACTGCTAGTGCGAAAGTGTCAGGAAAGGGAAAAAGCTAAAGACGCTGGGACGTGATTGGGTACTTTATTACTTTGGGCGTCTAGATTAGTATTTATTTATCAGCGTATGACTTCTGAAGGATAATTGCTAAAGTAATAGCAATTTAATCACGTGAGATAACACTAGTGTCACCGTTTGACGTACAACTTGAACTTAGCCAATTTGTGAAAAAAACCGCAAGAGTAAAGGCGTAAGCGTAAAAAGCCTATCAAAAAAATCAGGCGTGCCTGATAGCACCATTCGAAAATTCGAAAAGGCAGGTGAAATATCACTTCGCCAGTTTCTATTATTATATGGCGAAATAGGTAAGTTGTCTGATATACAGAAACTTACCCAAAAAGCCAACATACCAAGCAGTCTTGACGAAGTTATCAATCATGCTTAAAAAAACTCACAGTTAGTCGACGCCTCTCAAATGATCATTCAATCAAATTGACGATCTCATCTTTTTCGTTGGCGGATTTGATGGGTAGTAAAACCAACCAAGCCACAAAGATTCAAATTAAAGTATGCTGCAATTTCCACTAACCGTGCTGCGGTTAACTATTGACTCAAATACATAGACTCATATAGTGATCTCAATAGTGTCTCCAGTTTTTTATTGTTACTAGCAGCTACCTTTTAAAATAAGGTAGCTGGCTTCACTTATGGAAAAGGCCTCGTCGTTATCGACCTTTTTTATCACATGGTAAAAAGCATTTTAATATTAGATTCGTTGCGGTCTGGGAGTTCATAGAATTCAGTTCAGGTAGTTTTAATGATCAAATGACTTGGCTTTTTTTATGACTAAATACAGTTAATCCGACAAAGCAGACATACGAACATATCAGTGTATTGTGCTACTAAATTCTATCTTCAGGAACGTCCTCTATTAGGCGGGGT
>NZ_PJCF01000007.1 GCF_002835935.1 Paraglaciecola sp. MB-3u-78 | reverse complement strand
GTTTATTACGTCAGATGTAGTTATACACATAAAGATAATAAGTGCTAAGACAACTCACGTAATGCCGGTAAATTCAATCGTTTACGTTCTGAGTATGGGAATCGATAGATTGATATCTAGTCCGGCAACTAGGGTAGACCTAGTGCTAATATAATTCTTGTTAATGGTCGGGTGAATGTATAAATTTCGATGGTCAAGGACACATATACTTGCGCCAAATATCCTCACGATATTGCCTGAGGACAGTCTATTATCATTAAAGCAAGGAGGCCAATATGGAGGTCGCTGAAGCAAAAGCTGCAATAAAAGATGCAGTAGGAAGCTATCGAAATAAATTTTCACCTCATTCAATCAAACCCTATGACTACTGGGGAAAGGTAGAGCGTATTGTTGACGCTGATACCATAGACCTGACTGTATCACTTGGATTTGACCTAAGCCTTAGTAAACGCTTTCGCCTGATTGCCGTGGATGCACCCGAAACTTTTAGTGTTAGACATGATTCAGACGAATATGCTTTAGGCGTTGCCGCTCGAAAATTTGTTGAAAAATTTATAAAAGTGGGAGACTGGGTGGAGGTCGAAGTTTATTGTGGTTTAAATGAGAAATATGGTCGCGAACTTTGTCAATTATTCATTAATGGTATATCTCTTAATGAGCAATTACTCATTCACGATCATGCAAAAATTTACGGATAACAATAGTATTTTTTCATATTAATTATGACAAGAAAAAGGAGAGGGAGAGAGTGAAAATGTATGCGAAACACTCACTACGGGAGATTGAAGGCATAGGCCTGATAACGGCTGATAAGTTGCAGGCCATAGGGCTTTTTTGGGCAGAAGATTTATTATCACTTCCACTACGTAGTTTGAAAATTCGGTTACGAAACTTTCCAGAACTTAATCGACGAGTACTACTAAAATTTTGTCGCCAGGCAGAACTGTTACAAGTGGTGGATAGTGGCCAATTTGCGGAAGGGCTTTATTCTGCAGGAATTAGAAATTTGGCGAAACTCTATTCGCTTAAACCACAAACGGTGGTGAATGCAATCGATGAGTCTATTGCAAAAGGTTTGTTGAAGACACCTATTGATGAAGCTACAGCAACAGAATGGCAGAAGTTAGCCATTCAATATGATTACACTGGCATAGTTCAGGGTTTATTATTGTCCGAAGATGGACAACCTATAAAGCAGGGGACGATTTATTGTAAAGCGGGACGGGCTATCACTGCCAACGATGGTACTTTCTGGTTGCCAGGTGTGCGTTATGGAGCCGCTCGCATTTTGATTGAAGCAGTGGGGTTTAAGCAATTCACTGCCAATCTGAAATTAAGTAATTTAAAAAAGAGTCGCTACCGTTTTACACTAATACCAGGCACAGATGTCGTGGAAGAAATTGACGAAAATTCTGGGCAATCCATACGACGTTTCGACATCAATGATCGGATTGTCCAGGAAAGAAAGGAGCTGTGGGAAATTCCTGAAGCGACGTTACTTCATTTGTCCCATCGTTATGTTGATGGCGACGTAAAGCTCAGTACAGTCCATCGAATAAAAAAAGGTAATGTCATTACGATTTCCACAGTTCGATTGCTCGGAGAAGCCGTGTCAGTAGATGATGAAAATACCACGGTTTATCAACTGCAAGGGGGCACTCTCGTCAAACGATCAAAATCACTTAGCGACTATCGTTTGGGTGTTCGTTACGCGGGGCTGTTAGATGCTGGTTACAAACTTGATGATATTTTGGAGATTCAATAATGGACAGTCCTTGGTCAGCACGATACATATATTATTTTGATGGTTCCGATGGCTGTACAGAATGTCAGGCTTTGACAGGTGCTTATGACAATGAACCTTCCCGTCTGCATGAAGGGAAATGTGATTGCGCTATTTATGAAGCCGTAGTCTGGGGATTTCAAAGTATTATCTACAAGAATAAAATAGAATCTGAGGACGCGACCTATGAGATGCCTATGGAAGCAGTAGCTGAATATGTGAATAATTCTTCCAATCAAGTGGAGCATACATTTTCCATCAGCGAAATGATTGAAGGGGAAATTAGTGTCTCGGCTGAAATAGAAGAAATATTCGGCGTTTCGGGCAAGTTCAAAGGCTCCGAAACGGTTTCTGAATCGGTAAAAGTAACGCTTGATCCAGAAGAAGGAGTATCCATAGATGTCGTTGGTCTGTTGAAAACGGTAACTTTCTCCGCGGATAAATACGCTGTATATGAGCCGCTTATTAACGTTGGGGCTGGTGACGCTGATATACCGAGTGCATTAGAAGTCTTTCTGGAAAAACTCGAAGATGAAATTGACGCAGTAGATGGTCACCGAATAGTAACCAATGATATATAGTATTAAGGCAACATAGAGGTATTTAATAAAAAGGATGCTGTATAACTCCATATATTAGATAGAAAACTCGCTATGACCGCAGTTGGCACAAACTTCCTAGTCAAGCCTCAGTTTGTGACCTTACAATGTGATTCGTTTTAGTGAACGGCAAAAATGAGCGATCAGGAGTCGTTCAGGCAATCTGTATACCTTTAGACTTTTTGATGTTATCGGTTGGTATCCTAATGGCAGGTGTTCCGACAAAGCCGACATACAAACGAAGAATTATATTGCTGCATTTTGCTGCTAAAACCCTTCAACATCAACTTCCTCTATCCGTCGGCCATGTGCCAATACCGGTCATTCAGCTTTTCTAAAAATAATCCAAGCTTGCTCCCTTAGCAGTCATTCAGCTATGCTTAAGCCATGCTAGATACCCAACATGTGTTCACCGAAGCCACTCTCGATACCGCTTATTCATGGCTGTGTAAGCAGCGGCGTAATTTTCCCGCCAATGCCGATATCTGGCATCTGCGCTTTCATTGGCACACAATTCATAGTGAATTGCTGCAAACACTCCACAAGCAAGATTACACCTTCTTGCCACTGAGCGTGGTCACCAAAGCCGATGGTGAAACCCTTCACTTGTGGTCATCACAAGATGCGCTGGTATTAAAGATGTTAGCCATGGCCTTACCGGAGGCATTAGCATTATCCTCACTGTGTACTCATATCAAAGGCCATGGGGGACTAAAAGCCACCGTGAATGACCTACGCTGGATGCAGAACTGGGCTTTGCCTGATTATCGCTACGTGATGAAAACCGATGTGAAGGGCTATTATGAGTCGATTGACCATACGATATTGCTCAAGCAACTGGATAAAGACATCACCGACCCGTTTATCTGGCGCTTGTTAGTGCAATTTGTGAAACGTAGCGTTGAAAGAGGCGGTACGTTTAAATCCATACACTGCGGTATATCGCGAGGCTGCCCCTTATCACCGGTAATCGCCGCCTATTACTTAAAAGCCTTAGATGAGCAGATGGCAGGTGACACCCGCTATTTTTATCGCAGGTACATGGATGACGGTGTGCCACGAAGGCGCAAAGAAGGACATTGTCCTTCATGCAGCTATGCTGCATAAAAGATGAGGGTTTGGCCCCTCGAAGCCGCCATGCAGGTGGAGGCTTCAAACCACCGTAAGCTGCGTCGGTAAAGAGCCGGGGTGGTGAGCGTTACGGAAAAGGCAAGGCTCGATCTTGTCAGGTGAGTTTCAAGGAGACGAATGCAAATGAACCATTATTGAAGTGTCGAAAATGTAGGGACGAGTGTCAAAACCGAGGGGTCGTCGTTACCTCGGGATAAGTCTAGCGGAAACCTGATTATTGGCTAGGCGGCCTCCGGCATGAAGATGGCGTGAACTTGAAACAGGCTTTTATGTGGAACGTGGGAACCTGTCGCCCTGATGATAAGGGAGAAACACAAGTGGTAGCCCCATAAGTGTGAGAGTACCGATGCAGGGCACAGGGGCGGAGCGACCCGTAGTAGTGATGAAGCTTTTGTAATGAAAGTGGAGCGAAGGGGAAGCATCGATCAGCTTGAACTAAAGAAAACAACCGGAAACGGGAGGATTGGATTGAAACAAGCAAAGCCGTTTACTATTTCCAAACGACAAGTTTGGGAGGCATACAAACGGGTCAAGGCCAACAAAGGCGCTGCCGGAGTTGATCGCCAGACGATCGAAAAGTTTAATGGGGATTTGAAGAATAATCTTTATAAGCTCTGGAATCGTCTGTCGTCAGGCAGCTACTTTCCATCCGCCGTCATGCGGGTTGAAATACCCAAGGATGATGGACAGATGAGGCCTTTAGGGATCCCTACAGTGACTGACCGCATTGCGCAGATGGTAGCCAAACAATTAATAGAGCCTGAGTTGGAACAGCATTTTCATTCAGACTCTTATGGTTACCGTCCAAAGAAATCGGCACATGATGCAGTGGGGCAAGCACGTAAGCGCTGCTGGAAAAGTGACTGGGTACTGGATCTTGATATCAAAGGCTTTTTCGATAATATCGATCATGAGCTGATGATGAGAGCAGTGCAAAAGCATGTGAAAGAAAAGTGGGTACTATTGTATATAGAGCGGTGGTTAAAAGCCCCGATTGAAATGCAAGACGGCACACTGGAATTTCCGGAGAAAGGAACACCGCAAGGAGGCGTCGTTAGCCCCTTGTTGGCTAACCTTTTTCTCCATTATGCATTCGACCAATGGATGGTTCGGGAATTCCCGAATGTTCCCTTTGAGCGCTATGCTGATGATGCAGTTTGCCATTGCAAGAGCCAGTCTCAAGCGCAGCAATTGAAGCAAAAGCTGGAAGCCAGAATGAAACAAGTGGGTTTAGAGCTTCATCCTAAAAAGACGAAAGTTGTCTATTGTAAAGATGATGACAGGCGAGGGGATTATGCAGAAGTCAGTTTTGATTTTCTGGGTTATACCTTTCGCTCTCGCCGTTCAAAGAATCGGTGGGGGAAACACTTTATTAATTTCACTCCGGCAATCAGCAACAAGGCTGCAAAAGCAATCCGGCACAAATCACGTGATTGGAACTGGCCATTACGAAGCGACAAAGCACTGGAAGATCTTGCCCGAATGTTCAATCCGATCATTCAAGGTTGGATCAACTATTATGGACGTTACTACAAGTCAGCGTTATACCCGACCCTTAAATGCTTAGATCGTCGTCTCATTATGTGGGCGACGCGAAAGTATAAACGTTTACGCAATCATCGAAGACGAGCAGCGCAATGGTTAAATCGTATTGCGCATAAGCAACCTTGGTTGTTTGCTCACTGGCGATTGTTGTACGCGAAGGCTTGATTGATAAGAGCCGGATGAGCGGAGACGTTCACGTCCGGTTCTGTGAGAGCCTGAGGGGGCAGTTCCCTCGGGCTACTCGACTGATTGTATTGGCCAAAACCCGCTGGCACTTGCGCAAAGCGGTGAGAACCGTCAATCAACACTTTCATCAATTAAAAGTGGAGCAAGCGCCGGATAAAACCTTTATTGGGCGTATTGAAAAAGAATTTGATTTTTTGGGTTATCGATTTGGCCTGCCAGAATTGGGCTTAGCAGAGAAGACGATAACTAACGCGGTGAATAAAGTACGTCAGCTTTATGAGCAAAAGTTAGCGGCCCCCAAAAGAGCCGCTATGCTTGATGACTATATTACCCGCTGGTTACGATGGGTAAATGCAGGGCTAGATGACAAGCCGATTAATATTGTTTTCTGTATCGAGCAAATGACAAGCCCGCTAAACCCAGCAGCATCAATATAATCGAACTAGGTTCGGGTACTGTCACGCGATTAACAAACGTAGGTACTGGATAGGGTGCTATGAAAATAGTGGGGTCGTACGGTGACCTATAGCCCCATCGATTGGTCCATAAATCGAGGACTCCAACTAACGACGGTGAGTAGACCAAAAACTCGTTACGCGTGATCGCGCCGCCGACGACATCAAAATCATTAAATGCGGGGGCGTCCCAGATCGAACTGTCAAATATATTCCACTCCGGGCGCCCACCGTAAATCCCGGCAACGCTCGTAATCTTTAACCCGGTAGCGGCCTGCCCTGCTGTGTTGTCCACTAACCCTAATATTTCGCCAGTAACTGTACCGTTAGCAGAATTCCAAGAAAAATCAAATATCAACGTCGCATTTGCAGCTCCCATCCATCCTGTTAATGCTATTACTCCTAAAATCTTTGTAATCATCTTAAACATACCTATTTCCTTTTATATAATAAATCGAACCTTGTGTCGCGTGGTCATGAATATGCATTAACTGCGCCATTATAAATAAACCATTTTAATTCAATGGCTTATTATACACTTACAAAAACATGGGATTGAAATAGTAAAGAAACCTGACACATTCATATGGATGAAAAAAACGTAAAAACTGGGGTGTAGGGGATTTCCCATTTTAAAGGGCATAAGATGTGTAAAAATCCCCACCTCATCAATTTGGTTTAAATTGTAAGGTCGGTTGTGCCTGTCATTCTGGGTCCATGCCATCACTTGGTTTGATAAATAAGGCGGTGAAAGGGTGGCCTTTGATGGCATGTCAGTCATGATGTGGACTGCCCGGTATTTGCTCGGTTGAGTCAGATATCATTTTATTGTGAACGGCTGCGATGAGCCAATTTTTGACTTTTACCGAGGTACTCAATGACTTCTTTGGTCAATCGCTTACCATTCACGTTTATTCAGTCGTATGACCGCTTTTCGCTCTAAGAAGACATTAATTTTTTCAATTCGTTATGTCAATTAAGCGCACCAATAAGACCTAAATGACAAAAGAAAGGAACCACAACATGTAGTGGTTGGTCGGGCTAAGTGGATAGCCCTTATATAAAATCAGGTATAATGAAATTTAATGAATAATGCCTATTTCGCTTCGTATTGTGTAATTTTGCCTAGTCTTAATTTGTTTTTCTCAAAAATTCTAAGTCATTCATTTTATGATGGAAAATATTTTGCTCATAGTATTTAATAGGAAGCATAAAAAGTCGCGTTAAAGTCAGTTTTCTTTTTAGGTTTTCATGTTTTTGTAACTACAAAAGTAAAAAACATGTACTTAAATCAAATGGTAAGTAGTGATAACGGCGGCGATTAAATCAAACTGAGCAATTACATATACGAAATGCTCAATAATAAGTGTGATATGTTTTTCAATTAAGGAGTTCATAAATGGATCTTAAAGACTTTGTTTCAGAAACACTCGTTTCAATAATTAGCGGTGTTGCTGATGCACAAGAAAAATCAAAAGAGTTAGGTGCAAATGTTAACCCTTCAGGATTAATGAGAAATACATCTAATGTCGCTAGCAATGCTGTGTGGGATAATTCTAATAACAACTATGCGCAATCTGTTAATTTTGATATTGCGGTAACGGCTGAGGACACTGCAAAAGCAGGAGCTAAAGTTAAGGTTATCACTGGAATATTTGGGGCTAACGCAAATGCAGAGTCTGGTAATAAAAACAGTCTAGCTAGTCGTGTTCAATTTACTGTTCCTATTTTACTTCCACCACAAGATATAAAAAAGCCATCTGCAAGTAAAAGTACTGCTGGTAGCACTCGTTTAATTGGTCCTTAATTCGGTGCATAAACATATAGTAAACAAGTCATTCAAAAGGACAAAAAACAGTTGGCTGTTTTCACTCCGTTCAACATTTTAGCCAACAATTTTTTGCCTCTTAATGAGGCGTTGAGGCTGTAGAATAACTAATTCAGACAAAACCACTAAATTTTAGTGCGCCTGTAACGTACTGTAGACGATTGACTCGATATAGGTAATGCATTTGGCACCCTTATGTTAGGGGGGATTAATAAGAAACGAGTAATTCTACAGCCTCGTTATGCATAGAGATTGAGCATGGAAAGCAAAGATATATTTGAAAAATTAACTTCTTCAGAACCGAAACTGCTAACTGGTTTGCCAGACTCTTTCGGAATTTACGCGCTATGGGATCATGAAAAACAGATACGCTACATCGGCTGTACGCCAAAAGCCACTGAGGGCTTCCGAATTAGAGCTGGTAACAAGCATGTAACTGGAAGTGAAGGAAGAAGCCACAAACTTTCACAAGCTTATTGCACCGGAAGAATGTGGAGGTACTGTAAAAAACTAGACCCTGAGTCCGCATCAAATGATCAAAGCTCAGAAGATGCAACACTAGCAAAAAGGCTCAGAACACTCTTCATTAGAAAGTACTGTGGAATTACATTCGTTGAAATCCCAGAAAATGGAGTCCCTAACTATTTTAACTATCTTACTTCTCTCGAATCTCAAGTTCAGAATATGGCGCCAGCTAGCATGAGAGCGTGGGAAGGCTTAGGGTTTAAGCCATGTAGTGAACCTTCGATACTTGTTGATCAGCTAATTGATGAAAACCCTGATTTGCAGTCGGCTGCCGAAAGGCAGCAGGAAATATATAACGAGCACGTAAGAAATGCATAACAAGGCCAGCCAGAAGGACACAAAAACCGTCGTTTCGCTCTGGTTTTCGTGCCCCTGCTGGTGGCGTTATGCAAAAAAAGAGGAACAACGATGTTAACTTTTACCCAGAGGCTTTTTGGCAAAACTCCATCCAAAGAAACATCAGACCAGCGCAGTGAGCCGGACCATTACCTTTTGAGGGAAGTTGAGAAAAGCGATCTAATCCACAAAGATCAAATCGATTTTGTAATCCAGCATTTAAATAATGAAATCGATCTGAATAAAACGGGAAATAAACTCACGGCGGAAGAAAAAAAGGAGCTCGGGATAAACCCTCGTTTACAAATTACCCATGAGTTGCTTGCTGTGTTAAATGAAAATGCTCGTGCTCAATATGACCCGAAAAGCGTTTTGTCGTCTATTGTGATGAAAGCCAATTTTGCTCGATCTCATGACGAAAATATTCAAAATTACAGAAGCATGGGCCTCAAACAGTATGAGGTTGTTGGGTGCAAGGATGATCGAAACTGTACTTGGTGCAAGTCAATGGATGGGAAGAAACTATCGGTTAGTCAAAGTATCAATGAGCTGATAGAGGAAAATTGCAACTGTGATAGCCACTGTAGATTTGTTACGGTCGCGGTGCTTACCTGACGAGCGTCGCATAATACAACTTTTATGCAAATATAGGCATCAATTATAGATGACAACAGAAGACTGGGCCCGGCAAATCGTTGCCAAAGAATTAAGCACCCAAGTTGAAGTCCATGATAATGGATCCAAACCAGGAATGTACGATCTTCGAATTGGGCCAGTGAGCGATCCTGCATACGCTATTGAATGTGTTGGCTCTGTCGATCCAGTAGCAACCGTAACATGGAATATTGGCCCAGCAAAAGGGCCTATGAAAGTTTGTTCATCGAGGGATTGGCTTGTTTCAATCAAAAAATCAACGAGTATTAAATCGCTCAAGATTCATCTTTCAAAAGCAATCGTTAATTGTGAGAGTCTAGGTCTTACAGAATTTACACCAGTTGATTGGCAGCTAAAACGATTTAATTTAGAGCTTTTCAATAAGTTGGACGAATTGGGGATAACGTCCTTTCAAACATACAAAAAAGATGGAAGTGGTTATGCTTATTTAAGCATGGATGGTGGTGGCGGGCCGATAAATCAAAGTAGTGATGCTTTTATTGATTGGGTCGGCTCGTTTTTAAGTAGTAATAACAAGCTTGATGTTGTTGAGAAGCTTCGCAAATCCTGCGCCAAGGAAAAGCATGCTTTTATACCAATGCTACTCGGCGGTGCACCGTGGGAAGTTGAATCATACTTTCTTGGTAAAATGCCACTTCCGTGTAAAGAACCCAAGCTGCCTAAGCCCATTACAGGGGTTTGGGTTCTCTTAAACGGCAAAGGATTAAGGTACATGAATGGCGGGTGGCATGTTTTTAGCTACTCAGATGCATAACAAAGCCAGGCACGGCGACGGCTATTCCGTTGCGGCTTTTAGCCACCACTACAAAGCTGCGCTTGCTGGCAGCGTTATTGTCCGCTTTACCGTGATAGCTCCATCAAAAAATCAATATCCTCAATGACTTTAATTCGCTCTTAGCAGGCTAAACCACAATAAATCGCTACGTCCTTGGGTAAAGCAGACGGTCGGCTACGATTGGTCGAATGACCTCGCTCATAGGAGCCAGTCAGCTTTAAGTAGAACTAACCACTAACACATTTAGGCAAACTGTTAGTGTCCGCAAGGGGTTTGTTGAGTGATGCGATCAATGCCTGTAGCCATATCCTAATGTTACCCTTTTTTCTTCTGCGTGCCTTCTGACTAAGCCTTAAACACTAACATCGTACTAACAGCAAAATGATGTTTAAGTGAGCTAAATATGAAAGTAGTCAAATTCAACTGGAAAGCAGTCATATTCGACTAGGAAATAGTCAAACCCAACCCTTGACCTAATCTTAACTCTTTGGGTGATATTATAATGTTTAATTGATTTAGCCTTGTTGTGAGCTTATTGCTCTTCAAGGAACGGTCGGGTGGGTTTGAATGTCAACTTTGCTTGAGCTTTGTACCTTGCCGTAAAGTTGCCGTTTCATTTAGTTTGTAAGAGTATCTAATCTCGTTGTTATATCGTTGTTTACACCTCACCCTAATCTCGCCCTCTACATGGGCTTTGTCTAGTTAGTGTAATGTTATGGTTCACATGGGTTTGATGTTTATTTCTTGTTTCTTGAGCCAATAACAACCATTCCACTGCATGTAGTAATAGTTGAACTATCAGCTTTCATAATGCACATAAAGTCGTCGTTTAAATAGCCAGAGTCTGCAAGAGGAATTGCAGGGGAGCTGAGTTTGCTGTGGTTAGCTCGTTTAACTAATCGTCTAGCTACATGAAAAATGAAGCCAAGTATCAATAAGCTGATAACGATATAGTGAGTCTGGCTCATGAGTTAAACTACTATTAATGTTTAGGTTACATCGTATGACGCAACTATCAGAAACGACCGTTTTCAAGGTGCCTCAAATTTACTTTTCAATGTCAGGTTTTGTGAGGTCCACATGGGGTTTGTCGTCTTGAGTTCATTGAAACTCGTTTTTTACCCTCAGGTGTTACAGGACCAGTACTAGCGCCTCCATGATACTTACAGCGACCATTTGCCCAACTTGTACCGTCATTCTTGCAGGGATGGCCTGAGCGCGTTTTAGCTTCGCACTTCATGTCTCTGCAAAACTCAGGGTAGGGTAAACACTCTCTTGGTTGACCTCTATATCCGCCGGCCACCCATTCCTGAAAACGTTCAGTAGAATCTTTGTAATAAGCCTTTAACGCTTTGACTTGTTTGGCTCTTAATATTGGGTCTGTGGTCATGGTGTTTACCTTAATTTATGTTTAGGCCATTTTTTAAAACTATTCATAGTCAATTTTAATTATTCAATATTTGTTAACCTGCTGAATTATAATCTTGTAACCACTCATCATTAGACTGTTCCTCTGGTGCCTTCTTATTAGGTGTTAAAGGTACTACGTTACACGTCATTACTTGATTACTTAAAACGCGGTTTGAAGCACACGCACTTAAATCCCCCGCACTTTCAAACACACGCACTTCATTTGACACGCACTTTGGATCAGGTGTTAGGCCATTTGTGGCGTGACTTGTAGCGATATCCTTGTCACCGTTGCTTGTCACCAATCCTTGTCGCCATTCCTTGTCACCATTCCTTGTCGCCGTGTTGTCGCTGGCTTGTCGCTCGCTTGTCGCTGTGTTGTCACCAAACAACTGCTGTATTACTGCACTTGATAGCGATAAGGGTTGGATAGAGTTGTTGGCTAATTTGTCACCAGACCTTTTTTCAGCAACAAAATAAACATGCTGTAATTTACTCATGGACTTATGCCATTCTGAGAAACGTCTTGGGATATCGATGCCTGTTTTCATCCAAAAGTTATAAAATGCTGCACGGTCTCGAATGTGAAAATGTCTATCTGGTAATGAGTCGCCAGCTTTCTTTGACTTAGTTGCTCTCTGGTATTTTAATGTTGCGTTAAATACTGCATAGGCTTCTTCGCCTGTCAGTAAATCACTAAATTTCATCATTACACCAGGAGATCGCCCGCTGTTGTATATGCCTGTTTGGTAGTAAGAATAAGTGAAAATTGATTGATTTGATTGATGTGCTATTTCACACATTATTTTAGTTCTATTGGTGGCCAACCAAGCCCGAGGGACTGGCTGGCCGCTAAGAGGCGTGATGATTAGTTGCCCGTTGCATAAAGCTAAGTTATCGCCCTTCTTTAATAGGGCGTTTGTTAGGTTGTTAACCATTGTCAGATTACTCTATGCCGTTGACACAATCATTCACTATCCCAAGCTGTATAAAACTCTGAGCAATGATTTCTTGGCTGGCTATAAGGTCATCAGACAAATCAAACAAGATACTCATACAGCCGCGCAAGTCGTTATCAGAATGCGTAGATAGCCTGACAGCATTTACCATCATATTAGACAGACTATTAATTTGATTTAGCTGGCGCTTTTGGTGGTCTAGCATGGAAAGTACTTTTTGTGTTTTCATGCAGCCTCTCCAATTTTGATGGGTTTAGGTCTTTGACAATACAAAGGACAATTAGCACTAGGACAAGCTGCTACTTGTTGCCGCCAACTACCCACATCCGTCTTATCATAAATACAATCGTAACACTGAGCATTTATGGCTAATCTTAGCGACTTGGTATGTAACCTAGACCTTTGTGTTGGGGTAATGGTTTTAACGGCTATTCGGTCGCTTAAATCGGGCTTCACGCTATCAAAATTCATACTGCCACCTCAATGTCTTGATTATTAGCTGGTGGAACATATGATAGGTAATATCGGGCAATTCCTCGATGTAGCATCCCGTCAGGTGTTATTACATTTTCCTTGTTTGCTTTGATGTTATGGCCACGGTATTTTAGCTCTAAAGTTCTTGATGCAGGCGAGACAAAAACTAAGGCTCTTAACTCCAAAGTATTTAGTGATGGTGTGTTTTTAAAATGTGTTAGAATTTGATCACGTTGTGTTGAAGCACTCGTATCAGTATCTGTAAGTAAGGCACTATTCTTTTGAACGGGGGTAGTGTCGTCTTTCATATGTTTCTCATTATGCCGCTAAATGTTTGAACAAGTCATTTGCTGACTGTTCACGTAATTTGATTAGAGCTTTAACGATTTCTCGTAGTTCATCATCTGATTTGCCAGCGGCTCTGGCTGTAGTAACAGTTGTAATTTCATCCTCATAAACTGCAACAGCCCTTGCGCCAATACTAAAGAACGGAACCGTTAGTCCTTTGTTTATTTGTTCAAAATAGCTAGTGTTAGACAGTCCTGTTAAAGCTTTTATTTCTGGTTTGCGGATTACTTTTCTTGTTCGTAGATGCATGATACTTACCTCGTTTGTTTGTTAATGTTCGACGAGATTAATATATAACGCTTCAGTCGATTCGTCGCCTTTAAACCTCTTATCAACAACAACCAAATACAACAAATAAGTTAAGGAACATCAAATTTGGTTTGGTGATCTATAGCTATGAGTGCTTTAGTGCTTTTAAATGTGACTTGTCACTGCTGGGCGAAAAAATACTCAAAAAAGCTTTGTGTGAATCAAGACGCTCAATTAGGCAAGAAGGAACTACCCTAGACTTGGTAAACCATCAAACGACTATACTGTCGTCATCGTTAACTCAATTTGAAAATGCTTGCGCAAATGAAAAGTAGCGCTGCTGCGAACCCATAACCAGAAAGCACCCTGTTTTATTACTGGTTAACTAATCTAAGTGTTTTAGTGGCATTGGCTAGGCTCATGTTGCCATTGGCCGCCTGCTCGATATGTTCAGACCACCATTGCATTAGCTTTCTTCTGCGCTCTATATACTCCGCACGATTGTAAGCTCGTCTAACTTCGTTCTTATCTACGTGGGCTAGGGCGCTTTCAATCACGTCTGGATCGAAGGCTTGTTCGTTTAATGTAGTGCTGGCTAATGCTCGCATTCCATGGGCTACAAGTTCTTTGTCAAACCCCATTCGTTTAAGCGCCATGTTGGCTGTTGAGCTGTTTGCATGTGAGCGAGGATTTCTATCTGCAGGGAAAACATATTCTCTATGTCCACTAATAGGCTTTATAAATTCTAATAGCTGGATAGATTGCTGAGTTAGTGGGACAACGTGATCACCATTGCCTTTTTTCTTCATATTTACGGCGGGAATAGTCCACACTTGTTTTTCAAAATCTATGTCTACCCACCTAGTTGTAGCTGCTTCGTTTGGCCTTACCATTGTATGCAACTGCCATTCAATCAGACAACGAGTGACTATTTTGATACTTGCGATGTTAAGTGTCTGCATCAATCTTGGTAGGTCGCTTGGCTTCAACGTTGGTAAGTGCTTTTTAGTTGGCGTTAAGAACGCTGCATTCATCTTTGAAAGTGGATTGATATGAATTACACCAGTGTTAACAGCAAAGTCCATTACCTCATTGATACGCTGACAGAGCCGCTTTACTTGTTCTGAATGACCTTTAGCTTGAACAGGTTTTAGTACTTCTATGACTTCTGCAGCCATTAGTTCGCTGATAGGACGATTACCAATCGCGGGCAAAACATGCTTTTCTAAAGAACCTTGTATTTTGTTTGCATGGTCTTGGCTAACTTTGGTCGATTTAACCACTATCCACTCCTGCATAACCTTTGCAAAACTATTGGAATAAGAGTTTAACGCAGCTCGTTTTGTTTGTTCCTTAAATGCCCGAGGATCAATATCCTTCGCCAACAACTCATGTGCTTTTGTTCGAAGCGTTCTTGCATCAGCTAACGATACTTTGGGGTAAATTCCAAAACTCATATCAACACGTTTAATTGTGAAGGGTAGCTTGTATCTAAATATCCAATCCTTTGTCCCACCAAAACGCACGCGCAAAGATAGCCCTTGACCATCAGTTAGAGTGTAATTTTTATCTTTTGGCTTTGCTCTGGCTATTTGAGAGTCAGATAGTGGTTTTGCTACTCTTGGCATCTTGGTGGTACAAATCGTTTGGTTAATAGGCGTGTACCACTAAATGTACCACTAAATGTACCACTATTATTCCGACTGTCAATGAACGCTATCGAACGGAAAACTGTTTAAAAGGCATAAAAAAACCCTCCAAGCCTTGTTTTAAGAGGCCTGGAGGGTCTTTCCGATTCTTAACGAATCTCGAGTTGGTGGAGCTGGCGGGACTCGAACCCGCGTCCAGAACACGTCAACCATCGGTACTACATGCTTATTTTGTCTTTTATTTAACTAATTTGAACTCCGACAAACAGGATTTCTCATAGCGGGCCTAATACTATTTCGCGGTTCACCCTTAGACAAGGTTCCCTCGCTATCCTGCTGGGATGACCTTCCGAACCTCTACTAGCAGAAAGAGTATGAGTGGAAGGGCACTGCCGGTTATTAAGCGGCTAGTGCGTAGTTTTCGTCGTTTGCGACTATTTTGATGCGGCTTTTATAGAGGCAAACCGCTCCTCTGCATGCACCTAAAGCTTCTAGAGTCCTGTCGAATCCAAAATCAGCCCCAAGTTGTTGGTTGCAAACTACCAACATTTGTATTCTAGCATAGGCCGGTTAGCTGTGAATACAATGTTTGGGAAAATGTTGTTACAAACCTTGTGTGTACAGTCACTAGCCCAATATATTGGCTACAAATTATGCAGAATTAGTTGATACATCAATATGATACCTTCAATTTTTACCCCATTTACTTTACCCAATGGTCAAGTACTGAAAAATCGCTTGGTCAAAGCGGCTATGGAAGAAAATTTAGCGACTTCTGAACATTTACCAGGAACGGAACTTAAACGTTTATACAAGGCTTGGGCTGACGGTGGAGTAGGGCTGATTATTACCGGTAATGTGATGATTGATCACTTGGCGATGACAGGTCCTGGCGGTGTGGTATTAGAACAGGATACTGACTTAACCCCTTTTAGTGAATGGGCAAAACTGTCAAAAACTAATGCCACTAAAATATGGATGCAGGTCAACCATCCTGGACGGCAAGTGTTTAAGAAAATGGGTGGTAAGGTGCTGTCTCCTTCTGATGTGGCGTTGAATATGGGTAAACATTCGTCGTTGTTTTCCCCTCCTAAACCAATGGATGAGTCGGAAATTCAAGATGTTATTCAACGATTTACTACAACAGCTGTTCGGGCTGAGCAGGCGGGCTTTGATGGAGTGGAAATACATGCGGCCCATGGTTATTTGCTGTCCCAATTTTTATCCCCCTTGACTAATAAACGAAATGATCAATGGGGAGGTAGCCTTGAAAATCGGGCGCGTTTGTTGATTGAAGTAGTGAAGTCGGTTAATGAGGCCTGTGGTGAGGGGGTTGCTATTGCAGTGAAACTTAATTCAGCTGACTTTCAACGTGGCGGTTTTGATATAGAAGATGCTGAACAAGTAGTAAAAATGCTCGGTGAGTTGAATATTGATTTAGTGGAATTATCTGGAGGTTGTTACGAAGCACCTGCTATGCAGGGTCGCAGTGCAGATGATAGAACGCTCGCTAGAGAAGCCTATTTCTTAGAGTTTGCCAGTAAGATTGCCAAATATGTATCTGTACCCATTATGACCACAGGTGGCATTTGCCGTTATGAAGTGGCCAAAAAAGTCGTTGATAGTGGAGTGGAATTGGTGGGAATGGCCAGTTCTCTGGCATTTACACCAGATTTAGTCAATCAATGGCAAAATAATACAACCGTTCTTGGACATATACCTGTGGTTAATTGGAAAGACAAAACGCTGAGTGGTTTAGCCACAATGGCGATGGTTAAACAACAATTACGTCGGATTGGAGCGGGTAAGTTACCTAAATTATCGGCGTCGCCGTTATGGGCTTTAATTACTGATCAAGTACGTGGAGTAAAATTGACTAAGCGTTATAAAAAACAACATGAAAATGAAATTTTATAATTAGCGTTGATCAAGCAAAGCCTCTTGCGTGCCTTGGGCTTTGTTTGTCTTTACTAGCGTGTAGTGCGATAAATGCGGTAAGTAAGCCGTTTAGACTTGAGTTATGTCAACGGCTGCCCACTTCTTTAGGTTACACTAAACACTATCTACATCTAAGAAGATGAAGGGTGTCACTTACACCTTTTTGGATCTTTATGAGTTGGGCGCTGCAATCAAAAACGCAGCGATAAACAGCTTAATCCACCGTCTAATTTTTGAAACTCCGACATTGATACCTCTATGGTTGGGTAACCCAATTGCTGGATGGCTTTTAGGGCATTTGGAAAACCTTTAGGTACTAAAATGGTGCCGTTTATCCATACACTATTGGCGGCATAACTTTCTTCTTTAGCAATTTCAATACGCTTAAAGTGATTGAAAATAGGGTGGTTGTGCATCTCACCAAAGGTCAGTAAATTGTTGTTTTCTAAATAACTGACGCCTGTCTTTAAATGTAGTAATTCTGACATCTCGACCATTGACCCAGTCAAGTTGTACTTGCCAAGTATATCGATCAGTTGCTCCGCACCTTGAGCATTTGTACGGGCGGATAAGCCGATATAAAAATGATCTTTTACCATCATGATATCCCCAGCTTCAACAGTTCCGGGTAGATTGATATGCTCAAGGCTAGGATAAAATTGTTCCACAGCTTTGACTATATGTTGCACTTCTCCACGGCGACTTGGTGCACCTGGATGGGTAAGAATGGCGCACTTTGGTGTCAACAAGGCAACATCTTCAACAAAACACGAGTCAGGATAACTTTCTAATGGCGGTAGAACGGTCACCTGCAAACCACACTCCTCAAGGGCAGCAATATATCCTTGATGTTGCTCCCATGCCAAGTCGTAGTTTGGTAAACCCATATTGGCTTCAGTAAGGCCTGCTGACATGGATTTACATGGTGTTCTAACTATGGCTTTGCTAAACACTGTGTTTCATCATGCGTTCTTTATCACGAGCCCAATCTCGGTCTTTAACTGCGTCTCGTTTATCATGTTCGTGTTTACCTTTACCTAAGTAGACTTCGACTTTTACCCAGTTTTTCTTCCAATACATGGCTGTGGCGATAATCGAATAACCTTGGCGTTCAACTGAGCCGATCAATTTGTCTAACTCTCGTTTTTTGAGTAACAGTTTACGCTTACGTGTAGGCTCACATACTACGTGACTAGACGCTTGGTTTAGGGGTTGAATAGTTGAACCAATTAGAAAGGCTTCACCTTTTTCTATGGCGACGTAACTTTCTGCAATATTAACTTTACCAGAGCGAATGCTTTTCACTTCCCAACCTTGCAAGGACATACCACATTCGAGTTTGTCTTCAAGATTGTATTCGTGACGAGCTTTTTTATTAAGCGCGATGGTGTTATCTGTTGATTTTGACTTCTTTTTATTCATGGGTAGTATTATAAAGATTGTATGAAGTGGTACAACAAAAAATCCAAACTATTCAAAAACTAATGGATCGTCACACCCTAAATGACTTATGTTATCCGATAATACTTAAAGCTTTACCAATTTTGGAGAATAAATGGCCAATGTATGTCGCAGCGCTTTGGTTGGCTTTAGCGCTGAATCCATGTTTGATTTAATTAATGATGTAGAACTGTATCCAGAATTTATCCCAGGATGTGCTGAAACCAAAATATTGCAGCAAGATAATGACAATATGCGAGCATCACTGCTTATTTCAAAGGCAGGCGTTAAGCAATGGTTTACCACTCACAACACTTTAAAGCGTGGCGAGTTTATCCATATGAACTTAGTTGATGGCCCTTTTTCACGACTCACCGGTGGCTGGACAATTAAGTCTCTCAGCGATACAGGCTGTAAAATAGAGTTAAATTTAGATTTTGCATTTTCGAGTAAAATCATCGAAATGGCTTTTGGGCGGGTTTTTAACTCGATTGCTGCTAATATGGTGGTCGCTTTTACTGAGCGCGCAAAACAGGTTTACGGCTAAAGGCTAGAGGTTACTTAGAGCATATGACAGACCAACAAATATCCCTTGAGGTGGTGTATGGTACCCCCGAAAAACAAGCGTTGCTTGAAGTGGTGGTTGAACAAGGTACAACAGTTGAACAAGCTATTTTGGCTTCGGGCATCGTAAAACGTTTTCCAGAGATTAACCTTGAGATTTTAAAAGTTGGCATTTGGAACCGCACTTGTAAATTGACCGACCTACCCAAAAAGGGCGACAGAATTGAAATCTATCGCCCACTAATTGCCGACCCTAAAGAAGCAAGACGACGCAGAGCAGAAAAGGCCATAGAAGAAGGTCGTGCGAATAAAACTACTGGTGGTAGAGCAAAAGCCAAAACTCCAACGAATACATCAGAATCTTAGTCCTAAGGCCTCGCAAATAAACTTTTGAAATGGCTGGGCACGTCCAAAACGACTGGCCACCATTTTACAAAAGTCTGGTTGATACAAATCACTTTCTTGTAACGGGCATAGAGCAATAAAATCTTTGCGCTTTATTTCTTCGATTAATGGATGGTCTTTGTCATAACCTTTTGGGGGCCTGATTAGCTTAGTGCCTCCAAGTTGGTAAAATTCGGTAAAGGGTTCATGCTCTATCGCATCTAAATAAGGACCAGGCTTGGTCACAATATGATCTCTAATAGCAGCCAATGAATCTCTATCCGGTTGCCAAGTGCCTACCCCTAAAAAAATCTCGTCCGCCGCAATATGTAAATAGAAACCTGGAGCGTGAACATCTTTGCCCACCTCATGACGAAACTGAATGCCCACATTAGTTTTGTAAGGTGATTTGTTTTTTGAGAATCTAACGTCTCGATAGATACGCATCAGCGAACCACCGACTTTTTTAGCGCTAGCTTCATAGTGGGGCGAGATAAGTGGGATCCACTGTTCCATTTGTTCTATAAAAGCCAAGGCAGGCGTGCGAACGTGGTCTTCATATTGTTGTTTATGGTCATTGAACCATTCCCGGTCATTATTGGCCTGTAGATTTTTTAAAAACGTTATTAATGATGGTTCAAAATGGTTGAACATAAAACTTTTCCTTAGAACTTAGGTTTAATATTTCTTACGTTGTAAACCAGTTTGAGCTAATATTTTGGCTGAAATCTCTTCAATTGAAAATCGAGTGCTGTTCAGAAACGGAATTTTCTCTTTGCGGTATAAATTTTCTACTTCACGTAATTCCATGCGACATTGCTGTAACGATGCATATTTACTATTGGCCCGTCGCTCTGAGCGAATTTGGTGTAATCGGTCTGCTTGGATGGTCAGTCCAAATAATTTGTCCTTAAAGCCACGTAAAGGCGCAGGTAAACGTAAAATGTCACCCATATCATCTTCGGTAAAAGGGTAGTTTGCTGCTTTAATACCATATTGCAGCGCTAGATAAAGGCTAGTAGGGGTTTTACCCGACCGAGATACACCCACTAAAATGATATCAGCCTCGTGATAGTCTTTTAAGTTTGACCCATCATCATTGGCTAAGGCATAGTTTACGGCTTCAATTCGAATATCATAGGTTTTTTCATGAATACTATGAGTGCGATGTTTTTCTGGCTTAGATGGCACACCTAACACTTTTTCCAATGGCGCCACAAACTGGTCCAGAAAGTTGTAATTAATCCCCACTGATTTTGAAACGATTTTGCGCACTTCGATATTAACTATGGTGTAAAACACTAAAGGTCTCTGACCGTCATCTTGAAAACTTTCAGATATTTTTCGAACTACGTCTTTTGCTTGATCTGCGGTTTCGACGAAGGGAACAGTGATGTGTTTGAACTCAATCGTAAACAGGGAGAGCAATGCGTGTCCAAACACCTCTGCAGTAATGGCCGTTCCATCTGAAATATAATAGGCTGATCTCAAAACATTTCCTTAACATTGTTGTAATTTAATTACGAAAAATAATTAAATTTTACTTTCATGATAACAACATTCTAAAATCCCCTTAATAATTATTAAGTAGTTATAAGGATGTCGTTTTTTATTCTGTTTTTTAACAGTCTATTTAAGGTGATTATCCTAAAGTAACATGATACTAAAGTAACCAAACCAACATTTTGGAGAAAGTAAGAATGCAAGAACATGTTTTGTGGTACCAACAACTAGGTATGGGAGATGTTGCAGTCGTTGGCGGCAAAAACGCGTCCTTGGGCGAGATGATTTCAAATTTAGCAAATGCAGGGGTGCAAGTGCCTGGAGGATTTGCGACCACAGCTCATGCATTTAATTTATTTCTAGAACAAAGTGGCTTAGAAGCCCGTATTCATAGTTTGCTAGACGAATTAGATGTTGAAGATATTGCTGCACTAGGAAAAGCAGGCGAAACTATTCGTAATTGGATTATCGACACGCCTTTTTTACCAGAGCTAGAAAGCGCCATACGTACTGCATTTAAAACCTTGCAAGGTGAGGCAGGTGATGAGGCATCGTTTGCAGTTCGCTCTTCAGCCACAGCAGAGGACATGCCAGATGCTTCTTTTGCGGGTCAACAAGAAACTTTTTTAAACGTTAAAGGTTACGACTCAGTCATGGTCGCAATCAAACATGTATTCGCTTCACTGTTTAACGACAGAGCCATTTCTTATCGAGTACATCAGGGTTACGACCATAAAGGGGTAGCTTTATCTGCCGGTATTCAACGAATGGTGCGCAGCGACTGCTCAGCCTCAGGCGTAATGTTTTCCATTGATACTGAGTCTGGTTTTGAAGACGTTGTTTTTATTACGTCATCTTATGGCCTAGGTGAAATGGTAGTGCAAGGCGCCGTAAACCCAGACGAATTTTATGTACACAAGCCTACTTTGGCAAAAGGTTTCCCTGCCGTAGTGCGCAGAAATCTTGGCAGCAAACTCACCAAAATGATTTATTCAGAGGCACTTGAGCACGGTAAACAAGTGGAGATTGTTGATATTGATTCCCCAGACAGTCGTCAATTTTCACTCAATGATGATGAAATAATGGAGCTGGCCAAGCAGGCCGTTATTATTGAGAAACATTACCAACGCCCAATGGATATTGAATGGGCCAAAGATGGCATAGACGGCAAACTTTACATAGTACAAGCTCGTCCCGAGACGGTACGCAGCCGTGAAGATATGCAAGTGATTGAACGCTTTATGCTTAAAGGCAAGGCCAAAGTAGTGTGTGAAGGGCGAGCCATTGGCCACAAGATTGGCGCTGGCGTAGCAAAAGTCCTCAAAGGTGTGGAAGAAATGGACAAGATCCAACCGGGAGATGTGTTAGTGACTGATATGACTGACCCCGACTGGGAACCGATCATGAAAAAAGCGTCGGCTATTGTGACAAACCGCGGTGGCCGAACTTGTCATGCGGCTATCATTGCCAGAGAGTTAGGTATTCCTGCCGTTGTAGGGTGTGGCAATGCTACCGCTTCAATTGAAAATGGTGACAAGATCACTGTTTCTTGTGCAGAAGGCGACACGGGGTTTATCTACGGTGATGTATTGGACTTTGATGTGGTGACATCACGGATAGACTCTATGCCAGATATTCCGCTCAAAGTGATGATGAATGTAGGTAACCCTGACAGAGCCTTTGATTTTGCGCGTTTACCGCACGCTGGCGTTGGTTTGGCGCGACTTGAATTTATTATTAATCGCATGATTGGTGTACATCCCAAAGCGTTAATTGATTTTGATAATCAACCCGATGAATTGAAAGTAGAGATTAACGACATGATAGCGGGCTATGCTTCGCCAGTAGAGTTCTACATCGAAAAATTAGTTGAAGGTATCTCAACCATAGCCTCGGCGTTTTCTCCTGAAAAAGTCATAGTGCGTATGTCTGACTTTAAGTCCAATGAATACTTTAATCTGGTTGGCGGTTATCAATACGAACCCGATGAAGAAAACCCGATGCTGGGTTTCCGTGGTGCCAGTCGTTATATTTCAGCTGACTTTCGTGAATGTTTTGCGTTGGAATGTGAGGCGATAAAACGGGTGCGTAATAAAATGGACTTAACCAATGTTGAGGTCATGATCCCCTTTGTCCGCACCCTAGAAGAAGGTGCAAAGGTATTGGAGTTGCTTGCTGAAGAAGGATTAGTACAAGGCGAAAATGGCCTGCGCGTTATTATGATGTGTGAACTCCCTTCGAATGCACTTTTGGCAGACCAATTCCTGGATATGTTTGATGGTTTCTCAATTGGTTCTAACGATTTGACCCAGCTAACGCTTGGCTTAGACCGAGATTCTGGGTTGATCGCTCATTTATTTGATGAGCGTAATCCAGCGGTTAAGGCATTGTTGTCGATGGCCATTCAAGCCGCTAAGAAGCGCGGTAAATACGTCGGCATTTGTGGTCAAGGCCCATCTGATCATGAAGATTTGGCGCAGTGGTTGGTCGAGCAAGGTATAGATAGTGTGTCACTGAACCCCGATACAGTCGTCGAAACCTGGTTATATCTTGGTGAGAAACACCCAAAGTAAAGTAGAGTACGAGATCTAAAAAGCCCCTAACGTGTTAACGAAAGCGGCTTTTTTAATGCTTAGAATAAAATGAAATGTTTAGATTTAAATAAAAAGTGCGATAGTTTTAACGTCTCAGTTTTCTATCTAAAATGATTTTATCTAATTTTCGAGCCGACTTTGACATGATGTTTTGACAAGTGCGCAACCAATCTCTTGCTTTAGGCACATCATAACTGAGCATTAAAAGCCCTAATAATAAAACAAATATTGAACCAGGTAGAATAAAAAACACTACGCCAAATAAGGCCAGTAAGCCACCCAATGCGAGACGTAATTTTTTCTTCATGTTTGTCACCTAATGTTTTGAAAGTGGCTCACTAATGAAATGAGTATATCAGCTCATTTATAACTGAAAGTTTTCATATGTTACAAACTATTTGTATCATATGAAAAATCAATAGGGCTAATGTCAAAGTGATATAGAGCAGGGATGATCATTTTAGGTATAATCATCGTTCTATTTATATATTAATTACTGAATGCTCCCTATGTTGCCAGCGTTAGACCCTCAAGCTCTTATTGAAAGTAACTATCAGGACTTTTTGACAGACTTGTCCAAATCCACTTTTTCTGGTGATATTGAATACAGTTATGGCAGTCGCTTAGCTGTGTCTACCGATAATTCTATTTATCAGAAGTTACCTCAAGCTGTTGTTTTTCCTAAGAGTATTGAAGATTTATCGTTAATTGGTAAAACCGCTAATCCTTATGTAGACGTGAAGTTTTCTGCAAGAGGTGGTGGCACGGGCACTAATGGACAATCACTTACCAGCGGCATTATTGTGGATGTTTCCCGCCACATGAATCAAGTTTTGGAAGTGAATGTTGAGCAAAGTTGGGCGAGAGTTCAGGCTGGTGTGGTCAAAGATCAGTTAAACGATGTATTAAAACCATTGGGATTCTTTTTTGCACCTGACTTGTCCACCAGTAATAGGGCAACTGTTGGTGGCATGATCAGTAACGACGCATCAGGGCAGGGCTCCTTGGTGTATGGTAAAACCAGTGATCATATATTGGCTCTCACATCAGTGATGGCTGATGGCACGGTTTTAAATACGGCTCCGATGACGCTAGATGATGCTAAAAAACTTAGCCAGAAATATACGCCTATAGCAAAAATAACCCAGCAGTTACTTGATACCTGTTTGGGTAAACGCCAACAAATTTTAGATAAGTTTCCTCGTTTAAACCGGTTTTTAACGGGTTATGATTTAGAACACCCATTAAATGAAGAGTTAACAACATTAGATATTAGCCGCGTGATTACTGGCTCTGAAGGCTCCCTTGTTTTTGTGGCTGAGGCGAAAATAAACATTACCCCCATTGCTACTTTTAAAGCTTTAGTCAATGTTAAGTACAACTCCTTTGAATCAGCCCTAAGACATGCTCCCAGTATGGTTGCGGCTAATGCTACCTCGGTAGAAACGGTTGACAGTAACGTGCTTAACTTGGCCAAGCAGGATATTATTTGGCATTCAGTCGACAGTTTGATTACCGAGGTTGAGGGGAAAACGGTACTAGGCCTTAATATGGTTGAGTACAACAGTAATGATCAAGCTGATATCGAACAAAAAATTGCGACCTTGAGTGCTAAATTAGATACAGCAGAGAATTTAGGGGTTATTGGTTATCAAGTTACCTATGACAGTCTAGATATTCAAAAAATTTACGCTATGCGAAAAAAATCAGTCGGTATATTGGGCAAAACAAAAGGATCAAAAAAACCTATCGCTTTTGTTGAGGATACGGCTGTACCCCCTGAAAATTTAGCTGATTTTATTATGGAATTCCGTGCTTTATTAGACGGCCATGGTTTGAAATACGGTATGTTTGGACATGTAGATGCAGGGGTACTACATGTGCGTCCCGCTTTGGATATGTGCGACCCTGAACAAGAAAGCTTGGTGCCGGAAATTTCAGATCAAGTGGTGGCATTAGTGGCTAAATATGGCGGATTATTGTGGGGTGAACATGGCAGAGGCTATCGCAGTGAATATGGACCACAGTTTTTTGGTAAAGAGTTATTTGCAGAGCTGAGAAAAATAAAAACGGTATTTGACCCTCACAATAAAATGAATCCTGGAAAAATCTGTACACCATTAGAGTCACCAGACTCTTTAGTGACAGTGGCGGATCAAAAGCGTGGTGAATTTGACCGGCAAATTCCTATCGACGTTAGAACCTCCTTTGAGCCGGTTATGAGCTGTAACGGTAATGGTTTATGTTTTAATTACGATACTACCTCACCTATGTGCCCCTCTTTTAAAATTACCGGTGATAGACGTCACAGCCCAAAAGGTAGGGCAGGCATGGTGCGTGAATGGCTGAGGTTATTGTCAAATCAAAACATTGATGTCAATGCATTGGAACACAACGAAGATCCCCCTAGTTGGTTTGAACGCTTCAGAAACAGCACTGACAAAAAAGTTGAGAATGACTTTTCCCACGAAGTGCTAGCAGTGATGGATGGGTGTTTAGCCTGTAAAGCTTGTTCTAGCCAATGCCCCGTTAGTGTGGATGTGCCCGGATTTAGATCGCGCTTTTTAAGTATGTATTACCAACGTTATATGCGCCCGGCCAAAGACCACTTGGTTGGCAATATTGAAAAAATGGCGCCTTTGATGGCCAAAGCACCTGGGTTTATTAACTTTTTCTTACGCCAAGGTTGGGTGAATACCGCTATTCGTAAAACGATAGGGTATATCGATACACCTATTTTATCCCAGCCCACCCTAGATCAAAGACTAAATGGTCACCCCGCAATGCAATTTGATTTAGTGGCATTGCAGCAGTTAAGCCCAGTTCAGTTAGCAAAAAAAGTCTGTATTGTGCAAGACCCCTTTACTAGCTTTTATGATGCACAAGTAGTGGAGTCTTTGGTGACTTTAATAACTAAACTAGGTTACGAACCTGTGTTATTACCTTTTATGCCAAACGGTAAACCGCAACATGTAAAAGGCTTTTTGAAGGAGTTTGCTAAAACGGCTAAAACTGCGGCAGATTTTTTGAATCAGTTAGATGATTTGGCCTTGCCAATGATAGGAGTCGATCCTTCTATGGTGCTTTGTTATCGGGATGAATATGCCAAGACACTAGGCGCGAAACGTGGTGAATTTAAAGTTCAGCTAGTACACGAGTGGTTGTTGCAACTTGAACTGCCAAACGTCAGCCAAAGTAAAAATCAAGGCAAAACCCTAAACTATGCACTGTTTGGCCACTGCAGCGAAAAAACGGCTTTGCCTACCAGTGAAAAACAATGGCAACTGATTTTCCAACAAACAGGTTTAACGTTATCTGCGGTATCTGTCGGGTGTTGTGGTATGGCGGGGACCTTTGGTCACGAAGCAAGCCATATAGAGGAATCTACAGGCATTTATCAATTAAGCTGGCAACAAGCTGTCAGTCAATATCAGCCACAACAAATAGTCGCTACTGGTTATTCATGTCGGAGTCAGGTGGCCAGATTCGAGAATTTTAAACCTAAACACCCTTTACAGGTATTAGCCGAGTCATTGTAAGTCAGTTCTAGATTTTGATGGAAAATCCATAAGGGAAAATTAGGTGAAACGTCAAGTTTCACCTAATTTTTTTCTAATGGGTAAGCTCTACTCTTTCGAGGTTAAAGTGATTGAGGTTGCATGACAAATTTTGTCTCGCTACACCTGCATCCATAAATACCTTGCCCACTGGGCGGAATCCTTGTTGTTGGTAATAGTTAACACCTTCCAACGCACATTGTATTAAGACATCTGGTATACCATGCTCTCTAGCAATATTAAGTAATGCATTAAAGAGTGCTTGATATACTTCTGGACCTCTAAACTCAGGCTCAACCGCTATGCGACCTATTTCTCCCTGGGGAGTGATACGGCCCGTGGCTATATCTTGATTGTGGTCGTCCACCACTAACACATGAAATGCAATGCTATCTTGGTGATCAAACTCAGACTCCGTGGGAATACGCCATTGGCATACAAATACTTTCTCTCGAATTTTTTTGAGAGTGTGACGTTCGTTGTCCCAATCGACGCTTTTTGCAAAAAACGCCATATGCTCGCTCCTCGTTTATTCAGGGTACCAATACCCTGAATTGACCATTGTAGTGACTAACTGAGTGAAAAATATACTACTTTGGTCTAAGGTATTATTTTCTAGGTAAAAAACGGGACGATTAAGAAAGTTTAAAACTAACTCTTTGTCATTTAATGGAACTGAAAATACCTCACCTTGAATATAAAACATAAAATCTTCAATCTTTTCAATATTAGAGAGTGGTTGCTCAAGAAAAACCGCTTTAATTGCTGGACATCGAACAAATGGCACGCCTGCTTTCAGTTTGCCAACAATATCTTGATGACTGAAAATTTGTATGTCCTGCTCGTCAAACTCTTGTTTTTCACCGCTTTGACTTAAAAACTGAGCAGCCCAATTAGAAAACTGCTCGGTTTCTAGAAGTTGTTGCAGCATGTGCTTAAATCTTGTGACTTCTTGTTGTTTTATTTCACCGCTGAATTCACGAGGAGCGAGTTCTTTATCTGTGTAACGTTGGTTAAATAAGTTGTTATCGATAGCAAAGTCAGCAAGTGAAGACAGCATGTCTTGTTGGGAAGGTGCGCGGAATCCTACTGAGTAGTTTAAGCATTCTTCCAATGCTACTCCGTTGTGGGGATGATTGGCTGGGATATAGATGATATCCCCAGGCTGTAAAACTTGGTCAATAACGGGTTCAAAGCCAGAAATTTGTGCTAAATCTTTATGGGGATTGATTTTGTTAAAATTCCCGGGTAAGCCTACTTGCCAGCGTCTAGAACCTTTGCCTTGAATGATAAATACATCGTATTGGTCGAGGTGAGAGCCTACACCGGCATCTTTATTGGAAAAACTCACCATAAGGTCGTCCATTCGCCAATGGGGAATAAAGTCGAAGGCACGCATGAGTTGGTCTGCTTCGGGAACAAAATGGTCTACTGACTGAACCAGTAGGCTCCATGCACCTAAACAGTGTGCGTTAACATCTTCAAAAGGCCCGTGACTTACCTGCCATGTGTTAGCTGTTTGGCTCACTATTCTTGAGTCAACGGATGGCTCTTGGCTTAAGCCAGCTAAATCGTGTTCATCTAGGGGATCAATAAAGTTATCGAAACCTTGTTTGATCACCAGTGGTTTTTTTTGCCAATATTGGTTAATGAATTGTTGTTTATCAAAGTTATTTAGAGAGTACATATGTTTCCGAATTATTTTTTCTGCTGACTAACCAATAGGTATTTATCCACCCAAGACCTTTTACCTCAATTGAGCCTCGTTTATCAAACTGAAAGCAGTTTTTGGTGATTTCGTAAGTTGATTCAGTGACTTGAATTTTATTACTCAAACCGTGACTTTCCATACGTGATGCTAAGTTAACAGCCTCACCCCAAAGATCGTAGCTGAATTTACTTTTTCCAATGATTCCAGCAATCACTTCGCCGCAACCTATACCTATGCGTAGACCCGTGTTTAAATGGTGCTTTTTACAAATATCTTTAAATGCATCCTGCATGTCTAAGGCGCAGTGACAACATTTAACGGCATGGGAAGCACTAATAATAGGTAACCCTCCAGCCACCATGTAGCCGTCACCACTGGTTTTAATTTTTTCTAATCCGTATTTTTGGGTAATGCTATCAAATGCACAAAACACTTCATTTAAAAGGCTAACAAGCTGTCGTGGCGAGAGGTTTTTACACAAGGGAGTAAAATCTTGAATGTCGGCAAATAGAATACTAACTTGTTCAAAGTAGTCAGCTATTAGATTGGATGATTTTTTTAGCCGTTGGGCAATGTTGGCGGGTAAAATATTTAACAGCAACCTTTCTGAACGTTCACGCTCTGAGGACAGCTTTTGCCAATTACGATTAATGTTTCTTCGAATATGATAGCTGCAAAGTAAACAGGATAGGGCAAATGAAATACTGCAACTGATTTTAACTATCTGTTGATGGAAGCTCAGAGTATTGACGGATGAATAGTAAAACCAAACTTCGAAACCAACAAATAGTAAAAAATATGACAGGGTAATTAAAAACATTAAACCACTTTCCGTTTCCTTAAATAAAAAGGGACAGATGACAACTGCGAGTAAAAAAAAGTACTGAATGTTTAAGTTTTCTTGTCGTATTAGGCAAGATATTAATATGTATGTGGCAAAAACGGTGACCAAAAATAGCTTGCTAATTAAATAAGCTTTAAGACGATTAAAAACAGGTACTAGGGTCAACAATGATACAGATATGATGATCAGTAGTAATTCTTGATAGCCAGATTGTGCCACAAAATATAGGACGATTGGTACGTGCAGGGCTGATACAGAAATACATAATAAAGCAATAATGTTAGTGATGCGGATCGGGTTGAAATTTTCTGAAGACCCTTTATTTATTCCTGACCAAACCCAAGTTTGTAAGATCGACTTTAACATTTTTAAATCCCTTTAAAAATCGGAGTGAAGACTAAGTGTAGTTCACCCCGACAATTTTCGGGTAGGAATTTAGGCTAATGTAGTTTAGATGGCGGCGCTCTTTTATCTTTCTAACTGTTCAACAAACTCAATAGCACGACCAATGTAATTAGCCGGAGTGAGTGTTTTAAGTTGTGCTTTGGCGTTGTCGGGCAAAGCTAAGGTGTCTATAAAGTCAGCCATAATTTGTTGGTTTATTTTTTTGCCTCGCGTTAACTCTTTGAGTTTTTCATAAGGCTTTTCAATACCATAACGACGCATCACTGTTTGTACTGGCTCGGCCAATAATTCCCAGTTGTTATCTAGTTCATTCAGCAGACTCTGTTCATTGACTTCAAGTTTACTGATCCCTTTTAGAGAAGACTGATAAGCAATGATCGAATACCCTACACCGACACCTAAATTTCTGAGTACGGTTGAATCAGTTAAATCTCGTTGCCATCTCGAAACCGGTAGTTTACTCGCGAGATGTCCAAACATAGCGTTGGCTAAGCCTAAATTACCTTCTGAGTTTTCAAAATCGATAGGGTTAACTTTGTGAGGCATGGTAGAGGAACCAATTTCGCCAGCAATGGTTTTTTGTTTGAAGTGACCTAGAGCAATATAACCCCATGCATCGCGATCAAAATCTAGCAAAATAGTATTAAAGCGAGCAATCGCATCAAATAATTCGGCTATGTAATCATGTGGTTCTATTTGAGTGGTATACGCATTCAAAGTGATACCTAGGCTATTCACAAACTCTTCTGCAAAGGTATGCCAATCCAAATCAGGGTATGCGCTAAGGTGAGCGTTGTAGTTCCCTACAGCGCCATTTATCTTGCCTAATATTTGTACTTGTGCAATTTGATCACGTTGGCGTTGCAAACGGATCATCACATTGGCCATTTCTTTACCCATAGTCGTGGGAGAAGCTGGTTGTCCGTGGGTACGCGCCATCATAGGCACTGATTTTAATTCTATGGCTAAACGTTTAAGCTCTAAAACCAATTTATCGCAGTAAGGTAAAATTACTGCATTTCTGGCTTCAGTTAACATCAATGCATGAGATAGATTGTTGATGTCTTCTGATGTACATGCAAAGTGAATAAACTCATTCACGGCCTGAAGCTCAGCGTTGCCAGACACTTTTTCTTTCAAAAAGTATTCGACGGCTTTCACGTCGTGATTAGTGGTGCTCTCGATATCTTTAATCCGCTGGGCATCGGCTTCAGAAAAATCACTTACAATATTATCTAAAAATGTGTTGGCCTGTGAACTGAGTGCCGGGACTTCTTGAATATCTTCGGTTGCCGCTAATTTTTGTAGCCAACGGACTTCAACAATGACGCGGTATTTTAGCAAACCAAATTCGCTGAAAATGTGTCTTAACTCAACTGTTTTGCTCCCGTAACGCCCGTCTACTGGAGAAACTGCTGTGAGTGCAGATAGTGCAGATAAGTTCATGAAATGTTCCTAATTTGGTGTGCTAATGTTGTTTAAAGTCTGTTGTGCGCTATCTAATATTTGTTGGCGACTAAATAATATATGTCGGCGTTTACCACCCAGTTGTCGCCATAAAACAGCCGCGCGCACGCCGGCTAATAATATAGCTCGCACACGGTGCTGATTATCAGGGCGTTTCAATTTTTCTGGATCTCCAGCTACTTGGATTTTTCTAGCGACTGGGCTCACCACATCAGTATAAATACTGGCTAAGTTACTCAACATTTGACTGTCGGATATATCTAAATGCAGCTGTTGCCTTTGAATATTTGAAATACGTTCACCTAGCAGTGCCATAGTCTTTTTACTTGAACTGAGTTTTCGCTCTATAGATAACAAATTGGCAATATAACGTGTGACTTCTACGTCTTTGTTAGTTGATTGATTGCTAAGCTGAGACAGTATGGTTTGATAACCCAAAGCTAAGTGATTGACATCACCAAATACTTGTTCGGTATTGTCGGAAGTAGTAATGGCAATGCTATTGAGCGATGTCGTTAAAGCTTGACTATCATATTCATTACTACGGGCTATTTGTTTCACTAACGCTGCCGCTTGACACAAACCTGCTAAGGCGATGTTGCTCTCATGAAATCGACGATGATTATTAGTACTCATTAACGGATATAATTCTCAATTATGCCACCACCCAAACACATCTTGTTTTGGTAAAAAACAGCAGACTGACCTGGGGTAACGGCTTTTTGTGGTTCATCAAATTCAACCAATAGACTACCATCAGTATTGGGTGTTATTTGGCAAGGAATATCTTGTTGGCGATACCGGGTTTTTACCGAACATTTTATGGCTTGTTCAGGGCCTTTGCGATCAACCCAATGCAATTGATTTGCTAACAGTCCAGTTGAGTAGAGGCGAGGGTGATTGGCACCTTGGCCTACAATCAGCACATTACGCTGAATATCTTTATCTACAACATACCAAGGCTCTTCGCCGTACTCTTTCATACCACCAATCAACAGACCTTTACGCTGCCCTAATGTGTGGTACATCAGACCTTCATGTTTGCCGATGATTTTACCTTCAGCGGTTTCAATTTCTCCCGGTTGTGCAGGTAAATATTGCGCCAAAAAGTCTTTGAATTTGCGCTCACCGATAAAACAAATGCCGGTGCTGTCTTTTTTATCGTGAGTCACTAAACCCTGCTCTAAGGCTATTTCTCGTACCTTGGGTTTTTCTAAATGACCAATAGGGAAAAGTGTCTGAGCGATATGTTGCTCACCTAAGGTATATAAAAAGTAACTTTGATCCTTGTTGTCATCCAAACCACGCAACATCTGCCAATTGCCAGTGGCGTTGGAGCACTGCACATAATGGCCTGTCGCAATATAATCTGCGCTTAATTCTTCAGCTGCAAATTCCAGAAAGGCTTTAAATTTGATTTCTTTGTTGCACATAATGTCAGGATTAGGGGTACGACCTGCTTTGTACTCAGCCAAGAAGTACTCAAATACGTTATCCCAATACTCAGCCGCAAAGTTAATTGTGTGTAGGGTGATCCCCAACTTATCTGATACAGACTGGGCATCTTTTAAGTCTTCTGCTGCAGCACAATACTCATCATTGTCGTCTTCTTCCCAGTTTTTCATAAACAGGCCTTCCACTTGGTAGCCTTGCTGCTTGAGAAGATAAGCTGAAACAGAAGAATCCACACCTCCAGACATCCCTACCACCACTTTTATTTGGCTGTTGTCTTGAGTGTCATTGTTGCTTTGGGAAGTTGTTGTCATAAATTTTGAATGTGAAAATTAGAGGCTAAAAAATGGGCAGGAAGTTTAGCAGTTTTTTTGTGGGAAATCATCTGCTTAATCATCGGATTTAGGTATATGAAAGTCTTTGTTTGAAGGTGATAATTGGCGAACATACATGCGAG
This sequence comes from Paraglaciecola sp. MB-3u-78, assembly GCF_002835935.1. Lineage (GTDB taxonomy): Bacteria > Pseudomonadota > Gammaproteobacteria > Enterobacterales > Alteromonadaceae > Paraglaciecola. The sequence continues at coordinate 202,999 of NZ_PJCF01000007.1, read as the reverse complement.
GGTAGGTCAAAAGCATCGGCGAAGCCGACAACCGATTTAGTGGCTCCGCCACAGCTGTTCTGCCTTTAAAGCTTCAGAATAATCCACTGATCCCATCGATTACTGTTAATTCCAAACTACAAAGAAAGCCTTAGGTTATGGCTTACTTCTTTTATCAGTGTGTTCGGTACATCTTGTTCTAAGGCCAGTTTATCCCAGTGTGATACCGCTTCTATGGTTTGATTTAAAACATCATCTATATTTCGTTTGCTAAAAATAGGGCTTAGTTTTTCAAAACTATAGAAATCATTTCTTGTGAAGTTGTCTTGTTTACCATTTAGAGTCATCCAATGTTTACTTACCCAATGGCTGTCGGGTTTGTAGCTATAGGCTAGATCATAAGCTGGGGCGAGTTGCCATTTATTATCTGTATCTAATAAAAAACCAAAATTTTTGCTGTGATCATCATGATTGCGTGCAATAACGTTAAATACCATGCGTTTGAATAACTGCATCGCATCGTCTGGACTCAAGCTCAGCTTTCTAGCTGTGCTAAATAGTTCAGCATAAGAGTACGAACCAACTTGTTTGTAGCTTACGTGCTCAAGAGCGTTCAGGGTTTGTACGTGTACTTTTTCATTGCCGATACGATCAAATCTTTCGGTAATAAAATGTCTTCGTTTGCCCTCATTAAGTAGACGGCATGGCATCATATGGATACCGCACTCTTTAGCTAATAAGTGGTAGGTATACTCCATCGCGCCATAACCCATAGGGTCGCCAAAGGTCTCTTTATTTTTATTGTGTTCGCTGACGCCGTCAAATTTCATGAGATAGTGCGTAAAGCCATTTGGTGCATCAGTTTGACCTGAACGTACTTGGCTGAAATCGTTGTTGAAGGCAAGAACAGCTTTCGGCCTTGCTCCACCTGCGCTCATACCAACTGACAGTAGAGACATCATTTCTTCTTGCTTTTCTTGCCCGTCATTGTTCAGTTTAACGTTAAATTGTTGACGTTTATCTAACACCTCTTGGGCGATAGAAATAAGTGACTCGATGTGTATTGGCTGAGAAGCATTAAGATTTTTTCTTTTTGTCGCTGGTGAATAGGTTAAGGCCCCCATCCCCCGCATGCCAGTGTACTGAAGTCTTTGTAAAGGAGTGATATCCCTTGTTGATTTACCTAGACTGGCTATCCATGCATTCATCACAGCATTACCAAAATCATCCGGCAGTGAATCAGCAATAAGTCCAGGTAGCCCTTTGAAAGTTACCTGATCTATCTGGGGAAAGGAGTAAATCTTTTTAGCTAAAGGCATTTTTAGTGGCGATAATTCAATACCTGTTTTGATAAAGCTCGGGAAATACTCAAACGCTCCCATTTGGGTCTCTGTGTTATAGCTAACCGCGCCTACGTCGTATTCTTTGTATCTAACCTTTACTACCTCGGTTACCATTTTGCGGTGTCCTTAGTTTGGGCGCTGTTTTTGGAGCTGCTAGTGGCTCTTTTGCGTTCTTTACCTTGCAGTTCAATGAGCTGAACGGGAGAGATTTTCTGTTTTGGTATAAATGAATTTAGCTGCTCTGACATTTTAAGGGCTATGAGAATAGCAATCATTGATTCAAGTGTTGATTTGCCTTTCTCACCATTAGTCACAGCTTTGAGAGATACCCCCGCTTTTTTAGCTAAAGCTTTTTGGGTGAGATTAGCGTTCAGCCGAGCGGTTTTAATTCTAGCGCCTAATTCGCCTGCAATGGCATTAGCCGTCAAATGATCGAAATCCATAATAAGCCTTAAAAGATGTTTTGTGTTGCATATGCATGATTATGCTCCTTTAAGGGAGTATTGCATGACGCACTCAAATAATCAAATTAAGCCATTAGCATCCTTTAAAGTATGTTTAAAGTCTTAAATAACCAATTGGGCTCCCTAAAGGGATTCTTAGCTATGTTGTTCCATTCTGATGCGAGTAGGCCATAGTCGTATTGATCAGTCCATTCAACCCCTAGCAAATAGTGCTCTTTAAAAATGGCTTCTCTTTTAAATCCCTGTTTCTCCATTACGCGATATGAACCAGTATTTCTAGGATCACATTTGGCTAGCAGCTTAAAGAAGCCTAGGTCTTTAAATAATAAATCCACAAGCAGTTTTAAAGCTTCTATAGACACGCCTCGACCCGCTGCGGTTTGGTTAATACGATAGCCAATCTCGGCTCTTTGGTTATGCCAATCCTCTACTCTAAAAACTATTTCACCAATAACAGTGTCATCACCGGTCAGACAAATCACAAAACCATTCCACTGTCCTTCTGTGAATCGCCATGGTTTGCATAGCCCATCGATGATCCTTAATGTATCATCGTCATTCTCTGGTGGTCTAATATATTTAGAATTTTTCAGGATCTTGTCTATAAACTTTAATAGCTACAAAATCAGACATCCTAGCGGTTCGTAGATAAATGTTTTGGCCAGTTAATTTTGTGGGGACCAGCTCAGAGTTTTCTTCTACATTCATAACAATTTTCTTATGTTTTTTAATAGGAGGGAATATACATATTGTAAATTTTAGAGATTTAGCATCACATAAACTGAGTTTCATTTGAAGGTTTACTGAAACAAAATGAGATATTAAATACCTAGAGCAAAAGAATCGGTTTCGGCACTGCGTTTTCGAATCTAAAATTTATTAAATGAGTTTCTAGTAATGTTTATTCTACTGCGCACTCAAAAACAGGGGTTATTATGCAATTTACAATAAACTCATTGGTATTATTTTTATGTCTTAGCGCTTCTTTATGCCCTTTCGCAAGGGAAAGTATAGAGACTAATTTATTGGCAGTCGCCAATGACAATCGCCTACTTCAATATTTTGAAAACGGTGAGAGTAAAGGTCCTTCCATTGAGATCCTTCAAGCCATTTTAAAAGAAGCACAACTCGATGCCAAAATTGAGTTTATGCCCTGGGTACGTGCTTTTGCAACCGCGAGCAATAATCCTAATACCTTGATTTTAAGTATGATAAAAACACCTGAACGGCAAGATGATTTTCATTGGCTTATAAAGGTCAGTAATTTAACAAGAGTATTTATCTCTTTAACAAGCAAGCCAGAAAATTATGTCGATAATATGAAGCAAGCTAAGCAAAAATTGATCGCTATAGTGAAAGACTCTGCAGGATACAATGAGCTCACCTCACATGGCTTCTCAGAGCAAAAAAACCTGTATGTCGTCTCTGAGGGGAAACTAGAGGTTACTTTACTAGAAAATGGTCGAGTCGACTTAGTGTATGGCGATCCTGTTAATATTAAGAACGTCTTAAATAAAAGAGGAAGATCAGACGTCGCTATTAGCTACAAAGAAATAGTCCCAGAAAACCAACGCAGTAGCTATATAGCTATTAGTAAAACAACAGACATCAAAATAGTGAATCGCTTACAACATGCCGCCCGCAAATTTGAAAAAACCGCTGAATACGCACAACTCCTTATCAAATGAGACGTTTTGAATAAGTATTATTCAATAATCATACACAGGTGCATGGACATCCAAGAAGGACGTTTGGAACGACCCAATAAAGCCCCACATAACAATGTGAACTGATAACCCACTCACGAATTACATCGAATTATCATGACTCGAATCCTAATTCAGGAGGAACTGTTAACCCGTATAACAGGCAAAAAAAAGCCTGATAAAAATCAGGCTTAAAAATGAGAACACACATAAAAACTGTATATTCAGAGGGGTAGTAACAATATAAGTTCAATTTGTAGTAAATTATTTTTCAATAAGTGTTAACCAACCTCAGAAAGAACGTTTAAATTAAATAGTAAAATCAAGCGCTCTGAAAATCCTCAAGTCAGCCTCCGAACCTGTGTTCAGCTATGCTACTGGTTTGTTACAATGGATGTCTCAATAAAGTGATGGTGTCTCAACAGGGTGAATTATTTGGCAAATTTGAGAATCCCTTCGCAACCAGGTTCATACACTTTAGGTTAGTCAATTACTCGTCCATGATGATCAGCACCCAATCTCGACCTCGTTGTCGAGCTGTTCAACTGGGCGAAGCCGTGCTTCTAAAAAATCCATTTTCACCCAGCTTAATTTACAAAATAACCGGATGAAGAGCATTGCCCTCGAGCGGCTTTTTTCTGGTGACTTTTTTTTAGCTGCAGCAAAAAAAGTAACTGGCTTGAAGGGATTCAAGTCAAAAACTGGCATGGAGGCCAGTAAGCGTCAGCGCATGCTTTTACTCGTTTTAGAATCTCACATGCAAAAGTGAGATTCTAAAACACTCAAACCTCCACATACTCCCCATTCCCAATCCCATCAATCGTCCAATCCCCCACGCTATAACGAATTAACCGCAAAGTAGGCAACCCAACATGCGCTGTCATACGCCTTACCTGTCGATTTCGACCCTCAGAAATTGTAATAGATAACCAACTAGTAGGCTTATTTTGCCTAAAACGTACGGGAGGGTTACGATCCCAAAATGCAGGTTCGTCGATTAAATCGACCTTAGCAGCTTGGGTCATACCGTCTTTTAAGTTAACGCCATTACGCAACTGTTCTAAATCTTTATCCTGAGGAACGCCCTCGACTTGCACCCAGTAAGTTTTGGCTGTTTTAAACTTCGGCGAGGCCAGTTTGTTTTGTAATTTTCCGTCGTTAGTTAATACCAATAACCCTTCGCTGTCTTTGTCTAAGCGACCCGCGGCATAAACATCTGATATGGGAATAAAATCTTTGAGGGTTTGTCTGCCAGCTTGGTCGGTAAACTGGGTCAGTACATCAAAAGGTTTATTAAACAATACAATACGTGTTTTAACGGGAAAAGTTGTTGCGGGTTTAGGCGTGATTTTTTTAGAACGTGTATTAGGTAGTTTTGACATATTTAACTATTGATTAGGCCGTAAATTGATTGATCGATTACTGTACATATTTGAATGAATGTGTGATTTTTAGAATAAATTATGCAAGCAAAACTTGTACTTCACAAATCAACCCATATATTAATCATTGTCTTTCTAGATCTAATCTAGATGAGAAATTTTTTAATTTCGGTACAAAACACCGATCCATGTTGTCACAAAATTGTGATTTTGCGTGTTTATTTTATCGCGAATATGGGTTGTCAGTGCTTTGCCAATAACATGAGGCTTATAATGACGATTTCCAAGTCAAAGATTATCTACACTAAAACGGACGAAGCGCCGGCGCTTGCTACTTATTCACTGCTTCCCATTATTCGCAACTTTACTTCAAGTGCGGGGATTGAAGTTGAATTAACTGATATTTCATTAGCGGCACGTATCTTGTCTGTATTCGGCGATATTCTTCCAGCCGACCAACAAGTGCCAGATGCCTTAGCTGAATTAGGAGCTTTGACTCAAGAAGCATCAACCAACATTATAAAATTGCCTAACGTCAGTGCTTCTATTCCGCAGTTAAGAGTCGCCATTAAAGAGTTGCAAAGTAATGGTTTTGCTTTACCTGAGTTTCCTGAAGATCCTCAGACAGATGCAGAAAAAGATACTTTAGCCCTTTACGGTAAAGTATTAGGTAGTGCTGTAAATCCAATATTACGTGAAGGTAACTCTGACCGTCGTGCTCCTGTTGCTGTTAAAAATTATGCAAAACGTCACCCCCATTCAATGGGAGCTTGGAGTCAAGCCTCTCAGACTCACGTTGCACATATGCGTAAAGGTGATTTTTACTCTGGCGAAAAATCAGTCACTGTGACTAAAGCAGGCTTTGTCAATATAGAATTCACCGATAAATTTGGGAAAGTCACAGTATTAAAGCCAAAAATAGATTTGTTAGCTGGCGAAGTAATTGACGGCATGTGTATGAGCAAAAAAGCATTATGTGAATTCTTTGAAGAACAAATTGAAGATGCTAGAAACTCTGGCGTTTTATTCTCGTTGCACGTAAAAGCGACCATGATGAAAGTGTCTCATCCCATAGTATTTGGCCATTGTGTTAAAGTTTTTTATAAAAAACTATTTGATAAATACCAAACTTTGTTTGATGAACTAGGCGTTAATCCAAATAACGGTTTAGGTAGCGTATACGACAAAATATCGACTTTGCCGCAGTCTCAAAGAGCTGAAATCGAGCACGATATTAATGCTTGTTATGCCGACCGTCCTCCTATCGCTATGGTGAATTCAGATAAAGGTATTTCGAATCTACATGTACCTAGTGATGTAATTGTGGATGCATCTATGCCAGCGATGATCAGAAGCTCTGGTAAAATGTGGGGGCCAGATGGCAAGTTACATGATACTAAAGCGGTTATCCCTGAAAGTACTTATGCCACTATTTATCAAGAAACGATCAATTTCTGTAAGACTCATGGTGCATTTGATCCAACAACTATGGGCACAGTGCCTAACGTGGGTTTGATGGCGCAAAAAGCCGAAGAATATGGTTCTCATGACAAAACGTTTGAAATGACTGGTGACGGTAAAGTTCAGGTCGTCGATCAAGACGGTACTGTACTTATCGAACATGCTGTTGAAGAAGGCGATATCTGGAGAATGTGCCAAGCCAAAGATGCGCCTATTCGTGATTGGGTTAAGTTGGCGGTTAATCGCGCTCGCCAATCAGGTATGCCAACAGTCTTCTGGTTGGATGACGAAAGAGCTCACGATGCTCAAATGATTTTAAAAGTGAACGAATATCTTAAAGATCACGATACCAACGGCTTAGATATATCTATCATGTCTCCGGTTCGCGCTATTCGTTACACTATGGAAAGAGCGATACGTGGCCTAGACACTATCTCTGTAACCGGTAATGTTTTGCGTGATTACCTGACTGATTTGTTCCCAATTTTAGAGCTAGGTACCAGTGCTAAGATGTTGTCTATTGTGCCTCTAATGGCCGGTGGTGGCTTGTTTGAAACGGGAGCGGGTGGTTCTGCACCTAAACATGTTCAACAATTTGTTGAAGAAGGCCATTTACGTTGGGATTCACTGGGTGAGTTCTTAGCTTTAACCGTATCTCTTGAAGACTTAGCTATCAAGACTGACAACAGCAAAGCAAAAGCGTTGGCAATTGCCTTAGACCAAGCGACGGAAAAACTGCTAACTGAAGGTAAATCACCACTTCGTAAAGCAGGTCAGTTGGATAACAGAGGCAGTCATTTCTACTTAGCTATGTATTGGGCAGAAGCCTTAGTTAATCAGGCTGACGATAAGGAATTGGTGGCTAAATTTAAACCATTATTTGAATCGTTGTCCGCTAACGAAAGCAAAATCATGGCAGAAATTGATGGGACTCAAGGCAAGCCTGTAGATATCGGTGGTTACTATTACCCTGATATTGCCTTAATAACTCAAGCCATGTGCCCAAGTGCTACATTGAACGGTATACTTGCTGCTAGTTAACTGATACGCCATGTTTATGGCGTGTGATATAAGTACACACTATGCACCAACAAAAAAGCAGACGTTAAAGTCTGCTTTTTTTATTTCAGATAAAAGATTATCTTTCAGGCTCACCATTGAAATCAATATTTTCTGCATGCAAACCTTTTGGGCCTTGCTGCACTTCATATTTTACTGCTTGGCCTGCTTTGAGAGAACGATAGCCCTCCATCTTTATTGTTGAGTAATGTGCGAATATATCTTCACCGCCATCATCGGGCACAATAAAGCCAAACCCTTTTGCATTATTGAACCATTTTACTTTTCCGATTGCCATACTTCTTGCTTCCTTTTAATCCCTTGAACTAATACAACTTTGCCCCCACACTAATGATTAGGGAAAGACGTGTTAACTACCGAATACAACCGTCAAATTAAAATGTAGTTTTTTTAACCTGTTTTTGTCAAGGTGAATTTGACATTTTGTTAAAATTGTAAGATTGCTGCAACATTGGTGATAGTTGCAACCACAGGAAATTATCTTAAAATATTTGGGCTAAATAAGTGAACTATGAGTAAAGATAACATCATCGATATTGAGCGTCAGAAAGACATTGATGCGGTAAAGAGAAAAGCCGCACCTCCACCCATGTACAAAGTTTTATTGGATAACGATGATTACACACCAATGGATTTTGTAATTGACGTACTGATGCGATTTTTTAATGTAGACGGTGAAAGAGCACAACAAATAATGCTTACAGTGCACTACCATGGTAGGGCTGTTTGTGGCATCTATACTGCAGAGATTGCAGAAACTAAGGTGATGCAAGTTAGTCGATATGCAAAAGAACACCAACATCCACTCATGTGTACCATGGAGCAAGCGTGATGATTGGATTGAGAAAAGTATCATCTTCGAATAGGCTAGTAGTCAGAGGGCATTCTTATGTTAAATAAAGATTTAGAGCAGACGTTAAATGAAGCGTTCATTTTTGCCAGAGAGCATCGTCATGAATTTATGACAGTTGAGCATCTATTGCTTGCCTTACTTGATAATAACGCGGCTAAAGATGCGTTAAAGGCCTGTGGTGCCAATATTGAGTCAATTAAACAAGAACTCACCGATTTTGTTAAAGATACCACGCCTTTGTTGTTAGACGAGCAGGGTAACGAGCGCGAAACTCAGCCCACGCTTGGTTTTCAACGTGTGCTGCAACGTGCTGTTTTTCATGTTCAGTCATCGGGTAAAGAGGAAGTCACTGGCGCTAATGTATTAGTGGCTATTTTCAGTGAACAAGAGTCTCAAGCCGTTTATATCTTGAAAAAATCTGATGTAACACGTTTAGACGTAGTGAATTATATCTCACATGGTGTATCCAAGGTTGATGATGAATCTCCGGCGCACAGAGAAAGTGAAGAAGAAACCAGCGAGCAAGAAGAAGCTGAGTCTATGCTGGATAAATATTCCACCAACCTTAACCAAAGTGCCAAAGACGGCAAAATCGATCCGCTTATCGGTCGTGATAGCGAATTAGAGCGCAGTATTCAAATATTATGTCGTCGTCGCAAAAACAATCCGTTATTGGTAGGCGAAGCTGGTGTGGGGAAAACCGCTATTGCTGAAGGTTTAGCTTATCGTATCGTGAGTAAAGAAGTGCCAGAGGTCATTGCCGAGGCGACGGTTTATTCATTGGATATGGGGGCTTTATTAGCGGGGACTAAATATCGTGGTGATTTTGAGAAACGTCTTAAAGGCATATTGAAAGAGTTAGCAGCCTGCCCGGACGCGATTTTATTTATCGATGAAATTCATACCATTATTGGTGCAGGTGCAGCTTCGGGCGGTGTGATGGATGCCTCGAACTTGCTCAAACCAAAACTCAGTAGTGGCGAATTACGCTGCATGGGGTCAACTACCTATCAAGAATATCAAGGTATTTTCGAAAAGGATCGTGCCTTAGCCCGTCGTTTCCAAAAAGTGGATGTGATCGAGCCTACAGTAAGCGATACCACCAAAATTCTGATGGGCTTAAAATCTCGTTATGAGGCTCACCACAGTGTTCGCTTTACACATAAAGCTATTCGAGCAGCTGCTGAGTTATCGGCTAAGTACATCAATGAACGTCATTTGCCTGATAAAGCAATAGATGTCATCGATGAAGCGGGTGCAAGTCAGCGCTTGTTGCCTGCCTCTAAGCGTAAAAAGACCATTGGTGTGAGTGATATTGAGCTGATCATTTCTAAGATTGCACGGATTCCAGAAAAGTCTGTATCAGTCTCTGACAAGCAAGTACTTAAACATTTAGATCGTGACTTGAAAATGGTGGTATTCGGGCAAGATCAGGCCATAGACACCTTAACAGATGCTATTCGCTTGTCTCGCTCTGGTTTAGGTAATGAAACTAAACCTATTGGTAACTTCCTGTTTGCTGGCCCTACTGGTGTGGGTAAAACTGAAGTGACCGCTCAATTAGCCAAGGTCATGGGCGTAGAGTTATTACGATTCGATATGTCTGAATATATGGAACGTCATGCGGTGAGTCGTTTAATTGGCGCACCTCCGGGATACGTGGGCTTCGATCAAGGAGGATTATTAACAGATGCGGTCATTAAAAACCCGTACTCAGTCATCTTGTTAGATGAAGTAGAAAAGGCCCATAGCGATATCTACAACATCTTATTACAAGTTATGGACCATGGTACGTTAACGGATAATAACGGCCGTAAAGTAGACTTTAGAAACGTGGTGTTAGTTATGACCACAAACGCTGGTGTGCAGGAGACTATTCGAACTTCTATTGGTTTTAAACAACAGGATCATAGCCATGATGCCATGTCTGAGATTAAGAAAATATTCACACCTGAATTCAGAAACAGGCTAGATGCAACCGTTTGGTTTAATCATCTTGGTCGAGACGTCATTTTACAAGTAGTGGATAAATTTATTGTTGAACTGCAAGTGCAGCTTGATAACAAAGGTGTTTCACTTGAAGTCAGCAACCAAGCGCGTGATTGGCTAGCTAACAAGGGTTATGATAAAAACATGGGCGCACGTCCGATGGCTCGCGTTATTCAGCAGCATGTTAAGAAAGAATTAGCAAACGAGTTGTTGTTTGGACGTTTGAGTCAGGGGGGTAGTGTGAAAATTAGCCTGAAAAATGACGAGTTAAGTTTCGAGTTTTTCTCTGACAGTAAGGCAAAACCAGCTGCGCTTAACTCTTAGTATCGTTAAGTAGTATCGTTAAGATTAATTAGCCAAGACATAAAAAAACCGATATTTTTCAATATCGGTTTTTTTGTATTTTAAATCTAAAATTAAGTTAAGAAATCTGCCTCATTAACCCAAAAATAAATTGCTAATTTATTATCTTGCGCGGTAAATGATACGACCTTTGGATAGGTCATAGGGCGTAAGTTCTACTGTCACCTTGTCGCCGGTTAAAATACGAATATAGTTTTTCCGCATTTTACCTGAAATATGGGCAGTAACAACATGACCATTTTCCAATTCAACACGAAACATAGTATTTGGAAGGGTATCCAACACGGTGCCTTCCATTTCAATACAATCTTCTTTCGCCATCTAACTCTGTTACCTCTAATCAATAAAATAAGTGTCTAAAAATGCCGCGCAGATTTTGCCCAATAAGGGAGCGAGTGTAAAGCTTTACCCTGCTTTTTTTGTAATTAGTTGCCATTTATCGTTAAAAAAGCGCTCATGGGGTAAAAAATTCTGTTTATAGCTCATTTTTTGACAGGTATCTATTTGATATCCCAAATATAAGAAAGGTTTATTTAACGACTTAGCAAGTTCGATTTGTTGCAAGATAGCAAAGCTTCCTAGTGACCGTTGTTGTTGTTCGGGCTTAAAAAAAGTGTATAAAGCTGAAAGAGAAGATACAAGGTTGTCGGTGACTGCTACAGCAATAAGTTCATCGTTAGCGTGTTCGTCAGTTGCGTAAATCTCAATAAACAAAGCGTTGTTCCAAGGACTTAAGATAAAACCTTGATATTGTTCTTTAGTAGCCGGGTACATGCTGCCGTCGTCATGGCGTTGGTTTATATAGGACTCATACAGCGGATAATATTCTGGCTTGTCACTATTACTAATACGTATTGTCAGGTCCTGGTTGCGCTTCATGATGCGCTTTTGACTCTTAGACGGTGCAAATCTCTGGACTGGTAGTCGAATAGACTCACAGGCGTTACACGAGCCACAATGTGGTCGGTACACTTGTGTTCCGCTACGCCTGAAGCCCGCCCCAATTAAAAAGTCATATTCAGAGATAGTGGGTTCTGTATCGCTCATAAAAACCAATAGCCGCTCATCTTCCTCTGGTAGATAACTACAAGTAAAAGGTGTGGTTATGCCGAATTTCATACCCATAAGATTATAGCCATTTCGTGAGGTTAAGTGTTTGTGGCCGCCAAACGTCTGGATCAAATAATTGTAGGCGTTGCTCTTGCAACATAGTTAAAAACTTATCTCTAGGCACTTCAATACAACCTAAACTGGCTAAATGGGGATTTTGCATCTGACAATCGATAAATTCTGCTGCTTGGGATTTGAGTAATTCAACTAAAGACAACATCGCTAATTTAGATGCATTCGTGGCTTTGTGAAACATCGACTCCCCACAAAAGACCTTACCCACTGTTATGCCGTACAGACCACCCACTAAGTCATCCTCGCTCCAGACTTCGACTGAATGGGCATGACCAAGTTGGTGAAGCTTTTTGTAGGCATTTAGCATGTCATTCGTAATCCAGGTGCCAGAATCGTTTCTAGGAATGGCTGCACAAATATCTATGACCTGGTCAAAGGCGCTATTGATGGTGATGTGATAGTCACAGTTTCGGGCAAACTTTTTTAGGCTTTTACTGCACTTAAAGTTATCTAAGGGCAATATCCCTCGTGGGTCTGGAGACCACCACATAATAGGTTCATCTTGACTGAACCACGGAAATATACCAGATGAATAGGCTAAAAGTAGCCGTTTGGCACTCAAGTCCCCACCAAATGCTAACAAACCATTTGGATCGGTTTGAGCTATGTCTGCGGGTGGAAATATAAGTTGTTGATTTAGCTTAGTCAGCGTCAGCATAGGAATATCATTGTTGCCTGTTATGCCAATAGTGAATAAAAAAAGGCCTCAAGTCGAGGCCTTTGTATTCTATATAACGGTTACTCTTGAGCGTCTAAGAATTTCTCAGCATCCAATGCCGCCATACAGCCTGTACCTGCTGAGGTAATGGCTTGGCGATAGATATGATCACTGACATCACCTGCGGCAAATACCCCTTCAACACTGGTCTGGGTGGCATTACCTTCAGTACCGCTTTGCACTTTGATATAGCCGTCTTTCATCTCTAATTCACCTTCAAAGATGCCAGTATTAGGTTGGTGGCCAATTGCAATAAACACCCCCATCAAATCTAGGTTTTCCGTAGCATCAGAGTGTGTGTCTTTAATGCGAATACCGGTTACACCCATTTGATCACCCAACACTTCGTCTAATTGACGGTCTAGGTGTAATGTAACATTACCATTCTTGGCTTTTTCCATTAAACGGTCAGCCAGTATTTTTTCACTTCGGAACGAATCACGTCTATGAATTACGTGTACTTCAGAGGCAATGTTAGATAAGTACAAGGCTTCTTCAACGGCTGTATTACCACCGCCTACAACGGCTACTTTTTGGTTCCGGTAGAAGAACCCGTCACAAGTTGCACAGGCTGATACTCCTTTACCCATAAAGGCAGTTTCTGATTCCATACCCAGATATTTAGCAGAGGCACCAGTACAAATAATCAATGAATCACAGGTATAAGTGCCTTGATCACCGGTTAATGTGAAAGGTCGCTTAGACAGATCGGTTTTGTTAATGTGATCAAAAATAATTTCAGTATCAAACTTTTCAGCATGCTTTTGCATTCTGTCCATTAAATCAGGACCTGTTAGCCCTTCAGGATCGCCAGGCCAGTTTTCTACGTCAGTTGTGGTGGTTAATTGTCCACCTTGCTGAATGCCGGTTATTAACACCGGGTTCAGATTCGCGCGAGCAGCATATACCGCCGCTGAGTAACCAGCAGGGCCAGAGCCCAAAATTAGTAGCTTAACGTGTCTCACTTCAGACATTTAACTCTCCAAATATGTTTCAGAAGCCACCTAAGATGACCAAAATTTTCATTTATATATTGCTGGTTTAATATGTGGGCAAGTCGTGTACTTTCAATATCCAGTGTGTAACTAAATTATAGTCAATGTCTTCATTTTTCACTGTGTTGCCTGAATTGCGGTCAAGGCTATCGTATACACAATATCATCTACCAGTGCACCCCGGCTTAAATCGTTAACGGGTTTGCCCATGCCTTGCAACATTGGCCCAATACTGACCAAATTAGCACTACGTTGCACTGCTTTGTACGTTGTATTTCCGGTATTCAGATCGGGAAAAATAAACACTGTGGCATGACCTGCGACTTTGCTGTTGGGCGCTTTGTTCTTGGCAACACTTTCCATTACCGCCGCATCATATTGCAAAGGTCCATCGATTAACAAGTCAGGGCGTTTTTGCTGCGCTAATTTAGTGGCCAATTTGACTTTTTCAACGTCTGTGCCAGTACCTGAATTACCTGTGCTGTAGCTGATCATAGCTACTTTTGGTTCGATACCAAAAGCCGCTGCTGAGTCGGCCGATTGAATAGCGATATCCGCAAGTTGCTCAGCATTAGGGTCTGGGTTGATAGCACAATCGCCATACACTAATACTTGCTCTGGCAATAACATAAAAAATATTGAGGAAACTAAAGATGCCCCAGGTGCAGTTTTAATTAATTGTAATGCTGGGCGAATAGTATTGGCTGTGGTATTCACAGCACCTGACACTAATCCATCCACATGATTTTGCTGCAACATCATGGTGCCTAGCACCACGTTATCGAGTAAAAGCTCTTTAGCTACTACAGCCGTTAATCCTTTATGTTTACGTAATTCAACCATAGGTTTTACATACTGATTGCGGATGTCTTCAGGCTGTATGATTTTAACTGAATCAGGTAACACAACGCCTTGTTGTTGGGCCACTCTTAATATCTCTGTTTTGTTGCCAAGCAAAATGCACCGTGCGATATTTCTATGGGCACAAATGGCTGCGGCCTTGATTGTTCTTGGCTCTTCACCCTCTGGGAGTACCACGGTTTTGTTAGCTTGCTGTGCCAGTTGGGTTAATTTGTAGCGAAATGCTGAAGGAGAGAGTCTTAAGGCTCTATTTGAGTCCTTTGAGATTGACGCTACCCAATCAGGATCCACACATGCCGCGGTGTGATCCATCACCCTGTTGATACGTTGTTCGTCGTCGGCGGGTACCTCTTGATTGAACATATGTAAATTGAGAGATGTTTGCCAAGTGTTATCATTTGTCAGCAAAACGGGTAAACCGGTTTCTAACGCTTGAGAACAAAGCTGCCAAATCCGCGGGTCGGGTTGATAGCCGCCAGTCAACAACAATGCTCCAATTTTTGTACCATTTTGTGCCGCCAAGCAGGATGACACCAGTACGTCACTTCTATCACCGGATATTACCAGCAGTGCGCCGGGTTTAAGGATGGATACCATATTGTGGATTTCGCGAGCACAAAAATGCACGCTTCGCAGCCGTCTGTGTTGATAATCGCCTTCGTTTAATAGCTGCGCATTCAGATGTTTACAGACATCTACAACACGGGGGGCGATAAGCTCAAAGCTCCAAGGGATAGAGCCTAGTAAGGCAAAGGATTTTGAGAAGATAGGCAGCTTGGATAACTTATTGACCACATCAGTGGTTTGACTGTCGTCATGATTTTCGATTAATTCGCTACTTAAACGACCTTTGTCATCAATGGGGGCATTGACCTTATTAAAAATACAACCGATGACCTTTTTACCTTTGTGGCCCCCATAACTGTCAGCCACAATTTCTAGTTTGTCGTTAAGTTGATTCAACAGCAAACTTCCAGGGGCACTGACCAACACAATCTGTGCATCTAAGGCATTGCAAATTTCCCTATTCAAACGTACGGCATAAGGATGGTTTTGGGTCGACACTAAACCTTCGATAATGGTGATATCTTCTTTATCAGCGTGTTTCTCAAACAGTGCAATGATGTCTTCTAACAAAATATCAATTTTGTCTTGACTGATCATCTCTTCAACATATGAGGTAGACAAAGGCTTAGCGGGTTTTAATAATCCTACGTTAGTCGCGATGGTCGTAGACTTTTCTGCTTCACTGTCTCCTTGCCTTGGTTGGCCAACAGGTTTGAAAAAATTAACCTTTAGACCTTGCTGCTGCATGACTCTAACCAATCCAAGGCTAACGCTGGTTAAACCCACATTGGTACCTACCGGTATCAACATTATTCGACGTGGCATAGTGATCCTTTAATGAACGTATTGCATGGCATCTTTAGCAATCACCCATTCTTCATTGGTGGCAATGGCAAAAATGGGTTTTGTATTGATACGGCTAATGAGCCCAGACTGCCCAAAACGCATTTCTAGATTTTTGTCTGGGTCAAGCTGCAATCCCATATGTGTCAACTGATTAATGGTGTTTTCCCTGACATAGGCAGAATTTTCACCAATACCGCCAGTAAAAACCAAAGCATCTAATGGGCCTACAACCGCTAAATACGCGCCAATATATTTGACTAAACGATAGATAAACATATCGAGAGCCAGTTTAGCTTGTTGGTTACCTTCTTTGGCTTGTTGTTCAAGTGTTCTGCAATCATTGCTTAGTTTTGAAATACCCAGCAATCCAGACTCTTTATTCAACAACTCTGTTACCTCAGCAGATGAGTAGCCTAGTTGCTCAATGAGATAAGTAGGTAAACTTGGATCAAGATCACCACAGCGGGTACCCATCACTAAGCCTTCTAAAGGTGTAAAACCTAAACTGGTGTCAATAGCTTTTCCTTGCCTTATAGCCGCTATGCTGCATCCATTACCAAGGTGTGCCGTGATCAAGTTACAAGTCGATAACTCTTTTTTAAGGGTATTCGCCGCCTCGTGTGCCACAAAATAATGACTAGTGCCATGAAAACCATAGCGCCTAATATTATGTTGTTGATAAAGCTCATAGGGTAGCGCATAGAGGTAAGCGTGTTTAGGCATAGTCTGAAAAAAGGCCGTGTCAAATACAGCAATATGAGGTAAATGCGGGAACGCGTTTTGAGCACTGGTGATACCAGTTAAGTTGACTGGATTATGTAACGGCGCCATCAGTGATGTTTTTTCAATGGCATGTTTAACCTGCTCATCTATCAAGGTTGAGCGAGTAAAAGATTCACCGCCGTGCACCACTCTATGTCCTACTGCAACAATCCGTTGGCTTAAATATTCGAACTGCTTGAGGGTATCAGCAATGACAGCTAATGCTTGTTGATGGTCAGTATTGACTGGCAATTCGCCATCATACTGTTTGTGTTGGTAACTAAAACCAAACTTGCTAGAAGCAGTGCCAAGATTTTCTGCCAATCCATGTAGGGGAGATGTTCCTGTTTTGGCTTCGATAATCGCAAATTTAATAGACGAGCTTCCACAATTAAGAACGAGAACGTATTGATCCATAAGTAAAAACTTTTTATATAAAATAAGAATGAATATTAATAGTAGCGTTATGAGAAATCTTTGGGTATCGATAGTTGATTTTATATAACTTTAGGATGTTAGCTTATGCGTGATTTAGCCGTTAGTATAGGCTCAAGCTTTATTATGGAGTAACTGAGTTGCCACAAACTATTACAGCAATGGTAAAAGATGGTCAGCAATATATGCAGACTTGGCCTATGCAACAGCAGTTGTATGGCATGTTTCCTGAATGCAGGGTTATTTCAGCGACTAAATTTTCCATAAAAGTGATGCCGGCTCTAGCCGTTTTAACGGTTGTAGCATTAATTAATTTGCAAGGGGTTGAACAATTGCCTCAAGCACTGGCCATAGGTATATTCTTTTTATCCTTACCTATGCAAGGATTGATGTGGTTAGGACACCGTTCAAATCAAAACCTGCCACCAGCATTAAAAAGTTGGTACTTAGATATTCATCACAAAATGCAAATGCAAGGTTGTGCGTTGCGTTCCCCCAAAGCTAAGCCTGAATATAAAGAACTTGCCAGACTATTAAAAACTGCTTTTGACGAGTTAGATAAGGCTTTTACTAAACGTTGGTTCTAAACATCATAGTTATAACTAAAGAGTCATTGGTGTGAATAAACTTTTTATAGGTATACAAGGTAAGGCTGTTTGTCTAGACAAAGCAACTGGCGATATTCTTTGGACCAGTAAGTTAAAGTCTTCTAGTAGTGTGACCAATGTTTATTATGAAGATAATCAGGTTTTTGCTTATTCAGGTGGGCATTTGTTTTGTTTAAACGCCGACACAGGTGATATTGTTTGGGAAAATGGTTTAAGTGGTTATGGCTTTGGGGCTTGTATTATAGCGAGTGAAAATCAAAGTTCGGCGGCTGCTATTTCTAGTCAAATTGCCTCACAACAAGCTGCAGCGTCAAGTACTATAGTTGCCACATCTAGCTCTGGTACTTCTGGTGGTGGCAACTAGACCTTTAGGTTAAAGGGAAATATCGACCGTTAACGGAGTTCGACACTTTCTGCAAATGTAGGTTTGTTCTCCCTTGAGCACTTTATTGTGTCTTCTTATGCTTAATTCTATTGGTCCACATTCACATCGATAGTTGAAGCTTTTGCCTTTTACTTTTGTGACATCCATCTGATGATAGGTTTGCCCTTTTACATCAAAAAGCTCGAGCATTAGGCTTTGCCATTCTTTACCGTGAGGGCGCACTTTTCCAAAAAGTCTATAAGCCAATAAATGGCAAACTTCATGAGGAACAACCACCTCCAAGAATGCATCAAGGTTGTCAGATAGCAAAATGGGATTAAAACGTAACTCGTTTAATTGCAGTCGCGCACAACCTGCAATTTTACCCCTCTGGTTAAAGCTTATTTTGGGCAACGTGAAGTTTTGCTCAAAGTAACAGCCAGCATGACTAATACATTGTTCAACTTTCTGAATAACTAATTGTTGGGAATTCAATGACAAAAAATGGTCTACATCTTAGATGAGTTACTGACATTAGGTGTATTTTAACCAATAATCACGCAAAGCCAATCCTTTTGAGACTATCAATGCAAGATCAACAACAACGCCGCTCTTTAGACTTTCGATTTTTAGCCGAGCCTACTGATGTCAATTTTGGTGGTAAAGTGCATGGCGGTGCTGTGATGAAGTGGATGGATCAAGCCGGTTATGCTTGTGCCGCCCAGTGGAGTGGACATTATTGTGTCACAGTATCTATTGGAGGAATTCGATTTATTCGGCCAATTTTAGTAGGGCAGATGGTGACTCTTAATGCTCAAATAGTGCATACCGGAAAAACCAGCATGCACATCTATATTCGGATTGTGGCTGGTGATCCTAAACAAAATAGAATGGTCGAAACGGGTCATTGCATTATGGTATTTGTGGCCAGCGACCAAGCGGGTTACCCAGTAGAAGTACCCAGCTGGCAGCCACAAACAAAACAGGATTATGCCCTAGAAAAATATGCGATTCAGGCTAAAGAGTCGGCACAAAGTCTTGATAAGGAGTTATTGGCTGCTTTAAGTGAAAAGGAGTAAAAGGGGAAGGCGTGCCGGGTGTCGTGGTTTAATTCGGGAAAACTCGTCATTAACCCATTGCGCCGTAGTCCAAAAAATTAATCTCTCATTGCGCATTCAGTCACAACTTTTTCTGAGTTACTTAACTGTGTTCATAATACAAGTTTCTTGAGCCTAAATATTAGGCTTCACTGAGCAGCAAAATATTTCCCTTTTTAACCCTGTTATAGACACATCTTGGGTATAAAACATAAACGCTGATATTTGCTCTAAAGCAAAAATCCCAACCATGGTAGACATGCTTGGGATTTTATTATTCAGCTATTAGGCTGATTTATCTGAGATACTGAGGAGCTTACAACTCACAAGCCAAGCAATAAGCATAAACACCTTTAGGGTCGTTTAGCTTTGCTACTGCTTCTATGTCTGCGGTTAATTCTTTAACGAGACTCAAAATAGTACTGGATTTTTCTACTTCAAAAGCACCTTCAAAAGAAACACTGACGTTTTGAAATAATTCTTTCCAGAATAATTCACTTTTAGACAACGTTCTTTGGATATATTGGGTATCGTAGGTTTCCAAGTTAGCTAACTCAGCAGCAGCTTTCACCCCGTCATCTAAATAACCTAACTCATCCACTAAGCCTAACTCTAGTGCCTTTTCTCCAATCCAAACACGTCCTTGGGCTATCTCGTCGACTTGGTCTTTGCTCATATCGCGCTTATCGGCAACCAGTGAGATAAATTGATCGTAGCCATGCTCGATGCCTCTTTGCATAATGGCCGCGACTTTAGGATTAAGTGTCTTAGTGATCCCCATGCCAGCAAATTCAGTGGTGCCGACACCATCGGTATGTATACCTAAATAATCTAGGGTGTTTTCAAAGGTTAAAAACATGCCAAATATACCTATCGAACCGGTAATAGTGCTTGGCGCTGCAATTATTCTGTCTGCACCAGCAGAAATCCAATATCCGCCAGATGCTGCATAGGTGCTCATTACAGCAACCACGGGTTTGCCTACAGCTTGTAAATTTTCAACCTCTTGACGAATGATTTCTGAAGCAAAAGCACTGCCACCCGGAGAGTCGACATATAACACAACCGATTTTACAGTATCGTCATATCTTGCTTTACGCAGAAGTTTAGCCGTACTGTCACCACCAATTTGTCCCGGCTTTTTAGTGCCATTTAAAATAGTGCCTTTTGCCACGACAACAGCCACCTTATCAATATTGTTAGGTATATTGGGTAATACAGGATTGATGACTCTTAGGTAACTTTTGTAACTGATCCCATTAAATCCCATGCCACTTTTGTCTTTACCTACCACGGCCACAATTTCTTGTAGAGCTTGTTCGCGAGTTTTAAGTGCATCAACCCATCCATAATCCAATGCGTATTGTGCAAAGTCACCTTCTGATTTTTCAAACTTTTCTATAAATACATCGAGTTCTTCATCAAAATGATTGACATCCAACCCGCGGGCTTGTGCAACACTTGTTTTGTATTGTGTCCACATTGCCGTTAACCAAGCTTTGTTTGCTTCTTTTGCTGCGTCTGACATATCGTCACGAATATAGGGTTCAACAGCTGACTTGTACGTACCCACTTTGAACACGTGAGTTTCTGCTTTAAGCTTTTCGATAGCAGATTTGAAATACATACCGAAACGTCCATAACCTTCAAACATCATAAAACCCATTGGGTTCAGATATAGGTGATCAGCACGGCTGGCGAGGTAATATTGGTTTTGAGTGTAGTAGTCGCCAATAGCATAGATTTGTTTGTCGCTTTCTTTAAAGCTTTCTAATGCCACAGCAATTTGTTCTAACTTATCTAACCCTGCACTGCCAAAGCTGTGTAAGTCTAAAACTAAGGCTTTAATTCGACTATCTTGTTTGGCATTTTCGATAGTTAGTAATATATCTTGTAGTAATACTTCCGGGTTGTCGTCCTCTTGCTCAAAAGCTTCCTCCATAAATTCGGTGAAAGGATCGACAGATTCTTTCTCAATGACCAGGTTACCGGCTAACTTCAGCACTAATGCAGAATTTGCTGGAACTGTGACTTGATTATCATTATTTAAGAAAACCGAGATAAAGGCTATAAAGATAACAATGAAAATAATATTTAAAAATAGCTTTCGACTAAAATTAAGCGCGGTCCATAAACCAACAAACAACGACTTAGTCCAACTTTTACCTGAAGACATAAATAGGTATACACACTGGTTAAAAAATAATAGGACATCCTATCTAAAATTGGCCGTGGTGAACATTTTCAAATGTAATTTTTTGTAACTTTCTCATTTGAAATATAAGCTTTTGAGATAGACTTTAGTATCCACAGTGATCAATTAGGCTCATTTGTATATGAATGTACATCCCCATTATCCCCATTTGTTTGAAAGTCTTAACCTTGGTTTTACCCAATTACCTAATCGTGTATTAATGGGCTCGATGCACCTAGGTTTAGAAGAAGAAAAACATGGTTTTGAAAAACTAGCTGCGTTTTATGCAGAGCGAGCTGCTGGGGGAGTAGGATTGATAGTGACGGGTGGGATTAGCCCTAATCGACAGGGGTGGTTATTACCTTTTGCTGCACGTATGAGCAATAAAAAACACGCTAAAGCACATCAAGTCATTACCGAAGCGGTCCATCAATACCAAGGTAAAATCTGTCTACAAATATTACATGCTGGGCGTTATGGTTATCATCCTTTTGTGGTTGCCCCTTCGGCTATTAAATCGCCTATCAATCCTTTTAAACCCAAAGCCATCTCAAAAAAAGGCATTGTTAGCACCATTAAGGATTACGCCAATTGCGCCGCTATTGCCAAACTAGCGGGATACGATGGTGTGGAGATAATGGGCTCTGAAGGCTACTTTATTAATCAATTTTTATGCCCCCGAACTAATCAACGGGATGATGAATGGGGTGGGAGTTTTGAAAATCGCTCGCGAATTGCGGTTGAAATAGTCAATGCCGTCAGGCAAAAAGTAGGCACTGATTTTATCATTATATTTCGTTTATCCATGTTGGACTTAGTGGAAGGTGGCAGCAATTGGGATGAAGTGGTGGCGCTAGGTAAATTAATCGAGCAGTCTGGAGCCACATTGATTAATACGGGTATTGGTTGGCATGAAACCAGAGTACCCACTATTGGCACTATGGTACCAAGAGGCGCCTTTACTTGGATCACTGAGCGTATGAAAGGCGAGCTAACGGTGCCTTTAATTGCAACTAATAGGATCAATACGCCAGAAATTGCTGAAAAAATATTGGCCAGTGGACAGGCCGATATGGTTTCTATGGCCAGACCCTTTTTAGCAGATGAAAACTTTATACGCAAAGCACAGCAAGGTCGAGGTGACGAGATCAATACTTGTATTGCTTGTAACCAAGCTTGTTTGGATCATAGTTTTGCTCGCAAACGTGCCAGTTGTTTGGTGAATCCGCGAGCCGGTTACGAAACAGAACTAAACTTCCCCCTTACTACTCACAAGAAAAAAATAGCCGTAGTGGGTGCAGGGCCAGCTGGTCTTGCCTTTAGTTGTTATGCCGCGGAGCGAGGTCATGAGGTACATTTGTTTGAAAAAAGTACCGAAATTGGCGGGCAATTTAACTATGCTAAACGCATCCCTGGTAAGGAAGAGTTTTATGAAACTTTGCGTTACTTCAAAAAGAGGTTAGAAGTCACAGGTGTGCATCTACATCTGGAAAGTCAGCAAAGTGTTGCGTCTTTAGCCGATGCTAACTTTGAACAGGTGGTGCTTGCTACAGGCATCAAACCAAGAAATGTCAATATTGAAGGCATACAGCATCCTAAAGTTATGAATTATCTTGATGTGCTTAGAGACAACAAGCTGGTGGGTAAAAAGGTAGCGATAATAGGGGCCGGTGGCATTGGTTTCGATGTGGCTGAATTTTTGGTGGAAAAACAATCTTTAACTACTGAGTCTGAGCAATGGCTAAAAAGTTGGGGAGTCGATAAAGAGTACAAGCAAGCTGGCGGATTGACTAAAGCTGCCATTGAGGAGCCAGCTAGAGATATCTTTTTACTGCAACGAAAAGCGACTAAAGTAGGCAAGGGGCTAGGTAAGACAACAGGTTGGATCCATAGGTCTGCTTTACAAAGGAAAAAGGTGCAAATGATCGCAGGCGTTGACTATGTAAAAATTGACGATCAAGGTTTACATATCCAAGTGAACAACAAACCGCAAATATTAGCAGTGGACAATATTATTTTATGTGCGGGTCAAGAACCATTTAAAGATTTATTGAAAGGGTTAGAAGAGAGAAACATCAAGACTCATTTAATCGGTGGCGCGGATGTGGCATCAGAGCTCGACGCGAAACGTGCTATTAGGCAAGGTGCAGAGTTAGCAGCGATTATCTAATTAAAAGTTCAATTGGGAAGGCAAGGTCATCATAAAATATAATCTGTAAAAGGTGGCTTTCTACAATTGCACTTCCATAATTTATTGTTGGAGAATAACAGTAAACTCGAACTCGCAGTTATCGATGAAACCATCGTTTTTATTTGGCGCTAGTACCCACCCCTTCTTTAGACCATATTGGGTCGCTTCATCAATTTTGGTCAGTCTAAAGGAGGTCTTAGCTTCGTTGTCTTGGAAAAGAGTAATGATTGATATTTCTTTTTTCCAAATACCATTATCACTATTTTGGATTGACTCATTGGCATTGTCAGTCCCTGTGGTCAATTCATACTTACCATCTTCAAAAAACTTGAGGTATGCATAACCGATGCTATCGCATTGTGTCGCTGCAAATTCATTTAGAAACGATATGGACTCGGTCTTTTGTGTTCTTGCTGAAGGATTACCAAAAAGGTATAGTCCGATGTTATTTTTGGTAAAACTATGTTTACCCCTACCGAAATAACTAATATTAAGTTTTTTACCTATAAAATTTTCTATGAGACCTGTGATTTTTGATATTTGTTGATTTGAAACAGAACCAAGTGAAAATACTATTGTGTCGCTAATAATTTCTTTTGGGAATTCATGACTATTTTCAATAACTTCATAATTATTTTTTGTTAAGGTTTGTACGATAGGGAACATTTCTTGGTCATTAGCATTTGCCGTAAATAGATGCACTTTTGGTTGCATTGTGCATCCAGAAAGTAACAACGCAATAAAGCTAACAAGAATTACTTTTGACGATTGAACAATCATTTCAAATGTTTTTATTAGGGTTAACCCAGCTAACGATCTGGGCAAGATATTCAAGTATTTTGGATGTGCATGTTTCAATCGTTACTTCCTTTTTAACTATTTATTTGGCGCATTCTTTTTTCTGAGCACAGTCAACAGTGTTCTCGCGTATCCAATCAATAAAATAAGACACGCGAGAGTAATTTTCTATTACGTTATATCTGGCCTCTAGCCAATTTGTGGGAGCGGCATCTTGCCAGGAGCTAACGCCTATAATGAATAAGCCTTTATCATTTGAAATGAAAGCTGGGCCGCCAGAATCACCGGGACCGCTAATACCTTCTAGCGCCAGCGCTTTGTCACCTTGATCGAATTTAAACCTAATCCATCGTGGGTCTACTTCTTCAACGACATTTTGAGCGGCCCTTAACAGTCCGTCACTATTTATAATACCTTTAAGCCCATTACCAAAATTACCTCTACCCAAAAAAGTAGCGATCTGACTTACTTCATCTGACTTGTCGTAAAGATTTGTGATAACCATGCGTTCTGGCGTCATTTCGATTTTTACTAAAGCAATATCGAAAGGAAATTTTCTATCTTGCCATTTAGGATGAATAATTATTTTTTGTATTTTGCTATCAACGTAAACGTCATCACCCACTTTTAATATATTAGCTACATGAGCAGCCGTTAGAACCCAATTGTTTCTTATTATTGTACCGGTCCCTTCCACAACATCCTTTGTGTTATGTAACATTGTGAACGTGATTGTCGGATTGAAGTGCGAAGCTAAATTTATATATTCACTATCATTTACATCATGGCGGATAACCATCGCTTTTAATGAAGCGCAACACAGTAAGCAACAAAGTCCAGTCACCTTAAGTATTTTGTTATTCATCAGAGCTTTTATTAGTTAGTTTGTTATTAAATTTATTTAAGAATTCAAGCATTCTGTTTCTATGCCAAGTTAACATTGTTTCTGATTTACTGACCGCCACTTTTTGTTGGATTAGCGCATTTTCATAATCGCCAATCTCCCCGTAGCCTCTAGCTAAGTTGTGATAGCTGTATGCGTCGTCTGGAAACAATTTAGTTGCTTCTTGAAGGATCATAATTCCCTTTTCATGGGAACTTTTCAGTAAATGGAAACCTCTTTTTTCTATAGATTTTTTTGGTGACACTTCGAATCCGTACTTCTGGTTAGATAGATATTCGTAGTGTTTTACTATTTCAGAGATACCTTTTTGAGATATGTCAGAAGTAGGTTCCAATCCTGAATGTATATCGTTGAAAAGTTGCTCAATACCCAGAATAGTGGTTAACAGAGGCATTGACATAAAGTAGTTATCATTCAAGTCTTTGTGATGCCACTCAAGGGATTTAGGTGACGATGATTTCAAAATCATTTGAAGTTTGTTATACGACTCCTGCTGAGATTCTTCTTTAATCGAGTCCCCCTGTGTAAAATAAAGGAATCGAGGTTTGTTATTTAAACGCTTAAGCTTGCTGCTGGCGGTTGACAATATTCTTGCGAAATTATCGCTTAGTTGAGGACTTGTTACGAAGTACGCGTTAATCATTTCGGGTTTGTTGATCAAAGCAGATAAAATAAAGTGGCGTTGACCTTAAACCCACTCATTATTTTGAAGCCATTTGTCCGATACTTTCGGTCTATCTCGGGGAATAACCTATTTTCAAAGAAGTCGAGAAGCGTTGTTGTCTTCCCTGTTTCGTCAAATAACACACCCACACTGTTTCCCAACGCTGGCATTACAATTATCGTTTCTAACCAAGGCCATTCGCCATTATGACTTAACCAATCATGCATGCCGTTTAGATAGTTATTAGCTCTTGGATGAAAATCAAACATTAATATGTAGGATTTTGAATCGTTTTTTTCGTAATTTGGTGGGAGCATTATATTGAAATTAAGTATTTCAGAAAACGTGGGGTGCTTTATTGAAATAGTCTCAAATTCATCTGCATCAGCTATTGGCGAAGTGATTAAAAAAAAGACAAACATGAGTGTGTATTTCATTCGGTTATCTAATCCTTTTATTTAATGTTGGACTTAGATTTTTTCAATACTGGAATTTATCGCAGTCTGACCTTCATAAGGTTTATCCAGTTTGAAATCTAATTGTACTTTTAGACCGCTTTGTATTTGTGCCTGACCACCTTGTATTCGGGGTTTGTAAGTCCACTGTTTTAAAGCGGTGATGGCATTTTTGTCGAACACTTGTTGTGGAAATGATTCAATCACTTCAATATTGTCGGTTGAGCCATCTTGAGTAATATCAAACTGTAATATTACAGATCCCTCTTGATTATCGCGTGCAGCTTCAACTGGATATTTGGGTTCAATTCTTATTACCGGGATTGCCATAGAGGGCTTATCGACTGAGTGAGCAGTCTCGGCTAAATTGGCAAACGCGACACTGGCAAGCAAGGTACTGGATAATGCGATAGATAGGCCTATTAATGCAGGTTTGATTTTTGATGGGCTTTGAATGTTTATGATACGTTTAAACATAGTGTGTTTTTCTCCATAGGGTGAGTAAATCGAAAAGCTGTGTAGTGAACGTTCAGCGCATTGCACCAGTGCTTTGCTGTAGCTGATTTGATCTTCGGTAGTTGATTGTTTGAGTACGGCTGCGTCGCATGCTAATTCTTGGCTGCGCCGAAAGGCACGGTAAGCCAACCAAGTGAGTGGGTTGAACCAAAATACGGCCACAAACAATAAGGCAAATAAATTATAAAGGTTATCACCGCGGTGAAAGTGCACTAACTCGTGGTTTATCATTAACTGTTGTTGACGCACACTGAATTGACTGTGGAAGCCCTCGGGGATAAGTAAGGTGGGTTTGAATATACCGCTCAGTATTGGGCTTGATAATTGATTGTTTTTGACAACTGTCAATGTATTGGGTAACGCTATACCAAGTTCTACTTTGCGAGATCCAAAGTGAGCAATGCGGTAAATTTTCCACTGAGCAATTGCACCAAGAGATAAAATAGCAAGGCATCCAGATAACCATAACAATGCCCAGTTAAAGTTAATATTTACGGTATTTGTTGCTGCGCCTATTTCAACTATATAACGGTAGATAGATTTATCGTCTACTGTAATAACATCTTGGGGTAGGTTATTAGCAATCAATAATAAAGGGACTAATAACCAAAGTGCGTAAATCACCTCGGCTCCTAGATTTTTCATGGCTTTTGCTTCAAGGGTGATCAGCGTTAACAATAAAAAACTGATGACAATTTGTTGTTCAATTAACCAATTAGACATTGTCTTGCTCCCACTTTTTAATCAGGGATTTAAGCTCATCTACATCTTCTTGGGACAAGGAGTCGGTGTTAGCAAAACCCGCAACTAATGGTGCTACCTTTCCACCAAACAAACGACTGACTAAACTTTTACTTTCCTTTTCGATATAAGTGCTGCGTGCAACTAAAGGAAAATACAAATAACTACGTTGTTGCTTATCAAAGTCAATAATGTGTTTTTTTACCAGTCTACTGATCAGGGTTTTAACGGTTTTTTCATGCCATGGTTTGTTTTGGTTTAAGCGCTGGATGATGTCGTTGGCTGAGGCAGGGTATTGTTCCCATAATACATCGAGCACTTCAAATTCTGTTTTGCTGATATCTGTTTTTTTTGTGTCTGTTGTCATAATTTTTGTCTTTGAATTGAATCCTAAGTTGATTACAAGTGTAGTCGGAAACCTAGAGATTACACCTGTAATCAAATGTGGCAAGTATTTATTTTACGTTTTATGGGATTTATGAGACACTAGGTGCCTAGTTTTTTGCGGTGATTTTTACTGAATTAGATATTTATTCAATAAAGTTCAAATTATTCAGACATTTTGTAATTAAGCTGCTAGACTACGTCCCGTATTCAATATCCTTTTGCGCGATGGTGATAACGCAAAAGGAATTAAACTATTTCACTACAAGAAGAGAGTTCAAAATGAGTAAAGGTACAGTAAAGTGGTTCAATGCAGATAAAGGTTTCGGTTTTATAGCTCCAGAAGACGGAAGCAAAGACTTATTTGTTCACCATTCAGAAATCCAAGCTGGTGGCGGTTACGCTACTTTGACTGACGGCCAAGCTGTTGAGTTTGAAGTTGGCGAAGGTCAAAAAGGCCCATGTGCAAATAAAGTAGTTCCTTTATAAGAACCACTGTTAAACTAGCAATTTAGGCTCGTAGTTTGAGCCGGATCTTAACAAACAACTTGTTAAGATCTTTGCTAGATAGTTCTCATCCAGACCTTACCACCAACAATATTTGTTTATTCATTGTGATGGTTACCAATAATTTCCCCTTTATCATTGTAAAATCCTGAAGCACCCCCTTCGACAAATCCCAACGTTAACATTTTTGCAAAGAATTCATCTGTATGATCGTCTCCAATATCAGCATACTCTGTACTTTGATAGGTATATAACTTGTCAAAATAAGCTTCGGTTTTAGCTGCTTGAGTATCAAGCTCTATCAGTTGCCAGCTTTCTTGACGCTGTTGACCCTTGAATTGAAAAGATTTTATTAATTTCAGCTGTGGCATCCACTCGATCAATAACCCGCTTTTTTTTTTGGACAAGTTGAATGACTTTTTCACAGGCTTCTCCATGACTTGCATACTCTTTATCAAATTATCAAAGTGGTTTCAGCTAAATTTTTGCTGTTTTAGCTCAATAGCTGCAGCGCTAACTTTGAGTATACTGCCCTGATCATACCAATCACCTAACACTATTCGCTGAGCTGGCTGGCCGTTAATTTCTAATGGGTGTATGGCAGGTCTATGAGTATGTCCATGGATGAGTTTTTTCACTGCAAACTTTTGCATGTAGGTTATGACTTCTTCGGATGTGACATCCATAATCTCAGCGCTCAGGGCCGATTGCTTCTGTTTACTGGTAGCCCGCCCTTTGTTTGCTAGCTTTCGCCGTGTCGATAAAGGTAGGCTCAACATGATCCTTGGCCACCACCAACTGCGGGCTTTTTTACGAAAAGCTTGGTATTCAGTGTCCTTGGTGCACAGTTCATCACCATGCATGATGAGGGTTGGGTCGCCGTATAAATCTATTACCACTTGCTCCGGCAATATTTTGAATCCTGCTTGTTTAGCAAATCGTTGACGGATTAAAAAGTCTCGATTGCCATGAATAAAATAGATCGGCACCCCTGATTGTCCCAAGGCGTTAAATGCCTTAGCGATGCTCAAAGTAAAACTATTTTGATCGTCGTCGCCAATCCATACCTCAAATAAATCGCCTAACACATATAAAGCATCGGCTTGAGGTGCTTGTTCAGACAAAAACGTAAATAAACATTGGTTAATGTCGTCTCTATCAGCAGATAAATGTAGATCGGAGATAAAGTAAGTAAAAGGGATCATGTAATGGAACAGAATGTTGAGTGTTTATAGGCAGTGCCAAGAGAGTCAAATAGATTGAACCGATTCAACTCTCTGGCCTTTGAATGTTATTCGACTATTTCAGCCTTTTGAATAACCACATCTTCCTCGGGCACATCTTGATGATAGCCAGAGTTACCGGTCGTTACCGCTCTAATTTTTTCAACTACGTCCATGCCTTCAGATACTTCAGCAAATACGCAGTAGCCCCATCCATCGGTGCTTTCACTTTTAAAGTTTAAAAAACTGTTATCGCCCACATTAATAAAAAACTGTGCTGTGGCTGAATGAGGTTCGTTAGTGCGCGCCATGGCGACTGTTCCAAGGTTATTAAGCAAACCATTATTGGCTTCGTTTTGGATCGTCGCTTTACTCTCTTTTTGAACCATACCCGGTTCAAACCCGCCGCCTTGGACCATAAAACCGTCAATCACTCGGTGAAAGATGGTGTTGTCATAAAAACCTTCTTTTACATAATCCAAAAAGTTGGCAACTGTAATAGGGGCTTTGTCAGCAAACAAAGTTAGGGTGATAACGCCATAATTCGTATGGATTTTAACCATGAAATAGATCCTTAATTTAACAATATAAAAATAATCAGTGCATTCTAGCTTAAATCTTAAGATTTTTTAAGGCTTTAAGAGCGATTGGCTGATGCAGCGTAGGTTTCTCGGTGATAGAATCCCGTTTTTAAATACTCTCCCTTACTATTACCCATCAGAGGATTTTGATTCGATGTTACATATATACAACACTTTAACCCGTCAGAAAGAGCAATTTCAACCATTGCAAGCAGGTAAGGTGGGTTTGTATGTATGTGGTATTACAGTGTATGACGTTTGTCATGTTGGACATGCCCGTACCTATTTGAGTTTTGATTTGATGGTGCGTTACATGCGATCTCGTGGACTTGAAGTGAACTATGTACGTAACATCACAGATGTAGACGATAAAATCATCTCAAGAGCAAATGATCAAGGTTTAACTCCAGAACAATTTACTGAGAAAACCATTGCCCGTATGCATGAAGACTTCGCGGCTATCGGTTTGATTGAGCCTGATATTGAACCACGGGTGACTACCCATATCCCTGAAATTGTTAACGTTATCCAACTTCTTATTGATAAAGGTTATGCTTATCAAGCACCCAGTGGCGATGTGTTGTTTGAAGTCAGTACCTATGCCGACTATGGAAAGTTGGGACGCCAAGACCTAGAGCAACTTAATTCTGGCGCCAGAGTTGAAGTGACCGCTGAAAAGCGCGATCCATTAGACTTTGTACTTTGGAAATCAGTTAAGCCAGGGGAACCTTTTTGGACATCACCTTGGGGCAATGGTCGTCCAGGTTGGCATATTGAGTGTTCTGCGATGAATCATAAACATTTAGGCAAACATTTTGATATTCATGGTGGTGGTTCTGATTTGATCTTTCCTCACCATGAAAACGAAGTGGCGCAATCCTGCTGTGCTTTTGATACACCTTATGTGAATTATTGGATGCACACCGGTATGGTGCAAGTAAACCAAGAAAAGATGTCTAAGTCTTTAGGCAACTTTTTCACTTTGCGTGATGTTTTGGAAGTCTATGATGCCGAAACCGTGCGTTATTTTTTAATGTCTGCCCAGTACCGCAGCCAGTTAAGTTATTCAGATAGTTTCATCCAGCAAGCCCGCGCTTCATTAGAACGTTTATACACTGCATTACGAGATGTCACGCCCAATATGGATGTGGATATCGCCATGGGTGATTATCAAACACGTTTTAATCAAGCTATGGACGATGATTTTAATACCCCCGAAGCTTTTGCTGTATTGTTCGATTTGGCCAAAGAAATCAATAAGTCTGATAAACAACAAGCTGCCGATTTAGCCGGTGTGATGATAAAACTGGCAGATATCTTAGGTATTTTACAGCAATCACCGAATGATTTTTTGCAAGGCGCTGCGGGCGGGGAACAGGATGACGTTGCTGAGATTGAATCCTTGATTAAGGCGCGGAACGATGCACGGGCTAGTAAAGATTGGGCTGCGGCTGATGCTGCACGCGATGCGCTAAACGCATTAAATGTGGTGCTTGAAGATTCAGCCGCTGGCACAACTTGGAGAAGGGGTTAAACCTAAACGTCTGGTTATGATGCTAACAACTTAACCGCAAGCGATGCTGCGAGTATTGTTGAAGCTTTTACTGATGCAGTAGACTATCTTGAAACCTTGTTTGACGATAAAGAGGATACTGCAATCGATAATACCAGTATTACCGCTCAGCTTGCCGAACGTTTTGGTTTATCAGAAGGTGAGTCCTTAATTAACATTACGGTTTAGTGTTGTTTGGTTAGTCGTAAAGGCAATGTGTGGTGTTCCATCGTTGCTTTTTTTATGGGTTTCTATTCAAAGCAATCAAGCTATAACCAGCGCCTAACCTTCTTTTTGTAGTGCAGATACTCGTCACCAAAAATTCTCTCGATAATACGTTCTTCAGGTTTAATTTGAAATTGTGTGATGTAAAGAATAAAAAAGGCAAGGGCGATAAAACCGTAGTAGCTGCCAAATTTAAAAATAGCCGCAATAATGATAAGTTGCATACCCAAATACATGGGGTTTCTAGTGACACGATAGATACCGCCTGACACCAAATAACTGGATTTTTCGGGTTTAGTGGGGTTAATCGTGGTTTTGGCTTTCCGAAACTCCCAGATACCCGCCAAGGCCACTAGTACCCCCATGGCAGCTATATACCAATATAGATCAGACAATATCAAGGGTAGGGCTAATAAAGGCAAGTAGTGGCTCAAGCCATAAGTTAGGCCAAGACAAAATAACAACACTATGGGTGGGTGGATTTTCAGTTCAAGTGCTTGCATCTTTAGAGGTTACCTAAGTGGTATATTTGCCATCAAATGAGTCTTTCCAACGTTGCTGCGACACATGTTGTTTAACCAACTCTAAACATTCATTTACTATCAACAACACTTCTTGGTCGAGCATCTGGTCTTCGCTAGAAAAACGGCCTATTCCATGCTCAACAAAATCATCTATTTTTTCTGGGGTGATGTCTTTCATTAGGTTAATAATCGATTGTGTGACGATATCGGTAACCGACTGCTCTAAGGTTTTTTCTATAGTGCTTCCCAATATAGGTACCAATTTCAAGGTGGACACTTGTGAGTTACCGCGTACCGCTTTACCTACACTTTTTTGTACATGGCTGCGAACAGATTCACCATGATCATTGTGTTCGATTGACTCGCCAATATGCACCATTACCGACGATATCCATTGGGTTAAAATGGGTAAACGACTAGCAAGGACTTGTTGGCTGATATCTTCTATTAAGGGGGAACCTGCAGAGATATCTTTTTGCGCATCAGATAACACCTTAACCACTATTCGATCACTGAGTTCTTCAACCAACACATCGTAATAAAAAATGATAAATCGATACACCGCTGTATTGCGTAAATCAATAATTTGATGTTTTTGAAGTCGATAAAAAATAGAAAAAATTCGCAAAAAACGGAATATTCTTGCGCCGCTCAAAGGAATGCAACCGATTAAATCGTACCAATGAATAAAAGGGAAAAAGTACCATCGCACATAGGTCTTACGGACTACTGATGCCAACCAACGCACACAAAACTCAGTCAGAAAAATAGCCACAAAGGCTAAGTCGTAAAGAACAAAGTTTTCATGAATTGGAGCATAACCCTTGACTATGTCTGGAGACATGGATGCTAAGATGGATTTAAATGCTTGGGTGGCAAATAACCCGTCAAACAATAGCCAAATTAAGTTGATGATGAGTAAAGCAAGCATCAATAAGTCGACTATTATCCAAGGTCCCTCGTGACTAGATTTAAGTTTGGAGTAGCTAAAGTTAAGCATTAATTAAACAGCCATCTTGTATATTAAGTGCGTGTTACATCAACAAAGATTTTCAATTTTTGCCCAGGCTGTAAGTATTTTGTAAGCTTAGCTTGATTCCATTTTTGTAAATCACTTATTTTGACGTTGAATTTTCCAGCAATACGGGCAAGGGAATCCCCATTGCGGACTGTGTAAGTGAGTGTGCGCATAACCGCATCCTCACTTTGTCCCTTGCTCACGTTATCGACCCAAACAACTAATGTTTTACCAGGGCGCAGCATATCTGCTGGTGCCATGCCATTCCACTTCGCCAGTTGCCGCAAATTAACTTTGTATTCTCGGCTTATATCCCAAAACGTATCGCCACTTTTTACCGTATGATTCAGTTTATACGCACCACTTTTTTTCGACTGGGTTTTGGCTAAGCGCTGTTCTTGAGACAAGGAGTAAGAATCTAATGATTTTAGCGCAACGGGAATAATCAGATAATTGCCTGCGATAATCAGATTACTTTTTAACTCGTTCACTTTGCTGATGATATCGGTATTGGTGTGATATTTGTTTGCTAATTGTAAAAGACTATCACCACTTTTGACTTTATGTCTGACCCAATTTAGTCGCTGTGAACTATCTGTTTTAGCTAGTTCAGTCGAGAATTTTTCGACCTTATCTATCGGCAATAATAACTTATAGGGTCCATTAGGATCTGTGGCCCAGCGATTGTAACCGGGGTTAAGTGCATGCAATTCTTTCACTGTAAGCCCGGCCATTTCTGCTCCTAAGGCTAAATCGATTTGTGAGCCAATGCTGACTTCTTGAGTCAACGGGATGTTGTTAATCTCAGGCCATTCAAAACTATACTGATCACTGTTATTCAAAATGTCGGCAAGCGCTAGGAGCTTAGGAACGTATGCACGGGTTTCTCTGGGTAAATCCAAGTTCCAAAAATCCGTATTCTTACCCATTCTTTTATTTTTTCTAATGGACCTTTGTACCCGTCCTTCACCGCTGTTATATGCGGCTAATGCATGTAACCAATTCCCATCAAACATCTTAACTAAGTAATTCAAATAATCGATGGCGCCTTGGGTCGACGCCATTACGTCACGGCGGCCGTCGTACCACCAGGTTTGTTTCATACCAAAACGTTGACCTGTAGACGGAATAAACTGCCACATGCCAGCCGCACGACCATGAGAATAAGCGAAGGGGTCAAAAGCACTCTCTACTATGGGTAACAGTACCAGCTCTAAAGGCATATTTTGCTGTTCCATTTTTTCGACTATTAAGTGCAAGAAAGGTTTGGCTCTCAAAGCCACACGTTTCATATAGCTGGGATGTTTTAGATACCAGTTACGCTGTGCTGCAATGCGTTTGTTATCTTCAAATTCAAACTTAAGCTGACTACGCACCCTTTGCCATACGTCTTTAATTTCAATTTCAGCGGCGGCCACAGCTATTTCTTCTGGTACCTCAACGGCCACTTCGATTGGCTCAACTGGATGGGTAATAGGTATAGTGCCTGATTCGGCTGATTCACAATCAAAATGGTCTTCTGCTTGCTTTTTAGATTGCCCACAGGAGACTACAATTTGCTCAGCAATTTGGTGTTCTTGTTCAAGTTGACTTGCTTGCTCATCACTTTGTGTGGTTGCATTACAAGCAGACAAAGTGCCAATTAAGACCAGAGATAGGAGAGTATGTGAACGCAATGTGTTTCCTTTTTATTATTTACTACTGTGATTTATTTCTATCGTAATCGCAGGTGTGGCATTTAAACGATACTTTAAGGGCAAAATATTTGGATTATTCTACTCATTAAAAATTATCTTTCCAACTTCTTAATGAAGCAAAAGTCGCCTGTTCAGATGCTAATGTTGCGGCCATATTCTGGCTTACATTTGTTACTAACTCTGGGCTATGACAACGTAAAAACGGATTCACCGCCAATTCACGTTGAATGTTTGATGGCAGAGTTGGAGCGTTTTTTTCTCGTTGTTTGTTCGCCCACTGTTTGTAATCAATCAATGCTTGATTATTAGGCTCTACAGTCTCAGCAAATGCAATGTTCGCCATAGTGTATTCGTGAGTACAGAAGACCGCAGTATCAGCAGGAAGTGCCGTTAACTTAGCTAAAGATTGGTACATTTGTTGTGGTGTACCCTCAAATAAGCGACCACAACCAGCTGAGAATAAGGTATCTCCACAAAACAGTCCTATATCACCATAATAAGCAATATGATCTAAAGTATGCCCAGGCACTTCTATTACGGAGAATTTGACGCCCAGTTGTGCCACTTCTATAGCATCACCTTGTGATAAACGAACTGTAATTTGTTCTATATTTTTATTTTGAGGACCATAGACTGGAATATTTGGAAAGGCGGCTAACAGCGCGTCAATGCCACCGGTATGATCCCAATGATGATGAGTGATGATAATGGCTGAAAGGATGAGTTGATTGTCTTGGCAATAGGCTAAAACAGGCGCAGCATCGCCAGGATCAACCACAGTACAATGGGTTTTGTTATGCAGACACCAAATATAATTATCATTAAATGCCTTGATGGGGAAAACGCTTACGGACATATTGTGTCTCCTTTCATAAACATTGGTATTAACAGTTTCATGCTTTTAGAGTAACATAAATTGATGAGACCAGCGTTAATCAAAAACCACCCAACCAAACCAGAGCTATGGCAGGATTTACCATTAGGTGATGAGCTTAGAGGTTTGATAGAAACCGAGATTGCCGAAGTGAGCCGCAAATTTTTTGGTTATCACTTAGTGCGTCTAGGGCATTTAAGCAGTCAAATTGAACTTGCTTCTTGCCCCATAAAACATCAAATCAATATTACATCTAATTCACAGACTTATACTAGCTTAGTCGCAAGGCCCGATGATTTACCTGTGAGTGAAAACAGTGTTGACGCATTTCTACTGGCTCACGAATTAGACTTCTCCAAAGATCCCCATCAAATATTAAGAGAAGTGGACAGAACGATTATGCCTAATGGTTATCTTGTTATTACCGGTTTTAATCCCCTTAGCCTTTGTGGCTTGTTTAAATATTTACCTATCAACAAAGGCAGCATACTGCACGAGGCTCGTTTCTTTAGCTGTGCTAGGGTAAAAGACTGGTTGCAATTATTAGGTTTTGAAATTGTTGACGTCAAACACTTATTATTTAACGAATTGTTTCTACAACGAAAACTTAGAGCATCCTCAAAGTGGAACCAATGGTGTTACCAATATCTACCTCTACTGACCACTATGTATGTGATAGTTGCCAGAAAACGGGAAATTCCGTTGTCGATGATCAAACCTAAGTGGAAAGCCAAAACGAAATTTTCCACTGTGGGTGCCAGCGTCAGAAACGGGGTAATGCAAGTTGAAGCACCTTGGAAACCAGAGAAATAAAAGCGTTTCAACCACAGGGAAAAAGGAGGACACAGAGGAAAAGATGAGAATTTTTTTTTGACCTAGAACAAATAGTCAATTAAACAAAGAATTATTATTTTTTATTCTTAAAAGCTGTTCCTCGGTTTAGCGAAGCGCTCTTTTTCCTCGGTGGTTCAAATGCTTTTAAGTTTTGCTGTGGTTAACGACGAGTCGCTAACCACAATAGCAGGATGATTACTTAACTTTCATACCCGGTTGCGCGCCTTCGTGTGGCTCCAATATCCAAATTTCTTCACCACCTGGGCCCGCTGCGAGCACCATGCCTTCGGACATGCCAAAACGCATTTTACGTGGGGCTAAGTTAGCGACCATGACTGTCAACTTACCTTCCAAGTCTTCTGGCTTATAGGCGGATTTAATACCAGCAAATACTTGGCGAGTTTCGCCACCTAAGTCCAACTCTAAACGTAATAATTTATCCGCTTTTTCAACATGTTCTGCTTTGACAATACGCGCGATACGCAAATCAATTTTGGCAAAGTCTTCAAAGCTGATTGTTTCTGCTATTGGATCTTTTGCTAATGGGCTTTTGGGATCAAGTTGCGTTTCTTTTTGATTAATGGCTTCTAAGTTTTCTTTTGAGTCTTCAATCATGGCGCTTAATTTATCCATATCTACCCTTTGCATTAAGGCTTTAAACTTGTTGATAGGGTGATCAGTTAATACACTTTGTGAACTTTCCCACGTAAGTTCATCATTTAAAAATGCTTCAGATTGACTGGCCAAAATCGGCACCACAGGTTTTAAATACACCACTAAAATACGGAATAAGTTAATACCCAGCGAACAGACATCGTGTGTAAATTGCTGTTTGGTTTCGTCTTTAATCGTCACCCAAGGGGCGTTGCTATCAATAAACTGGTTGGCTTTGTCGGCCAAGGCCATGATTTCCCGAATAGCTTTGTGATACTGACGTCTTTCAAAGGCCTGGGCGATGCTCGCTTCTGCTTGATGAAATTCTGCGACGAGTTCTGGTTCAAGCACATTACTGGATAACTTACCGTCAAAACGTTTGGTGATAAAGCTTGCACAGCGACTCGCTATGTTCACCACTTTACCCACTAGGTCTGAATTCACTTTTTGGGCGAAGTCTTCAAAATTAAGATCAATATCCGATACAGCATCACTGAGTTTAGACGCGAAGTAATAACGTAAGTATTCAGGGTTAAGATGATCTAAATAAGTGCGACCTTTAATGAAGGTACCTTTTGATTTAGACATTTTGGCACCGTTAACCGTCACAAAACCATGGACATTCACCGCAGTGGGTTTTCTAAATCCTGCACCTTCAAGCATGGCAGGCCAGAACAAACAGTGAAAATAGGTAATGTCTTTACCAATAAAATGGTAAAGCTCGGCATCTGAGTCTTTATTCCAATACTCGTCAAAGTCTAAGCCGTTGGTTTTATCGCACAGGTTTTTAAAGCTGGCCATATAACCAACTGGGGCATCCACCCACACATAAAAGAATTTGCCCGGTGCATTAGGGATTTCAAAGCCAAAATAAGGGGCGTCACGACTGATATCCCACTGTTTCATGCCTTCTTCAAACCATTCTTTAAGTTTGTTAGCAATCTCTGGTTGCACAGCGCCGCTTTGTAACCAGTCTTGCAACATGTCTTGAAACTGCGGCAAGTCGAAAAAGTAATGCTCAGAATCACGCAATACCGGCTCTGCACCTGATACCACTGAGCGGGGGTTTTTTAATTCAGTCGGGTCATAAGTGGCACTGCAGACATCACAGCTGTCGCCATTCTGATCGTGTGCATCACACTTTGGACAGGTGCCTTGTACAAAACGATCGGGTAAGAACATTTGTTTTTCAGGGTCGTACAACTGACTAATCACGCGTTTACTGATAAAACCAGCATCGTCTAAACGGTTGTACACCAACTCGCATAGTTCTTTGTTTTCGTCTGAGTGAGTGACATGGTAGTTGTCATAATTGACGCCAAAATCTATGAGATCTTGATGATGTTCGTCACGAGTTTGGGCCACCATTTCTTCAGGTGTAATGCCTAGCTGTTGGGCCCTAAGCATAACAGGGGTGCCATGGGAATCATCGGCACACACGCTGTAACAGCTATGGCCGCGCATTCGCTGAAATCTTGTCCATATATCGGTTTGAATATGCTCTAAAAGATGGCCTAAATGAATAGAGCCATTGGCATAGGGAAGGGCACTGGTAACAAGAATTTTGCGAATTTGTTCTGGCATGGTGAATTATGTTTAACTGAATTGTAAAAAATGGTCGCAAATAGTAGCGAAAATACGCCATCATTGCATTACGAAATTCCGTTTGAGTTATACAAAGTTAAGGCAAAACATGTTATTTGGCAGTAAGAGCAGTAAAAATATAGATGAGTTCAAAATTGCAGAGTGTATTAGCCGCTTTTTTGAACTACCCATTGCATCCGTTAAAAGTTGGATCCAAGTGAATAAAGGTGCTGTAAAAATCACATTGCCCTTTGCGTCTAAAAGTCTCCATGATGAACTTATCAAACAAATTTGTCTGTCAGCAGAAGACGCAACACTTACTATTTCTATCGATACCCAGATAACCTCGGTCCCAACCAAAATAGCTCAGATCCCTAATGTAAAAAATGTTATAGCCGTGGCGTCTGGTAAAGGGGGAGTGGGTAAGTCAACCACTAGTATTAATTTGGCTTTTGCACTGATGGCAGAAGGTGCAAAAGTGGGCTTATTAGACGCGGATATTTATGGCCCCTCTATTCCCATTATGCTGGGCAACCCAACGGCTAAACCTAGTAGTAAAGACAACAAAAAAGTCGAGCCCATATCTGCCCACGGAATAGTCGCCAGTTCTATCGGTTATTTTGTTCCCGCTGAAGATGCCACTGTTTGGCGCGGACCTATGGCAAGTAAGGCGCTGCATCAATTAATCAATGAAACGGCTTGGCCTGAACTCGATTATCTGATTGTGGATATGCCCCCCGGTACAGGTGATATTCAATTAACCATGGCGCAACAGGTACCTTTGAGTGGAGCCGTGGTAGTGACCACCCCACAAGACTTAGCATTAGCCGATGCTATTAAAGGTATTGCTATGTTTAATAAGGTCAATATTCCCGTTTTGGGATTAGTGGAAAATATGAGTTACCACCTATGTAGCCAATGTGGA
Organism: Paraglaciecola sp. MB-3u-78; assembly: GCF_002835935.1. Lineage (GTDB taxonomy): Bacteria > Pseudomonadota > Gammaproteobacteria > Enterobacterales > Alteromonadaceae > Paraglaciecola. The sequence goes on along the minus strand of NZ_PJCF01000007.1, from coordinate 162,896 downwards.
CACAAAGAAGCGATATTTTCTGAACTAGGAGGTGACAAACTGTCTGAAAAGTTCAATTTGCCCTTACTCGGAAAATTACCTCTTAGTATTGATATCCGTCAGCATGCCGACAGCGGAAAACCCATACAAGTCTCAAAACCAGAACATCCATTAAGTGAGGCTTATCGACAATTAGCCAGACAAACGGCAAAATATTGTTACTTAAAAAGCCTGCAAATAGCGTAAGCTCACGACATAAAATAAACACGGTCAACCGGCCTAAATATAAACCAGCAATAAATGAGCTAATTTTTATGCGATTGTGTGACAAAGACATCTACCAACATCTGCTAGATGGCAAAATAAAAATATCCCCACAGCCAGATTATGAAGAAATAAGTGGTGTCACCGTTGATATTAGGCTCGGCAATAAGTTCCGTGTGTTTGAAGATCATCACGCGCCTTATATAGATTTAAGTGGTCCTAAAGACCAAGTACAAGAAGCATTGAACAATGTGATGAGTGATGAAATCGTCATTGCCGATGACAAATCCTTTTTTCTACACCCTGGTGAGCTGGCGCTTGCCGTGACCCAAGAGTCGGTAACGCTGCCGGCCAATATTGTGGGTTGGTTAGACGGACGTTCTTCGTTAGCTAGATTGGGCTTAATGGTGCACGTTACGGCTCATAGAATTGATCCCGGTTGGTCAGGCAATATCGTATTAGAATTTTTCAACAGCGGTAAGTTGCCACTGGCCCTCAAACCTGGCATGAAAATCGGTGCAATCAGCTTTGAATTATTATCCGATTTTGCTGAAAAACCTTACAATTCCAGAGCCGACGCAAAGTATAAAGACCAGTCAGGTGCCACCGCTAGTCGTATTAGCGCAGATGATAAATCTTAAGTTACCCAGACCGCTTTACCAATGTAATGCTTAATCATCATCGCCCATAAAATTTATGGGCGGGCAGCTTATATTGCATAAAGCGTAACTTTTTCGAATAAAAACCTCTCATTTTTCATATATCAGTAGGAGAACTTGTGCCAGATAATGCGCATTTTTATCAACCAAAAGACGGTCATCAATTAGAGCATGACCCATTTAATTCAATTATTGCCCCGCGGCCAATTGGCTGGATATCCACCAAAAGTCCCAATGGTGAAGTGAATTTAGCGCCCTACAGCTTTTTTAACGCATTTAATTACCATCCACCTATTATTGGTTTTTCTAGTATTGGCTACAAAGACAGTGTGAAAAATGCAGTCGACACAGGGGAATTTTGTTGGAGTCTTGTTACACGCTCTCTCGCGGAATCGATGAATCAAACTAGCGCAGCTGTCGGCTGTGACGTTGACGAATTCGAACTTGCTAACCTAGCTAAAGGTCAATCAAAGATCATTGATGTGCCTCATGTGGCACTTAGTCCTGTGGTGATGGAATGTAAAACATCCCAAGTGATCCAATTACAATCTGCCAGCGGTGACAATTGTCAAACGTGGTTAGTCCTTGGAGAAGTAGTCGGTGTGCATATTTCTCAAATGGCACTAAAAAAAGGTGTCTATGACACAGCCGCTATGGAACCCGTTATGCGAGGTGGTGGACCAGGGGATTATTTCTCTGTGAGTGAACTACAAAAATTTCAATTGTTTCGGCCAAAGTAGGGATACAGCCCTAAATTTCACCTTAAAAAGCCAATCTTGGCTAAGGAATGCGCAACTAACACAAATTAGCTCGATTTAGCGTTGCAAACAAAATTAAATTCCGTAAACTGCGCAGCTCGGTCGGTGTGTAGCGCAGCTTGGTAGCGCACTTCGCTGGGGGTGAAGGGGTCGTAGGTTCGAATCCTATCACACCGACCAATTAATTAGATTAAAGCAAACTTGGTAGCGGCCTTCATTGGCTGGGGGTAAAGGGGTCGTAGGTTCGAATCCTATTACACCGACCAATTAATTAGATTAAAGCAAACTTGGTAGCGGCCTTCATTGGCTGGGGGTAAAGGGGTCGTAGGTTCGAATCCTATCACACCGACCAATTATAAAGGCCTACAGTGCCTATAGTAATTCCCTATAATAATTTATTTTAACGTATCCCCACTTGTGTCCCCCTGTTCTTGTGAAATTTCGCTTCCAAATAATCATTTGCAATACGATACTTTCCGCAACAAATAGAGCTTCCGTTGTCACATAAATGCATAACGTTTCGGTATCAACTTTAGTTCTTCGACTCCTTTATACTTTTCAGCTTTTCGATCATTTGTTAGCCCCGCAATGCTGAGTTGTGCCGCCGGTGGCATGTTGCAATCGTTCAACAGTTTAAGGGGGGAGGTGTCGCTGTTAGCACGGACTATTCTGTAAAGTGTTGCGCTACTCCACAATATTAAGATCTAGAAACCATTAATGTCAAAGGTGATAGTTTCTTTCGTACAGGAGCACTGATTGGCTCTCGGTGCACTACTATCCCAAACATCTTTAATTACCAATAGTTTATTTCCGATCGTTTCTGCAGAGTCGAAACAAGGTACATAACTACCGCTAAGTTTAGTCAATACCTTTACTGCTTTTTTCTCTGTCTTCGAGAAATCAAACTGGACATATTGCTCTCTTGGCAGCTATCAATAATTAGTGATTTAGCAATAATTCCATATTGAGAACTTTCCGATATCCCAGTCTGCAGAAGGTAGATGCACTTTGGATTAATGACTATCCCATCATGGATGAACCCCAAGAAGATATTCTTATCGGCACCATTTTTATCCCCCAGCCACAGCCAAACTCGACAGTACAATCATCATTAAAAAAAGCAATTTTCTCATTTCATCAACGCTCCTAAATTATTAAAAATAATCACATAGACATAATGATTCCCCACGATAAGGTGCTGATCTCTAATAATCGTGGATTAGCTGAAAGCCAGAGCCATAACAGTTGCGTTCAACAAACTAAAAGTAGATCAGCATGAATAAACATAACATACTTTTTATTGGCCTTGATACTCACAAAGCGGTTGTTGAAGTGGTCTACATCGAAGACTAGTGTTGCTGAAGTATCTGACCCTGAGGTATCTGAGGTATCTCAGGCTTGCGAGGTTTCGTAGACAAGCGTTTCAAATTGCTCTGCGACCAATTTGAAACTGCGGTGTTTAAACTCAGAACTATGATTGCTGGTAATTTTAATGCTTGAATATTCGTGGGGATCCCTCAGAATCTGACCCCAGATATTCAGATATTACGTTTAAAACTCGCTGAGTCGTCACTTCTTTATACTGATTGATATTATGTTTTATACCAGTCGAAAGAAGCTAACAACTTGTTGGAGCGTTAATGCCTGAGTTTGCATTTCTTCTGCTGTGGCGGCTAATTCTTCAGAGCTGGCGGCATTTTGTTGGGTAAGCTTATCAACTTGTTGAATTGCATGGGTGATTTGTCCTGATGCTATAGACTGTTCGTCTGAGGCGACACTAATTTCTTGCACAAGCTCTGCGGTTTTAACTATATCTGGTACCATTTTTTCAAGAAGCTCACCTGCTTGTTGGGCTACTTCAACACTACTCCCTGTTAACTGACCTATTTCTGATGCAGCAACTTGGCTTCGTTCTGCTAATTTACGAACTTCTGCCGCCACTACCGCAAAACCTTTACCATGCTCTCCTGCGCGCGCGGCTTCGATCGCCGCATTGAGTGCCAACATATTGGTTTGATAGGCGACATCTTCAATGATTGAAATTTTTTGTGCAATTTGCTTCATCGCATTGACTGTATTAGCGACTGCTCTGCCTCCCTCTCGTGCTGAAGATGCTGATGCTTCAGCAAAGGTATCTGTCTTTGTGGCATTATCGCTATTTTGACTAATGGATGCCCCAATTTGCTCCACGGCCTCACTCGTTTGTTCAACGCTAGTGGCCTGCTCACTCGTCGCTTCACTCAAAGAATTCGCGGAATCACTAACTTGTTGTGCTGCAGAGGCGATTTGATTTGAATTATTTTTAATCTGTTGTACAACATCAATTAGTTTTACCTCCATCAATTGTATTGCAGCATAAATACCGGTCGACTTTTTACGTGAGGTATTTCCTGAACCGTTTAATTCACCCGCTGCAATTGACTCGGCAATATCGAGAACAGCTGAAGGTTCGGCACCTAATTGTGTTAATACATTGCGAAGAATCATATAAAATAAAAGCAGGGTGATCAGGGTGATTATAGATGCTATAACAACACCAATTATTAATGTTTTTAGAGCTGCAGCACTAAGTTCTGCTGCAAATGCCTGGATCTCACTTCCAATGCCATCATCGATTTTTTTTAATAAACCTATCTTACCCGTTTGTTTACTAAACCAATCGACAGGATTGATACCAAAGTTCTGTTGACTACCGGATAACAATATGGCTCGTATATCATCGACATCTTTTACGATCCTACTATTCATCATTTCCTTGAAATTAGTGACCATCGTATCCGTCGCTAATGACATGAAAACCTGATTATAGGTATTTTGCTGGCCTACCAGATTGATAAATTTCAGGTACTGAGCGCTAGAGATACTATCTTGAGCAAAAATACCTGATACAACAGCACGTTCGATCCCCGCCCGCTCCTTACTCAACATAAAGTTAGTGTAAGCAACTGCCATTGTCGTTAATTCAGCATTAGAGCTAAATTTTGATAGACTATCACCCAGCGATAGAAGAACGGCATTGCTTTGTGTATAAAAACTAATGGCTTGTGCGGTTTCAATTGATTGATTAGTGACATTTGAACGTATTTTATTTAAATCTTTTAAGCGTATTAACGCTGTATTGATGATCTCATTTGTTTCTTTACCAAATTTCAATAAATTTAAGGTTGATATGTGATTTTTTAAGCTTTTTAGGCTTTCATCAACATCTTTACGCTGGGCAGTTAGTTTTTCAGCAAATTTTGTGCCTTTGGAGCTAAGAAATCCGGCAGTCATACCACGTTCTTTCTGTAACTCATGCACTAATTTGCTAGATTCAGCAATTAGCTGTGTCAGTTCATTTAGATCCTCTATTTCCCCATAGATAGTTGCGTTAATGCTTATCTGAAGACCTGAAAAAAACAACAAGCCCATTAAGGGCAAAACCGCAATTAAGAAAAGTTTGCTCTTAAGCTTTAGATTGTTAATGAAATTCAAAATATTTCCTTTAAGTAAATTAATATGTATTTATCGATTAGTTGACCATGGACTGGCAACTTAACTAATTGAATACAAATAATATTATTCAGATGGAGTTGCTCAGTCTAGGTTACGAATCAATGGAGATGAATCAGAAAATAATCTGGATTCCTTCTGTCCCTTGAGTCTGTAGTGGTTTTTTTATCTGGTTTTGTTCACCTAGATAAGGTCCGGTTAATGCTCTATTGAGCTTATGGTTAGGGGGGGGGTATCGAGTCAAAAATTTGCGGTATAAGATATAATTTTTAACGTAATGTAACATATTTGCGACACCTAAGCAGAAATAATTTACAGCTTTACAACAGGCAAGTTTGAAAGAACCTGCAGGGTCAGGTTCTATCGATTGCCATCGATTGGGCATTGAGCCCTTTTCCACCTCCACCTTTGTTATGCAAGCTGTGAAGCGTGTGCAGACTAAGAGGCTAGGGTATAAATATGCAAAGGGGACTCGGTTACTAATTCAACGGGGCAATTGCCACATTTTAGATAGAACTCCATGGCGTTATTTACCTGATCCACATAACCAAATTCCCCAAGCGCATGGCTGGGGGAATGCTTATAGGCATGGGAAAATGAAATCATTTCAAGGGATTGTGCCAACATCAGGTAATTTGGCTGTAACCAACTAAGTGCCCCTTTTAACCAGTGGTCACTATTGATAAACTCACTAAGGGTCTTGCAGTGCTGGGACTCTCCAAATACCTGCAGTTCGTCGCCTATTGGGTTCAGTCTAATCTCCAATTGCACATTAATACCAAGGCGCTGACAGAAACTGTTAATGCGTGCGTACACTTCTTTGGTTTCCTGCAACATATAGTCATCAACGTTTTCTAGCATCTTGTGCTGTTTAGTTGGCTTCAAGTGTTGAGAAAAAAGCTGCGGCAGCAAAAAATCCAGTACCTGAGAATTTGCCATAGTAGACCTAGCTAAAGGATGAGTCTGTTTGCCCTGCATGGCAGGCAATCTTATTTGCGCGGGGATCTCGAGTGCTGGCACGTTGTGGATCACTTATTGATTGATGAACATTATTCGGTGTGTCCAAGCAAAGCAGAGTTTATGCCAATGGTTATTATTTCATAATAATCAATGAGATATACTTTACTGTAAGCACAGTGCGCGGCACTGTCATTTTTATGACTGAGTCGTATGGCTTATCGATGCGCGCAAAGACCCAACAAAGGTAAAATGACAGTGCTGATGTAAGGCCGATCCCCTTTTTTCAAATGGGGCAGGATGCGCGTTAAAGTCAGCATGGATGAGGTTGAGGACATTGGCGCACTAGGTATTGCCTGAAAGGGTCGACGGTGTTTGCATCAACTATCATCCGCCGCGAGTCATATACGCCAGACCTTATAATAAAGGCCCGCATATGTGAACATTGGTCGGGAGGGTATTATTTTACAGCGGGTCTTACCCTAAATAGGCTGGCATACAGCACTGGGATCACCCCTAGGGTCAGTAGGGTGGAGAACAATAGTCCACCCATGATGGCAACCGACATGGGCTCCCACATCGGGCCGCCGCCCAGATACAGGGGGATAAGTCCCAGTACGGTGGTCGCGGTGGTTAATAAGATAGGTCTGGCCCTTTGCTGGGCTGCGGTAATGATAGCTTGGTGTTGTGTCAGGCCGGCATTCAGTTCAATCTGGATCCTCTCTAACAGCACTATGGCGTTATTGATCACGATCCCAGACAGTGACACGATCCCCAAAATGGTCATAAAACCCACGTAGGAGCGGGCTATTAACAGGCCTAGCACCACACCAATCAGGCCAAGAGGAATAGTGCTTAAGACAATGATTGACTTGCGTACGCTGTTAAACTGGGCCACCAAAAGGATCAAGATGATTAATCCTGCCAGGCCTAATTTTTCGGCAATGGACTGATTGGCCTTGGCCGAACTTTCGTGTTCACCACCAAAATTTACTTTGATCCCGGGGCCCCATTGTTTTTGCTGCCCATGCAAATAACGCCGCAGTTCGTTGACCACCTCGGCAGCATTCGCATCATCTACTAATTGGGCACCCAAGGTGAAGGTTCGCAGGCTATTACGGCGATATATTTTGGCCAGATCCCAAACCATATTCACATTGGCTACCTGACTCAGGGGAACTGAATTACCGGTAGATTGAGAGTAAACTGACAGAGATTCAACCTTACTAATTTCCCGACGGCCGGCCTCACTGGAACGCAGTAATACAGGAATGGTATCTTCACCTTCCCGATATTCTGTCAGCTCCATACCACTTAAACTCGACTGCAAGGAAATGGCGATGTCATGGCTGGTAACGCCGGAACTTTGGGCTCTGACCTGATCGATGTCGATCTGGAGTTTCTTGATCCTCTGTCCCCAGTCGTCGGTGACATTTTGTAAGGTGGGGGTGGCGAGCATCTCTTGCCTGATTTGCTCTACTGCATCGAACAGGGCATTGGGCTCGGTGCCCGAAATACGCAGCTCTATCGGATTTGAAACTGCGGGTCCATTTTCGATCAACCTGAGTTTAAGGGTAAGCAGCATTACTGCGGTGACCACCAGAACGGCCTGTAATAAATTGCCAACAAAATCAGAGACTTTTTTATCCACTTCGGCGGGTGAAAAGTTGATCAGGTCAAACTCCACGCCATGAGGGTAGGTTTGCAGAAACTCTGCCATGGCACGTTTTACCTGCACCCCGAGTTCGATATTGTTGCCGCCCTTGCGCATCGACACCGCTATAGCCAAGCCTCGCTTGCCAGAGGTATGAATAAGGGAAGTGGCAGGGTCGACATAACCTCTACTAATTTTGGTGATGTCCCTGAGCATGATCAGTCTATTGGTCTTAGGTGAACTGACAACTGTTTTACCTATGTCTTCAATGGACTCAAAATTTCCGCTTGGTTCCAAGGCAATTCGTTCATTATTTAGGTTGAATGCACCCCCAGAAATGACGATATTGCGAGCCGATAACATTTGCGATAGCTGGTAGGGTGAAATACCCAGTTCTGCTAGGCGGGCATTGTCGTATTCTACAAAAATACGTTCTTCTTGCTCACCTAAGATGTCAACTTTGGCCGCATCGGGAATACGCAGCAGTTCATCCTTCACTCTATCTGCTATCTGCTGCAGTTCTGCATAATTAAAACCTTCACCACTCAGGGTCATGACGACGCCGTAGACATCGCCAAACTCATCATTGATCACCGGGGTGCCGGCACCTTCGGGTAAATCACCGACCATGTCATCTATTTTGCGCCGAAAGTTATCCCAAATGGGACGCATATCTGTGTAACTTTCTTTAATATTGACTAATACTATGGATACCCCCGTGCGGGATTCACTTGTAACGAAATCCAGTTCAGGCATTTCTTTGACTGCATCTTCAATTTTTGACGATATTAACTGCTCTACTCGTTGGGGCTGGCGCCGGGAAAGTAGGTCAGTACCTGAGCCGTACGCACCACAAACCCAGGGTCATAGGCTCTTGGCATGTTGGCAAATGTCTGTAAACTGGCAATCAATATAATGGCCAGGCACCAGCGTGATACGATTATTTTCTATGGCAAGGCGGGTTATATTCATCGGTTCCACTGCTCGCTCAGGCGCACTGTCATACCATTAGACATCTTACTCATGCCCGCGATGATAAGGCGGTCCCCCTGTTGAAGACCCGTTAATACCTGCAGTCCCCGCTCGGTGATATGGCCGGTGGTAACCGTCTTACGTTTCACTGTACCAAGCTTTTCATTGATGTTTTCAACCACAAAGGCAAAGCGACCTTCGTTGGTTTCAATCAGGGCCTGAGCCGGCAAGATGACGCCCAAAGCCTGAGCGTCATCTTGGATAGGCAGGCTTCCTCTGACGGTTACAGACATGGCAGGCAGTATATTGAAAGATGCTACACTTGGCATCTTGAAGGTCACCGCAAAGGTTTTGGAGCCAGGGTCAGCCTGCGTCGCCACTTCTTGAAAGCTGAGGGGGAATTGTTGATTCGGGATTGAATCAAACATAGCAAACACATTGGGCCTGTCATTGGTATTTATCAAGATCATCAGCGTTTCGGGGATATTAACTTTGATATGAATGGACGACATATCTTGCAGGGTGAAAATCGGCTGTACCGCAGAGACATCTTCGAAGTTGTCCACATGACGCCGGGCGATAGTCCCAGCAAAAGGCGCTTTAAGATTAGTATATTCAACGTTTTGAATGGCTCCAGTCAGAGCAGCCAAAGATGAAGTATGTTGCGCCTCTAATTTATCATAATCAGACTTGGCAATAAGCTTTTGACTGAGCAGGGATTGTCCCCGCTAAAAGTCGGCAGTGACCTTATCAAAATCTGCCTGAGTGCTGCGCAGCTTGGTTTGATAGTCGGTATCATCCAACTTGGCCAGTAATTGGCCTTTATTGACATTGTCCCCTTCCCGCACAGAAACCTCGACCAACTTGGCCGATACCCTAAAACCCAGCTCAGCTGTTTGCGCGGCCTCTATTATGCCGGGAAATTCCCGCCAGTCGCTGCCAGACTTAGCGCTGACCAGTTGCGTTTTAACCAGCCGAGCTTGCAGGTCTTGCTGCTGCTGTGGCGCTGGACTGCAAGCAACCAGTAATCCACTACAGGACACAATGATAGCGCCTAGCACGGCAGCTAAATGGATGACGGGCTTTACCTGAAACATAAGAGCATTCCTTAAAATTTTGTAGCCCTAGTCTGATTTACCAGCGACATGTGTATAATTGATATTCATTTTTGAGCATTTATGCGCTTTAGATAGCGTATTTCAATTGAATATATTCAATATGTTTAACTCATTTATGTTAATTCGTTACGTCTCACTGTTCATTAACATGCCGAGTAAAACCCTAGGGTGAGTGGCACAGCTACGTCAGGGGGAGGTGTGCTCACCTAGGTCAGCTAAGGGGGTCGGCTAAGCAGTCATAGCTAAGGGGGCAAGTCATTTGATCATTAAAACTATTCAAAAATAATTAAAGGGATTGATGTGTTATTACTTCAACTCCGTGATTTTATCAGCCCTTTTAATTAGGACGCCAATTACAACATTTTAACAAAACCCGCATCGTAACTGAGAATTAGCATGAGTATATCTCTAATTCTTAACGTCTTATTAATCCAGCAATTTGGCCCCAAGCTTTTAGATATTGGTTTGCATTTCTTCTGGCAAATACTGAATTGCGTTAATCCTCTTTACCTGAGTGGCTAATCGCTTTACTGGCAACGGAATATGAGAACTCTTGCCCAATCAAATGTCTCAATGCTTTTTGTTTAAGTTTTGCATCTACGATAGGGGATCCACCGAATTTTTTGCATTAAGGTGTTTGATGTGTAATCTCCATATTTGCCAATCAACCACAAGAAATAACCTTTCACTCGTTCGTATGTTATCTCCTTAGGCTTTGCATCTTGCTTTTTTTTAAACATGTTTTAGATCTTCTAAATTAAAATATCTTTTCCAGAGTCAATTTAAACTCCCAAAATATTGATTTTTATCAGTATTTTAACAAGGCACCCATCGTAATTTAGCCAAATATATAGAGTTATTTGACAATTATTACAATGAGTGACTTTGTCATTATTGCTTAGTAGCGGCCTTTATAGCTTGTAGGAGAAGGGATTGTAGGTTCGAATTCAATCACACAGACCAACTAATAAAACCTTATGCGTTAGCGTACGTTAACGAAAATATAAAAACTATTCGGTGTGGTATATATATAGCAAGTTGACTCTTCTCCCAGTTTTATCATTGAATATCTTGCAAAAATTGTTCAGATTGGAAGTATGTAAACAATGCCATTAATTCGTCATCTGAAAAAAGAGAGAACCGCTCTTTACTGCTGATACTCATTAGTCCTAAATCACGGCCGCCTAATCCGATTCCTGTGGACATCAGCAGTTTAAAATCTAACTTTTGATAAGCAAGTGTTGTGACTAAACTCGGTGAAAACCCCTTATAGCCTTTTAAATCAGGAGCATGACATTCGGAACAAACCGAGTAAGTTAAATATCTACCAAAATTTTCAGCATCGTTTTTGGGTGCTTCTGCGGGGGGAGTTTGGGAATGAATAGCGTTTACAACAGGCTGATGCCCACCTTTAATAATACCCAATCGATAGCGAAAATTAGGTGAAAATCCAATCGAAGTCTCTGTAATCGGATTGAGAGACCGCAAATAAACAACAATATGGCTCAAATCTATATCAGACAAATGTTGATAGGCATCAGAGGTCATTGAATACACGCTTGTTCCATCAGGACGGATTGCTTGTCGTATAGAACGCTCTAAATCATTATCGGAGTATTGTTTGGCTACGACTCCTAAATTTGGTGCGTGGAGTCCATGAAAATCCCCGCCAGCAGCATCTTTGCCGTGACAATCAGTACACCCATGGATAGCAGCAAGTCGCCTTCCTTCTTTAATATCAGATCCAGGGGACACAACAAATGCTCTGTCTTGTGGAATATATTTTTCCTGCATCATCCAACTGCTTAAACCATAAACACAGGTAAATAATAATGCAAGGCATAGGCCAGTTATGCTTAATCTTATTAAGAACGTTTTCATTAGATACTCAAACTAACTGTTAAGTGGTCATGTAATAGCTGCTTTAAAGTACCAGCTTATCGACAATACTACTAAGCGAATAATTAATACAAGGTAAACCCCCGGCTCTGCCGGGGAGACTCGCATAGGTTTTACCGTTACCGTGGTGCAGGTATCTTTCGTATCTCGACCAAAAGAACGAAGGAAATAATCTATTCGAAATTATAAAAGTTTGGCCCATACAAGGTGGGATTGTAAATACCATATCGTATTTATTCCCAAGAAAAGGCGAAAGATTATATTTGGAACGTTAAGAAAATATCTGGGAGAAATATTTCACGAATTGGCGCAGCAAAAAGGAGTAGTGATAGAAGAGGAGCACTTAATGAAGGATCACATCCATATGTGTTTGAGCATACCTCCAAAGTTAGCGGTTTAAAATGTAGTAGGTTACCTGAAAGGAAAAAGTGCAATATCAATAGCTCGAAATTTTAAAGGTAAACAAAAGAATTTCGCAGGGGAAGCCTTTTGGGCTAGAGGGTATTTTGTATCTACAGTAGGACTTGACGAAGAAATGGTTAGGGAATATATCCGAAATCAGGAAAAGAATGACGTTGACAGAGATCAGCTAAAATTCGGTATTTAACGCGCCTTTGGCGCTTACTTTAGCCTTTTTAGGGCGTCATCTAATAAGCCCCCGGCTCTGCCGGTGGTACTTTAACTAACATACCTTTTTCACTGCGCTATAAGCTTACTCATCTATTAAGGTATATCTAAAATACACAGTATTGTCACCGTCATTGTCCGCTGACCAAATCCACTTTGCCGGTGAGCCATTAGTTAACCCAGACACTCCGGAGCGCCAGGGCGACACTCCATAACTGCCGTATTCGGTGGCATTAGTCCAACTACTGTCATCAAAATCAGGGGCTTCCCAGCCTGGTTGATAGACAGTAGACACCTTCCAACTGCTGTCACTATAAAAGGTTTCACCGTCGACTTGTAATTCAGCGATAAGGGCTGCTACGCCGTCTACATCAATGCCTTTGACTGCTATAACATTGTCACCATCATTCAGCTCAACGGTGTAACTTGAGGCTGTATTCCAAGAATTTGAATTACCCAAGTAACTGCCGTTGACATAGACCTCTTCGCCGTTGTCACCGGAAATAATGAGATCCATGGTGATGGGTTTAGCGTCGCGCTCAGCAGCAATGTTGATGGTAAAATCAGCAGTGATTGAATCAATGGCTGAGTCTTCTAAGGTGATAGTGAAGTTACTATCACCTTCGGTTGTGGGTGTACCTGTGATAGCGCCGGTGTCACTGTTGAGTGCTAACCCATCGGGTAGGGTGCCTGTTGTTACGGACCATAAGTATGAATCTGTACCACCACTGCCAACTAAGGTTGCACTGTAGAGTTGATTCACTTCACCATCTGCTAATGCTAGGGTGTCAATACTGACAGGGTCAAGGGGACTATTGCTTTCTACTGATACTGTGTATCTAAAATACACGGTATTGTCACCGTCATTGTCCGCTGACCAAATCCACTTTGCCGGTGAGCCACTAGTGAACCCAGACACTCTGGAGCGCCAGGGCGACACTCCATAACTGCCGTATTTGGTGGCATTAGTCCAACTACTGTCATCAAAATCAGGGGCTTCCCAGCCTGGTTGATAGACAGTAGACACCTTCCAACTGCTGTCACTATAAAAGGTTTCACCGTCAACTTGTAATTCAGCGATAAGGGCTGCTACGCCGTCTACATCAATGCCTTTGACTGCTATAACATTGTCACCATCATTCAGCTCAACGGTGTAACTTGAGGCTGTATTCCAAGAATTTGAATTGCCCAAGTAACTGCCGTTGACATAGACCTCTTCGCCGTTGTCACCGGAAATAATGAGATCCATGGTGATGGGTTTAGCGTCGCGCTCAGCAGCAATGTTGATGGTAAAATCAGCAGTGATTGAATCACTGGCTGAGTCTTCGAAGGTGATAGTGAAGTTACTATCACCTTCGGTTGTGGGTGTACCTGTGATAGCGCCGGTGTCACTGTTGAGTGCTAACCCATCGGGTAAGGTGCCTGTTGTTACGGACCATAAGTATGACTCTGTACCACCACTGCCAACTAAGGTTGCACTGTAGAGTTGATTCACTTCACCATCGGCTAACGAAGGGGTATCGATGCTGAGGGGGACATCTATGACTTCTTGTGGCGCAATATTGATATTAAAATCAGCAGTGATTGAATCACTGGCTGAATCTTCTAAGGTGATAGTGAAGTTACTATCACCTTCGGTTGTGGGTGTACCTGTGATAGCGCCGGTGTCAATGTTGAGTGCTAACCCATCGGGTAAGGTGCCTGTTGTTACGGACCATAAGTATGACTCTGAGCCACCACTGCCTATTAATGTTGCTGTGTAGGGCTGATTCACTTCACCATCGGCTAACGAAGGGGTATCGATGCTGAGGGGTACATCTATGACTTCTTGTGGCGCAATATTGATATTAAAATCAGCAGTGATTGAATCAATGGCTGAGTCTTCGAAGGTGATAGTGAAGTTACTATCACCTTCGGTTGTGGGTGTACCTGTGATAGCGCCGGTGTCACTGTTGAGTGCTAACCCATCGGGTAAGGTGCCTGTTGTTACGGACCATAAGTATGACTCTATGCCACCACTGCCTATTAATGTTGCTGTGTAGGGCTGATTCACTTCACCATCTGCTAATGCTAGGGTGTCAATACTGACAGGGTCAAGGGGACTATTGCTTTCTACTGATACTGTGTATCTAAAATACACGGTATTGTCACCGTCATTGTCCGCTGACCAAATCCACTTTGCCGGTGAGCCACTAGTGAACCCAGACACTCTGGAGCGCCAGGGCGACACTCCATAACTGCCGTATTTGGTGGCATTAGTCCAACTACTGTCATCAAAATCAGGGGCTTCCCAGCCTGGTTGATAGACAGTAGACACCTTCCAACTGCTGTCACTATAAAAGGTTTCACCGTCAACTTGTAATTCAGCGATAAGGGCTGCTACGCCGTCTACATCAATGCCTTTGACTGCTATAACATTGTCACCATCATTCAGCTCAACGGTGTAACTTGAGGCTGTATTCCAAGAATTTGAATTGCCCAAGTAACTGCCGTTGACATAGACCTCTTCGCCGTTGTCACCGGAAATAATGAGATCCATGGTGATGGTATCCGTTGGGTTATTATTATCTGATAATAAATCTAGAGCATCGTCGAGTTGAATACGGGGATAAGTTGTTGCTCCTTTTGTAATGCCTTTGGCTGAATTAGTTAGTACTGACAATATCTCATTTAAGCTAGGTAGGTTTTCGTGGGCAGCTAAGACAGCAATGGCACCAGCCACATGCGGTGCAGCCATAGATGTTCCACTTAATTGTGCATAATTGTCGTTTAAAACTGAGGAGTTTATAGCTACACCCGGAGCCAAGTATGACAAAAATGGCGCCAAGTTTGAAAAGGATGCAATTTCATCATTGTTATTGCTTGCACCCACGCTAATGGCTCCAGTCACACAAGCTGGGACACTAATTTGATTGCCTTTGCTATCATTTCCCGAGGAAATAACCACTGCTACACCTGCATCCGTTAGATTAGTGATCGCAGACAAATAGCCACCATTATTTGCATCACATTCGACTTGAGTTGAAAAGCCAGGACCGCCAAGGCTCAGATTCACAGCGGGAATGTTATAGTCGTTAATGAGCTCGTAGACTCTCTCTAAACCTTGGATTACGTTGGAATCAAAGGCTCCAAGACAGGGATTAGTATTACCACAAAACTCTTCTGAATAAACGGTGGAAAAGACTTGAATGGAAATAATGTCAGCATCTTTTGCGATACCAGAAAAGTTGACACCTACTCCGGTTGCAATGCCAGCCACATGAGTGCCATGATAGCAGCCATCTATATTACAATTAATTCCAGATCCAACCAATTCGTCAACGTCGTTTCCGGAAGGGCATAGTGAGGTAGTGATGCTTGTAGTTGTGGAGTAACAGGCTTCGGAAACTACCTTATTGGCGATAAAGTCATGGGTTTTATCAATCCCAGAATCTATTATTGCAATAGTGGTGCCTGCACCACTATATCCTTGGCTCCAAGCATTGTCGGCACCAATGAGAGGTATGCTTTCTGATAAAAATGGTTTACGTAGGTTGTCGACCTGGATACTGACTAACTCATCCAAACTTTCTAATAGTGTTAAGGTGTTTTCATCGATAACGTAGACTAGGAATGGAATGTAGTTAAATTCAAGTTTTAGTTGTGCATTAGTCGAACTAAGTTTTGTTTTGATTCTATCTTGTAAGTTTTGTAGCGATGGATTTAGATTACGCTTTCCACTCTTTACAGGAAAAGATTCGATGTCATTCGTCTGTTTGTTACCCCGTAACTCAATAATCACCCTTACCGAACCGTTATCATGGATACGGCTAACTAAGTTGTGTCGATCAGCTAAACTGAGTTTGTCGGCGGCGGAGACACTAACTGAAATACAACACAAAATAGAAACTTTCAAGAATAAACGAAAAGAAGTTAATAGATCCATGACTTTCCTCAGAAAAAAATTACTAAATAATGAGTTTTTACTTATAAAAATTATCGGCTGTGTTCATAGCGAAATAATACACATAAGATGAGCTTTGAAAAAATATTATAACCTTAAATACCAAGTTGATTAGTAAAAATATGAGGATCGAAGCTCAATAGTGGCTTTGGAATGTAAATCAACATTTAAATTACCGTAATCTACTAATAGTTACGAAGAAACTCGTCGGAATAAAATACATAGCAAATGGTGCTGCTATTCGAATGCAACAAAAAAGAGGCGGGAAACGAGTAAAATGGGGTCAAGCATTATTTTAAATTTATTCAAAAAATACTAACTTGAGAAGGTATATTGAAATATCTGAAGTGATAACAAGCATTGACAACCAGTTTATTCTGCTATGCCACCACTTTTTGAGCAGTTACTGAATCTAGTCCTTCCCAAAGTAAACCTTTGGTGCCTTTCATCACCTCGACTTTACAACAAGCCGCAAGTACTCGTTTAGGCTTTGGTGTCAAGAAAACCATGATGATGGCACAGCGGTTATACGAAGCCGGTCATATTACTTATATGCGTACCGATTCTACCCATTAAGGTAAAGAAGCAGTGGATAGCTGCCGCAATTATATTAACGATACTTTCGGTAATAATTATTTACCAGATGACCCGACTAAATATGGTAGTAAAGAAGGCGCACAAGAAGCTCACTGGTGGGCTAATAACAATAGTTTATGCTTAACAGCAAAAAGATAGTAACCAAAAACCATATGGACCTCCTCGTTATTGCAAGTCTAATATTTAGATAATGGAGTTTGTTTGCGCTAATGTTTTCGGAGTCTTATTTGGGGGCTCCCGTGTCCCGGTTCACGATGAGATCCGCGTTGGATTATCCTCAAAATACCACAGTCTCTAAGACTGCTTTCTGGTACAAGTTCCTAATCCAGAGGTTCTGCCGTTTTCGTCATAAACATTATCATTGCAAATTGGTGTGTAAACTTTTCTAGTTAAAAGGCTGTTTTGTCATCATGACCGCCCAAGCGATGCGCACCATTTTGTTTGCCTGCCTAAAATCTATCTGATAAAGGGTGAGGCGGACCATCTTAATGCCATTCGCTTCTAAAATTCTTAACTGCCGACAATGGCTTATTCTTGGGTAACCTAACTAATACAAGTTAACCCCCCCCGGCTCTGCCGGTGGTACTTTAACTTCATAGCCATTAAAAGCAAAAATCTGACCCCCGTTTTACCCATTTTAAAATGCGTTTTTTAGGTGTTTTTCTTTAGGCGCTTCCAATACCACCGCCATGGGGACAGAAAAAATAATAGTTTAAAGGGTGGTGTTACACTCAGTTATGCTCAGCCATGATTGACAAATTCATGCCATATCGGATGACATATTCTATCGTATTCAATCATGGTGTTGAGTAAGGTTTGCCTTGCCGATACATCCACCATCTCTTCCGGTAATAATGGATCTTGATTGATGAGACGTATGACGTGTTCGCCAATCAGAAAGGACTCTCTGGTAGCCTGATTGACATCAAAATCGGTAAGTCTTTGTGCACTTTTTTCCATGAGTGTTACGAGTAGTCCATAAGTCTTTTCCAATTGTTGTGGTGACCATAGAGACACAGGACTTGTCGCCAAATCATGATTAAAATGTTCGACTTTCATTAAAATCGCGTTTTCTTCGAGCCCAATATCGACCATTCTGGCAAATGTTGCATCTGCTGTTTCCATCAGGTTATCTGGGCGACACCAAAGATTTTTCTCGAGAGCTTTAAATCCAGTTAGTCTGAAAGCACGTTCACGAATTCGGATGCTTTGTTTACATGTGCGCCCAAGATGTGCGGTATACACACTTAACCAACCGCCATTCCATTGAGCCACTTTACCTAATGAATGGCGCCATGTTGCGGCGAGCTGATTAATGGATTTTTCCGTTGTGCCCAGGGTGTAATGTCCACGTTGTTGCGCTACTAAAAATCCTTGTTTGACTAATCGCCCTGCAGCCACGCGGATTGTTGCGGGCTCATGTTCAAATAACGCTCCCCAAGCGATCAGTTGTTTAATTGACATCTGATTTAGGTTCGGTTGGCTAAATAGCGAAAGCAGTAATCGATTTGACGTGGGATAATCAGCTAATATTTTAGTGTGATAATCATTATCCAGTGATGTATCCATAAAAGAGCTTAGGGGAGTAGGGGGCATAAATTTCACTTACCGCAAGTTTTATCTAATCGTGCCATTTCTCTTGCAAGGTGGACATGCAGGCGAACAATGGCGGTCTCAAACAGGCCAAATTCTAAAAACTCGTTGGCCCCACTTAACAGTCCTCGTTGCGCCGATTGGACTATCTGCAAGTCTTCAATGGCGCCTTTGGCTGCGAATTTTTGCCCTTCAAAAACCGAATCCAGCAATGCTGTTTGGTTCTCGTCAATGTCGCTGACAAGATAACTATGTTGCCGGGTGGTTGATTCATCAATTGGCTCAAGCACTACCACTTGCATACATCCGGGAAAAGTTGAAATCACTACATTGGGAAACAAATGATAGACGTAGGTCAGTCGTCCATCAACACTGATGTCAGTCTGATTTTTATGTCTTAATCCTTCGATTGATTGGTAGGGAAAGGCCACACGACTATTTTCTCCAAAAGCTTCAACCACAGTGAGGTTGTCGTATTGCACTGGGAAGAAAGTGTTTTTATGGGTTTGCCGAATATGGTAACCCTCGAGAGAACTTTCGAGATGTAATTTCCAGTTTGCTTTGACTATCTGGCTGTTTAAATTTAACAATCGATAACCGTCAGGTATTAGTTTTGGTAAAGATGAAACATCGTGCTCTATATTCTCTTCGGAATTTTGGTTGATAAACACTAAACCATTGCTCTGCAAACACGCCACAGCAACCAGTCCTCGTGTGGCCTTATCAAGATCAGGAAAGCCATTTTCGTGAGGAATACTTTTGAGACTTCCATCAAGGCCATAAGCCCATCCATGATAGGGGCAAACTAACGCGCGGGCGCAACCGTGGCCATTGGCAAGTTGAACTCCCCTATGACGGCAGGCATTCCTAAAAGCTCGCACTTCCCCGTCTAATCCGCGCACGGCAATCAAAGGTATGCCAGCTACGTCACGGGCAACATAATCACCAGGTTTGGCAAGGGCACTCGAAGGACAAAAAACGATAGTTCGGCTTTGCAGTATTTTTAGCTCGGCTTCTAAACGTGCTTTCGAGCGGTAGTTGTCGACGGGCTCCTTCCAGCTTTGGTTGCCCTTATCTGTTGTGGCATTGTCAATATGATCGAAAATCCTCTGCACCACTTCGGTGTCGCTCAATAGTTGTTTTTCGTTATTGGTATTCATTGCCATCTCGCAGGTTAGATAAAGAAAATCGGCACACTTTTTGAAAACCTATTTTATAACATAAAAATTTATTAGATGTTAAATCAAGTTATAAATCGAGTTTGGTTTTTAAGTCTAGCTTTTCATCATATTGCTTTGTTATTAAAATCTAAGGCTGTAAGAAAAATTTATTATTGAAAGCTAATGAGAAGATTACTGGGGATTTTTTTAGGTTCACAGCAGGGTAGTGTCAACTTACAGACCTTAAAATCTGCTATAACTATCAATACACAATTTAATGTCACTCAGCTAAAACAACATTTTTAAAGGTATGGTTATGAGTTCAATCAAAAAAACAGGATGTTTCATTTATTCATTGATATGTTATGGCACTGGAGTTGCCTCACTCATTTACTTTCTCTTGTTTGTAAACAATCTTTGGATGCCACAAACCGTCAATAGCATAGTGCCGTCTGTTTCCTTAGTGACTGTTATTGTTATCAATACTTTTGCTCTTTTGCTGTTTGGCCTGCAGCATAGCGTGATGGCAAGGCCTTCTTTTAAACGCTGGTTTACTCGTTTTATTGATCCCAGTATTGAACGTTCAACTTATGTGCTTGCAACTGCTGTGGCCATTGGAGGCATGTGTTATTTATGGATACCTTTTGGTACAGTTATCTGGCAAGTAGAGTCTGAAATGGGCGTATATGTGATCCGAGGTATCGCCGTTTTTGGATGGTTATTTCTATTTTTAGCGACATTTATGATCAATCATTTTGAATTATTTGGATTACGACAAACCTTTGACCCTATGCAAGGTAAGTCCGCGCCTGTTGCTACATTTAAAATATCAGGGTTTTATAAGATAGTCCGCCATCCAATTCAGACAGGTGTGCTGATTGGCGTGTGGGCCGTACCCATATCAACTACCAGTCATTTAGTTTTTGCAGCCGGTATTAGTGCCTACATATTTATCGGTTTGTATTTTGAAGAAAAAGACCTGATTAAAGAATTTGGTGAAACTTACCTAAATTACATGCAGCGGGTTAAAAGGGTGATCCCTTTTATTGTATAGAGGTAAATAGAGCTCATAGTGAAACAGTCATATAGGCATCGATTCACTTTATTGATATGCAAAGCAAACGAATTAATACCTGTACTTGACCTATCTCTTGGGTATGATCGTAATTTAGCTTAGTCATAAGGATTTCTCCCCGTTTTGCCAGAAACTTCCACTGAAAACGCCGCAGTCGCCAAATTTGCTTTATTAATTGTGTGTCTAGGTTCAATTATTGGGCCACTGGGAATGGCTTCTGTGAATATTGCTATCCCAGACTTGGCCGCTGATTTACAGGCCAATGCTAAGATGGTGTCGTGGCTACCCACACTGTTTATATTAAGCAGTGTGATTTTCATGCTGCCAGCTAGCAAATTGGCAGATAACTACGGAAGAAAGCGGATCTATGCCTATGGTCTGGCTTTAAATGCGTTTTCTTCTTTTATGTGTGGACTTGGCACCAGTATCGAATGGGTGCTGTTTTGGCGATTTGTACAAGGTGCTGCCTCGGCAATGATTTTTGGTCCGGGAGTGGCGATCATTACCTCGGTCACGCCTTCCCATAAAAGAGGTGCGGCTTTAGGCATCACTGCGGCATGTGTGTATGTTGGATTAACCGTTGCACCAGCAGTTGGGGGTTGGTTAACTGAATTATGGGGCTGGCGATCGGTATTTTTGTTTCAGGTGCCTATCGTTATTGCACTTTTATTGTTGATTAAAATGCGTTTGTCAGGTGAATGGATGAATGATGAAAAAACCCGATATGACTGGTGGGGAACATTTATTTTTGCCGTGTTTTCGTCATCCTTGGTATATGGGTTAAGCATTATACCCAACATTTTAGGCGGGGTGATGCTTGGACTCTCGGCTATCAGCTTGGCACTATTTATTTTACATCAGAGTCGCAGTCGCCGACCGCTTATTCGAGTACAAATGTTCCGCGACAGTCGAGTGTTTTCTATGTCATTAACCACATCACTGTTGATGTATGCCAGTAATTTTCCACTGATCTTTTTGATGAGTTTATATTTACAATATGTAAAAGGTCTCAGTCCTTCTCATGCCGGACAGGTTATCTTGGTTCAGGCATTGTCGATGGCGATAATGGCACCATTATCTGGCAGGCTGGCCGATAGATTTCAGGCTCGGGTTGTGGCAACCATTGGTTGTGTGATTGTTGCTTGCGGGCTGTTTGTGTTGAGCAACATGGATACCCAAACCAGTGTGACTTATATTACCAGTTCTTTTCTACTGATTGGGGTAGGCTTTGGCTTGTTTTCTACTCCCAATAATAACGCCATCATGGGCGCTGCTCAGAATCACGAGGTGGGTGCGGCTTCAGCATCGATGAACCTTGCGCGCACCATAGGAAATCTTTTAGGAATGAGCCTAGTGAATCTTATGGTACATTTCTATTTGGGTAATGCACTGTTTACACCAGAGCAGAACCCAGCACTTATAAAGACGGTTGAGATGGCATTAAATATGTCTCTCGCATTTGTTGTTGTAGCCTGCGTAATATCGGTTTTCCGTGGTAAATTAAGATCTGGTTAACTAATTTTGATCTACTAATGGGTTACTGT
The DNA here is from genome assembly GCF_002835935.1 of Paraglaciecola sp. MB-3u-78. Classification (GTDB taxonomy): domain Bacteria; phylum Pseudomonadota; class Gammaproteobacteria; order Enterobacterales; family Alteromonadaceae; genus Paraglaciecola. The sequence goes on along the minus strand of NZ_PJCF01000007.1, from coordinate 140,605 downwards.
GCGTATTATATTTTATGAAAAATCGTGAATTTATCAAACAGCACCTCTCAAAGCTCAATATACAAGAACTTCTAAGGTATCGACTATTGTTTTGCTCTGGTGAAGCAAACGAAGATCTAGAATTGGATATCTGCGACTTATTTAAGTATCCAATGCGACTGGAAATCAGCTATTTTGATAATTGGCAAAAGGATGTGCTAAAGGTTTTATTTCGTCATCTTGAAGGAGAGTGTGGATCATCCTGTGAAGTGGATGAAAAAATAGCTAATTTATTATCAAATCGGGGGTTTTCAGAAAAAGATAATCGTATATTGAGGTTGTTTGAATGTTTTATGACCAGCTTGCAAAGCAATAATGTTGTATTGCTGTATTCTTCACTGCATCGTAGATTGGACAGCTTAACTTTTTAGTCTACACCATATAACCCTGCTCTTTATTCGCAATAAAGGCGCTTCCAATTAGATGCTGATGAACAACTTTGATGATAGTCAGGTTTTGAAAGGGATTTTATTTAATCAAAATGGTCGCTGTTAAACCAGTTGAGCAGTTATTCCAACCTCATACCGCCAGTAGTTAACTATCAAATACACACATTTGAGTAGAGTTGAGCTGGGATCTCGTTTATTTCTCAACGATGGCCAGCGTTACTGTTTACTTCTGACGTTCAGCTTATTATGTCGCCTAAAGGAAACATATTGACTTTACTACTCATGATTTGTTTATACTTCGCACCTTGTATTTATGAACGTGTTAAAACGAACCTGATACTTAAAAGAACTTATTTATTGTTTAGTTAGACTGTCAGTATTGTTGATAACAACACGACTGCATAAAGGGAAACACTATTGATTGATAAAGATCCCAAAATTCAGCGCCGCATAGATATGGACCTATTGAGCCGATCTATGACAGGGGTCGTGGTCTATGGATTTATGCTGCCTGTGGTTTTTTGGCCATTTGATTTTTATATTTTACAACCCTTGTTAAGCAAAGTATTCGCCTTAAGTATGCTTTTTATCAGTATTCTGAGGGGGTTCCATTATGTGTTAACAAAGCCGATTTACCAATATTCTGTGAAGTTATGGCGTAGTTCATTTTTCTTTTTGTCCCTGTGCCATGCCAGTATTTTAAGCACTTTTTTTGTTTTTTCCATATTCGATGAGCGATTTACTGGCATCCTACACGTCACCATGCTGGCTATAGGTGGCATCTCCAGTGGTGCAGTTGTGGCACTTGTTCCTAGGATTAAATTTGCGTTAGTCAATCTAAGCGTATTGCTTATTCCATCAATAGTACTTGGAATTATAACCAGCGAAAAATTTCCCTTTGCAGTTATGATTGCCGTGTTTTTTGGATATATTGCAATGATTGGAGTGCGTTCATCTAAAGAATATAATCGTTCGTTTGAAATAGAGTTGATGCTCGATCAACAGAAAAATGAATTAGAAAGACTCAGTAAAATTGATGCTCTAACCAATATTTATAATCGAGGGTATTTTAATCTTGAGTTTGAAAAACAATGGGAATACGCCAGCCGTTTGAAACTTAGATTATCGCTATTACTTGTGGATGTTGATCATTTTAAGGCCTTTAATGACAATTATGGTCATTTACTTGGCGATGCCTGTTTAATGCATGTTGCTAAGATTATTAATCAAGTAGGTAAAAGGGAAACCGATTTAGCTGCTAGGTTCGGTGGAGAAGAATTTGTCTTACTGATTCTCGAAAATGAGGGGAAGGAAGCGGTAAAAGTAGCTGAGGTGTTACGACAAAAAATTGAAAAAAGCCCCTTTAAAGTAGACGGTAGATCGTTTCCCGTTACTGTGAGTATTGGAGTCGCCAGTATTCAACCTAGTCATAAAATTGACTCAAGACAACTCATAGAACAAGCTGATTCAGCCTTATACAAAGCAAAACACCAGGGAAGAAATCTTGTCATAGTTCATTCAAATTAATGTTTGAGTGGCTACTTTTTTGAGCTTTTAACGGATCTTTTAACCCAACTAAATTACTGAACTGAAACTAGATTTTTCTATTCTTTTCTCGTCCTTTAAACACACTTTTTTTATTTCTGGGTGTAAACCTGTAAAGTGACTCAGCCTAGTTGTGTCTTAATAAGAGTTAAATTATGTGCGGATACATTGAAGTTAATGGAAAACAACAGTCAACCATGGCGTTTCCAAAGCGTGAAATTGTCAATCAATTTACGTCAAGACTTTTCAAACGTTATTACCCTGCTTTTGGTCAAGACCCCAATAAAACTATCGATATAATCATTCAGGAAAACGGAGAACTTAAACAGGTTGCTGCGACGTGGTGGTTTGATTGTTTAGACTCTTATGAGGGTCTACATTTAGGTAAACGCACCACGTTTAACGCTCGCAATCTAGAAAGTCCCTATTGGCAATATGCATTGCAATATAATCGGGCTATTGTTTTAGGTACAGGGATAGGTGAGTCTAAAGTTGTGGGGAAAACCAAACACCAATACTATATGCAAAGTGATGAGGTGTTTGTGCTTGGCGCGCTATATCGCAAGTATAGCGAGGGCCGATATAGCTGTGCCGTCATCACCAGAGATGCACATCCCAAAATGGAGCCTTATCACCATAAAGCTTTCCCATGCTTTTTACCCATTGATGACCCATTTTTAAAACGTTGGCTGAGTCAGTCAGTGCAACAACATCCAGAAATAAATAAGGTGCTTAACTTCCCAACTTTATATCCAACCCTTAAGGTACAGCGCGTAAAAACCTATAAAGATAAAGTACCTTATCAATCATTTTCTCCGGTAATACTTCACTCTGACTTACTAATTAACCAGAGCTCAGGTTAATTAAACGTCCGGCGTTATGGAACAGTTGAGATCCCTAGTGATCAGTATGTACTTGATACTAATAGGTTTTTATCTAGGCTCGAATTGAATTCGAGCCTCTCGGATATTGCGCAATTAGCCATATGTTCAAAAAGTGATTTGGATCAATATCTATAAAATTTCACACAATACAATGGTATTTCTTAAGAAAAATTACCTAGAAGGTTTATCCCATGCAATTAGACAAACATACTTTAGTCAACGATTTTCCCGATCACCAACACACCATCCGCCACCTGAAGATGAACGACAACCACTTTGCAAAATTATTTGACGCTTATCATGAATTAGAGAGTGAAGTTCATCATATTGAGAAAAATGATGAGCCTGTAGCGGACGAGTATTTGGACTCTCTAAAAACGCGACGGGTCCACCTGAAAGATCAGTTGTTTAACTTAGTGATTAAAGCAGAAAAAGCACTGTAGTGAGGTGTTTTTGAACTGTGTGTTTCGGGTTTATTCTATATCAATGGGATTAATTAGTATGGGTTGAGACTATGATCCATAAGGCTTAGGTCAGTTAAACCTTATGGATTTTTATCAATGTTGTAGCTGAGCAGTTTGCTGATTTTCCACACATGTATGCCAGAAATCCTAGGAACAAGCACACTAAAATAGCTTTAAGTCAAACCTCTGTAACTTACGATAAAGGGTACGAGTACTCTCATTAAGGAGTTATGCGAGTTCATCCTTAGTGCCAGTATGTACCTTACCTAGCTTAGTTAGATGACTCGGGGATCAAATTTCAGGGTGACAGGTAAAGAGTGTCACCTTCCCACGTTATGTTGTTGCGAGCCTTCAATTAGTGGTGTTAGATGAACCTTTCAATGATCTAGATGCATTAATGGCTGGAAGAATATGGTACAACTTATTTAGCTGGATAAATCAGCGCTATGTGGTTTTACTCAGCCACGATCGACTAGCTTTTTGCAATTTCTATTAGACATTCCCAACGGCGAACTGGATTAGATTTATGAATAAAATCGATATTACTGCGTTTTTCCATGAAGATACTAATACGATCAGCTATTTAGTCGTCGATGTTGCAACATCTTGCTGTGCCATTATCGATCCGGTACTGGATTATGATCCTGCATCAGGGCGCACCAGCACTCTATCAGCTGACATAATTGTCAGTCAGATTGTAAAAAATGGCTATACGTTAGAATGGATATTAGAAACCCATGCTCATGCTGACCATTTATCTGCCGCGCATTATGTAAAAGGCGTATTGGGAGGTAGTATTGGCATTGGAGAGCACATATGCCGTGTTCAAGAAACGTTTAAACCTCTCTTTAATTTAGAAAAAGAGTTTAAAACCGATGGTAGTCAGTTTGATCATCTGTTTGCGGATGAAGAGATCATTAAATTAGGTCACGTCAATATCACAGTGATACATACTCCAGGCCATACACCTGCTTGTGTGTCTTACTTGATCGAAGATTCAGTTTTTGTTGGTGATACCTTGTTTATGCCAGATTATGGCACCGCGAGAACTGATTTCCCCCTAGGCAGCGCAAAGGTACTGTATCAGTCAATTCAACGAATACTGTCATTACCAGCTTTAACAACAATGTTTGTGGGGCATGACTATAAGGCGCCTGCAAGGGATGTGTTTGCATGGGAAACATCGGTGATTGAACAGCAGCGCAATAATGTGCACGTTAAAGCCGGTGTGACGTTAGAAGAATTTGTCAAAATGCGTGAAGCAAGAGATGTGACCTTGAATGTGCCCCGTTTGTTGTTACCAGCGATTCAGATAAATATTAGGGCAGGGGCTATGCCGCCTAAAGAGTCGAATGGGCATGCTTATTTAAAAATCCCTTTAAACACATTGTAGAGTCATCGTATTGAATATTTTTATTGTTTTAGGCGCGGTTTTAATCGGGCTGAGTTTAGGTTTGTTAGGATCGGGTGGTTCAATTATTACCGTACCGCTGCTCATTTATGTCGCAGATGAACCTGCGAAACTTGCCATTGCTGAGTCACTTTTTATCGTAGGGTGTATATCTGCTTTTGGCAGTATGTCTTATATCAAGCGCGGCTTAGTCAACTGGAAGTTTGTGATGTTGTTTGGTTTGCCGAGTATGCTCGGTACATACTTTGGGGCGTGGACTTCACAGTTTGTTTCTGGCGAAGCTCAGTTACTCACATTTTCTATTGTTATGCTCATTGCAAGTCGGTCAATGTTCTCACCGGTCACGTCAACTAACAGCGCTGTGCCAGTGCCACGAAATCTGTTGGTGATCAGTGCTGGTATTTTAGTGGGTGCCATTGCAGGCTTTGTTGGTGTAGGTGGTGGATTTTTGATTGTACCGGCCTTATTTTTACTCGGGAAATTGGCCTTTAAACAAGCTATTGGCAGCAGTTTAATCATCATCACGATGCAATCGTTTATCGGTTATCTGAAATACCAACATGTACTTGAACAATTTGCTTTGACGATGAACTGGAAAATCGTTTCGGTGATCGTTTTTATGGGGATTTTAGGCTCAATCATAGGTGTGCGCATCGCCGATAAAATCCCACAACAACAGATAAGAAAGCTGTTTGCCATAGTATTGGTTGTTCTGGGCATATATATATTTGGCACAACAATCTACGACATTTTCTAAATAGGAGTTAAGCATGAAAAAAGTATCAAGTAACTTTTCTATATCCGGCCCCATCGATGATGAGGCTTTAGAAGCGCTCAAAGCGCAAGGTGTCACCAAAATTGTCAATGTTAGACTGGATGATGAAGAGCCAGGGCAAGAAAACGCAGAACAGTTGGCTATTAAGGTGCGCTCCCATGGTATCGAATATGTGCACATACCGGTAAAAGCAAACAGTTATTCACAGAAGGATATAGCGGAGTTTTTCAAACAACTGGCCACAGGGGATGACAAAGTACATGCGTTTTGCCGCACCGGTAATCGTGCCATTCATCTTTGGGCGTTGGCTAACTCTCATTCTGAAACATTGAAATATATCGAAAACCAGTGTGAGAAAAGTAATTGTAATATCAGCGCTGTAAAAGAGCTAATGCAAGACATAGAGCGTGAAAAGGTCTGGCTTGGTGCCAATATTTGATAATAGCTACAACACCTGTTTTTTTATGATGTTTTGCGATTTGGCCTAACATGACTTGCAGCCTATTTTAAGAAATTCCCGTTTTGGCTTAGGTAACCTGAAATTGAAACTTAACCTCTAGTTACTACGGCCATACAAATAAACCTTTACATGCTTCTCCATTTAACTCAGGTTGATTTTAAAGGAGTATGAATAATTGCCAAGTTTAACAATCGATTAGGTATTTGTTTTTCCACAAAACGGCGATTATACCGATAACAAAACTCATTCAAGTATTCTTGTAAGTAATTACCCGTAACGCCATGAAACGTGCCCAACAAAAACGTTTTCAAATTACCTATCGCGATATGAACCCAAGGCAACCATTCGTCTACCTTTTCACTTGGCGTGACTCTTGGCTCATGTTGCTGTGTTTTATCTATAATATTTAACGCAGGATAAGCATCCGTTCTGACATGCTGATTAGCTAAAAGGTGATGTGATACAAATTCTTTTACTGTTTTAAAATTCACATTTTTAACCGCTTTCATTGCGATAAACCCTGCCTTTTTATGCTTGTTTTCACATGCTATGATAATGGGGGTTTTCCCTTCTGCTCCACGACCACGCTTGCCTTTGTGCTTACCGCCAACAAAGGCATCATCTAACTCTATTGTGCCCGACAATCGGTAGAGGCTATCCCTGTGTCCCATAGCCGCTCTCACTTTCGTTAACATAAGCCGAGCAGTCTTCCAATTCACTTCAATAAGCTTGCTTAGCCTTAACGCTGAAATACTGCCTTTGTCTGAGCCTATAAAATACAGTGCCCAAAACCATTTGAGTAACGGTAGATGACTACCATGAAATAAAGTACCTGACATCACCGATGTTTGCTTATGACAATGGCTGCATTCGGTTAATTCTCGGCAGTGAAGGTCAATCCCATTGTCGTGACCACATTGAGGACACATAAACCCATTAGGCCACTTCATTTCCTTCAGATACTGGAGACAATCTTTATTCGTTCTGAATTGCTGTTGCCACGTTAAAAAACTGGCTTCTGGCGTGTTCATGTTCGAACTCCCTTAAACTGTTTATTTTCATATACAGTTTAGTTCATGCCTGAGCAAAGTGGAGAAGCATGAACCTTTATTTGGGATTTGCTTTTGTAAATAACGGATTCAAGGAGCCACATTTTCTCTTAGTGCAGAGTCCATTTGCCTTTGAAGTTGTTCGACTGCAGTTCAACAGATCATGTTATGATCAGGTCCCCTTATTGTGCATCCAGATTGATATCTATGAACGATAGTCCCAAAGATAAAAGCCAAAATAGTCCCCAGCAAGCCGCCAATTCCAAAATACATGGTGTGGGTCGTTTAACTATTGACGCAGTATTAACCGTCACTGACATAGTTGAATCACTACATAAACGCATAAGTCCGCTTTCTGGGTTACATAAAAAATCTGAAGAAGAACAGCTTTCAGGTATCGGTGGCTTGGTGTATCGCAATATACGTAATGTGACAGCGTTGGTAGGTAAAAGTATTGATGCACCACTAGCGGCTATAAGTAAAACCCTAGCCTCTCAACCAGATTCAGCCTCTGCTCAGGCCTTACTCGCCGCGCTGAACGGGGTGTTGGGTGATCATCTTGTTCTTAGCGAGAACCCTTTGGCCATTCCAATGCACTTTCGAAGAGATGGCCAAACCCTCACTGATGAACAACTCTTAGACGTCATAAAGCAAAGTAATGGCAAACTGCTGATCATGGCTCATGGTTTGTGTATGAATGACTTGCAGTGGTGCCGAGAAGGTCATGACCATGGCGCTGAGTTGGCAAAAGAGTCGAGTATGGGAGCCTTATACCTACACTATAATTCTGGGAAGCATATTTCTGACAACGGTAAACAGTTTGCTGCTTTGTTGGAGTCTTTGGTGAACCTAACAGATAAAAACTTAGATATTAATATTTTAGCCCACAGCATGGGAGGACTGGTATCACGCAGTGCTTTTCATGTGGCAGAAAATAGTGGTCACAAGTGGCCTGAACGACTCAATAAATTAGTGTTTTTAGGTACGCCACATCATGGGGCGGCTCTTGAAAAAGCCGGGAACTGGATTGATTTAATTTTAGGTGTGCATTCATACACGGTTCCGTTTGCACGCTTAGTGAAAGTGCGCAGTGCTGGGATCACAGACTTACGTTATGGCAATGTACAGGAATCGGATTGGCATACTACCGAGCGTTTTGAGTTTAGTGGCGACCAACGGGGTCCTTTGCCTTTGCCTGATTCAGTGCGCTGTTTTGCAGTAGCAACTAGTGCTAAAGAAAGTATTAATTACCCTCTAGGTGATGGACTGGTCAGGATAAAAAGTGCCTTGGGAGAGCACCCAAATCCAGCGTTCAATTTGCAGTTTCCTGAGACCCATAAATGGGTAGGTACTCACATCAATCATATGCAGCTGCTAAACGATCCTGAGGTGTACCAAGTATTGAAAGGGTGGTTTGAGATAAAGTAATTAGTCAGATTTTTAATAATTATCTGACATTCCGTTTGAAAAATATTGTATCGAATAGAGGTTTTAAGAGTGATCGAAGTCGTAATTCTTGCGTTAGCTTTAAGTATGGATGCATTTGCAGTTTCAATCGGATTGGGAGCGAAGCATACTCACAAAACCCCATCCCTTGCCATTATGGCGGGACTATACTTTGGTTTTTTCCAAGGGCTAATGCCATTGATTGGTTACATAGGTGGCAAAGAAGTGTTTGGTTGGGTTGGAGCATATGCCCCATGGATAGCGTTTGTGCTGCTTCTTTTAATTGGTAGCAAAATGATTTATGAGTCTTTTTCAGAAGGCATTGAAAAAGACATAGTAAAAATAACCCATAAAGTGATGCTCGTTCTTGCTATAGCAACAAGTATCGATGCTTTAGCCGCAGGTTTTTCACTCACCCTACTTGATGTCAATTCATTTGTTGCCTGTGCCATCATAGGATTGATAACCCTGGTTTTTAGTGGGATTGGCGTGTTTGTTGGTGCTAAAAGTGGTACCTGGCTTGAAAGTAAAGCTGAGCTATTCGGTGGCATAGTGTTGGTCTTGATAGGTTGTAAATTACTTTTTGCTTGAGTGATAGGTATTACCCTGTGCTAGGACCGCATTCCGAGTTTTTTTAACGTTTAAGTTTCATAAAACATCGTAAAATACGATGTTTTATGAAACTTAAACAGTATTTTTATTGCAATTGTAAACCTTTATAATTATGCTAATTTTGATAATTAGGATAAAAAACAATATGAAATTAAAAGCTTTAGTGGTGTTTTCTCTTGGGGTGCTCGGTTTCTCAAATCCCCTTCTATCAAAGGCTTCCTTCGAATTTACTACATCAGTCCCCACAGATAAAACATTCCATGTGGTATTTATTGACGACGTGAATAACTTGAATGGCATGTCTCACGTTTTAGACCAAAAATCGGATGGTCAATTAAGTAAATTGATACAACTCAATAAATTTACACCAGAAAAAGGCAACACCCTGCATTTGCAGATGATTGGCGAAGTAGAATCTCTATTGTTAATTGGATCTCAAAACAAAGACGGATTAAGTGCGCCTGAGCTTCAAGATTTAGGAGGCAAAATAGCCAGCTCGCTAAGTTCAACTAAAGACGATCTCAATTTAGCAATACATGTGGAAAATTTGAAAACGTCTGAAGCACTGCCAAGTGCTCATATAGCCTACGGTTATCACTTGCGTCATTACAGCTTTGACCGCTACAAAACAAAAAAGAGTAGCGGTGAATCTGACGTTACCCTAGTGACCAATAATGCAGATAACGCCACAAAATTGTATCACACTGATTTGGCATACATAGCTCAAGGTGTGCACTTGACCCGAGATTTGGCAACCGAACCGGGCAACAATATGTATCCCCAAGCTTTTGTTGATTTAGTGAAAGCAAAATTTAAAGGGATCAAAAATGTGGATATCGACGTGCTTGATATGCGCGACATTAAAAAGTTAAAAATGGGCGCTTTAGAAGGGGTCGGGCAAGGCTCTATTAATGATCCTCGTTTGTTAGTTATCAATTATCGTGGTTCAGAAAAAACGAATGCTCCTATAGCGCTGGTTGGCAAAGGGATTACATTTGATACAGGTGGCATTAGCTTAAAGCAGAATACTGGAATGTGGGCCATGAAGTCAGATTTGTCAGGCGCTGCAGCGGTTGCCGGAACACTTTATGCTAGCGCTCAACGCGGTGAAAACATCAACTTAATTGGCTTTATGCCACTGGCAGAAAATATGCCAAGTCAAGACGCAATTCGTCCTGGAGATGTGTTAGAAACCATGAAGGGAGTGAGTATTGAAGTCATCAGTACCGACGCAGAAGGTCGTTTGATATTAGCTGACGCTGTTTATTATGCTCAGCAAACATATAAACCTAAAATGTTATTGAATATAGCCACATTGACAGGCTCTGCTGGCCGAGCATTGAGTGATGAGTATGCCGCTGTGATTACCAGAGATTTTGAATTATCTCAAAAAATGATGGATGTAGGTAAGCGCTCAGGAGAAAACGTATGGCCCTTACCTCTTCATCCTAACCATTTTAAACAAATAGAATCCCCTATTGCTGATATTAAAAATTCAGGTGCTGGCAATCCTGGTGCAAGTATCGGCGCTGCAGTTGTTGCTACTTTTATCGACGAAGATTTGCCGTGGATCCACTTAGATATCGCTGGCGTAGATTGGTTGGAAGCTGATATTGATGTTGCACCCAAAGGCAGCCAAGGTTGGGGCGTGCGGTTTATGGACCAGTTAGTTCGAGATCATTCTAAATAAAAGATAGTTCAAACACAGACTCGATGACCACGGTTTTTGGGGCGTCGTTTCTGTCACCAATAGTCGCGAATATTAGGTGCCCTTGGTATCGGTGTTCCATCATTTTTACTTATAAAAATGATACAAACTAAATCCCTTTAAGGTAATAGATGTTTAATTTAACGCACTTACAAAAATTAGAAGCTGAGGCCATTCATATATTAAGAGAGGTAGCAGCGAGTTTTGAACAGCCTTGTATGTTTTATTCAATTGGCAAAGATTCTACCGTGATGCTGCATTTAGCACGTAAGGCTTTTGCGCCTAGCAAAGTACCTTTTACCTTGTTGCACATTGATACTACTTGGGAGTTTCATGAAATGGGTACTTTTAGAGACAATTTACAGGAAAAGTTAGGCTTTGAACTTATAGTACATACTAATCAAGAAGCCTTAGATGCCGGTATACACCCCATTGAGTCTGGATCAGTTAAATATAACGATCACATGAAAACGTCTGCCCTCAAACAAGCCGTAGACTATCATAAATTTGATGCAGCATTAGGGGGTGCCAGACGGGATGAAGAAAAATCCAGAGCAAAAGAACGAGTGTTTTCGGTGCGTAATGAACACCACCAATGGGATCCAAAAAATCAGCGCCCCGAGCTTTGGTCAATTTATAATACGCAAATAAATAAAGGTGAAACGGTAAGAGCATTCCCTTTGTCAAATTGGACTGAATTGGATATCTGGCTTTACATTTTAAAAGAACAAATTGATATAGTGCCTCTATATTTTGCAGCTCCTCGCATGAGTTGGCTTGATGAAGACAGTGGGCAAATACTCGCACTAGATGACGACAGAATGCTGACATATTTATCAGAAAAAGAACAAGCTAGCCTAAAAGTTCGAAAAATCCGTTTTAGAACGCTAGGTTGTTACCCGCAAACAGGTGGAATAATCAGTGATGCCGATACATTGGAAGGTATTGTTACTGAAATGATTGCCAGCAAAAATAGTGAGCGGGAAGGTAGGCTGCTAGACAAAGATCAAACAGGCTCAATGGAGAAGAAAAAACGGGAAGGTTATTTTTAGAGGGGCGAGTAGTCTAACGTTGTCTTTTAGCAAAAAGGATTTTGCTAAAACCTGTTGAATTTTGTAGCCTTAACGTAGTTTTTTTAAAAAAAAACTCGATTTTGAGGCTTTTGCTTTTAAAATGTAGTCTCTGTTTTTAGTCTTTAGGCTCTTATGTAATAGCAATCAGTATAAAGAAGTGACCACTGAGAGAGTGAATTTTTATACGGGTTGGTATAAGTGATCCCATCAAATATTTCATTAGTTATTACCTCACAACGGTCGCAATCAATACCAATATGAGACCTAATCCTAATGTGCTTAGGTTGCACTGTGTCAGAATAAGCCATACGTAATTGAGTAAAATTCACTGAGCGGAAAATGACTTTACTCAGTTTAATTTTGTCTGCTAATTAGTTGTTAGTTTCCTATTTTCTGTGCACAGATAAGTGTTTTTGCGCTCTGATCAACCGATGTTTTGCATCAAGTGATGCTAGTTGTATAGTTAATGTGACTAAAAATGTATTATCTCAATATCTATAGAACTAAAAGCCTTACATGGCCGTAATCTTAGTTTACATTCTTTTTTATTATCGATAGGAACCGCTATGCACTTTTGGCGTTGGGTATGGACATTTTTATTTTGTTTGATTGTGGTGAGTGTGTTGGGTTTTGTGAAGTTTAATCAGATAAAAGCAGCTATTGCTTTTGGTGAGTCTTTTCCCGAACCTAGTGAAACTGTGCATAGTATTGTAACTGAGCAGAGCCAGTGGCAACCTAATTTAAGTGTTATGGGGGAAGTGGTTGCTACTCGAAGCCTAGACCTGCGTAATGAATTAGCTGGCGTCATAACCAAGGTTGGATTTGTTTCAGGTGGTAACGTGGGCAAAGGTTCGCTGTTATTGCAATTCGATGTGGAAAATGAAGAAGCACAATTAGCGGCGCTAACGGCACAAGTCAGTATAGCGCAGTTGGAGGTAAATCGATTTGCAGAGTTGATCAAGAGTAACGCCTCTAGCCGCGATCAACTTGACAGAGCTAAGGCCCAATTAGCTGTCGCTAAAGCCAATGTCCGTGCTCTGCAGTCTACTATTACCAAAAAGACACTTCTCGCGCCTTTTGATGCAATGGTCGGGTTACATCAACTTGAAGTCGGTAGTTATTTGTCAGCCAATACTTTAATCACGCGTTTGGTAAGTGTGAGTGACGCTGTTTGGTTGGACTTTTTAATTCCTCAAGAGTACGCTAATTTGGCCGAGGGAGATGTTGTTCAGATTCATTCAGACAGTTTGTTAACTGCTGTGTTTACCGCTAAGGTTATTGCGCTAAGTCAGGAAATCGACATAGCTTCGAGAAACTTACGTGCAAGAGCTCTGTGGCTTAATCCCCCTAAACAGATTAAACCTGGCGCTTTAATTGAAGTGAAGCTGTCAATTGGAAACAATCTCAACATAGTCAGAATACCCAGTGTAGCTGTGCGTTATGATGCGTTTGGCACATATGTATTTATCTTGAATAAAGATAAAAATGGAGCTTGGCGCGCAACACGTCGAAGTATAGAAGTGCAGGCTAAAGATAACAAAACGGCCATTGTGACTGCTGGCCTTTCCATTGGTCAGAATATTGCTTCTATAGGGTCATCTAAACTCAGAGAGGGCATATTAGTTAACGTAGCTTCCCCTGATGAAGGGCATGCCGTTAATGAATAAGACCCAAGGCGAGTTGCTTATTAGCGAGGAAGATACCCAACCTTCAATTATGGATGTGTTCTGTAGGCGTCCAGTGGTGGCTATTGTTTTATCTTTGGTCTTAGTGCTGGTGGGTATTCGTGCATCAATCGACTTACCTGTTTTACAGTTTCCTAAAATCGCTAGCGCTTCATTACAAATTACCACCCCTTACATCGGTGCATCCGCTGATGTAGTGCAAGGTTTTATTACCGAACCTATCGAACGAGCCGCTGCGTCGGTGCCCGGCGTAGATTATATCGACTCGAATACTACCCTAGGTTTAAGCACAGTTAACGTCTGGTTGAAGCTGAATGAAGACAGCACTGATGCACTGGCCGAGCTGTCTGCACGACTGGATCAAATTCGCTTCGAGTTGCCACAGGGGGCTGAAGATCCTTCTGTACAAGTTGTCAGAGCAGACAGGCCCTTTGCGGTGTTTTATCTAAACGTTGAATACGATGAAGAAAACGCCGGTATGTCGCGATTAGAAGTGACCGATTATTTATCTAGGCGTGTTGTGCCAAATTTATCCACTATTATCGGTGTGCAAAGAGTCGGACTTGAAGGCAGTCGTTCACCTGCTATGCGAATATGGCTAGATACTAAAAAAATGGCAGCGTTTAATGTGGCTGCTGATGATGTGGCCAATGCACTGCGTAATAACAACTTAATTGCGACCATAGGTGCCAGTGAGAACAATCAACAACGTATCGCCTTAATGACTGACAGTTCTTTGACCAATGTTGAGGCGTTTAACCAGCTTATTGTCCGTGAAGCGAATGGCGCGCAAATTCGTATTAGTGATATCGCTAAAGTAGAACTAGGCGAAGTAGAAGGCCAAGTGACTGCACGTTTAGACAAACAAACCTCAATTTTTTTATCTGTCTGGCCACTGCCCGGTGCAAACGAGATTGATATCGGCGATAGGTTGTATAAAAAACTCGATAGTATCAATCTAACATTACCCAAAGGTCTGTCTATTACCAGCGGTTTTGATGGCACCTTATATATGCGTAACGCGCTGCAGGAAATTTTTATCACCCTAGCCGAAACCATTGTTTTGGTCGGTATTGTGGTGGTGATCATGATGGGCTCTTTTCGTACCGCTCTTGTACCACTTATTACTATCCCTATCTCAATTTTGGGCGCAGTTGCGGCTATGACCCTCATGGGGTTTACGCTTAACTTATTAACCGTCTTAGCCATAGTGTTATCGGTGGGGCTGGTGGTAGATGATGCCATAGTGGTGGTGGAAAATGTTGCACGTTATATGCGCAGTGGCATGAGCAGAATGCAAGCTGCGCTAATCAGTTCAAGGCAATTATTAGCCCCGATTATTAGTATGACTATCACCTTGGCAGCTGTTTATGCACCAATAGGTTTGTTGTCTGGCTTAACAGGCGCCTTGTTCAAAGAATTTGCTTTTACTCTAGCGATTGCCGTCTTGATTTCAGGGTTTGTGGCGGTGACTCTGTCGCCCATCATGAGTGCTTATGCTTGCCCTGAAGGGGGGAAAGAAGGCAAGTTCACCCTGAAAATCAATGCTGGTTTTGCACGTTTGCAAGTGTGGTACGGTAAGTTGTTGTTACGAACAATAGATTTTAAAGCACAAGTATTAACTGGGGCGGTGTTTTTGGCTTTGTTAAGTGTGCCTTTTTATTTATTGTCCCTCAAAGAACTTGCACCCACTGAAGACCAGTCAAGTATTACCGTTATTATCGAAGCCGCTCCAGAGTCATCTTTGCAATATACCACTCAACACATGGACGATGTGGTAGACGTGATGAAACAACTCGATGGTGGTAAGTTTATGTGGCAAATTATCAATCCTGTTGGTGCTTTTGGTGGTGTTGAATTTGTGCCATTAAAAGACCGTAGCGAAGGTGTACAAGATATATTTTGGAAGGCCTTTGGCGCACTGTCATCGGTGCCCGGTTTAAAGGCTTTTCCGGTATTGGATTCTGCTTTACCCACGTCCGGTAATTTCTCTGTTGAAATGGCGGTATTAAGTACTGACCCATACGCAGATATGAAAGTTTACGCTGACAAAATGGTGGCCGCTGCTATGGCCAGTGGTAAATTTTTATTTGCTGAAACAGATTTAAAAATTGATTTACCACAAGCGCGATTTTTATTAGATCGTCAACGAATAGCGGATTTAGGCATGGATCTGGCGAGTGTCAGCCGCCAGTTAGATGTTATGTTATCAGGCAATTTCGTGAATCGATTTAACAAAGATGGTCGCGCCTATCGCGTTATCCCCATGGTGGATGAGGACCAAAGAGTGAATCCCGATGCCATATTAGACTTGCAAATACGTACACCAAGTGGCGCCCTTGTCGCGATCCGCTCTATCGCTAAACTTGAAACCGAAGTGGCACCAAGAGTGTTAGTTAAGTTTCAACAGAAAAATGCTTTTCGTGTCTATGGCGAAGTTATTCCTGGCACAACTAAAGAGCAAGGACTCAGTGCCCTAGAACAGGCCGCGGCTGAACTATTACCTGCAGATTACAATATCGACTATGCGGGTGAATCACGGCAAATTCGCTTAGAAGGCAACTCTCTGGAAGGTGTGCTTCTGGTGGCATTAGTGTTTGTGTTTTTAGTCTTGGCTATCCAGTTTAATAGTTTTCGGGACCCCCTTGTGGTGTTACTTGGCTCAGTGCCTTTGGCACTTGCAGGAGCGATGATGTTCACGTTTCTTGATTTCACCACTATCAATATTTACTCCCAAGTGGGCTTTATCACATTGGTCGGTCTGATAGCTAAAAATGGCATTCTGATTGTGGAATTTGCTAATCATATGCAGATGCAAGGGTACGCTAAAATTGAAGCTATTCAGCTAGCAGCACAAACAAGATTACGTCCAGTACTGATGACAACCGCCGCCACAGTGCTAGGACATTTCCCTTTGGTCTTAGTGACAGGTGCAGGGGCTGAGGCCAGAAATAGCATCGGCATCATTTTGGTCGCAGGCATGTTAGTTGGCACCATGTTTACCCTTTTAGTACTACCAAGCGTGTATATGGTTTTAGCATCTAATCACTCTAAAGTTAAGAACATTGAAGGCACTGGTGCGGCAGGGATTGCAGCAGTAAAAAGCACATGATATTGGGTTTGCCAAGCACTTAGTTTCACATTTAGTTGCACGAGTCTGCACTTAACTTTACATGTATTTGATATAAGTGACAGACTCAAATGTGCCAAAGTGAGCTTGAGACAAAGTATCTTCGACTGTTGACAAAGGACTAAAATCATCTAAACAATATAAGGTTACTTATGTCGCGTTATGCTCAAAATCCCCTCTAATAACTTTTTCCAATCGACGTTAATACGACCATAGCCTTAGCTAAAATCGTCGGTCAACATGGCTCAACAATCAGTTTAATTATCTAAATATCAGCAAAATTAATGCATATTGCATAGATTTGGTAAGTGTTCTATTCTTTTTACTCTCAAGGACAATAGAGACTAAAACAATTGATGGACGCAGAATCTACACCTACCAGTCGTAATCAACCGAGTTTGAGGTGCACCTATGCATTATAAAGATTTCATTATCAAAATTGAATCCAAGCAAGGTGAGGATTACATCATCAGTATCCAATCACCCGCGGGTGAAGGTAGTTCCAAATTACGTCTACCATTTGAACTGGATGACGCTGCTGGCATGATGCAAAAGCTGGCCGGGACCTTTCGGGGTGCATCATCTCCAGATATAGACGCTGACGCAACTCGCGAGATGTCGATGTCAAGAGCCGATATGCCACAGTCCCACGAACTGCCCAAAGCTCTCTTTGAGAGCCTTTTTATCGGCGCCACCAAAACGCTTTTTGATCAAAGTATTGGAATGGTCAGCGGCGACGACAGTGGTCTTCGTATCAAATTACAGATTGATCCCACAGATTCTGATGTGGCTGCACTGGCCAGTTTGCCGTGGGAGTTATTGTATCGCGAAGAAACTCGCGACTACTTGAATCTATCGCGCAACACGCCACTTGTGCGTTACTTAAATGTACAGCGTCCCTTCGCACCTCAAGCTTTTGAATTGCCCTTGCGAATTCTGGTTGTTATGTCCAGTCCCGAAGGCGTAACGCCATTAAATTTAGAGCAGGAACGTCAACTGATTGAGCGTTCATGGGCACGGCAAAGTGGAGTTGAAGTGGACTTTTTGGAACGACCGGCCACCACTCAACGACTCAGTAACAAGTTATCTGAGAAAGACTATCACGTGTTGCATTACATGGGGCACGGCGACTTTGACCGTGCGACAGGCCACGGTGTACTCCTGCTTGAGGACGAAAATAGTCAGCCCTTAGCACTTGACGGCCAAACATTAGGTGGCGTTATTTTACAAGACGTCAAGTCGTTGCGCTTGGTGTTTTTAAATGCCTGTGACACAGCCAAGGCCACTAAGCAAAAAGGTCAGGATCCTTTTGCTGGAGTAGCCACGGCCATGATTATGGCCGGGATTCCGGCTGTTGTGGCAATGCAGTTCCCGATTACTGATAAGGCCGCAGTGAGTTTTGCCGGTACTTTTTATCCCCGCATCGTTTCTGGCTATCCTGTGGATGCAGCCGTTGCTGAAGGTCGCAAAGCGATCAAGCTTGCAGACTCTTCTACCATGGAATGGGCGACACCGGTGCTGTTCATGCGTTCACCTGATGGTGTGTTGTTCGACATTGAAAAACCAATCCCAGCAGCTCCACCATTGCCCAAACCACCGTCAAATGCCACTGCAAATGCAGCACCAAAGCAGAATATCCAAGCTCCTGTTATCCAAAAACCTGGCATATCTAAGACTATAAAAGGATTGATTGCTGCCGCAGTTGTGATGGTTCTAATCGCGACGGGGAATTTTATGTGGTCGTCTGAGAAAATCATTCCCGATATAAGCAAAGAGGCTTACAACGTAAAGCAGGCAACCAGCGTCATTAAAAAAGCAGGATTATTAGTAGCACCTGACACTGTCGGCATACCCAGCAGCGAGAAAAAAGGCACAGTATTGCGTACTGATCCACCGGCATTAAGCAGTTTTGATGTCGACAAGGAAGTTAAACTCGTCGTCTCTAACGGTACCATTAAGCTGGAAAATCTACAGGGTAAGAACGAGGAGCAGATAAGGAGTCTGTTGAAAAACCTGCCAGTGACTATCGAAACAGTTGAACGAGTTGTTGCTCTTCCAGAGGAAGGTATAACAGAAGGTACCTTTGTTAGAAGCGAGCCCGAGGTAGGCACTATTATCCCTCACGATACCGGGCTTACGCTGTATATGGCTGCTCCAGGGATCCCGCTACCGGATCTGGTTTCATTGGGTCTGCAGCAGGCTATTGAAAAACTTGATGCTTTGGGTTTGTCACACAAGAGCCTATACGAACTCAATCTTGACGGCAACGCCGGACAAATTTTTAAGACTGAGCCATTGGCAGACACTCCTTGGATTGCTAACCAACCGGTTACACTCCACATATCGGCGCGGGGAGGTTGGGTCTATCTAAACAAAATAGTATCCGATTCTTATACAAACAATTCCGCCAAGACAATGCGGGCCGATGATGACAATTCAGGTAAGGATATTGGCACATTGAAGGCGCGCGAGACCGTAAAAGTTATCGAATCAAAACGCAACGGCTGGACTTTAGTGCAGGCGATTGAACAATAGTGAATTGATGATGTTCGCGTATATTCTTAGGTAACTTCGCAAATGTTATGTTTGTTTAGGTTCATTGGATTGATTTTTGCTATGTGTGATATTAGCTAGGTGTGCTAACGAACTTGAGCCAATAACCTAAAACAATGGTTATTCAAAAACTGTTTAATGCTCTTATTGTTACAGTTCGGCAGCAGGCATCAAAGAAATAAACCGAGGATCGTCTTGCAAGCGTTTTAAATCGGGATCCAAAGCTATGAATTGCTGATAATATCGCTCAAGGACTATGGCCTCTTGTAGCAGTGTAATAGCTTGCTCCGCATCGTCTTCTTGGAGTAAAGCCAAAGCTTTAAAATAGAGAATTTCAGGATTCCGTTGCGATTTTTCAATCGCTGCTTCGAGCAAATTCATTCCTTCTGCTTGTTCACCTAAATGAACCAAATATAAGCCTAATATCGCTCGGGTATGCCAATCCTCTTTATTAATTTGCAGATTATCACGAGCTAGTTCAGCTGCACGTTTATAAGCATACTGTGACTCCGATTCTTGCGCAGGAATAAATCGATAACTCTCGGCCAATCGCCCCCAAACTCTGTGGTCCGTTTCTGCAAATTCTAATGCTTTCAACTGCATACCTACTGCCTGTTCAAATTGGCCCGCGTAGTAGTAAAACATGCCTAAATTGGTGTAGGCTTGTCGAGAAGGATTTAATTCTAGTGAGCGTTCATATGCTTGGAGTGCTTGTTTAGTATCACCAAGCATCCAATACGCTGAGCCTTTACCAAGATACCCTTTTGAAGAATCTGGCGTAAGGCGCGCAACAATTTCATAAGTGTTGGCGGAATCACTATACTGTTCTTTAGTGTAATAAAAGTTAGCTAAGGCTTCATACGCTTTCCAATAGTTGCGCTTTAAATCTATTGCCCGTAAAAAAGACGCCTCAGCATTATCAAATTTCTTTTGGGCTGAATATATTTCGCCAAGCTCGATATATGCATCAACCTCGGTAGGGGAAATTGCGATGGCTTTGAGCAAGATATTTTCCGCTTTTTGATATAAACCACGAACGCGATATAAACGGCCCAAGGCTATCTTAACCTCACTATTGCTATCAATATTGAGGTTTTGGGCTTTTTCGCAGGCTATTTCAGCATTGGTAAATTCGTCAACATTATTAGTGATTTCATACAGTGCTAAGTTAGCTTCGCATATTCCCGCATAAGCGCGGGCAAAAGTAGGGTCTATGTTCAGTGCCTGATTAAAGAGTTCGTTAGCTGTGCTGATACGCTCTGCATGTTGTGAACTGCGCAGTTTTTCTAATCCTTGCAGATAAAAAATGTAAGCATCAATATTTTCTGATTGTGTTTGCTGTAATCGATTTTGAGAATCAACCGACAGAGCTATCTTTAATTCATTTACAACCGCAAATGCTATTTCTCTTTGGATTGCAAAAACATCATCAAGGTTGCGATCGTAAGATTTACTCCAAGCGTTAAATCCTTCTTTACCATCTATCAATTGAGCGCTAATGCGAATGCGATTGCCCTCTCGCCTAACACTGCCCTCGAGTACATGCCCGACATTTAATAATTGTGCAACCTCACGAACATCGACCCGTTCACCGCGAAACCTGAATGAAGAGGATCGGGCAGCAACATTAAGTTCTCGGATCCCTGATAAATGGTTTAATATTTCGTAACTATTCAGGTCGCGCAGATGAAAAGATGTCAGGAAGCCTGCCCTTGAACAATAGTCGCAACGCCTCACTTGCTGAAACATCTTGCTTGCGACAACTGGATATGTAACTGCGAAGCAAACAAAACATATCCGCACCGTTTTGACTTCTGAAACATCCCGATATTTTTTGATGTACTTTTGTCATTCGAATATCGTTTTCCCCTTGATTGTTAGTAAAGGGGACATCTTTTATTTCGATAAATCTAAGCGCATCATTTTCAAATTCTCTGAGCCGTTCAAGCAAGGCGCGCGCTTTGGTTCGTTTTAAACGACCCCGTTGTCCTGCTGGTCGGTCCTCCTCATTTGGTGGCGGACACTCCTTATCACCCTCAAAGAGTATTTCACGGTACTGTTCTCTGGCGACGCGGGCAGACTCTGGCGTTAACTTACCGTCATTATCCTTCACGTCCTGACAAAGCTTGGTCAGCAGTGCACGCATTTCATTGGCCCATTTCTGCTTGTCTTGCTCCCACGCTCTTTCCAATTCTCTCAAATGATGGGCATTGCACAGAGAATGTTCACATAGGATATATTTGTAGTAAGGTTTCCAGTGGTCATGGCACAGAATGCCCGTAAAGCATGGCAGTATCTCGGCCGCATCCATGGCCTCTTTCCCACGTTTATCGTGGGCATGGAAATACGTCCAGGTAAGTGATGAGGCACAATGTAACCAACGCCGCTTGCCGTTAATGTTGACGCCTGTTTCATCAACATGCAGCACGGGTGATGCTCGTAGTGCGGCTTTGATCCGATCCGCGGCACCTGTTTGCTCAATTAAATCTGACGCTTTTTGATTGAAGTTAAACAAGGTTCCCGCACTGATCGGAATATTGAGTTGATCGGAAAAATACTCTTCAATACGTTTATAAGGCAGCAATTGATATTGTGACAGGTAAACCGCGTGCGCTTTAATGCCATCGCCATATTGGATAGCACTGTTAACACCTTGTGGAAACTCAGCTGTGAATTTCTTGCCTGTTTCGTTGAGCAGTATTTGCGCTCTGTATTCGGTGACCATGCGTGATATTTCTATGTCAACCACTTGACGACACTGGACGCCAGCATCACGATACTTCCCAGGAGGCAATAGCGCCCTGTTTACGGGAATATCCTTGACTACATCGGGCTCTTCGAACGGGCTCAGCGTTTTACCCTCCCGCCCTTTCTGGCCGCCGGCCGGATTGTCAGATTTAGTCCTTGAATTCTTCTTTCTATCAAAATCTGTGGAGGGTGGTTTACTGCTGTTTTGGCTATTTAGTCCTAATCGATTAGCAAGCAAAGACACAACCAGCATGATCAATTCAATTGCCGCTCTTAAGGCCGGCGAAATTGATTTATCCTCTGTAAGCAACTTTTTTGTTGAATCGATCACACTGTCGATTTCAATGCCGTCAATCTTCATTGGTTAATAACTAAAGTGATATTAAGGCAAGTCTGACATCCTAGCGGGATCAGTCAATACGATCGCTGGGATCGTCAAAATATATTTTCATGAGGCTGAATAGTTACAATATTTCTTCAGCTAGTCCATCAGCAAAGTAGTTAGATTCAGGTTGTCCGTCAAAATTTTCAAAGGCTAAGACAGCAATTGAATTGGCAGGGAAATCCGTTTCTACTGCATCTAATTTAGGCTCAAATTGAGATTGAAGTGTTGTCACTTCGACTTCTGCAGGCTGGATCCTATTATCCAAAATTATCACTAAGCCCCAAGTCCCCACAATGACCAATAAACACAATAAGAGTGCCAAAGGTCTACTCGCTTTTTTCTGTTGCCGAGTTACCGCGCCTTCAACTTGCCATAAGGGCAAGTCGAACATGACTCCTTGGGACTTCAAATCGAGTATCCAAGCTAAAAAAATCACCGCTGGGAATCCAGCAATAGATATAATAATGAGCAAGCGTATGCCACCCTTTGGCAGTCCTAAGGGGTCAAAAGTCAGCTCCGCTACTTGCAGCACTAACCACATAACTACGGCGTAGGTTATTACAACAGGAATAACCTCTCGCCGACGAATTTCGGAAATAAACTGGCTGAAAAAGCGGGATAAAATAAGCGTTACTCCCTGTTATTATTGGCTGAAATATTCATAGAAGAAGTTCAAAACACAATATAGTTTTTCCTCTAATCTGAGTCTATACTCATTTCTCAGTATAATCACAAAGTGAGATGGGTAATGTCAAAATCAGAGCAAAGCAACGAAAATGAGTCCACAAATAGTCATCAGAAAGAGAGCCAAGCTGAAAAAACTGAGCAGTCAGTTACGCGTCCAGGCAGGCCCGATACGCGTCCAGGTAGACCAGATACCCGTCCCGGTAGACCCGATACGCGTATAGATTGATCGGATACTTATCGCTCAGGTCAAAATGACTCTATTCGAAGTAGACACGCGTTGATATCTATTGTCTACTTTTTAGTGCGGCATTTGTGTTTCTTTAGATACAAATTTTAAGTCGCCCATGTTCAGTACTCGTCTCAATGCCACTGAGTGTTAATTTTCTTAGTTATCAAACTGCCATAACAATCAATTCATTCACCCAAATTTCAATGAAATCAATGCTTTTTGCATATATAAAAATTATGGTCTATTTTACTTATACTCCCATTTGTTCGATGAATTTAACTTGTCACAAGGGTATCTGAATGATCTCTAAGTCCATCGAAAGCCGCTTCCGCCGCAGCGCCTCAGTATGCTGCTCAATGACCAGCTTCCCAATGAACTCGGCCCCCATGAGGCTTTCGTTAGCGCCGTCAACCGGCACCCTTCGGGCACGGTCGCTGTTGCCACAGGTAATGGAACGATCCAGGTTTACAATGCTGCCGGAGAATCAATACGCACTTTCTACGCAGGGGATTGGCCAGTTCAACTGTGGTTTTCGGTGGTCGGACAGGTATTGTTTGCAAGGGTTCGTGGCGACGTGATCCACCAGTGGAGTCTGTCCTACAAAAGCGAACTGAAGACGTACCAGTGAATAGATGGGATATCCGACGTCGACTGGGAGCAACTTACCCAGTGAATTATTTAGTGACTCGCTCTCACATTGGCTAAATGGGAATCAACTTAAAGGCATCTATGGGAGCTCCAGCCAAATCACAGTGTGACTTTAATTAATACAAGGTGGGATTGTAAATACCATATCGTCTTTATTCCCAAGAAAAGGCGAAAGATTATATTTGGAACGTTAAGAAAATATCTGGGAGAAATATTTCACGAATTGGCGCAGCAAAAAGGAGTAGTGATAGAAGAGGGGCACTTAATGAAGGATCACGTCCATATGTGTTTGAGCATACCTCCAAAGTTAGCGGTTTAAAATGTAGTAGGTTACCTGAAAGTAAAAAGTGCAATATCAATAGCTCGAAATTTTAAAGGTAAACAAAAGAATTTCGCAGGGGAAGCCTTTTGGGCTAGAGGGTATTTTGTATCTACAGTAGGACTTGACGAAGAAATGGTTAGGGAATATATCCGAAATCAAGAAAAGAATGACGTTGACAGAGAGCAGCTAAAATTCGGTATTTAACGCGCCTTTGGCGCTTACTTTAGCCTTTTTAGGGCGTCATCTAATAAGCCCCCGGCTCTGCCGGTGGTACTTTAACTAACCTGATGTGAGGGGCTGCTCCAGCTCAGGTTGATGTTAACTTATGAACGTTTATTATTGCTAAGGTATTGATTTTCCTCACATAAACCTATGATAGGTAAATAATGTAGTACTTTCATTTGTGGGTCGATAATAATGTGATCTTGTAGACTTACATCCAATGTTATTTGGTCATCTATTGTGGTGTAGATGGCACTTTTACCATTGATTGAGATGGTAATTGGCATCGGGAACGCTAGGTTGTCAGGTGTTTGCCATTTAAGAATTAACTTATTATCTGTTCGAGTCTGCTGTAGTTCTGGTAAAGCAGCTCTTTTTAAATACACCTCAAATAGCCAAGTGTAATCTTCGCCAGTTACTGTGTTAACGATATCGATGAAATCTTGAGTATTCCTATATCTAGGCGTAATAGGGAAGGGCAAGTTGTGAGTATCATCTGTGGCATACAACAATTTGCGATTGGCTTGCCAAAAAAGTTCATCTCCTATCAGCCATTTTAGCGTATGTAAGGTCCAGCCTCCTTTACCGTAGATATCAGAATTAAAGGCTTGGTCTGACGTTATGACCCCTTCCTTAACCAAAGGCTGACAATTAACCAGTCCTAAGTAGGATTGATACATGGCATGGGAATAAGCGGCTTCACCAAATTTGTATAGGCTGTAAATGGGCTGCATGTAAAAACCAAACCCTTCGTGTAACCAAGCATCGTTTAGTTGTTCGTGGGTAATGAGATTCCCAAACCATTCGTGAGCGAGTTCATGGTGTAATAACCAATCAAAGCCATTTTTGTCCCTTAGATACTTTTTGCCATAGGCGTTGATGGTTTGATGTTCCATGCCTAGGTGTGGTGTCTCTACAAAGCCTAACTTTTGGTCACCCCAAGGGTAGGGACCCAGAAACGCTTCGAAAAAACTGATTTGTTGTAATAAGTCGTCTTCAATCAAGGTTTTGGCTTTATCTGTGTTTTCGTTTAGTGCCCAAAACTCTATAGGCACCGATTCACCGTTTATGCTGGTGTAGGACTGTTGAATGCGCGTAAATGGGCCAATATTAAGCGCTATATTATAATCACTCGCGGGAACAGATAATGTCCAATTAAAGCGGTGTTTATCTTCGCCAATATTGTCTATCGATTGCAAAACACCATTAGTCACCGCGCTAACTGATTTAGGCACAGTTAAGGAAATCTCCATGCTATCGGCTTTATCAGCAAAATGGTCTTTGCATGGCCAGAATAGATCACACCCTTCACCTTGCACCGCTGTGGCTATCCAAGGTGTGCCATTTTCGGTTTCGCTCCAAACAAAGCCGCCAGACCAAGGTGCGCGAAGGGCAATATGGGGTTTACCTGAATAATGCACGGCTACCTTGACTGAATCTCCGCTGGTTTTAGGCTCTGCTAGGTTGATGGTTATAATGCCGCCAGCACGCTCATAACTGACTGTTTTTCCTGCAACTGATACATTGGAAATGTCGAAACGACTATCTAGTTTTAATTCAATTTGTGATGTGTATTGAGTGATTAAAAAGTGACTACGTCCAACTCCAGCAATGCTTTTACTGTGTGGGAATATTTCTAAATCTAAGCCGTAGCTAATGACATCTGTACGGTTAGCTAAATCTGAAAAAGCTTGGCCTGTGTCACCAATTATCGGGTCAAGGGGCGCGATCGAGGTACAAGCCGTCAAGATAATTAAACCACTACAAGTCGTCAATTTTCGAAACATTTTCATTGCATATGTCACAACAATCGTCCAGCCTAATTCCTGAATATGTGTATCTTTACATGACTTGAACAACAGCACCAGTTTGCAGGTAAATCTCTTGGTTTTATTCACTAAATTGCTTATCACCAATATATTGAGTTTAAACCGTGCTTTTTTCTGATTGGCGCATATTATCTAAGGAATTCAGGTTTGTGTTAAACATGTTTGATGCACTTGACTGATTTAGTAAGTTGTAATACCCAAAACCTAAGGTACCTTTTATAGCAATTATGATGGCAACTATGATAGCAACTAAGAGGTCAATCCACTTTTACTCTTTGGAGCTTGGGAGCGAGATGAGGTATTCTATACCCATGCCACCTCAAAATGCGCGTTTCAGAACGACTGGGGCGCTTCAATTCAAGGCGCGTCAATGACTGAATGTCGGTCACCTTCTGAATTGGCGCAACGAAGAAGTGGAGTGCCCCAGCCGTTCCCTTCGGGCGGGTTTTAAAGCGATTTAACCGTTGTTGGCCATTTTTGACTTAGATTGCTAAGCCTGCAAATAGCCGCCTAGTCTAAATCGCTTTAAACTCCCGCTGAAAAATGTGTATGGAACACATTTTAACAACCGCAGGTTGGCCTATGGTGAATACCATGGATGGTATTCATAATCCGTCATTTTGAGGTGGTATGGGTATATACTTCAATTTCGGTGGACATGTTCACTTCCTTGTTAAGTAAAGTTAAGTCAAATTGGAAATGACTGAAAAAGCAAAAGTTACGCTTAAAAAGCCTTTGTTTTATGAAAATGTAAATTAGGATATTGATATGAATGAAATTTCACAGGAACATTTTCTTGAATTAAGTAAAATGTTACCCGAGCTGCGTTTTGAATATGCATTGGCACAAATGATCGAAAAACAAAACCTTTGGGGATTGTATGGTGAAAGCGGTTGGGTGATGCTCAAGGCTGATGACGATGCCTGTATACCCGTTTGGCCTCATAAAGAATTTGCTGAGTCTTGGGTGAAAGATGAATTTCCTAATTGCCAGCCTAAAAAAATTGATTTTGTGGAATGGATAGACACATGGCTTCCGGGAATGAAAAACAACAATACCTTAGTATTGGTTTTCCCATTAGGTGATGATGAAGAAGGGATCATGCTTGAGGCTGAAGAAATGATCAGTTGTATTGAAGAGGATTTAAAAACGCTAGCGGCAAACGATCCTAGCTAAATGTCACTAAGTAAGATGTTATCTGGACTGGGCGATCAATACGCCCAGTTCAATGTGTATATCGCCAATTATCGAATATTAAAATAATGCGGCTTGTAGAATTGATAAAACAACTGAGGGGGGCATCATTCACTTTATAGTAAAGGCACCAACTTAGTGCGTTTGCACCTGTTTGGTCTTTAAAAAAACAAATTGTTTACAAGTTTATTTTTAACTTCTTGATATGTATGGTCATTAAATTTGGCTCATGGCTTGCTAAAGCAAAGTTATGAAAGATGATTATTATGGATCGGAAAGATAGCTTGCAACATATCGCCTTGTCTAAAGAACAAAAAAACGTGATAGCAGAATTGCGCATTTTGTTGATTGATGAAAATCGCCAAAGAGCGGAGTCATTAACGTCAGCTCTAAATAACTCTCGATACAAAATTAGTCACTTAGTCAATCCCGACATGTCGCTGTTAAAACAGGTGGATGAGATTCAGCCAGATATTATTGTGATTGATATTGAGTCTCCCAGCCGCGATATTTTAGAAAGTTTAAGTACCATTTCTCACTACAACCCTAAACCCGTAGTGATGTTTTCTGGCGAAAAAGATACTGACACCATTAATCAATATATTGAATCTGGGGTTAGCGCATACGTTGTCGGCGATTTGCAAGCTGAAAGGGTAAAACCGATTTTGGATGCAGCTGTAGCGCGCTTTCGTGAATTTCAAAAATTAAAAGTAGAGTTAAGTGACACCAAACAACAGCTAGCCTCGCGAAATCTGATTGATCAAGCTAAACGATTATTAATGAAGAAAAAGAATCTATCGGAAGATGACGCTTTTAAAGCCATGCGCAAGACAGCTATGGATACAGGGCAAAAATTGGATGACGTGGCGAAAACTCTTATTTCTTTTCTCAACACTATTTAAGGTATTAGGTCAAAAGTATGATTGAACCTGAACAAACAGATTTAACCTTAGGATTTATACCACTGACAGACTCGGCACCATTAATTGTGGCCAAAGAAATGGGTTTCTTTAGTCAGTGGGGACTGAATGTTAAATTGCAAAAACAAAATTCTTGGGCAACCTTAAGAGACAAATTACACGCCGGATTATTAGACGCCGCTCAAATGTTAGCGCCCATGCCATTAGCCAGTTCATTAGGATTAGGTTGTGCCAAAGTAAAAGTGATCACACCTTTAGTACTTAGCTTAAATGGCAACGCTATTACGTTGTCAGAAAAATTACACCAAGAGATTTTAAAAGAAAACAACCTCGTCCATGTGACGTTGCCTCTTGCTGCCTATCTATTACAGAAAGTGATTAGCGTGCGCAGAGAACAAAACCGTCCGAAGCTAAGGTTTGCTACCGTGTTTCCTTACAGTTGTCATTATTATCAGCTCAGAGATTGGTTGGCTTCTGCGAATATTTCAGAGGCAGACCTAGACATAGTGGTTGTGCCACCGGTGAATATGGTGGCATTTTTACAAAGTGGTGAAATTGATGGTTGTTGTGTTGGGGGACCTTGGAATGCCAAAGCTGTCAGAGCAGGGATTGGTTTAACCGCTTTGACTTCATTTGATATTTGGCAAGATAGCCCTGAGAAAGTCCTAGGATTATTAGCTAGTTTTCAGCAGACTAAACCCAATACCGTTATCGCTTTAACCGCTGCGTTAAAACAAGCCTGTATTTGGTTAGAAAGTATTCCAAATCGATTTGAGGCTGCACGTTTATTGAGTTCAGATCAATATTTAGACGCGTCTGTTGATGTGATTGCACCCTCATTAATTGGCAGTTGTCTAACCCATATCACTATGCCGCCTCGTGCTATCCCTTCCTATAATCAGTTCTCCAAATCTAGCAATGGCTCAATCAATGTGCCTGAATATATTCGAGGTGAATGGTTAATTAGTCAAATGAGAAATGCAGGGCAGCTGAAAAACATTGAGGTACCGGCTGATCTAGTCAGAGATGTATTTAGACCCGATATCTATCAGCAAATGCGCTTGAAACTCGAAGACCAAGCAGTGCAATTTTATCGCAGGTCAGGTTAAACAAACATTAGGTTGATACGTCCTTGGCCCATTGCTTTTTATGGGGAGGACTGTTTTTAAACTAGAAAATCCGCTCACAGAATAGGTTTATCTTTTTTTATTATGTTTATCTCTCCACATGAGAATACCCAAAAAACACAAAGGCACTGCGGTAGTGCAAATATGCACCCCTTTGGTAATAATACTGTTTGGACAATCCGATGCTTATTTGTTAACTTATTGAAAATAAAGGAATATAATAGTTGGCATTGTTACTGCAATACCATAATTGAATGAGAGACTTCTTATAACAAGAATAATTGTCCTCAATAATTAGAAGACGTTAAGCGTCCATACGCGTTAAACAAACAATTGTAATTATGCGATGAAGCGTTGTTACAAATAGGCAATGCAGCCCGCAAAGACTTTCCGTGTCCTGGAGTCTTTGCGGGTTTTTTTTTGGCTAATAAAAATCGGAGTAAGAAATGACTAATCTGAAGTTATTAAGTTCGTTAAAACGAGTTGTTAAATCACTTCGTGTAGGGGTTATCTCAACGGTTTTAAGCGGTTCAGTTATCGTAACCGGTGTATCAGCACAAGAGTTGGGTTGGCCAGAGAAGGAAGAATTAAAATTTGGATTTATTAAATTAACCGATATGGCACCCCTTGCGGTGGCTTATGAAAAAGGCTACTTCGAGGAAGAAGGCCTTTATGTGACGCTTGAAGCACAAGCGAACTGGAAAGTATTACTTGACCGGGTGATTGATGGTCAGCTTGATGGTGCGCATATGTTAGCGGGTCAACCTTTAGGTGCAACTATTGGTTACGGCACTAAAGCAGATATCATTACAGCCTTTAGCATGGACTTAAATGGTAATGCCATCACAGTTTCCAATGATATTTGGAAAGAGATGAAAAAACATGTACCTCATGAAGGTGGAAAGCCCGTTCATCCAATCTCAGCGGATTCGCTTAAACCAGTAGTAGACGATTTCAAAAGCAAGGGTAAACCTTTCAAAATGGGCATGGTGTTTCCAGTATCTACTCATAACTATGAGTTACGTTATTGGTTAGCTGCTGGTGGTATTCACCCTGGATTTTATGCGCCCCATAAGGGTGATACGAGTGGACAAATCAATGCTGACGCCTTGTTGTCTGTTACGCCCCCACCACAAATGCCTTCTACTATGGAAGCTGGCACTATTCACGGTTATTGCGTAGGTGAGCCTTGGAATCAACAAGCGGTATTTAAAGGGATTGGTGTGCCAGTTGTGACCGACTATGAAATTTGGAAAAATAACCCTGAAAAAGTCTTTGGTGTGAGCAAAGGATGGGCTGAAAAATATCCTAATACCCATGTTCGTGTGGTTAAAGCGATGATCAGAGCGGCTATGTGGTTAGACGAAAATAACAATGCTAATCGGCCCGAAGCGGTAAAAATTCTCGCGAAAAGTCAATATGTTGGTGCTGATTATGAAGTGATTGCTAACAGCATGACAGGTACATTTGAGTACGAAAAAGGCGACAAGCGTGATGTGCCTGACTTCAATGTATTTTTTCGTTACAACGCGACTTATCCCTTTTACAGCGATGCCATATGGTACCTGACACAAATGCGTCGCTGGGGACAGATCTCGGAGCCTAAAGCTGACTCTTGGTATAAAGATATCGCCAAACAAGTTTACCGTCCTGATATTTATGCTCAAGCTGCTAAGGCTTTAATAGCTGAGGGTAAAGCCAAGGCGGTTGACTTCCCTGAGTTTGCAACAGAAACAGGTTTCAAACCTGCTCAGATACACTTTATTGACAATATTGTGTATGACGGAAGCCAACCTAACGCTTATTTAGAAAAATTTGCTATCGGTCTTAAGAATGATAGCAAAATCTAACTAGCTATTTGAGCTGATGGGGAATGCTCCATCTAGCGCGGAGTGTTCCATATGAGTAAACAACAAACGGTTCCTATGATTTTTAATCAGGTGAGAGACATAAACTGGCCAACCCTTAATCAATTTTTAACTGCCACAGCACTGCCTATTGTTGGAATTGTGATATTCCTTGGGTTATGGAGCTTAATGGCAAAGAATATTGATACGTCTTTGGGCACGTTTCCTGGTCCTGGGGCAGTGTGGCAGCAGACTATCGTGTTAGTTGATGAGCATAATACGCAGATGGAAAAAGCCAGCAAGTTTTACGATCGTCAAGAACAACGCAACGCCGCCCGTTTAGCTAAAGACCCAAGTTATGCGTCGAAGATTAGGGATTTTACCGGTGCGCCCACTTTCTTTGAGCAAATTTGGACCAGTTTATACACTGTGATGGTGGGGTTTATTGTTGCTTCATTGTTGGCCATTCCGATAGGAATTTTGTGTGGGTTAAGTAAAAATGCTTATACGGCTATTAACCCATTGATCCAATTATTTAAACCGGTATCACCTTTAGCATGGTTACCCTTGGTCACTATGGTGGTAAGTGCTGTGTATGTCAGCTCTGATCCGATGTTTTCAAAATCGTTTATTACCTCCGCAGTAACCGTTGCACTGTGCTGCTTGTGGCCCACTTTAATCAACACTGCTGTGGGTGTATCGAGTATCGACAAAGACCTAATTAATGTAAGTAAAGTGCTGCGACTTAACGGCTTATCACATGTGACTAAGATTGTATTACCTTCATCGATCCCTGCCATTTTTACCGGTTTACGTTTATCCCTTGGGATTGGCTGGATGGTTCTGATTGCTGCAGAAATGCTCGCCCAGAATCCTGGTTTAGGTAAGTTTGTGTGGGATGAATTTCAAAATGGCAGCTCAGAGTCATTAGCCCGTATTATGGTGGCAGTATTAACCATTGGTGTGATTGGTTTTGCGTTAGACAGAATAATGTTAGCGCTGCAGAGAACATTTAGTTGGGACAAGAGTGCGGTATTGCGTTAAGCCTTTTGTTTAGACGTATAGTCACCAAAAATTTTGACTGGTAGTAACCAAAAGTATATTCGAGGATAAAGTAATGAGTCACAAACATCATTTAGAGTTGACACAAGTAGGCATGGATTTCCCCACTGCTAAGGGACCATTTAACGCTTTGCAAGACGTTAACCTGCGTATCAATAAAGGTGAGTTTATTTCATTGATTGGTCACTCTGGCTGCGGCAAGTCAACAGTTTTGAATATTGTTGCTGGTTTATATCAAGCAACTAAAGGCGGCGTTATCTTGGATAACCAAGAAGTAAACGAACCCGGCCCAGAGCGAGCGGTGGTATTTCAAAATCACTCGTTACTACCTTGGTTGAGTGCTTATAAGAATGTTGAGCTGGCGGTTAAACAAACCCCAAATGGTCGCTCAAAAAAAGAAATAAAAGAGTGGGTTGAGCATAATCTTGAATTGGTTCATATGAGTCACGCTGCTGACAAGTTACCCGCTGAAATATCAGGTGGCATGAAACAACGTGTTGGTATTGCAAGAGCATTAGCAATGGAGCCAAAAGTATTGTTGATGGATGAGCCTTTTGGAGCCCTTGATGCCTTAACTCGCGCTCATCTGCAGGACTCAGTTATGGAAATCCATGCACAGTTGGGCAATACCGTTATTATGATTACCCATGATGTGGATGAAGCCGTGTTACTTTCAGACAGAATTGTGATGATGACTAATGGTCCTGGGGCAGTATATTCCAATTAACAAATGAGTCTTAAGTAAGTAAATTTTTAGGCTCGTTTATTCTGTTCAAAGATCTGGTTAAATAATTCATTACGTTCTTTTTGAAGTAATTCAGCACAAGCATTATCTGTCATTTCCATAGCTTGCTCATCTAGTATTTCAAAATGAAAGTCTGCTTTCAAATATGTTTTGGCATTGGGTAAAGATTTTAGTTTTTCATAGGGCGTCATCATACTTTTGTAAGGGTAAGTTTTACGTTGTTTCCCTTTATCATCAGTGGTGACTTCAGGAAAGAAACAAGGTCTATGATAATTGATATACGGGTAAAGATATTTTAAATTAAACGTATTGATTAACGGTGCCCATTTCTGTGGAATATGTGTGTAACCAAACTGTTTTCTTACAATTGATGCATTTTTACTTTCTGCTAAGGCATTATCGTTTGAGTGTCTTGAGCGTGATTTAGTGAGCTCTATTTCAAGTTTGGTGAGTAATTTACACACGTGTTTGTTGATGTATTCAGAGCCATTATCTGAATGAAACCCTTTGATAATAAAAGGAAATGCGGCCATCATTTGCGTTAGTACTGGAATGAGGTAACGCTCACTAATACGTTCAACTGAGCAAACAACCTCAAACTGTGTCACCTCATCAACTGCATTAATATGATACACGCCTTTTTGTTTATCTAGGTCTCCTTGGTGCACGGTATCAATACGAATATAGCCAGGCTCGCCGTTGGGTTGAGGTTTACGCCGTTCGCCAATAGGCACTTGTCTTGATTGTGTTTTTGTGAAGTGTCTGCGTTGTTTTTGGTAGCCTTGAGAGTGCCTCAAGTTATATAAATGTGAAACAGAGATAGTGGCAAGCATTTGGTATTCTGATTGCTCAAACGTATTGTAGGCACGCTCCAACAGCTTTTTAGTGGCATGACCACAGATATCATCATGCCTTGCGTCCATTTCAGCCAGTAGCTTAATATCCTTTGTACTGTAAATGGTTGAAAAGCCGTTAGTTCGGCAAGGTTGCCAGTTAATTCTGCCGACGTCCTTGTATTGTTTTATCAATCGAGTGAGTTGCTGCCGCGAGTAGCCTGTCACCTTTTTAAGGTATTGATTGACGATCCCTTTGTCGGTTTTTTTTAACGTGATATAGCGAAATTTTATCAATGTTTTTTGAATGAATTGATATCGCTGATTTTTATCACCTAAAACGGTAAAGGCGACGGCTTGGTTACCTTGAATAAAGCGTTCAAGCTCTTCAATAGTGGTGAGGTTTTCTATATTCATGATCGCTTGCATCTTATGATCATGAACAGAATTTAAGTCTTTAGACGCATTTCATTTTGGAAACACGCAATTAGTTAAGACTCATTTCATATTGGACAAGGCTGGGGCTACTATTGGTGAGATTTTATCTATAGAATTAGACAGGCCTAGGAACCGCATCGAATTAGCTGATAACCAACAATACAATCACTATCGCCACGAAGTTCTTAAGTTTTTATACGAAAAGCAGCGCAAAGTGGAATCTGTTGACGAACACCGTAAAAAACAATCCAAACGCAAGAGTGGGGCAACTCAAAGTAATGTGGCTTAGTCACAATATTACCTCATAACTTTTATTCAATAAAATTATATAACTGTTAACAGCAAACTCTGTGACAAAACAGATCTGTGCTTAAATCTAGAGAGAAAACCATGAAAACAACCATTAAGAAAATGAACAAACATGCTATCAATATTGCTCTAGCAATAGTACTTGTTGGCTCTGCTACTAGTCAAATGGCATACGCAGAAGGATTTACTGAAGCACTGACCTCAGGTAAGGGAAGTGTTAATTTAAACTTGCGTTACGAAAGTGTAGACCAAGATAACGCCCTTGAAGATGCCAGTGCGCTGACATTACGTACATTATTGGCTTATGACACTGGCAGCTACAAAGGATTTTCGGCTAAAGTTGAAATGGAAGACACTCGCATTGTGCTAGGCCAAGGCGATTATACTGTTGGACCAACCGGCTATAACCTTGGTCTATATTCAGTGATTGCAGATCCTGAGCACACTGAATTGGATCAAGGTTACATTCAGTATAAAAATGCTGGTTTAAGTGCAAAATTAGGTCGCCAAGTGATCACTATGGACGGACATCGATTTGTTGGTCATGTTGGCTGGCGTCAAGATAGACAAACCTTTGATGCGTTATCTGCAAAATATTCCGCTGTAAAAGACTTAACGTTGCAATATGCTTATATTACTCAGAGAAACCGTATATTTGCTCAAGACGCTGATTTAGATTCAAAAGATCATTTAATCAACGCGTCTTACAAAACATCAGTGGGAACATTGACAGGTTATGGCTATCTACTTGAAGTTGATAATAATACCGATAATGCTTTGGATACTTTTGGTATTAGCTTTGCTGGTAGCACTAAAGCGGGTGATACTAAGGTGTTATATCGCGCCGAATACGCCAGCCAGACCAGTGAGTCAGCGGTGGCGGACTTTGATGTTTATTATTTAAACTTTGAAGCTGGGGTCGTGTTTAGTGGTATGACTGCTAAAGTTGGCTACGAAGTGCTGGGTTCAGATAACGGTGCCTTTGGATTTTCTACCCCTTTAGCCACTTTACATAAATTTAATGGTTGGTCTGATCAGTTTTTGGGCACGCCTTCACAAGGATTAGTCGATACTAGCTTTATGTTAGCTGGTAAAGTATTGGGTGGCGGGTGGACAGCTGTTTATCATAAATTTGACGCTGATGAGGCCAGCGAAAGCGTTGATGATTTAGGCAGTGAACTCAACTTATCATATGTCAAAAAATACGCTAAATATTACACCGCAGGTATCAAATATGCGGCGTATTCTGCTGGGGATATCAAAGTAGACACTGATAAAGTTTGGATATGGGTTGGCGCTAAGTTTTAATAATATGTAATGATGAAAAAAGAGGTCAACATTATGAATAATGTTGACCTCTTTTTTATAACATTATCTAAAGTAAGCATATGACCGATGGTCAAATTGTTAATTAGATTAGAGAACTAATTCAGTCTAAAGATTGTTGGCTTTTCGATTGTCCAAACTTAGCCAACCTGTACCTATGCTTGAAACCATAAGTAGTCCAGCCATGATCCCCATATTTTTAAAGAAGTTTTGAGTTTCGTGGGTGCGTTCTAAACTTTCCGCCATACTCCAAAAGTCGTGCATGTAAATACTTATCACTAGAGTTAACCCCGCTAAAATAAAGGCCGCTAACTTGCCTTTAAAGCCAATAATAATCGCCAAACCTAATAAAATTTGTATAACGATAGTAACAGGCAATAAAAATGCAGTAGCAGGCACACTGTGCGCCAGCATATAGTCTGTCATTGTTTGATAGTTGGTTATCTTCTGTAATCCCGGCAGAATAAAATAGGTGCCCATTAACAGTCGACCTAATAACAAGCAGATATTTTCAATTACGCGCATTGGTTATCCTCAAATTTAGTAAATTTTAGTGCATTATTACACTAACAACTTGCTAACATGATGCTTTAAACAAATGGAGAATACTATGAGCCAACACCATAAAATTAATTATATTGAAATTCCAGTAAAAGCCTTGGCTTCGAGTAAAGCCTTCTTTAATAAAGTGTTTGGTTGGACATTTGTTGATTACGGGGACGACTATGCGGCGATTACTGGAGCTGGGATAGATGGCGGTTTATACGTTTCTGAACATAATGTGTCTGCGGATAAGGGCAGTGTGCTAGTTGTGTTATACAGTGATGATTTAGTGAAAAGCCAAGCCGCAATAATATCGGCTGGAGGCACAATTAAAACGGCCACCTTTGAATTTCCAGGTGGCCATAGGTTTCACTTTTGCGATGGAAACAACAACGAATATGCGGTGTGGAGTGATAAGTAACCCTAAGGTACTTGTCACCTTTTAAGTCTAGCTGGGTTGCACTGATTGGTTAGCCAGAAAAGCCGCTATCTTCTGGCATGTTTTTTCCTTCAGCTGCTTTACGAGCAAGTTGATCACAAGCTTCATTTTCCGGATGACCAGAGTGACCCTTTACCCAAAACCAACTCACTTTATGTTTAGCAACTTGTTGGTCTAAACGTTTCCATAAATCGACATTTTTGACTGGTTTTTTATCTGAGGTACGCCAGCCATTTTTGCGCCAATTTTTAATCCACTGGTTAATCCCATTTTTAACGTACTGGCTGTCAGTCGTTAAGTTAACAGAACACGCCTCATTTAAAATTGCGAGTGCCTCGATAGTGGCCAGTAATTCCATTCTGTTATTGGTGGTATGTTTAAACCCTTGACTGAGTTCTTTGCGATGCTGGTCAAAAATCATCACGGCACCATAACCACCAGGACCGGGATTACCTAGGCAGGAGCCATCGGTAAAAATTTCTACTTGTTTCATATGAACCTAATTTAGTGGATAAATGTCAGGAATTTTTAATTCAGCGCAGTATAATGGCCAAGATTGTTAATGCTACAAAATTCTATAAAGTAAATTATAAAGAGCTTGAAATGCGCCAAATTGTATTAGATACCGAAACCACTGGATTAGATCCTAAACAAGGACACCGCATCATTGAGATAGGGTGTGTGGAAATGATTAACCGACGTCTCACGGGGAAAACCTTTCACGTGTACATTAATCC
This sequence comes from Paraglaciecola sp. MB-3u-78, assembly GCF_002835935.1. GTDB lineage: Bacteria > Pseudomonadota > Gammaproteobacteria > Enterobacterales > Alteromonadaceae > Paraglaciecola. The sequence goes on along the minus strand of NZ_PJCF01000007.1, from coordinate 102,792 downwards.
ACAGCGGTTGGTCAAACAAGAAGCGATAGGGGTGCACGGGATCACCAATGAATTTTTGGTAGACAAGCCCGTATTTAACAACATAGCCAAAGAATTTATTGATTTTATTAGCGGTGCGCAACTGGTGATCCACAACGCACCATTTGACATCGGTTTTATGGATCATGAGTTCAATAGGCTCTCAGGTTTGGCAGTCAAAGAGTCTGCTAAAATGTGTACCGTGCTCGACACTTTGGATTTGGCAAGAAAGCTCCATCCTGGGCAAAAGAATAATCTTGATGCACTGTGTAGGCGTTATGGCATAGATAACTCACATCGAGAGAAACACGGCGCGTTATTAGATGCAGAGATTTTGGCTGATGTGTATCTAATGATGACAGGGGGGCAAACTGACCTCAATTTAAGTGGTAAGGCTAGTGGCGAAGGTGGCGTTCAAGTAGAAACTATTCGCAGGCTGTCTGCTCAAAGAAAACCGTTAAAGGTTGTTATGGCAACGGCCGATGAATTAAATAAGCACGAAAGTCGATTAGACTTGGTGGCTGAAAAAGGTGGCGCCTGCGTATGGCGTCAATAGTGATAAATAGTGACAAAACAGTGGGTTGAGTAAACATGTTGAAATGGGTCGTATCTGCTCATATTTTGTGGTTTTTTCCTTACGTGAGCTTGTCGGTACAAGCTATTCCTCAAATTAAGCAGGACAGCGCCCCATCTTCAATTAATCAAGCTATCAGTCAAGATCGAGATCCGCCCCTTACGCAATTAGGTTCCGATTACCAAAATGGAATCGAGTTACTGCAAAACCGTTTTAGAATCGATTTCGAAGTTGAAGAAATTACCATGATATTTTTTCGTGACTTCGGTTCTGCACCTATAGTTTTAGTGCAGCCTGATGGTTCCAAAATTTTTCAATCCAGCGCCGATGGTAGCGACGTTTTTTGGTTTGATAGCAGTACTTATGACATGATCAGCATTAAAAATCCGATGCCAGGGCCATGGCAAGCGGTTGGTCAGATTTCCCCTGAAAGTCGAGTTATGGTGATCAGTGAGCTAGCATTACATGCTGAGCCTTTACCTAATATTATTTTTTCTGGTGAAATCCTTAAACAAACGGCCTACTTAACCAACAATGGTGTGCCGATTGACTACACTGCATTTAGAGATGTGGTTGAACTGACTATTTCATTGGCTAGTACAAATAATCCCAATTTTAATAATTTTGGCGCCAATAAAGAAATCATCGCCTTTTTTGAAGACAACGGTAAAGGCATGGATGAAAGACCATTAGATGGGGTCTTCACTGGGCAATTTAATCTTGCCATTGCCGATGGCGAATGGATCCCTACATTTACTGTATCTACACCTATGTATAGCCGTGAGCAAGTCGATCCTGCACTTATGCTGTTGACCAATCCAATTAAAGTGAACGTTGAGCTTGATGGCGGCGGCGATGGTTACCATAAACTTACAATAGATGCCCAGCGTGAATATGTGGATATGTCTACGTTATTGATTGATGGGAAAGTGCGCTTTCCGAATGGCGACATTCAGAACTTTTCTATTACCGATATGTCATCTGACGTACGTGAGTATCTAATTGTCAATTCCGAATATGGAGTATACCGCGTTAAGTTAACGGCTTATGGAAATACCACTGAAGGCAGAGCGTTTATTTTGGATGTGCCTGAATATAGCTTCCTATCAGAAGAACCAGAGCCGGTTGTTGTTGCTGTCGATAAAGCTGTTGTTGATGCCTCTATAACGGACAATGCTAATGAAAAAAGTGCAATGCCTGAACAAGAAGTCACATTAACTGCTGAGAAAATGGCAACATCGACACTTGTAACGTTGATTGTGAGTATTAATCTGTTTATTTTGGTAGTGGGTGGTGGGCTAATTTGGTGTCTAACCTTAGACAAAAAGCCCGAGTTTAATTTTATCAAAAAATTCAAAAAACCAACCAAAAAACCTGCCAATGTACAAGGTGACTCAAAAATAGCGGGGTTGTTTGGAAAAATATTTAAACGTAAAGCTAAACCCAAAGAAACAACAGTAGAAAATAAGCCAGAAAAAAAAACTGAGTCCAACCCTGAGTTTATGGACTTATCCCTCCCTAAAGAATAAATGTATGCACGCTTAATCGACAAATTGTTCAATACTACAGCAATCAAGGCTTTTAACTGAATTTCGTGCTAAAAAGCTATTGACTAGTATGGGGTGAACCCGTATTATCTGCGCCGCGGTTGAGAAGGGATATCCTTTATTTCTTATCTAACTGCTTGATAATGTTAAAGATTGTGGAGTGGTAGTTCAGTTGGTTAGAATACCGGCCTGTCACGCCGGGGGTCGCGAGTTCGAGTCTCGTCCACTCCGCCAACTTTAATTTTGTCTAATTACTGAGTAGCGGCACTTTTTACCGTCAGGTTTAAACGTAAAACTATAAAGTAATGTTTTGATTACGGCTGGAGTGGTAGTTCAGTTGGTTAGAATACCGGCCTGTCACGCCGGGGGTCGCGAGTTCGAGTCTCGTCCACTCCGCCAACATCAAAACAAAATACAATTTATATGCGGAGTGGTAGTTCAGTTGGTTAGAATACCGGCCTGTCACGCCGGGGGTCGCGAGTTCGAGTCTCGTCCACTCCGCCAATAAATTGATTGTTAGCTTCTTCTGGCTTAATAATTCCTTTTTGTCTCTATTAACACTACGTTATCTGCTGATGGTTTGATAAGCTTGTGTTATGCCTCTTATCCATACTTATATGATGCTCTTGACGCCATCCTCTGAGATTTAATTCCTATGTTTTTGTTGTTTTTATATATCGTTATCGCGTTAGGTTTTTCGTTTATTTGCTCAATTGCAGAAGCGGTTATCCTGAGTATTTCTTCTGCATATATTTCTGTGTTAGAAAAAAGTGGCCATCCGTCTGGGAAGCTGTTGAAAAAACAAGTCAGCGATATCAACCGGCCACTTGCTGCTATTTTAAGCTTAAATACCATTGCGCATACTATGGGCGCTGCTGGTGCTGGTGCTCAGGCCGCTGTAGTGTTTGGCGATGCTTATCTAGGGATTGCCTCGGCTATATTGACTTTATTGATATTGGTATTCTCGGAAATCATTCCTAAGACACTTGGAGCAACCTATTGGCGTAAACTTGCGCCAGCTACAGCTTATTTTTTAAAGTATTTAATCATTGTTTTGTGGCCTTTTGTACAAATGGCGCAAAAAATGACATCCAAAATGCAGGACGAGTCGCCTCTTATTGGTTTGAATCGAGATGAACTCTACGCCATGACTGCGTTGTCTTTTGAGGAAGGTCAAATTGCCGCTCGCGAGGCGACAGTTATGCAGAACTTGCTTAGTTTAAAACAAGTTAAAGTTCGTCAAGCAATGACCCACAGAACGGTGGTTTTTTCGTTACCTGATACCAAGACTGTTGAACAGTTTTTGGAACACCATGCGGATGTGTCATTTTCACGGATACCTATCTATGAAAATGGCGAGCCAGAGAAAATTACCGGCTATGTTTTAAAGTCCGATATATTATTGGCTTATGCCCGCGGCAATAAAGACAAAGAGCTCAAAGCTTACCAAAAGGACATGGTCACCATATTAAGTAGTATGTCCTTAGCCAATGCATTTGCCCCTTTGCATTCACAACGAGGAAACATGTTACTTATCGTCGATGAATATGGTGGTTTAGAGGGGGTGTTAACCGTTGAGGATTTAGTCGAGAGCTTGTTTGGTATTGATATCATTGATGAAAGTGACCAAGTGGTAAGTATGCGAAAATTAGCGCGAATATTGGCGAAAAGAAGGGAAAAGAAACGTCTTCGTAAGTACCAGAAAACAAACAGTTCTAATGCAAACTAGGGAAATGTGCTGATTATGAGTGAGTTACTCAGATGTACCAATCTAACTAAAGAATACAACGATGGAGATAATAGCGTTAAGGTGCTAAAAAACATCAATTTCTCGATTAATATAGCCGAACAAATTGCCATTGTGGGAAGTTCAGGTTCTGGTAAAAGTACATTATTGCACTTGTTAGGCGCGCTGGATAAACCTACATCAGGGCAAGTCACGTTTGAACAACAAGATATCTTTACTTTTAGTAGCAACCAACAAGCTCAATTTCGCAATCAATCTCTTGGATTTGTTTATCAATTTCATCATTTATTACCCGAGTTTAGTGCGCTAGAAAACGTAGCTATGCCATTATTAATAGCCAAAAAAGCCATCAAACAAGCAAATGAACTGGCTATGGCGATGTTAGATAAGGTCGGGTTGTCCCATAGGTATTCTCATAAACCTGCTGAATTATCGGGTGGCGAGCGGCAACGAGTGGCAATTGCCAGAGCCTTAGTGTCCCAGCCTAAGTTGATACTCGCAGACGAACCGACAGGGAACCTCGATCAAAAAACTGGTGAAAGTATTTATCAGTTACTCAGTGACTTACGGCAGCAAATGCATACCAGTTTTGTGGTTGTGACTCACGATACTCAATTAGCCAAAAGATTAGACCGCACTTTATATTTAGTTGACGGCTGTTTGACAGATACCCAAACCCCATCTGTGGCGAGTACCCTTTAGTGCATCTGGTTTGGTTGTTGGCGTGGCGTTTTCGTACAAATAAACGTCAAAATGGTTTTATTTCCTTTATTTCTGCTTCTTCGACCTTTGGTATTGGCTTAGGGTGTTTTGTTCTTATTTTATTGTTATCGGTAATGAATGGTTTTGAAAAAGAATTAAAAGACCATTTGTTGTCTGTTATTCCCCATGCAGAGTTTAAATCCGTTCATGCAAGTGGCATTAAAAATTGGCCTACGGAAGTAGAGGCTTTAATGCTGCATCCTGAAGTGATCTTTGTTGAACCATACGTTAACGCTACAGGTATGTTGCAAAAAGGCAATAAAATGAAGGCCGTGGAGATGACAGCTATAGATCCTCTTTATGCCGCGGATGGCGTCATTCCAAGTTTAGTTACAACACAGCAGTGGCAGCAATTCCAATCTGATGAAAGTGCCACTATGTTAGGCATAGGTCTGATGCAAAAACTGGGTTTGTCTGTGGGTGATAAAGTACAAATTTTATTGCCTCAGTTATCTGAAGATTTAAGTTTAAGTGCGCCAACAACATTACGACTTACTATTATTGCCAGTTTAGATATGGGCGGCGAACTCAGCAATCATCTTGGCTATATGCATATGTCCTTAGCTGCACAGGCACAAAATATTAAGTATGGTGCACAGGGTATACGTTTAAGGTATCGCGATGCTTTTGTTGCCCGGGAATTAACCCGCGAAATTGGTTATGAATTAACACCTGAAGTCTATATGTCTGATTGGACTATCAATGATGGCAATCTCTATCAAGACATTCAGCTGGTAAGGGCAGTGGTGTATATCGCATTAAGTTTGGTTATCGCAGTTGCGTGTTTCAATATAGTGTCGACTCTGGTGATGGCGGTAAACGAAAAACAAAGCGAAATTGCCATGCTTAAAAGTATGGGCGCAAAAAACAGCCTAATTATCTCAGTGTTTATGTTGCAAGGTACCTTTAATGGTCTGATTGGCACAGTAGTGGGCATAATATTAGGCGTTTTGACGGCGATTAATTTAGCGGCTATAGCACGTTTTATTGAAAATTTATTGGGTGTGCAATTCTTATCAGGTGATGTTTATTTTATTAATTTTTTACCTTCAGAATTAAACTGGAACGAAGTGTATCTCACTGCTCTAATCGCCATGGTGTTGAGTGTTTTAGCCACGCTTTATCCCGCAATAAAAGCCGCTAGAATTAATCCCGCAACAGTGTTGGGCCATTAATTTGTTTTTTGAGCAAGGTTAACAAAAATAGGTGAATTATAGTTTTTAGGCGTTTTTAGGCGCTGTTACTTACAATGAGTTGGGGTAATTTAGATGTCAAAAAAGACTATCGATGTAAAAACCCGTAGGTCACCGAGCAAAAAGACTGGGCGGCAGGTGTCACTGCTGTCATGTCGGCATATAGAAATGTCAGTGCTAAAGTCGGACCTATTAGAGGCACTAAATTACTGGCTCAACTAAATCAAATTGAAGGCTTTGACTGCCCCGGTTGAGCTTGGCCTGATCCTTATTAAAACGTTCAACCTTCGAGATTTTTGAAAATGGAGCAAAAGCAGTCGCTGACGAGGCAACGTTAAAGCGAGCAACGGCAAAATTTTTTGCCAAACATAGTGTTGATGACTTAAAACAGAAATCTGATCGTTGGCTAAATGCGCAAGGACGTTTAATTGAACCTTTATTTTTAGCCGAAGGTGCAAGCCAGTATCAACCATTAAGTTGGTCGGAAGCACTGACCCAACATAAAAATGCAGTCGCTAATATTCAGCTGATGACCAACTTTTTAATGTTACAAGGCAATATGGGTAAACCATGCGCCGGGGTATGTCCGGTGCGTGGTCATAGTAATGTGCAGAGTGATCGTACTATGGGAATTTGGGAGAAACCGTCAGCGACTTTCCTTGATGCCTTAAAGCAAACTTATGATTTTAATGTACCCAGACAATATGGCTACGACACCATAGAAACTATTCAAGCTATGGCCCAAGGGCAGGTTAAAGTATGGTTTGCCTTAGGCGGTAATTTTTATCGTGCTACCCCCGATCATAGAGCCACAAAACAGGTTTTGCCAACTGTGAATTATCGGTACAAGTTTCCACTAAATTAAATCAATCTCACCTTTACACCGCAAAAAACGCCTTGATATTACCAGCACTTGGTCGAACTGAAATCGATCAACAAACATCTGGGATCCAAACTGTTACGGTAGAAAATTCTATGGGTGTGGTGCAAACTTCCCACGGTAAAATACCGCCTGCTTCTAACTTACTCAAAAGCGAAGTCGCCATTATAGCTGATTTAGCCAGCTTAACTTTTAATCCTTTGGCTCCTCTGTGGTGAATTATTTTTGATGTTTAGCCTAAGAATCCGCGCGACCCATAAACTTAGTTTCAGCTGTATTCACTTTGATTTTTTCGCCACTGGCAATGTATTCAGGGACTTGAATTACAAGACCTGTGGTCAATGTAGCTGGTTTAGTACGAGCACTGGCCGATGCACCTTTGATAGACGGGTCGGTTTCTGTGATTAGCAACTCAACAGAGGCAGGCAGTTCAATACCGACTGGCTTTTCTTCAACCAATAAAATCTGCAGGCCCTTAGTATCTTCGGTGATGAAAGGTAATTCTTCACTGATGGTTTCAGAGTTCAAAGAATAAGATGAATAGTCTACGTCATCCATAAACACATATTCGTCGCCATCAACATAAGAAAAGCTCACTTTATTTCGATGAAAATCCACTAAGTTGAGCATTTCATCTGATTTAAAGCTCTCGTCTGCCTTAGCGCCTGTGCCCACTTCATACAAACGCATTCTATATAAACTGGCACCTGCGCGACCGCTTGGTGTCATTTTATTGATGTCTTTAACAATATAAGTTTTGCCATTAAGTTCAACGGCGGCATTCTTTTTAATTTCACTGGCTTTTGGCATGGAGCACACTCTTTTATATTTTGTGGCAAAAAATACCATGAAAATAAAAATAGGCAAGGTAAGTTGTGACTAGAACCAAAACTTTTCACTCGTTAGTTGTCATGCTTTTTGGCATAATCTCAGCCTAGGTTTTTACACTTCCATTATTTATTAAGGCGCTATGTCCAAAACATCATCTTTGTTTGCTGTAGATGGCAAGTTATCTGAGGCTATCGACGGGTTTGTTCCGCGCCAAGCACAAACTGATATGGCAGTTGCCGTTGAAAACACCATCAAAAATAAAGCACCTCTTATTGTTGAAGCGGGCACGGGCACGGGGAAAACCTTTGCTTATCTAGCACCTGCGTTATTGTCTGAAAGAAAAACTATTATCTCCACAGGCACTAAAAATCTGCAAGAGCAACTTTTTCATCGTGACTTACCTTTGATAAAGAAGGCGCTAGGTTCCAACAGCAAGACTGCTCTGCTAAAAGGCCGAGCCAATTATTTGTGTTTACATAGATTAAGGCAACACGGTGGAAATAGCACGCTAGTTGATAGACAAACGTTAACTGAACTCACGCAAGTTAGAGTCTGGGCTTCGAGTACTAAGACCGGTGATATGGGCGATATGAGAGCACTTGCAGAAGACGCTAAAGTGTTACCTTTTGTCACCTCTACAGCGGATAACTGTTTGGGTAAAGATTGCCCAGATTATGAAGACTGCTTTATGGTCAAAGCGCGACGAAAAGCCCTAGATGCCGATGTGGTTGTGGTTAATCACCACTTGTTTTTTGCAGATATGGCTTTAAAGGATACTGGTTTTGGTGAGCTTATCCCTGATGCGGATCTCGTGGTATTTGATGAAGCCCATCAAATACCTGATATTGCCAGTGAGTATTTTGGTGAGACGTTTTCTAGCAGGCAATTGCAGGATATCAGCCGCGATGTAGAAGTGGTGTATCGCACTGTACTCAAAGACGCCAAACAATTACAAAGTGCTGCTGAAAAATGCAAAATGATTGCTGCAGATTTGCGTATTTTATTTCCTGAAAATCCAGGCAAGGGTAATTGGCGTCAAATGTTATCTCGGGACGATGTACAAATTCAGATCAGGAAATTAACTGACAGTCTAAACGTATTCTATGAAGTGTTAAAATTACATGTTGGCCGAGACAAAGACTTAGATAATATTTTTGAGCGTGTGTCCGAAACTAAAGGTAAATTAGCGCGTTTAACTGATACCACACAATTAGGTGTGAGCCTTTGGTACGAAACGACTATGCGGCATATTGTGCTGCATTTAACGCCTTTGAGCATCTCCCAAAAATTTGCTGATTTTATTGCAGAGCCAAAACGCAGTTGGGTCTTTACTTCTGCCACATTAATGGTTGATGGTGCTTTTACCCATTTTCAAAAGCAAATGGGTTTAGACAATGCCACCACTTTGTCTTTAGACAGCCCCTTTGATTATCCCAATCAAGCCATGTTATGTGTGCCTCGTTTTTTGCCAGAACCTAATGCCAGGGAAATGCGCGCCACCTTGTTGGATATCTCTATCAAATTGGTTAAAGCAAGTCGTGGCCGGTGTTTTTTATTGTTTACCAGCCATGCCACACTTAATGCCATTGCCGACCAGTTAAAAGATAAAATCGACAATCCTATTTTGGTTCAAGGCTCCACTACTAAACGCGCATTGCTGGAAAGTTATTTAGAGAACAAAGATGCAGTGTTGTTAGGGACAGGTGCATTTTGGGAGGGGGTTGATGTACGAGGTGATGATTTGACTTGCGTGTTAATTGATAAATTACCTTTTGCTTCACCAGATGATCCGTTATTGCAGGCAAGAATCGAAGATTGTCGGAAAAGTGGCGGCAATCCTTTTGTACAATTACAAATTCCTCAAGCTGCTATTGCCTTAAAACAGGGGGCAGGGCGCTTGATCCGTGACGAAACGGATAAAGGGGTGTTGGTTATTTGTGATCATCGTCTGGTTACCAAAGACTATGGCAAAATCTTTATGGGCAGTTTGCCAGATATGCATCGCACCCGAGACTTACAAAAAGCAGTGGATTTTTTACACGACATTCACAGCGACAAAGATCAAGTGGAAACTCAAGCATGAATATTTTAATTATCGATACTGCTACTGAGGCCTGTTCAGTCGCCCTTGAGGTCAACGAACAGGTTTTTAATCGATTCGAAGTCTGTCCACAGCAACACAGTCAACGTATATTGCCGATGATTGATGAGGTGTTAACAGAAGCGGATGTGACACTTCAAAATTTGGATTATTTAGCCTTTGGGCGCGGCCCCGGAAGTTTTACTGGTGTGCGAATTGCGACTGGCGTGTTGCAGGGATTAGCTTTAGGTACGGGTCATAAAGTGGTGGGTATATCAACCTTAGCGGCAATGGCACAACAAGCTTATGTGCAAAATAAGAGTGAACTGGTGACTGCAGCCATAGATGCTCGTATGTCTGAAGTGTATTTTGGCCAGTATCAACTGCAACAAAATGTCATGACATTGATTGGGGAAGAGCAAGTGATACCACCAGAGGAAGCACTAGTGTTACTCAGTGGTCACTTGGAAATGGCTGGCGTTGGAACTGGGTGGCAGGCATATCCTGTATTAAATGGAGTCTCTAAGGTTGAGGTGTTAACCCGTGTTTTGTATCCAAATGCTGTGTATATGTTGCCCTTAGCTAAGGCATTAATAGCCGATGGTCACGCTGTTGAAGTGGAAGATATCCAACCGGTTTATTTACGTGACAAAGTGACCTGGAAAAAATTGCCGGGACGAGAGTAAATACTGAATGCAACAATCTGGAACAATTCTTGTATCTATTTGGGGTTGTAGGTTGGGGTTGTAGGTTTGTAAACTATTATTGCTACAGATTAGGAAAAGTTGTTGAGTATAGAGTCACTATCTTTATTAAAAGCATCTGATATTGCCCGTTCCTCTCGGGACAAGCCCCGTGAGCTAAAGTCAGATAAAAGCCAAGATGACATTCTAGTCACTTCTCAAGTTTCTATTATTCGTACTGGTGATAGCGAAACATTTGAAAAAGCCGCTTCTTTTAAACAACAAACTGACTCACTTTCTAACAATAATTTAAATGAAAAGTCAGCTATCGCCGCTTATCAAAGTATGGAAAAAGAGCAGCAACGCCAGGGCATTCAATTATTATTGGGTGTCGACACCTTCGTTTGATCTATTCTTCGTTCTGATAGATATAAAAATAAAGCCAAAATTCAGTAGCTGTTCAGTTACTATAAATAAAATAACAGATAAACATATCCTGTTTGATCTATCTGAGGAAAATTATGAATATTCGTATATGTACAATATTAGTCGCCTTGTTTCTGGTTGGCTGTTCAACATTTCCTGACAAGCTTCAGCTTGATGATACTACCCAGTTAATCTCTTATGAGGATGCCGGGTCAAAGGCCGAACAAGTCAAAGGTAAAATGTTGCGATGGGGGGGAGCTATCGCAAAAGTCGAAAATAAACCTGATTCCACTGTTTTTGAAATGGTTTATTACCCGTTAAATGGTTATGGGCGACCTGTTTCAGGTGATGAAAGCATGGGACGTTATCGTATTGTTATTAACGGCTTTATGGATCCTATGGTCTATCAAGTTGGACGTTTGATGACATTTACCGCGCAGCTGAATGGTTTAGAAAAAGGCTTAGTAGGTGAACACGAATATGTGTTTCCAACAGCAACTGTTGAGGCCTATTATTTGTGGAAAAATGTGCAGCGTATAGATGTGAGAGGTGTGCATGTATGGCCATATCAATATGGATATGGATATTATCCTCGCCCTTATCATAGAAGTTTAATTATTCACAACTCAAGTAGAAATAGCAGTCATAGGGTTCAGGCAACACGTCCAAGTGGTGCCACAAATTACCCTAAACCTGTGAATACAAAAAGAACTAAAAGATAACGGTAACTTTTTGCCAAGCAGGCAGAATATCGCTGGTTAAGCGGCAAGCTATTGCCGCTTTTTTGTGTTTAAAAAGGAAAATACGTGCAACAAGCCCTTGAATTTCCCCTTGCCAATATCACCCTTCGTGGCATCGGTTATGGTGATCCCACTAAACCCATGATTTTGGCATTGCATGGTTGGTTAGATAACGCCGCAAGTTTTCAGCCTATTGCTGAGTACCTTACTGATTATTATATTCTGGCATTAGACATTACTGGTCATGGATTGTCTTCCCACCGAAGTGATGGTGCTCACTACCACCTTATTGATTTTGCTTACGATTTATATGAATTGGTCGATTCACAAGGTTGGCAAGCATTTATATTGATGGGGCACTCTATGGGTGGCATCATTTCAACTATTTATGCGAGTTGTTTTCCTGAACATGTGAGTAAACTTATTTCAATTGAGTCGTTCGGGCCGATGACAAAAGATACCCAAAGTAGCCCAGTCCAACTTAGGGACTCCATTCTAAGCAGATTAAAAGCCCAACAAAGTGAAGCTAAACATCCTAGCAGTATTGAACGAACGGTCGAAGCCAGAGCAAAGGTGGGGGATATCAAATTAGAGTCTGCAAGATTATTGATAACTCGCAATATCCGTGAGGAAAATAAACAATTATTATTTAATACAGATAGGCGTTTACGTACTTTTTCATCCCTTAGAATGACAGAATCACAAGCAGAAGCTTTTATGGGTAATATTCAATGTCCCATGTTAGTAATAACGGGCGATCATGGTTATGAATCCATGCGAACCATTTTACAAAATAGGCTGGACTGGGTTGAAAATTTAACTGTTGCAGAATGTGAGGGGTATCATCATTTACATATGGACAATCCCCAGCCAGTCGCCGAAAAAATTGTCGGATTTTTAAGCTGAATCTGAACTGGTCTTAGTTGTTAAACAATTGTTGATTTATTTTTGCAGAAGCTTTAGGTAGAATCTATTGTAGTTTCATATTTGTTTAAAATAATTATATGTTGGTTTGGTACCTTCATCAAGGTACCAGCTTAACACCAAAGGCCTGGAGGCACAGTGGAAAAAATCTGGTTGAAGAATTATGACCCTAAGGTTCCTGCCGATATCGATCCTGATCGTTATTCATCTATAGTCGACATTTTTGAACAAGCCATTGAAAAATATTCTGCTAATGTCAGTTATATCAATATGGGCAAAAGTATTACTTTTGCGGAGTTGGATGAGCTTTCTCGTGATTTTGCTGCATATTTGCAAAACTCTGGTTTGAAAAAGGGGGATGCGGTGGCAATTATGATGCCTAACCTTATCCAATATCCAGTGGCTTTATTTGGCATACTTCGCGCCGGTATGACAGTGGTAAATGTGAATCCTCTATACACCCCAAGAGAATTACAACATCAATTAACTGACTCAAACGCAAAAGCTATTGTCATTGTTGAAAATTTTGCCTGTACTTTGAGTGAAGTGGTTAAAGCTACTGCTTTAGAAACCGTTTTAATCACCTCTATTGGTGACATGTTATCCCCCCTGAAAAAAGTCGTCACAAACCTTGCGATCAAACACCTTAAAAAAATGATCCCAGCTTATGATTTACCTAATTCGCAAAGGTTTTTAAAGGCCCTCAAGCAAGGCCATAACCAACATTATCATCGCCCTGAGGTGACAGGCGAAGACTTGGCTTTTTTGCAATATACAGGTGGCACCACTGGTTTATCTAAGGGAGCGATGCTAACCCATAGAAATATCGTGGCGAATTTGGAGCAAACCTCGACTATTCTAGAAAACGTAGTTGAGATGGGTAAAGAGTTAGTGGTTACGGCTTTGCCTCTTTACCATATATTTGCCTTGCAAGGTAATTGCCTGACCTTTGTTAAATTTGGTTGTCCTAATTTATTGATCACTAATCCTCGGGATATGCCGGGTTTTGTGGCCGAGTTGGCCAAATATCCATTCACCGTTATAACAGGTGTAAATACATTATTTAATGGATTGCTTAACACCCCAGGTTTTGCTGAATTAGATTTTAGTCGATTAAAATTTGCTTTGGGTGGTGGTGCAGCTGTCCAGAGACCAGTAGCTGAACGTTGGCAAAAAGCCACTGGACATGTTTTGCTCGAAGGTTATGGATTAACCGAATGTTGCCCAACTGTGACCGTTAATCCGCCACAACTTAAAGCCTATAAGGGCTCAATTGGTATGCCTGTTCCTTCGACTGATATAAAATTGGTGGACGAAGAAGGAAACGAAGTTCCCATGGGAGAAGCTGGCGAAATGCTAGTCAAGGGACCACAGGTAATGAAAGGTTATCTTAATCGCCCTGAGGCAACCGATGAAATGATAGTTGATGGTTGGTTAGCTACGGGTGATATAGCAACATGTGATGCAGATGGTTACTTTTATATTGTTGATCGAAAAAAAGATATGATTTTAGTTTCTGGGTTTAATGTCTTTCCAAATGAAATCGAGGAAGTTGCCGCTATGCACGATGACGTTGTTGAGGCTGCTGCAATAGGTGTGCCCCACGAGGTCTCTGGCGAAATAGTTAAGTTGGTAATAGTGAGTAAAAGCCAAGAACTGTCAGAAAAAGAAGTGATAGATCATTGTCGTAAACACTTAACGGGTTATAAAATACCGAAAATAGTTGAGTTCACAGACGAGCTTCCTAAAAGTAATGTTGGTAAGATACTACGCAGAGAATTAAGAGATAAATAGCCCAACCGTTTACACTTATGTAAAAGCCGGCATTAGCCGGTTTTTTTATGGGTCTTGTGACCACTAATTTGGAAATCCATGCAATACAACTTTATAACCAGTAATCAAGCACTCGCCGATTTTTGTCAACAAGCCAGTCAGGTAGAAGCCATAGCTGTGGATACCGAGTTTGTGCGTACACGGACCTTATATCCTCAGCTGGGACTTATTCAGATTTATGATGGAAAACAATTAGTTTTAGTTGACCCCTTGGCGATTGATGATTTCTCCAGTTTGACTGAGTTATTAACTAATCCTAATGTGGTAAAAGTGCTGCATTCTTGTTCTGAGGACTTAGAAACTTTTTGGCATGCATTTAAAGTCATGCCTAGTCCCATTTTTGATAGCCAATTTGCTGCCAGTATAGTCGGTATGGGATCCGCTTTGGGGTATGCTAAGTTAGTAGAAATGATGCTTGATGTGACAGTTGATAAAGGCGAGTCACGCACTGATTGGTTAGCGCGGCCTTTACGTGATGAACAGTGTGATTATGCGGCTAAAGATGTGTTGTATTTGTTTCAACTTTATCCAGAACTTAAAGCCCGTGTAGAAGACCAAAATAAACTCTCTTGGGTGTATGCCGAAATTGCTCACCTATCAGCAAAGAAACAAAGTTTAATACCTTTAGATTCAGTGTATTTAACGATTAAAAATAACTGGAAACTATCCAACAAAGCTGTATTAATTTTAAAAATGTTGGCTGCTTGGCGAACATCAACTGCAAGGCTGCGTGATATGGCACTGAACTTTGTGGTGCGAGAAGAAAATTTAGTCTCTATTGCTTTACTGCAACCATCAAGTAAAAATGAATTACGTTCAATTGAAGGAATAAACCCGCACGAAGTAAGGATCCACGGTGATGCATTATTAGCGATAGTCGCTGAGTGTCAAAATGTAAGCGAACAGACTTACCCGCCTATTGTAAAGCGCTTAAATGATGTTGAAAATTATAAAAATACTGTCGCTAGTGTTAAAAAATTATGCATCAGTATTGCCGAAAAATATGCAATTCCACCGGAATTAGTTGGTTCTAAAAAACAAATTAATCAATTACTTAAATGGTGCTGGTTCAATCAAGATGAAACTCGAGATATGGGACTGCAACCAGATTTATTGAGTAGTTGGAGACGCGCACTTTTTGTTAACGAACTCCTTAAAATTGAGGCTTTAAATTTGTCGAGTGAACTGCTTGAGGTCAACTCATAATGTTGTGCGCGGTTTACAAAAGCAGTAAAAAACAAGAAACCTACTTGTATGTACCAGGCAGGGACGACTTCTCTAAGGTCCCGGAAGCTTTGTTAAAAACATTTGGTACACCGGTATTTTTAATGATTATGCCCCTTAAAAAAGATCGTGAACTGGCAAGAGTGGATATTGATAAGTTGCGTACTGAGCTCAAAAAAAAGGGATTTTATTTGCAACTGCCCCCCCCCACTGAAAATTTACTAAAAACGCATCTGCAACAGCAGAACACAGACGAATGCCTATGAAAAATAACTATTTCTTATTGTCTATTCTATTACTTTTAGTCAGTCAAACCTTGAGTGCTAAACCTACCTTCGAGCAGTACTTGGCTGATCTCAAGGTACAAGCCATTGAACAAGGTTACACCAGTGATTTTGTTGAGCAAGTGTTTGCAGATGTCAGTTACCATAAAAAAACGGTCACAGCTGACAAAAATCAACCAGAAACGAAATTAACATTAGATAAATACTTAGCCACCCGTGTACCCGATTGGAAAGTTAAAAAAGCCGTTGATTTAATGGCGCAGCATCGAGTGTTATTAGATCAAGTAGAGCAACAGTTTGGTGTGCAAAAGCGTTTTATCGTGGCGCTATGGGGGAACGAGAGCAACTTTGGCAGTATTATGGGTAAACACTCGGTGATTAATTCATTAGTGACTTTGGCATACGAAGGAAGGCGAGAAACGCTTTTTAAAAAACAGTTATTTGCCGCCTTAAAAATTCTTCAACAAGGACATATTGAACTTGAACACTTTGTTGGTTCATGGGCAGGTGCCATGGGACAGAGTCAATTTATCCCTACCTCGTTTTTAGACTATGCGATAGATTTTGATAACGACGGTCGAAAAGATATATGGAACAATGAAGCTGATGTATTCGCTTCTATTGCCAATTTTTTAAAATCAGAAGGTTGGAGTAGCCAAATAACATGGGGGCGTCAAGTAACAGTTCCTGACAACTTTGATTTTAGTTTGACTGGCCTTAAATCTTCATCAAAGCGTATGTTATCAGACTGGCAGGCAATGGATGTTAGACGTTATGATGGCGGAAATTTACCCAACTTGCCTATCAAAGGCTCACTTATCGCTCCTGACGGTGAAACCGGGCGTATTTATTTGGTTTACGAGAATTTTCATACATTAATGAAATGGAACCGTTCGAGTTATTTTGGGGTATCAGTAAGCTATTTATCTGATCGTATTAAAAAAGGGTCGTGAAGTCTTGTTTGAATATAAACATATTGATAGTGATGGCAAAAACATTGATTTACCAGTAGGAAAAGTGGTTTGTGTTGGGCGTAATTATCTTCAACACATAAAAGAATTAGATAATGAGGTACCATCTGAACCCTTGTTATTTAATAAACCTTCATCGGCTTTATCTGTGCTCAATAATCCTATTGTAATACCTAAAAATTTAGGTTCTTGCCACAATGAGTTAGAAGTGGCTGTATTGATTAAGACCAGACTCTGCCAATCCTCGATTAAAGAGGCAGAGGCAGCAATCTGGGGAGTCGGTTTAGGTTTAGATCTAACTTTAAGGGATGTGCAAAACGCATTAAAAAAGCAAGGACATCCATGGGAACGATCAAAAGCTTTTGATCGTAGCTGCCCTATGTCGCAATTTGTCGCTAAAGAAAAAATGAAAAGTTTATCCAATATAGACTTCAGTTTGAGTGTGAATAATGAAATAAGACAGCAAGGTAATAGCCAAGAGATGTTGTTCCCTATATTAAAACTACTCGTCAATATTTCTAATACCTTTACTCTTTTACCTGGAGATATTGTGATGACAGGCACACCAAAAGGTGTGGCAGCTTTAGTAGTTGATGATCAGATAATAATAGAATTGAATGAGCACTTTTTAATCAGGACATATGTTGTATAAACCATGAAATTTTCTTTTGACGTTACAGTCGACTCAGCGGATAAATTACTGATCTGTGAAGCTTTTGGCGAAGTTCGAGAAGTACTTGATCTTGAACATATGCTAAAGACTGTCGTAAAGATGGCAGGCAAAAATCAACTAAAAAATATTGTGATGGATAGTACTCAATTAAAAATCCACTGCTCCAACCAAGAAATAGCTCAACTGTTGATAATCACTCAAGAGAACGATTGGCTTGGTAATCTAAAAATCGCTATGATCGTTAAACCTGAACTTAATATTTATAATGTAATTGAAGGTCTAGCCGAAAACTTATCTTTGTTAATAAAAAATTTCGAAACTCGCAGCGAAGCAATGCTTTGGTTGTTGTTTGATAAAGCATAAGAAGCACATTGATGAGTAATAAATATAAGGACTGTCATGGATAAATATTGGGAAACTACCTCCCTTGAAAATATGACTGAAAAACAATGGGAAGGTATTTGCGATGGCTGTGCCAAATGTTGTTTGCACAAGTTCATCGATGATGAAGCAGTCACTGAAGCGGCACCTACAAGTCATATTCAACAGGGTGAAAAAATTCATTACACTAACATTGCATGCGGATTATTGAACACCAAAACATGTGCATGTACACAATACGCTGAGCGAACCACTCTGGTTCCAGAATGTGTCAAACTTACCAAGGACAATTTACAAGACATCTTTTTTATGCCTCATAGCTGCAGTTATCGTAGACTTTACGAAGATAGGGGGTTACCCACCTGGCACCCACTGCTAAATAAAGGCAAGAAATCGGTTATGCATAAAGCTGGCATGTCCGTAAGGGGCAAGACTGTTGCTGATCATGATGTTGATCTAGAGCAGTTTGAAGACTATATCGCGTTGTGGCCAATGGAAGATTTGGATTAGACTTTTGAGCTACGAGCTACGAGCTACGAGTTATTATTGAGCCACAACCGAATAATTAGCCTTGTGCCAAAATCTCTATTATCTATTGAGGCTTTCTTAAATCAAGAAAGCCTCAATAGATACCAACACCATCGCCTATGACACCAAAATATGCGGCAGCGATTCCAGTAACAGTGCTTATTTTAGAAACCATTGACACCATAGATGTAACCCATACGACTAAGTATTAGATTACATCTCATAAAACCTCTCACGCAAATGATTGAATCAGTCCCAATAGTTTGTCTTAAGTGTTTTTATCAAAATGTTCAAAATCGACTTCTTCGCTTTTTATCCCCGCATTAGGATCGTTATACACTTCGATATCTAATTCGTTCTCACTTTTGCCTACTATACAGGCCACCATGCAGTCGCCTGTGACATTAACAGCGGTGCGAGTCATATCTAACAACCTGTCCACGCCAATAATAAGAGCGATACCTTCTACTGGTAAATTTACTTGTTGTAGCACCATAGCGAGCATAATCAGGCCCACTCCGGGCACCCCAGCTGTTCCAATTGATGCAAGGGTTGCCGTGAGTATGACCATCATATAATCACTCAAGCTTAAATCTACGGCATAGACCTGTGCGATAAATACAGTGGCTACGCCTTGCATAATAGCGGTGCCATCCATGTTAATTGTAGAGCCAAGGGGCACGGTAAAAGAAGCTACTGAGCGTTTAACACCTAGTTTGCTAATGGCCGTTTCCATGGTGACTGGGAGTGTGGCACTGCTGCTTGCAGTACTAAAAGCAAATAAAGCGGCGTCACGCATTTTGCGTATTAATATTAGGGGGCTTAATCCGCTTAACAGCTTCAAAATTATTGGATAAGTCATAAACGCGTGGATAAACAAAACGAACACAACGAGGAAAAAGTACTTGAGAAGTCCAGAAAACGTTTCTAATCCAATTGTTGCCGATAACTTTGCCATAAGCGCAAATACACCATAAGGCGCAAGATTCATTAAAATGGTAACTAGTTTCATTATGACCGAACTAAAATCTTCAAATACTGAAATAAGCCTTTTGCCTGGTTCCCCTGTCATAGTCATAGCAATGCCAAAAAGTACGGCAAACACAATAATTTGTAACATGTTGCCTTCAGCCATCGCATTAATGGGGTTAGTGGGCATCATATTGATAATGACTTGGCCTAAAGAAGGGGCTTCTTTGGCTATGTAGGTAGACTCTGTCGCAAGGTTTAACCCTTGGCCCGGGGCAACTAATAAGGCAAAGGTCACGGCTAGACTAATTGCTATCGCAGTGGTGCCAACGTATAACAATATTGACTTCCCGCCTAATCGACCTAATTTAGATGGGTCAGACAAACTCGATGTGCCACACACCAAAGAAACAAAAACCAAAGGTACAACCAGCATCTTTAAGCTGGCTATAAAGATACTTCCCACTATATTAAATATACCTTCGACTAAAAGTGCATACGTTGAAACATGCATGCCAAATACACTAAAAGAAAAATCTCCGCTATTATCAAACAACCATTGTAATAAAGCTCCGATAATTATTCCGGCAATCATGCCGATAAAGATACGAGCGGTCAGTCCGAGTTTTTGTGAAGCGGGTTTTTGTGATGACGAGTGAGTTGATGTGGTCATGGAAATCCTAAGCTTTATTATTGTTAAAAGTCGCGGGTATTAGTGCTATTGAATTTGGTTATCTCGTATAACCTAAGCCTAGGTTAGCAAGATTGTCGGTCAAGCTGAACTGTTAAAGTGAATTTGCCATCACAATATGGCTCATGTGTATAGGAAAGGTTTATGATTTTACGTTTTAGAACGCTGTTTGGAATTTTGGTTTTACTTACCCTTTTCTCATGTGGGGGCGGCGGTAGCCTTTCTCGTGATGATAGTACAAACGGGGGAACGCCTGGAGGTGGAACAGTTACTGTCACCAGAAGTATTGCGCTGACTTTTACTGATGTTAATGGACAGTCATCAATATCACTAAGTGAATCCACTCCTTTAACGCTCACGGCAACAGCAACAGACTCGAACGGCGACCCTGTTACCTCTACCTTGATTACATATAGGTTCCAACCAGAAGGTTTGGCTGTTTTTGGCAATGATTCAGGCACTGCTTCTACTGATGCAAGCGGCGTGGCAACTATTCAAATACTGGTTGGCGAAAACTCTGGCGCTGGGGAAATAGTAGCGGCTCTCAGTTCTGGCGAAGAAGCAACGACTACTTTTAATTCAACAGGCACAACACTCATAGGTGAACAACCTGCTTCATTGGACTTGTTTGGCAGCTCCACTCAATTGGCCTCTAGTGGCTCCGATGATATTGAACTCATCGCTTTAATAAAAGATGCAAATAACGTGCTGCTTGAGGGTATAGATGTGACCTTTTCCGCTAATGCTGGTGCAAGTCTGCAACTTGAAAACGGTGGAAGTGTTGCGGTAACTGGTGTTGATGGTATTGCCAGAGCTACCCTTTCTACCCAAAATAACCAAGAAAATCGGACTATTGAGGTTACCGCTAGTACTGCGACTTTCTCTCAAATATTAGAAGTTCAAGTTGTGGGTACACAGATAAATATCAATGGATCATCATCCGCGATTTTAAATGATCCCGTTCCTTTAACCATTAGTTTGGTCGACTCTGACGGTAACGGTATTGCGAACGAAACTGTCAGTCTAAGTGCTACTAATGGGCAGTTGAGTGACACCAGCCCAGTTACCTCAGTTGAAGGACAAATTACAGTAAACTATACCAGTGATGTGGCAGGTTCTGATACAGTGGTTGCAATTGCGCTTAACTCGCAAAGTGAATTTTCCATAGCCGTCCAAGAAGACGATTTTTCTTTTGTTGATGCGTCGGTAGATAACGAAGCAGTTGAAGTTGAACTCAATACTGCAACTGAGCTAACAGTACAGTGGTTAAAAAATGGCACTGCTTTTGCCAATGGAAACGTAACGCTTACCACATCAAGAGGTCTAGTGGCCGTAGCTATTGCTAGTACGGATAGTGAAGGTAACGTGGCATTTTCGATTCAATCTAATAATGCCGGTTTTGCTTCAATCACTGCAACAGGATTAGATGCACAGGGCAATGAAGTGAATGCCAGAACTTTAGTGGAATTTGTCGCCACAGTGGCAGATAACATTATTGTTGATGGTACTCCCGACTCTGTGGCCCCAAGCGGCCAAACCAGTACTATTACTTCTGTGGTTCGCGACCCAAATGGTAACCTTGTTAAAGGCAAGGTGATTAATTTTGTAGTGGATGATGTCAGTGGCGGCACCATAGCACCTAATCAAGCAACTACTAATAGAAGCGGCATAGCATCAACAGTTTACACCTCCAACGCAGTCAGTAGTTTTGAGGCTGTCAAGGTCTACGCAACTGTAGCTGATACTCCAACAGTCAGTGATTTTACCAGTTTGACCGTTGGTGACAGAGCGTTTGATATTTCGATTGGAACTGGACGCTTAATTGAAGCACCTGAGCAATCTTCTTACTCAAAAGAGTTCTCGGTTTTTGTGACCGACCCAGACTCAAATCCTGTACCTAATGCGCTTATGACTTTTTCCGCACCTCCAGTGAAATTTTCCGATGGGGGCGTATTTCGTAAAGGTTTCTGGAGTTATGACAAAGATAACGATATTTGGTTACAAGTCATCACAGCGACTTGCCCAAATGAAGATGTCGATGGTAACGGAATACTGGATGTGGGTGAAGATGCTAATACGGACGGACTGCTAACACCTGGAAACGTAGTAAGTATCCCTTCTACAAGTACCACAGATGATAATGGTCAGACCTTGATTAATATATTGTACGCGAAACAATTCGGAGCATGGGTAGACGTAGATATTTCGGTTAATGCAGAATCTGCTGGTAGTGAATCATCAGAGAGCCAAGAGTTCGCATTACCTGTGTCTGCGGTTGATTTGGTGGATGAAGCCTCTCCACCACCTAGAAGTCCATATGGAATAAGTTCTAACTGTAATGATACAGATTAATCTATGAAGTAGATAAAAAGCCCGATCTTATCGGGCTTTTTTATACGCATACTTATTAAAAATAAATAGGTTAAAACATCACACCTGTTGAAATGGGTAAACAGAACCTAGATCTAACAATTGCGTCAACTCATCTAATGCCGTTCTAGACTCAATCAATAACTGAGGATCGCTCAAATCATTCACATGTAATGTATCGCGATAATGTTTATCCACCCATGTATTTAATCGCTCAAACTGCATGTCGTTGATTAAGGTACTTTGATTGACCGCTGCATATTCTTTGTCGGTCATGGCGACTCTTAAGCGCAAACAAGCGGGTCCGCCACCATTGCGCATACTCTCTTTAACATCGTGGTAGTACACATGTTTGATCGGTGTGTTTTGTGCAACCAAGTTTGTTAAATAGGCCGATACTGCAGGATTTTCTTGGCAATTAGTAGGAGCAATAATGGCCATATCACCATTCGCTAATGTGATGATTTGCGTGTTAAATAAGTAACTGTTAATGGCGTCTTGCACACTCACTTCATCGGTCTTTACACAAATAAAGTGCAAGTCGTCACCCACAAATTTTTGTCTTATCTCAGCTATTGCTTGTGACGATTGATAGAAAGCTTGTTCGTGAAAGAAGAGTACATTTTGGTTACCAACAGCGATGACATCATTATGAAACACGCCTTGATCAATTAAATCCGGGTTTTGTTGCACATATACCACATTGTCATCGTTCAGTCCGTGTAATCTCACCACCGCCTGACTCGCCTCTAGTGTCTGACGGGCCGGGAACTTTTTAGGTGCGGGTTTACTGGTATCAAAAGCATGGCGTCCGTACACAAACATTTCTAGGCCTGTATTGCCATAATCGCTACAAAGACGGGTGTGGTTAGCTGCGCCTTCATCACCAAAATGTTCGTTATCTGGCAAATGCGCATGATGGGCAAAATAATCTGGGTTTGAAAACGTTGCTTGGAGAATGTTACCCGTCACTTGTGGTTCGAGTGAGCGATGGTACTTATTGGTCAAATTTGCTGGGGTAAAGTGAATTTTCCCATCACTGGTATCGGCACTAGGCGAGACAGTTGCTGCGTTCGCTGTCCACATACTCGATGCGGAACAACAGGCTTGAAAAATAGCCGGAGCCTGTTTAGCTGCCATGGCTAAAACGTTGGCATCGGTTCCACTAAAGCCCAACCTACGAAGCGAAGCTATGTCAGGACGCTCCTGCGGCGCCAGAACACCTTGAACCATGCCAAGGTGAGTTAGGGCCTTCATTTTCTTTAGTCCTTGCTTAGCGGCCTGTTTAGGACTGCTTGAAGCACTCGCATTATTTAATGACGCTACGTTACCATATGATAATCCAGCGTAATTATGAGTCGGTCCTACTAGTCCATCAAAATTGGCTTCAAACTGTTTCATCTAAACCTCTCCTATTATTATTTATCAATGGCAATGGGGTAATTTACACCCGATATATATTGTCTGAAATCGCTTTTAAAAAACGAATGTGCGAGCATTATACTGTTTTAGTTGGTTATGCCAATCGAGCTGTTCGAAAAGTGAGCAATGTAAGCCACTGAAAAAAAAGAATATTAGATAAGTATGAAGAAGAACTTGTTTTCTATTCATTTTGTCGATATATGTTAAAAAGCAATTTTAAGAGGTAAACGCAACGTTGCGTTTACCTAACCAATAAATACCTATAAAAATCAAAGGTTAAAACCAATTTATGGCAAAACATCTAGTCATTGTCGAATCACCGGCAAAGGCAAAAACGATTAATAAATATCTCGGCAAAGATTTTATCGTTAAATCTAGTGTCGGTCACGTTCGGGATCTTCCTCACAAGGCTGTGGGCAAAGTTGCGCCTAAAAAACCAGCAAAAGAGCTCAAACTTCTTTCCGATAAAAAGCGTGAAACCTATTTACGGGATTATGAATATAAAAAACTCGTTGATCGTATGGGTATCGATCCTAAAAATGATTGGCAGGCACATTACGATGTGCTTGAAGGCAAAGAAAAAGTTGTCAATGAACTTAAAAAGTTGGCAAAAAATGCCGACACTGTCTATCTCGCAACGGATTTGGATAGGGAAGGGGAAGCCATTGCTTGGCACTTACGTGAATTAATCGACGAACCTGGCAAAAATTTTCAACGGGTAGTGTTTAATGAAATCACTAAAAATGCCATTCAAGAAGCCTTCGCTCACCCTGGAAAACTAAATGTCGAGCGAGTCAATGCGCAACAAGCTAGACGTTTTCTAGACCGAGTTGTGGGTTTCATGGTGTCGCCATTGTTATGGAAAAAAGTCGCTAGGGGCTTGTCTGCGGGACGTGTTCAATCTGTAGCGGTGCGTTTAGTTGTCGACCGTGAAAGAGAGATTAAAGCCTTTGTACCAGAAGAGTTTTGGGATCTACATGCAGATTTAAATACCGCCAAACAAACAAGTTTGCGGATGCAAGTTGTCAAAGAGAATGGCGCGGCATTTAAACCCGTTAATAAAGCTCAAACTGATAAGGCGTTAGGTTTCTTACAAAGCGCAAATTATCAAGTGGTGAGTCGTGAATCTAAGCCGACCCAAAGTAAACCTTCGGCGCCTCTTATTACCTCTACTTTGCAACAAGCTGCCAGTACTCGTTTAGGCTTTGGTGTGAAGAAAACCATGATGATGGCTCAGCGGTTGTACGAAGCCGGTCATATTACCTATATGCGAACTGATTCTACGCATTTGGGTCAAGAAGCGGTTGATAGCTGTCGGGAATATATTACCAATAATTTTGGTAATGATTATTTACCGGAAAATGCTATTAAGTATGGTAGTAAAGAAGGTGCGCAAGAAGCTCATGAAGCCATTCGTCCTTCTAATGTATTACTTAAATCTGAATCCATAAGTGATGTAGAGCGTGATGCTCAGCGCTTATATGAATTAATTTGGCGTCAATTTGTTGCATGTCAAATGACACCAGCTAAATATGATGCTAGCACCATTAGGGTCAAATCCGGTGATTTTGAATTGACCGCGAAAGGCCGAGTATTAAAGTTTGATGGTTGGACAAAAGTACAAAATCCCCAGCGTAAAAAAGGCGAAGAAGATTTATTGTTGCCTGATGTGAAAGAAGGTGAAAACTTAACACTTAAAACCCTTGATCCGAAGCAACATTTCACCAAACCTGTGGCGCGTTTTAATGAAGCGTCCTTGGTAAAAGAATTAGAAAAACGTGGCATTGGCCGTCCTTCTACTTACGCCAGTATTATCTCTACCATTCAAGATAGAGGTTATGCAAGAATCGAAAACAAACGATTCTATGCGGAAAAAATGGGTGAGATAGTTAACGATCGTTTGATGGAAAATTTCGACGATCTAATTAGTTATGATTTCACAGCGAATATGGAACAACAGCTGGATGAAGTAGCAGAAGGAAAAGCCTCATGGAAAGGCGTTTTAAACGACTTTTATGAGGATTTTGAGAAGAAACTAGTGGTTGCTGAAAAATCCCCTGAAGAAGGCGGCATGCGGTTAAATCAAGCCGTACCTACAGATATTGCTTGTGCAAAATGTGGTCGTCCAATGAATGTTCGCACCGCTAGTACCGGTGTGTTTTTAGGATGTTCTGGTTACAGCTTACCCCCTAAAGAACGCTGCACAGGTACCATGAATCTGACCGCGGGTGATGAAGTCATCAAAGTTGAGGATGAGGAAGAATTAGAAACTGAAGTATTACGCTCTAAACGTCGTTGTGACCTTTGTGGTACGGCTATGGACAGTTATTTGGTTGACGAGTCTCGTAAGTTACACGTTTGTGGTAATACGCCTACATGTGAAGGGATTTATGTGGAAAAAGGCACCTTTAAGATAAAAGGGTATGAAGGACCTATTATTGAATGTGACAAGTGCCAATCCAACATGGAATTAAAAAGCGGTCGTTTTGGTAAATATTTTGGGTGTACTAACGAAGAGTGTAAAAACACTCGTAAGTTACTCAGAAGTGGTGAAGCTGCCCCACCTAAAGAAGATCCCACTGACTTACCAGAGTTGGAATGTGTCAAGTCTGATGCGCATTTTGTGCTAAGAGATGGTGCATCTGGTATCTTCTTAGCGGCCCACAATTTCCCTAAATCAAGAGAAACCCGTGCCCCTAAAGTAGAGGAGCTAGCTAGATTCAGAGATAGGATTTCGCCAAAGTTTTATTATTTGGCCGATGCGCCCGCAAAAGATCCTGATGGTAGTCCGGCTATCGTGCGTTACAGCCGCAAAACCAAACAGCAATACGTTATGTCAGAAAATGAAGAAGGCAAAGCGACGGGCTGGTCTGCATGGTGTACCGACGGCAAATGGATAGCGGAAGATAAGCGTAAGAAACCTAAAAAATAAATTTAGGTTTCCGATTGACTCTTTTACGGCAGCTTTTGGCTGCCGTAATATTTTAAACTTAATCAAAATGGCATTCAATTATGGCCCTCTCTTTACAAGAACAATTACTTAAAGCTGGTTTAACCAATAAGAAAAAAGCTAATCAAGTGCGTCAACAAAAAAACAAACAAGTCAAAGCGCAAAAAAATCATAATGTAGTACAAACCAACGATGCAAAATTAGCCGCTGAAAAGATAGTGGAAGCCAAGAAAGTCAAAGACAGAGAGCTCAACCAAAAAACCAAACAAGAAGCTGAGAAAAAGGCACTTGTGGCACAAATTAAACAGTTAATTGAAGCCAATAAACAACCCAAATTTGCTGGCTCAGGTCGCAAGGAAGAAGTTGCCTGCAACTTCACCGATGGCACGTTGATTAAACGGATGTACGTCAGCCAAGTTACTCAAAAACAAATCAGTCAAGGCAAGCTTGTCATCGTTAAATTAAATGATGGTTATGAGTTAGTACCCACGCCTGTGGCGAATAAAATCGCCGAACGAGATGAAGCAAGTGTGGTGTATCGCGCCGATAATATTAGTGACGCAGATCAGAAAAGTAGTGAAGAAGATGACTGGTATGCTGAGTATGATATTCCGGATGATTTGAATTGGTAGAGATACAATCGTTTTAACCCAAAGGTTCATTCATAAATGAACCTTTGGGAGAATGCTGCTCGTTTTCTATCTGATTTGAATGACAAGTATGAGCGAGAACCGGTCATACGATTGAATAAAACGTGACTGGTAAGTGATTGCTCATAGGAGTCGTTGAGTAATCTTGGTAAAAGTCAAAAATTACCTGATAGCTGACTTAAAATTTTGTTGATTTTCAGCGCCGATGTTCGAGAAGATAGTGCGAATACCGGAAACTAATCGCTTGGTTAGTTCAACGGCAAAAAGGGCTAATGGACTAAAAGACTAAAAGACTAAAAGACTAAAAGACTAAAATACTAAAATACTAAAATACTAAAATAATCGCACGGTAAAAGAACCTGCCTCAATGCTTACGATAATCTCCAGTAGTGGCGAAAATTTCTATAAATGTCGTTCTGGTAGCATGGTTTCATGCAATACTCCCAGTACCTCTATATAGTTCTCCTGAATGAGGTAGGAAATTATGTATTTCTTATAATCGCTGCTGTAATAGCCTTCTTTTATTTCATTACGAGGGCGGCCCATTAAGGGCATATCTGCTAGAGATTCAAAGCGTTTATCAATAAAGGGCAAGTGCGTCCTAGTGCTTTTTTGGCTCCCAAGCCTGCCACACCATCTGATAAATAATTGCTTACCCATGTGTTAACACTGCGTCTACTGACTTTTAGGTTGAGGGCAATCTGCGTTCGGTTTTTACGTTCAAGAAAATGGGATATCGCTAACAGGCTAAGGCGTTTACGTGCATTTGATTCCGCTCTTGATAGAGCTAAAAGGTGTTGTGATGTATCAAGTTTCAAGTGAATAATAATAGTGACTAATTCATCAATGCATTAGATCACAAATCATTACTAAATGGTATTACGTTGATTTTTACCGTGATTTTTACCGTGATTTTTTAGGGTATAACGTCCAATTTCTTTTAGGTCTTCTATGGCCTCCTGGTGCAATTCATATTTTATGGCCATGCTGCTAAGTGACTTCGTTATCAAGTTCTTTTATTAGCTCGTCCATAGAAAAATTATCAAGCAACGGGCTTTTTTCGGCAAGTTCTAGTTTTGCGCTCAATATTTCCATTTTCTTTTTATATTGGCGCTGTTCATTCCATACGCGCACTACTTAGCTCGATGAATTGTATAAACCGATTTCGACTTGACATTTTACAAGGCTCTCAAGTTATGGTGTTAAAGATACGTGCATGGCCTTACCTCTTGTTTGTGCTCTTTGAAAATAAAAGTAGTGACTATCATTGTCAATCTTTAACATTGGTGAGGTTATCAAAACAAGCTTGTTTCTTGCACTTAGTTTTAATTTGTAACCTTTTCAAATGAGACAGCAAGCCAAGTTTACTGTGACAATTGATAATAACTAAACCATTCATTATCATGCCCTTAATCGCCTCGCCAGGGGGGATTTCCTGCTTATCATCTTGTGGCAAGTGCTTATCTAATAAGAACACCATATTTAAGTCGTCGATAACGCCGGCAACAATACCATGATGGTCTAACCGCTTGAATTTTATTGTCATATCGCCCTCGAAAGTTGAGGTGATATTGTACTAATCTGGGGATTTTGTAGGAAATATTATAAATAGAAATAATTCAATTTTGTCTGATCAATGTGAGTTTCAGCTTCTTGTGTTTCGGGTTCATCGAGGAATAGAAATTTTGAACAGGCATTTACAAAAGTGAGGGGGTCTTTCGCTCGCCAAAGCCTAGCACGACTTTCCCTTCGGCTAAGGCTCTTGTTACCATAGGTGTGAAGTCGCTGTCAGATGAAATAAAGCACATTACATCGATGTTTTTGGTGTATATGATGTCCATGGAGTCAATCACCATAGCGATATCAGAAGCGTTTTTACCTTTGGTTAAGTAGTATTGCTGAATAGGTTGGATTGCATGTTCGTGAAGTAACTCTTTCCATCCTTTAAGTGTGGGAGATTTCTAGTTGCCAATAAAAAGCCCTGATTAACAGGGCTTTAAAAACAGGCGTTAAGCTACTTTCTTAGCTCGTGGTTTTCTTTTCGGTTTGTCTTTTTGTACACTTTGCACCAATTCACTTGGGTCAAAGTCGTCAACATTGATGGTGCGCAATCGCCCTTTTTCTGTTTCTCTAAGCAGTGCTGCCTGTTCTTCGGTTATCACGCCCAATTCAAGCCCTTTAGTTGCCACCTTATCTAACTCGGTAAAAGGTAAATATTGTTTAGCGGCTTTACATACTTTGTTATAAATAGGCTCGGCGGCGATAACATTTTCGAGGGTTTGTTCTAAATCTCCCATTAAACTGCCTTCTTCACGGGATAAGTATTGCCCTGCACCTAAACGGTTACGGGCTTCACTTGGCGTCTGTAACAGTCTGGCGATTTTATGCTCTAATTGATCCGAAGGGCGTTTATATGTTTTTCCAAATGGCATAATGATTAATTTGAGTGCTTTCCCCATTATCATAGAAGGGAAGTTGTCGAGTAACTCCTCTAAAGCCACTTCTAACTTGTGTAAACTGTCTTGCATCGCCCAGTGCATCAGAGGTAGATCGTCAGCTTTGCGACCTTCATCATCAAAACGTTTCAACACACATGAGGTGAGATACAAATAACTTAATACATCACCTAAACGAGCCGATATGCGTTCACGGCGTTTTAATTCACCGCCCAATACTGCCATGGCAACATCAGATAGAAAGGCCATATTAGAACTGTAACGTTGCATCGAACGATAGTAGCCCGCTGTTTCATCAGTAAAAGGAGCCTGAGTAAAACGCGCGCCTGTTAATGAGAACCATAAACTGCGGAACAAGTTACTGATAGCAAAACCAATGTGTCCAAATACTGCTTGGTCAAATTGTTCTAAACTTTCGTCAGCATCAGGATTGTTGGCAGCGAGCAACTCTGTCAGCACATATGGGTGACAACGCATTGCTCCTTGCCCATAGATCATCATATTACGAGTGAGAATGTTGGCACCCTCTACCGTTATAGCAATAGGAGCTCCTTGGTATGCGCGGCCTAAATAGTTGTTTTGCCCAAGCATAATACCTTTACCACCATGGACATCCATGGCGTCATTGACTACCTGACGCATTTTTTCTGTTAAATGGTATTTGCAGATAGCGGATATAACGGAAGGCTTTTCACCCAAATCGACACCTTTGGTTGAAAAGGATGTCACCGCGTCCATAAGGTAGGCATTGCCACCTATACGACCTAACATCTCTTCAATACCTTCCATTTTACCCACAGGCATTTTAAATTGACGACGAATTCGAGCATAAGCGCCAGTGGCTAAAGCAATACTTTTTGCGCCTCCTGCGGAGGTTGAAGGTAAGGTAATGACTCGGCCAACTGACAAACATTCTACTAACATACGCCAGCCTTGGCCGACCATTTTTGTACCACCGATAATGTAATCTAAAGGTACAAAAATATCCTGACCTCTGATGGGTCCATTTTGGAAGGGGACGTTAAGTGGGAAATGGCGGTTGCCTATTTCCATACCTG
Source organism: Paraglaciecola sp. MB-3u-78 (assembly GCF_002835935.1). Classification (GTDB taxonomy): domain Bacteria; phylum Pseudomonadota; class Gammaproteobacteria; order Enterobacterales; family Alteromonadaceae; genus Paraglaciecola. The sequence continues at coordinate 71,927 of NZ_PJCF01000007.1, read as the reverse complement.
CAGTGTCTCTAGGTAATAAGGCACAGGTAATACCCAATTCTTTTTCATCACCTAATAATCCATCAGGATCATACATTTTGAACGCTAAGCCAATGACAGTAGCTACTGGGGCTAAGGTAATATAACGTTTATCGAAGGTAAGGCGCATTCCAAGAATTTCTTCGCCATTCCATTGTCCTTTACATACTATGCCGCTATCAGGCAAAGAGCCTGCATCTGAGCCCGCTTCTGGGCCAGTTAGTGCAAAACATGGGATTTCATCACCGACTGCTAATCTGGGTAAATAATGGTTCTTTTGTTCTTCAGTTCCGTAGTGCTGAAGTAATTCACCAGGCCCTAATGAATTAGGCACACCGACTGTTGTGGATAAAACTGCACTCACACTAGATAACTTTTGGAGTACACGAGATTGGCAATAAGCTGAAAAGTCTAAACCACCAAATTCTTTCTTGATTATCATAGCGAAGAATTTATTGTCTTTTAAGTACTGCCAAACTTCTGCAGACAGATCTGCATTTTTGTGAGTCACTTCCCAGTCATCACACATTTTACACACTTCTTCTACAGGACCGTTTAAAAATGCTTGTTCTTCAGATGTTAGTCGAGCTTGGGGAATATTATGCAGTGTTTGCCAGTTTGGGTTACCACTAAATATCTCGCCATCCCACCAAACTGTGCCTGCATCGATAGCATCTTTTTCTGTGCTCGACATTTCAGGCATGATTTTTTTGTAGAATTTGAGGATAGGTTCACTGATGTATTGTTTACGTACAGATTCAATATTAAGGGGCAGGGCCACAATTAAAAAGATTATCCAACTGAATTCATCTATCACACCTAGAATACTTCCAAGTACAAATAGGCAAAAAATTGCGACAGTTGCGTTAAACAATTTCATTCTAAAATAGCTTACTGCACCTAGTGTCGCTATCACGTATAAAAACCAAATTAGGAATTGCATAAATGCTCCAATAAGTAGAGGTCAGACCAAGTTTTCAACAATATATTTTAGCCATGTAAAAATCAAGTTTAAGGATCAGTTAGTCCCTTTGATTTGGATGGATATTTCAAATGATACTGCATAAGTTAAAATGATAATATAGCGACATAATTATAGATGAGTTGTGGGTGGAGTCAGTTTTTTGTTTCTAATTCGGTGTTTTGTGATTTGAAATATTTTAAACGTAGTTCACCTTGTTCATCACCATCTTTGAATTGTTGCAACTTCACTAGTTGATAATTTAGCTGGGGTGAAAACCAAACGATGGTTTCTCTTGATGAATTTTTTCGTAGAATTTTGACCTTGATACCTTCAATCATTCCGAAAGGTAAGTCGAGTTGTTCTTTGCCTACTACTTTTAACTCATAATGACGCAACTGGCCTCTATTATTCACAATGTCATAGGCAAATTTACGCTTACCAGAGGCCAATTTTAATTGCACATCCAAGCGATAAAGTTGGTTGTCTAATTGACCTAACCATTCTATTGGTTGCGCTTGATTGATGGTAACTGTTGATTTTTCAGCATCGAAACGAATTTTGGTGCTTTTATTCGAACCTGTTCCACTGCGGCTGTAAGCATAGGTATGGGGTTGTAACTGCTTATTTTCAAACGAAAAAAGACTGGTCTCAGAACGAATGTCTGATAAAAAGAAGGCTGAAACTTTAGAGTAGTAATCTAATCTATATAGATTATCTTCATCGGCTTTTAGGCTCAGTCTGGCTTTACCTAAACTTCGACCAAATCGATAGACTATGTATTGTGCCTCGAAACCTACTAACTGTTCGGTTTCGCCATAAGCAGGTTTATTTGCGCCAAAAGTCAGCCCTAAAAGTAAAGTGATTGATAATAACGTGAGCCATTTACTCAATTGCGTAACCCTCTTCAGCTAATATTTGGTTGTCTAGTACTGCTTTATTATTGATCATTTTCAGCCTGTCTTCACAAAACCATTTAATTACAAGGGGGTACATTTGACGTTCTTGTTGTTGAACGCGATCCGCTAATTCTTGTGCGTCTTGTTGCTCAAATACAGGCACTTTAGACTGCAACACTACTGGACCACCATCTAACTCTGGTGTGACAAAGTGCACTGAAGCACCATGCTCTTTATCTTCAGCATCAATCGCCCTTTTGTGTGTATTTAATCCCTTATACTTGGGCAACAAAGATGGATGAATGTTCAACATCCTACCGAGATAATGTTCTACAAAATCTGGAGTGAGAATACGCATAAACCCTGCTAATACAATGAGATCCGGAGTGAACTCGTTGATACACTGCACCATTTTGGCATCATATTCTTCTCTGCTAGCAAAGCTTTTATGATCAATAAAAATTGCTGGGATACCCGCGTTTTCAGCGCGAGTTAACCCATATGCTGTTTTTTGGTTTGCGATAACAGCTGAAATCTTAGCATTAATTTTTAGCTGAGAAATGTCCTCGATGATCGCTTGTAAGTTTGAACCATTACCTGAAACCAATACAACTATGGACTTTTGCGCCTGTTGCTCAGTCACTTAATTTATCTCAACCTGTTGTTCGTCGTCAGTATTTTCTATACGACCAATCTGCCAAGCATTTTCGCCAAGTTTGTTTAAAATTTTAATCGCTTGGGCAGCTTTATCATTGGGTAGCACAATCATTAAACCTACACCACAGTTGAAGGTACGGTACATTTCATGGGTAGTCACATTACCTTTTTGTTGTAACCAATTAAAAATTGCTGGCCATTGCCAACTTGTGCCATCGATCACCGCTTTGGTGCCTTGTGGTAAAACTCTCGGAATGTTTTCCCAAAATCCACCGCCAGTGATATGGGTTATAGCGTTAACTTGTATTTGTTCTAGTAAAGACAATACATTCTTGACATAAATGCGGGTAGGCTCAAGTAAATGTTCCGATAAGGCTTTGCCTTCTAGTATTTCATTGGTATCACTAGCGGATACTTCTAAAATTTTACGTATCAAAGAATAACCATTGGAATGAGGACCAGAAGAGGCGAGGGCAATCAGCGCATCTCCGTGTGCAACCCGAGAACCATCAATCACATCATCTGCTTCGACAACACCTACGCAAAATCCAGCCACATCGTAATCTTCACCATGATACATACCCGGCATTTCAGCCGTTTCACCGCCTATAAGTGCGCAGCCAGATAATTCGCAACCTTTGCCAATACCCGTTACCACTTCTGCAGCTGTATCTATATTTAATTTTCCGGTGGCATAGTAGTCGAGGAAAAACAAAGGCTCTGCGCCTTGGACTATTAGGTCATTAACACACATTGCGACTAAATCTATGCCAATACCAGCGTGTTGCTTTAAGTCCATTGCCAATCTTAGTTTGGTACCTACACCGTCGGTGCCTGATACTAGTAGTGGTTTTTTATATTTTTCTGGTAATGAGCATAAAGCGCCAAATCCACCCAAACCACCCCTGACTTCAGGCCTATGAGTTTTTTTTGCGACCGATTTAATTCTTTCGACTAGTTGATTGCCTGCATCAATATCAACCCCAGCATCTTTGTAACTTAGTGATGAATTGTTATCGCTCACGTATTTTCCTCAGTATGACCGCAAAAAAGAGCGCAGATTTTAGCAGCTTGCACAAATAATACCAACGACAGATATACTCAAATAACTCTGAATTTTCATTTTAAGGTGGTTTGACTATATAGATTGATAAACAATTGATGAATTTTGTTCTCAAATAAAAGACAATAGTCTTCAGAAATAGGTTTTGAGGAGAGTTGGCCCTGATGCCAATAAAAACACACCCTGTATTATTCGCTTTTGTGCTTATGTGGATAGTTAGCTTACAAAGCGTTAATGCAGCGGTTATTGATGATTTATACGATGCTAAGATACCCGTAGATAATCAGTCAGAACAAACACAAAATAATGCTTTTAGTCTCGCCCTTAAACAAGTGCTTATTAAAGTACGAGGTAATAACGACTTACTGACTAACCAAAAAATTAAAAATGCTATCACTAGGGCGACGGGTTTTGTCAGATCCTATAGTTATGATAAGCAAGAATCACAACTCTATTTGGTAATAAGCTTTGATCCTCAGCGAGTGGAAAATGTGATCCGTAACGCTGGTTTTCCTGTTTGGGACAAAAGACGCCCAGACACATTGATTTGGTTGGCTATCAAGTCGTCTGAAGATGCAGATAGACACATTGCTAGGCCAACAGAGTATGCAGGCCTTTATCAACAATTGCGTTTACGGGCTGCTCAAAGAGGCATTACTTTGATGTTTCCTGTATGGGATCTTGACGATATACAAAGTTTGGGAGTATTTGATATTTGGGGTGGGTTTAGTACGCAAATATCTCAAGCTAGTGAGCGTTATTCTGTTCCATCTGTGCTTTCTGCGAGAATTTACCTTAGTGATAATCAAGCATCTGATGTCTTTCAAAATCCTGTGATAGCGAACCCTAAGTCGGCGCTAAAATGGTCAGCTGACTGGACCATGATAGAGGGGAGGGGCCTATTGGCAGGGCAAGTACAAGGTGATAGCCCATTAATTATTGCAGAGGCTTTGATTGATGCTTTGGCTGATCAGTTGTCTTTGAAATATGCGATTGATCTGGCGCAAATTGATCGGGCAGATACCAAGGTTCAAATTGTTGTCAACAATATTGATTCTCTTATCTACTATAGCTTGGCTTTAAGGTCTCTCGAAAATATGAGTATTGTTTATGGTGCCACTTTGATTCAACAGCAAGGTCCCCGTGCAACCTTCGAATTGGATTTGTTAGGTGACATTGAGGATTTAACCAACGCCCTGAGCTTAGATAGCAAAATTAGACCCGTGGTAGATGATTTTGGTCAGCCTATACTGGGTTTGGAGTTCTTTTGGGTCAAGTAAGCAGTCAACTTTCATTGCCTATTGGCATAAAAGACACCGAATCATTTGCCAGCTTTATCCCTGGCCAAAATGCGCAAGCATGCAGCCATCTAAACGAGCTATTCAGTCAACTTGAAAATAAAAAGGTGAATAATTGGCTGACATATTTGTTTTCTGATTCTGGTTTGGGCAAAAGTCACTTGTTGTATGCAACTTGCCAACAAGCTGAATTAGCGGGTGAGACATGTATATATTTAAGCTTTAATGAAAAACAACATCTGTCACCAGATGTGCTGTTAGGACTTGAATCTTATCGTTTAATTTGTCTCGACGACATTGAAAAATTGCAGGGCGAACGTGCTTGGCAAATTGCAGTATTTGATTTGATCAATAGGGTGAAAGAACAGAATAATGGTTGCTTAGTCATTACAGGCGATCAGCCTTCGCAACAGTTATCCCTAGAACTACCTGATCTCATTTCTAGGCTGTCTTGGGGCACTAATTTTCAACTTTATTCATTGACCGACGAGCAGCGACAGAAGGCGTTGGTAGTAAAAGCCCAACATCGAGGGTTAAATATGTCGAAAGATGTTGCCAAATATCTGGTTAATCATTGGCAGCGAGATATGCCAGCCTTGATTGCATCTTTAGACATTCTTGATGAGCAATCACTGCAACAGCAGCGAAAACTCACTATCCCTTTTGTAAAATCTATTTTGGCTCTTTAGCTGGGGTTATTTATTATTACTGTGGCCTTCAAACGCCTGTTTTTCTTCTAATAGCTCTTCTTTAAGTTTACGAATACCTAAGCCAAGTTCACGTCCTCTGATGCGGGCATAAAAGCTACAACCTGTGAATAATAGGGTACATAATATTATCTCGACTAGGGCATACAAACGCTCCCCTTCGACGGCATATACAGCCGTCAGACCATGCAATAAATAATACATGACAATAAAATTGGTCCATGCATAAGTATAGGGTTTACCTGCTATCAGCCCTTTAGCCGGTAATAAAATTGGTACCACCCAAAATAATAAAGTGAATACGGTAGAAGTGGGTTTGTCTATGGTTAAGAAAAAATGCCAGACCACTAACCAAACAATTAAAAGTAAATAGCTAGTTAAGGTTAATCGTCGAAAAAAAGTGCTGTTAAATGTCATGTTGCTTATCTCGTATACAGGTTGCTTGTTTCGTATTCAGGTTAGTTGCCCAGTTTCGCCGCTAGTACTGCAAGCCTTCTGCCTTGTTCGATACACAGTGTTTGTTCTTCATTAGTGAGTTTGCTTTTGTTGTCCCCTTGAGCCAGATGTGTGACACCATATGGGCTGCCGCCAGACAATGTGGTGTGTAATTCTGGGTTGGAGTAGGGCAATCCACATAATAGCATACCGTGGTGAAACAAGGGGAGCATCATAGTAAGCAAGGTTGTCTCTTGCCCGCCATGCATACTGGATGTAGAGGTGAAAACACAAGCCGGTTTGTTTTCTAACGTGCCTGCTAACCATTGAGCGCTGGTGTCATCTAAAAAGTATTTTAGAGGTGCCGCCATGTTTCCGAAACGTGTGGGGCTGCCAAGTGCCAATGCACAACAATCATCTAGGTCTTGTTTTACCACATAAGGATCACCAGAACTGGGTATTGAATTCTGAATTTGAGTGAAATTATTGCTCACTTCAGGAACACAGCGAAGGCGTGCCTCAAGGCCTGATTTTTCAACGCCTAATGCTATGCTGTTAGCCATAGCTTGAGTTGCGCCATGGCGGCTATAATACAAAATCAGAACCACTTGACTCATAAAATATCCAAAATGGATTCAGGGGGGCGGCCAATCGCGGCTTGACCGTTGCATAAAACGATAGGTCGTTCTATGAGTTTTGGTGTATCAAGCATAGCCTTAATGAGACTGTCTTCAGTTAAGGTTAGATCGGCTAAATTTTGCTGTTTGTAAGCGTCTTCGCCTTTTCTCATCAATTGCCTCGGGGAGGAAAAGCCTAATTGCTTAATAATAAGCTGCAAGTCTGGTGCACTGATTGGCGTTTTTAAATACTCGATAATGTGTGGCTCAAGTCCTTTATCATAGAGTATTTGAAGGGTTTGGCGGCTTTTCGAACATCTAGGATTATGTAATATTTTAAGGTCAGACATAAATTTATTTTCACTTCGAATGAGATATCGTATTTATACGTAGTATTCTACATTTTATTCTTTTGGTTACGAGAGTAACTCATATTTAGGACACTATTATTTTGAAAAAAATTGTCATTATATTGATTGCGTCTTTAGCTTTGTTGGTCGGTTTGTGGACTCAGCAAAATTTAAAAGTGGATTTCACTTCACTTGATGGACAGGAACATCGTTGGAGTGATTCACAAGGAAAATGGACAGTAGTTAATTACTTTGCCGAATGGTGCGCACCCTGTTTGCGAGAAATCCCTGAGTTGAACCATTTCTTCCAACAATATAATAATGATATAAATATGTTTGCGATAAGTTTTGATCCCTTGAACAAATCGCAACTATTGGCTCTACAACAAAAATATAATATTCAATTTCCTATTATAGACAAACTTAATTTAATGCCATGGAACCGACCACCTAACACCTTGCCGACCACTTATATTCTTGATGCCGATGGCAAAGTACAAAAACAATTGAAAGGCGAGCAAAGTGCCGAAAAACTCATACACACTATTAATGTGTTAAAGGGTTTGTAATCGCTCTTGGGCGGTTCTAAATTGCTCAATTCTGGCTCTTATCCTTTGTTTCTCAATATTACGTTCGTCAGCGTAATTATAGGCCGTATGTAATTCATCTATTGCTCTTGGATAGGCCGCCACTAAGGCATACACCTCGGCTTTTACTTGGTGCATCTCTAGCTTTTGCTCGCTAATACGATAGGCATCTGAAAGTAGATCGTAGGCCAACATATTGTCTGGATTAATTAATAAGTAATCTTTTAAAAGTGATATTGATCTTTCAAAATTTCCAAATTTGATTAACACATTCGCCAAATTTAAGGTCAACACTTGGTTGAAAGGTGCATGAACAATTTGTGCCGATAATTTGTCAATCGCTTTTTGATGTTGATTCATTTCTATAGCAATATCGGTATAGGTATCTAAATAGAATAAATTATCGGGATATTTTTCCAACAACATATCTATTAACTTTAATGCTGGTTCAAATTGTTCGTTGGCTAAATAAGATAAAACTAAACCGTATTCTGCGGCTTGTTTAAAAACATAACTTTGTTTTTGCAATATGTCAGAAAAATATTCGATATTACGCTTAGGATTGGCATAGTAGCGGGCTATTATTCTCGTCTTAGCTAAGTGAAAATTGATGCTTTCAGGAATTTCTCGTGGTCGAAAAGATGCCGCTCGTGTTCGTGCATCGGCAATCCGTGATTCAGGTAAAGGATGAGTCAGCAAAAATGCGAGAGGAGATGATTTAAGACGATTTTTTTCAGCCAATATTCCAAAGAAACTGCTTGCACCATTTGGATCAAATCCTGCTTCAGCTAGTATTCCAATGCCAACTCTGTCGGCTTCTTTTTCATTTTGTCTGGTGTAATTGATTGAAGATTGTGCTGAGGCAGCATTACTAACAGAAAGCGCCGCCATGCCTGCTTCTGGATTCACCACTGCTACTAATATGCTACCCAGCAAACTGGCAATTTGCAAAGGAGAGGATTTTTGTCTCGCTTCAATACTACGTGCAATGTGTCTTTGAGTAACATGACTGACTTCATGAGCCAACACCGAGGCTAATTCAGATTCGTTTCTGGCATTAAAAATAAGCCCGGTGTGAATACCGATATGCCCGCCAAAAAAAGCGAATGCATTGATATCTGGACTATTAAGAATAAAAAACTTGTAAGGAAATTTTACATTGTCCGCTTGTGCAACCAAACGATTACCAATGTCTTGAATATATTCATCTAACAATGGATCGTTAATAATAGGGGCTTGACCGCGTAGTTGACGCATCAGGGCGTCGCCAATTAATACCTCTTTATCTAAGCTGATTGCGCTAGATGCCACCACACCTATTTCGGGTAAGTCATTTTTCTTATTTACTGCGCTAACAGACATAGTGCCTAATAAAAATATACTTAAGGCAGAAACAACGATGCTAGCAATAGGTTTTATCATAGATTACGTCTAATTTAAGTGTGTCTAGATTACATGACAGTATTAATTATTAAATACTTGCGTTTGTTATGGATCAACTACTCGCCAATTAGTTCAATTCCAGCTGATATATTAAGCTTGTTTTAGTTCTTTTAATTGTTGCTCAACAGATAAAAATATCTCTTGGACTGACTGGCCACTATTTTCAACCACGTGTAATGATGTGCTCAGTAAATCTATTAATTGTTCTAGTAATATATGGGCATATTTAAGTAATTCCATATCTGCCTCATCTCCGCAATGGATTGTCACCGCGATAAAGTCTTTTAATTTGGGAATACTAAGCAGTGGACCCAGACTTGATGGATTGAATTCTTTGAAGGGTGAATCGGCATCAAAAGGCTTAATCAGCGCTTGAGGTTCGTTGTTAACAATAGGAAAACAAAACAAATCAAATGCGTATTGGTTGCAGTTTTTTTTCAGTGCGATTGATGGTTTCCCTTGCTTACAATTAGCTAAATGCCAGTTTTTTTTATTCAGTAAGTATTTAATATTATTATCAAAACCGTCGGTAAATGTGCCTTCTAGCTCCAATAGTTTATTCGCTACTATTTGAAAATGATTCGAGACCTCTCCTAAATTGAGTGATTTTTTCAGTTGCAAAATAGCTTTTACGTTGCCAAAACGACATGTCCAATCTAATTGCAAAAACAGCCTCTCTTTATTTCTATAATCTAAGTTAAGTTCTATTTTATCATGCAAGGGTTGTGCAATAATGTCTTCATCCTATAGATGAACTTCCACTATCACCAATAACCTACAGATTGATGATGCCTAATAATATACAAGGACACTAGATGTTAAACGTTTTTGAACGTTGGTATAAGCGAAAATTTTCTGATCCTGACTCAATGATGCTGTTATTGCTGTTACTTATCAGTTCATTATTACTGGCGGTTTGGGGCGGAATTTTAATGCCTGTTATTGTGGCCGCTGTCATCGCATATTTGCTGGATTGGCCGGTCGTGCAACTGTGTAAGTTAGGCTTATCTCGCACATATACTACCGTGTTGGTGTTATTTGGTTTTATCAGTGTATCAATTTTAACTTTTGTGGGCCTAGTACCTGTGGTTGCCCAGCAGAGTATTAATTTGATCAAAGAAATGCCACAGATATGGGAGAAAGGACAGGCGTGGTTATTAAAGTTGCCCGACACCTACCCAGATCTTGTACAGCTCACTCAAATTCAGGATGTGTTGGACGGTATAAATGAAAGAGTGGTGGTGATGGCAGAACAACTATTGTCTGCGTCATTTAGTTCTTTGGGTGGCTTTGGTGCGCTATTGATTTACATGATTTTAGTGCCGCTAATGGTATTTTTTATGGTTAAAGATAAAGAAATGTTGGTATCTAATATCTCTTTTTTATTACCCAGCGAACGTCGGCTGATCAAACAAGTGGGCACTGAAATGAACCTGCAAATTGCTAACTACATTCGTGGTAAGGTCATAGAAATTGTCATTGTTGGTACTGTTTCGGCGGTGACTTTTGCGTTTATGGACCTTCGTTATGCACTGTTACTAGGGGTGTTAGTGGGCTTCTCAGTACTTATACCCTATATAGGTGCTGCAGTTGTGACTATTCCTGTGGCCATAGTCGCCTTGTTTCAATGGGGGGTAACCCCAGAATTTTGGTACTTGATGGTTGCCTACGGCATTATTCAAGCCCTAGACGGTAATGTATTAGTACCCATATTATTCTCAGAAGCGGTGAGTTTACATCCTGTGTATATCATTATCGCGGTGTTGTTCTTTGGCGGTTTGTGGGGGTTTTGGGGCGTGTTCTTCGCTATTCCTTTAGCTACGCTAGTTAAGGCCGTTACCAATGCATGGTCCGGTCCAAAAGAGTCAGTGACTGAGGTTTAATGTAAGCATGTAATTATGTTGATTGATTCAATCAAGGTGGAGCCGCATTATTATAAACGGCTCTGACCTTTAATGATGTTTACTTTTGAAGATATGCTAATACTACTTCATGATGATCTTTGGTTTTGAATTTATCAAATACATGTTCTATCTCGCCGTTTTCATTAATTAAAAATGTAATACGGTGAATACCGTCGTATTCTTTACCCATAAACTTTTTTAGACCCCAGACTCCAAATGCATCTGCTAATGCATGATCTTCATCCGACAACAGGGTGAAATTGAGGTTTTCTTTTTCTATAAACTTCGGCAACCTTTTAACTGCATCAGGGCTTACACCTATCACTTCAACGTTCAACTTAGCCAATGCTGCTTGGCTATCACGTAACCCTTGTGCCTGTATTGTACACCCTGGTGTCATGGCCTTAGGATAAAAATAAAGCAATATTTTTTTACCCACATAGTCGCTTAATGATACCGTTTGGTTATCTTGATTCGGTAGAGAAAATTGCGGAGCAATATCGCTCGCTTTGAGAATTTGCATAAAAAATAACCTTAAATGATTAATGAAAAGGGGTAATACGAGATTATTAATGATTTTGTTTAATTGAAGCCTCTAAATTCAATGGTTGTAATAATTCTTGAAGAGCATGTTCAATTTTTTCAACTTCGAGATCATGTGGAATAGAAATCACCATTTTACACTTCATGGGATTGTCTCTACCAGAGTCGTTTTCATACTTATCCAAAAATTTTAATCTAAAAGCACTGACAGAGATATTATGTTGTTTGAAAAAGTCGGTGATTTGGTCAATTAGACCAGGTGTGCTTTCGCCATGTATGATGACATCCGCTAGGTGTTCGAGGTTTTGTTTACAATGTTTTTTAGTGCGTTTCATCATAGACAATAAATTGTGCTTCTGACAAGTTTGCGGCAATAAACATTCGGCTTGGGTAATCGCACTTTGACTGCCTTCGATAATCATAGTGAGAGAAAAATCTTGTCCATAAACAGCTTGGCGACTATCTAAAATATTGCATCCCACTCCAGAAACTGTGTCTGCCAATTTGCTCAACACACCAAATTGGTCTGAACCTAATATGGTAATGATTAATTGTTGCGTCATTTTTAACCAATTCGTTGCTTTCAAATTGGCTATAACATACATGATTGTGGGTGGGTTGATCCAGTTTCAATTCTAATCTATCAAATGGGCTATTCAATGCTTGTTTTTAGGAGGCCAGATCTTTACCATAAGGCGCTAATTTTTGGGGAGAGCACATGTTTACTGGCAGTTTTGTGGCGTTAATTACGCCAATGTATGATAACGGGGAAATAGATTATCCGTCATTGAAGACGCTCGTTGATTTTCATATTCAAAATGGGTCTCATGGCATAGTGTCAGTTGGTACTACTGGGGAGTCTGCGACTTTACCCTTTTCTGAACATATAGAAGTGGTAAAGCGCACTGTCGAATATGCTCAGGGGAAAATACCTATCATCGCTGGGAGCGGAGCGAACTCTACCTCAGAAGCCATTTTTTTGAGTGAACAAATGTCGAGTACTGGCATTGAAGGATTTTTAAGTGTTGTGCCTTATTATAATAAGCCACAACAAAAAGGCATGGTTGCACACTTTACTGCCATTGCTGATGCGACTGACTTACCCGTATTATTATATAATGTGCCCAGCCGCACTGTCGCTGATATGCTGCCAGAGACGGTGGCAGAGTTAGCGACTCATCCTAAGATTGTCGGTTTAAAAGATGCCACAGGTGACATAGCACGCTTAAAGGCCACACAGAAACTTGTTGCAGACGATTTTATGTTTTTAAGCGGTGATGACCTAACGGGATGTGAATTTCTTGCTAATGGTGGCCATGGGGTGATTTCTGTAACCGCAAATATTGTGCCTAAACAAATGGCTGACATGTGCAATGCTGCTTTGGCAAAGGATTTCCAGTTGGCAGAAAAAATAGACAAACAAATTGCTGGCCTACATAGGGCGTTGTTCGTCGAACCGAATCCTGTGTTACCTAAATGGGCTTTACACAAAATGGGGCTGACTAATTCAGCTTTTTTACGATTACCTTTAGTTGAATCGGAACTAGCTAGCCAAAATCATATCGAACAAGTCATGCGCAGTTCTGGCGTATTATCTTAAGGAGATAGCATGACCTATAATTTTCAATCAATCGCTTTGATGACAGCCTCTGTTTTAACTGCCACTCTGTTAACCGCCTGTAGTTCATTAGAAGAAAGACAAATTGCCAGTGGTTCATTTGATTATGTCAAAGAGCAACCTGGTCAAAAAATAAATATTCCAGATGACGTGGACTCGCCTCATTTTAATGACGCCTATAAACTCCCAGAATTAGGTGAAAACGCGCCGAAAAATGCTATGGGCAAAGATTTGAGTGTGCTGTCGCCTTCATTGGTATTGGCTGTGGTGTCAGGCTCTCATATAGAAGAAGGCTCAAAAAATGCCATTGTTTGGTTTGATCAGGTTGATGATACCTTACCTCTAGATACTGCCGTTTGGAATTCGCTGATTCGATTTTTAGAAACCGAGGGTATTGGCGTCGAGATGTTTGACAAAGACAACCAGCGCTTGATCACAGACTGGATGGTGATGGACGAAAGTAAAGACAATAAATGGTATAGCTGGTCAAAATCAGAACGTACTGTCGGTCAACGCTTCGAATTTACCTTAGATAAAAAACCTCATGGAAGAACCGCAAGTCTCAGTGTTGAATTGGTTGATTATAGGGAAAAATTGGACGCTCAGAGCACCGAGATAACCAAAGCTAAAGATAAAAGACGTAACGAAGTCGACGTTCTGAATCGAGTAGTGAAGAACTATGAGTTTGAAGCAAAAGTCGCTAACGTCAAACGTTTTCGTCAAATTCGTGAAGGTTTACAGATGGACTTAGGGTTTGATAGTGACGGTGAGCCTGCTTTTGTAGTCGACGCCGACTATGAAATCACTTGGCCCAGATTGTTACTTGTATTGAGAAAATTGGGCTTTGATGTAAAAGATTATGATAAGTCTAATGGCTTATTGTTTGTTAAATACAATGGTGCTGAAGAAGGTTGGTGGAGCAATATTTGGTCTAGTGACAAAAATGAGATGAAGTTAGACACTGAAGAGTATCGTATCAAAGTAGTCTCTGTAGGCAAAAAAACCTCTATCACATTATTAGACGATGAGAGCAATCCATTCCCCGTCAATAAATTAACAGATTTATACCCCACATTTTCAAAAACTATGTCGGCTGACGATCTAGATATATAAGTGATTTACCTCTGATTGTTAGCGCAGCCAGAGGGCTCTTTTCAAAAATAAGTATCATTTAAAGCGTTCTACATTCTTCACATTAAGGAGTTGGCATAGTATGTCGATTGCGGATTCAATTTTATCGATTAACAATGACCTGCCTATTCGTACTGAATTACCGGTGCACAGCGGTAAAGTGCGTTCTGTTTATTGGTTAACTAAGCAAGACAGCCGTCGTTTAATTGAAGAAAAAGCCTATCCAGTGCCCTATGATACGCCACTAGCCATTATGGTTATTAGCGATCGTATCTCTGCCTTTGATTGTATTTGGCACGGTGAAGACGGCATGTTAGGTGTGCCCGGAAAAGGTGCTGCTTTAAATGCCATTTCTAATCACTGGTTCACTTTATTTAAGCAACAAGGTCTAGCAGACAGTCATATACTCGATATTCCACACCCTTTTGTATGGATAGTTCAAAAAGCACAACCGGTGATGATTGAAGCAATTTGTCGTCAATATATTACAGGCTCAATGTGGCGCGCTTATGATAAAGGTGAAAGAGACTTTTGTGGTATCCAGCTTGAAGAAGGACTTAGTCAAGATAGCCAATTAGCCCACTTACTTATGACACCCTCCACAAAAGGGATTTTAAAGGGCATCCCTAATGTGCCTGAAGCTGATGATGTGAATATCACCCGTCAGAATATCCTCGATAACTATTCAGCGTTCAACTTTAAAAAACAAAGCGATGTCTCACTGTATGAAAAATTATTAACTGAAGGGTTTGCGCTGATTAGCCAGGCTTTGTCTGAGGTCGGGCAAGTGTTTGTTGATACTAAGTTTGAATTTGGTTATGTCAAAGACTTAGATGGTGATAACAAATTGATTTACATGGACGAAGTGGGCACCCCAGATTCGTCAAGAATTTGGGATGCACAGCAATATGCTCAGGGCAGGGTAGTGGAAAACTCTAAAGAAGGATTCCGTCAGTTATTGCTAAATCATTTCCCTGATCCTGATATTTTGCTAAACAAACAACGTATGCCGGAGCGCCAAGCATTGGCCGAAGACAATGCGCTACCTGTTGAGGTATTGATGCAGGTTTCTAAGACTTATATTGATATCGCAGAAAAAATTACCAGACAACCTCTTACCTTAAGTCAAAACCCTAAAGCTGAAATAATTAAAATTCTGCATCAAGAATATCAACTTATTGATTGATGCGAAGGATCATATCCATTCCACTTATCTGATCTACACAAATAAATACTGTTGTTTTATCAATGTCTGATTACTTTTCTATCGCCTCAAAGACCTTCACATGCCCGTCTTGGTAGTCATAATAATAGCAGTGCTGGATATGTTGAATCCTTGGGTAAAGATATTTCATCCTTTTAACACGCTGATTTTAATCACGTTATTTTAAATTAAGTGGTGCGCCTTATTTAGGGATAAGGTTGTTTTCTTTGGATATTAAAGACTAGCCAAAGTATGGCCTTAACTTTCCAGACGGATGCGTCATATTGCTATGAGACACAAGGTGAGTTGATATTATTATCAATAAAAAATTCTCTATTGATCAGCAAGTTAATTTAAATTAGCTGATCATACCTTGCAGCATGCACTAATAAGGTTAATAACTAATAACTAATAACTGAGGGCTTAACCCTCAGCTCATAAGTGCAAGGTGGTTTGTTTGTATTGCGCGTCAATAGGAATACTCAACTTTGCATGGAGAGCCGCTTTATGTCCGCACAAACTAACACCGCCGTTAATCTACAACGTGAAGAACTGGTCAACAAGGTTGAACTGGAAGTCGAACGTAAAATTAATCTCGATACCTTGTTATACCAATATCACCGAATTATTTTGCAGGATTTGCCATTTAATGGACAGCCTGCGCTGCTGGATGATGAGCACCGTCAGGCGATTGAAAAGTTAGTCGATAAACATTTGCTACCTAGCTACCAAATTCGCATCGGCAGCATTACCGGCTACGCCAGCAGTATTGGCGAAGAGCATAACAACCTCTTGCTTTCAGAAGAACGTGCTGCAGAGGTTCATCGATATTTGCTGGAAATAATGGACTCTATGAGCATTCCCCATGCCGACATGCTTAAGAACAATTTTCAGGTGTCAGGCAAGGGGGAGTCAGAATTGATCGACTTGGGTGTCGATGCTCAGGACAGTCCTCTGAATCGACGGGTAGAAATTGTCTATGTGCTGAAAGTTACTCTGGC
Source organism: Paraglaciecola sp. MB-3u-78 (assembly GCF_002835935.1). Lineage (GTDB taxonomy): Bacteria > Pseudomonadota > Gammaproteobacteria > Enterobacterales > Alteromonadaceae > Paraglaciecola. The sequence continues at coordinate 55,491 of NZ_PJCF01000007.1, read as the reverse complement.
GCAACCGACAGGGAACGCTGCTCTTGCTAGCACCCAATGGAAAATTGATTTTGGTCCAGCAGGTAGTGGTTTTTTCCTGTCGGGCGGCTTAGGTACGCTGACTATGTTACCCGATGGGGCTAGTGGCCCAGCCACAGCCATTACTAAATCCATTAAATTTGAGCAACTGGGTATATCGGTGGGATTGTTTGATAAATTGAAAAAACTTAAATTTGTAGAAAAATTCCCTCTTCTCAAGCGACTCTTAAAAGGGTTGAATTCAGATGGCCCTGCAAACTATGCGAAAACCTCAAACCTGTTGCAGAACATTGGCTTTAGCGTGGATATTGTCAATGTAGGAGGTGAGTTTGAAACCTCCGAAGCCTTGACATTTAAAGATATGCAATCCTTTAACTACGCCACAGTATCTGCTGGACTGAGTATTTTGGGTAAGGCTGAGGGTGCCCTGTTTATGCTGCATAGCGGCTATTTTTTTGCTTATACGGTTATTTTTGGCGCCGGTCAGAATATTGCAGTTCCCGATGCCGAACTCAGTTTTGTGCCTGCGGGTTTTGTGCAAGTCACTCTGGAAGAGGACTAAGGTCATGACGTCATTAAGTAGTTTGCAAAACGTACAGGACAATATTCCCTTAGGGCCTTTAAATGACTTACTCGACCAGTTATTTGCGGATTTCTTTGAACACATTCAAATCACCAGTTTTTTTGAAACCCAAGAGCAGGGTGTTAGCACCTACAATATGGTGTTGGCCGTTGAGCAAAGTGTGTTCTTCAACGTGCCGGGATTGAATGCACTGAGCTTAGGGGTATTTCGCGAAAGTGCTGACCAGTGGCCATTGATTTTGTGTGAATTAGTGCATGCAGGAGCCCCCATCGGTGTCACTCTGCGCCATTTCCCGTTGCGGATTGTTATTGAAAACACCTTATTGCTGCCAGTTCCGCCTGACAATGAACAAGATGCCTTAGCAGGGTTCGCCTTTGAAGTGGAAGGTACGCTAGGTATTGATGCTCAGTTGAATATTAGCGCTGAGATGGAGCAGTTTTCAGTTCCGCCGTTCAGTATTGCGGGTACGGGGTTAGTGCTAGGCTTGCAAGATTGCCGCCTGATCACCAACGCTGATGCGGTGGATACCGATATCACGGATCTGGGTTTCAATCAGAGTTTTCGAGGTATACATGCGCAGTCTGCGCAATTTTATTGGGATATCCCCCTGCAGCTTAATACTCAGGAACTGCCCGGAATTCAAGCCGATCTGGAAAATCTGGCGCTGGGCAATCAAGGGTTGTCAGTCTCGGCTAGTTTATCTTGGACAGTGGTAGATGATGGTGAAAATATTGATATTGCCCAGTCCGAGTTGGCTGGCAGTTTGTTTGCACAAAACCTGCAATTTGCCCTACAACAACTTGATGTAGTGGTTGCAGCCAATATTCCTATTGGCACTCATGTAAAGGGCATACTCAAATTTCCCTATATCGAAGGGTTATTTTTAGCCGAACTGGGCTTTGCCTACGCAGGAGAAAATCAGTATAACTATTCGATTGGCTTATCGGCCCATTCCCCCTTGCGTATTCCACTGTTGCATCCGAGTCAAATACTGACCTTAAGCGAGTTGCAGTTGCTGGGAGAGTTTGACTCTGACGGCGATTTTGAGCTTAAGGGAACAACCAGTATCAGCCTAGAGGTGGATGGTTTAAGCCTACAGGCTGATAATCTTGAGATACAGTTTGAGCATCAGCAGGGCCAAGACAATTTGCTGATCAAACTGGAAAACATCAACATTGATGGATTAGCGCAAATCAATCAGGCCCAACTGGTGTTGGTGTTTATTGATAATGAGGATGAACCAAATCAGTCGCAGTTGGCGATTTTTGAACTGGTGATTGAGATGCAGTGGCAGGATATCGCCAGTCGTATCAATCTTGCGCAACAGAGCAATTTTCTGCCAATGCCTGCTAATGATGCGCAGGTCAGCTTGAATATCAGTTGGCATGAAGAACACATGGCGCTGGCTATTCAGGCTGAGCTAGATGATGTAGACCAGTTATGGCGATTCATCCCGCCAAGTCTGCGACCTGAGGTCGATGATGCCAGCATTGATATTCAACTGAGTAAAACTGGCGCAGATTTTAATGGTGAGTTAAGCCTAGGCTTTTTATTACGCTTGCCAGACTTGGCCAACCTACAACAACTGCAGGTACTGGGCTTACAAGATTTTATCGAGCTGGATAGCGGTGACGAAGATGGTTGGATGCAGTTGCAGTTTAAGGCTGAGATACATACTTCTGACACTGACACTGACACAGATACAGAAGCAGATACCGACAGTACTAAGCTTAGCGCTAGCATAGCTAACCCACTCAGCCTGCACCTGCAGTTGCCCGGCTTGGTGTTACCCGACGCGCCCATCGAAATTGTGATTAAAAAAATTGAGCTGAACTTAAGCAATGCTGACGATGAACTTAGCGGGCAGCTCACATTATCTGGCTCTTTCGTGTTACATCCAGTGTTGCCTGAGCAACTAAGCGGTTTTGTGCCACCTATGATTGCCCAGCAATTGAATCGTTTACTGGCTATTGCTAGCCAGATTGATTTAAGCGGGCAGGCCAGCTTAACCTTGGGATTCAACCCAGACAACATTTGGTTTAATGCAGAATGTGTATTTGACCAAGCGGGACTAGAGCTAGATCTGTTTGATATGTTGGCAGACTTACTCAAAGGTGGCGCGAGTCTCGTTGGGGCTCAAAACAATGGCACTGAAATTGACTTGGACATAGATGTCAGTGTCGAGCTGAAAAAAATCAGCCTGAGCATGGGCGAAGAAAATCCAGCGGCTGATCAGCCTTTGGCCTTTGCCTTTTCCATCAATACCGAACTAGGATTTGCCGGTCAGTTTGTTGAACTTGAATTTGAATTAAGTGAGCAAAGTCTTAGTTTTGGTTTCAATGAATTAACCATTCCTATCGCTATTCCCAAGCTACCTTTGAGTCTTAACGATTTGAACCGACTCAAAGATGACAATGGTAGTTGGGATTACCCAAACCGCTGGTTGCAAAACCTTGAGCCCGAAATAGCCGCTGAAATAAACCGCCTGGATCAAGAACTCGAAGAGGCCAGAGACTTATTGCAGCAACTTGAGCAGGCCAATGAAGATACTCAGGCTATTTTCATGCAAAAATTTCGTGTAATACCCAGCATTCAGGCAGACCTATTCCAGTTAGTCGGACGCAAGTTTTTGTATGAAGCCGTGCTGGCTGTGCACCAAATGTTAGGCATTGTTGGGGTTCAGGGGAGTCAGGAAATCTATCAAACTGGTATTGAAATTTATCAAGGCGCTGTAGATGTGTCCTTGGGTTGGCTGCATGTGGACACACAATTACAGTTCAAAATAACGGATGCCAAATTCGTTTTACCCTTTAACAATCCATCCGATATGCGCGTTGAAGGCGCGGCATCGATAATTGGTTTTGCTCCTGATGATCCTTTGGTCGCCATGGCAGACTTAGTATTCAAGCTTGGGATTTCAGCCGATGCCATTTATTTTGCACTTGAGGGTGGAGTTAATCCTATCCCCTTGCCCGATTTTGGCCACTATCCAGGAAGTAGCGTAAATCTTGATCGTCTGGTCTTTGGTTACGGTTATTCGAAAAATAGCTTGCTGATCGATTTTGCTGGTGAATTAATTCTGTCACAACAACTGATCGAAGATGCCGATACCTCAAACGAACTAGGCTTTGGCCTGCGTTTGCCAGTAAACAACAAACTGCAGTTTAAACTGGATTTGATCCCGGTCACCTTAGGCGAAGTAGATTTTGTCATACCGCTGATTGGTTTTGATATCGACTTGCGCAGTGATATTCCACCGCCTGCACCGCCTATGAATGGTCTTTGCCAACCGACTTGGGACGGTTTGCAACTGATTGTGCCAGGGGCCATTCGTGCGGATCTAAAACGCTTTAAAGTTTCGCCTTTTTTCGGTCCTGTAATGTCCACCAATATCACCACATCTTTCGATTTTGCCTTGGGTAACGCAGATTATGGTATCAGTCATATTTGCGAAAACTACTTTACTATATTGCCCATGACGGGCGCCCCAACGATGCCCATGCTAAACGATGCTTCGCCCTATTTTGACCGTTATTGCACACGTATCAATCTTGGGGGCTTTGGCCTGAGTTTTGACTTGAGCCGACCTTTCCCCCATCCCAGCCCTTTGTTAATTTTTGAACTGATGGGTTTTATTGCTGATCCCAGCGTGCCTATTGATCCAAACGGACACATTGCTAATATCATGTATGCCGAATTGTTTAATGGGCAAATAAGCCTGCCAGCTCCCGTAGCCCAAATGTTTCCAGTGCTAAATGGCGTGGTCAACACCGACTTTTCTGGCAAGATCAATGTAGCCACTATCATTGCCTTGGCACAGCAAATTCAATCTACATTGGCGGAGGTTTTGCAGCGAATTAGCGACACGTCTCTGCAAGGCATTGAATGGACGCAAAGTATGCTTAGTCAGCCACCACAGCTTTCTTTGTCGAGTATTTTAGCCTTGTTACCGGCACCGCTGCGTAAGGTGGAATTGCACGGGCGTTTTGTATTCTTTGATGCCAGCGCCACTTTTATGTTGATGCAGGCCCAAGAGTTGGCCCAACTAGCAGATAATCAAAATGATATCGACCCAGCTACCCCCCTATATGAATTGTTGTATCACAATGATTTTCACAACAATGACCTAAGTGACTGGCAAGTACAGGACTTTGGCATGAAACGGGGCAAAGGTATGTGGCTGGTTGATAGTGGGCGATTAGTGCAGGCCAATAATGTCGGGGATAACTCACCCGCACGTTATGGCACTATGTTAATTTATATGCCGAGAGTAGTTGAGGATCTGAAATTAGAAGTACAATTAACATCTCAGGATAACGACGGATTGGGGTTGGTGTTTCATTTTCAAAACAAAGACACTTTTTATCGTTTCCGCATGACCCAGGAGCAAAAGCAATGGGATCTGGTGAAGCTGGTAGATGGACGAGCCACCACCTTATTTGTCAGCAAAACTGCATTCAAACCCAACAAAACCTATCAAATTCGATTGGAAACCAGCAGCCGCAGCAATACCACTGCAGGTTTAAGTCGCCGTTTTTCTAACAAAACAACATTGAAAGCTATCAATATCCGCGCCTCAAGCTTGCAAGATATGCTGCAAAACATGAGTAAAAGCGAAGACATTACCAGCATTAAAATTTGGGTCGATGGACAACTGTGGTGTGCTGTGCAAGACAACCAGCATGCACTTACACAAGGCCGCGTAGGTTTGGATAGTTGGTGGGATCAGGGCGCGCAATTTGATGATTTTGTGTTGTACCAGAAAAAATCGACACAACTGGCAATGGGCTCAGCAATATCCTCCGCACAGTTGCTGCCTTTGGCTAATCAGTTATCACCCGACCAAAGCGGTTTAATGGATGAGTTTGTCGGTTTTAGCCAAGCAGATATCAGTGCAGCTATGGCTTCTGGCAGCGAGTTCGCCTTGGCCGTGGTTGCTAAGGTCAATGTGATTGATAGCCAGATTTACTCCATGCTGGGCAGCATTAATAGTAACGGCGAATTTTCACTGTTTTCCAGCCTAGATATCGAGCCCCTGTCGCTGCGGGTGGCTGGGATTGAGCTAAGCCTGCCTTTGCAACTGCATGGCCGTTTACAATTGCAAGGTCGCAGTGCCGGTGCTGACTCCTTCGCACGAATTAATGCCAGTGTTTATGCTGATTGGATAATATTACCCAACGGCAGCCCACAAAATGCGATTGCCCGTTTGCTGATTGCTGACCAACAACAACCAGCCAGTTTGATGTTGTCATCCAATCCTGACTTTGCCTTGCAGGGCAGTGGTGAGTTACGCTTGTTTGCAGAGCAAATTGTCATCAAGGGGCACGTGGATATCAGTCAGGAGCATGTCATCTTGGCCGGTCAGCTTGAGTTCGAACCTGCCATTACGGTGTTTGGAAATACTCCGTTAATGGCGTTGCACTTGAGTTGTGAAGGGCGCATTGGTCCACAACAGCTGATTGCCCTAGAAGGTTTGGGTCAATTGCAATTATTAGGTAAAAGCTTCACGCAAGTCTCTGGCTCAATCGGCTACAAAAAAATGCAGCTAAGTGCCCAGCTAAATGGCAACAATCAAAGTTGGCAGTTGGGACTGTTACCCTTAACTAATGTACAGATGCGTTTAGCTGGTATGGTGGATTTTTCTAGCCAAAATCCGCAATTTGCATTGAGTGGAGAGGGTAAATTTACGGTACTGGGTGCCGGTATTGAAGGTCAGTGCAGTGTAAAAGCCAGTGGGCAAAATTGGATGCTTGGTGCAGAAGGTCAATTATTCTGGCAAGGACGAAACTGGTTAGATGGCGGTATTTCTATTGGTAGTAACGGGGTCACTATCCAGGGTAATGCCGATTTTGGATTGGATTTAACACCGCAACAACTACCGGCCAATATAGAAATTGCCGGACTACATCTTAATGCCGCAGTATCGGGCAAATTCAGCTTAAATGCACAGGGACAGTTGCTTAGCTGGCAATTTGATCTTAACTGGCAATTGGCGATCAAACTGCCAGGCATGCAAGCTAATCAAATGTTGCCCATTGCTAGTCAACAGATAAATCTACATAACAGTCATAGTGCTAGCGAAGATATGATCGTACTTTTTGATCTTATTGCCATAAATGGCCTGAATTTGTTCGATTTGGGCAGCATAACTGTGAGTGTACCTGTGCTCGATACGGAGAAAGGTGATGCAATATACTTGCATAATTCCGTAAATTTAGATGTAGACGGTGACGGTTTTAACTTTAGCTACCTGACACCAGTAAAACCCTCCCCATCCAGCGAGCCTGTGTTTAATTTTATTATTCAGGTATATGAAGATGACATTGATGTGGATGTACCTGAAGTGACTATGCCTATCCCTGTTTTATCTAGCAATCCAATGTATTCAACGCAAGCCCCCTTGTTTAGAGTTCCTGAGATATCCCCTAGTGAGTTGTCTCTCGACTTAGGACAATTAAGGCTGGATTTATTGCAGCTTCACCTCCAACTGGTATGGAAAAATGACGAGTTGGGTATTTGGCTGGAGGAAAAAGAACTTTTTGTGTCCTTTAGCTCCTTTCCGTCGTCGCAAATAGGTACTATTAGTGGATTTCGAGGTACCTGATCCAAGAGTATATTAGTGCTGCGGATTGATGGTATGAATAGATATTGAAATCACCAAGCCCGCTTTAGGCGGTTTTGGTGATGGATTTTCAGACCTTCTCTTTGTTACTACAAGTGTTTAGTGTGAACAAGAGTTTTAGAACCCCTCTTAAAGCTCCAGCTTTAACTCAACCAATATCTATTTGAATATCTGATATAGGAAAACAGCAACAGGGTAAAATTTCATCATCATCGATAAAGGCCAGAGGATCAGTTTTATATTCCACTTGGCCTTTTGTTAACTTTGTACGACAGGCCCCACAATACCCTTCGCGGCAATGGTATTGAATTTCAATCTGGTGCTGTTCGATGGTTTCTAGTAGGGTATTTTGGGGTGGGTGTTTGACAGTTTTATGATCTTTTATCGTCACCATAAAACTGTCGCTGCTTTTACTCATATGATTTATAAATCAAAGTCACCAAAATCTTCAGCACTGACTTCTGAGTCAATTTGGCCAACCAGATAGGAGCTTATTTCAGACTCTTGAGGCGCCACTTGAACGTTGTCAGAACTTAAGTAGTTATTCATCCAAGGCAGTGGGTTATTCTTTATGTCAAAGGGCTGACCTAAGCCTATGGCCGACATACGATGATTAGCAATAAATTCAACGTATTGGCATAGGATTTCTTTATTGAGTCCGATCATGGAGCCATGTTGAAATAAAAATGCAGCCCATTCTTTTTCTTGCTCTACTGCATGCAGGAATATTTGTGTGGCTTGTTCTTTACATTCTTCGGCGATTTCGGCCATTTCTGGATCATCTTTGCCTTTAGCCCATAGGTTCAACACATGTTGAGTAGAGGTCAGATGTAAGTTTTCATCACGGGCAATCAAACGAATGATTTTCGAATTACCTTCCATCAATTCACGCTCTGCGAATGCAAAAGTACAAGCAAAAGACACATAAAAACGTATGGCTTCTAAGGCGTTGACTGAGTTCATACACAAATACAGCTTTTTCTTAAGCTCACGCATTGTAATGATATGAGTCTCACCTTTAATTGTGTGTGTACCTTCGCCTAACGTTTGCCACAATTGGGTTGCAAAAATGAGGTCATCGTAATATTTAGATATATCTTCCGCGCGTTTTTTGATTTCTTTATTTTCAACAATATCGTCAAAAATGCTACTGGGATCACCAAACAGGTTACGTAATATATGGGTATATGAGCGAGAGTGAATCGTTTCAAAAAATGACCATGTTTCTACCCAAGTTTCTAATTCTGGAATAGAAATAATCGGCAAAAAAGCGATATTAGGACTTCTACCCTGAATTGAATCAAGCAATGTTTGATATTTCAGGTTAGAAATAAAAATGTGCTTTTCTGAGTCACTTAATTTTTGAAAATCAACTCTGTCTTTACTTACATCAACTTCTTCAGGACGCCAAAAAAAACTGATTTGTTTTTCGATCAACTTTTCAAAAATCGGATGTTTTTGTTGGTCATAACGTGCCACATTGACTGGATTTCCGAAAAACATCGGTTCAATCAGAGGGTTGTTATTTACTTGGTTAAAAGTTGTATATTTCATTAAGTGTTGTTGCCATTAATAATTCAAACTGCTTAGAAACAGCTGCCTAAGCAGCTGACTGAATTTATATTTTACATGCGCCGCCTGCGCAATCGTCATCTTCTTCTTCGATAACTTCTTGCGGGACAAATTTTTGGCCCGTTAATTCTTTTTGAGTCGCGTCGTCGGCCCCATCACGAGTGTTATGGTAATACAATGTTTTAACCCCAAGTTTGTAGGCAGTCAGCAAGTCTTGGATCAGTAACTTCATAGGGACCTTGCCACCGTCATATTTATTTGGGTCGTAACTGGTGTTGGCGGAAATAGTTTGGTCAACAAATTTTTGCATGATACCAGCTAATTGAAGGTAACCTTCGTTGGACGGTAAATCCCATAACAACTCGTATTTATCTTTGAGTCTTTCGTATTCAGGCACCACTTGTTTTAACACGCCATCTTTACTGGACTTAATACTGATATGTCCACGAGGCGGTTCAATTCCATTGGTGGCATTGGATATTTGCGACGATGTTTCAGAAGGCATCAATGCAGACAGGGTACTGTTACGTAAACCGTATTGTTTAATGTCAGCTCTGAGTGAATCCCAGTCACAATGCAACGGTTCGTCACAAATTTTATCGAGATCCTTTTTATAGGTATCGATTGGCATTAGGCCTTGGAAATAAGTCGTTTCGTCGAACTTAGGGCAAGCCCCTTTTTCTTTAGCTAAATTACAAGATGCCTGCATTAAGTGATATTGCATGGCTTCGAAGGTTCTATGCACTAAACCATTAGCGCTACCGTCTGAATATTTGACGCCGTTTTTGGCTAAGTAATACGCGAAGTTAATCACGCCTATACCCAATGTGCGACGACCCATTGTAGCGTTAAGTGCTGCTGGAACAGGGTAATCTTGGTAATCGAGTAAATTATCTAATGCACGTACCGCTAAATCAGACAATTCAGCAAATTCATCTACACTTTCAATCGCACCTAAGTTAAATGCTGATAACGTACATAAGGCAATTTCGCCATTTTCGTCATTCACATGTTCTAGAGGTTTAGTAGGTAAGGCAATTTCTAAACATAGATTGCTTTGACGAACCGGAGCAAGTTTAGGATTAAATGGGCTGTGAGTATTACAGTGATCGACATTCTGTAAATAAATACGCCCTGTACTGGCACGCTCTTGCATGAATAAGCTAAATAATTCGATGGCTTTTATTTGTTTTTTACGAATGCTTTCATCTTTTTCGTATTGCACATATAAACGTTCGAATTCATCTTGGTCGGCAAAAAACGCATCGTAAAGACCTGGCGTGTCAGAAGGACTGAATAAGGTAATGTGTTGATCTTTGATCAAACGGGTATACATCAACTTGTTGAATTGCACACCGTAGTCCAAGTGACGTACTCGGTTTTCTTCAACACCCCGGTTGTTTTTCAACACCAATAATGATTCAACTTCTAAATGCCATAAAGGATAAAACAAGGTTGCTGCACCACCACGCACACCACCTTGTGAACAGCTTTTTACTGCCGTTTGAAAGTGCTTATAAAAAGGAATGCAACCTGTATGGAAGGCTTCGCCACCACGAATAGGACTACCTAACGCTCGAATACGCCCTGCATTAACGCCAATGCCGGCACGTTGACTTACATATTTTACGATAGCGCTGGTTGTAGCGTTAATTGAGTCTAGGCTGTCACCTGCTTCAATTAATACACAAGAACTAAATTGACGGGTAGGGGTTCTAACTCCAGCCATAATAGGCGTAGGTAACGAGATCTTAAACTTAGAAGTGGCATCATAAAAACGCTTGATGTAGTCCATACGTGTGTCTTTTTCATAGTTAGCAAACAAACACGCTGCTACTAATATATACAAGAACTGCGCACTTTCGTAAATTTCGCCACTGACACGATTTTGAACTAAATATTTACCTTCGAGTTGTTTAACTGCCGCATAACTGAAATCCATATCACGCCAATGATCGATGTATTCATTCATCTCATCGAATTCGGCGTCGCTGTAATCTTTCAGTAAATGTTGGTCGTATTTGCCTTTATCCACCATGCTTTTAACATGCTCTCTTAAAATAGGCGGCTCAAAACGACCATAGGCTTTTTTACGTAAATGGAATATGGCTAATCGCGCTGCTAAATATTGATAGTCTGGGCAATCAGTCGAAATAAGATCAGCAGCAGAGCGTATCAGTGTTTCATGAATATCGGCCGTTTTAATGCCGTCGTAGAATTGAATGTGAGCTTTTATTTCTACTTGTGAAACGGAAACGTTATTTAAACCTTTGGCTGCCCATTCGATTACTTTATGGATTTTATCCAATTCAATAATCTCACGTTCGCCTGTACGTTTGGTGACATATAAATTGTTATTCATGTTTTTAGCCGTTACTTTTTTATTTTAAGTCGTATAGATGACTTTTATTTAGCGCGAAAATGCATTAATTAGAGATCCCTACCCCTAAGCCCTGTGTCTGTTTGTTAAATCCAACACTATATTGCTTTATTAAATTGATTTTTTAATGTTCACGTTTTGGTAGTGCCTTTATAACTTACAGAACACAAGATAGTGAGGTTTTAAGATCAATGCAACCCAACATGTGGTGGTTTTGTGTGCGATCTTGGTGCAGCAAATAAAAGGTTAGTAGTGACTCACCTAAAAGCGCCTTTTGAGTTTCGTTTAATAGAAATGCAAGACAATATTTAAGATATTTTTTTTATTAAACTTTTTTGAAGTAAAAATCTGAGATTTATCATTTATGGATATATAGGGGTAAAAGTGAGCAGTAGGCACTAGATGTCGTGTTTGGGTGTGAATTGACTTCGATTTGTTAGCTTAAAAGTAAGCTAACAAATCGCTAGGTTCATGAATGCTAAGGTCCGCATTCCATTCGTCAGTTTGTTGAAAATCTGTGATATAGCCATATTGAGCAATGACACTCACCATATTAGCAGCATTAGCCGCCTGAATATCTCGCTCTGCATCTCCTATATACCAAGTATTAGGCGAGGTCAGAGCAAACTTTTCTTCAGCATGTAACAAAGGAAGGGGATGCGGTTTTCTTTCGCTTAAAGTATCACCACTGACAATGACTGCACAGTTTTGTAATAGGGGAAATGATGTGACTAATTGTAACGTCAAAAACTCTGGTTTGTTGGTGACTATGCCCCATGGGATATTCTTCTGATTAAGTGTCAATAATAGGCTCTCAATACCGACAAAATAGTCAGTATCTACACAAATGTTATTTTCATAATAATCTAAAAATTGCTGTCGTAATCGAGCAAAATCAAAGTTCTGTAAATCTTCCCCAAAACCTAATTCAAGCATACCCTTAGCACCATCGGAGGCAATATTTCGATAGACGTCATAATCCACAGTCGGGCGTTTCAATTCTCTTAGTATATGATTTAGTGCGTTACCCAAGTCTCTGGCGGTATCTAAAAGGGTGCCATCAAGGTCAAACAATATCGCATCGGGTTTGTTTAACATTTACACATCACTATTTTGACAATGCATAATATAGTTGACGTCAACGTTTTGATCTGACAAATAAAATTCTTGGCTAATAGGATTCATATGTAATCCAATCATTCTTTGCACTAGAAGTGGGGTGTCATCTATCCAAGACATCAATTCTGAGGGTTTAATAAACTTGTCATGTTGATGGGTGCCTTTAGGAACTAAACCCAATACATATTCAGCTCCCACTATGGCCATTAAGTAAGATTTAATATTTCTGTTCAGGGTGGAAAAAAATACATGTCCACCGGGTTTGACTAATCGATAACACGCATTAACCACAGAGCTTGGATCAGGTACATGTTCTAACATTTCCATACAAGTGACCACATCAAACTGAGCCTGATGTTTATCTGCAAATTCCTCTGCGGTAGTCTGTTGGTAATCTACCGTTAAGCCTGACTCTAAACCATGTAAACGAGCTATCTCTAGAGGTGCTTCACCCATGTCAATACCCGTTACTTGTGCACCATGACGTGCCATGCTCTCAGCCAATATGCCACCACCACAGCCTACATCTAATACACTTTTGCCCGATAAACCGTCACTATGTTGCTGGATATAGTCTGTTCTTAAAGGGTTGATTTGATGTAATGGTTTAAATTCACCAGCAAGATCCCACCATCTAGAGGCTAACTCAGCAAATTTTTGTATTTCGTTATGGTCGACATTTTGCTTATTTTGCATATTTCACATTTTGCCTAATTATCATTTTCACTTAAACTATCGCTATCTTAATCTACTATCTGAGCAAATAAAATCGCAGATATGTTAATTCTCTGCCTGTTTGCATACTATAGGCGTGACTTCTGTCTATTCATTTTAATTAGTAGGTGATAGAATCAGGCGGTTGAAAATAAAGATAAATTTGGGTGAAAGCGTAAACCTAATTTTAAGTCCTAGCTTAAAATTGACCAAACGAATTTTGCTTAATTGATATTCTAATAATAACGACTAGGGACAAGGCTGTATATGACTGAACACGCCCATGAAATTCTTCCAATTAATATAGAAGAAGAACTTAAAAACTCTTATCTCGACTATGCGATGAGCGTTATTGTTGGCAGGGCGCTGCCTGATGTACGAGATGGCTTAAAGCCGGTTCACCGCCGGATTTTATTCGCCATGAACGAATTGAAAAATGATTTTAACAAACCTTATAAGAAGTCTGCCCGTGTGGTAGGTGACGTAATAGGAAAATATCACCCTCATGGTGATTCAGCCGTTTACGAAGCTATCGTTCGAATGGCGCAACCATTTTCACTAAGGTATATGTTGGTTGATGGACAAGGTAACTTTGGTTCGGTCGACGGTGATTCAGCTGCGGCAATGCGTTACACCGAAATTCGCATGTCAAAAATTGCCCACGAGCTATTAGCTGATTTAGAAAAAGAAACCGTTGATTTTGTACCTAACTACGACGAATCTGAATTTATTCCTAATGTTATGCCAACTAGAGTGCCTAATTTGTTGATCAATGGTTCTTCAGGCATTGCAGTAGGTATGGCGACTAATATACCGCCACATAACCTGACTGAAGTGGTTAATGGTTGTATAGCCATGGTTAATAATCCTGATATAACTATCGAAGAACTCATTGAGCATATTCCAGGACCAGATTTCCCCACTGCCGCATTTATAAGTGGCAGAAAGGGTATTGAAGAGGCTTATCGCACTGGGCGCGGAAAAATATATATGCGTGCCCGTGCTGAAATTGAAACCGAAGACAACGGTAAAGAAACTATCATTGTTCACGAAATACCTTATCAAGTGAACAAAGCGCGTTTGATTGAAAAAATTGCCGACTTGGTAAAAGAGAAAAAAATCGAAGGTATTTCTGCGCTACGTGATGAGTCTGATAAAGACGGAATGCGTATTGTTGTTGAAGTGAAACGTAACGAATCAGCGGAAGTATTGCTAAACCATTTATATTCGCAAACACAAATGCAAACTGTGTTTGGTATCAATATGGTAGCGCTAGATAAGACACAGCCTAAGATTTTCACTCTTATGGATATTCTTAAGGCGTTTATTTTACATCGCCGCGAGGTCGTAACACGTCGTACTGTTTTCGAACTGAAAAAGGCCCGTGAACGTGCTCATATCCTTGAAGGTTTGGCAATAGCACTGGTTAACATTGACCCTATCATTGCGATGATTAAAGCGTCTGAGAGCCCAGCAAAAGCTAAAGTTTCTTTGACTGCGCAAGGTTGGTCTTTGGGTGATGTAGCTGAAATGCTTGAACGTTCAGGTAACGATGCTGCACGGCCTGATTGGTTAGAGCCAGAGTTCGGTATTCGTGATGGGTTATATTATTTAACCGAACAACAAGCTCAAGCCATTCTCGATTTGCGTTTAAACAAGCTAACTGGTTTGGAACACGACAAAATATTGTCTGAATACAAAGAGTTACTTGATTTCATTGCTGAGTTGTTACACATATTAAACAGCCCAGAACGTTTGATGGAAATTATTCGTGAAGAGCTTGAAGCTGTCCGTGATGAATATGGTGATGCTCGCCGAACTGTTATTACCGCAGCTTCCCACGATATTGATATTGAAGATTTGATTGAACGAGAAGAAGTCGTAGTGACCTTATCTCGTGAAGGCTATGTCAAATATCAAAAATTAAATGATTATGAATCCCAACGCCGTGGTGGTCGTGGTAAATCGGCTACTAAGATGAAAGATGAAGATTTTATCGAGAAATTATTAGTCGCCAACACCCATGATCATATATTGTGCTTTTCTACACGTGGCCGTTTGTATTGGTTAAAAGTATATCAATTACCCCTTGCTAGCAGAAATGCCCGTGGTCGCCCAATAGTGAATATTCTTCCTCTTGAAGAAAATGAACGTATCACCGCTATTTTGCCTATTCAAGAATTTGAAGAAGGTAAGTATGTATTAATGGCAACGGCTAACGGTACAGTGAAGAAAACCGCGTTAACTTCTTATTCTCGTCCCAGAGCAAACGGCATCATTGCGGTTAACTTGAATGACGGTGATGAGTTAATCGGTGTAGATATCACTCATGGGGATGACGATATTATGTTGTTCTCAGACGCGGGGAAAGTCGTACGTTTCAATGAAAAACAACGTGAGGCTGACACGGGTAATGTCAAACTTGATCCAGAAACGGGTGAAGAATTGTTGGCATTACGTCCCATGGGAAGAACCGCAACAGGTGTGCGTGGGATTCGCTTGAAAGATGGACAAAAAGTGATTTCGTTGATTGTTCCTAAAGGTGATGGTGCTATTTTGACTGCGACTGAAAATGGTTTCGGTAAACGTACACCCGTCTCTGATTACCCTGCTAAGAGTCGCGCGACTCAAGGTGTGGTATCTATCAAAGTATCTGAGCGTAACGGTAAAGTTGTCGGCGCGGTACAGGTCAACGATAGCGATGAAATCATGCTTATCAGTGACAAAGGTACACTCGTTAGAACGCGTGTTGAAGAAGTCTCGACTGTTGGCCGTAATACTCAAGGTGTACGCTTAATACGTACTATTGAAGGTGAGCACGTTGTTGGCTTACAGCGTATCGACGAAATCGAAGAGCTTGAAATTGAGTTAATCGAAGCCGAAGACGCTGAAGCGATTGAGGCCATTACTGAGCAAAGCACCGATGACGTTATTGATAACAGCACTGATGACGATACCCAAGATAACGAAGACGCATAAGAGAGTCCTATTTTTTATATTGAAAGATATGGAAACTCACTGATTTATAGGTATTAATATCGATATATTAGAAACAATAACGAGTGGCTAATGCCGCTCGTTTTTTTTGGTAAAAAAATGACAAAAATTTACAACTTCTCTGCTGGTCCTGCCATGTTACCTGCATCTGTGATGCAACAAGCCCAAGCAGAGTTTTTAGATTGGCAATCCATGGGCCGCTCTGTGATGGAAATCAGCCATCGCAGTAAAGAATATATTGCGCTAGCCGAGACGGCAGAACAGGACTTAAGGGACTTACTCACAGTGCCTGACAATTATAAAGTCCTGTTTGCACAGGGCGGTGGGCGAGGGCAGTTTTCTGCTGTACCAATGAACTTGCGAATGAGAGCCGATTCAGCCGACTTTTTACTGTCAGGTTCTTGGTCTGAAGGTGCATTAAAAGAAGCCAGCAAATTTTTGAAAACACATGTGGCAGGCGAAATAATCATGGAAGACGGTTTAAGTACCGTTCCCAGTATTACCGCAGCACAAGTTGATCAAAAAAGTGCTTATTTCCATTATTGTTCAAATGAAACGGTAGATGGTATCGAGATCAATAACATTCCAGATGCTGGTGATGTGCCATTGGTCGTTGATATGTCGTCTAATATTTTATCTAAACCAGTAGATGTCTCTAAGTTTGGAGTGATTTATGCTGGCGCACAGAAAAATATTGGGCCTTCGGGGTTATCAGTGGTAATTGTCAGGGATGATCTATTAGATTTTGCTATGCCTGAAACCCCAACATTTTTGCATTATCAAACCATGGCTCAGCATGGATCCATGTACAATACGCCGCCTACCTATTCATGGTATTTAGCTGGCTTGGTCTTTAAATGGCTCAAAGCGCAAGGTGGTGTTGAAAGTATTGCTCAAAAAAATGCTCAAAAAGCAGCATTATTATATGAATGTATTGATGAAAGTGAGTTTTATTTGAATAAAGTTCACCCTGATTTTCGTTCGAAAATGAATCCAACGTTTCATCTTCCAAATACGGATTTAGACGCTATTTTTGTAAAAGAATCAGAACAAGCAGGGTTAACCGCTCTCAAGGGGCATCGAAGTGTAGGCGGGATGCGCGCCAGTATTTATAATGCTATGCCCATCGAAGGGGTGAACGCGCTAACTGAATTTATGCGATATTTCGCTAGGAGACATAAATAATGGATCAATTGCATCTTTTGCCCATTAGTAAGGTCGACGGAACGGTCAATGTGCCTGGCTCAAAAAGTTTGTCTAACCGTGCGTTACTGCTTGCAGCACTTGCCGATGGTGAAACGCATCTTACTAATTTGTTAGATAGCGAAGACATTCATCATATGTTGAGTGCATTAACCAAATTGAATGTCAGTTATCGATTATCTGAATGTAAAACCCAGTGTTGGGTAACAGGTAACGCAGGTGTGTTTAACGTATCAAAACCGGTCATGTTATTTTTGGGTAATGCAGGTACGGCTATGCGCCCGTTATGTGCTGCACTGGCCTGTAGCCACGGTGAATTTGAGTTGACAGGTGAGCCTCGAATGGAAGAACGTCCTATAGGTGCCTTAGTTGACGCTTTGCGCCAAGCAGGGGCGGATATAGATTATTTAAAAAATGTGAATTATCCACCTTTATCGATTAAAGGCCATGCTCTAAAAGGTGGGAGTGTTACGGTGGATGGCAGTGTATCGAGCCAATTTCTTACGGCTTTATTAATGAGTGCTCCTTTGTTTGAGCAAGATACCACTATCGTTATTAGCGGAGATTTGGTCTCTAAACCCTATATTGATATTACACTGCATACTATGGCGCAATTTGGGATGGACGTCGAAAATCAAAATTACCAGCAATTTAAGATCAAAGGGCAGCAGCAATACCAATCACCAGGGCATTTTATGGTGGAAGGCGACGCTTCATCAGCTTCTTATTTTCTTGCTGCTGGGGCGATTAAAGGTGGCACAGTAAGGGTTACCGGTGTTGGAAAAAATAGTATTCAAGGTGATATTCGTTTTGCCGAAGTACTTGAACAAATGGGTGCAAAAGTAAATTGGCAAGATGACTTTATCGAAGTCACAAGTGCACCATTAAAAGCGGTCGATTTGGATATGAATCATATTCCAGATGCGGCCATGACCATCGCTACTACTGCGCTTTTCGCTACTGGTACTACATCAATAAGGAACATCTACAACTGGCGAGTAAAAGAAACCGATCGCCTAGCTGCAATGAGCTGTGAGCTGAGAAAAGTGGGGGCAATAGTAGAAGAAGGTGAAGATTTTATATCCATTACGCCACCCAAACAGTTACTCCATGCAGAAATTGATACTTACAATGATCACCGTGTGGCCATGTGTTTTTCACTGGTTGCTTTAAGCGACACAGCAGTAACGATCAATGATCCTAGTTGCACCGCAAAAACCTTTCCTGATTATTTCGACAGGTTTGCGACTATTTGTAAGTAAACTTTCCGGCTAAGGGGCTATTGCCTGTAAATCGAACTGTTTATAAGGTTCATCGGTGTAAGGTTATAAAAAGTAACCTTAGTGTCATTGCTTATCTAGCATCTATCCGTATAATTACGCCCGATTTTATTATGCTCAGGAGAGCGCATGTACATAGAACCTGTCATTACCATAGACGGTCCAAGCGGAGCAGGTAAAGGAACAGCCAGTACTTTGTTAGCTAAAAAGTTGGGTTGGCACTTTTTAGATAGTGGCGCCATTTATCGTGTTTTGGCTGTTGCTTCACTGCATCATCAAATTCCAGCTGAAGACGAGTCAGGTTTGTTGCCTTTAGCATCAGGCTTAGATGTAAACTTTGAAACGACAGAACATGGTGTAAGAGTCATATTAGAGGGAGAAGATGTTAGCGATACTATCCGCACAGAAGAGGTGGGAGCGACTGCGTCAAAAATAGCGTCATTACCTTCAATTCGAGAAGCATTGCTGAGACGCCAAAGAGGTTTTAAACAGGCGCCAGGCTTAGTGGCCGACGGACGAGATATGGGCACTGTCGTTTTCCCAGAGGCGCAGGTAAAAATATTCCTGACGGCTAGTGCCGAGGAACGCGCCGATAGACGCTTTAAGCAGTTGAAAGATAAGGGGCATGATGTTAATATGCCGCGCCTTTTAGCAGACATAAAAGCACGTGACGAGCGAGATGCGAATCGAACCGTTGCTCCCTTATTGCCAGCGAGAGATGCATTAGTGCTTGATTCAACTGCGTTGAGTATAGAGCAAGTGCTTGAAAAGATTGAAATGTTTATTGAAGAGAAATTAACTAAAACGTCTACTTCAGTAAATAGTTAAGTAGAAAAAGCCTGCCAAGTTAGGATGATTTGGTTATGAATAACAACCCCGCGCTCACTGGATTGTAACGTGGATGTCAAAAAGAAATATATTAAAACACTATGATTGAAAATTTTGCTGATCTATTTGAAGAAAGTTTAAAAGTAATTGAAACCCGTCCAGGCTCTATCGTTAAAGGTACAATCGTATCAATTGATAAGGATATAGTACTTGTTGATGCGGGGCTTAAATCTGAAAGCGCCATCCCTGTCGAACAATTTAGAAACGCCGAAGGCGAACTAGACGTTGTTGTAGGCGATGTAATTGATGTTGCTTTGGATGCCATTGAAGATGGATTCGGTGAAACGATTTTATCTCGCGAGAAAGCGAAGCGTCATGAAGCTTGGGTAGAATTAGAAAAAGCTTACACTGAAAAAGAAACCATCATAGGTGTTATTAACGGTAAAGTTAAAGGTGGCTTTACGGTTGAAGTAAACACAGTTCGTGCTTTCTTACCAGGTTCTTTAGTCGATGTACGCCCTGTTCGCGATACGACTCATCTTGAAGGTAAAGAGTTAGAATTTAAAGTTATCAAACTTGATGCAAAACGTAACAATGTTGTTGTTTCTCGTCGTGCTGTTATCGAAGCAGAAAGCAGTGCAGAGCGTGATACGCTTCTTGCTAACCTTGAAGAAGGACATGAAGTTAAAGGTATCGTTAAGAACCTTACCGATTACGGTGCGTTTGTTGACTTAGGTGGCGTAGATGGTCTTCTACACATAACAGATATGGCTTGGAAACGTGTTAAGCACCCAAGTGAAATCGTTAATGTTGGTGACGAAATCAACGTTAAAGTATTGAAGTTCGATAAAGAGAAATCTCGTGTTTCTCTTGGTATGAAACAAATGGGCAACGATCCTTGGCAAGAAATTGCTAACCGTTACCCTGAAGGCGCTAAATTAAGCGGTGCGGTCACTAACTTAACTGATTACGGTTGTTTCGTAGAAATCGAAGACGGTGTTGAAGGTTTGGTTCACGTTTCAGAAATGGATTGGACTAATAAGAATATCCACCCATCTAAAGTGGTCAACCTTGGTGATGTATGTGAAGTGATGGTGCTTGAAATTGACGAAGAACGTCGTCGTATTTCTCTTGGCCTTAAACAATGTATACCCAACCCTTGGGAAGAATTCGCTAAAGCACAAAGCAAAGGCGACAAAGTGAGTGGTAAAATCAAATCTATCACTGATTTTGGTATCTTCATCGGTCTTGATGGCGGCATAGACGGTCTAGTTCACTTGTCTGATATCTCTTGGAATAAGACTGGCGAAGAAGCGGTTAGTGACTATAAGAAAGGCGACGAAATATCTGCTGTTGTTCTTCAAGTTGATCCAGAGCGTGAGCGCATCTCTCTTGGTGTTAAACAAATCGAGGAAGACCCTTTTAATCAGTACATCACTGATACTAAGAAAGGTACTATTGTAATTGGAATGGTAACTGCAGTTGACGCTAAAGGCGTAACCGTTAAGCTTGGTGATGAAGTTGAAGGTTATATCCGCGTAGCTGATTTAGCACGTGACCGTGTTGAAGATGCATCTACAGTAGTCAGTGTGGATACTGAGATCGAAGCCAAGTTTATGGGCGTTGATCGTAAGAATCGCATCGTTAACTTATCTGTTAAGGCGAAAGACCATGCAGATGAGAAAGACGCGCTAGATAAAGTGAATCAACAAGAAGATGTTGGTTTCACTAATGCTTTTGCTGATGCCTTTAAAGCTGCTAAAAGCGACTAATTGACGTCATATGCAAGCGTGTTGGTTAATTGATAAAAACTATTTAAAATATTTATAGTTTTGACAAATACATTAACGCGCTTATTATCGGTAGTAACAGTTTTTTGAATGACGGAGAGTTACATAAATGACCAAGTCAGAACTTATAGAAAGATTGGCCGATAAAATGCGTCAGGTTCCTTCCCGGGATGTGGAGTCATCGATAAAAGTCATGCTAGAACAGATGGCGCAAACTTTACAAAAAGGGGAGCGCATAGAAATTAGAGGTTTTGGTAGTTTTTCCCTACATTATCGAGCACCACGCGTTGGTCGTAATCCTAAAACCGGTGAAACTGTTAAATTAGACGGTAAGTACGTTCCTCATTTTAAACCGGGCAAAGAATTACGAGAAAGAGTCAACGAGAACTTAGTTAGTTGATTTTTTAGTAATATTTTTATAAACGGCACTCCAATTAGGGTGCCGTTTTTGTTAGAGTTAACACAACGTTCTATCACTTAATCTTGTAGACACACATTGAGCAATCAAAGCTGTAAACTAAACTGTGTTAACAATCAATATCATTTTACATTAGACAACCCAAAGGGGGCGAAATGAAAGTTAAAGGATTATTGTTACTACTCTTGGTATTGTTATTGCTCGTTGTTGCTGGGTTTATCGGTTCACAGAATAGTCACCTAGTACCAATCAACTATATATTGGCTGAGACAGAAATGCGGATGTCAGTGTTATTGGCGGTGACATTTTTTATAGGCGTTATATTCTCTGTGTTGATATTTATTGGCTATATCCTGCGATTAAAGTGGCGTATTAGTAGCTTAGAACGCAAAAACAAAAAACTCTCACAGACTACTATCGTTACATAATGTTAGAACTCCTCTTTTTATTATTACCCGTTGCTGCCGGATATGGTTGGGTGATGGGACGCAACAGTGCCCGTCAAGCGCAACAAAGACACTCAAGTATACTGGCCAAACATTATTACAGAGGCTTAAACTTTCTACTTTCTGATGAGCCTGATAAAGCGGTTGATACGCTGATTAAAATGATTGATTTGGACAGTGATACCGTTGAAACCCATATCGCTATGGGCAAATTTTTCAGACATAGAGGTGAGCTTGACCGCGCTATTCGAGTGCATCAAAACTTAGTCAGCAAAGAACAGATCTCAGCTTTACAACGAGAATCTGCCTTATATGAATTGGGCCGAGACTATATTTTGGCGGGCTTTTTAGAGCGTGCTGAAAATGCTTTCTTACAGTTATTGAATAGCCAAAAACATTTTCTTAATGCGCAAATCCAATTGTTCAATATTTATCAAACTACCAAAGAATGGCCAAGAGCCATAGAGTTGGCAGAACAAATGATTGGTGCGGGTGGAGACAGTGATGAGTTATGCACTCGAGTGGCACATTTTTATTGCGAACAGGCAAATATTGAGTTAAAAAATAATAACTTAATCGAAGCTCAAGTGAACCTCAAAAAGGCAGTTACTACGGATGAAAAAGCGGTACGTCCGTGGCTGTTGTTAGGTGAAATTGCCATGCAACAACAAAAATACGATGACGCTATTGATTGTTTGAGTCAAATTCCTAGTCGTGATGTGAGTTGGTTAAGTGAGGCCGTGCCTTTAATCGAGGAGTGTGCCGAGCAGCTGAATGATCATGTAAAACTAGATCAAGTATTAGATGAATACTGGCAGCAATGCGCTACCGCCTACTTGGCTAAAGTCAAACTTATGGCAAAAGACGGCGAAGTGGAAAATGCAGCGCAAGTGTTGTTAGAACAATTAAAAAAACACCCCACTATGAAAGGTTTTAAAACATTAATGGGCTTGTACATAGATTTACAAGATCATGAGCAATCCACCAATAGTCTGGTATTGCTAAAAGAATTAGTAGAAGAACAAATAAAACAACGACCTAAATATAAATGTCATAGTTGTGGGTTTGCCGGGAGTAAAATTCACTGGTTATGCCCTTCATGTAAAAAATGGGGAGTGGTTAAACCGATTAAAGGCTTAGACGGAGAGTAATTTGATAAATAAGACTTTGATAAATAAGAGTGTGACAAAGATTCAAACAGATCCAAAAATTGTAGTGGCACTTGATTTTGATCAAATAATCAAAGCTGAAGCCTTTGTTGATAAGCTTGACCCAAAATTGTGTCGACTCAAAGTGGGCAAAGAAATGTTCACTCACTTTGGCCCTAGTTTTGTTACAGGCCTTGTTGAAAAGAACTACGATGTTTTTTTAGACTTAAAATTTCACGATATTCCTAATACTGTGGCTAAGGCTTGCCAAGCTGCGGCAGACTTAGGCGTGTGGATGGTCAATGTGCATGCTTCAGGTGGCCCAAAAATGCTGGAATATGCCAGAGAAAGTCTAGATAAGTATGCTGCTAACAAACCTCTTTTGATTGCGGTTACTGTGTTGACTAGTATGGATCAACAACAATTAACTGCTATTGGGATTGATTCCACACCTGAGCAACAAGTATTAAAATTGGCTAAACTCACTCACGATTGTGGTTTAGATGGCGTGGTGTGTTCGGCGCAAGAATCTACTTTGCTTAAATCAAGTTTTCCTAAATATAGTGACACAAAAGATTTTAAATTAATCACACCAGGTATTCGTCCTGAAGGTTCAGCTAAAGGTGATCAGATACGAGTGATGACGCCTAAACAAGCTATTCAAGCGGGTTCGGACTACTTAGTGATAGGTCGGCCAATTACCCAATCAGCCGACCCACTCAAGACCCTAATAGAAATCAATCATTCTATTTTGTTATAGAGTCTTCAACTTGTTAGAGTCTTTAACTTGTTACAAAGTCTTCAACCTATTATAAAGTCTCTAACGCGGTTTTAGCATCCATATACTCAAGGCCAAGTTCTTGTCCTAAAGCGTCAACAACCGCTTTATATGTCACTTTACCTTGATGCACATTCAAACCATTCATTAAATGTGGGTCATCTAACATGGCCTGTTTGGGGCCTTTATTGGCTAGGGCTAGACCAAAAGGTAGGGTGGCATTATTGAGTGCCATAGTTGATGTGCGTGCTACACCGCCTGGCATATTGGCAACACAATAATGTACCACCTCATCTATGATATACACTGGATCCTGATGAGTGGTGGCTTTTGATGTTTCAAAACATCCTCCCTGATCAATAGCAACATCGACTACGACCGAACCTGGTTTCATATTTTTAATATGTTCACGATTGAGTAACTTAGGTGCTGCAGCACCCGGAACTAATACAGCGCCAACCACTAAGTCTGCTCTAGAAGAATAATATTCAATGGCTTCTGCGGTTGAAAACACGGTGGCTAGTCTGCCCTCAAAAATATCATCTAATTCACGCAAACGATTAAGTGATCTGTCTAATATAGTCACATCAGCACCTATGCCCATGGCCATTTTTGCTGCGTTTAAACCTACCACACCACCACCTATAACAACGACTTTACCAGGAGCAACACCAGGTACGCCGCCTAATAAGGTACCGCTACCTCCTTGTGCTTTTTCCAAATAATGTGCACCAGCTTGTATTGACATTCTTCCGGCTACCTCACTCATAGGTGCCAAAAGCGGTAAGGTATTTCTATTATCAGTAACGGTTTCATAGGCAATACAGGTTGCGCCAGACTCAACTAATAACCGAGTTTGTACTGGATCTGGTGCCAAATGCAGATAGGTATACAAGGTCTGACCCGGACGTAACATTTTACATTCATTTGGTTGGGGCTCTTTTACCTTCACTATCATGTCGGCTTTGGCGAAAATTGTTGCTGCTTTATCAATTATCTCCGCACCTGCCGCGATATATTGTGCGTCAGTGAAACCAATGGAATGCCCCGCCAGAGTTTCTACCCATACTTGGTGTGAATGATTAACAAACTCTTTTACCGCAGCTGGGGTCAAGCCCACTCTATATTCATGGTTTTTAATTTCTTTTGGTACACCGATTAACATGACTCACTCCAATTATAAGGATATTTTTGAATTAAAAATTATAAGTTAATATTCGAAGTAAGTTGTTTTGTATTCAGACATTCAAAAGTATAATGTGTTGCTAAATTGTCATTTTACGGAATATTCTATGTTAATAAAAACCCCTAAACATATTGATAGGATCGATAGAAATATTCTCATTGAGTTACAAAAAAATGGGAGGATAACTAATTCTGATCTTGCCAATAAAATTGGATTGAGCGCTAGCCCATGCTTAGAAAGGGTTAAGAGGCTAGAGTCCCAAGGGTATATTACAGGCTATCATGCCAGAGTTGACCCCTCATTATTGGGCGCGGCTATGTTAGTTTTTGTAGAAATTACCCTAACAAAAACATCTGTTGATATATTCGAAGAATTTTCTACTGCGGTGCGCAAGCATGAAGATATTCAAGAATGTCATCTAGTTTCAGGAAATTTTGATTTTTTATTAAAAGCGCGTGTAGCCGATATGTCCAGTTATCGAAAGTTACTTGGTGACACTTTATTACGTTTACCGGGCGTGAGTGAGTCTCGGACTTATGTGGTCATGGAGGAGATAAAAGAATCAACTCAAGTCAAAATAAGCCTGAGATAACATTCATTGCTCGGGATTGATTGATTTGCGAGCGGTAGGCATCAGCAAACTAGGATTTTTATGACTGCACTGGTATCTTATACATCTGAATTTTAATAGGACCTAGAATCCTAGTTACTGATAACGATAATAAACACTATGGCGAGACTCACAGGCATTCAAAGAATTATGGAAGTAGGCATGATTATCAGTTGTGTCTTTGCGTTTTTTCTATTACTCGCCATGGCTTCTTTTCATCCAGCGGATCCCGGTTGGAGTCAAGCTGGATTACAAAGTGATGTGCATAACTGGGTAGGGCCAATAGGTGCATGGTTTGCAGATATATTGTTTTTTATCCTAGGTTCTTTTGCTTATACCTTGCCATTTTGTTGCGCATTTTTAGGTTGGTTTTTATTTCAACAAACCAAAACTTTATTAGAGATAGATTATCTGACCATTGGGCTTAGACTGATAGGCGTTATTTTACTGATGTTAGGCGCCACAGGTTTGTTAAGTCTTAATGTAGAAGATATCCATAATTATACTTCTGGTGGCATGGTAGGAGACGTGTTGAGTTCGTCGTTGATACCTTATTTTAGTCTGGTAGGTACTACACTCTTGCTGCTATGTTTTTTCTGTACAGGGTTTACACTTTTAAGTGGAGTTTCGTGGGTTGCTATTGTTGATAAAATTGGCGAGTGGACTATACGTATCAGCCGTTTTATATATCACACACCTGCTAAATTTAAAGGGTCTTCGAATCTGCTTTTAACCTTTAAAAAGTCTGAGTCTGAGTCTGAGCCAGTTGGTCTAGGTTCCTCTGATGAAAGTTTTTGGGGCAGTGAGTCCAAAAATAGCAGTGTTGCGTCACAAAACGACGAGGCATATCCAGCAGAGCCTGTTGTTCCTCAAAGTATTTTAGATGAACCCCAACATACAAAGAAAAATCCGGTTTCAATCAGTGAGTTAAAAAGAAAAATTAGCCTTTCGAGGAATTCCTCAAAAGTAGAGCCCGTGATGACAGACCCCGAGCCAGAACTCGCACCTTTATCCCAGGACAGTGCTGATAAAGAGCAGGGACCTATGCCGTCTTTCGACTTACTGGAACGAGCGGATAAAATTAAAAACCCCATCACACCAGAAGAATTAGAAATTGTCTCTCGTTTACTCGAAGCGAAACTCGCTGATTTTAATATCGAAGCAAGAGTGGTCGGAGTGTATCCTGGGCCTGTTATAACGCGTTTTGAAATGGATTTAGCTCCGGGTGTTAAGGTTAGTAAAATTACAACATTATCTAAAGATTTGGCTCGCTCTATGTCAGCTATTTCAGTCCGTGTGGTAGAAGTCATCCCAGGTAAATCAGTTATTGGTTTAGAGTTGCCAAATAAAAAACGTGACATGGTGCGTTTAAGCGAAGTGATCAGTGCCGATGTGTTCCAATCTTCCGAGTCACCGCTAACTATGGTGTTAGGCGCGGATATTTCAGGAAAACCTGTGGTGGTCGATTTAGCGAAAATGCCTCACCTTCTGGTCGCGGGAACTACCGGCTCTGGTAAGTCTGTGGGTGTTAACGTGATGATCCTGAGCCTTTTATACAAATCTACGCCTGAAGATGTGCGCATGATCATGATCGACCCAAAAATGTTAGAATTGTCGGTGTATGAAGGTATTCCTCATTTATTATCAGAAGTCGTCACCGATATGAAAGAAGCCGCTAACGCATTGCGTTGGTGTGTGGGAGAAATGGAACGCCGCTACAAATTGATGTCAGCACTTGGGGTTAGAAATCTAAAAGGTTATAACACCAAAGTGTTGAATGCGATTGAAGCGGGCGAACCTATTCGCGACCCATTGTGGAAGTTTGAAGAAAGCATGGAAACTGTGGCGCCTATCTTAGAAAAACTGCCAGCCATAGTGGTTGTAGTAGATGAATTTGCCGACATGATGATGATTGTAGGCAAAAAAGTGGAAGAGTTAATTGCACGTATTGCGCAAAAGGCCCGTGCAGCAGGTATTCACTTAATCTTGGCAACTCAACGACCTTCTGTTGACGTTATTACCGGTTTGATTAAAGCTAACATTCCTACCCGTATTGCGTTTCAGGTGTCGTCTAAAATTGATTCTCGTACTATTCTTGACCAGGGTGGGGCAGAAGCCCTTTTAGGGGCCGGGGATATGCTGTATTTGCCACCTGGAACCGGTGTGCCGACGCGAATTCACGGTGCATTTGTGGATGATCACGAAGTGCATGCTGTAGTCGCTGATTGGAAAAAACGGGGTGCACCTCAATATATAGATGAGATTTTAAACGGTGATGCTGGCGCAGAGATCCTCTTACCTGGCGAACAGTCAGAAGATGCAGATCAAGAATATGATGTGTTTTATGATGAAGCCGTGGCTTTTGTGACAGAGAGTAGGCGTGCTTCAGTATCAGGTGTGCAGCGAAAATTCAGAATTGGTTACAATCGCGCAGCGAGACTGGTGGAACAAATGGAACAAAGTGGCGTCGTAACTTCACCTGGGCATAATGGCAACCGTGAAGTATTGGCCGCTGCTGCCCCTAGAGATTAACCTGACAAGAAGTAATAATAAATGAACAAGTTATCCCAGCTCAAACAGCTAATTTTATTCACCACAGTCTTATTAAACAGTACATTTGTCCTTGCAACCGATATGGATGCCAAACAGCATCTAAAAGTCAAGCTGGATAAACTTGCAACCTATCAAGCTAATTTCACGCAAACTGTGGTCGATATTGAAAATACATTACTACAGCAGGCCACTGGCCGGATCGTGTTACAACAACCCAACAAATTATACTGGGAGTTATTTGAACCAAACGAAAGTGTATTGTTGGCTGATGGCGACAATATCTGGAATATTGACCCATTTTTAGAACAAGTTGTTGTTAACCGTGCTGATATCGCCCTTGTAAACAATCCTTTGATTTTGTTAACCAATCCCGATAGCAGTCAATGGCAAGAGTTTGAAGTGAGTCAAGCAGATAACCAATTTATCATTACACCACGAGAGCTAACTGGCGGTATTGTGTCATTACGTTTAGTGTTTAAGGGTGACACCTTAGTTGAGCTTGAAAGCCAAGATGGGCAGCAACAAAAAAGTGTGCTGTTGTTCTCGGAAATAAAACAAAATCATTCATTACCCGCTGATACTTTTCTCTTTGTCATGCCTGATGGTTACGAGTTGGACGACCAGCGCTAACTATGACCGCAGAATTTGAATTCGCAGAAACACAAGACTCGGTTGCACAGTTCGCACCCTTAGCGGCTCGTATGCGTCCTCAGGTGATTGAACAGTATTTTGGTCAGCAACATATCATTGGTCCTGATAAACCATTGAGAGCGGCGCTATTACGTGGTCAATGCCATTCGATGATCTTGTGGGGGCCTCCCGGAACAGGGAAAACCACGTTAGCTGAGTTGGTGGCCAAACATTGCGACGCGCATATTGAACGATTGTCAGCCGTAAGTAGTGGTGTTAAAGATATTCGTCAAGCCATAGACAACGCTAAACATTATGCGAGTCAGCATCGTCAGCGCACCATTTTGTTTGTAGACGAAGTACACCGTTTTAACAAAAGCCAACAAGATGCATTTTTACCTTATATTGAAGACGGCACAGTGACGTTTATCGGTGCGACCACTGAAAACCCTTCTTTTGAACTCAATAATGCATTGTTATCCAGAGCTAGAGTCTATGTACTTAAAAGCTTAAGCGAAGACGATCTCAGTGACGTCATCACTCAAGCATTAACCGATAACGAACGTGGTTTAGGTCTTGCTGAAATTTCTTTAGACGATTATGCCAAGTCCATGTTGATTGATATGGCGGCTGGCGACGCGAGGCGTCTTCTCAATTATTTAGAACTCAGTGCTGATTTTTTGCCATCAGGTTCAGTAGACAAAATCCTCACTGTAGACATGGTAAAACTGGCTGTAGGCGAAAAGGTCGCACAATATGATAAAAATGGTGACCAGTTTTATGATTTGATTTCAGCCTTTCATAAATCGGTACGAGGCTCAGCCCCCGACGCCGCCTTGTATTGGTATGCTCGCATGTTGGTGGCAGGTTGTGATCCTCTTTATGTAGCAAGGCGTTTATTGGCTATTTCCACAGAAGACATTGGTAACGCTGATCCAAGAGCAATGCAGATATGTTTAAACGCTTGGGATATTTTCCAACGTGTCGGACCGGCAGAAGGTGAAAGGGCCATTGCTCAAGCAACTTTGTACTGTGCTAGCGCAGCTAAAAGTAATGCGGTTTATGTTGCATTTAAGGCGGCTATGGCACACGCCAAAGACACACCTGATAGTGCTGTACCAGAACACTTAAGAAATGCACCGACTAACTTGATGAAAGACTTAGGTTACGGCAAAGAATATCGTTATGCTCACGATGAGAACCACGCCTATGCGGCAGGAGAAAACTATTTTCCTGAAGAGTTGCGTGATACCCAATATTATCAACCTAATGATCGTGGGTTAGAAAAAAAACTGAATGAAAAGTTAAAATTTCTAAAGGAGCTAGATTTAC
This sequence comes from Paraglaciecola sp. MB-3u-78, assembly GCF_002835935.1. Lineage (GTDB taxonomy): Bacteria > Pseudomonadota > Gammaproteobacteria > Enterobacterales > Alteromonadaceae > Paraglaciecola. Next base: position 25,284 of record NZ_PJCF01000007.1, on the reverse strand, counting down.
GCAGTACACAGCGCAGGTATAATTAATATGCATACAATAACCATGTATATTTTTATCGCACTCGGTGGCGCAACAGGTGCATGTTTGCGTTATTTTCTTACACAACTGATGTTTCAATGGTTTGGCAAAGGCTTTCCTTTTGGTACACTTCTGGTCAATGTAGCAGGTTCATTTTTTCTTGGCTTTTTATATGCGTTATTAGAGCATGGTCATTTAGAAACTGCCCTGTGGCGAACAACAATCGGAATTGGCTTTCTTGGTGCACTCACCACATTCTCCACATTCTCAGTAGATACGTTAATGCTCTTTCAACAGGGCTTGTGGTTCAAAGCTGCACTTAACGTAACTTTAAATATATTATGTTGTCTATTTGCAGCATGGTTAGGCACTCAATTAGTGAAAGGTTAGATAAAACAAGATGTTAGATCCAAAATTTTTACGTGGTGATATTCAACAGACTGCAGAAAAACTAAAAAGAAGAGGGTTTGAGTTAGACGTAAATTCCTTTATTGAGTTAGAAGAAAAGCGCAAGTCATTACAGATTAAAACCCAAGAATTACAAAACGAACGCAACGTGCGTTCTAAATCTATTGGTCAAGCTAAAGCTTCGGGCGAAGATATTCAACCTCTTTTAGCAGAAGTGGGAAAGCTAGGTGATGAACTAGATTCAGCAAAAGCCGAGTTGTCGGTGTTGTTAGAAGAAATTACTGCTCAGTCACTAACTATCCCCAATTTACCCGACGACTCAGTGCCGCAAGGTGAAGATGAAAATGACAACCTTGAAATCAGTCGCTGGGGCACGCCGCGTGAATTCGATTTTGAGATAAAAGATCACGTAGACATAGGTGCAAACCTAAGTAAGGGTGTTGATTTTGATGCGGGTGCAAAATTGGCTGGCGCACGTTTTGTGGTGATGCGTGGACAAGTTGCTAGGCTTAATCGTGCTATTGCTCAGTTTATGTTGGACTTACATACCCAAGAACATGGCTACGAAGAAACCAACGTACCTTTATTGGTCAACCATGAAAGCATGACAGGCACAGGTCAATTTCCTAAATTTATGGGTGATGCCTTTCATACTAAACCTGCTACAGAAGAAGGGCAGGGTTTGTCACTTATTCCCACATCAGAAGTGCCCTTAGCTAATATTGCACGTGACGAAATTTACGCAATGAAAGATTTACCGTTAAAAATGACGGCTTTTAGCCCATGTTTTCGCAGTGAAGCAGGATCCCATGGCCGTGATACCCGAGGGCTGATCCGCTTACATCAGTTTGAAAAAGTAGAGTTGGTGCAACTTGTCACACCTGAAACTTCTTTTGATGCATTAGAAGAGTTAACCGGGCACGCTGAAAAGGTACTGCAATTACTTGAATTACCTTATCGTAAAATGTTGTTATGTACTGGCGACATGGGCTTTGGAGCTTGTAAAACCTATGATTTAGAAGTATGGATCCCGGCTCAAGATACCTATCGTGAAATTTCATCATGTTCAAATATGTTGGACTTCCAAGCCCGCAGAATGCAAGCCCGCTTTCGTGAAGAACAGGGTAACAAACCTGAACTGTTACATACTCTTAATGGTTCAGGGTTAGCTGTTGGACGAACTCTAGTGGCTATCCTAGAGAACTATCAGCAAGCTGATGGCTCTGTTGCTGTTCCTACAGTCTTACAGCCTTATATGGGAGGGTTGGAGAAGATAGGCTAGAGGGGTAGTTTTTATTTGAGTTGGGGAAGGTGAGCTTTGACTCACCTTTTTTGTTTTATATTCAAAAGGGTTGGGGTAATCGAACCTGCCCCTGCTCCCGCAAGTTAATGTAGATTTCAAGCCTTTAAGGCATATGCTTCGCATACTGTCATCCCGCGCGGCGTCCGCATGACATTTTTCAAACGCATCCCTTCGTCCAACCTACTTTTTTGCTACAGCCAAAAAAAGTAGGCAAAAAAGGCCGCTCGAGGGCAATGCTCTTCATCCGGTAATTTTGCAAATTAAGCAGGTCGTGATGATCCGCTCCCGGCGGTACATCACTTAATTGGCTATCCCGCGCGGCGTCCGCATGCCAATTACCCTACTGAATTCACAAAATAACCGGCGAGCATTCAGTCGAGGGTAAGTCAAAAGCATCGGCGTTGCCGACTAAGATATTGCTTCGCAATTAATGAATATGGATTTGTTGTTAATTTAAGCTGACAATTAGCGCTAAGTTATCGTGAGTGTCCCGATAGCGTTTTCCAGACGGCGCACCGCTCAATTGCCTGTCCATGGCGATTACCCTACTAAATTGAAGTAATAGTTGGCGAGCTTTGAGTCGAGGGTATGTCAAATGCTTAAAAGCATCAGTGACGCTGATTTCAACGAACCTGCCCCGTAGGTTCTGGAATAGTTATGTTTTTGGTCATTTATGATAATATCTAGCGGATAATAAAAAACTAAATAATGGATTATTAATGTCTAGAAGTACCAATCAACAGGATGACGTGGTCAACCTAATACGACCACCTTAGTTAAGCTACTTTTTGTAATTCATTGTTTTCTCTTTCAAAGTCATTAGGACTTTGGTAATCCAAGTACGAATGAAGTCTATGGCTGTTGTACCACATGGTCATGTAATTCAATATATCTTGTTGGGCGCTAAATCGTGTTGAGTAATTGCGCCAATGCACCCGCTCTTGTTTTAGGCTTCCAAAGAAACTTTCTGCTACAGCATTGTCCCAGCAACATCCTTTTTTACTCATGCTCCCTACAAAACCATATGTCTTTATAAGGCGTCGATAAGCTTTGCTGGCGTACTGTACGCCTTGATCTGAATGCACAATCAATCCTGCTTTCGGTTGTCGTTGCCATATCGCCATGGTTAATGCGTCACAGACTAAACTGGCCTTCATTCTTGAACTCATACTCCAACCCACGACTTTGCGTGAATATAAATCAATCACCACAGCTAAATACAACCAGCCTTCTGATGTCCAAACGTAGGTGATATCTTGCACATAAGCTTGGTCAGGCTTTTGTGCTACAAAGTCTTGCTTAAGTACATTGTCATAAATAGGCTTTTTATGGTCACTGTTGGTGGTGGCTTTATATTTCTTTTTATACCGCACCCACACGCCTGCTTCTTTCATCAATTGGGCTGTTTTCCTGCGACTCACAGGAAAGCTCAGCGCATTCAATACTTTTTGAATGCGTCGTTCGCCATAGGTATTATCGCTGAACTTGGCGATATCCTTTACCCATTCCAGCATCTCTTGATGCGTTAGATCATCAGGTTTATTCGTTTGACGCTTCTGATAACTGTAATAATTGTTACTTTGTACACCGAGCAGCCTGCACATTAAGCGCACAGGCCAGGTCTTCTTATATCGGGTAATAAACGAATACTTCACTTCGTTTCTTTGGCAAAGAAGACCGTCGCTTTTTTTAATATTTCACGCTCCATTTCGAGACGCTTGACTTGCCCCTTCAAGCTGCGGATTTCGGCTTGTTCGGGTGTCAGGGTGCCGTTACCTCGAAAAGCATGACCATCATCGTCTTCGGCCTCTTTGAGCCAACGACCGAGTATCTGAGGACTGAGGCCTAAATTCCTAGCGGCCTCGACTCGACTGTATTTTTGCTCTACCACCAATGCGATGGCATCCAATTTAAATTCTTTTGAGTATTTCTTACGTGCTGTCATTATCTATCTCCAGTTAAGCTTATTATGTCTTAACTGAGGTAGTCGGATCTAGTTAACCACGTCAGGATCTTATTAAACAATTGGAGGAGCTTGCTGTTTTAGATGGCAGGTTCAGTGATATTGAATGTATCAATTGCCACGATGTTGGAGTGAGAAAAGGAGTGACAGCCTTAGTATTCAGCGCATTTGATACTGTTGAGGAAGAAAAGGTTGCGATAAAATTCTTAGACCCTGATTTGTTAGGAGATTCATATCGACAAGCAGTGTTTGAACGAGAACCTGTAATATTAAAACTTTTAAATGGAAAAAAACGCTGTTTGGCAATAGTCCACGGTCCATCTAAGTTCGATTGGGCATTCGATGTGGCAGGCAATTTGAGTTCTTTACCCATTAAGTTCTTTGTAACCAATTGGTTGGATATTGATGTTGAACCGTATTTCGTTTGTCAGGACAAATATGACGCTTTGGAAAAACTAAATGTTTTTAGAAATACAGTTCTTGCTACAGCTTCCTTTCATTCCGAGGGTATTTCACATAGAGACCTGAAATCTGATAATTTCAGAGGTTTTGATGAAGATGGAAATTTAGTAGTTGTTGTTATAGATTTTGGTACGGCTGCTCATTATGATATGCCTCCTGCAACATCATCTTCAGATTATCCAGATATGTCTGTTGGTGCTCCAGCTTTTTCTGCTCCTGAGTCTCTTATCGGTCTAGCTGGATACCGTAATGTTGGAAAATCAACAGACATTTATGCTCTAGGAGCTTTACTATATCAATTGTTCAATCCCGAAATTTTTGCAATTGCTAGAGAAAAAAATGTTCATTTTTTGCAATCCTTGACCTTTCTCAAAGCAAAAATGGCAAGCGTTAAGTCTTTTGAAGAAAAAGAAGAGTTATGGGCCTCAGAATTGAAGCCATTTAAATATATTTTGGAACCACCAAAAATAGAAGGAAACGGACATTCGATTCCTAGTTCCATAATAAATATCCTAGATACATTGCATCGAAACATGACTGTCTTTGATTATAATTTACGTTTGTCGGATTTGGATACTGTTCTAAAAAAAGTGGACAGTGCTATTAGGGTATTAACCAACCAAAAACTAGATCGGCAACGTGCGCATAAAAGAAAGGTTATGAGAGAACATCGAATAAATAAACTCTGCTTAAAAGAAAAAAAATTGACTGACTATTTGGCCCTGAAGAATCGATTGGAATCAAAATGTTAAATTCCAAGTCTGAAGTTAATGATAGAGATGTGAAGATTGTTCCAAGGTCAATAGATATCATCTTTTTTGATCAAAACTCTCCCATTGCAATTGAGATACCCTCAGCAGAAGAATTGTCTGAGTTTCGAATTGGGTATGAATTAAAATTATCCATTCCAGAAGTCTCTCAAAATGATGTATTCAATTTGCGATCACAATATCAAGATGAATTTAAAAGATTGGTTGAGAAATTTGATGATAAGGATATTTCAAAAACATATCTTTTGAATTTGGCAGATTTAGCAGAATATTCCAACGACAATGAAAAAGCTTTTACCTATATTAAGAGGGCTATTGAGTTAGACGAGACAAATTATTCTAAGAACAAGCTAGGTGATAACTATGTTAATCGGGGATTAAAAGAAGACGCGAATAAATATTTTAATTCTATAGCTAGCTCTGGTAATGGTTATGCACATTTGCGTACAGCATATTTTCATCTGCTAAATAGAAATTTAGACGGGGCAAGCCTTCATATAGAACAGGCCTTGGCAATAGACCCTTTAGATTTTAAGTCGAGACTATTTCATGGAGCTTTGTGCTTATATAAAGGTGAATTAGAAAAGGCTATACGTTCATTTAAAATAGCATCAGAAGAAGAACCTAATTCTTCAGTTGCTAAAGTTAATTTGGCTGCATCTTATTGGAAGTTGGGATTACACGGTAAGGCTTACAAATCGTTAAAACGCGCTATAGTTTTAGATCCATATGATGAGAATGCCATTAGCTTTTATGTGGATGTATCACACATTTTAGGTAAGGATGAAGAATGTATACCAATACTCGAAAAGTTCTTAGAATTTGAACAAAAAAAAGAACATATTTGGGGACAATACGCTAGAGCTTTTTACTCTGTTGGAAAACGTAAAAATAATAAGGTGATGTTACAAAAAGCATTAGAGGCATTGAGACATCAAGAAAGTTTCACCTCATCTTCTGGTGTTTGGAACAATTTAGGTCTATGTAAGTGGGCTTTGGGAGATTTTCATTCATCTGAAAAATACTTAAACTATTCCTTAAAAAAATCACTAGAAAATAGTTCAAATATTGCAGTGCCTTTATATAACTTATGTGGACTGATGATTCAAAATGAAAAACATGAGGCATTTAGTAAAGTATTCGAATCTTGTTTGCATTTATTAGAACCAGAAAATGAATCTTTAGCATTGCTTGAAAAAATCAAGCTCCAACATGTGATTCTTACAGAAGCCAATAGTAATCGGAAAGAGGCTGTCAACCTAGCAATCAAATATCTAGAAGATGACCTTGCAGATTTAAATGTAAAGTTGGATTTACTAGTCAGAATATTGTATTTCCATACCACTTCAGAACCTGATCTAAAAATTGTTTTATCTGTTAAAAATGAGGTTTTACTTCTAGTCAAATGTGAGGATAAGAGTCTTAGAACTGACCTAAAGGAACGAGCAGTTAACAATTTAGCATTCGCCTATTTGAACTTCGGGTTGATTGAGGAAGTGGATGAATTTATTAATTTAATGAGCAATTCTTTTCATATAGATCCTTTTACAACAGCAACTTTAGGCATGTATAAAATCAAGAAAGGAAATTTGGAAGAGGGGGTAAAACTATACTACGAAGCTATTTCTTTGTTATCAGATCAAAAAACAAAAAAACGATTCAAACAAAGAATGAATTTTGAAATAGGTAAGTTTTATCTAGAACATGATGAACCTAGGAAATCTGCTAGGTACTTAAAAAGAGCATTAGAGGAGAAACAAGGATTTAATTTTGTGAAGAAAGAGATAACTAAGCTGCTAGATGAGTAAATAAAAGGAGTCGTTGTGAACCTGCTACAGTTTAACGGACACTTTAATAAGAGACAATTAACCGTCAAATATTAAGGGGCAGATTCAAGTTTGAAGTGCATAACCTCTAAGCGGCTATAGCCACCATGTGTTCAGCCATTAATTTGGCTGGCGTTTTATAATTTAGTTTCTTTCTTGGCCTATCATTAAATATCGGGGTCAGAACAAAGTTAAATAAACCATAGACTATACTCAATATTTGGTTAACTCAGAGATAAGGAAATCCTATGAGTCGTTTAAAACAAAAGGGTCGTAGTCAAATTAAATGTAAATATTGATTAAAGTAAGTTAACAGGGCACGCATGATAATAATGAACTATTTTTGTTCATTAATTCCAACCTCTCGAGGCTGTGCCTCGGTTTTTCCGCATTTAATGTTTCAACACAAAATGTTTGTTTTTGGGGGGGAATTAACGTGACTGTCTAGATTGCGTTATGACAGGGGGTAAGTCGAAGGTAACGGGTGAAGAAAGTAAAAATACTATACTTTTAAAAATAGATTTATCACGATAAATTCATATACCGAGTGTATTGTTTTGTATCGGTAATAATATGAATTATCACTTCTTTTGTTTCATCAAATATTTCAAAGTATGCTACATAATTTGTATTTTGAGGGTATATAAACTTACGAATTTTATTTTTATATATGGGGTGTTTTGTTGGAGAAAATGATAAAGATTTTACAAGTGCTTTATTAAGTTTTAGTACAAAGTTACTTGCTATACTGAAATTTTTACTATTGTTGAATATATAATCAAATATGTTTTCTAAATCTTGTTTCGCACCCTCAGAAATATTAACTGTAAAATATTGCACTATAACAAACTAGCCCTAAACGCTAGGTCAAACACTATGTCGAGTTTTTGCTTGAGCAAGTAAGTTTGTCATAAATTCATCATTAAATTCTGAATATTGTCCATTACGCACTTGCTCTTGGGATTTTGCTATTTTTCTATCAATAACACGTTCAGCCACAACTGAGATAATCATTTGTTCTGCTTCAATTTCAGAATGTGCTGATCCATCATGAACTTGCTCTTCAATAAGATGATCTATTGTTTGTGCTAATGCGACCATAATTTTACCTCGCTAAAACTATACCTATTATTTTAATATAATTGTTAAAATTTAACCAGTTTACTTTTTATCAGATGCTGGTACTGAGTTGTAGCCAATTTAAGTGAAAATATTGATTAACGCTCATATTTAATTAAGAAAATCACCAACTAACGCCCTTATTTTAGCTGTGGGATCTTATTTTTAGCGGCTGTTTTTACGCATTGATTACAAACATTTTGCAGGTTTAGGTAAACCTGCAATTTTTGTTGCTTGTTTGGCAGGGCCTTTTGGGAAAAGCTTAAACAGATATCGGCTATTACCTTTTTCTGGGCCAAATTCATTGGCCATGGCTTTAACTAAAGCTCGCATCGCAGGGCTGGTATTAAATTCAAGGTAAAAATAGCGCACAAAATTCACCACTTCCCAGTGGTTATCGGTTAGCTGAATATTTTCTGTCGCAGCCAAAATTGGAGCTAATTCAGCTTGCCAATCTTCAACATTGAGTAAGTAACCAGCTTTATCTACTGCCAATTGTTGGCCATTAAATTCAAAACTATATTCCATGACTTACCAACTTATGACTTGTTTACATTCAAGGGTGAGAGCCACAAATTCAGGATAGGATATACCTTGATATAGATTGTTCTCTATTATTAACCCTCTGGCCTGCACGTCTTCATTTAATACATAAATCGGCCCTTGTTCGAGCAAACTATCGACTAAATCCCCTTTAACCATGGCATATACGGCATCTTGTATTAGTAATAATTTATCTGTCGGCTGTATTCGTTTTAGGCATTGCAGCAATGTTTGGTCTGCAAATGGACTGGTCGATATTTTATGTAAAATCATTAAAACACCATCACTTGTGCACTTTCACTAATTAATGCGGTAAGTTGATCTGATTCTATTAGGGTGACGGGGATCAATAGGTCTGTTACCTCAAGGTTTCGCTCTAATAGGCTCTGTTGGCAAACGTAGATATTATCTATATCGTAAAAGCCCAAAGCAGCGAAAGTCTTGTGATAGGCTTTGTGTTGTATCGTATCTGGGGTTTGCCGTTTAACTAATTGTAATACGCTATCTTCGATGAAAAACAGATTCACGTCTTGACCAAAGTTACTCATAGCTAACGCCATATCCAGACTCTCCTGACCATTAACCCTTCCGTAAGGGGCTGATTTATTCAGGATGGCGATAGTAGAGGCCTTCAAAATTGCACCAACCTATCACTATCAGCCAATAATATGGCTAAATCGCCTAATCCTACAGATTGAAATTCAGGCGACAAACTATGATGTATTTGGTCAGAGTCCTCAGCGTCTTGGGCATTGGTAATGCCACGCTTGGTAGCAGCACTGACACACACCATAAGTGGAATGTTGTGATCTGCTGAGAGTTGTTTCCATGCTTGATGCAAATTGAATTCATCTGATGGTATTAGCTGTAATTCACTGCCATTTAAAGTGCCATCTTGATAAAAGAAGATACCTTTTATTAGATGAGTTGACTCTACTGCTGCCAAAGCAAAGCGATAAGCACTATAAGCACTTTGATCGGAGTAGGGTGCTGAGGTAACCAATAAGGTAAATGACGACATAATTAAACTTTAAGTGCTTTTGGCAAATGTAGCATAAGTAATGTAAAAAAACGCCCCAGCAAGCTGAGGCGTTTTTAAAGTTAAGACTTTTTGCTGTTAATCATCACCACCGAAGACACCTAAAAGGTGAAGGATGGAAGTGAACAAGTTGTAGATATTCAAATACATGGATACTGTCGCACGAATATAGTTAGTTTCACCACCATTAATTATGCGGCTTGTGTCATATAGAATTAAGCCAGACATAATAAACACTATTGCTGCACTAACGGCAAGACTAAGAGCTGGAATACCCAAGAAGATGTTAGCCACTGAAGCTACCACAGCTACAATTAGACCCACTAGCAAAAAACCGCCCATAAAAGAAAAGTCTTTTTTGGTGGTTAATACATATCCAGATAATCCGAAGAATACCAAGGCTGTGGTACCAAGAGCTTGAAGAATTGTTTCAGAACCACCTGGAAAGCCTGCATAGTGATTTAACATTGGCCCTAAGGAAGCGCCCAATAAACCTGTAAAGACAAACACAAACAAAATGCCCATTGAGCTCTGTGCTGCTTTATTTAGGAAGAAAATCATAACTAGCGCACCTAGACTCATCATCAAAGCTGTGCCACGCCCTAGACCCATTGACATTGCAATTCCGGCGCAGACTGCGCTGAATGTTAATGTCATCGCCAACAACATATAAGTATTACGAAGTACTTTGTTGGTTTGCAATACCGATGCTTCACCTGCACTGCTGTAGGAAGATCTTTGTTCCATTGTATTCTCCAAAACGTAAGTTAAAATGATTCTATATTTATAGTGTCTTTGTATGGGGTTTGGTTCACTTTTTCAAGTAATAACGTATTTAATTCTTCACCCCAATAGTAACTTGATGTAAATGCGCTCAATCCGTTCAAACTATAATCAATCAATCCCTTTTGTTCAATTAGTACTTTACAAGCTCTAAAAACGTCACTATTATTCGCATCCTCAATTCGGGGCAGCAGACAAGTTTAGTTCTGCATCAACGAATTGTAGTAAAACTCGGATAGCTGGCAGAGCTCGGTTTAATGCACCTGACTTGAAATCAGACGTAGGGTCAAACCTACCGGGGGTTCGAATCCCTCGCTATCCGCCATATTCAAAAGAGCCCGCTTAATTGCGGGTTTTTTGTATTTGAAGGGTAGCGAAGTAAACCCCCTCGCGGTGCTAGTTTCAAGTACGATACCGATGACTCCCATCTAGTCGCCTAAATACTCAACAAGCACTCCTCCGCAAATTATGATTTCATCGGCTTTTCCTCTCGTTATTCTGACTAATTCAAAACCCTTTCACTGTCTAAAGCCTGTTTCGCATGACTTTTTATCTGATCGGCTAAATCTAATGGCAATCCCAATGCTCCGGCTAGTTTATTTAAATAGTTGTGTTCAGAAGCATTATCTAAATCAATAGCTAGACAAGAGGCTAAATACACCTCAGATTTTTGCTCCATGCCTTGTGTGTTATGTGCCAATTCTTCCACATAAATAGGTTGTCTGAGTAGGTCGAAGACTAACCCTTTCATTTCACTGCTCAAAGACATCTGCTCCACAGCATCAAAAATCCGCTTTTGTTCAACTTCATCAATGTGTCCGTCAGATTTAGCTGCGCCAATCATGGCTTTTATCAACGTAAGTTGAAAATCTTGGGAAACCTCTGGCACCGCTCTTTGGTTACCTGAGTCGTGAGATTGTGGTGCTGAGATATGCTGTGAACTATATCCTGTGTTATGGCCTGTATTAACTGTTGATGATTGCTGATTGTTTTGCTGCCAATTTTTATAAGCCTTAAATGCGATACCGCCAATTAAAGCAGCGCCTCCGACTGTGGCGGCCTTACCTGCAAATTTTCTTCCTTTTTTACTCCCCACTAATAGAGCCATTACGCCACCGGCTGCTGCTCCACCCATTAATCCAGAGCCAAGGCTACTGCCTTTAGTATTGTGTTGAGTTGAGGAACTGCTCGTATTCGAACCAGTAAACTGATTTAACAAGTTTTGAAAATTCATGTAGCAACATCCTTAAATAGAATACAAAGTCTCATTACTTAGCATTTCATTCTAGGATCATGCTATTTGCTTTTATTGCACAGTAAAAGTCGTATTTTAAGTAAGGAAAGATCGGAAATAACGATGTGTTGGTTGCAATCCAGTTATGCAACTATCACCAAAGAATAAGCCTGTTTAATGACATCGGTGTAGCTTGCTTATGCAAACAACATTGTGCGAGCAGTGTCACAAATTGCAGCAACAGCAGGGTGTTTAACTTTACGCTCAGCGGTAATTGCATAAAACGTTTGTTTAATGGCCTCCACTTTGCCGATTATTTCTACGTTAAAATTAAAACACACTTCTTCTGCAATGATGGTTGGCATAAAGAAGATCCCAAGTCCTGCTTGACCAAAGGACTTCATCAAAGCGCTGTCATCAAACTGGCCACGTATATTGGGGTATATTTGTTGCTCTTCAAACCAGAAGTCCACCGAGCGGCGTATCGCATATTGTGAGGTTGGTAATAATATGGGTGCATTATTAAGAGAATGGGGGAAATTAGGTCTATATTTTTCCGCCAGTTGTTTATTAGCAAAAAACGTCAAACTACTTTCGCCAAGTTTGTGATTATATGCCTTGATGCTTAGCGCCCCTGTCAAAGGTGTATCACTGAGTACCATATCTACTTTATGTATTGCCAAGTCTGCCAGAATACTTTCAACTGGCCCTTCACGACTCGTTAGGCTGATATCTTGATCAATTTGCAATCCGGGTTCAATAATTTTTTGAACAATAGTTTTTGGTAACGCACTGGCAGCACTGACTATAAATTCAGCGGGTCCTAGTTTTGGGTTGCCACGCAACACATCCCCTAGCTCTCTGCCCAAATCAAAAATTTCATCTGCGTAACCCAACACTAAACGCCCCGTTTCGGTGAGGCGTAAACCGCGTCCTTCTCTGGAAAATAGGCTATTCCCGATACTATCCTCTAACAGCGAAAGCTGGCCGCTTATAGTTTGTGGTGTGATGTGTAACTTTTCACTCGCCTTGGCAATACTGCCTTCATGAGCCACCATCCAAAAGTAATGTAAGTGTTTGTAGTTAAAGTTAATGGTCATCTTTATGCCTCTCGCAGAAATTAAACTCATCGGTTTAATCGATGAATTTTATAAATAATAAACGATTTTTTCTTTGTATTCTATGTTGCTAACGTTAATTTTCAACATACATTTATCATCCCACAGCATTGTGAGGTGATGATCCTATTATCCCAAATGAGAGGTTTCTATTATGTTAGTTCATATTCAATCCAGACATTTTTCTTTATCTGAAGCACTAAGCCGGTATGTAAAAAACAAAGTGCAAATAATGCTCGGCAGATATGAATCGAAAATTAGTAGAGTTGACGTTAATCTATTTGATATCAATGGACCCAAGGGAGGCGAGGATAAGTGTTGTAAGATTATCGTCAAAATTAATAGTACTAGCTCGGTGGTGGTCCAAGAAACCGCCGAAGACTTGTACGATGCAATTAATACTTGTACACGTCGAGGTAGAAGAGCCGTTAAGCGGCAACTTAGCCTTCATGTTAGAACACGAAGAAAAATCAAAGAAATTTTACTATTGACCAGCAAAGAGGCTGAAATACCCAATACTCTGTATTAACTACATAGGTCTGAGGTGCTCTGTTCAACCGCATCGAGAGCACCCTCAAGGTATCCGGGATCAATGCTTGCAAATTCACTGCCGATAAAATGCAGGTGAAGTGCAGCAAGCTCTTGTCGATGATTTGAGAGGGTGAATTCCGGATGACGAGAGGCTTCAAGGCTGTCGTTTGTTGTACAAATAAATTGATCAGTGGCCCAATCTTTATAATAACATTCTGTAAAATCATAGGCATCTGGGCCATAACAGGAAACAAGTTGCGCTAAACAGGCATCTTTTAGTTGTTGTTCTGTCATTTGGCTTCTGCGTGCTGCGGGCCAACCCATAAAACCGAATAAACCATGGTGTTGATTGTTATCGGTTGACGCATCATGTGTTTCAACCATAGGCTCCGTTTGACTGAATATTTGCCCTGATAGCCCTTGTTTACGCCAAAAAGGGGTCGCGTAAGTTGCCACAAATTTAGCTTGCCCAGCCATCCATGTTTGTGAATTTTGAAGATGGGCGAGTAATAATTTTGATATCCACTGTTTATTTGTTAGGAACTTAGCAATGATCCTAGGTGGCATAGCTAACATCAATTGGTCGGCACTAAAGCTTTGCTCAATGCCATTGTGAGTGGCTGACAGTTGCCATAAATTTGTGTGTCTCTCAATGTTTGTGATGACATGATTGAGTTGAATGTTGTTTTGATCAAGTGGATTTTGCAAAGCCGTTATAAGCGACTGAGTGCCGCCTTGGATCTTCAATAATTGTAAATCGCCAGCACCTTTGATCCGCCGAGGTGGCTGTTGTTCAGACATTTGATAAAGTACATCTCCAGTTGCATAATGATCGAAAAGTGAAATATCGAGTTGTTTCACTAAAGCCTGTATCTTTTTTTGATGGGGGAATATCCACGCAGGGCCTAAATCAAAGTAGTGGTCGGTGTTTTGTTTATCCTGAACCCCTAGAATGCGTCCTCCAAGCCTAGACTGAGCCTCTAGCAATAGATAAGGAATACCTTGCTGTTGCAGTAAATATGCCGCGTACAAGCCGGCTAAGCCTCCACCTACTATGATAACTTTTTTATGTTGCAAGTGATCTCCTCAACAAGTGAGTTGGCTGATAAAGGTAAAATTCACAGCAGCATATGCAATATAAATCTACCTGTAGATAGGTTTGTGATGTTAGTTTTGACTTTGGTACTTGTCAAGTGCTTACCACTGCCTGATAATTGGCAAATAAGGGGACTTAACATGACCAAAAAACAAGCATTGCTAAAAGCGGCAGAAGATAAAGTACGTTCTGGCGGCTACAGTAATTTTAGCTTTAGAGAGCTTGCCAAAGAAGTTGGGATTAAAAGTGCCAGTGTCCATTATCACTTCCCGACAAAAGCTGATTTGGGTGCTGCGTTAGCTCGGCAATATACAGATTATTTCATGGATTTACTGGGCGATCCGGGCGAGATACACAAGGCAGATAAAAGTCCGATTCAAGTATATACAACACAATTTAGACGGGCATTACTTGAAGATAAAAAAATGTGCCTCTGCGGTTTGTTAGGTGCTGAAACGGATTGTTTACCAGAAAAAGTACAACAAGAAACCAAACGATTCTTCAGGTTAAATCTAGAGTGGTTGCAAGTTGCCCATAAATTGAATGACCCCATTGACGTTGAGCAAAAAGCAGCGAGTACCTTATCGCTATTAGAAGGGGCAATGATGGTGAGCAAAGCATTAGGTGATAATTGTTTCTTCGACCAAGCGACGAATAGCTTAAAATGATAGCAATTTATCCTAAAATTTGCCTTCTCAATGATATGTGAAAATACTTAATCTAGCCTTTTTAAATGGTTTTGCTATTTCTGCTGAACCATAACTCGATTGAAAGTCACTGGAGGGCACTGTGAGTGGCGTATTATTAGAAAATTTTGGTATGGCAGGTCAAAAGTTAAGCTAACAATTCTAGTTATTGCGACTTTCAGTATGGTTTTGTTAGGTAATCCTTTATGCTCTTGGTTATCGATACTGTTGTTCATTGATAAGTATGATCACTTTCAAACAAAAAAAGAGTCAACCTGAGCTTAATAAAGTTACCACCGATATGCCGCTTAACTGCCGTTGTGGTGGTAAGCCTAGCGAACCACAAGCCATTGCAAATTGCGAAAATAGATGGGTTATTCGATGTCAGGTTGAACAATGTTACGCGTATAATATTGGTCAAGGATTAGCAGATACCATCCAAGGTTGGAACAGACTCAGTACTCATTTTTACCGATAATAATAATAAAGAGATCCTTACCTTGATTAAACTGCTGTTAGTAGATGACCATGAATTAGTCAGAACGGGAATCCGTCGTATTTTAGAAGATGTATCCGATTTTGAGGTGGTGGGCGAAGCCACCAATGGTGAAGATGCGGTAAAATTTTGTCGGAATCATGCTCCAGATTTAGTGTTAATGGACATGAGTATGCCTGGCATTGGTGGATTAGAAGCCACAAAGCAAATTCTACGTTTTTCTGAAGATACTCGCGTCATAGTGTTATCCGTACATAAAGAAAATCCGATTCCCGCAAGAGTGATGCAAATCGGGGCCTTTGGTTATTTAACCAAAGATTCTGATCCTGAAGAGATGATCAAAGCAATATACAAAGTGGCTGCGGGCCAAAAATATGTGTCGCCCGATATAGCCCAACAAATTGCACTAGGGCAACTTAATTTAAACGACAGTAACCCTTTCGAGCAATTATCAGAACGAGAGCTCGAAATTACTTTAATGTTAACCAAAGGCGCGAAAGTGCCCGATATAGCGGTATACCTCAATATCAGTGCCAAAACGGTCAACACTTATCGCTACAGAATGTTTGATAAGCTCAAGGTCAGTACTGACGTTGAGCTTACTCATCTTGCTTTGCGGCATAAATTGATATTGTCTGATCAATTGTAAACTCGCCCACAGCAATGAGTATCAGTAATGTCGAACCTTTCGACCACCAAGCCTTTCTCAAAAACCTGACTAACCAACCGGGCGTATACCGGATGTACAATCAGAAAGAGGAAGTGATTTATGTAGGGAAAGCAAAAAATCTAAAAAAGCGGGTTGCTAGCTATTTTCGAAGCACGGTTGATAGCATTAAGACTCGGTCGCTGGTTAAACAAATTTGTGAAATGGACGTCACAGTTGTGCACAGTGAAGCTGAAGCCTTTATTCTCGAAAATAACTATATAAAAAAATATAAACCTCGCTATAACGTGCTGTTAAGGGATGATAAGTCTTATCCCTTTATCTTTCTATCTGATCATATCCACCCAAGATTAAGTAATCACCGAGGCCCAAAAAAGCTCAAGGGCGAATACTTTGGCCCTTATCCCAGTGCTTGGGCGGTGCGCGAAAGTTTACGCACCATGCAGCGCTTGTTCCCCATTCGCCAATGTGAAGACAGCTATTACCGCGCTAGAACACGCCCGTGTTTACAATACCAATTACAACGCTGCGCTGGCCCTTGTGTAGAAGGTTTGGTAAGTGAGGAAGAGTATGCACAACAAGTGCAATTCGCTCGGTTATTTTTAAAAGGGAAAAACAAACAAGTTATTGACTCTTTGGTTGCCAAAATGGAACAAGCCAGTATTGACCTTAGATTTGAAGCTGCAGCTCGGTATCGCGACCAAATTGGCGCTTTAAACAAGGTGCAAGAACAACAATGGGTCAGTGGTAATCAACAAGAAATGGATGTATTTGGTTTTGCCTATCGCAATGGTATTGCCAGTATTCAAGGTTTGTTTATTCGTGACAATAAACTACTCGGTAGTAAAAGTTTTTATCCCAAAGTACCAGCCCAGTCCAGTGATGCAGAAGTGTTTCACTCCTTTATTTTGCAGTTTTACCTTGCAGGCAATAAAATTATTCCCCAGCAAATCGTGATCCCCTGTGAGTTAGAAGATCAACCCGCAATCGAGGAAATGTTAAGCAAACAAGCCGGGCGTAAAATTCAGTTCTACAAGGGAGTGCGAGACGAAAAACGTCGTTATCTCAACTTAGCCAACACCAATGCTGAAACGGCTTTGGAGTCACGGCAAAGCCATCAAAAATCAGTGTTTGCTCGTTATATCGAATTAGAACAAATCTTAGAGTTTGAACAACCTATCCAGCGTATGGAATGTTTTGATATCAGCCATACGTCTGGTCAACAAACCGTGGCGTCTTGTGTGGTGTTTAATAGGGAAGGGCCCTATAAAACCGATTATCGTCGCTATAACATTGAGGGCATTACCCCTGGAGATGATTACGCAGCCATGGCCCAAGCGCTCGCGCGGCGTTATCGAGATGTAAAAGACGAAAGCAAAATCCCTGATATTTTATTTATTGATGGCGGTAAAGGGCAACTTGCCCAAGCTGAGACCTACTTCGATGATTGGAAACAAGATAAAAAACCACTATTAATTGGTGTTGCAAAAGGCAGTAGTCGAAAAGCAGGCTTAGAAACCCTGATAATGGCAGGTAGTCACGCGACTATTCCCATGGCCGGTGACTGTGCCGCATTACATTTAATCCAGCACATTCGTGATGAAGCCCACCGTTTTGCCATAACAGGGCACAGGCAAAGGCGTCAAAAAGAAAAAAACACCTCAAAGTTACAGTCCATTCCTGGGGTGGGTTCAAAAAGAAGGCAAAGTTTACTAAAGTATATGGGGGGGTTACATGGAATATTGCAGGCTAGCAAAAGCGAAATTGCTAATGTACCGGGCATCAGTGAAGAGCTTGCCGAAATTATTTATGACCATATTCACAATTGAGCTTTGAAATAATCCCCTGCATGTGGGTTAATGTCTTAGTTTTAGAGCTTAAACCATTCATTTTACGATTACAGGGAATATAGAAAGTTAGATGTGGACTATTCCTAATATCATTACGATGATCAGAGTGTTACTCATACCTGTGTTTGTTGGTGTCTATTTTTTAGATTGGAAATGGGCACACCAAGCGGGGGCTGTTATATTTTGGTTTGCAGCCATCACTGATTGGTGTGACGGTTACCTAGCGCGAAAGTTAAATCAGACCACCGCTTTTGGTGCGTTTTTAGATCCCGTGGCCGACAAACTCATTGTGGCGGCCGCCTTACTATTAATTACCCATAGCTACCAGACACCTTGGATAACTGTACCTGCTATTTTATTAATGTCTCGAGAAATCTATATCTCAGCGTTAAGAGAATGGATGGGACAGCAGGGAAAACAAGACTTAGTCAAAGTATCCTTCATAGGCAAATCTAAAACCATGGCGCAAATGTTAGCGTTAATTGGTTTACTGTCAGAAATGGAATACTTTATGGGCATACAAATATATTGGGTGTCACTGGGATACATATTATTGTATTTCGCCGCAGTATTGTCTTTCTGGTCAATGGTGGTTTATACAAAAGCCGCATGGGACGATCAGAAAAATGTCTAAAGTTTTCACTAATAAATTCCTTTTGTGCAAATTTAGCGCGTTTAAGTCAAAATTCAGCCAGTCAGTTCAAAAACCTGCTTTTTGTGGTTGACACATATTACTTTGAATGTAGAATGCAGCCTCAGATTTAGGGAGCCAAGCGAAACATTGCAAAGCAACATAAATCTGATGCAAGGATTG
This sequence comes from Paraglaciecola sp. MB-3u-78, assembly GCF_002835935.1. Lineage (GTDB taxonomy): Bacteria > Pseudomonadota > Gammaproteobacteria > Enterobacterales > Alteromonadaceae > Paraglaciecola. The sequence continues at coordinate 6,558 of NZ_PJCF01000007.1, read as the reverse complement.
CATAGTAAACCAAGCGGGAATAGCTCAGTGGTAGAGCACAACCTTGCCAAGGTTGGGGTCGCGAGTTCGAATCTCGTTTCCCGCTCCAAATTTAAATTTGGATGAAAAAAGCAAAGTCTGTATGATTTGTTAGGCTGCGACCCCAAGGGGTAGCAATAGGAGCGCCGACCGGATGCAAATCTTGTTTCCCGCTCCAATTTCTTCTAAGAAGAAATTAAAGATAAGATATTTAGCGGAATGGCGGAATGGCAGATTGGCTATGCAGCGGATTGCAAATCCGTGTATCTCGGTTCGACTCCGGGTTCCGCCTCCAAATACTCTTAACAATACCAGCTTGTATTTATACAAGTACCCCCCGTGCCCGGGTGGTGAAATTGGTAGACACAAGGGATTTAAAATCCCTCGTTCGTAAGGACGTGCCGGTTCAAGTCCGGCCCCGGGCACCATTTTATTTTTATGTTCCTAAGAAGCTTTCTGATTTACCTTTTCATTCCAATCGTTAAACTTATAACATCCTTTATATCCCAGCTTATGCTCTCTCGAGCATTGATATACCGGGCGGCGACCGCATGTGATATTTCTAGCAGAATCCTTAATGCTATTCATCTTTCTATTCGACAAATTTGGCTTCTTCTTCGCAAGCTGATTCAAACTCTTTAAATTAGTCAATCATCATCCCTGATGATCGGCACCCTAGCTCGACCTCTTTGTCGAGCTGTTCAATTGTGCGAAACCGTGCTTCTAATGAATCCAGTTTCACCCTACTTAATTGAAGTAATCGTTGGCGAGCCTTGAGTTGAGTGCAGAGAAAGAGCAAAAGATTAAACATCGGCTTAGCCGATAACTGCTTTGGTGTCTCAGCGACCGTTTTCTTGCTTTTAAAGTTATAGTGAAGGCGCTTCTCGTATTTTCATGTAAAGTATTGATTTAATATATTTTTTTACTGATTTTTTATAATGTGTATCTCAATAAGCTATCATTTCCTAGCTCGATTATACAGGGAATCGTTTAACTCTGGTTTATCGCTTAAAAAGGCAGTGAAAAGCCAGCATTAAGTGCAAATGCATGAGCCTGTTTACGATGCCATGAATCTGTCATAAAACGAATATATCCGTAAGGCATAACATAGCCTAACTCTATCGCTTTAGCTTGAATATGCCAGGCCAGAAACACCGCATTATTTTCATTTATGGGCTTATTTAGTCCTAACTGATAATGACTAAAATAACGCGTATGATAACTTTTTGTATAATAGTTAGTTCCCGTTTCAGTCGTATAACTTATTTTACCTCGCCATTTTTTTGGTAGTTCTTGATGATAATCTACAACACGACCTTCAAGCACAGGCGATGTATCTAATTGTCCATTTTCAGTTAAACGATGTACTTGCCAACGATTAATTTGGCTGAATAATGCATCACGCCAATATATTCGACTAAAAGCATCGTTTATTAATACAGCAAACTGCCATTGTTGGTGTATTTTCCAGGCAACGGCAACATCAAACGTAACACCCTCGCCTTCTGCATCAGTTTCAGGATATGGTAACAGTTCATTATGCGCGCTATATATGTGAGCAGGCGCATCAAGCTGAAAATCATCTATTCCTTGCCAAATAGCCTCTCCTCGTAACCTGGCTTGATAAAAATCTGACGTTTTTAAATAACTGCCTCCAATAGCTAAGGTGATATTTGACGGTAGTTGCCATCGATAAGCGACTTTTAAACCTGAGGCCTCAAGGTGACTCATTTGTAACCCAAGCTGATATTTCTGTTCCGCAACAAAGCCCACATCATTTTTAGTCTGGTGATAAAAGTGGGCGGTATCGTTGGTAAATTTATAAAAATAATCAAGTCGCTTGATCACGCTAAAGGAAAAATTTTCATAGTTAACACCAAAGGCAAGCTGACTGGATGAAACCGCATGATCGCCATAATCTAGGTCACCATTAAATTTATTTATAAAACTAGCTATAGACGTTGGCTCACTATAACTATAACTATCGATGCTAAAAAAAATTTGATTATCAGCTTGTTGAGAAAATGTACCGGCTGACACTGAAAGACAAACGAATAAAATAAATAGACGAATAGACATAAATTTTCTTTCAAATAAATACAATAAAAAGGGCGACTTATGCCGCCCTTACTTAATTTTGGTTAAAATATTAACTAGAGCACTTCAAAACTGCCATCCTGGTAGGTGATGATAAAGATATCACTGTCAGTATCTTCCTCTATGATTGCTGCTTGTTCACCATCAATCATAATGTGACCCGTCACCGTACATAGATCGGTCTCAACATTACAGGCTTCAGCCAGCATCAAAGTATTACCATTTTGATCTGTCACTGTCATTTCTACATCATCACCTGCTACGGCCACATCAATCTCTAAGCGATCAGAACCCACAGCAATATCGAGCGATAATAATGCCGACTCTAAACCTGTCCGCGTGGCCGTGAGCATTATTCCGGTAATAGCAGAGGAGCCTGCCAGGTCAAATTCCAGAGCGATACCAAAATCAACACCAATAAAATTATCTTCGGTTTCACCCAGAATGTCACTTTGACTTTCAAAACTAGTGACACTATCAATAAATTGACCCGCTTGGTAAAAATCAGTCCAGGAAGAGATTAAATTGTCAGTTTGAATATGAACACTGGTGTCAGGATCAATATTTATGGTGATACTGGCGGTCACCGATTCACTACCCTGGCTAAACGTACCACTTAAAGTCAAATCAAACTCATCGAGCGTAAAACTGCTCTCTTGCGTTTCAGTATAGCCAATACAATCAGTAGTACCATCAGGACTCCCGCTAGCATCACAATCTAAGATTGGACCATCCTCTACGCTTGCTGCCAACGATTCTGTTGCGTCATCGATAGTCAGACCTAGTTGCCCGGTAAAGCTGATCGGTGCCTCGCCTGTTAACTGGGCTAAAGTAATATTTAAATCCGCTGAAGCTAAGGTGACATGGGTGGTTTCAGTGTATTCAAAACCGTTTTGTGATTCGCTACTATTAAAGACATCATCTAAATCAATCGAAATATCACCTGAATTAATCGTCATCGCGACATTGACTGAACTGATCGTACCTGAAATGGCTAAACTACCCACACCGGAAAATTCTTCATCCGTCATAGTCAAATCCTCAACGATTTCTAAAGCAATCGTCGCTTCAACATCAACATCAAGTGCTACTGAGCCAGTGACAGTATCGGGGACTACCATATCGATACTGTAGGTATCCCCCGTACTCGCACTGGTAATAGTGACTGTAATGTCTAATTCAGATCCGTTAGTCACAGTATATGCAGTTAAGGCGGCTAAGCCGGCATCGATTGCTGCCATATTAGCTTCATAAGCAATTACTAACGCGGTACTGATGGGATCTAAGCTGTCAAAAATAGTATCAAGATCAACTTCGCTAACAAGCTCAGTTGCCAGTTCAAAGCTAGCAATAAAGGTTGCTTCATCAGAGCCTTCATAAGTTGCAGTCAGACCAAAAGCACGAACACGCTCAACCATGTTTTTGGCAGCTTGTACGCGGTTTTGAACGGCGGGATTAGCGGGCACTACCACTTTAGTTGAATCCGGTTCTGCTGCTTGAGCCTGCATTAATAATAATTCTGTCGTTGATTCAAGCGTGCCTAAATCAACGCCAGCAAAGCTAGGGTTTTTAATAATGGCCAAGGCTTCTGCAAATATCTCGGCTAAAGATACGGTTGCCCCATCAGTCGACTCATTATTCATCATCTGACCATTATTAGCGGCAAAATCGGCAATCATGGCAGCTAAAGCGTTGTCTGGAGAAGTACCGACAGCAGCATCGACAAGGGCAGCCGCTAATAATGCAGCATTTAATATAGCCGCTTCAGGTGCTTCGCCACTCGCAGCATTAACGTCATCAGGATTGGTAAGGTTGACAACTTCAAGCTCGGTTAACTTGCCAGTAATATTAAATAATGCAGCAACATGAGCGTTAGCTTCCGCTACCGTAGTAGCATCAAATATTGTTGCGTTTTCCGCCAGGACTGCAGCAAGAGTCGTCATTGCAGTAATGTTAGTCGTGACGTCTTCACCTTCTTGAACATCCGATACCACTGCTTTCAAGCTGAAATCACTTGTCAGTGCAAAATCTTGCCCAAAGGCAACGCCATTACAACCTGCAAAAACATCACAGACCATGACTGAATCAGTTCCAGCCGTTATTTCGATAACGATAGGCCCGGTATAATCTTCAACAGTAAGTGAATATGATCCTTTCGAATCCGTTGTGCCTTCTACTAATGCTGTCGTATCCGTAACACCATTGGTTACACCATAAATCTTAACAATACCGTTTTTGATAATACCTTTTATCGCAGTACCACCAATATTAAAGGTTTGAGGTGTCGAACCACCGCCGCCATCTGGTGAAGAGCTACTACCGCTGCCACAGGCAGTTAAAAAATAAGTTACAAGTATTGTACTGGCAAAAACGTTAACTAAACGATTCATAAATATTCCTTATAATAAACCTGAAGCGGCCCATCGATAGAAAAACTACCGACAGAATTAGAGATATGAGTGTAGGTTACAGTTAACAATACCTCCAAGCTAATTACGGTTGTTTTTTAAACCTCACTTAATGTTGACTTAGATCACTTTTACTTGCTTATTGGTAAGGATGTACATCATGAATAGAATTTTAAGGGGGAGGAATTTAAAAGGACCGTAGTCAATTTAAATAGTAGTTTTCTCACTAATCTGTGGGGTTTTCAGAGAGGTTAAACATTAATATTGCTTATGTCAGCTATTTGGCTGGTCTGTGCACAGACTGTGTAAAAACTATTAGAAGTTAGAACTTGATGAAATAATTCTCCACAAAGCTTAATATTTTGAAGTGAAATTTAATCTTAAAACCCACATCCGCAGCCAAATCGACAACTTTATAGCTGTAGTTATCCACTGACTCTCAAAAAGTCGACTTTTTACACAGACTGTGCCATAAACGGTCATACAGCATCCATTTTTTCTGAATTCTGTATGGCAAGTTAGCCACTATTGCGAACGGTCGAGTGTCAGGAGACAATAGGCTTTAGGACCCATCAAATCTGCCAACGCAAAATGGAAGACCATCAATTTGAACCTAAACTCAGGGCCTAATAAAAAGGTTGATAAAATCTCATAGTTGAATGACAAGCCGATTAAGATTGTCTTCTGTATAGAGCGAATGACAAGCCCGCTAAGCCCAGCGACAACAATATAACCGTTCCGGGTGCGGGGGCCTCAACGATTTGCTTCGTAACACTTTCTGATACACCATAAAAACTATAATCATTTTCGCCTTGATCAAAATCAAAGTTAATCCATACAAATATCTGGTTAAATGCTAATCCTGTATATGATTCAACCTCACCTAGTTCGTAATTATTGTTATTCTCCCCATTTGAAGTCGTGCCTGTCCTAACGATCTCATTGGTTTTAAACCTATTCTCGTCGTACCGTATTGGGTTGGCTAAATTACCGTCCCATAAATCCTCACCCGATGTCGCAATTATTTCTCCATTTGTGTTAAATATATTAACGGTATCACTATCCAAATTACTTATTCCGGTGTTTACCTGTGCGTTTACTGCCGATGTACTAGCCAACGCTGTCCACTCTAAACCTAAGGTACTCGTGACCGTGCCAGATAGGGCTAGATTACTCACGAAATCGTTGTAATCGCTGATGTCGGATGAAGTGGCATCTCGAGTGGTGCTCGTAACAAACACCACCCTGTACTTGTCACCCTCATTTAGGTTCGCTATTGCCTCTATAAGTGTGGCCGATGCAGTGCCCGAAACACTCAGTACTCCGAGGCTTATGAATATTGCGTAACTGCAAGTTGTTAAAACCATTTTTAAAAATTTAAATGTCATGTGTTATTCCTTTTACCCACTCCCGAAATTGAAAATGGTGAACCAAAAGTGAAATCTTACCTTTGAAGGAATATCCGCATAATTCACGCCGCAACATTTTAATTAATTAAAAACAATAAGTTACATAAAACGGGTTTGTTTAAAAATATCAATTGTGTAAATAAACCTGACACAATACTCACTAAGTAATTGACTGAAATCAACTCCGTATGATGATAAGTGTGACTGGCTACGCAGGTTACAGCGTTAAACAGGTATGAATGACTTTACCAACATGGCCAGACGAACCAAACAACAATGGCAAGTGCTTGTAGAGCAACACACCCAATCAGGACTGACTACACGCGACTTTTGCCAGCAGCTCAATATTCATTTACAAACCTTCTATTTTCGCCGCCATGCCTTAGGTCTGGCAACACCAACGAAGCGAAGTAAAACAATGCCTATCACTGCACCGACTAGCCAATTTGTGCAAGCAAAGTTGGTCAATCATAATAGCTCAATAGTCATGCAAACGCGTGAAGCCCAATTATCCTTTTCTAGCACCTGCGACCCGCTGTGGGTAGCCATTCTGCTAAAAGGATTGGCTGTATGAGAATGTTTTTCGACCCAGTTGCTGTGTATTTATATCCCCAAACTGTCGATTT
>NZ_PJCF01000013.1 GCF_002835935.1 Paraglaciecola sp. MB-3u-78 | reverse complement strand
GTTACTTCTTTTGGCTGTTGAAAAGAAGTCACTGGTTCGAAGGGATTCGAGACATAAACCATCAAGGATGATGGCGCGAAGCGTGCTTTTGAATTTTTATACAGAGTTAAAGCATGCGCTAGCGCTTACCGCCATCCAGATGTTCGCTATAAACTAAAGAAGACACCCACTCTAAAAAAACAGAAAAAAAAATTACAAAGACACCCATTCTAAAAAATTGCAAAAACATTACTTAGATTCTATTTTGGGCGACTTAGGGGCTGACCCCCGTGTCTGCCCTTTATATGAGTTTTAATATTTTAATGGGTTGCCAAACCAGGGAAATCACGGGGAATTGCCCCTACGATTGCCTAATTCGTTTACTGCCAAACCCTTGAAATCCCCCCAACTCCACCAACATAAACAACGGGTAAACATTTAAGGTGGAAGCATGTTAAAACGGATAATGGCAAAACTGCAAAAATCGTCGGTTAAAACCAACCTCAAAACCTTTCATAAAACGTTAATTGAGATCCACGCACTGGGTGAGTCGTTAAAATCACTTTCCATCGAAGATCTCAAAGAAAAGATACCAGAATTAGACACTCAAGCTAAAGTTTTCGCCGTGGTGATAGAAGCATCACACCGACTGCTGGGTATGAGGCCGTTCGACAGCCAAATACTGGCGGGGTTGGCTTTATTCGAAGGTTTCGTCACCGACATGAAAACTGGTGAAGGCAAAACCCTTGCCGCGGCAGCACCGAATATCGCCAATGCATTAGCCGAGCGTAAAGTCTACTTGCTCACCTTTAACGACTATTTGGCGAAACGCGACAGCGACCTTTTACTGCCTCTTTATGAGTTCTTCGGTCTAAGTGTTGGGATTATTCAGGCTGATATGCCTGGCGAACAAAGAAGGCAGGCTTACCAGTGCGACATCATCTATGCCACCGCACGAGAAGTGGGGTTTGACTTTTTACGCGACCAACTCTGCCTTTATTCGCATCAAACCGTATTGTCAAAACTCGATGTAGCAATTGTCGATGAGGCCGATTCTATTCTGGTTGATGAGGCGCGTATACCTTTGGTGATCTCTGGCGATGTGCATCAGCCTAACGAACATCTAAATACCGTCAGCAAAGCCGTGCAAGCTTTGGTTAAACCCGTTGATTACGACACCGATAAACATCACTCAAACGTGTATTTAACCGACATTGGTACGCACAAAATTGAAACGTTATTCGGCTGTGAAAACCTCTATGACGTAGAACACTTGCCGCTGTTAACCAGCGTGAACTTGGCGCTACATGCGCAAGCGTTACTGATCCCCGACATCGATTACATTGTGAAAAACAACGGCATTAAGCTGATTGACGAATTCACAGGACGCATCGCCGAAAACCGCCGCTGGCCAGACGGTATGCAGTCGGCACTAGACGCCAAAGAAGGGTTAGCGGTTAAAAAGGAAGGGCAAACGCTCGGTTCCATCACCTTGCAACAGCTAATGAGCCTGTTCAACAAAGTCAGCGGTATGACAGGCACCGCAGTGCTGGCCGCCGATGAATTGCACCAGTTATACCATTTAAGGACTTGCGTTATTCCACCTCGCAAGCCTTGTATTCGCATCGACAAACCTGATCGAGTATTTGTCGACAGCCAAGCCAAAGACGCTGCCATATGCAAAGAGATAGCAGCCATTCATCAAACCGGTCAGCCCATTTTGGTGGGCACACCGAACATTCGCGAATCAGAAAGATTACACTCCTTACTGGTCGAAAGCGGCATTACTTGCCAATTGCTTAACGCAAACAATGACGAAAACGAAGCCCATATTATCGCCGGGGCAGGTGCTTTGGGTGCTGTTACCATCTGCACCAACTTGGCAGGCAGGGGCACTGATATATTGTTGGGTACGGGTGTTAAAGACGTTGGTGGTCTGCACATGATCGGCACCAGCCGTTTTGAATCAAGACGCATAGACGACCAATTGCGGGGCAGGGCGGCAAGACAGGGTGACCCGGGGTCGTCACAGTATTTTGTCAGTCTCACCGACAAACTGTTCAACCATTTCACTGAAGACGAATTTGGTTCGATAACGGCAGAGCAGGGAGAGCTGAAGTCAAAAGTGGGTCTTGGTAAAAAAATAGCCCATGCGCAAAGAGTGATTGAAGGCGCTAATTTAGAGCGGCGTAAAGTCTTGTACAAATACAGCGAAGTGATAGAGCAACAGCGCCGGGGTTTTCAAAAACTAAGAGAAGATATTCTGAATCAAAACGGGGTTGAATCATTCATTGAAGATGTCGACGAACGCTGGCAGGCACTCATTAACCAAAGCAATATCAGCAGCGAAAAACGCACTGAGGCGTTAATCATCGTGGTGCTGTATAGCCTAGACAAAGTCTGGGTAGAATACCTGTCTGAAATCGAATACATCAAAGAAGGCATACATTTGCTTGGGGCCACGGGTACCAACTCAATGTTTGGCGGTAGCGAACCCTATCATGTATTTATCCGTCAAGCTCATGAGGTTTTTGATCACTTAATGGGTGAGCTAAAAGACGCTGTAGTCGACACTTTTAACAGTGTGGTCATTGACGAAAATGGCATAGACCCGGATAGTGAATTGTTCGACATGACCAAATCAACTTCTTCTTACGTGGTTGTTGATAATCCTTTTGATGGCATGAACAGTCGATTTGCTAGCAAGATTCGGCAGAAGATGAAGGAGCTTGGGTTTAGGCGTTAAATGCCTGTGACCAGAAGACCTGCGGGATCAGTATTTTTTGGATCAGCAAGGGATGTGCATTAGGCACATCCCTGTGTCTAAGCCTTAGGCCAGCCAATGCTGTGCCAATCGGCTACCTGTCGATTTGTTGATGCTTGCTATAATCTTAACTGCAGCACCGCTACTGCTCACGATACTATTGAGTGCATGACCAAAAACGACTATCATTCTTGGCCATTTTTTAAGAAGTATAATTCAGTAAAACCCATTTTTACAAATTCGGCATCTCTAAAATTTCTTACGGTAGCTTTGCCTTTACTGATTGAGGCCACTCGCTGCTCAGTTTGCAAAAAGTGGGTAAGGTCTAGTCCTTCAGCATCGGCCACTGCCTCATGCATATTGCGATAGCGGCTGTAAGAAAAACTCATTTCCTTTGCCACACCATTAAACTTATAACGTACTTTATGGGTCATTTTATACTCACGTAGGTCCATCAATTGCGAAAACTATTTGACCGCCATTATAAACTCAAATAGCGGTGCTTATTCAATAAGCTTAACAAAAAGTATTATCGCGTAGAGCCCCATTAACTAAGCAACGCCCTTATATACCCAAGTGACCTCAAAAAGCACAGTTCAGCGGGAATTCAAATCGTCAAATACAAGGCATTTGTGTTGAGGCATAGTTCCACGCCATTATGGCCCTGTGTCCAAAACAAATAACGCCGTAGTTGAGGCAACTCCGTTGTGGAATTGAAACGCGCCACAAGGGAGCTTAGGCAGAAATCCAGTGCCCCGTTACAACATTTGAAACAATTAACAAGTCACCCAGTGCGCCGAGATAAATTGGTAGAAGAACGGAGCGGAGGCCGCCCCGGGTGCAAGTCCTCTACTTGGTAAGGTAAGCACACCGCCAAGACCCCGAGTCATGGGCTTTGCACCGTAAGGTGTCGAGTTAAGCGTTGACAGGGGAAGCCATAGGCCGAGTATTGAGCTGCGAAATCCACACTTAAGCGTGCTGACCTTGTTGGGTGAAGGAGAAGGCAACATGACCAAAATAGATGAAATGCCATAAACCGTAGCTCTCAGAGGACACTCATCCCCGACGCGGAAGATTGGGAATATTATGAGCTACCCGCACTGAGAGTAATAGCCAGAAAAGCAAAACAACAACCAACACATCGCTTTCGCGATTTGTTTCGCTGTTTAAACGAAACCCATTTGCGCTATACATTCAGTAAAATGAATAAAAAGGCGGCGAGCGGGGTCGATAATGTTACCTATCAAGATTATCAAAAACACTTTGATGAAAATGCAGAGGATCTTATAGGCCGTTTAAAGAGACAAAGCTACAAAGCACGGTTGGTGAAACGGAAACACATACCAAAATCCACAGGAAAAACGCGACCATTGGGACTGCCCGTGCTCGAAGACAAACTGCTGCAAACCGCTGGGTCAGACTTACTCAGTGCTATTTACGAACAAGACTTTCATGACTTCAGCTACGGCTATCGACCAAAGCGTGGAGCACGACAATGCGCAGATGACCTTAACGTCAGAATGCAATTTTGTCGTTTCGGTTATGTAGTTGAAGCGGATATTAAAGGCTTCTTCAATCATATCGATCATGATGTGTTGCTTGAGTTTATAGCGCTGCGTGTGGATGATAAGCGCTTCTTGCGTTTAATTTCCAAGTGGTTAAAAGCAGGCATACTCGAAGAAGACGGTGAAATACAATACCCAGAAGAAGGAACGCCACAAGGTGGTAGTATTTCCCCGATTTTGGCGAATATATATTTACACTATGTTATCGATGAGTGGTTTGAGCATGTGGTGAAACCTCACTGTGAAGGAGAGGCTATTCTATGTCGTTACGCGGATGACTTTGTTTGTGCTTTTCAATACTCAAGGGATGCAGAACGATTCTACGATGTGTTACCTAAGCGGCTTGAAAAGTATAATCTGCAAGTCACGCCGCAGAAGACAAATTGCCTTCGCTTTAGTCGTTTTAAGCCTAGCCTCAAGAACAGTTTTACGTTCTTGAGTTTCGAGTTTTATTGGGACGATGATAAGACGGGTAATGCCCGCTTATTTAGACGAACATCACGTGATAGATTACAATCTACTAAGAGCAAACTAAGCGAGTACATTAAGAAGAATCGGCATAAGAGAACGCCGATTTTAATAGATAAGCTGACACAAAAGCTACGAGGGCATTACAATTACTTCGGAGCGGTAGGTAATCTAGATGATTTGTTTAGTGTGTACTTTCACGCAGTGGGAAAGCTATATAAGTGGTTGAACCGACGCAGTGGTCGTAAGAGTATGACGTGGGCAAGATTAAAGCGTGTAATAGCGTATCGGGATCTTGTTAAGCCCGTATGTAAGGCGTCGTCAAAAAGGATAAAGGTATGGTGGTAAGTATGAAGGATGTTTTGCACTGCGAAAGCGAGTACAACCGAGGAGCCGGATGCGGGAAAACCGCACGTCCGGATCTGTATGGGGGCTTTGTGTGAATGAAGTTCCTACTATGACTGTATCAGGGGATATCGATGAATATCGAATTTGAAGCAACGATAGTGGATTATGGAGAGGCTATTGGCGGTGACATTATTCAGGTATTATTTGCCGAAGGTGAAGATGAAGATCCATTCAACCTCACGCACCGATATCTTTGTTTTTCCTCCAATTATGAATTTGATTTTTGTATTCTTCAAGCTGAATGGTTTGACGGTAATGAGGTAGATGGAGGGGTGAGTGTAGTGTCTTACAAAATAGGCCAAAATAAAGCAACAATTCAGCTAAAGAACGGTTACGTTTTTAATATTCACTACAAACAAACTGCTTCGGTATTGGCACAGATCAGATCATACCTTGCTCGTGAGTGTAGTGAAATTGATACATAACAAGCCACTAAATTAAGATTCACAAACAGTGACATGCCATTTGCGGAGCAAATCCCCAGCCAGCATTTGGTTCACTTATTAGTGGGGCGTTATGCTTTAAATTAACATGTGCATTATATTGTACATGTCGTTCTTTTTAGTTACACTTATCTTATTAACTGTACAACTAAGAAAAGAGAATAATATGAGAATCGTATCTTTTACTGAAGCAAGAAATGGACTTAAATCTGTACTTGATCATGTCGTAAACGACGCTGATTATACGGTAATTACACGTAGAGATTCTGAAGATGCTGTTGTTATGTCTATGGATCATTACAATAGCTTGATGGAAACTGTTCATTTATTAAAGTCACCTGCTAACGCAGTTCACTTAAGCCGTTCTATTGAGCAATTTAAATCCGCTCAAGTGATTGAGCGAGAAATAATAAATGACTAGGTTGTTAGCTTGGACTAATGATGCATGGGCCGATTACGTATATTGGCAAGGACAAGATAAAAAAACGCTTAAAAGAATTAATAAATTAATTACAGATACTAAGCGTTCTCCATTTGAGGGGATCGGAAAACCTGAGTCTCTCAAAGAAAATTTATCAGGTTTTTGGTCTAGACGTGTGGATGAATCAAATCGTCTAGTATATGCGGTTAATGATAGTCATATAACAGTTATATCCTGCCGCTATCATTATTAATTATAATCAGCAGCTAATAAATTGCTTAAAAGGAAAAATGACAGTTGGCAATCGCTTAGCGATTATAGCCAACCAATATTTTCCTCTTAGCAAAGCGTTATAAATTTATTTAGCCCATCACTTACCTTTGTACTAAGATGTAGTACAAGTAGCTACAATTGGATAAGAATATGAGTATTACAAGTGTTCGGCTTAATGACGATGTAGATAAGCCTCTAGATTTTCTCGCGAAAAAGCTCGATAGGAGCAAAAATTACCTTATAAATCAGGCGGTCAAGGAGTTTTTGGTAAAACAATCACTTGAAGATACTAGATGGCAAGATACGCTTGAGGCTCTAGAATCTATAAAATCAGGTCAGTCTATAGACGAAGCAGACGTTAACGCTTGGCTTAATAGCTGGGGTACTGGCGCGAGAACCTCTTCTCCTAAACCATGAAGGTCAAATACTCACCAGAATCGATTGAAGACCTTCAGCGGGTTGTTGAATTCATAGAAAATAAGAATCCATTTGCTGCTCGTAGAGTTGCCATAGACCTTCAAGAGGGCGTTCATAAACTTAAACAATTCTCTCAAATTGGCTTACCCGTTTTAAAAGCTTCTGACCCAGAGAGAATTCGTGATCTCTATTTAGGTCAATATACGGTTCGCTATTTAATTACCGATGAGGTCATTTATATTTTAAGAATTTGGCACGGAAAAGAGAATGATAAAAATTTATAACAAACCGCTCAAATTGACGCCAAAAAGGCAGCGCAATTTAGCGGGGCGTTAGAGCTAGGGAAGGTTTGGTGTATGCGTAAACTGTTAATATTGATTTTAGTAGGCTTCACTTTTTTACAGTGGTCAAATTTTGCAAATGCTACATCTCTTAATGAAACTTATAAAAATCATAAAAGTAATGTTCAAGTTAAAGGCTCTGGCAAAGTTATTCGTATATTAAGCGATGATAATCAAGGTTCACGTCATCAAAAATTCATCCTTAAGTTAAGCTCTGGTAACACTATCTTAATCGCACATAATATTGATCTTGCCCCAAGAGTTAACTCGATTTCAAAAGGTGATACAGTTCAATTTTATGGTGAATATGAATGGAATAAAAAAGGTGGCGTAGTTCATTGGACTCATATAGACCCAAATGGTCACCATATTAGCGGTTGGTTAAAGCATAAAGGTAGTATTTACCAATAGCTTTATAAACAAGCCATTAAAGCAGGACTTTTAACATTTGGTTAGGTTCCGCTTCGCTTCACATTTTAACCTGCAAAATAAAGAAGACACCCATTTTCAAAAAGTAGCAAAACAGCCGTTATGCACTGGCAGGTTTTATTCGCTGCCATCCCTGGCGCTCACCCTACGGGCCAGCTAAAGCTGTTCTAATTTATTCCCGATAAATTAGTGGGAAGGCCGATTCAAATCTCAAGCCTGCTTTTACGGCAAGGAGGGATGAAAGTGCGGTATTAGCCTGTATGGCCTATGTGGACTTAAATCCTATTCGCGCCAAAATGGAGGTCACACCTGAAACGTCAAAACACACCAGTATTCAAAACCGTATTCAGGCCCTCATCAAAGGCGAACAACCTAAAAACTTGATGCGTTTTGTAGGCAATCACAGACAAGACATGCCTAAAGGCATTGCTTACAGCTTGATTGACTATTGTGAATTAGTGGATTGCACAGGGCGCTGTATTCGAGAGGATAAAGCGGGTTACATAGAGCATCACCACAGCCCTATACTAGATCGCCTTGGCCTAGGATACTGAGCAATGGTTAACCTTGACCACAGAATTTGAACAACACTTCAGCACTGCCGTTGGCAGTGAGCACATGCTACAACAATTCAAACAGCACACAAACCATCAACGTATACGAGGGATGGCAAAGGCCAGAAACTTACTTCAACACGCCTGAACAATTCAGCCTTACACACATTCAAAGCTACCTTCACAATTTGTACTCAATGGCGTTGCCCATACATTATCAAACACTACATTGCTTGATCCACCACAGCTCAACAACAAAAAGGAAAATATAATAATAGCAAACTTAAAACACCCCAAAATACGCATATCAACATCCTATAATAACAATGATTGGCAACTAGGCTTCACTATAAAGCTGAAACATATACAGTATTCTGGATTTACAAAAACTTTACCTAATACCAAAAAATAACGCAACAATGGAAAAGTAATCATCTTAAAAGATCCATATTCTGCTTGCCCCTTTAACAGAGAGCAACATGAGCTCAGAAAAAACGGAATATAAAAACAACAATCTAGATAAAATTGGGTGATAAAGAGGAAGGTACATATTATTTAGGACGGCTGTCCTTATATTCTTCGTGCTCCCGACTCAGATTGTTTGGTAAATCTAATTCAGGCAATAACCGAAAATCACCATCATCCTTAAGCTTGCGCGTTCGCCATTTTTAATTACGTTGACACCTATAGCTAAGGAATACTCCCATCCCAGCTTCAAGGTAGAAGTGCACCACCTTGAAGCTGGGATGGGGTTGCGTACTTTATTACTCTGGGTGTCTAAGTTATGTGAGCAAAATGCATAGGCTTGTTAAATTTTTTAATCTTGATATAAGCCTTCTTTCAGAATAGGGCGCTTTTGCATACTTATTTTTGATACTTTACATTGCAATCTTGCAATGTCCTGACCACATATCATGATATTGCTGTTGTGATTTATGAAGACGAGTGTTTTGATTATTTTTCCAATCATTGGCATTTGTAAACTGACCTTTTCGGCAAAGTGGGCAGCATTTATCTCCGGAACAATAAAGTAGACAGTCATTCTTAAATACAACAAAAACAACACCCAGCTTTAAGGTAGAAGTACACCACCTTTGCTAACACTTTAGATAGGCCTGTATTATTCCCGAACTAAAGGAGGCATTTCCCAACTGCCATTCAGAATACGCTTTTTGGGCAGGTATAACCGCATAATAAGGGTAAATGTCCCTTTCGGGGTTGGTAGCCAGTTTTCAGTATCCTTTTCTGGCGGTGCATATTGAATAACGATATCCAATGATCCATCATCATTAAAGTTTAGCGAGTCCCGGTTACCAATGAGGTAACGATTGATAGCACTTTCCACTACAAAGCCATCTTCATCATACATTGTGATTGACCAAAAAGCCTTAACAGGCGGCATTTGTCCGACCGGGAAATGAATTATATACTGATGCGCTCCTGACAGTCTTTGTCCTTTATAGTCCACCGATGCACTTGCGTAAATGGCCTCATCTGGTGGCAATGCGCCAAGTCCAACTTTAGTCACGGCCGCCCGAAATTTATAGTTTGTTCCATAATTGCCGATTAAATCCCGTGTAATATTCCAACCATTTTCTTTTGAACGGCCGTTTTCTAACTTTTCAATGAGTTTTTTCTTCGTTACCTTGAAAATAAAATTGTATAGTTTTGTTTTTAGCCAGCCATGATTTTCTTTGTTAAAATCCTGACCTGGAACCACCCCCACATGGGCTAATGTTTCCAAAATCAATTCATCGCCCCTTAAGGTGGCTTGGGTTTTAAGCAGCCTGGACAATTCCGTGAAAAATTCTGTGCTGGTCATTGCTTCAACCTGCTTATTAGGGGAGATACTTTGATCGAGCTTATGCGTATCTGATGTATAGAATGGTTGTATTTCACCCGCTAACCACTGAGTTTGGCTGGCTAATTTGAAGCTCTTTTGAATGGCACTGACCTCTGCTATATCAAGGTCACCATTAATCTGAATACGACCAATTAGCCACACCATATTGGTAGGTGCTTTAATTTGGGGTAACCCATCAGGCACATCGCCTTGCCAGTTGGGGCCTGTAATCAAATAATCGCCTTTTTTTATGCCTGTTTCACGGGTACCTACACTTGCAAAAACATTTGTCCATGCATCCATAAAAGGCATGACGTAATATCGTTCCCCCATATCTGGCACGGATAAGACTTGTCCTTCATTGGCTAGATCCAGCCATGCGATACTATACAAAGTATCATTATTTGGACGCACAACGGTTCTAAAAGAATGATCAGGCAAATTGTGTTTATGGTGAAATTTATTTCTAAAACCATCAACTCCTTGCATCGCGAGTCTGCTTTTTTCCATAACAAGCAGGGGGTACCCATAAAGATAGGTTTGGGACCCTACTTTAATCTCTTTTAAAATAATTAAACCTGCTGCTAAAATCGCAACAACTATAACAAGGCCCAAAACTAACTTCTTCATGAAATCCTCCGTGTTATTGTTTCAATACTTGAAAGCAATGTATTGCCGAGTTAGAGCCACGAAAGAGTCGTGTTGCTCGATTTTTCAGTACTTTATCAGACACATTAGCCATGAACTTTATATTATACGGATTGGTATTACATGGCTAATGTGTGTCGATTTATCGTCCTATGATGTAAGAATTATTCATCCCTTTGCAATTAATAAAAGTGAGTTTACAGAAAGTTAAAATGCTCGTTGTCCATTTGCATCAATGATTTTGTCGAAGACACCGCAGATTGTTTATGGGCAGATGCTCTTGGCAGTAAACGATCAAAGTAAAATTCTGCCGTTTGAATTTTTGATGTGTAGAAATCATTCGATTCTTCGCCTTTGCCACTTTTAATTAATGCCGCTGATTTTTCAGCTTGTAAAGCCCAAAAATAACCCATCATCACATAACCAGAGTACATGAGATAATCAACTGAGGCCGACCCGACCAACTCACGGTCTTTCGCCGCGCCTAACATAATACGCAGGGTCATGATGTTCCACTCAACTGCACGCTTACATAAAGTGCGAGCCATACTACCAACTGGGCCCCGTGATAATAAATGGGGTTTAGCGAATGAAAATATCACTTTGCTAAAGTCACGAATGGATTGTCCTTTGTTTGACATCAACACTTTACGCCCTAATAAATCTAAGCTTTGTATACCCGTTGTGCCCTCGTAGAGCGTGGCTATTCTAGCGTCACGAGCGATTTGTTCCATTCCATGCTCATGAATATAACCATGTCCACCCAACACTTGCATGCCTAAGTTTGCAGACTCTAATCCTAATTCAGTGATAAAACCTTTCAGGATTGGTGTATAAAATCCCAACTCATCATCATAGGCTTTCTGCTTTTTAGTATCACCAGCAACAGTCGCATTAAACATTTTATCAGCAATTTTTGCAGCATGAAAAATCATCGCTCTACCACCTTCAGCAATGGCACGTTGAGTTAATAACATCTTACGAACGTCTGGGTGCCAGATAATCGCATCGGCAACGGCGTCTGGTTGTTTTTTGCCCGATAACGCACGCATAGATTGGCGTTCTTTGGCATAAGCGAGTGAACCTTGAAATGATGCTTCAGCATGACAAATCCCCTGAAGTGCTGTGCCGATCCTAGCAGTGTTCATAAAAGTGAACATCGCTTCTAAGCCTTCATTCTCTTTACCGATTAAGTATCCAGTAGCGCTATCAAAATTTAACACCGCTGTTGATGAAGCTCGAATTCCCATCTTGTGTTCTATTGAACCGCAATATACAGAATTCCTATCGGTTAACTGACCATCATTGTCAATATTCACCTTTGGAACGATGAATAATGAAATACCTCTGGTTCCTTTCGGTGCATCAGGAATGCGAGCTAAAACAATATGGATAATATTTTCCGTTAAATCATGTTCACCAGCCGAAATAAATATTTTGGTACCCGTTAATCGGTAACTTCCATCTTCTTGATTGAGTTCGGCTTTTGTTTTCACTTGCGCGAGATCTGTTCCACATTGTGGTTCAGTCAGACACATGGTGCCACTCCACTGACCACTGACCAACGGTATCATAAATTGTTTTTTCTGTAGGTCAGAGCCGTATTCTAATACAGTATTGATGCAACCCATGCTCAGCCCTGGGTACATCGAAAAAGACCAGTTTGCACTGCCAGTGATCTCTGCTTTGATTAGGTTTATCGACGTGGGTAGATTTTGACCACCATACTCTTCAGGGAAAGATAAACCTTGCCAACCACCAGCAATATATTCTTTATAGGCTTTTTTAAAACCTTTGGGTGTAGTCACCGCACCATCATTAAAATAACAGCCTTCTTTGTCACCAGATAAATTTAGTGGTGCCAAGACTTCTTCACTTAGGGTGGCGATACCCTCTAAAATAGCGTTAACCATGTCTGGGGTAGCATCTGACCCATTTTCTAACGATTCATAATGAGGAAAATAATCTAATACATCTCTCATTAAAAATTTAATATCTCTTAAAGGTGCTTTATACATTGGCATACTGTTTACCCTACTGTGTTCGTTAGCTTACAAAATAAATCGAGAACGATTATAGTTGACCAATGTTTAAATGTAGGGTTAAATACCTTCAATCAGAGTGTCAAATACCATCAACCTACTACTATTGTTGTCTAATCAAAGAAATGCATTCATTTTATCTAAAAACATTAATTAAAGTGTTAAAAGCACGACGACTAGATGTAAATCGCCTCCTCAATCATTCAGGCATTAAGGAAGCGGATCTAGAAAAAGAGTTAAATTTGACTGCTCAACAACTCGATACGATCTCAACAAATGGGATTGAAATGAGCCAAGATCTTCAACTTGGTTTATTGGTTGGTTCGAGTATGGATATTCCATCTCAAGGCATTTTTGGATATGCAATCATCACCAGCACCACTATCGGTGATGCACTTAAGTTGATGGTGCGATATAACAGAGCGTTATTACCCAGCTTAGACGTGAAAGTATTGTCACGGGAAAGTCGTGTTGAAGTACTAATTAAAGCACCTCATTTACCTGATAATTTGAGACGGTTCTACATAGAGCTTCTTTATGCTGCCATCATGCGAAGCGGAGATACTCTGATCCCAAAAGGCAGAACATCAATACATGTAGAATTTGATTATGATGCACCATACGACAAAGTTCCTTATCAACAATTATTTGGTTCAAAGGTAAAATTTAGCAGCAATAGAAGTGTGTTGAGTTTTGATGAAGCAGGTTTAGATTTGGGTATTGCAACCGCGAACCCAGTTGCGAGAGACATTTTTCGACGGCAGTGCGATAGATTATTATCCAAAGATACTCACAGAGGCATGGTAAGTGAGCGAGTTCAAGAAGTGCTCTTATTGTCAGGGACAGAATTTCCAACGAGTATGCGTGTTGCAAATCAATTACACATGAGCGAAAGCACTCTTCAGCGCCGCTTAGCTAAAGAAGGTTATAAGTTCCAACAATTACTCGATCAAGTTAGGAATAAACTTGCTCACGAATATTTAACGGGTACACAACTAACCATTAATGAAATATCGGCACTATTGGGCTTCAGTGATGCAGCAAACTTCCGGAGATCTTTTAAACGTTGGTCTAAGAAAATCCCAACAGAAGTGCGTAATGAAGCTTTATATCGACAATCTTAGATCTTCTTAACTTCAATCATAGGTTTAAATATAAATAGTGGTTCTAACATACATAGGTCTCGGCCTTTGTACGAGGACTCAGCGCTTGTGAACTGTTGCTCGAGCTATCAGCTTCTATTGTCTAGCTCTAAATCTCTTAGCTAAATAAACTTATCGGGGCTATCTGGAAAGCTTCTACCTCAATGGTATATAAATTATTAATTTTCACAGCTCATTTTCTCAATGAATGTTAATTACTTGTTAGTTTTGCAACTAATTATATTGGCATGGTGCATGTCATCTGACATAGTGTATGCCAATATAATTATAGCAATGAGGTCTGTAGATGAATAATTCCAACAGAGGATTGAAAAAGGGCTATATAGCAGCGTCAGTGTCCCTGATACTCAGTACTCATATAGTCGCTCAGGAACAAAATGACGGTGTAATAAAAAAAGAAGATACTGGCTTAGAGATAATCATGGTGACCGCGCAAAAGCGTAGCCAAAACCTGCAGAATGTTCCAATTGCCGTAACCGCCATATCGGGAAATGCTTTAGCAGAAGCAGCCATCAAAGATATGTTTGATTTACAAGCCTCGGTGCCTTCTCTGACAATTTCTCAATCACAAAGCTCAACCACCCCTCAGTTTTCTATTCGTGGTGTTGGCACCTCATCACAAAACTTTGGTTTAGAATCATCAGTTGGTATCTACGTTGATGGTGTTTATCGAGCCCGCCAAAGCTCAATGATCAACAATTTCGTTGATGTTGAAGTGGTTGAAGTATTGCGTGGCCCTCAAGGTACTTTGTTTGGAAAAAACACTCCGTCAGGTGCCATACACATCCGTAATGTTGCGCCTAGCCATGATGGCAATGATGGTTTTATTGAAGCTACTTTAGGTAATTATGGCTTAAAAAACGTTTCCTTTGCAAAGTCGTTTTCGGCAATTGAGGATGAGTTAGCATTTCGAGTCACCGCATTCTCTTCTGATCGAGATGGTTATATTAGGTCTTCAGCAAGCATTTAAGATAAGTGATGACGTTTATTCTTATGCCATGATCGAATATAATTATTTGGGCTCAATGTATACTGAAGCTGCAAACGACCCTATCTCAAAGGCTGACGGGTACGGTAAAATAAACGCTCGCATATACTTCAGCTTTGAAGAATATGATACTGATATCATCTTATGGGGACGTAATATCACTGACAAAGATAATCAGGGGCTAATATCTTATGCAGCCCCATTACAATCAGCGAAATTGCTTAGCTTTTATAGTGAACCTGCTACGTATGGCATTACCGTTAAAATCCGATTTTAACGACCAATAGATAATATTGCTAAGACGCTGCAAAATAGAAGAATAAGACAGGAGGATCCAGGTGTCACACTTCCTGTTTTATTCATTGGCTTCTCGGTCTCCTTAAATAAGCTTGGGAAACATTCATTTGTATGTTTTTTTGCAGCGCGATCCGCTTTGGCATTGCCTGCATAGGCACAGGAGGCAAATACATAAGTTGAGATGAGTATAGTTACAGCTATTTACAAGGCGAACTCCCAATTATTAAATGCTTATGCTATTCTGCGAAATCTTCTGAGTTACAACACTCGAATTGTAAAATATTTCATAACATATATCGGCATTAAATATGCCAATACATAATATAATACCATCAGTTTTGGACCTGCCCTTGGGCAACTGAGCGTGAGTTTAAATTGGTTATTTGGAGTTTGGTTTTATGAACGATACATCGCGCTTTAACTCTGACACTAAAAGCGATGGCCGACGTTTACGTAGTATTCGTAGTCGAGAAATGATTAAAGCAGCCATACATGACCTTATCTATTCGGGTAACTATTCCCCCCGAGCTACGGATATTGCAGAGAAAACCCAATTAAGTATACGCACTGTTTTTCGAAATATTGATGATATGGATAGCTTGAGTCGCGAAATCGCTTCAGATGTAGAGAATCAGGTCCTGCCTATATATCTAAAGCCATATAAAACAACAACCTGGCGAGAACAATTAAATGAACTTGTTCGAAACCGCTGCGAAATCTATGAAAAAATATTTCCTATGCGAGTCAGTCTGAGTCTGCGACGTTTTCGCTCTGAATATCTAAGAGCAACATATGAACGCATATTTGAGTTGGAAAGGGCGTCACTGCAAACAATCTTGCCGAATCCCATTCTCGAAGATGACATAACCTTTGCAGCATTAAACTCTTTAATCAGTACCATCACATGGATTAATCTCAGACTTAACTTGAATTATAACGCCCAAAAATCTCAGGATATTCTCCAATATCAGGTAAACTGTCTGGTCAAACAGTTCGAATAAATATGCTCCGCCCTGTATCAGTTTGTATGCAGGCGATTATAAAAAACGACTTTCTACTGCGCCCTTAATTCACATACGTGCTTTTATTTTTTTGTACGTTTCGTTTAAATTGTCATGCGGCATGCTAATGTATTTTTATAAACATCAAGGTAAAGCTAACCAACAGAGGAAACCTCCATCATGAAACTGGTTAAGTACGCAGTAGCACTCTTTTCTGCCAACATAATGAGCGGTTGCAGCCCTTCAGACATGGGATACAAAATCGCAGAAGTTGTAGTTGAGCAACGCTTAGGGGGGAACTCAGTTTCAGAACTTGAAGATGGTTTACACGTTGTTTTGTGCGGTGCTGGCAGTCCCTTGCCCGATCCTGTGCGCTCAGGCCCTTGTGTACTGATCATTGCGGGAGACACTTTGGTTACGGTAGATGCAGGGGCCGGCAGCACCACTAACCTACTAGAGATGCAAGTCCCTCTGGGGAATATCAGCGCCCAGTTATTAACTCACTTTCACTCAGACCATATTGATAGTTTAGGCAAGTTGGGAATGATGCGCTGGGTTAACGCCGCAAATACTTCGCCATTACCTGTCATTGGTCCAGCAGGCACCAAAAAGGTGGTTGAAGGATTTAATTTAGCCTACGCTGCAGATGCACAATATCGCCACGATCACCATTCAGACCTTGTAGCCCCAAAATCTGGAGCCGGCTTAATCGCGAAAGAATTCCCTTCACCCGAACCAGGCGTCATGGTGACAGTTTTTAATAAAAATGGATTAACCGTAAAAGCATTTTCAGTGGATCATAAACCCGTTTACCCTGCTGTTGGATATCACTTTGAATACAAGGGACGCACAGCGGTGATCAGTGGCGATACCACCAAGTCAAAAAATGTCGAAATGGCAGCTAAGAATGTTGACCTATTGGTACACGAAGCGTTATCGAACGTATTAATCAATTTGATCCAAGTTACCGCAAAAAGTAAACACATGCCCATCTTGGAAAAAGTGATGTTTGATATTCCGGACTATCACACCTCACCTGTTGAAGCGGCACAAGTCGCTGCAGCGGCTAACGCCCGACACTTAATGTATTACCACATTATTCCAGCTCTGCCTGCCCCCGGAATGGAGGCACTATTCCTAAAAGGGACGGATGATGCCTATCAAGGCCCCATTACATTAGGTGTAGATGGCAGCGTGATCACTTTACCTGCCAATAGCGATGAAATATTAGAAGATGACTGGCTATAAGATGTCTCAAGTTTGGTTTGCACTAATACATTACTGCAGTATTTAAGGATAGGGGATAGTCATTACTTTAAAAACTAAAGTGCTTATCTTAAAAATAAAAAGCCAGTTGATCTCTCAACTGGCTCATCATGAAACCGCTCTAAAAATCAAGACTTATGGTGATTGGTATTAGCTCAATAAACTTGTGCTGCCAGTGCATGCTCTCGGATAAATGTGAATATGTTTAGGAATTATTTGCTTAAAATTTCAAGAATGCGATGCACAGTTTCTGCACTGCTATTTTGGTTTTGACCTGTGACTAAATTATCGTCTACCACCACGTGTGTCGCAAAAATATCAAGGAACGCCGAATTAGCTTCATAATTTGCATTGGCTTTTCTTAGCTCAGTTTCTGGATGCAAAGGTGTCATTTCAATATCCAGCTGTTTTATCTGTAAATCGGTTACACCGGTTACATTACGCCCTGCAATCAAAGATGAACCGTCTTTTGCTTTGGCATTGATTAAACCTAATGCACCATGGCAGACGGAACCAATCACTGCATCTTTGGCATTGGCTTTCGTCACAACGTCCGCTAATTCAGCAGAACGCCCCAAATCATAGGCCGCCCCCCAGCCACCAGACATAAAAATAACATCATATTGAGAGGCATCAATTTGACTAATTGGGATAGAGTGGGCAATTTTGGCCAAGGCAACCGCGTCTTGTTTAAAACGCTTATCTTCAGCAGTCGCTAATGGCCAGTCCATAGAGTTAGGTTCAATAGGAATTTTACCCCCTTTAATTGATGCAATGTCTACCTCTACACCAGCATTCAACAAAGAATAGTATGGAATGCTTAACTCTGAACCAAACACCCCCGTTGCTTTGGCATCTTTGTCATCAACCTCTTCACTAAGTACACCATGACTAGTGGTTACAATCAGAGCACGCTTGCCGCTTAGGTCGTATGCTGGGATGTCATAATGAGGATGTAGTCCTATTAAATTCAGGGTTTTGGGTAGCCCCCAATAAACTATACTAATGGCTGCCAAAACAACTGTAATTATTAATCCTACTTTTTTTAGGGTCATCAAACTTTCCTCAAATTTACTAATATTGTGTTGCGGTTAGTTAACTTTTTTTTCGACGACGCAGGTAAACAAAGCCCACGATCAGAATCACTATGAAAATGAGGTATGGCCCTATGAGACCTGCTTGCTTGCGAATGATATTTTTGACCACTTGATCTCTATCATTAGAATCAAGATCTGGCTGAATGATCTCCATCTCAGTAGAATATGCTAAATATTCATTTAGTAGTTCTTGAAACAGTACCGGGTATTCATCCTCCAAAACGTTCGCTTCACCTGCGTCAACCGCCAAATTAAATAAGTGCCACTGGCCATCTCCAGAAGGAGGATTAACCCGTGAGATTTTCCAAGCACCTCGATACAAAGATGCATTTCCACCCACCTCAATAGCGTAAGACTCATCGGTTCCGTAAACTTCTTGTGACTGCTCGTTAATTAATGGCATCAAGCTTCGGCCGTATAATTCGTCTTGATCGAATGGAATATCAAGCACATCAAGAACAGTAGGCAAAATATCCACCATATGAGCTCGACCTTGAAGAAAATCAGTTTGATTAATAATTCCTGATCCCGAAATAATCAGAGGAACACGTTGTCCACCTTCTGAACTATTAAATTTAAACAGCCTAAACGGCCCTGATGACACAGATGCCCATTCGGGCCCAATGGTCGTTAGGCCATTTCTACCCCCCATATCCTCGTATTCGGTACTCCAGTCGTGCATGGACATCCACGCACTAAACGCAATTCCTTGTAAGCCCTTGTCAAAACCCACGGTACTGCCTTCAGGCCCATTGTCTGATGTCACTATCACAATGGTATTCTCTAATTTGCCCTTTGCTTCTAATTGACTTAGCAAACGACCTAAATGAAAGTCTGCCGCTTCTAACATACCCGCATTAACTTGCATGGCACGGGCCCAATAGACCTTTTCTGCTTCAGTTAATTGGTCCCATTTGCGGTTAGTCTTTAATGATTTTGCTAGTTTGGTGCCACCGGGTACAAGCTCTAATTCAATGGCTTTTTCCAAACGCTGTTTGGCCACGACATCCCAGCCTTGATCAAACACTCCGTTGTACTTATCAATGTATTCTTTAGGCACCTGCAACGGCATATGAATAGCCATAAACGGCAAGTACGCGAAGAATGGCTGTTCGCTTTCAGCATCATCAATATATCCAATCAGCTTATCGACTAAATTACGGGAGGAATAAAAATCATCAGGCAGCGTGGTAGGCTCACCGTCTTCAAACCACTTAGCGGTTGTACTAATTGGAATATATGGCCGGTGGTCATAGTTGCTAGCGCCAGTTGCATCTAAAACAAAAGAACGATCAAACCCAAATTTACTGGGTAAGTTAGCGCCAGACTCACCTATACCCCACTTACCACTAACAAAGGTTTGATAGCCTGACTCTTTTAATCGAGATGCCATAGTTTTGGTATCGTCTTCCCATATCATGCTATATGCAGGATATTGTCTTAGCTTTGGATCTAAGGATTCAATGATAGAACCAATACCTACTTGATGGTTGTCTTTACCCGTCATCAACATGGCACGGCTTGGCGCGCATTGCGGTGACGTATAAAATCGAGAAAACTTGGCCCCTTGTTGCGCCAATTTATCAATGTTTGGTGTTGCTGTATCTCCACCATAACTGCCAAAATCCATGAAGCCCACATCATCTAACAGAACCACTAATACATTGGGTTTTTGCTGAGCAGCCATTGTGTAGGTACTACTGAGAAAAATCATTATCAATACGGACTTAAATACAGAATGTTTCAAACTATTGTCTCCATGAATTTATGTTTAACAAGCCACAGCGATTTGCCGCCGATACTTAGCACCTAAAATCATTAATAATTGAAGTTTACTCGCAACAATATCTAGGATCAACTTATTTGGTCATACTGTATGCCATTACTATGCACGCAACTTTATATATCGAGTTATTATTTTTTGAACTTCGTCTGTCTTTTTAGGACGTAATTTTCCATGATGCCAAATCTATCCTGCCCCCAGAAGTGAGAGTCGCCATAACATATAGTTGGCACTCCCCAACATCCAACCGCATACATTTCATCTAGATTTTTATCAGCCCATACACGCCAACTTTGATCTTTCAGCTTAAGTTTCGCTGTGTTCCAATCCAGCCCACAGCGTGTGACGATAGTTTTCATTCCTCGATCCGTTTCAGCCCTGATGCCTTGTGAATTCACTCCTCTGGCAAAGCTCAATAGAAAGTCATGGTACTTACCTTCGGATTTTGCATACTGGATCAGTGAGTAACAACGCTCCACTGCAGCACCTAATGGGTCGGCCACACAGCCATAAGGTAAACCTAGTTTCGAAGCTTCTCGTTTGGTATCTAAAAAGATATAGATTTTTTTTGTATCAGGAACATTCATACCCCGCATCATCATCGGTAATACAGGTTTGATCAGTAAGGGTATTTTGTAGTGTGCACAGAGCATAATTGCACGCTCTAAAGCAATGTATGAATAAGGACTTCGAGCAGACCAATAAAGAATCAAAGGCATTTGATTATCGCCAGCCATATCTGATGAAGATGCTTTGCAAAATCCTTCATAGGTGCGATCGAAGTGTATGCTTTCTTTTTTACCATGGGTCCTTGCAAGACCAATCAAGCGTTTTTCTAGATGATCCAGACGATCAAGACCCCAATACCACTCACCTTCAAAATTTATCATGGCACCTAGGTAATGACCACGCTTAGTGAGAAGGTCAAAATTTTCAGTCAATTTCAGTCGATTTTTTTTAACCAAAACATCTTCTATAGCTGGAGATATGCCTTGAAACCAATACTCCTCTAAGCACCGTATCGCTTTCGATATAAATGCTTCATCGGTTTCAATATTGACCAAATAAAGTGCTAGCTTATTTGTTATTTCTTTATCGATGGTGGGCAGCTCATCTTTACTCGGAAAAGAAAAATCATAAAGTTTAGCTAAGTGACAAGCGTCGTGTTTTGTATAGTCCAGCCACATATCAAGGCGTGGAAACATTTCGCTGTCTATTTTTTGAAACACATGAAATTTCAAAATCACCTTAAAACGCTTTTCAATAGAAGGTAAGGCTTGTAACAGTAAGTAGCTATATGGATCATCTGATTTTAGAAATATATGAAGGGTCGCTGGTTGCCCTTGTAATTTTCTCTTCGCTAAATACACCTGTCGTTTTATATCACGTATCGTGTCACTTGAAACCGCAGTTAAAACGTATGGCATCACAGCTTTTTTCATTTAGTTTGGCCAGATAACATCGGTATCACCCTCTTCCATTTAAGCATAAAGTAAATTCTTCGATTAGATCGCTTAATAATGAAACAATGCCACATATTGCCACGATACATGCCAATACTTAGCTTAAATAAAATATCATTTATCATCGGTATACAGCAACCCCAGATAATAAAGTAGATCCATTATAGAAAAAGCAATTAAAAACTATTTTTGAGCTGAAGCAATTGAGCGTCTGGATCATGTGTAACCATCCATTGCTCAAGTAAAGAATGAGCCTCTGAAATTTTACCCGTGGTCTTGAGTGTCAAAACATAGGCGTAAATATAAACAGGATTATTAGGTAACAGACGAGTACTTAACTGTAAATGAATAAGCGCATCATTAAAGGACTGAGTTCTAATGAAATAAAGGCCCATAGCATAGTGAGCAGATGCTGAATTTGGGTGGCTTTGAATGGCCATTTTAAGGAGAGACTCACTTTCACTGTCACGTCCTAATGCCCGATACAAGTCGGCCAAATTGAGTAACCCATGTTCATTATGTGGCTCTAATTTCAATGCATGTCGATAAGCTTTTAATGATGCCTGGTGTTGTCCTTGCGCAAAATAAAAATCCCCTAAAACCAACTGATTTTCAGGGGTATCTGCGTTATAGCTAATAGCCGTAATAAAAAATTCAAATAAAACATGAATTTTATTGGCTAGTTGTGTGGGTAATTGTTGAAGATTAAGGGGCGATAATACTCGGGCCATTTCAAGTTTTACAGCATTAGAGGCCTCATCCAAATGAGGCTCTAGTAATTTTAATCTTAACTGAGGTGGCAAAGTGTCTAAACGGCGAATGGCACCAAGTCGAATTAATTCTGACTCTTCTTTTAATGCATTCGCGATGGCCTTTAAACTTTCTTGAGAATGCTGATCAATTCTTATCAACGCAGAGCCCCGAACGATGGGGGCATGACTTAGGTCACTTGCAATCTCGATTAACGTGTTGGTATTTTTATCTTCCATGACTTGCGAAAACCGCGGTAGAAGTGATTTTGAATGCTTACCAAACCAATTGAGTAGGTGTGTATCGGCCCAATCGACTGTTTCTTTTTGATGGCAATTATTACAGGCATTGGGTGCATCAACCTGCGCACTGAGACCCGGCGTAGGGATCTTGAAACTATGATCACGGCGAGGATCAATACTCATATACATGTTCGCAGGCATATGACAATTGACACACTGGGCACCCTCTGATTTTACAGGATGGTGATGATGTTTGGGTAAGTCATATTCAGAAGATTCATGGCATTGTGTGCATAAGCCGTTGCCTTGCACTTTTAATTTTAAACTATGACTGTCATGACAATTGCTGCAGGTGACCCCAGCCATAGCCATCTTGCTTTGTTTAAAGGATCCCCAAACAAAAACCTCATCTTTAATTTGGCCATCACTGTGATAAAGAGCCGGTTCAATCAACATAGGTAGGTATTTATCGGTAAATAATTCTGTTGAATAACTATCTGAAAATTGCATCCGACGCGAATGACATTTTGCACAAACATCGACCTGTTGATGGGCAAGTTTATTTTGACGTGTCTTAGTATTTGGCGCCATTTCAAAGTGCAAAGCTTGCCCTTTACCGCTTCTTTCTAAATTATCTTGGACATACTGCCAACGACCTGAATCCTTAATGATCTGATCAAATCCCTTGTTTACATCTGCGCCTAGTGGGGTTTTTCCTTCAGCCCAATTCACATGCTGCAAACCTTGCCCATGACAGGCCTCGCACGACACATTAATTTCAGAGAATTGGCTATTATAAGTATTACTTGAGACATCATATTGTTTTTTATAGCCCGTTGTATGACATGAAGCACAACGACTGTTCCAATTGTATGCACTGCTAGTCCAATGAAATTCAGACGTAATAGGCTCACCAGATGAGTCATGATTAATATTAGGGATCATCCAGCGCTGCCCACCTTCTGAAACTGGCCGCGTATCCCAAGAAAAATCAAGAACCTGCTTTCGACCATCATCAAAAGTAATCAAATATTGCTGAATAGGGTCGATACCAAATGTGTCAGATATAACAAAGGTTTCATTGTTTCCTTGCCCATTGTCTGTGGTGACATGAAATCGATTTTTTTGTTCAAAAAAACGAGCTGAACGATCGCCAATATTGACGGAAACATTATCAAAGTTTCCTAATACCGAATCGGTAGTGGCTTCCCCCATTGCCAATTGATGATGAGTGCCTTGCCAAGCATTGAATTCCATTTGATGACACTGGCCGCAAGTCTCACTGCCGACAAATTCATTGAGTTTTAAAGTTTGAGGCAGGGCCTCTAATGGTTTCTGCTCAGAACAGGCCGTCAGAAATATACAACTTAGTAGTAAAAAACCTAATCGCAACATCTCCTAGCCTACCTTGTTTGCAATAGAGTGAAGTAGATGGGTAACATTTGCTTGTAATATCATAATTGCTATTCGGCCTATTGCATTAGGTGTTCACATTTAAACCCTAAGATTCATGAATATAAAAAAAGCAATGTTAGCCCTCTTTTAGATTATTACTCTATCAGTTAATACCCTCCATATTCTTAAAGGTTTCACTGAGCTGGCGAGTTTTAAACTTGCCCTTGATACGTTGAATCAAGCAAATAACCTTTATTAGCGTTTTGGGAAGAAAAGTGGGATGTGTTTCAATTAACCTTGAGTCTAAAAGACCTGCGTCTCGGAGAAAACGAATGTCATTATAATCTTGAGTTTTTATCATATTAATAAATGCTTGGCGTGACGGATAATACACCAAAATTGCATCATCCCACTGTTCCTTAGAAGGGCCGATCACGGTTGTCTTGACGCGGCCTCTCCAAATTGGAGAGCCACCTACTTCAAAGATTAGTGGAGTGACTGCTTTGCTATAAGTCTCATAAGCTTTTGATTTTCTCTTTGCTGTCTTAGTATCTTCAACGTCACCTCACTAAACACAACATACCACTATTCTTATTTAGTCATAGTATATGCCATATTATTTAAATGTTAAATGCCTCCATTTTTTGAGTGAGAGAATGTGAATGATTTAGGAGATTTGGGGAACACTGCTCACCCGAAATAAATGGATGATACCAATATAAATCAAAGGGCATGTGAAAATTAGTATTGCTGAGTCATACCACTCTGTGAGCCACACATTGACAATGTATTATAGCTAATAATAAATCAAATTGACTTTATTGGCACGCTGAATGACAATGCATAATGCGAACATATAACGCGATCACATAATGCGAACACATAACTAATCTATCGACACGTCTCGAACTGCTCATCAGCATCTGCTTGGCTATATCAGACCATCGAAGTCGAAAGTGAAGTCAGTCTTGATGTCATTGCTGAGCATTGAGACCAATATAATTATCGCCAAGTACTCCAATCACTCATCTAGATGAAGTGCCATAATTTACAATATAAGGAGAGTTCGATATGAAATTTTTAAAATGGACAGGTATTACCTTAGTACTCATTGTCGGTATCGGCGCTATCATGCAAAAGCAAATTATTTTACATGCCCCGGGCATTATAAATAAACTGAAACATCCCGTAGCGGAACATAGAGAGATCCTGTGGACACCTCAACCAGCTGATTTAGCCGTGACTCCTGCCATACAACGTAAACCTAACATTATTCTTATCATAGCCGACGACTTAGGTTGGAACGACATCAGCCTCAATGGCGGTGGTGTCGCTAATGGCGCACTGCAAACCCCAAACATTAATGAACTTGCTCAAAACGGTGTTAACTTTACCCAGGGCTATACCGCAGATGGTACCTGTGCCCCGTCTCGAGCTGCCATTATGACGGGGCGTTATGGCTCACGTTTTGGTTTTGAATCAACCCCCGTACCAGATGGCATGTCGACTGTCATGAATGCATTAACCGAGCAGACAGAGTTTGCCCCACCGATGATTTTTAGAGGCGAAGATGACCGTCTACCGTTTGAAGAGTTGGGTATGCCCAATAGCGAAATTACCATCGCCGAGATGTTAAAGGATGCAGGGTATCAAACTGGCCACATAGGCAAATGGCATCTTGGCCGTGGCGAAGGCATGTTGCCACACCAGCAAGGATTTGATGATGCATTACTCATGGCAAGTGGTTTGTATTTACCAGCGGACGATCCTAATTCAGTCGCTGCCGAACAAAACTCAAACGCTTACAACAAATTTCTCTGGTCGATGATGTCATATGCCACCAGCTTTAATGGCTTAGATTATTTCAAACCTGATGGCTATATAACCGACTACTACACAGACGAAGCGGTTAAGTTTATTGAAACGAATAAAGATCGACCGTTCTACTTAAATCTGGCTCACTGGGCGCCCCATAATCCTTTGCAAGCATTGAAATCCGATTATGATTCACTATCGCAAATCAAAGATCATACACAACGTGTTTATGCAGCCATGATTAAATCGTTAGACCGTAGTGTAGGCCGTGTAACTCAAGCACTCAAAGATAATGGCTTGGAAGACAATACCATGATCATTTTTGTATCCGATAACGGCGGCACTAACATGATTAATGTGGCAGATATTAATAAGCCTTATCGCGGTTGGAAAATCACCTTTTTTGAAGGCGGTATCCGTACTCCGTTTTTTGTTAAATGGCCTGCTCAATTTGCCAAAGGAGAACAAGTAGACGACGTGGTTCACCACACAGATATTTTCCCTACTATTGCGGCTGCAGCTGGAGTTTCGGTTCCTAGTGACCGGACCATTGATGGTAAAAACTTAATACCTCATGGCAAAGGAGTATCCAGCGGAAAATTACATAATGCATTGTTTTGGAAACACGATCATTATCAAGCTGTATTGTCGGATGGCTGGAAACTTCAAGTAAGCAAACGTCCAGGTAAAACGTGGTTAATTAATTTAACTGAAGATCCAGGCGAACAAAACAACCTTGCAGAATCCAATCCAGAAAAAGTTAAACAACTAACAACATTACTCATCGCCCATAACTCTGGACTTATGCAGCCACGTTGGACCTCAGTTTTAGAAGTGCCAATCAATATAGATAAAATGGATAAAGAAGGTTGGGCTGAAGGAGACGAGTACGTTTACTATCCAAACTAATTAGTTTATTAAGTATAAAAAGCCGGGTCCTATAAAAGAATTCGGCTTTTTAATGAAAATACCAAAATGTCGTTGGGTAAGATGAAAGCTAAGAATGTAACATTGAATATTTAGCTTTATTTGACACTGCCCCTTTTTGTTCTGTTCACTTTTCAATGTTGCAATGTCCTGACCACACATCACGATATCGGCAAAGTTCTGAGGCAGGCGGTTAATGCTTACTAAATCGTTTACATCGACACTATGCTCGACCATTACCCCCGCGTTTAATAAATTATCTAGTGCGTTTCGTGTGTATTTGTCCCTTAGTACATCCTCACTGTCATAAGTGGTTGCGATGAGATCCTCACGGGAAACATGGGTGAGTAGGGCACGGGAGAAACTTAAATCTCCATCGCCAATGGTAATAACGCGGCAGTTTTTGGGTAAGTACATGAAACACAAATGACGCTAATTTTGGCAAAGTATACCAAAACCACCGAATTCATTACACGCGAACAAGTACTCTTTATCATGGACATTTTAACAAGACCCCCCATCGCAATTTACTAGAAATTAGGATCTAAGCTGTCATTGACGATCAGTTGAATATAAAGTCACAAACTTAATAATGGATCGACAGGTCTATTGTTCCCAGTAAATAAGTTGTTATGAGATATTCGAGGCCCACTTCAATAGTGGGCTTTTTTTATGTGACGTAATTAGGATTGGAATATTAAATAGATGTTTTACTTCTAGATATTTATTTAATAGTTCGATTGTTAATTCAGTAGCACTTAATGACAAACTGCGTTATAAGTTGCAGCCTGCAAAAACATAACGGCTTTCCATTACACTGCTTTAACGGTTGCAAGTTTATTACCTAACTTCAACTATATTGGCATCTTTTTTTAAATAATTATTAACCCAAAAAAATTCATTCAAGGATTAAAAATGAAATCAAATTTATCTAAATTCACCCTAGTCAGTGCCCTCATCATATTATTTACAACAGGATGCACATCAACTACTTCAAAGGTTATTGAAACGCCTAAGGTGAACACCTATAACACAGCATATACGGGGGTAAAGAATAAAATTGTGGTGGGCAATTTTGTGAATAGGTCGAGTTTCCAAAATGGTATTTTTTCTTCTGGTACTGATAGGTTAGGTAGTCAAGCTAAAACAACTTTGTTGAGTCATTTACAGCAAACCAATCGTTTTTTGGTATTAGACCGAGATAATATGCAAATGTTAACAAGTGAAGCAAACTTTGCTGGTTCCGAGCAAACCATATCAGGTGCAAAATATGTTGTGACTGGAGATGTCACAGAATTTGGCCGTAAAAATGTAGGCGATAAACAGTTATTTGGTTTGCTCGGCAAAGGTAAATCACAAATTGCATACGCTAAAGTCACATTGAATATTGTTGATGTGAATACATCTGAGTTAGTTTACTCAGTACAAGGAGCAGGAGAATTTAGTTTGTCACAACGTGAGGTAGTCGGTTTTGGCAGTACTGCAGGGTACGACGCTACGCTAAATGGTAAAGTTCTCGATTTAGCGATCCGCGAAGCAGTTAACAACTTAGTAAATGGCATGGAAACCGGCAGTTGGAAAATATAATGAGGTTAAAAAACAGTGTCACCATTGTGTTGAGTTGTGCGACGATATTGATGTCAGGTTGCAAAACGACAGAGTCAATGTACTACTACGGTAATTATTCAGAAGCTGTTTATAGTTATTTTAAAGCAGATGAAACGCCAGTTAGCCAGCAAATCACCATTTTAGAAGAGGTTATCGCACAAGCGCGAGGTAAAGGTAAACCTGTCGCACCTGGGGTGCATGCTCATTTAGGTATGCTGTATTTTGAAAGCGGCAATAACGACCAAGGCACAAACCATTTTGAGCAAGAGAAAGCGTTATTTCCAGAGTCAGCAGCGTATATCGATTTTTTAATCAATCAATCTTCAGGGGCGAATATATGAAAGCCATACAATTAACCCTAATAGTATTGATTATGACCTTAGTCAGCGGCTGTGTTTCTGCACCTCCCGGCCATGATTACGCTGGATTTAGGGCTGCCGATCCACATTCAATTTTGGTTCTGCCACCCATCAATAAGTCAACAGAAGTGATTGCTCCTTATAGTGTTATGTCGCAAATGGTTGCGCCTATTGCCGAGTCTGGATTCTATGTATTTCCTGTTGCGTTGGTAGATCAAACCTTTAAAAATAATGGTTTAACTGTTGCTAACGATATTCATGCAGTGCCAGTGCAAAAGTTGTACGAAATATTCGCTGCCGATGCGGCTTTGTATTTAACCATTGAAGAATATGGAACAAGCTACATTTTGATTTCTAGCGACACAGTTGTCAGTGTTTCTGCCACGTTAGTGGACTTAAAAACCGGTACTGTCTTATGGCAAAATGTGGCTAGATCATCAAGTGCTGAAACAAGAGGCAATAGTGGAGGGGGCTTAGTTGGCATGTTGGTTGAAGCCGCGGTGAATCAAATTCTAGAAACAGTAACTGATAAAGGATTCGACATTGCTGCCATCGCTAATTCACGTCTGTTGTCTTCAGAAATGCATAATGGATTATTATACGGCCCCCGTTCGGCTAAGTATGGCCAACCAGCGACTAGCGAAAAACAATAAGAGTAGAGGTTAAGTTAACCCCATAAAAATCTATTGGCAACAATGTTTTGGTTAATAAAAAGCGAACCTCAAAGTTCGCTTTTTTATTGACTAAAAGTATCTTGTGGCAGGGTAAACTTAATACTGCGAATGGCTCATTCGACTCATCCAGTATTACATGGATTCAAGGGATGTATATTCTATAGCGCAGGGCGTTCAGTATTGATTGTTAGATTTGTTATCTGTACTGTCCGTTGCTAAGTAGTTTAAAATCGATAAAATGAGTTAAGGATAATTAACCTGAACTCTGGATAAGCCATACCGTCCAGCACCGTTATTATCAAGACTATCTTGGTTGAACTTGCTCTCAATAGCTCGCTATTCCTTCACAAGCTCGGCTAATACATTTTTAGACTCTTCCATTTTTAGCTCTTTGATGGTTTCCAATTAATTACAAAGGCATTCATTGTGATTAATTAGTGAAAAGTCAATTAAATCAATGCTTTGAATGGATGATGATTATACAAAACACCCAAAACATCCAAAACATTAAAGTGTTTAATCTCAGCGTAATCAACAAAGCAAAGTGGCAGAGCTGTTTTTTATCATTAGTTTTAAAATGAGCCATTCGGGCTTATTTGGGATTGGACGAGATGAATGCTGTTAAATAGGTGCACTGCTGAAATTTCAGGCTGTATGCTTAAGTAAAAAGGGGCAGGCCCTGACGAATCCCCACGAAATATACATAAAAAACAATGAGATAATTAGAAAGTAAAGTGAACATTCATAGTGTTTGGTGATCAGATCTATCGCCAAACAAAAATAATCACGGAAAACACTGTGAATGTAAAACAACTAATATCAAAATATTTATTAGATGTCACGCCAACCATGCACAAAATTCGTCGATTGAGTTTATTTGCAGCCATTGAAAGTACCATTAATGGTGGGGTACTTTCTGTTACTGGACTAGGTCGTAACATGGATACTCGTAAGCAGCATTTTCTCATTCGCGCATCGATTGCCACTCAAGGACGTTCATTAACGCTTTATGAAGAAATTCACCCATTGAGTCTTAAAGAGAAACCCAAAACACATCGGCTATTTATGCAAAAGTTAAAGGCGATGTTACCTCAAAATGTAACACCCGTTATCGTCACTGATGCAGGTTTTAGGATCCCTCAGTCACTGTCCCCTACAAACTGGATGCGGCTATATTCGAATTACAACTCGAACAGTTGCGAACAAGATCGATCATCACTAAGGGGCAAAGTGACAGCCATCTTATTTTGCAGATCAGCTTACCTTCACATCGAGGGCTAAACGACATCGCCGCTGATTATCTCTTGCAAGGTGTTATGCATATCTGGTTTGACTGGGATCATCTGTCGCTGTCATTCTTTAAACTGGTGAGTCTCTCCATTCCCCCTATCGAGGCCGTCATCGCTTTTTTTGTATTAGTCAATATCATAGAGACATTAAAGAATGTTGATAAATGTTACGATCATCCTAGATGAAGCAAACGAATTTCAAAGCAATGAGTTCGACAACAATGCCGCGTTTTAAGGAGCATAATGGCTAAAAAGTTTTACGCAGTACTAAAGGGCCATAAGGTTGGTATCTTCACTACATGGGCGGCCTGTCAGGCATCGACCAAGGGCTATTCTGGAGCTGCATTCAAATCATTCACTACTAAGGAAGAGGCTGACGAATACCTTGGGAACACGTCAACGTTACCCGGAACCTCACCCCCAAAGTCTACGCAAGGGACCGCAGTTGCCAATACTCCTGAGGGATTAACTGTGGTATTGGCCTATCAGTTCCCCATACAGATTTACACAGACGGTGCTTGCGATCCTAACCCAGGTGCGACGGGTTCTGGCCTTGTGGTCTATGAGTATGGAAAGTTAACTACCTTAAAGTATGGCTACCATTCACCAAAGGGTACAAATAACACCGCTGAATTAATCGCATTAAGAGAGGCCATTAAGTTAGCCCACTACTACATCGAAAAAGGTCAGCCAGTGGAAATCCTAAGCGACTCGGATTATTCCCTTAAAGCCGTCTTTGTTTGGTCAGAGGGTTGGGAGAAAAAGAACTGGACCAAGGGAGGGAGTGCCCCAATACAAAACCTTGAATTAATCAAAGAGTGTTACGCCCTTAGTCGCCCTCTAATCGGAAAGGTACAGATGACACACGTCAGGGCCCATTTAGGGACAGAGGGCAACGAACTCGCTGACCGCTTATCAGTACAAGCTCAATTGCAGCAGGTAACAGGTTGGGCGGACTACACCGATGAGATCTCCCCCCAGAAAATACTCGCCTTGAGTCGTGGCTAAGAGGTTAAAAGGACTGGCATTTTAAACCTAGAGAGTTGACTCACTAGAAAGTAAAAGATAAGAGAAATTGAACCACACAGGGCACAGAGGAAAAACAGGTATATTGGGTTAAGGAGCTAGAACTGTCTGGCTCTAATGTGCCAAAAGCTGACCTCCGCTAGCTCCCATATGAAATATCACTTTGGACTTATATTGCAGACATTAAACATTAAATTACTATGGAGTTCGAAAATGCAGAAAAAGCTGGCATCAACCAGCTTTCATATTGGTCAGTAAATAGCTTTACTTTGAAAACTGCCTAAACAAAAAGCAAACATACAAAGGTAAAGTGAAAAATGGTGCCAACATCATAAAGGCCAGAATCGGTCCCACTAATTGGGGAACAGGATCTACTGAACTGATCAACGTATATCCAAAAAGGTAAGGCAACAACATATAGGCCAAGGCAAAAGCGCTAAATACCCAGACCGACGGGTTAGATTTTTTCAAAAATAAATAAGCCGAACCAGCGAACAACATTGCCCAAAGAATGGATGGAATATTAATAAACATTGCAAGTTCAAGGTGAGATATACCACTCTCACTCCATGCAAGCCTCCAATATTCGGCATTAAACAATATGGAATGTACTTCACCCGCCATCAAAAGCTGCCATAGGTGCTCTGAAGGCTCCCGCATGTTTGATAACCAACCAACGAAAAATGTAATCGTTGGTAACGTCAGTACACATAAAACAATACTCAATACTTTTACAAAACCTGTTGTTTTCACCATTGCATTTTGACCATCCCAAATTGCCAATGCGGTTTGTCGTAGTAACCAGTTGGTTGACTCTTGATTAGTTTGTTGACGCTCGGTGTATTCTTCTTCCATATCGCCAATAAGTACGTCACGGTATATAGGATTTGCTAATCGAGACAATAACCACGTAGCTACTTTGGGCATTCCAGTGCTTTGTTCTTCACTTGAATTAGTACTGTTCATGACTCTCACCTCCTACTGTAAGTACAACGCCATGCCACATGCTATCCATGGCTCGCTTAGCGTGTTTGAGCGCTGTTTTACCTTCGGCAGTCACAGAAAAAAATCGTTTAGGTCTTCCGCCACGCTGAGCGGTTGCCTCTCCAAGTTTAGACACGACCAAGCTTTTTTTCTCCATTCGATCTAGAGTTGAGTACAAAGCTCCTAGCGCAACATCTCTGTCTATCTCAGCCTGTAAAAGCTGACGAATAGCTGCGCCATAGGCATTGGATTCTAATCGCAACAATGCGAGCAATACGATGTGTTCAAATTCACCTAACGTTTTTTGATTCATAATTACCTCCTAAGATTTCCTGCAATGTAGTTTTTTAAGGAGACTTTGCAAAAGCTATTACTACATTGTAGTAATTTGAAGGCATACATAGGTATATCAAACTATACACGCCAAAATAGACGATATATTCTATAAAAGCTGAAACCTCATATCTTTTGAGATAAAAGGAAAGAAAACTCATTCTCAATATTAGAGGAATATAAGTCTGCGGTGTGCTAGAACCAGACCCAAAAAATAGTGAGAACTAGTGTCTCCAATTCGCTCATTCCAGCGTTTGAAACTCGCTTTTCGAATGTCTGCAATCTTGGGCAAAGGAGTCGTTCGGCTAAGGTCAGGTTTGTCGGAAAACTTGCCACTAGGATTCCGACCGATAGCATCCACAAATATCAAAAAAGTTAACAATATATTCAGTTTGGGCTACGACCGTTCCTCGCTCATTGGAGCCATTCGCTGAGCGTCGCAAATGTGCCACTATGTACAGCTATACATAGTGGCACCTATGCACAGAAGCTAACTATGTATAGTTGTTGTTTTTGAAAATCCAAGACTCTCTATTCTATTGGGCTTCAGGCAAGGCCATGACCCATTAACTTGACATAGTTTTACCCGTATTCTGAAGTGGTAATCCACCCACCTCAGGAGACTGAAATGAACCCCAACTATCACTCAACCACTTGGCTTCTTGAAAGCCAACTGGCGGCATACGTTGACGCTTTCAAGCGTCGCTTTACGGAAGGTCGCTACGTCCCTACAACCGTTGACAATTACTTAGCCAGCATTGCCCACTTCGCTCACTGGTTAACTCAATCTGGAATCGATATTCATGGAATCGATGAACAAATAGTTCATCAGTTTCTTTATGAGCACCTGCCGCATTGCGACTGCGCAAGTCGGGTATACCGTGTTCGCAGAACATTACAAACTGCACTCAACCATCTTCTCAGCGTCCTACGCGCAAATGCAGTCATCGAAAAGCCGGCAATTGGCATGACGCCAGCAGATGAGGAATTACGCCGCTTCGATATGTATATGAGCCATGCTCGAGGGCTTGCGCCAAGTACGTGCCGACAGCGCCTTCGAGTCATTGCGCGTCTGCTGCTTGATAAATTCGCAAATAACACTGTGATAATTTCCGCGATGAATCCCGATGATGTGCGCAAGTTTGTCGCGAAGCAGAGCGAGTTGTGCAGCACCCCACTCAGTATTACTCCCACCATCTCGGCATTGAGTGGGTATTTTCGCTATCGCGCTACGCAAGGCGATCCAGTCCATCATCTAACTGGGGTTCTATGCCGCCCAGCTAAGTGGCAACTTGCTTCGTTGCCAAAGACGCTCAATAGCGTCGAGATCGAATGTTTGATTGGGTCACTTGAGCATGACGGCCCATCTGCACGCAGAGCTGCGGCCATCGTGCATTGTGCGTTGGGTCTTGGGCTGCGAAGTGGCGAAATAGCCAATCTCGGGCTAGATGATATCGACTGGCGTGCTGCCACCATTGCACTGCGAAGAACCAAGGGTTGCCGCGAAGATGTCATGCCTTTACCTGCAGCGATAGGTCGCGCCATTGCCGACTACCTAAGACTTGAACGACCACAAACCTCCAATCGTGCTGTTTTTGTGCGCAACATCGCTCCGCGCGATCAGGCAATTAGTCATCATCTAATCAGTAAAACAATACGACAGGCGTTTGCGCGAGCTGGTCTGCCGCACACACGGCCATACCTTCTGAGACACACGATGGCAAATCGTTTGCTCGAAGGTGGTAGTTCGCTCAAGGAAGTAGCGGATGTTCTGCGACATCGCTCGCTGAATACAACGATGATTTACGCCAAGCTCGACAGTAGAAATCTCGCTGCGGTCGCGCTACCTTGGCCAGGGAGCGCATTATGATTACCCACATTACGATGCAAATGCACGCAACCAATTACCTTGAAGAACGTCGCCGGCTTGGTTTTGATCTGCGCTCGGTAGGCTATTCTGTCAATAGTTTTGCAGGCTATGTTGACTCTCTTAATTTAGAGGGGCCACTGACCATCGAGGTCATGACCGCTTGGGCACAGTGCGACAAAGGAAATAGCGGCAATCCCAAGACATGGGCGCGGCGCCTGGGCAAGTTACGTCCATTTACCCGTTACCTGCAACAATTTGAACCGCTTACAGAAGTGCCTAACGACTTCACCTTTGGCCAAACCGGGCAGAGGCCAGCACCACATATCTATATTGAGCAGGAAGTCATCGAATTGCTGGCTGCAGCACGTAGTCTCGGCCCGTTCCCTGGATTACGAGGTGCAACCTACGAAACACTGTTTGGCTTAATGGCTTCGACAGGACTACGTGTTTCAGAAGCAGTAAATTTACTGGAGACAGATGTTGACCTGAAGGCGGGTATGCTGATTATCCGGATGACCAAGTTCGCCAAATCACGCTATGTGCCGATGCACCCGAGCGTGGTCAACGTACTCAGACGTTATCAATCCTTACGCAATTTACACATTGAATTTACCGAAGAAATGCCTTTCTTTGTGGGCACTCGCGGTCGTCGTAAAGGTCATTGTTTGGGATTGCGCCAGGTACATAGAGTCTTTGCGGGCTTGCGCGATCAATTAAAATGGCTCAATCGCGGCACTAACGATGCCCCTCGCATTCACGACCTGCGACACACATTTATCGTTAATCGCGTGATGCTTTGGCATTCTCAGGGCGTGAATGTCGATCAGCAGATGCTGGCATTGTCCACATATGTGGGGCACGCAAAGGTAACCAATACCTATTGGTATCTCAGCGGTGTACCGCAACTCATGACCGTGGTGGCAAATAAATTTGAAGCGTTTACGCAAATGCAGGGAGGTGAGCCATGTCTGAAATAATAGCGCCACGCTCTGTATCATTTGCATCCTTGATTCAGCAATTTTTTACCGAGTACCTGGTAAAACAGCGTGCAGTGAGTCCACGTACTATTGCTTCTTACCGGGATGCGATGATGTTGTTTCTGGATTTCGCGCATGAACGTTTGGGCAAGTCTCCGACAGCACTTAGCCTGTCGGACTTTGATCCGGATTTGATTCTGGCATTTCTGGATCACTTGGAAATTGACCGACACAATTCGGTTCGTAGTCGAAACCTCCGGCTGACCGCGTTACGTTCATTCCTGAAATTCGCGGCACGGCGTGATGTATCCTCTTTCTACTTCATCGAGAGTGCGCTGGGTGTACCGATGAAACGTTTTGAACGACCGATGCTTGGATTTCTGTCGCGCGAGGAGATGTTGGCAGTGCTGGGTCAGCCAGGCGATACATGGACATCCAAGCGTGACCATTTGTTGTTGACTTTGCTATACAACACCGGAGCGAGAGTCTCGGAAATTATCGGCATACGTGTCTGTGATGTTGTTTTGGATGTAGCAGCCTGTGTACACCTACTCGGCAAGGGACGTAAGCAACGCTCAACACCTTTGTGGAAAAGCACTGTTCAGGAAATTCGGGCTTGGCTTAAATACAACCCAACGTTTGGGAGGGATGCTGCCCTGCTGCCAAATCGTGCTGGACACGCAATGACACGCGGTAACGTATCGCAACGCCTCAATATCGCAGTAGTCAAGGCGACCGAGAAATTCAGCAGCTTATCCAAACGAAGTATTTCGCCGCACACAATTCGGCATACGACTGCAATGCATTTACTGCAATCAGGTGTCGATTTTAGTGTGATTGCGTTATGGCTCGGGCATGAAAGCATGATCACCACCCATCGATACGTAGAGGCAAACTTGGAGATGAAAACGAAGGCGCTGGCAAAGCTTCAAGAGCCCGATACAAAAATGCATCTCTATCATCCCGCAGATGACGAACTGATGCAGTTCCTGCAGTCGCTGTAAAATTATGTACAGTTCGCTACCAGCAGTGTCTAGTAGCGTATGGGGTGACGGGCAAAACTATACATAGTTAGCTTCTGTGCATAGGTGCCAAAAGCCGACATAAGGTTCTAGTCTAGAAAAGGCTTAAATCGACCTATAGCTGTCGTAATAGAATTCAAACTATCAGACTATATTGAGCGCAAAATCATCATACGATTAATCAAACTTGACTGACGGCAATGAGCGAGAAGCGGACGGTGGGAGGTGCTTGTTTTGAATTCTGAATTACGTTTCATTTTATCTATATCACGTTGACTTATTTTGTATGAGCATAATCAACGTTTGTTATTTTCACATTCCTTGCTAAAGTTCAGGCTCATCCCCGTTTAGTTTGCATTCAAGGTTAACGCTGTAATATGACCCTGTCGATCCGCTTTAGATATTTACTAGCCGTATTTCTGTTGGCAACGTTGGCCACCGCTTATTGGTTTTGGTTGTCGAAAATAATTATCCAACACGACCAAGATGCACAAATTATCAATGTATCCGGTCAACAGCGAATGTTAAGCCAACGGATCGCGCTGCTATCCAATCGAACTGATAAAGCAGGTGAAATCGATGTTGTTAACAAACAGCTCAAGGACGCCGTCACAACGTTTGCCAGTAACCATAATAAATTGACTAACGTAAAGAACATTTCAGATGGGGCTAAATCACTCTACTTCGGTGAAATTCAATTAGACGAGCGCTCTAAGACCTTGATCAATGTTGTGAGCAGTTTCATCAAAGGCTTGACGTCGCGAGAATCTCTCGTCCAACGGATTGCCGAGGTGGACACCGGCAGGCTCCTATATGATTTGAATTTGGTTGTTAGTGTCTTTGAAAACGATGCTCAAAAACGGGTTAGCTCGTTTTATCAGATTCAAACGTGGCTATGGGC
Organism: Paraglaciecola sp. MB-3u-78; assembly: GCF_002835935.1. Lineage (GTDB taxonomy): Bacteria > Pseudomonadota > Gammaproteobacteria > Enterobacterales > Alteromonadaceae > Paraglaciecola. Next base: position 225,341 of record NZ_PJCF01000013.1, on the reverse strand, counting down.
GCTCACTATGATTTTGCTTATCCTAGTAGTGTTGTTTATTTTTGAGCCAATGAAAAGACTCATTACGCGACAAATTAGCGATTTAAAGCTCGTTGCTCATTACGACTTATTGACTAATCTACCTAATCGAGTGCTACTCGCAGAGCGCTTAAGCCAAGCAGTGAACCACTGTCAACGTCGCAATCAATCATTAGCCGTTGCGTTTATGGACTTAGATGGCTTCAAAGCCGTCAATGACCGCCACGGCCATAATGTGGGGGATGAACTACTCGTTGAAGTGGCACAGCGCATGAAAGAGGCGTTACGTGAAGGTGATACGCTGGCACGTATTGGCGGCGATGAATTTATTGCTGTCATTGTTGATTTGGAAAACATTGAAGATAGTGAGCCTGTATTAAAACGACTACTAAAGGCCGCTGCTGCTCCTGTTAATTTGGGTGATGCTGCACTGCAAGTTACAGCGAGTATTGGTGTCAGCGTTTATTCACAAGAAGACCATGTAGGTGCAGACATTCTCATGCGTCACGCAGACCAAGCCATGTATGTTGCTAAGCAAGCAGGTAAAAACCGTTATCATTTTTTTGATGCCGCACAAGATAATGCGAGCAAGACACACGGGCAAAGTATAGGCGATATTCGTTCAGCGTTGGATAGACGTGAGTTTTTACTGCACTATCAACCCAAGGTAAATATGCACACTGGCGAAGTGATAGGCGCAGAAGCTTTAATTCGCTGGCAGCATCCTGTCCGTGGTTTAGTCCCACCTTTAGAGTTCTTACCCGCTATAGAAGGCCATGCCGTTAGTCTGGAACTGGGTGAATGGGTCATAAATACCGCATTGAGCCAAATAAACCAGTGGCGAAGCATAGGAGTAAACCTAGCTATCAGTGTCAACATTAGTGCCTATCAACTACAACAAGTTAACTTCACAACTCGCTTAGCAGATTTGTTGGCAGCACATCCCGGAGTGCCCCCGCATTGTTTAGAATTTGAGATATTGGAGACCAGTGCGTTACATGACATCAGCCAAGTGTCTGCGACCATGAATGCATGCCATGAGCTTGGCGTACGCTTTGCTTTAGATGACTTTGGCACGGGGTATTCATCACTCACCTATCTCAAACGCCTGCCAGCGTACTTGATTAAAATCGACCAGAGTTTCGTGCGAGACATGTTAGAAGATGCCGACGATTTAGCGATTGTTGAAGGCGTAGTTGGTTTAGCTAAGGCATTCCGGCGTGACGTGATTGCAGAGGGAGTCGAAACCATCGAACACGGAGTAGCACTGCTGAAACTGGGCTGTGAGTTGGCGCAGGGTTATGGCATTGCTCGACCCATGCCTAGTGGTGATATTCCAGAATGGATCTCTAGCTGGAAAGCGGATGATTCTTGGCAGGCTAACTGACTTGACGACTGTTCCTCACCATAAGTGACCTTGTAGAGAAGTCGTGTATGTCCGCTTAATGGGACATGGCCGACGGATAGAGGAAGGTGATGTTGAAGGGTTTTAGCAGCAAAATACAGCAATGGAATTCTTCGTTCGTATGTCTGCTATGTCGGAACACCTGCCACTAGGATTCCGACCGATAGCATCCACAAATATCAAAAAAGTGAACAATATATTCAGTTTGGGTTACGACCGTTCCTCGCTCAAAGGAGTCATACTGTCAATTTCATCGACCGTCTGCTTTCTGCTATTTGGGATCGTTCATTGAAAGACCTACGAATGACCGTTGGCACAAAACAGTCAGAAAGTTAACATCTTTATTGTAATGTTTGTGACTCTAAAACAACAATATTGTTGTCTTGGGTCCAAAGTTAACAACGCTATTAATTTGCTGCTGTTTCTAGGTTCGCCCATTTACGGGCTCAAAGTAGTATTTTGTTAATAACTTTATTGTTCTCCCACATTCTGTCTAACTAACAACTAATTAACTGATCAGTTTAATATGCTTTTGGGGGATATGACGTTGGTTAAAAGAATAAAATTACTACCACAAAGATGCACAGAGGAAAAAACAAACAAGATGTTGAATCTTTTCCTCTGTGAAGCCTTAGCGCTCCTTTTCTCTGTGGTGATAAGCTTTTATCTTTTAGCTCGTAGCCCGAAGACCGGCGTTGTTACTTCTGTGTAACTAACCAGCTGATAAGCTCAACAGATTGATCTGGGGTCATATCGCGGGTGAATATAGCCTGATATTTTTCATTGATAATGATGGTAGGTACACTTCTTACACCCCGAGCAATTTTGTCGTTTTTGGTAACTTGACTACGGATCCCAAAACTAGAAATCATTTTTTCTAGCTTGACTGTGTCTGATCCTGTCGCTGCATAAACTGCAAGGATGTCAGCTTTGCTGGCAATTTTTGTTCTTTTTTGATGGATAGCATTAAATAACGCTTTATTGAACAGCACATCGGTTTTTAGTGCTTTTGCAGCTAACATTACGGCTGTTGCATCATTCTGGGTGTCTTTAGATGTGCTGCCATTAAAATTTACATGTACCTTTTGAAAGGGAACGTGTGCGGGTAGGGCGCGTTTAATCTGCGGCACTATGGTTTCAAATGCGTTACAAGCGGGGCACCAAAATGAAAAGACCTCTTGCACTTTAGGTGTCGCGCTCGCCTCTTTGGCGATCACTTTATAATGAGTACCTTCTTGCCACTTGGCTTGGGCTAAAGAATTGAATGAAACTAAACATAAAAACACCATTAAACATGACCGGCGCATAAAAACTCTCTTAAAGTTTATTTATCAATTTTGAGGTTAAAAAGGAAAACGCCAGTTGCTAAACAACTGGCTCAAGGACTGATTATATTTACGAAAATGTAATTATTTTTTGTTTGATAAGAATACAATCAAATCAACCATCTCGTCTTGTTTCATATCGCGAGTAAAGGTAGCTTGATATTTACCATTTACAATAAAGTTTGGTACGCTACTAACGTTTTTCTTGTATTCTTGAATAGTCTTATTATTCATCTTTAACCTACTATTTACGCCAAAACTAGAGATCATTTTGTCAAATTCTTCTGGCTCTACACCATTTACCAAAAAGATATTTTTTAAGTCTGAAAGACTTGTTATAGCCGAGCGGGATTCATGTATATTTTTAAATATGGCTTGATTAAGCTCATCTGCTTTATTCAACTCTCTGGCTACCATCATTGCTTTAGTGGCATCATCTTGAATGGCTTTGCTGGTAAAGCCCATAAAATTCACATGTACTTTTTTGAATTCAACATCATCAGCCAGTTTGGTTTTCATGTTTTTGACTATAGGTTCAAAATTAAAGCAGTGTGGGCACCAAAATGAAAAGAATTCTAATACTTCTTTTTTCTCAGTAGCTTGGTCATCAATGACATTATAATGTGTACCTTCTCGCCACTTTTCCTGAGCACAAGCATTGAGCGGCAGTAATAAAGCCAAACTGAGTAACAATAATATTTTTTTCATAACGTCTCACAACTTATTTTCAGAATTATGAGCAGATTAACATAGCTACCCAAAAAATCCGATAGGACTTTGTAAAGCAATGTTAATAGAAGTAATAATTTTAAGAAGTTATAAAAAAGGTCGCAACTAGTGCGACCATTATAGGATATCGCATTATTTAGAAAACCTAACTTAATCCCACTCTAAACAAGTTGAGTCAGCACTTGGATTATATATCATCACTTAGAATCGACAACTCGGTCTTTAGTGCAATGTGAGCTCCGAAAAATTAAAAGTACTCACAAATCAGGGTACAAAAATTTACTTATTTCTTGTACCTTCACTGGGGCGTTTTCAGCATCAACTGATTCAACTCTGAAGCTAAATTCAGTGGACTCTTGAGTTAATTTATTTGGATTGATTGCGATGCTTAGAGGTAAATTAAATACTTCTCCTCCTGTAACTGTTACTTCATCTTCACCAATATAAGTGTGCCCTTCAAGATTATCTATGTATATATGATAGCGTTGTGTGCGCTGAGATTTATTCAGAATTTTTAAAGTAAATACATTCTCAATAAGTCCATAACCTGTTTCCCGGTACATAGGAACTCTGTCTTTTATAATGTCTATTTCCAAAGGTTTTCTAGATGCAATTTCGAATACCAACAGCCCCAACATTAATAATAAAACAATGCCATAGCCGATTAATTTAGGACGAAATATTTTTGTCTTACCCCCTGATAATTCTGTTTCTGAGGTAAAACTAATCAAACCTTTGGGGTAGTTCATCTTTTCCATTACACCATTGCAGGCATCTACACAGGCTCCGCAATTTATGCATTCATATTGCAAACCGTTGCGAATATCTATTCCAGTAGGACAAACTTGAACACATAGGTTGCAATCAATACAATCACCTAAGCCTTTGGCTTGATTCTCCTCATGGCTGACTTTTCGTCCTCTGGGTCCCCGTTGTTCTCCACGAGAGGTGTTATACGCAACGGTAAATGTGTCTTTGTCGAACATTGCAGATTGAAAACGTGCGTAGGGGCATATGTGGGTACACATGATTTCGCGCATCCATCCGGCGTTACCATAGGTGCAAAAAGTGAAAAATAGCACCCAAAAGACTACCCAAAAACCACTTGAAAAAGTGAAAAATTCTATAAATAAAAGGTCAATTGGTGTGAAGTAGCCAACAAAAGTTAAAGCAGTAAGTAAAGCAATCCCAACCCAAGCAACATGTTTAAGGCTTTTGCGCCACAGCTTGTCAAAGTCCATTTTTCTTTCATCTAGCTTCATTCGTTTGTGGCGACTGCCTTCAATTTTTTCCTCAAACCAGATATATAAAAAGGTCCAGGTAGTTTGCGGGCACATAAAACCACACCAAACACGACCAGCAAATGTGGTGACAAAAAATAGTGCAAAAGCGGCCACTATTAAAATCCATGCCAATAACGTCAAATCTTGTGGCCATAGTGTTAAGCTAAATATAGTAAAACGCTGTGCACCAAAATCAAATAACACAGCTTGGCTGCCATTAAAATGTATCCAAGGTAGAAGTGCAAAACCGCCTAAAAAAAACAGTCCAAAAAAGCGACGTATATTTTCCAACATGCCTGTGACCGCTCGCACGTATATTCTGCTGCGAGGAGTATAGGAATTATCATGCTTATTTTTATCTGGGCGGTGTACTTTTACGGGTGAGATGTTTTTTACGGGAATTCGCTCACTCATTGGGTGTCCTTGGTATATCAAAAAAAGTAGATGTTGAGAGTTCAACATGCTGATAACGTTAAGAGTATATCAGCATGTTAACTACCGTGCTTGATCCAGCCTTGTCCAATATGAAATGAGTCTTAACTAATTGCGTGTTTCCAAAATGAAATGCGTCTAAAGACTTAAATTCTGTTCATGATCATAAGATGCAAGCGATCATGAATATAGAAAACCTCACCACTATTGAAGAGCTTGAACGCTTTATTCAAGGTAACCAAGCCGTCGCCTTTACCGTTTTAGGTGATAAAAATCAGCGATATCAATTCATTCAAAAAACATTGATAAAATTTCGCTATATCACGTTAAAAAAAACCGACAAAGGGATCGTCAATCAATACCTTAAAAAGGTGACAGGCTACTCGCGGCAGCAACTCACTCGATTGATAAAACAATACAAGGACGTCGGCAGAATTAACTGGCAACCTTGCCGAACTAACGGCTTTTCAACCATTTACAGTACAAAGGATATTAAGCTACTGGCTGAAATGGACGCAAGGCATGATGATATCTGTGGTCATGCCACTAAAAAGCTGTTGGAGCGTGCCTACAATACGTTTGAGCAATCAGAATACCAAATGCTTGCCACTATCTCTGTTTCACATTTATATAACTTGAGGCACTCTCAAGGCTACCAAAAACAACGCAGACACTTCACAAAAACACAATCAAGACAAGTGCCTATTGGCGAACGGCGTAAACCTCAACCCAACGGCGAGCCTGGCTATATTCGTATTGATACCGTGCACCAAGGAGACCTAGATAAACAAAAAGGCGTGTATCATATTAATGCAGTTGATGAGGTGACACAGTTTGAGGTTGTTTGCTCAGTTGAACGTATTAGTGAGCGTTACCTCATTCCAGTACTAACGCAAATGATGGCCGCATTTCCTTTTATTATCAAAGGGTTTCATTCAGATAATGGCTCTGAATACATCAACAAACACGTGTGTAAATTACTCACCAAACTTGAAATAGAGCTCACTAAATCACGCTCAAGACACTCAAACGATAATGCCTTAGCAGAAAGTAAAAATGCATCAATTGTAAGAAAACAGTTTGGTTACACACATATTCCACAGAAATGGGCACCGTTAATCAATACGTTTAATTTAAAATATCTTTACCCGTATATCAATTATCATAGACCTTGTTTCTTTCCTGAAGTCACCACTGATGATAAAGGGAAACAACGTAAAACTTACCCTTACAAAAGTATGATGACGCCCTATGAAAAACTAAAATCTTTACCCAATGCCAAAACATATTTGAAAGCAGACTTTCATTTTGAAATACTAGATGAGCAAGCTATGGAAATGACAGATAATGCTTGTGCTGAATTACTTCAAAAAGAACGTAATGAATTATTTAACCAGATCTTTGAACAGAATAAACGAGCCTAAAAATTTACTTACTTAAGACTCATTTGTTAATTGGAATATACTCCCGTGGTGACAGCTGTATTTGCGGGTAGGTTTGTGGTTACTTATTTGTGGTGTTCATGAGATTTGCGAAATATTTGTCGTTAAGGTGAGTAAGTAAGCAGACCTTTGGTGCTGAACTCTGGATAGGAAGATGCGAAAGGCCTTGCCTCAACATATACTATGTTCAAGCATCATTGCGATTTTCGTGTGTCATGCGCCAAAGTCAAAATCTCTTTGGATGGTGAAATCATCAACCATAACTTGCTCTAAAGCTTCGACTGGCGGTGCTCTGGTATTGTTATCAGTGATGGGTGAGCCTTGTTTGTCTATATACGACAATATCTTGTGGATGATGGCAGGTTCAATTATACAGGCAATTATCGTCACATTATGCCTTTGACATTTTTCACATTCGGTAAAAGGGCTATCCATTTAGAGCAACCAACCACTAGATGTAGTGTTTATCTACTTTTGATTTTTTTGTAAGTGAGCGGTTTAGTTACTATTGATTGTTCGAGTAATCGATAAAATAATAATCCTCTAGAACGAGACTTTCTTCTATTAAACCTGAATGTATACTCATCCAAGTAGTAATCTAATTGTTTAGGCTGAACAGCACCTTGATAGGTTCCCAATAGCCAACGTTTCAATAAAGAAGCAACTCTGTGAACCCCAGGCATAGTTTCATGAGCTGGTTTATCTGAGCCAAGGTGAACTGTTTTCTTTCTTGAATGCCCCATCTCATTCAATGAGCTATAAGCTTGTGACCCATCAGTACAGATTTTACAGTTAGGTTCAATGACATCACTTATGAATTGTTCAATATTCTTTTTTGTTGCTCTATCTACCTGTCGTAATCTGATGCGACCAAATCCTTTTGGCTCTAATAACTCTATAGCAATTAGAACAACAGATTTTGTTTTATCTTGTTGATTTTCAGTGGAAGTTTTATGAACTATTCCACCAACGAAAGTTTCATCTACTTCAACAATACCAGATAATGACGTGGTTAACTAGATCCGACTACCTCAGTTAAGACATAATAAGCTTAACTGGAGATAGATAATGACAGCACGTAAGAAATACTCAAAAGAATTTAAATTGGATGCCATCGCATTGGTGGTAGAGCAAAAATACAGTCGAGTCGAGGCCGCTAGGAATTTAGGCCTCAGTCCTCAGATACTCGGTCGTTGGCTCAAAGAGGCCGAAGACGATGATGGTCATGCTTTTCGAGGTAACGGCACCCTGACACCCGAACAAGCCGAAATCCGCAGCTTGAAGGGGCAAGTCAAGCGTCTCGAAATGGAGCGTGAAATATTAAAAAAAGCGACGGTCTTCTTTGCCAAAGAAACGAAGTGAAGTATTCGTTTATTACCCGATATAAGAAGACCTGGCCTGTGCGCTTAATGTGCAGGCTGCTCGGTGTACAAAGTAACAATTATTACAGTTATCAGAAGCGTCAAACGAATAAACCTGATGATCTAACGCATCAAGAGATGCTGGAATGGGTAAAGGATATCGCCAAGTTCAGCGATAATACCTATGGCGAACGACGCATTCAAAAAGTATTGAATGCGCTGAGCTTTCCTGTGAGTCGCAGGAAAACAGCCCAATTGATGAAAGAAGCAGGCGTGTGGGTGCGGTATAAAAAGAAATATAAAGCCACCACCAACAGTGACCATAAAAAGCCTATTTATGACAATGTACTTAAGCAAGACTTTGTAGCACAAAAGCCTGACCAAGCTTATGTGCAAGATATCACCTACGTTTGGACATCAGAAGGCTGGTTGTATTTAGCTGTGGTGATTGATTTATATTCACGCAAAGTCGTGGGTTGGAGTATGAGTTCAAGAATGAAGGCCAGTTTAGTCTGTGACGCATTAACCATGGCGATATGGCAACGACAACCGAAAGCAGGATTGATTGTGCATTCAGATCAAGGCGTACAGTACGCCAGCAAAGCTTATCGACGCCTTATAAAGACATATGGTTTTGTAGGGAGCATGAGTAAAAAAGGATGTTGCTGGGACAATGCTGTAGCAGAAAGTTTCTTTGGAAGCCTAAAACAAGAGCGGGTGCATTGGCGCAATTACTCAACACGATTTAGCGCCCAACAAGATATATTGAATTACATGACCATGTGGTACAACAGCCATAGACTTCATTCGTACTTGGATTACCAAAGTCCTAATGACTTTGAAAGAGAAAACAATGAATTACAAAAAGTAGCTTAACTAAGGTGGTCGTATTAGGTTGACCACGTCATAACTTATCTCTTTCTGGGTTTACCATAGCATGGCGTAATCTATGCAGTATTGTCCAAGCCGTTTGGTAACTACCAAGTCCAAGTAAACGTTGCATACCAAGCGCACTGACTCCATTTTTCTGATTTGTTAAATACCAAACAGCAGCAAACCAATTTTTTAGAGGGGTTCTGGTCTTATCAAAAATAGTACCTGCTGTTACAGAAGTTTGCTTACGGCATTTAACACATTTAAATTTATTTTTTGGAAGACTATATGGAACACTTTCGCTAAAACAGTTTGGGCAAATAAAACCATTAGGCCAGCGAAGTTTTTTTAAATAACTTAGGCATGATTGTTCATCGTGAAAGCAGTTCATAAACTGATCCCAGTTTTTAGGGTAATCAATGCCTGCTTTGAGTGATTTGGATTCTTTGCTCATCACTACATATTGACACTGGTTGCTCTAAATGGATAGCCCTTATGTTTATACAGTATAGGTGTGTTTTTTTATTGTCGGTATGCGGAACTTTATAGTGCAAAGATATGGGCATTAGTGGTTGAAAAACTAATTAGCCGAATTAGCTAACGTCCGCTATAGGTCGTTTGCTGCCCTTTTGGGCTGCGAACTAGACTGACAAATTATCGCGAAAATCAGTTTAACTGTAGTGACTCCGAATGGTGGGTATTGGCACTCAGGCGACAAACAGCTTCGAGCGATATATAGTCATACGACGGAATGAAAGGCAATTGACACCTTGGCGCCCATCGCGTGCTCTGGACTTTACAATCATACAAGGTAATCTAGCTTGCTAAGTTGTCGACCTTGTAAGTTCGCACTAGTACACTGTTAGCATACTCAGCCAATAGATAGAGGAAGTCGTGGAGATTTTTACACTAGAAATATCTTTTCCTTTTGATTCAGAATACGAACCTTGGGTACGGGTAGTTGAAGTTAAAGAAAACTTTAGCCTTGGGCAATTGCATGATTGTATTCAAGAAATAGTGGCGTTTGATAATGATCACTTGTATGAGTTTTATATCGGTAAAAATAGGAGAAATAAATCCGGCGCCATTTCAGAGGATACGAAGCTGAATGAAATATATCCTATGACTGGGTTCAAGCTTTATTACCTATTCGACTACGGAGATAATTGGCTTTTCCAGATCAAAAAATCAAGAAAACGTGTTGCAGAAGATAGTAAAGTAAAATACCCGAGGATTGTTAAGTCAGCTGGTATTAATCCAGAGCAATATCCAGAATATGAAGAGTAAAAGTACTAACAAGGCTGTCAATCGGACATTTTTTGCTTCGCTCCGTTTTGGGGTGGCTTCGCCACTTTACCCCAAAACTCCACTACACAAAAATGTGCATTACAGCGGCGTTAGGTGCCAGTGTAAACTCAAGCATTCGAGACAATAATGGATAAATATGATCCTGCTAATCCAATAGGTTCAGAAGAATGGTTAGCACTAGATGAAGCTAAACAAATAGAATTGGTTCGTGACTTTCATGCAGAACTAGATCTTGAAATGCCAGTTGATGCTTTGTCGATACATTTATCCATTCATGTAATAGTTGAGAATCAATTAGCGATGGGTGTTGAGCTGATACCTGAAACAATCGCCAAACTTACAAGACAAGGCTTGAATCGCCATGAAGCAATCCATGTTATTGGAGCAATACTATCAGAAGATATTTTTGACCTCGTAAAGGGTAATATTGAAGAGTTTTCGCCAACTAAGTACAGGAGAAGGCTTGAAAAAATTACAGCTAAAAGATGGCTAAAGGGGAAATATTAAAATTAGCCCCTAACAAGAATTTAAAGCAGGACTGCTAACAGTTTGCTCAATTCCGCTTCGCTACACATTTTAGCAAACTATTATCCGTCCATTAAATAGGCGTTAACGACCGTCCGCTTTTGAATAGCGCCATAGATTAAAACGAAAATCCCTCGACTGTCCGCAATGGTGGTAAACGAGATCGTCAAAACCAGTTTTTTCGAGCCACCGCTATGGCCGCTCATAGCACAAAGTTCTCCGTAAGGTTTCAGCTCGACTGTCTGCTTTTAGGCTGTGAGTTCAATCGGTCAATGCAGTCCATCTGAACTTCCGCAAATGGCTATCTGCTGACCTTAAAATCAAGCAATAACTAATGTCTCGATTGCGCACGAAGTCTCTAACGCTTGATGAATATAAGCGAAAATTTTGCAACCACTTGGATTGTTTTAGCTGATGAATTGGCCTTCTTTATGTCAATTAAGATTTTTATAGTTACGGTCTATGGCAGGTACACCCAAAATAGAACGTCGAGTATCCACCAATACGTTTTATCTTAAGCGCCTTTCAAAAAAAGTTCTTCATATTCTTAGAGCATCAAATTACAAAAAACTTAAACTTGTAACAATTCAACATAACAAGATAAATAAAGATTTAGGGCAGCCAATAAATCTTAAGAGCAACTATATTTAGTTGCATTTAGTACGTATTATGATAGACTGAGCGTATATGGTTTAGGGATTAATATGAGCAAACAAGAAAAACTAATCGCAAGGTTTATGGTCGCGAGTACCGGCTTTAAATGGACAGAATTAGTAAAAATGCTTAAAGGGCTGGGGTATTGCGTTATCGAAGGGAACGGCTCTCGAGTTAAGTTTGATAATGATAATCCTGAGCAATTATTAAATTTGCATAAGCCGCATCCTGGAAATGAACTGAAAGAATACTCTGTAAAACAGATCAGAGAAAAACTGAAAGAATACAAGTTAATTTAATGAGAGTCATATTATGAAGATGTTAAAACATAAGGGATATTTTGGCTCAATAGAGGCTAGTATCGAGGATAATTGCTTATTTGGTAAATTGGAGTTCATTAGTCCTTTAATTAATTATGAAGGAGAAACAATCGCGAAACTTGAGGCGGCATTTAAAGAGGCTGTAGAAGACTACCTGTCGGATTGTGCTGTTAATGCTGTTGAACCTGCAACGCCTTGTAAGGGCTCGTTTAATGTTCGCATTGGCCACAAATTACACTTAGCGGCCATGGTCGCCGCAAAAGAAAACAATGTTAGCTTGAATGATTTTGTTAAACGACAAGTTGAAAGCGGTATTAATCATTAGTTTTTGCGCTGCTTTCGGCCCAATCTGATCAGTCTACGATAGGTACACCCTATATGTACTATTGGACTTAAATAAAGATTTAACGGACAGCTAGCCGAACTAATCAACGAACGGCCCTAATTAGCAGATTGCGAACAGTGAAGGAATGTATCGTATGACTCCTTTGAGCCTAATACCGGACAGTCAATGCTCGCTGGGAGAGTTATCAAGTCTGCCAATAACCGGACTGTCAGGTTTTATTCCTAAATTGCAAATGCGAACGCTTTGCTGCCACCACTCGGTAAAACCGCTACACCTCGCTGTGAATCTGCAACTTGGTTTCGAGGTGCATGACAGCCGGCGCAATGTGCTGCACCGTAAAATAAGTATTTACCTCGTGCAATGATGTCAGGATCAGTGCTTGCTGAAATAACAGGATACGGCGCTTCGTACTGGGGTGCTTGGTTATGGTAAATAAAGGCCACTGCAACAAGTACAGAAAACAGTAAAATTGTGCCAAGCCATTTGAGCGTCTTAAGAATAATGTTCATAGTCGTTGTTTTTGTAACATCAGTCGCTTATCAAGAATTTACTGTGAATTATTAAATTAAGCAAATCTAACTACTAACTTCCTAATTACTTGGCAAAAACAAAAATTGATATCTAAACCAAGTTACCAAGTTAATTACAATGACTACAACTACAACTCTATTATCACATTGTACTTGTTGATTATGCTGGGACTGGGTACTTTATTATTTTGGGTGTCTAGGTTATTTTTCAGCCCCTCTAGTTGTCGATTTAATTCAGTCTGGTGACCCTATCTTGTGACCCTGGAGCAACGGGTGAATTAAGCCCGAAGTACGTTACCAGCGCATCGAGATCAATTTCGCCACCAAGTCTATTCGTACCTTCTTTAAGAACAGAGAAATTATCACCACCTTCTGCTAGGAAGCTGTTTACTGTTACCCTATAGCTTGAAGTCAGATCAATTGGAAAGCCATTGATGACAATAGAGGCAGCATCAACTCGATCCCCTTCAACCGCATTAGCGTCCCATACATAGGTAAAACCATTGGACACCTGTAAAATTCGCGGAGAGCTCTGACCTACCCATTGTTGCTCTAACAAGGTGTCAATCTGTTCACCTGTTAAACTCATGGTTACAAGACTATTACCAAATGGTTGTGTTGAAAACGCTTCGCTAAAAGTAACTTCACTGTCAGCCTCGGGTCCACTCGTCAAGAAAAGAAAGTCATTGCGAATACCACCTGGATTCATGAAAGCGACTACCGCGTCACCAAAACCAACCAGTGCAGTCGACTGCAGTTGGGCGTCGGCGATGATATCACCAAGTGAGGATTCGCCTGCTATATTGCCTTCTCTTAGAATATCGGCGGTAATCGAGCCAATAACGGAATTAGCGAGTGTTTCAGAGAGAGCGTCGTACTTGTCTATGAGCGATGTTACCGCTGAGTCAGGAACAATACCTTCCTGCAGATTTGGTCTATTGTTGATTGACATTACAGTCATATCATTACTATGACGGTCTAATATTACGTCGATTTCGGTGAATAGTCGACCGCGATTGTCCGCCATAGTCACCCATTTCCCATCAATTTCACAGACAAACTCATCGTTGGTGTGTCCAGTGATAACTAAGTCGACAGCATAATCTAATAGCGGAACGATATCTGCTATGGGTCCGGTCAATCCAGAACCACAATCATTAAGCCCGCCATCAGATCGCCCGCCTTCGTGCAGCAGAACTACGATGGCCTCAATATTATCCTGCTGAAGTATAGGAACAAGCGCGTTTACCGTATCAACTTCATCCTGAAAAGAAAGTCCGACGACACCAGTAGGTGAAACGACTGTCGGCACTGCTTCTAAGGTCATTCCTATAAACGCTACCTTAATACCTTGGTAATCACGTATAGAATACGAAGGGAAGAGCGTCTCGCCTGTTGCATCAACAACGACGTTAGCTGACAAAAATTCAAAATCGGCTCCTAAAAATTCGTCACCGTCGAAATCACCATCAACGGGATGGCTACCACCATTCTGCATACGCAGTAATTCGTCAGGGCCTTCGTCAAACTCATGGTTGCCTAAAGCGTTGATATCTAAACCTATCAAGTTCATTGCTTCGATCGTTGGCTCATCATGAAAGAGTGAAGAGACAAGTGGCGAGGCACCGATCAAATCCCCTGCGGATACGAATATAGAGTTATCCGCCAAAGATTTTGCAGCCTGTATGTTGGCCGAGAGAAAGTCCGCACGACCTGTCCCGCCAAAGCTGCCCGATGAGGTAGCGATATTGCCGTGAAAATCATTGATGGCTAGTATTTTAAGTTCAACTTCATCAGGAAACGCTTGTTCGCAATTTCCGGCTATGTCGCCATGGGCAAGATGGGCTTTCATAGCCTTATTATTTATGTTCAGAGTATGGTAATTAGACGGGTCATCAGGCGGTATATGACACACCTCCATTTTTGTATTACCTTTAGCGTTTGCCGTGGTGGTTGTATTCAATAAAGTACTGACCAACAATAATATTATATAGCTGTATTTCATTATTCTCATCCTTTGAGAGAAAGGTGTTAAAGGAAACTGCTAGCGGGTGTTTGACCTAGACATTATAGTTAATGTTTTTTCTTTACACTTAAATCTGTGTTTTTAATTTGCAAGTTATTAAAAAATCAATGAATTACATATTGTTTGTTATTGATACTCTGTATAAATTTCAACTAATACGGCGAAACATAGCGATTTTTTACTTCCATATTGACATCTATTTTATATTCTTAAGGGAATGAAAGTCGGCTATTTATCGTCTATTACTCAACCGTTTTTACGTAATTCAGAATTCAAGACAAGCACCTCCCGCTGTTGTGCAAAACAGTAATAGCCTTGACAGTCTTCGACTGTCCTTTGATCGCTCAAAACGGAAATAAACGAAAAAAATTGCTACGTCCGGTTTCTTGGGCATAGCAGTCATTTGAGAATTAAATCAGGCAGCTCTGAGCCTAATACCGGACAGTCGAGTGTTAAACCTGAAGGAGAACTTTGTGGCAATTTTGTTCATTGAATTTAAGCGGATTTTGCGACAAAACTTACCAACAGCGGGTTTAACATAGTTGTGCGAGTTTCAAACTTTGATATGTTGATGTATGGAGCGTAATCATTTTTCCTAAGTTAAGCACTTCCCTTCAAACTTTATGTTAAATTTCAATTGACGAAGTGTACCAAAGATGGTACTTTCTTGTGAGGTGAGAATAATAACTATATGAAAAAAAGAAAGTCACACAAAAGAGTTTGTGCAAAGTTTTATAGAAGTCGTGGTGGTAGTGAGCCCGTTAGAGATTGGCTACTGGGCTTAGCAAAAAAAGACAGGGTAGCAATTGGTACCGATATTCAGACTACTGAATATGGCTGGCCAATAGGGATGCCTACATGCAAACCGATGGGAAACGGTCTCCACGAAGTTAGAACTGATTTGTCAAATAACCGCATTGCTCGGGTCTTATTTTTTATTCATAACGAACATATGATTCTGTTACAGGGATTCATTAAGAAAACCCAGAGTACTCCTAAACAAGATTTAGATCTGGCCAAAAAACGCAAAAAGGAAGTGGAAAATGAGTAATAATATTCATGTCGGTTCAAGTCTTGATGATCTACTCGAAGAGACTGGTGAGTTATGTGAGGTTAACGCTGTTGCCATAAAGCGCGTAATTGCGTGGGAGCTCAGTGAAATGATGAGAGTGCAGCATATATCTAAAGCAAAAATGGCGCTCAGGTTAGAAACAAGTCGTTCTGCACTTGATCGCTTACTCGACCCTACAAATACATCCATTACGTTGAATACATTAGATCATGCAGCCCGAACTATTGGTAAAAAAATAAATATTGAATTAGTTCCAGCTTAGGGACCTTCTGTCCCTGTTTTGCGTGTGAAATAGCGCTTTGTGTACGAGTATATTAATATTTGAAACTCAGTTCTGCTTAATAAACTGAATAGCGGGATTTGTTGTGCCTGGACTCCAAATAGCACAAACAGGTCGGATTCGATCTGTTTAAAATCCAAACTCGATTGAATTAAAACTTGAGATCGCGAATCGTGACCTCAACTTCCGATTATTGGCACCTTCCAGCCAAACAACGGCGCCAATAATAACAAAAACCTTAAGTCAGCTATCAGGCATTTTTGACTTTTACCAAGATTACTCAACGGCTCCTATTTTCAATCGCTTACCAGTCACGTTTTATTCAATCGTATGACCGGTTTTCGCTCAAAGGGACTAAAACACCATAAATAGCTACGTCCGCAATCTTGGGCTAAGCAGTCGTTCGGCTACGACTACTCGAATAACCGTTCCTCGCTCATACCCGTCTATCATAGTGAGTCAGAACTTACTATTTTCAAGCATTAGATCGAGTATGAGCTATTACAGTTAACAAGACATAGATTTTAATTGAGTCATTGTTACCTTTGGCGAACTCATATTTACCTCTGTTATTGACTACTTTTATCTATCCACTGCCGTTTTCATTTCTCTGAGCAGCGAAGCGCTTTTTCACCTATCTACTATTTTCTAGTCACTATTTACTGACGATTTCTTTCCTCTGTGAAGCGCCGCGTTCTGTGTGGTGAATAATCTTTTGTTAGTCAAATTTTAATGGTCGGTTTTTTTGATATTTTGTTGGGGTCAACTTTGTTACTCTGCCGCCATAATTTTGGCCCGCTGATAAGTCATTCGGCTAAATCAGTTAATGAAGTGTGGGATTGTTGCGCTTTATCACGCATCCCCTAACCAGAGATATACGTAGTTATGATCATCTTTTTTATCTGTATCACCATATTGTTCCTCGGTTATAAATTTTATAGCCCCTTTGTTGAAAAACAAGCTGGGATCGACCCCACTATTGCTACTCCACAAAGTCGTTTCAGTGAGGGCGTAGACTATGTGCCTATTCATCCTGTTCGGGCTTTTTTAATTCAGTTTTTAAATATTGCCGGTGTAGGGCCGATTTTTGGTCCTATACTCGGCGCGATTTATGGGCCAGTCGCATTGGTTTGGATTGTGATAGGTAATGTATTAGGGGGGGCGGTTCACGATTATTTCTCAGGTGTGATGAGCATTAAAGAAGACGGTAAAAGTCTGCCTGAAATAGCCGGGCACTATTATAACATCGTATTTAAAGGGGTGATGTTGCTCTTTACCGCTATGTTGTTGTTCTTTGTTGGCGTGGTTTTTATCATGAGTCCAGCAGGTTTATTAAGTAACCTAGACGCATTTCAAGATACCTTTTTGGCAGACAATACGTTTTGGGTGCTGGTGATCTTGGGTTACTACTTTTTTGCTACCTTGTTACCTATTGATAAAATCATCACTCGGTTTTACCCTATTTTTGGCTTATTGATGATAGTCATGACTGCAATGATCGCCATTGCGCTATTAATGGATGCGCCGCACCTACCGATAACAGGTGACTTTTTTGCTTATTTTACAACCGATCATGCCCACGATTTTTTAGCCCCGAATCCAGACGGATTACCTGTTTGGCCGCTATTGTTCATTACGATAACCTGCGGTGCTATTAGTGGTTTTCATTCCACACAGGCACCTATTATTGCCCGCTGCTTGACCAATGAAAAATACGTTCGCCCTGTCTATTACGGTGCGATGATTTGTGAAGGTGTTGTTGCTTGTGTTTGGGCATTAGCGGGTATTGCGGCTTTTCCTGAGGGGTACGCCGGTCTTAAATCCATGCTAGATGCTGGAGGCCCAGGTTTGGTAGTCAATCATATTGCCAACAGTTATTTGGGTGTGTTTGGGGGCATTATGGCGATTGTAGCTGTGGCTGTATTCCCCATTACATCGGGTGATACTGCGTTTCGCTCACTGCGTTTGACTCTCGTTGATGCATTCAACATTCCCCAAAGCATTCGCAATCGATTGTTACTTGCCGTGCCTATTTTGACCATAGCGTATTTTATGACCAAGCTTGATTTTACGGTGATTTGGCGTTACTTCGCGTTTTCAAATATGCTGTTGTCGACCAGCGTATTGTGGTTGGCAACTAAGTATTTATTTGACCGTGGTACGTTTCATTGGATTGCTAGTATTCCAGCGGTGCTGGCCACAGGTGTAACCGTTTCCTATATTATGACAGCGGCAATTGGTTTTAATTTGTCTGCTGATTTTGGGCGTCCAATCGGTGCCGCTGTTGTGGTGGTTGGTTTGGTCTTATTGGTGTTTATGCATAACAAACATAAGTCAGTAGCGGCTTAGACTTTAATCTAAGCATGGGCTGCGGGTACTGTCATTGATGGCGGTCGCAGGCTTTTTTCAAATGAAATCCATTTTATCTAACTGCCTTTTTTCATCAGTGCTAAAAAGTCAGCTACGAGTGATAGTGTCATCCAAGATAAGGGATTTTTGCTGTTGCTAGATATTACGATGATTTGTCATTCTTTGACAATATTTACAATGGGTCCATGTAAATAGCTATTTACAACCTGGCTGGTGGAAGACTAAGTGTGTCTGATGCAGGTATCTGGGTAAATTGATTTGAGCCTAGTGCGTTTCTCTATAGCCAATGTTCAAGCCGCATATTTTGGTCAAGTGACCCATGCAATACCTTGGGTAATCAAAGTGATTTATGCTTACCCAAGGCACCTTATCTGCGCGTCGACAATAGGCATTTACGCTGCCCTGCATATTGTTTGCTGAGTTTGTTTGTCCTTCATGACTAAATGATGAATTTCAGCCGTTTGTTTCATGCTTTCAATCCTGCCACTAACATAGCCTGCAATACTTAATAAGCCAATTATCAGCATAGGGTTATAAACCAATGCCTGAATAATAGAAATGGGTGTGAAAAATCCATAACTTACAACGGCTAACATTGCCGCGATACTTACCCAACGAATGGTTTCAAATGTCATAATTTTGTTGTTCATGATGCTAACTCCTCAGTTGTTTGAGCACTGACTATAGTGAAGGGTTAGATGACACACAAACGTAAAATATTCGTGTTATAGGTGAATTTGGTTCATCTATAATATTGCGGGACGCTTCACTTGCTGTTTAAACCAGCGAAGAAACACACTTATATCTTGGCGCTGTTTATCTTGGGGTAGATAGACTGCATAACAGGATTGCTCGAACTGTATTTGTTCTTTAAAGGGTTTGACGAGTTGTCCATTTTTCAGAGTCGAGTTTTCTAGGGGCAGGGCGCCAAGTACTAAGCCAAGCCCTTGTTGGGCTGCCTGAATGACTGCATCGTATGAGCCACAACTCAAACTTGACTGCAATTCAAGTCCAGTTAGTCCAACATTTTCGGCCCACGTAGACCAGGCATCTTCAATATTAGATAGTTTGATCAGTGGTACTTGGGGTATTTGGCTCACACTGGTGAGTTTGTATTTTTGTGAAAATGCAGGAGAACACATGGGGCTGACTTGTAAATCGAATAATTTTTCAGATATTACCCCCGGCCAATCACCCTTACCAAGGCGTAAGGCGATATCAAACTCATCGTAATGCAGATCAACCAACTCAGTACTGGTTTCAATACTCAATTTAATCTCAGGAAAGGCATGCTGGAATAAACTCAAGCGAGGAATAATGATATTGCTTGCTAAGGTCGAAAACGTGGCGATACGTAAAGATTGTGAATTATGCTGTTTTTTAAGTTGCATAGTACCTTGATCAAGTTTCTCGAATACCTCTTGAACCACAGCCAGATAACTTGTTCCGGCTATTGTGAGTTTGACTCCACGAGCTTGGCGCGTAAATAGCGTGGTCTCTAGGTTTTCTTCCAAGGCTTTAATCTGATGACTGATCGCCGAAGGCGTTAGAAATAATTCTTCTGCAGCTTTTTTAAAACTCAAATTACGACCGGCAGCTTCAAACAGGTGAAGCAGATGTAGCGGTGGTAATTTTCTGGCCATCGTTATTTATGCTTCCTAAGGTTAGTCTCACCCTGCTGATTACCGGTTGATGACAATGGTTTTTTCGTGCACTTTGCAGTAACTATAAACTAATTGGGGTCAGGTTTGTAAACTAATTGGGGTCAGGTTTGCATTAAATACCCATAACATCTTCGCAGGCATAACCTGCTTAAAAGCTGTCATTTATTGAGAATGCTGCCTTACGGAAATGGGCACTATTTTAGGGACCTGCTCGTCCCCTGACCTAAAACACGAGTTATAACACCACCGAGAAACCCCTTTTTGTTCCAATATTCTGCACAATATACAGGGCAATCGCATTAAAATATTTGTAGCAGTTTCAGCAAGTAATCATTATCCCAACCTGCCATTTGCCGCTTAATCTTAATACCTACCTTATTATCATTATCTGACGTTAATAAATTCAAAGATATGTGGCGTAATATTGCCATGTTTTGATCTGCATATCCTTGACGAATTCGACAATGATCTTCGTCAAATGCCATATCTAATCTCCAGTGAAGATTATTCTCTACACCCCAATGAGCACGTACATAGTGAGCAAATTTCTCTGCATCGTTATGCTTAACGCTACTAATAAAGTATCGCGTTTCTTCTGACCATTCGTTCGCAAGAAATCTTCTTGATTTGACGCTAACAATACTGGCAAGGTGTGGGTGAGTATGATGCTCAGTAAGCCAGTCAATTCGGTTGCAGGAAGTCACTGTTCTTTCTTCAATACGGCCATGCCCTGAATCAATACTCTTATAAGTATTTAACGTGCCCTCATAACTTTTAGGGGTATTTTCAAAGAATAAAATCACATCATCATGTAGGGTGCTTTGATTTCCTTTCAGTGCGGTTAAATAATCAGCGCCTTTACTCACGATCAGTTCAGCCGATTTCTTTTGTGTGTTTAATGCATCGGTTGTGATGATACTGCCTGTGATGTCTAAGTTTTTGAGTAGGGAAGGTAAGGCGGTTATTTCATTCGATTTTTCATCAACTTTCACTTGTCCAAGTGCCAGCTGATTATCATGTGACCATGCGCTAACCATATAAATAGCTGATTTATTAGATGACTTATCATGAGTGCGTCGAAGGCATTTACCGTCAATAGCGATCACATCGCCCGTGACATTTTTTACTATCTCTTTGATCCAGCTAGAAAAACAGGTTTGAAATTGCTCAGGATCAATTAAGGAAAAAATACGTCCCAAAGTATCATGAGACGGAATACCATTTTCTAGGGATAAATATTGTTCAAACCAAGTGCGTTTAATGTTGGCAAATTTTTCAATGGCAACCCAGCCATCACAGCCACAGATAACGGCACATAGGGTAATAAAAAAGATGTCATCTAATTTATGTAATTGTTTTCTTAGAAGACGAGGATCTTCAATGTCTTTGAAATGTTCGATAAGTGTGGGCTTGTATTTGGTCATATTACGTCGCGTAAAGCGAAGTAATAGATCAAATTAGGGGATCTGTGTCAAGCCATTTTTAATGCGATTGCCCTGGCACAATATAAGACATCTATTGTCCTATTAGACGGGATATGAGATCATCCAAATTGTTTATAATTTAGGGAAGAATACATGTTAAAGCGCTTGCTTATTTGTTCATGCGTTATGGCATGTCCACACAGTGTGAATTCGAAGGAAGCACCTGCCTACCAAATCGAAAATCCGTATCCCAATTTAGCCATTCACTTGTTTGGCGAGGCCCATTATTATTCAGAAGATATGAATGGCAAAGGTGATGTAGTGTCGGGTCAACAGGTCGGCCATTTAATATCGTCACTGAGTGATCACCTCACAATTTTTTCCGAAGTGACTCTTACTACAAAATCATCCAAAACAACCACAGATGTGGAACGTTTTATTGTCCGGTATGATTTTTCTGATAGGTTCAAGCTCTCATTGGGTAAATACCACACGCCATTAGGATACTGGAATTCTACTTATCATCATGGGGCATGGTTACAAACCACAATTGATCGACCGCGCGTGATGAAGTTTGGCAGCCAAATCATACCAATTCACTTTGAAGGTATTTTGCTGGAAGGCGCTGTGCCAGTTGATTCACTGAACTTTGGCTATCGAGCTGGAGTGGGTAATGGCCTTCATAATAACATTTCCGTGCAGGGTGGACACCACGATGTAACCCAAGGTGATAATGCAATTACGTTACAAACTTACATACGTTCTAGTGCGCTTCCAGGGCTAGAATTTGGTGCGAGTTATTATCAGGACACCGTGAATATGGAAGAACAAGAAGACCATTCGTCTCCCGAACATTTACCTAATATTAAGGAATCGATAACTGGATTTCATGTGGCATTAGAAAGGGAGGAGCTTGAGATTGTGGCTGAGTATATATATTGGGATCATCAGCTGGATAAGGGAGGAGAGTTGAGCAATACCGGTAGTGGTTATTATATTCAGGTGGCACGTCGGTTGGATGGCCAATTTGAAAAGTTAAAACCCTACCTACGATTTGATAAGATCAGTGCTAATCAAGATGATATTTTGTTTGCAAAAGACCAGTCATTCGAAAGCACAACTTTGGGATTGCGTTATGACATTGCCGATTATACGACGTTAAAAATGGAATATCGAAATGAGCAGGTAAGTAAGAATAAGCGATATAACAGTGTTGCTCTGCAGTTGAGTATCGTGTTACCTAATTCATTAAACTTATAATTTCATGGAGAATATTATGAAGCCGCAACGCCACGCAATAATTAAGATACTTGCATTTCTTGTGCTAAGCAATATCTCTGCTTTGGCATGTGGAGCAGCACAAGAACTTGTTGGACCATTAGCCATTATTACCCACCCAGATACCAATGTGGATGAATTAACTCAGGACGAAGTCGCTAGAATATTTTTGGCCGAACAGCAATTTTGGCCGGATAATAGTCGTATCACGCTGCTTATTCGTGCGCCTGTTTCACCTGAAAGAACTTTCGGGCTTAGGCAGATATATCAAATGTCTGAAAAAGAGTTTCGCAAATATTGGATAACCAAGATGTTCAAAGCTGAAGTCGCTTCAGCACCTAAAGTTATGTACAGTTTGAGTATGGCGATAAATTTAGTTACGGCCATTCCTGGTGCAATTACCTTTGTACCTCTTTCACAAGTCCCCGTGAATGCCAAAATTTTGAAAGTAAATGGTAAATTTCCAGATGACAAAGATTATGAATATAGGTTATAAATTATTAACTAATTTTTAGAATACAGCTCAACCTGCAATCGTAATATTTCGTTCACCTGATCATAGGCTGCTTTTAATTCAGACTCAGCTTCCAGGATGCTATTTAAGTAACGCACAGAGCTGTAATTCAAAGCTCTGGTGTTCTCTGCCAGCTCATACGTATTTTTCACCACCTCTGACAGCCCATCATTGTGGATAGTTTCTACACGTTCTTGTAACCCATAGGTTAATGAGAGTGCGGCCACCAGTTCAAAATTCATATGGGTTAATACTCCGGCACTGACTGCCGTATCCCAAGTGCTTTTTCGCAATAATGCCAGTTGGATGGAGCCGATCATTTGCTGAAAATCTTCTATTCCCAAAGGATGGTTATTTTGTTGTGTGTTAACGATGACATCTCGCACCCCCAATATATAAGGGTAAGAACTGTCCACCCATTGTTGGTTGTATCCAACTTCTCGTTGAAAGGTTAAGAGAGATTGATGAACCAAATTTCTATTTTCTTGGTCGTTGTGCCAGCTGTTGATCGCCAGAGCACATAATATACTGAACATAATAAGGGCAGATTCAAATATAAATCGTCCAATCCAAGACTTCATTGAACCGCGGCTATTTTTAGCTTTATCTAATGAAATCCGTCCTAATTTTCGTAAATATATGAGCATGAATATTTGTAAAAATAATAATATCTATAATGAACGTTAGAATAACAGAATTTAAATTGACTACGACCCGAATGGCGCTTAATTAAGGATATATTATTTAATAAACAAATGGTTAAGTTAATTGTTTATCTAAATAAAAACCAAAAAAGGCAGAGAGTCCTGTAAAATATTTTCACCACAAAAACGTTCACAAAAGCTCTCTACCTCAATGTCCATTATCTCCCAATTTTATCTTTCTCAACAGTCAAAAATTAAAAAATACGCAACAAACATCACAGCAACCGACTTTCTTGAGTTGTTGTACAATGATGAATGGCTTTCAATAGTAGAAGAGAATATCCCCGAATACAGGGAGCAAATTTACACGCCCATGCAAACATTATCTATGTTTATGGCTCAAGCTCTAAGTGATGATCGTTCTTGCAGTAAAGCTGTTAATGACCTGATTATTCAAACCCAATCACAAGAAAATTCGCGAACAATCAGCCCCAATACTGGAGCGTACTGTCTTGCCCGGCAGAAATTACCTTTAGCTTTGTTAACTCAGCTTACCGTTAAAGTGGGTAATAGTATTTCTCAAAATACTCCCCCTCAATGGAAATGGTTTGGCCGGTCTGTTCGACTGATTGATGGTACGACAATATCAATGCCGGACACTGAAAAATCACAGGTTGCTTACCCACAACCAAAGAATCAAAAAGAAGGGCTAGGTTTCCCTATATGCCGGTTACTCGCAGTAAGTTGTTTGCACACAGGTGTTATCCTTAATGCATCAATAGGACCTTGTAAAGGTAAAGGAAGTGATGAGAAAAGTTTGCTTCGTAATGTACTCGATACCTTTAACGTTGGGGATATAGTGGTAGGCGATGCTTTTTTTGGAAGTTATTTTTTATTGGTTGAAATGATGAACAGAGGTGTTGATGTGCTGTTTGAACAACTAGGCCCTCGCAAATTAATGACCGATTTTGGAAAAGGTATCGCGTTAGCTAAAAAAGACCACTTAATCGATTTCAGTAAACCTAAAATAAAACCAGATTGGATGACTCAGAAAGCCTTTCATGAAGCACCTGAAAAAATTACCATTCGAGAATTTAAGGTCGGTCAAAAAACGCTTATTACCACTATGCTAGCTGCAAAGGAGTATCCTAAAAAAGAGCTAGGTGCGTTGTTTAAACAACGTTGGCATGTTGAAGTCGATTTTAGAAACCTCAAGACGACATTAGGTCTGGTTGTACTGAGTTGTAAAACACCTGAAATGTGTCAAAAGGAGATGTGGGTGTACTTTTTGGCCAATAATCTAATCCGGTTATTAATGGCGCAAGCCGCCGTTGAGCAAGACTTACTACCAAGGCAACTGAGTTTTAAACATACGGTACAAATATGGAACACGTATTTTTTATTGGAAAAAGCGTTGGATGCTCCGATGTTTGCCTTGATAGCAAAGCGGCTCGTAGGCAACAGACCTGGAAGGATGGAGCCCAGAGCCATCAAGCGGCGACCCAAACCCTATAAGTTATTGATGATCCCTAGGTCTGAAGCCAGACAAGATATTATGAAGAATGGTCACCCACAAAAGATGAAGTAACTATTTGATATCATGTGATTTTATCCTTAATTAAGTGCCATTCGACTACGACCCCTTTTATCCCCGACCCCTTTTATCCAGAAGAGTCAAGCTATCACCACAAGGCGGTCAGGGCAATCGCATTAAAAATGGCTTGACACAGATCCCCTAATTTGATCTATTACTTCGCTTTACGCGACGTAATATGACCAAATACAAGCCCACACTTATCGAACATTTCAAAGACATTGAAGATCCTCGTCTTCTAAGAAAACAATTACATAAATTAGATGACATCTTTTTTATTACCCTATGTGCCGTTATCTGTGGCTGTGATGGCTGGGTTGCCATTGAAAAATTTGCCAACATTAAACGCACTTGGTTTGAACAATATTTATCCCTAGAAAATGGTATTCCGTCTCATGATACTTTGGGACGTATTTTTTCCTTAATTGATCCTGAGCAATTTCAAACCTGTTTTTCTAGCTGGATCAAAGAGATAGTAAAAAATGTCACGGGCGATGTGATCGCTATTGACGGTAAATGCCTTCGACGCACTCATGATAAGTCATCTAATAAATCAGCTATTTATATGGTTAGCGCATGGTCACATGATAATCAGCTGGCACTTGGACAAGTGAAAGTTGATGAAAAATCGAATGAAATAACCGCCTTACCTTCCCTACTCAAAAACTTAGACATCACAGGCAGTATCATCACAACCGATGCATTAAACACACAAAAGAAATCGGCTGAACTGATCGTGAGTAAAGGCGCTGATTATTTAACCGCACTGAAAGGAAATCAAAGCACCCTACATGATGATGTGATTTTATTCTTTGAAAATACCCCTAAAAGTTATGAGGGCACGTTAAATACTTATAAGAGTATTGATTCAGGGCATGGCCGTATTGAAGAAAGAACAGTGACTTCCTGCAACCGAATTGACTGGCTTACTGAGCATCATACTCACCCACACCTTGCCAGTATTGTTAGCGTCAAATCAAGAAGATTTCTTGCGAACGAATGGTCAGAAGAAACGCGATACTTTATTAGTAGCGTTAAGCATAACGATGCAGAGAAATTTGCTCACTATGTACGTGCTCATTGGGGTGTAGAGAATAATCTTCACTGGAGATTAGATATGGCATTTGACGAAGATCATTGTCGAATTCGTCAAGGATATGCAGATCAAAACATGGCAATATTACGCCACATATCTTTGAATTTATTAACGTCAGATAATGATAATAAGGTAGGTATTAAGATTAAGCGGCAAATGGCAGGTTGGGATAATGATTACTTGCTGAAACTGCTACAAATATTTTAATGCGATTGCCCTGACAAGGCGGTGATAGAAGGTCCAAGGCGTTTAACGCATTAAAAATCAAATGATTTCTATTTTTCAATGAACCTGACCCTGAGGGATCCCCACGAATATCATCTGATGTTAGCTGTCATTATTCGTGCTTGATGAGCAATCTTATAAAGAGATATTGCAAAATAATCACCATTCAACCTGATCCCATCGATTATGAGATCGGGATAAGCCATACCGTCCAGTACCACTATGATTGCGCCTATCTTCGTTGAACTTGCTCACAATAGCGCGCTATTCCCTCACAAGCTCGCCTCGATAAACGCAATAATAGCAGCACTGGAATCGTTCAATGTCTTCGCAAACTAATTGTCAGCATCTAACATATTGTTTTTATTGTAATTACTTCTAGGGACCCGGCACGTCCATACATCGAGTTCAGGTTAAATAATTGATCTGGCGGCTTATGCTCACCTCAATACAAAAAATGACTAAGTCGTCGAATTATTACCCCCAAAAAGTAGAGGGCCACCTCAGATAAGTCTGTTTGAATAAAAGCAGTTCATCATAATAAACCAAAGCAATATTCAAAACTGGTTTGCACAACAGTGGGAGGTGCTTGTTTTGAATTTTGAATTATGTGAAAACGTTTGAGTAATAGACGGAAAATAGCCGACTTTCACTCCCTCAAGGATATAAAAGAGAGGTAAATATGGCAAATATGAGGCATCATTCGCCTTTAATTTATAATTATTTACCAAGATTACCCATGGTAATTCTTCAGTAAATTACTATGGCTTTGCCGGTGATGCTGTTCCAGTTGGAATGTTAATTACATTGTCGGTTTTTATTTTACACAAGGAGCATCAATGTCGAATGTTTTTTCTGAAAATCTGCCTGCAGCAATTGGTGATGGAAAGTCCAAAGAAACCGCATTTCATTTTAAAAATGCAAGATCTAGTCAAGAAGCAATGAAGTTATGCTACCGATACCTAGAAAAAATTGGTTATAAAGTTAACCTTGCAGATAAACAAAATGGAGGTGTTGAAAACGGGTATGCTTTTGATATTTGGAAAACAGATGTCGGTACTATTTGGTTTAAAATTCCTTTTTTCCAAGGATTCTAGGAAAACTCCCAAGATGTATAAACTACTTGGGGTCAGGTTTGCATTAAATACCCATGACATCTTCGCAGGCATAACCTGCTTACAAACTTTCATTTATTTAGAATGCGGGCTAAGGGAATTTGGCACTATTTTGCCATTGTGTGAATAAAACTATCATCGTTTTTGGATTTCTCTCAGATCAGGAGACGTAACTTCGTAGATACTTATCGTCATTCTTTGACAATGTTTACAATGTCTATGTAAATAACTGAATTGTGCTCTAGTAGGGAATTAACAGAACAGTAATGTTAATTTTAAGGCTGCGTTTTTACATTAACTCCGACATTGATAATTTCCTCATTGCCTAGCTCATGGATAGCGTTTATTATTGATTTCTTCTTTAATAACAAAGAGTTTAAAGTCGACAACTCAAAGAAAGGGACTCATTATTTCATCATCATCCCCCCAAAGCGCAGCATCTAAATTCAGCTTTATGAAAAACCTGAGTCAATTTTTGATAGGCCTTTTTTTTCTGAGTATTTTATTTTTTGTAGCTAAATATCTGCTACTTCTGGTTAACATAAATGTTCCACCTGCTTTGCTGGGTATAGCCGTTTTGTTTTGTGGCTTGTTATGGATTAAAGGCGTGCCAAAGGTCATTTCTAATGCAGCTAATCCCTTGCTTGGGCATATGTCTCTATTTTTTATTCCAGCCATTGTCGCTATTGTGAATTTTATTGACTTAATCGCGGCGTTTCCTTTGGCCTTGTTTTTTTCTATTGTGGTGTCGACATTAGTGAGTTTGGCTGTTACCGGTTGGATTAGTCAGAAATTAATGCACAAGTTGGATCCTGCAAATGTAAACCGTGATAAACCGCCAAGGGAGGGGAGTTAAGATGCTCACCTTTCTAAATGAGATCAATTGGCTGGCGACGCTGTTGTGGTTGATGGTCACGGTTATCATTTATATCGGCGCCTTGCATTTGTATAAAATAACCAAGCCTTTATGGTTTATACATCCAGCTTTACATCCGCTTATAGTGAGTACATTGCTGATTATATTGTTGCAATCATGGACCCATACCAGCGTTTCTGAATATCAAGATTACACTAATTTGCTATCTGCTCTTTTGGGACCCGCTACTGTTGCTTTAGCGGTACCCTTATATAAGCAACTTAATATATTGATGAAAATGAGCTGGCGAGTATTAGTGCCAATATCGGTTGCTGGGGTTTTATCACCGGCCTTATCTTGGACATGCCTATATTTACTTGATACACCCCTTAACTTGCAAATGACTATGTTAGTGAAATCGATTACCACGCCACTGGCTATGGATGCGGCGGGAGCCATCGGTGGCATACCTTCATTGGCGGCGGTTTTTGTTATTAGCACGGGAATTGTGGGCGCTATTTGTGGTCCGGCTTTGTTCGCGTTAATTGGGGTACACAATCAAGCAGCTCAAGGCACCGCTTTAGGTGCGGTCTCGCATGCAGTCGGTACCGCCCGAGCCATTTCAATTAGCGAGCAGTGCACAGCCTTCGCCTCTTTGGCCCTTTGCGTGAATGGTATTGCCACTTCTTTGATTCTGCCTATATTATTTGGGTAAATTCTAGGGGGATTATTGACTTAAAGAGTCGGCTATTGTCATCATATTTGTCTAGGCACAACAAGCGCAATTGCGTTTGTGTTTATCCATTTTACCTATACCAGGATTAAAGCGATTGGTTGGATCCAGTTTTCGGTAGAATTCCTGTAATGGCGCTTCCGCTTTATATAAATGCCCAACGTTATGCTCAGCTGGATATTTAGCGCCACGAGTGTCCAGTAACGCTAACATTTGCTGTTTCAAAACGTGTGCATCAACGCCTTTTTTTAATACATAATCCTGATGGAATACATGGCAGAAAAAATGGCCATAGTACAAGCGCGTTTCGATTTGTTGACTGATACTCTCTGGCAGTTCTTCCACCCATTGATCATCGTTTCTGCGCAGCGCTATATCTAATGCCAGAATGTCACCCAACTTTTTACTGTTAAGCGTCTGGTATCTTACTGCAGCTCCTGCGGCGGCGAATCTATGTAAATAGGCCTTACTGGCTTCATCTGCTGTACACTCAAAAAAAGCCCCTTTTTGAGGCTCATGGGTGAAAAATTGTTGTAAGTATGTTCTGGCTTCATCTATCCCCGCATCACTCATTTTTAATATTAGATGATGCTCGTACTTATCATGATATTGCAGCATACGTTTAGGCAGGTGCTGCGGAAACACTTTACTCAATCCTTGCATCAATCTGTCTGAAAGGTATTTGGGCAAAAACGAAACCTTGTTGAGCACTGCATCCATTCGACCTTTGATAGCAAACATCTTGGGTAATAAATCTGTACCTAAATGTTGCACACTTAAAAAGGTGTCTTTGCCATATTTTTGAGTGATCTCAAACGTATTGCGATGCATGTATTCACCCACTTCTGGAACATGCTTAAAATCAGACAGTATATCGCGACGAACTTTGGTAAGCGTGGCAGGATCATTTGTACCAAGGTAAAAAGTTTGTTCTTGCTTAGCTACTTCGAAGGTGTCTAGGCGTACGGCAAACACCGCAAGCTTACCGGCACAACCACTCGCCTCATATAATCTAGTCGAATCGGCATTAAAGCGACTTGGCGTGTCTGCATCTACCTCTCGTAACCGCTCTGTGTAATCAGATGCAGATGCTTTTTTGTCAGTGATTAAGCTAGGTAAGACGAAGCTTTCTGATTCAAGGTTTGACAGTATCTGCTCGGGTGAATCACCTAGATCAATGCCTAAGTGATTGACCAGCTGTAGCTTACCTTGTTCATTTACCCAGGCAAACAATGACAGTTCTGTATATGCAGGTCCACGTTTGACCAAAGCGCCGCCAGAGTTGTTGGCTACTCCTCCCACAATCGATGCGCCTAAACATGAAGAGCCAATAATAGAATGGGGCGCGCGGCTGAGAGGTTTTAAGGTTTTTTCTAAGGTGTGTAATGTGGTACCCGGTAAACCAATAATTTGCTCACCCTTGCCCAACACAATGAGTGTGTTCATGGCTAATGTATTGATTACGATGACATCCCTGTCATATTCATCGCCACTGGGTGTTGAACCTTCTGTGAGGCTGGTGTTAGCGGCTTGCATAACCATAATACAGTCAGCTTCAACACAGACCTGAAGCACTCGCCAAAACTCCACTAACGTTTGCGGAAATACAACCGCTAATGCGCTGCCGCCCCCTGAACGCCAGCCTTTGCGGTAATGTTCGGTGTGGCGTTTTCCGATCTTAATATAGTCCGTCCCAAGTAAGGCTTGAAGCGCTTCAACAAGTGCATGATTTGACATAGTTATTCTCCCTAATGCCATGTGACTTTGCCACACAGCAGACTCATATTTTTAAATATACCCTAACGCACCAAGGGACCAGTTATTTGCAAACCATATAAAGCAATCATCGCAATCCCGCCTGCACACACCACATAATACACTGTAGGTATCAATGTTTTACGCAGTGTTGCACCTTCTTGTCCGAGTAATCCAACCGTTGCAGAAGCTGCAACAACATTGTGAATGGCAATCATATTTCCTGCCGCTGCGCCAACCGCTTGACTAGCAATGATCAGAGTAGGTGAAAGGTTTAAGCTAAGTGCTGCTTCAAACTGAAACTGACTAAACATCATATTTGATACTGTATTTGAACCCGCAATAAATGCGCCTAGGGCCCCAATTGTTGGGCTGATCATCGGAAAGGCGCTGCCAAAAACATTAGCAAATAGCTCGGCACTGGCGACCGGCATACTGGGTATATCTGACAAGTTGACACCCGAGTTTATAAATAATCGCACCATAGGTATGGTAAAAATCAGCACGAATCCCGCGCCAAGTATTGTTTTACTGGAGTCTTTCATCGCGCCTGAAAGTGCCGCCATTTTTTTACCTGATTCACCTTGTAACATCGCGGCACACAAGGCCCCTATAAGCAGTAATCCGCCTGGTAAATATAAGGGGCTAAAGCCTGCACTAATACCTGTTTGCCCAAGAATATCAGAAAAATTAAGGGTGACGTCGGTTAGCAGTTCTTTAAAATCCGCAAAAACACGTGAACAGACTAACAGTCCTGCAACGATAAGATAGGGGACCCAAGCTACTACAACTGACATTTTAGGTGCCTCATTTATGTCATCCTGTTTAATGTTCAATTTTCCAAACCAAGACTCCAGCCATTCTGATTTATCTGGGAAGTCCCAGTGTTGTTTAGGCACTAGGAAACCTCTTTTGGCTGCGCTGGCCACAACAACCATGCTTACCAGACCACCCATTAATGAAGGGAATTCAGGCCCTAAGAAAATACCTGTTAATGTATAGGGAATAGTAAAAGATAGGCCTGCAAACAAAGCAAAGGGTAATATCTGAAGGCCTTCGCGCCAGCTGCGATTTTTTCCAAAAAAACGTGTCAGCATCATCGCCATTAAAACCGGCATAAAGGTACCTATAATCCCATGAATAATCGCCACTTCGGTGGTGATTAGTTGCATGAACTGCTCCCACTGTAATCCTTCAGTCGCAAGTTGTGCACCTATTACAGTTGAATCTAAGCCTTTATTGACACCAATTATAATCGGTGTGCCCACCGCACCAAAAGAGACCGGAGTACTTTGGATCATCATACCCATGAGTACTGCGGCTAAGGCTGGGAAACCGATTGCCACTAGTAGAGGTGCTGCAATAGCAGCCGGAGTGCCAAACCCTGATGCACCCTCAATAAACGTACCGAAACACCAAGCAATAATGATCGCCTGCACCCGGCGATCCGGTGAGACATGGGTAAAACCCTGTCTGATAACTTGAATCGCCCCTGTATGTTTGAGTGTGTTGAGCAGAAATATCGCTCCAAACACAATCCACATAACGGAAACGGTGATAATTCCCCCTTGTAGAATAGATGCAGAAACCCGTTCATATGACATGTTCCAAACAAATAGCGCTAAAATAATCGTTACGATTAAAACCACTGGCATGGCCTTTTGGGCCGGCCACTGCAATCCAAGCAACAACACAACCCGATATCACAATTGGAAGCAGTGCTAATAATCCTAGGGTTAACTCACTCATTCTATTCTCCAGGAGGGCATGACATTTATTACCCTTTTGTTAACTTGTTTGTTCGATGATAGTAGTTGTTAAGTTTGGGTTAACAAAACGTGACCGACTGTACTCTCGCTATTACATTTGATATATATGCATTAAAGACAATGTTTATTTCTTTTTTTGACATAATAAATGGGTGCAAAAGTAAAAAGTAGAGGGTGAAATGGTTAAAGCAGATGACATATTTTTATTTGTGAGGGTGGTTGATGAGGGCTCATTTTCTAGGGTTGCAGAAAAGCTTGAACTAACTAACTCAGTCGTCAGTAAGCGGATTGGGCGGCTTGAGAAAGAACTCAACGTGCAACTTCTATATCGCACCACGCGTAAGTTAAGCCTAACCGATGCGGGTCAAGCACTTTATGGTAAAGCGCGCTTAGCAAAGCTTGCATTGGAGGATGCTCAAGATGCCGTGACTGGTTACGGCGACGAAATTAGAGGGAAAATCAAGATCACTATGCCTGCGGTGTCCGCTGGTCTGGTTCTTAGTCACGCAACAGCAAAGTTTTGTCAGCACTATCCAGGGGTTGAAGTGGAAGTGTCTATCAGTAATGACTTTGTTGATTTAATTGACGATGGTTACGATTTGGCGATCCGTACAGCCCATTTAGAAGACTCTTCTTTGATTGCGCGCAGATTGATTGATTCACATTGGATAGTGTGTGCGAGCCCAAACTATCTGCGCCTAAAAGGTACACCTGTGATGCCTGATGATTTGTTACAGCAGCATTGTTTAATCTTCAAATCGGAGGGGACGGGCTCCGACCTATGGCAATTTCATATTAATAACGCACCTCATAATGTTCAGGTTCAAGGACGATTTCATACCAATAACCTCGATTCATTGCGACAAGCTGCATTAGCTGATTTTGGTATAGCGTACCTGCCAAGAGCATTGGTGCATGAGGAGCTGGTTTCAGGAAAGTTGATTTCGCTGTTAGCACAATACACCGGGAAAAAATTAGGGATCTATGCAGTTTACCCTCGCACTAGGCAGCCAGACAAAAAGCTCAATTTACTAGTTGAGCATTTCAGAACGGCTTTTCATGAGAAAAAAGACTACTTTTACTAATCGGCTCAAATTAAGGAAGGTTGATAACCCTTAAAGATAGATCCAATATTAAAAGCTGCAGTTAATCTAAAAGGCATATTTGGTTGAGAGCTGCAGATAGTGTGAATCAATCGATTCCATAGCTACGTCATCAACCGCGTAGTTACCAATCTCAACCCCCACATCTAGCTGTTTAGTAATGTTGTCAATAAAATTAATCCCCCAGTGCGAGCGTTTACGTTGCAATATGCCAGTCTCTGCAGCACCGTAAAACAAGGTTGAACGCAGTGTTTCACTCCAAAAATGACGATAGGCCATGGTAAAGGCGATCGTCTCTTCCACTTCGATTTCATCGGTTTGGGGATCGATCACAATATCTGGTGTCATACCCGCAGCAACGAAGCGGCCTGAACTACCCACAGTCACTTGAAAACGAAAATCGTCTTTATCTATGGTTTTAATTTTACCCGCAAGGTTAATGGCGATGGTGGGTTCATCGAGCCCTCCTTGGTCAATTTTACGTACTAAAGCGCCTATTGAAACTAATCCCCAATCGGCTGAATGATTATATCGAGCGACAAAATTGGGTAAAGCTTCATCGGGGTCGGCTTCATCACCAGACAGCCCAACCGCGCTTGAAGGTGCCCCAATGTCACCGTCTCCGTTCGTTTCAGTATTTTCGATAGCAAATTGCCAATTACCGTAAGAATATCGAATTTGTGTTTCGCGGGAAAACACCTCTCCTACGTGTGGTCCTCCAAAATCCAAAGATTCAGGCAATGCATGCAGAGGCATAAATGTGCTCCAGTTCTGCCCTACCATCCAATTTTTGTAACTGATATAGAAATGACGTAATCTTGGATTAGATGAGTTGCTGACCACTTCGTTGCCACCACCACCATACATATCAAATTCCACCACACCAGTGACATCACCATGGGTAATTTTGAAATTGAGGCGTGATTCCCTGACGTTGAATCCAGTATGAGAGGTCTCGGTCTTTTTACCTCCTGGAATATTGGCAATCCAATAGTCTTGGTAAGCAATATCACCATTGACATGCCTTACGTCGATTTTGGCATAACCACCCAGTGAAACTTTAGTGACTTCATTACCATTTTTGATATTCAGTAGCTCGACCGCTTGAGCACTACTGATGAGGGATAAACTAGCCAAGGTACTGGCTATTATTGAGTTAAAATGCATCGGTTTCATGGTGTTCCTATTTGTAACTGGTGTTAACGGTTTGTTAATTTTGTCTCGTTAGAAGGGCACAATCTACGGATGCATTCATTTAAGATAAACAGGCAAAAAGGCGAATGACTTTTTCCATAAATGACATAATCAATGGATAGATATGGGATATAGTGAGTGATGTGTGTAACCTTTGGTCAATCTAAAATGTGGACTAATGAAAGTGCATTTTTTTATTTTAGGGACTGTGCTGTCACTCAGTATGCGAAAGTTGGTGCGACTATGGGAAATTATGAATTTTTGATTATCAATATGATTTTCATGGTTTGGTTGCGAAATGCCGCTAAAAGTAACGATAAACTCTAAAATGTTGGTAAATTTAAGCACACAAAATAATACAACACTGAGATAGTGAATATTAAAGACGCCTGATGTTTGTGTACTCATTCTCTTAGAATTAACTTGGATACATATTATGCGATTGGCACAATGTCATAACTTTCACGATTTTAGAACCTTAGCCAAAAAGCGTGTGCCGGGCCCTATTTTTGATTACATAGACGGTGGCGCTGACGATGAAACTACTCAAAAACGCAACTCAAGGGCATTCGACGATTGTGATTTGGTTCCCAATGTATTGACGGGCGTAAAAGATATCGATTTATCCGTTACCGTCATGGGGCAAAAACTAGATATGCCGGTGTATTGCTCTCCAACCGCTTTACAACGACTATTTCATCATCAAGGAGAAAGGGCCGTTGCAAAAGCGGCTGAAAAATTTGGTACGCTGTTTGGAGTCTCTTCTTTAGGTACGGTAAGTATGGAAGAAATAGCCAAAGAAGTGAGTACGCCACAGGTTTATCAGTTTTATTTCCATAAAGACAGGGGATTAAATAATGCCATGATGTCACGGGCAAAAGATGCCGGCATACAAGTTATGATGTTAACCGTTGATTCTATTACGGGGGGCAATCGTGAGCGTGATTTACGCAGCGGATTCTCTATGCCATTTCGTCTAACATTGGGAGGGCTGATCCAATTTGCGATAAAACCTATGTGGGGGATTAATTATGTTACACACGAATCTTTTAAACTACCGCAGCTTGAAGGCCATGTAGATATGGGCAATGGTGCCAGTTCAATCGGCGATTACTTTACTAATATGCTTGACCCATCGATGGATTGGGACGATGTAGCAGAAATGGTTAAACGCTGGGATGGCGAATTTTGTTTAAAAGGCATAATGAGTGTAGAAGATGCTAAAAGAGCCGTGGATATAGGTTGTACTGGTATTGTCATCTCTAATCATGGTGGACGACAACTAGATGGTTCTCGTAGTTCATTTGATCAATTGGCTGAAATAGTCGAGGCCGTGGGTGATAAAATTGACATATTGTTTGATAGTGGAATTCAACGTGGCACACATGTACTTAAAGCCTTGTCACTAGGCGCTAAAGCCGTAGGTATTGGTCGAGGGTATTTGTATCCCCTTGCCGCTGCTGGTCAAAACGGTGTTGAACGGGCATTAGGACTGATGCGCGCAGAACTTGAGCGTGATATGAAGCTCATGGGAAAAACGTCTATAAAGGAGTTAACGGTTAATAACCTCAGATTTAGGTAAATATAGAACCAAAAATTTAAATAGATATTTGTTTTATAGTTATTTGATAAAACTAATTTGAACCTTTTGGAATTAGGCGGTATGAGGGCTATAAAAAAGCGTGATGCCAAATATAAGCGCATCAGACTTTTTATTACTTTGACAAATTCTTAACGTTTAAAATTGATACCCAACTTGCAAGAAACTGCCTATATTCTATTTTGATAAGTGATTTTTCCGCCTACTATGGTCATGAGGTTTTCTGATGTCAAAATATCCGCTTCTGGAACGCTAAGCCAATCTCGGTCAAGTATTGTGAAATCGGCATATTTCCCTACTTCTACAGAGCCACGAATATCTTCTTGAAATGCGCCATAGGCAGGCCATATTGTAAACATTTTAAGGGCTGTTTCGCGTTTTACAGCAAGCTCGGGATGCCATCCTTCTCCGGATGTTCCATCAAGCCTTTTGCGTGTCACCGCCGCGTAAAACTCAATCCGTGGATCTCCCTGTTCTACTGGCGCATCAGACCCACCCAGGATCATCAAACCGCGGTCAATCAATTGCTGCCATGGGTAAGCGTGACCAAGGCGTTTGGGACCCAGTCTATCGGGTGCAAAGTTAAGATCACCAATTCCGTGGCTTGGTTGCATAGACACCAGAATACCCAAACTAACTAAACGTTCTTGGTCTTGAGGTGGAATAATTTGTGCGTGTTCAAGTCTCCATCGAGGCTCAGCTACTGCTCGTTCAGATTTTGGCACCGCATTAAACGCTTCTTCGTACCAATCCAAAAGTTCACGAACCGCCCGGTCTCCAATCACGTGGGTTTCGATTTGAATCCCTTGACGTAGTGCTGCTCGTAAAATGGGATCTAGTTCTTCTTTGGTTGTGCGGTTCATAAATCCGTTATGATCAGCGTCCGCATAATTTTCAAGTAGTGCTGCACCGCGCGAACCAAGCGTGCCGTCGATATACACTTTAATACCGCGCAAATCGAACATGTTATCGGCTGTTGTTTCGCGGCCGCGCTCAAGCATTATCGCCGCTTCCATCACATTTGCTGCCGCATATATACGAGTAGACATATTTCCTGCTGCGTGAATTTCCTTGATGATTTCAACGTTAACGTAGGGCATTCCCGCGTCTTGGGTATTGGTCCAACCCACTTTGGCGTTTTCATACATGCCTTGCATCAGGCTGTCTTTTTTATATTCCCGTGTTTTTGGCGGAATAAGACCCCGAAAAATATTCATGGCAGTGGCAAGAATATAACCGTTTGGCGTGCCGTCTGCTTCACGCTCAAATTTTCCACCCAGTGGATCAGGATAATCTTTGGTTATGCCGGCAAGCGCCAGTGCCTTTGAGTTAACAAGGGCAGAAACGCCATCTGCACGTGGCATAAACAGTGGTTTGTCGGCAGTAAATGGATCAACGTCATGTCGTGTGAGAAATCTTTTTTCGTCGGTCCATTCCCGTTCAATCCAGCCACGGCCCTGAACCCACTCATTCGCAGGTACCTTTACTGCGAAGGTTTTAATGGCATCAACGGTTTCTTTCAGTGTTGTAATACCGAACAGGCTTAATGTTTTTGGACGCTGTCCAACACCTTCCACGTGTTGGTGGCTGTCGGTGAAACCTGCATAGACATATTTTCCCGCCAAATCCATTATTTGTGCTTCACCGCACATATATTTGGCAGCATTGGCATTTGATCCCACAAATATAATTTTATCTCCAAGCACTGCTGTTGCTTCAGCGGTCCACTGTGCGTCATTTGCTGTATATATCTTTGTATTGTGCAACACCATATCCGCGACGAGACATTCTGCCGCCATTTCTGCAGTGGACACGTCATTTTCAGCGCATGACATCAACAACAAACTAAGGCCTAGGGCACTGGTTATTTTTAACTTGTTTTTGAGATTCAAAATTTTCTCCTACAGAAGCCTTTTTAAAGAACAATAATCAGATATTGCTCCATATATGTACATGTTTTATGGTGGTTAGATTAATAGGATATAAAAATCATGCAAGCAGAAATGCATGTAAATTAACCCGCTAAATTAGTAGGGAAGCCATGTTGTTCCTCCTCCTAATAACGCATGAAAAATGACATCTAAAGCGAAATTGCCTTTCTCATCATTCAGTTTAACAATAAGAATAATGACTCTATACCCAACTGAATCGATGCATGTTGTATAGATCAAGGATGTTGTTTATTCTGCTTATACAAGGAAAAAAATATGCAGTGTTTAGGGTCATTATCACCTCATTACTGGGTTAATTCCTCAAGGTTTTGGAAGCATGAGAACACTTCTTTAAAGTTCCTGTAAACGTTTCTACCGTTAAATCACAATAATCAGAATAGGTACTAAGATGATCAAAATTATCAGCTTGTTGACATGTTTTTTTGCGTTTTGTATATCGACAGCGTCTGCTGACAATGTATGGGTAATTCATGCAGGAAGTGTGTTAGTGACACCAGGTGAAAAACCCTTGAGCAAGCAAACTATTGTGGTGCGAGATAATCGCATTGAGCGCATTGCAAATGGGTATATTCCTGCAGCGGATATAGACAACGGTGCCAAACTCATTGATTTAAAAGACCAGTTTGTATTACCGGGCTTAATGGATATGCATGTTCATTTATTGTCTGAGTTAAGTGCGTCAAGCCGCACCGATGCACTTTATGTCACCACTTCTATGGAAGCCCTTATGGGGGCGCACTTTGCGAATAAAACCTTGATGGCTGGCTTTACCACCGTCCGTGATCTTGGCGGTAATCCAGAAGCTATATATGCATTACGGGATGCCGTAGGCAAAGGATTAATACCCGGACCGCGTATTTTCGCAGCTGGTAGTGCCCTAGCTGCCACTGGAGGACATGGTGATATTGATGGTGTTAAACCAGAGTTGCTCAAGCTTTGGACTCCTGAAACCATTTGTGACGGTCCATACGAATGCCGCAAAGCCACACGTAATGCCATTAAAATGGGCGCTGATTGGATCAAAATCACCGCTACCGGAGGTGTTCTCTCGGATACTGCCACTGGTACAGATCAGCAAATGACTGATGACGAGCTAACTGAAATAGTCGTTACAGCCCATAGCTTAGGAGTCAAAGTGGCCGCTCATGCCCATGGCACTAACGGTGTTATTGCAGCCCTTAAGGCTGGTGTAGATAGCATTGACCATGGCACGTTTTCTGATGCTGAAGCGATGACACTTTTCAACCAAACCGGTGCCTACTTAGTGCCAACCTTATCACCTGGCGTTAAGCTTCCGTCAACGATGGAAGGAAATCCTTTTTTCACCGATGCTATCAAAGCTAAAGCCTACGCTGCCTCAGCGGCCGCCCAGCAGACCTTTCTGAATGCTTATAAAGCCGGGGTTAACATTGCCTTCGGAACCGACTCGGCTGTGACTCCACATGGAGAGAATGCCGATGAATTTGTTATGATGGTTGATGCAGGCATGTCAGCTGCGGATGCGATCCGCTCTGCCACCATCACCAGCGCTGAACTACTCGGTGTGCAGGACAAACTAGGTACCTTAGAAAAAGGAAAGCTTGCCGATATCATTGCAGTATCCGGCAACCCTTTGAAAGATATCTCTACCTTAAGGAATGTGCATTTTGTTATGAAGGGCGGCATGGTAATGAAATCGGCTGATTGATGCCGTTTTCCTTAACTGCAGAAAAATCTGCATTATCTACACTTTATGACTATCTGCCAGCAATGATAACAGTATTCAAGCGTGGGCATTTCTATCACTTAAAACATTGATTTTTTGGAGTTTAATTGTCTAAGTTACGTACATCTTTTGAGATGACCAGTTACGGTATTTATGAAAGCTGGGATGAAAAAAGTAAAAGCCTTCCAAAAATCAAAACGTTTACTACCCGTATCCCAATACAATTAGATATTGAATTTGGTTTTATTCTTAAGGCTAAAAAATCTAAAGGAAAACGCTTAGATTGGAGCATTTTTCATCCTGACGTACCCGATGAAAGTGGACATGCCATGCCGCCCTTTGAGGGAGTGGTATATATAAGAAATAATGATTGGGAATTTTATCTAGGTGACACAGTATGGGCACCTATTCACGATAAAATCGGAGATTGGCGAATGGTGATAGAGTTTGATGGCAAAGTCATTGCGCAGAAAACCTTCAGTTTATTAGTAGAACACACAGAGGGTGAGATCCAGTTCTGGAAAAAAAGAGGTTATTAGATTTAGTTGTGGATGATTTAACCGCTCTAGCTTAATTTTAGAAATAATCAGGAATCATAATCATGTTAAATTTTAGTTTTCAAAATACGACTCAAATCCGTTTTGGTGAAGGTCAAATAGCCTCGTTAAGTAAACAGATCCCTAGTGATGCAAAAATACTGATGACCTATGGCGGTGGCTCAATCAAAAGTAATGGCGTTTATGACCAAGTTGTTGCAGCTCTCGCCAAGCATACGTGGTTTGAATTCTCTGGCATCGAGCCAAACCCAAGTTACGATACGTTAATGAAGGCACAAGATATTATTAAAGAAAATAATATCGACTTTATTCTAGCCGTTGGCGGTGGTTCGGTGGTTGATGGTTCTAAATTTATCGCCGCTGTGGCGCTTTACGAAGGTGAAGATCCTTGGGATATAGTGAGCAAACAAGTACGTATTACCAAAGCGTTGCCACTTGCTTGTGTACTTACTTTGCCAGCAACCGGTTCGGAGTCAAATACTGGTGCGGTAGTGACCCGCAATGGTAATAAGCTACCCTTCGCAAGCCCTCTGGTTCGTCCTATTTTTGCGATACTCGACCCTGCGGTAACACTTTCATTGTCCGACCGCCAAATCGGTAACGGTGCTGTGGATGCGTTTGTTCACACTATGGAACAATACCTTACCTACAGCGTGAACGCTAAGGTGCAAGACCGTTTTGCTGAAGGACTATTGTTAACTTTAATCGAAGAAGGACCAAAAGCATTGGCCCCTGAAACGTCTAAAGACCTAGACGTGCGTGGCAACATTATGTGGGCAGCAACGATGGCGCTTAATGGTTTAATTGGAGCCGGTGTACCGCAAGATTGGACCACTCACATGATTGGACACGAACTAACGGGTACCCATGGTATCGACCATGCACGTACTTTGTCCATAGTATTACCTGCTGTGATGAAAATACGTAAAGAAGCAAAGCGTGAAAAATTATTACAGTACGCTGAACGTGTCTGGAATGTGACAGAGGGTGATGAAGATGCACGTATTGATCGGGCTATTGCATTAACCGAGCAGTTTTTTGAAAAGATGCAAGTGCCTACTCGTTTATCCCATGTTGATTTAGGTGTAGCGGATATAGATTTGTTAATCGAAAAACTAACGCGACACGGTATGGTGAAGTTAGGTGAACATAGCGCTGTTACACCTGATATCAGCCGAGAAATATTAGTAACTGCTCTTTAATTCGACCTTTGGTATAGGACAATCAAGATGACAATTGTAAATCAACATCATTCTACGGTTCAAAGTGTGCAGGTTAATCGCCAGTGGACATTCGCGACGCG
The DNA here is from genome assembly GCF_002835935.1 of Paraglaciecola sp. MB-3u-78. Taxonomy (GTDB): domain Bacteria; phylum Pseudomonadota; class Gammaproteobacteria; order Enterobacterales; family Alteromonadaceae; genus Paraglaciecola. The sequence continues at coordinate 182,961 of NZ_PJCF01000013.1, read as the reverse complement.
TCCGGTGGGTGCGCCAACGTTAGGTAGCTTTCATCTTCGGGATGGCAAGATTATGCTATTTCCGATGGCGTCAACTTATTAAAACTAGGCAAAAACTTTGGCAAGCTTGTGATGCTCGTCGATCCTGACGAATTATAATTAATAACAACTTTTAAAGAGACATATTATGTTAACAGTACACCATTTAAATAAATCTCGTTCTAAACGCGTATTGTGGTTGTTAGAAGAGCTAGACATGGAGTATCAACGTATTGATTATCAGCGTGATGCTCAGACGAATTTAGCCCCTGAAAGCTTGAAAGCAGTTCACCCGCTGAGTAAAGCACCCATTATCGTTGATGGTGATATTACCTTGTGTGAGTCTAGTACCATAATGGAATACATTTTGGATCAAGACGTTGAAAAACGTTTACGCCCTGAAAAGGGGACCAAAGAATATTATCAATATCTGGAATGGTCACATTTTGCTGAAGGATCCTTGGCATTACCGGTGATGTTTAGGTTATTTATGGGCATGGAAACCCGCAGCGGCGACCAAAAGATGGACGGCTATATTGCTAAAGAAGTGGCTGTAGACTTTGGTTATATTGAATCTATTTTGGCTGAGCGGGAGTATTTTGCAGGCACTGAATTCACCGCTGCCGACATTATGATGCAAATCATGCTAGAAATTGCAGCTAGTCTTGGCTTGCTTAAAGGTCGGGATAACACCTTGGCTTATTTGGCAAAAGTGCAAGACCGCACTGCTTATAAGAAAGCGGCGAGCTTTGGTTAGATATTCAGACTGCAACGATCTTAATATCAGCTTACCAGTTGCAGACTTCATTCGTTTATTTGAAACCCGCTTTAATGGGGGGTTATCATGATTAAGGCGAAAAGGGGCAGCCATTTATGACCAGAGTCTTTAGATGAATGAACGCTTAGATACAAAGTTTGATACGGAGAGTTAATTGCCACACAAGTTTAACGAACTACAAAGATTACTAATCGATGCACTTGTCACCTTTCGATCACAGTTTGAAGAGGGGATCAGCGAGTATGACTTAATCAAGGCCTTAAAAAGTCCGCCTTACTTGGTGTTTGATGAGCATGCTCTGGGAGACGCGTTGATGATGTTTCAAACACACTTTGTGTTGTTTCACTGTCTTTATCAGTTGAAGAATCAATGGCGCGAACAAAAAATAGGGCAGTTAGACATTGGGCTGACGCGTATTACCTTACTCCCTATTTTGGAGTCTGCTGCCAATATTCAAACAGAAGACCCACTTGCTAACTACTACTTAGACTGGAGTAATTTAAGCGCTACCAATGAGAATGACGTGGAAGCCTTGTTAGACAGTTTTTGGCAAAAAATGGTAGGTTATGATCATCATGCCAAGCTCTCTGGATCGGCACTTGAACGAGCTTGTATTACGATGGAAATTGACGCGTTGAAGGATACTAATTTATCTGAACTCAAGCAGCAATATCGAAAACTACAACACGAAAACCATCCCGATAAAGGTGGCAGGAATGAAGTGTCTCAGTCGATATTACAGGCATACACACAGCTGCGTAAGCATATTACTGCCGGTGGTTAATATTGCTTTTTCATGTTTTATGACTGTCAGCATAGAAAATAGTCTTTGACGTTTTCATCTCGCATTCAAACCCCTTTTAAACAAAGGCTTTTGACATTGCTAACGGCTAATTTGCAATGGTGATGCCATGAAATACACTGTGTCCTGCTAATTTTCATTGCGCAAATTAAGCACATTTCCTCCTTAGACCATGCCGCAATATAGTCTTTTTATAGTGAACTTTATTCATTAGTTATTCTAATTGAAATAGTCAAAAAATGTTCATTGCCCCTAATGATATCTATCACTAAAATCCACGCCTTGATTATCACCTTTGTATATGCAAGTAGCTTTTTTAGCGCTCCTTGCATGACCTTAACTTTTGAAGTAGTAGCAGAGAAATGGACCAGTTAGAGTTTATCCAAATACGTCGTTTTATCCTTAAACTGGCTAAAATGTTGCACAAGTATGGCTCACCCTCTTTTCGTTTGGAAGCGTATTTAACTGAAATTGCTACGCATTTTGGTCTGCATGCATCCTTTATTTCTACACCCACCTCGTTAACTATTGTGTTATGGAGTGATGGTCACGAAGAGGAATATAACCATTCTGCACGCATGCAGCCGGGTGAGCTGGATATGAATTCCTTGTCTAGGACTGATGAATTAGCCCAAGAGTTGCTGTCTGGCGAAATCTCCCTTAATGAAGCCGATAAACGCTTGAACGAGATTGACGTCATGCCCAGTCCTTACGGCAAGAGCTTAACCGGTTTTGCTTTTGGCTTGTCTACCAGCGCATTTGCAATGTTGATGGGAGCCGGTTGGTCAGAAATTATGTATTCTGGTTTGTTGGGGGTAATGGTGTACTTGTGGACCCTATGGGCACTTCGTTCAAGACGGGTTAATTTGATGCTGGAGCCTGTGGCATCTTTTACAGTGGGCTTTGTGGCGTGTGCGATTAACCATTACTCATCATCAGGATTTAACATCTGGCTGATCATTCTTTCCTCTTTGATCATATTAGTGCCGGGTTTGTCATTGACCATGGGATTAGCTGAATTGTCTTCACGGAATATGGTATCTGGAACGGTGCGGATAATGGATGCCACCATGCAGCTATTTAAACTGTATTTTGGTGCTTTTTTAGGGGTGAGTTTGGGCTACCAATTATTTGATCAACAAGAGCTGGCAATGGCTGTCACCTTGCCTGTTTGGGTCAACTGGTTAGGCGTACTCATGCTTAGCGTGGGTCTGGTTGCTATCTTTCGAACTCGAATGAAACATGTGCATTGGGCAATCGCTTCCACCTTTATTGCCTATGGGACATCGACTTGGAGTTCAGGTTACCTTGAAAACGGACTTGGCGCTTTTGTGGGGGCATTTGCACTGGGGGTATTTGCGAATCTGTTTTCACGGATTGTTAACGCTCCCTCTACTATAGTGGCTATGCCCGGTTTAATTGTGCTGGTTCCGGGGTCAAAAACCTATATTGGATTGAATTTGTTTATCTCAGGCCAAGATATTATCAAAACCGATCATATTGGTCAGGAAACCTTCTTAATATTGATGTCTTTGGTGGCAGGGTTAATATTCGCTAACGTGGTGATGCCCACCAGAAAATCGTTGTAGTGGCTAGTGGCTAGTGGCTAGTGGCTTAGGGCGCAAACGAATAGAAGGATAATTTTGCTAATAGGTAAAGTGGAGCCTATACCAAGGGGAATACACTACTTCTTTGAATTGAGTTTTAGCATTTAATCACTCATTTTTTATCTCTTAATCCTAACCACCACACAACAACCGCTTTACGAGAGTAACAAGGTTGCATAATCACGACTCAAAAGTGGTAACTGTGACTATCGGAGGCAGCACACCATAGTGTATGACCCCGATAGTTTATGCTCTTCACTCATGCACTATAAATTTACTATTTTAACCTTGTAAATTGACCAAATAACGCCCCACAACCTTAGCCTGCATAAAGCGTTTCAGATATTCTGGGGTTTGTTCTAAGGATATTTCTTCACATAAATTTTGCAGATTCGGCAGCTTCATATCGCTAGCGACACGTTGCCAAATATGTTGTTTATCACTAAGTGGGATATATACCGAGTCCACACCGAGTAACGACACACCTCTGATAATAAAAGGAAATACGGTAGAGGAAAATGAATCAGAAGACGCGAGTCCACATGCGGATACGCCGCCACCGGATTTAATTTGTTTTAAAAGGTTACTTAGATAGTCACCGCCTAAGGTATCTATTCCATGAGCCCATCTTTCTTTTCCCATTGGCAGATCAGCTACTTCATTGAGCACATCACGATGCAATACTTCATCGGCACCAATAGACTTTAAATGCGCAGTTTGTTCAGGTTTGCCTGAAAAGGCTACCACGCTATAACCCAATTGCTTCAGGAGGGCGATACTGATACTGCCGACCCCCCCAGTTGATCCAGTCACCGCAACGGGGCCATCTTCAGGACGTGCACCCATTTTTTCTAGTTTTTGGACGCAAAGAGCCGCTGTTAAACCGCCAGTTCCGTAACTCATGGCTTCTTTTAAGGTTAAATTATCTGGGCGTTTAACTGCCCAGTTGGCGGGAATGGATATCATCTGACCTAAACCGCCTGGGGTGTTCATACCCAAATCATAGCCAAACATCACTACCTCATCTCCGGGCGAAAAGGTGCCTGACTTATCGCGCACAACAACACCTGCAGCATCTATCCCGGGAGTATGAGGAAAATGTGCGCTGACCCGTTTATTGCCGCTAGCAGATAACGCATCTTTGTAATTCAATGATGAATAGTGAACATTAACGAGTAAGTCATTTTCTGGTAAGTCACTCACTGAGCGATTGACTATATTCAAAGTAAATTGTTTATTGGCGGTTTCTTCTACCAGCAAAGCTTTAAAAGTATTGAGCTCAGACATAGTTGCAAGTTTCCTTGATGATTAGAGTGTTTATCACTGTAACAAATAGGATTTGTTACAGCTAGAATTGTTGACTGCCATCAAGCAGACTATCAGTCATCCCATTGACAGATAGCTACTTCATTATTGGATGTCTAAAAGTGCCACTTCAAAAATGAGTAACGAGCCTGAGGTTATTTTTCCCGTTGCTCTATTGCCGTAGCCTAATTCAGATGGGACGAAAAATTTAAATTTATCACCAACAACCATTAATTGAACCCCTTCGGTCCAACCTTTTATGACTTGATTTAAAGAGAAACTGATAGGTTCATCACGTTCTACTGAGCTATCAAATACTGTGCCGTCTAATAACGTACCGTGGTAATGGACTTTTACCGTTGTGCTTGCACTTGGGTGATCACTTCCTTCACCTTTTTGTAATACTTGATATTGCAAACCAGAAGCCGTTTCTATGACACCTTCCTTCGCTTTGTTTTTTGCTAAGAAGTCTTTTCCTATCGCAATATTTTCAACTGCTTCTTTTTTATTCATTGAGTTTCTAGCGAAGTAGAAAATCGTCAATGCAATGACAACCGCTAAAACAATAAATTTCATAACTCGTCCTATTAATGTTTGATGATGGGTATTCTAACACTCGATTCTTTTTGAGGGGGAGCATAATATGTCACATTTTCTCAGGCTTTTGCTGCTCTTGCTGCCCATGTGGGAAGTCTTCTGGTGCATACAGCACCTCTTCAGATTCTGGGTGCATGGGCAGTACATTCGGTGATGTGCGCACCATAGCCACGTAATGACTTTCATGGTCTTCGGGTATTTCAACAATACGTGAGCGAATTAATTGTATGATAAGCACCACGCTAAAAACGGCTAACACCATCAGATAATAAGCCGGTAGGGCGCCAGCGCCCATATATTCCAAAGCAAATCCAGCAACAGTGGGTCCAACAAAAGATCCCAAGCCGTAGATCATCAAAAGGCAGCTGGAACCGGCTACCAGATGATCTTTATGTATACGTTCCACAAGATGCACTACCGAAATAGGATATATAGCTAACACTAGGCCGCAAAAAATGGCTGACAATCCAGTAATTAGCCCCCGCTCAACTGCTAAATACTTAGCACACAGAGCCATAGTCAATGCCAACAGACTACCCAGTATAAAAGTAAATAAAATGACACGTCGACGATCCATTCGATCAGACCAACGGCCAACAGGGTATTGCAGCAATGCTCCCCCGAGAATAGAAAGGGATATAAAGACAGCAAGTTCATTTTCGGTATAACCTAGGCCGCTCACAAATATGGGTGTCAGGCCCCAAAATGGTCCCATAATCAGCCCTGATACTAAGCATCCCGTTACTGCAACGGGTGCGGCATCAAATACTTTTAAAATACTCATGGATGGCATATCAACATCCACATTCGGTTGTTGTAGTCTGGTCCAAGAAATTGGCATGATTGCAGCTGTGACAAGTAGGCTCGCGACTATGAAAAGTGTATAACCGGTGGCATTGTCAATCAGCAGAAGTTGTTGGGAAGCGGCAACCGCTAACAGGTTGATTAGGGTATATACGGAAAATACGCGACTTCTGTAGGCGTCCTGTGTTTGACCATTTAACCAACTCTCGACCACTGTATACATAGCAAATACCCCAAAGCCAGTAGCAAATCGAATAATTAGCCATGCGTAAGGAGAGATAACTAAGGCGTAAGCCAGCGTGCAACAGCCAAGTAAGGCAGTACAGAATGTAAAACAGCGGATATGGCCCATCCGCTTGATCATCTTCGAAGCCATCAAAGTCGCGATGAAAGCGCCCAAAAAATAGACCGAAGTGAGGATCCCTAAAAACTTACTTGAAAAGCCCTCTGCAATCCCACGAAGTATCAGCAGTGTGCTTAGTAAACTATTCCCCAATAACAGCAAAAATATAGCCAAAAATAAGGCTGTGATGGAAATAAGGATTGAACGCATGAGATTTCCGAGAAACTTTTGAGATGGTTAAAAAGGTGCAGTATAGCCGAACAAATTTTTACGTAAACAACTCTTTTTATGGATGTTGATTAAGGTTAGTTCATTGGTTTATAGACCCATTTTTTAGGGGGAAGGGTCTGTGAGGGTACCTCATGATTGATACCCAAATCAGTGTAGGGGGATTTGGTTTTGAGATGTTTTTTGTAGTGTATTCTATATATAGATCAAGGGCTAACGCTGTGAATGGCGATTAATATAACCCTATTTCATATGTTTATATTTTTGGTAGACCGATACCGGGGAGGGTATCTTCAGCAATTAATTATATTAAAAAGAGATAACGCTAAAAACAAGTGGTGGGTAATTGTTACCGTGTATTCGTTTTACCCAACTTTTAGCTTAAGAATAATATAGATAATGAGAGAACACTGAACTGCCAGCCTATTTTAGGCCACCCTGTACATTTAATTGGGAGAAATACCCAGATTCAATAAGCGGTCATAATTGAGGCGCGAATACCTGATTTTCCGTAGTGGCAATAATGGTCGTTTTACGACTACGCAGTCTTGCTCGAATATGAAAATGATATCGGGGCAATCTATGATCACGATAGACGACTTATTTATTTTAAATGCGTGGCCTGTTAGCCTTAAAAATTCACGAAACCTATTGAAATATTTGTTTTTCAACTCGTACTCCTTAGTTGTTGGGATTCTATATGCCAATGTAATATCTGGCATTATTAAGTCAATTGATAACACATATAGTTCATTATTCTGATAAATAAAATTTTCCATTGGATATTTTATACAAGAGATTAAAAACAAGATTGAGACAAGAGATTAAAAACAAGATTGAGCTTGAAGTGTCATCATGATGCAAAATGGGTTATTGGAATAGATTTTGGAGGATGACATAGGAAAAAGCATGACTTAACTGGTCTAGACTTGAGAGTTAACTCGTATCACCTAATCAATAATAGATAACCTGAACTCAGGTTAGTTAAGTATACAAGGGCAGTATGGATTCATTAACGCAAGCAGTATTGGGAGGTGCGGTTGGTTATGCTGTACTCGGTAACAAAGTGGGTCGTAAAGCGGCTATCTACGGGGCTATTCTGGGTACTTTGCCAGACTTAGATGTGTTTTTACCTTACGGAGGGGAAGTCGAAGCTTTCACTTTTCACCGAGGATTTAGCCATTCTTTATTAGTACATTTGTTAATCAGTCCGTTGATCGTATGGTTAATAAGCACATACGATCAAGGTGCAGCACAATTTAAGAAACACTGGTTTTGGCTGGTATTTCTGTGCTTATCCACCCATGGGATTTTAGATAGCTTCACGGTTTATGGTACACAATTGTTATGGCCTATCACTGAGTATCCCTTTGCTATCTCTAATTTATTTATTATTGACCCTGTTTATACCTTGCCTTTATTGATCGCTTTTATTGTTGTGTTGTTACCCAATATTAAGCCCAAACGTGCTTCTAAAATCAATCTGTTTGCCATAGTAATCAGTAGCCTTTATGCGTGCTGGTCTTTGGTGGCAAAAGTCTATATAGACAACACAGTAGCCATAGCTCTTAACGATAGACAGATAAAAGTTAATCATTATTTGAGTACACCTGCGCCATTATCCACATTGCTTTGGCGAATATTGATCATGTCGGATGATCAGTATTATGAGGGGTATGTGTCTGTTTTTGATTCGGCATCTGATGTGAGCTTAAGTGTGTATGACTCGTCAGACTATCTGCTCGACAATATTCAAGATGAATGGGGTGTGCAGAGACTTCAATGGTTCACTAAAGGATTTTATTCAGTCAAACAGGATGAACAGAATATTGTGCTATCTGATTTACGTATGGGCGTGGAGTGCAGTTATGTTTTTAATTTTATTGTAGGTAAGCAAACAAGCAATGGGATTGTTACGGGCACTTTTGAGAAGGTGAGTGGTCGGCCTGATTTGAGTCAATTAGGCAATATTTGGGATAGAATTTGGGATGCTTCAATTTCATTGGCTCCCCACAAAAAAAACGGAGTGTGTGTCACCAGTGAATAGTAATTGCCCCCTCATTACTCAATTTCATAGGGCCCAAAATACGTATATTCATAATGGGGTATCTTATAGTTAGGTTGTAAAAAAGTGACTAAATTGACTAGCTCAGTGACTGTCATCACATCATTAAAGACCAGCATTTTTGACACACCCTGCTGTTGGATAAGTGCAAGTGGGTAGTTGTGGGCTAGCTTGTGAGAGGGGTTAATGACCGAGGTGACCAGATCGGCATAGGTTTTAACCCGTGTTGAGGTGTCGCCTAATAGTACTGGGGGTTCAAATTGTTTGTTGACCATTTCATATGCAAATCCATCAAGATTATGACAGGCTAGGCACTGATAATTCATGAAAACCTTCTCACCCTCGACGGCATCTCCCTTGGGCAGACTAAAGCCTACCGGAGACTCAGGGCCAGGAACACAAGCTTGCAAACCAAGGATTAAGGCAATAGAAAACAGTAATTTATTCATATTTATGTCGCGTTTGTCACAGACCTAATGTAAGTCCCTCTAAGATAAGCGAATATCGTCGTTAATAAAGCTTCTAATATGTGGCTTATTGACGCACATCAAGTCCCGATAGAGTTAGACTTCTTCTGGTTAGCAAACCCTTCAATTTTGAGGTATTTTCCTTAGGTTAGATTTACGGTGAGTCATATTGAAACACACTAAAACCCATTCCCAATCTGAACGTCCAGAATCGGTAAGACCTGAAGTCGCCGCGGGCTTACCTGGTGCGCCATCAGCACTACACAAATATTTGCGTAAAACAGGTATCGACCCCGACAGATTATCCATCTTACATTTAGGCCGACCCGCTTATCTGCACAAGTATACAACCCCACCTTGGGTAGTGCGGATGGCTGTGGGATATCTGTTATGGATAGCGTTATTTCTTCTTGAGGTGTTTTCGATTGAGCTACCTCACTACCTTGAAGCCATATTTTCACTTGTGGTTGGACTGATTATTATTCAGGTGGCCTGCCAGGTTTTGGTGACTGCCACTGAGCGCTTTGCGGCGCGAATGGGGTGGACCCACTATGTGGCAGGGACAGCGTCAGAAATCCTGTCTACTTTGCCTGAACTTGTGGTTATTGGGTTCCTTGTGCCGGTGAGCCCTTTGACTGCCTTTATTGTTGCTATGATAACTATCTACAACAATGCCTTGGTGTTTAGTATTTATTCTTACTTTCTGCCAAAAGACTATAAAGGCAAATATCTGATGCCTAAACCCATTACAGATGCTGGCACCCAAGTGTTGATTGCTGGTGGTGCCTTGGGGTTGATTTTGGGCATTGTTATGTTGATTTTTTCTTCGAAGGGACACCCTAAACAAGCTTTTGACGCTATTGATTTGACTGTTATTGCATGTTTGCTGTTGGCCATTTTTGTAGTGTATCTCTATAAATTGGTAAGAGACCTTGGGAAAGAGGAAGATGACGTCCAAGCCACACTAAAATTAACCGAAGACGAAATGCTAGAACGGCAACAATTGGCATTCAAAAATGTTGAGCGAAGCAGCCTAGGTCAAATCATATTATTGCTAGCTTTGGGTATTTCAGGTGCATTTCTTGGGGGCGAAAGTATTGCCGATTTTGCTTCAGTCGCAATAGAAGAAATGGGACTCAGTGGAATTGTCGCGGCAATGATCCTGGCCGGTTTTGCTGGTATGAGTGAATACGTAATATTGTGGACATCTCATCGTAAAAAAGAATACGGAATAGCTTTGGCAAATGCCTTTGGTGGCATTGCACAGTTACTATTTTTGATTGTGCCTTTTACCTTTCTTGCCATCGCTTATTATCAAGCATTTGTTAACCCAACCCAACCCGATTTACCTATCTTGTTTTCGGTGCCAAATATTTTACTGTTAATATTTCTGTTTCCTACCTTACATACTCTGGCGTCGCTATTAGAAAATGATCATACAATGGACATTCTTGATACCACAATAATGGTGGCGCTGGTGGGGTTACTGCTAATACTGCTGGTAGCCTATGGGACAGCCCCTGGATAAAACCCCGTGAACAAAAAAATCATGATTGAGTTAATCTGATTTTTTTCCTACGCAAATTAGCAAGGCCATTAAGATGATAAACATTAAAAAAGTACTTGTCTTAAAGTCACTCATAAACTGCTAATATTCGGATAAATTCTTATATACTAAATCCAAAAATGAAACATAAAGTATCTCCTGAAGTTGAAGTGCAAGCGATGAAAATGGCCAAAGGCACCCAAAAAATGGGTCAAACTAAAGACCAAACTAAGTTAATAGCTCAAGGTATTGAGAAGGGGATTGCTGAATATAAAAAACAGCAGGGTAAAAAGTTACGTGAAATAGATAAACAGCGTAAACAAAGAATAAAACAGCGAGATAATGAAAGTACCGAAACCGTGGAATCGGCATCTAATCATAATCCTATGAAGGCTTTGCCATGGATATTGCTAGGGTTAAGCTGGTTAGGTTTTACCGCTTATATTGTTCTGTAACACTTAAGGTTTCGGGGCAAGGTATAGAGGCACGTTGTAAGCCGTTACCAGTGAAACAATAGTGGATATTCTTGACGCATTTGACACCAATTATATTTGCGTATATTGTTTGTATATACATTGTGTAGCATGTTCGAAAGCTCTCCTTATATGGTTATAGATTAGATGATCAAAAAACAGCGGACTAAGCTAGGTAAAAAAGATAGCCAATTGGTTATCCGTATTAATAGCAAAGAAAGAGACGAATTTGTATCACTTTGCGAAGACTTAGATTCCAGCGCAGCAAGGGAACTAAGAAAATTTATTCGTCGTTTTGTGGCTGAACATAAAGCGGTAAATTAAAATGTGCAATTTTGCACTTAGGAGAAAATGAAATGGCTAAAGCATCCAAAAAAGTAACTAAGATCAAAGATGAGATCAAATTAAGAAAAGCAAAAATGAAAAAACAGGCAAGTAAAATAAGCAAACTTAAAAAAGCGTTGAAGAAGGCAGCCTAACGCTGTTTTTTAAATAAAGGAAAGGGCGGAGAATTACAACGTCCTTTAGACTTCACTTTTTTCTTAAACCCTTCTGAACATTTAGAGCCTTAAAATGACTAAAAAGACCGCAAAAAAATCTGCAAAGAAAGTAACAGTAGAAAAAACCAAAAGTGCAGCTACTTTAAAAGAAATTAATAATACACTTACGTCGACCAAAAAAGATCTAGAAACTCAAGTAGAAGACTTAAGTGCCCAATTAAAAAAACTGCGTAAAAAATCAGGTAAAAAAGCATCGAAAATGCTTAAAAAATTAGATGCAAGCTATCACCGAAGATTAGTTCATTTGCAAACTGAATTCGAACAAGGACTTGCGGCGTTATCAACAGTGCAGGATAAGGTGCTTGAAAGTTTACCCAATATTTTCTCTGTCAAAAGCAATCCAACTAAAACTGGTAAAGCCAAATCCACTAAACCTGTCGCTCTCAAAACTAAAACGCCAATATCAAAACCACGACCTAAACCGCCTGTTAAGACTCCGACCATTGCATCAATCAAAGGCATTGGACCAGTCATGCAAAAAAAACTAGCTGAACAGGGTATTACGACCCTTGCAGATATTGGAAATACCCCGAAAAGTAAAATTGAGGCATTAAAGCAGTTTGAAAAGGAAAGAGGATTTAATACCTGGAAAGAACAGGCAAAGACACTGTTAGCCAATAATGAATCTAAAAATAGTTAATTGTGAGCAGACTCTTTGTTCCTTTGAATGATAGTTTTAACTTTCACCATGATTAGGCTAAATTTTTATTAGGAACAGAGGGCAATGTTGATAAGGCCTTTGGTTTTATCCAGCCAAATGCTGGTGGTGATGATATTTTTATTCATAAATCGGCATTATTTAATAGAAAACGTACTCCACAGATTAACGACATTATTAGCTTCTCAATGTCTAAAGGTAAAGACGGCAGACGTTGCGCAAGCGATGGGACTTTTTCAGGTGAAAAGCTAAAAAACTTGCAGTCAAAAAAGAACAAGTCGCTCTCAACGTATCTATCATTGTTGTTTTTAACAGTGATAACCACGGCTTATTATGCTGGTCAATTCCCTCAAAAATTGTTACTGAGTTATTTTTGCTTCCTTATCATTCGCAAAGTTGACGTTACGAATTGGAAAGATTAACGTTTGTATTCTACGAAAACGCTATATATAAACTTCATGTTAGAGGTGTTACTTTGATTACTTCAATCCCAACTAAGTTTTTGAGATGTTACCACTGCCGATTTTAGTTGTAGAACAAAGTGAAGAGACTCTTAATCATTCCACTGTGTATATAAATTCAAGCTTTATTAACATTATTGGTTGGAGTCTAGATGCCTCTTTCTTAAACTTCACCTCAGATTGAATTTTTTACATTTGTTACTATTTAATCGCGGACAAAAACTATGTAAAGTTAAGTAAAAAAATTAGAAGTCATAGCACTCCAATGCGTAACTTTTTTTTTCTTGTCTTATTCAATGCTAATCGAATCCTTAATATTCGTTAACGTCTGTTTTAAATAAATGGAGTTTGCATCAACAATGTTAAAATACATCGCCCAAAAGCTCGCATTCATTTGCATGGGAGTATCTATTAATATTGTTTCTGTTTGTGTATTTGCAGAAAAACAGCAAGTACTCCGTTTACTGGTTTGGGAAGGTTATGCACCCGTAACACAGCGTGAAAAATTTAGAAAACTCATATCTGAAAAGTATTCTATTGATGTCATATTAAAGGTAAATTATATAGTAGATGCAGAAGATGGCTTTGCTGCACTACGATTAAAAAAAGCAGATATTGTTAGTCCCGCTCATAATCGTATCAACGATAAACGTTTTAAAATGATTGATTCAGGACTATTGCTCCCGCTTAACCTTGATAATTTGCCAAATTACCAACAACTTAACCCCTCCTTTAAATATTCAAAGTATTTGGTTAAAGATGGTGTTCATTATGGTTTGCCCTTTGCCTGGGGACCTTATGGACTGGTATATAACACAGCGTATTTTGATGAGCCACCTCAAAGCTGGAATATACTTTGGGATCCTAAATATAAGGGGCAATATAGTGTTGCTGATTACGGTGAGATTAATGTTTATCTTACGGCTTTAGCAATGGGTTATGACAAAAAGGCCCTAAGTGATTTTGATCAGTTAAATAATAAAGCATTCCAAGCAAAATTAACTTCATTGATAGCCAACGCAAAATCTCTATGGGAAGGTGTTGATACTGCAGATGATTTAATGCAAAACAAATTGTAACTATTCAGGTCGCGCAGATGAAAAGATGTCAGGAAGCCTGCCCTTGAACAATAGTCGCAACGCCTCACTTGCTGAAACATCTTGCTTGCGACAACTGGATATGTAACTGCGAAGCAAACAAAACATATCCGCACCGTTTTGACTTCTGAAACATCCCGATATTTTTTGATGTACTTTTGTCATTCGAATATCGTTTTCCCCTTGATTGTTAGTAAAGGGGACATCTTTTATTTCGATAAATCTAAGCGCATCATTTTCAAATTCTCTGAGCCGTTCAAGCAAGGCGCGCGCTTTGGTTCGTTTTAAACGACCCCGTTGTCCTGCTGGTCGGTCCTCCTCATTTGGTGGCGGACACTCCTTATCACCCTCAAAGAGTATTTCACGGTACTGTTCTCTGGCGACGCGGGCAGACTCTGGCGTTAACTTACCGTCATTATCCTTCACGTCCTGACAAAGCTTGGTCAGCAGTGCACGCATTTCATTGGCCCATTTCTGCTTGTCTTGCTCCCACGCTCTTTCCAATTCTCTCAAATGATGGGCATTGCACAGAGAATGTTCACATAGGATATATTTGTAGTAAGGTTTCCAGTGGTCATGGCACAGAATGCCCGTAAAGCATGGCAGTATCTCGGCCGCATCCATGGCCTCTTTCCCACGTTTATCGTGGGCATGGAAATACGTCCAGGTAAGTGATGAGGCACAATGTAACCAACGCCGCTTGCCGTTAATGTTGACGCCTGTTTCATCAACATGCAGCACGGGTGATGCTCGTAGTGCGGCTTTGATCCGATCCGCGGCACCTGTTTGCTCAATTAAATCTGACGCTTTTTGATTGAAGTTAAACAAGGTTCCCGCACTGATCGGAATATTGAGTTGATCGGAAAAATACTCTTCAATACGTTTATAAGGCAGCAATTGATATTGTGACAGGTAAACCGCGTGCGCTTTAATGCCATCGCCATATTGGATAGCACTGTTAACACCTTGTGGAAACTCAGCTGTGAATTTCTTGCCTGTTTCGTTGAGCAGTATTTGCGCTCTGTATTCGGTGACCATGCGTGATATTTCTATGTCAACCACTTGACGACACTGGACGCCAGCATCACGATACTTCCCAGGAGGCAATAGCGCCCTGTTTACGGGAATATCCTTGACTACATCGGGCTCTTCGAACGGGCTCAGCGTTTTACCCTCCCGCCCTTTCTGGCCGCCGGCCGGATTGTCAGATTTAGTCCTTGAATTCTTCTTTCTATCAAAATCTGTGGAGGGTGGTTTACTGCTGTTTTGGCTATTTAGTCCTAATCGATTAGCAAGCAAAGACACAACCAGCATGATCAATTCAATTGCCGCTCTTAAGGCCGGCGAAATTGATTTATCCTCTGTAAGCAACTTTTTTGTTGAATCGATCACACTGTCGATTTCAATGCCGTCAATCTTCATTGGTTAATAACTAAAGTGATATTAAGGCAAGTCTGACATCCTAGCGGGATCAGTCAATACGATCGCTGGGATCGTCAAAATATATTTTCATGAGGCTGAATAGTTACAACAAATTAGCGTCTTCCTGGGGGTTTTCTCTACCAGAGTTAAAAAAGCGCGGTGAGATTTGGAAATGGGCTTACCCTAGAGAAGGTGTTCCTGGCTGGATTGATAATCACGTATTAAGTCAAGAGCTCGCAGATAAGCCAGAATTGAAACGTATTGCAGAGGAATGGATAAATTTTACTATCAGTACTGAATTCCAGAACAGTGTACTAGTTGAAGCATTAGGTACTAACCCCGTTAATATGATGACAGTCGAAACGGCTACTGAGGCTCAGAAGCGAGGGTTCTACGCTACGTCTCTGAGTGAATCAAAAGCTCTAATCGTGCTCATGCCCCAGCTTGATCGGCGAACTCGCAATGGAATCGACAATTTATGGAATACAGCATTAAAACACTTTTCAGAAAGTTCAAAAGGTTCAAACACCCAATGAGACAAAGTAGCCAGCCTTTTACTGATAGTTTGTCATACACGCTGGCTAAAAATAGTGTTTTAGTGACACTATTAGTTGGCTTTTCTCTTAGTTGCATTCAGATTGCTGTTGATTTTGTGCGTGAACAGAATGAGATAGAACAGTTTGCCTCGGAAATTCTGGCAGCTAATCAGTTTGCTGCGGCTGATGCTTCTTTCCACCTTGACGCACCTGCCGCTGAAGAAGTAGCTAAAGGTATTCTTCAGTATTACTCTATAACATCAGTCACTATTACTAATGAACGTGATGAGGTGCTGACTCAACTGGCTTCTGAAAAAACTGGGAGAACAAACCTCACTCAGGGGTTTGAAATCTTTGGGGAAATTAAAGGTTTTAACCAACCTTTATATTTGAAAAGTGGTGAGAACATTGGTAATTTGAGAATTTATATTGACCCAGCTTTAGCCTCAGACAGATTTATTGATCGTTCTATATTGGTTATTTTGTCTGGATTAGTGCGAAATATTCTTTTGGCTTTTATCCTTGTCTTTTTGTTTTATCGAACCACAACAAAAAAAGTTATTGCTATAGGCGCAGCGCTCAATGATTTTGATCTAAACAATCCCAGACAGAATCGTATTCCCCCAGTTAATAAGAAGCAAAAAAATGAACTTGATGATTTAGGCGACTCAATCAACCGATTATTAGACATTATTTATAGTGATATAAAAAAGCGTGAACAAAGGGAACAAGCGCTTCATGTCAGCCAAAAAGAACTTACCTATCAAGCTAATCATGACTTACTGAGCGGCCTAGTCAATCGAAGAGGTTTTGAACTTCATTTATTTCAAGCAATGCAAAGTAGACAGGCCGAAAATTATGAACATATATTTTGTTACCTCGATTTAGATCAGTTCAAGGTTATCAATGACACTTGTGGTCATATCGCAGGTGATGAATTATTGCGCCAAATAAGTCGGATACTAAAAACGCATATCCGTAGCCATGACGTATTAGCCCGTTTAGGGGGGGATGAATTTGGTATTTTGATGCTAAATTGTAATATTAAAAACGCCAAAGAGGTTGCTCAAAAACTGATTGATAAAGTTAATCAGCATAGGTTTTTATGGGAAAATAAACCTTTTGCTATTAGTGTCAGTATCGGTATTGCACCCATTAGTGAAAGTATTAATAACACCAATGACTTACTCCGTAACGCAGATATTGCATGTTTCGCTGCAAAAGATGCTGGTCGTGATTGTTTCCGTATCTACACTGAAAGTGTTTCCGACATAGCCAAGGTTCATGGAGATATGCAGTGGGTGACAAAAATTAATTCGGCTCTAGAAAATAATAGCTTTTGTTTGTACGCCCAAGTTATCCAACCCAATAAACCAACTGATAGAAATGGACTTCACTATGAGGTGCTTTTGCGTATGGTTGATGAATCTGGTTCGCTTATTTCGCCCAATATTTTTCTGCCCGCAGCGGAACGTTATCATTTGATGACAAAAATCGACAAGTGGGTGATCGAAAACCAATTTAATTATCTATCCAAACATCCAGAACATTTGGCCGCACTTGAACTGTGTTCAATTAATTTATCTGGACCATCACTTACGGCGTCCGGCTTTCTAAAGATTGTGATTGATTGTCTTGATCATTACCAAATTCCGGCAAAGAAGATATGTTTTGAAATCACAGAAACGGCGGCTATCTCTAACCTCTCCGATGCGACAACCTTTATCGAAGCAATGCACAGTAAGGGTTGTAGTTTTGCACTAGATGACTTTGGCACTGGATTGTCCTCATTCGCTTACTTAAAATATTTACCAGTCGATTTTTTAAAGATTGATGGTTTGTTTGTTAAAGGAATAGTGGACGACCCCATCGATTATGCCATGGTAAAATCAATTCACGAAGTGGGTCGTGTGATGGGTAAAAAGACAGTAGCAGAATTTGTTGAAAACACTGAGATTGGATTAAAACTGAAGGAAATAGGCATTGATTATTCGCAAGGATATGGCATCGCTAAACCTTGCCCAATTAATGAATTGAAAATAACGGGGCATTCTTGACCTCTATAATTTAATGAGATAGGTATCATCCATTTATCTTGACCTGATATTGTTCTTTATTTATCGAGAATGCTATTTTGTTTAGATTATATTTCTTTTTTTTTGATTCCATTTATGCCAAATCATCTAATGAATTCAACGTTCATTTCAATTACAATTCTCGGCCTAATTTTTAGGTGACGAACGGCGGATATGGCAGCAATAGGTATAGATTATGGGACTTCGAACTCCGAGGTGGTGTATTTTGATGGTCAGCAGCATCATTTTGTTAAACTCGATCCTAGTCTAGAAGCAGTAAACAAAATTCGTTCATCGGTTTTTATTTATTATAAAGACGAGTTACCTACACCACCTATTCCAATGATTGAAGGAAAAATCGCGCAACTAAAGCGCGCTATTTCTGACAAAATTGATAAAGCCAAAGATGGATATTACGAGGCTTCAGAACCAAAAGAGCAGCGTATACACAGCACAAGAATAAATGAACTGCGGGCTGAATTTCATGATGTTCCTGCTTTGCAAGAGCTTGCTATTGAGCTTTTGTTGGAAAACATGACAGTGCAAGATTTGCCTCTACAACAGCTAGTTGAAACGGGTGAGTTTGCTTTTGGTGAAGATGGATTTAGACGATATTTGAAAACCCCTGAAAAGGGTCGGCTCATCTATTCTCCCAAAAACTTTTTAGGTGCCAACTTAGTGGCAGGCCAGCATCAGGCATTTGTCGGTTTGATAGCCAAACAATTAGAATTTTTCCGTTTAAGTGCCGAACAACAATTAGGACAATCTGTGGATACTGCCGTTATTGGTCGCCCAGTACGCTTTCATGGTACACGCGGGCTAGATGGTAACAACCAAGCCATTGATATCATGACTCAAGCAGCAAAAATTGCAGGTTTTACCCAAGTTGACTTCCTTGAAGAGCCTATAGCCGCTGCATACAAGATTGAACGTACTCTTGATAAACACACTAACGTATTAGTAGTGGATATTGGTGGTGGTACTACGGATATTTGCTGCATTAAGTTGTCACCAGAGAAACTAGCCAATGTCGATCGTCAACAAGATGTGATGTCGGTAACCGGCACTCGCTTAGGCGGCATGGAATGCGATAAAAACCTAATCATAAAATCCATTGCGCCAACGATGGGACAAGGTTTATTGATGTATAACGGCTTGCCTGTGCCACCTGCTTATTTTTCTGATATGTGTGCAGTAGACGACATTCCAAAACTCAATCGGTTTTTCTCAGAAGAGTACTGGTTGGATATTGCTAACACAAAATCCTTGGTTAAAGAGCCTAAATTGTTAGAGCGGTTGTTAGAAGTACAAGAAGAAAAACTCTCAGCTAGGTTAGTGAATTCATCACGCTTAGCCAAAGAATTACTATCTTCAAAAGATGAGATCATCTTACCATTGCATTATATAGAAGAAGACTACGATGTTAAGCTGAACGTTGCGGAGCTTAAACGCTCAATGCAATCCTGGTTAGCTAGGGTGAAGAGTTTAGTGACCGAATGTTTAGAAAATAGCTCGGAACCACCAGAGATGTTATTTATTACTGGCGGTATGAGTTTGTCGCCTATAGTCAAAAAAGAGCTATTAGACATGTTGCCCGGTTTGCCCCTTATGGAAGGAGATGCATTTAACTCAGTGTGCGAGGGTTTGGGCATTCAAGCTGCAAAATTATCTAGTAACAATTTATCCTAACGCATACAAACCTCTAGCTTAATCTATTTATGTGGGGTGGGTTGTGTTGAATTTCAACGAACCTGCTGCTCTTCCCTCTAAGCGCTGATGGAGGTGTCTTAACCAAAGATATATTGGCTTCTTCATACACTCCTACCACTTGGGCAGAGGCATGCATAACCCGTCACAATACCTAATCATTAGTTAACCTGAGCTCGGGTTAGTTAAGCAATAAACGCAGGTTTGAGCATTTGCGTCATTTCTTTTTTGCGCAAACCCCTTTAAAGTTGTTGTAATTCAAGAAAGGAATACAAACAATGAAGACTTTGGGTATGCAACCTTCTCGTAGACAATTTATACAACAATTAGGTTTAGGCGCTGCTTGGTTAGGACTGGCCGCGAACACCTCATTTGCATTGGCTAACAACACGCCCATTTTACCTTTTCGCCAAAACGCTTCGCCTCTTTTGTTGCATTATAATGAAAACTCTCTTGGCATGTCGCCCAATGCCTTGTCTGCGGCAAAATTTGCCATTGAACGTTATGGTAACCGTTACCCAAGTGAGTCAATTGATGAATTCAAAGTTAAACTCGCAGACCATCATCAGGTTAAGCCCGAACAATTAATTTTTGGCAACGGTTCAACTGAAGTATTACAAGCCATTGCTACCTATGCTGCTCGACAACACGCTACTATGATTGAACCTTCGCCTACATTTGGTGCGCTCAGAGGATATTGTAAAGCAGAAAACTTGAATGTTATTCAGGTCCCTGTTGCTCAAAATTTCGAAATGAATATCGCGGCTATGAAAAAACAGGCAATGGCACAGTCTGGCCCAGTCTTGATCAATATCTGTAACCCTAATAATCCCACCGGAAACATTGTCGATTTCAGCATCATGTTCGACTGGATAAATAATGCCCCTGATACCCATTTGTTTTTGCTCGACGAAGCCTATTTTGACTACGCCCAAGCTAATCCCCGTTATAAAAGCGGATTAGATTTAATTAACCAAGGTAAAGACAACGTGGTGATCAGTCGAACGTTTTCTAAAGTGTTTGGTATGGCGGGTATGCGAATGGGTTACGGTATTACTACCATAAAAACAGCGAGTAAAATAAAACCCTTTGCCGCAGGATTTAACCTAAGTGCAGCGGGTATCGCTGCCGCTTCTGCAGCACTGGATGACAAAGCATTTTATAAAAAGAGCATTGAATACAATCAGGTTTCTAAAACGATATTAATCAATACCTTGAATGAATTGGATCTAGAGTCTATTCCCAGTGATACCAATTTTGTATTACACAGGATTGGCACGCCATTGGTTGATTATACCGAGCATATGCAGCGTAACGGTGTGCGCGTGGGTAGAAAAATGACCGTGGACGATCGCTGGAATCGGATATCCTTGGGCACGCCTGATGAAATGAAGATATTCGCTCAAACCTTAATGGCATTCAGGCAAAATGGCTGGGTGTAGCGCCGCTTTTATTAGAAAGAAAGGACTCGTTTTATATTCCAGAATCAACAACAGTTGAGCTAGCCAATTCTACAATGGAGTGTATTGGAAGCTTAATAGAAGCGTATTAAAATCTAATTACGCTGTTATAGAATAGGCATAATATGCGAATAATTTCTGTATGAATTAGACGTTGATAGCCATGTTATTTTAAATAAAGGTAAAACATGATTGAACTCAAGGTTAATGACCAAATACAACAAGTTGACGTAGCAGCCGACACGCCACTTTTGTGGGTTATCCGTGAACAACTGAATCTGGTCGGCACCAAGTTTGGCTGTGGTATGGCTCAATGTGGTGCGTGTACGGTGCATCTCAATGGTCAACCTATCCGTTCTTGTGTAATGCCTGTTTCTGCAATCGCAGGGCGAGCCATTACCACGATAGAAGGTATCGCGGATGACAGCGGGCAGTTATCCAAGGTGCAACAAGCATGGATTGATGAACAAGTACCACAATGTGGTTATTGTCAGTCAGGTCAAATTATGTCTGCTGTGGCTCTGCTTAAAAGCAATCCCAATCCTTCTGATAGTGATATTGACGCCGCAATGAGCGGTAATGTGTGTCGCTGCGGCATGTATGGCCGCATCAAACAAGCAATCAAAAACGCTGCGTCGGTTTAACAATATTGCAAGGGTAACATTATGAGTAAATTGACACGAAGAGCTTTTTTGACCGCTGGCCTTATTGTTGGCGGTGGACTGATTGTTGGTGTGGCGATCCGGCCCGGACATCGCACCCCTAAATTGGCTAAATTTATGGAGCATAACGATGAAGTGCTGGTCAACGCATGGGTTAAATTACTCCCAGACAACAGTGTCACAGTCATAGTGTCTCACGCAGAAATGGGACAAGGTGCGCAATCAGCGCTAGCTATCATGTTGGCCGATGAAATGGACGTTGACTGGGACTCAGTCACAATAGAAGAAGCGCCCGCTCATGATGAATATGCCAATTTTCATATGGCCAGAGAATTTTTGTTACCAGGAAAAATGCCCGGTTTTGTTAATCAAACTATCAATGGTGTGTTTCTGACAATTTCTAAATCCATCGCGCTGCAAGTCACAGGCGGTAGTTTTTCTGTGCGATCAACCGGTGAGCGTGGTATGCGTGTGGCGGGGGCTGCAGCAAGAGAATTGTTGGTGCAAGCGGCAGCGCAAGAATGGCAGGTTGCGGCATCTGAAATTAGAGCAGAAAAAAGTTACTTGTATCATGACGGCAGTAACCGCACCGCACCCTATATAAAATTCGCTAAAATGGCGGCTGAGCAACAAGGTCCTGAATTTCCAACCCTCAAAACACCAGAACAATTCAACTTAATGGGCAATGAAGATATTCAGCGTTTGGATATCCCTGAAAAGGTGGACGGCACAGCCAAATTTGGAATTGATGTGGTGTTGCCCAGTATGAAATACGCAACGGTTAAAACCTCACCGGTGTTTGGTAGCAAAGTTGACTCAATCGATGGGGCCGCGGCAGAAAACATGCAGGGTGTTATCAAGGTGGTTAATCTTGGCGATGGAGTGGGTGTGATTGCGGATAGTTATTGGCAAGCAAAAAAAGCTATCGCCGCTGTCACCGTCACTTATTCAGCGAGTGAGTGGGATAACACCAGTTCCCAAAGCATCATGGCACAATTTCGTTTAGACATGGACCAAGCGGTCACCAACGGCGATGAGGAAGAGGATTTTTCAGAGGGTAATGCTCGTAACGTTATCCAAGCAGCCACTCACGTTATTACAGCGGAATATAGCGTCCCTTATTTAGCGCATGTCACTATGGAGCCGATGAACAGCACCGCTTGGGTTAAAGACGGTGAAATTGAAGTTTGGGGTGGCACGCAAAACCCATTAGGGGTCAAAGCTGCAATAGCAGATTATTTTGATATCGCTGCAGAAAACGTGGTGGTTAACAATGTTTACCTTGGTGGTGGATTTGGGCGCAGAGCCATGACAGATTATCCTATTCAGGCGGTAAAACTGGCTAATGCCTTGCCTGGGGTACCGGTCAAAATGATTTGGTCCCGGGAGGAAGATGTGCAACATGACTTTTATCGTCCTGCAATTGTAAGCCGTTTCAAGGCAGCGTTGGGGAATTCTGGTTTACCCATTGCTTGGGAAAATCAATACGTTGATAAACATGAGCCAAAAGAAGCGCCGTATATTCCTTATCAAGTCGATAATCAATTTGTGCATTACACCGAAAGTCTGACTCACATTCCCTTTGGAGCTTGGCGAAGTGTTGATCATTCCCAACATGCGTTTTTTACCGAATCCTTCATTGATGAACTGGCTCATGCAGCAAACCAAGATGCGCTTTATTATCGACGTAAACTGTTGCAATCAGAACCCCGTTACCTAAAAGTACTTGATGCGGTTGCAAACATGTCAGACTGGGAGCGCCCATTACCAGACGGATGGGGTAGGGGAATTGCCATTCATGGTTCATTTAATAGTATTGTTGCCGAAGTAGTCGAAGTTGACATGTCTGAGGGCTCACTAAGAGTGAATAAGGTTTTTTGTGTCGCTGATGCAGGTTTCGCTTATTGCCCAAATGCGTTTAGGGCACAAATGGAAAGCGGCATTATTTTTGGTTTATCTGCCGCCTTACATGGAGAGATCACTATTAAAAATGGTGCCGTCATGCAGAGTAATCTACACGATTACAAAATGGTGAGAATGGATACTGCACCAGATATATATGTTGAAATCATCAACAGTGGAGAAAGAACAGGTGGTGCCGGTGAGCCCGGGACCCCACCCATTGCACCTGCATTAACCAACGCTATATTCGCGGCAACAGGAAATAGAATTCGAGATCTACCTGTGAAAATAAGCTAAGTACATGCGGTTTTTAAAGCGCCATAGAGATTTAATCACAATTAAATACGCAGTTTGTTAGCGCTTGGTCAGATTAGGCGAAATGGAATCTGATCAGGTTGGTTCCTGAAGTAAAACAGAAGTTAAAATATAGATTTGATTTTCAATAGTTCTAACCTTGTAGATCCCAACCCAACTCTGATCTCGTTTATGAACAAAGCTAAGTTTAGCGTTGTTCGTACCTTATTAACTCCGTATGATTAACCGCATACCTAGACAACAAAGAACTCATTATGACAGATACCAATTCTCCACCTGCCGATTTTATGGCTCAAGTAAAAGCCACTCAAACATTATGGGCATTGCAAGACCAAGCCAGCGAAGGTTGGGTGGTTCTCGATTCCGTTAATTTTGAAAATGCAGATGTGATGCCAGTATGGTCAACCATTGAATTAGCCAAAAGCCACTGTGTTGACGAATGGCAAGATTACGTACCTATGGCTATTACGTTAGCTGACTGGTTGGAATTTTGGGTAGAAGACTTAGCCGAAGATAATGTGTTAATAGGCGTGGAATGGCGTGATGGCGGTGAATACATAGAATTAGAGCTGGTGGAATTTAGCCAGATGGTGGCTAAATTGGAAACCTTGTAAAGGTGAATCTTAGGGGCAATTTCATGGGCCCAAGCACTTGATTTCAAATCACGTTTTCATTATTACGCCATCGCCCAGGACTAAGTTGATAGAGTTGTTTAAAGCGGTGGGCGAAGCTGGCACTGTCGGCATAACCTACAGTATCGGCTATTTGCTCTAGACTGTAATTGGTATAACGCAGCAGGTAGCAGGCATAACCCATTCGCGCTTGGGTCAGTAATTTCATAGGGGTCTTACCTGTTTCTTTTTTACATAACCGATAAAATTGTGGCTCTGACATGTGGAGTTCAGATGCGAGAGCGCTTACTGTCCATGACAATTGCAACTGTTTGTTAACGTTACGTATTAGTGTATGAAAACGCTGCTGCTGCGCATTTTGTGTAGGGGTTTTATTTAGCGTCTGTTCAATCTGGTAAAGCAACACTTCGATGAGTCTTAACTGAATGTCGGGCTGGAAACGGCCATCACTGTGATCAAAATCCCTAATCAATGCCATGGTTTGATATAACAACAATGTGTTATCACTTTGCCAAACTCCTGCCTTGAGTTGGTGGATAAACTGATAATCTGGGCAGTCATGCAACAACATCCAGCACATGTCCCAATGATCAGCGTCAAGCTCATACAGAAAAGGGGTCCCTGCTGGGATCAGCATCATGGTGTTTGGGGTAATAGATTGGCAGCCTGAGTCTAGAGTGAGTTTGCCTGCACCTGATTGGGTTGAAATTAAGTAATGGACATGAACTGAATCATTTTGCCGACCATTGAAATACTCACCCTTACCTGTTTTTCCTATCTGATAGGTCTTTCTTAAGTGTGATACGCCCGCGCAGGCAATAAAGGCTTTCCCGTTACCGGGAAGTGATTCAAAGTTAAGGAAATATTCTTTACAACTAGGGTCGATATTAAGAGTTTCACGCCACATATTTTTATTCAGATGATAGTTTTAGACATAATACATGATATTCGTAATGATGTTTATTTGCTCGCACTCTTATAAAATACATCCTAATGTCGCTTATCTGCCCTGAATCAATTTTTTATCAAAAAATATGCTAAATAACAACACATCAACACTGCGGCAAAGCCTTAAACTTGCCTGGCCCATTTCGTTGCAAAGTATCCTAGTGACCATGCTGGGAATGAGCGACATCATGATGGTGGGGCATTTGGGCGACACAGCGGTGGCTTCTGTTGGTTTAGGCAATCGGATTCAGTTTGTGGTGCTGATCATTTTGTCTGGGTTAGCCACAGGGGTGGGGGTGTTGTCTGCTCAGTACTTTGGGGCAGGTAAAAATGGCCGTATAAGTCCAATCATTATAAAAACCCTCGTTATTGGCGCTGGGGTGTTATTGCCTGTGGTATTGCTGACCTTTGCCTTTGGGGATCTTCTTGTTGGGCTGGGAACCACTGACCAAGTCATCATCAATACAGGCAAAGCCTATTTGTGGGTCACTATGCCCAGTTTAGCGTTTGTTGTAGTGGTCATGGTTTTTGAGAATGCCTTGCGTGGGCTCGGTCAGGTTAAGTTTTCTATGATGCTTGGAATGATTGCGATTGTTATCAATATCGCTCTGAACTATTGGCTAATTAATGGCGGTTTAGGGATTGATGCGCTGGGTGTGGCAGGTGCTGCTTGGGCAACCTTTATTGCCAGAGGTCTTCATGCGTCACTAATTGTATTCTGGCTGTATAAAAGAAAACATGTTGTCTTTCCTACTCGCCCAATCGGTAACGAGTTGTATGACAAAGCACAGTGGGTTCATTTAATTAAATTAGTGTGGCCGATGATGGTGAGCTTTGGTGTGTGGTCATTGGGTACCTTTGTTTACCAGCTTATTTACGGTCGTATTGGCACCCAAGAACTTGCCGTAATGAGTCTTATGGCACCATTGGAAGGTTTATTGATTGCCTTCTTTTTTGGTTTTGCTTCCGCCTGTTCGATTATGGTGGGTCAACGACTGGGGCAAAATGCATTTAGTTCTGCTTGGTCTGTGGCCAGAGGTTTTGCTATTAGCGCACCTATTGTCACCTTTTTCTTAGGTCTAGTGATGTGGAGTCTGGAATCTATTGTTTTCATGCCCTATGACAATCTGGATCAGGATACCTTAGCTGTCGCCCATGATATTTTTATGCTCATTACGTTTGGCACCTGTATCAAAGTGTTTAACATGACAGCTTCAATGGGCATTTTGAGAGCTGGGGGCGACAACAAACACTGCCTGCTTATCGATTTTTCTGGAATGTGGATCATAGGCATTCCGTTAACCTTTGCCGCCGCATTTTATTTTGCCTTACCGATTTACTGGGTCGTGTTGATTACCTATTCAGAAGAGGTGGTTAAATCGGTCTTGTTTGTGTCTCGTCTGAAAGCAAAGTACTGGCTGCGTAATCTAACCATGGATATACCATCAGCAACGTCTACTCCGTCAAATTAGCCGTATGCCTGCTCTTTCCATGACTAGTTAGAGAGCGTTTCTTTTTGTTTTTTTTAAACACTCTGATAAATGTTTTGTGCACACCACTATTGCCAGTATCAATAATCAAATATTCAATGATTGAATGAGTCTTCATTGCTCGTGCACGCTATAGTCAATCACAATTTTAGCCAAGTGCTACTATGGGTCAGAATACTCACAAAGGATACTGTCGATGAATGAATTTATTTTACACCATTATGATGCCTCTCCCTTTGCGGAAAAAATCCGCATCTTGTTAGGACATAAAAACGCACACTATAACGTGGTTAACATTCCGATAATTATGCCCAAACCAGACCTTGTGGCACTAACTGGAGGTTATCGTAAAACCCCGGTGTTGCAGCGTGACAATCACATCTATTGCGATACGCGCCTAATAGCTAGGGTAATTGACGAACAATTTGGTACAGAGAGTATATTCCCTCCTGAGTTATCACTCACCGCCAATATCTTGGCTCAATGGGCTGACCAACACTTGTTTAGTGTTGCCGCGGCCCTGGCGTTTTCTCCCGCAGGATTTGAAGCGTTTCGGCAACGGGTTCCCGAAAAATTTGTGGAAGCCTTTGTGAACGATCGAGCGAAAATGCGCGAAGGTGGCAACGGTTTATCTATGGATGCCAATACCGCGTTGCAGCTTATCCCCATTTATCTGCAACAGATGGAGCAACAACTTAGCCGGGGCGGTCCTTATATTTGTGGCGATCACATTAGCATTGCAGATTTTTCTATTTATCACTGCCTCTGGTTCATTAACAATAACGCAGGTGTAAGTCCGTT
Organism: Paraglaciecola sp. MB-3u-78; assembly: GCF_002835935.1. Classification (GTDB taxonomy): domain Bacteria; phylum Pseudomonadota; class Gammaproteobacteria; order Enterobacterales; family Alteromonadaceae; genus Paraglaciecola. The sequence goes on along the minus strand of NZ_PJCF01000013.1, from coordinate 155,202 downwards.
ATTGGCAGGTTACCAAAAACTGCATCAGTGGTTTGAAACTATAAAGGCCATTGGGCACGGCACACAAACAAGTATCGATGCGACAGCGGCAATTAATATTGCGCACTCGGCACCGAAGGTATTGTTTTCGCAAGATGATTTTTTAGTGGTAAATGGTATTACGTTTGGTGAGTGCGTCGAAATTGTACCCACTGACTATGGTATTGCACCAGTAACTGGCGAATTGATTGTGTCTAAGAGCGATGAAATTGCGATTAAACGAATCGATGAAAAGGCTGGAGAGGTTTATGTTCACTTTCCCCGCGTTGGCTACAAAATAGTCACCGCGTAATATGACGACAAGTATGACGACAAAGATGGCGATAAATATGACAGGTTTTACAGCAGCAGACGTGCCGGATCAAACAGGAAAAACAATGGTTGTTACTGGTGCGAATACAGGTTTGGGGTTTGAAGCAGCAAAAACCTTAGCGAGTAAAGGCGCACGAGTATTACTTGGGTGTCGCTCTCAGTCGAAGGCGCAAGCAGCCAAAGACAAAATACTTGCTGCTTACCCTAAAGCTGACTTGGTAATTGTCGAATTGGACTTAGCTAGTCTGGCGTCCATTCAAAAAGCAGCACAGCAGATTAATCAAGAACTTCGATTGGATGTATTGATCAACAACGCAGGTATTATGGTGCCACCACTTGAATACACACAAGATGGTTTTGAATCACAATTTGGGGTTAATCATTTAGGGCCGTTTGCATTAACTTCATTATTATTGGATAAAATCCGTGCTACCCCTAATGCCAGAATTGTGAGTACCGCCAGTATTGCCCACAGAAAAGGGAAAATTAATTTTGACGATATTAATGCCAAAAAATCTTATCGTGCTTGGGCGCGTTATGCTCAAAGCAAAATAGCAAATGTGTATTTTGGCTATGAACTACAACGTCGTTTAAACGCCAAAGGTGATGACACTATTTCAGTTGTGGCTCATCCTGGTGTTGCCGATACAGAATTGCCTCGATACATCCCAAAACCCTTTATGTTAATGATGCCTGTTTTAAAATTGTTTTTTAATTCGGCCGAACAAGGTGCCTGGCCAACTTTATGTGCAGCCACTATGGAGGGGGTAACGGGCGGAGAATACTACGGACCTTCGAAACGAGGGGAAATTGCGGGCCCAGCGATTAAAGTCAAGTCGAATCGGCGCAGTCACAACGAAGCGATTGCAAAAAAGCTATGGGATTTGTCTATTGAAATGACTGGGGTTCATCCAAACTTATAAGCTGTATATAGAGTTGAAGACACCCAGTTAGTTGACCACTTCGACTAACTGGGATCTATTCCACCCGCTCCACTATGAGTGGGTGGAAAAATGCTAGCGGTATATTTAAACAATGATTAAACTGTAATGTTATCTTTAAAAAATTCGCTAAATAATAATATGGCAGGAGCACCGATAACATGACGAATTTACCGATAAAAACCAGAGAAATGCATAGCCATCACTTTGACTCAACAATTTGGAATGATTTTAAATTTCGCAATGACGATATTGTTATTTCCACCTATGCCAAAGCTGGAACAACTTGGATGCAACAAATCATTGCCCAATTATTATTTGGTGGAGATCCCAAGCTTGAAGTGGCCGAAATGTCGCCTTGGATGGATCTTCGATTGCCGCCCAAAGAGATTAAGCTTGAGTTGGTTGAAGCTCAGACTCACAGGCGTTTTCTAAAAACGCATTTGCCTGTTGATGCGCTGTGTTTTTCCGATAAAGCAAAATATATCTATATCGGTAGGGATGCCAGAGACGTGATTTGGAGTTTGTATAATCACCATGCTAACGCTAATCAAATGTGGTACGACGCTCTTAACAAAACACCTGGATTAGTTGGCCCCGAAATCGGAAAACCCACTGAAGACATAAGAGAGTATTGGAATGAGTGGTGCCAAAAGGATGGTTTTCCATTTTGGCCATTTTGGGAAAATGTTAGAAGCTGGTGGGAAATTCGTGATCTACCCAATGTGATGCTCATACATTTTTCTGATCTTAAAAAAGATATGCCAAGTGAAATTCGCCGAATAGCTGCTTTTCTAGAGATTGAGATTAACGACCAATATTGGCCCAAAATTCTAGAATATTCTTCCTTTCAATGGATGAAACAAAATGCGATTAAATCTGTGCCTCTTGGTGGCGCGTTTTGGGATGAAGGTGCGAAAGTCTTCATCAACAAAGGTGTTAATGGCCGGTGGATGGATACATTGACCCCCGCAGAGGTCACAGAATATGAAAGCCGAGCCAAACTAGAGCTAGGAAATGAATGTGCTGAATGGCTTAAAAATGGAGATAGCTGATATGGTAGATAACCTCAGCCACCATTAGCCACCATTACGACCGTTCGCTGGTCCTGATTTAATCGATTTTTTAGACCCAACAGTGGCATTTCATCGGCTCTGCCCTAAAGGTTTTTAGCTAGTTAATCTGAACTAGGGTTAAGACGTGCCGCTGGACAGTATGGCTTATTCCGAGCTCAGGTTAGTTAACTCACTTAAGCAGGAAACCCTGCTTTAATCATACGTTCACTAAGTAATTTGCTTTTATTTATATCCTGATAAGTTTCGAATTGGGTGAAGAGCTTTACAGAAGAGTTTGGTGCTAACTCCAATGCTCGAGCACAAGTCACTTTCGCATCAGCCATTTGATTATTGGCGACCTGACAAGCGGCAATAAAGGCTAAATCATAGGGTCCTAATTCCCAGTTTCTCTCGAATGCGACTATGGCAGTGTCGAACTTATCCATACTGTAATACACCACCCCTAATTCTTGAAAATACCAACCTGGGTGCAAAGGATTAAGAAACATGGCATGCCTTACCAAAGTTAATGCTTCATCAAGTTGATCTGTAAAAGCCAGATAACGCCCCATTTTCACAGCAATATGCGCATCATTTGGGCTTAGTCTGCGTGCCTCACCGTAGTGGTAACCGCTTAATCGATAAACTCTTGGCGAGCAATCTTGAAATTGTTTTTACTGGTATAGCCATTTTTGTGGGCTGAAAGGCTACGGAGTAAATGATCGTAGGCACGTAAGTTAGTCGTTGCTCGATTTTTGGCTCTGACCATTTCCACTTTTTGAATTTGCCCACTAAGAGTTGAGACGATAGTTTCGACTATTTCATCTTGTGTCTGAAATACTTGTTGCAACGAACGATCATATTTCTCAGCCCAAATAGTATGGCTTGTCGAGGCATCAATTAGCTGCACATTGATTCTAACTCTGTCGTTTGAGCGTCTTACTTTGCCTTCTACTAAGTAATTCATATGACGCTTTTCACTAAAATACTCAGTTGCTGCGGATGTATCTTTTAACTGACATGCGGAGTGGCTTGAAACTACTTGGATATCAGAAAATCTGGATAGCTCAGTGGTAATGTCTTCGCTCATGCCCTCGGCAAAAAATTGTTGTTCAGGGTCGTTGCTCATATTCTGAAACGGCAACAAGGTAACTTAGCAAGTCAAAGACCTGTGGTTCCAGCGCTACCGACTCGCCTAGTTTTGACACGGAAAAATTATGGGTGTCGAGCTCAAAGTCATCAAATTTATATATCATTAAATTATCAAAAAAGACGCGTCAGATTATCGTTAAGTCAGTTTAACTCTGAATTGCATAAATGTAATCTCCAATTAATCCCCACTTTTCCCCCATGTTTGCTTTTAAAAAGGGGGCTAATCTTGTGTGCATGTTGACGCAACGGCGGAAAACATAAATTTACTTATTAACTATTTTAGGAGCAAGACCATGCCACTTATCGACATACATGTAATTGAAAACGTATTTAATCCAGCTCAGAAAAAAGAAATCATAGAAAAGATTACAGACACTATGGTGCAAATTGAAGGTGAAGCTTTGCGGGGAGTCACTTGGGTCAGAATTAAGGAAACAAATGAAGGAGATTGGGCTATTGGCGGCCAACAACTCACGGCTGCTGCGATTCATGCAATGCAACAAGGTTAGCAGTATACGAAACAAATTAGGCCGGAGTCTTAAACCTTCGGCCTTTTCCCCAAAGTCTATGCTGTCGATTGAGCAAGCTAAATCATCTTAAATAGCATACTGCTAAGTGTCTAGATACTGCAGTACAAAACCGCCCCAAAGGAACAGATTTAAGAGTGAATTACGAGGTTTAGATGACTCATAGGCAAGTTGAGTATAATTGACGCTGTTGGTTAATCCCATGTTGGTATCATTGCAAACAAAATCGTTGAGCATCTCGCCTATGCAAATTACTTTCATTTTTCTTCAATTCTAATTTTACGATTAAACAAATCGTTTTTTTTCAAATTCCTTTTTACACATTATTAACTAAGCTACATGAGAACTTTAACTCTCTGACCTAATTCCTGATGAGTATTTTTAGGGGAGAATAAGTCATGAAAATCCACGAACGTCTGTAAAATAAGGTGTATTTACAGTAAATACGGGGGTTAGCTAAGTTGTCTAAAAAATAGACGAGTCATTACGATCTAGTACGGAGTAACAAAAAATGAAAAAACAACATGTCTTCTTAAAATCAACCATAGCTGGCTTGGTCAGTATGGTTTTGATGACAGGAAGTGCCGTTGCTGAAACCGCTGAAATGACCAAACCCAAAGGGGCTATGGGAACGGGAAATGCTAATACTAAAGACGGTCAGCCAAAATCCAATCAATTTTGGTGGCCAGATCAACTCGATTTATCTGCTCTTAGAGATCACGACACTAAATCCAACCCTTATGGAGCTGAGTTTGATTATGCCAAGGCATTTAGCAAACTGGATTTAGAAGCGGCAAAAAAAGATATCGATACTTTACTCACCACGTCACAAGACTGGTGGCCCTCAGATTTTGGTAACTATGGGCCGTTTTTTATTCGTATGACTTGGCATAGTGCAGGTACCTACCGCACCTTAGATGGTCGTGGTGGTGCAGGAGGGGGGCAGCAACGATTTGAACCACTGAATAGCTGGCCTGATAACGGTAACCTAGATAAAGCAAGACGCCTTTTATGGCCCATCAAGCAAAAATATGGTGAAGCGCTTTCATGGTCTGATTTGATCGTGCTGGCGGGTAATGTCGCCCTAGATAATATGGGTTTTCAAACCTATGGTTTTGCTGGTGGCCGAGCCGATGACTGGGAACCTGATTTGGTCTATTGGGGCCCAGAGATAGAAATGCTGGCCAGTGATCGTGAAGACAGAGACGGTAAATTACAACGGCCACTGGGTGCCACACACATGGGGTTGATTTACGTGAACCCCGAAGGCCCCAAAGGTGTGCCTGACCCAATAGGCTCTGCTAAAAATATTCGCGTCGCTTTTGAACGCATGGCGATGAATGATGAAGAAACTCTGGCGCTTATTGCTGGTGGCCATACCTTTGGAAAAATGCATGGGGCACGCAAACCCGCCGACTGTTTAGGACCAGAGCCCGCCGCTGCAGGCATTGAAGAACAAGGCCTAGGTTGGATAAATAAATGTGGCAAGGGTCACTCTGAAGATACCACCACCAGTGGGCTAGAAGGTGCATGGACCCAAGCACCCACACGTTGGACATCTTTGTATTTGAGTAACTTATTGAACTTTGAATGGAAGCAAACTCGCAGCCCTGCTGGTGCCATTCAGTGGATACCCACAGATGAATCGATGCAAAACGTGGTACCTGATGCGCACATCAAAGGTAAGTTTAATGCACCCGTTATGACCACTGCTGATTTGGCGTTGAAGTTTGACCCAGAGTACAAAAAGATTGCTGAGCGATTCTTGGCTGATCCAGAAGAATATCGCTTAGCTTTTGCAAAAGCTTGGTACAAGCTAACTCACAGAGATATGGGGCCAGCCCGTAATTTCCTCGGAAATGACGTGCCCAAAGATATGCATATTTGGCAAGATCCTATATCTCAAGACAGCCAATCTAATATTGATGCTGATGCTGTGAAACAGATTAAAGCTAACATTCTTGATTCAGGACTTTCACCTGCAGAATTAGTGCGCGTGGCCTGGGCTTCTGCAGCAAGTTATCGTGACACCGATATGCGAGGTGGCGCAAACGGAGCACGTATCGCGCTTGCACCGCAAAAAGATTGGGAAGTCAATAACCCTGCTGAAGTTGCAAAAGTGTTGAAAGTCTTAAAAGACATTCAAGATGACGCCACTAGCGGTTTGTTTAATAGTGACAAAGTGTCGCTGGCAGATTTGATTGTACTGGGTGGAGCAGCCGCTATCGAAAAAGCAGCAAAAGACGCTGGGTTTGACATCACTGTGCCCTTTACTCCAGGTAGAGGTGATGCGACCCAAGAGCAAACTGATGTGAACTCATTTAGCTTGCTTGAGTTAAATTCAGATGGTTTTCGCAACTACTTTAACTCTTCGGCTAGTTATAAGTCGCCCACAGAAATGTTGGTTGATAAAGCGGACCAATTGGATTTAAGCGTGCCAGAAATGACAGTGTTAGTCGGTGGTTTACGAGCCCTGAACGCAAACCATAGTCAAGCTGCACATGGTGTGCTGACCAATAAACCCGGGACATTAAGTAATGACTTTTTTGTGAACTTGCTTGATATGGCAACCCTATGGGAAAAATCCGACACTGATGGTGTCTATATAGGTGTAGACCGTAAAACAGGGCAAGCTAAATGGACTGCTACCTCTGTGGATTTAATCTTTGGCTCTAACTCAGAACTACGTGCTGTGGCAGAGGTATATGCCTATGACACCTCAAAACAAAAATTTGTAGACGATTTTGTTAAGGCATGGACTAAGGTGATGAATTTAGACCGATAATCTAGACTTGACTCACATTGGGTTGCGGTTAAGGGATTAACCACAACTTAATGTATTTCTATTTATTCATACATCTAACCGCTAATGCCAATCAATCAACATTTCTAATTTTTCATTTTTGTCATCTAACCCACACATTTCATCGTAAGGCGTGTTTTGTTTTAACCATACTTGGTCAAAATGTTTATTCTTAAAATGTTTTTTTATCTCGTTAAGACAATTAAATTTCATGGGTTTACTCTTACGATCTCGGACAAGATTGTGTTGGTCTTTTTCCCCCACTGCAGCTAGATAAGTCCCGCCTTCAATCGATTCGATGTATAATTTCATTTTATGGTTCTCTGTTGGTTTTTTTTTGAACGAAAAGCATGATTATTAAGATCATCAAATCAAACAACTATTAAAAATTGAGATACAAAATGAAAGTTTGCATACTACTAGGCCTGATTGTGGGTTGTGTACAAGCTGTTAATGCCCAAAGCGTGACTGACCAGTTAATCGTGGCTTTGGTGGACAAACACTTGCCTCAAGTCTTGCATCAAGAAAAATCCACACCTTGGGAAATGGGTACTTATGATTTAACCGTCAATAAAACCGGCGGTGCAGTATTTTCTAGTTCTCTTAATTATTTGAGCTTAACTGTGCCTATTAAAATAGTGATGACAGGCCAAGTAAATAAAGAATTTTTAGGGCAAAAAATTCTACTTAATTGTTCGTCTGAGATAGTCACTGAAGCAACATTAAATATTAAACCGATGATAGACCCGCCAACATCAAAGGCCAGTGTTGCAGTGTCGGTCCCCGTGCCTGATTCAAATTTAAATTGTGATGGGTTAATACTGTCTATCAAGCCATTGCTTGAGCAGTTGGTTGCGAGTAAAAAACAACAATGGGAGCAGAAAATTGAAAAAGACATTCTCACTATGTTTAAACAAGTGGGGATATGATGTTTGACGAGCTACGAGCTACGAGCTACGAGCTACGAGCTACGAGCTACGAGCTTTCGGACGAGGAATAGATCAGTCGGGTGAGACAGATTTAGGTCAGTTGATTGGTACATGCACCCCGTTTTGGCTTGGCCAGCATATGTGTTAGTTTTTTTAGTTCGTCTGGATTGTCTTGGCGAGAGATGACTGCAATTTTTCATTGCAGTCATTCATGTTTAGGCCGTAAATTTATCAGCCACTAGTGATTTATAATGTGCCGATCACCCCTTCACGCCGTTTATCTGCTGCGCCTTCTAGGGTGCCATCTGGTTTACGTAAAATGACACTTAACCCTGAATTTTCACCCCGAGATGCGTCTACGTTGAGACCAAAGTCTCGTAAGGCTTGGATTAAAGAGTCGGGGGTGGCGTCTTTTTCTAATCTCACTTTTTCGCCCCGTGCCACCAAGTTTGGCAGATCTACTGCTGCTTGTGGGCTCAACCCCCAGTCAAATACACCTACTAATGTTTTTGCGGTATAGGCGATAATATTGTTTCCACCGGGGGAGCCGGTAGCCATCAAAAATTGCCCTTTATTGTCTAACACTATGCTCGGTGACATGGATGAACGAGGTTTTTTGTTTGGCGCCACTGCATTGGCAATAGGTAAGCCTTTGTCATCGGTGTGTCTAAAGGAAAAGTCAGTTAATTCATTATTTAAAAACATGCCACCCACCATACGCGTGGTACCGAATATACTTTCAACTGTTGCAGTCATTGATACAACGTCACCCTGTGCATCAACAATGACAAAGTGAGTCGTACCGTGTACGTCTTGAGTGGCATCTATTCCATTAACCTGAGCAGTGGTAGCGGTGTTATATTTCCAAGGATCACCAGCAGAAATAGACGGCATGGCTGAGTCTTTAGATATCAGTTCGGCGCGTTGTGCAAGGTAGTCAGGGTGCAACATGCCCTGAAGTGGCACATCAATTTGACTAGTATCAGCGACATACTGATCTCTGTCTGCATAAGCCAGTTGCTGGGCTTGAGCAAATAGCGCCCAGTTCATTGGGTCTTCAGCACCTTTTTCTGAGAATCCATGGCTGTTTTCTAATATGCCTAAAATCATACCCACTGCTACCCATGAAGACGGCGGAGGAGCGCCACAAACCTGAACATCTTTATAGGGCTGACATAAAGCGTGATGTTTGACCGCTTTGTAACCGGCTATATCTTCTACTGTCAATCTACCAGCACGAGGAGGCCGCTGCACCATCTCAGCAATTTGTGCCGCAATAGGGCCCTTATAAAATGCAGACACATCTGCGGCAACCAATTTTAAGGTGTTGGCATAGTCTGGATTTTTTAATAAATGGCCCACAGGATGAGGTTGGCCATTGTCACCAAAAAAATACTCATGTGCCTCAGTAGGCCCTTCTTCTAAGGTAGCTGGAATATATTTGCCATAGCGCTCTAACATGCCATATAAACGTGGGGAAATATTAAAGCCGTCTGTTGCCAACTGGGAGGCACGCTTAAACAGTAAACTCCATTCTAATAAACCTTGGTCTTCATGGGCAAGTGACAACATTGCTAACAGACCAGGTACACCAGTAGATAAACCGCTGGTTTTGGCATCAAGAAAACCCATAGGTTTATTGTCTGCATCTAAAAACATATCTGCAGTGGCGGCAGCAGGAGCCGTTTCACGGCCATCAAATACAGAGATTGCATTTTCTGAGGCGTCAAAATGCACCATAAATCCACCACCTGCTAGGCCAGAGCTCTGTGGTTCTACCAAACTAAGTACCGCTTCAATAGCGATGGCCGCATCAACAGCAGAGCCGCCAGCTCTTAATACTTCTAATCCTGCCTCAGTGGCGTGGGGATTTGCCGTTACCACCATCATAGGTGATTTTTTTTCTTCCGTGGGCGCTTTTTCACTAGAACATGCCATAAGGCTTGTGAACATAAACAGACACAAAAAACTGTATTGATTCATAAGGTGTGACCTTTTAAAAATTAAAGAATGATTTCTGAAAAATGATTTAAGCTATGAATAACAACAGTGTTTGCGTTGGATTCAAAGAAGTATTGCTCTTGGATTTTACCGAGATATAGACTATTTACAAACAAACAAACAAACAAACAAACAAACAAACAAATCAATTCCCACAGTCAAGCCTGTTTGGATCAACAGTCGATAAAGAATGATAAACTGTTTGCCATCACGGGAGATTCTTAAGCGCTAGAACCAATGCATAGAATAATAGAGGCTCAGGTTAACTATTAATATGCACTTGTAGAGTCTTTGATGACTGAATTAATCAAATGTGAAATCAACTAAACATCTTTACTGAATAGTATTAAAAAATAATTAAGGAAATGTTTTATGGAAAACAACGACACCTATGCAATAGGTCAAGCCGGCGTGAAATGGGGATCTGCAGAAAAAGCTCAGTGGTTGGCTTTGCAAAATGTTAAACGTTCATATGCTGATGATGTGCTGAGTCAATTAGACGCATTAAGAAATCAATTTGATATAAAAAAATACGCAAATTTGGAGTATGCATCTGCTTCCTTTCCGCTATTTTCATTGAGTAGCCTCACTTGGGATAAGTCGAAACCCAATGTGTTAATAACCGGTGGTGTACATGGTTATGAAACCAGTGGTGTACATGGCGCATTACGTTTTGCTGTATCTGCAGCCCATGAATATTATGATAAGTTTAATATTATGATCGTGCCTTGTGTTAGTCCCTGGGCTTACGAAACGATTAATCGTTGGAACCCAAATGCTGTCGACCCTAATCGATCATTCTGTATAAATAGCCCTGCGCCAGAGTCTGCGGCTTTGATGAATTTGGTTTCAGGCTTAGAATTTCTTATACACATAGACTTACATGAAACCACAGATACCGATAACTCTGAGTTTAGACCTGCTTTGGGCGCAAGAGATGCGGTAGAGCATAAAGAATGGGCCATCCCAGATGGTTTTTATGCAGTGGGCGATACCTTAAAACCTTGCCCTGAATTTCAGAAAGCCATCATTGAGTCTGTTGAAAAAGTCACCCACATCGCTCCCGCTGATGAAAGTGGCAGACTGATTGGAGAAACGTTGCAGCAAAAGGGCGTGATTAACTATGCCACTAAATCTTTAGGATTATGCGCAGGGTTAACCAACGCCAAGTTTGTAAGTACCACAGAAGTGTACCCAGATAGTCCAAAAGTAGATGCTGAAAACTGCATACAAGCCCAAGTTGCTGCCATAATAGGTGCCTTGAATTTTGTAGATAAAAATGAGTCTTAGTCTAATGAATCCTTTCTCGGTGTTTAACTATAAACATATGATTAACTAATATAAGCGATTGATATAATGAAACAATGTTATAAATCATTGGTGTTGGTATCGGTATTTGTATTGTTTTTTAGTAGTTGTGCTAATTACGAGTACCCTAGCCAAGTGACCATTGGCGATAAAATGATTGCAGCGACGGGTCAGAGTTTGGAAGGCAATCCAGTGGTTATCCCGCAAGATTTTGCCGGGCAAGAAACCTTACTATTGTTTGGTTATAAACAAGACTCACAATTTGATATCGACCGCTGGTTAATCGGTTTAGATATGACGCAAACTAAGGTCGCTGCTTATGAAATTCCGACGATCCAAGGCATGTTGCCACGTATGTTTAGCGGTTTTATCGATAGCGGTATGCGTAAAGGCATCCCTAAAGATTTATGGAAAGGTGTGGTCACAGTATATGAAGACGGCGATAAAGTGCAGCGTTTTACTGGCAATCTAAACCCTAACAATGCCCGTGTTATGTTGCTCGATACACAAGGGAATATTGTTTATTTCTATGACCGAGGGTTTTCTGTTGAAGCGTTGAACGAGGTGCGTAGTCAATTAACTCAATAGTTCTGCTAATGATTATGGATAGTGAATAAGCCTTTTTTACATTTTAACCAAGTTAGGACATCTCTCTAGGCTTAGTGCAAGCGAGGGCCTAGAGAGGTAGTCAATGATGCTCTCCATAACTGTCATTATTTCCGTAGCTTCGCTAGTTATGCAAATGAAGCAAAATGATCACCCAGAAGATGAAAATAAGTATCTTGACTAACGTATAAAAATGTCCAAACTGCTCAACTTCGAAAATCCCGCTTCTTAACGACAAACAGGTCATCATTATGCAAACAGAAATTAGTTATCGTTTTGAAAGAGCACAATTAGCCAATCGATTTTTAAACGAACTCAAACACTGGACAGTGGCAGATGTAAAAGCCAAATTATTTAACGGGTCAGATACCGTCAAGATCATCTATGAGTTTGACGGAAAGGGTTTTGATTATACGTGTTCAGAACTGGATGATTTGGCGAGTAAATATGGGGGTGAAGAGGTGTAATATAATGCCGGTTTATGCAAATGTCTTTAGTGCTTAAATAGCGTCTTTAGTAAACGAACAAAAATATGATGACACCCACAATAATAAACCACCAAAAATACACTCGACCAACAAGGTTTAATTTATCGAATTATGGGTAACAAAAAAATGGTAGATATCAAGATATCTGTTTTTAGATAAATTAGTTTGAAACCAGCCTGGGAATAATGTTTTTCTAGAATTTAGAACAAGTCCTTATCTCAATCACTACGATTGATATTCGTTAAACTTTCAAAGGGTAGATTTAGGCGTGTTTTAACAACGTTTTCGCTTTACCTATGCCTCGTATTCTTTGGTGTTGAGTATGAATACCAAATTGGCGCATCAGGTGTTCGCTGCCTACCGCTGTATTAATACGATGTTGAATACTGGTATGGTCTGAGGTTTCTGGGGTTTTGGCCATATTGGCGCGAATAGGATTTAGGTCTACATAAACCACCACCTTCAAAAATCTACGGTACACATACCCTAGTTCACTATTTTATCTATTCAACTATTTGTGGGTGTCTGCTTAGCAGCAGTAACCTTCAAAGCTCAGGTGATTTAATGGGTCCTTTTTAGCCATATACCACAAGGGTAATACGCAGCTCATGTTTCCATTTGTGCGAGCATTTTCAAATCCAACTTTTTGTTGATATTGCTCATTGGTGAAAGGCTTGTATGCTCTTATTTATATGAGGTTGTGAAAGATAGTAACCGGCTAGCAAAGTAAAAAGGTACTTACCAGCCATTTCTATCAATATTGAATTGAGGTTGACGACGGTCAAGATTTGGTCACTTATTATTTGAATCCAAGCTTTCATATTTGACGAATAAATAGCCACACCGTAGATTTAAAGCCCAATCTATTTCTAATCAAAGATGAAAATTATGTCAGGGTACTGCCCACCACCCGTTTTAGTACAAACTTGGCTTATGTTAATTAATTTAAGTTCTTCTGATGAAGCTAGAGACCATGCTAAAAGAATGATTAATAGAAACTTTGGCAGTGTTGATTTGGCAATCACTTATCTTGAGCAATCACAAAGCGATAATATGCTGGTAAAAGTGGGTATGTGACACCGATTTACTCCCTTCTTTACCGTACGAGGTCCGCTACAGTTAAAGGCTGCTTTTCGACAATCAATTTTTGCTGATCTGACTCGTCATTCACAGCATCAATAATACTTGGTCTTTTTCTAGAGGCTTTACTTTGAATTGGTTTAGCTCGGATGTTTGTTATTATCATTTCGTTGGATTAATCACTTGTCGATTGAATTTTAACTAGAGAATGAGAAGCAGCAAGCTTGATATTTTAAGCTGCTCTTTGTCGGTGAATCTTCCGCTTTAAATTTAAAAGCAGACTAAAGTACTACGCCTAGCGCCAGCAAAGCAGCAATATAAGCATAAAACAGGTTCGATAAGTCCCGGTAGAAGTTGAGTTATAAACGTATGTGTTAATTTCTTAAGTTAATGACATTGATGCGTCGTGGCGAAAAGGTTTCCGGAGCTTGACGGCCTTAGTCTGTAGCACATCGGTTAACGGTTTACATGTCTTTGGCGAGAAATTCAGTTACACTTAGGCCTGAAAAAAATAAGCATAAGGATAAGCATAAAAATAAAAATAGGTGTAGCTGGTTATGAAGTTATCTGTGAAAAAATTAATGGGCCCAATACTATACCCATTGATTTTTGTGTTATGTGTGGTCATTACCATGTGGGCTACATTGTCGTATATTGAAACCAACTCAAAACAAAACATTCATAAATCGCTGAATACGGTGTTGCAGATTACCCAGGAAGCACTGGAACTTTGGGTAAGCAATCGACTGGATAATTTGATCTACTTTGCAAAAGATCCATCGCTGGGTGACTTGAGCAAAACTCTACTCAATGAATATGACAGCGGCATAAGCAGTATGGACTCTGAGGCGCTGCAAAAAATCAGAGCTATGGTGAGTGAGAAAATGCGGCGTCATGATGACCTCGATTTCTTCATCATCGCCCCTGACAGGGTGAGTGTCGCCTCTAAACTGAATGCCAATATCGGCAGCGAAAATATCATCAATCAACAGAGCAAAGCTTATCTTGACCGAGTGTTTTTGGGTGAAACCCTGTTTATTAACAATGTCGTTGCAGATATACACTTAAAATCTATATCAGTAATAATGCCCAGTAAACAACACTGTATTTTTATCGCGACCCCAATATTGGATGAAACAAAAAATGTGATGGCGGCTTTGATAATCCGCCTCAATCCCATTACCGGTTTCTCCCGCATTACCCAGTTGGGCAGAGTGGGTGAGACCGGCGAGACCTACGCCTTCGACAATGAGGGGTGGCTCATCACCCCAAGCCGATTTAACGATCAATTAAAAGCGGTCGAGGCCATTGCTGACGATGGAAACGGCATATTATCCATTCGGTTGACCGACCCCGGTGGTAACCTGCTTAAAGGGCATATGCCCAAAAAATCCAAGGACAACAGACCATTAACACGCATGGCAGCTAGCGCCATATCAGGTGATAATAAGCCTTATCTTGAAACCTACCGGGATTATCGTGGCGTGCCTGTTTTTGGTGCATGGTTATGGAACGACAGATTAGGATTTGGTCTAACAACCGAAATCGACGGCAAAGAGGCGCTACACCCCTTAGAAGTGACACATATTGTGGTCATCATGGTGATGGTGGTGGTGATATTACTCACGATTGGACTGGTGTTTATCCCTTTATGGGTTCAAGCAAGACAGACGGAAGCTTTAAAAAAGTACAGTAACGACCTTGAAAAAATGGTGTCGGCGCGTACTTCAGAACTGGAAGAGGCCAATATAACACTTAAAGAATTGTGTGACATCGATCCACTGACCCAAATTGCCAACCGCCGTCTATACGAGCATACTCTAGGCGAGCTGATTGCTTTGTCTAAAAGAACGTCTCAAGTGATGTCCCTGATGGTCATCGACATCGACTTCTTTAAAACGTATAACGATAATTACGGTCACGACAAAGGGGATACCACCTTAACAGAAGTGGCTCAGACGATTTCGAACTCATTAATTCGCAGCACCGATTTTGTTGCACGTTACGGCGGAGAAGAATTTGTGGTGCTAATGCCCGCCACCGATTTACAAGGCGCTAAGATCCTAGCCAAACAAATCAAGAAAAATATTGATGCACGGGGGATAAAACACGAGTACTCCAAAGTGGCTGATATAATTACGGTTAGTATGGGCATCTCCTCTCTTAAAGGAGAGGCTTTGGACGAAAAAAAATTATTCAAACACGCTGACAATGCCTTATATCAAGCCAAAGAAAATGGTAGAAACCAGACGATAATCTTTGAGAAATAAGTCCCTGTCACGACTCGGCTAATAGCGAACTAAACAACGTAACAATGCCCAGGTGTCAGACTTCCACTACTTTGGCCGGTCGGCGTCAATTAGCTTTGCCAATTTTTAGACACAAAGGGTTACAAACTGCTTATAAACTTTCATCTATTTTCTCGGTCTTATACCTCACAACTCTTCCAAATGATTACACAATGAATATCAACATTTCATTTAATAAATTAGTAAAAGAAAACTGGGGTATTTTGCTTTTTACTGTTGTGTTATTTGCCTCACGTAGCAGTTTTGCTGATTGGTATGTGGTGCCTACTGGATCGATGTTACCGACTATTGTGGAAGGTGATCGGATTTTTGTAGATAAAATGGCTTACCGCTTAGAAGTGCCCTTTACCGATATTGAGATTATGCAAACCGGTCAGCCCAAAAGAGGTGACATAGTGGTGTTTAATTCTGAAAAAGCGGGTAATAGATTGATTAAACGCTTGATTGGAGAGCCGGGCGACAGGGTCGCGATGTTTGATAATAAATTGATTATCAATGGTGAACCCATCCTCTACGAAGACAACAAAAATACCCTTCGCAAAACCGAGTATTTAGGGAATGTTGCGCATCTTGTGCAATTTATACCCGTAGCTGAAGCCCGTGATAATTTTGCTGAAGTGATAGTGCCACAAGGGCATTATTTAGTGTTAGGTGACAACAGAAATAATAGTGCAGACTCTAGGTACTACGGATTTGTGCCAGCCATAGAAATTCAGGGCAAGGCGAATAAAGTGTTGGTATCTCTGGATCCTGAAAACTATTCTTTACCTCGTAAAGAGAGGTTCAATAAGCCGTTGATTTAGTTATAAAATATCAGGGTGGTTTGCTATTGATATGTTTTTTTAGAGAGCAAGCAAGATGTAAGGGGGGAATCTGCTCCCCTTAGTCTTTAAAGTAGTACAGTTGTCATGATACCCAGCTTTTATTCCCAGCTTATTCCCACCCTTGAAATTTCAAAATAACGTCTATGGTGTACAGCGTACTCTTTTTCGCCTCTTCTTTTTATCTCAGATTTAATGTTGCATGGGACCTAATCAACTGCGAGAAACTTAAAATAGCTATGGGTAATGTTTACCTATAGCAGATGTAAATGTAGCCAATCAGTACATTCCCATATACTGACTGCTATTACGACTCAATATGTCGAATAATCCACCCTAAACATTACCCAAAAAGGAATATTAATGAGAATATTTGGAATTGTCCTGCTTAGCATAACTTTATTCATCAGTTTCAATGGCAACAGTGCTCATCACGGTGACGCAAATTCGCATCAAAAAGCAGTCTTGGTGACAGGCTCCAACTCGGGCCTTGGATTAAGAATGACCCAAGAATTGAGTGAAAATGGCTTCTACGTATACGCTGGCGTTTTGCATAAAGACGAAATGAAAGCAATGAATGCGATGGACAATGTTACTGCTGTGCAATTTGATGTACGCAACCAAGCTGAAATTGACGCAGCGGTTACCTTCGTTGAAGCTCAAGGCCGCGGCTTATATGGGCTAATAAATAACGCCGGCATTAACGTTTTTGGCCCGTTGTTAGAAGTGCCAGTAGAGCAACTACATTACCAGATGGATGTTAATGTTTATGGCCCGGTGCGTGTAACTCAAGCATTTGCACCGCTGATAATCGAGAGTAAAGGTCGTATAGTCACTACGGGCTCTGTCGCTGGCATTATCACTCCCCCTATATTTGGGGCTTATAGTATGAGTAAACATGCAATTGAGGCTTTTAACGACACGCTTGCTATAGAAATGGCGCGATTTGATGTCAGCGTACATGTCATTGAGCCAAGTACCTATAAATCGAATATAGGCGTTGCGGCGAAAAAACTAATGGATGACGCCAACTATTGGACTGAAGACACTGCATATCCTCAAGAGCTTGCTTATCTGCTTGATGCTTTGACCAAAATGGACCAACAACCAGACCCAGCCCCAGTAGGTAAAGCGGCGCTAAATGCTATGCAAAGTAACGCACCTAAAAGTCGTTATATGGTTACAGGAACAGTGGCCCAAGCTGATCGAGTTTTGCGTCGCCAAATTAGCAAGATGTTAGAGCTTAATGATGGGCAAGTTCACCAATTTGATCGTGCAAGGTTAATTGAAATGCTTGATGAAGAAATCGCTAAAGGTTCAAAAAACAACCCTGCTGCAAAATAACCAGAACACTTAGCTAAACGAAATATTCCTCGCTGCGCACAGACTAATATCAGTGTGTTGCGCAGTATGAATAGATGTTTGGTTCGTATTGTTTTTATTGTGAAAACAGCTAAGCTATTTCAACCTGCAAATTATAGCCAGAATATTTGCGCATATTGATAACACGATCGCCATCCAGCATAAGATACTGGCCTTTAATACCCAGTAGGGTGCCTTCAAAGGTCAGTTCTTTATCTAAGTTGATAGACTTTACTTTTTCGGGGTATTGCTTAACGGGATAACAAATATCAATAGCGGGAGTATTGGTGATATCAATCGCTTGAAAGCCATATTCTTCAATGATTTCGTCTAAATCAGCTTCAACTTGCTCCAGTAGTGATTCTTTTAGCGCGGCTAAATCCACTTGTTCGGGCTGACTTTTGAGCATAGTGCGCCAATTGGTTTTGTCGGCAATATGCTCTTTAAATGCCATCTCAACTAAGCCACTGGTTAACCGGTTTTGTACCCGCATGATAGCAATAGCCTGAGTGGCACCTTGATCTATCCAGCGGCTAGACACACCATCACTAACATGGCGGGTAATACCTACTTTTATGGTACCGGTATTGGCTAAATAGACAAAATGGTCTGATAAACAGTTAGCTTCACCCCAAGCGGGCTCGCGGCAGGTCCCTTTTTCGTAGTGACACAGTTCTGGTTTGATAATACAGGTATCACACTGTGCTAATTTCATTAGGCAGCGATAACAGTATCCTTGATTAAAACTCTTTTTGGTTTTTGTCCCACAATGCACACAATGTATCTCCCCGCCATACACAACCTTGAGTGATTGGCCTATCAACGCATTCATATTAATTTTGTCATCGCCAATGGGCAGAGCATATTGCGCAATATTGTTTGAATCAGCACTCACACTCATCTTGCGGGTATTACCTTGGTACAAGGTCATATAATTTATCCAAGAATGGTCACAATAAAATATGGCAAATTTAACACAGACCCTTTGGGAAATAAAAAATATCAAACAGTATGATTTTTTATATTGATTTCTCCTTGTTTTTTGCTCATCTTATCCCAAGCTCTATGTGTAGATGTTGTTCTCTCATATGTTATGAGATTTTCATCAAAACGTTCTCAGTCAAGGCAAAAGCAGTGAGTTTTGGCTATCCAAATACACTGGTTTAACGCAGGATGGGGATGTTTTGAGGAAAACCCTTGAGGCTGGAGTATTTGTTCGCTTGATTTGTTTAGAATGACTAAACTTCAAGATGGGCGCCGCGCAATTAACGCGTTGCAATAAAAACAAATGATCTCAGTCTCGGCGATGTATGCGGGAGCTATACGCTCTCGACAATAAAAATGTAATCAGAGCAAAGAGGAAAATCTATGAAAATAAATGTTTCAGGTCATCATTGTGAAATCTCAGAGTCAGTTAAAGAAGATATTCATCAAAAGTTCTCTAAAATAGCCAGCCATTTTCCTACCCTTATCGCCATAGATATCATTGTGACTAAAGAGCACGGTGAGTTTAGTGCAGAGGTTGCCACTAAATATGAAGGGACCAGTATTGCGGTAAAAGGCAAAGGCGATGTGATGTACCCAGCTATATCCCAAGCAGGTAAAAAATTAGATGCAGCACTTAAACATCGTAAAGGACAGTTAAAAGGTGATTTGCATGAAAAACCCAGTGTTACCACCCCTGAAATTGCCCATGAAATTATTCAGGGTATGGATCTAACCTAGTCACACTTAACTTGCCCCGCGGGCTCAGGTTATTAACGTTAACCTGAGCCCCATTCCCGTTATCACGCTTTTACCCTTCCTTAGTTAGTTTGTTGCACATTTGTTACACATTATTTGCTGGTTTCTTGCACACTGTTTGTTTACATTTTCGGTAAGCTTTACCTGAATTTAAATCAACATGTAGGTCATATTATGAATTTTGTTAACAGTGTAAAAAAGAATGGATCGGTAAAGTTATTAACACTTTGTTGTTTGATTGGAATTTCTCTAAGCCTATCTGTACATGCTCAAGATCGCGGATCAAATGATAAGCCAGAACACGAACGCCCACAATTCTCGTCTTTAGATTTGGATGGAGATGGCACAGTCACATTCGCCGAGTTTGAAAAAAGTGAAGTGCCAAACGATGATTATGCCACTATTTTTGGTCATATTGATGCAAACGGTGACGGTGTCTTGACCGAAGCAGAATTTACCAGTCATAAGCCGCCACGACGCGAGAGATAGATATGTCGCGATAGATAAATATTTAGAATAGATAAAGCGACAGTTCATAGTTGTTTTATCTATTCGCTCTTCTTCGTGTTTTCTGTTTGGGGTAAGCTATTGACAGTCAGTCAATTTTACAAACACAACGGATGCCAGCTATCGATGTTTTAGCCCAGCTTAAACAGCATTTTGCGGACAACTCATTACATAAATTACAAACCGTGCAATCTCTTTGGAGTGGCTATGGGGATATTTCACGATATATAAGCCCAAGACTTAACACTACTTTTATTGTTAAACATATTTCACCACCCATCGAGCACGCTCATCCAAAAGGTTGGAATACGCAAACCAGCCATCAACGTAAATTGCAGTCCTATCAAGTTGAAGCCAACTTTTATCGAGATTACGCATCCTTATGTGATGATCATTGTGTGGTACCTAAACTGTTGGCAGCGTTTTCAGAAAACCAACAACAGATATTAGTATTACAAGATTTAGATCAAGCTGGATTTTCGCTGCGTAAAGACCAAACTGGAATGGCTGACGTGAAGTTAGGCATTAAATGGTTGGCCTATTTTCATGCTAGGTTTTTACAACAAGACAATTGTGACCTTTGGCCTGTCGGCACGTATTGGCATCTGGCTACACGTCAAGATGAGTTTGAGGTGATGCAGGCAGGTCAACTCAAAGATGCTGCTCAGACTTTAGATACCGCATTGAACCATGCCCGCTTTCAAACGCTGGTGCACGGTGATGCGAAGCTGGCTAATTTCTGTTTCTCTGATAACAATGGCGCTAACAGATTAGCCGCAGTGGATTTCCAGTATGTGGGTAAAGGAGTCGGCGTAAAAGACCTTGCTTATTTTCTAGGTGCTAGTCTTAATCAAGATGATTTATTCAAACATGAACAACATTTACTAGATGAGTATTTTTTGCATCTTAAAAATGCGCTTTATCACTACCAGATTAACGTGGATTTTATGCCATTACAGCAAGAGTGGCGCATGTTATATCCTTTAGCGTGGGCCGACTTTTATCGGTTTTTATTAGGCTGGAGCCCCGGCCACTATAAAATTAATGCTTACATGCACAGGCAAACCGATATAGCTTTAGCTATTTTAGACAACAGATTAGAAGCAAAATGAAAGCGAATATTTTAACTTACTTAACACTACTATTGAGCCTACTTATTCTTGATGGCATTTGGTTAGGTTTGGTTGCAAAGGACGGTTATCAGCAGGCGATGGGGCATATTATGCGAGAGCAGGTCATCATTTGGCCTTGGATTGTTTTTTATCTGTTGTACCCATTGGCTATTTTGATCTTAGCCATTAAGGTTCAACTAAGCACTCAGTCTAGATTTTACTTTCTCTGGCGAGGTTTTGTTTTAGGTGCAGCGGCTTATGGTACTTATAACTTAACCAACTATGCACTAGTGGTAAATTGGCCTCTTTCTATTACGATTAAAGACTGGCTCTGGGGCGCTATATTGACATCAATTTGTGCGATGCTAGGTGGACATGTGTGGTTAAAATACCCCCTTCAGAGCAAAACTAAATGATATCCAAGCAATCTAATGGTGCTCGACTAGTCAGTAATATTAAAAGTGCTATAGGCGCTAATTTATTACCTGGCCTATGTTTACAGCTGTTCGCTTTAACAATTGGATTAAGTTATTTTTATTGGCCTGCATCCCAGCAGACTTTTCAATTTTTTGCTGACTTAAAGGCAGAATATGGTGCTATGTATGCTGTCATTTCTACTTCTATATTCGGTGGTTTGCTGCCTTTTTTATATTTGTTTCTAAGTGGTAAAATTCGATTCTCACCTTTCATACAACTGCTTTTTTATATCAGTGTCTGGGCAGCGTTGGGTGGGATAATAAATGGATTTTATGGCTTTCAAATTCCGTTGTTCAATTTGGTGTTATGTTTTTTTGTGTTGATACTGGCTATTTTGAATGTGGATGAAAGATAGGCATACATATCATTACCTTGTTATAGGAACTGTTAGCATATTACTCAGTATAGAGTCGATAAATAAAGATCTGTAACAGTTTGATACTTATTACTTTGGCTGCCGTATCGAAATATGTCCCTCATGCCCCCATACTAATTCTTCTGCCAAAATTAAAAGAGACATACCTTGCAATCCCCTAAAACCAGCACCGTAATGAAATGGCTATTTGGGCAACTTCGTCCATACAAATCAAAAGTGGCTTTTGCCATTTCAGCATTAATTGTAGGCGCTGGATCTTGGCTGCTACTAGGTCAAGGTATTAAAGCTGTGGTGGATGAAGGGTTTATTGCCAACAATGCTGACAAGCTAGATCAAACGATGTTCATGGTCATGGGTATTGCCCTTGTAGGCAGCATTGCTGCTTATTTCCGATTTTACTGGATGATTTGGTTGGGTGAGAGGGTGAGCGCAGACATTCGTCAAAATGTGTATGGGCATTTGTTGACGTTATCCCCTGCTTTTTTTGCTAAAACGCGAACCGGAGAAGTGATCTCTCGTTTTACCGCAGACACCACATTATTACAGTCAGTGGTGGGAATGGGTTTGTCTATGGGCTTACGCTCATGTATTACTTTTATCGGTGCGTTATTTTTGATGCTCTTTTCTAGCCCAATGCTGACTTTATATGTATTAATTGCGGTGCCAATAGTGTTACTACCGATTAGAGTATTTGGCGCAAAAGTAAGATTACACTCCAAAAACAGTCAAGATAAAGTCGCAGATGTGGGCGCTTATGTAGATGAAACATTACATGAAATTCATACTGTGCAGGCCTATTCTCATGAAGAAATAGACAAGACATTGTTTCAATCTCGTATCGAAGGCGTGATGGGGGCTGCGCAATTAAGGATCAAATACCGGGCTTTGCTGGTGGCATTTATTATGGCTATTAGTATTATTGCTATCACGTCAGTAGCATGGATAGGTGCACAGCAGGTATTAACGGGAGAACTGAGTGCGGGGGAACTCACTGCATTTATGTTTTACGCGGTGATGGCTGGCGGTGCGGTGGCGACAATTAGCGAAGTAATTGGCGAAGTTCAAAAAGCAGCGGGGGCTAGTGAGCGTTTAATGGAACTGCTGAACACCCAAACCAGTATTCAGTCGCCGGTCTCTGCTATTGCGTTACCCAATCAAGTCAGTGGTGAGATTGAGCTACAAGATGTAAATTTTTATTATCCTCAAGCCGACACGGTTTCGGTGATAAAAGACCTGAATTTGAAAATAAAAAGTGGTGAGCGTGTTGCTTTGGTAGGTCCAAGCGGGGCAGGTAAGTCTACGTTGTTTCAATTATTACTGCGTTTTTATGACGTCAGCAGTGGTCAGATAAAATTAGAAAACAAAGACATTAAATTGTTAGATGTCACTGCATTGCGAGATCAATTTGCGTTGGTGCCTCAAGAATCTGTGATATTTGCCAGTAGTGTAAAAGATAATATTGGTTATGGTCGTACCCATGCTAGTCAGTTAGATATTGAAAACGCTGCAAAAGCGGCCCGTGCCCATGACTTTATTAGTGAGTTACCCCAAGGTTATGATACTAATTTAGGCGAACGCGGGGTGCGTTTGTCGGGTGGTCAAAAGCAGCGTATAGCGATTGCTAGAGCCATTTTAGCCAATAGGCCAATTCTGTTGTTAGATGAAGCCACGAGTTCTTTGGATGCCTCTAACGAGCAACATGTTAAATTAGCGCTAGAAGAATTGATGAAAGACAAGACAACCTTGATTATCGCCCATAGACTGGCGACGGTTATCAACGCAGACCGGATAGTGGTAATGGACAAAGGTGAGATAGTCGCCATTGGCACTCATCAAGAATTAGTGGCAAGTAATGCCCTGTATAGAGAATTTGCGCAGTTGCAGTTGGTGAGTTAAGAGCAGCATCGAGCTGCGAGTTACGAGCTACGAGCGAACAGATAAAAGCTAAAAGAATTTGAACCACAGAGGAAAATGAGATCACCGAGGACAAGAACAATAAGTTCAAATCTGTTTCTCTGTGTAGCGTCAGTGCTCTTTTTCCTCGGTGGTTTAAAACTTTTTTTATTCAATATTTAAAGGAAGGCAGTTTATGAAAATTGCGCAGGTAGGTGAGGAGATACTTAGGACTCCAGCTAGACAGGTTTCAGAGTCTGAGTTTGCTCAAGAGGCACTGGTTACCTTTATTGATGAGTTGTTGGCAACTATGCTTGAGGCTAACGGTATTGGCATTGCTGCACCACAAGTGTTTGATCCTAGAGCCATTATGATTATTGCTTCACGACCTAATCCTCGTTATCCAGATGCGCCTGATATGCAGCCTTTGGTCTTGATTAATCCGCGGCTTAAACAAAGTAGCGAAAATAAGGTCTGGGAGTGGGAAGGGTGTTTGTCAGTGCCAGGTTTACGTGGGCGTATTGAACGACCGGATTGGGTTGATGTGGCCTATTTTGACAGACAAGGAAAGGCTCAAAATATCAAGCTTGAAGGTTTTATCGCACGGATATTTTTACATGAGTTTGATCATTTAATTGGCAAAACATGGCTGGATCATATAACCAGTACAGAAAATATTATGGCGAATGACGTATGGGCGGCGAAATTTGCTTAACGATTTTTATTAAGTCGGGTAGCATAAAACTAAGATCAACAATTTCTAACACTTTTTGGATAGTCACATTGATTTCTTTTTCTTCATTTAAAACAGTTTTTATCGCCGCAGGCCTAACGTCTGTGGCTTTTATTTCTCACGCTCAGCAAAGTCAAATAACTGAACTGGAATCGTTTCCACAGTGTATTGAACGTTTACAGCAACTAGCTCGGAAGGCTGGGGTGTCTGAAAACACGACCGTAGATATTTTAGGGCATGTTAAACCTTTGCCAAAAATTCTAGGTTACGACCGCAATCAACCAGAATTTGTACAGACTTTTTCTGGCTATTTTTCAAAACGAGTGACTCATTGGCGGGTTAATAAAGGTCGTGAAAAATTAGCAGAACATCGTGAGTTTTTAGCTAAGCTTACCCAGCAATATGGTGTACCAGCCCATTACCTGATTGCATTTTGGGGGCTAGAAACTAATTTTGGGGGCATTAAAGGTAAAATCCCCACTATCCCTGCTTTGACAACACTGGCTTGTGATCAACGCAGAAGTGTTTATTTTTCTGAAGAATTAATACAGGCTTTGTTGTTGCTTGAGCGTGAAAATCTTGATGAAAAAGACATGATTGGTTCTTGGGCCGGCGCAATGGGGCATACCCAATTTATGCCAACAGCCTATATGAAATATGCCAAAGATGGTGATGCAGATGGCAAAGTCGACTTATGGAACAATGAATTAGATGCACTGGCATCTGCTGCACACTTTTTGCAAAATTTAGGCTGGAAAACCGGCTTTAAATGGGGTCGCGAGGTATTATTGCCCCCAGGTTTTAATTATCAATTAGCAGGCAAATCCCATCCGCAAACGTTGTCTTTTTGGTCACAGCAAAATGTAACGCAAGTGAGCGGTAAAACGTTCGATGATAGTGACTTAAAAGCAGCCATACTTGTTCCTGCTGGACATACTGGCTCTGCGTTTATGGTTTACCCTAATTTTGATGTGATCCTGCGTTGGAACAATTCCGAATATTACGGCATAGCAGTAGGCCACTTGGCTGACCGAATAAAAGGACAAGGTACGTTATCCAAACCTCTGCCTAAATTACCCAATTACACATTAGTCGAAATGCAGCAATTCCAAGAAAAACTGAATCAACTAGGTTTTGATGTAGGTGAGGCTGATGGCATTTTAGGTCCAGCCACACGCAAAGGTGTACGCGGATTTCAGGTGACTGTTGGTTTAATTGCCGATGGTTATCCATCAAAAGAAACGGTTGAAGCAGTGATGAATGCGCCTTTGAATATCGAAGCGGAAATAAATAGTTGAGAGTTTGTAAAGTATATATCGCACATTGGATCATCACTTAAATAGCAAAACAGGTAAGGAGTCATTAAACCTCTATCTGTTTTGTATTAGGGCATAGTTCATTTTTCAAAATCACTTAAATTGAGTTTGATTTCGTCTTTGTTTGTTCTATTGTCTGCTTCAATTAAGCCACTTTCAGAGCTGATAGGTGGCTTGTCAGTTTCAGGCGGATTTATTAAGCCTCTGTCAGCAACAGATAAATCATAACTGTGTTTGCCTACCTCAACACCTGTTTTGAAGGCTTGTCTTTGATGGATAGGAATATTTAAACTTACATCAATATCTTTGATTCTGTTAAAAGTTTCAAATCCGAGTTGATAAGCTTCGTCGTTTAAAGCTGCGTACTGTTTCATAGAAGCTTCTACTTGCCTAAGTCTAGCCATCTGCATAAATGCCTGTCGATCTTCAAATTCTTTATCTAGTTTTTTTTCTTTTGCCAAGGCAGCCTTATCCAACATGTCTAACACTTTTTTATTAGACTTGTCCATTTCCTGTAAAATATCATTCTGAACATAGGCTAAAAATATAGCCATTTTGTTGGGAGTACCACTGTTGTGCAACGCTATAACTATTGACACCTGCATTTGGACGTCAACATATTTGTTTTTACTCTCCCATTCACTTCGCTCTCCGAACACCCAACGTATTGATGCTAAAACAACGGCTTTTGTATAATTCGGTTGATCGTCATCGGCTAGATGTCTGGTGCTGACATCATCAAAAATAGGAAAAGTTACAACGGATTTGAGCGTTGAAAAATAACTTTTCCCAATAGGTTTATGAAGTACCGTTTTTGATAGCCAGAGCGGAGTGTTGTGGCTTGAAGCCGCTAATAAAGAACTTGAAATAGTGCTTGCGGTCAAAAGGAAGGCTACAGCACCAAGTTTAACAAGCGTTTTTTTGGGAATATTGGCTAGCTTCGAACTCTGATTATTAGTATTAATAAAATTTACATGCTTCTCCATTTAACTCAGGTTGATTTTAAAGGAGTATGAATAATTGCCAAGTTTAACAATCGATTAGGTATTTGTTTTTCCACAAAACGGCGATTATACCGATAA
Organism: Paraglaciecola sp. MB-3u-78; assembly: GCF_002835935.1. GTDB lineage: Bacteria > Pseudomonadota > Gammaproteobacteria > Enterobacterales > Alteromonadaceae > Paraglaciecola. Next base: position 128,230 of record NZ_PJCF01000013.1, on the reverse strand, counting down.
CAAAACTCATTCAAGTATTCTTGTAAGTAATTACCCGTAACGCCATGAAACGTGCCCAACAAAAACGTTTTCAAATTACCTATCGCGATATGAACCCAAGGCAACCATTCGTCTACCTTTTCACTTGGCGTGACTCTTGGCTCATGTTGCTGTGTTTTATCTATAATATTTAACGCAGGATAAGCATCCGTTCTGACATGCTGATTAGCTAAAAGGTGATGTGATACAAATTCTTTTACTGTTTTAAAATTCACATTTTTAACCGCTTTCATTGCGATAAACCCTGCCTTTTTATGCTTGTTTTCACATGCTATGATAATGGGGGTTTTCCCTTCTGCTCCACGACCACGCTTGCCTTTGTGCTTACCGCCAACAAAGGCATCATCTAACTCTATTGTGCCCGACAATCGGTAGAGGCTATCCCTGTGTCCCATAGCCGCTCTCACTTTCGTTAACATAAGCCGAGCAGTCTTCCAATTCACTTCAATAAGCTTGCTTAGCCTTAACGCTGAAATACTGCCTTTGTCTGAGCCTATAAAATACAGTGCCCAAAACCATTTGAGTAACGGTAGATGACTACCATGAAATAAAGTACCTGACATCACCGATGTTTGCTTATGACAATGGCTGCATTCGGTTAATTCTCGGCAGTGAAGGTCAATCCCATTGTCGTGACCACATTGAGGACACATAAACCCATTAGGCCACTTCATTTCCTTCAGATACTGGAGACAATCTTTATTCGTTCTGAATTGCTGTTGCCACGTTAAAAAACTGGCTTCTGGCGTGTTCATGTTCGAACTCCCTTAAACTGTTTATTTTCATATACAGTTTAGTTCATGCCTGAGCAAAGTGGAGAAGCATGAAAATTTATTTTAGTTAGCTTCATATACCCCCCGTAACTTTATTCTGGATCTACTATATCTAATCAAATACAAAACACATAGCGAGTGTTTAACTCGTTATGTGTTTTGTATTTAAGCGACCTTGGTTAACGCTTTTGGGATAAGTCGTTAAGCAGCTTTTCGTTTTTATCACTTGGAAACAACATAGCTATTTTTTCTTGTACAGCGATGGCTTGAGTCGCGTTTTTATTCTCGACATAGTTTGCCATTAACAGATTCAACCAATTTTCTTTGGGTTGAAAACCTTGGGTTTCGCTGATTAAGACTAGCTCATTCAACAAAGGGATGGCAGTGTCATATTGCTGCAAAGAATAGTGCGAGACTGCGGTCATAAACAAAAGTTCTTTTTTGTCTACGTTATTATCTGCAATTTCAAACCACTTGTTTGAGTAGCTCAGCTGTTTGTCCCATCGCTCTTGGCTTGCGGCTAAAGCTTGTGCCATTTGAAGAATGGGTAAAAGCTCACTTGCTGATAGCGAATCTTCAAGGGCTACCGCTTTATCCATGTAGGCTATTATTTGTGGGTTTTTGGCATCTAACTCATATAATACGTGAGCGTGCAGTTTCCAAATTTTAGCCTGTTGTGAGGTGTCGAAACTTTGCACATTATTAGCTAATTTACCTAACTGTGTTTGTGCCCCGATAAAATCTTGGTTGTTGATTGTATTAAGCACGTTAACAAGACTCGCTGTTTGCATCTCATGACTAGCTGGTTGCTGTGTGTTGCCCTGTGTGTTGCCCTGTGTGTTGATAGTGGCATTTGAAAAGCCAATCCAACCTGTTAGTGACAGCAATGATGCCATCACAACTACATATCGTTTTTTCATGTTATGTTCCTCATTGAGTTTATTGATCCGTTGTAAATTAAATGCCGGTGTACCACTCATTTGTAAGACTGCTGGCATAGGCAGAGAGTGTTGCTGCGTATTTACCTGTAATGTCAGTTTAATCAACTGCAGTTGATAACGGCCTTCGGGTAAATGCTTTTTGCACTGCTCATCGCAGCTTAATTCTATTTGTTGCCTAGCGTAATGTGCGGTAAACCAAATCAGAGGATTCCACCAAAACAAACGTTGTACTAGGTTAATCGCCCATAACCAATAGGGATCATGCTGACGAATATGGGTGAGTTCGTGCAATACAATAGTGCGAATTTTTTCTGCGTCATGTTGATTACTGTCTAGCCAAATAATAGGTGTAGTCAGGCCAGTCGTCATGCCTGGAGCGTGTGAATTGATGCGACGAATATCACAGTTAGGCTGAGCGATTTGTGCCGTATTCCAAGTTTGATTGTCTAGTGTTGAGTTTTTTATCCAGCGTTTATGTAATTTTAAATAACTCACTGCGTCTTTCAAAAACAATACTAACCCTATTGAGAATGCGGCCAGCCATAAACTATAGAATGTAAACAATGAAGAAGATGATTGTGCTGTTACTGGTGCAACTAACTCAGTGTTTTGCGTTTTGGCAGCTGACTTCACCCAATTGAATTCACTCAGAATATTTAGCGGTAAGGTGAAAGTGTCGAAAGCGTTAGACACCGTCTGAAATTGCATAAGCTGCCAAGGTGTAAGCCAAGTCACCAATATCAATAGGCAAATATAGAAACGTAAACGGGCGGGAGCACCGCGCAGTAATAGAATGGCTAAGCCGCAGAGACTGCTGATCAATAGGGTGATTGTGAGATAAGAAATCATCATAGCCTCACTTTTTAGTGCTATGTTTATTTTTAGCTTTTTGTGCAGCCAGCATGTTTTCAAGCTGCTCTATTTCACTGTTATCAAGTTGTTCATTAGCCAGTAATTGCGCCACCATTTTGTGTGGATCACCAGCAAACATACGTTTTAGAAACCCTTTTAGCAAAGGTGTAGAGAGGGCTTCACGTTCAATCGCTGGAGCATAATATATGGTGCGACCTTGTTGATCGGCCCGGGTTAAGGCTAGTTTTTGTTCGAGGCGGTCGATAATAGTTTTAACGGTTGAGTAACTGACGTCTTTGTCTAACTTGATCTTTTGATGTACTTCAGGCGCAGACGCTTTACCGGCTTGCCATAGGATGTTCATGACATCTAATTCAAATTCACTGAGTTTAATATCGGCTTTCATTTCTATCTCTACATTTGTCGAGTTTACATCTACGAATGTAGAGGTAGAAGGTTTGTCTGTCAACTATTTAATGAAATAAATGTATTTTTATCATTGGAATGGAGTGTCACGCTTGTATAAAAACGTGCTCAAGCATCCAGCCTAACCGGGCTTACCATCAGGTCTTGGAGTGGTCAGACTGGGTGCATAAACAACAACATATATCCCAAAGGCCAATGCCCATAAACAAGCGGACACAACATGTAAGTTGAAGTTGAAATATAACTGAATATAAGGAGAGAGAAGCCGAATGCCGCCGGCTAAAATTATTAGGCTAAAGGCATACTTCATTAGCCAGTGAGGTGTCAGTGGCCTACCTGAATGACCTAAAGAAATTCGCGCTATCATCGCCAATATCAGTGAACTCATAGCCCCTGCGGTTAACCCGTGTAACGCATTTGATGTGGATATATTTAGACCTGCATAGTGTAAAGCGAACAACAAAAAACTAATTGGGATAAACCAATAAGCCAGATGTAATGACCACACTAAAGGCGTGTTAAAGGTTACCTGAGGTCGCCAGCGTATTGCTCGAATGCTGTGGCCCAGCGAGCAAAAGATAAATAATAAAACCGTTAGTTTGCTGGATATTATTTGCTGTAATCCGAAGAAATGTATCAGCAGTGCTATGGCAGTTACACTAATCACTGACTTTTCCAACCAAGCCAGATTATCTACTTTTTTTGTTTGGGTGCCATTTGCAGTAAACATCGGAAACACTCGTCCTGCGACAACCGTCATTATCAGAGTGATAATCATCACAGTGCTGTATATGCCTTGAGTATAAAAATGTATCTCGCCAGTCATAACTGATAAATGTGTGAACAAGTTAGCCGTTGCCAGCAAAAGTAATATCGGCACAAAAATAAGATTTCGGTACTGTTTAACTTTTAACACTAGCTTTGCCATAAAAAACGCGGCTAGTAGTAAAAAGCTGATATCAATTAGGGCGGTGATCCATTGCATCGAAAAGATGTCTAACAACATACATACGCGAGCTAATAACCACAGGGTAAAAAGTATAATGAGTGGCTTGCCATGTGTGGCTCTCAGGCCAGTCCAACTCTGAACTGCGGTAAGTAAGAAGCCGACAATAATAGCGGCCACAAATCCGAACAACATTTCGTGAGCATGCCAAAAAGTAACGCCACCGTATGGCATAAAGTAAAGTTCACCAGCCTGTACCAAAGCCCAAGTAACCATTGAAAATATTGAAAACAGACAAGCAAATAAGAAAAATGGCCGAAACGCCTGTCGCCATAGAGGTACTATTTTTTGTTCTTTATTTGGTTCTGAAATATTAATCATTATTGATACTCAATCTTTAACGAATGGCTAGGCCGAGTTGTTGCTGAGCGACTAGACGCACCACGTAAGACAACTTAAAAAGCCCAGCAAGGAGAATTTGCCCGACGTGTAACAGTGTAAGGCCAAGCAGTGGGAAATGGTTATTAAATCCGTAAGCGAGAACAGCATTGATAACAAAAGCCACCAATGTTGTCAGCATAGAGGCGTTTGCTAGTTTCAGTAATAAAGTGTTGTTCATAACATGCCTTTAATAAGTATCTTTTATAAGGTGCATATTAAATGTATTATATATGAGTGTCAAACAGGCTTTAAATTTAACCCCATCATTTGGATCACTGAAAAAACATATGCAACTTACTCGTTACACTGACTATGGGCTACGAACCCTTATTTATCTTGCTTTATTGCCTTCAGGCAGACGCGCTAGTATCGATGAAATAAGTAAAACTTATGACATCTCCAGAAATAATGTGAATAAAATTGTGCATCAATTAGGTAAGGCAGGAATAATCGAAACTAAAAGAGGCAAGGGTGGTGGTTTCTATTTAAAAAAAACGCCACAAGAGTTAAATATTGGTGAGTTAGTGGTGTTGCTTGAAAACACATTACAAGTAGTTGAATGCACAACACCAAAATGCCGAATACTACCTGCCTGCAAACTTAAAGTTATATTGGGGCAAGCCACTCAAGCATTTTTAGATAGCTTAAAAGCTTATACTTTGGCCGATTTATTAGAAGATGAGTCTAAAGCACTGATCCAAATTCTGAATATTCAGTGCGATTAATATGCAAGTATCGCAGGTTGGCTAATTTGAAAGTGTGACTCATAGGGTAACCCATATAACCATGTAAATTTTGGGGTAATTATTGGCTCACCAATACAATCTAATTCTGCTATAATTCTGCCGATTTTTTGCACAGCTAGTCGCTGCATTTTTTAGGCGTATTTTTAGCCGTATTTTTTAGAGAGTTTCATGCCAACCATTCAACCAGCCTCGAGATCCAAACCTGTCGCCCGTATGAAAGCGGAGCGCGGCTTGTTTTCCTTCCCTAAATATTGGGCAGAATGTTTTGGTCCTGCGCCGTTTTTACCTATGTCGCGAAAAGAGATGGATGAACTTGGCTGGGATAGTTGTGACATTATTCTGGTTACTGGTGATGCCTATGTTGATCATCCGAGTTTTGGTATGGCTGTTATTGGTCGTACGTTAGAGGCACAGGGTTTCAGAGTAGGGATTATTTCCCAGCCTGATTGGCATAGTAAAGATGCATTTATGCAGCTTGGTGAGCCTAATCTGTTTTTTGGTGTGACTGCAGGTAATATGGACTCGATGATCAACCGTTATACGGCTGAGCGTAAGTTGCGTCATGATGATGCCTACACCCCAAACAATGAGGGCGGTAAACGTCCCGACCGTGCGGTAACGGTTTACACCCAGCGTTGTAAAGAAGCCTATAAAAAACCTGTAGTGATTGGTGGCATTGAAGCCAGTTTAAGGCGGATTGCTCACTATGATTATTGGTCAGACAAAGTGCGCCGTAGTGTGTTGTTTGATTCAAAAGCCGATATGTTGATGTTTGGTAATGCCGAACGCCCTTTGCTTGAAATGGCACACCGTTTTGCCGCTGGCGAAACCATTGACCAAATGCAAGATATTCGCGGCACTGCGGTTATTCGTAAAGAACCTTTGCCCGGCTGGCAAGGAGTGGATTCCACCCACCTAGACAGCATAGGCAAAATTGAAGCTATTATTAGCCCTTATCAAATTATTGACGATAAATGCGCTGTTAAGTCTGAAGCTGAAAGACAAGCGGCAATCGAAGAGCAAAAAGCGCAGCCAATCGTGGTTCAGCCTTTTACCTCGAAAACCCAAAGAGTGAAGCCTTGGGATAAAACCTATGTGTTATTGCCCGCTTATGATGTGGTACGCGCCGAAAAAACTCATTACGCTCATACTTCTCGTATTTTACATAAAGAAACCAACCCCGGCTGTGCCCGTGCACTGGTGCAGCGCCATGGTGATCGCATTATTTGGATCAACCCACCTGCGTATCCATTAGAAACCGAAGAAATGGATGCCGTGTTTGATTTACCTTATGCCCGGGTGCCACATCCTAGTTACGGCAAAGCCAAAATCCCAGCATACGACATGATCAAAACCTCGGTGAATATCATGCGTGGCTGTTTTGGTGGTTGTACTTTCTGTTCGATTACCGAACATGAGGGCAGGGTGATCCAAAGCCGCTCAGAAGAATCCATTATTCGTGAAATCGAAGAAATTCGTGACAAAGTCCCCGGTTTTACCGGTGTTATCTCCGATCTTGGTGGCCCAACGGCGAATATGTATAAGTTGCGTTGTAAAAGCCCTAAAGCAGAACAAGCTTGTCGCCGTTTGTCTTGTGTATGGCCAGAAATCTGTGGGCACTTAGATACCGACCAAACCCCAACCGTTAATCTTTACCGCAAAGCTCGGGAAGTGGAAGGGGTTAAAAAAGTTCTGATTGCCTCAGGTGTGCGTTACGATTTGGCCATTGAAGACCCAAATTATGTCAGAGAACTAGTCACTCATCATGTGGGTGGATATCTAAAAATCGCCCCAGAACATACCGAGAAAGCCCCCCTAGATAAAATGATGAAGCCGGGTATGGGGACTTACGATAAATTTAAGGAATTGTTCGACAAATACACCAAAGAAGCGGGCAAAGACCAGTATCTTATTCCTTATTTCATCTCAGCTCATCCGGGTACTGAAGATATGGATATGGTGAATTTGGCGTTATGGCTTAAAGAGCGCAACTTCAAGTTAGACCAAGTGCAAAATTTCTATCCGTCACCTATGGCTAATGCCACCACTATGTATCACACGGGCAAAAACCCGATACATAAAGTGAATCATAAGAGTGAAGAGGTTGAGGTGCCTAAAGGCGAAATCCATAGGCGTTTACACCGTGCATTTTTACGTTATCACGATCCCGCTAATTGGCCAATATTGCGTAAAACGCTCAAAGAAATGGGTAAAGCCCACTTGATTGGCAATAGCCCTAAATGTTTAGTGCCTGCTGAAAGTCGCAATGAACTAAAAGGCCGAGATCAAAAAGAGTTCGCCAAACGTTCCGGCAATAAAGCATTTGCCAAAGGTAAAACCGCGAATGCCGTAAAAGCGCAGAAGGGCTTAACCCGCTTTAGTGATAATCAACCTCACAATGAAGCAGCCAAGGCGGAGAAGGCGAGTCATGGCAAGCCAAAGAGTAAAAATCGCAAACCTCGTTTAATCACAGATTAGACTCTCGCCAGCTTTGGGTTGACTTACTCTTTTGTTCCATAAGTTCAACCCAAAACTGACTGCATATTTTGCCATTCTGAATCAATGGGAATTGGCCAGCGATAAGTCGTCACGGATGCCTGTCAGTAGTTATAATTCCCTTAAACTACATACCTACAAGGATGGACAATGCCTTTTGCCACTATATTGAAATCCATGCGTTTGCCCTTTGTTATTTTGAGTCCAGTTTGTGTGTTTTTAGGGGCAAGTGTTGCGAATTTTGAAGGGGGTAATAGCGATTACCTCAACCTAGGCTTGGCTCTCTTAGGGGCAGTGCTGGGACATATCAGTGTTAACTGCCTCAATGAGTATTCTGACTTTAAAAGTGGATTGGATCTCAATACGTTTAAGACGCCTTTTAGTGGCGGCAGTGGAGCTTTGCCCGATAACCCTTCTTACGCCCGTTTTGTGTTGTTGGCGGGGGTGTTGTGTTTGATGGTGATTTTGAGCATTGGTAGCTATTTTTTATACTTGTATGGATTTGCCATACTGCCCCTAGGTTTAGTGGCAGTGTTTTTGATCCTGGCCTATACCAATTGGCTCAATAAAAACCCTCTTCTGTGCCTGATTGCGCCCGGTATTGGCTTTGGTCCGCTGATGGTAGGAGGCACTCACTTTGTTCTTACAGGGGCTTATTCAAACCTAAGTTGGCTGGTTTCTTTGGTGCCGTTTTTTCTTGTGAGTAATTTGCTGCTACTTAATCAATACCCTGATATTGAAGCTGACAAAGGGGCTGGGCGACGACACCTGCCTATCGCTTACGGCGTTAAAGTTGGCAATATGGTGTACGCAGCTTTTATCATGGCGACATTACTGGTAGTTTCACTGGGTACTTATTTTAACCACTTGCCGCCATTATCACTTATTGCTTTACTCCCCCTGATACTGGCTCTGTTCTCCATTTCTGGTGCAATTAAATTTGGGGCTGACATAGGTCAGCATCCTCAGTTTATGGCTGCGAATGTGGGAGTGAGTTTACTGACTCCTTTACTGCTTGGTATAGCATTGCAAGTCTAGAAATAACGAAAAACCACTTCATCATCAAGTCATGTTATTCATACTTTCGTGGTATTAATGCTGCCTTTGCCAAATGAAAATATAGTTCTAACACTAAATAGACGCTTTAATTATCGTATTGGGGCGCTGGTGATTGATACAGAAGGCAACATGATTGGCTTGCACTCACAAACCTAACCCGCGCCTTAAATTGCTCAATGTATTACAAATAGGTCCCCCCGGAGTTAATGGGGGGCAGCCAACTATTTTATAAACGAGGACCCGCCGAGGTAAGAGCTTTACCTTCTTCGTTATCAGTAAACTTAGTAAAGTTATCGACAAATAGTTTGGCTAATTGTTTCGCTTCTGTTTCCCATTCAGTTTCGCTTGAGTATGTATTCCTTGGGTCTAGAATGTGGCTGTCTACGCCCGATAGTGTTGTAGGGAAAGCAAGATTAAAATAGGGAAGATTTTCGCACTCAGAATCTTCTACTTCACCGCTTAATATTGCATCAATAATCGCCCGTGTTGCCGCTAAGCTAATACGTTTACCTGTGCCATTCCAGCCAGTGTTGACTATATATGCACTGGCGCCAGCATCAGACATTCTTTGCTCTAGCACTTCGGCATATTGTGTGGGGTGTAAGCTTAGAAAAGCCTGTCCAAAACAAGAAGAGAAGGTAGGCGTAGGATGATTGACACCACGCTCAGTGCCTGCCAATTTGGCAGTGAATCCTGACAAATAATGATACTTTGCTTGTTCGCTGGTTAAACGTGATACTGGCAGAAATACACCAAAAGCATCTGCGGTTAAGAAAATGACTTTTGTAGCATGTCCTGCTTTGCTAATGCCTAATACGCGGTTTTCAATATGTTCAATTGGGTATGAAACACGGGTGTTTTCTGTTCTAGAGTTATCAAAGTAATCAGGTATATTACCCTTTATTACCACATTTTCTAATAAGGCGTTACGTCTAATTGCGTTATGAATTTCTGGTTCTTTTTCAGCGTCTAAATCAATTGTTTTGGCATAACAACCGCCTTCGAAATTAAAGATACCCTCATCGTCCCAGCCATGTTCATCATCACCAATTAATGCCCGTTGTGGGTCGGCTGATAATGTGGTTTTCCCGGTACCCGATAAACCAAAAAATATAGCGGTGTCATTATCTTTACCCACATTGGCCGAGCAATGCATTGAGGCTATGCCTTGTAGAGGCAGAAAGTAGTTCATCATCGAGAACATGCCTTTCTTCATTTCGCCGCCATACCAAGTCCCACCAATTAATTGCATTTTTTCAGTTAAGTTAAATGCAACAAAGGTTTCGGAGTTAGTTCCGTGTTTTTCGAAGTGTGGATTTGAGGTTTTTGAGGCATTCATCACCACAAAATCAGGCTCAAAATTATCAAGTTGATCTTCTGTTGGACGAATAAACATATTTTTGACGAAGTGCGCTTGCCATGCAACTTGCATAACAAATCTGACTTTAAGAGCTGTATTCGAATTTGCACCACAAATGGCATCAACCACATATAGGTCGCTGTCTGAAAGTTGTTGCTGGCTGACTTCTTTTAACGCTTGCCAGGTTTCCGATGAAATGGGCTTATTGTCGTTGTTATTGTCAGCGGTCCTCCACCAAACAGTATCTTTGGTTGTATCATCTTTTACCAAAAACTTATCTTTAGGCGAACGTCCAGTATATATTCCGGTATCCACATTGACTGCACCTGAATCTGTCACTGTGCCTTTTTCATAACCCGTTAAGGCTTCATCAGTTTCGGCGGCAAACAATGTGTCATAACTTGGATTATGGATAATATTGGTTATAAGTACTGTGAATAAATGATTACAAAACTTAAAAATAATGAATTTGAACAGTGAATGGCATATAAAATGCGAAAATAAAAAAAAGAACCGCGATGAATGACTATCTATTGAAAGGTAATTTACATTCGATGAGCACAGCTATGACACTAGCAAGACTTATTTACATGATTTAAGTGTCAACTTACATGTACTAGAAAAGGTGATTGAGCGGTAAATCGGATAGTTAATTTTGCTTATAAAAAAAGAGAGCACTGGGGCTCTCTTCTTAATCCATCAGCTTGAAATTACGCTTTTTTCACTGCTGGTTTAGCTGCTAATTTAGCTACTGCAGCTGTCAATGCGTCAATTTTTTCACTTAGCTCTTCAATTTTTTTGTCAGTGTCAGTGTTGTTGAAACCAAGCTTAGTGCGAACTGTTTCGATGCGAGTTTCGATTTCAGTTTTTTCAGCTACTTTAGTTTGCACTTCTTTCACTTTATCTTTACCTTCAGTTTCAAGCTTTTGGCCTTTAACAACTAACTCATCAAATAATTTGTTTGAGTCAGTAGAAAGTGCTTCAAAACGGCCTTTCACTTCTTCGTAGCCTTTACCGTATGCACCAAGACCGGCTAACCATACTTTACGAGCCATTTCTTCTGCAGTAGCGGCTTTTTCTTTAATCATGTCGATATTATTCATAATATTTACTCCGTGGATGTTTAAAATTAAGTATCTTACTTCGATGAAATATATCTTACGGATGAAAATTAGAAATCGCATACTAATTAAGCAACTTTATTATAAGTTTTTAATAAAAGGTTGAATGTGAAATAAATATTGGGGTTTATTAGTGTCATTTTTACAGCCCAGTAAAGCCAGTTATTGCCCATTGCTTAGGTCTGGGATAGCTATTATCCTTTCTATACACCAGTCAGGATTTTATCTTTAACTTAAATGAGAAGTGTATGTCAGAAATTAATGTGAAGACTAAAGCGGGCACTGTGAGTGGTTTTTGCGATCCTAAATTCCAAAATGTCGCTGAAGAATTTGTGAAAAATTTTGAAGAACGTGGCGAGATAGGTGCATCCGTTTCTCTTAACGTCGAAGGTGAGACATTAGTTGATTTGTGGGGTGGCTATAGCGATCCTAATACAAAAACGCCTTGGGAAAAAGACACTCTATCACTGGTTTTTTCTTGCACTAAAGCCGCCACTGCATTGTGTGCCCATAGGCTCATCGATCAAGGTGAAATAGACCTCGATGCAAACGTAAGCCAGTACTGGCCAGAATTTGCTCAAAATGGTAAAGAGAATGTGACTGTTAGGATGCTGCTAAATCATTCTGCTGGGTTGCCAGCATTTCGCGAGCCAATCAAAGAGGGCGGTTATTATGATTGGGACTATATGATCGAGCGATTATCGGCAGAAGCGCCTTTTTGGGACCCAGGTACTCGAAATGGATACCACATGATGTCCTTCGGTTGGACTGTTGGGGAGCTTGTGCTGCGTGTGTCGGGGATCTCACTGGGTCGTTATTTTAAAGAAAATTTCGCAGAGCCTTTGGGACTCGATTATTGGATTGGTTTACCTGAAGAGCATGAGAAACGCACCGCACGCATGCTGCCTTACACTCCTAGTGCTGAAGATAAACCCACCGCTTTTATGACGAATATGATGACAAACCCCGCCTCTATTCAACACTTGTGTTTTTTGAATTCCGGTAACTATCAACCCAACTGCCGTGAGGCGCACGCCGCAGAGATAGGTGGTGGTGGTGGGATTGCCAATGCTCGGGCACTGGCGGGATTATTTGCGCCTTTAGCCAATGGAGGCAGCTTGAATGGTGTGACACTGCTATCAAGGGACCATATATCAAAGATGAGTGCCGTTTCTATGGCAACTATGGAAGATGCAACTTTGTTGATCCCCACGCGGTTTGCTCTGGGTTTTATGAAATCAATGGACAATCGTTACCGCAGCTCGGGAGAACTTGAAACCGCGATTATGGGTGAGCAGGCTTTCGGGCATGTTGGAGCTGGCGGTAGTATTGGTTTTGCAGACCCCGAATGTAAACTCGGATTTGGATATTCTATGTCCAAAATGGGAGCCAGTTTGATGTTAAATGAACGTGGTCAATCCTTAGTTGATGCAGCTTATAAAACATTAGGGTATCGAACTAATAAGCCCGGGCATTGGGTAAAGTAATTGTATAAATGCCTGCGAGTTCTATTGCAGGCTAAAAGGATTTGGCTGTGCATTATCAATATACAATGTGTATCTAATGGAATGTATTTGTTCGAAAATTAATGGTTGTTTATCTTTTCGTCTAATAATCAATCAAACACAAATCTTAGTATGATCCTCTGCCCTCACAAATCGTAATCTCACTTATAAATACATTTATAAATTCATTATAGTTTTTAGGAGATGAGTGTGAGCGCACCTTGGGTTGCCTATATAGTTGTTGGTCTGGCAATATCGATGCTAGCGGTGCTTGGTATCGGATTAATGTCCTTATCGAGAAAAAATGCCAATACAAAAATGCCGGAGCAAGGCACAAGTAAAGATGCATAAGTTAAGTGTTTTTAATGCCACAAGATATGCCTCATCTATTCGTGCAGAACTGCGTGCTAGCCACGCGGGGGAAACTGGCGCTGTTTGGATATATCGGGGCATATTGCTGGTCAACCGTTTTAAGCGTGACACCGAGATAGAAACGTTCGCTAAACATCATTTAGCGACAGAGAAAGACCATCTGCTTCAATTTGAAAACCTGATCCATCGATTTAGAGGCAGTGCCCTTCTTTTTATCTGGATGTTCGCTGGGTTCATGATGGGGGTATTCTCGATGTTGCTTGGAAGGAATTGGGTTTATTACACAATTTACAAAGTAGAGTCATTTGTTGACGCTCATTACAGGCAACAAATACATGCCCTTTCCAAGCTAGAATTTTGTGACAAAATCGAGATTATACAAATGATGCAAGCTTGCAATGCAGATGAGCAAGCTCATAGAGACGAAGCGCTTCATGCGCTTAATGGTGAACCTAATCTAGCTATGCGAGTGTGGGGCAAACTGGTTGGAACTGGCTCACATTGCGCCGTTGTTGTGGCTAAATTACTTTAAAAGTATATACATGGGAAAGTCACTAAGAAACCGCCAACTGAAAGACTGCGATTACTGTGCAAAACCTGAGTCCGTATTGTATCGGATACGATTACAACAAGCCGCACCTTGGGTTTTTATCTGTTCTGGTTGTCAGTCGAAGGTAAAAAGCCAAGCGCTGTATCAATATGGAGGTACTTGGAAACAGCAGAAGCGACACTAATATCGTTAACTGCTTGCTGTAATGCTCTATTCACATCATATAATATAAATAAATGCTTTAACCTCCCCCCCAAGTTCCCCACCCAAGAACGTAAAGTTAAATTGAAATTGTTATCCTCAGCATACCGCTTATTTTCATTTTGAACTGAGTTGAATTGTTTAGTCCACAAGGGTGTGTAATATGCTGTAAAATTCAAAAATAACTGTATTTTTGAACGGATAATGGATGCTTCATTTAGAGGTTTTTACAGACGGCAGTGTTAATAACCAATTAAAAGTGGGATATGGCGCTTACCTAGTTGTATCAGAACAGTCTGTGTCTATAGACAGACTTAAACATAATGTGAAAATCAAACGCTTTGTACAAACGAGTTCGACTAAGTTGGAATTACAAACGTTGTTGTGGGCACTGGATGAGATCATCACTTTAGCTGATGAAAGCGATATCACTTTGTGCATTTATACCGATTCTCAAAATATTATTGGTCTGCCGGGCAGGCAAAGTGCGCTTGAACAGAGTCATTTTTTTACGGGTAAAAATAACAGGCTGAATAATTATGAACTGTACCAAGAGTTTTACCGATTAACTTCGCGTATACAATACAAGTTAGTTAAAGTGCTCGGCCATCAGGTATCCAGCAACAAAGATGAAACAGATACACTTTTCGGATTGGTTGATAAGGCATCTAGGCGAGCGTTGCGAGAAGAGTTTTAAGCAGTGCTTCTGGCACTGCCAGTCTTTGAGCCAAATACTTTTCAATCTTAATGCATATTTGTGACATGTCTGTACTTAAATTCATGTTTCTATTAAGTTTGTGGAGAACAGATATGATGTTTTGTTCTCCACATTTGAGAACTTATTTAGCTAACTGTTTCACAATCGCTGCAGCAACAGCATGAGCACTGGTAGGGTTTTGACCTGTTATTACGCGTTCGTCTTCGATGACAAACTCCCCCCAAGGCTGCACTTTGCTGTAACGAGCAGCGTTACGGGCAAGTGACTCTTCTAAAAGAAAAGGTACATCATTGATTGTGCCGTAATCTATTTCTTCTTCACGGGTAAAACCGGTGACAGATTTATTGGCTAATAGACTTTCACCGTTGCTTAATGCGATAGGCAATAAGGCCGCCGGACCATGACAGACTGCAGCGATAATACCGCCTTTTTCATAATGTTTGGCGCTAAGTGCCGCAAAATCGTGGTTACTCGCTAAATCAGATAACAGTCCAAAACCACCTGGATAGAATACAGCGTCGTAATCATCAATATTAACGTCAGATACAGGCAGAGTATTATTGAGCTTATTTTGAAACTCTTGGTTGTTGAGTATGGCGTCGTTAACTACGTCGCCTTCAATGTCGGTGCCATAAATGGGCGCTTTGCCACCTTTGATAGAAGCAATGTCATATTCAAACCCTGCTTCCAAAAAAGCATGCAATGCATGGGTTAATTCTGGTGAATAGGTACCATTTGCTTGGTCTGTGGTGCCTAATGTTCCATGATTAGTTACCGGAATAAGTATTTTTTTCATTGTGATCGCCTTTTAATTTGTCTTGTCAATTTGATGAATTTCAATTGGAGCGATTATAATCATTAAGCGCATTGACAACAATAAAGAGGCAACCATAAAATCATTGTGACTGCTGTGATATCCAAACCTCAGAAAGTATTTGTGGTGAAATCATCTTAGATGAACTCGATGGACAAACTGAGTTAAACACAGTTGTTGCGGGAAATTGCTGCCCATCTGTGGTGGTCCTATTGATAACTGTGAAGTGTATGCAGAAGAATTTTTGCGCCAAGGAGAAAATATGCCTTTAGCGCTAAACCTAGGGTTGTTTTTATGGTGCTTGTACAGGCTCAGAACACAAGCTTGCCAAGGAGATTAATAGCTTCTGGGCAAGGTAATGTAAAGCGAAGTGATAGGCAGCTAGCTGTCTAAATGACAGCTTTTGCGCCTGATTGACGAGTGCGTAAATGACTGAAAATCAAGCCCCCCATTGCTCCCGCCAAGCTCTGGCATAAAAAACCAAAGGTGCTGCGAGCTCCCGCTAATAAGGTGATTTCTAAAATCGGATGCATAGCTAAAAGAGCCACAGTGACCCCAACGCCTCCCGCCAAACAATACAGAAGGTAGGGTGACCACTTGAACCATTTGATGAATAGGCCTGCCACGATAAAAGCAATAAAATAACTAACGGCTACAACGATCCCATAAGTAGGATACAGGCCTAATAAGTCATCAAGACTCATACTGAGGCGATCGTTGAACAAAATTTCCACTCCTACCTTGGTCAATTCGGCCATCACAAATTGGCTATGAAACAAGCTTGCTAAAACAAATGCAAAAATCACTGCAACAAAAAAATGTGTACAAAGCCTAAGGTAAAAATTTAATTTCATAATGTGTTACTTATTTTAGTCTTGATGCGGGATATATAATGTGGCGATAATGGGCGAACTGAATGTTAATATCAACAGAACTATGATTATGTATTCAGATTTTATTCTAATTTAGAGACGACACACCTATGCAATATCGGGGTTTTATTTTTGGGCTGATTATACTCTTAAGCAGCAATTTTTATGGTTTAGCTGCGCAACAAGCAACGTTCCACAGTTATAAAATACAGGAAGTCGCCAGTGGTTTACATTTTCCTTGGTCGTTAGCCTTTTTACCTGATGGCAGTTTATTGGTAACTGAGCGTACGGGTAAATTGACTAGGGTAAGCAATGGCGAAGTGTCTGCGCCGATTACTGGCTTGCCCACTGATATATACGTTAAAGGGCAAGGCGGACTATTAGAGGTAGTGTTGCATCCTAATTTTGCCTCTAATCAATGGGTGTATATTTCTTACGCTATGGGCAATGATGACAAAAATGCTTTACAAGTTATGCGGGCAAAATTAATTGGTAACGAATTAGTAGAGCAACAAGTTGTTTTCACCGTGACACCTTTTAAGTCAACGCCCGTCCACTTTGCAGGGCGAATGGCTTTTTTACCTGATAACACATTACTTATCACCAGTGGTGATGGCTTTGATTACCGCGAAGATGCACAACGATTAAATAGTTTGCTGGGTAAAATAATTCGCATTAACGACGATGGCAGCGTACCAACCAATAACCCCTTTGTGACTGAAAACCCTGATTCGCCCAGCAATTATGTGTTTAGTTATGGGCATCGAAACCACCAAAGCCTACTTTTTGACTCCAAGCGAAATGTGATTTTTTCAAACGAGCACGGTCCAGATGGTGGTGATGAACTGAATATTATTCAAGCAGGGGTAAATTATGGTTGGCCCGTGATTACTCAAGGACTCGATTATATCGGCTCTCGCATTAGCCCTTTTACCGAATATCCAAATATGCAGCAACCCAGACTAGATTGGACCCCTTCTATTGCTCCTTCTGGTATGGCTGTTCACCAAGGTAATCTGTTTAGTGAACTAAATGGTGATTTATTAGTCAGTGTTCTGAAGTTTAAAGAAGTGCGATGGTTACATATGGACGGATTAAATGTGGTTGGTCAAACATCTTTGTTTAAAGAACTAGAGCAAAGAATTCGTGATGTTCGCGTTCACCCAGATGGTTCCATTTATATATTAACCGATAGCGATCAAGGAAAAATCTTGCGCATTATTCCAAGTGAAAATTAATAAGGTACGTTTTGAGATAGAAAAAATGTAATTTTTTTTAAGAAATAAACAGACTTATCAATTAAATAAATATTGAATATAAGTAAACAATGGCTTTAGCCAATGTCACTTTTTGGTCATAACCTTTATAATTTCACGGTTAAATCTCTATGCTCCAATGTGAGTTGCTATTTTTGGAGTCAACTTGAGGACACAAATTGTGTGAAACGCTTCTCGTAACACCTTATAGCGTAACCACATTATAGAGTGTGCCGCAGAGAATATCCCGCCTAAGCTGTGAGACGCTAAGCAAGTTGCCGGTTTAGTTGCGTTAACGAAAACACCACCCGCTGGAAAATAAACCGCTTATTTAAAGAATGCTGATATGCACAGCGCTTATTTTACCAAAAGATGCTTAATGAATAGAAAATTAGGTAAACTATCGACAAAATTTCATCATGCTAATTATCATATTATTAGCATGTTATATCCCTTGGGAGTTGTATATGAGTTTGTATTTAGAATACGTTAAAGAAATTGAAAGCCGTAAGAAAGATCTAGGATTGGCACCTAAGCCAATTGATGGCGCTGAATTATTAGCGGAAATTATCGAGCAAATTAAAGCCTCGGCCCATGAGCACAGAGAAGACTCGCTTCATTTCTTTATTTATAACACTTTGCCTGGAACAACCAGTGCAGCAGGTGTAAAAACTAAATTCTTAAAAGAAATCATTTTAGGTGAAGTCGTCGTCAAAGAAATTACACCTACCTTTGCTTTTGAGTTGTTATCTCATATGAAAGGTGGCCCCTCTGTAGAAGTACTTTTAGATTTAGCATTATCTGATGAGACATCAGTAGCAAAACCAGCTGCAGAAATATTAAAGAATCAAGTGTACTTATATGAAGCCGATATGAGCCGTCTTGAAAAGGCGTTTAAAACGGGCAATGCCATTGCCAAAGATATTCTTGAAAGTTATGCCAGAGCTGATTTTTTCACCAAACTTCCTGAAATAGACGAAGAAATTGAGGTGGTTACTTACATCGCTGGTGAGGGTGATATTTCTACGGATTTATTATCGCCAGGTAATCAAGCTCACTCTCGTTCAGATAGGGAATTGCACGGTAAGTGCCTTATTTCTCCCACTGCTCAAGCTGAAATCCAAGCACTGCAAAAACAACACCCAGCCAAAAGAGTGATGTTAATCGCTGAAAAAGGCACTATGGGTGTAGGTTCTTCTAGAATGTCAGGTATTAATAACGTGGCTTTATGGGCAGGTAAACAAGCCAGTCCTTATATTCCATTTGTGAATTTTGCTCCCGTTGTTGCAGGTACTAATGGCATTTCGCCTATCTTTTTAACGACTGTTGGTGTGACTGGCGGTATCGGTTTAGATCTTAAAAACTGGGTTAAAAAACTCGATGCTAACGGTAAACCTGTGCTTAACGAAAGTGGCGACCCCGTTCTTGAGCAAACTTACTCTGTCGAAACGGGCACAGTGTTAACGATTAACACTAAACACAAGAAGCTATTCAGCGGCGATAAAGAACTGGTTGATATCTCTTCGGCTTTCACCCCTCAAGCCGTTGAGTTTATGAAAGCAGGCGGGTCTTACGCCATTGTATTTGGTAAAAAATTACAAACTTTTGCAGCTGAAACTCTCGGTGTCGCGTTAGTGCCTGTATACGCTGCTTCTAAAGAAATTTCTCATCCAGGCCAAGGTTTAACTGCCGTTGAAAAAATCTTCAACAAAAATGCAGTAGGTGTTGCCTCTAAAACTGCTCTTCACGCTGGCTCTGATGTCCGTGTAACGGTCAATATTGTGGGTTCTCAAGATACAACCGGCTTAATGACGTCTCAAGAATTAGAGTCTATGGCCGCCATGGTTATTTCTCCTATTGTTGATGGAGCTTATCAATCGGGTTGTCATACTGCTTCAGTATGGGATTCCAAGGCACAAGCTAATATTCCCAAGCTAATGAGCTTTATGAATAAGTTTGGTCTTATCACAGCACGCGATCCTAAAGGTGTTTATCACCCAATGACGGATGTTATTCACAAAGTATTGAATGATATTACTGTGGATGAATGGGCGCTTATAATCGGCGGTGACTCGCACACTAGAATGTCGAAGGGTGTAGCGTTCGGTGCTGACTCAGGAACGGTTGCACTTGCGCTGGCTACTGGCGAAGCGAACATGCCTATCCCAGAGTCTGTCAAAGTGACGTTTAAAGGCAATATGAAAAACTACATGGATTTCCGTGATGTAGTGCATGCTACGCAAGCTCAAATGTTGAAGAAATTTGGCGATAATGTGTTCCAAGGAAGAGTCATCGAAGTTCACATTGGTACTTTACTTGCCGATCAAGCCTTCACCTTTACCGATTGGACTGCTGAAATGAAGGCGAAAGCCTCTATTTGTATTTCTCAAGATGACACTTTGATTGCGTCATTAGAAATAGCCAAGAGCCGTATTAAAATAATGATCGATAAGGGCATGGATAATGAAAACCAAGTTCTTCAAGGATTAATTGATATAGCAAATAAGCGAATTTCTGATATTACATCTGGAGAAAAGCCAGCACTAAGACCAGATGATAATGCTGAATATTTTGCCGAATTAGTGGTTGATCTTGATGCCATTGACGAACCTATGATTGCCGATCCAGACGTTAATAATGCCGATGTTTCAAAGCGTTATACTCATGATGCTATCAGACCTATTTCGTATTACAAAGGCAGCAAAAAAGTGGATTTAGCTTTTGTTGGGTCATGTATGGTTCACAAAGGGGATATGCAAATTATTTCTCAAATGTTGAGAAATATTGAAAAGCAAAACGGCAAAGTTGAATTTAAAACACCATTAGTGATTGCACCGCCAACCTATAATATTGTTGATGAGCTTAAAGCTGAGGGTGATTGGGATGTGCTTAAGAAATATGCGGGTTTCGAATTTGATGACGTTGTGCCTAAAAACACTGCCCGTACCAAATACGAAAACATCATGTACCTTGAACGCCCTGGTTGTAACTTATGTATGGGTAACCAAGAGAAAGCTGAAAAAGGCGACACGGTACTCGCCACCTCAACGCGTTTGTTCCAAGGTCGTGTAGTAGAAGATACTGCTGAAAAGAAAGGTGAGTCATTACTTGCTTCTACACCAGTGGTGGTTCTATCTAGCATTTTAGGCCGTACGCCTACTCTGGAAGAATACAAAAAAGCAGTTGAAGGCATTAACTTAACTGATTTTGCGCCACCGTTGGAACAACTAACGACAGCGCCATCAGCGCCTGTTGCAGTTAAAATTGCAGATCCTAGCTAAGCTAGTACCTTTCAGACATTAAAGTAAAACAAGCCATGAGGCTTGTTTTACTTTACTTAACTAAAACTTCACATCGACCAAAATACTGAAATAGCCCGCATATTCACAACGATCCACATCCCTATTTAGCCAGATCAACACATCCATAAAGATGTGGCAAGTGTGTAGCAAAATCCTTTTCATCCCAATAGATCATCTCTTTACCTTGTCTTAGTATTGTTACCTGCCTTCTACCTCAAGCTGTTTATATGTACTCACTTAACAGAATTGCATATAGATAATGCAAATGTTGATTATAAGCAAACTAAGGCCTTGGCGGATTTAACTTTTTGGCAATAACCCTTATAATTAATCGGTTTCATTCCTACACTCCAATATTTTTTGTTATTTTTCGGGGTCAACTTAGAGGATATAATTTTGTTAGATGCATATCGTAAACATGTTGCAGAACGTGCAGCACAGAGTATTCCACCTAAACCACTTAATGCAGAGCAAGTCGCTGGTTTAGTTGAGTTGTTAAAAGCACCACCTGCAGGCGAAGAAGAAACATTATTAGAATTATTAGCTGAGCGTGTGCCTCCTGGTGTTGATGAAGCCGCTTACGTTAAAGCCGGTTTTCTGACTGCAATCATTGAGGGCGAAGCCTGTTCACCTCTTATTTCTAAAGATGCCGCCATACAATTGTTAGGTAACATGCACGGTGGTTATAACATCGTTACTTTGATTGCGGCACTTGATAACGCAGACTTAGCCGAATTGGCAGCAGAAGAACTCAAACATACCTTATTAATGTTTGATGCTTTCCACGATGTAGAAGAAAAATCCAAAGCGGGTAACGCTTATGCAAAAGATGTGATCGCATCTTGGGCCGACGCAGAGTGGTTTACTTCTCGTGAAGATATGCCAGAAAAAATCACTGCCACTGTCTTTAAAGTGACAGGCGAAACCAATACAGACGATTTATCACCTGCACCTGATGCATGGTCTCGTCCAGATATCCCATTGCATGCTCGTGCTGCTTTTAAAATGACTCGTGATGGCCTCACACCTGAAAAACAGGGTGAAGTGGGTCCATTAGCACAAATCGACGAAATCAAAGCTAAAGGTCATCAAGTTGCTTTTGTTGGCGATGTAGTGGGAACAGGCTCTTCACGAAAGTCAGCCACTAACTCGGTTTTATGGTTCTTCGGTGAAGATTTACCTGGCGTTCCTAATAAACGAGGCGGCGGTATCTGTATTGGTAGTAAAGTCGCTCCTATTTTCTTTAACACTATGGAAGATGCAGGCGCTTTAGTATTTGAAACTGACGTTGATAAAATGAATATGGGTGATGTGATTGATATTTTCCCATTAGCTGGAAAAATCACCAATACATCTACTGGCGAAGTGTTAGCAGAGTATCAATATAAGTCAGAGGTATTACTTGACGAAGTGCGTGCTGGTGGCCGTATTAACTTAATTATTGGTCGCGGCTTAACTGAAAAAGCCCGTGAATCTCTAGGTTTAGGCCCATCTGATTTATTCCGCAAACCTGACCAACCTGTTGATACTGGTAAAGGTTACACGTTAGCTCAAAAAATGGTTGGCCGTGCGTGTGGTGTAGACGGTATTCGCCCGGGTACTTACTGTGAACCTAAGATGACCACAGTAGGCTCACAAGATACCACTGGACCCATGACCCGTGACGAACT
Source organism: Paraglaciecola sp. MB-3u-78 (assembly GCF_002835935.1). GTDB lineage: Bacteria > Pseudomonadota > Gammaproteobacteria > Enterobacterales > Alteromonadaceae > Paraglaciecola. Next base: position 105,770 of record NZ_PJCF01000013.1, on the reverse strand, counting down.
TAAAGATTTAGCTTGTTTAGGTTTCTCTGCCGATTTAACCATGCAATCTTTCTGTCACACCGCGGCTTATCCTAAGCCCATTGATATTGAAACTCAGCATACACTGCCTGACTTTATAATGAACCGTGGTGGTGTATCGCTGCGTGCCGGTGACGGTATCATTCACTCTTGGTTAAACCGTATGTTGTTACCTGATACCGTTGGTACAGGTGGTGATTCCCATACGCGTTTTCCTCTGGGTATTTCATTCCCAGCAGGTTCTGGCTTAGTTGCTTTTGCTGCTGCTACAGGTGTGATGCCACTGGATATGCCGGAATCAATATTGGTGCGTTTTAAAGGTAAAATGCAGCCGGGTATCACACTACGTGATCTGGTTCATGCCATTCCTTTATACGGTATCAAGCAAGGTTTATTGACCGTTGCCAAAAAAGGCAAAATCAATGCTTTCTCTGGTCGTATCTTAGAAATTGAGGGCCTTGATGAATTAACGGTTGAGCAAGCGTTTGAACTATCAGATGCTTCTGCCGAACGTTCCGCAGCGGGTTGTACTATCAAAATGTCTGATAAGTCTATCGCTGAATACCTTAACTCCAACGTCACTATGTTGCGTTGGATGATCAACGAAGGTTACGGTGATGCGCGTACGCTAGAGCGTCGTGCTCGCAAGATGGAAGAGTGGTTGGCTAAGCCTGAATTGATGCGCGCTGATGCCGATGCTGAATATGTTGAAATCGTCGAAATTGATTTGGCTGATATTAAAGAGCCTATTCTATGCTGCCCGAACGACCCAGATGATGCGAAAACATTGTCTGAAGTTGCAGGTAACCAGATTGATGAAGTCTTTATCGGTTCTTGTATGACCAATATCGGTCACTTCCGTGCAGCAGGTAAGTTGTTACAGCAGTTTGAAGGCACATTGCCAACCCGTTTGTGGATGTCACCACCGACTAAGATGGATCAAGCTCAGCTTACAGAAGAAGGCTACTACGATATTTATGCCAAAGCGGGTGTGCGTCTTGAAATGTCTGGCTGTTCACTGTGTATGGGTAACCAAGCGAGGGTTGAGCCTAATTCAACTGTGCTTTCTACCTCTACTCGTAACTTTCCTAACCGTTTAGGTGATGGCGCTAATGTCTATTTGTGTTCAGCTGAAATAGCCGCTGTAGGTGCGATTATGGGTAAAATCCCCTCTACAGAAGAGTATATGACTTATGCTACTAAGATTGAATCCATGTCAGCTGAAGTGTTTAAATACTTAAATTTCGACCGGATGGATGGGTTCAAAAAAGCCGCAGCAGAAGCAAAAGCGAATATTATTCCAGCACTAAATATTGCCTAGTCGTTAATTAGTCAATACAAACCGGTATAGCCTGATGGGCGTGCCGGTTTTTTTATGTGTTTATTCTTGAATGCCAATCTGAAATTATTGACACTTTCAGAAATGGGAAACGAGCGATAAAGAAATAGGCTGTTCCTGCAAAAAACTGTAATCTAACGGTCTAATTTTTTTAAATAATCAAAAAATATGCCTAAGCTCCGTTTACCTTCAGTGATTTTAATACTTGCCTTTATTTCTAGTCTGACCTTTGCTAATCAAGCAGATAAGGAATTTCCGCAGATACAGGTAGAGGTTAAGCAGCAGGTTTACCCTTTAGAATATGCCAATACCTTTGAATTGCGTGCGCAAGGCTTGATGCATAGAGAAAATATGTGTGAAAACTGCGGCATGTTGTTTAATTTTCAACAAAATAAAACTGCTGGCATGTGGATGAAAAATACCCTGATACCCCTTGATGTTGCTTTTATTCGACAAGATGGCAAAATCACTGATATCAAAGCCATGCAGCCTCACGATTTAACTAATATCGGTTCATCAGAGCGGGTGCTTTACGCATGGGAAATGAATCAAGGCTGGTTTGCGAAAAATGCTATAAAAGTAGGGGATACCGTGGTTATTCCGCTTAACCATAAACCCTAGACTAATATTTGGAATAAGCCTTAGTTTGAGCTTTCTGCTCACCCCCCAAACAGCCTGAATCAAACAGGCTGTTCAAGACGAATATACTATTCCAAAAAAGCTGAGCAAAGCTTGAAACTTTGCTTATTAATTATAACAAAAAACTGTTATTTTTATGAGTATCAAGATTTAGATGAATGAGTGAAAAAGACAGTGAGCAATACCGCTATTAAGAACCTGAATGTAGCCAAATTTGGTGGCACAAGTGTGGCAAATTTTGCCGCCATGGAAAATTGCGCCAACATTATTAAAAACAACCCTAATACCAAAGTAGTGGTTGTCAGCGCATCAGCCGGTGTCACTAATCTGTTAGTCGACATCGCGTATACGGCTATGTCGAAACAACAAATCAAACAAAAGTTAACTGAAATTGACAATATCCAACAAGCTATTTTGCAGGCCCTAGAAAACCCCGACGAAGTAGAACCCAAATTACAACAGTTACAAAGTTCACTATCAGATTTAGCCTTACACGAAGAAATGCTTCATCGTGCAGATTTAAAAGACGCCTTGTTATCTCATGGCGAAAGAATGTCTTCATTGTTCTTCAGCGCAGTATTAAACCAATTCGATGTAAAAGCTGAAAACTTTGATGTGCGCAAGGTACTTAAAACTGACAGTGAGTTCGGTCAGGCTGTACCTAATCTAGAACAAATAGGCGTAGCGGCCAAACAACTGATGTTGCCTTCATTGGTTGACACAGTGCTCGTTACCCAAGGGTTTGTTGGTTCAGACCAACAAGGTAATACCACCACTCTTGGACGAGGTGGATCCGACTTTACGGCAGCCTTGTTAGCTGAAGGATTAGGTGCTGATACCTGCGAAATTTGGACCGACGTGATTGGTGTATACACCACAGATCCTCGGATCACCGATGCCGCACGGCCACTACCAGAACTCAGCTTTGAAGAAGCCGCAGAAATGGCGACCTTCGGTGCCAAAGTATTACACCCCGCTACAATGGAGCCTGCACTTAGACAAGATATAAAAGTGTTTGTTGGTTCAAGTAAAGAGCCTGAAAAAGGAGGGACTTGGATAGTACGCGATTGCACAACCGAACCTTCTTATCGGGCTATCACTCGCCGTAAAGAACAGGTCATGGTGACGGTCAAAACACCCAAAATGATGTATGCACAGGGCTTCCTACAAAAAGTGTTTACCATTATTGCGGAACATAAACTCAGTGTTGACTTGATTACTACATCAGAAATTTCCGTGTCTTTTACTCTAGACAATCCCGCCAACTCAGTATTGAAACGTCTTAACCAAGAAACGATTGAAGAGCTCAGTCAGTTTTGTGAGGTGTTAGTGGAAGAAAACTACGATTTGGTAACGGTTGTAGGTAACAACATGCACAGTGCCGCTGGGGTATCTAGCAAAATTTTTGCTGCTGTTGCTGACTATAATTTACGGATGATTTGTTATGGAGCTAATCCCCATAATCTTTCTTTGTTGGTAAATGATAGTGACAGTAAAGACGTGGTTTGTGCTTTGCATAGGGCATTATTTGAATAAGTGACAGCATAGCTACAAGTTTGTAGCTTATGTTAAAGCACTAACTGCATGGGTTACGCTTTTAGTGCTCAAGTTTCTCCCCTCAAAGATTCTACTCTCAATATCGAAGGATGAAATATTCCAGCCCGATCGTATAGTGTCAGCACTTAACCAGACAACCATTAAAAATAGAGAAAAACCAAATCTGACAGAGAGCTTTGTGCCATAAGCCGCCGTTGAACTTCTGGTCAATCAATTTCACTGACCCTATCGATTTTCAACGACCCCGCAGGTCTTTCAGGTCTTTTAGCCTATTCGAGGAATTGAACAAGAGTATTGTGAAGCAAGCAACTTGACCCCTTTTGTTCCCTTTTGGTTTATTTGGAGCGTTGCGAAAACGTAGACTGTTTCGCTGTGGCAATAGCCTATACCGATGATTTTGGTCTTTTTGTGTTTGATGGTATCAACTACAATTTAAGTCCAGGTAATTATCGATTGGTCGGCTTTGCTGATGGATATCAAAAAAATATATCTCCACAAATTTCAGTTGCCGCTTTTGAACAGGTCGATATTGGTGATTTTGCATTAACCCCCTTACCCATTCAGTTTGTGCTGCCCTACCTTGTACTATCTCCTCTGGTGGAGGAGTATGTGAATTTGGTATAGAAATACGCTATCGTGGGACAGATAATCGCTACCTTGGCAAGACTTGGGGCATTATTGAGTTTTATAGTCCGCAGAACGTCACTCGTTTTCAAGTAGGTAAGCGTGGGATCGATAATGCCAATCCACAACGGATAAGTTTAAAACAAGACCAAAGCGAAACAGTGACCTTTCAGCTCAGTGTTGGCCAATCTGTTCCAGATGGTTCAACAGTATGCGGTTTCATTGCTGTAGGTCAGGAGCCTGATGCTCAGTTTAATAGTCAGGGTGAACAATTTATATTTTGTTCATATAAACAGTCTGATGGGCTTATTCCAATGTCAGAAAAAGAAGCTCGTAAGCAGCTTAATAAACTAAAAAAGAAAAATTTTCCTGAGGGACTGTGTTTACCAAAACAGCTAAAACCTAATAGCCAATTTTTATGCAACTCTGTCATTGTAAAGTAATAACATAGGGGACTAGCCTAGGGAGCAGCTTAGGCTAGTCTGTATTTTCAGTGCTGATGGATTTATGTCGCTTTCAAAAGATCGCAGAAGAAGAGACGTTAAAATATAAACGCCATAAACCAGAGCAAACTCTTTGTTTTCAAATTATTGAAAAGTATTACAAGCAATTTATGGCTTTCATGGCGCAATAAGATAAATATTTACATCTTAGATGTGCGGTCAAACTTTGAATAATATCTAAAATGTGACCTCCTTGGCATGGTCTTTATGTGTACGCACTGAATGTATCCTATCTTAGTGTTACCGACCTGCTAGCCGACTGGCGGCATATGTGTACTATTTTTAGATCAGACTGTCAGGTTTTTTTGCAGTACTTCTGGTGATGGCCGTAAATAGATCGTCAGCCAAGGCAGGTTCACAGCTAAATCAGATCGTTAAATCACATTTTTTAGAGCATCTTCGCTCAGAATTTGTTCGTGATCTTGCCGTGAGCGTTACTTAAGTAAGAGATAATCTATTACCCCTTCAGCCTCTAATTTAAGAGTCGAATTCGGGTAACTCATAACTATCATTTAACCCATTCAGATATGGGCGGTCCCGCAGATTGAGGTCCGTGGAGAATGGGACGTCTAATCCATCCTCCGGCATTCGACTCATCACACTCAATCCACATGGCTCTAGCTGGGCCAATGCCCGAGAGAGTAGACAATACAGCATAAAATTCTGAAGTTTGTTCCAGACTGGCTTTGCGGCACGGACTCCAGTCATCTGATTTTCGGAATAGTCTTATAACTTTACCCACTATGTAACCTGCAGGAGTTTTATTCAGCTCAACTTCGACTAGATCACCTGATGTATCCCAAGTGGCATCCAAATCGCCCTTGAGCTTTCCTTGCAGTTCAACAGGCACATGAGCAACGTAGTGACCGTGATGAGCACATATAGGAACACCACTATTCCAGCCATAGCAATAGGTGAAAATTGTTATTTCACTGCCATCAACGATGTCATTATCAGTATATCCAGCTGAAATTAATTTGTCCCTCCAACCCAATAACAATCCTTTGTTGGATAGGCTTTCATCACGAGTTGTAATCATAACGACCTCAGCAAGAATTCGTGTTCCGTTGACAAATTCAGCAGATGTCGACTGAGTTTCCCATCCACTTTGTGAAGCGCACCCAGCAGTAATAAGTAGCAACAATAAATAACTGGCCTTACAGTAAATATGTAATTTTTTCATACTTATCCTCGTTAAGTTTTTTTGAGATTTAAATTGACTAAGGAACCCATCTTTACTGAAAGTTAACAATGTATACATTGGCAGATTGCCGTCCTTTTTGTATGAAATGTTTGCAGTGACAGATGCAATATCAATAAGTTACACCTACATATAGACAGATAAGTTAACAAATGCAAAATGTCGTTTATTTGGATGAGATAAATATAAGCCCTCACTCAAAAAACGTGGCGAATTTGTAATCTGTGGGGTAGAGCCGCTGATTTCGCGACAGGTATAAAAAAGGCTGTGGCTTAGCAAAAATATTCGCTAACTTCACCAACTGCAATTTATTGACTATCTGCAATGCAGAAATTATCTGATAATTAAATTTAAACTCTCTATGACCGCATTCGCTCAATTACTGCCTGTCAGGCAAATAAAATGAAAATAATATTTCAGCTGAGAAAGACAATAAGCATGGAGTCATATTTTAAAATAAAAGTTAACTTTTATGATGGGTGACGATTCAGCTTAAGGGTTTACAAAGCCAACACGCCACCAAGTGAAATGATGACCAGAGTCAGCGTAATCAAATAAGTACCGCAGACCAGCAAGGCGGTTTTACCCCAACTGACTTTGCGGTTTTCCACCGCAATAATGTTGCTGATTTCGAAAGTTTGCTCCTCTCCTGATACCTGTGTGCTCGACAGTGCCGTCACGCTAAACTCGTGATGCCTTCCGTCAGCAGTTACTATTTTGATATTGTCACCTGGCTTAATAATTTCCCCTGCAGCAATGCGTTGGTGCAATGCATCGGGAGAGAGTTCTACCGGAGAAACTGTCATACAGGCCTGACAGCAGCACAGTAAAAAAAGTAAAACCAGATTACGCATGATCGCCTCTAAATACTCGTTTCAAACCATAGGGTATGAGAGTGTTTTTAATGTTGTCTGTTGTTATATTTCAACTAGCCAAGGCAAACGACCAAGCCAAGAAATATTAATATCAAGATAGTAAGCAAGGTATAACTTAAAGCGTTAAATTTTACGAGGGAGTGAAGCGATAAATTGAAAAATATGTATGAGTACAGGTAAAATAAAACGTTATTTTTTATAAAATGAAGATACGTTGCGCAAACCAGTTATGAATATTGCTTTTGTTTATGATGATGCACTGCTTTTCAAACAGACTTGTCTGAGGCTGCGCCATATTTTATCCGTTAGATGCCCGCTTTCAGCGCGTACTTGGTATTTAAACGGTTAGATAAACTAATTCTCCCACCGTCTGCAATTCACTGGAGCCATTCGCTGATCGTCGCAAATGTGCAGACGTTGCCGAGTCGTTCAGTGAACGATCCCAATTAGCAGAATGCGGATCATCAGTAACGTCGTTTGGCAGTTTCACAGATTTATACCCAGATTCTTAAACGGAGAAAAATGGCTTGCAGCTAGAGCCATTCATGTCTGCTGTTTTTTTTCTCTAAGATCATATTTATCATCAAAAAATTTCACCATAAGAGTAAAATAAATTGCTTTATTTCTAAATAAATATCGTTAACCTATAGCTCTCTAATGATAGAGATATTAAAAAAACAAGGAAAAAAGTTATATGAAAATTCAATTATTGGCAATCGCTACAGCGGCATTTTTCTCCACAACAACTCTTGCAAAAGCTCCTTCATGGAATCAGATTGAAGTTGGATACGTTAAAGGTGATATTGATGACTTAAGTGAAGTGTCTCCAAGCGGTTTTGCTATAGGTGGCTCAAAGCTTTTGGGTGAGAATGTATTTGTTCTCGGCAGTTACAGTATGTTGTCTGATGATTATCAGGGAGTTGATTTAGATCTTGATCAGGCTTCTGTAGGTCTTGGTTATCGCCTTGGTTTAAACGAAACAACTGATGCTTATGTGACTGCTAGCTACGAATATATTGAGCTTTCAGGCAGCGGAAGCGGCAATAGTGTAAGCGTTGATGATAATGGTTATGGCATTGGAGTTGGTGTTCGCAGCCGTCTTACAGACAATTTTGAAGTTGATGGTTCAATTGGTTACATTGATATTGCGGACGAAAGTGAAACTGCATTTGGCGTGAGCGGGCACTACTACTTTACTGATGCAGTTGCAATAGGCGCACATTATTCTTCAACAGCAGATGTCAGTCTTTACGGTGTTTCGCTACGTTACTCATTTTGAGATACGAATCTTGATTCGTTAAAATGGCCTAATATTAGGCTTATTGGTATTTAAGGGACGATTATCGTCCCTTTTTTAGGGTAATCAAAACCTAAATAACCAATTAACGTATAAAGTGATATGTTCACTAAAATACAACAAATACATATATGGTCGACCTACTTCCCGCAAGACAACGTTAATCTGTACTACTTTTTTGGTAGGTTAAAGCACATCTAAGCATGAACGCAGTGGCAGGGGGTGCCTCCTTTCTCAGTGAACCAGTAATAACCATGAAAGTTTTCGGCTGACTATAGATCGCTCAAACTTACCCTTTATTCAATTTCGCAACAGCTTGTCGCAAAATTGGGTGTCTCAACGTTTTAGCATTTTGTGCAACAACCGAGGATTACTCGATTGTTCGGAAACTATGACTATGAAGCAAGTTTTATTGATAGTTTAAAGATAGCGCTATGACCGCTTTTCGCTCATAAGAGACATACAGTCTGAGACGGATAGTGAGCGTTTAATGGCAAATTGTTTAAAAAATGGAACAGTGATGGCGTTATCAACGCGTTATAAGGATTAGTTTAAGCAGTGGTTGGGGTAGTTTAATATATTAAAACTCAATACGTTTGAATGGCTTTATCACTATTCAAGTTTTGATTCTTTGGGCGCAATCTAGCAGATAAAGGGTATTGTATTATTCGATTGTACATTTCTGGCAAAATTTATTGTTGTAGTGCGGCCTTCACTTTTTAGAATATCTAAAAGGTTGTGTTAACAAACTCGAAAAATTTCCTTCTTTTTTGTCCCTAAAGTATGTCAATCCAAAATCAGCTAATTCCGGAGCCGTTTGATAAGTGCGGAATATCCGATCCCAAAACGGAAATAAGTTTCCATAATTGCTATTGGTAAAGGTTTTATCTGAACTGTGATGAACTTTATGTGTGGCAGGCGTAATGACAATAAACGACAAGTAGTCTAGTAAACGTTCAGGAATAGCTAAATTAGCATGGTGCAGTGGCTGAACTAATGAAGATATAAAGGCATATAGCACCAAAAGGCTATTAGGCACTCCGCATAACCAAGCAACACACATCACTATTATATAATGACTAATAACTTCGACAGGGTGATGTCGAAAACTTGTCGATACATCGACCTGAAGGTCTGAATGATGCACCAAATGTAAACGCCACAGAGGTTTAAAATAATGATCAAGGCGATGTTTAGTATAATAAATCAAGTCAATCAATAAAAACTGCATGATTAGCATCAATCCATTTTTAAGGCCGTTTGGTAAAGTAAGAGTAATAATCTGAGATGAAAAAATTGCTTCAATGGATACAATGTAATTCAAACCATAAAATAGAAATGAACCTAAAATATAAGTCAAAATATTAGCGAAATAGACATGTTGAATTCGATTTAAAGATGTTTTAGGACGTTTATATTCCCAAAACATCACCATCAAAATGACAACAATATAAATATCAAATAGCGTCAAAATCTATTTTTTCCTCCCTTTAGAAATAAAATAAACCATAGCGACGCCAAGTCCAATTAAGGCCGTAATACTGGGTTCTGGAACAGGAGTAACAGCAGTACCAGCAAAAGCAACACTGGAATATAAAAATGTGAGCAACGCTGCTATATTGAAACGAGTTATTATTTTCATCTTATTTCCGTTTATAGTGAATTCAAACTACTAATGCATATTACAAGCCAAAAATTATTCTATTGATATATATAAACTATTTATATTTTGAAATGCCTAACTGTAAGTAAAGCTGACATATAATACCCATCTGCAGGTGCATAACCCACTCAGAAAGCCCAAAATCGAACTCCGTTTATTCTGCTACCACTAGCATTAAAATAAAGCACATCCCCCCATGCTGACTAGTGACACTAGTGAACTCAATCAGCGACTTAGCACCGATATTTCGACGAAATATCCATGCGTCTACATTGTGTAAAAAAATCTGACAGTGTGCAACGTATTGAAAGTGCTGACTGTCCGGTGCTCGCTCATTGCCGTCAGTCAAGTTTGATTAATCGTATGATGATTTTGCGCTCAATATAGTCTGATAGTTTTCACACAGGCTGGGTCGTCAGTCGCCATTTTGCTAACGGCAAGTTTTCCGACAAAGCAGACATACGAACGAAGAATTATTTTGCTGCTAAAACCCTTCAACATCAACTTCCTCTATCCGTCGGCCATGTGCCACTATGTATAGCTGTACATAGTGGCACCTATGCACAGAAGCTAACTATGTATAGTTTTGCCCGTCACCCCATACGCTACTAGACACTGCTGGTAGCGAACTGTACATAATTTTACAGCGACTGCAGGAACTGCATCAGTTCGTCATCTGCGGGATGATAGAGATGCATTTTTGTATCGGGCTCTTGAAGCTTTGCCAGCGCCTTCGTTTTCATCTCCAAGTTTGCCTCTACGTATCGATGGGTGGTGATCATGCTTTCATGCCCGAGCCATAACGCAATCACACTAAAATCGACACCTGATTGCAGTAAATGCATTGCAGTCGTATGCCGAATTGTGTGCGGCGAAATACTTCGTTTGGATAAGCTGCTGAATTTCTCGGTCGCCTTGACTACTGCGATATTGAGGCGTTGCGATACGTTACCGCGTGTCATTGCGTGTCCAGCACGATTTGGCAGCAGGGCAGCATCCCTCCCAAACGTTGGGTTGTATTTAAGCCAAGCCCGAATTTCCTGAACAGTGCTTTTCCACAAAGGTGTTGAGCGTTGCTTACGTCCCTTGCCGAGTAGGTGTACACAGGCTGCTACATCCAAAACAACATCACAGACACGTATGCCGATAATTTCCGAGACTCTCGCTCCGGTGTTGTATAGCAAAGTCAACAACAAATGGTCACGCTTGGATGTCCATGTATCGCCTGGCTGACCCAGCACTGCCAACATCTCCTCGCGCGACAGAAATCCAAGCATCGGTCGTTCAAAACGTTTCATCGGTACACCCAGCGCACTCTCGATGAAGTAGAAAGAGGATACATCACGCCGTGCCGCGAATTTCAGGAATGAACGTAACGCGGTCAGCCGGAGGTTTCGACTACGAACCGAATTGTGTCGGTCAATTTCCAAGTGATCCAGAAATGCCAGAATCAAATCCGGATCAAAGTCCGACAGGCTAAGTGCTGTCGGAGACTTGCCCAAACGTTCATGCGCGAAATCCAGAAACAACATCATCGCATCCCGGTAAGAAGCAATAGTACGTGGACTCACTGCACGCTGTTTTACCAGGTACTCGGTAAAAAATTGCTGAATCAAGGATGCAAATGATACAGAGCGTGGCGCTATTATTTCAGACATGGCTCACCTCCCTGCATTTGCGTAAACGCTTCAAATTTATTTGCCACCACGGTCATGAGTTGCGGTACACCGCTGAGATACCAATAGGTATTGGTTACCTTTGCGTGCCCCACATATGTGGACAATGCCAGCATCTGCTGATCGACATTCACGCCCTGAGAATGCCAAAGCATCACGCGATTAACGATAAATGTGTGTCGCAGGTCGTGAATGCGAGGGGCATCGTTAGTGCCGCGATTGAGCCATTTTAATTGATCGCGCAAGCCCGCAAAGACTCTATGTACCTGGCGCAATCCCAAACAATGACCTTTACGACGACCGCGAGTGCCCACAAAGAAAGGCATTTCTTCGGTAAATTCAATGTGTAAATTGCGTAAGGATTGATAACGTCTGAGTACGTTGACCACGCTCGGGTGCATCGGCACATAGCGTGATTTGGCGAACTTGGTCATCCGGATAATCAGCATACCCGCCTTCAGGTCAACATCTGTCTCCAGTAAATTTACTGCTTCTGAAACACGTAGTCCTGTCGAAGCCATTAAGCCAAACAGTGTTTCGTAGGTTGCACCTCGTAATCCAGGGAACGGGCCGAGACTACGTGCTGCAGCCAGCAATTCGATGACTTCCTGCTCAATATAGATATGTGGTGCTGGCCTCTGCCCGGTTTGGCCAAAGGTGAAGTCGTTAGGCACTTCTGTAAGCGGTTCAAATTGTTGCAGGTAACGGGTAAATGGACGTAACTTGCCCAGGCGCCGCGCCCATGTCTTGGGATTGCCGCTATTTCCTTTGTCGCACTGTGCCCAAGCGGTCATGACCTCGATGGTCAGTGGCCCCTCTAAATTAAGAGAGTCAACATAGCCTGCAAAACTATTGACAGAATAGCCTACCGAGCGCAGATCAAAACCAAGCCGGCGACGTTCTTCAAGGTAATTGGTTGCGTGCATTTGCATCGTAATGTGGGTAATCATAATGCGCTCCCTGGCCAAGGTAGCGCGACCGCAGCGAGATTTCTACTGTCGAGCTTGGCGTAAATCATCGTTGTATTCAGCGAGCGATGTCGCAGAACATCCGCTACTTCCTTGAGCGAACTACCACCTTCGAGCAAACGATTTGCCATCGTGTGTCTCAGAAGGTATGGCCGTGTGTGCGGCAGACCAGCTCGCGCAAACGCCTGTCGTATTGTTTTACTGATTAGATGATGACTAATTGCCTGATCGCGCGGAGCGATGTTGCGCACAAAAACAGCACGATTGGAGGTTTGTGGTCGTTCAAGTCTTAGGTAGTCGGCAATGGCGCGACCTATCGCTGCAGGTAAAGGCATGACATCTTCGCGGCAACCCTTGGTTCTTCGCAGTGCAATGGTGGCAGCACGCCAGTCGATATCATCTAGCCCGAGATTGGCTATTTCGCCACTTCGCAGCCCAAGACCCAACGCACAATGCACGATGGCCGCAGCTCTGCGTGCAGATGGGCCGTCATGCTCAAGTGACCCAATCAAACATTCGATCTCGACGCTATTGAGCGTCTTTGGCAACGAAGCAAGTTGCCACTTAGCTGGGCGGCATAGAACCCCAGTTAGATGATGGACTGGATCGCCTTGCGTAGCGCGATAGCGAAAATACCCACTCAATGCCGAGATGGTGGGAGTAATACTGAGTGGGGTGCTGCACAACTCGCTCTGCTTCGCGACAAACTTGCGCACATCATCGGGATTCATCGCGGAAATTATCACAGTGTTATTTGCGAATTTATCAAGCAGCAGACGCGCAATGACTCGAAGGCGCTGTCGGCACGTACTTGGCGCAAGCCCTCGAGCATGGCTCATATACATATCGAAGCGGCGTAATTCCTCATCTGCTGGCGTCATGCCAATTGCCGGCTTTTCGATGACTGCATTTGCGCGTAGGACGCTGAGAAGATGGTTGAGTGCAGTTTGTAATGTTCTGCGAACACGGTATACCCGACTTGCGCAGTCGCAATGCGGCAGGTGCTCATAAAGAAACTGATGAACTATTTGTTCATCGATTCCATGAATATCGATTCCAGATTGAGTTAACCAGTGAGCGAAGTGGGCAATGCTGGCTAAGTAATTGTCAACGGTTGTAGGGACGTAGCGACCTTCCGTAAAGCGACGCTTGAAAGCGTCAACGTATGCCGCCAGTTGGCTTTCAAGAAGCCAAGTGGTTGAGTGATAGTTGGGGTTCATTTCAGTCTCCTGAGGTGGGTGGATTACCACTTCAGAATACGGGTAAAACTATGTCAAGTTAATGGGTCATGGCCTTGCCTGAAGCCCAATAGAATAGAGAGTCTTGGATTTTCAAAAACAACAACTATACATAGTTAGCTTCTGTGCATAGGTGCCAAAAGGTGCCATTGGCGTTTTCTTCTATCATACTAATTGTTGCTACTAAATTAGTATTCTGGCTCACAAACAAAAGGGCAAGAATGAACAAACCGGACGTTTTTAGTGATTTTTTATAAATCTAAAATGAGCAAAGCACACTTGCATTTGCAGCTAAAAGTTGAGTGTGAAAATTTGAAAGCGGACATTAACGCTTAACATATGGGGATTTTAGGAGCGCTTTATCAGCGAGTAAAATTCCCACCATGATGTTTTTGTTGAACGAAGCCGCTGAGCGGCAGAAAAAGCAAAGATCGTCTGTACTACTTATACCCTTCAATATTGGAGGTGCCTTAAGGAGTATTGTTATGAACATCAACGACCAAACCCGTTTTAATCAATTCTACCAAGCATATCTAAATGAACTCACCTTGCAAGGTAAAAGTCCCAAAACCATCGACATGTATAGTCGCTGTATTCGACAAGTATCGGTCTTTTTTGATACCTGCCCTGATACATTAACTGCCGCACAGCTTAAGGCTTACTTTTTGTCTCTGGTGCAGACCAAATCATGGAGTGCCGTTAAGATTGCTCGCAATAAAAAGAAAAGGGGTCAAAAAAAAGGGGGCAAGTTGCTTGCTTCACAATACTCTTGTTCAATTCCTCGAATAGGCTAAAAGACCTGAAAGACCTGCGGGGTCGTTGAAAATCGATAGGGTCAGTGAAATTGATTGACCAGAAGTTCAACGGCGGCTTATGGCACTTTGAAGACATACAATGTACAAAACGCACTCGTCAATCTATCGCTTTGTCGAATCAATATTTATATTAGAATATTCAAGCTTGAGTTAACTGTCATTGGTTTAACAAAGCAATATTGATTAACCTCAATGGTAAGTTTAAGCGTTCAACAAGCCGTACATTGCTTGCACCTAACCCATACACGTTGTATTGCAAACGTAAAGGCAGTTTTCAGAACACATTCACGCTGTTACAAATGCGCTACAAATAAAACCATAAAATAAATAACATTAAACCCTTGATTATATTGGTTTAAATATATTATATAAACGCCGTATTAGGGAGCGTCCATCTCATCAGTCACTATAGTGACTGTTTAATAATAATCGGCTTTACCGATGTTCATCATTGGTAAAGCCGCCACTGCTCTTCCGCCTTTAAAGTTTTATGCGGTTAAAAACTTTACTAGCGGCGGCATTTTTTGGTTACTTATTTTTTGCTGTTGACCATATTTACAGGATAAGTATGGAACAGCTTTAGCTGGCCTGAAAGGTAAAGTACAGGACGTACTTTATAAAAAAAGTAACTGGCTTGAAGGGATTCAAGTCAAAAACCATCAGCGGACGCCGCGCGGGACGATGGCGCGCAGCGTGCTTTTAGTTTTTAATCCACCGAATGTGCGTAAAGCACATTCGTGTCTATACCCAAGGCATTGTTATTCACAGTGATAAATCAAAATAATAGCCACCGTTTACGGCGACTATTATTTAGGAGGGGTATCAACCTCCACTTGTCGCTCAACGTCAGAGAAATTCCCCTCACAAGGCCCAACGCTAAACTGATAGCCTAAAGCAGAATCGTCTTCAGTGACCAGTAAAATCAAATTTTCGTCTATGGGTAAACTTCGTTGTAGAGGACCCTTTTTACAGGCTGACTTTGGGTACGTTTCTAAGTGATAAATAAACCCCGCAATGATTTTATCTAACCATTTTATCGAACCTTCTTCGTCCACTGGCATGGTAAAAGGAGCTTGATTAAAAGTGAGTCTGATATTTTTAGTGTCTGTTTCGTTAACCTCTAGATTGTCGTTGTACTCTTTTGTTTCATCTTGGTTATCTGCAACTGATTCTTTGAATAACGCGATGGGCTTTTCAAATAATTCGATTTGTTTGGCATAAGGCACGGCCATAAAAAAGATAGAAGTGATCACGTAAGGTATCAATACCAGTCTCAGTATCATGGTAATTAACACAAATGTTTTGTCTTCCCAGTGCACTTTGACTTTGACTCTTACTAAACGCAGCAATAACCCAATCACTAACCATAAGTTACCTGCTATCAGAGCTACAGAAAAAAAAATGATGGAGCTCATTAATAACCAAAATGGCAGCATTATTAAAGTGGCGAATCCTAATGTGAAAACAAAAGGCCCAGGCTCGATACCAGTGATAACATTAATTTTAAGGGCGGATATAGCCAAAGCAAAGTTAGCCGTGGCGGCATACAGAACCAGGATAAAGGCTTTGCCTAACATATGTTCCCAAATGCGGTTAAACACATGCCAAAGCTCTCTAACAAGGCCCACACCAGCAATAGCGCCTACCCATAACAACTCATAATCTTGTTCGATATCTTTTTCAACGTGAACCAGTAATAACAAAAAAGCTATGAGATACATCCATTGGGAGACTGTCAGTTGTGAAAACTTGTTGCGTAGAGAGGGGATAATATGTGTTGGCAACCGTGGCCTGTATCTTTTGAAAAACGCTTTAGGTTTAATTATTGGCGTTTCTTCAGATTTTTCCATGAGTGGTAACTGACTGTTTGACAAGTGATTTCGCCGTGCTAAATAATTAATTTTATATCCAATGCATCTAATATAATAGATTTTTAATCACTATGTTAGTGGATATATTGTTGATGTTATTTGACATAAAACGCGATCACAAATTTGTGTGCCTAGCAGGATTCTACAACTGCCACGGCAACGGCTAATTCAAAGGGTAGAATGGTGCGGTTTAACGCAGTTGTAGAATGAAGCTCAAATTATCCGTGATAAGTTTTCAAACCTATGGCTGATTCGTATATAATCTCGCATCGTTTTTAAGCATGGCTTGTTAAATTGGGTATTGCATTCAGATATGTTTGCACTCTATAACAACCTCATTTCGCCACTGGACTGTTTTCCGGTAAGCAGAGATAAATTAATGAAATTTGAATTAGATAATACCGACGGTAAAGCCCGTCGTGGCCGTTTGATTTTTGACCGTGGTGTAGTAGAAACCCCAGCTTTCATGCCAGTGGGTACTTACGGCACGGTAAAAGGCATGACGCCAGAAGAGTTAGACGAAACTGGCGCACATATTTGCTTGGGCAATACTTTCCATTTGATGTTGCGTCCAGGTACCGAAATCATCAAACAACATGGTGATTTACATGATTTTATGCACTGGGACAAACCTATACTCACTGACTCAGGTGGTTTTCAGGTGTTTAGCTTGGGAGATTTGCGCAAGATAACCGAAAACGGTGTCACCTTCCGTTCACCTATTAATGGTGAAAAAATTCTGCTGACACCAGAAAAATCCATGCAGGTGCAACGTGATTTAGGTTCAGATATCGTGATGATCTTTGACGAATGCACGCCTTATCCGGCGACTGAAAGCGAAGCTAGAGTTTCTATGGAGTTGTCGCTACGCTGGGCTAAACGCAGTAAAGACGAGCATGGCGATAATCCATCGGCATTATTTGGTATCATTCAAGGTGGTATGTACGAAGGCCTGCGTGATTTATCCTTGGCTGGTTTAGAAGACATTGGTTTTGATGGTTATGCCATAGGCGGTTTATCAGTAGGTGAGCCGAAAGACGAAATGATCAAAGTGCTTGATCATACTACCAACCAAATACCTGCAGATAAACCGCGGTATTTGATGGGCGTCGGTAAACCAGAAGATATCGTAGAAGCGGTGCGCCGTGGTATTGATATGTTCGATTGTGTGATGCCAACGCGTAATGCGCGCAACGGCCACATGTTTATTACCAGCGGTGTGGTTAAAATTCGTAATGCGGTACATAAAACCGATATCGGCCCATTAGATGAAAAATGTGATTGTTACACTTGTAAAAACTATTCTCGGTCATATCTACACCACTTGGACAAATGTAATGAGATACTTGGCGCGCGCTTAAATACTATCCATAACTTGCGTTATTACCAACGTATTATGCAAGGTTTACGAGATGCCATTGCTGCTAACGAACTCGATGCCTTTGTCACCGAATTTTACGCACAAAAAGAGTTGACTGTGCCGCAGTTGCAAGACTAACCGGTTTTAACACAATTAAAATTTACAAAAAATAGGGGAAATTATGAGTTTATTTATATCCAATGCCTACGCGCAAGATGCTGGTGGTTCAGCCGGTGGTGGTTTTGAAATGTTAATCATGCTGGGTGTGTTTGGTTTGATTTTTTACTTTATGCTTTATCGCCCACAAGCGAAGCGTGTTAAAGATCATAAAAACTTGGTCACTTCGCTAAGTAAAGGTGATGAAGTGCTTACTCAAGGTGGCATGGTTGGTAAAATTATTAAAGTTTCTGATGAAAAAGACTTTATCGAAATTGGCTTGAATGACACGACTAACATCGTCATTCAAAAGTCAGCCGTTTCAGCGGTGTTGCCTAAAGGCACTATGAAAGCCATCTAAATATAGATATCGAATAGGGGCGTTAAGCCCCTTTTTTATTGGAAAAACGGAAGGAATTTCTTGTGTTAAATCAAACTCCGCTATGGAAGTACTTTTTGGTGATCGTAGTGGTCGGCCTATGTGCTTTATATGCCACTCCCAATTTGTATGGCGAAGATCATGCAGTGCAAATATCTGCGGGTAAGAACGCAGTTGTGAATACTGCCGTCGTCGAAAAAGTGACAGCAGAGCTCGCTGCTGCCAATATCACTAGCAAAAGCATTGTGCTAGAAAACGATCAGATCCTTGTTCGTTTGAATGACTCTGATACCCAGTTAGTTGCTCGTGAAAAAATCGAAAGAGCCTTAGGTGATGATTATTTTGTGGCCATGAACTTAGCCCCTGATACCCCCGCATGGCTAGAAAGTTTGGGTGGCACGCCAATGAAGCTTGGTCTTGACTTGCGTGGTGGTGTGCACTTTCTGATGGAAGTGGATATGAAATCGGCTCTGTCTAAAAATTTAGAAGATATGGTGGGAGATTTTCGTACTGCATTGCGGGAAGAAGGCATTCGCTATCGCACCGTAAAACAATTGGATGACGGGGTAGAAATTTATTTTCGTGACCAAGAAACCTTAGATTCAGCTGAGTTCTTCCTAAAAAATCGTAATCGTGACTTAGTTTTTGTGGAAAGAAGTGATTTAGTTATTTTTGCCAGTATGTCTGACCAAAAGCTAACTGAAACTCGTGATTACGCAGTAAAACAAAACATTACTATTATTCGTAACCGCGTAACCCAACTAGGTGTGGCTGAGCCAACCGTACAAAAACAAGGGCCAGACCGGATAGTCGTGCAACTTCCAGGTATTCAAGACACCGCCAAAGCCAAAGAAATTCTTAATGCGACTGCAACCTTAGAATATCGTGAAGTCGATCTTGAACATGACGTGCGTGATGCCATTAATGGACGCGTGCCGGCGGGATCTGAGTTGTTACCTTATGAAAAAGGTGGCCCACAATTACTTAAGAAAAAAGTCATAGTGGCTGGTAGTTCTATTATCGATGCCAACAGCGGTGTCGATCAATATGGTATGCCAAAGGTGTCCATTTCACTTGATTCAAAAGGTGGCGCCAAGATGCTCAACTTCACTAAACGTGCCGTGGGCAAACCTATGGCCGTGGTTTTTATTGAATTTAAAACCAATGGTGAGCGAGACGAGAACGATAAGCTGATCTTTATAGAGGAAAGGCGTGTCATCAGTGTGGCAACCATCAACGGTGTATTTAGTAATCAGTTTGAAACCACTGGATTAGACTCCCCCCAAGAAGCCTACGATTTGGCCTTATTATTAAGAGCCGGGGCCTTGATTGCACCTATTCAAATTATTGAAGAGCGCACCGTTGGCCCAAGTTTAGGTCAAGAAAACATAGACTTAGGTACCAAAGCAATTATTTATGGCTTTATTGCCGTACTTATCTTTATGCTGATTTACTACAAAAAATTTGGCTTTGTTGCCAATATTGCATTGACTCTCAACTTAGTCATGATTATTGGTGTGATGTCGATGATCGGTGGGGCTGCGTTAACGTTACCGGGTATGGCTGGCATAGTCTTAACCGTAGGTATGGCGGTGGATGCTAATGTGCTGATATTTGAGCGAATACGTGAAGAAATCAAAGACGGACGAAGTCCTCAGCAGGCTATTCATCACGGCTATGATAGTGCGTTTTCAACCATTTTAGACGCCAATATTACTACCTTCCTTGTTGGGCTGATTTTGTTTGCTGTAGGCACAGGGCCAATTAAAGGTTTCTCCATCACCTTGATGATCGGGATCATCACTTCAATGTTCACTGCGATCATTGTGACTCGTGTCATCGTTAATGCATGGTGGGGCGGTAAACGCCTGACCAAGTTGTCAATCTAGGAGCGCCAACATGCAAATATTAAATATGAAAGAAACCATCGCCTTTATGTCGCTGAGAAAACCTGCGGCTTTTTTGTCGGTGTTTTTGATTATCGGATCGCTTACATCATTAGCCATTAATCAACTGAATTGGGGACTAGATTTTACGGGTGGTACCCAAATTGAAGTAGGTTATGAGCAAACTGCAGATTTATCACAAATTCGTAAACAGCTAGAAACATCGGATTTTAAGGATGCCGTGGTACAAAATTTTGGCAGTAGCCAAGACGTACTTATCCGCTTAGCTTCACGGGATGGTGTTAAGCCTTCTGAATTAGGTGATGCTGCGTTAAAGATACTTAAAGAAGCAGACAGCACCGCAGAAATGCGTGGCAGTTCTTATGTCAGTTCAAGCGTAGGTGAAGAGCTGACTGAACAAGGCGGACTGGCCTTGCTGGTGGCTTTAATTTGTATTCTGATATACGTAGCATTACGTTTTGAATGGCGTTTTGCTTTAGGTTCGGTAGCCGCATTAACCCATGATGTGATCATTACTTTAGGGCTATTTTCAGTATTTCGCTTAGAGTTTGATTTAACCGTTTTGGCTGCAGTACTGGCGGTAATTGGTTATTCACTTAATGACACCATAGTGGTATGTGACCGTATTCGTGAAAACTTCCGCAAAATACGTAAAGGTGAGTCAGAAGAAATCATCAATATTTCTTTGACCCAAACCTTGAACCGCACCATTATCACCTCTTTTACTACCATTTTAGTGTTGCTTGCTTTGTTCTTTGTAGGTGGCGCGACTATCCATGGTTTTGCTACTGCTCTGTTATTCGGTGTGGTGATCGGTACCTATTCTTCTATCTATGTTGCCAGCTTAGTCGCCTTGACATTAGGCATTAGCAAAGAAGATTTAATGCCGACCGAAATAGAAAAAGAAGGCGCTGACCAAGACCCATTAGGGTAAATTACAAACAGTTAAAAAAGCATTTTGACCACAGGTAAATGAGAACACCTAGTAGCGAGCACAGAGAAAAGCATTGAATATTCTATCTTTTCTCTGTGAGCGCAGTATCTTTGCCCTCTGTGGTGATATTCTTTTATTTCTGTCCTAAAACACACTTTTTAACAGTTTTTATACCCAGTTATAGTTCTGGATAGGGTATATTTTCACACTGCCCATCTTTGTAGTAATAACATCAGGAAATATTATGACCGTATTGACCGGACGCAACACCTATTTCGTCCTTTTGATTGGCGCGAGCATATTCTTACATGCTTGTGGCTCAACCGACAAAGCTAAGTCTGTGGTTATATCAACCCAGCCAGAACCGCAAGGTGAAATAGTCAAAAGTCCTATTGATAGCCGTGAATACGCTTCCATGGTGCTAGATAATCAGCTAGAAATCATGTTGGTATCTGACCCCAGTATCGAAAAGTCAGCCGTTGCCCTGAGTGTGGCTGTTGGGTCTTTACAAGAACCTAAAGAATTTGGTGGTTTAGCTCATTATCTTGAACATATGTTATTTTTAGGCACCACAAGTTATCCCACTGTAGGTGACTATAGCGAGTTTGTTAGCCGCCACGGCGGTACTCAAAATGCTTACACTCAGCTTGATCATACGAACTATATGGTGGCCGTCAATAATGATGCCTATGACGAGGCACTGTCACGTTTTAGCGGTTTTTTTTATGAAGCTATTTTAGACGAAAGTTATGCAGATAAAGAGCGCAATGCGGTGCATTCAGAATGGACCATGAAAAGTCCTAACGATTGGGTTATTTTGGAACAACTGAACGGAACGACGTTAAATCCAGCACATCCCATTTCGCAATTCAATTGGGGCAACTTGGACTCGTTAGTCGATAAAAAAGACAACAAGTTACAGACTGCTTTGGTGGATATGTACAACACCTATTATTCTGCCAATTTAATGAAAGGCGCAATGATCAGCAATTTACCTATTGCTGAAATGCAAAAGTTAGCTAAGCAATATTTCGGTAAAATCCCGAATAAAAATACCCAACGTCCTACAATGACAGTCCCAGTAGCCAAACCTGAACATTTGAAAAAAGTGGTGCATTACATTCCGCAAACTGAAATGAAACAGTTACGCATAAATTTTGTGATTGAAAATAATGCCCTGCAATTTGCGGTTAAACCTAATGGTTATGTGAACTATTTACTCGCCAATGAAATGCCTGGCACTTTAGCATCAGTATTACGTGATGCCGGATTAAGCGACGCGGTGTATTCAAACTTCGATGCCGATGAATATGGCAATGCAGGCAGTTTTACTTTATACATCGATTTAACCGAAACGGGTGTCCAAAATCGCGATAAGGTCATGGGCGCAGTGCTTAAGTATTTAGGATTATTAAGAGAAAAAGGCGTTAATCCTCAATACTTCAACGAAATTAAGCAGTCACTAAGCAATAGTTTTCGCTTTAAAGAAAAAACCAATGATTATAACTATGCGATGAAAATATCTGCAGATTTACAACACATCCCTGCTGAATATGTATTGAGTAGTGCTTACGAATATCAACGTTTTAACCCACAAGTGATTCAAGCTGTGCTCGATCAATTGACGTTGGACAATGCGCGTATTTTTTATATAGATAAACAGCAAACTGCTGAGCAGGGTATGGAATATTTTGCGGGTAAATACACAGTGCATGATATCAACCCTGAATTAGAACAAAAGTGGCAACAATTGTCTTCGCAGTTCGCTTTAACTTTGCCAAGAGCCAACAGCCTGATGCCAGAAAGTTTTGATTTGGTTGCAGCTGAACATACTGGTAAACCTGCGCAACTAGTGTCAGAGCAAGGACACACAGTCCACTTAGGTCATTCAGCAATGTTCAAGCAACCAAAGGGTAGGGTTACCCTTGATTTAAATAGTGGATTGACTAAATCTACCGCAAAAAACCACGTTTTAGCTGACCTGTTAGACCGAGGCTTAGGCCAGCAGTTAACCGAGCTTCAATCTGAAGCAGGTGCGGCAGGCATGGGATTAAATGTCAGTTTATCTAATGGCTTGTCACTGACTGCAAGTGGCTTTACTGACAAACAAGGCATGTTGTTGGCGAGTACACTAAAACAGATATTAGATTTTGATATGAGTGAAAGTGAATTAGCTAACCTTAAAGCTAGCTTTAAGTCAGACATTCAAAGTAGTAAACGACAAATTTTACTCAATCAATTGTTCCCAAAATTTAGTCAAGTGGCGAATTTAGATGAATTTAGTGACGAGGCGTTACTGGCTGAAGTGGACGGGATATTAGCGTCTGATATTCAAGTGTTTAGAGATCAGTTATTAAAACAAGCTACCTTAAGGGTATTTGCTTTTGGCAACTACTCAGATCAGCAAGTGAAGCAGTTATCTGATTTGGTTTTGAAGCAACTGCCTGAAGAACGTCAAGTGTCCGACGTTTATCAAACACCCTTATTACAATCTGAAGCAGGAAAAATTTACAGCTGGCAAGAAGATATAGAAATGACGGACGTAGGTTTGATCGATGCGTATTTGGCACCGCGAAATGATCTAGACCTAGCTGCGGCAAGACTGTTATCACAAATTATTCGTCCTGCGTTGTTTAAACAAATCAGAACAGAAGAACAACTGGCCTATGCCGTTGGTTTTTTTGGGCAAACATTTAGGGAGCAAATGTTGGTGGCTTATTACATTCAATCACCTGCAAAAGGGCTGGCAGATGTAGGTGATCGAATTGCATTATTCCGCAAAGGATTTTCTAAGCAGTTAGCCGCAGTGACGTCAGAAGAGTTCGCCACCACTAAAAACAGTGTATTGATAACGTTAACGCAACCTGCTAAAAACTTATCCGAAGAAATGGGCAAATTTATTGGTGATTGGCGTGACCAGAAATGGCAATTCGATAGTCGAGACAGACTGATTGCAGCCATAGAAAAAGTCACCTTAGACGATGTGATAAATCTTTATAATCGTATTGAAGGCGGTAAAGACTTCGGTCAAGTGCTAATCCAAATGCGTGGTACTAAATTTGCCGATCAAGCTTTTATTGAACCTGAAGGAGCAATCAAGGTCACAGATATCGACAGCTTCCATCAGCAACTTAGTCTGTAAATTTTTGTGATGGCATATCCTTCTCACTGAAGTTGGAGGATATGCAACTGTTTTCAACATTAGAGATAAATATGAAATTGGTCAAAATAGCAGTGTTATGTAGCCTTATTCTAGTAGCAAACAGTTGTACAGTTTTAGGGTTTGCCACTGATATGGCACTTTTGTCTGTGTTGCATGATGGAGATAATGTGGATGCAAGTAAGGAAAAATTGTTCTTCACAATTGAGGGGCTTGAGCAAGATGCTATGTTAATAACAAAGGTAGTGGCGCAACTCCCCAGCTCTAAAGAAGCCTTCAAGCCGCTATTTGAAAAAAAGAGCCTGACAACTACATTGATATGTAAAGATGTGGTGGATGGCAAACAACAATGTTTTCCACCTGAATATTATAAAGCCATGTATATTGAAGACGGCGCGAGTAAAGAGGACAAGATGACATCTCCCCAAGACTAGTTTCAAAATAGACAGTGTTTCATATTATGGTATTCTCTAATTTCTCAGTACAAGGGATAAAAGACAGTTGATGACAAATAAGGTGATGACATGGGGTTTGATTATGGCGCTGTTAATCGGTCAGTCATACGCCTATGCGGTTGTACCTTGTGAGTCAAATGCACATGCCAGTAGTCAGCATATTGATGATATGGGCCCCATGAATCAGAGTCTGCTTGAGTCTGAAATGCCTAATCATATGCAACACAATATGAAGCAAGATACCCAGCAAAATACTCTACAACAAGATATGGCTATGGATTGCTGCGATCAAGAATGTAGTTGTTTCACAGGAACCTGTGCTTCTGTAACACTCTCTCATTTTATGACTGCCACGGCTTTAAGTGTAGTGGCAGACTCTTCAGATTTTTACTTGTTTTCAATACAAGACGCATTCCTGCCGTCTTTACGTAAACCCCCCCATTATTCGCTAACACAGGACAGATCCGTTTTTAAATAGACAATTGCGGCTCTTTTTCTTTAGCTGGCGTTTTCGCCGAATTCCCCCTTGATTTTAATACCCTAGTATTCTTGCGTTTGGTAAAACTAGGCAACATGGACTACCCATGCAACACACTAATAAGTTCCATTTTTCGCCCTCATCGTTAGCCTTGTTTGTGATGCTGATGAGTACTTTTCCCTTTAGCGTATTTGCGGTTATAACCATGCAAGACGCCGTAAAAATAGCTATTGCGCATGATCCTTGGTTAACGGGTAACCAACTTCAAGAACAAGCGCTTCGCGCTGCGAGTGAAGGGGTGAATAATCTGCCTGATCCTATGTTAACAATGGGACTACTAAATTTACCTTCAGATGGTTTTGCATTTAACCAAGAGGCAATGACGCAATTTAAGGTAGGGATCGCTCAAACCTTCCCCCGTGGCGATAGTTTGGCTATCAAGCAACAGCAACTGAGTTATCAGGCTGACCAACATCCGTATCAGCGAGAAGATCGCAAAGCCAAAATACAGGTGACGGTGTCACAACTTTGGTTAAACGCAATTAAAGCTGACCAAACCATCCGCTTAATTGAGCGTGACCGTGTGCTCTTTGAGCAATTGGTAGATATCGTAAAAGCGAGTTATTCCTCAGCCCAAGGCAATACCCGTCAACAAGATGTAATAAGCGCACAACTTGAGTTGGCTAGATTAGATGACAGATTAACCGCTGTTAATAGTCAGCGAGATATGGCCCTGACAAACTTGTCTGAATGGCTTTCTCCTGCTGCTCAGCTGGCAGTATACGAAACCTTTGCAGCAAACACTTCTATTCCCACATCCCCTGAACTGCCAGATGCGTTTACAGTGCTTTTACAACGAGCAGACAATATGGGGTTGTTGCAGGTATTAACACAGCATCCAGCCTTACTTGCTATCGAACAATCAGCTAAAGCTGGCGACACAGCGGTAAACTTGGCGCAACAAAAATACAAACCGCAGTGGGGAGTGAATGCCAGTTATGCCTACCGAGATGACGACCAGCTTGGCCAAAGCCGTGCGGATTTTTTCTCTATTGGTATTACCGTGGATGTACCTTTATTTGGATATGCACAACAAGACAGTGAAGTGGCGGCATCTCGCCTTACGGCCCAAGCCATAGAGACCGATAAACGTTTATTGCAGCAACGCATGCTGGCTCAGATGTTAAGCCTGTATCAACAGAAAACCCGCTTTGGGCAACGTGAAGCAGGCTTTTTAACCGCAATACTGCCACAAACTCAAGAGCAAGCAGATGCGTCATTGTCAGCCTATACCACTGATGATGGGGATTTTTCAGAGGTGATGCGTGCTCGAATTTCCCAGCTCAGTGCACACATCGATTTGATCGATATTCAAATCGAAAAGTTCAAAATACGCATCCAGCTTTGGTATTTCTTGGAAGGTCACACAAGTTCATATAATACAGGAGAATATCGATGAAAACGCTATATGCCATCATCGTTGGTGGAGTGGGCGGGGCAATATTAACCGCGACTATTTACTCACAATTTGTATCCACAGAAATGGATATGACTCACGCGACCGCTACCGAGTCTGCTCCCCTTTATTGGGTCGCCCCTATGGATCCTAATTTTCGCCGTGATGAACCTGGGAAGTCACCTATGGGTATGGACTTAGTGCCTGTTTTTGCAGACTCCACAAAAGAGGAAGACCCTGGTGTCGTGCGGATTTCGCCAAGTGTGGTCAATAATTTAGGTGTGAGAACGGCAAAGGTTAAGCTGGCTGTACTTCAGGAGTCTATAAAGACGGTAGGTTACGTGCAATATAATGAAAATAACCTGTTGCATGTACACCCTCGTGTTGAGGGATGGATTGAAAAACTTTACATCAAAGCATCGGGTGAACAGGTGAGTAAGGGCGAGCCTCTGTATGCTTTGTATTCACCTGAACTCGTGAATGCACAGGAGGAATACCTATTAGCCAAAAAGCGTAATAACCAAGAGTTAACCTTAGCGGCAGAAAGTCGCTTATTAGCATTGCAAATGCCTGAACAAAGCATGAGAGAACTTAAAACGAGTCAAGTTGTACAACAAACTATTGTGTTTAACGCTCCGCAATCTGGGGTGATAGACAACCTAGCCATCAGGGAAGGATTTTTCGTAAAACCTGGCACTACTTTGATGTCTATCGGTGCATTGGATGATGTGTGGGTAAAAGCTGAGGTGTTTGAACGCCAAGCAGCCCAGGTCAAAATAGGTCAGTTGGTCACTATGACTCTTGGTTTTGTTCCCGGGAAAACATGGCAAGGGCAAGTTGATTATGTTTATCCCACAGTCGATGCTAAAACACGCACACTGAGGGTCAGGTTACGTTTTGACAATGTTGATATGTTGCTTAAACCTAACATGTTTGCTCAGGTCATCATTCATAACGACTCACAAGAGCAAACCTTATTAGTCCCTAAAGAGGCGGTTATTCGCACCGGCACCCAAGATAGAGTGGTGTTAGTTGTAGGTAAAGGTCAGTACAAATCTGTAGAGGTGAATTTGGGACAAGTCACCAGCAAGTTGGCGCAAATATTGGACGGTGTGGAAGTGGGTGAGCAAGTGGTGACTTCAGCTCAGTTTTTGCTGGACTCGGAAAGCAGTATCCATTCTGATTTTATGCGTATGTCTTTGTCACCAGCAGATATTGGTCAAAAAAATAAAGGTCAAGAAAATAAAGCAGATGACGTTCAAGTTAACACCTCAGATGAAAACGTAGACTCAGCCGATGTTGAAGGCGTCATTAACCAAATCAATTTTCAGACCCGGGTGGCTAATATTAGTCGTGGTCCTATCGAAAAGTGGGGACGTGATCCTGAGACCATGGATTTTGTTTTTGCTGATAGGTTGTCTCTCAACAAATTGCAGCAAGGGGACAAAATACACTTCACTTTTGAAATTCAAAACGGTGATTTTTTGATTACTGATTATGGGTTAACTATTCAGGAAAATGGGCAGGAGCTTAACCATGATTGAACGGATCATCCATTGGTCAATCAACAATCGTTTTTTTGTTTTGCTGGCTACTTTTATTGTTATTGGGTTAGGACTGTTTGCCATACGTAATACCCCAGTCGATGCCTTACCTGATCTGTCCGATGTACAAGTTATCATTAAGACCAGTTACCCTGGGCAGTCTCCACAGGTTATCGAAGATCAAGTGACTTACCCTTTGACCACTGCCATGTTGTCTGTACCGGGGGCAAAAACCGTCCGTGGTTTTTCATTTTTTGGTGATTCTTTTGTCTACATTATATTTGATGATAAAACCGACCTCTACTGGGCGCGCAGCAGAGTGATGGAATATTTGTCACAAGTTGCTCCACGTCTACCTGCAGCAGCAAAGCCGCAACTAGGCCCTGATGCAACGGGTGTGGGCTGGATTTATTTATATGCGCTGGTAGACCGCACCGGCAAACATGATCTTAGTCAGTTACGCTCTATTCAAGATTGGTTTCTCAAGTTTGAGTTGCAAACTGTGTCTGGTGTATCCGAGGTGGCTTCGATTGGGGGGATGGTCAAGCAGTATCAAATTATAGTCGACCCAGACAAGTTGCGTGCATATGGCATACCTTTAAGTCTTATTCAACTAGCCGTTAAACAGGGCAATCAGGAAGTGGGTGCCTCTGTGATTGAAATGGCAGAAGCTGAATATATGGTCAGTGCTTCTGGATATATTCAATCTATTGAAGATTTAGCCCTTATTCCATTGGGTATCAATGATAAAGGCACCCCTTTGTTACTAAGAGACGTGGCTGATATTCGTCTTGGCCCACAAATGCGCAGAGGCATTGCAGAGCTTAATGGCGAGGGTGAAGTGGCTGGCGGGGTGGTGGTGATGCGCTTTGGTGAAAATGCGCAAAAAACCATTTCCGGAGTGAAACAAAAATTAGCTACGTTAAAAGATAGTTTACCTGAGGGAGTTGAAATAGTGACGGTGTACGACCGTTCAGATTTAATTACGCGGGCCGTGGATAATTTATGGTCGAAACTAGGCGAAGAACTGCTTATTGTTGCTTTGGTGTGTGCCGCGTTTTTATTTCATATTCGTTCATCCATTGTGGCGGTAATCAGTTTACCTATAGGTATTCTGGTGTCATTTATCATCATGTATTGGCAAGGTGTTAATGCCAATATTATGTCTTTAGGAGGCATTGCCATAGCTATAGGTGCCATGACTGATGGCGCTATAGTGATGATTGAAAACATGCATAAACACATGGAAAAAACACCACTAACCAATGAAAACCGTTGGCAAATAGTCGCAAAGTCGGCATCAGAAGTAGGGCCTGCTTTGTTTTTTAGCTTATTAATTATCACAGTGAGCTTTCTACCTGTGTTTATTTTAGAGGCGCAAGAAGGCAGAATGTTTGCTCCACTTGCCTATACCAAAACGTACGCAATGGCGGCCTCAGCTGGCTTGGCCATTACCTTAGTGCCCGTGCTGATGGGGTATTTCATTCGCGGTAAAATTGTGAGTGAAAAGAAGAACCCACTAAACAGACTATTAGTGGCCATGTATTTACCTGTTTTACGTTTAGTGTTACATCACCCCAAGAGTACTGTGCTAGTCACTTTGTTGATTGCAGTGGTAGGTTTTTATCCTATTAACAAACTGGGCAGTGAATTTATCCCTCCCTTGGATGAAGGTGATTTAATGTATATGCCAACTACTTATGCAGGTTTATCAATAGGTAAGGCACGAGAACTGTTGCAACAAACCGATAAATTGATCGCCACCGTTCCAGAAGTTAAAAGTGTATTTGGGAAAATAGGCCGCGCCGAGACTGCCACCGATCCAGCACCACTGACTATGATTGAAACCTTTATTCAGCTTAAACCGCAAGACGAATGGCGTGTTGGCATGACAACCGAAAAGCTGCGGGCAGAGCTCGATAAACTGGTGCAGATCCCAGGATTGACGAATGCGTGGGTGATGCCGATAAAAACCCGTATCGACATGCTCGCAACAGGTATTAAAACCCCAGTGGGTATTAAAGTGGCAGGCAGTGATTTGGTTGTTATTCAACGTATCGGTCAAGATATAGAGGAAATCCTTTCACAGATGTCGGGTACCGCTTCGGTGTATTCAGAACGGGTTGCCGCTGGGCGTTATATTAAAGTCGATATCCAGCGTGAAAAGGCATCTCGTTACGGCCTAAATATTTCAGATGTGCAACAAGTGATATCCACTGCGATTGGAGGCATGAATGTGTCCGAGTCGGTTGAAGGTTTGGAGCGTTACCCCATTAACTTACGTTATCCACAAAGTTATCGAGATTCACCAGAGCAACTTGCTTTGTTGCCTATAGTCACGGCAACTGGACAACGTATTGCCTTGGCTGACGTTGCAAAAATTTACGTAGAAGATGGCCCCGCGGGGATAAAAAGTGAGAATGCGCGAATAAATGGCTGGACCTACATTGATATTAAAGACATTGATGTTGGCAGCTACGTCCAAAATGCAAAGTTGTTGTTATCTCAAGAGTTAGACTTGCCAACGGGTTACAGCCTAAATTGGGCAGGGCAATATGAATATATGCAGCGGGCTAAAGAGAAGCTTGCCTACGTATTACCCTTAACGCTGGCGATTATCATTATTTTGCTGTATGTCAACTTTCGCAACTTTGTTGAGGTCGCCATTATAATAGGCACTTTACCTTTAGCTCTAATTGGTGGTGTTTGGTTGTTATATTTGGAAGGTTTTAACCTGTCTGTGGCATCTGGCGTTGGTTTTATCGCACTGGCCGGTGTGGCAGCAGAGATAGGCGTGATTATGTTGGTCTATCTCAATCAGTCGTATCAAGAATTGATACAAACCCATCAAAATAATAACACTCAGCCTAGTTTAGAAGACTTGGTTGAAACAGTGATGCAAGGAGCTGGGCTTAGAGTAAGGCCAGTGATGATGACAGTTGCCACCATTATGCTAGGTTTATTGCCGGTTTTGTACGGCTCAGGTACAGGTTCAGAAGTGATGAGTCGTATTGCTGCGCCAATGGTAGGAGGCATGGCCAGCGCTCTAGTGCTGTCGTTAATTATTGTGCCTGTTGTTTATTTGTTATGGCGCAAACAATCTATTAAATGAAAAGCAAAAAGTTTATTAACCATTGAGAGAAAAGAGCGTTGGGTGCCGACCGCTAAGCTTCACAGAGAAAAGCAAAAAAGAACGACTTGATTCAAGTAGTTTAAAGCGATTTTTTCTTTTGTGAATGTTGTTAGCGCTCTGTGTTCTCGGTGGTGCAAAATAATTTGGCATTAAATGTTGAAAAGACGAAAGTTAAAGATATTTTGCACCACCGAGGAAGATGAGGCTTCGCTGCACAGAGAAAAACAAAAACTATCTTTAGATCCAAGTCGTTTGACCATTAAGCGTTTATATCAGAGTTAAAGGTGAGGTTCACCGAGCGGATAAAAACACTACTTGCTAAAACTATTTTAAAGCCATGTTTAATCTTTGGCTTTTTTATATGTTTAGACAAAAGGCGGGAAGGTGAAATGGGGGAGGGCAAACAAAAAAGGCGAGCTGCTGCTCGCCTTAAAAATTCATGAAGTTTTTACTTCAAGTGTTTCACTAAACACTGCACAACCTTAGGGCTACCAGCAACAATATCGCCTTTATGCATGGGGTCGTTACCACCAGAAAAGTCTGTTACCAACCCTCCAGATTCACGTACCATTAATTCACCGGCTGCTATGTCCCAAGGTTTGAGACCACTCTCCCAATAACCATCATAACGGCCAGCTGCGACGTATGCCAAATCTAGTGCTGCTGAACCGCTGCGACGTATATCGCCTGCTTGCATAAATATTTTATTAAAACCTTCTAAATACTGAGGCAAACTGGTTTTATTTTTAAAAGGAAAAGAAGTGGCTAGGATAGTTTGACTTAATTCTTTGGCCTTACTGGCACGAATACGAAAGCCATTGAGCTGAGCACCTGCGCCTCTGCTTGCTGTGAATAATTCGCCACGTATAGGATCAAATATTACGCCTTGGTCTAAGCGACCTTTGTGTATGAGGGCAATAGATACGGCAAAATGAGGGATGCCTTTGATAAAATTGGTGGTGCCATCTAACGGATCAATAACCCATTTAAAATCGTTGTCACCTTCCACTACGCCACCTTCTTCACCCACAAAACTATGTTCAGGGTAAGATAGCTTGATTTTATGGATTATGGCCTGTTCGGCTTCTTTATCGATACGAGTGACGTAATCGTTGTCACCTTTTGCTTCAGTTTGCAAGTCGGTCTGATTATCAAACCCATTAGCAATGATATTACCCGCAGCACGCGCAGCACGGATCGCTATATTCAGCATAGGATGCATAGTTAACCACCAATTTTAAAAGAACATTAAATAAAGAACATTAAATTAATAGTTCAGCAAATAATTAATAGCGTTTGCTGAACAAAAAATCGCCGCGTAGTATATCAAGATATGCCAATTTAGCAATTAGAAAATTTTTTGACGATTTGTCTTACTAGGTAATCCATTTCATATTTATGCTAAAACGTCATTTTGAGGTGGTTTAGCATAAATATGTTATTATTCGCGCCCAAAATTGAGCAGCTAAACAAAAGATACCCTCATCATGTTAGAAAATATTCGCATAGTGTTAGTTAATACCTCCCACACAGGCAACATTGGCTCGGCTGCAAGGGCAATGAAAACCATGGGGTTGAGTCAATTGGTGTTGGTTGCTCCTATCACTGCACCAGATGGTAAATCCAGTGCGTTAGCAGCAGGCGCGGGTGACGTATTAGCGAATGCAAGAACGGTAGATACCCTGGCCGAAGCTGTGGCTGATTGTGGTTTAGTCATTGGCACTAGCGCTCGTTCTCGCACTTTATCTTGGCCAATGTTAGAGCCAAGAGGATGCGGTGAAAAGATGATAAATGAAGTATCTAAGTATCCTGTCGCTTTGGTGTTTGGTCGTGAAAATAATGGATTAAGTAATGATGAATTACAACAATGTCATTTTCATGTATGTATTCCAGCAAATCCTGAATATAGCTCTTTAAACCTAGCCGCTGCAGTTCAAACGTTGTGTTATGAAGTGCGAATGGCTTACTTAAATTTATCTCGTGGCCAATACCCAGAAAATCACCCTGAAGACACAGAATACCCATTGGCGGAGGATCTTGAAGGTTTTTATAGTCATTTGGAACAAACCCTTATCAAAACGAATTTCATCATTGCCAAACATCCCGGTATGGTAATGGCTAAATTACGCCGCTTATATAATCGTGCTCGCCCCGAGTCGCAAGAATTGAATATATTGCGTGGTATTTTGGGCTCGGTAGACAAGAGCATTAAGAATCGAGATCAGTAAACTAAGCAACCTCAGTTCGGGATAAGCAATGTTCAGTAGAATAAAAGAAGATATACAAAGTGTTTTTCATCGTGACCCTGCGGCACGTAATTCCTTCGAGATACTGACTAATTATCCGGGTTTGCACGCTATTTGGATCCACCGTCTTAGTCATAAATTATGGAAAGCCAACTGGAAATGGTTGGCGCGTTCTATTTCAACTTTTTCTCGTTGGTTAACAGGAGTTGAAATTCACCCAGGAGCAACATTGGGGCGCCGCTTTTTTATAGACCATGGCATGGGGGTCGTTATAGGTGAGACCGCAGAAATTGGGGACGATGTGACTTTGTATCATGGTGTCACACTTGGCGGAACAAGGTGGAATGCTGGTAAGCGACATCCTACTTTAGAAGATAACGTAGTAGTAGGAGCAGGTGCGAAAGTACTTGGGCCAATCACTATGCACAAAGGTGCAAAGGTGGGATCTAATTCGGTGGTGGTGCGTGATGTGCCTGAGAATGCAACCGTTATTGGTATTCCAGGGCGCGTGGTAGTGCAGCAGAATCAGCCAGAAGCGCCGTCTAATGGTGAGCGTGAAAAAATAGCCAAAAAATATGGTTTTGATGCTTATGCGGTAGCAACAGATAATCCTGATCCCATCGCTCATGCTATCGGTGTGATGGTGGATCATGTTCATATTGTTGATAAAAAAGTGGAAGAAATGTGTCAAGCCATCAATAAGATGGGCGGTGATGTCTGTGGTAAATCATTACCCACTTTAGACTTAGAAGACTTCTCTGATAACGAGCATGTAGAAGATATTAAAAAGGTCAGTGATGCCTTTGATCCACATATATAATACTTGACTAAAATTTGGGGTTAAATACTTGACTAAAATAGTCAGGTATGTAAAAATTTAAATCTAGTTTGGTATTGGATTCATTACTATGAAATTGACTTCTAAAGGTCGTTACGCAGTGACAGCTATGTTAGATGTGTCATTACACTCGAAACGTGGACCCGTGTCTTTAGCCGATATATCCGAGCGCCAAGAAATTTCTTTGTCCTATCTTGAACAACTTTTCTCCCGTTTACGTAGAGAGAAGTTAGTAGACAGTGTGCGTGGTCCAGGTGGTGGTTATAAACTTGGACGTACAGCTGATGAGATCTCTATAGGTGAAGTTATCCGCGCGGTAAACGAATCGGTAGACGCGACTAAGTGTCAAGGTCAAGGCGGCTGCCAAGGCGGGGAAAGATGCCTAACCCATAATTTATGGGAAGGCTTAAGTGACAGAATTAGTGTGTTTCTGGACGGTATTACTTTAGGTGAACTCATGCAACAGCATGATGTGAAGCAAGTAGCGGAAAGACAAGACAAAAATAAACATCATAATCAAATAGCAGCAAATGAAATTTCTATTAGTTTGCAGCTTTAAGCGGAGTAAAAAATGAGCGAATTAAAGCTTCCGATCTATCTGGATTATTCTTCAACTACCCCAGTAGATCCTCGTGTTGCAGCCAAAATGGCAGACTGCTTAACCACAGATGGTGTATTCGGTAACCCCGCATCTCGTTCCCATAAATTTGGTTGGGTAGCAGAAGAAGCAGTCGATGTTGCTCGTAATCAAATTGCAGATTTGGTCAATGCTGACCCAAGAGAAATTGTATTTACTTCAGGTGCGACTGAATCCAATAACCTAGCCATTAAAGGCGCTGCTAATTTTTATGGTAAAAAAGGTAAACACCTTATTACCCTTAAAACTGAGCATAAAGCCGTACTAGACACTATGCGTCAGTTAGAGCGTGAAGATTTTGAAGTGACTTATCTTGATCCCGAGCCAAATGGCTTGGTAGAAATGGATAAATTGGTTGCTGCCATTCGCCCTGATACTATTTTGATCAGCATTATGCATGTCAATAATGAAATCGGCGTTATTCAAGATATCGCAGCCATTGGTGAAATGTGTCGTGAACGCAAAATTTTATTCCATGTGGATGCAGCTCAAAGCACAGGTAAAGTGCCAATCGATTTACAAACTACTAAGGTAGATTTGATGTCGTTTTCTGCACACAAAACCTATGGCCCTAAAGGTATAGGCGCTTTGTTTGTGCGTCGTAAACCACGTATTCGCCTAGAGGCTCAAATGCACGGTGGCGGTCATGAACGTGGTATGCGATCTGGCACTATGGCAACTCATCAAATAGTAGGTATGGGCGAAGCTTTCCACATTGCCAAATTAGAAATGGGCGCTGAAAACGAACGTCTGTTGATGTTACGTAACAAATTATGGAACGGCATCAAAGATATGGAAGCCGTATACTTAAACGGTGATATGGAAAGTCGTATCGCAGGTAATCTTAACGTCAGTTTTGCTTATGTTGAAGGTGAATCATTGATTATGGCCTTGAAAGATATGGCTGTGTCTTCTGGCTCAGCTTGTACCTCTGCGAGCCTTGAGCCTTCGTATGTTCTTCGGGCATTGGGCTTGAACGACGAGCTAGCTCATAGTTCGATTCGTTTCACCATGGGCCGATTCACTACAGAAACTGAAATTGATTATGTGATTGGTGTGATCCGTAACGCCATAGATAAATTACGTGACATGTCGCCACTTTGGGATATGTACAAAGAAGGCATAGATTTAAGCAAGGTAGTGTGGGCCCATCACTAAAGGACTTACCTAGAGTCGTTAAGCAATAGTAGTCTTGAACTAATAAGTAGTCTTGAACTAACGAAGAGTCTTAAACGAATAAAGTAGCGAAATTAATATTCATGTGGTGCAGCACAGAATGCTTCATCACATAACCAAAAGGTAAAATATCATGGCTTATAGCGAAAAAGTAATCGACCACTACGAAAACCCACGCAACGTCGGTGGTTTTGACAAGAATGATCCATCAATTGCAACAGGTATGGTCGGCGCACCTGCTTGTGGTGATGTGATGAAGTTGCAACTTAAGATTGATAAAAATGGCATTATTGAAGACGCAAAGTTCAAAACTTATGGCTGTGGTTCGGCCATCGCTTCAAGTTCATTAGTCACTGAATGGGTGAAAGGTAAGTCTATAGACGAAGCTTCTACTATCAGTAATATGGATATTGCTGAAGAGTTGGCCTTACCACCAGTCAAAATTCATTGCTCTATTTTGGCTGAAGATGCCATTAAAGCCGCAGTTGCAGATTATAAAAGTCGCCAAGTCGAAGTTTAAACTAAGTTAATTAAGTAGGAGTAGCCAGTGGCCATAACTGTATCCGATACCGCAGCATTACGTGCTAAAACGTTTCTCGAAAATAGGGGATCCGGTTTAGGGCTGCGTCTTGGTGTCAAAACCACTGGCTGTTCAGGTTTAGCTTATGTGCTTGAGTTTGTTGATGGTGTTAATCCTGACGATAAACTATTCGAAGATAATGGTGTGAAAATTATTATTGATGGTAAAAGTTTGGCGTACTTAGATGGTACACATCTGGATTTTGCCAGAGAAGGCTTAAACGAAGGTTTTCAATTCACTAATCCCAATGCAAGTGGCGAATGTGGTTGTGGCGAAAGCTTTAATGTTTAATGTTATCTTTGTTAAACTCTGCCGCACGTAAAACACATCAAGCCTAATTAGTAGCCAGATGAATTATTTTGAACTCTTTAATATCCCCGTGTCTTTCGATGTGGATTTGTCTGTTTTGCCACAAACCTATCAGCAATTACAGCGCTTAACTCACCCAGATAAATTTGCCAGCGGTAGCGAGCAAGAGAAGTTGTTGGCAATTCAAAAGAATGCGCAAGTAAATGACGCATATTCAATACTTAAATCACCCTTATCTAGAGCGGAATACTTATTGAGTTTGCGGGGTATCGATTTAAAACATGAACAACAAACCATAAAAGACACCGCTTTTTTGATGCAACAAATGGAATGGCGTGAAGAGTTAGCTGAAATAGCTGAACGAACCGATCCTTTGGATGTATTGTCATCACTGGAAGATGAAATTAATCAATCGATTAAAAGTGATTTAACTAAGTTAAGAAACTTTCTCGAAAGTGATCACGAAATGGCTGAACAAAATGCGGCCAATATTATTCGCCAACTTAAATTTTCATATAAAATGTTGTCTGAAATTGAGCTAAAAGAAGATGTGTTAAGTGATTTTTAACTTTATTCATTGCAACCTAAAAGAAACGAATTAGACCATGGCATTTTTGCAAATATCTGAACCCGGTCAAAGCGCCGCCCCTCATCAACGTAAATTAGCGGTTGGTATCGATTTAGGTACCACAAACTCATTAGTGGCATCTGTGCGTAGTGGTGAAGCACTCACGTTACCTGATGCCCAAGGTAGACATTTATTACCGTCAGTAGTCAGATATTTAGCCGACTCAGAAGTGATTGGACAAGAAGCCAAACAACTGGCAAGTATTGATCCATCTAACACTATTGTGTCAGTTAAACGTTTTTTAGGTCGCTCTGTGCAAGACATCAAAGCCGCTTATCCAAATTTGCCTTACCTATTTACAGATTCTCTATCGCCAGTGATGACTGTTGCTTCGGGCGAGGTGAACCCTGTTCAGGTATCAGCAAAAATATTAAACGAGCTTAAAAAGCGTGCAGAATCAACCTTAGGTGATGAATTGCAAGGTGCAGTCGTCACCGTTCCTGCTTATTTTGATGATGCCCAGCGTCAAGGCACCAAAGATGCCGCGGCACTTGCCGGTTTGAAGGTTTTACGTTTACTCAACGAACCCACAGCTGCAGCTGTCGCTTATGGTTTGGATTCTCGTCAAGAAGGCATTATAGCCGTTTATGATTTAGGCGGTGGCACCTTTGATATTTCTATTTTGCATTTAAGCAAAGGTGTATTTGAAGTGCTTTCTACCGGTGGAAACTCTGCACTGGGTGGAGATGATTTTGATGCCTTGTTAGTGGAATTTATTCGTCAGCAAAGTCAATTAACGGGTACCTTATCTAAAAGCTTACATCGTATTTTGCTAGACAAAGCGAAAGAGGCCAAAGAAGAATTAAGTCATGGATCTGTGGTTACTGTTCAGTTTGAAGATGACACAGGTAAACACCAATCAGTGATGATCAATCTAGACAAATTTCAACAACTTATTGCCCCCTTGGTTAAGGATACATTACGAGCTTGTCGCAGAGCTTTAAAAGACGCCAAGCTAGAAAAGCAACAAGTGATTGAAGTAGTGATGGTAGGTGGCTCAACCCGGGTGCCTTTAGTTTGTCAACAAGTTGGCGACTTTTTCGAGCGGACCCCACTGACTTCTATCGATCCTGATAAAGTGGTGGCTATCGGTGCCGC
This sequence comes from Paraglaciecola sp. MB-3u-78, assembly GCF_002835935.1. Taxonomy (GTDB): domain Bacteria; phylum Pseudomonadota; class Gammaproteobacteria; order Enterobacterales; family Alteromonadaceae; genus Paraglaciecola. Next base: position 67,012 of record NZ_PJCF01000013.1, on the reverse strand, counting down.
TATCCAAGCCGATATTTTGGTTGGCAATAAGCCTGATAGCGACATGCTGTTATTAGATGTTTTGCCTTTATCTTTGGGTATAGAAACCATGGGCGGTTTGACTGAAAAAGTGATTCAACGCAACACCACTATCCCCGTTGCTAAAGCGCAAGAGTTTACTACTTTCAAAGACGGGCAAACTGCCATGATGGTACATGTGGTTCAAGGGGAACGTGAGTTGGTAAAGGATTGTCGATCTCTTGCAAAATTCACATTACGAGGCATTCCCCCCATGGTTGCGGGAGCTGCTCATATTCGGGTGACATTTCAAGTTGATGCCGACGGATTGTTAAATGTGAGTGCTATGGAAAAATCCACAGGAGTGCAGGCCGAAATTCAAGTTAAGCCTTCATATGGGTTAGAAGACAGTGAAATTGCCACTATGCTAAAAGCATCTATGGATAATGCCCAAGAAGATATGCAAGCTCGTATGCTTAAAGAACAACAAGTTGAAGCCGCAAGAGTGCATGAAAACTTGCAAGGGGCATTAGCTGCTGACGGCCTAAACTTACTTAAGACATCAGAAATACAAGCCATTGAAGCGGGACTCGCAAGACTTAACGAGTTAGCGAAGGGCACAGACAAAGACGTCATTAAAGCCGCTATCGAACAACTCGATAAGTTGAGCGAAACCTTTGCGCAGAAACGCATGGATCAATCGATTAAAAGCGCTTTCTCTGGCCAGTCCGTTGACAGAATTTAAAATAAATAACTTTACTGAATATTAGGAATCTAACTATGCCACAAGTAATTTTTTTACCTCACGATGAGTTGTGCCCAGATGGCGCTGTTTTAGAAGGTGAAAAAGGCACCTCAGTGTTAAATCTTGCTTTGAAAAACGGCATTGGTATTGAACACGCCTGCGAAAAAGTCTGTGCTTGCACCACTTGTCATATCATCGTACGTGAAGGCTTTAACTCCTTAAATGAAGGTGATGAACTAGAAGAAGATATGTTAGATAAAGCATGGGGGTTGGAACCCGATTCTAGACTTGGTTGCCAAGCTATTATTCAAGACGAAGATTTAGTGGTAGAAATCCCTAAATACACTGTCAACATGGTGAGTGAAGCGCAATAGCCTAGAATAGCCTCTAAGTTTTATGAAGAGAACCAGCTATGTGCTGGTTTTTTATTGCCTGCAAGCTAAACTGATTTGCATATCGACTCCAAAAGTAACTGTTCATACATACAGTTATTGTGTTAGCCTTGTACAATCAAGTTAAACAAAAGAGAGCAAATTATGGCCGTAATCACACGTTATGTAGTTGAACACAAAGGGGTGGAGAAGTTTGTGAGCGCAGATAAAAAAGAAGCCGATCAATACGACAAAATGCTCGATGTAGCGGATAACCTAAGTGAATATATTGAAGGCAAAGGCTTTAAAATTGAAGCCAAGGTATTAGAAGAGTTATCTATTATGTTGTCTAAAAATAAAGACTCTCTCGGTAAGTTATTAAAAGGGATTACAGCAGATACTCTTTTAGCTGAAGAAAAAGCAGATGTGGTGACGTTGGATAAGAAAAAAGCTTAAGTCAGTTGATGCTTTTGTAAAAGTGTTGCGTTACCGAGCCTATTTACCGTTTCAAATAGCTTTTTGTTAAAAGCGAAAAAACAGACTTCGCGCTAAATGCCTCAGGACTCAGTATCCGTGAGGGCTTGTAGCGCGAAGGTAACATCTAAAATGTAAACTTCTGCTAAACCCTCAAGGCTAGGTGTCAATATCTAGATAATGGCAAACACACTTAAAGTCACAGTGGGTATTTCCCTCAGCGAGTTAGCCAATCGGGCAGTGGATAAAATCTACTGAAGGACAGCTCAGAGCGATAGCTTGTAAATCCTCATCATCCGCTATCTGCTATTTGTAATCGTTAAGTAAGTGGTTCACCAACGCCAGGTTTTGGCACATTAGAGCCAGACAGTTCTAGCTCCGCAACCCACTATACCTGCTTTTCCTCTGTGCTCTGTGTGTCCTCTGAGGTGCAATATTTTAGCTTTTAACTACTCTCGCTAAAGATAGAGTAATTCCGGTTTAAAAGGCTACCGCTATGACTATAGTTGGCACAAAGTACCCATTACCTAGATAGTCCTGACCGTCTGCTGTTATTGTATCTAACCCTGAAGATTAGCTCTTTGAGTAGCAGGTGATGGTCATGCTTCAAGTAAACAGACCATCCCAAAATGCTAATCTAAGGCTTCACACAGTCGTTTCTTTAACTGCACCTGTTCAGCTTGCGTCAGCGGTTGGTCAAACTCGTTACTGACAATAAATAAATCCTCTGCACGCTCCCCAATAGTGGATATTTTTGCTTGGTGTAATTTGAAATTAAGAGCAATAAATTGTTCACTAATATTAGCCAATAATCCTGGTGCATCTAGGGCTTCAAGCTCAACCAAAGTGACATTGGTTTGGCTGGGGTAAAATCTAATTTTGGTTTTTACATCCAATTGTTTCATTTGACGAGACATTTTGCGTCTATTGATGTGTTTTTCGCCGGGTTTATTTAACTGCGTTTCTACCGCATCTCGTAAACTATCTAAACGTGATTCAGAGGTGATCCTATCGCCGTTATGTTCAAAAATTGTAAAACTATCAAACATAAAACCATCTTGAGTACGCATGATTTGTGCATCGTGGATGGAGCAGTTTCGGCTATCTAGAACAGAGGCTATTTGCGCAAACATCATGGGCCTGTCTTTGCCATATACAATCAGTTCAGCACCCGCTTTCGATGTATCAGCACTAGTGCCAACCATTAAAAAGTCATCGGTCATAGGGTGCGCGGCTAAGATGAGGTTGGCATGCCATGCGATTTGTGCTGGTTTGAAACGAGTAAAATAGTCATCACTCAGGCGTTGCCAAAACTGTAATATTTGGGTCTCGTTCATACCGTTATCAAGCATCGAGGCCATAGCTTTGGTTTGATGTTCACTAATTCTGTCTTGCAAGGCCACTTTGCACTCTAAACCATTGTCTAGGGCTTTTTGTGTGAGTAAATATAATTCTCTTAAGAGTGTCGCTTTCCAATCGTTCCATAGATTGTCATTAGTTGCCCGAATATCTGCGAGGGTTAATACATATAAGTGGTTTAAATTGTTGTGGGTACGCACCGCTTGTGCAAACTCGTTGATCACCGTTGGGTCGTAGATATCTCGCCTTTGAGCGATAACAGACATTAACAGATGACTTTCTACTAACCACCTAATCAGTTCTGTATCTTTAGCATTGATACCATGACGATGACAAAACTCTTCTACGTCCACTGCACCCAGTTTAGAGTGGTCACCATTACGGCCCTTGCCAATATCGTGATAAATAGCAGCAATGTATAACAGCTCTGGTTTATCAAGGTTTTTAACAATATTTCCACAACGGGGGAATTCTTTATTGTCGGGTTGTGAATAATGATAAATGTTTTTTACCAATCGATGAGTATGTTCGTCGACAGTGTAGGCATGGAATAAATCAAATTGCATCATGCCTACTATGTGATCCCACTGTGGGATATAAGCCTGTAAAATGCCATGTTTATGCATAATATCCCAGCCTAACGCGAAGAAGTTAGGATGTTTGGCTAATTGTAAAAATAATTCACGACATTCGACTCGTTCTACATAATATTGCTTACGAAATTTACGTCTTGCCAAACGTAATTGCCGCAGGCAATTTGAGTGTAGATCTTTTATTTGAGGGGTATCGGCAATCAGTAGTAAAAATTGTAAAATGGCTTCCGGAGATGCAAACACGTTTTCTTTAGTCGGGGCAATATAACCATCGAGTAGTTCAAAATCTGTATTAATTTCAATATGTTGTTTTACATTTAAGTTCAGTACGTCTTGACTAAAACGTTGCATTAACATTTTGTTCAGTTCACTAATGCGCCTAACAGTTCTGAAAAAGGATTTCATCATGCGTTCTACTGATGCTTTGCCTTCGTCACCATAACCTAGGCGTGTGGCTACATCAGTTTGATAGTCGAACAATAAGCGGTTTTCGCTGCGACCAGCCACAATGTGTAAAGCAAACCTAATTCGCCAAAGGTTTTCTCGACATTCTATTAATTCATCAAATTCTTGCTGATTAAAATAACCATGTGCTACCAAATCTTTGCCGTCTACGGCGTTAAAATGTTTCTTTGCAACCCACCCAATAGATTGAATGTCTCTTAAACAGCCTGGGCTTTCTTTGACGTTAGGCTCTAAGTTATATGACGTGTCTTTGAATTTTCTATGACGTTGTTTTTGTTCTTGATATTTTGCCAAGAAAAAATCTTTACTGCTCCAATATCCCCGTGAACTGAGTTTTTCTTGTAAGCCTTCAAAGGTTGCCTGACAGCCACTTAAAATACGTGCTTCGACTAAGTTTGTGGCTATAGTGACGTCTTGTTTAGCCAGTTGAAACGTTTCTTTGATGGTGCGCACGGATTGCCCAACATCTAATCCAATATCCCATAAAAGTGTAATGAACTGGCTTATACGCTCTTGCTGTTTTGTAGATAATGATTTTTTGCTTAGCACCAGTAAATCGATATCCGAGTGAGGTTGTAGTTGTCCTCTTCCATATCCACCTACTGCAACTAACGTTAAATGTTGCTCATGATGCAAGTCCATTAATTGCCAGATATGCCTTAGCAATGCATCCACTAATGTGGCCCTGCCTAACACCAGTCCTGTTACTTCTCCTGTACCTAATTCACTATCTAGCCATTCGTAACTATTTGCGACTATGGTTTTGTAAGCAGCAATATTATCTGTGCTGTTGATCAGTTTTATTTGGCTAAGTAGGCTTTGTAGAGACAATGTGAATACCTTTAAATGAGTGACGGCCTGATTTATTGGCACAAATTACGTGAATCATGGGTTATGACAAATAACTATTTACGGCAAGCAATAATTATTTATCATAAGGTTTGATTGGTTATATCGAGTCTAATGTTGAGTTAGTGGTTAATAACACGGTCAATATCTTCGTCGTCTCGTAAGGTTAAAATTTCGACGCCCTTTGCAGTGACCAGCAAGGTATGTTCCCACTGCGCGCTTAAACTTCTGTCTTTGGTGACCACAGTCCATTTATCAGGTAATACTTTTGAATAACGTTTACCTGCATTGATCATCGGTTCAATGGTAAAGCACATTCCCTCTTCAAGGGTTTCTCCGGTGTTGGGTTTTCCGTAATGCACTACTTGGGGGTCTTCATGAAAGTTGGCACCTATGCCATGACCACAATATTCACGCACAATTGAATAATTGTGACTTTCAGCATATTGCTGAATAACATGGCCAATGTCTCCTAATCGAGCGCCCGGTTTGACCATTTTTATTCCTTTATACAAAGACTCTTGTGTCACCCTAATCAGTCTTTCAGTCATGATGGAGGCTTTGCCTACTACAAACATTTTGGAGGTGTCGCCGTGATAACCATCTTTAATGACCGTTACATCAATATTGACTGAGTCCCCATCTTTGAGTTGTTTATCAGCAGGAATGCCATGACAAATAACATGGTTGACTGAAGTACAAATAGATTTTGGGAAAGGCGGGCTACCATAATTAAGAGGCGCAGGGATGCACTTTTGCACATCAACAATGTAATCGTGACAAATCTGATCAAGCTCGTTGGTGGTTACACCTTTTTTGACATATTCACCGATCATTTGTAATACATCTGCAGCGAGGCGGCCAGCGACGCGCATTTTTTCAATTTCAGCTGTAGTTTTAATTGTGATGGGCAATGCTTTATTCCTACTAAATACAATTCGTTGAATACCGGCTATTGTATCTTTTCGGAGTGTATCCCGCCAGAGCTGAATAAATATGGTTATTGAAATTTCTGGTTCTATTCGAAACAATGATAAAAAATGCTTTTCAAATACGGCAAGAATAATGAAACTAGGTAAGCTAGGAGCGTTTTGACCGAGATCAGTAAATCCGCTAATTTTCCCAAAGTTACAATGGATATCAGTTGCGCGAATGTTTTTGGTTTATTTTGATGTATGGCGGATACTGACTTTTATGTAATAATATCTTGGGCTTAGCTTAAAGATTGTGGCTTGATTTTAAAAGTCATTATGAAGAATTTACTTGAATACATCCCATCCTCATGCTATAAAGCGCACCGCTGAAATTAATGAGGGTGAGAGCCCCACGTAATTATCGCGAAGTAGCTAAGTAAATTAGCGTAAATATCACACATACATCGACACATTTTTCGGGGTGTCTGCTAAGCGTTTTTCTAATTAGAATTATTCTAAGTGGATCGAGAACTGGGATGTATGGAGGCCTAACCCCTATTAAGGAATTTTTATAATGGCAAATGTATCTATGCGCGACATGCTTCAGGCAGGCGTACACTTTGGACACCAAACTCGTTATTGGAACCCAAAAATGAAACCCTTCATCTTTGGGTCACGAAATAAAGTTCATATCATCAATCTTGAAAAAACAGTTCCTATGTTCAACGAAGCACTTAACTTTGTTGGCAACATAGCTTCTAAGAAAGGTAAAATCCTTTTTGTTGGTACTAAGCGCGCAGCAAGTGATGCCGTGAAAGACGCAGCAGACAAATGTGACCAATTTTATGTAAACAAACGCTGGTTAGGCGGAATGTTAACTAACTGGAAAACAGTTCGTCAGTCAATCAAACGTTTAAAAGAACTTGAGCAGCAAAGCCAAGACGGTACGTTCGAAAAATTGACCAAAAAAGAAGTGTTAATGCTTACTCGTGAAATGACTAAGCTTGAAACTAGTCTTGGTGGGATCAAAAACATGGGTGGTTTACCAGACGTGTTATTCGTTGTTGATGCAGACCATGAGCACATTGCTATCACTGAAGCGGGCAACCTTGGTATCCCAGTTGTTTCAATTGTTGATACTAACTCAAACCCAGATGGTGTTGATTACATCGTACCTGGTAACGATGATGCTATCCGTGCCGTTCAACTTTATTTGAACGCTGCAGCTGATGCTGTTATCAGTGGCCGAGATCAAAACCTAGAAGCGCAAGCTGAAAAAGGTGAGTTCGTAGAAGCTGCTGAGTAATCAGCCTAGCGATAAACGGCACTATAGGTAGCGGGCATCCCGTTATCTAATACGAATAAATTAAACGGGGGCCTTCGCCCCTGTTTTTAAATCTTAATTTCATATGATTTGTTCAAATAAATCGTTCAAATTATTTTGATGAGGAAACGAAAATGGCAGTGACTGCAGCCCTGGTAAAAGAATTGCGTGAGCGTACAGCCGCCGGTATGCTTGATTGTAAAAAAGCATTGGTTGAAACTGATGGTGATATTGAGTTAGCAATTGAAAACATGCGTAAAAGTGGTCAAGCCAAAGCCGCTAAAAAGGCAGGTCGTATTGCCGCTGAAGGTGTGATTTTGACTAAAGTTGCTAAAGGTTTAGCAACTATGATGGAAGTGAACAGTGAAACTGACTTCGTGGCTCGTGATGATGGTTTTGTAAAGTTCGGTCAAAAATTAATTGAAGTCGCATTTGCGAATAAAATTAACGACATGGACACACTTAATAACACTGAAGTTGATGGCGTTAAAATCAGTGAATTACGTGACACTCTAGTTGCCAAAATTGGTGAAAACATCAGCCCTCGTCGTGTTGTTACTGTTGAAGGTGATAACCTTGGTGCCTACGTTCATAGTGCACGTATCGGTGTTATCGCAATTTTACAAGGTGGTGATGAAGAATTAGCTAAAGACATCGCAATGCATGTTGCTGCTTCTAGCCCTCAATTTGTTAAGCCTGAAGATGTGCCAGCTGAAGTCGTAGCTAAAGAAAAAGAAATTCAGCTTGATATCGCTCTTCAGTCTGGCAAACCACCTGAAATTGCAGAAAAAATGGTTTCTGGTCGTATGAAGAAGTTCACTGGCGAAATCAGTTTGACAGGTCAGCCTTTCGTGAAAGATCCTTCTATCTTGGTTGCTGATTTACTTAAATCAAAAGGTGCTGAGGTGATTAACTTCGTACGTTTTGAAGTGGGTGAAGGCATTGAGAAAAAAGAAGAAGACTTTGCAGCTGAAGTGGCTGCTCAAATGGCAGCTGTTAAAAAATAGAAATACCACAGGCATGAATATCGAAATCAATTTTAATTCACGCTGAAACATGCATTTTAAAGTTGTTTGGGTATAATACTGGCACCTCACATTGAGGTGCTTTTTTATATATACCTGTGTTGTTTTGCATCAATTATTTTGAAACAACACTGGTATATGTAATATAGGCTTATAGGCCCTTAACATCGCCGCCTTTTATCACCTTTAGGAATTATCAATCTATGAGTATCGCACCCAAGTCCGCTTATCGAAGAATATTGTTAAAACTCAGTGGTGAAGCACTAATGGGAGACGAAGGCTTCGGCATCGATCCTAAAGTGTTAGAACGCATGGCTCAAGAAATAAAAGAAATTGTTGAGTTGGGTGTTGAAGTGGGTTTGGTTATTGGTGGTGGTAACCTGTTCCGAGGCGAAGGTTTGGCTAAAGCTGGCATGAACCGTGTGGTCGGCGACCATATGGGTATGTTGGCCACTGTTATGAATGGTCTTGCTATGCGTGATGCACTGCACCGTGCTTTTGTTAACGCCCGTTTGATGTCTGCTATCCCATTAAATGGAGTGTGTGACAATTACAATTGGGCTGAGGCCATCAGTTTACTGAAATCAGGTCGCGTAGTCATTTTTTCTGCCGGTACGGGCAATCCCTTCTTTACTACTGACTCCGCGGCTTGTTTGCGCGGCATTGAAATCGAGGCTGATGCGGTATTAAAAGGCACCAAAGTAGATGGTGTATACGACGATGACCCGGCTAAAAACCCAGAAGCAAAATTATACAAAGTATTGTCTTATGATGAAGTGTTAGACAAAGAATTAAAAGTAATGGATTTGGCAGCCTTTACTCTCGCTCGCGATCATAATGTACCCATTCGTGTGTTTAACATGAATACACCTGGCTGTATGAGAGCGGTTGTGATGGGGGAAGATGTAGGTACGTTGATCTGTCATGCCGAACAAACAAAACTACTAAAGTAGAAATAGGAAAACTATCGTGATTGACGAAATTAATGATGACGCGCGTCAGCGCATGGAAAAAAGTATCAGTGTATTAAAGGGCCAACTTTCAAAAATTCGAACTGGCCGAGCACATCCTAGCTTGCTAGATAGCATTATGGTGCCTTATTACGGCACAGACACGCCACTTAAACAGTTAGCCAATATCATCGCAGAAGATTCCCGGACGTTAGCATTAACCGTGTTTGATAAAAGTTCTGCAAAAGCGGTTGAAAAGGCCATTATGCAATCGGACTTAGGGCTTAACCCTATGAGTGCTGGTTCTGTTATGCGTATTCCTATGCCTGCATTGACTGAAGAGCGTCGTAAGGACTTAATTCGTGTTGTGCGCCATGAAGCTGAACAAGGTAAAGTGGCTATCCGTAATATTCGTCGTGATGCGAATAGTGATATAAAAGAATTATTGAAAGAAAAAGAAATCAGTGAAGACGATAGCCATCGTGGTGAAGATGCGGTGCAAAAATTAACAGATGCTTTTGTAAAAGAAATTGATGAGATTTTAGTCGCGAAAGAAAAAGACTTAATGGAAGTGTGATTGAGTTGTAACTGATAAATGAATTCATCTGAACAATTAGTCGAATCTTCGATGCCACAGCATGTAGCTATTATTATGGATGGTAACGGTCGCTGGGCTAAGAAAAAAGGCAAAATTCGCACATTTGGTCACAAAGCGGGTGTGAAAGCAGTGCGAGCCTCAGTTTCCTACGCATTAAAGAATGGTGTGAAAGTTCTCACACTGTTTGCTTTTAGCAGTGAAAATTGGAACCGACCAGCTGAAGAGGTTGGGGTGCTAATGGAACTCTTTAAGATGGTGCTTGGCAGTGAAGTGAAAAAACTGCATAAGAATAATGTCAAGCTCAAAATCATTGGAGATACGAGTCGGTTCGATAGTAAGTTGGTGAGTAGGATCAGTGAAGCGGAAGCCCTGACTGAAAAAAATGATAGTTTAGTTTTAAATATTGCCGCTAACTATGGCGGTCGCTGGGACATAGTCAACGCGGCTAAAGAGTTAATTACACAAGTGCAAGCTGGTCAGATTGATGTGGCAGATATCGACGAAACGACATTTACACGTCATACCTGCGCAGCAGATTTACCCGCAGTAGACTTATTGATCCGCACCGGCGGAGAACAAAGAATTAGTAACTTTTTGTTATGGCAAATTGCCTATGCCGAATTATATTTCTCAGAAGACTTTTGGCCAGATTTTAATGAAGCTGTTTTCCAAACCGCGGTGGACGCTTTTAATGACCGGCAAAGACGTTTCGGTAAAACCTCAGAGCAAGTAAGTTAATGATTAGTCAAGACAAAATTAGTAAATTTGAGAGGCATACGTGTTAAAACAACGGATTATCACTGCGCTTATTCTTGCCCCTTTGGCATTGTTTGCGATTTTATATCTACCCCTATTCAGCTTTGAAATTATGATTGCCATAGTCATGGGCTTAGGGGCTTGGGAATGGTCAAGCATGTCTGGTATGACCCGTACCTATACTAAAAGTGCCTATGCCATACTCGTTGTTGCAGTCTGTTTGATATTATCAATAATATTGCCTACAGATTTGATTTGGTATCAAGGGCAGTTAAATAGTTTATATACCTACATTTTATCCATAGCCGCTTTATGGTGGGTCGTGTCATTGGCGATGATTATTGCCTATCCCAGATACAGTTCTGTGTGGTACACCAGTAAAATACTCCGCGGTATATTCGGCTTTTTAACACTTATCCCCACTTGGGTTGCGGTTGTTTCGTTGCGTACCAGTTTATACGATGTTGATCCATACTATGGTGCATCGCTCATCTTTTATGTGCTGGGCATCGTCTGGGCTGCAGATATAGGTGCTTTTTTTGTTGGCGTGAAATTTGGGAAACATAAATTGCGTCCTGAAGTTTCACCAGGCAAAACTATTGAAGGTCTTATGGGAGGGGTTTTTGCATCTTCAGCCATTATTGCTTTTGCCGCATTACATTATCAAGTCGATCCGTCCCGCATCTGGTTACATGTATTAGTCGGTGCCTTAGCTGTTGGCGTTTCTGCTTTAGGTGATCTAAATGAAAGTATGTTTAAACGCTGTGCTGGCATAAAGGATAGTGGAACGTTACTGCCTGGACATGGCGGTGTTATGGACAGAATTGATAGCTTGACTGCGGCATTCCCTGTTTTTGCATTTTGTTATGTCATGTGGATGGCCTAATGCAAAACATTACTATTTTGGGTGCGACAGGCTCTATAGGTAAAAGCACAATTGATGTGTTAATTCGCCACCCCGAGTTATTTAGTGTCTTCGCGTTGACGGCTAACAGCAATATTGAGTTGTTGTTGCAGCAAGCTCAATTATGTTCTCCTAAATATGTAGTGATTGCCGACCCTAACCAATTTAAACATGCTAAAAAATTGTTCTCAGATCATCATCAATTAAGCTGCGAAGTGTTAGCCGGTGATGAGGCGCTTGAGTTAGTTGCATCTGCACCAGAAGTCGATATTGTCATGGCGGCTATTGTGGGTGCAGCTGGATTGTTGCCTACTTTAGCTGCAGTAAAAGCGGGCAAAAAGGTGTTACTTGCTAACAAAGAATCCTTAGTTATGTCCGGTGACCTTTTCATTCAAGCTGCTAACCAGCATAATGCCCAGATCTTGCCAATAGACAGTGAACACAATGCTATTTTTCAATGTTTACCCGCAGATTTTAAATACGGTGAGCTGTGTTCTTCAGGTATCAGTAAAATTCTTTTAACGGGTTCAGGTGGGCCATTTTTGACTTCGCCATTAAGTGATCTGCATCTTGTCACACCAGACCAAGCATGCGCCCATCCTAACTGGGACATGGGTCGAAAAATATCAGTTGATTCTGCTACTATGATGAATAAAGGCTTAGAATTTATTGAGGCTAAGTGGTTGTTTGGGCTTGAATCATCGGATATTCAGGTTGTGTTACATCCACAAAGCATTATTCACTCTATGGTGCAATATCTAGATGGCTCTGTGTTGGCTCAAATGGGCAATCCGGATATGCGGACTCCCATTGCCCATGCATTGGCTTTTCCCGACAGAATTGAATCTGGTGTCTCTCCTTTAGATTTTAATCAATTGGCAAATTTTACTTTTACTGAGCCAGAAGCTGATCGTTATCCTAATTTGATACTCGCGATGCAAGCAAGTAGCGCTGGGCAGTATGCGACCACCACACTTAATGCAGCAAACGAAGTGGCAGTGGATGCGTTTTTACAAGGGAAAATTGGCTTTATGCAAATCGCACAAGTAAATGAAGAATGTTTACAACAAACATCACCTCACAACCTAGATACTATTGAAGCGGTAATTGAAAGTGATAATTTTGCTCGAAGGCTCAGTATGGATGTTATACGCAATCTTAGTCAGCCCTTTATACAGAGGGTTGGGTCTTGAGTTTTCTCATTAGTCTGGTTTCTTTTATCGTCGCTTTAGGCATTTTAGTCGCCGTGCATGAATGGGGGCACTTCTGGGTCGCTCGCAGGTGCGGAGTGAAAGTCGAACGCTTCTCTATTGGCTTTGGTAAAGCCTTATGGCGCAGAAAGGACAAGCTAGGCACGGAATATGTGATTGCGGCTATTCCATTGGGTGGCTATGTGAAAATGCTTGACGAAAGGGTTGATGAGGTAAGCGAAAAAGACTTACCTCACGCCTTTAATCGCCAACATGTATTAAAGCGTATTGCTATTATTGCTGCAGGGCCAGCTGTGAATTTTCTGTTTGCAATATTTGCTTTATTCATGATGTACTTAATAGGCTTACAAACGATTAAGCCAGTTGTTGGTAGTATTGAACCAGACAGTGTTTTCAGCCAAAGTAATATTCCTCAAAATGCTATTTTAACCCAAGTCGGAGATCGCAAAGTGGTCGACTGGGAAGATGTCGCTTATGAGTTTATGTCTTTTATTGGGAACGCTGAGATGCTAGTTAAATGGACAGATGACAAAAACTCATATGAACGCTCAGCCACAATCAATTTAAGCCAATGGGAATTCGACCCAGATAAAACCTCGGTTTTTGAGAGCTTGGGGCTGATCCCATATCGTCCTAAAGTGCTTAATGTGCTGGGATATATAGAAGATGGCTCTGCTGCACAGAGCATTGGATTCCAAGCAAATGACAAAATTGTCAGTTTAGATGGAACTAGTATGCAAAATTGGGAACAAATAGTGGGTTATGTTTCCACAAGGCCCAATCAGACTGTTCAAGCTAATGTGCTTAGAAATGAGCAAATCGTAAGCTTGAATGGAACCATTGGTAGTAAAACTGGAGAACAAACAACAAAAGGGTATATGGGTTTTACCCCGACCCTTGAACCATGGCCAGAAGGTGTGGTGTTTGTTCATCAATATGGCGTTGTTAAGGCTATGTCCAAGGCAATGGACAAAACATGGCGCTTGATGACTCTCAGTATTGAGATGTTGGGTAAGTTGATCACAGGTGATGTATCAGTGAAGAATTTGAGTGGTCCTATTTCGATCGCTCAAGGTGCAGGCATGAGTGCAAGCTTAGGTTTAGTGTATTTTTTAGGCTTTTTAGCGTTAATTAGCGTTAATTTGGGCATAATTAACCTTTTACCTCTGCCAGTGCTTGATGGTGGGCACCTACTCTATTACTTTATAGAACTTTTTAGTGGTCGGCCTGTCCCAGAATCGGTACAAGAAGTGGGATTTAAAATTGGTGGCGTATTGCTACTGCTATTAATGAGCATCGCGATAGTAAATGATATTGCGCGATTATAATTTTTATCGGTCGATTTGGCCATGCACAACACATGTTTTTGTGCGTTTAGGAAGAATATTATTAAATGAAGTTTAAACAGTTAGTTGTTGCGGGATTAATTTTATCCATTGCTAGCTTCGCGAAAGCAGCCCCGAGTAGTGAATTTGTCGTTAAAGACATCCGAATTGAAGGTTTGCAGCGTGTTGCCTTAGGTGCAGCTTTGACTTATCTGCCTGTCACAGTTGGCGATGAGATGAATAGCTTTAGAATTTCACAGCTTATCCGGTCTATGTATTCCTCTAGTCATTTTGAAAACATTCAAATATTTCGTGACGACAACACATTATTAGTGAGGGTGACTGAAAGACCTACTATCAGTAATATTGTATTTGAAGACAATGATGATATTAAGGATGAGCAATTACAAGAAAGTCTAAACGATGCCAATATTTTGGTAGGTGAACCTTTAGATAAAACCGTTTTGACCTCCATTGAAAATGGCTTAAAAGACTTTTTTTACAGCATAGGTAAATATAACGCCGACGTGACCGCGATTATTACACCTCTACCGAGAAATCGGGTCGACCTTAAATTGTTATTTGAAGAAGGCGAATCGGCTAAAATTCAACAGATTAATATAGTGGGTAATGAAATCTTCAGTGATCCTGAGTTGTTAGAGATGGTTGAATTGAAATTTGATACACCTTGGTGGGACTTTTTATCTGAAACCCGCTATCAGAAACAAACATTAACTGGCGATATGGAAACTATTACCAGCCATTATAAAGATCGTGGTTATCTGCGTTTTAATATTGATTCTACTCAAGTGTCCATGACACCCGAAAAAACCGGCATCTACGTGACTTTAAACCTGAATGAGGGTGAACAATACACTATATCCGAAGTCGAACTGATCGGTGATTTATTGGGTTATGAAGATTATATCAAACTTGTGCTGCCGTTAACTTCAGGGGAGTTGTATAACCAAGCTGAAGTCACTTACACAGAAGAATTTATCAGTAAATACTTAGGCCGATACGGTTATGCTTATCCTACTGTCACCACTATTCCTGATATCAACGAGGAAGACAAAACGGTAAAGTTAGTTTTGTCTGTTGATCCTGGTAAACGTATCTATGTGCGCCGAATTAATTTTGCAGGAAATAATGGTACTGCTGATGAAGTGCTGCGCCAATCGGTCTCTCAGATGGAAGGCTCTTGGTTATCTACTGCTACGTTAGAATCGTCTAAAAACAGCCTGTCACGGTTAACATATATGGAAAATGTAGACTTTGAAACGGTTCGTTTACCTGGCGAAGTCGATCAAGTGGATGTGAATTTCACGGTTAAAGAACAGCCTTCTGGTGCCTTTAACGCAGGCATAGGTTATGGCGATCGCACAAAGCTAAGTTTACAGGCTGGTATTCAGCAAGATAACTTCTTGGGCACAGGTAAACGTATTGCTTTTAATGTGAGTACGGTTTCTTATCAGAAAAGTGTACAGCTGTCTTACACCGACCCCTATTTCACTATAGATGGCATCAGTTTAGGTGGTTCAGTGTCTTATAGTGAATTTGACGGTAGCTCGGCTAACCTCATCCAGTACAACAGTAAACAATTTTCTGTAGGCAGTAATATTGGTTATCCCATTGATCAATTTAACCGAATTAATTTTGGTTTAACTTACAGCACGGTAGAGCTATTTCAGAATCAACCATTTGTACAAACTACGCGCTTTAATAACCAGTTTGTAGATGAGAATAATCCAGACTCCGCCATTAATTATGATAGCTTTTTGGCTTCAGTAGCTTGGTCACGAAGTACCCTAAACCGAGGTGTGTTCCCCACAGCAGGTTCGTCACAACGTGCCTCATTCGGTGTGACCACGCCTAACTCTGACGTGAATTATTTTAAGACTGAGTTAGATGGAAAATGGTATTTCCCCTTATCACGCAATCAACGCTGGTCGTTCTTAGCCCGTTTAAAAATGGGTTATGGTAATGGTTATGGTGACATAGACGGTATTGATCAAATATTGCCTTTTACCCAACATTTTACAGCAGGTGGTTCAGATTCACTCCGAGGGTTTGAAAATAATACAGTTGGACCCCGTGGAGTGCAGGTCACACCATCAACAGTCGTCACCGACCCTAACGGCAAAGTGATTTTAGGTGATAATTCTAACGATTCAATCTCTATTTCTACTCGTTCATTAGGCGGTAATGCCATGATCTTGGGTGGCGTTGAGTTAATCGTTCCCACACCCTTTGTTGAGGTCGACTTTGACAACTCGGTGCGAACCAGTTTATTTGTGGATGTAGGCAGTATTTGGGACACAGAATTTGATTACGACCGTTATAAAACCTTAAATGTAAATAATTCATTTAATAATGATGCATTAATTGATTATAGTGATCCATCCCTCTATAGAGCATCCGGTGGAGTTTCTGTACAATGGTTATCACCCATGGGGCCGATGGTCTTTAGTTTCTCGAAAGTAATACAAGAAAGAGAAGGTGATGATTCTAAATTCTTCACTTTCAACATTGGTCAAACATTTTAATTTCTGGTTGGCAAACCGACCAAAAACAACAAGAAATAGGAGTTCCTTTTGAAAAAGTTTACAAAAAGTTTAATTGCAGGTGCATTACTAACCACAGCTATGGCTAGCTCATCTGCATATGCTGAACAAAAAATTGGTGCAGTGAATGTACAGGGTATTTTTCAGGCTATGCCACAAGCTGCTAGTATCCAAGAGACCATCACTGCACAATTTAAAGATAAGACCGAAGAAGTCAGTCGTCTAGAAAAAGACATTAAATATTATCTTGAAAAAAATCAGCGTGATGCGGCCACTATGAGCGCCAAAGAAAAAACCGAACTGGAAGGGAAAATTATTGCTTTACGTGAAGAGTACACGGCCAAAGCCCAACCTTTACAGCAAGAAATCCAGGAGCGTTTAAAAGAAGAACAAAACAAGTTGTTAGGTTTGATTAAGCAAGGCATTGATGCCGTAGCATCTAAGGAAAAATACGATGTGATTTTGAATGCTAATTCTGTGGCTTTTATCAACCCAGACCATGACATTTCTAAATTGGTTCTAGAGCAAGTTGGTAAAATCAACTAAATCACCTTAGTGGTTCGAACGGAGGTATTTTGAGTCACGCAATTAGTCTTATTCAATTAGCCCAAAGCATAGGTGCACAGCTGCATCTATCAGGGGCTGACACTCAAGATACACTCATTAGTGGTTTATCTACTTTAGTGAAAGCTGGCAATGGTCAGATTTCATTTTTGTCGAATAAAAAGTATCGTAGTCAACTTCAGGACACGCAGGCGCAAGCCGTTATTTTACATCCAGACGAATTACCCCATTGCCACTGTTCTGCCCTAGTTATGAATAACCCTTATGTTGGTTTTGCAAAGGCGGCTCAATTGCTCGACACCACACCAGCACCAGCACACGAGATATCACCTCACGCTGTCATTGGGGAAAATGTGGAACTGGGTAAAGATGTTAAAATTGGAGCAAATGCTGTTATTGAAGCAGGCGCCAAACTCGGAGATTATGTTGTCATTGGTCCGGGATGTTTTGTTGGTAAAAACGCAGTGCTAGGTACGAATACAAAATTATGGGCCAATGTGTCTATTTATCATGACGTGATAATAGGCACAGATTGTTTGGTACAAGCCAATGCTGTAATCGGTAGCGATGGTTTTGGTTATGCCAACGATAATGGTAGGTGGATTAAAATACCGCAACTTGGCAGTGTGGTCATTGGCAACAGAGTAGAAATTGGCGCCAGCACTACAATTGATCGTGGCGCGTTAGACAATACAATTTTGGCTGATGGCGTAATCATTGACAATCAATGCCAAATTGCCCATAACGTTGAAATTGGTGAAAATACTGCAATGGCAGCTTGTTCTGTGATTGCAGGCAGTACTGTTATTGGTAAAAATTGCAGCATGGCGGGTTTAGTGGGCATTAATGGCCATATTACCGTATGTGACAATGTCGTATTTACTGGTATGAGTATGGTCACTAAAAGTATTTCAGAGCCCGGCGTCTACTCGTCTGGCATACCCGCTTCCGCCAACAGAGAATGGCGTAAAAACATGGTAGCATTACGAAATATTACTAGCCTTAATCAGCGTGTTAAAGCATTGGAAAAAAACCAGCAGCAGTAGTGACTTAACTACAGACTGGTTAGTTTAGGAGAACACCTTTTGGCTAATAATGTAAACACTCTTGAAATAGAAGATATCATGGCGTTGCTTCCCCATCGTTATCCTTTTTTGTTAGTAGATAGAGTGACAGATTACACTCTCAATGAGTCTATATCCGCCTATAAAAATATCACCTTTAATGAGCCTTGTTTTACAGGGCATTTTCCAGGTAAACCCATTTTTCCTGGGGTTATGATCCTAGAAGCATTAGCGCAGGTTGCAGGTGTCCTAGGTTTTAAAACCGCGGGTAATTCTGACGATCTGTATCTGTATGCTGGTATCGACAAAGCTCGCTTTAAAATGCCAGTTGTGCCAGGTGACCGTATGGATATGGAGGTAAGATTAATTAAAGAACGTCGCGGAATTTGGAAATTTCATGGTGTGGCTAGTGTTGATGGCAAAGCCGCATGTGAAGCCGAGTTCATGTGTGCCATGAGGAAAATGTAGCCGGTGATCCATTCTACAGCCATTATCCATCCCTCTGCCAAATTGGGAAAAAACGTATCAGTTGGTGCCTTTTGCCTGATTGACGCTGATGTCAACATAGGCGATGACACTGTGCTTGAATCTCATGTGGTAGTAAAAGGAAAAACCAGCATAGGCACAGGTAATCATATTTATCAATTTGCCTCTGTTGGCGAAGATTGTCAGGACAAAAAATATGCTGGCGAGCCAACTGAGTTAATTATAGGTGACAACAATATCATCCGTGAATCTGTGACTATTCATCGTGGTACGGTTCAAGATAAGAGCGTCACTAGAATTGGCTCCAATAATTTACTGATGTGTTATGTACACGTTGCCCACGATTGTGTTATCGGAGACAATAGCATATTAGCCACAGGGGCCACCCTTGCTGGGCATGTAAATATTGGTAACTGGGTTATTATGGGAGGCGTGACCGCTGCACATCAATTTTGTCATATTGGCGACCATAGTTTTATTGGCGGCGGGGCAATTGTTTTAGCTGATGTGCCGCCTTATATCATGTTAGGAAACGATAGCACGCCACGTGGTATTAATTCTGAAGGATTAAAACGTCGTGGTTTTGCAAGTGAAACCATTATGCAAATCAAACGTGGTTATAAAATATTGTATCGTAACGGCAATAGAGCCTCAGAAGCCGTTGAAAAACTATTAGAATTGGCGGGCGATACTCAAGAAGTTAAACTTATGGCTGATTTTGTTAGTCACTCCTCTCGAGGCATTGTTCGCTAAATTATGAGCGAAAAAGCACTCAAGGTAGGCATAGTTGCCGGCGAAGCGTCAGGTGATATTCTTGCCGCTGGTCTTATTAAACAACTCAAAAAACATTATCCTAATGCCACTTTTGAAGGTATAGCTGGGCCAAAAATGCAGGCCGAAGGCTGTAAAAGTTTATTTGATATGGAAGAGTTGTCAGTGATGGGATTAGTCGAAGTTTTATCGCGTATTCGCAGACTGATGTTTGTTCGTAAGTCTATGTTAAATCACTTCCTCGCTAATCCCCCTGACGTGTTTATTGGCGTTGATGCGCCCGATTTTAATTTAGGGCTAGAATTAAAACTCAAAAAACAGGGTATTAAAACCGTGCAATATGTCAGCCCTACCGTGTGGGCATGGCGCGAAAAACGTATTTTTAAGATAGCCAAAGCCACCAATTTAGTTCTCAGTATCTTCCCTTTTGAAAAGCAGGTTTATGACAAACATCATATCCCTTGTGAGTATGTCGGGCATACCATGGCCGATGATATTGCTATTCACCCAGATAAACAAAAAGCCCGTCTATTTTTAAAGCTTAAAGAAAATGAAACCGTTCTAGCTTTATTACCTGGTAGTAGGAAACGTGAGGTTGATACATTGCTTGATGTGTTTATCCAATCTTGTTTGTTATTAAAGCCAGATATAGCTGCGCTAAAAGTGTTGATCCCCGTGGTTAATCGTCAGCGTAAAGATCAAGTTGTCGAGTATATCCAGACCCATAGTCCAGATTTGTGTATACAGGTGGTCATAGGTCACGCGAGAGAAGTCATGATTGCCTCTGATGCAGTATTATTAGCTTCTGGTACCGCTACTTTAGAAGCGATGTTATGTAAGAAAAACATGGTAACAGCTTATAAACTAAGCGGGTTAACCTATCAAATGATGAAATGGTTATATAAAGCCAAATATTTTGCACTACCCAATGTTTTAGCAGACGAAAAGTTAATCCCAGAATTGTTACAAGACGACGTGACACCGCAGAACATAAGCAAATTATTATTACCTATGTTGACTTTACAACGTGGTGATGAGCAACAAGCCCTTATTGCTAAATTCGAATTACTCCATGAATCACTTAAAAAAGATGCTGATGTTCAGTCTGCGTCAGCTGTGGCTAATTTGATTGAGCAACAGCCATGAGCCAAGTAAACAGCCATGAGCCAAACAGCCATGAGCCAAACAGCCATGAGCCAAGTAAAGGAATGGTATGAGTCAGTTGATTGCTGGAGTGGATGAAGTCGGACGAGGTCCTTTAGTGGGTGATGTGGTCACTGCAGCCGTTATCCTTGATCCTCAGCATACAATCATGGGTTTAGCCGATTCGAAAAAGCTCTCTGAGAAGAGGCGTGAAATTTTGTCAGCCGAAATTAAACAATATGCTTTAGCTTGGTCCATAGGTCGAGCCAGTCCACAAGAAATTGACGAACTCAATATTTTACATGCCACTATGCTTGCGATGACCAGAGCGGTACAAGGATTGTCAGTCCAACCTAATCATGTGATGGTTGATGGTAATCGTTGTCCACAGTGGGATTACTCGAGTGAAGCCATCATTAAAGGTGATGGTTTAATTGCTGAAATATCGGCAGCTTCCATTATTGCAAAAGTGACGCGGGATAAAGAAATGTTAATTTTGGATCAACAATACCCAGAGTATGGCTTTGCCAAACATAAAGGTTATCCCACCGCATTTCATCTGGCTAAGCTTGCTGAGCTTGGACCACTACCTCAATATCGCATGAGTTTTAAGCCGGTGCAGCAGTCTCTTGCTATGCGCGATGGCCAGTTAGCAGGCTCTTAAATGACACAAGAATTACAACAAGCCTCAGTCAACTTTGTACATCTACGGGTACATAGCGATTATTCCATGTTGGATGGGCTAAATAAGGTTAAACCTCTTATCGCCCATGTTAAAGAACTGGGTATGCCTGCAGTGGCTATTACCGACCAAATGAACATGTGTGGTTTGGTAAAGTTTTATAGCCAAGCCCATGCTAACGGTATCAAACCTATTATTGGTGTGGATTTTTGGGTACAAAGCGACGAGTTGCAAGGTACTTTATTCCGTCTCACCTTGTTAGCTATGGACAATAAAGGTTACAAGAACATCACTCTGTTAGTGTCCAAGGCCTATTTACGCGGCAGTATTAAAGACAGAGCAGTGATCGACAGAGATTGGTTAGTCGAGCACAACCAAGGTGTGATTATATTATCAGGGGGTAAAGCGGGTGATTTAGGCCTGTTGCTGACTAAGGGCAATGTGGATATTGCCCTTAATGTCACACAATTTTATCAACAACATTTTGCTAACCGTTTTTATTTAGAATTGACCCGCACGGGTAGGGCTGGTGAAGAAGACTATATTCATCGAGCGGTAGATTGGGCGCAACAATTCGACTTGCCAGTGGTCGCTACCAATGAAGTCTGTTTCGTAGATAGACAATACTTTGATGCCCACGAAATTCGTGTGGCTATCCATGATGGTTATACATTAAACGATCCTCGCAGACCTAAGGAGTACTCAGAGCAGCAATATTTACGTACCTCTGAAGAAATGGCGGAGTTATTCGCTGATATCCCTGAAGCCATACAAAATACTGTAGAAATTGCCAAACGCTGTAATGTTACAGTACAGCTTGGTACTTATTTTTTACCTGATTTTCCCACTGAAGGCATGGATATCAAAGACTTTTTGGTCAAGGTATCCAAAGAAGGTCTAGAAAGACGCTTGGCGTTTTTATTTCCTGATGAGCAAGTGCGTCTAGAAAAACGCCCGGTGTATGATGAACGCTTAGAAATTGAGCTTGTCGTTATCAATCAAATGGGTTTCCCCGGCTATTTCTTGATCGTAATGGAGTTTATTCAGTGGAGTAAGGACAATAATATTCCTGTTGGGCCCGGCCGTGGCTCGGGTGCAGGCTCTTTGGTAGCCTATGCGCTGGATATCACCGACCTTGATCCACTTGAATATGACTTGTTATTCGAACGATTCTTGAACCCAGAACGGGTATCCATGCCAGATTTCGATGTCGATTTTTGTATGGACAGACGGGATGAGGTGATTGATCACGTGGCCGAAATGTACGGCCGTGATGCGGTATCACAGATTATTACTTTTGGTACTATGGCGGCAAAAGCCGTGGTGCGTGATGTGGGTCGCGTTTTGGGGCATCCTTATGGTTTTGTTGACCGGATCTCCAAACTTATTCCACCCACACCGGGCATGACGCTAGAAAAAGCTTTTCTTGAAGAACCTCGCTTACCCGAGTTATACAGCCAAGATGAAGACGTCAAAGAGCTGATTGACATGTGTCGTATTCTGGAGGGTTGTACCCGTAATGCGGGTAAGCATGCTGGTGGTGTGGTGATTGCCCCTACAAAAATAACTGATTTTGCCCCACTATATTGTGATGATGAAGGTAAAAACCCTGTCACCCAGTTTGATAAAAACGACGTCGAGACTGCTGGGTTAGTTAAGTTTGATTTCTTGGGATTACGCACACTGACCATTATTCAGTGGGCGACGGATATGATCAAAAAGGGTAAAGGCATTGATGTTGATATTGCTGCTATCCCTCTAGTCGATGCAAAATGTTTTAGGGTACTGCAAAATGCAGAGACCACTGCGGTATTCCAGCTTGAATCCCGCGGTATGAAAGAGTTGATTAAACGCCTTAAGCCAGACTCTTTTGAAGATATCATTGCACTGGTGGCCTTGTTCAGGCCAGGTCCATTGCAATCCGGTATGGTTGAAAACTTTATCGACCGTAAACATGGCCGTGAAGCCGTTTCATACCCTGACGCTGAATATCAACACGAGTGTTTAAAAGAAATTTTAGAACCCACCTATGGCATTATCTTATATCAAGAGCAGGTCATGCAGATTGCGCAAGTCATGTCGGGTTATAGCTTAGGTGGCGCGGATTTATTACGCCGAGCTATGGGTAAGAAAAACCTAGAGGAAATGGAGAAACAGCGGGAATCATTCGAGACTGGGGCCAAAGAAAACGGCATCGATCCTACTCTTGCTATCAAAATATTTGACCTAGTAGAAAAATTTGCGGGATACGGTTTTAACAAATCACACTCTGCCGCTTACGCTTTAGTGTCTTATCAAACTTTATGGCTTAAAACCCATTACCCCGCAGAGTTTATGGCCGCTGTTATGTCAGCGGATATGGATAATTCAGATAAAATTGTGACCTTGGTTGATGAATGTAACCGTATGGGATTAACCATTTTGCCTCCCGATGTGAATGCCGGTAGTCATAAGTTTACTGTGGATGAAGAAGGACGCATTGTTTACGGCATAGGTGCAATCAAAGGTGTCGGTGAAGGCCCAATCGAAGCTATTATTGAGGCGCGGCAAGAGACTGGCAAGTTCAATGACTTATTCGATTTTTGTGCCAAAATTGATCTTAAACGCATTAATAAGCGCATACTGGAAAAATTAGTCTTGGCAGGTGCATTAGATAATTTAGGACCACATCGTGCGTCGTTAATGTCTTCTTTACCTGACGCATTGGCCGCAGCAGGTCAACATGCTAAGGATAAAACCTCGGGGCAATCAGATATGTTTGGTTTGCTGACCACTGAGCCTGAGAAAGTACAACAAGCCTTTGCTGATGTGCCGCCTTGGCCTGAGAAAGTTTGGTTAGATGGTGAGAAAACTACTTTAGGCCTTTACCTAACCGGTCATCCTATCAATCAGTACCTGAGTGAAATTAAACATTATGCCCCTTGTCGTTTAGTTGACCTAAAGCCAACTAACAGAGATCAAACTGCTTTTGCTGTAGGTTTAGTATTAGGTGTCAGAGTGATGACCAATAAACGAGGTCGTCGTTGGGCATTAGTGACATTAGATGATAAAAGCGCCAGAATAGATGTCAGGTTTTTCCCTGATATGCTCGAGCAATACGAAGAATTGCTGCAAGAAGACAAAATTTTGGTAATAAGTGGACAGGTCAGCTTTGATGAATTCTCTGGTGGCAATACAATGTCGGCTCGTGATGTCATGGATTTAGTCCAAGCCCGAGAAAAAAATGCCAAGGGTCTACAAGTACATTTAGAATCAAGCTGGTGTAATCCAGCAACTGTGGCTAAACTGCAATCAATTTTGCAACCTTATCAAGGTGGAAGTTGTCCGGTTCAGATACATTATGTACACCCAGACGCAAAAGTAGATTTAACCTTGGGTGCGCAGTGGTATGTTACTCCCCAAGATGAGTTACTATATGACTTACAACAGCTATTGGGTAAACCTCAGGTTGACTTGGAATTTCACTAACTCACTTATAAAAGTGAATGCATGAAAGCTGTAAACAATTATTATTAGGTGTTCAATGAGTGTAAATTTTTTAGAATTTGAAAAACCTATCGCTGAATTAGAAGCGAAGATTGAAGAGTTAAGGCTAGTCAATCAAGGGGGAGAATTCGATCTCAATATCGAAGAAGAGATCACCAAACTTCGAGAAAAAAGTGCCGAATTAAGCCGCAAAGTTTTTGCAGACTTAGGTGCATGGCAAGTATCTCAAATTGCGCGTCACCCCATGCGCCCTTATACCTATGACTATCTTGAACGTATCTTCACCGAATTTGATGAACTGGCTGGTGACAGAGCCTTTGCGGATGACAAAGCCATAGTCGGCGGTTTAGCTAAAATTGATGGGCAGCCAGTGATGATTATTGGTCATCAAAAGGGCCGTGATACTAAAGAAAAAATCAAACGTAATTTTGGGATGCCTAAACCAGAAGGTTATCGCAAAGCGTTACGTCTGATGGAAATGGCAGAACGTTTTAATTTACCTATTCTTACCTTTATTGATACCCCTGGCGCATACCCAGGTGTCGGTGCAGAAGAGCGTGGTCAAAGTGAAGCCATCGCTCGCAACCTTAAAGTGATGTCCGGCTTAAAAGTGCCAATCATATGTACTGTTATTGGTGAAGGCGGCTCTGGTGGTGCTTTAGCAATCGGTGTAGGCGACAGAGTGAACATGCTTCAATACAGCACTTACTCTGTTATTTCACCTGAAGGTTGTGCCTCTATTTTGTGGAAAAGTGCTGAAAAAGCGCCACAAGCTGCCGAGGCTATGGGTGTCAGCGCTGGGCAAATTAAAGAGTTAGGATTAATCAATCAAATTGTGAATGAACCCTTAGGTGGTGCGCACCGAGATTATGACGGTATGGCAGCTAACTTAAAGGCTACGCTAAAACAGCAATTAGCTCAGCTTGGCAGTTTATCTACCGAAGAATTGTTAGCCCAACGTTATGAACGATTGATGTCTTTTGGTTATTGTTAAATAATTAGTGTTTTTTATAAATTAATACATAAATAAATACACTATATAGAGCCATCTGCAAAGATGGCTTTTTTGTTATTGGAGGTTGTAAGTCATCATGTCGGTCTTGAATACACTAAGAGAACAACTCAGCTGTGAGCCGCTTTTATCGGCAACTCATATCTTTGTTGCCTACAGTGGTGGTGTAGACTCCCATGTTTTATTACATGCTCTTCACAGCGTAAGGAAGGAAGCTGAACTAGACTTTCAACTCAGTGCCATTCATATTCACCATGGTTTAAGCCAACATGCAGACCAGTGGC
This sequence comes from Paraglaciecola sp. MB-3u-78, assembly GCF_002835935.1. Lineage (GTDB taxonomy): Bacteria > Pseudomonadota > Gammaproteobacteria > Enterobacterales > Alteromonadaceae > Paraglaciecola. Next base: position 41,096 of record NZ_PJCF01000013.1, on the reverse strand, counting down.
AAACACATTGTCAGCAAGTTTGTAGTCAATTAGACATCCCATTTCAAACTGCGAATGTATCCGTTGAAGCACTACCAAGACAAAGCCTTGAAGCACAAGCAAGGGAAGCCCGTTACAACAAGTTAGTTGAATTAGCGCCTGATAATAGTCAAGTGGTACTTGGACAACATCAAGACGATCAACTCGAAACTTTTTTATTACAGTTAAAACGAGGCGCTGGACCTAAAGGTCTATCGGCAATGAATCGCGGTTGGGTTTCACCTTGCCCATTACAACCGGATAAACAAGTCGGGTTTTATAGGCCGCTACTGGATACCAGACAACAGGTTATTTTGGACTATGCCCAGCAACATAACTTGAAATGGTGTGAAGACGAGTCTAATCAAAATACTGATTTTGAACGTAATTTCTTGCGCCATGATGTATTGCCTGTTTTACAACAACGTTGGCCTGAAATATCCCGTTCAGTGGCGCGAAGTGCCGCATTGTGTGCTGAGCAACAACGTTTATTAGATGAAGTCTGTGCTGAAAAGCTTAAGCAAATACAAGCCTCTGCTAATAGTCTTCATTTACCTGCCCTTAAGGAGCTAAGTCAATCATGGTTACATCAGGTGGTGCGTTATTGGTTATCTGTGTTAGGTATTCAAAGCCCCTCTTTAGCGGTGTTAAATCAACTTATGCCAGAGGTGCTTGATGCTGCAGATGATGCGATGCCTATTTTGCAATGGAATGGTTGGCAGTTTAGACGGTTTGACCAACAATTATTTGTGATAAGAGCAAGTCTAGACAAAGTCTCAATACATAAAGTTTGGCAGGATGAGAAGAGTATTAAGTTACCCGGAACTATGGGGCACTTAACTTTTATCCAAACCAAGGATGTGCAAATGGAAGATATGTCACAGCTTACAGTTAATCCGAATTTGGGGCCGATTTTAATCCGATCAGGTGCTTATTCTGTGAGGTTTAAACCTGCGGGCAGCAATCACTCCAAACCCCTTAAACAATGGTTTAAACAATGGAAAGTGGCGCCATGGTTACGAGATTCTGTGCTCTTGGTTATTCAAAATGAGCAAGTGTTAGGCCTATTAATTGAAGGCTGTTGGCAGATAGCTCACCAAGGTGACATTTATAGTGAAAATGAGCCCCAGTGCCTTATAAAAGTGAAGCATTACACTTCAATATAAGCACTCAGTAAACATATTAGCTATGACTTTTACTATCGGCAGCATTATTCCTGAAGTGCGACTACTGTGTCGATACGTTTGTTATAGTCATTGAACTTTGCTTGTTGACCTTCTGACAATGTGACCTCTTCTAAAGCCTCTAAGCACTTTTCTACGCTCTGGGATTCTTCCTCGTTTAATCCCTCTTCCTCAGCTAAAATAGCAAGCACTTTCAACAGACTAATAGTGATGTTGGCGTTATTAGGTGATAACTATGAAGCTTGGCATAACAAGTTGTAAGCAGGTTTATATCGTTTGTTTTTATAGTGTGATGAGGCCATCTCACCCAATTCTTTTGGATTATAACGAATGTCTTGGCGTTCTTTGGATTCCTGTTCTAAATATTCAGCCAGTACTTTACCCGTAAAAGAGTCATGTCCCACCTCACTTTTCATCTGGTCAAGCAAACGTATCGATTGCTCCCACAAACCGACTTCATGAAATGCTTTGACTTTATCCAGATTATCTTCGAAATTTTTAAGCGCATTAGTCAGCGAGTGGGCCAGCATAACTTGTTCTGCCTGCTTTTTATTTTTGCGTAAATTAAGCAGTCTCACTTCAATAATGGTGATCTGATCACCCAGTTCTGAAGCCGCACCAAAGTCTTCCTTTAGCCTATCGAGTGTTTTCTCTGTATTGACTAACAACTTATTTGATTCGGTTTCAGATAAGGTTGACGCAAGATCTAAACCAGAGCGTATAACGTTTAGTTGCAAATCTGGCGAGTCATGAATGGAATTTTTAGCGTATTTAGCGATATTTCTTGTGGCTAGATATTGACCCATTCTGTCATGGTTTAATCTTGCTAAATTCCAAGATTTTCTATTACGCTCAATACTACGTGGTGCCAATTTAGTGGCTTCTTGAATAATTTCGTAACCTTGCTGGTAATCTTCTTTATCAATATGATATTCCGCAAGGATGTCGTATGTAGCAAATTTCGTGTCTTCTCGCAGTAGTAGCGCTGCGGTCAATTCGGTTGCTTCATTTATCTTATCTTGTTTGAGCAAGGTCCCAGCTAATCCAACTTGAACCCATGCGTAAGAGTAGTTTTCAGCCAGTTTTTCATAGAATTCTTGGGCTGCTTGAAACTCTTTTAATTGAAATAAGCTTCTGCCAATTAATCGATTAATGTGTGGATAATACAAAACCAAACTGAGGTCTTTTAACTGGCGCTCTGCGTAGTATATGGTCGTTGTGTACTCTTCATGGTCATAACAATAACGCAATGCGTAAAGTTTCTTCTGGATGCTAATAATTTGCTGAACACGTTTCTCGACTTTCGAGCGATCCAGTGGTTTGACCCAAAAGTCTGTGGGCTCCATTTCCACTACACAATTGACTAAACCTTTGGAAGTATCTGCGCTTAGAAACACGACACAAGTCGTTTTAGTGATGAATCCCTTGAACTTCATTTCTTCTAGAAGATTAAAACCATCTTTGTCACTTTTGACGTCAAAGGCAATCAATATCATGTCGAAACGTGTTACTTGGCATAACCTCAATGCTGAGTAGGCATTATGGGCACTTTGTACCTTTTCAATGCCCGCATCAAGCAGAGCACTTCTAACTACTGTGTGAACTAAAGATTGACCATCTATTATCAGTACTTCTATTTCGGAATTAGGCTTTTGTGCGGGTATTTTGATCAACTACTCATTCCTTTGTTCTTGGTTATATAAATCATCGATCTATATTCAAACTACGGATTTCTTGTTCCGTTTGTGTTGCAAGCTGCTCCATTGATTTACCATGGGCTACGGGTCTTTTGCTTTCAGGATCCACTCGAACAAACACAATGTCATCAGCGAAGCAGATGGTTTTTTTAGTGGCTTTATTACGCACCAAGCACGATACCGTAATAGAAGTACGGCCGACTTTTTTGGTTTCCACTCCAAACTCCACTACGTCGCCTTGAAGAGCAGGAGATTCAAAACTAATTTCACCAATATGTTTGGTTACCAGATAATTGGTTTCTAACTGACATATCGCATAAATCGCGGCTTCTTCATCAATCCATTCCAAAGCGCGGCCACCAAATAAGGCATTGGCATAATTTAAATCATTGGGCATAACAAGTCGTCTGGATAAAAAGCGCATGGGTATTCCTTAGTAAGTTTATTAAGTAAATCAATTGACTGAAAATTTTTGCTTCAATCTTAGATAAATCATTGGTCAGATTAGAGGGCGAAGCCTTGCCAACATCAGTTACATTTAAATAATCTTTGTGTGTCGTAACTGACTAATGGCGCTGCCGTCATAACCTAATAGCTCAGTTAACACTTTTTCAGTATGCTCACCAAGATTAGGTGGTGCCTGATGGTAAACGATAGGTGTACGAGAAAAGTTGATAGGGTTGGCCACCGTTGGCACTTTACCATTTACGGGATGGGTGAGTTCACCTAACATTTTGCGATGTTTTATTTGTGGGTTTTCAAAGACTTGGGCAATGTCGTTGATTGGGCCACATGGCACACCTTTTGTTTCTAACTGTTGTAACCAAAATTCACTGTTTTTTGCTTGAATGATGTTTGCCAATTGTTCAATCACTATCTCTCTGTTGCGCACCCGTGCTTGATTAGTAGTAAATCGAGGGTCTTGGATTAACGCTTGGCACTGTGCCACTTCACAAAAGTCTGCAAATTGTGAGTCGTTACCTATGGTTAAAATGATAAAGCCATCTGCGGTCTGAAAGGTTTGATAAGGCACAATATTGGGGTGGGCATTGCCCATAAGTTTGGGTGTCTCGTCGCTCACTAAATAGTTCATCGCTTGATTGGCTAAGCAGGCCACTTGTACATCGAGTAAGGCAAGGTCGATATGTTGGCCTAACCCAGATTTTTCACGCTCTATAATCGCCGCTTGTATCGCTGTGGTGGCATACATGCCAGTGAGTATGTCAGTGAGTGCTACGCCGACTTTTTGGGGGCCACCGCCAGGTAAGTGGTCAGGCTCGCCGGTTACACTCATGAGTCCACCCATACCTTGTAATAAAAAGTCGTATCCGGCTCTTTGGGCATAAGGACCGTCTTGACCAAAGCCTGTTATCGAGCAGTAAATCAACTGAGGATTTATGGCTGATAAGCTAGCATAATCAAGATGGTATTTTTGCAAATTACCGACTTTGAAGTTTTCTATCAGTACATCACAACTTGCTACCAGTTGATGAATAATAGCTTGTCCTTCTGGCTGTCGAATATCTATGGTAATCGACCGTTTGCCGCGATTAGCAGATAAAAAATATGCCGATTCTGTTGGGGTTTTGTCTTGTTGGTTATTGAGATAAGGGGGACCCCAATGCCGCGTATCATCACCTTGAAGCGGTTTTTCTACTTTGATTATTTCTGCACCTAGGTCTGCCAACATTTGTCCGGCCCAAGGTCCGGCCAGTATGCGGCTAAGTTCAAGTACGCGGATATGTGAAAGAGGTGATGACATTCGTTGCTCGAAATTGCTGTATATCGGTGACATCATACAGACTGCAATACCCATCTGCATTCTGAGTGATCACTTATTTATGAAAATTGGCCTAATTATAAGGGCAAACAGTTCGAGGGGGTTGCCGTTGGATCCAATCGTTATTAAAAAACACTGCTTGAATCATAAACTATCACTTTCCCCCTGAGGTGTGCTGCATCAGCAACAAATTTGAGATGGGCTGGTTCTGCTGGATAATCGTCATATTGTTGCCAATAAAAAAGCCCTCAAATGAGGGCTTATCTTTATAAATTAACCATTACAACTTAATGATATTATTACCTGTGTCTCGGTCAATAAAACGTACAAAGGGGTCGATACCTGCATAGTTAGGCATTCCGTCAACGATTAATTCGATGACGGTATCGCCACTTTCAATGGCGTGTAGGCCTTGATAAATAATTTTGTTTTCAACGGCAAAATCATTGGGATCTTCACTGAATAAAACAATCTCAACTTCTTTTGCAAAAGGCTGCTCTGTTTCTTTACCCTTACCATCAGCGCTAAACTTTTGTGCTGATACGGTTAAGGTAACTTTGGTTTTACCCTCTTCAAGCGCTTCCTTTACCACCTCTTTGGCGCGCAAATCGTAAATAGTAATTTGCTCAAACAAGTCTTTAATATAAGCCTGTTCTGCTGTATTAGATACATTATCTAAATGTCTGACTAAGTCTAAAGTAGTAGGGTACAAGTCTTCTCTAAACTTATATTCGTTTAACAATGCTTGTAGGGCTTGATTAAGACGCTCTTCACCTAGCTTATTAACTAACGCCATCATCACTACTGAGCCTTTGCGGTAATGAATATATTGTTGGTTTTCCGAGCGTAACAGTGGCATTTCTTCAATCCGTTCTGCGCTTCGACCTCTTAGGTAGCTATCTAACTCATAAGTCAGGAACTTACGCAGCCGGGTTTCGCCGTACTTTTTCTTCATGACCATTAATGCACTGTATTGCGACAACGTTTCCGATAATATCGCACTACCTTGCACATTGGCCGCGTTCAGTTGATGGCCCCACCATTGGTGGGCCACTTCGTGAGCAGTAACATAATACACAGGGTCAATATCGTCTGGGTTGCGTAAGTCTGAAATAAAGCCAATGTTTTCAGAGTAAGGCACGGTATTGGCAAAACTTTGCGCAAAACTGCGGTAACCTGGAAACTCAATAATCCGTAATTGTTGGTGTTGATAGGGGCCAAACTCCTGTTGGAAGTAGTCGAGTGAGTCTTGGCTCGACTCAATCATTCTGTCCACATTCCAATGATGATTTTTATGGTAGTAAACCTCAATATTAATTCCATTATGTTCAACTTGTTTCTTTTCGAGGTTAGCCGACATTATGCTAAAAAAGTTGACCATAGGTGCATCCATTTCGTACCGATAATAATTGCGGCCATCCTGTTGCCACTCTTTTTGCAAATATCCAGGCACAATTGCAAATTGATCGTCGCTTGTAGAGACTGTGGCACTAAAATCAATAAACTCGACACCTCTGCCAAAAAAGCTTTCCGTATAGCGGCTAGTATCTTCAAGTTTATATGCCCGCTGTAATGGCTCTAAGTCTCGTTTACGGCGTTCATGTTGATCGCTTATTTGGTAACTTTCGTTGAAACCAAAAGAGGGAAACAATTCGAAGTTGTTAATAAAAGTACCGTTTTTCACTAAGGTATTGTCTTCACCTCTGTCTTTAAACCCTTGATGAGAGCGGGTCACTTTGAATTGACCCGCGCGTTCTTCACCAGGAGCCATAGGTTGAGTAAATTCAAACCATGCAATGTTGTATTTGGTATTAGTTTCACCTAATTTCCCTCCAGAGATGACCACATCATAGTCTTTGGTGAATCGTGGAATATTGACCAGAAAACGCTTGATGGATTGATCTGTGCGGTTAATAAGCGTGATGGCCGCGCTAGCTTCGATACGTCGTTCTTCTGGGAAGATATCGATTGCCGCATCGACGGCAACTACGCTTGGCATAGGCGCGTCACGAAATTCCACATAATCTTTTTCGTAAGCGGCTTGTGTGTTCAAACTCTCTTCTTGGCCAGTAAAGTCATTCAAAACTTTGGTGTTGTAATGAATATAGCCACCTGTCGCCAGAAATATCAGCATTGCCGCCACTGCAATACTTTTACCTTGCTTACCTAGCTGATAACTTAACAAACTAAAACGTTGTTTAAGGGATGCATGAGGACCCCTTTGCCACATGCCATAACTCATCACACCCAGCACCACTGACAGAGCAGTCCAATAAAGCATGTACCAGTTCTGAGTCTGCATAAACCAGCCGTAGCCATTCAAATCTGAGTATTGCAAAACAGGCGCGGCACCAAAATTAAACATGTTGTGTTCAATGCCTATTTGAGGGAAGGCAATGGATACAAAGATGTAGCCAACAAAAATCAACATGCCCACATATTTATTAGGGCTGAGTACTTGAATTAAAAAAGCGAGCACTACGGTTAAACAAAATGGCAATACGGCGAAATACACTAAGCTTATTAAATATTGTCCGAATTCGATATTTTCATAACCCGAGAGCAATTGTTTAATAATCGCGACTCCCAAGCCCAAAAAATGCAGCGATACGATCACTAACATAACGGCAAGTAATTTTGATAACCAAAAAGTGACGTTGGGCACAGGCATACTGTCTACAATATCGCCCATTCCCACAGTCCGTTCACGCCACACTACTTCTGCAGTGTAATAAGTGATGACAATAATGGTCATTAAGCCAAAAGCACCCACAATAATTTGTACTAAGGTTTGAGTGAGCGGCCAGTTTGGGGCGCCATATATACCGTTTATGTCGAAAAAACTGGCAATAAGTTGAAAGGCCGAGAACAGCAATAAAACAGGAAATGCTGGGCTGAGCACGACCTGCTTTATTTCAAATTTGGTGCGAAGAATCAATTGCGCAAAACCGTTATTAGCTGAGGCCTTAATCGCAATATTGCTATTAGCGGGTATCACGTCGATTTTTTCTTTCTTGGATTTTTTATTGGCTTTGATTGCGGTTAAATTTAATGGTTTAAACAGTCCGCCTGTGGTCAGCAAAATAAAGCCTCCCAACGTTAGCCACAATAAGCGGTTTTGTAATATTGCCCCCTCAAAAACCGGTAATAATGAATTCTTTTCAAAGGATGTCCAGTAACGGGTATATTCACGAAATGAATTGAGTCCAAAAGGGTCTAGCAGTGCTCTAATAGTTCGTTGCTCGGGTTCATTAAACACTTGTCCTGCGACAACATATAAAATAAATAGACCTAGCGCACAGATGTAGCCTGCCATCACACTTTTGAAAAGATTCGTTGCTCCGTAAAATAAGGCTGAAAATACAAAAATGGTCGTGGTGGAAAAAATCAAGAAGGGTTGCAGGTACATCATCAAGCTGTTGGGGCCAATTCTTTCGCCATCGACCCAAGGCATTAAGCTTCCTATCAATATACCCAGTGGCACCATGAAAAATACGCTTAGACATATCAAATATGCGCCCAAAAACCTTCCAAGATTATAACTAAAGGGTTTAATTGGTTTGGTATAAATAATCTCTGACATCAAAGATGTATGGTTGCGTGTTGCGGTACCTGCAACAAAGTTGACCACCATAAACATGGCAAATATGCTTAAAATTAGCATAATTTGGGCCACAGCAAAGGGGCTATTAAACAGCACATTACCACCTGAGCCAATTTGCACCTGATCAATGGTGATGGCCAAAAATGGTAATAAGAAGAAGACCAAACAGGTCACAATAAAAGAGGGTTGGCGAGTAAAATAGCGCCATTCAAACCCTAACATTTGAGTAAACATTATAGAGCTTCCTTATGCTACTTGGGTTGAATGAGAGTTTTGTTGAGAGCTCTGTCGAGAATTATGCAAGGTAGAGAAATACACATCTTCTAATGTCGCAGGGGTGCTTTCAAAACCTTCAGGCGCGTCGGGAGCCAGTACATGTAAAACCGTGCGACCCGCGAACAGGCGTTTTGAAATAACAGGCAGAGTATTTTCCAATACGGCGGCTTCATCGATAGATACCGTTTTACGCCAAATTTGTCCGTTTAAGTCGGCGGTGATGTCTAATGGATTACCTTGTAACAATATTTGGCCGTTACCTAATACCGCCATATTCGGGCAAAGCTCAGATACGTCATCGACTATATGTGTCGATAAAATAATGACTTTTTCTTCGCCTAACGTTACAAGAAGGTTATGGAAACGATTACGTTCTTCTGGATCAAGGCCGGCTGTGGGTTCGTCTACAATTAATAAGTCAGGGTCGCCTAACAAGGCTTGTGCAATACCAAAACGTTGACGCATGCCACCAGAAAAACCACTGACTGCTTTTTTACGGTGTTGAAACAAATTAGTGTGAGCCAATAAGCCGTCAACGGCTTCTTTACGTTCACCTTTGTTAGCAATGCCTTTTAGAATAGCTAAATGATCTAATAAATCGTAAGCACTAACACGGGGATACACACCAAAATCTTGCGGCAAATAACCTAAACGTTGACGTAATTCATTGGGCTGTGTGAGCACATTGATTTGGTCAAAGTAAATACTGCCGGTATCGGGTTGTTGCAGCGTTGCAATGGTACGCATCAAACTGGATTTACCTGCACCGTTGGGGCCAAGTAAACCAAATAAGCCTTTTGGGATATCTAAGTTGACGCTGTTAAGAGCTTTTACGCCGTTGTCGTAAGTTTTTGTTATATTTTTAATTTTTAGCATTGTTCGATCCCTGTTTTTAGTTTTTATTGTTGTAAATATGCAGAATTCATTTTCATTAGTCTATAGAAGCAACATTTTCTTACGAAAACCGAGAATTTAATTTAGGAGACTGCTGATCCGGTATATACTCTGCGGCCTTAATTTTTCATCAAAGTTTACGTTTTAAAGGCGGTTTTCATGCGCACGGACTATTGTGGCAACATCAATTCATCTTATATCGGACAAACCGTCACTTTGTGTGGCTGGGTTAATCGTAGTCGCGATTTAGGTGGGGTTATTTTTCTCGACCTACGGGATCGAGAAGGTGTGGTGCAGGTGGTGTTTGACCCTGATTTAGTCGAAACCTTTGATACTGCAAATAGCCTACGTAACGAATTTTGTGTGCAGTTAAGTGGTGAGGTGCGCGCCAGACCACCAGGCCAAGTCAATAAAGATATGTCTACTGGCGAAATCGAAATGCTCGGTACATCTTTGACTATTCTAAACAAAGCTGCGCCACTACCCCTAGATTGGAATCAAGAGAATTCCGAAGAACAGCGACTTAAATATCGTTATTTAGACCTACGTCGTCCATTGATGAGCGATCGTTTAAAATTCCGGGCCAAAGTGACCAGCACTGTGCGCAATTATCTTGAAAACGATGGTTTTTTGGATATCGAAACACCTATTCTGACCAAAGCGACACCAGAAGGTGCCCGTGATTATTTGGTGCCAAGCCGCACCCATAAAGGCCAGTTTTTTGCTTTGCCACAATCACCACAATTGTTTAAACAATTATTGATGATGTCGGGTATGGACAAATATTATCAAATCGTAAAATGTTTCCGTGACGAAGATTTACGAGCAGATCGCCAACCTGAATTCACTCAGATTGATATTGAAACTACCTTCTTAGATGCTGGTGGTGTGATGGCGATTACGGAAGGTTTAATACGTAATTTATTCCAAAAAATGTTATCGGTGGATTTGGGCGAGTTCCCAAGCATGACCTACGCCGATGCCATGCGCCGTTTTGGTAGCGACAAACCTGATTTACGTAACCCATTAGAATTGACTGATATAGCTGATTTACTGAAAGACGTTGAATTTAAAGTGTTCTCTGGCCCCGCCAACGACGCTAAAGGACGTGTTGCCGTTATCCGAGTGCCGGGCGGTGCTAAGTTATCTCGCAAGCAGATTGACGACTACGGTAAATTTGTCGGCATATACGGTGCTAAAGGTTTGGCATGGATGAAAGTCAACGACATTGATGCTGGAATGGAAGGATTGCAATCACCTATCCTTAAGTTTTTAACTGAAGACGTGGCCAAAGGTATTTTAGAACGCAGTGGCGCGCAAAATGGCGACATTCTGTTGTTCGGTGCTGACAGCAACACAGTGGTGACCGAAGCATTAGGAGCCCTCAGACTAAAATTAGGCGAAGATTTAGATTTATTAGAAGGCAAGTGGAAACCGCTTTGGGTAGTCGACTTTCCTATGTTTGAAGAATTTGATGGCCAGTTCCATGCATTGCATCATCCGTTTACAGCACCCAGAGATATGACCCCCGATGAGCTAGCGGCTAACCCTGCAGGTGCCTTGTCAAATGCTTACGATATGGTCTTAAATGGTTGTGAGTTAGGGGGCGGTTCGGTACGTATTCACCAACAAGATATGCAAGCCAAAGTGTTTTCATTGTTAGGAATTAGTGATGAAGAAGCCGAAATGAAGTTTGGTTTCTTGCTTGAAGCCCTTAAGTTTGGTGCGCCGCCCCATGCTGGTTTAGCTTTTGGTTTAGACCGCTTGGTGATGTTAATGACGGGGGCTACTTCTATTCGTGATGTGATGGCCTTTCCTAAAACCAACACCGCGGCTTGTCCTTTGACAAATGCACCTGGTGCAGCCAACCCAGAGCAACTCAAAGAGCTGTCGATTCAAACTGTGGTAGAAAAGAAAGCTGATTAATCGATTAATACAGTGGAACCAGTATATCGTATTCCTCAATCTGCCCTCACGGTTGTATATAACCGTGCTGGGCAGGTGTTGGTGATGCAGCGCAATGACGATCCCGAATTTTGGCAATCAGTGACAGGCACCTTAGAGCAAGGTGAAAAGCCAATCGACACGGCTCGGCGTGAGGTGTTGGAAGAAACCAGCATTGATATCACACAATCTGCTTACCAGCTAATGGATTGCCATAAAATCAATACCTATGAAATCCGTGATAGGTGGAAACACCGCTATCCACCGGGTACAGCCTACAACACCGAACATGTATTTGCGGTTGAAGTCGCCAATGATCAGGGCATAGTGTTAACAGAACACTCTGCCTATTTATGGTTAGACAAACCAACCGCTATGCAAAAAGTGTGGTCAGACACTAATCGTGAGGCAATCTCTTTATATGTGCCAGATGCCAATATATAAACTCAATCGTTACCTTAATTGGTTAACTGCGACAGTTCGAGTCATGGACTAATGGCGATTATTTTGGGTATTGATCCCGGCTCTCGTATTACAGGTTATGGTGTCATTAAAAAAGTCGGTCAGAAATCCGAATATATCGGAAGTGGCTGTATTCGCTTGCAAGGCGATGAGCTTGCTCCAAGGTTAAAACAAATCTTCGATGGTGTGAGAGAAATTATTCACCAATTCCAACCTACCCAGTTTGCGATTGAACAAGTCTTTATGGCGAAAAACCCTGATTCAGCACTAAAGCTTGGTCAAGCCAGAGGCGCCGCGATAGTGGCTGCAACGACTTTTGATTTACCCGTTGCTGAATATTCAGCGCGGCAAATCAAACAATCAGTTGTGGGTAACGGTAATGCGGACAAATCTCAAGTTCAGCACATGGTGACGTACTTATTAGGGCTGGCCTCAAAACCCCAAGCCGATGCCGCTGATGCTCTCGCTGTTGCTCTGTGTCACAATCATACCCAACAAAGCTTAATACAAATGTCCGGCCAAGCCACAAAAACGGTGCGTGGGCGGTTGCGATAACTCGCTTGAGATAAGGCGGTTGCGATAACTCGCCTGAGATAGGTCGGTTATGGTAAGTCGATTTAAATAACTCGTTAAAACTAGCCGTTAGTTAAAAACACAAGGAAACAACATGATTGGTAATATTCGTGGCATATTAATTGAAAAGCAGCCACCGGAAATTCTGATAGAAGCGGGGGGCGTGGGGTATGAAGTACAAGTGCCTATGACCAGTTTTTATCAATTACCCGAAATTGGTCAAGAAGCCAATATATGTATTCATTTTGTGGTGCGTGAAGATGCACAACTGTTATTTGGTTTTGCCAATAAACAAGAACGGGCTGTCTTTCGTGAACTAATTAAAGCAAGCGGAGTCGGGCCAAAGTTAGCGCTCACTATCTTGTCTGGTATGAATGCGCAACAATTTATGCAATGTGTCAGTTTGGAAGATGTGACCGGTTTAACTAAACTACCTGGAGTCGGCAAAAAAACGGCTGAACGCTTAGTCATTGAAATGCGCGATAGGTTAAGCAAGTTAGCCAAAGATCAGGGCTATGCACAAACAGTACATCTCACACCTGATTTACCTGTTGAGAACACCTTTGTGCAACGCACCGATGCGAAAGAGGAAGCGTTAAGTGCGTTGATTGCTTTGGGATACAAATCTCCACAGGCAATGAGAGTGATTAATGGGGTATATAAAGAAGGTCTTAGCAGCGAAGCACTTATTCGAGAAGCCTTACGAGCCATGGTCTAAAAAGTCTAACAAAATCACTCAAGGCAACAAGTCTATTAAAGCGACTTTTTAAAGACGGCTTTCAATAATTTTGTTACTGTATAAAAGTACACTCTTTCACTTAAAATATTAGTTAAATAACACATGATTGAAGCAGACCGCATAATAAAACCTACCGCCAACCATGAAGATGAAGTGGTTGACCGCGCCATAAGACCTAAAATGTTGGCAGATTATACGGGGCAAAATCATGTTTGTTCGCAAATGGAAATTTTTATTGAGGCAGCGCGAAAACGTAGTGATGCTTTAGATCACTTACTTATTTTTGGTCCTCCTGGTTTAGGTAAAACTACATTAGCCTATATTGTTGCGAATGAAATGGGGGTAAACATTAAGACCACCTCTGGTCCTGTACTTGAAAAAGCGGGTGATTTGGCCGCGCTTTTGACAAACCTCGAAGAAAATGATGTGTTATTTATTGATGAAATTCATCGTCTTAGCCCTGTAGTTGAAGAAATTTTGTATCCCGCAATGGAAGACTACCAGTTGGATATCATGATTGGTGAAGGTCCAGCGGCGCGGTCAATCAAATTAGAATTACCCCCTTTTACTTTAATAGGCGCTACAACTAGAGCAGGCTCACTCACGTCGCCTCTTCGAGACCGTTTTGGCATAGTGCAGCGTCTTGAATTTTATAACATTAAAGACCTCACCCAAATTGTAAAACGCTCGGCCAGTTACTTAAATTTAATCTTGCAAGAAGAAGGGGCACTTGAAATTGCTAGAAGATCGAGAGGCACCCCTCGGATTAGCAATAGACTATTACGCCGAGTAAGAGATTTTGCCGAAGTCCGAGCAGACGGAAATATTACCTTAGAGGTAGCTAGTCAAGCCTTGGATATCTTGGACGTCGATAAAGAAGGCCTTGATTATATGGATCGTAAGTTACTGTTAGCCATTATTGAAACATTTATGGGTGGCCCTGTGGGGCTGGATAATCTAGCCGCGGCTATAGGCGAAGAAAGAGAAACGATAGAAGATGTGATTGAGCCGTTTTTGATCCAGCAAGGCTTTTTGCAGCGAACTCCAAGAGGACGAATTGCCTCACAACGTGCTTTTTTGCACTTTGGTAAAGATTACTCACCTGAGTAGTTATTTTTAGGGCTTGACCTAAAACTTTAAGACAAAAAAAAGCCCACATATTAGATATGGGCCAAACAACTAGTGTTAAAGGAAATAAATCCAGGGAACATGTCAAATAAACTATTTACCCCATCATTTAACTTCAAAAAGATAAACAATGTGCAGTTCAGGAAACAAGGCGTATTCTAGTCAGATTAATCAAATACACAATTGAATTAAATTAATCTTTGGATTACAAAAACTAATGCATTTTAATTCTGCATTCAACTCAAATGAATCATTTGTTATTTGTTTACTTATAACATTATGAATTATATCGGATATTTGTATGGTGTGTTTTTTGTTCTATTAATATTTCTGTTGCTTGTTATTTTTTTGTTGCTTAAATGTATTTTCAATTTTTCTTAGACAAATAAAAGTGTTTTTACCATGAGCAAACATAGTCATAATGTGCGAGTGTATTACGAGGACACAGACGCCGGAGGCATAGTTTATTACGCTAACTATCTGAAGTTCTTTGAGCGCGCCAGAACCGAGTGGTTAAGGCAAATGGGCACAGAGCAAGACATTCTTTTGGAACGTTCCGTGGGTTTTGTCGTCAAACGGGTTGAAATGGACAATCACGCGCCTGCTCGTTTCAATGAATTGTTGTGTATTCAGTCTGAAATAGTAGAATTGAAGCGTGCTAGTTTACTATTCAAACAAATAATAATAAGTCCAAACGAACAACGTTTGGTCAGTGCTTTAATTAGAGTCGCTTGTGTCAATTTATCCAATATGAAACCACAAGCTATTCCTGTCAAAATTTTAGGGGAATTTTCACGTGTCATCTGAGATATCTTTCATCGATCTTATTTTAGAGGCCAGTTTTCTTGTTCAACTGGTCATGTTGTTGTTGCTTGGGGCATCCGTTGCCTCATGGGCATTTATTTTTGAACGCAGCCGCGCACTCAATTTTGCCCGTTCTGAGATGAAAAAGTTTGAAGATAAATTTTGGTCTGGTGTCGACCTTAATCAATTTTACAAAGAATTAGCTGCTCGTCAATCACTGGAAGGCATGGCCAGTATGTTTTGTGCCGGTTTTAAAGAATTTGTTCGATCTCGTAAGAACGTTTCTACTCCAGCCGAAGCAGTCATGGAAGGTGCTTCAAGGGCTATGCGAGTTTCTTTATCCCGTGAAATAGACCGTTTAGAAAGTCGACTCCCCTTTTTGGCTACCACGGGTTCAATTAGTCCTTATATTGGTTTGTTTGGGACTGTGTGGGGGATAATGAATTCGTTTATCGCTCTAGGTGGTCAACAACAAGCCACCTTATCCATGGTTGCGCCAGGTATCGCTGAAGCATTGATTGCCACTGCAATGGGGTTGTTTGCTGCTATTCCAGCTGTTATCGCCTACAACCGATTTAGCCATCAAGTAGAAAAACTTGAAAATAGCTACGGCAATTTTATGGAGGAATTCTCCAGTATTTTACATCGACAGGCATTATCATCAGGTGAGAATACTTCTCACTCAGCCCAAACGACTGTTTAGGCTGATTCATTATGTATGTAAGAAAGCGCAGACGCCCAGTTTCAGAAATTAACGTGGTTCCCTATATTGACGTAATGTTAGTGTTGCTGATTATTTTTATGGTAACCGCGCCGCTTGTTACTCAAGGTGTGAAAGTGGATTTACCTAAAGCACAAGCCCAGCCTTTGGATGAAGAGTCAAAACCTCCTTTGGTTGCATCTGTTGATGCCCAAGGCCAATATTTTTTGAATGTGGGTGATAGTCAACAAGAGCCTATGTCAGCGGTAGATTTGGCAACCTTAGTGGCTGCGCATCTACGAATTGAACCAAACACACCTGTAGTGGTTAAAGGTGATGGAGCTGTTGCTTATAGTGAAGTGGTGCAGTTGATGGTGTTGTTGCAACGGGCTGGTGCGCCTTCCGTTGGCTTAATGACTACGCCACCCGAGGGTTAATAAATAAAATGTCTAAGCTGCGTATCGCACTTTCTATTTCTTTATTTTTGCATTTAGCTGTGATTGCTGGGTTGTTGATAAACGGGCATTTTTCTAAGTCCAAAGTGACACCTGAAGCCTTTAATTTAGAGCCTATTATTGAAGCAACAGTGATTGATGAAAATATGTTGCAGAAACAAGTTCAGAAGGTAAAGGATGAACAAACAGCTAAACGTGTAAAAGAAGAAAATCGAGTGAAAGAGCTTGAACGTCGTGCTACAGATGCAGAAAAGAGGCGCAAAGAACAAGAGACCGAAGTATCAAAATTAAAAGAGCAGACTAAGAAACAGCAAGTAGATAAGCAAAAAGCTGAACAAGCGGCCGTAGCTGCAAGAGAAAAGCAAAAGCAAGAAAAGGCTAAAGCTAAGCAGCTAGAAGATGATCGCAAGCGTAAAGAATTAGAAAAGGAAAAAGCCGAAGAGCAAGCTAAACAAGCTAAGGCAAAACGCGAGAAAGAAGAAAAGGCCCTGAAAGAAGCTGAACGCAAGCGTCAAGATGAGAAGGATAAAGCTGAACAAGAAAAAATACTTGAAGATCAGCTTCAGGCAGAACAAGCTGTTCGTCAACAAAAAAGAAATAAACAAGTTTTGACCGAGGTGCAAAAATACCAAGCGCTCATCAAACAAACTATTCAGCGCAATTTGATTGTTGATGATGCGATGAAAGGTAAGTCTTGTCGTTTGAATATTCGTTTAGCTTCAAATGGCTTAGTGACTCAAGTAACAGAATTGGGTGGAAATACCATTTTATGCCGAGCTGCCAAAGCTGCTGTATTTAAATCAGATACATTGCCTGTGTCAAAAGAAGCCGATGTTTACCAAAAATTACGTGAAATTAATTTAACCGTTGAGCCAGAATTATAATGTTTAAAACACTGTCCATAACTAAGCAGGTATTGCTTTCATTTTTTATTTTATCAATCAGTTTTCGCAGCTTTGCAGCATTAGAAATTGTTATAACTGAGGGTATCGATACTTCCAGACCAATAGGTGTGGTGCCATTCCAATGGGTGGGTGAAGGTGTTATGCCAGAAAAACTCACTAATGTGATTGCTGCTGACTTACGCCGCAGTGGTAAATTTAATCCTATTGATGCTAACGATATGCCGCAATATCCCTATTCAGACAAAGACGTAGACTACAGTGCATGGGCATCTAAAGGTATTGAAGCAGTGTTGGTCGGCAAAGTTGAACTATCTGGCATTGATAGATACACGGTGTCATATGAGTTAATCGATGTATTACGTGGTCAAATTACTGGTGGTCAGTCGCAAGTGCTAAGTGGAGGCAAACTGATTGCTAGCAATGATCATGTGTTAGCCGTCAGTAAAATGACTATTTCAGGCAATGATTTTAGACGGCACTCACATCGCATTAGTGATGTGGTCTACGAAAAATTAACGGGTGAACGAGGTGCTTTTCTGACCCGTATTGCTTATGTCATCGTCCGGGACAGAGACGTGCATGAATTACCCTTTCAGTTAGTTGTTGCAGATTATGATGGCGCCAATGAAACCACTTTACTGCGTTCACCTGAGCCATTAATGTCACCTTCTTGGTCTCCTGATGGTACTAAATTAGCTTACGTCAGCTTTGAGAATAAACGTCCGCAAATATTTATCCAAGATATCTACACCATGAATAGAACACAAATGACCAGTTTCCCAGGGATTAATGGTTCACCCAAGTTCTCGCCTGATGGCAAGACGTTAGCTTTGGTGCTATCAAAAGATGGTAACCCTGAACTCTATCTGATGAATATTGCCAGTAGGCAACTACGCAGAGTAACTAAAAATAGAGCAATTGATACTGAACCAAGCTGGACTCCAGATGGTCAGAGCTTAATATTTAGTTCAGAACGGGGTGGTAAACCTCAGATATATCGCGTAAATTTAGCATCTGGTAAGATTCGTCGCTTGACTTTTGAAGGCGAAATGAACTTAGGGGGAACTATTACCCCAGATGGCAAACAAATGGTGATGGTCAATCGTACTCGTGGTAATTACCATATATCACGGCAAGATTTGACAAACGGCAATCTACAGGTATTAACTGAAACCTATTTAGATGAATCACCCAGTATTGCCCCTAACGGTAGTATGATTATTTACAGTACATTACATCAAGGCAAGCAAGTATTGTCTTTAGTGTCTTTGGATGGCAGATTTAAAGCGCTTTTGCCAGCGGCCGATGGCCAGGTGAAAGCGCCTACATGGTCACCATTTTTGCGTTAATTTTACATTTTTACTTAAATTCAATAAAAACAGGAAAAAAGAATGCAACTAAATAAAATTTTTAAAGGGTTAGTTATCGCTCTTCCAGTTGTAACTATGATGGCTTGTTCATCAACAGACGATACTGCAGCAAAAGTGGCTTCAGAAGAATCACGAATTGCCCAAGAGCAAGCAGAGGCGGATCGTAAAGCGCAAGAAGCACGTGATTCAATGGTTGAAACCGGCACAGTTAAACCTGTAATGACTCCTGCAGAAGAAATGAAGCAAGAATTAATGGCGCTAGAAAACAATCAGTTGGTTTACTTTGATTTTGACCGTGCCAGCATTAGCTCTAATTTTTATAACGTTTTAGATCAACACGCTGCATTTTTAACAAAAAACAGTGGACAGTCAATTGTGATTGAAGGTCACTGTGATAGCCGTGGCACGCCCGAATATAATATTGCATTAGGTGAGTCTCGTGCTAAATCAGTGCAAACTTATTTATTGAACGCAGGTGTGAGTGCATCACAAATGTCTGTTGTGTCCTACGGCGAAGAAAAGCCTGTTAACACTAGTTCATCTGAAGCGGCTTTTGCTGAAAACCGCCGCGGTGTTTTGGTTTACCAATAATAGAAGCCTAATATGATGAAACGCACCTTAGCGATAAGTTTGCTAGGGCTATATGTAGCCGCAGTGATTGCGGCTCCTGCGCCTGTGACAGATGTAACCAGTGGTAATAGCGATCAACGTATTACCGAGCTGGAAAGAAAGTTTTCAGCACGTACAGAAGCCCAACATCGTCAGCAAGTTCAGCTGGATGTGATGCAAAACGAGGTAAATGAACTTCGTGGTGCAATGGAAGTGCAAAACTATCAGTTAGAGAAAATTCTGGAACGTCAAAGAGAGCTCTATCTAGAAATAGATAAACGTATCGAAGCGGTCAAGACTCAACCTCAAACAATGCCTACGGCAGTTGTCAACAACACAGCTTCAACTGTAGAAGCCCCTTTATCAGCGAATGAGAATGACGCTTATGATAAAGCGGTGAATTTGATCCTCAAAGATAGGTTATATGAACAAGCAATACCTGAGTTTCAAAGGTTTTTACAAAACTTCCCGAATTCTAGTTATGTCCCTAATGCACATTATTGGTTAGGGCAGTTATTGTTTAACAAACAAGATTGGGCTGGTGCCGGTGAACAATTTCAGTCGTTAATTGTTAATTATCCAGATTCGACTAAAAGAGCGGATGCAACGTTGAAGTTGGGAATAACTGAGATGGAACGTTCTAATGCAGCCCGCGCTAAACAACTTTGGGAACAAGTTGTTGCTGAATTTCCCGACTCGTCTTCAGCTAAATTAGCTGAAAAGCGACTCAAAGGACTGTAATTAATTAATATGCCTGTATCGTTTTGATTGTGTTCCTAAAATACAATTGAGATATATATGGGCTATTTATGTGGTTTTCATGTGATTTTTTTCAGTCGTCATGGTTCGTTAAATAGACTATTGTTCGGTTTTTCAGCAAACGGTTTGAATTATTGAAATAATAATGCCATTTGGGTTGCACTGGAGTTTCAATTGAGTATTATATGCCGCCTTCGCTTGAGGCGGAAAGAAAAATGAAAGATGGGTCGTTAGCTCAGCTGGTAGAGCAGTTGACTTTTAATCAATTGGTCGCTGGTTCGAATCCAGCACGACCCACCATTTTTCTATCACTTCATGCAATGTGAGTACTTAGTAAAGTTTAATCGATGGGTCGTTAGCTCAGCTGGTAGAGCAGTTGACTTTTAATCAATTGGTCGCTGGTTCGAATCCAGCACGACCCACCATTATCTTTATAATCTCACTATCTTCTTTTTAGTAAAGTTAAGCACATTTCAAGTCATTCTTAATCTCACAAATACTCATCTGTGATGTCATTCATCCATATTTGACTTCTCGATTACTGCTCCTGTCTTGTTCTTCCTTTCTGCATCCATGCAGGTCATATGTTCAACCAAGTGTTATTGTGCAGTTAAAGACTCTGGCTTCACCCCACCCATGTCTTTAATTGATTCAGGTTAAATATATTCCAAATCACTAGAAACCTTCACCCGAGTCAATCATACCTTGCCGATAATATACACTTGGTATTGCCTGCTGTGGTAAGCCATTTAATCGAGCTGAACTGCGTTCTTAAAGCGTCCGATTATATTTTTGACATCATGCGTTAAGTCTAATCTTATATAGCAAGACATGAACCTTGAGGAGCACGGTTCATAAACAATCCTGTTGCAGATCATTAGTTGTTGCAACTTTATTCTTTGTAATTTTATGTCATTCAGCATGAAGTAAAATCAATCATAGCTTACAATCAGTAACACAGACTCTTAAGTGAATTAGTTTTATGAATGCACAAGACTATGCAGTAAACGCAGGTGATGTTTTTGTGTTACCTGAAGCGGTCTTAAAGATTAAACAATTAATTGATGATGATGCTACTTCTATGCGTGATATTGCAGATGTGATTAATTATGATCCGGCTGTCATGTCACAAGTATTGAAAATTTCTAATAGTGCCTTGTATCAATTCCCAAATACTATTACTACAGTTACCAAGGCTATTCAGGTGATTGGTACGGGTTCAATTTATGATCTTGTTTTATCTTATGGTGTTGCGAATGCCTTTAAGGATATTGATCCCGATGTAGTCGATTTAGAAAAGTTTTGGGAGCTAAGTGTAAGTTGCGCTTTGTTATGTAAATTTTTAGCAGAAGAAGTCGGGCTGAAAGAGCCTGAAAAGTTATTTGTGTGTGGTTTGTTACACAATCTTGGTGAACTGGTTTTGGTGCAATTAAATCCAGAAGATGCTCATAAATGCGCATCTATCTCAAGTGAAAATACGCCTTTGTTAATGCAAAAAAAGTATTTGGGTTTTTCATACTCAGATATCTCATTTGAATTGTTAAAACTTTGGGGTATACCCCAAGATATTTCGAAACTAGTCTCAAGAACACATGCTAGTGAATACACTGCTCAGAACAAAGCTGAAAAAATTATCCAACTCGCTTACTTATTAGCGCTTAATAACGTTCACAGTGAATTGTATTCAATACATTCTGGCATAACAGAGAATATGTACCAAAGCATAGGGATTGATGAAGAGTGTGTTAACAATGCACTCGATTTTAGTAATTTGAAGTTAATGAGTGTATTGGCATTATTTAGTCCATCAACATTCACTATTTTCTAAGGCGTTATCACATAACACTCTTGTCACTTTTACCCATTGCGATTAAGCAAATACTGCCACTACCTGCCTACTAATTGCCACTAAGGAACCATGTTTATCCAAGATATTGGCTTCAGTGTGGGCATATCCATCAGCTGCTTGTCTAGTATGTGCTTGATAAGCAAACCAATCACCACCTGACATTTTCTGATGAGGATGGATAAACTCTAAATTCCAGCTCAATGTACTGGCCATGGCTGGAGAGTTTAACATTTGTAAAATGGTTGGCGGCCAAATATCAATTAAAGCTATTAAATGAGCGTCAGAAGAGTCATTTGGCGGCTTTTTAAAACGCATCCATCCGTGAACGTCACTGTCCTTTTTACCCGTAAATGGCAATCCGCCTTTAGATTGTGCTAAATCAAAATACCCTAAAAACTTGGGCGTCACCTTGGGGATCTGGAGTATGAAATTCGGTGCTTGTGGGTAATCCATGTTGTGTTGTAGTGGATCAGATATGTTGACTATAGACTGCCTCGCAATACCAAAGCTCGCCTGACTCATCAACGCAACTTTGTTGTCTTGCACTATTCTGCCGACAACTTGAGTCACATTCTTTCCCTCCCTGAGAACCTCAACAATGATGCTAAACTCGGTATCTGCTTCTATAGGCCCTATAAAGTTGGTGCTTAGGGAACGCATCACCTTTTCAGAGTCAACGACGTCACGCATTGCCTGATAAACTAAAGAGGCAGACATGCCACCATAAAGAGTACGACCTTGCTCCCAACTGCTAGGGACTGACAGGGTGATGTCATTAATATTTGATTTTGCTTGTTGTTTGACTGAATTTAGCAATGTATCAATATGCATAAATACTTTGACTCCGTTAAATCGATTATTAGTCAATAACCGATCTTATCTGCAATCATTTATCATAAGACTTGGATGTGGTTAGATGATTTCATATCTTTATGGTTGAGCATAACTAACTGTTATACTTAGAAAAAGATAACAATTTAACTTGTAACTACTAGGTTTGCAGCCGTAACATAAGCCGATAATAAAAATGTATTTCCAAGGATTTATAGATGGCAAGTGACGACACAGTGAGCAGTGAATCCGTAGACGTTCCAACCGCGATATCGAATGGTTATCGGAATTATGTGTTATTCATTTTAACTTTAATTTACGCCTTTAATTTTATTGACCGTCAAATAATCGGAATCTTATCGCCCTTTATCAAGGCTGATTTGGGGTTAGATGATGCGCAGTTAGGCTGGCTCAAAGGCATATACTTCGCGTTGTTATACACAGTATTGGGCATTCCTATCGCTTGGCTCGCTGACAGATACAGTCGGGTCAATATAGTCACCATTTCACTCACTCTTTGGAGTGGCTTTACTGCTGCATCAGGTTTAGCCAGTAATTTCACACAACTTGCTTTTGCTCGAATAGGTGTAGGTATCGGTGAGGCTGGGGGCAGTCCACCATCTCATTCGATTATTTCAGATTTATTTCCTAAGGAAAAACGTGCTGGGGCTCTAGCTATTTATTCTTTAGGTATTCCTTTTGGTATTATGCTGGCGTTTTTTGCGTCCGCTTTTTTTCTCAGAGGTGGTGAAGCGGACTGGCGTATAGTCTTGATAGCGGTTGGTTTACCTGGAGTAGGATTGGCCATATTACTTAAGTTAACGGTTAAAGAACCTGCTCGCAGCGGTAATATGCAAACAGCCTCGGCACAAGGTAAATCATGGCAATCTATTAAGGCCTTGTTGTCTATTAAGTCTTGGTGGGGAATGTGTTTTGCTATTTCCTTTGGCTCTTTTGGCAATTACGCTATATCTACTTGGATGATTGACTTTTATGTGCGCGCCCATGCAGGTTTGGATATCACTCAATTCCTTATTATATTGGGCGTCATCAATGGTACTGCTTACGCTGGTGGTGTTTGGCTAGGTGGTGCATTGGTTGATAAATGGGGTAAAACTAACAGAAGGGCTTATGGATTGGTGCCAGCATTAGCGCTAGTAGTGGGGGCTCCTGCTTATTATCTTTCGTTGCAAGTGGAATCTCTTGAACTGTCCATCGCTTTAGTCACTATTTTACTCTTTACCAGTGGCTTCTATTTAGGGCCTTCTTTCGCACTTGCTCAAACGTTAGCACCGGTAAAAGTAAGAGCGATGTCTACGGCGTTATTTTTCTTTGTATTGAATATTATAGCCTTAGGTGGCGGGCCAACTTTTATTGGTATATTGAGTAACTTTTACACAGAACAACATGGTGAAGTTGAAGCCTTAAGATTATCATTATCTTGGCTTGCGGTGCCTTACATTATGTCGATTATTGCTTTCTTTTGGACTGCTAAACATATACCTGGTGATTGGAAAGCCGCTGAAATTCGCAATGGATAGATCACAGATGACTGATAATAGAAGTGCAGGTGAAAACTGCAGGATAATGGTGCGAGTAAAATGAAAAAATCATCAAAAATTGACTTGCACTTTGCCCATGCTAATGGATTTCCAGCACCCAGCTACCAGCAAATTTTCAATCAACTACCTGATAACTTTGAGTTACATGCATTAACCAAATTTGCACATTCAGTGCGCTTTCCCGTCAATGCCAATCTAGGCAATCAAGTTGCAGAGCTAATTGATTATTTAACTCATAAGGTAGCTAAACCTGTTTATGTTGTGGGTCATTCAATGGGAGCGGTGGTGTCCTTTATGGCTGCTTGCGAAAGACCTGATTTGATCAAAGGAGTGATAATGCTCGATCCTCCTATCGCTTCTGGGCTCGCTAGAATTGCATTTAAATTATTAAAATATTCACCCTTAATTGATAGGTTTTCACCTGCGGGTAAAGCCAAAGTGCGTTGCCAGAGTTGGCCTTTAGGCACTGACTTGGTGGCTTATTTTAAATCTAAGGCTTTATTCAAACACTTCCAATTGGAATGCATTCAAGATTACGTAGCCGCTGCTATTGACGAACGGGAGGGTAAGTTACAACTTAACTTCGACGCGCAGATTGAAGCGAGTATTTATCGAAATGTGCCCCACAATATCAATCAGTATTACCCGCGCCTATCTGTACCAAGCTTACTTGTAACTGGAAGTCATAGTGATGTGTGTATTCCATCATTTTTGGCGACTTTTGTTAAAAAAAGCAATATTGAACACCTTGTTTTTGAAGACGGGGGGCATATGTTTCCGTTGGAAAAACCACAGCAAGTAGCAAAAATTATTACTGATAGAATTCGTTTATGGGAAAAGGCTAGTAGCTTACAATAAAAAGCCGCTGTTAAAGCGGCTCTGTAATGTCTATGTCGATGGTTAATGTTTTAAACTTAGTATCCGATTTTTAGTCCAAACATTTCTCGGGTGACTAACACCACGCCCTTTTCTGTGACTCGGAAACCTCTGGCTAAATCATTCTCGCGACTATGACCAATAATAGTACCCTCGGGGATCACACAACCGCGGTCAATAATGGCTTTACGTATTCGGCAATTCCGTTGTACTTCGACATCTGGCAATAAGACAGAATCTTCTACTTCACTGTATGAGTGCACCCTGACACTAGAAAAACATATACTACGGCGTAAAGTGGCGCCAGAAATAATACAGCCACCTGAAACCACTGAGTTAATCGCAGTACCTCTGCGATTATCTTCTTCCCATACAAACTTGGCGGGAGGCAATTGTTCTTGATAGGTCCAAATCGGCCATTTTTTATCATATAAGTTCAGTGCAGGAACCGGGGCGACTAATTCCATATTGGCTTGCCAAAATGAATCTAAGGTACCTACATCGCGCCAATAGGCCTCGGTATCATCATCACTTTTGAATTGGAATGCATAAATCGCACCTTCTTCGATTATCGAAGGGATAATATCTTTCCCGAAGTCTCGTTCAGATCCTGATGTTTCGGAATCTGTTTTTAATTTCTCGAATAAATAATCGGTATCAAATACATAATTGCCCATGGAGGCTAGACATTTGGTGGGATCGTTAGGCAAAGGGGTAGGGTTCTCAGGTTTTTCTTCAAACCCAATAATTTTGAAATTTTCATCTACCGACATAACACCAAACTGCCCCGCGGCCTCTTCCAATGGAACGGGCATACAGCTAACTGTCATTTTAGCTCCCGATTCGGCATGTTGCGCAATTAAATTACCGTAGTCCATTCGGTATATATGATCCCCAGATAACACTAATACATATTTCGGCAGTTCGTCGCGGATGATATCGATATTTTGAAAAACAGCATCTGCGGTACCTTCATACCAGTTATCAGAAAAGCGCTGTGATGCAGGAAGGATCTCAACCGACTCGCCTAGTTCTTTCTTAAAATGTCCCCAGCCTCTGACTAAATGCCGAATCAGCGAGTGAGATTTGTACTGGGTAACCACGCCAACATTGCGGATCCCTGAATTAATACAATTGGATAAAGGAAAATCGATAATACGAAACTTACCGCCAAAATATAATGCCGGTTTTGCTCGCCAATTTGTCAGTTCATAAAGTCTTGAACCTCTACCACCGGCTAATATTAGTGCATAGGTATCGCGTGTTAAATTGCTGATATAACGAGACGCTTGTTTCGCCATAAATCCTTACTCCTGTCCGATTAACATTATTGTCATTTTACTCGCCACATTATTGAGTTTACACGACAGTTAACTAAATTCAATCAGGACTATTTGAAGGATCGAATAAATAAAAAATTTGATGGAAATATTAATTGTAGATAACCTAAACGTCTGGTTAAGACGTGCCGCTTGCCTTAAATTCATGACCTTTTCGATTTGAGTTAAAAGTTGGTAGGTGATCTAAGGCTTAACGATAAACCCAGTTGCTATTTCTTAACTTACTCAATATATCTATGGGGATTAGTATTACTCGATAAAAATCAATATCATCCAAATTGTTTTCTCACTGCAACATCATGACATTAGATAAATCTAAAACTACAGTTGCGCAATTCCACATCAATTTCGCAGTTCGCTATCTGTAAATTACTCAGCATCAAACGTACTGCAGGCCTTTGAAACCTAATGGGACTAAATGTATAACAAAGCATTAGAAGTGAAGTGCCATCCAGTAACCTAAAATATCAGCTCTGGATGACACTTCAACTAGGTGTAAGGTCGGTTAAGTACGACTTTTTTTCCATGCATTTAGCAGCAAATAAATACCAACCACAAAAAAAGGAATACTTAATAGTTGCCCTGTGCTTATGAGCGTATCTGAGGCATAAGCGGCTTGTTTGACTTTAACAAATTCGATGAGATATCTAGCGGTAAATACTAAACATAAAAAACCACCAAATAGTGCGCCTGATTGCTTTTTGATGTTGGAAAAACGATATAACAAGATCAAGGCTATAAATATGCTTAAGTAAGACAATGACTCATAGAGTTGAGCTGGATGCCTAGGCAATAGATCAATACGCGCAAATACCACAGCCCAAGGAACATCAGTCTGAATACCAATAATCTCGGAATTCATAAAATTAGCAAAACGCACAAAGAAGCCAAACAATGCAGTCGCAATAGCGAGCCTGTCTAATAACCACAAATACTTAACTTTATGTTTTCTTTGGAAAAAATATACAGCAATGATCACACCTAAACCACCACCATGGCTGGCAAGGCCTCCCTCCCATATAGCTAATATTTTCAGCGGGTTACTGAGGTAAAATTCTGGGTCATAGAATAAACAATGGCCGAGTCTGGCACCTACAATAATGCCGAAAACACAATACATCAGCAGTGAATCAAGTAATTCTAATTTGATTTTTTCTTGTTGGAAGATCCATTTCATGACTTGCAAACCCGCTAAAATAGCAGTAGCAAATAAGGCACCATACCAATGTATTTTTAATCCGAAAAACTCTATTAATACTGGGTTTACATCCCAAGTAAAAAATTCCATTCAATCTACCTTACTGCTGTTTGTGTAACTTAAGGGTATACATGTATTGTACCCGAATGACTTTTTAAACTCGTGCTAGTTTATGGTTTTATCACTTTTTTTATCACGCTTTTTCATGGAAAGGCGCGGTGGGTGACCACTGATAACCACGTAGTAAGCTAAACAACAGAGCATCGAAAAGATGATCATGCTGATAGAAACACTGCGCCAACCATCATAAAACAAGGTGTAAAGCAACATACCCACCACCAACAGAGTAGGTGATGCGGTTAATGCAATCATCACTCTGACATTTGCAGGTAGTGTGGGGCGAGATGGGGTTTGTTCAGTCAAGAAACTATCCTTATGCTGTTATTGCTCGAGCTACTTTGGAGTTCGATTGTCTACCTAATGCTTGCATCATTTTTAATCCAGCCTGAGTCAGCTGTTTAAGATTGATACCTGTTTTGATATTCATACCATCGAGCATATAGACTAAATCTTCTGTGGCGACATTGCCAGAGGCACCTTTGGCATAAGGGCAGCCACCCAAACCCGATACCGCACTATCTACCACCGATATACCCTGTTGCAGGGCAACCAATATATTAGCCAGTGCTTGGCC
This sequence comes from Paraglaciecola sp. MB-3u-78, assembly GCF_002835935.1. GTDB lineage: Bacteria > Pseudomonadota > Gammaproteobacteria > Enterobacterales > Alteromonadaceae > Paraglaciecola. The sequence continues at coordinate 12,845 of NZ_PJCF01000013.1, read as the reverse complement.
GTAGGTATCATGAAAATGCACGGCTAGTTTATCTTCTGGGATATTGTTTAAAACGGCAGCTAACATCTTCTGGGTTTTTATAGGAGTCCCTACACCAATGGTATCGCCTAGGGATACTTCATAGCAGCCCATATCAATTAACCGTTGACTAACCTCTGCTACTTTTTGTGGGTCAATATAACCTTCATAAGGACAGCCCAATACACAAGATACATAACCCCGAACGGGTAGATGATGTTTTTGCGCCAGCTCTATCACAGGTAAAAAGCGCTCTAGGCTTTCGGCGATAGAGCAGTTGATGTTTTTTTGTGAAAATGCCTCCGACGCGGCACCAAAAATAGCCACTTCGTCAGCTTTTGCCTCGATTGCTGCCTCTATACCACGTAAATTAGGGGTTAGCGCCGTATAACGAACATTGGGTTGTCGTTTGATTTGCTGAAACACCGCAGCGCTATCAGCCATTTGTGGGACCCACTTAGGTGAGACAAAGCTACCTGTTTCTATCACAGTACAACCTGCGTCAGCTAATTGTTCGACTAATGCAACCTTGGCTGCTAAGGGCACCAACTCTTGTTCATTTTGTAAGCCGTCTCTTGGGCCGACTTCGACTATTTTGACCGACTTAGGTAACATTTTCAGATGACTCTTTGTTAGTTTGTAAAACTTCAGCAGCTTGAAAATTCAGTAATTCGGCACCGCCATCGACCAACTCACCTGCTTTAAAATAAAATTCTTTAACACAACCTGCGGCAGGGGCTTTTAAACTATGTTCCATCTTCATGGCTTCCATCACCATTAAGGTTTGTCCTAGTGCAACTTGTTGGCCTAGTTCGACTAAAATAGCCACAACCGTGCCGTTCATAGGCGCGATAAACCCTGCGTCTGCGTTATTGTCTTGAGTATCACCTAAATCAGCCTGGATTGATTTAAAACGGATGACTTTGCCATTACAAAATACAGAGTGGCCATCTTGATGGGCGTTAACATTGGCGAGTGTTTTGTGTCCATTAATGGTGGATGTTAATTGGTTTTTCTCAATTACTCCTGAGCATTGATATGCTTGCTGATTGACTTTGATATCAAACACACTATGGCTACCTACACCCGTTTGGCTGACCTGTACGCAAAAAGCATTGTCGCCCACCACCAATTCTAAGTTTTGAAGGTGTTGCTCATTCGCTCGCCACGCATTACTTAACGACCAAGGTGAATATTGGTCTTGAACATTTGACGCGCTGTTTTGTTGACTACTAAGCATCAAATACAATGCAGCTATGGGTAATAAATCCTTAATATCTTGCTTATCGTTAAGCAGTAACAAGTCTTGATTTTTTTCTATAAAGCCTGTGTCAATTTGCTCAGCTTTAAAGGGGGCACTGTTGGCTAAGTTATACAAAAATTCAATGTTAGTGACAACACCGTCAATATGATACTCGGTTAAAGCTTTGGTTAATCTAGCTAGGGCCATGTCTCGGTTTTCGTCCCAAACAATTAATTTTGCGATCATGGGATCATAAAAAACGGATACTTCATCACCTTGTACCACTCCGGTGTCTACGCGAACATGCCGTGATTCAATCGGTGGTTGCAGTAGAGATAATCTGCCGGTCGCGGGTAAAAAGTCATTATTTGGATCTTCAGCATAAATTCTTGCTTCAAAAGCATGACCATTAATTTTTAGGGCATCTTGTGCCAATGGCAAGGGTTCGTTGTTGGCGACTCGCAGTTGCCATTCAACTAAATCCTGTCCAGTGATCATTTCAGTGACGGGATGCTCGACCTGTAAACGGGTATTCATTTCCATAAAATAGAATTGCCCATCACTGTCTAACAGAAACTCTACTGTACCAGCTCCGGCGTAATGGATGGCTTTAGCTGCTTTTAATGCGGCTTCGCCCATTTGCGCTCGCAACGCTTGTGTCATGCCAAAAGCAGGAGCCTCTTCGATGATTTTTTGATGGCGACGTTGTACCGAACAGTCCCGCTCAAACAAATAGACCCCATCGCCAAAGTTGTCACAGAACACTTGAATTTCAACATGACGCGGTTCGGTGAGGTATTTTTCGACTAACATCAAGTCATCGTTAAAGCTCGACATCGCCTCACGTTTTGCGGCTGCTAACGCATCGTTAAATTCGCTGCTTTTCCATACTTGGCGCATGCCTTTACCACCACCACCGGCAGCCGCTTTGAGCAATACAGGGTAGCCCATTTTGTCTGCGTGAGATTTTAAGCCGTCGACACTTTGGTCGTCACCATGGTAGCCCGGTACTAATGGCACCTTGGCAAGCTCCATTATATTTTTGGCAGCCGATTTTGAACCCATAGCCTCAATAGCACTAACAGGTGGACCTACAAATACAATATTATTTTGCTCACACAAATTTGCAAACGCGGCGTTTTCTGATAAAAACCCATAGCCTGGGTGAATCGCATCTGCGCCGACTTTTAGCGCGATTTGAATGATTTTTTCAGCTTGAAGATAACTGTCTTTAGATGGGGAAGGGCCGACATGAATCGCTTCGTCAGCCATCTTCACATGTAAAGCGTGTTGGTCGGCATCTGAATACAAGGCAACGGTTAATATACCCATACGTTTGGCTGTTTTGATAATGCGGCAACTAATTTCTCCGCGATTAGCAATCAATAATTTAGTGAACATGGTTTACTCCGTTATTCTTTTATCCAGTTGGCTCGGCGTTTCTGTAAAAACGCATTGAGGCCTTCTTGACCTTGTTCAGAGACTCGAAGCTCGGCAATTTTTTCGCTAGTCTTAGCTAAAAGTTCATCAGTAATAGGCTGATTCTGTACATCAAAAACAAGTTGTTTAGCTTCTCGGATGGCAGCGGGGGAGTTTTTTAGAATATGTTCAATTAGGTTTTCAATGGTGCGGTCGAGTTCTTCCTCTACTACTGCTTCACTAAGAAGCCCTAAACGTCTAGCGCGAGTGGCAGAAAATACCTCGGCAGTGGTAAAATAGCGTCTTGCTATTCTGGCACCTAAGGCATCAATCACGTAAGGGCTGATGGTGGCTGGGATCAATCCTAGCTTAACTTCGCTTAAACAAAACTTACTTAACTTACTACCAATGGCCATATCACAACAGGCCACCAAACCCACGGCACCACCAAACGCTGCACCTTGTACTCTAGCAATAGTGGGTTTGTCGATAGTGTTGAGGATAAAAAACATCTTAGCTAAGGCATTGGCATCGGCCAGATTCTGCTCATAGCTATAGGTTGCCATGCGCTGCATCCAGTTTAAATCGGCGCCAGCACTAAAGCTTTTTCCCGCTGCTGCCAACACCATTACCCGAATATTTTGATCCTGATTAACGCGGCTAAATATGTCCGTTAGTTCCAGAATCAACTTATCGTCAAAGGCATTATGGATCTCTGGCTGATTTAAGGTGACGGTAGCCACACCTCTTGTATCTATATTAAATAGAACTTTATCGGTTTGATTCATTATATTCTCATCCTTACATTCTAAAGACGCCAAACCGGGTGTCCTCTATAGGTTTATTTAAACTAGCTGAAATACACAATCCTAACACCTGGCGGGTGTCAGCTGGGTCTATTACACCGTCGTCCCACAACCTTGCTGAAGCATAATAAGGATGACCTTGGGTTTCGTAGGTATCAATAATAGGTTGTTTGAACTGGGTTTCTTGCTCTGCACTCCATTGCTCGTTGACACGCTCTTTTTGTTCACGTTTAACTTGCGCAAGCACACCTGCTGCTTGTTCGCCTCCCATCACAGAGATGCGGGCGTTAGGCCACATAAACATAAAACGTGGATCATAAGCACGGCCACACATGCCGTAATTGCCTGCACCAAAACTTCCACCAATCAAGATGGTGAATTTAGGTACTTTGGCACAGGCTACTGCTGTGACCATTTTCGCGCCATGTTTTGCTATGCCGCCTGCTTCGTATTGTTTGCCCACCATAAATCCAGTAATGTTTTGTAGAAACACTAAGGGAATTTTGCGCTGGGCACAGAGCTCAATAAAGTGTGCGCCTTTTTGCGCTGATTCTGAAAATAAAATACCGTTGTTGGCGACTATGCCCACGGGGTAACCAAAAATTCTGGCAAAACCGCAGATCAGTGTTTGACCATATAACGCTTTAAATTCATCAAACTCTGACCCATCTACCACACGTGCAATCACTTCTCTTACATCATAGGGTTGTCGTTTATCTTTTGGGATAACACCATATATTTCGTCACCTGCATAGGATGGCTCAACCGGTTCGAGTACATCGAGTTCAATTGTTTTTTTACGGTTTAATCTGGCGATAGCGTCTCTGGCAATCTTTAATGCGTGATGGTCGTTGTTGGCTAAGTGATCGACGACTCCTGATGTACGGCAATGCACATCGCCGCCACCTAAGTCTTGTGCACTGACCACTTCACCTGTGGCTGCTTTGACTAATGGAGGACCACCTAAAAATATAGTGCCTTGCTCTTTAACAATAATGGACTCATCAGCCATCGCAGGCACATACGCCCCTCCGGCGGTACATGAACCCATCACCACGGCAATTTGTGGAATATTTTGCGCAGACAAGTTGGCTTGGTTGAAAAATATTCGGCCAAAATGTTCTCTGTCTGGAAACACTTCATCTTGACGAGGCAAGTTAGCCCCACCTGAATCCACTAAATAGATACAAGGCAAATTATTTTGTTCAGCTATGGTTTGGGCCCGGAGGTGTTTTTTCACGGATAACGGGTAATAACTGCCCCCTTTTACTGTGGCGTCGTTGGCCACTATCATACATTCAACGCCCGACACGCGGCCTATACCCGCAATCACACCCGCAGCAGGAACATTGTCTTCATACACTTTGTATGCAGCAAGTTGTGACAATTCCAGAAAAGGTGAGCCTGAGTCAAGTAGGGTATTGATCCGCTCTCTAGGAAGTAGTTTGCCTCGATCAAGATGCCTTTGGTTGGCCTTTTCGCCTCCGCCGTTTTTGATGATCGCAATTTTATCTTTTAGGTCGTCTACTTGCTCTTGCATGTGTAGCGCGTTAACCAAGAATTCTTGGCTTTTGGTATTTAGCTTACTGGTGATTTTCGGCACAGTATTGCTCCGGTTATTTGCAAAAGGAGGTTTTAAACGGGCTCTTTATAACAGCTCTTTATAAAAGCAATTTAAGCTGACTCTTTAAACAACTCTCGACCAATCAACATTCTGCGAATTTCAGACGTGCCCGCACCAATTTCATACAACTTGGCATCTCGTAACAAACGCCCCGCTGGAAATTCGTTGATGTAGCCATTGCCTCCTAAAAGTTGGATCGCGTCTAAAGCCATTTTTGTTGCCAGCTCTGCAGAATAAAGGATCGCGCCTGCTGAATCTTTTCGGGTGGTCTCACCTCTGTCACACGAACGTGCGACGGCATAAACATAAGCTCTAGCAGCATTCATCTGGGTGTACATATCCGCTACTTTGCCTTGTACTAATTGGAACTCACCAATCGATTGTCCAAACTGTTTACGGTCATGGATATAAGGTACCACTAAGTCCATACAGGCTTGCATGATACCCAGTGGTCCGCCGGATAGAACCACACGTTCGTAATCTAAGCCACTCATCAACACTCTTGCACCGCCGCCTTCTTGGCCAAGAATGTTTTCTGCTGGGACTTCACAGTCTTGAAAAACTAGTTCGCAAGTGTTAGATGAACGCATCCCTAATTTGTCCAACTTCTGTGCCTGGGTAAATCCTTTAGTACCCCGTTCGACGATAAAAGCGGTCATACCTTTGGCACCGGCTGTTACATCGGTTTTGGCATACACTACAAAGGTATGAGCATCAGGGCCGTTGGTGATCCACATTTTGCTACCATTTAACACATACACATCGCCACGTTTGTCGGCACGAAGTTTCATGCTAACGACATCTGAGCCTGCGTTTGGCTCACTCATCGCTAAGGCACCGATATGTTCACCGCTAACTAACTTGGGTAAGTAGGTTTTTTTCTGAGCATCGCTGCCGTTTTTGTGGATTTGATTGACGCATAAATTTGAATGAGCGCCATAACTTAACCCAATGCCAGCTGAGGCACGGCTGACTTCTTCCATGGCAATGACGTGAGCCAAATAGCCCATATCAGAACCGCCGTATTGTTCGGCAACCGTCACGCCTAAAAGCCCCATCGCGCCTAGTTTCGGCCATAATTCATTTGGGAAACTATTATTTTTATCTGCCTTGTCCGCTAAGGGGGCTATTTCACCTTGGGCGAAGTTATATACGTGGTCACGTAACATATCGATATCTTCACCGAGACCAAAATTTAAGGTTGGATAGGGGGCATTCATGCGGTTTGTCCTTGTTTTAAGGTATGGAGCGTTAAGGCATTGAGTTCTTCTTGGCAGCGGGCTTCTACGTCTTCTAGTTCAGCCTTTAGCATTTCAATGTCTTCTAGTTGTTGTTGCATATGAGCACGTTTTTCATCTGTCATTTTGAGCATAGCTTCTAGCTGTACTTTTGAATTTTGGTGACTGTCATACAAATCAAATAAGGTTTTGGTTTCCGCTAAGGAAAATCCTAAACGTTTACCACGTAAAATCAGTTTTAAACGAACCTGATCTTTTTTCATATAAATACGATTTTGGCCATTACGAGTCGGGCTTAATAAACCTTGCTCTTCATAAAATCGAATAGAGCGCGGTGTAATGTCCATTGATTTGGCTAGTTCGCCTATGCTAAAAGTCATTTCACTCATTATTTTCTCAGGTTAGTAAGATCAATATTTGGTAATAAGGTTTACGTTTACGTAAACTGAAACTAAATGTAAAGTGTTACGGTTTTAAAATCAATCTTGTAAAGCGTATATTAGCTAAGTCAGTCATTGTGATAACAGCCAAAGCGTGCAAATTCCTGTACGCCAGTGGGTAACAAAATAGTAAATAGATCAAAATTTAGGAGTTTTTATGTCTGATAATACAATTGTAATTGTGTCTGCAAAGCGCACACCTTTGGGTGGGTTTATGGGAAGTCTCTCGCCGATGACGACTACAGAAATAGGGGCTTGCGCTATTCAAGCTGTACTGGAAGCCACCCCAGATTCTGCTGGAGTAATGTCACATATCGATGAAGTGATAATGGGCTGTGTGTTGCCAGCAGGTTTAGGGCAGTCTCCAGCCAGACAAGCGTCGTTAAAAGCAGGTTTACCCTTAGCAACTGGCGTAACAACCATTAACAAAGTCTGTGGCTCAGGTATGAAAGCCCTTATGTTGGCCCATGATTTGATCAAAGCGGGCACGGCAGAAGCGATAGTGGCAGGGGGCATGGAGAGCATGAGCAATGCGCCTTATTTATTGCCAAAAGCCCGTTCTGGTTATCGCATGGGACATGGGCAGGTACTAGATCACATGATGCTCGATGGTTTAGAAAATGCCTATGATGGACAAGCCATGGGATGTTTTGCCCAAGCAACAGCCGATGCTGAAGGCATTACTCGTGAACAAATGGATGAATTTGCTTTAGCCAGTTTACAAAAGGCCAACAGTGCTCAAGATGCAGGTTTGTTCGTTGACGAGATAACCCCAGTGACTATTAAAAGTCGTAAAGGCGATGTGTTAATTGATAGCGATGATGGCCCAAAACAAGCTAAACCAGAAAAAATACCCACCTTACGCCCAGCATTTAAAAAAGACGGAACAGTGACTGCCGCCAATTCAAGTTCTATTTCTGACGGTGCTGCTGCTATGTTGGTTATGTCTGCTAGTAAAGCCCAAGCTTTAGGTTTAACACCTTTAGCTAAAATTGTTGCCCATAGTTCCCATGCCATTGAACCAGAAAATTTCACAGTTGCCCCAGTGGGCGCAATGGAAAAATTATTTAAAAAAACGGGCTGGTCTCATGAAGAGGTAGATTTATTCGAAATTAATGAAGCCTTTGCTATGGTCACTATGTTGGCCATTAAAAAGCTCGGATTAAACCCAGACAAGGTCAACATTAAAGGTGGAGCCTGTGCCCTTGGGCATCCTATTGGCGCATCTGGTGCAAGGGTTATTGTCACCTTATTACACGCCCTTAAACAAAAAAATCTTAAAAAGGGTATCGCGACTTTGTGTATTGGTGGGGGCGAAGCTACCGCAATTGCAGTTGAAATGATCTAATCCAAATATTGGTTTAGCTTGTATAGAAGCAGTGTTAGTTTTAACGCTGCTTTTTTCATTAAGGAAATCGACTATTGTGAATTGGTTACTAATATTATCCCTGAGCATCCTCTCGCTCACTGCCATCGCTTCGCAACCCATCATAAAATTTCCAAAGGTAGAGATGGATGTTGCCTTCTCAAAAATTGCAGCATTACCTTTCAGGCCCGCAGACAATAAAATTGCCTATGGAGAAGACCCTTTACAATTCGCGTTACTTTGGCGAGCTAAAAAGGTTAGCAAGCTTGAAAATAAACAGCAAAACCTCTGGTTATTTTAATCCATTGACCCAACAATTAAACGGATTAGCAAAATGAATTTTGATGAGATTATTGCCTTAGATAAAGCCGATCCTTTAGCTAAAAAACGTTTAGAGTTCGACCTGCCAGCCAACACCATATACTTAGATGGCAATTCATTAGGCGCCTTGCCTAAATCGGTCAAATCAAGGGTGGCAGAGGTGGTTTGCCAGCAATGGGGAAACGATTTAATCAAAAGTTGGAATAGCCATAGCTGGATTGATTTGCCGATTAAAGTGGGCGAAAAAATAGCGCCCATTATTGGCGCGGCCCAAGGCCAAGTTATATGTTGTGACTCTATATCTGTGAATTTATTTAAGCTGTTATGTAGTGCCCTTACACTGAATTCAGAGCGAACAGTGGTGTTGTCAACAACAGACAACTTTCCCACTGACTTATATATGGTGCAAGGGTTGAGTGATTTGTTAGGACCCGACCTATGCCAACTTCAAATGGTTGAAGAGCAAGATATACAGCAAAATTTAACCGAGTCTGTAGCTGTATTATTGCTCACCCAAGTGAATTTTCGTACCGGTAGGTTATTGGACATGGCAAAGCTCACCCAGCTTGCCCATGAAAAAGGTATTATAGTGATTTGGGATTTAGCCCATAGTGCTGGTGCTTTGCCTGTGGAGCTCGATACCTGTGAAGCTGACTTTGCGGTGGGTTGTGGTTACAAATATCTAAATGGTGGACCAGGATCGCCGGCATTTTTATACGTAGCCAAACGCCATCAACAAGGGCTTAAACAACCCTTATCTGGCTGGATGGGGCATGCAAAACCTTTTGCTTTTGATGCTAAATATGCGCCTGCGCCGAATATTAATCAATTTCAGTGTGGTACGCCTAGTGTGATATCTATGAGTGCCTTGGATGCGGCCCTTGATGTATGGCAGGACGTGGATATGTTGCAGATTAGAAATAAGTCAGAGGCGTTAGCTGATGCATTTATTAAGCTTATTCAAATGAACGATTGTTTACAGGACTTAGTCTTGTGTTCACCTGAAATTGCGCAGCAAAGAGGCAGTCAGTTGGCTTTCTCACACAATGATGCGTTTGCCATTTGCCAAGCTCTAATTGAAAAGGGGGTGATAGCCGATTTCCGTGCACCCAATATATTGCGCTTTGGTTTTACCCCACTGTATACCTCGTTTGAGGATATCTGGTTGGCCGTGACAATCTTGGTCAATATTGTAGAAAGTGAGGAATATAAAGAGCCACGTTTTAATATCACTCAAAAAGTGACGTAAATTTTGTTTTAAACGATATATGCGCGATTTTCGCAACCACCCGTTGAAATATTGGTAGATGATTTTATGCAAACTAACAAAATAGTGGTTATTACCGGTGCGAGTAGAGGAATTGGTGCTGCAACAGCTAAATTTTTTGCGCAAAAGGGTTATTGGGTATGTATCAACTTCTTAGGTGATGATATTGCTGGTGGATTGTAAACGCTTTCTGTTTAGTCAAAATAATTATGCCAAGGCATCTAAAATGGTACGGATCTTGTGATACCTTTCTTGTTGCGTATCATTTAACTTACTATTTTCAATCGTTTTAATACATTTTTTAAGTACAGGATTAGATAGGTTTAGGGCACCTAATTTTGCCGCCTGTGATGAAATTGCTTGCAACAGATTAAGGGCAATAGAAGTATTTTTGGGCATAATGGCAAAGGCCTGAGTAAATACCTCCATGGCATGGTCGATATCCCCTTTTTCAAAATATTCAACTGCTGTGTTGTTTAAGTCTTTTGAACTAAATTTAATCGTAGACTTCTCTTGTTTTTCTTGATTGATATAATGTAAAAAAATCTCATTTTGATCAGAATCGTCCTTACAACGGTCTTCTATTTGTTTTAACACGGCTTGTGAGCGTTCATGTAAACCTACATCATGAAATATCTTGGCTTTATCCAATAAGGCCTCAATGCCTTCTTTGTCCCAACTGTCTTCGTCTAGCTTACTGAGTAAAGCTAAAGCATTATCTTTTTCATCTTCGAGATACATTAATCTCGCATTGACAACTTTCATCTGCTCTTGCACATCTGCTTTTGGAAACGCCTGTTTAAGCTGCCTAACGTATTCCTTTGCTTGTTTGATTAATCTCTCGGTATCAGATGCCTCTGTTGTCATGGCATAGTCGATACCCGATCTGGCAACGTTTAAATAATTTTCAGGTTTATCATGAATAGAGTTTTTAGCAAAACGAACGATTTTTTTCGCCGCTTCGAATTGGGTTTCATAGTCATGTGTAATACGAGATAAGTCCAGAGCAGTTTTATGCCGACGAATACTCCGAGGAGAAATCTCAGTGGCCATCATCACGCACTCCAGTGCGGTATCAAAATCATTTTGTTTGATCTGCAAGGCTGTTAGCAGGTCATACGCGGCAAGTTGTGAGTCTGGTTTGAAGGCTAAGCGTAATACCAGTTTTTCTGCAGATTCATCTTCATTGAGATGCAAATAACTGTTTACTAATCCCAATTGCGCCCAGGTAAAAGTTTGCACTTTTAAGATGGCTAAATAAAAGTCCTTAGCCTGTTGAAAGTTGCCGCAGGCGGTGAGCATTTCACCTTTAATTTTCAGCGCCAAAGGGAAAAACTCTGAATATTTAGGCTTGCCTAAAAACAACTCCACCTCTGATAAGGCTCGAACAAATTGATGTTTATCAATACACAGATAGACATCATTTAAGGCTTTTTTACGGGTCAGTACACGGCTTAATCTGCGATCTAATTCTTTGACTGTAAATGGTTTAGCTAAAAAATCGTCAGGTTGTAATTCAATAATGCTTTGCACTAAATCAGAATTAGTATCGGCACTAATAAACACAAAAGCGGTACTTAAAGGCAGCTCACCATTGGTTTTAATTTCATCATAAAAATAATAACCATCTTGCTCGTGTTTTAAGTTGTAAGAACAAATGATTAAATCAAATCGCTGACTTCTTAATGTGGTTAGAGCAAGATTAATTTTATCCACATAAGTAATATCGCTAAACCCCAGCTCCTCTAAGGAATATTTCATATATCCCTTAGCTAAAGCTTGATCATCTACGATGAGTACTTTGGTATTTTTAGCCAGTTGTGAATTCATTGGTAACCAATATTTTTAATATGCCTAAAGGTTATCGTATTTGCAGCTAAAATAATAAGTCCTAACGCAGAAAATAGTGACATTTTTTAACTCATACAACGGATTAAGTTGAAAGTTTTTATGAATAATTGTCTCCATTGATTAAAAAATGAGGCGACAACAATCCTGACATAGCGGTCAGTTACGAAACTGTTAGAAATTGGTGTGATAAATTCGGGCAAAGGTATTGTAGTAAAATCAGGAAGAACCGAGGGCAATTAGGTGATACCTGGTATCGTGTGGTCTTTATCAAGATCAGCGGTGTTCTGCATTACCTTTGGCGGGCCGTCGATCAGGATGGTGATGAAATTGACATTCTGGTTCAAAAACGTAAAGACAAGAAAGCAGCGAGCCGATCCTTCCGAAAGTGGTTAATAATCTATTTAGGCTTGGTCGCCATTCCATGAAAGCGAGTCATTATAGAGTTTTGCGAGACCGAGCTTTCGTAGAGTGGGATAGGGCAAGTTGTGTCCAAAATTTGGCATAGCTAGCTAAATCATCATTCAATTCATCCGAACTCAATAACTTGACAGTACCGTCAAGTTCATTAATGTCCAACAAACATTTTTTAACGAGCTGACTCCTTAAGTCGCTCGTAAGCCGGAATGTTGAAAAAATCACTGTCGTCATCAATCAGGGCTTTTTTTACCTGTTCTTTGTGATTTTTGCGTTCTTCAACGGTTTGGCCGAACACTTCAATATGCGCTTTGTTCATCAGTTCTTTGGCATTGTCTGGACTAAAAAAGCCAAGTAACTTACCAGCTTGCAACAACCCCTCGGTACGAAACTTTAACTTATCGTCCTTTTGTCCTTTGAGAGTGTTGCTAAACACCTGTACCAGTTGGCTATAGCAATAAGCTGAGTATTCTTGGTTGTTCATGATTAACGTCCATTATTCCTTGGTAGATTTGGAGACTAACTTGTTTTTTATTTTGAGTGAACATATTAATATTTGCCACAATTGAAGTAAGGTAATCTGCCGAACCCATAGTAGACTAAAGTAGTAATTACTTATTGCATTTACATAATTTTAGAGTAGTTTAAATCCCTGATAAGTAACAACTTACTTTTTAAAGTGGTAGGTAAGGGAATAATAGATGTTAGTCCATGGACTACATACATAAGGGGTCAGGTCTTTACATACATAAGGGGTCAGGTCTTGAATTTTGTACATACATAAGGGGTCAGGTCTTGAATTTTGCACAAAATTCAAGACCTGACCCCACACTTTTTG
>NZ_PJCF01000004.1 GCF_002835935.1 Paraglaciecola sp. MB-3u-78 | reverse complement strand
CAGTCTTTCACTCAGAACCACCTCAAATTGTGCATCCCGCGGTATGTTCGTTGCACCATTAGGTATGTTACGGGATATTAGGATGCCTGCAGTCGTATCCGCGCCAATAGCTGTTGTGAAGTCTATGAAAATTGAGCTTGGTGTTAAATTTCCGGCCAAATCTTCAATGGAGTCTATTTGTAATTGATAGCGCGTATTACCCTGCAAAGGACTGCCAGGTTGCAGAGTAACGGTCATTCTGTTGCTACTAAGCGAGCGGTTTACAAATACAGGCTCACCGATATTGTCTACCAGGCGAATATTTTGCATCGACAACGGATTTATAGATTCTGAAAAACTAATCTTCAGACGTACATTGGTAGGAACATTGTCTTGTCCATCAAATATTGTGGTATGACTTATCTGTGGTGCTTGTATGTCCGGACTGAACCCAGTAGTAAAGTATTTAATAGTGGCTGGCAAGGTATTGCCGAACAGATCTTTTATGCCAGAGGTCAGATACATATAATATCGTCTGCCCACCAGCAACTGAGTATTTGGCACGAAAGTCAAAGACGATTTGTCATCAGCTAAGACGATGACGCCCTCGACTCTTTGGTTTAACAAAGTATCTTGCAGATAGAAGCTAGTGGGTGAAACAGTATCAGGATCGATCGGTTCAGATAACAGCGCAATAGGTTGGGTATTTACCGGCACATTTGTGGCGTTTGCTACCGGATTCGAATCTATTACAGTAGGTCGCACTGTATCTACGAAGTTGCCGGTTTCAAAACTGGCTTCAAAATCAACGATTGGGTTGCCTGCTTCGTCTCTAACCCCACTAATTTGTATGGTATGAGTGGTGAAGTCTGGCAACAGACCATTCGGGGTAAATAACAACTCGGTATTGTTTGAGATGAGTCTCAAAATTCCGGGTATTTCGAAAGTGCCACCTGAGTCAGCCAGCAAAATCAGCGAGCCTTCGTTGACTGATTTACTTCGTAGCGGTTCACTGAAAACTACACTGACCGAGGTGTTTTCGGCGATATCGGTACTTTCTGAAACCGGATCGGTTGTGAGTACGGTAGGTGGCGTTATATCAGGGTTGGTAGGATCGGTTCCTGCGTCCACCTCCGTTTTATCTTCTATGCCGTCACTATCAGTATCTTTGACTAGTGGATTGGAGCCAATAGCCACTTCCTCTCCATCATTTAAACCATCTTCATCCGTATCGGCGAGTAAGGGATCGGTCGCATAACGGTCAGCCTCCTCACCGTCGCCTAAACCATCCCCATCGGTGTCGGGTTCTACCCTGAGGGTCACTAAAGCTTGCGATGAATTGTTGCCTAAATCAACGGCACTAGCGCTAAGTTCGACAGTATCTGCAGCGCCGGTTACCGTTACCGGTACTTCGTATGGGGCGGTGGTGTCTGAAAATATCAGGGTACCGTCCAACATAAAGTTGACCACCCGAACCGCAATGTCGTCGGTGGCAGTGGCACGAGCAATAAAACGCCGGCCTTCAACTACTAATGCATTATCCAGTGGGTAATCAATCGCTACTTGTGGTGCTATGCCTTGATTGTCATTGATCAGGCGATACTGGGAGATATATAAGCGGTTACTGCCGGTGGAATAAACATAGCTTGAATCCAGTGACAGCCCGGTTGCGTCCCTATCACCAAATTGACGGATATCTATCGCACCCTGGTAGATCGGTTGTTCACGGTCTGACAGGTTAACAAAGGGTACGGCGTTGACGAACAGAATGTCCGAGAAAAAGGCAAAGCCATTGGTTAGCTCTACATCACTAGGATAAAAATTCGCCTGACCCCCAACTAAAACAGGCACCATAGGGTCGGTAATGTTAACGACTTTGTAACCACTGGTGTAAGCCGCAAGGTAGGCATACTCACCATCAGTTACCACCGCACGAATATTACCAATGTTGATACTGCCCAGGCGGACCGGAGAGTTAATATCGGATATGTCATAGACATATAAGGTCGTACTTGATGCCATCACCAGACGGTCAGAGCTAACATCAACCCCTACAATACTGCCAATACCTTCAATAAGAGCAGTACTAATAGGCTTGGTAGCATCATTGACATCTATAATTTCAACACCACTACTTTGGGTTGCGACAAAGGCATAACCATTTTGTATGGCCAAATCAACGGCACTGCCCCCTGTATCTATGTTTGACAGAAGGACGGGGAGCATAGGATCACTGACATCAACCAAGTCTAGGCCGGCAGTACCGACTGCCACATAGGCTGTGTGACCTTGTACTTTGACATCCAGCGCGCCTGCAGTGGTGTTAAAGCTTGAGGCAATAGTTGGATTTTCTTTGTCGTTTGTATCAACTATGTGCAGGCCGCCACTTGAGGCAGCTATGTATACGTAATCACCTTGCACATCAGTGTCCACACCGGTTCCGCTGAAGGTTATACTAGAAATGCCTTTAGGCTCAAAGGTCTCAACTGTCACGGGGACTTGTGTTGAGCGTCCATTATTTTCAACTGTGACGACGGCAGAGCCCTCCTGTCCACCGAATATTTCGCCCGGAGTAGCCCCAAAACTAACAATGGTTAAATCGCTGGAGGAGTATGTAGTATCAGCTGAGCTAGTTAGAACTAATTCAGAACCATCTACTAGGGTTCCAGTAATGTTTAGTTGGGTACTTACTTCGTTATCTATACCATTAAACGTCAGGACAACATTGGCGGGTGAAGAACTAAGTGAAACTAACGCTGCAGTATAATTAGCATCATTTATGTCGTCAGGATCTGAGCCAACCAACACTTCAATTCCGTCGGATAACCCATCACCATCAGTATCTGCCAGAAGTGGATTAGAGATAAATCCATCTGTACCCGCTATCACCTCCTCGCCGTCTTTAATGCCGTCGCCATCAGTGTCGGCGACATTGGGGTTCGTTCCCAGATTAAATTCTGCAATGGTGGATAAACCGTCTTTATCCTGATCTTCTAATGCATCTATAGGATCATTGGGATTTAAGCCGTTTTGGGTCTCATATTCATCTGGTAAACCATCACCATCGAGATCACCGGCGGTAGTAACCATAAAAACTCTGGACGTTAAGGCTCCGTCCAGACGAGCAATAATAAGTGCAGTGCCATTACCTGTGGCAGTGACTAAACCATTACTAGAGACTGTTGCTACAGCTGAGCTGGTAACGGAATAATTAATGCCTGATGTCGCATTAGTAACGTCTACAGTACTGTCATCACTCAAAGTGGCGGTGAGTATTAACTGAAAGTCAGCACCCATGCTGTTTAACAAAACGGGGGTGGTATTAGCAAAATCAATGGATTTAGGGGGGGGGTTGGTTACGTCAAAATGAAAGTCACCGACGTAGGTAATACCGTTTTCACTGATCCGGAAAAAATCGGTCTGACCTGAACTTGTCACTCCCGTTGCAGGGTCGATACAGGTGACACGCGCTCGAATGTTGCCTTGATTGGAAGGGATGTTAGGTAACGACCAACCGCCATCAGCAGACACCTGGATGGTGCGATTGAGTACATTAACGATGCAGTTCTCATCTAATTGAGCATTTACGGTTACTGAAAAAGCACATAACACTAAACACTTCGTTAATGAAGAGAACATTTTACGGATGTGTTTACCTTTCATGAGTAAAATTACCCTATAGTTATCAAATTTGTGGTCTGAACCTTACTCACAGACCTTCAATCTATAATCCAATCCAATATTTGTTGCCAAAATACATGACTTCGTATAACAACTGCTCGTCGAAAACGGAGACGTTGTGGGTCAAACTTCGCTTTTATTCTGCTCATACCACCGCCTTACTTTGATGATATCTGCATCATTAAAGCGTTCTTTTTTAATCGGAAAATTTTCATCTATCACAGAAAGTACTTGCGCGGCATACGATGCGTATAAGCTGCCCTGAACATTATCTTTAATTCGCGGCAGGCGTTTTTCACTGAATAAGTAGCCTAATAAGTAATCCCTGACGTCTCTGCTGGGAATGAGTTTTAAATCCTTAAATTTCTGAGTGACTCTAATAATGTCATCGTAATTATTTTCCAATTCATATAGGACACGTTTAATGGCGTCTTGGTTGCCATATCGTGCCTGCATTATTAATATTACCCAGGTGGCTGTTGAATTAGCTCGTTGTTTAGGGTGGGTGATTTTTTTTTGGGTAGTGGCATATAAGTCGTTCAAAATAGGTCTGAATCCGACTACGTTAAAAACACCTAATAAAACAATATCTTCATTACTTAAATATTCGTTATTCAATAATGGCTGAAGTCCGATTGAAACATCAGCTGACTGCACTTGATAAGACATTTGTAATAGCCACTCGTAAGTCAGAAGTAAGGTTTCTGGCTTCTTAAGTAGATATTCACCTATAATGAGCTTGGTAATCCGTGTATCAAAGTCCCTGTCTTTACGTCTGTCAGATTCTGTCATTAACGATGTCAAAACCTCACGCCTGACATTGGCTGGATTATTTGATAATAGTGATTTTGCCTTGTTAATCCCTTGTTCTATTCCATCTTGTAGCGCAGAGTGGAGCTCTGTTGTTACGCTTTCCGCACTCACATTTTCTACCAACGCCAAGTAATTCAATAAACCTATACAGATCAAAACTAGAATACTTTTGGATTTAAGGTAATTTATCTTATTCATGGATTTATGACGTCCCATTGTTTCTTCCTTAAACGAAATTTAGTTAAACTATCTCCTTGGCTCATCAAGTTCACGTTGTCTTTTTCACTGGTGCCATCAGTAAATGGCCATGCGGGATCGCTCTTCGGATGGGGCAAACTAAAAGCACCATGTCCCAACTCGTGGGCGAAACTTTTTTCCGGTGAAGTAGTTTGATCGGCATGGACAAATCCATATTTCTGCCCGAAAGACATAAATCCAAAACTATTATCGCTGGGGTTATCTACGAGGAAAATATCGTAGCTATTAGCAGTTTTACAACCTGCTATGAGCTTATCCATTTCCGTACTTGTCCAGCTCTCAACATCTATTTTACCGTCATCGTTGAGATCAAAATCTACTGAGCAGGCTGCTGTGCGTACTAAGGTCCATTTGGCTACGGCTTGTTTGTAGGCCAAGGCTAGGTGAGCCTTTATTTTTGCATCGGTTAGATCTGTACTGGTATACCCAACGTCGGCAGCGTCGACCTTTTTCTCATTAACTACACGTACTGATACCGTAAAGGTCTTTTCTGGGTATGAGGCTACGCCCATTTTCCCCAGTGAATCGGCGGTATCACCCTTGGCATCAATACTGGTTTCACCTTTAGCAACACCGGTAAAGGTTAACGTTTGTGGGCTTGCCGTTGCCATGGCCGGTGCGACCGTAGCCTTGCCTGTGGCTGAACTTTTAAATTTAACTTTTGGCGCGGCGGCAGCAGGGTTAATAAGCGCTTTTACAGTATCGGTATCGGCATTTTTTACTGATTTCCATGGCTCTGTCGGTTTGGTTTTATTGTCGAAGCCATATTTGTCGCCTAACTCTTCATATTTAACTTCTGTAACGTATACCTTTTTGCTGTCGCTACCATTGGCTGTGCTACATTCAGTACATTCCACATCACATTTTGCGGTAAAGGTGCCAAGCGCGGCGTAGGTATGATTACCGGATTTGCCGTTAGCGTTACTAGCGTCACCAAAATCCCACTTGTAGGTGTAGGCACCACAATCACCGCTTACATCGGCGTCGTAGGGCACAGCTTTACCTTTTGCGACCACCACATCGTCGTTCTTACCGGCCAATTTTACTTTAACGCTATCAATTTTTTTGTCGATCGGGCTGCCGTTTTTACATTTTTTACATACATCAATTCGTGGATCATTATCGGCGGTAATACAGTTACAATCACCATCGCAGTCCTGACAAACTGGGCAGTTGTGAGCACAACCGGCACCACCAGGTTGACTGCCGCAGTGCCAGCCTGCTTTGATTACCCCTACACCAGGATTGGATGTGACTAGAGTTGCATCATCGCTGACTGTGCCCAAACCAATAGACACAAACTCTTCGAGATCGTGATCATAAGAATACATTTCCACCTGCGCACCGGGTGGGAAGGCGTCCATATTGGGTAAGGTCAGACGAGCCGGCGGATCAAAGTGGGTATTCGTTGGCTGAATGGTCACAATAAATTGTGGTTGCATGCCGTTAGGTGGAACCATCGGGACTTTGTTCGCATTTACCTGAGTAACTGACAACAAACCTTCTTTACTGCCGTCCGGGAAGGTAACTGAACCTTTGGCTACTTCTAACTTGAAGCCGGGATATTTATCCAGAGTTAATTCCACATCTACCGGCCCTACATTCACCGCGTTTTGGGTATCTAGTTTCACCATGTATATAGGTGATGGAAGCGGGTTGTCTACACCTGGAATGGTAACAAGATTAAACGACAGGGAGGGGAACTCTCCGAGTTCGGCAGCCGCGGTTGAGCCGTCGGCTATTAAATGCACAGGGCCGATCGGCGCCTGAGTGATTTGGAATTGACCTTGTGTATCGGTTTGATCCTCTCTGTTGCTTCCTTTTATACGAATAGTCACACCTGGAATGGGCTGGTCTTGATTGTCTAACACTACGCCACTGATACGGGTATCACCCGGATCGGCAGCGACAAAACCAGTTGCACTAAAACCGGCTGTTAGCAAGGCACCAGGCGCTGCGTCTAGCAATTTCGCGGTGATCCGTTGTGCACTAATCCCTGTCAGGTAACCAAGTGTCAGTTCAGTGGTTGCCCGTCCATCACTATCAGTGGTGGTTTCATAGATTTTGCTGGCATTTTGCAGCAAACCTTCACCTTTGGTAACCGTAAATTCGACCCTCGCACCAGTCACGACATTTGCGCCGTCATCGGTTATCGCCACCACTAACGGTTCGGCTAATACTTGACCAACAGCGCCACGTTGATTATTACCGGAGTTTATGCTTATTTTATTTCCTAATTTTCCTGTGCCACTGGCGTTGAATATCAACTCGTCGTCGTAACCTACAACCTGAGCTCGTATCTTATGATTGGCCACACCGACACGGGAGCCCAGCAAAAAAGTGGTTTCTGCATTGCCCTGAGCATTTGTATCAACTACCACCGCCCTGCCTTCCTCAGATGATCCTGCGCCAACTAAGCCTGAACCCTGTGTAACTCTGAAAACCACAGCTTCATTGGGGACAGGGTCTAGGTTGTCATCCAGTACTTGTACCGCTAAGGGTGTTGGTAATACTGTATTGATGGTTGCACTCTGATTTTGACCGTCTAACAACACAAGTCGTCTACCTTGTGGAACTGTATAGTTCACCTTGATGGATGTACCGCCGACATTGCCAACTTGATCAGCCCCGGTCGCGGTGATGGTGTTTTCACCCTCACTCAGAGACACATCTATAACGGCATAACTGCGGTTGGATATGGATGCTGGCTTGCCATTTACGCTTACATTGGCCTGAGCTTGCTCTATCGTACCTCTAACTATGTCGTTAATAAGACCGGTTATGGTTATCTTATCTGAAAAAACCTCCTGACCATCTTTGTGCGATTCAATAGTCACAAAAGGTGGGGTTTGATCGAGTGAAATTGAAATGCTATCAGTCACCTGCTCAGAATTCTTACTCCCTCTGGCAAGAATAGTATTAAGGCCTTCTTCAAGCGCTACAAAGATAGAAAATTGACCTCCGGAGTGTGTAACTTCAACACCGTTGACGGTTAAAATAACCGCATCATCGTCTACCGTACCATCAACCTGAATGGGTGTAGCACCAACGGTAGCCAGAGATTGTGGCGAGGTGATTTTGACCGAAAAGGCCGACACAAGTAGTGTATCTGCGCCGCTACAATCTTCATCTATGCCGTTGTTAGCAATGTCGGTGGCACCGGGATAAATAGCGGGATTATTGTCATCACAATCTCCATCATTAGGTGTGACGCCATCTTCGTCTTTGTCGACGTCCCCTGACGGTGTAACTAGATCGCTACCATTACAATCCTCGTCAACGCCGTTATTGGCTATTTCTTGGGCGTCTGGATTGATAGCGGCATTGTTATCATCACAGTCACCGTCATCCAGAGTGAAGCCATCCAGATCACTGTCGGTGATGAGATCTGCGCCGCTACAATCTTCATCTATGCCGTTGTTTGGGATATCTGTGGCTCCCGGATTTATACTGGCATTGTTATCATCACAATCCCCAGCTTCAACCGTATAGCCATCTTGATCACTGTCAGTGATTAGGTCCTCACCGCTGCAATCTTCATCAATACCATTGTTGGCAATCTCGGTTGCACCGGGATTTATGTTGGCATTTGTGTCGTCACAATCTCCGCCTTTTACAGAGAAGCCATCTCCGTCTACGTCAGATACAGTTACGGCATCTGCACCACTACAATCTTCATCTATGCCGTTGTCGGGAATTTCTGTGGCACCGGGATGAATGTCTGCATTGTTATCATCACAGTCACCTGCTTCTACCGTTACCCCGTCGCCGTCGTTGTCTGTTCCAGTGATTTCATTGAAACTAAAGGCATAATTAAGGGCTGCTGGGTCATAGGGTATTCTGCGGTCGTGCCTGAAAATCAATCTGTTGTTACTTGCGCCTGACTCGCCAGCGGACAAGTTCGCAAAGGTTATATTACCATTGACAATGGTGGTGGGTGCCAGTGAACTGGTCACACTTAAGGAAATGTTTTCTGCGTTAAGGCCTTCGTTGGTAATGTTAACGATATACTCAAATTCGCTAACATACCGACTAACCCGTTTGGAACTAAGCTGCGTCAGATCCTCGACCAGCATGTCTGCAAGTACGGGATGCACAAAGAACGTAAAAAATGCCGACAATAATAATAGTATTTTTCCAATACGCATCTTACTCTTCCCAAGCATTTATCGTTTAGTGATCATCATTTATTTAAAGGCAGCTTTTCCAATACATGTTTGAACGAGTCAGATATCAAAAGCTAATATATGAAAATCATTATTTTGATGAAAAATAAATAACATTAAGCACAGACTACATATTGCCTAATTTCTCGATTTTCTATTTGTTGGAGGCCAAGAAGGTCGGCTTCCGGAAGTTACGTAGATATGTTTTTGGCCCTACAGCGAACAGCTGGGACGACAAGCTCTAATTAGATACTGCTAACATTCCTTAAAACTCTTACTGCAAACAAAATTCATCTTCAATTACTTTTTTATTATATTAATTGTTAGTTATAGACGACGCCAATCAAAACGTCATATTTTTATTAAGTGGTCGTATTATTACTGTAGACCACTTGTCTTTTTATTAACAACAGTCCAATAAGTATCATTGCCAGTGATGCTGGCTCTGGCACACTAGAAAGCGTGCTACCTGACGCCAATACAGCAAATGTTGAAGGATTATATACCTCGAACGCCTGCGCTACAGGCCCGCTGTTTGAGCCCAACCAGTCAAATTGTACTGAGAACCCACCGAGACTACCTCCCAGAGAGATAGGAGAAGCAAGAGCCAAAGAATCAAACAATCCGTCATCGGGAAGACCGGTGTCTGGTTGAATAACGAGACTATCCCAGACCGCGGGGGATGCCACCACAGCCAAATTTTCCGTTGTATTATAATCAAAGAAAATCGCAAATTCTTCAATGCCCGCGGCTATATCATCGTTAAATATGGTGTAATCATATTGGTAGGTATTGCCATTAACGAGATTTAATTCGTATTCAATATACACAGCTTTCGCTGAATAACTGACCGATAAAAGTGTTAACAATAAAAGCCTACGAATAATAGAGTGTGCAGTTTTAGAGTGTGCAGTTTTGCGAATAAACATATCTTCATTTCACTTTGTTAATATACATTTTGTTACAGTATTGCTCAAGATTTGTACATGCGCAAATTAATTCATAAAACATGCGACCCCAGTAAAAATAGGACCTGTATGGATTATTCCTTTCCAGAGTTTTGCTCTAATATTGTTAAAGGTGTAATTATGTTAAATAACGTGACACATAATCTACCCGTCTATGGGAATGAAAATTCACCCTAAAGGAGAGTGAAAAGTAAAAGCTCGATTTTTCATAAGTTTAAATAATGATTGTGAAATAAAGGGAGGTAAAAAAACAGACAGGGGATAAAAATAAGACTGAAATAGGACTTTTAGTGGTTTTGCAACTATAAATTTAGCAAAGCAGTTATTTATTCTTTGCTGATGTTTTTAAAAAATCAGCTGGCTAGCATATTCGGAATTGATACAGAGTCAGGATGAACAAGACATATCTATATTTAATATGGTTTTTAACCTTATTCTTATTCCTAGGGGTAGGGTGGTCAACTTATAATCGCCAGCAGCAGAGTTTGCAAATACCTCCCTATATTTCGCTCACTAAGAACAGTGTTGAGCATGCTTCGTTAAACTTGGTTTTTAAGGAAAGTTCATTGAAATGGGGCTTAGTTGCCCAGCACCGCCAATCATCTCAGTATTTATCTTCTTTTGTCGAGACGCTGGGTCCTGGGGTTTGTGTTCTTGATGTAAATCAGGACGGTTGGATGGATGTATTTGTGATTGGTGGCAGTGGTTTTACCCGAGAATATGGTAAGCAGGCTTGGTGGCACAATATCACAGGGAATCGCTTATTTCTAAATGAACAGGGGAGGTATTTAACGGATATAAGTGCGGCTTCGGGCCTTAATGGTCTTCAGGTGGGAATGGGCTGCGCGGCAGCTGATCTCGACGCTGATGGTGATACCGACTTAATTGTGTCGGGTATTGGAGGGCATTTTATTTACTCAAATGATGGTGGTGGCGGGTTTAAAAAAATAGACAGTACAGCACTTTCAAGTGAGGGTGAATGGGCCACACAGGCCACTTTTGCAGACGTGAATAATGATGGTTTACTGGACATTTACGCCACAAATTTTGTTAAGTACCGAAAAGGAGCCAAAACCCTTGAGAAAAATCAGGGCTTTGTGGCTGATAAAGATGTTGATTTCGATCCAAGCTTATATGATGCCCAAGCCAATCAGCTTTTTATTAATCAGGGTGATTTTCAATTTTTAGATGTAAGTGGAGACTATTTTGTTAGCAACGCCCTCGGCCGCAGCCTTGGAGCCAGATGGCATGATGTTAACCAGGACGGTAATTTAGATATATTGGTCTTGAATGATTTTGATAGCGCAAACCGGCTGTATCTTAATAATGGAAAAGGCAATTTTTCGGAAGCGAAGGATACCTTCAGAGCATTACAAATTCCGGGCAGCAGGGATGTGCTTATAGGTGACCTGCTTGGCGACGGCCACAATGAATTATATTTCACTCAAGGTGCTGGAATACGCAATACATTTCTAAAACAGCATATAGATGGACAACGCCAATCATTTAACGAGCAGTCTGAAGTCGTTAAACTCTCGAAAAAAGAAGCCATTTATGCTAGCGATTGGGGCACTGTAGCCGCTGACATGAACAACGACGGCGCCGACGATATTTATATTGCTGCCGGTGGAAGTAACCCCGAAGCGGACTCGCAACATGTTAGCCAAAGGCAATCGAATAGATTTTATTTGAATGCTGGGGATGGTTCTTTTATCGCCTTCTCTGGGGAAGATCCTAAGGTTACAGCTATGTCATCCCGAGCTGTGGTAACGGTGGATCTAAACAACGACGGTCAGTTAGAGTTATTAGTCGCCAATAACAATGATGCCATACAACTTTTTGAAGTTGAAAATACCAATAAACAACATTGGCTGGGAATATCAGTCGTTGCTGGACAACATTGGCAGGGTGCGAAAATCAGGGTACGTACCGCCAATACTGAACAAACTAAAATCCTTTCTTTTAAGCAAAACCTTTTTTCTCAAAGTGATCCACGGATACATTTTGGTTTGGGTCAGGAAGATCATATTGTAGAGCTGACATTGGAGCTAGAAAAGGGGCCAGAACTAAGTTTTAGCGACCTGCAAGGCGACCGTTACTATCAGCTTTTCCCCGAGCAGAACCTTATTAAGCCATTGGATGTTATTCTCGAAAAATCGACCCTGGTTTCTGGATTTGCAAAGGCAGGCGAACAAGACTTAATAAATTGGGCCAGACTGTTTCTTAATGCCGACTTGAGCGCACAATCTCATCTATCAGCGCTATGGTTGGAAGCAACACTAGAGGTAAAAAAACGTATTTTGGCTATGTTCGCAGAAAACACCGAGCTTAAGCCACACTATGTTGTGTTCGATGCACTTCGAGATCCAGTTCTAACAGTAACTGCAATTAATATACTAAAAAAACAAGAGCTTGAGTACAGCATCTCCTGGTTGATCCCGCTTTTGTCAAACACTGATCACAATATCGCCTGTGCGGTTGCTGATACTTTGCGTTTTTTCTTTGATCAAGAAGAAGCCGTGGTATACCGAAAACAACTGACAGTGGCACCTATGCTGAAGTTATTACCACAAGCCCAAGATGAAACTAAAATATGTATGTTAAAAGCACTTGCTGCTGCGGAGAATAAACGTGCGGTGCCAACGTTAATTGCTTTGTTAAATGACTTAAATAATAACAAGGTAGTGACTGAAACCATCAGAGCCTTAGGCTTGATACGCGATACCAGAGCCGTTAAACCGATATTGAGGGTATTACAGCAAAACACCTCCGCGGATACTGCGGCAGCTGCATTTATTGCCTTGTCTAGGCTTAATTATAATGAACTGGAAGCTACAGTGTCTGCGTATTTTAGCCTGGATAAGCAACTAGGTAGTGGGGCTAAACAAGGATTACTGTTATCGCATCTCGCAGCAATACAAAAACTGTATGAAAATAGCGAGGCTATAGTGCTGCCCACTGAGTGGTTGTTTCGGGTGAACACCTTCCTTGCGCAAAGCATAAATACCGATAGTTCACTAGCTATTTTAATTGAGCACCTGAAAACCCTGGCTGCCAGTCAAAACCAGGGGTTTTATGCGATGGCCCAAGTCTATCTGGATAACGTCAATCCGTTTATACACGAACAAGCGTTTCAAACGCTACTTCAACTGAGCAATTCGCTGCAAGCGAGCTCACTTGAAAACCTGTTGCTCCTTGAGTCCTTAAACACGCAACAGAATATTTTGCGGGGCTTAGCGGGCAAGTACAGATTTTCTCCATTTTTTGTAAATAGTTTGGTAGAAAAATATTTGCATGATGAAACTGATCAGCATTCTACATTGGAGCTTGCGGGTTTGATGTCTTCACAAGAACTAAGCACTTTTGTTTATTCACTGCTAGAACGTGTGCCGGACAGCGCCCAAATTGAAATATTAGGTTTTGCATCTATCCTGAAGGTATCACTAAAACGTGTACCAAAATCGCTATTAAAGCCCAATGGCGGGGAGTCTGGATTGGCTTTTCTAATCTGGTATTACCAACATCTTGGCTCAGTAGCTAACAACAAGGATGAACTGGAACTGCGGATAAAACTTAATAGCGTTATTTATGACAATAAGATAAGGCAGGCAGATAAAATTTATTTGTTAAAACTTGCCGCAACCAAAGATCCTTACGTCGCCAACCAGTTTTTTGACTATTACAAGGAGCAATTGAGTACTAATGAGATATTGGACATTATTGATAGCCTACCCTATAGCTCAAGGAGTAAAAAACTGGTGCAATATGTGGCAACTGTGTTGGAAAAAAAGACCAGCAGTCGAGCTCAAAAATTGTTTGCCTCAGTCATTCTTCCTGCTAAGAGCACTGCACAAGTGCTGCAATACCTGCGGTGACCATGTTGAATAAAATAGATATTCTGCTGTCGGAGCGAAGCTTGGCTAAATGGGTCAATATGTTACTTTTGGCGGCGATTTTAACTGGCCTGTCAGCGATTGTTGTCAGCACACATAGTGTCTGGTCTCAATGGAATTTACTACTTCATGTATTGTCCGGTGGCGCATTTTCCTTGTTTGTTTTGCCCTACTTTTATTTTCACTTTCGCAGGACTTTAGGGTTCAGGCGAGCTGGAGTCTTGTCTAGTGGCTTATTGTTGTTGTTATTGTTTTGTTTTGCGGCGGCGTCGGGTTGGCATATGGTCTACTACGGCCAGTCAGAAAAGCTTGGCTGGATATTTGATGTTCATCTCATTAGTTCGCTCAGTTTTTTTAGTATACTCATCCTGCACATTTTTCTGCATATTAAGTACCTACCCATTCATCGCAGAAAATCAGAGTTGGGGGTGTTTCCTAGTATCACTAAGGGGTCTGGAAAATGGCTGCTGAAAATAAATGTAAGTCTACAAGCACTGGTTCTTATCGCCACTCTGTTATACCCAACGCCACTAGTACCTGTAGCGTCAGGCCCTGTCGTCGATAATTATGAATACAGCTATGGTGAACACCCGTTTCGGCCCAGCCAAACGGAAGTCTCACACCGGGGCTTTGTGGCTGAGGAAGATATCGGTAATTCGTTTTCATGTATCAATTGTCATCAGGAGATCGGTCAGCAGTGGATTGCTTCTATGCACCAGCAAGCGGCATCAGATCCCGCTTATGTCACCAATATTACTTTAATGGTTGAAAAAAAAGGCATTGCTGCATCACGCTATTGTGAAGGTTGTCATGCACCAATTGCTCTCCTTAGCGGACAATTATCAGTCGGTGGAAAACATGGGGGGATTAGTGGCACTTTGGCAAATATACAGGGGATTTCTTGTATGAGTTGTCACGGCATCCAGTCCTTGCCACACATAAAAGGAGTGGCGAGTTATGAATTTACCCCAGCCACCCGTTATTTATTCGCTAACAGTAAAATTCCGCTATTGCAGGTATTGCATGATCAATTATTAAAAATGGATCCGAGCCAACACAAAAGAGATCTTGGCAACCCAATACTTAAAGATCCCAAAGTCTGCGCGACCTGTCACACCCAATTTATGGATAAGGATATGAATGATTGGGGATGGGTAAAAATGCAGGATGACTATGGGGCATGGGCGGCTAGTCCATTTTCACAGCACCAGGCGGGAAATTTTGCTAGCGAGAGTTACCTAAGATGCCAAGATTGCCATATGCCTTTAGTAAGCTCCAACGATCCTTCAGCCAATGCCAGTGGCTTGGTGCGTGCACATCACTTTCCGGGGGCAAATACCTTTCTGCCATTAATGAGGGGTGACACTAAGCAATTCGAGGCTACTAAGGCATTTTTACAGGCTAACAAGATTAGGTTGCAAATCGATCCCCCTCATCGCAAGGATACCATTCAATCTTTACAATTTATTGACGAGTCAATTAGGAATAGTGAAGAGGCGTCGTATTTTTACTATTTGGGTGAAATGGCAAAAATAGAGGTCATTATTAGTAATAGTGGTGTTGGGCATAATTTCCCTGGGGGCACCATAGATATCAATGAGGTATGGGTTGAATTTAGAGTAAGCGATTCCGCTGGCGACATTGTTTATACCAGCGGTGAGATCGATATAGATGGAGAGGTGGATCCAGAAGCCTATTTTTATCGCTCCATGCCAGTCGATAGGGCCGGTATGTTGGTGTGGAAACATGACTTATTTAACCGAGTGGGGGAAGCGTTTAGGAGGGTGATCAAAGCGGGAGAATCAGACATTGTGAAGTATCAATTTGTGGTTCCATCCTGGGTGAGATCGCCGCTGACAGTATCCGCTAGAGTTCGCTATCGAAAGCTAAACAATCGTTACGCTAGGTGGGCACTTAAGGATAAATATTTTGCTATCCCAGCTATTGATATGGCTTGGGACAGTTTGGAAATACCGGTCAAAATACGTAAAGAGGTAACATCGCACAATTAATTTTAGATAACCAAGTCCTAGCTCAGGATTAATAGGGAGTCACTTTGATCTGCGCCTCTTCTAAACTATACTCGATACCAAATTTATTGAACCGGGTCTACAATGAGCGATCCTGTTTCATGTACAACAACTTTTTGTTCTGATTAAAAGGTTCTGGACATTTTAGCAAGCGATAATTCACCGTCAATATTAACCCCACCGAAACGCCGTTATCAGAATTATTGGGAAATAACGAGCGTCAGCTGACTGACTCGTTTTAAGCAATGGTTAATTTAAAATTGACTATCCTTTAATGTTTAGATTATCAGTTAACAGACAGTCGACAAAATAGCTTTAAGGGCCGCAGTGAGAGATTTGTAACGCAAAATCCATCAATAAACTTATAGTAGCGCCAAAGGGAATATTAGCGCCATAGTCTCTGTACGACCCTATAGGGCACAAAAAAAAGTTGGCCAAGCAGCCTGTGCGGCAACAGAGTGAATGCGCGAGCCACAATCAGACCTAAAAATGCTGAGCCCATGCACAGTTGATGTGCTCGAACACGCCCCCGCCGAATGAAATAGATGCCGAGCAACACTCTGCAAAGGTTGCAATCATTAAACTGACCCAGAGAAGCCCCATAGCTTTTGCACAGGCGTGCTTTTGGTGCGCAGAAGTATTAACACTCTTAGAACAAGAGCAAGAGAGATAGCGCGAGATGGACGTGCACGAACCATGGCGCAACGAGAAGAGGATCTAAGGATGCATTTGACATAAAAGGCTAGTTCTGAGGAATGATCAGTGAGGTCTAACGCCGCAATTTACGGACGGAGTTGGATGACGAATTTTTTGCACTCTCTATGCACAAAAGGTCACAGCTCACGGAGTTCGGTAAGATTGCTTTGTTAAGGCCTTTTATCTATAATGTACGGTAATCCCGTACATTTAATTGGTGAAGATATGGAAACTGTAAGCGTAAATAAATTTAGAGACAACTTGAAAAGTTTTGTAGAACAAATAGTTGGTAACCATATGCCCCTTAAAGTGACAAGGCGTAGCGGCGATGACTTTGTAGTTATTAGTGCAGACGACTGGGAAAGAGAACAAGAAACCTTATATGTATTGCAGAATAACAGCCTCATGATGCAAATTGCTGCCTCAGCAAGTACACACGCAAAAAACGAAGGATACCAGCCAAGCAAGGAGGAACTAAGTGAGATCACTGGTCTTTGAGGGTGATACTTGGCAGGAGTATGAAAACCTACGGGAAAAAGATAAAAAACTACACAAAGTATTATGCCGACAATTAAAAGAGATGATCCGTGATAACCCGGCTGAAGGTATAGGCAAGCCAGAACTGCTAAAACATAATTTGACTGGTCTATGGTCTAGAAGACTTAGCCAGAAAGACAGGTTTATTTACAAATACAATGACGAGTATATTTATATTTTTGCAATCGGTGGGCACTACGACCAACATTAGGCCTTGACGCTTTGCTAAACCTGCTCTTTCAACTCATCGACCCATAAAGCCGTTGCACCACATACTGCTACTGGCATCACTAAAAAATTCACAATGGGGATCAGCGAAAATATACTGACTGTGATCCCAAAGCTAAAACTTTGAGTACGGTTGTCTTGTAATACTCGTTTCATATCTCTAAATGACACTTTGTGATTATCAAAGGCATAGTCACAATACTGAACGGCCATCATCCAAGCTGAGAACAAAAACCATATTACTTGTCCGAATACAGGCAATATAAAAAACAATAACAAAAAGCCGATGGCTCTTGGTATGTAATAGGTGAGCTTTGATAGTTCACGCCCTAATGTACGGGGGATATCTTTAAACACATCCAATAAACCACTATCGTCCATAGGTTGACCGGTTAGATGCTGTTCGACTTTTTCAGCTAATAATCCATTAAAAGGCGCAGCAATCCAATTGGCCAAAGTGCCAAATATTAATGCGAATATTAGTAAAATGGTGATTACGGCGATAGGCCAAATAATGTAGCTTAAGCCGTCTTTTAACCAACTCAACCAATCCCAATCGGGAATGAGATTTGTTAACCAAAGAATACTGCTGCTGATTTCACCAAATAAATAGTAAAAACCCGCAGAAAACAAGATAAGGTTAATGGCCAACGGGAAAAACACGAAGCGTTTCAAACCTTTGGTGGTGATTAATCTAAAACCTTGAAAAAAATAATCCATATGACACCTGTAATGCTGGCTGTTTTTGATGTTTCAACTGAATGAAAAACACCCTTTTTCTTTAAAATAAGATTGGGAAGTATACGTAACTAGAGCAAAGGGTCAAAACGTCAATTGTTACACATGATGACTTTTGGTACATTCAACCTCTGGAGCAAAAAAATAATAACAATTTTCGG
The DNA here is from genome assembly GCF_002835935.1 of Paraglaciecola sp. MB-3u-78. GTDB lineage: Bacteria > Pseudomonadota > Gammaproteobacteria > Enterobacterales > Alteromonadaceae > Paraglaciecola. Next base: position 957,354 of record NZ_PJCF01000004.1, on the reverse strand, counting down.
AATGATTCCATCTTTATATGCGCTTAAAAAAAATCAAGTTGGCTGGGTTTAAGTCTTTTGTTGACCCAACCACTATCCCTTTTCCAGATGATATGACGGCGGTTGTCGGGCCTAACGGCTGTGGCAAATCCAACGTGATTGATGCTGTGCGTTGGGTGTTAGGTGAAAGCTCTGCAAAAAATCTCCGTGGCGCTTCCATGACAGACGTTATTTTTAATGGTTCCACTGCCCGTAAGCCTGTTTCACAATGTAGCGTTGAATTAGTGTTTGATAATTCATCAGGGCGTATTCAAGGTGAATATGCGGGTTACAACGAGTTGTCGGTTAAACGTATAGTGACTAAAGATGCCCAATCCAGTTACTTACTAAACAACACAAAATGTCGCCGCCGTGACGTGACCGATTTATTTTTAGGTACAGGTTTAGGACCCCGTAGTTACGCGATAATCGAACAAGGTATGATTTCCCGTTTGATTGAGTCTAAGCCTCAGGAGCTAAGAATATTTATTGAAGAAGCCGCGGGTGTTTCTAAATACAAAGAGCGGCGCCGAGAAACTGAAACCCGTATTCGACATACTAAAGAAAACTTAGAGCGCCTCGAAGATGTTCGTGGGGAATTAGGCCAGCAATTAGAAAAACTACAACGCCAAGCCACTGCCGCTAAACGTTATAAAGAGCTCAAGCAAAATGAGCGCCGTTACAAAGCTGAATTAGCCGCTATTCGCTGGTTACAGCAAAGTGCAAAAATTGAGACGCTAGAATTAGCTATCGCCCAAAAAAATGCCGATATCGAAGCTTACGTGGCCACTCAGCGTAATGAAGAAAAAGACATTGTTGAATTTAAACAACAGCAACAAGATTACAAGCAACAGCTTAATGATATTCAGCAACAAGTGTTTAGAGTCAGTACCGATATTACCCGTATCGAACAGAATCAAATTCATACCAAACAAAGACGTCAGCAAATTGAGCAAGAATCTACTGTCCTGCAAGTTGCTGTTACTGATAATGAAGCCCATCATCAGCAGAACCTTGAAAAAATTGACGTGTTATCAGAACAGCTATCATTGGCTGAGCCAGAAAAACAATTATCCGAAGAGCAGGTAGAGCAAGCACAAAGTGTATTGCTTGGAGCGGAAGAGCAGTTTAGCCAGCAACAACATCAATGGCAAAAGCAAAATCTTGAATTTAATCAAGGTAAACAACAAGCCCAAAGTTGTCATGGCAAAATTCAGTCTTTAATGTCTATGCAAATGCGTACTGGACAGCGTATTGGTGAGCTTAAAGATGAGCTAAATGAAGTTTTGGATGATGGACTAACTGCAAAGATAGAAGCTTGCCAAGAAGAAATTTTGATCCTTGAAGATCAGACACAACAAAGCGCTGAAAATGCAGTTCATAGTCTGTCTATACAGGAAAGTGCCCAGCTCAACTTAAAACACACTGCACACCACCATATGAAGGTAAGTGGGGATTTACAAAGTATTGAAGCCCAACTGGCAGCATTAAATGCATTACAACAAACCAATGATCTTGATGCTAGCTCACAAAAATTTATTCAAAAAAATGAGCTGAAAACTCAGCCTTGGTTGCATACTTTAGATATTCAAAATGGCTGGGAAGAGGCATTCGAAACTATTACTCAGCAATGGCAACATGCCATTGTGCTGCCAGAAAACACTAGCCAAGGTAAATTAGTTGAATTGTCTGGTTCAGCTTGGTTGTTTCAAGATAACTACACTGATAACAGCAGCGCCACCATGCCTGAAAAAAGCATAGCGACTAAATTAAATAACCACACTGTACCCAGTTGGTTAACCCATATTATGTATGCCACTGACCTTAAACAAGGGCTGGATATGTTAGCCGATTTAGCGAATTATCAAAGTGTTGTGACCCATGATGGTTATTGGTTAGGGCAGGGGTGGATGTTAGTAGGTAGTGCTGATCAGCAACAGGGGTTATTAAAACGCGCCAATCAAATTAAACAACTTGAAGCTCAACTTGAACTTGTCAAAAGCAACCTTTTAGATGCAGAGTCAACGGTAAGTGACGCCGAAGACAAGCTTGGTGTTGCTAAGCACAGTGCAGAAACTGGCAAGCAGCAATGTGAACATCTAAAACTCAATTTACAGCAAGCAAAGAATCAACAGCAATTACTGGCACAGCAGCAACAACAAAATATGGGCCGTAATACTCGACTATCCCAAGAATTACTGCGCCAACAAGATACCTCAGAAGAGGAACAGCAGCAGCTTGAAGAGTTATCAATGCAAGCAGAAGAGCTCGAACAAGCGGTCGAGTCGTTACAAGAGCAGCAAACTGAGTTTGAGCTAAACCGAGAGCAGCAACAGCAAAAAGTCTCTGATAGTCGCACTCAGCTAGAATCCACTAAAAATAAGTTACATCAATTTGCTTTGCATTTACAAAGTATACAAAGTCAATATCAAGGGTTAACCGCCAACCAGCAGCGAGAAGCACAACTTTTAAATAACATGCAACAAAAATTGGGCTTATTAAAAGCCGAGTTTGCTGAACTGGCTATGCCACTTGAAGACCAACAAGAATCGTTACAACAGTTGTTACAACAAAAAAACACTTTGGATATTCAGCAACAAGAGTTGAATGATAAACTAGCCACAATAGACGAAAAGTTAACCCTGTCTGAAAAAGGTCAAAAAGGTGTCACGGAGAAAATTCAGGTGATGCTGAGTGAATTGCAAAGCCTTAAACTTGATTGTGAAGGTTACCGGGTGAGAGCCAACGGTGTAATAGAGCAACTGCAAGAAATGCAGCAAAACCTTAAATCGGTGTTAGATACCTTGCCTGATGATGCAGATGAAAAAAAATGGCAATTCTTGTTAGATAAAACCATCACGTCTGTGGGTAAACTAGGTGCGGTGAATCTTGCAGCCGTTGAAGAATATGATGTTCAGGCTGAGCGTAAACAACATCTAGATGACCAAAATGATGATTTGGTTTCTGCTTTAGATATTCTAGAGCAAGCCATTCGTAAGATTGATAAAGAAACCCGCTCACGTTTTAAAGAAACCTTTGACCAAGTCAACGAAGACCTAAAACTGTTATTCCCTAAGGTATTTGGTGGTGGAACGGCTTATCTTGAACTAACCGACGACGATTTACTCGAAACGGGTGTGACTATTATGGCCAGACCACCGGGTAAGAAAAACAGTACCATTCATCTACTTTCTGGTGGTGAAAAAGCGTTGACCGCTTTATCATTGGTGTTCGCTATTTTTAGGTTGAATCCCGCGCCATTTTGTTTGTTAGATGAAGTGGATGCGCCACTGGATGATGCTAATGTGGTCCGATTTTGTAAGTTGGTGTCAGAAATGTCGAAAACAGTGCAATTTATTTTTATCACACACAATAAGATAGCCATGGAAATGGCAACACATTTAACTGGTGTTACAATGGCCGAGCCAGGTGTGTCACGTATGGTTGCTGTAGATGTTGATGAAGCCGTGGCAATTGCCCAGGCCTAAGCACAAAATACATACCCCTTTTAATGAATGATAAAGAAGTACGAGTAAGTTAATGGAAGCAGATGGTTTACGTTGGTCGTTATTAGTAATAGGCAGTTTGGTGATTGTTGGTCTTGCCGTTCACGGTATTTGGCTGTCCCGAAAAAATAGCGAGAAGAAATCAACTCCTAGCAAACATAAAAACGACCAAGAGTATCAGCCCTCCGGTTGGCAGTCTGATACTGATAGGTTTGACGAAGACGTCAATTACGAGAGCCGCGACACTGATGACGATTTGGATATCAAATTTGATATTGAGGGCGATGAAATTGCATCGGCTAAAGTTGCACCTGATATAGCTGACGCAACGTCAACAACAAATGATTTTGATGATTTGGGGGTAGGCGCAGTGCGAGTTGTATCTAGCGCCGAGAAAGGTAATGAGAATAAAGTTAGTGAGAATACACAGCAGACTCCCGAAACAAACACTCAAGTGGAGCCAGAAAAAACGCCATCTAGCAAAATTTATGCATCTGTTGTGACACAACCTAAGCCTGAGTATGCCGCGAAACATACCTCTTTATCAGCAGAAACCGTGACTATTTCACAGCAAGAAAGAGCCACATCAAACCATAGTCATACATCACCAAAAGTAGTCGCATCGCAGTTTTCAGGGGCTTCTAATCATGGCTCAAAAGATAATTATCAAGCGCCAGAACCTCCACCCTTTTTATTAAAGAAAGAAGTGCCAGAGCCTGAGCCTGTGCCAGAGAGTGTATGGGGCTCCAGAGATATAGCCGAGCAGCCAACTAAGGCTGATTCCCCTGCGGCCACCGCACAACAACAGACTGAGGATAAACCTCATGCTACTTTGGCTGAAAAACTTAGTTTGTCTGAACAAGCCCGTAATTTAGTTAAACTTAAAAAGGCGGATTCAGTTAGAAAACGCCGTGAGCCTAAGATGACTGAAGATCAAATGCGTATCGATTTTGATGATCAACCGACTGCTAAACCAGAGCAAAAAGAGGACTTAAAAACGCAGCCAGTAGAGTCAGAGCAACCCCAAGAGGTATTAGTGCTGAATGTTAAGTCGGCTGACGATAACCCTATTCCCGGCTCTGCGTTGCTGCCCATGTTACTCACTTTGGGCTTTAAATTTGGTGACCAAGATATTTTTCACCGCCATGTTAATTCAAATGGCAAAGGACCTGTATTGTTTAGTCTAGCCAACATGTTTAAGCCGGGTAATTTCGATATAGATAACTTAGAAAACTTTACCACTCAGGGCATTTCTTTATTTATGATTTTGCCGATTGAAGGTGAGCCTCATCAAGTATTTAATATGATGCATAATGCTGCACGCAAAATTGCTGAAGAATTTTCAGCACAAATATACGATGGAAAACGCACTTTGTTAACGAAACAAAGTCTGCAGCAATACGTGGAAAAAATTCGAGAATTTGAACGTCAGCGCTTATTAAGAGTCTGATCTACTCCACATTATTATGTTCTTTTTTATTTTGCCCTAGGAGCTGTATCTAGGGCAAAGCTCCACTTTCTCTTTTACTGGAATGCTTTTATGGCAGCCTCGCAAGATATTATTAAGCAACTCGCTTCACTTAAAACCACCATCTCAGAATATAACTATCAATATTATGTGTTAGACAATCCTAGTGTTCCCGATGCCGAATATGACAGGCAGATGAAAGCGTTACAGGCAATCGAACAAAAATATCCAGAATTATTGACGGATGATTCTCCAAGCCAAAAAGTCGGCGACATACCCTTACCTGAATTTGAACAGGTGGCGCATGAGGTGCCCATGTTGTCGTTGGATAACGTTTTTGATAAAGGATCATTTTTAGCTTTTGAAAAGCGCATGCAAGACAGGCTCAAAAACGATACTGAAATTAGTTATAGCTGTGAGCCTAAGTTGGATGGGCTGGCAGTCAGTTTGTTATATGAGCAGGGTAAATTGGTGCGCGGAGCTACACGTGGCGACGGCAGAATAGGTGAAAATATCACAGCCAACGTGCGTACCATTCGTAATATTCCGCTTATGTTACGTGGTGATGATTTTCCCGAGCGTTTGGAAGTGCGTGGTGAAGTTGTAATGACCCGAGACGGCTTTGCAAAGCTCAACAAAACTCAGCTAGAACAAGATAAAAAGGCCTTTGCCAATCCGCGCAACGCGGCTGCTGGCAGCTTGCGACAATTGGACTCTCGAATTACCGCTAAGCGCCCATTGCTGTTTTTCTGTTATTCCTTAGGTTTAGTCGAAAACGAACAATATCCATTGGCAGATAGTCACTCAGCCAGATTAAAACAGTTAAGCGACTGGGGTTTACCTTTAAGTCAAGAATTACAAGTCGCCCAAGGGGCAGCAGCATGTTTGGATTATTACCAGCACCTAGGTGATGTTCGTGACTCACTTAATTACGATATTGATGGTGTTGTTTTTAAAGCCGATAACATTGAATTGCAGCAAAAACTTGGCTTTGTAGCCCGAGCCCCACGTTGGGCCATTGCCTATAAATTCCCCGCACAAGAAGAAATGACAGTGGTGCAAGACGTGGAGTTTCAAGTTGGCAGAACAGGTGCTATTACACCTGTGGCAAGACTAGAGCCTGTATTTGTTGGCGGCGTGACTGTGTCTAATGCCACTTTGCATAATGCTGACGAAATTCAACGCCTTGGTTTGAAAATTGGCGATACTGTGATTATAAGACGGGCAGGGGATGTGATACCACAAGTCGTCTCAGTGATTGTTGAGCAACGCCCTGAAGATGCGCGAGACATAGTGTTTCCAAAAACATGTCCAATCTGCGACTCTGCTATCGAAAAACTCGAAGATGAAGCGATAGCCAGATGTACTGGCGGGCTATATTGTGCTGCCCAACTTAAAGAGTCAATGAAACATTTCGCCTCCCGCAAAGCCTTTGATATTGACGGATTAGGTGACAAGATCATTGAGCAATTGGTCGACCAAAAATTAGTCAAAACCCCGGCTGATTTCTTCAAATTAGAGTTTATGCAAATTTCGAACTTAGAACGTATGGGTGAAAAATCGGCTGCCAACCTAATTCAGTCTCTTGAAAACTGTAAACAGACCACTCTTGCTAAGTTTATGTATTCCTTAGGTATTCGCGAGGTTGGTGAAGCGACTGCAGCTAACTTAGCCGCACATTACTGTGAATTGCATGCCATTAAACAAGCGGATATAGAAAGTTTGCAAGAAGTGAGTGATGTGGGCGCGATAGTGGCTCAGCACTTAGTCAATTTTTTTGCAGAAGATCATAATGTTCAAGTGATAGACGCGTTATTAACAGCAGGCATACACTGGCCTAAAATTGATAAAGTCGAGGTGGATGCCTTACCTCTTACAGGGCAAACCTTTGTATTGACGGGTACTTTAGATCAAATGGATCGAAACGCCGCTAAGTCCATGCTTCAATCCTTAGGTGCAAAAGTAGCGGGCAGTGTGTCCGCTAAAACCAGCTGTGTAGTGGCAGGTGAAAAGGCGGGTTCTAAATTGGCAAAAGCCGAAGCGTTAGGCGTTAAAGTGCTGAATGAGCAAGAAATGATGGATCTATTCGTTGAACTAAAAGGGTTTATTTAGACGGACTGGGTCCAGTCGGTATTCACTCAGCTTAGCCAATGGACACAGCCCTATTATAGTGAAATTGCCTTGACGATTTTGGCCACTATTTTAGTGGTGTATGGGGATGTGTTTAATAAACATATTAAACGTATGATCAGTCCTTACCATTTTGTGATCCGCACCTTAGTATTTGTGCTGGTCTGTGCTTTTGGTTATGGGTTGTTAGTGGTGTTTGCCACACCTTATTTAAAAATGCTTATACTCTTGATTCCTCTTATGTATCGGGGATTGACAGTTGTTTTGGTGTTTCTAATTTTAGGGTATTTGGCTGAGCATAGGCGGTATATCTAACTTAGCGTTATAAAACAAAGATTGGGGAGAGTGTTTAATGTTTGGTTTGTTTATAGTATTACTATTTTTTTTGATTTGGTTAGTCCCAATAATATTAGTCGCAAAATCAAATCGCACTCAAGGAGGCGAAAAAGTAGCGTGGGTATTATTGATAATTTTTGTTTCTTGGTTAGCCTGGATTTTCTATTTGTTGCTGGCGCCCTTAAAACAAAATACTGAAAATTCCAATATGCATCGATAACAGACAATATTCCCCTTTTTTAGTCAAAAGGAATAACCAAAACTATGCCCGCTTCATTTGTATTGGTTGTGAGGTAACACTTAAAGCATCAGTTAATGACTTTGGGTATCATTTAATTGTTACGAGCAGAGTTTAATTCCTGTCTGAACCTTCAAAATTTATATTTCAATAATATGCCTCAAGCTTTTGATTAATATCAGAACTCTTCATAAATGGTTTTAGTCAAGATGTTGAATAGGATCACGAATTAATTTCATGATGAAGAGCATTATTTTTTACCCCGTAAAAATAATGCCAAAACAATTCTCGCAGTTGTGTATTTATGGTGTTGCGATTTTCCATAATTTGTAAAGTTCGCATTTAAATGAAAAAAGGTGACTGTAAATGAATAATCCTCGTCGAAATCTGCTTAAAGGTATGGCGATAACCGGTGCAGCTCTTGGCTCTAATGTTGCTCTTAGTTTTGCTACAAGTGCATCTGAGTCCAAATCCAAATCATTGTCCCTAAAAGGCCTGCAACGGATATTACCTCACGCTGAACAAAAAGGCGTAGTGATACAAATGGAGTTATTTAATAGCAAAATTATCTTTGTTAATGCCTCGTCCTGTAATTCAGCTTGGTTGTTGATGAATTCGGCCACAGATGTATGGGAAGGTGGTTTTGGTTATCAGGGCTCAGCAAGCCGTCAAGGATGGGGAAGGGATGTCGCAGAAATGGACTTAGGTGCTAACCTAAAAGATGCCATAAGCGAACCAGGCCCTTGGACTATTGGTATGACAGCCTTTGGTGAGATGTTACCCGGACATAGCAATCGTATTTATTTGGATCCTAAGAAGACCGATAAATGGGGACTCCCCTATTGGCCATGGACGTTGCTATTCGAGATAACGAAATACGCATGCGTAAAGATATGCAGCAGGACGCCGTCGATATGTTCGAAGCGGCAGGTTTGACCAACGTACAAGGATTTGAAAGCGATTATTATCCTGGTTTGGGTATTCATGAAATGGGTACTGCGCGGATGGGCAGAGATCCTAAAGCCTCGGTACTTAACGGTCACAATCAGGTGTGGGATGCGCTTAACGTATTTGTAACCGATGGTGCATGTATGACGACAGCATCTTGTGTCAATCCTTCTTTGACCTATATGGCTTTAACCGCCAGAGCTGCAAGCTTTGCGGTAGATGAGCTGAAAAAAGGTAATCTTTAATTATGAAAAAACGTGATCTGTTAAAAATGATTGCCGCGGCAACAGGTACTGCATTTATAGGCTTACACAGTTTTGCCAATGCAAAGTAGTAAAAATAGCGGTTATTCCAAAGACGAAGTGGCATTTCTAGACCTATATACCCTGCGCCTACTATCAATAATTTAGTCTCGGGTGCTATATATTGCTTGATACGTTTTGCATCTTCCAAGGTACGTAAATAATGTACACAATCTAAGTCAGCACCTGGAACGCTTAACTTTCTGGCGCTTGTGCCCGTAGCAATTATTAAGTGGTCGTAATTAATATGCTCGGCGTTATTCATGGTCAGTCTTTTACTATTTCGGTCAATGTGTGTAACCGATATGCCTAACTTAAGTTCGCAATCCAGTTTATCGTACAAAACACGACTCTTAATGGGTAACTGCTGTTCGTTAATACTGCCTAACAAATAACCCTTTGAAAGCGGTGGACGTTGATAAGGTAGGTCAGTTTTATCGCTAATCATCACGATTTTGCCATCCCATTTACTAGCTCGCAATGCAACCACTGCAGCCGCTGCTGCGTGTCCCCCACCAATAATTAATACCGTTTTCATTATCATATTTCCTAATTATTGATTGATTTTCATAGATATTAAGATGCAGCTACAAGGATAAAAAAACTAATCACTGTCTATTCAAAATATGTTGATTTGAGTAGATCACGGTAATCATTTGGTGGACAGTGATACCAACGCTTAAATGCACGTCGAAAGTTAGCGCTGTCATGATAATTCAATAATCCCGCAATCGATTCGACAGACAGTTCCGTATCACGTAAATAATTCAGTGCCTGCTCAGCCATTATTTTCTCTTTTATTTGTCGAAAGCCGGTTCCTTCTTTTATTAAACGCCGCGCCAAAGTTCGCTTAGTAATGAACATCAACTCTGCGACAGCGTCTTCAGACAACCGCCCCGGAGGATAGGATAATATTAACTTTTTAACTTGATAGGTTTTTGAAAATGTATCATCAGGTAATTGCGACAACATTTGCTGGCATTGCTGTAAAGCAATCACATAGTTTTCATGGTTAGACGAAACGTTTTCAATATCTTTTAGAGCCAGAGGAATTTTTAAACAATTCCGCGCACAAGAAAACTCAACCGGGCAGGGGATAAACTCAGCATAGCGCTCAATATAATTAGGCGCGGCAAGAGAGAACTGTAAGTGGCCATCAAACAGCTCACGACCAAGCACAAATTCGATACAGGCTAATAACGACATAGACGCTGCATCCAATATAGTTCTGAACACTGTGTTATCGGCTTCGAGTTTCAAATCAAAATAACATTTTAACCAGTCCCCCGATTCCTCTAAACTCATTTCAATAAAACTCATTCGGGTCGGAATAAATTCTTGAAAAGAGCGAACAGCTGTCAATAACGTTGGACTACTGTTTGCCAGAAAACCTAAAGCACCATGAGTAGGTGGTGTTAATTTTTTGCCTAATCGAAGACCTATTGATTCATCTTTTGATATACGTAAACCGTTCATCACAATCTGAACTTGTTGGGCTGGCGTAAGCAAAGTGTCTTCACTCATCAATTGCGCTGACGTTAACGTGGTCGCAAATAATAAACGGCTTAATTCACGCTCTTGTAATTCAAGCTCACGAGCAATCAAGCGAGAGTAATTTGCGGGGATACTCGGAACCTGCTCTATAACTTGCGAACTCGACATATCAACAAATCATCATGACTGATAAAACATAGAAGTCAGTGTTATTTACAGATAGAAAATAGTCAACCAACAGTCAACTTATGACCCCTGAATGTCAAAATATGACCTCCCATAAAAATTCACAAAGATTACTATCTAGTCACTACATCAGATCAATAATGTTTGAAATTGGAGAGAAGCATGGGTCACATAACTTTCATAGAACACTCAGGGGAGCAACACACAACTCCCATTGAGGAGGGAAAATCCTTGATGCAAACTGCTATCGATAATGGCATTCCAGGCATTGATGCAGACTGCGGCGGTGTTTGTGCGTGTGGTACCTGCCATGTCATCGTTGATGAAACTTGGATTGACGCAGTTGGCGTTGCTAATGATGATGAAATCATGATGTTGGATTTAACCCCAGAAAAAGCTAAAACTTCACGTTTGTCTTGTCAAATTAAGACAACCGCAGCAATGAACGGCATGATCGTTCGCTTACCTGAATTTCAAATGTAGCTGCTAACAGAGGAATCCATAATGAACAGCTTAACCAATACTAGCGATGAGTCCGTTGCAACGTCTCCAATCCCCACAATGCCTGCGGTAGAATTTATCGAACAACCCATAGCTGACGTTTCCACTGTGGCGTTAGAAGATATAGATGTCAGTAACCCCTTTATGTTCCGCCAGAATAAATGGCAATCCTATTTTAAACGTCTGCGTGATGAGTGTCCTGTGCACTACCAAAAAAACAGCCCCTTTGGTCCTTTTTGGTCCATAACGCGTTTTGAAGACATTATGTTTGTTGATAAAAATCACACCTTATTCTCCTCCGAGCCCGTTATTGTTATTGGTGACCGACCCGCTGATTACATGCTCGACATGTTTATTGCAATGGACCCACCAAAGCATGATGTTCAGAGGCAGGCCGTGCAGGGTGCTGTTGCACCAAAGAACCTAGCTGAAATGGAAGTGCTTATTCGTGAGCGCACCGTTGATGTTTTAAACGACTTACCCGTGGGTGAAAGCTTTGATTGGGTCGAGAAAGTATCGGTAGAGTTAACCACTAGAATGTTAGCGACTTTGTTCGACTTTCCTTATGAAAAACGCCACAAGCTTCCTTATTGGTCTGATCTTGCTTCAGGTAGCCCAGAGATGACCGGCGGGATGATCCAAGCCGATGAGCGGGTTGCAGGTATCACTGACTTAATGACTGAATTTTCGCAACTTTGGCACACCAAAGCCGCGCAAAAAGCCGCAGGGGAGCAAGGTGGTTTTGACTTAATTAGCTTAATGCAGTCGAATGAGAATACTAAAAATATGGTCGACACTCCCTTAGAGTTTCTCGGCAATCTGGTATTGCTGATCGTCGGCGGTAACGACACCACACGTAACTCTATGACGGGCGGTGTTGATGCATTGAATGAATTCCCCCAAGAATTTGTCAAGCTTAAAAACGACCCCAGCTTAATTCCCAATATGGTGTCTGAGATTATCCGCTGGCAAACACCTTTGGCGCATATGCGTCGTATTGCCACCCAAGATGTTGAGCTTAACGGCAAGACCATCAAAAAAGGTGACAAAGTAGTGATGTGGTATGTGTCTGGCAATCGCGATGAACGGGTTATCGACAACCCCGACCAATTTGTGATCGATAGGGATAAAGCCCGTAATCATCTGTCGTTTGGTTTTGGCATTCATCGCTGTATGGGCAATCGGTTAGCTGAAATGCAGTTGCGAATACTATGGGAAGAAATATTACAACGCTTTGAAAATATTGAAGTAATAGACAAGCCTAAATATGTTCAATCTAATTTTGTTAAAGGTTATACCGAGTTAAGGGTGAAGCTTACGGCTAAAAACCACTAATAATTTTATGTGATCAATTTACATACTATGTTCAGACTTTTAGGACATTGCTCTGAACATATATGTTGATCTCTTGCCTTTGTATAAACATAACTGAATGTCTGTTTTTTAAGGCTGTAACATCAATGTAAGCGACAAAAGGAATTAGAAGTAAAAACGGTCAGGATCAGGTTACACTAGCCCAATAATGGCAATTCCCCATCCACTAAAAACTGCTCCCTTGTGAACATAATAGGGAAGGCTCTTGGTTCAGAGAATCTTAAGATGCCAGTTTTTGGATCGAGTTGGCATATATACTCCACTTTATCCTCGGGTTTTTCAGATTGAATAATTGTATGGTTATCGATGGCTACATTGATACCTTGCTCTTGACTTCGTGCTGAAAAATAACGCAGCAAATCAGCGCAGTCTTTACGTGCTTGTAGTCCTACTTGTTGAGTGAACGAGTAAGATCCTGGATCGGTTAGTTGGTTTTGTATTTTTGCATCTGAAATCTGAGTCAAATCCAAGGTACTGTTACTTAAAACACGAACAAAAAACAAAGAGTGTTCTGACTGGATCATTTTTGGGAAGGGCGATTCGGTGCCATCAATCAGGTAAAAGCGATAAAAAGCAGCTTCTGCTAGACAAGTTTGAACAGCTTCACTGGCATAAAAATAGCTGGGTTCGGTAATTGCGCCAAAGCGGGACCCATATTTTAGCGGAGGATAACGAAATGGTGTGGATATCAGGTAATGTAAGTCTTGAGTATCGTCTGCATAGTTAGGTTTAAAATCATCTAGAATTTGCTCTAAAATTGCCTGCTCTTCAAGATCATCCACTAAGGAAGTGGTCGCCGCATATTCTTGTGTTTCAACCATTCTGCATATGGAATTGGCGTAAGAAGTTAACCCGCCTAAATGCTTAATAACATTGTTTAATTTCAAGCTTTGCCTCTTAGGGCATCTAAATAAGCATTAACATTAACTAGGCCAGTAACGGTAAAACATAAATCTCTGGGTATACCGCGAATATGTTTGTTTTTATGTTCGAACCAATGTTTCATGGAAGTAAGATCGCCACCAAATAACGCAAACAATGAGCGATATAAGCGAATAAACAGGATCTGTAGTTCACTTTGTTTTGACTCAGTTTCAAAGCTAAGTTTACGTAACAATGTCGAACGACCCACACCAATTAGCTTTGCGGCGTGACCATCAGAAATACCCATGGTTTTGTAGGCGTTTATATACGCTTTCATGACTATGGTTTGACTGTCTTTTGTTTTAGTCGCTTGCATATCTGGCATCACTTACTAACTGTAAATTGGGTTGGTACATAAGAGTATAACACGGATTGACCAATTGGGATAAATTTTAGGTAATTGTCCCAATTGGTATTGTTTTATCTCTAAAGTTTGCTGCGGTTAATTGTTTTGGGGTGCTTGGTTACTCTCATGAGCCACTTCGTGTTTCAAGGTCATGGCAATCAGTATGATGGCACAAACACAGCCACCCACTAATAATATAAAACCACCGTCCCAGCCAAAGTGATCCACGGTATAGCCAAGTACGATATTGGCTACTACTGCACCGCCCAGATACCCAAATAGACCCGTTAACCCTGCAGCCGTGCCTGCCGCTTTTTTAGGTACGAGTTCAAGGGCAAACAATCCGATTAACATCACTGGGCCGTAGATTAAAAAACCAATCGCCATCAAGGCGACAATATCTACAGTTGGGTTGCCCGGTGGATTAAACCAATAGACAAGAACAGCGACCAAGACCAATACCATATATAAAATAGCGGGCGGCGCACGACGGCCTTTAAACCAGGCATCACTTATATAACCACATAACAAGGTTCCTGGAATGCCAGCCCATTCGTATAAGAAATACGCCCACGAACTTTTGTTAAATGAAAAGTCTTTTACTTCATATAAATAGGTGGGTGCCCAATCTAAAACGCCGTAACGGATAAGGTAGACAAAAGCATTGGCGGCAGCGATAAACCAAAGTAATTTATTATTAAGAACGTACTTTAGGAATATTTCTTTAGCGCTAAACTCTTGTTCATGACTTTCATCATAATCTTTAGGGTAATCGTTGCGATGTGCTTCAATGGGGGGTAATCCGCATGACTGTGGTGTATCCCGAAGGGTAAAAAATATAAAGACTGCTATCAAAGACGCGGCGAAAGCAGGCACATAAAAAATACTGTGCCAGTCATTAAACCAAGCCATTCCTAATATAGACAGAGGCCCGATTAAACCGCCTCCGACGTTGTGAGCAATATTCCAAAAAGAAACGGTTTTGCCCCGTTCGTTACCTGAAAACCAATGCACCATAGTGCGGCCACAAGCAGGCCAGCCCATGCCTTGAGCCCAACCATTTAAAAACAACAATATGAAAATTGATCCAATACTCTGAGTTGCCCAAGACGTAAACCCAAATATAAACATTACACCTGCAGAAATTAGTAGCCCAGTCATCAGAAAAAAACGTGGGTTACTACGGTCGGATACGCTGCCCATTAAAAACTTACTTAATCCATAAGCGATAGAAACGGCTGATAGCGCTATACCTAGCTCACCTTTACTAAAACCTTGTTCTTCAATTAAAAACGGCATGGCTAATGAGAAATTTTTGCGAACCAAGTAGTAACCTGCATAACCGACAAAAATACCAATAAACACTTGCCAGCGCAGCTGCTTATATTCTTTGTCGATTTGGTCTTTGGGTTGAGATGGGATATGTGGAGCGGGTTTGAAAATACCAAACATAAAAGCTTAATCTAATTGCGTTTCACCAATTAAAACAGATAATTATCATCATATGTATTAATTATTTAAGTTTAGCTTTTAATTCATACTTTGACTGTAACAAGTGATTTCGCTTAACTTGTGATTTGTTCGATAAACCCCACATAAGATCAATAATCATTATCGGGTAAATAGCATGGAAGTAATAGTTGAGTTATTGTCTACCTTTGTTCGAGTGCTAGTAGTTGATATTCTATTTGGGACTGTATTTTACTGGATTGGTTGGTCTGTTTGTAAGGTCGTTACTTTTGGCAGGTATCCAAGGTTTTTAAAGCCATTAAGAGGTAATAATAGGAATACTCTAGTGTCTCTTCTGGGAGTCGTTGTTTGTTTAGCGGTTTTTCTAGCATTTATTTATTGGGGTTAGGTTTGCATAGTTTAGTTTTGATATGAAAATTGCCTATTTTGGTTACGATCCATTATTTTCATGCCTAGATGTGTTTTTGAAACAAGGGCATCAATTCGCTGTTATTTACACGGGTGAAAACAGTGGTTATTCGCAGAAGGTTATTCAATTCGCACAGAATAACCACATCCCCCTTTGTTTTGGCAAGCCAAATTTAACAGACATGCAAAGGTTAGTTGAGCAGGGCGTAGAGTTGTTTTTTAGCGCAGAGTACCCTTGGAAAATCCCCGTTCCTGTGGAACTGAAATATGCAATTAACGTGCACCCAACACTTTTACCAGAAGGGCGAGGTATGACACCTTTGCCTCATTTGATTTTGAAACAATCAATTTATGCTGGGGTAACCTTACATAAACTCAGTAATGAATTCGATACTGGCGATACTCTGCTGCAAAAGCCAATTTCGCTAGAGGATGATGAAACCTTTGATAGTTTGAGCGGTAAAGTCTTCCAGCAAACCCCAGATTTATTATCCAGGTTATTATTTGACCTTGATGATTATTATCAGAGTAGCCAAGAACAAGGTGAGGGCAGTGATTGGCCTTCGATTACAGTGGGTGAACAAACTCTTGATTGGCAGCAGCCAATCGCTCAACTATTAACAAGATTACGTGCCTTTGGCAGTTTAGGCACGTACGCTAATATTGCTGGGAAGGCGTGTGTAATCAGATCTACACAATTTCCACTATCGGCACAGGGAAAACGTTATCAACACGATTACAACGCTGGACAAGTCATACTAAACGACTCACAACACATCACTGTTGCAACGATTGATGGTGAACTGCGCATTCCCAAGACAATTATTACTCTGGTTGCACTTATTTAGGCTAAAGACCTTTAAACCATTTTCCGATGATTTGCCTTTCATCTTCGGTCATGCCCGTTTTATTCATCATGGGCATGTCTTTGGTTACCACAGCACGCCTATGGATCAAGGGTGCACGTTGTACTATTTGTGGCCATGTATCAAACATTAAACCCAAAGGTGCAATGACAAATATTTCATCTGTCGGCTTAGCTGAGTGACAATTTGCGCAATGGGTTTGCATCACATCGAATACCTGTTGTTGCTGGGCATTAAGTTCGATGGCGGGTGCTTTTTCTGTGTTTGAAGTGCCTTCTTTGACAGTGACCGGTATAGATACCCAGCCAGCAATAATGATCATACCCATTGCTCCAGTGATCAATATTGAAGGTCGAGATATACCGATATGTTTTAGGTTGAAATAATGACGTATCCAAGCCGAAACTATACCAAGGGCCATCAATACTAACCAAGCATTCTGATGTTGGTAAGTCATAGGGTAATGGTTGCTGATCATAATAAATAACAAGGGTAGGGTAAGGTAGTTGTTGTGTACAGAGCGCAGCTTAGCACCTAGCCCCCAGTTCGGATCGATGTCTGTTTTATTGGTTACAGCATCAACCATTAAGCGTTGCGCTGGCATTATTTTGAAAAATACGTTGCCTACCATTATGGTACCGATTAAGGCGCCTACATGCATAAATGCGCCACGTCCGCTAAACCAATGGGTAGCTAAGTAACTCGCTGCTGCGATAAGTATCAAAAACATGATGCCAAACACTTTTGGGTATTTAGCTAATGGACTACGACAGGCGGCTTCATATATAAATAACCCACCAAAAATCAGTCCTAGGCCTCTTGTTATGGCCTGTGCTGGGGTTAAGTCCATAACCGAGCTATCAATCAAATAAATCGCCGCGCCATGGTAATACACCAAACTGAGGAGTAGAAAGCCACTTATCCATGTGGTGTATGCTTCCCATTTAAACCAATGGAGTTTTTCTGGAATGACTTCTGGGCCATATTCATATTTGGCTACTTCATAAAACCCACCGCCATGTACTGCCCATAAGTCGCCTTTTATGCCCTTTTGTTTTTTCCAATCGGGTGGAGTACGTAAATTATTATCTAACCAGATAAAATAAAACGAAGCACCAATCCATGCCACGCCAGCAATAACATGAAACCAACGAAGAAATAATGAAATCCAATCAAGCAACATTAATGTGCTCCTTTTAATACTTGTTTATCGGCTTGGTAGACGGCTTTGCCAGCTACGTAAGTGGCCATTATGGCTCTATCATCAGCTAACATGCTTAATGCAAAAATAATATCTTGAGGTGTGCGCTGATTTTCAAAACGTAGCACACTGAGTTCGTCAAATTCTGGGTCTAGGATAACAAAATCTGCATCTGTGCCGGGATTAAGGTTACCAATGTCATTTTCTAGTCCTAATCCCACTGCAGCGCCTTGTGTCATTAGATACAAGCCATGCATAGGATCCATTTGATTACCTTTGAGTTGACAGATTTTGTAAGCTTCACCCATGGTTTTTAACATACTAAAACTAGTGCCGCCGCCCACATCGGTAGCCAGCATAACGGGTACGTTTTGTTGTTCTGCTTTGACCAAATCGAATAGGCCGCTGCCTAAAAATAGGTTTGAACTGGGGCAAAACGCAATGCTTGCTTGGGATTCTTGTAAGCGTTGCCATTCTGCTTGTTCTAAATGGATACCGTGGCCAAACACAGCGCCTTTTCTGAGTAAGCCAAAATGGTCGTAAACATCTAAATAATTTTTTCGCTCAGGGAATAACTCTTTTACCCAAGCAATTTCTTTAAGATTCTCAGACAAGTGGGTTTGTATAAATACATCAGGGTATTGCTGAGCTAATTCGCCCAAAGCGTGTAATTGTTCAACACTACTGGTAGGTGCAAAACGTGGTGTAATGGCATATTTGAGTCGGCCATTGTTATGCCATTTTTCGATTAGCGCTGCACTGTCTTGTTGTGCGCTTTGTGGCGTGTCTTGCAGCCAATCTGGGCAGTGTCTGTCCATACATACTTTACCGGCAATCAGCAGCATGTTGTGACAGGCTGCTTCTTGGAAAAGTGCATCGGCAGCTGCCTTGTGGACCGACGAATATACCATGCCTGTGGTAGTGCCGTGGCGATATAATTGTTTAATAAATATGTTGGCAATATAACTGGCGTATTCGTAGTCAGCAAACTTACGTTCTACTGGAAAAGTGTAGTCAGTTAGCCAGTCAAGAAGCTGTTCGCCAAAGCTGGCAAGCATTTCTGTTTGTGGAAAGTGTAAATGGCTATCAATAAAGCCAGGTAAAAGTAGTTTGCCTGAATAATCCATAAAAGTGGCTTCAAGGCATTGATTTATATGAGTTTTGTAATCACCAATAAATTCAATTTTTTCGTTACGCGTAACAAGCAGTCCATCTTCAAAGTACACATAGTCCTCTTTGGGGCTATGACTCTGCTTAGGGAAATGCAATATCGAAGCGCGATAAGCTTGGGTTGTCATAAATAGGGGGTCTCTCTATAACTGCAGCAAAAACTACAGCAATAATTGCCTGTCTAACTGCCGCGATAACTGCTAAAACCAAAAGGTGAAATAAGCAGGGGCACATGATAATGCCCACCGTTTTCAGTTAGCTCAAAATGTACATCTACAAAGGGATAAAATCCATCGCTGTGATGGGTTTGTAAATAGTCTTTGGTAAAAAAACGTAGGCAATATTCGCCTGCTTGAAAATCAAAATCTTGCCATTGATTACATCGACCATCGCTATCCGTCTTGGCATGAATAACTTGCCCGTCTGGGGTGGTTAAGGCTAATTTCATATTGGCAGCGGGTTTACCTAATGTGGTATCTAACACATGACTGGAAAGACTGATGCTCATGATGTTTGTATTCCTTTTTCTAGTTTTTTTTGTAATCCCTTCTCTAATCTTAACAAGGTGATTTTTATTTGTTCTGCAGCGGCAAGTGTAATTTCTGTCGCGGTATCATTGGCTAACCGCAACATCAGGGCATCCAACATAGTGTTAGCACTCAAGCCGCTGGCACAAATAATAAAAATAAAGCCATGCTTATTTAGGTATTCATGATTGGCTGAGGCTAAATTGTGCAAGGTTTCATCGTCTGCATCA
This sequence comes from Paraglaciecola sp. MB-3u-78, assembly GCF_002835935.1. GTDB lineage: Bacteria > Pseudomonadota > Gammaproteobacteria > Enterobacterales > Alteromonadaceae > Paraglaciecola. Next base: position 937,711 of record NZ_PJCF01000004.1, on the reverse strand, counting down.
TTTGCACCTTGTTGTTCGTTGCTGGCCATATTCTTTGTTGCTGCATACTTTTTACGTAAACTGTTTACGTCGCCTATCATGGGATGGGCTTCAAATGCGGTTATAAATTCTGATGTAGAGCATTGTTGCCATATTTTTTTTGCTGCTTGAACTACGCCATCAAAATCAGCGAAGGGTCTAGCATGTCCCATGCCTTTAAACCATTTAGGAGCAGCGCAACATTGGCTAAACCATTGTTCAGCTTGTTGACTGTCGAGGCTATTTAAAGTCTGTAATGACAAAGTGTTTTGTGGATTCATTCAGTTGTTACCAAAGATTGTATCAGTTGGGTGTTTTCTCGCCATGCCTGTTTTTGTTGAGATCGACTGGTTTTTTCAGGCTCTAAAAGTTGGATTAATTGTGCCGCCATGGATACGGCTACTTCAACTGGGCGTTTGCCGGGAATGTCTAACAATCCAACAGGCGAAACAAGTCGCTGGATATTCTGAGGTTCAAACTCACGATGTGACAATCGGGTTCTAAAGCGTCTTGCTTTGGTATCTGAACCTATCATGCCCACAAAAGTCATATCTTCCCGGCGCAGCGCGGCTTCGACTAAGTCAAAGTCTAATTGATGGCTATGGGTCATGATCATCGCCCATGAGCCGTTAGGCAACGTGGCAACGGTATCTGCTGGATGTTCACTTGCCAGTAATTTCACATTGTTTGGCTGAGCTTGTTGAGCTATCTCATCAAGCATACCTTGGCGATTGTCTATCCAGCTAATTTGCAACGGCAATTGCGCTAAAATAGGCACTAAGGCTTTGGATACATGCCCTGCACCGTAAATAGCAATATGTTGGGTGTGCTGTGTGAATGTTTCAAACAACACATTGGTCGCCCCCCCGCAACACTGACCTAATTTACTCGAAAGAGGATAATGTTCTACTTTTTGCGCAGTGGTCTTTTCTTGGAGTAAGGTTCGGGCTTGTTTTATCACTTCAAACTCAAGGTGGCCACCGCCAATGGTGTCAAACGCGCTGTCATCACATACCAGCATTTTTGTGCCGCCATTTCTGGGAGTTGAGCCTGCAGTGGCAAGTAATGTGACTAATACATAACTTTTGCCTTGCTGTTGGCATTGGTACAGGGCGTCAAACCATGTTTTTGCTGGTAGGCTCATACTTGATTCTCCATCCAAGCTTGTGCTTGTTCAACCGCGGTGTAGACTTTTTCTGGCGTGGCAGGGGGATGTAACACCGGATCAATTTGATAATAAGTAATACTGGATATTGCGTCTTTCAATGCACACCAAACCGAATTAGCAAGCATAAATGGCGGTTCGCCCACCGCTTTTGAATGAAAGATACTGTCTTCGTCGTTGGCTCTAGGATACAAGTCAACATTGAAAATTTCTGGAGTATCACCAATCGCTGGAATTTTGTAAGTTGCGGGGTTATTGCTTATCAGTTTACCGCTAGCGTCCCATAACAATTCTTCGCTGGTTAACCAGCCCATGCCTTGAATAAAGCCCCCTTCAATTTGGCCAATATCAATGGCAGGATTCAGGCTTTTGCCCACATCATGTAATATATCAACACGGTCAACTTTGTATTCCCCCGTTAAAGTATCAACGGATACTTCGGAACAACTTGCGCCGTATGCAAAGTAGAAGAAGGGTCTGCCATTGCCGGTAGAGCGATCATAGTGAATTTTTGGGGTTTTATAAAATCCGGAAGCTGAAAGCGATATACGGCCAATATAGGCTTGTTGAATTAATTCAGTAAAGGCAATGCTATGTTCATTTAATACTACAGATTGTTCGGTAAAGGTAACGTGTTCAGGTTTGCCTTTGACCTGCTCAGCATAAAATTCAGCTAGTCGTTGCTTGATGATCAAGCAGGCATTTTGCGCTGCTTTCCCGTTTAAGTCTGTTCCGCTTGATGCTGCAGTGGGAGAAGTATTGGGTACTTTATCAGTACGAGTTGAAGTGATTTCAACATGAGACAATGGCACCCCAAATTCATTGGCAACTATTTGGCCAATTTTGGTATGTAATCCTTGACCCATTTCGGTACCGCCATGATTGATTTGCATACTGCCATCGGTATAAATATGCAGTAAAGCACCTGCTTGATTAAGATGTTTAGCTGTGAATGCGATACCAAATTTAACCGGTGTTAAAGCTAAGCCTTTTTTGATGATGGGGCTGTGTTTGTTGAACTCTGTTATTTGTTTACGGCGCAGTTGGTAATTGCTTGATATTTCTAACTTATCAATCAAATCAGCTAATAAATTGTGTTCCACCTGCATACCGTATTGAGTGGTGTTTCGGGTATCTTTGCCATACAAATTGAGTTTTCGAATAGCTAGCGGATCTTTACCTAATTTACGAGCAATTGCATCCATCATGGCTTCGGCGACTATCATACCTTGGGGTCCACCAAAGCCACGATAGGCGGTATGTGATACTTGATTTGTTCGACATCTATGTCCTTCAACATAACAATCAGCCAGGAAATAGCCATTATCTGCATGAAACATAGCGCGATCGACAATGGCATCAGACAAGTCAGGTGAATGACCACAATTACCGTTTATTTCGATATGGGTTGCTTGGATCAACCCCAGATTATCTGTTGCTACTTTAAATCGATTTTCGAAAGGATGCCGCTTACCTGTTGCCATCATATCCAGCATACGTGGAAGTCGCAGCTTAACGGCTACTTTATTGCGGCTAGCAAATAATGCGGCTAAACATGCCCATTGAGCAGCTTGGGTTTCTTTACCACCAAAACCACCGCCCATGCGGCGCATATCCACCACCACTTTGTGAAGTTTAATATTTAATACTTCAGCAATCAGCTTTTGTACTTCACTGGGATGTTGGCTCGAAGAATAGACCAACATTCGGTCTTCTTCTTCAGGTATCGCCATAGACACTTGGCCTTCAAGGTACATATGCTCTTGGCCACCGATGATCATTTCACCTTCAATGTGAATCGGGCTTTTGGCATAACTTTTCTGAAAGTCTCCACGACGCATAAAGTGTGGTGGGCGCACAAAATTTTCTTGTTCTTTGGCCTGATTAACTGACAAACAAGCTTCAGTAGGCGAGATGACGATATTTGCTTTTAATGTTGCTTGACGAGCTAAGTTAACACTGGTTGCTAAGACCGCAAATATAGGTTGACTGTGATATAAAATTTTTGTACCTGCTAATAATGGATCCCCCAGAAAGACCGGGCCTATGTCTTTATGACCAGGGATGTCATTCTCGGTGATCACGTCTATCACACCTTCAGAGGCTATTACTTGCGACAAGTCTATAGATGTAATTATTCCTGTGGTTACTGAGCTAACACCTACTGCAACATGATGGATGTTTGCAGCCTCTGGCATATCGTCAATGTAACGAGCTTGACCACTGACCTGACGCTCTGCACTTTCGTGTTTATGTGATTTGCCAGCGGCACCTTGAGGCGTGGCATCAAACGTAGGTTGTTCAATAAGTTTACGCATGTGGAATTTCTTCCGTTGATGCGGGAATATGTACTACACGGGTTGCAATTTTTTGGCTACTTTGGTTTGTTTCTAACCAGAAACGTTTCCACAAATTAGTTAACATATTGATTCTATAAATCTTGCTTGCACGCACATCATCTAAAGGTGTGAACGCTTGTTTGAGGATGTTTTTACCGATATTAAAGGTTTCGCTACTAGACCAAGTTTTGCCTTTAAGCTGAGTATTGAGCTCTAAAACGGTTGCCGGAATAGCCGCTACACCCCCAAATCCAGAATAGATGTTGTGTACCTTTCCATTAGTTACTTGCAAATTGAACACGGCACATACTGCTGATATGTCATCTTCATAACGTTTAGATACTTTATAGGCACGAACAAGATTTGTGTGATGAGTGTAAGGGATAAAAATCGCTTCTATCCATTCAGCTGCCTCTAATGCTGTTTTGCGGTAGTCCAAAAAGAAATTATTTGCTGCAATGGTTCTTTTCTGCGCGCCGTTGTCCACATGTATCACAGCATTGAGTGCTAACAATACAGGCGGCATATCACCTATAGGCGAACCATTGGCAACATTTCCACCTAGACTGGCTTGATTACGAATAGGTGTGGCGGCAAAGCGCCATAAAAGCTCGGATAATGCTGGAAAATGTTTCAATAAGGTCGATTCAATTTTACCAAAGGGCAGGGCGGCTCCAATTAATAATCCATGCTCCTGTTCAACGAGTTGGTTTAAATCTGGCATCGCACTTAAGGCAATTAACTTTTCGAAGGATTTTAGCTGTTGAGTGACTTGCAACGCTAAGTCAGTACTGCCTGCAAACACGTTAGCCTGCGGATACTTAGCCTTCGCTGCTGCGAGTTCTTGCCGTGAAGTTGGCACCAGTAAATTATCTGTACTGATCACTTTATTGTTGATCTCGTTTAAACGTTTAGCTGTCTGAGTTTCTGCTTGTTTGAATTTATCCGCTTGTTTGTTTTGGCACACACTTAACGTGGCATCAATAATGGGGCGATAACCTGTGCAGCGGCATAAATTGCCAGAAAGTGCTTGGATAACAGATTCTCTGTCTGGCTGTGCTGTTTGTTGGTACAAGGCAAACATCGACATAATAAAACCTGGGGTACAAAAACCACACTGTGAGCCATGATGCTCAACCAGACTTTGTTGTACCGGATGTAAAACTTTTGCATCTGGCAAATGTTCAACAGTGATCAATTGTTTGCCATGTAATGCGGATAAAAATGTCACGCAACTATTGATGGCTCGATACTCAAGCTTGTTCAGTGCTGTAATGTCTCGGTGGTTTACTTCGGCTAACACTACTGTGCAGGCGCCACAATCCCCTGAAGCGCAGCCTTCTTTAGTACCTGTCAGTTTTTTTTGTTCCCGCAAATACTCAAGCAAAGTCATATCAGCTCTGGCTTGATCTATGGTAGTTATTTCGTCGTTAAGTAAAAAGCTGATCATGTGGCGCTCCATTAGCGAGATCTAATGATGATATTATCCCGACTCGTGATGTTAAATACAATAAATACTAGACTAAATGGTCAGCTTTTGTCTAATTTAATGGGAAATGTTCTAGCATGTGGACTTTTTTACTCAGAGACATCTATGTTGGTAATTCAGTTGGTTATGGTCTTTTTAAACAAATAAGCAATTAAAATGCCGATTGTTCAATGTCATAGTAATATATATGTAACAGCTTTATGTTTCTAGTAATCCCCTAGATTGGGTGATATTTTTATAGTGTTATTTAAGGCATGTAAAAATTTTATACAAATGGAAATTAAATATTAAATGTGTGCAAGTAAGAATTACAAAGAAATCAGCATTGGAGAGCTTAATCGCAGTAAAATATTAAATGCTGCTGAAAAGGAATTTGCTTTACATGGTTTTAAAGGCGCACGGGTCCAGCAAATAGCCGATAGAGCTGAACTACCCAAAACCAATGTGCTGTATTATTTTAAATCTAAAGAGTCACTCTATTTAGCTTTGTTGGAAGATATTCTTCGGTTATGGAATAGTCGGTTTGATGAAGCAACTGTGAGTGACGACCCGGCTGAAGTATTAGCACAGTATATTGCGGACAAAATGGAAATATCCCGTTGTCGACCAGACGCATCCAAAATGTTTGCACTAGAAATTATCAATGGTGCACCTAATTTAGACACATTTTTTAAAGACCAACATGCGTCTTGGATGGCAGGCCGGGTGGATGTGATTAAACAATGGATTGACCAAGGCAAACTAGCCGCAACCGATCCTCATTATTTGTTATTTAATATTTGGGCAACATCACAACATTATGCTGACTTTTCTATACAAATTAATGAACTCAGAGGCAAATCCATGACTCAAACTGATTTTGCTGAAGCGACAAATAATTTGGTTAAATTAATATTAACCGGCTGCGGTTTATCTGTTCCAACAGAATTTGAATAAGGTACTCGATGAAACATGCTTACCCAAGGGATTTAATAGGTTACGGCCAATATCCTCCACATCCTAAATGGCCTAATCAAGCCAAAATAGCCGTACAATTTGTGCTTAATTACGAAGAGGGCGGTGAAAACTGCGTATTGCATGGAGATGAAAAATCTGAAGTATTCTTATCTGAATTAGTTGGCGCCCAGGCTTATTCAGACAGACATTTAAGCATGGAGTCTATGTATGAATACGGTAGCCGTGCTGGATTTTGGCGTCTTTATAACTTGTTTGTTCGTTACAATTTACCGATCACCGTATTTGGTGTGACTATGGCACTACAACGCAATCCAGAAGCTGTCGCCGCTATGAAAGAAGCAAACTGGGAAATAGCCAGTCACTCCATGCGCTGGATCCATTATCAAGATATGCCTGAAATTCAAGAAAAGAAAATGATTAATGCTGCAGTGCAATTACACCAAGCGATCACCGGCAGTAAACCCAAGGGATGGTACACGGGAAGAACAAGTCCTAACACCCTGAAATTGTTAGCGAATAGAGATGACATTTTATACTGCGCCGACTCCTATGCAGACGACTTACCCTATTACGATACTCAATACGCTAAACCTTTATTAATGGTGCCTTACACCTTGGATACCAACGACATGCGCTTTGCTACCCCACAAGGTTTTAACAGTGGCGAACAGTTTTATGAGTATCTTAAAGACGCATTTGATGTGTTATATGCCGAGGGTGAAACAGCACCCAAAATGTTATCTATTGGTTTGCATTGTCGAATAATTGGACGCCCTGCGCGTATGGCAGCTCTACAACGATTTATTGAATATGTTCAAAGCCATGAAAAAGTGTGGTGTTGCACTAGGGAGCAGATTGCGTTGCATTGGAAGACACATTTTCCTGCGTAATCTTGATGTCAGTTGTGAACTAAAAAGACTTTCACTAAATTATTAAAAGAATTCAGATAAATGAAGTGGTAGATGTGATTGTATTTTAAAAACGTGGCTTGAAATTCATGTTACTAAAAGACTAAATGATTTGTTATAGTGACTTATGTTTTAACGGCGTACGTCTAGTGTTCATTGCAATTCAATTATTGTCTCAGACAGTTTTTGGGTGGTTTAATGCAACATACAATGAGAGAAGTATGAAGTATCAAATCTTGATTAGTATACAAGCAACACTTTTTCAGTTTTATGAAACTACCTTTATTCAATCTCGTTTGAGTCGTATTTTATGCACTACAATGATATTTAACTTAATATCAATCACCATTGACCGTCACTTATTTTGAAGGGAAAAAGGTTTTGTGCAGTAGTAACAAAGGGGATATAATTTGAGATTTTTTGTTGCACGCCAGCCTATTTTAGATAGAGCTAAAAAATTATTTGCTTATGAATTATTACTTCGCGACAGTCTAGATAATATATTTCCAAAAAATATTAAAGAAGACGTAGCCACTGCAAAAATAATTGAAGGGTTAGAGTTTAATTTAGGGTTAGAAAGTTTGACCCAAGGCTCTTTAGCCTTTATCAACTTCACCCATGATTCCTTAATCAATGGTTATCCTTTGTTATTGGACAAAGAGAAAATTGTGGTTGAAATTCTCGAAACCGCCAAACCTGGTAAAAAGCTGCTTGCTGCTTGTATTGATTTAAAAGATAAAGGTTATTCCATTGCGTTAGATGATTATGAGCATGACTCAGCATGGAAACATTTTTTTCCCTATGTAGATATCATAAAACTCGATTATTCCTTGACATCTGAATCGCAATTTCAAGCAATCATAGCTGCGTTAAAACCTTTTCCTCATATTAAGTTACTGGCAGAAAAGATTGAAACTTACGCTGATTTTCAACACGGATTAAGTATTGGTTGTGAATATTTTCAAGGCTACTTTTTTAGTCGGCCTGAAATTATTAAGACGGTTGCCTTTAACCCGTCTCAAATTGCCGTGGTGCATTTGTGGTCCGAAATCAATAAACCCGAATTAGATTTTAAAAAGATCACATCCATATTTGAAGATGACATCAACCTGTCTTTTAAGTTGCTGCGTTATGTACAATCACCAATCTTTAAACGCGATGCTGTCATACAGAGTATAAAACAAGCTGTAATAGTATTGGGACTCGAAGAGTTAAAACGTTTTATTTGTTTATTATTTACCGCTCAATTTTCAACAGGTAAACCGCAAGCGTTGGCTGTCATGGCTTTATCTAGAGGGCGTTTTTGTGAGTTAATGGTAAATGCAACTAAGCCTGCTAATTCTCAGCCCTCTGCATTTTTAATTGGTATGTTGTCCTTAATTGATGCCATGGTGGATGGCGACATACAAGAACTGATGGATAAATTACCTCTGCACCAAGATATGAAAGACGCGATTATCAATCGTAAAGGCGAATCTGCATATTTTTTAAAACTTTGTGAATTATTTGAAAAAGCAGATTGGCAAAATATTGAGCTTTTCTGCAAACAAATAAAAGTAGACCCCGAACAATCTTGCCGTTTATTTCAAGACGCTTTGAATTGGGCAGAAGATAAGGTATCTGCCATTCAATGAGCTTTGGCATATGGCAGACTATCAACTTAGAAGTATCACCACAGAACGAGCAAAGAGGACCTTATAGATTTGGAAACTAACAATCCTATCTTCGTAAAATCCTGACTTTTACGGCGTTTATCTCACATCACGCTGTCATTTTTAACTTGGTGTTTAGGCATTTGAGGTTGTTGATACCAGGTGAGCCAAGTGACCCATGTTCTTCCGGTAGATTATCAATTAACATCCGCATGAACATGGCCGAAGTATGCCATCCACTGGCACATAAGCCCCCAAAAAGAGAGTTTTTGGCTGCCTCATCGTCTAAATGAAAGTACTGGGGATCATATTTACTGGCAAATTCTATTATTTCACTTTCAGTAACAAGATAAGCGCCAAACCTAGATGTTTGACCCGGTTGATAATCTTCAAAATACATATGCTGTCCTTAAACTTAGGGTGAGTGAAAGTGTTTAATAAAATTATTGATAATAAGTAACCAATGAAAAGTAATTTCAATAATTAAAAAATGTTAAATTTACTTTAAATCCAACACATATCTGAGTACAAATACCGCTGCCATTATATATGTGATTAAGGTGACTTGTTTATATCTTCCAGTACCTAGCATTATGCCGACATAAGTAATAAAGCCTAGAGCAATGCCTTCGCTAATACTAAATGTGAGTGGCATAGCTAATAATGCAACTGTGGCGGTGGACAAAGACGTTAGATCGTCAAAATCGAGTTGTCTAAATGAATCCATCATCAATATACCCACCATGATTAACGCGGGAGTCGTTGCCATTAACGGGATAACTTTCATAAGTGGTGTGAGGAATAAGGCCAAAATAAAACATAGAGCAACAAACACCGACGTCAATCCTGTCCTGCCGCCTGCTGAGACCCCTGCTGCTGATTCGACGTAAGACGTTACAGGTGAAGTACCTATGGCTGCACCCATAACGCTGGCCACTGCGTCTGCCGTCATCGCCTTGCCCATTTTTGGTAATTTACCATGCTCATCTAGCAGGTTAGCACGACGGGATACACCTATTAATGTGCCGATGGTATCGAACATATTTACGAATAATAGTGCAAATATAAGATCCCATGTTTCAGCAAAATATTCGATAGGATACATAATGTCCATAGCAAAAAAAGTGCTGCTGATATCATCTGGAAGACCAATAAACTGGCTTGTATGTTGTGTTAAATATCCATCGCCAACAGGTATGAATGCACCTATTAGACTTAACACGACTACGGAAATCAGGATAGCACCGGTTACTTTTCTAATGACTAATACAATCGTTAAGATGATACCCGCTAAAGCTAATAAAGTGGCGGGTTCAGATAAGTCACCAATAGACACAAAAGTAGCAGGGTTATCTACTACCAAACCGGCATTTTTCAAACCAATAAACGCAATAAATAATCCAATACCGCACTGCACACCAATTTTAAGGGCTGCAGGGATAGCTTCAGCTATTTTGGTTCTGACACCCGTGACAGACAATAATAAAAATAAAATACCATTCCAAAAAACGATTCCTAAGGCTGCGTCCCATGGGATTTCTCGGGTTAAACAAATAGTAAAGGCGAAGAAGGCATTGAGTCCCATACCCGGAGCCATAGCAATGGGGTAGTTGGTCATAAATGCCATTAATAATGTACCCAGACACGCAGCTATAGCCGTGACGGTGATCAGCCCTTCAATTGGCATACCACCTGCACCTAGAATACTAGGATTAACTACCAGCACATAAGACATAGCTGCAAAAGTAGTTAAACCGGCAATAAATTCAGTTTTGAGATTGGTACCTTTTTCTTTTAGTTTAAAAAAGTGTTCAAGAAAATTAGACATATTTATCGCTCTGGTTTTGATGTGACATCATTTATTTATTTTGAGATTATGAGTATTTTGCAGAATTAGTCTGCAAAAACCTGACCATATAGTCTGGCATTAGTCTGATTTATGCTGTAAACATACTTATCATGTCATCTAACGTGGTAAAACAATAATATAATTGTGTTTTAGCCCTTTGATTTGATTTAAAAAATTGTTTCAATCCAGATAATATCGTGGATATTGCACCACTATCTAACTTAGTTATTTATTTTGGTGCAAATCAAGACAAAACATACGTGGTAAAAGATAGATAAAGCAGGTGGAAAAATGACCAAAAACGAGTTGAAGCATTGGGTAGCAGCATTACCAAAAGTAGAATTACACCTACACATTGAAGGTTCGTTAGAACCAGACTTAATGATGGCTTTAGCAGGAAAACATCAGGTTAAATTACCCTATGCAAATATTGAAGAAGTAAAAAAGGCTTATAACTTTGAAGATCTTCAAAGTTTTTTAGATCTTTACTACTTTGGTGCTTCAGTACTTAAGGATGAAGACGATTTTTACCAGTTGATGTGGAATTATTTACTTAGGTGCAAACAAGATAATGTGGTACATGCGGAAATTATGTTTGACCCGCAGACCCATACTGAACGGGGTATTGGATTTGATATATTTATGCCAGGTTTTAAGCGGGCAATCCAACAAGCGCAGCAAGAATGGGGACAATCCTGTTTTTTGATTATGTCTTTCTTGAGGCATTTAACTGAACAAAGTGCCATTGAGACTTTAGACTCTGCAAGACCTTATTTAGACGATATTACTGCAGTAGGACTTGATAGTAGTGAATTAGGCAATCCACCGGAAAAATTCACCCAAGTGTTTAAAATGGCACAAGAATTAGGCTTGAAACGAGTGGCCCATGCAGGGGAAGAAGGCCCGGCTGAGTACGTTTGGGGCGCGCTTAAAGCCTTGGATGTGCACCGAATTGATCATGGCGTGCGTAGTATTGAAGACCCTAAGTTAATTGCTTTTTTAATTCAATCACAACATCCCTTAACCGTCTGCCCACTGTCTAATACAAAGCTAAAAGTATTCGAACATATGCATCAGCATAATGTGTTGGAATTACTCGAATTGGGACTTATGGCTACAATTAATGCGGATGATCCTAGTTATTTTGGTGGTTATTTAAATGATAATTTTTTTGCAATAATTGACCATTTACCAATTGAGAAACATCAGCTATATCAATTAATTAAGAATAGTTTTAACGCTAGCTTTATGCCTACAGAACACAAACTGGATTGGTTAGAAAAATTAAGTGCTTACTGACACCGTTATTGTAGAGTGGTGACTTTAATGACTATTTAGAAATATTAAGCCATTTTTGAGGTGCGCTTCGTTTGCCACTCACATTAGCCCTTATCTTGTGATGCCATGGCAATCACAAGCTGCAACGCTTCGTCTTTACTAAACCCTGTTTTTACCAACGCTTCATAGTGTTTACGTAATAAGTTAGCTTGGGCTTTTATTAATTTTGGATCACTAAGGGCAACGGTTTGATTCAATAACTGCTCTGATAACTGCTCACTCATAAAGTTGAGCTGTTTGCTTTCCTGTGCATTAATACTTGTAACCGCAAAAGCTAAGATTAATGTCATTGAAATACATATTATTTTCATGTTTTTTCTCAACGTTAAATGGGTGAAATGACTGGTACTCATTTCAGAGTATTGATGCCTAGTAAAGTTCAGCGCCTATTCTCGACTCAGTTCATTGATGAGTTGTGTATGCAGTGGAAACTGCTGCAACAACATAGGGGTTTTACCTAATTGCATATCTGAGTACTCAAAACCAGGTGCTACGGCTTCTCCAATGAGTCCGTAACCATATTTACCATCAGTAGACATTTTGGATGCCTTCCAGGTGCCCCCTTTTACCATCATTTGCATTTGATGACCTTTAGTGGGGTCGGGTCCTAATATAGTCTTTTGCAAGCTACCGTCGGCTTTCAGCATATAGTAGGTGATGGGATCACCTTTATGAAAATAATGCATGATGTCTGATTGATTCATATGAAAATGACCAATAGGGGATTTGGCACTGAGCAGATAATAAATGCTTGTCATGGTGACACGGTCGCCATTTTCAGTGGCAATAGTAGGTCGATGGTCCGCTTTAAACGTTTGACGAAAATAGCCACCTTCCACATGTGCCTCAAGGTTTAACGCTTTGGCTAACTCTGCTGCGGTCAATATCTTTTCGCTATTAGCGGTACTGGATAGCTGACTAATTGAAGTTGATTTTTCGCTGTTTTGAGTAAGTCGCTGCTGACTAACATCAGTTACTTCACCTTTTACATCGTAGGGCATAATACTTTTGTATTGCGGCCAATTAGCCACGATAGTATCTACTACTTTACTGCCTACCAGATAGGCAGTTTCTAATGCAGAGCGCATTCCAGCATAACCATTTTCACCACTTTCTAATTTTAAATTTTCAATCGCTGTTAATCCTGGCGGTGGCATAGAATAATTACTGCCAGTACGTACGACCATAAAACGAGATTTATCCGCTTTATTCGCGTTGTCTAAGTAAATCATTGACTGGTAAGCGCCAGTATCTTCCATGCCAGAGCTGACAAAATTGCCTTGACCTGCAGTCCAATAATGGGTCCAGTTATTCGCCCACTCATTTAATAAATCCCCATGCCAAAAAGTGGAAGCTGCTAAATGTTCACCTTTCAATACAAAAGGTAATTTTTGTGCGTTCGGATAACCGGTGTATTTATCTCGCAAGGCTTGCATAACAGGGTAATCATTTAATTTTACATCTTTTGTAAGTGTATATGCCCAATCGGTTAGTTGCGGGTTGAGTTGATACACTTCACCATTTGAAGATTGACCATGTTTATTGAGTTTACTGAGATCTATGGTTTGATTTTCCAATAAAGGGTCAGTAGTAAACAACGGAAAGTAGCCGGTTGACCAAGTATCAGGTATTTCTCTGGCATCAATTTGATGGGCCAAATCACCATCGACTAACCATGTTGCCCAAGCAGCAGATCCTATGGATGCATCTGCAGGATCAAAACCAGCAATTCCTGCCACTAACCAATATGCATGGGTTAAATCAAATCTAGGATCTAAGCCTAATGCCATAATAGCTGTGGCCGCTTTGGCTGTGCCCATACCTGTAACGATACCCATTACGCCCGTTTCTGAATTAATACAAATATCATGATGTGAAACGACAAAAGGTAAACAGGTATCAAGTTTTTGGCCAGCTTTCCATAGCTGGAATTCACCGGGTTTGTCGCCTTCATCCGCACCAATTTCAAACATAGTGACGACGACCACTTTAATTTCTATAGGGGGGGTAACATTAGTTTGGGTTAATTCACTGTTATTCTGGCAACTGGTCATTAAAAATAGGATTAAAACAACGATATTAAAAATAGTTAATCGTTTAAAAATTGATTTGCGCATACTTTTTCTCCCAATAAAAAAGGATAAATATGCATGACACATATTTATCCTCATATAGTTTGAATATTTTATATAGTTTAACTTCTATTAAAATTTATAGCTGAACTTAGCTTGGTAATGTCGCGGTAGCTCAGGTAAGACTATCTGAGCCCCAAACAAGTCAGGGAAGTTTGCTCTAAAGTAATCTTCATCAGTCAGGTTTTTAATACTTAAGCTGGCTGTCCAGGTTTCTGCATCATAAAAAACACCAGCATTAACTAGGGTGTAAGCCGGTAAAGTAACTGTTTGAGAAAAGTCAGAAAAAGTTGAATCCGCTCTGATAATACTCGCATTAATTGCATAGCCATTTTGGAAGTCGTAGGTTGCATTTAAAGTGTAGATATTTTCAGGGATACCTGCTTTTCTGGCACTTTCTTTATCTGTACTGTCTACAAGGTTGTTACCTATGACAGAACCACCATACAACAAAGACGCGTCAGTCACATTGGGTAAATGTTCAATACCAAAAAAACCAAATTGTTCACCTAATTCTAAAGCAGTTAGGTTATAAACTTTTGAGTTTGTGTAACCTGCACCCACTACTAAGTTGTCGTTAACTACCCAACGCAGTTCAAATTCAGTTCCTTCGTTTTCAGTGGTTGAGTTGGTGACGATTGCCTGTGCACTAAAATCGGTTCGCTCTTGCTCGTAAACAGACAAGGCGAAATACAAGCTGTCATCTAAAAATGAACCTTTAATACCATATTCGAATAAATCAGAGGTATCAAAAGCGCCATTTCCAACTTGTCCAACACCAATCTCAGCACCTTGACCCGCCACTAACGTTGCTTGTTCTGCGGCAGTAATATAGGGAATTAAACCTATATCTGTTTTGAATGAAATACTGGTATTCCAAGACACGCCATCAACTGTTTCTTCAACCGTTTCGATATCCGCAACAGTTAACAATAAATCACCGCGGCTTGTGCTCTTAATATCAATAGTGTCATAACGCACACCTAAAACAATATTAAGACCCATTTCCCAGGTAAAATCAGTCATTACTGCGAAACCTAAATCGGTATAATTTCCTACGTCGTAGTTGTCAAAGTCTTTTCCGATTCGTGTGGCTAACAAACGCCTGTCTAGAGCTGTTGAAGGTCCTGTTAAGTCTCTACGATTAAAATATTCATTGGTAAAGTCATCACCATGTAAAAACTCTGTATGGCGAATTGAAGGTGATATTTGAAACTGTGCTAGCAATGTATTTGTTTCATACTCTGTTGAGAATACTAGTTTGTTTTCAAATACCGAGCTGTCATGAAATTGTGCAAAACCATACGCATTTTCATTTAAGTTTTCGTAAGCTTCATAAAACATTTGATTCTTGATTTCCCAACCATTGTCGGTGTAATAAAAAATATCAAAATAAAGTGTTTCAACTGTATTCAATAACACATCGTCCGCAGCAGCTAAGACCTGATTTCTGCCAAGAGTTGTTGTACCTGGATTGTCCAATGCCAAAGTGGGAGAAAAGTCAGCGTTTGTAATTCTATCTGGAAATAAGCCAAAACCTACATTGTTAAAGATAAAAGGATTAATATCACCTCTCACTAAATTGTACTCTTGGTGTGAAATTGAACCATCGCCACTAATGTCTAATGGTTTAGCTGTTCCTGTTACATAAATGCCGGTGTCAATTAGGTCTTGGCTTAAACGGTTCCAACCAGCGACTTGATTCCCTGCAAAATCATGATACATACCACCAAATTCAATACGTATTTTGTCTGTAATATCAACATTAATCGAAGCTTGTAAAATAGTTTGGTCGGTGTCGGTGTTATCATAAAAGCTACCTGAGTTTTCTAATTCACCGTAAAGGTAAAACCCCATTTCCTTGCCGCCAACAGAACCAGGACCACCAATCTCGGCAGTCATAACACTTTTATCCCAAGTACCTAAAGAGTATGAGAAGGCTCCAGTATTTTCTTCTAAGTATTGACCACCACTTGCGCGAGCGGATTTAGGATTAAAGTTTAAATAACCCCCAATTTTAGATGGACCATATATAGGAGAGGCTGGACCACGAACAATATCTATTCTACTTGAAGCACCAATTGGTGTGGGATAGTTACCTGGATTATCTAAGCGTTTCATGCCACGAAAGTAATTTTCGCCTGGTGTACCACGGATATCAAGCGACCCTGCGACTCCAAAAAATGACTGAGTAAATGTACCAGGTGCAAACGCCATTAGTTCATCTATATCTGTTACTGCAAAACGTTCTAACTGCTCATCACTTATCGTCGAAGCTGAACGAGGTGTCTCTAGTATTGATTTACCAAAGCCGAATACAGCTTCAACATCTTGTCCGGGCAGGCTACCTAAAGAGCCAGTTACCTCTATACGCTCGACACTTTCTTCTTCAGTTTCTTGTGCCATTGCTTGTATTGGTATTAAAGAGGCTAGTCCAATAGCAACAGCTTTGGCTAACGGATTTGATATAAAAGTTTTGTTTGTCATTTTTGTGTTTCCAGGGTAGTAACTTTGCTTGATGTTGTATTAGTCTCTATGGACCATTCAACACACTATTTTAATTTAGTTATTTATTTTATTCTGATTTTTTATCATGTTGTGCACGAAAGATGCCAACAACTTGTCCAAATGGTCTAGTAGCAACGATATTTATTAATCCCTTGAAAATACTTGTGTTTTGCTGGAATAAAAAAATAACGTTAGGCATAATACTTACCCGTGATGTTAATTTCTTAAATTAGGGGGTGCACTAATTTAAATCATTTCTTATTGCATTGCACCATCGGAGTGCCTACATACATTAAAAAATAAGTTAAACAGAGTTTTGGTTTTGAATTTTTTTAGCGAGTAATTGATGTTTTTCCATGAGTTGCCTGTTTATAACTGTGCGGTGCTCAGAATCTTCAATTAACCACTTCCCCCCGACCATCAGTTTATCGACTTGATATGCGCCACAAGTTATCAATCCATCAAGTGGACTGCCCACCCCTGAAAAACGTAATTCGTCTAAGCTAAAAACCGCTAGGTCTGCTTGCATACCAACATTAAACGTTCCTATGCTAGGTCTTTGTAACACTGAAGCCGAACCTGTTGTTGCATAACCCAGAACACGTTCGGTGGTTATAATCTCTGCTCCATAACGTAAGCGCTGTTGTAACAAAGATTGGCGCACTTCTTGGATCATATTAGAACAATCGTTCGACGCAGAGCCATCTACCGCTAATCCAATATTACACCCCGCGGCTTCAAGTTCGACTGTTGGGCAAATGCCTGATGCTAATAACATATTAGAACTGGGACAGTGAGCAATACCGACTTTAGCTTGGCCTAAGCGTCGTATTTCATCTTGGTTAAAGTGAATTCCGTGTGCGAGCCAGGTTTTGTCACCCAACCAATTGCAATGTTCTAAATAATCTAAAGGACGCATTCCAAATTGACGCATACAAAAATTGTTTTCATCTTCAGTTTCAGCCAAATGTGTATGCAGCATCACGTTATTTTCTTTCGCTAACTGAGCCGTGTCTTGCATCAGTGAGGTTGATACAGAAAAAGGCGAACACGGCGCTAGCGCTATCTGTATAAACCCATCTTCACTGTTGTCATGGTATTTTGATATCAGTCTCTGACTATCTTGCAATATTATATCTTCGGATTGGATAACACTGTCTGGAGGCAAGCCACCGTCACTTTCTCCTAGACTCATGGAGCCTCTGGTCAGTGTTGCACGACAACCCAAAGTGTTGATGGCCTCAACCTGAATATCAATTGCTTGTTCAAGCCCTTTAGGGAATACGTAGTGGTGATCGGCAATACAGGTTGCTCCAGAGAACATCAACTCTAACCCAGCTAATTGGGTCGCTGAGTAGATCATTTCTTCATCTAGGTTTTTCCATATTTGATACAGGTATTTAAGCCAAGGGAACAAGGGTTTATTTAAGGCACCTGGGACGGCTCGGGTGAGTGTTTGATAGAAATGATGATGAGTATTGATAAGACCTGGCGTAATCACTTTATTACTGCAATCAAGATAACTATCTATGGGCATTTTGGGCTTCATGCCTGAGGGTACTAATTCAACAATTTTGTTGCCTTTAATTACGAGGCCGTTACCGGCGTTTAGTGTATTACCGGTATATATCGCGGCGGGTGACTTAAGCCATAAAGTTTGGTTTAACATACTTGAATTCTCTTACTACTGGACGGAAGTTGGGGGTGACTCGACATTTTAATCCCAGTTGAACTAGTTATCAGTATCACGAAAAAGTTAGCAAGGATAAGTGACGATTTCGTATATGATACTTTGGGTTTATTGTGTAATCCATATAGTATTTCATTGTTTATAAGGAATAAATCATGCCGTCAAAAACCAACATGGTTTCCAGTCAATGGCTAAAAGATAATATCGAGCAGCCTAAACTAATAGTGTTGTATACCCAAATGAACAATCCAGTAACTGGACAAAGCGATAGCAGTCCTGGGGGTTATATCCCTAATTCAATCAATTTACCGTTTCAACTATGCCTTGAAGGCACGACACTAAAATCATCTACAGAGCTCAAAACCATTTTTTCAGAATGGGTACTGACTTTAGATAAGTCTTTAGTTTTTAGTTGTGGGTCGGGAGTCACCGCTTGCATTTTGGCATTGGCAGCAACTGAAGCAGGATATACAAAGCTAGCGGTATACGATGGTTCGTGGAGTGAATGGGGAGCTAGTGCTGACTTGCCGGTTGAGTTATAAAATAGTTAAAAGCCCACAAAGTTATTATCTTTGTGGGCTTTTAATTAAGCAGATATCTGACTTAGTTAGTTTCATCTTCAGTTTGAACTTCTAATTCCAAGTGTGAAAAAAACCATCTTGGTTGATATCAAGTTGAGTAAAAATTACACTAAGTGTGCTGTCTGCTTGTGCTTCGTCCATGCTAATAATTTCAATAGAAAAGCGCAGTGAAAATATCAAGAAGTATGGAGGGGCTTTGCTTAATTGTTACTGTTGCCACCTTACTCACAATAGTCATATCAAATGTCGTGCCAAAAGATAAATGTCTTATTATAACAATGGCTTATATTGTTATGTGAGCATGCCGTAGTCAATGTGTTTTACATACATAACTAATGTGTCGTTTAAAAAAGTCAGCTATTGGCTGGGGAAAATAATGTGGATTAAAATCAATTAGATAGAATGGGGCTGATGTGCTACATAAGCCCCAAATAGCCGATTTACTTAGGTTAAGGGATTAACTGCTAATGTTAGATATCCATATAGATTGATAAGGTGTTAGCTGGTATTCAAGATCTTCCAGACTTATTGTATGGCCGCTGATAAGGTCAAACCAAGTGTCGGTACCTATCAAGTTAATGTCACTTAACCTAACGTTTTGTGGTTCATCAGTGACATTGAAAATACAAAAAATACTTTGTCTTCTGTCCATACTTTGTCGCCAAAAACCAAATATATGCTCACCTAGTTGCAAGGCAAACTGGGTGGCATTAGGATGGAATGCGGGTTGTTGTTTGCGAATGTTTAGTAGCTTTATTATCCTCCCATGTACTTTGCTATGTTGGCTATAGGGTGAATCGAGTTGTTCCTGTAACTTGGTATAATCCCATTTATGTCTATTGATAGAGCGGTTATGGCTAGTGTTTTTTACTTTTTCATAATCATTACCGGTGCCTAATAAGCTATGAATATAAATTCCTGGAATACCTTCTAAGCCAAACATTATGCTATGGGCACATATAAATCTGTCTAATCCCCATTTGTCAGGACCTTTTACTGTACCTTGCAGAGCATCGTAAAGGGCAATATTGATTTCATAAGCTTTTTGTTTGCCATCTTCTGATGTACGCCATGAAATTCTTCCGCCAAAATTTTGCATGGTATTAACCAAAGCTGTGAGTTCTTGATCTTCAAGTAGCCCCTCAGCAGGCCTTAATCCTATGCCATCATGGGACGCGATGAAATTAAAAAAGAATGTACCATTTTGAGCGGGTGGCATACTCCCCAACCAGGCTTTGATGTGCTTGCACGAACCTGTTACTAAAGTATTGACTAACAGCGGTGGCAGCGAAAAGTTATAGATACCATGAGCTTCGTTGGCATTACCAAAATAGGTAAGGTTTTGTCGATTGGGTATGTTAGTTTCAGTTATAATTATAGCGTTACTGACTGCATGTTCTATCAGTGTTCGCAACAAACGAACTACTTCATGGGTTTGTTCAAGGTTTATACAATTAGTGCCTATTTTCTTCCACAGAAAAGCGACCGCATCTAAGCGAAATATCCGAATGCCCGAGTCCAGATATTGGCGTATAATTGAAACAAAGGTGTCCAAAACAGCAGGGTTCCTAAAGTCAAAATCAACCTGGTCATGGCTAAAGGTACACCACACCTGTTTTTCCCCATGTTTCGTTTCGGTTAATCTAAGCAAATCCGAGGTTCTAGGTCTTACTATGTTAGATACATCATCCTCTAATGATGCAGTAAAAAAAAAGTCACTACCTGGTCCTTCTCCTTTGATAAAATTTTCAAACCATAAACTCCTAGATGAGCAATGATTGATTACCACGTCTGACATAACACGATAGTCTTGGGAAATGGCTTGTATATCATCCCAATCTCCTAACGCTTCGTTGACGCTAGAATAATCAATGACCGAAAATCCATCATCAGAACTGTATGGAAAAAAAGGTAAAAGATGTATGCTATTGATCGCACCACCGCAGTATTTTGTTAAGAAACTGTGTAAAGAATGAAGTGGCTTTTCCCCTGACTTTTCAATGCTGTCGCCATAGGTAATCAGCATGACATCTTTTTGATCCCAATTATTATGATGACGTTTAGGCTCTACTAATAACTCAGAGGCATCTATACGCATTGTGTGTAATAACTGCCTACATAACTCTGGGTACGAAGTCTTTAATTCAACATCCTGATATATAACGGTTAAGTGATGCTCAACACGCTCTGTCAGTTGCTCTAATACAGATAACATTTATTGCGCCTTTTGATTGATTAAAAAGATTAAATCGGTTGATTAAACTCTAAGAAATCGTGCTCTACCGCGTCTTTTAATTGTTCTAGCACGTCCGGCATGGCACTAACCACACGGTTCCAACTTGGAATGAATGGGGTTTCCATCGGATTATCTAAGAAACTCTCACCGGCTTTCATTATGTTACTGGCAAATAGCTCAACTGCTTTTTCTTCACTATGAATATCTAACTTCAATCCATTCATAATGGCATCATTGTTATAAGTTTCTATAAAATCTAAGGCAATCCGGTAATACGTCGCTTTTAAAGATCTAAAGGTCTCGGTGGAGAAGGTTTCCCCCTGAGTAGCGAGTTTTCTAATTAAAGCTTTGGTGATATCGATAGACATTTTCGACAGTCCACCTTGATCATTATTAGCCGATAAATCTTGGTGTTTATGATCATAGGTTTTGGCGATATCTGCCTGACATAATCTATTATGGGAATAGTTACGTTGCATTTCAGACAACACACCAATTTCTAAGCCCCAATCACTGGGAATTCGGATATCATTTAACACATCACGCCTGAAAGAAAATTCGCCTGCCAATGGATATCTAAAACTATCCATGTATTCGAGATATTCATTATGACCCACTACTTTTTGTAAGGCTCGTATTAAAGGTGTCACTAATAATCTTGAAACTCGGCCATTAATCTTTCCATCAGCCACTCGTGCATAATAGCCTTTGCAAAATTCATAGTTAAAAAGTGGATTCGCAACCGGATATATCAATCTAGCTAGTAAGCCTCTGTCATAAGTCAAAATATCGCAATCATGTAATGCTACCGACTCTGCTTTTCCTGTTGCTAACACATACCCCATGCAATACCAGACATTACGTCCTTTGCCTAATTCCTTTGGTGCCAATCCTAAAGCTTCTAATTTTGCGTCTAAAGCTTGTAGTCTTGGTCCTTCATTCCACAATATGCGGTGATTTTGCGGTAAGGTGCCAAAAAATTTTAGGGCATGTTGGTATTGTTCAAGATTGGCTCTGTCCAAACCAATCACGATTTGAGATAGGTAGGGAACTTTGGCTATATGGTCGATAATGTTCGGTAACGCTGTGCCTTCAAGTTCGGAAAATAAAGAGGGAAGTATGAGCGCCATAGGACGTCTTTTTGAGAACTCTACAAGTTCGGCTTCTAGTTCCTCAATGGGCCTTTCAGATAAGTTATGTAAGGTTGTGACTATGCCATTTTGATAAAAATCAGCCATGCTATCTCCGTACTACTAGTTAAATTGTTGATGGGAAAAAATTATTTTCTCTAGACATTCTGTCCAACCACTTGGGCCATACGCTTGGCTGGTGAAAACGCCAGTTTGTCTCGTTAATATTGGTGGTGCGTTTGTTGGTGATAAAATCCGTACCGCTATATCAGCAGCCTCAAGCATGGCAACATCATTTTGTCCGTCACCCAAGGCTATGGAGGTACATTGTTTAACGTCTCGTTCTTTTTTAAACTGCTTTGTTAGCCAAATCAGTGCTTTGCCTTTGTCACATTCCCCAGATAGATGTAAAAAACGTCCTCCCTGCAAAGGAGTGACTCCAAGATCTATAATTGTCTGCACAAATTTATTTTTTATACTGGCACTGCCCAACCATAAAATAGGTTCACCGTACTCTCGAGTAGCAGCTAATCTTGCCTGTTTTGCTGAAAGCCCGGTTGCCGTCATTATTTCTGTATTAGACATGTTAGAAAAATGCTTAAATTCGCCTGAATAAAGACCTTTTAACTCATCGATTAATGACAACCAATGCTCTCTTGGTTTAGTGAATTCTTTTACCCAGTAGCCATTTCTAGATGTTGTATCCTTTGGCTGAGTTTTGAAATAAAGAATAGGGATGTAAATAGCGGCACCATTTTCGACAATAAAAGGCCCTTCTATTCCTATTTGTTGTCTTAATTCAATTAGTTCAGCGAAGGTCTTACTGGTGTTAGGGATCACTGGGATATTGATAGAATTAAGTTTATGTAACATGGGTAATGCTGGAGCAAAACTATAGGTATGATGGTCAAGCAATGTGCCGTCCAAATCGGTAAAAACTAATACATCATTAAGCATGGATTGCCTTTATCTTATGGGCGGTGATGGCCCTTTCAAAATTTAGTTCAAATACGTGATCACATATATTTGGCAGTGTATTGAGTGCATGTTCGGTTAAACGTTGATAATGCTGGATAAAACGCTGAATTTGCTGTTCATTCATGATGCCCGATTTGTCATCATGGGTTGTTGCAGCATTAAGCTTTTGTTCCTGCTCTAAACGCCATGCATATATATCCTCAAAACAAGGTGCTTTTAACATCACCCATTTATCCATCCAATTATAAAGAGGCTTATAATGGAGAGAAAGTTGTAAGTTGACGTGGTTTCGCCAGTCTGCGTGCTCGTCTTCAATCGTCTCTAATGCATTAACTGGTTGTTTTAGCTGTTTAGACGTTTGCGGTTCAACGCCCCAACACCAGCCTTCAAAGATCACTATATCTACTGCAGACGATACCTTGGTCCAAGATGAGGTAGGGTGGGGATTATCTGTCGCCTTATTAAATCTTGGGATAGTCGTGGGTTGTTGATGTTTTAGATCGTGCATTACCGTTTTTGCCTGGCGCATATTGTGGGTGCCGGGAACACCACGAGTGGTAAATAAAGGATGTACATCGGCTGCTACTATTTTGCGTTCTATTTGGCTAAAGTAGAAATCATCTAATGACATTACCACTACGTTCATGCCGTAAGTATCGGTCAAGTAGTCCTTCAAAAACGCTGATAATGTAGACTTGCCGGAGCCCTGACTGCCATTAATTCCAACAAAATAAGTGGTTGTTGCACTTGATTGGTGCGTTTTGATTTCCTCGGCAAGAGGAATGAAGTAATCCTTTGCAATTGAGGTGAAATCATTGGAGAGCTTATTTTTGTTGATGAATGTGCTGATCATAGACTTTGAAAATCTCTTGTTTTGCACTTTAACAGTGCTTTTTATTGATGCGTTTTTTTAGATGTTGATAAAACTATTACAACTTATGTGCCATATTGCATCGAGTACCCAGACTGACAGCCTTAACATTATAAAAAGACCACAGTGGTTTACCATTACAATATTATATTTATATGGTACAAATACGTAACTGTTGTTTGACCTCTGAGTCAGACAACCGGTGCATAACTCCGAGCTATCTCACCTAAATCTACGACAAGGTGTTTTAGCCGTGAATCTGGCAATGTTGCCAGTTCGCCAGGGTTGTAAGAGAAATCGAACTGCCTCCCGCAAGTGCCACAAATTTTTGTGTCATTTCACTTTGGAAAGGTGTTAAACAATATGTTAGAAGATAAATTTGGACGTCGCTTCCATTACTTGCGGCTGTCTATAACAGACGTGTGTAATTTTTCATGTGATTACTGTTTACCTGATGGTTATGCTTGCGATACCGATCGTGACTTTTTGGCATTATCTGAAATTAAAACTTTGGTTAATGGATTTGCCTCCTTGGGCACCAGTAAAGTACGTATAACCGGTGGTGAACCCTCCCTTAGAAAAGACTTGCCTGAAATAATAAAGGCCTGCTCATCTGCTAGTGGAATTGAACATGTCGCTATGACGAGTAACGGCTATAAGTTAGATACCGATATTGAAAAATGGGTGGATGCTGGACTTGATTCACTCAATATTAGTATCGATAGCCTCGATCCTCGTATGTTTGCAGCGATTACTGGGCATAATAAACTTGAGACTATTTTACTTGGTATCGACAAAGCCATCGCTTTAGGTGTAAAAGTTAAAGTCAACGCTGTATTAATGAAGCAATACAATGAAAAAGAGCTAAAGAATTTCCTGACTTGGTTAAAAACCACACCTGTGACGTTGAGACTGATTGAGTTGATGCAAACGGGTGACAATGTGACGTTTTTTAACCAGAACCATGTTTCTGGTATGCCAATAAAAGAACAGTTGCTAGAAAGTGGATGGGAGCAACTGATTCGCGATAAAACAGCAGGGCCTGCGCAAGAGTTTTTTCACCCTGATTATCAAGGGAAAATAGGCTTAATCATGCCCTACAGCAAAGACTTTTGTGCAACCTGTAATCGTCTAAGGATTTCTGCCACTGGCAAATTACATTTATGCTTATTTGCTGACCAAGGTTTGGATATTCGTCCTGCTTTGCAGTCAACTGATAGCAGTCAATTACAAGCCCAACTCATTGAGTTATTAGGTGATAAAGAAGCGACACATTGGCTACAAGATGGTTTCACAGGTGCGACTAAACATTTAGCGATGTTAGGCGGATAATGATTGCTCAAATAAAAATGGTACCGATTTGGAATGGGTTTCATACATGTTAGCTGGGGTGATTTTAGCTGGGGGGAAGTCTAGTAGAATGGGAACAGACAAAAGTTTGTTAACATTACCAGAAAGTCCGCAATCGTTGCTTGAACATTGCAAAAATCAATTGGCTTTGGTGTGCGATAATAATATCTTTATCAGCGGTTCTCAGCATGAACAGGGTATCGTTGATATTATTCGAAATTGTGGACCATTATCTGGCATACATGGGGCAATGACCCATATTCAAATGCATCACAGCAACATCAATGAATTGCTAGTGATTGCGGTAGACATGCCAGATTTATGCTCAGAGGATTTTAACTATTTAATCGAAAAGGGCAGAAAAAACCGTTGTTTATGCTCTTTTGAACAGTGCTTTTTACCTTTGTATATCCCGCTATCAGGTGATGTCACTGAATATCTAGCGACAGTACTTAAGCTCCAATTAGATCAAGCTTATATCCAGCCAAAACAGCGCCAATACTCGGTTAAAATGATGTTGAAGTCTTTACAAGGTTTACAAATATCCCCTTTGAAAAACACTCAATTAGACAATATTAATACTCCAGAGCAGTGGCAACAGCGCTACGGCAAACAACCATCTATCGAGGCTTAGACATGACAGTGATTGACTCAAATACTAAACAGGCTCTCAATATCGCGGTGTTAACTGTGTCGGATACGCGCAGTGAAGCGAATGATACCTCGGGGCAATATCTTAATCAGGCTGCGATCGCTGCTGGGCATAATGTCATACACAAAAAAATTGTTATAGACGACAAGTTTCAGATCCGAGCTGTGGTGTCTAATTGGATAGCTGCAGATGATATTCAAGTGGTTTTGGTGACAGGTGGAA
The DNA here is from genome assembly GCF_002835935.1 of Paraglaciecola sp. MB-3u-78. Lineage (GTDB taxonomy): Bacteria > Pseudomonadota > Gammaproteobacteria > Enterobacterales > Alteromonadaceae > Paraglaciecola. The sequence goes on along the minus strand of NZ_PJCF01000004.1, from coordinate 911,646 downwards.
CAGGGTTTACTGCAAGAGATACGACGCCAGAAGCTATGTTACCGTTGTTTGAAAAAGAGATTGAAGGTTTTGGTGAGTTATTTAGACATGTGTCTTTCTTAGAAATTGGCACATCAACAGTGCAATCAAGGGCGCTAGGGGGAATGGCCAATGGTACTGCAATATTTTGTATGCCAGGTTCAACTGGAGCCTGTAAAACAGCGTGGAACAGTATCCTGCAACAACAGTTAGACTCGACTCATCGTCCGTGTAATTTTGTTGTACATTTAAAAGACATCATCGAATGCCCGAGTAGAGGATAACAGCCGTATGCAAAACCAAAGTGCAAGTTTTACTCATGTGAATGAGCATGGAAAGGCTAATATGGTTGATGTGACCGACAAACAGGTGACACAACGACAAGCTGTGGCAGAAGGGTATATATCCATGTCTACACCCGCTTTTATCATGTTAAAAGATAACACTCATGCCAAAGGTGATGTGTTATCTATAGCGCGTATCGCGGGTATTCAGGGGGCAAAAAAATGCAGTGATCTTATTCCCTTATGTCATCCATTGATGTTATCTAAAGTTCAGATCGATTTTCAAACCTTGGATGAAGATAATAAAGTTCGAATACAAGCTCTGTGTAAGCTAGCGGGGCAAACCGGTGTTGAGATGGAAGCGCTTACGGCTGTGAGTATAGCCGCGTTGACCTTATTTGATATGTGTAAGGCCGTTGACCCTCACATGGTCATTAGTGATATCAAGGTTCTCAGTAAACAAGGTGGCAAAAGCGGTGATTGGTCATGTTAAAGATTTTGTTTTTTGGTCAACTTAAAGACATCATTAAAACGGAATGCCTAGAGATCGACATAATTCAAAGTGGCAATGCACTAAACACTGTGGCGAAGTTACGGGGTATGTTGCAGGCAAAAGACGATACTTGGAAAGAATATTTGGCTTACGGTAAAGCTTTGGTTGCGGTAAATCAAGAGATGACAAGCGACGATACTGCAATAAATGATGCCGACGAAATCGCATTTTTTCCTCCAGTGACCGGTGGGTAATAATTTTTATGAGCCATTTTACGCAAATCGTGGTGCAAGCTCAGGATTTCGATTTTACTCACGAATACCAAAAATTAAGAGACAGTAATACCAGTGATGGTGCTCTGGTGACCTTTGTTGGCTTAGTTCGGGATTTGAATCTACAACAAACTGTCAGTGGTTTATTTTTAGAACACTACCCAGCGATGACAGAAAAAGTATTAGCTAACATAGTCAAAACAGCTAGATCTAAATGGCAACTAGGCAGTGTGTCGGTAATTCACCGTGTTGGACAACTAAAAGTGTCAGAACAAATTGTGTTTGTTGGTGTCACCAGTCAACACCGTCAATCTGCTTATCATGCTAACGAATTTATTATGGATTATTTAAAAACCCAAGCACCATTTTGGAAAAAAGAAACCACCACACAAGGGGATACATGGATTGAAGCAAAGGCAAGCGATATGGAAAAGTCTAAGGGTTGGTTGTAATCCCTTTTAGAGATATTTATTACCTAAAGCGCTAATTTTCATTTGCATTTAAAACAGTTCTTCAGGCTTATAAACTAATTTGCCGTGAAACTCGTAGTAGTCTGTTATGACTTGTCTTAAATGTAGGGCTAATGTTTAGTCCATAATCTTGAGTTACTGAAATATCTATGGATCTTATTTTTTTTGATTTAGATGGCACTCTGTTAAACGATGCATCTGAAATATCACTTTTTACCAAAGAAACCCTTGTCTTGTTAAGCGAAAAAAATATTGCTTATACCTTAGCAACAGGTCGCACTATGTTATCGGCCCAGCGTATTGTGGACGGGCATGAGTTTGCATTGCCTCAAATCTACAATAATGGGGTGACAATATGGGACCCTAAAATTCAACAAATCACTTTGGAAAATCTACTTGATAACGCTGAAATCTCCACCGTTACCGATGCTGCGCTTGAACAAGGCATTACCCCTTTTGTTAACGTTATCGATAACCATGACCATTTTATTTTCCATACTGAAACCCGTCACGATGTAGAAAAAGAACTAGTTTATAAATACTTTTCAAGCACCAAAGCGACACTTTTACCTTTAGAAGCGTTACCCATTAATAGTCAAGTGACTAATATCAGTATGATTGGTTTCGCTGACACGATTAAAAAAATATGGCTAGCACTCAATACACATGCAAATCTCATTGCTTACTCTGGTCCAGCACAAGAAGGTAATAATTATTGGTGGTTAGATGTTCATCACCGAAGTGCCAACAAAGGTACGGCAGTTACCAACCTTAAAAGGCAATTGGGAGCTAGCAATGTTATTTGTTTTGGCGATGGTGATAACGATTTAAGTATGTTTGCCCTTGCTGATGAAAGTTATGCTCCAGAAAATGCACAAGCCCAAGTTAAAAAATCTGCGAGCGCTGTAATTGGAAATAATCACCATGATGGTATTGCTCATTTTTTGCGTGAGCGCTTCTCCCTATAGCGACTCAATATAGACTAAGGTTGCATAGAATGGTTTAGTAGGGAAATAAATAAACTGTTTAAATCAGTATTAGTTGTCTGAGTGAAGGAAGGTTTAAACTTAAGGTTAATATTAGATCCTGTACTTGATAATCAATCGTTTTATATAGCATCTATTGGTGTCTTATTGTGAATTTAAAAATAGCCAAATTAGTTATGTTATTTGGGAAATGTACTTGTATAAGTTTTTTGATGACTGGCAATAAACATTGGTGATGCTATGAGTGGAATGCGTATACGATGTTCAAACTCAACGGGGATAGTCATAATATTTCCAATAGATATAATTTTATTGTGGTGTTGTTATGCCTTTTCATCGACCTAAAATGTCCCGTGCAATGACTTCTTTCATGATTTCTGACGTACCAGCATAAATAGTTTGGATCCGTGCATCGCGATAAAAACGAGAGATAGGGTATTCGTCGGTATAGCCGTACCCCCCAAATAACTGTAAACACTCGTTTACCATGGTTAGCTGCATTTCCGTGGCAGCCAGTTTTAGCATGGCAGCATCGGTCACTGTCATTTCTCCCCGTTGATATTTGTGCATATGTTTTTCTAGAAGCGCCCGACACATTTCAAGCTCGGTTTGACACTCTGCTAATTTAAAACGGGTATTTTGGAACTGTGACACCGATTGACCGAATGCCTTACGTTCTTTGACATAATCGCAAGTAATATCCAGTGCGCCTTGAGCATGACCAATCGCTTGCACCGCGCAACCAAGTCGCTCTCGGGGAAGCTCTTGCATGAGATACACAAATCCTTTGCCTTCTTCGCCTAGTAAAGCGTTGCTAGGTATGTGCATGTTTTCAAAAAATAATTCGGCAGTATCACTACAATGTTGCCCTATTTTTTCAATAGGTTTGCCGGTAGAAAAACCGGGGATGCTGGTATCAACCAAAAATAACGAGATCCCTTTAGAGCCTGCATTAACATCGGTTTTGGCACACACAATAATCATGTCGGCATCGTTGCCATTGGTGATAAACGTTTTAGAGCCGCTCAGGATATAATGATCACCGTCCTTAATTGCTTTAGTTCGAATACCAGCAAGATCGCTGCCTGCTCCCGGCTCAGTCATTGCAAGTGCAGTTAATACTTCACCAGAGACCATAGCCGGTAACCAACGGTCTTGTTGCTGTTGGTTGCCAATGTGTAACAGATAAGGTGCCACGATATTTGAGTGAATGTTATACCCGGTAGCTAAAGCATGCAGATTCAGGCGACACATTTCTTCTTGAATCATTTGACACACATCAAAGCTGGCATCTGCAGCACCATATTTTTCAGGGAAATCCACCAGAAGCATGCCCGCACTTCCCATGGTATTCCACATTTCCCGGGGCATTTTATGATTTTTTTCCCATGAATCGTAATGGGGCAATACTTCCTGTTCTAAAAAGCGCAACACCATATCGCGAAACATTTGTATTTCTTCGGTATTACCTTCTTCTATTACGGACATAAGAAACCTCGTTGTATTTGCAAATTAATACTAATTATTGACAAATAGGGGGTCATAAGCAATGAGGAATAAAGTCAATAATTTAGCATTTATGGACATGCCTCTTTAAGTTCTATGCAAATTTTGCTTTAATAAAGCTATAAATTGTTAAAAACGGACAGGAATGACATTGCTAAATCATTTTGCAAACCAGCATACAATTGCAAGTTATTTTGCTCGGTCACATTTAAATAATGGGGTGTTACTAGGAGGAAATAAACAACAAATCTTGGCTCGTGCTGAACTAAAATCGACTCAGTTAGAGCAACCAAGAACCAGAGTATTGGCCACACAATTAGCCAGTATTGTAAAAAGTTGTTGGCAAGTAAGCGGTGATGAATTTTTGGGGTTCACCGAGCATAAAGTAAAAGTAGGTATGTTTAACTTATTAGCCGAGCGCTTGATTATTTGTAAAACTCTTGATGATGTTTTTACTCATACTGCTGCTTTTTATAATCTGACTGGGGATCAGTTACAATTTGAAGTTAAAAAAATAGGCGCGCAAGTATCAGTTAGTCTCAATGCAAACTTTAAATCAATTAGCGACCATCATTCACCCAATAGTTTATTGAGCGAATTATTATTATTAATTTGCCATCGATTTTCAAGCTGGTTAGTGGGGCAAGTTATCCCATTGAGCATAGTACAAGTGCAGCATGCTAAACCTGCACACCATGAAGAATACCGATTAATGTATCCTTGTCCCTGTATCTATCAAAGTCATAATAATGCGCTGCTATTTGAAGCCAAATATTTAAATTTGCCTGTGGTGCAAAATAAAGATGAATTATTGGGATACATCAAACAGATCCCCTTACAATGGTTTAAAAAACAATCCTATTACGATACCTGTAGCGCTCAAGTGCTGCGTTTATTAGAAGATGCTACGTTGGAAAATAAGTCAAATTTAGAAACTATAGCTGCAAAGCTAAATATGACCTCTAGAACATTGCGCCGAAAATTGATTGCAGAAGGCAGTCGTTTTCAACAATTGAAAGATAATGTGAAGCGAGACAAGGCCATCAGCCTTTTTGAACAGCCAAATTTGACCTTGGCAGAGATAAGCTTAGCTGTGGGTTTTACTGAGCTGGCAACATTTTCACGTGCTTTTAAACATTGGACTGGCGTATCACCAAGTACTTATCGAAATTGTCGTTAGTTACTTTCATAGCAACATAAGAATACCAATAACATGGATACAGTGATCTTAAAATTAATAGCCCCAATATTATATATCATGTGCCATTTCTCCCTATGCGGTAAACTACAAGACCCGTGTTTTAGCAACGAATATTGGATTACTTTGTGTGATAGTGAGAAATTTTCTATGTGGAAAAAGGTGTTAAAAAGTATATGACAAAAAGTATGACAAAAAGCATGGAAAAGAAAATATGACAATGAAACCGTATCTAATAATACTTTATACCTTTATTTCTCAAGTACTGATGACGGTTGAAATTCGGGGTTATTGTTACCGAGTATTGCAACTGACATTAGCTTATTTTGGCAAACAATACTCAGGTGACCTAATACCGTTGACGTATGTCCAATGACAATTAATGAGTCTCAAGCTAATATTTTAGCCAAACGCACTTTATTGTTAGCTGCGGGCGCTATGGGTTTTGCCCAAACTGTGTTGTTTGCCATATTGGCCCCACTTGGAAGGGAAGTGGGCTTAGTGGAAGTGCAAATTGGTGCCATTATTTCTGCCTCATCCTTGACTCTGTTTCTGGTCAGCCCCCTTTGGGGCCGCGCCAGTGATCTTTGGGGTAGAAGAAAGATCTTATTAATTGGTCTGTTTGGTTATTCTGTAGGCACTGTGTTGTTTGCTAGTGTTTTTCAGGCTGCATTACTAGGGTATCTTGTTCCAGTAACCGCCTTAATACTGTTGATTGTGACTCGTGTTGCCAACGCCACGGTAATGGCAGCCGTGGCGCCATCAGCAAACGCCTACATGGCTGATATTACGACCATTACCAATCGTATTAAAGGAATGGGGGCAATAGGGGCCGCTGGCAATATTGGTTCAATATTGGGGCCAGCCATTGGTGGCTTACTCGCCAGTATCAGTCTGCTTACACCGCTGTATTTCTCGGTTTTTTTAACGCTGGCAGCCGCTATATTGACTCTGTATGCCTTGCCGGAATTACCTAAGCCTACCGTCATAAAAAAGCCAAAGAGACTTAAATACAGTGACCCGAGGATTTTTCCTCTGGTGATTGCTGGCGTGTTTTTGTTTATGGGTTTTGCCATAGTGCAACAAACTATCGCGTTTCGCTTTCAAGATGTATTAGGGCTCGATGGCACTCAAACAGCTAAAATTGTGGGCATTAGTTTGATGTTTTCGGCTGCCGCCGCTCTACTCGTGCAATTGTTGATTATTCCACGCTTGCATGTAAGACCCTTTGTGCTGCTTAGAATATCAATGCCCATAATGATGATTGCCTTCGCTATGATGGCCTTAAGCCAATCTCAGAACATGTATATACTGGCTATGTGTATTCTTGGTTTGGGAATGGGGCTAGCGGGTCCAGGATTTATGGCTGGTGCCTCTGTTGCTGTTTCATCGGAAGAGCAGGGTGCAGTCGCTGGGGTCGCTGGCTCTTGTGGGCCATTGGGATTTACTGTAGGACCATTGTTGGGTACCTACTTATATTCTATAGACGGGGCATTACCTTACTGGTTTGCCTTCACAAGTTATTTCTTGTTGTTTTTCTTTACTCTAAAATTTAGTGACAAAAAATAATTTGATAACTATCACACGAAAGGCACTAAACATGATTAACAACGTTTAGTCGATATTCCTGTGATAGTTATTAAGATTACAGCATAGCGAATCTAATATTTATAACTAAGCTGTTGTTGTTTTTAGAATCCGTGATAACTCACAAAATCTTCATTATCGGCGCGAACAGAACGCACGTTATTTGCTTCAAAATTTTCATCTGGATAACCCATAGCGATGCAAATCATTATTGCCTCTGTGTCTGGAATTTGCGCATGTTTATGCACAACATCTGATTGCATAATTCCTTGGCCATTAATCACGCACCCTAAGCCTAGATCCCATGCGGCCAGTACAATACCGTAAGCCAAAGAACCCAAGCCAAACTGAGTTATGCCCGCAGGCTCTAACGACTTGTCGTAGGTAAGAACAAGAGATACCGGTGCGTCAAATTGACGAAACCCTCGCATCATCCATTCCATACGTTTTTCTTTATCTTCTCTAGTTATGCCCATAACTTCAAACAGTTGTATTGCTACGTCGATCTGTCGCTGTCTGTGTACCCCTTCATAATCTTCTTTATATGGAAAATCCCGGACATGTGGCTTACCAGCAAGGGTGTTTTTAGTATTGTCTTCACGTATTTTATCAAGTACGTCACCTGTTACAGCATGCACACGCCAAGTTTGGGTATTGTAAGAAGACGGTGCCCACTTAGCCCCATTGATGACCGCATCGACCAGCTCTTTTGAGACCGTTTTATTTTTAAAGCCTCGAACACTCTTTCGAGATTCTGCGAATTCTGCAAAATTCATATAAACCTTATTAAATAGTAAATATTGATGATTATGAACACTATAACTTAGCCAGACATTAGGTAAAAATCATGGAAACTTATCTTCCAGTTAAAGTCTGCTTTATTGGGTAATGCCTAGTATTAAGGGAGGTTACCCGTTTTCTTGTATCTGGTCATAGATTGGCTTCCAATATTGAGGGCTTCTTTATCTACAGTGAAATCTAATTTAAACACCCAAATAAGTTACTTTTCGTTTAAACTCGATCAAAAGCAAGTGCCAGCGTTGGGGTGGTCTAGATGTCATGTTGGATCAATCTTCATCCTTAATAATAAATATCGGAAAAGAGTGAATATGTCAAAAAGCATAAGCGTCGTATTTTTCTTTTTTGTACTCTTGTATATGGTTAGCCTGCAATATGTATTGGACTTTTTATGGCTCCTGAAAATCATCCCTATCGCAATATTAGGCGTTGGGGTGTTTAAACTAGAGTCGAGTTCAACTCGGACTATTTTATTGTTAGCACTGGTCTTTAGTGGTTGTGGTGACTTGTTACTAGCGTTTGACGAATTTATATTTGGAGTGGCCGCGTTTCTATTAGCACAGCTTAGCTATGCTGTGTTATTTAGGCATTACTGGCAAGGCTTTCAGCGTCGTTGGCCCCTGTGCGTGTTGCTAATAATGTATATGTTGATAATGGTGTGGTTGCTGATACCCAACCTTGGGAATTTACAGTTACCGGTGATCGCCTATTTGCTGACTATTGCGGCAATGGGACTACTGGCTTTGCATTCGTCTTTACCTATACGTTGGGCAGTATTGGGAGCCATATTATTTATTATCTCTGATTCCTTCATCGCCATTAATAAATTTATTAATCCATTTCCGTATGAGAGTTACTGGATAATGAGTACCTATTATGCAGCACAATTTATGTTGGTATCTGGCTTTCTCACTTCAGTAAGGCAGGATGAAGAAGCTTAATTCATAAGTCCTCATTAATGAATTTAATGGGTTTCTAGGTGAAATAGACGGTGTATTCAAATTTTTAATTTGCCCGATAGTCGATAAAAATAGTTCTGTTTCTCAATTATTTTTAACGAAGAGCTTGTTGCTATTGCCAAAGTGTCGTTGCGAGATGATTTCCTTACTGTAATGTTGCCTCGCTGTTTTAATGCTAAAGTTTGCCTTAAATTTGACCGACACTGAGCCACTACAATGAGCCGTAATCATGGTGCTATCGATTATGATCAACTTGCTGATAATACCCCCATTTTGGTGGGCGTTGGTCAACATCTCCTTCAAGGGTATCCCGTTGAAATAGAAAACGTTCAATCTCCGGCTGATTTAGCGGCAGTTGCAGCTAAAAATGCATTAGTCGATGCGGGTATCGGATCAGCAGTTGCTGAAATTGATACTATTGTCACCGTTAGATTATTTGCTGATTCCACTCCTTTATGGGCTTCGCCATTTGGTGGCAGTAATAACCTACCTGAATCGATAGCCCGCAGAATTGGAGCGTCCCCAGAGCATCGAATATACAGTGAAGTAGGCGGCTCTCAACCGATGCAACTGTTGGCTGAGATGTTTCAGGCTATCGCTAAAAATGAGAAACAATTGGTTTTACTAAGTGGTGTGGAAGCTATAGGTACACAAAAGTATGCTCAAAAAAATGGGCTTAGCCTTAACTGGTATGAAGATCATGCAGATGTCGACTTAGAAGACCGGGGCTATGGAAAATCCTTTGTGCATGATACTGAAGCTCAAAATGGTTTAACAATCCCAATATATTATTACTCTATAATAGAAAACATGAGGGCCCTAAATGCGGGCTTAAGCTTAAAGGAGCATGCTGAAGCAATGGCGAAGATGTGGGGACCTTTTAGCAAACGAGCAACTGAAAACCCTTATGCACAGTTTCCAAAAGCTTTCACAATCCAAGAATTGCTTTTGGAGCAAACAGATAATTATCGGCTCACTATTCCTTACACTAAACGATTTGTATCGCAAGATGCGGTTAATCAGTCGGCTGCATTACTACTGACGAATGTTGGCAAAGCAAAAAGCTTAAGAATAGACCCAGCTAAATGGGTGTTTCTTCACGGTTATGCCGAAGCTTATGACGCACCTGTGTACCTTCGGCCGAATGTCGGTCGCTCTGCGGCAATGGCTAAAATGATTGAAGAAACACTGAAAATAGCGGATACATCAGTGGCTGATATCGATCATTTTGAGATTTACAGCTGCTTTCCCTGTGCGGTAAGTAGTGCGTGTGAGGTACTGGATTTACCCACTGACGGCAGCGTGCCATTAACCCAGACGGGTGGTTTACCCTTTTTCGGTGGCCCAGGGAATAACTACAGCATGCACGGAATTGCCGAGATGGTAAATACTCTGCGCTGCGAGCCTGATGACTATGGATTAGTGACGACTAATGGTGGGATGTTGTCCAAACATGCTGCAGGCGTATTTTCTTGCCAACCTCATGGTGTTTCGGGTAAAAAACTCGACTGGTCGATGCTGGTTTTAAGTCGTTTCACAGCTGAAGACTTTCCTAGTTGTACACCGGCTGTGGCTCCTCAAAAAGGTCAGGTCATTAGCTACACAGTTATCTATGCACGTAATGTAGCAAATCAATGTATTGTGATCGCAGAAAATGAAAATGGCGAACGTTTTGTTGCTCAAAGCTCCGAAGCTGACATTATTGCAGCAGCACAAATTTCGCCACCTTTTGGCCGTAATATCTCAGTCATTACAAATAATAAAAAAGAAAATAATTTTGTATTTTGTGATTAAACACAATCATTTTAAACCTAGCATAAAAGGGCCTAGTTACATGCTGCAAATAGAGTTTTCCTAATGTGTTTATGTAGTCGGTTGAATAACTATTAACTCAACAAAATCAGAGTCTATTGAGATGTTTATGGACTTGTTTTATGCTTTATTAAATAAAATATTTTTAACATAAAATAAAATAATTAGGGAAATGGTATGTCTGAAACTAAACTCCAAACAACATTCCTAGATAACTTTTACCATTGGGAAGCTACCCAAGCAGACAATGTGTTTTTAAAACAACCTCAAAATGATGATTGGATTGAATACAGTTGGGGGGAAGTGGGCAATCAAGTGCGCAGAATTGCAACGGCACTTAAGGCTTTGGATCTCCCCAAGCAAAGTAATATTGGCATCGTCTCCAAAAACTGTGCTCACTGGATTATCAATGACCTCGCGATTATGATGGCAGGCCATGTTTCCGTACCTTTTTATCCAACGCTCACCAACGAAAAGCTGAATGAAGTGCTCGTACAAAGCGAATGCAAAGTGGTATTTGTAGGGAAGTTAGATGAATGGGAAGAGATGAGCCAAGGCGTTCCTGATGAAATAATATGTATTTCTTATCCGCAATACTCCAATCAAGCGCCTATAGAGGGAATGATAAAATGGGCGGACTTACTAGAGCAGCATCAGCCACTTACTCAAAACCATGTCCCTGAGGCAGAAGACTTGGCGACCATTATTTATACATCAGGAACGACGGGTTCACCTAAGGGCGTAATGTTTACGTATGAGCGCTTGGGGTATGGGAAAACCATGTCACGAGATATATTCTTGCTCAATAATACCGCTAACAGACACTTTTCGTACTTACCGCTGTGCCATATCGCTGAGCGAAATGTTGTCGAAAGCGGTGCTCTTGAGGGGGGAGGTTGTATTTATTTTTCTGAATCATTACAGACCTTTTCTAAAAACTTACAGCAAGCACAGCCTACTCACTTTATAGCGGTACCCCGTATTTGGACTAAGTTTCGTTTAGGTGTATTGAGTAAAATACCGCAAAAGAAGTTAGATTTATTATTAAAAATTCCAATTGTTAACAACATTATTAGAAACAAAATAAAGACTAGTCTGGGTTTAGGTAAAGCTAAAGTCATCTTAACGGGGGCCGCTCCCATGCCTTCCTCACTGATTGATTGGTTTGCTAAGCTTGGGCTTACCATTCAAGAGGTATATGGCATGACGGAAAACTTAGGGGCTTGTACGTACATGCCCAAAGACAACATCAAGAAAAATTCAGTCGGAAAGCCATATCCGTCTGCAGTCATCAAGATCGATCCAGAAAGTGGAGAGGTGCTTATGCAGGCCCCATGGCTGATGAATGGCTACTATAAGCACCCTGAGCAAACTGCAGAAACAATTAAGGATGGATGGCTACATACAGGAGATATGGGCGAACTAGATGAAGAAGGGTACTTGAAAATCACCGGACGTGTAAAAGATACCTTCAAAACCGCCAAAGGTGAATTTGTAGTACCCGCACCCCTTGAGTATGCCTTTGCTATGAATAACCACGTTGAGCAGGTATGTATTTTAGGAAGAGGATTGGCACAGCCTATCGCTTTAGTTGTGCTGTCTGAGATAGGGCAAGCTGCAGACAAAGAAAGCATCCGCAGCGGATTGCAAACAAACATGGAACAACTTAACGCTAAGGCACTTAAGCACGAGTATATTAACAGCATCATCATAGTCAAAGAGGCTTGGACTGTGGAAAATGCCTTTATGACACCGACGCTCAAGATCAAGAGAAATGTGATAGAGCAGGTCTATGAAGAGCAACTACATGTTTGGTATGACCACCCAGATAGCATCGTTTGGGAGTCATAAAAAGAAATTATTAGCAACGTGACCGCGCGATCTGGTCGCGCGGCAATAGGAAGATAGACAATGAAGTTTTGGCGCTGCCATGGCGCACGCTCGTTGCGTCCTCTGTGGGCAATGGAAGAAATGCAAATACCCTATGAGGTGGAGATGCTGCCGTTCCCGCCGCGTTTCTTCAAAAAGGAATTCTTAGCTATAAATCCGTTAGGAACCGCTCCTTTTTTTCAAGACGACAAAACCACTATGACGGAATCGAGTGGCATCTGCCATTATCTGGTTGAAAAGTATAATCAGCATGATTTTGGCCTTAAGTCAGAGCATGCTGAATACGGCGACTATCTGAATTGGCTGTATCATAGCGATGCTACGCTGACGTTCCCGCAAACTATTGTGCTGCGTTATAGTCGATTAGAGCAAGGAGATCGACGCTTGCCTCAGGCCGAAGAGGATTATGCCGCCTGGTTTATTGCTCGATTACGTCGCCTCGATGCGCATATTGAGTCACGGGAATTTTTATGTGATGAGCGTTTTACGATTGCGGATATCGCAGTGGGATATGCATTGCATTTGGGACAATCTTGGGGTTAGATAATCGATACACTCCGCAAGTCAAAGATTATCTGGCGCCGCTTCAGGCTCGTCCGGCCTTTGAAAAAGCCTCAGCCATAGGTGCTGATCAAAGCGCATTCAAATAGGAGTTAATTATGCTGTTTACCAATGAACATAATGCCATTCGCGCCACAATTGCGCAGTTTATCGACAAGGAAATCAATCCATATGTCGACGAATGGGAAAGTGACGGTATTTTTCCAGCCCATGAAGTGTTCAAAAAAATGGGTGACTTAGGCTTGTTGGGTATTCACAAACCAACTGAATATGGTGGTATGGGTCTTGATTACAGCTATCAGATTGTTTTTTCTGAAGAACTCGGCCGCATTCGCTGTGGCGGTGTGCCGATGGCAATTGGTGTACAAACTGATATGGCCACCCCGGCGCTCGCTCGATTTGGCAGCGCAGCACTTCGCCGTGAGTTTTTAGTACCGTCTATTACGGGCGATGCAATCTTTTCGATTGGTGTGAGTGAGCCACATGCTGGCTCAGATGTGGCAGCCATAAAAACCTATGCCCGAAAGGATGGTGATGATTATGTGATTAACGGTACCAAGATGTGGATCACTACCTCTACTCAAGCTGATTACATTTGTTTGCTGGTGAATACAAGCGATGAGCCCGCACATAAAAACAAGTCACTTGTGATTGTGCCAACAAATACTCGGGGTATTAGCTTTTCTAAGCCATTAAAAAAGCTTGGGATGCACTCGTCTGATACAGCGCAAATCTTTTTTGATGATGTGCGTGTACCTCAACGCCACTTAATTGGTGAAGAAGGTGCAGGGTTTCGTTATCAAATGCTCCAGTTTCAGGAAGAACGATTGTTTGTAGCAGCCAGCACCTTGAAGGGTATGGAAAATAACATCAATGACACCATTGAATATGCTCGCGAGCGTCAGGCATTTGGTAAATCAATCCTTGATAATCAGGTGGTGCACTTCCGTCTGGCTGAGTTGCAAACAGAAGTAGAGCTTCTGCGAGCGCTTGTTTACGATGGAGTTGAGGGCTATATCAATGGACAAGATGTGACACGAAAAGCATCAATGGCAAAACTTAAATCTGGGAGATTGGCACGGGAAGTTGCCGATAGTTGTTTGCAATATTGGGGGGGCATGGGCTACATGTGGGATAACCCAGTTGCTCGTTCATACCGTGATGGGCGGTTAGGCTGTAAGCGCTTAATAAACCTACGTCCTTATTCCGACGGGCAATCTGCTGCATAATTTCCTCATTACAAACGTATGAGGAAAACAAAGTGACCGCAACATCAAATTTAAAGCAGGAAGCTCCGCTGTGGCGTGAGCATGTGACTCAGTGGCGTGACTCAGGTTTAACCCAAGCTGCCTATTGTCGAGATCACGACCTGTGTCCACACAACTTCAGCTACCACAAACGCAAATACTCAACCGCACTGGTACCCATTAACCACAAACCCTCCGGTTTTGTCAGTGTGCAGCGATTACCTGAGCCGCAACATCATGATCCACTCTCATTGCACTTTACCAATGGTGTTCGTCTGATAGGTATCACGGCAAGTAACGTGTCAGTGGTTAAACAATTAGCCGAGTTGTTGTCGTGAGCAAAGTGATGCGTCCAGGTGTGGAGCTCACTCAGGTTTTTCTTTACCAACAGCCGATTGATTTTCGCAAGGCACACTTGGGATTATCTGCCATCATTGAATGTGAGTTGGGGCACGACCCCTTTGCCGGTCACCTTTATGCATTCACCAATAAACGGCGTAATAAAATCAAGTGTCTGTTCTGGGAAGATAATGGTTTTGTGTTGTATTACAAAAGCCTGTCAGAGGAAAAGTTCAAGTGGCCAAAGCGTGATGATAAGGTGATAACACTGACCGGGCAGCAAATTAATTGGCTGCTTGATGGCTATGATATCAGTGCCATGAAAGGTCATAAAAAGTTGCATTATGAGGCCGTTTTTTAAGGTAATCAATGCGCTAATTTGGTATACTTTACGGCATGAAATTAGCGCCGCAAGACACTGAAAATAAAGCAAAATTACATCTGGATGCGATGAGCCAGATGACCGCATTGCTGTCTGAAAAAGACGATGTCATCGAACAGAAAACGGATGTCATTGCCGAGCAAAAGAAACGAATAGCGATGCTTGAAGAGTACTTGCGGTTGGCCAACTCAAAACGTTTTGGCGCCAGCTCTGAGCAAACACCACCACAGCAAGGTCACCTGTTTAATGAAGTAGAAGCGGTGGCTGAGCCTGAGCCTGTCGACTCACCTTTACCTACAGGCAACGAGCCAAAGGCCAAAACCGGTCGCAAGCCACTGTCCGAC
The DNA here is from genome assembly GCF_002835935.1 of Paraglaciecola sp. MB-3u-78. Classification (GTDB taxonomy): domain Bacteria; phylum Pseudomonadota; class Gammaproteobacteria; order Enterobacterales; family Alteromonadaceae; genus Paraglaciecola. The sequence continues at coordinate 896,500 of NZ_PJCF01000004.1, read as the reverse complement.
AAATTGCCCCGCCTTCAGGTGTTCGCTTATTTGAGTGATGAAGAAAAAGTGGGTGCCATTGACACCTTCTTTGTCAAAGTCAGGGAAGAGCTGGATATCATTCCCGCTCAGGTACGTGTATTGGAATACATGCAGGAAAAAGCGACCTTCAAAACACAAGATGATGGCCGCACGGTGAAAGCCGCCCAGCTTATCAAACATCCTGTCCCCAAGGCCATGGGGAGCGTCAACCTGATGACCTATATCATTATTTCAAAATACGCCGATGGCATGCCGCTTTATCGACTTGAAAACATCATCAAACGTTATGGCGGTGAAATATCAAGGGCCACACTGGCCAACTGGGTGATTGCCCTGTCGAAACAAGCCCAACCTTTAATTAACCTACTCAGGGAGCATCAACATTCGGGCCCACTGATTTGTGCGGATGAAACCCGCATTCAAGTATTGAAAGAGCCAGATCGTTCGCCCACTTCACATAAATGGATGTGGGTAACCCTGGGCGGGTTACCGCAGCAACGAAGTGTCTTGTTTGAATACGATCCCTCCCGTGGCAGGGAGGTACCCTTGCGCCTGCTTGATGGGTTTACCCATGGCTACCTGCAAACCGATGGCTGTGCCAGTTATAACGAGGTATGCAGACAAAATCAGTTAATCTCGGTGGGTTGCTGGGATCATGCACGACGAAAATTCCGTGAAGCCAAAGATGGGCAACCCAGGGCAATGAAAGGCAAGGTAACCAAAGCGGATATGGCACTGAGCCTTATCAATAAGTTGTACGTGGTAGAGCGTCAAATCAAATTGCTAAGCGCGGATGAAATTTATCAGGCCAGGCAACAAAGAAGTGTGCCCATACTCAGCGAGCTGAAAACATGGCTGGAGCTCAATCGCCCCAGAGTCGACAAAGGAGGATTGACGGGCAAGGCGATGACCTATTTACATAATCAGTGGGAAAAGCTAATGGTTTACAGTACGGATGGTCGGCTGAGGCTCAGCAATATTCTGGCTGAAAATGCCATTCGTCCCTTTGCTGTTGGTAGGCGCGCCTGGTTATTTGCCGATACCCCAGCAGGCGCTAATGCCAGTGCAATCCATTATAGCCTGATTGAGTCAGCCAAAATTCATGAGCTTGAACCTTACGCTTATCTCAATGCCGTGTTCAAGGCGTTACCCTATGCTGACACGGTTGAAAAGATCGAAGACCTCCTGCCATGGAATTTCAAAAATTCAAAACCCAGTTGGCTACCCCCGCACGTTCAATAGCGCTTACTGTGAACTGTTAGATTATGACAAGGATATTTATACTTGGAAAGTACGTCGGTTTATTAAGCGCTTACGTTAGGCTCCATAGGAGGAGGCGCTGACGAAGTGATGCTAGGTATTATCTGCAAGCTTATGAATATTATGCCTCGCTCATAACTTAACAAGAACAACTAACTGATTCTAGCCATGATAAAACGGATGCGGTAACACTAAAAATTGGGTGTGTTAGTGGCAATTCCTAAAATTGAGATACTGATAAGATGAGGTCGTTAATACTTATCTGGATGTTTCAGAATTGATATCAGCTTAGGCACAGCAGAAATTACTAGCTTGAGAAGGATAAAGCACTATATAGATTTAAGACTCCTTGTTTTCAGCGCTCACTAGCGCAGAATTCTGGGGGGAGGTTTTATACACTTTCATTTAGTATCGTAAAGTAAGGCAAAAAAAAGCCGCTAGAATTGCGGCGTTATTAAAAATCGAAAAAATTAATCTTCGTCACAGTCTACTTTACATTCACCATACAGATATAAACTGTGATGGGTGAGTATCATATTGTGACGTTCAGCTACTTCTTCTTGGCGTTTTTCGATAACGTCATCTTCAAACTCAATCACCTTACCGCATTTTAAACAAACCAGATGATCATGATGATTTTTATGACTAATTTCAAAAACTGATTTTCCACCTTCAAAGTGATGACGGTTTAGAATGCCTGCATCATCAAATTGATTAAGTACCCGGTAAACCGTGGCCAAACCAATATCTTCGTCATGGTCAATTAGAATCTTATAAACGTCTTCAGCACTGATATGTTGATTTTCAGGGAGCTGTAATATCTCTAGGATTTTTAAGCGAGGGAGAGTAACTTTTAAGCCCGCTTTTTTTAATTCTTTATTTTGATCCATTATTTTACTTTCATAAAAAAGTGTGAGGTCATTATAGGGTACCTATTTGGATTTAAAAGTTATTTACTATTATCAATTATAAAAGGAGGTTCAGCTCCTATTATAATTTCAACTTAATTCTGCTAAACATAGTTCGTCATGGATTTGTTTACACCAAGCTTTTACTCGTTGTTCGGTCAATTCGGGTTGACGGTCTTCATCAATACCTAAACCTACGAAATGGTTTTCATCAGCCATACCTTTAGATGCTTCAAAGTCATAACTTTCTGATGGCCATTGGCCAACTAAAATTGCACCTTTAGCCTCTACAATATCTCTAACCATTCCCATCGCATCTAAAAAATATTCAGCATAATCTTCTTGATCACCACAGCCAAAGATCGCCACTAATTTATCTTCAAAATCTATTAATTCGAGTTCTGGAAAAAAGTCATCCCAATCACATTGAGCTTCACCATAATACCAAGTCGGAATACCGAAAAGTAAAAGGTCAAATTCAGCAATATCTTCTTTGCTGCTTTTGGCAATGTCTTTAACATCTATTAGGTTTTTGCCTAATTCTTTTTGGATCATCTTAGCAATATGTTCTGTATTGCCAGTGTCGCTGCCGAAAAATAGCCCCACACTTGCCATTATTACTTATTCCTCAACGTAAATGAAAATTCAATTTGGTTACAATCAAAACTAGCATCTTTACAGATATCAGCTGTCGATAACCAATTGCATGATGCCCTTAAATATAAATCCTGCGGCACCTAAAAACAGAACAAAATACACTACAACCTTACCGATAAGTGGTACGTTATTTTTCTTAAGTACATCATAAACTACGTAAGCCATCAGTAAGAATAGGCCTACAATCGCAATGTCCAATCCTATTGCTTCAATTTGCTCATAATGATCACTTAACATGTACTTGGTTCAACTCTCTTAAAATCTGGCGCATATTAGCATAGAGTTTTTACTATGAAAAATGCCTTGAGTTATAGCACTCTGATTTATTTAAATATAAATGCCAATATTACTTTGGCACACAGTTCAGGTTTTTCTGCATGTAACCAATGTCCTGTATCACTTATCATTCTTGATTGACTATTAGGAAACAGTTTAAGTACTTCTTTTTTATATTCTGGCAGTAAGTAATCTGAATTTTCACCTTTGATAAATAACACGGGACCTACATAGGGCTGCTCCGATCCTATAGCCGCTGATAATTTTCCGTAATCTTTTTCAAGTAAAGTAAGATTAAACCGCCATTTCCAAATATCGTTTTCATGATACAAACTTTTTAATAAAAACTGCCGTGTTGAGCTATCAACGACATAATTTGATAAGGCTATATCCGCTTCTTTGCGGCTTGTGATATCTGATAACATCACATTGTTTAAACCTTGAAAAACGTTTGAATGGTTTGCTGGATATTGAACCGGCGCTATATCTAATACGATCAAGTGACTAATTAGTTCAGGTTGATTAATAGCAAGTTGCATTGCTACTTTACCACCCAAAGAATGTCCAACTAAGCTGAGTTGTGTAATCTTGAGACTGTCAACCAGTTCAGAAATAAGTTTGGCATACTGAGCAAAACTAAAGGTCTGAGTAAAAGCAGACTTTCCATGATCGGGTAAATCTACCGACAACACCTGAAATGTTTCAGTAAATTGTCTACGTAATGCCGTTAAATTATCCAAACTTCCAAATAAACCATGGATCAATAAAATCCAAGGTTTATCTGAGGAGTCTGAATGTATCTGATAATTAACTTTGGTCATAATCACATATTCGGATAGTTTGGTCCTCCGGCACCTTCAGGCACAACCCAAGTAATATTTTGGGTCGGATCCTTAATATCACAAGTCTTGCAGTGAACACAGTTTTGACCATTTATCTGAAGTTGTTTTTCACCTTGTTCTGATTCGATGATTTCATATACCCCTGCAGGGCAATAACGCTGAGCAGGTTCATCATATTGTGCCAAATTAACCGTGATAGGTACTGTGCTATCTTTTAGTTTTAAGTGACAAGGCTGTTCTTCTTCATGATTGGTATTTGATAAAAATACTGAAGATAATTTGTCAAAACTTAAAACGCCATCTGGTTTAGGGTAGTCAATTTTTACGCAGTCTTGAGTGTTTTTAAGCTGCACGTGGTCAGCTATGTCATCTCTAAAAGTAAAGGGCAAATTACCCTTGAACCAGTTCTGCTCAAGAGTGTTATATGCTCCGCCCATAAAGGTACCAAATTTATGTAGGGCAGGGCCGAAGTTACGAGATCTAAACAATTCATCATACAACCAAGAATCTTTAAATTTTTGGGTATAACTGCTTAATTCTTGGGAGGGTGTGGCATCTGTTTGGCTTAATACTTCCATCAGTGACTCTGCGGCTAAAAGCCCAGACTTCATGGCAGTATGATTGCCTTTGATTTTTGCAAAATTTAAGGTGCCCGCATCACAACCTACCAATAAACCGCCAGGAAAAGTCATTTTAGGCAAAGAATTAAAGCCACCTTTAGCAAGCGCTCTTGCGCCATAAGACACACGCTTACCCCCTTCAAGATATTGTTTAAATACAGGGTGATGTTTAAGGCGTTGAAATTCGTCAAATGGGCTTAAATGTGTATTGCTGTAGTTTAGGTCTAATATTAGCCCCACCAACACTTGGTTATTCTCTGCGTGATAAAGGTAAGAACCACCTGTGGCATCGGTGATAGGCCAGCCTGCAGTATGTACTACTAAACCTGGTTGGTGTTTAGCCGGATCAATATCCCAAATTTCTTTAAAACCAATACCGTAATGTTGTGGAGATTGGCCTTTGTCTAATTCGAATTTTTCAATTAGCTGTTTACCAAGGTGTCCACGACAACCTTCAGCAAACACAGTATATTTGGCTTTTAATTCCATACCAGGCATAAACGAATCTTTAGGCTGCCCTTCTTTATCTAGCCCCATATCACCGGTAATCACCCCACCAACACTACCATCTTCGTTAAACAGCACCTCTGAGGCAGCAAAGCCTGGAAATATTTCTACACCTAGAGCTTCCGCTTGCTCGGCTAACCAACGACATACATTGCCCATGCTAACAATATAATTGCCTTCGTTATGCATGGTTTTAGGTGTCATGAAGCCAGGGATTTTAGTCCCTTTATTTTCATTGTTAAGCCAATAAATATCATCTGCGGTGACGGGAGTATTAAGAGGGGCTCCTTTTTCTTTCCAATCGGGAAATAACTCATCCAAGGCACGTGTTTCGAATACAGCACCGGATAAAATATGCGCACCCACTTCTGAACCCTTTTCTACTACACAAACCATTAATTCTTGGTCTTTTTCCTGAGCAATTTGCATCAACCGACACGCAGTTGACAGACCAGCAGGGCCAGCACCGACTATTACTACATCAAACTCCATCGATTCTCGTTCCACTTGTTTGTCCTCTTTTAAGTTTCAACTATTCATAAAAATGTATATAACTATTCATAAAATAAATACTTCTGAACCTTATTCATAAGCATATTTTAGTCGGCGAATGTCTATAAATGCACCAGATAACGCTTTTAATTGGACCAATGATAATACCACTGGTTAACAATTTTGAAGTATATAATAATTATAAAACCATATAAAATCTCTATATTTAACAGTGTGTTAATTAATATATTAGTATTTAAACAAGGTGATCCTAAACTAGATTTTTAACATATACTATGACATATAATACTCGTTTAAAGCACTGTCCATAGCAACTGACTGCAAATTGATATCTAAGTTGACGATAACGTCAACACAAAGTAAATTGTCGCCAACCAGATTTGAGTCGCTAGTTAATTCAAATTATAAACTTGTTACCTGTAAGTAGAGGTGAAAATGAAAATTCTCGTGCCAGTAAAACGCGCCATTGATTACAACGTAAAAGTCAGGGTTAAACCAGACAACAGCGCTGTGGATTTAACTAACGCTAAAATGTCGATTAATCCTTTTTGTGAAATAGCAGTAGAAGAAGCTGTGCGCTTGAAAGAAAAGGGCTTTGCTACAGAGATAGTAGTGGTCTCGATTGGTGATAAAAGCTGCCAAGAGCAAATACGCACCTCACTAGCACTTGGTGCTGACCGCGGTATTCAAATTGATACAGACTTAACCCTTGATTCGTTACAAATTGCTAAGTTATTACAAAAGGTAGTTGAAAAGGAAGCACCTGATCTAGTTATTCTAGGTAAGCAATCCATTGATTCTGATAATAACCAAACCGGTCAAATGTTGGCTGCACTCACAGGAATGCCACAGGGTACTTTTGCTTCTGAAGTTCTAGTTGATTCCGGTAAAGTGAAAGTCACCCGTGAAATTGACGGTGGTTTACAAACTATCGAGCTGACTTTACCCGCGGTTGTGACAACTGATTTAAGACTAAACGAACCTCGTTATGCGTCTTTACCGAACATAATGAAAGCTAAACGTAAACCTCTAGAAATTATGCCTGCTGCGGATTTCGGAGTTGACCTAACATCAACTGTTAAGATCCTTAAAGTTGAAGCGCCTGCGCAACGTCAAGGTGGGATTAAAGTGGCTAATGTTGCTGAATTAGTCGACAAATTAAGAAATGAAGCGAAGGTGATCTAATGGCTATTTTAGTATATGCAGAACATGACAACGAGCAGCTTAAAACCGAAACTCATAAACTTATGCATGCCGCATCACAACTAGGCGGTGAAGTTCATTTGTTAGTTGCTGGTTTTGGCTGCGAAGCTGTAGCGACACAAGCCGCTAAAATAGACGGTGTAAGCAAAGTATTATTGGCTGATAATGCTGAATATGCTCAGCAAATGGCGGAAAACATTGCTGATTTGGTGACCGAACTAGGCAAAGACGCAAGCCATGTATTGGCGGCAGCTACGACTACTGGCAAAAACTTTATGCCAAGAGTGGCAGCCTTATTAGATGTTGCTCAGATTTCTGACATTATCAAAGTCGAAAGTGCCGATACCTTTTTAAGACCAATATACGCTGGTAACGCCATTGCGACGGTACAATCTTCTGATAAGATTAAAGTTATTACCGTTAGAACCGCTGCATTTGATGCCGCAGGTGAAAGTAACACAGCACCAATTGAAGCGTGCACCGTGGTGAAGGTCTTAGATAAATCGGTGTTTGTCTCTGCTGAATTAACTGAATCTGAAAGACCAGAATTAACGGCCGCAGATGTGATCATCTCTGGTGGTCGTGGCATGCAAAATGGAGAGAATTTCAAATTACTTGATGGCATTGCCGACAAACTGGGCGCTGCCATGGGCGCGTCAAGAGCAGCAGTGGATGCTGGTTTTGTACCAAACGATATGCAAGTAGGTCAGACAGGTAAAATTGTTGCACCTAACTTGTATATAGCAGTAGGTATATCTGGGGCAATCCAACATTTAGCCGGAATGAAAGACTCTAAGGTGATTGTTGCTATCAATAAAGACGAAGAAGCACCCATATTTCAAGTGGCAGATTATGGCTTAGTGGGCGACTTGTTTGATATATTACCAGAGCTTGAAGCTGCTTTATAAGCAATATTGATTATGTTTTATTAAAGCCATGGCTGTTTACGTCATGGCTTTTTTTGCCCTTGTTCAATTTCATCCTCTAGTCTCTGTGCTTGGTACCCCAATCCAACTGCGTCAAGTGGATGTGATCGTGTTTTATACACTCATTATTTGACTATTTCCCATGGTTTGCTTCCGGATACAAAAACCAATAAAGCCTTCCCATCTAAATTGTCTAGGATATCAATAAAATGGTCTGTTTAATGCTCAATATGGTCTGTTTAATGCTTAAGTAAACTTAGGTTAAATTTAAAAATGTTCAATTCACATAGTGAATTGTTGTCAGTCTGCCGATAAAGGATTAAAAATCACTCACGACACTAGAAGGTATTAGTATGTCTTGTTTAACTCGTTCACTTCAACAAAATCTAAGGCGCTACCTTATGTCTCATGGAGATATGGCTGACGCTAAAGCCCCCGAGACAGTGCGCGAAAAACTGGTCGAGTTGGGTGTATGCCCATCAGATGTAACTCCTGATCAGGTGTCTATTATTTTAAAAAGTATGAGCCTGAACTAATCACTATTTTTTATAAAGGTCAATATTATTGACTGCTACTTGCTTTACTAAGATAAACATTTAGGGTGGGGTGCTCATTTATTATCGTTGGCTCCGACAGTATTGACCAACAGGCGGCAGAGTCTTACCTTAGTGTCTAATGGAAGTAATAAATAATTTAGGTATTCATTTAACTATCAGCCAATAATTGAGGCCGTGGTGATGGGGGACATTGGCCGCTCAGTTTTTCGACGACTCACTTTATAAAAACGTTTAATGTTATGATCAGAATGGTTATCCATAATCTGTTCTAACGTGTGACTTATATTAGAGCAAATTCTAATTTGTTCTAATTGTGGCCAGGTTGAACGTTCACCTTCGTTGACTAACGCCTTAATTTCATCTGTGGTGAGTTGCCCCAGAAGTTTTTGAGGTCTGACAAAGCTGAAGCTAGGTACAATATTCACATCACCTTTGTAATCTTGTGCCAAAACTGAATAGAACATATTCATAACTTTCCCAATATCTGGAAGCCTACGAAGATAACGCCGACTATATTGTTCCCCTGTTTTTAAAAATTCATGAGAAGAAAAACGTATAATATTTTTTGCGCTTCTTGGGATGGGCATATATTCTTCACCTTTGATAATGGCTAGCGCTAACGGATTCGCCTGACTAACGATATAATGGTTAACGCCATAAAGTCTGGCCAGCCTTTTTGCAGGAAGGTCATCCGTAACGGCCCCGTCTACCCATCGACGATTTGGTAAATATGGCTGGGTCTCACCATAAACATTTTTAGCCATCAACATAACAGGGGGGAAAACACCAGGCAATGCACAAGACGCCATGACCGCAGAACGCACATAAACATTAGGCGAAGTAACCGCATTCATTAATCTGGAAGTTTGGTGTTCTTCAAATGGTGCGATAGTGATACTAATCATTCTGCCTGTTTTCTCGTAAGCTTCTTGAAAAGTGATATCTGGGATCACGGCCTCCAATGTGATTTTTAATGAAGCAGAGTCCACTTGGTCGCGAACAAAGCGTTTAGGTTTGTTGTCAATACTAAGTTGTAAAGGGTCCAGCAGCATGTCACCTTGAAGTGCAAGGGTCAGTTCATCATTTGTATAGGTTCCAAGTATTGCAGCAAATATTGCCCCTGCACTTGACCCAGAAATGACATTTGGTAGCACCTGATGTTCGAATAATGTCTTGATCACTCCAAGATGAAAGTGCCCAAGTGAACCGGCCCCACTTAGCATTAATGCTGAACGGCCAAAACAGCGGCTTGCACGTTCAAAAAAATCTTGTTTGTCTTTATTCGAAATTTCACTGGACTCAGGGAGTGTAGAAATGTGTTCGAGTGCATTGACTGTCTCATCAACATACTCTTCAATTAATCGTTTTGTACCGAATTTTGCCAGTTTATAAAGAATGGGTTTACCCATGCCCCCCTGATTGCCATGAATTCCCTCATTGAGTGCGAAAAGTAATCCAATATCATCCTTTTCTTGTCTTAGTCTTCTCAGTGTATCGATTCTGGTGCGAATGTTCAGGTGATCGTAACTATTCGATACTTCTTTATTTTTCCACGCTTCAAGACCAGAAGTCGAGTCGTGCTCAATGGCAAACTGCTTCCAATCAGCATGATTTTTGGCATGACGCATTTTATTATCTAGACGAAAAAGAGAGAGGCGTTTAGATATAGACAACATAATATTTTTTCCTGAAAAAATATTAATGATGTTGAATTTGAAAAAAACGGAGTCTAAGAAGATGAAACCATTTAGTGACTTCACCTTCCTTTAACTAATCGTTTAAACATGCACAACGGAGTTATCGGCAAAAGATACTGGCGAAGGTATGTAGGCATCCGCCTCCCAATCATTTTCCCAAGCCTTATCATCTAATAAATATCTAAACTGGTACTGCGAGTTTTTGACTAAATCAACGGTGGTAGTAAAATCACCATTTTTTAGTTTTTTCATCGGCGCAGATGTCAGATCCCACTCATTAAAATCACCCACTAAACGTACCGAATCAGCTGCATGTGCTTGTTCTTTGGATAATTTAAATGTGACCTTACACATTGCCTTAGATTTCAAATATTGCTTTTTAAAAGCCATCGTATTTCTCCTGTAAATCTGCTGTAAAAACTAATTGTTGTTAAAAATTGTTTGCAAATGCTCAAAAAACGAGCATTTGTGTTGGTTTTTGGTGCAATCAATAAATTGTACTAAATGTTAATATGATGATTTAACTTACTGATAAGTATGTATTATATGGCCAAATTTTCATTATGCACTTACTTTTATGTTTATTTTAATCATAAATTATGACAATCAGTCTAAGTCGAATTTAGTTTAGTGCAAAAAATGTGCAAAGTAATTTTAAATAAAAATTTTAGTCTTAACGTTTGAATTTTTTTGCGTACTGGCTAGGAGATAATCCAGTATGTTTTTTAAATAAACGAGTAAATGAACTCAGGTCGTCATAACCTACTTGGGTGACTATTCGTTCGATGCTGTCGTGAGTTGTTTCAAGTTGTTTCTTAGCGGCTTCAATACGTAATGTTTGTAAATATTCTAACGGGTTTTGTTCAGTCGCCTGTTTGAATCGACGATTAAATGTTCTGAGGGTAAGGTTAACCAATAAAGGTAAATCACTTACCGCAATCCTATTACTGTAGTTTGCCTCAAGCCATTCTTGGACAATTAATACATCAGGGTCTTGATGAAATTTCTTAGTGAGAATATTGGCATAAGCTACCTGTTCGCCCCGATAAATATCAATTACATGTGCCTTAGCCGTCGTTGTTGCAACATCATGGCCGCAATAGCGCTCAATCAACAACAGGGCTAAATCAAACCAAGCCATACCACCGCCAGAACAATAGATGTTTTGTGCAGAGGTGATCATTTTTTCTGCACATAAATTTACCTGAGGATAGCGGGATTTAAATAGACTGGCATAACCCCAGTGAGTAGTGGCTTCTTTTCCATCTAACAACCCCGCTTCTGCTAATAAAAATGCACCACTGCAATTGCTAGCAATATCTGATTGGTTAGCAAAGTGTTTTTGAATATGTGGCAATAAGCACTGGTTGTTCTTAATGACGTTAATGAGTTCACCGCCGATAGTGGGTATCAACAATAAATCGGTGTGTACGACATCTTCAATCGCTATATGGGTATTGATCACCAATTGATTAATACAACGAACAGGTCGTTTTTTTATCGAGGCAATTTGTACCTCAAAAAAAGGCGTTGGTTGCTGACCTTGCATACGCTGCCAAGTTACTCCAGCTAATGCAAACAAGTCCAGAGCACCAGTAATGGCACTCGCATATGCCTGATCAAAGCCAAGTATGGTTACTTTAAACACTAGGGTTCACTCTATAATAACTTAGGTGATTGGTCATAAATAACAGCTCGTTATATCTGTCATAAATGACCATTAATATGTCATATATGACAATAATAGCGAAGGCATATTTTTGTCAATCTATCTCCATCATTTAGAACATCTACAGTCTTTATCTAGAATCACTTGTTAAGGTAGAAGGATATGAACAACGAACTGGTCAAACGCAAAGAATTAGCGTTTCAATTATACGAAGTACTAGATACAGAAAACCTTTGTGAGCGAAAAAGATTTATCGAACACAATCGCGAAACATTTGATGCGGTGCTGGATATCGCAAATAAAATTGCCACAGAAAAGTTTGCTACTCACAATGCAAAAGGTGACGCTAACGAGCCAACTTTTGATGGTCAAAAAGTGCATATGATAGCTGAGGTAAAAGAAGCTTTTGACGCCTATGTTGAATCAGGCTTAATTGCAGGCCGATTTGACTTCGATGAAGGCGGTATGCAATTACCAGAAACAATCATGACAGCTTGTGCCGGGTATTTCATGGCAGCTAACCCCTCAAGTACCGGTTATCCATTTTTGACTATGGCTGCTGCAAACGTAATACGCAACTTTGCCTCACAGCAACTTAAAGATGCCTTTATGCCGAAAATGTTAGCCGGGGAATTTACTGGCACTATGGCTCTGACAGAGCCACACGCAGGCTCGTCCTTAGCTGATATTCATACCACTGCAATTAAACACCAAGACGGAAACTATCGGCTCAAGGGCAATAAAATTTATATCTCGGGTGGCGATCATGAATTGTCTGACAACATAGTGCATTTAGTTTTAGCTAAAATCAAAGGTGCACCGGCCGGTGTTAAAGGTATTTCACTATTTGTGGTGCCTAAATTCCGCCTCGATGCAACTGGAAACCCAGCTGAGAAAAATGACGTCGCTTTGGCGGGGCTGATCCATAAAATGGGATATAGAGGTACCACCTCTACCGCTCTCAGTTTTGGTGAGAAAGAAGATTGTCACGGATACTTGATAGGCGAAGAGCATCAAGGTTTACGTTACATGTTTTTAATGATGAATGAAGCTCGTTTAGGCGTAGGTTTTGGCGCTGCAATGATAGGTTATAGTGGTTACCAATATTCATTAGAGTATGCCAAAGAACGCACCCAAGGACGTGTTGCACCGAATAACAAACCTACCGATAAACCTGCCACTATCATTCAACATGGCGATGTGAAACGAATGTTGTTGGCACAAAAATCTTATGTCGAAGGGGGCATGGCACTGTGCTTTTACGCTGCGCGTTTAGTTGATGATTCACATACGCTCAATTCAGATCATGATAAAAGACAGGCTTCAGAATTGTTGGATTTATTGACGCCTATAGTTAAAGCATGGCCCTCAGAGTTCGGACCAAAAGCTAATGACTTGGCGATTCAAGTTCTAGGAGGGGCCGGATATACCCGTGAATACCCGGTTGAACAATGTTGGCGTGATAATAGGCTTAATCCAATCCACGAGGGAACTAACGGTATTCAAGCATTAGATTTATTAACTCGTAAACTTTGGCAAGCTAACGGTTCAGGGCTGAAATTATTACAACAAAGAATGGAAAGCGATTTTGCCAAGGTGACAGGTGAACAAAGTCAGAAATTGATTGAAAATTTATTGCCCTATCTAAAACAAATGCATTCCTTGTTACCTTTGCTTGGGCAACACCTAAAGTCTGAAAAACAACCCATTTTGTTAGCTAACGCAACCTGCTTTATGAATATATTTGGCCAAGTCGTGATGAGTTGGTTGTGGATACGTCAAGCAAATGTAGCTGAGAATGCATTGGCGGCAGGAAACTTATCTGCGCAGGATGAGGCATTTTATTTAGGTAAAGTTCAAGCGGCTAAGTATTTTGTTCGCTGGGAGTTACCTGCAGTACAAAGAGATATTGCATTGTTAAATGATATGGATGATAGCTGCAGTGAAATGCAAGCTGAATGGTTTTAATCCATTGGTCTTCACCTTGAAAATTAAATAATGAGGAATTATGAAAAATATACAATTTTTATTAGCATCACGACCTGTTGGTATACCCACTAGCAAAAACTGGGACTTTGTCGAAACCGACGTTGCAGAATTAGCCGACAATCAGGTATTGGTCCAAGTGGAATATATTTCATTAGATCCTGCCATGCGTGGCTGGATGAATGACGGTAAATCCTATATTGAACCCGTGCAAATTGGCGCCGTAATGCGTGCCGGCACTGTAGGTAAAGTTCTTAAGTCTACCAGCAGCCAATTTTCTGAAGGTGATTATGTGTATGGGCATTGTGGCGTGCAAAAGTATGCCGTAGTGGGTATCGAAGGACTACACAAAATTGATCCAAGCTTAGCACCATTAGAGCGATACTTAGGTGTATTAGGTATGCCTGGAATGACCGCTTATTTTGGTTTATTGGATACGGGTTTACCTAAAGCTGGCGAGACAGTAGTGGTGTCCGGTGCCGCTGGAGCAGTAGGCTCAGTGGTAGGTCAAATAGCTAAGATAAAAGGCTGCAAAGTAGTAGGGATTGCTGGGGGTCCTGAAAAATGTGCCTACCTTGTGGATGAGTTAGGTTTTGATGCAGCCATTGATTATAAAAATGAAAACGTGAAAAAGTCGCTACGAGTAGCTTGTCCAAAAGGCGTTGACGTGTATTTCGACAATGTTGGCGGTGAGATACTTGATGATGTATTAACTCAAATACGTATGAAGGCACGTATCGTGATCTGTGGCGCTATTAGTCAATATAACAATACAACTGCTGTAAAAGGGCCATCTAACTATCTTACGTTACTGGTAAATAGAGCCAGAATGGAAGGTATTGTGGTATTTGATAATGTCGCAAATTATTCTAAAGCTGCAGCTGAAATGGCAGGTTGGATTGCAGAGGGAAAATTAGTCGCAAAAGAACATGTTGTTAAAGGTATTGAGCATTTCCCAGAAACATTATTAATGTTATTCAACGGCGAAAACATGGGTAAGTTAGTCCTTAAAGTTGAAGCGGATTAATAATAACAATTCAGTGACGTATTCAGATTGAGAGACATTTTATGAAAAAAGATATTTTTGATTTAAACGGCAGAGTCGCATTAGTAACAGGTGCAAGTCGTGGTATCGGTGAGTCTATAGCACGATTACTTGCAGCTTACGGTGCACGAGTGATCGTTTCTAGCCGTAAGATTGACGGTTGCGAAGCCGTAGCACAAAGTATTCGTGACGACGGTGGTGATGCGGTGGCTATGGCTTGTCATGTAGGTGAAATGGCACAGATTGACAATGTCTTCGAACAAATCAAAGAGAAATATGGACGTTTGGATATTTTAGTAAATAACGCTGCGGCAAACCCCTACTTTGGGCATATTCTAGATACTGATTTAGCGGCATTTGATAAAACCGTAGATGTAAATATTCGTGGGTATTTCTTTATGTCCACCGCGGCCGGTAAAATGATGAAACAGCAGGGCGGTGGCGTAATTTTAAATACCGCTTCAATCAATGGCATTTCTCCAGGTATGGGGCAGGGTATATACTCCATTACTAAAGCCGCGGTTATTAGTATGACGAAAGCCTTTGCTAAAGAGTGTGGCTCGTTGAATATTCGTGTTAATGCCTTATTACCGGGATTAACCGAAACCAAATTTGCCTCAGCTTTAACCAGCAATGAAAAAATCTTAAAAACCGCCTTGATGCAAATTCCACTAGGAAGAACCGCACAACCCGATGAGATGGCGGGTACTGTTTTGTACCTTGTCTCTGATGCTTCAAGTTACACTACGGGCACTACTGTTGTGGTTGATGGCGGTTTTTTAAGTTAGGCATTTGGTATAGAATAAATTTTTTAGACGGTAACTGTAAAGTTGCCGTTTTTATTTCTGCTAGTGTGAAAGAGGCGCCTCAGCTTACTTTGTTTTATCCTCGCCAAATTCGTCACTTTTTAAATAAACACCCCAGTTGCCCATGCCATATTATCTTCCCTGAGTCAGAATCTAATTTTTCACTTCCAGATGTTATTAAGGTGCTTAAACAACAACCAGAGCTTCCAGAGCTTAATGGGGAACAAAATGCCTATCACCATGGATTTATGAATAAGGATTCAAAGGCCTTTAATGCAACCGCTTATAACCATTATTGCCAAATGTTAAAGGGACTTCTTACATAAAAGTAAATCCTATCTGGTTTTTGTTAGTGTAAATGTTCCGTAACGTAAGGCACTAAAATATATACAATTTTTATTTATTGTTTTGCCAAATGCCCCCTAAATGCGCTTTAATAGCGTTGGCGTTTATTTTAATATTGTCTAAGGCTTACTGCATGTTTAAACTCAATAAAAAAGGCTTATTATTAGCCAGTGTTACCACTTTCCTATTTGCCTGTTCGGCAACCCAATCTGATGTTCCTATTGTTAGTAAAGATAATGCTGCACCGCCTAAGGTAATCAAAGCAGTTCAGCCGCTCCCAACTAACATTCAGTCTAAGCGGTTAACCCTAGAACAAATAATGGCTGATCCCGACTGGATGGGCCGACAACCTACTTCAGCGTATTGGGCTGATGATAGTGAAGCTGTGTTTTATAAACAAAAGCAGCTAGGTTCTCCCTTATCTGACTTATGGACTAAATCGATAAATGAGCAAGGCAATGGCAATAAAATAGAATTAAGTGCATTGCACTTACATGCCTATGAAAAAAGGATCGTTAGTCAAAATAAACAAATGACCGCATGGGTGTTTGAAGGCAATGTTTTTGTTAAAAACCTTGCTAATAATCAATTAAAGCAGCTAACCAAAGACAATAAACAGCCATACAACTTAGTGTTTCTAAATGATGGGCGTCTAAGTTTTCAAAGTGGTGATGCAATCTATGCCATACATCCAGAGGATGGTCTTTATGAGCAACTAGTCTCATGGCAATTTGCCGATGAACCCAAGGCATTAGATGAGCCTGAAGATTATATTGCCGAACAACAACAACAGTTAATTGAAGTAGTGGCTTTAAAACGTCAGCAAAAAGAATTACGTTTTAAAAGAGAACAACAGCTTGCACTACAAAATAATACCCTTGCCCCTGCTGATTTTTATTTTCCAGAAGATAATGAAACCGTAGAAGCGAGTTTATCGCCTAACGGTAAATGGTTAGTGTTGGTTGAACAAGAAGAGTCTAGTTGGCGTGATGATGGTGATATTATGCCTAACTATATTAATGAAGACGGAAGAATAACTACCGACAATGTGCGCCGCAGGGTAGCAGATGCCCAACCAGTGAAACACAATATTTGGTTACTCAACCTCGATGCTAGGTCGAAACGAAAAATCAGTTATAACAGCTTGCCTGGATATAACGAAGACGTATTGGAAACAGTGAAGCGGGAGAACGCAGCAGCTAAGGGTGAAAATTATATAGCCAATCGCTTGCCTAGAGACATTAGCCTTATGCAGGATTGGTATTGGTCGCAAGGGGCGATTCAATGGCATAGCGATGGTGAAAATGTCGCCATTATGCTGGAAGCGTGGGACAACAAAGACAGATGGCTTGCTACCATTGATACTGATAACGCAATCTTAATCAATCAACACAGGTTACATGATAATGCTTGGGTTAATTATAAGTTCAATAGCTTTGGCTGGTTAAATACAAGTACTGATTTGTACTATTTGTCTGAGGAAACAGGCTATTCACACCTTTATCTTAAACCTTTAAATGGTCAAGCTAGAGCTGTAACATCTGGAAAATTTGAAGTGGACTCTTTGACGTTAACTTCAGACGATCAATTTATGTATTTTAAGGGAAACAAAAAACATCCGGGCATATACGAGATATACCGTGTTGCTTTAGCTGACAATACCCTACAAGAAATAACCCATCTTAATGGCATGACCGATTATCAATTAAGCCCAGATGAACAGTCGTTATTATTGACGCATTCCAGCTTAGTTCGGCCTCCAGAGCTATATTGGCAATCTGTTGCTAAGCAATCAGCTATGCAGCTTACTCAAACCAGCAGTCAGGCATTTCTAGATATAAACTGGCTTGCCCCCGATATAGTGCCTATTAAATCTTCCCATACAGAGCATCCCATCTATTCGCGGGTGTATACCCCCAGAGATATGCAAGCCGGTCAAAAGTATAAAGCTGTAGTGTTTAATCATGGCGCAGGCTATTTACAAAATTCTCATCTTGGATGGTCGGGCTATTTCAGAGAATTTATGTTTCACAATCTGTTAGTACAACAAGGTTATGTGGTACTTGACATGGATTATCGGGCATCGGCAGGTTATGGCAGAGATTGGCGCACGGCTATTTATCGCCAAATGGGCACCCCAGAAATTCAAGACTTAGAAGATGGTGTTGACTGGTTGGTTGAAAACCTCGATGTAGACGCAAAAAGGGTTGGGACTTATGGTGGTTCTTATGGGGGATTTATGACGTTTATGGCATTGTTTAATTCTCCAGATTTATTCCAAGCGGGCGCAGCATTAAGACCCGTCAGCGATTGGGCTCACTACAATCACGGTTACACGTCAAACATACTCAATACACCTGATGTTGACCCTATTGCCTACGAAAGAAGTTCACCTATCTATTTCGCTGAAGGACTAGAAAATCCATTGCTTATCAATGCACCCATGATAGACAGTAACGTTTTCTTTGTAGATGTAGTGAGACTAGTTCAACGTTTGATTGAATTAGAAAAACAGGATTTTGAAACCGCAATTTATCCAGTGGAATCACATGGTTTTGTGCAACCTAGCTCTTGGCTGGATGAATATCGTAGGATCTATAAATTGTTTGAAACTAATTTATAAACCCATGCTTAGAAATGTCACGAGTAAAAACTTAATCATTTTGGTTGTGACATATCTGTCTAAGGATAAAAATGAATATCATTAATAAGTACATATTACTGACATTGATCAGACCAAATTGAATAATTTCTATTTATAATATTTCCCACAAGATCGCGGGTTTAGTACAATATCACCTCAACTTTTGAGGGTGAAATCACAATGAAAATCAAACGGTTAGACCACCATGGCATTGTTGCTGGCGTTATCGACGACTTAAACATGGTGCCTTTGTTAGATAAGCATTTGCCGCAAGATGATCTTCAAGAAATTAGCCCGGGCGAGGCGATAAAGGGCATGATAATGAATGGCCTGGGGTTTTGTAATCGCCCTTTGACGCTTAGCCCTCAGTTTTTTGCCAATCTCCCGATGGAGCATCTATTTCGTGAAGGCGTTGAGGCATCTCACTTTAATCGCCATAAACTAGGCCGAACACTGGACCAATGTTATGACTTTGGTTGTGAAAGTCTGTTTTCCTTGGTATCGCATCAGGCCTGCGAAATAGAGGCTGTAGATTGCCAGTTTAAATCCCTTGATACCACAAGTCATTCGTTAACCGGCGAGTATGCGCATGATGAGGAAGGCTGTGACGAGCATGTTATCAGAATTACACACGGTCATAGCAAAGCGCATCGCCCTGATTTAAAACAAGTTGTACAAGAAATGATTGTCAGTCAAGACGGAGGAATACCCTTGGCCGTTAAAAATTGGGATGGTAATAGCGCTGATACAAAAGTGTTTAAAGAGCGCGCTAAGGCGCTGGTCAAGATGGTGAAAACTGCGCCCAAGCCTAACTACTTGGTCGCTGACTGTAAGCTTTACCATAAAGACAATGCTGAGTTCTTATCGCAACTGACGTTTATTACGCTTATCCCGTCCACTATTAAACTAGAAAAAACACTCATTACAGAAGCCCTAACTGCGCAAGAATGGACGACTATTGATGACAACTACCAGTACACAGTGAATGAAGTAGAGCACATGGATATTAAACAGCGCTGGATAGTCGTCAATTCAAAAGCCGCAGGTGAGCGTGCAACAAAAACGATTGGCAGACAAGCCGACCGCGCCAAGGAAAAATTAGACAAAGAGTTATTTCATTTGCAAGCCCAGCGCTTCACTTGCAAAGAGGACGCACTGAAGTCGTTGGCCGCGCTTAACAAGCGACAAAAGTATCACCAACTGACTGAGCTTAACTGCATAGCACACAAGGTTTACGAGGGAAAAGGCCGACCTAAAAAAGATGCACCAGTCAAACAAATTGTATGGCAAACGAGCGCGGTGGTTGAGCTAAATGATAAAGCAATTCAACATGCTATTGAACAAAAATCATGCTTTATACTCGCCACAAATGCCGACGAAAAAGCGCTATCACCTGAGGGAATTCTGCATCATTACAAGGCGCAATCGGTGGTAGAAAGAGGGTTTAGATTCCTAAAAGACCCACTGTTTTTTGTGTCATCCTTGTTCATCAAAAAGCCTAGTCGTATCGACGCATTGTTAATGATCATGACCTTATCTTTATTGGTTTACTCAATCGCGCAACGACGCATGCGCGCGAGCATGAAAAAAGCCAATGAAACCATCCCAAACCAGATTAACATACCCTCTGCTACCCCCACACTGCGCTGGGTGTTTCAATGCTTCGAGGGTATCAACCTCGTTCAGCCTGAAGAAACCTATGATAAAACAAGCACTTACTTAGATGGATTCGATAAACTAAGGACAAAAATCATTAATTTGATTGGAGGCCATTCGCTGCATTTGTATAATATTCAAAAAAGTAGCGTGGGGGTCTGATCAATGTCAGATATTAGTATTAATTGTGGCGTTATTATCGAGTTGTATTGTGGTCCCTCACAGTGCTGAACGTTCGGATTTTAAATGTGCATTGTCGACAGACAAAAAGACCTTGAAAGTCATCAATCTTAATGACGGCGATGCCAATTTTTATGCTTGGCAAGACGAAATATTTTCATTTATAACGATACCTAGCTCGGCAATTATTTCGGGGGTATATGTAGCGGTGAATAATGTTTATTATATTGGCGAAAAACAAATTAAATGTAATTAACCTAATCGATTCTGAATTTTACTTGAAAGTGTTTATTATTTTGTAACTATTCAGGTCGCGCAGATGAAAAGATGTCAGGAAGCCTGCCCTTGAACAATAGTCGCAACGCCTCACTTGCTGAAACATCTTGCTTGCGACAACTGGATATGTAACTGCGAAGCAAACAAAACATATCCGCACCGTTTTGACTTCTGAAACATCCCGATATTTTTTGATGTACTTTTGTCATTCGAATATCGTTTTCCCCTTGATTGTTAGTAAAGGGGACATCTTTTATTTCGATAAATCTAAGCGCATCATTTTCAAATTCTCTGAGCCGTTCAAGCAAGGCGCGCGCTTTGGTTCGTTTTAAACGACCCCGTTGTCCTGCTGGTCGGTCCTCCTCATTTGGTGGCGGACACTCCTTATCACCCTCAAAGAGTATTTCACGGTACTGTTCTCTGGCGACGCGGGCAGACTCTGGCGTTAACTTACCGTCATTATCCTTCACGTCCTGACAAAGCTTGGTCAGCAGTGCACGCATTTCATTGGCCCATTTCTGCTTGTCTTGCTCCCACGCTCTTTCCAATTCTCTCAAATGATGGGCATTGCACAGAGAATGTTCACATAGGATATATTTGTAGTAAGGTTTCCAGTGGTCATGGCACAGAATGCCCGTAAAGCATGGCAGTATCTCGGCCGCATCCATGGCCTCTTTCCCACGTTTATCGTGGGCATGGAAATACGTCCAGGTAAGTGATGAGGCACAATGTAACCAACGCCGCTTGCCGTTAATGTTGACGCCTGTTTCATCAACATGCAGCACGGGTGATGCTCGTAGTGCGGCTTTGATCCGATCCGCGGCACCTGTTTGCTCAATTAAATCTGACGCTTTTTGATTGAAGTTAAACAAGGTTCCCGCACTGATCGGAATATTGAGTTGATCGGAAAAATACTCTTCAATACGTTTATAAGGCAGCAATTGATATTGTGACAGGTAAACCGCGTGCGCTTTAATGCCATCGCCATATTGGATAGCACTGTTAACACCTTGTGGAAACTCAGCTGTGAATTTCTTGCCTGTTTCGTTGAGCAGTATTTGCGCTCTGTATTCGGTGACCATGCGTGATATTTCTATGTCAACCACTTGACGACACTGGACGCCAGCATCACGATACTTCCCAGGAGGCAATAGCGCCCTGTTTACGGGAATATCCTTGACTACATCGGGCTCTTCGAACGGGCTCAGCGTTTTACCCTCCCGCCCTTTCTGGCCGCCGGCCGGATTGTCAGATTTAGTCCTTGAATTCTTCTTTCTATCAAAATCTGTGGAGGGTGGTTTACTGCTGTTTTGGCTATTTAGTCCTAATCGATTAGCAAGCAAAGACACAACCAGCATGATCAATTCAATTGCCGCTCTTAAGGCCGGCGAAATTGATTTATCCTCTGTAAGCAACTTTTTTGTTGAATCGATCACACTGTCGATTTCAATGCCGTCAATCTTCATTGGTTAATAACTAAAGTGATATTAAGGCAAGTCTGACATCCTAGCGGGATCAGTCAATACGATCGCTGGGATCGTCAAAATATATTTTCATGAGGCTGAATAGTTACATTATTTTTATATAAACATGACCATTCGTTTCGATAGATTTAGTCATTCTGTTCCCTTTTGTTTTGAATTCTATTTACTACAAAATAATACAGTATGATGCTGCTGCCAGTGATTGTGCCAAACAAGTGGGCGTCAATTGCCACATTGGCTGCTATTAACTGGGCTACATCTTCACTAGCACCAAAAATTTGCTCATGTATCACTTTAAGCCAAACACCCATTAACAGTATCCATCCAGTTTTGAACTTGTTCTGAATATCGAAATAAGCCCCAATGACAAACAAGCCATGAAGTACACCAGATAAACCTACATACCACTGCATTTGTGGGGCAAACACATATAAGCCGCCTGATGTTCCTAGGCACAGCAACATGAATATAAGCAGATAGCGGGACATGTAATAATACTGGCCATGCAATGCCCACAATAACGTTAAGCCTGCTGTGTTTAATAACAAATGTGCGG
Organism: Paraglaciecola sp. MB-3u-78; assembly: GCF_002835935.1. Classification (GTDB taxonomy): domain Bacteria; phylum Pseudomonadota; class Gammaproteobacteria; order Enterobacterales; family Alteromonadaceae; genus Paraglaciecola. Next base: position 873,866 of record NZ_PJCF01000004.1, on the reverse strand, counting down.
AGTTAGTGTGCAGGAAATGACCCGTTATCAATCGCCACCACTGAAAGTCGTTAAGCTGACTTCTGTCATAAGCCAATAAATCACTGCTCATGGGCTCTGTCAAAGTCAATATAATACTAAGGATTAGAATCAATAAAGGTGCGAGGCTGTATTTTGTCTGAACAGGTAAATTGAACATATTATTTGGGTGGATTTTGAATAAGGCTATGGTAACTAATTTATATCAGATAAGTTAGCTTCAGTTTTTTGTTATTGATGTAAATCAGCCCTGATAAAGACATGAGTAAGGTTTTGCGAGTAAACTTTTTTTGTTACTCACTTTTTTAAAGGGAAAACTCATCAGCAAACTAAGGGTTGTAGACTAGTTCAAGCTGACATCATCTACTTTCCAATCGTTTCCTATTTTCACCAGTTCGATAACTCGTATATCTTTTAATATATCGCCATCTAATTCACCCTCAAAAAACAGCGATATTTGTGCCTCTTTAGCAAATTCATTTCTGCCTGCGCTCCGTGACTTAGATTGGATACTCACCTTATCGAAACGCATATTAAGCACATGTTTTTGAGCACCTTTGTTGGTGTGATAGGAACGTAATAAGCGCTCCATTTTAGGGGTGCTTAATTTAAGAGCACCTTCAAGTCCTTTGTCACTATAAATGTGTTCAAAAAATTCAATTGCAGCGAATTCTGGATTGCCGGTATCTAACATGCCAAATTTGCCACCACCTTGTTTCGGAGGCGATTTGTCACATGCACTGAGTTGAATGGTAAATATTAAGATAAAAATGATTTTTTTTAGCATGGTACATTCCATTTTGAAAGTTGAGCCTGCACTCATCGTTTTATCTTATCGTGTTTTTTGATTTAGCAAAAGAAGAGGGAGGCATTAGCCTCCCTCTTTAACCAACGTTAATGTAAACATTGTTTATTAATTTTACAAGTTCAAACTATTATTGGACATTTTCTGATTCAGAAAACTCACCTGCAAATAAAGGACTACTCAAATAACGCTCTGATGCACTGGCCAAAATGACGACTATAATTTTGTTCGCATTTTCAGGCTTCTCTGCCCAACGTTTGGCTGCGACTACTGCTGCGCCAGAAGATATGCCCGCTAAAATGCCTTCTTCTTTCATTAACCGATGTGTCATTGCCATACAATCTTCATTGCTCACTTGTTCAACAGCATCAACCATATCTAAGTCTAAGTTGCCAGGGATAAAACCTGCACCTATGCCTTGAATCTTATGTGGCCCCGGCGTAAGTGCTTCACCTGCTTTGGCTTGTGTGATGACCGGCGAGTCCGTGGGCTCAACAGCAACAGTGGTAATGGCTTTGCCTTGAGTATTTTTGATGTAACGACTGACACCAGTAAGCGTGCCGCCCGTGCCTACGCCAGCAACAAAAATGTCAATTTTACCGTCTGTATCATTCCAAATTTCAGGGCCAGTGGTTTTTTCATGAATTTCAGGATTAGCTGGGTTTTCGAACTGATGCATAGGGATATATTTAGATGGATCAGAAGCAACAATTTCATTGGCAGCAGCGATTGCACCTTTCATACCTTTAGGCGCTTCGGTCAAAACCAAATTTGCACCCATAGCTTTAAGTAACTTACGACGCTCTAAACTCATTGAACTAGGCATGGTTAAAGTGATTTTATAACCCCTCGATGCCGCAACAAACGCTAGGGCTATACCTGTATTCCCGCTAGTCGCCTCAACAATTTCATTACCTGGTTTAAGCAGACCTTTCTTTTCAGCATCCCAAATCATATTGGCACCGATACGGCATTTAACACTGAAACTTGGGTTTCTTGATTCAATTTTTGCGTAAACGTTGCCGCCTGTAACGCGATTAAGCTTAACCAAAGGTGTTTTTCCAATGGCGAGTGAATGGTCGTCGTATACTTGCATAGTTATTTCCTTACTTAATATTATATTTTTTACCGTGTAACCTTGATTGTTACACCTCAGATTAGTTATTGATAGCGTCTGTTTTTTCTTATATATACAAAACAATAATAGACCCTATAAATATTATTGATACGTATAGCTCGTAAAACTGTTTTATCATAAAGATATTCTTACTTAGAGATAAGGGGAGGAGGCTTCATTTAAAGGGCTTTTTTCGCTATATCTTATGGTTAATCAATTGTTAATGAGGTTTGAGGTTTTACATGGCGTTTAAAGGTACAGAAAAATATATTGCTAGTCGTGAGTTGCAACTTGCTGTCAACGCGGCTATTACGTTAGAAAAACCGTTGTTGATTAAAGGTGAGCCTGGTACGGGTAAAACTATGTTGGCAGAAGAGCTAGCAAAAAGTTTAGATGCTAATTTGATCCAGTGGCACATAAAATCTACGACTAAAGCCCAACAAGGATTGTATGAATATGACGCAGTTTCTCGTTTACGTGATTCGCAGTTAGGCGATGAAAAAGTGCACGACATTGGCAATTATATAGTCAAAGGTAAGTTGTGGCAGGCATTTGATGCAGAAAAGCGCACCATATTATTGATTGATGAAATAGATAAAGCGGATATCGAGTTTCCAAACGATTTGTTATTAGAGCTGGATAAAATGGAGTTTTTTGTTTATGAGACTCAACAATTAGTCAAAGCTAAACAACGTCCTATTGTGATCATTACATCGAATAATGAGAAAGAATTACCTGACGCTTTTTTACGTCGTTGTTTTTTTCATTATATTCAATTTCCCGATGCAGACGAGATGCGTCAGATAGTAGATGTGCATTTTCCAGAGATTAAGAAAATATTACTGAATCAAGCCTTGCAATCATTTTTTGATCTGCGTGATGTACCTGGCCTTCGTAAAAAACCATCTACCTCAGAATTATTAGATTGGTTGAAATTATTAGTGGCTGAAGATATCCCGGCTGAGGCATTACAGAATAAAGATGGTAAACAAAGTATTCCACCCCTTTATGGTGCTTTACTAAAAAACGAGCAAGATATTCACCTATTCGAAAAACTGGTCTTTATGGCGCGTCGTTAATGTTAATTGATTTCTTTTTTAAACTCAGAGAGTACCGCTTATCAGTGAGTCTAAGAGAGCTTTTAGACTTGCTGAACGCATTAGAAAAAGGTGTCATATTTGCCAGTATCGATGATTTTTATTTTTTGTCAAAAATGATAATGGTTAAAGATGAAAGTCAATTTGATAAATTTGACCGTGCATTTGCTGACTATTTTGAAGGAGTACAAAGTATTGACTTGTTTGGTAAGGACATACCAGAAGAGTGGTTAAAAAATGCCTTAGAACGGCATTTCAGCGATGAAGAAAAAGCTCAAATCAAAGCGCTGGGTGGTCTTGAAGAATTGATGAAAACCCTGAAAGAACGTTTAGCTGAGCAAGAAAAACGTCATCAAGGAGGCAATAAATGGATTGGTACAGGTGGGACATCACCTTTCGGTGCTAATGGTTATAATCCACAAGGCGTGCGGATTGGTCAACAAGGCAACCGAAATTTTTCTGCCGCTAAAGTGTGGGATAAACGAGAGTTTAAGAATTTAGCCGGTGATGTTGAGTTAGGCACCCGTAATATTAAGGTTGCGCTGCGCAAACTGCGTAAATTTGCCCGAACAGGGGCTACTGAAGAGTTGGATATCCCTACTACTATCGGTGCAACTGCTAAAAATGCTGGGTTTTTAGACATCCATATGGTGAAAGAGCGTCACAATGCGGTGAAAGTGTTGATGTTTTTTGATGTAGGTGGCTCGATGGACGCACATATTAAAGAATGTGAAGAGTTATTTTCAGCTGTACATACCGAATTCAAACATCTTGAATACTTTTATTTTCATAATTGTGTATACGAAGGTGTTTGGAAAGACAATAAAAGGCGTGACAGAGAAGTCATACCTCTTTCTAATGTTATTCACAAATATGGCGCTGACTATAAACTTATTTTTGTGGGTGATGCTACTATGGGGCCTTATGAAATAACCTACCCAGGCGGTAGTGTAGAGCACTGGAATGAAGAAGCTGGCTCAGTTTGGATGCAACGTTTACTTAATCATTTTGAACATGCAATATGGTTGAATCCACAGTTAAGTCAGTATTGGAATTATTATGCTTCAGTGAGCATAATGAAAGAACTGATGACTGACAGAATGTTTCCCCTCACGTTAGATGGAATAGGAGAGGGGATAAAAAGCCTAACTAAAAGAAGTGGATAAAATAACCGGTTATGGAAAAACACACCGCCTTAGAAACTAGTCAATTAGATGCTGGTTTAGAGTCTGAATTGGCAGGTAGTATCGATAGAACGGCGCATTTAACTCGCGAAGAAACCCGACAAATTGTCACCCCATATGCATTTTTTGTGGCTGACGAATTGTTGGGCACACCTCTGGCGGGGCCATTTCGTCGGGGTTTTGGCTTACTAATAGATTTATTTTTTATTGCACTGCTGACTCAGGTCAGCAGTTTATTCTTAGCTGCAGTAGCTGCTTGGACATTTTTTAGAGCTGGCAATAGGTTAAAGACTAAAAAACGTTTCAACGGTGCTCGAATTTTCCTTAGACTGCTAGTCGCATTATTGTTATTTGTAGTGGCTATGGGCATTGTTGATATGATTAATGAAGATAACCCTGCTGTTCGTAACTCATCTAATGCTTCAGTAAACACTGACAATGCAGTGGATGGAATAACAATAGTGGCTTTAACGGCAAAATATTTGCTCAAGATAAAGGCCATAAAACAACACGTTGCCCAAGGTGAGTGCGAACAAGCCTATGATTGTTTACAAATTTTAGGCGAAGAACTTGTTCAAGATATCGTTGATATTGGATTAGATAGAGATGCTATTGAAGGTGTTATGGAAGGATATCTAGACTCAGTATCTGAAAACCTGAGTGCTGAACAACAAACGGAGTTGACTACCCATCTACAACAATTTGTTGAGACCAAACAAACTACTAAAAACAGCCCTGAGCAAGTAACTGCTGAGCAAACAACTGTTGAACAAACATTTGCGCACTCATCTATAGAACAATCCCCTATTAAGCCAGTGGAAAACAATTCAAAAAATGACAAATCATATACTCAGTCTAAAGGTTTCATTAAGTGGTTAGAAAATTTAGTGGAAGAATTAGGCCTTGGGTTTGGTTGGGCAGCGTTCTATTTCAGTATATTTACTGCCTGGTGGAAAGGACAAACACCGGGGAAAAAAATGATGGGCATGAAAGTGATTAAACTTGACAACACACCATTAAATCTATGGGAAAGTTTCGGCCGTTACGGTGGTTATGCAGCTGGTTTTGCAACTGGGCTGACAGGGTTTTTACAGGTCTTTTGGGATCCCAATCGTCAAGCTATTCAAGATAAAATTTCAGAAACCTTAGTGATTGATTTGCGCAAGCCTAAAGTGCCTTTTATTAAAGAAACGGCAGCATAACCTCAATGGCAAATAGAATAAGCCAGTTACTGGACCACTGGTCACAAAAAAGAGATAAACATTTGTGGGTATTGGCCACTATTATTGAAACCGACGGCTCCTCTTACCGTAAAGCTGGGGCCATGATGTTGATCAATGACATGGGGCAATATTTCGGTTTGTTAAGCGGCGGATGTTTAGAGTCGGATATCATGCGTCAAGCTAGGCGCTGCTGGGATAATCAACGTAATCGTATCATTGAGTACGATATGCGTGAAGAAGAGGATCTTGCTTGGCAACTGGGTATTGGTTGTGGCGGCATGGTGAGAATTTTGTTACAGCCGGTACATGCAAACAATGATTATCTCAAACTTGATGCGTTGAATAGCTATTTAGAGCAAAGGCAAAAGGCCGAATATCATCAACAAATCGATGAAGGTATACCATCCAATAAAGTACTGCCGATAGACGAAAAGTCTCAAACGTTAGGGACGAGTGCCCAAGTAACTGGTTCCGCAAACGTTTTTGTACAATTACTTAGTCCTGCCCCGTTGCTAGCTGTATTTGGAGCGGGTGTCGATGCAAAGCCTTTAGTCTCTATAGCGGCTGAGTTGGGATGGCAGGTGCTACTTATTGATCCTCGTGTTGGCTACGCAAAGGCTGAGTTTTTCACAAAAGCCAATCAGATTATCCGTCAGTCATTAGACGACTTGTATGGCACGACTTGGCTTAGTCAAATAGATGCTGCGTTGGTCTTAACACATAACATAAAACTTGATGCCGCAGCATTAAAGTTAGTACAAAGCAGTAGTGCCAAATATGTTGGATTACTTGGGCCCACTCATCGCACTGACAGAGTATTAGATATTGCAAAGTTAACCAGAAATGACTTGTCTAAACCTTTAGCTAACCCAGTAGGTTTGCGATTAGGCGGTGAATTGCCTGAATCTATTGCCCTGTCTATGTTAGCAGAAGTACATGCTGTATTAGAAAACGCAGACGGCTTGTCTATCAGTGGTGTGCTAAATCAGTGAAAACCGAGCTGATATTATTAGCCGCAGGTCAAAGTCAACGTTTTGGTGGAATAAAACAGCTAACAGATATTTATGGCCAGCCCATGATTTGCCATTGCCTCTCACCCTATCGTCAAGGTGAAAAGTGGTTACAAGGCATTACACATGGATGTGTAGTATTAGGTGCAAATGCAGCGTTAATCACTCAAGTTTTGCCTGATGAAGTGAACAAGTATGTTGTTAGTTCATGGCGAAAGGGAATGGGCCATACGTTGGCGCAATCCATACTGAATATTGCTAGTGATAGATCCCATGTGTTGATTGGTTTAGCAGATCAAATAGCTTTAACACAACAAATGATTAGCAGATTGTTAGATGCTGCAAAAAAACACCCCACACACATTGTTGCGGCGAAGTATCGGGGTGGGCATGGAGTTCCTGTGATATTTCCAAAACAATACTTTGCTGAATTAAGTCAATTAACAGGTGATAAAGGCGCAAAGACACTGCTTTTACAACACTCGCAACAGATTATTAGTATCGCTATACCAGAAGCCGCATTTGATATTGATACCCCACAGGACCTTAAGCAAGTTTAATTCTATTATAACGTTTGGTTCTTGATTTGAGTGCATGTTGGTAACAGTAATGTATCGTTTAAAGCATGCATATTGAAACAATCTAATGACCCCTGAAAAGTATAATTTGAGATAGCAGATTGTTTTCTTTTAACGAGTATCCAAACGTTGGAGATACTGTAATTAAATAGATTTTCAAGCACGCTTGTGGGCTGAAAAGATGACAGTTTAAAAAAATATTTTGATGTTCGCGACTTGTTTTTCCAAATTGTGAAGTCTATTTGTTTACTTTTTTATGCTTTATATCGCTGGATACCTATTGTTAGTATTCATTTATTTGGTAAGTTATTTCAGTAATTTGGTTTTAGCTAAGCTGAACTCTTCATCGCTTAAATATCCTTGTTGATGCAAATTGACTAACTTATCCAGCGCATCAACCAATTCAGTTTGTGATTTTACTTGGTTTGAGAATTTTGAAGCTGTGCTTGTATACTTTGCTGGCTCTTGGATTGGATCTTCAATTTTCTTATGTCTTCTTTGTTGTGATTTGTTGGAGTGTATAGGCGAAACCTTCATACTAGGATGAAAGTATTTAACGATAGGAATTATACGAGCCTCTGTATCTTTGTGGTTGATACATTTTGAAATACTCCAGCACAGATCAACAAGTATATCTATAATCTCATCATACTTTGTACCTGTTACTCTACTGTTGCCTTTTCTCAGATATAGACTCACTCTGAAACTATCACCTTTGACGGATAAGACTATTTCAATCTGCCGAGTGTCCTCATCATCCATTTTAGTATAGTATTCTTTGGAAAAAAGAGCACGCATATCTACTTCGATTTGATTGTTTAGTGCATTGTCTGGCTGGTCATCAATAGTATTAATAATATTTTTATTCAACAATATTTCGCAACGAATAATGTCGTCAAGGGTAAGAGTTTTGTAGTCCTTCTTCTGATTTGCTTTGAACAGCGTAATGATTTGTGTGGTTGGCTCATATTTTAATTGCAGATGGTCTTTATCTAATGGAGAGTCAGAGCTACGATTATTCATTTTCTTACGATACACAAAAATCAAAAGTAACAACAATCCCGTCAATAAACTTATGTGCAAAATATAGTTGTTAGATCCAGCCGCTGTCGTGTTTGACTGAGTTGTAACTGATTCAATTACCTTTGAAACAATTAACTGCAGTGAATACATCTTACTTTTGTGGTTATCAAAAAGTATTATTTCATTTTGATTATCCTGATAAATGTTCAAATCAGAAGTTGGTGATAGAACGTCTTTAGTGAGGAGCTCTTCGAATATTGGCAATTCGTTAATTAATGGTACAAGTGCAAGAGAACCTAAATGCCATTTATTATCTAGCAGTGTGATAAAAACCATCTTATCTCTTAGACTCATAAAGTCACGTCCCTGATAAAGTAACATTGCTGACATTGCATTGGGTTGTTGCCAAAGGATATTAGACTCAGACTGGGTGAGTAAATTATCACCAAGTATTGCTTTGCTCAGACGGTGTTGTTCATTGTTATTATGTTGGATGAATATTGACGTGTGTTCGTTTTTAGCCCTAAAAAAACGTTCAATATTTTGGACGCCCATTACCACTATTTCATTATTGATGTTAGAGTCTTTGATGAAAGGATTAGTATCGAGAACGGTGTAGTTAAACTCTCCAAAAGCATGGGGGTCAATGCGTAATATTACGCCAGAATACAGAGGATAATCTTTAAGTTCATCTATGTGATTTAAAGAAAAATATAGCTGTGCATAATCAAGGTTCCAAGTTTTCTGATATGGATCAAATTTCAGATTTCGTATACCGCTATCCTGCTTATTTATGGGAATACGTAACACTTCTCTCTTAGTTTTAGGATCTATTTTTTGTTTTTCAAAATCATACTGCCAGGCTGTGATCACAGTTTCAAAACCAAAAGTAATATTAGTATCATTCAGTGTTAATCGATTATTATTAGTTTTTTGATGAAATTCTGTGGTGTGCGCCGTAAATATGGTGGCGTATCCCGAATGTTCAGGGCTTGTGAAATTTGGGTGTAGGGTCATTGCGGTAAGGGAAATAAAACCTGGGCTATTCGTAGTTAATGGTAAATTTAAAATTGTTTTTTGGTTGCTTTTAGGATTTTGGCTCGTCAAATAAACCCGCCCATTATCTTGTGCGACAAAAAACTCACCGTTATTAGTGGGACTAGCTAACGGTTCCAACCATACTGCATTATTGCCTTCATCGTTTAACTCACTTAGATCAACTATTAGTTGTAATTGATATTGATCGGCGAAAACAATTTTTGGTGAAAATAAGGTGCAGATCGCCATTGTGTAAAAAACAATATGCAAATACCTTCTATGAAAATTTATAACAGTTTGATTATCCATTTAATGCTTTAACATCCGACATGAGTATTTATAACGAATCCATATTCAAGTTCCAACTTATATTAGCTTATTGGATTTCTTTGCCTCTTATAATTGAAATCAGGTGTTTAGCTGGAATTGGTTAAGATTTATCTAAAATGAATTAAATTGTATCAGGTATTAGTAAGCAGCCATAACTGTGCGTAAATATTTCTCCCCCTTCAGCCAAGCCGCCTCTTTAAAATACATAACTCTGCCCAATATCATGAAACATGAAACAAAATAAAAGATTGTCCAAAAGTATCCTGTATTCAATATTAGCGATTACCTTGCTGTGGTGCCTGAAGTCCGCTGAGATATTGTTCGGTTTGAATTTATCTTTTTTGGGACTGATGCCCTTAGAAGTCTCAGGATTGTTAGGCATTTTCACCGCACCTTTGGTGCATGGTTCTTTGGAACATATTTTTAATAATACCTTTGCGATCCTGATTTTAGCTAGTTTTTTGTATTACGGTTATCCTAAGTCTTGGTGGAAGGTGTTGACGTTAGTGTGGATTTTGTCTGGCGTAGGTGTGTGGTTGTTTGCCCGTCAAGCTAACCACATAGGCGCTAGTGGTGTGACTCATGGCTTATTTTTCTTTTTGTTTGTTGCCAGTATCTTTCGCCGTGATAAAAGTTCAGTTGCCATTATGATGATTGCTTTTTTACTGTACGGCGGCATGACAATGACGATTTTTCCTAGAGAAGAAGGTATCTCATTTGAGTATCATTTTTTTGGGGCCTTAGCTGGAGTGATTGCAGCCTTCATATGGCGAAACAGCGATCCTAAACCAGTACTGAAACGCTATGAATGGGAAGAGAGCCCCTCGGATGATGACATCGACATTGGCGAGGAATGGCAAGTTCAAGTTGAAGACCCAACAGGATCAGAAAACAAACCCCGATTACATTAAGGAACGTAATGCAGAATATAACCCAGCCAAATACATCTTTGATAACAGAACAGTTCACCTTGTTATTAAGGGTTCGATATGGAGAATGTGACGCCCAACAGGTTGTGTTTAACGCTCGATATGCTGATTATATTGATATTGCTATGACTGAATATTTCAGAGCTGCAGTGGGTGGATTTCAAGCCTTACTTGATAAAGGCTTAGACAGCCAAGTGGTCAGTTTGCATATCGATTGGCATGCATCTGCAAAGTTTGATGATGTTCTGGCGCTCGAGGTAAAAACAAAAAAGGTGGGCAATACGTCCTATGGTTTTGAGATATTGATCAGCAACTTCACGTCACAACAACAGATTGCTAAAAGTACGGTGACTTATGTGATGGTCGATACCCAAACCTATCAAAAAACGCCTGTACCTGATTGGTTGCGAGAAAGGTTACTTACAGCGAGTCCAATTCCCTTAATTAACCAAGCAGGCGTTCTCGTTTAGTGTGAATACGTATGCATTAAGTTGTTGATTTACCAAGACTCAAGGTACTCTCTAATCTTACCGTTTACTTTTTATTAACAGCTGTGAATGTTTTGCAGATCTGCAAAATTTCACAGCTGTATTAGAGATTACTTGATGCAGAAAATGAAGCAAAAAACAAAACCCCAGTTAAATTTTTGGCAAATTTGGAATATGTGTTTTGGATTTTTAGGGATCCAATTTGGCTTTGCCTTACAAAACTCCAACGTAAGTCGAATATTCGAAGCCTTAGGTGCCGATTATAGTAACCTCGCCATACTTTGGGTGGCAGCACCTATCACCGGGTTAATTGTACAACCTATCATTGGTTATATGAGTGATAACACTTGGAATCGCTTAGGTCGAAGACGGCCCTATTTTTTATGGGGCGCTATCGCCGCTAGTTTGTCGTTATTCATTATGCCCAACTCACCAACACTTTGGTTAGCAGCGGGCATGTTATGGATAATGGATGCTTCGATTAATGTATCAATGGAGCCCTTTAGAGCTTTTGTGGGTGATATGTTGCCTAAAAAACAGCGGGCCATGGGTTACGCGATGCAAACCTTTTTTATTGGTGTGGGTGCAGTGGTGGCTTCTGCGTTACCTTGGATGATGACCAATTGGTTTGATATCAGCAATGTTGCTGCTGCGGGCTTAATCCCTGATTCGGTGAAGTTTTCATTTTATGCAGGTGGCAGTATTTTTCTAGTGGCTGTGCTTTGGACAGTGTTATCAACCAAAGAGTATTCACCAGAACAACTAGCAGCTTATGAAGACGCTCAAGCGGCAGAGGATGGTTCCTCAACTGAACCTCAAAAGGTACGCTCCAGTCAGAAATATTTTAAAGGCGGGATCATTTATTCGGTAATTGGTTTACTGTTGTACTTGTTGATTGCAGGCAATATTGAAAGCCTAGATAAAAATTTGTATATTATGGCAGGTGGTTTAGCGGCATTTGGTGTGTGCCAAATAATAGCGGGTTACTTATGTAAAAATGACCGCACCAGCAATGGTTTTTCTGAAGTCATGAATGACTTGTTTGCTATGCCCCAAGCTATGCAGCAGTTAGCTGTTGTACAGTTTTTCTCTTGGTTTCCGTTATTTGCCATGTGGATTTATACCAACTCTGCTGTTACCTCTTTCCATTATTCAACTAAAGACGTCACTTCAGCCATTTATAACGAAGGTGCTGATTGGGTGTCTATCCTAATGGCTACTTATAATGGTGTTTCTATTTTCGCTGCCATTATTATTCCTGTGGTAGTGCGTTACTCTAACCTACAATTTGCCCATTTGTTAAATCTGACCTTAGGTGGCATTGGTTTCATCTCCTTTATATTTATCAAAGATCCTGCTTGGTTGGTGTTGTCTATGGTAGGAGTAGGATTTGCTTGGGCTTCGATTTTGTCGGTTCCTTATGCGATTTTATCAAATGTTCTGCCGGCCAAAAAGATGGGAGTTTATATGGGTATATTTAACTTTTTTATAGTTATCCCACAAATTTTAGCTGCCAGTATTTTAGGCTTTTTAATCACTAAAGTATTTGATAATCAGCCTGTTTACGCCTTAGTAATTGGTGGTTGCAGCATGTTAATCGCGGGTGTTATGACCCTGCGAGTTAAAATCCCTGAATAGGAGTTACACTTTGTTAAGTTCAAATAAAAAAGTTTTTGGGGTGACCTTAGTATCGTGTTTATTTATGGTGGCTTGCGACTTTCAGAATACATCTAAAGAAAATACAATAAACCACAAACCTGTCCAAGAGTTCTATGGAACCACAGAGCCTTTCGCTAAAGAAGCAATATATTTTGTGATGACAGACAGGTTTGTCGACGGTGACCCAAGTAATAATCAATTGGATCAGGGCGGTGAATGGCCAACGTTCGACTTACCCTTAGTGGGTGAAAACGGAGAAACAGCCAATGTCGGCTACATGGGCGGTGATCTCAAAGGTGTATTAAACAACGGTCAATATATTAGTGATATGGGATTTACTGCTGTGTGGTTAACGCCCATTTTAGACAATCCCGATCAGGCTTTTTCAGGTGGTGAACCGATAGAATTCGGCGGTGCCTTCAAAGATGGTGGTAAAACAGGCTATCACGGTTATTGGGCCAATAACTTTTACCAGATTGACGAACATTATCCTTCTCAAAATCTAGGGTATAAAGAATACACTCAACAAATGCGCCAGCAATACGGCTTAAAGTCTGTGTTTGATATTGTAGCAAATCATGGTTCACCTTCTTTTGGAATGCCAAACGATCAGCCTAAATTTGGTGAGTTATATGATATTGATGGTAAGTTAGTCGCGGATCATCAAAACCTTAAACCCGAAGAATTGGATTCAAATAATCCTCTTCATGCGTTGTTTCGACATACGCCAGATATCATGCAGTTATCAAACCTCGATGATCGTAATACAAAACTACAAGAGTATTTAATTGGTTCTTATTTATATTGGATAGAGCAGGGCGCTGATGCGTTTCGCATCGATACCATTAAACATGTGCCCCATGAGTTTTGGAAACGCATGTCAGACCAAATTCGTGCCAAACATCCAGGGTTCTTTATGTTTGGTGAGAGTTTTGATTACAACGCAAATTTCTTAGCTCAACATACCTTGGTCAAAAATGGAGCCATAAGCGTATTGGATTTTGTGGGTAAACAAGCCATTGTCGCAACCTTTGAAAATCCTGAAAGTGATTACGCAGATCTCGAAGAATACTTATATTTGACTCACGGGCCTTATGCCAATCCTTATGATTTAGCTACGTTTTATGACAACCACGATATGCCTAGAATGAATGCTACCGATAATGGTTTTATTGATGCTAATAATTGGTTATTTACCAGCCGCGGTATCCCAGTGTTGTATCAAGGATCGGAGTTGGGATTCATGCGAGGAAAAGCCGAGCACCAAGGAAATAGAAATTATCTAGGTCAAAGTAACATAGAATTGGCAAAGGGTCATAATATACATAACGCATTAACCAAAATTGTGAATACCCGTAAAAATGTACCCGCATTACAAAGTGGTTTACAAGTTAATCTTGAATTGGCTGGTAACAAAGCGGCATTTTACCGAGTTTTAGTGAAAGATGGTGTATCTCAAATTGCCTTAGTGTTGTTGAACAAAAGTGAACAAGAAACCAATTTTTTGATAGAAAAATATATGCAAGCAGGTAGCTGGGTAAGTCAAATGAGTGATGATAACCTTAGCATCACTGAGTCGAGTCTTAATTTACAAACAAGTGTCGCAGCTCATGGTGTTCAAGTATGGTTGCGCCAAGGGCCGATTTCAGACCCATTATTAATAGATGAGTTACAACGGCTGATGGATAATAAATAGTGTTAGGTTTTTGCGCCACATGACTGGCGCACAACTAAATCTACTGGCATAAGATAATGAGACACTTCTTCACCGCTGATTAATTTCAACAAACTTTGCACTAATATCTCGCCAGCCAATTTGGTGTTTTGATGCACAGTCGTTAATGCTGGGTTAGCAAAACTAGAAATAGGAATGTTATCGAAACCGGCAATCGCAACGTCTTCAGGGATACGCAGTCCTTTTTCGCGCAAACAACGCAACGCTCCTAATGCAATAAGATCACTGGCACAAAATAAAGCATCAAAGCTGTTACCTGAATCAATTAATTTTTGTACCCCTTGATAACCTGATTGCTCAGTAGAGATAGCATCAAATTGCATGGTGTTATCGACAGCTATTCCTGCTTCTTTTAAAGCTTGGCAGTGTCCTAGATAACGCTCCTCAAATTCAGGCGCTTGACTGCCTGCATCTCCAATAAATGCAAATTTTCTGCGCTGCATGTTTAGTAAATGTTGAGTCACATCAAAACCACCTTGCACATTGTCACAACCGATAGACACCCCCGGATGATCGGCATCGTGGGCACCCCATCTAACAAAATGTGTGCCTTGTTCTTCCAACTTAGTCAATTTATCTCTGTAGTCTGTATAATCGCCATAACCTAATAAGATAAGACCATCTGCTTTGTTGGAGTCTTCGAATTCGGATTGCCAGTCATCGCTTAAGTTTTGAAATGAAACCAATAAATCATAACCCGCTTTAGTGCTCGCTTTTGTAATGCTACCTAACATCGACAGAAAAAATGGATTGATAAGTGAATCGTCTGACGTGGGATCTTCAAATAATAATAGCGCAAGAGTCAAGCTGTGTTGACGACGCAAGTTACTGGCGTTTTTATCCACCTTGTAGTTGAGTTCTGTCGCTATAGCTTGAATTTTGTCCCGAGTTTCTTTGTTAACTAACGGGCTATTACGTAATGCTCTGGACACCGTAGATTGGGATACACCAGCACGATGCGCAATATCAAAAGATGTGGCTTTATCTCTCATAATGAATGGGTACCAAATTTCTAACCTTAAATGAAATTACGAACAATTTCTTTATATGCCATTATCTTAGATTGTTTCTTAGTCATTTAACAACGACTTTTAATCAACACTCAACAGGTACTTAAAAATTAATCAGCTTTGAGCTACATAAAACACCAAACACATTAGTAAAAACCATTATCTTGATATTTGATACTGGTATAATATCTTTTGAAATTCGCAAGTTTTACCAAGAGAGTGCATTAATGGCTGAGACTGACAGTCGTCCGACCAATTTTATTCGTCAAATCATAGATAAAGATATTAACGAAGGTTTACATACCAAGATCCAGACTCGGTTTCCACCTGAGCCAAATGGTTATCTTCACATTGGCCATGCAAAGTCTGTTTGTCTTAATTTTGGTATTGCCGAAGATTATCAAGGTCAATGTAACCTCAGATTTGACGATACTAACCCTGAAAAAGAGGATATCGACTACGTTAACGCTATTCAACAAGATGTCTCTTGGTTAGGCTTTAAATGGGATGGTGATGTCCGTTATTCGTCCAATTATTTTGATCAACTATATGTTTTTGCCATTGAATTAATTAATAAAGGTTTGGCTTATGTAGATTTTTCATCCCAAGAACAGATGCGTGAGTTACGCGGTACCTTAAAAGAGTCAGGTAAAAATAGCGCCTATAGAGAAACCACGGTTACTGAAAACTTAGCTTTATTTGAAAAGATGCGAGGCGGTGATTTTAAAGAAGGTGAGTGTCTACTGAGAGCCAAAATTGATATGAGCTCTCCTTTTATGTGCATGCGTGACCCTGCTTTGTATAGAGTACGCTTTGTTCACCACCACCAAACGGGTGATAAATGGTGCATTTATCCAATGTACGATTTTACCCATTGTATTTCTGATGCGATTGAGGGTATCACCCACTCTTTATGTACTCTGGAGTTTCAAGACAACAGACGTTTATATGATTGGGTACTCAGCAATATCACCATTGATACCACACCTCACCAATACGAATTTTCAAGACTGAATCTTGAATATACTGTATTGAGTAAACGAAAATTAATTCAATTAGTCGAAGAAAATCAGGTCAATGGTTGGGACGACCCACGGATGCCAACAGTGGCAGGTTTACGGCGAAGAGGTTATACCTCCGCTTCTGTGAGAGAGTTTTGTAAACGAATTGGTGTCACCAAAATGGACAATATGGTTGAAATGTCCATGCTTGAAGCTTGTTTAAGAGAAGAGTTAAATGCTGATGCTCCCAGAGCGATGGCAGTGCTTGAACCACTAAAACTGGTGATTGAAAATTATGCAGATGCCAATGTCGAAAACTTAATTGCACCAAACCACCCAGCAGATGAATCCATGGGCAGTAGAACGGTGCCTTTTGGTAAAGAAATTTATATCGAAGCTGAAGATTTTAGAGAAGAAGCCAACAAGAAGTTTAAACGCTTAGTGTTAGGCAAAGAAGTACGTTTAAGAAATGCTTATATCATTAAAGCAGAACGAATTGAAAAAGACCAACAAGGAAATATCACCACCGTTTACTGTAGTTACGATAAAGACACCTTAGGTAAAGATCCCGCTGATGGGCGAAAAGTTAAAGGTGTTATCCATTGGGTGTCTGCTGCAAATGGTGTTCCAGCTGAAATACGTTTGTACGACAGATTATTTAAAGTTGCCAATCCTGCAGCAGAGGAAAACTTAATAGCTTGTATCAATGAAGGATCCTTAGTCATTAAACAGGGAATAGTTGAACCTAGTCTTGTTGATGCAGAACTTAGTGCTCCAGTCCAGTTTGAAAGAACGGGTTACTTTTGCAAGGACAAAGATAGCCAAGGTGATAAGTTGGTTTTCAATCGTGCGGTAGGGCTCAGAGATACTTGGGCGAAAATGGATCAAGGGTAAAGGACAAACTGAAGCATTATAAAAAACCGGACTGATAATGTCCGGTTTTTTGTTTAAATTAGTTGTTATCTAAATGGATGACGGATGACGGATGACGGATGAAACCAACATCTCAGGCTATTTGGGTTGAGCATCAAATGTCTGACCATTCTCGATACTTTTTTCATTGTCCATTAAGTACAAATACAGTGACATTATTTCTTCTGGTGTTTTTAAATGATCTGCATTTTCTGCTGGGAATGCTTTTGCTCGCATCGCCGTTTTTGTGGCTCCAGGGTTGATACAATTAAATCGAATACTACTGTTTTCATACTCATCAGCCAGTATTTGCATCATGCCTTGGGTGGCAAATTTAGAAATAGAATAAGGCCCCCAATAAGCAATTCCTTTTAAACCAACACTTGAAGTCGTGAATATAACCGAAGAATGCGGCGCCTTTTTTAAACTAGGTAATAATGCTTGGGTCATTAAAAACTGACTGGTTACATTCACCTGCAATACATTTTGCCAATCTTGTTCACTTATTTGTGCAAAGGGTCCTAAATGTCCTAAAACACTGGCGTTATGTAATAGACCATCTAAACAACCAAATTGATCATTAATGGTGCTTGCCATATCCCGGTAGTGTTTTGCTGTTGCTCCTTTTAAATCCAAAGGCACAATGGCTGGCTCATTTCCCCCATTATTCATTATTTCATCATAAACACTTTCTAACTTTACTACCGTTTTACCGAGTAAAATGACAGTTGCCCCGTATCTTGCGTAATGCAGGGCCGCTTGTTTTCCAATACCGTCTCCGGCACCTGTGACTAGGATTGTTTTTTTATCTAGATAAAGTTTTTTGGGCGTGAAGTTATGCATAGTGAACATCTAATAAAATTAATAACTAAATGGTATCACTGAAGTGCAGGCCTAATAAAGTCATAGGCCTGCAGTAGCAAAATATTTTTAAAGTGATTTATATATAGGCTTTACAAACAGACTAGAAAGGCAATAGT
Organism: Paraglaciecola sp. MB-3u-78; assembly: GCF_002835935.1. Taxonomy (GTDB): domain Bacteria; phylum Pseudomonadota; class Gammaproteobacteria; order Enterobacterales; family Alteromonadaceae; genus Paraglaciecola. The sequence continues at coordinate 855,729 of NZ_PJCF01000004.1, read as the reverse complement.
ATTGTATACACGATAACTGGTCACACCATTGAAACAAAATTTAAACATATTAACTACAAAAATTTATTAATGATCTCAATTACAATAACTTACGATATGAAAATTAAAACAAAATAGAGGCAGGATAATGAAAAAGACACTATTAAGTACAGGGATAATCACACTATTTGGATTATCAGCTTGTGGAGGTGATCTACCTGGAGATGTCACAGTAACAGACGAAACTCAAGAAGTAGTGCTCGAAGAGCCGTTTGTTCGGGTTGTGTTTAATCCGGCAACTGCTGATTTAAATGTGCCTAACGACTTTTTGATGATCCCAAGCGGAAACTTTTTTGATTTCACCCTTAATACTGAAGGTAGTGATGAATTTGATCCTGCTAATCCGCTGCATTCTCTTAGTGCGCTGGACGGCTGGTCTGCACATATGCCGTTTTCTATTCGAGTATCCTTAACAGATGACTTGGATATTGATGCTGCATCTGTGTCTGGTTCATCTATTAGAATCTTTGAAGCGACACAAGCCTTGGAAGGTACTTCGGACACTTGTCAGGCGCTAGCTGTGTCTATTGGTGCACCAGGTGTGCCATGTGAATTAGGCGAAGAATTGATCTACGGTGTCGATTTTGTTGCCTCTTATACCTCAGGTACAGGCGCTATTAGCGTCATCCCTCTTAAACCAATGAAGTCCTCGCAGGGCCATATGTTGGTTGTCACTGAAGAATTAAAGTCAACTGACGGTCGAGCAGTAAAAGGTTCTATTACGTGGGAGCTTGCTCGCCAAGATATAACAACTAATGCTTTAGGCTCTGATGATCTGCTGCAATTGCAAGGTTTGGTTAATTCCTTAGTGAATGTATTGGAGCCTGTAGGACTAGCGACAGCTGATATTTCATACGCAGCGTATTTTTCAACACAATCGACTGAAGATGCGTTAAATACTGTGAAACAATTAAATATCGCGCCCTATGCTCAAGCGTTTCAGGCGACCTTAGCTACTGGTGCAGATTTAGCCACAGCCAATGCTGTGGCATCACAGTATTTACCGACCATTACTACCGAATTAACAACAGGTGTGGATAGCGTATTTGAAAACTTTTCTGCATTGTTACTTAGTGCTGATCAGTTAGCTGGATTAGAAGCTGTGGGCCTAAATACTTGTGATGGACTTATTGCTGCTGTTTCAGATCCTGCTTCTCCATTAAATGCTACCGCTACTGCCACCTTTTCTCAAGTAGGGCCATTTTGTTCATCAACAATAGTCGAAGGTGAGGTAAAGTTGCCTTACTACTCAAGTACGACTAACCCAGCCAACGATTGGTGGAGAGCCGCATGTACAAGTGGTGCTACTTTACAATCCCTTGGCACTGAAGTAGTGACAGGGTTAATTCAAGCAGGTCAAGTGGGTCCTAACAATGCAAGGTGTCAGGTAGCTTCAGGCGGAACCTTATTTGATTTAGATTTAACTAGTTTAGGTATGACAGATCCAAGGAATATCACTAAATTTAGTCCTATTCCTGCTTTACAAGGCCGTCAAACAGACGATGTAAATACCTCATATAATGAAGCGGGTACTGAAGCTGTTAGCGTACTTTTCACTGTGCCTGACGAATCAGTTATCGCCATGATATCTGCCGCAACTGGTGGTATTGTGCCTGCGCAAACTAAACCAGCTGGAGGCTGGCCAGTGGTGGTGTTTCAACATGGTTTAGGCCAATCAAAAAGTAATGCCTTATTAGTTGCATCAGCCTTAGCTATGGCTGGTTACGCTTCCGCGGCAATTGATCACCCACTACATGGTGATCGAATCATTACAATTGGTGAGGATGTTTTTGACAGTGCCGGCTATACCTCTTTGATCCTATTATCTACACGAGATAATGGTCGTCAAAGTATCGCTGATATTATGGCTTTCAGATTAGCGCTTAATTCCATCAATGATTCAACAGATTTAGTCGACTTAAATACAGCGGAAGTACATTTTATCGGCCAGAGTTTAGGTGCCATTTATGGAACAGGTGCTGTTGCGTTAGCAAATAAAAGTTTAGCTGGCGATTTAGCCGCATTTGATAGTATGTATGCATTTAAAACGGCTAATATCAATGTACCCACTGGAGGAACCAGCGCAGGTTCGTTTGATTCAGCTGTTTTTGGCCCAATAATTAAAGGGCAACTATTAGTTGCGACCTCACCTGAGTTTGTGGAGTTCCTAACGGCCTTTGCTGAACAAAATGGGGTATCTGCTGAAGCTGCCATAGGTCCAGCTTACTTAGCTTTTGAGCAAGTCATTACTGCTGAACAAGCAGCAGTAATTAATGCTGGTTTCACATCTGTTTCTTTCGCTGCGCAAACGGTTACCGATGCTGCAGATCCTATTAGTTATGCCGCCGAGTTAACCAGTACAACTCCAACATTAGTACAGTTGGTTGTAGGTGGAGGAAACAATGATGACGGCAGCACCGCGCTGACTGATCAAGTAAACCCAATTACTACTTCATTGCCTTTAGTAGGTGGACAGCCATTAGCTGATATTATGGGCTTGCCTAAAGTCTCAACCTCTTCTGAAGGAAGTGGTGTTGTAAGATTTATTTCAGGCAGCCACTCGTCATTGCTAAGTCCAACCCCTAGTGCGGCAACCACAACAGAAATGCAAAGTCAGGCAGTCTCATTTATTGCTTCTGGTGGCACAAACATAGTTGTTTCTGATACGTCAGTAGTCGAAAACTAAATGATGTAATGCAATTAAATTAAAAGGCCGAGCTTAACGCTTGGCTTTTTTTTGACTAAAAAACAGATATATCATTAGTTAAACCACTTAAATCCTCAATGTATCAATAGAATAAAGGCTAGATTTTTTCTCTTAACTGTTTTCTTTTGGTTGATAATTTTGCATAGTTATCCCGAAGGGAGTTTGAACCTTGAATTTATAAGCTTATGCGGAAGATATAAGCCATAAATGACTTGGATGTTTACGAATAATAAATTATTTAAAATAAATTTTAAGTGTGATTGTTTAATAACAACAATCACAAATCTCATATACAGAGGAATAGTAATGAAAAAAAGTTTGCTAAGTCTTAGCATTATAACGCTGGTTGGTTTATCTGGATGTCTAGGTGGAAACACGCCAGAGCTTACAACAGTTGAAGAGGCAGAAGAGGTTGTATTAGAAGAGCCCTATGTGCGTGTGGTGTTCAATCCAGCAACTGGAGATTTAAACATCCCCAACGATTTTTTGATGATTCCCAATGGAAACTTTTTTGATTTCACTTTGAATACTGAAGGTGAGGAAACCTTCGATTCTGGTAACCCTCAACACGCCTTAAGTGCACTTGATGGTTGGTCTACTCAATACCCTTTCTCTATTAGAGTATCCTTGCCTGAAGGCATGGATATAGACCCAAGTTCTGTATCAGCAAGTTCCATCAGGATCTTTGAGGCCACTCAAGCGTTAGAGGGAGACTCTGCTGTTTGTCAAACCTTAGCCGCCGAAATTGGTGCACCCGGTGTACCATGTGATTTAGGTGAAGAGGTTGAATATGGTGTGGATTTTGTGGCGTCATATACTCCGGGTTCTGGTGCAATATCGGTAGTACCTCTTAAACCTTTTAAGTCTTCTCAGGGTTATATGTTGGTTGTTACTGATGATTTGACTGCAATGGACGGTAGGATTGTAAAAGGCTCAATTACTTGGGAGTTAGCCCGTCAAAATATTAATACTAATCCTCTCGGTTCAGCTGATTTGTTGCAGTTACAAGGGTTAGTAAACTCCCTTGTGAATGTGCTTCAACCAGCAGGTTTGGAAACTAATGATATTTCCTATGCCGCTTATTTTTCTACGCAATCTGTAGGTGACGTAGTTAGCACAGTTAAGAAAATAAATATTGCCTCTTACGCTCAAACATACGCTGGTGCTTTTGAACAGGCATTAGCGAGAGGCGCTGAGCTTGCTACGGCAGACCAAATGGCTAAAACCTTTGCCTCTCAATATTTGCCAAATATCAACACAGTATTGCCTGATTCTGCAGCTAATGCATTTGAAGCATTGGCACCCATTTTGTTACCTGCAACTGACTTGGCGGCTTTAACTGCTGTTGGTTTAAATACATGCTCAGGTTTGATGGCGGCGATAACCGCGGGTAGTGGTTCCCCCTTGTTTGAGACAGCTTCTGAAACTTTTGCGATTGCTGGTCCATATTGTGTGACCAGTATCGTTTCTGGCGATGTGGATTTACCTTACTATTTAAGTACAACTGCCCCGTTAACTGATTGGTGGAAGGCCGCCTGTACAAGTGGTGCAACGTTGCAGGCTTTGGGTGAAGAAAACGTCACTAACTTGCTTGTAGCTGGACAAGTGGGAGCAAATAATGATTATTGTCAGTTGGTTTCACAACGTCAGCTATATGACTTAGACCTGACTAGTTTAGGTATGGATGATCCTAGAAATTTAACCAAAGTAAATCCAATTCCGCTGGCGAAGGGACGACAGATAGATGATATAAGCACTTTATACAATGAAGCGGGCACTGAGTCTGTTGCTGTTCAATTTACCGTGCCAGATGAATCTGTTATTGCCACTTTATCGGCTGTAACTGGCGGGGCTATCCCTGCTATAACTAAGCCAGAAAGTGGTTGGCCAGTAGTGGTGTTTATGCATGGTATTACCGGTGGCAAAGAAAATGTATTAGCATTATCGGCTGCATTGTCTCTAGGCGGTTTTGCTACTGCTTCCATAGACCATCCTTTGCATGGAGAACGTGGTTTTATATTAGATGATGGCACCGTAGTTAATGCTTCTAGCCCTTCTCTAACTGATTACTTAAACTTTTCTAGTTTGTTAACAGGCAGAGACAATTCACGCCAAAGCATAGCTGACATTTTAGCTTTCAGATTGTCCTTAAATGCAATAATTGACACCACAGGATTAGTTGACTTGGATTTATCTAAGGTTCATTTTATATCCCATAGTTTGGGTTCTATTACTGGCATTGGAGCTTTAGCCATTGCCAACCAAACCTTAGGTGATGAATTAGCCGCTTTTGATGGTATGTATGCCTTTTCAAATGCAGCGTTAAATGTGCCAGCGGGGGGAGTACCGTCGTTTATTTTAGAATCAGCAGATTTTGGACCTTTAGTAAGAGGTTCTTTGTTAGCAGCATCATCTGAGGAATTTGCTGCCTTTTTAGCGACATTTGCAACGGCTAATGGCCTGTCTTTAGAAGACGCAATACGCCCAGCCTTTATTGCTTTTGAACAGGCAATAAGTGCAGAGCAATTAGCCGCTATTAATGCAACATTCTCTGCATTTGGATTTGCTGCTCAAACCGCCCTCGATTCAGCTGACCCGGTAAACTATGCACAGAGTTTAAGTGAGACCACTGGTTTATTGGTACAGCTATTGGTTGGAGGCGGTGTGAACGATGATGGATCCGTTGGACTACCAGATCAAGTTAACCCAGTAGTGACGTCACTTCCATTAGCTGGAGGCCAACCTCTTGTTGATTTAATGGGGTTATCAAAAGTATCACAAACGTCAAATGGCAGTGGTGTCGTTTATTTTAATACTGGAGATCACTTTTCTTTATTTAGTCCAGCGGCTAGCGCTGATGTGACTGAAGAAATGCACGCTCAAGCCGTTTCATTTTTTGCTAGTGATGGACAAAGTATTGTTATAGCGCCAGACACGATAGTGGTTGAGCAATAACAGATGTAATGAATTGAATATATTAAAGCCAAGTTAATCACTTGGCTTTTTTTTTGTTCGTTTATCCCCATATATGTGAAAATACTTTTAAGGAGTACACCCGGTTGGATTTTTTATATGAGTACGGATTATTTATTGCTAAAGCGATAACAATAGTAGCGGCTATTCTTTTGGCGCTTGGCGGTATCATTGGTTTAGTTAGTAAACAAAAACAAGGTAAAGGTCATCTTGAAATTAGCTCTTTATCAGACAAGTTAGAGTCGATCACTGACTTTGCAAGGGGAGAATTATTAAGCAAGGACGAACTTAAGCAATTTCACAAAGAACAAAAGAAGACCCTGAAAGCCAAGAAAAAAGAGCAAAAAAACAAAGATGTTGATGAGCCTAGCAAGGGCCAACTTTTTGTTGTGGATTTTTCTGGTTCGATGGACGCCCATGAGGTGGATTATCTGCGGGAAGAAGTCACGGCTATTTTATGTGTAACTAAGCCAGAAGACGAAGTGTTAGTGAGACTTGAAAGTGGAGGCGGGGTAGTGCATGGCTACGGTTTAGCAGCGTCTCAGCTACAACGAATCAAAGACAAAAATATCAAACTGACTATTTCGGTAGATAAAGTCGCCGCCAGTGGTGGTTATATGATGGCTTGTGTCGCGGATCATGTGTTGGCAGCAAAGTTTGCCATTATTGGCTCTATTGGTGTGATAGCCCAGTTGCCCAACTTCAATAAGTTGTTGAAGAAAAGTAATATAGACTTTGAACAACACACAGCAGGTGAATTCAAACGCACTTTAACCATGTTTGGTGAAAATAACGATCAAGGTCGAGAGAAATTCAAAGCTGAACTTGAAGATGTGCATCACATGTTCAAGGACTTTGTGCAAACACAAAGACCAGCGTTAGATATTGCTAAAGTAGCCACTGGTGAATATTGGTACGGTATTAAAGCCAAGGAGTTGGGTTTAGTTGATGATATTCAAACATCTGACGATTACATATTGGCAGCCAATGAAAATAAGAAAATTTACACTGTTAAATATAGTATGAAAAAAAGTTTACCAGAAAGACTAGGCCTAGCCGCTAGTCTTTCTGTTGAGTCTTTATTGATGAAACTATGGAGTAAAAGTGAAACCAGTTTTCGCTAAATAAGTACAAGTGTCGGGGAGGGTGAGATCGCCTTTCCTGACAAGTAAAACACTGACCTCAAGACCCTTCGAAAAAAAGCTAAAGCGCAAGTCCTCAGTAAAAAAACGTCCCTTATCCCCTAAAAACAATGTAAAAACTAAGCTCGGATCAAAAAAATATTTTTTTATTTTCTGTGATTTGTTTGTTTTTAATGAGTTACAAGTATATAAATTAGCAGCGCTTTGCATTGTGAGCGTGAACAGGACACACAAAACACTTAATGGGCTCCTCAAGGTTTGTGCATTACACTTTGGCCATTAAGCATTATAAAAAATATTAAGCTGGAAAATAACTATGAAAACTTCAATAAGTAAACTTGCGAACAACATTCGTTATGTCTTAGCTGCATCTGCTGCAGTTGGCCTAGTATCGGTAACACCGGTATTTGCACAAGAAGCTGACAATACAGAAAGTATAATTGTTACAGGGACTAGGATGACGGACCGTTCAGCCGGGGATTCACCCGTCCCTGTAGATATAATAAGTGGTGAAGACTTTCGACAGAACTCTTCAGCGGATGTACAGGATCTACTTCGTACCGCCGTGCCTTCATTCAACATCAATAGCCAGCCAATCAGCGATGCTGCCACTATTGTAAGACCAGCAAACCTTCGCGGACTATCTCCAGATCACGTTTTGGTGTTAGTGAATGGTAAACGCCGTCACAGAGGTTCAATTATTTCATTCCTTGGTGGTGGTATTTCTGATGGAGCTCAAGGGGTTGATATTTCTGCCATTCCATCAATGGCATTAAAACAGGTTGAAGTATTACGAGATGGTGCATCTTCACAATATGGTTCAGATGCTATCGCGGGTGTACTCAACTTTATCCTTAAAGACGACTCAGAAGGTTTTGAAGTTGTAACTCGTTATGGATCTACTTATGAGGGTGACGGTAATAACTATACAATAGCAGCTAACGCAGGTTTACCCCTTGGTGATTCTGGTTTTGTAAATTTGACCGCTGAAATTCGAGACGTTGAAGGTACACTAAGGTCGGTCGTTAGAGGTGACAGTCAAGGTATGATTGATGCAGGTTATTTGCCAGCCGCTGATTTTCAGACAATAAATAGCTATACAAGCGAATACTCACAGTATTGGGGGCAGCCTGATGTAGAAGACGACGTTAAGCTGTTTATCAATTCGGCATTTGAAATCAATGAACAAGCAGAAGTCTATCTATTTGGTAACTATGGAGAAAGAGCTGTAACCGGTGGTTTTTTCTACCGTAACCCTCTTACAGAAGGCTCACAACGCGGCGGTGTTTACGCGGGTCCAACAGTCGATCCTTTGACTGGTCTTAGAGCTGATGAGGGTGTTCACTCTGTATTAGTAGGCGATCTTGATGGTTTAGGCATGGGTGGTTCATGTATCGCAGGTATACCTATCGGAGGTGCAGGCAATGTGACGCCCGATCCAACTTTTCTTGCACAGGTGACTGCAGACGATAATTGCTTCTCATTTATTGAAACTATTCCAGGTGGTTTTGTGCCTAGATTTGGTGGCACTAATGAAGATCAATCAATTGCTGTTGGTGTTCGTGGTGAAGTCAATGTAGGTTCAGGCCTACGTTATGATTTGAGTGCACAGCAAGGCTCGAACAGAACAGATTTCTATATCCGCAATACTATTAATGCTTCTATGGGTCCCGACACACCTAGAGATTTTGTACCAGGTGGCCAGGAACAAACAGAAACTCAGTTTAATTTAGACTTAGTCTATGATTTAGATGTGGGTTTTGATTCTGACCTAAGCATTGCATTTGGGGCAGAGTATCGAGAAGAAGAGTTTGACCTTTTTGCCGGTGACGCTGCTTCTTTCGAACTAGGTGTTCTTGCTAGTCAAGGTTTCTCATCAAGCTCGAATGGTTTTGGTGGTTTCCCTGCGTCATTTACTTCATCACAAGACAGTACCGCATTTTATGTTGATGTTGAGGCCGATATTACAGAAAAATTGACACTTCAAGCCGCTGTTAGAGCTGAAGATTTTAGTGAATTTGGAAATACCACCGATTTTAAAGTGGCAGGTATTTATCATGTAACTGATGACATTCGAATTCGAGGCGCCATTTCGACTGGATTCCATGCTCCAACGGCGGGTCAAGCCAATATTACCAACGTTACGACGCAAAACGTTGCAGGTGTACTAGTTGACCAAGGTACTTTGCCGCTGTCTTCGGCAGCAGGACAATTGGGTGCTAACTTCATACAAAGTCAAGGAAATGGTCGACCTGAATTGGGTCCAGAGGATGCTAAAAACTTCTCAATCGGTGTTGGCTTTAATGTCGGAGACACTTCTTGGACAATTGATTACTACAATATTGAGTTAACAAATCGTGTTGCCCTTGGTGCTAATGTAGACTTTCTTGATGCTCTTAATTTTACTGACACTACCGGAGCTAATTACACCTCAGTATCCGCAGCTCTAACAGGTTTGGATGCGCAAGGTGTTATCGATCGCAATGACTTTATTGGGCTAGATGACTTAGCTGAATTTAGGTTTTTCTCTAACAGCTTTGATACCACTACTACGGGTATAGATGTGGTTGGTAACATCAACTTCGAATTTATGGGCGGTGACTCTGGTATCACAATTGCTGCTAATTATAATAAAACTGAAGTAGACAGCCTCGGCACGGTAAATCCTATTGGTACAGGTCGAGTTGCAGCACTTGAAGATTTACTACCTAATATTCGAGGTAATGTGTCGTGGAATCACACCCAAGGTGATTACAGAACACTGTTACGTGCAAGTTATTTCGGAGGATGGGATGATACTGGAAATGGTGTAAACGGAATTGGTGCAGAAGTATTAATTGATGTACAAGTTGCTTATCAATTCAGCGACCAACTCGAGTTTGTTGCTGGTGTTGATAACCTTCTTGATACCTACCCTCAAGAAAACCCTGGTGCATTAGGTTCTGGTCAATTGTATTCAGAATCAAGTCCATTTGGTTTTAATGGTGGGACTTGGTACGTACAAGCTAGATTCACTTATTAAATCATTTAGTTAATATTTAAAAACCACTCGCATAAAAACGAGTGGTTTTTTATTTTAGAAAACATTATAACCATTTATGGCATTCAACATTTAATAACTAACACTTCAATGTGAGACATTTCAAAGCTTACAGCCTTCAACAAAATGTCTCCTAGCCTCTATAGACAAAGCAAAAACTAAAATCCTCTATCAAATAAAGTATATTTTTTATTTTCTGTGTTTTGTTTGTTTTTAACGCATTTCAGGTTTATAAGTTGTTTGCGCTCGTTTTTTGTGGGCGTCAAATGGACACACAAACATTTAATGGACATCAAGCACTTAATGGACTTTTCAAGGTTTGTACTTTATTACCTTAACCATTAAGCATTATAAAAATATTAAGCTGGAAAAAAATTATGAGAACATCAAAAACAAAACTTAGTAAAAGCATTCGTTATATCATAGCGGCGTCTGCAGCAGCTAGTGTTGTATCTGTATCACCTGTATTTGCTCAAGAAGTAAATGATGATGATAATAGTTACGAAAAAATTGCCGTCGTTGGCTCACGAGCGGCTCCTCGTTCTATTGCTGACTCACCTGTACCTATAGACATCATAGGTGCTGACGAGTTATCAAAGTCAGGCAATACTGACATGTTAGAAATTTTAAAAGGAACAGTGCCTTCTTTAAATGTGCATACGAACCCCATTAGTGATGCGGCTTCACTCGTTCGCCCAGCAAACTTACGTGGTTTGCCCGCCGACAGTACTTTAATTCTGTTGAATGGTAAAAGGCGCCATCGTTCATCTGTTATCGCGTTTCTAGGTGGCGGTATTAATGATGGAGCACAAGGTCCTGATATATCTGTTATCCCAAGCATTGCCATAAAACAGGTTGAAGTGTTACGTGACGGTGCTGCTGCGCAGTATGGTTCAGATGCTATTGCTGGCGTAATGAACTTTGTTCTGAAAGATGATTCCGACGGCGGTACTTTATCGGTTCGTCGTGGTGAGTATTATGAAGGTGACGGCGCCTCCACTGAAGTTTCTGGTAATTTAGGTATGCCATTTACAGATGACGGATTTGCTAACGTCAGTTTTCAATATAAAAATGCCGACGCTACTAGTAGAAGTGTACAACGTCCCGATGCTGCAGCCTTTGGTGCTGCAGGTTTGGATGTGGCTAATCCCGCGCAAATTTGGGGCTCTCCCGAGATCAACGACGATATCACTATCTTTGGTAACGTTGGTCTGGACTTAGGTGACGGTAAAGAATTTTATATGTTTGGTAACTATTCTGAGCGAGATGTGCGTGGCGGGTTTTACTACAGAAACCCTCATACACGTGGCACAGTATATTCCTTAGATGGTGGTTCTACTTTGCTTGTGGGCGATTTAACACCTGGTCCAGTTGGCCAAGTTAATACTGGCCTTGGGCAAGGCGATGGCATTGATTGCCCAGTTATCCCTATCACCTCTGCGAATGTGACATCTCAACAAAACTATATCGATGGCGTACAAAATGATGCGAATTGTTTTGCGTTTAATGAACTGATCCCTGAAGGTTTTACTCCTAACTTTGGCGGTAATATTACCGATACATCTTTAACAATAGGCACAAAAGGCGAATTCAGAGACGGTTTTGCCGATGGTGTTTTATATGACTTAAGTGGCTCTGTGGGACGTAGTGAGTCTCAGTATGTTATTTACAATACCCTTAACGCTTCTTTGGGGCCGACTACGCCGCGCGATTTTCGCCCTGGTAAATATATCCAGCTTGAGAAAAACTTTAACTTCGATTTAGTTAAATTAGTTGATGCTGGTTTATATGAAGACGTAAATGTTGCTGGTGGTTTAGAATGGCATGAGGAATCATATGAAGTAGTAGCAGGTGATGTAGCCTCATTTACTGCTGGACCATTGACTTCACAAGGCTTTGGTATTGGCTCAAACGGTTTTCCTGGCTTCAAGCCAGATGATGCCGGTGTTTCAACCCGAAGAAACTACGCCGCTTATGTCGATTTGGAAGCCCAAGTGACTGAAGATTTATTATTAGGTGGTGCGTTACGTTTTGAAGATTATGATACCTTTGGTTCTACCACCAATTATAAAATATCTGCTCAGTTCCATCTGACTGATGAGTTGTCATTGCGTAGTTCAATCAGTTCTGGATTCCGCGCTCCTACTGTTGGTCAAGCCAATGTGAGTAACGTGCAAACCAACTTGGATGGGGGTGTGTTAGTGGATTCAGCGCTTTTAGCGCCAACTAACCCTATTGCAGTTCAATTAGGTGGTACTGAGTTACAGCCCGAAGAATCAGATAGTTATACATTAGGTGGCGTCTATCAAGACGGCGATTTCTTTATGACGGTGGATTACTACCATATTGAAGTATCAGATCGTCTTAGTCAGTCTGATAAAATCAACTTAACAGCAGAAGATAAGGATGCTCTTAGAGCCATCGAGCCGAATATAGACAGTTTCCAACAAGTTAGTTTCTTTACTAATGACTTTGACACTACTACACAAGGTATTGATGTGGTGGCAAACTATTCTGCAGACTTGTTTGATGGTAGCTCTACTTTTAGCCTTGCTTACAACTGGAACGATACAGAAGTTACTAAATTTTCTGAAATCACCGGTGCCTTTAAGGTTAAACGCCTAGAAGAAGACTTACCTAATCATCGAGCTACGTTTACTTGGGCTCAATCATGGGATGATGTCTCGATGTTTACGCGGGCAAACTACTACGGCGAATATCAAGGTGTACATGTTGACTATGATGCTACTGCTATTACCGCCGATGCTGCTGTAACTGTTGATATTGAGGTAAGTTATATGTTCAGTGATGCTATTACAGTGAGTGTTGGTGCTCAGAATGTGTTTGATCAAGAAGCAGAAAGAATTAATATTCCTGCAGATCAAGGTATTCCTAATAACAATTGGGGCGGTGTCTATTACGAGACTTCACCAATGGGCTTTAATGGTGGTCTGTACTACATAAGTGCAAACTATAACTTTTAAGTATAACGGCCTTACCTAATCGGTAGGGCCATTTTTAAATTCTTTTTATTATGGTTAAGTTGAAGAGTTTGTCAAAACTACAACAAGCTGCAGATTTTTTTAAAATGGGTGATTTAGTACAAGCTGAACGTTTATATACGCAAGCAATAATCAGTCATCCAGAATGTGGTAAGGCCTATTTAGGCATGGGTGTCATAGCTTTGGAAGTTCAACAATTTGACAAAGCCGTGTCTTTTCTGACCAAGAGTTGTGAGTTGTTACCTAATGAAGCGTTTCCCCTCATCCACTTGTCTGAGGCATTTAATGGGGTCAATTCTGAAATTGATGGGTTAACCGCACTGGAGTATGCAGCAAATCATTTGCCCAACAATGCAATGGTCCATTACCACTTGGGTCTGCAATACATCATTTTGGGAGATTTAGCTAAAGGGCAATATGCCTTTAGAACGGTTATTCAGTTAACAACAGATCCAATCGCATCATATGCACTGCTAGAACTCACTCGCCTTGAGAGTCACTCCGATCAATATTTACCTTTACTTGAAGAGCGCTTAAAGCAAATAAACATTACATCTCAAGAGGCAACCGCTCTTCATTATGCTCTGGGTAATGTATTCCATGGCATACAAAACTACCATCAAGCCTGGCATCACTTTGAACGTGCTAATCTACTTCAAATTGAGCTTTGCAATTTTAAAACATCTGAGCTGAAAAGTTTTTTCCAAGAAGTTAAAACAACCGCGTCAGAACATGTTTTATCAATATGCAGTTGCTCCGCCAAAAACAACGTTTTCACTGAGATTACACCTATTTTTATTCTTGGTTTACCAAGAACCGGCTCGACCTTACTTGAGCATTTATTAACCGAGCATCAGGATATCTCCTCTGCTGGTGAAGTACCTTATTTAAGCCGTGAAGTGGCAGCCTTTTTATTTAGTAAAACGAAATCACATTATCCTTACTCGATGATTAACATCAGTAGTGAACAATTAAATGCTGCCGCACAAATATACCTACAAAAAATGTCTGTTAATGCAAATGGTAAAGGTTATGTGATTGATAAGTTACCTGCCAATTTTCAGTCAATAGGTTTGATTTACAAATTATTTCCAAATGCTAAAGTACTGCATCTTAAGCGCAATTTACCTGATGTAGCCTTATCTATTTACCGAAATTATTTTGCTCAAAATGAACCTTATCTTTGTTCATTAAATGAATTTAAGCAATATCACACTTTGTATGCAGACTTGATGGCATTCTGGAACACTCAATTACCTGAATTTATACATGAAGTTAGTTACGAACAACTGGTTGTAAATAAAGATCAGACTATCAAAGATATCCTAGAATTTTGTGGGTTACCTTCACAAATGGTTGAATCCAAGTCCCCAGAGGTCAATAAAGTGGTAAAAACCTTAAGTAATATCCAAGTGAGGCGGCCAATGAGTTCAACACCCATTAACAACTGGTACAATTATGCAGATCATCTAAGCCAATTTACCGATAGTGAATATGGTTAATGATTTACTCCAGAACCCAATTGCGACTTATATGTTATTCGACTTTTGGTGAAGTGTTAATGTTAAATAAGTCACAAATTAACAAACACTGTAATTAACCCCTTACAGAGCATATATAGCTAAAATGATAAGAAAATCGACACTAGAACAGACATATTTCAAATGCCGAACTCAATTAATAAGAGTGATCGGTGGCATTGTTCACAGTGATGATATTGAAGATATCGTACAAGAAACCTTCGTTAAAAGTTATGAGGCTGAACTAAAGCAAGAAATAACATACGAAAGAACGTATATGCTGACAACTGCTAAAAATCTAGCCCTTAATCATGTTTCAAGAGCTAGCGCCCAAAAAAACCAGTCGCTAGATGATATGCAAAGTTTGCCTAGTGATTTAACCAGTAAGAGTTTGGAAAGTCAGGTTGAAAGTAAAGAACGGTTTTTAAATTTCTGCCGAGCCACAGATACATTATCTGTTGAAGTCAAACGCGTTTTCTTATTGAAAAAAGTCTATGGCATGAGCCAGAAAGATATCGCTAGTTATATTGGGTTAAGCGAAAGCACAGTTGAAAAACATGTGGCGAAAGGGTTATTGCAATGTTCATTGTATTTGCAGCGATTAGTCAATTCTGACTTGAAACAAACTGCTTCGGCAGTAAAACACAGTGAATCAGTTAATAAATGAATAATGTTCAGGAATTTAGTAGTAAGCAAGATATTCAACAGCAAGCCTGTGAATGGATTAGTCGATTCGACCGTGGGTTGAGTGAGAACGAGGAAAGTGCATTTTCTGATTGGGTGAATATCAGTAAAACACATAGACAATGTCTATTTGATGTTGCCCAAACATGGGACGAACTAAGTGTATTAAATGAATTAAGTACTTTATTTCCATTACGAGCCAATAACGAACGCCATACGAATATATTTGCAAACAAAAGAACCTTTGGGATTGCTGCAAGCTTAGCCATAGTTTTTGTTAGCTGTTTAGTATGGTTAGTCAACTCGCAAATGATGTCTTCCATAGCCGACCCATCCTTGTTGGTGCTGAATGCTGAAACATCTGTAGGTGAACAACACAAGCTTTCGTTAGCAGATGGCTCTTTGATCCACTTAAATACTGATAGTGCGATCTTGGTTGATTTTTCTGACACTCGCAGAGATATACATCTACTTCGTGGTGAAGCACACTTTGACGTGGCCCATGATGAGTTACGTCCATTTATTGTTAAGGCTGGTGATAATACAGTGACCGCCGTAGGAACTGCATTTAACGTTCAAATAACCAGCGCCAAAAATGTAGAGTTATTGGTGACTGATGGAAAAGTGTTAGTCAAAAATAAACAACAGCACAATGGTACTTCAACTATTACTGAGTTGTCCCACCCACTTGATGGGGCTGGTGAGTTAATGAATGCGGGTCAAAAGGCAATTATTAGTCAGCAATCAATTCAAGAATTGACGGTGTCTAATGAGCAGATCCAGAGTGATTTAGCCTGGCAGCAGGGGATGTTGGTTTTTCACGGTGAACCTTTAGCTGAGGCACTTAAGGAAATAAGCCGTTATACATCAATCAATTTTACTTTAGCAGATGAAAAAGTAAAAAAGAGAAGGGTCGCGGGTTACTTCAAAGCGGGTGATATTCAAGGGTTATTGTTTGCACTTGAAAACAATTTTAATATTATTTACTCAAAACGTGATGACCAAACCATAGTGTTGTCATCCGGTCTGTAGCTGATTTTTAACTAAACAAATAAGGCTATTGTATTCGCTTTAGCTAGCCATTTTCTAAAAAAAATATACGTGCTAAACTGCAAATTGTTGCCAGATTTATCTGTGATTATATGCGTTTACTCGTTTTATTAATAATTATTTCATTTCAGTCATCTGCAGAGAATAAATATCAGTTCGATATTCCTCCTCAAGCGGCAGATAAAGCGCTTATTTTATTTGCCAAACAAGCTAATTCTACGCTTTTATTTCCTGTCGAACTTGCAGAGCATGAAGTGACTAACGGTTTAAACGGTAATTACACTGTTGAATTAGGCTTAGTTAAATTGCTAGAAGGCACAGGGTTATACCCAATAAAAGATGAAAAAGGACTGAGTGTAAAAGCGATTATTCAATTTGAGCGTATTGGACTGATGAATTTAGCCGCAACAAAGACAACTCAAAATGTATTTTCCTCAATTGAAATGGAAAAGATTGCAGTAGTAGGAACAAGATCAGCACCTCGCTCAATAATTGATTCCCCCGTCCCACTAGACATTATTGGGGTCGCTGAATTTATCCAGCAGGGGGATACGGATATTATTTCTATGCTTGCTACTTTAGTGCCATCTTTTAACGTTAATGATCAACCTATAAATGACGCATCCAGTTTAGTGCGCCCTGCCAACTTAAGAGGTATGGCTTCTGACCATACCTTGATTCTAGTAAATGGTAAAAGACGCCATAGATCTTCAGCTATCACGTTTTTAGGTGGCGGTTTATCAGATGGAGCACAAGGTGTTGATATATCAAATATACCGGCGTCATCTTTACAACAAATTGAAGTGCTGCGTGATGGTGCTGCAGCGCAATACGGCTCTGATGCAATTGCGGGTGTGATTAATTTTGTGCTTAATGACAATGATGAAGGAGGTATGGTCGATGTTAGATTAGGTCAATTCTCTGAGGGTGATGGGGAATTACTACAAATTCAAGGCAACCTTGGGTTACCACTTGGTAGCAATGGTTTTATTAATATAAGTACAGAATTTAAACAGCAAGGAGCCACAGATAGAAGTGTACAACGAGACGATGCGTTGGCGTTATCTGAGGCAGGAAATGAATACGTGGCCAATCCAGCACAGGTTTGGGGTAGTCCGGAGGTAAACTATAATATTAAGTCTTTAATTAATATGGGATACCAGCTTAATACCAGTAACCAAATTTATTCATTCAGTAATCTAGCCCAAAGAAAAATACAAGGAGGGTTCTATTTTCGTAATCCACATACCCGAGACGGCTTATTTGAAGGTACAACAGATAAAAATAGTGCACCCACATTATTGGTTGCTGACTTAGACGGGACTGGTCAAGGCATTAGTTGCCCAGAAATACCCATAACTGATAACAATGTATTAGACGATAGTAATTTTCTACTTATTGCGGATAAATCTACAGCATTAGGGCAAAACTGTTTTTCATTTAATGAAATATTACCTGGCGGATTTACTCCACTATTTGGCGGTACAATAAGCGATGCATCTTGGGTGTTAGGTATTAAAGGTCAAACATCCTCTGCGTGGGATTACGATCTGAGTGTGGGTGTTGGATATTCTGAAATTGATTACCAGATAAGTCGCACAGTTAACCCATCTTTAGGTCCAAACACTCCTTTTTCTTTTAACCCGGGTTTAGCCAGCCAACTAGAAAAAAATGTTAATTTAGATCTGTTTAAACAATTTAATATAGATGAAAAATATACGATAAATTTTGCCACAGGCCTTGAATGGAGGAAAGAAAGTTATCGACAAAAAGAAGGGGATTTGGCTTCTTATGCGTTAGGTGACTTAGCGTTTGATCCTAATACTGGTTTGTCTCAAGGCTTTGGCGTTGGATCAAACGGTTTTCCTGGATATAACCCTCAATCATCGGGTGAATGGAGTCGTGGAAATTGGGCATTCTACACAGACTTTGAAGTACATATGAGCGATGCATTTTTATTTGGTCTTGCCGCACGGTATGAAGATTTTAGTGATTTTGGTGCTACATTTGATGGAAAACTGTCTGCGCGAATGATATTGAATGAGTCGCTGACATTACGTGGGTCAATGAGTACAGGGTTTAAGGCTCCAACAGTAGGCCAAAGCAACGTTGTTAACGTGACAACGGCTTTTTCAGCCAATGGTTTAGAAGACCAAGCGACATTACCACCCACCAACGCAATTTCTATTCAACTTGGCGCTACACCGCTTCGTCCCGAAGAATCTCTCAATACAAGTTTTGGCATAGTCGGAAAAATAGCTAAGCGGTTCTATTTCACTTTGGACTACTTCTATATCCAACTTTTCGATCGAATCAGTACCACTTCGGCATTAACCTTAAGTCAAGAGGATATTCAAACTCTAGTGGCTGCAGGCATAACAGAAGCTACCAGTTATGGAAGTGCGAAATATTTTACTAATGACTTTGATTCAACCACTCAAGGTTTAGACTTGGTGATAAATTACGAAACCTACATATTTAATACTCAAAGCCGTTTTATGTTTAATTATAACTGGACTGATACTGTCGTTGATAGAGTCACCTTATATAATAGAGTTGATTCTGATGGCTCAACATATGTAGAGTCAAACCTCACTCAACAGCGTATAAAAATGATTGAAAATAATCTACCAGCGCAACGAGCTAGTTTGTCTTTGAAGCAATCTTTTAAAAAATTAACGAATAATTTCAGACTCAATTTCTACGATGGATTTTATGAAGATCATTTAGATGCAGCTGCAGGATTAGATATTGTCGCAGGCTCAGAGATAACGCTAGATGTTGATATCAGTTATCAATACAAGGCCAACTTTACACTCTCAATAGGCGCAAAAAACTTATTTGATAACCGCCCAGACAATAACCCATTCAGTGGTGAAGCGGGTGCGTTATACCCAGCCACCTCACCTATAGGAATTAATGGTGGTTTTTACTATCTACGGGGAATGTATGAGTTTTAAAAATATTTATAGAATAATATGTGGTCTAGTAAAAATTAATACAGCATTTACCCCTAAGAGTATATTATTCGTCACACTACGTGCAGTATAATCACTAAGTAGTACTAGGACATTCATCATCTTTATTATCTCTAATTATGGGTTTCATTTCTTTTTTTATCCTTAAATAAGCTAATTGGCAACGCCAATTTTTCAATTCTAATTTAGAATTAACAACCTAATTACAATTTATAAACAAACGAAAAATTTAGTTTGTTTTGCCATAGGTTGATAAATGAAAGATAGAAATCATTTAGCTAATATTGGACTGGTTCATCAGGTTAACGTTATTGAAAATGGCCTGATTGATATTCCAATGCTGCAAGTTTTACAACCAGACGGTACGCTGCACCCTCAAGCAGAATTACCCACTATTACCCAACAACTAGGGCTGAAAGTCCTACAGACCATGCAATATGTCCGATTGTTGGATGAAAGGATGGTGGCCGCACAGCGCCAGGGTCGGATCAGTTTTTATCTTGCCTGTACCGGTGAAGAAGCTTCAACAGTAGCCAGTGCCGCCGCACTAGAACCTCAAGATATGATAATGTCTCAATATCGTGAGCAAGGTGCATTGGCTTATAGAGGGTTTACGAGTAAAGAATTTATGGACCAAATGTTCAGTAATCAAAATGAGCTGAACAAAGGTAGGCAAATGCCGATCCATTATGGATCTAAACCCCTTAATTTTATGACTATCTCTTCTCCCTTAGGCACACAGATCCCCCAAGCAAGTGGTTATGCTTATGGTCAGAAGATGGCCGGACTTGAAGCTGTCACTATTTGTTATTTTGGTGAGGGCGCCGCCTCTGAGGGTGATTTTCATGCTGGACTTAACATGGCAGCGGTACTGAGTTGTCCCGTTATCTTTTTCTGTCGAAATAATGGCTACGCCATTTCAACTCCTTCAGAAGAACAGTTTAAAGGTGATGGTATTGCCTCTAGAGGGTTAGGTTACGGGGTCAGAACTATCCGTGTGGATGGTAATGATGTGTTAGCTGTTTACGCTGCCACCCAAACAGCCAGAGAATTAGCATTAGCACACCAGTGCCCAGTCCTTATAGAAGCGATGACATATAGGTTAGCAGCACATTCCACGTCTGATGATCCAACAAGTTACCGTTCAAAAGACGAGGAGGGGAGCTGGCAGTTAAAAGATCCCGTAACACGATTTAAAACATGGATGCAATCCAAAGGCTGGTTGGATGAAAAACACAACCTAGCTTTTATTGAGCAAACCAGACAAGATATTTTAAAAGAGCTAAAACTTGCTGAACAAGTACCTGTATGTCCGATTGAACAAATCATTGAAGATGTGTATGACACACCTCCATGGCACTTAAAGGCACAATTAGCTGAGTTAAAAACACATATAGATATGTATCCAGAAGCATATCCAAAAACGTCAGGGAGATCATGACATGGCGACTATGAATATGCTGCAAGCTGTGAATAATGCACTAATCACAGCCATGAATGATGACGAAAAAGTCATGGTGTTTGGTGAAGACGTGGGGCACTTTGGTGGTGTATTTAGAGCCACGAGTAACCTACAACAAACATTTGGAAAAGGCCGGTGTTTTAATACCCCTTTAACCGAACAAGGCATCATAGGTTTTGCTACTGGCCTTGCCTCACAAGGATCAGTCCCTGTTGCTGAAATCCAGTTCGCTGATTATATTTTCCCTGCTTTTGATCAAATTGTGAACGAAACGGCAAAGTTCCGTTATCGTTCTGGCGGCCAGTTTTCATGCGGTACACTCACTATTCGCACGCCTTACGGCGGCGGAATAGCAGGTGGGCTTTATCATTCTCAGTCACCAGAGGCATTTTTTGCTCATGTACCAGGTCTTAAGGTGGTTATTCCTCGTAATCCATATCAGGCAAAGGGATTGTTGCTAGCGTCAATTCGTGATGACAACCCAGTGTTATTTATGGAGCCTAAACGTTTATACCGTGCATCAGTAGGTGAAGTACCTGAAGAGGATTACCAGTTACCTCTTGGAAAAGCTGATATCGTTAAAGAAGGCACTGATATCACTTTGTTAGCTTGGGGCGCACAAGTTGAAATTATAGAAAAAGCGGCGGCCATGGCTCAAGAACAAGGCATCTCTTGTGAGGTGATTGACTTACAGAGCATATTACCTTGGGACATTGAGACAGTATGCAGTTCAGTTGAGAAAACGGGGCGGTTATTGATCAATCACGAAGCACCTCTAACAGCTGGTTTTGCTAGTGAAATAGCAGCAAGTGTACAAGAAAAGTGTTTTCTTCACCTTGAGTCTCCTATTTGTCGAGTTTGTGGGTTAGATACCCCATATCCGTTGGCCCATGAAAAAGAATATATGCCGGATCATCTTAAAACTTTCGAAGCGATAAAACGTACCGTCAATTTTTAGCGTTGATTTTCAGCTCAACTTTTAGCTCAATTATAAGGAGCAAACTATGCAAGATTTTATTCTGCCTGATATTGGCGAGGGCATTGTGGAGTGCGAAGTGGTCAAGTGGTTAGTCGCTGAAGGCCAAAACATAATTGAAGACCAAGCAGTCGTAGAAGTAATGACTGATAAAGCTTTGGTAGAAATCCCCGCAAAGTATAGCGGTGTAGTGACTAAGCTTTATTACGCAGAAGGCAATATTGCAAAAGTGCATTCACCTTTGTTTTCCATGGAAATTACTGAAGATAATTCTCAGTCGCAGGATGTGACAGTATCCACCGCAGAAATAGCAGCTATTAAGGTTAAGTCGTCAAATACCGATTCTAGCGATATACAAATGCCCACCAACACTGAAAAAAAACACACCAGTAAAGCGTTAGCAAGTCCAGCAGTAAGGCGATTAGCGAGAGAATTGGAAGTTGATTTATCTCTGATAGCAGGCAGTGGCGATAAGGGACGTGTTTTAAAACATGATCTCAGCGCTGCTTCGTCGCCGATCATTCAATCTGTTATGGTTTCTGCTGACACTCCAGTCACTCAAGTATCAACAGGCGGAAAACGCGTAGAGCCAATTCGGGGTGTGCAAGCGGCTATGGCTAAACATATGATGCATTCGGTCTTTACAGTGCCTCATTTTAGTGTCAGTGAAGAAATCGAAATGGATAAATTGATTGACGCTAGAGCACAACTTAAAGCGTCATTTGAAAAAGAAGGTGTCAAACTCAGTTTTATGCCATTTTTTATCAAAGCAATGTCATTAGCATTAAGTCATTTCCCAATAATAAACAGCCAAATTAATACTGATTGTTCAGAAGTGACCTATTTCGACGATCACAATATAGGTCTAGCAGTAGACTCTAAAATTGGTCTAGTAGTGCCTAACATTAAAGGTGTGCAGCATCTGTCTTTATTAGAGGTCGCTAGAAAATCTAACGAGTTAGTTGACCTAGCACGTCAAGGAAGATTAAGTAGTGGTGATCTAAAAGGCGGTACTATCAGCATTTCTAATATTGGTGTTCTAGGTGGAACGGTTGCCACACCGGTAATTAATGCGCCTGAATCAGCCATTGTGGCACTGGGTAAAATTCAACGATTACCTAGATTTGATGAAAATGACGCAGTGAAAGCAGTCAACATCATGCATGTCAGTTGGTCGGGGGATCATAGAATTATCGATGGGGCAACTATGGTGAGGTTTAACAACCTATGGAAATCATACTTGGAAAATCCAATTACAATGTTAGCGATGACGAGATAATGATATAAATTAAATTATAAACCCGCTAACAGCGGGTTTATTTTTGCTTTAATATTAGCGCCAATATTCATATAAATTTGTTAATTAAGGAATTCACTATTGTTAAGTTATCGACATAGCTTTCATGCAGGTAATCATGGTGATGTATTAAAGCACATTTGTCAGATGTTGATTATCGACAAGCTTAAAAGCAAAAACAAAGGGTTTTGTTATTTTGATACCCACAGTGGTGCAGGGGTGTATCAGCTAAATTCAGAAGAAGCCCTTAAAACTAAAGAATTTAAACACGGCATTGATCGTCTTGCTGGGCATTTAGCCCATAACAGAGCTATAAGCGATTATTTGTCTTTAATTACAGCTTATAAAGAATTTAATCAATATCCAGGTTCACCAGAAATTGCTAAATCTATGTTACGTCCCCAAGATAAACTGATCTTGATGGAATGGCATAATCAGGAAATACAAAATTTAAAAAGTAATCTTGGCGGTAAAAATATCGCTATTCATCATAGGGATGGATACGAAGGGTTATTAGCTTTAACGCCACCAAATATGCAACGGGGTATGGTGCTTATTGATCCTTCTTATGAAATGGCGAGTGAATATCAACAAGTAGTGGATACTGTGATAACGGCCTATAAGAAATGGAATTCAGCGATTTATGCCATTTGGTATCCACTAATAAGTGATAGAAAAGCACCAAATTCAAACTTTGAAAGCAGCGACAGTAAAAAAGGTAAAAGTGAAGCTATGCTGGAAAGTTTAACCCAACATCCTTTCAAAAACGTGCTTAAAATTGAGTTACGCGTAACTGGCGCTAATGAGGCTGGAGGCATGTATGGCTCTGGCATGCTTATCATTAATGCACCTTGGCAACTAGATAAGCAAATTAAAGAATGTTTGCAAGATCTGGCACCACTAATGGCCCAAAGTGATAGCGCATCGTACTCAGTTGATTGGCTAATTGAGGAATAATTGGTAATCCTGAGATGTTAACACCTGCGAACATAAAACATTTTTACATCCCAGATGAGCAATCCATTTATTTGCTGTCACACAAGGATGCCAAAAAACTAAAAAATTGGTTTAAGTTGTGTACCGATCAATTGTTATTACTTGGTTATCAAAATATTGAATTAATTGGCAAAGGTGCATTTGGTTTTGCTTTCGCGGGAACTGTTTCAAAGACAAATATTTCACAAAACACAGCACAAACTCAGCAACAGGTTTTTAAATTTTCGCGAATAAATCTGCCTCAACATGTTCAAGACAGATTAGAAGAAGAAGCTTATATGTTGAGCTTAGTCGAACATCCCTATGTGCCTCGTTTAATCCAATATCAGCGGATTAAAAAACAGTCAGTTTTAGTGATGGAAAGAGCTAAAGGAGAAGATTTAGAGAAGATATCTCTAAAATATGGTCCCTTGACGGTACAACTGGTGATTAAAATAGCGGTACAACTTGCTGATATTTTGTTGTATTTACGAGGGCATCAACAACAAGATCAGACTAAACCTATCGTTCATGGTGATATCAAACCTTCGAATATAGTGTTTGATGAAACCAATGAACAAGTAGGACTAATCGATTGGGGCTCGTCTGTTTTTGCGCAAATTGACCACCAAGGGCAGTTTGTGGGGAATAATGTCATGGACTTGATGTCTAGTGATATGCAGCAAACTAATGCGCGTTTAGGTGACGTGTATTTTATCGGCGAAGAACAGCTTAATGGCGGATTATCTTCGGTACGATTTGATGAACAAGGCTTGGCCAGTACTCTGTATGCACTAGCATCAGGTCAATCCAGCCGTTTTGGGCATAAGGTTATCAGTCCAAATTCCCTTGGATTACCTCAAGAACTGGCCAAAACCTTAACCGCAATGATGAGTGATTCGCCAGAGCAGCGTGAGCGGGGGGGAGACTATTTCATTAATAATATGCAATACATGAAGAATTTGGTGTTAAATGAAAATATTCATCATCTGCATATTTCACTTATACCTTCTAGAGTCAGCCCTCACTACAAAGAAATTGATACCGTTGTTTACAGTTCTCGAAAGTCATTTTTGCGAATAGAGGTTTACCAAGCAGAGCAAGAACTTAGATATATCAACGATGCTCAGTTTGAACGGTATTATAAAAACTATATGCAAGGCATGGGTGATACCGAAAAAGCCTTTGTCGCTGCGGTGAGTCGTTTAGGTAAATATCCGGTGGTGGGTGGGTTGGCGGTAAGGTGGGAAGACACGGGAGTATATATAGACTCTAGTCTGAACTTATATGATACAACACTACAAACGTCATTCGAAGCGTCGGTTAATAATGTTGTGCATTTTGCCAGAGCCATCAACCGAAACGGCGTTTTTAAGTGTTGTATGTTTAACGCTCGTGATACGTTGCATGTTGAAAGAAAAGATGAAAACAGTGCATTTATTCCTAAAAAGACCATGCAAATACCTTATGAATTAAGCGCAGTATCACTTGCTGAGCATGACACCCATATGCATTCTTACTTTGAAGATGGTGATGACCCAGACGAATTATTAACTCTGCCTAAACAGTTAATGGCTGTAATCAGTCAATTAAATAGTATTCATCATACAGGCTGTATCATATTTGAATCATTACCTACTCACCTTAAAATACATAGCGATTACAAGTTGCTAAATCACAATATGGAATTGGAGTTTAAGAGTTTATTAAAAGATGTTATTGATCTCATCCCAACTATTGAAGGTCTTGGGATTTCAGGTTTTATGAAATTACCCTTCAAAGATACGCGATTTTTTACCCATCAAGGTCAATTACCTGATAAATTTTACCCTAAGGATCCACATCAACACACTTAGTGTCAATGTCCATAGTGTAATCAACAGACAGAGAGCTTATGTCAGAAGTAAAACTAGTAGAGTTGTTAACCTTAGATAAAATTGAAGAAGGTTTGTTTCGTGGTCAAAGTTGGGATTTAGGGTTCCGCGCGTTATTTGGAGGGCAGGTATTAGGTCAAGCCCTTGCTGCAGCTCAACTCACTTTGCCCGAAGGGCGAATTACCCATTCATTCCATAGCTACTTTTTATTACCTGGAGATGCAAATAAGCCGGTAATATTTGATGTGGAGAATGTTAGAGACGGTCGTAGTTTTTCAACCCGAAGGGTAAAAGCCATTCAAAATGGAAGAAATATCTTTTACATGACGGCTTCTTTTCAAACTCCCGAAGCAGGACTGGCTCACCAATATGCTGAGATGCCTAATGTTCCGCCTCCTGAAGATATAAAGTCCGATAACATAGTGTTTGGTAAGAATCAGGATATGCCTGAACGTATGTGTGAAAGCATTGGTTATCACAAACCCATTGATATGCGTACCGTTGATTATGTTGACCCTGCTAAAGAGATAGTACAAGAGCCAAAACGCTATATTTGGATGAAGGCACAAGAAGTTTTGTCTGGCAATATTAACCTTAATCAAGTGATGCTGGCATACGCTTCTGATTATCATCTTTTATCCACCGCCCTGCATCCTCACGGAGTGTCGACTAGGGATAAAAATATACGTATGGCAACGATTGACCATTCCATGTGGTTTCATCACTCTTTTGATTTTGACGATTGGTTATTGTATTGCGCTGAAAGTCCCTTTTCTGGAGGGGCCAGAGGATTAGTACGGGGGCAGTTTTTTAATCGACAAGGCAAGTTAGTCGCATCAACAATGCAAGAGGGTTTATTGCGTCAAATAGGAGAAAATCAATGATTTATTCTTTGGGTGATGATCATGTCAAGGTTGCAGAAGATGTATTTATTGCGCCAGGTGCTCATGTTATTGGCAAAGTAGTGTTACAACAAAACAGCAGCGTTTGGTTTAATGTAGTGATCCGTGGCGACTGTGATGTCATCACAATTGGTGAAAATAGTAATATACAGGACGGTTCAGTATTACACACTGATGTTGGTGTACCTTTAACCATAGGAACAGGCGTCACTATAGGTCACAAAGTAATGCTGCATGGGTGTGAGATAGGGGATTATAGTTTAATAGGTATTAATAGTGTGGTGTTAAACGGTGCAAAAATTGGTAAGTATTGTGTAATAGGTGCAAATAGTTTGATTACCGAAAACATGCAGATACCTGATGGCTCATTGGTGATGGGATCGCCAGCTAAGGTCATTAAACTTATTCCTGAAAAGCAGCAAAAAATGCTTGAACAATCTGCTCAACATTATGTGGATAATGCTAAAAGATTTTCAATAGACTTAAAGGCGTGTTGAACTCAAATACACAAGCCACCTCAAAATAACAAATTCAGCGAGAGTTTAAAGTAGTTTAGGTGGAGCATCCCAGTCATTCTTAAAGCTGCATTTTGAGGTGGCATAGACAAAAAAATGCCCGAAGCTATTACTAGTTCGGGCTTAGGGGAAGGGCTCTTTATTAGAGCCGTGCGCTAATCATAAACTTCGTCCTTGAAGTGGAATTAATGAAACCTGATGTGTAATAATAGAACATCTATGTACAAAAAATAAACAACTTTCAATGTTTATTTAATTATCTTGGAAAAACAATACCTTAATACTTATTTATGAGGTCTACATAATTATTCTTATATAATGTTTTTAATTCTTTATTCAACTCAAAAATGTTTAGGTGAGTGAGTATTTATATTGCTTATGCTCGGTATACTTGTCTTGTAGCTAGGACTGAATGCTGTGAAAATTGTAATGTAAGTTTAGCTTTAGTTTGGAATATATATGTCTCAGTCATTATCATCATTATCATCTTTTATACCTCCTACACGTGTACTCATGGGCCCTGGTCCTTCAGACGTATACCCTCAAGTTCTTGAAGCATTGTCTAGACCTACTATTGGTCATTTAGATCCAAAGTTTGTTAACTTAATGGATGAAGTAAAACAGTTATTGCAATACGCATTTCAAACTAACAATGCCTTAACAATGCCTATTTCGGCACCTGGCTCTGCAGGAATGGAGTCTGTTTTTGTCAATTTAGTTGAGCCAGGCGACAAAGTCATTGTTTGCCAAAATGGTGTGTTTGGTGGACGTATGCAGCAAAATGTTCAGCGTTGTGGTGGTCAGGCTATCATGGTGCAAGACGAATGGGGCAAACCCACAGACCTAAATAAAGTGAGAGAAACACTTCAGGCTCATCCGGATGCAAAAGCCTTAGCTTTTGTTCACGCCGAAACGTCAACTGGAGTGTTAAATGATGCCAAGGCATTGTGCCAACTTGCCAAAGAGTTCGATTGTTTAAGCATAGTTGATGCTGTGACCTCTTTAGGGGGGAGCGAATTAAAAGTGGATGATTGGCACATTGATGCTATCTATTCAGGCACACAAAAATGCCTTTCTTGTGTTCCGGGATTGTCCCCTGTTTCTTTTAGTGAGCAGGCTATTTCAGTCATTAAACAGCGTAAACACCCTGTGCAAAGTTGGTTTTTAGATATGGACTTAGTGATGGGGTACTGGGGGCAGGGAGCTAAACGCGCCTATCACCATACGGCGCCGGTTAATAGTATTTATGCCTTACACGAATCGTTACTGATTTTACATCAAGAAGGGTTAGAACATGCTTGGTCGAGACATCAGCAAAACCATTTAAGTTTAAAATCAAGGTTAGAAAAATTAGGATTAGAGTTTGTTGTTGAAGAAGCTTATCGTTTACCGCAATTGAATATGGTTAGTATTCCTGCAGGTATAGATGATGGACAAGTTCGCAATAGATTATTAAATGAATTTAATTTAGAAATAGGCGCTGGCTTAGGGGACTTGGCGGGTAAAGTCTGGCGAATTGGTTTAATGGGCTGTAGTTCCAGTCAAAAGAACGTTGATTATTGTGTTTCTAGTTTAGAAGCCGTTCTCGACTAATTCCGTTTGATTTTCACAAAGGGAGGGATTGTCGACAGTTTCTCCTTGATATTTACATATAAAGCTATACCATAGCTTTATAATTTATTTATTGTCGACAATCAAACTTTGCAAATATCAACTACTACATCGCCTGGTATCACACGTGCAGACACGGTATTCACTGATCTCCGTCAGCGTATTGTTGAGGGAGATATATTAACGGGCTCTAAATTAAGCGAACCAGAACTCGCCAAATATTACGACATCAGCCGAAGTACATTACGGGATGCATTATCCCGCTTAGAAGGCAGCGGCCTACTTCAGCGCAAAGCCAACATTGGTTACCGCGTGGTGACATTGTCGACAGAACAACTACTTGAGATATTTCGAGTAAGAGAATCTTTAGAAGGGATGGCGTGTCGATTAGCGGCACAAAATATGACGTCCAAACAAATTGAAGATTTAAAACATTTGCTCGAAGTGCACAATCAGTACGAGTCATTACAGCAAGGAGAGGCGTATATTCAAGAAGAAGGAGATTTAGACTTCCATTTTTGTATAGTAATGGGCAGTGGTAACAAACTGTTAATTCGACTGTTATGTGAAGAATTATATTTTCTGGTGCGCATGTACCGTTATCAATTTGGTATGGCCAGTCCTCGTGCCAAAAGAGCCTTCTCTGAACACCACCACATTATTCAAGCCATCGAAGATCAAGATGGCGAACTGGCTGAAATACTAATGCGTCGGCATATTTCAGCATCACGTAAAAACGTAGAAAAAAGGATGAATACCTTATGAAAACTCCCGGACAACGCTTTCGTCAAGCACTAAAAGACAATCAACCTTTACAAATTGTTGGCACTATTAACGCGTATACAGCGATGATGGCCAAAAAAGTAGGCCATCAGGCGATCTATCTTTCAGGAGGTGGTGTTGCTAATGCATCCTATGGTTTACCTGATTTAGGATTAACCTCTCTAAACGACGTGTTAGTTGACGTTCAGCGTATAACTGCTGCCTGTGACCTGCCTTTATTAATCGATATTGATACAGGTTGGGGCGGGGCTTTTAACATTGCTAAAACCATACGCGATATGGAAAAAGCGGGTGCTGCAGCTGTGCATATTGAAGATCAAGTGGCGCAAAAGCGTTGTGGTCATCGCCCTAATAAAGAAATTGTCTCTACTGAAGAGATGGTCGATCGAATCAAAGCCGCGGTAGACGCCCGTACTGATCCTGATTTTTTTATTATGGCTCGAACCGATTCTTTTGCTCAAGAAGGATTAGATGCCTCCATCAAACGGGCTAAAGCTTACGTTGCAGCTGGCGCAGATGGAATTTTTGCAGAAGCGGTACAAACACAAGAACACTATCGTGCTTTTTCAGACGCTTTAGAGGTGCCAATACTCGCAAATATTACAGAGTTTGGCCAAACTGAATTATGGAATAAGAAAGAGTTAGGTGAGTGGGGGGCTGATATGGTGCTTTATCCATTGAGTGCATTTAGAGCGATGAATAAAGCCGCTGAAAATGTGTATCAATCTATTTTGAGCAATGGAGATCAAAAAGCGGTGGTTGACAGCATGCAAACACGCATGGAATTGTATGACTATCTTGGTTATTACGCCTACGAACAGAAGCTGGACTCACTATTTTCTGAAGGTAAAAACAAGTAACGTTCGATTTAATCTCGTTCTGTAAACAACATTAGAAACCCTAAAACCCTTAATTATTAATAGAACCAAGGGTTTAAATTATATAAGTTGGAATAAATTATGGCTGAAAAAAAACTAAGTGGTGCTGGTCTTCGTGGCCAAAGTGCTGGTGAAACCAAACTCTGTACTGTTGGCAAATCAGGATCCGGACTGACCTATTGTGGTTATGACGTGTCGGATTTAGCAGACAACGCAACGTTTGAAGAAGTCGCGTATTTATTATTTAATGGCGAACTTCCAAATCAGGCGCAACTAGACAGTTATAAAGCAGAGTTACTCACTCACCGAGATTTACCTGAAGCACTAAAAACAGTGTTGAAACTGATCCCCGCAGACGCTCATCCAATGGATGTCATGCGCACTGGTTGTTCATTTTTAGGTAACCTTGAACCTGAAGTAGACTTTAGTGAACAACACACAGCCTCTAATAGATTGCTTGCTGCTTTCCCAGCCATTATGTGTTTCTGGTACAAATATAGTCATGATGGTGTTGAAATTAATTGTATGACTGATGAGGATTCTATTGGTGGCCATTTCTTAAAACTGCTAACCGGTGACGCTCCCTCTGAACTGCACAGAAAAGTAATGGATGTATCGCTTATTTTATATGCGGAGCATGAATTTAATGCTTCTACTTTTACTGCTCGTGTTTGCGCTTCTACTTTGTCTGACATGTATTCCTGTGTCACAGGAGCTATTGGTTCGCTTCGGGGACCACTGCATGGTGGTGCTAATGAAGCCGCAATGGATATGATCCAGAAGTTTAGCTCGCCTGCCGATGCGAAAGTACAGATGGCCGGTATGTTAGAGCGTAAAGAAAAAATTATGGGGTTTGGCCACGCCATTTATAGTGATTCGGATCCACGTAACGTGATAATTAAAGCCTGGTCAGAAAAGCTTGGACAAGAGTTTGGTGATAGTTCACTTTACGATATTTCAGTGGCTTGTGAAGAATATATGTGGGATACAAAGAAATTATTCTGCAATGCTGACTTTTTCCATGCCTCTGCTTATTATTATATGGGTATTCCGACTAAGTTATTTACACCTATATTTGTTTGTTCGCGATTGACCGGTTGGGCTGCACATATCATGGAGCAACGTTCAAACAACCGTATCATTCGCCCCAGTGCCGATTATGTAGGTTCTGAGCCGAGAAAGGTCACGGTTATCAGTCAGCGTTAAAAACATCTTAATTACAGGCCGATAATAATCGGC
This sequence comes from Paraglaciecola sp. MB-3u-78, assembly GCF_002835935.1. Lineage (GTDB taxonomy): Bacteria > Pseudomonadota > Gammaproteobacteria > Enterobacterales > Alteromonadaceae > Paraglaciecola. The sequence goes on along the minus strand of NZ_PJCF01000004.1, from coordinate 824,082 downwards.
CTGACTCTCCTTATCTATTCTGTGGGCCTATATATGAATTATGAATTTCGCAAACCCCTTCCTGGTTACACAATAGCTGGAACCAATATTGACTATTTTGACACCCGTGAGGCAATTGAAGCTATCAGTCAAGGTGCTTACGCTAAGTTACCCTATACATCCCGCGTGTTAGCCGAACAGTTGGTTCGTAGATGCGCGCCAGATATTCTAACTGATTGCCTAAAGCAGATTATTTATCGCAAACAAGACTTGGATTTTCCTTGGTATCCAGCACGTGTTGTTTGTCATGATATTTTGGGACAAACCGCTCTTGTTGATTTGGCAGGTTTACGTGATGCAATCGCTGAACAGGGTGGCGATCCCTCGAAAGTAAACCCCGTAGTGCCGACTCAATTAATTGTCGATCATTCACTGGCTGTAGAAAATAATGGAGATGATCCTGACGCCTTTGATAAAAATAGAGCCATAGAGGACAGACGCAACGAGGACAGGTTTCATTTTATTGAATGGACTAAAACAGCTTTTAAAAATGTGGATGTCATCCCCGCTGGCAACGGCATCATGCACCAAATTAATTTAGAAAAAATGTCGCCTGTTATTCAATTACGAGACGGTGTGGCGTTCCCTGATACATGTGTAGGTACAGACAGTCATACTCCCCATGTAGATGCATTAGGTGTGATTGCTATTGGAGTGGGAGGTTTAGAAGCAGAGACAGTTATGCTTGGCAGACCCTCCATGATGCGTTTACCCAATATTGTTGGGGTTAGATTAAACGGAAAACGTCAGCCAGGTATCACAGCGACAGATATTGTACTGGCGATCACAGAATTTTTACGAAATGCCAAAGTTGTATCCGCATATCTTGAGTTTTTTGGCGACGGCGCTGCAGAATTAACCATAGGTGATCGTGCCACCATTTCAAATATGACCCCTGAATATGGTGCCTCTGCGGGTATGTTTTATATTGATAAACAAACCATAGATTATTTAAAAATCACTGGCCGCGAGCCTGAGCAAGTAGAATTAGTTGAAACCTATGCCAAACATACTGGTCTTTGGGCAGATGACTTAATAGATGCTGAATACGAACGTGTATTAGAGTTCGATTTATCATCAGTAGGGCGTAATATGGCTGGCCCCTCTAACCCACATAGTCGTCTTGCTACAGCAGACTTAGCTTCAAAAGGCATTGCCTATAAAGTTGAGCAGAAAGAGGGCGAAATGCCCGATGGCGCAGTAATTATTGCTGCGATTACCAGCTGTACTAACACCAGTAATCCTCGCAACGTTGTAGCAGCGGGTTTAATTGCTAAAAAAGCCAACGAATTAGGTTTATTAAGAAAACCATGGGTGAAATCATCATTTGCACCGGGTTCAAAAGTGGCCAAGTATTATTTACAAGAGTCCGGTTTATTGCCAGAAATGGAAAAGTTAGGCTTTGGTATTGTTGGTTATGCTTGCACCACCTGCAACGGCATGAGCGGTGCCCTCGATCCTGCCATTCAAAAAGAAGCGGTGGATCGTGATTTATATACCACAGCAGTTCTATCAGGTAATCGTAATTTTGATGGGCGCATTCATCCCTATGCTAAACAGGCATTTTTAGCATCTCCGCCCTTAGTGGTGGCTTATGCTATCGCGGGTACCATGCGTTTTGATATTGAAAAAGATGCCCTAGGTTATGATAAAAATGGCAACGCTATTACCTTAAAAGATATCTGGCCAAGTGACGAACAAATTGATGCCATAGTGACTGAGTTTGTTAAACCTGAGCAATTTAAAAAAGTTTACGCTCCCATGTTTGATTTAGGATCATTCGAACCTGCAGAAAGTCCTTTGTATGATTGGCGTCCCCAAAGTACCTATATCCGAAGACCTCCATACTGGGAAGGAGCGCTGGCAGGAGAGCGCACCATGAAGGGAATGAGGCCATTAGCCGTTTTAGGTGACAATATTACTACCGACCATTTGTCCCCCTCTAATGCCATTATGTTAGACAGTGCGGCTGGAGAATATTTAGATAAAATGGGGTTGCCTGAAGTCGATTTCAACTCTTATGCCACTCACAGGGGCGATCACCTTACCGCTCAAAGAGCAACCTTTGCTAATCCCAAATTATTAAACGAAATGGTACTGGAAAATGGTGAAGTAAAACAAGGTTCGTTTGCCCGATTAGAGCCTGAAGGCACTAATATGCGTATGTGGGAAACCATCGAAACTTATATGCAGCGCAAACAACCACTCATCATTGTTGCAGGTGCTGATTATGGCCAAGGTTCTTCAAGAGATTGGGCAGCAAAAGGTGTACGTTTAGCTGGCGTTGAAGTTATTGCCGCTGAAGGTTTTGAGCGGATTCATCGCACTAATTTAGTTGGCATGGGTGTGTTACCTCTAGAATTTAAACCCGGCACCACTCGTCATACCTTAGCCATTAATGGCACTGAAACCTATGATGTTTTAGGTGATTATGCCGCTGGCGCCACATTAACTTTAAATATTACCCGTAAAAATGGTGAACAACTCCAAGTCCCGATGACGTGTCGTTTAGATACCGCTGAGGAGGTACGTATTTACGAAGCAGGTGGTGTGCTACAACGTTTTGCTCAAGACTTTCTTGAGTCTACCTTGGCATAAAGAGAAAGACTGAAATAGGACATAAATTTATGAGTTGTAAACCACAAATAGGCGTTGCTGCCACTTATATGCGCGGCGGAACCAGCAAAGGTGTTTTTTTTAAGCTTACGGATTTACCAGGATCTGCACAGATACCTGGTGAGGTAAGAGATAACTTGATACTTAGAGTGATTGGCAGCCCAGATCCCTACGGCAAACAAACCGATGGAATGGGCGGAGCCACTTCAAGTACCAGTAAAATCGTCATATTATCTAAAAGTACTCAAGCGGATCACGATGTAGATTATTTGTTTGGTCAAGTTTCTATCGATACAGCATTTGTCGATTGGAGTGGAAATTGTGGCAATTTAACCGCCGCTGTTGGTTCATTTGCAATTAGTCATGCCTTGGTTGACGCCAATCGTATTCCTGACAATGGTTTCTGCGTAGTACGCATTTGGCAAGCTAATATCAACAAAACGATTATTGCTCATGTGCCTATCACCGATGGTCAGGTACAAGAAACCGGCGACTTTGAATTAGATGGCGTGACTTTCCCTGCAGCTGAAGTAAAAGTCGAATTTGTTGCCCCAGTTGATGGTGATGAAGCCATGTTTCCCACTGGTAACCTTGTTGATGATTTGCATGTTCCGAGCGTGGGTGATTTTAAAGCCACGATGATCAATGCAGGTATCCCCACTATATTTCTAAATGCTGAGGCGCTAGGGTATTTAGGTACTGAACTACAAGAAGCAATTAACGGTGATAATCAAGCCCTGAATCGTTTTGAAACTATTCGCGCGTATGGGGCCTTAAAGATGGGTTTGATTAAACATATTGATGAAGCTGTTAGTCGCCAACATACACCGAAAATTGCTTTTGTAGCTAAACCTATAGATTATCTGACTTCGAGTGGCAAAACTGTGGATAGACAGACTATTGATTTGGCGGTCAGAGCGCTTTCAATGGGTAAATTACATCATGCCATGATGGGCACCGCAGCGGTCGCGATAGGCACGGCTGCGGCTATCCCTGGCACGTTAGTCAATTTAGCCGCAGGCGGTGGAGACCTTGATTCTGTTACCTTCGGCCATCCCTCTGGAACGTTAAAGGTAGGCGCACAAACCCAAATTCACAATGGAGTATGGACAGTTAATAAAGTTTCCATGAGCCGAAGTGCAAGAAAATTGATGAAAGGTGAAGTTTTTATACCAAGTGATAATATTTGAATGTATTTTAGTCAGTTAACCCCTCTGTTAAATAAGAAGAGCATTTATTAATATTCTAAAAGGCCAAAAATTGAGGCTAAAATTTTTAACCTCTCTCACTATCGCCGGCGCATTTATATTAGCTGGCTGTAGTAATCCTGAAAAAGCACAAAACAAATTGGAACAAAGCATACCTATGACAGAAATAGTCGCAGAAGCCCCCTTGTGGTTGGAAGAAGTAGAAGGCAAACAAGCCTTAGATAAGGTCAATGCTTGGAATAAAGAGACCTTAAATAAACTAATGGCTGATAGTCGTTATACTCAGTATCTCGAAGCTGGATTAGAAATTGTTAATGCCAAAGATAAAATTCCTTATGGTACTTATCGTGGCCGCTTTGTTTACAATTTTTGGCAAGACGAAAATCAGGTTCGAGGCATGCTACGAAGAACCACTTTAGATGAATACACTAAGTCTCAACCTAAATGGGAAGATTTGCTTAGCATTGACAATCTTTCAGCTTTAGAAGAAAAAAATTGGGTATATAAAGGATCAGAGTGCTTAGAGAGTAATTATGACCGTTGCTTGTTATCCCTTTCTGATGGTGGCAAAGACTCGGTCGAAATACGTGAGTGGGATCATGCCAAGCAATCTTTTGTTGAAAATGGATTTTTTATCCCAGATGCAAAAACAGGGGTAAGCTGGAAAGATATTGATAACATCAATATTGCGACTAACTGGGGTGAAGGCTCTGTAACCGAAAGTGGTTACCCATTTATCATTAAGTCATTAAAAAGAGGGCAGCCACTTACCCAAGCAAAACAAATATTTGAAGGCGAAAAAACAGATGTAGGAGTATGGCCATTTTCTCTTAAGTTTGGCGATAACAACCTAAACATGGTTGTGCGCTCAGTGACATTTTTTGAATCATTATATTTTTGGCTCCCCGATGACGAACGCCAAGGAATTCAATTGCCTATACCTGAAAAGGTAGCAGTACAAGGGGTTTTCAAAGGGCAATTAGTTTTATCTCTGAAGCAACAATGGTCGCCACAAAGTACAGAACAAATCTTTGATAGCGGCGATTTAGTGTCTTTTGATCTCCAACATTGGCTGCAAAATCAACAAATAAAAGGCTTACAACTGGTTTACCATCCCAATGAGCGAGCCACTATCGATGCTGTTTCTATAACCAAAAATACACTCGTCTTAACCTTGTTAGAAAATGTTGTGAGCAATATCTATATTTATGACTTTACTGATAGATGGTCACAGATGAAGTTAGCGATGCCTGAAAACGGTTCAATGTCAGTTTCGTCAGCCCATATTGATAGTGATATTATTTTTATTAATCAAGAAAGTTTTGTTGCCCCTGATACCTTATTTAAAATTGATGTAAACAATCTGGATATCACAGAGATTAAATCTATCCCAGCTCGTTTCGATGCCTCAAATATTGTAGTTGAACAATTTCAAACGAGTTCAAAAGACGGTGAAAAGATCCCCTATTTTGTAGTCCGACAAAAAGACATAAAATTTGACGGAACAAACCCAACATTACAATACGCTTACGGTGGTTTTCAAGTCTCATTAAAACCGAGTTATTCAGGGCTGCTAGGGAAAAACTGGCTAGAACAAGGTGGTGTTTATGTATTGGCAAATATTCGTGGTGGAGGAGAGTTTGGTCCAAATTGGCATCAAGCGGGACTAAAAACTAAACGACAGGTTATTTTTGATGACATGATTGCAGTTGGCGAAGATGTTATCGCTAAAAAGATCACCTCCTCTAAACACTTAGGCATAATGGGTGGCTCAAATGGTGGCCTGTTAATGGGGGTTATGTATACTCAAAGACCAGACTTATGGAACGCCGTTGTCTGTCAGGTACCTTTGTTGGATATGTTGCGTTATCACAAGTTATTAGCAGGGGCTTCATGGGTTGGGGAATACGGTAGTCCAGACATCCCCGATGAACGTGCATTTTTAGAGAAAATATCTCCGCTACACAATATTGATCCCGATGGTGATTATCCATCAATCATGTTTGTTACTTCTACTAAAGACGATCGAGTGCATCCAGGGCATGCAAGGAAGATGGCTTATTTATTAGAAAAGTATGGTCATGATTTTGAATATTATGAAAATATTGATGGGGGGCATTCGGCATCTGCTAATTTACAAGAAAGAGCAAAACGAACGGCATTGGAATACACTTTTTTATCTCAGAAATTAATGGATTAAAACTATTAAGCTGCCACCTTAAATAACGTTACTCTAGTCGATTCATTCTTTGTTCATAACGGTGAAGGCATCATAAATGTCATTCACTCAAAAATGTCTGCTTATCGAGGTTAAAATGCGTAAATGGTTTTTATTTTTATTGATATTAGTGATTGGCTACGCCAGCGCTGAAGATGATTCTAATGGCCAACACCATAGAATAATTGAAGTGTCTGGTGTGGGTAGTGTTCTAAGTGTGCCAGATCGTTTTAGTTTTAGTTTGTCAATTGAACAAAAAGGTGGCGTCGCATCAGAACTAAATACGGCTATCGTCGAAAGAACAAATACTGTGGTCCAAGCTTTGATAAAAATTGGCATCGACAAAAAAGCGGTTCAATCATTACAAGTACAGTTTAATCCTTGGGTTGAATACAATGGTAATACTCGGGAACAAAAAGGTTTTATTTTAACCCGGCAAGTTAAGGTCACATTGAAAACCTTAACTCAATACGAAAAGTCTATAGACGCCGTATTAAGTCTTGGAGTAAATAACATTAATGAATTTATTTTCACTAACAGTCAAGCCGATGCACATTATCAAGAGGCATTAAAACATGCCTTATTGAATGCCAAACAGCGTGCCATGGATATGGCTAATGTGTTGGACTTGAAATTAGCGGGTGTAATATCCATATCAGAACAATCGACTGGCGGGGTAGCACCAATATCATTGGGGGTGCGACAATTACAGGCATCAGAAAGTTACCAACCAGGAGAAATGTCTACACAGGCAAGGGTAAAAGTTATTTTTGCCCTAAAAGACAGTTATAAATAGATACATTTTAATTAAGGTTAGATTAATGGCAGAAAACAAACGGCAACACTATTCAGAATTAGCTCAACAAATTGAAGCAATAGTTGCTGGAGAACAAGATTTAGTCGCTAATATGGCGAATATTAGTGCGATACTTTATTGGGATTTAGAAAACGTTAACTGGGCTGGTTTTTATTTGGTAAAAGAAGAACAATTGGTTTTGGGGCCATTTCACGGACAACCCGCTTGTATTCGTATTCCAATTGGTAAAGGAGTGTGCGGAACGGCAGTATCTGACAATTGCATTCAAATGATTGACGATGTACATCAATTTACTGGTCATATTGCTTGTGATGCCGCCTCTAATTCAGAAATAGTGTTACCCATTCGCAAAAACAACCAAATTATCGCAGTATTAGATATAGACAGCCCGGATATTGCAAGGTTTGATCATGAAGATAAATCAGGTTTGAGCCTCATAGTAGATATATTACAAGCCACTTTTTACAACTCAGACGAATTCAAAGCTAGGAGAGTTGTTTAGTGAAACATACAATAGATATTCAAGTGGTGCTCGCAACTGTTGAGGATATGGATTTTTGGGATGATAGGGCTAGTGAAGCCACAGATAGGTTAAATACTATTCTGCATATGCTCTACGATAAAGCACATGAAGATATCAATTCCACCTCTTTAGAGAATATGATCCAATATATTTGGGAAAATTGGCGAGAAGATGCACATTTACTCGATATAGATGAAGATGATTTGTATGACTGGGTTGACCAGCTTCTAGCAACTTGGGATGATGAGCACCAAGAACCCCGTTAATACACTAACTAACTAGAAGAATGAATGGACAATCCACAAAAATTTTCGAACAGCAAAGAAGTCATAGGCTTTTTAGTTGAACAATTCCCCGCTTGTTTTAGTAATAAAGGTGATGCAAAACCTTTAAAAATAGGTATTTTTCAAGATTTAGCTGAACGTTTAGAAAATGAAGAGCGAGTCAGTAAAACACTACTACGTTCGTCATTAAGACACTACACTAATAGTTGGCGTTATCTTCATAGCATCAAAAAGGGCGCGCAGCGTATTGATTTAGATGGTAAAGATGTAGCTGCCATTGAAGATGAACACGTAGAACACGCTAAAAAACAACTTGATGAAAGTAAAGCCAAAGTAGCAGAGAAGCGTAAAGAACTAAAAGCGTCGGGTACTGATGTCAAACCCAATTACAAAAAGAAAGATGCGCCTAAGTTTAAACTTACGTCTAAAGTAGTTAATAAAGAACAAACAAAGGTTAAGCAGCCTACCGCTGAAAGATTAGAGCAACAACATATTGTCCCAGGAACCGCTGTGACAGTGAAGATTGGTAAGAGCCCTATGCCTGCAACTATTACTGATGTCAGTAAAGATGGCATTCAAGTGCAACTAGATACAGGAATGGTGGTCAAAGTTCAATTGGAAAACTTGAGATTGGCTCGTTCAAAGAGGTAATAAATGATTAAATCAATTCGTATATCTGTGGCATCAGCTTTATTGGTGATGAGTTCAGGCTCTATAGCAATAGAGAGCAGTTTGGGTGTGAAAGACTTACCTAAATTGGCTCAAGAATCGCAACACGTAGCGTCAGCTAAAAGAGTGTCCTCGCAATTTCTGCGCGCCCACTATAAACAGATTGATTTAGATGATGAATTATCGATCAAAATATTTGATCGGTTTATTCACTCTTTAGATTTTAATCGTAATGTATTTAGCGCTGCAGATATTAAAAGTTTCTCTGCTTACAGGGTTAAATTTGATGATGCGATTGAGCGGGGTAATTTAAGTATTGCCTATGAAATTTATCAACTTAATATGCAGCGTCGAACCGAGAGATACGAATACGCGCTTAGCTTATTAGATAAAGAATTTAATTTTGAATTGACTAATGACAAGTTTGTTTATGACCGAGAAGAGGCAGACTGGGCTAAAAGTAATGAGGAATTAGATGAATTATGGCGTCAGAGAGTTAAATATGACGCACTTAATTTAAAGTTAGCAGGTAAAGATTGGCCAAAAACTCAAGAACTACTCACTAAACGTTACGAACGTGCAATCAAACGTTTAACCCAAACATCTAGCGAAGATGTTTTTCAAACGGTTATGAATTCATTCGCCCGCAGCATCGAAGCGCATACTAGTTATTTGTCTCCACGCAATGCAGAACGTTTCCAAATGGAAATGAACCTCTCTTTTGAAGGTATAGGTGCCGTATTGCTCAGCGAAGATGACTTTACTGTTATTCGTAGTGTTGTGCCTGGCGGTCCTGCCGATTTATCTAATAACATTAAACCTGAAGATAAGATTGTAGGTGTTGCCCAAGATAAAGATGAGTTTGTTGATGTTATTGGATGGCGCTTAGATGAAGTAGTAGAACTGATAAAAGGACCCAAAGGCAGCGTTGTAAAACTTCAGGTAGTAAAGGGATCATCTGAATCCACTGTGCCAGTAGTCGTAACGCTCACCCGAGACAAAATAAAATTAGAGGATCGCGCTGCAAAATCTGAGGTTTACATCCCTAAAGATGGTCCAAACAAAGACCAAAAGTTGGGGGTGATATCAATACCTTCTTTTTATAACAATTTACACAAAGACGTTGCGAAAGAAATTGAAAGCCTTAATGAACAAGGCGTAAGAGGTATTATTGTTGATTTGAGGGGCAATGGTGGTGGTTCTTTGACCGAATCAACTCTGCTTTCAGGCTTATTTATCGATAAAGGTCCTGTAGTTCAAATTCGTGATGGCGCTGGTCGGATCCGTCTTGAAAAGGATGTAGACGGTAAGGTGTTTTATGATGGACCACTAACAGTATTAGTAGACCGTTACAGTGCATCTGCTTCCGAAATATTTGCTGCCGCCATGCAGGATTATAATCGAGCTTTAATCTTAGGCGAACAGACCTTTGGAAAGGGTACAGTGCAGCAACACCGCCCGTTAGGTAGAATTTATGATTTATACGAAAACCCTTTGGGCAGTGTGCAATTTACCATAGCCAAGTTTTATCGGATAAACGGTGGCAGTACTCAGCATAAAGGTGTCATCCCAGATATTTTGTTTCCATCGGTAATAGACCATGCTGATTGGGGTGAAAGCCAAGAAGAAAATGCGCTACCTTGGGACAGTATTGCTAGAGCCAACTACACCACTTTTGGTGAAAATAAAAATACGGTTAAAGGCTTAACAGAGTTATACAATCAAAGGATTAAAAAAGAATTCAACTACATCTATGAGGATGTAGAGCGTTACAGAATTAAAAAAGAAGATAAAACTATTTCTTTGGTCGAAACAGAACGACTAAAAGAAAAAACCGAAATTGAACAACGTAACCTGATGCGTACTAATGAACGCCTTGTTCGTCTTGGTTTAGAAAAAGTTGAAAACTTAGATGACTTACCGGAAGAACTTGAAACAGTTGACCCGTTTTTAGAAGAAGCTGCGAATATTACTTATGACGTATTAACTATGGGAAAATACGCCATTAATAACAAATAAAATAACAACGGGCTGCCACATGCAGCCCTTTCAATATAAAAATAATAAAAATAATAAAAATAATAAAAATATTTAAAAGGGCAACACATGGCTGCACGTGGAGAATTTTCGTCTCGAATGGGATTTGTGCTGGCTGCCGCTGGCTCGGCGGTGGGATTAGGTAATATTTGGGGGTTTCCAACTCAAGTGGCTAGTAATGGCGGCGCAGCATTTGTGCTGGTTTATATTGTTTTAGCCTTTCTTTTAGCTTACCCAGTGCTGATGGCAGAACTCATCATTGGCCGCGCAACGCGGTCAAATATGGTGGATGCATTAGGCAAAATATCAGGCAGTAATATTGGTCGCGCAACAGGTGTGTGGGGGTTTGTAACTGTTTCTTTAATTCTTTCTTTTTATGCATTAGTCGCGGGGTGGATGTTATCCCACTTTCTGCAAACTATCAGCGATATGCTGGGTCAAGATGCCATTTCAAATTGGTTAGTATCATCTTCATACACTAGAGACATTCTTTTTTCTGGTATCTTTCTTTGTTTAACTGCCAGTATTGTCACTGGAGGGGTGAGACAAGGTATTGAGCTATGGTCTGTCCGTCTAATGCCAGCCCTTTTTATTATTATTGTCTTGTTGATTATTTATGTATCGACTTTAGACGGTGCTGTGGAGGGATGGAAAGCTTATCTGCTTCCTAATTTTAGTTTGATCATGGAACCCAACCTGCTGATAAATGCAATGGGACAGGCTTTCTTTTCTATGTCTTTAGGAGTCGGTACCATGTTGGTATACGGGTCTTACGTCAGTAAAAAAGAAAATTTGCCCACCCTTGGGGCTTCCGTTGCCTTAGTTGATATAGGGGTCGCTATTTTAGCAGGAATGCTGATTATTCCCGCTATGTATGTGGCGCTGCATAACGGTGTCAAAATATTTTCTGATAGTGGTGCATTAATCGAAGGCCCAAACCTGATTTTTGCGGTTTTGCCTTCGTTATTTGAAACAATGGGTACAGTCGGTATATATGTAGCATTTGTATTTTTTGCTTTAATGATCATTGCTGCATTAACGTCCTCAATATCAATGCTTGAAGTCCCTGTTGCTTATGTAGTTGAAAGCAAAGGCATTGGCAGGAAACGGGCAGTATGGTTTTTAACGCTTCTAGTATTTATTATGAGTTCAACCATTGCATTTAATATGGATAGCCTGTTTGGATTCGTCATAGACTTAACCACTAAGTATAGTCAGCCCTTGCTCGGACTCGTTTTATGTATTTTTGCTGGATGGGTATGGAAACGTGATCAAATATTAGCGGAACTAAAACAGGGTAGTGAACAAGCAGAGCGCAGTATGTTTTGGAAAATTTGGCCATGGTATGTACGTTTTGTATGTCCTGTGGTTATCGCTATTATGTTTTACCGTTCGATAGTGGATTAGTCCCACAACATAGATTTAAACCCAATTTAAAACTCCAGGATTGTAAAATGTTATGACGATTAAAAAACCAAAAGTAGAAGCATCTTTATCTGATGCACTTATTCCAATTGTAATATTGGTCATTTTGTTGGGTGGGTCGGTATATTTATTTGAAGATAATTCCTCTTTTGGTCCTAACCAAATTGCCTTATTGGTAGCTATGGGCATAGCCGCCATTATTGGTTTGAAAAATGGTTATAGCTGGGATGATATTGAACAAGGTATTGTTAAAGGAATTTCTCGTTCTTTAGGTGCCATTCTTATTTTGCTGGCCGTGGGCTCACTTATTGGTACTTGGATGTTAGCGGGTACAGTTCCAACCCTGATATATTACGGCTTAGATTTGTTAAACCCTTCGATGTTTTACGCCGCCACTTGCCTTATTTGTGCCATAGTCGCAATGAGCATTGGTAGTTCATGGACCACAGCCGCGACAGTGGGTGTAGCCCTGATGGGAGTGTCTATAGGAATGGGCATGTCCGAAGCGATTACAGCCGGGGCCATTATTTCAGGCGCCTATTTTGGTGATAAAATATCGCCTCTTTCTGAGACAACTAACTTAGCACCCGCTATAGCGGGGACTAATTTATTTGAACATATTCAGTATATGATGTGGACCACTATACCTAGTATTATTATCACCCTCATTTTATTTGTGGTGATTGGTTTAGGCGCTGATTTACCCGACTCAGCCACTGGCATCGAAGAAATGCAAACCTTGTTACAGCAAGAATTTAATTTGGGTTTACATATGTTGATACCGTTGTTGGTGTTGTTAACTATGGCGATTAAAAAAGTACCAGCATTTCCAGCCGTTGCTATAGGCGCATTGTTAGGTGGTATATGGGCTGCGGTGTTCCAACCTGAAGTTATTGCAAGCCTAGCAGGTGAAGGCGTAAGCCCTCTTCGAGGCTCGATAGTCGTGGTATGGACGGCACTGTTTGATGGTGTCTCTTTCTCAACTCCCAGCGATACCTTAAACAACCTTTTAAGTCGCGGCGGTATGTCGAGTATGCTGAATACTATCTGGTTAATTATGTGTGCAATGACGTTTGGCGCTGTATTGGAAAGAATTGGGCTGCTTAAAAGAGTGGTGAGTGCATTTTTAAAAGGCGCCACAACAGCAGGTGATATGATCACGCGGACTATTTTAACCTGTATTGGTACTAATATTATTACCGCCGACCAGTATATGGCGATTGTGATGCCTGGCAGAATGTATAAAAATGAATTTGAAAAACGTGGCTTACATCAGCTGAATTTATCCCGTAGCTTAGAAGATGGCGGAACATTGACGTCTCCGCTTATCCCATGGAACACCTGTGGGGTTTATATGCACGGTGTTTTGGCAGTAAACCCATTAGATTATATTTTTTATACGTTTTTTAATTTGATAAACCCTGTTTTAGCTATTATTTATGCTTACTTAGGTATTAAAATCTTACGTATACCTATTCCTGAACCTGAACAGGAACCAATCACAACCAAGGCCTAATATGCAAAACGTGCTGGCTTACCAGCACGTTTTGCATGTCCTATTAAATCTTATTCATTTTTGAGGATATGATGTCTACTATTATTCCTGCTGTAAAAAAGCGCTCCGACTACCGACAACCTGACTTTTTAATCAATCACGTAGAACTAGAATTTACCTTGATTGATAAAAGCACAAAGGTGATCTGTGTTTCTAAAGTCACCAGAAACGGAACACACAACAAACCTCTTATTTTGGATGGTGAAGGCATTCAGTTATCGTCTGTGCACATCAATGGTAAAGATGTTTCTAATTATCAGCAAACAGACACGTCCCTGACAATTGATACCGATAATGATGAATTTGAATTACGTATTGAAAATATTATTAACCCCAAAGATAACTCTAGTTTAGAAGGTTTATATCTCCAAGCAGGGGCGTATTGCACTCAATGTGAGGCCGAAGGTTTTAGAAAAATCACGTATTTTCTGGATAGACCTGATGTATTGGCAACTTATGATGTCAAAATAATTGCGGACAAAAAACATTTTCCTTTTTTACTGTCTAATGGCAACAAGGTCGATTCTGGTGACTTAAGTGATGGCAATCACTGGGTGAAGTGGTCAGATCCCTTTAAAAAACCTTGTTATTTATTTGCCTTAGTCGCTGGTGATTTTGATCTTTTGGAAGACAGTTTTGTGACCCAGTCAGGTAGAACCATTGCCTTAGAGTTATTTGTAGATAAAGGCATGTTAGGCAGAGGCCAACACGCCCTTGATTCACTAAAAAAAGCCATGAAGTGGGACGAAACTGAGTTTGGTCTAGAGTACGACCTTGAAATTTACATGGTAGTGGCTGTCGACTTTTTTAATATGGGTGCCATGGAAAACAAGGGGCTTAATGTATTTAACAGTAAATTTGTGTTGGCCGATGCACAAACCGCCACAGATGAAGACTATTTTAATATCGAAGCCGTTATTGCCCATGAATACTTCCATAATTGGACTGGTAATAGAGTAACCTGCCGTGATTGGTTTCAGTTAAGTTTAAAAGAAGGATTAACTGTTTTTCGTGATCAGCAATTTAGTGCTGACATGTCTTCACCTATTGTTAATCGAATCCAAAACGTAAAAGTCATTCGAGAACGACAGTTTGCCGAAGATGCAAGCGCTATGTCACACCCCATCAGGCCTGATGAAGTGATTGAAATGAATAATTTCTATACTGTTACTGTGTATGACAAAGGCTCTGAAGTGATCAGAATGTTATTTACATTGTTAGGTAAGACAGGCTTCTTAGCAGGTATCAAACTCTACTTCAAACGATTTGATGGCCAAGCTGTTACTTGTGATGATTTTGTGCAAGCCATGCAAGATGCCAATGATAAAGATTTATCGCAGTTTAGACGTTGGTATAGTCAATCGGGGACACCTCAAGTTGTAGTTACAGACTCTTACGATGCAAGTTTAAAAATGTATCGAATTGAATTCCAACAGCAACATTCTGCTACTTTTGAACAAAAAGAAAAACAGAACTTAGTCATTCCTATTCAATTTAGTCTGCTTAACGATAAACTTGAACCTTTAATGTTGGGTGATTCTGACAAAGAGCAAATGACTTTAGAGTTAAATGATACCCAACAAAGTCTCGAATTTAAAAATGTTGATTCAAAACCCATTCCTTCATTGCTTCATGGTTTTAGTGCGCCTGTTAAGCTAGATTATCCCTACAGCCAACAACAGTTAGGCAAGGTTATGTTGGGATCACCTGATGAATTTGCTCGTTGGGATGCAGGTCAAAAATTATTTAGTGATTGTATCCATAATTTAGCGGATCAAACTGAACAGCAACAAATGGCCTCTATTGCTCAAACCGTCGGAATGTTTGAACCTATTATTGAGGCAATGGATATCTCGTTGGCATTAAAAGCCGAGATACTGACCTTGCCAAGTTTTGAGACTTTGTTCCAACAAATGGAATCAGTCGATATAGACGTATTAAATCAGTCACGAAAACAATTATTCAAAGCATTAGCTAAAACATATCAAGCTAATTGGTTGCGCCATTATTCGACGTTTGAACAACAACCTTATGTCTACCAATCAAAGCAAGTTGAACAAAGAAAAATGCGAAATCTTGCGCTTAAGTATTTAACCCTGTCAGAACTACCTGATGTTGAACAACTTTTAACACATCAATTTAATAACGCAGATAATATGACCGATTCTTTGGGTGTGTTAGGTGCAGCTCAATTAGGCGACTTGGATTTATTTGAAAAACTGATGTTAGCGTTTGAACATAAATGGCATGGGGACCCGTTAGTGTTGGATAAGTGGTTTGCTTTGCATGCTAATACCGATCGATCAGATATTCTTGCGCGTATTAGCATATTGATGGGGCACAGCCAATTCACCATTAATAATCCTAATAGAGTGAGAGCTTTAATCGGTACCTTTAGCTTTTTTAATGTGGCTGGATTCCACAATATTGATGGCTCTGGTTATAAGTTTGTAGCTGATTATCTGATAAAGTTAAATGAGGTTAACCCTCAAATTGCTGCGCGGATTATTACGCCTTTAATACAATGGCAAAAAGTAGATAAAACCAGACAACAACTTATGCAACATCAGCTAATGCGTATCGGTAATACAAAGGGGTTGAGTATCGACTTATTTGAAAAAATAACAAAAAGTTTGCCCTAGTGGCCATTAAACGTAGATTAAGAACAGCACAATGCAGACCTTTTATTTTACCTTGTCGCTCAAATATGAATTATGTGTGCAGCTCTATATTCCAGGCATCAATAGTGTTGTGATGAAAGCTGACAACGGTAAAAGGATCCAATTACCAGTCAGAAATTTACGACCCCATGTGAGTCCAATGGGTATAAAGGGTAGATTTAGATTAATGATTGACGATAATAATAAAATTAAGAGTTTTGAAAAAGTAGCATAATAAGACTGCATTGCTTGTGAAAATAAACTGCATAAGTATTTAGTCAATTTCCACTCTAAGGGCCCTTATGGGCCTTTTTTATGCTTTCAATTTGCATAGCTATGAAATTTGTAAAGATTAAGTAAATATAAGTCTTTTATTGCGCGATAATTTTAGCGAGAATGTGTCATAAGTTACAAAAAATTTTATATATCTCAGTCTTTTGTCTAATCGAGCGTAGCTAATCATAAATACCTTAGTCTGCTCGGTAATTACAAATTTTCCTACTACTAATAAGTTAAAAAAGAATGGGTAAACATATGACGGT
Organism: Paraglaciecola sp. MB-3u-78; assembly: GCF_002835935.1. Lineage (GTDB taxonomy): Bacteria > Pseudomonadota > Gammaproteobacteria > Enterobacterales > Alteromonadaceae > Paraglaciecola. The sequence continues at coordinate 807,489 of NZ_PJCF01000004.1, read as the reverse complement.
TGCAGATAACCAACATTCAGTTCTACTTGAAAATGTCTATAAATTGATTAATAAAAAAGTCGCTTCTGATCGGGTTGAACAAGTTACAAATTTTTCCAAAATACTCTTCAAAAACATTGCACATGATGATTTAGATAACCGAACTGAGGATAACCTTTACGGTGCAACCTTGAGTTTGTGGAATCAGTTTGTGGATTATCAAGGCGATGCACCTTTTATTCGCGCTTTTAATCCCGCCATTAGTAAACACGGATGGCAATCAACTCATACTATAGTAGAAATTATTGTCACTGATATGCCATTTTTAGTGGATTCAGTTCGAATGGCACTGAATAAAATGGGCATAACGGCACACTTGTTATTGCATTGTCCTATTGGACTGAAGCGTGATGATCAACACACATTAGTTTCCTTTGAAAGTAGTAGCAGTAAAAACAAAGAGGTTATCAGACAAACCGTTGTTCTGATTGAAGTAGACAGACAAACATCAAAACTTGCTTTAGAGCAACTCACAGATGAGCTGATGTCAGTCGTTAACGATGTGTCTATGGCGGTGCAAGATTGGCAACCCATGCGAGCTAGGTTAAGAGATATTATTGAGGAATTCAAAACTAGTCAGTGTCCAATATCTGAAGTGCAGAAAAAACAAACTGAAAACTTTTTAGCATGGCTTAACGATCACAATTTCACCTTAATGGGATACCGTTCTTATAGCGCTAAGGCTATAAAAGGTGATTACCGCTGGGTCGCCGATAATGATTCTAGTTTAGGCCTGATGAAAAACTCAAAGACTAATCGTGACCGAGTATTGTCAAATATTCCGCCTTCGGCTAGAGAAGAAGCACTGAGTCATAACCCATTGATGCTGACAAAAACCAATTCACGCTCTAGGGTTCATCGTCCCGCCTATTTAGATTATGTTGGCATTAAACGTTTTGATGATGAAGGTAAGGTCATTGGAGAAGATAGGTTTATTGGTCTTTACTCAGCTTCATTTTATAATAGTAGTGCTACACAATTGCCTGTGCTTCAGGAAAAAATCAACGAAATATCTAAATTGTCTGGTTTTGATCCTGGCTCACATGGGCATAAAGCTTTTTTGAATATAATTGAAACCTATCCTCGAGACGAATTACTTCAAGGCAGCGTTAAAGAACTCGCAAAAATTGTATTGGGTATTTTTCAAATGCAAGAGCGTGGGATCTCTAGGCTGTTTCCACGTAAAGATGTATTTGGCCGTTTTATTTCTTGTATGGTGTTTGTACCCAGAGAGCGTTATAACACCCAGTTACGAAAAGATACTCAGGTACTACTAAAACAATCTTTCGCCAGCGAAGAAGATGTTGAATTTACCACTTATTTTTCAGAATCTGTCTATGCGAGAACCCATTACATTGTCAGAGTGAAAAATAATAATGCGGAATATAATGTGAAGGATATCGAGAAAAACATCATCGAATTAAATAGAAGCTGGGATGACAGATTAGCCAGTACTATTCGCTCTAATCATGGTGAGGCAAAAGGCAAAAAACTTGAACAGCGTTATGTCAATGCTTTTCCAAGCAGTTACAAAGAGTACAATTTGCCCAGTGCTGCATTAGTTGATATCGAAAAACTTGAGTTGCTTAATACAGAACATACTTTAGATATGTTGTTCTACCGACCTCAAGAAGAAGGGCCAGAAAGTAAAGCGGTTAGGTTGAAACTGTTTCACGGGAATGAACCCATCCATTTGTCAGCTGTATTGCCTATGCTTGAAAACTTTGGTTTACGAGTCATAGATGAAAGTCCCTTTAAAATCAGCCATAATGAAGAGCAAGTTAATTGGATCATGGATTTCTCAATGTTGCATAACACCAGCAATGACATGGATATGGGGCAGGCTCAGATGTTATTCCAAACAGCATTTTCAGAAGTTTGGTATAACGCCTTAGAAGATGACCCGTTTAATCGTTTAGTATTGGGTGCAGGATTAACGGGTAGAAATGTGACTATTTTACGTTCCTACGCAAAATATATGCGTCAAATCGGCGGTTCTTTTAGCCGTGACTACATTGCAAATACCCTTGCAAACTATCCCAAAATCGCAACTTTACTGGTTCAATTATTTCATCAAAAGTTTGACCCTAAAACTAAGGGTACTAGCAAAGTTGAAGAAACAATGCTCAACACTATTAAAGAACAATTAGAGAACGTATCTAATTTAGATGATGACAGGATTATCCGTCGTTATCTGGATTTGATTTTGGCGACTTTGCGTACCAACTTTTATCAAAAAGATGAACTGGGCAATCAAAAACCTTATGTTTCATACAAAATGTTGCCTGAACTTATTCCTGAGATGCCATTACCTAGACCTAAGTTTGAAATTTTTGTGTACTCACCGCGTATTGAAGGTGTGCATTTAAGAGGCGGAAAGGTAGCACGAGGTGGGTTACGTTGGTCAGACCGACAAGAAGATTTCAGGACAGAAATATTAGGCTTAGTAAAAGCACAACAAGTTAAAAATACTGTGATTGTGCCAGTAGGCGCTAAAGGCGGGTTTGTTTGTAAAAACTTACCTATGGATCAGGGCCGTGAAGCTTTCCAAAAAGAAGGCCAAGAGTGCTACAAAATATTTATCCGTAGTTTACTGGATATCACCGATAACATAGTTGAAGGCAAAGTGGTGCATCCAAAAGATGTTGTCAGACTAGATGAAGATGACGCTTATTTGGTTGTTGCAGCAGATAAGGGAACGGCTACCTTCTCTGATATTGCGAATGGTATCTCAGACGAGTTTAATTTTTGGTTAGGTGATGCGTTTGCTTCAGGTGGCAGCATTGGTTACGACCATAAAAAAATGGGCATTACCGCAAAGGGAGCATGGGAGTCTGTTAAGCGTCATTTCAGAGAAATGGGTAAAGATTGTCAGACCACTGATTTTACTTGTGTTGCAATAGGCGACATGGCGGGTGATGTATTTGGTAACGGTATGTTGTTATCTACTCATACTAAATTAATCTGTGCTTTTAACCACTTACATATCTTTTTTGACCCTAGCCCAAATATTGAGACTACATATAAAGAAAGGCAACGGTTATTTGAAAATCCTTCACTGAGTTGGGACGATTATGACAGAAAGCTTATTTCTAAAGGTGGTGATATTTTCAGTCGTTCCGCTAAGTCGATTAAACTGACCACAGAAATGAAAAAGTGGCTGGGGACTAAACAACAAAACATGACACCCAATGAACTTATTCATAACGTATTAAAAATGCCAGTTGACCTACTTTGGAATGGTGGCATTGGTACCTACGTTAAAAGTATTAAAGAGAACCACACCCAAGTTGGTGATCGTGCTAATGACGATGTGCGGGTAAATGGTAACCAGTTACAAGCCAAAATAATCGGTGAAGGTGGAAATTTAGGGGCGACTCAGCTTGGACGAATAGAATTTGCTAGAAATGGCGGCAAAGTAAACACTGACTTTATTGATAATGTGGGTGGTGTGGATTGTTCAGATAATGAAGTTAATATCAAAATTCTGCTTAACTCTTTAGTTAATGCTGGTGATTTAACCATTAAACAGCGTAACAATATATTGTATGAAATGACGGATGAAGTAGGCGAATTGGTTATCCAAGATTGTTACCGTCAAACAGAGTCCATATCAATATCTGAGTTAGGCGGAGTAAACCAACTTAGAGAGCAGTTACGTTTTATTCATGGCTTAGAGCGAGAAGGGTACTTAAACAGGGAACTAGAGTTTATCCCTGCTGATGATGAAATTTCTGACCGGCTGGCGAAGTCCACGGGCTTAACACGACCAGAGTTATCAGTTTTGATTGCTTATGGGAAAATGGTCATGAAAGAACAGTTTAATATTGCATCTATAACTGATAATCCATACCACGGAAAGTTATTGATTGAAGCCTTCCCTAAAAAGCTACAAGAAAATTTCTCTGCCCAGATGCAACAGCACCCCCTTAGAAGCGAAATCATCGCCACAAAATTAACCAATAATATCATTAATGATATGGGCATGAATTATGTCTTTAGAATACAAGAAGAAACCGGGGCTGGTGTTGATGAGATAGCCACTGCTTATTCTGTGGTGAAAGGCATTTTTGGAATGCAAAGCTTATGGCATGAGGTTGAAGACTTAGATAATAAAGTATCTTCAGACGTGCAATTGCGCATGCTCGAAAGTATGCGAAGAACATTGCGTCGTGCCTCTCGCTGGTATCTACGTCATTGTAGTAAAACTCTTAGTATTCAAGATTCGATTGATAGTTATCGTTCTACTTTTGAGGATTTATTCGTCAATATTCAGGATTATTTAGTAGAAAGTGAATATCAACAACTTGAAAGCGCGTGTCTTGAGCTGACCAATGCCGGCGTGCCAGACTCAATCGCTTACAGAGTTTCATCTCTTAGTAATATGTTCCCATGTATGGACTTAACTCAAGTGGCTGAAACTGACAAACGAGATATAAAACTGGTATCTAATTTGTACTTTAAGTTAGGTTCAAAGCTTGAATTACATTGGTTCTTGGCACAAATAGATAGTCAAGCAGTGAGTAATCATTGGCAAGCATTGGCACGAGCTTCATATCGTGAAGAGCTTGATTGGCAACAAAGATCGATTACGTCAGTATTGTTAGCATCCGATCCAAAGAATAAAGATGCAGAATCAATTCTAAATAATTGGATGCACAATAACCAAGTGTTACTCGATCGCTGGTATCATATGATGTCTGAATTTAAAACCAGTAGTACCCATGAGTTTGCTAAGTTTTCAGTTGCCCTTAGGGAGTTAATGCTGCTGAGCATCAACGCCAATAACTGATAATAGGGCCTATTTATTTAAGCCCTTTACATTTAACAACGCCCTGGTTTTCGTTAATACGTGCCAGGGCTTTTTTATGATTAAAGAGAAATTATGTATTCCATTATCCAAAAATTATTGTTTACCCAAGATGCCGAGTGGAGCCATGACTTCACAATTAATTGGCTTAAACGTACTCAGAACAATCTATTAAATTGTGTATATAAACAAAATTTAACTGATAAACCAGTGCAAGTGTTTGGATTAACCTTTAAAAATCCCCTGGGACTAGCTGCAGGTTTAGATAAAAACGGAGAGTGCATTGATGCTTTTGCCGCTATGGGTTTTGGTTTTATTGAAATTGGCACCGTCACACCTAAACCACAACCGGGCAATGACAAACCCAGAATGTATCGTTTACCTCAAGGTCAGGCCATTATTAACCGTATGGGATTTAATAATAAGGGGGTGGATAACCTGATTGAAAACGTCAAAAAGGCAAAATATACAGGTATTCTAGGTATCAATATTGGTAAAAATAAAGATACTTTGGAAGAGCAGGCGTTGCATGACTACCTCATTTGTCTGCGTAAAGTCTACAACTATGCGAGTTATGTCACCGTCAATATCTCTTCACCCAACACGCCAGGATTACGGAATTTGCAACACGGCAAAGCCTTAGATGAGCTGTTAATTGGTATTAAGAATGAACAAAAGTTATTGCAAATTCAGTACGCTAAATATGTACCGATCCTCGTTAAGATCGCACCTGATCTAACGGAGCAGGAAATTGTCGACATGTCTAATTCTTTGATCAATGCCAAGATCGATGGTGTGATCGCAACCAACACCACTTTAGATAGAAAAGAAGTGTTAGGACAAGAATATGCAGAGGAAATGGGTGGTCTAAGCGGCGCAGTGTTATCAGCTAAGAGTCAGGCTGTATCTGAGAAGCTTGTCGAAGTGATAGCAGGGAGAATACCGGTTATAGGGGTAGGGGGCATTCACTCCGCGAAGTCTGCAAAGGCACGGATCGAGGCCGGATCAACATTGATCCAACTGTATACGTCATTGATCTACCAGGGGCCAAAAGTGATCAAGGAGATCGTTGATGCTATATAATGATCCTGCATTGATCTGGTTCTTTTAGACTAATTAAAATGGTAATAAATCACCCAAAGGCTAAAAACATATGGTATTTTTTAACTGTTATTAACTACAGAGATTGTTCAGTTTTATGCTCCATCCCATGTCAGATTGGTATTGGTTTTCTGAAAATAGTCAACTGATGTTGTCTATGGGAGAAGAGTGGCAGTGTACAACTGCGTATGGACAAAAACAGATTATAGATTTACCAACGTCGGATCAGTTGTTCAATTTATCTGACACGGAATGTTATCTAACATTTGCTGATCACTTGCTTGCTAGTGGCGGGCAATTTTCAGATGCGCAACTCACACACATTTTAATTAATGCCACGGCAGCGACAATGTTCCATAAGCCTGTGTCACCCAAAAGTTGGTTTTTAGATGAGGTTGAGCCTTTTGGTTTTCATCACAGGTTAGCCAGAGTTGTTAATCAATTTAATTCTGGCGTTGTATTGGTTTTGACTGATGAACAATCTCTTGCAACTTGTATGCTGATATCGTCGAAACTACAACTTAATGAAAACAAATTCTTAAAACAGTTTGATTTAATTAAGCTAGCAAAAACTCGACTTGAACCTTTATTATCTGAAATCAGCTCCCAACTTAGCGCATAACTTTTAATAGATACCTTTACACCACGATAATTAATTCAAATAGTTCGCTTCTTTTAAATGTCGATTAAACATGCGCTTAGTCGACATTTACCGTATAATCGCGGCCGTTTTAATCTATGAGTATCTTGAGCCACACTATGACCGACAACACGTTCGAATTTTTAATCACTACGTCTAAGGGCTTAGACGGACTGCTTTTAGAAGAAATAGCAGAGATATGCCCAGACGTGGCAGTAAAATCAAAACCCGGACAAGTGTTGTTTAGCGGCGAACTCGCTGACGCGTATAAAGTCTGTATTTGGTCGCGTTTGGCAAACCGAGTGTTAGTTAAGCTTGCCGAAGGCGAAGTCAATACTGCAGACGATGTATACAAAGTCACTGATCAAGCAAACTGGCCAACACATTTTGGCGTAGACGATACCTTTATGGTGGACTTTACCGGTACCAACCAAAGCATTAATAATACTCAGTTTGGCGGTTTGCGAGTAAAAGATGCCATAGTTGATCAATTTTCAACCTTTTTCGATGTTCGTCCTTCAGTCAGTAAAGTCTCTCCAAATATTAGAATTCAAGCCCGCATGTGGCGAAGCATTTTGGGTGTTTATATTGATATAACAGGTCAAAGCTTACATCAAAGACATTATCGGTCTAAAACGGGCATAGCCCCAGTGAAAGAACATTTAGCCTGTGCCATGCTTATTAGAAGCGGGTGGCCCAAGAATAAGCAATTACCATTGATAGATCCCATGTGTGGTTCTGGCACCATTGCGATAGAAGCGGCGATGATGGCAACAAATATAGCACCAGGCTTAAAACGCGAGTCCTGGGGATTTGATGCATGGAAACAGCATGACAAATCTAGCTGGGACAATCTAATCCAAGCAGCAGAGCAGGCTAGACGGCCTCATAACGGCGTTATTTGGGCCAATGATATTGAAAGCTCGATAATCTCTGTTGCCAGAGAAAATGCAGAATCAGCAGGTGTTGCTAACTTAATTAAATTTACCCAACAGGATGCATGTAGCTTACCATCGACAGATTTACCTAGCGGTTACATGGTAAGTAACCCTCCTTATGGTGAAAGGTTAAGTGAAACCACTTCACTTATCCCCATTTTCCAAAAATGGGGCAGTTGGTTAAAACAAGAATTTAAGAGCTGGCATCTGTCGTTATTAACATCTGACCGTGACTTGTTACGCCAAATGAAATTAGCGGCCAAAAAAGAATACAAATTAATGAACGGTAAATTGGAATGTTTATTAGTTAACTATGAATTAGATGAAAAAAACTGCCAAGTTAGAGAAAATAAAACAGTTAATACTGACTTTTCTAATCGTTTAGGTAAAAACTTGGTGAAAACCAATAAATGGTTAAAAAATCAAAATACTAATTGTTATCGTATTTATGACGCCGATTTACCTGAATACAATGTAGCAGTGGACAGATATGCTGATTACTTAGTGGTACAAGAATATTCAGCACCTAAAGACGTTCCTGAACAAAAAGCGAAAAGACGCGTACAGGAAGTCATGGTGGCTTTACCACAAGTCACAGGTATTGATCCCAATAAGATTGTTCTTAAAGTCAGAGAACAACAAAAAGGTACAAACCAATACCAAAAAGTGTCGCAACGAAAAGAAACGATTGAAGTGTTTGAAAACGGTGCAAAGTTTCAGGTCAATTTATATGACTATTTAGATACTGGGTTATTTTTAGACCATAGAGTGACACGTCAATTATTCCAACAGAAATCCAAAGGCAAAGACGTACTTAACTTGTTTGCCTACACGGGCAGTTTTTCTGTTCATGCCGCTTTAGGTGGTGCAAAATCTGTTACCACAGTCGATATGTCTAATACCTATATTGATTGGGCAAAAGAGAATTTCAAGATTAATAAGTTAACTGGCGCTTATGAATTTATTCAAGCCGACTGTTTAACTTGGCTAAACCGTCATAACGGTAAATACGATTTAATGTTTATTGATCCCCCGTCTTTTTCCAACTCAAAACGAATGGAAGGAACATGGGATGTACAAAGAGACCATATAGCATTAATTACAGATGCAGTAACTTGCCTCAATTCTGGCGGCGAGATTTTGTTTTCAAACAACTTACGACAGTTTAAGTTAGACGAGGTTGCACTGGTTGAGTTAGGACTGAGCATTAAAGATATTTCGAAGCAAACCTTGCCCGAAGATTTTCTGCGTAATCCTAAAATCCATCATTGTTGGTCTCTAGTTAAAAAGTAGGGCGTGTTAAGTTATATGGGTTTAATTTTATATACAGGTCAAGGTTGTAGCCTTTGTGATCAAGCCGAGACTTTACTTGAAGAAGTAGATAAAAGTGCGGCCTCCATGCTTAAAAAAGTGGATGTGCGTGCTAATTCTGATTTGTACCATTTATATGGTGCCCGAATTCCGGTTTTATATCGCGAAGACATACATAGTGAATTGCCTTGGCCATTCGATTTTTTTCAATTAGGTGAGTTTTTACGTTGAGTTTATTGCAGTTAAAAAATGCCAGTATTATCCTTGGTCATCCCCCTTTATTAAATGGTATTGAACTAGTCATTCATCCCGGTGAAAGATTATGTTTAGTTGGCCGCAATGGTTGCGGTAAGTCTACTCTGCTTAAAGTGATTGAAGCAGATATCAAACTAGACGACGGACAACGTTTGGTAAACAAAGAAGTGAAAATTTCACGCTTGCCACAAGACCCTCCAGCAAGTGTGCAATGTAGCTTGTTTGACTATGTAGCAGAAGGGTTGGCAGAGGTAGGTGAGTATCTGAAAGGGTATTTTCATACGGCTGATTTGGTCGCTGAAGACCCGTCTGATGCTAATATGGCAAAGTTGGAGTTCTTTCAACAGCAACTTGATCATCACAATGGCTGGCAGCTTGAACAACGTATTCAGCAAGTATTGACTAAGCTTCAGCTCGATCCTAACCAACAACTCAGTAATTTATCTGGTGGTTGGAGAAGAAAAGCCGCATTAGCCAAAGCCATGGCAAGTGAGCCAGATATTCTTTTATTAGATGAGCCTACCAACCACCTTGATATTGAAATGATCAAGTGGCTTGAAGATGCCATCATCGGTTATGCTGGAGCCGTGGTGTTTGTTAGCCATGACAGGGCATTTATTCGAAAAGTAGCCAGTCGTATAATCGATTTAGACCGTGGGAATTTGGTGAGTTATCCGGGTAATTATCAGGCCTACCTTGATCAAAAAGCCCATGATTTAGAAGTTGAAGAAACACAGAATGCGCTGTTTGATAAGAAACTCAGTATTGAAGAAACCTGGATTAGACAAGGCGTTAAAGCCCGTCGAACTAGAAACGAAGGTCGCGTCCGTGCCTTAAAAGCATTAAGAACTGAACGTTCCCAAAGAGCCAACAAGTTAGGTACGGCGAAGGTCAGCGTTAGCGAGTCTAAAAGTTCAGGTAAAATTGTTTTTGAAACAGAAAATTTGCATTACATCATTGCCGATAAACTGATTGTAGAATCACTGACTACCACTATTCAAAGAGGCGAAAAATTAGCCTTAGTCGGTCCAAATGGCTGTGGTAAAAGTACCTTAATTAAGCTGTTATTAGGCCAATTATCTCCAACCTCTGGTGTGGTGAAATCTGGCTCAAAGCTTGAGGTGGCCTATTTTGATCAGCACCGAGACCAGTTAGATGGCGAACTTAAAGTCATTGACGCTATTGCTGATGGAAGACGGGAAGTGACCATTAATGGCAAAACAAAACATGTCATGAGTTATTTACAAGACTACTTGTTTACACCAGAAAGAGTGAATTCTCCCGTTAAGTCGTTATCAGGCGGTGAAAAAAATCGCTTGTTGTTAGCAAAATTAATGTTAAGACCCAGCAATATGCTTATTCTGGATGAGCCGACCAATGACTTAGATGTAGAAACCCTAGAGCTGTTGGAAGATACTATCTGTAATTACCCTGGTACGGTTATTTTGGTTAGCCATGACAGGGAATTTGTTGATAATGTTGTGACATCCAGTTACTTCTTCGAAGGCAATGGCATAGTAAGAGAGTTTGTAGGTGGTTGTACCGATATTAGCGATTGGTACTCACAGCAATTGACACAAAAAATCACACCTGCTGCAACTAAATCACAAACTCAGAGTCCTAAGAGCAGTTTGCCAGAAGTAAAAGGTAAAAAGTTGTCATATAAGTTGCAACTTGAATTAGAATCGTTACCTTTGAAAATTGAAACCCTTGAAACTCAAGTCGAAACTTTGCAAAAATTAGTTAACGCCCCTGACTTTTTTACACAAGAAGCGTCAAAATCAGACCCCATACTTACAGATTTAGCTGACTCAGAACAAAGGCTAAAACAAACGTATGAAAGGTGGGATGAGATTGAAGGTATGTTCTAATAGTAGATAACAAAAAAGAGACATTACAAATTAACATATTAGTAGTAAGTAGGATTAATTATACATGACTAAAACAAGGCTGTACGCCGCATTATCTTTAGCCCTTTTGGTAGCACCTGTTAGCCAAGCAGCTAAGTACAGAGTAGTTGAATTACCTGTAGCTGATAAAGGACAAAGTAGTTTTCCTAGTGCCATCAACGAAGATGGAAATATCACGGTAATTGTCGGTGCACCATCAACGTCGACAACTCGTTTGAGCACTGCATACAATATTCCAATTGATTTAGACTTATTAGATTTTGAATCAGAGACATTAATTAATGGTCTAACTGACGTTGAGTCAGCCAGCAACGGAGACTTCAATAGTACAGATTATGAGTTCCTCCTAGCCTTGATAAGAGCCAGTGACGGCGCACAAAGCGCCCAACAAATTGCCAATACTATTGGCTTTTTAGCCTCGGAAAATGAAACCAACTATATTCCTGGTTTTGATCAACGTTCTACCCCTAATAATGAGTTTTCTATTAGCACCAATATTATACTCAGGGATGTCAACGGTTCAGATTTTACTGTCGGCAGTGGAGAAGGGTTTTATAATAAAGTTGATTATACGTTTGAAAGCGGTGAGGACGTCACTTTTGTAGTACATGAATTCGGTACACGAGGATTTGTTAGTCTTGGTGGAGATACTGTTGTTGGTTTACCCGCACCCGAGACCATGGCAGGCGGCTTTAGTGATGCCTTCGGGATAAATGAGAGTAACCAAGTGGTAGGTTATGGTACTACCTTATTTTTATCTGACACCTTAGAAACGGCCATAACTAACTGTGAAGATGAGGAAATAATAGATGACGGCGATTCAGGTACAGTCGATTTTCCTTTAAGAGGTGACATACCCGTTGAGTCTTGTATTAGTAGTGTTGTAAGCACACTGACGAATGCTGTCACTACTTACGCTCAATTAAGAGGGTTGATTTGGCAATTAGATGGCCAAGGAAATTTGTTAGATACTAAAGTACTAGGATTGCTTTTTGAACCGGAAGCAGATGATACTGCTAATTATAGTAGTCAAGCGTTAGCCATTAACGACAACGGTATTGCCGTAGGCATTTCAAACGGTCAATACACTGAAAATGACGTCACTGTCACTCGAAACTTCGGTGTAATATTCGACGAAGATGAGGTTATTAGTCTCACACCTGATCCAGATAGCGCTGTAGCTCGGTCTTCAAACACTATTAGCTCGGCTGCAGATATCAATAACAACAACTTAGTCGTGGGTTATCAGGTTAAAGCGGTTAATGGCTCAAACAGAACCAAGTTTTTTGTTTACGATATGAACTTAAGCGAGATTACATTTCCTGATGACTTTTTCTTAGGATCCTCGAGTGTTGCTTTAGATATCAATAACAATGATTTAGTTGTCGGTTATGGAGAAGTCGATGCTTCTTTAACTGGGCGTCGAACTGAAGGTTTTTTATATGATCATGAGGCCGAACAGTTTTATGGTGCTCGAGACCTAATCAGTTGTGATTCACCTTATACCATAGTGCAAGCCAACAGTATTAATGACAAAAACGAAATAGCGGCGACTGCTTTATATAAAGGCCCACAAAGAGATTCGAGAGGTGAAGTCATAATCGATTCTACAGGTAATGAAACCATTGTTGACTTAGTTGTTGCTGTCAAATTGGAGCCAATTACAGGTGGTGAAGTAGAAAATTGTGATGCACCTGCTGATGAAATAAATAGAGCTAGACAGGGAGCGAGTGTAAGCTGGATGTTAGCTTTTGGATTTGTACTATTGGGCTGGAGACGCTTTAAAAGTCTGTTTTAAACGGTTCCAAATCGTATTTTCTAACCCGTCTTTAGGCGGGTTTTTTTTGTGCACTGTAAATATGAACTTTTTATTACGAATAAGTTAAAAATCTCGGTTTTATATACAAATTTAGTTTATGGATAAAAAACTCACTTATTCAATTAGTTAAATAATGTCAAATAATAAAAGTGTTAATTACTATTGAACCAAATCCCCGATTCAACTATCTCTATTACGTGGTCATTAACCACGAGTCATCAACCACGAGTCATCAACCACAAATAATTAATCATTCAAAAGAGGAAACTCAATGAAGCGACAAAAGAGAGATAAACTTTCAAGAGCACATTCTAAAGGTTACCAAGCAGGCATTACCGGCCGCTCAAAAGAGCATTGCCCGTTTCAGTCAATCAATATACGATCTGAATGGTTAGGTGGATGGCGAGAAGCTTTAGGGGATAGAAGTATAGGACTAGTTAGTCGTTAAAACATAAGCCCCATATGGGGCTTTAATTTTTTGTGAGTTAACATGTAGTTAAAAATTACTGGTATCTTGGAACAAACCTACTTTTAAGTCTTTAGCTTCATAAATTATTCTACCGTCAACTGCAACCGTACCGTCACCCAAACCCATAAACAATTTACGTTTAATTACACGTTTTAAATCAATCCGATAGGTTACTTTTTTAGCGGTAGGCAACACTTGCCCTTTAAATTTAACTTCTCCCACACCCAGTGCTCTTCCTTTGCCCGGTCCACCAGACCAACCTAGGAAAAACCCAACTAACTGCCACATAGCATCCAAACCCAGGCAACCAGGCATAACGGGATCACCTGGAAAATGGCATGCGAAGAACCAAAGGTCAGGTGTGATATCAAGCTCTGCCACTATATAACCTTTATCATGGGTACCACCGGTTTCATGAATTTCAACAATGCGATCCATCATCAACATATTTGGCGCGGGTAGTTGGCTATTTCCTGGACCGAATAACTCTCCAGTACTACAAGATAAAAGTTCTTCTTTTGTGAAACTATTTTGTTGATCTGTCATTCTATATACTGCCTAAATAAACTGAGGTGGGTAATTTAGCGAACAGTTGTAAGCTAAACAACTCTGAACAGTGATATATTTCAACTTTTGACTAATTTAAACCTCAACAAATGATTATTAGAACAATATGAGCATAATTAAACGCAGTGCTAACGCAGAGAAACAAAAACGTTTCCGAGATAAACAAAAAGATAAGGGTAAGAAACAAGTAAGAGGATATGTTACTCCACAAGCTATGGATTGTTACAATGAGTTATCTGACAAAACTAAATGGACTGACAGTGAAATGTTATCCAATGCGTTACGCATAACCTATGCAGCCTATAAGTGCGGCCAAATTAAACTTTTAAATGAATGGCTTAAGGATCACGATAAATAATATGAGTCATTTTACAAAGAATGGCATTAGTCGAAGCTATGAGATTGATTTACTCAGAGGTTTAGCGATTGTGTTAATGGTTATTTTCCATTTTGGTTATGACTTAACGGTTTTTGATTGGGCGGATTTTAGTACAGGTAAGGATATCGAATGGAGAATATTCAGAACGATTATTGTGAGTAGTTTTTTGTTGGCTGTGGGCATGAGCAGTTATTTGGCATATCAAAAATCGGTCAATAAAAAGAAACTGACTAAGGCTGTAGGCAAACTATTCGCCGTTTCTGTGTTTATCACTTTAGGGAGTCTTTTTATGAACCCTAATACATGGGTGTATTTTGGTATCATACATTTTATTACCCTAGCATTACCGATTTCAGTGTTATTTGTTCGCATTCCTTATATTGCCTTAGTGATTGGGACAGGATGCATAGTTGGCTATTGGATGGGTATTTTAAACTTATTCCCTATTTGGAAGTGGGGAGTCTTGCATTTGGGCATACCCACACAAACAGTCGACTTAGTGAGTTTTTTTCCTTGGATTGGTGTGGTATTGATTGGTGTGTTTGTGATGTATAAAGAGCTTTTTCACCTAAAAGTTAAGACCAGTGCCGTTTCAAATAATTTGGCTTTTTTAGGTCAACATTCGTTGATTATTTATTTAATACATCAGCCCATTTTATATGGCTTATTTGGTCTGACAAATCTGATTTTAGGACGTTGATCATTAACTTAAACTGCGCAGTGGATGAACTGCCTCATAGACATTTATCCACTGAACCAAAGACTCATTAATGAAGTTTTAACTTAGCCCCGACTATGTTGCTTAACTTTCGGCTCAGTAACACTAATAATCCTTTACGCCAGCCATGCACAGCGAATTGGTGCATGTTGTATAAAGAAATATACACTAACCTTGCAAGACGACCTTCGATAAACATACTGCTATTGCTCAAGCTACCCATCAGGCTGCCGACCGTGCTGTATTTAGTTAAATGCACCAAAGACCCATAGTCGGTGTAGCGGTAATTTTTAAGGGGTTTTGACTTAATTATACATGCTTCTCCACTTTGCTCAGGCATGAACTAAACTGTATATGAAAATAAACAGTTTAAGGGAGTTCGAACATGAACACGCCAGAAGCCAGTTTTTTAACGTGGCAACAGCAATTCAGAACGAATAAAGATTGTCTCCAGTATCTGAAGGAAATGAAGTGGCCTAATGGGTTTATGTGTCCTCAATGTGGTCACGACAATGGGATTGACCTTCACTGCCGAGAATTAACCGAATGCAGCCATTGTCATAAGCAAACATCGGTGATGTCAGGTACTTTATTTCATGGTAGTCATCTACCGTTACTCAAATGGTTTTGGGCACTGTATTTTATAGGCTCAGACAAAGGCAGTATTTCAGCGTTAAGGCTAAGCAAGCTTATTGAAGTGAATTGGAAGACTGCTCGGCTTATGTTAACGAAAGTGAGAGCGGCTATGGGACACAGGGATAGCCTCTACCGATTGTCGGGCACAATAGAGTTAGATGATGCCTTTGTTGGCGGTAAGCACAAAGGCAAGCGTGGTCGTGGAGCAGAAGGGAAAACCCCCATTATCATAGCATGTGAAAACAAGCATAAAAAGGCAGGGTTTATCGCAATGAAAGCGGTTAAAAATGTGAATTTTAAAACAGTAAAAGAATTTGTATCACATCACCTTTTAGCTAATCAGCATGTCAGAACGGATGCTTATCCTGCGTTAAATATTATAGATAAAACACAGCAACATGAGCCAAGAGTCACGCCAAGTGAAAAGGTAGACGAATGGTTGCCTTGGGTTCATATCGCGATAGGTAATTTGAAAACGTTTTTGTTGGGCACGTTTCATGGCGTTACGGGTAATTACTTACAAGAATACTTGAATGAGTTTTGTTATCGGTATAATCGCCGTTTTGTGGAAAAACAAATACCTAATCGATTGTTAAACTTGGCAATTATTCATACTCCTTTAAAATCAACCTGAGTTAAATGGAGAAGCATGTAATTATATTAATTAAATTGGTTGCTGCAACACTGGCCATCTGATGAGCAGATTGTGCGCGGGGAGGGACCCAAGAACCATCATCTTGTTTAAATCCACAACAATCGCCAATCACAAATATTTCATCGCAAACGGTACTCTGTAAACTGGCATTAACTAAAATTTGCTGTGCTCTGTTAGTTTCAAATAAATTTAAGTTTTGAATGAAGTCGGGGGCTTTAACTCCTGCAGCCCAAACTAATAAGTCAGCTTCAATCAATACTTCTTCGTTAGTTATAAATCCTTCTTTTTGAGCCTTGGTTATACGAGTACTTTCCAAGACGTTAATGCCAAGTTTTGTTAATGCGCTCTTTGCTGAGTTTGCAATTTTTTCGGGTAAAGCCGGTAATATGCGATCCCCTGCTTCAATAATAGATATGACGAGGCGCTTTGATGACATTTTGGGCATGCCATAGGAACGCGCTAAATTAGCCACATGATGTAATTGAGCCGCTAATTCTGTACCGGTTGCACCTGCCCCAACAATTGCCACTTTTAAAGTACTGGATAAGTCAGATTGTTGATTAATTCTCAGCAATTGATTTAACAATGCTTTGTGAAAACGTTCAGCTTGAGCCAATGAGTCAAGAAAATAGCTATTATCACTCACACCAGGTGTGTCAAAGTCATTACTCACGCTGCCAATAGCTAATACTAGATAATCATAGTTAATCTCTCTGTTAGGTATCAGAATTTCGTTTTGCTCATCAAGTATCGGATCGAGTTTAATTAGCTTATTTTTATGGTCGATATCACTCATGGTGCCAAGTTGAAATTGATAGTTATGCCGAGCAGCGTGAATACGATAATCCACGCCATCTGAGTTTTTATCAATCACACCGGCCGCCACTTCGTGAAGTAGTGGTTTCCATACATGCGTTGGCTGTCGGTCAACTAATATGATTTCGGCCAAGCCCTTTTTACCTAATGTTCGACTTAAGCGGCTAACGAGTTCTAGTCCACCTGCACCGCCACCTACAATAACGATTTTCTGCATTTTGGTTCCTAAAAGTAATATAAATATAGGGCGTTTGATGGTTGCAAAGATATTAGGTATTGAGGGTATAACAGTATTAAAAATACGGTAACTTCAAATCAAAAACGCAATCTAAAGATCATGCACACATCCTTTACAGCTGTCTAGTTACTTATATCTGGGCTTAGACTCTTTAGGATTGTCCTAGTCAATGCTGCACGGCATATTCCTAAAATAACCTAGGGCTGAGTAACCAGTTGAAGTCTTGATTTACATCAATATAGGCCATTCAATAAAAGATATGATTTTTTGTATTTTAGAGCATTAGCATGTGTATTTGAGATAAACACAACCCCATGACTCATACATGTAGTTTTTTAACTTATTGATTAGGGATATCAGATGATTGCTGTACTACTCCTGTTGACTTCAATTGTCAGGGTTGCGGTGTTGTGCTTTGCGACACAACGGTTTTTTCTGGTACTCAATTTAGTTTCATCAAGTACCAACTTAGGAATATTCAATATACAGATAAATACCGATGCAAAGACAATCTCTTTCTCAGCTATTTCGACACCTATCGGAACATCATTACCATGAAAAAACAGATACAGACCACTGCCAGTAATAAAACTACATTATCAGAACAAGAACTAAAATTACTAGATGCCTATTGGCGTGCTTGCAATTATTTGGCAGCTGGCATGATTTATTTACAAGACAATCCTTTGTTACGCAGACCTCTTGAAATAGGAGATATAAAAAAGCGCCTGTTAGGGCATTGGGGTTCCAGCCCAGGCTTATCTTTTATGTATGTGCATATGACCAGACTCATTAATAAGTACGACTTGAATGCTATATTTTTAGCAGGGCCAGGGCATGGTGCACCAGGGGTGATTGCGCCAGTGTATCTTGAAGGCACGTATTCAGAGGTTTATCCGGATGTAGAGCAGGATTTACAAGGCATGAAACACTTGTTCAAACAGTTCTCTTTTCCTGGGGGTATTGGAAGCCATTGCACTCCTGAGTTGCCCGGTTCGATCCATGAAGGGGGAGAACTGGGTTACAGTATTTCTCACGCATTTGGCGCTGCTTTTGATAACCCAGATTTAATTGTCACAGTAGCAGTAGGTGATGGAGAGGCTGAAACAGGCCCACTAGCCACCTCTTGGCATTCCAGTAAGTTTTTAAACCCCATTAGAGATGGTGCAGTATTACCGATATTGCATCTGAATGGTTATAAGATTAATAACCCTACATTGTTATCTCGTATTCCGCATAAAGAATTAGAAGCCTTGTTTATTGGTTATGGTTGGAAACCTTACTTTGTAGAGGGAGATGACCCCATCACGATGCATAAACAAATGGCTGACGTTATGGAAACGTGTTTACGTGAGATACGTCAGATACAGCAAAGAGCTCGTCAGTCGGGCATCGCACATCGTGCGCATTGGCCACTCATCATATTGCGTTCACCCAAAGGCTGGACTGGACCAAAAGAAGTGGATGGCAATAAAATAGAGGGATTTTGGCGGGCCCATCAAGTCCCTTTAACTAATGTTAAAAATAGCCCTGAACAGCTAGAAATACTAGAAAAATGGCTTCGCAGCTATAAACCTGAAGAGTTGTTTGATGATCAAGGAAGATTAGTCTCTGAGTTGCGACAATTAGCACCCAAGGGTATCCACCGTATGAGCGCTAACCCTCATGCCAACGGTGGTTTACTAAAAAGAAATCTGCGCATGCCTGATTTCAGACATTATGCCAATGATGTGAAACAACCGGCCAAGTCATTTGCTATGAATACCCAACCGCTAGGTGAAATGCTTCGTGACATTATGGCCCGCAACAATACAAACTTTCGGGTGTTTGGACCTGATGAGAATTCATCTAATAAACTAGATGCAATTTACGAAGTCAGTAAAAAATTGTGGTTATGTGATTATTTGCCAGAAGATGACAATGGTGGGCAATTAAGTACTGATGGTAGAGTCTTAGAAATGTTATCGGAACATACCCTTGAGGGGTGGTTTGAAGGATACGTTTTGACTGGTCGTCACGGATTTTTTGCTACATACGAAGCGTTTGTGCATGTTATTGATTCCATGTTTAATCAACATGCAAAGTGGCTGGCTATAAGTGAAAAGTTACCTTGGCGTGCACCTATAGCTTCGATTAATTTATTGATCACTTCTACCGTTTGGCGTCAAGATCACAATGGCTTCACCCATCAAGATCCAGGTTTTCTTGATTTGGTAGTCAATAAAAGCCCACAAGTTACCAGAATTTATCTGCCACCTGATGTTAATTGTCTTTTATCTACCGCTGACCATTGTTTACGAAGTCACGATGATATTAACGTTATTGTCTGTGACAAACAGTCTCATATGCAGTACCTCGACATGGAAAGTGCAATTAAGCACTGTACTAAAGGAATTGGTATTTGGTCATGGGCAAGCAATGATCAAGGGGTTGAACCAGACGTTGTGATGGTTGGTTGTGGTGACATTCCTACCAAAGAAGCATTAGCGGCCACCGCATTGCTAAGAGAGGAATTTCCCGAGCTTAAAATACGCTTCATTAACGTCATTGATTTGTTTCGGATGACACAGGATTCAGAACATCCTCATGGTTTATCTGACAGTGATTTTGATAGTTTGTTTACCCTGGATAAGCCGATTATTTTTAATTTCCATGGTTATCCTTGGTTAATACACCGTTTAGCTTATCGCAGGACTAATCACCATAATCTGCATGTTCGAGGTTACGTTGAGCAGGGTAATATTAACACTCCGATGGAGCTTGCGATTGATAATCGTATTGACCGATATAGCCTAGCCATTGATGTTATTAATCGTGTACCTAAGTTAAAAGTAGCTGGTGCACACGCTAAACAACTTTTTAAAGACTGCCAAATTGAATGCAAACTCTATGCTCATGAACATGGAGTAGACAGTCCCGAAATCACCAATTGGGTGTGGCCATATGATTAAGATATTGCCTAATAAGTCGGTTTCAATATTATTAGCACAAAAAAGTCATATTAAAAATTCTGTATACAAACGATAACGTTAATTGACAGTATTTTTGGTGGCTTGGGTCTGTTCTTATTAGCAATAGGAATGATGACATATGGCTTAAATCTAGGTACAACTATGACAGGGTGGTTAGTCGCTCTGCTGGGATTCAAGTTCGATATTCAGGTATCAGGTGTTGCAGTAATAAAAGATATTTTTAATATCAACTTTTGGCAGCCGATTTTCAATAATGGATTTAGTGTGATCCATACTGACATCTTACGTTACGACAACTGCAACCTATGCATTATTATGATTATTTATTACTTTAAAATTTGTCTTTAATTTCTACCAAGCTCTTCATGAGATGTTACCCAGTCTAAAGATGAAATCGCTGATGCCAGAGATATTTCACCTGCAAGTGCAACAGAGGCCACTATCTCAGCAAACTTCAATGCGTTTCCTGGGCCATAACATTGCAATATTTCAAGGCATTCTTTTTGGGTGCCAAGGCCAGTACCGCCACCACAGGTTGCGATGATTAAAGAGGGCAAGGTTATCGAGAGGTACAAGTCTCCAGCCTCGGTTATTTCTGAATAAATAATCCCAGATGATGATTCAGATACGTTAGCCGCATCCTGGCCGGTCGCAATAAACATAGCTGCAATACCGTTTGCAGAATGTAACCCGGTGTTGTTGGCACCGGCTAAAAATGCGCCCACAGATGCGACTCTCTGATGCTGTGCTATCTGTTTTGGTTCCACTCTCATGACTTCCATTAAATCATCCCGCTTGATGGTAACTTCGGCCGTGACCCTTTTTCCTCGGGTATTTAATATGTTAATAAAAGACGATTTTTTATCAGTTGCCATATTTGATTCAAGGAAAAAATTAATTATTTTCGTGTTTTTTACATTAGCATAGTGCTCAAGTATCCAACCACAGGCCACATAGGTTGCACGTCCCACCATGTTCTGTCCCGCTGCATCACCTGTGGTAAAATTAAACCTCAAAAACGCAAATTTGTTGGATTTGTATTGTTCAATATTACGTAGTTTTAAAAAAGGATCTGTTGCCTCCGCTTGACGTCGTATTTCATCAATATTATCTGCCACCCAACTTCCAAAATCTCTGGCTTTTCTTGCATCATCAAATACAAAAACAGGGGCGCGTTGCATTGCATCATCCACCACTGTTGCTTTTACGCCTCCTGATTTATTCAGAAGTTTCATCCCTCGATTATACGAAGCCACCAGCGTGCCTTCGGTTGTAGCCATTGGAATAAGAAACTCTCCTGTAGCGTGTTCACCATTGACTTTAATAGGTCCTGCTATACCAACAGGTACTTGGGCAATACCACAAAAATGTTCAATATTTCCCCGAAAAGACTCTAGATCCACATCAATGTTAAATAACTTTGTGGGCGTCACTCCTGTTACCTCTGATACATAATTTTGTCGTGCTTGTACCATGTCTAGATGTAAGTCATTTTCTATACTGCGAGGAATATCATGCAAAGCTGGAGTTGGAAGTGACATTTTATCTTTTAAGGTTAAGTTAATTTCGCCAAAAGGATGGGTATCAAGGGTGATATGAATATTGAAGTTTTTTGACTCTGAAACGAAAATGCCCTCAACAAAGACATGTAAGATTGCGCCAAGTGGAAATTCAACACCTTGGTTGTGTTTAAGAGTATCTAGACTTGTTTTTTGCTCTGAATTCAGCGCAACCATTATTTTGTTGTTATCAACTCTTTGATCATTAATAGAAAGGTGTAATACCTGATTAAAGTGTGCACTTTTAATCCGGTTTTTTAATGAAAAACACAATCCATTTTGAGTCTCTTTTAAACTGCCAAGGGTATATAGCTGTTTCAACATTGAGGTTGGGACAAACATAACAAATCTCTATCAAGCAGGAATTGCTCTATTTATCCATGTAATCTAACGATGTATATTGATGAATATCAAATAAATCATTTTTTATAGGTTTTTTCGAGTAAAGCTTCATAGCCTGCAACTAGGTCAAATAACTCTTCGTCGATACCCGTTTGTCGCTGATACCTAAAATTTTGGTTTAACCCATCTAATAATTCTTCAATATTTTTTTCGGCTCGTAGCATTGCCTCTAAACGGCTGGCATTTTCACTAGCCAAAGACTCTGCACAGGCTTTGTAGATAGATACAAACAAATATTCGCTGATCAATGCCTTAAACGTGGTTTCTTTACTATTAAGAAGTTCGGGTAAACTTTTAGTAGGCCATTGGGTCAACAAAAGTTCGTCCTTCCAGTTTTGATCAAAAGGCAGCGGTTTTTGGAAAGTTGCAGTATAAGTTGCCTTGGATGTGGGCGTATTGTGAAAAACAAATATTTGCCCTATATCATTTTTTTCTCTCTGGGATTCTATTTCTAATATGAGTTCACCCACAAGTTCAGATATGGTGTCTAAGGTGCCAGGAAGTCGATAACTTTTCCCTGTATTCATATTTGCTGTTGATAATAGAGGCTGTATTCGCTCACCAATTGCCCAAACGAGCTTTTTCTGAGGATAACTTTGCATGGTTTCAATTAAAAATTCAGCCAACAGATTATTGAACTGGCCAACGAGCCCTTGGTCGGAGCCAAATGCAATAACACCAATATTTTTATGATTGTCATTTACCCCATAGCGCCCGTCATAGCCTGCTGTATTGGTTTGATGAAAACACACATTTAGCCCCAATGTCACCGCTTGATAATAGTCAGCGAGGGAATTAACTGCATTTTCATATTGGGTGATATTAACTGCGGCCATTGCTTTCATGGTACGCACTACCGACTGTAAATCGCTGGCGCTGGTTATTTTGTGTTGTAGGTTTGCCAGTGAATTACTCATGTTTATCTGGTGTCTCACTTGGTTTATTAAAAACACTTTGTGTAGAATTTTTTTCTAATCCGCTGTCTGTATCCTCAACTGCAACCTTTTTTATAAAAGGCGCTAATGTTTTCTTGGCGATGTTGATGACTAACTGTTTGTCTTCATCAGTTATATTCTGGGCATTTTCTAGGCATGTTATTAACGTCTCTGGCATGCTTTTGGTTGCGGCGCGTAAACTAGCTTGGGCTTTTGGCATTTCACTCAGAGGCACTGCATCAAATAACCGCTGGCCAAGCACTAACAACAAGGTTATTTGTTCAGCTACGGTTAATGGATCTGATTCAGATTGACTAAAATAGGCTCGAATATGTCGGCCATGGTCTATTGTACTAAGTGTATCGTCATCCAGTCGTGCCCCAAATCGGGCGAAATTTTCGAGCTCTTCAAACTGTGCGTAAGCCAGTTTTAAATCACTCGCTACCTTTCTATAAGCGTCACGCTGTGCTTTACCGCCCACTCGTGATACTGACTTGCCAACGTCTACTGCTGGCAGTACACCCAAATCGTACAAAGTGGGCGACAAATATATTTGTCCATCGGTAATCGAGATCAGATTTGTTGGAATATAGGCCGACATATTCTGTCCTTCTGTCTCAATAATAGGTAACGCTGTCAAAGAGCCACCAGAATTGTCCTTGTTCAAATGAGTAGAGCGTTCAAGTAACCTTGAGTGAAGATAAAAAATATCGCCAGGAAAGGCTTCTCTTCCAGGTGGACGCCGCAGCAGCAATGACAGTTCACGATAAGAGCGTGCATGTTGAGTCAGATCGTCATACACAATCAACACATCTTCACCGGCTTCCATAAAGTATTCGGCTACACTTGTGGCGGCGTAAGGCGCAATATAATCAAGGCCAGGTGGATCATTACCTTCAGTCACCACCACAACGGTATAATCCATCCCATGGTTATTTTTTAAAACTGCCAATGTTTTTGCAACCGAAGAGGCTTTTTGCCCTATTGCGCAATAAACACATATGACATTTTTTCCTTTCTGATTCAGGATTGTATCAATGGCAATCGCCGTTTTACCTGTTTGCCTATCTCCGAGTATTAGTTCGCGCTGTCCTCGGCCTATTGGCAAAAGCGCATCAATAACCTTAATACCAGTTTGCAATGGTTCAGTGACAGGAGAGCGCTTTATAATGGCGGAGGCAGAGCGTTCAATGGGTAGTCTTTGTGTCAATGCTGGCGGTGGATTACCATCCAGAGGCCTACCTAGAGGGTCGATAACTCGGCCAAGTAATTCTGACCCAACAGCTATATCCATCACTCGTCCTGTGCGTTTAACGTCATCACCTACATTTAAACGCCAAGCATCGCCAAGCATCACGACACCTATTTCATCTTCATCAAGATTGAAGGCAATACCGTACAAGTCGTTACCAAAATTTAAGAGTTCGTCAAAACCAACATTTGGTAGCCCGCTTACTAACGCTATACCCGTTGATACACTGGTTACTGTCCCCACTTCTTGTGTGTTTAAATCTGCCTTGACCTTTAATCGCCCTTGTTTCAATGAGCTGTATAAAGAGTTCAACGTTGATTTCATGTTTCTTGATTGTGGGATTGTCATGCTGAATCTTTAGTAGTGTGCATTCGGCTGTTTAATTGTGCAGTTCTGTTATTTAATGTTTCACGCTGCTCAGTTAACAATTGATTAATAAATGTTTGTAGGACTTTTAGATAATCTTCACTATTCCACGAAATTTTCCATGCATTTGAGCGAAGTTCAATACCACTAATAAGTGCAACTTTAACTTCCTGTTTTAGTTGATATTGTCTATCGGTATTAGCCAATGTAAGTTTTTTTAATATGTCGTCTATTGCTTCTAATTGAGCTTGTGTAAGTTCAAATGCGCTGTATAAAACCATCTCAGTGTTGTCTGCTTCGAGAGTTTTATTCAGGTTGGTTTTTTCGTCAGGACTCAGGTTCTTTAAATGTTTACAAAAACACTCAAACATCTTTTGTTCGAGTTCAACATCAGCAAGATCTGCAAGCACTTTACGTGCTATTTCATATATTTCTTGTAACGTTTTTAAAGCAATATCATTTTGATAATGTTGTAGTTCTTTATCTAATGCTAAAAAACGACTGTGACTTATTTCATCTGCTTTTTTATGAGCTTGGAACACTATCTGCTCACTTTGGTCATTCGCCGTTTTTGTGGCGACTTTTAGCAATTCATCGCGATTTGTATCGATTTCAGCATTCTTTTGCTCAAGCAAATTACGCTGTGATTCAACATCTGATTTTATCGTGTCAGCGTCACTCAATACTTTTGCAACCTGACTCTCTCTGGCATCTATTGCTTTCAATATAGGGCCATAAAGATAGCGCTTTAATAACCACACTAACAACAGGAAGTTGAGTGTTTGTGCACTCACTGTAAACCAATCTATGGTCATGATTTAGTAGCCACTTTGTGTAATGAAGTAATTCCAAAAAGGATTGCTAAATAACAGGATCATGGTCACTACAAAACAATAAATGGCAGTCGATTCAATCATTGCCAAACCAACAAACAAGGTTCGCGTTATGGTTGATGAAGCGTCAGGCTGTTGTGCCAACGCAGTCATTGCATTGGCCACAGCCCTACCTTCAGCAAACGCCGGCCCGATAGCACCAAAACAGATAGTGACACCTCCTGTGATGATCGACACAATGGCAATAATAGTCAGGCTATCCATATTTATTTCTCCTCGGATGGTTTGGTTAGTGGGGTGTTTTTAAGTGTGTGTTTTTGTATATGAGATTGAGTATTGTTAACACTTGTTGCAGCCGCGATATAAACACTTGCCAGAATAAAAAATATGTACGCTTGCACCATGCCGGTTAATAAACCTAGGGCTGTCATAACGATGGGAAAAATGAATGGTGCAATGAGCATCATTATTGCTATGACCATGGTGCCACTCATTATATTCCCGAACAGTCGTACCGCTAATGCAAAGGTTCTGGATATTTCACCAATAATGTTAAACGGCAACATTATGACGGTAGGTTTGGCATAGGATGCAAGGTAGTCCTTTACCCCCCGCTTTTTAATTCCGTAATAAGGTACGGCAATAAACACACATAATGCTAGAGACAAAGTCGTAGACAGTGAGCCGGTGGGAGGCTCGTATCCTGGTAAAATAGTTAACAGGTTAGCTAGGGCTACGAATAAAAATAATGTTCCGAGGAAACCTATGTATTGCCTAGGGTAGGTTAGGCCAACACTGGAAATTTGTTTTTCAATACCCAACACAATAGTTTCCAGAGCATTTTGCCAGCGAGTGCGTTTATCGTGGTGTGTTAATGCCTGTGCAAGGACATTTGCACTGATGAAAAAAATCAGCATCAAACACCAAGTAAATACTATGGTTGCGTTGAGTTTGATAAATCCTAATTGCCAATACACAATTTCATCAGGGCTAAGTTGCATCTTTAAATCTCCCTTTGGTTTGGTTGTGATTACATCTTAGGTCAATCAATAATTTGATTGCAGGCCTAGCAATAATAAAACCTATGAGGCTAATGACTAATGGTTGCCAGTTTCCATCTGCGATAAAATAGAAGCCAAACAAACATGTGCCAATTCTGATGAAAAAACCTGTTACAAACCACAGAACTGGTCGTTCTGATGTCAGTCCCCTGGAGACCGTCCACCACAAACTCAAAAAGAATACGCACCCTAATGAAAATCCAAATATTAGGGTGATACACAGTTCTATAGGTGAATAGAGTATTTCTGTTAAGGCGTTAATCATTATGTTGCTCTCTTTTTTGTTCTTGTTTTTGTTCTTGTTTTTGTTCTATTCGTTGCTGATTGTCTTCTTCATTTTCCTCACGCATGGCTTGATCTTCTTTACTCAGCCAATTCCATGCGGTGAAACAGCCTAATGTCAGGCCGGCAACAATCAGTGATAAGGTCCACGAATGCTCAATTTTGTAATGTTTATCTAGCCATATGCCTAGGGTGGCGCCTAATATTGTTGGTAAAGCAATCGACCATCCAATTAACCCCATCATGCCTAATCCAAACCAAGCGCTGGTACCAGAATGTCGTTGTGCCTTAAGTTTTCGTTTCGCCTTATTGTCAATTTTCTCAGCTAATACTAATTTCCGATTTTCTGTTGTTTTCACATCAGTTTCGGGGTTGTTAGGCTTCATACTCATCTTGCGCCTGTTGAAAATTCAGTTAAACGCTGTAAAAAACTACTTTCTAATTTATCCATGGCAAAACGTATTTCTTGTTGTTTCTCATCCAGCGTTAAAAACTCTGCCTTTATCGCTTCTCTAAGCTGGCTAAGACCAATACCTTGAATGGCTTGTCGAACAGAAACTAAAACATCATTGCCTTTTTTGACCACTATTCCTTGATCGATAGCGATATATATTTCTTTTCCAGATTCGATTTCGTAGGTGAGTATTCCTGGTGCCAAAGCAGCTGTGCAGTCACGTCTGTTAGGCAAGATCCCGTATGAACCCTCTAAAGTTTCCACTATTACCCGCAATACATTTTTATGCTTGGCAAAAACTTTATTTGGAAGCAATATATCTAAGTTCATTCACTGGACCCCAGAGCTGGATGTTTGTTTTTCCGCAGCTATTTTTTCATTTTTTATATTTTTATCGTCTAGTTTTGCCTCGTTGATTGCACCAATCATGTACAAGGACTTTTCTGGATAGTGATTAAATTCACCTTTCAAAATACGTTCACATCCATCCAGAGATTGCTCTAAGGTGACAAACTTTCCCTCGGCAGAACTAAATTGTGCGGTGGTGAAAAATGGCTGTGTAAAAAAACGCTCTAAGCGCCTAGCGCGTTTTACGATGTCTCTGTCTTGAATAGATAGCTGTTCAAGACCTAACATGGCAATAATGTCTTTCAGCTCATCGTATTGTGCAAATACCTGTTTAATCTGATGGGCTAGGGCAAAATGCCGCTCACCAACTATACTAGCAGTGGTCATTTTGGAGTTCGATTGCAGCGGGTCGACTGCAGGGTAAAGCCCTTCACTTGCACGTTTTCGAGATAACACCAATGAAGCAGATAAGTGAGAAAATGTATGCACTGCTGCAGGATCAGTAAAGTCGTCAGCGGGCACATAAACCGCTTGTATGGAAGTGATAGCACCATTTTTTGTATTCGCTATGCGTTCTTCAAGGGCAGATAATTCAGTACCTAAAGTAGGCTGATAGCCCATCCTAGAAGGCATTTGTCCCATTAATCCTGACACCTCAGAGCCGGCCTGAATAAATCGAAATATATTGTCAATTAAAAGTAATACATCACGATGTTCCTCATCACGAAAATATTCAGCCATAGTCAGCGCACAATGACCTATTCTGAATCTGCTTCCCGGGGGTTCATTCATTTGCCCGAATAACATCACCATGTTTTCTAATACACCCGCTTGTGCCATCTCACGATATAATTCTTCACCTTCTCTACAGCGTTCTCCTATGCCACAAAATATACTGACACCCTTGTGATGGCCTATCATGTTGTGGATCATTTCAGTTAGCAGCACTGTTTTTCCTACTCCTGCGCCGCCAAATAATCCAGCTTTACCTCCACGCTCAATGGGAGCCAAAACGTCGACGATTTTTATGCCGGTAGTAAAGATCTCAGAGCTTGTTGAACGATCAACCAGCGGAGGTGGAGCTTGGTGTACATTTTTCCAACGCACACCTTCAGGCATGGAACCACCATCTATAGGATTTCCAAACACATCAAACATACGGGATAAAATATTTTTGCCGATTGGCGCTGCAAGAGGACTTCCTGATGCTTTAACTACCATACCTCGGGCTAAACCTTGAGTGGGTGTTAGAGCGATAGCCCGAACTTTGTTTATACTCAGTTGTGCCATTACCTCCAGAACAATTTTTTTATCAGTGGCATAAAGTATGTCGTGGATATGCGGTAAATTTTTGGCAAACTTAACATCCACCACGCTGCCTCGTACCGAAATTACTGTGCCAACATGAGTCCCAATATCTTCATTTTGCATGGATTAGCTCACTATATATGAAGCAGTATTTTGCAGAATTGGAAGTGTTGGTATTTGACCTTGATCAAGATAACTATCCATATCATTTAAAATTCAGGTTTTGAGGTGGTGTGGCTATGCTGGTTTATCTTTGGTGGGTCTTATAGTTGATGTAGATCAACATTTTGAAACACAGGTAACTGTTGTGGTACAACGGATTTTTCAAGATTTCGGGCTGTTGCGGTAAGTATTGACTCAGTTGTTAGTATGCGCGGCCTGACTAATCCGGCTTTTTGGAATGAAAAACTCCTGAAAATTTCATTCTGGTCCCTCAACATTGGACTTGCCATGATGACATTTCTATCACTGCTACCACAAGGCATACTCCAGACTTACATCAGTATTATCAGGATAGCTTTTATTTGACCAGGCTCATTCTAGTGTTAATGGATTGCCCAACATTCAAAAAAAGTAGCGTCCTTTTGGGCGCTACTTTTTGAGAGCAAAATAACTTATTACAGCAGTCTATTCAAGCAGCTAAAGTAAACGGCTTAGCCTAGATTTTAAATGGATATTTTCATTTTCTAATTGTTGTTTGGTTCTCATTAATTCTATCACCATAGCCGTTGCTACCCAGTCAATTTGTAATTGTTGACTCAGTTTGATGGCCTTTTTTAACCAGTGGGCACTTTCTAAATCGAACACCCATTCGGAAAAATCATCACCTTCGAGGGGCGTAACGATGCCGTATTCAACAACCTCAACAACCGCTTCTTGGCTTATGTCAGCACTGAGGCATAATTCATCTACGTGAATATGTAATATGATTTTAGTCATGCTTAATTGCTCCAATCTTGGCGTGGATTATATTGCTCAATTTCAGCTAATTGTTCCCATAACCTTTTGGTTTCGTCGCTGGTTGTTGGGGGTATATCGATTTTAATAATAACCAACAAATCCCCTTGTGCCGCTTTGTTTTTAAGTCCTTTGCCTTTTATCCGTAATTTTTTACCTGTACGACTGTTAGCAGGAATGTTTAGGTTTATCTTTCCATTAAGTGTAGGCACCTCAAGTTTTGTTCCAAGTGCGGCTTCCCATGGAGTAAGAGGAACGGTTAACAGTAGATTTATACCTTGCACGTCAAATAATGGGTGAGGCACTAAACGAATATGTAGAAATAGATCTCCGTTTAACTGGTTTTTTGTGCTGTCATCTCCATGGCCGGGGGCTCCATGGCCGGCGGCCCCTTGGCCTTTCACTCTAATCCGTTCGCCATCTGCAATACCCGCAGGTATTTTTACTTTTAGTGATTTTTTAACCTGTTTTGTTTGCCTACCATCAAAAACTGGCACCAAAAACACTACGTTCTTTGTGAGTCCAGACACTGATTCTTCCAAAAAAATGGGTACTTCCATTTCAAGATCTTGACCTTTGTATTGATTAGGCTGTTGTTGCCCTGCCTGTCTAAAACTATCTTGCCCACCACCAAAAACTGAATTAAAAAAGTCAGAGAAATCAGCTGAAGAACCAGCGCTACTTCCTCTATTTTCTGCTGAATTTTGCCAACCCGGAGGTGCTTTAAAGCCTTGCTCTGAACTTGAACCATAACGTTTCATTTCATCGTATTCAGCTCGTTTATTGTCATCTTTTAACACTTCATAGGCTTCTGCTACCTGTTTGAATTTTTCTTCTGCACCCGCGTCAGGATTCATATCGGGATGAAACTTCAGGGCGAGTTTTCGGTATGCTTTTTTGATTTCTTTTAGGTCAGCATTTTCTTTCACGTCCAAAATTTTATAATAATCTTTAAATTCCATTCTTTGTTCCTTCGTTTAAATACAGACTATCAGTATGTGGTGGGAGCTATAAAGAGAAACCCGTTAGCCACTTTTAATCTGAACATTATGGTGAAAAGATTGCAGTGTTTGAGCACGGATTCGTCAATCACAACGTTTACAAAAACACAGACGACGTTAAAAGGTCTTGCCAGTACCACTATTATCGCGCCTATCTTCGTTGAACTTGCTCACAATAGTGGGAATAGTGGGCTATTCCCTCACAAGCTCGCCTCGATAAACGCAATATTAGCAGCACTGGATGCGTTCAATGTCTTTGCAAACCAATTGCCACCATCTAACATATTGTTTTTATTGAAATCACTTCTAGGGACGCGGCACGTCTTAATCCGAGTTCAGGTTATTTAAAAAATTATTTGAGTCTGATTTATTACACCCATAACTTTTTTAATCAGCGTGTTTTCTATAAACGGCTTTTCAATGAAATCAATGGCCTCAGCTTGCATTGCGCGAACAGCCTTAGAAACATCGCTGCCTGATGATAAAACTATTGTGGGTAATCTAACGCCTAAGTTATTAATCTGTTCGAGTAACTCGATGCCGTCCATATTGGGTAAATTGACTTCAACGATTAGGCAAGCAGCTCTACTTCTTAATTTTGTATTAAAAAAATCTTCTGCAGAAGTAAACACCTCTACTATCACATCTTGTTGCTCTAATAATTTCGAAAGTGAACACAGTAATTGATGATCACTATCAACTATGTACACAATTGGTTTTTCAAGAGCTTTCATTTTGGACACCATAAATAAACTAATTACCACTGATAGATATATTTTCGAAACGCATTATTTATAGTGGTTATTATCAATGCCAATGTGGCATACAGCAATAAGCATTTATACCTAGATTAGGCTCTAATTAGTCAGTAGGGGAGGCATCAATCACCACTTTAACTAGTTCGGCAAGAGAATTAACCCCCATTTTATCCATAACATGAGCACGATGGATTTCTATTGTTCTTTGACTAAGGTGTAGTTCAATAGCAATCACCTTATTGGCTTTGCCTGTTACTATGGCATTCAGGATTTGATTCTCTCGGTTGGTAAGGGATGCTAGTTTGCCTTGAGTCTGATTCACTATTTCTAGACGTTTTTGATTTTTCATATTTGTTTGCAGTGCTTTTTGAATCGCATCTATTAGTAGCTGCTCCCTAAAAGGTTTTTGAATAAACTCAGCAGCGCCATTTTTCATTGCTTCTACCGCTGTAGGCACATCCCCATGCTCGGTTACAAAAATAATCGGCATACGACAGCCCATTTGTTCAAGCCTATGTTGACACTCTATGCCACTAATAAACGGCATTCGGATATCCAGTAAAATACACCCATTGTGTTTATCGAACTCTGTTTCACTATATGCGTCTAAAAATTCTTGGGCATCTTTATAACAAGTGTTTATCAGTCCAATACTGTCGAGTAACATG
Organism: Paraglaciecola sp. MB-3u-78; assembly: GCF_002835935.1. Classification (GTDB taxonomy): domain Bacteria; phylum Pseudomonadota; class Gammaproteobacteria; order Enterobacterales; family Alteromonadaceae; genus Paraglaciecola. The sequence goes on along the minus strand of NZ_PJCF01000004.1, from coordinate 775,032 downwards.
CCAACGGAATCCAACACCGCTTCATCATCGTCTACCACATGTACCATAGGTGATGAAGACATATGTTCAGTTTTATTATTTTGCATATTATTTCTCATTACCTTCTTGGAGGATCAAAGTGGCTGGCAAACAAAAAGAAAAGATACACCCTGAAGTCTGCCCAGGGTCAAAGTATATTCTTCCTCCATGGGCATGAATGATAGTTTGACTCACTGTTAATCCCATCCCCATGCCGGTCTCTTTGGTGGTGAAAAACGGGGTGAACATGCCACTGCTGGTGTTCTTATCAATTCCGAGACCGCAATCAATGACAGACACCTCTATCATTGATTGCGATAACCATTGGCTTTGGATACGCAGTGGTGCGCCTTTTATATGTTCCATAGCATCAATACCGTTGCGGATTAAGTTAAGTAATACCTGCTGTATTTGCACTGGGTCAGCTAACAGTTTCGGCTTATTATCGTGGCATAATTCTAGTATTACCTCGTGGTCCAGGATACGAGTGTCTACCTTTGCTAAATTGACCGTTTCAAGTATCAGCCCATTAAGATCAACCGTTTCTCTCTGTGCTACACGTTTTTTGACAAAGGTTCTAAGTCGATTGATTACCTCGCTGGCACGAATGGCTTGGTCACAAATTTTATCTAACGCAGCGACCACCTTTATTTGGTTATCTTGGGTGGCAGATTTCAAAAGTCGTTTGGACGCTTGGGCATAACTCGATATGGCTGAAAGAGGTTGGTTCATTTCATGGGCAATGCCTGCTGCTAACTCTCCCATAGAACTTAACCTGGAAGCATGGGATAAACGCTCTCTACTTTGACGAGCCTCAATTCTGTCACGTTCTTGTTCAGAGATATCTCGAATAATACCGACAAACTGAATATGGCTTGTATCTTTTACTTCTCCAACACTCAAAAATATAGGAAATTCTTCGCCATTAGATTTTTTACCTTTCACTTTCCTGCCTCTACCAATTATTTTTGCTTCACCAGAGGCCAAATAAGATGATAAATATTTATCATGCTCAATACTAAATGGAGCTGGCATTAACATTTTTATATTTTTACCAAAAACTTCTTGCTTGGTATACCCAAACATCTTCTGAGCAGCACTATTAAAAAGCTCAACATTTCCTTTTCCATCAATAATAACTAAAGCGTCAACTGCGGCGTCAAGTAACGCAATCAACCTTTGGTTAGCATCTTTAATCGTCCCTTGACTACTGGCCTTATTAGCCAATATTTCGTTCAAGATTGACTTATCAGGTTCAGGCATTAACAAGTATCCTATATAATATATAAGTAGTTTCCGAAGTAATTTACGAGTTATTCCGGATATTGTGAGTTGTTATTAACGGTATATGATTTAACCCAAGAGTAAAAGTGGCAGCTAGACAATTAAGCTTTATGTCAGTTGATATTCCTTAATTTTAGAGGTAATACCGAGATGAAGACTTCATACCAAGCACAAAATGACTATTACAACGCCGCATCACAAATAGACATTTGTATAGTAAATACTAACCCTTCTAATAACGCACAAAAACGTAATTCACATCGTGTTTTTCATCGTAGAGATAGTCTTTTCTCAGTAGGGGACCATTTCGAAGGTATCTATGTGTTGCGTTCAGGTTCGGCTAAATCATTTAATACCTCCAGAGATGGTGAAGAACATATCACTAAGTTTTATTATCCTGGGGATATGGTAGGTATTGATGGTTTTCATGGACATAAGCATAAGCAAACCGTGCGTTTTCTTGAAACTAGCAGTGTGTGTTTAATAAAAGAATCAGAGATACATAGTTTGATAACAACAAGCAGTGTTTTTCGTGATGGTTTATTGCAAGCGATGAGTCACACCTTAGCTTGCAACAGCGCGATGATGATGTGTTTGGGCACCTATTCAAGCGAACAAAAACTAGCCATGTTTTTGCTTGATTTATCTGTGTGTTTTTCTGAAAGAGGCCTGTCAGGCAGTGAATTTATGTTAAGCATGACAAGAACTGATATCGCCAATTATTTAGGTATGGCAATAGAAACAGTGAGTCGCATATTTGCTAGCTTTCAACAAAGAAACATTATTGAAGTTCAGCTTCGATATCTGTCTATTTTGGACTTTGCTGCGTTAAACAGAAGTGTTGCAATAGATATCTGTACTAAACCCAATACTAGTCTTTCAAATCCCATACAAGCAAAGTACGCAATGAATTGATTTAATACTGAAAACACCATTTGATTATTCAGTATTTCCTTAAGATGGAAAATGACCAATAAGATTGATATCAGTCAATATACAACATGTATTTTTTGTTTAAATAACCTTATAAGGTTATTTAAATTAGGCAATTATTTACGCGTAACGCAATGACTCAAGTAACCTAACTCAATTTTGTATGTAATTTTTAAAGGAATTAAACGTCATCATACATCACCTATTTGGAGAAGAAACATGAAAACGTATCAACGTATTTTAGTGGCTATTGATATTTATTCTGAATATGATCAAGTACTCAAAAGAGCTTTATTGGTTGCCAAAAACGCAAGTCATCTGAGTATCGTCTTTGTGACTTTGCCTACCACTTATTTTCAACCCTATATTAGTGCCGTAGGAGGTGACTACGTTGCCGATATACATAAACAAGCAAAAACTCGCCTAGATGAAATTGGACAAACCAATAACATCCCAAATAAACAACTTTACTTACCCATTGGTAATGCAGCTGAGGAAATTCACACATTAGCAAATGAGATAAATGCAGATCTTATTGTAATCGGAACACATGGTCGTAGTGGGATTAAACTATTGTTGGGTTCAACAGCCAATTCGGTGTTACATGGTGCAAAGCAGGATGTATTGGCTGTCAGGCTTATTTAAATTAACACCTGAGATCTAACCTCCAATACCTAAGTGGCAAAAATTGTTAGCGAGGCTTTGCATTTTGCGCTACACATACACTAGGATAATACTTTGCTGCGTATGTCACTCAGGTCTAAACCTAAGTCAGAGCAATAAAATAGGGGATTACAGCTAAGAGGTGACCCCATATTTTTTCCCCAAAAGAGACTAATCCTGCACACCCAACTTTTTCATAATTGTCATCATAGGACACCAGTTTGTAAACGCTGACTGAATAAGATTTGCCGCAATAAACATTGTAAAATATACCCAGTTAGCATGCACAAAGTATGTCAATGCCAACGACACTAAAATCATGATCCCAGCGACCAATCTCAAGCCTTGATTAATATTCATTTTACACCTCATTTAACATTAGCAGATTCTTATATTAGACAAAGCTAATATAATGATTATAATAATGCAAGTGTAAATCAAATCGGAGTCAACAAACTTGGATCTAGATCAAATTAAAGCCAATGCTTCTGAGGCAGAATCATTTTTAAAAATGATAGCGAATAAAAACAGGCTAATGATTTTATGCAGCCTAGTTGACAAAGAATGTTCGGTAAACGAGTTAAATCAATCAGTACCTCTTACGCAATCAGCACTGTCACAGCATTTGGCAGCACTGAGAAAAGCAGGAATGGTATCAACACGACGTCAGGCGCAAACCATTTTTTACTCGGTTACAGATGTCAGAGTGAAACAAATAATCGAGAAAATGTATGAATTTTTCTGTGCTACCGAATAGTTGAATGATATGAAAAAACACCCAATAGACAGACTTGTTGCCTTTTCCTTGAAAGGAGGGTTTCCTCAATTTGTATTTATAGTTTCCATATTTTTAGGCGCCATTGCGCTTACGTATACACCACGTGAGGAAGAGCCACAAATAGTGGTGCCAATGATTGATGTATGGGTGGATGTGCCTAATCTATCTGCTCGTCAGGTTGAACGACAAGTCACCGTACCATTAGAAAAACTACTCAAACAAGTCCCCGGCATTGAACACATTTACTCTGCATCACACGATGGGGCGTTGAATGTCACCTTACGATTTAATGTTGGCGAAGACAGAGAAAGGGCGTTAGTCAACACCTATAATAAACTTTTTTCTAATCAAGACAAAATCCCCGAAGTTGCGGCTAATTGGATTGTTAAACCCATTGAAGTAGACGATGTTGCAATACTGATGGTTGGGCTTTATAGCACCTCACCGGATCTCTATTCTGATTATGAACTACACCGAATGGCACAAGAAGTGTCGACTGTTATTCAAAGTCTACCTAATACCAGTGAGGTCAACATAGTAGGTGGCCGCTCAAGATCGATACAAGTATTGCTTGATTTACAGGCACTGGCTGCCCGTCAAACCAGTGTCATGAATGTGGTGGACGCTCTGGCGCAATCGAATCAGCTTTCCAGACATGGCGAATTATCACTGGGACAAAATACCCTTGTGATTGAGTCTGGAGATGTCATCCGTGATTTGCAGTCGTTAAATAACATTGTGGTGAACGTCATCAATGGAAAAATGGTATTGCTAAAAGACATTGCCGAAATTCGTGATGGACCTACCGAGCCTAAAAGTTACCAGTGGTTAGAATTTGCAAATGGGGCGAATACTACACTACAAGACAAATATCCTATGGTAACTATCAGTGTAGCCAAACAAAAGGGCAGTAATGCTGTCACTGTGGCGAATGATGTACTGGCTAAAATGGCAGAGTTACAAACACAATTATTACCTGCTGAAGTGCATTATGAATACCTAAGAAATTATGGCCAAACGGCGAATGAAAAAGTCAATAATCTGACCTCAAGTTTGGCTTTTGCGGTGTTTACTGTAGTGGTGTTTATTGGCGTATTTTTAGGCTGGCGCCAAGCCATAGTCGTGGCCTTGGCGGTGCCTATTTGTTATGGACTGACCTTAATGTTGGACTTAGCATTTGGTTACACCATTAATAGGGTCACACTGTTTGCGCTAATTCTTTCATTGGGATTATTAGTGGATGACCCGATAACCGGCATTGATAATATCACCCGTTTTATGGGTAATAAAAACGCCTCCAAAAAAAACAATATCATTGATGCCATGTCAGAAATACGCCCGGCGTTAATTATGTCAACGGTTACCATCATATTGGCCTTTGTACCTTTAGCTTTTATTACCGGGATGATGGGGCCTTACATGGCACCCATGGCATTTAATGTGCCTATTAGTGTGGTGATTTCCACCTTTGTGGCCTTTGCTATCACACCTTGGTTAGCGTCTAAACTATTAAAACCTTCGAGAACGGCAGTAGCAGATAAAACCAATGGCATTTACTCTCGCATGTTAAATCCACTGATAGCTAAAAAAAGTAGAAGCAAGTTAGGCTTATGGATAGTGTTAGTTTTATTCATTGTTGCTTGTGTCTTGCCTCTAATGAGAAGTGTGCCTCTTAAACTGCTGCCATTTGATAACAAAAATGAGATCCAGGTCTTAATAGATATGCCAGAGGGCACCTCCTTAGAGCAGACAGCAGCAACCGTTGAAGATGTGATCCAATCAGTTAAATTATTACCAGAGGCTAAAGCTATTGCTAGTTATATTGGTCAGCCATCACCAATAGATTTTAATGGCATGGTTCGCCAGCACTATCTGCGACAAGCACCAAATTTAGCGGAGTTAAGAGTCACCTTGCTGGATAAAACCGAGCGTGAACATCAATCCCATGGGATTGTGTTACGTCTTAGAAAGTTACTTGCACCCTTACAACAAGACAACCTGTCAATTAAAGTCATTGAAGTACCGCCAGGCCCACCTGTTCTGAGTACTTTTGTTGCTGAAATCTATGGGCAACCTTTTGTTAGCCCCGAAATTCATCAAGCTGCGGCTATAGGACTGATGTCTCGTCTTAAATCTGAAGCTCATGTGGTCGAAATTGATTCGAGTCTCAACAGTGAGCAGTTAATCTGGCGTTTTGTTGCAGATAAACAAAAAGCGGCTCTGTCGGGTATTTCCACCGTTGATATTAATAATGCTTTGACTGTGGCTATTGCATCTAAAAGGGCAGGGACTTATCAAGTTGAAGACGACGCAACGCCCGTGCCGATAGAGGTCAAATTGCCCTATAAAAATAGACAATCACTGACCGATATTTTGTCATTGCAGGTTGTGGGACAAGGTGCGATTGCACAGCAGGATAATGGCCTTGGATTAGAAGTGTCACCCCAGTCACTGGTGAGTCTTGCAGAGTTGGGGCAATGGCAACAAACCAAAGTTTCTCAACCCATTTTACATAAAGATCTGGTTCCAGTGATATATGTGACTGCAGAGTTGGCTGGTCGCACACCTGCAGAAGTCATTGCAGATTTAAGCGCAGACCTTATTACTGATGAAGCGGGTCATTCAGTGACACAGAATGATTGGCAAAACAGAACGTATTTACAATCTGGCGGCGGTGAGCCATGGAGATTACCTGAGGGAACGTCTTATTCATTTTCGGGTGAAGGAGAATGGAAGATTACCTTAGACGTGTTCAGAGATATGGGCATTGCCTTTGCGTTTGCATTAGTGGCAATTTTCTTTTTACTTAAATTACAAACCTCGAGTTCGGCCTTAGCGTTAATCATTATGTCGGCCATCCCACTTACTATCATTGGCATCATGCCAGGTTTTTGGCTTTTAAATCAATTTGGCGAACGTGAAATTGCTGGAGCGCCTGACCCAATATTATTCACCGCCACCGCAATGATAGGCATGATTGCGCTTGCCGGCATAGTGGTTAGAAATTCGCTGATTTTAGTGGAATTCATCACCTTAGCCAGAGCCAAAGGCATGAATATTAAACAGTCACTTTTAGCCGCGGGTGAGGTGCGTATGCGACCGGTTTTACTTACTGCAGGTACCACTATGTTAGGTAATTTAGTGATTACCCTAGATCCCGTTTTTAGCGGACTGGCTTTAGCCATTATTTTTGGCATCATTGCTTCAACGCTTTTTTCACTCTTTGTCGTCCCTATGGTGTATTTCCTAGTGTTCGAAGATAACCAGCAAGCACAGTTAGAGGAACAATCGTTATGAGTATTAAAAAGTGGGCTATCCCATTATTCACTGTTGCAGGATTATTGGTCGTTGTGGCTTGGATGGCAGGCGTATTTACCAGTCAAGTCTCCCCTGAGTTGCTAACACGCCCAGCTGAAAAAGTGTTAAACAGTTACACGGTTAAATATATCACCAAGCCAATATTAGAATCGATACCGGCGGGCATCAAAGCAAGAGAAGCGACCTTGTTATCAAGCCAGATTTTGGCTCGGATTGAGAAGATTCATGTAAGAGCAGGGGAAAACGTAGTGAAAGGCCAGTTACTGGTCACCCTTGAAAGTGAAGGGCTTAAGGCTCAGTTAGCTCAAGCCATGGCTATGGTAGACGCTTCACAAGCTTTGCTAACTGAAGCAAAGACCAGTTTTGAACGGGCGCAAACACTAAAGGAAAAAGGTTTAGTTTCTCAAAGTGAACTTGACAATGCCGTGACTTATTTTCGCCGTTATGGATCAGAACTTGTGGCAGCAAAACAGCGTAAACAAGCCGCACAAACAGCCCTTGAATATAGCAAGATAACCTCACCATTTTCTGGTGTCGTGGTTGAGAGGTCTGCTGAGCCTGGCAATATGGCATCACCAGGACAATTGCTTTTGTCATTGTATGATCCTCTAACCCTACAAATTGAGGCCGATGTCCGCGAATCACTGGCGATTCAGCTCCACATTGGTCGTAAAATCACAGTGAAAGTAGACTCTCTGGGCAAAGAAATTAATGGAACTATCGTTGAAATCGTGCCAGCTGCGGATCCCAATGCTCGATCATTTTTAGTCAAAGCAGGAATTGAATTCGACCCGGTTCTAAGACCAGGTATGTTTGCTAGAATGTTAATAGAAGATGGCACTAAAACTGTATTATCCGTCCCCGTTGATTATGTGAAAAGTTTCGGCCAACTTGATATGGTATGGCTGTTAAAAGAGGGTAATTTAAGCCGGCGTTTTGTGCGATTAGGAAAGTCACAGCTTGATCAGGTTGAAATTGTTACAGGTCTCAATTCAGGTGACACTCTGGCATTGAGCGCTAATTAAATAAGATTTAAACATTCAGGAATTATTATGCTAAAAACACTTCCCCAGTTACTAGAGCAATCGAAACAAAATGTGCAGCTTTTGACAGCTAAAAAAGCGGCACAAGAGATGAGTCAAAACAAAGGTTTACTGATAGATGTTCGGGAGTCAGCTGAACATTTTGCAACGCCTGCTATTGGCGCTATTAATATACCTAGGGGTGTATTGGAAATGAAAATATTGGAAATAGAAAAAGATCCAGAACGTCCAATCTATTTACATTGTGCATCTTCGCTACGTGCTACCTTAGCGGCAGAACAATTAGCCAGAATGGGTTATACAAATGTCAGTGTGATCACTTGTAAAATGGACGAAATACTTAAGATGCACCAGTATTCAGAATAAAGTCTAATATCAATCGCTAATATAAATAGCAAATATAAATAGCTATGTTCAATTGGTATGCCAGTTTAAGGTTGCAAACTTTCTCCCTTATCTGCATACCATTTGTTGATGCTTAACCAAATATCCTCGGCGGTTTCTGCATACCAAAACAAATCTCGATCTTCTTCATCGATCACACCCTCATCAACAAGAAAGTCAATATCTACCGCTTTTTGCCAAAACGACTGGCCCACTAAAACAACTGGCATAGGCGTGATTTTGCGTGTTTGAATTAAAGTTAATGTTTCAAACAACTCATCTAAGGTGCCATAACCGCCAGGAAAAGCGACCAATGCACGAGCTCTAAGTACAAAATGTAATTTACGTATGGCAAAATAGTGGAATTGAAAACAAAGTTCTGGTGTGACATAAGGATTAGGAAATTGCTCATTTGGCAGAGTGATATTGAGACCGACTGTTTCAGCTTGTGCCTCTGCAGCGCCTCGATTGGCTGCTTCCATTATACCTGGGCCACCTCCTGTCATGATCACTAACTGAGAGTCATTAGGGCCGTTTCCAGACTTACCCACAAGGCCTGCAAATTCCCGTGCGACCAGATAATACTGACTATTGTGTTGAATACGTTTGGCAACCGCTAATTTTTTAATTAACCTTTTGTTTTGTGGCTTTTGTTCAAGCTGTATTTTTAATGAATCTATTCTATCTTGTGCCCCTTGTGGTTCGACAATCCGAGTGCTACCGAACACCACAATAGTGTGTTCAATACCGTGTTTATTTAATAACACTTGTGGTTTCAGGTAATCTAACTGCAACCTAATTCCTCTTGCATTAGGCCCTTTTAAAAAATCGATATCCTCAATTGCAGGAACATAGGAGCGGTTGGTCATTATCGCGTCTAGCTTATTCTCAATTGCCGGATCTTCACTAATAGGTTTGGGCTTTTGCCATGGCAAGGCTTCTTTGCGTTTGATGGAGTGAGGGGGCTTGGGAATAGATAACAGGAAATTTTTTCTGGGCATCAGGGGAGTGAATTACATAAAGTAAGAATCTGCTTATCATAGTCGTTTGATAAGGACTAATTCCATCCTTAAACTCGCAAATAATCGATCTGTATCAATAAATGTTAATTCTAATGCTCGTACACTTTATCTTAATTTAATTCTTTAAGGCTTAAACAAATGGCAACTATTCGCAGGATCATCCTAGATGTACTGAAGCCTCATCATCCTAACGCTTATGAATTCGCCATGTTTTTGGCAGACTTAGGCAACGAATACGTCGTTCATTTAGCTGTTATTGAAGTGGATGAAAATACTGAAACTGTGCAACTTGAGTTGAAGGCTCCCAGTATAGATTTTGAATTGGTGCAAGCCGCGATAATTGAGATGGGGGCCTCATTACACAGCATTGATGAAGTCGATGCCTGTAGCCAGATAAATGTTAATCAGCAAGATTAATTGACAACTTACATGGACATAAAAGGTCTCGTGGCGTTGACACATTCACAGGGCATTATACGACGTTATTTTATCGTCAATGGATTTGATGGTGCATTAACAATGTTGGGTCTCATTTTAGGTTTTTTATTCAGCACTCCAACTGACATAAATAATATTATAAACGTGTGTATGGGAGCATCAATTGCCTTATGTGTGAGTGGTATTAGCAGTGCGTATGTAAGCGAAAGTGCTGAACGAAAATACGTTTTAACCAAGCTTGAAAATGCAATGATAACTGATTTAAGCCAAAGCTCTCACGCCCATGCAGCGCGCATTGTTCCCATTGTCATTGCGCTGGTTAATGGTCTAGCTCCGTTATTGATTTCGCTGCTTATCCTGCTGCCATTATGGCTTTATAAAAGTGGTGTGGTATTACCAATATCTCCTCTTATTATTTCTGTTTTTATCGCGATGACAGTTATCTTTTTGCTCGGTGTGTTTCTTAGTCGCGTTTCAGGTATGTCTTGGTGGCTAAGCGGAATAAGAACATTATTAGTTGGCATATTAACCGCCGCACTTATTTTTGTCTTTGTGGGGTAAAAGCTTGAACGAAAATTACTACAACCTAGAAGTCAAAACAGTTTTAAGTGACCTTGAAACTTCAGCTAATGGTCTGACGTCTCAAAAGGCACAACAGCGCTTGCAACAAAACGGACCTAACGACATTCCTTCCAAGAAAACGCGATCCATTGGGCAGTTATTTTTTAAACAGTTTGCTGATTTTATGATTATGGTATTGATAGTTGCCGCTCTGATCTCGGGCCTGATTGGCGAATTAATAGATAGTGCAGCGATATTTATCATTTTGTTACTTAATGCGGTTGTAGGCACTATTCAAGAGTTTAGGGCCCAACGATCCCTTGAGGCACTACAAAAAATGGCATCCCCAACTGCTAGTGTGTTGCGTGACGGTCAAACCGTCACCTTGCCAGAAGAAAAACTGGTTGTTGGTGACATTGTATTGTTAGAGACAGGTAATATCACACCTGCGGATATGCGTTTGATTATGGTAGAAGAATTACAGGTTAACGAATCTTCAATCACTGGAGAATCACAATCGATAATCAAACAGCAGACAAAACTAAACGAAAACAATCTTTTTACTGGTGATCAGAAAAACTGCGTTTTTAAGGGAAGTTTGATTACTCACGGACGAGCCTCAGGAGTGGTTTTTGCAACAGGTCTGAACACAGAAATTGGCCAAATTGCCAAGTTATTACAGCAAGGAGAGGAAATAAAGACTCCTCTGCAAATAAGATTGGTGAAGTTTGGCCGTTACCTTGCTACTGCTATTTTATGTATCTGTGCAATATTGTTTGTGTTAGGACTCATACAAGGGCAACCATTACTGTTAATGTTTTTGACCTCTGTCAGTTTAGCTGTTGCCGCGATACCTGAAGCGTTACCTGCAGTTATCACTATTTCCCTTGCACTTGGTGCTCGTAAATTACTTAAGCAACATGCTTTAGTGCGCAATCTACCTGCGGTTGAAACATTGGGCTCAGTTACCTTTATCTGCACCGACAAGACTGGCACATTAACCCAGAATAAAATGACCGTTGAGCGGGTGTTCGAAGGGCAACAACAGTCTAGCCATTTAGCCAAAGATTATGAAGGGCTTGGGCAGGCTTTCGGAGAAGCCCTTGCGATTAGTAATGATGTGATGCAAAAAGACGGCATCCCTTTTGGTGAGCCCACAGAGATGGCTTTATTTGAATATGCTAAACACAGCGGTTTCGACAAGGACAAATTAATCCAAGATATTCCCCGTCAAGCTGCTATTGCCTTTGACAGTCAACGAAAAATCATGACTACACTGCATCGTAATTCATCTGGTGTTGTGGCTTATGTGAAAGGTGCGACAGAAAATGTACTATCTAGTTGTTTATATGCACAACATGGCGCTGAGCAAATAGACCTAAACAAAAACCAGATTGTAGCTGCGGCTGAGCAGTTAGCTAATGGCGGTTATCGTGTATTAGCGTTGGCCAAACGTAACTTCGAGTCACTTCCCGAACACATAAACGCCAACACTATTGAGCAAAACCTGACTTTTTTAGGCTTGGTTGCGCTAACCGACCCACTTAGAGCCGAAGTACCTAAAGCAATGGCTGATTGTATTTCGGCCGGCATCACACCTGTAATTATTACTGGGGATCATCGAGGAACAGCACTGGCAATCGCCCAACGTCTACATATCGCTAAAGGTGACCCCAAAATGTTAGATGGCAAAGAGCTCGAACTCATATCTGATCAGGAATTAGTCAATCAAGTCAGTTCAATTCAACTTTTTTCCAGAGTATCGCCGATTCAAAAATTAAAGATTGTGAAAGCATTGCAGGAAAATAACCAATTTGTTGCCATGACAGGGGATGGGGTCAATGATGCACCGGCTTTACAGCGCGCTAATATTGGTATCGCCATGGGACAAACAGGGACTGACGTAGCACGAGGTGCTGCAGACATGGTGTTATTGGATGATGATTTTTCAACTATAGTCCGCTCGGTAAAAGCTGGTCGTAGAATATTCGATAATATTAGAAAATTTATTAAAGACACCATGAGCTCAAATTCAGGGGAAATTTGGACACTTTTTCTTGCACCATTATTTGGTCTTCCAATCCCTCTATTACCTATTCATATTTTATGGATAAATCTTGTCACTGATGGTTTACCGGGATTAGCCTTTAGTGCTGAACCAGCTGAACGGGATGTTATGAAACGTCCTCCACGGCCCTATAATGAAAGTTTATTTGCACACGGAATGTGGCAACATATTTTATGGGTAGGGTTAGCGGTAGGGGGCTTATCCATTGCAATGTTAGCTTGGACAATTGAACGTAAAGTAGACTATTGGCAAACATCTGTATTCACTGTTTTGGTTTTTTCCCAACTCTTTCATTCGTTGGTTGTGCGCAGTGATAAAGAGTCTATTTTTATACTAGGTATATTCAGTAATAAGCCCATGTTAGTTGCCATTGGGATCACGGTTTTTTTACAACTAATGGTGATTTATACTCCCGCTTTTAACCGTGTTTTGCATACACAGCCATTACCATTATCTGAACTGATTATATGTATTGCTGTTTCTTCCATTATTTTTTGGGCGGTAGAAGGTGAAAAATACTTAATAAGGCGAGGAATGTTGTATCAAAAGTAGAGATAGAGAAAACACAGTTTGAATGTTTAGTCTCATCTAAACCAATTCTTTTATTTGACCCAAATCAATAATGGACCCCAAAAATATTCTAGTATCATTTTATGTTTCATAAATGGTAAACCACATGAATGTTGGAGAAATATGTTCAAAAAATGTTGTATATGTTTTGAAGCAAGATTCAGTGCTAGATATCGCTAGAGTGATGAGGGAACAACAGGTTGGGTTAGTCGTGGTAGTTGATAATATAAGTGGAGAACTTATGCCCAAAGGCATAATTTCCGATCATGATTTGGTGCTCGAAGTGCTCGCTGCAAACATAGCACCCTCTGTATTAAAAGCGGAAGATATTCTAACCTGTGAATTGTTCTGCGTGACTGAAACACATAATGTGAAAAAGGCGCTTAAATACCTACGTTATTACGGTGTTAGAAGTGCTCCTGTTGTGAACGTAAAAGGTGTGCTTGTTGGTTTATTTAGCATTGAAGATGCATTGGCTATATTGTCAGAAGAGTTTAGTGAACTAATGAAATTGATGAGTTATGAACTGATGAATGATAAGCAAAAGATAGAAATAAATAACACTGCCTTTAAAACTTAAGGCTAATGAATATTAAAATATATATTCACAGGCAAGCTAAGTGTCTACAAAACTGGGGGAAGATCAGGTGCCTCCAATACCGATATATTGTGTTCCCATCCAGATGATATATCCGACATACAGCAACAGCAGAATTTTACCGTTATTATTGGTCAGTTCGGAACCACTTCGTGCCAGCACCAAAAAAGTCACAGTGGCAAATAATAGGAACATCATCATTGGAATAATCCGAGGATAGTTAAAACCTACTGCGCCGGCAACGATGACTCCAGCAGGTAACACAACCAATAAGTCGAAGATATTACTGCCGAAGGCATTTGTTAGGCTTGCAGTACTCAGCTTACGTTGGGCTGCTTTGACGCTGACAAAAAGATCCGGGATGCTAGTTGCCGCGGCCAATAGGGTTGCACCCCAAAAATAACTCGGAGTACGGAACATCTCGCCAAGTTCGATGACCATTTGGATCAGTACTTCCACCGCTATGGTAACCAGCACCATGGATATAATCAGCTTACCCCAGCTTTTAAGTGCATTGGGTTCCCGCTTTATGTCCTCTGGTATGTGGTCACGCACTTCTTGATATTGGATGTAGATGTACAGCACGTAAAATAGTAGCGGAAGGATCATCAAGGAAAGTGTCAATGTTCCGTTTAATGGTTCTTCTGTAGACGGTTGATAAATAACAGCAAATGACAGTGTTACCATCACGATCAGCACACTGATCAGGTAAAACTGCGCTTCTCGATAGATCACGTCGCGCCCTGCGTGAAGTGAACCTGGGCGGAAGAATACCGATGTTCCCGGAATGACCAATATATTGAACACTGCCGAACCAATAATGGTAGCCAAACCTAGTTCAAAGTCCCCATGAATGCCTGCGGCCAGGATGATAGTGACCAATTCGGGAAAGCTCGAACTGATTGCCATCACTGTAGAACCTTTGACTGAGTCTGGAAGACCGTAACAGAGGGCTAGATCGTGGCATGCGTCCTCAAGGAAGTTACACGCCTTCCATACTACAGTGGTCGCAATAGTCATGATAAGGAAAATATAGGCGAGTTCAGCTAACACTTGAGTCCATTTTCATAATCTATTTGGTTGCTTCCTATGATAACCGATGCCAAATTGAGAGTTTTTATCTTACCTATTCCTTTAAGGGAATATCTTCAAGTAGCTTTATAATAGTAGGGTTGTTGTTTAATTTAGCTAAGTCAATGAGGTAGCTTTTTTCAAGTTCTTGCATCGGTTGATTTGCTAACAATTCTTTTACCGATAACTCTTCACCATTTGCTATGGAGGTTTTTAAGGCCGCAAAAGTTGCGATGTCGTGATGTTTCTGAACCGTCATGTTAGATCCCATTAGTTATGTTGTTTGTTATTTAAAGCATATGCCACTGCTAGGACTAAAAATAGACTGCGAATTTTATAATCAAATTATCTGGATAAGTTACATACAGACAGATAATGACGTAAAAAATATAAGTTCATATAGTGAGTTATTGGCAGTGTGCACATCAATATTTTCTTCCACGTAGAACCATCCATGGTGGCTTTGGTGTTTAGTGTTTAGTTTTTTGATTTACCTATCATTGCCTTGGGATCTAACCTTGCGATAAGTTCAGCTTCATTTATATCGGTCAAATCTTTGGCAACATCTAACACTGCTCTATTTTCTGTATAGGCTATTTTGGCAATCTCGGCGCTTTTATCATAACCAATTATACTTGTTAATGCCGTTGCTAACATAGGATTTCGTGCCACGTTCTGCTTAAGCATTGCATGGTTCACTTCCATGTTTTTGATCACTTTATCGGCAAGTGTGGTGCTGCATGTAGTCAGTAGTTGAATACTTTGTACTAAAGTATGTCCGATTAAAGGCAACATGGTGTTTAATTGAAAGTTGCCTGATTGAGCTGCCAAGGTGATTGTAGTGTCATTGCCAATTACTTGGGTACACCCCATGAGTACCGCTTCTGGGATGACTGGGTTGACTTTCCCTGGCATGATACTGCTACCTTTTTGAAGCTCGGGTAAGTGTATTTCATTTAAGCCATTTAAGGGTCCACTACTGAGCCAACGAATATCATTGCTAATTTTACTCAAACTAACAGCGGCGGTTTTGAGGTTCCCACTAACACTAACAGCCGTGTCTTGGGCGCTTATTCCATGAAAATAATTGTCAGTTGGGGTAAACTCTAAGCCGCTATTTTCTGATAACAACCGAGTCACAACAGTCCCAAATTCTGGATGTGTATTGACACCAGTGCCTACCGCAGTGCCACCAATAGCAAGCTTACATAAACTTTGTAAACTGTGTTGGAGTTGGTTATGTATGTATTTAATCTGATCTCGCCAAGCACTTATTTCCTGGCCCAAACTGATCGGCATTGCATCCATCAGATGGGTTCTACCGGTTTTGATAGTATTCTGATGTTCCTTTACTTTATTATCTAAGGTATAGACTAGGTGTGATAGGGAAGGCAGTAGTTCGTTGTCGATAAGCGTCGCAGCACTTAAATGAATACATGAGGGGATAACGTCATTAGAGCTTTGACCCAAATTCACATCATCTATAGGGTGCACACAAAGTTTTCCTTCACTTTGTAAATTCACAAGGAAGGCAATCACCTCATTGGCGTTCATGTTGGTACTGGTGCCAGAGCCAGTTTGAAATACATCCACTGGGAATTGATCGTCATAGAAGCCGTTAGCAACACTTTTAGCTGCAGCTATAATAGGCATAGCTTTGTCTGTTTCAAGTAAACCTAGTTCCATATTAGCTCGAGCAGCAGCGGCCTTTACAGCCCCAAGTGCCCAGAGAAAAGCACGGGGCATTTTCATCTCACTAATGGTAAAATTCACAAGGGCTTTGGCTGTTTCTTCGCCATACAACACCTTGCTGATGTGCTCTGGATTACTCGCATTTAGGTTATTTTTTGTATTCATATATTATCCTCGACCCTTAGTCCATAGAATGATTTTTGCCACCAATAAAAGGTCTCTTTGTAGAGTAAAAAATAGCGTTTTAATATAATTGACACAATGATTGACACATTTGTAGCAGTTACCAACAGTATAATGTTCTCATCAGCAACCTGCCCATTGAAATATGACTTAATTGATATCACTGTCCTGCAATTTTTTGGCTAACGTCATCATGGTTAATGGGCAGTATATTGCCGTAAAACAGCGCTGTTGGGTAAGCGTATTCGCCCCATGTACCTTCACCTGTCCAATAATAGCCATAACCAAAATAATCGAAATATTCTTTTTCAAACTCTCGAGATACTATTCCAAAAGTTGTAAAACTTCAAATATAGATAGTGCACTACGCAATTATAGAGGTTGAGGTTTTAGTGCTGAAGCTTCTAAATAAGCCTGTAAAAATAAACTAAACCTTGCAGAAACCCGTGTAATTCATTTCATATATTTTAGCAATTTTATTTAGTATACTATCTAATAATTAAAGCGGGTTTATTGTTTTGGATCAAAACTTTTATAAGTACCTAGGGGTGTTAATTATTCTCTTTATTCAGTGCACCGTTAAAACCAGGAAGGAAAGGCGATGAAATCTAAAATTAGAGAAGCAAACCGTGAGCATGCTCCATTAGAGCGAGGTTTTCTTAAATTGTCTTCTCCTGTAGAAGCCTTTATCAATAGCCAAGCCATGGCCGGAATAGTGCTACTTATTTCTGCCATACTGGCCATTCTTATGGTCAATGTAGGATGGCAACAGCAGTATGAGTCGATAAATAAACTGGTGCTCGCAATTTCACTTGGGGACTGGGAAATGAGTCACTCAGTTCATTATTGGATCAATGATGGCTTGATGGTGTTATTTTTCTTTATATTAGGATTGGAAATTAAATATGAGTGTTTAGTGGGTGCACTGAGTGACTTAAAAGATGCCACCTTAGTGATTGCCATGGCCACCGGTGGGATGCTATTGCCAGCACTAACTTATCTGCTGATTGTGTGGATTGGCGGATCAGATGCTTTTCAGGGATGGGGCGTGCCAATGGCAACGGATACTGCATTTGCTATAGCCATTTTAACATTATTAGGCACTAAAGCACCACGAGCGGCTGCCATCATTCTAACAGGTTTAGCCATAGTTGATGACATGGGAGCAGTTGTGGTTATTGGGATTTTTTATACTGAGCAAATTGTGGTCAGCTCCCTTTTATGGGCAGGTTTGACATTAGCGGCGATGTTTTTGATGAATCTGCTTGGAATAAGAATGGCCTCATTTTATTTGATTGGTGGTGTCATATTATGGTGGTTTGTTCTTCAATCAGGCATTCACGCAACGACAGCAGGTATTTTGGCGGCCTTGATGGTGCCCACACGACCCTATGCCCAAAAACAATGGTTTCATCGTAAAATGAAACACCTTGTCGAAGACTTTGGGGAAGCGAACAAACCGCAAACCACTATTCTTCAGAGCAGTGAGCAACATGATCTTGCGGTTCAAGCCGAAGATATCGCAAAAAAAACAACTACACCGATTATACGCTGGGGCAACTCCTTAGATAAACCCGTTAGCCTCATTATATTGCCGTTGTTTGCTTTTTTAAACGCTGGAATGCTGCTCCCTAACGCCATCCCTGAATTTAGTGAAACGGTGATCACGCTAGCCATATTTTTTGGTCTAGTCTTAGGCAAAGGAATAGGTATCAGTATGTTTGCGTGGCTAGCTTTAAAAATGAGGATTGCAAGACTTCCCGAAGGCGTACATTTTAATCACATTGTTGGCATCGGCTTTTTAGCTGGCGTCGGTTTTACAATGTCACTGTTTATCTCTGCATTGGCATTTGAAGGACATCCAGCATTGATTGAACAAGCCAAATTAGGAATTTTACTTGGTTCACTTATAGCTGGGATTATTGGGACGGTGATTTTGATATTTGTATCTAGAAAAGCATTACCGCTTAATGTACCCCGTGCAGATTAATGTCTCTACTGACAGGTATATCCACCATCAATAACCAATTCAGTACCGGTTACGAATTTAGATTCATCCGATGTATCGAGATGCCAAAATTTAGCTAGGCCGCCAGCTGCGTTAATCTCATCCCTTAGGTTTTCACCTTCTTCATCATTGATGTCTGTTATGGCTACTTTAGCGCCTTCATGAGCTAACAGCAGGGCGGTGGCTTTACCAATACCCAATGCTGCCCCGGTAATTAATGCTGTTTTTTTATGGACTCTTTCCATGTTGCTACCCTCCAGTAGTATTATTGGCATGAACTAACTAAGATTTTGGAATACATGTTTCTGGCTTAGATAAACATTGACTATTCACCTTGGTCTATGGATTTGGGCATGTGTAACAGGCGCTTTTCTACTTCCAGTACACGTCGAGTTGTAGCAAGCACGGTGTCTGGATTAAGGCTCATAGAATCAATTCCAAGCTGTACCAAATATTCGGCTATTTCTGGATAGTCTGACGGAGCTTGGCCACAAATACCGGTATGTATACCATTACGTTTACCACCTTCTACTGCCAATCGGATCATCTCTTTAACGCCAGGATCACGCTCATCAAAATCAAAGGCAACAATTTGTGAATCTCGATCAACACCCAAGGTGAGTTGGGTCAGGTCGTTAGAACCTATGGATAACCCGTCAAAAAGTTTTGCGAAGGCATCGATCTGAATGACATTATTGGGTATCTCGCACATGACATACACTTGCAAGTTATTGTCGCCACGCTTAAGCCCATTTTTAGCCATAGATTCCAGTACCTTTTCACCTTCTTGTACGCGACGACAAAAAGGGATCATCAATATCACATTGGTCATGCCCATCTCATCACGCACCCGCTTCATCGCTTGGCACTCTAGCGCAAAGCCATCGGCATAAGCAGGATGAGCATAACGAGCTGCACCCCGAAACCCAATCATCGGGTTGTCTTCTTGGGGTTCGAAAAACTTTCCCCCTAGCAAAGTGGCGTATTCATTACTTTTGAAGTCGCTCATACGCACTACACAGGGTTTTGGATACACAGCGGCTGCAATGGTAGCGACACCTTCAGAAAGAGTTTTGACAAAAAAGTCCTGAGGGTTTTTATAGGCGGTGCAAAGCGATTGGATTTTATCTAAAGTGACATCATCCACTTTTTCTGGGTGTTTAAACGCCATTGGATGCACTTTGATGTATTCGTTAATAATAAATTCCATTCGCGCCAATCCAATGCCATCCACGGGTAAAGCCGCAAGACTGAAGGCCTTATCTGGATTGCCCAAATTCATCATAATCTGAGTTTTGGGTTTTGCCAGTTGACTGAGATCGGTCTGCTCAATTTCGAAGTTTAAAATACCGTCATAGATATAACCCAATTCACCTTCTGCACAACAAACGGTCACTGCTTGCTTATTGCCAAGCTTTTCAGTGGCGTTATTGGTTCCTACAATCGCGGGGATCCCCAATTCGCGGGCCACAATGGCGGCATGACAGGTGCGACCACCACGGTTAGTCACAATCGCTGCAGCAATTTTCATGACAGGCTCCCAGTCTGGAGTGGTGGTATCGGCAACCAGTACTTCTCCTGGTTTAAAGTCACTCAGAAGATTAACATCCTGGATCACTCTTACTTTTCCAGCACCTATTCGAGTGCCAACAGCCTGACCTTTTGCAAGAATGTTGGAGCAATCTTTGAGGTGGAATATTTCAAGCGTCGTGGCGCTTTTTTGTGAGGATACTGTCTCAGGGCGAGCCTGCACTATATAGAGTTTGCCGTCGATACCGTCCTTAGCCCACTCCATATCCATAGGTTTATAGAATCCAGCTTTTTGCGAATAATGATCTTCAATTTTTATGGCGAAGTCGGCTAACTCCATGACATCGTCGTCGGTGATACAAAACTGTGATTTTTCCTCATTGCTGGTTTCTACATTCTCAGTATATTCCACAGAGATATTGTTAGTGTTGAGGCTATCGGTAAAAATCATTTTTAATTCTTTTTGACCCAAGCGGCGTTTTAATACACTTCGATACCCCTTGTTATACGTGGGTTTATGAACATAGAAACTGTCAGGTTCGATCGTGCCCTGAACAATATTTTCTCCTAAACCTATAGCAGCATTGATGAAAACCACATCCTTGAAGTTTGTTTCTGTATCCAGCGAAAACATAACACCACTGGACCCAATATCGCTGCGTACCATCTTCATCACCACAACTGAGAGAAATACGTTATAAAAATCAAAGTTATTATCGTATTTGTAGTGAATAGAACGGTCGGTAAAATTTGAGGCTAGGCACCGTTGATAAGCATCCAGTAATGCCTCTTCACTACTTATATTTAGGTAACTATCATTTTGTCCAGCGAAAGAAGCTTCAGGGGAATCTTCAGCCGTCGCCGAGGAACGTACAGCCAATGAAATTTCTTTTCCATATTCTTGTTTAAGTTGGGCATAACCACCCAATATCGATGCCTTTAGGTCATCAGGTAATTTGCAGTCTAATACAATCCCGCGGGCTTTTTTGCCACATACCTGTAAGTCCCGAATATTATCGGGGTCAAGTCCATCAAGCACGGCATGTAATAATGGCCACGCCTTATTGTATTCAAGTACATAGTTATAAGCCTGTGCGGTAACGGCAAAACCATTGGGTACTCGCACACCTTCAGTTGTTAGGTTTTGGTACATCTCACCTAACGAAGCATTCTTGCCACCGACTGAAGTTACATCGTCAATATTAAGTTCCTTGAACCAGCGAATATAACTTGTTGAATCTGTCATTAAACGTACCTTTTCATCTAAATTGGGACTTGTTAGCTTGCGAAAGCTGAAGTTTAGTTAAACCATCTAGTGGCATAAATTTGAATATTTATTTGTGTACTTCATCTACAATTCAAGCACTATTTTAATTAGCCTTTACCCTTAGGTACTGTGCTCAATATGTAGTAATAAGTGTCACAAGGTTGTTATTCGCCTAGTGTTGCAAACGGGGAATATAACGACATTGCATTGCAATATATTATTTTATGACCCCAAAACGGGTATTATCTACAATAATCACAACGGCAAAAGTGGTTATCCCCAATAGAATTATTGATGTCCTTTGATGATTTAAACGTTGAACTTAAAGGGTTTTTAATCGTTGCTCATCGCCGTTAACGATTTCCGTTTTTAAGGCTTGCATCTTTGATACGGAATAGTGTTTGAGCTTGCTTTGATCGTTGTAATCAGTCATTAACTTTCCTTATAAAGCATGTTGATCATCGCCATTATTTTATAATGATGGATTTTTAATGCTTGATGGAATTCTGAGTGTTGTGCGTGTATTTGGCGTTCTTTATTATGCAATGCAATTTCTTTCTCATCGGCAACATTGAAAACCTCACTACTTGGATCTTGTTCAGCATTTGTCATGATTTTTTCATGTTTATGGTCTATGTTGCCATGGGCCTGAATGACCTGAGCATGTTCAAACAGTGACGTCGATTGCTGTTTCAATGCTTGTTCAATTGCTAATAGTTTAATTAGCGCTTGTTCGTGGTCTTTTTTCCAAAAATCGATCTCATCTAGCCATAAAGCATGTTCAGAAGCCCATTGATGATGTTCCTGATGCGCGGCTATATGTTCATCGGTTATGACTGTTTGAGCTTCTTCCTTGAGTGTTCTTGTGAACGCTATAAACTCCGCGGTATTCGAATTTGCAATAGTCTGAAATTTATTCCAAATTGATTTATTTACATAGGCTAGATCAAATTTTATTTGATCTTTATAGACTTCACTGGCCCCATCTACTGCTTCACCCCACAAACGTAAGTTATGCTTTAAGTCTCTGCTCGCTTGCTGAATTTTTTCTCTACTTATTTCTTTGGCATCTTCGAGTTTTTCTTCCGCGGCGAAAAAAGCCTGTTGCAAGCTTTTACCTTCTTTCACTACAAACGCTTCGACACTGTCTACCATAGCTTGATAGCTTGACTGAAATTCTGTTGTCTGCTTCTTTGTTTTCATGAAAAGAGCCCTATTAAAAATTACATTAAACGGGAATCATCATGACCGAGACATGAGTAAGATAGTATTCGGTATTGTACCTATTGAAATGTGGTCATTACCTAACTCGATCTGGGGTGTCAGTCGTTAAAACTATCAAGATTGAAGATACTGTTTGATGTGAGATTTAAACGCAGTGAGTTTAGCCATATTTAAGGCAGTTAAGCAGTAGCCTAATCAGTCACCGGTAAGGGTCATAATACTGAAATAATTATGACCCTTACCCCTAATATTCTGTTGCTACTCGCTTAATGGATTTAAGGTACGCAGCGACAAACTGATTGGGTAATGATCAGAAGTGTGAATATCTGTATGCACCTGGGTATCTACTATCTCTAAACCCCGACAATAAACATGGTCAAGATGCTGAAATAAATGAGTTAGCCTTGGCTGACGCTTCATTTCCACTTCCTCTAAGGAAAACGACATTGCAAGTGTATTAAAATATTGCAATCGTTTCCCATTCCACGTATTAAAATCACCTGCGAATAATATGGGTCCATCATGATGTTCAAGAGGTTGGAAAACTTGATCTAGATGCGATTTGAATTTGTCAAAAGAAACAAAGTTGATAATGTGAGAATTGACAACAAGCAATGACTGCCCAGATGTATCTAATGGATATTCCGTTGCCAGCATCATTTTTTTTGTTTTTGAAAAGGGTTCGCTATGTTTTGATGCTGAAAAATAGTGTTTTTTTGCTGCAACAGTCGACCCCGTTTTAACACCAGTTTCAATATTGGTTTTCACATTTCTAAAGCTACGGGCCATAATCCACTGATGCTTTAATGATTTTTTGAAATGAAGGTCGAAGGGTGAATTTAAAATAGCTTCTTGTAGCAGAATCAAATCTTTTCCATGGAGCAGTTTTATAAAATCGTCCCGCCAACCGTTCTTGCCGCATTTAAACACATTCCACAGCAATATATTGATGTCTGGGCCTAACATCTGTTTCGAGGAAAACCCCATGATTTTTAGAGATTCAACTTTGCTATAGCGACGCTTTATCATGAAAATATTTGCCTTTAATCAAACGTATAACCGTTAAGTGTATTAACCCACCTATAGCATTACAGATAGGGTGAAAATAAACGAAACAAATTGTTGCGAAGTTTTTTGTAAATAGATAAGCCATTCACCTCGCCCGCATCGACGGGATCAGCATTTTGTTTTTTTAAAGTGAAAAATTCTGTTAGTTTCGAATTGAGTTCGGTATCAAAACATTCCAAGTTGATTTCAAAATTAAATTCAAGACTTCTAGCATCCCAGTTGGTGGAACCTATAAATGACCAGATGTCATCTATAATCACAATTTTACTGTGGTCAAAAGGTCTTTTATTTTTGTATATCCGAATACCGTGCTCGATTATTCTCGAGAAATTGGCTTCCATAACCCAGTCCAAAAAAGGAATGTCACTGTGTTCAGGCACAATAATTTCAATTGATACACCACGCAAAGCCGCTGCGTGAAGCGACGTCATGAGTGTTTGGTCTGGAATAAAATAAGGTGTCATGATTTTTACGCTTTTTTGTGCACACACTAAAGCGTTAATTAATGTCCAGCGGATTTTGTTATGGTCTTCATCTGGACCATCTTGAATAATTCGAGCAACGACGGACTGGGCGCTTCTCTGCTTCTGAGTGTGTGAGTTATAGCGGGGAAATTGAATTAACTCACCTGTAGCAAAAAACCAATCCTCTATAAAGACCTGACTAATCTGGTCAATGACTCGGCCTGTGACTTTAAATTGAATATCATCAATGGGCTTTGCTGCGGTTTTAATCAGGTTTTTCTGACTTATGTTCATTCCACCGATGTAAGCCACTTCACCATCCACGCATAAAATTTTGCGGTGATTTCTTAGGTTGATAAAGCGAATACTAGTAATAAAATCTGAAGGTAAAAAACGGGCTGTTGTTACCTTTAATTTTTTTAAAGCTCGGTTTGTTTTGTGCCAGCTATCACCAATGCCAATCCTGTCCAGTAACACGTTTACAATCACACCTCGTTGATGAGCCTCAGCTAGCGCATGAATAAATTGGCGTCCAATTGAATCGTAATCAAATATATAACTCGACAACAGGATATTACTTTTAGCACTATGAATGGATTGGATCATAGACGGGTAAGCAGAATCGCCATTAATGAGAGGTTCAACGCTGTTATTTACAACATGATTGACCGGGTGAATAGTATGACCCGCGATGATGGCTGAATGCCAGTGTTTAGGCAGTTGGTGAAATTTAATAGGGGTATCTTGGAGATGAAAGTCTTGTTTAAGTGTTTCTGGATGTTTTTTTTGAGCTAAACGTTTAATACGATTTATCCCAAACAACCAATAAAACAGGCTTCCCACAACGGGCGAAAGTATAACAAGGCCAATCCAAGCCAATGATGTACGTTCGTTTTCTTTGAAAAGAAGTACATGTAACGATGCCAAAAGAGATAAGCTAAAATGCAAAATAACGGTGATGGTTACCCAATGGATGTAAACCCATTCAACCAATACTTCAAATATTTGCATAAAACCCAACTCCTAGCTCCAACTTCGCAGTGAATCAACAATTCACGGGACTAAATCAATGGCGGAAACCAAAAGTGCTTATTGAATATTACAACAATATTGCAAATTATCTAATGGAGACTTTTGGTGCTAATTTTATATTCTTAACAATAATAATAACGACAACCACTGCTATAGCTTACTTTATATTCATAAGTTACATCATTACCAAACTGGATAAACGATACTTTATTCGCAGACAACTCTCTGAAGAAGATGGGATTATCCCCCCTCATTTAACCTCGATGCATAGCAACAGAACCAAGCTCCTTAAAATGGCAAAAATGCTTGTTGGGGTATCTTTTTTGTTGATTGGGCTTGTGATGTTGGTTTTACCTGGTCAGGGTTTAATCACGATGTTAATTGGTTTTAGCTTGCTCCCGTTTCCGGGTAAAAACAAGATGGAACAAAATATTCTTTCGCGAAAGTCAGTAAGATCTTCCCTCAACTGGATCCGAATTAAAGCTAATAAAGATCCCTTCATTTTTGATTAAAATAAGTCATTCAATAGGCTCAAGGTCATGCCAAATAGTCCACCAAAGGTAACAGGTCTCAAAGCAGTGGGACTGCTCCCACTAAAATTGACCAATGTGCTGGTGTTCGCGATACATATTTATGCTTTGGTCCTTGGCCAATGATTACCAACTGAACCTGGGATCTCATGTTTTAAACTGTGTAATTCCGGTATGAGATCAGCATTTCCAAAACATATCCCCATTGACAGTGCACTGGCTAGGGCAGGGGATTCTGTTGTCACTAATCTACTTTTATCAGCGACATTTTTAAGGGAGGTACTGCATAGTTGGTTGTTTTTCAACACCACTACTGTGCCAAAGTGTTGGTTTGCCACTAAAGATGCAGCATAACAGCCGAGATTAGTAGCAAAAATTCGGTCATATGCCGAAGGCGAGCCTCCCCTTTGAATGTGGCCTAAGGTTGTGGCTCGTATTTCAGCGTCAATCTTTTGTTCTAACTGCATTTTTAAAACATTAGCGACACCACCTAAGCGTATAGGATCCGATCCAAATTCATTGGTTTCGCGAACGGTCAATGTCCCCCCAGCCTGTTTAGCTCCTTCGGCAACTACCACAATAGAATAATGTTGTTCGCCCATTCGTGATTGACAGGCTTTGGCTACTTCATCAATATCATAAGCAAACTCAGGTATAATAATGACGTCGGCACCACCAGCAATACCTGCATGCAAGGCTATCCACCCAGCATATCTACCCATGGTTTCAAGGATCATGACACGTTTATGGGATTGTCCAGTCGTGCGCAAACGATCTAATGCCTCAGTCACTATGCCAATAGCGGTATCAAAGCCAAAGGTTCGATCCGTTCCCATTAAATCATTATCAATGGTTTTAGGGATGCCGACTATATTCATACCCAGTTTCGACATCTCATAGGCAATAGATAACGTGCCATCACCACCAATGACCACTAATCCATCTAAACCTAGACTGAGATAATAATCCATCACCTCTGTTGAGACATCTTTGCCTTTAAAGTTAAAAGGGCTGGCACTGTTATTTGTGCCAAGTATGGTGCCACCTTGAGACAAAATACCACTGCAATCCGCATAATTTAATTTTTTAGTTCGCTGCTCTATCAGTCCTAAAAAGCCATCATGTATACCGATGATTTCAGCTGAGCAATTGATCATCAAACTTTTAGACACCGCACGAATAGCGGCGTTTAAGCCAGGGCAATCTCCACCACCGGTTAACACACCAATACGCAATGCTTTTTTCTTCATAGGACGACTCTTTTTATGGTTTCAAGTAATTGTTTTATTATACGAGATATTGGATGACGACTATTGATGATGATCAAATTCTTCCTATGAGTATTCGTGATGTGACTGTTCATATTGAATCACAGATCAAACTACTAAGACTAAAAGAACTGTGAATTGTTTTGACTCAGATCAAGTCAAAATACAGCTCTTCATGGTGAGATGGAATTCAAATATACTTTTTATTTCGGTTTGTAAACAATGGCTACAGTTAAGTTTTTAGGGGCAGCACAAGAAGTTACAGGATCATGTCATATGTTTGAGGCGCCGGCATTTGGTCGCATATTATTTGATTGTGGTATGCATCAAGGTGGTAATAGAGTGGATAGGGAACAACAGGAAATTTTTTTATTTGACCCACATACCATTGATGCCGTCATCCTATCTCATGCTCACCTTGATCATAGCGGAATGTTACCAAAATTAGTACACGACGGTTATAACGGGCCCATTCACTGCGCAGACGCCACCGCTGATTTATTACATGTCATGTTACTTGACTCAGTGAGTATTTATTTAGGTGATTTACAGCGTGAGAACCGTCAGCTGGCCCGCAAAGGAAAACCTTTATTAGAGCCTGAATACACAGAAGAAGACGTTTTAAAAACACTATCTTTGTGCCAATCCCACATTTATGGAGCAGAGGTTTTTATATCTTCTGAAGCAAAAGTGACATTTCATGATGCGGGACATATTCTAGGATCAGCCATTGTTGAACTTTCATTTAGTGATAAAGGGAAACATAAAAAGGTCGTTTTCTCCGGTGATTTAGGTAACAGAACGGCAGTATTAATGAATGATCCAACAGTGCTCACACAGGCTGACTTAGTGTTGATGGAAGGTACCTATGGCGATCGTAACCACCGACCAATAGAAGATACGGTTGCTCAATTAAAAGAGATATTACTTGAAACACAAAAACGAGGAGGAAATATCATGATCCCCGCGTTTGCTGTGGGGCGCACCCAAGAAATACTCTTTTATCTAGGACAGTTACATAGGGAAGGGTTGTTGGATAACTGGCAAGTGATACTCGACAGCCCGATGGCAATTGAAGTGACTAAAGTCTATGACCGCTGGTTTGAATCTCTTGATAGTCAAGAAATTGAGGAAGCGACACCTAGAGCCCATTCTATTATTAAAGACTTTATTCCACGTCTATTTTTGTCTGTTACAACAGAAAACTCCATGGCGGTGAACAATATTGCCAAAGGCGCCATTATTATTGCTGGCAGCGGGATGTGCACTGGTGGAAGGATCCGACATCACTTTAAACAACGAATATGGGATTCTCGCAACACTATCATTTTTTGCGGATTTCAAGCTCAAGGTACCTTGGGTCGTTTGTTAGTGGATGGCAAACAGCATATTAAAATATTCAACGAAACTTATAATGTGAAAGCCCAAGTTGAAACCTTAGGTGGTTTTTCGGCTCATGCTGGACAACAGGAATTAGTAGATTGGGTTTCAAATTTTGATAATTCAACAAGAGTGGCCTTGGTGCATGGTGATCCAGAGGCATTGGAAGCGTTATCACAAAGATTATGGAAAGAAAAAAGTATTGCTACTGACATTCCACAATTAGGTCACTGCATAGCCTTTTAGGTAAATCAGTTAACGATGTAATAATGACAAAAACACCTAAAATGTATTTTTGTCGATACCGAATTTAAACGATTAGATGTTTGATTTTATATGCTTGAATTCACAAACTACTCGACTTGCGAACAGTATATTGTTGCGGGTTAATTTTTACCTTATTTAGAATCTAATCCGTAATGCACACTGCGGTTTTGCTATCAATAACGTATCAGAAAAAGTTTTAAACACCTTCTGTGATATAGACGGATAAAGATAGTGGTTAATCAATTTTCTAGCCCTCTAAAAAACCTTACTGAGCAATTTGATAAATTAATTGGTGGTAGACTTTGGCTAAAAGTTATCATAGCACTAGCACTTGGTGTGCTTTTAGGGATTTTATTAGGGCCTGATAGCGTTAATCTTTATAACCACATCAACCGCGCTAGCCGCGATTGATGGTATTTCACTAGCCCTAACAATTCAGCCTGACTCTTTATGGTTAAGATAAAAATTAGTAATGATTAAATCTGGCAAATGTTTATCCATTTTCCCATAAGCCTCTGCAGGAGATGACGCGCGCACTATGTCAAAACCTGGTTCCATTGATAAAAGCATTTCTGAAGCATCAAGCACGTCGGGATCATCGTCAACTAACAATATTAGGGCGTTTTTCTCTATAGCCTCAACATCATCGGTTTCTTTTTCAGACACGGCGACCAGTGTTGGTTTACCTACAGGTAAACAATTGGAAAAAGGAGAGAACATCACGTTTTCATAGCTTCATTTGTGGAGTCATCAAACTTAGCTACCTTATCTTTCTTGAATATAATGGTAAAGCAGGTATTTTTTTCTGAGGATTCAGCAAAGATATCTCCTCCGTTAATATTTACTATAGATTTTGCAATCGTCAAACCGAGACCCGCGCCATGACCATCTCGATTACGCGAGACGTCTGCTCTGTAAAAGCGATCAAACAAACGACCCAAATGCTCTTTAGGAATTACGTCGCCATGATTTATAATAGCAATTGAGATTAAATCAGATGAGGTTTTTGTTTTAATTATGATTTTGTCATTTTTAGGTGAGTAACGAATTGCGTTAGAAATTAAATTACTCAGCGCTTGTCGCAACAGAGTTTTATCACACACTAACTCTACATTCGAACCGTCTAATATAAGCTGTATATTTTTCTCATCAGCGAGCAACTCAAAATACTCAAACAAACCCTTTATTTCCTTATTTACTACTACAGTATCTTGATTTGGTTTAATTAAGCCATGCTCGGCTTGTGCAAGTAGAAGCATGTCACTCACCATTTTGGTCATACGTTCATATTCTTCAAGATTCGAATATAGAATTTCAATATATGCTTCACTATCTCTCGGTTTACTGAGCATTACCTGAGTCTGTGTTGTTAAATTTGTGATTGGGGTGCGTAATTCGTGTGCGATATCTGCTGAAAAATGAGAAAGCCTTTCAAAACCGTCTTCGAGATGCTTTAACATCGTATTAAAAGAATCCACTAGTGTGGTGAGTTCGATTGGTACATTTAAAGGATCCAGCCTAATATCAAGCTTATCAGCAGTGATGGACTCAATTTTCCTGCTCAATTGCCTTAACGGCGAGTGTCCTTTGTATACTGCAAAACGTGCCGCAAAAACGGTAATCACACCAGCTAAAAATACAATTCCCCACAGTGTACTCTTGAAGTTCTGCATGTAATTCATGTGGAATTCCATGTTGGACGCAACGGTCACTGTGTACCTTTCTAGTCCCAATTTGGTTGGTAATTCAAAGGTTATTTTTGTACCTCTCAACATATGCTTTCCATCGTTAAATAGAATTAAAGTCGAGGGAATAACTTGCTTGTGCGCTTTATACTTTGTCGGAAATGTAGATAAGTCAGCACCTTGACTGGTGAATATCGTATTGTCATTTTTGTCTTTGACGTGATAGTAAACGCCGTGATGGCCAGATACTGCTTGAAAGAGGATGCTAGATGGTAGTACATTCTGTTCATGGGCTTCACCTAGCTTAGTTTGAACAGCTTCGAACACCTCATTTAGCTCGTCCGCATCCTGCTCTATAAAATGCTGATTTATGGATTCAATAACAATTAAGTTCATGATGCTCAAACATATAAAAATGGTAACCCCAACTAATACTGTGACTCTAAATGCAAGCGAATTAGGTTTCTTTAGCACGTCACTCACGCTCATCTATCGCCAACTTATAGCCCATACCTCTGACAGTTTGGATCAGTTTAGGTGTAAACGAATCATCTATTTTCGCTCTTAGCCTCCTAATTGCCACGTCGATTACATTGGTATCACTATCAAAGTTCATGTCCCAAACTTGTGATGCTATTAGCGAGCGAGGTAACACTTCCCCCTGTCTTCGAACCATGAGTTCAAGAAGCATAAATTCCTTAGTCGTAAGACTTATAGGTTTACCTGACCGTGTTGCTACACGGGAGGGAATATCTAATTCAAGATCAGCAATATTAATAGTATTTGACGGCACGGATGTGCCTCTTCTTAGCAGTGTTCTGACTCTTGCAAGTAATTCAGCAAAAGCGAATGGCTTGACTAGATAATCATCTGCTCCGAGTTCAAGACCTTTTACTCTGTCTTTTACACTGTCTCTAGCAGTTAAAAACAACACTGGAGTCTGATTACCATACTCCCTCATAGAGCTTAAAATTCTCCATCCATCAATATCTGGCAGCATTACGTCAAGTATCACTAGTTCAAAACTGCCTGTCATTGCCTTGTGGTGACCATCAAGCCCAGTTCTTACTAATTCAACTACGAAGCCTGATTCGGTTAAACCCTGCTTTATATAATCTCCGGTTTTAGTTTCGTCTTCGACGACAAGGATTTTCATTATTAACCTCGTTAGTTATTGAAAGGTGTTGCGTATTCAATCGATCAAAGCAGGAAACTTTAACTGCATTATTTAAAATAACCAATTTACCTAATAATCGGCTACTAACAACCAATATAAAATATAAATCAGTGTAATAGGTGTTGATTACAAAAATGTAATCATTGAGTAATGGCCGTGACATGTTAGGTGAGTATTATAAACGTGTATTCTAACTCAACACTTCTCCAAGTTAAGACTTACACATTTTTTAGTGAACTTGGTTTTTTAAGTTTAAGGTTTCAAGTGTTATACAAAATCACCAAAATTTTTATGATATTTATCATGCTCACAGCTCAAATCGGGGAGTCTTTTGCTCTTTCATTTATGCCGTGCGCCGATGACGGAGTTAGGGTGATGAACGGTAAAAATATAGATCATTCTACACACGCCATGACTATGGATAAATCTAGCGTGATACCTGATGAAGATTGCTGTCAAAAAGACTGTTGTTGTCCAATGGGTTTGATGACTGTTGCCGTGCCAAGTGAACCCAATATTGATACGCCAATTGACTACAAAACAACTCAATTGATTGTGAATCATTCTACTATACATAATATATTCTTAGCTCTCCCTCAACGCCCCCCAATAACAACTTCTTCTTAAGCAGTGAAGATCTGCTTTAAATTTGACTTTCCAGAGTAGCTGGAACTGATTTGTTTCGACCTTGTGTTACGCAATGTCAAAAAGAAAGAGAATATTGAAATGAGATTAATAAATATCTTACTTCTTAATGTAGACGAGACTGTAACTGCATATAAGAAAGTGATGACTTATGAGGAACAATACTAATGAATAAATTCAATGAAAATCGTAAATTCCACATGAAATTCGGTGCAGGGATTTTAGCTTTTATTCTTTTATCTGCTAGTGCCTCTGAGTTGCCATTGATGAACGCTAATACACCTTTATCTTTCGAAAAGGCTATCAGGGCGGCCCAAATAAATGATCCTTGGTTAACTGGGAATGTTCATAAACAAAGAACCATCGAATCGATGAGTATTGCAGTCAATACATTACCGGATCCTAAGGTGACGATTGGACTGGCAAACTTGCCCACTAACGGTTTCGATTTTGGTCAGGAAGGGATGACACAGGCTAAAGTGGGCGTTTCACAAATGTTTCCTCGCGGCGATACCTTAGATATTAAAAGCCAACAACTGAAAACTCAAAGTGAAGCATTCCCATATCAACGAAAAGACAGGGAATCAAAAGTGGCCGTTACGTTAGGAAGCTTATGGTTGGATGCTTATCAAGTTCAACAAAGTATCGCATTAATTGAAACTAATAGGTCGTTGTTTGAACAGTTAGCCGATGTAGCTGCAGCAAGCTACTCATCAGCTTTAGGTAAAACGCGTCAGCAAGATATTGTTCGAGCACAATTAGAGTTAACACGTTTAGAAGATAGATTAGATCAACTAGAGCAACAGAAAAACCGCTATGACGGCATGCTTGCACAATGGCTTACCACGTTTTCTACTGAAAATAGTGCTAAATATGCAGCGCCATTAGGGTCTGATTTTACTTTACACAATATCGTTCTTAACCAAGTGCTACCTCAAATTGAGTTACTTAATAGTGATTTAGTCTACAAAGAAAATTGGCACAAGCCAGATGAGTTGGTCCTATATTTCTCAAATCATCCCTCTGTTGTCGCTATAGAAAAAAAAGTAAACGCTTCTAAAGCAGGCATTAAATCAGCGAAGCAAAAGTACAAACCTGAATGGGCTGTAAACGCAAGCTATGGCTATCGTGGGGATGATCCTATGGGCACCAGTCGAGCTGATTTATTTTCGGTTGGTGTGACGTTTGATTTACCACTTTTTACTGAAAACAGACAAGATAAAGAGGTGCAATCAGCGATATCTGAAACAGAAGCGGTTAAAACCGAAAAGTTACTCTTACTTAGACAATTGTTAGGTACTTATTCGAGCGCAAAAGGAAGGTTATTGCGCCTAATCGACAGGCAGAATTTATATAAAACCAAATTATTACCGCAAATATATGATCAAGCAGAAGCCTCTTTGACTGCTTATACCAATGATGATGGCGATTTTTCAGAAGTTGTTCGCTCACGTATTGCCGTGTTAAATGCCGAAATAGACGAACTAACACTCAACGTAGAAGAGCAGAAAATACGGCTAGAACTTAATTACCTTTTTATCGACAGTCTCGATACTTCAACCACAAAAAATCATATGAATTTATTTAACAGCCGCCAATATGCTGCTATTTCGGGAGAAAAATAATGAGCCCAAACACCTTAAGGGAAAACACTAAACCGATAATTATTGGCATGATCTTAGGTGGTATTTTAACCTTTGGTGCAACTTATTTTATCGCTCCTTCAGAAAGTATCTCAATAACTAACGCAACAACTGAAGAGAAGAAACCGATTTATTGGGTCGCACCAATGGATGCAAATTATAAGAAGGATAAGCCAGGTAAATCGCCAATGGGAATGGACTTAGTGGCTGTTTATGACGATGACGGAAAAGGACCTGATGCAGGTCCAGGTACAATTCGCATCTCACCTGATGTTGTGAATAATTTAGGGGTACGTACAACAACGGCACGTTACAACCAATTACATACCAAAATAAGCACAGTGGGTTATGTTACTTACAATGAAGATAAACTTGCGCATATTCACCCTCGTGTTCAAGGATGGGTCGAGAAGCTCTATGTTAAGGCTACCGGAGATCCTGTTAAAAAAAAACAGCCATTATACGATATCTATTCTCCTGAGTTAGTTAATGCTCAAGAGGAGTTATTACTGGCGTTAGATAGAAAAAACAGTCGATTAATCACGGCTTCTGAAAATAGGTTGTCAGCATTACAGTTACCTAAGACGGCTATTGAAAAACTCAAAAAAACCAGAAACGTTCAACAAAACATTACTTTTTATTCTCCGCAAAATGGCGTTGTTGAAAACCTTAACATACGCGAAGGCTCCTTCGTAAAACCTGGTTCTACCTTGATGGTAATAGGTGACCTATCAGATGTGTGGGTCGAGGCAGAAGTATTCGAAAGACAGGCCGGCCAAGTTAAGAAAGCTACACCCGTCACTATGACACTAGATTATTTACCAGGTAAAACATGGGAAGGTCAAGTGGATTATATATACCCAACCCTTGATGCTAAAACACGAACGGTGAAAGTACGATTGCGCTTCAATAATGAAGAGGGTGAATTTAAACCTAATATGTTTGCACAAATTGCCATTCATACGACAGGTGATGAACAAACGCTACTCATTCCAAAAGAGGCCCTCATTAGAACAGGTAATCAAGATAGAGTTGTGCTGGCACTAGGTGAAGGTAGTTTTAAATCTGTTGAGGTGTCTGTGGGTCGTTATGACAGCGAAAGTGTAGAAATATTGAAAGGGCTAAGCGAGGGAGAAAAAGTCGTCAGTTCGGCGCAATTCTTACTTGATTCAGAATCAAGTAAATCATCTGATTTTAAACGCATGAATCATGAAACTGCCCAAAATGAGTCACCACAAAAGGATATGAGTAATAGTAAGGATAGTGTTTCCTCAGCCACAGTGAACGGTACTGTGGTGTCGGCAATGGTTGATCATCGAATGGTCACCATCGACCGAGAAGCCATCTTAAAGTGGGGACGTGAGGCAGACAGAGTTGATTTTATTGTTGATGAGAATGTTGATATGTCCTTATTTTCAAATGATGCTTATGTGATGTTCACCTTTGAAATTAGAGAAGGTAATTTTATTATTGTCAGCGCGATGGCAATGGATAAGCCGAAAACTGAGGCTGCAATCAAAGATGCTGCTAACGACAAAGGAGAATAATGATGATCACCTCGATTATTCGTTGGTCTGTTAGCAATCGATTTTTCGTATTACTAGCGACATTTTTATTGGTTGGCGTTGGATTATATTCCGTCAACAAAACACCGATTGATGCACTTCCTGATTTATCAGATGTGCAAGTGATCATTAAAACAAGCTACCCCGGGCAAGCACCACAAGTTGTCGAGGATCAGGTCACTTACCCAATGACCACAGCCATGTTATCGGTGCCGGGTGCCGTTACCGTGCGAGGTTACTCATTCTTTGGAGACTCATATGTTTACGTTATTTTCGATGAAGATACCGATCTTTATTGGGCACGTTCACGGGTACTTGAGTATTTAAGTCAAGTTGCTCCGGATCTACCTGCTGATGCACGGCCTCAATTGGGTCCGGATGCAACAGGCGTTGGCTGGGTATACTTGTATGCACTTACCGATAAAACAGGCCAACATGATTTAAGTCAATTACGCAGTATACAAGATTGGTTTTTAAAGTTTGAGTTGCAAACTGTACCTGGCGTTTCAGAGGTATCTGCCCTTGGCGGTATGGTCAAGCAATATCAGGTGAGAGTTGACCCTGATAAGTTACGTGCTTTTGGTATTCCACTTTCTCATATTCAAACGGCCATTAAACAAGGTAATCAGGAAATAGGAGCTTCAGTGGTTGAGATGGCCGAAGCTGAGTACATGGTCAGAGCGACGGGTTACATCAAAGGTGTAGATGATTTAGAAAATATTCCTTTGGGAGTTAATGAAAATGGTACGCCTTTACTGTTAAAGGATGTTGCAGATATTGGAACTGGCCCGCAGATGCGTCGTGGAATTGCTGAGCTTAACGGCGAAGGTGAAACAGTCGGTGGCATAGTCGTCATGCGTTTTGGCGAAAACGCTCAACAAGTGATTAAAAATGTCAAAGAAAAGCTTGAAAAACTAAAGAAAGGACTGCCGGACGGCGTAGAGATAGTGCCTGTTTATGACCGTTCTGCCTTGATTGAACGAGCAGTCGATAACTTGACCTACAAGCTGCTGGAAGAGTTTGGTGTGGTAGCGTTAGTTTGCATCATTTTCTTATTCCACGTTCGTTCATCTTTAGTAGCGATTATTAGTTTGCCCGTAGGTATTTTAACTGCCTTTATTGTTATGCATTTACAGGGACTTAACGCCAATATCATGTCGCTAGGAGGTATTGCTATTGCTATTGGTGCGATGATTGATGGTGCTATCGTCATGATAGAAAACATGCATAAACATATGGAAAAAACGCCCTTAACTAATGAGAATCGATGGCAAATAGTCACTGAATCGGCGAGTGAAGTAGGTCCGGCATTATTCTTTAGTTTATTAATTATTACGGTGAGCTTTGTTCCTGTATTTACCTTAGAAGCCCAAGAAGGTCGAATGTTTGCTCCGCTAGCATTTACTAAAACCTATGCCATGGCTGCTTCTGCTGCATTGGCCATTACCTTAGTGCCGGTACTAATGGGGTATTTTATTCGAGGTAAAGTGCTACCTGAACATAAAAACCCGGTCAATAGATTTTTAACCTTTATCTATATGCCAGCGTTGAAAACCGTTTTACGTTTCCCAAAAGTGACGATAGTAGCTGCATTAGCGGTTCTTGCCATTGGCATATATCCACTGGATAAAATAGGTAGTGAGTTTATTCCACCCCTTGATGAGGGTGATTTGATGTATATGCCCACGACTTACCCCGGTATTTCTATCGGTCAGGCTCGACAACTTCTGCAACAAACGGACAAGTTGATTAAAACTGTTCCAGAAGTAAAAACCGTGTTTGGTAAAGTCGGTCGTGCCGAAACGGCAACCGATCCAGCACCTCTTACCATGATAGTTACCTTAGAAGCCCAAGAAGGTCGAATGTTTGCTCCGCTAGCATTTACTAAAACCTATGCCATGGCTGCTTCTGCTGCATTGGCCATTACCTTAGTGCCGGTACTAATGGGGTATTTTATTCGAGGTAAAGTGCTACCTGAACATAAAAACCCGGTCAATAGATTTTTAACCTTTATCTATATGCCAGCGTTGAAAACCGTTTTACGTTTCCCAAAAGTGACGATAGTAGCTGCATTAGCGGTTCTTGCCATTGGCATATATCCACTGGATAAAATAGGTAGTGAGTTTATTCCACCCCTTGATGAGGGTGATTTGATGTATATGCCCACGACTTACCCCGGTATTTCTATCGGTCAGGCTCGACAACTTCTGCAACAAACGGACAAGTTGATTAAAACTGTTCCAGAAGTAAAAACCGTGTTTGGTAAAGTCGGTCGTGCCGAAACGGCAACCGATCCAGCACCTCTTACCATGATAGAGACCTTCATCCAGTTAAAACCGCATGATGAGTGGCGAGAAGGGGTAACGACAGAAAGCTTGAAAAAAGAACTGGATGCATTAGTCAAACTACCAGGGGTAACTAACGCCTGGGTTATGCCAATTAAAACGCGTATTGATATGTTGGCAACAGGCATTAAGACACCTGTAGGAATAAAAATTGCCGGTCCTAAACTAGGCGCTATTCAAGAGATAGGTAAACAAATAGAAGTGATTTTAGCCGATGTTCCTGGCACCTCGTCAGTCTATTCAGAGCGTGTTGCCGGTGGTCGATATATAAAAGTTGATATCCAACGGGCAAAAGCGGCTCGTTATGGATTGAATATCGCTGAAATACAGCAAGTGGTGGCTACCGCTATTGGTGGCATGAATGTTACTCAAACGGTTGAAGGGTTAGAGCGCTATCCGGTGAATTTACGTTATCCACAAGATTATCGTGATTCGCCTGAACAGCTATCATTGCTGCCTATAGTGACGCCTAACGGTCAACGAATTTCATTGGGAGATGTGGCTAATATCATCGTAGAAGATGGACCTCCGGGTATTAAATCTGAAAATGCACGTCTAAATGGTTGGGCATTTGTGGATATCGACGGCGTTGATGTAGGGACTTATGTTGAAGCTGCACAGAAAGTGGTGGCAGATAAATTAGATTTACCGGCTGGTTACTCTATCACTTGGGCTGGGCAATATGAATACATGCAGCGTGCAAAAGCTAAGCTGACCTACGTTGTGCCATTAACCTTATTTATCATCGTTATATTACTTTATCTTAACTTTCGTAACGTGATTGAAGTCGCGATGATCATGGGTACTTTGCCACTAGCCATGGTCGGTAGCATATGGTTGATGTATTTAGAAGGTTATAACTTCTCTGTGGCGGTTGGCGTGGGTTTTATCGCGCTAGCAGGAGTGGCTGTAGAAATTGGCGTCATTATGCTGGTGTATTTAAATCAAGCTTACAAAGAAATGCTCAGTGAACACCAATTAAATAATGTTTCGACAACCAAAGAAGATGTACTCCAGGCCGTTTTACACGGCGCGGGTATGCGTGTTCGCCCTGTGATGATGACAGCCGCAGCGATTATTGTTGGCTTATTACCTATTTTGTACGGTACGGGTACTGGATCTGAGGTCATGAGTCGCATTGCAGCGCCAATGGTCGGTGGGATGTCGAGTGCGGTCATTCTGACGTTACTTGTGTTGCCCGCGTTATTTTATTTATGGCGCTCGTCATCAATAAAAAGTACAGCGTCAAAAGTATAATTGTATGAATTTTTAAAAATGAATAACTCTGATGCAAACACATTGCATTGGATGAATTTACCTAGAAAACCTTAATGACAAAAGTAGGAATAAACCATGAAAACAGGCTTAATTAAAACAATCAGTAAAATCGCTTTGGTATTAATACCAACACTTACTTTATCAATGACGGCTGCGGCGCATGACCCCAAGTTGCACGCAAAAAAGCCTGAAAAAGCCGATTGTAGCAAAGTGGATCACAGCAAGATGGATATGAAAGATCCTGTCGCTATGGCCATGATGAAAAAATGCATGAAACAAGCAGAAGTTTCGAGCGACAAAATTGACGGAATGATGGATGGCAAAATGGATCACAGCGAAATGGGTGAAAAGATGGATGATAAAGACATGAAGAAAGATAAGCATAGCAATCATTAAATACATTTGAGAGAACACTTAGCGCAAAGTCATGGGCTAAGTGTCTTTTAACTAAAGAAGGACAGGCTATGAAAATACTTAAATTATTACTGCTACTTGTTGTGTTAGGCATAGCAGCCGCTACAACCGTTATTTACTCAGGCATTGTTAATGTTGCAGCCGATGAACCTCACAGTGACCTAGTTTATTGGCTTTTAGAAGAAACGAGAGAAACGTCCATAATAAAGGCAGCGGAAGATATTGAAGTGCCAGATTTAGTCGATCCTGAATTACTCCTTAGTGGCGGCGTTGACTATAACTTTATGTGTGCAAGTTGCCATTTAAAACCAGGACAAAATCAAAGCGATATGAGTGTGGGTTTATACCCAGCACCGCCTAATTTAACCATTGCTCCTGAAAGCCATGAAGGTGATGAACACGGGGATGATGCACAAAGTGCTCGTCAAAACTTTTGGGTAATCAAACATGGTATCAAAGCGTCTGGTATGCCAGCTTGGGGTAAAACCCATGATGATAAACGGATTTGGGCGATGGTGGCATTTATAAACAGATTACCCACATTAACACCAGAGCAATATCAAATAATTACGGCAATAGAATAAAAACAACTCAGAATAGAGATTCTTATTATATGAAAATTACAATGCAAATACAGTCACTTCTTTTGTTACTTAGCGTGTGTTTTAGCAGCGCTGCTTTTTCTCACGGAGAAGAAAAACATCAAGATAAGCAAGTTATGTTCACAGGAACTGACACTGAGGCGGGACAAGTAGTAGTCGCATTCCACAAAGCGCTTGAATCTGGAGATGCAGTGAAGGCTAGAAGTTTACTGGCAGATGATGTGCTGATATTAGAAGGAAGCGGGGTTGAACGCAGTGCAGATGAATATGCTAGCCACCATATGTTATCTGATATGAAATATTTACAAGCTATCGACGTAAAAACACTGGAACATCATGTACAGGTGTTTAGTTCAATCGCCATTTCAATTTCACGAAGCTCAAGTAAAGGTGTTTATAAGGGCAAGAAAATCGATAACGCAGGGAATGAAACAATTACCTTATTGCAAGACAGTGATGGTTGGAAGATTGCTCACATCCATTGGTCTAACTAATAAAGCACCTAATCTGTCATTGCGTTTGGCAACTTCTAAAGCGGCAACAATCATTGCGGTGGTCACTAAATATTTTGTCATTACCCACAGCATAATACGCCTCCAAAACATAAAACCGATTGTCTATCGGTTTTCTCTGTGCCAGTATAAACACCGTTTAAAAATGAGAAAGGCTGTTCTGAATGTTTCTCGGAGAACTTGAAAGACAAGTATTACAATATTTATGGGCATCGCCTGATGCCGATGTAAAACAAGTGCATGCTGCTTTGGCTCCTCACCGTGAAAGTTCATTGAATACAGTTCAAAGCGCATTAGAGAGACTATTCAAGAAAGGTTTACTGAGCCGCGATAAAAAGGGCCACGCATATCTGTATCGTGCAAAAATAGACCGTGAGCATCTAATCGCAAAATTAATAGACAGTGTTACCGGTGATTTCATTGGCCAGGGAGAAAATAGCCTAGTAGCTGCGTTTTCTTCTGTTTCCAACGAATTAGATGAAGCACAACTTGATCAGTTAGAGCAATTAATTGAAGTACAGCGCCAACAGCTTCAAAAGAGTAAGAATAATGGTAACTATTCAGCCTCATGAAAATATATTTTGACGATCCCAGCGATCGTATTGACTGATCCCGCTAGGATGTCAGACTTGCCTTAATATCACTTTAGTTATTAACCAATGAAGATTGACGGCATTGAAATCGACAGTGTGATCGATTCAACAAAAAAGTTGCTTACAGAGGATAAATCAATTTCGCCGGCCTTAAGAGCGGCAATTGAATTGATCATGCTGGTTGTGTCTTTGCTTGCTAATCGATTAGGACTAAATAGCCAAAACAGCAGTAAACCACCCTCCACAGATTTTGATAGAAAGAAGAATTCAAGGACTAAATCTGACAATCCGGCCGGCGGCCAGAAAGGGCGGGAGGGTAAAACGCTGAGCCCGTTCGAAGAGCCCGATGTAGTCAAGGATATTCCCGTAAACAGGGCGCTATTGCCTCCTGGGAAGTATCGTGATGCTGGCGTCCAGTGTCGTCAAGTGGTTGACATAGAAATATCACGCATGGTCACCGAATACAGAGCGCAAATACTGCTCAACGAAACAGGCAAGAAATTCACAGCTGAGTTTCCACAAGGTGTTAACAGTGCTATCCAATATGGCGATGGCATTAAAGCGCACGCGGTTTACCTGTCACAATATCAATTGCTGCCTTATAAACGTATTGAAGAGTATTTTTCCGATCAACTCAATATTCCGATCAGTGCGGGAACCTTGTTTAACTTCAATCAAAAAGCGTCAGATTTAATTGAGCAAACAGGTGCCGCGGATCGGATCAAAGCCGCACTACGAGCATCACCCGTGCTGCATGTTGATGAAACAGGCGTCAACATTAACGGCAAGCGGCGTTGGTTACATTGTGCCTCATCACTTACCTGGACGTATTTCCATGCCCACGATAAACGTGGGAAAGAGGCCATGGATGCGGCCGAGATACTGCCATGCTTTACGGGCATTCTGTGCCATGACCACTGGAAACCTTACTACAAATATATCCTATGTGAACATTCTCTGTGCAATGCCCATCATTTGAGAGAATTGGAAAGAGCGTGGGAGCAAGACAAGCAGAAATGGGCCAATGAAATGCGTGCACTGCTGACCAAGCTTTGTCAGGACGTGAAGGATAATGACGGTAAGTTAACGCCAGAGTCTGCCCGCGTCGCCAGAGAACAGTACCGTGAAATACTCTTTGAGGGTGATAAGGAGTGTCCGCCACCAAATGAGGAGGACCGACCAGCAGGACAACGGGGTCGTTTAAAACGAACCAAAGCGCGCGCCTTGCTTGAACGGCTCAGAGAATTTGAAAATGATGCGCTTAGATTTATCGAAATAAAAGATGTCCCCTTTACTAACAATCAAGGGGAAAACGATATTCGAATGACAAAAGTACATCAAAAAATATCGGGATGTTTCAGAAGTCAAAACGGTGCGGATATGTTTTGTTTGCTTCGCAGTTACATATCCAGTTGTCGCAAGCAAGATGTTTCAGCAAGTGAGGCGTTGCGACTATTGTTCAAGGGCAGGCTTCCTGACATCTTTTCATCTGCGCGACCTGAATAGTTACGAATAATGTTGATTAGTAGCTGGGCTGTCGCTATGAATCTTATAGCAATTGCATTGTTGGGGTTCTTTATTGCTGCGTTAATCATGTCTTGTGCATGGTTGTTGTTAAACAAGTTTATTAACTTGTTTTCTATGAAGTCACAAAAGTCACTGGTATGGGGTTGGGTAGCAGGGCCTTGGTTTTTAGGATTAATAACGACATTATTATTCAGCCCTTTATTTGCAAATACATTTTTATATAGGTGGATTGAAGAGGTAGCACACTGGCATCATTTATATGTATTTCAAATGAGCAGTTGGCACGGTATTTCTGTCAT
This sequence comes from Paraglaciecola sp. MB-3u-78, assembly GCF_002835935.1. GTDB lineage: Bacteria > Pseudomonadota > Gammaproteobacteria > Enterobacterales > Alteromonadaceae > Paraglaciecola. The sequence continues at coordinate 732,085 of NZ_PJCF01000004.1, read as the reverse complement.
ATTATTCGTATTTTTTAGCGTTGCGCTAATATCCATGAAAGGTTGGCAATTGTATCAGCAAAACAGCGCAGTACAGGTGTTGAATGCTTTCTCGAATTCCCATCAAAAAAATTACGGACTGCATAATGTAGTGGTATTACAAAGCGATGTTCCAACAGCGTTTACATCAGGATTATTTAAGCCTAAATGCTACGTTTCCAGTGGTCTAATAAATAATCTTAGCGACAAAGAGTTAGACATAGTGATCCAGCATGAACTGGCACACGCTCACAAAAAAGACCCGTTAAGCAAATTATTCATCGCCTTTTTGTCAGCTTATTATCCCAAAAAAATCGCAATGGATCTGAACGCAAAGTATTCGTTAATCACCGAACATTTAGCAGATCGCGCCACTGCAATTCAGCATTCTGCTGAATACGTTGCAAGTACCCTTGTCAAGGTGGCTAGGTTACAAAAAGTGATGCCAACGCAGGTGCAAAACCCAGCACTGAGTTACTTCGGCGCAAACTCTATTACACAACGGGTACAGCAACTGCTTAATCCAACAAACAAATCTATTCCGCTATTAATACCGTTGAGTTCAATGTTGATAATGCTGTGCTTGACGGTCCTAGCAGTTGATGCCACTCACCATCTCGTTGAAACTATATTTACTCATTCTTAAGGACATCTTAATGCAACCAACAACAGGTCTTTGCTTACGCATAAAACCGACCGAGGCTCGGTTTTACAGTGCGTTTACTCGTCGTTTTTGCGGCTATATGACAGCAAGTGTATTGCTGTTTGCACAGGCAGCCAACTCTCAGGACAGTGAGGTGCAGAAAGTCTTACAACTTGAACAAGCCATCACCCTTACGCTTGCTGAGAACCCCGACATGGAGGTTTTTTCACATCAGCGTTCTGGCTTAAATGCAAGAGTAAAACAGGCTGGTTTTCTGCCACGACCTGTGATTGGACTTACCATTGAAGATGCTATGGGAACCGGAGAACACAGTAATTTTGGCGCGGCACAAAGCACATTGAACATCACTTGGGTGCTGGAACAGGATGTAATAAAAAGTCGAGTGCGAGCTGCAAAAAAAGCCGTAACCCAAGTTGATTTTGAACAAGAGATCAAAGCATTAGATGTGTCCGCACAAACGGCTAAGTTATTCATACAATCACTTGTCTTCGAGCAAAGGATGCAACTGGCTAAACTTGCTGAGCAACAAGCAAAACTTGCTGTGGATGCGATAAATCGAAGATTAGAGGCTGGGAAAAGCTCAGAGATCGAAAAGCTGCAAGCAGAGGCAGAATTAGTGCGCAGAGATCTAGAGGTAGAAGATCTCATGCATGAACTTTATGCCAGCCGCTACCAGTTAGTGGCTCAATGGGGCGGGAATGCGAATGACTATTCACTCAAAGGTGATCTGCTAATGGTGCCAGTGATAGACAATTTGCAATCAGAGCTTGAGAAACTTAACCAACATCCCGCTTTATTAGCATTTGCAAATCAGCAGCGGATTGCAGAATCAGAAATAGAGCTGGCTCGCATAGAAGCTAAGCCAAAATGGCAAGTTTCGGCTGGGATCAGGCGCTATGAAACAACCGATGACTTTGGATTGGTTGCTGGAATTTCGATCCCTTGGGGCAGTGATAAAAGCATCCTTGGTCAAGTACAGGTGGTCAAAGCTCAGCAAGCAAAACTCCAAAGCCAAGCCATTGCCTTATCACGAAAGCTCAACACTCAGCTTTTTGTGCTATTGCAAAACATCAATCATAGCAAACATGTGATAGATACCCTGACTGACAAGGTGATCCCCTTGTTGGAGCAGGCGTCAGCAGAGTCCAGTAAGGCATACGACATTGGAAAAATAGGCTATTTGCAGTGGACTACTGTAAGGCAAGAATTGCTCAGTACTCAGGCACAGTTGCTTGATGCCTATCAAGCTATTCATCTACAACATATCGAAATTCAGCGCCTGACGGGTGTCTCTGTATCCAATTAAGTGAGAAAGAAATGAACAAACCAACGAATTTTTTAGTGTTGTTATGCCTGTTAGGGATGGTCTCTACTATGTCGCCTAACATTGTATTCGCAGAATCTGCCCCCGTAGAAGAAGAGTCTGAGCCGGAAAAAGGACCACATAAAGGAAGGATGTTACGTGATGGGGACTTTGCTATTGAACTAGCTATTTTCGAATCAGGCGTACCACCTGAATTTCGCGTTTGGATCACTAAAGGCAAAAATGCGGTATCTCCTTCCGATGTTGACTTGAACGTTAAGCTGATACGTTTAGGGGGAGTGGTCGATGATATCAACTTTAGAGTCGAAGGCGACTATCTTCGCGGCGACACGGTTATATATGAACCTCATTCTTTTATGGTTTCTATTGAGGCTAATTACCAAGGTCGAAAATATACGTGGCAGTACGACAATTTTGAAGGGCGCACACTTATCGAGGATAAAGTGGCCAAGGCGATGAATATTGAGACTGAATTTGTAGCGTCTGCAACCTTGCACCAAACGATTAAAGTCTATGGCAAGCTTGTCTTACCAGCCGATGCTAAACGCACAATACAAGCGCGTTTTGAAGGCGAAATCAAACAAGTGCATGTTGGCTTGGGTGATGCTGTTAAGAAAGGACAATTGTTACTGACAATAGAAAGTAATGAGAGCCTAAAGTCGTTTCAAATACATGCCCCGATTGCTGGTATTATCAGTCAACAATTAGCCAATACAGGTGAACAGACTAACGATCGCATCCTATTGGAAATTACTCAGCCAAATAAGCTATTGGCTGAGTTGGCAGTGTTCCCAATGGATATGTCCAAAGTAAAAAAAGACGCACCTGTCATTCTGACCGTTAACGGTTACGACACCATTATATCCTCAGTCATTAGTGATAAAAGATTAACGGCTAGAGACGATCAAGCCAGATTGTTTTTAGTTGAAATCGATAATTCTGATGGCAGCTTGAATGTAGGCCTTTTTGTATCAGCATTGATAGAGATTGATACCTTTGATGTGCCTTTGGCAGTCAAACGTATTGGGTTGCAAAGCTTCAGAGACTTTACCGTGGTGTATGCGAAGGTGGGCGAGCAATACGAAGTACGCATGTTGGAATTAGGCCGCGAAGCAGGTGAATGGAATGAAGTACTTGGCGGTGTCGATTTGGGTACAGAATACGTGACTACCAATAGCTACATCATCAAAGCCGACATTGAAAAGTCCGGCGCATCACACGACCACTAGGAGCGCTGCATGTTAGATTTTATTTTACGTTTTGCCATTAAGCGCAACATTCTTATTATGGTGTTAGTACTTGGCGTATCGGCGCTAGGTTTATGGAACTTTACCAAGTTACCCATAGATGCGGTGCCTGACATTACCAACGTTCAGGTGATGATAAACACCGATGCTCCCGGCTATACACCCTTGGAAGTCGAACAACGCATTTCGTACCCACTGGAAACTGCTTTAGCTGGACTGCCAAACCTTGAAGGAACACGGTCAGTTTCGCGCTATGGTTTATCTCAAGTTATTGCTATTTTCGGTGACGACACTGATATTTATTTTGCCCGTCAGTTGGTAAATGAACGACTATCATCAGCAAAGTCTTCACTGCCCGTTGGACTTGAACCTCAGTTAGGCCCAATAGCCACGGGGCTTGGTGAGATATTTATGTTTACGGTCGATGCATTACCCGATGCAACTGATAAAGACGGCGAGCTAATTACCCCTATGGACTTACGCTCAGTTCACGACTGGGTTATTCGTCCACAATTAATGCGTGTGCCTGGTGTGGTTGAAGTCAATCCTATTGGCGGCTTTGAACGAGAACTGGTAGTCGCATTTGAACCTGAAAAGTTGCTCTCATTTGGTCTTACTCAGGCTGATATCGTTCGCGCTATTGAAAATAACAATACTAACCAAGGAGCCGGTTTTATAGAAAAAAACGGTGCTCAGTGGTTAATTCGCATCCCCGGGCAAATTGAAGATATAGACGCACTGAAACATATTGTGATTGAAACCACAGACGGCGCTAGCGTCCGAGTCAGTGACGTTGCCAATGTTAGCGAAGGGCATGGATTACGCACCGGTGCTGCAACACAAGGTGGGCGAGAGGTCGTCATGAGCACCGTGTTTATGTTAATTGGTGAAAACAGTCGTACGGTAGCTTCTGCTGTGGGAGAAAAGCTAAAAGACATAAACAAATCACTACCCAAAGGAATAATCGCCACCGCAGTTTATGACCGAACTAAGCTTGTCGACCAAACACTTAACACCGTGAGGACCAATCTGACGGAAGGTGCGTTGTTAGTTATCGTTGTGTTATTTCTATTACTGGGTAACTTTCGCGCCGCGTTTTTGACCGCACTGGTTATTCCCATCACGATGTTAATGTTAATCTCTGGTATGGTGCAAACCAAGGTGAGTGCCAATTTAATGAGCCTAGGTGCATTGGACTTTGGTTTGCTGGTTGATGGTGCCATTATTATTGTGGAAAACTGTTTACGACGGCTAGGTCAAGCGACTCCCGACGGCCAGCAGCTAGCGTTAAAACATCGTTTGGAAGTGGTTTTTACGGCCACAAAAGAAGTGATACGCCCCGCCTTGTTTGGCATGTTTATTATCACTGTTGTGTATATCCCTATATTTGCACTTGAAGGCGTTGAGGGTAAGATGTTCCATCCCATGGCAACGACCGTCGTTATCGCATTGCTATGTGCTACTATTTTGTCCGTCACGTTTGTGCCAGCCGCAACGGCATTATTGTTCAAAAAGCCGGTCAAAGAACGCCACAATTATATTATGAGTGGCGCTACTTTCTTGTATCGACCGGCACTTGACTGGGTGATTAAAGCCAGATGGTTTGTAGTTATTTCTGCTATCACTTTGGTGGGCATTATGGGCTACCAAGCTACACGTCTTGGCAGCGAATTTGTACCTAACCTAGATGAAGGTGATATTGCCATGCATGCACTGCGCATACCTGGCACTTCATTGAGTCAAGCGGTTGCACTTCAAGAAAGCTTAGAAGCACGTATTATGGAAATGCCAGAAGTAGAGCGAGTATTCTCCAAAATTGGCACAGCTGATGTGGCAACGGATGCAGTACCGCCAAGTGTTGCCGACAACTTTATTATTCTAAAATCACGCGACTTATGGCCTAATCCCAAGAAACCAAAAGAGCAAATTATTGAAGAATTAGCCGCATTAGTTGAGCCGATACCCGGTAATCGATACGAATTTTTACAACCTATACAAATGCGCTTCAATGAACTTTTATCCGGCGTGCGAGCAGAGTTGGCTATCAAGGTGTTTGGCGACAATTTTGAAGTACTAGACACGGTTGGCAGTAGCATCCAAGAAGCGATTGGCAGCGTTGAGGGCATTGCTGATATACAAATGGAACAAACTACAGGTTTGCCCATGCTAACCATACAACCCAAACTTGAGAAACTTGCGCAATACGGGATCTCTAAAGCTGACATTCAGCAACAACTGTCCACATCATTGGGTGGTCGCGTTGCCGGTAAGTTCTATGAGGGCGATGCCATAGCCGACATTGTAGTGCGTTTGCAAGAAAACATGCGTAGCGACATTGATGCCCTTTATCGTTTGCCAATACATTTACCCGATGGGCAATATGTGCCGCTGCAAGAATTGGCTAACCTAGAGATGTTACTAGGTGCAAACCAAGTGAACCGAGAAAACGGTAAACGACGGGTTGTGGTCACCGCGAATGTTAGAGGCCGTGATTTGGGCAGTTTTGTCACCGATATTCAAACGCAAATTAACGCAAACGTGGATATTCCTGCTGGTTACTGGCTTGAATACGGTGGTACATATCAAAAACTGCAATCAGCCTCAAAGCGGTTATCGATTGTGGTGCCGCTGACCTTATTTATGATCCTTGGATTACTAATTCTGGCTTTAGGCTCATTTAAAGACGCCATGATCATCTTTACAGGCGTGCCACTTGCCCTAACGGGTGGTATTGCAGCGCTCTTGTTGCGCGATATTCCATTCTCCATTTCAGCGGCTGTGGGGTTCATTGCGCTATCGGGTATCGCCATAGGAAACGGCTTAGTAATGGTGACGTTTATCCGTGACTTGCGTAAACAAAATATCCCGCTAGAGGAGGCAATATTTAACGGTGCGATCACTCGTCTGCGCCCGGTTATTACCACCGCGTTGGTTGCCTCTTTAGGCTTTGTGCCGATGGCGCTTAATACCGGTATTGGCTCTGAGGTTCAACGACCGCTTGCTACTGTTGTTATTGGTGGGATCATTTCTGCCACTTTGCTGACTTTGTTTGTAGTGCCAGCGCTATATCGCATATTGCATAAAGACAACAAGAATATGAGCACTGAGGAGCTATCCCATGCCCAGTAATATTTTACGATTGGCCATATTGGTGTTTGGTATTGTATTAATGAGTATGTCATTCGATATACTCGCCCATGGCGTTGACGACAAGACCCGTATGTTCTTAGAACAAAATACAGGGGTGCAATTTATCCCCTTTATTTACATTGGTGCAAAACATATGTTTACGGGTTATGACCACATATTGTTCTTGGTAGGTGTTATATTTTTTCTTTATCGAAGCCGTGATGTACTGCTGTATATAAGCATGTTCACCATTGGTCACAGTATTACTTTGCTATGGGGCGTGCTGGGCGATATTCAGGTCAATCCTTATCTGATAGACGCCATAATTGGTTTCTCTGTGGTGTATAAAGGCTTTGACAACTTAGGCGGATTTAAACGCCTTCTGAGTAAACAACCCAGCACTAAGCTCGCCGTATTAATATTTGGCTTATTTCATGGTTTTGGTTTAGCCACCAAACTGCAAGAATTTGAATTAGCATCAGATGGCCTCATCACCAACATGATTGCCTTTAACATCGGCGTTGAACTCGGCCAATTTATGGCGCTCGCGTTTATCGTCATTGCGATTAACTTTTGGCGAAAATCACCTTCATTCCAACGCTTTGCGACTACCACTAACACTATGCTAATGAGCGCCGGGCTGATGTTAATTGGGCTGCAATTAACCGGCTACTATTTATCTTAATAAAGAACGAGAAACCCTATGACACAACATGTAGTTAGCACTAAAACATTACTTAAATCTACGATTGCGGCCACGGTAGTTGCCCTGATTGTATTCGTTGTTTTTATTCTTCCAGCAGAATACAACATTGACCCAACGCATATCGGTCATAAGTTGGGTTTGACAGCATTAGCGCATCAAGACGCTGAAGCAACCCCACAAGCTGAAACTTCTGTTGCTCCAGTAAAAGGACAACAGGTGATAGAAGTAACAGTGCCTGCTGGCAAAGGGATCGAGTATAAGTTCCACATGAGCCAGCATGAAAAGCTGACTTATGAATGGGTAACCGATGGCGAACCGCTTTACTTTGACTTGCATGGAGAGCCAGAAGGAGATACGACCGGATATTTTGAAAGTTATGCCATTGCTACCTTGGCACAGATGAAAGGAAGTTTTACCTCGCCTTTTACCGGTTCTCATGGATGGTATTGGAAAAATAATAGTGACGCCCCCGTTGCGATCCAATTGATCGTAGCAGGTCAATTTGAAGTGATTGGACTTAAACAGTAAACATATGAGGACTAAAAACATGAAAATTTTGACAAGTGCAGTTTTATTCATCGCTCTTCTTGGGCAAGGTAATGCCTTTGCTCATAGCAATCACAATGTCATCAGCGGGCAGACTGCTTTGAGTGTTGCGAGCAAATCAGTTAAACAATTAACCTTTAAAGATTTCGGTTTTGAAGTTGGAAAACTCGATGCCAGTTGGAAAGCATTAAAAGACAGTCATTTTAGTGTCGTCGATGTTTTGGAGGACTCGTTCATTATTAGCGCCAAAAATATTGCTAGTGAAAACACGATATTTTTTCGGATCGCTAACAATGGGAAGATTTTGAACGTTAAGAATAATAATGAATTTTAATATTTAAGGAAGCAGCTTGCTGCTTCCTCGATCTAACATATTGATTGACATAGTTTATTCAATAAAGAAAAGCATGAATTCTAAATAAGCTTCTGGAAAATTCAGTCAATCAAGTCGCTTCTAAATATATAAACAGTTGATTACATTACATAAATGTAATCAACCTGTAATCCAATTGCCATAAAATATTGATCCAGATCAACTCCCTTTTTTGTGTGAAAAGTAGTATGTCATTTCACAAAACGAAGAGGATTAGTTTCAGGTGAGAAAGTCTTTTGTCGCTCTATTTTGCATGATGGTTTTGCTGATCAATTCAGTGAAGGCAGATGAACATGCAATAAAATATAGTTTGCAAAAAGACTATGCGACATCGTTCTCTGTTATCACTTCCTTCTTTGATGATTATGAAGAGCCGGTGATCACTCATTCGGAACATGACCAAAATTTTGAATGTAGTTGTGGTGAGTGTTATTACGTTGATCTAGTCCCAAGTCATTTGTTCATTGAGTTATCGAACTTAATTTTAGTTCCAATTGAACAAGACAAAGAAGTTAAAAACTCCTATCTAGCCTTTAGCGTTCAAAACCATATTTCCTCATCATTATTTCACCCTCCTTAGCGGCATATTTAAGTCAATAATAGACGCTTGACCTGTGAGTAACTCATAGGTTTAGGATGTTTCATAGCAAACTTTATAAAGTATTCAATTAATAACTGCGCTTACTAGCGCAAAAAAAAGGAAATAAACATGAAAAAATTTACATCACTTACGTTAATCACTTTGTTAGCACTCTCTCCACTTGCTTTTGTGAATGCCCATCAACATGGTGATAAAGCACAGATGTCAATGGGCATGATGGACGAAGCAAAAATGGAAAAAATGCAGACACATATGTCTGAAATGAGCACAGTGCTTGAGAAAGTAAAGAAAGAAACTGATCAAGAAAAGCGTCAGATGATGTTGCAGGATCATGCCAATAGCATGGTGAGCATGATGGCAATGATGAATGGTAATGAGATGGGGAAAGGTCAATCTATGGGCAAGCATAATATGGATAAAATGAAAAAAGGCGATGCCGCCATGCCCACTGAACAAAAGATGGAAATGATGGAGAAACGTTTGGAAATGATGGAAAAAATGATGGGGCAAATGATTGGACACACTGCTGAAAAAAGCAAAGTGCTTCACAAACACAAGTAGCCGTATAACTCAGTCAGGGAAAGAACCCATTGGGCTAGTTAACAGCCTATGGGTTCAAATTAATTGTGTATGAATACGAGTTTTAAAAAGTGATTGACCTGTGTCTAACTCACAGGTTTACAGTTGCCTAAATACCTAGGATTTAGTCATAGGATTGTTACGGTTATATGATTAGCGGTAAGTGAGGAGGACCAGTTAATGCACGTCAGACAATTAGCAAAAATGCTCGGCGTAAGCCCTGATACGGTGCGGTACTACACACGAATTGGCTTGTTAGAACCGCAAAAGTCGATTGAAAATGGTTACAAGTTCTATAGCCCAAACGAGCAAAACCGTCTGCGTTTTATCTTGAGCGCAAGGGATTTAAGTTTTTCAGTAGATGACATTAAACAGATTTTTCATAAAGCGGACGAAGGAGAGTCTCCTTGCCCAACGGTTAGGCGATTGATAGACAACCGCTTACATGAAACTGAACAACGTTTTCAAGATACATTGAGACTCAGAGCAAGAATGCACACCGCAGTCGAAAATTGGGGTGGTAAACCAGATAAAAAGCCAAGTGGAAATGTTATTTGCCACTTGATAGATGAATTCACCAAGACGCCAGAGTGAATGTTTTTAAATATGAGGATTTATGAATACTGATAGCCACAAAGAAGGTGCGGGAAGTCCCCACAAATGTTGCCAAACCGGATCAGAACAGCCCAACGTTAAAACGGCTAGTCGCTCTGAGACCTTGGAAGCGAATGCGACAGGAAACGAAACGATCGAACATGAGTTAATAATTGACGGTGCTAGTTGTGCTAGTTGTGTGAATAAAATTGAAAAAGCATTGCTGTCAGTGTCTGGTGTTCAATCAGCACAGATGAACTTCGCTCAGCGAACTGTGCAAGTAAAAACGAATGTGGAAGTAACCAAATTAATTCAAGCGGTAGAAAAAGCCGATTATAACGCCAAGGTATCAACAAGCGAGTCCGAAGAGGAAGCGTTAGAAGAAAAAGATCAAGCCGATTGGCAGTATTATAAAAAGCTAATGCGAGATATGACGTTTGCTTTAGTGCTTGGTGTGCCTTTAATGATTTACAGTTTAGTTGTCGGTGAAATGACCGTGAATACTGACACAGAAAGGTTAGTCTGGCTGCTAGTTGGCTTGCTTACACTGGGTGTGATGGTGTTTGCGGGTAAGCATTTTTACATCGGAGCTTGGAATTCATTTAAAAATCATTCCGCTAATATGGACACACTGATTGCATTAGGCACCGGTACCGCATGGTTATATTCCATGGTCGTGGTGTTTGCTCCAGAAATTGTACCTCTAATGGCTCGGCATGTCTATTTTGAAGCCACTGCCATGATTATTGGTTTGATTAATTTAGGTTTGGCGCTTGAAGTAAAGGCACGAGGAAAAACCTCTGAGGCTATCAAACGTTTGATTGGCCTTCAGGCAAAAACGGCCAAGGTTATCAGGGATGATAAGGACATCGATATTCCTATAGAAGACGTTCTTTTGAACGACTTAATTCGAGTCCGTCCCGGTGAAAGAATATCTGTTGATGGCGATGTGGTTGAAGGGCATACCTCAATCGACGAATCAATGCTTACCGGCGAACCTATGCCTGTGGAAAAATCTGAGGGAGGGCAGGTGGTCGCAGGCACTATCAACAAATCAGGTTCGATAGTTTTTAAGGCCACCAGAGTAGGCAAAGATACTGCACTGGCGCAGATCATCAATATGGTTAAGCGTGCGCAAAATTCAAAACCCCCAATAGGGCGGCTGGCTGACGTTATATCCGCATACTTTGTACCTGTTGTGATGATTATCGCGGTGTTGAGCGCACTGGTGTGGTTGAATTTTGGGCCTTCACCCGCCATCGCCTATGCCATGGTATCCGCGACGACTGTGTTGATTATTGCTTGCCCATGCGCATTAGGACTGGCTACGCCGATGTCAGTGATGGTCGGAGTTGGCAAAGCAGCCGAAGCGGGCGTTTTAATCCGTAACGGTGAGGCATTACAGACAGCATCCAAGATCACTTCCATGGTTCTCGATAAGACAGGCACGATAACGGAGGGGGCACCTAAGGTAACGGATATTATTGTTGCCGGTTCGCAAACTGAAGATGAAATTTTACTGTTAGTCGCCAGTCTGGAGGCAGGTTCAGAACATCCTCTGGCCATGGCAATTGTTGAATCTGCGGCAGATAAGGGGATTTCCCCTAAAAAAGTCACTGACTTTGCCTCACTCTCGGGTATGGGTGTAGAAGCAACGTTGCAAAACAAAAAACTGTTGTTTGGTAATGAAAAACTGATGAAACAGCAGGGCATTGCAATCGATAAGTTCGTAGACAAAGCCCAACAACTCGCAGCAGAGGCTAAAACGCCTATGTATTTTGCTGTTGATGAAGAGTTAGCGGCAGTCATTGCCGTAGCAGACCCGATTAAATCAGACTCGATTGAAGCCATTAAACGTCTTCAGAATAATGGGATCCGCGTTGTTATGTTAACCGGTGACAATCGAATGACCGCTAAAGCGGTAGCTAGCATGGTGGGGATCACCGATTTTGTGGCTGAAGTGATGCCAGAAGACAAAGCCAAAAAAGTCGCGGAATACCAAGCCAATGGCGAAATAGTTGGCATGACCGGTGACGGCATAAATGATGCCCCCGCACTGGCTCACGCCAATGTAGGATTTGCCATTGGAACCGGCACCGATGTGGCCATTGAGAGCGCAGATATCACGCTTATGCGTGGCTCTTTGCATGGTTTAGCCGATGCAATAGCAGTCAGTAAAGCCACCCTTACCAATATTAAGCAAAACCTGTTTGGCGCATTTATTTACAACGCTGCAGGCGTTCCTTTTGCAGCAGGCGTGCTATATCCCTTTTTTGGTCTATTACTGAGTCCGGTTATTGCAGGTGCAGCAATGGCGTTTTCTTCGCTTACTGTGGTGACCAATGCCAATCGTTTGCGTTTTTTTAAAGCCAAAGAACATTAGGAGTTTGAAATTATGATGTGGATTAACTTAGCTGGATTCGGATTGATACTGCTCATTATCTGGTGGTTTTGGATGTACAAATCACCCAACGTGGCTATGCAAGATGGAGCGGTTGAAATTGTCGTTAAAGATGGAGTATATCAACCGTCAACTATCAAAATAGCGGCGAATAAAGACACTGCGATCACTTTTACAAGATTAGATGCGTCATCTTGTTCTGAGACATTACTCATCCCTGATTTGGAGATTAATGCCACCTTACCCTTAAACAAAAAAGTGAGTGTCACTATACCTGCCTCATTACCTGGACGTTATCCGTTTCACTGCCAAATGAAAATGTACCTAGGTGAGTTAATCGTCGAATAATTGCACATAGGTTATGACGCCACCCATTGTGAGCTGGACGGCATAGAAAACATAATAAAAATAAATGGTGCTGATATTTCACACGATTGGTGGACAAATTTCAAAGAAGGCTATTACCAGTTTGTTGATGAGAACATCAGAGATAACGCTAAACATAAGCCTTGGAGCTGTCATGCCAGTCCTCAAGTGAATCACTCGAAGCACAAAAAAACGAGGATATGACATTACTATCTGCCAGATCCAATTGAAATACACATTAAATTTACAGCGCTATTAATTAAAGGAAAAACTCATGGGTGGATTATTTACACTATTGCTTTACGCAGGACTATTTTACCTTTTTATGCGCTTTGGTTGTGGCGCACATCTAGCCCATGGCCATCATCACGGCCATGAAAAACCTAAAGATAAAGACATTTTTATTGATCCGGTTTGTGGAAAACAAGTCGCGGATGACGAGGGGTATGGAGAGTTAGTTGACAAAAAATTGTTTCGTTTTTGCTCTAAAGCATGTTTAGAAGAGTTTGATGAAAATAAAGCTGAATTTAGTAAAAAGCCAAACACACTAATAGTAAAAGAGGGACAACAGCATGAAGCATAAAATATCACTTTTCGCCTTTGGGCATGCAACGAGCTTATTTTTACTCATGAGTTTCAGTGTCTGTGTAGGCTTTGGTCTGCTGTTTCCTCAGCAAGCTATGTATGAAGTCTGGTTAAAACTGCTACCTGGCTTTGAATGGATAAGCTGGAAAAGTTTTTTCATAGGCGCGTTAGAAAGTTACGCATACGGCTGGTTTATCGCATTGATTTGGGTGCCGCTCTATAACTTCTTTGGAAGCAAGGCAAAATAATATGAACGAACAAATAGCACATTCAGGGATGTGGGTACTAGCGCTGATCATGATCGTGCTTGTCTCATGGTATATGTATAAATATTTGGCCCCTTCCTCTTGGCACGAATGGGCAGGGGCAGGGGTGGTACAAGCTTTTATTATTGCGCTATATGCAGAAATGTATGGATTTCCATTAACGATTTACTTACTTGCACGTTTTGGTGGTCTCGACCGAACCGGCCTCAATGCCAATCTGTGGTCTTCTTTGATGGGGATGGGCGAAACAGGGATGATGATCTCAATGATTTTGGGCTACATCTTGCTTTTCATTGGCATCGGTATCTTTTTTCAAGGTTGGCGTCAGGTACACCGAGCCAGACACGAAAACAAATTGGTGACTGATGGACTTTATGCCCTGGCACGGCATCCACAATACACGGGGTTATTTATTGCGTTGTTTGGTGAAGGCGTGGTGCACTGGCCAACACTTTTTTCTGTCGGATTACTACCGGTTATCATCTTTATCTATTACCGACTGTCCAAACGGGAGGAATTAGCGGTAATAAAAGAATTTGGTGAGGAATATATCGAATATCAAAAACGAGTACCGATGTTTATCCCTCGCGTATCGCAATGGAAGTCTTTTATCGCTCAATCAAAATAAATACGAAAGTGGAGGTTGAAGCGCCATGTCACCAGCATTAGTCACTATTGGTGAACACATTTTATAGAGGAGAGCTACTGCTTCTTTGTAATGCAATTAAAGGAATTGGTGTTCGGCGCAGTAGCGGTAAGTAACACCAAGTAAATTAACTAATAGGGGGCTCATTATACTCATTCAGGAGATTATCTTAGTTAAATAATTGGAGCCGATGGCGTTTGTAAAACTAATTTAGTCAACATTTTCATTCAATTACCAATGGGGTATCCGACAAATGGATCATAAACACAACACACAGGGTAAAGAGTCAATTTCTCTTACTAGTGCAGTTGCGATGGGAACTGGCGTTATGATTGGTGCCGGTATTTTTGCGCTAACAGGTCAAGTAGCCGAATTAGCCGGGCCTTTCTTTCCATTTGCTTTTATTATCGGCGCTATCATTGCCGGATTCAGTGCTTACAGCTACATAAAAATGTCCAATGCATGGCCATCATCGGGTGGTGTTGCGATGATTTTACAAAAGTCCTATGGCACTGGCGCGATTGCCGCTGGCGCGGCTTTATTGATGGCACTATCCATGGTCATTGCAGAAAGCCTTGTTGCTAGAACCTTTGCCTCTTACGTTTTGCGGCCTTTCGATATCACGGGTGGTCTATTGGTGCCCATCATATCTGTTGGCGTCATACTTTTTGCATTTGCCGTCAATATGGCTGGAAATCGTTCGGTTGGCTTTCTGTCATCAATTATGGCGGTCATTAAAATTGGTGGCATTTCCCTGTTTGCCATAGCCGCATTGTGGTCGAGTGGATTTCAATTTTCTGCCAACGTTGATACGACATCTACCTTTAGTTTAACGGGATTTATAGCTTCAGTGGCACTCACCATTTTAGCCTTTAAAGGTTTTACGACCATCACGAATAGCGGGTCGGAAATCACCAACCCGCATCGAAATATCGGTTTGGCTATCATGATTTCTATTGCATTGTGTGCTGTCGTTTATGTGCTTGTCACATTTGCTGTTGGCTCTAGTCTTTCCATTGAAGAAATCATTTCAGCAAAAGATTACTCGTTGGCAGAAGCGGCAGAGCCAGCTCTTGGTCGCACTGGATTCTATTTAACCATCGTCCTTGCTGCTGTGGCGACATTGTCTGGCGTATTAGCAAGTGTTTTTGCGGTATCGCGCATGTTGGCCATGATGACTGATATGAAAATGATCCCCCACAGCCATTTTGGGATGTCAGGCTCTATTCGTAAACACACACTTGTATATGCTGTGGTGATTGCTTCGCTACTTGCCGTATTCTTTGATATCGGAAGGATTGCTTCACTTGGCGCTTTTTTATACATAGTAATGGACATGATCATTCAATGGGGTGTTTATCGCTATATGCGAAAGGAAATAAGTGCTTCGTCACCGATAATATTGATGGCGTTGACTTTCGATGCGATCGTTCTTACGGCTCTTACAATGTACAAAATAAACACAGATCCGCTCATCGTTGTTTATTCAGCGGTTGCTGTTGTTAGCATATTTTCATACGAACGCTTTTACTTGTCTAAGTGGTACGGTAAAGGCTCAACTGAAACATCTGAGTAGTCAGACCCGTAATCAAACAATTAGCGAAGATAAATACGATTAAACTTAGGAATATCACTATGCAAGTTGAAACAATTAGAGACGTACTTAATTGGACTGTTACATTTCATAAAAACTTAAAGGACTGCTTAAAACACTGTTCTGAACAAAATAAAGATGAGCGGGCACAAATGACCCTACACTACTTGTCTGATCACGAAGCGAGTTTAGAGCGCATTGTGCAGGGGTTTATCAATACTGCTGATAAAAAAGCATTGAACACTTGGTGTTATGACTATATCGAAAAACACCCCTTTATTGAGCATGGTCATTGCGACTCACCCTTTAAAGAATTAGATATGACGCACATTATGGAAAAGACTGTAAACCATCACCAGCAAGTGATTGAGTTGTACACTCATCTTTATTCTCGTGTCGATATAGACAGCGCCAAAGAATTGCTTGATACGATAAAAGGTATTGAGGAAAATGAAATTAAACGAATGGTACAAGGGGTAAATCGGTTTTCAGACATGTAATTGACTGGGAAGCTGGAAGTGCTTATTGAGCAAGTGACTTTGTCGCCCAATATTAACTGATATAATTATCAGCTAATATTGGGCATTTACTGGTCCCCGTTATTCAACAATAAGACTGGACATTTTTTTCTGATCGTTTGATGCGTTTGAGCCGCTCTTTTTCTGTTAATATTTGAGTATCACTATTGTCATTAACACCTGTTCTTATTCTTTGGCCACTTTGATAAAGATCGAGATTCTTGCGCGCGAGTGCACAATTTTTTTTATTTGTTTGTGCTGTTTTTGATGATTCTATTTGCATTTTTCTAGCACTTTCTCTTTCTTCGATGTATTTCTTAATATTTTCCATCCGCTCCTTGTTACTTTCTTCTTTTGGAGGCTTTGAAATCAGGATTGATACCTGAATTTTTTCTACATTAAAATTATTGTTTTTGCCTTCAGGGGGGAATTGGGACAAATGGTTTATCCCAGAATCATCCGTCCATCTGTATATTTGGATTGTTTGAGTGGCAGCAATTGCGCTCAACGGGTTAATCAAAATAAAAAACAACAAATAACGTAAAAACATAAATTATTTATTCCTTAGGAAAATGTACCGAGGTTAAATTAACTTTAATTAAGATCACATCGTTTATCTTTTGAATCATCTGCTAGTGATAGCATATAGTTCACAAAGTCCCAAACTTGGTTTTATCCTTGCGTATATTTCCAAACCGTCATGACTTAGGCGTTTCTAGTGATTATTTACAAGTAGATGATGACCAAAGCATACTTTGGGTTTGAAGTTAAAGTTCTTGTACAAATTTTAACGCGAGTATATCGCCTGAGTTAGGCGGTGCGAAAGTGATCACCACATTGTAAATTATGTAAGCTGGCGTCGAACGAACCAAATAGTCAAGGGTGGCAATAAGATCCACTGGAGTACTGGCAATAGCCCAGTTCCAAGGATCGGTAGTGTTGGCATTGATGGCGAATAACTCCACCGATCTAATAAAACTGTGGCTATAGCCTCGAATGCGATCGTAATGACGACTCCCACCATGACGAAGCTTCCAATCTGGGAAGGACTCGGCTTAATAATCCACCTCCGCGATTTTGCGAACGCAGCAACACACCAGAATGCTACGATGGAAATCGCTGCATCGCCAAAAGTTGCCTGCGTGCAGGCAACCACACCAGCCCAATGTGTGCCGTTAGGGATCGCCATAAAGAAAGGTATTTGCCACATTTCCCAAATAAAATTTAGAAGAAATGAGAAGATCACCACATTAAACTCAGGTAAATCGACGATTTTTGATTGTGTTTGCATCAGTCTTGATCCATTCAATTTGAAGCCTAAAGTGAATTCCCTGACTTCTCGAAACACATTAAACATATATTCGGCTATAACTAAATATTCAAAGTGGATTTCTAATATTTAATAAATTGAATTGAACGTTGAGTCAGATAAAGTCAACGTCCAATTGTTTCTTCTTAAAACAAGAAACGAATTCCAGCGACCCATTGTGTTTGCCTGGTTGAGCCGCCTTCCAATTTGATGAAATCTGCGGTATTACCGTATTGGCCAGTCCATTCAATCCCTAAATAGGGCGCGAATTCTCAGCTAAATTCGTAGCGCAAGCGAAAACCAGTTGTAACTGATGAAAGCCCTTTGCCTACGCTATGTAAATGCATGGGATGAGTCATCATAGTGTCATTTTGCAATATTACCCTGACGCGCTCTCCGTGCCGAAAGTGCACTGGTGTGCATCGTCGGTGGGTTTAACTATAACGTCGTAGGTTTCGCCGGGACCAAATCTAAATTCATCGACACTTACCGGTTCAACATCCTGACCATCTGCACAGATGACTGTTAACTTCAAACCTGGAATGCGTACATCGAAAAAGGTATTGCTTGAGCCATTTGAAAAGGTAAGATAAGCCCGTGCCAATGAATAGAAGTAGACACAGATAAATGATTGGTAACCCGAATAGTAAAGGTTTCGCCTTCTTGCCAAACTAGGGTAGGCCCAGGAACACTGCCATTAATAGTAGTGGCAATACGTTTCTCGCCGGTGAAATTAACAGGGGTATCAGACACGGTAAGATCAAATTCATTACCGGTTAACATGTTCTTCGTATCGCTACCGCTATATTCTGTACTATGTGCCTTGCCTAAATTAACCACGCCTAAAGCGATAGAGCCAGCCATTGCCCCTTTGACAAAGTTTCGTCGAGGAAGGCTAGTAGGTGCTACAAACCAAAATATAGGATTGGCTATCCGGGAACCTTTGACGCCTGCTCTGACCTTATTCAATATAATCTGTACGTGAAGATACTTTCACATTGTCAGTAATTTGATTATTTGGATGGGACACATACCAATCGCCCTCGTTAAGCCCTGAAATCACCTCAACATTAAAGGCATTTTTGTGGCCAATACTGATTATTTGCTTATAGGCAGTTTTTTCTCTGACCACAAATATCGCCCACTTATCTTGTTCCCTAAATAAAGCAGTGACGGGCACACTTAATAAATCTGAGCCATTCCATAAGACTATTTCCACATCCACCTGATACCCATGTCCCAGACGTGCCCAGTTGTTATATTCACTGGTAATATCAACAATAACATTCACTCTTTGTTCTTCTATACCTAGGGCTGATACTTTCATAAAACCTATAGGTTCAATACGATTGACTCTACCTGTGAGTGGCTGGGGGCCGCCCCAGTTTTTAATATTGACTACTTGGCCAGGTTCTACTTTTACTGCATCGAAAGACAGTAATTCCACGACTATTTCAAGGTCTTTTGGATTGCCAATTTCAAGCAAAGCAGTCCCCGCTATGACCACTCCCTCACTTTTATTCAATACTTTTAATATGCGTCCGCTAACTGGAGCGGTTATGTTGACACATTGGCAGTTACCGTGTTGAGTTTGAGTTGTAGAAGGGGACAACATTAATGCCTTGGATCGTTCCAATTCATAGACTCGCATTTGCAGCCCAGCTTGAGTGGTAGCCAAGGCAGCTAATGCGGTTTTGTATATTCGTTCAGAATTATCTAGTTCGCGCGCAGACACACTATTGCTGACTCGTAGTTCACGCATTCTGTCGAATTCTGCATTCGCAAAATCCAACTCAGCCTGAGCCTGATTAACTCGAGCTTGTGCCAGCAACACCGCCGACTCTGCAGTTTTGATATCAGCTTTTGCTTGGGCTTCACTTCGTGGGTCAAGAAAATCAGGGTCGATAGGTTCTATTTCGGCCACTATAGTTGTCAACCGTTCGACTTGGTCGCCCACTTCAGCCTCTATCCTCCGCAGATGCCCAGTAACAGGGGCTGATAAGATATAAACATCGTGAACCCTTGTCTTCGCTTCGTCAGTGATAATTTCTTGTAGCTCTCCCTTAACCACTTGAGCTATATCCACAATTATCGCTCTAGGTCTAAAAAGATAAGTCAACACTGATAACAAGACCATAGCAATCACAGCCCAAAGTAAAAACCGCACATGTTTGCTTTGCATCATTTATTCCCTCGTTTTTAATACTCTGATCAAATCAAGTTTGTTCACTCTTCGCCTGACCAGAGCCGCGGATAAGATAGCGGCGATGACAACCCACACAATGGCATATCCGTAGGTTGAAGCCTCGATCACCAAAGGAATTCGATACATTTCGGTGTCAAACGACTGTGCCATCGACCACACTAAAATGCCTCCAAATAAACAGCCAAGAGGCAATCCTAGTAAAATCAAAAACATGACTTCACCCAGTAATACATAAGAAATCTCTCCCTTGGTAAATCCCAGCACACGTAAGGTGGCTAGTTCTCGCCCGCGCTCTGATAGCGCAACCCGAGTGCTGTTGTAAGTCACGCCAAATACCAATACCACGGCTAAACCAGTAAACATTGAGATAAACACCATCAAATGTTCCACCAGATGTTCATCAAATGAATCCAATGCAGACTGTTTCAACATCACAGTGCTAACCTTGGGCATATTCTTGAATGCTGCGTACAGTTCATCTTGATATAACGGGTCGATTAACAGGTTGGCATATTTAAAGCTGGGGCTTTCATTGAGTGCGCGATTTAGGGTGTCTAAGTTCATATAGGTTGGCAGACCGATATATGAATCAAAAATGCCCACTACAGGTATCAATAATTCCGGCCTGCGTCCTTCTAAAACATCAACCCCCATAACGTCCCCAATCTTAATATTGAGTTTGCGAGCTAGACGACTGGCGATCACTATCCCTGAGTCGGGCACCTCTATACTTTGTTTACGCCCGTCGTCGTAAATTACTTGCAGGGTGCTGTCAGGCTGCATACCTGTAATGCCCCCTCTGTGGGTCTTTGAGCCAAAACTAAAATCTGCATTAACTGCATATATGGGTTCTGCAGTCAGGACACCAGGTAATTTTTCGAAGTCATAAATGGCACGCAGCGGCAAAGGATCAACCACACCCACAGTAATATGTTGCCGCTGGCTATCAAAAAAATATACGCGTTTAAGATGCGACAACGAATCGTCCCACTGCAAGGTCATAATAATTAAGCCGGTTGCCATGGCGATCCCAGCACTGGTTAAAAATGAACGTAGTGGCCGACGAGATATTTGACGTAATGCAATACGAGTAGGCTGATCCAATAATCTAGCTAGGCCCAGCGACGATAAAAAGGTTCGTTTATAAATGCCAGGGGAGGGCGGTATCATCGCTTCAGCAGGGGGTAATTTGACAGCAGATCTAACGGCAGTTAACGCCCCCAAAATAGCAGCGATTATACTGACTAACCCACCAATAATAAAAGCATAAGGGCTGGGACGATAAATCAGTAAAGGGAAACGAAACAGTTCTGCATACATTTCAGTATTAAGACGGCCAAAATAAGCGCCAATAACTGAGCCAATTGTCACGCCTATGATCCCAATCACCAACATCATTTTAATGTAATGCCAGGCGATTTGAAAATTGCCATAACCAAAAGCTTTGAGTAAGCCAATTTCGGTTCTTTCTGTTGCAATTAAACGTGACAACACCATGTTGGTTAAAAATACCGCCACAGTGATAAAAATAGCGGGCAATATGGTGGCCATACTTTTTTGCTGTTCTATTTCGTTCTTCACAAACCAATTTGATATTTGATCTTCGCGTTTAATGGCGCTGACTCCACCATAAGGTTCAAGTAAAACATCAACTTGATTAAGCACATCTGCTGGCAGGGTATTGCGCGTTAAGGTTAAACTTAGATAGTTGAAGGACTCTTGCAGATCATAAGCCGCTGCAAGCACCTCATATGACATCCACATCACGCCAAACAAACTATCGTCAGGCATCAGCGCACCTGGGCCAATGGCGTAAATAAATTCTGGACTTAGAGCGATCCCCACCACATAAAAATGTTTTTTGTGACCGTTCATAATGACACTGACCGTATCGCCAATATCGAGTTGGTGTGCTTCTGCAAAAGGCTCATTGAGGATAACCTGATCATCACGCCCAGGGCTTACCCAGCCGCCTTTTCGCAATACCAACTGATTCAGTAAAGGCTGGCCTTTTTCTGGGATTGACATAAGTTGCGCTATAGCAGGTTGGTCAAATCCTTGAATGTCTATATTTGCATAGCTACTTATCCGCGTCTGAACTGTTTGTACGCCATTTATTTGTGCAATTTGGTTGGTTAACCGCAATGGGGCGCGAGTGGCAAAAGCAAATATTTCACCAAAGCGATAACGTTGATAATAGGCTTCAGTGGTGTCTTCAAGGGCTTCGATAGTTGATAACGACATCACTAAGGTTGCCACACCTGAACCAATAACGAGGGCAACTGCTAGGACTTGTCCGCGCAATTTCCATAAGTCTCGTATTAACTTTTTGTTTAAGACTTTCATCACCATTCCAGCTCTTTGGCCATAACGCGAACAGCGTTATTTCGTATGCCCGCTATCTGACCATCAGAAATATTAACTACTCTGTCGGCCATGCTGGCAACCACCGTATTATGGGTAATGATGGCTGTAGTTGTCCCTAGTTGTTGGTTGATATTCTCTATGGCTTCGAGCACCAAAATTCCGGTTTGTTTGTCTAAGGCTCCAGTGGGTTCATCACACAATAAAATATCGGGTTGTTTGGCAATCGCACGAGCAATGGCTACACGTTGTTGCTCGCCGCCTGAGAGTTGAGCGGGGAAGTGATGCATGCGATCGCCAAGTTTCACTAGTTCTAGGGCTGCTTCAGGAGCAATGGGGTGAGGTGAAATTTCCGTAACCAGTGCCACATTTTCGTAAGCAGTCAAGCTTGGGATCAGATTATAAAATTGAAATACAAAGCCTACATGTTCGCGCCTAAAACGTGTCAGTTCATACTCACTGGCCTTACTTAAATCTTGCTGGTTATAGAGGATCTGCCCTGATGTAGGTAAATCAAGGCCCCCCAATATATTTAATAAAGTTGACTTACCACTCCCTGAAGCCCCTAACAGCACCACCAATTCTTTCGGATAAAGTTCGAAGTTCACCCCTCTAAGAGCTTGTACTTCCACTTCACCGCTGTGGTAAATTTTAGTCAAATTATAGGCCGCCAACGCGGGTTGTATTCCAGGCTGCAACTCTGATTGGGGAACCTTATTCATATAATGGCTCAACGAGAATATAAAATGCGATATTACGGAATATGGTAATGATGATATTGAGTGTACTGCATAGGTTTCACTTTATATTTAGGTTGTAAAAAAGCAACAATATTCACCAGTTCAGTGACCGTCATAACATCATTAAATATCGGCATTTTGGAGAGTCCGTCCTCAGTTACCACACTTTCTAAATGGATAGAGCGGGGGGCGAGTTTGTGTGACGGATTAATAATAGATGTCACCAACTGGGCATAGGTTTTGACTATTGAGTAACGGCCTCCCAGTCTCACTGGCTGCTCGAAAACTTTAATAACGGATTCGTCTTCAACTCCATCAAGAGTATGACAAGCCAGACATTGATACTTCAAAAATGTTGTCTCTCCCATAGCAATGTCGCCTTGTGGAAGACTAAAACCTTTTGGCGATTCGGGTCCTGACTCACAAGCGAATAAACCCAGTGTTAACAGAACAAGCAGTAAAAAAAACAAGCCGTTAAAAAGAGAGGTATTCATGTGTCATCTCCTTGCATCGAATGTCACTCACCAAAAAGGTTAGTGCGAATGTCTACGATGGCATGTTAGAGAAGAAATATATTGATGGGGGTCAAAGATTGACCTACTCGGTTTTTTCTTGCTGCTGTTCCTTATAATTATTGATGGGTAATGAGCTGTTCAGTCCAAACCTGATTACCGCTATCACTCTGGGAATGGCATTGGCCTTTGAACCGACCGAAGATAATACGATGCGCCGCCCACCGCGGGCGCGAGAAGAACCGCTACTGACCAATGATTTGATCTGGCATATTGTGTTGGTATCCTTTTTGTTCCTTTGCGGCGTATTCGATACATACCACTACGCCATCGACCAAGAGTATTCAGTAGAACTCGCCCGCACCATCGCACTCAATACCCTAGTGGTAATGGAAATATTCCACCTGTTTTTCATCCGCAATATCCACGGTACTTCGCTGACCTGGAAGGCGTTACGCGGCACCGAAGTCGTCTGGTCTGTGGTGATTGCCGTTACGGCTGCCCAATTCGCGATCACCTACCTACCTCAACTACAATCCGTATTTGCTGCCGCCGCCATTCCTTTTTGGGATGGCGTGTTGATCTTCGGTGTAGGTGTCGCATTATTTACCATCATTGAGGTTGAAAAGCAGGTTCGACTGGCGTATCAGCGTATAAATACAGTATAGGTTTTGGTATTAACAATAAAAATTGCGTACACGGATATCTCTATGCATTGCAGCAACAAAGCCAATCATTATTAAGTCGTGGACAGAATGAGTTATTCCTCTAAGTGTTAGTAGCCGTGATTTGCTTTGACTGAGATCAAAGTCCAAATCAGTAAAGATGCTAATTTTTTCACGACTAAATAACGGAGTAAGGTGTTATGACTGAAATGATGAAAGCTGCCATATTTGTAGAGGCAGGAAGAATTGTCCTAGATGACAAACCGATACCAAACGTTGGGCCCAACGATGTATTAATCAGGGTAACAACCACTACCATTTGTGGCACAGACGTTCATATACTAAAGGGCGAATATCCTGTAGCCAAAGGCTTAACTATAGGCCATGAACCTGTAGGCATAATAGAAAAAATCGGAGCTAATGTAGCGGGATATGAAGAGGGACAGCGGGTTATTGCTGGTGCCATTTGCCCAAGTGGGCATTCTTACGCGTGTTTAGATGGATTACATTCACAAGATGGCGGGAGCTGCAGACATGGCATCAAGGCCCTCGGAGGTTGGCGCTTTGGGAATACCATTGACGGTGCTCAAGCCGAATTTCTGTTGGTTCCAGATGCAATGGCAAACTTAGCCCCAGTACCGGATGAATTGAGTGATGAGCAAGTACTTATGTGCCCTGATATCATGTCTACCGGTTTTGCAGGAGCTGAGGCAGGTAACATAAAAATCGGTGATACTGTTGCCATTTTTGCTCAAGGGCCTATCGGTTTATGTGCTACTGCAGGCGCTAAGTTACGCGGGGCAACTACCATTATAACAGTAGAATCCGTCCCTCGACGTATGGAAATGTCCAGACAGTTAGGTGCAAATTTTGTTATTGACCACCATAAAACCGACCCAGTCGAAGAAATCATGCGCATTACCAAGGGGCGAGGGGTTGATGTTGCCATTGAAGCGCTAGGGCTACAATTGACGTTTGAAAACTGCTTGAGGGCACTTAAACCCGGTGGCACATTGTCTAGCCTTGGCGTGTATTCTGAAAACCTAACCATCCCCCTTGATGCATTCCATGCAGGCCTAGGCGATAACAAAATTATTACTTCTTTATGTCCAGGTGGAAAGGAACGCATGCGTAGACTGATGAATGTGGTGGCTGCCGAGCGTATTGATCTCAAACCACTCATTACCCATCATTATTTACTCGATCAAATCGAGGATGCCTATGAACTTTTTGCCAATCAAAGAGACGGTGTACTTAAAGTAGCCATAAAACCTTAATGGGTTTGGTTTTAGCTAGGCCCCTTAAAAAACCATTAACAGTCACGCTGTAACCGACTGTTTAAATGTGAATTTTGATCATTTAGTCGCGTTTGTGAGGCTAAAATTTTCAACTACGTGAACGAATCAGTACGAGGCATAGTAAGAGTTAATGCAATTTACTTAGCGAACGTTAATATATATTAGATAATGTATAATTTTTAAATAGAGTTATTTTTAAAATCAATCAGCGTTAAGGCTAAATGTGTTAAGTAGATTGATCCAAATCTAAATTCGAAATGTCACATGTCGATATACTGCCTATAAAGGAACACCATACTAGAGTTCCTATAATGTATATTATGTTAAATTGAATATATTTCTGGATTGCTGGTTCTTACCTTTGGCAAATGTATTCCAGAACTGGAATTGTGTGTAACTAATCTGGAATTGCTCCCTACTGTAAACGTGACCTAACGCTAAGTTCTAAACAATCAGAGTTTAAAATACATAAATTGAAGGCTTATCCTATTCGTCATTCATGATATGAAAAGTATAAATCGATCATGAATGTCTCGTGTTTGTAATGCTTATGGGACTTTCTATTGAATCTTAAACTGCGTTTTTATTCGTTCTACTGTATGTCCCCATTTAGACGCTGTGGGTTTGCAGACGGAATTTTGATTTTTTGAATAATCCCGTTTCACTAAATGCCTTACTTAAAGACGTAGATTCAATCCATTCAACTGGCTCTAAATATTCAGCTGTAATGTCATTAGCTCAGCAACGTTTATATAGCTGCCTTTGGTATCTAGTTCTGTTAGTGTTTTATTATCATGATGTTTGGATGGGTATGCTTCAGCCCTTTTATTCAATAGTCATCTATTTCAGCTGATACTTTAGTACTTAAAAGTTTACTCTGACCACAGATATTTCAGCATATATTTCAGGATGTTAAGTTAAGTTGACCCTGACCCCAGTTTTACTGACCCCAGTTTTAAGCTATCAAAATCTATGAGTTATTTTTTACGCCAAACAGAAACGAACCAAGGCTGCTGATGACGAGGTAACCCTTTAGGCCGATAATTGCTTTTGCTCACTATTATTCCCTTAATTCAATGCTGCTACATAACAACAAGTCGATACTAGCATTAGCATCAGCACTTCGAAACATCAAGGTTAAAAAGGACTCAAGTCATTTAATCATTAAAACTATCAAAACTAAGTTTGCTCTATTCTAGGTGTCAGGTCTTGCACTGTGCAATATTGGATAGATTGAGTGATTTCACGTTTTCACGTTTTACGATTTCATGAGCCCAGTAATGGGATGAATAAAAGGCCTGTATCACGACCCTAGTATGTGGTTGCTGGCGCATAAAGTCGTGCAACTGATTGCGCTTTAAGCGCGTATTAAACTGCGGCTTCATATGCTCATTCACGCCCTAATAGGGAGCGCCCATCTCATCACCCATGGTAATACATTGTTTAGCATATGCTGATTTTTGGGCTGCTCGTTATTATGGGTGACCGGTTAATGATTTAATTTGGATCTGACCCTTTTATTTCCTAGTTTGAAGAGAAATCACGTCTTTTTTTCGTCGAACTGGGATAGGTAGTAAAAAAGCTCAGTGTTGTTATTATTGGTAATCTCCACATGTGAAACAATGATTGAGTGAGCAGCGCTGAAGGGGATTGTGGGGATCCCTAGCGATGGCATGTCGAATATATGGACGCAACCTAGATCGATAGCAGCCATCGAAAATCCACTCTCAAAAGAGGGGGTTAATATCCGGCAATTTCACTTTTTGAGATCAGAGGAACCAGGACTCTGGATTAACAAAACAACAGATGTTGACTAACAGAAGGAAAGTGACAGTGATCAACTTGAATGAAATTAACTGTATTGCAGATATTAGCCGCTATCAAGCCCGTATTAATAGTGAACGCATTGCGCATGTTTTTGAAGAACGCGAAACCAGCTACCAAAACTTTGATAGCTTGGCCAGTCAAGTAGCAAACGGGTTAATCGCCGCTAAATGCAGCCCCAATTCACGAATTGGGTTTATGGGTAAAAACAGCGATTACTTTTTTGAAGTGTTGATGGGTGCCGCCAAAGCGAATGTTGTTACCACACCGGTAAATTGGCGACTTGCCCCCCCTGAAATAGAATACATTCTTAACAATGCAGAAGTTGAAGTGTTATTTGTTGGGGCTGAATTTTATGAAACGGTCCAACGAATTGCCACAAACATTACCACTCTGACTAAAATCATTGCCATCGATGGCGGCCATATAACATGGCCAAATTATATCGACTGGCGAGATGCGCAAGATAAAACGGATCCTATGCTGTCTATCGACTTAGACGACGATATGGTGCAGATGTATACCAGCGGCACAACAGGCCACCCTAAAGGCGTACAGCTAACCAATGGAAACTATTTAGACGCAGCCAATCAAGGCGCACTAGGGGGCGCTGGTGACTGGCAAAGCGGTGAGACCTGCATGGTGGCGATGCCGGTTTTCCATGTTGCTGGTCTCAATACTGCCTTGTTGGGTCTGCTTCAAGGTGTCACAAACATTGTGATGAAAGATGTTGATCCTATGGTCATTCTAGATTCTCTTGAAAAGTATCGGGTCAAATATACGTTATTTGTACCGGCGGTGATCTTGTATCTCAATTCTATTCCCGGCGTGCGTGAGCGAGACTTTTCAAACTTAGACATCATGATGTATGGCGGCAGCCCTATTTCTGAAGAGGTGTTAATTACCGCCAAAGAAATTTTTGATTGTGACTTTTATCAGATTTATGGTCTGACCGAAACCAGTGGTTCAGGTGCTATATTAGGCCCAGAAGATCACAATCCGGCTCGGGGTAAACTGCGTTCTTGTGGCAAACCTGCTCCTACATCAGAATTTCGGATCATTGGTGAGAACGGTCAAGATGCTCCCGCCAATGTTGTGGGCGAAATCCTATATCGTTCAGGTAGCCTGATGAAAGGGTACTGGAAAAACGATGACGCCACGGCTAAATCTATTCAGGACGGCTGGTTTTATACTGGCGATGCTGGTTACCTTGATACAGAGGGCTTTTTGTTTATCCATGACAGGATCAAAGACATGATTGTGTCTGGTGGTGAAAATGTATATCCAGCAGAAGTAGAAAATGCATTATTCTCCCATGAAGCCATTGCTGATGTAGCGGTGATTGGTGTGCCTGATAAAAGATGGGGCGAATCCGTCAAGGCGATAGTGGTACTCAAACCCAGTAGTACCGCGAGTGAGATAGATATTATTACCCACGCCAAAAGTAAAATTGCGGGTTATAAGGTGCCTAAGAGTATTGATTTTGTCGATGCGTTACCGCGCAATCCAAGCGGCAAACTTCTCAAGCGCGAGTTAAGAGCGCCTTATTGGAAAGATCAAGAACGTCAAATTAGCTAACGTAAATCCGTTAAACTTGTCATGCTTTACCATGGTGCGAAGACGAAAATTTGTAGAAAAAAAAAGCGCAAACTAAACCCTTGCGCTTTTTTTGTTTAACACTGAGATAAACTGAGAGTCAAATTTTTATTAAGATAGACACAGAGTCTGAACCTAAAATATTTATTTTATCTAAACTCAGCCTGCATTAGCCACTTGTCCACCATCCAAAACTACCGTGTGACCACATACATAGTTACTCGCACGTGAGCAAAGATAAATGGCAGTGCCAGCCACATCAGCCAGTTCACCAATTCTGCGAGCAGGGAGATTATTGGAAAACTTCTGTTCATGTTCCATTACATGTTTTGTCATTTTGCTGGGGAAAAACCCAGGAGCAATACCATTGATATTAACGTTGCTTGGACGAAGGTCTGCTGCCATATGGCGTGTTAATTGGATAACCGCTGCTTTACTCGCCGAATAAGAATAATTGTTCATATGCGGATGGGTGATCCCATTGACCGAGGCAATATTCACGATACGCGAAGGTTCATCTGTTTCTCCAGCTTCAC
The DNA here is from genome assembly GCF_002835935.1 of Paraglaciecola sp. MB-3u-78. Classification (GTDB taxonomy): domain Bacteria; phylum Pseudomonadota; class Gammaproteobacteria; order Enterobacterales; family Alteromonadaceae; genus Paraglaciecola. Next base: position 702,878 of record NZ_PJCF01000004.1, on the reverse strand, counting down.
GTAATGCGGGTAATAAACGTTTGCTTAGAAAGAATATAGACTTTACATTTAAATCCATGACTTTGTCCCAGCCTGATTCGGGGAAATCTTCAATTGGGGCTCCCCAGACTGCACCGGCATTATTAATTAATATATCGATTTTTGACTCTCGCTTAAGCATCTCATCTGCAAATGCGTCAACCCCAGCCATCGTTGATAAATCAGATTGAATAGCGATACACTCACCTAAAGCGGATAGTTCATCAGCAGTGTGTTGTAGCTGCTCAAGTTTACGAGAAGTGATGTAGGTTTTTACGCCATTTTCAACAAAACCACGGGCAATCATTGCGCCTATTCCGCTTGAACCACCGGTAACTACTGCAATTTTTCCAGCAACCGAAAAAAAGTTATTCATATATGCTCCCTATTATTTAAAAAACGCCAAAATTTAAAAAACGTCAAAATTTAAAAAACGCCAAATTTGTAGCCTTTGGTATGACTAACATGCTTAATTATGCTACAAGTTTAAGATAAAAAAGGGACGGTAAATGCCCCATAAATGGCTTAGATGTTATAACACTTCGAACAATCCTGCAGCACCCATGCCGCCGCGCGCGCACATAGTGACAACAACATATTTAACGCCGCGTCGCTAACCTTCGATAGGGCGTGCATTACCATACTAGCACCACTCATAGCGTAAGGGTGACCAATAGAAATAGCACCACAATTTCATTATTTCACGAGCCCAGTAATGTGATGAATATCAGGCTGGGCATTCCTTTTAAATTCACCCGTCCCGGGACGCTCAGTAGCATTTTATTGCGTTACCCGTTACCCGTTCCCCGTTCCCCGTTCCTCGTTCCCCGTTCCTCGTTCCCCGTTAATGCTCAGTTGTCAGAGCAGACATTGCATCCACATATTTTTGATATGTATTCATTAAATTGTTTAGCAGATGCTGGTTTTAGGCCCCCACAGCCTATTTTTCATTGCATCGCTCGCTAGTTACCGCTTTTTAACTACAATTTTATATATTGAGTATTTTGGTCGAATGCCTCGATGGGGCGGCCTCCCCCACCCAAAGCCCTTTATTGGAGAGTAAAACGGTGCGTAATCACGAAGTCGATTTTAATTATTTTTCCCAGGAAGATTTACTCGATTCAGGTTGTTTTGATATGCAACGCATCATGGATGTCGTGGAGCAAACCTTACTTGCTTTCGAGAAAGGCTCAATTATGTTTCCTGAAAAAATTGTACAGATTTTCGATCCCCATACACAAGAGCGGATCAACTGCTTACCCGCGACCATGTTAGACGAAAAAATATGTGGTATGAAATGGGTATCTGTCTTTCCTGACAACCCACGTAAATACGATTTGCAAAATCTTTGCGCTATCTTTGTGCTCTCTGAAATCGAACATGGCTTTCCTGTTGCCGTTATGGATGGGACGCTTGCGTCCAACATGCGGGTTGGTGCGGTCGGTGCGGTTGCGGCCAAGTATCTTGCGAAAAAGGATGCACAAACCATTGGTTTTATCGGCGCAGGTGAGCAGGCAAAAATGCATTTGCTGGCCATGAAAGTGGCACGCCCCAGCCTGAAAATTTGCCGTGTTTCGGCGTTAAGCAAAGCTGAAGAGCATGAGTTTATCGCGCAACTTTCGCCAGTCCTGCCGGATATGCAGTTTATCCCAACAAAGGGTGATGCCAAATCAGCGATGGAAGATGCAGATATTCTGGTGACAGCCACAAGCGCTCAAGCGCCACTGCTTAAGGCTGATTGGGTCAAGCCCGGCGCTTTTTATAGCCACGTGGGTGGGTGGGAAGACGAATATGCGGTTGTCACACAAAGCGACAAAATTGTCTGTGACGATTGGAAAACGGTGATGCACCGCACACAAACATTAAGCAGGATGTATAAAGAAGGCTTACTTGGTAGTCACGATTTACATGCTGATCTTTATGAATTAGTGGCAGGTGATAAACCTGGCCGAGAGTCAGAGCAAGAGCGGATCTATTTTAACGCCGTTGGCCTGTCGTACCTAGATGTTGCTATCGCGCTTACTATGTATCGTAAAGCCAGGGATGCGGGTGTGGGTAAATCCTTGGCGTTACAACATAAGATGATTTTTGAGCATCCTGATATTGCCAAAAAAATACGTTTATAACCCCCCAAATTTAACCGCAGGTAAAAAACTATGCCTTCCTCTTTTCGTCGATTAGACGAGCCCGGCAGACAATGGATCCAAGTTCAGATCGATGGCCAGACTGTGCGCGTGGCAGCAGGGGAAACTGTCGCCGCGGCCATTCTGGCTTCGGGTATTCAATCTTGTCGCACAACGCCATTATCTGGCCAGCCCCGCGCACCGTTTTGTATGATGGGCGTGTGTTTCGAATGCCTTATGGAAGTTGATGGCACACCCAATCGGCAGACCTGCCAAATACCGGTCAAGGAAGGCATGCAAATTCGCCGTCAGCTGGGTCGCGGTAGGGGGTACATTTAATGGCCCACCATCAACTTGTTATCATTGGTGGCGGCCCGGCAGGACTCGCCGCAGCAACTACGGCAGCCAATGCGGGAGTGGAGTGTCTGCTCATAGATGAGCAAGCATCACCCGGTGGTCAGGTATATAGAGCAATTACTGACATTCCCCCGCAGCGGGCTAAATTACTGGGTCCGGATTACCAATATGGCCGAATGTTAGTAGAAGACTTTAACGCGAGCAAGGCGATACACCAGCCCAGTACAACCGTCTGGAGTCTTGATGCGCAGCGGGAAATTGGCATATTACATAACAACCAGGCAGCGCTGCTGAGGGCCGATCGTGTCATTATTGCCACCGGTGCCATGGAGCGCCCGGTCCCCTTTGCCGGATGGACTTTGCCCGGCGTCATGACCGCAGGGGCTGGACAGATATTATTAAAGTCGGCCGGCATTGTGCCCAACAACGGTGTGGTAGTGGCCGGTTCAGGCCCTTTGCTGCTGCTACTTGCCTGGCAGTATATGCACGCTGGAGTCACGATTAATGCCATTGTTGATTTAAGCCCAAAGCGCAACTTCTGGACCGCACTGCCTCACTTACCTAGGGCTTTACTTGCATACCACTACCTTATTAAAGGACTTAAATATCAGCTAGAGCTAAAAAAAGCCGGCGTCCCGTTTTATAGTGGCGTTGCTGATTTGTGCGCACTAGGCAAGGAGTCAATCGAAGCCGTAGAATTTACCCATAATGGTGGCCGTAAAAGGATTGAAACCCCTTTATTGATGAGCCATTTTGGCGTAATACCCGATAGCCATTTGAGTCGCAGCACGGGGTGCCATCATTATTGGTCGCCATCCCAGCTGTGTTGGCGAGCGACGATAGACCCGTGGAGCAATAGTTCCATTGAGGGGATTGCCGTTATCGGTGATAGCGCCGGAATAGGTGGTGCTGTCGCTGCGCGACATGCTGGCCGCCTGGCCGGATTAGAAAGTGCCCACCTGCTCGGTTGTATTGGCAGTAAAGAACGAGATGAAAAGGCTCATCAAGACCGTCGCTGGTTGGCTGAGGATTTACATGTTCGGCCCTTTCTTGAGGCACTCTTTCGCCCTGCCCCCAACCTATTAGCTGAACCTGAAAATGACACGCTAATTTGTCGCTGCGAAGAGATCACAGCAGGGACTATCCGTCAGGCCATTGAAGATGGCCATCGCGATCCTAATCAGATTAAATTTCTCACCCGCTGCGGAATGGGTCCGTGTCAGGGCCGCCAATGCGATAACGCTATCAGCCAACTTGTTGCCCATGAGCTTGGCAATGATATCGAGAAAAATGAGGGCTATCGTATCCGTCCGCCCATTCGACCGTTAACGATAGAGCAGCTCGCTGATCTACACGAAGCGGGAGAAGCAAAATGAAATCAGAGGTCATCATCATCGGTGGCGGTCTCATGGGGCTGTCCACGGCTGTTCACCTGGGACTGCGTGGCGTGAAAGCAACGGTGTTAGAAAAAGACAGTCCTGGCCGCCATGCCTCAGGCGTCAATGCTGGCGGACTGCGCCAACTCAATCGGCATATGGATGAAATCCCCCTTACCATCGCCGCCGCTGAAATTTGGAAAAACATTCGCAGTCTGGTCGATAGGGATTGTGATGTAGAATTTAATGGTCAGCTACGCGTTGCCGAAACACAAGAAGAGCTCAATACCTTACAAAAGCGTGTCGGGGCGTTGCAAGCAAAAGGTTATTCTCACGAGCGTATTATTGATAAAGACACACTCTATCGCCTGGTGCCGCAACTTATTGCTGGCTGCGTGGGTGCGCTTTATAACCCCGATGATGGTTCAGCTCGTCCTTTTCATGCGACGAGTGCATTTAGGTATAAAGCAAGCGCCCTGGGTGCCAAAATACATAGCAAAGTTGAAGTCCAAAGTATCGATAAAATCACTGGTGGCTGGCAACTCAATACCAATCAGGGAACCTACACAGCCGTCAATATTGTCAACTGTGCGGGTGCATGGGCCAACAAAATTGCCTGCGCATTTGATGAGTCAGTACCCCTGACACCTAAAGCCCCCATGTTAATGGTTACCGAACGCCTGCCCCCTTTTCTAAAACCTGTGGTGGGTGCGGTAGGCCATAAACTGTCCTTCAAACAGATGCAAAATGGAACAGTTATCATTGGTGGTGCCCATTTAGCCCATTTGGATATGCAACAACAAAAGACCGAGATAAATTTTGCCAAACTTAAGACCAGTGCCCAAACCGTCAGCACATTTTTTCCTCATATGGCCAACGTGCGTATTGTGCGAGCTTGGGCGGGGATCGAAGCCTTTATGCCTGACAATATTCCTGTCATCAGCGCAAGCTCAAAAGCAGATGGCGTATTCCATGCCTTTGGTTTTTCCGCTCATGGATTTCAATTATCTCCCATAGTGGGACGCATTATCTCGCAGCTGATCCTTGATGGACAAACAGAGCTGCCGATTAAGCCATTTGATATACGACGTTTTCAGTCTGGTTAGATTTTGGGGTAAACCCAGTGTGTAAATGGCAAGTCAATGCCTCAACCCCAGGGGTCTTTTAACCAACCGTAGTGATAATAGCCCCATTGTCCAAGCCGCCTCGCACTGGCGAAAGGGAGTGGAGGTAAGGACTGTTGATATAAAGGCAGATTGGCGAGAATACTATTATTTAAATTGACTAGAACGCCTTTTATTTATCTCTTTTATTCTGGTCACGATTCTCTGAGAAGCTAGAGTTACTAGACAGAGCTGTTCTTACCAGACGTTTAGAATAGTCACATCAAGAAAAGAATCATGGCACAAGCATGATGACTTACGAACAAATCATACACAGAGAAACTGAAATCACTTTTGAATTAGGTGAACTCAGGGTCAAGGAAAACAGACTAATGGAAGAGCTTAACAAACTTTCAAAAATGCTAGATTCAAAACAATTTAATTAATCGTACGTTTTTAAACTTTAATTTTGTTCAAAGCTTACCCCGTCACTTTAAGGAAAAACTATCTCCGAGTGGCAATATATTCAGTCAAGGATTGTAACGAATTCACTTTTGCATAATCACTCTCAGGCACATTCACTCCCGTTTCTTTTGCGATTGAATCCAATAGATTCATAAAATCCATCGAGTCCAAATCAAGCTCTTCTCTTAATTCCTCGTTAGGATCAAGACTCTGCATATCTGCTTCAGGGGCAATATCCAATATCAGCTTACATACGAGGTCTTTCAGTGAGTGGAGGTTTTTCATACTAGTTTCTCGGGTGTTTGTAGAAGTTTGTTAATTTTGTTGAGTAAGCGCGCCCCAGAATGACCATCACTTACTCGATGATCGGCTGCAAGACTCATGCTTATAATGGTGGCACTGCTAACCACGTTATCTATTACCCAAGGCACGATGCGCTGCCTACCAATGCCAATGATAGCCACCTGAGGGGGATAAATAATGCTTTGAATACTGTCTGTTCCTCTGTCTCCAAGGTTGGATACTGTGACCGTCGCATCTTGCATTTCAGACATGCGTAACCCTCCCTTTCTAGCTCGGTTTACTTGGTCTTTGATTTTTTCCATCAACTCCAACAGCCCTAGATTTTGTGCATTATGAATAGCTGCAACCATTAATCCGCCTTGTCGTAAACTAATCGCATTACCCAAATGTACAGAGTCAGATGGCTGATAGTGGCCGTCACGATAAAAACCATTAAACGCAGGAAACTCACTTAATGTACGAGCAATAGCTGAATAGATAACCGCGTTGCTTAATATGCGATTACTGGGAGGCAAATCTGCATTGTGTAGACTTAACCAATTTAATGTGTTGTCTAGCACCATATCCAATTGCAGGTAATAATGAGGAATATCTCGCTTTGAACGACTGACATTGGCAGCAATGGCATCACGCATCATATCCTTAGGGCCTTTCACACTATCCAATGCGGGCTCTGCAGATTGTGTATCTGCAATATTTATATCATCTAACAACAAAGCGCCATCTGGCCCTGTTCCTTGAGAAAGTTGTCGCCAATCAATGCCTAACTGTTCTGCTTTATTGCGGGCTGCGGGTGATATTTTTGGCCGTCGAGTATTTATACTATCCCCACTTTTGACTTCTACGTCAGTGAGCACCCTACTCTCTTTAGTTACATCATTTTGACTATCTGATGAGTTGCTAGCCCCCTCTTGATTAACTGCTGTATTAGATCCAACGTCAACGCTATGAGCGTCACCACTTTCCACTATTTGTACAGAACTATTATTTGAGTCTTCTTCGTTTTTTAACTGAAGTTCTGCGATAGGACGGCCAATTTCTAACTCTTCCCCCTCAGCCGCCAGTAATGTAACAATGATACCGTCGTCAAATACCTCCATATCAATGAGACCTTTCATGGTTTCAATACTGGCAATGATATCGCCTCTAGATACTGGGTCGCCTGGTTTCACGTTCCATTTGACAATAGTGCCCACAGCCATATCAGCACCAAAAGAAGGCATAGTGAGTATTTTCATTAAGTGACATCTCGGTTTAACAATGTCAAAGCAGCCTCGACCACTTGCGCAACTTGCGGAGTTGCGGCGCGCTCTAAGTGTTGCGGATAAGGAATGGGAACTTCTTTACTGCAAACACGGCTTGGTGGCGCATCCAGAGACCAAAAACAATGTTCTGCGACTAATGCACATATTTCACTTGCTAAACTTCCGGTACGCCATCCTTCATCAACCACTATCATTCGATGGGTTTTATCCACCGATTTAAACAAGGTTTGAGTATCAAGTGGGCGCAGACACCTTAAATCAACTACCTCTGCACTTATCCCCTGTTTCTCTAATTCACTGGCAGCATGCAATGTTTTTGAAAGGGAGCCACCGTAAGTAATTAAGCTAATATCATTGCCGGCTTTTCTGACACAGGCTTGATGCATGTCGGGGCAATCTTCTGGTTTTGGAGTAGCAGCTGAATCGTTATACAACATGACATGTTCAAAGAGTATGACGGGATCTGGGTCTTTCAGAGCCATTGAAAGCATATAGCGAGCATCTGCCACTGTAGCAGGCGCGAGTACTTTGATGCCTGGCACATGTGCGTACCAATTTTCCAAGCTATGGGAATGCTGTGCAGCTAATTGTTTGCCCGCTCCAGTGGCCATACGTATAACCAAAGGCACACCAATTTGATTCCCAGACATATGCCGCAATGTGGCCGCATTGTTAACAATTTGGTCGAGTGCCAACAAGCTAAAATTAACTGTCATTACTTCGATTATTGGACGCATTCCACCTATAGCTGCACCTATGCCCGCGCCAACAAAGCCTGATTCAGACAAGGGGGTATCAATGATTCTATCAGCTCCAAATTCCTCTAATAACCCCTTGGATACCGCATAACAACCACCGTAGTTACCCACATCTTCGCCCATCAGAAAGACACGTTCATCGTTACGCATTGCCTCAGAAATAGCGATTTTGAGGGCCTCTCGATACGTTAAACTTTGATTTTTCAAGATTCTGACTCTCCATAAACGCCAAGATACAAGTCAGATATATCTTCAATCTCACTACGCTCAGCAAAAGCTATGGATTGGTTAATTTCATCAGCAACCTGATCTTCGATCTGTTTTAATTCAGCGCTACTTAGTTTTCCATTAGCTTCAAGCCAGCGCTGTAACTTCATAATAGGGCCTTTTCTTTTCCATGCTTCTACTTCATCAGACTCTCGATAAAGCTGAGTATCAAACATCGAATGACCACGAAAACGATAGGTATTACACTCCAATAAACAGGGTCCGTCACCTTTTCGAATTCTTTGACAATATTGGGTTGCAGCTGATTCAACCTCAACCACATTCATTCCATCAACCGCATGTGACTTTAAACCGTAACTTTGTGCTTTACGGAATATGTGTCGTTCTGACTCTGAAATAGCCAGAGCAGTGCCCATCGCATAGCCGTTGTTTTCACACACAAATAAGATGGGTAGCTGCCATAGCTGAGCCAAATTAAGACTTTCATGAAACTCCCCTTCTGCAACTGCACCCTCACCAAAAAAACACACCACAACATCATTTTTTTTCTGCATCTTGTTGGCTAAGGCTAAACCAACCGCTAAAGGTAAGGCTCCGGCAACAATAGCATTGCCTCCATAAAAGCGTTTTTCCACATCAAAAATATGCATCGAGCCACCACGGCCTCTACTGCTGCCTGTGACTTTGCCAAACATTTCAGCCATAACTTTATCCATACTTAAACCACGGGCTAAGGCATGTCCATGCTCTCGGTAAGTGGCAAATACTGCATCCTCGGCTTTTAATGCTTGCATCACACCGACTGCAACTGCCTCTTCACCTATGTAGAGGTGTAAAAATCCTCGAATTTTTTCTTGAGTATAGAGTTCGGCACACTTCTCTTCGAAACGCCTTATGCGCAACATTTGTTTGAACAGAAATTGCATGTGTGCTATGCCCATATGGACTTTACTGTTATCAATATTCATGGCTTTTTTTCTTCATATAGATAGTCTTCATTGTTTGGTTTGATGCTGTCGTTTTCGTCACTTTCTAAAGTAGAAAGGTCACCTTCAGACAATCCAAGTTCGCGGGCTTTTAACAATCTGCGCATGATTTTTCCACTACGGGTTTTGGGTAGATTTTGTTTAATAACAATGGTTCTTGGCGCTAAAGCCGATCCCAACTTTTTCCGTGCATGGGCCATGATGCTTTTAAGTAAAGCTTCGTTAGGTTCGTAACCGAATTTGAGTGACACAAAGGCTTTGACTATTTCACCTGATACTGGGTCTGGTATGCCTATGACTCCAGCTTCAACCACAGCAGGATGCTCTACTAATGCACTCTCGACTTCAAAGGGTCCAATTAAATGACCGGCAGACTTAATTAAGTCTGAACTGCGACCCACAAACCAAAAATACCCGTCTTCATCCTGATAGGCTAAATCACCACTTAGGTACCAATCATCTTTAAAGCAACTCTGATAACGTTCGGTTTCGTTGAGATAATTACGGAACATTGACGGCCAACCTGGCTTAAATGCTAACTCTCCCGATTCACCAGGAGTGATAACTTTGATGATATGCCCTTGTTTATCTGTCTTAACAATCGATGCTTGAATACCTGGTAATGGTCTGCCCATTGAACCAGGTTTAACATTTTCACCAATGAAGTTAGCCAACATGATCCCACCCGTTTCAGTCTGCCACCAATTATCATGAAAAGGTTTTCCTAGGAACTCTTGACTCCAAACGACTGCTTCTGGGTTAAGAGGTTCGCCTACACTCGCTAAAAACCGCAATGCGGATAAATCATACTGTTGGCATAATTCGCTTCCTGACTTCATTAACATCCGAATGGCGGTGGGTGCGGTATACCAAATATTGACTTTTTCTATTTGCAAAATGCTATACCAGCGAATTGGGTCAAATTCAGCATTGTCAACGATAAGTGTGGCCCGGTTACATAATGGCGAAATGACCCCATATGATATTCCTGTCACCCATCCTGGATCAGCGGTACACCAGTAAATATCTTGAGGATGAATATCTAGAGCACAGTAGCCTGAATATTTATGATAAATAACGGCTTCATGAACATGAACCACGCCTTTGGGTTTGCCAGTTGTGCCACTTGTAAAGTGCAAAAGAGCGGTATCTTGTGCGGCTGTTTCACATATTGGGTAGTCATCACTGTATTGGCTTAGTACTAGGTCTAAATCAACACACCCTTCAGGGCATTGACCTTGGCAGTCATAAAGTAACACCTGTTGTAAAGACTGCAATTCATCGCGCCAAGAGGCAATTTTTTTACAATAAAGTCGAGCGCTTGTAAGGAGTAATCTGGCACCCCCTATTTTCATTCTAGATTTTATTGGTTCAGGCCCAAATGCAGCAAACAATGGACAAAACACTACGCCGGATTTTAAACAACCAATAATAGCGGTATACATAGTTGAGCTTCGGTCTGTCAAACTACAAAGTAAGTGTCCTTTTTCAACCTGTAAGTGATTCAGTAGGTTAGCAAACCGATTGCTACTTTGTTGCAGCTGTCGATAGGATAAAATTTGTCTTTGGCCTTTTTTCCCTAAAAAAATTATCGCAGTTTGCTCACCATGTCCTTCCTCAACATGACGATCAACCGCTTCGTAACCAATGTTAATCCCGTTTTTGTAGCCCTTAATTAACGCATTAGCCTGCTGCCAAGAAAAATCATCATAACTTTGTAGATAACCTTGCATATTTGGTGGCTTATCTTGTCTATTTATTTTTTTCTCTATAGTGACATAATCCATACTGGCTCCAATTTCCCCAAAAGCTCTAATAAGCTTAATCAAACAAGGCTTGGGCGATTTGATCTGTATCAAAATTCGCCCCAGTAAAAAGGCTCTCAGGTTAGTTTTTTTTAGTTGATGAATCTGTAATCAATGCTGGAGGTTAAGAACTTTTTGGAAGGGCGAAACAGCCGGGGATTTTTTGATAAGTATTTAAAAACGTTATGCAGACAAGGGGAAATACTTGCAACCCTAAATCGGTTCTTGTGAGTATTGGTGCATTTTATGTACTTCATCCATTTTACAACTGATGACACTGACATTTGTATAGCCCACTCTGGCTAATTGTTCGGCTGCTAATGCTGCGCGCAGTGAAGATGCACAATGCAGGTAAATGGGTCGATTAGGGTCCTTTTCGATTTCCAGCATTTTTATTTCTAGTACACCTCGAGGTATATTGATCGCGCCGATAGCAGGTGAGGCGAAATGTTCTGCGGACTCCCTCACATCGATCAATAATCCTTTATTTTGACTGCGGTCGTGAGCTGCTTTTCTGGCGGTGATAAGTTGCACATTTTGTGTCGCTTGCTGTAATAACAGTGAAAGAGTTTTTAACATAATCAATCCAAAGCGTTTATATAATCGATTTATAACTTAAAGTGGGTGTTTTATTGAAGAACATGTTGGTCTTTTTCCTTGGATACAAAGCTTTTTTCTTCCTGCACATCAGTACTCTTTGAAATAGAAGGTGGTGGTTGTTTTAAACAAACAATCACTTAATCAATGCACCAATACAACTTCATTAAACGACAGTTCAAAACAGAAACATTGATCCGTGTCAAAATGTAGGCCAAACAGGATCAAATTAGAGCCAAAAGTCATGGGGCTGCGAAAGTCTCGATATCATCGGTGTTAATACCTAAGAGAATTGCTAACTGATTAATCTTTTGTGTAGCAAGTTGATTGGGAACATAAATAACTGCATTCAAATTTTCAAATAATTAAATCGCATAGTGACTGGTGGTTAAGCATAAAGCCGCTATTCAGTTACCTTTACTCTAATAATATGAGTCGACATAAGTGCAGTGAAACAGGCGATAATATATTGGGACATTTACTTTGCGTGGGAGTCATTGCGAATAAATTTACTTTTTAAGGCCTTTCTTAAAGCAAAAAATACGGAGAAACTGGGTTTACTCTGTACAGACCTACTATTGATTGCTGAGGGTAAGACCTGAGCCTTAGGCCAATAAGGATTAACATCCTGATTTGATGAGGAGTACGTATCTTTTTTATTATCGTTTTTTTTGTTATCTACAGTAGAACCATAATTAGTTTTCATGGTTTTATTCCTTCTGAATACTATTCTTAGATTTATCAGCCTTGGTTACCGTCTTTCAGTGCTTCGCTAGTCGGTCTTTCACAAACACTAGACTATAAAACTTCAGAGCGCTAAATTTTGGTTCCGCTACCTTTAAAGACTGTGGTCGGTTTTTATTGAGACATTGATTCATATCAAAATATAAATGGTTTCATTTTGGCGATGTGGATTGGCACCGGCCGTGAACAATGATACTTGTACTTAAATGAGTTAAATGGATTTAAATAACTAGACCGACTTATCATAATTCACTCTATATCATTGATTAAACTCAGCATTACTAGTGTAATTTTGCATATTTTGAAAACATGAACTGTGTCAAAAAAGTATTGCACTTAGCAGTACTGAAATAGAACTTTATCCTTTTCAAAGGCCACTGTTTTACTTTCAAGTGCCAGATACTCATCATAGCGATAAGTAGGCCCCTGTTGACACGCGTAACTATTGGCCACATAACAATGACCACATAGCCCTACACCGCAGCGCATTCGTCGTTCAATTGACATCCAAATGTCTGACGTTTTTAAGCCTAAGTCTACACAGGAATTGGCAACCGCCATCATCATCGCTTCCGGTCCGCAGGTAAGCACAATGTCTGGATATTGATCATCTTTGTTTAGAAGATGGGATAAGTATTGTGTCGGCAAACCAGAGTGGTCGCTATCCCCTCCTACCTCCAGCGTTTCAATCAGTTTGATACTAGAGGACCAGCGAGTTCTTTCTTTTTTGAGTACTTGTGAGGCTGAGTCGCGAGTAGCATATAACAATGTGACTGACTTCGAATAGCCATTATTGATTAAGTAGTCAATGGTGGCTGCTACGGGCGCTAACCCGCAACCACCTGCAACAATTAATACTTCTTTATGCTTAATCAGGCCGACTGGCCACCCTCTACCAAATGGACCGTTATATCCCAACACATCCCCTTTGCCTAAGGAAAATAACTTTTCGGTTAAATGTCCGACATTTCTAATCAGAGCATTAAAACGACCTGTTTTGTCAGGAATAGATGTATAGGTAAAAGGGGCAAGTCCAACGCCAGGTAATGTCAACATAAAGAATTGACCAATGCTTATGGGGTTGTCATGCACAAACCCTTTGGGTTCAAAGGTAAAGTGCCTTGCATGACTGCCATCATCGTACACATCAACTATGCGTATCGTTTGTGGTGTTAGCTGCAACATTGTTGATCTATCCTTTTCATGACTGAATGCACTCCAATGGTGCCAGGACAGGTCTGTTCACATCGCCCACAACCCACGCAGCCGTATCGTTGGAATTCTGGTAGGTATTCATCCGAAAACTTATGAAACCAAAACCTTTCAACTCTTTGGGCGGCCTTTTGACTAGGATTATGACCACTGGCTTCCTTTTGAAAACCTTCAAACAGACAGGAATCCCAACATCTTATTGTCTCGGACTTGGTAACCTCTAGCTTCACTTCTCTGGATATTGATACGGGCTTCTCTGGTTGTTGTTCAACAACGTCATAAGTAGTGTAACAAGAACAGGTAGGACAAAGATTGGTACAACCAGAACACCCCAAACATCGTACACTTAATTCTTCCCAGAGTTGCGCGGGAACTGAATTGTTGTTTAGGTACTCAATAGCGTTACTAATATAACTATAATCAACAAACTCAGAACGTACCTTTTCTAACAATTTTGTTCGTAATTTAAGATGTTTGTTATCGGCCTTATCTAACGTCATACCTTTAATGCTGTTAATACCTTTTTCAGTCGCCGCGATCACTAGCCATTCAGAGGATCCATTAGCGTCATCCACATTTAAACGGCTTAACACCAAGTCGGCTGTATTATCTTTAACATGTGGTCCCGCATCAACTTGAACACAAAATCCAGTAACGCAAGGTGACTCACAATCGATCCCAACAAGAAGAATATTTTCACGCCTTTTCTGATAATAGGGGTCGTGTTCAAAAAATTTATCCTGATAGGCGATAGCGCTTAAATCACAGGCCTGAACACCAAACATTACTTTTGGCTGAACTTGCGGCAGAATGGTTTTGAAGGTTTCGCCATCAAATTTATAGAGCACTTCTTTTTCGGCAAACAAAAAACCTTTGGGAGACGTCAAAGGTAAGTGATTATGACCAAATAATGGCTCAATTTTATCACCGAACTGTTCTGTCCACAGTTTCTCACCATCGGCATCTTTTTGGATCTGCACTACCGAATAATACTTAGCAAGATGATGTTTTAAAACACCTAAGTCTTTGAGTAAATAACGATTATTGACAATATTGTATCTTTCAATCATTGGGACACTCTACTCCCTGCATCACTTAATACAGATGAACGTGGCGGTTGGTTTTCAGGTAATGGAATAATGTTGACAGCACAGACCTTAAGTTCCGGCATTTCTGTGATCGGATCCATTGCATCGTTAGTCAAAAAGTTGGAAGGTGCTTCTTTAAAATGATAAGGCATACTCAACAAACCTGGACTCACTTGGTTACTGAATTCAATCCTTGTTTCGACACACCCACGCCTTGATGAAACCGTCACCCCTTGATGATTTTTCAATCCTAAATCCAATGCATCCTGTGGATGAATAAACAGCAGTCCAATAGGTGTCTCACGCTCTAACAACGGTGATTGGCGGGTCATAGAGCCGCATCCATAATGGAAGTGCAAGCGCATGGTGGTAAACCAATACGGATATTCGGCATCAGGTACTTCGTCTGTCAGCACATGGTAGACAGGTATAAGTTTACCTTTACCTATGGGGAAAGTTGTTGAATGTAAACAACGACTACCATCTGGATATTCATTGTTACAGGGCCATTGCAGGCCATTATTTTGTTTTAAACGAGGATATGACATACCACTAAAGGAGTCGGTTAATTTGCACATTTCATCAAAAACTTGTTCACTTGTTTGCCAATTCATTAATTCAGGAAACCCCATTTCCTTTGCTAGTTCGCTCAGTATCTGCCAATCGATCTTCGCCTCACCAGGAGGTGAAACGGCCTTGTGGATCAATTGCACACGGCGTTCGCAGTTAGTAAAGGTGCCTCGTTTTTCAGCAAAACTAGCAGCAGGCAATACGATATCCGCCATTTTTGCAGTTTCTGTCATCGATAATTCAATCACTACCAATAAATCCATTGCCCGCAGCCCCTGAGCCACTTTATTGCGGTCAGGATCAGTCACGACTGGATCTTCACCAAAAATAAGTAATCCCCTAAAGTTGCCATGCCGTGCCTGATGACTCATTCCTAATGATGTTAAGCCCGGCAATCGAGCTACTTCTGTTTGCCATGCTCGACTAAATTTTGATCTAACCTGTTCGTCATTGGCGCTTTGATAATCAGGATAAACATTAGGTAAACACCCCATATCACAGGCACCTTGCACGTTATTTTGTCCACGTAACGGGTTAATGCCTGTTCCTTCGCGGCCAATTTGCCCGCAAATAAGCGCAAGGTTTGATACAGCTATCACATTATTTGTACCGCTAACAAATTGGGTTATGCCCATTCCATAAGCAAGAAATGCGGCATTTGCTTGACTATACAATTTTGCCGCTTTGACTAAATCAGCGCCATCGACTCCGGTAATGACAGATACTTTTTCAACAGTATAATCTGCAACATGGGCCTTGAGAGCGTCAGCCCCCTCACAACGGCGTGCGATAAACTCATCATTTTGCCAACCGTGTGCAAAGATAATATTCAACAAGCCATTTAGGAGTGCGATGTTCGTTCCAATATTAAGTTGCAGGTGCAAGTCAGCCACTTTGGCAAGGCGTGTTTGACGGGGATCAACCACAATAAGCTTTGCCCCTCGAAGCTTGGCTTTCATGATTTTCCCACCAATTATTGCGTGGTTTTCAGTGGGGTCGGCACCAATCACCAATATCACATCTGCTTTGCCCACATCATCAATGCTGTTTGTCATCGCACCCGAGCCTAAGGTCTTTTTGAGACCTGCGACTGTGGGGCTGTGGCAAATACGTGCACAGTGATCTATGTTATTGGTTTTTAACACGGCTCTGGCAAATTTTTGCGCCGCGTAGTTATCTTCGTTGGTTGCTCTGGCACTACTAATAAGACCGACACTTTGTGGGCCACTTTCGCAGATGAACTGTTTAAGATTTTCGGCAATATGACTTAGAGCATGTTTCCAACTCACTACCCTAAACTCGCCATCTACTTTCATTAAAGGTTGCGTTAACCGATCATGATGGTTGATACCAAAGGGGGTATTCCAACCCTTTGCGCACAACTTTCCTTGACTAATAGGATGCTTACTAAGAGGCTGAACTGCAGTGATATTATTGTCACTCGCCACAAGTGCAATACCACAACCTACCCCACAAAAAGGACAGATACTGTTAACCTGAGTTTGACTCATAAATAGTCAGCCTAGCCATTAAAAAATTAACATCTATTAAAATAACTATTCGAAACAGTTTTTTGACGGGTATCAAACTTATGCCCTTTATCCTAAAAAAACTGCATTAGCTCAAAATTTTCGCTGATAGATAATGTGATATACCAATCCAACAAAAACACTACCACCGATTATATTACCGATGATCACAAAAAAAATATTTCGAAAGAAGTCCAAAAAAGTGATAAGACTTCCTGGTATTTCTAGGATAGAAAAATGTTGGATCAACAGAGCCATGGGATAAAAATACATATTCGCCACACTATGCTCAAACCCAGCGGCGACAAATGCGGTTATGGGAAAGATTATAGCTACCACTTTGTCGGTTACTGTTTTACCTGCAATTGCCATCCATACCGCTATACATACCAACACGTTACATAGTATCCCGCGAAACAAAGCCTCTGTGTTTGTTAAGGCACTTTTGCTCGCAGCGATATTCAAATACTGCTCAGCTACCGCTCCGTCATTCATCATTACGTGGCCTGATAAATAAACAAGGGTTGCCATACCCACCGCACCAAACAAATTGGCGATACAGACTACCGTCCAATTTCTAAGCAACCCATACAATGAAATTTTGTTATCAGCCCATGCCATAACAATTAAGTTATTACCGGTAAACAATTCTGCCCCCGCTACAACCACTAAAATCAGTCCCAGACAAAATGCCAATCCACCTAAAAGTTGCGTGCTGGCAAAACTTAGTGTGATGTCGGATTTAATCAACACATACAACATTGCACCTAGTCCAATAAAGGCACCGGCTAAAAAACCCAACATCACAAGAGGTAATAAGGGCATGGTCGCTTTTTTTACACCTATTTCATCCACCATTGCAGCAATTTGTGCTGGTGAATAAGCACTAAAACCAAGTTTTATACTCATAGATTTCACTCTTTTAAATAGACAATTTTTTATCAATAATAATTACTACTTTGGAGGTTTTTAGCGGACAAATATTGATATTCATCAAATACTGGACTCATCAGCAGCTGTCCTAACACAGGGGTATTTGATGAAAGACGTACTTGCCATATCAGTTCCATTAAAGATATGGGTCGTTTATCTAACTTATATGAGAAACCTCAAAAATGGAAAGTCTGGCTGAAATGTCACTGGTATTTTTATTTAACATGTAGAGTGAACAACACAGCAACCATTATTACCCCCAAAAGAGCCACGGTCATATTCTGTGCTTGCACAATATTACGCACTCTCTGATATAGACCTGATTTTGATGTTTCAGAAATACCCAAGGTTAACCCTTTCTTAAAGGCAAAGTAGTCCTTTAGATTAATACTACCTATAACTATGGCAATGGCTGCAATCAAAATTTGAACATTTCGGGAAATCCCGATAATGATAAAAAGATTCAACCATGCAGCCATAAAAGCAAAATATACAAGACCGCTGACCAGCACAAAAGTACCAGCTATGATGACCATACGTTTACGACTTTTAACATTGACCAGCATTGACAACAGAAACATCAAAACCCACATAGCACATGGATTAAAGCCATCTAACAAACCCGTCGCAACAGTAAAAAGTGGTAAACCATACTGTTGAGCAGTAATGTCTCCAAAAATTGGCATCCGCACCGAGTTTGAAGGGGACACATCATTACGGCGATCGGTTTTTTCTAATCCAGAATATATCAATATTTGCTGTGGTGTGAATACGTGGTCAAAGCCAACCCAAAAATGACCACACATATAAAAGGAAGGCACACCGGGTTTATCTATTTTATGGGCCTCGTTAAGACTAACAAAACGTGCCCAGTTTGCTGGAGTTTGCTGAATATCACGTTTGCTTACCCTAAGTTCAGGATGCAAGGAGGTCAGGTTATCAAGTGCTTGGTATGCTGTTTTGCAGTGGGGACAGCCTTGTCTTGAAAACACTTCAATACTGGTACAACTAAAATCTTGATGGGCGTCAGTATCTGTTTGTTGTGAGTAAATAAAAGAAGAAAATAAAACGTTTAGCCAAAGCCCACAAATCATTAACCCTTTCATAAAACAGCCCAATGTATCTTTGTCTTTTTCAAAACTAAATAAAATACAAAAATGAAATTTGATCAGCGTCAATACTTAACTTGGTAAGTATGTAATTTTAGTTGTAAAAACATGTGGGATCATTTCCATCATTTAATAAAATTCACATTTATGCAGAATGGAAGGCAATAGAGCGCATCTAGCATTATACGGACACAAACTTGAAAAATTACGCAACTATCGTTTGTCAAAAAAAATAATGGCCTAGAGGAAAAGTTTAAATGAAAACCCATATTCAAATCGCATGTCCAATCTGTTGGGCTATCAACAGACTTCAGTATCAACACATAGTACGCAAACCGATGTGTGGAAAATGTCACCAAATTCTTTTCATGGGGAAATCCATAGAATTATCTGGTGTTAATATCAGTCACTTTATGACACGTAATGACATTCCACTGATGATCCTTTTCTGGTCTGTTTTATCCAGTCCTAACACTAAAATGATATTGGCGTTTGATGACTGTGTTGGGACCTTAGAGCCACATATTAGGCTTGCTAGAATCAATATAGATAGCGAAAAGAATACCGCTATCGCACTTGGAATATCTGCGGCTCAAACCATAGGTATATTTTATCGAAATGAAGAACTCGCGCGAACAGATAAACAAATGAACCATGATGAAATGGTAAATTGGGCACTTAGCATCCCGTTGGACCTATAAATGATTAACCCAGATAAAATTCTTAATACTAAAATGCGCCATCTTTGATCTTAGTCAACAGTTAAAAATAAAGATGCTAGATAATCACTCAATAAGTCAGATATCGGTTCAATCATCATGCTTCTCCTTGCTCGAAATATTCCACTCGAATTAGAATCTTTGGTTAAACAAATTTTAACTTTGGCAACCGATTTACGATGGACATGGAGCCACGATGGAGACACGTTTTGGCAATACTTAGATACCAAAACATGGACGTTAACCCGTAACCCTTATGCTGTATTGCAAAAACTATCAGTAAAGCGCCTAACTGAATTGCATACTGATGAAGATTTTTCTAAACACCTGAACACCCTATTGGGTGCCCGTGAAGACTATCTGACTAAAGATTGTTGGGCAGAACAGCATTTCACTAAAAGTGAACAAGCTCAGATTGCCTATTTCAGTATGGAGTTTGGCTTATCTGAGGCATTGCCACTATATGCTGGTGGCCTAGGTATTTTAGCCGGAGATTATTTAAAAACCGCCAGTGATCTGGGGGTTCCCGCGATTGGTATCGGTTTATTATATGATGAAGGATATTTTCGCCAATACTTAGACAGTGAGGGTTGGCAGCATGAAATGTACCCACACAACGATTCACGAAACCTACCCTTACAGCCTGTTATAACGGTAGATGGTGCATGGTTAACCATTGAAATTACTCTTCCTGGGAGGATCTTATACCTGCAAGTATGGCAGGCACAAGTTGGGCGCACTACCTTGTATTTACTTGACAGTAATGACCCATTAAATAACCCAGTTGATCAAGCCATAACAGGACGACTGTATGCAGGCTCTGAGGAATTACGCTTGATACAGGAAATAGTTTTGGGCGTGGGTGGGTGGCAAGTTATCGAAGCCTTGAAACTGGATATCAAAATATGCCACTTAAATGAAGGCCATGCTGCGTTTGCAGCCCTAGAACGTGCTCGCTGTTTTATGAACAAAAACAATTTGAATTTTTGGCAGGCACTTTGGGCAACGCGCGCGGGCAACATATTCACGACCCATACGCCAGTAGCAGCTGCCTTTGATACGTTTCCTGCTGATTTATTGGAACATTATGGACAGCACTATGCCGATACTCTCGGGATCAACCCTGAACATTTGCTAAATATGGGTAAAATGATTGCTGATGATAATAATGAACGTTTTAATATGGCCTATCTAGCGGCTCGCACTTGCGCCAGAATTAACGGCGTGAGTGAATTACACGGTGTGGTAAGTAAAAAGATTTTTTCCGGACTTTACCCCGATTGGCCATTGGCTGAAATCCCCGTAAGTCATGTTACCAATGGCGTGCATATGCCTTCATGGGATTCAGCATTGGCCGACAAAGTATGGACTGATAGTTGTGGCAAAGACCGTTGGTTAGGCGCACAAGAGTGTCTGGATAGTAAAATTGAAAAACTGGACGACAATGAAATCTGGAGTTTACGGGGACAACAGCGTACAGATTTAATACATTATGTTCGCCGTCGTTTAAGCGATCAAAAAAGACGTTCACCTAATAGTGGTCAACCCATTGAACAGGCTCAAACAATACTCGATCCAAATATTCTGACCTTGGGTTTCGCCAGACGCTTTACTGAGTATAAACGCCCAAACTTGTTATTGTCTGATCAACAACGTTTAATCAATCTATTGTCCAATACCCAAATGCCACTACAAATCATCATAGCTGGCAAAGCACATCCTAAAGACAATACAGGCAAACATTTTATTAAAGAATGGTTTTCCTTTTTGCAACGTCCCGATGTAAGGCCACACATAGTATTTCTTGAAGATTATGATATTAGACTGGCACAACATATGGTTCAGGGTGTAGATCTTTGGTTAAACACCCCCCGCCGTCCATGGGAAGCATGTGGAACCAGTGGTATGAA
Organism: Paraglaciecola sp. MB-3u-78; assembly: GCF_002835935.1. Taxonomy (GTDB): domain Bacteria; phylum Pseudomonadota; class Gammaproteobacteria; order Enterobacterales; family Alteromonadaceae; genus Paraglaciecola. The sequence goes on along the minus strand of NZ_PJCF01000004.1, from coordinate 681,680 downwards.
AGTGTTAGTAAATGGGGGGCTTAACATTTCAGAATTGGATGGTTGGTGGGCAGAAGCCTATACGGCCGATGTGGGTTGGGCACTGGGTGACGGGGAACAACACCATGAAAGTGATTGGGATCAAATCGAAGCGCAACAATTATATACTTTATTAGAAGACCAAATTATACCTGCATTTTATCATCGAGATGTAGAAGGTATACCGATTGAGTGGATACAAATGATCCGTAATAGCATGTCTTCCCTGACCCCAAAATTCAGTAGCAACCGCATGTTACGCGAATACACCGAAAAGCTGTATCTCCCAGCCCTGGCTGACTACAAGATGCGCAATGAAAACGGAGTTGAATTAGCCCATAAATTAGAACAATGGCAAACTCAATTAGCCCACTATGGTGACAATATTCTTTGGGGTGATTTACGGGTAGAACAACATACGGATAGCAGAAGTTTTGTTGTATCTGTTTATTTGGGTGACGTGCCTGTTGATTATATTGAAGTTCAACTATTTGCAGATGCTAAAAATCCAACGCACTCCCCTTTCTGTCAAAAGATGAATTGTGAAACAGCGATACCCGGTTCACTTAATGGCTTTATATACCGAATTGAGTTGCAATCAAATCGTCAGGTTGAGGACTACACACCACGGGTCATTGCCGTTCATACAAGTGTTCAAGTGCCTTGTGAAAACCACTTTATAAAGTGGTGGTCCGGTTCACGAACAATAGTATGAGATGTACGAGCATATTAAAGTTTGAAACTGGGAATTAATGTTTGAAACTCGAACAACTAGTTTAAACCCGCTTTTGGTCGGGTTTGTGCTGTGAGTTCAACTGGTCATTGGGTACCTTTGATTGTTACTTCGGCTATACGCCCAAAGCAGACTAAATAACTTAACAGGTTGAATGGTAAACTTGGTGACAAATGGTACGTTTCAGCGAACCTGATAATCCTCTAGCCAGCCTCCTAGTTTAAGTTCCAGCTAAGCTGTAGGTTCCTAAACCAAACGAAAACAGGAGACTGTAATGTCATATTACTGCGGCATTGATTTACATTCAAACAACCACGTAGTGGTTGTCATTGATGAAGAGGATAACAAGCTAGTGGATAAGCGCATCGACAATGATTTAAATACAACCATTGCGTTACTATTGCCCTATAAAAAGGAGCTGAAGGCAGTGGCCGTTGAATCCACTTTTAACTGGTATTGGCTCGTCGATGGGCTGATAGAAAATGGTTTCAAGGTAGAGCTAGTGAACACCACAGCGGTGAAGCAATACGATGGATTAAAATACAGCGGTGACCATCAGGATGCTTTTCACTTGGCGCACCTAATGCGTTTAAACATTCTACCTACGGGCTATATTTACCCGCCAGAATATCGCCAAGTAAGAGATTTACTCAGGCGAAGACGGCAACTTGTCAGACATGCTTCTACTCACGCTCTCAGTATTCAAAACCAAATCTGGCGCTCGCTAGGTTATAAACAAACGTGTACTGCCATTCGTAGAAAAGGCTTTGTGCTTCCCTTCGAAAAAGACGGTTACCTTTACCATTCTGCCAATAGTAATCTGGTGTTGATGCGTACGTTGGATACACAAATTAAACTCGTCGAGCAACAAGTTTTGGAAGGTGTATCACTCAAAAATGAATATAAGTTACTCACATCAGTCACAGGTATTGGCCCGATTTTGGGTTTAACCATTATGCTCGAAACTGGCGATATTCAGCGTTTTGACTCGCCAGGGAATTACGCGTCTTATTGCCGCTGCGTGAATAGCATTCGTGAAAGTAACGGCAAGAAAAAAGGCACTGGTAATCGCAAGGCAGGAAACAAATATCTATCGTGGGCATTTTCAGAAGCCGCTCACTACATGGTGCGTTTCAACAACCAAGCAAAAGGTTTTTATGAGCGTAAAAGACAAAAACGTAATGGGATAGTCGCCATACGCGCAGTGGCACACAAACTCTCACGGGCAGTATTTCATATGTTAAAGAACAACGAGGCATTCGATATCGATAGAGTGTTTCACTAGTTTACTGGCATCATTCAGCCCGTTTGCGGGGTTGGATAACAAGCCATCACACTCTGAGTGGAGGATGATGCCGGTATTTATTTTTATTCGCCCACATGTTAAGCCACTTTGGGTCTGGAAAGTGCAAGCTTAGCCACTTACTCTGTGCGTAATATCGCATTGGATAATATGCGTAACGCCGTTAGGGGAACTGAGGTTTTTGTGGCGTACTTAGGTACGTGGGGGAAGGAAGAAGTATTTCTCGACCTAGATCCAGATGGGTGACTGTTGCGGATATTTATCCAGCACGACCAATAGAAAAACAAATATTGCGAATAATATAACCGGTACACCGAAGCAGAGTCACATAACTTTATGCTTGCCTGGGCGCTCCGATTACTGACGCTCTATTGACACCGGCTGGCTAATGGGTGACCCCGCAGGTTTACCTCAGAACCCCGCAGGTCCGTTTAAAGGTCGAGCAAGCGCCGGACGAGACATTTATTGAAAAGATGTCAAGAAGTTTTGATTTTCTAGGGTATCAATTTGGCAAAAATAAATTAACCGTGTCAAAACGAACGGTACACAATCACCTGCATCGATTAACGCAGCTTTATGAGCAAAAAAAGCATCTACCCAATTGGCAGATACTTTTTGATAATTGGTTTAGATCGTGAAGCTTTATTAAGCTTTCTTCTTCAATCGACGTGATGCCAAACCTGACAATCCTAGTGCAAAAAGTGCGAGCGACGCGGGTTCATGGACATCAATTACATCTGCCACCACAAGTACCTTATCGGCGTAGTCGGTGTGGAAATACGTTCCATTAACAAATACGGGGTTATTTGGAGATCCTGAATAAATCTTTGAGCCCTCCATTCTTATGATGTTAAGAACGTTGTTGGCCAACTCGAATCCGCCCCATTGGGGATTAGCATAGCCGTAAAACGTGGCCGATAGTGTTTCACCGGTAGCCACGTTGTAAACACTCACGTCATTTATCTCAAAATAACTTGTATTGTACAAGTCGGGGGTAGGAGATGAAGGTAATACCCACGAAAGTTCAAATGGTGATCCCAATATGGAAAAATGGAACGAAGTTATCAACCCCGCATGGGAGAACGACGCGTAACACAACATCGGAATAGCGATGCAAAAATAACGCAACATATGTATCAAACCTTTCATTATAATGCCTTAATTTAACTAGTTAATAAATCAACAAGAAGCAATAATCAGGCCAAATAAAAATATTTTATTATTACAAACATCTAAACATTCATTAAATTTTTTCTAGCTTTAGATGTAAAAAATACTGACATAAATCACCTCAAAAAAGCTTCTGTTAGCTGAGTATCCGCTATCAAGGCCTGACCGCAACTACGATGACGGCTGGCGAGGCCCGCCACTTCTTAATATGTTTCGTTTGCCTGACAACTACAAAACATCTATTGCGGCTTGTAAGAACTATCTACTAAATCAAAAAATATCCTTCATCCCCCGGAGGGTTTAATTAAATGGTATTTACAGCGCAGCAAACTAACTTTCATTTATAAGCTAAGCGTGAATTCAACGCCCAAGTTACTGTTATTTATCGCTTAACGGGTTAGCGAGCCTATCTTTAGAGTTACTGCCCATGACCGACTCACAAACCTACCCGAGCGCTTGATCTGGCGCCACTCAGGCCCATTTAAGTCGCTTTCGACCCTATGCTAACTTTGCGACATCGAGATAGCTTCCGCTCTCGGCAGTGACTAACTTCACTCGAACATTGTAAAAAAACCTGACACAATAATCACTAAGTAATTGACTGAAATCAACTCCGTATGATGATAAGTGTGACTGGCTACGCAGGTTACAGCGTTAAATAGGCAATGAATTATCAATTTCAAGGGAATATTCCAGAGTTAAATTATGTAAAAGAACCTGACAGTGCGTCGCTCAAAGCATACATACTTAAAATCAAGGGGGCACAGCACTTGAAAAGGCGTCGATTGATATTCCGCTAACGCGGTGTGACCTTGTTATATTACACCGCCTAGACGTATGTCCGCTGATCGCTCATTGGAGCCATTCGCTGAGCGTCGAAAATGTGCCAATACCCATCATTCGGAGTCACTTCAGTTAAACTGATTTTCGCGATAAATTGTCAGTCTAGTTCGCAGCCCAAAAGGACAGCTAACGACCTATAGCGGTCGTTAGATAATTCAAACTATCAGATTATATTGAGTGAAAAACAATCATCCGATTAATCATACATAACTGACGGCAAAGAGCGATCAACGGACTGTCAGCCTCAGGCACTGGAAGCATTGAAATTCCCGTAGCAACAGCAATGGTACTCAGTGGCCTGAATACAAAAAATGACAAAGTCGTTGAATTATTGCCCCCACAAAGTAGAGCACTACCTCAGATAAGTCTGTTTGAATAAAAGCCGTTCATCATCATAAACAAAACTGGTTTGCACAACAGCGGGAGGCGCTTGTCTTGAATTCTGAATTACGTGGAAACAGTTGATTAATAGACGAAAAATAGCCGACTTTCACTCCCTTAAGCATATAAAATAGATGTCAATATGGAAAGTACAAGGCATCATGTATTTTGATTTTAGAAAATGACATTTTATTTTACCTATATTCGGACAGATTCGTTGATTTGGTGAGTTAGCGTTCTATACTCCAGTTATTCTGCATTTTATGGCTGTGTGGCGATGGCTAGATTACCTCGATTAAATTTACCTGGAATTCCTCAGCACGTTGTTCAACGGGGGGGAATAATAGGCAAGTCAGCTTTTTTACAAATTAACAAGACCCATGATAACGAGCAACCGAACCAATGGGTCAGAGACGTTGAACTCTGTTAACGCACTGCTTCAACGAGTCTGACCCTGTCGATTGAGTCTGACAAGCTGTACAGCCTGGATTTTGCCACCTACGTCAACGAGCAGATGGCAGTCAGTATCAAGCAAGCCAACGGTCATGGTAGCGTGGTCTGGAATGACGATTAGCATACTAGGAAAGAAGATGCCGCCGGGGTGCAAACCATGGATCAAGGCCCGGGCATATGCAAGCAACTGATGAATTAAACGCGGTAAACAAAGATGTAATGTTATTGGCTGCATATAGCCTATTAAAACAAACAACAAATAAACGGGTGATCCCATGTTAATCCTACTGAAGAAGAATCTGCTGACGCCACTGCAATTGTGCCTGGCAATACTGTTGCTTACCCTTATGACTTCAGAAGCCCTTGCTGGCTGCGGGGGGTTTGGTGAGCGTGCCTGTTGCCTGAGTGAACGAGTACCTTCTTGTGATTCCGGTCTTCGGGAAACTGGAGCGGTATGGAGCTTTCAGTGTGGTGGCTTTCCGGATGGTACCTGTGGTTTTAGTACTCCGGATAATCTGGATCAATGCGGTGGTGACGGTCAGCGCGCCTGTTGTGTAGGTGAGACAGAAGGATTCACCCCTTGTGATACAGGCAATATCGAAGTGCTGGATGTGTACGGCGGTGCGTGCCCCAGCCCCTCGTGGTTCGTCGGCGCTTCCGCGGGAACCTGCTGGAAACCAACGTCCTGTGGCAATGAAGGTGAGCGAGCCTGCACCATCGGCGACGGTCTCATTGCTGGCAAGTCCTGTGCGGCGGGCCTTATTGAAATTGGCGGTGACCGCTATCAGGATCCACTGGAGTTTGGTCCTTCCAGTGGTTGGTGTACCAAGCCTAGCGCTTGCGGCGGTAATGGTCAGCGAGCCTGCTGTGACTTCATTGGTGAATATACGACAGATAGTCGTGCTTGCAATGCTGGCTTGACTAAAGTCCCGGGTGTGGCCGGAGATTCCTCCTGCGGGATCGGTAACCTGGTTGCTAACCCGGTTTCGGCAGGGCACAGCTGCGTCGACCTGGGCAAGCCATATTCTGATTATCCGGAACCCACCACTGGCTGGCTGGGTGAGACTGAGGTTGAAGCCTGTGATGCCATAAGTGGTAAGGGCTATGCCGACCTGCACGCCCATATGTTTGGCCACCTGGCTCATGGTGGCAAAGTGCTGGCCGGTAAGCCCTATGCCGTGGATGACCAAGGCATAGATTTGGGCTTCAATAAGGCACTCAGTAAAGAGGATGATTTCGACCTGCATGGTATCCATGGTTTAACAGGGGATGCTTTGGGTTTCGGTACCAGTGACCTTAAAGGTTCCCATAATTTTGAGCCCGTGGGAGGGCTTAACTATGGCTCACCTACTTTTAATACCTGGCCCACCTGGAGCAGTACTACCCATCAACAGATGTACTACAAATGGCTGGAGCGCGCGTGGCGGGGCGGGCTGCGCTTGATGGTGCAATTTGCTGTCACCAACGAGGCGTTGTGTCTGTCTACGGGGGCCGAAGACGATGGTGTTGATTGCGCCGATGAGATGGGCCCTGTCGATGCCCAAATTGACGCCACCATTGCCTTCCAAAAGTTTATTGATGATAAACACGGCGGTAAGGGCATGGGATGGTTCCGGATTGTGACAGACCCAAGCGACGCCCAGGCTATCATTGATGAGGGCAAACTGGCGGTGGTACTCGGTATCGAAGTGGCCAATTTGTTCGATTGCAAAAAAGATGGTTGCCCGGTTGGCGAGTTTGAATTTGCAGTACTTGATGAAGAAGGAATGGAAATACCGGTGCTTGATGAGGACGACCTCGAGCAATTGGATGACGATGGTCAGGTCATCATTGAGATGGATACCCGGCCGCAAACTCCCGAGGAGTATGTCCAGCAGCAAGTCGATAAGTATTACGATAAGGGCGTTCGCGTGATTTTCCCTATTCACAATTTCGACAACGCATTTGGTGCGCCAGCTACCTGGCAGGATGCGATTCATGCGGGTAATGCGGCTTCCGAGAATGCCTGGTGGACGGTGGAAGACTGCGGTGATCAGGGCTATGGACTGGAGCTTGGACCTTTCTTGCCCTGGGTGCTGGCTTTAATCTCATTTGATAATTTACCCGAAGGCCCTTCTCTCCCTCCCGCAGCTGCCCACTGTAACCATAATGGATTGACAAGCTTGGGTGCGAGTACCATCGAATATATGATGACCAAGGGCATCCTGGTGGATGTTGATCATATGTCCAACAAGGCACTCGATGCCACACTGGCTATTGCAGAAGAGCAGAGTCGGCCGGTGATCGCCAGCCACGTCCAGTTTTTTGACCTCAACCAGCCAGAAGTGCGCCACGAGCGGATGCGCACACGGGCCCACCTTGAGCGCATTGCCGAGCTGGGAGGCATGATCGGCGCAATGCTGAAAGATGATCAGCAGGAAGGCAATTACGGTGAAGGTCCAGTGCAGTATTCCAGCGCCAATGGCAATACCATTACCAACGATTGTACACATTCCTCTAAGACCTGGGCACAGATGTATCAGTATGGGGTGGATGTCATGAAAGGCCCGGTGGCTATGGGCAGTGACTTTAATGGCGTGGCTGGTCATGTGGGACCGCGCTTTGGTTACGATGCCTGTGCTCAAGACCATGTGCAACGAGCCAAGCAGGGGCTGGCCAATAACCGCCTCGCGTACCCCTTCGAGCTGGCAGGTTTTGATGAATTTGAAGCGCAAAAGACCGGTACCCGTACCTTCGACTTTAATAACGATGGTCTGGCTCATGTTGGCTTGTTGCCCGATATGGTCGCTGACCTCAGTGGGATTGGAATATCGAATGCTGAACTTGCACCGCTGTTTAACTCGGCAATGGGTTTTGTCAATGTCTGGAAACGTGGAGAGGGTCAGCATATTCCGTTGCCGTCCACCAATACGGCTGTAGGTTGCCAGGATATTATCGTCAGTGCCAATGCGTTCTGTGAATCAGACCGGGACGCCACCATTGCGGACGAAAATACTGTCGACTTTACGTTTCCACAAACGCCTGATGCCCCCTATGCACTGGGCACTACAGCCGTTATTTTAGGTGCCGGCGGTTCTGATAGTTGTGGTAATTTACTCTCTTCTTGTACTGGCACCGTGACGGTCGTTGATGATACGCCGCCTACCCTGTACTGTCCGGAAAATATCGTCGCTGAATGTAAGCCAGTGACACAGCCCGCCCCGGTTAAACCTGATGAATGGCCTGAGGAATTGCCATGGCCTTATGCCGCGGGCGACTTGAGAGGTACCTCTGTACCCTTCGAGCCTCGAGAAATAGTCCAGGATAACTGTGCGGGCGCTGAATTTGCTGGCTGTAGTGTGGCCCCCGGGCACCCCTTTGGCTTTGGTGCGACCCCGGTCAGCTGTAGCGGCTTTGACGCCGCAAGGAACGAGGGCACCTGTGGGTTTGCGGTCACCATTGAGGATACTACGCCACCGGAGATCACTTGCCCGGCGAATATTGTGGCTGAATGTACTGGCAACCGAAGTGCTACTGTGACACCAGCCATGGCCACGGGTACGGATATTTGTGCCGCCGTGAATCTCTCGACCCACGACATGGCCAGCTTTCCCATGGGCTTAACATCGTTGGAGTATGTAGCGACGGATGAAGTGGAATTGACGGCCAGTTGCAGCAGCAATGTTGTTATTGAAGACACTACCCCGCCGGTGATTGAATCCGTCACCGTATCAATGCCCAATCTGTGGCCACCTAATCACAAGATGAATAAGGTTGCCGTAGCGGTGATAACTAGCGATCGCTGTGACAATTCTATGCCCGTGTGCAGGATCAATAAAATATCGAGCAGCGAGGATTTGAATGACACCGGTGACGGTAATACCGCCGAGGACTACGGATGGGATTTAACCGAGGTTGGAGCGACCTTGAACATCGAGTTACGTTCTGAACGCGATGGATCTAGAGACGGTCGCACTTACACCGTAGAGGTTATTTGCGCTGATGAGACCGGTAATACCACGGTTGCTGAAACTACGGTGACGGTAGCTAAGCATTAGTTAACAGGACATATATGGTGATTCACAGGCTGTCTCAGAACCCTCAACCATCGCTTTGTTTGGATTAGGGCTTGCTGGTTTAGGTTTTGCACTTAGAAGACGTCAATCTTAATACCCTGCATTCCTGCGGCAGCCCAACTGCCGACGGCTAACTGATAGTCACAGAGAAAAAGCCATCTCACAGAGGTGGCTTTTTCGTTTTAAAGCCAAAGAAGTGTGAGCCAGTCGATCCCTTAGCCCATGGATAGCTGCTCATAGTCGTCACTTTATTTTTGTTGATAACTGGGTTGAAGAGCTTAAACAGTTAGCACACTGCGAGTGCGCGGTAAGGTCTGCTCCTGGCACTGCAATGTCATTAACTTAAGGATTTAACACATACGTTTATAATTCATTGGGTACTTATTTGTCTTGTTTCTACGGTCTTGTCGAAAAAACTTACGGTTGGGTCGAATGACACTTAAATTCTTTGATATTTTGCTTATTAACAGTTCGTATAATTCAAGCCCAGCTAGCTTCATTGTGAACTGTACAACATTATCTTTGAGCTGATTTACTGCAAAGGTGAAATTGATTTTATATTCATAGAGCCTATTGTTTTTAGCTTTCTTTATTTTTTGTTTTGCATCATGTATTGCACAAGCGGCAAGGTTTTTAGTTAATAGCTTAGCGTGTAAGTCTTGTAAAACACCTTCAACAGAAACACTAGAATATTTTCAATATTAAGGCGACTTTTCAATACTTTGTAATCTTCTTCAACTCCCCAGCGTTGGTGATATAAATCAGCAAAAAGAGCAGTAGGATAAGCTTGTAGATCTGTTAATGACGAAACTAAAATCTCCGATTCACCTGATGGCAGATCAACTCGCACTAATCGTAAACGTAGTGATTCTGTCGATATTTTATCTTTTCTACATCGGCGAAGAGACTTCTCAGTACAAGGAAAGTCAACGACATCACTATATTTTCCACTTTCTAAGAAGGCTTTAACCACATTAGAGCTTTGAACAATGCGCATGCAGAAATCAACATTCTTTAGCCTATGGTACTTATAAAACCAAACGGCTGGATAACCTCTGTCGTAAACGACTAAATAGCCTGCTTGGGTTTTATTTAAATGCTTTAGTGCCATTTCACGCTCTCCTGTTGAATGGCTCTCGACCTGTAAATCTACCGTAATATTATTCTTAACATCATAAAGTTGAGAAAGACGAACGGCAGGCATAGCAGCATGTGAGCGAGCTTTACCAAAATGCTTAAGTAGTTCGTTAGAGGTTGGTAATTGTGTGACTGCCCCATCAACGGCTAACAGTCTGTGTCCTTGCCATTTATCGATGGTTGCAGCTTCATAGAATGCTTGAACTAAATCATCGTTTAACTCGATAAATGCCTGATGAGATAGTTTCATTCTTGCTTTACAAAAAGCAGCGGTGCTAACTGATTTTGTTGACAAGTAGCTATCATCGATAACATTGAAAAACCGAACAAGTTCAGCCTGAATTGAACTATTGAGAGCATTCAACATAAAACTCATTAAACGTGGAAAAGTAAGGGTGCGATTTCGTGTGAAATCGGTAGGTTTTTTACGATGCTTTTCTAAAAACTCAGTTGAATGAATTTTAGTGGTTAAATTTTGTACTATTTGAATTAAATACTGAACAGCTCATTGGTAATTTCTCTAAATTTTTAATTCATCGACAGATTATCAACTAGGTAACTTGTTGTAAATACGCAAAATAAGCTTAAGTTAATGACATTGGATCGCTCATTGCCGTCAGTCACATTTGATTAATCGTATGATTGTTATTCGCTCAATATAGTCTGATAGTTCGAATTCTTTTACGACCGCTTTAGGTCGATTTAAGCCTTTTCTAGACTAGAACCTTATGTCGGCTTTTGGCACAAAGTTCTCCTTCAGGTTTAACGCTCGACTGTCCGGTTTTAGGCTCTAAGCCGCCCTACAGTTAATTTCATCGATAATTGGCAAACAACCTTTTGCATCTCGCTTGGGGAATGATTTGAAACGTCCGGTAGTGGCACAAAATGCTTATTTGGTATTTATAAATAGACTAGGCGAAATTGGTATAGAACCGCCAGTAGATGTTGAGGTCTATATTGATACGTTGCAGCTTAAAATTATCAACTCTATTAAAAAAGAACAAACATTATTATGAATTATCAAAAGTCAGCGCTACTCAATTAGGTTTCGTTGAATCAGAATTATCTAATAGTGCTATTTTTCCCCGTGAAGTAGGCGAAATTATTGATTTGCCGAAGCAAGACGGCATTAACGCCACAATAATCGCCTTTTGAAGACCAAAAACATAGAGCAAACAACCCGAAATTATTTTACTTTTATTTTTATTTTTATTTTTACATCAAATGACACCTATGCTAATATAAAGCATCACTTGATGCTTTATAGGCAAGTCACCATGAATACAGCCATAGCAACAAAACTAACGAAGAATCCTGATGGAGTAGGAATAAGCGCCTGCGCCAACATAATGAAGCTATGGGGCTTTAACCAAGCGGAAATGGCGATTACATTGGGCACTCCAAAACCCACGCTTCAGCGCTACCTTGCCTCACCTGAAAAGACTAAACTAAACCGAGATGCGCTCGATAGAGTGTCATACGTGCTCAACATTCACGCAGGGCTTCGCATGTTTTTCTCTAACCCAGAAAATATTTACGGCTACATCAACATGAAGAACTCAAATCCTCTCTTCAATAGCAATCCCCCTAAGTCTATGATCCTCGAAGGGAGCATGGAAAACTTAATTGCTGTTACAAAACATATCTACGCGTTAAGAGGTCAATGGTGAATACAGAAGTACTCAGTAACACCAAAGGGAAACGCATAATAGGAACCCAGTTTCCGCCAATTGCTATTTACGAAGATGCGGCAGACTTCGAAGACTTTGAGATCCTATACCAATTACAAAGTAGAGTGAATCCTCGACTAAAAGCAGAAACAGGTAATTACGCCCTGCTAAATAAATCTGAAATACCGTTCAATATTCAAGGGTGTTCATACGCAGTCGCGCCCTTTGTTCACTTGTCACCAAGCCAGCCAAGCCGATTCTCAGACAATACGGCATTTGGCGTTTTGTACGTGGCAAACACCATAGAAACCGCCATACTCGAAGTAACCTACCATTACGCAAAAACACTAGCAGAAACTCCTGATTTAAAAACAGAGCGCTTTATTGCTCAAGAGCTTTTAGTGACATTTAGCGCTAAGCTTGCCGATATACGCAACAACAAAAATGCACACCAATCAAACGATTACGACACCAGTCAGACACTAGCATTAAAACTCAGAGCCGACAAAAAGGACGGGCTAGTCTATAACTCTGTTAGGAATCCACATAATGATTGCTATGCACTCTTTAGCCCTAAGCTTGTTAAAGTAATCACCACAGGCAGTAAGTTTGAATTTTTATACGACAACAACCAGCTAACAGAAGTGAACAAGCTAACCCCTTTCAGCCTCTATACAAACTAAAACCACAAATAATTCACGAGTACAGTCTCTCGTGGACGTATAGCAACTTGAGCAAAGCCTTTTATGTCGGGGCAAGACACCATTAAGCCAAACATTAACTACTACTAGCCTATATGATAGAGACTTTTCATTGCCTTTTACCCGATAGCCGTTTCCTATATGAAGCTAATTAGATGTTTTGATGCTATTCGATTTTGCATTAGATAGAGTATGGCGAGTTCGGTTTGATTTGAATAAGTTGACTGACAGCAATGAGCGAGTTGCAGTCATTGAGGATGTCCAGTTCTTCATCGAACTTTCGCTGTAAAGCGGACATTAACTCCTTGAATAATAGGCGCGCAACGCGCGTCCTTTTTGATCTGATTATTATGTTTTGCTATTCGCGGACAACATTATTGACTCAATTTGAAGGGACGAGTTTATTGTTATAAAGGCGGGTCGCGGTCAGAAGATCACTGTTGTACTCCTCGATCGAGTGGATTTTACCGTCCTTCATCTTGAAAATAAAAACGTAGGCATTGTCGTACTCTCCGTTAATTCCCTCCGCGTCGCCGGTCCTGATTAGAGCAACTCCATGGTTATCTGCAATTGTACCGACAGTCTCAAAGACAATGCCTTTAGGAGCAAGACTGCCCACAGTCGGAAGCCAGACGGTAAAGAAGGTATCCCGGTTGTAGTTAACGTCAGAGATAGGAAGCTGACTCATGTACATGAAGCTAAAATCCGGGTGAAGCAGATCCTGAGCAGTGTACGGATCAGCTGAGTTGACTTTATCGAACAAGTCCTCCGCCATTGCGATATTCCTGGACCTTTGCGGGTCCTGGAGCGTCGAGCAAGAGGCGAGAACGAGCAGCATAAGGCAAGTAATGGTGCGAAAGACTCGGGGCATACCAATTAGCGCGCTTGCGTTTGTTGTGGGTTGTTTTTTAACAGAAATCATATGTATATTTTTACTCTTAGTCCAGTTGGAAGAAACATAACGCTTACCATAATGGGCGCGAAGCAGCTTGCTGCGAAGCGTCCCAGTGAGCGAAGCGAACGAATTCATGGTTTTGTTAGGCACTCGTCCCATTTATCTACTCTTAAATAGTTCGGAAATATTGCAACTCGTAAACGGCTCATCTTTTGACCACATTTCACCGGCAGTAAATACTAACCATGTTTCGGCCAGCTTTCCATTTTTGAATCGATAGGTTTGTAATACCCTTCCAGTTATTTTGTCTCCATTGGGTCCGTCTGCACGCATGGACCATCTTGTCCATATTAAGTTTCCGTCTACGCCAATATCATTTGGCAAGAATAATTCGATATTACGTTTCCGTAACGCCAAAATCTCAAGCACATATTCTGAAGGAGTTACGCTACGAGTTCCTTGATTCTCATGTCGAGTGTAAGAGGGCGCTACTAACTGAGACACTAAATCGACTCGACCTTTACACCAAACCTCCTCATTCCAAAGTATCAGAGTCTCAATATTCTTAGACTCAATATTCTCATTAGCAATAGCAGAAGAGCAGCACAGGATAATCAACACATGTACGAAAAAAAGAGAGCCTATTTTGTTATTGTTCACACTACATCCTTTAAAATTCTATTTGAGTAGACCGGGGGCGCCTAACACTTATTAAAAAGCATTTCGTATATGTAATTGCTCGTTTTACTTTTAATCGCTACCATTCTCATTACTTACCAATTGATTTAATTACATATTCTTTACTTTTGTAGTTACAAAAACATGAAAACCTAAAAAAGCAAGATGAGCCTGACTTTAACGCGACTTTTATGATTCCTATTAAATACTATGGGTATAATATTTTCAATAATTAAATGAATGACTTAGCGTTTTGAGAAAAACAAAGTGAGACCAGATAAAATTATATAATAGGAAGCGAAATAGACATTATTCAATAAATTTCATTAGACCTGATTTTGTATACAGTCAATTTAAGTAGAAACTATTTAGCGAGCCAGTTAATTCAGAGTCCGCTTTATTGAAACTTATTGCGATTACAAAACCAATGGCGAATGACGGCAATTGGCACTTAGTTCCCAGTCAGTGAATATCGGCCAATGACTATAATGGATCTACGGCACGCCTTAGCCACTAAATAACTACTCAAGCTTTTGATTTAAGTCACCGTTTATATTATAAGGTAACCTAACTTGCAAGTTCACACTAATCAACTGTTGCCCACATAGATCTGAGAATATGAGATGAAACGAGCTAGCTTTATATCAATCGACGATGAAGATGTAGACTTAATTCTTTCTTTTGCCCTTGAGGATGAAGCTTTAGGAGTTCGTAGTCTCATATTAATGAGAACCCCTAAGTTTGAATCCCTTGTAATTGAAGAAGAAAGGGGCGTTCGTGTTTCTCTTGAGGGGCAAGAAACGGATGAAGAGGATAGCATGTTGGTTCGAGTTACCCTTTCATCCAAAGATATAGAAATTGCTACTATGACTGGGATATATAAAGTTGATTTGTCGAAGGTCGGTAAAGAGGAATTGGACTCTGTCTATCCATTCCTACAAAAAATGAATTTTGATAATAAATTCGAGATAAGTCATGCATGAAAACCGCAGTCAGTCAGAAAACTAGGACGCTGGTGTAGGCGCTACATAACACCTATAGATTGTTCAAAAAATCATAGTTCAGTGATTTTCCTAATGTCTGCTTTGTCGGAAACTTGCCGTTAGCAAAATGGCGACTGACGACAATGAGCGAATTACAGACAGTCGCGGGCATTCAATCCTATGCCCGCTTTCGCTCATCTCAGCCGTTCACAGTAAAATGATATCTGAATCAACTGTTCAAATACCGAGCAGTCAACATCATGAATGACATGCCATCAAACGTCACCCTTACACACCGCCTTATTAGCAAACAACGGCACATCAAGTGATGGCAGTGCCCTTGAATGGCACGCGCAATCAACATAACAACTTAATCCAAATGGATGAGTCAGGTTTTTTTACACAATTAATCCCATGTTTATTGTATTAAGAATACTAAGCTGTTGAATTAGATTGGTTTTATTTATGTGGCTTTTTTCTTGCATATTTTTGAGCGCACGACTTGTAGTTCCATTTAATTAATTTTTAAAAGGATAACGGTATGTTTAAGAAGGTCACAAAGCTTTTAGGAGCAATAGCATTAGCGGGATGGATGGGCGTCGCCAATGCGTCGTTGATATTTGATTTTTCGTGGGAATCTAGTAATGGTAAGATTAGCGGCGAGATATTGGGGTTAGTGGACAACGCCTCATTGCAGGCGGCCAGCGGCGTCATTATCACTATTGTCGACGGGGATGCGGATTACATCGATTTTTTAGCTCCGTTTTATAACGTTTCTAACAATTTATTTTCGGTTAGTGGCGGTGTAATGGTCACATCGGAATTTTATGCATTTGCGCCGAACCCAGTAAGTTTTTTCCGTTTTAATCGGTTTAGTGGCACAGCGGAGTATTATTTATTTAACGATACTATAACCCCGCCTTCGTACTACGATTCGTTCACCGGCTCGGGTATCAAATTTGTCAACCGCGTGACAGTCCCCGAGCCCGGTTCGGTTATATTGGTGCTGCTGGGTTTAGCGGGCTTGTCATTTACTCGATATAGAAAACAATATTAATCGGATTGTCATCCAGCCCTGCAACTACCCATCGTAACCAGCGGGTAATATAATCATCAAGCATAGCGGCTCTTTTGGGGGCCGTTTTCTTTTGCTCCTTCTCTATAAATAAAGTGGGCTGACGCACTTTATTCACCGCGTTAGTTATCGTTTTTTCTGCTAAGCCTAATTCTGGCAGGACAAATCGATAACCCAAAAAATCACCAAATTGTCGGGAGCAATTTAGAACAGCTATAGCTGGCCCGCAGGGTGAAAGGCAAGATGCCTGGAATAAATTCTTTTTCAATACGCCCGATAAAGGTTTTATCCGGTGCTTGCTCGACTTTTAATTGATGAAAGTGTTGATTGACTGTTCTCACGGCCTTGCATAAGTGCCAGCGGGTTTTGCCCATTTTGAAACGGTCGTACCCAATCAAGCGCGCGCTTATACTTATGTAAAAACGGGGCAGTTGACTAACCTGAGCGCAGAATTTGCGCCACCTTTACGCACCACTGCGGGCATGACAAGTAGTGCTAAGGAATTAGCTCAAAGGGTTATCGCACTTCAAGCGAATAAGCTCTTTGATAAAAGTGATAGTCTTAAAAAACTTTGGGAACCCAACATACTAGTTGATGGAAAGACTGCGGGGTTCAACCAACTGGTTAATGGGTATGCTTTAGGTTGGCCTGTAATAAGCCGTGCGGAACACTCTGCGGTGGCTCCCCTTGGTGCAAATCGTTCGGCTTTAGTTGTTTATCCTCATGACAATTTATTAATTGTGGTACTGACTAATCTATCTGGTTCATTGCCATCAACTTTTATTGATGAAATTGCCGGGGTTTATATCGCCGACATGAAAGCCGAAAATGGTTTTGGTTTACCTTTATCAATTAAACCTTTGTGGACACAATTAGAAATACAAGGCTATGCCAATATTTCTAATGTCGCACAGGAAATGCAAAGCCAAGGTGCTATCAAACTGATTGAGGTCGATTTGAATACCTGGGGATATCAACTAATAGGACGGAAAAAATTGGACCAAGCAGTGGGAGTTTTCACCCTCAATACTCAGTTGTTTCCTACCAGTGCCAATACTTATGATAGTTTGGCCGAAGCTTATTGGTTACTTGGCGATAGCAAAAAAGCAATTGAGTTTTATAACAAAGTGCTGGCGCTACAACCAGACAATAAAAATGCCAAAAATCAACTAATAAGAATCAAAGCACAATCGAATTAGATATCTTTTTATCGAGATAATAGGTAATAAATCGAAAATAGATTATAGGACAACAGAAGCTCTTTTTGAGCCCCCGCGAGTTTACTTTTTGGTCACAGTAAACTTTCGTTAACTGCCGTCCGCTTTGGCGTACTTTCCATGTTTATTAAGACCAACAGGCAATTTAAAGAAGGTCTCCAATTCGGTCAAACCCGCTTGTCAGTTTATTAAACAGGCTGAGTTTCAAACATTAATATGCTCGAATATCAGATGCAGGTCTATAGAAAATTTATCCCGCTGACACCTACTATGAATGAGAGAGAGATGAATATGGCACCTAATTACTCATAGCTTCTGTGACAAGACTGATGTTAAAAAGGCAATTTTACGAAACATAAAGATGCTAAAGCTTGACTTGAATAGGTCATGAGTCCTAATCGTTGTTTCATACCTTGATACCTTATTTACATGGGCATTCACGCTAGTATTAATTACGCACAAATGGTAACGCGTAACCCTTTTAGCCTTGATACTACAAAATACCCCCCCATTTAAGTTCATTCACTGAGCATCGAAAGCAACTGCAAATTAGTATTATTTATTAGGCATTAATTTTTCAGCACTTTTTGAACGGTTAATAAAACACCGTTTTGCTAAGGACGTCACAAAAGAGTATCAAATAATTACTCCCGTTTTGGTTAGGTTATCCTCATAAGAAACAGGACAGCATTCAGTTACACCCAGATTAGAACTAGGCTAGTTGCAGCAAGGCAGAGTATGTTTTTTTTAAGTTGGGCATTTATAAAGGACCACGTATTTCATATTTATTATTGGAGAATAATGATGACGTCGTAACGTCCTAGGTACTTTCTTATTAAGTGTTGATCTGTGTCAAATGACTAAAAACAAGTATCAGTAAAGTCTTGATTAACTTCTACATTGAACTTGTTGGTCAATTTGAGTAAAAAACATGTTTATTTTACGTATTTGGATGTTTTTATTATTTTTGTGTTTTTCTCGGTTTAGTTCCGCTACCCATGACGTCTGGATACTTGATGTTCGGGGTCCAATAGGTGTGGCGACTATGGAGTACGTCGTTTCCTCTATTGATCTGGCCCATAGTGATAACTCCCCCATCCAGCCCACTCTTATTATTCTGAAACTCGATACGCCTGGTGGTTTAGATAATGCGATGCGCAGTATTATTAAACGCATATTGTCTTCAAACATCCCTATCGTTGGCTATGTTCATCCTAAAAGAGCTAGAGCCGCTAGTGCTGGCACTTACATTTTGTATGCAACTCATATTGCGGCAATGTCAGCAGCCACAAATCTGGGTGCTGCGACACCTGTGCAAATAGGTTTATCTGGGGCACCCACTGATCCTGATGAACAAATCAATCAATCCAATACTAATAATGCCATGACACGCAAAATAGTGAACGATGCCACTGCTTATATTGAAGGCCTCGCAGACCTTAGAGGTCGAAATCGTGAGTGGGCAGCGGAAGCCGTTTTGTCGGGAGCCAGTATGTCTGCGAAAGATGCCTTAGAAGCAAACATCATTAATATTATTGCTGATGACATAGATGATTTATTGACACAATTAAATGGGTACGCTGTTGTGATAAACGGGCAGCAGAGCGCACTTAATTTGAATGATATTAATATTGTTAATATATCAGCAAATTGGCGACAAAAATTTCTTTCAGTAGTTGGGGATCCTAGCTTTGCTTTCATATTAATACTGATCGGTATTTATGGCTTAATCTTTGAGTTTTCAAATCCTGGGGGAGGTGTATTTGGTCTTGTCGGTGCAGTTTGTATACTAACTGCATTGTATGGTTTTCAAGTATTGCCGATAAATTATGCCGGTTTGGCACTCATTCTGTTAGGTATAGGGTTGATGATAGCCGAAGTATATTCTCCCAGCTTTGGCATATTGGGTATTATTGGAGCAGTGAGTCTTGTTATGGGTTCAGTCATACTTATAGATACACCTGAGCCTGCATTTCAAATTGCCTGGCCTATTATCCTCTCTGTTGCTATCTCCAGTCTCGCCTTTGTTTTCTTAACATTTGGCATGTTGTTCAAATCTCGTCAGCAAACCAAGGTTAGCGGTATTGAAACTTTATTGGGTGAAACAGCTGAAATTGAATCCATTCATGAAGACATTACTTTAGCGCGACTACAAGGGGAATTATGGCAGGTACAAGCAAACGAGCCCCTTATACCCGGAGATAAAGTTACCGTATCCTCAATAAATGGACTCACGTTAAATGTTTTAAAACAATTGGAGCACTAAAATGGACACTACATTTACTTTTGACTATGTTTGGATGCCACTGGCATTTTTTATCACCTTGTTTGTTTTTTCAATTTTTAAAGTACTGCGCGAGTATGAAAGAGGCGTCATTTTTTTCTTAGGCCGCTTTCAAAAAGTAAAAGGACCAGGGTTGATTATTGTTATCCCGCTAATACAGCAAATGGTTCGTGTTGATTTACGTACCATTGTGATGGACGTACCTACACAGGATGTTATTTCTAGGGATAATGTATCTGTTAAAGTCAATGCAGTGGTTTACTTTAAAGTGGTTGATCCAGAGAAGGCAATCATCCAAGTAGAAGACTTTTTGGCTGCGACGAGTCAATTATCACAAACCACCTTGCGATCTGTTTTAGGTCAGCACGAGCTAGACGATATGCTCGCGGAAAGAGATCAACTTAACGGTGATATTCAGAGTATTTTGGATAAACAAACCAATGCGTGGGGTATCAAAGTGTCTAATGTGGAAATAAAACACGTAGATTTAGACGAAAGCATGATCCGCGCAATTGCCCAGCAGGCAGAAGCCGAAAGAACCCGACGTGCTAAAGTTATTCATGCGCTAGGAGAAAACGAGGCTTCTGAGCAATTACTAAGCGCGGCAAAAACTTTGGCAAAACAACCTCAGGCTTTACAACTCAGGTACTTACAAACACTGACTGAAATTGCAGGCGATAAAAGTAGCACAATCATTTTCCCCATTCCTATGGATTTCATGCAAGGACTAAAACAGATACTTGATAATAAGGTAACTAAATAACATCACATCACATCAAGGCATAGTAAAAATAGGGTCTGCGCCTGTCCAAACTAGACGTTGATGCCAGACTTTTGGGTCGTCATTACCACAGTGCATAAGCAGCACTGTCTTACCGTCCATAACTGCCCGATGCAGTGTTTCTAACTTGTCTTCGGGAATACCAAGACGACGCTGGGCGATGGTCAGGTGAGTCAAGGCAGCGCCAGTTGTCATTAGACCGGCACCAACAGCGCTGCTGGCCACAGCATTGAGCAACGGCCCACCAATAATCACAGTCCCTACGCCGGGCAGCAAAAACATGCTGGCGGCTGCTGCTAATAGTCCACCCAGCGCGCCCTCCAAACCCCAGACCTTAAAACGTTCCTTTTCATTGGTATAGGCGATACCAAGAGTGTCATCACCCTGTCCGCCAGCATTGTGGAGGATGGAGAGCTGATCCATTGGAAAGTCATGTTTGATCATATCCTCCACAACGGCGTTGGCATCATCAATATTGTTAAACACAGCACCAACAAAATGTTCATTATGCGTATTCATGTTCATCTCTCCTTGTCGGGATTCAAAATAACTTGCTGCTCTATGAGATGTAAATCATCATAAAATGCATACAGATGTGGTGCCCCTGTTGCCAATTCATATTCAATAATTAGCAGTGTCATTTCTCGACGTGCTTGAGAACCGATCATTGGGTAACTGATTGGAGGAAACTTGCGTGGCAAAACCACTTTCGTCACCAACCACATGGAAGTTGACGTCCAGCCAATCAAAAATAGAGCGATACCCGATCAGATTAAATTAGTCGGTTTTTATTGTTTTAGAAAACACCACAATACTGTCCTTCATCTCAATATTAATGATATCCCCTGGACTAAATTCACCTCCAAGAATGCGCTTTGCTAACTCTTTTTCAATTTTGTTTTTGATGACCCTTTTTAAGGGTCTGGCTCCGTAGACTGGGTCAAAACCTGCATCAGCTATGACATCAACAACCTCTTCTGAAATATCTAATGACAAGTCCTTTTCCGCCAAGCGAGTATGTAAATAGTTTAATTGTATTTTTGCTATCTCTCTTACTTGGTCTTGTTTAAGTGGATGGAACACCACTATTTCATCTAGTCTATTGATAAACTCTGGTCTGAAATGTTGACCTACTACTTCCAACACTCTGGTCTTTATTTCATCATAATTCTCTTCACCTGCAACATCTAAAATTAAATGACTTCCAAGATTTGAAGTCATCACAATTACCGTGTTCCGAAAATCTACAGTGCGTCCTTGTCCATCAGTCAGGCGTCCATCATCAAGTACCTGAAGCAATATATTAAATACATCAGGATGGGCTTTTTCGACTTCGTCTAACAATACAACTGCGTAAGGCCTGCGTCTGACAGCTTCGGTTAGATAACCTCCTTCCTCATAGCCAACATATCCAGGAGGGGCTCCAACTAATCGAGCAACCGAATGTTTCTCCATAAATTCAGACATATCAATGCGTACAATAGAATCCTCTGTATCAAACAAAAATTCAGCAAGTGCTTTGGTTAATTCAGTCTTACCCACACCTGTCGGACCTAAAAACAAAAATGAGCCATTTGGCCTTTGAGGATCAGCCAGCCCCGCTCTTGAACTTCTTATGGAATCTGATACAGCAGTGATAGCCTCCTCTTGTCCAATGACTCGGCTATGCAGTGCTTCTTCCATTTTAAGCAGTTTTTCACGCTCTCCAGACAGCATTTTTGAAACAGGTATACCTGTCCACTTTGAGACAACTTCAGCTATTTCTTCGTCCGTTACTTTATTTTTTAATAACGTCATCTCTTGGGTTTGGCTCTGACTCGCCACCACTAATTTCGCTTCTAACTCGGGTATTCTTCCATATTGAATTTCTGACATTCGGGTTAGATCACTTGCCCTACCTGCAGCCTCAAGCTCTCTTCTCGCTTGCTCCAGTTCTTCCTTAATGTGTGTTTCACCTTGCACGTAGGCTTTTTCAGAGGTCCACGTTTCTTTGAGATCAGCAAATTCCAGCTCTAAACTGTTTACTTCTTCGTCAAGGTTGTCTAGCCTTTTTTTAGATGCATCATCGGTTTCTTTTTTTAATGCTTCACGTTCAATTTTTAATTGGATTAAGCGTCTGTCTAGCTTATCCATTACTTCCGGCATAGAATCAATTTCCATTCTAATCCGTGATCCAGCTTCGTCAATGAGGTCTATGGCTTTGTCTGGTAATTGGCGATCTGTAATATACCGCTGTGACAGCGTGGTGGCAGCAACAATGGCAGAGTCGTTGATCGCAACACCGTGATGTACTTCATACCTCTCCTTTAAGCCCCGTAAAATTGCAATGGTATCTTCGACCGAAGGTTCTTCTACTAGCACTTTCTGAAAACGACGCTCTAGTGCGGTATCTTTTTCAATGTATTTTCTGTACTCATCAAGGGTTGTTGCACCCACACAATGCAGCTCGCCTCGTGCCAACGCGGGTTTAAGCATATTGCCTGCGTCCATGGCACCGTCGCTCTTTCCTGCTCCTACTATAGTGTGGATTTCGTCGATGAATAAAATGACATTGCCTTCTTGTTTAGCCACATCATTTAAAACCGCTTTTAGGCGCTCTTCAAATTCTCCTCTATATTTAGCTCCTGCAATCAGGGCAGCCATATCCAGAGACAATAATTTACGTCCTTTTAACCCTTCAGGTACTTCTCCATTAACAATACGTTGGGCTAGACCTTCAACAATGGCCGTTTTACCCACACCCGGCTCGCCAATTAAAACAGGGTTGTTTTTTGAGCGACGCTGCAACACTTGAATAACACGTCTGATTTCATCATCACGACCAATTACGGGATCAAGTTTTCCCTGCTCGGCTCGTTCTGTAACGTCGATACTATATTTATCTAAAGCATCTCGTTGTTCTTCGGCATTAGCATCATTAATAGGCTGTCCTCCTGTCGTATCGGCTATAGATTTTTCAATAGCGAGTTCTGTTGCACCCGCTTCTTTCATCAACTTTCCGACTTGTCCTTTGTCTTGCGTACAAGCCAGTAAAAACAAATCACTTGAAATGAATTTATCACCGCGTTTCTGCGCTAATTTGTCTGTTTGATTAAACAGTCTAGAAAGTTCATTAGAGACATGAATATCCCCGTTACCGTCTTCTACCTTAGCGATGCGCTCAAGAGATTCACCTAGCTGTGATCTAAGTTTGTTAATATCAACATCGGCTTTATGTAACAAAGGCCTTGCGGTGCCGTCATCTTGATTGAGCAAAGCAAACAATAAGTGCACTGGTTCAATGGTTGGATTGTCATTACCCAAAGCTAAGCTCTGTGCATCAGACAGGGCTAGCTGCAGCTTACTAGTAAATTTATCTATTCTCATTTTTAGATCCCTATTTAGACGACAATAATAGTCGACGCTGAATTAATGATGTTTAGTACAAATGTCATGTTGCTGAGGCCTTAAATAGATTAATTTCATGACCTAACGTCCCTTTTCAATAGTTTCAACTGATTATGAAAGCTGACTTGAGATGACAATGGCGAAAACAGTCTTTGCCAATCACTGCTAATGAATATTAATAACTGATGATAAAACCAATTTTGGAAGTCTATAATGCAGGCGTTGCTCGATGGGATATTGATTCTTGTCAAACAATGGTAATTAATGATTAGTTTATTCGATGAATAACCGACCATCGCAAAGATTCTTTAATTATTACTCAAACTTTTCCTGTGTATTGTTCAACTAGCTTTCCTAAATTAAATCGTTACCATAATAGTCACTTTTTTATTGTCATAGAGTTCATATGGAATTCGCATTTATTCTCCTAGCCTTTATCTGTGGTTTAGGTCTGAAATTAGTTGGGTTACCTCCATTGATAGGTTATTTGATTGCTGGCTTCACTTTAAATTACCTCGGCTTTCATTCAACAGACGCTTTGCAGACAATCGCCAATTTAGGCATAACATTGATGTTGTTTACCATTGGCTTAAAACTTAATGTCCGTGACTTGTATAAAAAAGAAGTCTGGTTAGGCAGTATTTTTCACTCAGTTGTATGGGTAACATTAATCAACTTACTATTATTTGTGGTGTCTTGGCTTGGATTAGCGGCTTTTGCTAACTTAGACTGGTCAACACAAGCCCTACTTGCTTTTTCACTCAGTTTTAGTAGCACCGTTTGTATTGTTAAAATTCTCGAAGAAAGTGGTGAAATCAAGACCCGTCATGGCAAGTTAGCCATTGGAGTGTTGATTATGCAGGATATTGTAGCGGTGCTGTTTTTGGTTATAGCAACGGGTAAAGTACCATCTATATGGGCGTTATTATTGTTATTATTATTTTTCGCGAAACCCATATGGTCCATAATTTTGGAACGTGTAGGTCACGGCGAACTTCTCATATTGTCAGGGTTTATGTTTGCTTTAGGTGGTTATGAGCTTTTCGAAGCCTTAGGAATTAAAGGCGATCTGGGTGCTTTAATTTTCGGAATGTTTATCGCGACACATGCAAAGTCTGCAGAAATGTCCAAAGCTCTTATGAATTTCAAAGATATTTTTCTAGTAGGTTTTTTTCTAACCATTGGTTTTAGTGCACTCCCCACCCTAGATTTAATCTATACGGCCATAATACTTTGCCTGTTTATCCCCATTAAATTTGCCTTATTTTTTTCGTTATTTACTTTTTTAAAATTAAGGGCTCGCACCAGTTATTTAGCCAGCCTGGTGTTATCAAATTACAGTGAGTTTGGTCTGATTGTAGTAGCATTGTTAGTAAGTCTAGGCTGGTTAAGTGCCGAGTGGTTAGTGGTTTTGGCTTTGGCCGTATCGTTCTCATTCGTGTTAACTGGCTTATTTTACAAAACCTCACATAACCAATACACCAAATTTAAAAATCGACTTAAATCTTTTGAAAG
The DNA here is from genome assembly GCF_002835935.1 of Paraglaciecola sp. MB-3u-78. Lineage (GTDB taxonomy): Bacteria > Pseudomonadota > Gammaproteobacteria > Enterobacterales > Alteromonadaceae > Paraglaciecola. The sequence goes on along the minus strand of NZ_PJCF01000004.1, from coordinate 656,401 downwards.
TCCACATCGATTGCATGAGGATGTCTACGTACAACCCGTTGGGGCTGAAATTATCGTGATTGGTCTTGGAAGAGTTGGCAAAGGTGCTTATTTATCGTTAAACAGCATGGTGGGTAATAGAGTTTGGGGAATGGATGCAGACCGTAGCCGCATACATCAACTAAAAAAAGTAGGCTATCAGGCCATGGTAGGAGACGGCGAGGACGTCGATTTATGGGAGAATATGGACCTAACCCAAATACAGTTAATCTTACTGGCCTTACCTTCTATTGAAGATATTTGCAATATTACTGAACAACTTCAACACGCAAATTACACAGGGAAAATAGCCTCAATTGCTCGTTATGAAGATGAAATACAACCACTTATAGATGCAGGTTCAGATAAAGTTTTTAACTTTTTCACCGAAGCAGGAACAGGTTTTGCTGAGGAAAGTCTGCAACTTTTACCCCGTTACATAAAGTCTTAACAATGTGATACATAATGATAATCGTTATCATTATGTATCACATTGTTTTATAAGATGATTTTTTTATTAACTAGTGGTTTTTTATAGCGCTTACCATTATGATTTGTTTTATTAGTTATTACTCATGGATTACCTAGAATGAAAGGCGATAAACAAGTATTAGTTGTATTAAGTGAAATACTTACCTTTGAACTCACCTCTATCAATCAATATTTTTTACATGCTCGCATGTTTAAAAACTGGGGATTAGAAAAATTAAATAACGCGGCTTATAAAAAATCCATAAAAGACATGAAGCAAGCTGACCAATTAATAGAACGTATTTTGTTTCTGGAAGGGTTACCTAACTTACAAATGTTGGGCAAATTAATGATAGGTGAAGAAACTGTCGAAATGCTTACCTGCGATATGGCCTTTCAGAACTTACAAATTCCCTTATTAAAACAATCCATCAACGTATGTGAAGGTTTACAAGATTTTGTGTCTCGTGATTTGCTTGTTTCCATTTTAAGCTACGAGGAAGACTATATTGATTGGATTGAAACCCAGCAATATCAAATTAAGCATTTAGGTTTAGAAAAATATCTACAAAGCCAAGTTGAGGAGGATTAACATGCAAGGTAAAAAAGTCATAATTGATCAGCTTAATGCCCTACTCGCTTATGAGTTGGCAGCCATGGATCAATACTTTATTCATTCTCAAATGTACCAAGACTGGGGTTTTAGTAAGTTATATACGCGAATATCCCATGAATTTGACGATGAAAAGGGCCACGCGACAAAATTAATAGAGCGTATGCTGTTTTTAGAAGGCACGCCTAATATGGTCGATCGTGACGGCCTGATGATAGGGTCAGATGTACCTTCGATGTTAGAAAGTGATTTGCGTGTGGAATATGCCGTTGCACAAGCGTTGAAAGATACCATTAGTATTTGTGAGACAGAGCAGGATTATGTCACTAGAGACATGCTGATGATTTTACTAGACGACACTGAGATGGATCATGCCTATTGGCTTGAACAGCAGATAGGTTTGATAAAACGTTTAGGCTTGGCGAATTACTTGCAATCACAGATGTAAATAACATAACTGATTTTAAAAAACTGAACCAGCCTGCGCTCATTCAGTTTTTTTTGTTTCTGTCTGTAGAAAAATTAAAAAACCAAGATTGCTCTAATTCATTATTATCTAAGGTCTGGATGATTAACTGCCATCTCATAGCTGGTTCGCTGCAAGAGCCTAAAAATAAACGCGCGTTGTAAACCTTTTTATCTTCCTTTGCGTAAACAGAGTCATTAAGAACGGCATTTTTCCCCATATACATATTGATACCTTGCACCCACATTTGTTTGATTTTTGTATTATTTGGAACAGTTATAGTGAGTAATAGTTCTTCCTCTACCTCAATCTCTTGTAGAAATCGAACTGAAATCTGTTGGCCATTATTAAATACAATACATTCTTGCGTTAGATCAATGTTGCACTGTTTTGTCGATTTTATTGATGGGGAATCTGTATAATTTAAAAATATACCTACAGCTGCTGTAAAAACGAGCAAAGGAAGCAATATTCTAGCAAAAAAAGTAGGATTCAAAATTGCACAGCGGTTAAACTAAAGACCTGTTAAGTGTGATAAAAAAAAAGGTAAGTAACAAGAGTGTTTTTACCTTTCTTTTTAAAAGACATAACCTTACTATATATAGGGTTATAATGATTATTGGATTTAATATCAATATCTTAGAAAATAAAATAAGTACCAACCTCTGGTTGCATCTTATTTGTAACAAGCCTGTAAATTTATTGTTAACAAGAGCGGAAGATTCATTAAATGAGTGAAGCTATTCAAGTACATCCCGAATACAACTATAAAGTAGTTCGGCAATTTGCGGTGATGACCGTAGTATGGGGAATTATTGGTATGGCCGTAGGGGTGTTACTTGCCGCTCAGCTATATTGGCCTGCGTTGAACTTTGACACTCCATGGTTAACATTTTCTAGGTTAAGACCGTTGCATACTAATGCGGTTATTTTTGCCTTCGGCGGATGTGCCTTATTTGCTACATCTTTGTATGTAGTTCAGCGAACATCCAATGTGAGGTTGTTCAGCGACAAACTGGCTTCATTTACTTTTTGGGGCTGGCAGCTTGTCATTGTACTCGCTGTAATAACTCTTCCAATGGGACTGACCAGTTCAAAAGAATATGCCGAGCTTGAATGGCCTATTGATATATTAATCACCATAGTCTGGTTGTCTTATGTGATTAACTTCTTTGGTACTATGGTTATCAGAAAAGTTTCTCATATATATGTAGCTAACTGGTTTTTTGGTGCCTTTATGTTAACTGTTGCGGTATTGCATATCGCTAACAGTATGGCTATACCTGTTTCTTTGACAAAGTCCTACTCTATTTATGCTGGCGCGGTTGATGCCATGATCCAGTGGTGGTACGGGCACAATGCGGTTGGCTTTTTCCTAACAGCTGGCTTCTTAGGCATGATGTATTATTTTGTACCTAAACAAGCGGGCCGCCCTGTTTATTCATATCGGTTGTCAGTAGTACATTTTTGGGCGCTGATATCTCTTTATATATGGGCCGGACCACACCATTTACATTACACAGCACTACCTGACTGGACTCAGTCTTTAGGTATGGCCATGTCTATTATCTTATTCGTACCTTCTTGGGGCGGCATGATAAACGGTATTATGACCTTATCAGGTGCATGGCATAAGCTGCGTACCGATCCTATATTACGCTTCCTTGTTGTTTCATTGTCCTTCTACGGCATGTCGACGTTTGAAGGCCCTATGATGGCGATCAAAACTGTAAATGCATTATCACATTATACAGATTGGACTATCGGCCATGTGCATTCTGGTGCCTTGGGTTGGGTTGCTATGGTATCTATTGGTTCTATTTATCACCTGATCCCTGTTTTGTTTGATAAACCCAAAATGTACAGTATTAAATTGATCAACGTACATTTTTGGTTGGCCACAATTGGCGTGGTGTTATACATAGTCGCCATGTGGATGTCTGGTGTATTACAAGGTTTGATGTGGCGTGCAATCAACTCCGACGGAACGTTAACCTATAGTTTTGTGGAATCACTTGAAGCTTCCAAACCATTCTATCTAGTTCGCTTTATCGGCGGTGTATTAGTTGTGGTAGGCATGTCAATCATGGCTTACAACGTTTACAAAACCATTAGAAGTGAGAGCGAAGAAAAGGCAATTGAACCAGAAGTACAACCGGCTTAAGGAGGATAGACTATGAAAAACGCACATGAGTTAGTTGAAAAAAACGTTGGTCTATTGACCGTTCTTATACTGGTAGCCATTAGTTTGGGTGGCATGGCGCAAATTACTCCGCTGATGTACCAACAACAAATGATGGAGCCAGTTGATGGTTTGAAACCCTATACCGCTCTGCAAATGGAAGGCCGAGATATCTATATTCGTGAAGGCTGTGTGGGATGTCACAGCCAAATGATCCGCCCTTTCCGTTCTGAAACAGAACGTTATGGTCATTACTCAGTTGCGGGTGAGTCAGTATGGGAACACCCGTTTTTATGGGGCTCTAAACGTACTGGGCCAGATTTAGCCCGTGTTGGTGGTAGATACAGCGACGATTGGCATAGAATTCACCTCATTAACGCCAGAGACTTAGTACCAGAGTCTAATATGCCTGGTTTTCCTTGGTTGATGGAAAATACTCTAGACGGTGAGTTAACAGCAAAAAAACTATCAGTATTTAGAGATTTTGGTGTGCCTTATACCGATGAAGACATTGCTGGGGCTAAAGAAGCCGTTAAGGGTAAAACTGAAATGGTTGCGCTTATCGCTTATCTACAGTCACTTGGCACGGCGTTGAAATAACATGGATTATGCAATAAGTGGCAGTATTTACACTGTATTAGTATTCGTGTGTTTTATTGGAATCGTTTGGTGGGCCTATAGTAAAAAGTCAAAAGCAAGTTTTGACGAGGCCGAAATGCTTATCTTTGATGATGAGCCACAACAAGATAAGCGGGAGTCTAAAGTAAATGAGTAGTTTTTGGAGTATCTGGATCACTGTGATCACATTGGGGTCAATATTAGGTTGTTTTTTATTGCTTCGCTGGTGTTTATCCAATAAAACAGGTGTTGCAGAGGGTGACGATATGCATCATGAGTTTGATGGCATTATCGAACTCAATAACCAGCTACCTAGATGGTGGACGATCTTATTTTATATTTGTATCGTTTGGGCACTCATTTACTTAGCCTTGTATCCTGGCTTAGGCAATTATAAAGGATTGATTAACTGGCAAAGTTCTAATCAAAACATTCAATCATTGGCCGAGTCTAGAGCAGCAACTGAGGCAAATAAAACCAACGGAGTGATAAATCAATATGATAGGGAAGTTGAGTTTGCTAATGAACTTTTTGCCCCAATCTTTGAAGCTTATTATAAACAGCCTATTCCTGAGTTAGCTAAAGATCCTGAAGCACTCAAAATTGGTCAACGTTTGTTTAGCCAAAATTGTTCACAGTGCCACGGTTCTGATGCTCGGGGTCAAAGAGGCTTTCCAAATTTAACTGATGATGATTGGTTATATGGTGGGTCACCTGAAAAAATCACTGAAACCTTAATCAATGGTCGTAAGGCCATGATGCCGGCTCAATTAGCTGCACACGGTGAGGATGGTATCGAAGAACTAGTGGCTTATGTTCTAAGTTTAAGTAATAGAAAGTTAAGCGGTCAAAAATATGTTGATGACCCAAGTTTAAACCAATCAATGGTAGATGGAGGCAAAGGTAGGTTTGCTGTTTGTGCTGCTTGTCACGGTCAAGATGGCAAAGGCAATCAAATGATAGGCTCCCCTAATTTAACCGACCAAATTTGGTTATATGGAGGTACTGATAAGTCGATTACAGAAACCCTTAGATATGGTCGTAACGGTGTAATGCCTGCATTTAAGACCACACTAGGAGAAAAGAAAATCCATCTGGTTAGTGCATACGTATACAGTTTATCTCAGGACAAATAGTAACGAAGTAATTTACTGAAGGCCCCGTTTACGGGGCCTTTTTATTTTTATTTTAACATTGAGTAGTTTCTTTACATGCAATCTGATATTCCAAAAGTTTGGTACAAACAGTTCTGGCCCTGGTTTCTAATCATTGTGCCGCTCACATCTATGGTTCTCAGCTTTACTATGATGAATTTAGCATTTACTGGCGAAGACAGCATGGTCATTGATGATTATTATAAAGAAGGGAGAGCTATCAATCTCAAAATAAAAAAATTAGAACAAGCTAAAATCCTCAATATATCAACTAAGACCCAAGTCTTTTCAGATTACGTTGAAGTCATTTTTATCAGTGGCGAACCTGAAAATGGTGAAGCTCTGACTTTAGACTTTTTTCATTCCACACAAAAGTTCAAGGATTTTTCAGTGACATTGTTTCGTGATGCCAATGGGGTATACCGCGCGCCATTAACGGGAGATGTTCTGGGTAAGTGGCAATTGAGTTTACATCCCTTCAACGAAAATTGGAAAATTCAAAAAGTGGTTTCTCTGCCGCAAACAAATCCATTTGATTTAAATCCTTAATCACAATGCTGGTTAAGTGTTTTCATTGTGGTTTGCATGTAGCCCCACAACATAACTATCACACTAACGTACTGGGAAAACGGCAATCCTTTTGTTGTCCTGGCTGTTGCGCCGTGGCAGATGCAATAGTGAATAATGGTTTGGAAGATTATTATCACTATCGAAGTGAATTTGCAGAAAAGGCCTCAGAAAACGAAGATGAGTTGTTACAAAAACTTAAAGTATTTGATGACGATAGTATATTGCAAGAATTTGTTGAAAGTCAGGATGACGCAAGCGAAATTCAATTAACCATTAGCGGTATTAATTGTGCGGCATGTGGTTGGCTAATCGAAAAACAACTGGCTAAATTAAACGGGATCATGAAAGTCGGTGTTAATGTTTCTGCCAGACGTGCAAGCGTAACCTGGAATAATCAGCAACTAAAACTTAGCCAAATATTGAGCCATATTGATAAAATAGGTTATCACGCGAAACCTTTTCAACCCGAACAACATGAAGCTACATTCAGGCAGGAAAACAAAGCCTTTCTAAAACGACTAGGCTTAGCTGGTTTAATGACGATGCAAGTCATGATGTTAAACGTAGGCGCGTTTTTTGATTTGTTTGGCCATATAGACCCTCAAACTAAGCAATACTTTAATTGGATTAGTTTGTTATTGACCACTCCGGTTATCGTCTACTCAGCCTCAGAATTTTATACCAGTGCCATTCGAGGATTACGTGCTCACACCTTTAATATGGATGTGCCTATTGTTTTGGCCTTAGGCATTACTTATATATCAGGGGTGTTTGCCACTGCACAAAATACTGGGCAAACGTATTTTGAATCGTTATGTATGTTTGTATTTTTACTACTGGTTAGCCGGTATCTTGAACATAGTGCTCGCTATAAAGCAGCCCAGGCATCAGCCAATATGCTCGAGTATATGCCCACTACTGCCACTTTGATTGAGGGTGATGTACTCACGCCAGTGTTGGCTAAATCCTTAAAGGTACAGCAACTCGTTTTAGTTAAAGCTGGTGAATTGGTCCCTGTAGATGGGATTATTATCCAAGGACAAGGTCAACTTGATCAGGCTATGTTAACGGGAGAGTTTGATTTGATTAGTAAATACACCGGAGATCAAGTTTTAGCGGGTAGCTTAAATCAATTAGGTACCTTGACTGTGAGGGTTACAGCAAGCTTGCAACATTCTACTCTTAATCAAATTAGTAAGTTACAGACTCAAGCCATGAGTACTAAGCCAAGGATTGCTAGTTTAGCAGATCGGTTCTCACAATATTTTGTTGTCGTGGTGTTACTGATTTCATGTATTAGTTATGTAGTGTGGCAACAAATCGACTCTTCTCAGGCGCTTTGGGTAATGGTCGCGGTATTAATTGCTACTTGCCCCTGTGCTTTAGGACTGGCCACACCTTCCGCCTTATCTTGTGCTATTGCTAATTTAAACAGCAAAGGTGTGTTATTAAAGCGAGGCGATGCGTTAGAGCAAATTACGTTAGTGGACTGGATTGGTTTAGATAAAACTGGGACTTTAACGGAAGGAAAATTCACTATCACTCAGTGCATTAACCCAAGTAAACAACCTGATAGTGATTATCTTGAAATAGCGGCAAGCATAGAACAGTATTCATCTCATCCTATTGCTCGGGCATTTAGTCTTTATGAGAGCCCATTCACAGTAACTGATTTTCAAAGTGAAATGGGTAAAGGTGTAAGTGGCATAATAGAAGGTATTTTTTATAAACTAGGAGCGGCTAGCTTTATGGATATTCCGGTCCCAAATAGTATGTCTGCTTGTAATGTTTTTCTGCAGTCAGACAATGGATTACTTTGTGGTTTTTTATTAACCGACAAACTTAGGCCCAAGGGTACTGCATTAATAAACGCACTAAAACCCTACAACGTTAATTTAATTAGTGGTGATATTGCACCTATAGTGAAATCTGTTGCCGCAGAGTTAGGCATTAATAATTGGTTAGCTGAACAAAGCCCAAAAGATAAATTACAAACGATTAAAGACGCTCAGAGCAATAATCATGTGGTATTGATGGTTGGAGATGGGATCAACGATGGTCCAGTATTAGCTCAAGCTGATGTATCTATTACTTTAGGAGCAGGCTCAGATTTAGCTAAATCATCTGCAGATATCGTGTTACTCGATAACGAACTGGTTAAGCTACAAACAATATTTAGTATAGCGGCAAGATGTAAAACTAAAATCAAACAAAATATCGGCTGGGCGATAGGATATAATTTATTAATATTACCCTTGGCTGTTATGGGTTTACTTAGCCCTTGGATGGCAGTATTGGGTATGTCCCTGAGTTCTTTAATAGTAGTGGTAAATTCCACTCGACTTCTAAAATAAAAGAGAGCCTACTTTTGAGCAGCATTTATGTTTTGATCCCACTCGCCATATTACTAGTGAGTATCGCGATAGGTGTGTTTTTTTGGGCAGTTAAATCCAATCAATTTGAGGATTTAGAACGTCACGGAAGCAGTATTTTGTTCGATGATGACCTACCTAAAAAACCATCAAAACCACAACCCGATCCAAACAAAAGTGATGAATGACTTAAGTTTTTTTTCAGCTTTCCTAATTGGTTTAGCCGGTGGGGTTCACTGCGTAGGGATGTGCGGAGGAATAGTGGGTGCTTTTACTTACGCGGTGCCTAAAAATTCAGCACTATTACCTTATACTTTAGCTTACAATTTTGGTCGGATTATAAGCTACATTATTGCTGGCTCTCTTACGGGCTGGGCTGGATATTTATTTTCTCAACAAATCAATCAGGGTATTGTAATCTTGCAGTTTGTTAGCGGGGTTTTTCTGTTTTTGTTAGGCCTATATGTTGCGGGTTGGTGGCAAGGTCTTAGCAACATTGAAAGACTTGGTAGCAAGTTTTGGCAATGTATTCGCCCTTGGTCAAAAAAGTTATTACCTTTTAAAAGCCCATTACACGCCCTACCCTATGGCATGATTTGGGGATGGTTACCCTGTGGATTGGTTTATTCGGTACTTACCTGGTCTCTGGCAAGCGGTTCTGCGTTACAAGGAGCCATCATTATGGCTGGTTTTGGTCTAGGCACTTTGCCGATAATGATATTAATGGCTACCGGGTTCAACAAAATTCAACAATTAATGCAGAACCCTAAAGCAAAAGTAGTAATGGGTTTATTATTAATGGTATTCGCTATAAACCAATTATTCCAAGCCATCTCTGCTTCAATTCAATAAAACCGCAGCGTTTTTACTGTATTACAACTGGAATAATCTTAAATAATTTCATAAGCTTAGTTAACTTCTTATTCGCTATTTTTATATAAAGGTCCGGTATGAATTATCAAAAAATATTAGCCGTTATAGAGCCAGAACTTCCTACTCAAAAATCACTGGCCAGAGCCATTGAAATAGCCAAGATTAATGGCGCCAGTATTACAGCATTCTTAACTATCTATGACTTTTCATATGAAATGACCACCATGTTGTCGATGGACGAACGTGAAAATATGCGACAGGCCGTTATAGATGATAGAACTGACTGGTTAGTTAATTTAGTTTCAGAACAATTCAGTACCCAAGGCGTGAGCATCGATGTAAAAATCGTTTGGCATAATAGACCTTATGAAAGCATCATTTATGAAGTCATAGATAAAGGCTACGATTTAGTTGTTAAAGGGACAAAAGAACACGATTCATTAAAATCCGTTATTTTCACTCCAACCGACTGGCATATCATGCGCAAAGCACCTGTTCCTGTATTGTTGGTAAAAGAGCATGACTGGCCCTTAGGAGGTCAAATTATTGCCGCAATTAACGTTGGAGTGGATGTCGAAGAGCACATTTCATTAAATGAAGAAATTACTAAACAAGCATTACATTTTGCTAAGTTATTATCTTCAAATGTCCACTTAGTAAATACCTATCCTGGCACACCCGCCAATATTGTCATCGAAATTCCTGAGTTTGATCCCACAACTTACGATGAGTCAGCTAAGCAGCATCATGAACACTTTATGCAAATTCACGCTACTAGACATCATATAAGTAAAGAACATTGTCATGTGGATATTGGTTTGCCAGAGGACGTGATCCCAAAATACGCTAAACAACTGGATGCAGAATTAGTGGTGCTTGGCACAGTTGGCAGGCAAGGTATTTCTGCCGCGCTGATAGGTAACACTGCAGAACATGTGATTGATAAGCTTAATTGTGACGTATTAGCGATTAAACCTGATGGTTTTGTATCCCCCGTCAAATGTTAGGCATTTACCAATAGAGCCTATTGCTTGAGGCCACTGAGTAATGACTTTTTATAAGCCGATACTGCTGGGATAAAAGACAACAAAATAGCCGCGCATGCGGCTATTAAGAAAAATCGTCCTACAGAGGTCAGATCCACATATGGGCTGATATACAAAGCAAAATGATGTTCAAGTAAAGGTTGGCCCAGAAATAACCCCACAGTGACTAACAGGTAACCTGCCAATGACCCTAGTAATGTAAGTAATAAGGCCTCAGTGCCAATCAGTAAAATAATGATATGTGCCTTAGCACCCAAAGCCCGTAGCACTGCTAGTTCCCTTTCCCTTTCTTTCATTGAAGCCAATAGCATGGTTGTCATACAAATAAGCGCCGTAGCTAATATTAGCCATGAAATAACCCTCAAGCTAATTTCGACTGCGCCAACTATTTTCCAAAGCTCTCGAAGAGCCAAAGCCGGTAGAATTGCACTAAGAGGCTCTTGTTTATATTGGTTAATATCACGCTGCAATCGTAAAACGGCTATTTTACTTTTACTGCCAAGCAAAAATGCACTGAGCTGTGGTTGATATTTTTGACCTAAAGGCACTTCTGTTAACAATTCATCATGAATGTGTTGTGTTTGATGAAGGATATCGATGCTTTGTAAGGGAATATACAAAGATTGATCAGCTGGTGTGCCTGTGGACTTTAATATACCTACCACTCTAAATGGATGATTGTCATGATGGGTAAAGCTGACTTTACCTGTGCCATGGGACATGACTAACGATTGATTAATGTTATAACCCAGACTCTTAGCGACATCTGCGCCTAATACCACTTCATATAACCGTTTAAAAGACTCACCTTGTACAAAGGAAATATGTTGTTTGTCGCCATACTTAAAATATTTGAAATAGTCATTTGTAGTGCCGATCACAGAAAACCCTTGATGAGAGTCTCCCATCGAAAGCGGTACCGACCAAGCCACTTGGTTTCTATTAACAATATCTTGGTACGTTTTCCATTGTATATTGTTGCTAGGGTTACCAATTTTAAACACCGAAAACAACAATAAATTAATCCCACTGGTACGACTGCCAACAATCAAATCGACCCCTGATACAGTGCGTTCAAAGTTGTTCTTTACTTCAGCACGCAGATGCTCAACACCGATAAGCACCAACATACTTATGCCAATTGAGGTACAGGTCAGAATAGCCATAACCCGACGGGACCATAGACTCGCCAGAACTAATTTAAGCAGCATCACCCTCACTCCTTGATTGCTGTAAATCTGCTAGAGCCAATTGTTGATCAAAGTGTGACGCTAAAGACATATCGTGACTCACAAATACAACAGTTGAGGTTTGAGCGCAGTCTAAAAGTAGCTGAATAAATTGTTCCCTGGTTTGAGTATCTAACGCCGAGGTGGGCTCATCGGCAATAATAAGCGCAGGTGTTGCAAACAATGCCCGAGCAACGGCTACACGTTGTTGTTGACCGACACTTAGCTCAATTGCTTTTCGCTTAAGTAAATTTCGACTTAATTCTAAGCGTTCACATATTGCAGCTAATTGATCTGCATGGGGTGACTTATTCACACTCTTAAATCGCTGAGCCAAGAGTATGTTTTGTTCTGCAGATAAATAAGGCAATAAATTGAACTGTTGAAATATGATGCCAATATTATTCGCTCTGAAAGTATCTTTTTGCCTTTGGCTTAACTTGGCCATGTCTTGTCCTAAGACTTGAATGTTGCCTGTGTAACGATTTTCAATGCCAGAAATTAAATTCAACAGTGTAGACTTACCTTCACCTGAACGACCATATAAAAATACATTGTTCCCTGTTTCAACCTGCCAATTAGCTATCCTCAGAGCAAATTCAGTTTGTTTTGACCAAGTAAAAAACAGATTTTTTATTGATAAACTATAAGACATAAAAACAACATATCCATTAAACAAAGGTTTAGTTTAGAAAGAAGGAAATTTTCCAGTATAATTACCCCGCCACCTGAGGCAACCTTTTTAGTCTATAAAATATAAGCCATATTCATGAATCAATTATCCAGCATTAAACAAAAAAACACCCGAAGCTTCGATAAATTACAAAAACGCATCAGACATAATACTGGTAAAGCGATAGCTGATTTTAATATGATTGAAGATGGCGACAAAGTAATGGTCTGCTTATCTGGCGGCAAGGATAGCTACACTATGTTGGATATGTTGCTACATATGCAAAAAGTAGCACCCATTTCTTTTAGTCTTATTGTAGTCAATCTTGATCAGAAACAACCTGGATTTCCAGAACATGTATTGCCAGAATACCTGACCCAGCTTGGTGTGGATTTTGAGGTGGTTGAAGAAGACACTTATTCAATCGTGATTGATAAAGTGCCTGAAGGTAAAACAACCTGTGCACTTTGTTCCAGGCTGCGCCGAGGAATTCTATACAACACCGCCACTCGTTTAAAAGCGACTAAAATTGCACTGGGACATCATAGGGATGATATGTTGGAGACTCTTTTTCTGAACATGTTTAATGGTGGTCAGCTAAAATCTATGCCGCCTAAATTAGTCAGTGATGATGGTAAGCAAATGGTCATTCGACCTCTGGCTTATTGCGCTGAACAAGATATCGTACTTTATTCCCAGCATCTTAAATTTCCCATTATTCCATGCAATCTCTGTGGCTCACAAGAAAACCTCCAAAGAAAAGTCATTAAAAGCATGTTGCAAGATTGGCAACAGCGTTTTCCCGGCAGAATAGAGTCTATGTCAAAAGCGTTACAAAATGTGGTGCCTTCACACTTAGCAGACAACACTCAATTTGATTTCGTGGATTTAAAAACCCAATCAACACCATTCAAAAATGGTGACATAGGTTTTGATCCTCCCGAACTGACTTCACCCGAAACGACCAAGTTGGGAAAAGTAGCATCACTTGTTATAACCAACATTTAGGATTAAAAGAATAAACATATGAAAATCGGATTAGCATTAGGTTGTGGTGCCGCACGAGGATGGGCGCATATTGGGGTGATCCAAGCTCTCGAAGAAATGGGTATCGAGATAGATGTAGTTTCGGGGTGCTCTATCGGCTCCTATGTAGGAGCAGCTTACGCCTCAGGAAAGTTGCCAGCCTTATCAGAGTGGGTTGAAAGCCTAACAGATTGGCAGGTGTTTGCTTTGATGGGGGTCGGTTTTTATAAAGGGGGTCTAGTGAGTGGCCTAAAAGTATTTAAAGCACTGCAAGATAATTTTAGTTTTGAAACCTTTGAAGAGTTAAATAAACCTTTTGCAGCAGTTGCTACTGACTTATACAGTGGCCGAGAAGTTAATTTTATGAGTGGTTCTGTGATTGAAGCCGTTAAAGCGTCCTGTGCTATTCCTGGCTTGTTTCCGCCGCTTTTATTTGAGAATAGATGGTTAGTTGATGGGGGGGTAGTCAACCCTGTGCCTGTTAATATGTGCAGATTGTTAGGGGCTGATGTTGTGATTGCGGTTAATTTAAGTGCAGACTTTAGACCACAATCTCTAGTCGCTAATCCGATTGATCATGGGAATAACCAAAAAAAGACATCAGATTTTTTTAAACGTAGTCAGCAACAAATCCAACAATGGTTTCATAAGGATGGAGATCCCCCTAAACCAACTGCACAAAACTTAAATACAGACCAAGAATGTTTGACTAAAGAATGTTTAGAGATACTTGAATCTGCCAATGTCGAACAACCAAAAGGAGCAGATATATTGAGTGCGGATCATATTGCTGTACCTCCTGCCCCATCTATTATCAATGCTATGTCAGGTTCATTAGATATTCTATCTGCAAGAGTCACACGCTCTCGCCTAGCTGGCGATCCACCTGACATTCTAATTGAACCGCAACTTCGAGATTTCGGCATGATGGAATTTTATCGAGCAAAAGAACTCATTGAACATGGTCGTGCGAGTGTTCATAGAATTTCAGACCAAATTAAGTATCAATTAGGTACTGATTAAATGTGTTATTTGAACAGTATAATTGACAGACCCTCGACTGCTCTTTAATGTATCAATCTAACAACAAAACAAGGAATGCCAACATGCCAATTCAAATTAGTTTCGAACTTTCTGACAGTGATTTAGATCATTTTCGTTCCATGATGAAAGCCGCTATGGAAAAGGCCAGTGAATATCCACCGGCTGAAGTATTAAAGAAAGCACGTGCCGTCTGTGCGGAAATGGAACAGGCTAATTTGCCTGATTTTGTAAAACACAGAATGGAATCTCTAGAAACCCTTATATCAGCTTTGGAAGATCCTGAATGGCAAATGCCAGAAGATGAAAAAAATGAAATTTTAACTTCCCTTGCCTATTTTAGTGAACCAGAGGATTTAGTTCCTGACAACATTCCAGGTTTAGGTTATGTGGATGATGCCATCATGATCGAATTGGTTATTCAAGAGTTGTCACAAGATTTATCGGCTTATAAACAATTTTGTAAATACCGAACCACTGAAGAAAACCGCAGAGGCGCCGAAGCGAATGTGAATAGAGACAGTTGGTTAACTAGCAAAAGAACGGAGCTTCGTTCTCAAATGCGTCGCGGTCGCAGTACAGGTGGAAGTAGACGTTTATTCTCAAGGATAATGTAATAGTATTTAATGAACCTATGCAGGGGTAAATTCACCGTCCCTGCATAGATACATCACTTCAATTATTTATTTTTCAACAATAGCGGTTATGCGTAACGGTTTATAAGGTAATTCTAGTCCCTTGGCTTGCATTAGCCATGTCTTGCTCAAAGCTAACGCTCCCTCTTTATTCATTAAGGGTTGTAAGCTTTCAGGTAAACCTACTTCTTCATCAAAGTGAAACGATAAACCTTCTGCTGAAGGCATCATAAACGCCAAGAAACTCCCCATCTCATCAAAAAAGGCCTGATACTGATTAAACAACAATAACAACTCATCATGGCTGTATTGTGTCTTCAGAAAACTCGGTAACGTCTCTAGCTGCACTGACATATCACATCGATTTGCCTGGTCATCTAATTCGATGATCACCTGTGCCTTAGCCATTTTAAGAATTTTATCTGTGGGTACCGTAAAACGATCATTATTTTCAACCGTTAATGGCAATGTTTGTTTTTGCGTGACTATATTGGCACTGATGATGTGACAAAGGCGTTTCTGGGCAATATGTTGAAATCCAAAGGCAAATCTTAATGCGTCTGTGTCAGGATCATCCAGTTTTTTAACGTGACTATAAAAACTTGAATATTCTACTTCTAAAGTATCTGCTGTAGCATAGGTACTTAAAATCAAATGCCCTATTATAAATATAATTATTTTCAACCCGCTGTATCCATATGTTTTCTATTCACTCGCAACATGCTGAGTAACTCATCAATGTATTCTTGTCCCCGCTCAGAATAGCTTGATAGGCCTGCAGCTAACGCTCTTGCAGTAACAGGTTTGTCAGCCTGTCTGAGGTTTTGTCTTATTACACGTAAGTCTTTATAAGCATAGTGACGATTAAGATTACGTATGTAAGTCATAACCGCATGAGATAAATCTCTAAATTTTGCCACTTCATGAACTGCGTCATCATTGCGTTGTTTCGGTACAAAACCACAGCCCTTTTTAAAACACCAAAGACCAAAAAAATTGTACCCCTGTTGGGCAAACCTTGAGTCTCCCCAACCTGATTCATTCGCAGCCTGAACCAAAATAAGGGCCTCAGGTATGGTATCAACTCTTCTTATTAAGGTTTCTAGTGTCTGCTCTAAAGATTGTTTTTTATCACTTGTAAAATGGTATTTTTTTGCTAATTTATTAAATACTTGTTGTTGATGCTTATTAAACGCTTGATGTTTCAGGAACACTTCATGTAACGCAAACACCATCTCACGTTCTTTTAAAACGATGGCATTTTGTCTTTGAATTTCAGGTTGTAAATAAGCGAAGAATGCCCGTTTTTTATCAGTCACATCAGCATAACCAGAAAACGTGGGAACCGCTTGCACACTGCTATCTAATGGGGGTATGTGCAATCCATCAAGGCTTATAATGTCTTCTGCAACATCTTCTGTTTTAGATTGCTGAAGTAAAACGATTAAGGTTATTGTGCTGATTAGCACCGCAACTGTGACAACCGATATTTTAACAAAATCACGCATGAAAGACAGCCTCATCAGGGTTAGATTGATTCTTAACACTAAGCACCTTAACGCCAAATAATTCCCGATATAAAATACCTTTCATATTGATAAAAAATGGAATTATCCAAATGTAGGCAAAACCTAAGGTCAATGCACCTAAAAACAAACAAAGGTAATACATTATATAAAACATTGAAAGTGGCATCCAATATTTGTGGAACACTTTTAAAGACTGGATCACAGATTGACTCGGAGCTAGCCTTTTTTCAATCAACAACATAATTGAAAAACCTGTGGCAAGATTAATATAAAACAACACCGCCACACCTAACAAAACACTAATTTGTGAACCAACAAAAGAGCCAACATCTGACATCGCGGCTAATAACAGAGCCAGTAAAATAACTAAAATAGAGCCTATTACATTTTTTAAAATGGATAAAAACTTTGGCTTAATCCCTACACTATGTGAAATACCTAACAAGAACATAGTGGCTATTATGGGTGTTGTCACAATAATACCTGCGACTTTGAGTGAAATCATCATACTCTGAGGAACAACACTTAAATCGGATATGCCAAAGAAAGATTGCAATATCCACGCAAATATAATGGCGATAAAAAACAACAACAACACACCGTGTAAAACGGCTGTCTTAGTATTTTTGGATAAATTCCATGCCTCTTCAGCAATTGCTTTTAAATCTAATTGGGTTTCACCCTTTAGAGACTTTTCAAGGCTGCCGCCCTGTATTTCAAACTGTTTTTGTTCTTCCACTTATATTCCTACTTAAGGATCTCTATTACGTAACTTTATAAAAGCGCACTATACAGGCATAACCAGTTTTATCGCCAACAAAATCAAAACAACTCCCATAACTCTGTCAAACCAATAACCTTTTTTTCCAATAAACAGTGTGACTTTTTTAGAACTTAAAAATAAAGACAGCACACAAAACCAGATACCTGTGGCCACAGCCAAATATAATCCGTACCCAAGCTTAATTACATTGGGTGTATCTGGCGATACTGCAACGGCAAATACCGATAGAAAGAACAGCGTGGCTTTAGGATTAAGACCATTGGTTAAAAACCCCACCATAAAGGCTTTGTTATCAGAAATAATTTGAACAGTTTTTTCAAGCTCTACATTATTTAAGTGCTTAGGCGCAGGGCTTCTAATCGCCCCCCAACCTAAATACAGCAAATACGCAGCAGCAACATAACTAAATACTTGAAAAAGCACAGGTGTTGTCTTTATTAAAATACCAATACCTAATAATGAATAGCCCACATGGATGAGAATACCGACCCCCACACCAATACTGGTAATGATGGCTGCTCTGCGACCAAAACTAATGCTGTGTTTCAATACTATGGCAAAATCTGGGCCGGGACTAGCGACAGCCAGCAAGTGCACACTAGCTATGGTTAAAAACTCTACCCAATATTGTTGTACATGTTCAATCAAATTCATGCCCTTTTAATAAGGTTTTTAATCCAGATTCAGCAGAAATACCAGTACCTGCCAACACCATCACTTTCAACTGGTTAAGTTCATAAAAAGGAAGATTAGCTAACATAGGAGGCCTAACAAGATTGAACAATCGAATTGATAACAAACATATGATTACTTAAACATCATTTTTAGATATTTTATAATGTTATTATGCTATCAAAAATAACTTTTAAGCATTGGTTTATTTTGTATAAAAATTCATGATTTTTACAACTAACTAAAGATAGTTACCTGCTATTTTCATTCAACCTCGGTCTTATTTCTGATCAGTGACTGTAAAAGCCTATGGTGTACATTAGATCGACTCGGCTCTGGAGCCTTCCATCTCGTTTATGCGGCGTACCTATTAGTGGAAAGTGACAAGCAAAACAGCCATAAATAAAATGATGAAGATATTACAGGGATCAAAACATTGAGTGTTACATCAAAATCTATTGCCTTTACTGCACCACATTATGCAGCCAGCCAGGCAGGGCAAAATATTCTACAACAGGGTGGAACGGCCATAGAGGCGATGGTCGCTGCGGCAGCTTCAATATCGGTTGTTTACCCACATATGAATAGTTTAGGTGGCGACGGTTTTTGGCTCATCAGTGAGCCAGGCAAAGAGCCGATTGCCATAGACGCCAGTGGTACTGCGGCAAAAAGCGCCGACCTTGATTTTTATTCAGGGCAAAAAATGATAGAGAGTCGTGGCCCTCGTGCCTGTTTAAATATGGCAGGTGCGGTTGCGGGTTGGAAAAAAGCATTAGATATTAGTCACAGTTGGCAGTCAGCCCTTACGTTAGAACAATTATTATCCACTGCCATAGGTCAAGCTGAATGGGGCGTTGAAGTGACCCAGAGTTTGCAAAATGCCAGTGAGAAAACGTTTGATGACTTGCATAAGTTAGACAATTTCGAACAATTTTTGATTAAAGGTAAAAGTTTAAGAAAAGGTAAAATACTAAAACTTCCAAAAATTGCTCAAACATTAAAAACCCTAGTCAAAAATGGCCTTGATGATTTCTATCATGGTGACATTGCAAAATTATTGGCGGAAGATTTAAGCACTGTTGGCTCACCGATTCAATTAAGCGATTTTAACCATTATCAAGCGCAACAGGTCACGCCTTTGAGCTTGAATACGTCTGCCGGCAAATTATATAACTTGCCGGCACCGACCCAAGGTATCGCTTCGCTTATCATCTTGGGCTTATTCGATAAGGTTCAGCATCAAGCAAGTACTGAAGCTGAGTTTATTCACCTATTGGTTGAATGCACTAAACAAGCCTTCATAGTGCGAGATGCAGTATTGACAGACTCTTCTCGTTTAGCCTTTCCTTTAGAGCATTATTTACAAGAAGAAAAGCTCAATCAACTGGCAAAAAAGGTCCGCTTAAATAAGGCTCTACCATGGCCGCACATTGCCAAAACAGGCGATACTGTTTGGATGGGGGCCTGCGATCAAGAAGGCAGAATGGTTAGCTATATTCAAAGTATCTACTGGGAATTTGGTAGTGGTGTTGTATTGCCACAAACGGGCATTGTTTGGAATAACCGTGGTACCTCCTTTAGTCTCGAGCCTGATCATCTTCAGCAGCTCAAACCTGGTTTAAAACCTTTTCATACCCTCAACCCTGCTTTTGCTGAACTAAAAGATGGTAGACGTTTAAGTTACGGGACTATGGGCGGAGAAGGTCAGCCGCAAACACAAGCCGCCGTGTTTAGTCGTTACGTGTATGGTCATCAAGCATTGCCTAAGGCCATTGCTGCAAGCCGCTGGTTATTAGGTCGTTCTTGGGGTGAAAACAGCCATAATTTGAAGCTTGAGGAAGATATCCCGCAAGATGTTATTCATGAATTAGTAACTAAAGGTCATGAAGTCTTGACCGTTGCAGCATGCAATGAATTAATGGGCCACGCTGGCGCCGTGGTATTAAGGCCTGACAATTCTGTTGCAGCGGCAACTGACCCTCGTAGTGACGGCAAAGCCTTCGCAGCGACGTTGTAAAAGACTGCATTAGCGATGTCACCCAATCATTAAACTAAGAGTACATTATGGATGTTTTACTTGGCAATCTGCCAACCATTTTTGCGTTAATAACAACTGGGGTTTTTGCTGGGTTGTTAGCTGGTTTATTAGGCGTTGGTGGTGGCATTGTGATTGTGCCAGTGTTGTATTTTCTATTTCAAAGCTTCGACGTTTCGCCCCAAAGTGCCATGTTGATTGCCACAGCCACCTCATTAGCGACTATTGTCCCGACTTCGCTTAGTGCCATTAAGTCTCACCATAAAAAAGGTAACGTAGATTTTAACTTACTTAAGTCTTGGGGTGTGTATATTTTGATTGGCGTGATTATCGGTAGCTTGTTAGTCACCGAATATGGTGGCCAATGGCTTAGCGTATTGTTTGGTGTGGTAGCCAGTTTATCCGCACTTAATATGTTATTTCGAGCAAACAAAACATCGAAGGCTGACTCATTACCCGGAAAAATTGGTCAACGGGTAATTGCCAGTTGTATTGGCTTTTTTAGCGCTATGGTTGGAATCGGCGGCGGAACATTTAGTGTGCCCATACTTACCGCTTATCGTTATCCTGCACATAAAGCAGTAGGCACTGCTGCCGGTATAGGCCTTATTATCTCTCTTCCAGCTGCCATGACTATGTTGACATTCGGCGTCACGCCTGATGATGCTCCCATTGGCACCTATGGATTAGTTAATTTATTAGGTTTCCTATGTATTGTGCCGCTAACGGTTATTTTTGCGCCAATAGGCGCTAAGTTAGCCAGCATAATGGACGCCAAGCTCCTAAAAAAAGTGTTTGCCGTGGTATTACTCATCACCGGCTTGCGGATGCTGACACAACTGTTTATCTAACACCTTTTATAAAATCCATTTATCAAACAATGAAATCATGATGTCATTGTTTAACGCCACAGCCCTTCAAAACAATAGCGGTGATGGAGTCAACAATAGCTTCAAAACTCTGTTCATCCAGTTCTTGCTTATCCATAGCGGCCAGTACCTGAACATTAAAATCTGCATAGTGTTGAGTGGCTCCCCAGATTAAAAACAATAGATGGTGAGGGTTAATATCGTCGATGAGCTCTTGCTTGATCCAGTATTGAATAACATCAACCTTGGTTTGCACCCAGACTTTAAAGTCGTTGGAAAGGTAATCCTTCAGGACAGGCGCCCCGTGAATTATCTCACTAGCAAAAATTCGTGATGCGTCTGGCTCATCACGGGAATACATCACTTTTGAGCGTATATAAGCTGACAAAGCAGTTTTAGGATCATCATCGATGCTCAGGGAGTCAAATTTAGAGTTCCATATACTCACAATATTACTGAGCAATTCTTGGTACAACTCCATCTTGTGTGCAAAATAGTAATGGATGTTGGCTCGGGGGATGTTGGCTCTTTCGGCGATACGTTTGATTGACGCACCTTTAAATCCGAAAGTAACAAATTCTTTTTTTGCTGCATCAAGAATGAGCGCTTTATTCTTTTTACGAATATCGCCCACCTCATTTTTTTTATTTACCATGACAATCTTTGGCGTTGGTTAACATTAACGAGCTAAACTGTGCTTCAGCTGATTACGCATTTTATGTAACAAAGGTTCGGTGTAACCACTTGGTTGCTTTTCACCTTGAAAAATAAGATCAACCGCCGCCTGAAAAGCTAAACTGGAATCAAAATTAGGTGCCATGGCAATATATGAACTGTCCTGCTCATTTTGAGAATCTACCACAACAGCCATACGTTTTAAGGTTTCCAAAACTTGATCAGCATGCAATAAACCATGATGTAACCAGTTACAGATATGTTGACTGGATATACGCAAGGTCGCTCGGTCTTCCATGCGGCCTACGTTATGGATATCCGGGACTTTAGAACACCCTACTCCCTGATTAACCCAACGCACGACATAACCTAATAACCCTTGAACATTATTATCCAATTCGTCTTGTCGCTCTTGCTCAGACAAATCAGCACTATTTTTAAGTAACGGAATAGTTAACAAGTCATCGAATTGAGCATTATCTTCTCTCAGATTAGCCTCAGTTAACATCTGTTGTTGTACTTGTGACACATTGACTTGATGGTAATGCATCACATGTAATGTGGCCGCTGTGGGAGATGGCACCCACGCACATGACGCGCCTGATTGTGGATGACCTATTTTAGCCTTAAGCATAGCGGCCATTTCATCGGGCGTGGCCCACATGCCCTTTCCTATTTGCGCTTTACCTTTAAGGCCTGCTTTTAGACCAATTACCACATTTCTGTTTTCATAGGCTGAAATCCATTTTTCATTTTTCATCAGCTCTTTACGAACCATAGGCCCTGCTAACATGCTGGTATGAATTTCATCACCCGTTCTATCTAAAAACCCAGTATTAATAAAGGCGACTCGGGTACTTGCTGCGCGAATACATTCTTTTAGATTGGCCGACGTTCTGCGCTCTTCATCCATAATTCCCATCTTGATAGTATTTTCATCTAGGCCAAGGATTTCTTCGACGCGGCTAAACAAGTCATTGGTAAATTTTACTTCTTCGGGCCCATGCATCTTAGGTTTAACTATATAGATGCTGCCATGTTTAGAGTTCACAAACTTTGACGAACCATTTAAGTCGTGCAGAGCAATCAAGGATGTTATCAGAGCATCCAGAATACCTTCCGGTACTTCTTCATCATTCGCAGTTAATATAGCGTCAGTTGTCATTAAATGACCTACATTACGGATAAACTGTAAGCTTCGGCCGGGTAAACTCAAGGGTTCACCAGCAGTCGTCAGGTATGTTCTATCAGGATTAAGGGTTCTGGTGGTTTCTTTACCAGCTTTACTTATGGTTTCAGCCAAATCACCTTTCATCAATCCTAACCAATTAGCATAAACAGCGGTTTTGTCAGCGGCATCTACAGCAGCAATGGAGTCTTCACAATCTTGTATGGTGCTCAAGGCAGATTCTAAAACAACATCCTTTACTCCTGCCGCATCTGTTTGACCAATTAGATGGTTTTTATCAATTTGAATTTCAACATGCAAGCCATTGTGGATACACAATATAGCGTTAGGGTTTTCTACAGAGCCATTGAAACCAACAAATTGACTGATATCTTTTAAGCTAACTTGGTTACCGGTATTTAAGGTAATAACAAGTTGTTGGTCATCGACTTTATAGTTGACTGCATCATGGTGACTGCCTTTTATTAAAGGCAAAGATATATCCAAAAAGTCGCGAGCAAATATTTGCACTTTTTGACCACGAACGGGATCATAACCGGCTATTTTTTCTCGTTTATGATCATCAACAATCACGTCAGAGCCATAAAGGGCATCATACAAACTACCCCATCTTGCATTGGCCGCATTTAGTGCAAACCGGGCATTAATTAAAGGCACAACTAATTGGGGACCAGCAATGAACGCAACTTCAGAGTCAACATTTTCAGTGGTGATGTGAAAATCACCTTGCTCAGGCACCAAGTAACCAATTTCAGTCAAAAATTGTTGGTATGTTTGTTGTGAAAAAGCCGTATTTGCATTGTCCAAATGCCAGATATCAATTTTGGCTTGTAAAACGTCTCGAGTATTCAACAGTGCTTGGTTTCTAGGAATAAACTCATTAAGTACATCCGCCACTGCCAGCCAAAAGTCTTGTTGTTCAATATGCAAACCAGGAAGCACTTCATGGTTAATTAAGCGGTGAAGGCATTCGGCGATTTTATAGCCATGTTCATCAATTCGTTTATTCATTGTGTTTCCTATAATATTTCTAATCATCCGTTAGATGTAGTTTATGTTGTTAACGTTAATCTCTAACGTGTATCCTAGCTAGGAGCTATGATGAGGGATCCGTCCAGATTAATCACATCGCAATTATCCCCAGCTCCACCGCGATCAACCACGATAAAGTCACTGACTTGGTGTAACGCCAGACAGTAATGATGCCAAGTGCCTTTATGATAATTGACACCTTGGTTTGATGAAGCCAAGAACACTTCAATTTTTGTAATATCTAATTCACCTTTAGGCGCAACCACCACCAAATAAGGTTGTTGTCCTATTGGAATAAAAGCTTGGCTAGATAATGGGTGGCGCTCCATCATCTTAATACTGACAGGTTGTTCAAGTGGTGTTGAACGAAATATATTAATCAAGGTACGGCCATTTTCTTGAGTTACGTCAACCTCTGCTAAATCATGATAACGCTGCGTAAATCCATCGTTAATACTGAAGTGCTTGGCCTTATCATTCACTTCTATCACATCACCAAACTGGGCGAAGTTTTCCCGGGTGAGTATTTTCGGTATTATCAGTTTATTATCTATCATCAAGCTATTATCCCATTACCATCCAATAATTAAGCCTTACGTACGTTTACCCAATACACGCATCCTAGAAATACCGCCATCTGGATAAATACTTAATTTAACGTGGGTAAATTGTTGTAATTTATCAGCTACTATTTCATTAATAAATAGGTGCTCGCGGTGGGCATACAACTTAGTTTGAGGAATAATGGAATGCCAATCTAAGTCTGCATTAGCAGCATTAAAATCGCCACTACTGGTATTAATGCCTTCCAGCTTAAAAGTGTCTGGAAAGTTACCTTTAAAGTGACAAGTATCTACAATAACTTTCTCAACACTGCCTTGTGCCGCTAATTTAACAATTGACCAATCCGGACCAGGATCACGGCGACGTTTTGTTTCCCAACCATCACCCATATCTTTACCACGACCAGGCATGATCAAATTGTTTTTATCACTGAAAAACATGTCACTCACTAACAATGCTTTTGCACCGTTTTTAATAGATGCTAAATCAATCAGTTCACCATCAACAAAGTTGTTCCAGTTTACATCTGCTTCGCCATAGACCCGAAAACGGGCGATCCCACCGTCGGGAAACATATTGAGTCGAACATGGGTCCAAGATTGAGAATTAGAAATTTTAAAAATATTTTGGCTATGAGCTGATACTTCACTTTCGGCTAACACTGTGTGCCAAACAGTATTTTCATCTGGCTGCTCTAGACTGACACAGGCTTCAACTGAAACAGTTTGCGGGGCATTACCACGAAAATAATTGGTATCAATATCAAAACCATGGATCACACCACTGATACCAAGGCGAATAACACACCAGTCAAATTCACGACCATTGTGTCTGCCATAACTGCGACGAGACTCCCAACCGTCCATCCATTTGCCACGTTGTGTGTATTTATCATCGATAAAAATACCACGGCCAGATTTAAGTAAGTTTTCCATCTCGGCAAAAAAATCATCACTGCAAGATAAGGTTTCGCCACCAACACGTTCGCTGGCTAGATCAACAAAATAGGTTTTTAACTTCAATTCCAGCTCAGCACCTTTACCAGCTAGTTTGTTTTGCTCTTGGGTATTCTCAATCATTTAAAATTTCCCTAACATGATGGTTTTCAATTTGATTTGTATTAATACAAGGGGAAGTCGTAACGGGCTCTATCAGCAATAAAACCTGACACAACTGTCAGGTAATTATTGTAATGGAATTGAAAAGCTGTGCATAGCTTGGTTTGAGAAATTAACTGCTTATTAAAACTTCTAGTATCTCACCAACAACCAATTAACTTACCCATAGTATCGTTATTTTCTAAGCGTTGATGGGCTGAGCCCACATCTTTAGCAGCAAATTCAGTATCAATATTGGGGATGATGTTACGAGTATCAAATTCGGCTAAATAGGTTTGGCTAAACTCTTTTATAAGATGGGTTTTATACTGATCATCGCGACTTCTCAACGTTGACCCTTTTACTGTCGCCCGTTTACCCAACATCATCGCCATATCTAATTTATCTGCATAGCGGCCAGCCAACATGGCCAAATACAACACACAACCATCAATATTCAGGAGTTTTAGGTTTAGATTCAGATAATCACCCGCAACAAAATCAATAATCAAATCACAACCTTGCCAATGTTTGGCGATTTCAACCGCAAAATCTTGTTGTTGATAATTGATGACCAGATCCGCTCCGAGCTGTTTACATAAGTCTAATTTAGTTTGACTTGATGCGGTTACCGCAACAGCACAGCCGTGTCGTTTGGCTAACTGAATAGCTGCAAGCCCAACACCACTGGCTCCAGCATGGATCAATACATGTTGTTTTGGCTGTAAATCATTTTCAATAAACATTGCTTGGTATGCCGTCAGAAAACATTCAGCTATACCCGCCGCTTGAGGCATTTCCATGTTGATAGGCACTGGCATCAGATGTTGACTGTGCACTGCCACATACTCGGCATATCCGCCACCTGCCACTAAACCAAATACTTTGTCACCGAGTTTAAAAGATTGATGAGCAGTTTGTTCAGGATGGATTTCGATTATCTCACCGCTCATTTCTAAACCTAAAATATCGCTTTCACCTGCTGGTGCGGGATACTTACCCTGCCTTTGTAAGGTATCTGCTCGATTCAAACCAAAACAGGCCACTTTGACCAATACCTGTCCAGATGCCAAAGAAGGAATGTTGGTCTGACAAATTTCTAATGCGTCAGGTGCACAACTGTTTTCGTGTTTTATATAACGCATGGAATCACTCATAACCTTAAATCTTTTTTTGGATTGGAAATTCTGTTTAGCAAAGCCTTACCCTCATGTACAATCAAATCAAATTATTTCTAAAAGTTATCCTATGTCATCTAGCGTCATTTTGCAGCCCGGTCGTGAAAAATCTTTATTACGTAAACATCCTTGGATTTTTTCTCGGGCGATAGAAAAAACTATTGGCAGAACCAACATGGGAGACACAGTAGATGTGATCTCCCATGATGGTAAGTTTTTAGGCAGAGGAGCTTGGTCGCCAGAATCTCAAATTCAAGTTCGGATTTGGACATTTGAACAAGATGAAATTATTGATAATGGTTTTTTTCAAAGGCGTATTGCTGCAGCCCAAGCGTCACGAGAAGATTTAATCGCCCGTCATGGATTAACCGGTTATAGACTTATCGCTGCCGAATCAGACGGACTGCCTGGTGTCACTATTGATAGATACACGGATGTGTTGGTTTGTCAGTTGTTATCGGCCGGAGCTGAAAAACATCGCGACAAAATTGTTTGGGCATTAAAGAAAGAATTTCCAGAATGTTCTATTTATGAACGCAGTGATGTGGCGATAAGAAAGAAAGAAGGCTTAGAACAAATTACTCAGGTATTACATGGTGACGTGCCTGAAGAAGTAGTGATTGAAGAAAATGGTGTAAAAATCATTGTCAATGTCAAAGCGGGACATAAAACGGGGTTTTATCTTGATCAAAGAGACAATCGTGCCATTGCGGCAACATACGTAAAGGATAAAACCTTACTCAATTGTTTTTGTTACACCGGCACCTTTGGCAGTTATGCCTTGGCTAGTGGCGCTAAGTCAGTAACCAGTATAGATGTTTCAGACTTGGCTTTAACCACTGCAAAAAGAAATGTTGAGATCAATGATTTAGACACGGATAAATGTGAGTTTCTAAACGCTGATGTTTTTCAGGCCTTGCGAGACTTTAAACAAGAAGGTCGAATCTTTGACCAAATCATTCTTGATCCACCTAAATTTATCGATTCAAAGAGTTCGTTAGTTCGTGGCTGTCGCGGTTATAAAGACATCAATATGTTGGCCATGCAAATCATGCAGCCGAGCGGAATTTTATGTACCTTTAGTTGCTCAGGCTTATTATCTTTTGACTTGTTTCAGAAGGTAGTAGCAGATGCAGCATTAGACGCGGGCAGAACGGTACAATTTATCGAAAGATTAGGCCAAGCCGCCGATCACCCTGTTGGCAGTAACTATCCTGAAGGATTTTATTTAAAAGGATTGGTGTGTAGGGTACTGTAAGTTGACCTGCAAACCTCGGGTTTGTCAGAGCAACTTATAATCGTAAATTTTAATAAGCGACTGCGTAGTCGCTTATTTCATTTCGAGAATTTCAACACCGACAGTGCATGAGTTGTCATCAATCGCTTCACAGCGCACCACTTTAGTATCGGCAGTAAGTGAAGGGATTTGTGAATTGGTTGATTCAATATAAACGTTGACCTTGGTGCCCATTTCAACGGAATTTTCTTCTATTTCAAGAGACATTCCAGTTGCGCTTATGTCCTTACACACGGCCTGAAGGCTACGTGATGATTCATCGTCTACTATTTTGAGTTCACATACAGAATTAACCATCATTCGGAAAAAATTGCGTTTGTCATCGTAACCTATCATCCATTACCTCATACTGTTTAAATTCTACCTTGTTGTTTATAGGATGCCGTGAAAACAAAGTCAACGCATATTAAATAGAATCCAAATGATTCAGTATACGTTTGACTGAAATAGGCGCTGACGTGCCTAATTGTTGAGCAAAAAATGAAACTTGTAATTCATGTAATAACCAGCGTACTTCTTGTAATTCTTCGGGTATAGGCTGATTTTCGGGGATCTTATTACATTTGGCTTGATAGGCTTGTTCTGCTTTTTCTAAGTTAAGCTGATGTAATTTATCTTTGGTGGTATCTATGGCGACTTTTTCTAACCTTTTAGAAATCGCCTTAATATATCGTTGCCAATCAGCCAGCTTGTGCGCGCCTACATCAGCAACAAAACCTTTGTAAACCAAGGAGTCGAGCTGACCTTTGATATGTCCATGAGCGTAGATTAGATTCAATGGCACACTGCCTTTCATCTTTTTCTTGATTTCATGGGCAACAGTCAGGCCCGCTTCTACTTGTTGAGCAATTCGCAACACCGTATCGTTAATTTCTTGTCTGACAAAATTACAGCATGATTCAAAATGGACTTTGTCTCGGATGTCACTGTTTGTTTGCTGAGAAAATTGATTAATAAGCTGATCTACTCCGGCATCAATACAGTCATCGATTAATGCTTTAATTTGACCGAAGGGATTAAAATACAGCCCTAACTTGGCTTTATTAGGCAATTTATCCTGTAGATATTTAACCGGTGAAGGGATCCCTAAAATAATCAATTTGCGCAATCCCAGTTTGTGAGATGCTTGCGCCATGTGGGGTTGATCGAATAATTTAACGGCTACCGTTTTACCTTCATTCACTAAGGCAGGATAGGCCTTAATTTCATAGCCACCTGTTTTGTTGATAAACTCACTGGGTAATTTATCGATTTCCCAACTGACTAAACCGGTTTTCTCAAGTTCAGGTGTGGCCACTGCCTGCAGGTTTTGTTTCACTTTGCCTTGGAGTTTTTGTTGTAGCGCAAACAAATCTCGACCTTGGGCAATTAATTTGGCATGTTGATCTATTACCTTGATATTAAACGTTAAGTGTTGCGGTAATTTATCTATTTGCCATTCACTGGCTTCCAGCTCGCGACCTGTCATGCGTTTTAATTTTAAAGACAAAGCGCTTAAAAATGCTACAGGGTTACCTTGCTTATCGAGTTGCGGCATATCCGACAAACAAGCATCCGCGTAATTGGGTGCAGGCACAAAATTTCGCCTTAATGATTTTGGCAACGCTTTGATTAAGGCTACGATAAGTTCATGACGTAACCCCGGAATAAGCCAATCTAAGCCCGCAGGAGTCACTTGATTGAGAAGTGCTAAAGGCACCATCAAACTCACACCGTCGTCTTCATCTTTAGGATCGAAATGATAATCTAAACCTAGAGTAAGATTATTTTGTCTAAAGGTTTCTGGGAATGACATAGCGTCGATATGTCCGGTATCTTTCTTAAGTAAGGCTTTAGGATCGAAATTAAGCACACCTGGATTTTCAACAGATTGTTTTTTCCACCATTTCTTAAAATTGACTTCAGAACAAATATGACTGGGAATTTTTTCACTATAAAAATCGACTAAGGTATCTTCATCTACTAGAAGGTCACGTCTGCGACTTTTGTCCTCTAAATCTTCAATATTTTCTATCATTTTCTGATTAAGTGACAAAAAGGCAAAGTTTAATTTAGTCTCCATATTAACGAGTGCTTCCCGTATAAATATGTCTCTGCAGATCTCTGGGTCAATCTGGCTATAATTTTTTCGCCTTTGGTTTACCAGTATCAACCCATATAAACTCACTTTTTCAAAAGCTTGCACCACTCCTTGTTTTTTTGACCAGTGTGGCTCGGAGTATTCTGTTTTGATTAAGTGTTGAGCCAGCGGCTCAATCCACTCTGGTTCGATTTTAGCTGCCACTCGACCAAACAGGTGTGCTGTTTCAACTAACTCAGCCACCATAGTCCATTTAGGTTGAGATTTAGCTAAAGCAGAACCGGGGAAAATTTTAAATCGGCTATTACGGGCACCCAAGTATTCACGGTCTGTATCTTTATTGCCTAAATGGGATAACAAACCAGAGGCAATAGCTTGGTGGATAGCTTGATACTCAGCCTGTTGCGAAGTAATACCAAAACCTAACTCTGCGACTGATTTTTTAAGTTGACTGACAATATCTTGCCATTCGCGCATCCGCATAAAATTGATAAAGTGTTTCTTACACCAATGACGTAATTGACTTGATGATAAGACTTGCTGTTGTTCTTTAAAACCTTTCCATAGCTGAAAAAACCCAAGAAAATCAGATTCTTTATTAGTGAAATCCTCATGCATTTGGTCAGCTTGTTGTTTCTTATCTTGAGGTCTTTCCTTAGGATCTTGAATGCTCAATCCCGCAGCAATAATCAGTACTTCACTTAGGCAATTTTGTTTCGCGGCTTCGATCACCATACGTGCATATCTAGGGTCAATGGGAAGTCTGGCTAGTTGTCTACCTTGGTGCGTTAATCCTTGGCGACCCAGTTTGTTATCGATAGCTCCTAACTCTTCGAGCAATTTAAAACCATCATTAATACTTCTGGAATCAGGCGGCTCTACAAAAGGGAAATCATCCACTTTACCTAACCCTAGCGACATCATTTGCAAAATAACGGAAGCCAAATTGGTGCGTAATATCTCTGGATCAGTAAACACATCTCTGGATAAAAAGTCATCTTCTGAATACAAACGGATACAAATACCATCGGATACACGACCACAGCGCCCTGCCCTTTGATTCGCTGATGCTTGTGAAATAGCTTCAATAGGCAAACGTTGCACTTTACTGCGCACGCTGTACCGCGAAATTCGAGCGGTACCAGGGTCTATTACATACTTAATTCCCGGTACAGTCAGTGACGTTTCGGCAACGTTGGTAGCAAGTACAATTCGCCTCGCAGAGTGTGCAGAAAAAACTTTGTTTTGTTCGCTGTTACTTAACCTTGAATACAGTGGTAACACTTCTGTATTGCGATATTGTTGTTTGTTTAGTGCATCAGCAGTATCGCGTATTTCACGCTCTCCACTCAAAAACACTAAAATATCACCACCGGCTTCGGTCAAAAGTTCATTAACGGCTTCGGTGATTGCTTGGATCTGATCGTAATCGCTGCTTTCAATTTCCCGGTAGCGCATTTCTACAGGGTAAGTTCTGCCACTGACTTCAATCATCGGTGCATCGTTAAAATGTTTAGAAAAACGTAATGGATCAATAGTCGCCGAAGTAATAATCAGCTTGAGTTCGGGACGTCTAGGCAAAAGTTGTTTTAGATAACCCAAAATAAAATCAATGTTTAAACTACGCTCATGGGCTTCATCTATGATGATCGTGTCATATTGACTTAAAAATTTATCTTGTTGAATTTCAGCCAACAAAATACCGTCTGTCATCAATTTGATGTAGGTTCTATCAGATACATGGTCTGAAAATCTAATTTTAAACCCCACTTGTTGCCCAAGTGGGGTCTTTAATTCTTCAGCAATACGGTTGGCCACAGTTCTAGCAGCAAGACGTCTAGGCTGAGTATGACCAATCAAACCGCCAACTCCTCTGCCGAGTTCTAAACATATTTTGGGTATTTGTGTGGTTTTCCCTGAGCCTGTTTCGCCTGCAATGATGACCACTTGATTATTAGCAATAGCCTCTGCTATTTCATCTTTCCTTTCACAAACGGGTAAGGGAGGAAAATCAATTTCTGGACGTTGGGCTAGTCTAGAAGCATAAATTTGAGCTGATTTTTCTACATCATGTTGTAGTTTGGATAAATGTTCT
The DNA here is from genome assembly GCF_002835935.1 of Paraglaciecola sp. MB-3u-78. Taxonomy (GTDB): domain Bacteria; phylum Pseudomonadota; class Gammaproteobacteria; order Enterobacterales; family Alteromonadaceae; genus Paraglaciecola. Next base: position 624,318 of record NZ_PJCF01000004.1, on the reverse strand, counting down.
GGTTTTTTATCTGCAGTTAGGCTGTGAAATTTTCGCAAACGGGAAAAAAGCCTAAATTTGTCTTTAGACATACAAGATGCGATATCACTGGAAAGTTGTTTAACGCTACTTTCTTGTTTGGATTGTGATGATTGTGATGATTGTGCTGAAGACAAAAACGACTGCTCTATTACATCTATAAAAGGGAATAAATGATCCTAGAAGATGAACAGAGCAAATACCAGAAATATTACTCAACAAATATGACTTAACTTGTTCGTAATTTGTAACCCTCATGGAGTTGCAAATCTATGGCGTGCAACAAAGCTGAACGATTGATGGTGCCAAGCAAATAACCATCGCCATCCACGATGGGGTAAATTTTTAGTCTTTCAGTTATCATTTTTTGTGCTAACTCAATGACTGAGGTATAAGGCTTGATCGCCAACACCTCGGTTTTCATAATATCTTTAACGTGTGCTACCTGCTCTCTGTAGTAACTAGATTCAATCATCTGGACCAGACAATCTTGTTTGGATAAAAAACCTATATCGACACAGATAAAGATATACTTAAGTGACGGTTATTCCTAATTGTTTTGATATGAAACTAATGATGATGTAACGAATAAAGTTCATAACGTTATTGATGCGTGTTGGCTGTTTACACAAGTAGCAGTTTAGAGTCATCAATGTTTTACACCATAGAGTTTCACCCTCTAACCGCTACAAACCTTCAATTTAGGCATTTTTACCAATAGCCGGACCTGAGCATTTCAAGTATAATTTCAACTTTTGGCAGGTATCAAATATCAAAAAAGTGACACAACCTAAAATCAATCACTTCGATGGCATTTTGTCAAACACTAATATCACCTTTAAGTGGCTATTAGCTTTAGTTGCTCTGCTACCTGCCCTTGCTGGGCTGCCATCATATGCAGCAACTGAATATAGTTTTACACCAGATGGAACACTGCCTGATAGCTGTGAATTAGATGTACTCAGCAGCACTTCCTATACTTGTGGTGTTGTCGCTCTCGGGAGAGGAGACACAGTCGTGGTTGGGGTGATACCGTCACTTACGCCAGTTACTGTTACTTTTACCGGTGCATTCACAACAGCTGCGGGTAATTTAATTAATACCGCAGGTGCTACTTCTGACTTGAATCTTATAACTAAAGGCACACTCACACTGGGTGCTGACACCATTTTAAATGCAAACGTGACAGGCACTGCCGCCATTAACATGGGGGCTAGCAGTTCAATTGGCGGCGATCTCTCGGCAAGCACTACCACAGGCGTTGTCACCCTTGGTGGTAAGAACTCTGTGGGTGGTTTTATTCAGACTGATGCCGGTGCAGTTAATATCGCTAGTTTAAGTACTGTCGGAGGGGGGGTTTCCACACAAGCTGGAGTTGTTACTTTACAAACTAACATACAAGTTGGCGGTGATATAAGCACCGACGCAGGCGGTATTAGTATTGAAGATGGAAGCTCAACTTGTGGAAGCGTATCCACCACGGGAGGTGATGGTGAGGTATCAATAGCAAAAAATATACTAATAGGCGGCGATGTCAGCACCTTTCGAGGCGCCATATCGATTGGTTCTGGAAGTAGGATTGGAGGCAACGTTAGCCCTTTGGGTGCTGATGTTGTGACTTTAACAAATGTCAATGTAGGCGGTAATGTCGCCACTAGCGCTGGCGCCATAACGTTAACAAATTCACGAGTCGCTGGCACTGTTTCCTCCTCAGGTGGAGGAGTTGTCACTCTAACTGACAGCACAACTAACGACAGTACGTTAGTTGTGCCAGTCCCCCCCGGTTGTGCAGGAGCATCTGAGCTCGAATTCATTCAAATCGAACATGATGGCGAAGGTTTGACTTGCGAATCCGAGAGTGTGACCTTGAAAGCTTGCGCTGATGCAACCTGTTCTACTTTATATAATGATGCTATTGAGGTGCAGTTATCAATTAATGGCATACTTGATCAAACTTTAACGATTTCTGATGGCAGTGTTATCGCCAACTTTTCTTTTACGAATACCGATACGGCAACCTTAAGTTTAGATCAAACCTTTGAATGTAAAAATGGAAACTCAACCAGTTGTGATGTGATGTTCGCTGATGCAGGTTTCAGATTTTTATATGGCAACGATGAAACAACGACTATTGATCATCAAATAAGTGGCAATAACTTTACTGATGAAATAAAGATTCAAGCTGTAAAAAATGAAAATGGGGTTTGTACTGGTTTATTTACTGACAATGTGGATGTTGAATTTTCACAACAAAATATTACACTTACTGGAACAACGGGATTAAGCTTTAAAGTTAATGGCCCTTCAGGTACTAATATTGCTAAATATCCAACTTATACGCCAGACATTACACTCAATTTTGATGAGGATAGCAAAGCTATTATTCCTTCACCTGTATACTTAGACGCAGGTCAAATTCGTTTGCATGCTAAATACAGTGTTGATGGTGTGAACCTCTTAGGGGGTAGTACAGATTTTTGGGTGAGTCCAGCAAAATTAGTTGTTACTGCAACATCTAATGGTAGTCACATCAGTGGTAATGCTGACAGTTCAGTTATAAAACATAAAGCAGGGCAAACCTTTGATCTCACCGTAACAGCATATAACTCTCTTGGCATAGAACCTGACAATATTACGGCTAATTATGCCCCTAATGATATGCAATTATTATTATTGCGGACGGGGCCAACTTCAGACGGGGTTGATGGCGTTTTCAACTATGGAAATGGCACTATGTTAAGTAGCCTTTCTAAAGTTTATCAAAGTGTTACGTTAACGACGTTTAACTCAGGAGTGTCCTCTACTGACATTGCATCTTATTCTGAGGTTGGTTTACTAAATCTCGATCTACAAGATGTCGACTATGGTTTTTCAGATAATATAATAAATACTGACGCCATCAATATAGGGCGTTTTACTCCTGATTATTTTGAGCAAACAGTCGTTGAACATGGCAGCCTAGATGCAGTTTGTTATCAAAACCCCCCTTTTGCTTACACCGGACAAGTTTTGAATAGTGATGCTGGAAAAGGTGCCATATCTTATTTTGTTAATCCAGTTGTTGAGCTCACCGCAAAAAATGTACAGGGTGTCACAGTGCAAAATTATACAGCATCGGGTTATAACAAACTTATTGCGAGGGCTAATTTTATTATAGCGCCTACAACCGACTCTTCTATCCTAGGTAACGACTCTCATCTTCTGCCATTAACAGCCAATATATTCGCTGGAACTTTGAGTAATATAGGACTCGCCACAAGCGACGCTAGCTTTGATTTGCCCCTTGGGGCAGGAATATTGCATTATGAGCTAGCTGATGAGGATAACTTTTTTTATCCACGCAATGAAAATTCAGAAGTGTTTGCACAAGACAATGATATTGATTTTTTAATCGATCAAGCTAACTTTGCTGATAGTGATGGTATTAAAATCACTTCTCCCGAAGATATAACCAGTACAGCAAGTATTAACATTCGCTTTGGGCGTGCTGCACTAAAAAATAGCTTTGGGCCCGAAACTGAAAGTTTTCGGCTTCATTTGTCAGCACAATATTTAAATGCTAGTGACCGTTATGTGGTCAATAAACAAGATAGTTGTACAAAGTATGATGCTGACAATATCGAACTCACCTCAGGTACATTAGAAAAAGAATTAACCGGTGTTAATGTAGTAGTAGGACAACTTGAGGAAGGTAAAACCCAAAAGATACTATTAACTGCACCGGGAGCAGGTAAGCAGGGAACAATAAATGTTGAGTATGACATTTATTCATGGCTAGAGTATGACTGGAACTGGAATGGCATTGATGCCAGAATATTGGACCAAGACCCTAGTGCTACTGCCACATTTGGCTTGTTCCGTGGTAATGACAAAATTAATCATATACGAGAAATCTATCATTAACTCAGATATAGATAACACACACTCAATTCTCAAATTATCTATTAAAACAACCAACACAATCAAAGGCTAATGAGACTTTCACCACATATAATCTTTGCTCTAAAATCATCAGCCAGATAACATCATGTAACATTTGTAATAATTCTGGTATTTTTCACGTGTTTTTTAAGAGAACGTTAGAAAACCCGTCGATACACAGCTTTCCATCAAGAAACACTAAACCACATTCATCAGTTGATTTATATGAACAATAAAGAACATGAAAACACAAAATATGCCCCTATAAATCAGCCAAGCATTTATTGGCACGACTATGAAACATGGGGGGCTAATCCCCAAAAAGATTTTCCATGTCAGTTTGCCGGTATACGAACTGATTCAGACTTAAATATAATAAGTGAACCTTTGATGATTTTTAGCCAAATTGCTAATGATTGTCTACCCGTTCCTCAAGCTTGTTTAGTCACAGGTATTACCCCACAACGTTCTTTAAAGGAAGGGATCCCGGAAAGAGATTTTATTGCCAAGATCCTTAAGCAGTTCTCAGAGCCCAATACATGTGTAGCCGGATTCAATAACATACGATTTGATGACGAAATTACTCGCTACACCTTGTATCGAAACTTTTATGACCCTTATGCCAGAGAATGGCAACATGGCAATAGCCGTTGGGATATTATTGACCTAGCCAGAGCTTGTTATGCCCTTAGACCTGAAGGCATTAATTGGCCATTAAATGAAGAAGGGTCACCCAGTTTTAAGTTGCAGGACTTGACCAAGGCCAACGACATTCAACATCAAGGTGCACATGATGCTATGTCTGATGTGTACGCCACAATTGCTGTTGCCAAGTTGATTAAAGAACGTCAACCCAAATTATTTGATTATCTGTTTACTTTACGAAATAAAAGAAAGGTATTGGAACAAATCGATTATAAAAAATTAACACCACTGGTACACATATCTTCAAAATTCCCTTCAGTTCATGGTTGCTGTAGTTGGATAGTGCCTGTAGGTATGCATCCATCAAATAAAAATGCAGTGATTATTCTAAATTTAGCTCTGGACCCTAGTCCACTATTTACACTTACAGCTGATGAAATAAGAAAAAAATTATACACTCCCAATGCCATGTTAGAAGAAAATGAACAACGCTTGCCCATCAAGCTTCTGCATATTAATAAATGCCCGGTGTTGGCCCCAGCTAAAACACTTAGCACTGAAAATGCCGAGCGTTTGGGGATCGATAGGCAACTTTGTTTAGATAATTTGCAAAAAATCAAAGCTAACCCGCATTTCATCGACAAAATGCAAGAAGTATACGTTCAAACAGATCGACTTACTTCACTTGACCCTGAACACGCATTATATTCAGGTGGATTTTTTTCATCTACCGACAAAGAATTGATGAACCAAATTGTAAATTCTGACGTGGAAGGTCTAACCGAACTTTATTTACCATTTGAAGACGAACGTTTATACATATTATTATTTAGGTACCGCGCTCGCAATGCATCTCAGTCGTTATCGGGGCCAGAAATCGAACGATGGCAACGTTATCGACATTTTAAATTTTTCGACGATGAGTCTCCTGCGAGTATTAAGATGCCAGAATTTTTATTGCAACTTGAACAACTGAGTATGGAATATGCCCAAAACCCAGATAAATTGACTATATTAAAAGCTCTTTACAACTATGCTCAAAGTTTATAAGAATACAAAGAACAGTTTTTAACGGTTAGATATTTCCACTGATTTGTGTTATAGATGCAGAAAATGGTTATCAATTAATGTAACTCAATAATAAGCCGATATAAAAGTTGATATATTAGGCTGACTTAAATCCACATTATTTATGTGGCGTAATCAAAGGCGATTGAATGCTCGGCATAACATTACAGGTTGATGACACAGACCAATATTTAGACTTAAATATTGACCCAGACCTTGTTAAAGATAAGGTTGAAGCGAACGTTATCTTTGAGCTTGTTCAAAAAAGTGAGTTTAAGTATTTCTTTATATTTGATGAAGATATCATTGAAGCAGTCAACAATTATCAATCTGCAACCAAAAATAACACCTCTGAACTGATAGAACATCGAATTGGTGAGCGTAGAGATACTCAAATAAAATTTAGGATTGTTGAAGACCAATTATCTGCCTACTTAACAATAACGACTGGTTACGCGGGTAAACTCCCATCAGTTAAATCATTGCTAAAAGAATTAAATACATTCGGTATAAAACGCGGGATCAGCAAAAAACGTTTGCTCAATTTAGTTCAGCAGTCTGCACAAGCTTTTCCAGGTGAAGTTTTTGAAGAACTGATTGCCAAAGGTTTAGCGCCTAGAGTAGGTAAATCATCTAAGTTGAAACCACTCGTACAAAATGCTCTAGATAGGATTTTAAAACCGCAAACAATGGGCTCTACCCGTGTTGACATGCGTAACTTAGGTGAGATTATATGCGTACAAAAAGACACTGAACTTCTTCGCAGAATGCCACCAACTGAAGGCAGAAGTGGATTTACAGTGGGTGGGGATATTATCGATGCCAAATCAGGTGAATGGGTTAAATTTAAACCCGGTGATGGCACGGTTATCAGTGATGGTGATGAAAATTTATTGCTGGCAGATATCTCTGGCATGCCCAAATTTAAAGATCAAAAAATGTGGGTTGACAATATTTTCACTTGTAAAGGTGTCAATGTAGGTTGCGGCAATGTGAATTATGATGGTTCGGTTCTCGTCAATGGTGATGTAACTGAAAAGATGGAAATCCATGCTACTGGAGATGTCACAATCAATGGTTTTGTTGAGTCTGCCACTATTCATGCAGGCGGGGATATCATTATTACTGAAGGCGCCATGGGAAAAGTGAACGATAGCGCCACTGAATACAGTACCAGTTTAACGTCAAAAGGTAGTGTCCATGTTCAGCATGGTCAAGGCTTAGATATTCATTGTAAAGGAAATGTGACCGTTGGCAGACAACTAGCATACAGTCGAATTAACTGCGGAGGAAAAGTGACGGTCGGTGCCATTGATAAGCCGAATGGCAATATTTTCGCCAGCACAATTACATGCCAAGGTCCAGTGACTGCAGGCACTTTAGGTGCCGTTTCAGGCAGTAACTTAAGTATCGATTTTAGTGAAGGTTTCAATACTTTATTGGAACGCATAGACACACTCGACGAATTTTTAAATAAAACAATACACAACAATAATCGGCACTTAGAGCGTATCAATTTAATTAACTCTAAGTTCATTCCAAAAGATATGCAGGGACGAGTTGAAGAAGCTAACCAGTTGTTTCAAATTGAAAAACAATTGCTGGCTTGGCTTCAAAGCAAGTCTAAAGAAATGCACAAGACCAAAGAGCTATATCAAACTGACATTCGACTCATCGCCAATAAACGCCTTTATCCGGGTGTAGTGGTTAAATTAAATAATCGCACTTGGCGAGCTGACCGAGAATACGATAGGGCCAACATTTGTTTTCACGGACATCAGTGGCATGTTGAGCCACTGATCTAATTTTTTATCTTTAATATTACAATCTTGTTAACAGACTAGAGGTATCCCATCGGCCTCCTCCTCTTCTCTGAACATCGGCATAGAACTGATCCACTAATGCAGTTAATGGCAGTGTAGAGCCATTTGTTTTTGCTTCATTTAGGGCGATATCTAAGTCTTTACGCATCCAATCAACGGCAAACCCAAAGTCAAACTGACCTGCTAACATAGTCTCAAATCGATTTTCCATTTGCCACGACTGTGCTGCGCCCTTTGAAATAACATCTATTACTGCACGACAATCTAATCCAGCATTTTTTCCAAAACTGAGTGCTTCGGCCAATCCTTGAACTGCTCCAGCAATGCAAATTTGATTCATCATTTTAGCCAGTTGACCGCTCCCCACAGCACCAAGCAATTGGCTAAACTTGGCATAACAATCTATAACCGGCTCAACAGAATTGAAATGGTCTTTTTGCCCGCCTACCATCACAGTTAATTGGCCATTTTCAGCGCCCGCTTGCCCACCTGATACTGGCGCATCTAAAAACCCAACTCCGACCTCTGAACATATTATCGCCATCTCTCGAGCGACTTCTGCTGAAGCGGTAGTATGATCAACTATAATATCTCCAGCATTCACACCTGCTAATACACCATGTTCACCTAACATAACGGAACGTAGATCATCATCGTTACCCACACATATCAAAATCACATTAGCTTGCTCTGCAGCCAGTTTAGGTGTTGCGACCCTATTTCCTGAAAACTCATCAACCCAAGCTTGAGCTTTTGTTATGGTGCGATTAAATACTGTGACTTCATGACCTGACTTTTTACAATGTCCAGCCATGGGATAACCCATGACACCTAATCCAATAAACGCTATTTTTTGTACCAATTTACTTTCCTTAATCAGGGCTTACCTAAATTTTAAATTATTGACTTAAACAGTTGAAACACTTCTAGATAATGACAATATAGCTAACACCTATATAAAAGAGAATAATTATGTCGGACACCATATATCAGTTTGATGCCATATTAAATAACGGCGAAAATATAAATTTTAATGACTATAAAGGCAAAGTGTTGTTAATAGTTAACACCGCAAGTAAGTGTGGTTTTACCCCACAATATGATGGATTACAGAGCTTATATAAACAATTTAAACCCCAAGGTTTAGAAGTGCTTGGTTTTCCATGTGACCAATTTGGTCATCAAGAGCCTGGAGCAGATACCGAAATCCAAGAGTTTTGTAGTCTGAATTTCAATGTCAATTTTCCTTTATTTAAAAAGATTGAGGTTAATGGCCCTAACGCAGCCCCAGTATACAAATATTTGAAGGAAGGGGCACCAGGAGTAATGGGTAGCAAAAGTGTCAAATGGAATTTCACCAAGTTTTTAGTCAACAAACAAGGCAAAGTCACTAAACGATATGCGTCTACTACCAAGCCTGATGAAATGATGAAAGATATTGAAAAATTACTAGCGGAATAATGCAATTCACTATTATGCATCTTTCTGGGCAATAATTAAAAAATATTTACCCAACCACATATATGGCTCAGTTGAGCCATATTTAATTTCTAACTGTTTTAGTTGCGCATATTCGTTGGTTTGTTTCTCTGGTTGTTTCAAATAATCGTGAAAACAACGGATACCCGCTTGTTTTATGATCTGAACAGGTAAACTATCAAGTTGAGATAAAATAATTTTAGGTTTTTGTGGGTTTTTGGGGCTTAACCGCACAATGTTTTTACTCACCATGCCTTGTTCTACATAATCAAAATTGCCATACAACATATTTCCAAACAACTGTGCATCATAGTTAAAAAAGCTAAGAGATAAATACCCACCCGGTTTTACTAAATCCACCAGTTTTCGTATCACTTCAAAAGGATCTTGTAACCACTCTAAAACGGCATGACAAACAACCAGATCATATTGTTTTTTAGGACTTAAGGACAAAATATCCATATGCTCAACAACAAGATTATTATTTTCACCTAATTTGTTTTTAGCCAAAGATAATACTTCTAAAGAGATATCGGATAATGTCACCTTGTGGTCTAAATCAAGCATGACTTGTGTCATTACACCTGTCCCCCCTCCTGCATCCAAAACATCTAATGGCATTAGCTTTAGAGGAATACAATCATGAAGATGATGTACTAACAACTCATGGCGTAATCGCCCTTTTGTGGAGCCATAAATGTTTTTTTCAAATTTATCTGCAAACTTATCAAAACTTTGATCTTTCCTATCATTATCCATTTATCGGATGTGCCTCAAGCTGGATTATCGATGTCTACAAAGACAGACTCGATTTCTAATTTTTGTTGAATATACTCACCCAACGCTTTTACCCCATAACGTTCGGTTGCATGATGACCAGCAGCATAAAAATGAATGTCCATTTCCCGCGCTGTATGTATAGTCTGTTCTGATACCTCACCGGTGATATAAGCATCAATGCCTTTTTCAGCAGCCAAATCGATGTAGCCTTGACCACCTCCTGTACACCAAGCCACTGTTTCAATTTTAGTTTTATTTGCTGGCTCGTGTAACGGGATTTTAGTTAGCATATTAGTTAACAAGTTAGTCAATTCGTTCGGACAAATGCCTCCCTCAAACCTGCCTTGCATAACCACAGATTGAGGGTTATTTTGTTCTAAAGTTGAGATATCCACAATACCTAATAATTTAGCCAATTGAACATTATTACCAAGTGATGGGTGAATATCCAAAGGCAAATGATAGGCATAAAGATTAATATTGTGCTGCAATAAAGTCTGTATTCGTTTTCTTTTCATACCTGTTATACAAGGCGACTCACTTTTCCAAAAGTATCCATGATGTACCAAAATGGCATCTGCATTAATTGATACAGCGTGGTCAATTAATGCCTGAGAGGCAGTCACGCCTGTGACTAACTTAGTCACCTTACTGTTGCCTTCTACTTGCAAACCATTAGGGCAATAATCATTGACTTTTTCTGGCTTTAATAACGAATTAAGAAATTCTAATAATTGACTGTTTGATACTGACATTGTGTTTCCTACTAATTTATACACATAACGAATTGAGCAAAATTAGACATTATAAGTAAAAAAAGGTATAAAACCTGTCCATATTTTGAAAATAAACATATAAAAGGCAAAGACCTGATTATGAGTAAATTGGATAAGGATCAAGTAATCGCGGCTTTTACTGAAGCTTACACTGCAACAAATGGTAAAGCCCCCACAATCGAAGCCAAAGGTGGCTGGTATAGTGTTGGTGGTGGTAAAAATATACGTTTGGCAGATTTGGATGCAATGATCCCTGAACTAGGCACCTCTACTCCAACAAAAACAGCCACAGCGAAAAAGCCGGCTGTTGAGAAAAAATCAGTTAAAGCACCGGTTAAAAAGAAAGCTAAAAAATCTGACTTTTCAGTGAAGTCATTTTGGACTCAGAAAATTTTAGAACAAAGTTCAGTTTCTAAATTACCCAGATAAGACCCCTAAGCTTCAATATAAAAAAAAGCCCCGTGGTTATCTATCACGGGGCTTTTTTTATTGAGTTAAGATGTTAATTATCTAAGCTGATTGGTATAAAACTGCTTTACTATTGGAAATGACGTTCTCTTTTGGTTTCTATGGTGTCTATATAACCGTGCCAAGTCGCATATCCTATAAGCGGCATCAGAAAAATAAAGCCTACAAACCATGTAGCAAAACCAATCAATACTGCGAGTAAAATGATAAATGCCCATAACATCATAGGGCCTTTGTTGGTCCAAACAGCGTTCATGTTAGTTAATAAAGCGGTAGCTAAGTCGACCTTACGCTCCATTAATATTGGCTGTGTAAACGCACTGAGGAAAAAGACTAATAGTGTGAAACCAGCACCAACTACTGTTCCTACCGCTAAAAATGGTAATAGATTTTCAAGGTTTTCATCCAAGTAAGGGGGATATAAAGCGTGGATCAATGAGGCTACCCGTAACCAAAAAATCATTAATACCATGAGTAAAATACCTAAGCCCCATTCATTAACCGCATTGCGCTTGATTGCCTTAATGCTATGCCATAAAGAAGGCACGTGATTTTTTTCTAGCTCCCAGCTCACATCGTACATACCTGCGGCTAAAAAAGGTCCTATCAACATAAAACATACTATGGCTGGCATGATCACCAAGTGCCAACCTGTTAACTGTACTAAATAGGTTATAAACCAAGGTATCAGGGTAAATATCAAACCAAAAAACAGCGTTAAAACAGGAGCCCTACTCGCATCTTTGAGACCGAGCACCAACCACTTAAAGGGGTCACTCATTGATAATTGTTTACAAGGAATAACGCGAGCAATATCACTATCAGCAATTGCGTTATGGGGTGTTTCTTTAAAATGTTGTGACATAGCTAGACTCCATAAAACCTGAAAACAAATGATTGTTAGATTATTAAACTTACCTTTCAGTTTACTTAAACAATGCAAAAAGTATATAGATCTCGTGTGACAGGCCAACAATTTTTTGTTGGCTGGGTTGTACAAGATAATTTTTGTTACATGATCAGATGTCGATTCAGTTAATAGTTAATTGGATGCCAATGAATATCGGTAGCAAATCTATCAGCCATTTTATGGTTTAGTGCAGAAAAACGAGTAAGAGGTATATCTTCGCCTGAGATACACTGCCAAACAAATTTGTGACAATTGTTTTTTATGACATCATATTCGGAATAACTGAAAACCTGAGAGATAGCTCTGTCAGCAGTCTCTGGAAGTATCAACGGTGTATGATTGTCATCGCAAGCTATGTAAATATTATCACCGCTGCGTTCTTGTAAAAATCTGTTGGGGGATACACCACGAATTAAGCCGTTGCCTTTTAGTTCTAAAATATAGCCATCCACCCATATACCAGTGTGCTCAAATAGGCCATACACCCCACAAGTCACAACAGCACCATTCATAGGATCAACTTTTATATCTGTATTTCCTGGCAAGCGACTAACAGATCCATCCAACCTTTTATCATTTGAATATTTAACACCAGCTAACAATGTTATGGCACTCACACCAAGCCAGATTAAAGGAGCGGGCATATCATTTCACTCAGAAAAGGATGTAACTCCAGCTAAAATCAAAAGAGGTCGAAAATCAAATTTGCATTGTAATTGGATGTAACAGAATCAGTTAACAGTGGGCCAATTTAACATTTTTATATAGCATAGCTAATTTAACACTTAACACCCTTACCCTTGTTGGTTTAATCTGTCGCCCCATGCAGTAGGTTATTCACAATCAATGAAAAAAATTAATAAGTCGAACAAATTAGAAAACGTCTGTTACGAGATACGTGGACCCATTTTGACCGAAGCAAAAAAAATGGAAGATGAAGGTCATCGAATACTAAAGCTGAATATTGGCAACCCAGCCCCTTTCGGTTTTGAAGCTCCCGATGATATTTTAAAGGACGTGATCCATAACCTGCCAAAATCCCAAGGTTATTCAGACTCTAATGGTATTTATTCAGCTCGCGTTGCTGTAATGCAATATTATCAACAGAAAAATGTCAAAAATGTCAAAGTTGAAGATGTGTTTATTGGTAACGGCGTAAGCGAGCTAATTGTTATGGCCATGCAAGGGCTGGTAAATAACGATGATGAAGTATTGATACCCGCACCAGATTACCCTCTATGGACAGCCGCTGTAAGTCTAGCATCTGGTGTACCCATACATTATCGATGTGATGAAACCAATGGTTGGCAGCCTGACATAAAAGATATCCGCAGCAAAATTACTGATAAGACCAAAGCAATAGTATTAATTAATCCTAATAACCCCACTGGCGCAGTATATAGTCCAGAATTATTGCAACAAGTCATTGCATTGGCGCGTGAATTTTCACTGGTTGTGATCAGCGATGAGATATACGACAAGATTTTATATGACGACGCAAAACACCATTGTATTGCATCAATGGCCACAGATATTTTTTGTATTACTATGGGTGGTCTTTCAAAAAACTATCGCATAGCAGGTTTTAGAGCAGGTTGGTTAGTGGTTAGCGGCAACAAATTAATTGCCCAAAGTTACATTGAAGGGCTGAACATTCTGTCATCCATGCGCATGTGTGCAAATGTTCCAAGCCAACATGCCATTCAAACAGCTTTAGGTGGATATCAGAGTATTAACGAACTCATTGCTGACGGTGGACGATTAAAAATTCAAAGAGATATGGCCTTTGAAATGTTAAATGCTGTAGATGGCCTTGAATGTGTTATGCCTAAAGGTGCCATGTATTGTTTTGTTAAAGTAGACGCTGAAAAATTCAATATTACTAACGACGAAACAATGATTTTTGATTTATTGCGCACAGAAAAAATATTATTAGTTCACGGCTCTGCGTTCAATCTTAAAGAAGGGTGTTATTTTAGATTAGTCTTTCTGCCCCATGTTGATGTACTAAAACCGGCATTAGTAGCGATTGCAAACTTCTTCAAAAGCTATAAGCAGGTAAATTAGATACATGAACAACATATCACCTAATCAAAGTCACTTCTTTGCCCATCTATCACGAATGAAATTGATAAACAGATGGCCTTTAATGCGCAATATACGAACAGAAAATGTTCAAGAACACAGTTTACAAGTGGCTATGGTGGCTCATGCTTTGGCACTGATCCGCAATAAATATTTTGATGGTGATTTAGATCCCAATCAAGTAGCCACTATTGCTATGTTTCATGACGTATCAGAGGTGATCACTGGCGATTTACCCACACCGATAAAATATTCAAATCCAATCATACGTGACGAATATAAAAAGATTGAAAAGCTCGCAGAACAAAAGTTGATTAATATGGCTCCAGAGGAGTTTAAAGAAGATTATGCACAGCTGATTGATCACCATCATCATAATAAAGACGTCGCCTTTATCGTTAAAGCTGCCGATGTAATATGTGCCTATCTTAAAACCCTAGAAGAACTTTCTGCTGGAAATAAGGAATTTGAACTAGCCAAAAAACGTTTAGACAAAATGTTGAAGGATTATCACTCAAGTGAAGTCGATTATTTCATGAAAGCTTATGTGCCCAGTTTTAGCTTAAGCCTCGACGAAATTACCCAAGAAGAACATTCATTATATGACTAAACAATGGCTTGATTAACTCAGCAGCATCTGGTCACATAACGTTAAAGTAGTTCGCCTCAAATAATTAAGTGTGGAGCAGATGTAAGTTATGGAAATATGGACACAGCGCAGGCATGGCCAAAAACTTCAACGCCAGGGTGACCATCGCACTTCTTACCAACGTGATAAAGCCAGAATTCTGCATTCTGCTGCATTCAGACGATTACAAGCGAAAACCCAAGTATTAGGTGTCGGCATGAGTGATTTTTATCGCACTCGGCTTACTCATTCCTTAGAAGCATCACAAATTGGCCAAGGCATCGCTGCACAGCTAAGAAGTAAGTACCCTGAATTAACCCAACATCTAGATTTGAATGACACTTTAATTGAGGCGTTATGTTTAGCTCATGATATTGGTCATCCCCCTTACGGCCATGGTGGTGAGGTGGCGCTACATTATATGATGCGCAACCATGGCGGATTCGAAGGAAATGGCCAAACATTTAGAATAGTCACTAAACTGGAACCCTATACCGCTAATCATGGCATGAATCTTAGTAGGCGTACCTTGTTGGGTTTAATCAAATATCCGAACTATCTTCCACAACTTAATCAGCCACCTCAAGGGCAAGAGACAGTGTCCCATAGAGAAGTTAAAGCATCCCTTTGGAATCCTCCCAAAGGTTTATATGAGTGCGATCAAGCTTCTTTTGACTGGTTACTTGAGGGGGTTTCTGCCCATGACTCTCAACGATTTATGCAATTTAAGCAAACCGCCAAAAGTCATCACAAAACCCTATATAAATCATTTGACTGTTCTATTATGGAGTTGGCAGATGATATTGCTTACGCCATCCATGATCTTGAAGATGCGATCGTAATGGGCATAGTCAACCAGTCACAATTTTTTGAAGAAGTAGCAGAAACGTTGCTCAAACTAGACATTGATTGGATGAACCAAAATATAGCGGCGCTCAGCGAAAAACTCTTTAGTCAACATCACCACGAACGTAAAGATGCCATAGGTGCTTTGGTTAATTGTTTTATTACCAATATTGAGATAACTGAAATTGCACCAAAATTTGAGCAAGATTTACTTAAATATAACGCAGTGTTTCCCGCTCCATTTAATCAGGCGCTAAGTATATTCAAGGCTTATGTATTTCATCGTGTTATCAGAAAGCCCGAAATACAAATGCTCGAGTATAAAGGCCAACAAATAGTCATGGAATTATTTCAAGCTTTTGCTTCAGATCCACAGAGGTTACTCCCTGACAACACCTGCCAACGCTGGTTAGAAGCCCATGAAGCAGGGAATGGTCACAGAGTGATTGCCGATTATATCTCAGGTATGACAGATGGTTTTGCTTCCAAATTATACGGCACCTTGTTTATGCCCTCCTCTGCCGCTGTTGCAGAAAAATTTAGTTAATAAAACACGACACAAGAATCACTCAGATTTCCGTGATGAAATTTTGTGCTGAATTAACAGTCTATTCGTTCATGCCAATAGCTGAGTTAAAATTAATGAGAACAACACAAGGTTAAATAAACGAACTAAAACAAACCAGAGTAAAAAAAAGCTTGCATGATGATTTATACAGTACTACTGTATAAACAACCACTGTATATAACATCACTGTTGAGAGATCATTATGGCAAGTTTACATGCGTTTACAAGTAACTCTACTCCACTAGCCACTATGCAAGTGCCTGCAGATAATAGGCATAACAACGATATAAATGTTGAGCATGCAAATAAATGGACTTTTTTAGTGGCCAATCATATTCGATTTTCTGAAAAACGAGTTAATTGCATACGCCTGATTAAACCCAAACAACACTGCTTGTCACTATGGCTAGAAAAAATTGTTACTGGCGGTCAATGTTCAAATTTGTTTGTTGAGCAGCTGTCATTGGATGAAATAAGCTTTAAACGTCTGAAACAACTATGTATTGATTACAAAGTCGCACTAGTCAATTTGATGCCAAACAAAGAGCAAAAAGATAACGTAGTAAAAGGCCCTTGGTAAAGGACTAAGTTTAACAAACACCTATAGGCGCTATTGACTATGTTCCTTCTCATCGCCTAGGCTTGCCTATCAATTTGATTAGGTTACTTGATTTTGGCGACGACTATTAAACACTGCTTTTGTGGTAACGGGTTCACATTTGAACAATGTTGCCAGCCGATTATTAATGGCAAAGTGGATGCTAAAAATGCTGAAGCGTTAATGCGTTCACGTTTTACTGCTTATGTTCTAAAAAATTATCAGTACATCTTAGACACCTACTCATCAGCCAAACGTACTCATATAACTATTAGTGAATTATCAGATAGTGCTCAAGATACACAATGGCTATCTCTGCAAGTCTTAACACACCACTGTCAAACACACACTGCTCAGGTAGAATTTAAAGCCTTCTATCAAGTGCATCATACTTATTATGTGATGCATGAATTATCAGGTTTTATTTTTGAATCAGGAAAGTGGTTGTATAACCATGGGACAATGCAAAAAGGTTCTGGAGAATTTAGTCCAGAACGTAATAGCCAATGTTTATGTCGTAGTGGTAAGAAATTCAAAAAGTGTTGTGGTATGTAGTCAATAACCAAAATGGCATAACACAAATATTTGTCCATTAAGTCAGATAAGTTGTAAGCGCTTAATAAACCGACGTACTTTCCAAGTATAAATATCCTTGTCATAATCTAACAGTTCACAGTAAGCGCTATTGAACGTGCGGGGGTAGCCAACTGGGTTTTGAATTTTTGAAATTCCATGGCAGGAGGTCTTCGATCTTTTCAACCGTGTCAGCATAGGGTAA
This sequence comes from Paraglaciecola sp. MB-3u-78, assembly GCF_002835935.1. Taxonomy (GTDB): domain Bacteria; phylum Pseudomonadota; class Gammaproteobacteria; order Enterobacterales; family Alteromonadaceae; genus Paraglaciecola. The sequence continues at coordinate 606,927 of NZ_PJCF01000004.1, read as the reverse complement.
CGCCTTGAACACGGCATTGAGATAAGCGTAAGGTTCAAGCTCATGAATTTTGGCTGACTCAATCAGGCTATAATGGATTGCACTGGCATTAGCGCCTGCTGGGGTATCGGCAAATAACCAGGCGCGCCTACCAACAGCAAAGGGACGAATGGCATTTTCAGCCAGAATATTGCTGAGCCTCAGCCGACCATCCGTACTGTAAACCATTAGCTTTTCCCACTGATTATGTAAATAGGTCATCGCCTTGCCCGTCAATCCTCCTTTGTCGACTCTGGGGCGATTGAGCTCCAGCCATGTTTTCAGCTCGCTGAGTATGGGCACACTTCTTTGTTGCCTGGCCTGATAAATTTCATCCGCGCTTAGCAATTTGATTTGACGCTCTACCACGTACAACTTATTGATAAGGCTCAGTGCCATATCCGCTTTGGTTACCTTGCCTTTCATTGCCCTGGGTTGCCCATCTTTGGCTTCACGGAATTTTCGTCGTGCATGATCCCAGCAACCCACCGAGATTAACTGATTTTGTCTGCATACCTCGTTATAACTGGCACAGCCATCGGTTTGCAGGTAGCCATGGGTAAACCCATCAAGCAGGCGCAAGGGTACCTCCCTGCCACGGGAGGGATCGTATTCAAACAAGACACTTCGTTGCTGCGGTAACCCGCCCAGGGTTACCCACATCCATTTATGTGAAGTGGGCGAACGATCTGGCTCTTTCAATACTTGAATGCGGGTTTCATCCGCACAAATCAGTGGGCCCGAATGTTGATGCTCCCTGAGTAGGTTAATTAAAGGTTGGGCTTGTTTCGACAGGGCAATCACCCAGTTGGCCAGTGTGGCCCTTGATATTTCACCGCCATAACGTTTGATGATGTTTTCAAGTCGATAAAGCGGCATGCCATCGGCGTATTTTGAAATAATGATATAGGTCATCAGGTTGACGCTCCCCATGGCCTTGGGGACAGGATGTTTGATAAGCTGGGCGGCTTTCACCGTGCGGCCATCATCTTGTGTTTTGAAGGTCGCTTTTTCCTGCATGTATTCCAATACACGTACCTGAGCGGGAATGATATCCAGCTCTTCCCTGACTTTGACAAAGAAGGTGTCAATGGCACCCACTTTTTCTTCATCACTCAAATAAGCGAACACCTGAAGGCGGGGCAATTTGTCGGACAGTGGCTTGCGACCGGTTTTGGCCTTTGGCTCGTTGCCTGTAGGTAAAGGTGAGTCGACAGGCTCAGGCTCAGCCACCGCTTCTACTTCATTAAACAGGTGACCTTGCTGTGGTGGTGTTTGCTCAGAGCTGGCGCCAAAACGTTTTGAGTTGGCCAACCGCAAGTACTCTTCAAGCATCGCTATTCGTTTCTTTTGCTCGGCAATGACATCCGTTTTCTGTTCGATGACATCGTCTTTTTCAGACAGCAATGCGGTCATCTGGCTCATCGCATCCAGATGTAATTTTGCTTTATTTTCAGTGTCTTGCGGCGCTAATTTCATGCCGTAAAGTATACCAAATTAGCGCATTGATTACCTTAAAAAACGGCCTCATAATGCAACTTTTTATGACCTTTCATGGCACTGATATCATAGCCATCAAGCAGCCAATTAATTTGCTGCCCGGTCAGTGTTATCACCTTATCATCACGCTTTGGCCACTTGAACTTTTCCTCTGACAGGCTTTTGTAATACAACACAAAACCATTATCTTCCCAGAACAGACACTTGATTTTATTACGCCGTTTATTGGTGAATGCATAAAGGTGACCGGCAAAGGGGTCGTGCCCCAACTCACATTCAATGATGGCAGATAATCCCAAGTGTGCCTTGCGAAAATCAATCGGCTGTTGGTAAAGAAAAACCTGAGTGAGCTCCACACCTGGACGCATCACTTTGCTCACGACAACAACTCGGCTAATTGTTTAACCACTGACACGTTACTTGCCGTGATACCTATCAGACGAACACCATTGGTAAAGTGCAATGAGAGTGGATCATGATGTTGCGGCTCAGGTAATCGCTGCACACTGACAAAACCGGAGGGTTTGTGGTTAATGGGTACCAGTGCGGTTGAGTATTTGCGTTTGTGGTAGCTGAAGTTGTGTGGACACAGGTCGTGATCTCGACAATAGGCAGCTTGGGTTAAACCTGAGTCACGCCACTGAGTCACATGCTCACGCCACAGCGGAGCTTCCTGCTTTAAATTTGATGTTGCGGTCACTTTGTTTTCCTCATACGTTTGTAATGAGGAAATTATGCAGCAGATTGCCCGTCGGAATAAGGACGTAGGTTTATTAAGCGCTTACGATAAGTTTGCATCTTGAAAATTTAAAAACCGGACCCTCTATAACAACTTCAAACTGCTCGCTTGATAGCAAACAAATCATAAAAATTGTTCGTTGTTATTTTAGCCAACTCTTGCGTACTTACACCTTTCAAATTAGCGATGAACTCCCCTACTTCTCTTACAAAACCCGGTTGATTGGGTTTGCCTCGATACGGAACCGGCGCTAACCAAGGCGAATCAGTTTCTATGAGTAATTTGTCTAATGGAATTTTTTTCACCACCTCTTGTAACTCAATTGCTGTTTTAAAGGTGACTATCCCAGATATCGAGATATACATACCCAACTCTATCGCTGCCTGCGCCATTTCCCAGTTTTCGGTAAAGCAGTGAAGTACACCTTTGGTTGATCGGTCTTTGTGCTGCTTAAGTAAATCAAGGGTATCTTCGCGGGCATCTCGTGTATGGATAATTAAAGGTTTGTTTAACTTATTGGCAACCTTAATATGATCAACGAAAGAGGTGAGCTGTACAGACTTAGTTTCAGCGCTATAAAAATAATCTAAGCCTGTTTCGCCTATGGCTACTACCTCTTCATTATCAGACATGTTAAGTAGCTCATCATAACTACAAGCATCTTCTTGATGTAATGGGTGTACTCCACAAGAGACAGATACATCATTAAACCCTTTAACTGTGTCTAACATCATAGGGAAGTCTTTAACAGACACCGAGACGCATAAAAAGTGTTCGACACCACGATGTCTTGCAAAATTGAGCACCTCAGAAAGTTCTTCTGGGGTTTTATCTAATCGGTCTAAGTGACAATGTGAATCTACAAACACGTAATTTTTCCATCTTTTATAGGGTTAAGTTAATGCAACTTTTACAAGGGCAAGTTTATCTAATAGCTCTGTTAACACTAACGTTTTATTCACTCCAGGATTACGCAATTGTTGGGTGACTTTAGTTGCTTGTTGGTGCAGTTGCCAAACGGTTTCAGGGGCATCATCAGTACATTGCTGCCGAGCCCAATATTGCGTCCACTTAAGTACTTTATCGGCACTGTCTTGCCAATCCATTGCTAGCTGCATGGCATTAGTTTGTCCTTGCAATAACGCTTCTAAACCTCGGCTGAAGATATCATAGGTAAATTTTTGTTCTTCTTGTAGCTCAGCTAACAAAGCTAACGGGCGAGCACTAAACAACTTAGCAAAATTGATATCAATTTCCCCATCAAATTGGGTTTTCACCCAAGCCAGCGTTGCATCCAAAGGGGGTAAAGGTAAGGCTAACTTTTCACAGCGACTTTTGATTGTCGCTAATATACGCTCCGGCTTATCAGTAGTGAGTAGTAAAAAAGTATTAGCCGTAGGCTCTTCTAAAGTTTTTAATAAGGCATTAGCGCTTGACTCGGTCATCGTATGAGCATCATAGATAATCAATACCTTTGCTCCTGACAAATGGGCAGAACTCACTAACTTTTTAATGACGTCGCGTATCTGATCAACACCAATTTGTTTATCAGACTCTACCACATGTAAATCTGGATGAGTGGTCGCAGCATTGAGTAAGCAAGATTGGCATTGACCGCATACCTTATGCCCTTGCCTAGCTTTGCATAACAGCAACTGGGCTAACTGCAAAACAAAGCTTGATTTACCTAAACCAGCGGGGCCTTGAATAAGTAGCGCGTGATGCAGTTTATTAGCAGCAATTCTACTACCTAGCTGTTTAAATGAATCCTCCAACCATGGAAACACTTAGCTCTCCAAAAATTGGTTAATAGCTAGCTCAACATCGTTATGCACTGCTTTTATACTTTGCATGGTATTGATCACTACACAATTTTTATCTTGCTGGGCTAATAGCAGGTATCGTTCTCGGGTCCGCTCAAAAAAACTCACATCTTCTTGTTCAATACGGTCTAGCTCACCTCGCCCTTTTGCTCGTTTAAGCCCTTCTTTAGGCTCAACGTCCATATACAAGGTAAAGTCTGGTCTAAAGTCTTTTAAGGTGATGGCTCTTAGGTTTTCAATCATGCTCTGATCAATCTGACGACCTCCTCCCTGATAAGCTTGGGAAGACATATCATGCCTGTCTCCAAGTACCCAGTGACCTTTTTCTAAATTTGGCAATATAACATTTTGTACTAGTTGCGCTCGTGCGGCATACATTAATAGTAACTCAGCTTCTACCGTGACCTTTTCATCATGCCAGTCGTGTTTAACTACATCTCTGATAGCTTCAGCCATAGCAGTACCGCCAGGCTCCCTAGTATTAATCACAATATGTCCAGCAGCTTGGATAGATTGCGTCAATATCGCTACTGCGCTGCTCTTTCCAGCGCCTTCCAAACCTTCAATAACGATGAATTTACCTGATATGTGCAACTAAGACTCTCTTATTTGTTTAATTGATATTTACGCACCGCAAGATTGTGTTCTTGCAAAGTGGTTGAAAATTTGTGGCTGCCATCACCCTTAGATACAAAATACAACTCTTCAGTTGTTAATGGATTAAAAGCAGCATCGATGGCTAGTTTACTTGGCATGGCAATAGGGGTTGGCGGTAACCCTTTAATCACATAAGTATTGTAAGGTGTGGCGGTTTTTAAATCTTTGCGCCGGATATTGCCATCAAAATCTTCACCTATGCCATAAATAACAGTAGGATCAGTTTGTAAACGCATATTCAGATTAAGTCGATTGACAAAGACCCCAGAAATTCGTGGCCGCTCTTCTGGTACGCCCGTTTCCTTTTCAATGATGGATGCCATTATCAAACCTTCGTAAGCGGAAGCATAAGGCAAGTCTAATGCTCGGCTCTCCCACGCCCCGTCCAGATATTGTTGCATACTTAAATGGGCTCGTTTAACCAACTCAATCGCAGCTGTTTGCGCCACAAAATGATAGGTGTCAGGTAAAAGATAGCCTTCAATTGACTGCTCAGGTAATTGGGCTGATAAAGCATCAAGTTGCTGTTGAAAATCGTTATTAAATTTAATCTGGGGATGGGCTTTTAAAACTAATAACCACTCCCGCCAATTCAGCCCTTCAATTAAACCGATTGAAAATTGCATTTCTTTACCACTAGAAAAAAGCTCCAATAAATCTAATGCACTCATGGACGGTAATAATTCGTAGGTTCCAACTTTAATATTCGCGAGTTCTGGTTCCAGCTTTAATCTAATTTTAAGGCCAATGTTATCGGAAATAACCCCTTGGTCTTTGAGTCGATTCACAATCCCTTTGGCTGATTGACCGGATTTAACTTGGTATACCATTGCCTCAGTGATATTAATTTGTTGATGTACTTTTTTGTCAAAATGAAACAAGGTTACGACAAAAATAATGCCGATTAAAAACGCAAAAATCGATAACCACTTTATAATTTTCATTAAATTTTTAACGCCTTGGTATCAATTGTTTGCTGAATATAATGCTGTAACTGTTTGGATTGGGCTACCTCAAACTCTTGATGTTTTTTATTGATAGGATCAAACAAACTCACTACTGGAACCAATAGCATTAAAGAATTACACACAAAAAGCTCATGAGCAGAAAACAACTCAATAACTTCCTGCTTAACCACCTGACATTCTATGCCTTTTTCTTGCATAACAGCCAATACATGGTTACGCATAACGCCTTCCACCCCTGATTCTGTCAGGTTTGCGGTATACCAACTAGTATCCTTGTACCAAAACAGATTACCGACAGAGCTTTCAACTATGTGTTGCTGAGTATCACAAACAACGGCATCATCATAACCCGTTTGTGCCAGTGATTGTTTAACCAAAACCTGTTCTAAACGGTTTAGATGTTTGATGCCAGCAAGCAAAGGTTGTTTCGCTAGCTTAATAGGACTGATGGTTAACTTAATACCATCGGTTTGCCAAAGAGGGTAATGTACTGGAATGTTGTGCTGAGTAATCACAAAGTTAGGGTTTATAGCTCCTTCTGGATTATACCCCCTACCACCCTCGCCTCGGGTAATCGTCACTTTTACAACGCAGTCACTCGTGGATGTCAATGAATCAACTATGCATCTTCGTAACTCATCCCACTTATCAAAATTGATAGACAGTGTTTTACAAGCCCACTTTAGACGCTCGATATGAGCAGCAAAAAACTCAAGACCACCATGTCTAAACGCCAAAGTAGTAAAACAGCCATCACCATACTGAAAGGCTCTGTCTGCAATCTCTATATGTTGCTGCTGCCGACCGTTAACAATCATTCATTCTTGCGTCTATATACCTAAAAGATAATCAATAATACTCATAAGCTACATTTTGCCTACTATTTTTTAAACAGCAATGAGCCATTTGTACCACCAAAACCAAAAGAATTACATAAGGCATAATCCAATTTCGCAGGTCTTGCAGTATGAGCAACAAAATCAAGATCGCAACCTTCCCCAGGGTTATCTAAATTAATAGTCGGTGGTGCAACTTGGTCTCGTAATGCCAATATAGTAAAGATAGCTTCAACTGAGCCTGCGGCTCCAAGTAGATGTCCGATCATCGATTTGGTGGAACTCACCAAAACCCTGTTTGCATGTTCACCAAACACATGTTTGATGGCAGCGACTTCAGCCACATCCCCTGCTGGAGTGGATGTACCGTGTGCATTGATGTAACCAATTTCGTTAACGTCAATCTTGGCATCGTTAATAGCGTTGACCATAGCAGCTGCGGCACCTTCACCATCTGGTGGCGGTGAAGTCATATGGTAAGCATCACCGCTCATTCCAAAACCTACTAGTTCCGCATAAATAGTTGCGCCGCGCGCTACAGCAGAGTCATAGTCTTCTAACATCACGACGCCGGCCCCCTCGCCCATTACAAAACCATCTCTATCTTTATCCCATGGCCGGCTTGCGGCTTCAGGGTTGTCATTACGTGTTGATAATGCACGGGCTGCAGCAAATCCACCGATACCTAGAGCACAGACAGTCGACTCAGCACCACCGGCAATCATTGCGTCAGCGTCCCCATAAGCAATAATACGGGCAGCAATTCCAATATTGTGAACACCAGTAGTACAGGCTGTAACAACGTTGATATTTGGACCCTTGAGTCCTTCAAATATGGAGAAAAAGCCAGAGATCATATTAGTGATAGTGGCAGGAACAAAAAAGGGGGATATTTTTCTTGGACCAGATTCAAGCATTCGACGATGATTTTCTTCAATTAAACCCAAACCGCCAATCCCAGAACCAATTGCAACACCAATTCTTGCCGAATTTTGAGCTGTAACCTCTAAACCAGAATGCACCAGAGCTTGTTTACCTGCAGCAATACCTAGCTGAATAAACCTATCCATCTTTTTGGTTTCTTTTTTGGGAATGTACTCCTCGGCATTAAAGTTTTTGACTTCACCTGCAAACTGAGTTGTAAAGGAAGTACAATCAAAAGAGGTGATAGCTGCAATTCCACTTTTGCCCGCAAGAATGTTTTTCCAACTAGAGTCTACAGTATTACCAACAGGTGATAGCATGCCTAGACCGGTCACAACAACGCGACGTTTAGCCACATCGGCCTCCGACTAATTATGAAAGTATATGTGATTGAATGAAGAAACGGTCCGGAGAGGACCGTTTTTTTTTAAAAAAATTATGCGTCTTTATTAGCGTTAACGTAGTCAATAGCAGACTGAACAGTGGTAATTTTTTCAGCTTCTTCATCAGGAATTTCAGTATCGAACTCTTCTTCAAGAGCCATTACTAATTCGACAGTGTCTAGTGAATCCGCACCTAAATCGTCAACGAAGGAAGCTTCTGGTTTAACTTCTTCTTCTTTAACACCAAGTTGTTCAATGACGATTTTTTTTACACGTTCTTCGATAGTACTCATAATTCTAGTTATCCTTTAAGTCGCTAGATATAAATTTGTGAGTAGTGTATTCAGCAAAGTGACCCCTTGCAAGTAGCAGGGTCAACTTTTTTTCTGGTCTAACCACTCACAGATTAGTAAATATTTATTCGTTTGATAAAGCAACAATAATTGTAAACTTTATCACCTTTTACCCCATATACATGCCGCCATTGACGTGTATCGTTTCACCAGTGATATATGCAGCAGCATCACTTGCTAAAAATCCAACCGTCGCCGCTATTTCTTTAGGGTCCCCTAAACGGTTTGCTGGAATATCTTTAAATATACTTTCTTTTTGGTCATCCGTTAATGCTTTTGTCATATCAGTATCAATAAAACCTGGTGAAACCACATTAACAGTAATACCTCTAGACGCAACTTCACGGGCCATAGACTTACTAAAACCAATCACACCGGCCTTCGCAGCGGCATAGTTGGCTTGACCAGCATTACCTGTAGAGCCAACGACAGAACCGATATTAATAATACGTCCTTTACGTTTTTTCATCATACCGCGAAGCACTGCTTTAGACATTTTAAAAATGGATGTCAAATTAGTATCCATAATGCTTTGCCATTCGTCATCTTTCATACGCATCAATAAATTATCACGGGTGATCCCAGCATTATTGACCAATATATCCACAGCGCCGTGCTTTTCGGTGATGTCAGCCAGTAAAGCTTGCATCGAATCGGGTATGGCAACGTCGAGTACTTTACCTTCTCCACTACCTTCTAGATAATCACTGATTGCCTGAGCCCCTTTTTCAGATGTTGCAGTACCTATAACGGTTGCACCATCTGCAGCTAACTGCTCGGCTATTGCTCTTCCAATTCCTCTACTTGCACCAGTTACCAGTGCAATACTGCCATTTAAACTAGCCATACATTCTCTCTACAAAAAATTATTAAATTAAATCAATGAATTAACAGAATCAATTGTGTTAATTGCCGTGCAACTTAAGCGTTTATCAATACGCTTAGTTAATCCAGTTAATACCTTACTTGGCCCCATTTCTAATAAAGTTTCAACCCCAAGTTCGGCTAACATTGTGACAGTTTCGGTCCATCTAACTGGGCTATATAATTGCTTAACCAAAGCCTGCTTTATCGCTTCAGGATCATTTGGGTAGGCCACATCGACATTATTGATAACGGGGATTTTAGGTGTCTGAAACTGAATGTCTTTAAGCAAACTTGCCAGTTGTTCTGCTGCTGGTTTCATCAATGCACAATGAGACGGCACACTAACGGCCAATGGCAATGCGCGTTTTGCACCATGTTCTTTACACAAATTCGCGGCTACATCTGTAGCGTTTTTATTCCCAGCGATCACGATTTGTCCTGGCGAATTAAAGTTAACCGCTGCCACAACTTCATTGGTTTCTGCTTGTGCCTGCTGGCAACTTGCAACCACCTTGTCGTCATCCAAACCAATAATAGCGTACATAGCTCCTGTGCCCGCAGGCACCGCTTGTTGCATAAATTGGCCTCGAGCTTCAACCAATTTAACAGCATCAGTAAAATCTATGACTCCAGCACAGACTAAAGCGGAATACTCTCCAAGACTATGACCCGCCAGATATACCGGTTGACTGAGTTCTTTTTCGACTAAAAGTTTATAAATTGCATAACTTGCGGCTAACAAAGCGGGTTGGGTAATATGGGTTTGATTGAGTTTTTGCTCATCATTTTGAACCACATCCCACAAATCATAACCCAAGGCTTCGCTGGCTTGAGCAAAAGTCTCCTGAATGATGGCATATTCGGAAGCTAGCTCACTTAACATACCTAAAGTTTGGGATCCTTGACCAGGAAAAACCCATGCTTGTTTACTCATAATTGATTCTCTAAAATAGTATTTTAATAACGTACTAACGCAGATGCCCAAGCAAAACCGCCACCAAAAGCCTCAAGAAGAAGATTTTGGCCGCGTTTAATTCTGCCATCTCGTATAGCTGTATCTAGGGCCGTTGGTACTGTAGCAGCAGAAGTATTACCATATTGTTCAAGGGTCATGACCACCCGATCCAGCGGCATCTCTAATTTTTTAGCCGTCGCTTTAATAATCCGGAAATTCGCCTGATGTGGCACTAACCAATCCAAATCTGATTTTTTCATGTTGTTAGCAGCTAACGTTTGTTCAACTACCTCACTTAATTTAGTGACGGCAACTTTAAATACTTCATTGCCTTTCATACTCCCCCAGTTTTCATGCACAGATTGCTCATCACCGTGTTGCGGGTTGCCTATGGTCAATAAATCACCGTAGGAGCCAGCAGCATGAATATGGGTTGATAAAATACCGGGCTCTTCACTTGCTTCAATAATAGTGGCGCCTGCTGCATCGCCAAATAAGATGACCATAGTACGGTCTTCAGGGCTAATCATTCGGCTCAAACAATCTGTTCCCACTACCAATATTCGTTTAGCCATACCGCTTTTTATATACTGATCAGCCACACTGAGTGCATAACAATAACCCGCGCAGGCAGCAGCCACATCAAATGCGGGTATACCATCTACATCTAATGCTTTTTGAATTTCACAAGCAGTGCTAGGTAGCGCGTAACGGCCACTTGTTGTGGCACATACAATCATGTCTAAAGATTTGGCATCAATGCCCGCTGCTTCTAATGCCTTTTTACTGGCTTCAAAGCCCATAGTCGCAGCCGTTTCATTGGCGCCAATAATGCGTCTCTCTTTGATACCGGTGCGATCGGTAATCCATTCATCTGAGGTATCAACCATCACAGACAAATCTGCATTGGTTCTTACATCACTAGGGTAATAACTACCTGTGCCAATTATTCTGGAATTCATTTATTCGTGGCGCTCCATTAAAACAGCTTCAATTTTATCTTTTATTTTATCTGGGACCTGCATCTCGACTTGTTGTATTGCCTCGCGGATAGCATACAAAAAAGCCTCTGAAGAGGCATTACCATGGCTCTTTACCACAATTCCGCGCAATCCTATCAGACTAGCTCCGTTATACTGGTCGGGTTTCATACGTAAATAAATACCACGGAAAAAAGGAGTCGCTATTTTTGCCACAATTTTAGACAACCAATTATGCTGTGATGCTTTTTTAATTTCTTGAATAGCAAAGTTCACCAGCCCTTCCCAGGATTTCAACGCAATATTCCCCACAAAGCCATCAGTAACTATTACATCCGCTTTCTGGGAGAAGATATCGTTACCTTCAACATATCCAATATAATTAATATTTTGGGAATCAGTTAATAATCTAGCAGTATGTTTAACTTGGTCATTGCCTTTGATTTCTTCAGAACCAACATTCAGTAACGCCACTCTTGGCTGCTTGATATTGGAAATTTGCTCCGCCAATACAGAACCCATCACGGCATATTGGAATAACACGTCTGAGTCACAATTAATATTCGCGCCTAAATCCAAAAAATACACTTTGCCATTGTTTATGGTTGGTATCAGTGTAATAAGAGCAGGTCGGTCTATGCCAGGTAAGGTTTTCAACACATAATACGCCATACTGAGCAAAGCGCCGGTATTACCGCCGCTGACACAAGCGTCTGCTTCTTTACTATTAACTAAATCTAATATACGTCGCATCGAAGAGTTTTTTTTATGACGTAAAGCATGAGCGGGCGCTTCGTCCATAGCTACATGTTGTGGGCAGTCGGACAAGGTGATACGAGCTTGAATATTGGGTAATTGTTGGTTTAGCCACTGAGACATAACGGTCAAAGGACCACATAATATAAGGTGTAAATGAGGGGTTTGTTGCAGTGCGGTTAATGCAGCAAGAAAAATAATATGGGGGCCGTTATCGCCCCCCATGATATCTAACGCTAAGGTTAGACGACTCAAAATTTCGTCACTTTAAATTAAAGAGATAAAACTTTTTTGCCTTTGTAGTAACCATCAGCGGTCACGTGATGACGTATATGTGTCTCACCTGACGTTGAATCTACAGACAAAGTCGCAGTACCAAGCGCATCGTGTGAACGACGCATGCCACGTCTTGAACGAGTTTTCTTACTCTTCTGTACAGCCATTACTTTACTCCTAGTCTCGCTTAAGTTCTTTCAAAACCGCGAACGGGTTTGGACGTTCATCTACCGGTTCAATTTTTCCGAAGCTCATTTTATCGCGCTTTTGTTTGCAATCCTTCTCTGCATGAAGGGCTACAATCGGCAATGATAAAATCAGTTCGTCTTCAAGGGTTTGAAATAAATTGATTTCTCCTTGGTCATTGACCTCAACCGGTTCGTAACTATCCGGTAACTCATCTTTGTCTTCTTCTTTAACACTCTGCACGGGGCTAAAACAAAAAGATACATCCATAGGATGATCAAAGACTTCATTACATCTCTCACAGATAAGTGATGTTGAACATGCCATATGACCTTGAAAGTAACTAAGACCCTGCTCGTCTTTAGCAAATTTAATTTCAACATCTATTTCTTTGGCAATATCAGCAACTGATCCAAGCAACCTTGGCATTTCAGACGACAGTATGACTCCCCGATAATCGGAGCGTATAGTTGCGTTTTTAACTGGGTCAACCAGCTTGGGTAGTTTCACTCTCTGCATAGCGCGCGCATATTATAGAAACATCACAACTTAGTCAAAGAAAATCATTGTTAATGACACTGAGCGCTGCATTTTATATGCTTCTAGTATTATTTTAAGAGACAGTCACCCTTATCTATGAAAATCATTCTGGCTTCGAGCTCCTCTTACCGCCAAACCATCTTAAAAAAACTGCATATTCCGTTCACTTGTGTCACCCCCAATATTGATGAATCGTCTGTATTGGGGGAAACAATTTCTGATCAAGTCGAACGTCTAGCCAAAAGTAAAGCATTAGCCATATCTACAAAAGAAGCCAATGTTAATAGTTATGTTATTGGTTCAGATCAATTGGCCAGTTTTAATGGTCAAGTCTTAGGTAAACCGGGAGACTTTGCTACCGCCAAACAACAACTGTTGATGTTTAGTGGCCAAACGGTGACGTTATACACTGGATTGTGCTTGGTTCATTCAGCTAAAAATCAATTAGCTCACATAGTAGAAACCTTTGATGTCACATTTAAAACCTTAACAGAGGGTCAAATTTCAACTTACTTACGAATTGAACAACCCTATGACTGTGCAGGCAGCTTTAAATGTGAAGGTTTAGGTATTGCATTGTTTGAATCACTCGATGGCAGAGACCCAAATACATTAATTGGGTTACCTTTGATTGCCTTAATGGATTTATTTAAGACTATGTCTGTGGACTTATTTGATTATATGCAGTCTTAGATGTACTAAAAAAGTGTTTTGTATTTGAATGATGCCAATTGTGATCTAAACCCTGGCGTCCTTTTCCAGTGGCTACCGCCAATATGTAGCCTCGTTGTTTTAGTCCTTCTAATAACGTTATCGCACCATTAAAAAGTGGACTGTTTATTTGTGTATGTTCTTTAAAATGTTTTTTATAGGTATGAAAAAGGGCCATTGCAGTGTTTTCATCTTGGATATCAAATAATTGCTTTATATTTCACATCTCAGTCTCTTCAACACACTGATCAGACTTGGCTCCAAAGGTGCTTTATAAGTCACTCTTTCATCAGTATTAGGATGAATAAAGGCCAATGAGTGTGCATGTAAAAATAATCGTTTAAGACCTATTTTATATGTTCTTTGGTCAAAGTCTTTATCACCGTACCTATTATCGGCCGCAATCGGATGACCCGCATGTAAACAATGTACCCGAATTTGGTGAGTACGACCTGTAATAGGTGAAGCCTCAACTAAAGTGGCTTGATTAAAGGATTCCAAAATGCGGTAGCGTGTTTCTGAGGGTTTACCCTCTTCATCAACCAACACAACTCGTTCGCCAGACTTTAAAGTGTTCTTTAACAATGGCGCTTTCACCTTAAAGCGATTAGCGGGCCATTCTCCTGACACTAAGGCTTGATAACGTTTATCTACCTTTCTATCTCTGAGCTGCTCATGGAGGTTTTTTAATGCAGAACGTTTTTTTGCGATCAATAAACAACCAGACGTGTCCCGATCTAGCCTATGTACTAACTCTAAGAACTTTTGCTGTGGACGTAATGCTCTGAGTGCTTCAATCACTCCAAAACTTAAACCACTACCACCATGTACCGCTGTGCCTGAAGGTTTGTTCAACACAATCAACCACTCATCTTCGTACAATATATGGTTTTCTAAGCTCGATACTTTATTCAGCTTAGTAGATGGTAAATCGGTTGGCTCAGATACTCGGACAGGAGGAATTCGCAACTCATCGTTGGCCTGTAATTTATATTCGGGCTTAACCCGTTTTTTGTTCACTCGCACTTCGCCTTTACGCAAAATGCGATAAATACGGCTTTTAGGCACTCCTTTTAAGAAAGTGCGTAAATAGTTATCTATCCTTTGCCCTTCAAGCTCGGGATCGATAGTAATAAATTGAACTTTTGGAATTGTTAGGTCTGTCATAGCCCGGGTATTATAACTGGATTGCTATGGTAAATGTCCAGTATTTTAATGTCTTGCCAGTGTCAGTGCTTTAATGTGATAATGCATGTGTTTTAAAACATGTAATGAATGTTTGAAACAAACAGATGGATTAATCAGTTCTGTATGCAAAAACGACCAATTTGTCGTAAAACGTCTATCTTAGAACGTATCTTGCAAGCTTAATACGGCTAATCAACTGTGAAGCGAGTAACTTTTCACAAGCTTGATTAAACAGAACCCTTACATCAGCGATATAATTAACCTATTGATCGCCATTGATGTAAAGAATACAAAAGAATTGACAAGATATTTGAATAATGAATAGCCAGACAAGCATTCGTTTTTGAATACAACTAAGTTTTAGAATATTTAATCAGTAAGCTAAACTAGCAGCCTTGTTTAGCGCCTATAAAATATAGGTAAAGTGTTTAAAAACAGTGCATTAAATAATTAATGGCAATAACATTTAGGCTCAAAAAACTTAACTTTTAGGATACAGTCGTGAGGCTGCATTGAATAATTGTCACATTACTGCGTAGTTCTTTACTTGTGGTGATCGGTACTTTACCGAGCTAACAAGAATGAAAAGAATGTTAATCAATGCCACTCAGCTAGAAGAATTGCGAGTTGCACTTGTAGATGGTCAAAAATTGTATGATTTGGACATAGAAAGCCCAGGTCACGAACAGAAAAAATCCAATATATATAAAGGTACAATTACCCGCGTAGAGCCTAGTTTAGAAGCTGCATTTGTCGATTATGGCGCGGATCGTCACGGATTCCTTCCTCTAAAAGAAATTGCCAGAACTTACTTCCCCCAAGGTTATAGATTTGAAGGTCGCCCCAATATTAAAGAGGTGATCAAAGAAGGCCAAGAAGTTATTATTCAAATTGATAAAGAAGAACGTGGCCAAAAAGGCGCAGCCTTAACCACCTTTATCAGTCTAGCAGGTAGCTACTTAGTTTTAATGCCAAATAATCCTCGTGCTGGCGGCGTATCTCGTCGTATTGAAGGCGATGAACGTACTGAATTAAAAGCCGCTTTAGGTGGTTTAGACTTACCAGACGGCATGGGTTTAATCGTCAGAACCGCTGGTGTAGGTAAAACAACTGAAGAGCTTGCATACGATTTAGATTACCTAGTATCAGGCTGGGGCCGCATTAAAGAAATGGCTGACTCTCGCCCTGCTCCATTCCTTATACACCAAGAAAGTGATGTAGTAGTTCGCGCAATTCGAGATTACTTAAGACGTGATATTGGTGAAATCCTTATCGATAATGCCGTTGTACACGAAAGAGCATTAAAACATGTTGAGCAAATGCGCCCTGATTACGCTAATCGCGTAAAACTTTATAATGGTGATGTGCCACTGTTCAGTCATTATCAGATTGAAAGCCAAATTGAATCGGCTTTCCAACGTGAAGTAAGACTTCCCTCAGGCGGCTCAATCGTGATTGATCCTACCGAAGCGTTGATTTCAATAGACATTAACTCTGCCCGAGCAACAAAAGGTAGCGATATTGAAGAAACAGCCTTTAATACCAACCTTGAAGCGGCAGACGAAATTGCACGTCAATTACGCTTGCGTGATGCTGGCGGTTTGGTGGTCATTGACTTTATCGATATGACCCCAGTGCGTCATCAACGTGAAGTTGAAAACCGCATGAAGGACGCAGTCCGTGGTGACAGAGCAAGGGTTCAGTTAGGCCGTATTTCACGTTTTGGTTTACTAGAAATGTCACGGCAGCGTTTACGTCCCTCTTTAGGTGATTCAGCTAATAACGTTTGCCCAAGGTGTAGTGGCCACGGTACGGTTCGTGGTACCGAGTCCTTAGCATTATCTGTGCTGCGTATTATGGAAGAAGAAAGCATTAAAGATAATACAGGGCAAATAGAAGCCCAGTTACCTGTTAATGTTGCGACTTATTTACTAAATGAAAAACGTAGTTCAGTGCGCAGCGTTGAAAAACGTCACAATGTGCAGCTTGTTATTATTCCTAATCCTAAAATGGAAACTCCCCAGTATAGCGTTGCTCGCAGACGCCCAGATGACGCGGTTCAGGAAATGAGTTATAACTTGCCATTAATAGAGCAAGAAGAAAATATTACCGATAAAAATGTTGCACCAGCAATGGCTAAAGAACAACCTGCTCTGCAAAGCCTTATTGCACCGGAGCAGAAAAAAGCTCCCCTCGCTTCAGCTTCTTCTAAAGTTAAATCAGAAAGCTTAATAGATAAAGCTAGTAAATGGATTTCTGGGTTATTTAAAGCGGAAGAAAAAGTGGTTCCTAAGAAAACGACTCATACTCGTAATCAAGGTACTAATCAGCGTCAAAATAAAAATCCTCGCCCTGATAGAAACAAACGTAATAGCAAAAATCATGAGCGTAAAGAGCACGGTGAACAGTCCGCTAATCGTTCCGAACGTCCAGATAGAAATGATAAAAATGATAAGAATGACAGAAACGAACGTTCTGATCGTAAACCTAGAAATGATAACCGCAAACCACGCCGCGATGACAAACCAGTAGAAGCAACACAAGATGCAGCTATGGTGTCAAAAAACGCTGCACCAGCACCTGCTGCAGCGCCGGCACCTGCCAAGAAAAAAGAACAGGTAGCAGAACGCAGAAAACGCCGCGATACCAGACGTAGTGTCAGAGTTGACGATAATAATGACGAGAAAAATAAAGTAGTAGAAGCGGTTAAAGAAACTCAGGCGGCCATTATTGAGCAACCAGAAATAGTCGTTAAAAATGATGCCGTATTAGAGAGTACAGCATTGAATGAGCAAAAAACCGTTGAACCTGCACAAGTAGATGTTGCCCCAGAAGCGGTATCTGACAACATAGACACTCCAGCAGATAGCGAAACGAATAAAGATGAAGAGTCTACAACTCGTACTCGCAGTCGTCGTTCTCCTAGACACATTCGAGCGGCGGGTCAAAAACGTCGTAAAGAAGGTGACGAGAAAGACGAAACTGAAGCAACTGAAGCTCAAGTGACTCAAGATGAACTTCAGTTTGATGAACCGGTTGCTGCGCCTAAAGTCGAAACAACACCTGTAGTATCTGTGCCTGAAGAAAAACCAGCTCAGGTAGCGGTGACATCGGCGACAAAGTCTAATCAAGGTGTCGATTCACCCGAATCGGCTGCTCAACCTGCAACTGCAAACGAAAGTGTTGTGGCTGCAACTGAGTCTGAAAAAGAAGATGTTTCTGCGCCGATCAAAAAAGCGCCAGCTAAGAAAACGCCCAAAAAAGCCACGTCTGTGAAAATGCCTGCTAAGCCAACCAAGAAAGAATCAGTGTCTGCCCCTATGGCTCGACCTGCTTCCATTGATGAAGCCTTTGTTGATGTTAAAATCGGTTCTCTGGACGACGCCGCCAGACCAGAAGTTAAACGCTCTGGTAAGTCGTTTTCAAGTTCATCGAATGCAGCTGCAGCACCAGCAACTCGCCCAGGTTCGTAAACTATTCAATTAAATACTCGCAAGAGTTTAGAAAATGCCGCAAGACTTCACTGTCTTGCGGCATTTTATTGATAGTCTAAGTGTTATTATGTGTTGTTTACTGTATCCTCCCGCGACTATTTTAAGCTGTTTAAAATTTAAGCTATGTCTGACACTGTCTACGACTTTGCCAGGCAAATAAGCTAATCACCCTATTTGAGAATTATCTATGAGTTTTGCCGACCTAGGCCTATCACCAAAAATTTTATCCGCTGTAGCCAGTAAAGGGTATACCACCCCATCTCCAATTCAAGCTAAAGCCATACCAGCAGTATTGCAAGGTAGTGACGTAATGGCTGCGGCACAAACAGGTACCGGTAAAACGGCGGGGTTCACTTTGCCAATTTTACATTTACTTAGCCAAGGACAATCAGCCCGGCCTAATCAAGCTCGGGCATTGATACTGACTCCCACAAGAGAGTTGGCAGCGCAAATAGCAGAAAGTGTGCAAACTTATGGCAAAGACCTACCTTTAAAGTCTGCCGTAGTATTTGGCGGCGTGGGTATTAACCCCCAAATGATTAAATTACGTAAAGGCGTGGATATATTAGTTGCCACACCGGGTCGTCTTCTTGACTTATACAACCAAAATGCAGTGAAGTTTAGCGAGTTAGAAATCCTTGTTATGGACGAAGCCGATCGTATGTTAGATATGGGCTTTATTCACGACATCAAAAAAATAATAAAGTTGTTACCTCAAAAACGTCAAAATTTGATGTTTTCAGCGACTTTTTCTGACGACATTCGAAAACTTGCCAAAGGTTTAGTCAATAACCCTATAGAGATATCCGTATCACCTGCTAACACCACAGTCGATTTAGTTGAACAATGGGTGTATCCAGTAGACAAAAGTAAAAAATCCCAACTACTTACCCACTTGATTAAACAAAATGATTGGCAACAGGTATTGGTTTTTAGTCGCACTAAACATGGTGCTAACCGCATTGCCAAGCAGCTTGAAGCCCATGGTATTAGCTCAGCAGCTATTCATGGCAATAAGAGTCAAGGTGCACGTACCAAAGCACTTGCAGACTTTAAGCAAGGTAAAGTGAAAGCCTTGATAGCAACTGATATTGCTGCCCGTGGTTTGGATATTGATCAATTACCCCAAGTAGTCAATTTTGATTTACCCAATGTACCCGAAGACTATGTCCATAGAATTGGACGTACTGGTCGCGCTGGTGCAACTGGTCAAGCAATATCGATGGTGACACAAGATGAATTCAAAGAATTAGTCGATATTGAAATACTGATCAAACAACTTATTCAGAGAAAAATTACTGTTGGTTTTGAACCCACACAGCCGTTACCTGAATCAAAACTGGGTCAACGACCCATTAAAGCCAAAAAGCCGAAGCAAGCTCAAACTGGTCACAGAGATGGGCAACGTTCTGGGCGTAATTCTTCTGGTGGGCAGCCGCCTAAAAGCAATCACTCACGGAATAGAAATAAAGGTCAATCCAGTGGAAACTCTGGCAATCGTTAATCAATAGCTACCAAAAATAATGACTCAAATTTTAGATTATATTTTAGTAACCTTTTTAGGGTAGGCACTTTATATTGAAGTGCAGGTGTTTAACACTTGCACTTTCATCGCCCCAAGCGTTATGTATTTGCAGTGAGTATCCTATCCAGATGATTAGCAAAATTCTGTCTATCCATTTGATTTAATGGCGGCGGCCCACCTGATTGTTCACCACTGGCACGCATGGTGTCCATAAAGTCGCGGATATTGAGTCGAGCGCGGATATTCTCAGTGGTAAACAGCTCTCCTCTTGAGCTTAATACCTGACCGCCTTTTTCAATCACTTCTGCGGCTAACGGAATATCACTGGTGATCACTAAATCATTGGGTTCAATTTGCCGCACTATTTCGTCGTCAGCCACATCAAACCCAGCACTAACTTGCATAGAGCGAATAAACTTAGACCCAGGGGTACGAATATATTGATTGGCCACAAAGATGGTTTCAACCTTTTTACGCTCTGCGGCACGAAATAGAATATCCTTAATTACCACTGGACATGCATCCGCATCTACCCAAATTTTCAATGTAACCCTCTCTTTTTTAATTAATAAATTTTATGGAACAAGGTCAGCAACCGCTGATTCCAATTGTTGCCTTTGTTGTTTTAATAACTCTGCCAGTTTAGACATATCAGGCAATGACATCGATGTTATTTTTGTAAAATCGTCTTCGAACACAGACTTGTCCAACATCTGCTCTTCTGACGCTTGTCTTGTTAGGCTGACTGTTTGTATCTGATAATCTGCTGAGTCAGCGGTGGATTGTACTGACTCAGCAGAACTAGCGTTAGGATTCAGAGGTTGTTTCAATGGGCAGTCAACAGAGTCGGTTTAACCTCAATAGTGCGGGTAAAACCTTTAATATTCAATTCTGTTGACTGTGATTTTTCGCCTTGTTGATTAGGAATATTGGCTTGTAACAACGCGCTGCTGCGCACCAAGTTAATAAACTCGGCACGATACCCAAACTTGTCTTTACCTTTAGCCCCTGACGCGATGTCGATAATTTGTTGATAGCTCATATCCTGCCAATAGTGACTCTGCTTTAATAAATGAGCAAATCCCACTACGCTACTGGCAAACCTAAAGTCATCAGATTGTTTATCGAAATCAGTGATTTGATTGACCATAATAGCTTGGGTGATTAACTGGCTTTTATCATTATCAACAGGCTTATAGCGCAGTTTAATCAAGGTGTTCATTTCATCAACTCGATTAATCGCTCATGACTGCTAACACCTACATTAAAATCACCGTCTGTAGCTAAGATAACTCGATTTACACCACCTTTGATGAAGGCCTGTTATGCCATAGTGTAAGCGAGTTCAATTCCTGCCTGATCATTGGTTGAACCACCTGCCCGCAAACTTGCCAGTGCTTGCTTTAGTTTAGCTTTTTGATCACCGGCAGTAGGCTCAAATACGACGGCCGACGCACCAGCATATACCAGAATTGAAACATTATATTGTTCCCCTAACTGCCCTGTTAACAAGTCGAGTGAACGGGTTAACAGTGGTAATTTTGTGGGGCTGATTCATCGAGCCCGACACATCTAATAAAAACACCAGATTTCGCCCTGCAATCTGACTAACATCTGGACTAAAGCCATTTAAATCAATAGCCATAATATGCCATTGTTCTGCCCATGGTGAAGCAGCGATAGAGGTATTAATACTAAAAGGGGTTCCTGAGTTATTTGCATGGTGTTGGGAATAATCGTAATCAAAATAATTGACAAACTCTTCTATTCTTATGGCATCTGCAGGAGGGAATATGCCCTGATTAATCATTCTACGAATATTAGTGTAACTACCTGTATCCACATCTATAGAGAAAGTTGAAACAGGATCCTGCAATACTGATTTAATCCCATTTTCTTGATAGTGCTGGTAGTTTTCGCTATTCACTATGGATGGTTTGAGATGTTTGATACGCAGCTGCGACGCATGAGAAACGGAACGGTTAACCATGCTATGAGTATCAGCCATAGATTCCCATATTAATTCTTCCTCTAGGGGGCGGCAGGCTGCCACCACTGACTTTGCTTGATGTTTTGGTTCTTCATTTGAATTGCTCTCTTGATAACTAATTAAAAGCCGCTGTGTTTGCCTTACTAACGGGTCAGGTAATCAAAAGGGTTATTTATTTTAAGCGTATTTAATTAATCATTTAAACCAACAAATGGTGAATATCACTAATGGTTACAATTGCAAACTCGCATTTTATTTACATAATTCTACTATCTAGCTGTTTTATATGAATTTTATTGGGTTGGCATAGTCAATGCTAAACCTACTACAACATGTCAGACAAGAACTGATACTATACCCAGATATACTTACTCACTATTAACTTTAAATTTGCTTTTCAGGAAACCCAAAATGGAATCAATAATAAATAAAAAGGTTGGCCTTAGACTACTTTCGATACTGCCTATCCTGCTATCAGTTAGCCTGCTTAGTGGTTGTGGTGAAGCCGAGGCCTTAGATGAAGACACCCAAGAAGTCGTTATCTCGGTTCCAGTTGAAGTCGCACCATTGTCGATAGGTCATATTTCGTCAAATTATGCGACTACTGCGATTTTAGAAGCAAAAGAAGAAGCCTTTGTTGTGCCAAGAGCTTCAGGAATAATCGAGCATATTTATGTAGAAGAAGGCGACTATGTTGAAAAAGGGCAAATATTGGCGCAAATTGAACCCCGTCGTTATCACTTGAACCTCGACCGAGCAAAAGCAGATTTAGTAGGTGTTGAGAAAGAGTTGTCAAAGATTAATAAGGTATACAATAAGAAATTAGTCAGTGACGATACTTATGACAAACTGACCGCTCAATATGAATCAGCTAAAGCCACTCGCTCTCTTGCCGAGCTGGATTTAAAGGAAGCAACTATAACAGCGCCTATATCCGGTTATATTGCTGAACGAAATGCAAAAGTAGGTAATCTAAGTGAGTCTTTTCAACGTGAAAGAATGTTCCATATCGTTCAACAAAAAGAACTATATGGAATTGTCTATTTACCTGAAAAGGAGCTATCTAAAGTGCATAAAGAACAACAAGCATCTTTAGACTTAACTGCTTTTGATGGTGACGATATTCTTGCCTTTGTCGAACGTATTAGTCCAGTTATTGATTCAAAAACCGGGACGTTTAAAGTCACATTACGAGTACCTAATCCTGATAACTTACTCAAATCAGGGATGTTTGCTCAAGTTAAACTAAATTACGACACCAAACAAAATGTGGTGCTCCTTCCACGAAAAGCGTTACTTGCTATAGACGATAGTATCAATGTGTTTGTGGTTAAAGATGGCATTGCAAGTAAAATGGCCGTCACTGTTGGTTATCAAGAGGGTGAAGTGGTAGAAATATTAAGTGGCTTATCAGGTACTGAAAATGTGGTTATCACAGGGCATCAAAACCTTAGGGATCAGGCCCCTGTTGAAATTGTCAATAATGACGATAGCCAAAGCGAAACTGTAGAACTTGCTCAGAAAACATCCAGTCAATTAACTAAAGGTTAAGGGGCGTCTTATGAACATTGTTGAGATTGCGGTCAAACGGCCAGTCACAGTATGGATGTTTACCTTTGCAGTTATTTTATTTGGTATGGTTTCATTATCGCGTCTGGCGATAAACCTGTTACCGGAATTGTCCTACCCTACCCTGACTATCCGCACAGATTATATTGGCGCAGCACCGGGCGAAATAGAACAACTGGTATCCAAACCCATTGAAGAAACTATAGGTGTGGTTAAAGGTGTACGCACCGTCACTTCAACTTCAAAAGCCGGTCAATCTGATGTGTTACTTGAGTTTGAGTGGGGCACAGATATGGACTTAGCCAGCCTTGAGGTACGGGAAAAACTAGACACGCTACAATTACCCTTGGATATAAAAAAGCCATTATTATTACGCTTTAATCCTAGCTTAGATCCAGTCATGCGTTTTGGCTTAGGAGGTGCCAAAGTTGTCAATGACGCAAATGCCACAACAGGTTCAAAGCCCCTAGCAACAAAAGACAGTCAGCAAATAGCCTTAACTGACCAAGGTATTAAAGCACTACGGATATACGCCGAAGAACAAATTAAGCGGCAACTCGAATCAGTAGTGGGTGTGGCATCGGTTAAAGTAGGTGGTGGTTTAGAAAATGAAATTCAGGTACTGGTTGACCAACAAAAAACCAGTCAGTTGAACATCACTGTTAGTGAGGTTATTAAACGTTTAAAAGATGAAAACGTCAATTCCTCTGGTGGCCGAGTAAAAGATGGCTCACAAGAGTATTTAGTGCGCACCTTAAATCAATTTCAAACCTTAGACGAGATACGTGATCTGTTTATCGCTAATCGAGAAGGCAGAAATATTCGTTTAGGTGACATTGCCACAGTGCAAGATGCTCACAAAGAGCCCACCTCTATGAACCGTTTTAATGGTTTTGAAGGCGTAGAAATAGCGATTTATAAAGAAGGCGATGCGAACACTGTACAAGTAGCCGAAAATGTACAGTTTCGCATTGCTCAATTGCAAGATGACATACCCAGTCAATATCAGTTGCAGTTGGTATACGATCAATCTAGGTTTATTGCCAGTGCAATTAACGAAGTAAAATCAGCCGCTGTTATTGGTGGTTTGCTGGCTATGTTGGTGTTGTATCTGTTTTTGAAAAACATTTGGTCAACATTGATTATTTCTATTTCCATTCCTGTCTCAATTATTGCCACATTTAATCTTATGTATGGCAATGATATTAGTTTAAATATTATGAGTTTAGGGGGTATCGCGCTGGCTATTGGCCTACTTGTCGATAACTCCATAGTAGTGTTAGAAAACATTGCTCAGCATAAAACTAAAACCAAAAATTTCAAACAGGCTGCAATCATCGGTACCAAAGAAGTATCCATGGCCATCATCGCATCAACATTAACAACCATGGCCGTATTTTTTCCATTAGTCTTTGTTGAAGGCATAGCCGGCCAGCTGTTTAGCGACCAAGCCTTAACCGTTACTTTTGCCTTGGCTGCATCGCTAGTCGTAGCTCTAACATTGATACCTATGTTGGCCGCAAGAGAGAAATCCACAGATGAGACACAAAATAAACCAACCTTAGATTTAGGTGGAAGCCTCGAAAAAACTCTTCCAACAACCAAGACAGGCTGGTTTTTTCATTATTTATCACTGCCAGTGTATTGGCTAGTTCAATTGATTTTCCATTTTATACCCTTTGTTATTACGTCCTTAATCGTTTTGTTATTCAGACTATTAAGTAAAGTATTTGGTACTTTGTTCCAGCCCTTATTATGGATATTTGACAAAAGTTTTAAACAAGTCGAAAAAACCTACTTGGCTGCGCTTAAACAGGCATTAGGTATTCGCCTGTTGGTTGTGACTGCGGTGATTGCGGTTTCTTTGGCGTCAGTGTTGTTATTACCTAAGCTAGGTATGGAGTTGATCCCAGATATGTCTCAAGGTGAGTTTTATGTGGAAATCAACTTACCCACAGGCTCCCAATTAGAAAATACCGACCGCGTAATTGCTGGCTTAGCTAACTTTACAGCTGACCTTGAAGGCGTAGAGCGCACCTATGCTTTAGCGGGGACAGGAAGTTTAATGAATGTATCAGCCAGTCAAGGTGGTGAATATTGGGGCAAATTAAATGTGGTGATGCAAACCGATAGCTCTGCTGCGACAAATCAACTAGTGATGGACAAAATGCGCGGTTATTTGTCACAACAAGCGGGGGTTCAGAGTAAATTTGGTAAACCTGCATTGTTTACTTTTGCTACACCTTTAGCGGTACAAATCGTGGGTTATGATCTTGAAAATTTGAGTAAATACAGTCAAAAGATGGCAACTATCATGCAAAGTGATAAACGGTTCGCCGATGTGAAGTCCTCATTACAATCAGGTAATCCAGAACTTAAAATAAAATTCGACCATGGAAAGCTCGCCCAGCTTGGTATCAATGCACCCGATGTGTCTAAACTTATTTCTGCAAAAATTGGCGGAGAAGTAGCGACAAAATACAGTATTGAAGACCGCAAAGTCGATATCCTCGTCAGAACCATTGAAAAACAACGGGATTCTATTGCTGATATTGGCCAAATGATCGTTAATCCAGGTGCTAGACCCTCTATCCCTTTGGCAGCAGTGGCAGACATAAGTATGTCAATTGGTCCAAGTGAAATCACCCGAATAGGTCAAGAACGGGTTGCAGTAGTTTCAGCCAATTTAAATTATGGTGATTTAAACGAAGCGGTATTAGCCGTACAACAACATATCGATACGTTAAAATTGCCTTTAAACATGCAAGCTAAAGTAGCCGGACAAAGTGAAGAAATGGAAAACAGTTTTCAATCTTTACAGTTTGCCTTAGCACTGGCGATATTTTTAGTGTACCTGGTCATGGCCTCTCAATTTGAGTCATTATTACACCCATTACTGATTTTATTTACTGTGCCTTTAGCTTGTGCAGGGTCTATTTATGGATTGTACCTGTCAGGCACTAATATCAGCGTAGTGGTCTTTATTGGGCTAATTATGCTAGCAGGTATTGTAGTGAATAATGCCATAGTATTAATCGACCGAATTAACCAATTGCGTGCCTCTGGACTAGAAAAAACCGCGGCTATCATCGACGCCGCACAAAGTCGCCTACGACCGATTTTAATGACCACTCTTACGACCTCATTAGGGTTACTACCTATGGCAGTCGGGTTAGGAGAAGGGGCTGAAATTCGTACACCTATGGCCATCACTGTTATTTATGGTTTACTTTTTGCCACCCTTCTAACCTTATTTTTTATCCCTGTAATCTACAGTTTATTTGACCGTAAGCAGTTTGAAAAACAATCAAAGGAATTGCCAATAAGTACAGATGATGGGGAGACAATGTATGGATAAGTTCGAAAGTGCGGGATCTGCATTAGCGGATTTTGCCATACGACGCCCAGTCACTATTATGATGTTGTTTTTATCTATGTTGGTATTTGGCATTATATCCAGTCAGCTATTACCACTGGAAAAATTCCCCAGCATTGATATTCCGGAAATATCTATTCGTATTCCTTACAATGATGCGACACCGGTGGAAGTGGAGAAAATGATCACTCGGCCAGTAGAAGAAGCTTTAGCTACTATGTCTGGCATCAAACGTTTGCGTTCTCGTTCTTCTGAAGAAGGTGCTGAAATTCAATTGCAGTTTGCTTGGGATGAAAATCTAAAAGCCAAAGGCATTGAAGCAAGAGAAAAAATAGATGCCATAAGGGCAGACTTGCCTGACGATGTAGAACGGATATTGGTATATCAATTTAACACCAACGACATGCCCATTTTTTCATTGCGAGTGTCTAGCGAACGTGACCTTTCTAGCGCCTACGACTTACTTGAGCGGAACTTAAAGCGGCCAATAGAAAGAGTGGCGGGCGTGTCTAAAGTCGAACTTTACGGAGTCACAAAAAAGCAAATATCTATTCGTTTAGATCAACAACTGATGGCAGCGCTGCAAGTTGATACCAATGAATTGGCGAGCTCTTTAAGTGATGCCAACTTTTCCCTTACAGCAGGCAGTTTTATTGACTCTGATATTGAGCAAAAAATCACAGTCAATCCTCAGGGTGAGTTTACTAGCTTGCAGGAAATCCGTGACCTGATGGTTAAAAAGGGCGTGCACCTTAGCGATATTGCTTTAGTAAAATACGAAAAACCAAAGCGCACTGAAGGTCGTCATTTGGATCAGTCCTATGCAGTAGGATTTAACATTTTTCGCGAATCGACCAGTAATATGGTTGAGGTATCCAGTCAAGTGTTAAAGGTGATTGAAGATGCTAACTCAAACCCAGCTTTTAATGGCATCCACTTATTTATTATGCAGAACGAAGCAGAGAGTGTAACCGAGTCTCTTTCCGACTTACTCAATGCCGGTATGATTGGCGCATTATTATCACTACTTGTTCTTTACGCCTTTCTACGTAATGTAACGAGTACCTTATTAGTGGTGTTATCTGTGCCTTTTAGTATTTGTATTACCTTAGGTTGCATGTACATGATGGGTTATACCATCAATATTCTATCTATGATGGGACTGATGTTGGCGGTAGGCATGTTGGTAGATAATGCTGTGGTGGTGACAGAAAGTATCACACAAGAAAAGGAGAAAAATCCAGATGTTATTGCCGCCACAAAAGCCGGGGTGGGTAAAGTAAGCTTAGCCGTCATCGCTGGAACTATCACTACTGCTATCGTTTTTTTACCAAATATTGTCGGCGCTAAGGTCAACATCACTATCTTTTTAGAACATGTTGCCATTGCAATCTGTATCTCATTATTTGCATCGTTATTGATTTCTCAAACTCTGATCCCACTACTTTCAACCAAAATTAAAACCAAAGTAGCTAAAAACGGCAACAACAAACAACCGAAACCACCTGGGAAAATGGCTACTTGGTATAAACATATTCTTACTTGGTCCCTTAACAACCAAGGAAAAACCAGCTTAATTGCTATTTTGATCCTTGCAAGTACAGCACTGCCAATGCAACACGTTACCAGTGATGATGATAACAATGACGACCAAAGCCGAGTGTGGATGAACTATGACATTCAAGGTAGTTTTAGTTTGGAAGAAGTGGAAAAAACGGTGAGTAAAATGGAGAAATACCTGTATGCCAATCAGGAGAAATTTCATATCAAACAGGTTTACACCTATTACACCGCGGGTTTTGCTGTATCAGGAATTACCCTAATTGATGATCTGCCCGTGTCCCAGTCAGAAGTAAAAAAACAAATCACTGATAACTTGCCGAAATTTGTCAGGGCGAAACCTTCGTTCCAGTGGGATCAAGGAAACGGCGGTGGCATTCAAATGACTCTTATAGGCGACTCTTCTGAGAGACTTGGCCAAATAGCGGAACAAATCATTCCAATATTGGCCAATGTAGCAGGGCTGTCAGAAGTCAAAACCGATACCAGTCGTCAAAAACAGGAATTACAGATCGTCATAGACAGGCAAAAAGCATTTCGTTTTGGGCTGAATACCAGCGATATTTCTCGCGTTGTATCTACCGCGTTGCGGGGGGCAAACCTGCGTACTTTCCGCTACGGTGATAGCGGTGAGATAGGCATTCGTTTAATGTACGACCAAGAATTGCAAAATTCAGTAGACGCTCTCAAGAATTTAACTATCACTCGTGAGTCAGGCCAAAATGTCACATTAGATATGATTGCTAAATTAGAGGTCAAACCAAGACTCTCTGAAATTAACCGTAGCTATCGCCAAACTTCTATTACCATTGGCGGCAATTTACAAGACGGTTTTACCTTGGAAGATGCTCAAAAAAGTATTGAAGGTGTGATGCAACATATTAAATTACCCACAGGTTATGATTGGACATTTGATGGCAGCATTAAACGCCAAAACCAAAACGAAGATGCCATGCAAACCAATATGTTATTAGCCTTAATCATGATTTACATTGTGATGGCGGCTTTGTTTGAGTCATTACTGTTACCTACCGCTGTCATCACTTCACTGTTGTTTTCAATGACAGGGGTATTTTGGGCCTTATTTGCAACCGGTTTAGATATGTCGATTATGAGTATGATTGGTATGTTAATACTAATGGGAATAGTGGTGAACAACGGCATTGTGCTGGTGGATAGGATAAATCAGCTAATCAATATTGGTTACGGGGTGCAACAAGCGATCATCGAAGCCTGTTTAACGCGCGTTAGGCCAATACTGATGACAGTGGCCACCACTGTATTAGGCTTAGTGCCATTGGCAATAGGCAGTACCCGAATTGGTGGCGATGGCCCACCCTACTCGCCCATGGCCATTTCAATTATTGGTGGTTTGATATTTTCTACATTAACCAGTTTGGTATTAGTGCCACTCGCTTATTTATTACTGCTAAAACTCAGAGCAAAAACCACTGAAATGATCACTAACAGTAAACGTATGGTTAATCGCATCATAAGCATTTGAAAAACAGAGGAAGAGAACATCATGAATAAATTAAGCCGCTGGATTGTGTTGCCACTACTAGCGATAGCCGCTATTTTTTTCTATAGTATTGGTAACACTTCCAGTCTAATTATGTTTTTGATCCTTGGCTTTATGTTTGAACTAGACTTTAGGTTAAAGGCATTCCCTAGAAAAAACAACAAGCGTTAAACACCATCAATACTTACAACTTTATTTCTCCAAGACCTCAGACAACAGGTTAATAGCCTGTTGTTCTGCTGCATCTAGCTCACCATCCGCAATAGCAACATCCCTAACTAACTGCATAGCTTGTTGTTTCATGTCATTATCAATCAACAATTTGGCTCTGTGGGTTAAATAATCGTCTACTGTGTTAGTTTTAATAGCGGCATAACATTTCAGCAAGATGGTGGTGTAATATTCTTCTTTAGTCACATCCGCAGTCCACTCAATTTTATCTAACCAATTTCGCATAAATTGTGTTTCTTGTTCAGTGATCACTCCATCAGCAACAATCAGGAATAACACTAAATCAAACAACGCCTCACGTTGTTGTTGATCTTGGCAATGCCCCATATCTATGGACTGTATAAACGCATCAAATTTCATTTGTTACTCCTTTAAAATAGAATACTCAATCACATTGAATTCGGATTTATCCTAAGCATTGAATACATGTAAATTGAGAATTAGTTTACTTTGGTTTAGGCTAGCTCAAATTTTTATACAGTGGAACTCTTAATGATAAAAACTGATCCTAATCCGCAATATTTAGCCGCTAGTAATAGATATGAAAACATGTCCTATGGCCGATGCGGTAAAAGCGGTCTTAAATTACCCGCCTTATCGTTAGGATTATGGCAAAATTTTGGTGCTGTAGACTCGAGTCAAAATGCTCAAAACATGTTACATCGTGCCTTTGATTTAGGCATTAATCATTTCGATTTAGCCAACAATTATGGCCCTCCCTTTGGTTCTGCAGAATCGACATTTGGTCAGGTTATGGCCAAAAGTTTTAAGCCCTATCGCGATGAAATATTGGTATCCAGTAAAGCAGGATACGATATGTGGGCTGGACCTTATGGCATGGGTGGTTCACGTAAATATTTGATTGCCAGCTGTGACCAAAGTCTCAAACGCACCGGTCTGGATTATTTTGATGTGTTTTATTCACACTGTTATGACCCCGACACACCACTTGAAGAAACCATGCAAGCGTTAGACTATATTGTGCGTTCCGGTCGTGCCATGTATGTGGGAATTTCTAGCTATTCACCGGTTCATACCAAACAAGCCATGCGTATTTTACAAGATTTAGGCACACCTCTGCTTATTCACCAGCCTAGTTATAATATGTTTGATAGATGGATAGAAGACGGATTGACAGAGGTTTTGTTAGAGGAAGGAGTTGGCTCAATTGTATTCTCGCCATTGGCCCAAGGTATTTTAACCAATAAATATCTTAAAGGTGTTCCTCAAGGGTCACGCGCGTCACGCAGTGATCAAATTTATTTAACCGAAGACAATATCAGCCAAGAGAAAGTCACCAAAGTCATGCAACTTAATGAACTCGCCGTACAAAGAGGACAATCCCTTGCACAAATGGCGGTGGCTTGGGTACTTAACAATCAAGCTGTCACTAGCGCTATTATTGGCGCGAGTAAAGTCAGTCAAATTGAAGACTGTGTGGCAGCTTTAGATAATTTAGCATTTACTCAACAAGAATTAATCAACATCGACAATATACTAGGACAGTAACTTGCCAATACACTTAGCTATTATTAATCCCAAAAGCCCACAAAACATGGGCAGCATTTTGCGTGCTGCCGGTTGTTATCAAGCACAAAGCATTCGTTATACAGGCGAGCGTTATGCGCGGGCCAAAGCATTCCAAACCGACACCAAAAATGTACATTTAAATATTAAGGTCAGTCATGTTGATGAGATCATTTGTACAACAACAGACACAAATCTTACGAAAGTAGCAGTAGAACTGGTAGAAGGCGCAACACCACTGCCTAATTTTATTCATCCTGAAAATGCCTTATATATATTTGGCCCTGAAGATGGGTCAATTGAGCAAGAGATAGTGGATCAATGTGATCATGTGGTATATATCCCTACTGTCGGCTGCATGAATCTGGCAGCTACAGTCAACGTATTACTCTACGACCGCTTGGCTAAAACCACACAAATGCCCCTAGACGATGAAGTGATAAAGAATAGCCGAGATACCAATAACCGTACAAAAGCAAAGTAGACCCATTAATTAAATACTAACTATTTGATTTTCATCATCACATTTCCTTTGTCATCTCTAGCTAACCGTGTGAATATTAAAAAAACAATCTGTACATTTTGTAATTAATTCTCACAATAAAATAGAAGGAATAGCTAATGAGTGATGATAACCGCATCCCACGTAATTCAGAAAATGACCACACTAGTGAAATGGCCGAGGTCCGCAGACAATTTATTAAACAAAAAACGGGTGCAGAGCTGACCCATACAGGCCAATTTAGTATCGACCCTGCAGTGTTACCAGGCAACATCGAAAACTTTATCGGTATAGTGCAAATGCCAGTTGGTGTGGCAGGACCCATTCTAGTGAATGGTGAACATGCAAAAGGGGAGTTTTACGTTCCTCTTGCCACCACTGAAGGTACATTGGTTGCCAGTTATAGTCGTGGAATGCGCGTGATCAATGAATGTGGTGGAGTAAAAACCACTGTTGTTGAGGGTTTTATGCAACGGGCGCCCGCTTTTATCTTTAAAGATGCACGGGAAGCGAGAGACTTCGGTCATTGGATAGAAGAAAATTTTGACAAAATCAAAGCAACTGCAGAAACCACTACTAGTGTCGGTAAGCTTGAACATATTCAGCAATGGTCGGTGTCTAAGACGAAATATTTACGTTTTAACTACACCACAGGCGATGCTGCTGGGCAAAACATGGTAGGTAAGGCAACTTTAGTAGCCTGTGAATGGATCAAAGCCAATTCGCCTATTCCTTGTATGTATATGTTATCCGGCAATATGGACACAGACAAAAAACACTCTCACCTCAATATGTTGCATTCAAGAGGCAAGCGAGTAATTGCTGAGGTAGTACTTAAAAAAGAAGTACTAGCCCGCGTCATGAAAGTCGATACCAAAATGCTTGCTGCCGCATCAGTATTAGCTAACACTGGTGCACAAATGGCAGGGGCCGCATATAACGGTCCACACTCAGCCAATGGCATAGCATCTTTATATATTGCCACAGGTCAAGATGAAGCAAACGTTGTGGAATCTCACGCAGGTATGTTGTCACATGAGTTATTGGACAACGGCGATTTGTATATGTCGGTCACATTGCCATCACTTATAGTTGCTACATTTGGTGGTGGAACAGGGCTACCCACACAAAACGAATGTTTACAAATGTTAGGTTGTGTAGGAAAAGGCAAAGCCGAGAAGTTTGCAGAAATTGTTGCGGCAACCGTTCTGGCTGGTGATATTTCCTTAGGTTGTGCAGTTATTGCAGGCCATTGGGTGAGTAGTCATGACCAGATGGGTAGAAATAGATAATTTCTATCTTTGATATTTAATAAAGAACTTAAATAAAAAGCCCGGTGATTTTCCGGGCTTTTTTATGTTTAACCTTTTATGAGTAGCTAGGCTGCCCGAATTGTCACTGGCACACCATTTAAAACAGCATTGCCCGATAACTCATCCAGCACCATTTCATCGGTTAAATCATTCACACTCACACCTGCATGTTGCTCAGCCGTTTTCCATTGGCTGCCTTTTTTATTGTGTCCCCAACCGTGAGGAATAGAAATCACTCCAGGCATGATTTTATCGGTAATTTCTGCAGGCAAAGAAACTTGCCCTACCCTAGAAATGACGGTAATCATCTGATGGTCTTGAATATTATGTTTACCCGCATCATCAGGATGAATTTGCGCCGTACACCTCGACCAACCATTATTAGTGCCTTTCACCATACGTTGGCTGTTGTGTAACCAAGAATTATTGGTTTTAAGGTGCCTACGACCAATCAATTGCAAACTGTCATCATTCGGTTTTTCAGAAGAAAAGAAGTGTTTGTCTAGGCGGGTTAAATCAGCCATAAAGTACTCAAAGCTTAAGTTGATTTTTTTATCATTATGAAAAATAGCTTCGGGTAAATCAGGTTGCAGGGGTCCAAGATCAATTCCATGAGGTTTTTTCAATAATAAATCAATACTCAACACTTCGTCTTCATGACGATAACGACCACTTTTTAGTAAGTCATCCACTACCCCCTTAGGTTCTTTCTCCCAAAGAGTTTGATACTTATCTGTAGGTAAACCATTTAACTTATCCAAGCGCTCAGCTAAACCAAGGTATATTTGCCAATCGGTTTTGCTGGTTTCAGCAGGAGGGAAAATAGCCGGTGAAAACTTGGTACTATTTCTGACTGCAAAATTATGGAAAACGATATCGTAGTGATCGCGCTCTAAGGCCGTTACCGGGGGTAAAATAATGTCAGCATGGCGTGAGGTTTCAGTAATATAGAAATCCACTGCCACAACAAAGTCTAAATTCTCAAAGGCTTTATCTAACTGCTGGCCATTAGGTGTGGTCAAAATTGGGTTACCCGCTCCTATTACCATGGCTTTAATTTGCCCTTCGCCTTCGGTAAGCATTTCTTCGGCTAAAGCTGATACTGGAAATTCACCCGCAAATGCAGGCAAATGACGCACTCTTGTATGGAAATTTGCAATAGACCCTCGACCTGAATGGGGTAAAAAATCGGCAGCGGGCTGGGTAAACATCATGCCGCCTTGCCTGTCTAAATTACCTGTAAGCATGTTGAACAACATGATCAAATATTGAGTAAGCGTGCCAAAAGCTTGCACACTGGCTCCCATTCGCCCGTAACACACCGCTGGCCCTGCAGTGCAGAATGATTCAACCAAACCAATAATCTGAGATTCGCTCATGCCAATAAGTTTAGCCACTCGTTTGGCAGGATAGTCCCCCACGTATTTTTCAACAGTTAATAAATCAGGAGCAAAATCTAATAATACATCAGCTGAAACAAGGTTTTTCTGAAACAAAGTATGCAGCATCCCAAGCATCAGCAGAGCGTCAGTGCCCGGTTTTATAAAGTGATGTTCGCTACTCATGTCAGCAGTTTCGGACTTTTTAGGGTCAATTACTACCACTTTGCCGCCACGGGCTTGAATAGCTTTTAATCTGCGTTTGATATGTGGCACCGTCATTATGCTGCCATTCGAAGCCAACGGATTGCCCCCTATAATCATAAAATGTTGGGTATGATCAATATCCGGAATGGGAATTTGTGACTGATGACCAAATAGTTGGCGACTCACAATATGGTGCGGCAGTTGATCGACTGAGGTCGCTGAATAGCGATTATGTGATTTCAGAGCTCGGTAGAAATAAGGCCCGAATAAAATGGATCCCATGTTATGAGCATTGGGGTTGCCAAGATAGGTAGCAACAGATTCAGTTCCGTGTTTTTGTTGTACATCAAACAAACTACTTGCCACTTTATCTAAGGCATAATCCCAAGATACTTGTTTCCACCCTGTTCCATCAGCAGATTTTTCAATAGGTGTACGAATACGTTCAGGATCCTCATACAAATCTTTTAATGCCATTGCTTTAGGGCAAACATGCCCCTCACTGAAGGGATTTAACTTGTCACCTACAATTGACAATATGTCTCTGTCTTGCGTGGTTACCTCTATGCCACACATGGCTTCACATAAGGTACAAGTTGAATAATGTTTTTGTTTTTCAGTCGGCATAATTGATGTCACAAAATTGTTAATGACTGAAATTTAGCGATTAACGCTGTTATACACAAGCATCATTGTTAGTTATACCCATACCAACTCAAGATGCGCATATTGAGGTGGTATGGGTATATGTTTTCGAGTACTTAAGTTTGTACACTAGACACAATCGTATAACTATTTTACCCTGTATAAAAAGTTCAGTAGCTGGTTATTGCTTTAGTCATATCACTTCCAAGGAACCTAGTTGAAAATAACTGACACCAGTGCTCAAGACACTGTTATTGCCCCTAAAAAATCAGCAAAGAACTATATGCTAGT
The DNA here is from genome assembly GCF_002835935.1 of Paraglaciecola sp. MB-3u-78. GTDB lineage: Bacteria > Pseudomonadota > Gammaproteobacteria > Enterobacterales > Alteromonadaceae > Paraglaciecola. The sequence goes on along the minus strand of NZ_PJCF01000004.1, from coordinate 571,136 downwards.
CGGATTGTTATTTTTAGCTCTATGCATTGCACTAACTATGCTTTATCCCTATTTTTCCCGTTGGTCTGACTCTTCAATGTCAGTGCCGTCTGATCGCATTCGTATTGGCACAGTAAAGCGTGGTGATTTTGTTCGAGACTTGTCTATTCAAGGGCGAGTTGTGGCGGCAATCAGCCCTAAATTGTATAGCCCAGCACAAGGCACCATCACTTTTTTAGTCGATGCTGGAGACTCAGTTATACAAAATCAAATACTGGCCACAATCGATAGCCCAGCGTTATCCAATCAACTCAAACAAGAACAGTCCACCTTACAACGATTGCAGTTTGAGCTAGACAGACAAAGGATCCAAAGTAAAAAACAAGTATTAGAAAACCAAAAATCCTCAGACTTGGCTAACGTATCTTTAACTGCTGCAGATAGAGAAAAGCGCAGAGCTGATCAAGCCTATCAAAGTCATTCCATTAGCCAGATTGATTTTGAAAAAGCCCAAGACGACTTAGAAAACGCCAAGTTAGTTTATAAACATTCAGTCAAAGATGCCAAATTGAATATCGAAAGTCTCGAGTTTGAAGTGCAAACAAAACAGCTACAGGTAGACAGACAAGCTTTAGAGGTAAATGAATTATCTAGGCAAGAAACTGATCTCACCCTGCTCTCTCCTGTTAATGGGATAGTGGGTAATTTAGCGGTAGAGCAAAAAAACCAAGTCGGTAAAAACCAGGGGATTATGAGTGTAGTTGATTTAACTGAATTTGAGTTGGATGTGGATATTCCAGAAAGTTACGCCGACGATTTAGCCATAGGCATGGTGGCTGAAGTCAATTTAAATGGACAGACCCATCAAGCTATTTTAGTGACTATTTCTCCTGAAATAGAAAACAATCAAGTAACAGGACGAGTGCGTTTTGCCAAAACCGACTCGAATGCTAATCCACTATCTCCTCCAACAGGGTTAAGACAAAATCAACGTTTAACCACGCGTATATTAATGGAAAGTAAACAAGATGTGCTGTTGGTAGAGCGTGGCCAATTTTTACAAAGCGCCAATGGCAGTATTGCATACGTGGTAAAAGACGGACTGGCAATTCGCACTCCAATCAAAACGGGGGCCCGCAGTTTATCTGTGGTAGAAGTGCTTAATGGATTAACCGAAGGGCAACACATTATTATCTCAAGCACCGACCAATTTAATGGAGCGAAAACGGTGTTGATCAGTCAGTAATGTTTAATTATTACTTGGCACTTTCACTAAAAAGCATAAGCCGTCAGAAAAGCTTAAGCCTATTGATATCAACTACGCTGGGAATCGGTATCGCGGCATGTATGATCACTTATTCGCTGATCCATTTAATGTCCAAAGACCCTTTACCTAATAAAAGTGAGAGGGTTTACCATATCCAATTAGATAATTGGAATCTCAACTCAGCTGCAATTTCACCGGACTTACCACCCGAAGAAGTCACCTGGCGTGATGCCATGAATATCGTGCATGCCAAGCAAGCTAAATATCAAGCTGCCCATGCCATAACGTGGGGAATGGTTACTCCAGCTGATAAAAATGTCCCGCCTTTTCTGGGCATCGTCAGAGCCACACAAGGGGAATTTTTTCCCATGTTTGAGGTACCCTTTTTATATGGGCAGGGTTGGCAAAATTACCCTGCCAATCATGTTGAATACGTGGCTGTTTTGAGTAAGTCCACTAATCAACGGATCTTTGGAGGTGTTAATTCTGTAGGCCAAACATTACCCATGTTAGGTAAGTTATTCAGAGTTGTTGGCGTATTAGATGAATGGCACCCCAGCCCAAAGTTTTTTGATATGTCGTTCGGGGCATTTTATCAACCCGAGGACTTATACGTGCCATTACAAATTAAAGCCGAACTTGAACTTCCTCACGGCGGCAGCTCTAATTGTTGGGAAACGGATATAGGTGAGGAATATCAAGCTTTTCTTAACTCTGAATGTGTCAACTTTAATCTTTGGATTGAATTAGCCAGTGATCAAAGTAAACAGCAGTTTGAACATTATTTGCAGACCTATGTTGAACAGCAAAAAGCACTCGGCCGCTTTCCTAAAGTTACCAATAATATCGTGCTAAATATAAATCAATGGCTTGCACACAAGGAAGTGGTTGGTTCAGATATGTACCTGTTCTTTTACTTAGGCTTGTTATTTTTACTGGTGTGTTTGTTCAACGCAGCCAGCTTAATGAGCACAAAATTTACGGCAAAAAATAGTGAAATCGCTCTCAGAAGAGCATTAGGCGCAAACCAGCAGGCTATTTTTTTCCAATGCCTGACAGAAACAATCATATTGGGTTGTTTAGGAGCACTGATAGGTTTAGTGCTTTGTCTGTTTGGGCTTGAGGGTATCAAGTACCTTTACCCTAACTTCAGTGCATTTGTGTATCTCGATATGCCTTTAATGCTGATGACTGTGGGAATAAGTATTCTATCTAGTGTCTTAGCAGGTTTACTACCCAGCATTAAAGTGTGTATTTTAGCGCCTGCGGAATATATAAAATGAATCTGAATGTTAAAGCCCATCTGAATCGCTTACATTTTGCACGTATTGCATTCAGACCTATGGTGAGCACATTGCTCAGGCAAAAATTTGCATTCACTATGCTGGTGTTACAAATTGCACTTACCTTAGCCGTTATCAGTAATGGGCTATTTATTGTCTCCCAACGTTTAGAAATATTACAACGACCAAGTGGTATCGACGAGCCTCATATTTTTGTATTAACCAGCTCTGGATTCACTGAAAATTTTAACCCAAAAGCCAGCATACAGTCTGATTTAGCACAATTGAGACAGATGCCAAATATTATAAACGCAGTCGCAACCTACTCTTTTCCGTTCAGTGGTAGCAGTGATTGGGACGAATTACAAACCGTTGCAGGAAGCGATAAAAATACGATCCCCGCTGCAAGTTACAAATTAGACAAACACGGCATAGACGCACTAGGGCTATCACTTATTGCCGGAGAAAATTTCACCTCGAGCGAGGTACGTTGGCAAACAGAAAGTAATAAAACATTCCCAAGTGTTGTCATCATAACCAGTGATGTGGCAACAGACTTATTCAATACCTCAAACTGGGCATCTGACGTGGTTAACTAGATCCGACTACCTCAGTTAAGACATAATAAGCTTAACTGGAGATAGATAATGACAGCACGTAAGAAATACTCAAAAGAATTTAAATTGGATGCCATCGCATTGGTGGTAGAGCAAAAATACAGTCGAGTCGAGGCCGCTAGGAATTTAGGCCTCAGTCCTCAGATACTCGGTCGTTGGCTCAAAGAGGCCGAAGACGATGATGGTCATGCTTTTCGAGGTAACGGCACCCTGACACCCGAACAAGCCGAAATCCGCAGCTTGAAGGGGCAAGTCAAGCGTCTCGAAATGGAGCGTGAAATATTAAAAAAAGCGACGGTCTTCTTTGCCAAAGAAACGAAGTGAAGTATTCGTTTATTACCCGATATAAGAAGACCTGGCCTGTGCGCTTAATGTGCAGGCTGCTCGGTGTACAAAGTAACAATTATTACAGTTATCAGAAGCGTCAAACGAATAAACCTGATGATCTAACGCATCAAGAGATGCTGGAATGGGTAAAGGATATCGCCAAGTTCAGCGATAATACCTATGGCGAACGACGCATTCAAAAAGTATTGAATGCGCTGAGCTTTCCTGTGAGTCGCAGGAAAACAGCCCAATTGATGAAAGAAGCAGGCGTGTGGGTGCGGTATAAAAAGAAATATAAAGCCACCACCAACAGTGACCATAAAAAGCCTATTTATGACAATGTACTTAAGCAAGACTTTGTAGCACAAAAGCCTGACCAAGCTTATGTGCAAGATATCACCTACGTTTGGACATCAGAAGGCTGGTTGTATTTAGCTGTGGTGATTGATTTATATTCACGCAAAGTCGTGGGTTGGAGTATGAGTTCAAGAATGAAGGCCAGTTTAGTCTGTGACGCATTAACCATGGCGATATGGCAACGACAACCGAAAGCAGGATTGATTGTGCATTCAGATCAAGGCGTACAGTACGCCAGCAAAGCTTATCGACGCCTTATAAAGACATATGGTTTTGTAGGGAGCATGAGTAAAAAAGGATGTTGCTGGGACAATGCTGTAGCAGAAAGTTTCTTTGGAAGCCTAAAACAAGAGCGGGTGCATTGGCGCAATTACTCAACACGATTTAGCGCCCAACAAGATATATTGAATTACATGACCATGTGGTACAACAGCCATAGACTTCATTCGTACTTGGATTACCAAAGTCCTAATGACTTTGAAAGAGAAAACAATGAATTACAAAAAGTAGCTTAACTAAGGTGGTCGTATTAGGTTGACCACGTCAATCTGTGGTTGGTAAAACAATTTATATTAATTCAGTACATAGCGCGGTTATTAAAGGGATTGTAGAGCAACTACAAGCACCTTGGGACCCAGTAGGACAAATTGAAAACAGTATTATCTACCCTAGAGTGATTACGCGTAACTCCGCACGTTACCTAATTCGCACTAAACCCAGTATGTTACAGGCAACCATTGCCGATACTGAGCAGTACTTAGCGATGAGCAACCAGCAACGGATGATCCGCAAAGTACAAACTATAGAAACCATTAAAAAACAAGTATATGGACCAGATATTGCTGCCATTACAATTTTGTTGGTGGTCATGACAGCCCTGACTATTATTGCCGCTATGGGGATAGCAGGTATGACTAGTTTTAATGTCCTTAAGCGACATAAACAAATCGGCATTAGGCGCGCACTAGGTGCAACTAAAATAGATATTCTTAATCAGTTTTTTATTGAAAATATTATACAAACCACTTGTGGTATTTTTATGGGTTGTTTACTAGCGGTAGGTCTTAATATCTTTTTGGTAGCTCAATATGCCTTACCTAAGCTACCTTTAGGTTATATTTTTATAGCGGTATTTTGTTTGTATGTATTAGGCATATTGGCAACGTTAAAACCCGCATTAAAAGCCATGAATGTTTCTCCTGCTCAGGCGACAAGAAGCCAATAGCTTAGGTTAAAATATCGTCTTAAAAAGTCAGCGACAATAATTATTTTTATCTTTTTTAAACCTTTTTGATTATTGCTTCGACATAGAAAGTGATTGTTTAAAAATTTCAGGGATACAGATGAAAATTGCAGACACCAGCGGTCAAGATACCGCTGTCTTAAAAACATCCAATAACAAATCCAAATGGATAGCATTAGGTTTCATTTTAATTGCGGTGTTGGTATACGTCACCCTTGCACCCACAATCAGCAACTGGTCCAACTCAGACGTCAGCATTTCTGCACAAAGAGTACGTTTAGCGACTGTTACCCAAGGTGACTTTGTTCGCGACTTATCCGTTCAAGGACGCGTAGTAGCCGCTGTCAGCCCTAAGTTATATAGTCCTGCACAAGGCACTATTTCGTTTGAAGTAGATGCAGGCGATACTGTACTCAAAGGTCAAGTCTTAGCTACCATTGATAGCCCTGAGCTAACCAATCAGCTCAAACAAGAGCAATCAGCCTTGCAACGTTTACAAATGGAACTAGACAGACAAAAAATCCAATCCAGTAAACAAGCACTGGTTAATCAAAAAGCGGTAGATTTGGCTAAAGTGTCGCTGACTGCAGCAGACAGAGAAAAGCGCCGAGCTGATAAGGCATTTGCAAGCCAATCTATCAGTCAAATTGACTTTGAGAAAGCCCAAGACGATTTAGAAAACGCGCGTTTAGTATTTAAACATTCTGTCAAAGACGCTGAACTAAATTTAGAAAGCTTAGAGTTTGAGGTAAAAACCAAACGCCTATTTGTAGAGCGCCAAAAGCTTTTAGTAGCCGAACTTAGCCGCCAAGTAGACGAATTGACCTTACTGTCTCCCGTTAATGGCTTAGTAGGTAACTTGTCTGTTGAACAAAAAAATCAGGTAGCAAAAAACCAATCTATTTTAAGCGTGGTGGATTTATCTGAATTTGAAATAGAAGTGGATATCCCAGAAAGCTACGCCGACGACTTAGCCATAGGAATGGCGGCCCAAATAAACCTCAATGGTGAAACGCATTCAGCAAAACTCGTGACCATCTCACCTGAAATTGAGAACAATCAAGTTACGGGCAGAGTGCGTTTCATCTCCCTTTCTAATGGCGGTATTAGTCAACCACAAGGGTTGCGTCAAAATCAACGTCTAACGACCCGCATTCTGATGGAACATAAACAAGATGTGCTAATGGTACAGCGTGGACAATTTTTGGAAACCGGGAATGGCAGAGTCGCTTATATAGTCAGAAATGATATGGCGGAACGCACTCCTATTGCCACTGGAGCACGCAGTTTGTCTAGTGTGGAAGTGCTGAACGGCCTTTCATTAGGCGATACCATCATAGTTTCAGGTACGGACCAATTTAACGGCGCACAAAGTGTGCTCATTACTCAGTGATTTATAAACGAATAGTAAAATACTCATTACAATTACAATTAAAATTTGGGAACAATTCTTATGTTAAAAATGACAGATGTAAAAAAGGTATTTCGCACCGATTTAGTTGAAACCCATGCCTTGCGGGATTTTAACTTACATGTGGGTGAAGGTGACTTTGTGGCTGTGACCGGCCCTTCAGGATCCGGAAAAACCACATTCTTAAATATCGCGGGACTGCTTGAAACTTTTAACGGCGGTACCTACGAACTAGACGGCCAAAACGTCAGTAATTTAAATGACAAAAAACGCAGCCAACTCAGAAACGAAAAAATTGGCTTTATTTTTCAAAGCTTTAATTTGATACCTGATCTCAATTTATTCGACAACGTCGACGTACCTTTGCGTTATCGCGGATTTAACAGTGCAGAACGTAAAAAACGTATCGAAAATAGCTTAGAAATGGTTGGGCTAGCTCAGCGTATGAAACACCTACCCTCGCAACTTTCTGGTGGACAACAACAGCGGGTCGCCATTGCTAGAGCATTGGCAGGCGAGCCTCGCTTTTTGTTAGCTGATGAGCCAACTGGAAACTTAGATACCCAAATGGCTAACAGTGTTCTGGACTTATTAAAAAGCATTAACGCTGCAGGCACTACTATTATCATGGTGACCCATGATGGGCACTTAGCTAAGCAAGCTAGGCGAAATATTTATGTGCGTGATGGCAAAGTCAGCGAAATTAATGAAGTTGATATCGCCATGCCAACACAACTTGCTGCCGTCTAACGCTTAGGAGCAACCAATATGTTTGGTTATTATATAAAACTAGCGATAAAAAGTGTAAAACGTAATCCCATCTTAAGTTTGCTGATGATCACCGCGATTGCCTTGGGTATTGGTGCCAGCATGACCACGATCACGGTTAACTATCTGATGTCTGCGGATCCAATTCCACACAAAAGCCATCAATTATTTCATATACAAGTAGATAGCTGGGATCCCAACAATGCGTTTAATGATGATGATGAAGCTCTTCCGAATCAGCTAACTTGGACAGATGCGACCAACTTCACTCTCGCTAAAAAAGCACTACGCCAATCTGCTATGGGTAGGTCTGGTGGCATTATTGAACCTCCTGGTGACGATGCTAAACCATTTGAAGCCTCCATTAGACTGGCTTACACCGATTTCTTTGGCATGTTTGATGTGCCCTTTATTTTTGGTAACCCATGGGATAGCCGCTCGGACACCAATCGAGAACAAGTGATAATACTCAGCAAACGAACTAACGAAAGCGTGTTTGGCGGTGAAAACTCAGTAGGTAAAACTATTGTGGTTGCTGGCAGAAGTTTTCAAGTTGTTGGCGTGATAGACGATTGGCAACCTATACCCAAGTTTTATGACGTTAATAACGGCGCATTTAACGAAACCGAAGAGTTGTTTATGCCCTTCACGCTCAAAGAAGAATTGGAGCTGCCAAACTGGGGTAACAACAACTGCTGGAAAAGCCCTGACGGTGAAGGTTATAAAGCATTTTTACAATCGGAATGTATTAACACTCAGATGTGGGTTGAGCTGCCAAACGCAACAGCAAAAGCTGAATATATGGACTATTTGAATAACTATGTGATGGAACAAAAAGAACTCGGCCGATTCCCCCGCCCCCTTAAAAATCGCTTATCAAACGTGATGCAGTGGATGGAAAGACAAGAAGTGGTGGAAGAAGACGCCAAGATGATGATGTGGCTTTCCTTTATGTTTTTGTTGGTATGTTTACTGAATACCATTGGTTTGTTGTTGGCCAAGTTCACGGGAAAATCGGCTGAAATTGGTTTGCGCTTAGCATTAGGCGCATCAAAATCTGACTTATTCAAACAACACTTAGTTGAAACCGCGATGATAGGTTTGTTAGGTGGTTTCGCAGGACTTGGCTTTGCCGTTCTTGGTTTACTAGGTATTAAGAGCCTGTACGGCGACTTTGTAGATGACTTAGCCACCTTAGACATAAGCATGATTTTAGTCGCCCTTAGCATTGCTTTGGTATCTAGTATTGCCGCTGGTTTATATCCTACTTGGCGAGCTTGTAACATCGCCCCAGCCAGCCAATTAAAAAGCCAATAGCGCCGGTCGGCCAATAAAGGAACCAGAACATGTCAAATACTCACACTAGCACCTCAATCAATTGGGAAATTGGGCCTATTTTTCGCGCCATGTTACGTAATAAAGTAGGTGCCATATTAATCGCGCTGCAAATAGCGGTGACTATGACCATAATCGTCAATTCGGTATACATCATAGTAGAGCGCAGTAAAGAAATGCAGCGAGATAGCGGCATTGATAATGAAAACAGCTTTTACTTAACCAGTGTAGGTTTTACTGAAAACTTTAATACGCCTGTTACCGTTGAAGAGGATCTAAATGCATTACGTGCCCTGCCCGGCATCGTAGACGCAATTCAGATTAACGCAGTGCCCAACAGCGATAGCGGTTGGTCTATGGGCCTAAAAACCCAACCCGGGGTTGAACATGACGGCGTTGGCACTGCTGTATACATGGTTGATGAGCACGGTCTCAATGCCTTAGATGTAGAGATTATCGCAGGTGAAAACTTTGCTCAAACAGACATTGGTATGCGGGTTGTTGGGCAAGTCAAATGGCCTGATAAAACCATATTGACCAAAGCTATGGCTGAAAACTTATTTCCTGATATTCCCTACGGGTCTGTTGTAGGTAAAACTGTCTATATTAATGACACTGAACCCATGATCGTGGTCGGAATTATTGATAAGTTACAAGCTCCTTGGGTCGGCTGGAACAATTTAGAAAATGTTATGTTGTCGCCAGAAAGAATGGACTATAAAGGCAGCCGCTACTTTATCCGTACCGAACCAGGTCAAAGAGACTCAGTAATGAAACAAGTGGAAGAATTGCTGGCCAACAGTAACAAAGGCCGATTAATTCAAAACATGCGTAGCATCGAAGAAACCCGAGAACGCAGCTACCGTGGGCATACTGCCATGATTAAAATCCTAACCACAGTGATGATCATTTTAACCATAGTCACAGCCTTAGGTATTGTAGGCTTAGCTAGCTTCAGTGTGAATCAACGTAAAAAACAAATCGGTACAAGACGCGCTTTAGGAGCAAGTCAGTCTGCTATTGTTCGCTATTTCATGTTAGAAAACTTCTTGATCAGTAGCATAGGCGTAATATTGGGAGCGGCACTCACCATTGGTTTAAATATCATACTAGTGAATACCTTTGGCCTAGATCGAATAGATTGGTTCTACATCCCTATTGGCATGTTGGTATTATGGATAGTTGGTCAAGGCGCAGTGTTTGGTCCCGCCAGAAAAGCCGCAAATATTCCACCGGCATTAGCCACTCGAACGGTTTAAACCTATTAGTCATAAAGGATACTAAAAGTACTAACTCGCTTTTGGTATCCTCACACAAAAAAGCCTTGTCATAAATCAACTGAAATCATGCTAAAAGTAGACACCAACGCAGAATTTTTAGCCTGTGCTTATGTTTGTCATTTTGATTAAAAACTGGTTAAAAAGACTAATGCCATCACTGGAAAATATTAACAACAACACCTAAACCACTGTTTTATATAGACTAATAAATCTGGTCTAAACTATGCTTAACCAATAAAAAAGTTTACTTTAAATTAGCGAGGAGAGGAAAATGGACGAAGGTATGGTGTTTGTATTGATTATTTTATTTGCATTTGTATTACCTATAGTTTTGATTGGTACTTGGACGTCCCATAAAAAGGAAATGGCGAAGGTCAATGCTAATTTAAATATTTCTGAAAAAGAAAATATACAAAACGAATTAGCATCGGTTAAAACCAGACTAGAAGTGCTTGAAGCGATAGTGACCGATAAGAAGTATCAATTACATCAAGAGATAACCGAACTCAAAGCGGTAGACTAAACCCTCAATTCACAATAACTCCTCAGGTAAACCATCATAACAACTGTTACTTACCTGAGGTGCTGCCATTTTGTGCTATTGAAATGAGTTTAATAATTGATTTTAATTACTTATCTGTGCTGTGATAGGCCATATTTTTTGACATATCTAGCATACTGGAATTCACGTGAGCGATCCGATTATCTCCTTAGTGGCAGTGGGACTTATTTCCATTACCTGCCAATTTTTGGCTTACAAAATAAAACTCCCTGCCATTTTACCGCTATTAATTGCAGGGATCATTGTTGGCCCAGTAACTGGCATCATTAATGCCGACTTATTATTTGGTGACTTGCTCTTCCCAATTGTATCTCTATCGGTGGCTATTATTTTGTTTGAAGGCTCACTGACCCTTAAATTTAAAGATTTAAGTGGTCATGGCTCTATGGTGCGAAATTTATGCACAGTTGGCGCTCTGATCACTTGGGTAATTGCCGCACCTGTTGCTCATTATGCTATGGGTATGTCATGGGAAATGGCATTTTTATTTGGCGCAATTGTCACTGTTACAGGGCCCACAGTAATAGTGCCAATGTTACGAACAGTAAGACCTAGCACTAAAATAGCCAATATTTTACGCTGGGAAGGCATAGTTATCGATCCAATTGGTGCCTTGTTAGCTGTGTTAGTTTTTGAATACATTGTGTCTACCCAAGATGCGCTAAGCCACACCTTATTTGCCTTCGCTAAAACCATTTCAGTAGGCGTTATTATTGGCGCACTTTCAGGCTATCTAATGGGTATCGTGCTGCGTAATAACTGGATACCCCATTATTTAGTGAACACCGCAGTATTAACCTTAATGTTAGGTGCATTTGAAGGCTCTAATATGATTGCTCACGAATCTGGTTTATTAACAGTCACCATCATGGGTATCTGGTTGGCGAATATGAAACGGGTCGAAGTCGATGATATTTTGGAATTTAAAGAAACCTTAAGTGTGTTGTTGATTTCTGGATTGTTTATTCTTCTAGCCTCAAGAATTGAGCTCAGTGCCATGCTTAATTTAGGCTGGGGATCTGTTGTTGTCTTACTGGTTATCATGTTTGTTGCTAGGCCAATATCTGTTTTTATATCGTCCTTGGGTACTAATTTGAATTGGCGAGAAGTGGCACTTCTTAGCTGGATTGCGCCTCGGGGTATAGTGGCAGCAGCCGTATCAGCTTTATTCGCATTGAAGTTAGAGGCTTTAGAGTACGGCCAATTTGAATTATTAGTACCCTTAGTGTTTTTGGTGATCATCACCACTGTGGTGATTCAAAGCCTGACATCCGTTAAAGTGGCAAAAATGCTCGAGCTACGTGCCCCAGCCCCTTATGGATTTTTGATTTTTGGTAGCGGTTTATTTTCAAGGTTATTTGCCAAGGAATTAATTGCTCAGGAGGTCACAGTGCGTATAGCAGATACCAACTGGGAATCGATAAGGCTAGCACGTATGGACAATATCCCTACCTACTACGGCAACCCCATGTCTGAGCATGCAGGTCGTACTGTAGATTTATCCCTATACGGCACCGTATTGGTTATTTCGCCCTATAAACAACTCAATCCCTTGGTAACCTATCATTTCGAACACGAACTGGGTAAAGGAGCTGTACTAGGCTTAAGCGTCAACGAACCCCAGAAACGTGCAAGCCACCAAGTATCAGAGTCATATGCGGCAAAGTTATGCCTTTTTAATGAAGATGTGACTTATGCAAAACTAGCAGGGTATGCTAACAAGGGAGGCACAATAAAAACCACTAGGTTGTCTGATGAATTCAGCTATGAAGATTATGAAAAAGAGTATCAGAAACGCTCCATTAGGCTATGCGCGATTGAACCAAATGGTAAAGTAAGAATGTTCACTAGCTTAAGAAATATTCAACCTAAATCAGATTGGCGTATTGTCAGTCTGATAACGGAAGATAAGACAACAGATTAAATTGTCTTTGATAAAAACAGTTTAAATCCATCAATATAGCTGCTCCAACCTTGATCGTGCATAGCTATGCTTTGTTGTTTTTGAAAGCCTGAATGTTCGATGAGGACAGTTGTACCTTTATGAGTAGCGGAAAATGTCACATCAATTTCGCTCACATCGCCATCATGATCCCATTCCCATATATACCCATAGATGTTGCGGGGGCAATAACCGTATTAGAAGACACCCAATGGGCATACATCTTTTCTAAAGGAAAAGGTAATTTGCCCATTTCAGAGGCGAATTATTTGTAACTATTTGCCTATTGTGATTTTTTGCTGATGGACCATTTTTAAAAGCACGGCTGCCGCCTCGGCATCACAAAGCGCTCGGTGATGGTTCTCTAAGGAGATATCAAAGGTTTCACATAGATTGCCTAACGAATATGACCTAAGACCTGGGAATTGCTTTCTCATTTCCCTCACAGTGCATAATTTAGGCATCACAAAATTACGGTCGAGACGCTGATACTCTTGTTTAAAAAAGCCGTAATCAAAATTAACGTTATGTGCCACAAAAACACAGTTTTCCATGAATTGACTAAGACTATCTGCCACTTCACTGAATAAAGGCGCATCCTTGACCATATCGTTGCTTATTCCAGTGAGCTTAGTGATAAAGCTGGAAATATGCCTTTGGGGGTTAATCAAACTGCTCCACCTTTCAACTATCTCGCCATTGATCATTTTTACTGCACCAATTTCAGTGATGCGATGTTGTGGCTGTTTACCACCCGTTGTTTCAACATCCACCACCACATAAGGCTGCATAGGATCAACAAACCACTCTACCCTGCATATCCGCACGTCAAATCCTGCGTCTTGTAAAGCATTCATAGTGACAAATTGATTGGGCCTAATAACATCTCCCGGCGCTTTTACTTCCTCGAATCGCAGTTGCTCATTTTCTATAATCATCAAGTCTGGATAACCATCGTTCAAGCCATGGTAATTCTTTGCCATGGCTCTCAAATGTTGCACAACAGCCTCTACTGGAGCGGCAATCAAAAAAGTTGAAATGATCTGTATCATATGCGGATTCCAACGAAACATACCATTAGGCTGGCCGTAATACTGGGTAGCTATTTTGGTTAAATAGGCAGTCGCCCTTTTTGACTCAGAAAACATCAATAAACGTTGCTCGATAGCGTTCTCTAACGTCTGGTAAATCATGTTTTCTTTGACTACCTTTGGCCTGCGGTCAAACTCAGTCGCTACCGAATCAGCATCATTGAACAGCTCTTGCCAAAATGACAGTCCAAATAATGCGTTAAACAAACGGTTTTCAGTCCTAAATACGACTGAGCCTAAACGCTGGTAACACTGTTTAACGCCCTTTTCTACTTGGTCTTTATGTATTAGGTCTATCGCTAAATTATAACTGTCATCACGCAACTTCTTGGTTAATTTACTGACTTTTACCTGATGAAATTTACGTTGATAAAAATCTTCCGCAAACAGTAATAATGCATCATCCAAGGAATTATCGATAAGGTACTCTAATTCCTGTTTTACTCGGTCTTTTTCACCCAGTTTAAACAGCTCTCTTAACCATTTCTCTTGCGCTTTTGGATGGCTAGAGGCACTGAGGTATTTCAAGGCTAATGCTAGAGACTGAACCAACAGCTGTTTACCCAACACATAAAAAAACTCATCTCTAAGTTGATTACATTGAGCACAATTAATGATTATGACTGGGTGCTCTACTGGCCCTTTATTATTTAATACATATTCCTTAATATTTAATTCATTACGTTTTAATTGTTCGAGTTTAAAACTGTAATAGAAAACACACTTCCCTTGCTCTAATTTATTGAATCGTGCGTTTTGTTCAGAAGTGCCAGAGCGCGTTTTTAATACCCCCAGGTCCCGCATAGAAAACTTGTTCAATCCACTACTGGTATTACCGAAAAACAAGAATAATAAATACGCTAAACAATACTCAAAGTTTTTAACTAAAACTTTCTGGGCAAGCTCTGATGAAAGGCATTGGTTATTAGTACAGGAATGAATTACTTGTTCTAACAAAACCTGTCTCGTAGCACTTTTTTTAATACCACTAACAGCATATTGCTCTAAAATTTCAAGCAATTGTATTTTGGTCAATTGTTGTAACCAACCTTGGATATCCTCAGGCTTCAATCTCCTTAAAAAATTGACCTTCTGTAGCGCGACTAATTGACTTTGACAGTTGTTAATCTCGTGATAATACATTTTATCTAAGGTGATAAAACAACCTTGCCGATTGATTACCCTGACAAACATACATTGGGTGTCATGGGCTAACTGTTGGTAACATTTCATAAATTTTTGGTGTTCTTTATCCAACAGATGCCCACACTGTTGTGTAATAAAATGAATAAATTCATTGAAATGGTCAAGATAGTATTTTTCTGGTAGTGCCTTGGGGTAATTGCGCATTAGAAGACGTCAGTTACGAACAATCCCAGTATTATATACAGTAGTTCATACAGTTGTAAAATTGCATGTTGAATTTGGACAATAGGCCATGGTATTGGGAGTTTTTTTGTTTTTGTACATTATATATCTAGTTGCAAACTATCCTCCTCTGCTCATATTTGTTTAAGAAAAAGCACGATTCGCGCGGCGTGCGCATGATGGTTTTTGTCTCGAATCCTTTCGAGCCAGTGACTTTTTTTATAAAGTGCGTCCCGCGCAGCTTCCGTTGCACTTTACCTTTCAGGCCAGCTAAAGCTTGCCATTTGCCCCTAAAATAAGCCTTTTTGTGCTGATACTTTACATGCGGGAAAGCAGTGGCAGAGCCACCTAAGATGAATATCGGCGAAGCCTCTGAAATGCCCAACCCCATAATGATGGTTGTTGTTTCAATTCAATTAAATATACGTAATATATTGATTTAACTGTTCTTTTATTGATTTTTTTACAATGGGTATCTCTGTAATTTTACTAAATAATAAAATGCATAAAGCACGCTTCGTGGTTTGAGTCCAAATTATCTGTACGGATCCTCGGCATTAACTAATTCAAGATTCTCATCTACACATTTATGTTTGAGCTTTTTTAGAGCCCACAAAAAAATCAAAAATCACATTATTAAGCTAAGTGAAAGCTTTTTTTTATTATCAATCTTAATGTGCTACACAAAAGTGCTGATAAGGGTCTAGTATATATAGTATGACCTACAAATGTTTTCTTCTAGGAGTTAGTTATGGGCATTTTTGATCATTTCCAGCAAAGGTACGAGCAACACAAAGAAGAAGAATTCAGCATTAATGAATTTTTGGATATATGTAAAAAAAACACAAGCGCGTATGCAAGTGCTGCGGAGCGACTGTTAATGGCTATCGGCGATGCTGAAATGATTGATACCTCAAAACGTCCAGCATTAAGTCGTATATTTTCCAATCGTGTTATTGCCATGTATCCAGCCTTTGACGACTTTTATGGTATGGAAGAGTCCATCGAGCAAATTGTGTCCTACCTCCGGCATTCATCTCAGGGTTTAGAAGAGAAAAAACAAATACTGTATTTACTTGGTCCGGTTGGCGGCGGCAAGTCATCTTTGGCTGAAAAACTCAAAGACTTAATGCAAAAACAGCCTATTTATGTGCTCAAAGGATCACCGGTAAATGATCATCCCTTATGCCTGTTTGATGCAAACGAAGACGGTGGGATTTTGCAGAAAGAATACGGGATCCCCAATCGCTACCTCAAATCTATTATGTCGCCCTGGGCCCGAAAACGTCTTCACGAATTTAATGGCGATATTAGCCAATTTAAAGTGGTCAAGGTTTACCCTTCAATTTTGGATCAGATAGGCATTGCCAAAACTGAACCCGGCGATGAAAACAATCAGGATATATCAGCCTTGGTGGGTAAGGTAGATATTCGTAAACTTGAACACTACGCGCAAAATGATCCCGACGCATATTCATATTCTGGCTCCCTATGCAAAGCCAATCAGGGAATGATGGAGTTTGTGGAAATGTTTAAAGCGCCGATTAAGGTATTACACCCACTACTGACAGCCACTCAGGAAGGAAATTATAATCCGACCGAAGGTTTCTCAGCCCTACCCTTTGACGGGATAATTCTGGCTCACTCGAATGAGTCTGAATGGCAAACATTTCGAAACAACAAGAACAACGAAGCTTTTTTGGACAGGGTATATATTGTAAAAGTGCCTTATTGTTTACGTGTGTCTGAGGAGATCAATATTTACCGTAAGTTGCTGGCAAGTAGTCAGCTATCGGCCGCACCATGTGCCCCCGACACCCTGCAGGCTTTGGCTCAATTTAGTGTATTGTCGCGTTTAACCGAGCCAGAAAACTCTAGTACCTATTCAAAAATGCGGGTATACGATGGTGAAAGCCTTAAAGATACAGATCCAAAAGCCAAGTCCTACCAAGAGTATAGGGATTATGCAGGAGTAGATGAGGGTATGCAGGGTTTATCCACTCGTTTTGCCTTTAAGATTTTGTCACGGGTGTTTAACTTTGATCAGCTAGAAGTAGCAGCCAATCCTGTTCATTTATTTTATGTACTGGAACGCCAAATTGACCGAGAACAGTTCCCAGCCGAGTTAGCAGATAAATATAAAGAACACCTGAAGGGCTATTTGATCCCTAAATATGTGGAGTTTATTGGCAAAGAAATTCAAACAGCTTATTTAGAGTCATATTCTGAATATGGACAGAACTTGTTTGACCGCTATGTGACCTATGCTGACTTCTGGATACAGGATCAAGAATATCGTGATCCTGAGACCGGTCAGCTGTTTGACCGCGAAGCCTTAAACGGCGAACTGGAAAAAATTGAAAAACCGGCAGGTATTAGTAACCCCAAAGATTTTCGTAATGAAATCGTTAATTTTGTATTACGAGCCCGCGCCAATTACAAAGGTCACAATCCTTCATGGACCAGTTACGAGAAATTACGCACCGTAATTGAAAAGAAAATGTTCTCTAGTACTGAAGATTTGTTACCCGTTATTTCCTTCAATACCAAAGGTTCAGCCGACGATCAGAAGAAACATGAGGATTTTGTCGATCGTATGACGGAAAAAGGTTACACCCAAAAACAAGTCCGACTCTTGTGTGAATGGTATTTACGCGTGAGAAAATCGTCTTAATTACGAGATTATTAAACTGAGGCGATGTGGTATGGCTCAATTTATTGATAGACGGCTAAATAGTAAAGGTAAAAGTACGGTAAACAGGCAGCGTTTTTTGCGCCGTTATAAAGAACAGATCAAACAATCTGTTGCCAACTCCGTCAGTAAACGCAGCGTGACGGATATTGACAGTGGCGAAAAAATCAGCATCCCCAGCCGTGATGTATCTGAGCCTTTTTTTCATACAATTAAAGGGGGGAAACAGGAAAGAGTGCATCCCGGCAACGACCATTTTAGTCGCGGTGACAAGGTCAATCGACCACAGGGAGGCCATGGCCAGGGTAATGGTGATGGTGAGACCAGTGACTCCGGTGAAGGCGAAGATGAATTTATCTTTCATATCTCCAAAAATGAATATTTAGACCTACTATTTGAAGATTTAGCCCTGCCCAATTTGCAAAAAAATCAGCTCGACAAACTTGTCCAGTACCAAACCTATAGAGCTGGCTTTGTGTCTGACGGGGTACCAAGTAATTTGGATGTTGTACGATCACTCAAGGGCTCGATCGCGCGGCGTATAGCTATGACAGCGGGTAAAAAAGTTTTACTGGCAGAATTGGAAGAAAAGTTACTCAAACTTAAAAATGACACCATTGACCACCAGATGGAAATCATAGTTCTAAAAAACGAAATTGCAGAGCTCAAAAAACGCATCACTAGGGTACCTTTTATAGATACCTTTGATTTACGTTTTCGAAATTTCGAAAATCGCCCCATTCCCACCAGTAAAGCAGTAATGTTTTGTTTAATGGATGTCTCTGGATCTATGGATCAAGCTACAAAAGATGTGGCCAAACGTTTCTATATTTTGCTTTACCTTTTTCTAACCCGTAGCTATAAAAATGTTGAGGTAATTTATATCCGCCACCACACCCAAGCCAAGGAAGTCGACGAACAAGAGTTTTTTTACTCCCAGGAAACCGGTGGCACTATAGTCTCCAGCGCACTCAAACTGATGCAAAACATTATAACTGAACGATTCCCAAGCAATGACTGGAATATCTACGCAGCACAAGCTTCGGATGGTGACAATTGGGCCGATGACTCACCCAAATGTAGTGAACTTCTACACCAGCAACTCTTGCCCATAATACGTTATTTTGCCTATATAGAAATTACTCAACGCCAGCATCAAAGTCTATGGGAAGAATACCAGCAACTAAGCGACATCCACCCAAATTTCTCGATTAAACATATTCGTGAAGTGAGAGATATTTACCCTGTATTCAGAGAGCTATTTGATAAGAACATCAGCAAACAAAAAGGAGTAACTTAGTGTGGCCAAAAACAATAAATCAGTGCCCTTAAGTGATGGTCCTGACTGGACATTTGCATTGTTAGAACAGTATGAACAAGAAATTGACCGTGTTGCCAAATACTATGGACTTAAGACCTACCCGAACCAAATTGAAGTGATCACCGCCGAACAAATGATGGATGCTTATGCCAGTGTTGGTATGCCACTCAATTATACCCATTGGTCTTTTGGTAAGAAATTTATTCAGACCGAACAGAATTATCGTCGCGGCCAAATGGGCCTGGCTTATGAAATAGTAATTAACTCAGAACCCTGCATAGCCTACTTAATGGAAGAAAATACAATAACTATGCAGGCCTTGGTAATAGCCCATGCTTGTTACGGACATAACTCCTTTTTTAAGAACAACTATTTATTTCAAACCTGGACCGATGCAGGGTCGATTATTGATTACCTGCTGTTTGCCAAAAATTATCTGGCCAAGTGTGAGCTGAAATATGGCGTATCTGCAGTCGAAGACATCATGGATTCTTGTCACGCCTTAATGAGTTTTGGTGTAGATCGCTACAAACGGCCACAAAAAATCTCCATGCAAGAAGAACGTGAAAGGCAACATGACAGAGAAACCTACCTACAGTCCCAGGTCAATGATTTATGGCGTACCTTACCTGAGGCAAAATTAAAGGACCCTGAGAAAAACGTGCGGTTTCCTTCTGAACCTCAAGAGAATCTGCTGTATTTTATTGAAAAAAACGCTCCCCTACTGGAACCCTGGCAGCGTGAATTGGTGCGTATTGTGCGTAAAGTTTCCCAGTATTTTTATCCTCAAAAACAGACCCAAGTAATGAATGAGGGCTGGGCCTGCTTTTGGCACTATCATATACTTAATCACCTCTATGACGAAGGCAAAGTTACCGACCGTTTTATTATGGAGTTTTTACACAGCCATACCAGCGTGGTGGCACAACCGGATTACAACAGTCCCAATTATTCAGGGATCAACCCTTATGCCCTGGGTTTTAACATGTTTATGGATATTAAACGGGTATGTCAACACCCCACCGAAGAGGATAAACGCTGGTTACCGGACATTGCAGGTAAAGACTGGTTGGAAACTATAAATTTTGCTATGCAAAACTTTAAAGACGAGAGTTTTATTAGTCAATTTTTATCGCCTAAAATCATTCGTGATTTTAAACTATTTGCTATCGAAGACGACGAACAAGAACCACACATTTGTATCTCGGCCATCCACGACGAACTGGGTTATCAAAACATCAGAGACAAACTTTCTGCCCAGTACAACTTAAGTAATATTGAGCCAAATATTCAGGTATATGACGTAGACGTCCGTGGTGATCGTTCTTTAACACTGCGCTACATTCCACAAAATGCAATTCCACTGTCGAAAAGTAGCGAAGCAGTACTTAAACACTTTCACCGTTTGTGGGGATTTGGAGTTAAATTAGAACAACTTGCTGAAGATAATAGTATTTCACTGTTAGCTAGTTGTCCGGAAGATCTCAAACAACAGACTGAACTGGCTATTTAAAAGTGTGAATTTGAGAATAATTGTGTTGAACCTTGTAATAATCCTAAAAATAGTTAATCAATCATATGCTACTTGGATACAGCAGCTATCAACTATTTTCAGTGAATTGATTAACGAAATAATCTAAGGCTTCTGGAAACAGGGTAACTTGGTTACGGCCCAGGCCTGCAATATGAGGGACATATCAGTGACTCTTGCTCTAGTTAACCTGCTAATAAGTATGCTAAAAAGATTAAATGGCAGCAGACAACATCAAGATTATTTGATCATAAAAATGCGGTGGTTAGTTAGCCTACCAATTCAAATCATCCGGAATATCATACTCAGCATACCAATCATCATCTTCACTACTTTTCTGATCTGCGTCACTAATATTATCGGCGCGATGCGCCACAAGTGCCTTTTTCTCGTCTTCTTGTTTGGTTTTTTGGTTGAGCTCTCTTTGGATTTTTTAGCTTCCACTACTTTTTCAGCGGCTAATTTTGCTTCGTTGGTTTGTACTACATTGTGGTGTTTTGCGCTTTGACTTGTTTGTTTTTTTGTTGGCGCACTTGATTGGTAAGCGCCAAATAAACCCACGGTCTTATTTTACCATTACCGCTGGTGCATAATTTCGTCACTGAAATCAAGTGAGGAAATGACATGTCAAAACAACCCATCATCTTTTGGCAGCAACACGTAAGCCAATGGAAGGATTCAGCATTAACACAAACGCAGTATTGTAAAAAGCATCAACTAAACCCGCAGCGACTAAGTCACCATAAGCGTAGATTAGAAACGCAAGAAACAGCACCGGTCAAAACGGGTTTCATTGCATTGCCTATTCCAGAGTATTTACCCAAGCCAGAATTATTAACGCTGCACTTCGCCAATGGCCTGTCGTTATCGGGTATTGCGCCCAATAATATCGATGTGGTGAAACAGCTAACGGCGGCATTGTCATGACAAGTGCGATGCGCCCGTGCATGTCGCTTACGCATATTTATCTATATCCGCAGGCAATTGACTTCCGTAAGTCATTTCGAGGCATTAGCGCCATTGTCGAATGTGAGTTGGGTCACAACCCTTTTTCGGGTCACTTGTATGTGTTCACCAATAAACGGCGCACTAAAATCAAATGTCTGTTCTGGGAAAACAATGGTTTCGTGCTGTATTACAAAAGCCTAGAGGAAGATAGATTCATTTGGCCGAGGTGTGAAAAGGAGGTGATAACACTCAACGGCCAGCAAATAAACTGGCTACTTGATGGTCTTGATATTAGTGCCATGAAGGGCCATAAAAAGTTGCATTTCGACAGTGTTTTTTAGGGCTTTTTAGCCTCAAGTTTAGTATAATATCGGGCATGAAATTACCGCCCAACACCCATAAAAACAAGGCTTTTAGCGACACCGATACCATGTCAAGGTTGCAAGCTATGCTGTCTGAAAAAGACGGGGTGATTGGGGAAAAAGAAACACTGATTGCAGAGCAAAGTGACATCATCGAAAAGAAGTCTGATGTCATCGATTCACTTAAAAAGCGCGTTGAGTTACTCGAAGAGTATTTACGCTTATCTAATAGCAAACGCTTTGGCAGCAGCTCTGAACAAACCCCGCCAGAGCAAGGTAACTTGTTCAACGAAGCCGAAGCGACCAGTGAGCCAGAACAAACTGAGCCTGAGTTACCGACCACAAGCGAGCCTAAAGCCAAAACCGGTCGCAAACCCTTTGCTAAAAACCTACCACGCACCCAAGTGTTTGCGTATTTGTCAGATACTGAAAAAGAAGGCGCAATCAATACCTTCTTTGTGAAAGTCAGAGAAGAGCTAGATATTATCCCTGCCAAAGTACAGGTACTAGAGTACATGCAGGAAAAGGCGGTGTTTAAAGACGAACAAGGCACAACCACCATGAAAGCGGCTGAGGTCATTAAACACCCTGTACCCAAAGCCATGGGCAGTATCAACTTAATGACCTACATCATTATTGCTAAATACGCCGATGGCATGCCGCTTTATCGATTAGAGGGGATTATCGAACGATACGGGGGCAGCATATCAAGAACAACACTCGCCAACTATGTCATTGCGCTAGGCAAACAAATCCAACCCTTAATTAACTTATTAAGGGAGACTCAGCATGCCGGCTCACTCATTATGGCGGATGAAACCCGCATTCAGGTATTAAAAGAGCCAGGGCTTGCGCCCACGGGCGATAAATTTATGTGGGTGACACTCGGCGGTAAAGCCGACCAACAAAGCGTGCTGTTTGACTATGACCCATCGCGTGCTCGCCATGTGCCTATGCGCTTGCTACATGGATTTACTCATGGCTACCTGCAAACCGACGGTTATGCAGGTTACAACGAAGTGTGCCGCAAAAACCAGCTCATTCAATTAGGCTGTATGGATCACGCTCGCCGCAAATTCATCGAGGCACAGCAATCACAACCTAAAGGGAAAAAAATAAAAGCCAGCAAAGCCGACATGGCCTTGAGCCTGATTAACAAGCTCTATGGGATTGAGCGCACCATCAAACATGCTAGCAATGAGAAAAGACTGGCCGTTCGCCAAGCTAAGAGCATGCCGATATTAAACACACTGCAGGCATGGCTCACGGCAAACAAACCGCGCGTGGCCACCGACAGTTTAACTGGCAAGGCCATGACCTACTTGCATAATCAGTGGGATAAACTCACTGTGTATTGCACAGATGGGCAGCTTCGCATCAGTAACATTATGGCTGAAAACGCCATTCGCCCTTTTGCCGTTGGGAGGCGTGCATGGTTATTCGCCGACACACCTGCTGGCGCAAACGCCAGTGCCGCACATTACAGCTTGATTGAAACCGCTCGGTTACATGGCATTGAGCCATACGCATATCTCAATACTATATTCAAAGCGATACCCTATGCGGAAACGGTGGAAGATTTTGAAGCGTTATTGCCGTGGAACTATAAGCGCAGTATTACGACTGTTTGATACGTGGGTTGATTAGCCGCTTACTCTATGTTCGCCAATTATTTTTGAGATTTCGTAGGGTTCAACTGGATTTTTTAGAAGCACAGCTTCGCCCAGTTGAACAACCTGACAAGGACGTCAGGTTTGGGTGCCGATCATCAGGGACGTGTGATTGACTAATTCAAAGTGGTTGAACCTGTTTGCAAACAAAGGTTCTAAATCTCATAAATAATTGGATGAAGAACATAACCCGGCGAGCGGCTTCTTTTTGGTTACTTTTTCTTAGCTGTAGAAGAAAAAGTAACTGGTTCGAAGGGATTCGGGTCAAAACTGACAAGGATGTCAGTGCTCGTTAGAGCATAATTTTTTGCAGAAAAAAGAAAAGCTTAACGAAGTTGACTCAACAACCCCCTCTTAACACTATCCTCCACAAACGCCACCTCAACCCCATTCAACTGTATCTGAGCAAGCTGCTCAGCAGACAACCCCACAACCTCCCTCGCTAACTTATATTCATCAGCAATCTCAATCCCCGACACACCGGGATCGTCGGTATTCAAGGTCACCACTATGCCTCTTTCGATGAAGGTTTTAATCGGGTGATCGGCGATATTAGTACAAGCACCGGTCTGAAAATTAGAGGTTAAACAACACTCTATACTGATGTTGTTGTTAGCCATAAAGTCCATTAACCGCGTGTCTTCATGCGCTGCCACACTATGACCAATCCGCGTTGCGCCTAACTCATCAATCGCTTGCCAAATACTGTGTGGTCCGTCGGCTTCACCGGCGTGCACAGTTATGTTCCAACCGGCATCTCTGGCTAATTTAAAATGTTGTTTAAACCTGATGGCAGGAAAGCCTTTTTCGTCACCTGCCAAATCTAGGGCCACTATATCGTCTTTGGCTCTGAGCAATGCCTGCAATTCTTGATGACAAGTTGCTTCACCGTAACTGCGACTTAATATGCCAATGAGATTGACGGGTACACCGTATTCTTTAGTGCCTGCTTTACAGCCAGCGATCACAGCATCAACCACTTGATCTATAGGTAGATTATGGGCATGTGCCATAAAAACCGGCGAGAAGCGTAATTCTGCATAAGTGAGCCCTGCCCGCTTGGCATCTTCGACATTTTCATATGCGACTCTATAACAGGCTTGTTCTGAGGCTAATACTGAGACACCCAGTTCCATTTTCTGCAGAAAAGCCAAAAGGTCGGTCGTTTTAACTTGGATCTGCGTCGATTGGATTAGCTCTTCTAAGTTTTGTTGCTGCAGTGGAATAGAAAATTTTTGAGCTAGCTGCCAAATGGTTGACGGTCGAATATTACCATCGAGGTGTCGATGTAAATCAGTTAAAGGCAAGTCGGGGGTTATCACAACTACTGCTCAGCTATATCCAATTTGTTCAACAGTAATACCGCTTGCGTACGAGTATTAACATTGAGTTTTCTAAAAACCCCACTGATGTGGGCTTTGACAGTCGCCTCGGTAATATTTAAATCATAAGCGATCTGTTTGTTAAGCAAACCATTTTGCAATAGTTTTAATACTTGGAATTGTTTAGGTGTCAATTCACCTACTAGTCTTGCCACATCAATAATGGGTGCCAGATGTTCAATTCTCGATTGCATGCCCTCTGGTAACCAGTTATTGCCAAGCATTATTTGTTTCAATGCATTAGCGATGGTTTGAGTGGTTGTAGCTTTTGGTATAAACCCCTTGGCTCCTAGGCTCATTACTTTAGATACGACTTCAACGGAGTCACTTGCGGATATAACGGCTACAGGTACCTGCGGGAAATCTTGGGTGACACGGATCAAACCATAAAAATTATCACAACCTGGCATATTCAAATCTAACAGAATCAAATCAAAATCTGCATGTTGTTGTAAAGCCTTTAGTGTCGAATCTAAGCAATCAGATTGAATAATATCGACATTCTTAAACAATGGCTGCAGTGCCGATATCAATGCTTCTCTATAAAGAGGATGATCATCTGCTATTAAAAACTTCGCCACTGAACTCAGCCCGTTTATATTATTATTTTAACTACTTTATAGAAGACTTATACTTTAGTCTCAACTAATGAAGATATAATCCGTACTTATACCTAATTCATGAGCTAGATTTCACTTTTTTAAAATAATCGTCTATTTATTAAGCCAATTTTGATTAACCAATCGACTACCCTAGGATCTGTTCATGTTGGGGTATCACTTAACTGATGATCTTCGTTTACCACGATCTTGGGTGACATCCTGGGTATTATATTCTCTTACTCATATTCTCACCTCTTGACTTAAGCCTTTCGACCTTTGCACGCCAGCAATTATACGGATTGGTATGACTAACAAATTGGAAGCAAAGGAAATTGCTTGGATGAGATTGCACAGGTAGAATTGTGGATTATTTTTATCGAGGTCATTACGCAATCATGCAAGAAGTTAAAGACACCATTTATTCTCAACCACAACAAGTCGGTGAATTTCGATTTGACCAATCGGTGGCGGAAGTCTTTCCCGACATGATCCAGCGCTCTGTCCCTGGATACAGCACAATAGTGGATACTGTAGGTCAAATTTGCGCAAGGTATGCACAACCACAAAGTAATATATACGATTTAGGTTGCTCATTAGGAGCGGTCAGTTTAGCCGCTAGCAAATATATCCAAACCGAAAACTGCCAAATTCTAGCCATTGATAATTCACCTGCCATGGCACAACGCTGTGAATTACATGTACAGGCCTTTAAAGCGACGACACCTATTAGTGTTATTTGTGATGATATACAAAACATTGAGATTACAAATGCTTCTTGTGTGGTGATGAATTTTACTCTGCAATTTATCCCACCAGAACAACGTATCGATATTATGCAGAAAATATATAACGGATTAAATCCAGGTGGTGTTTTAATGCTATCTGAAAAACTGAGTCATGACACCGAACAAGGTAATGATTTAGTGATTGACCTACACCACGAATTTAAGCGTAGAAACGGTTATAGTGAATTAGAAATAAGTCAAAAACGCACCGCATTAGAAGATGTCATGCGTACAGAAACATTTGAGCAACATAAAGACCGGTTAACACAAGTGGGTTTTAGCGATGTTGTGCGTTGGTTTACCTGTTTTAACTTTGCATCAATGGTGGCGATAAAAAGCTATTAGCTACGAGCTACGAAAATATTTTTACAAAGTAAATGTTACTATCAACGAAAACTACGTCACATTAATGAGAATGGTGCTAGTTTTGGTTTTTTTGCTTCAAGCTAGAAGCTCGCGGCTCGAAACTCGAAGCTGCTTTTATTGCAGGAGGCCACTTGGCTGTTAATTGGTTCAATGATTTTTATAAACAGATTGCGGATTCACCTTTAAGTCATTGGTTAGAAGTACTCCCGGTTCAAATTGCTACTTGGCAAAAAGAACAACTGCACGGGGACTTTACTAAATGGGTAAAGTTGCTAAATAAGCTACCTAAAACCTCTCCCTCATCGATTAACCTGCAAGACAAAGTTGAATTTGGTCAAGAAGGTGATATCAGTGAATATACCCAAAAACAAATAATAGGCTTGCTTAAGCAATTTACGCCTTGGCGCAAAGGACCGTTTCATATCCAGGGTATTCATATCGATACCGAATGGCGCTCCGACTGGAAATGGGACAGAGTGCAACCACATATTCAGCCTCTTAGAGATCGCTATGTATTAGATGTCGGTTGTGGCAGTGGTTATCATATGTGGCGCATGTTAGGCGAACAGCCCAAAATGGTGGTAGGCGCGGATCCATCGCAACTATTTTTAATGCAATTCCAAGCGATTAAACACTTCAATCCTGACCCGCGCATTCACTTATTACCTGTAGGTGTGGAACAATTACCTGAACTCAAAGCATTTGATACAGTGTTTTCCATGGGAGTGTTGTATCACAGACGTAGCCCAATCGATTTTTTATACCAGTTAAAAAATCAGTTGCGCAAAGGTGGTGAATTGGTGCTTGAAACCTTAGTGGTAGAAGGTGACGAACAAACAGTATTTATGCCCGGCGAACGATATGCACAAATGCGTAATCTGTGGTATTTGCCCAGTACAGCAGCGTTAACCCTATGGATGCAAAGAGTCGGTTTTAAAAATATTCGCGTGGTGGATGTGGCACCTACATCATTAGAAGAACAAAGAGCAACAGAGTGGATGGACAGCCAATCATTAGTAGACTTTCTTGATCCGAACGATCCCAGCAAAACGATTGAAGGTTATCCTGCTCCCCTTCGAGCCGTTTTAGTCGCTGAATGTTAATTCACATTCACTAATACAAGCTTAGTTAACCTGAACTCTGGTTACTTAACAAAATGCCTAGTCACGCGTCTCGGCATGCGCGTTACTAGCTCATAACCAATAGTATCCGCCCAACTAGCCACTTCATTAGCCGATAACGTCTTACCCCATAACACCGCTTTATCGCCTAGTTGCACATTGGCTAGCTCAGTGACATCTACGGAGATTAAATCCATAGACACTCTCCCCGCCAGCGGGGCTCGCTGATTGTTGATTAATACAGGTGTACCCGATTTTGCGGTGCGTGGATAACCATCGCCATAACCTACTGCAATGGTGGCAATAACAGAGGGCCTTTGTGCCGTCCATGTGCAACCATAACCTACAGATTCCCCAGTTAAAATCTCACGCAAGGCTATCACTTGTGACTCAAAGTTCATGGCCGGGATAAGCGCAGTGGCTTCCTCAATAGTTTCTGCAAAAGGACTCAAACCATACAACATGATCCCCGGTCGATTCCAATCCACTCTAGTTTGCTGCCAAGCCAATAACGCTGCAGAGTTAGCCATACTCAGTTCCACTTTATGATTGGCATGGGCAACAATCGGCTGAATACAGGTTTCAAATTGACTAATTTGTTTAGCGGTATGCGCCCCACCCACAGCATCGGCATGGGCAAAGTGTGTCATCAACACGATATTATTAACGTTTGATGATTCAACCAACTTGGCATATATAGATTCAACTTCCTTTGGCAAAATTCCTAATCTGTGCATACCAGTATCAATTTTCAACCAAATATTTAGCGGTGTTTTAAGTCTGGTATTAAGCAGTTGTTCGAGTTGTAAACGGCTATGCACAATAATTTCACATTGATTGTCTAGAGCAATCTTTAATTCGCCTATATCAAAACACCCTTCTAACAATAAGATCGGTTTTTTTAAACCGTTTTCTCGCAAGATTAAAGCTTCTTCAAGACAAGACACAGTGAACATTTCAACTTGTGGCTCTAATGCTTTGGTCACCTCAACAGCGCCATGTCCGTAAGCATCGGCCTTTACCACGGCAACTGTTTTAGAATGGGGCGCTAGCGTTTGAGCCAAGCGGCAATTTGCTTGAATAGCGGCTAAATCAATAATAATTTTGGCAGGTCGAGACATACGGGGTATTTACATTCCAGCTATTGTTAGGAGAATTAGTTTAATAATTATGTTTATTCGCAGAATACAGGTATTGCGCAAGTTGCCAAATATCGCCTACTCTGCCATTGCCAATCGGTTGTCCGTCTAACTCAACTACAGGTGCAATTTCTTTGCTGGAACTGGTTAACCACAGCTCATCAGCAGCGTGAACTTCGCTCATGCTTAGCACTCTTTCTTGTACTTGCAAGGTGCCATCTTTACGTAAAATATCGAGCAACATATTTCGAGTGATGCCAGGCAGTAATTGATTATCTAAAGGTGGCGTTATCACCACTTCATTCTTGACAATAAATACATTGCAGGCACTGGCTTCAGTCAACTCGTCTCGCTGATTATATAAAATGGTTTCATCAACGCCCGCTTCCTGACCTTGTTGGAAATGCATCACATTACCTAATAACGAGGTAGATTTAATCTGGCAGCGTTTCCAGCGTAAATCTTCACTACTGGTGACTCTATATTGTTTGACCTTTAGCTTATCAGCGATAGGTGCCGCGGGGATTGTGAAGGCATAAGCAAACACTGTAGTTTGGATATTCTCAGGGAAAGCATGAAATCGTTTCACATCCGCACCACGGCTAACATGAAAGTATAAACCAAGATTACCTTTGCCATTTTTTTCAATTAAATTTTGCGCGATATCACGCCAATCATCCACACCCATATTTAATTTTATACCAATAGCATCCAGACCATTTTGCATACGCTGAATATGTAAGCCAAAACCCACTAACTTAGCATCGTAGGATGGCACCACTTCATATATACCATCACCAAACAAAAAACCGCGATCCATAGGCGATATTTTAGCTTCAGACATTGGCATAAACTGCCCATCTAAAAATACAATATTGTTAGCGTCTGCCATAAAGTACCATGTAAAGAAGGAATTTCTATGAGCACAATTATGCCATGAATAAAGCGATCAATTTAGTAATATATACATTGTTTTTATATTTCTTAATCTATTGCTAAGTTACAATATCCTTATAATTTCGTTAAAGATAATCAGCAAAACATGTCGCAAGTTGGAAAGTTTAATAATCTTGAAGTCGTCAATGAAGTGCCCTTTGGATTCTACCTAGACGCAGGCGATAAAGGTCAAATTCTACTCCCTACTAAAAATGCGCCCTTGGGCTGTAAGCTTGGGGATATGGTGAATGCGTTTATTTATCATGATAGCGATGATCGTCTTATTGCCACTATCAAACGTCCTAAGGTGTTTGTAGATCATTGTGCCTATTTAAAAGTCGTCAGTGTCACCAAGGTAGGTGTGTTTTTAGATTGGGGATTAGAAAAAGACTTATTAGTACCTTTTAGTGAACAAGATTACCCGATGTCTGAAGGGGTATCTTATGTGGTCTATGTGTTCTGTGATGAAGAAACAGGTCGTTTGGCAGCTTCCACTAAACTCAAAGATTTTTTGTATGAAGAGTCGAGTGAAGAAGGCGGTACGTTCGAGGCTAAGCAAGAAGTTGAGATACTGATATGTGGGCAGACAGACATGGGCTACAAAGCCATTATCAATGGATCACACCTTGGTTTGTTATTTAGAGACGAAGTGTTCCAGCCAATAAAAATAGGTCATTCCTTAAAAGCCTATATCAAACGTATTAGAGAAGATGGCAAAATTGATTTATGTTTTCAGTTCCATGATCCTACTGCTCGCAACACCCTAGAAGAACAAATAATAGAAGACCTAATTGCACATGATGGCCTGTCGACTTTAACCGATAAGAGTCCACCAGATGAGATTTCAAAACGCTTTAAAGTCAGCAAAAATGTATATAAAAAGGCAATTGGCAATTTGTTTAGACAAAAACGTATATTGTTAGACAAAACTAAAATAACGCTCGTTAAGAAGTAGAGAAACTATGAAAGCAACGGTTAGTTGGCAAGAAAACCTACGATTTACATGCAAAACAGAGACAGGCCATACCTTGGAATTAGACGGTAATGGCGAAACTATGACCCCAATGGAGTCAGTATTGCTATCTGTGGGTGCCTGTTCATCTATTGATGTGGTAGATATCCTTAAAAAGTCCAGAAAAAAAGTGGATGATTGTGTGTGTCAACTTGATGCAAAAAGAGCAGAAGAGGCGCCACGAGTTTTTACTGCAATTCATGCTCACTACATTGTCAAAGGTGAAGGTTTGACTGAAAAAAATGTCGCCAGAGCCGTTCAATTATCTGCTGACAAATATTGTTCAGTGATGTTGATGCTCACGGGAAATGTTGAAATCACCACGAGTTTTGAGCTAGCCTAAGCTACGAGCTACGAGCTACGAGCTACGAGCTACGAGCTACGAGCTACGAGCTACGAGCTACGAGCTACGAGCTACGAGCTACGAGCTACGAGCTACGAGCTACGAGCTACGCAAAAATGATTTTTCAGACTCGGTCTACTGTCAATCAAAAATGGCATCATTTATTGTAAATAATGCCCTTTATTGTCTTTTAAATTTTTACTCTACTTTTATCTCGCTGCTCGAAGCTGCCTTATCTCGTAGCTGCTTCTAAAACTTCGCAAATGCCTGTTCAAAATCGGCGATTATATCGTCTATATCTTCAATACCAATGGACATTCTGATCATATTGTCATTCACACCCATCTCTTGTCTTTCTTTGGCACTACTCTCGAAATAGATGGTAGAAGCGACGGGCAAGGCTAATGTACGGGTATCACCTAAATGCGTGGCGCAGATCACTAAGTTTAATGCATTTAAAAATTGAATGGGGTCGATGTCATCAACTAAATCTAAACTCAAAATCCCACCATAACCTTTAAAATATTCTCTGGCTAAAAAGTGCTGAGGATGACCAGCTAAGCCAGGATAATACACCGCCGAAACTTTGTCATGATTATGCAGATAAGAAGCCAAACGCATCGCATTTTCACATACTTTGTCAGTTCGCAGTACTAGGGTCTCTAGGCCAATTGAAATAGTATGAGCGGAATCTGGTGATAAAGTCCCCCCCATATCTCTAAGGCCTCTTTTACGAATTTGAGTGAGCCCCCATTGTGTTTTATCTGGGCCACGGTAAATAGGTAGAATGTTCTCGAAGCCACCCCAATCAAACAATCCGGTGTCGACTACTGCACCGCCTAAAACGTTACCATGGCCTGCAATATATTTGGTTAAAGAACTAATGGTTAGTGAAGCCAAAACTGAATTTGCGTCAAAAATATTAGCTGGCGTCATAGTATTGTCCACTAAAAAAAGCGCATGTTTAGACACGCATAGTTGGCCAATGGCTCGTAAATCTGCCACTTGTGTGACCGGGTTGGCAATAGTTTCTAAGTAAACCGCTTTGGTATTTCCTTTAAAAGCCGCTTTTACTTTCTGCACATCCGTCACATCAACAAAACTTAATTCAATGCCTAAAGATTGTAAGGTTTCGGCAAAACTACGGGTATTACCAAACAAAAAATGACTAACAATCAGATGATCGCCGCTTTTAAACAAACTCAGCATAGTGGCAGTAATGGCCGCCATGCCGGTTGCAAAGGTTATCGCCCCTATTCCCCCCTCTAAATGAGTAAGAATATTTTGCAGCGCAGCATTGGAGCCTGAAGACGAGCGAGAATAGACATGCCCTGTTTTTTTACCTTGAAAAACATCCACTAAACCTTGAGCATCTTTATATTCAAACAACACTGAGTTATTAGTGGCTTGATGTATGGCACCACTTTCAGGTGTATTCAACAACCTGTCTGCATGCACCAAACGGGTAGTAAAACCTTTATTTTTCAATCTCTCTCTCCACAGGGGGGAACAACGTTAGTGATCATCTTTTCAGGATACTTACCTTGTGCATATTTGAAGTGCAGATAAATCCTATTGAGTTCATGTTGGGTATTGTCGCTTATATTGTGCAAGGGACCAAACTCGATAAGTTTTTTCTTATAATCAAATGCTACCAAAAACACAGGTACCTTGGCTTTGTAGGCAATATGAAGAAAACCGGTTTTCCAAGGGGATATCGGACTGCGTGTACCTTCTGGAGCAAGGCACAACACCATACTTTCGGCTTCTCGCATTTTATCTGCCATGCCATCAACCAAACCATGTGTTTTGCTACGCTCAATAGGAATGCCACCCAATCGACGTAAAAGACGATCAAAAGGGGGTATAAAAATACTGTGCTTGCCAAAAAAAGAAATTTTTAGACGCAAGTTAAATGCCACCGCAATTCCCAGAACAAAGTCCCAGTTAGAAGTATGCGGCGCAACCGCAAGGATCATCTTTGAACAACAAGGGAAAGTGCCACTGTAAGACCATCCCAACAGTTTTAATACCGTTGTACCCAACCATTGACTAAATTTATTGCCTATTCTGGGAACTTGTTCGCAAAGAATAGGAGTATTTACACTATCAAGCATTTCATTATTGGCTTGTGCAATTTAAACTAGCCAAATGGTCGCTCATGTAAACCATTTTGTCGAGTGTAAACAAAATGTTAACAACCTGAATGATTATGCTAACCCCCTAAGGTAGCCCACCAAGTTGGCTCCACTAATCTTAATTGTCACTGGATCAATCACCTTGAGAATTTTACTAATTGTGTTTTCTATGTTCTGCTCGCTTGCACATAGTCAACAAACTGCCCAAAACCTATTTGGGCAGCATCGTACTGCCCTGTATCAAATCAAAATAATAGAACTAGAGTCTGGTAATAAATCATCCATTGGATCTGGTTTTCAGATCGATTCATTAGGTAATATAGTCACAAATTACCATGTAGTATCTGAATATGTGTATAACCCTGATAAATTCAGAATTGAATATTTGGCTCATGATGGTTCCCAGGGACAACTGCAACTTGTTGATGTAGATGTAGTCAATGATTTAGCCTTAGTCAGAAAAGTGGTTCTGTCCGAACAAGAAAGTGCTTTCCCTATTGCACAGTCTCTGCCATTGCAAGGCAGTGATATTTATTCTCTAGGTAATCCCCATGATCTAGGCATGATAGTAGTGCCAGGTACATTTAATGGATTAAAGAAAAGTAGTTTTTACCAACGGATCCATTTTACGGGTTCCATTAACCCAGGAATGAGTGGTGGGCCAGTGGTCAATAAGCTTGGTGAAGTGATGGGGGTTAATGTAGCAACCGCAGGCAATCAAATTGGCTTCCTTATTCCATTGGAAAAAATTCAGGCGCTGTTAAAAAGCCAAGATGCACAAGTGTTAGAAAATGAACAGTTTAAGCCTCGTATACAAGCACAATTATTAGCTAATCAGGATAGACTTTTTTCCTTGTTAAATAACCAAACTTGGGAAACAAGTGAATTAGGAGATGCGATGATCCCTTCGAAGATAACCGACTTTATCTCATGCTGGGGTGGCTCTAATACCAGCGATAAGGAGGCATTATATTTGTCGGTAGAAAACCGTTGTCAGTTAGATGAACAAATATATTTGCACCGTGGGTTACGCACTGGGGGGCTTGAAATTGAATTTGAATGGTTAGATGGTAAGGCTTTGGGAGAACATCGTTTCTATAATTTCTATTCACAAAGCATCACAGGTGCCGGTGCTGGCAACAATGCGACTAAAACCGATGTCACTAATTTTCGTTGCCAACAAGATAAAGTCACCAATATCAATGGTGTGACTAATAAAACAGTATTGTGTTTAAGGGCTTACAAAGAATTCGAGCAGCTCTATGATGTGCTTTTTGTTGCAGCCACACTTGATCATGCCCAACAAGGTTTGATTAGCCATTACACATTGGCTGGCGTTAGCAAAGAGTCTGCTTTGGTATTCACTCAGAAATTTATGGACGCAATAGCATGGCAATAGTTTTAGAACTGCTTTCTCGAAAAAATATCCCACTTAAGCATTATAAATTTGAACAAGACTATGTGTGCGTAGGGCGTGATTTTAATAATGACTTACGTTTAGACGACCCTTATGTGTGTCCTAGTCACATGTTGGTCGCCATAGATCCTGAATCGGGCAAACTCATGGTCAATGACTGTCAGTCAACCAATGGCATTAAAGTGAACAATAAATTTGTGAGGCAAGCCACGCTTAACTCACACGACATAATCAAAATTGGTCGCACCCGTTTAAGAATAATCGATACTAAAGTGCCTTTAGCTGAGGCGATACGTTTAAGCGAATTGGAAGAGAACCTTAGCTGGTTAAATCAAAGCTTTTTAGCTATTTGTTTAACCTTTGTTTGTTTAAGTTTTTTATTATTATCAAAATACTTGGGGAGTGTACAAGAGTTTAATTTGATTAAAGCACTTCCCTCTGAGCTTGGGCAATTGGCGATTCTTTGTTTATGGCCATTAAGTTTTGCAATCTTAGGTAAAGTCGTCAAAAAAGAAAGTCATTTTGTTAGCCAATTCAATCTAACTTGGATAGTTGTTTTACTTGCCAATGGACTAATTTTATTGCAACAGGTGGCTATATTTAATATTCATCCTGGGACATGGTTTACATGGATTGAATTAGTGATATTTGCGATCCTTGTTTCTAGCTTCATCTGGTTGAGCCTATTTATCGCATTTCATCAAACCAATCATAGGCGCAATATTATTGCATCTTCGATGACCTTCATCATACTAGCGCCTATTTATGCTTTGGGTTTTTTAAACACCGATGAATTTAGTCCACGACCTAGCTACAACCCAATACTATTACCACCTACTTACAATATAACGGCGGCAATACAAACAGAGAAATTTATTGCAAACGCCAACGACTTGTTTACCCAAGTTGATAAGCTAAAAACTAAATAAACGCTTGGCTTTCTTAATTACTGCGTAAAGGGGGGGTTATACCCATACCACCTCAAAATGCGCGTTTCAGAACGACTGGGGCGCTTCAATTCAAGGCGCGTCAATGACTGAATGTCGGTCACCTTCTGAATTGGCGCAACGAAGAAGTGGAGTGCCCAAGTCGTTCCATTTATGGCGGGTTTTAAAGCAATTTATCCAGCGTTGACTACGTTTGACTTAGATTACTAAGCCTGCAAGTAGTCGCCTTGCCTAAATTGCTTTAAACTCCCGCTGAATCCGTCATTTTGAGGTGGTATGGGTATATGTGTATTTTGTTTGTAGCTGTTAATCAGCATAAGGATTACCCGTTGATTATTGCGGCTAATCGTGACGAGTTTTTTAATAGAGGCACCACCGAGTCACACATTTGGGGTCCTGAGCATGGCATTATTGCTGGCAAAGATTTGCAAGCAGATGGCACATGGATGGGGATCAATAAACATGGCTACGTCGCATCTTTGACCAATATCCGCGACCCACAAAATATATGTGCAAATGCGGTTACTCGGGGTGAGTTAGTCAGTCGCTATTTAGAACAACCTGAAGACGGATATTATCAAACATTAAGTAATAGCAAAAATAATTACAATGGATACAACCTGCTGTTTGGCAAATGGAATAATTTATCAGTCTATAATAATCATTTGGATCAGCTGCAACAACTGACTGATGGTTATTATGGGTTATCCAATGCAAGCCTAAATAGCCCTTGGCCAAAAATTAATAAAGGTGTGAATAAATTAGAAGAGTATTGTCAGGATGGACACGACATCAACCCAGAAATATTGTTTACACTATTGTTAGATAAGTCTCTAGCCGCTGACGAAGATCTGCCACAAACAGGTATACCTATTGATTGGGAGCGCCGTCTCTCGTCTATTTTTATCCTTGGCGATGAATATGGCACGCGCTCCTCCACTGTATTAAAAGTGGATAAACAGCAAAATGTTCAGTGGCACGAACGTACCTACGACAATACTGCGAGCTGCACTTCAAGCCAGAGCTTTAATTTCAGTATAAAATAGTCCTAATTTAACTCGAATTTTGTAGTACCGGTGGCATAATGAGTACTCATTACCTAATCTGCTAATTTATCATTAAGGAACATCATGTTTGAAGTATTGCCCCAGCTTCCTGCCGACCCAATTTTAGGATTGTCTGCTGCATTTAAAGCCGACACTAACCCTAGTAAAATTGACTTAGGTGTAGGCGTTTATAAAGACGAACAAGGTCACACGCCAATTCTCGATTCTGTGGCTAAAGCACAAACCATTCTGTTAGGTAAAGAGGACTCTAAGACCTATATTACTCCCCAAGGCGTCCAAGGTTACATAGATGGTATGTTACAGCTAATGTTAGGCAAAGACAGTCCAGCCTTACTCGCCGATCGAATAGCTGCCGTACAAGCGCCTGGTGGATGTGGCGCATTAAGAATTTTATCAGAATTGATTAAGCGCTGTGACGAAAACATCACGGTCTGGGTCAGCGATCCTACTTGGGCCAACCACATACCGCTGATTGGCAACGCTGGTTTAGCCATTCAAACCTATCCATACTTTGATAAAACCAATGCCAGTATTAATTTTGAAGCTATGGTCGAATGTCTTGCTAAAGTCAAAAAAGGGGATGTGGTGTTATTACACGGCTGCTGTCACAACCCAACTGGTGCAGACTTAACCAAAGAACAGTGGCAAGTAGTATTAGAACTCGCGCAAAAGACAGGTTTTATTCCTTTTGTAGATACCGCTTATCAGGGTTTTGGTGATGGTTTAGAAGAAGATGCTTTCGGAATGCGCTTGTTAGTCAACAACTTGCCTGAAGTGATTATTGCGGCCTCATGCTCTAAAAACTTTGGTTTATACCGCGAACGAGTTGGCATTGCGGTGATGGTCACAGAAAATAGTACAATCCGCCAAGCCATTCAAAGTCAGATTCAATCCATTGCCCGTGGGATTTATTCTATGCCGCCTTCCTATGGTGGCGCATTGGTGGATATTATTCTGAATGACGAAACCTTACTCAATGAATGGATGGCTGAAGTTGAGGCGATGCGTTGTCGTATGCAAGATCTTCGTTCGTTACTGGTTTCAAAAATGAATGAATACGGTTCAAGCAAAGATTTTGAATTCATTAAAAAGCAAAAAGGTATGTTTTCATTTTTATGTATTACCCCTGAGCAAGTGCAAGCGGTTCGTGACCAACATAGTGTCTATTTTGTTGGCTCTAGTCGTGTGAACATTGCAGGAATTAGCAAATCCAACGTTGATACATTAGCCAAAGCATTGGTATCTGTAATTTAACAATATTTTGTGTTTCTTATAAAAAAACCCGGTAATACCGGTTTTTTTTATAACTGTAACTAATCTATTGGCTTCGAACTCTCGACTCTACTTTTAAGTTTTTGACCGGGCCTAAATGTAACCACTCGTCTCGCCTTAATTGGGATGTCTTCTCCGGTTTTAGGATTTCTACCCGGGCGTTCATTTTTTTGTCTTAAATCAAAATTGCCAAAGCCAGATAACTTGACTTGTTCGCCTGATTCTAAGGCTTCGCGAACTTCTTCAAAAAAAGTCTCAACCAGATCTTTAGCATCACGCTTGTTGATCCCAAGTTTTTCAAATAAGTGTTCTGCCATTTCGGCTTTGGTTAACGCCATATCGTCAATCCCTCAAAAATGCTTCAAAATTTTGCGACAACGTGGCTAAAATACCATCTACTGTTGCCTGAATGTCACTTTCTTCTAGTGTTTTAGTTTTATCTTGCAAAACAAGTGAAATTGCTAGGCTTTTCTTTCCCTGTGCAATTCCTTTCCCTCGATACACGTCGAACAAGTTTAGGCCAACTAATTGATTTGCGCCAAATTTTTCTATGCAAGTCAAAATATCTCCGACTACTTTATCATCGTCTACAACGATTGCAATGTCACGTCGATTTGCAGGGAATTTTGAAATTTCTTGCGCTTGAGGTAACTTTTTCACTCCAAAAGAGTGAATTTCCAACTCAAAGACAAAACATCGTCCATTTAACCCTAGTGCCTTTTCAAACTGAGGGTGTACCGCTCCAATCATTCCTAAGGATGAATCACCGCTAAAAATTTCAGCACATTGACCAGGATGTAATGCACTATGATTGACACTTTCAAAACGATAATCCACAACACCAGCGCAATTAAGTAGATTTTCGACGTCTGCCTTTACATCAAAAAAGTCAATTGAACGAGTTACGTTATCCCAGTTTTCATCAGCAACTAAACCACACACCACACCACTGATAACCAGTTCTTGTTTGACACCTGTCTTTTCACTGGGATCAGGAATAAAACGTAAACCCGACTCAAATAATCGAACACGGCCTTGTTGGCGTTTTTGATTGTATGACACAGACTGTAATAATCCGGTCCACAAACTCACACGCATAGTCGACATTTCAGAAGAGATGGGATGGGGTAACTGCAAACCTTCCATATCAGGGAATAATAAAGATTGAATTTTTGGGTCAACAAATGAATAAGTGATAGCTTCTTGGTAGTCACTTTCGACCAAGGTATTTTTTAGTTGATTTAACTGAATTTTTTGTTCTTGATGTTGCGACATTTTCAAACTTGCAACAGGCGCAATATCCGGTATCTGGTTGTAGCCATACACCCTAGCGACTTCTTCAATAAGATCTTCTTCGATACTGATATCAAAACGATATGGCGGCACACTGACTTGCCATATTGTATTTTCAAAAGAAACGCTAAAACCTAAACGTTTAAAAATATCGGTGACGGTATCGGCAGCAATTTCAATACCTAATACTTTAGATAAGCGACTGTGCCTTAAGGTTACCAAACAATTATTTGGCACAAAAGCGCTGTCTATCGCTTCAATCACAGGGCCCGCGTCACCACCTACAATATCAAGTAACAATTGAGTGGCCCGATCCATAGCGATATGTTGCAATTGAGGGTCAACACCACGTTCATAACGATGGGATGCATCAGTATGCAAACCATACTGCCGCGCTTTACCCATAATAGCATCGGGGGTAAAAAAGGCACATTCAAGAAAAATATCTTTACTTTCGCTAGTCATACCTGAGTCAAGACCACCAAAGATACCAGCCATAGCCAAGGCTTTATTCGTATCGGCAATCACTAGTGTGTTGTCCTGGAGTGTCACTTGATTGCCATCTAACAAGGTGAGTTTTTCATCTTGCTTTGCAAATCGAACCACGACATCACCTTCAAGTTTATTATTGTCAAACGCATGCATGGGATGCCCAAGCTCTAACAATACAAAATTAGTGATATCCACCACAGGATCAATACTTCTGACACCAGAACGTCTTAACTTTTCAACCATCCATAAAGGTGTTAATACGTCTAAATTAATATTCTTAATCACTCGGCCTAAATAACGAGGGCAAGCTTCAGGTGCAAGTAATTGAATCTGACGGCTATCGGTAATGCTGGGAGTAACTGCAGGGACTTGCAGTTCGGTAACTGACGTTTGATTAAGCACACCCACTTCACGAGCTAGGCCTTTAATCCCTAAACAATCGGCGCGGTTAGGTGTTAAATCGACTTCAATACTCACATCATCAAGTTGCAAATACGCTCTAATATCTTCACCAATCGGTGCGTCTAAAGGTAATTCTAAAATACCATCATGGTCGTCAGATATACCTAATTCAGAAAAGCTACACAACATACCAAAGGAAGGTTGACCACGTAGTTTCGCCTTCTTGATTTTGAAGTTACCGGGTAACACGGCACCGACTTTTGCCACAGCCACTTTAATGCCTTGACGACAATTTGGTGCACCGCAAACAATATCTAACAGTTCGTCGTCGCCTACATTGATTTTTGTCACTTGTAGCTTATCTGCATCAGGATGCGGGCCACATGTCACTACTTCTCCCACAACTACACCAGAGAACTCACCGGCTACCGCTTCAACACCGTCTACTTCTAAACCAGCCATGCTGAGTTGTTCTGATAACTCATCTGTTGTTACAGATGGATTGACCCATTCTCTTAACCACTTTTCACTAAATTTCATATTCTTGACCCGACCTAATTAAATTGCTTAAGGAAACGAAGATCGTTTTCAAAGAAGGCACGTAAATCATTCACTTCGTAACGCAACATAGTTAAGCGTTCTACGCCCATACCAAAGGCAAAACCTGTATAGATTTCAGGATCAATGTTGACCGCTTTAAGCACATTGGGATGTACCATCCCGCAGCCCAACACCTCTAACCATTTACCATTTTTACCCATCACATCGACTTCTGCAGAAGGTTCTGTAAACGGGAAATACGAAGGCCGAAAACGTACCTGTAAGTCTTGTTCAAAAAAGTTATTTAAAAAATCGTGCAAAATGCCTTTTAGCTCAGCAAAACTTACATTTTTGTCCACCATCAAACCTTCAACCTGATGAAACATAGGTGTATGAGTTTGATCATAATCATTTCGATACACTCGGCCTGGCGAAATGATCCTCAGAGGAGGCTCTTCCACTTCCATAGTTCGAATTTGCACACCTGACGTTTGAGTACGCAACATCACATCAGGATTAAAATAAAAGGTATCGTGATCAGCGCGAGCCGGATGATTTGCCGGAATATTTAATGCATCAAAATTATGAAACCCGTCTTCTATTTCTGGACCAGTCTTAACGCTAAAACCTAACTCATTAAAAAAACTCTCAATACGATTGATAGTGCGAGTGACCGGGTGCAAGCCACCTCGACTCTGCCCTCGACCAGGTAAGGTTACATCTATGGTTTCACCGGCCAACTTCTGATTAAGCTCTTGGGTTTGCAATAACACCCCTCTAGCATGGATCAATTGTTGAATTTTCTGTTTGGCCTGATTGATTTTTTGACCCGCAGCAGGGCGATCTTCATTGGAAAGTTTACCTAACCCTTTAAGTAACTCGGTCATCCGTCCTTTTTTGCCCATAAAATCAACACGCACAGCATCAAGAAGATTGACGTCCTGTGCAGAATTAATTTGCTCTTCTGCTTCACTAATTATGGCATCTAGATCCATAGTGTCCTCGAATTTGGATTAAAAATATGGCCTTTATTCAACAACTTGCTTTAAGTCTTAGGCGATTTCAAAATAGCCGGCAATTCTACACGAAAGCGATACTTTGAGGCTAGGAGCAATTGCCACAAAGTCCGAATATTTAACGATTATCTCCTTCAAATACTCAAATAACGCTATTTTCACAAAATATGAGTCATTTATCAGAAGTACATGAGTCAGCATTGTTATCGACCCAATCTATATTTCATAGTTTGCTGCGTTTTTTAAATGAATGTTCAAAAGATTTTTCACACTCAAACCCAACAACAAGAGATCATAATACCCTCAGCATAGACGCACACAGATTAAGTAAAAGCTCGTCGATTTAGAAGACCCGTTTGGATCTGAGTTCCATAAAAAGGTGAGTTGACGACTAATTTTAATAATGATGCAAAAACGAGGTGTTTGAAGATAATAATAAATGAAGGGGAAATCTTAGGCACTGAGCGCTAGCTTATATCAGACTTTTAATTTGACAAAGAAAAACGGCGAGCATCATGCTCGCCGTTTCCTGAAAGAACTTAAGACTATTTATTAAAAAATCTAGCTAAAAAAGCTAAAAAATTATGCTAATGCACCTTTAGCTGCATTTACTAATGCAACGAATGCATTTTTATCATGTACCGCTATGTCGGCTAAAATCTTACGATCGATTTCAACAGAGGCTTTTTTCAAACCATTGATGAAACGGCTGTAAGACAGGCCATTTTGACGTGAAGCAGCATTTATACGTGCAATCCACAATTGACGGAATGTACGTTTTTTGTTGCGACGGTCACGATAAGCATATTGACCTGCTTTTGTTACTGCTTGAACAGCAACACGATAAACTCGACTACGAGCTCCATAATATCCTTTGGCTTGTTTTAGTACCTTTTTGTGACGGGCACGTGCAACAACACCACGTTTTACTCTTGCCATATTCTAGTCTCCTGTTTTAAACGTAAGGTAACATGCGTTGAATTAACGCAGTGTCGGCCGCATGGACCAGCTTTTTGCCACGTAAGTGACGTTTACGCTTAGAACTCTTCTTGGTCAAAATGTGACGCAAGTGGGACTGTTTACT
This sequence comes from Paraglaciecola sp. MB-3u-78, assembly GCF_002835935.1. Lineage (GTDB taxonomy): Bacteria > Pseudomonadota > Gammaproteobacteria > Enterobacterales > Alteromonadaceae > Paraglaciecola. Next base: position 528,428 of record NZ_PJCF01000004.1, on the reverse strand, counting down.
CTTGAAACGACCTTTAGCAGTTTTTACAAAACGCTTGGCGGCTCCACGGTGTGTTTTCATTTTAGGCATTGCTAAAACTCCGCATTGTTAATAACTTATCGTGTTGCAGACACTCAAAGTTTAAGTTACATATATAGCAGCAAGGTGAGTCAGGGTTGCAGTACCCATCCTACTTGTAGACCTTAACTACTTCTTAATTGGGGCAAGTACCATGATCATCTGACGACCCTCTACCCTATGAGGGAAAGATTCGCAGTTGGCAATGTCTTCCAAATCCGCGCGAACGCGTTTAAGTTGTTCAATGCCAATCTCTTGGTGTGCCATTTCACGTCCACGAAAACGTATCGTTACTTTGGCCTTGTCTCCCGCTTCTAAAAAGCGACGCAGGTTGCGCAGTTTTACCTGGTAATCGCCTTCATCAGTGCCAGGGCGAAATTTAATCTCCTTGACCTGAATTTGCTTCTGTTTTTTCTTTTGCTCTTTAAGTGTCTTGCTTTTTTCAAACAAGAACTTACCGTAATCCATTACTTTACATACGGGCGGTTCAGCATTAGGGCTAATTTCGACCAAGTCTAAACTAGCTTGTTCAGCGACTTCCATGGCTTCACTGATAGATACTACACCTAACGGTTCACCCTCTTTACCCACTAAACGTACTTCATTTAAAGTAATTTCTTCATTGATCCGAGCTTTGTTCGAATCTTTAGCCTTCATGTTAGCGCTTTTAATATGTGGTTCCTCCGCAAAATTAATCAGATATGTTTGTTGTCAACTTCCAACATGGTTTTATCAATAAATGCCTGTATAGACATTTTTCCGAGGTCATCGCCCTTACGCGAACGTACAGCAATTTCCCCACTTTCCATCTCTTTATCGCCAACAACAAGCAAATATGGGACACGCTTGAGCGTGTGCTCGCGGATCTTAAAGCCTATCTTCTCATTTCTCAAGTCCGACTTGACTCTAATTCCACTTTCTTTTAGCTTTTTCACTACTTTATTCGAATAATCGGCCTGTTTATCGGTAATATTCAACACAACGGCCTGAGTCGGTGCTAGCCAAAGTGGAAACAGGCCAGAATATTCTTCAATCAAGATACCTATAAAACGCTCTAAAGAACCTAAAATGGCTCGATGGATCATAACCGGCACTTTACGCTCACCATCCTCAGCCACATAAGTTGAGCCTAGACGTCCAGGCATAGAAAAATCGAGTTGCACTGTGCCACATTGCCAAGCTCTGTCTAAACAATCATGTAAGGTGAATTCAATCTTCGGACCATAGAAAGCCCCTTCACCTGGTAAGTACTGAAAGTCGATACCTTTAGATGTTAATGCTTCTGCTAATTCTTTCTCAGCTTTGTCCCACACTTCGTCACTACCCACACGTTTTCCAGGGCGTGTGGAGAGTTTCACTGAGATACTCTCGAAACCAAAAATCTTATAGATTTCGTAAACTGAATCGATACAACCACCCACTTCAGCCAACACTTGTTCTTCAGTACAGAAAATGTGCGCATCATCTTGAGTAAACCCACGGACACGCATCAAACCATGTAATGCACCTGATGGCTCATTTCTGTGGCAACATCCAAATTCGGCCATACGTAAGGGTAAGTCACGATAAGACTTTAACCCTTGGTTGAAAATCTGCACATGACCCGGGCAGTTCATAGGTTTAATGGCATATTCACGTTTTTCTGAAGTAGTGGTGAACATGTTCTCGGCATATTTATCCCAATGACCAGACTTTTCCCATAAGCTACGGTCCATCATTAACGGCGCTTTCACTTCTTGATAATCATATTCCCGCAATTTGCCACGGATAAACTTTTCAAGCTCGGTGTAAATACTCCAACCATCATTATGCCAAAACACCATACCCGGTGCTTCTTCTTGCCAATGGAATAAATCTAAGGCTTTACCAATTTTGCGGTGATCACGCTTTTCGGCTTCTTCTAATCTATTCAAGTAAGCTTTTAATTGTTTCTTATCAGCCCAAGCGGTGCCATAAACCCGTTGCAACATTTTGTTATCGCTATCACCACGCCAATAGGCACCGGCGACTTTCATTAATTTAAAGTGCTGACAAAAACGCATGTTAGGTACATGGGGGCCACGACACATGTCTATGTATTCTTCGTGATGATACAAACCGGGTTTGTCGTCTTTGTCGATATTTTCGTCAAGGATTTTAATTTTGTAAGACTCACCTCGAGCTTCAAATACGTCTCGGGCTTCTTGCCAAGTCAAGACTTTTTTCACAACGTCGTAATTTGTTTTTGCCAATTCCAACATGCGTTTTTCGATTTTGACTAAGTCCTCATCATTCAATGAGTGCTCCATGTCAATATCGTAATAAAAACCGTTATCGATAGTCGGACCAATTGCCATTTTTGCATCAGGGTATAGTTGCTTAATAGCATGACCAATTAAGTGAGCACAAGAATGTCGAATAATTTCTAATCCATCGTCATCTTTGGCGGTGATAATTTGCAGTTGAGCATCGTTCTCAATTAAGTCGTGTGCATCAACGCGCACGCCATCCACTTTGCCCGCTATGGTGGCTTTAGCTAAGCCAGGGCCAATATCACTGGCCACATCAAATACAGAGACAGCATTTTCAAATTGGCGTTGGCTGCCATCGGGAAGAGTAATTACGGGCATATGGAAATCCTTATGCAGTGGTGACACCTACCAAGCGCCACATGCGAATGTTGAGAGTCGGTTTTAATTCAAACCAATTGATAAAAATAAAAAACACCCAAAAAAGGGTGCTTTGAAAAAAGATGCTCTGCTACCATCAGAACAATTACAGGTATTATAACGAGATAAGGTTTAGTGATGCAATGTAAAGCAATAAAAACTGCTGTTTGCTTCTTGGTTTTAACCGCTTTGTTGAACACTAAGATAAGTTGGGCAGACAATTGGAAACTGGAAAAACACAAAAACAATGTCAGTATCTACAGCAAACTAAACGATTCTGGTTATAAAGAGATATGGGTTAAAGCCATTGTCGAAGCTAATCCCCATGCCTTAATCGCCTTGCTTGATGACGTGGCGTTTTCTTCCAAGTGGATACACAACTGCCTCGAAGTAAAAATTCTGGATGAGGTTTCACCAACTGAACGCTTGTTTGTTACTTTTTTTACAGCGCCTTGGCCAGTAAAAAATCGCGACATGGTGACGTTTTCTAGCATCACCTTCACCGACAATAACGTTCAAATTAAAATATCAGGCAGAGGCGATGCCATACCCCACCATCCAAAATATGTGCGGATGCAAAACATGCATGGATTATGGGAAGCAAATGCACTAGAAAATGGAAAAAGCGAAATCACTTACATGGGAGGTGGTAATCCAGGGGGTAAGCTACCTACATTTTTTGCGAATAGAGAACTGATCACCTCTATGTTTAAAACATTCCAAAATTTAACAAAAGTCATTTTATTAGATGAATATCAGCCAATAGATACCCATAACACCTCTCAATGACAGATGATGAATAGCAGCCATGGTATTCACCATAGGCCAACCTACGTTTTTAAAATATGTTCCATACACTTTTTTCAATGGGAGTTTAAAGGGTGACCGACATCCAGTCTTAAACGGCCCATAAAATGAAACATTCCAGCCATTCTGAAACGCCCATGTTGCGGTGGTAAGGGTATAAATTACTTATTCATATAAATACTTCATCTTTTATAGCTTAATCATCCATACAAGTTAGCCAGTTACACCATAATTAGGCAATCACATACCCAATCAGGTCTGCACATGTGGCACTTTATTAGCGAACAAATCAGTGAGTGTACTCAACAAGATTTCATCTGTGACGACATTCGTGAAGTCACAGCTGGCGAGAGTCACAAAGCCTACAAAATATCAGACGGAAAACGGCGCTTTTTTGTCAAAACCAATGAAAAGATACACAGACCTAATTTTGAGGCTGAAGCGGAAGGTTTAGAACACTTTAGTAACACCCAACTATTTAAAGTGCCAAAAATCATTTGTACCGGTGTGGTATCAGATCATAGCTTTTTAGTCTTAGAACACATAGCTATGACCCAAGGTGATGAACAAAGTTGGTTTCACTTTGGGCAAAAATTAGCTGAACTCCATAAGACACATACTCAAAATATGTATGGTTGGCAAGAAGATAATTTTGTTGGGCTGACCTCGCAACCCAATCTCTGGCAAAAGAAATGGAGTTATTTTTTTGCTGAGCAACGTATTGGGTTTATGCTGCAATTGTTATCTGAAAAAGGTCATATTTCAATCAATATCGATGATGTAGTAGCAGCAATCAAAAACTTACTCTCGGGTCATAACCCCACAGCATCAATGCTACATGGTGACCTTTGGCAAGGTAACACCGGGTTTTATAAAAATCAGCCGGTATTATACGACCCAGCCCTTTATTTTGGTGATCGCGAGACAGACTTAGCCATGTCAGAATTATTTAGTCGATTTCCTGAAAGCTTCTATCAAGGCTATGATGACTTTTGGCCACTTGACACAGACTATCAATATCGTAAGCCCATTTATCAGCTTTACCATGTATTGAACCACGCGATACTTTTTGGTGGTCATTATCTAGATAGCGCAAAATTCACCCTTAAAAACCTAGATATCTAGATTTTTAAGGGTAAATGTGAGGGTCAGTTGATCTTTCCTACTCAGCCCACCCTATTCTTTAACACCGTTCGGATATACCCTTATCTTTTAATAGCTTAAGTTTGAGTAAAATGGAAAACAAAGTCACCCTTATTACAGGTAGTGCCAAAAGGATCGGCGCCCATACAGCAAAATACCTACATTCTTTTGGTTCAAACATTGTGGTGCATTGCAATGAATCGAGACAAGAAGCCGAATCACTATGCTTAGAGCTCAATCACATCAGAGCAAAGTCGGCCATGTTGGTGCAAGGTGATTTGTCCGACTTATCGAACGTTGAGCGCATTGGTCAACAAGCCATCGATTCATTTGGTCGCTTAGATGTATTAATTAATAATGCATCGTCATTTTATCCCACTCCCGTTGGCACTATCACCACCAAAGACTGGCAAAACCTTGTTGGCAGTAATATGCAAGGGCCATTATTTTTATCTCAATATTGTGCACCCGCATTAGCTCAAAATACGGGTGTCATTATTAATATGGTCGATATCCATGCTACAAGACCCTTAAAAGATCACACGCTTTACTGCATGGCCAAATCAGCGCTAGTGACCATGACCCAATCTTTAGCTTTAGAATTAGCGCCTGAGATACGTGTTAACGGTGTAGCACCGGGCGCAATATTATGGCCAGAAATGCAAATGACCCAAGATGATAAACAACAAATTCTAAACCAAGTGCCCGCACAGCGACTAGGCACCATGGAAGATATTGCCCATACAATTAAGTTTTTAATAGAAGCCTCTTATGTGTCAGGACAAATTATTGCCGTTGATGGAGGACGCAGTATTTCTTCCTATACAAAAGGTTAGCTGTGCGTCAGAACCCTTTTATTCTGTTGATGATGTTGGTTGTGGGCTGTGACAGCAGCCACTCACTGCAAAACCATTTACAAGATTATCAACAACGTATGGCGAACGTATTAGAGGTTGAAAGCCCAGACAGCCTGAACATTAGTTTGCCACCCTACCCGGCGCTTAGGGATATAAAACAAAATATTCCGGCCACCACAATGAAACTTTTTGAGTTTTATAACCTGCAACACTGTGAATTGTATAGTCTCGTTGCCGAGCGCAATACGTCCCTTGGTAATCTCCAATTACCCTCTACCCGTTATCTGTACGAAAGACATTTACTGGATGCGTTGCAACTATGTCTTAAGGACACCACAGACTCAAAGTTACGAGAAAAGTTAGCAAGTTGGCAACAAACCAAAACGCAGCAGTTACCGATGGTTTGGGCAGACTTAATTCAACTTAGCAGCGAATTAAAACAAAGTTTCAGTGCCAATTTTGGATTAATTGAAGGCAATCAACAAGATGGCCTGAATCAATCCAAAGCAGCATTACACTACCTTGTTCAACTTGACAAAAAACAGCAGATTATCAGTGCAGAATTAGAACAACATTTGCAATATTTGATGAACAATCCGTTACCCGCTAAATTATGGTTAAGCCAACTGACATTAACCAAACACTTAAATCAAGCTACTGAATGGCTTTTAGAACACGCTGTTAACCTTCAATGTTCCGGAAACGGGTCAAACAAAAAAGCGGAATATCTAAGCAACGTTTTTCAGCAGTTTTTTATCGAAAAAATCCAACCTCTTGCCAGCCAAATTAATCACTACCAATACCAACTCAGTCCCATTTTAGAAGACCTAGTAGCCCATCCAAATTTGTCACCCAGTTTTAAATACTATATCAACCAATCCAACCAACAAGGCTTTGAAAATTATCAAGTTGCTATGCAACAACATATAGATTTTTGGCAAAAATTCTTTAAACGCTGCAATATCAAGCCAGGTAAACGCTAATTTGTACAATTGCTGCGCGATCGAACCGATATAACTAAAAAAGGGCTTGCAGATAAATAATCACATCGTTATTATACGCGCCGCTTAGAAGCTCAGTCTTTTAGCGACAGTCCAATCAATACAACCGTAGCTCAGCTGGTTAGAGCACTACCTTGACATGGTAGGGGTCGGTGGTTCGAGTCCACTCGGTTGTACCAATTCTAAAGGCTTTCAGCCAAAGTAGTCACCAAAAAACATAGTGTATATTAAAAGTGGGAACGTTCTGGGAACATCCTCCAAAAAATAAGCTTAGTGTAATTCTATTAGGAAAGTAGGTGCGAATAAGCTTGCTAAAACATTATCAAATTACCCTTCGAGTATTGACGCCGCCCAACAATAAGTTAATACCTCGCTAACTAAAATATCACACAGCCTTTTTCTTTTTTGCCAAACTGGTCTTTACTTAAAATGCTTTAGAATTCCTTCCAAGCGATTTCATATTGATGAAAGACCTACTGCCCTTGGCTTTATTCCCCAAGGGCTTTTATTTATGCGTTAATTGTCAAAGACCATACTTAGCGGGTGAATCTTCTTCTGTTTGCTATTTCTGCGAATTAGCTTTATTGCGACTTTCCGGTGTTCCTGTAAAAGTTTCTGAAGTTACGGGTGTGTTCGAAAAGCTAAGCAACGGTACTGGCAAACAAAGGCGGTAGAGATTTAAACCGCCTACCCGCACCATGCAAAAATTCATTTCATGGTCTTTAATTACATAATGGATTTTAGCCAATCAAGGAAGCGGCTAATGTTAAAAACCAAGAAAGAGTTTGATTCTTGTGTAGCATCCCGATGAAATACTGATCGTCTAAAAGCAAATGATTTTTTATGGGGAAGAAAAAGGTACGTGACCGACGCACAATCTGCTTCGTTAAATATACCGTGACACTGTCACATTTTATGGGATGGGCTAATGCGATTTACAATCACAGACGAAAACAAGGTACATGCGTGGTCATATATTCAGAGTAAGTTGAAAAACGACCCCTTTTATTTTGCACATGTCGAATATTACGAACTGAAAAAAATCATCACTTCGTCATTCATTTCTATAAAGCAGGATGACTCCCTAGCTACTAATCTAGACTCATGGTGTAAGAAGCACCTAAATGAAAAACAGCTAAACGTTTTACGAGCGGCGCTACGCAAAAAGAAATCCAGGCGTAAACATGCTTCCTTTTCTGTCGAGTTACCGCGCGAAACATACCTTGATTTAAAATATCTTGCAGCAGCCGAAGATATGAATATAAAGGACTATCTTGTCATGCTTATCGATATTCGTAGTAAAGAAGCTTGCCCACCGTCCATAAATAGCCAAAATATTAATCTGTGACAGTGTCACGTCAATAAATTTGCTCAACAGCTAGTGTTGAAGATTAAGAATTAGATGCAAAAGTCCTATTTTCAATAAACATTTCTGTACGAGCATATTAAAGTTTTTATCTTGCACAGCCACGCCCCCCCTTTTTGGTCGGGTTTGTGCCAAAAGCCGACATAAGGTTCTAGTCTAGAAAAGGCTTAAATCGACCTATAGCTGACGTTAGAGAATTCGATCTATCAGACTATATTGAGCGTAAATCAGACATATGATTAAGCCATTGTGAGAGGCGAAATTGGTTTTTAGATAACTAAATTATTTATGGCTATTTAATCTTGTTCTGACCCCGATATTTATAAATCAGACATATGATTAAGCCATTGTGAGAGGCGAAATTGGTTTTTAGATAACTAAATTATTTATGGCTATTTAATCTTGTTCTGACCCCGATATTTCTTTTTGTGGCTGTAGACAAAAAATAAGTCGTACAGAAGGCCGCCGCCGCGCGGGAAGATGCTGCGTAGCTCTGCCTTTATCTATTCGGCTCAAATGTGCCAATACCCATCATTCGGAGTCACTTCAGTTAAACTGATTTTCGCGATAATTTGTCAGTCTAGTTCGCAGCCCAAAAGGGCAGCTAACGACCTAAAGCGGACGTAAGAGAATTCAAACTATCAGACTATATTGAGCGAAAAATCATCATACGAATAATCAAATTTGACTGACGGCAATGAGCGAGAGGACGGTGGGAGGATAAGTTTCTCTAACCGTTTAGATACCAAGTACGCGCTGAAAGCAAGCATCTAACGGCGAAAATCTAACACCACCTCAGATAAGTTTGTTTGAAAAAAAGCCGTTCATCATAATAAACAATATTCAGAGCTGGTTTGCACAACAGCGGGAAGCGCTTGTTCTAAATTCTGAATTATGTGAAAACAGTTGATTAATAGACGAAAAATAGCCAACTTTCACTCCCTTAAGAATATAAAATAGATGTCAATATGGAAAATATGAGGCATCATGTATTCTGATTTTAGGAAAAATGACGTTTTATTTTACCTATACTCTTAGTGCGTCTATACATAGCTACCTCCTACCTTACAAGGTAGTATAGCTTGCAAGGTCTCACTAATAATTAGTTATGTTAGCATCGGCTATTAATAGATCGGTTGATATCTTTTTGTTCTTAAGATCAATGTATGACCTGAACTAAATAAACTATAATTATTTTTGATATTTGTTGTAGGAGGTATTTACTATGTCATATATTTATGGAATGGAAAAATTACATATGGCTATTATGAATCTAGTTGGCCCAGGCTCAATGCAGAGCCGATTAAAAAATGCGATTAATAGCCATTTGCTGCATATATCGGTCGGCACTGATATACCTAAAGAGCTTGGTAAAGAGTACTTTGAGATAATTAATTCACTGACTAAAAATGAAGCTCCAAGTGAAATTGATGCTGAGCATTGCGCTCAAAAAATTGTAGGTCTGCACGAGAAGCTTTCTCAATTGGTGCATTATTCACATAATCCGGTAGCCAAGGGGCTCTAATCCTCAGCCCCCACAACACACTGCATGCGGCTCCTCACAGGGCGTTTCACTTAGGATAATGAAGCGCAATCCAACCATCACGTAATGAGTAAAGCCCTTCGGATTTTAAGTAATCAAGGATAAGGCTTGATTGATCTCAGGAGTTTTCGCACTACCCCACGCCCTTTACTGGTAATGCCACACGCAACCGCAGCTTGTAAACGTATACCTAATCTCATTAAGTTTCTTACTTTGGTGCGGGGCTTACGCCACTGTCGCCAATAGGCGATTCTCACTCTGCGCCTGTTCCAGTGATCCAATTCGACACAGCGTTGATAACAATTGGCGATCCCAAAGTAGTTTATCCAGCCATGTACATACATGTTTTCCCTGTTCAAAATGATGAATTGTGAAGAGCGACAAGACCTGAGTGGCGGCAATGAGCGATCTAGCCATTCAGTAACTTTGCCTTCAACGGCAAGTTCACTGAGAAAGCGGTCAGTCGAAAATTAAGGTTGAATTGTAAGTTTGTGCCAATACCAGCCGTAGACTAATCACTCATTGACTGGCTCAAGTTGCCACTAAGCTGGTATTAGAGTGCACAGGTTTGAATGCTAACAATGTTCTAGTTCAGCGGCTTTCCAATTCAGCAACAATTAGTGCAATTGCTCCTAGTGCTTCATTGTTTTGCTGATTAAAGTCAGATGGGATTTGAACTACATAACCAGCCAATGAAATTATCCATTCATAATAGAAATCTTTCGATAGTTCTCTCCGATGGAACCAAATATCGTTTTAAGTCCTTCCATATGATTTGTTGAAGAAACCAACAATGCTTTAGACTCTGCATTGAGTTCCATTTTTGTATCGAGATAGCTTTCTCTTATCTTAGATAATCCTTTACCTTCTCCCAGAGTCATCCCCTTTAACATATCCATATCCATATCATCATAGTCTTCGGCTATATCTTTTAAGGTTAACAATACTGTATCCAAGCCTTCAACTGCAATACAAGCCAGTGATTTTGTTTTATCATTGTCCTCCAATAATTTTAATTCCTTACCCAGTTTTTCCAACTCTTCATTAAGAGCAATAAGCAAGGTCTGGTTATCCATCAACAAATTCACTTTTTCATATTCTTTTGACTCAAGCTTGGCATTGGTTAAAATATCGCGAATAGCAGCACCAACAATTTCATTTAGAACCTTAAACGAATCATAAAGGGCCTTTATTTGCATAATGTCTTTTTCTTCTCTAAATGCGTTAAAAGATTTAGAAATGATATCTAGCAATCTGGCCTGTTCTTTTTGCGTTTTTTCAATTGCATCTAAAGGGTCATCTAAAGAATAATTACCTAAGTACTGTAGACTAGATGTTTCCTTTGCCAAAATTCTAGATTTAGATATCTTGTCAACCAGTAATGTTGCGGTATGAACATTCCCGTCTAACAGAAAATCATGATTAAATTGATCTAAATTAGCTTTGTCTTTTTCAGAAGCTACTTTTGCAATAATTTTCAAATCAGGATCAACTAGAGTAATCGCGGCACTCACCTTTTGAATCTCTTCAATCGACTCAAGTGCAATAACAATGCTCATTGCATCCTTAATCCTTAACTTATCTAGTAGAACTCTATCGGCAGGATCGCCAAACACTACATTGCGTTCAGATTCTTTTGCTTTGACATAGTCATCAGTATCATCTGTAATAATCACATGGTTTATTTCTTCCTTTTGTAGTTTCTCTGATACGGCTTGCCCAAAAGTTCCATAACCACACAAAATAACATGACCACCTATCACGCTTGATTTTTCAAATGATTCTTTTGCGACATCAGTTTTTATGACTAAACCAACGATTGAATCAAGGTTGTTAATCAGGAAGGGTGTATAGATCATGGTTAACACAATTGTCACCATCAATATCTGTATGGTGACGGTATCCATCATTTGTTCTGCCATCAACAAGGAGAAAACAACCAGTGAAAACTCACCTATTTCAGATAAGGTTATCGCTGTTTTTAATGATGTCTTAGGTGTGTTTGATTTAATTAATATTAAATAAGTTATCGACATTTTAACTAACATAACAAACAGACTAAGCCCCAAAACAATTAAGATATTATCCTTCACAACACCGAGGTCAATTTGTAAACCTATGGAAACAAAGAAGACCCCTAGCAATAAATCTCTAAAGGGAATGAGATCAGCCTCTACCTGATATTTATAAATTGTGTCGGCAATCATCATTCCAGCAATAAAAGCGCCGAGTGAATAAGAAAAGCCAAAGTAATGCGCAATATACGAAGCGCCTATAACAACAAACAAAATCGACCCCATATATATTTCTTTTGAATTACTATTAGAGACAATTTTAAAAAAATAGCTGAGTAGATATTTACCGATTAAAACTAAAATTGATAAAGCTATTGCCGCATCAATGGCTGTTTCTAATAATAAATCAGAAAGGCTCTTATCGTTATTAGTAAATATTGCGATCATCAATAAAATTGGAATAACTGCGATATCTTGGAAAATTAAAATACCAAGGGAGTTGCGGCCGTAGTCAGTTGTAATTTGACCCGATTCGTTCAATATTTTTAATACAATGGCTGTTGATGATAACGACAAACCAAAACCAGCGACTATTGCTGCCTTATATTCAATTGCAAAGATATAATGTGCTATTAATGCTAATACAATGCCACTAACAAAGACTTGTAGAAATCCGTATATAAAAACTTCCTTTTTCATTTTTTTAAGATGGGATATCGAAAATTCAAGTCCTATAGTAAACATTAAGAAAACCACACCAAACTCAGCTACATGCTCTAATTCTTCATTACCTTGCACTTTAAGATTAAATATTGCGCCGACAATAATTCCGGTAAAAATATATCCAATCACTGTAGGCATATTAAATCGTTTTAAAAACACATTTAATAACGTTGCTATTGCCACTGTTGCAATAATAATTAAGATGAAGTTATGCATTGAACAATTATCTCCAATAAAAAATCAAATTTTTTAGTATTTGGATAACGGGGTTAGTTTAATGAACTTACTGCTTCCTCTAGAGAATTAAAAGAAGCGACCATGCCACTAAATCCACTTATTTCAAAAACTTCAGTTATTTGTTCATTGCCATTGCAAACAACGATAACACCGCCTTTAGGCTTGAGTAATTTGGCAGTTTTTAGGACCACTCGTAACCCTGCACTTGAGATGTACTCAGTGGATGTATAGTCCATGACGACATTTTTTTCACCACTATCAATTGCTTCAACAATCAACCTTTCAGCATCAGGCGATGTATTAGTATCAAGACGGCCTATAGGCGAAATAACAAACACACCTTGTTCTTTTTTTGTTTCCATGCTCATAAACTACCTCTTATACTTCAAGTTTAATTAATCTTTATTTAGTATTATTGCGACACTCTATTTAGCAGTAAACTGCTTTACTAAAGTCACTACATTTTTTTCAATATTTCTATGATAAGCAACATGGTCAAACATCTTTTTAACCAAATGAATACCTAGTCCTCCCATATCTCTTTCTTCAATGGATGCTTTTGTATTTGGATTTTCCATTTGAAAAGGATTGAAAGGCATGCCATCGTCTGTAATTACTACGACAATTGAACTCTCAACGACTGAAATTCTCACCCCGATTTTATGCTGCTGTTCATCGTTATAGCCATAACTGACTACATTTGTCAGTAGATCATCAAGTGCCATTGAAATAGTCGATTTTACTTTTTGGTTTACTTTATTATTAGTTGCAAACTCATCAAATAAATCAACAACCTTTTCAATTTCATTTAACGCATTAGTGACCTGAAATGAAATAGTTTTATCTTGCTCACTTTGCATCTCGCCTAAGTAATCTAATACCATGACGGTAATATCATCAGCCTGACGACCTTGCCCTTCAAATTCATGCACATCACTAAGTATCTGTTCAACCATTTGTTTTGGTGAACGATTCTCGGTATTTTCAAATAAGCTCACTAATCTTGGATCACCATAAAATTCACCATGAGCGGTATCTGCCTCTGTCACGCCATCAGTAAATATCAACAAAGAGTCACCCTTATTTAGCTGAACAAAACCTTCTTTGTAGGCAAAACCTTCTATTGCGGCTACCACCGGTCCATCAAGTCTCTTTAATAGCTCAATTACGCCATTAGCGCGTCTTAGAATGGGTGGATTGTGTCCAGCGTTGGTAGTTAATACTTTTCCGGTAAGCGTATTTAATATACATACAAATAACGTGACAAAAAGGCACCCCTCATTATCTTGACTTAATTCATCATTAACATGTGTAACAATACTTGCCGTAGAAGGGTCATTTGAAGCTCTGGATTTAATTAGCGTCTTAGCCATAGCCATAAATAATGCTGCAGGAACACCTTTACCAGATACGTCACCTACACAAAAACAAACATGTTCTTCATCTATATTAAACACATCATAGAAATCACCACCGACTTCTCTTGCGGGTTCTAATGAGGCGTAAATATTATACATGTGACTGGCTGGAAAAATGCTGGGAACCATTGCTAATTGAATCTCCCGCCCAACATCTAACTCATTTTGCATGCGTTTTTTTTGTTCTTCAATGATTTTATAAGCTGACTTTAACTCTTCATGCCTTTGCTTTAACGCTAACTGTGTTTTAACTCTGGCTTCTACAATGGCTGGCGATATTGGTTTTGTTAAATAATCTGCAGCACCTAAATCTAAACCTTTAGCTTCACTTTCTTCTTGTCCCATTGCGGTAACAAAAATAATCGGGATATCTTTTGTTTTAGGGTCATTTTTTAATTGCTTACAAACCTCATAACCATCCATTTCAGGCATCATAATGTCTAATAATATTAGATCAGGTGGGGAGTTAGAATTTGCTGCTTTTATCGCCTGCTGCCCATTTATTGCCGCCATCATTTTATAAGATGGCTTTAACAATTCAACCAACACATTGATATTTAATCGTTCATCATCGACCACTAATATCTTCTGGATTTTATCCACCACACGCTAGCCCACCACTGATTTATCGTTCATGTTTTTTATAACACACTACGCCCGATGTAAATCGAGCCCCTTACAAAACGCGAATTTACGGTAAGTAAATATGCACTTGGAGCATAAACCGAACAGGGCCGCATCGCGTGCTTGAATTGTTAAAACCCGAGGAATACCTGAAAAAACTTCTAACCGTAGGCCTCAATCGAGAAAATGATGGAAGGCACCAGTGGTTCATCTGGTGTAGGTTGAATCGCTTCGACACCCACACCTGCAGCCGCGTTATTGGTTGCCATAAGGACCTGAATAACATCTCCGGCATTGAGGTGGACTAATCCCTGGCTGACAATAACGTCTTTAAGGTCTACATGGAACAGGTTCAACAGCACATTGCTGTCAGGTACGTTTTCACCATTTACCCGCAGCCAGCAACGAAAGTTGGCGTTGTCGCCTGGATTTTCGCGCCCTACCTGTGGTGCAGCAACAACAAGGTAATCACCGTCAGATTCCACCGTGAAACTACCAGTTTTGGGGTCAAGTAATACACCGTTTGAACCGTCAATTTTATCAATGTGGATCACTTGACCCACATCATCCTGTTTAATGCGTTGGGTAACTGAGCCCGATGCCTGCATCCAAATATCTTTACCATTTTTCATTCTTATTTATCCCCAAAGCAATGATTTAAAAGGTGAGTGTAAATGTTAAATCTAGTCTGATTTTCATCAAATACAAGATTTAAATTGGATCAATAACATCATCTGAATTGTCCATTAGGCGCAAACCAGCCTCTGATTTATCGATAATATTTTGTTTAACTAAGTCTAAAATTTTCTGCGCTTCTTCGTACTCAAAACCAGCAACTTGTTTCTTTAATTTGGATAACAATACCTTCTGATTATATCCTTTCAAACTAGATATTAAGTCTTCAGTCTGTTCCTCTGAGTCAGGGTCCATTTCTTCTAATAACTGCGCTAATGCAGTTATCTTTTCACTGACTGTTTCAACACTTTCCAGAATATAAACCTCTGAGTCATCAGCTTGTTGGCTGTTGCTACTTGCGACTAATTTGAGTTGCTCAAATAATGGCTGTAAAACAACAACCAATTCTTCCAAAGTAGACTCAAATAATTCCTTTTGGTTATTTTTAATAGCGAGCTCAAGATTACCAGCCTGCTCCTGAACAGATAATGCGCCAATGGTTCCAGCTATTCCTTTTAATGTGTGGGCGATTCTTTGTACTTCGTCAAAATTTTCTAACGACAATGCTTGCTCAATCGTCAGCAATACATTTTGATAGTCATTATAGAAATCCATAATGAGTTTATTTAATAGTTTTTTATTGCCATTGACATGTTTAAGCCCTTCTTCTATTGAAAGGCCTCTGATCTGTTCTATCCCGTCAGTATTAGCCTCTGGGGTATTATTCTCATCAATTTTTATTGTTTCAGGAATTTCCCTATCACCGGGTTTTATCCATTTAACCAGTGTATTAAATAAAACCGTGGGATTAATGGGTTTGCTAATATGGTCATTCATGCCAGCGGCCAAAGCCGATTCTTTATCTTCTTGAGTTGCATTTGCTGTCATTGCCAAAATTGGTAAATCTGCATATTGTTGCTTTTGTCTGATCAACTTGGTCGCAGTATAGCCGTCCATAATGGGCATTTGAACGTCCATTAATACACAATCATAATTATTTAATTCGAAATCCTCAACAGCCTCTTTTCCATTATTAGCGACATCTACGACCAATAACTCCGCCTCTAATAGTTCAGTCGCTACCTGCTGATTAATCGCATTATCTTCAACCAAAAGAATCTTTGCACCGCGAATTTTATCTAACGCTTCTTTGTCAATACCTAGGCTCTGCCTACTTCCTTTGGCGTTACCAAGTATTTGATGGCCAAAAGTCTCCATGATGGTATCTAACAACAGTGATGGATTGACGGGTTTATTCAGTTCGTTGTCTAACAAAGAAACACCGTCCATATCAGCATAATCACCATAACCATAAGCGGTAACCAATATAACTTTAGGTATTTTCTTTAATTTTAGTTTTTGCTTTATCTGTTTGGTAGCGGTCACGCCGTCCATTCCATTGGGCATAATGAAATCCATAAGAACTAAATCAAATGGTTGGTCAACACCTATTAATTTTTCAAACGCTTCTTCAGCCGCCGCAACACACTCAACTTCTAAACCAAAATCATTGATATATTGCTCTAATATTTCTCTGGCATGTGGATTATCATCGACGACAAGAACTTTAAGTCCGTCAAGATCAGAAGACAGCTTTTTATCCTGAGGATTAGGGTTGATGTCTAAATGAATATCAAAAATAAATTTGCTTCCTTTGCCGGGTTCACTTTCAATCCAGATTTTACCGCCCATCATTTCAACCAGTTGTTTAGAAATAGTTAAGCCTAATCCTGTGCCGCCATATTTTCTTGATGTTGAGGTATCCGCTTGAGAGAAGGATTGGAATAATTTACCCATTTGTTCTTGGCTCATGCCAATGCCGGTGTCTTCAACCGAAAACTTTATCGTCGCTCTATCAGCTTTCTGATTGACTAAACTTATTCTTAACAGTATTTCTCCTCTTTCAGTAAACTTCACCGCATTATTGGATAAATTTATCAAAATTTGCCCTAAACGAAGTGGATCGCCCAGTAAGTTTACAGGTACATCAGAAGCTCTTGAAAACAAAAGCTCCAGATCTTTTTCCTGAGTTTTAACGCTAATCATGGTGGCCAGACTTTCCAAAACCTCATCCAATGAAAATGGGATCACTTCCATATCAAGCTTACCGGCTTCAATTTTAGAAAAATCGAGAATATCGTTAATGATACCTAATAAAGAATTTGCCGATGAATGAACTTTGTTAAGATAATCTTGTTGTTTAGGCGTTAATGACGTGCGTAGTGCTAGGTCAGACAAACCAATAATCGCATTCATTGGCGTGCGGATCTCGTGGCTCATATTGGCTAGAAAATCGCTCTTGGCCTGATTCGCAGCATCGGCTGCATTTTTTGCCTCGAGGATCTCAGTGTCTGCCTTTACACGATCGGTTATGTCCTTAATAAAAGCAGAATATAATATTTCGCCGTCAATCAAATTTTTGGTTATTCCAACTTCGGTTGGAAAAACAACACCGGACTTTGTTAGGCCAAACAGTTTCAACCCACGGCTCTCCAGACTGATACCGGCAGTGGTTCTGTCCCGAAACCTATGAACGTTTGCGAGATGATCTTTCCGGGCATACTCCGGGATCAGCATTGTAATTTCATGACCTAGCACTTCGTCCGCACCGTAGCCCCACATCTGCTCACATGCAGGGTTGAATCCTACGACACGCTGCTGATCGTCTATTGTTAGTATGCCATCAGTAGCATTCTCCAGAATCAACTCTGATTTTTTGGTCGCCTTCTTCAATTCCTGAGTACGTTCTTCAACACGATCTTCCAACTCATCCCTAGCCCGTAACAATATCTTATTGGTTCGTTCACCGGTCACTAGGATTAAAACTATGCCTCCGAGCGCCAAGAAAAGCGTGATACCGAGAACACCAAAAGCAGTCTGTTGTACAGTTAAATAGGTGGATAATGCTTCATCGACATCAATTTCACTGGTCAAACCGATCCCAAGGTTGCCATTCCATAACCAAGCACCAAAAACTGGAACGCCGCGATAGTCACCATATCCAATCAGGTTACTTTGCACGGGAGATTGTTGGTTTCTAGAATTGACTTTGCTAGCTATCGCACTGTCTGCCATTAAAGTCATCGCCTGCTGTTTCCGAGGGACGTCTGAGCGAAAACCTTGTGTTAAATTCACACCCGGATCACGAATCTGAATATTCATGATGCTCGACTCACCTTCGCCAAGCAAACCTATCTGCCGCAAATCATCTTCAAAGCGACTTCCAGAAAGCAAAGTGCCATTTTGATCGAAGGCGTAACTTTCTCCGCTTTCGCCAACTCTGGATAATTGCATTACACGTGTGAAACCCTGTGCAGGATCGAGACGCATCGTTAGTGCTGCGATAACTTTACCATCCTTGCGCTTAATCGGCACAGCAATGAAAATACTTATTGAATGTGCTATGTCTTTGTCGCCTATGACCACATCGGAGTATATTGATGGTACAAATACGGCCTCACCTGCAAATACACGTTCAAGTAATTTAGGCCTCTGGTCGGCAATCAGATTTTGAATGCCAATATTGTTATCCCTAGCTGAACCGACACTGATCCCTTCCCGGTTGATGATAAAAAAACCAAGTTCCAGCTCTTCCCGATACTGTGCTAGCACTAAACGTGTTGTGGCTAGTTCTTCGGATTGCGTTAGTGCATCGGGATTCACTTTGATTCTCAGTAACCCATCGATTGCAGCAATCAGCTCGGTATTTCTGGCGACTTGAGTGAGAAGTGAAACCCGCGAATCTACCCACATTTCAAGTCGTTGATTTGTCGTTATAAGCACGTTTTCCAGATTGTTTTTCATGTCCATCAATATTTTTCCTTTGATCTGTGCCAAAGCAAACCAGCCGATGATGCTGATAGTAATCACGAAAATGCTGAGTGAACTGTATATGATGATCCGAAAGCGTAATGTGCCCGTTTGTAAAACCACGCCAGAATCAGATGAAAAACGTTTGCTTATTACGTTCAGCAGCATCAATAATAAGAATAGACCGAACACGCCTCCGACCAGCCACCACAGTATTGAGAGATTGCCGACACCCGTAATAGCAGGCGGGCTACCCAACCATTGTTGCCGTAGGTCAGTGACTGCAGTTCGATCAAGGCTGTCCAGCGCCTTCTGTAGTATATTTCTTAGCAACGGTTGACCAATACTGGTCGCGATACTCATGACTGATGCCATGTTTGGATCTACTTCTATATTGGCGATTTTCACGCCCGGCACCTTGGTTGATTTGATGAGGTAATCCAGAATCGAAAATCCACCGACGGAAGCGAACGCCCGACCATCGGCGACGGCATGCAGGCAGGCCGTTGCATCGTTTAATGGTAGAAGGTTTAAATCAGAATAATTTTGGCGCAGAAACTCCTCGGTCGACGAACCTTGCGGTATGCACACCGTTCGACCAACCAGGTCATTTAAGGAAGCTATCCCAGTTACATGCTCCTGGATGGCAAGTACAGGCGAGGTGATCGAGTAAGGGGAGGTAAACAGCAGAAATTCGCGACGTTCAGGTGTATCGACAATGTTGAGCATCACGTCGAGATCGCCAGAACGCATCATGTCTAGGAACTCATTCCAGTCCGGGCCGCTCACGAATTCGACTTGCAGACCGGCCTGCTTGGCCAATAGCCGCATATAGTCGATTGAAAACCCCGTCGGCTCTCCATCAACGTTGAAGTTGTATGGCGGCCAGTTGGTTTCATTGTGGACGCGGATCACTGGATTGTCAGCAATCCAGGCCAGCTCCTCATTGCTGAAATTCAGATCCAGGGACTGTGCGTTCACAATCGGCGCAATTGCCGTCAACAAGAGAAGCAGGGAGCAGCACCTGAGTGAATTCAAGAATCCGGTCAAGCAGAATATCTGACGCTTAAGCCCTTTATCTATAAATTTGCTCAGACTGTCAATCATAGTACCCACCAAGAAATCCTCTTTTTTGTAATAGAAACCAGTCACCATCGCATAGAAACGTGGAACGCAGCCTTGCACCCTGACAATTTTACTTATACAGAACCACGGTATTATGAACTTGTCGAAATCAAGCAGAATTAATGACCTTCGTACTACATTATTTCATATTTTGGACACAGCTTACTCTTTCCCATTTAATAAACGGTCGCTCACGCAAAGTTCTGTAATTCTTTGCTTTATCAGGTTTCGACCTAATCGTAACAGATTATTCACAAGTTCGTGACAAGCAAGAAATCGTTGAGCATGGTGCTGTGATTTAAACCGTTCCTCTTGCCTTCTATTGCCTCCTCTTGCTCATTACGCTCTAACCAATCACTAATTTATCGATAAAATTTTTTTAACTAAATCTAAAGTTTTCTGAGCCTCATCGTACTCAAAACAACAACTTGTTTCTTTAATTTGGATAACAATACCTGCTGATTATATCCTTTCAAACGAGATATAAACTAAATACCAAAATGCCAAGAAATCCAAAATATAGTTCAAAATACCAACAAAATACCAAAACATCCAAAATATATAAGCCAGAGTACTTACATAAACACCCACGTTAACTAAATCTGAGATCTCGGGTTTATGTATTGGTGGTTAGGATTGTGTTTTGGTAAGTCAGTGTTTTCGCCGTTTTTAATTGCTCTGGCGCTCTATGACTTTCATACCCTTGGTCGCCTTCATAGAGCGACAATGACCTGTGTCGCCATACTTTTATCTTTACAGATATCTAGCATTTGGATAGCCCGAACTGAGTTGTGGAATAACTCAGCACCATGGATTGTAGGAGTATCATAAAAGGCGTCAGTAGCATGGATTACAAGCAAACATTTTTATCTTGTAATGACCATAGAGTCGGGGATTTTAAAACATGATTTTAATAGACAGCATTTTTCCTAGGCTGCTTTACGGTATTTAAAATATATATTACGCAAGTAGCGGGACTCCGCAGAATGCAAATACAAAACTTGACTGTCTCCTAACTGCTAATTGGGAACGTTCACTGAACTGATCGGCTACGTCTGCAATTGGCAGATGGCCGACGGATAGAAGACGTTCCTAAATATGGGGTTTAGTAGCAAAATACACCTATAAAATTCTTAGCGCTAATGACCGCTTTGTCGGAAAACTTGCCACTAGGATTCCGACCGATAGCATCCACAAATATCAAAAAAGTTAACAATATATTCAGTTTGGGCTACGACCGTTCCTCGCTCACTGGAGCCATTTGCGGTCGTAGCTATTATCCGATAAAACTGGTTTGATCGTACGCTTCGCCATGTAGGAGCGGACGTTAGCATTGTCAAATTACGGTCAATAAAAAGCCCTCACTAGAAGTCCTGTTTACGCTTTCTTG
Source organism: Paraglaciecola sp. MB-3u-78 (assembly GCF_002835935.1). Lineage (GTDB taxonomy): Bacteria > Pseudomonadota > Gammaproteobacteria > Enterobacterales > Alteromonadaceae > Paraglaciecola. The sequence goes on along the minus strand of NZ_PJCF01000004.1, from coordinate 506,989 downwards.
CGGCGTGAACATCCAAGGCCAACGAGTCCAAGACCGAAGATAGCGAGGGTGACGGGAGCTGGAACCACCGATACCGCCGATGTTAAACTGAAATTGTCCATGGCCAGTGCCGTGGATCCCTGTTGGTCAACAGAGATAAAAAGCGTGTCGATGGCCGCTGCGAAAAGTGGGGTGAAATTCGCCCAGGTTGAATCGTTAAGAGAAAAATCTGCGAATAGTTCTGTCTGTGACCCGCCACAATACCAAAGAAATCAAATCTGGTAGTAGAAAAGTTATCTACAAATGAAGCAGCATCAAAACTGTCAAAAGTGAATAGGCCACCACCAATTTGCGTGACAGTAACGGTATCTCCTATGTTCGGAATAACTGAGCCACCATCAAATGAAGTACTAGGATTACCATTGGCTGAGAAACTAAATGAAGAGCCCGCAGTTTGTTGGAACAAGAAGCCATCCTCTGTGTATGGGAAGGTCAAAGCGCTCTCGAAATCGATAATAACGGCTCCTGCAGTCGAGGCGAAGGTACTAAGTAATACTGTGCAAATAATTGAACGAAACATGAGTAAAAATCTCTCTCTTTAGTTGTTAGCGTGTGTGCGTTATCTATCAGATGTATTACCTGATTAAAAACATCATGCAAAAAATATACCAACCTCGAAAGCACAGGGTCTCCAGCGGTTATGGCCTGCCTTATAAACTAAAAGTGTAAAAGAAATTGACATATGCATTGGGATTAAATATCAAACACTGAGCTGAAGGGGATTTAACACTTTAAAGGGCGTTAATATGTGTAAAAAAACCTGACAATTATTGATTTGGCTAAAGGTGGATGAAATAGGCGGTCATGTTTGCGCGCCATCCGCGGGCTCTGCCATCGCTTCATTTGTGCTGATAATGCAATAAAAGGGAAGCATTTGATGGCATGTCAGCAATGATGTTGATTGCACGGTATTAGCTCAAAAGGTGTTCAATATTTTTCACACAGTCTGCGCTCGAAGCTGCCTGTCAACTTAGTCCTTCTCAATTTCTACAAATGGCACTTTTGAGTCTGAGTGGCGCGAAAATCATACGGATTTAAGATACTTGAGTTTACTTGAATACCCTAGTTCGTGAGCTATGTTTATTATTAAACGAACTCACGGACGAGCATCATGCAATACCCCCCGTCATATTAGTCATAACTTGGCTTCAACTGCTTCAATCTGATATGGATAAAGAAGCAAAAAAGAAGTCGAAAACAAGATTGTAAAGGTTTTCGGAAGCATAGAGATTGCTATTATGTATTTGCAAGAGAGGCTGGTGCCTGAGGCTGTAATGTCTAAAACTAGCGCATAGCTCTATACCAGACTTGGTTAAGTTCTATGATTAATGTTTGTCAGGTGAAGTACTGACTATTTCAATAAACGTGTTTTCTGATTTTATTAGCCTTATTGTTGGTAAGCGCTGGTATAGAGCTAACTACCTAGGTCGCTTAATATCATCAACGTTAATTGCGGCGGTTACATAATCGCCTGTTAGCTTTCCACGTAATGAGATCTTGAAGGCTCTTTTCAGCACTTCAATATTAAGCTCATTTGGAGCTAAACCACGTTGGCCGTTAATTATAATCATAGTATTAATAGCTTCATCAATAGAGCTGTCAGCAGTTAATATAAATGAATCTATATTCGAAGATACGGACTTGTTACTAATATCAGCAGCGCCATGCTTTATCCATGAGTAACTTACCTGTAATGCCTTAGCAATTTCTTCGAGCGACCCAGGTTTTGACACATCACAGCTTTCTATTTTGCCAATAAGTTGCTGACTTATCCCGGCTTTTTCGGCCAATTCACCTTGCGTTAAGCCCAGTTTATCCTTGCATCGATTATTATACTCCCGATATTTGCTATAATTAAAAGCCTCATAATTATTCCCGTCTAAGTTGCAAACTTATTAGTAAGGCAGTAAACAATTTTGTTATTAGAAAACATTAATATATAGCCGTCATTCCGCAGCATTTTAGGAATATATCCTCTGATAATTTATACCTAAAATTTTGATTATAACGGATTGCCTGTCTTTAATATTTAACAGCAGCGTTTGCTGCTCATTAATCGTAAGTAGATCAATACCCGCAAAACACTGAAATACCCAGCGAACCGTTGGGGTTTGCGTTGGTTTTTTTTTCATATCAGGGAAGTATTCATCCTTTGCCTTTGTAAACTGGCACTTCAAGCACTGTGGCTTCGACTGCCAGCGTGGCTTGTTTTTCCTGCCATTGCTCAATGGCTGCAAGGGCATCTGTGCGACAGGCAAACGCTTGCTGGCATGATTTTTTGAAGGTCTTGCGACTCCTGCCTGCTTCAACATCCGAGAATTTAGGGTGTAATGCTCTCGTTTCGTCGCTTGCTCACTACGCACCAGTAACCATTTCTGCTCTATATCACCATAATCGCTAATGTGCCAGACACCTTGGTAGCCATCACAAATAGGTTCAAATGTCAGTAAACTTGCATTTTGTATCAGTGTTTTTGCTTCTTTGAGTTTTTGCGGTACTCGTGTAATAAACAATTGGCCCAGTGCATTCATTTCAACGATGGTTTCCTTGACATACAATGCGGCATCAGCCACTAAATAGCGACATTGCTGGGCGGTTTTAAGGCTGCTGATATGAGATTTAACTCGCAAAAGTGAGTAATAGATCAAGATCGGAGATCGGCGTCAACTTATTTTTGAAAAATCATGTCGAAAAGGTCGAATTGCGTTCAAATTGGTTGATAAGTGACCGATGGTTTATTTATAATAAATGTGCGGAATGATAGATGGCATGACTGCGCCGGTGACCGGTGGTGTCGTCACGGTAGGCTGTTTTGAGTGGGTAGCGAACCTTGGGGTAAGTCGTTATTGCCAACCTTTTTTCTAATACCCCAGAGTGGGACTCTCTTCAAAATAAGTAACGGCACAGCCTTTCGAGTTTACCCCTATCCTGTGCATTGCTCATAACACCTGCATGGAGACTGAATCCTGCTACATTTGATGCACAGCCTGACGCAAGCCCTTGCTCTGCCATAGGTGCAACGGTTTGTGCAAGGTAAAAACCTTTCGTCCTTGCTGTTTGACTCTAGCGAGCTGGTTGCCTTCATAGACGTAACAAAAACGTCGGGTATGTTTTTATTTGCCACATTCATGTAGCTCACCTGCTTAGCAGGCCAGCTGAAGCTGTTGGGATTTGTTCCAACAAATCTTGCAGAAGGTTTGAAAGACGGCCCTGAAAAGTTGGCGCGCAGGGATGCGCAAAATACAATGCAGCTCGGGAGCTTGCCAGACCTTCCCGAAGGGCGATGCCAAATTTGCTTAAGCTTTATACCCAGACTAAGCCAATATTATCGTTCGCTGAGTGAGTAGATATTAAGGTGGATTGGTATTATTACGAATGTTGTTGATAATAAACAGTTCCGAGCCATCATCCGCTATTTCCCGCAACAGATTTTGCTGAAAGGGAATATTTAGCTCCGCCTTAAACATCTTATCCACGCGGCCCAATTTACCTGAACATAGCCCTGACGATTACCCTGAGCGAAGGCTTTGAGTCATGCTTATCTCGGTGATGTTGTTGTGCGATTCAAAAATAATCAACAAAACAGTCCCCATATACGGTCTATAAAATCGAGCCATGATTGAATAACCATCATCTTTTTTTATATGGCAAAGCGTGACCATATGCCCATCTTTAGATTTACTTCCGGGACAAAAAGCCCTGTATTTTTGCTTTCTGCACTCAAAGTTGGTTATTGCTCCGTGGGGCTCCGGTGCGGGGCACTGAGACGGAGTATTCGCGTAAACCATGGATTAACATACCCTTTTTGCGCATGTTTTTTTTGCCTATAGCCGGTTTTTTTAGAATGTGCGGTAAAAATGACCAACATCGTGTATGCTGATGGTCTTATAACTATTAAATTTATAAGTGTACCTTGGATAACGGCGCCCCACTTGAAAAACTTACGCATTGGGATGGTTGTTATACATTGTGTAAGCGAGAAACAATGCTGTTAAAGCGATTGTTTTATTGTTTTATCAAATAGAAGAAAAATATGAATATAATTAAAAATTCGAAAAAAATTTTATTACCCTTACTGATTGGTGGTTTATTCGCAACCAATGTCATGGCTGACCAGCATCCAGTAAATCTCGGATCTGCCAGTAATTTTACCATACTGACTAAAACTGGCATTACTGATGTATATCCTTCAGTAGTTACGGGTAGTGTTGGAACAAGTCCAATCACCGGCGCGGCATTATTGCTTGAATGTAATGAAGTAGTAGGTGATGGCAAGGTATTCACCGTTGATGCTGCCGGTCCTTTACCCTGTGCTGTAACTGACCCCAGTGGCTTAACCGGTGCTATCGGTGCTATGGAAGATGCATACAGAGACGCAGCCGGGCGCACTAACCCTGATACAACTGAGATTGGCGCCGGTGAGATTGGCGGTTCAACATTTGCTCCCGGGCTTCACAAATGGAGCAGCACTGTGAGCATTTCAACTGATTTAACGCTTGATGCTGGCGGAGTCGACGATGCTGTGTGGATTTTCCAGATTGCAGGGGACTTACTTCAAGCCTCATCAAGGTCAGTCATATTAGCCCGCGGCGCTAAAGCTGAAAACATTTTCTGGCAGGTTGCCGGTGGCGTAACGATAGGCACTGGTGCCAGTTTTCAAGGCGTTATATTAAGTAAAACCTTGATTGCAGTTAATACCAATGCGTCGGTCAAGGGACGATTATTTGCCCAAACCGCCGTTACCTTGCAGAAGAACACCGTTACTCCATAAAAACTGTAAGTGACTAAATCTAGCGATTAAAAAGCCAGTCCAATCTTTGCCGTCAGTAATGATTGAATAATAATCGGGCTGCGTAAGCAGCCTGATTTCTTATCTATTGTACTGCCCTTCACTTGTTACTTATCATCGCCATAGCGTGATACTTCTTATGTCGGCATTGAATCAAACAAGCAATGTAACAAGGCGACTCATACTATAGCGAGATTCAAAAATAGCCGTGCAGGACCTGCACTAGGCATTGCGGCACAATGCAGATCAGAATAGGCTAGAGATATGGTTTCGATACTGTCAAGTTACCGAGATCGGTTGAATTGAACGACAGTTTGATTACCTATGCCAAATTTTGGACATAGCTCACCCTGTTCCATTCAACGAGCGACCTGTCTCGGATAAGTCTGTAATTACTCGCTTTCATTAAATGGCGACCAAGCCTGAATAGATTATTAACCACACCATGACTAGAGAGAAAACGTTGAGCCTGACCTTGTGATTTAAATTTCCTCATCTGCCTCTCCTGTTGCCGACCAGGTTGATGGGATAACTCGCACCGGTTGTTTTCGTACTGCTGGGTGGAGTGTTCTACATCAGGTATCAGCTCTTTCTTTGCTGCTGAATAACTGCGCAATTTATCGGTGACTATCTTGATTGGCGAGGCTTGCTGGCCTTTGAGTAACTTTCGGAAGGATCGGCTCGCTGCTTTCTTGTCTTTACGTTTTTGAACCAGAATGTCAATTTCGTCACCATCCTGATCGACTGCCCGCCAAAGATAATGCGGACACCATTGATGTTGATAAATACCTCACGATACCAGGTATCACCTAATTGCCCTCGGTTCTTCCTAATTTGACTGCAATACCTTTGCACGAATTTATCACATTAATTTCTGACAGTTTCGTAACTGACGGTAATACCTCTTGCTGACAGCAATTCTTCGATGTCACGAAAGCTAAGTGTAAATCTATGATAAAGCCACACAGCGTGACTGATTATCTGGGGTGGATAGCGATATCCGGCATAAATATTGGTATTTTGCATGCCCAGATTATCCCATGTTTCTGAGTCAGCTTGTTAACTTGACAGTACCTTCACTCGTATAATCGCCAAGAACTCAGCAAACACCAAACTTATTTACTTTTCACTTTTCACTTAGCTGCAATAGTTTAAAAGCATTGACGGAATGTACTGGCATTCATCGGAGTAAGAGCAAATTTTTCGTTTAGGTCATTTGCAAGGATTTTTACCTGAGCTGCATTATTTATGGCTAATTCACCAGAACGCGTATGCATATTGTTTTCAAATCCAATACGTACATCTGCACCTAATTCAGCAGCAGCAAGTAAACAATCCAACTCTTTTTTGCCAAAAGCACAAACTGCCCAGCGTACATCTAATTGTTTTATTAAAGGTAAAAATGGAGTGAGATCTTCTGGCTCAGATTGCTGTTTAGCATGATACCGACCCAATACCAATAATAGGTGGTGGTGATGGCTCGGCAATAATTTACGTTCTCTCAAATCAAGGTAATAAGCTAACTGCTCTGGTGAATAAATGATGTATTGCGTCAATATTTTATTTTCTGCTGCCCAATGAAAAAACAAGCTGGCCTTTTCTTCGTAGCTTGGGTCTGGAATTAACTCAGACAAAGCTAAAGAAGCGGCTTCAGGTTTTAACGATTGTATTAAGGACATTTGTTGTGAGGGTTGATACATACCAACAGCTTCAGTTGTTAGCTGTATTATCACCTTATCACCTAATTTATCTTTAATCGTTTTTAAAACCGTTGCGTTATCGATAATATCTAACGAATGTTTTCCTTGAGCATTACGCGCATGCAGATGCACCATACCCGCACCTGCCTCTACACATGCTGCAACTTCGTTGGCAATTTCTTCTGGGCCAATAGGGAGATTAGGATGATCGGCTTTAGTTTTTCTTGCGCCATTGGGTGCTACTATTATTAACGTTTTTTTAGTGTTGTTCATTAGTATTGTCCTTCTTTAAACAAGGATTGGGTCACTGAATCTACACTGGTATAGAGTTTGTCGATAAGCTCGTCAATTTGTTCATTGCTGATAATAAAGGGCGGCGCTAATAAAACATGATGTCCGTTTTGACCATCGATGGTACCTGGCATTGGATAACACATTAAACCGATTTCCATGGCTTTGTTTTTTACAAGTGAATGAAGTTTTGAACTCGATAAAAATGGTGCTTTAGTTTCACGGTTTGCAACAATCTCAAGACCCCTAAATAAACCACGTCCGCGTATATCTCCAACAAAAGGATGATCTTTAAAGCGCTCAGTTAAGCGTGTTTGTAATAGATCACCAGCTTCTAGTACTCTGGGTAATAAGTTATTCTTTTCAATCACATTTAACACGGCAAGTGACGCGGCTACCGCAGTTGCATGACCCATGTAAGTATGTCCATGTTGGAAAAAACCTGAACCTTGTGAAATAGTATTATGTATTTCTTTTGAGGCCAGCATCGCACCAATAGGTTGATAGCCTGCACCTAATCCTTTGGCAATAGTAACAAGGTCGGCATGAATGCCTTCTTGTTCATGGGCAAATAAAGTGCCAGTGCGGCCCATACCACACATTACTTCGTCTAAAATTAGCAGTACACCGTATTTATCACATATTTCTCGAATACGTTTAAAATAGCCCTCTTCTGCGGCTACAGCTCCTGCAGTAGCGCCAACAACGGGTTCAGCAATAAAAGCAATAACGCTTTCAGGCCCAACTTCCAACAAACGTGTTTCTAATTCATTAGCAGTACGTTGGCCGTACTCGTATAAACTTTCCGATGCCTTTTTACCGTGGTAAGCAAAACAAGCTGATATGTGTTCTGTTGGCATTAGAATGGGTGAAAAAGGTTCACGTCGTAATGCGTTACCACCTACGGCAAGTGCTCCCAACGTATTGCCGTGATAACTTTGTTTACGAGAGATAAAATGTGTGCGTTGTAACTCACCTTTCTCTACAAAGTATTGACGTGCTAGTTTAAGTGCTGATTCAACGGCTTCAGATCCACCTGAAACAAAATACACATGATTTAAATCACTAGGGGCTGCTTGCGTTAATTTTTCAGAAAGTTCTAAGGCGTTATCTGTATTAAAAAATCCTGTATGAGCGTAGGCCAGTTGATCAATTTGTTTATGTATTGCTGCACGTACATCTGGCTGGCTATGACCTAAACAAGAAACTGCTGCTCCGCCACTCGCATCAAGATACTTTTTTCCTGTTTTATCAAATAAATAAACACCTTCACCTTTTACGGCAATAGGAAGGTTTGAATGGCAGTGGCGTTGAAAAAGGTGGTTCATTATTGTATTTTCTAATCAAGCGTATTATGTATAAGTAACCATAATATGGCTTTACAGGGACGATCAAACGATATATTTTCATCCCCTATGAGAAAAAGTAATAGGGTGAGTTATGTCAATGAAACTTCCACCACTTAATGCCTTAAAAGTATTTGAAGTTGCTGCTCGTAAATTAAGCTTTTCTCAAGCAGCCGTTGACTTGTGTGTAACGCAAGGAGCGGTAAGTAAGCAAATAAAAATGCTTGAAGAGCACTTACAACTTGAGTTATTTGACCGAACCCCTAGGGGTTTACAACTGACTGAAGCAGGTAAATATTACTTACCCACGATCATGTCGACATTGGAGCAAATTCAAAGTACAACGGCTAGCCTTCAACAGTTCTCATCAGAAATACAATATTTAACCTTGGATATTTCTCCTTCTTTAAGTAGTTTGTGGATGATCCCTCGATTAAATAAGCTAAGCGAGGCTTTTCCTTCCTTACGGTTAAACCTTATTTCTGGTGATGGAGCATACCAATTTCATCAATCAAGTGCCGATATTGCTATTCGTTGTTTGCCGTTATCGCTAAGTCATCATAATGCTCATTTATTAATCAAAGAAACCTTGTTACCTATTATTCATAAAGACTTGGTGAAAGAGTTACCGATTAATAAAAATAAAGATTTATTGAATTATCCCTTAATAAAATCAACCACTCGTCCACAGCTGTGGCCGCAATGTTTTAGCAATTTATTAGGCGACGAGCATTGGGGAAATACGTTAAGTTTTAATCATGCATTTGAACACTTTTTTATGTCTTTAGAGGCAGCAAAGCAAAAGCATGGAATTGCTCTGATCCCCAATTTTTTAGCTAAAGATTCACTTGCTGCTGATGAATTGATAAATCTATTGGATTTAACCTATGAAAGTGGCTACGGATACTACTTTTTAACACCTTCTTATAAGCAACAAAACCCATTAATACAAAAATTATTAGCATGGTTTGAAGTTGAATTAACTCGTTAAAATAGCTGTTTATTTCATGGTATTAAAATAAATATCATCTGCTTTTTAAGTCTTAAATACACAGAGTATTATTTTTAGTTATTGCATAGCGCAAAACATTGTGTTTAATTGTGCATCCACTGCAAATATAATTGCGTTAAATATTATTGTGCAAATTTATGTGTTTAACTTAAGTTAAACAAGAGTAAATGATATGAATAAATTAATTAAATACGTTATTGGTGTGTTGCTCATTTTTAATATCAATACAAGCTTTGCCGATGAACTCATTGTTACCACAGACACCGCTTTTGTGCCTTTTGAATTTAGGCATAAAGGGGAGTATGTCGGCTTTGATATTGACTTGTGGGAGGCTATCGCGGATGAATTAAAGTTGGAATATCGTCTTCAATCTATGGACTTTTTAGGGATTATTCCTGCATTACAAGTGGGTCAGGTGGATGTAGCACTAGCAGGCATAACCATAACACCAGAGCGTGAGAAGGTGCTCGATTTTTCTGATGGTTATTACGAAAGTGGTTTTTCGATAATGGTGCCGACAAACAGTGATATTAAATCAAGCCATGATTTAAAAGGAAAAATAATTGCAATTAAAACGGGCTCTTCAGCAGCCTATTATGCAAAAGAAAATTTTAAAGACACAACATTCCATCTATTTCCAAATATTGGCAATGCCTATCTAGAGCTACTTTCAGGTCGTGTTGATGCTGTTGTTTTCGACACGCCCAACATTATGTATTACATAGCAACGGCAGGTAACGGGCAATTTAAAGCTGTGGGAGAAAATATGATGGCGCATCAATATGGTATCGCATTTCCAAAGGGCGGAGAGTTAGTTCATCGGGTGAATAAAGCGCTCGCTAATATGCGTGCAGACGGACGTTACGACGATATTTATAGCAAATGGTTTGGCAAGAATACTTTTATTTTAAATAAGAAATAAATTTTTAATCAAAAAATTATCGATGCTGAAGTGTTTCTTCAACGCATATTTAAATTACAAAATTGGAGCAAAATTTATGGAAATAGATTGGTCTGTTGTTATCGAATTTATGCCTGAACTTCTCGACGGGGCAAAAATCACTTTATATATTACCTCATTAGGTCTTTTGGGCGGTATTATTATTGGTGTTATAGCTGGGCTGATGCGTGCATATGGTGGTCCAATTATCAATACGATTGCGCTGATTTTTATTGAGTTAGTTAGAGGTACCCCTATCGTTGTTCAGGTTATGTTCTTGTATTTTGCATTACCTGTTATAGCGAATATTCGTATAGACCCTATGTCGGCAGCTATTTTAGCGATCATTGTTAATGCCGGAGCTTATATTGCTGAAATTGTGCGAGGGTCACTTATTTCTATATCAAAAGGCTTAGCAGAAGCGGGGTTAGCTTTAGGTTTACCTTACTGGAAAGTGTTGCTTTACATCATAAGCCCTTTGGCTTTTCGACGCTTAATCCCACCTTTAGGTAATCAATGTATTGTGAGTTTAAAAGATACGTCATTGTTTATAGTTATTGGCGTAGGGGAGTTGACGCGTACCGGACAGGAGATTATGGCGGCTAACTTTCGAGCGGTAGAAATATGGACATCAGTGGCGATACTTTATCTTCTGATGACAGGATCAATAACCCTGATATTGAGAACTATCGAAAAAAGGATGAAAGTTTTATGAGCATGATTGAGTTTAAACAAACCTCAAAAGCTTTTGGAGACCTTACCGTGATCGATAAGGTGGACTTATCGATTAATGCGGGTGAAGTTGTTGTTTTGATTGGTCCTTCAGGATCGGGGAAGTCTACATTATTACGTTGTATTAACGGTTTAGAAAGTATTACCGGTGGTGATCTAATTATGGATGGGATCAGTGTTACAGGTAATGCAAAGCAGCTACAAAAAATTCGTCAAGAAGCCGGTATGGTATTTCAGCAATTTAATCTTTTCCCTCAAATGACGGCATTAGAGAATGTGGCCTTTGGTTTAGAAAAAGTACGAGGCGAAAGTAAAGAAAAATCTAAAGAGGTAGCGTTAGGATTATTGACTAAAGTGGGCCTTAAAGATAAAGCGAATCACTCTCCATCTGAGTTATCAGGAGGTCAACAGCAACGTGTTGCTATTGCTAGAGCACTAGCGATTAACCCGAAAGTTATGTTGTTTGATGAGCCCACGTCTGCACTTGATCCTGAATTAAAACAAGAAGTACTGACCGTGATGAATGACTTAGCTAAAGAAGGGATGACCATGATTGTGGTAACCCATGAAATTAGCTTTGCTAAACAAGTTGGTACTCGTTTGATTTTTATGGAGCACGGTAAAATTACTGTTGATGGAGATCCAAATATTATCATTGATACTCCACCCAATGATCGTTTGAAGGAATTTTTAAAACATGTCTAAAGAACTAAACCTTGGCTGGAAAACTACATTTGGTACTCCTTACCAAGTAGGATCACAGCTAGGTGAAATCGGTCGATATGCTATGCACCAGTATGTGATCAAAACTACTATTTGGCAGCAAGTAACCGACCCTAAGCATAAAGCAACTTTAGAGAGAATGGCTGAGAATACTCAGCGTGACTTCCCGGATGTTTGGGAAGAACTTAAAGGACTTGCTGCGGGATTAGAACTTACTATTGATGATGTTTTTGCTTGGAATTGTCGTGGCGACTTAATTGTATCGGTACCAGACGGATGTACGACAGTACAATTAAATGACGACGAGCTAACTATTGCTCACAACGAAGATGGCATGCCTATTTTGAAAGGTCATTGCTTTATTGCAAACGTAAAAGTAGATAATCAAGCAGGTTTTATTTCTTTTTGTTATCCAGGTTCTATTCCAGGGCATACCTTTGCGATTACTGATAAAGGTTTAGTTCAGGCGGTTAATAATTTACGTTTGATAGATTGCCAACCTAATATTCCTCGAATGGTATTAGGGCGAGCATTACTAAGCTGTGAATTGTTGGATGAAGCACTTGAGTTAATTAAAAGTCATTCAGCATCAGGAGGCTTCCATTTTTCTCTTTGTCAGCAAGGTGATGATCGCTTGATTAGTTTAGAATTTGGTGCTGGAACTGCATCTGCTGATCTAATAACGTCTGCAGCAATGCATGCTAATCATGCAATACATGAAGATTTTAAAGCAGTACCTCAATGGATAACTGATTCGTCTCACGACCGCCAAATTCAAGGCGATAACTTGGTGACGGGACCTGCGATTGACCCTCTTACAGTACTGTGGGACAGTTCAGGGAAAGGTCTTCCTATTTACCGCAATCAGCCTGATGATCCTGATGATGAGAATACGCTAGCTACCGCGGTAATACGAATTAACAACCGTGGCATTGATTGGAAAATTTACGACCAAGCGTTTTCTGAACCTGTATATTTTGGTCATCAATCAGATAGTATAAAATGACAACTTCTGCCTTACCAAAAACCATTCAGGAGCTCAGTGAGCTTCTGTTAAACATTGCTCATGGTCATAGTGATATAAAGCTTGGTCCTAAAGCTAGGAAAGCGTTTATGCAAATTTTAGATTTGCATAAAGACCCCGTATTACTATCGATTACCACCTTGGCAAATCGTTTAGACATAAATCCTTCTACTATTACTCGCCTGGCTAAAAATTTGGGCTATAGTGGTTTTGGAGCCTTTCAAGAAGTTATATTAAGTGATTCGTTGTCTTCGCAGTTTTATTCTAACCATGCACGGACAGCATTAGCTAGCCATGACCAACCTGCTCATGCATTAGTTTCAACGTTATGTGAAGAAAATAAAGCCAATGTGGATTTATTCATTCAACATTTATCTGCTGAACGTTTTGAACAAGCCGTAGCAATGATCTCATCAGCATCTCGAGTTTATATATACGGAATAAGACAGTTTCATGCCTTTGCTAGTTTTTTAACATACGGATTAAGACTCATTCGAACGGATGTAAATATACTGGATGCTAGTGCGCTTGGTATTGCTGAAGAATTAGCAACATTAACTGAAAATGATCTGCTTATTTGTGCTAGCTGTGAACCATATTCTTCTCAAGTTGTTGCGGTAGCTAATGCTGCACAAGACATTAATATTCCTGTATTGGCGATCACCGATAATGCGACCTCACCTTTAATACCGGCTTCACAGGTTGGACTTTTTGTACCTCATGAAAGTAGTTTTATTTCTAACTCAATTACTGTCTTTATGTTGCTAGCAGAATGTTTGATAAGCAGCTGTGCTGCAGCAAGATCAGATGATTCCAAGAAAGAGCTAGAGTTAAGAGAGGCTATGATTAAGCGCTTTAATATTGAGTTGTGACCTAAATTTAAGCTCAATAAAAATAATATTTTTAGTTGCAACAGCCAAGTTATGCCATACAGCTATAACGGTTGACTAACACTAAATGAGTCCACTTGGTTGTACCAATTTCCTATAGTAAAATACTTACCTAATCTTGGCTCATACTCATTAGTGCTTTTCTCTTGTATGCTATTGTTTTTATTACACTAACCTTATCAAAATGCGCTAAATCGATCTAAGTCCCAATGTTTGTATGCTCTGTAATAGTCACGTTTTAAGATTATCTTGATCAAGTATTGAAATCACAAAATGCAGTCTATTACATCAACTTCGTGTTACATCGAAGCAATAGAAATATAACAAGCAATAATCAAACTAAACTAACTACCCTACAAGCAAAGAGTTTCATGTGGTTCAATGTTACCCACCATAATCTCACTCGGTGCATCGGTGCCAATGGTGAAAATTTTCTTAAATTCGGGGGCAAACTCTGCCGGTCTGCAATCTATGCCTGTGGCACTGGTCGATTTATTAGCCAATTCCATGGGCTCGGTTTGGGCTTGGGTTTCACCGATAGTCGGTATATTTGGCGCATTTCTATCCGGTGCTACCACCTTCTCCAACATGATGTTTTCAGGCTTACAGTACTCTGTAGCCGATAATGTTGGGATGAACCATGCAATGGCATTAGCGCTACAAGGCATTGGCGCTAACGCCGGTAATATGATGAGTGTGATGAATGTAGTTGCCGCGGCAACTGTGGTGGGAATGGCGGGTAGAGAATCAGAAATCATCCGTAAAACCATGCCTATAGCATTAGGTTATGCCCTTGTTGCAGGCACCATTGCAGCTATTTGGGGTGGCTTTTAACCTTATTTACCTGTTCTAAACATCGCAAGTTGCTGTAGTTTACTGCTAATGCTTTACTGCGGTGGCTTACGACTGATGCTTGCAGTTGAATTAATAAAAGAGAACACTATGACGATTAATTATCAAACCATCATGGAAGACCATTTATCGGTACTTTCAAGTTACCGAGTTCAGATGAATAGAGTGGCAATTTGATTACCTATGCCAAATTTTGGACACAACTCGCCCTACCCCACTCAACGAACGCTCTGTCTCGGAAAGCTCTATAATGACTCGCTTTCATTAAATGGCGACCAAGCCGAAATAGATTATTAACCACTCCATGACAGGAGAGAAATCGTTGAGCCTGACCTTGTGATGTAAATTTCCTCATCTGCCTTTCCTGTTGTCGACTAGGTTGATGGGATAACTCGCATCTGTTGTTTTCGTAATGCTGGGTTGAGTGTTCTACACCAGGTATCAGCCCTTTCTTTGCTCCTGAATAACTGCGCAATTTATCGGTGACTATCTTGATTGGTGCGGCTTGCTAGCCTTTTAGTAACTTTCGGAAGAATCGGCTCGCTGCTTTCTTGTCTTTAGGTTTTTGAACCAGAATGTTAATTTCATCACCATCCTGATCGACGGCCCGCCAAAGGTAATGCAGAACACCGTTGATCTTGATAAATACCTCATCAAGATACCAAGTATCAACTAATTGCCCTCGGTTCTTCCTAATTTGACTGCAATACCTTTGCCCGAATTTATCACACCAATTTCTGACAGTTTCGTAACTGACGGGAATGCCTCTTGCTGACAACAATTCTTCGATGTCCCGGAAGCTAAGTGTAAATATGTGATAAAGCCACACAGCGTGGCTGATTATTTGGGATGGATAGCGATATCCTGCATAAATATTAGTATTTTTTATGCCCTGATCATCGCACGTTTCTGAGTCCGCTCGTTAACTTGACAGTACCTTTGTCCAACAATAGGATTAAGTCGCGGAAAAAGCTCGCGACCTATCCTTATTTATTAGGTGTTTATACCCACCCTAGCTGTTGAAGGCTAATTGAATCATTCCATATCTTTGTCATATGACTTATTAGCCGACCTTCAAATTGCATTGCATAAACATAATCAGCCGCAATAACTTTACCTGTTGGCTCACCAGGACCACCGACTCCTGTTTGAGTACCATGAAATACAGCAAAAGCAGTTACACAATTGCGTTTTTCATCTGTTGAAAAACTTTTCAACTCATAATGACCATCAGGAATCGGCGTTAAAAGCCATTTCATCCATTCTGTGTAACCTTCTATGTTAACTATATCGGCTAATGCTCCTGCCTGCGAAGAGAATGTTGCACTAGGATGGCAATATTCTTTGCATGCATCCCAGCCCTTTCCTGTTTCACAGGCATCAAAAAATAATTCAGCTATCTCTGTAATATTACTCATTAGGTAAACTCCATAATTGATTTTAAACTTAATTACTATAGTTGATGATATAAAATTAAACACTTAACGCTTAACATATGGGGATTTTAGGAGCGTTTTTTCAGCGAGTAAAATTCCCACCATGATGTTTTTATTATATGTCATTATGGTATTGTCAACTTGTAGAATGTAGTTGATAAAAAGTAACTTTACACTGCTAGCTCAAATTTTGGACGCAACTAACCCTATCCCACTCAACGAACGCTCTGTCTCAGAAAACTCTATAATTACTCGCTTTCATGGAATGGCGCCCAAGCCAAAATAGATTATTAACTACGCAATTACACGATAAAAACCGTTGAGCCTGACCTTGTGACTTAAACCGCCGCATTTGTCGTTCCTGTTGCCTTGATGGTTGATGGGAAAGTTCACAGCCGTTGTTCTCATACTGTTGGGTTTAATGTTCAATACTAGGCATCCATTCTCGCTTTGCAGCAGAATAACTCCTGAGTTTATCGATGACTATCTTGATTGGCGCGCATTGTTGGCCTTTCAATAATTTTTTAAAGAATCGTTTGGCAGCTTTTTTATGCTTAGGTTTCTGAACTAAAATATCCAGTTCATCACCATCCTGATCGACAGCTCGCCAAAGGTAGTGCAAAACGCTATTTATCTTGATAAGTACATCATCTAGAAACCATGTATCTCCGAGTCTGCCTCGGTTTTTCTTTTTCTGATTGCAATATCGACCAGCAAACTTTAGACACCATTTTCTGACAGTTTCGTAGGTCACGGTGATACCTCTTGCTACCAATAATTCTTCGATGTCACGAAAGCTAAGTGTAAATCTATGATAAAGCCACACAGCGTGACTGATTATTTGGGGTGGATAGCGATATCCGGCATAAATATTGGTATTTTTCATGCCCTGTTTATCTTACTAATCCAAGTGGCTTTGACAAGTTGACAGCACCAGTCGGCGCAATAAACGCATAGCGCCGACGTGATTCGGAATCGGTGAGCCACGACCTGGGTCTCTATCCAGATCATAGCTCGCTATGGCTTCTTTTATGACTTCGTCTATTTCTTGCCGAATCCCTTGCCCTTCAACTTGAAGATGTAAAGCCCACCATTGCGGTCAGAGCCGAACAGGAACGGGCTGTTCTTTTCCTTGTAGACGCCCCAGAAGTCGTTCGCCATGCCGTCGTTCGGCCCAGATGTGTCGAGATAGCGAGCTACCTCGAAAACGTTGTAGGGGTCGGTAACGTCTAGGACGAGCATGCCATCCCAGTACCAGGAGACATAGGCGAACACTTTGTTGCCCTTGTTTTCCACGACAACATTGTGGACTGAGTACGTACCGTTGGCGGGGCACTCAGCGGACGGCTCCGTGGAGGCGCTGCACACAGTATTGAACGTCGAAGCCAACACGGGATTGGCGTCGTCGCTGTAGTCCCAGATTCGGAGACCGGACCACGGCGTCGAAACCGGGTTGTTATTGGTGACGACTATCGCGGCAGCACCAGCATTGGATGCGTTCACCGACTTCTCGGCAAACGTGCAAGCACCGCGACGAACAACAGCGATGTAACTCGTTCCACCCGGATTGAGGATAGGGTCGCCATTACAGGCTTGTCCAATCCAGACGAAGTCGCCAGCGACGGAGCCAGCACCGAGTGGGAAGTTGTTCCCAGTGAACTCGTTGGCTGAGTACGTCAGCTCGGCGAGCGGGCCCAATGTGACGGTCACACCGGATGCTGTGATCGACCCCGCGTTGCCGGTCTGGCTTCCCTCGAAGGCATCACCGGTAGTGGTTGCTGCCATCACTCCTGGAATCGGGTTGCCGTTTCCGAATGTGACGTTGCCGGGTGCGATGCTCGCTTCCCATGCTGTGAAGTCCTCTTCGCCTTCGACGACGATCGAGCCGTCTGCGCTCGGCCAGACCGAGTGGCTGTTGACCTCACCGTCGAGCGAACCGTTCACGACATCGATCGCGACCGAGATCAACTGCGGGTTGGCTGGATCGGAGATGTCGAGCTTGATCAGACCTGCGTCCCAGTTGGCAAGGTAGGCCTCGGTGCCATCGGCACTGATCGTGACGTCGTGGAGGAAACGGTTTGCCGATGCGCCGAATCCGTCGATCAGCCATAAGGCCGCATTGAGGTTTCGCGTAAAGTCGCCACTTGCGACGACACCTGGATCAAACGTCTCCTCGGCACCGAAGAACGACACCAGCACAGGAGCAGTCGGGTCGGTTATGTCGTAAATGTGGAAGTTGCCGTACGCTGTCTCGGTGGTCACACCCACGTAGTCACGGTTGCTCTGCGAAAACAGCCAGAGGTTGTGGACCCCAACATCTGTGACCGGACCGAAGATGAACGGTGTAAGTGGATTTGGATCGTCGATGCGCACGGACGCGAGTGCCACCGGATTGGCCGGGTCATCAACGTTGTAGATCTCGAAGCCACCAGGTCCGCCAGCACAGGATTCATTTGAGTGCACCAGCACGTCGCCGGAGTTCATGCCGTTGACGCGAACATCGTTGGTACGACTGCCGGTCGGCGACGGGAGCACGCCGACGAACGTCGGGTTATTCTTGTTGTGGACGTCCCAGACCCAGATGCCAGCATCTGGGTCGCCGCCACACGGGCTGTTGAACGTACCGGTGTACGCGTACCCCCCGTAAGCCCAGACGTCGGTCGTTGCGTCGCCGACATTACGAACGCCCCGACCCACGACATCAAGCGTCTTGGAGCCGATGGCACCTGAACCCGGCACATTGGCGTTCGATGAGTTGTCGGACGCTGCGAGCGCCGCTGAGAAATAGACCGGGAGTTCGAGCACGCCCTTATCGTCGAGGCCGTCATCGAGCTTATCGTGAGCTGCTGTCGGGCCGAATCCGAACGCTGCCACTAGCAGAACTGCGAACGAAATGAGGGAAAGCGCACTTCGTCGCTGTCTTGTTTGTAAGAAAAACATGGTAACTCTCCTTTTACAGTGAATAATAATTTGGCACCGCAGTCCAGCCTTCGCTTGATGCATAATGTTCTAGTATGGGCTGTCCTACTCGTGTAAAAAAAAGTGTAGTCCAGAAAGCGATTAAGTGCCATGCACGCAGAATTTAAAGGGGGTGTAGTCTGAGGCATTCCCACAAATACCCATAAAAATCATAGGGATAATTAAAAAAAGGGAACATTCATGGCAATTAGTGAGCAGATCAATCGCCGAACCTCACAAATCATTAATGCCATGAATATAAACACTGTTTTGAAAAAAATCCTTTCCTTTGTCATACCTAATAGGTTTACTACGAGAAGAAACGCGATGGCAGCTTTTGTAACAAGGTCGCAATATCACACTTTATGAAGAAGTTCATGACATCAAAACGAACGAAAAACCAGAAAACCAAGCTTCTTTCATACAGAGGATCGTAACTGGCGGTGCATTACGTTACTTTATCCTAATGCAACAAATATCCCTGAAGCCTTTACTGGGCAGCTATGTCGTTACCGACCTATGGGTACCCTGTTTGTATTGTATAAACAGAAGCCTTCAGAGATATGAAATGCCATCATTATGGACTTGGCTTTGACACTAATTTAAGTAAGGAAAAAATCGGATAAGTATTCTTCCTATATGTGCACGCAGGGCTATGAGTGTTCAGGACGTTTTCGAATGTTGCGGTGGTGCATCCATCGCAACAGTTGATTTGGCTGGTAACAACGTTCTTGAATTCACATACGCCGCAGACCCAAGTACTAATACCGTTTCGTTTTTTTAACTACCTGCGCCAGTAAATCCCTCTTGTTTTGCTGGCGACACACTTGAATTTAATATGTTTGTCGTATCTCAACCTACTAATCCCGCATCAACCTCATGGTTGATTTAGGAAAACTTACCCCCTGATTAAACGTCCAACAGCAAATACTCTTTTGCATTTTTATCTTAGTGTCTAGTTATTTTTTGAGACCAAAATCTAGTCTTGTCTCAGATGTGACTGATCACAAAATCCAAAATCAACGTCACCGCCCCATCGATTTTTAAAATGGTTATGCCCCAATATTGCAGGTGAGTGATTTACCAGAGCTATATTTTGTCTATGATAGGTTTCCCATTACGGAAGTAAATAAAAGGCCCCTCAACGTCTGGCGAATGACCGTCGACTAAGCGTTGTGCAACTTCTTTGAGTATCATCCGCGTGATAATTGGCAGTTCGAGTTGCTCGGCATCTTCGAGCGAGACCCAATGCAGTGCTAATAATTCGCCAGATCCCTCCGATGCAGCGTGCACATCTCCCTGTATAAGATCGGCTTCAACCATAAAAAACCGCGTATCAAAGCGACGGTTTCGATAGGGTGGCGTAATGGCTCTGGCGATAACATTGAGTGTATCCAGACGTGGATTAATACCGTGTTGCAAAAACACGCTCCACTGAGGCGAGCGGCTCGTAATTGTCACAGAATCCGCTTCGCCAAGAATCAGCCCGGTTTCTTCAAAGGTTTCACGAATTGCCGCCAGTGCCAGCGACCTCGCGCGCGTCTCAGAACATCCTTTCATCAAACGTTGCAGCACTCTTGGATGCAGATCGTAAGGTGGCCGAATACGACTATCTCCCGCATCCACTTTACCACCGGGGAAAACATACTTATTAGGCATAAACTTGTGTCCTGCAGCGCGTTTACCCATAAGGATTTTGGGTTGCTCGCTATCCCGACGAACAATAATAAGAGTTGCCGCGTCTTTGGGTTTTACCGCACGCCCTTTCAAACGCATTTCGCTGGCTGGAGTATGGTTAGACTCATGTTGTGCTTTGATGACTATTTTATCCCTCTAAGTAATGACTATTGGCTGTTTCGTCAGCGGTTAACGATTTATAAATTTATCGCGTATTCAGCCTTTGCTTAGCATCCAAGCAGTGTTGGCTTTGGCGCGTTTAGCGACTTTAATTTAGATTACCAAACAATCTTTTGAAGGTCACCTTCTCGCTCTGAGTTGTTCAACAAGACTTTTGCGGGATCAGGTTCGTTGAAAAATAGAAATTATTTGATTTGTAATGCGTTAAACAACTAGGATCTTCTATCACTGTATTAAGGAGGCGGTCTTCTTTATCTCCGCGCAGATTGGCGAGAGAACGACTATTTAAATTGAATACGATCCCTTTTATTGCTTTTATTTTAATCTTTCAACCATGTGACATAGGCTTTCATATCACCCTCATCTGCAAAGATCACTTGCCGGTTGTTATCCCGTTGAATAATACGTTCCGCACACCAACCACTGCTACTTTTGGCTTTCTGGCATAAGAATGACTTAGTTGAAGAGATTCAATTAAGTTGAGTTTTTAATTTGGATCTGCCACCCTTTTTATGCATCTATATTTTAACCGCTACGATACAATATTGACTAACGTAACGATTACTACCTTTCAACTTAACCTCAGCATTATCTAACGACCTTTTCGTTGGGTTGTTCCAATATATTAAGCTCCGTTGTATAGCACTAGTAGAAGAATGATTCATTCTCCTAGTCGTTCATATTGTTGTGTGAGGTAGCAGAAAAATAATCGTTTGTACCAGTAGTCCTAACACTGAAAATAGAGAGCATTAACATGAATCTGGTTGTACAAGTTGCTTTGCCTGCTTTGTTATTTAGCGTATCGGCTTTTTCATCGGCATCCGATGAGCCCGACAATAGCAATGAAGTAAAATATGTTGAGAAAATTACGGTTGAGGGATCAGCAACCGCGAATGATAAACCGGTGGGAACCTTTGGTTCACCCATTTCAAACCTGGAATATGATCCCCGTGTTGATCTACAGTCTCGCAATATGGCGGAAGCTCAAGCCGATGTGACGATCCGTGGCGGTATTTTCGAAAATACGGGCTTTAGAGTAGGCAGCGCCACATTATTTGATCCGCAAACCGGGCATTATTTTGCGGAAATTCCTATCGCTCAAGAAATGCTAAGTAACGCCAGTGTAATGACTGGCGTCGACAATGCGCATCTCGGTGTTAACAGTTCAGTAGGCACTGTTTCTCGCTACTGGACCCCCATAAAAACATCAGGTAGCGTTTCTATTGGCGCAGGTAATAATAACTTTAATCTACAACGAATTCACAGTGGTGTGACGTTGGCACTGGATGACGTTAATGATTGGACTATCGGTTTTGAAGGTGAGCTCTCTCGCTCTGAAAGTGACGGTACTATAGAAAATGGCGACCACCAATTTCAGCGCGTATCTGGTCGTATTCAGTTAGTTGGGCCATCATCACAAACAGACCTGTTTTTAGGTGTTCAGGAAAAATTCTTTGGTTGGCCAAATATGTACACCCCCTTTAATGTCAATGAAACTGAAGACACCAAAGCGCGACTATTAATATTTAATCATAAACAACAATATGCACAAGACAGCACATTTGAAGTGTCGACTTACTATCGTCGTCACAACGACCATTATATTTTTTCCCGTGAAAACCCCGATACATTCCAGGCTTTTCACGAAACTGAGGTTAAATCGATAGCGCTTTCCGGTCGCCATGGAAAAACAGCATCCTTTGCACTCAATTATTCTGCACAATTTATAACAGACGGTATTGAATCAACCAGCCTTGAAAATAACTTCACCACTCGTCGTTATTACAAGTTCAGTGTATTACCTGAATACCAAATAGATCTAAAAAATGATCAACAGTTAACGTATCGCCTCGGCGCTGCTTTTGACGATACTAATCGAGATAGCTCCGAAACATCACTGATTGGGGATATAACGTTGAACACCATAAATGCTGACGATACCTATCAAACTGTCTATCTTTCTTATGCCCAAGCCAGTCAAGTGCCTGGTTATACGGCTATCGGTGGCAGTAACAGCAGTGGGTTATTCAGAAGTAACTATGATCTTGAGCGAGAAACAACTAAAAACATTGAATTAGGCTTGGCATTAGACCACGACACTTGGCGTCTTGATTCTGCTATTTTTTATCGACAAGATAACGATTTAACCGATTGGACTTATAATTTAAGTTCAACCACTGCCCGTACCGCAAATCCAGTCGACATAAAGACATTAGGTTTAGAGTTACTTGCCATAAAGCGTTTTGACAACACAGAGATCATTACCAGCTATACCTTTCTTAAGAAATCTGAAGATTATGGCACTGCTGATATCGATGCTAGCTTTTATGCATTGAACTACCCAGATCATCGCGTCACATTAGGTGTTATTTGGCACCCTACCGACATGGTTGAAGTCCGCGTTGATAACGAGTGGCGTAAACAAGAAGAAAATACGCTACGCAACGGTGCCGACGATGCTTTATTCACACACCTAACGTTAAAGATAACGCCCTCGCAGTTTAAGGGACTAGATATTATGCTTGCGGCAGACAATCTTTGGGATGAATCTTTTGAAGAAATCCCTGGCACACCTGGCCGAGGAGAACAATATACAATCAGTGCAACTTACCACTGGTAAAATTGTATAACGTCCGGTGCATCGACCCCGACAACTAGCCTGACATAGAGGGTTGGTTGGGGTGATTCATTGTCGAATACTTTGCTTTAATGGATTTTTATGCCAGTCCTGTTTCAGCCGCTACGCCGCGAATCATGCTGGCACAACTTGTTGCACCTTTAAATTAGAAGATCTAAAACATGTTTAAAAAAAAGCAAGATGCAAAGCCTAAGGAGATAACGTACGAACGAGTGAAAGGCTATTACTTGTGGTTGATTGGCAAATATGGAGATTACACATCAAAAACCTTAATGCAAAAGGCAAACAGTTTATTCAAAGAAGATACCTCATTTAATGAGGAAGCGCTTAACCACCTTCTCGAACGAGGAATTGTTGATGATCTTCAGTATGCAAAACGCTTGACCCTAAGTTATTCAGAAAAGAATATTGGTCCCAACAAAATAAGACAAAAACTTTACGCCAAAGGCTTCACATCCCAAATAATCAATGAGTGCGTAGAATCATTAGATCACACTGAAGAAGACTATTTAGATAAAGCACTAGCACTTAAATTTAAAAAATTCGGTGAATCCCCAATTGTAGATGAAAAACTTAAACAAAAAGCATTAAGACATTTGATTGGGCAAGGGTTCTCATATTCAGTTGCCAATAAAGCGATTAGCCGCTCAGGTAAAGAGGATTAAGGCAATTCAGTATTTGCCAGAAGAAATGCAAACCAATAATTCTGCAAAATTCTGAAGGGTCAGGTACGTTGAAAAATAGAAATCATTTGATTTTTAAAGCGTTAAACAACTTGGAACTTCTATCACCGTATTAAGGATGGCGGTCTTCTTTATCTTCCCGAAGATTGGCGTGAGAACGACTATTTAAATTGACTACGAGCCCTTTTATTCCTTGTCTCCAATGTTATTTAAGTAAACGGTTACGCAACGCCTTTTGAATGCTTTGTCGTTGATGCAATACCATCACAACAAATACACTATTTTTTTCAACTCGGTAAATTACTCTAAACGGATCCGCTAGATACTGCTGATACCGTCTTCCCGTTTCTCTCACTAAAGTTGACACTTCACCACCCCGCTCTGGCATCGTTTTTAATTGTTCAATTGCACTTTCTATTAACGATATTAGGTAAGTGACTATTTTTTGATCACTATGGCTTAGATAAAAATCACTAATTTGTTCTAAATCTTTTAAAGCAGAACGCGTGATTTCAACAGAGTACTTTTTCACAACGAGTGACGTTTTCTAAGTTGTGCGATGACATCATCTGCAGGGATAGTATTGCCCTGAGCAATATCATGTTCACTTTGTGCCAACATTTTAAGCATGGCTAAGGTTTCTTGCGTTTGTTCGTACTCGTGTACCGATTGCACCACCATAGCTGGCTCGCCATTTTGGGTTATCACATAATGTTCCCCATCTTCTTTTAACTCTTGCGCAATTTTGGCCGCATTCGCTTTTAAATAACTGATAGGTTTGGTGTGGGTTAATAAACTCATTTCTATCTCCAACGATTAATTCAATACAACAATAAGACCAAATATAGACTTAATTTAGTCTTATTACCATTTTCAAATTGGACGGATTAGCATACTGCGCGTTCACTCAGTAGCTTCATAACTGGAACTGGGGAACTGGAACTGTGGTGTTAAAACTCAGAAGTATGATTGCTGGCAATTTTAATGCTCGAATATTCGTGGGGATCCCTCAGGGACAGGTTCGTTGAAAAATAGAAATCATTTGATTTTTAATGCGTTAAACAACTTGGAACTACTATCACTGTATTAAAGTTGGCGGTCTTCTTTATCTCCCCGCAGATTGGCGAGAAAACGACTATTTAAATTGACTACGCCCCCTTTTAAACTGCAAAATTAAGACCTACCCCCTTATGTGCGTCGTTTTGGTTTAGTCGCCGCAGTTGTTTTTTCTAATTTTTCCAGCTCCACTAGCAACTGCTTTCTCTGAGCGGCAGTTTCAACTGTACGTTTTGAAAGATGACTAGGGTGCTGCTCTCGATCTAGCCAAAACTTACCAGATACTTTACTCGCTTCTGTAGCAGCGGCTAGCCAAGTAATAGTATCCGCGCCCTGCTCAGGTTTACGCAGTAAACACTTAGTCACTTGATAAAACTCTGGCAAAGCATTGACAACCCCAGGCGTGTCTACCCAGCCAGGATGCATTGCATTGACGCTTATATCATCACCTTGCCAGCGCTTAGCCCAT
Source organism: Paraglaciecola sp. MB-3u-78 (assembly GCF_002835935.1). Lineage (GTDB taxonomy): Bacteria > Pseudomonadota > Gammaproteobacteria > Enterobacterales > Alteromonadaceae > Paraglaciecola. Next base: position 481,554 of record NZ_PJCF01000004.1, on the reverse strand, counting down.
TCTTCGGTCAAGATCATTAAGCCGCGTTTTGCTCTCGCATATGCAGTAGAGCCTGAGTATTCACCCCGTTGGCTTTGTAAGTCGTTGACCTGGATCTTTTGCGAGTACATTCCGCCCGACAGTACGTTAACGACTCTTGCTGACTCAGACTTTGCCAGTAATGGATGCAATCGTTCGGTAAGGATATAAGGCCCAAGTAGCAACAAGGCAAAACTCTGCTCTAAACCTTCAGTGGTTTGTTTGCGGGGATTAAACAAAGCGCCGGCATTATTAATTAATATATCAACCGGTTTACCTGCTTTAAGTAGACGGTCTGCCAACGCATGTACATCTTTCATTAGCGACATATCGGCAAGCTCTATATTGATTCGAGTATGACCAGTTTGCTCTATTAGTTCACGTACAACTTGCTGAGCTTTGTTTTTATCACGTACTAACAATGTTAACTCTGCGCCAAGTTCAGCCAATTGTTTCGCAGCTGCCAAACCAATACCGGAAGTAGCTCCTGTTATGATTGCATGGCGATCATGCATATATGCCGACAGCGCATTCCAGTGCTTACGGGAATTTGTATAACCCAAGCGAGTAAAACGCCAGACACCTGGCAGTATTAGCTTGTCGGCGACTGCCAGAACTTTTGACGCCTTGGGAGTAGTAAAATTGTCTTCTAACGCTTTTCTTAAGCCTTCAAGTGCAATGTTGCCGACCCGATCCATTACCGCAGGATTTAATCGACTGATAATCGCTACGGGCGCCGGGAAGTTAAAGTTAGCGATATAACGCACCTTGGTGCCGGTATCAGTATCGGTAAATATAATCTCTTCTACGGCTGTAAATAGTTTTGAATCGACCGTCATTAGCAGCCGCTTATTAACTTCAAATTCAATAATTTCGTAGTACAGAGTAAAGCCTACTTTCATGTCGATCTGATAGCGACTGCCGACGCTGGGTTTCCCACTAGATAGCTTCAAGGCCTTAGCTACAGCAGGATCCCATTGCTCAATACGTGAGAACTCACTCACGTAGGCAAATGCCTCATGGAGCTTGCGTGTCACTTCAATAGTTTTATCTAGGGTAGTAATATTACTCATACTAGGTTCCATCGTTAACAGATAGTTGAAAAAAATACGCAGCGAAGAGCAGTTTAGTTCAGCGATGAGTTAAATGATTTACGGCGTCTAAGAAAGGGCCAGGGCCAGATCAAAATTAGATAAAAGGGTCATAGGCTTTCATATTACCATCATCAGCAAAGAACACTGGCCGGTTTTACCCCGTTGAATAATATGTTGTGGCACACCAACCACTGAAACTCTTGGCTTTCTTGGCAAAAGAATGACTTAGTTGAAGAGATTCAATTAAGGTTAACTTTTAATTTGGAGCTGCCCCCCTTTTTATCCTGTATCTGGCCCTTTTATCTCTTTTTATTAGCAAAAAAAAGTGGGGAAATATCCTACTTAATGATTTAATAGTGAGTCATAAAGCCTTATTAAACTTGCGCACTCACAGTCATGAATGAAGATATTAACATTGCGCTTCCTTCTCTTATTCACCGAATCGGGGGCGAGACAGCTAAACAAGCTAAAGCAATGGCATTACAGTATGAATGCGAATTAAAACGAGTACGTCGCTCAAGAAATTGGAGTGTAACGGGTGATGCGATAAAGGTTCAAACTTACGCCGTACAGCTAAAAGCACATCAAATGATTTCACAGAAGTTAAATAAACAAGGTGATGGTGAGTTTCATTACCTTATCAAGAAGATTGAAACTGCTTTATTGGGACATGCTGATAAATTAGAAACGTTAGAAGCAAAGTTGATTCGATTGATCACCCAAATCCCAAGTATCACGTTATCAAAATTGGTATTACTTACCCATTGCACTGAGGCAGAGGCAAGAGTTGCTCGCTTTGAGGCTGAAAGCTGGTAATGATGCATCTATTTTCGAAGTGATAACAGTGTAACGACAAATCGCATCATTAACAGCCTTTACTAATTTGGGTACATTGAAATTATAAAGATACCCATCGTAATAAATCGAAAAACTAATTTTTTGAGCTGCTCGTTATTATGGGTGACTGGTTAATGGTTTAATTTGGATCTGACCCGAATGGCGCTTAATTAAGGATATATTATTTAATAAACAAATGGTTAAGTTAATTGTTTATCTAAATAAAAACCAAAAAAGGCAGAGAGTCCTGTAAAATATTTTCACCACAAAAACGTTCACAAAAGCTCTCTACCTCAATGTCCATTATCTCCCAATTTTATCTTTCTCAACAGTCAAAAATTAAAAAATACGCAACAAACATCACAGCAACCGACTTTCTTGAGTTGTTGTACAATGATGAATGGCTTTCAATAGTAGAAGAGAATATCCCCGAATACAGGGAGCAAATTTACACGCCCATGCAAACATTATCTATGTTTATGGCTCAAGCTCTAAGTGATGATCGTTCTTGCAGTAAAGCTGTTAATGACCTGATTATTCAAACCCAATCACAAGAAAATTCGCGAACAATCAGCCCCAATACTGGAGCGTACTGTCTTGCCCGGCAGAAATTACCTTTAGCTTTGTTAACTCAGCTTACCGTTAAAGTGGGTAATAGTATTTCTCAAAATACTCCCCCTCAATGGAAATGGTTTGGCCGGTCTGTTCGACTGATTGATGGTACGACAATATCAATGCCGGACACTGAAAAATCACAGGTTGCTTACCCACAACCAAAGAATCAAAAAGAAGGGCTAGGTTTCCCTATATGCCGGTTACTCGCAGTAAGTTGTTTGCACACAGGTGTTATCCTTAATGCATCAATAGGACCTTGTAAAGGTAAAGGAAGTGATGAGAAAAGTTTGCTTCGTAATGTACTCGATACCTTTAACGTTGGGGATATAGTGGTAGGCGATGCTTTTTTTGGAAGTTATTTTTTATTGGTTGAAATGATGAACAGAGGTGTTGATGTGCTGTTTGAACAACTAGGCCCTCGCAAATTAATGACCGATTTTGGAAAAGGTATCGCGTTAGCTAAAAAAGACCACTTAATCGATTTCAGTAAACCTAAAATAAAACCAGATTGGATGACTCAGAAAGCCTTTCATGAAGCACCTGAAAAAATTACCATTCGAGAATTTAAGGTCGGTCAAAAAACGCTTATTACCACTATGCTAGCTGCAAAGGAGTATCCTAAAAAAGAGCTAGGTGCGTTGTTTAAACAACGTTGGCATGTTGAAGTCGATTTTAGAAACCTCAAGACGACATTAGGTCTGGTTGTACTGAGTTGTAAAACACCTGAAATGTGTCAAAAGGAGATGTGGGTGTACTTTTTGGCCAATAATCTAATCCGGTTATTAATGGCGCAAGCCGCCGTTGAGCAAGACTTACTACCAAGGCAACTGAGTTTTAAACATACGGTACAAATATGGAACACGTATTTTTTATTGGAAAAAGCGTTGGATGCTCCGATGTTTGCCTTGATAGCAAAGCGGCTCGTAGGCAACAGACCTGGAAGGATGGAGCCCAGAGCCATCAAGCGGCGACCCAAACCCTATAAGTTATTGATGATCCCTAGGTCTGAAGCCAGACAAGATATTATGAAGAATGGTCACCCACAAAAGATGAAGTAACTATTTGATATCATGTGATTTTATCCTTAATTAAGTGCCATTCGGATCTGACCCTTTTATTCACTTTTATTCCTAAGACGCATATCCCCCGTACTTAAAAGTTTACTCTGACCTTAGGTATTCGTTTATGCGTTTTGGCTAATGCTTAGCTAAGTATTATTCATCGGATAAAAGTGCATAAAGTTGTGTGTTTAGGTAATAGTTGTCTTTGCCTAGTTTGTGTTTGGTTAACACGCCTATATCCACCAGTTGGTTTAAATATTTACTGGCGGTGTTGCGGTGTATGTTGAGATCTTGGGTAATAAACTCGACTTTGGTGTAAGGATGAATAAACAAATTATTAATTAACTCGTGGCTATACATTTTAGGCAATTGGGCTTTAATGGTTTGTTTGGTGCTTTGCATTAAAGCAATTAAACCTTTAATGGTTTTTAAGGTATCTTGGCTGGTGACTTGTAATGCTTTTAACATAAACAGTAACCACGCTTGCCAGTCGTTATTATCACGCACGCCTTGTAATAACTGATAATACTGGGCTTTGTTTTTATTAAGATAGCGGGATAAATACAGAATGGGCGCACCCAGTAATTTTTGCTTACTGAGATATAAAATATTGATAATACGGCCGGTTCGGCCATTGCCATCGTAAAACGGGTGAATGCTTTCAAATTGGTGATGTATTAGCGCCATTTTGACGAGTTCGTCGTAATCACACAACTCATCATTATTAATAAAGTTTTCTAGGTCGCCCATTAATTCGATTATGTGCTGGCCGGTTTGCGGTGGGGTATACACTACTTGTGCATTTTGTTGATTAACCAGCTGCGTACCACCTTGAGTTCTAAAGCCAGCGTCGTTATTTTCGATAATGCGTTGAATGTCGATAATAGTGTTATTGGTGAGCAAGCCGGTTTTAATAATGGTGTTATAACCCGTTTCTAAGGCTTGGGCATAGTTGTGTACTTCTTTGGCGCTGGTGGATAAAAATTGCTGAGATTGGTAGTTGCTACGATACAAATCATCTTGGGTGGTAATGATGTTTTCAATTTCAGAGCTTTCTTTGGCTTCTTGTAACGAAAGCGTGGCTAACAGCAAGTATTGGTTAGGCATAGTCACCGCTAGGCCTTTTAGTTCACCTAAAGCTTGGTGAGCCTTGGCTGTGGCTTTTAATACTGCTTTGCTTTCTATGTCACCTAGTTGCTCAAGTGGCATAAAATTATAATCACAATTCAATTTCTATTACCTTCAATCTTATGCTTATTGGTATAAGTGCCTAACAAAAGCTGTTTTTTGTGCACGTGCATTTTATGTGCACACACTTTCACACTTTGTTGTGCATATATCAATAACATAAATAAAACGGGAGTCAGGTTCAACTTAATTCCTACACCCCAGTTAGCTTCTCTTTTTCTGTGGGTGGGCTGGGCGACCCATTTTTTTATCTTTCATTCTTCTGCCTGTTAAGGCTTCTATCTCTTGCTTGAATTACTCATTACCAATGGCCATTCCCTTATTCGAATTGAAGCGAATAGCTTCAAGTAATTTACCTTCGAAATTATAAAGATACCCATCGTAATAAATCGAAAAACTAATTTTTTTAGCCGATCGTTATTATGGGTGACTGGTTAATGGTTTAATTTGGATTTGCCCCTTTTATTTCTTTTTACCCATTCAAAATTAATGTAGCCAAAGGGAGACTTTAGGTTGCACCGCGAAGGTGTAAGCAGTAGGGTAGAAAAAAAGAGAAATATTTTGGGCGCTGGATCTCGTGCGTTAGCGATGCGATGCATACAGGACTTAGCGGGACAGCTACGATAACTGAACGTAAATTTAGTTGTTTTGAAACCTGTTATCATAGTTTTCCTGTTAACTTCGGCAACCACTACGTTTCAACGTCTTGTCCCATTGGTTCGAGTAAATAGAAGGTTTAATCCAAATTAAACTCTGTTTCGAATGCTAAGCTCACTTAGTGAGATATTACTACTCAAAGGAAGAGGGAATATGAGAAATATAATTCGACCGGTGTTGCTCTGTTGCATCATTGGGAGTTTGGCCGGATGCGCCACGATGACAATTGAAGGTGATGGTCAAAAAACAGCCCAGTCAAAAACAGGAACACATACCGTACACGGCACATATTACAACTTTGTTTGGTCACAACCTCCGGTGGATAAATGCGATAATAATAGAGGCCTCTACCGTGTGCGATACCATACCAACTTAGTATATGCGTTAGTGTCGGTTGTGTCTCTGGGACTCTATGTGCCACAGACTGCCCAATGGTGGTGCGACGGTGCATCGGTTCTAGTGGGTGATGAAGACGTTTATATCCCGGGTCAATAAAATAATTTTAAGGAAATATTAAAGTGACTAAAATCCGGAATTTAATTATTGGCTGTGATGGTACCTGGAATGATACAGATACATCAGCCCTCACCAATGTCGCAAAATTGTTGAACGCATGCACGGGGAAAAATCAGCTAACACATTATGAAGAGGGTGTCGGTACTGCGCATTGGGAAGCCCTTCCCGGTGGTATTTATGGTAAAGGGTTGGATCGGTAGATTCTCGGAGCATATCGTTTCTTGAGAAAACGGTTTGCGGACAAAAAGTGGAAAAGAGAAGAAAATAAAGTCTTTATTTTTGGTTTCAGCAGAGGTTCTTATGCCGCCCGTCGCTTGGCCGGTTTGATTTCATATTGCGGTATACCAAAAAAAGCAGGTGATGTTGAGCTTGCCTGGCAGCTTTATCTGAAGCGTGACGTTAGCAGTGCTGATGAGTTAAAGAATAAAGGTGTTTTTTTCGATATTCCGCTGGAAATGCTGGGTGTCTGGGACACAGTGAAAACAACCACCGATGAAGATTTTAACGACCACAAACTGCCTGCGTGCGTTGTTGCCGGCTACCACGCAATGGCAATCGATGAAAAACGAAAGTTTTTCCCGGTCCTAAAATGGCTTAACGAATCGCGTGTTAAGCAGGTGTGGTTCTCCGGAGTACACGCAGATATCGGTGGCGGGTATACTGAATGTGGGCTGTCTGATATCCCATTGCAATGGATGATCGATCGTGGCTATAAGCATGGCCTGAGGTGTAAAACGAGTGCCGTCAAACAACTTAAAAGAGACCCTTGCGCAGAGTTGCACAATTCATACGATGGGATCTGGAAGGCTTTTGGTTCAAAAAAACGTTCAATAGCCCAATCAGCTGCAGTGCATTCTTCAACCCAGAAGCGTATTGAGAACATGGCGGCGTACAGACCCTCTAATTTGCCTGCGGAACCGAACTATGAAACATAAGACTTAGGGGTTAAATGGGGTCAGCTCCAAATTAAACAGATTTATTTTTTTCGTCATCTGAATGGCCTGCCCCGGAAGTGTGGGGTCACGGAAGTGTTTACATACATTGCCGCCTGGCAGGAAACTTGGATGGCGTAAGAGTTAATTTAACTTTGTTCTTGACCCCGATAGTTGTTTGACCCCGATAGTTTATGCTGACCCCGATAGTTTTACCATACCAAGTAGAGGAATTGCATCCTGGGCGGCCTCCGCTCCGATCTTCTACCGATTTATCTCGGCGCACTGGGTGTCCCTGCAATTTCGACAGCCTTGGGTGGCTAATAATCCGTCAAACAACAGCCAAATTAAGTTAATAATGAGCAAGCCAGGCATCACTAAGTCGAGTATTAGCCATGCTCCTTTGTGGTGAGATTTAAGTTTGGAATAACTAAAGTTAAGCATTCATAAAACAGCCGTGTTTGCATATTAAGTAAGAGTTTCATAAACAAAATATAGATAAAATAAACCATAAGCCTGTCCCACCATTTAGTTCAATCAGCCAAATCCCAATAAAATCAATGCCTGTTGTATAGATCAGGCTTATGGTTTATTTTACCCATATTCAAACTGCACCTTATTTTCAATTATGGATCATGAAAAATTACCTGAATTTAATCTTGAGCAAATTAAAACTATGCCTGCATCTAGGGTGGTTATTATTTTCAATGGTTATGTTTGTGATGTAACAGAATTTCTGAAGTTACACCCAGGTGGTGGTGAAATTTTATTAAAGTATAATCGTCAGGATGCGACAAAAGAATTTGAAAAAATAGGCCATTCTAGTGATGCAAGAGAATTACTTAAAGAATATGTTGTTGGCTATGTTGCTAATACAAATATAAATGAGTTAGAAGTAGATAAAAATCTTTCAGTTTTTCATCAAAAATTACTTCATATCAAGAACAAATTGATGACTCATGAAGATCCTTTTTTCTTTCATAAAATATTTGGCCTGTTGATTCTTGTGCATATATTTATGCGCTCATCAGTGATGGTGTTTGAATCTAGTGATACCTTATTTGGTAATAGTTATTTTGGTTTAACTATGGAGACCATGTTTCCTGTTTGGCTTATGTTACTTTTTGCAATATGCCATGGGTTTTTAAGCCTTTCTAGTTTGATATTTCATGTTCCTAAACATGCCAATCAAAACAAACCTATGATTCATAGCATGTTTCGTGCTCATAGTATCTGCTTTGCATTGCGAGCAGTGTTGGTAATGATTGTTGATCTCATTATTGCTGATCCTCAAATACAGCAGTTTATAATTTGTTTAATTGTCATTTCTTGTTTTTATTCATCTGACATCATATCTGATCGTTTAACGGCTAGTGATGATAGATATAAAACGACAGATTCAATGCCATATTGGCCTGACTGCTCACCTATAAGGCAAAACATTCATAAATTATCATATGCATTTGCACAATATCTCGCATCTGTTATTTGTATATTTGGCACTTATGAGTCAGTGTTTTTTACTTTGCCTGCAATTCAAGGGGCTGCATTTTTGATGACCCTAACAAGGAAAAACTTAATTTCTCCTTATGCATATCATCAAATTTATACATTCTTATTGTTTTATGCAGTTCCATTTTTCCTTATAATTGCGCCAATCAAAATTTCACTTGTTATCGCTATTGCTGCAGTTTGTTTATACCTAAGAACAATAAAAGTTAATAAGTACCTAATATGGGGTCCAATATTATTAGTGGCGACCTATAAAGCGATACCTGATGATCTAGTCCTTGATTATTATTTATATTATTATTTTTCAGCGACTATTATTCTGCTGTGTGCAATTTTCATGTACTTAAGTAATAAGTTAGAGCGCAAGCAGCTTAATGGTAAAGGTGGCAGTAGACTTGATTTAAATAATCGGGTGCTATCTTGCAATAAAATTAGTACCGATGGTTATGAACTCATCATTCGCACTAAAATGCCTATTTATCTTAATGTTGGTCAACATATTCTTATACAAGTTAATGATTCATTAAGTCGCAAATATACGCCTATTTGGCACAAATACTTGCCTGAAACAGATCAAACATTAATTGCTCTGCGCATTAAAAAATATACTAATGAGCATTATATGACCGCATCATCATATTTAGCGAGTAGAAAAGACGGCTCTGTACTTGCACTATTTGGTCCACATGGTAGTAAATATTATTGTGTTAAGAATAAATCCATAATTGATTCTGTTAATAATAAAGCTTATGAATTAACTAAAAATAATATATATCTTATCTCTGCTGGCACTGGTATTACTCCTATATATCAGTTAGCTAAAAATATAATCAGTAATCAATCAAAGCATGTGAAGCTGATAACATGTGATAGAACCTTCGAACATCAAATTATGAAAGATGAGCTTATTGAACTCAAAAAAGAAAATCCTAAGCTTTTAAATTGGACTTGCTTTTTAAGTGGTCAAAATACGAGTGTGCCAGATGGCTTTCCAGGGGAGCTTAGAACTGAAAGATTAAGTGGCATACATTTAAACGAAATTACACAAGCTATTGGATCTAGCATCGTTATTCTTTGTGGCCCAAATGGTTGGCAAGATATGATTTGCGAAAATTTGAAAATGGGCGACGCTGCAAATGCTAAATTAAATATTTTGTGTTGGTAAATAAGATCATCGGCGGGATCATGCATACTGCTGTTTGATTAGATCCGATATGCGTTCTGCAATCATGATTGTAGGCGCATTGGTATTGCCACTAATTAGCGTTGGCATAACCGATGCATGTACAACTCTTAAGTGTCGCATGCCCATTACCATGCCTGTCCTGTTAACTCTTCTCCTGTTAACTCTGTTTAAGGTATTCAGTTGTTTAGATGAAAAAAAGTAGAATAATGCGGGCGTATCTGAATTTAAGGCACGGTTATGCCATTTAGGTATTTGGCATCATGAATTTATGAGGTTATGCGCAGCGTAACAAGGTTTTTGCTTTGCCCATGCCACGCATCCGTTGATGGCCAGTATGGGCTTTAAATTCACACATCATTTGCTCGGCACCTGCGGCGTAGCAGAAGTGTTTTTCAAATTCGGTCGCAAGCGTGAGCCATTGTTCACTGTTTAGGCCTAGACGCGCCAATATCGGGCTATGGCTATGCGTTATGTGCCCGGCTTTGTCTTCTCGTACACACCTGCCTGTGGTATCCACTAATTCGCAATAATCCTTGAGGCTAAAGGCAATGCCTTTGGGCATATTTTGTCTAGGGTTGCCCACAAAGGGCATAAGTTGACGGGGCTGCCTGCGCTTTTGTTTAACAGCTTTAATGCGCTTTTGAATGCTGGTGTGTTTGGAGGTTTCGGGAGTGCTGGTCATCTTGGCACGAATGGGGTTGAGGTCAACGTAGGCCATACACGCTAACACCGCACTTTCGTCTAACAAGGCCTGAGATTTAAAACGCCCCTCCCAAAATCTACCCGTACAGCCATCTTCTTTGTTGGCTTCGCGGGCAATAAATTCATTGAGGTTGCGCATAAACCAGCTGATGTCATGTAAACGACTTCGGTACGCTTTGATTGTATCTTGTAACGTCACTTCCTCACCCGGACTAAGGGTCTCATCTCGCATACGCTTTTGCGTAATCAAGGTGCCTTTGTATAAAGTATGCCACAGGCTAATGACTTGTTTATCACTCCACCCTTGTGCTTTATCTACGTCAACATGTACGACCACATGTACATGATTACTCATCACGGCATAAGCGCATATATCAATTGCATACACTGATGACAAGTACAACAGACGCTCTTCTACCCATGCCCGCCTATGCTCAAAGCTTTGACCAGAATAACTGTCCACACCACACAAGAATGACCGACGCACACAACGGGATACGCAGTGGTAATAAGGTGTATCCGACAAACACACCAAACTCTCTCGTTTTTGGGTCATGGGGTACCCACTTAGTTAACAATCCGTATCTTAAAATATAGAACAGGTTATTAAATAGTCAATTTATAATGGGTAAATAGTCAATTTATAATGGGTGTCCCTGTAAATTGATTTAATACACGCTAACACCGCACTTTCGTCTAACAAGGCCTGAGATTTAAAACGCCCCTCCCAAAATCTACCCGTACAGCCATCTTCTTTGTTGGCTTCGCGGGCAATAAATTCATTGAGGTTGCGCATAAACCAGCTGATGTCATGTAAACGACTTCGGTACGCTTTGATTGTATCTTGTAACGTCACTTCCTCACCCGGACTAAGGGTCTCATCTCGCATACGCTTTTGCGTAATCAAGGTGCCTTTGTATAAAGTATGCCACAGGCTAATGACTTGTTTATCACTCCACCCTTGTGCTTTATCTACGTCAACATGTACGACCACATGTACATGATTACTCATCACGGCATAAGCGCATATATCAATTGCATACACTGATGACAAGTACAACAGACGCTCTTCTACCCATGCCCGCCTATGCTCAAAGCTTTGACCAGAATAACTGTCCACACCACACAAGAATGACCGACGCACACAACGGGATACGCAGTGGTAATAAGGTGTATCCGACAAACACACCAAACTCTCTCGTTTTTGGGTCATGGGGTACCCACTTAGTTAACAATCCGTATCTTAAAATATAGAACAGGTTATTAAATAGTCAATTTATAATGGGTGTCCCTGTAAATTGATAATGGGTAAATAGTCAATTTATAATGGGTGTCCCTGTAAATTCCTGTAAATTGATTTATAATGGGTGTCCCTGTAAATTGGGTCTGCAGTCAATTTATAATGGGTGTCCCTGTAAATTCCTGTAAATTGATTTATAATGGGTGTCCCTGTAAATTGGGTCTGCAATGGGTGTCCCTGTAAATTGGGTCTGCAGTGAACAATTGGAGAATTATTGATGGATATTATTGTAGTTTCTAAGCTGCCTGTGCGGCAGTGAACGATTCTAAATTTAATTCAGATGTTGACATGCTTTTCTAAGCTGCCTGTGCGGCAGTGAACCTACGGCATCTTGAACATTAGATTTGCCATTCTTTCTAAGCTGCCTGTGCGGCAGTGAACAAGAATTTTCAACTATACTGCGCGACCCTGACTTTCTAAGCTGCCTGTGCGGCAGTGAACTTTCATCAATGCAAATAATGCCCTGCACTGGTTTTCTAAGCTGCCTGTGCGGCAGTGAACAGCCGTCAGATACATCACTCGATACATCAACATTTCTAAGCTGCCTGTGCGGCAGTGAACAGGCTTTGGCAGTTGGTGAGGCTACTATTCGCTTTCTAAGCTGCCTGTGCGGCAGTGAACCACACATTAAAAAGCCCCAACGGTTAGGTTGATTTCTAAGCTGCCTGTGCGGCAGTGAACTTACTCTGCCGTTCACGGCCATTATTGCTATGTTTCTAAGCTGCCTGTGCGGCAGTGAACTTAGTACCGTTAGTCCAGCGTCAGGGTCAAACTTTCTAAGCTGCCTGTGCGGCAGTGAACATCACCACCAATTTCGGAGTCGTTCTTGGCTTTTTCTAAGCTGCCTGTGCGGCAGTGAACGCTTAGGCGCGGTGGGCACTATTTACTTAAATTTTCTAAGCTGCCTGTGCGGCAGTGAACTACCGTTAGGCGCACCAAGGTCATTGAATCGTTTTCTAAGCTGCCTGTGCGGCAGTGAACATGGTTAGATAGTTGCTGGTTAGATAGTTGCTTTTCTAAGCTGCCTGTGCGGCAGTGAACTAGTGTATATGTTTATTAATAATTTTATTATTTTTCTAAGCTGCCTGTGCGGCAGTGAACGATACCTCTCTTGTATTGAGCTGATCATACTTTTTCTAAGCTGCCTGTGCGGCAGTGAACGCTAATCATAAGCAAGTAACCAAGCGATATATTTTCTAAGCTGCCTGTGCGGCAGTGAACTCAAATCAGGCGTAAAACTGAGTGAGTGGGCCTTTCTAAGCTGCCTGTGCGGCAGTGAACTGGCTATCGGTGCGCAGCCTCAGGTCGGCGTTTTTCTAAGCTGCCTGTGCGGCAGTGAACGCAACACATGCGTTGCTGCTGCAATCAAATCATTTCTAAGCTGCCTGTGCGGCAGTGAACGTTATCACTATAGAGGGAGTTATCACTATAGATTTCTAAGCTGCCTGTGCGGCAGTGAACCTTTACTTTTAGACTTGTTTTTGTGTGTTTCTTTTCTAAGCTGCCTGTGCGGCAGTGAACCAACAATATAAAATGTTAGGCAACGGCTGGACTTTCTAAGCTGCCTGTGCGGCAGTGAACTTGCAGATGAAATATGTGAAAGACTCTCATCATTTCTAAGCTGCCTGTGCGGCAGTGAACACAGCGTACTCAAACCAAGCCCAGTAATTAAATTTCTAAGCTGCCTGTGCGGCAGTGAACGATTGTGCGAACCTTGGCCCTTAATCATGCTTTTTCTAAGCTGCCTGTGCGGCAGTGAACTTTTCAATGTGCGCCCTTGCAAATTCTTTGTATTTCTAAGCTGCCTGTGCGGCAGTGAACTTTTCAATATGCAAACGCGCAAATTCTTTGTATTTCTAAGCTGCCTGTGCGGCAGTGAACCGTAAACAACATCAATATTGTAAGCGCCATTCTTTCTAAGCTGCCTGTGCGGCAGTGAACAAGAATGGAAGATGCAAGCGTGTCAGGTGACATTTCTAAGCTGCCTGTGCGGCAGTGAACACGAATCCTATACAGCACAAATGATGCCTACATTTCTAAGCTGCCTGTGCGGCAGTGAACATTACTGTATCGGCACATTCACGGGCTAACCTTTTCTAAGCTGCCTGTGCGGCAGTGAACATCTAAACTATAGATTAATGTCGCCAGCCTTTTTTCTAAGCTGCCTGTGCGGCAGTGAACATGGCGACAGCGTGACACTGATGGACGGACAATTTCTAAGCTGCCTGTGCGGCAGTGAACGCGGCATAGCATGTCATGGATACAATGATGATTTTCTAAGCTGCCTGTGCGGCAGTGAACTTGTTGCGGAGTTTGTGGCGTTCAATACAAGCTTTCTAAGCTGCCTGTGCGGCAGTGAACTTTTCTTTTTGCTGGCGGGCATATCATTTGCTTTTCTAAGCTGCCTGTGCGGCAGTGAACTACATCAATGAAACAACACTATGACTTGTGTTTTTCTAAGCTGCCTGTGCGGCAGTGAACTTTTCTTTTTGCTGGCGGGCATATCATTTGCTTTTCTAAGCTGCCTGTGCGGCAGTGAACTTTACTATTGTAATCCGCGCTTACTTGGTAGTTTTCTAAGCTGCCTGTGCGGCAGTGAACAAACTTCCTGTCTTTAGATGTAAGCTTAAATGTTTCTAAGCTGCCTGTGCGGCAGTGAACAAGTATTTGCGCGGTAATATTTGATACTTTTGTTTCTAAGCTGCCTGTGCGGCAGTGAACATTACAGACCCCCGAATAAATCAATCGTATAATTTCTAAGCTGCCTGTGCGGCAGTGAACGAGTAAGTTATGACAATTGAGTATTATAAGCATTTCTAAGCTGCCTGTGCGGCAGTGAACGTTAATCAGGCTTTGGAATTAATGCACCTAATTTTCTAAGCTGCCTGTGCGGCAGTGAACTAAATCACCTTTAAAGCTTCCATAAATAGTAGTTTCTAAGCTGCCTGTGCGGCAGTGAACTGCTAGCTTTTTACTAATTAATCTTAACTGTATTTCTAAGCTGCCTGTGCGGCAGTGAACAATAGAATAACTGTAAAAAAATAAGTTACAATCGGGTAGCCAAGGGTCTCTAACCCTCAGCCCCCACAACACCCTGCATGCGGCTCCGCACAGGGCGTTTCATTTAGGATAGTGAAGCGCAATCCAACCATCACGTAACGAATAAAGCCCTTCGGATTTTAAGTAATCAAGCGATAAGGCTTGATTGATCCCCGGAGTTTTCGCACTACGCCATGGCCCTTTACTGGTAATGCCACACGCAACCGCAGCTTGTACATGCACACCTAATCTCATTAAACTTCTGACTTTGGTACGTGGTCTTCGCCACTGCCGCCAATACGCCATTCTCACTCTGCGCCTGATCCAATGATCTAAGTCTACACATCGTTGATAGCTATTAGCGATACCAAAGTAGTTTATCCAGCCTCGTAAATATTGACTGATTTTAAAGAGTTGATAATGCATAGACACGCCCCAGTTACGGTTCGTTAACCGCCGAACTTGCTGTTTAAACTTCAGCAAAGTCTTCGGATGCCATTGAATGCGTCCTCTGTTGAATGTGAATCCAAGGAATTTGCTTTCACTGGTTTTAACGACGTGGCTTTTGGTCGTATTAACGACCAGTTTCAAACGGTGACACAGGAACCTGCTGATACTACTCAGCACACGCTTGCCCGAACGCGGCGTCTTTACCAAAATGGTAAAGTCGTCCGCGTATCGGGCAAACTGATGGCCTCGTTTCTCAAGCTCTTTGTCCAGAGGGTCGAGCATGATGTTGGACAGCAAGGGTGACAACGGCCCGCCTTGTGGTACTCCTTCTCGGCTCTCCACGTAAAGCTGGTTATCGATAACCCCAGCTCGCAGATAACGTTTAATCAATTTAAGTAGACGTTTGTCCTTCACTTTGTAGCCAAGGAGCGTCATAAGTAAATCATGATTAACGCGGTCAAAGAACTTAGACAGATCAACATCGACTGTAAAACGGCGACCCGTTTTAATGATGCTTTGTACCTGTTTCACCGCTTGTTGCCCATTTCGATTTGGCCTGAACCCAAAACTGTTGTCTGAGAAGGTCGGGTCGAAAATAGGCGTAAGGACTTGAGCAATGGCTTGTTGGATCACTCGGTCAACGATGGTCGGGATACCTAGCTGACGTTTACCGCCATCTGGTTTATCTATTTCCACACGCCGAACGGGTGAAGGTTGGTATTGACCTGAGCAAAGCTCAGACATAATACGTTTCCAGTTTCCATCCTTTGCCCAAGCGGGGAAGTCATCAATGGACATCCCATCAATGCCAGCGGCCCCTTTGTTGGCTCGAACTCGTTTCCATGCAGCCAAGATATTGGCTGGACGAAGAATAAGCCCAAGTAGATCTGCACTAAAGGCTGGCTGCTTGTCGGTACGCTGAGTCACGTCACTACCGGACGGCATTCGTGTATTCAAGTCTGACAAGGCTCCTCCTTTGTTCTAAATGTTCGGACCTTCACCGTGTCCCAACCATTACGATGGGCATTTGGCTAATATGTCGTCTGCTGACTTCTGCTTAATCACATGACGGCTTACACCGTTATGCGCTATCGGTTTTCATCTATTTGCTCTTTCCAGTCGATGACACTGAAAAGCCAAGGCACTTGTATACCAGAGCCTCACTGGTTAGTTACCGATCGCTTGTTAAGCAGATCTCCCCAGATAAAAGCATGAACTTTCTTTGCACTGCTGCATCATTTACGGTGGCCATTAGATCACGTGGTTTCGTCGTCTTGTGCCAACTCACCTCTAGCCTACGCCTCATATGATGTTCTTGTTCATCAGCTCGCAAATTTGCGTCCGGCTTCCTCCAGACCAAGCCTCGCGGCTAAGCCCTTGCCATTCGCTAGTAGTTAACGTTTAATAACGGTAAGTTATATAAACGGTGATCTTCCTACAGAGGACTTTCACCTCATTAGTTCGTGCCCATGCTGGGCGTACACAAGCAGATAGAGGTAAATGGGCATTTTTACCAATGTTTTTTCGGCTTGTGATAACTATATGATTTTATTGCTTATTGTTAAAGAGCGATTTTTATTGGTCAATTGGGTAAGTTGAACCCATAGAAAAAATAACCCGCCATATACGGCGGGTTATTTTTAAAGCATCAACTAACAGCTAGTGTTCTGGCACTAAAACCAAGGTACGGTGGCAGTTTTAGATAGACCATAACAATCAAACTTACCGTTCACGGCTTCATCAAAAAGAGTTTTTTCGATGAAGAGTAAAAACTGACAGGACACGCCCTGCCCTGATTGCTTTTTAGACTCTTGACTTTCTACGTTGATAAAGGGCAATTTACACTCTTTAGATTTACCCTCTTCAATCAGATAAGCCAAAACTTCATTGTAGGATTTAGCTAAGTGTACGGCGCGGCGTTGCGCTTTTTTCTCAATAGATTTCACATTTTTACGATTAAACCGAGCATATTGCTTGACCTCAGCAGGCACCGGTTTAATCGATGACAGATGACAGTAATCACTTAGCCTATTGAGCCAACGTTGCATATCCAATTTCTGCAATATATCTTCACTGGCCGCCAACAAGCGCAGTTTGTTGCCTAAGGGAAAGGCTTTATCGCCATAGCCCACAACAGAGAGGGCAACCGCTGATTCGTTGTCACCTACTTTGTTATCCACCAGCGCAATATGTACTTGCTGAAATACCTTTTGCCAGAGGAAACCAAGGTTGGCTTCTGCGTCTGGTAGTAAGGTTATGTCGAGATAATATTTCATATCATCCCCTTATTTATCGCTTTCGCCAAACACGCCACCACGAACTAACGTAGCCATCACATAATGCTCATCTTCTACACGCGATAGTTTTTCACCGCGAGCCCAAACATCAAAAAAAGTATAAAAATCCTGTTTCGCAGCAGGCGTTCGATAAGCTTTACCCAAGTTGGTTACTGCGCCGTAAGGTTCGATGGCAATCGGACCCGCGCTAGTTTCAGGATCAGAAAATTCAGGATACCAGGTGTCGATAGTTCGCAAGGCATTACCAATTTTTTGCGAATGCATGGCTGCAATCCCATTAACATCATAAAGAATTTTACTTTTCTCGCCCTTTCCTTTATCCAGTACTAATTCTTCACTGGGATACACTTCCTGCGCTTTACCCACTTGCACAAAACAACTTATATCCAACAATAAAAAGTTATCTTCACTGGCAAGAGCAGTGGCTATATGCCCAGCTAATTGGTTGATACCATCATCATTAAAATCAAAATTACGGGTATTAAATTGTGTTGCATCAAAAAGCCACGTCTCATTTACCGTGCTGTTTTTTGCATTTACTTGTACTTCAATATTCGCAGCACCTACACGGTTACGCCATAAAAAACGCGCATTGGCGATATTGCTTGCATAACGCCGTGCCAGCTCAGTAAATGCCTGACTGGTAATATACCCACCGGCAGCTGCACTATAACTTTGTTTAAACAATGCATTGTTACAAGCTGATGGCTTAGTAATGCCACCTAAAACTTTTATGGTAAATTGTAGATTTAAGGTGTCTTGGTCTGGTGCCAATGCACAAGCATCAACACGTTGTAAGTTTGCTTTTTCAACTTCCGCATTAAGCTTTGCTGGGTCACTTTTAATAGCTGGCTTCAAGCGATTTGATATAGTTCCTCGAACCGATTTTTCTATTAAAGCAAGGGGCGTTACTTGACTACGCTTATCCCACGTTGTGCCATACATATAACCGTCACTGGTTACTAGTTTTTTTTCAAATGCCAATACCGATGCAATGTTGTCTTTCTTAGCCATGTTAAATATCCTTTACTTGTGTTGAATGTTGATTGAATTAAAATTCAGATTCGATTGCACTTGACTCTGAATCAAGTTCATTCTTTGAAGTTGCGTGTTTATTTTGTTGGCAAAGGTACAGATCGCCCTCACTGTGATAACGCCACAATATGTCTTCGATAAATCTAATCCGGTGAGGCATTTTAAATTCACCTAAGGTGATGATGCTTTCTGCAAAGCGATGAGGCGTGACTGGATCCCGCTGGTTTTTAGCATCACCCAATTCACTGATGCCATGAAATCCGGTGGCGATTGGTACTATCCATCCCGCGGGTTTATTGTGCAGTGTTTTGCGATAACTGCTCCACGTTACATTGCCGTCATCATCTGTTTCACACTTATGATGAATGGCAAGATAATCAATCAATGAGTCTAGGGCGTCTGAGCCATTAGACATTGCGTCTAGCATCAGATCTCGGCGCTCAATTAGCGCATAGCCAGGCATTAAAATCCGTTGTACTTTACGTAAATCTTGATCATCACCTTCTTTACAATTGATACAAAATGGGGCTTGAAAGGCCTTAATATCCCCCCCTGCGATTTTCATGCTGGCATGAAGTAAATGACTGATGGCAGTTAACATCTGTTCACGTTCATCAATAGTGATGTTGTCGAATTGAATAACCAAACTCACATCAAGGTGACAACGCGCTTCTTCGATGAATGCTGATCTCGAACCAGTTTTGTCCAAGGGATTACCTGTGCCCACAATCGAACGCACAAAGTCGTTGTCACCTTTGTAGGTTTGCAAATCCATATCATGGCTCACCACGCCTGTGGCTGAAAAAACAACTGAGATATCTTGCGCGTTTAACTTACGTTGCAGAGCATGCACCGCACCTAACCAAGCTGTCATTGCTGGAAAACCTATGGTGAACGGGCTTGATAGTGCGTTAGCGTTATGCACTTTAATGTGAGGGATAATCAGTAATTTTTTAACTTCGCCTATCATCGCAATGCCTCCTTATTTAACAACACCAACTGCTGGATATATATATGCTCAACATCACTGAATTTAACGGCTTTTTTACCCAGTATTTTTTCATAACCATAAAATAAGAAAATGGACACTGATTTAACTATTCCGTCCAACCAATCATCTGTGGTATCTCGCAGCGTTTTGCTGGATTCGTCTTCGCACAACCATGTTTTTTGTGACGACTGTAATTGGTTTGCTGATGAGTTATATTGCTCAAGTGCGATGCTACGTACCTGCCACATTTTTTCAATAATGTGATCAATCACACTTTGATAATACTCATCACGCTCAGCCCGTATATGCATATTGTTATCGTCACGACTATAGAGTTTATGCAACTGATAAAACTGATTTTTACATTGGAAATAATTCACGGTTTGACTGAAAAAGTCTGTATGAGGAAAGTGTATATTGCGATTTTTTAATTGCGGCGGTGCACTCATAAACATATGAGCTTTGCCCCCATTCTGGTTATTTAGCACACTAATATTTTGTGGTTTTGTACCACCGTAACCAATAGTGGTTAAATTATAAATTTCGCAATAACCTTCGTGCTGCTGATTATTCTTTTTTTTGTCGCGCGCAAGTTTTATAGCATCACCAAAGCGCATCCCATCAAGGCGCTTTCTTAATTCAAATACCATTCCTGATGCAGTCAAAATAGACAGCAGGTGATAATTATTAACGTCTGTAGGATTGCCATTAGATTGTTCTTTTACAGGGAAAAAGACCTGTTTTATTTTGGAGCTGGTAATACTTTCGTCAGCACCAGTCGTCATTGCCAAAAAGCCATGTTTTAGCTTTTGGTAATTTTGACTTTCATCAGCATTGGATAATGAAAGTAAACTTAATGCTAGATCAGTATCTTGTTCCAGATGTTCGATTAAAGTTTGCCCGTCTCCCATCACCAGAGTTAAAAATTTATATACGTCTAACGCGGCAGCATTACCTAAAGCATCTGCATCGACTGCGACATTTCCACTCCTTAAAAATCCATCATTTACCCTCTTGCTATTAGCAATAATAGAACTGGCATAGCCGTTTTTATTTTTACGTGAACTGGGGTGACTAAATGTACAAGGGTGTGTTGAAATAGTGATCTGCCCTGCTCTACTGGCCGCATTGGGTAGCCAATGCTTTAGTGCAAAAACAGATTCGCACTCTAATTTTTTCTCTCGCACATCCACTTCTGACATCGTTGCTGAAATATTTTTCTTTAACCATGAGGTTTTTCGTTCGTCGAAAAAAGCCGTTATTTCTTTGTCTACCATAAACCCTCCTATTAAATTTTTACCAATCCCAATTGGTCGTTATAGCCATACTGTTTTTTCTCATCGTGGGGGAAGCTTAACTCCCCATACCGCAATGAAATTCTTCTTTGACTAAGATACTGATCATCGACTAACGCCTTACAACTTTGATCAAAATCCCGTGTTATCCATAATCTTTGCTGCGCTTGTTCACTTAATGTTATTCGTTGTATATTAAGTGGCCCCTCCCGTTCAATGGCAAAGCCTTGCTCATTTTTTTCACAAAACCGGCTCGTTTGCTGATGTTCATCAAACACCAAAAACACCCTTAGGCTCGGTGCACTTTTCCGAAATGGTGCTAATGCTTGAGGCAAGGCAGTTAAAAACCAATGATGATTTAACCAGCCCTGCAAAGTTTGGGGGCCTACTTGCGCTTTATCGCCAGAATTTTTGTAATTTGCCAGCCAATGCCAAGTGGCGGCATGTTCAAGTTCAGCTAAGCTGGAGGCCTGATTTAAATTTCGTAGGAAATTTGCCGTTAATTGCGCTGACTGTTGAATACGAGGAATGGCATCCAAACGTTGAGCGATGAGATTGACATCAATAAGCTGTTTTATGTCATGAGTTGTTAAACGAATAAGGTCTTCAAAACCTGGCCGATTAAATACCTTGGCATTTTCATCATGATGATCTCGTATACCCTTCCAGTTATATTGCATCAAGGCAATATTCGGCTCAGAAACCTCCCCTTGCCGATGCCGCTTAACTCTTCCTGCCAACTGAATAATAGAACGATAAGATGAAGGTTCGATCACCGCCCAATCAAAATCGTGGTCACGGCCAACTTCTTCAACCGGTGTTGCCACCAATATAAATAGAACATTTTCAATCTTTGGAGATAGATTTTTTATGATAGTTAAATGCTGGCGAATAACAGGTTCATTCAAGGCTGCGGGAATTTCACATTGCTTTTCTTTGCGTTTAAGAACCAGATCTAAATGCCTTTCTTGTAAAGAGCGTAGCAACAACACTTGTTGACTATGATAAGCCATAACTCTGACTTCTGTGTTTTCAGGCCAGTCTTTTTCTAACAGATATTGGGTGAGGTCAACACATGGCGAAATATTAGCAACTCGAATCACTCCAAACGACACCTTAGTTTCGCTGCGTTCATCGTAATAATGATGTTGCTGATGTTTGTTAAGAGTACTTTGTGCAATCAACTCAAAATAGGCTGTTTGTTTACTTTCAATTACCTCTTGCTGGCGATGAGTTTGCCCCTGATGATCTTCAATAATACTTTGACAGTCAGTAATATCGGCTTTGCGTTTGGCTGGTTGTTGCTGAAGTTTTGCTACACGTTTTTCAATAAATTGGGTATGTTCTTCTCTATATTCCAATATGGCAGAGGGCGTTTCAATGTTATTGTTAGTGCTGACTTTAGTCGAAAATTCATCTATCCAGGCGCAGCCGATAACATTGCTGGCATCCCGAGTTTGGCAATATAATTTCCAACCATCTCTATAAGCCTTAAAATAACCTTCGGCAAGATAAGGGGGTATAGTCGCCGATGAAATCATCACTTTACGGCCAAGCATACCTGCCAAATGAATCAAGCGTCCAATGGCGATTAAATCATCACCAGTAAAATCATCAATTTCATCGATGACCAAATCAGAGGACATAAGCCGCAGTGTTGGCAAGATATAACGGCCACCGCGTTTAGTTTCAGTCGCGGCCATTAGATGATCAATAGTACAAGCCAGAACTGGTGCATAGAGAAATTGCTTATCACGCTCGCACGTTAATACTGTACTTAAACCTTGTTCGGGTATGGCGCAGTCGTAGTCCAGCTCCTCACCCAGCAACGGCTCTTGTGACAAAGAACCGGTGTTTTCAAAACTCTGGTCGTCTTGATCTATCTTTGTTTGCTGATGCAATTCCATGACGGCACGAGAACCAATTAGTACCGCTAGTTCGCTGTTATCTAAACCAACACGATTACGATACTCATCACCCGTTTGCAAGGTTAACGTACGCAAACCAAGGGCTAAAATAAAACGTAAGCTTTTAGTGTCGTTTGATAAGGCTTGCATCACTTTGGCATTGGCAAATGTTTTACCACAACCGGTGCTGGCCATATTGACAGTAAAAAAGCCGAATTTCAGCTTACTCTGCTTGGCAGTCTCTTGCTGCCAAGCAAGGATTTTATCTACGGCTTTGTCTTGCCATTCAAAAGGTTTAGGACTGCGTTTTCTTAAACTATTTATGTCTTGTGCGACGGGTGGCTCCCGTTCAAATGCGGGTAACAAATGGGCCGTCTGTAAGGCACTTCTCGCTACTCCGACTAAGTGCTCATCCAATTTTTGTTTTAAGCGATTAGTTGCACGATCAGTGTTGGCAAATAAGCCTGTTGTATCCTGCCATTTTTTATCTGCTTGCTGTGATGAGTAATAATGGTCTCCCAACATCAAACACAGTCGAGCATGGTTAATGACTACGCGATAACTACCATCATTTATACATTCTGTGGCTTGCTTTTGGTTGGTTAACAATCGCAGCGACCATTTTTTTATCTGACTGAGCCAGGGCTTCGAATTGCTTATTAAGCCTTTAGGGAAGCTGAAACATTCAATTAGTCGTTTTTGATATTCTATTTCATCAAATCGATTTTCATAGCCCCACTCTTTAGTAATTCTGCTGAGCATGACATCAATAGAGTCGGCTGATTCCGCTGTGTAATTGTTCCAGTTTTCTTTATCCGGCAACGGTAAACGATGATGAGAAACGATGAGCCAGGCGACTAACTTGGCAACTGGCGGCAATTTACTCAAGGGCTGCAGCTCGTTTTGTTTTACCTGTTGTTTAAGAGTATCTTCATTAACCACCCCATTACTAAGCTGGGTTAACCAAACTTCGTCTGAACTAGTGTCCGTTGACTGAATAAACGCATTTAATAACAACAGGGAAATCCATTCATGACGGATCGGATCACCCTTAAAGCCCATTTTATTCACAGGATTGAGTTTTTCCTGAAATAAAGCCGTTGCTTTGCCCCAATCATGTAATAAGGCGGCTAATCCAACCAAGGCTTTAATTAATGGCAAGTAGTGCCAATCATTTTCAATATCTGTATTCAGCAAAGTACGTTTGGTACTATTTACCGGCACCACGCCCAATTCATTAAACTTATGCCTACTACCCACCACCCACAAAAACTGGCTACGTGCACGGCTGCGTATCCAGTGGCAACTCACCGCAGTACTTTTACTGGCCGTTTGGCGGAGCATTTTTTTAATGGTGAGCAGGCCGTCTTCGGTGATCAGGGTTTGCCAGGTGTTGTCGCCTATGCGGTCGGCAAAGGCGTCTAGTACTCTGCGGGTTTTCTTGAGGGCGTTTTTTTCGCATTGGCTGACAAAGGTGACCATCATGGCTGTTCACCTTCTTTTTCTGGCATAAGACGCTCGTGGTGTTTATTTTTTGCGATAAGCATCAATATAGGCATATACTGATGACTATATTGATGCCTGAGGAATATAAATATGCGTACAACCTTAAATATCGATGATGACTTATTTGCACAAGCCGTTGAGTTGACGGGTGTAAAAGAAAAAACCGCTTTAATGAGAGAGGGCTTAAAAGCTTTAATTGAGCGTGAAAGCGCACGACGTTTGGCTTTATTGGGCGGTACTGATCCGTCGGCACAATTGAGCCCTCGTCGCCAGAGCGAAATGACTGAATAATGGTTTTGGTCGATAGCTCTGTGTGGATTGATCACATTCGTAAAAAAGATGATGTGCTGAGCCAATTGTTGATAAATGGGCAAGTCTGCATGCATCCTATGATTGTTGGTGAACTGGCTTGTGGCAATTTGCGAAATCGTTTGTCCATCATCAAATTGTGGCAAAGTTTGCCACATGCTAACCATGCTACGCATCAAGAGGCCTTGCACTGTTTAGAAAAACACAGCTTGTTTGGTAAAGGCATTGGTTTTATTGATCTACATTTACTGGCGTCAACGTTACTCAGTACTAACACCTTTTTGTGGACAAATGATCGCAGATTAAAAAACCTTGCAGACGACTTAAAGCTCAGCTTTTCTTTCCATTGAATTAGGTATAATTTCATTCTTTCTGCTCTTGCAACGCAACTTTTTTGACCTGTTCGAACATAAAATCCAGCGCTTTGTGGTCGGTGAATTTTTGTAGCACTTGCTGGCGAAACTCTTGTTCTGTGGCATTTTCTTTGGCGCAGATAAAGGCCCAGGGCAGTACAATGGCGTCTTTGATTAAATCGGCTATATCAAAAACAAGTGCCCCGCGGCGGGTTTTACCGTGCATCACGGCAAAACCATGGGGTATGCCTAATACCCACAATGTACAAGCCGCTAAGCCGTAGGCTAGATAGTTGCCATGGTTAAGAAAATCGTTGGCTTTGTCGGTGCTCTGATGCTGGCGACTAAAGTCTGTGACTCCCGTATTTTTAGCGGCAAATTTGTATAACACCTTGGTCAGCTGTGCTTCGGTCAATAACAGTTCAGAAGGTTTAACCGCTAAGTCGGTGCGTGTGTTAAAACGGTTTAATGCTGCTTTAATATCGGCGTTATCCGTCGTAAATCCTTCAGCACTCAGATCCCGATCCTTGCCCCAAACGCGCAACAGGTATTCAATTCTTGCTACCTGGAATTGCTTTGCTGCCTGCAAGCGTTTTGCATCATCGAACCAAAACGACAACCATCCTTGGATATATTCCGTTGGCCGATATTCACTTTGCGGTGTCATCCACTCGATATCATTGCCCATATAGAGCGGTGTGCCACCACCACCAGCAAATCCAAGTAATACGCCCGCTTGGGCGAGCATTCTTACTGCTGCTTGGGTGATAGATGTGCCGTTGCCCAGAAGCAACACTGTGGTATTGGCGATAGGGATATTAAAATACTGATTCTCCCCTGTCTTTTGAGAAGAGAGGGCTTCAGTGAGATACAACACTCGCCCGTCTTTTTGCATCACCCGGCAATATTCCAGGTAATACAAATTCGCCCGTTTGGAATGCAAAATGGTTTTAAGATCTGATGGTGATAAATCTTTCACTTTTTATGGTACTCCTTAATCCATTATGCAAAATATATTCAGACTTCGGTTTGTGTTATTTTTTTCAATTCTGACTTATCCCTGAATTGACACAATCCCTGAAATAAAACCAGTAAACAAAGTGGTCAGGTTTTGCCGAAAAACCCACGACTAAGCATTAAATAACCATTGTTTTATGTCGTTATAGTTAACCAGTATGAGTTGTTGGGCTTCTGGGATGGCGTCATGAAATTTGATATTGACCTGCATGTCTTGCAGTAAATATTGGGCCAGTGCTGCCCGTGTTTTAGTGACTAGCTTGCCGTCTTGCATTTGATAATCTTGTTCAATGACGTTTTTTTTATTTGGTGAGAGTCTGCTGTCTGCTGAAAAAATCATCTCAATAGTTTTGTTCCATGCTATGTCCTGCGCGGCTTTATGTGTGGCGTTATCTAATATTTCGGGTTGCCCACGAAACCGGCTTAATACAAAGTCTCTAAATTGTTGATGTTTTTCGTCAAAGGCTCGCAAATGCCAGCGCAGGCCTGTTTTAACAAATATGTGGGGCTGAATAATACGCCCTTCGCCATTGGGATTGGCGAGCGAGACATAGTCAACCTCGAGTCGCTTTTGATGCTTTATGGCACTGACTAGGCCACGCATAATTTGGGGTAATACTTGTCTCACTGGCAGACTTAAAGATGCATTGGTGAAACGTGTATTGTGCATAGGTGCAGCGAGCTGACCGGTATTATTTAACCAGTCTAAATATTCGCTCACATCGCTACTTATGCAGTGGGATGTGAAATATTCACTGGGCTTAAAACCCTTGAGTCGGTTGTCATAGATAAGGTTGTCGGGATAGTCTACCTGATAGGATTTGAAGTACTTTTGTGCCTGAGTGCGGCTGATGGAAAAGTGCTCCATGAGTTGAGTGGTGTTAACCAGCCCTTCCCAATAGCTGAGTAACTCAATAATCCTGTACCGTATGTTTGTATTATCCCTTACCACTACCATTCTCAATTTTTACCTTATCAATTATGTGCAAACATGTTGTTGCTAGCATTAAAGACGAACCACAGAAGGATAAATTGATCGTCAAGGTCGTTCTGGCAAGACTCAGCGCGCTGCCACCAGCATAACGCTCGGTGCACTGGCAGTGACAAATGATGGAGATGATTTTTTGGTTCGCCTCGATGGCGCTGCTGACGTGGGCTATAGTCCATGGACTAACATCTTTTGTTTCCTTACCGACGACTTTTAAAAGTAAGTTTTTACTTATCAGGGACTTAAACTACTCCTTACTAATATAAATGCAATAAGTAAATGCGACTTTAGTCTACTTTTTATTGTGTAAAAAAAGTCCAACATAACGGCACCATAAATCAAGGGCTCGAAAATCAAGTGGTCAAATCAACCTGTCGTGGTGGTTGATTTATGTATGTTTAGAATATTAGCTTGGGTATCGGGGTCGCAGCAGTGTATCGGTTGTTTTTTTAGCCATCTTGGCTTGCGGTAACATCTCTTTTCGACTAAAAGAACCTCATCAATACTTTTTCTCAGTTAAAGACTGTTCAGTTCACCGAGTTGAATGTCTCTTTAATCCTGAATTCAAAAAGGAATGGGTTATTCATGGGAAGTGAACACGTTACGTATCGTAAATGGATTGCTAAGGTGTGGTCGCCGTTCTTAAAAACAGGTCTGGCTCTGGCTTCTATCTACATGTTTTACTTTATCTATTCCATTTCTGGATTTTCCTTTATACAAGGAGTAGACAATTCAAGTAAAACTGAAGGCAGTATCACCCTTGCTGTTTTGCATGGGGATGTCGAAACCCAAAACTATATAGCCGCATTGTCTGATGAACTGAATGAGGTATGCAACGTACCTTTGGTAGTCAGAGAGTATGACGTGTTTAAGGAAGATCCTTCCGACAAAATTGAGGAGATTGTTGTCGTTGGCTCCAGAGGCTCGGCGGTGAGTGGCGAGTTGCTGGAGATTGACGTAATCGCAGCTTTAAAAAAAGTCGGTGCCAAAATAGTAGCAAATGAAACCTCTGCATTTTTGGCAACATACTCAACTAAAATCTCCATAGATGGCTTTTATCATCTCACCCCTATTCCAAAAACAGATAATAAGAAATGGCAAATAAGCATTAAAGAACGATGTATACGAGTGCTGCGCTTTTTTGAACAAGAGGGTGAATTAACCATTGCAGCAGATTTAGTTTTTAAGTTTGAGTATTCACACGCTGTTGATGCCCTTAGGCTAGAACTCATTTTCTTCAACATTAATTTTGCGGCTGCAAAATCGCTTTCACACGCCATTAATATGGACATAAAATTGTCATCAAATTGGATTGCTGATTATGATAACGCAACCGCAAATTTTAAAAGTGAAACATTACTGCCCCTAGGCAAATTATCTTTGGGCCAAAACATGTCCACTGCATTGGGGGGGAATACGCATAAAAGCCTTCACCATTTTCTTATCTCAAAGAATATATTGAATGCATCAAATTGGACTCCGGCTCCTCCTTTCGATATATATAGTGTTAGGGCTTGTATCCGTGAGCGAAAGGAATGTCAGTTTATCGCTGGTGATATTGCATTTACATTCATTGAAACAGGTGATGGCGCAGAGCTAGTGTCTGATATGTCGAAAATGATCATCGAGTAATATTTCATTAAACATAAAAAGGTCAGATCCAAATTAAGCAGATTAATTTTCTTTTCGCCATCCAAAATTAACTGCTCAGCTAGGATAATTCACTCATTCCAATCTCTTGTGGCACCGCCACTGAGTTTCTGCATGTCAAATTCTAGCTAAAAATGGCTTATTCTTGGGGCAAATGGCAAGCAATGCGGCAATTGAAACTGACATTGATGATTTTATTGTTTATTGACGCAGGTTAATGGTTAAGCATTCATTAATGCTATGATTAGCCCACTACATCACACAGGAGATTGACGTGGAACGCCAGCAACTTAGAGAATATTTAGAGCAATTGAATAGCACTATTGGTGACTTACATGCACCAGATGATGATAAAAATAAATTGATGGGGCTTATCGCAGAGATAGAACTGCAGCTAAATGAGCCCAAGTTGGTCGCAGGCGATCCACAAACCTTGGTGGATCAAGTTGAGAATATGGTCTCCACCTTTGAGCAAGATCACCCTAGAGTAGCCGGTATTCTGAATAATATTATGGTGACTCTGAGTAATATGGGGGTGTAGGTCGCAGTTGACTGAGATGATTAAGATGGCTGGGCTGACTGACTGGATGCTTTTAAAATCATGATAAAAATATTCATAAAGTCAGTCATGTTTATCCCTTTTAAGTCGTGGGAATGCAGCACATAACTGCTGCTTCCCAAAATAACAAGTAGTAAGGCCGCTTAACGGACGGCCCGCTTTCACTTTATTGCCTTCCTAGCTGCCTGCCTATCTTCCTTCCTACACTCTCACTGAGAGGGTCATGACTTATGGCGATAAGTCTTATTCTTTACTCACTATTACTCACTATTCTTTTCCATCTGCGCAAGAGGTTGTTGTGGCTGCATACGATGTGCGCTAACGTGCTTTAACATACTCAATACTGGTTCGTGTTTGATTTGAGCCGCCTGCTTTTTGCCTCTGCTAATTGAGTTGCCGGTAAAGGCCAGCACATCGCCAATAGACACAATGCCCGCTAGGGTGTCATCGGCATTGGTGACTATCACCCTGCGCACGCCTTCTTCTTTCATCATATTTAAACACTCTTGCAAAGAATTATTTTGCTGGCAACTACACAAATTTTGATTTTGAATTATCTCAGCTGCGGTTAATGCCCACAATGGTTTCTGGTTTAACATCGCCGCCATGGCTATATCCCGGTCGGTGACTATACCCAGGGGGATATTTAGCTCATTGACAACAGGTATGGCACCGCAATCGTTGTTCCACATGAGCCCTGCGACGTCTTGTAGGTTTGAGCTCGGCATACAGGTTTTGACATCGATACTCATAATTTCGTTAATATTCATTACTCAAGTACTCCCGTTTTCTGTTATAGAATGTAATGTCTGGAGACAATGACAGATTTGACAATGTCATCCAGTTTATGCCTCTGTAGTTTAGGAATTTGCCTGAGCGAATACTTGACCGGCGTCAAATGTTGTTGTGAATTTGCGGGAAATAAGACTAAAAAAGAGGGTAATACATGCGTTTGTTCTAATACCCATCCGCATAAAAAATTGCTCTCTCAGAAAGCCCCAGCCAATTTTGTACTGCGTTCTCGCTACTTGAATGGGGATTGCCTTTCCTGCGGAGCGACACCTTGCCAAAAGCTACCAGCACAAGGCAGTGCTTGAGTGCTCGGCCATTAGCCGAGGTTGATTTTTGCCAATAAAGTGAGATGCAAATCAAGTGACCTGCCCCTTGATTTCGCCCCATTAAATTAGGTGTTTTTACCGGTTTAAATGACTCTGGAATACCTTTGCTGGTTAAGGTGCTTGTGCAAATAGGCATCAAAAGACATGCAGATATTTCTAATCAATAATCTTGCTTTGGGTGACACATCGATGGCCTTTGCCGAATTATCTAACAAGTCATCTTGGATAAAGGGCGATAATGAGGCTAAATCTTCACTAAAATACTGTTCGAAGTTAATCCCAAATTCTTGTTCAATCAGGGTTTTATCCACATATAAGTTACACATAAGTGCTTTGATGACTTTTGCCCTTATTAGATCGTCTTGGGTCAATCTCAGCCCTTTAACCGTGGCATAACCTTGGTTATCAATAAGGTGATAGTAGTCTTTTAGTGTTTTCACATTTTGACTAAATACATTGCCCACTGAACTTATGGACGACACACCCAATCCTAAAAGGTCGTCGTTTCCTTTGTTGGTGTACCCCTGGAAGTTGCGATGTAAATCGCCGCCGCGCTGGGCGATAGCCAGTTCATCCTTAGGTTTGGCAAAATGATCCATGCCAATAAATTCATATCCACTGGTGGTCAAGGTTTGAATTGCCAGTTGCATTAACGCAAATTTTTCTTCGGCATTTGGCAACCAATTATCTTTTATTTTTCGTTGTGCAGGGAAGACGCTGGGCATATGCGCATAGCTAAATAACGAAATACGATCAGCATCAAATAAGGTTATAACCTCTTGTAACGTTTGTGCAAAACTAGGTAATGTTTGATGGGGTAAACCATAAATCAAGTCAATATTGACCGACTTAAAACCGACCGCTTTGGCCCGCTGAATAAATTGTTGGATGAATTGGGTAGATTGAGGTCGGTTAATCGCGTCTTGGACTTTTTTATTGGTGTCTTGTACTCCAATACTCAGTCGATTAAAGCCGATGTTGGCTAACTGATCGGCAAGTTCAACCTCGATTTCTCTTGGATCCACTTCTATGCTGATTTCAATATCCGCAGCAAAAGAAAAGTGTTGCTGCAAGGTATCGAGCACTCGGGTCAATTGTTGCGAAGTTAAAAAGCTAGGTGTGCCCCCCCCAAAATGTAATTGGGTTATGGGTCGTTTAAATGTTTTGGCTCGAAAAATAATTTCTTTTTCTAGATAGTCTAAATAGGTATCCGCTTTATGTGCATGCCGGGTCACAATTTTGTTGCAACCGCAGTAGTAGCACAAGCTGTGACAAAATGGGATGTGAATATACAAGCCTAAGGCGTTGTTAAATGACAACTTTGCAGCAATATTGAGTTGCTCGTCAGAAAAGTCATCTGCAAACTCCAGTGCGGTCGGATAGGACGTGTAGCGAGGGCCACTTGTTGCATATTTATTGAGCAGTGCTTTATCGAAAAAATCAGTGTTTTGCATGTATTTCCTGTGTGATCCAGCAGCCCATTACAGTTGCGCTACCGACCGGATGTGCACTTAGTCATCAAAGTGAAGCAGATTTGCTTGAATGAGCAGTATATTTAAGCCAAACAATTGCATCTTGATCTAAGTCAATATGACAACGTCAATTCCATTTAATATTTGGCTGCTACATGACGATGACACCAAAGAGAGACAGCGAACCATGACCGACAAGACCATTATGTTAATTTTAAAAGTCTGTATTTCTGTCGGTATCGTTTTGATTTTATTGGGGATTTACTTCCACAACTTCAGCCCTACGATAGAAGAAATGGGGGTAAACGGGATCATTATCAGCGCTGTGTGTATTGCCATTGGCATGATTTTGTCCCTGCCCACCAAAATGTATCTGACATTTCTATTGGTAAAACGTGAATCAGATAATAAACAAAAACCTTAGCCCAGCTTAGTGGGTAGCCTGACCAATTTCTTTGCGTAATTGCGCTATCCTCGCCAGAATATCATCTTCATCACCTGCACCAGAAATAATGGTAGTGGTCTCTTTGTCGACTATGACTTTTTTGGCTGTATCTAGGTAGTGGATGGTTGTTTGTTCACCGCGGCGATTTCCAGTTCGTTAACTGACTCTCTGATATAACGACAAAACAGTTCAATATCCGGCATGAGTTTGGCGCAGCTAGTTGGGCTGATAGTCAATGAGCCATTATAACTCAGCACGGGAATGATCAAGCCCACCCCCTGGTAGATAGGCCCCATGCCCATATTAAATAACAATTTGTGACCCGCTAGGTAGAAGGGAGTTTGCGGCCCAGGCACATTGGTTATGATGACATTAAAAGGAGGGGGTATGTGTTTAGTCAGCATGAGTTGAGAATACAAACGGGTAGCCATATGGGCTAAACCAAAGGGAACCAGTTCGGCATAGGACATCAGACTATTCGCCGTGGCCATGTCTTGATATAGTTTGCCAACCAAGGTATTGAGCTGAATTTTCTGTAAGCGTTTCAGGGGGTCGCCCACATTAGTGGCAAGCTGAATAAACATCGCAGAAACTTGGTTGCCCATGCTGCCATGATTGTCATTAGCCCGTGTCGATACGGGCACCATGGGCACCATGGCCACTAAAGGGTCTTCAGGTAACTGCTGTTTTTCTAACAAATAACGCCGCAACGCCCCTGCGCAAATAGCTAATACCACGTCATTGAGGGTGGCCCCATCCACCAGACTGCACAGGGCTTTTATCCTCGCTAAGTCAAGTATGGTGCTATCCCATTTGCGTTCAACCGCCACCGCACCGCTAAGGAAAGTATCAGGGGCAGTAAATGGCAAGGTTGGCAGCTTAATGTGCTGAATTTGATTGAGGTAACCTGCCTTCAATGCCGATTGAGTGCTGCTTAATATCAAAGAAGGGAGTTTGCTTGGCCGTAAGATAAGCTGCAGCACACTCTTGCTTAACAATTCAAACCTGCTTGGTGTGGCTTCAATAGGTTTATTGGCAAGTGCAGGCACTGCGCTGATGTGAGCGGATGGGTTATATAACATGGTCATTAACTCCATCCCAGCCTTACCATCAAACCCGCAGGGCAATCGCATTAAAAATGGCTTGACACAGATCCCCTAATTTGATCTATTACTTCGCTTTACGCGACGTAATATGACCAAATACAAGCCCACACTTATCGAACATTTCAAAGACATTGAAGATCCTCGTCTTCTAAGAAAACAATTACATAAATTAGATGACATCTTTTTTATTACCCTATGTGCCGTTATCTGTGGCTGTGATGGCTGGGTTGCCATTGAAAAATTTGCCAACATTAAACGCACTTGGTTTGAACAATATTTATCCCTAGAAAATGGTATTCCGTCTCATGATACTTTGGGACGTATTTTTTCCTTAATTGATCCTGAGCAATTTCAAACCTGTTTTTCTAGCTGGATCAAAGAGATAGTAAAAAATGTCACGGGCGATGTGATCGCTATTGACGGTAAATGCCTTCGACGCACTCATGATAAGTCATCTAATAAATCAGCTATTTATATGGTTAGCGCATGGTCACATGATAATCAGCTGGCACTTGGACAAGTGAAAGTTGATGAAAAATCGAATGAAATAACCGCCTTACCTTCCCTACTCAAAAACTTAGACATCACAGGCAGTATCATCACAACCGATGCATTAAACACACAAAAGAAATCGGCTGAACTGATCGTGAGTAAAGGCGCTGATTATTTAACCGCACTGAAAGGAAATCAAAGCACCCTACATGATGATGTGATTTTATTCTTTGAAAATACCCCTAAAAGTTATGAGGGCACGTTAAATACTTATAAGAGTATTGATTCAGGGCATGGCCGTATTGAAGAAAGAACAGTGACTTCCTGCAACCGAATTGACTGGCTTACTGAGCATCATACTCACCCACACCTTGCCAGTATTGTTAGCGTCAAATCAAGAAGATTTCTTGCGAACGAATGGTCAGAAGAAACGCGATACTTTATTAGTAGCGTTAAGCATAACGATGCAGAGAAATTTGCTCACTATGTACGTGCTCATTGGGGTGTAGAGAATAATCTTCACTGGAGATTAGATATGGCATTTGACGAAGATCATTGTCGAATTCGTCAAGGATATGCAGATCAAAACATGGCAATATTACGCCACATATCTTTGAATTTATTAACGTCAGATAATGATAATAAGGTAGGTATTAAGATTAAGCGGCAAATGGCAGGTTGGGATAATGATTACTTGCTGAAACTGCTACAAATATTTTAATGCGATTGCCCTGATCAAACCCGGCATGATGTATCTTGCTTAGCAGCGCAACTGAGCCTTTAGGTACCTGTGGGATAGTGTCTAGACCTTCCACAAAAATGAATTCCCACAACGGTCTTTCACGACTCAATGGTATGGAGAATTCCTGAGAAGCAAGGTCTCGGAGTTCTTTCCATCCTCCCGGCTTTGGCAGCGCAGTGCAGAATACATGCCGATCCAAGTCAAAATCTGGATCATGTACCCAATAAGGGTGATCAAGCTCTAAAGGTACAAACACCAGCTTTTGCTGCAATCGCTCTACCAGATGTAAACGCTGCCCAATGTACGCCTTAAAATCATCAAAGGTAATAGTGCCTTCAATCATAGCAATACTGCCAATGTGCATCGGCATTTTGGCGGTCTCTAAGTATAAAAATGAGGCATCTAAGCCTGACAGCGCTTCCATCAATAAACTCTCCTAGGTTTAATCAGCGCATGGTGCCAATCATAGTGCCTATCATAGTGCCAATAATGGTAGCCGCGGCCCTACCATGGCCACTGCCTATTTCATGGCCCAACACACCACCCAAAATGCCACCAATGATCATGCCACCCGCTTCGTTATCACCCCTAGTCGTGGCGCATGACGTTAATAGTAAAATACTTGCACAACAAAACATGAGCGCCGCTCTTTTCAGATACGTAAACATAATCATCCCCTCTTTACTTGATTGAATGAACATTGACTTAATATGCTAATAAAATAAGTAAATCTTACTAACCCGTTTTGACTTACATCAAAATTTAAGCCCAAACAATCGATTCAAAGAAGTTCATTCTGTATTACCCAATGTATATAGCGCCCCCACCAAGTTGCCAACGCAACAGTTGCAGAGGCACACTTCGGCAAAGCTTAGGCATAAAAAACAGTCAGTCCTTTTCAACGTTATCTGCATTGATTGCTCCTAGCTGCGCGCTTGGCAATATTTGAAAGCACTGAAAAGTGAGGATCGCCAGTCTGTGGAACACAATAATTAACACAGGCTAAAAGATGGCTATTTGATATACATCAGTTTTATTGAAGGTTTGCAGATTACAATCACAAAATGATATTTGATAACCGACAATACATCTGAAATGGAGTGAAAAATCCTATGGAGAGTCTATCCATATTCATAGCCGGCATGACTGCCATCATTTTATTTATATTCGGACTAGAAAACTTTTCTAGAGAAATTGAACGAATTTCCGGCGAGCATTTTCGAAAGTCCCTTAGCAATGCCACCAAATTGCCGTTAGTCGGTGTATTAATTGGGGCTTTGGTCACTGCGGTAATCCAATCAAGTTCAGCCACGTCTGTGATTACGATTAGTCTGGTCAATGCAGGTGTATTGTCATTTAAGCATAGTGTGGGCATTATTTTTGGTAGTAACGTGGGTACCA
Organism: Paraglaciecola sp. MB-3u-78; assembly: GCF_002835935.1. GTDB lineage: Bacteria > Pseudomonadota > Gammaproteobacteria > Enterobacterales > Alteromonadaceae > Paraglaciecola. Next base: position 445,764 of record NZ_PJCF01000004.1, on the reverse strand, counting down.
CCATCACAGCCCAACTGGTGGCCTTTAAATTAACCAGTTTTGCGCCATTCTTGATCATCTTTGGCTTCTTTTTATCTATTATTCGTTCTCGCATGGCTATTTTTGGCAAAACTATTTTTTACTTTGGTTTTGTGTTTTTCAGCTTAAATTTGATTGCTTCATCACTTGAGCCTTTACAGGCAAATGAAGCTTTGATGAAAGTATTGAGTCAGCCACAAAACCCCATATATGCCATCTTACTTGGCTGTGTGTTTACGGCTATCGTTCAATCCAGCTCAGTGACAACCGGACTGGCTATTGTCTTTACCATGCAGGGATTATTGAGTCTAGAAAACGCAGTGCCAATCATTATGGGGGCCAATATTGGCACAACAGCCACCGCCTTTATTGCGGTATTTAATATGGATATTGCCGCTAAGAAAGCCGCCTTAAGCCATTTTTTATTCAACATTGGTGGCGTGCTTATATTCACACCATTGTTGCTTGTGTTTGGCCATCGCCTTAGCAGCATTGAAATGGAGCCGGCCATCGCATTGGCGAATATCCATCTGGTATTTAACCTAGCGACTAGTTTGATTTTCACTCTTTTCATTAACCCATTCACACGTTTTATTGATTTCATCCTTGGAGAAGGAAAAATGGATTTCACTCGTCTTGAATTACCGGTGTTTGACGAAAACGATAATTTCGAGCAAGTAAAAACGAAACTCGATAAAGGTGCTGCAGACTTGTTTTTCTTCCTTCAAGAAAATTACAACACTGTCACCCTAAGTGTTGAAACAAATTACCATGGGGTGTTTGATGCGGCTGAGAAGCGCATTGATTACATTAAATTTATCAAAAAAGAATATATGAATTACTTTGCAAAAGCGGTGTCGCTGATCAGAGAAAAAAATGACTCGAGGCATTTGATTAAATTGATCAATCAATTTGATTACTTATTCCAGATACACGACTCAATCACCGATCTGTTTGATTCAAAACGGGTGATGAATGCTCAATATATAGAATTAAAAAGTGATGTATTAATTTTGGTGCGGGAATTATCCAGTCAAACCCTAGGATTTTTCGATGAAATTAATGCCGCAATCAAAAACGATGAAGCCATCGACATTAAAACCCCTGCAAAAGAGCTGCAACATTACATTGATTCCGCCAATCGTGATTTGCTCACTTTACTGGTTGACCCAACAAGGGTTGATGCTGGAGCACTGACCAATTTCATTACTTATTCTCAACGATTAAAAGACAAACTCACTAATTTTGCAAATCTCAAATTACCTTTAGCAAAGGGTTCTTTAACAAAGAGTTCTTTGGCAAAGAGCAGTCCTGTTAAAAATGATCCTAAAGACATTAAACTGCGCGAATAGGTAACGAATAATAAAGAAGCTGGCAGGTGTTTTGCTATTTTTTAAAGTGAGTGTCTGCTTTATGCTGTTTTCTTTACCGCCTTCTTTTTTATGGCCTTCACAAAGGCCTCTACCCATCAGTTTTATTTAGCTCGCAAGCACATATGGCAATGACAAGCTCCTAAATGCCGACTTACAGTATTTGCTTTGATAGGCCACCACCGCAATGGCACGTAGCATGTTTTTTAGTTTCTTGTGACATATGATTCTTCGATACCCTTAAGTTTTATAAAAATGTGTCATGTATATACGAGAGAGAAAAATGGTATCTGTCTGTATAGAGCTTTGTTCCATTTATGTGCCTTTGTGTTTCTCGCCAAAATGACTATGAAGAGGTGCTTATCATCTCGTATATTTGCGTTTGCAACTTTTCTGACTGGGTGCTTTTAGGATCGTTAAGGTAAACTTCATAGGCTATCCCTGACGCTTTGTATCCATTATCTTTAATCCATTCAACTAAGGCACGGTAATAGGGTTCAATCTCACTATAGGGGCCAACATGTAGACAAGTGATGGCTTTGCCCCCGGGGGTTTGACTCGCTTGAATATTATCCCTTCCGCTAAAACGTCTTAAAATAGGAATGCCAAATTCCACATCTAGATTACGTGCATCAAAATTGTAATATGTGGCATAAGGATGTCCTGCGTTCTGCTGCTTGAACTCTTGCAAGTACTGCATGATTTCACTCAAACCTTTGGCAAAAACGTCTGGTAAATCTTGCGCTGATGTTATGACCCTAATAGACAGAGAGGGCTGAGGAACAAGTTCGGCAAGTTCACATTTAATTGACATCATTGCTCCCCTTTACGCTGTAAATTTAACTGATGACTAGATAATGAACAACATTATGTAATGCTCTATTTTTAATCCATTGATAGGGATCAACTTATTTGACTCGCAAACGCGAACTCTGAAAGTAGCGCAGTAGCAGTGAAAATATAGGCTTGGATTTAACTTAATAAAACACAAATTAAGAGGCCCAATAAAGATGAATGATGTGTTCTAGGTAGCCTGCCCCCATTGTTGAGCTCTTAACCGCATTTTGACCTTTCGCCTTGTAAACGCGCCCAGATGCGGGAAATGCAAACAGTTACTTTTTACTGGCCTGCCTGTGGACTTATCGATGGCGAACTTTAACCGTTTTACCCAACGCAACGATATCCCACTAATGGTCGATTTTTTGGCACCTTGGTGGGGTTCCTGCCAATCGATATCGGTCACCTATAAAAATGTGGCTAATGTGTTGGAGTGTTATTTACTTGCCCAGCCAGTCCCGCAGATTGGCATCAAACTGCCCGCTCTTGTCCCGGCCGTGGTTGCCGCCATCTGTGCTTTGTTATTGGCAACTACCCTAGCACCACCTGTCTCCTTTTGCGCAGGTGTTTTGGGGCCGGTTATTGAGGCTAATTTGATGTACCTTAAAAAAATCGTGAGACCCATGTGGGCTTGGCCAGTATAGGCGGTGCAGGTACCTTTGACGGTATTGTTATTTCCGGTTTGTTGGCGGGTGTTACTTGCTTAAGTGCATTGACTGGCAACAGGTTAATCGATGACTCGGCGTAATTGGCCTCAGTAAGACCATGCCTATCCTTATCATTCACCTTACATAAAGAGACACTTGGTTTACAATGAACCACATTTCCCTATTTCTAAATTTCAAGTGGCTTATTTATGAGACGTCTTTGTTCTAAATTTGCGACGCCCACCAAACACTATAGATTGGAGTACTCGTGCTAAAAGCGCTTTTTCTGGATATGGACGAAACACTTTGCGATACAAGCAAAGCGAATATTGTAGCCAAACATGAGCTTGCCAAAAGCGCGCAAATTCTGTGCGGTGACTCTCTCAATAGCGAGAAATTCGCCGAACGTTATGTACAAGGTATTTATCGACAATGGACTGCCCTTGAGCAACAAAAATACATGCAAATTATTGAGCAACAGAGTGAAGATGCATTTCGTGTGCAGTTGATTCAAGATCTCCTAGCCGATATGCAGCAGCCAGCTGTCACTGTGGAAGATGCACTATTACTGCAACACTGCTTTGATAAAGAACGACTGGCTGCCTTTGATTTTTTCCCTGGCATTGAGCTGTTTCTTAGGGATATGAGAAAGCGCTTAACGCTGGTGGTGATCACTAATGGCCCAGCGTTTTCTCAGGTACCTAAGGTGAAACGAGTCAATCTTGCCCAACATGTTGACCATATAATTATTGGTGGCCAAGAAAAAGAGCAAAAACCCGAACGCTCTATTTTTACAAAAGCCCTAAGATTAGCTGGCTGTGAAAATCATGAAGTGATACATATTGGCGATGGACTCATCCCAGATATTGCTGGGGCGAATGCCAGTCATATCAAATCAGTCTGGGTGCGTCATAATCAATCCTTTGATAAAAATTTGGGGATCACTCCCGACTATATTGTTGAGCACCCTGCCGAGCTTCCTGATTTTTTTGAAAAGTTACTATTTGAACAGTTACTTCAGTCATCTTAAAAATAACTAAAGTATTGTTCTCCCCGATTCATGACACGAGCAAAAAAAACGCCAACACATAAAGGGTTGGCGTTTCAGTGTAAACCATCAGTACTAATTAACTGACTAGCAAGTCGCTTACGGCAAACATTCCTGAATGATAAGATTTGTCCGATATCGTCGGCGAAATATTTATATTAGTAACTTTATGATACTCCTAAAGAAGAATAATATTTATGTGAACTATACGATGGAGTCAATTGAGCTAGGCCAATTAAAATAAAGTATAAATAAAGGTCGCCAAAGACGATTGCTGAGTAGCAACAACAAGCCCCCCCAATAACGCTAGCACGACTATAATGGGTAATAACCAAATCTTTTTTCTGACCTTAAGAAACTCCCAAAGATCTTGAATAAATTCCCACATTAAAATGGTTTCTCCAGATTGTTTTTATCGATTTTTCGTTTGTCTCTAATCCAATGACTAACACCGGAGGTGCCTTTACTGCGAGAGCCCGTTTTATATTGCAGTTTGCCCAAACTGCGCATCACTATGCCAATGGGTAAAATTAACAAATAAAAGGCCAGCCCTAATATGATACGAGTATTGACCCAACCTAAAACAGAGGCAATAGCCATCCATACTCGATAGGGATAATACAAAGCCAAGGGATACACAAAATATAATACCCCTAACACCCCACTTGCAGCCGCTGGCCACCAATGTATAGCACCGTTAAACCACCAAGGTAAAATCAACATAAACACTAAAGGCAACATAAATATCATAGTGCGAGCAAATTCTTTTAATGCATTCTCATCATCTTTTTTAGCTAGTTTTAACATCGATTAATCTCGCTCAAAGGTCACAGATTTTGCCTTTAGAATTTGTGCTTGGCACATTTGATTTTTATCCAGCATGACATTATTCATCACAAGGTAGTCCATTTCGGTGGCTAAAAAACAGCGTATTGCGTCTTGTGGTGAACACACGGGTGGCTCACCCCGTACATTAAATGATGTATTAATTAACACTCCGATACCGGTCATTTTCTTAAAAGCTTTGAGTAACCCATAGAATTCAGGATTAGTGTTTTGATGCACAGTTTGTACTCGGGCAGAATAGTCTACATGAGTAATAGCAGGTAAAGTTGAACGGGCCTGATGCAGACGGTCAATACCAAAAGCAAAATGATTTTCAGACGAAACATGTAAATTTTCTTGCACTTGAGCCACCAATAACATGTACGGACTTGCACAATCAATCGCAAAATAGTTTGACACATCTTCAGCCAAAACAGCAGGGGCAAAAGGTCTGAATGACTCGCGCTGTTTAATTTTTAAATTCATCACCGATTGCATATCTTGATTCCGTGGGTCGCCAATAATAGAACGATTACCTAAGGCTCTCGGGCCAAATTCCATACGCCCTTGAAACCAACCAATCACCTTACCTTGAGTAATCTTCTCGGCTGTCTGTGTATATAACTCTGACTCTGGCACAACTTGATAAGGCATAGATTGACTCTGTAAGTACTCTACAATCTGTTGTTCTGAGTATTCTGGCCCCAAATAAGCGCCCTGCATTTTATCATGTGTTTCGAGTACATTGAGATCACTTGTAATCTCTTTAGGTTGCTCAAAATATTGATGCCAAGCCAATAGTGCCGCCCCTAATGCTCCGCCGGCATCGCCAGCAGCAGGTTGGATCCATATAGACTTAAATGGCCCTTCACGCTGGATCCGTCCATTAGACACACAATTAAGGGCCACACCACCTGCTAAACATAAGTTTTCACAGCCAGTTATTTTATGGGCATGATGGGCAATTTTTAATACGATATTTTCGGTGACCACTTGAATTGAACGGGCCAAGTCCATTTCTTTTTGGGTAATTTCGGCGTCGGCTGATTTAGGTTCACCAGCAAACAATTTATGAAAAGCACCATTGGTCATAGTGCTACCGGCAGGATAATCAAAATAGTCCATGTCCAACTGAAAACTGCCGTCATCGGCCACTTTAATGAGGTGTCGATAAATTAAATCTACATACTTGGGCTCACCATAGGGAGCCAACCCCATTAACTTGTATTCACCAGAATTAACCTTAAAACCACAATAATAGGTAAAAGCAGAATACAGTAATCCTAATGAGTGTGGAAATTGAATTTCACATAGTGGTTGTAATGACGCCCCCTCAGCTAACCAAACCGAAGATGTGGCCCATTCGCCCACTCCATCTAAACACAATACAACGGCCTTATTATATGGACTGGGATAATAGGCTGATGCAGCGTGAGACTGATGGTGTTCACTAAACAGTAATTGCGGTAACTTAGGTTTTTTTTCGGCTTTACGCTCGACTTCTATACAGGTGTTATTTTGCACTGACTTTTGTTGATGTATCAAAGCCCGCAGTTCCTGACGTAACACTGCCTTTAAATACAACTTTTCTTTTAACCATATAGGCATAGCTCGCAAAAAGGACATAAATCCTTTGGGTGCTGTGGCTAAATAGGTTTCTAGCAATCGCTCAAACTTAAGCATAGGTTTATCGTAAAAAATAATCGCATCTAAAGTTTCTACATCACAGTTAGCAGCCTGTAAACAATACTCAATCGCTTGTTTGGGGAAACAGGGATCGTGTTTAATTCGACTAAAACGTTCCTCTTGAGCCGCAGCAACAATATTGCCATCTACAATAATGCTAGCGGCACTGTCATGATAGTAGGCAGAAATGCCGAGAATTTTTGTCATCTACACCAGTTACTTGTTAAAAATACGAATTGTGACAATTGTACAATGCATGACTTTAGTGCAATTAGTAAATTGAATACGATTGCATAAGACAATTACATGCCCTACAGAATATCCGAATTGAAAAATTGTCGATATAGTATGCATCAGAACACTGTAAATATTTGCCAATCAAAAAAGCTCGAACATGACTACAAAACGTAATGATAAACACAGCCAAGTACAACCGCCTAAAATATTTTATGTTATTTTGCTGTTGTTTCCATTTATTTTATTGGGTTTAACAGAAGCCAGTTTACGTGCCGCAGGTTATGGTTACAGTTATCCACTATTTATTGAGGCTCAAGGAATAAGCGGTTATCTACAGCCTAACCCTAACCTCATTAAACGATATTTTCACAAGCCACAACTGGCTCCTGATGTCAGCCCTGATACCGTATTATTCAAACAACAAAAACCACAAGACAGTTTTCGAATAGTGATCCAAGGAGGATCAACTGCTGCAGGGTTTCCCTATGGACGTTTTGGCTCCCTCACTGGTATGTTACAGCAGAGATTTAAGCGGTTATACCCAGATAAAAATATTGAAATAATTTCTACCGCTATGGCCAGTGTTAACAGTTATACCCTTAGGGATACGGTAAGGGAAATCATCAAAATACAGCCTGATTTAGTGTTAATTTATGCGGGTCACAATGAATACTTAGGTGTTATGGGTGTGGGCTCAGTGTATGCCAGTAATGGAGGGCATTTAGCTAATCTGCTATTTTTAGCTCTCAAAGAAGTGCGAGTTTTTCAATTAATCCAACAATTGTATTACGCCATGTTCGATCCCCAAGCTGAAGAGTTTGAAAACCAAGGCGCTGGTCAATCCCAAAGTTTAATGGCTAAGGTAGCAAAAGAAAAAAATATCGCTATGAGTAGTCCACTGTATCAAGCTGGTATCAGTCAGTTTGAAGACAATCTGCGCAGTATATTGAGTGACTACCAGAATGCCAATATCAAAGTTTTGATCAGTTCACTTGCAGCCAATGAAGTGGGACAAGCTCCTTTTGCATCTGAAAAAAATGCCGATGTATCTGCACTGCAAAAGGTCTTTAAATCTGGTCAATTTAAACAATCCATCATACTGGGTAAAACCGCTATCAACCTATACCCTAATTCAGCAGATGCCCATTATTTACTAGCAAAAAGTTTCCTTAATGTAGGTCAAATTTCACAGGCAAAAGAACATTTCATCCGAGCCAGTGATCTAGATTTATTGCGTTTTAGAGCCCCCAGTGAATTTAACCAGATCATTCGTCAGTTAAGTCATCAATATCAAGCAAGTTGGGTTGATGCTCAGACATTTATCCGTGAACACACCCAATCGGGATTAATTGGTAATCAAGTGATGTTTGAACATCTACACCCGAATAAACAAGGTTATTTTTTACTAGCAGAAGCCTTTATAAAATCGATAGTCCAGCAACAACTGCTGGGCTCTCCTTTGTTGGTGACCCATCAACAAGCTTGGCAAGATATTCCTTTAACCCAAGTTGACCAACTATACGCCCAATTTAAAATTGCTAATCTCACCGCTGATTACCCTTTTACTTCTACCCCACAAAAAGTAGTACCGATTAAAAACCAAAATTTTGAAAGCGCTATGACATTAAAACGTATTAATGGTGAGCCTTGGCTAGCGATTCAACAAAAAATGTTGAGTCATTATCAAAGCAAAAATAAAACCGCAGAGGCAGCTAAAGTGGCAGGCATATTATTTGATGCATTAGTACACAATGCACAAATTGCTGATGTTGCTCGGCGCCTTTATGTGGACATACAAGATATGTCTTTGGCCTATTATTATGCCAAACAAGCGGTTAATTTAATGCCAGAAAATATTCCTTACAAATTAAATTTTGCGCAAATACTCTACAACTTAAAACGAGATGATGAAGCCATTGCCGAACTTAAAGCAGTGTTGAAATTGCAACCAGGTCACCCTAAAGCTACTTTTTACTTGGAACAGTTAAATGCCAACAAGTAACATCAAAAAACGCCACAACACACCACTGTATTGGCTGATTGCTCTGAGCATACCGATACTGTTTTTTGTGCTATTTGAACTAGGGTTACGTATAGCAGATTATGGCCGTAACCTACCGTTATTTATTGCTAACCCTGCTAACACTGAGTACATTTTACCCCGACCTGATATTGTCAGGCGTTACTTTTCTGATAACAGCCTCATACCCAGTGTGACCATGGAGGCTAACTTTCTGCTCAAAGAAAAACCCAAAAACGGTTATCGGGTATTTGTGCAGGGCGGCTCAACGGCTGCCGGTTTCCCGTACGGATTAGGTGCGTCTTTAGCCGGTATGTTGGACAACCGATTAAAAAGCACTTTGCCCTATCATTATGTAGAAGTGGTCAATACCGCCTTGTCAGCAGTCAACTCCTATACTGTTTTAGACTTAGCCGATGAAATAATTGCACAACAACCTGATGCGGTTCTGATTTATATGGGTCACAACGAATATCTAGGCATTATGGGGGTTGGCTCAAATTATACTGCTGCAAGTTCTCAGGCCAGCACCTTACTGTTCCTAAAACTCAAAGAGTTGCGTTTATTTCAACTGATGCAAAATACCTATAGTTATTTTCAACAGCCAAAAGACAAAACCAACTTCAAAGATTCTAGAACCTTTATGGCAAAGGTAGCCAAACACAAAAATATCCCCCTGAACTCGAATATGTTTGCAGCCGGAGTGCAACAATTCGATACTAATTTACGCTTAGTGTTAGACAAATATACCGCAGCCAATGTGCCCGTTTACCTCGCTACTATTGCTAGCAATCTAAAAGATCAACCCCCTTTTGCAAGTCCTGATTTGTCCGATGATTTTAGTCGAGATTTGAGTTTGTTAGACCAGCTCATTCAAACTAAACAAAACGACAAAGTGACAGCGCAATTGTCTAAAATGAGCCAAGCTAAAAGCCTGAATAACAATGCCTTAGCCCAATTTGAATTGGCCAATAGATATTATTTAATGGGTGATTTTAGCTCTGCTTATTATCACTACAACCAGGCTAAAGAATTGGATTTATTACGTTTTCGTGCACCTGAAGCAATCAATAACATTATTCGTAAATATGCTAAGAGCCAACAAAATGTGACCTTGGTGGATGTAGCTGGGCGTTTGGCTAAGAGTTCAAAACATGGTTTGATTGGCAATAATCTAATGCTCGAACATTTACATCCCAACTTACAGGGCTACTTTTTACTGGCCGATACCTTTTATAACGCAATAAAACAGCATTCAAAATTGCTTGACTGGTATACTGTGCGTATTGAAAAAGCTTGGCAAAATCGCCCTATTCTTCCCTCTGAGGAATACAATGGTTTTGCTAAAATATTGCAGCTCATGGGTGACTTCCCTTTTACCGATACCCCTAAAACCCTGACATTACCTCAACCAGAAGACTGGCAACAATCATTAGGCAAAGAGTACTTTCTAAAACAGATTGATTGGGTGACTATGATGAAACTTGCGCTAAAAGGTTATCAGCAGGAAAAAAATGCAGAAATGGTCCTAAAGTCGACACAATTACTGGCAGATGCATTACCTCACGACCCTATATTAAACCAAATGACAGGCAACTTATTTCGAAATAAACGACTACCTCACTTATCCATCCATTATTATTTACGGGCACACAAAGTTAATCCCGATTCCAAAATATTAGCGCGTTCTTTAATCGCCGCTTATCGAGCCAATAAACAACCGGAATTAGCCCGGCAATGGCAACTGCAATTAGATAAATTAAAGTAAACTAAGGCCAGTAGTATTCATTTCTTTTCAAATAAAAATTGTAATGGAATGTGCAATCTCTGCTGCCAGGCAGACTCAGTATGTGCCGCACCTTCAAAGTGTTTGGTTTTCCAGTTTGTTGCATCAAAACCTTTGTCTCGCATAATCGCATCGACTTTTGCCTGTAACGGGGCATACATTGCATCGAGTGTTTCAGTGCCGAAATCAAAATAGATTTTATGCGTTTCTGGGTTAGGCAGATGTTCTCTAAGATAAGCATAGAAAGCTTCAGGTATCGGATTATCATGCAAATTAAAAATGCCTGGCCAATGGGTCGACAAACAGGCCGCACCACCAAAAACATCTGGGTATTCGCTGATTGCATAAATGGATATCAGGCCCCCCATACTAGAACCCATAACGAAGGTGTGTTCAGGCCCTGTATTAACGGAAAACTGCTGTTCAATTAGTGGTTTTAGTTCCTTAACCAAAAATTTCAAATATTTATCAGAAGCCACAGCGGCTTCAAAAATGTCTCCTCCGCCCTCTCGCTTACTGTTATAAAGTTTTTCTTGCTGCAACAAGCTCAATGTTTCCCAAGGTTTTTGTGGAAAATAATCACTGTGACGAAGCGCACCTCCATTTGAAATGCCAACCACTATAAATGCAGTTACTTTGCCTGAACTAAGCAGTGCTCCGGCCACTTCATCAACTTCCCACGACTGTTCATTCCAGGATAGTTCCTTATCGAACAACATACCTCCATCGTGCATATACAGAACGTCATATTGTTGCTCTGGTGAATACCCCTCGGGCAACCAGACGTTTATATCCCGCGCAGTTACATACTGAGAAGGGAACTGAGTGTAATGAACGATTTCTCCTTTGCTTACATTCGGTATAATCGGCGATTTATCATCTCCAGCAAAAAGCCCCGTTGTAAAAAACAAAAGTAATAATATTGTGACAAATTTATCCATAGTGTTATTTTCCTTAACAATCTAACAGTAAAAACATTTAATTTTGGTCGAATAAGTTGAAAAGGAGATTCTCTCAATCGGAAATAGTCTGCTTAGCTAAACCTGTTTAAACGTCTGCTAAATGCGTCATTCTGAGGAGTCCTGGGTATATGGGTGCAATTTTATTAATACATCATCAAGGATTTTTGGCTCATTAGAACCTGCGCCACCAAAAGCCCATAGCGCTTCTTTTGCCGATAGGTCTCGATAATTACCTTCCCCACTTTTATCCCAAGTCGTAATGTAAATAGAAACTCCGTCCCAATCCTGCACTCCAAAATCACTTCCCTGGTAGATAAACCGAATAGAATTGTTGTGCTTGTCAATCTCAATTTCCGGAGCGATCCCAGGCTTTTCGCCCTCATTATGGCGGGTTGCATCATCTGACCAATATAAATAACTTGCCCAACCAAATGCCATATGTGCCAAATCCCACTTTTGCTGGTTAGGATAATGGCCACCAATTAACGGCAGTTCACTTATGCCTTGTCTGTTTTTTAAGTCAAAAAATATTGTAAAAGACACATGGTCAAACCCATTAGGGGGAGACCACAAATTGGAAATGTCACACATTTTAATATCTAGCTCCATAACCGACCCGCCTGCTCGAGCCTCAACTTCGGTGATGTCCATTTGACAGCCAATACTTTCATCCAACGGTTTGATGTAGCGACCCGTAGGGCCAGTGTCATCTCCCTGAGGGTCTGATGTTATTGCCTGGTGTTCAATCACTGTTGAGCGTGTGTTATAAAAATGAGTGGCCGATACTTTGTTTTTTTCAGGCCAAAATATGTCCAGAGAATGACGATGTTCACCCAAATCATTTACCGGCAATTCAACTTGCCAATTGCCGAATTGATCCGCTACAAATGCTTGTGCATCACCTACTTTTCCGTCTATTACCCTTAATAATTTTGCGTTTGGATCTGAGACTTTACCGGCAACAACTGCATGGGTTTGTTGCACATACACTGTTTGTATCTTTTGTACACTGATTACACTCGGAAAAATTTCTGAATATTTGTTTATGGTCTGAGTCTTGCCCAAAAATATGCCAAATGACTGGGCTGGCAAAACGACAGTCATTGAACCATCCGCAGCAAAAGTTAAGTCTGTTGGTAAATTTTGGCTGGCCAGCAGTTGTGGCGGATTGTTTTCAGTAAATTCTGTTTGTAGTGAATTCAGCAGTACCGACTGTTTTGCGGTATTAAACAAAATATAGGCGACCTGCCCGGCATACTGCCTTTTGTATGCTAACACCCCCGCCCCTGTAGAATTATCTTTGAGTATTTCTATGCTGCCACGACTAAACACTTTATGTGCTTGTCGCAGTGAGGCTAATTTCTGAATAAACAGGTACATATCAGACTGCTGATTAAACTGATCTTGAGCGCTAAGATAACCTCCTGCAAACATGGCTCTGCGGCTGTTTAGAAATGCTTGTTCATCTCCCTGATAAATGGTCGGAATACCAGGCACAGTCATCATCAGTGCGTAGGCCTGTTTAAAGCCATTGATGTTACCTGATGCAAGAAAACGCTCAACATCATGATTGTCGATAAAGTTGCTAACTAAATATGGATTTTTAAAACTGCGCATTTGTGCCATCAAACGATAGGATAGGTATGAAGTTGGCGCACTACCAGCAAACACTCTACTGATGTCTTTATATAGCGGAAAACCTATCGCTGACGTCATTCTTTGCGCAGAATCATCACTAACATACTGATTAATTTTACGTTCACCATTATCACTAAGCGGATCAGACGTCTGGTAAATCTCACCGAAACTTAAAAAATGATCTCTGCCTGTTTGTTCCGCAATCGCTTCTAGTCCATCTTCTGCATGCAAAAAATCTTCGTAAAACTCCTTCTCAACATACTTAGCGGTGTCAATTCGCACAGCATCAACACCCGCTTCTTTTATCCAAAAACCGAACGCATCTTTTAGAGCTTTTCGCACGACTGGATTTTGCGTATTGAGGTCATCCAAATCCGAAGTTTGGTAAGTGGTTTCTTGCTTATGTATCGAAAAATCCTGAATGTTAGGAGTCCAGTTAAATATATTGGCCGCTCTATGCTCGGGATTGGTCACATCATTTTGATTAAATGGAAATTGTGTCGGCCTGTTGCTGGGCTTAGAGTGGTGATTAAAAACGATGTTTTGCGTGGGATCATCTTGATCGTAGTCGCCTTGATAGGAGAAAAAATTACCGGTGTGATTCACCACCACATCTTGGATCAAATACATGCCATTATTGTGTAATGCACTGGATAATTTTTGATAATCCAGCAAGCTGCCATAGTGCTCATCCACAGATTTAAAATCCCGGGCCCAATAACCGTGGTAACCACTGTAATTCACCAACGGATCCCACCACTGATTGGCCACTTGAGGTGTGGTCCACACGGCTGTTGCACCTAAATTTTTAATGTAGTCGAGTCGGTTAATAATGCCATTTAAATCACCGCCGCTATAGTGACTTTCTTTAGAGGGATCAAACTCCCCGACGCCTTGGTCATTGTTAGATGGATTACCGTCGGAAAACCTATCGATCATCAAAAAATAGACGATTTGATCTTGCCACTGAGGTGAAGGCACATGCAGTAATAATTCTTCAGCGCAACTGGTATCTGGATCACAGCTGTTTGCCGCTTTTTGCATCAGGGGCTGAGGCTGACAGGCCAACAAAATAATCGAAATACCGAGTAATAAACCAGTAAAAACAGGTACTCGAACAGAAGAAGACATAAAGAACGTTCCATAAAATACTAAATTAGTTTGAGCCAAACTTTAAAGCGCTGGCATGTGGCTGAAAATTGTTGGCACATTCTTGGATAAATCCATCGATGAGTTGCAAATTGTCATCTGTTGTTGTGGTCTGGCGCTGTGCTGTGTGCATTTCTGGAAAACGCCCATAACCAGCTAACAAACAATGCCAGGACACCGCGGGATAATAACCTGCGATTTGTTGGCGGTTAATTTCTGTTGTGATATCGCCACCTTGATCCCAACATTGCAAAATATTCTGTAGGCTGTCGGAGATATTCGAATTGTGTCGGTTAGCTCGCCAATACTCATTGCCATCTCGGCTGTTGATTTTATAATGACAGACAATGTAATCACGTATGCCATCAAATCTAGCGTTTAACCTTTGGTTGAATTGCTGTTGATGTTGCTGAGTAAACCTGCCTGCACTAAAAGCACTCACAAAACTTTCAATGGTTTCTTGCACCAGATGTAAAGCAGTAGCTTCTAAAGGTTCGATAAATCCTTGGGATAATCCCACTGCCAAACAATTTTTCGCCCAGTGTTGTTGCACCCTACCAATCTTCATGGACAAATGTTTAGCGCTATCGGCATGGTCTAACAAGCCCAGCTTAGTGCGTAATTCTTGTTCCGCTTCATCAGCGCTGATAAATTGAGAGCTATAAACATAACCATTACCAATTCGATTAGTCAGAGGAATTTTCCAAGCCCAACCATTCGATAATGCAGTGGATAGAGTTTGTGACTGGATAACATGTTCACTGTTACTAGGCATGGCAATAGCGCTATCGTTGAATAATGAATCTTGATAACTGTTAAATTTCACCGCCAAATGTTGTTGTAATAAAACCGAACGAAAGCCAGAACAATCGATAAATAACTGACCTTCTATTTGTTCACCAGTATGAAGTTCAACACTCTTTATTTCGCCATTGGCATGATTGTGGCATTTGTCACATCTAGCTTGTATATAATTAACACCGCTATTGATGGCAATCTTAGCCAAATATTTTCCCAATAACACCGAATCAAAATGATAAGCATAATTAATCGCAACTGTTGCTTGGCCTTTGGGTTTAGGTGACAAAGCTTGTTGTGCCAAGGTCGCCGATAAAAAATATCGATTAGGGTGTGCGTCTACATTAAATCCACGTCGTCTGGACATACAGTTTTGTAAAAATCCTGCCGCGGTTTGTCGGTCTGGCGCCGATGGGAAAGCATGGAAATATTCATCAAAACCTGGTTTTTCAGACCAGTTCACAAAACTGATGCCATTTTTATAAGTGGCATTACATGCCGGCATCCAGTCTTGCTCTGCTATGCCTAAGGTTTTAAAAAACTGCCTTAATTGTGGTGTGGAGCCCTCTCCTACCCCTACGGTCGGAATATCAGGCGATTCTATCAAACTAATAGTAAAACCATATTGGGCCAAATAGTGATGCAGTAAGTTTGCTGCCATCCAACCAGCAGTTCCACCACCGAGAATCACAATTTTTTTTGTGTTTGGATTATTTACTGTCACCTTAACGCCTATTTAAATAGTCATGCTTCACTAGCTTAACCGATGTTTCGAAAAAAAAAGCCGCTCCATAGGGAGCGGCTAGAGTTTTATTCAACTGACACTATTAAGGTGTCACTTCACTCACTGTTACTTTGGGCGCAGACGGGTCAGGGCCTACAACTGTAAATTTGTAAGTGCTGGTAGTCAGAATATCAATCACCAAATTGTTACCTTCAGCCACTATGGCTTTGGGTACATCAACACTGGTTGCCGTATCATCACCACTGCCACCAAGGTTAACCGTAGACCAATCGGACGACGCCACCTTAAACTCATAACTTCCTGCATCAATGTCTAGTTGTGCAGAATACACTCCATTGCCATCGTAGGTTAACGCATCGGTCTCGCCCCAACCATTCATGCCACCACGGATAAACACTGTGGTATCACCAAACATCTGGGCATTAAACACTGACACTGTAGGTGCGGTTAAATCAGAGGCATCGAACAAGAAGGTATAACTACCATCGACATCAAAGTCGATGGCGAGATTGTTGCCACCCACTGCCACATCTTTACCTACTCCGACTACAGTGCTGGTATCAGGGTCAGCAGAGCCATAATCGACCGTGGACCAATCCGAGGAGGCCACTTTGAACTCATAGGAGCCAGCTGTCACATCTAAAGTAGCAGTGTATTGACCACCTACTGCATAATCCATTGGATTACCTTCACCCCAATCATTCATGCCACCACGCACAAATACAGTAGTGCCGAAGAAAGGCTCTTCAAAATCTACGTTGATTATAGGCGCTTCTGTATCACTGGCGTCCACACTGAATTGCAGTGTCGCTTCTTCAGTAAGCGTTAGCATTAGGTTTGAACCACCACGATTCAACTCTTTGTCAGTGCCCAGTTCAACTATTTGATCGGCTGAACCAAAATCGACAGTAGACCAATCAGATGATGCAACTTTAAACTCATATGCACCCGCAGCAACAGTGATAACGGATTCGTAAACACCATCACCCTTATAGATCATTGGGTTTCCTTCACCCCAATCGTTCATGCCACCACGAACAAACACTGTTGTGCTGCCGTAAGGTACAACGTCAGGAGCGCCTGATGTGGCATAAGCAGATAAACCCATACCTTGTTCGCCCATTTGTGGTTTAACAAATACAGCAGTGGTTAATGCGGGCACGGTAAAGGTTCCTTCGCCATCACCGGCGGTAAAGAAGGACCCGCGTACAGTTGGATCAACAGACGATGCTTGTGTCATGTGTAACTCAAAGCCTGCTGCTGTTGGCACAACATGGGATTGTTCTTCATAACTTGAGTTAACGATTACCACTACGGCATCTGTCATAGGGTCTAAATCAGCACGGGGCATGTCAACATCAGCAGACAAACCGTCATCAATACTCATGACAATTAAACCTTGGATTTGGCGTTTACCAATATTATGGAAACCAATACGGTCAATAATGTCAGCACCAGTGGTTAAACGGAATAGAGAGGACTCGCTACGAATGCTCAACATTTCATTGAACACTTCTGAGGCAAATTCAATTTCGCTCATACTCGCTGCACGTTCAGGGCTATTCATAAACAAGCCAATCTCTGACCATTTAGCTTGGTTATCTTCAGCTAGAGGTAGCCCTACATTCCAGTTGTTGGTTTCCTTGGTGAAATCCACATAGCTGAACCAATCGCCGGAGTCATAGGTATTTCGGTCCATCGATTTTGAACGAAGCAAGTCTCCGCCAAGCTGGAAGAAGGGAATACCCTGTGCCATTAATGGAATAGTGGCAGCCACATTTTGTGCGCGTACACGCTGGGCTAGGGTTAAGTCCGCAGGCAACACATAATTGAATTGATCCCATAAGGTTTCGTTATCATGCTTAGACACGTAGTTAATAATGTCAGCTGGGTCTTTGGCATAACCACCGATGCTACTAGTGGTAGATGCCACACCGTTGAAATCTTCCAATATAAAATCAGCTAATGTGCCGGCCAAACTCATTTTCACTCGATCTTGAGCAGACAAAGCAGCATCACTTGGCTCTTTACTGAATATTTGACCTTGGCGAACTGCTTCACGAATACGGTCGTTAAAGGTACCAATTTCAGTGCCTGCCATGTTCACCTGAGTGGCTTGTTCGTAACCACGATCTTGTTTGGTCCAACCTTCACCATAGAAGTAGTTATCTTCATCATACATGGTAATAGCATCATGCAGTTCAACCATAGTGGTTTTGGTCGCTTGACTCATAATGTCAAAGCGGAATGAATCAAACTTATACTGAGTGGTCCACAACACTAATGAGTCTTTCATTAGTTTTTCCATCATGGCATTACGAGGTTCGGTATCGTCACAGCAGGTTTCACGGACTATAGCGCCAGAATCTGTTTCATATCTGTGGTAATAACCAGGAACCACTTTATCCAATACAGACTTACCATTTAACTCAGAGGCATTAGTATGGTTATAGACAACATCTAGTGCCACACGTAAGCCCATTGTATGTAAAGCTTGGTTCATAGCGCGCATTTCTTTGATACGCGTCACACCCTCTGGATCAGAAGCATAACTCCCCTCTGGCACATTGAAATGGTAAGGGTCATAACCCCAATTAAATTGGTCAATACCGCGCATAGCTTGAGCAAGTGCTTGAGCTTTACCCGCTTCAGAAATTGGGTCATAACTGGCAAACAACTCACCTAATACTGTTGAAGATGAGATGGAAGCGTCATCACAAATTTCAGCATCCTTATTTAACTTACATAAGTCATCTAAGGTACTGCTCATGTCGACAATTTTGCTCTGATCTTCTTCAATGGTAGCAATATCATTGGCAGGCAACATATGGAAGTGGGTTAACCCTTTGCCAGCCAACGTTTTAAGATGCTGTACAGGGGCACTGTCTTCTTCTGTGAAAGCCATATATTTACCACGATTAGCCACTGTGGTACTTGCATCACGTACACTGAAATCACGAATATGACCTTCATAAATAACAGCATCTTCAAAGTTATTAATAGTGGGGATAATATGAGCATCCCAACCTTCAGGCTTCAAATCTTCATCATTCAGATTAACGAATTGTGAGAAACGACTGTTAGTAGATAAACTCACCGAATACGGGTCGGTCACGTTTAACACCTGTAAGCCTTCTGCCTTTGCATGATAAACCGTTACTTCAAATCGATACAAAGCACGGTCTAACTCACTGCCCCCTGTGTATGACCATATACCAGTGACATCATCAAATACCATGTCATGGGTAGAGGCTAAGGTTTTATCGGTGTTAAACAGTTTCAACTTAACATCTTGAGAGGTGGGAGCCCAAAGGGCGGCAGTGATAGTACCGTCTTCATTGTAAATGGGCCCAAGTTGCGCTTCATCGGCGTCACTTTGACCTGCGGTATACAATTGGTCTAGACCATTGGCAAGTTGAATGCCCGTGGCGCTGTTGAGTTTATCTTCAGCATCATAAGCGGCTAAAACGGCTTGTGTTTTGACTACTTGTTTTGCATCTTCTGCGGTCCAAGTACCCTGAAACGCTGGCAATGAAGCTAAATGCGGAGCAATCGCTTGTTGTTCAGTTGTCAGTTCGATTTGTTCTAAGGCCATAACTGTGCCACTCAAACCTGTTTCTAAGTCTACTGTTAAATCGGCTGCCGCAGAATAATGTAATTTAACGCTGCCTAAAGTCGCAGGATCGATATCCCAGACCAATGTATTCACGTCTAACCAATGGGCTGCCTGACCTTCAATTTTAACCGGCTGTTCACCTAGTGAAGTAATGGGAAATTCAAAAACCGACGCCACTCCAGAGAACGTAAAGTTCATACGAGTGAAGTCAGGATCATCTTGAGATAAAGGCATCCTAAAGTCACCGCCCCCCATTTCTTTGCCCGCATCATCGGTGCCAATGTGAATAATAAAATTACCACAAGCGCCTTCAGTACCTGCATAGTTCGGTTTTAAATCAAGGATCCAATAAGCACCATAATTTGGATCAACACCATTGTGAACACGGCCATTTGCCCAATCAGTATCAGAATCGGCATAAGCATTACAAGTGTCATTGCTCCAAGTATGTAACCTGTAACCTTCATAGGATGGGTCAGCACTAGAATTATCCGCACCCACTGCGGCGCGGTTAAAATAGAGTACCGCTTGATCTTCTATCGGTTTAGCCACCGGCTCTGGCGCACTCGGGTCAGCGCCAACAACACAACCATCATTGGTTTCGTTTGCCACAGTTGGTGCATCACATGGGAAAGCCGGAGGTGCAACACACATGGTTCCTGCTGAATTGGGAACGTTAGGTACACTACAGGTTAATAACTCACTTGTTCCAGACTTAATATCTGATCCACCACAAGCGCTTAAAAACAGTGCACTAAGCATTAGCATTAACAAGCCAACTGTTTTATTGGGTTTAAACATAGGTACATACTCCGATGTTTTAGATGTTCTAAAGGACTGAGTTGGCGGTAATGCCAACTTAGCGAAATGTAACTTTTTCAGTTTTTGCAGGATTAAATTTTTCATAATGAATACGTTACTCCTAAGAAGTATTGGGTACCAAAGAACTGAATGGTGCCAGTTAAGTCTTCTTTACCAAAGTAACTGCGGGTGGGCTCATCTGTGAGGTTGTTAATTTGGAACACCGCACTAAGATTTTCATTAATTTTGTAAGAAGCTTGGTAGTCCATAACAACTTCAGAAGCAAAGTTAACCACCTGTTCATTCACCGCTACCTGCTGAGAAACAAAGGCATCACGATACCTAGTACTTAAACGGGTTTCAAAACCTCGATAATCCCAAAACACTGTAAATTGCGCCACATTCTCCGACAGTCCGGGTAAATCTGTGGAAAAAACAGAGCTACTCAAGGTGCGAGTGATTTCACTTTCAGTAAATGAATAACTGGCACTAACACCCAAACCTGACCAAGCATCGGGTAAAAAGTCGTAAATCTGCGTGTAAGTTAACTCCAAACCACGAATATAACCGCCTTTAGCATTATTAACTGCTGTTTCGTATTTGCCATTTTCGGTGGGGACAGTGACAAACAAAGGGTCACCGTTTACATCCACTGCAGCCAGCGGTGTATCGCCTGGCGCGTCAGGCTCAACAAACACAGCCACATTAATATCATCAGGTACTACAAATCCATTGCCACTAAAGTCAAAGGGGTCAAGGGCAATATCTTCAATAAATGATTTGATATCTTTATAGAAAAGAGCAGCAACAAATGCTCCATCAGTTTCTGTAAAGTAATACTCGTAGGATAAGTCATACTGGTTGGCATAGAAAGGTCTTAAGTACGGGCTGTTTTTACTCTGACCACTTAATTTTGCTGTAGGAGAGGATAAAGTTATTGCTCCTGTATCGGGGTTTTGACTGGCTGTAACTGTTTGAATTGAGGTAGTAGAATTGGCAGCAAATCTGTTAATAGGTGCACGCCCCATCACTTTAGCTGCGGCAAAACGTAGCTGCTGATTATCGGTTAGTTTAAAATTTAAGTTTAATGACGGTAAATAATCAGTGTATTTATCGGTCAAAATATCAGGTTTGAAATAATCATTGATTAAACCCGCTTCGTCAACGATATATTGAGCGCCAAGACTAGGATCACCTCGTACTTCTAGCACTTCACCTGTATCTGGGTCCACTATGTTTTGGGTGGCTAATTGTAAAACAGTGGAACTTTGTTCAGTTTCAATACGGCGAATACCAATGTTACCGGTAATCGGTAAATCACCTATTTCCATATTCAGGTTTGCCATAATGTAGGCTGCGGTGACAGTTTCTGAAACATCACCACTTTCCTGTACAGACCAAGCGGTGTTAGGGCCTTCGCCTCCTGTTGGGCTATTTATGACCCCAGGATGTCCCGTACCCCAGGTTTGCACTGGTTGCGGAATGCCGGCTGGAAACCATGCATTAAGGGCAGAGTTCAAGTCGATGGAAGGATAAGACGGAAAATAACCAAATTCGCCACTCCAATCAACAATTTCCAGCATATCTGGAGTTAAACTTAAAGGAGGCTGACTCACAGAAAATGCCGAGTCGTTACCATATTCAAACACAGAACGGTCATTGGAATAATCACGTTCAGAATAACGTACGCCAAATTCCACTGAAGAAACAAAATCATTGTCTAATTCATACTTCGAATCAAAGCGATAAGCAGTAGACTCGTCTTTATTAACAAAGGGATAAATACCATATTTACTGACCATAACGCGATCTAAATCAGAAAATGCATCGGCCTGATTAAATGCTAGGTCGGGTAAATCCAAACCATTCAATAAATAAGAAAGAGAGATGTTTTCATCAAATTGCGGATTAGCTATTGTGGCGTCTTCACCAACCAATGACCACAATAAACCATTTCTAAAATCACTGGTTGCCCTAGAATAACTCACATCAAAGGCCAAATTTAGATTGTCTGTCGCCTGCCAGTCAGCGTTAATGCCCAGACTTAACACTTCATCTGAATCTTGGTTGTTATCGTTAACCAATTCAACCCGGGTAAAACTACCAGAAGTACGATTAAAGGTGCCACCGATAACATCATTACCAGACAAAATAGGATTGGTAATTGAAGTCTGCGCCCCTCCCAATTTCACACGATAACCACGAGCAAACTCTTCTGACTCAAACTGAGATAAAAACATATCCGTTTTAAGCGTAAAGTTATCAACTGGTGCCCATTCAATTGCCACCATATAGCCGTCGCGAGTTTCTTCGCCACCTTGATGTTGCATTTCAAAACCTTCGCTGATGTTTTCACACTCAGGGCAGTCTTCTGGTCCGTCTGTATCGTTGGCTAAACCATCAACATCGGCTTGGGCATTGTAGGCAAGACCAATAAATTGGGTTGAGACACTGGGTTGAAATAAACGTGCATAACCCAGGGCTAAACCTAAGGTGTCGTCAAGAAATTTAGTTTGATAGGAAAAACTAAATCGATGACCAAATTCTTTCGCATCAGCAACTTCGTCAGCGCGATCGTTGAACATGCCACGAGCGTTGATACTCAGCTTAGAATCACCTTCAAGACTCAATGGATTAGCCGTTCGCAATTCCACGGTTCCTGCTACACCGCCTTCAATTAAAGATGCCTTAGGCGACTTATATACCGCTGCAGAAGATATTAATTCTGAAGGATATTGATCAAACTCAATGGAACGGTCGCCACTGGTAGATACTTGTTCACGGCCATTTAAGGTTGAAAAAACGTAACTATTCAGGTCGCGCAGATGAAAAGATGTCAGGAAGCCTGCCCTTGAACAATAGTCGCAACGCCTCACTTGCTGAAACATCTTGCTTGCGACAACTGGATATGTAACTGCGAAGCAAACAAAACATATCCGCACCGTTTTGACTTCTGAAACATCCCGATATTTTTTGATGTACTTTTGTCATTCGAATATCGTTTTCCCCTTGATTGTTAGTAAAGGGGACATCTTTTATTTCGATAAATCTAAGCGCATCATTTTCAAATTCTCTGAGCCGTTCAAGCAAGGCGCGCGCTTTGGTTCGTTTTAAACGACCCCGTTGTCCTGCTGGTCGGTCCTCCTCATTTGGTGGCGGACACTCCTTATCACCCTCAAAGAGTATTTCACGGTACTGTTCTCTGGCGACGCGGGCAGACTCTGGCGTTAACTTACCGTCATTATCCTTCACGTCCTGACAAAGCTTGGTCAGCAGTGCACGCATTTCATTGGCCCATTTCTGCTTGTCTTGCTCCCACGCTCTTTCCAATTCTCTCAAATGATGGGCATTGCACAGAGAATGTTCACATAGGATATATTTGTAGTAAGGTTTCCAGTGGTCATGGCACAGAATGCCCGTAAAGCATGGCAGTATCTCGGCCGCATCCATGGCCTCTTTCCCACGTTTATCGTGGGCATGGAAATACGTCCAGGTAAGTGATGAGGCACAATGTAACCAACGCCGCTTGCCGTTAATGTTGACGCCTGTTTCATCAACATGCAGCACGGGTGATGCTCGTAGTGCGGCTTTGATCCGATCCGCGGCACCTGTTTGCTCAATTAAATCTGACGCTTTTTGATTGAAGTTAAACAAGGTTCCCGCACTGATCGGAATATTGAGTTGATCGGAAAAATACTCTTCAATACGTTTATAAGGCAGCAATTGATATTGTGACAGGTAAACCGCGTGCGCTTTAATGCCATCGCCATATTGGATAGCACTGTTAACACCTTGTGGAAACTCAGCTGTGAATTTCTTGCCTGTTTCGTTGAGCAGTATTTGCGCTCTGTATTCGGTGACCATGCGTGATATTTCTATGTCAACCACTTGACGACACTGGACGCCAGCATCACGATACTTCCCAGGAGGCAATAGCGCCCTGTTTACGGGAATATCCTTGACTACATCGGGCTCTTCGAACGGGCTCAGCGTTTTACCCTCCCGCCCTTTCTGGCCGCCGGCCGGATTGTCAGATTTAGTCCTTGAATTCTTCTTTCTATCAAAATCTGTGGAGGGTGGTTTACTGCTGTTTTGGCTATTTAGTCCTAATCGATTAGCAAGCAAAGACACAACCAGCATGATCAATTCAATTGCCGCTCTTAAGGCCGGCGAAATTGATTTATCCTCTGTAAGCAACTTTTTTGTTGAATCGATCACACTGTCGATTTCAATGCCGTCAATCTTCATTGGTTAATAACTAAAGTGATATTAAGGCAAGTCTGACATCCTAGCGGGATCAGTCAATACGATCGCTGGGATCGTCAAAATATATTTTCATGAGGCTGAATAGTTACGAAAAAACAAAGTCCCCAGATAAACCACGAATATTAATTTCTGCTGCTTGACCGCCGGTTCTTACAGCAGAAATACCAGGTAGCCTAGTTAAAGCGTCAGCCATGGATACATCAGGCAAGCCCCCTAAATCGTCTGCAGAAATCTGCTCCGACACTGTGTCGCTGAAACGCTTTTGATTAAGTGATTGAATGAGGCTAGTAGCAAAACCTGTAATTACAATTCTCTCAACTGCTTCCGAAGCTTCTTCTGTATTTGTCACATCAGCTATGACAGGAGCTTCTTGTGCAAATATTTGTGAGCTACTAAAAGCCATTCCGCTGGCCACAAATGCCGCGGTTATTAGACTGGGTTTGAATTTTCTCATCTATGTGTCCCGTTCCCGTTATTTTCAGTTAACTTGCTGCTTCAAATTCGAATCAGCATTTTACCCAACTTTTCATGAACAGATATTAACGCTTAATTAACAAACGCCTCAATGCATTGCATACGTATTCAAAAAATATGCACACCGAAATTTTTACAATAACAATATAAAACGTCTCATGTAAAACCAAAACAAATCACTTAAGACATTGATTAAATTTAGTTTTAAATTATTTTTGAAAGATAAAACATAAAAATCCATATACATAGTAAAAACAAACTTTTCATTCGTTGAAATAAAATGTGAACACCTTGTAAAGATAAACACAGTTTTTATTAAAAAGTTAAATGAAATTATTGCGGTTTTGTGATGTTCCAGACTGAATGAAACATCATCAATAAGGATATTAACTTAAAAGTGCTGCTGCTATTTGAGCAATCTACATGCCTGAGAAGTGTGATTAAGCATCTAAATTTATCAGCTTTAAGACATGATTTGGATCGAGTAGGAGGAGAGTTTACACTCTCCTCCTCTCACACCACCGGACGTACGGTTCCGTATCACGGCGGTTCATGTAAAATTCTTGAGACGATGATAGTAGTCCATCAAAGATATTAAGCCCAAATAGTCGAAGTGTTTCTTAGGAAGTGCATGGTTCATATGCGAAGCCCCTGAGTTAAACCAAGGTCCCCTGCCATTAACGGCACTTGTCGCTGCCCTCGATGCGTCAATACCAAGCGCAATTAAACGCTTGATACGAGTATGAATGCGTTTCCATTGTCGCCATAGTATCTTGCGAAGGTGGCGGCGTAGCCAACCATCTAAGTCAAGCAATACCTGTTTAACGTTAATGTGACGGAAGTATGTCATCCACCCTCGCAGTTTCAGATTCAGCTTTTCCACCGTACGGTGAAGTGACCAACCTCTGGCGCTACGAAGCATCTGCTTTACATCCTTCTTAAAACGCATTTGCACCGCTGGCGCGATCCGCAATCGGTTATTCTGTTTTGATTGCAAACACTGTATCCCAAGAACTTTCGTTGCCAAGGCCGACCCACATCACTTTTCTCTTGGTTTACCTTCAGTTTCAAGGTGTTTTCCAAGAAGGTAGTGACACTTTGCAATACACGCTGCCCTGCACGCTCACTTTTGACATAGATATTACAGCCATCCGCATAACGGCAGAACTTATGCCCTCGGTCTTCAAGCTCGTTATCTAAGTCGGTCAGTATAATATTTGATAGTAATGCTATTGGCCCACCTTGCGGTGTGCCCATTGTTCTCATATTGACCTGTCCATTATCCGATATACCCGCCATCAGATATGCATGGATTAACTTCAATACCGCTTTATCTTTCACATGACGCGCTATTCGTGACATAAAAATGTCGTGATTAACCTTATCGAAAAACTTCTCTAGATCAATATCCACTACCCATCGATGACCTGCTTCCATATAATCACGAGCTTGCTGGACGGCTTGTCCAGCGCTGCGTTTTGGCCTAAATCCATAACTGCTGTCCGAGAACTGCTCCTCGAATATAGGACTTAGCACCTGATGTATCGCTTGCTGAATGAGCCTATCCAACACCGTTGGAATGCCTAGTTCGCGTTGCCCACCTCCTGCTTTGGGGATACTCACCTTTAACACAGCTTGTGGACGGTAGTCGCCACGCAATAATGCCGCTTTGGTTCGTTGCCAGTGTGTTTGTAGATAACTTTTCAGCGTATCCACACTCATTCCGTCAACACCCGCCGCGCCTTTATTACGCATCACCCGCTGATAAGCACGTTGCATATTCGGTCTTGATAGTATGCTATCGAGTAACTCTATCGTCTCCTCATGAGAGTACCCCTCGCGTGCCGTGACTTTTTGGTGCCTTATTCGTTTACCCATGCAGATACTGTCTGCACCTCTCAACAATAAGCAGTTATATCGCAATAACCGTTTCTGCCCCTACAGTGTCATCGAGCGGTCGGCTCTCAATCCATCTAACATGTTCAGCCCTTCAGTTGACGGTTATCAACCTACTATGGCCTCGGCTGACTTCTATTGCCCCATCCTGATATCTCGCGATAACAGTAGCCTAAGGCAGAGCAACAGACCTCCCAAGGTAATGCGCGTGACCTTCACACTTATGCCTGCCGTATCTACGTCCGCAGTGTCTGGACAAGTATTGGGCTTTGAAGATATTGGCCTTCTCACCCACTGCGAACGCCTAATATACGATTTCTGTTCGTCAGGCCAGTGCTTTGCTTTCAGCTTTCTTCAGATTTCACCTCACAATGAACTCCCTTGCCGTTCAGCTAATTATTCCCCTTGTCGGGTTAATAGTGGACTTTCACCACCAAGTCATCTGACCGCCACCACGCGTATCAGAACAGCACCCAGAATGGGCGCTACGCGCCATACTTGGCGCACCAATAAAAAAAACCCGCTAGATAGCGGGTTTTTTCAGGTATCGATGATACGTTTACACTACCAACCTGTAATTTCCCGTAAACCTGTACCAATGTCAGCCAAAGAACGCACAGTTTTAACACCTGCCGCTTCTAACGCTTTGAATTTCTCATCAGCTGTGCCTTTACCGCCTGCGATAATGGCTCCTGCATGGCCCATACGTTTGCCTTCAGGTGCAGTCACACCAGCAATGTATGAAACAACAGGTTTAGTCACATGAGCTTTGATATATTCAGCCGCTTCTTCTTCAGCAGAACCACCAATTTCACCAATCATAACGATTGCTTCAGTTTTAGGGTCTTCTTGGAACAATTTCAAAATATCGATGAAGTTTGAACCAGGGATAGGGTCACCACCAATACCTACACAAGTAGATTGGCCGAAACCTTCGTCAGTGGTCTGTTTAACTGCTTCGTACGTTAAGGTACCAGAGCGAGAAACAATACCGACTTTTCCAGGTTTGTGGATATGACCAGGCATGATACCAATCTTACATTCACCAGGAGTGATAACACCTGGGCAGTTTGGACCAATCATTCGAACGCCTTTTACATTCAAATATTCTTTCACAAACAACATGTCGATTGTTGGAATACCTTCAGTGATACAAATAATCAACTCGATACCAGAATCAGCCGCTTCAACAATTGAATCTTTACAGAATGCAGCTGGTACATAAATCACAGAGGCCGTAGCACCGGTTTTTTCAACCGCTTCACGTACTGTGTTAAATACAGGTAAACCAAGATGCGTTGTACCGCCTTTACCAGGAGTTACACCACCAACCATCTTTGTGCCATAAGCAATAGCTTGTTCAGAGTGAAAAGTACCTTGTCCACCAGTAAAACCCTGACAGATAACTTTGGTGTCTTTATTAATTAATATAGACATTATTTGCCCTCCGCGGCTTTAACAACTAATTTAGCTGCATCAGTTAAACTGCTTGCAGCTATGATATCAAGGTCTGAACCAGCCAACACTTCACGGCCTAGTTCAGCGTTAGTACCTTCTAAACGTACAACAACTGGAACATTAACGCCTACTTCTTTAACTGCGCCAATAATACCTTCAGCAATCATGTCACAACGAACAATGCCACCAAATATATTCACTAATACGGCACTAACGTTACTGTCAGAAAGAATGATTTTGAATGCTTCAGCAACTCGTTCTTTGGTTGCACCGCCGCCCACATCAAGGAAGTTAGCTGGTTTGCCACCGTGTAGGTTAACTATGTCCATAGTTCCCATAGCAAGACCGGCACCATTGACCATACAGCCAACGTTTCCGTCTAGTGCTACATAGTTAAGTTCCCATTTAGCGGCTTCTGCTTCACGAGCATCATCTTGTGATGGATCGTGCATAGCTGCTACTTTAGGTTGACGATATACAGCATTACCATCGATAGCTAATTTAGCGTCTAGGCAGTGAATATCACCGTCAGCTTTAATCACTAGAGGGTTGATTTCGATAAGGGCGATATCAAGGTCAACAAACATTTTTGCTAAACCAAGGAATATCTTAGTGAACTGTTTAATTTGTACGCCTTTAAGGCCCAATTTAAACGCCATTTCACGAGCTTGGTAAGGTTGCGCACCAACAATAGGATCGATTTCAGCTTTTAAAATCTTTTCAGGTGTTTCGTGAGCAACTGTTTCAATTTCAACACCGCCTTCAGTAGACGCCATGAAAACGATACGACGCGAAGTACGGTCAACCACAGCACCTAAATACAACTCATCGGCGATATCAGTACAGGTTTCTACCAAAATTTTGGTGACTGGTTGACCATGTTCGTCAGTTTGAAAAGTCACTAAATTTTTGCCTAACCACTTTTCAGCAAAAGCTTTGATCTCTTCTTTAGTTTTAACCAGTTTTACGCCGCCAGCCTTACCTCGGCCACCTGCGTGAACTTGGCATTTTACTACCCACTCACTGCCGCCAATTTTATCAGCTGCCGCTACAGCTTCTTCTGGAGTCGAAGCTGCTATCCCGTCAGAGACTGGCAAGCCGTACTCTTTGAATAATTGCTTGCCTTGATATTCATGCAAATTCATGGTTTTTCTACCCGTTTAATGTAAGAAAAAAGCCGCTAGTAAGCCGCTTTATTTTTTGTCGTTATGTAACACAATAACAACGAAGACGCAGGCGAGGTAAAACCTCACCTGCCTCGATTAGTTACACATCTACCACTTTTTTATACATCGAGAAGCAGACGTGTTGGATCTTCTAACATTTCTTTGATGGTCACCAAAAAGCCAACAGACTCTTTGCCATCAATAATGCGGTGATCGTAAGATAATGCTAAGTACATCATTGGCAAAATTTCTACTTTACCGTTCACAGCCATAGGTCTGTCTTGGATTTTATGCATACCCAAAATAGCGCTTTGTGGCAGGTTTAGAATAGGTGTCGACAACAATGAACCAAACACGCCGCCGTTAGTAATAGTGAAATTGCCACCCTGCATCTCATCTAAGGTTAATTTACCATCACGTCCTTTAAGCGCTAGTGCTCTGATACCACTTTCAATACCTGCCATACCTAGTGCATCGGTATCTTTAAGTACTGGTGTTACCAATCCACGAGGAGTCGATACAGCAATAGAGATATCAAAATAGTTGTGATAACAAATATCATCACCATCGATAGACGCATTCACTTCTGGGAAACGTTTAAGTGCTTCAGTCACCGCTTTTACATAGAAAGACATAAAGCCAAGGCGAATACCATGACGTTTTTCAAAGCTTTCTTGGTATTGCTTACGCAAGTCCATAATTGGCTTCATGTTCACTTCGTTAAAAGTTGTCAACATGGCCGTATTATTTTTCGCGTCTAACAAACGCGTGGCGATGGTTTTACGTAAACGTGTCATAGGCACACGTTTGTCGGTGCGATTATCTAAAGCAACAACTGGCGCTGGCGCTGTGGCAGACTTAGCTGCAGGTGCCTGTAAAGACTTTTCAACGTCTTCTTTGGTGATGCGACCGCCTTTGCCTGTGCCTTTAATTTTTGCCGCATCTAAGCCTTTTTCAGCGAGTAATCTGCGAACCGAAGGGCTAAGCGCATCGTTTTCTTCAGATCCAGCTTCGGCAGCGGTTGCGACTGGCGCAGCAACGGCACCGGCGACAAAAGTCGCAATCACTTGCTCACCAGATACTGTTTCGCCTTCAGGGGCTAAAATTTCACTTAGCGAACCATCTGCAGGTGCCACCACTTCTAATACGACTTTATCGGTCTCGATATCAACTAAATTCTGATCACGAGAAATAGCTTCACCTGGCTTTACATGCCAAGTTGCAATTGTTGCATCTGCCACAGATTCTGGCAGAACAGGTACCTTGATTTCCACTGACTCACCTTTATTACCGGATGGTTGACTTGATTGTTCACTGGCTTGAGCAGGAGCAGCGGCTGCGCTGGCACCTTCCTCAAAATTAGCAATGGTTTGCTCACCTAACACCGTTTCGCCCTCAGCGTTAAAAATCTTACTGACGACGCCGTCTGCAGGTGCAACGACTTCTAACACTACTTTATCTGTTTCAATATCCACAAGATTTTGATCGCGACTGATTTTGTCGCCTACCTTTACGTGCCAGGTAGCGATTGATGCATCTGCCACTGATTCAGGCAATACCGGTACTTTTATTTCTATTGTCATACTGGTTCCTTATTTAATTGTTAGTGCATCATCAACCAAATCTTTTTGCTGTTGGTTGTGAACTGAAATATAACCTACCGCAGGAGAAGCAGAGGCTTTTCGACCGGCATAAGTTAGTGTGGCAGGGACTGGCAATGACGACCAAAAATGATGTTGGCTACAATACCAAGCACCTTGATTTTGTGGCTCTTCTTGGCACCAAACCCAATCTTTAACGTGTTTAAATTTATCTACTACTTTACCAATGTCCTCGTGTGGGAAAGGATAAAGTTGTTCGATACGAATAATAGCCACATCGGTTTGCTCATTCTTACGACGCTGCTCTAACAAGTCGTAATAGACTTTGCCTGAGCACATCACGACTCGTTTAACCTTGCTTGGCTCCAAGTCATCAATTTCATCAATAACATTATGGAACACACCCTCAGCCAATTCTTCGATACTCGATACAGCTAAAGGATGACGCAATAAAGACTTAGGTGACATAACAATAAGCGGTTTACGCATCGGACGAAGTGCCTGACGACGTAACATATTGAAAACTTGCGCGGGATTTGAAGGCACACACACTTGCCAGTTATGATCAGCGCACATTTGTAAGAAACGTTCTAACCTAGCAGAACTATGCTCAGGTCCTTGTCCTTCATAACCATGGGGTAACAACATAGTTAATCCGCAAAAACGTCCCCACTTTGCCTCGCCAGAACTTAAAAACTGGTCAATCACTACTTGGGCACCGTTGGCAAAGTCACCGAATTGCGCTTCCCAAATAGTCAAAGTACCGGGTTCTGCTGTTGCGTAACCAAACTCAAACGCTAACACCGCGGCTTCGGACAAAACAGAATCGTATATTTCCATTTTACCTTGTTCGGCATGGATATTAGCCAAAGGCATATAATCAGAACCGTCAGTTTGATTATGCAACACTGCATGGCGGTGGAAGAAAGTACCACGACCTGAGTCTTGACCCGTCATGCGGATATTACTGCCCCCATCAACAATCGCAGCGTAACCCAAGTTTTCTGCCATACCCCAATCCAGTGCCTTTTCGCCGTTAACCATAGCTACACGGTCTTTATATAGCTTATCAACACGTGATTGCAGGACATATTCGGCTGGGAAAGTACAGAGTTTCTCACCTAATTCTTTTATTTTTTCGACACTGATTGCACTGTCATATTTAACGTCCCAATCATGTCCAAGATACGGAGACCAATCCACTGAATGCTCAGTCATTGGACGCCATTCTTCGACCACACAGGCACCGTGATCTAATGCTGCGCGATAGTCGCTGACCAGTTTTTTCACTTCATGAGCATCGATAATGCCCTCAGCGATAAGTTGATCTGCGTAAATCTTACGTGGTACAGGGTGTACTTTGATTTTTTGGTACATCAAAGGCTGAGTTGCATTTGGCTCATCCGCTTCGTTGTGCCCGTGACGTCTATAACAAACTAAATCAATGACAACGTCACGTTTAAATTGATTGCGATAATCTAACGCCAGTTTAGTCACAAACAAAACCGCTTCAGGATCGTCTGAATTCACATGAAATATAGGAGCCTGAACCATCTTGGCAATGTCAGTACAGTATTGAGTTGAACGTGTATCTTCAATTTTAGAAGTGGTAAACCCCACCTGATTATTGATAACAATACGAACGGTACCGCCCACTTGGAAACCACGTGTTTGCGACATGTTAAAAGTTTCTTGAACCACACCTTGACCAGCGATAGCCGCATCGCCATGAATGGTAATAGGTAACACTACCGAACCATCGGTACAGCCACGTCTGTCTAAACGCGCTCGAACAGAACCAATAACCACTGGGTTAACAATCTCAAGGTGAGACGGATTAAATGCCAAGGCTAAATGCAAATTTCCGCCTGGTGTAGCAAAATCAGAAGAATAACCAGCATGATATTTCACATCACCTGCAC
The DNA here is from genome assembly GCF_002835935.1 of Paraglaciecola sp. MB-3u-78. GTDB lineage: Bacteria > Pseudomonadota > Gammaproteobacteria > Enterobacterales > Alteromonadaceae > Paraglaciecola. The sequence continues at coordinate 412,798 of NZ_PJCF01000004.1, read as the reverse complement.
CTAAAGAATCATCGTGTTTACCAGAGAACTCATCAAAAAGTACCGATGGATTTTTACCAAGCACGTTCACTAAGGTGTTAATTCTACCTCGGTGAGCCATACCGATAACGACTTCTTTAGTACCATTAACGCCGGCACGACTGATCAAAGCTTTCAGCATAGGCACTAATGCATCACCGCCTTCAAGAGAAAAACGTTTCGCACCAGGGAATTTAGCACCGAGGTATTTTTCCATACCGTCCGCAGCCACTAAGCCCTTGAGAAGATAAATTTTTTCTTCTCGAGAGATTTCAGGCTTAGCTTGGACAGACTCAATCCGATGTTGCAACCAGCGTTTCTGATCCGTATCGGTAATATGCATGTATTCAGTACCGATAGAGCCACAATAAGTGCGGTTCAGTGATTCAAATAACTGGCCTAAAGGCAACGATTCTTTACCTATAGCATAAGAACCAACGTTATAAGTGGTATCAAAATCTTTTTCAGAAAGGTTATGGTGGGATAGTTCTAAGTCCCTCACTCTTGTCTGTTTCCACAGCCCAAGAGGGTCTAGGTTAGCATGTTGATGACCTCTGAATCGAAAGGCATTAATCAACTGCAATACTTTAACTTGTTTTTCATCTCCGCCACTGGTACTTGACTGAGTCGCGCCAGAGCCAACTCGAGAAGCTGGACCAAGGGCGGCTAAATTACGAAATTGATCACGAACAAGACTATGTTTGGTTTCAACTTCTACCCCATCGACTTTAGGTAACTTTTCAAAAATGCCTCGCCATTCATCAGATACGCTTTGTGCATCATCTAAATAGGCTTCATACATTTGTTCGATATAAGTAGCGTTGCCACCAGCCATGTGAGAAGAATCCCACCATGCTTTCATCACGCTTTGTTGCATTGGCGTCCCTTGGTTTTAATCAGACTTGCAATTATGTGTGCATATGCACACGGTGTTTTTGTTCTTAGCAAAACCTATACTGCTCGTTTGAGCAGCATAGATTTAATATGACCAATCGCTTTAGTAGGGTTTAATCCTTTAGGACAAACACTGACACAGTTCATGATGCCGTGACATCTAAATACACTAAATGCATCGTCTAAACCATTTAAACGCTCATCTGTAGCTGTATCTCGGCTATCGGCTAAAAAACGATAAGCATGTAACAAACCAGCAGGACCGATAAACTTATCCGGGTTCCACCAGAAAGATGGGCAAGAGCTTGAACAACATGCACATAAAATACACTCGTACAAACCGTCTAGCTTTTCTCTTTCTTCAGGAGACTGCAAAAATTCACGAGATGGCGGCTGCTTATCATCATTAATAAGAAACGGCTTAATTTTTTCATACTGAGTATAAAATTGCGTCATATCGGTCACCAAATCACGCACTACTGGTAATCCTGGTAATGGACGGACCACTATTTTAGAACCTTTGAGTGCTGATATCGGTGTAATACATGCTAAACCATTTTTACCATTCATGTTGACGCCATCAGAGCCACAGACTCCTTCACGGCAGGAGCGACGAAATGATAAAGTAGGATCTTTTTCTTTTAACGCTATCAAGGCGTCCAATACCATCATGTCTTGGCCTTCTGCGACTTCCAACTGATAGTCTTGCATACGAGGAGCGTCATCAACATCAGGGTTATAACGGTAAACTGAAAGATTTAATTGCATAATTGTAGCTCCTAGTAAGTTCTTGCTTTAGGTGGGAAGGCTTCACGCAATTTAGGTGACATATTCACTTCACGTTTTATCATTGATTTTGTTTCAGGTAAATAAACAGAATGGCACAACCAGTTCTTGTCATCTCTATCAGGAAAATCAAAACGACTATGAGCTCCGCGACTTTCCGTTCTAAAATTAGAGGCTACAGCTGTGGTGTAGGCTGTTTCCATTAAGTTATCTAATTCAAGGCATTCGATACGCATAGTGTTGAAATCGTTACTCTTATCATCTAAGCGTGCATTGTCTAATCTTTCGCGTATATCACCAAGCTCTTTCAAGCCCGTTGCCATTGAATCACCTTCACGGAATACCGAGAAGTTTAATTGCATACATTGCTGTAGATCTTTCTTGATTTGAACAGGATCTTCGCCTTTACCCACTGCTGAATTTTCCCAGCGATTAAAGCGCACCATTGCTTGATCAACATCATCTTCTGAGGCTTCACGAGCATCAATACCATCAATCGCTTTACCAAGATGTAATCCTGTAGCACGACCAAACACCACTAAGTCTAGTAATGAATTACCACCTAGTCTGTTGGCACCATGCACTGATACACAAGCAATTTCACCACAAGCAAACAACCCTTTAATAGGTGAAGTTTTACCACTTGCGTCCATGGTAAGCGCTTGTCCGTCGACATTAGTCGGTATACCGCCCATCATGTAATGACAAGTAGGAATAACGGGGATGGGCTCTTTAATTGGATCGACATGCGCAAAGGTACGAGATAATTCTAAAATACCAGGCAAACGAGACTCAAGAACATCTTTACCCAAGTGATCAAGCTTCAACTTACAATGTGGACCTTGTGGACCATCAAAACCGCGACCTTCACGAATTTCTGTCATCATTGATCGAGCAACTACGTCACGGCCAGCTAAATCTTTAGCATTAGGCGCATAACGTTCCATAAAACGTTCGCCGTCTTTATTAAGAAGATAACCACCTTCACCACGACAACCTTCAGTTACTAGCGTACCAGCACCTGCAATACCTGTTGGGTGGAACTGCCACATTTCCATATCTTGCATGGGTACACCAGCACGTAGTGCCATACCTAGACCATCACCAGTATTAATATGCGCATTGGTAGTTGAAGCATAAATACGCCCAGCTCCACCGGTTGCTAATACTACGGCTTTAGATTTGAAATATACAACTTCGCCAGACTCGATATCAATAGCAGTACAACCCACTACATCACCGTCTTGGTTTTTAACTAAATCGAGTGCGTACCACTCGCTGAATATTTTAGTTTTATTTTTAACATTTTGCTGATAAAGCAAATGTAATAATGCGTGACCCGTTCTATCTGCTGCTGCTGCAGTACGAGCGCCTTGCTCTCCACCAAAGTTTTGAGATTGGCCACCAAATGGACGTTGATAAATTTTTCCATTTTCAAAGCGAGAAAAAGGCAACCCCATATTTTCCATTTCAATAATGGCTTCTGGGCCTGTTTTGCACATATATTCGATTGCGTCTTGATCACCGATATAATCGGAACCTTTAACCGTATCGTACATATGCCATTCCCAGTTATCTTCATGAGCATTACCCAGAGCAACAGTAATACCACCCTGAGCCGAAACTGTGTGTGAACGCGTAGGAAAAACTTTAGATAATAGGGCACACGATTTACCCGATTCTGTAATCTGTAATGCTGCGCGCATACCTGCGCCGCCAGCACCAATTACAACTGCATCAAATTCATGTACAGGAAGACTCATTTACACACCCCACAAAACAAATAAACCCACAACCACATAAACAAATGCAGTTAGGTTAATAACAAATTGAATAAATGCACGCAAACCTGGTGCTTTAACATAGTCGGTTAAAACCTGCCACATACCGATACGTATGTGAAACATAATCGAAACCAAAGTAACAAAGGTGAATACTTTCATCGCTAGACCAGAGAACAAATTGTTCCATATTGCATAAGTAATGTCTGGAGTTGCAATAAAATACCACCCCATAAACAAAGAAAATGCAGTCATAATCAAAGCGGTAGCACGAGTAGTGACGTAATCTTGAACGCCATTACGTTTTAAACTTGCTTGACCCGTTACCATAATACAACTCCTACTAAGATGGTTAAGATGATCCATGCGGCTATAATTGCTTTGGCACTTATATCACCGGATTGTAGTTCTTCCCAATACCCCATATCCATTACCATGTGCCGCACACCGCCTAACACGTGATACGTCAAGGCAGAAATGGTGCCTATGGCAACAAACTTACCTAGAGGACCGGCCATTTGTTCTTGAACGAGAGCAAAACCCTCAGGTGATGATACAGACATAGCCCAAGCCCAGATCACAAACATCATTGCAAAAAACAATGCGACGCCTGTAACACGGTGGAGAATGGAAGTTATAGCTGCGGGAGGAAAACTAATCGTATTGAGTTGTAAGTTAACTGGTCTTTGTTTTTTCACGTTTATCACTCTTTATACCCGTAGGTAGTTAAAACATTTCGGCTTATAACATCTTGCATGTTAAATTTTTGCTAAAATTCAATTTCTTTTCCCTAAGATTGTTACCACTTTGTTAAAGAAAGGTTAAGTATCAATAATCTTTTCAATCTGAAGTGCTTTAAGCCCAAGAAGTATATCCAGCCATTCAAACAAATACAATTATTGTTCCTTATTAAAGGTTTATAAGTAATAAGTACGGTTAACTTAATTAGTTGTAACGGAAAATGCTTACCTATACGAAACTTGACCAAGGTATTCCAAAATTATATTTGCAATGCAGGTGTTAAAAAAGTGATTATTAGTAGTTAAGGAAGTGAATATTTATTAAGCAGAAACGCATTAAAATTGACATTATAAGTCAATTTAAGTTCAAATAGCGGCAATTCCCCCCCCAGTAAACAGCTGAGCATGCTGTTTATCGAACACAAAACGATTCTGAGGAGAACAGTATATGGCAGACAATAAAGCCATTTTAAAAGTGGGTGACAAAGAAATCGAACTGCCGATTTTGTCAGGTACTGCAGGCTACGATGTAATAGACGTGCGGTCTCTAGGCGCTAATGGGTACTTTACTTATGACCCCGGATTTATGGCAACTGGCTCATGTGAATCATCGATCACTTATATTGATGGCGCTAAAGGCATTCTGTTGCATAGAGGTTATTCCATCGAAGAATTAGCCCGTGACGCTGATTATATTGAAGTGGTTTACATGCTTTTACATGATAAAACCCCCAATACTGAAGAATACATAGACTTTAAAGACACCATTACTCGTCATACTTTAGTCCATGACCAAATTAATAACTTCTTTAGAGGTTTCAGACGCGACGCCCATCCTATGGCAATGTTGTGTGGGTCAGTAGGTGCTATGTCATCTTTTTACCATGACGATTTGAACATTCATGATCCGGAGCAACGATTACGCAGCGCATATCGTTTAGTGGCTAAAATGCCCACTTTGGTTGCAATGTGTTATAAGTACAACATTGGTCAGCCATTTGTTTATCCTAAAAATGAATTGAGCTATGCAGAAAATTTCTTAAATATGATGTTTTCAGTGCCTGCAGAAGATTACAAAATCAGTCCAGCGGTTGCCAAGGCAGTCGATAGGATATTTATTTTGCATGCCGATCACGAACAGAATGCATCAACCTCTACAGTCCGTTTGGCCGGTTCTTCTGGTGCTAACCCTTATGCTTGTATTGCTGCTGGTGTTGCGTCTTTATGGGGGCCTGCTCACGGTGGTGCCAACGAAGCGTGTTTGAACATGCTTGAAGAAATAGGCACAGTTGACCGTATACCTGAATTTATTGCTAGAGCCAAAGATAAAGATGATCCGTTCCGCTTGATGGGCTTTGGTCATAGGGTGTATAAAAACTTCGATCCACGTGCCACTGTTATGCGCGAAAGTTGCCATGAAGTATTAGCTGAGCTTAATATCGATGATCCACTTCTTAATATCGCTATGGAGCTTGAACGCATTGCTTTAAGTGACCCTTACTTCGCCGAGAAAAAACTCTTCCCGAATGTTGATTTTTACTCTGGTATTATCCTAAAAGCGATTGGTATTCCAACTAATATGTTTACCTGTATTTTTGCCTTGGCACGAACAGTAGGATGGGTATCACATTGGCATGAAATGTTAAGCCAACCAGGACAAAAGATAGGTCGTCCTCGTCAGCTATATACGGGTGAAGCACAACGTCCATATAGTAAAATTGATAAATAGTTATTTATCAATTTTAAAAATAGCGAACTTAAATGTTCGCTTTTTTTTGCGCAAAATATATTAAATATTAGCGACTAGACCCAGCCTTTTTCTCTAAACACCAAAAGGGTTTTAGTAAATATTGCCATTTCATCTGGTGTACCTATCGATAAACGATTCCAATGATCGTCCTTGGTCATTCTCCTGCCAACGCGAATGCCATTGTCTTGCATGTGCTAAGCGTAGTCAGCTAAGGGTGAGCCAATACGGTGCAACACAAAGTTAGTGTCACTTGGCACATATTCAAGCTCTAAATTGTTTAAGGTATCAATGAGTAATGTTTTTGATAACTGATTTGATTTGATACTTTTATTATAGAACTCTGTGTCATCAAGAGCGACTGACGCAGCAGCAATGCCAGCAGCATTTAAATTGAACCCAGAAGCAAAGGGTTTGATTGTATTGGCGGTTTCAATACTCGCAATGCCATTGCCCCATTCGCATACCTGCCATACCATAAATTTTTGAAAAAGTGTGGCTAATGACCAGATTATCATTACCTTGCATAATTAAATCTAAACCGCTTTTGTATCTAGGATTACTTTGAGCATATGCAAAATATGCTTCATCTAGTAAAAATAAATGGCTATCAGGTGCGTTGTTAATCCAATCAAACAATACTTTAAAATCAACAATATTCCCGGTCGGATTATTAGGATTGCATATATTGACCAACACCGGCCCTTTTTGCGCCGACGCCTGTTTTTTCATGGTAGTAATATTCACTGCAAAATCCTGTCCAACTGGAACTTGAATCACCTGCATATTTTCAGCTTTGCAGTAACCTCTTAGCGCCCCAAATGTCGGGTTTGGCTCAATCATGACCGCATTTTTGTTTGCCGCATAAGTGGCAATAGCTTGCAATACTTCAGTAGAACCATTACCAAAAATCAACTGTGCAGGCTTAACCTGATGATAAGCCGCAAGCTTAGATTTAAATGCTTCAAATGACTCATCAGCATAACGATTACCATAGAGTTCAATAGCACGTTTTGCTGCCAACAAGGCTTTAGGAGACATGCCAAGGGAATTTTCATTAAAATGTAATAGAAGTGGAGCAGCGTTTTGTCTAAAAGGTAAAATTAGGCCGCTGTCAGCAAAGGCAAATGGAATATTGGCAGCTACCCCCAAATAGGCAGCACCTAAACCCAGTTGTTTAATAAACTCTCTGCGCGAAAATGCATTGTGTATAATATTCATCATTTAAATCCCTCTATTGAGCTTGCACCAAGCGATCACTATCACCACTGTATTTGAGTAATAGCAAACAAGCTCACACTGCTCTTGATGAAGACCTTTCTTTTAGAAAGGGGATTAAATTTTTTAGTAAAAATGTGCGCATCAGGTAGGAAAAGTCACTGCCCGTTAGTACCTAGAACCCAAAGCACGCTTTGCGCCATCATCATCCCTGATGGTTTTTGACTTGAATCCCTTCAAGCCAGTTACTTTTTTTCAACAGCAAAAAATAGTTGCTATCTTGATGATGCTTTCTTGACACCCACAAGTGGTTGCTATCTTGAAGCTGGGGTGTCAAGTTAAGTATTAAGGTTTTAATTGAAATACCCCTTCCCTTCCTACTATGTCAATTTTTACGGATCTCCTTTTACTTCCTATAGAATCGCTAATTCATTAATTTAATTGTTGAAAATGTTGTTCACAAATACTACTAATTTTTTGAACAAAAGCATTTCACCTGCCACAATGGTTAAAAAACAATCATTAATGATTCTTAAGGTAGACGAATCATTGCTTACAGGGAGTACTAATTATATGCGTTGGTTGACCGCATTAATAATTCTACAAGTGTTAGTCATTCTGTATTTAGTGGCTAAAGTCACTAATATGGAAAACAGTATTACGCAAATACAAACGCTTATCTCTTATGAAAATACAAAGACATCATCAGTCACCACCAACGATTACCAACAAAAATCATCAGCTACTTCGATGCCGCCACTTATTGTAACCGCTGATTTCCATAAGCTTCTGAAAAATGAATTCACGATATTACAGAAAAATTTAACAAAGGTAATAATACGGGATATTCAGACTCAAAATACGCCACTTCAAACTACTTCAGAAGAGCGACTCCCTAGCCTAGAAGAGCAACAAATTATTTATCAGCAAGCAAGCAACCGAATTGAAAATTTCATATCACAAGGGAAAGTATCAGAAAATGAGATGTGGAAAATTGAAGAAGAACTGGCCAAGCTAGATGATGATGGCCGAAAAAAAATATTTCGGAAGTTAACACAAGCAGTAAATTTAGGACAGATACAATTAACGCATTAAATCAATAATATTAATGGAGAATGTCATGAAACTTTTAAAAATAGTAACAATAGCATCAGTATTCTTTTTTCAATCTTTAGCGATGGCAGGTTTGACACAACCTGCACCCGTCACTATTGACCTTGAGAACCTTGTAGCGACAGGAGATATGGTAACGGCTAGGCATTCAGACAATGAATTTGAATTTATTGGATGTGGAACACGTAATAGCGATACCGGTAGCGGAGATATTTTTTCATTTGCATTTTGTCAAGCGTCGGTTGCTGAAGATTCTACGGTAATTTGCACTACATTCAACCCTGAACTTGTTGCTAAAGTGTCTGATATTAACGATAGTTCTTTTGTTAGTTTTCGTTGGAATGAAGATGGTGAATGCGTTTCACTAGGTTTCTCTACACAATCTTTTTATATGTTCATGTCAAAGAAAGATTTAAAATAGTCGATCAAAACAATAAAGCCAAAGAAATTAAATCCTCTTTGGCATTTTATGTCCCTTAGCTTGTTCTTATAATTGAATCACTTAAAAAAGAATCTTTTATCGACACTTTTCGTTTTTCAATCAACAGTTTAATTCAAACAGACTTATCTAAGGCGGCGCTAGATTTTCGCCGTCAGATGCCTGCTTTCAGCGCGTACTTGGTATTTAAGCGGTTAGAAAAGGTGTGGCACTTCTAGCTTGAAGCTGGGCGTTTATATATGTCTGCATTAGCTTGCTGGCAATTACTGTATGAATTATTTTGTCTCTTCTAGTTTTTCTAACAAAGAGATAAATCGAGCATCATTGCGAAGTGGATCTAAATCACTATCGTGCTCTAGCCACTCTCGATTTACCATACCAGTAAGAACCACGTTCTCTAAACAATCTAAAGCAATATCTAATTCACCAATACGCACATACAGGCAGGTTGCATTATAGAGAATAATACTGTCACAAGCGTTAATAGCGATCGCTCGCTCTATCCAGTGCTTACCTTCTTCAATATCGCCTTGATAAACTAATTGAATCGCACCTAAACATAAGGCTCGAGAGTCATCTGGATTGAGCTGAAGAAAGTTTCTTGCAACTTCAACCCCTTTTTTACCTGCATTTAACGCATCGTCGACTCTACCTAGGCTCCGGTAAATTTGAGGTAACAAAAGGACTGACTGATAATCGTCAGGGTTGATTGAACTTGCCTTTTCAAACATGGCAGCGGCTTCTGCTAGCTTGCCTTGGTGAAAGCAGCTTCGTCCATAAAAATAGAAAGCCTCAAAACTACGCGGAGCCAATTCAATAGCACGATTAAGCTCTGTTTCTGCTTCCTTAAATTCGTGGCATAATAAGTGAGCCATCCCTCGTGATACATGCGACTCAGCTTGTTCACTACATATTTTTAATGCTTGTTTACTGAAACTGCTAGCCTTCTCTCTGTAGTCTGGTTGATTATCAAAATACAAATATAAAAAGGCATAAGTATCGGCGGTCCCCGCCCATGCACGTGAAAACTCTACATCTTTATCTATGGCTTTTTTAAACATTTCGATAGCGTGTAGTAAGTCCTTTTGAGTGGCTCTGTGAAAATAGTGCCAACCTCTTAGATAGTACTCATAGGCATCAATATTTTTAGTTGAACGCATTTTTATAACACGCTGTTCTTGACTACTCAGGGTCACTTCTAAAGCTGTGACAATACAATTAGCAATTTCTTCTTGAATAAGGAATATATCCGCCAAGTCACGATAGTAGCGTTCGGACCAAAGGTGGTAACCGTCATTAACATTAATTAGTTGTGCGGTTATAAGAACTTGGTTCCCTTGCTTACGAACGCTTCCTTCTAAAATGCTTTTTACATTGAGTTGCCGACCAATCTCCTTAATATCTGCGAATTTGTTTTTATATTGAAATGATGACGTTCGAGAAGCGACTTGTAAGGATTCTATCTTTGTGAGCAAATTTAAGATTTCATCAGCAATGCCATCACAAAAATAGCCCTGATTTTTTTCTTCACTCATATCTTCAAATGGTAAAACCCCAATTGAAGGTGCGTCAGACAAGGTCGAGTTTGTTTTAAAGCTATTTTTCTTTGCTAATTGACTATCTAGCACCAATCCATCGGGAGTTAAATCAAATGCCCATGCCAGCACCACGGCAATAGGAAGTCCAAGTGCAAGAATGATAATGACAAAAGGTAGTGACCAATCAGGCAGTTGAAGTGGTTCAAAAGTAGTTTCGGCAATCTGAACAATAAGCCAAGCTACAACAACATAAACAAAGGTTACACGGATAACTTTGCGACGACGGAGCTCCTGATAAAATCCAGCAATATCCATAAACTCAGCTGTCCATGCTAAATGGTACAGTTAATAGAGTGGGAATTTGGAGTGGAACTTTAGCCATAGTAGCCTTTCCTTATGATTGGATTGAGCAACCAAAGTATAGACAAAGCATGGAAATTTAAAAGATCCTCTGAAGGCTTTAGTGAGTCTATTACCACGGCAGATGAAATCATGAACTTAGAAGCGGCAACCCTCCCGCGAGAGCGGTGCAGTTAATAATACTTTTGAACCGTTAAATATGACGCTTTAATACTCAATTTGGATTCCATTATTAGGATGTAATGAGAGCTCGTATGATATTTAACTATTTCAGGCTTTGTTTTAGTTGCCAAAGATATTGTCTGAAGAGCTGTTCAACATGAATCTTTATTCCCCTCTGACAGTAACCTCAATTTACACTCTTTCTCTCAGACATAAAAAAAGACGCTTTCGCGTCTTTTTTGTAAGCTTAGGTCGATTAACGACGTATGCCTAAACGTTTGATAAGATCTTGATAACGTTGAACGTTTTTACCTTTAAGGTAATCAAGTAACTTACGACGTTGGCTAACCATGCGAAGCAGTCCACGACGTGAGTGGTGATCTTTCTTATGATCCGCAAAGTGACCTTGTAATTTGTTGATGTTATGAGTTAATAATAAAGGGGTCGTAGTCAATTTAAATAATAGTTATCCCGCCAGTGTGAGGGATTTTTAGAGAAGTTGAAAATTGATACTAGCTTACCGTTAGAGATAGATCTGATTTTCGAGGATGGTATTACTGTTGATAGCAATAATTATAATGATACATTGTCCGAAATAGCCTCTTTGATAAATACAGTATCAGCATCAATGAGTCGGCATTCGATTGAGCTAATGGTTAGGACAGAAACAGACCTAAAGGATAGTAAGCAGCGCAAACATATCTGTCCTCAACTTCCAAATTTTCTCCAATACATTCAATTATTCAATGATGGACATAAAGCTTCTGTTGTGACGGGCAATAGAGGATGCCTTCTAGAGAATTTCACAGAGGATAATTTATTTCCTGTGCTACATAGGAAGCATAAAGCCCTTTTGGGTTACGCTAAATGTGACGAGCACTGGTTGGTTATTGTTTCTGGACAGGCTCCTCCTCTGTTTGTAGAGCATGATACAGCGCCGAACTTAAGTCTTCCGTCGATAGCAACTAATTTTAGCGAGCTTAAGATGAACCTTCCGATAGCTTCATCTTTTGATAAGGTTTATTTCTTTAAGTGTCCCACAGAGGCTATCTTACTCACATAAAACTTAACCTGTGATATGGGGTACGCATTGTTAATGTCAGCTAATGGCACCTACCTGCCTGATAGGCTGACTGGCTCCAATGAGCGAACGGTCATCCAAGGTTTGAAAGAGTTTTATGCAAAATTAGTGTAACTTGATTTATGTCAAAGTAAAAAGTGACACTATGAATATACTGAAATTTTAATTTAACGCATAATTAAGAACGGCCTATAAAGAACTGGTTAAAATTGAGTAAGTGATGCATAGCAAGGTTTTATAGGACCGAATTATTCACGATATGCCAGCCATTAGAAATCAAAAATTAGCTTATAAACTGTTCACGGTTCTCGGACTTAGCGTTTTGCTACTGACGTTAATCTATCAAGGAGCGATGACGTTCCTTCTTATACTATTCATGTTATTTGGGTATTTTGGATGGGGACTAATTCTTGGGCTATGTGCGTTGGCATTGGTCGCAGTAACGTCAATCCTTTCAATGCAAGGTTGATTCTGTGCTGTACTCTTTAGGTATCATTACAATTCCTTACACAGTATTTTATCAATATTGAGACTGATGATGGGGCGTTTGGTCTAGCAGTTTCAATTTATATACTCTTATCTTTATTGATTACTGTTTCAACTTATTTGAATTATCGAAGGATAGGTACTATAAATGCCAAGTAGACTTATGACGTGGTTAACTAGATCCGACTACCTCAGTTAAGACATAATAAGCTTAACTGGAGATAGATAATGACAGCACGTAAGAAATACTCAAAAGAATTTAAATTGGATGCCATCGCATTGGTGGTAGAGCAAAAATACAGTCGAGTCGAGGCCGCTAGGAATTTAGGCCTCAGTCCTCAGATACTCGGTCGTTGGCTCAAAGAGGCCGAAGACGATGATGGTCATGCTTTTCGAGGTAACGGCACCCTGACACCCGAACAAGCCGAAATCCGCAGCTTGAAGGGGCAAGTCAAGCGTCTCGAAATGGAGCGTGAAATATTAAAAAAAGCGACGGTCTTCTTTGCCAAAGAAACGAAGTGAAGTATTCGTTTATTACCCGATATAAGAAGACCTGGCCTGTGCGCTTAATGTGCAGGCTGCTCGGTGTACAAAGTAACAATTATTACAGTTATCAGAAGCGTCAAACGAATAAACCTGATGATCTAACGCATCAAGAGATGCTGGAATGGGTAAAGGATATCGCCAAGTTCAGCGATAATACCTATGGCGAACGACGCATTCAAAAAGTATTGAATGCGCTGAGCTTTCCTGTGAGTCGCAGGAAAACAGCCCAATTGATGAAAGAAGCAGGCGTGTGGGTGCGGTATAAAAAGAAATATAAAGCCACCACCAACAGTGACCATAAAAAGCCTATTTATGACAATGTACTTAAGCAAGACTTTGTAGCACAAAAGCCTGACCAAGCTTATGTGCAAGATATCACCTACGTTTGGACATCAGAAGGCTGGTTGTATTTAGCTGTGGTGATTGATTTATATTCACGCAAAGTCGTGGGTTGGAGTATGAGTTCAAGAATGAAGGCCAGTTTAGTCTGTGACGCATTAACCATGGCGATATGGCAACGACAACCGAAAGCAGGATTGATTGTGCATTCAGATCAAGGCGTACAGTACGCCAGCAAAGCTTATCGACGCCTTATAAAGACATATGGTTTTGTAGGGAGCATGAGTAAAAAAGGATGTTGCTGGGACAATGCTGTAGCAGAAAGTTTCTTTGGAAGCCTAAAACAAGAGCGGGTGCATTGGCGCAATTACTCAACACGATTTAGCGCCCAACAAGATATATTGAATTACATGACCATGTGGTACAACAGCCATAGACTTCATTCGTACTTGGATTACCAAAGTCCTAATGACTTTGAAAGAGAAAACAATGAATTACAAAAAGTAGCTTAACTAAGGTGGTCGTATTAGGTTGACCACGTCATTACCTCTAACAAAAACATAATTGTGGGAATTTTACTCGCTGAAAAAACGCTCTTAAAACTCCACACTTGTTAAGCGTTATGTTCAAAAGAAGGGCATATGTATTTCCTATACACTGAGCTCGAACTAATCGAGGTGAAATAATGAAACGTCTTTTCCTTTTAACCATCCTACTGGCTTTATCAAGCTGTGACTCAAGTAGCAACAACACTAAGACCTCTGAGGAAATTCAAGCGGAAATTGAGGCAAGTCAAAAGTTATTTGAGGAAAATAAGCAACGTATTGAGGCTGAAAACAAAGTACGGGAAGCAACGCTTGTTAAACAAAGAAGTTATATCAGTGCCCGATTTGTATCTGTCGATGACAATTTTCTGGAAGTTGAATTAACAAATGAAACGGTTAAAGACATTGATAATATCTTAGGCTCTTTAGAAGTCTTGGATAGCAACAACAACAGCATCACTAGCATTGCACTGACCAACTGGGTAACTGGTGATATCTATTTGCCAAGAAGTGGTACAACGCTAGCACGTAAAAGTCTGGCACTCGAAACACCTGAAAACCGAAATCAAATACTTGAAAAGGCATCTGAATATAAATTCGTCTACACCACTCTCCGTATTCAGTTTGTCGGCGAAAATGAAATAAATTATTTGGATGCCATTTTACAGCCCAAACAAGCAGCAACAGTTAAGAAAACTGAACCTGTCAATCAGGTCAAGCCAGAAGATTGCGCAAGCAATCAAATTAGCCTTGAAACAGAAGAAATATATTACCCAGGGCCAAAATGCGAACATATTGGGCGTAATATAGATTCTGAGCGATTCAAGCTAGAGTACATCAATATGTGCAAGTCGGCACTTGGAATTACCGAGCACTTGCCATCTGTAGCGAAGGTGCAAGTTTCTTCCTGCATCTACGAAACTAATCGTTCTGGGCTATCCTATAGAAAACGGATTTGCTGTGATATGCCTTAATAGCTTCGTGCATAGAGACTATCTACGACACCTCACACTCTGCTTGAATATCCTCAAAGAGACCATGGGGTCTTTGATTTATGTTTTTAACTATCTTAATCGACTCCTTTGAGCGAAAACCAATCATAGGATTAAGTAGCGGTGACGATCGCCTATACTGAGGAAGCAGATGGTGACATCTTCCCTTCTATTCTCCGTCATTCCCACGAAGGCGGGAACCTCCAAACCAACTGGCTAATCTAAAAGAATCGTCCTTTTCAACATGGCAATTTTTGCATATATTTATTAAACGATTGAAAAGAAATTTAACTATGAAACGGCCCTGCATATACATTCTCACTAATGATAACAACAGCACGGTATACATCGGGGTAACAAGTCATTTAGTGCAGCGTATTTATCAACATAAAAACAAACAAGTTAAGGGCTTTAGCTCAAAATACAACTTGAATAAACGAGTCTATTTTGAGCAACTTGAAGATATGGATAGCGCAATACGTCGAGAGAAAAGGCTCAAGAAATGGAACCGAGAATGGATTGAGCTTACTGGGGCTATTTGGGGGTTCCCGCCTTCGCGGGAATGACGTGTAATAGCTTGTAAATTCTCATCATCCGCCATCTGCTATTTGTAATCGTTAAGTAAGTGGTTCACCAACGCCAGGTAATGCACAAACTCCCCAGCCAAGTTTAACGCTCGACTGACCGCTTTTCGCTCACCAATGTCATTAACTTAAGCTTATTTTGCGTATTTACAACAAGTTACCTAGTTGATAATCTGTCGATGAATTAAAAATTTAGAGAAATTACCAATGCGCTGTTCAGTATTTAATTCAAATAGTACAAAATTTAACCACTAAAATTCATTCAACTGAGTTTTTAGAAAAGCATCGTAAAAAACCTACCGATTTCACACGAAATCGCACCCTTACTTTTCCACGTTTAATGAGTTTTATGTTGAATGCTCTCAATAGTTCAATTCAGGCTGAACTTGTTCGGTTTTTCAATGTTATCGATGATAGCTACTTGTCAACAAAATCAGTTAGCACCGCTGCTTTTTGTAAAGCAAGAATGAAACTATCTCATCAGGCATTTATCGAGTTAAACGATGATTTAGTTCAAGCATTCTATGAAGCTGCAACCATCGATAAATGGCAAGGACACAGACTGTTAGCCGTTGATGGGGCAGTCACACAATTACCAACCTCTAACGAACTACTTAAGCATTTTGGTAAAGCTCGCTCACATGCTGCTATGCCTGCCGTTCGTCTTTCTCAACTTTATGATGTTAAGAATAATATTACGGTAGATTTACAGGTCGAGAGCCATTCAACAGGAGAGCGTGAAATGGCACTAAAGCATTTAAATAAAACCCAAGCAGGCTATTTAGTCGTTTACGACAGAGGTTATCCAGCCGTTTGGTTTTATAAGTACCATAGGCTAAAGAATGTTGATTTCTGCATGCGCATTGTTCAAAGCTCTAATGTGGTTAAAGCCTTCTTAGAAAGTGGAAAATATAGTGATGTCGTTGACTTTCCTTGTACTGAGAAGTCTCTTCGCCGATGTAGAAAAGATAAAATATCGACAGAATCACTACGTTTACGATTAGTGCGAGTTGATCTGCCATCAGGTGAATCGGAGATTTTAGTTTCGTCATTAACAGATCTACAAGCTTATCCTACTGCTCTTTTTGCTGATTTATATCACCAACGCTGGGGAGTTGAAGAAGATTACAAAGTATTGAAAAGTCGCCTTAATATTGAGAATTATTCTAGTGTTTCTGTTGAAGGTGTTTTACAAGACTTACACGTTAAGCTATTAACTAAAAACCTTGCCGCTTGTGCAATACATGATGCAAAACAAAAAATAAAGAAAGCTAAAAACAATAGGCTCTATGAATATAAAATCAATTTCACCTTTGCAGTAAATCAGCTCAAAGATAATGTTGTACGGTTCACAATGAAGCTAGCTGAGCTTGAATTATACGAACTGTTAATAAGCAAAATATCAAAGAATTTAAGTGTCATTAGGCCCAACCGTAAGTTTGTTCAAAAGGTCGGAGAACCAAGCCAAATAAGTACCCAATGAATTATAAACATATGTGTTAAATCCTTAAGTTAATGACATTGTTGGGTGTATACCGGAAGTAAGAGTATAAAATTGTGATTTTTTGTCGAGGTCAACTGTACACCAGTTAGTTGACTTAAGCGGGTCTACAGCTAACTTCAAAAAATTCAACTTAGCAGACGTTGCCGAAATCGCTTTTGAGACCATTTTATGAGCATAAAATGCAAGTAACACACACTAGCCTATTAATAAATGTTTGCTATAGTTATTAGACAAGAATCTACACTTGATATTATCGCTGTAAAGATTTTAGGAGCGCATTAAAATGAAGACAATTAATACACTACTTATTTTATCTACAATCGCATTCACATCGAACGCATTAGCAGACCATGCATGGAGCACATACCATTGGGAACGATCTAGCAATCCATTATTTTTGGAATTAGGTGACAATGTTACCCCCGACAAGTGGTTCGTTCATTTAGTGGACGCATCAATTGACTGGAACGTGTCTTCAGTCATTGATACAACTATTGTTGATGGTTCTACAAGCGCCAGACGCTGTAAGGCTCAAACAGGTAATGTGCAGGTATGTAATCTCAGGTATGGCAATAACGGCTGGCTAGGAATAGCGGGTATATCAGTAAGCAGTGGTCATATAACCGCCGGATACGTAAAATTAAACGATAGTTATTTTGATACAGCAACTTATAATACGCCTGAATGGCGACAAATGGTTACTTGCCAGGAAATTGGCCATACCTTTGGTTTAGGTCATCAAGATGAGAATTTTAGTAATAACAACCTAGGCACTTGCATGGATTACACAAGTGACCCTAGCAGTAATCAACATCCAAACGAGCATGACTACTTAGAGTTAGATGATATTTATACCCATTTAGATATTGATAGTGGTGGTGACGGTGGCGGAAGTAGTTGTAATCCAAAATCTCCAAAATGTAATCCGGCCGCAGTTCCCCCTGGATGGGGTCGTCTTGTGTCCAAGCACGGGCCAATGGAAGTTTTCGAAATGGATCTAGGTAACAACAATAAACGGATTACACATGTAACCTGGACACTGGAACACGCCAATAATCACACTCACTAGTATGGTAGTGAGTGGTAGGATTTCTCAGGCTGAACTAATCATAGATAAAAATCATCATCAAAAGACTCATGTTTTTATCTATGGACAACGTCAGCTATCAGAAAACTTGTAGCCTAATATGTTTGTTCAGCCATGTCCGCTGTAGATCAAAACATACAAAAAATTTCAGTATGAATTTTCAAATGCTAACTTCCGCAGTGTGGCAAAAGTGACCGTAATATTTTCATAAGCGAATGACTCTTCATGGCACATAGCCGAAGTTCCAATTAGATTTAGATTATCCGTCGCCTGTCCTTAGGCACTTTGTTGTGAGCCATTTGTTTGAATGACAGGCAACGGAGAATCTATGACGTGGTCAACCTAATACGACCACCTTAGTTAAGCTACTTTTTGTAATTCATTGTTTTCTCTTTCAAAGTCATTAGGACTTTGGTAATCCAAGTACGAATGAAGTCTATGGCTGTTGTACCACATGGTCATGTAATTCAATATATCTTGTTGGGCGCTAAATCGTGTTGAGTAATTGCGCCAATGCACCCGCTCTTGTTTTAGGCTTCCAAAGAAACTTTCTGCTACAGCATTGTCCCAGCAACATCCTTTTTTACTCATGCTCCCTACAAAACCATATGTCTTTATAAGGCGTCGATAAGCTTTGCTGGCGTACTGTACGCCTTGATCTGAATGCACAATCAATCCTGCTTTCGGTTGTCGTTGCCATATCGCCATGGTTAATGCGTCACAGACTAAACTGGCCTTCATTCTTGAACTCATACTCCAACCCACGACTTTGCGTGAATATAAATCAATCACCACAGCTAAATACAACCAGCCTTCTGATGTCCAAACGTAGGTGATATCTTGCACATAAGCTTGGTCAGGCTTTTGTGCTACAAAGTCTTGCTTAAGTACATTGTCATAAATAGGCTTTTTATGGTCACTGTTGGTGGTGGCTTTATATTTCTTTTTATACCGCACCCACACGCCTGCTTCTTTCATCAATTGGGCTGTTTTCCTGCGACTCACAGGAAAGCTCAGCGCATTCAATACTTTTTGAATGCGTCGTTCGCCATAGGTATTATCGCTGAACTTGGCGATATCCTTTACCCATTCCAGCATCTCTTGATGCGTTAGATCATCAGGTTTATTCGTTTGACGCTTCTGATAACTGTAATAATTGTTACTTTGTACACCGAGCAGCCTGCACATTAAGCGCACAGGCCAGGTCTTCTTATATCGGGTAATAAACGAATACTTCACTTCGTTTCTTTGGCAAAGAAGACCGTCGCTTTTTTTAATATTTCACGCTCCATTTCGAGACGCTTGACTTGCCCCTTCAAGCTGCGGATTTCGGCTTGTTCGGGTGTCAGGGTGCCGTTACCTCGAAAAGCATGACCATCATCGTCTTCGGCCTCTTTGAGCCAACGACCGAGTATCTGAGGACTGAGGCCTAAATTCCTAGCGGCCTCGACTCGACTGTATTTTTGCTCTACCACCAATGCGATGGCATCCAATTTAAATTCTTTTGAGTATTTCTTACGTGCTGTCATTATCTATCTCCAGTTAAGCTTATTATGTCTTAACTGAGGTAGTCGGATCTAGTTAACCACGTCACTATATCACTGGAGCCATTCGCTGTGCTTCGCAAATGTGCCCAGACTGTGTAAAAACTATTTTTAAACCATCATTTGAACAAAAATTCATGTGAATATGTGTTCTACATTAAAATCTGACCAAGTTTTCTAACCAATCAAACTTGCATTTCACGCAGCAGTGCAAGATTAATTTGGCCGTTGGAGTTTTTACACGGCCTGTGCCAGGAGCGGTCGTTGAACTTTTGATCAATCAGCGTCACTGACCCTGTCGATTTCAACGAACCTGACCCTGAGGTATCCATCGGGGAGACAGCCGAAAATGCGGTATTCATGTCTTGGGTTCTAATGGTTTTTCCTATCTTGGATTAGATTTGGCTCTATTTGTCCTCGAACCATTGTAATTAGTTAGACTTTCTTCCATAAATTTTGCTGTTTTTTGTAACAAAAGAAACCATAAGGATTCCAATAACTGGGGATCAAATCTAATTTTTTACGTTCTTCAAAGTTAGAAACCAACTTACTCAGTATTTCCTCCAAGCGAGCAGGATTAATTTTTTCTAGTTTCTTTTTCGTAGCACCGAAGTATAGATTATTTTCCACCTTCACAGAGATTGTCTGACCGCTGGAGATAAAGGTTAGTTTGCGGGTTGCAACCCTGCACCTTGGTGTATAAGGGTCTGCAGGATTGAGCTCTGTGACTATGGCATATTCATAACTATCCATGTCCTGCCTATCATCATCTTTTGGGATATAAGTAATTCCATATCCCTGAGGAAAGTGCCCGACTATAGACAATAAACTGTCAGCTATTACCTTACTTATGGATCCTCCTTCTGCAGCTCTGGCAATAACTAAGCCTGCTTTAGGTAGATCCATAAAATTATAGCTTTGCTTGGAAGAGAAAATGATTGAAGCATAAATCTGAGGGACTTTGATTAAGTTTCCAACGCCCAATTTAGGCTTAAGTGCGTCGATCAACAGTGTACGGGTAAATATCAGTTTTTCTTTTTCATTTCGCTCAAAAGCGGTCCTTTCTTGTTTGGAATTTCCGATATAGGGTTCCATTCCCAAACCATGGGTAATGAAATCAAGGGTTTTCTCATGGTTGATTTTTAACAAGGCCAGACGATCCTCTTTGCCTAGCACCCTGAATTCATCCAGCGTTCCATCTTCGCCTTTTAGGATTAACTGTGCTTTGGGGTGCATTAAACCCACATCTTGAAATATCGCAGCTATGAGTAATGGTATAGCCACATCCCGTTGGAACAGAGTCAAATCACCTTCTTGTAAGGGAAAACGCAGTTTTTCTTGGTAACGTTCATTGATGTAGTGATTACTGATTTTTTCATCTATAAGCAGTTTGTCTAGTAATCTCAGGGCTATAACCCCTTTATAAGCGGGTTTGAACCTTTGGTTTTGCTGCGCTAGCCTTGCGCCCTCGCCGGGAGAGAGAAGTTGCAATGTTCCGAGTACTTTTGCACTGTTTACCTGAGTTTCCTGCCAATTATCTGCTTCAGACAATACCAATAGCTTGGTACATAAATCTTTAACTTTTCGGCTTCTAACCGAGCAAGCTTGTTGTTGACGAGTCCGTTCTTTCTTAAATAAAAGTTGGGCCGCATCAAACTTTTTGCCAATGTTGGTTGTGGTTTTTACGTCTGCTGCCTGTAGTGAACTTTTTATGCTTTTAGCTTTTCGCTGCAGCTCGAGAAGGGTCTGTTTATCTTTATCAGAAGTTTCAAAGTAGAGCTGAGCTTGTTCGAAAAGGGAGTCTTTTATAGGTGAGCTGCTTTGAATGTATTTGACCAAACTATTTACTGCCTTGGTAAAAGTTGATTCTCCAATCGTTCCATGCATATCTTTGTTTACCTAAAACTAGGCTCAACTTATTTATAAAGAATTATAGTTTAATTTTTTTCAATAAAATATATTTATTGAGAACTTACAGTTTGTAATTGATACCTAAAGCAAACGTAACTATTCAGCCTGTTAAAAAAATAAAGTTGCACTGAACTGGCGATCCTATTGCCCGATCATTCTGTTGTGTCATGCTATCGACATGGCACTCCATTCTCTTCGACTATGAACCTAAGCGGCATTAATATTACTGAAGTAGTAGAGCGAACGAAGGCGCTGTTGCAAAACGATGCGGATGCTTCGCCTGCGCTGAAAGCTTCGATAGAGCTAATATTATTGGTAGTGGTGTTACTGGCCCAACGCTTAGGATTGAACAGCCAAAATAGTAGTATTCCGCCATCCAAGGATAGTAACCGCAAGAAGTCATCATCCAAACCCAGTGACAAGAAAGCAGGTGTCCAAATCGGGCCTCATGTGTGACTTGAGTTAGCATGTGTTCGCTTGTGTCGATCACGCGTTCAATGTCGACCAGCGGCGCGGGGGCATCGTCGTGCACCTTGTTCCAGTCAGCGTTGACCGCTTTGAACTTGCTGCCATCAATCGCCACAACAGCATCGGTAAACATGTTCATTTGGCGACATAGCTCAACGAATTGACGGCATGCGTTTTTAATACCTTTGCCGTTGTCTTTTCTAAAACCCGCAATGGTTTTAAAGTCAGGCGTTCGAGTAACCACATCGTTTCAACGTTGCGTTGGGTTTCCCGCTCCAACCGTCGTGAAGACTGAACACGATTTAGGCAGCCATAAATGTAGAGATTCAACATGGTGGCGGGGTGATACCCTGGGCGACCTTTGTTTTTAGGGGTTACCTTGTTGAACCCCAGAGATGCTAAGTTGAGTTCATCTACAAATACGTCAATCACTCTAACGGGATTTTCAACATTAACGAAATCATCTAATGCTTCTGGGAACAGAGTGACTTGGTTGCGACCTTGGCCTGTCATATGGTGGGACATATCAGCGATTCTTGTTCTTGTTAACCTACTAATAAGTATAGTAAACAGGCTAAATGGCAGCCGATAACATCAAGATTATTTGATCATAAAAACACGCTGCTTAGTCCAAAAGGTGATCAATAGTTTTCACAGAGTCTGCACTCGAAGCCGTCTATAGGCAAAAAAGAATGAACGACACCAAAGAGCCCACTATTGCCTTAGCAATCAGTACAAAAACACTCAACTCAAGCTCCATTATTACGATATATTTCGAGTCAGTATTGCACTTTCCTTCAGGCATAAAAAAAGACGCTTTCGCGTCTTTTTTTTAAAGCCTAAGTCGATTAACGACGTATGCCTAAACGTTTGATAAGATCTTGATAACGTTGAACGTTTTTACCTTTAAGGTAATCAAGTAACTTACGACGTTGGCTAACCATGCGAAGCAGTCCACGACGTGAGTGGTGATCTTTCTTATGATCCGCAAAGTGACCTTGTAATTTGTTGATGTTATGAGTTAATAAAGCAACTTGAACTTCAGGTGAACCTGTATCGCCTTCTTTAACTGCATAATCAGCAATGATAGTTGCCGTTTGTTCTGTAGTTAGTGACATGTTTTTCTCCAGTAAATAAGAGTTTAAAGATACAACCCGCCAATCACTAATTCAGCGAGTCAAAAAAGAGCGCGTATTATAGCGATGCCAAGCCTAATAACAAGTCTTATATTGGCAATTATTACACGCATACAAAATGTTATCTGTTTAGGTGTAAACAACCGAACGTTTAGGTGCAATTTTACCGTCAGAATCAATAAAACCCACACCTAAAAACAATCCACTGTCCTGACTATAAGCTCGGATCAAAGATTCTTCTGGGTATTCAGTCGTACCCATAAAATTAACGGGGTTACCATTCCTAAAAAAACCTTCAGCTATTCGCTCTAGTTCAGCTGAATCAAGAGTTTTAACGGCAGAATCCATAGGCATTAATAATTGATCCATGGCAATAAATGCTTGGTCATCTGATACATCTGCTTCGCTATCTATCTCGTTTCTGAGTGCTTGCAAGGACTCCATCGTCATCATTTTATCCGCAGGATAATCAGTCACTTGTGTTCTGTGCAACTTACTGACGTAAGCACCACAGCCCAATACCTGACCAAGATCATCAACCAAGGAACGAATGTAGGTACCTTTACTACTGTGCACTGTCATATCCACTTCATCTGCTGCAAATCTATCAATGGATAAACTAAATATAGTGATGTCTCGAGCTTCTCTTGGTATATCAATGCCTTGGCGGGCATAAAAATACAGAGGTTTACCTTGATGTTTTAGTGCTGAAAACATAGAAGGCACTTGTTTTATGGGCCCTTTAAACTGTTCACAGGCAGCAAACAGTTGTGCTTCAGTCACATTGACCGGCAGTGTTTCAACGACTTCACCGTCTGCATCTGAAGTAGTCGTGCGCACTCCTAGCTTTGCTGTGACTTGGTAGGTTTTATCAGTCTCCAATAAAAACTGCGAGAACTTAGTCGCCTCACCTAAACAAATTGGCAACATACCTGTTGCTAGGGGATCTAAAGCGCCTGTATGTCCTGCCTTCGCAGCATTAAACATACGTTTAACTTGTTGCAATGCATGGTTAGACGACAGGCATAAGCCTTTATTCAGTAGTATAATGCCGTTAACGGCACGACCTTTTCTTGTTCTTGCCATAACGACTACTTTTGCTCGTCTGTGTTTGACTCTTGTCCGTCTGATGCTTGATCGTCTAAAGAGCGACCTGCCAATTTAGCTCGTGCTTCATCTTTATTTAATGTGTCACTCACTAAGTTGGCGATACGTATCCCTTCAGCCAAAGAACCATCGCGAACAAATTTCAAGGCGGGTACAGCGCGCATACGCATGCGGTTTGCCAATAATGTCCGGATAAAACCTTTGTTATCTTCAAGAATAGTCAGATAATTTTTGACTTGTTCTTCATCATTTTCGAAAAACGTCACGTAAATTTTAGCGTGAGCTAAATCCCGTGAGACTTCCACACCAGACACGGTCACCATGCCAAGGCGAGGATCACGATTTTTAAATTCATTCTGTAAAATACTTGCAATTTCTTTGTGAATTTGTTGACCGACTCTGTCGGTACGTGAAAATTCTCTAGCCATGTTAATTTCTCCTAATACCTAATATATCGTTTCACAAACAAAACGGAGGCCGTAGCCTCCGTTTAATCTTATTAGCTAAAAGCTGACTGAACTTAATGCAAACTTACAGTTCGCGCTTAATTTCAACAGTTTCAAATACTTCGATTTGGTCACCGACTTTCACATCATTGTAATTTTTCACGCCAATACCACATTCCACCCCATTACGGACTTCTTGTGCATCGTCTTTAAAGCGTCTTAATGACTCAAGCTCACCTTCATAAATGACGACATTGTCACGTAAGACACGGATAGGACTGCTACGTTTAACAATACCTTCTGTGACCATACAACCAGCAATTGCACCAATTTTAGGTGATTTGAATACATCACGAACTTGAGCTAAGCCGATTATCTCTTGTCTGAATTCAGGTGCCAACATTCCACTCATGGCCTGTTTCACTTCATCAATCAATTGATAAATAATACTGTAATAACGTAAGTCAATCTCTTCAGTATCGATGACTTTGCGGGCGGAGGCGTCAGCACGAACGTTAAAACCAACAACAATTGCACCTGAAGCCGCAGCTAAACTTGCATCAGTTTCGGTAATACCACCTACACCACTACCAACAATGTTCACTTTTACTTCATCAGTCGACAGCATGGTCAAAGATTCAGATATGGCTTGAACAGAACCTTGAACATCAGCTTTAAGTACAACATTTAACTCGCTAACATCGCCAGCTTCCATATTGGCAAACATGTTTTCCAATTTGGCTTTTTGTTGTTTGGCTAATTTGAGTTCACGTTGTTTGGTATGACGTTTAGTGGCTACTTCACGGGCTTTACGCTCGTCTTGAACCACTAACGCATTTTCACCAGCAATAGGCACACCTGACAATCCAAGGATTTCTACCGGTGTTGACGGGCCCGCGACTTTTACATCGTTACCATTTTCATCTCGCATGGCGCGAATACGTCCGTATTCCTCACCACATAACATGATATCACCAGCTCGAAGTTCACCTTCTTGAATAAGCACAGAGGCAACAGGACCACGACCTTTATCCAGACGTGATTCAATTACGATACCTTTTGCAGGGCCAGTAGGTACGGCTTGTAAGTCGAGTAACTCGGCTTGTAAGCTAATGGCTTCTAATAACTCATCCACCCCTTGACCTGTTTTAGCAGAGACGTAAACAAACTGGTGTTCTCCGCCCCACTCTTCTGAAATCACTTCAATTTGCGATAATTCAGTTTTCACTCTGTCAAGATCTGCAGATTCTTTATCTACTTTGTTAACGGCTACAATTAAGGGTACACCTGCAGCTTTTGCATGTTGTACTGCTTCTTTCGTTTGTGGCATAACACCATCATCAGCAGCAACAACCAAAATAACAATATCAGTTGCAACGGCACCACGGGCACGCATAGCGGTAAACGCAGCGTGACCAGGCGTATCTAAAAAGGCGATACGGCCGTTAGTGGTTTCAACACTGTAAGCACCAATATGCTGAGTAATACCACCCGCTTCACCATCTGCAACTTTCGCGCGGCGGATGTAATCAAGTAGTGACGTTTTACCGTGGTCAACATGGCCCATTATAGTTACAACAGGAGCACGAGAGGACTTTTCGCCACCAGAGGCGTCAGCAATTAATTCATCTTCAAGTGCATTATCGTTAACCAGTTCGTATTTGTGACCCATTTCTTCCACTACTAGTACAGCAGTTTCTTGATCAAGTACGTGGTTGATAGTTACCATTTCGCCCATTTTCATAAGGGCTCTAATGACTTCGGTAGCTTTTATAGCTAATTTACTACCTAGTTCACTCACTGTAATGGTTTCGCCCAAACGAACAACACGCTCAACAGGCTGTGCGGGTTTATTAAAAGCATGTTTCAAATCTGAACCAGCATTTTTCTTGGATTTTTTCCGTCTACGGCCGCCAAGTTCAGTTTTGATATCATCTGCATCTTCGGCTTCTTGGGCATAGCGGTTTGAATGCACATGCACTTCTTCTTTTTCTTGTTTCTTACGACGCTCTTCTTCTTCCTTCCAGCGACGGGAATTTTCTTCAGCTAGTTTTTTAGCTTCTTCTGCAGCATTTTTCGCATCTAATTCAAGTTTGCGTTGAATCTCTTTATCTTGAGCCTTGCGAAGTTTTTCAGCTTCAGCACGGTTGCGTTCTTGCTCTGCTTTTTCTTCTGGACTTAAGGCTGATTCTTCAGCAGCACGAACTTCTTTGGCTTTTTCAGCACGAGCAGTACGTTCTGCATCTGATTTGGCTTTGGATTCAGCCACTTTTTGGGCTTTTTCTAGTGCCGCATTTTTAGCTTTTTCAGCCGCTTGCTGCTCAGCTTCAAGCCTAACTTGCTGCTCTTCGGCTAAACGTTTAACTTCATCTACAGCCATTTTGGCTTCTTCAACCTCAGAACGTTTCACATAAGTTCGCTTCTTACGCACTTCAACTGTCACACCTTTAGACTTACCCGCACTCAATGTACTGGTTGTCTTGCGTTGTAACGTCATGCGTTTAGGTCCTTCAGAGCCTGCACCGCCATGTTGTTTGCTTAAAAAATCTAACAATATGCCTTTTTCGTCTTCGGTTACATCACCGCCAGCTGTTTTATCAATGCCTGCACTTTTAAATTGCTGAACCAACCGGTCAACCGAAGTGCCTATATCAGTGGCAAGTTTTTCTATGGATACTTCTGCCATATGGGAATTCCTCCTGTTGACCTATTCTTCGTTAAACCAAACGATATTACGGGCGGCCATGATTAATTCACCGGCTTTCTTATCGCTTAATTCTTCTATATCTGAAATCTCATCTGTGCCTTGTTCTGCAAGGCCTTCAAGATCCGTAATGCCGCGACTTGCTAGAGTATAGGCAACGTGCCTGTCCATACCTTCAAGATTTAACAGCTCTTCTTTAGGCTCTGCAGCTTCAAGGCTTTCTTCTGTAGCTAGTGCGCGAGTCGTTAAGGTTGCACGAGCGCGGTTACGCAACTCTTCAACCATTTCTTCCTCTAATCCCTCGATATCGAGCAATTCATTAATAGGCACATAGGCTATTTCTTCAAGTGTCGTGAAACCTTCATCCACCAAAATAGAAGCAAAGTCTTCGTCTATATCTAAACCAGCTGTAAACACGGTTAAGACCTTAGCGTTTTCTTCTTCATGTTTCGCATTTAAGTTTTCGACTGTCATTACGTTTAATTCCCAGCCAGTTAGTTGGCTGGCTAATCTAACGTTTTGACCACTACGACCAATGGCTTGAGCTAAGTTGTCTGCTTCGACCGCTACATCCATTGAATGTCTGTCTTCATCGACAACAATAGAGGCGACTTCAGCTGGTGCCATTGCATTGATAACAAATTGCGCTGGATTATCATCCCACAGTACGATATCAACCCTTTCACCGCTTAGCTCACCCGATACGGCTTGCACACGAGAACCACGCATACCAACACATGCACCAACTGGATCTAAACGTTTATCGTTAGTTTTAACCGCTATTTTAGCTCGAGAACCTGGATCACGTGCCGCAGCTTTAATTTCTAAGGTTTCTTCTGCAATTTCTGGCACTTCGATGCGGAACAACTCAACCAACATATCAGGATGAGTACGACTAATAAATAACTGTGCACCACGAGCCTCAGGGCGAATAACGTAGAGTAAACCACGTACTCTATCACCAGGTCGGAATGTTTCACGAGGTAACATATCATCGCGATAAATAACGCCTTCGGCATTATTACCTAAATCAATAATGACGTTGTCACGATTAACCTTTTTAACGGTACCTGTGACTAATTCGCCCACTCGGTCTTCATATTCTGCAATGACTTGATCTCGTTCTGCTTCACGCACTTTTTGAACGATAACTTGTTTAGCTGTTTGTGTAGTGATCCGGTCAAATGCAATAGATTCAATTTGTTCTTCAACAAATTCACCCAACAGTTTGTCTGGCTCGTCCATCTGAGCAGTAGATAGGCACATTTCTGCCACAGGGTTTTCTTGTTCGTGATCATCTGCCACCACTAACCAACGGCGAAAGGTGTCAAAACTGCCTGTTTCGCGGTCGATGCTAACGCGTACTTCGATTTCGCTTTCACTCTTCTTTTTGGTGGCGCTGGCAATAGCAAACTCTAATGCCTCGAAGATTTTTTCTCTTGGAACCTGTTTTTCGTTTGAAACGGCTTCAGCCACTAACAGAATTTCTTTATTCATTGTTGCCTCACTGATTACTCTCTTACGACAGCCCTTGTCAGGTCACCATCTTAATCAAAAGATGGGACTAGATTACCTTTCTCAATATTCGCAATAGCCAAAACATGGGTTTGGTTATCAATTTCTAATGTTAAATTACCTGTTTCGCAAGCCAACACTTTTCCTTTAAAATTTCTTCTGTCACCCATAGGTATTCTTAATTTAAGTGACACCACTTCACCTAAACATTCAAGGTAGTGTGATTCTTTAAATAAAGGCCTATCCATTCCAGGTGATGACACCTCTAAGTTGTACTCTACGCTGATAGGATCTTCAACATCCAGCACTGCACTAGCTTGGCGACTCACCTCTGCACAGTCTTCAACGCTAATACCATCAGTATGATCAATAAAAACACGCAAAGTGGAATGTTTACCTGCGCGCAAAAATTCAACACCAACCATCTCAAAGCCTAATGCTTCAACAGGTGCCATTAACATATCCGTTAGCTTTTGTTCGAGTTGCGACAAAGCTTTGCTCCAAATACAAAAAAAGGGCCAAATGCCCAGAAAGAAAATCGAAATTTAAAAATCAAAAAACCCCGTACAAGCGGGGTTATTTGTTTCTGGACCCTAGTCCACTATATTACTAAAACTTGGTATAAAACCTTGTTTTAAAAGTGGTTGTGGAAGGCGCGATACCAATTGAATAAACAATTGTACGCAAAAAAAAATCCACACTATGAAACGTTACTATCATCGTAAGACGAGGGAGATCGCTTCTCAAGTGCGGCGTATTCTACAGAGGACAAAGGTGACTTGCAAGGCTATGTGGGACTGAATGTCTAAAAAAAACACAAGCAACGAAATTATTACCTTGATGATGTTTGTTTTACCAAAACATAAATCGGAATTCAGAGTGAGGTGCAGGCTATATGCTACTCAATAATGTGATTGTAGACAGCGTCCCTTTGCCAAAAACATAGACACTAATTATTTAAAATTTCATTTTAGGTATTTTTAGAAATTCAACAACATTAACTTTCCTGCCTACTTGGCAAAACATCACATACATTTGATTAATCGATTTGAGTATAAAATCCATTCAAAAAAAAACGGACCAACAATGAAATTGTTGGTCCGTTTAAATATGGTTGCGGGAGCAGGATTTGAACCTACGACCTTCGGGTTATGAGCCCGACGAGCTACCAGACTGCTCCATCCCGCGCTTGAAACTTTTTAATTGAGACATATTTTTGTCTCTCTATACACATATTACACATTTACTATTCTATTACCAAATATCACTAGTGTGTATGAACGCCTTACATATACACCATATGAAAGATGGTTGCGGGAGCAGGATTTGAACCTACGACCTTCGGGTTATGAGCCCGACGAGCTACCAGACTGCTCCATCCCGCGACTGAAATCTTCTTTGAGTGGGAAGCTCTTATTTTCTGCCTCTCCTCAAGTGGGGCGTATTATACATAGCAAACTTAGGCGCGCAAGGGGTTAATACAGATAAATCTTAAAAACCACTTCAACCGTTTAAACTACATACGATATGTAGAATTAAGCAACAACTTAATGATATTTCCGCAGGTTTCCTAATGACATTATTTATGTTTGTGTTGTGGACAACACAAAGTAGAACTTCAGTTATTTTAAAAATAATTCCATTTTTTCAGCTAATTTAAAGTCTAATTCACTTATACCACCTACATCATGGGTAGTAAGTTGCACTTCAACCTTATTGTAGACATTAAACCACTCAGGGTGGTGGTTGAGTTTTTCAGCCCATATAGCGATTTGTGTCATCCAACCAAAAGCTCGGATAAAACTTTTGAACTTGAAGGTTTTTGTCAACTTCCCTTCAACCACTTGCCACTGTTGTTGCACGTCTAATTGTTGATTTATATTTTTCAGTTGAATGTGGATTTGATCTTGTGAATATTTTTCCATAATAGGTATCTCATCATATTTGCATCAAAGGATTGACTTATAGTGTGAAATTAAATCAGAGAATAAAAGTGTATAGCCATAAACTAATATCACAACAACTGGAAAAAGTTGTTTACAAAAAAATCCCCGGTCATAGCCGGGGATTATCAATACCTATATTTGAAATTCGATATTAACTAAAACTCAATCGCAACACGGGCATAAATCTGACGGCCTCGTGGGTCATGCACTTTAGAATCAAAACCAGCATTAGTGAATACTTGAGGTGGATCTTCATCTGTAAGGTTTACCCCACCAAATGTTAGGACGTAAGCACCATCAGTTTCAAATATGCTACCCAAGTCGATATTAACTTGCGCATCCCAGGTCAAATGACTATCAATATCTTTAAAACCTAACGTACATAACGCTGTAGGTGAAATCAACACACCATCTGCACAGTTTTGATCATCGCTATAAGTATCTACATAACGGGCAAAAAGATTGGCGGAGTATTCTTCATGTTTCCAATTTAACCCTAAATTTGCACGCAACTCAGGTGTAGACACACCAATATTACTATTATTACGAGATCCCGCACCATCAATTGGACCCGCTTGAGGGTCGACCAAATCATATGCCAATATGTAAGTGGCACTAATACTTGGAGTAAAGGTACCCGCATCCGTTTCTAATTTATAACTAGAAACAATATCAAGCCCTGAAGTTTCCAGAGAGCTGGCGTTCACATAAGTAGTTAAAACCTGTAGCAACGGACCATTTAATGGGTCTCCTGCCCTAACAACTCTGTCAGGGTTTTGAGGCTCAGCATTTAAGATTGCTTGGAAATTTTCTTTAATGATCAAATCGGTAAAGTCAAAGCTCCAGTAATCCATTTCTATAGACCAATCATCAAAAGGCTCTAGCGAAAATCCAAGGTTGAACGCTGTAGACTCCTCGGGTACCAATTCATCATTTCCCGACGTTCTATCCGCAGCGAATGCGGCAGAACCTGTTAAAGGATCAACCATCTGATTTAAGCTAGTACCGCCGCCATCTTTTTGAAAGATAGAAGGTGCTCTGAAAGAGGTTGAAATAGATCCTCTAAGCGAAAAATCATCCGTTGCACGCCAAGATACAGCTAGCTTAGGATCAATAGTATCGCCTATAGTACCGCCGTAATCTTCATATCGTAATGCAATTTGAACATCTACAGCTTCGCTAACTGGCAAGGCTAATTCTCCAAACAAGGCAATCACATCCTGCTTACCGTATATATCGGCATTACCAATTACAAACGAAAAGCTGTCTTGGTTAGACAAAGAATCATAATCTTGGGTCAAATCTTGATAACGATACTGAGCACCAAATGCAAATCCAGCGGCACCGCCATCCATCTCAAATAATTCAGTAGAAATGAACGCTTCAGCTACTTCAAGATTTGAAGTAGAGTCGATTTCTTGACGTCCGGTAAAGGAATCAAACAAATTTTGTGAATTAGGGGCAGAAGACAACGAGGTAGCGAAAGGATTAAAATATTCGCACGCTCCAACACCTGCAGTCCCTGAAATTGGATCACAACCTTGTCCACCAAATCCTCTTAAAGCGTTTTGAAATTGTTGCCCCAAGGTATCATTTACTGTAAATAAGAAGTTGTTTCTAGCAGCGGTATAACTGACTTCCCAAAACCCAGAATCCAACTCGCCTTGCAACATAGTACTAAATCTAAACGTGTCAGATTCTGTATTAGCTGGGTCACCAGGAAAAGAAGTGCCATCTCCTACGTTACCCACTTCACGACCAAAGTAGGACACATCGGCACCGAAAGGATTATTAGGATGGTCAGCAGGAACAGTTGGGAAAGTTAATATAGGAAAGCTCGGTGAACCCCCTCGTACAGCTCTGTTTCTAGCAGTAGAAATTTCAGTCGTCCACTCAATATCATCAGTCAATTGTTTTGTTGCTTGCACAAATGTAGATAAACGTGACTCATCAGGCACAAATGAATAACCATTACCAAAATCAAAACCACAAAATCCAACTTCTAGACCTGGCACTGTGCCCGATGGTGCAAGCAGATTTGGGAAACCACCAAATTCCGAACAGCCTGTAGGGTCGATAATGGGTAAAGTAAGGCCAGGAGCCAAAGTTACAAAGTAAGAACCTGGGCTACCTAACGAGCTTGTATCATCTTGAGGACGACTCAAGCGACGATCTCCGGTAAACATAGGAGAACGGTTAGTATAACTAATAGCAGCCATCAGACTGCTATCATCGCCTACCGTTCCCCACAAACCTTGCACAGTATATTCTTTGTTATCACCGTGTGCGCCATCTTGATAATCAAGGGATATTTGTGTGCCTTCGTAATCGCGCTTAGTAATAAAGTTGACAACACCTGCTACCGCATCAGAGCCATATAAAGCCGAAGCGCCATCCTTCACTATTTCCATGCGATTTAAAGCAATCATAGGGATCAGAGAACTGGTGTCGACAAAATTAACCCCACTATTGTTAGGCTGAGCGGTGACGACTTGTCGCTTACTATTTAGCAGCACTAGAGTTGATGCAACACCAAGGCCGCGTAAATTAATATTTGATGTACCTGCGGTTGCATTTTGAGTAAAGGCATCAGGCGTGTTTTCTGCACCGGTATTAATAGTCAGTGTTTGAGTGATATCACCAATGCTTTTGGCACCTATGGCATCAATAGCCACACTATCAATAACAGCTAGCGGTGAGGGTGATGAAAAGTTTTCACTGCGCCTTACAAAACTACCCGTTACCATAATCAATTCGAATTCTTGTTCTTTATCGGCACTTTCTTCTTGAGCAATTGCAATGTTGCCCAAAGGTATTAGCTGGGCAGAAATTGCCACTGCCAATGCTGTTAGTTTAGTTTTCATTTTCATAATGTGTTCCCAATAGGTGAGCTATTAGCAATTAGATATTAAGTATCTATTCCAAAGGTGGACGTTGTAGGACAACCTAAATAAAAGACCATCAAACTATTCGATTCTAATAATATTATTGTTTGCTAAGTGCCTGATAAACAGAATTATAGACACTCAGCAATGATAATAAGTTGGAGAGACGGGCATGTAAATAGATTGTTATTTATATGTGAACATTAATTCTCAGAATGGTCTGACCAGTGAGCTAAAGATATAATATCTTTTATGACTACAAATGGTTTACCTAAACACAGCTGCTAAGCCCCTGCTAATAAAGTCAGAAAAACACCTTTCATCGCTGGTTTATCTCGGCCCTCTATTTCTGTCGTGGTTTCAAAGTAAAACAACACACCCGAGGCTTTTTGTTCTGTTTTAATTAAAGTTGATAGAAACCTTATCCTGTCATTTACGCGCACAGGCTCAATGAATCGAATCTTATCGACACCATAATTAAGCAACGACTGATTTGTTGGGTCTGGTTTAATAGATTGATAAAGTGAGTTGGGCATCAAAGTGACACTCAAATATCCATGGGCAATGGTGGTTCCAAATGGACTCTCTTTTTCGCATCTCTGTGGGTCAACATGTATCCATTGATGGTCATTAGTAGCCTTAGCAAACAAGTCTATATCTGCTTGAGAAATGCTTATCCAATCACCTACTGGCAGTTGCTCTCCCAGTGTTAACTCTAATAGTTTTTTAGCCATATTACGGTCTCCTATATATATTGATTCAATAGTCTAACAAGCTTCTATATATCAATGTAATGAATATTAACTATAGCTAAACATTGATTTAACTAATAAATAACGTATCCTGTTTGCAGATTTGTTGTAAAGGTAATGTTTATGAATTTGCACCGTATTGACTTAAATTTATTTGCTGTTTTTGATGCTATTTACACTGCTGGTAGCTTAACTAAAGCCGCAGATGTGTTGTGTATTACTCAACCAGCGGTGAGTAACTCCCTTGCCCGTTTGCGAGAAATGCTGAACGATCCTTTGTTTGTGCGAACGGGACACAGCATGACCCCAACACCCGTGGCACAAAATATCATTGGCCCCGCTCGAGAAGCGCTGGGTCTATTACGAAGAAGTGTGCAAGAAAGTCATATTTTCGATCCAATTAAAGCGGAAAAAACCTTTAATTTTGCTTTCAGGGATTTACTTGAAGTCAGCTTCATACCACGTTTACTGGGGCAATTACAAAAACGCGCACCTAAAATATCATTGACCAACTACGAAATGGAGCGTAAAAATATCGTTTCGGCCATGGCCAGTGGCAATCTAGATTTTTACGCTGATGCCTCATCATTTAGCGACCAACATTTATGTAAACTAAAGATTGCTCAAGACAGATTTGTAGTCTTAGCACGTAAAAATCATCCCTCATTATCTCAGGGTATGAGCATGGAAGCATTTTTAGAGCTCGGGCATATTAACGTTTCTCATAGAAAAACCGGTGCAGGGCCAATAGACGTAGCCTTAGATAAAGCAGGTCAAAAACGCAGGGTAGTCATGCGTAGTCAGCACTTTTTAACCATCCCCTCAACCCTAGTTAAAACCGACTTGATAGCTTGTTTACCTTATCACTTAGCCAAACACTATGATTTGTCTATGTACGAATTACCCTTTGAATTACCACCACTTGAATACTTTTTATATTGGCATGTGAGCGCTGACTTAGACGATGCGCATATTTGGATGCGAGATCAGATTGCGCAGGTTGCGCAGGCGTTTCATCCTGATTAGTGAATAGCCTTACTATTGCCAGCCCGTATACACTATGATCCTAAGCACTTTAATCTTGAATTCAAGTTTTAAAAAAACATGCCTCTTAGTTGCTTTTGTTCTTTGGGAAGACCACAGAAATATTCAACATAAAAGGCGAGTAGCTTATGCTGCCTAACTTTAAAAACGGCCTCTTTTGAGGCCGTTTTATTATGGGTTAATATAGAAATATCACAGAGGGTAAAACTTAGACTCGCTAAGACACATTATTGGTCTCTTATACAAATGCGAATAATAACAGTGCTTAGTCTTTTTGCCAGAAACCACATTCAAAAATGGCATACTTGCTACTGAAAGAATACAACCGACAGTTGAAGAGCAAACGGGTCAAATGATGCCTAGATGCAATTCCCCCTGAGAAAGACGGTTGCCCAGCAATGAGGCAACAGAGAAAAGAAACTGACTACTTAATAATCTGTTCCTCTGCGCGCGGCAGCCACGTTGCTTTGAATACTGTGGTAAAAAATTTTTTTTACACTCAGCTATTTGACAACATAAAGGTTAACCTATTGCATATTAAACCATTGCAATTTATCAGAATGCTTTATTGAACCTCAAACCAAAATTGTGATCTCTGGATCCATTGGACATACCCGCAAGATATCTAACCTCAAACTTAAGACCTCCTAGGCTTCCACCTATCATAGGACCCATTTGGTGGCTTTGATTGTTGAAAGAGCCAAAGTCACCAACACGTCCAAAACCATTAAACATCTCGACTCCTACCGTTAGTCCCCCTTCTAGTTTTTTGGTTACGCTACCACGTGTTTCAACTTTAGTTCCATTGGATGCCCGATCGCTACCAAATTCCCAAGCGCCAATTAAAATCCCACGAACACGGATACCGTTTGATAAATCCCATTGATTTGTCCAATTTATCGCAAACATCTCTGGGTTAGCGCTTCTGCGTTGACGAATATCAAAAAGTACACCACTTGACCACTTACTATCGTCCGCTTTTTTCTTGAAATTATAGAGCAACTCACCACGAATATACTCATATTGAAAACTGCCACGGTCACGATACTGTAAAATCATGCGGCCTCTGAATTCATCATTAAAGGCATATTGATAGTGCAAACGAGAGGCCCAGTTATCCTGTTCAGCATTTTCATCACTTGGCGATAAGGCTAGCCGGAGTTGTATACTACGATCATCTTCTTTGACTCCTGGACCATGGACACCTGAGGTATTTGAAGCATCACTATATGCGGTAAATGAAAGAAGCAGAATACCTGCTGAGAAGTTTAAAATATTGTTCAATCTTGGGGCTCCAATACGAAAAAATAAATGACATTAAGTAAGAGAGAATTGATTTTTATAACCTCTCGTCACTTAAAATAAAATTTAACAGACTTAAAATTTCAAAAAGTGTATGACTTAACTCAATTATATTTGATTTGAAAATAAAAGGAAGGCTTCAGCACAACACCTTGCAAACACATCCGTCAATGTGGATGATATGCTTTTGTCGAGTTGCCATTTATAATTAATCGATCGATTCACGTAATGACTTTGCAGGAAGCGATAACACGACCCAAGGTAAATTTTTGTTCATACACATACCTACCAATCAATGCAACAAAAAAACACTGGTTCTCCCTAGCACTGCCACAGACGAAATAGGCACTTTAGTCATTGTCCAAAAAGCAGCACTATAACCTCCAATACACAATATTCCGGTCAGGCTGCTATGTTTCAATTGCGAAGACCGAAAGCGTCCATTTCTGTGTCTCTTTTGATAAAACTAACAACCAACATCTCAGCAGTTGCTAAAGCAAAAATGAGTAGGCCAAGCAAAATTGTTAGCTTACTTAAGGCCAAAACATCAAACCAACACAGATAAACTAAGTGCCCATAATGTAATAACGGGCTAAGTTGTCTTGTACAACAAACATGCTGGCGTACAACACTAACATAGGCGCTAATCCACTTAAAATGAGCTATACCTGAGAGAATTCACCTAAGGTGTAGGTAGTAAAAAGTAAATAGATGAAGTCAACCACACCTAAGGCAATATAGGCATATCCATACTGGGTAGAGTCGCGATAACGACTCAGTCTAAAATCATGGCCATAAAAGGTAAAAAAGTGAAGAACATTAATTTGTTCTCCGTGTTTTTAACTCACCCATTCCACATTGCATGTGCCAAAGAGCCATTAAAACAACCGCGTATTTCATACCATCCTAAAGCCTATTGGCTACAGATGGTAGCATGCTCTAACGCACTATTGCGGCTGACTTAATTTGTATCCAAACGCTCTTACCCAATGTCAAAGCCAGTTTCTGTAAGGACTTTTGGGTCAAACGAGCCAGTAAATAACTCTCCCCTACTTTTAAGCGTACTAAAGACATAGCCGGGTCTTGGTCATTAATTATTTCTTGTATTTCACCAGATAATACGTTGAGAATACTACTGTCAGTATGAGGCGTTAACGTTAGGCTAACGTCACTCGCCAACACACGTATTCTTTGGGTAGTGTTTTGTTTGTTTTCAACATTGGGCAACCAAAGTTCACCTCCGTTAAAAGCCACTCGCATTAAATGCCATTGTTTGTCTCTTTCCATTACTTTGCATTCGAGAATAGCCCCTACTTCGTTGCTTACTCCCAAGGATAAGTCAGCTCTAGAAAACAGCTGTGTTATACCACCTTGGGCAATCACTTTTCCTTGAGCCATGATCACAGCATGATCAGCCAGTCGTACTATTTCATCGACGGCATGACTGACATATAAAATAGGGATATTAAAACTGTTACGCAGACGTTCTAAGTAAGGCAAAATTTCAAGCTTACGTGCGGTATCTAGTGACGCTAGCGGTTCGTCCATCAACAACAATTTGGGTTGGCTCAACAATGCTCTGGCTATTGCCACTCGTTGTCTTTCGCCACCAGAGAGTGCTTCAGGCAATTGTGACAAGATGCCTGCAATTCCCATCACGCCGATTACTTGCTCTAATAATTCAGGGTTAGTTGTTTGATTATTGCGTTTGATCGCGTAGCGTAGATTACCCATAGCGGTTAAATATTCAAATAAACTGGCTTCTTGAAACACATACCCAAGACTACGTTTATGGGTGGGGACAAACACAGCAGCATCTTGCCAAAGTTCGCCATTGACGTGCAAACAGCCACAAGCGTTTTTCTCCAACCCAGCAATACAACGCAACAAGGACGTTTTTCCCGAGCCAGA
Source organism: Paraglaciecola sp. MB-3u-78 (assembly GCF_002835935.1). Taxonomy (GTDB): domain Bacteria; phylum Pseudomonadota; class Gammaproteobacteria; order Enterobacterales; family Alteromonadaceae; genus Paraglaciecola. Next base: position 374,167 of record NZ_PJCF01000004.1, on the reverse strand, counting down.
CTCGCCGAAAATAGCAGTGATACCCTGCCCCGGAATAGCAATCTCAACATCGAGTTCAAAGTGAGTTTTTGCTGATTGTCCGAAACCTAATTGAAATCGGGCCTGAATTCCCTGCGCTGATGTTGTCGCCTTTTTGATTTCTTCCATGTTATCGGCCATAGGTCATACCTACCGCTTTACGCTTGCGCTGAAAAGTATAAAGCATTAACAACACCACAAACGAAAAGACAATCATGACACCAGACAAAGCGTGAGCTTGAGCATATTCCAGAGCCTCGACATGGTCGTAAATTTGCACAGATACCACGCGGGTTTCACCGGGGATACTGCCACCGATCATCAATACAATGCCAAACTCACCTACCGTATGGGCAAAGCCAAGAATGGTTGCCGTCATAAAACCTGGTTTAGCTAATGGCAACACCACAGTAAAAAATCGATCTATAGGACCTGCCCCAAGAGTAGCGGCCGCTTCTAAAGGTCGATTACCAATAGCTTCTATCGAATTTTGAATAGGCTGCACCACAAAAGGCAATGAATACACCATAGACGCCACCACTAACCCCCAAAAGGTAAAAGGTAAAGTGCCGAGTCCGAGTGCTTGGGTGAACTGCCCTATTGCACCGTTTGGCCCCATAGCTAACAACAAATAAAAACCTAACACTGTGGGAGGAAGTACTAAAGGTAACGCCACTATTGCGCTCATAGGGCCCTTAAACCAAGATTTTGTTGTGGCCAACCACCAGGCAACGGGAGTGGCGAATATCAGCAATAGTATAGTGACAGTAGTGGCAAGGCGTAACGTCAACCAAATAGTCGCCATATCGCCATCAGTAAGACTCATAGTTCATGCTCCACATTCAAACTATTTGAGGCCAGATAACCGTATTCAGCGATAATATGTTGAGCCCTATTAGTTTGCATAAAATCTAAAAAGGCTTTGGCTCCTTGGTTTTTTTTGGCAGAACGCAATAACACAACATCTTGCTTAATTGGATGATGCATAATGTTAGGTACCAACCAATAAGACCCTTGTTGTAGTGTATTTTTTCCTAACAACTGAGACAATGCGATAAAACCTAAATCTGCGTTGCCAGAGCTGACAAACTGATAGGTTTGCGCAATATTTTCGCCCATCACCCAATTGGATTGAGTCGTATCGATTAACGCTAAACTTGTGAGTACCTCTAATGCAGCAGCTCCATATGGGGCTAACTTTGGGTTGGCGAGGGCCAGTTTATTAAATGCTCCCTGTTTTAATTTTGTTTCTATTTTATTGACAAAGTCAGGTCGAGCACTCCACAAAGCAAGGCGCCCAATAGCATAAGTAAAACGGCTATTAGCAATCACTAGTCCATCTTTTTCCAACGCATCGGGCTTAGCCTGATCAGCAGAAAAAAACAATTCATAAGGTGCGCCTTGTTTGATTTGTGCGTAAAATTTTCCCGAGGAACCAAAAGACAAGGCTATTTGATAGTCAGATGTTTTCTCAAATTCTTTCACCAGACTTTTCATAGTGTTGCTGAAGTTTGCAGCCACTGCAACATGTACTGATTTTGACTCAGCACATAAGGTAAAAAGAAATAAAACAATTAATCCAAGCCACTTTTTAAATTTCATACTTCAGCCTATTACTTTTGATAAGTTTCAGCTAACAAAGAAACTTGTAGCTCTACCCGTTTAATTTCACGTATTACAGACAAACGGTTTAGCTCCATAAAAAACCATATACGAGCAATAGCAAAGGCGACAACCGTTGATAAGGTACCTGCCAGCCAATTTATTTTTAAACCGAGATCCATCTCGTTCACCAAATGATAAGCACAATAAATGGCCATTCCCGCAAAAATCAATTGCATAGTAACAATCACTACAAAGGTTAATCGAAACGTACCTTTAAAACTTTGCCCAATTAATTGCAATCCATTGGCTTGCTCTTCTGAAAACTCATGGGCTGCTGTGTCATCTTTCATTGCTTCAAGAATTTTTTGATTGATGTTTTTCATCATATTTCTCCACTTTGGTTACTTTTAATCAGCTTGTAGATTAGTTTGAATAAGTTTTCTTGCTTGGTGCAGGCGGGACTTTACGGTTCCTGTTGGGATACCCAGTAAATCACTTATTTCAAGCATGTGTTCACTATTTCTTTTCATAACGTATAGGTCGCATCAAAATAAATTTGGGTTCGATAAAATTGCATTTATTAGGTGGGCTTACAGCAAGCAGAAAAATGCTTAACTTAAATAACCTGAACTCTGGATAAGCCATACCGTCCAGCACCACTATTATCGCGCCTATCTTCGTTGAACTTGCTTACAATAGCGCGCTATTGCTTCACAAGTTCGCCTCGATAAACACAATAATAGCAGCACTGGATGTGTACAATGTATTCTCAATGCAACTATTATTCTCTAACTAACTGTTATTATTGCAATTAATTTAAGGGAAGCGGCACGTCTTAACCAGAGTTCAGGTTAAATAGATGATTATTGTGCTTGAGGGCGGTGCACATGAGGTTCCAGTAACTGAGCCCACTTTTTGTTATAGCCATGTACACTTTGCGTAGGCAATTGATTTTTATCCAACAGTATTCTGCCTTCATTTGCCCAGGCAAAAATCCCACCATATAAATTCAAAACAGTTTTAAACCCATTTAATTTGAGTTTCTCGGCTATACGTTCACTACGCACCCCGATGGAACAATACACCACTATGGTTTTGTCTTTGTTAGCATCTGCGACAGATTTTAGTGAAAACTCATCATACCCAATCCATTGAGCATTAGGTAAATGGCTGAGTTCATATTCAGCTTTCTCACGGGCATCTAACAACACTAGTTCGTCATTTTCGGCCAATTGAGTGTCTAATTCAGCAGTGTGTATTACAGGTATTGAACCTTTGAGCATATCATCAACTGCGTTGTTTAAATTATTTGCCCGCACTGTAACTCCCATAACGGATCCGACCATTAGCATCAATAAACAAAACAACCTATTCAGTCCTTTTTTCATACTGTCTATTCCTGATCTCTGATAATGATCGATCAATCTGAAGTTAAAGGAAGTTTGACAGGCGTCTGATACGCTTTAGTGCCCCACAATGGCACAGTCGAGAGACTATGTTTAAAACTGCCTGATGTTTCTTTGGTGGAGTAAGACACATACATCAATGTTTGACTTTGTTGATCAAATACACGGCGGATTTTCATACTCTTAAAAAAGATACTTTTTGATTTTTTAAATACCACATCACCGGATTTTGACTTATCAATCGCCGCTATCATCGCAGCACTGATTTCTCCCGTTTGTCTGCAAGATATTGAACTATCTGAAGGATCGGACAAGCTGAGATCTGCTTCAATACTCGCAACATGGCAGGTCACACCCGTGACAATGGGATCAACCAAAGTATTTAATTTAATATCCTTAGTGGTAAACGCACCCAGTGAAATATCACCCACTTCGTTTTTATCACAACCAACTAACAACAAAGTGATCCCCAAAAATACATATAAAGTTTTCATCTCGTATCTCTAATCCTATCTGTTAATTTCAAATGACTATTTTTCAATTAGTATTGAACTTTTTACCCTAATTTGACGACTTACTATTGGCAGCCTAGTGAACTGCCACCTCCCTGGGCCGCTTAGCGTGAATATCATGCTAGCGGCTTTTTACTGTCTATCAAAGCCTTCAAATGACTTAGCAATAAAAAAGAATGCGCTAGTGCTTATAAAAACCGCAAACAGTCGCACTTTGTTGCTTAAAATGCTGTATATTCCCGCCTCGCTTTTTGCCCTTGCTCAGGATCAGTATGAAATTTTCAAATTTAGGTTTAGCCAACGAAATCCAACAGGCCCTCGAAGTCTGTGGTTATACTGAAATGACACCGGTGCAAGAACAAGCCATTGTCCCTGCCCGTAGAGGCAAAGACCTATTGGTTAATGCTCAAACAGGTACAGGTAAAACCGCTGCCTTTGCCTTACCTATTTTACAGCAAATGCTGGATAAACCTAAAGACAGGTTGTCAGGTAGCCCACGCGCATTGATTTTAACGCCGACTAGAGAGTTAGCTGAACAACTCGCCAACACCATAAGTGCCTATGCACAATTTTTACCTTTAAAGGTAACTGCCCTATATGGCGGCGTGAAAATGGGCGGTCAGGCTAATAAGCTTAAAGATGGCGTGGATATTCTAATTTCAACACCAGGACGTCTCATTGAACATTTAGAACTCAGTAACGTTAATCTTGCCAATGCTGAGTTTGTGGTACTTGATGAAGCAGACCGTATGTTAGATATGGGTTTTATCGCTGATGTACAAAACATATTGAAGTTCACCGCTAAAAAACGCCAGACCTTGTTATTTTCCGCGACTTCATCTCCAGCCGTAAATGAATTATCCCATAAGTTATTGCACAATCATCAGGTATTAAGAGTAACCAAAATTAATGCCACTGCCGAAACTGTTTCACATGTTATGTATCCTGTGGAAGAGTCACGCAAAATTGATTTATTCAAAGCCTTATTGAAAGAGCAAAACTGGTATCAGGTGTTGGTCTTTACCAGTACTAAGCAACAAGCAGATGAACTGATGGCTGCATTAAAACGTAGCAAAATTGACGCTGCAGTGTGCCATGCAGACAAAAGCCAAGGGGCTCGTCGCCGGGCTATTGCCGATTTTAAATCAGCAAAACTACAAGTGTTAATCGCGACAGAAGTAGCCGCTCGGGGCTTAGATATTCAAGGTTTAGATTATGTGGTCAATTATAACCTACCTTATCTACCTGAAGATTATGTGCACCGTATTGGTCGAACTGGCCGTGCTGGTAAAGAAGGTTACGCGATCTCATTCGTCAGCCGTGAAGAAGAAAATACCGTTGCTCGCATAGAAAAAATGATTGGTAGCAAAATAAAACGGATTGTTAAAGCAGGATTTGAAGTCAGTAATCGTATCAGTTTGTTAAAAAGTGTGGCTAAAAACACTCGCAATAGCCGCAGTAACAAAACCAGTGAGACCCAAATAAGTCACGACAAATCGTCACCCTATCAAGCAAAGAAATCAAAAGCTAGAGTTTCAAAACCTAACAAAGGTAAGAAATAACATATTGCCTCTTAGATAGAGGCTCGCAGATTGAAAGTACCCATCACGCCCATGTAAAAATCAATCTATCATCACCTAGACTTCCAGTAGGCACGCATACGCTCTTAACTTGAGACGTTCCAAGTAATGTTTTTTGAAAAAAGATGATGATTTATTCCTCTTTATTCCTCTTTATTACTCGAATGAACTAAAGGTTATCTGGGATGAATTTCTGCAATGCTACATGTTTAACCCAAACATCACCGGTCTCTATATCAAATGCTATGCGACGATGTCCCTTCTCGCCAACATGTGCTATCAAAAGGGAGATACCTTTTTCAGCTAGATGATTAACTGCAGCCTCAGTATTTTTGGTGCCAATCAAATCGTTTTCATCTAGCGTTGAGTTTGCCAGCATATTACTACCGCCGAATATCTTCGCTACATAGTCCTTAAGATTGGTACCTCGTTGCAAGGCCTCTCTTTCAAAAAGCACCATCACTTCATCGCAATAACTACCATTATAATCGTAATCAGAAGGAAGTAACGCCTTTGAATTTCTTCTAGATGGAAGAACAAAGTGGCACATCCCACCTATTTTAAGCTTAGGATGCCAAAGTGTAATGGCAATACACGAACCTAGTAAGGTATTAATTTGACATTTAGGTCCACCAAAAAAAAACTCTCCGGGAAGAAGAAAGCGGCTGTGGGTTCCATCTGGAGAACTGCTCTTATTTTTTGTGCCAATCATCTTCATGCTATAACTCTAAGTCTTTTTTAATACTGTATATTATTGGTGAAACAGCCTTTCACCCCAGTAAAGTATCTGTAGGATAGACGTATTGTTGCAAACAAGCTAAGTAAGAAATCCATCTTGTTTGCTTCATAACTATCTGGTTGCTCTTATTTACCTAGATAAACCATCCAAAGTCAGGTTATTTTAGCCGTTCATTCGGTTTTTTATTGAAGGAATTAAGTAACCTGCGATATTTTATGGTGACTCTTTTTTATTGTTAAAAAAATCACTGGCGCGAAGTGTGCTTTTCGTTTCTAGCAGTCTAGAGCCTATGGAGCAAGTTACCCCCAACTAACTCAATTTCACTCTCCCAATAAAAAATGCTTAATTGCATCTTTGTAGTTACGGCTAACTTTTATTTTCTCAAACTCGCCCAATAACAAGAAAAATTCTCCTTTGGTGTGGGGAATAACCTTATCGATAAAGTTCAAATTGACTATGGTAGAGCGATGAACTCGCTTAAAAATATTGTCATCCAATTCAGATAATAACTCTTTTAAGGTACTGCGCTTGATGTGGGTTTCTCCTTGGGAATGTAAACACACATAATCGCCAGCAGCGTCGACCCATTCAATATCCGTTTGTTTTAAGATAGTGATTTCATCACGGTCTTTAATCACTATTTTTTTATCTACAAAGGTATTAGTGGGAGATAAACCGGGTAGATTTCTACCGTTGCTTGATTCAGAGTTTTTTCTTTGATTAATGCTATCGATCGCTCCCAAAATTCGCGGTTTGTCTTCTTGAGTGTCAACGCCTTCCAATCGTTCTTGGGCTCTTTGTACCGCACGCACAATCCGCTCATCATCAATGGGTTTCAAAATATAATCGACCGCGTGAACGTCGAACGCATCTAGTGCATATTGTTCATAAGCGGTGGTAAAAACAATAAGGGGTAAAATATCACTTTGCAAACCTTTAACTACGTCAAAGCCATCTAAACCCGGCATTTGAATATCTAGAAAAATTAAATCGGGAGCTAGGTCTAAAGTTGCAGCTATGGCTTCACGGCCATTTTTGCATTCACCTACAATCTCAATGTTAGCGATTTTATTTAATTTGGCGCGGAGCAATTTTAGCGCCAATGGTTCATCATCAACTATCAGCGTTTTTAATTTGATCATACTTTATACTCATTTTCTGACAAGCGTTCTTGGCTACTCACCGGATAACCACTTCCCGTGCTGTTATATTCACAGGGGATCTCTATAGTGGTTCTTAAGCCACCCGACGGTAAAAGATCAATGTTCACCGTAAAGTCGTTTTCATACAGTGCTTTTAGTCGTTCATTGGTGTTACGTAAACCAACCCCCCGCCCCTTAGAACTTTCAATTTTGCTTTTACCTATTTTACTGCCACTACCTGTGTCACTTAACTGCATGATCAGGCGTTGCTGCACCACTTTAGCCTGGATTGAAATAGTGCCACCTAATTCATTTTGGGCAATCGCATGTTTCATGGAATTCTCAATAATTGGCTGTAACAAAAGGCTGGGTACCATAGCTAATTTAGCCTGCTGATCAATCTGAAAGTCCAAATTCAATCTATCACCGAATCGTGTCTTTTCGATTTCCAAGTATAAATTAAGTGCCTTCACTTCATTTGCCAATGACAGTTTGGTATCTGGATTATTATCCAGAGAGTGGCGTAAAAACCGGCTCAATTGCACAGTCATACTTTGTGCTTTTTCTGATTCATTCACTTCTACCAGTGAACTAATCGCATTTAGGGTGTTGCACAGGAAATGAGGGTTCAACTGGTAACGTAACATTTTTATTTGAGCGTCTCTGGCAATAGTTTGTGCATGCATACGCTTCATCTGCTCTTCACGGGCTTCAGCCTCCACTTTTAGCATGATCCGGTGTTCAGTTTGTAACAGGTCGTTATAACGCATGCCATGGAATAGACCGGTCCAACATAAAAATATAAACAAGCTGGCAAATTGCCAACCTCCGAATTCGCTCCATTCAGTACTGATCTCAGTTAAACGAATAAAGGCTTCAATTCTAAACAGAGTCCAAATCAGCGATACCACCAACACCATTATAAATCCCATAGTGGCGCGATAAATAAAAGGCCTGTGCCATATACGCATAAAACCCAGATATAAAAACAAAGTAAGGATCAGCCCTAGTATCGCCTGAAGAATAATATGTACAATGTGACTCCAATCGTAAGGTCCATACCACAGCGTTAAAGAAAAAAAGCTGATAGTACTGACAAATGCCCAAAACCCTAAGTGCAATAAGCCAAATTGGTAGACTTTATAACGGTCGATCATAGTGGGGTGATGTTCAAAAAATGATGTCAACATGGCTGTCCTATTAAGCCAACAACGTTAGCATTAACTGCAAATTTTAGTTTACACAGAGTATAGGTTGCTCGCCAGCAATTCAGTCCGTACTATCGCTAACGATGACCGCTCTATCGCAATTTAATATATTTTTAAGAGCAATAGTCTAGCTTGGCAAGCTCTATGTGAATAGTATTTACTAATAAACTAATTTATAGGCAATAAGAATGAAAAACAACCAGCCTCAATCCATTTTCTACGTGTTTTATGTATCTATCATAGTGGCATTGGGAGGATTCCTAATGGGCTTTGACGCATCTGTTATTTCAGGTGTGGTGAAATTTATTGAACCAGAATTTAATTTAACTAAAATTCAATTAGGCTGGGCCGTGGCTTCACTATCACTCACAGCAACGTTCGCCATGATTACAGCTGGACCGCTAAGTGACAAATTTGGTAGAAAAGTCATATTAAAAATAGCCGCAGCGTTATTTTTTGTGTCCGCTATTGCCTCAGCCTTTGCACCCAGTTTTTTAATGCTGGTGATGGCTAGAATGTTAGGAGGCTTAGGAGTAGGGGCCGCTTTGATTATTGCCCCTATGTATATTGCAGAAATTGGTCCAGCTAAATATCGTGGCCGAATGGTGTCTCTTAACCAACTGAATATTGTTCTGGGTATATCAGTAGCGTTTTTTACCAACTATTTGATTTTACAATCCGCTAACTCGGACTCTCAATGGGTGCAAACCTTAGGTTTTGCTCAGTGGAATTGGCGCTGGATGTTAGGTATTGAAGCGATCCCAGCCCTAGTATATTTTTTGTGCTTATCCATAGTGCCAGAGAGCCCACGCTGGTTGATGATGAAAGGCCGTATTCAAGAAGCAACCGTAATACTAAAGCGGGCCTTAGGTGAACAAAATGCGCAACAAGAAATTCAGCAAATCAACAATAGTATCAATCTTGAACAAAACAAAGCTAAAGGGGCATTTATAGACTTACTTAAGCCCTCAATGCGCTTGGTGATGATTGTTGGTATATCCATTGCCATATTGCAGCAAATTACTGGTATCAACGCTGTGTTCTTCTATGCTCCAATGATTTTTGAACAAACCGGTTTAGGTACTGACGCCTCATTTATGCAAGCGATATTAGTGGGGGTTACTAATGTGGTATTTACCTTAATTGCCATCGCACTGATTGATAAAATAGGCCGTAAATCATTATTAGTAGCCGGTGTCTCTGGAATTATTGTGTGCATGTTTAGTTTGGCTTACCAGTTCAATGCTGCAACTTACACGTTAACCGCTCAAGCTATTAGTAGCTTGTCAGCAGAAATAGATATTCAAGCGTTGCAACCTATCATTGGCATGACTTTTAGCAGTGACTTAGCATTCAAATCAGCAATAAGCGGCTTGCTAGGCGCAACACAAGCAGTGCAATTTGAATCCACATTGGTGTCAGCAGCCATTCAAATGAATGGCACGATGATCCTAGTGAGTATATTAGGTTTTGTAGCCTGCTTTGCGGTGTCTTTGGGTCCAGTCATGTGGGTACTGTTTTCAGAACTGTTCCCAAACCGAATTCGCGGTATCGCGATCTCATTTGTGGGGTTAATCAACTCGGGCGTAAGTTTCTTAGTGCAGCTTATATTTCCATGGGAATTGGCAAACTTAGGCGCGACTTTTACTTTTGCGATTTATGGCGGATTCGCCTTTATTGGTCTGATCATTGTTCTTAAGTTTTTACCTGAAACTAAAGGTAAAACCTTGGAAGAATTGGAAGCAATATTAATTAAATAACATAATTGGAAAACTAGGTATTGATTGAAGAGTAAACCAATTAGTACCTAGTTGTTGTTTCTATTAGGTAAAACTTCACTATGCAAATTGAATAGGATTGAAGTCACCCACTATGACCAAGCAGATGTTTGCACTGCCTCATACCCAGCATTCGTTGGTGTACTGTAAAACTATTCATCATCTGCTCGGTACCTGCAACATAACAAAAGTGTTTTTCAAATTATGTCGTAAGAGTGAGCAATTGTTCACAGTTTAGGCCTAGGCGCTCCAATATAGGGCTATGGCTGTGCTCTATGTGCCCTGTTTTATCATCCCGGATACCAGCCAGTGTTGTCTATCAATTCGCATCGATCCTGTGTTCTAGTTGGACTAGCTGTAAGCACCCTGCATAACTTGTTTAGGTTTACGGTCAACCTTAAATAATCCCCAGTGTTTCTCTGGCTCTTGTGGATCATCTGAACCTTTCCAAGGCTCGTCAAATGCTTCAAATACGAAGGTTAGTATGCGTTCTTTTGTGGTCCATTGTAACAACTGAGCATAATAAGCAGTTTGTAATACTTCTGATGCATTCCATGATTCAATACCTTGGCCATTTGATTGGGTAGTCCATCCCGCTTCGGTAATGACAATAGGTTTATCTGGATGACAAGCCAACACCTGATGGTAATTATTTTTAGTATATTCAAGGGCATTGTCAATATTTTGAAATTCCCAAACTGGATAAGTATGGATTGAAATAAAATCTAATTCCTCAACTAAAGGTGTTAATTTGTTAGTCCAAGGTACATAGTTTTCACAAAAAGTCACAGGTTGTGCAATATTGGCTTTGATACGTTGCACGTAATTCACCAGACTGTCTACCGGTACCATATGATCGGTCCATTCCACACTGGCTTCATTACCCACAGACACAGAAAACACGGATTTTGGATATTGGGCAGCTAATGCAATAAGGCGGTCAATTTCATCACTGTTGTGACGTTTATTTTCCGCGAGTTTTTCATCGTCAAAATGCGCTCCCCAAGGACAATTAGGATTACTGACTTCTGCAGCCATATCCACACCCAGCATAATATGAAAGTCTAATTTTTCTGTTTCAATTACATTAAGTACAGTTTCAGCGTGTTTGCTGCAATCATACAGACGTAAGAAGGACCAATTATCAGCCAATAAAAGTAAATCTTCTTTCACTTGCCCATAACTTGGGAAAATCCCTAACCGAGGATCTTGTCCATCTCTGTACCCTGAATAACAAATGCTATTGCCATGTTTAAGGCCTGTCATTTTTTCGATGGCAGATTGATATTTGACATTATTTTGCATATTTGTGGTTACCATCTTTATCTAAAATTCCCCAATACGCTCCAACATCACCTTCATCTGCCACTTTCCAATCTTCATCAAATGAGGAAAAATAAAACAAGTCAATGCCCTCTTCTTGTGCCCAGTGGTGAGAGTCTACAAAATAACGGAGCGCATTTTCATAAGATGGGACCGAGGCTCTCTCTGCACTGCCTTGGTCTGGCCAGCCAGTTTCACTGATAATTACCTGTTTGCCCGGCGCGACTCTTTGCGCTCTGTGGTACATATCTTTCATGTATACCAGCGCATGTTCTGCGGGGTAACCTTCCCAAAACGGATAACAATTAGCAAAAATCACATCACAGGCATCTGTCACTTTCTGATTGTCTTCAAATAAGAAATACGCATCCACGTAGCCTACGGGTACTCCAGGCGCACCTTGTTTAGCACGCTGAATATAATCTATTAATTGATCCTGAGACATTTCTTCCCGAAGCAGCACTTCGTTGCCCACAGCGAGTAAATCGGCGTGTCCCGCTTGTGCCAATTTAATAGCATTGGCGAGCTCTTTTTCGTTGTTCTCAAGATCGCCTTCTAGCCATACCCCCACTAAGGTTTTCAAACTATATTCAGCGGCTATTTTTGGGATTAACTCATTGCCTTCAGTACAGGAAAAGGTTCTAACCCATTTCACATAGGGCGCAATAAGTTGCAAACGCTGATGAATTTGTTCTTCGGTAATCTGGGTGCCGGGCCCCTGCCCTGTAATATAAGGGCTAAAAGACAAACCATGGATCTTGTCAGCCAACAATCGACTGACCTCAGCTTGTAACTCTGTTATCGACAACTTACCAGCGTGAAGTAAATTGGCGCGGTTTCTATAAAAATTTCCAGACATAATGACCTCTATTTAATTTATTACAACAAAGTGGGTATTTTACTCACCAAGCAGCTGAGTGGCGTTTAAGGTAATGTGTATTTGTTTAATAAAACCCGTTCGGTTAAATAATGCATGACTATATTCACCACCCAACGTCAAGTCGCTGTTTGTAATTTGTTTTCCATCAGACAAGGTTAACGTAAGTGCGGGTGAACCGGTGCTCAATTCATATACAACAGGTACTTGGCACCAAGTAAAGCCGATACCGTCTTTGGGAACTGTGGTTTCCTGCCAATCATTTTTAACATCAAGGTAACGCAAAGTCTGTTGTGTAGTTACAAATTCACGACAACGAAGCAGTGTTGGTTTAAATTCGACCTCACCTTGAAATACATGAATACCCAATTCACCAAAACGGCTCAGAATTTCTTCTTTGACTTGCCCTGTCATTCCAGGTTGTTGCGCCCCAGCATGTTTAGGCGTATGGGAGTATGGGTCACAAGGAAATGCACCATATTCTTGAGGTGATTTGTTAAAACCAATACCGCCACGCACCCGGTAATAAAGAGCGCCTAAACGTTGGATGAGTTCAGGTTTGGCATCTTCTGCAACGGCAGCATAGAAATTCTCTTTTAATGCTAATAACAGTTTTGACACCATGTGCCAATACACGCTACCTAGCCCTTCAAAACCAAACATGCCGCCCGATCTACCGGTAAAAGATTGATGATTAAATACTTCTTCATACAGACCTTCAATTTTAGACACCATTGTTTTATCCAATGCAGGGTAATCTGCACTAAGTTGATTAAGTTGAATCGTCAATTCACCGCTATTTTTTAAATTAGGATTGAAACGATAACAACCTTTCACGTCATGCATGACGATACGTTTATCAGATGCAGCCAGCATTTGCGCAAATACGGGTACCTCAGCAAACGCTGCAGAAGTGATCACATTTTTAGATAAAAATGGTGTTTGAATGCGGTCTGGATACAACATAAAGGTTTTTTGGTCGTCACGATAAACATCACTGACAAACAACGCATCCAATACATCTGCAGCTTGCTCGGGGTTGATCGCACCAGAACTGATAGCAGCCACTTGCCCTTCAAGCATGGGATAAAGATTTTCTACCGAAGCTTGCTCGCCATGAAAACCCAACAAGTTATAGGATTGATACAAACCATCATCACCGACACTGGTTTGAATCGTATGATCAATCACAAGTAGTGCATTGCTGAGTAATAGATTAACCACTTCAACCGAGCAATTTTCTTTGTGACTAAAGCTCTGCGTGTTATACACGGCCTGACGGTAACGCCACGCTGCTTGGCCTAGATCCTGTAACACAGTAAACCGCAATGTGTTAGATACCGGTACACCCTCTAATTTCGGACTTAAATTTTGTAATATTTTGGCTGTTTCTTTGAGCCACAATGCTACTTCATAAGATAATTCAGTGGTTTCAGACTGATCCTTCATTAAATCTTGGAAAAAACATATGTAACGTCTCAGATAATTCAGTGTCACCATCGACAAGCCTTGACCCACTAAGGCATTGTTCGCGTCATTCCACTCTGGTCTCTGGGCGTTTAACCAAATACCACCGTCGACGACCAAGTTGCCCAATTTACACAACAAAGGCACCAATAGTTTTTCTAATAGATTAACTTGATAAACGTCACCATTTTCATCCAGTATTAACTTACCGTCAGCACCAAACTGTGCGACTTTTTCAGAAATACGCTCTGCAGAATCCTCATCATAAGTCACTGTGCTTTTTGCATTATTCAACATCTCGTCAAATGACTTGATTCGATAAGGCACATTGGCATAACTGAAAATCGATTTTTTGAGTAATTGTGCTAACAACGCTGGATGAAATTGTTTAGACAGTTCCAACATTTTTAGTAAATAGATGATCTGATGATCACCCCAATAACCAATGTAGCTCCAAGGGTCATCGGGCTCTTCCACTTCCCAGTCTATTCCACCCTTGGTAATGCGATAAGGGTTATAACCATCTATGGTTGATGCGTTAACAAATTTAGCGATAACACACTCTATAAATTCCGGATAACTAAAGGTTAATGCTTCCCAGTTTTGAAAAATATCTCGCCAGTTACCTTGATAAGACAACAAACGATGTCCGGCATCATCCTTCAATTTGATTTCAAATTGGTTCCATGGACGACTAGGGTCGCCATGTCTGCGACCAAAAGTGATAGGCAAATATTCAGCAGCCAATCGTTCTAACTGTGGGTCATTAAGAGAGGTGATGGTGCTGGAAAAGTGCTGTAAGCTGATCTGCTCCGGCAATTTACACAAAGCTTGTAGATGTCTATCGTAAATATCGATATTAAAAGTTTTTAAGGTGGCAATAAAATCTCTTGTTGATAAGGAATATTGATTGTCAAACACTCCCCCTCTTAAATTATTAAACAGCGTATTAGCATAATGATGAACTGACACATTTTCTTCGCTGGTCATCTGAAATCCATCAGACGCGGCCATGATACGCGCTAGAACATCTGAACCTTCAATTATAGAAGCAGATAAGTCAGCGACCACTTTATCTTGGTTGCCTAGTGATTGAATTAAGGCGCTGACCTGAGACTGATTTTGTTCTAGATTAGCCACCAACTGCCATTTTTTTCTCTGCTGTGCAGGTAATTCGAACTCTACGTTCAAAAAATACGCCCCACGAATTCCGCGTTTTGTAGCCTCAGTTTCAATTTCTGCATTATGCCAAAAGCTTTCTAATTGTGCGTTACAAAGCAATATTTTAGGTGCATCAAAACCCAGAGAAAATACGGTGTTAGCCTTTAAAGATTCACTAGGCTCTGCGCGATCGGTGATACCAGAATAAACCGTGAACATAGCCAAGCCAGTCGTTTTTTCAAGCTCACTCCATTTATAGGCATCGACTAGATTACTTGAAACTGTTTGAGTAAAACGTGGTGTCCCAGCCGGTAATATATTCTGCAAACCATCAATCATTTTTACCGAAACATCTTGTTCAGCCAAATTCTGTAATTCACACTGACGACAAAAACCAAACTCATCGCTGGTGGTCCAGGTGTAACGAAATACCAATTCCAGATCATGATTAATTTCTTCAAAACAAATTTTATCACCCAAGGTATTTTTATATAAATTTTGGCTAATTTGATATGGGTGGTTAAAAACTTTGTTAAAGGCATCCCACTTATAGGTTTGGCCGTTTTTAGTGACCTGTAACAGGGTCTTACAACCTGTATTACTGACACTCTCATGGATCTTATCCACTGGCGCATAGGGAAACAAAGCAGTTTCTGGCGACACTCTGCCGGCGGTCAATCCTCCAGTTGAGGAAACAAATAACCAGTGGTCACTATCAGAAATCAAACTAACAAAAAAGGGTGCCATTTTGTCAACGTTGTGTATAGCGTAAAAGCGTTCGCCGCCAATAGTCGTAAAGTCACCTGACACTGCACTACTGTGCGATTTTTCAATATTCATATTAATTCAACTTTCTTGGATCGATAAAACTCGGGAAGGTAGCGCTCTTAAAGCCGATAAACCAAGTCCCAACTCATAATATTACTCTTCTAAACGCCAAACCCTAAATTCAACTAAGCGTTATAAACATGCACAGTTTTCGCCCTGCACCTTAAATAACCTGAAACAAAAATAAGATTAGCGCTCTCAAAATTCGTGAGACAATAGGTTAAGCAAAATCTAACGCAATATAAATACGTCCAGAGGGACTTAACTTGCGATAAAAAACACCGCTGCTTTTGACTTAACTTCATCTTGATTAAACTCGTTGCTGCGGTTAACTTTTTGTTATGAACGGAGTTAAAGAAATGTTAAGCAATGTAAACCATTTAGGCGGCATAGCAACTCAATACGTCCATTCCACCTTTTGTTTGTACCGTCTCAACGCATTTCAATTCGTCGCTATTAACCTTTGTGTTACATAATTGTTTTGTTATAAACATTAAATTTCTTGAAAATAGTAAACCTTAAAACCAAAGGTGCTTTCAGTGACCTGAAGTAATGGGGGGTATTGTAAATCTTGGATGCCACATCTCGGAGATCACCAAGGTTACTAATAGCACTCTAGCGGCGGTAGCTCTGTAGATGACTGAAGCCAGTGCAGCGCGACGAGTGGGCGCACTGTAATGGCTTTAACCTGCATACATTGCTGACATAAAAACAAAAACATCAGTTATTACGTGCAAGCTCTTTACTCGAAAAGTAGCAATATTAGTTAAAACATAGCAATAAAGGACATACACCAATGAAAACATTTTATTACACGCGAGTAGCGAGCAGCATGCCGTTAATCGTTGCAGTCACAGTCGAAGTCGGTATTAAAAGACCAGAAAAATTTTATAGGGATGCACAATGAAAGTTATTACACAACAATTCAAATTAAAAAGACTGGTGCTGATCACCGGACTCGTTTTCGGTATGACGGCATGTAACACTGATGATTTAGCGCCGCCTCCTCCTCCGCCTCGTATTAACAGTGTGCCAGTAATAATCAGCGACGCCGTTACTGTGTCAAATGAAGGCCAGCCTTACGCTTATGCTTTAACAGCAACAGATGCGGACGCAGATTCACTCACTTATTCCTCATCAGATTCATCATGGTTAACCATCGATACTGCTACAGGACTGTTGTCTGGAACACCGACACTTGCAGATGTGGGTGATATTGTTGTTACCATCACTGTTACAGATGGTACGGATTCAGCTACTCAGGAATTTACTATTGCTGTGCAAGCATTGCCACTTGATAATGTCGCCCCCGAATTTACTAGCGACCCAGTCGTAATGGGCGATATAGAGACTGCTTATTCATACGCAGTGACTGCGGCTGACGCAAACTTTGATGACTTGACGTTCACCGCACCGACTTTACCCGACTGGGCGACCTTTGATATGACTACGAATACCTTATCGGGTCAGCCAGAGATACCCGGTAGCTACCCCGTAGAATTAACGGTCACTGATGGCACCTTAGATATAAGTCAAAGCTTTAATATTTTGATTACTGGGCCTGCCGTAGTGACCACAGAGCTTGTCGTATTTGAAACTTTTGAGCTGCCTGAATGGGCACTGTGGGGTGATGCTGCGGCAGAAACCGACGTGGTTACCGATGATTTAGAACATGATCAGGTTGCCCAATTTACCATTACAGGCGCAACCGTAGCCGGTTTCGACTCCAGAGACGCGGGTACACCGTTTGATGCCTCTGAATTCGCAAGCAATGGCCAATTCAGTTTTGAGATGAAAGTGGTTACTGCTCCAACGGCAGGCGAAGCGACGCCATGGTTTCTAAAACTAGAAGCTGCCGATGGCTCTAGTACTACTCTTCCTGGTTTTGTGGATATTCAGTTGACCAGCAGCAATGAAGGTTTGGCCCCAGTCACCGGTGAATGGCAGACCTACACCTTCGATTTAGCTGACTTGACGCCTCGAGGTTTGAACCCCAGCGAAATTACCATATTCATGATATTTCCTGCCTATGGACCAGGCGAGGGTGCCGTGTACCTTGTTGATAACGTCAAGATAGTCAGTGTTGTTGGCGGCGTTGATGCTGTTGATCCTAATGGCCCGGAGTTGCTAACTAATGGTAATTTCGAAGGTGGCACTACAGGCTGGACGGCTGGAGATACTAATATTGTTGCAGACGGTGCCAATAGTTTCTTTGAAGTCGATGTTACTGCTGCCGGTAATCCATGGGACGTTAATTTAAGTCAAGTGATGACCTTAATTCCCAACACAACCTACGTATTTTCCTTTAAAGCGAAGGCATCGGTAGAACGCTCCATGATTGCTGGCCCTGGTTTGAATGCAGATCCATGGCACAGCGCAGTTGAAAACCCACAACTCACGACAGACTGGCAGACTTTTACTTATACTATAACCACTGTGAACGATGCTGATGGTACTCCCTTTGGTGATGACAACAGCCGTATCTTATTTGATATGGGAGCCGAAGTTGGCATGGTATCCATTGATGATGTGAGTCTTAAGGTCAAAGATGGCGGCGATACTGGCGGCGATACCGGCGGTGATGTTGTTGTCAATGAAGCGTTAACAAATGGCGATTTTGAAGACGGTCTTACTAGTTGGAAAGACGATGTAGGTGCAGTCGTTGCTGATGGCGACAATATGATATTCGAAGCCGTCATAGAAACTGCCTCGACTTTCGTTTATGACGTTAATCAGACTCAAGTGTTCGATATTATTGAAGGCGCAACCTATACCTTTTCTTTTAGAGCTAAAGCGTCTTTAGAGCGCACTATGATTGCCGGCCTAGGTCTTAATAGTGGTACTTTTAATAGTATAGCTGAAACCATTGAATTGACGACTGAATGGCAAACCTTTACCACAGACATTGTTGCCACAGGTATTGGCGGAGTCGGCAGCCGCGTATTCTTCGACATGGGTCTTTTCACGGGTACTATTAACATTGACGACGTCAGTGTACAGGTGAAAGACGGGGGTGACCCTGTTGTTGACCCTGTCGTCCTTGAAATTGGTGATGAAGCTTTAACCAATGGCGATTTTGAGAATGGCCTTGCCAGTTGGAAAGATAATGTAGGTGAAGTCGTAGCAGATGGCGACAATATGATATTCGAAGCCGTCATAGAAACTGCCTCGACTTTCGTTTATGACGTTAATCAGACTCAAGTGTTCGATATTATTGAAGGCGCAACCTATACCTTTTCTTTTAGAGCTAAAGCGTCTTTAGAGCGCACTATGATTGCCGGCCTAGGTCTTAATAGTGGTACTTTTAATAGTATAGCTGAAACCATTGAATTGACGACTGAATGGCAAACCTTTACCACAGACATTGTTGCCACAGGTATTGGCGGAGTCGGCAGCCGCGTATTCTTCGACATGGGTCTTTTCACGGGTACTATTAACATTGACGACGTCAGTGTTATTTTACTTGCCGCTGAGTAATTAAAAATAATTGGCTGAAGGGGTTTTCGAATTGATCGTTAATCCCTTTATACAGTTTAAAAATATCACACAAATTAAGAGCATTAAGGACAAACATGAACACAAAAAGATTTAATAAAACCCCCTTAGCGGCCAGTCTCTCTATCATACTAGGCGCCAGTATGATGGCACCTGCTTTTGCACAAGAAGCGGCAGATGATGAAACTGAAGTGATTCAGGTCAAAGGTATTCGCGGCAGTATGATCCAGTCAATGGACATTAAACGTTCATCAAGTGGTATTGTTGATGCGATCAGTGCTGAAGATATTGGTAAATTTCCTGATAGTAACCTGGCAGAATCGTTGCAGCGGATAACAGGTATATCCATTGAACGCTCAAACGGCGAAGGTGCCAAGGTCAGTGCCCGTGGTTTTGGTCCAGATCGTAACTTAGTTACCTTAAATGGTCGTCAAATGCCGACTACCACAGGTGAGCGTAATTTTGATTTTTCTAACTTAGCGGCTGAAGGTGTCAGCGGCGTAGAAGTGTATAAAACATCTAAAGCAGATGTGCCCACCGGTGGTATTGGTGCCACCATTAATATTTTAACCCACAAGCCACTCAATAGCCCCGGTCAAAAGGCCACCTTCGCTATAGAAGCTTTAGACGATGCTACCACCCAAAAAGGCGGTGTGACACCGCAGTTTTCTGGGCTTTATTCAAACACGAGTGACGACGGAAAGTTTGGTGTTTCACTCTCAGCGAGTTATTCAGAGCGGGAAAGTGGTAGTCAGCAAGCTAATGTGAATTTTTTCCGTACGTTTGCAGGTACATCAGATGCCGGCCCCAGCGTACCTGTTGATCCTGTGACACAAATTAACCGCTACGGTGACGATGATATTTTCTCGGTACCGCAAAATACCTCTTATAAGTTTGAAGAGCAGCAGCGTAAAAGAACCAATGCCCAGTTAACGCTACAATATAGACCCATGGATAATCTTACCGCTACGGTAGATTACACCTACGTTCAAAAAGAAAACGACACCCAAAATAACATTATCTCTGCTTGGTATACTTATGGAGATACAGTTAATATTTGGTCAGACGGTCCAAATGTTTCACCTCTAATCTATTCTGAGATCCATGATGGTACCGCTGCAGCCCTTGACGCTGCAGACATGGCGATAGGTGCCTCTTCTTTCAGCGTTAAAGATGGCAGCAAGTCTTTAGGCTTGAACTTAGAATATCAAGCCACGGACAACTTAACCCTTAACTTTGATCATCATGAGTCTAGTGCTTACGCTAACCCCAATAGTCCATTGGGTTCAGCTAACGAAATTCAGCTCCGGGCTTTAGTACGTGAGTATACTGCTACTGACTTTACCGGTGAAAGGCCCACTCTATCAATCGTAGGTGCGAGCACCGCATCAGCCGAAGATTTTCAGATTACCGGCAGTGTTTTTACCAACAACAAGAATAAATCTCACGTATCACAAAGCCAATTTCACGGTGAGTATATTCTAGAAGATGCAGGCAGTATTGACTTCGGTATAGCCCTAACCCACTCACAAAACCGTTCCCGAAGTAAACAAATAAGGCGAGATAACTGGGGGGGGGAAGGCCCCACTGGTTACTTCACTGACGACTTATTCACCCGGGTCAGTGTAGGTAGTCGCTTTGACAACATGAGTGGCGGTAATTTTACTACAGGAGACTTTGCTGCTAACAATCCTGTTGAGATTTTAGAGAGCTACTTTGAATTTGATTTTGAAGGGGTAAGAGACATTGCCGCCCTAAATTTGAGTGTTCAAGGAATCGGCGATTGCGGCAACTCATTCTGCCCATCTACAGATTATGCCTCAGATAAAGACCAATATACCAAAGAAGAAATGGCCTCTATTTACGTACAATATAATTACGAAGGTGATATTGGCGACATGTATTATGATGTGCATGTCGGTGTGCGTTATGAAGAAACCGATGTAACGGCAACATCTTCCGTACCTGAATTTCTAATACCAGCTCTTTGGGTTGGCGCGACTGAAGTTTCGCTTCAAGGTAGCGGTAATAGAACCTCTGGTACCAGAGAAGGTAGCTATAACCATACGTTACCCAGCATTAACTTTAACTTAAATGCTACCGATGACATTGTGCTGCGAGCAGCTTACAGTGAAACCATAGGACGACCTCTATACGGTCAAATGATCGGTGGTCTCACCGTAGACCAAGGAGCGCGTGTTGATGGCGGTACAGGGGTTACGGGTAATCCAGCTTTAAAACCTCTTGAGTCGACCAATATTGACTTATCCGCTGAATGGTATTACGACGAAGGCAGTTATGTATCTTTTGGCTATTTCACTAAAGATGTTGAGAATGATATATTGGTATTGCCATTAGATTTCTCCGCCGGAATATATAACCCGGCTCTCGGCCCTTATGTAGAGGAAGCTATGGCTGCCCTAGATGAAGATGGAGAGCTTATCGGTGATAATCGTACGAAACAGCGTGAATATATATTTGCTACCTACGGTGCAACCGACCCTAATGTTTACATGGCTGGAGGCAACATTGTTATTGCCGGTAACCCCACTACCGATCAGTTATTGAACTTCAAAATTCAGACACCACTGAATGTTGATGGTACCACGGGTTATTCCGGTTTCGAGTTTGCGATACAACACTTGTTCGGCGACAGTGGCTTTGGCGGCATAATCAACTATACCAAAACGGACACCGATAACGAGCACGATGACTTTTCGTTAGCCTCCCAATTGGCTGAAATTGGTATTAGTGATTCAGCTAACATAGTGGCCTTCTATGAAAAAGATGGCTTCTCTATTCGGGGCGCTTACAACTGGCGTGGTAAGTATATAGTGCAATTAGTACAAGATGGCTCAGCAGGACCTGGACCGGCTTATATTGAAGAATATGCACAATTAGACATAACAGCCAGTTACGAGGTACCTCAGGTTGAAGGATTAAGTGTTTACCTTAACGGAATAAACATAACAGAAGAAAATACGACGAAGGTCGGACGTAACGGAAATCAGGTTATTTCTGCTATTCAACAAGGCGCCCGCTGGTCTGTCGGTGCCCGTTATAGTTTCTAGTCAGCACTTAATAATGTGTTAGCTAGGTAATGTTGGCCGCATCAATTAATGATAATCAATTGATGCGGCTTTTTTATGTCCAATAAATAGAATGTTTTTCCAAAAGAGTCTAGACAAGGCACGCTGTTTAACTAAACTTGCCTTTATTCTAAGATCCATACACTATGTTCTGCCGTTTAAGAAATAATATATAGGATCCTAAGAATAAGCTTAATGCTAATGTCAGCAGTTTCGGCTCGGGTCTTTTTGAAACGTATTTAATCTCGGGTGAGCCAATGCATAAACCTTTAAAAAAAATTGTCATAGTAGGGGGGGGATCTGCAGGTTGGTTAAGCGCGGGTATCATAGCGGCCGAACATGCTATAGACCATGCAACAGATTCTGCTACAGGCCTCGAAGTAACCCTTATTGAATCGCCAGATATAGCCCCTATTGGCGTGGGTGAAGGTACATGGCCCTCTATGCGCAGTACTTTGAAGAAAATGGGCATTTCAGAAACAGATTTTTTATTGGAGTGTGATGCTAGTTTTAAACAAGGTTCAAAGTTTAGTAATTGGCACACCAATACCAACGAACATTATTATCATCCTTATACCTTACCCCATGGCTTTAACGACACCAACCTGGCACCATTTTGGCAACCCTTTCGGGATAAGATCAGCTTTGCCGATGCGGTATGTACCCAAAGCCAACTAGGTGAACATGGTTTGGCACCTAAACAGATTTCTACCGCTGAATACGACTTTAATGCCAATTATGGTTACCACTTAGATGCGAGTAAGTTTGCCATATTCTTACAAAAACATTGCACAAAAAACTTAGGCGTTAAGCACATAATCGATCATGTGACTCAGGTTAATCCCTCAGAAACCGGAGATATCGCCTCCATCACCAGCAAAAACCATGGGGAAATTTCAGGGGACTTATTTATAGACTGCACAGGCACCTCATCCCTTTTGCTGGGTAAACACTACGGCATCCCTTTTGTGAGTAAAAAGCATATATTATTTAACGATTCTGCCTTAGCGGTGCATGTGCCCCATCAGCGTCCAGACAGCCCTATTGCTTCTTTTACCTGCTCTACGGCACAAACGGCTGGTTGGATATGGGATATAGCATTGCCTTCTCGTAGAGGTGTGGGCTATACCTATTCAAGTTCGCATATCACCGACGATAAAGCAGAAAAAGAGTTACGTGACTATATCACCCCTATAATGGGTGCAAGTGCCGCGGAGTCTATAAACATACGAAAGATAAGCTTTAGTCCTGGACATAGAGAAAAATTCTGGCATAAAAACTGTATAGCCGTAGGTTTGTCAGCGGGCTTTATTGAGCCATTAGAAGCCACTGCTTTGGCCTTAATAGAGCTGTCTGCCAAAATGATCAGCGAGCAGTTACCCGCAAATCGGCAAACAATGGATATTGTGGCCAAACGCTTTAACACTAAATTTTTACATCGCTGGCAAAACATAGTTGATTTTCTCAAGTTACATTACGTCTTGAGTCAAAGAACGGATTCAGACTATTGGCGCGAAATCAGTGATCACAAACAATGTCCCGACACCTTGCAAGAGCAACTGTTACTCTGGAAAACCCAGCCCCCCTACCATTATGATGCTACACACACAGAAGAAATGTTTCCTTCAGCCAGTTATCAATATATCTTATACGGTATGGGATTTGTTACCGACCCGCCTCTTGAAAAAAGGCTAGATTCATCGAAAAAAGCAGATAACTTGTTTAGTGAAAATCTCAAACACACTAAACATCTATTATCGACCTTACCTAAAAACCGTGAATTAATTAATAAAATCAAGCAATACGGCTTACCAAAAATATAGCCACAAAATTATTTTAATAAATAACTATAAGTTTGATAAACAAAAGAATTTGGAAGAAAAATGGCAAACAATGTATTACTCAATAGTATCGATCATAAAGATGTAAAAGTAGTCACTGAACGTTCTCAAAAGTACGGTGATAATGTGTGGTATAGCCTTACTTTTCCAGCAGAATTTAGAAGTGTGCAAGCTTATTACCCAATATTTTTTAACAAAGATGCTAATACCGGACAATTCTTTGCAGTGGCACTGTTTGGTTTTCAAGATCAGGAAAATCTGTTTTTGACAGATAATAGTTGGGAAGCGCCATATCTTCCACTAAGCATTGCCAGACAACCTTTTTTGATTGGCCTGCAAAAAACCAATGAGGATGGCGAAGACAAAGAGCAAAGGGTATTGCATATTGATATGGACCATCCCAGGGTCAACCAGGAGCACGGCAAAGCGTTATTTTTAGAATTTGGAGGCAATACACCTTACTTAGATACGGTCGCCGATATGCTGGAAGCCATTCATCATGGTATTGTGGACAGTAAAATATTTATAGACCTGTTAATTGAACATGAATTGTTAGAGACTTTTACTTTAGACCTTGAATTAAACGACAACAGCAAACACCAAATGGTAGGTTTTTATACGATTAATGAAGAAAAGTTAAGTGAACTTAATACCGAAACCTTGGCAAAATTGCACGCCAGAGGCTATCTACAAGCCATTTATATGGCTATCGCGTCGCAATCTAATATACGTGGACTATTAAATCGTAAAAACAGAAAACTTGGTCTGTAATATTACAAGCTCATGATATAAGGGGGATTTGGGTGCTAACGATAAATAACAAAGTGAAAGAAATTAATCATTGCCAGCCCGGTGATATTCCTGATTTTGTCTTAGCCTCAACCCAGCCTTTAATTCTGAAAGGCTTTGCCGACAAATGGCCGGTAGTGATTACAGGTAAAGAGTCGCCTGAGAAGGCGGCAGATTATTTGCGTAGTTTTTATTCTGATAAACCAGTAAACACCAACTATATCGAAGCAGAATATAAAGGACGTATTTTTTACGATGACAAAATGACCGGGTTTAATTTTACCGGGTCAAAAGCAAACCTGAATCAAGTTCTCGATAAGTTACTGGCACATACAAACGATTCTAATCCTCCTACCATCTATGTAGGCTCAACTGAAATCAATAGCTGTTTACCAGGGTTCAATGAACACAATAATGCGTCGATAGACCATCTTCACCCATTAATCAGTGTATGGATCGGTAATCGCAGTAAAATAGCGGCGCATTACGATTTTCCAAACAATTTAGCTTGTTGTGTGGTGGGACGACGCAAATTCACCTTATTTCCACCGGAACAAATTGCTAATTTATATGTTGGACCAATGGGCTTCGCGCCTGGTGGGCAGGATATAAGCGTGGTAGATTTTGATGAACCCGACCTTGTTAAATACCCAAAATTCAAACAGGCAATGGCTGCAGCCCAAATAGCCGATTTAGAAGCAGGAGATGCACTTTTTCTTCCTAGCATGTGGTGGCATCATGTCCAAAGTTTAGATGCCTTTAATGTGTTGGTCAGCCACTGGTGGCGTGACAGTCCCGCTTTTATGGGCCGTCCCGATAACGCATTAATGTTAGCCATGCTGAGTTTACGTGATTTACCACTGGCACAACGACAGGCCTGGAAAGCACATTTTGAGCACTATGTTTTTGATCACGACGACGACAATATGGATCATATTCCCGAGCAAGCTAAAGGGATGTTGTCAAAACCCCTGAATGAGTTAGCGGCAAGAAAATTAAGAGCCTATCTATTAAACAAATTAAAACAATAAACGCATCGCCCTAGCCTTTTTCATTACTCAGATTACAGATAAAGATTACTTACTAAGGTAGTATTTTGAAAAAACAAGACAGAAAAATTAACAAAGTGGTTATTGCCGGCGGAGGCACTGCAGGTTGGATGGCCGCGGCCGCACTATCGAAATTAATTGGTAAAAATCTCGAAGTAGTGTTAGTGGAGTCAGATGAAATACCAACAGTAGGTGTAGGAGAAGCGACGATTCCCTCGCTACATACTTTTCATCAGTTATTGAAAATTAATGAACAAGAATTTATGGCCGCCACTAACGCAACATTCAAACTGGGTATTAATTTTGAAAACTGGCGCGACGTTAATAAAGACTACCTTCACTCTTTTGGTTTTTTAGGACAAGGTTGCTGGGCGGCTGATTTTCAGCACTTTTGGCTAAAAGGACAAAAGCGCGGCATAGTCTCGGACATTGGTGACTATGTTCCAGAACATTTAGGTGCCAGAGAAGGAAGATTTGGCGTCATGGCTGGCCAAGAACTAAACCATGCCTATCACCTCGACGCCGGCCTATACGCCAAGTTTTTGAGAAAAATTGCTGAAAAAAATAGATGTATACGTATTGAAGGCAAGATTGATAAGGTCAGCTTGGACGATGACTCGGGTTACATCGATTCACTCACCCTAGACTCGGGTCAGCTTATCGAAGGAGACTTATTCATTGATTGTACTGGTTTTAGAGGTTTGTTAATTGAAGAAGCATTGCACACTGGTTACGACGATTGGAGCCATGTATTACCCTGTGATAGTGCAATAGCCGTGCAAACTAAAACGGTTAGTAAGCCAATACCTTACACGCGCGCCATTGCAAGAGACGCGGGCTGGCAATGGCGTATCCCCTTGCAAAATCGAACCGGTAATGGTTTTGTATTCTGTAGCAAGTATCTGTCAGACGCCGAAGCGACTAAGATACTGCTGAATAATATTGAAGGCGAGCGCTTAAACGAGCCTCGTGTCATAAAATTTAAAACAGGTCAACGCAGGAAACGTTGGAACAAAAACTGTATAGCAATGGGGCTCTCGTCTGGATTTATTGAACCTTTAGAGTCCACTGGCATACATCTATTTCAAAAAGCCATTTTACGCTTATTGCTTATGTTTCCATCGCAAGGCATCAAACAGTCAGATGTAGAAGAGTATAATGATCAAACAAGAGAAGAAGCAGAAAACATAAAAGACTTTATTATTCTTCATTATCACTTGACCGATCGCAAAGACACACCCTTTTGGCGATATTGCAAAACGATGGATGTGCCCGAATCCCTAAAACATCGGATGGCCTTATTCAAAGAAAGCGCCCAAGCATTTCAAAAAGATGAGGAGTTATTTGGTGAAACATCATGGGTGCAGGTAATGTTGGGACAGGGACTAATGCCAGAGCAATATCATCCTATTGTCGATATGATGGGTGATGAAGAACTGCGTAATTTTTTAAATACAATTAAGTCTGGGGTGAAAAAGAAAGTACAAAGCTGGCCAGATCACAATGACTTTATCAAACACTATTGCCCGTCGAGCGTGAATACATAGCCTTTTACACTATTTACACCCAAAAATCATAGCTACATTCCAGAAGATAAAAGAGGGGTGTTGAACCCTATTGACGAACAGTCAGCCCCTAAGTCGCG
This sequence comes from Paraglaciecola sp. MB-3u-78, assembly GCF_002835935.1. Lineage (GTDB taxonomy): Bacteria > Pseudomonadota > Gammaproteobacteria > Enterobacterales > Alteromonadaceae > Paraglaciecola. The sequence goes on along the minus strand of NZ_PJCF01000004.1, from coordinate 346,615 downwards.
TGCGTCTTGGGTGAATAAACCAAATAAATATCGGGTATTCAACCGTGTATAAAAACGCGTGTCTCTTGATGTTTTGTCATAAGAGCATGAAATCATTGATTTCATGCTCTTATGACGTCTACGCCGCTTGTCTTCTCTGTTCTAACTCTTCGCGGATTTCATGGGCTTTTTGTTCGGTAATCGGATAGGTATACACCATCCATATTGCGATGGCAGAAGCCACTATAGGAATAACCACATCAAATAATCTCATCATATGAATCGTCTCGGCAGTTTGCGCGCCACCCAAGGCAACATCAAAACCTGTGATATTAAGCAAAAATCCGCCTGCAGCTAATGCGACAGCCATACCTAACTTTACTACCCACCAATAAATAGAACCAAACATACCTTCACGTCGTTCCCCCGTCGCTAACTCATCCATATCACATACGTCGGCAATCATTGAACCCATCAAGGTAAAGAGTGCACCCAAGCCAAAAGCCATAAAAGGAGCGGGTACTAAGGTCAGTAACGGATAATCGGGATGGTAACAAACCCACTTCAATCCATAACCTACAATAGATACAACAGTCGCCACATAAAATGCTTTTTTCTTGCCTATTTTAGTGGATAACCAAGAAACAAAGAAAATAACAAAAAACGTAGAGGCCGCAGATAATGTGCCTGCCCAGCCTGAATATTCTGCCCCTAAGGATTGATTACCTTCAAATACATAATAAATGATCACATATATCTGGAACGATGAAACCAGCATAAAGCCATTAAACACCAAAAAGGTGGCACCACAGAGGCTTAAAAAGGGCTTGAATTTTAAAGTAATAACGAAGCCACGTATAAAGCCTTTGAAACCAGTAGGGAATTCTTCCACGTTGTTTATTTTAAGAGGTTTTTCTTCGGTTGCAGCCACAGAACGCTCTTCTGTGTTGGCCTTATTAAAACGTTCTTTCAAGAAGATGGCAGGTATAACGCCAATAACGATTACAGCCGCACCGATAATAATGGCCAACCAACTGGCTCCTTCCACCATATCGTCGAATAACACATCACTTTGCATAAACCATAAAAACCAAGGTGAAATGAGATAAGCCACGTAACCCATAGAGTTTTGCACGGCCATCAAACGGGTACGTTCGTGATAATCGGGCGTTAATTCATAACCTAGGGCTACCCATGGAGTGGCAAAAACAGTATAGGCAAGATAAAAAACAAACGAACCGGCGAGGAAGAACCAAAAATAGAAATTTTCACTTTGCCCAAGGGGCAACTGCCACATTAAGGCATAAATTATACCTACGGCTATGGCACCACAAAAAATATATGGTCTACGCCGGCCCCACTTGGACTTAGTTTGGTCTGAAATATAACCCATCAGCGGATCGGTAATCGCATCGGTCAGGCGGGGTAAAGCGCTGAGTAAACCGACTAATGCGGGATTCATGCCCAAGCCTAAATTAAGCACGATAACCATACCGCCTATTGCGGCAGCTAAAATATTGTTAACAAATGCGCCTAAGCCATAAATAAGTTTTTTGGAAAGTGATATTTTGTCTTCGGGTGCTGTTTCGAAATGTTGCTGGGCGCTCATATACGTTTTTCCATCACTGAGTTAGGTCGTATGAAAAGAGACGATTACAGGGTAGATAACCCCAGTGAATCTCGACACACACGACTTGATTATCGGCGACACTACACAGAATACAATAATCAACAATACTAAAACGACAAGAGGGTAAACTTAACAAGTTGAAGCGGTTTTTTTTACATAATACCAACACAATGAACATCATTATTTTTTACAACCAAATACCCTATCCAACCTACCTCTCATCAAGTCCATCCTAGCTTGTTTAGATTGTGTAAATCCCTCAGTGAAATATTGTTAGCCCATAAGTAAACATTTTGTTAACAAAAAACACAGCTCAGCCATGACTTTGGCAGATACGGGTAACCACAGGTTTTTAATGCCATCAAATATTTCCAATGAAGCACCAAGTGAGATGAACTCTCCCACAGCAACATCCGCAAAACCAGACATGTTAATCAGCATCTTGGCTCGTATGACAATGGAAGAAAAAATTGGCCAAATGAGTCAGTATTTTGGCCATGGGGAGCCTATATCGGAACATCTGGTTCAGTCAATTCGCCAAGGCCGAGTGGGCTCAGTTATCAATGAAGTCAGACTGCACACTGTGAATGAATTGCAACGTCTGGCGGTGGAAGAAAGTAGACTAGGCATTCCCCTCTTGATCGGTCGTGATGTAATACATGGTTTTAACACCATATTTCCTATTCCATTAGGACAAGCAGCTAGCTGGTGTGCTGAAACCGTTAAACAATGTGCCCATATCAGTGCATTAGAGGCTGCCACTGCGGGTGTCAATTGGACCTTTGCTCCGATGATCGATATTAGCCGCGACCCTCGTTGGGGTAGAATTGCGGAAAGTTTAGGTGAAGATCCTTATCTATGTTCAGTCTTAGGCGTTGCCATGTTGCAAGGTTTTCAAGGTGACGAATTACGCAAAAATGGCAGCATTGCCGCCTGCGCAAAACATTTTGCTGGATACGGTGCAGGTGAAAGTGGTCGTGACTACAGCACCACCAATATTCCAGAAAATGAACTGCGTAACGTCTATCTCCCCCCTTTTAAAGCAGCCGCTGACGCGGGTGTTGCCACTTTCATGTCAGCCTTTAGTGATCTGAATGGTGTGCCTGCGTCAGGTAATAAGTGGCTAATGACTGAGATATTGCGAGAAGAATGGGATTACAAAGGTTTTGTGGTCAGCGATTGGGAGTCAATCCAACAGTTAACGACTCACGGCTTCAGTAAAGATAACAAAAATGCAGCTTACGAGGCTTCAAATTCCGGGATTGACATGGAAATGGTCAGCTCCACATATCTTGATCACTTGCCAGAACTTATAGCAGAAGGCCGCATAGACATTCAACAAATAGACTCTGCAGTCAACAAAATATTGCAGCTAAAATGGCAACTCGGCTTATTCGATTCTCCTTATACAGATGCAAGCTTGTTACCCACGCCTCTTAACTCACAACATTTACAGATCGCTAAAGACGCCGCAATCAAAAGCTGTGTATTACTCAAAAATGATAAAAACATACTGCCACTGTCAACAGAATCATTGCACTGTGTCGCCATTATTGGACCTTTGGCTGATGATCCTTATGAACAACTTGGTACTTGGATATTTGATGGTGACTCCCAGCATAGTCAAACCTGTTTAACCGCGATTGAACAAGAATTGTCAGGTAAGGCCAATATTAACTATGTGAAGACTATGGAAACATCTCGCAGCTACGATCAGACTAATTTTAAACAGGCAGTTGAGTCGGCTGCGGCGGCGGATGTAGCCCTGTTGATTTTAGGTGAAGAGTCTATCTTATCAGGCGAGGCCCATTGCCGGGCTGAAATTGGTTTGCCCGGTTGCCAAGAGCAGTTAATCGACCGGATTGCAGCAACAGGTACACCTATTGTGTTAGTGATCATGGCCGGTAGACCTTTAACAATAGAAACGGTCTTGCCTAAGGTGGCAGCGGTTTTGTTTGCTTGGCATCCAGGCACAATGGGCGGACCAGCCATCTCGGACTTATTATTTGGCAAAGCCTTCCCCTCTGGAAAATTGCCCGTTACTTTCCCCAGAAAAATAGGACAGGTCCCTATTTACTACGCACAAAAACATTCTGGTAAGCCAGCCACAGAAGCGGCTTTTGTACATATGGATGATATACCGGTGCATTCACCACAAACATCACTCGGTATGGCAGCCACTCATTTAGACACTCACTTTAGTCCCTTATTTCCATTTGGATTTGGCCTTGCATACACCCAATTTAGTTACCGAAATCTTGAGCTTAGTCACACAACATTACATATAGGCGAGACATTAACGGTTCGCGTGTTGTTGACTAACACCGGCGACACAGACGGCGAAGAAATAGCACAATTGTATATTCGCGATCTTGTGGGTAGTGTGACTCGCCCAGTCAAAGAGTTAAAAGATTTTAAGCGTATAAAGCTGGCTGCGGGTACAAGTAAATGGGTCACATTTGAACTGAGTACGGATAAACTTGCATTTTATGACAGGAATATGCAACTCAAAACAGAAACAGGTCAATTTCATCTTTGGTTAGGGGGCTGTTCACAAAGTGGGATGCAGGGTGAGTTTGAGATAACTGATGATTAAAAAGCGCAAAGAGACTGCACTAGACAATAGAGTAAACACTTTATTAAGCATCATGACACTTGAACAAAAGGTGGGTCAAATGACCCAGGCTGAACGGACGACCTGTTCACCAGAGCAGGCGAAACAATTTCATATTGGTTCAATATTAAGCAGTGCAGGCTCTTGTCCTGGTAACAACCAATTGCAAGACTGGGTAGAAATGAATGACGCCTATTGGAGAGCATCAACCGAAAAAGACGATGACCATTTGGGTATTCCTATCCTCTATGGACTAGATGCCGTACATGGGAACAACAATGTCAAAGGCGCAACAGTATTCCCACACAATATCGGTTTAGGCGCAGCTAATGATACTCAACTCATTAAAAAAATTGCCCAAGTCACAGCAAAAGAAGTGCTTGCCACAGGCGTTGACTGGACATTCGCACCCAACCTAGCCGTGGCTCGTGATTACCACTGGGGCAGAAATTACGAAAGTTTTTCTGAAGACCCCGCGAAAATAAGTAACTTCGCCACCAAGATAGTACAAGGATTGCAAGGCGTCTTATCCGAGGCCAATGTCATGGCTTGCGCAAAACATTTTGTAGGCGACGGGGGCACGCATCATGGTATTGACCATGGTGATACACGATTAAGCTTTGAAGCACTGCACTCTTTGCATATCCAACCATTCGAAGCCGCCATCAAAGCCGGTGTATTAAGTGTGATGGTATCTTTTAGTAGTGTGAATGGTGACAAGTGTCACGGCCATAAATTATTATTGGTAGACACTTTAAAAGAAAAAATGGGATTTGAAGGAATTTTGATCTCAGATATGCAGGGCATTGATTACCTAGAAGACGATTTTTATCTAGCTGTAGCGCAAGGTGTTAACGCTGGCATTGATATGTTTATGGTCCCAAGAAACTGGCCGTTTTTTATTGAACATTTGCTCAGCCATATTGAGTTAGGCACAGTGCCTATAAGCAGAATTGATGACGCAGTGCGTCGTATTTTATCGGTGAAGTGCGCGTTTGGTTTATTTGAGAAGCCCCGCCCTACCCTCAGGAAATGGTCAAATCACCCTTCATTTGGCAGCGATAAACATCGCCAAGTGGCGCGTAAAGCGGTCAGAAAATCCTTAGTCTTATTAAAAAACACCAATAAGATCCTACCGCTTAAAAAACATACCCGGATTTTAGTCGCAGGAAAGAATGCCCATAATATTGGCCATCAATGCGGTGGTTTTACGATCACTTGGCAAGGGGTGACTGGTAATGAAGAAATAATAGGCGCCACATCAATTTGGCAAGGCATTAAACAAGTCGCCACTAATACGCAGCTCAGTGTCAATGGTGATGGCTTAGAAGCAACATCTGATATGCATGATGTTGCCATAGTGGTAATTGGCGAAAAACCGTATGCTGAGGGCATTGGCGATATTCGAGTCGACGATAAAATCATTACAGAAGCAGGTTCTCAAATTAATGGGCAAGTGAAAATATTGCCGGCTAGTGGTCACTCTCTTGAACTCAACAAGTTGTATCCAGAAGACTTACAGACTATTAAAAACATCACCGACAAAGGTGTGCCTGTGATCGCTATTTTAGTCTCTGGCAGACCGCTTATTATTGAACAAGAACTAGCCACATCGAGTGCTTTTATAGCAGCATGGCTACCCGGTTCTGAAGGTCAAGGTATCAGTGATGTGTTATTCGGTGATTATGATTTTACTGGCAAACTGTCCTTTAGCTGGCCTCAATTATCACAACCTAAAGTGAATAAGGGCGATAAAGACTACAACCCGTTATTTCCTTATGGATTTGGTCTAAAACACTCTTAAAACCATCTAAATATAATCTTTGCGCTGGGCTTAGAGTTTAAAACCATATGACTGATACCGATGCTGTTTAATGAAATTCATATGAATATTTTTCAACTCTCCAATAAAGCTTCAAAACAGTTTTCATCCATTATCAGTTATTCAAATGAGAATAAATCACCCGTAACGTATTGTTTAACGAACGTTGAACCGTCGGCCATGAGATTGAAATGTTATCAACAAGGCCTTGTCGACAGTCAGCTTCTAATCTTGTCACCACATCAGTCAAGGCCTCAGAATTCACTTTATTAGCCACGAGTACCAACTTACGGGCGCCCCGTAAAATAGAAGTCACATCGTCTTCATCCACGGCATTATCCGTTTCTTTAATGACGTTTTCCAATTCATCCATCAGCTCATTTAAGGCAACAGGTAAAGGTTTAGTCACATTTTGATTTTGTAAATAGGGCAATAAATCGAACCAAACTGCTGGGTTATCTGGCATGACTATTTTTGCGATTTCAGATGGCGCTTTATTTTCTTGCACGGTTTGCTGCTCTATGGCTTGTTGCAGTTCTTCTTTATGTGCCGTCAGTAAAGCGTTCTCTTGTTCAGCTAGTTTCGCCTGATTCGACTCCAACTCTTGTTTCGCTTCCTGAAGAGCACTTTCTTTATCATTTAACTGTGATTGACTGTTGTGTAAATCCTGTTCTAATTTTTGTAACTGCTGTGCTAAATCCGCATGATCACTATGTTGGTCACTCAAACTTTCTTTACTGTTGGAGTATTCTTGTTGTACTGCTTGTAATTGCTCGGTTAATTGAGCCTGCTTTTCCTCTAAAGAATGAATACTCTGCTCACTACCCTGCAAACTTTGCTGTTGCTGTTCGAGCTGCTCTTGTAGTTTACGTTCATGCTCTTCTTGTTGTTGGATACGTTGTTGTAACTGCTGTGCTTGGTCACGGGCTTGATTGAGTTCATTTTGCAGCTTTTGTTCGCCCGATTGGGTTACTGATACTTGTGACTCTGCTTGTTGAAGTTGTTCTAAGTTCCCTTCAAGCTTCTGTTGCATTTGAATATTTTGCTTTTCAGCTTCAATCAAGGCCTGTTGTAATTGTACTTTTTGTTGTTCAATTTCTGCATGATGTTTACGCCATTGTTCATCACTGCCTTCGATCATTTCTTTTTGTTTCACCGCTCGGCTTTCTACATCGGTGAGCTCAACAGTCAATTGTTCAAGTTTCTGTTGTTGTTCTAGGTGAGCAAGTTTTTCAGCATCGGCTTGGCGCTTAATGTCATCCAAATTACCTTGGGTATTTTGTAATTGCTGACGCTTAGCTTCGACTTCGTCTTGCAATGCTTGTTGTTGTTTTTGCCAATCTTGGTCGCTTTGGGCTATTTTCTGTTGCTGCTGTGTACTTTGTTGCTCCATTTCTGCAAGCTCATTTTGCAGTTTTTCGAACAAGGCTAGTTGTTGTTCTTTCTCCGCTCTTTCTGCTGCCTTTTCTGCTTCGGTTTGCTGTTTAGTCTGTGACAATAATTGCTCGGTTTGTTGCAACTGTTCTTGTTTAGCAATTAACTCTTGTTGCACTTTCTGCTGCTGTAATTGCCATTCTTCATCACTTTTTGCCATTTGCTGTTGCTGCTGAACATTGCGAGATTCCATTTCACTTAGCTCATGTTGTAATTTTTCGAACAAGGTGTGTTGTTGTTTTTTCTCTGCTTCGGTTTGCTCTTTGGCTTGGCTTAAGTTCTGCTCCGTTTCCTGAAGCTGCTGTTGTTTGGCTTTGAGCTCTTGTTGCATGTTTTCTTGTTGTTGCTGATATTCGCCATCTCTTAGGGCTATTTGCTGTTGCTGTTGTGTATTGCGCTGCTCCACTTCAGAGAGTTCTAATTGTAATTTTTCGAACTGGGCTAGTTGTTGCTCTTTATCCGCTTTTTCCGTTTCACTTTGTTCTTTAGCTTGTTGTAAGGTGCGTTCGGTGTCTTGCAATTGCTGCTGTTTAGCGGCTAATTCTTGTTGAATTTGTTGTTGTTGTGCTTGCCACTCATGTTCAGTTTCTGTCATTTTCTGCTGTTGTTGCTGGCTATGATGTTCCATCTCAGACAGTTCTTGTTGCAATACTTCTAATTGATTTTGCTGTTGCTCTTTAGCCACCTTCTCTTGTTCTGCGGCTTGTTTAGTTTCATCTAAAGCTTGTTGAGTTTCTTGCAACTGTTGCTGTTTGGCCTCTAACTCTTGCACCAACTGGCTTTGTTGTTGCTGCATATCGCCTTTTTGTTGATTCGACATTTCTTCAATTTTTTGCATTTCATTTTGCAAATGCTCAACATGACGCATTTTATTGGATAACTCTGACTCGGCTATTTTATAAGTCTGCTCAAGGTTTCTGCGCTGTTCCTCCGCTTGTTCACTCGCCTTACGTTGATTCACCAATAACTGACGAAGTTTTTCACTGGTATTGCCAGAACTCGTCAACTCAGACTGAAGTGAATTGATTTGTCCGCCCACTTCATTAATCTGCAGATCTTTTTGATCAATGGACTGTTTAAGCCCATCAATTTCTGCCACAAAATCATCCATTTTTGTTTGTTGGCTGTGTTGTTCCTGTTTTAAATTCTCAGCATTACGTTCACTTTTAATTAGCTCTTGTTGAGCCGTTTTATATTTTTTCTCACTGTGTTGTAGCGCATCTGAAATTTGATTTCGCTGGGCCTGTAACCCCGTCACTTTAGCCGTGGACTCTTCTAATTGAGTGCTTAATTCACTGTTAACATTTTGCGCCTCACTTAGCTGAGAACGACTCTGATTATAATCCTCTTGAAGCTCTTGTAGATTATCAGTGACACTTTGATGAGCCTGTTGTAAATCGCTGAATTCACTTTGTTTTTCAGATAAATCGTCTTGAGCAGCTTGTAATCTTGTTTCTGTGTCGGCTAAATTTTTCACTTTAGTGGCCAGCTGATCTTGGCTACTTTGTAAAAGTTGTTGTTTTTCTGCGACTTCTTTCTCGGCAGCTTGATGTAAATTCATCGCCTCAACACGTGCTTCATCCGCTAATTGTAAATCTCTAAAATCAGTCCAAATACATAGGATTGAATCGAAATCTTGGCCTTTATACATAGGCACATAAGTCGCTTGGCAGGGTAAAGAGACCTGCCCCACTTTATGCTCCCATTGTAATGATTTGGCCTGTCCATCCAATTTAACTTTGGTTAAATGTCTTTCCAGTTCTTCGGATGCTTGTTGGTCTAGGTTTAACTCAGGAGCAAAAGGGGTACTACCAAATAACTCATGCTCATCTTCTACATTAAAAAATGCGCAAGCGGCGGGGTTCAATTTGCTAAAGCCAGTTTCACTCAAAATAGCCATTGGCATACTGCTATGTTGCAACAACCCGTCAAACTTATCTTGATGGAACTGCTCTTTAGTGCGGTCTGAAATCCAGCACAAGTATTCTTGTTTTTCTTTATTTAATAAATCGACGTGTAACTCACTGGGATGTAATTCGTCATTTTTACCTTTTAAGTGTGCCGCAAAACCGCGCAATCTTCCGGTCTGATGAATTTGTTTAGCTGCCTTACCTGCATTACTCGAGTCGTTAAACAACTGATAAAAAGTGTCTTTTTTCAACTCTCTTTCACTTAAACCTAATCTGTCAGTCATAGCGATATTGGCTCTAATGATGCGGTCTTCGGCATCAATAGTCGCTACGGCTATAGGTGCTAAGTCCAAAATAGTAATAAAATGTTTTCGCTCTAGTTCAAGCTGTTGTTTGGTATGTTTAAGCTCAGTCACATCTTGAATGACACCGACTACACCGGCGCGTTTTTTATTTTTATCTGCAAAAAACTTTAACTTTAATTTAAGTGTGTGTATCACCTCATCAGCAAGCTGCAGCTCGAACTCTTTATCGTGACCGGCATTCACAGAACTAAAATTGGCACTATTTTCTACATGCAGTCGACTGAGTTCAGCTGGCAATAGGTCTAATTCTTGTATACTTTTGTGCTCTATTTTTGACAGTTTTTGTTTAAACATCGTCTCAAAAGCTGAGTTACAATCAACAAATTTACCCTGTGTATCCAGCAAATAAACTGGACTAGGACTGGTGGCTAACAAAGTTTTAACTTTTTGCTGGCTAACCAGTAGAAGACTTTTTTGCTGCTCCAGCTCTGACAGGTTTTGAACAAAAAAATCTAAACACGTGGTTTCGCCATTCGCATTTTTTTTCCTACTTAGCCCAATAAATTTTAAGGGAATAGTGTTCCGGTCTTGGGCTTCTTTGGGCTCACTGCCTTGACTCTCTGTGTGGTTTTTATTTAATTGTAAAAACTCAAAACAGCTATCCATTTGATGCTGTTTCTTACTTGTTTCTAGGGCCTGCTCCCACTCAAACACCGCTTTGTTGTTAAGCATTTTTTTTAATTGATTGAGCTCTCCGCTCAAAGGTGCAGTGGCTAACAACAAATCGGCAAATAGCTGATCTGAGGTAAAAGTATTGTCATCAAAGTTGATACTGAGCTGAGCTAAGCCGCTTTGTTGTAATCCTTGATTTAAGCTGTTTAAGTGTGAAGACTGCTGATTTATTTGATGCTGATAATTGCTCACATCAGCAAGAGAAATGACACTGGCTATACCATGATTGATATCGGACTGTTTACTGAATCCTAATTGTAAATGACGTTTACTAGCTGACACATAAGTTTGCAGTGGCACATATTGATTAGAGGTTAAAGCCGCGCTTATTGATTCTTGCACCTCATTATCAAACATCTCAATAAGAGGTCTATTCATTAACTTTTCTTCTTTACTACCCAGAAAAAATGCAGCGACTCGATTTGCAAAAATAATCTCACCGGCCTGATTGATATGCAACATGCCAACTTTGAAGTCGTTGAGTAAGGATTGTTTGTCTGCTAATTCAGTGTGGTGTTTGTTTTGTTCTTTACGGGAGCGACCCAGTTGCAATTTTATGAAAATAACAAACAATAATAAAAAAACAAACACAGCAGCTAACGCCATTAATCCAATTTTCATGGTGTCAGGGCTTTGTTCAAGTATTAGATCGAGTACTTTTTGGCTAAATGCAAAACACCCAGGACTGACTAATACTGAAATAATGCATAAAACCTTTAAAAACATACTGTTCCAAACACGGGGAGTCATTGCACACTTTCCTTATAAACTAACAACAAGTATCAGAATATAGCAGTGATATACACTTAAATAGTAGTGTTGGCGCAACAAAGTATGCAGATTAATACCTAGGAATGCTTCAAATTGACCCCATCACTGTTTTTTGAACATATCAGTTGCATCGATTAGGTTTGCTTCTGCTAAAAAAGGCAGGGGTCGTCGCTTAAATTAAATAGGATGACTTTGAATAGTCAGCACTCTGACAACCATTAAGAATAGAGCTTAACCAAATTTGACAGAGAGCTATGTGCCTAGGCTGTGTGAAAACTCCAACGGCCAAATTAATCCTGTACTGCTGCGTGAAATGTAAGTCTGGTTTGGTTAGAAAACTTGGTCAGATTTTAATGTAGAGCACATATTCACATGAAATTTTATTCAAATGATGGTTTAAAAATAGTTTTCACAGTTTGGGCCGTTAGTTGCCTTTTTTAGAATAGAGTAAAAAGTCTATTCTATGCTCATTCTTGCCATTGCACCTGTGAACCAGAGTGATAATTTAGTAGTGAAAACAGATTTCATTGAAGTTAAAAGCTGTGGTGGTTATTGGCATCTTTGCCACTTAATTTGGTTGCTACCCTTTAGTATCTTTTTGACATGTTTAACTTTTAATTCAATAGGTAAGAGATTTTTACGGCTACTAATAATTCTTTTATAATAAAATATACCAATCAAAGCTTACGTTAATATTTAATCAAAAAAACCATACCAAGTCGCTAGAGCTTACCACCCCTGACTAAAGGGCTGAAGCTTTGAAGTGAACACATACTTGTCGCCTCGATACACGCTTCGAGTATATTCAAGAGGGGGGGGTATTGTCAGGTAAAAAGGTGTAACGCTCAATACGCAGCACAGGACCGCCTTCTTTGATTGATAGTAACCCCGCTTCAGTGAGTGAGGCAATGGAAGCCGTTACCTTTTGGTCACCATGATTAGGGGAACAATGGTTGGTTTGCAGAGCATGATAAAGTGAATCCGTTAAGGTGTCTAAATCAGGTAAAAATTGGGCAGGTATAATCGTATTTTCGATACCCATGGGCATATCGTTAGACAGGCGTACCCGAGATAAACGACATACTTGAGAGCCGGTTGATAACTTTAGAGCAGATGCTTCTTCTGATGTGGCTTGTGCAATCATTTTAATCAGCCAAATAGAGCTAGGATAAACACCCAAGGTACGCATTTCATCGGTAAAACCTGATAGGTCTTCTCCTTTATGCTCGATGCGCTCGCTGATAAAAGTACCTGAACATTGCTTGCGAAATAATAACCCCTCCATGATGAGTTGATCGATAGCTTTGCGAACGGTGACACGTGATGCTTTGGTTGTTTCGCATAAGATACGGATAAAGAACAAACCAAAGCAAAATATGGCCCAAGACGTTCGTTGAAGTTTAGTACAGAAAACCCAACGGGAACCGTCGAAGTATCTACCGTACACGGGCGAATTGAGGTGAGTAATAAATATTAAGACAGAATAAACGCAATAAACAGCCCGTTTTTAAGCGGGCTTTCTTCCTAAGAACTTATTTTAAAAGTTTACGACCTCTTTTGATGCAGTCAGCTGAAGGATTCCAAAACCAACCTTTAGGATCCCACGCGCGGCCATGGGTTAAAAATATACAATTCGAATACATTTTTTTTGCTAACTCAATTTCATTAGTTTCTTCTAAGGAACGAGCCTTAACCCAAAGCGCTAGTGAAACATCATTTAATAAATAGTTGTCATGTATTTCCTTTTTTTCACTTTCAGTAAATTTCCCCAAGGGTGGCGCTTTTACTTTTTTATTATTAAAGGTACTTTGAAGCTTAACTGCTCCTGAAGCCCATTGGTTAAAACAAGCATCAACTGTTTTTATAGCTTCTTTGTATTTTTTTTCAGTATATAGTTCAATAGAAGTATTAGCCCAATATGCGGAATCTCCTAGAGCAGGGTCCTTCGAGATACAAGGGTTTAGTTCAGGCGCTGCATTCTGTGCCATTGCTTGGAATTGAATTAGTAGCAATGAGCCTGTCAGTATTAATATCTTGGTGATAAAAGAAATTACTTTCATAATTTAGTTTCCATAATCCTAATCGGTAATCGAGTCTTTGATTAAAGCTAACTTGGGGTGATCTAAACAAGTCATTTACGTTGTAACGGACTTTTATCGAGTTTATTAGGGCAATAATTCGACGACTTAGTCATTTTTTGTATTCAGATGACTACGTATCTTTTGGATCACCAACGGATGTTCATTAGACACATCGCTGTGTCTATCCCTTCGGGCAGCATGCGCTGTGCAAATCGGCTTTCCTGCCGATTTGTCTATGCTCGCTATAACCTCGCACCACGCATTGCTCACAGGTTTCTATTTCTATCCCAAAGTGCGACAACCCGTTTAAGTCTTTGCGCCCAGGTCATCGATTGGTGTTTGTGTGCCTGTGTTTTTTCCTGCTCTGCCGGCAATGCTTGTTTAGCCTTATTTCGTTTTGCCGGCGTTATTGTCACGCGGTGTCGACTGTTTGTTATAGCCTGCTTTTTAGTGATATGTGTGGCAAGTGTGCGATAGACAATACTCAGTACTTTTCCCATGATCTGAGGATAGCTGGCAAACAAAAATCTAAGTTGAAAAGGGAAGCTCAATACCCATTGCCTAATGGGCTCATGGGGCAACACATCATCAACTAGCAAGACGGCGCTTTCTGCCATTCGCCGCGCACCGCAGTTGGGTCTGGCAGACCACGACTAAAATCCTCTGCGTGATGACGTGTAGGATGCACTAATGCCGCGGGCGCATGGATGCGCAGGAGCGGCCAACTGAATGCAACCAGGTGCTCATGATGACAATCTTCACAACGTACTCGCAAAAAGCCATATTCCAAACGAGTTACTTCACAAACCGTACTTTTAGTTTTTTTACAAGCAATCAACCATCAGATATACACTTCCAAGAAGCATCTGGATGCCAAGTCGCCACCCATTCTGGAATGTTTTCCGCGGGCATCGGTCTAGCGATACCATACCCTTGAGCCTGTTCGCAGCCTAATTTCAGCAAAAGCTCACCATGAGCAATGGTTTCGACACCTTCAGCAATCACTTGACGTTGGAAGGCTTTTGCTAATCCAATAACGCCTTCTACAATAGCTAGATCATCTGGGTCATCCAGCATATCGCACACAAAGCTTTGATCGATCTTTAAAATATGAGCGGGTAGCCGTTTAAGATAGGTGAGCGATGAATAACCCGTACCAAAATCATCTAAAGCAAAATGGACACCTAATCGTTGACAGGCGAGCATACGTTCGGACGTTTTAATAATATCTTCTAACGCACTGGTTTCCAAAATCTCCAATTCTAGCATTTCAGGAGAAACGTCTGGATGATCCGCAAGATGTTCTGATAAACGGACCACAAAATCATCCTGTTGTAATTGTAGTGCACCTATATTGATACTCACCGGCAAACTAAGCCCTGTAACTTGCCAGCTACTTATTTGTGACAATGCGGTCTTGATTACCCAATTACCTATTTCTATACTCAGCGAATTATTCTCTATAACAGGCAAAAACACCCCCGGTGGAACTAAACCACGTTGTGGATCTTGCCAGCGAATGAGGGCTTCAGTGCCTATTACTACACCTGTTTTCATATTCACTTTTGGTTGATAATAAAGCACAAACTGATCTTTATTCAGTGCCTTGCGAATCTGCTCTATATTTTCATGTTTAGTTTTAAGGGCCACATCATATTCAACATCAAACCAATGATAGCAATTTCTTCCTGCTTGCTTAGCAGCATACATGGCTTGATCAGCATGGCGCACAAGCTGATCAGCATCAGAGAAATCTTTTGGATAGAGTGTGATGCCAATGCTGACAGAGACTTGCAGTATAATATTATTCACATTGATAGGATTCGATGCTAATTCTAATAGGCGCGCCATTATAATTTCACAATCATTGTCATCTTCTAGATCCGTTAATAGTACAACAAATTCATCGCCGCCAATTCGCGCCAAGGTATCACCATCACGTAGGGCTTTACTCATCTCATGGGAAATACTTATAAGCAATTCATCACCTACCTTATGACCATGGGTATCATTTACGTCTTTAAACCCGTCCAAATCTAGGAAAGCAACGGCTAATGATTGCTTGCGTCGTTTACTCTGTGATATTGCTTTAGCAAGACGATCTGCAAGTAATACACGATTTGGCAGTCCAGTAAGCATGTCATAATGAGCGATATGCTCTAGTTGTCCTTGGTGTTTTTTCATTACAGTGATATCGGTAGACAAGGCAACATAGTTTTGAATAACGCCGTTATTATTCAAAACAGCACTTATCGTTTTCATCTCGGCAATAATTTCACCATTTTTATGGCGATTCCAGAGCTCCCCTGACCAATAACCTTTTATAGTCAAGTCACGCCACATGTCAGCATAGAACTCTGGCGACTGCATACCTGATTGCAGTATTCGTGGATTTTGTCCTATTAATTCTTCGCGTGAATAGCCGGTCATTCGAGTGACAGCATCATTCACTTCTATGATATTGGCAGAAATATCGGTAATTATGACGCCTTCACGAGCATGAGTGATAATGTCAGCAGATAATTGCAGCTTATCCTCAATGCGTTTACGCTCTGTGATGTCGACAGAGATACCGCATAGGCCATAAATTGTGCCGTCCTCATTATGCAGTGGCAGTTTTGTCGATTCAAATATTGTTGTCTGCCCTGTTTCTACGGCCTTATTGGTTTCTTCTGTTTTTAATATTTCACCGTCTTGTAATACTTTACGATCATTGCGGCGAAGATTATCAACCGTAGCAACATCAAAAAATTTCTCATCGCCAGAACCAATAATATCTTCCATTTTGACCTGCCACAATTCACAGATGGGACGATTGGCGAATAGATAATGTCCATCCATGTCTTTAAGATAAATAAAGGCATCAACACCATCAAGAATGGTGCGGTATTTTTTCTCATTATCGCGGACTTGTTGCTCTGCTAACGCTAGTGAATTTAGCATTTTATTCATGCTATTTCCCAGCGTGAGAATTTCATCGGCTCCCACTAATACATTGGCACGAGCAACAGTATTTCCTGCCTGTATCTGATCTGCCACACCGACAAGCATCTTCATCCCAGAGCTCAATCGCCTAGCGATCAGTAATGCAGCAAATAATGATGCTACAAAAGCAAATAAAACAAAGCTGATGTTACGCCATATTACACTACGTAAATCGGCATTTTCTTGAATACGTGACTGTGAGACCCTAGCCCAACCAATTACCCGATCACCAAACCTGACGGGAACGGCAATATCAACAAGAGAAGAGTTCTCTCTCATGATCACTACTTTATTTGAAGTATTAAGCAAAGAAAGGCTCGCGTCATCGGCCATATACAATCCAACTTTATTTGGATCAGTATGCGCCAGCACTCTACCTTTCGGAGAAATAATTATGGCATATTGCAATGCAGAATGACTTTGTAACGAGCGTACGACTTCTTGCAACCCGATAACATCATTCGCCAGCACCCAAGAGCGTGAACCTACTGCGAGCGTTTTAGCCAAGCTAGTCGTGTTTTTGAGACTATTACCATAAAGAGAATTTCGTTCAGCTAGGCTAATATAGAGGGCAAAGCTAGCAATCAACAAAGAGAAACCAAACACAAAGGTCAATACAATCTGCCCTTTTAATGACCAATGTATTGGGTTCTTAGATGAGAAAATCTTCACTTTTGTATTTCATCCAAATGTCGAACCGTCTTATCGAACATCTGCAAAAAATTACCAATGATCTGATAACGCTGCTCATTCGCTAATTCAAAGCGAGATAGCGGCATACGATCAAGTATAAGTCGCCCTTCTTCAGTAGTATGAAGCGTATTGAGTAGTTCCGCTACACGCTGAGCAACTTCTTCTGGCACATCGTCTCTAACTACAACCCCATTATTCAACATTGGTTCAGTTTCCCATTTCACTTCCAACTCACCTGCCTTATCAGGCTGTTCCTGTTGGAATATCTCCCATGGCAAAGGCCAGGTCGCGCCGGCAGCAACATCACCTAAATAAACATTCATAATAGATGATTCCTGTGATCCAACATACACATTCTCGATGTCATGTTTCACATCTAGACCATGGGTATATAAATAATATTGCGGCATAATGGTGGCTGCTAATGCTGTGCGTGCTGGGTACGATATCTTCTTACCTTTAAGATCACTCACTTGTTTAATATCACTATCACGTCGAACCAAAATAATGCCCGTAAACTTGTGATCATCTCCCATCTTAGCAATGACATGATAACCATATTGCAAGGAGTTCAATGTTTGGTAGGGATTCGGCAAAGCAAAATCGGGGACTCGTGCATACAACTTCTTATCAAATTCACCATAATTACGAGAAGCTTCAAGACGTAATGTGGCAGCAGGAATATTACGGTCAAGATAATCAATCAACGGACCATAGATAATAAATAGACGCTGGGGGTTATGTAGTGGATGAATAGCAAAGATGTATTCTTTTTCAATCAGAGGGGGTTGTGAAGTAAATTGAGGCTCGGTACCCGTATTGTCGTCAGTCTGACCACACGAGGACAATATTACTATTATAAGGAACAGAAAAAAGTTATTCATTAAAATTCCCAATTAAACATTGACTTGGCATTGCAAGAATAGTCACCGTTTGGGCTGGCTAATGTGTAAATATCAGGCGTTAGATAAATGATGCCTCATATTTTCCGTATTTACCTGTCTTTTATATCCTTGAGGGAGTGAACGTCGGCTATTTTCGTCTATTAATCAACTGTTTTCACAGCCTGAGCTCAAGACGACTGTCAGATTAAGCCGAAGCTTATCCCAAAAACTGTAAGATCGAATGTAACCTACTACAGATGACTTTACTCTGGTTACATCTTAAAGCAACTGGGTTTAAGAACGAATATGCGCTTATACCTCAACTTAATCTTCACCAATCAACAAAACTTGTTTATCTAACTTATCCAACACATTCATTAATTCTCGGTGTTCACTCGCGTCCAATACACCAATAAGTTGCCTTTCCCATTGCAGCGCTTTAGGTGCAATTTTTTGATACAGCGCCTTGCCTTGACTAGTTAACGATAGGTAAGCGGCGCGGTTATCTTTTTTGTCGGTTTGTCTTATTAAATAATGTTTGGTTTCTAAGGTTTTCACAGCCCTCGATACTTTAGATTTATCCATAGAAGTAAGGTCCCCAATATCCTTGGCATATAGTTTATTTTGCTGCGCTAACTGGGCCAATACTCGCCATTCTGGAATAGTGATATCAAATTCTTGTTTATATATTTTTGATAATGCCAAGCTTATATTTGCCGCCAAATGAACCATTCTGTAGGGAACAAACTGATTAAGTTGCACAGCAGCTACGTTTACCTCTTTCATATCTTGTCTCCAACCTGTGCCGCGTAAAGAATAAAATACAGCACAGTCAAACTGAATAAAGGTTGATAATAACAGCAATATAGTTTCATGTGAGAGTATATATAAAAATACATTAAACGGAGTAAGCCAATGACTAAGCCAAATGATATTTGTTATTCCAATGGGTTTAATAATGAACATGAATCTGAAGCCTTGATCGGCGCCTTGCCTATTGGCCAGTTTAATCCACAAAAGTGTACTTACGGCTTGTATGCGGAACAATTTAGTACAACAGCCTTTACTGCCCCTAGACATGAAAATCGCCGCACATGGATGTATCGTATTCGACCATCCATCAGCATGGGCGACTATTCACCTTTTGATAAAGGTTTGCTACGCACAGCTCCCTTGAGCGGCCCCCCTTGCCCACCCAATGTTATGCGCTGGGACGCACAGCCTATTTCAGAAACGCCTGCTGATTTTATTGATGGACTCACCACTGTCGCCGCCAATGGTGATGCAAAAACCCATATAGGCATAGGCATCCATCTTTATTCAGCGAATAAGGGGATGGAAAATCGTTATTTTTGCAATGCAGATGGCGAGTTAATGTTTGTGCCACAGCAAGGTGAATTAGTCGCCCGCACAGAGTTAGGATTACTCAAAGTAAAACCTGGTGAGATAATGGTTATTCCTCGTGGCATAAAGTTTCAAATAGAACCTATGGATGAACCCATCCTTGGCTATCTCTGTGAAAACTACGGTGCACCTTTTACCTTGCCAGAAAGAGGGCCTGTGGGAGCTAACGGATTTGCTAATCAACGTGACTTTCAGTATCCAACGGCTTGGTTTGAAGACAAAGAACAAGCCAGTTCTTTAGTCACGAAATTCTGTGGTGAGTTGTATCAAGCAGATTTAGGTCACAGCCCACTGGATGTGGTGGCGTGGGTGGGTAATAGTGCTCCCTACAAGTACGATTTGTCCCGTTTTAATGTCATCAATACGGTGAGTTTTGATCATCCAGACCCCTCCATATTTACGGTACTTACATCTCCATCAGATACCCAAGGTACCGCCAATATGGACTTTGTTATTTTTCCTCCACGGTGGATGGTGGCTGAAAACACCTTTAGGCCACCTTGGTATCATCGTAATGTGATGAGTGAATTTATGGGGTTGATTCGTGGTGTCTATGACGCAAAAGAAAAAGGCTTTGATCCTGGCGGTATGAGTTTGCATAACTGCATGACACCTCATGGGCCCGAAGCAGGGGTATTTGAAAAAGCCTCAAGTGGTGAACTGACTCCACAAAAATATGAGAATACTTTGGCGTTTATGTTTGAGTCTAGGTATGTGATTGCGCCCACAGAATATGCGTTAAACTCAACCACAAGACAAAAAGATTATCTTGGGTGTTGGGGTAATCTACAAAAATATTTTGACGGCAAGGCTTAAGAGCAGCCTAAAGCCACGAGCTGCGAGCTAGAAGCTAGGAGCTAAAAACGCTCGAATCTCGAAGCTCAAAGCTCGAAACTCGAAGCTCAAAGCTCGAAGTTCGTAGCTCGTAGCTCGTAGCTCGTAGCTCGTAGCTCGAAACTAAAATAATTGAGAGAAAAAATATGTTAATGATCAATGAAACACACGATGTCAAACTCACCAGTTGGGTGACTAGTGCGAATACCAATAGTGATTTTCCTATTCAGAACTTACCTTTTGCCATATTTAAACGCAAAGGACAGAGTGAGGCTTTTAGAGGTGGCGTAGCGATTGGCGATCAGGTACTTGATTTAGCCGCTTTGGCTAATGCCAATATTTTTTCTGGTAGTGTTCAGTTGGCATTACAAGCTGCCAGTCAATCAACCTTAAACGCGTTAATGGACTTGGGTGCTCACACTAATTCAGCCCTGAGGTTAGCTTTATCAAAAGCATTACGAAGCGATTCAGAACTGCAAAGCGAATTAACTGCGGCCCTGATTAGCCAACAAGAAATAGAATTGGGTATGCCTTGCCATATTGGCGATTACACTGATTTTTATACATCCATTTATCACGCTACTGCTATAGGAAAATTGTTCCGCCCAGATAACCCATTATTACCTAACTATAAATGGATACCGATTGGTTATCATGGCCGTTCTTCTACCATTGGCATCTCTGGCCAAAAGTTTCACCGTCCAGTAGGGCAAACCAAGGGACCTGATGCCACAGAGCCTAGTTTTGGACCCTGTAAACGTTTAGATTACGAATTAGAAATGGGCTTGTTTGTAGGTAAAAGCACCCAAATGGGCGAACTTATAAACATCGAAAACGCCGAGAAACATCTGTTTGGAGTGTGTATTTTTAATGACTGGTCTGCCCGGGATATTCAAGCGTGGGAATACCAGCCATTAGGGCCATTTTTAGCTAAAAGTTTTGCCTCGACTATTTCACCGTGGATAGTCACCATGGAAGCCTTAGCCCCCTATCGCACTGATTTTACTCGACCAGAAACAGATCCACAGCCTTTGCCTCACTTAAGTAGCGAACAGAATAGTCAATATGGAGGCCTAGATATCGACCTAAGCTGTTTTATTCAGACCCAAGCTATGCGTGATAACAAGCAACCAATGACACAACTATCAGCGTCCAACTTTAAATATTCTTATTGGACCCCGGCGCAATTGATAACTCATCACGCGAGCAATGGTTGTGCCATGCGTTCTGGTGATTTATTAGGTTCAGGCACTCAGTCAGGACCAACATTTGCAGAGGCCGGTTCGTTACTTGAATTAAGTAAAGGTGGCAAATCACCTGTCGACCTACCCAATGGCGAAAAACGCACATTCTTAGAAGATGGTGACAGTATTATTATGCGTGCATCATGCAGTAAACAAGGCGCTGCTAGAATTGGTTTTGGAGAAGTAGTGGCAACCGTTTTGCCTGTTAATGTATAGGCCCTAACCATGAAATTATACAGTTACTATCGCTCATCTGCCGCTTACCGAGTCAGAATAGCCTTAAACCTAAAGCAGATTGAGCATAGTATCGAACCGGTCAATCTGCTAAAAAAAGAACATAAAAGCACTGAATACTTAACGAAACAACCACAAGGGTTAGTGCCATGTTTAGAAACCGATACAGGGCAATTTTTAGCTCAATCAGGTGCTATTTTGAGTTACTTAGATGCTTTATATCCTAACTCTACATTAATACTGCCTGATCCCTTTCAGGCAGCAAAAATGCAAAGTTTTGTGGATATGATTGCTTGTGACATCCACCCTATCTGTAATTTACGGATACTCAATTATCTTACCGAAGAACTGAAAGTGGATAGCGAGCAAAAATTAATTTGGTATCGACACTGGATAGTCATAGGGTTTGAAGCATTGGAAACCCTATTAGATAAAACACAATACTGTTTTGGCGAACAGCCTACCCTCGCAGATGTTTATTTAATCCCTCAGGTCTACAACGCGCTGCGATTTGAGGTTGATATGACGTCATATCCAAAAATCATGAATGCCTACCAAAACTGTAATCAACTGGACGCATTCATGATAGCCAAGCCAGAAAATCAGCAAGACGCAATCTAACAAACCAACCCTTTATTGAGTTGATAAAATTTCGCAGAAAGCTCTATTTTGGTTCTAGATGACAATTAAGTGATCATCAAAAATATGAAAAGAACAGCTCGCCTGATGCACTTATGATAATGTTAATTTAATTACATTATATCCATCAGGTTAACTATGCCATTACCATTTTCACTGCTTGACCTAGCACCTATTGCTGAAGGTTCAAGTATTGCCGACGCACTTGAGAACTCCCGTAATCTGGCGATACAGGCAGAACAATCTGGTTACAACCGAGTTTGGTTAGCAGAGCATCATGGCATGTTTGGCGTGGCTAGCTCTGCAACAGCCGTGGTGTTGGGGCATATTGCCGCCGCCACATCTAAAATTAGAATTGGTTCCGGTGGCGTGATGTTACCAAACCATTCTCCTTTAGTGATTGCAGAACAATTTGGCACTCTTGCGACCTTGTTTCCGGATAGAGTGGACTTAGGTTTAGGGCGTGCGCCTGGAACAGATATGGCAACGGCTAGAGCTTTAAGGCGTAATCTTAGTTCTGATGTCGATAATTACCCTGAAGAGATCCGCGAACTACAACATTATTTAGCCGCACCGCAAGCTGGGCAAAATATAGTAGCCGTACCTGGTGCGAATACACACATCCCCATTTGGTTGTTAGGATCAAGTTTGTACAGTGCCAAACTAGCGGGTCAATTTGGACTGCCCTACTCTTTTGCTTCTCACTTTGCTCCGGATCAACTGTTCGACGCAATCAGCCTTTATCGCTCGAGTTTTCAAGCATCAGAACAATCTCAAAAGCCTTATATGATGGCTGGACTGATGGCGGTGGTTGCCGATACTGACGAAGAAGCCAAATATCTATTTACCTCAGTACAACAGCAATTTATGAACATGCGTAAAGGGGCAAATCGCCCTTTTACCAGACCAGTAGATGATATATCGACTATATGTACTCCAGCAGACCAGGCAATGTTGTCGAATATCTTACGTTACGCCATGGTGGGCTCAAAACAGACAGTCACCGATAAACTAAGCAAATTCATTGAAGCCACAAACGTAGACGAAGTCATAGTGTCAATGCCAATACATAATATGCAAGCACGCCTAAAAAGCGTACAGTTGCTAGCTGAAACAGGCCTAATGAAGGCCTGCTAATATTTAGGATGGAAATTAATAAACAAAGTTCTCAAAACTCGCGCGATGACTATCCACTATTTCCACAGATACAAAAGCGCTGTTTAATCTCAATATTTCATAGGTAATTCGTTCAGGCATATCATCTCTATGTTTCCCTACAACAATGCGCAGGCCTAGATACCTAATGTTTAATGTTTAATGTTTAAACTATTGACTAACAACTCTATTCCTTCAGCAAACTTATTTTCATTCATTCCTGCAAATCCCAAACGTATAAAACCATCTCGGTCGTTATTCTTATCGAAGCAGAACTGCTTTTCGTGTTGGATATAGATACCCAGTGCTTGACACTTATTGGCTAACCACTCAGCGCTGGGGGTACCTATAATATTATCCGAGCTATGATTCAACTTCACCCAAAGAGCCATACCGCCATCAGGAATATCAAATTCAAAACAGGGGTATTGTTTTAGTACCAAAACAGCATGGTCTCTGCGCTGCAGATTGACCCGAGTTGTTCGCCTTAAATGCCGTTCAAAACCACCGTCTGTCATCCATTTAGCTAATGCAGCTTGCATTAATGCATATTAACATCCAACCCGATCACCTAATAACATTGATGCCGATCACCTAATAACATCCATCCCGATCACTCAATAACATCGAAGCCGATCACTTTTTGGTTAAAATGTTATTCAGTGACCGGCTTAATGTTATTGCCCAACTTTTACTCTTTTTTGTCTGTCCAGTAGGTGTTTTTAACCGTTATTCTTTTCATTTTTGATGGTGAGAATAACTATGCCAATGGCACCTATTTCAATGCGTAAGTTAAAAGAGATTTTAAGACTCAAATACGGCTGTTTGCTCAGCCATCGAAAAATAGCCAAAAGCTTATCTGTTTCAGCGTCAATCGTGTCTATTTATGCCATTCGTGCCACCTCTCTTGGGATCACTAGTTGGCCGCTTGATGAAAAATGGAATGATGAGACGCTTCAACGAGCATTCTTCAAAACCAAACCTAAGAGCAAGGGCTACATCATCCCTAATTGGTCTGTCGTCCAGCAAGAGCTGAGGCCGAAAACGATGACATTGCAGTTATTGTGGGAAGAATATGGTGAGCGGTATCCAGAAGGTTTTTACAGCTACAACCACTTCTGTCGTCTATATAAAACATGGCTAACATGTCAAAAACCGTCCATGCGTCAAAACCATAAAGCAGGTGAAAAACTGTTTGTTGATTATTGTGGACCCACTATGAATATTGTGGACTCAACAACGGGTGAATGCCGCACAGCACAGGTTTTTGTGGCAGTCATGGGCGCATCTAACTACACCTTTGCAGAGGCTACGTTTAGCCAAAAACTCGAAGACTGGGTGATGAGTCATGCACGATGCTTTGAATTTCTGGGTGGCGTACCTGAATTGGTCATCCCAGATAACTTAAAAAGTGCCGTGACAAAAGCGTGTCGTTACGAGCCGGATCTGAACCCAACCTACCAACAACTCGCCGCCCATTACGATACCGTTATCGTGCCTGCCAGACCTTATAAACCCAAGGATAAATCGAAAGCTGAGGTGGGTGTTCAAATCGTTGAACGTTGGATAATGGCGCGACTTCGCAAGGAAAGCTTTTTTAGCTTGCGACAGTTAAATCTAAAAATACAGACACTTTTAACCGATTTGAATCAAAGGCAAATGAAAAAGCATCCAGGCTCAAGGCTATCCCAATTTGAAGCGATAGATAAACCCGCACTGAAACCTTTGCCGTCACAACCTTATCGCTACACCTTAGTGAAACAGGTCAAAGTGCATATTGATTATCACATCGAGATTGAAAAACATTACTACTCGGTGCCACACGCCTTGATCAAGAAAAAGCTAGAAGCACATGCTACGGGGCAACTGGTCACACTTTATCATCAAGGGGTACAAGTGGCCGTTCATCCAAGATCATACCGCGTGGGAGGTCACAGCACCCTGGATATCCATATGCCCATCGCCCATCAAAAACAGCAGCAATGGACCCCCGAACGATTTGAAAGTTGGGCCAGAAAATTCGGAAAATCAACCGAGCAATTTGTCATTCAACTCATGCAAACCAAAAAACACCCCGAGCAAAGTTACCGTGCCTGTATGGGCATATTGAGTTTAGGAAAAAAGTTCACAGACAAACGACTTGAAGCCGCCTGCTACCGAGCGTTAGCAACAGGTGTTACGCGAGTAAACCAAGTGAAAGCTATCTTAGAGAAAGGGTTAGATAGCCAACCTCTACCGGAAAAACAGCTGGATCTTTTAAGTGAGATAGACCATCAAAATATCCGTGGCAATCATTATTACCACTAATAAAACCTAAGGAAACAACATGCAATCAGTGACGCAACAAATCAATACTCAATTAGTCATGCTAAAGCTAAGCGGCATACGTGATGCGTTATCACAACAAAGTGAACAACCCAATCTATACGTCGAACAAAGCTTCGAAGAGCGGTTATGTTTATTGCTTGACCATGAAATAACCCAGCGAGATCAACGTAAAATTGACCGACTGACCCGCCAAGCCAAATTTAGAGTGAACGGGACATTAGCACAGTTGGATTATGGTGCGTCGAGGCAGTTAAACAAAACGCAGATCCGCTCATTAGCGCAAGGTGAATGGCTTCGTCTTCACCAAAACATACTGATCACAGGAGCAACAGGTTGCGGTAAAACCTACCTTGCTTGTGCGTTGGGCCATAACCACTGCCAGCAGGGAGAAAACGTTTACTACTTTAGGCTCAAAGAATTGCTTGAAAAGATGTTTATGGCACAAGCGGATGGCAGTTATCGAAAGTTTATTAACAAACTCACATCAGCGAACTTACTGATCTTAGACGATTGGGGATTAGAGCCATTAACGGGGCAACAACGCAGTGATTTACTTGAGTTAATAGATGCGAGGTATGACACAAAATCGACACTGATTGCGAGTCAATTACCGATAGAAAATTGGTACGATATGATCGGGGAATCCACGCATGCAGATGCGATCCTAGATCGGCTTGTTCACGGGGCAATTAAGTTAGAATTAAAAGGCGAATCCATGCGAAAAAAACTAAATTCCTTGACTGAAGCCGATCACACAAGTTAGATTTTACTGAGTTCTACTGGAAGACAAAAAAGTGATCGTCTTCAATGTTATTGACCGATCGGTTTCATGTTATTACGCACATTAATACATTACTTTTATGGCAAATCATTAATCGATATTCGGTTACTGCTTTTACCATCGCTTTACTGACAGCCATTATGCCAATTCTGGCACCGGGAAACATGATTTTTGAAAAAGTCGAAAGGTAAATAATCAATTGTGCTGGATCGTCTGTTGCCATGGGCGCAAGAGGTTGACAGCGATAATGAAACTCATGGTCGTAATCATCTTCAATAATTGGGATTTTATGTTGTGCCGCAAGTTGATAGATAGCCATTCTACGACTCACAGTTAACGTCACCGTTGTTGGGTATTGATGCAACGGTGTGAGGTATATCAACCTAATGTTACCTTTTAGTATTTGTGCTTCTAAATCATTAGGGCACATCCCCAGAGCATCTTGCTTAACCCCCACCAACTCGGCACCAGTATTCCTAAACGCCGACATGGCTGGGGGATAACCCAACTCCTCAACTGCCACTTTATCACCCGTTTGTAATAACAATTGTGCCACGATAAACAAAGCTTCTTGTGAACCATTGGTGATCACAATTTCTCGATCGGTAATCGCTCTGGACTTGCGCAGGTAAATCTTCACTTGGTCTATCAATTCAGGTGTGCCGGCACTTTGCCCATAGCTCATTTTAGCCTCGTCAGGCCTAGACAAAACATTCGACATACATCGCTTAAATTCATCAAAAGGGAACAACGCTAAATCAGGCTGGCCACCCGAAAAATTGTACTCGAAATCATTAGCAGGATAAGTAGGTAATTGACTACCCGAGCGCACAAAGCGAAAGTCGATAGGGCTAAGACTATCTATTACATTAGATAAAACTTGGCGCTGGCTGTTGCCCTTGCTCTTCTCAATAGGCAAATTAGGCACCACTTTATACCCTACCCTTTGAACTGATTCTATCCAACCTTCGGCAACTAATTCAGCTAAAGACTTCATCACAGTATGTCTGTTTAAGCCTAAATCTTCGCTTATGGACTTGACCGATGGCAACTTGTCACCCACGGCCAACTGACCTTGCCTGATGGCAAGCCTAACGGTTTCTGCGAGTTGCAAATACTTGGCTTGGGAGCTGCTCACATTGTGTAGTTTAAATATCTTCATTGGTCTAGCAAAAAAAAAATAACTGGTTGATTTAATTAGACCAAAATACAGCAATAATAGCTATTCTTAACAAACAGGACGCAAATAATGGTGCTAGAAACAATGACATTGGAAGACCAATATGTGGCGCTTAAACCTATGCAAACTAGCCATATAGAAGATTTGTACCGCGCAGGTAAAGATCTTTCAATTTGGGAATGGACCACAGCAAACTATTGTCAAACCCTAAACATCACCAAACAATGGGTGGAGTCTTGCCTTGAAAAGTCCCACTTAAACCTGCTGCGACCTTTTGTTATCGTGGATAAAACCCAGCATAAAATTGTTGGCTCAACCAGCTACCTGAATATTTATCTAGAGCACAAAGCCATTGAAATCGGTTTTACCTTTTTAAACCCCAGTTCCCAAAGAAGTTATGTTAACCGTCGCTGCAAATTGTTGTTGCTAACCCATGCATTTGAAACACTCAAACTTAACAGAGTGACTTTACAAACACATGAAAAAAACCAACCTTCGAGAACAGCTATTTTAGCCATAGGTGCAACTTTTGAAGGTATTCAGCGGGATTGCCGTATTCAACAAAATGGCAGCGTTCGCAGCAGCGCGTTTTACAGCATTATCAAACCTGAATGGCCACAAATCAAAGCTCAACTATCAGCAAAAATAACCCCGCCAGCTATATGTCAAATGAAGGTATAGACGTTATATGTTCACTCCAAATAAATTTAAAATGATTGACCTATCTGAACAACAACAGTTTATCCATGAGTTTGGTTTTGGGGTAATAGTATCAAATGTGAATGGCCTATCAGCGACACACCTGCCCTTTGTATTACAATCCAATGAAGGTGAACAAGGTGTATTATATGCCCACTGTGCCAAAGCCAATCCTCTTTGGAAAAGTATTGAAGGCCAGAATGTACTGGTCATATTTACTGGACCACATGCATACATTTCTCCTAGTTGGTATAACACTAAACCTGCAGTACCTACTTGGAACTATACGGCGGTTCACGCTTATGGTGTTGCCTCTTTGCTAAACCCACAAGATACCCTAAAAACGGTTGATCAAGTGGTAGAAAAATACGAACCTCAACTACTCGTTGACCGTGACATAGTGACCGATACAATCAAACACAAAATGTTGGCGGGTATAGTGGGGTTTAAAATCGAATTAAGAAAACTACAAGGGAAATTAAAGTTGGGACAACATAGAAGCAAGGATGATCAAGCTGGCGTTTACAAAACACTTAGCAGCTCAGGTAATTCAAATGACTTAGCTCTTGCCAAATATATGCAAAAAATAAATATTGGTTGCCACTAAATCTGATAGTCGGTATCGCTAATAGCGATCATACTCGAGCATATTGCCGATCTTTTTAGCAGCACTTTGCTGCATCAGAATATGCAGGTCTAGAGGTGGCAAGCCTTGATTAGTTTCTGCTTTTTCTCGCATTTTCTTAAAGGAATCCACTGAAAAGTCACGACAATTATTTTCTTGGGAAATTTCAAAACCAGCCTGCTCTAGAGCTTCTGTATAGTGACCAGGAGTCGATAATTTACTGGTACTACTATCTGTCGCCCATAGAACTGGATAAGTTAACACTCCATCTTTTTGACGCATAATGTCATACACACCAAAAACAGCCCCAGGCTTTAATACTCTAAATATTTCGGCAAATAGCGAAACTTTATCGTCAATATTCATACCCACATGAAGCATATAACCGCCATCAAATGAATTATCATTATAAGGCATAGACAATGCACTTCCCTAAACAAGAGATACATGACTATCAAGATCCAACCAGTGACATAAGGTATTACCGGTTTCTATGTATTCAGGAGTTAAGTCAATGTCTGCAACAATGGTTGGTATTCTGATGCCACATATCATGCAGCCCCACCTAATCCCAACCAACGTCCAGTAAGTGACATCCATTCTTATCTTTGTTAATTAACTCAGTCTACTAGCATTCAAAGATAAGATGCAGCCTTGTTATCATTCTTGTAATAATGGTTAGAAATAAGCCAATTTCAATTGAAGCATATGAAAAAGCAAGGAAATTAACCGCTAAGGTGCGGAATAAGCCAACAAACCGGCTTCAATTTAAAAATATTTTGTTATTCAACCTAATAATACCGACCGTTATTTATGATCGAATTAGTACATTTTTATTGTAAGTTTCAACATATTAATTAATTTCAAAGTTAGATTAAGTGATTAAATAAAACAAAAAAAACCACAAACAACTGTTTTTATTGTAATTTATTTATTACATCTCAATTTCAATTACTCATAAAACCCTGCTTTTAGTTTCGTATTATTACAACTCCAGAATGTAAGCCAACCTACATTATTACCAAACAACTCTTAACTTAGGATGTGAAAAATGTAAAAATACAGCCAGTTTTAAGAAAATTTATATTGTTGCTAGAAATATCAACTTTACTTGCTTCTAACAGAACTAATTAAAGTTGAAAACAGCAATGTTTTTGACAGTGAACAACAGGAGCAAAATTTATGGGTGTGTTAAAAATGGGAGTAGATTTAATGAGCGTACCCACTGTGGATTTGTCTCAATACGGTATATCTGATGTAACTGAAGTACTCCATAACCCTTCTTATGACATGTTGTTTTCTGAGACAACTAAGTCGCAATTAGCGGGATATGAAAAAGCCTTTACCACTGAGTTAGGTGCAGTCTCTGTTGACACTGGTGTATTTACTGGTCGCTCTCCAAAAGACAAATACATTGTTCGAGACGACACCACAAAAGATACAGTGTGGTGGTCGGATCAAGGCAAAAATGATAACAAAGCTATCTCCCAAGAAATCTGGTCGCACTTAAAGACCTTAGTGACTAAGCAACTCTCTGCTAAACGTCTGTTTGTGATGGACACTTATTGTGGAGCAGACCCAGAAACGCGATTAAAAGTGCGTTTTATCACAGAAGTTGCTTGGCAGGCTCACTTTGTTAAAAATATGTTTATTCGCCCCTCCGATGCTGAGCTTGTAGATTTTGAAGCAGATTTTGTGGTGATGAATGGCGCGAAAACCACTAATCCTCAATGGCAGCAACAAGGATTAAATTCCGAAAACTTTGTGGCCTTTAATTTAACTGAAAAAATTCAACTTATTGGTGGCACTTGGTACGGCGGTGAGATGAAAAAAGGTATGTTCTCAGTAATGAACTATCTCCTGCCCTTACAAGGTATAGCCTCTATGCACTGCAGTGCGAATGTTGGCAAAGACGGTGAAGTAGCAATATTCTTTGGTTTGTCGGGAACCGGCAAAACAACCCTGTCTACCGATCCCAATAGAAAGCTGATTGGTGATGATGAACACGGTTGGGATGATAATGGTATCTTCAATTTTGAAGGGGGTTGCTACGCTAAAACGATTCAGTTGAGCAAGGAACACGAACCAGATATCTACAATGCCATTCGTCGTGACGCCCTGTTAGAAAATGTTGCTGTAGACACTGCTGGCAAGATAGATTTTAACGATGGCAGCAAGACCGAAAATACCCGTGTGTCGTACCCCATTTACCACATCGATAACATCGTAAAACCGGTATCCAGAGCGGGACATGCCAACAAGGTTATCTTTTTGACAGCTGATGCTTTTGGGGTCTTACCTGCTGTATCCAAACTTACTCAGGAACAAGCTGAATATTACTTCTTATCTGGATTTACCGCTAAGTTAGCGGGCACAGAGCGCGGTATAACCGAACCCACCCCGGCCTTTTCCAGTTGCTTTGGCGCAGCCTTTTTAACATTGCACCCTACACAATATGCTGAAGTGTTAAAAAACAGAATGCAGACCGTAGGTGCCCAAGCCTATCTGGTTAACACGGGTTGGAATGGAACAGGTAAACGTATCTCTATTAAAGCCACTCGCGCTATCATAGACAGTATCTTGGATGGCTCTATGGATGAGGTTCAAACCAATACCCTGCCTATATTCAATCTTCAGATCCCCACTGCGGTAAAAGGTGTAAATACTGAGATACTTGACCCTCGCAAGACCTATCAGGAAGAGCAAATGTGGGATACTAAGGCAAACAAACTAGCTGCGTTGTTTGTAGACAATTTTGTGAAATTTACTGACACAGATGATGGCAGTAAACTGGTTGCTGCTGGACCACAACTTTAGTCGTTTAGTTGGGGGATGGCTTGCTATCCCCCAGCTATTTCAATCACCCCCATTTACTCTATTCACCTCTGCAATTAATCAAGAGCGACTGACGGCCAATCGCTCTAAGCCTTCCGTCTTCTCAGTCTTTTGGCCTAAGCACTGCATATTAACATCCAGGCCAATCACACAAGTTAGATTTTACTGAGCTCTACTGGAAGACAAAAAAGTGATCGTCTTCAATGTTGTTGACCGATCGGTTTCATATTATTACGCATCAGAGCCTCAACCAAACGAGTACTCCATTCAATTAGTCGTTCTCGTTGCTGCTTTATGAACTTCTTGCTCTGGCTTGGGTTTTTTGTACTTTGAATCCAAGAAGCCTGCTCATCTTCTTCTGATAGGCCTGATAGGTCAGCCCAGTGAATCGATAAATCTATATCTTCAGAAAAGCGTTCAATTGCCGACCAACATTTACTTAATGCTGTTCCGCCTTTAAAAGCTACAGAGCAATTTCCCAATAACTTCTCATCATAAAGTAAGCGGAGAATTTCTGTGACCCATACATCTTTCTCTAGGAAATTAGCGGCCAACCCGTCTTTATGTTGTTGTGCTGCATACGTAAACATTTCTGATAATTCATCATGTTGGAGGTTCAGGTTCAGCAAATGCTGGTGTGAGTGGGTCAGTAGCGACGTGAGGGTGGGTATTATTGGCATCAGTAAACATCAACCCAACAAAATCAAAGCTTTGGGTATAGATGAAGTGTCGCTTATTCTTCTGCTATCCCCTGAACCCTATAAACATCCCCCCTAATATTTATAAAATCGACACTAATTGATTTCCATCAACACTAATTTGCTAGAATCTATTAAGCTGTCTTTTGTTTATATCAATGTATGCATAACTAGGGTTTAGTGCTACTAAAATAAAGGTGATTATTGATGATTAACACATATGTATCTTTACAAGACTCTGATGATAAGCCAATCAAGAAAAAATTGTTTTTAGCTAGCCTTAACCGAAATAATTTCCGTAAAACAAGTCAATCATGAAAAAAACACTGAAAAACTTTATATTTCTTCCCCTCATTATTGCTGCTGCATTGGCTTTTGTGTTTATACAGATCAAATCCAAACAAGCCATAGAGCACCAGAATGTTGAGTTTCCTGTAAAGACGGTTGAAGTGTTAACCGTTAAAAAAATTCCCTTTCGCACTCGTGCTGTGGCCTATGGCAATGTAGAGCCAGCAACTGTGCTAAAGGCTAAATCAGAAGTAAACGGCAAAATTAGCTATATACACCCTGAGCTCAAACAAGGGGGGAGTTTACCAAAAGGCACTACGGTTCTAAAAATAGAAACCACCACCTTTGAGATTTCACTCGATTCCAGTAAAGCGGGCTTGGCAAGCAGCCAGTCGTCGTTGCAACAAATTGAAGCCGAAGAGAAAAGTGCAAAACGTTCATTACAAATTGCCCAAGAGAATTTAAATTTAGAATTAGCAGAACTTGAAAGAGTTAAAGTACTTGTTAAGGCGCGAACTCTTGCTCGAAACCAGCTAAATATTGAAGAACAAAAAGTGCTACAACTCAGTTCTACCGTACAAACTTTACAAGGTAATGTTGATACATACGCAAGCCGCAAAGCTTCGATACGCGCCCAAATCAAACAATCAAAAAGCCAGGTTGAGCAGAGTGAAGATTCCCTAATACGTACCGAGTTCATACTCCCTTTTGATGCCCGAATAGGAACTGTTTCGGTAGATGTAGGTGAATTTGTGGCTGCAGGTAGTCAGCTATTTGAAGCATTGGGAATTGAAGCGGTAGAAATTAATGCACAATTACCCATCAAACATGTGCGCCCTCTGGCGACGACTATGAATGGTAACGATAACACGCAGTTAGCCAACTTGCAGGGTAGTGAGAATTTGCAAAAAGCGGTCTCACAGTGGAACCTTGACGCAAAAGTTCGAATTGTGGGAGGTGATCTAAACACTGTATGGGATGGCGTGTTACTTAGGATCAGTGAGTCGGTCGACCCTACGCGGGACACTTTGGGCATGGTTGTTGCCGTTGACAAGCCTTATGAAGGCGTTATCCCAGGAGTACGTCCACCCTTGCTAAAAGGTATGTATGCCTCGGTTGAATTCTTATCTCAACCTAGAGATATGCTAGTTATTCCTCGTATGGCACTCCATGAGGATCGTGTTTATGTGGTCAGTGAAAAAAATACGTTATCAATTCGTCCTGTTCAAATTAGTTATTCCCAAGGACAGTTAGTGGTGATTAAAGATGGACTTAAGGAAGGTGACAAAATTATCACCAGTGATCTGGTACCTGTTATTGAAGGCATAAAACTTAGGCTAATCGAATCTGATGAATTCCAAAAAGAAATTACAGCACTCGCCTTAGGCACAAAATAATGATCCGCTATTTCGTCTCCCATCCAACGGCCGCCAACATCTTAATGTTGGCGATTATCGCCCTTGGGTTAGTCGCCCTACCTAGCTTAAATAAAGAAACTTTCCCTAAGATAGATCTCAATCAGGTACAGGTCACTGTTGCTTATCCAGGCGCCTCCCCTTCTGATGTTGAAGAAGGAATTTGCAACCCTCTAGAAGATGCCACAGATGGGATTAGCTTCACCAAAGAGCAGCGTTGTGAAGCACGGGATAACTTTGGCATGCTCACCATGGAAATGCAGGAAAACGGAGAGATACGCCAATTTATTGATGACATCAAATCTGCGGTAGATGCCATAACACAATTCCCGGAAAATACCGAAGACCCCGTAATTAAAGAATTAGGTCGAACTGAACCCGTTGTCACGGTTGCAATAACCGCAAAAAACCTATCATCACCCGAACTCAAAACGTTAGCTGAATATTACCGCGATCGCTTGCTGGCTTTACCACAAGTCTCCATTGTTACCGTTTCCGGTTTTTCTACCCATCAATTGAATGTTTTGGTCAAATCAGACGCAATGCTGCAATTCGATTTGAGCATTCAAGATATTGCCGATTTAATTAAATCACAGGCGCTGGAACTGCCTGTAGGTATCCTCAAATCCAAAGATACGTCTTACCAAATTCGCTTTGATAATGCCCGCAAAACAGCAGCTGAACTGGCTTCTTTGGTGATTATTAACACTGACAAAGGGGGTGAAATACGTTTAGGTGATATTGCCACCATTGAAGATCAATTCGAAAATTTAGAAGAGCGTGTAGAGCTTGATGGCAAGCAGGCTGCACTGCTCAAAGTAACTAAAAATACCAGCGATGACACCATCACCATTTTCGATAGCGTACAAGAATTTGTTGACCAAGAAAATGCACGTTTACCCGATGGCACCAAACTCACACTGACTCAAGATGCTGCGAGTATCGTTAAAGATCGTCTGCAGTTGATCTTAAAAAATGCATGGCAAGGTCTGTTGCTGGCAACATTGGCGCTGCTTTTATTCTTCAATTACCGCTATACCTTTTGGATAGCACTAGGATTACCTGTCTCTTTTCTGGGTGGTTTAGCGGTTATGAGTACTCTAGGTATAAGCATCAATATGATCTCTATGGTTGCCCTGTTAATGGCAATTGGTATTTTAATGGATGATGCCATTGTGCTCTCCGAAAGTATCTCTCATGAATATAATCAAGGTAAAAGCCCCATGGAAGCGGCTATTTCAGGCACACAAAAAGTAGCCCGCGGTGTATTTTCGTCATTTATCACATCCGCCTTATTGTTTGGCAGTTTGTTATTTATGAAAGGAGACATGGGTCAAGTCATGGGGGTTCTGCCCGTTGTATTATTGGCTGTTTTGACCTTTAGTTTACTCGAAGCATTCCTTATTTTACCCCATCACTTAAAACATTCATTAGAGCATTCTCATGAAAAGAAGAAACCACAATGGCGCAATGTTTTCGATGCTAACTTCTTAAAACTTCGTGACCGCTTTACATCGTTTGCCCAAACAGCTATTACCTATCGCTATATTACTGTAGGCATTGCTTTTGCTTTGTTCATACTGTCTATCGGTATGCTGGCAACAGGTACGATTAAATTCAAAGCGTTTCCTGATCTTGAGGGAAATAGGCTTGAAGCCCGTATTCTCTATCCACAAGGAACACCTCTGGCGAAGACCGAAGCCTTGGTTGAAAAACTCATCGCTGCAGCACGTAAAACACAGGACCAATTTCAGAAAAATGAGTCAGCACCATTAATTAAAAATATCCAAGTCGCATATAGTGAAAATGGTGATTCCAGCGAATCGGGAGCCCACTTAGCAACCGTCAATCTAGATATTTTAGATACTGAATTACGTCATACATCACTGGCAGATTTCACTCCCGCTTGGCGTAAAAATACAGGTTCAATACCAGGCATCATCAGCCTACAATTTAAAGAGCCGTCATTTGGCCCCGCTGGACGCGCTATTGAAATCCAACTAAGAGGTAATGACCTTAGTGAATTATCTAAGGCGTCTTATGAAATACAAAACTGGTTACTCGGTTATGACGGTGTGTCCAATATTCTAGATGATCTACGCCCAGGAAAACCCCAATACAAAGTGACCTTATTGCCCGGCGCACTTGCAGCCGGAGTCAATGCGAAAATGGTTTCGGCTCAGTTACGCTCAGCGTATCAAGGAGCAAAAGTTAACGATATTTACAAAAATCGAGAAGCTTACGAAATTAACGTTAAATTAGACAGCAGTCTTGAAAATGCCCTTGCTGATTTTGACGATATGATTATTTTTTCCAAAACCGGACAAAGCATTCCATTGGTGAGTGTCGCAACCATAGAGGAATACAGAGACTACGCACGTATAGGTCATGTTGACCATAAACGTGTGGTCAATATCTTCGGTAATATTGACTCTGCTAAAGCCAACACATCAGAAGTATTGAATGATACCAAAAAACGTTTATTCCCTGAGCTTCAACAACGTTATCCCGACCTCACCATATCTTTGAAAGGTGAAGTTGAAAGCAGTGCAGAAACCAATAATTCAATCTTCACGGGTTTCTTTCTAGCGCTTACTGGGGTATTTCTATTACTGAGTTTACAGTTTAAAAATTACCGAGAGCCAATAGTGGTGATGCTGAATATTCCACTCGCATTGATTGGCGCAATCTTTGGCCACTACATTATGGGACTCGATTTCACTATGCCGAGCATGATTGGTTTTGTATCACTCGCAGGTGTGGTGGTGAATGATTCCATTCTGCTAGTTGAATTTGTTAAATACCGGGTTAAGGAAGGCATGGTGTTACATGATGCTGCCAGTCAGGCGGTGCATGATCGCTTCCGTGCCATTTTCCTTACCTCGATAACCACTATCGCTGGTATGGCACCACTGCTATTAGAAACCAGTTTACAGGCACAAGTGTTGATCCCATTGGTAACCAGTATCGTCTTCGGTATGTTGACTTCAACAATGTTAGTGCTACTAGTGCTACCTGCGGCTTACGGGATAATGGAAGATATTGGTTTTATAGAGTTGACGAATGAAGAGGAAGGTATAGCGGCTGAAGAGGTGGCGCATTTAGGTTAAAAGGATGATCAGTTCTCCCTACAAACTTATACCAGTGGGCATAAATAATTGGCCTCTTAGGCAATACCAGCGGCTTTTGGGCAAGGCGTCGCGACTTGCAAGGGCATTCCCTTTTCAAGTAGCGAGAACGCAGCACAAAAACGGCTGGTACTTTCCCAACAGGCCCATTCAATTAAACTATGGGATATAGTGTAATTTGTACGAGGTTTAATCGTTAACCTTAGCCTTAGATAAGCCATACCGTCCAGCACCACTATTACTCTCTAAGAGACTGTTATTGTTGCAATGATTTTCAAGGAAGCGGCAGGTCTTAAGCAGAGTTCAGGTTAACTTTAAGCCTTATAACTGGCTTGATGAGTATCTATCACACTGTATTTATCAGAGAGTATATTGTCAACGAAATGCCATTTGGCGCTAGCACTTTCAGGCGTAATGGTCACGACCATGTACCCTCGCTGATGTAGGTTACAATATTCAAGATCAGCAATTAGGCTGCTGAGGTTTTCAGCCACTATTTGTGCACTATCCTTAGTCAGTTTTAGATATTGTTCCATGCCAGGAGAGGAGATCCCCGGAGTGGCAAATTCTACACCCACAATGTTGCCTTCACTATCTTTCAACTCACTGTGCCAAGCATTATGAGTGTCACCAGCGACTACCACTAATCGTTTGTTTTGAGCGCTAAATAAGGCGTAAAGATCTTCACGCTCTTTAGGATAACCATCCCATGCATCGAGATTATACGGCATAACAGACGCTAGTCTTTGTTGTTGTTCTGGGGAAAGTGCTCCCCCCGCATCAAGGGTGTCTTTTAGGCTTTTTAAGACTGTAATACGCTCTGGGGTATTTGCGATATCACCACCCGCAAATACTTCAACCGGAATTAGCATTTTCGCCATCAATACTTGTTGACCAAGCATTTGCCACTGGCTCTTTGATTGATTCACCGATTTCTTCAACCAAGACATCTGTTGTTTTCCCAAGAGCGTTCTTTGTGGCTTATATAAATCTTGTGAAAATTGTTTTATGTCTAGCTGTTTGGTTACAGAGTCCCGGTAATCGTTGTAACTTAATTGTTTGTCACGACCAATAACGCGTGTGTCTAACATGTGCAAGCTGAGCAAGTGACCAAAGTCGAAACTGCGGTATATTTCAGGTTTTTGTTCACCATATGGGGGGCGAATGGGTAACCATTCATAATAAGCTTGAATAGCGGCGGCACGTCGTGCAAAAAAATCACCTTCACCTTCATTATGATTTTGGGCTCCGTTTTTATATGTGTCGTTGCAAACCTCATGGTCATCCCACACTGCAATAAACGGCGCGGCGGCGTGTAAAGCTTGCAATCCTTTATCGGTACGATAGATGGCATAACGCTTTCGGTAATCGTCTAGACTGATAATTTCTTTGTCGTTATCTGGTGCTAAAGCACGTCCAATTTCAGCGGCTTTTTCGGTGGCATAACCCCCCATAGGATATTCATAAATATAATCGCCTAAATGCAGTACAGCATCAATGTCTTCTAACTGTGCCGCATGGTCGTAAGCGTTAAAATATCCGGCAGGATAATTAGAACATGACACCACAACCAGTTTAATTTTGTCTACATTGTTAACGGGTAACGTGAGTGTGCGACCGGTTTGGCTGGTGTTATTCGCGCCGATAAAACGATAATAATAAGCGGTTGCAGGTTTTAACTGTTGCACGTCAACTTTGACTGTAAAATCTTGATGACGTTGTGTTGTGACAACACCTGAGCGTAAAATCTGGGTGAAATCACGATCACCGGCTAGCTCCCAGGTTAGTTGAGCTGTATTTACTTTTAATGCTGGTTGGACACGAGTCCAAATAATTACCGCGCTACTACTTGGGTCTCCACTGGCTACACCATGTTCAAATTCGATATTAGAGAGTTTGGTGTGTGTGGTATCAGTTGCACAACCAGTAATAGCAGTAGAAATGGCAATAGAGCTGGCTGCCAGACCTGACGATTTAAGAAAGTGACGGCGAGAGAATTGGTTCATTGATCGATCCCGAAATAATTAGTGACCCCACTATAAATCAATAATGTGACAAGTTGAGCACTGTAAACGAATGTAGGTTGATGATTTATTATGTGTGCGTTTATATTGCTTTTAGCCAGAATATGGATTAGTAACGTCTGAAAGGAAAAACGAAACGTGCATATTAACCACACACTGTACAATTGACTTTTTTAGGCACTTTAAAAGTCTGCCAAGTAGATGTCATACCATCAAAAATCAGCAATTTATTGATATGACATTGTCCGTAGTGACACAACACTTTAATCGCCTCTAATGCTTGCATAGCACCGATAATACCTACCACAGGGGACATCACACCTGACTCGACACAACTTAAATTTTGCTCGCCAAAATAAGCACTAATACAAGCATAACAGGCAGATTTTTCTTGCGGTACTATGCTCATCAGCTGGCCTTCCATACGAATAGCTGCTGCTGAAACCAAAGGTGTACCTGCCTGATAACAAGCTTGATTGAGGGTGTTTCTGCTAGCCAAATTATCCGTGCAATCTAGCACCATATCAAGTGACTGAATAAGCTCAAGATAGTCATCTAATTCAAGACGTTTTTGTATGACATTAATTTTAATATCACTGTTGAGTTGTTCTAATGATGCCTTAGCTGACACACATTTATTTACGCCTACATCTGCTTCACCATGTAACACTTGACGCTGAAGATTCGTTTTTTCAACATTATCATCGTCGATCAATGTCATTTCGCCAACACCGGCGGCCACTAAATACTGAGCAGCAGCACAACCCAAGCCACCTACCCCAACAATGAGCACTTTGCCGTTAAGTAGGATTTCTTGTTTATCTAAGTCGAAGTTAGGTAACACTATTTGCCGGTTGTAACGCAAAGCTTGCTCGGTGGTCAGTATTTGTTTAGGCACGTCGTTATTTTAATTTAATGATTAATAATGGTGAATTTGTACCACTTGGGTAGAGCTCTCGCAATGTGCAAATGAAACTGAGAACAGATAACGGTCGAAAAATGCAATTAATTGAACATATCCAGTTCTGCTATTATTGCGTTTATCGAGGCGAACTTGTGAAAGAAAAACGAGCTATTGAGAGCAAGTTCATCCAAGATAGGTATGATAATAGCGGTGCTAGAGTACGGCTTATCCAGAATTCAAGTTATTTAACAATTATGAGGAATGTATTATGAGTGAGGCAATTCGAGCATCTGACACGCCATATGCAGTAGAAGTAGAATCAGGTAAAAACTACTTTTGGTGTGCTTGTGGTAAAAGTGGCAAACAACCTTTTTGTGATGGTTCTCATGGTGGCACTGGTTTTACACCTGTGAAGTACACGGCAACCGAGTCCAAGAAAGTATTTTTTTGTGGCTGTAAAGTGACGGCGTCCCAGCCAATGTGTGATGGTAGTCATAAGAAAATCTAACCCAGTAAAACCCAAACTCGTTGGCATATATTTCAGAATTATATTGTGAAATTATTGCCAACCCGTTTAGGCAAAATTTTAAACAAGTTATATGCTTCTGTCATTAACATAGTTTTGATATCTATAGGGATGAAGATATCAATTGGGAATATAAAACAGTTAATCTAGAGTTCAAAAAGCGTTGGACGAACTCAGAATTAAATACAGATGAATTAGATGGTGTAATTAATGCTCAGGCTACGTTGGAATGGCATATTGTCAGCGTGTGTATCTCTTCGTTGTTTGGTTACCCTCAATCCGCTTTATGTGTGTATAAAAAACAAAAATCAGGCTGAGTTTCTAAACCAAAATGTAATGTGGACTAATTATTAACCGCCACATAACAAGCGTTTAGGTTTTTAATAATAAATGCCAAATTGACTACACTATTCAGTATTAACAGGCTCTACAGCATTAATTTATGTTTTAAATAATATAATGGGCTATATCCATACCAGCGTTTAAATGCGCGATTAAACGAACTTTGGTCATTAAAACCAAGCTTAATGGCAATCGTACTAAAAGCGTATTTCCCAATGTAAAGATGAAGGCGCCTTTTACGTTCACTCTCAAGTAAATCAGCAAAGGTTGTTTGTTCTCGTTTTAAATGCCGCTGCACAGTTCGAGGAGTCATATTTAATGCGCTTGCTGTGCGTATTAAATTGCAGTCGTCCAAATCATTTTTAGCCATCAGTAAATGATTAATCTTTTCAGTTAATAATTGCTGACTCTTAAACCGTGATAATTGCTGCTCTGATATTTGCTTAAGTACAAGATTAATTTGTGTGTTGTCGGTTTTAAAAGGCAGTGCTAAATAACTACTGGGGAACTCAATTTGGTTATATTGGGCGTTAGTTTCAATTGGGCAATGAAACCAGTTAGCGAGACTCTTTTTTTCAGTATGAGACCAAGGTTGGGTAAAATAAATCGTACTCGGTGATAACTGCGAGTTAAGTAATTGGCGTATCACACAGACCCAAGCCGTCATGTTACGTAAAATAACCTGTGGGTTGCAGCTTGGATGGGGTAACCATCGAATAACAGCAATATCATCTTGCTGCTCAAATTGCGCCTTGCCTATGTCTGCTACCAAACTGTCATAATTAAGCAGCGCTGCAATTGCGCTGGCAAGGTTGTTACTCGACTCTATCAAATATCCCAACACACCAAAATCAGCAGTACGAATTTGCTGGCCAAGTTTAAAACCAAACAAAGGTTCATTTAAGGTATGTTGTGCATAATCCAGCAATGCGTTATAGCTAGTTAAACTAATGCGAGGCGCTAGCTGTTGTGCTTGTTTATTATTGTACTCATTAAAATTAATCGCCGACAAAACAACCTGGCTGTTAAGTCCTAGAGTTTCAAGGTAATCAAGACTACTTGAAAAGTAATGATCGGCAAGTGTGCTCATTTGTCGCCTAAAGCTAAAAAATGGTCGCGTAACAGCAATACTGTCACGGAATATTTTTATATGCTAGTTCAACTGATAAATAGATGCTGTTGTAAAAATGATATCAATAAGCTTAAAACAAAGTCTTGCCGCGAGGCCTTCACAAGTCAGAGAGACTTTGCTTGATCATGAGCATTTAAATCGATTTTTTAATGCCACATTTTTACTCTTAAAAACACAAAATGAAGGTGAAATAAGGGGTGGCAAAGGCTCTATCAGGCAAGTCAGTATGCTTGGCGGTAAATTTCAAGAACAGATTATTAGCGCAGATGACAAGCATATTAGTTATCAAATAA
The DNA here is from genome assembly GCF_002835935.1 of Paraglaciecola sp. MB-3u-78. Taxonomy (GTDB): domain Bacteria; phylum Pseudomonadota; class Gammaproteobacteria; order Enterobacterales; family Alteromonadaceae; genus Paraglaciecola. The sequence continues at coordinate 304,067 of NZ_PJCF01000004.1, read as the reverse complement.
TGGGCAATAAACCCGTAGCCCTGCATCGTGGCGATATATCTTTTGATACAGATAATAGTAGTGCAATGGCAACAACTGAAATTACCTACAACATAAGCTGTAAAGCGCCATGGTGGATACCCAGTTTTGTACTTGGATTTTTCATTAAAAAAGATATCACTCAAGCCCTCAAAAAACTAGCTACTCACTTTAAAGACGTTGCCCTATGAGCATTGAAACTATTTTACTCATGCTAAGCCCTATATTTATGATTTTTATCAGTTATGAGTTTATTAAGCATGGGCACTATTACGATATAAAGGATAGCTTGGCCAATACCGCACTAGCACTGATGCACCAAGGCGCAGATGCGATTGCTTTACTTTTGTTAATGCCGTTTTTTTATTGGCTTTATGGGTATCGATTATTTGATATAGAACTTTCAGCACTCAGTGTTTTTGTAGCCTTTATATTACAAGACTTTTTATATTATTGGTTTCATAAAGCGTCGCACCATATTCATTGGTTATGGGCTGCGCATATCGTGCATCATAGCTCGACTAAAATGAATTTTACCACTGCATTTAGACAAAGCTTAATGTATCCCATTGCGGGTATGTGGTTATTTTGGATGCCGATGATATTACTAGGCTTTGACCCCATCACTGTATTTACGGTAGTGGCGCTTAATTTGGCTTATCAATTTTTTGTGCATACCCAAACAGTGAAGAAATTAGGCTGGTTTGAAAAAGTATTTAATACACCTTCGCACCACCGAGTGCATCATGCTATTAATAAAGGTTATTTAGATAAAAACTTTGCAGGGGTGCTTATTATTTGGGATAAATTGTTTGGTACTTACGCTGAAGAAGAAGCATCAAAACCCTGCAAATATGGGATTATTGGGCAGTTAAATAGTAATAACCCACTCACAATTACCTTTCATCAATGGGCTTATTTAGCTAAAACAACCCTTAATGCAAAAGGCCTTAAAGCAAAACTAAAAGTACTATTTAGCTATCCTACAAGTGCCGTAAATCATAAATAAACCTTTGTAGATATTTAGGTATACAAATTAGTCAATTACAATAAAACAGTGCCTTTGCATTTTACATAACCACTTATATAATAAGTTATGTAGTTTTCTAATAGAGCATAATATGCAACAAGATTTCTTAAATGAATTAGCAGAGTTAGCTCTTGGCAGTCGCCTAAAACGTATGAGTGAGCGAATGTTAGCCAGCACGTCGGATGTTTATCAAGAATTTAGCATGAACATTAATCCTAAATGGTTCACTTTAATGGCGCTACTAGACGTAAAAGACAGCAACAAACAAGTATTGACCATAGTGGAAGCATCGAATTTACTGGGTTTATCACAGCCCGCCTTAAGTCAGTTTAGTAAACAGTTACAAAATGAAAAACTGATTAAGATTGTTATAGACCAATCTGATTCACGTAAACGGGTACTGAGTTTAACCCCTAAAGGCCGCGTCCGAGTGCAAGAGATGAAGCCAATCTGGGACGCTGTGCAACAGGCAGCTGTAGATTTGTGTACTGAACATAATAATGATTTTTATCGGTCTTTACTGAAGCTCGAAAAATCATTTTCTAGTGAGTCGTTGCTTACCCGCACGCGGCGTTATCTTGACCAAACCGCTATACAAGCCCAAGTAATGATTAAGCCGTTTGAACCTGCCCTCGCCCACCATTTTGAAACCATTAACAAAGAATGGATAGACGATATGTTTGTGTTAGAAACTATCGATAAACAAGTACTCGAAGATCCACAAAGCCATATTATCAATCAAGGGGGTAAAATTTGGTTTGCTGAACACCCGACCCTAGGTATTGTAGGCACATGCGCCTTCTGGAATAAGGGCGACAACAGCTTTGAGCTGACCAAAATGGGGGTATTAAAATCTGCAAGAGGACTTAAAGTAGGTGAGATTTTACTACAACATGTACTCGATGAAGCTAAATCATTAGGCATTAAAAAGCTATTTTTACTCACCAACGCAAAATGTGAGTCAGCTATCCATCTCTACGAAAAAAATGGCTTTATACATGACAACACTATTATGCAAGATTACGGACAGAACTACGCACGCTGTAACGTAGCTATGTTGTATACAGGTTTAATCACTGATGTAACAATGCCATTGCCCAAGCAATAAACCTGATACTCATCCAGCTTCCAAATAAGGGCTAGGTGGCATTCCAGCTCAAGTCACCCGATAGACAGATTCCCCGAGCTATTTTGGTTGGGTTTTTACATCTAAAGAAATTTTGGGCGCTATAAATGTGTACGCAATTAACAACAGTCCGGCGTAAGTGCCGTTATGCCAGCTGCAATCCTGGGGTAACATCGAATAGGCCCAGACACAAAATGCGCCAACCGATAACAGCAATTGCAATTTATTGGTGACTTTCAGGCTGACGCGCAGATAGAAATAGGTTGCAAAAACGCCGAACATAAAAACGACCACGAAGGCCACCCAATTTGGTTTGGGCGTCCCGTTAATCAAAATTGATTGCATCGCCAGATAGACACTAATCACCTCTGCAGGAATAAGCTTCATCAATGCATCGGAATAGCCGTCTACGGCTGGCGCCGCCTGAGTCTCACTTCCCGGGCCTCCCCGGGACGCTTCGCTGGCAGTAGGCACACTCGTAATAATGGAACGTCCCATTCTATCTCTCCTTTATGAGGTTACTAATCCAGTGGCTAAATTAACCGTCGCTTCAATTCGAAGGAGCGGGCTATTGCTTTCCAGTCCTCGTCTGTATCGGCTTCGGCTTCAGTCTCGAAAGACATATTACGAGTAGGCGGACCATTATAAGCAGCCTCAAATTGCTGACGCAGCGATGAGCGCTTGGTCGCGAGCGAGCGCGTGCCCTCTTGTTGTAACCAGCGGAAATCCGACTCATCGCTGGTGAAAATGGCCTTGACGGTTTCTGTACCCTGATTACCGACAAACTCCGAAAGAACGCTGAGCTGGATTTTTCTCTCATCGGCGCCAATTTTAAGGGCCTTACCGGGAGCAATCATTTCGCTGCTGTTTTTTTGAGGATAAAACAATGAAACCTTTCCTGTCAGCCCAAAGTCCAGCAAGCTCACAAAGACGTTGTTTGGCTCATGATTGACCACCTCAAATGCTAGATTTTGACCTTCTTCGAAGACAAAGTCTTCGCCATTGATATTGTGCAATTCGCCATCTGAGTCTACATGGAAAATATTGAACTCAACGTTGAGTTGGCTAGCCGGATTGTCTAATTTGAGCGCGTTGCGATAACGGGCCATTGCCTCAAGATTGCTGACTATCGTTTCGATAGCCTTCTCATTACTGATCACATGCAGAGGCATGGCCAGCTCCCTAGTGCGATCAACCATCGCCCAAGTTGGCTCCTCAATATTTATCGTTGTAGGCAAAGACAGGCCTGCACGAACCTTATCCTCTGGCATCAAAATATAGGCACAAAAGTCACCCGCGCCGGGCGTCTCGGTGATGGTAAGCAAGAGGGATGCTTTAATTCCCTCGGCGAGTCCTTGAGCTGCCTCTTTATCCATCTGACTCAGGTCGACACTGAGCAGAAACTGCTCAGCAGACGCGGCGGCTTCAACACAGCGGGCGCCTATGGTGAGGTTTCCTTCACCCTTGCGGATCACGCCCTGTGCTGTTAGTGAGCCTACCTGTGTAATTTCGATGGATGCAAGCGGCGTTAGGCCCTTCGTTTGTTTGGTGCCCTGTGGGTAAGCAGACCACAGGGAATTGACACACAGGCCGTGGGCTGCGCCGCCCGCTAGGGTGACCTTCTCGCCTTCCACCGCAGCAACCGCAATGAAACGCAGCGGTTCAATATCCTTAACGCCAAAAATCTCTCGGTCTTGGACACCTTCAATCTGCGGATGTTGCTGCTTGAATTTCGAGTTGACACCCTGCCTAGCTAGTTCGAATACGTCCCTGTAGGTCGAGCCAGGCTTGGCACTAAGCAAGGCATTAGTTAGAAAATGGGTCAGAGCGCCATTCCTAATAGGTTCGCCGCCCCCTTCGGTCTCAAATTCATATGAATACTCGTCATCTCGGCAACCCGACATCACTACATAGTTGTCACTGAGTGCCAGCCATCCGCTTGGTTTTGCCCCATTGCCCTGTTTGCGCGGTGCTGGCGGCAGTGTGGTTTTGTCGACCCCCATGGCAGTCAGAGACCGTGGATCCGCAGGTAGGCCTCTTGCCCTTGCACTAAGTGCGTCTCGAGTGATGGTGCCTGAGTGGCAACAGTCAAACGTTAATGAGATATAGCGAGTTTTGCTGGCCAGACGTGTCAACCAGTCATTGATCACGTTGTCGATAATATCTAGGTTAGGAAACGGATCCATGTATCCGCTATCGGCGGACGTGATCGTACTGTTCATACCGGTTCCCTCATCGGTATCGGCTGATTTTCGCTGGGATCCATGCCCACTAAAATGAAACACGACTATGTCATCCTGCCCTATCTGCTCAACTAGGTTTTCCATCGCGTCAAGAATACCCCGCTGGCTTGCTGCGGCATTATGCAGTTCGGTTATTTCCGATTCCTTAAAATTAAAGTGGTCGACCAAGACGCTTTTCATCAACTTTGCATCATTGACGCAGCCCCTAAGCTGGTAACGCTCCTCGAAATTGCTGTAGTTGTCTATTCCAATGAGTAAAGCGTGTTTTTCAGGCATTGTGACACTCCATGTTGCCCCCGGTTAAAGGGAAATTAAGCAGGCGGTATAAGAAAACAAACAGTAATGAAACAGAAATGGGGGGAGAGCTGCCCTTTGGGCACCCCTGAATAAAACTAACTCCATATCCCTAGGACCGTGGCGCTCGAAATAATTCATTATTTCGTTCCATTTAATTCCCTCGATTTATTCGAGTACAGGAAGATTAGTACACATACTTGATCTATGCAACAGGCATTGATTTTGTTGGTATTTAAGTAATTTAGTGGATTATTTGTACAAGTTAATGCGTAAGAAAATTAGGCGGTATTTAAAAGTACGCTTTATTTTAAAGCACTCAACAAAATTGACCTAACGAGCATATTTGTTGACTCGTTTTGCAAAGTGCATGTGCCGTAGATAAAGTAATAGATACTCCCCACTAGAGTTAAAGTACCACCGGCAGAGCCGGGGGCTTATTAGATGACGCCCTAAAAAGGCTAAAGTAAGCGCCAAAGGCGCGTTAAATACCGAATTTTAGCTGCTCTCTGTCAACGTCATTCTTTTCTTGATTTCGGATATATTCCCTAACCATTTCTTCGTCAAGTCCTACTGTAGATACAAAATACCCTCTAGCCCAAAAGGCTTCCCCTGCGAAATTCTTTTGTTTACCTTTAAAATTTCGAGCTATTGATATTGCACTTTTTACTTTCAGGTAACCTACTACATTTTAAACCGCTAACTTTGGAGGTATGCTCAAACACATATGGACGTGATCCTTCATTAAGTGCCCCTCTTCTATCACTACTCCTTTTTGCTGCGCCAATTCGTGAAATATTTCTCCCAGATATTTTCTTAACGTTCCAAATATAATCTTTCGCCTTTTCTTGGGAATAAAGACGATATGGTATTTACAATCCCACCTTGTATGGGCCAAACTTTTATAATTTCGAATAGGTTTTTTCCTTCGTTCTTTTGGTCGAGATACGAAAGATACCTGCACCACGGTAACGGTAAAACCTATGCGAGTCTCCTCGGCAGAGCCGGGGGTTTACCTTTTATTAATTAAGCTCGCTAGTCTGATATTCACTGGCTAACATTGAGTACACCGCATGATCCACTTACAGGTCATATAAACGCTCGGCAAATGCGGGCACTAAAAGCTAGATGTGAATATCGTTATCAACCTGAAGTTTCATACTTTAACTATTTAAAATGTCTAAAAAAAGCGATGATATTACATAAACCGCTATTTGTTCACGGGATTTTTTTGGCACATATCAATACAGTACATATTTTGCGCAAACAGCAGCTAGCACTATCGACTAAAAAATTTAGGGCTAGAGGTTATAAAGTTAAACGCTGCGAAGAGTGTTTAATCCCAGAAAAAAAATGTATTTGTGCACAGCGTCCATCGATTTTCAGTCACAGTGCTTTTTGTTTGGTGATGTATAAAAATGAATATTACAAACCCACCAATACCGGTAAACTTATTGCAGATGTCATAGCCGACAACTATGCATTTAGATGGGACAGAGTCGCCCCCGATCCCGCATTAATCGCGTTACTACAAAATCCAAAGTACGCCCCGATATTGGTATTTCCTCAGCAATATGCCGCAGCAGAAAGATGTATAGACTCACCCAAAGATTTAGTCGATATACAACAAGGTAAAACGCCACTATTTGTGATGTTAGACGGTACCTGGCGTGAAGCGAGTAAAATGTTTAAAAGCCCATCGTTTGCTACCTTGCCTGTTTTGGGTATCCAACCTGAAAAAGCATCGTCTTATCAACTACGTGAAGCCGCACATGTGCATCAACTGTGTACCGCAGAAGTAGCCATTGAGGTGTTAAATATGGCAGACGATAACCATGCTGCAGAAGCCCTTGGGGAGTACTTTCACCAATTCAAAAAAGCTTATATTGCAGGTAAAGCGCACTTGACCCTTATTTAGCTCTGTTTGATGTTCCAACCCACTTTATGATTTGGCGCATACCTTATTCCAAATAAGCACAAAAATTTAAACACTTCTGTTTGAACTCATCAGAGACTAAGAGCTATGGTTGATGTATTAAAAATTCGACTCATAACGGAACACGCTCAACATGAAACTAGAATCCTTAGCTTTACACCATGGTTACACCTCAGAAGAAACCACTAAAGCCGCAGCTGTACCTATTTACCAAACTACGTCATATACCTTTGACAACACCCAGCATGGCGCAGATTTGTTTGACCTAAAAGTACCAGGAAATATCTACACGCGGATCATGAACCCAACAACAGCAGTGCTTGAAGAAAGAATTGCTGCGATGGAAGGCGGTATAGCCGCTTTAGCCGTTGCATCTGGAATGGCTGCTATCACTTACGCTATTCAATGTATTTGCACAGTAGGTGACAATATTATCAGTACCAGTCAGCTATATGGCGGGACTTACAATTTATTTGCTCATGCACTACCGAATCAAGGTATAGAAGCACGCATGATCCCCGGTGACGATTATGGAGCCTTCGAAGCAGCCATTGATGAAAATACCAAAGCGATTTTCTGTGAATCAATTGGCAACCCGGCTGGCAATGTTGTGGATTTACAAAAGCTGGCAGAAATTGGCGCTAAACATGGTGTACCTTTAATTGTTGATAACACCGTAGCTACACCTTTTTTATGTCGCCCCTTTGAACATGGCGCTGCCATTGTTATTCATTCATTAACCAAATACATTGGCGGTCATGGCACCTCTATTGGTGGCATTATTGTAGACTCAGGTAAGTTTGACTGGGTAGCAAACAAAGAACGTTTCCCTATTTTAAATCAACCTGACCCGTCTTATCACGGCGTTGTTTATACTGAAGCACTCGGTGCAGCGGCTTATATTGGCCGCTGTCGTGTTGCTCCACTTCGTAACACGGGCGCAGCTATTTCGCCGACTAACTCGTTCAATATTTTAATGGGCCTTGAAACATTAGGCCTACGTATGGAACGCCATTGCGAAAATGCCGAAAAGCTAGCCGCATATTTGGTTAACCATCCAAAAGTAAGCTGGGTTAACTATGCTGCATTAGCAGATAGTCCTTACCAAGCAACTTGCCAAAAAATCACTGATGGCAAAGCATCAGGTATTTTAAGCTTTGGTATAAAAACCACAGCTGAGTCTTCAAGCAAGGTCGCTGGTGGTCAGTTTATCGATGCCTTACAAATGATTTTGAGACTGGTAAACATTGGCGATGCAAAATCCCTAGCTTGTCACCCCGCATCTACTACACATAGGCAACTCAATCCAGAAGAATTAGCTAAAGCGGGAGTCAGTGAAGACCTCGTCAGAATATCTGTGGGTATCGAAAATATTGACGACATCATTGCAGATGTAAGCCAAGCACTTGATGCTGTGAAATAGGAAATATATAACCAGCGGGGCGAATGTCATTAGAAACGCCCCGCATACCTCTGCTAGAAATCATCTAACCCGTTAAATTTTTTGTGCACCAGCGAGCCATACACCTTCCACTTTTATTTCTGACGACCGCTCAGTAGTTAGTTCATAGAAGTTGTGACTTTGAAGCCAGTTCTGGGATCCGCATTTTTCTGAAAAATCAACTCTTCTTGATACCTATGAAGTAATAAGTATCGCGATTATTTACCCGAGTTGAAATGAATAAGTTACGGCTTTATCCCTAGCGCTATCTTAATCACTGCGTTTATTTCTTCCCAATCTTTAAGCCCCTTGGTTGGTTTTAACTGCGTAAGATAAACGACTATGACTCCGTCTTCAGGTCGAACATAATATTTTGAATTGTAGGCACCGCCCCACTCATATTGTAGTGTTTTGCCTTTTAAATCCCCTTCGTTACCTATTGTTAGCGCAAAACCATAGCCAAAACCATCGTTCCAATCCATATCAATGTAAGGTATTTGATCCCTTGTCATCAGCGCTACAGAAGAGGGCGATAGTATTTTGGTTCCCTTCAAAGAGCCTTGATTCAGTAACATTGAGAGTAATTTTGCATAATCACTAGCCGTTGATACTAGCCCGGCGCCACCTGAGTATGCTTGCTTGGGGCCATCAGCATAATGGCCTTGGCTAAGCATAAAATCATCAGCGGTATCGGAATCCCTTGCTCTTTTTATATCACTATCAGTAGCGTTATAAACAGCAGTCAGGCGATTTAATTTACCTTGCGGTATATAAAAATGTGTATCAATCATCCCTAATGGGCCTGTAATTTCGGTCTCAAAAAATATTTTTAAACTTTGCCCTGATATAATCTCAATGATGACACCAAGTAAATCTGTACTGTGACCATAAACAAACTCTGATCCAGGTTGAGCATGTTGAGGTAATGTTGTTATTGGCGCTAAAGCTTGTTTCATGGTTTGATTTTTATCAGCAAAATACCAACCGTGTAATCCTATCTTCTTCCACTTGTCTTCATTTACACCCCATCCATAACTGATGCCAGCAGAGTGAGTGAGAAGATCATGAATTGTGATTTCGCGTTCCGCAGGTACTTCAAAAAGAGACTTGTCTTGATTCATCACTAAAACACTCGTCTTTTTGAAGGAAGGAATATACTTGGAAACAGGGTCTGTAAAATTAATGAGTCCCCGTTCATTCAAGATCATGACGCCGACTGATGTGAGTGCTTTTGTTTGAGAGGCAATACGAAACAGGCTATTTATTTTCATTTCTTTGTTAGCTTCAATATTCTGCTTACCCGCCGCGACATGCAGAATTTCCTTGCCATCTTTCATGACAAGAATGACACCTCCAGCAATTTTATTCGTCTCTACATATCCATTTAAAATACTCTTAGCAGCGGTGAAATTATAGTCTTTAGCCAATAATGAAGAACTAAAAAACAGTAAAGCAAAAACAGCGACACTCATGATGTTATTATTTTTAGTCATCTGAATGATTTTTGATGGCATAGCATTTTATCCAAGTTGATTTTCACATGTCAGACTATAAAACCATCATCATTAAACGGCTTAATTTTCAGCGCGCTTTAGTGGCATAAAGCCTGTTTGAATTTAATAACATTATACGATGTATCGGCTCTATTCAACTTAGGTATGAGCACTGACTAATCAAGCAGAGTGATTAGAAATGACATCCCATGTTTGCTGGGATTGGGTAAGGGGTGTATTAATTAAAAGTGGTCCTAATTCAAGCATTCCATAAAACTGGGATCTAAAATTGCAGTTAGAGATAAGTTTAAAACAACATTCGTCACTAAAAAACCTATCCCTATCACTCTGAGTAGCTCAAAAAAATTAAGGACGACCCGCTCTAGGCGATGCGACTTTAGTCATTTCAATTTTCCCGGTTCTCTTTGCGCTCACTATCTGTGCTTGGGAGCTCTGCGCTGTGAGCATAAATAAGGTTTTACCATCCTCCCCGCCTAACATACAGGCATAACAATTTTGACTGGTATTCACTACTTCTAATACCTCTCCGCCTTGTGCAAAAAGAACACACTCGTTATTGACTGCGTTTGCTGCCCATATATTCCCATCGGCATTCATACATATTCCATCGGGCACTCGTGCTCCGGTAGCTGCCCACTCTCTTCGATTACTCAAAGAGCCATTTTCATCAATATCAAAGGCGGTTAAACACAGCCCCAAGGTTTCGGCGACAATGAACGTTTTGCCATCGGTTGTAATAACAGATCCATTGGGGAAACTCATACCGCCGGTCGCGACACTTACGTCACCTTGTGGTGTCACTTTCACGATATTGGCTTTAGGGTGATCAGCAATCACTGACTCTACACCACGTGTTTGCATCTCTTCGTCAAGGTTAAACCCAAAATTGCCAACGTAGGCATTACCTTGCTTATCAACTACCATGTCATTGCATAAATGCTTAGAGTATTGAGATAAATCAGCGTGTAAAACCAAACCGTTTTTTTCAAGTCGCTTTAACGCAAGTGATTCCATACATACCACGAGTAAACGTCCATCTTGCAGCCAACCTAAGCCCGAGGGTTGCTCATCCAATTGCAATTCCAATCTCGCCTCGCCTTGCAGGTCAACGGACTTAACAGCTTTATCGTAAAAATCGCTATACCAGAGGCGGTCATTACGCCAACGTGGGCTTTCCCCAAAATAAAGTCCGTCGATTAATATGGTTGATTGTGTCATTAGAATCCTTATCTTTTTAATTCAGCGGCGTTTCTTGTAAAAGCGTTTGATATTATGCTTGGAATGGTGATCCAGTATTTCATCTAATTTATGTCCAATTTTAGAACTAATTTTAATTTGTTCTAATTGAGGCCAAGTTGACCGTTCACCTTCAATAACTAATTCATCGATTTCAGTAGAGGTGAGTTGGCCCAGCAGTTTTTGAGGATCCACAAAATTAAAGTTGGGTACAATATTCACATCACCTTTGTAATCTTGAGCCATAACCGAATAGAACATACTCATGGTTTTACCCAAATCCGGAATTTTACGTAAATAACGTCGGCTAAATTTTTCGCCACTTTTTAAAATTTCATGGGTGGATAATCGTAAAACCTTTTTTGCCCCTTCAGACACAGGCAAATACTGTTCGCCTTTGATAATAGCCAATGCTAATGGATTGGCCTGACTGACAATATAATGATTAACCCCATAGAGTCTGGCGAGTCTTTTGGCTGGTAAATCATCAGTGACGGCACCATCTACCCAACGACGCTCAGGTAAATGGGGCTGGGCCTCACCATAGACATTTTTCGCCATCAACATAACAGGTGCATATACACCAGGTACTGCACAGGAAGCCATCACCGCCGTTCGCACATAAACATTAGGTGAAGTGATTGCATTCATTAACCTTGACGTTTGGTGTTCTTCGGCTGGTGCGATAGTAATGCTGATCATTCGATCTGTTTTTTCATAGGCTTCCTGGAAGGTCATATCAGGGATGAGAGCCTCCAACAATATTTTCAATGATGCAGGGTCAACTTGCTTGCGTATAAGGCTTTTGGGACGCTTATCAATCTTTTCTTGTAGAGGATCCAGTGCATTGTCACCTTGCAAAACAGCAGGTAACTCTTCGTCAGAATAAGTTCCAAGTATGGCTGCAGAAACCGCCCCTGCGCTTGAGCCAGAAATCACAGTAGGCAACACGTTATGTTCAAACAACGTTTTGATCACACCACGATGAAAATGTCCAAGTGAACCGGCACCACTCAACATCAAAGCTGAACGGCCAAAACAGTGGCTGGCACGTTCAAAAAAATCCAGTTTGTCTTCTTTGGTGATCTCACCTGACTCTGGAATAGAGGATATATGTTCTAAGGCACCGACTATTTCATCAACGTATTCTTCGATTAGATGTTTTGTACCAAATTTAGCCATTTTATAGAGTTCAGATTTCCCCATTCCTCCCTGATTTCCGTGTATCCCTTCATTCAGCGCAAATAATAGTCCAATGTTGTCTGCTTGACGTCTGTGCTCTTTAAGTGCATCTATCCTGGAACGAATATTGGCATAATCGTAACTCTTTGACTCGTCTTTGGCTTTCCATGCTTCGAAACCAGACTTTGAATCGTGCTCAAGCGCAGTATTTTTCCAATCAGCATAACTGTCGGCACGGAGCATTTTGCGCTCCAAACGGGAGAGTGAAAAACTAGAAGAGAAAGAAAGCATAAGGTTAGATTACCGCAATAATAAAATTATATCTTTATGCATTATAATCATAAAAATTGCTGTGGACCATCAAGATGGCTGATATAAACCTACAAGAAAAAATGAGGGGGATCCTGTGGCGTCTGAACTGAATAACAGTGAACATGAAAAGATAGTGCTAGAGCATCAGGCGGCAAAACTGTTTATGCGCTGGTATGAGCACGATACAGGTAATCCAATACGCCACCTTTGGCATAACCGCCCCGCCAAACCTGATGTGTCTTGTCGTTTTGAGGGAGACAGATTAGATTTGGAAGTCGCTCATCTATATGGCAGTGAGCAGGAGGCCATGCAAATATTGAAACGAGAACTAAGTGACCAGACCCGTCAAGAACTTCAAGCATTGGAAAAAAACACTATGCCACATGGGCGCCTGTTAACGGCTCTAAACCGAATTCTGTTTAATAAATCCTTTAAGCGCTATAAAACCAAGCGGGTTTGGTTAGTGATCCGTAATGCTCACCCTGCTTGGGGGAAAGATCAAATATTAGCTCTGCAACATTGTATATCAATTCCCTCTACCCATCCCTTTGAACAAATTTGGATAGTAGGTGACTGGGATGGCAAAAGTGGCATTGTACAGCTTTTTCCTTAGAGCAGATTAAATAGCGGCCCACCTCGAATTAACAGGCTTTATTTATCACATCAATCAAATACTCGATATCATCCTCATCATTATAGATATGTGGCGAGACACGTATCCCTAAGCTCCGTACATCGACTCCTATATGTGCGGCTTTTAAGGCTTTGAGAACAGAGTTTTGCCCATCACCAAACTGTAATATTGCGGTACCACTGCATTTATTGGCCGCCCTAGGTGACACAAGTTGTGCCCCAAACGCTTTATCCAATAGAGCTAAAAGACGCAGATTATGCTGTCTTGCCAAGCCTGGCGTTATTTGGTTAGCATAATCGATACTGTGGGCAGCTAAGATAAAGGAAGCGATTGAGGGCGTGCCCCCCCAAAATCGTAATGCACCTTCATGGTAGTTAAAGTTGTGTATGTCAAACTCAAAGGGATTGTCATGGGAAAACCAGCCTACATCTCTTGGCTCGCAATTTTTTATCTGACTCGGATGCACCCATAAATAGGCAGCCCCTGGACCTGAGCATAGCCATTTCACCGAAGACCCAATCATAAAATCGGGCACTGTTTCGGTCAGATCTAAAGGAATGAGACCCGCCGATTGCGCCACATCTATAAGGGTCAGAATACCTTGGTGTTTCGCACTATCGACTATAGATTTTACTGGCGCCTGTTGCCCTGAGTTTGAATACACTTGGCTGATAAATACCAAATCTATGTCTTCCCTTAAATGGCTTTGCCACACATCTACAGAAGTAGTATCTAAGTCTTTTGGAATAAAAAAAATCTCACATTCAGGTAAGGCATGGCGTAATGCAAACCCCATACTGGGGAAATCTTGTTCACTCATCAACACCTTAGCAGAGGGTTTGGTTAGCCTAGGGTGAGACATAAGAAGCTTGCACAAGGCGCTAGATAAATTTGCCTGAGGACAAAAATTGTCTGGCTCATGGTTGAATAAATGCCCTAAAGCAGACTGAAATGTTTCAATACTGCTAAGCCATTGTTGCCAAGGCTCAGTACTCAAATTTTGCCAAGGGCTAAAAAAAGCATCCTGAAAAGCCTGAGGTGCGCTCTTAAGCGGGCGACCGACCGAATGACTCAACAAATAACAACCTTGCTCAGGCAAACAAAAATCTGCTTTATAATCCTTGCTCGATAATTCTAATGTCATCTAAGGCTAGCCTTGAGAGTCTTGATATCATTAAAGCGAGTCAGAATGTCGCTACGTTCATTTGCCATGCGTTTATCTTTGAGTTTTTCTAATCCACTTAGCAGAGATGCAAGAGGAGGACCACTTGCCGTCACAGAATTTAAGTGGGTTTGAGTTAAGTCACTGGCAGGCTGAGTAATATACTTATTAACCAGTTGCTCATGATGCTGATTGGCGGTTTCACCATGCAACTGACAGGCGGTTAAGAATTGACCTAAGTTGTCCTGATACCAGTCTTGATTGGCGCAGTTTTTAGCATTGAGAAAATCGTTCATAAGACTTTCCCGGCGCATACAGTCTCGCAATAAGGTTTGATCTTCAGGCATCATATAGAGAAACTTATCCACTAACAGCTGAGAATAATTTGAATCATTTGCCGGACACAGACCTAATAGCAAATCAATAACATTGATACCCGCAAAATCCCCTGCATTGGCGCCGCGAAACACCTGAGAGCCAACACGGTAAGGTTTATAGTAGGGACGCACACAATAGAAAAAGCGTGTCGCATCTAAACGTTCAAACAATATAGCATTCGAATCGATCACTTCTTGCAATGCCTTTTGACACGACACCAATAAATCATGGCTGATGGGATGAGATATCCCCAGCGGTTGAATTTTTAAGAGCGCGTCTGCAGCCCTTTTATAGGCCAAAATACCCCGGGTATTATAATCCAAAAAAAGCTTTTCATCGTCTAAACTGGTGAAGCGCTTATAAATACCATTTTGAGCGCTGTTATGTGTGGTTAAATGGGCAGTAGCAAAACGCGGTGTAACCCCAATCGAGGCACCAATATGCATGGCTAAAGCCGATGCTTCAATTAGCGGTGAAGTCGTCTCTCGACTAGGCTCAGTAATTTCGTGGCGACGACAGGCGGCCATATACAGACCCACATTACCTAATAAATCAAAAGCACTATCGAAGCCTTGATCGGTATTACCCTCAGCCAACAATTCTTTGATTAAATCTCGCCCTTCCCTCTCCAAGCTCTGTTTGATGTCCTCCCCTATACCCTCAACATTGGACTTGTCTTCTTGTTGGAAATACAGGGCTTCCAATTCATCATTAAGCTTCACAAAATCGCTACGGATCCAACTATCAAAGGCTTGTGTTTTTGGTGTCAGTAATTTCATGTTTTCCTAATTATTATTATGTTGGTTTCCCATTCGAGTCATACCACCCCTAGGGAATATAGAAATATGTTGCCAAACCATTATGAAATAAAGCAAGTTAACCGAATGAATACCATAACATGGTCTTATGTGATGACAGATCAGGGCGTGCCCCTTTTTTTAAATCTTATTTTCATTAAGGATGATTTACCGATAAGTAGACATTCAATGGATATGAGTATGATACATAAGCCACATACAGCAGATGTCCTCCATGATTCAACATTCCTTGATTTGGAAAACTTAAAACAAAGCCTCAGTCTTTAGGTTTAGTGTTAGTGTTAAAAAGTCAAATGTATGGGATTGTAGGTAGCTACCTATTCCTATTTCCAAATTTTCAATATCGATAAAAAAAATGCCTCAGACTCTCATTACAATTCAATCAAATATTTACAGACATGTTACAAGATTGATAATGAGTGGATTGATAATTCTAAAGAAATAAGGGACTTAAGTACGATAGACTGCAACAATATCCATTTCGAGACCTCAACTATGCCTAGTTCAAGTTTACGTCATCAATTTTATAATTATGTTAAAGGCTGTGCTTTTGCAGCCCTTAGTATGTGCCATTTAATGGCAGTCGCGAGGCAGATTTAGCCAAATAAGTATCAGGAACAGTGACTTAATATTACATAAAAAAAGGAGTGAAAATGAAATTTTTAACAATAGTGACATTAATCATGCTGCTTAGCAGTGCATGGGGCAAAAGCATAGCAGCTGAATTTACAGACGGTCCGGTTATTTTTGGCTATGGCAAACATACACCAGTGCAACAAGATATGCAGCTTGAGAAAGATGCCCTGCTTAAAGTGGTGTTTGATGTCAGTCAAGCTGGCAAAGATGGGGCTGTTAATCGTGGTTTTGACAGCGTCGCACGATTTTTGAATATGCATGTAGCCAATGGCATACCCACAAAAAATATTCACTTAGCCATAGTGGTGCACGGCAGTGCCAGTAACGAAATGCTAAATAGCAAAGTGTACCTAGCTAAATATGGTAAAGAAAACCCAAATATTGAATTGATTTCAACCTTATTGAAATATAATGTTGAGCTAATTCAGTGTGGCCAATCTGCGGCCTATCATCAGATGGCTAACCAAGATATGGTTGAAGGTGTTAATATGGCGTTATCAGCCATGACGGCCCACGCAATTTTAGCTTCACAGGGTTATAGTCAAAATCCATTTTAGCGACAGCTTTAGATCCTATACTAAGTGGTACATATTAGAAATCACACCTACAGCCAAGGTAATTGAATCAAATTGATATAGCCCTGTGAAAATATTTATAATGGACGTATTGTTAATTTTTTTTTAAACTGAACACCCAACATCAGGCAAACTCAAAAAAGCAAAACAAAGCTTTATGTTGCTGCGCCGCAAAAAGGTACACTAGTGAACTTACCTCACAGAAGTGTCCATTTGAGTCCTGTTAATAGGTTACTTGTTGTTAAAAACAATTAAATAGACACCTATGATAATTGACTCAAGCACGTCAAAAACACCAAATTCTATAAAGTTATAAAGCGATATCATGACAAGAAAAATATTATCTTTGAAAGTAAAAAAAAATGAAGAACCTAAACAAGTTGATGAAGTGGTCAAGGACTTAACACACGGTGACCCGCAAAAACGTTTTTTAAATGGCGTAGCCGTCAACCCAACTCAATGCATTCAACTAGAATTAGGCTCTGAAGAATTCACTACCCGAGCGATGGATTTGATCACGCCGATAGGAATGGGGCAACGAGGTTTAATTGTTGCTCCACCGGGCTGCGGAAAAACCACCATTTTAAAGCATATTTGTCAGTCGGTAGGAAAAGCCTATCCCGAAATAAAGCTTTATGCCTTACTTATTGATGAACGCCCAGAAGAAGTCACTGATTTTAAGCGCAGTGTGCCAGCTGAAGTTCATGCCTCATCTACTGATTCAAGCTATGAGCAACATGTGCGCGTAGCGAATCAACTGCTTAACTCCGCTCGCAAGCAAGCTGGAGAAGGTCATGACGTTATGATTGTCATCGATTCTCTTACGAGGCTCTCTCGAGTTCATAATGCAAGTAGAAAGAGCAGCGGTCGCACAATGTCCGGCGGGCTTGACTCTAGAGCCTTAGAAGTACCAAGAAAACTGTTTGGCTCCGCTAGAAAAATCGAAAATGGTGGCTCCCTCACTATTTTAGCGACCATACTGGTTGATACTGGAAGCCAGATGGATCAGGTGATATTTGAGGAATTCAAAGGCACTGGGAACATGGAAATCGTTTTATCACGTAAGATTGCAGATCAGAGGATTTTTCCCGCACTTGATATTGCTAAAAGTAGTACGCGCCGTGAAGAACTACTTTTAAACCCCAAAGATCTCGACAAAGTAATCGTTTTACGTAGGGCGCTTTCCCACCTTAAACCTTTAGAAGGCGCCAGGAAATTGGCTGAGTTACTTGAAAAATATCCTACAAATGCAGAGCTATTAAACTGTTTTATGCCAAAAGTGTAAGAATCTAATATCCCTACCCTTCGTTATTTGATCAAATACTGAGAATTATTTGAGCATAATTACAATAGGTTAGTTCATGGCTAGGTACTATATTAAACAGAAAAATAGACGTTTTTTACCACAAATTACACAGCTACTTAGCACATACAGAAAAGTAAATTGACTGGCATCATTTAAAATTCAAAAAATAAGCTCATATAAAAAACGCGATATTATCTCTACCACAACGTTCTCGGTGCGCGGTACTTGATACTCGGCATCGGATACTCTCAGTGTTAATAACCTAGAGTCTTAACACCTGACTTATTCACATTTAAATCATTATATATACGCTCTTTTTAACCATACCCCATTTTGTTTTTCGAAATACTAATTCCTGCGCCAAACGCAGTACAATTCAATATTGCGTTTTAATTCTCTCAAATCAGATAACTGACCTTCTTCAACCGTTTTATCAAGTTGATATTTAGCATCTTCACATTTTTCTCCCAATACATTTTTAGTGTCATTTTTTTCAAGTACAGACGGATTTGCAACCACCGCTCTTGGCTGTGCACAAGCACTCAAACCCAACACCAAAATACTGGTTAACAACACATTACGCATATAAATCCTTAATTACACAAAGTAAACAATCAGACAAAAACTGACTTTGATTTAGCTAAACAAGTAAATCATACAGACCCTCATCGTAACATAATCAAATATTTAGAGTCATTTGAGCATATTTACATTGGGTGGCTTGGTAAGTCTTTAGTTCAATATGGTTTTTTCTATAAGGGTCGAAGGGCACATATTTAGCACGTGTTGGTTCAGCGTTGCTTATAAATGTTATGAAAACCTTTTATTGGCGAAATGAAAGCACTAGACGCGTTGTACATAACCTGACACATTACATTTACATTTACATTTATTGAAACCTTAAACTTCACTTTTCAAATATTGACTGTCCGGTGATTTAGCGTTGTCTTTATTAATAATTAAACGGAAAAGTAACGCATGATGAATTTACCATGGTTAGCTCACTACGAATCTTTAGGTATTATCACCCCAGAGTTTGAAGATAGACCTTTTGGTAGCTTTATTGAGGAACATGCCCGTATTCAGCCTGAAGCGATGGCGATGTGGTATGTAGCACGTGGAATTAGCTATGCAGAATACAATGAACAAGCCAATCGCTTAGCCAATGCTTTAATATCATTGGGGGTTAATAAAGGAGATGTTGTTGGCATTCACCTGCCTAATATTCCGCAATATCCAATAACGTTAGCGGCAATCAGTAAGATAGGCGCAATCGGTTCAGGAATTTCGCCGCTCTTAGCCCCACCAGAAGTGGCATATCAAATTCAAGATGCAGGCATTAAAGTCATTATCACGCTAAACGAACTTGCATTAGCTTTAGCAGCTATGCCTGTAACCCCAGACTGTTTAGAATATACAATTGTAACAGGGGCTGCGGATTTACTAACCCCAACAGACTTTGAACTTCCAGAAATTAAAAATTGTGAAGTGTTCCGGTATTTAAGTCTCACTCAATCGGCATCAGATGAATATAATCAAACTGATGTCCATTGGAACGATACCTTCATGATCCAATATACTGGCGGTACCACAGGCAAACCTAAAGGCGCGATGTTGTCGCAGCGTAATGTTATGCATAACACAGCGCAATCGATGGCAGTGAATCCTTTTAACGAAAGCCAAGAAACGCTATTGAGCGCGTTTCCAATGTTTCATATTGCAGGACTAGCCAATGCAATTGCCGCAGCCATTTATGGTGGCAAGATGATCCTCGTGCCCAATCCACGGGATACAGATTTTATTTGTGAGCAACTTCAAAAGCACCCTGCAAACGTTATCGTTGGAGTCCCTGCATTATATGACATGATGGTTGCTAATCCTGCATTTTCATCCCTCGATTTTTCCAAACTAAGAGTGGCGGTATCAGGAGCCGCCCCTCTCACTCGCGGAAGTTACGACGCGCTTGCAGCTATTATTGGCGAAAATAAGATATCTGATGCGTTTGGCATGACCGAAACAGCACCTTGCTACACTGCCAATCCACCGAAGCGTTATAAACTTGGGTCAATTGGCTTTCCTGTTCCAAATGCAAAGGTACGTATTCGCGACGTTGAGACAGGTAATCAAGACATGCCCTACGGCGAACCGGGAGAGATTATTTGTTCCGGGCCCCAAGTAATGAAAGGATATTTGAATTTACCTAACGAATCGGCCAAAGCTCTGCGAGAGATTGACGGCGAGCGCTGGATGTTTTCTGGCGATGTAGGATACATGGACGAAGATGGTTATATTTTCCTTTGTGATCGCGCCAAAGACATGCTGATTGTGGGCGGTTTCAAAGTGTTCTCAGTCGAAGTAGAAGATAAGCTTTCCGCTATCCCTGAAATTGCAGCTTGTGCGATAATAGGTACCGAAGATAAAGCCCGTCCAGGTAACGATATAGTCAATTTGTATGTTGAGTTATCTGCCCGTTATATAGATGCCGATCAAAACGCAATAAAAGATAAAATTTTAACATTTTGCCGTGAATCTATGGCTGCCTTTAAAGCACCAAAACATATTCACTTTATCGATGCCATACCTCTGACACCAGTAGGTAAGATTGATAAAAAAGCACTACGCTAATCTTATTTTTTATGAACTACGCAGACACCCATTGTCATTCAATCAAATTTTTAGAAGCATTTGATAAATTGACTATGGGTGGCGAGTTATGCTGTCTGTTAAGTTCCATAAGGCGTTAGAATTTATGATTTTCTTTATCCTTGAGATGAGGCTTCAAATTGTTGATTTTGGTTTTCCCAAGTATTTTCAATAGCAAATTTCTAAAAAACATGAGGGGCGGATAAAGAATATTTGAAAGGTCTTTTGATTTAAACATCCAATAATTAAAACGATTAAATATGCCCCAACGACTGCTAATCAAAGCAAGCCTATGTATCGCATCAGAGCCATAATAAAACTGATCACCCATCTTCAAAACCATTCCCTGATCGATGTCAAAACCTTGTGCGGTGATTTCATTCATCACTTCACTATTTTTCCTTGCATCCACAATACGTAAATCACCCACACTTTCTTTAATCCTCACGACTTGGCAATAAGCATTACAGGCCGGGCATTCAGTATCATACACAAGTAAAATTTCTTCACAGAACATCGGGGTACCCTCGCCTTTTGAGGTATGTATAAAACTCATTTAAAAAAACTTTCATAATAATTCAATCAAAAATTTAAAGTTATTTATTGATATTGCATGTTTTGGAACACATCCATCTCTATCTTTTAGCCGTTAGCAAGAATACTGGAAACGCCCCATGTGGTTTATGCACTGCACTGGCATCTACAATTTCAACCTCTTTTAAACCAGCTTGTTGTGCAGCATTAACAATTGCAATTCGTTCAAAACCAAAATGATAGACACCCGTGTCTTCTGTATGAAAGCTTCCATCTTCCTTGTCGAGATCAGATATAGCGATTATTCCACCATCATTTAACATAGAATAAAATTTTACGAACATTGCCCGAATATCGCTCACATGATGCATTGTCATTGAAGATATGATCCCATCAAATTTGTCAGGGATATCGTTGGACTCTAAGTCAATGTGTAAAATATCGATTTCACAACTCAGACTGCTTCGTTTTTTTTCAAGCTGTTGGTTCATCGATTCTGAAATATCTATTGCTGTAATTTTTCTTACAAATGGCGAAATGCGTTGGAGCAACAATCCAGTACCGGATCCAAAATCCATTAAATGCATTGTACGATTGAGACTGACACATCCTATTATAGCATTAGCAATGTTATCGACATTTGAAACTCTATTCTCATCGCTCTCGTAAATATCCGCTTTGTGTTCGAAAAGATCTTGAGTCATCTGTACTTCCTAGTTTTGTATAAGCCCCAACATGCCAACGAAACGAACCTAGTGAGTTGAGGTTAGATTAATTGGATTGTTAAAGTTAATTCGGGCTTGGCAGCAACTTAACACCCATTATTCCCATGAATCCATTAGCAACTCTGCAATTATATTTTGTATATGTCTTTGGGTGTGTTGAGTTAGATAATAATATTGAAATAAAGTGTGGTCGTTGCCATCAGAGTAAAATTAACAGAACCCGTTGCGAAATATTTCACAACATTAACTTGGGCGTCGTGTTCCTTTATATCTTTACAATAATCATTGCTTTACTACCATACTTTCAGGCATTTTGACCGCAATAACGCTGCCTTTGGCACATATCACACCATTAGCTGAAACGATAATATCAACTATGATTTTGCGCTCTTTGACTTCGTTAAAAGACCCGATTAGTTCAAGCTCAACTCCTTGTGGGGTGGGAGCTAAATAATTAACATTCAATGCCCCAGTAACAAAGCGTATAGCTGGTAATGTATCCATATCTCTTTCTGCATTACGAAACGCCATGGCGGCAGCACTACCCGTTCCATGACAATCAATTAATGAGGCGATCAAACCACCATAAACAAAACCAGGGATCGCAGTATGGTAAGACTTAGGAGTATAGTGAGCGATAGTCTGCTGACCATGCCAATAGCTTTTTAGTTGATGACCTTCAGGATTGTTTTTGCCGCAACCATAGCAATGGCTTAAATCGTCAGGATAACAATCTTGAAATGCTTTATTATTCATATTTATTCCTCAAAAAAAAACGTTAAAGTGACTCGGTAATGCTTGGATATCATTGACAACATTATCCTACAGATTAGCTTTAATATGATCGGATTAATTCAATCCTTTTTGCCCACGACTAACGTTACCATGATTATTAATCATCTAATAAAACCATAACACTGCTCTTGTTTACAATTTATGTAGATACAATTACCCATACATCCATGAATAATATTTTGGTTTATGTAGGTGAGTAATAAAAAGTCATCCTAGATTGGACTGGACTGAGCGTGATGCAATCATACGGTTGAATCAATCGCGACTAGTAAGTCATCGCTCATATGAGCCGTTGAGTAATCTTGGTTAAAGTCAAAAATTTCCTGAAAGCTGACGTAAGCTTTTGTTGGTTTTCAGAGCCGATGTTCGACTAAAAAATGCTAGCACAGAAGTTGAGGTAGACCAGACTGAAAGGCAGTTCCGAGCCCAGAGCGTGTGAAAACTATATTAGCTAGTTAATTTTGAAAAACCACGAACTACATTAAATTTCAATTGCCGAGCGGTCTGAATTTGAATTGATATTTACGCAGGTGCACGTTCTCTATTGTATATTTTGAGTTTTCACACAGCCTCAGCCAAAACCGGTCATACGCGATTCAAATTGTTTTTGAATTTAAAACACTCTTTTTGAAAAAAATAGTCTTTTTTGTTAATACAATTAATGGAATGTGAGCTTTAGCGGACGCTTACAGAAAATGCAGATAACTACGCGACTGTGCTTTGATCGAAGTTCGTTGTTCGCATTTCCTCAATCGTTACCCTATCTCAAAACACAAAATGTTTTTTCCTTGCTCAACTTCTATTAAACCAACTTTTTGATAATGATATTTCTAATACAAGAAAATATATGCATTCCTAAGCAGTGAAATGCAGTGAAATGCAGTGAAGTGAAGTTAACTTCTCCAAACCACTCATTTGTTTAAAAATAATACAATGTCTACTGGACAAGGAAATTATATTATCTATATTCTATCACTAAGAACCCCTTTTCTACGCTAAGTTAGCGACAAATAACTTTTTCGTGTTGCGTGAAGGAATACTCAAACACCAAACCAACCAGTTCACTGTTGGTTTGGTCGTACTGTTATTAGAGGGATTTACTCATGATTAAGATGCATGCACAATGCACTATTTTACTTACAGCTTTGTTTCTAAGTGCTTGTGGAGGGAGCGGTGGTGATACGCCTGCTACTGTTACCCCACCGCCAGTTGGCACAGCACCACCCGTTGTCACACCACCCACAGAAGTGGTGATAGAAACACCGCCGCAAGTGACCAATACACAATCCCTCAGTCAGCATTTTATAGAATTCACCTTTGACAAGGTTGTTACCTCAGATCTGCTCAAAGCAAGCGATATCAGTATTATTTCTGGGGCGGGCCAAAAGCTAGAGGTAGAAAAATTATCATTTTACGCTGACGGCTTAGGTGCTGTATTACAAACAGAGGCCCAGGACCCAATCCTTTACACCATTGTGTTGAATTCACAAGGTTCAAGTACACAAGCCAAAGCAATGTCCAGTTCTACCTCAAAGACAACGAAAGTAGACCCGACTATTACTTTTACTAACGCCGACAACTTTATTGGTAGCACAGGGCCAGAACCTTTTGTTATGTCCGTTACCGCTATGTCAAACACCTCGGTGCTGGTAACCATGGACCGTGATATGAATAAAGGTTCGGCTGAACTTGTGTCTGCCTATCGAATTCTAGCGCCCAATGGGAGTGTTCCAAATGTTGAAGAAGGTAGAATTGAGGTTCTAGCAGCTGAAGTGGATAACAAAGATCCTCGTTTGATTACGCTAACTACTACTCCGATGACCAACATAGAATATGTCTTAGTTATCACTAATATCATCACTCAACCGGGTAGTAAGCTTATTCACCCAGATCGAAATGGCGGCTACTTTTTTGGGATTTCTGAAACAGATATCACAGCTCCATTATTACTAAGTGCAGTATCAACATCTCACAATAGTGTTATAGCAACTTTTAACGAACCGCTTTGGGATACAGCTGCAGAGCCAAAACATTACCAAATTTGTTCAATTGCATTTGATAATGCCGGTCAGTGCCCTGAGAACAATCAATTGAGTGTTATCTCTAGTGAATTGGTTGGTCTAAATACCCAAGTTTCAATCATTACAGGCCCTCAAGACAGCGGAGTTAATTACTACTTATCTGTCACTAATGTAACAGATCGAGCATCTCCTGCGCCGGGCAATATTATTGCAGATTTTACGGTTGCTAAATTTATTGGTAGCGGACTGAGCGCCCCTAGTATTGCCAGTGCTATCGCCACAGATAATACTCATGTATTGGTAAATTTTACCGAAAGAATGGATGATGATGCGCTTGATTGGACCAAATATCGGGTAGAAAATCCATCGCTTGATATTATTAATGCGATATTTGGTGATGATCAATGGCATGTTATTTTAACTACGACACCACAAGCCCGAATTGATTATCAATTGGTTGCAAGTAGCATTCACAGTGCTGAAGGTTTATTAATGGCTAATCCACCTGTACCTGCTTTGTTTGTTGGATTTGACCTTAAAGATACGCAACAACCCTACTTAATTGCCTCAATTGCGGAATCAAGTAATAGAGTTCGTTTATATTTTAGTGAGCCACTTGATGTTTCAGCTGAGACTCCCAATTTTTACACCATAACGTTTTGTCCTGAATTTCAAACTTGTAGCTCAGGTACATTGATTAATTTACCGGTTCTTTCTGCGCAGCTTGTTGAGTCAAATACTGAAGTCGTTCTGACTGTAGAGAATATTGCTCCTCGAGTTCCCCATAAAGTTGACGTAAGCTCACAAGTGACAGATCAGGCAATGCCATTACCGCATAATAGTATGGATCCAAATCTGTCTTCTGGTTCGTTTGGTTTATTACTTGAAGATAAATTCTCTCCTAGTGTGGCTAATCTCACTTTTACTAGTACTAATAGTATTACCTTGACCTTTAGTGAGGAAGTAAACGCGGGCGCTGCAAACCCACTTTACTATCGTGTTTGTACGCAGCCGTTTGCTGCAAACGGAAGTTGTACGAATGGGAAAGTGCAAGTGCTTGGTGCAGAATTGAATCCAAGCCATACACAAGTTTCCTTAACCACAGAAACCTTAGTAGATGGTACAACTTATTATGTTCAGATTACTGATGGTGTTACTGACACCAGTGGTAATATTATTTTAGCCAGCGCTAACAGTATTGATGCTTACTACGAAGGGGCGACCAGTGTGTCAGACCCGACTCAATTACCTAAGGTAGTTGGTGCAATATCAACTGGTAATACCGGTGTAACACTTAGTTTCAGTTCAGTAATGGGCGATAGTGCACTGTTGCCAGGCAACTATGTTTTTACCCAAGAAAATGTTAACAGTGAAGTGGGTACGGTATTCACCATGGCGGTAACATGGTTTGATGCAACCCATACGTCAGTTAATATTCAAACAACTTCGCAAAACGAAGTTACCTACCGTGCAACAGTAGTGAATGTAAAAGACCTGCAGGGTAATCCGCTGGCGACTCAAGACGGTACTTTTAACATTAACTACGATCCGCGAAGTGCGGTTTTCCCGGGCTCTCCTCCTATCGCCCAGCATTGGTCTTTAGCCACCGGTAATTACCAACTTATTGATAATGATGACAATGGCATTATTGATGGTGGTGACACAGTTATTGTTGATGGCAATGCGCTAGTACTTATAGATAAAGACCAAGATGGTTCTGTCGACAATTGGGACGATGCGAACAACAATGATCTGATTGATAGTGGTGATTCAGTATCTGGTTTAGTCGACAGTGATAGCGATGGTCTGGCAGATAATGAAGAATTGCGCGGCACGACCGTAATGATTAGGCTAGTTAGTGGTGAAACTATTCTTCGTGAAGTGACCAGCGACCCTACCACTAAGGATACCGATCAAGATGGTCTATCGGACGGTGAAGAGTGGGCATTTGGTATGGATCCACGTTCACCTGATACAGATGCCGATGGTTTGAGCGACTATATCGAGTGGAACGTTATCTATAGTGCGCCTGCTGAGCAAGACACCGATGGTGATTCGTTACCGGACGGAGCTGAACATACTTTCTTCCTTACCTCACCGCTGCTGGCTGATACCGATGGCGACCAGTTTACTGACGACGAAGAAATAATTTCGTTAAATCGTGATCCAAAAGTGGCTGATATGCCAGAATTAGATATCGAAGTAGACGGTATTAATCTACAAATTGATGAACGTTATACTTATGTGAATAGCGAAGGCGAAAACGTTAGTAGTGAATCCAGTACGAGCGCTTTTCTGAGTAGCTCAGAAAACACATCTTTTGCCAATAGCACATTAACGTTTAGAGAAAACACTAGTTCATTCTCATGGGATGTGGGTTTTGGTTTAAGAGATGCTCAAGCCGATCATTCATCGGTAAATGGAGCCGAAGTAGCTTGTTGGGCCTGTTATTTAACATCACTTTTTGATCGTTTATTTATAGAAGTTGGTTTAGGTGGGACCACTGAGTCACATACCGGTACTAATACTCAAATTGATACAGAAAGTGCCCGAGAAGCACAGCGTGCACTAGAGAATTCGTTAATTAAGTTTAATGAACAAGCTAAAGGCCAAGAGGTAACGCGTGAATTAACTGCTGCCAGAATTAGTGCCAATATTAATGTTCAGAATAAAGGTGATGTAGCATTTACTGTTAAAAATTTAGAGATATCGGTATTACAAGTAGATCCACAAAATCCATCTCGCTACTTACCCATCGCTACTTTAATTGCTGATTCAACTTTGATTACTGGCAATGATTTAGAAATCAATATTGGACCATTTGATGGCAGTAAAGGGCCATTTGTGTTTGCTAATAATGATGTTTTCCCAGCTGTAATTGAAACATTAATGCGTGACCCGAAAAGCTTAGTTTTCAAAGTGGTAAATTATGATATTGCCGATGAATACCAGCGTAATTTTGCGTTTAGCAGCCAAACTGTACATGATCGTACAGCAGGAATTAGCTTTGATTTTGGTGAACTTGGTAGTGAAAATTATCAAGTAGCGACCAATGGCGTTTTAAACAATAAAACTTACCTTGGTGGATTTGATGGTTCGGGTAAGAACAAAGGATTATCTTTAGGCTATTTACTAGAAAATGTGCTCGGTCTTAATCAGCACGATACATCTGAAGATTATATTGATGCCGGACCAGACGGCAATCTAAGTACTACTGCCGACGGTGATGACGTTGAAAATGGCAATATAATAACGGCTGGTGCCGATGGGATTCTCACCACAAAAGCGGCAATAGGTGATTTATTGCGCAATAGCTCTGTAAGTACCGGTATTATTGCCGGGGTTAATAAAAAAGTAGATACCTTAGCTCAGGGCGATGATGTGCAGTTAATTCCTTTTGGTTCTAGCGGTATTGCACCTAGGACCTTAGTCATTGACCCTGGTAAGAATGGTGTCCTAGATTCAATACAAAGCATCGGTGACGAACAAGAGTTTATGAGTGGTTATGAACTACAGCGAACCTGTTCTGTTGCTTCGTCATTACCACAAATAGCTGGGCAATATTGTTTAGCGACTACTGCTGATTGTAGTTGTGATGGTCCTAAAGGATTAGTACGGGTCAAAACATTCCGTAACGGTGATTACGGTGCAAATTGGTTTGCAAGACTTGAAGGTGACATGCCTACCTCTGTTGATTTTGACCAAATTGAATTAAAAGCAGGTCAGTCAATTCGTTTAGCTTTTCTGCAAGACTTAGATAAAGACGGATTGTTTGCCCATGAAGAATTCCTCTTCGGTTCGGTAGATAGTGCTGTTGATAACTACAATAACGATGATTTTGTGCCTATAGTGATTAATAATCGTTACCTGAAGAAAACACTCGAGCAACTTGAATATTTCATTAGTGCGGACAATGTAGGTAAAGACCCAGCTGTTTATGGAGATGGTTTACCTGATTCTATGGATAGTGATCGCGATGGCATTAGTGATTTAGTTGAAGCCAAATTAGGTTGGTTAATTAGTCGAAATGGTCAATTAAAACGAGTGTTTTCAAGTCCGGCAACACCAGACTCTGACAATGATGGGTTATGGGATATTCAAGAGCAAGATTTGCGAGAATTTTGTAAGGATGATGATCCTCGAAGTGATGCTTTATGTATTGACCGGACTGTGGCTATGGATAAAGCCAGTGCAATTATAGTTGGCAAAAATGGCATGTTAGATACCCAAGCTCAAGGCGATGATGTCTATGCATTTGTTGACATTACTGACCCTGAAAGTAGTCGATTTAATCGAAACCTAATGTTTGCTACAGTCGGTATTTTACCTGGTCCCAATGGCATTATTGATACCAGTCTCAATAATGATGATGAATATTCAAACTCCAGTGTGAATTTGCCTGCAACCGATCCGCTTTCAAGTGATACCGATGATGATCGAGTCAGTGATGGTGATGAATTGTTTGGCTTTGCTGCTGGCATGGCTATTATCGAAACTGCTGAAACTGAGTGTTATGATCCCATTGCAAATAGTTGTGTATCCTCAACTAAAACTTGGGGGATAGTGAATACAGTTGCACAAGGTGATGATATTCAACGTATTTCCTATGGAAGTAGGACCAAAGTAGGCGATATCATTATTACCGCAGGTTTAAACGGTATTTTGGAAACACAACCAGTAGGCAACGATCAAACGGTATCTGAGTGGTTTATCGCTGCTGGACCTGACCGAGAGTTAAATAGTGTTGATATTCCTGTTGTTTATCCTACGAATCCAGCAGATGGCACTAATGTGGTGGTTTATAAAGCAGAAAACACAACATTAGCCCCTTACGCGCCAGCTGTTTGGAATTCGGCAGGTCAACCGATTGGTATTACTGATGCAAAATATGTAGAGCCTTGGTTACCTATTCCTGAAGGCAAAGATGTAAAACTCTATGGTCGTATAGTATTTACCGACCCATTACGAAGAGATAGCGACAATGATGCTATACCCGATGGTTTTGAAGTGGCAATTGGTGCCGATCCCACTAAAAACGATGGAGATAATTTCAGAGACAGTGATTTCGATGGTTTGTCAGATGCACTCGAAGCTCGCGGTTGGATAGTTTCTATCAATAATTCGACAGTAGGCTTATTAGTTCGTCCAAGTTCAGTATTAGCAGATTCTGATTTCGACGGTTTACCAGATTATGTAGAGCGTGATATTGGTAGTGATCCAAACAGCGCCGATACCGACAATGATGGTATCGATGATTATCAAGAGTTTCGCTCCATTACTCATACTTCTATTGATGGCAGCGAAGAATATAGCTTCAGTGTCTTTGACTATGCAAATATTCAATCGTTTTTTACAGGGTTTAACTTGGTAATAAATCCGGATGCGTATGGTACTAATCCACTTTTACAAGATACTGATGAGGATGGCTTAACAGATCATGCTGAAGTAATAACCGGTTACACCGTAATACTTACCGGAGAGTTAGAGCCCTGGGGTATTATTTATACAAACCCTACTAAAGCCGATTCAGACGGAGATGGATTAACAGATTATGAAGAAGCAAATAATTTCAATGGTTACATTACCAATGCGAATAAAGTTGATACCGATGGCGATGGTACTGACGATAAAAGTGAAATTGATAGCGCTTTAATTAATCCTTTACAAAGAGATGCGTTAGTTCATGTAAGTTATGAGTCCATTTATTTAGGGTATATGGGTGAGGGAGAATGTGCTCTAAATCCTCAGGAAGATTGCGAAGAGCTTACAAATATTTTGTGGTGGCTATATGGGGAGGGGAATGATGGAGCAGAGCAAGGAAATCGTATCCTTTCCAGTTCTGATGAATTTGCTTATACCCCAGAAGGAACAGTAAGACCCTTAGCATCAGGTCATCAACAACTCGTTAACCAGACTATTTTACCACCAGGTGAGATTCCTGATTCGACTGACTTTACCAGAGGGCTGCTTATGGAAGTGAGCTATTGTGAAGGATCTCCAGAATTTGATGCAACTACTTGTGACGATTATCTACCACTAAACTTTGGTGACCGCGGATATAACGCAAGTGCTTATGTTAATTGGGGGCGGGGTGGACTTCCGGCAGCGGATAACGATTTCAAAGTTAAATGGAGTGGCCAGATCTATTTAGGTGAAGGGTTAAAGTCATTTACTAAATTAGATAGTGATGGGAATGTCATACTAGATCCTCAAACTGGTGATCAGCTGTTTGAATCTGATGGTACTACTCCCATACTAGATACCGATGGCAATCCTACATATGATCCTGCTACTTGGCTGCCAAAAGTATTTTTTGAAGATGCTGATTATTTCATACACATTAATTCTGATGATGGGTTTCGAATGACAGTAAGTGGTGAAGGGGTCGAATGGCCGGGCGTTAATGATGAATGGTCTCTAAATTCTAATCAAAATAAAGAATTTAAATTAACAGTTTCTCAACCCGGTTGGAAAACTATTGAAATTGAATATTTTGAGCATCATGGTGATGCACGTTTACTAATGCAGTGGCAGACGCCTTCATTTGATACAAATGGTAATCTTGTTCTCAACGGCAAGGTACCTGTTCCTTTAGATAACTTAAGGCATACTCTTGGTAATGGCTCTTATTCATGTGTTGGTATTGAAAGAGATCCTAATCAAACTAGTTTTATTTCACTAAATCGATCAATTGAGATGGATAATATCATTTCTCCAAACAAAAAATACGCGCCCGGATTATCCTATTATGGCAGCATGAAAGGCTCTGAAATGAAAATATTTAGGGAAGCAGTGTCTTTTGACGTAATTAAAGCTAATCAAGTAAATAGACTTGAGTCTGATGCACATAGTCGTTATTACATTGAAGGTGCTAATATTAGAGATATTGACAATGTTCTTTTAACTCCAAAAGATCTTATGTCAGTCGCGGTTGATTTAGCAGCCTCGAGACATATTATCCGCGGCTTAGTCAAAACTAGTGTAACGAATGATTCAATTGTTAAACCTGCGGTAGTAAAAACAGATGAAGATGGTAATCGTTATTTTGATTTATCTAGTGAAGGTCGTATGTTGTACCGCCAACTTTCTCAAAATGCTGGGGTTTATGGTCAGCAAACATTTGTAATCCACGAAGGAGAGAATATCAATTTGTCAGGAGTGTTAATGCGGGTAGACGATATTGAAAGCCTTACTTCATGTCCAATTGGCAGTGCAAATGTTGTTAGCCAATTTCAATCGGGTTGTATGAAACGATTTTCTCGTTCTGTTAGTTATGCCGAAGTTACGTCGCAATCATATCTAACCTACGACATTAAACAACTAGGCGCAACAACCACAAGTGCGAGTAATGATCCTGCGGGTTGTGAAATTGACATGAAGTTGATCATTACACATTAGAGGCAGTTCCAGCTCTCACGTTGGATACTTCGAAACATTAAAAAATGTCGGCTAACACCGACATTTTTTTGCTTTACTTTTCCAGATGCCATTAACAAAAGATAAAAATATCGGTTGAATAGAGTCCACTATTTCATAAACCCGAGTCAATAAATTGAACTCAGGTTTATAAGTTTAAAGCCTGAGGATCCGCGAATATTCAATCAAATTAATTAAGGTTCAGTTGCTTCTGATTGAAACATTCGCAAAACATAATAATCGAGGACAAGATCTGAAATAGAGGAAAGTGGGGATAATCGAGCAATTATTGGTTAATTTTGTCTTAAGAATTCGGACATTGGATATTATTTACAAAATCATTAGCTAACATCCTAATAAAAGAATGTCAGCAGTGTAGGATTTAAATCCACTTATGCTTTTTGAAAAATATCAGCATTCCAGTGATCATCAGTACAATAATCATCCATACTGAGATGTAGCCATATTGCCACTCAAGTTCTGGCATGCTTAGATAACTTACTTGTGGATTAAAATTCATTCCATAAACACCAACAATGAAGGTAGGTGGAATAAAAATAGTCGCAATGATTGTCAGTACCTTCATGACGTCATTCAACTTTAGGCTAACGCTGGTCTGTCACCTTTTGGAATAGGAAAACCAAAATCTAAAAGTAAATCTCGAATTTGTTTCGCTGTCGCCACTTTCTGCGTCACTAACAATTCCCGAATGCGTACTAGCCCTTGTTGGCATTGATTTTCTATACTCAGCAGTCGTGTTGGTTTAACTTGCGGTTGTAATGCCGCGATGGCAATCGCTGCCGCATCGTTTGCATCTGTTTTTTGACCTTGTCTAAATGCTTTGACTCGCCTGGCTGACATGCTTTTTACTTTGTGACCGTGCTCAATCGCATAACGTGCTCAGTAATGCGTACCACTACATGCTTCCATCGCAACCAAGGACATGGGCTTTTTAATCAGTAATTCTTTCAATTTTTTTCTAGTGAAGGATTTGTTGTAAATAACCTTGCCTCTATACCTGGTTTTACATACTTGAAAAACATTCTTTGCTAAATCTATCGCTAACACATTAAAATTGGCAATGTATGGGCTCCTGTTGGTAAAAGTTTGCTTACTTATTACGCTATCCCCCTAGGGGGAGGGGGTCCATACATCTCTGTGGTAAAAAAATCTTTTAGTTTTAATTTTCAACAACAATAAGAAGCATAATTTGTGGCATTTAAGAAAGAATTAAAAACAATTTGTCATCTAGCGTGGCCTTTACTGGTTGCGCAAATCACCCAAACCTTGATGGGGGTGTCAGATACTATTATGGCGGGTCGTTATTCAGCTACCGATATGGCGGCTGTGGCCATAGGGTTTGGTTTTACCCTGCCAATTATAGTGTTTCTTCAAGGGATCACCCTTGCACTGCCGGCTATTATTTCGCGTTTTAATGGCTCAAAACAGATTGATAAAGTCGCTAACTATACCCATCAA
Source organism: Paraglaciecola sp. MB-3u-78 (assembly GCF_002835935.1). Taxonomy (GTDB): domain Bacteria; phylum Pseudomonadota; class Gammaproteobacteria; order Enterobacterales; family Alteromonadaceae; genus Paraglaciecola. Next base: position 270,613 of record NZ_PJCF01000004.1, on the reverse strand, counting down.
ATGATTTGGCTAGCCTTGGCTTTTTCTATTCTTGCCGTGTTATTTGGTTTTGTATTTGAACCTTTGATGCAATACATTCAAATGGATGAGGATTTACGGCGAATTACCATCGACTACATTCATTATATTTTGTATTCGATGCCTGCCTTTGCTTTGTATCAAGTACTCAGAAATTTCTGCGAAGGGTTATCGATTACTAAACCTAGCATGCTCATTATGGGTATCGGTCTATTGGTGAACATTCCTGCTAACTATGTGCTTATTTACGGTAAATTTGGATTGCCTGAAATGGGCGGCGCGGGTTGTGGTGTGGCAACAGCACTAGTGTTTGTGGCCATGTTTATTGCTACCTGGTTATATACACTCAAATCCAAAAAACTGGCTAGGTATGACTTATATACCAAATTGTACCGCCCACATTATCAAGATATGCTGGAATGTTTGAAATTGGGTTTGCCTATCGCTATGACCATACTATTTGAAGTCACCTTGTTTGCGGCAGTGGCCATTTTACTGGCGCCTTTTGGTGCAATTGCGGTGGCATCTCATCAAGTGGCACTAAACTTTTCTGCACTGATGTTTATGATCCCCCTAAGTATTGGTATGGCAACCAGCATTCGTATTGGGCATTTACTTGGTGAGCAAGATCCTGAACAAGCAAAAGTCGCCACAAAGTGTGCTTTCTTGTTGGGTATCAGCATTGCCGTATTCACTGCCTGCTTAACTGTTATTGGCCGTGAGTTTATTGCTAAGTTATACAGTATTGACCCACCTGTGATTGAGTTGGCCTCAGGCCTTTTATTGTTGGCTGCTATGTTTCAATTTTCAGACGCAATTCAAGTCATCTCAGGTACTGCGCTGCGCGGTTACAAAGACACAACAGCGATGTTCTATTTAAGCTTTATATCCTATTGGGTAGTCGGTATGACAATAGGATGTGTGTTGGGGCTAACTGATTGGATAGTGCCGCAAATGGCTGCGGCAGGTTTTTGGATAGGCTTTATATGTGGTTTAAGTACAGCGGCTGTAACTTTAGGGTTACGACTCAAGTATATTCAAAACAAACCATTCCACTCCATTAACCCTTAAATAGGGATCAATATGCAGTTATTGGATATCGCATTTCGCCCAAAATCTAGAGCCCCGATGCAAACTAAATTAGAGGCTATGGTAAGCAAAGTAGCAGGTGTAGAGGGTGACTTTAGAGGTAAGCCCGGCAAACGTCAGGTGACAGTCATGAGTTTTGAACAGTGGCAACTTGCTTGTGATGAAGTGGGTACCACACTTCCATGGACAGTCAGGCGAGCTAATTTACTGGTTGACGGCGTGAGTTTTGATGCAAGTATGGTAGGTCAACAAATCAAGATTGGTCAATGTATTTTGTATGTTACCGGTGAGACCGACCCTTGCCCAAAAATGGACGCGCAACATCAAGGGCTAACCCAAGCACTTACACCTGATTGGCGCGGTGGTGTTTGTTGTCGCGTCATTTCTGATGGAAGGATAAAGGTCGGCGATAAAGTGATGATCATTTAACAAATAGAAATACTAGGGTACTGGCTTTGTTTTAAAATCTATTAACGTGATCTCGGATTTGGGTTTATTATTACAGTAATTATTCACTTACTAGGTTGAAGATTAATTATGAAAGTCTCTTATTTACTTATTGTTGTATCCGCCCTTGCCTTTTCACCAGCAAGTCACGCCGAAGGTTGGCTCGATTCTATTAAGGGTATGTTTGGTATGGAAGCAGAAACACCTGCCATGCCAAACGTAACTGATATGATTAGCTCAGTCAGCGAATCTGTCGGCATTGATGAATCTCAAGCAAAAGGTAGCTTAGCATCAGTGTTTAACTATGCTAAAGAAAACATCTCTGCTGAACAATTCAGCGGTTTAAGTGATTCACTTCCTGGCCTCGATTCATTAATGGGTGCAGTGCCAGATATCAGCGGTATGTCGTCTGAAGGTGGATTAGGCGGATTGATGGACAAAGCAGCCAATTACAATGCTTCGTTAAAAGCAGTCAACGAGTTAAAAAAACAGTTCGAAGCATTAGGGTTAAGTTCAGAAATGATCATGCAAGTTGTTAATAGTGCCAAAACTTATTTAGACACTGATGAAGGTCAAAAAATCAAAGAACAATTAATGAAAGGCTTAAACACGTTATCCCTATAATATGTAAATGGGCTTGCTACTTATTGCAGGCCCTTTTACAACTCATCATTAAACAGAATTTTCTCCTAATACCTATCTACATAAAAAAAACATACAAAAAAATTGTCCAAAACCAATTTTCGACCCATAGTTTAGACTCATGAATCCCCCCTTTAAGGAAATACTATGGACTCCGTTGAAACACAATTACAAACATTCTATGACAAAGCCATCACCCTAGGAACAGAATACGGTACTCAATTTATACTCGCGATAGTCGTACTGGTAGTTGGCTTGTGGGTAATAGGTAAATTGAGTAATGGAGTTAGACGTAGCGCAGTTAAAGGTTTACCAGACGAAACCTTAGCAAAATTTCTAACCAATATTTTTGAAGTGATACTAAAAGTATTATTGGTGATCAGCGTCGCATCGATGATCGGTATTCAAACTACCTCGTTTATCGCTATTTTAGGTGCCGCAGGTTTGGCTGTTGGTCTTGCACTGCAGGGCAGTCTGTCTAATTTTGCTGGGGGTGTGATGGTGTTAATATTCCGCCCATTCAAAGTAGGTGACTACGTAGGAGCACAAGGTTTAGAAGGCGTAGTAACGGATATTGGTATTTTCGTGACTACCTTTATGACCTTCGACAAACGCATCATTATTGTGCCTAATGGCCCATTAGCAAACGGCAACATCATCAATTACACCGCAAGTGATGTTAGAGCGGTTGAGATATCCATTGGTATTTCTTACTCAGATGATATTGCCAAAGGCAAAGCAGCAATGGAGGCGGTATTAAAAGCGGATCCAAGAGTATTACAAGACGAAGGCAATGTAGTCGCTGTAGTTGATTTAGGCACCAGCTCGGTTGACTTTTTAGTCAGAGCTTTCGCAAAAACTGATGACTATTGGGGTTTATTCTTTGATATACGTCCAGCACTTAAGGCTGCGGTTGAAGAAGCGGGTTTAACTATTCCATTCCCGCAACGGGATATACATATGATCCAAGAAAGAGCTCAAGACTAAGGATAATCCTTAGTCTTGAGCATTCAAAAAATAGGCGCATGCATATTATTAGCAATGAACTGCGCCTATTTTATTTCTAATTCTGCATCTTCAGACCAATTAAATTTAACCTGTAAAACCCTGCTCTCTTGGTCCCAGAATCCTGCCTGACTAACATTTGCAAATGTTTGTTTATCTTCAACGAGATCGATAGTTTTATGATTGATTGATATAATCTTAGCGGCCTTCGGCCAGTTGTGAACTAACAAGGTTAATGCCCGAATTGCTGGCATTGTTGGATAGTGACCTTGGCGCTTTAGGCTAAAATTGAGTTGGTTTTCTTTTTGCTGTCCATTAAAAGTCAGCTTTTCAAATGCTTTATTTTTTATGGCATTAGGATCTACCCCATCATCATCATACATAATGCCAGATGCGGACTTAATCGACGAGTCAGCATAATAATGTAAGTACAATGTTTGTGTGGTGTAGTTGTCTGTGGATTGCACCGACTCGACCATAGGGATAAACGAACCACCACGTACCATCACAGGCAATCTATCTAGCTGAGTCGCTAATTGCACTGACTGATTACCTTGATATTTTTTATCTGTCCAATAATCAAACCAAACTCCCTTAGGTAAATCCATGGTTACTGCTGTGAGATTGGGTTCGGTGATAGGCTTGACTAAAAACGCATCCCCCCAAAAATAGCTGTCTTTGATGTCAATCAAATCATCATTTGATGAATCTTCAAAAAACACCGGACGCATTAGTGGCATACCCGTTAGGCTATTTTCGTAAGCTAATGAATAATTATAGGGCAACATGGCATAGCGCAGTTTTACGTATTTTCGCAAAATATCTTTTGTTTGTTTATCATGAAAAATAGGCTCTGGGGCAATATTATCTTGGGCGTGAGGCCTAAATACCGGCTGAAACACACCGTATTGTAACCAGCGAATATACAGCTCTTGATCGAACGCTTCGCCACCAGCAAAACCACCCAAATCTGAATGGGTATAACCTAATCCTAACAAGCCCATTTGTAATGACAGTTCAACTTGCGGTTTTAAGCCCCCCCAAGAACGGCTGACATCTCCTGTCCATGGGATCATGCCATAACGCTGGGAGCCAACAAAACCTGAGCGCATCATGATAAACGGGCGTTGATTGGGCGCAATAGCCAGTTGATTTTCGTATACCCGTTTGGCCCACATATGCCCATAGGCATTATGAATTTCGTCACCCGTCACTTGTATGCCATCGAAGTTATGAATACTGTCATCAGGATGTACTTCTGGCTCTCCTAAGTCGCCCCACCAGCCAGCCGCACCTTGTTTGAATAAGTCAGTGTAAATCTCTTTAAACCAGTCACTGGCTTGATTATCAAATACATCGATAAGCCCAGTATTTCCGAAATAGAAATCAAAACGCCGGGGATCGCCAGCATGATTTTTGGCTAACACTTGTTTATCAACTGCTTCTTGCCATTTGTCTGAGCTGGATAAAATAAAAGGCTCAGTGATCAATATTGTTTTAACACCTTTGGCTTTAAAGTCAGCCATCATTTTTTGTGGTGTAGGAAAGGTTTCTTTATCCCAGTCTAAGTTACCCATAAAGCCTTTTATGTCATTACCAAACCAATATAAATCCAATACCACGGCATCGAGTGGGAAATCCTGATCAATAAAGCCATTAACTGTATCCCGTGTTTGCTGTTCGGTTTTATAACCAAACCGAGAGGCAAAATTACCAAGTGCCCAACGAGGTGGGAGCGGTTGTTTACCTGTGACCTCAACAAAATGATTAATCACAGTCGGATAATCAAGGCCTGCCACGACCACATAAGCGGTTCGCCCCCCAACGGCCTCAAATTGCATGATGTCTGATTCAGTATGGCCTAAGTCCATATAACCGCTGGCTGAATTATCAAAAATCAATGCGTAATGGCGATTTGACATAACCGCAGATAAACCAAAGTACATTTGGTTTGATTCTGTGCTGTAACCGTAGTCAGCCTTATTGTATAAAGGGAACCGGTGCCCTCGCCTATCCATACCCAGCACTCTTTGGCCCCCGCCAATTAATTTTTCATCCGGTTGCAGCTTAAAGCGAAAACCCCGTTGCGTATCTTGTAAGAACAGACCCACTTCTTCTTCGACAAGTAGTTTTTCATCTTGGTAATAACTTATTTTTAGAGGTGATTTATTGATAATGGCTGTCAGTTTTCCAGTACTTACTTGCAAGGTGCTGAGGGTATTTTTGAAATTTAATTCGACTGAGTATTGACTATCCATAAGTGCAAAAGAAGGTAATTGTTTGGTATGTCCGGGTTGATAAAAAACCTCAAAGGCATTGGCAGAATGGGCGGTGAGTGACACTTTCCCTGCATCGGTTAACACCACCAGTTTATTACCTTCAAGTCTATGGCTTTGGTACTCTGCAGCTTGAATTAATGCACTAAAAAGTACAAAAACAAACAGACTAATTGTTTTAAGTGATGTGAGAGTTGGATGTGAAATAGTACTAAAAATCGTATTTTTATTGAAAAACATATTGATTATCTTCTAGGTAAAAGTGAATGCGGGCTAGATGTATTTAGAAAGCGGGCTCTTGTTGAAATAACCATTGAACGGCTTCAGTAAATTCTGTGCGCCATAGTTGTTCGTTGTGTTCGCCATTAAGCACACGTTTAAACAGCATGTTTTGCCTAGGGTGACCTTGTTGTCTGAGTTGTCGCTGCATTTTATCGGTATCAGCTATCATGCCATCTCCTTCCTTGTCGCCATACATCACATACAAACGAGCATCCAATGGTGCTTTTTTTAATTGTGTAAAAGAAAACACATCTTGGGAATACCAGTAAGCAGGTGAAAAGATCCCCGCTTTACTGAAAACCTCTGGATAGGCATGCACCCCATAGTGGGAGATTAACCCGCCCATAGAACTACCCATTATTGCTGTGTGTAAACGGTCTGCTTTAGTGCGAAAGTTGGTGTCTATATAAGGTTTAACAACGTCTACAATAAAGTCCATATATTGCTTACCTTGTGCTTCCCCAAAACGTTTATTCTCCCATGGTGACAGCTCATTCATTCGAAAATCTGCACTATTATCAATGCCTACAACAATCACCTCAAGCCCTTGATTCTTAGCGAGTTGGTTGAGAGATTCGTCTACACCCCACTCTCCTGCAAATGCAGTCATATCGTCAAATAAATTTTGCCCATCGTGCATATAAATGACAGGGTAACGTTTTTCAGACGCTTGATAACTGGGTGGCAAATACAGGCGAATGCTGCGCTGTCTTTCTAATTCGGGCATAACAAATTGGTAAGGCAATACTTGAACACTGTCAGTCGCAGTAAAGGTTTTGAGTGGTTCGCTGCAAGCGCACAAAAACAAAGGGAAGATAAACAATACGCTTCTCATAATTAGCTTCTTGCTCATAACTGGATCACCACAGATTGCATTGGTCCTAAATTTAACGCCATCACGCCTAATTCTTGTTCAACCATCAAGGTTATCTGTGCCCCAGTTAATAAATCCACGCCTAGGTATTCCCCTGTTGTTAGTTGTAATGTGTTGAGTTGTGCTGCGGTTAATACAACATCTAAATTGATTGTACGCTGTTGCTCAAAATGACTGACCACCAAGACTCGCTGGTTATCGGTATAACGAACAAATGCGACTAACTTATCAGCAGCTTGGCGGTTTAGTACTTCGCCAGTCTGTGCATCCGCAACTTGGTCGGGTTTAAAACTTATTGGCATATAACCACCTAACATGGTTGGGTGAAAAGCAGAAATTTTCATCACGTCAACATAAAAACTCCGTAACGCTTTTTCAGATAGACTCAACTGACCACCATCGAACTTGCCGTTATTCATCCAACGTTGGTGCGCTGGCACGCCACCATAATCAAAAATGCTGGTCCGGGATGGGTCACCAAAACCTAGGTCCTCACTGCCGTCTTCTGCCACTTCTTGGCCAAAATAAAGCAATGTAGGCGAACGACTGATCAATGCAGACACCACTAAGGCGGGTTTGCCCATTTGTGCCCCTCCAACCTTGCCAGCAAAATCGTCACTGGCGATACGTTGCTCATCGTGGTTTTCTAGAAAGTGCAACATATGCTGTTCAATATCTTGATGGCCTGACTGGATTTGATGTAACACTTTACCTTTTTCTTTACCTTGCATAATGGATTTTAGGCTATCGTAAAATTCAACTTTATCGTACAAATAATCCATTTTTCCAAGCTGAATGTAATGGCGATATAATTCAGGGTTGTATACTTCAGCTAATAAAAAAGCACGGGGATTTTTCATTTTTATAGATGAATTTAAGTAACTCCAAAATTCTACTGGCACCATCTCTGCCATATCATAACGAAATCCATCGACTCCCTTATCTAACCAATAGTGAGTAATTTCGCGAAACTTACGCCATGAATCAGGGACCACTTTATCCTGCCAAAATTTAGCATGTTGCTCAATTTCAAGTTGCATATACTGCTCTGGTAGCCGCGGGAAGTCGTAACTACCGTCAGGTTTAACGCCATAATTAACCTTGATAGTTTCGTACCAATCATGAAAATTCGGTTGCGCTTTACGAGAGCCATTACCTGTCCATTTGGCGGGTGACTCAGCAAATTTTCCATCAGACAGCGGATGAACTTCCCCACCCAAAGGTTGATATCCATCTAAAGATAAAGGTACTTGGAAATCTGCTCCCACCACGTAATAAAAATTATTGTCTTTGGCATACGCAACCCCGGTATCGTCTTGTTCGCCAAAATCACTCGTGCCTTCAGGTTTAGCCAGTGAGCGGTAATTACGCGCCACATGGTTAGGCACAATATCAATGATAACCTGCATGCCATTTTTATGGGTTCTGGCAATCAAGGATTCAAATTCTTGTAAACGTTTTGTTGGATCGTCTGCCAAGTCTGGATTAACAGAATAATAGTCTTTAACCGCATAAGGTGAACCTGCGCGGCCTTTAACGACATCGGGATCATCACCCGTAATACCATAAGCTGAATAATCGGTGATCACATCGTGGTGGGGTACGCCTGTATACCAAATATGTGTGGTACCAAGTTCTTTAATGCCTTGCAATGCGGTATCAGTAAAGTCACTAAACTTACCTACACCATTTTCTTCAATAGTGCCCCAAGGTTTATTAGTCGTGTTGGTATTCCCAAAAAGCCGAGTAAAGACCTGATAAACAACAGGTTTACCTTGTGGTTTATCAGGTAATAAATGTTCAATCTGCATACTATCTTGCTGCTTTTGGGTTGATGATTCTTCTTTAGGCGCTGGAGAACACCCAATAGTAACTGCACAGATAACAATAGACAAAATAGTGCGATTCCACTTGGCAAATTTTGTTGCAAACATATAAAAATCTCTCTCGATAAAGCTTGCTAAATCATACCTCTAGCCGCAGTTATCTAATAGTATCTTACATACGTATTCACAACTTATTGACATCCCAAAAGAGGTAATCAGTTTTTCAAATCAGATCGTTTGGTGAACATTAAGCTGTTATCATCGTGTGCTAATCATCATTATGACCAAGAAGTGACAATCTATATGAAAATATTAATCCGAAATCTTGACAGAGAAACGACCGAACAAGAACTACAAACCGCTTTTGAAGCACATGGTAAAGTGCAATCTAGCGATATAGTCAAAGAAAAATCTAATGGTTTATCAAAAGGATTTGGGTTTATTGAAATGCCTAAGGCCGGTGAAGCAAAAGTCGCAGTTAAAAATCTTAACGACAGTATGTTAGGTGCTAACAAAATTAGAGTTAAATATGCAGAAGATAAGGTTGTCACTCAAGCTAAGCCAAAAACAAATTAGTGCAACAATGGCATCCGAGCAGATTTAAAAACACTTCCTGTGGTTGCTTTGTTCCATGTATTTGATTATCAAAAAACCGCTCTAATCGATTGCAAACTTTAGATATTGATTTTTATAATTGTCAATAAAGTCCGCATATAAGATTTATTCCAGATGGTAATGCAAAATATAAGTTGCATCCTTTTTCCGGAAATAACCTAGAGTCTAAGGCTTTTATCCACAAATTTGATCCCTATCAATAAACACCGCTAACCTTTACCCACTTCCCTGACTTTTCCTTTATGTTAATGCCTAGTCTAATAACAAAGATAAGGCATCAACATGAAAACATTAATTTGGTTTACCTCAATTATTTTACTTTTTGTTATGGCTGCTTGTAGCTATGGCCCTGATTCCCCTAAAGGTTTTAGTTTACCTGAAGGAGATATCGCAAAGGGTGAAAAAGTGTTTATGCAATATAAATGTCAGTCTTGCCATGCCTTAAAGGGCTATGAAGATAATTCACTCATCAAAGAGTTTGATACATTAGTTCCACTAGGTGGCACATCATCTATGGTGAAAACCTACGCTCAGTTAGTGACATCTGTTATTAACCCGTCCCATAAATTAGCACCCAGAAACAAGTCTATCGAAGAAAAACTCACTAACGAGGATGGGACTTCAAAGATGCGGGTATTTAATGACGTTATGACAGTGCAAGAACTGATTGATTTAGTCTCATTTTTGCAACCTAAATACGAGGTTAAACCCATTACTTACACACATTATGGCCAATATAGAATGTTGTAACAGGGGTATTTGATCTGTATCAAGCGACTTAGAACGGCGCTCGGTACAATTCAATAAATGAAATACTTGAGAGGGTAAAAATGAAAACACCTAAACGAATATTAGTGGTGATAAGTGGCAGACATACTGAACACCCAGCGTTAGAACGGGCGTTAAAGTTTGCCGAATTAGATGACATTCATATCCATTTATTTAACTCCATTTACGAACCAGTAATGGAGTTAACCGATGTTTTGTCCAGTGAACATCGTAAAGAAATGAAAAGCCAATATATGGCCGACAGGTATTTATATATGGATACCTTAGCTGATGATTTAGATCAAAAAGGTATCAGTTGCAGTGTCAATGTGGCATGGCATAGAGAGCTACATGAAGCCATCGAAGAAATTGTCAATGAGCTTGAACCCGATTTGGTGATCAAATGCATTACGGCCGACAGATTCAATATCAATCCTTTTGCAATGCCCGTTGATAGACATTTACTCCGTTATTGCAAAGCGCCACTTTTGCTGATTAGAGACTCACATTGGGTGAACAAACCAATATTGGCAGCCATAGACCCCACTGTCAGAGACACAAAGCACATCGCACTCAATCACAATATACTCGAATATTCGAAAATGCTTGCCCAGGTGACGAAAACCCAATTACACAGCGTGAATACGTTTGAGACGCCCAACATGGGACCCTCTATGGATGTAGGTTGGGCAAATATCGATTTTCAAAGCATTAAAGTTGACACCACTAATGCCCATAAAAACAAAATGGAAACCTTGCTTAAAGAACATGATTTGTTTATTAATCCCTATCATGTATTAGAAGGTCGGGCGGATATCGTCATACCTGATATTGCAAAGAAAATTGATGCACAGCTACTCATTTTAGGCACGGTAGGCAGAACCGGTTTATCAGGGGCTTTTATCGGTAATACCGCGGAACATATTTTAGCAAATATGAACTGCGATATATTGACCCTGAAACCAAATTTATAACTAGCAGTAAGGCAATACTTGATGCAAACCATTAAAAAAATACTCGTAGATATTGATCCTGATAAACAAGAGCAACCTGCACTTAGCAAAGCATTACACTTTGCTAAACAACAACCTATAACCATTAAATTATTGAGCTGTTTGTATTATCCTGCTGTGATGGCCAGTAATTTATTGACCCCAAAACAACTAGAGAAAACCAAAGCTGAAATCATCAAAATGAATCAAGGCAGACTCAAACAACTGATTTCACAGCACGCGCAAGAAAATGTGACTTATGAAACTGAAGTGATGTGGCATTCACCCATTTATCAAGGCATATTAAAAGTAGTAGACAGCTTCAAACCTGATTTAGTGATAAAGGCGACTCATCAACATAAAGTCATAGCGAGGCGCCTGTTTACTCCGACAGATTGGTATTTGCTGAAAGCCTGCCCGGTACCCATTTTATTAGTTAAAAATCGTAAATGGACTAAAAACACCTCTGTAGTCGCAGCTATCGATCCTGAGCATAACTTAAGCAAAAAAAGTGAGTTGGACAAGCATATTCTCAAAGCAGGCTTTTCCATGTCTTCAAGTCTAGGTATGCCTTTGCACGCTTTACACTGCTTTGATCCTAGTTATTGGGATATCTTACTTGAAGCAGTCGATAAAAGTGGCATGTGGGCAGATGTATTTTCTGTTGACGAACATCAAAATGAATCCATGGTACTTGAACAATTAAGGTATCAACATAATGTTAAATTTGCAGAAGAATGCTCTGAATATGTACCCAACAGCGAAAATCAACATATCATTTCTGGCGATATCAACCATGTACTGCCAAAAACGTTAGCTCAACTTGACGCTGGCATTCTAGTATTAGGTACCACCTATCGCACGGGGTTATTGGGTAGCACAGCCCAAAGATTAGTCGAAGCAGTTGACTGTGACTTGCTAGCGGTTAAACCCAAAGGCTTCGAAGCACCGTTCCATTGATTGAGAGACGAATGGAGTAGAGAATATAATCAATCGATAATAATTAGCGCTATATATGGCGCTAAATTAAATACAACGATAAATAACTTAAAAAGCCCTATGCCACAATAGTTGACTAAATCAAACTGCTGTTCGGTCAATTCAAACCATTTCCCATGCATCAAGTGCAACCAGTCATGGCCTAAACTAAATATTAAAAACCATATCAACAACACCGAATAGTTAATCAGTGTACACCATGCAAAAAAACTAGCGAGTTCTGAAATAAGCATAATAATGTCCTGTCAGATGAAAAATTTAGTAATCTTACTACTAACTATTTTGATCACTTACTTCTTGGTCCACATCAGGTTCGATATGGACCACAACATCTTGAATATCGAATTTATGGGCTAACACACGCTCAATATTATCGGCTATTTGGTGTGATTCTAATGTACTAAGACTGGCACAAACAGTTACAGTGACATCAGCTGCCTGCCCCTTGCCTGTATCTCTAGAACGAATATTACCTACAGTTATCACCGCTGGAATTTTGTTAACAGCGGCTTTTAATTCCTCTGGGGGGTAACGGCTCTGATCAACCAACACCGGTATTGCCCTTTGAAAAAGTTTGAATGCCAAATAAAAAATAATGCTAGATACAATTAGCGCAAATACAGTGTCGATCCAATAGTATCCCCGAGCCGCTAATTGCCATCCGACAATCACCACTGCGCTGGTCAACACATCACTTAAGGTGTGGGTGGCGTCTGCATGTAATATTTCTGAGACTAACCTTTTAGCCCAATAACGCTCCCAGAACGTCAAACATATATTGATTACCAAGGAAAAAATTAATATAACCAACCCCAACATGCTTTGTTCGACTGGCTGCCCAAATCGTTCGACTGCATTCACTATCACTTCAAATGCGACTATAGTTAACAAAGACGCAAGTCCAAACACGGCTAATTGTTCAAATTTCTGATGACCATAAGGATGGGAACTATCGGCAGGTGATTCAGCAATTTTTACTGCTAACCAAGCAAAAAGGTTATTTGCCAAATCAGTGAGGGAGTGCACCGCATCTGCTAATACTGCTGCTGACCCGGTCATTAACCCAACCGTCATTTTGCTTGCCGTGATCAGTGCATTTACACTGCCTTCAATAAGCAGAACCTTTCTAACGTGCATCGTTTCACCTTTGGAAACCGCAATATACATTTTTGTTAAGACGACGATATCAGCTTATCTTTAAAATTAATTGATCAGGGTCAATGAGCAAGTTAGAGTATTTTCTAGAATGACACTAACCAAAATAGATATGAGTCTTCACAGTGAAAGTCGCTTTTTTTAATACTAAACCCTATGACCAAGAATACTTTGATCGTGTAAATTCTGCTGGTACTCACCAGATTCGTTATTTCTCATCTCGCTTAGATCTCGAATCCACATCGCTGATCAGTGATGAAAAAGTGGTGTGCGCTTTTATTAACGACAATTTAGATGCCCAGGTGTTACATAAGTTGAAGGATAAAGGGATTGAGCTCATTGCTCTTCGTTCAGCGGGATTTAATCATGTGGATATAGCCTGTGCGAAACAGCTTTCACTACCTGTGGTGCGTGTTCCTGCCTACTCTCCTTATGCAGTGGCAGAACATGGGGTGGGTTTGTTGTTATGTTTAAATCGAGGTATCCATCGAGCTCATAATCGCATACGTGAAGGTGATTTTTCACTGCGTAACTTAATGGGCTTTGACTTACATGGCAAAACAGTTGGGATAATAGGCACAGGTAAGATTGGTGAAGCTTTTGCTAACATCATGCTAGGTTTTGGCTGCAATGTTATTGCTTATGATGTGGTTCACAATGAACAGTGTATTAAGTCTGGCGTTACTTATGTTTCTCTCGACCACCTGCTTAGTCGTGCTGATGTTATTTCACTGCATTGTCCGCTTACCCCAGACACCTATCATTTGATAGGTCAAAAAGCTTTAGCCAAAATGCGTGACGGCGTTACTATTATTAATACCAGCAGAGGCAAACTTGTTGATACCAAAGCCATCATAAATGCTCTTAAATCGGGTAAAGTAGGTTTATTGGGACTTGACGTTTACGAAGAAGAAGAAGCTTTGTTTTTTGAAGACTTTTCTGCTCAAGGGATACAAGACGACTTGTTAGCCAGATTAACGACCTTCCCAAATGTCATTGTGACCAGTCATCAAGGTTTTTTTACTCAAGAAGCGATGCTCAACATCGCGCAAACTACCCTTTCGAATATCAGTCAATTCGAACAAGATGGTAGCGTTCAAAATGGCGTGCTTTGAAATTTAAAATTAATTGATCAACATCAATATCAACGAGCCGGTAAACAGCACTTCACTGCAACCTATTGGAGACAGCTATGACAACTACCAGCCATGTTCAACGATATGAACAACTAAAAGAGCTCAGTGCAAAACTAATATCAGAAATACCAGAGGTGATGGCAGGCTTTGGAGCATTACATTCTTCGGCAGTTTCAAAAGGTGCTCTGGATACAAAATCAAAAAAATTGCTCGCTCTGGGTATTGCCATAGCAGTGCATTGTGACGGATGTATTGCTTTTCATGTGCATGATGCATTAAACGCAGGCGCGAGCAGGCAAGAGACAGTGGAAGCAATAGGCGTAGCAATCTTAATGGGTGGCGGACCATCCATGGTCTATGGCTGTGAAGCTTTGGAAGCCCTGAATGAGTTTGAGAAAGAACAAAACCCACCTATTTAACTGTGTCGCAAAAAATTTAAGCAACCCGAGCTTGAATGTTGTTGAGTTGACGAGTTTTGGCTGTAAGTAAAATATGAGGTTCACGTTCATGTAATAGACATTGATTTAGTTTTCTAAAGTTCAAAATCTTGACGCGGCGTTTTTCCACCTCAATAATATCTTCATTTTGTAACTGAGTGAGTAACCGACTAACAGTTTCAATCGCCATGCCTAAATAATTGGCAATATCCACTCTAGTCATACTCAAGTCAAACACATTGCCAGATAACCCTCTGTTTTCAAATTGTGAAGACAAGTCCAATAAAAATGAGCTAAGGCGCTCAGCAGAATTCATGTTATTTAAACTAAGTAAAAATTTATCTTCATCATTCAGTGCATGACTCATGCCTTGCAACAATTTGTATCTGATGCTTGCTGAATTCACCATGGCCTTATCCAACTCTCCTAAGCCAATACGACACACACTGCTGGTTTCCAAGAACTTTATCGATTGTGCATGGGATCCATTGTCAAAACCATCCAGACCAATCAAATCACTTGGATAGTGAAATCTACTAATTTGCTCATGACCACTATTAGCTAAAACGGAAGATTTTGCTGAACCACTACGCAAGATATAAATAGCATCAAATATCTGGCCAGATCCAAATAATACGTCCGACTTATTGTATACCTTATGATATTTTACTTTTGGCTCTACTTTACTTTTGTTAACTTGACAAAAACGCATGTCAGACATGGTGCAATGTTGGCAAAGTGAAGGCTGCGGTTTTGTATGTATAGACATTTGTCAATCCTAGAAGATAAGTCAAAGGCTAACTGCCATTGATATAGATCAAGATTAAATAATAAAGATTAGCTGGGCGCTGGGGTATTCGTTATTCTGCGTAATTTACTTCGGAAAGTACTTAGGAAACGAATAGGGAACGTTTTTAAGAAAAAGAACTTTGGACGATACTCAGGCCCCTAGGCAGGGATCCTAAGTTACATATTACTGTCTGAACAACCTTGTTAGTTATCTCCTTGGTTTATCATGTCTTTAGTCACTAATACTATGTCATTTTGGCTGATACGAAATCCCCGTGCAATGTCATGTTCTTTGTTGATCCCAATGCTCATTCCTTCAGGTATTCGGCAGCCAGTATCAATAATTGCGCGCTTAATTTTAACATGCTGAGCAATATCAACTTGAGGCAGGATCACCGACTGTTCAATTTTACTATATGAGTGAACATGCACATCTGAAAACAACAATGATTGACTAATTTCGGCACCAGAAACAATACAACCACCTGACACAATCGAGTCCACAGCATAGCCACGATGGCCATCATCATTAAAAACAAATTTGGCTGGAGGTGATTGTTTCAGATGCGTCCAAATGGGCCAGTCTTGATCATAGATATTTAATTCTGGGGTGATAGCAACAAGATCCATATTGGCCTGCCAAAATGCATCTAAGGTTCCCACATCACGCCAATACGGAGCAGATTGTTCATCATCCGAAAGGAACATAAACGCCATCACATGATTAGTATTAATTGCAGCAGGAATAATATCTCTTCCAAAATCATGCTGCGAGTCTGGGTTTTTAGCATCCGCTATCAGTTGCTGAATGAGAAATTCTGTATTGAACACATAATTGCCCATGGATACCAATGTGTAATCAGGTTTGTCTTTGAGGGGACAAGGTTTATCGGGTTTTTCACAAAAATCAGTGATCCGATTGTGTTCATCCACACACATCACACCGAAGGCACCTGCCGCATCTTTAACTGGCATCTCGATACAAGATATCGTCATATCTGCACCACTTTCGACATGTTGGACTAACATGTCGCCATAATCCATTTTATAGATATGATCACCTGCCAGCACCACCACATACTTAGGTACATGTTCACGAATAAACTCAATGTTTTGATACAGCGCATCCGCCGTACCTTCATACCAACTGGGAGAATATTGCTGTGACGCAGGTAACAGTTCAACGTATTCACCTAACTCTCGATTTAAATGCCCCCACCCTCGAGACAAATGACGTATTAATGAATAGGCTTTGTATTGGGTCATGACCCCAATCTGTCTTATCCCTGAATTAATACAATTCGACAAGGGGAAGTCTATCACTCTGAATTTTCCACCAAAATGAATCGCAGGTTTAGCCTGATATTGGGTTAACTCACACAAACGACTGCCTTTACCTCCTGCAAGGATCAAGGCTAAGGTATCTCGTGTGATTTGACTAACGTAACGTGAGTTGGAGGAGATCATAATGTTTACCTGATATAAATATGGCTGATATTAGGATGGCTGATAATTGCTGATTAAATTCTGATTGCCAACACATCACACTTCACTCCATGCAATACACCATTGGCAGTAGAGCCTAGTAATAACTTCAAACCACTTTGACCATGAGTACCCATAACAATCAAATCAGCCTTAATACTTTCAGACAACACATGAATTTCATTCACTGCTGAGCCAATAGGTACATATACTTGAGCGTCTGGGATGTGATGTGTTTTAGCCAATTCTGATAGTGTTGCTTTTGCACTTTCTTGATTATCATTCACATAATCCGTACCTACCCCAACCCCGTATGATTCAAAATAAACCTGCGGGAAAGTGACATAAACAAGACTAATTTGCGACGGACTTTGAGCAATATTCAGTGCTCGTTCTAACACAGGTTTGTAATCAGAATAAAGATCCAGTGCGACTAAAATATTTTGATAACTATCCATATTTAATTCACCTATTAAATGAAATTCTAACTTTCTTTAAGAATATGTTTAACATCATTAGTTGATTAAAACTCAAAGAAATTAGGGGACATTGATCTGCATCAAACAGTCGATTCACAGGGTAAATAACATCGACCATATTTGATTGACATCTAATTATAATGGTGCAAATTCAATATTTGGGATTGAACTATTATATGGATTTCCGTTACTCTTTAACAATCACCACTTAAACTTGTAAACATTGATAATGTTCTGTACATATACATTATCAATCAGTAAGTTATAAACAGTTATTGGGAACAACGTTAATAGTGTTGTCGCTTAAATTGGAAGGGTCTTAATGAGTTCTAAGTTAGAACAGAAAATAGCAGAGTTTCGTATCACCTTTATTGCTGAGTTTAATGACAAACTTGCCGTTCTGACTAAATTATGGTCAAACGCTAGAACGTCTCAATCACTGGAAGCAGTTAAAAAATTTAGGTTTGAAGTACACAGCCTCAAAGGCTCTAGTGGTGCACTTAATTTTTTAACACTGAGTAATAGGCTCGGTATCATTGAAGAAAAAATTGCTCCTTGCGAAGAACAAATCAACAGTTTAAAAACTGTTATTCCCTTTATTGATCGTCATATGAATTCGATGAATGAAGCATCAAGAAACACCCCTAATTCTTTGCTGGTATTACAAGAAGCCGCTTCTCTTTTAGGTGAATTACGGGATCCACAAAAAAACAAAGAAGAAATCACCCCACAGTCTTATCGTGATATTAAGATTGCATTAATTGATGACAATGAAAACACATCAGCTGTTAACGCTAAACTTCTTGCTGGATTTGGGTTTACAATCAACCAGTTCAATTCAATCGAACAGCTCGAAAAAGTGTTACAAAAAAACACCTACAATTTAGTGTTGATTGATACTGATAACTCAACTAACCCCTCTGAAAAAATGTTTGCCTTTGCTGTCAAACTGAGAACATTCGATACTGACGTATTTATTTTATCTTCCTCGAGTTCCTTTGAAAATAGACTTTCGGCAGTGAGATCAAAAGTAAATGAATATCTTTTAAAACCAGTTAATATCACTACATTAGTCTCCAAAATTCGTAAAAATTTCAAAATAGATTTAATCAGACCCTATAGAATTTTACTGTTAGATGACCAAGCCTTAGTGGGCAGTTTTTATAAAACATTACTAGAGGACGAACACGTTGAGGTACTGGCAATAAGTAAAGCCGATGCCATTATGACAGAATTAGAATCTTTCCATCCCGATGTATTTTTGTTAGATATGCACATGCCAAACATCAGTGGTCTGGAAGTAGCTCGGTTACTACGTCAACAAGCTAAATACGATTATGTGCCAATTATCTTCCTGACGTCTGACGATAACATCAAAACCAAACTTGAAGTCTTGGAGTGTGGTGCTGATGATGTCATCTCCAAAAGCACCCCACCTAACATTATCGTGCAACAGGTTGACAGTCGTATTCAAAGAGGACAGGAAATCCGCTACCTTGCATCTAGGGATAGCTTAACAGGTGTACTTAACCACGGACAAATCATGGATGCCGCAGCTCATTCTCTGAGACTTTCTAAGCGCCAAGAGAAACCGGCTGTGGTCGTGATGATTGATTTAGATCATTTCAAAGGAGTGAATGATAAATATGGTCATTTGGGTGGGGATAAGGTGCTGGTTTCTTTAGGACAATTATTACTCCAATCGGTGCGCGACACTGATTATGTTGGCCGCTATGGCGGAGAAGAATTTATGGTGGTGTTTAGTAACGCAACCCCTAGGGTCATCGAAAGTAAGATGAATAACATTTTAACCGCCTTTTTACACATCAACTATACTGTCGATAAACAGTCCTTTAATTGTAGCTTTAGTGCAGGTTTAGCTAGTTCAACTGATCACGAGAAACTCAGTGAGCTTATATCCTCCGCCGATGCAGCTTTATACCAAGCTAAAGATGCAGGTAGAAGCCAAATTTGTGTGGATGTATTAAATAAATAAACGTGTTTAATCTCATGGGATGGTCATTAACCTAAACTCAGTTTAATGGGTATGACTACTGATGGCCGCCCAGATCACTGACCTCACTCCTTATATCTCACCCAAACTCAATAGGCTTAATATATTCGGCGATTTTTTGATTGTCACACATATCCTTAAACGCCTGCCCTAAAATATCACTTTGTGCAATAACGGTTTGCCAATATTCAATACGTTGGGCTGAGGGCATGACTTCAAAGTCTTTTCTGTCGGGAATTTTGGCGTAAGGTAAGCTCGCGACAAACTCATCAGAAGGCACCAACATTACCACATCATCGTAACTGTTAGCATGGGGTAGCCGCTTTCTAAGCGACTTATCGAACCAGCCAGGTATAGGTTTTGAGTAAAAGTGCGGATAAAGCACTAAGCCTTTTTGCGGTCCAAAGGTTAAATCAAAGTGATAGTCAATAATGCCACCGTCTCTATACATGCCAGATGGTGCGCCATCAATGATTTTTACACCTTCAATTACAATAGGAATAGAGCCTGACGCCATCAAGGCCTGAGGTAAGTTTTTAGGGGTAAGAGGAATAGAATATGTGGCCATGTTATTCGGATCATTGACATTTAAATCAGAATTAGGCGACGAAAACACATAACGTTGGTAAAATTTTTCTAACCATTTCCGCTTTAGTGCGTTAGCACTAGCGCTGGCAATTAACCCCGTCATTTGTAATGGCTTTGCTTCGAACTGAGTTAGCCCCTTACACTTTGCCACAATAAAATGTGCTTTTATGATTGGGTTATTGATAATTTCTTCGCAGCCATTTTCACCAAGCACGTAATTTAGCAGCGCCGTGCCTTTTGTCGTGATTTCTTTAGCGCTCGGTTTATCAGAGTAAACAGTCTGAGAATAACGCTCGGCTAAGCGATTAATCGCAGACAAGGGGTCGTTTTGAGCGAAACAGGCAAATCGAAACGCCCCCGCTGACGAACCAATAATATTTAAAGGTCTGGTTCTCCCAGCAAAAAATTCTGGAAAAATATAACGGTCAAGTCCCGCTAACACAAACCACTTAGGCCCACCGGATGCGCCCAACATATAATCAAATAAATCAGCACTAAAGCCATCTTGTTTAATACGTGCCAGAGCATTTTTCCCAGCATAAATATCCAAAACCTGCATACTATTCCTTTTACTCAAACGCTAGATATCTTTTAAACTCAGCATAGATGGCACATACTGCGCCAGACGGTTCCTTTATAACGGAGTCATAACTGCTATCACTGAGTTTTTTATGGCCGTTAAATAACTGCCGCCAAGTTTAACAACTTGTGTCATAGATGCATCTAAATCAGATACCTTAATATACTTAAGGTAAGTCTTGATTCATTCTTTTTGCATTCGGCACAATTAAATCTAAACAAGCTAATATACCCAAATGTGTATTATTTATAATACCCCCCCAAAATGCTGCAATTTCAATCAAGCTTTTAGCTATCGAGTGATTTACAACCAACAGGAATTTCTCTATATATATCAGTTTATTAACCGACATATAAACAGTACTCAACAGACTTATCCACAGGAACAGTGGATAAACCCAAATTGACATCATTAAGGACGACTGTTTTGCTATCATACCCAAAAAATGAAATTCGATATTGTCTTATGCTAAAGATTAATTCACAGAATAAACACAAACATCCCCTATCATCCCGATTCACGAATAAGGTTTATCATGGGGTTGTTTAGTCGCCTTGTAGAGGCCAGTTCACTGCCGTCTCATAAAAAATCTATCGATATTTATAGCCCGCTATCGGGCACAGTGCTGGCACTGGATGAAGTACCCCATGCACTTTTTACTGAACGACTTTTTGGGGAAGGCATTGCCATTAAACCTTCTGGTTACCAATTATTAGCACCGTTCGCTGGTACTATGCTGCAATTCCCAGAACTGGCTAATCAATTAAGAATAAAGGCGCAAAATGGCTTACAGCTACAAATACAGCTAGGGATTGATTCTCACCTTATGATGGGGGAAGGATTTAAGCGAGTAGTCAAGCAAGGTGAAAATTTTGAATAAAGACAGCTACTTGCCGAATTTTCGCTGGTTAAGATGAAAAGACATCTCCACAGCATTTTATGTCCCATTACCTTGCTCAACAGCGACAAAATAAAGGCCTACAAGCGCACTATTTTCACGTTATCGCTGGCGAAGATAAAATAATGACGATTTACATATAATTTAAGAATAAGAACAAACTAAAAGCATCGTTATCGACCTTTACCTGCGCCACTCTTTATCGTTATAGTCTGTACATTACCCTTAAGATGAACTCAATAGGACACCATGACCACCCTGTACGGCATTAAAAACTGCGACACCATCAAAAAAGCACGCGCTTGGTTATCTGCAAACAATATCGACTATATTTTCCACGATTATAGACAAGATGGCTTGGATACCAAATGGCTAGAACAAACGGAACAAACCTTGGGCTGGGAGCTAATGTTAAATAAACGCGGCACTACTTTTCGACAGTTAAGTGAAGAGCAAAAACAAGGGGTTGATAAAATGTCAGCTTTAGCATTAATGCTTGAATACCCAGCCATGATCAAGCGCCCAATACTGATCCATAACGATGAGTATTTCATTGGTTTTAAAGCAGAACAATTCGCAGAGGTTTTCTCATGAGCCGCACTCTTGATTTAACTAAAGACTTGATCAACAGAAAATCAGTTACCCCTGAAGATGCGGGCTGTCAGGACATGATGGCGAATATCCTTAAACCATTAGGGTTTGAAATTGAAGACTTAACCTTTGCCGACACTAAAAACATTTGGGCCCGCAAAGGCACAGATGGACCTCTTTTTTGTTTTGCTGGACATACTGACGTAGTGCCTTGTGGCCCAGAAAAGAACTGGCAAACCCCACCCTTTGAAGCCACCGAAAAAGAGGGCTATATACATGGTCGTGGTGCAGCGGATATGAAAGGCAGTTTGGCCGCCATGTTAGCGGCCACAGAAAATTTTGTAAAAGCGAATCCATTACATAAAGGCTCAATTGCCTTTTTAATCACCAGTGATGAAGAAGGACCTTTTATTAATGGCACCACTAAAGTTATTGACACCTTAGAGGCGCGTAACGAAAAAATCACATGGTGTTTAGTAGGCGAACCATCAAGCACGAACGAAGTGGGTGATGTCGTCAAAAATGGACGCAGAGGTTCACTCACCGGCGATTTACTTGTTAAAGGTATCCAAGGCCATGTCGCCTACCCTCACTTAGCCAGAAACCCCATTCACGAGTCAACGCTAGCACTAGCAGAATTAGCTAACACCACTTGGGACAGGGGCAATGAATCATTCCCGCCGACTAGTTTTCAAATATCTAATATCAATGGTGGCACAGGTGCCGGTAATGTTATCCCTGGTGAATTAAAAATCTGTTTT
Source organism: Paraglaciecola sp. MB-3u-78 (assembly GCF_002835935.1). Taxonomy (GTDB): domain Bacteria; phylum Pseudomonadota; class Gammaproteobacteria; order Enterobacterales; family Alteromonadaceae; genus Paraglaciecola. The sequence goes on along the minus strand of NZ_PJCF01000004.1, from coordinate 247,867 downwards.
AACTTTAGATTTTCTACCGAAGTGACTGACCAGATGTTAATCACAAGAGCGACCCAAGTATTAGATGCCCATAAACTCGATTACGACATTGATTGGACCTTCAATGGCCAACCTTTCTTAACTGACTCTGGTGAGCTAGTTGCAGCCACACAACAAGCCATCAAACATTGCACAGGCCGTGAAACCGTATTGTCCACAGCAGGAGGCACTTCTGACGGACGTTTTATTGCGCCAACTGGAGCTCAAGTCATTGAGCTTGGACCTGTTAACGCCACAATCCACAAAATTGATGAATGTGTGAAAATTGACGATCTCGATACCCTCGCTGATATTTACCAAGATATCTTGCAACGGCTGCTAGCGTGATCACCCAAGCTCACACTTTAGGAAAAGATGAGAGTCTTTTAGTCGAATGCCAGAACGATTTTCGACTATTACCTGAAGTGTGTGAAGCATTTAAGCTTATGCAAACGGCCGCAGCACAAGATAATGTAGATATACAAATTGTCAGCAGCTACCGAAGCTTTGAGCGCCAATTGAGTATTTGGCAAAACAAATGGTCCGGCAAAGCAACCTTGTTAGACGCAAACGAAAATACCTTAGATTCCGCTGCCCTGACCGACCAAGAAAAGATACTTGCTATCCTCACATGGTCGGCGTTACCAGGAGCCAGCCGTCATCATTGGGGCACTGATTTAGACGTGTATGACAAAAAGGCTGTAGAAAAGAGTCAGCATAACTTTCAGTTGGTTTGCAGTGAATACGATCAAGGCCCGTGCACCCTACTCAACAATTGGCTAAACGAACATGCCATTCAGTTTGGTTTTAGCAGACCTTATGCTGAATATAAAGGCGGCATTGCTCGGGAGCCTTGGCATCTAAGTTTTCAAGCCAGTGCAGACAAAATGTTTGCCCAGTTAGATGAACAAGCGTTGCTAAATAATCTCAGAAAGTCGAATATTTTAGGTTTAGAGAGTATTGTGACTAACATGCCTGACATATATGAGCGCTTCGTTTTAAACAGGGGAACGGTATGAATATTTGGATTGTTGTGGTGATTTTTGTTTTGGTCTTGGGTTTGATTATTGGCAACATATTGTTGTTAAAACAAAGTGCCAATCAAAAACTACCTAAGCCTAATAAAGACAACAATGAATCTTATGATCGTTTTGAAGATAAAGATGATTGATCCCTTACTCATCATTATTGATTAACTAATTATTATATGAAAATTTTGCTTTTAGCCAACAAAGATATTGCTAGCAATTTAGCCCTGAATATATTATTCCGAACAATGCTCGGGGCGCATAAATTTAAAATATTACTGTCATCATCTGTGGGCAAAAACAGCAAAAGCAAACCTCAATCTTTAGTAGACTTAGCATTCTTTGAACAAGATTTGTTTAACAAGATACTCTTCCCTGCCCTGCAAAATCCCCCGTCTCTAAATTCCGAAAAGTTTCAAAGTTTTGCCGGGTTCAAAACAAAGGGAATAGAGGTATCAGACATACACTCAATCAACTGTCAGACGGGAATTGAAAAAATAAAAGCGTTTGCGCCAGATCTTATCGTTTCAATTCGCTTTGGTTTGATCCTGCAATCTGCAGTAATTGCTATCCCAAAATTTGGGGTGATCAATTTACACTCAGGTGAACTCCCAACATACCGTGGAGTAATGGCAACTTTAAGGGCCATGCAACAAAACGATACTGAATACGGCACCACCCTTCATTATATTAATGACAGTGGCATAGATAGCGGTGAAATCATCTGCATAACTAAGCAAGTTTTAGATTATCAGCGTTCTTATCTTCACAACACTTTATCCCTATACGAGACGGGTATTAAAGATGTGGTTAATACCATTACTGAGATAGAAAACACCGGAAAATGTTCAAGTTACTCTGTAAATTCAAAGGGTAACTACTTTTCATTTCCCTCTGAACAAGAACTCAACAACTTCAAACAGAAAGGCCTCACACTATACGAATATCAGGATGTTATTGATATTGCCCAGAGATATTACTAAGGGTACCTTTTACTTTTTTATTAAAAACTAAATGCACGCTACACGCCATCGTCCTGATTTTTTTGGCTCGAATCGCTACAAATGTTCATGTCCTACCTGATGTAAATGTTTTAACTTAGTCACTCGCACATCCATGATGATCGGCACCCAATCTCGACTTCTCGATAACTGCTCCTGCGTTATTCTACTTTCCTGCATCCATGCAGGTCGCTTGTCGAGCTGTTCAACTGGGCGAAGCCGATCCTTTTGTTTTGTCTTTTGCCTTACCCTCGCATATATGTTCACCAATTATTTTTGATATTTAGTAAGTCAATTTGCAAGGATGCCGCGCGAGATGCAAATTGAGTCACAGAGTGCCGGGGCACATTGTGACGACCTGCTAAATATCAAAAACAATTGGCTGAAGAACATAGTTTGGCGAGCGGGCTTTTTTGCTTACTTTTTATGCCTGCAGACCATATTTTTGGGATAAATATGGAACAGTTTTAACCGGCCTGAAAGGTAACACCTAAAGTCAATACGCTACCTTTATAAACCTACAAATCAATATACCGAATAGCAGTACCACTAATACTCACCATCAACATGCTGCCGCCCTTACCTACTACTTCATAATCAATATCAATACCAATAACCGCGTTAGCACCAATAGAACGAGCTTCGTGCTCTAACTCCTGAAAGCCGATTTTCCGTGCTTTGGTGAGTTCATCTTCATATGCGCCTGAACGGCCACCCACAATGTCACGGATTGAAGCAAAAATATCTTTAAATATATTCGCTCCCATCACGGCTTCACCAACAACAATACCTAAATACTGTTCAATTTTTTTGCCTTCTAGCTGATTAGTGGTGGTTACTATCATTTGTCTCTCCTTGCTTCAATTTCAGTCTGAATTAAGTTTACTTGTTTGGTCAATTGCACTTCAGAATAAGCCTTAGACGCTACCTGCCCCCAAATAGGTTTAGGCCAACTTACATCATTTTGGTACCGCACAATATGATGTAAATGCAACTGAGGTACCATATTACCCAGCGCTGCAATATTCAACTTATCAGGTGTAAACAAATATTTAAGTGCCCGACTAACCCTTGCAGATTCTTGCCATAGTCTTTGCTGCTGAGCATCACTGAGGTCAATGACATCACTTATGTTTGCTACTCGAGGCACTAATATTAGCCAAGGATAGTTGGCATCATTAATCAGTCGTACCGAACACAAAACTAACTCAGTGACTAATTCACTATCCTGCTCTAATTGTGGATGCAAAACAAAATTAGTCATACAAAGCCTTAAATATTAGTCGGTATAACGGTTAACAATGCCCGTTGACCAATTTCAACATCGGCGTTAGGAAATACAATCGCTTCCCCTTCAAATTGGGTCCGATACTCGCAATTAGTTTCATGAGCTAATAAATAATCTTTAGGAAAGTCACTAAAGTTAGGGGCATCTGCCGCAAAATTAAGGACAAAATCATCTTGCTGTTTATTGATAACTTGATTCACTTCGTAAATCAAAAAATCTGAATCAGTAAAGTGTTTAAGTCCCAGCTCAACACCACAAATCAACTTGGTTAAGGTGTTCACTACATCACTAAAATCATCCATATTGTTTTGCCCAAATGGCATCACTTTACCCAATTCAACAGTGAACGCATTAGCGTTAAGTTCATTGACTGAATAATAACTGAAAGTTGTGGTTGGACTGCCGGACAGTAAAATAGTATTCACCCCACAGGCTAACAAAATTTGTAGCTGATATTTGTCCCACGCTTTACCATTTTGAAATGGATAGACCGCAAATTTATCATTTTTAGATGCGCGAATAGCAGTATGTAAATCATAATGGAAACGACTCCTACCCTCTACAGCATGTATTCCCAGATAGAAGTTTTTAACCACATCTTCTAATTGTTTTGCTCGGCGCCTTTCATGATTCATCTGTTGCCCAGCAGCCAAATTTTGGTGTTCGCCACTAAACAAACGATTCATGTTTTCTTCAATAAAGCGCTCAGCAATATCCATAGCGGGTAAATTACCAAATAAAAATAACACCCGTTGTTTTACCACTGTTTTACCCAGCAAAATATTTTTGACTAAATCGTCGCAAATTTCTATGGGCGCCGTTTCGTTACCGTGGACGCCACAGGAGAGCACAATATCTTTATCACTCTTGGCAATAGTTTCAAAGCTGATAATGCCCTCGGCCAATACATTAACTTGTGTATGTGCATCGATAAAAAACTGAAAAGAAGTGCTGAAAAGTGCAGGTTGAGTGCGCGATAAAGAGAGAAAATTGCCCTGCTGCTTTAACGTTTGAATGGTGTTTTGAATTGATGTATCGATTTGTGTTTCCATAGTAAGTTGTTATTAGTTGCAGATATGAATTCTAAAAAGTTAATATTACCCTAATCAGAATATTAACTCCCCTTTTAAACTCAGGATACACCTGTAAAGGTTAAGTTAAGCCGTCTGATGTTCACGCATAAAGGATGTGCCAATGGCTAATTCTTTGTTGGCTAGCTCAACAAATTCATTTAATGGGATCGCTTTGGAGAACAAAAAACCTTGGCCAGATAAAACACCTATCTCACGTAAGATATGTAGATGCTGAATAGTTTCGATACCCTCTGCGACCAGTTCACAATTTGCAGCCTTAGCAATCAACTGACTCGCCTCTACTATTGCTCTATTTACCGGGCTTTCATCAATCTGCAGAATAAACGACTTATCAATTTTAATACTGTCAATTTCAATATCACGTAAATAAGCTAAGTTTGAGTAACCTTTACCAAAATCATCAATGGCAATAGTCGCTCCAAGAGTTCGAATTTGAGACAATTGTTTTTTAACTAAAATTGAATTAGACAAAGCCACGTCTTCTGTTAGCTCTAATTCAAACTGAGATAATTCCACCTGATGTTTTTGCGCCAGTTCTTTAAGGTTATTGGCAAAATTTAAATCATATAATTGAGAAGGCGACATATTCACTGAAATTTTTAATCGTAAATCCACACTATTCAGATATGCAGCCCCTTTGAAAGCTTGTTCTAATACCCAATAACCAAGCTCATTCATCATATTGTAAGATTCAGCGGCTTCAATTAGTGCACCCGGGAAAATCAAACCATCTAGTGGATGATTCCAACGTAACAAACACTCCGCACCTATTATCTTTAATGTATTTAATTCAATTTTCGGTTGAAAGTATATTTCTAACTCATTTTGATCCAAAGCCCGAGTAATATCGGCCTTCAGCGCGAGCGCTCGGCCCGACGTATCATCAGTTAAACTTTGAGCATGTTGAAAATTATCAAATTTATTATTTTTTGCTTGTTTTAAAGCAGTTTCAGCTAATGAGAAAAATTTATTAATATCACTATTGTTTTTAGGATTTGATGCGGCACCCACATTGAAGTCAGCGATAAAGGCGTGATCATCACATTGTATCGGCGTTTTGAAATGTTGAACTAGATGGCTATAAAAACCATGCAACTGTTTTTGTTGATGGTTACCTGGCAAAATCAAACCAAAAATATCACCGCTTATTCGGCCAAAAATCCCGTTATTCTCAAACAGAAACACGATACGATTCGCAATTTCTAATAGTACTTTGTCACCATAATCGTATCCAAAGCTGGCACTGACATCAGAAAAACGCACGATATCAATTAACAATAAAGATTGTTCTGTGTTTGTTTCAAGAAGCAGCTCTATTTCACCCAAAAACGCATATCTATTTGGAATGGTGATTAATGATTCATGTTGCATTAAAAATTTATCGCCCGTTATATATCCACTGAACTATTTCTCAATGGTCGATGCTAATACTTACGAAAATAGACTAAAGAATAATACTTTAGCTAGAGTATTTTCCCTAATTTTATAACAACAAAAGCTCAAACACTTGTTTGAGCTTTTGTTAATCTAGGTGAAATTACCCTATAATTTGTCTTAAATCGCCTAAGTATAAAAATTTACTCTACTGTACATGGCTCTAATTGCCAAATTTTTTCGACATAATCCTTAATTGAACGATCTGAAGTAAATTTTCCCATACGTGCGGTATTGAGTATTGCCATTTTTGCCCAGCCGGATTTATCACCATAAGCCTTATCGGCTTTTTGCTGTGCATCGGAATAGGACTCAAAATCAGCCAACACTTTGTAAGGGTCTCCCCCCTCTAACAGACTATACTTTAGGGATGCTAATGCACCAGGTTTACCTGGTGTGAAATAATCAGTTTCAAGCCAATCTAAAACTGCTTTAATTTCTTTATTGTTGTAATAGAAGTCAAAAGGATTGTAGCCCACTTTATCAAGTTCATGCACTTCATCTACGTTTAGACCAAAAATGAAAATATTTTCATCACCGACCTCTTCTGCGATCTCAATATTCGCGCCGTCTAACGTGCCCACGGTTAATGCACCGTTTAATGATAACTTCATATTTCCTGTACCTGAGGCTTCTAAGCCAGCAGTAGAAATTTGTTCAGAAACATCAGCAGCGGGGATGATTTTCTCGGCCAAACTGACCCGATAATTAGGTAAAAACACCACTTTGATTTTGCCGTTTACCCGTTTGTCATTATTCACTTTTTCAGCCACTTGGTTGATTGCATAAATAATGTCTTTCGCTAATTTATAGCCAGGTGCGGCTTTAGCGCCGAATAAAAAGACCCTAGGTTGCATGTCGTAATTAGGGTTTTCTAACAAACGACGATAAAGCGCCATGATATGTAAAAGGTTGAGATGTTGGCGTTTATACTCATGTAACCGTTTAATTTGCACATCAAAGATAGCTTTAGGATTAATTTCTATACCCGTTAACGCTAACACCTCTTTTGCCAGCGCCACTTTATTTTCATGCTTTATTTTCATAAATTGTTTTTGAAACTTAGCATTGTCAGCAAACTGACTCAGTTGCTCTAGTTTTTCTAGATGCAACGGCCAATCATTACCAATTTTTTCATCTATCAAGGCAGATAATTTAGGATTACATGCCTTTAACCAGCGACGCGGTGTAATACCGTTGGTGACGTTGGTTAATTTATTTGGCCACATTTCATGAAATTCGGGGAACAGGTTTTTCTTCACTAACGCCGAATGAATTTCAGCTACACCGTTAACAGCAAAAGACCCAATCACCGACAAGTTACCCATGCGTATCATCTTTTCGTTACCCTCTTCGATGATCGATAACTTCTGCTTTATGACATTATCACCCGGCCATACTTTTTCTACTTCACTCATAAAGTGGTGATTAATTTCGTAAATGATTTCTAAGTGTCTTGGTAGAATTTTTTTAAACATACGAGCAGGCCATTTTTCTAGCGCTTCGGGTAATAACGTATGATTGGTGTAGGCAAATGTTTTACTACAAATCTTCCATGCACTGTCCCAATTGAGCTCAGCTCTGTCTAACAAAATTCGCATCAATTCAGGTATGGCAATAGCGGGATGGGTGTCGTTCAATTGGATCACCACTTGACTGGAAAAACGGCTCCAATCATCTCCGTGAGCTCTTTTATAGCGGCGAATAATATCTTTTAGTGAACAGGCACTAAAGAAATATTGTTGAATTAAACGTAACTCTTTACCCGCTTCAGTTTCATCATTGGGGTACAAGACTTTAGAAATCGTCTCAGCTTGCACGTTTTCTTTCTGTGCATCTACATATCCACCGGCGTTAAATACATCCCAGTTAAAATAATCTGACGCTTGGCTTTGCCATAAACGCAAAACATTCACCGTTTTACCACCATAGCCCACTACTGGAATATCCCAAGGTAACCCTTTAACAATCAACCCTGGATGCCATTCTTTTTTAATTTCACCATTCTCACCATATTTGGTTTCAACATAGCCATACAAGGGAATTTCTTGGATTGACTCTGGGCGACATATTTCCCATGGGTTGCCGTAATCACGCCAGCTATCTGGACGCTCTATTTGTTCACCATTTTTGATTTCTTGACGGAATAAACCATGTTCATAATGTAAACCATATCCCACAGCTGGCATATCAAGTGTTGCCAGTGAATCAATAAAACATGCGGCTAAACGCCCCAAACCGCCATTACCCAACGCCATATCCGGCTCTTCTTCCATAATGTCAGTGAGGTTAACACCTAGTTCTTTTAAGGCTTGATCGGTTTGTTCGAACAAACCTAAATTGTGCAGGTTGTTGGACATTAAACGGCCCATTAAAAACTCTGCGGAAAAATAATGTACCGCACGAGTATCATTTAAATAATGTGATTTTTGAGTTTTACGCAGTTGCTCCAACACATGTTCCTGTACTGAGGCGCAAGTGGCTTTCCACCAAGCGTGGTTGTTTGCTTTATTTTCGTCGGTGCCTAATGAACAATGTAAATGTCTAACAATTGCATCTTTTATAGTATTTTTTGGTAAAGAAGATGGTTTAGAAAATGTATTTTTTGCACTCATATCACACCTCAAATTAGCTTTATTCAGATGTCACTTACCCTGAGGTATTTTGTCTAGATCAGGATTTAAATGACGTAATAAAATTACAGATAAATTTAATGAGGTAGTTTTAGCAGGATTTTCTGCAATAGTTTGTTAAATAAACGTTAAATATTCAAAAAATCATAGGTATTCACATAATAATACCTATGATTTGTACATTTCATTATCAATTTGGATTTATTATTTACACATTTGCGGCTTTAAACACTTGTTCGACCAGTAATTGGGCTTCGCTTACTAATAAATCAAGATGTTCAGAACCACTAAAACTTTCTGCGTATATTTTATAGATTTCTTCAGTGCCAGATGGGCGCGCTGCAAACCAGCCATTTTCAGTGCTGACTTTCACTCCTCCAATGGCCGCATTGTTACCCGAAGCGTGAGTTTGAATATTGGTGATAGTTTCACCTGCAAGCTCGGTGGATTGGATAACACTTTTGTCCATTTTGCTTAATACTTGTTTCTGGGCATGATTGGCAGCTACATCAATACGCGTATACACAGGTGATGAAAATTGCTCGGTAAGTGCTTGATAATGTTCGCCAGGATCTTTACCTGTAACAGCAATAATTTCAGCCGCCAATAAACACATGATGATCCCGTCTTTGTCGGTTGCCCATGGTTTGCCATTTCGACGTAAAAATATACCGCCAGCACTTTCTTCGCCGGCAAAACCGATTTCGCTATTCAGTAAACCTTGCACGAACCATTTAAACCCTACTGGCATTTCAGCCAATTCACGGCCTAGGCTTTCCACCACACGGTCAATCATACTACTGGACACTAAGGTTTTACCGACTTTGATATTTTTTGGCCAATCTGTTCGGTGTTGAAATAAGTATTGAATGGCCACAGCTAAATAATGATTTGGATTCATTAAGCCACTTTTAGGGGTGACTATGCCGTGCCGGTCAAAATCAGGATCGTTGCCAAAGGCCACATCAAACTTGTCTTTTAAATCAATCAAACCGGCCATGGCATAAGGTGATGAGCAGTCCATACGGATTTTTCCATCCTTATCTCGGCGCATAAAGCCAAATTGCTGATCAACATTACGGTTAACCACTTCGATGTTGATCCCATAACGCTCGGCTATTTTGTCCCAGTAGCCTAAACCTGCACCGCCAAGTGGATCTGTGCCTAAAACTAATCCCGCCTTGGCAATGGCTTGCATATCAATTACTTGGTCAAGCTGCGCAATGTAATCCTCAGAAAAATCAATTTCTGTTACATAATCAGAGTCATAGGCGGCGGCTAAACTCATACGTTGCACATCAGCCATGTCATTGCTGATGATCTCATTGGCACGTTGCTGAATAAGATTGGTTACATCGCTGTCTGCGGGTCCACCGTGAGGTGGGTTATACTTAAACCCGCCATCTTCTGGCGGGTTATGTGATGGGGTGATTACCACACCATCAGCTCGGTCTTTTGAAGAGTCGGCATTATGCTGCAAAATAGCATGGGAAATCACGGGTGTAGGGGTATAACCTCGTTTCTCTTGGACTACCAGAGAAACGCCGTTTGCTGCTAATACTTCGACAGCGGTTGAAAACGCCGCTTCAGATAAAGCATGGGTGTCCATGCCCATATATAAAGGACCCGTAATATTTTGGTCCTTTCGAAATTCAGCTAACGCCTGACAAATAGCAGCGATATGCATATCGTTAAAGGTGTTTAAAAATGCACTACCACGATGTCCTGACGTACCAAAAGTGACAGCTTGAGTTCTATCACCTTTTGTTGGTTGATGGGTGTAATAGGCGCTAGTCAACTTAGCAACGTTGACCAACTGTTGTTTACTAGCGGGTTTTCCTGCTTCTGGATGTAGAGCCATAATGATCCTTAATTTTTATTAAACATGTTCAGGGGCAAGTATTGCAATCAATTGTTCAATTTCAGATAAGTTAAAACCCACCTGCTCAGCGACTTCTTTGAGCATATTGATTTTCTTTACAGTATTGTTATTGGTGATCACCCAATATTCTGAGCCAGGCACATTTTTAGGGTTAGTACTACTGCCGGTCGCTAATAGCGTGTCTTTGTCGGTGGCAAAATAGGTTCTATTACGTCCACTCATGCCCAATACTTTAGTAAATTGCTGGGTATGATATTTGTGGATAATGGATAATACCAACAACCATCTCTCCACCATCTTAGGAATAGCTTGCAACTGTTGCCCTTCAAGTTCGCTAAACACAGCCGCTGCCTGACAAACTTGCTCGGCGCTTTTAACATCACTTTCATCATTATCTATAGCGTAGACAGGCTGGGGCTCATCAGCACTACTTCCTTGCTTTGGGTTAAGCAGCGACTCAGGCATAACTAAACGACGTAAAATATCTGATGCACTTTCGCCGATATCTTGTGTCTGTGAAGCAATAAAGTGGTAAAGATCATCTTCTATTTGAATACTTTTCATGAGATTATTTTTTTTAAACGGTGCACATGACTAATATTATACGGATTGACGCAATCAATTCATCGTTTAATTCCATTTCATACACAAGTATTAGCTAAACCACCGAAAACGTGCGTTATTTGCGCTAAAATATGGATTCGTACAATCTATTAAATCCACCGGATACCCATTACCCTATGCTGCACAACAAATTCGCTATGGCCATAGAGCAATCCTGTCAGGTGTTAATTGGCAAACAACAACAGGTTAAATTGGCACTGACATGTTTGTTAGCTAATGGCCATTTGTTAATCGAAGATTTACCCGGTATGGGGAAAACCACCCTTTCACATACTTTGGCCAAAGTACTAGGTTTGGAATATTCTCGTATCCAATTCACATCAGATTTATTGCCAGCAGACATGTTGGGGATCAACATTTATGATAACAACGAACAAACTTTTCGCTTTCACCCAGGGCCTATTTTTAATCAACTGGTGCTAGCCGATGAAATTAATCGAGCTAGCCCGAAAACGCAAAGTGCCTTGCTTGAAGCCATGGAAGAAAGACAAGTCAGTTTGGACGGTAAAACCCGTCTACTGCCCTCACCGTTTTTTGTGATTGGCACACAAAACCCCATGCATCAATCAGGCACTTATCCTCTACCCGAGTCTCAATTGGACCGTTTTTTAATGCGTATTCAGTTGGGATATCCAGACAAAGAAGCAGAAAAAAGCATGTTAAAGACTCAGTTAGGTGGCGTGCAACATGATGTTGAAACGGTAATGAGTATAGCCGATTTTATTGAATTACAGGAGGCAGCCAGACGAGTACATGCCTCAGATGAATTACTCAATTACATATTACGTTTGGTCACGTTTAGCCGCGAAAGCAACCAATTCGCCAACCCACTATCACCACGTGCAACTAAAGCTTTGCTAAGCTCAGCTAAAGCGTGGGCCTTTATCAATAACAGAGATTTCATCATTCCAGAAGATGTGCAAGCCATACTCCCGGCAGTAGCGGAACATCGATTACGGAGTGCTTCAAGCGACTTCAGCTCTCAAGGCAGTTTAAGCAAAACCTTGCTCGAAGCTATCGATCCTATTGCAGCCTAGGCTCGGTTATGACCTTACTACAAAGTTACTGGAACAAATGGTTAAATAAACGCATCCCTGCAGCCTCGCAACATCACTTAAACCATCACAACATTTTTATTTTCCCAGCTAAATTTGGCCTATTATTTTTGTCTTTGTGCGTACTGCTATTTTTGCTTGGCACTAACTATCAAAATAACTTGATGTTGTTACTGTGTTATTTTTTATTGGCAATATTTTTAGTCAACTTATTAGCTAGCTATATCAACTTTGCCCGTATCGATTTACAAATTGGTAAGTGCCATGAAGTATTTGTAGGTGATAATTTGCAGATACCTTTGTGGTTAAATGCCAACATCGATAACAACAACCGTGCTAAATCTGCGACAAAAGGACTGTTACATTTTAAGTTCCAAACTAATCAGCATAAATCCACAAAAAAAACCAAATTTCGACATGATCAACAAAGTACTGAAGTAGATGCAGATGCATTGACTAATCCAATATATTTAAGCCAAAAGTGTCATCAAAGAGGAAAATTGACATTATCTAGAGTCACAGTTCAAAGCTTTTATCCTTTGGGCTTGTACCGTTGTTGGACACATTTGGCTTTTATTCACGAAATCACTGTTTTTCCCAAACCCTTACCTTGCGAGATACAACTGCATATTAATGATAATAATAGTGCTAAAAAAAGTGGTGGAATAGCCAATGAACAAGCCGGTCACGATGATTTTTCTCATTTAAAAGCATACCAAGTAGGCGAACCGTTAAACCATGTCGCATGGAAACAACTGGCTAAGGGGCGAGGTATGGTTAGCAAACAATTTTCTTCTATTAGCAATCAAATAGGTTGGCTTAAACTATCTACGGATTATAAAAATAAAGCCTTATCCCCCAGTATAGTGTTGGACACAGAGTTGGATAATCTAGCCTTAGACAAAATTGCTCTAGACAAAGAGCTTGGTGAATTGTGTTATCAGGTAATTGAGTTGAGCCGAACCCAACGAACCTTTGGATTAGATCTAGGCCCACAATGTATTGCACCCAATAGTGGTGCTGGGCATCGACTCGCTTGTTTACTTGCATTAGCCAACTTTACTGAAGCGAGCCCCTAAGGATGTTTATCAGGTTGCAACAAAAACTTAAAAATCAAGGCACCCCGCAGTCCTCTAAAAATATTGCATTGTTATTATTGGCGGCGATATTGGTATGTGTCAGTTTTAGTCTTTTTGCTTCGATACTTATTTGGATATTGTTATTGGTTGCCTGCGCCGCGGTAATCAGAGGCGCAATTTACTACAATTATTACAGACACCTACCGTCGATTCGTACCTTAAACTTATTAGCGGTGTTAAGTATCCTAGGATTAATTTACTCAGCTTTAAGTGACGGTTTATTATTTGGAATGGTTAATTTATTAATCCTCGCCTGTGCCTTAAAACTGATGCAAATGCGCAGTCAAAAAGACGTGTATCAGTTAGTCATTAGTTTGTTTTTTTTGATTGGCTGCGGTTTTATTTTTAATCAGTCTATAGGTTTTAGTCTATTTTATGCCTTGATGTGTATGGCGCTGTTATTAAGTTTGGCTTGTTATCACGCCCCTTCAAACACTATGCACAAACAATTAAAAACCGTTTCTATACTAAGCTTACAGGCTTTACCAATAGGCTTGTTAATGTTTTTGGTTCTGCCCCAGTTATCACCACTGTGGCACACCCCAAAATCCAAAGGTGCGCAAACAGGACTCTCAGAACAAATCACCCCAGGCGATATCGCAACCCTTTCTCAATCAAGCGAATTGGCGTTTCGAGCAACATTCGAAGACACGCCGCCAATAGCCCGGCGTAGATATTGGCGCGCCATTGTGATGGAAGACTTTGATGGAAAAACGTGGAAAGTCCATGCCTATCGTCACAAGTTGCGAGAATTTCAATTAAAAACAAAACAGCAATTTAAGCCTAAATTGACCGGCCCTTTTTTTGATTATGAGGTGATCGCCGAGCCTACCAATCAACCTTGGTTGTTTGCATTAGACATAGCTGTGCCGGCAGATACCCAAAGCCGAAGAAATATAATGCAAAGCAGTGACTTTCTGTTGTTTAATCGCCAACCTGTGGTGAGCAAATATCAATACGCGGTGCGTTCATACCCTGAAGCATTGGCCAATCAAGCACTTACCGTAACCGACAAACAAATTAATCTGAGGTTACCTGAAACGGGCAACAACAGAACGCGAGAATGGGTCAGTAACTTGCGCGCAAAATTCCAAGACAACAACAAATTTGTAGAAGCAGTGTTAAGTCACTTTATTGACAACCCCTTTGTTTATACCTTACGACCTGATGTTATGCTGGTAGATCCGGTTGACCGCTTCTTATTTGATAATCAAGCAGGTTTTTGCAGCCACTACGCCAGCGCATTGGCCTATGCCCTAAGATTAGGTGGTATTCCTGCCCGCATAGTGACAGGTTATCAAGGCGGTGAATTAGTAGAAAATAACGGAAAATCGCCTTATTTGAGTATCTACCAATACGATGCACATGCGTGGGTAGAAACATGGAGTGATAATGCGGGTTGGCAACGAATAGACCCTACAGCCCTTGTATCACCGGATAGAATAGAATTTGGTTTACAACAAGCGATGCTAGAAGAAGGTAGTTTTTTGGCTGATTCACCCTTTTCTCTTGCCAGACTAGCCAATATAGTCTGGCTCAATAATATACGACTCTTTTTGGCAGATATAGATTACAACTGGAGTCGTTGGGTATTAGGATTTAACAGCCAAAAGCAGCGCGACCTATTCAAATCTATTTTAGGAAAGTTAACCCCAGAACGTTTATCTATCTTAGGAGTAGGAATAGTATTCACTATCGGTATGTTACTGAGCTTGTTTTTTCTTCCTCATTGGTTACAAAATCGTCTGGGTACAACCCAACATTTGTATATAAAAGCATTGCATGCCTTTGCAAAAGCAGGAACCCAAAGGGCCAATTGGCAAGGTCCGACTGCGTTTAGTCAACACATTAACGAACACTACTCACATAAAGTGAGTGACCCATTTTCTCAACTAACCCAACTCTATTTAAGATTAACCTACCAGAAGAAGCAAAGTACTGGAACGTCAGTTCTGAGCATTAAACAATGTCATCGTTTGATGCGCGGTCATTTAGCCCGATTAAAAACTGAGTTGCTAAAAAGCAAAGCTTAAAACATCAAAAAGAACCATTGCTCCCTTAGCGATACCGCAATTTTTATGGCATAATACGCGCCGAATTTTTGCCATCTTACACGTCATCAATTTAAGGTACGTGGTGGCAAACGATAGTTGAATATTAATACTGGGGTACTGACATTGCTAACAACTGCAAATATTACAATCCAATTTGGCGAAAAGCCTTTATTTGAAAATGTCTCAGCAAAATTTGGCAATGGCAATAAATATGGCCTAATTGGCGCAAATGGTTGTGGTAAGTCAACCTTTATGAAAATAATTGGTGGTGACTTAGAGCCTTCAGGTGGCAATGTGTCTGTCGACCCAGGCGAACGAATTGGGAAACTAAAACAAGACCAATTTGCCTACGAAGATTGCAGTGTTATTGACACTGTTGTTATGGGTCATGGTGAGCTTTGGAAAGTTAAAATTGAACGGGATGCAATATATTCCAATCCTGAAATGACTGAAGAAGACGGCATCAGAGTGGCCGATTTAGAGAATGAATTTGCCGAAATGGATGGTTACACTGCCGAATCTAGAGCCGGTGAATTATTGATTGGCGTGGGTATTCCTGTCGAGCAACATTTTGGTCCTATGAGCGAAATTGCGCCGGGTTGGAAACTTAGGGTGTTACTTGCCCAAGTATTATTTTCTGACCCTGACATTATGTTGCTGGATGAGCCTACCAACAACTTGGATATCAACACTATCCGCTGGTTAGAAACCGTGCTGAACGAACGTAACTGCACCATGATCATTATTTCTCATGATAGGCATTTTTTAAATTCTGTTTGTAGCCATATGGCAGACATTGATTACGGCGAAATTCGTTTATTTCCAGGCAACTACGATGAATATATGACAGCAGCCACACAATCTCGTGACCAGCTATTGTCAGACAACGCCAAGAAAAAAGCACAAATATCTGAGCTCAAAGCGTTTGTGAGTCGTTTCTCAGCAAACGCATCAAAGTCAAAACAAGCCACATCCCGTGCACGGCAGATTGATAAAATTCAATTGGATGAGGTGAAACCCTCTAGTCGTCAAAGCCCGTTTATTCGTTTTGAAGAAACCAAAAAATTACATCGATTAGCTGTGGAAGTAGAAGGTTTAGCCAAGGCATACGATACAGAACTATACAAAAACTTGGATCTGATGATCGAAGTGGGCGAAAGAGTGGCTATTATTGGTCCAAACGGTGTGGGCAAAACAACCTTACTTAAATGTTTATTGGGTAAAACGGACTTAACTGCCGGTAGCGTAAAATGGTCTGAGAACAGCAACATTGGTTATTATGCACAGGATCATGCCGCTGATTTTGAAGAAGATAAAACCCTGATGAATTGGATGTACCAATGGGCCCAAGAAGGTGACGACGAACAGATCATGCGCGGTACTTTGGGTAGATTATTATTCTCGCAACATGACATCAATAAATCAGTCAAAGTCATTTCAGGTGGTGAACAAGGGCGTATGTTGTTTGGTAAATTAATGCTGCAAAAACCCAATATATTAGTGATGGATGAACCTACCAACCACTTAGATATGGAGTCCATCGAGTCTTTGAACTTAGCTTTAGAAAATTACAAAGGCACTTTGGTTTTTGTCAGTCATGATAGAGAATTTGTATCCACAGTAGCTACGCGTATTATCGACATGCAACCAGATGGCATCGTTGATTTCAAAGGTGACTACGAGAGTTACTTGGCAAGTCTAGGGGTCTAACGATAGCAAACGAGCTTCGAGCTTCGAGCTTCGAGCTTCGAAAATATGTTTTCAAGTTACTTTTTATTGTCAAACAAAAAAGGCATCATTTGTTAAGAATGATGCCTTTATTTATTTTTTTGTCTTTAGCTAATCGCTCGTAACACGAGTCTCGTAGCTGTCTTGGCTACTTTATATTAAGTAACCAAGAGACAAATTGTTTTGCTTCAGAGGTATTTGCGAAGGTGCCCATTTTCTGGCCACATTTGTCGGCAAATGCCACTTTATGTTTGTTCACAGAAATGTTGTGCACTGGGCACATTACCGAAATCTGTGTTCCGTTATATGTATAAGACATAATAAAACTCATTAAATATGACTATTTTGTGCTTCAAAAAAAGAAGCCATCAATAGTTAAAACTAAAAATAAGCTCATTACAGTTTTGACGATACTACTAAAACCTTAAGTTTTTTGTTCGATGAGACACCTGCAAATATTGTTTGCTACGATGTTTAATGCCCATTAATTCGTCGTACGATAATTCAGCTTGTTATTGTAATTCTTTGGTCTTTACCTATACGGCGCTACCTAAAGATTACGTTTTTAATGTTGGCTGACTGGATCAAGGAAAGACATAACATTGGAGGTTTGTATTGAAGATATTCTACAAACCGAAGAGCAACATACTTACCTTTTATTAATTAGTCAACTGTTAATTAGACTAAATGGTCAACTACCTGCACATTATTCAAAACATTAAAGATGTTATCATTGGTTCAGTTTATTAATTACGAGTGATCTACTTTGGAAAAAATCGCCATCTTTGTTGACGTACAAAATATCTACTACACCACTCGCCAAGCCTACTCTCGCCAATTTAATTACCGTCGATTCTGGCAACATATTCAACACCAAGGCGACATTATTATGGCCAATGCTTATGCTATTGATAAAGGTGATGAACAACAGCAAAAGTTTCAAAGCGCACTCAAACACATTGGCTTTGATATTAAATTAAAACCTTATATCCAACGCAGCGATGGTTCAGCCAAAGGCGATTGGGATGTAGGCATAGCGATAGATGTGTTAGAAGCGGCAGAAGATGCAGATACCATTGTTTTATTGTCCGGTGACGGGGATTTTGATTTATTGCTCAAAAAAGTGAGTAAAAAATATGGCTGTAAAACCCAAGTCTATGGTGTACCGAAACTGACCGCCACATCCTTAGTGAATGCAACGGATGAGTTTTTCAAAATAGAAGCCGATCTATTACAGTAAGTTAGATAAAACTAGCCGCAATCCATGCGATGAAATAGGCCAGCAATCCGTAACTCACAAATAATCCCCAGGCTATTTTGCCACTACCGGTTTCACCTTTAATCGTGGCCACTGTAGCAACACATTGCAGTGCCACCACATAAAACAACATCAGACCGATGCCTGCCCCTAGGGCTAGACCATCTTGCTGAATATTGGCAGCCAATCCTGCTATATTTTCATCTGCGCCTTGAATACCAAATAAAGTACCCAGTGCGCCAACAAATACCTCTCGCGCTAAAAATGACACTAATATCGCCACACCATAACGCCAATCTAATCCTAAGGGTTCGAATATTGGTTCAATCCATTGCCCAATCGACGCCAAATATGATGACTGTAAATCACCATTTTGTGGAAAATAGCCTAAAACCCATATGATGACTGAGACCATAAAAATAATGGGTGCGGCCCGTCTGATAAACTGCTTAGCACTGCTTAACACTCTATGGATCAGGGGTTTCCAATGAGGTAAACGATAGGTTGGTAATTCTAATATAAACGGCATCTCTGCCTTATCTTTATCTAAATCAGTCAGTTTAGTCAGTAAGGTACTGACCAATAATGCTGTTGAGATACCAATAAAATACAAAATAAAGAAAGTAATACCTTGCAAGTTTATCAGTCCACCTAGATATTGTGTGTCGGGGATCAACACCGCAATTAACAAAGCATATACAGGTAAACGAGCCGAACATGACATCAACGGAATGGTCATCATAGTAATAAGGCGCTTTCGCGGTGATTCTATCGTTCGCGCTGCCATAATAGCGGGAATAGCGCAGGCATGTCCGGACAAATAAGGGATGAAACTTCTACCTGATAAACCAAAATAACTTAAAGGTTTATGACAAATTAATGCTGCTCTAGCCAAATACCCGCTATCTTCCAGCAAGCCAATGATCAAAGTAAGCACCATTATTTGCGGCACAAAAACCAAAAATGAGCCAACACCACCAAACATAGCGTCGGTGACAAAGTCGTTTACTACCCCAGCAGGAAGAACTTGACTACTGAGCATCGCCAACTCAGTCATGATGGTTTCAACCCCATCCATTAATGGGCTGGCCCAAGTAAAAATACTCTGAAACAACAAAAACATGATGCTTAAAAACATCAATCCACCAAAAACACTGTTTAACAAAAAATCATCAATTTTATTTTGCTGTTTCAAAACCACATCAGCCCTGATGCCATAGCGACGAGATAATTCTCGGCTTATTTCTAACAATGGCATCTGTGCATCGTTAGTTTTATTTGGCACAAAATTCTGTGAATGTTTAGCCGCATCGATAAGTCCGAGTTTGAATTCATGCAAACCAATTAAGGTTTTAGCTGAAAGGGCAAAAACCGCACAACCTAGATCTTGGGCTAATTTGTCGGTATCAATGTGATGACTAAAACGTTGCACTTCGTCAATCATATTCAGCGCAAAAATCACCCCTTTGTTATGTTCAAACGCTAAATCCCTTACTTGTAGTCCAAACACCAAACTGCGTTCTAAACGGGTTGCATCTAAATTACACACAATTATCGAAGTAGCATCACTGTGCATCGCCTCATGCAACTTTTCGATGGCAAGCTCTTCGTCTTTTGACAAGCTTTTTAATGAATAGGTACCAGGAAAGTCTATCAATTGGTATTCGTCAAACTTGCCACTTTTTAACTCAACCGTAACGCCAGGAAAGTTAGCCACTTTTTGGCGCATTCCTGTTAGCTGGTTAAACAACAGGCTCTTGCCAGAATTGGGTTTACCAACCAAGATGATATTTTTCATTGGGTGCCTTTCAGAGGGAATAAAGGTAGTAAGTTGGTTGGCATTAGAGGCAACAAAAAACAAGCATCAACATAGAGTGAAAACAGCTAACATGAGCAACACAAACATCCCTATTAAGCCACACTAATATTGATACGGTCCGCAATGCTTTGCTCTAAAGAATAAACACAATCACCAACCTGTAATACTAGAGGGCCTTTTAAAGGACTTCGACGCAGACATTGAATTATTTGACCTGCGGCAAAACCCATTTCATTTAGACGTTCAAATACTGCGGGAATAAGATTGGGATCAAGACTGTCGATAAATGCAGATTGATTTTTTTTGATTTCCCAAAGAGTCATACGATTACCTGATCATAAAATGCAAATACAAACGATTATCATTTATAACATTTTAAGCAGCCGCATTGCAATCAGACACATCGCAAAGCGGCATATTTTAGTCTTTTTATGCGTCTCGCAAATGGTCAGCCACAAGAAACGCCATTTCTAATACTTGATCAGCATTTAATCGCGGATCACATTGAGTTTTATAGGCTTGAGCTAAATCGTCATCACTAATTTTGTAAGCGCCACCTGTGCACTCAGTCACATGTTGCCCTGTCATCTCTAAGTGAATACCACCTGCATGTGTGCCTTCGGCTTTATGTGCAGAAAAAAACTGTTGAATTTCACGGAGAATAGCGTCGAAGTTACGAGTTTTATAACCGCTTGAAGCTTTAAAGGTGTTGCCATGCATAGGATCAGAGCTCCACACCACTTTACGGCCTTCTTGTTTCACTCGGCGTAACAGTTTAGGTAAGTTCTGCTCAAGCTTGTCTGCGCCCATACGGGTGATCAAAGTCAAGCGACCAGGTTCATTACTTGGGTTGAGAGCATCAATCAGCTGAATTAATTCATCTTCTTGCATACTAGGCCCTACTTTCACACCAATAGGGTTGTGAATGCCGCGGAAAAACTCCAAGTGTGCATGATCAAGTTGACGAGTTCGTTCACCAATCCACAACATATGTGCCGAACAGTTGTACCACTTACCCGTTAAGGTATCGACACGAGTCAAAGCTTGTTCGTAGTTCAGTAGCAAAGCCTCATGAGAGGTATACAAGCTAGTTTCATGTAAAGTAGGTGTGTTGGTTGAATTAATCCCCATGACATTCATAAATTCTAACGAATCTTGAATGCGCATAGCTAAGTCATGATAACGATCTTTTAAAGGATTATTTTCTACAAACGCCATATTCCAGCGATTCACTTCATGTAAATCAGCTAAACCACCCTGAGCAAAAGCACGCAATAAATTGAGAGTAGACGCACCACGATGATAAGCTTCAATCATCCGCTGGGGATCAGGCCTACGTGATGCTTCTGTAAATTCAAAACTGTTAATAATATCGCCACGATAGCTAGGTAAAGACACGCCATCAATTGTTTCAAAATCACCTGAACGAGGCTTAGCATACTGCCCTGCCATTCGAGCCACTTTAATCACCGGACAACGACCCGCATAGGTCAGCACTATGGCCATTTGCAAAATAACTTTAAACGTATCACGAATTTTTGGTGCGTTAAATTCATCAAAAGATTCAGCGCAATCGCCACCTTGCAATAAGAAACCGTTACCTTCTGCTACATCACCTAACTGCTTATAAAGAGCACGAGTTTCAGCAGCAAACACCAAAGGAGGATAACCGCCAAGAGTATCTTCAACCTGTTTAAGGTGTTGTTTATCTTCATAGGTAGGTTGTTGCAAAATGGGCTTTGAACGCCAACTATCTGGTTGCCAATGACTCACGATTTTTCCTTGTAAAATAGATGTAAGGTAGTCGATTAGAAACTGTACCGACAAACTGGGACGAGAATTTAGAGGGTATGAGCGGAAACTTCAATCACAAATGCGTTTATTTTTGAAATATAAATAGCTAACTTATTACGCAGTAGATTTAAGATGCTCAATAAAGCCATCAGCCCCTTGTTCAATGAGATCTAAAACATATTCAAAACCGCCTTTGCCGCCGTAATAAGGGTCAGGCACTTCTTGTTCTTCAGATGCACCAAAGCTTAAAAGTAATGACACCTTATGTTGAAACTCTTCAGGGCAATCTTTTAACAAATTTTCGATGTTTTGGTTATCCATACCCAAAATATAATCAAACTTTTCAAAGTCTTGAACCACCACTTTTCGACACTTTAATCCTTTAAAACTATAACCCCTTTCCATACCCACTGCTTGGGAACGTTTGTCTGGCGCAACTCCTTTGTGATAACCCGCCGTGCCAGCAGAGTCGATTTCGAGAATCAACCCCATGTCAGCTGCTTTTTTCTTAAAAACAGCTTCAGCGCTGGGCGACCTACAAATATTACCTAAACAAACAAAAAGTACTGAAGTTGTGTTAGCTGCCATTGGTTTTCCTAAGACTTTTCCTATGCAAAGTATTCTAGCTGTCTATAATTGTGCGTCTAGTGGTAAAACGGATTAATTTAAAATGAATGTACTCATGCTAAGCAGTTCTAGAGTGGCCAATGAAGATTACCTACAGCATGCTATACCCATGCTTAATCAACATTTACCCAATATAAAAGAACTACTCTTTATTCCATTTGCTGGCGTATCAGTCAGTTGGGACGACTACACAACTAAAGTGCAACATGCCCTACCCGGCTATCAAGTAAAAGGTATTCATCAATACGCAAACGCCCATCAAGCATTAGAAAACGCTCAAGCCATATTAGTAGGTGGCGGTAACACCTTTAATTTACTCAACGAGTTGTATCATCAAGACTTACTCGGCAAAATAAAAAGCCAAGTCAACAAGGGCACACCTTATGTGGGTTGGAGCGCAGGCTCAAACATCTGCGGTAATAGCATTCGCACCACCAACGACATGCCCATAGTACAACCACCTAGTTTTGCAGCACTCAACTTAGTACCTTTTCAACTCAATCCCCACTACACCGACTATCAAGCTCCTGGGCACAACGGTGAAAAGCGGGCTCAACGTATTCAGGAGTTTTGTATATTAAATCCAGAGATGCCAGTGATTGGAATTCGTGAAGGAGGAGCTTTGTTGTTGCAAGGTAATTCACTTGTATTAAAAGGGGAATTGAATGGGGTTATATTTGAAGGTGGATCACAGCGTGTAATCCAGCAATACCAGGATTTGAGTGGGTATTTGGATGCTTGAGTTTTAGCCATGAATAAAATTTACGATTTTAAACTAGCTTAAATCTACTGGAGACGGGATCTTCCCCCAGTGTTTCAAACCAACAGGAATTTCGTTAATTTTTAGGTTGCCACGAGCCAACATCGATTACTAACGATTTAGTGATGAGATAGATAGCTTCCTAGCCTTTTGGGGTCGTAATACTTAAAGAGATTCCACATATTATTCTACAGCTAAACTTAAAACGCTCTGTCAGCGATGGGACAACATGGACTGAAAAATAATTAATACAAAAATTGAACTTAAGCTGTGACTCCCCCTCTGAATATACAGTGTTTATGTGTGTTCCCATTTTAAGCCTGATTTCTTATCAGGCTTTTTTTTTGCCCTTTTTTGTCTTCAACACATCAACCAGCCCAATTTCTTAATTCTGCAGCTTAACTTAAAATGCTCTGTCAGCGATGGGACAACATGGATTGAAAAATAATGAATAAAAAATTGAACTTAAGCTGTGACTCCCCCTCTGAATATATAGTTTTTATGTGTGTTCCCATTTTAAGCCTGATTTCTTATCAGGCTTTTTTTTTGCCCTTTTTTGTCTTCAACACATCAACCAGTCCAATTTCTTAATTCTGCAGCTTAACTTAAAATGCTCTGTCAGCGATGGGAGAAGATGGATTGAAAAATAATTAATACAAAATGGAACTTAAGCTGTGACATCCCCTTTGAATATAAAGTTTTTATGTGTGTTACCATTTTAAGCCTGATTTCTTATCAGGCTTTTTTTTGACAACTTTTCGCCTTCAACGATCAGGGAATTAACTGGACGCTCATGTTAATTCTGTTTTGGCCGATTCGACTTGTACATCTTGATTATTCTATTCACAGGAGAAAGTATTGGCCTCTAAAGCTAACTACTCACAAGGGCTATTACTATTTCGCCTAAAGAATGGCCGTCAGTTTGCTTTGGGTACATTAAAGATCCAAGAGCTGGTGCCGTATAAAGCTGTAACAGCTATGATTAACTCAGAACCAGGGGTTAAAGGTGTGTTAAGCATTCGTAATAAAACTATCGCAGTGATCGATATGGCTGAAGTGATAGGGCTTGGCCCAATTTCAGAAAGCAAACTCGACCAGTCTTTTATCGTTGTGACCGATTGCCAACGAAAAGTAGTTGGTTTTATTGTTAGCCAAATTGACAAAATAATTGAAACCAATTGGCGTGAAATCAAGCAACCCGAAAAAAGTCTGGGAGCAGGTGTATTTATTACTGGGACTGTCAAGGTTGAAGACGAGTTTATCCAACTAATAGATGTTGAGTTACTTCTCAATAAAATTTTCCCACCCGATCCACATGCGGCAATGGCTGTGGTTACTGATTTTCAACGGGAACAACTTAAACCAATGAATATCTTGGTTGTTGATGATTCATTGACAGCTAGGCGGCAACTAACCGATGTTTTAGAGTTGCTCCATGTACCATTTCATGTGACAGACGACGGTCAAAAAGCACTGGCCTATATGCGTGAGCAAGCCTCCAACGGGCATCCGGTTAATCTGTTAGTTTCTGATATTGAGATGCCAGGTTTAGACGGTTATGAACTCACATTTGAAGTGCGCAATTCGCCAGAACTTGCAGCTACCTATATCATTCTGCACACTTCTTTATCGAGTGCAATTAGCGTTGGCCAAGCTCACCAAGTCGGTGCAAATGAAGCCTTAACAAAATTCGACGCAAAAGAATTGGTTCTTTCAATGCTGCGTGGTGTTGAGTTTATCAATAATCCGACTAAAGATAATAAAGCCATACCTTAAATATGAATTTCATTTGTTATTAGATTTGTCGGTTGTTAATAGATTTGTCGATCAATGACGTCTTGGCTGGTTCGTTTTGTTCAAGAAGGTGATTGGTAATTAAAAGTGCGAATTAACCTTACACTTAACTTAGTTCCGAGGATGAACCTAAAACGTATTGTCAGAGTTTAGGCAGCACTTATGAAAAATAATTAACAACGAATGGAACTTATGCTGTTACTACCCCTCTGAATATATAGTTTTATGTGTGTTCTTTATTTTAAGCCTGATTTTAAATCAGGCTTTTTTTTTACTATTTTTCGTCTTCAAACAATGATTATCATAATTCTGTTCATAGTCGGCAACATAACCTTGCATATTGGGCTTAGTTCAACCGAGCCCAACATGATGAACAAACTGTTTTGGATGTGCATTAAAAAAACTGACGAAGACATCCTATATACATAGTAAAGATCAATAATTCAGTTCTTACTCCCGATACGAGCTACCCTTTTTATCGAGCATGCCTTTTAGCTGCTCAAAGTGAGCATAAGACTGCCCTCGAAACTCATCCCAAATCTCTGCTGTTTTTAGAGCAAGATCATGAGGAAGAATATTGAGAGGCTGCCCAGTTGAATGAGCCAACACCATAGTCTTACAGGCTTTTTCCAGATAATAAAGATCCTCGAAAGCTTCGGCAATCGTCTCCCCTGTAACGGTAATGCCGTGATTACCCATCATCAAAGATTTTTTACCATCAAGAGTATTCACGATGCGTTTGCCTTCCTCATCACTGGAGGCAATACCACCGAAATTTTTATCATAAGCAATTCGCTCGTAGAAGCGTGCGGTATTGTTATCAATCGGCAATACACGTGGGTCTTTCAACGTTGAGAGTACCGTCGCATAGGTAGAATGCAGATGCAGAATAACCCGAGCTTCGGGCAATGACGCATGCACATTACCATGAATACTCCAAGCTGAAGCATCAGGGGCTTCGTTAGTCTGCATAATGTTATCGTCTTCACTATCAAGCAACTGTAGGTTGCTAGCAGTGACATTTGAAAAGTGCATCCAACGACGGTTCATAAGAAACTGTTTACCGTCTGGGCATACCGCTGCGCTCAAATGGTTGGCGACCGACTCATGCATATCCATTTCATGGATAAGTCTAAAAGCAGCCGCCAGATCGACACGTAATTCTTGTTCTGTTTGCATTTTGCTTATCCTCAATAGGTTTCAGTCGATTACATCTCTAGAGATGGCTAAACTATTAGGAATGGAAGCCGCGTTATGGTTCCCCACTGGCACCTTGGCACAGGGTATTGCGGCTAGAATACATGGGCAGCAAACGAATAGTGACCGATTATTACTACACCCATCTTCACAGTTGTTGTTGCATGGAGAATAGGGCTATCAATATGCCCATGGATGTTCGGCTAAGGTAATCGGAAAATGGCGCGAGCCACTCACATCAGATGATATTTGCGGTGGGTTCTTGGCCACTTATATACGATGCATTACGTTTAATTGATAAACGTATTAATAAGATGCCTGCATTTATCAAAAAAGCGAAAATGCTAGCAGACTCGATTCGTCATATTCCTTACAAGTCGACCCTGTCATACCCCACACAAACATGTTTCACATATTACTTGACGCTTCTGCTAACAAAGCAACATCTGCAAGAGACAAAATAGCCTTAGACCAGGGTATGTGGCTATCAGACAGATTCTGGAATTACGAATCTTCCAATAGCTGTGCTATGGAATTTGTGGTTGGTGAAAAAGCACTCGCGATGACGGATCATAAATTTGCCAATGCAATGCTTCAATTTGTGAACGTTTTACGTTCTTAGCTCGAATACCGACCCGCTTGCAGTTTAAAGTAGATGGGTGAGTATCACATGCATCCGACTACAAGATCAGAGGTGTATAAAAAAAACACTTCAAGTACCCCTTAGCGTCTAGAAGCTAAGGGGTAAATTACAGCAGTTTTACCCTTCACTCTGCTGTAATTGGTAGACAACACTTGCGACATCTACAAATTTAAAACAGATAAATCCAGGTGTGCA
The DNA here is from genome assembly GCF_002835935.1 of Paraglaciecola sp. MB-3u-78. Classification (GTDB taxonomy): domain Bacteria; phylum Pseudomonadota; class Gammaproteobacteria; order Enterobacterales; family Alteromonadaceae; genus Paraglaciecola. The sequence continues at coordinate 220,802 of NZ_PJCF01000004.1, read as the reverse complement.
CCAGCATCAGTTGGTGAAGTAAGCCTAGGTAAAGTGCCAATAAACGGTGCGTTTAGAAGCGTTTTTAAACTTTCAATATTGTCGTCTAAAAATGGCATGTCTGGATCAATTTGATTCGCTACCCAACCTGCTATCTTTAAGCCATCGTTACGGATACATTCAGCGGTTAATACCGCATGATTCAAACACCCTAAACGCATACCCACAACTAAAATAACAGATAGGTTTTGTTCAACTGCAAACTCTGACAAGTATCTTGGCTTGCCTTCAAAATCGATACCAAGGGGTAAACGCCACCCCCCTGCGCCTTCTACAATCAACACATCAGGTTTTTTTTGCAATAAACAGTTAAACCCTTCGCGCACGGTATCAATTGAGATAGGTTGGGCAGTGACGTCTTCTCGTAGGTTCTGGGCGGCTAAGTGTGGTGCAATAGCAGCTTCAAAGGCAATAGGATTCACTTCGTCATAACTGAGTTCAATGCTTGAAAGTTTCTGTAAGGCTAGGGCATCTTCATTATGTAGCCCTTGAGGGGTCACCTTACAGCCGGCAGCTATCGGCTTGTATGCTGCAGTCAGTAAGCCTTTTTGATTGAGTAAGATAAGCAGTGCTTCGGTCACAAATGTTTTGCCAACTTCGGTATCTGTGCCGGTTACAAAAAACGCGCGGCGTTTAACTGATAAATGTCCCATAGAAATCCTATTTAACACTGCTTCGGCGTTATTTACTGCACTGCAAAAAGCAGACCTGATATGTGAGTGGAAGTTGCAAGTTTTCGGCATATTTGTGTTGATAAATGGTTTCAAGAAGTTGCAACGTATGTCGATTAAAAGTGTTTTTGCTTTGACACTTTGACTGTTCTGTTATGTCTTGGGTTGTTAGCAATACATTGGCACCAATTGATTTAATAGAAGACATTAATTGTCTGACATTTTTGTGCCAAGTCACATATTGCTTCTCATGCATAGTGACCTGTAGCCCCTCTGATTTTGCCGCGTTATACCAAGTCTGAGCACTGGCAAAATTATTCACATGCCGCTGACTATCAATGGTGTGCCAACTATCGTTCAATTGACTAAATGAGCCTTCACACATAATAGCCAATAGTGCATTAGAATCAAATGCCATTACTCTGGCTATTTCGGACATCACTTTTTGTTGATTGTGAGACCATTGTAGGGCCATAGACGAAAACACCATATCAACCGAGTTATCTACCAAAGGTAAACATTCAGCGTCACCTTGTACCCAACAGATTGACTCGGCACCAACAAGAGCATCTTGTTTGGCGTAGTCCAACATGCCAAAAGCTAAGTCCATTGCGATTAAATTTTCACCTCTAGCAGCAAGCTGTTGACTAATTCGTCCTGTTCCACAGCCTATATCTAAGCCACTTTTATAGTGTGCCGAATAGTGCGCCGGCACAAAAGCTAAAGCGTCAAGGGCGATATCCAATTGCACATCAGCGGCAGAATTATACGTATTCGCAGCGCGGCTAAATTGCTGGGCAATACGAGTTTTGTTGCGACTAGCAATAGAGGTATTTAACATTACTTAACTGCCTGTTGATCATCGAGTAATACAATTTGTAACCCATCCACTAACGCTTCGATATCACGAGTATCATGCCCAGCGGTTAATGTGATACGTAATCTGTCAGTATGTTTAGGCACAGTAGGGTAACGAATTGCCGTAACCCATAGGCCTAATGCTTTTAGCTTTTCACTGGCAGCTAAGGCTTTTTGTGCATCACCGATTAACACAGGTTGAATAGCGGTGTTTGAGGGCATTAATGCTAAGCCTGCTTTGTTTGCTAAGGATTTAAATTGTTCAATACGTTGGGCTAAAATAGTTCGCCGCTCTGCACTTAGTTTGGCCTGTAAGCTGACTAACGTTGCATAAGCTTGTGCCGCAGGCATAGCGGTACTGTAAATATAGTGTTTGCCAAAGTTAATCAGATAGTCGATAAAATCATGGCTTCCAGCAACAAATGCGCCGGCTGTTCCAATGGCCTTACCAAAGGTAGCCATCAAAATGGGCACTTGTTGTTGTGACAAATTGTCGGTTTCTATGACTCCCCTACCGTGTATTCCTAGAGCGCCAAAACCATGGGCGTCATCGACCATTAGCCAAGCTTTAGCTTGGTTACTCATTGCCACAATTTCAGACAAAGGAGCTTGGTCGCCATCCATACTAAAAACACCTTCAGTGGCGACCAAAGTATTCTGACCCTGTGTTGTTTTAGGCGCATTTAGCAACATTTGAAGATGTTCAATATCGTTGTGTTTAAACCGCGTTAACTCGGCGCTTGACGCTTGAGCGCCTTCTATAAAAGAGGCATGCATAAGTTTATCAGCAATAATTCGGTCTTTCTTTTTTTCGTGACTTTGCCTAAATAAGGCTTGGCAAACGGCTTGATTTGCAGCAAAACCAGAATTAAATAGCAACACTTTGTCGCGCTTAAGTTCAGATGCTAGATATTCTTCCAACGCCTGATGAGCATTAGTATAGCCAGTGACTAAAGGTGATGCACCACTGCCGCCGCCATACTCACTAATGCCATCGACCCATGCTTGCGCCACCACACTTGAACGGCGCATGGCTAAATAGTCATTGCTGGAAAAATTAATATAGTGCTGACCAGCAATTTCAATCAGTGGCCCTGTAGCCGAATCAACGGTATGTCGAGAACGTAACAGACCTTCACTTCGGCGCTTGTCTAAGGCCGAAGTGATAAAATCAAATGCCATTAGATATCGGCAGTTTCAGTTTGTTTACTGGATGCATCGTAAAATAAACTGTCGCTGCTCTTGTCTTCAATTTCTTCTAAAAGCGCAGCTTCGTGAGCTTCATCTGAATAGTCACGGGTTTGGGCAGAGTTAATCCCCAACTTTTTAAATAAGGTCACATCTTCATGGGTTTCAGGATTAGAGGTGGTTAGCAACTTACAACCGTAAAAGATGGAATTAGCGCCAGCCAAAAAACACATGGCTTGCATTTGTTCATTCATCGCCTCGCGGCCCGCAGATAAACGCACATAAGACTTCGGCATCATGATCCTAGCAATGGCGATAGTGCGAATAAATTCAAAATAATCTAAGTCTTCGACATTTTCCATAGGTGTGCCTTTCACTTTAACCAACATATTGATTGGCACACTTTCTGGTTGATATTCAAGGTTAGCGAGTTGCACCAATAAACTAGAGCGGTCAGAAGTCGTTTCGCCCATACCCACTATGCCACCAGAACAAACATTCATGCCTGAGCTTCTTACATTTGCTAAGGTATCTAACCTGTCCTGATAAGTACGAGTAGTAATAATATCGCCGTAAAACTCAGGAGAGGTATCTAAGTTATGATTATAATAATCAAGCCCTGCTTGTTTGAGAGACACCGCTTGGTCACCCGTTAACATGCCCAAAGTCATACAGGTTTCTAAGCCCAGTTTTTTGACTTCTTTGACCATCTCGGTCACGTACGGCATATCTCTATCACGGGGATTGCGCCACGCGGCTCCCATACAAAAACGCGTAGAGCCAGCTTGTTTTGCCTCTTGGGCACGCAGAATGACTTTATCAATTTCCATTAAGCGTTCTTTTTCCAAGCCGGTATCATAACGTGCACTTTGTGGGCAATACTTGCAATCTTCTGGACAAGCGCCGGTTTTAATCGATAACAAAGTGCTGACTTGCACTTGATTAGGATCAAAATTTTGCCTATGTATCGTTTGCGCTTGAAACATCAGGTCGTTAAATGGCATTTCAAAAAGGTCGTTCACCTCTTCAATTGTCCAGTCATGGCGGATACTAGCTTGATTGAGTGATGAGGAAGTGTTTAAAGACGAATTATTTAAAAACATAGTGCAACCTTGGGTTTTCAGACTTTACTAAATGATTCAAGGCGCTTAGTCTATGGCGCTCGGCAACATTGTCAACTTAATTTAAAACAAAAACTTTACAAGTGATTATATTTTGACCAGCAAAAATTTACTCTTCGATCAACAACACATTTGGCATCCTTATACTTCTGCAATTGATCCCCTTCCCTGTTACGAGGTGACAAAAGCCCAAGGGGTATATATCCATCTAGCATCAGGTGAAAAACTGGTGGATGGCGTGTCATCTTGGTGGACCGCCATTCATGGTTATAACCACCCCGAGCTAAATCACGCCATTAAAAGTCAAGTGGATGATTTTGCCCATGTGATGTTTGGTGGGTTAACCCATAAACCTGCCATTGATTTATGCCGTACTTTGGTGGATATCACCCCTCAGGGACTAGACCGGGTATTCTTAGCTGATTCAGGTTCGGTCTCCGTTGAAGTAGCGATGAAAATGGCCTTGCAATACTGGGCTTGTCAGGGCAACCGCCATAAACACAGGTTTATTACGCCTCGTAATGGTTATCATGGCGATACCTTTGCTGCTATGTCGGTCTGCGACCCCGTTAATGGCATGCACAGTTTATTTACTGATGCCTTAGCCCAACAGATTTTTGCACCCGCACCACAAACTCGCTTTGATAAACAGTGGAATGAAGATGATATCAAACCACTAGAGCAGCTTATTCAAACCCATCATAATGAACTAGCGGCACTCATCATCGAACCCATAGTGCAAAATGCAGGCGGTATGCGGATTTATCACCCCGAATACCTAAAGCGTTGTCGGCAACTTTGTGACGATTACAATATACTGTTAATTTGTGACGAAATTGCTACCGGGTTTGGGCGCACCGGTAAACTATTTGCTTGTGAACATGCTGATATCAGCCCAGATATTATGTGTCTAGGTAAAGCTTTGACAGGTGGTTATATGACTTTGGCGGCCACTATTTGCTCTGAAGATGTAGCTCAAGGGGTCTGCCAAGGTGAGCCCGGAGTGTTTATGCATGGACCCACATTTATGGGCAACGCCCTAGCCTGCTCTGTTGCCAATGCAAGCTTAAAAATCATTCAACAAAATGACTGGCAAACACAAGTGTCTCAGATTGAGCGGCAATTACGTGTTGAATTAGCACCTTGTCTTGATCTAGAGGCAGTCGCCGACGTCAGAGTCATTGGAGCTATTGGTGTCGTAGAATGTAAATCCCCAGTAAACGTGGCTGAATTACAAAAAGTCTTTGTTGAGCAGGGAGTGTGGATAAGACCTTTTGGTAAGCTTGTATATATTATGCCGCCCTACATTATTGAGCCACAACAGCTTCGCCAATTAACGCAAGCTATCTACAACGTACTTAAATAACTGATATTGTTCGATGAGTTGGTATTCAGTGAAAAACGTCTGGAATTTGTTCACTCAGCTGCTGTAACTGGGCTTGCAGCAGATGTGTGGCGGGATCTTTAGGACATTTACGAATAAAATATTGATAGTCTGCAATTGCCACTTGCGTACAGTCCAATTGATGTAATAAAAACCCTCTATCTCTTCTTTCATAAGGATCGTTAGGACACAAATTGACTAATAACTCTACCGCCATCAGCGCTTCTGAATAACATTTTCCATTGATATACGACGCTTTCAAATTATGCAGTAATCTAACAATAGTTTCATCACAACTTGCTTCGTGCAAGGCTTCTTCTGGCATTTTTTCATCTTCTATTTCATTTAAAATAGAAAAATATAAAGACTCCAAATCTTGCCGACTCAGCTGTTTGCCATTCAAGGGATCTAAATAAATAGCTGGATGCTGAGAAAAACCACATTTGATCAAAAAATGCCCTGGGAAGTTCACGCCACACACATCAAAACCTAGGGTTTTTCCCATTGATTGAAACACAATGGCAAGGCTTACAGGAATACCAGTACGATAATCTAGGACATAATCGAGCAAACTGTATTCACAAGAAAAATAGTTTTTTTCATCGCCACTAAAAGCGAGTTCCACATAAAAAAACTTAATAAAGCGTTTAAAAGTGTCTGGGGTGAGATCAGTTGAACCGATAAATGCTTTTGCTTGCTCAATCCACAAGTCTACTTTGCGTTGGTAGTCATCTGGTTGACAACTGTCAGGCTGAAACACCCTAGCTAACTGCAAACTGGCCATCAGATTATCTCGCTTAGCGATAGCCTGTTTTATCTCTTTCACTTGTTTTACCTCACTAAATCAACTCACTCCTTTTTATCGGTTTAAGTGGGGTAACCTTTACTGTAATTAGCAGTAAAGTTATAAATAAATTTAACTCACTGGTAATTAGTTCAACGTCAGCTTGCTATAAAGAAGCCACCCCCCTGAAAGACAAAGTAAAATGCTAGCAACCTGGTGATCCACAAATCAATTATTGGCTTCAAAAATTTAATTCGTGACGCTCAAGCAAGTGTATGCATAATACTTTCTATCTCATCGATATTTTCATGCAAATATTCAACCATCTTAGGATCAAACTGTTGACCCTTTTCGGCAGCTATCACGTCCATCACTTTTTCAAGGGGCCATGCTTCTTTGTAGCTGCGCTCGGAACGCATTGCATCAAAGGCATCGGCAAGGCTGGTAATCCTGCAAAAAATATGAATACCTTGGCCAGACTTACCTTTTGGATAACCTTTACCATTCCAGTATTCGTGATGATCACGGGCAATGAGTGCCGCAGTTTTAATAAGGGGTCGATTAGAGTCTTTCAATAAGTTGTAACCTATCTGGGCATGATTACGCACTTCAAGTATTTCTTCTTTATTAAGGCTTCCGGGATTCAGCATAATATTATCTGAAATTCTAATTTTACCAATGTCATATAATGGAACAGCTAAGCTTAAGGTTTTTAAATCGTTTTCGGACAGGCCAGCAGCACGGCCCAAGATTTCACAAATTTTGATCATGCGCTGTGTATGATTTTGACTACCGTAACTTGTTTCAATTGCATCGGCTAGACGCTCAATAATTTCCCGTTGTGTATCTTCAATATCTTTATTTAACAACACATTATCGAATGCAATTTGCACATTTTTGGAAAACATTTCGACTAAATGTTTGTCAGTTTTTGTCAGCTTACGAGGTAAGCCAGACATATAAAGTAGAGAACCTTTTTGGGTTTTGCTATCACAATAAACCACCAAATATTCATCTTCGTAAACCATAGTTTTATTAGTATAAGCATGCTGACAAGAAATTAATTCTCGCCCACTAATCACTTCCTCAAGTCGGTTGCCTTCTTTATCTTGATACTCGCCTCTGCCCGTAAACACATAGAGTTCAGAGGAGTTATATTGCTCAATGGGTCTAGGACCTGCGACGGCCGATGTTAAATAAGCGGTATCTTTAGTCCCACCTATTAAAGAAGCTAATTGCTGGACAATGCCTTCAATAAAACTTTCTAAAGAATGAATACTAAAAAGGTCAGCCGACGCAGAGATGATTTTTTCTAACCCATGTCTATTTTCTTCGATAACAATGATATCGCGATAAGATCGAAGGGCGGAAATGACCACAGAGAAGAGTTTTTGTGCGGTCAACTCAGTTTTAGATTTGTAATCATTAATATCATAATTAATGATCACATCTTTCTCTGGTGCTTGGCCTGGCTGGCCGGTACGTAAAATAATACGAGTGAAGTGATTATTCATTTCGTTTCTGATAAATTCAGCTACCTTTAAGCCTGCATCATCAGTTTCCATGACCACATCAAGCAACACGACGGCTATATCATCATGCTCACGAAACATTGTTTTCGCTTCTTCACCATCAAACGCGCTAATAAATTCAAGGTCTTTATCTTGGAACACAAAATCCCCAAGTGCTAACTTGGTTACAGCATGCACCTCAGGCTCATCATCAACAATTAATATTTTCCATTTGCCTTGCAACTCAATTTCTTCATCAATATCTTCGGCAAATAAAATTTCGTCAGACATAACACCTCCTGTAAACCAACAACTTAATAAAAAGCTGTTGCTGATAATAACGCGGTAAAACCCTAAGATAAGTTATAACTTATTGGTGAAAACAACAACTTAACGAACAAAATAATCTAAAATAATACATACAGCTATTTGCAGCCTATAGTAACGCGAGGCAAGCCATTCAAATCAAGTTCGCTGCGGATTTGATTAAAACCGTGAGCTCTCAAAATATCCGTCACTTGGCGACTTTGCTGATAACCATGTTCAATCACCAACCAACCGCTATCAGTCAGAAACGACTTACTTTGAGAAACAATTGAACGAATATCATCAAGACCATCCTCACCCGATGTTAAAGCACTGCTAGGCTCAAAACGCACATCACCCTGCTGTAAATAGTGATTGTTGTCTTCAATATAAGGCGGGTTCGTCACGATAAGATCAAATTGTCGATGCTCAACAGCAGCAAACCAATCACTTTGAATAAATTTGACTCGTTCAAGTTGATGCATGCTGGCGTTATCTGTGGCTAACGCCACTGCCTGAGAGCTTTTATCTATACCTGTGACCAGCCAATGGGGATTTTCAGTTGCTAACGCCAATGCGATAGCGCCAGTGCCAGTCCCTAAATCTAATACTTTAGAATCTGCACCTAATGTGAGGTTTAGCACAATTTCAATCAATAGTTCGGTTTCAGGTCTTGGGATCAAGGTAGCTGGAGAGACTTTGAGTCGCAATGACCAAAAATCGCGGTAGCCAATGATATGGGCTACCGGGTGGCCTAATGATCGTTGCGAAATGTACTCTTGAAATAATTTTATCTGTATAGCATCTAGTAATCTTTCAGGCCAAGTGTGCAAATACACCACTTCACGCTGCAAACAGGCTGCTAACAAAACCTTGCTGTCAATCACAGATGAATTATACAGGCCGTCATCACTTACATTATGAGAACTAAGTTGCTCTGTGGCCCAAGACAATGCTTGGGCGATAGTGAAAGACAAATTATCCAATATATTCTATTCGTCAGAAAGTGAAGACAACAAATCGGCTTGATGTTCTTGTCTAATTGGCTCCAACACTGAATTGAGTTCACCAGCAATAACATCGTCTAAACAATATAAGGTTAAATTAATGCGATGATCGGTGACGCGTCCTTGGGGGAAGTTATAAGTGCGAATACGCTCAGAACGATCACCACTGGCCACAAGGTTACGGCGAGTAGACGTTTCTTCGGCTTGGCGTTTATCCTCTTCTAATTGTGTCAAGCGAGACTGCAGTATGGCCATCGCTTTAGCACGGTTTTTATGCTGTGAACGTTCATCCTGACACTCTACGACTATACCCGATGGATTGTGGGTTATACGGATGGCAGAGTCAGTTTTATTGACATGCTGACCACCGGCACCTGAGGCTCTAAAGGTATCAATTTTCAAATCAGCTTTATTGATTTCAATGGCTTCAGACTCAGGCACTTCAGGCATCACTACCACAGTACAAGCTGAAGTATGAATACGCCCTTGTGACTCAGTATCAGGTACACGTTGTACGCGATGCCCGCCTGACTCAAATTTCATAATGCCATAAGAGCCCTCACCTAAAATATTGGCAATCACAACTTTGTACCCGCCATGATCCCCTTCGTTAGCCGTGACGAGTTCCACTTTCCAGCCTTGTTTTTCGGCATAACGACTGTACATACGGAATAAGTCACCGGCAAAAATAGCGGCTTCATCGCCCCCTGCACCAGCACGGATCTCCACAAAACAATTGCTTTCGTCGTTAGGATCTTTAGGCAGTAATAATACTTGTAGTTCTTGGGTAAAATCTTCGATACTTTGTTTGGCTAATTTATATTCTTCTTGCGCCATCTCACGCATTTCTGCGTCGTCTTCTTGCATCATTTCTTGGGCAGATTCAAAGTCTTTCTGGGCCCCCTGATAATCTCGAAAACACTTCACTACATCTTCTAATTGTGCGTATTCTTTTGTCAGGCCTCTGTACCTATCTTGATCAGCAATAACTTCAGCTTCACTCAATAAAGCTTGCACCTCTTCGTAACGCTCATCCAATACTTCTAGTTTTCGTTGAACCGATTCTTTCATTATATTTCCGTAGGCGGACTACTTTAGCCGCTAATTATCTGACTTTTTTAGATCTAATGCATCTATAAGTAATTCTAGCTGCTGTGAATTTTGTTCACTTGCCGCATTTTTTAAAGCTTTGGTAGGTGCATGAATAAGACTATTGGTTAATTTATTGGCGAGTTCAATTATGACTTGTTCAGCTTCTTTGCCGTCTGCAAGCTGATTTAATGCTTTACTGACTAAGGTATCACGCTGCGACTCACTTTGGTCTCGAAACCCTTTTAGTACATCAATCGAGATTTGACTTTGTTGCCAACGCATAAATTGTTGTACTTGCTGCGCCACCATTTCATCCGCAACAGCTGCTGCATCTTGTCGGTTGGCTAGGTTTTTTTCTACTATTTGTTGTAAGTCATCCACTGTGTATAGATAGGCATCGTCCAATTCGCCTACCTCTGCTTCAATATCACGAGGTACCGCTAAATCTACTAAAAACATTGGCTTATGTTTACGTTCTTTTAATGCGCTTTGTACTAACCCTTTACCTAAAATGGGTAATTGACTGGCAGTTGAACTGATCACGATATCAGCATCTTTTAAATGTTGAGGGATCTGCGCCAATGTCAAAACTGTTGCATTTAAGGGATCTGCGATAGCTTGAGCTCGTGCTAAGGTGCGGTTGGCAACAGTCAATGATTTAACATTTTGTTCGTACAAATGTTTAGCCACCAGTTCAATGGTCTCACCAGCACCAATCAATAACACCCTGCTTTGTTCCAGCGATGAAAATATATGTTTAGCTAATTGCACCGATGCATAGGCAACAGACACGGCGTTTGCGCCAATATCAGTTTCAGTGCGGACCCTTTTTGCCACCGAAAAAGTATGTTGAAACAGTCGCTCAAAGTCTCCCTTGATCACCCCTGAATTTTTGGCATCAGAAAAAGCTTGTTTCACTTGCCCTAAAATCTGTGGCTCGCCTAACATCATTGAGTCTAACCCGCAGGCCACACGCATAATGTGATTCGCGGCTTGCTGATCAGTATAAAGGTAACTGTTATCTTGTAATTCTTTTGGTTGCACACCATGAAAATTAGCTAACCAAGTAGAAATTGTATGTATTTGTTTATCATCAAGTTGCGCATAAATTTCAGTTCTATTACAGGTGGACAAAATCACAGACTCTGTTGCGCCTGTTTCTTGTCGCAAAGATGCCAGAGCCTGCACAATTGCATCGGGTGAAAACGCTATTTTTTCACGCAATTCAATAGGGGCGGTTTTATGATTAATACCAAAAGCAATTAGGGTCATGGAATGATTAGATAAACTATAATAAAGATTAGGCCAATTAAGTGGCGGCATTGTACGCAAAAGGTAAAACTATTGAAAGCAATGTCACTTGTATGTTCCTATTGCTCCAATCGATTTTTTTCTTAAAGAGCGTTATTCAAACTGTGTTAATCAGCCGCCTCTGTATAAAACAAACTTTATCTGCCCTTATCCTTATTCTTTTTCTGGCGGGTTGTGCGACTTCTCCCCAGCCAATCGTTAGTTTGAATTCGTCTGCTCACCAATTGTCCTTAAAACAACAAGATCACTGGTTAATAAAGGGAAAACTTGGCTTTAAGAGTCCAGAAAAAAAACAAAGTGCTAACTTTAGATGGCAACAAACACAACAACAATACCAGCTCAATATGACTTCTATTATCGGCACATCACTGTTAAATATGCAGGGCGATGAAAAGGGCGTCACCTTGATCGCTGATGATGAGACTTATCAAGACTCTGACCCTAGTGATTTAATATGGCGTGTCACAGGTTGGCAAATACCAGTAGAAAAATTACGCTTTTGGATAAAAGGGCAACATCAGAAGAGGGATAAGGTAATATTCAGTGAACAAGGCTGGGTCAGCCAATTACAACCTATTTGCAGTAATTGCAAAAACTGGTTAATTAATTATGATGACTATAAATTGGTAGATGCTATTTGGTTGCCACACAAAGTGGTGCTCAACAATAGGCTCAACAACAGTCAACTGTTAATCCGGGTAAATAAATGGGATTTATATGAATAAGCTCCCTTTGAACTGGTGGCCAAGCCCAGCCAAACTCAATTTATTTTTACACATCAATGGCCGATATGAAAATGGCTACCATCAATTACAAAGTTTATTTCAAATCCTCGACTATGGTGATGAGCTAGCTTTCGATATTAATTCCTCTGATAAAATCACTTTAGGGGATCCCATAGCCGGCGTCGCTGATGTAGATAATTTGATTATTAAAGCCGCACTATTACTAAAAGAAACCGCGTTAAAACAGAGCACACCAGATATCCTATCCCAGGGGCTTGGTTGTCATATCCATCTTAGAAAATGTTTACCTATGGGCGGAGGCATTGGCGGAGGTTCATCGAATGCCGCAACGACTCTACTAGTGCTAAATAAACTGTGGGATTGCCATTTATCTGACACCAAGTTAGCGACACTTGGCTTAACCCTAGGTGCAGATGTTCCTATTTTTATTCAAGGTAAAACAGCCTTTGCCGAAGGTGTTGGTGAGAAATTAGAACCGGTGAGCCTCCCAGCAAAAACATATTTAGTATTATTTCCCGATAGCCATGTATCTACAGCAGAGATTTTTTCCTTGCCAAATCTGCCTAGAAACACTGCAAAAATCAACTTTAGCGATTATAGTTTTGCCAATACTCACAATGATTGCCAAGAATTGGTTTGTGAACGCGATCCGAATGTTGCAAAAGCATTACACTGGTTGTTAGAATACGCGCCGTCGAGAATGACCGGCACAGGTTCATGTGTATTTGCAATGTTTGATCATCGTCAGGAAGCGTTAAATGTTCAAGCTTTATTACCAAAAGGCAGTACCAGTTTTGTTGCGAATGGGGTGAATACATCTCTTTTACATAGCCAAATACAAGCACAAGTTTATTAGTTTAATTGGGGTATAGCCAAGTGGTAAGGCAACGGGTTTTGATCCCGTCATTCGTTGGTTCAAGTCCAGCTACCCCAGCCAAATTCAAAAGAAGTACCTGCTGAGATAACAGGTTTGATCCGCAACTATGTCGTAGGATTAAGTCCAGCTATCACAACCATTTAATAAGCACTGAGGATATGACCGTGCCGGATATGAAGATTTTCTCTGGAAATGCAGTACCTGAATTAGCCCAAAAAGTGGCTGATAGGCTTTATACCAAGCTAGGACATGCGAGTGTAGGACGTTTTAGCGATGGGGAAATCAGTGTAGAAATTCACGAGAATGTTCGTGGTTCAGATGTCTTTATTATTCAATCTACTTGTGCCCCAACTAACGACAATCTAATGGAATTGATTGTGATGATTGATGCATTTCGTCGTGCATCAGCTGGTCGTATCACTGCTGTTATCCCTTATTTCGGATACGCACGACAAGACAGACGAGTGCGTTCGGCTAGGGTACCTATTACCGCTAAAGTGGTTGCAGACTTTTTGTCAAATGTAGGTGTAGATCGTGTTTTAACTATCGACTTGCACGCGGAACAAATTCAAGGGTTCTTCGATGTACCGGTAGATAACGCTTTTGGTACGCCAATTTTGTTAGACGATATGCGTCAACGTGATTTCCATAACCCAGTGGTGGTATCTCCTGATATTGGTGGCGTAGTGCGTGCCAGAGCATTAGCCAAGCTGATGAACGATACTGACTTAGCTATTATCGATAAACGTCGCCCCAAGGCTAATGTCGCTCAAGTCATGCATATAATCGGGGATGTTCAAGACCGAGATTGCATCATTGTCGATGATATGATTGATACTGGCGGCACTTTGGCAAAAGCAGCAGAAGCATTAAAAGCCCACGGAGCCAAGAATGTATATGCCTACGCTACACATGCTATATTTTCAGGTAATGCGGCACAAAATTTACGTGATTCTGTAATTGATGAAATTATCGTTACAGACAGCATCCCCCTTCGCGATGAAATAAAAGCCATATCTAAAGTCAAACAACTGACGTTATCGAATATGCTTGCTGAAGCGATTCGAAGAGTCAGTAACGAAGAGTCTATTTCAGCGATGTTTGAATATTAATAGCAGCACATGTAACGATGAAAAAAGCGGCTTTCACCAGCCGCTTTTTTATTGCTAAATAACCTGTAAACGCATTGTTTCCCTTTCCGTCAGGTGTTAATATTCGCCGCCCTTTTTCAGGGATGTTGTTATTTTACTGCCTACGGGTAGCAAACTAATCACACAAACGTAAATTTTGGTCGCAAAAATTTACACTCATTTACTATTATTTGGAGTTACCACATGTCTGATGGAATTTTCACACTAGACGCAGAAATCCGTACTGATTTAGGGAAAGGTGCGAGCCGCCGCCTACGTCACGCTGGAAAAGTACCTGCAGTCTTATACGGAGCAAATAAAGAAGCCGTTTCTTTGACTCTTATTCATAACAAACTTTTCCGAGCTCAAGCCTTCGAAGCTTTCTATTCTCATGTTCTTACTTTGAACATTGGTAAAGAAAAAGTTGAAGTATTGGTTAAAGACATGCAACGTCATGCCTTTAAACCCATTGTTATGCATCTTGACTTTTTGCGTATTGATGCGAAAAAAGCGCTACAAACTAATGTACCTCTACACTTTATCAATGAAACAAAAGCTGATTCTATCAAGTTGAATGGTGGTCACGCTGAGCATCACATGGTTGATGTTGAAGTAAGTTGTTTACCCGCTGACTTGCCTGAGTTCATCGAAGTTGATTTACAAAACATTGAACTAGATCAAACTATTCACTTAACTGATTTAGTATTACCTAAAGGCGTATCTTTAGTCGAACTAAACAAAGGCGAAGAGCATGATTTAGCCGTTGTAACAGTTAAATTAGCTAAAGGTCCTAAAGTTGCAGATGATAGCGAAGATGATGCAGAAGCAGCACCTGCGGTATAATTTGCTTGACTGATAAACAATTAGCGCACATTAGCCTAATTGTGGGCCTGGGTAATCCAGGCCCTGAATATCAGCATACCCGCCATAATGCTGGATCATGGTTCGTTGAATCACTAGCAAAAATCTACAACTGTACGTTAAAACTAGAAAATAAATTTTATGGTTACACTGGTCGAATTTCGATTGGTGGGCAAGATATTCGACTTCTCATTCCTACCACCTATATGAATAAAAGTGGTCAAGCTGTTGCAGCAATGGCAAATTTTTATCGTGTCCCGTTATCTGGTTTGTTAATCGCCTTTGACGAATTAGACCTTCCACCTGGTGTAGTAAAATTTAAAACCGGTGGTAGCTCAAGTCAAAATGGCATCCGTGATATTGTCAGTAGTTTGGCCAATCAAAAAGATTTTCTGCGCTTGCGTGTGGGTATAGGTCATCCTGGTGATAAAAACCGAGTCACGGGGCATGTATTAGGCAAAGCACCACCAAAAGAGCAACAACAAATCGAAGATGCGATTGATGAAGCCACACGTTGCCTTGAAATATTAGTCAAAGACGACCTTAAAAAAGCCATGAACCGCCTGCATTCGTTTAAGGCGGAATAACAGTTCATAAAAACATTAAGAATGACGGGCTCCGTCAAATCATTTATACAAAATTAAGAGGAAAAACAAAATGGGTTTTAAATGCGGCATAGTCGGTTTACCAAACGTCGGCAAATCGACACTTTTTAACGCGTTAACCAAAGCCGGTATCGAAGCGGCCAACTTCCCATTTTGTACTATAGAACCCAATACGGGTGTAGTACCCGTGCCGGATTTACGTTTAGATAAACTCGCAGAAATCGTTAAACCTAAACGCACTATCCCTACCACTATGGAATTTGTTGATATTGCAGGTTTAGTAGAAGGCGCATCTAAGGGTGAAGGTTTAGGCAATAAGTTTTTAGCTAATATTCGTGAAACGGATGCTATTGGCCATGTTGTACGTTGTTTTGACAATGACAACATTGTACATGTCTCGGGCAAAATAAGCCCCCAAGATGATATCGATATTATCAATACAGAGCTGGCTTTATCTGATTTAGAAACAACAGAAAAAGCCCTACATAGGGTAGCGAAAAGAGCGAAAAGCGGAGATGCCGACGCTAAAGCTGAGCTTAAAGTATTAGAAAAAATCAAACCTCATTTAGATGAAGGTGAATTATTACGTTCAGTTGAGCTAGATAAAGAAGAATTAAAACTTATCAGCTATATGAACTTCTTAACTCTAAAACCCACTATGTATATTGCCAACGTTAATGACGATGGATTCGAAAACAATCCCTACTTAGACAAAGTACGTGAAATTGCTGCATCCGAAGGCGCTGTTGTCGTTGCTGTTTGCGCTGAAATCGAATCTGAAATAGGCGAACTAGACGACGAAGAAAAAGCCGAATTCATGGCAGATATGGGCTTAGAAGAACCAGGTCTAAACCGCGTAATTCGTTGTGGTTACGAGCTACTCACTCTAAACACCTATTTTACAGCCGGCGTACAAGAAGTGCGCGCATGGACTTTCCGAGAAGGTTCAACTGCGCCACAGACCGCTGGTGTTATTCATTCAGATTTTGAAAAGGGTTTTATCCGGGCTGAAATCATAGGTTATGACAACTTTGTTGAATTTAATGGTGAACAAGGTGCCAAAGACGCGGGTAAATGGCGTTTAGAGGGCAAGGACTACATAGTGAAAGACGGCGATGTGATCCACTTTAGGTTTAACGTATAGCCTTTTAATATTGATATCTTAGCCCGCTAAACGCGGGCTTTTTAGTTTTTTAGAGAGCTAAAAGCTGCAGCGTAGCCGATACTTTTGCTTTTAACCTATCCTCGCATCGATGTTCTCCAAATAATTGGATGAAGAGCATTATCATCGAGCGGCATGTTTTGCATACTTTTTCTGGCCGCAGCAAAAAAGTATGTCTCACAAATGGTGTTCTGTGAGACAAAACCATACGGACTCCGCTCAGGATAGTTACCCTGAACCTAGAAACTGACACATTTTCAATTCGACCCCAAATGAAAATACATGTCATATATGTCTCAGAATTTGTTGCAAAATTCCCCCAAAACAACAACATTACCTTTCAACCACTCTATTTCCACCGTCACTTGCTTAGTATCTAACCAAACAGACATTTTAATGTCATAAAACGGTTGACGACAAAAAGCTAGATCAGCATAATACGCGCCACTTCGGAGACGGAGTGATTAAGTGGCAACATAGCTCAGCTGGTTAGAGCACATCACTCATAATGATGGGGTCGCAGGTTCGAGTCCCGCTGTTGCCACCACTTTTTCCTTGTATAGGGTAAGAGTATGCGGGAGTGGTGGAATTGGTAGACACGCTGGATTTAGGTTCCAGTGCTTCACGGCGTGAGAGTTCGAGTCTCTCCTTCCGCACCAATGTTAGTACGAAGTTAGGATATTGTTGGGGTATAGCCAAGTGGTAAGGCAACGGGTTTTGATCCCGTCATTCGTTGGTTCAAGTCCAGCTACCCCAGCCATTTTTAAGTAGTACAGATTGAAATTATAATTTGGTTACTTTTTTAGAATTGTTGCCGTTTGTTATTTTAGTTTTTTAAAGTAGGCAATTAGTTTTATAGTTATCTACTCTCTTGGGGTATAGCCAAGTGGTAAGGCAACGGGTTTTGATCCCGTCATTCGTTGGTTCAAGTCCAGCTACCCCAGCCATTTTTAGTAAAATTTGGCTTTTATGATAGAAGGTTTTGATCCTCGGTTATACCGTTGGTTCAAATCCAGCTACCCCAGCCACATTCAAGTAATTGCTGAGTATTGAGTTTATTACCGTGTTACAGACGTTGGTTTGAACCACTACTTATTGATTACAAACAAACGCCAAGCTTCTGCTTGGCGTTTTTGTTTTTGTTGATTTGCTTTGTACCCTAGACATAAATGCTATTAATCGGCAGACTGCCCTCATAGAACCCAATACTTGTGAGCCAAACCTTGATTAATGAAATTGTCGCCTTTATCAATAACATTCTTTGGGGTAACGGTCAGATACTGATCTACATGTTATTGGCCGCTGGTGTTTGGTTCACCGTGAAGTTAGGCTTTATTCAAATCCGTCATTTTGGTCATATGTTTTCGATAATGAAAGGCAGCACCAAAAGTGATGCGGCGGGTATCAGCTCCTTTCAAGCTTTATGCACCAGTTTATCCGCCAGAGTCGGTACGGGTAATCTAGCTGGTGTTGCAGTCGCGATTTCATTAGGTGGCTCAGGTGCAATTTTTTGGATGTGGGTTATCGCTATCCTGGGTATGGCTACAGGTTTTGCTGAAAGTGTGCTGGGTCAACTCTACAAAGTTAAAGATGCAAATGGCGAATATCGTGGTGGCCCCGCATATTATATCCAACAGGGTTTAAACAAGCGTTGGTTAGCCGTCATCTTTTCACTGTTCTTATTTTTGGGTTACGGCTTCATTTTCAGTGCAGTACAAGCCAATACTATTACCGACGCACTGAATCACGCTTATGAAATCCCTACCCTATATTCTGGTTTGGTCATTATTGTCTTAGCAGGATTAATTGTGATTGGTGGATTACGTGCTATCGCAAAGTTTGCAGAATGGGTTGTGCCTTTTATGGCAGTGTCTTATGTCTTAGTGACACTGGCGATTACCTTTTTAAATATCGAATTAGTGCCCGCCATGTTATGGGACATTATTACTTCGGCTTTTGGCCTCCAAGAAGCGGGCGCTGGTGCTATGGGTGCAGCATTTAAACATGGAGTACAACGTGGTTTGTACTCTAACGAAGCAGGCTCAGGTAGTGTGCCTCATGCCGCTGCAAGTGCTACGCCCAATCCGAATCACCCCGTATCTCAAGGTTATGTGCAAATGCTGGGGGTATTCATCGATACCATGATCCTCTGCACATGTTCAGCAATCGTTATTTTATTAGCTGGCGGTGCATCAGGTGAAGGCATGGAGGGTATACGCCTAACTCAAGATGCTATGACCTCGCACCTAGGAGAAGGGGGAGGTGATTTTGTCGCAGCAGCCATAAGTTTGTTTGCGTTTACCTCAGTAGTCGCTAATTACGCTTACGGTGAAAGTAACCTACATATGTTTAAACTTGACAATAAATCAGGCCGCGCCGCATACACAGTCGGATATCTAATGATGATTTTATGGGGCTCTATGGCCGCATTACCTGAAGTATGGGCGATGGCAGATATGGCATTAGGTTTAATGACTGTTATCAATATTTCTGCACTGGTTTGGATGACCCCCACTATTGTCTCAATCAGTAAAGATTATTTTGCTAAGCGAGATAGCGGCAAAGAAATCACTTACAAAGCGGGTGATTGTGAAATACAAGGTGAATCTGAAAAGGGAATTTGGGATTAATTGTTGTTTAGCTCAAAAAAACGCAAATAAAAAGGGGCTTTCATAAGCCCCTTTTTATTGAAACACTATTAAAGCTGGTTCTATTTATTCCAAGTAAACTCTTTAAAAGGTTCATCTAAAGGTGTATCGGCCAAGTGATTAGTGAAGTTACTCATTATCTTTTGCGCCAAAACTAGCACTATATCTAATAAGTTTTGTTTGCTAAAACCTGCAGCATAAAATGTATCGATATCACCTTTCTCAATCACACCTCTATTCCTCACCATCAGCAAAGTGGTGTCTCGCAAGGTTTCTAATTTAGTAGATTTAAGGGGTGTTTGATTACGCAAAGCTTCAGTAATTTCTACATCGACGTTCATCATATTCGCGATAGCTGTGTGCGCGGGAACGCAATAATGGCAAGCATGCTCAACATTAATGGTTTGCCATACAACAGTCAGCTCTTCGTTATTAAAAGATGCATTTAGCGCTAATCCATGTAGCGTTTGGTAAGCTTCTAACAAAGCTGGTGACTCAGCCATAACAGCGTGAAGGTTGGGTACCATACCAAAACCTTTTACTGAGTTCTCTAACTGTCATTCCGCACCTAAATTTAGAATTGAATTTGGTTATTAATTGACCACTTGATGTGGGTTTGTTAAAAACACCTTGACGCCGATCCCCAGTTTTGATCTATTACTCTCTTTTGAGAGCTATAAATAATGACTTACCCCTCCTCCAAATCCCTCGATCACCTTGGCCTTGTCGCTGGATTTTGTAAAGATATTCAACTTGCACAATACATTGATGATGCATTAGGTGGCTCTAATGAGCGTAAAGTCAGCTTTGGACAATTATTCGTGGCGATGCTACTCAATGGTTTAGGTTTTACCGGTCGCACTTTGCATATGTACAGTGAATATTTTGAAAGCAAACCGCTTGACCGTTTGCTCGGGGAAGGAATATCTGCCGATGATATTAATGACGATGCGCTTGGGCGATGTTTGGATGCACTTTACGACAAGGGCGTATCCTCTCTTTACCAAGGCATAGGCGAGCGGGTGGTCAATCATCTAGGGTTAGATTGCCAAGCGGTGCATCTCGACTCCACTAGTTTCCATTATGATGGCCAAGCCACACCAGTGGGTGAGTTTGGACACATTCGCATTGCCCAAGGCTATTCACGTGACCATCGCCCTGAGCTCAATCAGGTGATATTAAATCTCATTTGCGAAAACCAGTCGGGTATTCCGGTGTACATGAAGCCCGCCAGTGGCAACAACAATGATATGGAAGGCTTTAAACAGATTGTGAAGGCGCATATTGGTAGTTTAAAAGCGGCTCAAGCCAGCCGCTATTTAGTGGCCGATGCGGCGCTTTATGTCAAAGAAACGATTGAGGAATTAGACGCCCAAGGTCAATTATTTATCACGCGGGTGCCGCAAACACTGAGAGAAGCGAAGGCACTGGTTGCACAAGCCCCCACTTTACTGTTTACCCCTATTTCCCAAGGCTATGAAGGCGTCAGTTATGACAGCGAATATGGCGGTGTTAAACAAACATGGTTACTCATTCGCAGTGAGCAGGCTTACAAGCGTGAGCAACACAACTTAAACAAGCGCATGTTAAAAGCCGGCGAGCAAGCGCGAAAAAGCTTCAAACAGTTAAGCCAACAACGCTTTGCCTGCGTCCAAGATGCACAAAGCGCCATTGTAAAATGGCGAAGTAAACAAACCGTGTGTGATGTCAATGCCCGAGCAATTGAAGTGGCGGTATATGCAAACGCAGGACGACCTAAACGAGGCGAATTACCCACGCGCATTGAATATCAAATCACGGGCGAATTATGCACACCTCTGATATCACGCCAAACCGCTTTACAGCAACTCGGACTGTTCATTATTGCCACCAATGATGTCAGTGATGATTTGGATATGGCCAGTTTACTCAGCAGCTACAAAGCCCAGCAAAATGTTGAAAAAGGCTTTCGTTTCTTAAAAAGTCCCGACTTCCTAACCAGTGCCATTTACCTCAAGAAGCCAGAACGTATTGAAGCCTTACTGATGGTCATGACCAGTTGTTTAATGGTGTACGCCAGTCTAGAGCATCAAATCCGCAAAACACTCAAAGACAAGGCGTGTTACTTCCCCGACCAGAAAAAAAAGCCAAGCCAAACACCCACTGCTCGATGGGTTTTCCAATGCTTCGAAAATATTACAGTTCTGTATCAAGCTGAACACATTCCGCTGGTGATGAACTTAAAAGAACGACAACACATCATCATTAATTGCCTTGGTGATGTATACCGGAGAATTTATTCTTAAAGTGGGTGCGGAAGATCGGCTCTAATAGAGGTTTAGACGCTTCTGAGGCAGTTTCTAAGTTATACAATTCAAAATTACTCATGTTTCTCTCTTTTGTTGATATTACTAAATAAGGTATTTGACGAATATAACTGGACTTGAACGTTTGTTCAAGCTAAATTTGAACAAACGTTCAAGCAACGAGTATAAGGTCTTAAATTTTGAAATACGATCATGCACAGGCATTAAATAAAGCCACTGAGCTTTTTTGGCAAAAAGGTTATCAAGGTACTAAAATGCGTGACTTGCAAGAGCATCTTGATATGCGTCCCGGCAGTATTTATGCAGGGTTCGGCAGTAAAGAGGCGTTATTTTTACAAGTATTAGATTGTTATGTTGAACAGAGCCTAATCAAAATAGATGAATATAACCGCTTGGCGACTCATCCGCTTGAGGCGTTAAAAGACTTTGTGAGTGGTTTTATTTTTGTTGAAGGTAAACTAGAAAACTGTAAGGTTTGTCTGCTGGTTAAAACGGTATCAGAATCAGAAACAAGTCAGCCTAAATTACATGCTCATGCATTGTTGGGGCTACAAAAAATCGAACAAAAATTCACAGACTTATTCAACCAAGCACAGCAACTTAAATTATTAAGCCAAACAGCAAACACTGAACAGTTAGGTAAATGGCTTCAAATGCAAATTATGGGTTTGGTGATCTATTCAAAAAATTGTACACAACAGCAGGATATAACCCTGATGATTGAACATATATTTTCCACCCTCAGGCAACCCTCTTAACTTTCATCAAAAGCTTGACGGCTATCTGCTAACAAGTGATCTAAGTCTTTTTGTGCTTGTTTGGGGTTGCGTAAATCCCCTTCTTGCAACATTTCACATTCATCGTTGATCATTTGTTTAACTGTCACTGGGTAAAAGCGACAGTCTTCAGGGCGATCGTAGTAAATGTCACAGGTGTAGTGGTTTTTTGTTGGCTCTTTTAGGTTTTTAGTTTCTCGTAAAAAAGGGCACAACGATAATTGTTTACCACTTTTCGGTGAAAACCAAATCAAGCCCTTTTTAACATATGCAGCGATATCAGGCTTAAACAACTCCCACATATCGATGTCCTGATCGGATGCAGACAGATCGCCATTACTGTATTTTACACAGCATTTACCACAAGAATTACAATCTTGCATCAGGCGACTCTGTAACCAACATCGCTATTTCCTACGACTTGATTGTTTTTTCATCCGAGCCGACTGCTCTGCCCTATCGTTCTGGCGTTTTTCTTTACGGTCTTTTTTATCAGGCGTCAGTGAGCCTGTTTTAAAACGCTCTTTACGATCGACTTTAGCAGCGGCTTTTTTAGCTGCCACTTCCGCCATTTCTATCACTTCTTGTTCAATCATCTGAGGTGTTTCGAGGCTAATACGCCCCAATTTTCCAGAGCGTAATTCGTTAATTAAGACTTCGCATATTTTATGCAGGTTAACTCGTCCCCCCGTCATTAATGCGCCACGGCGAGCGGCTGCGAGCTCTAGAAACTCAACTTCGGTATCAGGTATATTTTCTAACTCAAAACGTGCTTTGAGTAATTCTGGGTAGGCCTTAATCAAATAATCTGCGGCAAAAAAACCCACATCGTCATATTCCATAGCGGTATCTTTGATTGCACCTGTGGAGGCTAACCGATAACCACTATTTGGATTCTCTAATTTTGGCCATAATATTCCTGGTGTATCAAACAAGGTAATACCGTTACCTATATTAATGCGTTGTTGGGTTTTAGTGACTGCCGCTTCGTTACCTGTTTTAGCAATCACCCGATCCGCTAGAATATTAATAAGGGTCGATTTACCTACATTAGGAATGCCTACTATCATAGTGTGGATAGCTTTTACGCTGGCCTCTTTTTCAGGTAACATTTTCCGGCATAGCTCCAAGATTTGTTTCATCTTGGCCGGCTCTTCAGTCGTTGAGGTAAACGTTTTAACTGATCTTTCGCGCTCCAAAAACGCCTGCCATGCGGCGGTAACATCTGGATCAGCGAGGTCAGTCTTACTCAACACTTTTATACAGGGCTTATCACCTCGTAGCTGAGCAATCATAGGATTTTCGCTGGAATAAGGGATACGTGCGTCTAGCACTTCAATCAATATATCAACTTGCGGCAATGCGTCTTTTATTTCTTTTTGAGCTTTGTGCATATGCCCGGGATACCAATGAACTGCCATTTAATCTGCCTATTTAATTAATCTAAAAATACGGTGAGAAATATTCTGCGGGTAAAGACTTTAGTTAACGTAATGCATCACCAATTGGATGATCACCATAATAACTACCAAAGGTAATATCCAGCGACCCAACTTACCCATTTGTTCGTTCGACATTCTGAACTTGGAACGCTCAATCAATGGAACAATGATAACTAAAGCAATAAATAACACGCCTAAAATAATTAATACTGTCATCTGTTACCTACTCTTTTATTGAGGCCTGTGAGATTTTCACATACATACTTAATTTTTATGCCAAACCCATGGCATATTTCATTGCATTATTTTTTATTGGGCCCGAGTGATTTGCCAACTTCAAACCTAGATTACGCAATATTTTAAGTGGCATATTACTGTTACTAAATGTGGAATATAGCAAGTCCATGGCACTCATCATCACTAGGTTATCTCGACGACGAGCGACTTCGTATTTTTTTAGCCAATGACAGTAATGCTTGGGTTGCAAAACCGTTGTGCGATCGTGTGTTGCAAGCTCTTCATTGAGCACGCTAAGTAAGGCGGCAACGTCTTTAAAACCTAAGTTAACCCCCTGACCAGCTAACGGGTTAATGGTATGAGCTGCATCACCAATTAGCACTGTATTGCCCTTAAAGTATTGATTAGCATGCATCCGGGTCAACGGGAAACCCGCCACATCAAGCACTTCAAAATCCACCAAGTCGGCAGGAAAATGCTGCAAAACATGTTGTTTTAGCTTTATTTTAGACAAACTTTTCAAATAGTTAATATCTGCAGCGCTGTGATACCAAACAAGCGACGCAAATCCATCATACAAAGGTAAAAATGCAATCGGTCCATTAGGTGTAAATTGTTGCCATGTGATGTCCTGTTGCACATCATAGGTTTTAATTTGAATGCCTAATGCCTGTTGTGAATATTGCCAACCTTGCACACCTATTTTGGCAGCATCACGCACCAATGAGTGACCGCCATCAGCACCAATCAGGATTTTCGCTTGAATAATTTGGCCATCTTCTAATGTCACTTCAGAAACATCTACAGATGTGATTTTGGTGATTTTCAGATTTTGATAAAACATTAGGTTTTGGTCAGCGTCAATTCCGGCATGTAAGCCCAATTGAACAAGTCGATTTTCAATAATATGACCAAGATGAGGCTGCTCAATAGCCTGACAATCAAAGTCTGTGCGACAAGAGGGTTTATCCCATACTGACAAACGTTTATATGGGCATAGCCGCATATTTTTAATATGTGCCCAAGCACCTAAATCTTGCAACAAGGCTTCTGAGGTTAAGCTGATGGCTGAGACTCGCATATCTGGTGGCTGTTTAGATTCAAAAGGCACAGGCATTACAGGCTCAATTATCGCCACCTTAAAGCCAAGCTTTGCCAATCCCAGAGCCATAGCCGAACCGACCATTCCCCCTCCCACCACACAAAAATCAAACACGTTATTTTTCCTTTTTGATGTACCTCGCTACTTTAACAAAAAAAACCGAGGATTTACGCTAAAACATATAAAACCAATCTACGCAGATGACAACAAAACGGTATAGGGTGATAGTGACAGCATCCATGGCTTCCAAACTCAGCATTTAAAAACCGATAATATGCCCCACAAAATAACAGTTGTTAATGATAGAAAAAAGCCATACCAGTGCATTCTTGCTTCTATGTTTGCTAGCTTCATCACTTCCCTAAATAAGTTTTCACTCACTTACTTTCAACATCAGTCTCAGGTGTGACTAACTGGCTAATTTTTATACAAAAATTCTTGTTTACAGCGACTTTGCATTCTACCCTAGGGTAAAGCTATTTATACAGTTCACATAGAAGAGAAAGTTATGAAAAAAATCGCTGTTTTAACATCTGGTGGTGATGCCCCTGGTATGAATGCTTGTATTCGTTCAGTTGTACTCACAGCCGAACATTATGAACTTGAAGTGATCGGTTATAAACATGGTTATAACGGCCTAATAGACCAAGAGTTTAAACTACTCGCCCCTGCCAATGTGACTAATATCATTCAGCGAGGCGGCACTATATTAAAAAGTGGTCGCTGTGAGGATTTTCATACTGAGGAAAGTGGTCGAGCCGCAGCCAATAACCTACAGGCTTTAAATGTAGATGCATTGTTAGTGATTGGCGGTAACGGTTCTTTTCGTGGTGCTCATCATTTATGTAAATACTACAAAGGGCAAGTTATTGGCTTACCTGGCACCATAGACAATGACATAAGCGGTACAGATGCCACTATTGGATATTATACTGCAATAGAAACCGCACTCGATTCCATAGATAAAGTGCGAGATACCGCAGATGCTTTTGAGCGTATATTTTTAATTGAAGTGATGGGCAGACATGCAGGATTTATTGCCTTGAATGCCGCAGTAGCATCTGCTGCAGATAGAGTGATAGTCCCAGAAGCTTGCAATGATATTGATTTAGAAGTGGATAACATTATTGAGCATCTGCATGCAGTGTATAGACAACGAGGTATTAGCAGTTACATAGTTGTGACGAGTGAAAACCTATTACCCGGTGGGGTTATCACGCTGGCGAAAATGATCACTGATAAGACTCAAATTGAATGTCGCCCCGTTATCTTAGGACACGTACAAAGAGGGGGTTCACCCGTTAGCCAAGACAGGATTTTAGCGACTAAGTTGGGCGCTTACGGGATTGAGCAAGCCTTGGCAGGTCAAAACGATGTCATGGTGGGTGAACACAATAATCAATTAGTCACGCTGCCTCTTGAAATAAGTTGGCAACAAAAAAAGCCTCTAGATGAATATTTGTTGAAGATCCAACAACAATTGTTTTGTTTATTATAATTTAATCATCTCTTTAACACGATCTCGATGACTACGACTGACTTTGAGTTCAGTGCCATTATTTAATATTAAGTGGTATTCGCCACTAATATGACTGACCATTTTTTGCACAAACATAATGTTAACCATAGCCGAACGATGGGCACGAACGAATTTTTTGGGATCAAGATCCTTTTCTAGCTCTTTCATAGTTCGGCGCATAATATGGGTCTGATCCGTTGCGTGCACACACATATAATCACCAGCGGCATCAATCCATTGAATATCATTGACTGCCACACGGGTCACTTCGGAACCATCTTTTATTGCTAAAATGTCAGGATAAGGGTTAGCAGTAATGGTTTCACCGCTGGCTAATTTTCGTAAAATATCTTCACAATCGTCACCGGTAAAATCAGCCACTAATCTGGTCAGTTTTTGATTATTACCATCCTGTTGTTTACGCTCTAGTGTCAATTGAACTTTATCAACAGCGTCTCTGAGACGCCTTTCATCCACTGGTTTTAGGACATAATCTAAAGCATGTACGTCAAAAGCTTTGATGGCATAGGAGTCAAAAGCAGTCACAAATACAATTAAAGGGATGGGTTGTTTTAGTTCTTGTAGTTTATTGATAACTTGAAAACCATTCAGCCCGGGCATTTGAATATCTAAAAAAACCAAGTCAGGACGCACTTGGGGAATAAGTGTTACAGCCTCTAAACCATTTTTACACTCACCCACTATGTCAATATTGTCAAACTCAGCCAATCGTAAGGACAATCCTTTACGGGCGAGTGGCTCGTCGTCAACTATGACAGTGCTAATTTTCAATTTTTTTGTCACTTGAGTTCTCGCTTATTTCGTATGGAATACGGATGTTCACTTTTATACCCGTTGGATAATTATGGGATATCACAAAAGAATGTTTATTGAGATATAAAGCTTCTAATCGTTCCTGAATATTATGTAACCCTACCCCTCCATTTTTGCTGACAGGTAATTGCCCGTTTTTAATCTCAGCACCAGGACCATTATCACTTACGTTTAGCATCAAAACACGACCAAAAGTTTTAGCTGTAATGCTGATACATCCACCGCTTTCTAGTTTGGAAATAGCGAACTTTATGGAGTTTTCTATAATAGGCTGTAAAATCAAACTTGGCACCAGGGCACTTTTAGTCTTTTCTTCTATGTCCCAAACTACCGATAGGCGATCTTCAAATCTCACCTCTTCAATTTCCAAATACAGTTCTAGTGCTTGAATTTCTTGAATAAGCGGGACACGGCGAATGGGATCTTTATCAAGTGAGTAACGTAAAAAGTCACTTAAACGACTGACCATAGCTTCAGCTGTTTTGTTCTCTTTCATAAGAATAAGTGTTGAAATAGCATTCAGGGTATTAAAAAGAAAGTGTGGGTTTAACTGATATCTAAGCATTTTAATGTGTGCTTGATGGGCCATAGAAGACGCTTTCAGCACATTTTGTTTTTCTCTGAGTAACATCTGATAGTTTTTGACGCCAAAATAAGCGCCAGTCCAACATCCAATCATGATTAAAGAATTGATGGTGTCTTTAAAATACCAATACCATTCTTCTGGCCGGTAGCCTTTTTTATAGATTTCCCAGTTATTGACATTTTTAACTAAAGTCCAAATCAACGCAGTAAAATACAAACTGGCCCCCACCAGAATGAGCATTTTGAGAGGTGTTAAAGTTAATGCCTTGCGATATATATATCGAAGTGGGATCGTCAGTAACCATCCTGCATAGGCATTAAGTACTATGACAAATAGCCATATACTGCGCATGTCTTGTAGAAATGAGCCGATATAATAAATGATAGCAAAACCACACCAACCTGCTGTATGCAAGGTCCAAAACAAGCGTTCTCGACTATCGACTAGTTTTTCCCACTTAGGCACATGTATTCCTGAATAATAGACAGAAAGTAATTATACAAAAAACAGACCAAGAAAACGTTCACTTGGTCTTAGATTAGCGGTGTTTGATCGCACCTGATTGTAGAATTAATCAGTGTGGTTAATAATTGATGTTTAAACGTTTTAACCAATGCACCCACCACCAAGCAGGTCCCACCAATAAAAATTGTAAATCCTTTAGAAAACTAGGTTTTTTACCTTCAATATTGTGTCCAATAAATTGCAAAATCCACATCACTACAAACAAAGTGAGACTGAACTGCCAAACAGAAATACCTAGGGACTCCAGCAGAACAATTCCATATAAAGACAATACGGATAACAGCGTCATAGCCGCGCCTATTGGCCCAGACAAACGAAAGTAATAATATAAAGTGGGGATAACCAGAATATGCGCCCAGGTGATAGCAAAATAATCCAGAAAAGCAGGAGTGGGAATAGACCATACAAGCGCTAGCGTGACAAAATATATTGCCGGTACTGCTATTGCATGGATAAGAATATTGGTTTTGTTTTTATGACTTTCGCCATACTCATTTAACAGAAATTCTATTTGACGCATGTAAATCTCGCTGACATATTATTAACGCTAATTTAACAACTCAATTGACTTGCATCAATTAAAACCTGTCAAGTTAACGATTATATTTACAATTTAACCAGTCACCAACATTAGATCTTGCAATAACTGCTTAACTTCTGATTTAGGTGTTTCAAACTTGACGCCGTAATATAGACTAACTTCATCGGAGTTACTGTTCATAATAGTGCCAATCAGGAATATTTCCTTGTCTTTGGATCCCGCGAAATACATTTTCACAACTTGTTTAATCTTTGGCTTAGTGTTGCTGCCACCTTTATCAATACTCATTCGACAACCATTTACTGATATATCCAATACCATAGAGTTGCATATCGCTAAATCACTTTGTGCATCAAACATACTGGTAGCAATCCGAGTTTTTGATCTGGGCTCGGCACGTAAATCATGACTTTGAATAATCAGCGGAAAACTAGTAAAAATCAAATGACTGGGTTTAGTGGTAACTAATATGACTTTAACTTTGAAGGCAATGATTTCACCGGTATCGTCCTCAAGGATATATCTAGCGATCATCGTTTTGTCTTTAAAAATCCCATCACCCAGTGATCCCCACTTACCTTCATCTGGGAATCTGAAAATCATACAACGGGTACCATCCATACCTACGAACTCGGTTCTCACCCTTTTGGTCGTAGTGGTCGTAGACAATTGTAAATCAATAGGTCTGCCGGGCCGCATAGATCGGAGCTTTCTTAAATCTTCATTCGTCAGTCCAACTTTTTCCTGCAAGATTGCCATTTAATTAATAATCCTTGAAGACCTTTGTTGTTATCATTGGCTTTACACCTTCTAAGTTAATATTAAATAAAGTTCATAGAAACAACAACATATTACGGTATTTACAAGAACAGAGCATTAAAATCGTTACATTTCCATCAAACAGAGAAACATTATGCATACCCATCCCTCACCCATTCATTACCATATTAACGTTTCATCTATCGCGGGACATACATTTGATGTCAGCTTACGCATTGAAAATCCTGCTAGAAATGGGCAGGTCCTGACCTTGCCAGCCTGGATACCAGGTAGTTATATGATCCGTGATTTTGCCAAAAACATTGTCAAAATTAGTGCTCAGGATGATACGGGAACAGATATAAACATCCAAAAGCTCGACAAACAGACCTGGCAAGTACAAGCAGTTAACACAACACTGACCATTAAGTACCAAATTTATGCTTTCGACCTATCAGTTAGAAGCGCCTATATCAATGATGAAATAGCGTTTTTAAATGGCACCAATATGTTTTTGGCGGTTGTTGGGCAAACAGATCAACCTTGCGGGTTAACGTTGCAAAAACCTTTACAACCAGAATTATCCCACTGGAAGGTTGCCACAACTATGCCAACTGAAATGCAAGATACACATGCATTTGGGGAATATTGGGCAGCTCACTACGAAGAGTTGATTGATCATCCAGTACTAATGGGTGAATTTGATATTTTGCCATTTTCTGCCGCTGGTGTGGAGTTTGAACTAATACTCGCAGGAGGACATCAAGCAGATGTGAAACGCATAACAACAGATTTAACCAAGGTATGTCAGCACCATATTGCATTCTTTGCCGATACACCGCCGATTAAGCGTTATCAATTTATCACGCTGCTAACAGATAATGCTTTTGGTGGACTAGAACATATCAGCTCCACCGCGTTAATGTACAGTAGGAATGATCTGCCCAGCTTATCTGATGCAGCACAAATGACAGATGGCTATCGAGTATTTCTAAGTTTGTGTAGCCATGAGTTTTTTCATACTTGGCATGTAAA
This sequence comes from Paraglaciecola sp. MB-3u-78, assembly GCF_002835935.1. GTDB lineage: Bacteria > Pseudomonadota > Gammaproteobacteria > Enterobacterales > Alteromonadaceae > Paraglaciecola. The sequence continues at coordinate 189,839 of NZ_PJCF01000004.1, read as the reverse complement.
GAGGATCAAACCTCAAGAGTTGTTTGGTGCAGCATTAGACACAGAGCGATACACAGAACAATTATGGATTTATGAGGGTTTTACTAGCTACTACGACGATTTTAGTCTTTTTAGATGTGGTCTTAGTACCCAAACTGAATATCTAAAAGTAGTCGCCCAAAACCTCACTCGGTTACTACGTAATAAAGGGCGCTTTAAACAAACCATTACCGAGTCTAGTTTTGATGCTTGGACCAAGTTTTATAAACAAGATGAAAGTGCCGTGAATAATATCGTCAGTTATTATAACAAAGGCGCTGTTTTGGCTATGTGTTTGGACTTACTGATAAAAAACAAAAGTGACGGAAATTTTAGTTTAGACGATGTGATGCGGCATTTGTGGAGCCAACACGGAAAGCTCGCCATCCCAACGCCAGTAGACGTTGTCCAAAATATTCTCAAAACACAGCTGAATATAGACTTAAATAATTTTTTCCAATCTGCATTATATTCCACTGAAGAGTTACCGTTCAACGAGTTGTTAGAGAAATTTGGCGTACAATGCCATTTTTCACCAAGAGAAAACCTTGATGACAAGGGAGGTGTAAAAACAACCACCCCGATTAAAGTCGAATTTGGTGCACAAATAAAAGCACAAGAAATAGGCGTACAAATCATGCAAGTGACGGAGCAAACTGCCGCTTACGAGTCCGGGATTCAAGTAGGTGATGTGTTGATAGCCATTGATAGATGGGAGATAAATAAAGAAAACTTAGTGACACAGGTCAACTGTTTAACTATCGGCCAAACTGCCCAACTAAGCGTATTACGGGATAAAAAACTCAAACAACTGACTTTCAACGTCAGTGCTGCACCCTGCGACACCATAGCCCTAGAGATCATTGATCAAGCACTATGTGACAGTTGGTTGAGTTAATGTGAATTTGCGTTTAGGGCATACCGCGTTCTAAAAATCAACGCGACCAAAAACAACAGGTTAGAATATGACAATTGATTAACTAGCCCATCTAGTAAATCAATTGCTTTAAAATCTGAAATTATCGAGATTTTAAAAACTCTTTTAATGAATCTAACAAAGTTATCACACCTCATACCTAAGTATCACCTTGCAGATTTTTGAATCAATTCAAATGGTCTTTAATAGCTACATCAAAACGCAGCAACGGCTGCAAATAAACTAAAACACCGAGGAACTTAACCATGTTGAAAATAGTTAAAACTTCTATCGCAATCGCTTCTATCTCTTTATTTACTGCGGGCAACGCACAAGCTGACATAAACGAAGCATTACAAAACATCTGCACTATCGTTAAAGCTGATGACAAAGGCGAATTACGTAAAAAAATGAAACGTGTTCAGTCTGACTTTAGAATGAAGCTTAAAGATTACTACACAGGGGTTTCTTGTGGTGGTAACAGCCTTATTCGCACAGCTATGCTTAATGACTCGGTGGAAACAGGTACCTTGATGATTAAAAAAATGCCTAGAGGTGACTTAAGCTCACCAGAGTCGGACGGAAAAACAGTATTAATTTGGGCTTCTGAAAATGGTTTAGATGCATTACCTATAGTAGCTGAACTGAACAACAGGATTTAAGTTTCGAGTTTCGTAAAGAATTGTTCGCGAACGAACTAAACGTTCAACATGGTAGGTAAGTAGCATTCTCTTTAAACAGAAAGCGACTTACCCTAGGAAAACGGCCTCTTTTGAGGCCGTTTTTTTGCGTAAAGATAAATGAAATATAATCGACAGAGCATTCCGGTTACAGCTCACTGAGAAGATAAACTTAATACACAAACACTTATAATATTGAACAGAATATTCCTCTGTGCAGCGAAGCGCTCCTCTTCCTCTGTGATTAAACGCTTTTAAAGTTGAAATACTAATAATCTAAGATATTTTTGAACCACAGAGCGCTGCGGTTTACAGCGATAATCTTTTATCTTTCTCTGAGACTCAACGCTATAAAGCTCGCTGCTATTCTTGCTCATCCTCAACTTCGGCACTATCTAGTAAGTTTTTATCCATATTTTTATTGCTCTGAACACCCAATTTACGGAACTGTTCTACCTGTCTTACAAGGTTGCCTTTACCTGTAGACAGTTTATTCATAGCGCCTTCAAAACTTTTCTGGCTTGATTCAATGGCTTTACCCACTTTATCCATATCCACCATAAATCCATGGAACTTGTCGTATAACTTAGCTGCATTATCGGCAATTTTTTGTGCGTTTTGATTCTGATATTCGTATTGCCAAATATTGTTGATAGTACGCAATGCCACCAGCAAGTTTGTTGGGCTGACCAGCATGATATTGTTATCAAAAGCCAGTTTCATTAACTCAGGGGCTTGATCTGCTCCAAGTAAAAACGCCGATTCAATGGGGATAAACATCAGCACATAATCTAAGGTACGAATGCCTTTTAAGTCATGATAGTCTTTTTTACCGAGTTCTTTTATATGGTTGCGCAACGAGTTGACGTGTTCTTTTAAATGCACAACTCGCGCTAATTCATCATCATGCTCATTAAAATAACGCTCGTAGGCAGCAAGGGATACTTTGGAGTCAATCACCACATCTTTATCATTCGGCAAATGTACCACCACATCTGGCTGGTAACTTTTCCCTTGTTCATTTTTTAGGGCAACTTGGGTATCAAACTCGTGACCTTCCCGCAGTCCCGATTCTTTTAACACTCTTTCTAAAACCACCTCGCCCCAGTTACCTTGGACTTTGTTATCCCCTTTTAAAGCTTTGGTTAACGCAGCGGCATCGTGAGTAATTTGCTGGTTAAGCTCTTTTAAACCCAAAATTTCAGTTTTAAGGGATGCTCGCTCCTGCCCTTCTTTAACATATTGATCTGTAACTTGTTTTTTAAAGCCTTCAATCTGCTCTTTTAAAGGTGTCAAAATAGAAGCCAAGCCAGCCTTACTGGATTGGCTAAACTTTTCTTGTTTCTGTTCAAATATTTTATTGGCAATATTTTCGAATTGTTCTTGTAAACGTTTTTCGGCAGCTTCTAACAACTGCAATTTATCCTGACTAGCAATTTGTTCTTGTTCAAAGCGCGCCGCTTGCGACTCTAATTGGGTGCGTAATTCACTAGCCTGTCTATTACTTTGTTGATGTTGTTGCTGCCAGTAGTTTTTTTCTGTTTCTAGCTCTGCAATCCTTTCTACTCGTTGCGTCAATTGCCCCAATTTATTCTGCGTAAGCATTTGCTGTTGCTGAGCAGTTTTTTGCTCAGATATGGATGCTTTTATCAGCAAATCTTGTTGTGCAAGTTGGTCCCTTAGTTGTGTTTCTTGTTGAGTTGCAAATAAACTATTCTGTTGAATCGTTTGCTGCGCACTTTTAGTGACTTTAAAACTGATAATAAAAGCGCCAATCAAGCATCCAAATAAAAATAGACCAGCAAAGATGGATAGTAAAATAGGGTCGTTAAATTGACTCATAGAAATGTGTTTTACTCTTGTTGTAATATTTACCAAAAACAAAGGCGGTAAATCACAACACTGTAATTTACCGCCGTGTTCAGGGCCTAACTAAAACGACTTATTTTTAACTAGAAAAAGATTACTTTTCCATTTCAGCTATTTTTATTTTCCAAATAGCGGGGCCTGTTTCATGGGCATTAGCGCCTGTGCTATCTACCGCAACAGTGACTGGCATATCCACTACATCAAATTCGTAGATAGCTTCCATGCCTAAATCTTCAAAAGCGACTACTCGCGCCTTTTTAATCGCTTTAGACACTAAATAGGCAGCACCACCCACAGCCATTAAGTACACAGACTTGTGTTTGGCAATACTTGCCACCGTAGCAGGACCACGTTCAGCTTTGCCAATCATGCCACTGATGCCGGTTTGCTCTAACATCATGTCGGTAAATTTATCCATACGAGTCGCCGTTGTGGGCCCTGCCGGACCTACCGCTTCGTCACGAACCGCGTCTACTGGTCCAACGTAATAAATAAACTTATTATCGAAGTTCACGCCTTTAGGTAAACCTTCGCCATTGGCTAACATGGTTTGAATACGTTTGTGAGCAGCATCACGTCCCGTTAACATTTTACCTGACAATAAAACCGTTTCACCGACTTTCCAGTCTTGTATATCTTCTTTAGTCACAGTGTTTAAATCAACACGGCGCGTGCCCTCGCCTACTTCCCAAGTCACTTTTGGCCAGTCTTCTAACCTAGGTGGCGTAAATTCAGCAGGGCCAGAACCATCTAAACGAAAATGTGCATGGCGGGTTGCCGCACAATTAGGGATCATCGCCACAGGTTTTGATGCAGCGTGAGTGGGACATGACATGATCTTAATATCCACTACTGTGGTTAACCCACCCAGCCCTTGGGCACCAATACCTAAGGCGTTAACCTTTTTGAATATATCTAAACGTAATTTTTCTTCGGTTGTCTCGGCGCCTCTATCCATTAATTCTTGAATATCCACAGGATCCATTAAGCTTTCTTTCGCCATAACCGCTGCTTTTTCAGCCGTGCCGCCAATGCCTATTCCCAACATGCCAGGCGGACACCAACCTGCGCCCATAGTAGGCAATGTTTTAACTACCCAGTCGGCAATATCATCACTTGGGTTAAGCATGACCATTTTAGATTTATTTTCAGAGCCGCCACCTTTGGCTGCAATCATAATTTCAATTTCACCGCCGGGCACAGTATCAATATGCACAACAGCGGGTGTATTGTCTTTCGTATTGCTCCGTTTACCTGCAGGATCGGCGACAATCGATGCACGCAATGGATTATCTGGATTTAAATAAGCACGGCGAGTACCTTCATCAACCATTTGTTGCACGGTCAAATCTGTTTTATCCCATTGCACACCCATACCGATTTTCACAAAACAGGTCACTATGCCGGTGTCTTGACACAAAGGGCGTTTACCCTCGGCTGACATGCGCGAGTTAATGAGTATTTGCGCCATGGCATCTTTTGCCGCCTGACTTTTTTCTTTGTTGTAAGCCTTTTCAACCGCTTTGATGTAATCAAGGGGATGATAATAAGAAATATACTGTAAAGACTCTTCAATACTGTCGATAAAATCTTGCTGACGGATAACAGCCATAGATGCCTCTTAAATTGTCTGGGTTAAATTTTCACTAATTGATATGATAACCTGATAGCGCAATTTGCTCCACGACAATTCGGATGCGCCTTCAGTAATTCAGCAGCTGTTTTTTTAGGTACCTAAAAGTAGTCACCATGAACAACCATACTTACTCATTAATAGTCAGTCCCCTGGATTTAACCAGTCAATTTTCAATGGCAGATATATTTGCCCACTTTGTGGATAAACCATGGGCAATGTTCTTAGACTCTGCTGATAGTCAACATCAAGATGGCCGCTACGATATAATGGTTGCCAACCCCATTGCCACCATCACCACCATCGGCAATACCAGTAATCTGTGGCAACATGACACCAATCAAAATCAAGAAAGTTTACTCAATCCTTTGTCTTTAGTACAAAATTTGCTTGAAAAACATATGCCTAACAATCAGGTTTCATCTGCTGATAACCCTAAACTGCCATTTATGGCCGGTGCTTTAGGTTTGTTTGGTTATGACTTGGGTAAACGTTTTGAAAACTTGCCAAATAAAAATGCGAACGAGTACTCTACGCCAGATATGGCCGTGGGCATTTATGCGTGGAGCATCATTAAAGACAATAATAATCAGCAATTTTATCTGTGTTATTTGGAGCAATATCCCCATCCTTCGATCAAGGATATTCAACAAATGCTGCAATGCAAAAACACGTCACAGTCCTTTAGTTTAACCAGTCAATGGCAAGCTAATATGAGCCAAGAGCAATATACACAAAAACTGTCGAGTATTTCGTCCTACTTGAAGGCCGGTGATTGTTATCAAATTAACTTAGCTCAGCGTTTTTCAGCCCATTATATGGGTGATGAGTGGCAGGCTTACCAACTATTACGAGAGGCAAATCATGCGCCTTTTTCTGCATTTATCCGTTTAGCAGAAAGCGTAGTGATGAGTATTTCACTTGAACGATTTTTATCCGTAAATGAGCGCATGGTACAAACGAAACCCATAAAAGGAACTAGGCCAAGGAGCAACGACGCTAAACAAGATCAACAACAAATCGAATCCTTATTAAATGCCGAGAAAGACCGAGCTGAAAATTTGATGATTGTTGATTTACTGCGTAACGACTTAAGCAAACACTGCCAGCAGGGCACTGTCAATGTGCCCGATCTGTTTAAATTAGAAAGCTTTGCCGCAGTTCATCATCTAGTGAGTACCGTCACAGGTAAGCTAAAAACAACCAGCAACCCTATAGACTTATTGCAAGGTGCGTTTCCCGGAGGCTCAATTACCGGAGCGCCAAAAATACGTGCTATGCAGATTATTGACGAACTAGAGCCTAACAACCGTAACATTTACTGCGGCAGTATTGGCTATCTAGGCGTGTTTGGCGACATGGACACCAATATATGTATTCGTACTTTACTATGCGAAAAATCACGCGAACAATCACACGATCAAAATATAATGCATTGCTGGGCTGGCGGAGGCATCGTACTCGACTCTAACGCAAAAGATGAATATCAAGAAAGCCTAGATAAGGTGTCAAAAATATTACCTGTCTTGAGTCAATACTCCTCATTGTCGAAACTTGGGAAGGCCCATGGATAAAGCACAATTTCTCACTCGATTTCATCATGCCAAACAAATTAATAGTGAGGCCGATTTTCCACTTCGAGAGCCAGGCAGGCCTGCCGCCGTATTATTACCTATAATGGAATACGACAATGAGCTGACTGTGTTGTTTACAGTCAGAGCGAGTCACTTAAGGCATCATGCTGGCCAAATAAGTTTCCCCGGTGGTAAACAAGAGTTAACTGATAATTCTTTGGTCGAAACAGCTCTGCGTGAAACCCACGAAGAGGTAGGTTTACCCCCCTATAAAGTAGAAGTTGTCGGTAACTTGCCTATGTATCGCACGGTGAGTCGATATGAAGTGATACCTTATGTGGGCTTCGTCTCTGCTCCAACCCGCTTAATATTGGATAAAAATGAAGTGGAAAGCACCTTCGAAGTGCCATTGAGTTTTTTAATGGATCAAAATAATCATTTAATTCATTGGGTTAAACGTAAAGAGGGGCAGTTCCCGGTGTACTTTATCCCTTGGAAGCAACATAACATTTGGGGCGCAACAGCTGCTTTTGTGCGTAATCTATCGAATCATTTCTAACGTTTTTATCGTCAAAGCGTAAACATTTAAAGCAATCTTTACAGCGCTATTTAAGCTGTTATATCCTCAGCTATTGTTCTAAACACATTTAACTAGCACAATCAGTTTTTATCTTTTCTAGTGAAATAAACAAATGATCAGTGTTTTTGATATGTTCAGCATCGGTATTGGCCCTTCCAGCTCCCACACCGTTGGCCCAATGCGGGCTGCTAAAGCTTTTTGTGGGGAATTATCGGAACAAGGTTTGTTCGATACCACTGATCAGATTAAGGTCGAGCTGTTTGGCTCATTAGGACAAACAGGAAAAGGCCACGGAACAGGCAAAGCTGTGATTTTAGGATTACTTGGCCATGCCCCTGAAACTATAGATAGTTCTATGGTTGAATCCTTTTTAGAAAAAGTCAGAAGCTGTCAAAAACTCGACCTAGACGGTAAAAAAACAATCAAATTCCCTGCACTCAATGCAATAGTTTTCCATCGTCGTAAATCCCTCAGCCAACACCCAAACGGTATGACGTTTCATGCCATGAATAATAAGACTGTGATCACCTCACAAACTTATTTTTCTATCGGAGGGGGCTTTATTATTCGAGAGCAAGACTTTGCTGAGCAAAAAGTAGCCGCACTTATTCACGAAGAACAATCTGTGCCTTATGACTTTTCCAGCGCTAAACAATTACTAGAATTAAGTAAAGAGCACGGTCTACGTATCAGTTCATTAATGATGAAAAACGAAGAAGTATTTCAACCCAAACAAGAAATCATCAAAAAACTATGGCACATATGGCAGGTTATGTATAAAAGTGTGCAAACAGGTATTCATACTGAAGGTATTTTACCCGGTGGCTTAAAAGTCACGCGCCGAGCGCCGGGCTTATATCACCGCTTACAAAACGAAAAAAATGCCGATCCAATGGTCGCAATGGATTGGGTCAATCTATTTGCATTAGCGGTTAACGAGGAAAATGCCGCCGGCGGCACGGTAGTAACCGCCCCCACCAACGGCGCAGCAGGTATTATTCCAGCAGTGTTATGTTATTACGATAAATTTGTTAAACCGGTAGACGAAGACACAGTGAGCCGTTATTTCTTAACTGCAGCAGCCATCGGTATTTTATATAAAAAGAATGCGTCTATTTCTGGCGCCGAAGTAGGCTGTCAGGGAGAAGTAGGCGTGGCATGTTCAATGGCAGCAGGAGCATTAACCGAAATAGTCGGCGGTTCGGTAGACGCGGTTGAAAACGCAGCCGAAATTGGTATGGAGCATAACTTAGGTTTAACCTGCGACCCAGTCGGCGGCTTAGTACAAGTTCCGTGTATAGAGCGTAATGCTATGGGAGCCATTAAAGCCATTAACGCTTCCAGACTCGCTCTAAGAGGCTCAGGACAACACAAAGTATCACTCGACAAGGTCATCAAAACCATGTGGGAAACAGGCAACGATATGAAGTCTAAATACAAAGAAACGTCAAGAGGCGGTTTAGCAGTCAATATTATTGAGTGTTAAAAGCTACGAGCTACGAGCTACGAGCTACGAGCTACGAGCTACGCAAAGTATTTTCGGGTAAACTATTCTGTCAAACAAAAACGGCATCATTTTAACAAATGACGCCGTTTTTTTTGTCTTTAGCTTTAGGCTAGTAACTCGTAGTTCGATCCTCGAAGCTGCTTTTTACCTTACCGGTAACGTTAGCCCTTTGAACATTTTTTCTACTTCATCGTTATTTTTCAACATCATGGCTTTTTCTACCACTGACTTAGTTAGATGTGGGGCAAAACGTTCGATAAATTCGTACATGTAGCTGCGTAAGAATGAACCTTTTCTAAAACCAATCTTAGTGGTGCTGTATTCAAACAAGTGGCTAGCATCGATTTTAACTAAGTCTGAGTCCAGTTTGTCATCAATCGCCATTGAGGCAATCACACCCACACCCACACCCAGTCTGACGTAAGTTTTAATCACGTCGGCATCAGTGGCAGTGAACACTATTTTAGGTTCGATACCTGCACTACTGAAGGCTTGATCCAAAGATGAACGGCCTGTAAAACCAAATACATAAGTGACTAAGTTGTACTCGGCAATATCTTCAATAGTAATACTGGTCTTTTTGGCTAAGGGATGATCCCGGTTAACAATAATACTACGATTCCAGTGATAACAAGGCAGCATGACTAAATCGTTATACAAATGTAATGACTCGGTGGCTATGGCAAAATCTGCTTCACCCTTAGCGGCAAGATCACTTATTTGCGACGGTGTGCCTTGATGCATATGCAATGAGACTTTAGTATATTTTTTCATAAAGCCTTTGATCACATCAGGCAAAGCATATCTTGCTTGGGTATGAGTGGTCGCAATATTTAACTTACCTTGATCTGGCAAGGTGTGTTCTCGAGACACCGCTTTAATACTTTCCACTTTTGCTAAAATTTCCCGAGAAATATTGATCACATCTTGACCTGCCTCAGTCACATGAGTGAGGTGTTTGCCACTACGACCGAATATCTGTATGCCTAACTCATCTTCTAACATGCGAACTTGTTTACTGATCCCCGGTTGTGATGTGTACAAGCTTTCAGCGGTAGCCGAGACGTTTAAATTATTGTTGAGTACTTCAACAATATAACGGAGTTGCTGTAATTTCATGTCTTAGCCTTGCTTGTTAACCTAGGGAACTTCTTTATATTAAATTGTTATATAACTTTAACAAGGCGAATTCCATTAGTTTTTAAAAAAAAGGTTCTAGTTATATCAACCTAACCCCCTTAAAAGACTGAAAAATCAAATATCAAATCCAGAAAAAGGTCTGATAAGATACCCATAAATATTATTAATTTGTGAGTAACTCTATGTTTCTATTATTCATTTACCCCGTGGGAACACCTGATGTCTAGAGAAGAAAAATCAATTGATTTCTCTACTGTATTAGGTTCAGCCGTGCATGATATGAAGAACTCCTTATGTTTGTTAATGCAATCTATTGAAAGCCTAGGACAAAGTCTGATAGAGACAGATCCTGTTTCTCGAGGGCATTTGGCATCGGCTCATTACGAAGCAGCCCGACTCAATACAGGACTGGTGCAATTATTGTCTTTATATCGCGCAGGATCAGACAATTTGCCTCTTAATATCGACGAATACCATATAGAAGATGTAGTAGAAGATTTGCTGGCTACCAATGAAAGTTACTTAAATCATAAAAATATGATTTTAGAAGTTACCCAATCAGCCGATTTAGTATGGTATCTAGACGCTGACTTAATTGGTGTTTTGTTAAATGACGTATTAGTTAATGCCATGCGTTATAGCCAGAAAAAGATACACCTGAGCGTTTACACCGAACATGAAAAATTAGTATTTAAAGTGGAAGATGACGGACTCGGCTATCCACAAAACATGCTGGATGCCCATAATATTACAATGCAAAACTGTGATATCGGTGAAGGAAGAACGGGGTTGGGTTTGTTTTTTGCGCGATTAATTGCCCAAGCGCATACCAAGGGTAAGGCTAAAGGTAATATATCTTTAGAAAATGGTGGAAGTTTAGGTGGGAGCGTTTTTATCTTAACGTTACCTTAATTAATCAGTAAACTAAGAGATTGCAATAGCTAAGTTTGTTGAACCCTAATAGTGGGAAAATTATAGATTTATGGTATTTACAATAATAATTGTATTGATTGTCGCCTTAGTGTTGGTCGGTGTTATAGTGAATGCTATTCAGCAACACAAAAACAAAGTGGAAACTGAACGCAGAACTGAGTTATCCAAACAAAAAGGGATTATCGACAATACCGAAGCCGCGTTATTGGGCGCAGACCAATTACCCATTTCCCAAAGGCTGATTTTTATTATGCAACGCCGAATGTTGGGCGCGATGAAAGCGGCCAAACAAATGGGTAATAATACAGCAGGTTCAAATACTAGGATAAAAACAACAGAAGAGGCTTTAAAGACTATCGACGTGAGTAAAGCTCCCCCGTCAGAAGAAAATTTTCAATTGCCACAAGGCGATAAGCAAGTCATTCAATTTATTCGCGGTATCAAAACGCTGCGTGCATTTTTAAGCTCTGAGTTTAAGAAGAACCGCATTGAAAGCAGAGTATTTTTAGCCGAAGACAAATTACTGGAACGATTACAGTTGCGCGCTAACGTCGACACGTTAATGCGGCGCGGAGAAGTTGCTATAAAAAACAATCAATTAGGCTCTGCAAGGCAATGTTTAGAAAAAGCCATAGGTGCACTCTCTGCCCAGCCTAATCCAGATGAATTCATCACAGTTAGAAAGGCCCAATTAGAAGAACAACTGGTTAATATTGAAAGTAACCTAAAAAATGCTAATAGCCGTGATGTGGCCAAAAAAGAAGAATTAGAAAAAAACGATCTGGACGATTTATTTGCAGAAAAGAAAAAATGGTAACGGCAACCTATCAAACTAATTTACGTTTCTACTTTAACCTGAACTTGGGTCACTTTAACTTGGATATGAAATATTTTTCACAGTCCATTGCCAGAATGATGCAGCAACTGACGATAAATTACTGTTTTTTTGCCGAATAACCCCCACTCTTTTACTCAAACCACTTTGATGAATGTTCAGGCAAACTAAGTCTTTACTGAGCATTTGTTCCTGACATAAGGCCGGTACCACAGACACACCTAAGTCATGTTTGACAAACTGCCCTAAGGTGGCAAGTTGACTTGCCTCCACTACTATATTTAAAGACAAATGATTTAATTCCATAAATGAATCAATCCATTGGCGAATAGCTGATCCTTTATTCATAGCCACAAAAGGGTACAAAGCAATGTGTGACCATGACAACATTTTATGTTCGCTCAAGGGGTGATTAGCAGGTAATACCGCAATAAAATTATCCGTAAGAATGGGATGAAACTCTAACCCGTCCATTTTTTTGTGTTCAAAGGAGAATCCAATCTCAGCCCTACCCGCTTGCACATCTTTTATCACAGACTCCATCACCACATCAGCCACTGACAATTTTATGTTAGGAAACTCAGCTTTGAACTGTTGTAAAATGCCCGGTAACAGCCCAGCGGCAAAAGAAGGCATCGCGGCTATGGATAACTTGCCTCGGCCTAATGAAAATAAATTATGTAAGTCTGAAAACGCGTCTTGCCAATCACCAATAAGCCTGACTGCCACGGGTAAAAATTGCCGCCCTTCTGGACTTAACTCCACTTTACGAGTGGTGCGAGAGAACAATACCCCCCCCAACTGTGATTCCATTTTTTTTATTGCCGATGATAAGGCGGGCTGAGACAGGCACATTTTTTCAGCAGCCTGAGCAAAGGTATGGGATTGCGCAATACAGACAAAAATCTGTACCTGCCGAAAAGATACGTTGTAGATAGCTCAATACTCTCGTTTAAAGCAATAAAGATTAATAAATAAAATCTATTAATACACATATTAATTCAATTTTACTATTTATATGTATCTTTTACACTGTGGGGACTGTTGAGTTTTCATATATCGTCGGGACTGAAGCCATTTATTTGGATACCGAGGCGTTTATCTTGAAGTTTAGTCACTCTAAACGAAAGATGAACAATGAAGGTAGGCGAATAAATGGCCCAGCCCGGAGGGTTTTCCTCAAAACGCCCTCACTCTGCGTTAAAATCTGATTATTTGGATGGCCAAATTTCACAGGTTTTGCCTTGATTGAGTACATTTTGTGAAAAATCTCGGCGACATATGAAAGCTCAACAGCCCCTAATATTTAACTTGAGAGTAAATCATGGCAGGTTTTAACAAGGTAGTAGACAGTTACGAAGCGGCAATGGCCGGCTTACAAGACAATATGACAGTGATAGCTGGCGGCTTTGGTCTTTGCGGTATTCCCGAAGGTTTAATTGCGCAAATAAAAAAGATGAATACAAAGGGCCTAACAGTAGTCTCTAACAATTGTGGTGTTGATGGTTTTGGGCTAGGCCTGTTATTAGAAGAAAAACAAATCAAGAAAATGGTGTCATCCTATGTGGGTGAAAACGCCTTATTTGAACAGCAACTGTTAAATGGCGAATTGGAAGTAGAACTCACCCCCCAAGGCACATTAGCTGAAAAAATGCGCGCTGGCGGCGCAGGTATCCCAGCATTTTATACCGCGACAGGTTTTGGTACACCAGTAGGTGAAGGCAAAGAATCTAGACAATTTAATGGCCGCGATTATATTCTCGAAGAATCGATCACCGGTGATTTTGCCATTGTAAAAGCCTACAAGGCAGACCGTTATGGCAACTGTATTTATCGTCATACCGCACAAAATTTTAACCCTATAGCCGCTACGGCAGGGAAAATCACAGTGTTAGAAGTAGAAGAAATAGTAGAGCCAGGGGAACTCTCTCCCAGCGAGATACACACTCCTGGCATATACGTTGACAGGATAATAGTCGGCAAGTTTGAAAAACGTATAGAACGCAAAATCCTCTCATCAGTTACCAGCAATCAATAGGTCATTATTATGTCATTAAGCAGAGAACAAATTGCTATGCGAGTCGCACAAGAATTTGGTGATGGTCATTATATTAACTTAGGTATTGGCATCCCGACCCTTGCAGCCAACTATGTGGCTGATGATATTGAGGTCATGTTGCAATCAGAAAATGGTTTACTTGGAATGGGTCCCTATCCCACAGAAGCACAAGTGGATGCAGATATGATTAATGCGGGAAAAGAAACCGTCACTGCAGCAACAGGCGCGTCTATTTTTAATTCAGCAGAAAGTTTTGCAATGATCCGCGGTGGACATGTTGACTTAACTGTACTCGGCGCATTTGAAGTAGATTGTCATGGCAATATTGCTTCATGGATGATCCCAGGCAAACTCATCAAAGGCATGGGAGGCGCGATGGACTTAGTTGCTGGGGCGCAAAACATTATTGTGACTATGACTCACGCCGACAAACATGGACATTCAAAGCTGTTAGCCCAATGCACCCTGCCCTTAACTGGTGTGAATTGTATCAATAAAATCATTACCGACTTAGCAGTACTTGAAGTAAAAGACGGCGCGTTTCATTTAGTTGAAAGAGCGCCAGGGGTAACGATAGATGAAATCCGTACTAAAACTGCAGGCAAATTAGTGGTGGCTGCAGACGTGCCGGAAATGATGTTTTGAAATAAACCCACAAAATTAACTTAGCCCTTGTATAATTGCATCCATATCAGTTTTTAGAGCATGTCTTTTGCAATTTACCGACTTACCTTTACATCATAATTTATTAAAAGCCCTTGAAATTAAAGGGCTGAATACCGCTACAGAAATCCAAAGTAAGGCGATACCCTACGGCTTGATGGGTAAAGACTTAATTGCCTCATCCAAAACCGGCTCTGGTAAAACCTTAGCGTTTCTATTACCCGCGGTGCATAGAGTGTTAACCAAACAACCTCTCAGCCGTCGTGACCCCAGAGTGCTTATTTTAGCCCCCACCAGAGAGCTCGCGAAACAAGTGTTTTTGCAGCTCAAAGGATTAATTGCGAAGCAGCAGCTAAAAGCCGCTTTGATATTAGGTGGTGAAAACTTTAACGACCAAGTGAAAGCCCTTAAACATCATCCACAATTTATTGTGGGCACAGCAGGCCGCGTAGCAGATCACATTAAAGGTAAGTCGTTATTCTTAAACGGCCTTGAAATGTTGATATTGGATGAAGCAGACCGTATGTTAGACTTAGGTTTTGCCTCAGAACTTAGACTTATCAATCAAGCAGCTGATCATCGCAAACGCCAATCCATGATGTTCTCAGCTACTTTAGACAGTGCCGCTATGCACGAACTGACTCAGACCCTATTAAAAAGCCCGCAGCGCATCAGTGTGGGCTCCGCCGGTGAAGAACATAAAGATATTCAACAACAATTTTACTTAGCCGATCACGTGACACACAAAGAGTTATTGTTAAGTCATATGATCAATCAGCAAGAATATCGTCAAATCATCGTATTTACTGCCACACGTGCAGATACAGAAAGACTCACCCTTATACTTAAAGAGCAACAATTACACGCCGTTGCCCTAAGTGGCGACCTAACCCAAGGTCAACGTAATAATATTATGAGTGAGTTTGGACGAGGTCAGCATCACATATTGGTCACCACCGATATCGCCTCTCGCGGCTTAGACTTGCTCAATGTAGCCTTAGTTGTGAATTTTGATTTACCTAAATTGGCTGATGAATACGTGCATAGAGTGGGTAGAACCGGACGAGCCGGTAACAAAGGCCAAGCAGTATCCTTTGTGGGGCCAAAAGACTGGTTCAGTTTTTTGGCAATAAAAAGTTTTATGCAACAGAACATCGAATTTAGCGAGATTGAAGGCCTAAAAGCTAAATTTAAAGGCTTAAAGCCACCTAAAGCTAAAGTCGCCCCAGGCAAAAAATTGACCAATAAAAAAGTCAATCAAACAAACAAACCTCAACAAGCACCTAATCGCGTTAAAACCATGCAAGGTAAAGACGCAGGTGATATGCCTATGAAGCGTAAACCTAGAGCGACTTTGAAACCAGAGAACGATGTGGAAGAATAGGTAAAGAAGCCGCTAGTTACGAGCTTCTAGCAACTAGCTACAAAAAAATAACAGCGGTCAAACCACATACAACAAAGAGTATCTGGTGCCAACCGCTTTTCTTAAAATAAAAGCCATCATGTTTAGGACTTTCTAGATTTGCTCTTGTTTCCGCTATGCGCGTTAACCGATAAACTCTATGGTGAATTTTCTCTATTACCTAACTACACATTATTTACTGTGTGTTATTTCATTTAATTGCAATATTTATCTTTTATTCTTTTATATGATATAAGATATTACTTAACCTATTAACCCAAAGTCATATAGGTTTTTATCAGAAATTTAAATATAGTAACGTGAAGATGAGAAATCTTTTTAGCGTATTTTGTATAAGTATTTTGTAGTATTTTGTATAAAGAGTCATTATGAAATTTTCTGAGAATTCAGCACAAGCAGTAGGGTATTTGCGCCAGTCTATACCCATGATGGTAAAACACAACATAGTGCCAAATCCTCTTAACTATACATTGTGGTACAGCTACTATTCAAAAGCCTTTCCGTCATTAAATAAAGAATTAGACAAAACGGTAGAACGTTACGGTACTTGTCCTCCATATATCTCAGAATCATTGTTTTTTAAGCATATCAGTAAGTTAGATAATGATAATAAAGAACAACTGGTAAATTTCCAAAACGCGTTCTCACATTTGGTCGATCATTTATCAGATTCAATGGATCACACCGCCCAACAAACTAACAGTTACTCACAGGCGTTGATGGAAAACTTAACCGAGCTTGGCAGCCATGGTGTCGATGATGCCATTGCACCGGTTTTAAATAAGTTAAGTGCCAACGCAAGTGCGATTTGTACTACCAATGAAGAATTTCAAGGGCAACTGTCTGCCGCTCAAGCTGAAATCAACACATTGAAAGCTGAACTTGAGAATAGCAAAAAAGAAGCGAACACAGATCCACTTACCGGCCTCTACAATAGGCGTGTATTCGAAACGATTTATAATCAATTTGTCGCTGATAAAAGCAACCATGACAACATTACTCTGATCATGATGGATGTGGATAAATTCAAGATTTTTAATGATACTCATGGCCACTTAGTAGGCGATCAAATTCTAAAATTTATTGGGCAAATGTTAAAAGAAGAATGCAAAGACCCCATTTTGCCAGTGCGATTAGGTGGCGAAGAGTTTGCTCTTTTATGTCCGCGTTTGAAACTTAAACAAGCACAACTTGTTGCCGAAAGGATTAGAGTGAAATTAGCTTTAGTGCCCTTTAGTAGTAAACGCACTGGAGAAAAGATCCCACCTGTTACCGCTTCTTTTGGTGTAGCACAAAAAAGGCCCAATGATGGTTTAACCAATATCATTGAAAGAGCTGATCAGGCCCTTTATGCCGCCAAAAATGCAGGTAGAAACCAAGTAAAACTAGCTGCAAATTAATTTTTTGCTTTAATACCAAAGCTTCCACTCCATTATTGTTTTGCCTGTGAAGCTCAGTTCTATGTGATAAATAACATTTAATGCTGAAAAGCTAAAGATTAAAGATTTTTTGCACCACAGAGGAAGGTCAGATCACAGAGAAAAATCAAAAATAGTATGTTGTTTTAATCGTTTGACTTTTTGTCCTCTGTGAAGCGCAGCGGTCGGCGCCCGACGCTCTGTGAACTCTGTGGTAAAAAATCATTTTGCTTTAAATGTACTGTTTTTTTTAGTAGTTGAAGTGATTCTCTGTGGTAATTTTTTTATCTTTTCGTGGGCTATCTACTATTCACTATCTACTGCCATCAGCCTTTTAGCGCCATTAATCCCACTCTTCAAAAAATGCGCCACTGTCTCTTTTTGGCTTTGGTAGAGGCTTAATAGGCGAAGATCCTAAGTAAAGAAACCCCACTATTTCGTCTTGCTCAGCTAAATCAAAGGCTTGTTTGACTATTGGGTCTTGGGCATAACTGCCAGTCCGCCACACGCCTGCAAAACCTTGAGCAACTGCGGCCATTTGCATAGCGTGTAAAGCACAAGCTGCTGAGGCAACTTGTTCTACCCATGGCACTTTGTCATGTTCAGTGTATTTAGCTATCGCCACCATGACCATCGGTGCGCGTAATGGTAATTGTGAAGCACGCTCTATTTCTTTTTCGCTTTTATCTGCAGAAATGGCGGCCTGCTCAAATACATCACCTAAACGTTTTAGCCCTTGTTTTTGGCAAACGACAAACTTCCATGGTGTTAGACAAGCATGATCAGGCGCCCTTAAAGCGGCTTGTTTAATATTTTCTAACGCTTGGCCTTCAGGAGCCGGAGCTTGAAGTCGATGTTGGGAGCTGCGGGTAAGTAATAAATCTAACGCCTGCATTAAGTATCCTTAAATTTTAGGTGGCTTTGTTGGTTTTTCATATATCCTTGATATTATCTCAATATGCTAACAATCAAGGCAAAATCAGTAAAGTTTGGCTATGCAAATGAGCTATTTTTAACGAACCGGCCGCAACGCGGAGTGGGAAAATATTGTTAGTAATAACTGAGGATGCTATAGTTCACACATTGTGAACTAAATGAATATTAGATGCACATTAATTCGAAAAAGCCTTTTGAAGAAGCGACCAGAAAACACCCAAAATATGCCGCAGCAATTTTGAAAACTTACAGCGTACTCAAAAAGGTAGAATGTAATACTCCTGAAGAGTTAAAGAATGTTTTTAGCAGCCTAGATAATTTCAAATACAAAGACAAATGGTATGTGATTGATGTAGCAGGTAACAATATCAGATTAATGGCATTTATTGAGTTCAGAACAGGAAAGATGTTTGTTAAACATATCATTAATCATTCTGATTACAACAAGCTGTGTGAAAGATATGCAAAGGGGGAATGATGAATTTGCAACGTATTGAGCAAGGTTTAAGCAGCATTGTTGCTGAGGCTAGCTTTATCTTTAGAATAGAAAACACAACGGATCATGAAAAAGCGTTAGATTTAATGGACCAGCTTATTGAAGACTACGCAAAACATGAGCCATTGATAGACCTGCTGTGCATTAGCATAGAAAAATACGAAAATAGTGCGCACGAATTTCTTATATTCAACCAAGGTTTGTCACAAATCAATTCAGGTATTTCAACGTTAGCCATACTAATGGAGCAGCACAATCTTAATACCACTGATTTTGAGAATGAGATTGGTGGTAAGAGCTTAGTGTCGATGATTTTGAATGAAAAGCGCTCTCTAAACCTAAGTCATATTCGCAAACTGTCAGAGCGTTTTCACGTTTCACCACAGCTATTTATATGATAATAACTGAGTACCTTTAGTAGAGGCCGTTTACATATGCACATTAAGTAAACGGCTTGTGAGACTATCCTAATAAAAAAGGCGCTTTCGCGCCGTTTTATTTTATGTTTGAACGATTAATTTTTTCGCTAAAAAATAATCAACACTAGTGTATTTACCACCACCAGTGAAAAACAATGAAAGCAACATGATAAAATACGTCATAGCAAACTCAATACCGTTATTGAGTACCACAAATTTGCCACTAGATGTAAGCCATTCATAATTGCCATGCTCTTGCAAAATACCTTTAGCAGCGGCCAATTTATCGGGAGCATTCATAACGGCTTCGTTAAGCATAATAGTGCCGTCTGACATCCAACTGCTGGCATCAGCAATGGCAGTCCAACCGTTTGGCCAGTGCACTGAAAACATTGCCACTAACATAGTCACCATCAGAGGAATGCTTACCCAGCGCGTTGCGAACCCTATTACCAAAAATATGCCCCCCACCAATTCAGCGGCAGTAGCAAGAAATGCCAGCACAACAGGAAAAGGTAAACCCAAACCATAATCAGCATTACCAAACCAATCCACAATCCCTGCAAAATTTTGATATTTAGTCCACCCTCCTTGGATCATCACAGGTGCCAAATACAGCCTGAGTAACAAAGGCGCGATCCCTTCAAAAGCTAAACTTTTATTCAGCATCTTGTGCAAAGGCATATACAGATCCATCAGTTTCATAAATTTTCCTAATAATGTAGTCACCTATAAGAGAGGTTAGGTAATCAAAATATTTCGTTAGACTTAGATTAAATTTGAAGGCCTAGTTAACCTTCGTTGCAACAATTCCACATTGTGCTTTTTAAGCCTATCTGGGTGAATAGACATAATCCTATCTGTGTGAAGAAAAATAATTTTACCCACAAAGGGTATTGGCACTTATATTGCTAATTTCAATTCAAAGCTTTAACTAAAGATATAAACTCAATGCGAACTATATGTTTAATGATCCTAATTGGCACCTTAAACTCAGGCTGTGCCTTAACGGATCAGATGGATGAAAGCAATGATTTAGCTGATGTGACAACCGTAAACCCACATCCATCTAACACACTGCATAAGCATGTAGAAAATCTCGCTAGACAGCTGTTAAGCACCTCTCAACTGATTGACAAAACGCAAACAGTGGCCGTCGGCACAATATTACCGACTATGCATGCTAACGGCGAATCATTGCCTTCTCACTTGGCATTAGGTCTGCAAATTCAAGAAAGCTTAATGACCTTCGCCACCCAGGCCGGTTTAAAAGTCATAGAATATAAAACTATGCCAAACATAAAAATCAGTGACCAAGCCGATAAAATGTTGAGTAGGCAAGTGAATGAATTAAATCCCAGAATCGCAGCAGACTATTTTTTGACCGGCACCTACACGCTGCAAGAAACCAACACCATAGTGAATATTAGATTAATACAAGTGCCAGAAAACATTGTACTGGCAGCGGCAACAGATTATGTGCCAAATGATGCGATGTGGAGTGCATCAAAAATCAGCGTCAAACACAATCAGATATACCGCAACGCCTATTAGATTAGGCATGGAATAAACCCAAACCATCATCGCCCTACTTTACTTAAGCAATGATTTACAGAAACCTTTGTCTGGCATCTCATATACTTTTATCTGATTTGCTAAGAACAGGGTTACAAATACACAGCCTTAAGTGGCTAAATGCATCGCATTTGAGGAACAGTAACATGGCAGTAAAAAATCTGAGTCTATTGGCAGCCATAGCCTTAAGTGGTTGTGCTGTTTTTGCTCCTATTGAGGATATGGTTACGCTTGACGAACAAACGCAAGATACTGAGCTTTCACAAAACGTTGACGACGGCTCGACCTTAGCTTCAAGCGTCAGTTTTCAGAAGGAGTTCAAAAAAGATGAACTTGCAATTGGTACTAAGCTAAAACAAAACAATCAAAATTCACAAGAGCACGATATCAATTATTATGTGCGAAGTTTGATGCAAGACTTAGTAGCTAATCTGCAATATGTAAACTCCACCACACCCGTCGCTATAGTCAGTTTTGTTATGCTAGACAGTGACTACAATGACTCAAACTTATTAGGCATACAAATAGCCGAGAGCTTGATCCATGAAGTGCATAAATTTGGTATTCCGGTGATTGATTTTAAAACAACAGGTTTTATCAGGGTCACCGAACAAGGGGATTTTGCCTTCAGTAAAGATTACGAAGACTTTACTGGCGATATGCCAGCACGTTATATAGTGGGTGGCACTATGCTCAAACACACAGATGGATATTTAATTAATGCCCGCATTGTGGGGGTAAAATCACAAGCAGTAGTCGCATCTGCACAAAGTTTTATACCCAATAGTGTATCCGATCCCATTTTAATGATGTCAACCTCGCCAAAGTCATCCAATAGAAACGAAAATGTTCAACTGGGTAGAGTGGCATTTCCTCTAGATTTCGATTCTTCTCTCGTTACGCAGAAAAATGAAGACTTAATGAATCGAAGCCAGCCAATGGATAATATTGCCAAGCACTCTTCTTCAAACAACGTTTCTTTAATTCAAGAATAGGGTTTAAAGATGAAGAGCCGACAAACTTACTGCATTTATTTGGAAGTAATATAATGTTAAAGATAACAAAATTAATGGGTATTGCATTTTTAAGTACGGCCCTGAGTGCTTGCTCAATGTTAGAGCTATCACAGAGCACTGAAAGGCTATGCGCTAACGATGATGGTACGTTTTATACATGTCAAGATATGGTGCTACAGAATATAATGATTAAATCTCACCCGAGTTTATTTAGCACCGATTTGCACTTTAATAGACTGAGCGAATATACCGAACAAATGGCAGCAGACTTGCAAAGAGATGTTCGAGGCATGCAAGTTGATGAACTTATAGTAGTCGCTTCTTTTGTGCATTTAGACTCGTCATTACAAAACACCGATTCACTAGGCATCCAATTAGCCGAGTCTTTTATCAACGACCTGCAACAAATAGGACTGCCCGTCGCAGATCATAAGTTAATGGGTGTACTTGATGTTAACGACAAAGGTGATTTTGCATTTTCACGGGACATGGGTCAATTTTATAACAATGTGAATATTGGGTATGTGTTAACCGGTACTATGCTGAGAAATAGCAGAGGTTTGGTTGTTAATGCCCGTATAATTAACTTTAAAACCAATGCAGTTGTAGCCTCTTCCTCAAAGTTTTTACCTAACATAGTCATCAACAATTTTTTGTGAGGATTTCAACTATTCTTAACGTCGAATAATATGATGTCTCATTAATTATTGAACATCTATTGACTATTTTTCAACGACTCTAGAGAGGGAAGTCGATACGTTTCCCTGAGCTTGATATCGCAACAGATAAGATAAAAACCAACATAAAATACTAAACAAGCATTTATTTTTGGAAGCAGTGACAACATGATCTTTTGCTGCTTTTTTTAATTTTTAGTTTTTAACGAACCTATAGAAGGGTCGGAGTCAAGAGGGTTGGGGTCTTTGATTTATGATCGATACTCTTCTAAGCACTAACAAAAGAAAATTAGTGATAAAAACCTAAATCAAAGACCCGGAGGTTCTGGTTAATATAAAACTGGGAGCAGGATCAAGGTCAACTTAACCTCTACACCCCAGTTTTGTTACCTCGTCCAATCTTCAAGATGAAGAGCGGGTACGCGTTCAAATTCTTTGGTGTTGTTAGTAACCAACACGCAGTCACTAGCAATAGCATGACCTGCTATTGCGGTATCATTTGCACCAATGGGTGTGCCTGTGTCACTTAATGCTTTTTTAATGGCAGTGGTAGCGTCAACAGCCTCTTTATCCCATGATAAAACACTATCAATACGTGACATAAATTCATCAACTATGGTGTTGTGCTTCGGTGCTGCTTTCTTGCCAATTGCCCCAAAGCGCATTTCAGCGCAAGTAATGGCAGATATCACAATCCGATCTTTGTTTTCTACATTTGCCTGCAGCACCTTTATTAAGGGTAATGGGCGTTGACGCATGATAAAATAACAAATATTCGTATCGAGCATGTACGTTTTTCTCAAAACGCAACCCTGCCATCTTAAAATACCTTTGTATATGTCGTGTAGGATTGATGATGTCTATGTCAAGGAAATATTGGGGTCTTTGATTTTGGATTAATTCTCGCCTAACCTCTATTAAAAGGATTTTTGGAGATACTTTCCATGTCTAGACCATTACGTTTGGAATTTGCGGGGGCTCTGTATCACATTACCTCAAGGGGAGACCGCCGGGAGGATATCTATGAGGACGATACCGATCGCGCATCATTTTTATCTATTTTAGACAAGACCAGTGATATTTGTAATTGGGCATGTCACGCTTATTGCCTCATGGACAACCACTATCACCTTCTTATTGAAACCCCCAATGCTAATCTGTCAAAAGGTATGCGACAACTAAATGGCGTTTACACACAATCGTTTAACCGTGCCCAGAATCGAGTCGGACATGTATTTCAGGGCCGGTATAAATCCATTCTCATAGAAAAAAACAGCTACCTGCTTGAGCTGGTGCGCTATAATGTTTTAAATCCCGTGCGCGCCAACATGGTGTCTTTGGCGGCTGATTGGCCATGGAGTAGCTATTTGTCGACTGCAGGACAAAGCAACTGGCCCGCTTGTTTACTGATTGGCTATTGGCAAACTTTGCCCAAAATAAGGCCGAGGCGATTGAGCGTTATAAACAGTTTATTGCCCAGAGAAAAGGCCAGCCATCACTTTGGTCTTCACTGCGTAAACAAATTTATTTGGGGGGACCAGCAATTCATCGACAACATGCAACGTTTAATTGATGAAGACCAGAAGCTAAGCGAGATACCATCAGCCCAAAGAAAACCTACACCAGACACACTCGATTATTACCTGGCTAACAGTGAGGATCGCAATACGGCTATCTGCAAGGCCTATCAAAGTGGTGGGTATACCTTAAAACAGTTAGGCGATTATTTTACACTGCATTATTAAACGGTAAGCGGGATAGTTAATCATCATAAATCAAAGACCTGATTTGACCTAACAATACTAAAGTCGTTAAGCTAGTGTATCTTTAACAAAAGGGTACAAATCGTTGGTTAGATATTTAATCATTGCTAGCGGGATATTATTCCTTTTCGGTTGCTCAACCGGCCTAACAAATGCAAAAAAAAGACTATTCAAGCATCAATGTTGCTGACTCAACCCTTATTACACTCTCCTATGTTAAAGCCTACTTATTAATAGGCAACATCAAACAGGCACAAAAGACCTTCGACACTATCGACAATTCTCAAGCGATGCCTAATACGCTGTTAACACTAGCGGAGTTGCGAGCCGCGTCGGGCAATGCAGAGGGAGCACAGCAAGCTTTTTTACAGGCAATTGCTAATGAACAACTCGACAAACAATCCGTATCGGTGACGCTTATCGACTATTTTTGCACTCAAAAAAAATGGCCCGCATTGCAAGGTTATGCTGCAGCATTGGTTGCAAATACTCCACAAGATAAGACTCTAAATGCCAGCCCTACAGTGAATATTTTGAAAAATAGCGCATTAACCCAAATAGGTTTGTGCTTTTTCAATGAACAACACTTTGATGAAGCACAAAAATGGTTGCAGCAACTTGATGTCACGCAACAGTTAGCGCACCAAGCTTACCTTGCACTTGCCAGAATGGCTATTGAGCAAAAACAATATCCAACCGCCCAACAGTTAATTAACCAGTATGAAGTAACAAAAAATAAAATCGATGCAAAAATGTTATGGACCGCTTTTGAGGTATACCGGGCACTGGAACAATCAGAGATAGCCAATCAAATAGGTGAAAACCTTTATCAACTGTCGAAACGTTACGGAGTGACGACACCAGAGTTAATGTCTTGGAATCCCAACTTAGTCATCGATGATATTTCAATAGGGACAAAAATACGCATACGCCCCATTCCCTAAGATGCCAAGCCTCAATTATGGCTGAGGCAAGCCACTATGAAAGCGAAATTCTTGATCTGGCATTTGAATAAGCTTAGCTTCTTTTTCACCAAAAAAAATGACTCTTTCATTAATGTTAGTCCCACTGACTTTAGTGGCTAAGGTTAAATAGTCTTGGAAATGCCTCGCTTCGCTGCGTAACAAAGACGTATAAAAGGTCTCTAACTCCGCATCTAAGTGCGGCGCTAACTTAGCAAAACGTTCACAAGAGCGGGCTTCAATATAAGCACCACAAATTAACGTATCACTGAGTTTAGCGGGTTCATGGGTGCGTACACCTTTCATCATACCTCTGGCATAACGAGACGCGGTAAGATTGTCGTAAGCCACTCCCCTACTCTGCATAATTTCCCAAACTTGTTCAAAATGATGTAACTCTTCTTTAATTAACAACACCATTTTACTGATTAGTTCATCGCCATGTTCAAACTCAGATTTACTGATCAGCCTTTTTGATAAGTTGATGTGGTCACTAAAATCACCTATACCTATTTTGCGGTATACAAAGTCCTCATAAGGTTTTAGCCACTCTAATAAAGCATCACCACTTTGCTGATCAACCGCATAACGGCGCAATAACAACATAGCGGTTTGCGCGGCTTTGAGCTCACAATTAGCGTGGTCCCGCAGCAAATTTGGCAAATTTTCGGGTTTGACTGCTTCGTCAATCCAGGCTTGTGGGGTTGAACATAGAAGGAAACTGTTGATAGGAAGTAATAGTTGTTTGATGCTCATTATTTAATAAATTCGTTTCTTTTGAAAATTTACGTAGTAATTGTCTACTACTAGAAAGCTAGCACTTGACCCTGAAAGGAAAAATACAACAAAGACGGACAATTGCATCCGAAGCAATGCCTCATACTTTGTCGCGTTCGCTACTATTTGTCTATTAACCCAGAGCTCGCATTACCGCTTGAGGTTCTTTGGCTACAACATTTAATAGTGCTAAAGCTGGACCATGTGGATTGCGGTCACCTCTTTCCCAATGCCGGAGCGTAGATACACTGATACAGAATTTTGAAGCAAACTCCATCTGGGTTAAGCCCAGTCCGTGGCGTATCTCAGCAACGTCAACATGAGGCGGTCTGTGAGTCTTCGCCGCAACTTCTTTTCCATCATTGAAATCTATAGCCTCTTGAAGTCCCTGAGCTATACTATCAAATGCGTTAGCCATGATTATTCTCCAAAGCGTTTGTAATAAGAATTCCAACCAGTCGTCCAAGCGCATTTCTGTCAGCTTTTGACAAATTTGCGCGTTCGTTCTTTCCAAACATGGTAAGAAGATACAAAGGAATACGTTCATCGTGATAGTAATAGATGACTCTAACACCGCCACTTTTGCCTTTGTTCGCTCTACTCCACCGTATCTTACGAATACCTCCAGTACCTTCCATAATGTCTCCTGCTTTAGGATGTTCAGAAAGATAGTCGATTACATCTTTACGTTCTGATTCACTTAGCAATGAATCTGCACGTTTGATGTACTCTGGCAGTTCAGTTATCGTCGTAAGCATACAAAAATTATAATCCAATGGATTACTTAAATCAAAAAAAAGATTGGACGGTCCAACACCAATGTTCGGTTTTCTCACACAGTAAATCATATTAACTGTTGCACACCTAATCTCACAGTTAGCGTGATCAATCAGCTGACATGGCTGGTTTCGGGTTTAACAGCCTCATCAACCCAGCTTTGTGAGGTTTGGCAGTGAAGGAAACAGTTTATAGGTTTAAGTAATAATTCAACTGACCACATAATGTAAACTCACCCAAACGCCCTGTTTAGCTAATTCTTGGGACAGCAGAGCACGGTTACATCAACCTTGATTAAATTACGCTTATTCGCGTTAATCATGTTTTAGGTTGATTCTTATATATCTAGGTTAGTCAGGACAATTCAGAGAGCTAATGTGAATGTACATGGGAAGTTAGGTTAATTGAAGGGGCTTTAAAAGCTATACTTGACACTAATGTAATAAAAACCACCGTTAAAACCATAAGGTGACGTTTCATAGTACTTACCACCCCAATTGTTGTTCGGTAAATCAAAGGCGTCAAAATCAATTTCTTCCGCTTGTTGGTCAAGGAGATTTTGTGCGCCTAAAGTGATATTTACGCCGTCGCTAACAAAGTAAGTAACTTGTGCATCTAAAGTGACTGAAGCCGAAGCTGTTTTAGCCGTTGCATGCCAGTCTATGTGGACTGCGTGGTATTCACCATAATAGTTTACACGCACCATGGCGCTTAAATCTTCCCAATCCTGAGTCACAGTAAAAATAGCCCGTTGTTGCGGAAGATCCTTCTCTAAACGTTTCACTTTGAAATCGCCTGTTATTTCAGAGAAATTATCAACCCTAGTGTCATTCCAGTTATACCCTGCACTCAACTTAGTATAGCCACCAAACAAGACGGTTGCATAATTAGCAACCAAGTCAACACCTTGTGTCATGGTGTCAAAATCGTTGGTAAAGAAACGAACTTGTGCCAATTGCTCTACATTGGGCACACCAGCAGCTTTTAAAATGCTCTTATCACTCTCTGACAAGGTAATATTATTTGACTGAGTAATACGGTCAGTAACTTTAATGCTGTAATAGTCAGCAGTGAAGAAGAATTCACCATAGTTGTATACTAAGCCGAAAGTATAGTTTTTCGACTCTTCCGGCGTCAGCTCAATACCACCTAACTGTTCTGAAATCAGGGTAGTTGGTGATAGTAATACAGTATCAACTATTTTCCCGGCAACAAAGTTGCTAGAAACGTTACTCACGTTGGCTTGGCCAACCGTCGGTGCACGAAAACCGGTACTGGTAGAGGCTCGTATAGAAAGTTCATCATTTACCTCGTATAGCGCTGAGACTTTATAGTTGGTGGTTGAACCAAAGGTGTCATAGTCTTCATAGCGAAGGGCGTAACTCATCATAAAGTTTTCGGTGTAGTAAGCTTCCACATCAATATAAGCAGCATAGTTCCTATCAGTAAAGTCACCCAATTGTGAAGGTTGAAAGCCTGGGAAACCGTTCGAGCCAATGCCAAAGCCCTGTTCGGTTAACGGACCTACTTCATATGAAGTAGGATCGTCACTCTCTACTGAGAAGGTTTCTTCGTGCCACTCAATGCCACCAGCCAGGTTTAAGTTCTCGTATAAGCCAACATCAATGTTCTTAACCAAATTCAAGTTAACGTATTTCTCTAACTGAATATATTTGCCCGGATTAAAATCACGAGGGGATTCAGGTCCCATTGAGGGGTTAATAGTATTGTATATAAAATAGGTTGAGGCATTACGCCCGACAGAGCCGCTGAAATCATACAAGATACTTTCGTATTCACCACGGGTGCCTATAACTAGCGAAGTATCAGTGATTTCGCCACCAAAGTTTGGCGTAAAACCGCCCGGTAATATTTCGTTAAAGGCAAAACAATTATCATTATTTGCTACATTATTAAGGTAATCTTGCTGTGTTAGGACGTTACCCGTAGTAATGTTAACCGGATCACATGATTGACCAGAGTTTAAGCCATCTAGGTCACCTATCAGCAAGTTTCTAACACCATCACCATCAGTATCTCCATCACTGTAGACTTGGCCACGTGTATGAGGATGACGAAAGTAGAAACCACCTCTTACATCTCGCTTTGAATAGTTACCAAACATGTAGAATTTTTTATCTTTATTTATGTCTAAGCCAAGGTTACCAAATACTGTAATGTCATCTTTAATTTCAGGTGAGCCCCAAAATTGGGTTATGGAAGGAACAGCGCTATTACCTGCATCAATCAAAGCTTGTGCATCTGGGATTTGCGAGCTGCGACTAGTCGCAGCAGCATTTTTCAATTGGAAACTCAAGTTGACAAAACCATCATAAGAAAGAGGTAAACCTATGTTACCTGCGATTTGGGCGAGTGTACCGTCGCCCTCATAGTACTGGCCGATGCGCGCTTCAAGTGTGCCACCTTCACTATAGTCTTTTAGCACAAAGTTTATAACACCGGCAATAGCATCCGAACCATACTGCGCCGCAGCACCGTCGCGTAATACTTCAACCTGTTTTAAGGCTATGCTTGGAATAACCGAAATATCAGGACCTTGTGATCCATCGTTGATACCACCACCTAAGAAGGTGATAACTGAGGCGCGGTGACGACGTTTGCCATTAAGTAAAATTAACGTACTATCTGATGGTAAGCCACGTAGGTTAGCCGGACGGATCAGGGTTGCCGCATCACTGATAGGATTGACGTGAACATTTAGCGAAGGAATAGCTCCTTTAAGGAGTTCTAGCATATCAGTATTGCCAGATTTACTTAACTCTTCTCCATCGATGACATCAATAGGAACAGGCGAATCGGCTAGTGAACGTGGATCCCCCCGAGAGCCAACAACAACAATTTGTTCTATTTTCTCGTCAGGTGTCACAGGAGCTGTTTGCTCGCCTATTGCATAGGCTGAACTTGAAACTAACGTT
The DNA here is from genome assembly GCF_002835935.1 of Paraglaciecola sp. MB-3u-78. GTDB lineage: Bacteria > Pseudomonadota > Gammaproteobacteria > Enterobacterales > Alteromonadaceae > Paraglaciecola. The sequence continues at coordinate 160,257 of NZ_PJCF01000004.1, read as the reverse complement.
AGACTTATTGCAATGGTTAAGCCTTGAAATTTATAAGGTTTCATCATTCAATTCAACTCAACTATCTAGTATGTTTTTTCAACTCAATTACATTTAACTTTTTCTTAGAGGCGTAGTTCATAACCAGAGTTTATATATATAAATCATGTCATTAAAGGCTACAAGCTCATTAAAACAAAAAAACAGTAAATTCAGACAGTTCAATCACTAGCACTTAAGTTATGCAATTATGATAGAGTTTATTGGTTATAGTATTGTCGGAATTGAATACAGCTCTCCATTTATTCGCATTTTGCTGAGCTTTTCTTGTTCTAATTTAAGTCGATGTTTCATTGTCTGCTGTAGTTGTTGAAATAAAGGTTCATCACGTAAAACGTGATACTCATCATCATTGATAAGCTCCTCTGAGAACCAGCCCTCTTCTACAACATCAGCAAAAGCTTTCAATGCCGCCTCTTTGTTGCCCATGGCTAAGTGAATTTTAACCACCCAGTTATACTGGTTATCTGTCCACGAGCCGTGTATTCTTTTTTTAGCCACTTGAAGGCTCGCTTTAAATAATCTATTTGCCTGTACAGTCTCCCCTTTTTGCTTTAATAATCGCCCAAGCGCTAAAGCTGCGATAAAATTTGTTGTATCGACTTTGAACTCTGCTTGGAAAAGTTCAGGGAAATTAATTTGAAAATGTTCCATCACTTCAGCCAAGCGCTGCGTTTGTATACTAGCTTTCATTAAGTAGTACATAGGCACATGACCCATCTCGAAAATTTTTGGTATCTTAAGGTACGAATCAACAGCGGCATTATAATCGCCGTTCAGTGTATGGATCAGTCCTTGACAATAATTTGCGCCTTCAAATTCAGGTGCAAGTTGCAATGTATAATTAAACCAAGCTATTGCCTGTTTTTTATCCCCTATAGAAGCATGGTTAAAGCCTAATACCATAAAATAAAAAGGCACAGGGTCTAGCTCGACAGATTTATAAAGTGAGCGCAGAGATCCTGTAATATTATGCTCCGCAAAATACTTAATAAAGGATAGTTTTCTATGAGCAATGGAGAAATTTGGTTTACGCGCAATAATATCTTCAATTATGCTTTTTGCTTCATCAAATCGACCCACATAGATAAATGCTTGAGCCAGCTCTATGGGTAAGTTGTCATCTTTTGGGCTTAAGCTAGCAGCTTTTAATAATAAGGAAATTGCTTGAGGACTATTCTTTAAAGTTGACATATACAAACCAGCATATGCAGCATAAGCCTCGGCATTATTAGGGCTTAACTTAATTGCTGTTTTAAAAGCCGCATCAGCAGCGCTAAAGTCTTGTTCATATCTTTTAAGCCAACCAATGGCGAGATATAGTTCACTGCTATTACTATCAAGCTTCATAGTTATTGCGATTAGCGCTTTAGCTTTCGCTATTTGCTCTTTTGGTGATAGTCCTAACCAGTAAATTTGCCCTACTTGAAAATTCGCTAACAGTGCATAAGCCGTGGAAAAATTAGGATCTAGTTTTACCGCATGTTCTAAATGAATGATGGCTTGCTGATAACCATCACTGTTATTTTTTCTACTGCTTTCTTTTGCTCGAAAGTATGCTTCTAATGCCGACAGATTTTGGGTTGGAAGCTTTTCAATGTAAGCTAATTCTTTAGGTGAAAGTGCCGTTTCAAGCTCGATGGCAATGTTTTTTGCTATTTCTTCTTGAATATCAAAAATATTTTTAGCCGTAAGTATTCTGGTATAGCTTTCAGCCCAAATATTTTCATTGGTTAAGGTATTGACTAAATGCACGTTAATACGAATTTGATCCGCTGCCCGTTGCACACTGCCTTGCAATATTGTTGACACGTTCAGCTCTTTGCCAATTGTTTGCATATTTTTGCTAGAATTATGATAGGTCATCACGGAGGAGCGAGATATTGATTTAATGGCGCTGATTTTCGAAATGTGCACCAGTAAGTCATCATGTACCCCTTCGGTAAAAAACACATCTTTTTCTAATTCACTCAGGTTTCTAAATGGCAGAACAGCAATGGATTTTTGCTTGTTATCGTTAGCAGCATTACTCACGGTTATTTCGCTAGCAGGGCTCCATATTTCACTCATAATAAAAATAAGCAGTAAAGTCACTGCCAGTAATGATATTAAATGACGTTTCGTGCTTAGGGCAGTAAAAATTGGTGAGCTAGTAGGGGATGCACTAGGTTTTGATATGGTTGAGTTGTTAGCTCCTATCGATGTTCCTTTTATTTCGGCAATAAATTGATAACCTCTCCCTCGCGTTGTTCTAATAATAGCCTGTTGTTCACCATCATCCCCAATTGCCGCGCGAGCACATTTTATAGTATTGCTTAAGGTGGCATCACACACTTCACGGCCAGACCAAAGGTTTTTGAATAGTTCATCTCGCGATACTAGTCTACCTCTATGTTCAATCAAGTATAAAATTAAGTCAAAAACATGAGGCTCGACCAATTGCACCTCAGTATTAACCCGCAAAGTGAAGTTTTCCGTGTTTAACTCGCAGCTATCAAACCTATATATCACTTTGCTTGTCTAATCTTAAGGCGCATTTCTAGCATTACTAATACCTTATTTTTACTAATGATAACAATCAGATATCAAATAATTAGGTAAACCATAGCTAATCCCTAGCTAACAATAGATAAAGAATAGATTAACTTAGTACCGTTTTCCTATAGTGAAAGTGTAGTTAGCTTTTGAAGGTAAAGTGTAGTCTAGATTTCTTAACTAACGTAACCAGTAAGGTGTTTTTGTGTTGCGAACTAAGAAGTTGTTTTAGCTAACTATGCTCTGCGGTAGCAATCGATTTGCTATCAAAAATAACGAAAGGAGAACGAAGTTATGAAACCAGTTAAAATACTACTAGTTACTGTGGCTATTTTTTTTATAAACAGTGCTTATGCTGCTCAATATAAGTTTATTGCCAAGGACAACTCGAAAGACACTAAAATGTGTGTGCTAGCAGGTAATAATGAGATTGAGCCACTAAAAAAAGCAGTGAAGTACAATAAAACGTGGAGTAGCTATAAAGAAAGTGAAAAAAGTCTCGTTAATCGTGTCTATTGCAATAATTTACACATAGCAAATTTTGCCAAAAAATATAATGCAAATGAGACCTTTGATTATCTGAAAAAGTATACTCGTAAACATAACCTAGATAAATTACCAACGGTTACGATTAAGGATGTTGTAGCTCGTACAAGTGTGAATAAATCAGCGGAAGAAATTATCATAGTTTATGTTGGTCGTTAATTTTTCAGTAAAAATCTGTAGTGGCTAATTTAACTTAGCCACTTGTCGACCCAAGCAAAATTAAATTATCAACGGCATTAATGAGCTTGCGTCAAACCTTAGCTAGAGCAACTCTGAGACTTCCCCTTAGCGCACAAAGTAATCATTATGTATAAGCTTTTACTGTGATTTTTTTGCTAAAAACCTTACTTGCACATATTTACATTTAGCTCACAATTAGCATGGTCCCGTAGCAAGTTTTCGGGTTTGACGGCTTCGTCAATCTAGGCTTGTGGAGTTGCGCATTTTAGGAAACTATTTATAGGTTTAAGTAATAATTCAACTGACATAAAGCTTCTTAGGGAACGCTGATACAAATATTAAGATAATGTTATCAAGCAACCAATTGGCTGTAACATAACAACAGGTCGATTGTTTATACCATTTTCAAAGTGTCTGCAAAATTAGGGGAATACTACATTTTTGCCATTCGACCTGAAAGGTTATTTAGATCACTGCTAGCCTAAGCACTATGGGCGGTTCAGTGACACATAAGTCATTCGACCATGAATATGACCCGATCACTATTCCCACTTTATTTCATGAAAACTGACAAAACAACCTGAAGCCGTAGATGTTTTATACCGCACGCAGTTTAGTGAACGTTTCATTTTGTGGCGTCGATTAAACTTATTCCGTAAGAAGGAAAGTGTTCATCTTTTGTTATAATTTGCAAACCCTCTGCCTGCGCTTGTGCGATTAGCATTCTGTCAAAAGGGTCCTTATGATGTATTGGCAATTGGCCAGCTTGTTCGCTATGAAAAATAGATATTGGCAACTTACTAAATCCCAGACTTTCAATCACAGAGTCTAAATCTACAGGGCACTCTAATTTGCCAAGTTGTCGTTTTATCGACATCTCCCAGACAGAGGCGGCACTAACATAAACTTGGTTATTTTCGTTTGCTATAAACTCAAGAGCAAATTCACCTAAAGCTTGATCACCATTCATCCACCAAATTAATGTGTGGGTATCTAATAATATTCTTTTCATTACATACCAAACATTTCAGAAATTTCATCATTGACTTCTTTTGAATCAAAATCAGAAGACATTTTAATCTTACCTTTCAATAGACCAAATTCTCTTTTTGTATGTGGTTGAAAAGGCACTAACCTGACAAGAGGCTTGCCTGACTTGGCAATAATTACTTCTTCACCAAGAACAGCCGCCTCAACGAGCTGCGATAGTTTACTTTTTGCTTCATGCATATTTGTTTGCATTACCAAACCCTAGCTTAGCTAAACTTAGCTAAACTATAACTCAAGAATAATCACAACGCAAAGCGACGTTTATTTTGATATTAATTACTTACACTGAGGACTGCAAAGTGTCAAAAACGGCTATCCATGGTGATACTTTACATCCGCTGAAAGCGGGTTACTAACTTGTCATAAAACTTAATTCACTTTGTGCCTCATTGTGCCTTATAAATATGGAATTGATGTCAGCTGCAGGATCGAAAGGTTGAACCTAATATTAGGGGAAGTTTTATTTTTTCTCCGCACACTGAGTGGACAGCAAAAAAACATACACTGCCAAGCTTTACCAACAATGTGTACCTTTATTATTAAGCATACGTCATAGAAGCGCCTATACCTTAGGTCAGGTTTAGGCATAAAAAATGTTTTACTTATTAAAACTTGACCTGCACATATAGACTTTTAACTCACAATTTGCCTGGTCCCGCTGTAAATTTGGTAAGTTCTCAGATTTTATTGCCTCATTAATTCAGCTTTGTGGGGTTGGGCATTGAAGGAAAGTGATGATAGGCAGTAATAGTTGTTTGATGCTCATTATTAACCCAGAGCTCACATTACCGCTTGAGTTTCTTTGGCTACAACATTTAATAGTGGTACTGGACGGTATGGCTTATACCGAGCTCAGGTTAACTATACTTTCGAAAGCGTTAGTCATGATTATTCGCCCAATTTAGATTGATTTGAGTGAAAGGAACAAACGTTGGTTTTTTGAGCTGAGAAGTGAGAAACCGAATTGTTCATAGAAGTGTTGGGCTCGCTCATCAATAGCATCGACTACCAAGCAGTAAATGGCGATATCATCACTAATGCGAGCGTTCGCTTGATGGCATCAATCAGTAACATCTTCCCTACCCCATGACCTTGAGCCGCTTGATCTAAAGCTAACCTGCCAATCAAGGCTCCTGGAACGGGGTGTCGTGGGAGTTTTTGTGCGAGATTATGTATTAATTGACCGATTGCAAACTAATTAGCCACAGGCCCTGTGTTATTCAAAAAATGGTTTTTGGTCTGCATACATAGACATTCAGCGGGCTGTCGCGATGCCTTTAGGCAATCTTGCCTATGAAATGAAGCGCCCGTTGCAACAACACTGAATGCAAACTCACCCCCAGCGTTTGTGTGTGCAGATGCGATTGCCGGCGCAATTAATGCAAAGCAGAGGTAATACGTAAGCGCGGTGACTAATTGAACAGGTCGAGAAAATTCGATGATTTATTTTGCTTAGCAAGGTAGTTGGCAATCTCTTTTTGACCTGCTTCCTTAGCTAATTTTTGGGCATTTTTGCCGTCTTTATTGCGGCGACCAAGATCGGCTCCATGGCCAACAAAATGTTTAACGGATTGCAAATGACCATTAGTGGCAGCCAGCATCAAGGCTGTAAAACTGGCCTTGTTACGAATGCCTCCATCTGCTCCCTGTTCAAGCAATAGCAATACTATGTCATCAAAACCACTACTGGCAGCAACAATAAGGGCACTGTTGTTTTGCTCGTTAAGTAAATTTATGTTTGCCTTGTGGTGTAGTAAAAGCGCAACCAAAGCCCGCTTTCCTGATTTAGCTGCCAGATGCAGCGCGGTATTATTGTTATTGTCCGTTAAATTGACATCAGCCCCAAACTTTAACAACAATTCAACCAAAGGCTGTTGATGGTTAATGACAGCCAGCATTAAAGCTGACTGGCCAAGCGTATTTTGGTGATCAACATTATCAATTTTTTTTATCACTATTGCCGCTAAATCCAACATGCCCGATTGCGCCGCCCAATGCAGTACAGTGTGATCATCGAATATAAGATTGGCATTGGCACCGGCGTTTAACAGTTGCAAGGCAATCGCGTCTTGTCCCTGTTTAGCGGCTAAAAGTAAGGGCGGATAGAGTTTCTCGCCACTAAGTTCTATAGTAGCTCCGTGTTGCAATAGTAGGCTTACAACAGCACTGTGGTGTTGCTCAACGGCTAAATACAAGGCAGTGCGCCCGTCATCCAACTGCCAGTTAATTGCCGCACCTTTATTTAATAACAATTCAACGACCTCACCATGACCTTGCCTGCTTGCTCTGAGCAAAGGTGTATAGTGCTCAACATCAACGGAGTCAATGGCAGCAGCAGTCGCCAATAAAGCTTTAAGCATATCGATTTGCCCTCGCCATGCCGCTACATTCAACACCGGCCATCCCTTGTAAGGTGCATCTTCTGCGACATTGGCGACAAACAATTCAGCATTTTTACTCATGGCTTGTTTATTTAACTGCTTGTTTGCCAACGAAAGCGGATCGATGGCACCGTGTTTAAGCAATAGTGAGGCAATAAGTGAGGGGGATTTGGCAAAATCTATTGCAGTGTTGGCACTAAGGTTGGCTAAATTTGGATTTGCACCTGCAGACAACAACATATCAACTAATTTAACTGCCTGTTTACGGGTTGCATAAATAAGTGCGCTGTTACCCAGTGAATCTTGCTGATCAAGCTTGGCCTTATAACGCAATAATACTTTGACCATTGCATTGTTTTTTAATTCTACGGCTTGAATAAGCGGCGTAATTTTTTGTGGCCCCAAAAAATCCACCTTGGCGCCACTTTGCAGCAACAGTGCCACTACCTTAAAGTTGTTCGTTTCAATTGCCCGCATTAATGCTGAATAACCATTGGAATCAACGACATTTGCCAGAGAACTTGATGTAAGCAATAATTTTAATTGTGTCAAATTTTGTTTATGAATTGCCGCAAATACAGTACCTTGCCCTATTGCTTGGCCTTGCTCATGTTTGCTTTGATTAGCTTTAATTGCGTCAATTTTCTTGTTTGCCTTATACACGCCATTTTCACTGGCTTTTTGATACCACACTAAGGCCTGTTGGATATTCTGCGCGGTACCATCGCCCTGCTCATATAAACAAGCAAGTTCAAACTGAGCCTGACCGTGCCCTTGTATTGCTGCGGCGCTAAACCAACGAAAAGCTGCATTGTCATCACGACTTATGCCTTTACCGGCGGCGTAAAGAGCCCCTAATAAATATTGCGCCTCTGCATCATCCTGTTTTGCTAAAGGTATGAGCAAGCTTAATGCTTGCTGAAAATCTCGTGTCCTGATGGCAAATTTTGCCTCTGAGACTGTCTGAGTGAACCCAGATAGGCTTATACAGCACACAGCAAGCATTAAAATTACTTTGTTAAAAGCAGACACAAAAGTATTACTCTGAGCCATGTTTAGTCTCGATTGAAATGCCTATTTTTTGCAAAAATGGGGTTGGCAAAATACCACCGGCACAGACGATAACCGCATCATTTGCAAAGCAGGCTTGCTTACCGTCTTGCTCAATGACCACGTCATCAGGACTGATTTTTTTTACTGACGAGCGCAGCATCACCGTCAGTTGACCTTGACGTTCGGCTTGCTCAACTTTTTGCCTGTTTTTACTTTTCGCACGATTAAACGAATCAGACCTGTAAGACAAAATCACGTGGCTTCCCGCTTGCTCAGCAATACTGGTTGCGGCTTCTAAGGCACTGTCACCGCCGCCAACAACGAGTACTTTTTGTCCTGTATATTGCCCAGGATCAATGAGTCGATAGACTACTTTGGGTAATGCTTCGCCCTCCACATTTAAGGTTCTGGGGGTGCCTCTGCGTCCAAGACCAAGCAGTACCGTTTTAGTAAAATACTGCCCCTTGTTAGTAGTGAGTTTAAAACCGACCTTTAAGGTCTCAATATCTTCTAGGCGTTCATCAAAATTGATTTTAAGAGCGGTTTTTTCAATGATGTTTTGCCAAAATTCCAATAAGGCTTCTTTGCTAGTTTCACGAAACTTAACTTTACCCACTAGCGGTAAATTGACCGGGGCTGTCATCACAATTTTATTGCGCGGAAAATGAGAGACTGTGCCCCCCAACGAATCTTGTTCGATGGTGACAAAGTTCAAATTATCTTGTTTTGCACTTAAGGAGGCCGCAATGCCTGCCGGACCTGCACCAACCACAACGACATCTAACATGTCTTCAGGTGCCCATTTAAGTTGACGCACAAGCTTGGTAACTTCGCTAGCCGCTTGAGAACCCTGTTCAACCGCGTTCCTGATTAATCCCATACCGCCCAGCTCACCCGCGATAAATATGCCAGCAACATTGGTTTCAAAATTAGGGCTAAGAGTGGGTATGTCCACGCCTCGCGTTTCGGTACCAAAAACTAAGGTGATGGCATTAGTAGGGCAGGACGCTTTACAAGCACCATGACCGATGCAATTAGAAGGTTGAATTAACTGCGCTTTACCGTTAATTAAACCCAGCACATTTCCTTCGGGACAGGCTCTTGTGCATGCACCACAGCCTAAACAAAGATTAGGATCAATGATGGGATGCAAACTGGCAGGCTCAGTCAAACCTGATTCGGTTGCTTGTTGTTGCAATTGTAAGGCCTGATTGTTTTTTCGCCGTTTTATGACAATGAAGATGCACCAAATAAATACCATGGGCATAAGATAAGCGAAAATTGGATAGTCCTGTAAAAACGCCATAATTACTCTAAGTTAACAAATATTTTGTCTACAAAATGACCGACATCTTTATTACTTTGTCTATCATTCTGCTCATTTACAATGCCGTAATATTTAACCAAGTATAAGATCACATCCCTTTTCATCCAGATATTCTGCAATACTACTCACGTTAACTTAAGTGTTCCTTAAGTTAACGTGAGTAAAGTTAGTTTGGTATTACTTTGCAATAAACTGTTTTAAAGCTTTTATCTGTAAGGTATTGGATTTTCCCGTGTAGGTCTAAACTGTCAAATATTTTGAGGAACGGTCACCCGATGCAAGCATTCAAAAGTCGCACAGTTATTTTTACTGTTGTGTTAGTCGTTATCATCAGCGCGCTAGTTTTTTGGCTGAGTACCACTTCAGACAATCAATTAGTTAGCGCTGAACAAAACAAACAGACAATGGATGTTAAAACGCCATCGGCTCAGCAAAACAAACAAGCAGCGTCAGTTGAAGATTTATTGGCTAATCTTGAACAGAAGTTGCAAAACCAACCTGACAACATGCAAGGTTGGTTATTGTTGGCCAAGTCCTATCGTTATTTACAACGAGATAGCGCCGCACAATCAGCCCTAGAAAAAGCACAAGCCCTCGGTTTCAAAGGCACGCTTGACGTGGCACAGACGGATGCCAGTCGCAAACCTAACCCAGTTGATCAATTATCGACTCCCCTGCCTATGAATGATTTGCTGCAAAATTATTTAGTCAAAAATACCACAAAGAGCAAAAATTCAGGCAGAGCTAAGACCCACTCAATTGCTAAAAACACGGGCTCAATCTTACTGCGCGTATCGCTTTCTGAAGCACTGACTCAAACTGTCTCTCCCGATACGACTGTGTTCATTTTTGTCAGGCCTTACATTAATCAACAGATAGTAGCGGGTCCCCCTTTAGCAGCAGTTCGGAAACAAGTGCGGGACTTACCGCTGTATATTGCCTTGAACGATCAAATGGCAATGCTGCCTGACCACAATATTAGCAGTACAGAACAAGTAGTAGTCGGCGCTCGACTGGCAATATCTGGCAACCCTGTTAAGCAAGCTGGCGATATTGAAGAAATATCACAAGCTGTTTCTACTGCTACGCAACCGACAGTCAGTTTAGTTATCTCCAATGTCTTCGCTGCTAAGAGTCAAGGTTAAACACCATGAACCAGGCCATCGAACCCAGCAAACGTGCTCAAAAAATTAATGCTGATAAGCCAAAAGCCAAGATCAATTTACCTGTAGTGTTATTTTCAATTTTAATCTTGTTGCTACTTTATTTTGGTTGGCAAATACGCGACGAGTATTTTATCACTGCGCAATCTGGGTTGGGATACGCGCTCGGTATTGTTGGTGGCTCAATGATGCTACTGCTGCTTATTTATCCCCTTAGAAAACGCTTCTATAACTCAAGACTGTTAATTTTTTCTACAAGAAATTGGTTCCGCATCCATATGATGTTGGGTATCCTGGGCCCTTTATTAGTGCTGTTTCACTGCAATTTCAGTATGGGTTCAACTAACAGTAATATTACCTTAGCCAGTATGTTGCTGATGGTCAGCAGTGGACTTTTTGGGCGTTTTATTTACGGTAAAATTCACTATGGTCTTTATGGCAATAAAATTCAGTTGAAAGAGCTATTGCACAGCAAAATTTTAGCCCGCGAACAAATTGATGATGCGGCTCTATCTGCTCACTCACTGACACCAGAACAGTTGAAAATAATTCAACATTGCGAACAAAAACTGCAAAAAGTGAATACTGTGTTGGGTAGTTTATCAACCAGCATGTCATTGAGTTTAACAACGCGCTTTGCACAAAGACGCATTAAACGAGAAATGAAAACCGCAGCGGTTAATACTGACACCATCTGCCATCTTCTTGACTATTTGCAGGCGGTGAGAAAGATAGCAAATCTTGCTTTTTACGAACGTTTATTCTCCCTTTGGCATTTATTACATATGCCAATATTCTTCATGTTAGTGATTACAGGCTTTGTTCATGTTTATGCTGTACACAGATACTAAGCTAACTAAGTTGTTTTTTAACTTAGTTATCCGGCTGAGACTGTAAACCTATGTTTAAAAGATACCTCATCAATTTCCAATATGTTTTGTTGCTACAGGTATTGATACTCAGTTTTGCTGCCCATGGGCAAGAACAGGACTTTTCACTTAAAAAATTGTTGATGCCCGGGGATCTTCATCAAACCCATGCAAAATTTGAGCATAAATGTGATAGTTGTCATGGCTCGTCAACTGATACGTCCTCTAAAAGTCTGTGTTTAGATTGCCATAAAGAAGTAGCAAAAGATCTGCAGGGATCGCTGGGTTTTCATGGCCGTTCGATGGCGGTAAAAGACGCAGAATGTCAGGCCTGTCACTCTGAGCACATTGGCCGAGACGGTGATATTGTTAATTTTGATGTCGACCATTTTGATCACGCGGTGACAGATTTCAAGTTAGACGGCAGTCACAGAGTTGTCGTTTGCCAGAGTTGCCACGCAGACAATAAAAAATTCAGAGATACCCCTAAAGAGTGTGTGGGTTGCCATTTAAAAGATGACAAACATAATGGCGTATTTGAAGAGAGCTGTGCCGATTGTCACTCCACACAAAAATGGGACGAGTCCTCCTTTGATCACGATAGTACAAACTTTGCTTTACTTGGCAAACATCAGCAGACGAGTTGCAACGCATGTCACCCAGATCAAAAATATATTGGTACACCGCAAAAGTGTGTTTCTTGTCATATTCTCAACGACGTGCATGGGGGTATTAATGGCAAAGACTGTAAAAGTTGTCATCAGCAAAAAAATTGGCAGAAGCTTATTTTTGACCATAACGACGACACTGACTTTGCCTTAATAGGTAGCCATATCAATGTCAGTTGTAATGCCTGCCATAGTGGCCCTGTGTTTGATGAAAAACCAGCAAACACCTGTGTTGATTGCCATAAGCATGATGATCAACATCGTGGACTAAATGGCACTAACTGCAAAGTCTGTCATTCCGAAACAAAATGGGCGGAAACCGATTTTGATCATAATGCAGATACTGAATTTAAGCTTCACGGTAAGCACAGCGACTTAAGCTGTGCCAGTTGCCACCAGCTTGGTAGCAACAATAAACTCAGCAGAAATAGCTGTATTGATTGTCACAGCAAAGATGATGCACACAAAGGGCAACTAGGTAACAAATGTGATACCTGCCACAATGATTCAGATTGGGGTAAACAAGTTAGATTTGACCATGAGTTATCTAATTTTCCTCTGGTGGGCATGCATTCCATTGCGACCTGCGAATCATGCCATGCAAGCCCACAGTTTCACGATGCTCCTAGCACTTGTATAAATTGCCATGAAAATGACGATTTCCATGAGCGTACCTTAGGTAGCGACTGCGCCTCTTGTCATAATCCTAACGATTGGCTGCTGTGGCAATTCGATCATAGTACACAAACCCAGTTTCCCCTTGAAGGCGCTCACCAGGGACTCACTTGTAGCGCATGCCATAGCACTATCGCAGATGAAAAAGTTGAGCAAGATAGCGCCTGTTACGCCTGTCATGCCCAAGACGACAAACATCAGGGACGCTTTGGGCAAAACTGTCAAAGCTGCCACATTGCAACTGGATTTGCTGAGATAAGGATAAAATAATATGCAATATGCGTTTTCTTTACCACACATTCGAAAATTGCCCCAGATTATATATCTGCTATGCACGTTTTTGCTGTTGCTCTCGACCCAGATAGTGGCGGCTGATACTGAATTTGATCATTTTAATACCGGTTTCCCCTTAGATGGTCAACATGAAAGAGTGCAATGTGATAGTTGCCATGTGTCGGGCATATTTAAGGGAACGCCAAAACAATGTTCCACATGCCATATGCAAGGCGGTGTGGCTCAAACCGCCAAACCACTTAACCACATTGCAAGTGCTAATCAATGTGAAGATTGCCACACCACGCGCAGTTGGGAGCAGGTTACCCGTGTAGATCATAATTCCCTTTACGGTAGTTGTAATGCCTGTCACAACAATGTGGTGGCCTCAGGCAAACCGGCTAACCATATTTCAAGCGGCGAAACCTGTGACAATTGTCATGTTACTTCAACCTGGCTAGGTGCACGTTTTGATCATGACGGCCTTGTTGCGCAATGCTCCTCTTGTCACAATGGCTCGGTAGCTAGCGGTAAAAATGTCAGTCATTTGAATACCACCAATACCTGCGAAGACTGCCACTCAACACAAACATGGAGCCCTGCTACTCGGGTTGATCATGCTGCGGTTAACGGCACTTGCAGTTCATGCCATAACAATGTGGTTGCACTGGGTAAAAATACGAGTCATATCAATAGCACCGATACTTGTGATGATTGCCATGTGACAAGTACTTGGGATCATGTGAATTTTGATCACAACGCTGTAAACGGTAGTTGTAGTTCCTGCCATAACGGCTCAGATGCTACGGGCAAAAATGCCACGCACATCAATACTAATAATATCTGTGAAGATTGCCATTTAACCAATGCCTGGGTGCCGGTAGTCCGGGTTGACCATGCTTCGGTGAACGGTACATGTAATTCCTGTCATAATAATGTGGTGGCCTTAGGTAAACCAGCCAACCATATTAGCAGCACCGACACCTGTGATGATTGCCATGTGACTTATACTTGGGATCAGGTGAATTTTGATCACAACGCTGTAAACGGTAATTGTAGTTCCTGCCATAACGGCTCAGATGCTACGGGCAAAAATGCCACGCACATCAGTACTAATAATATCTGTGAAGATTGCCATTTAACCACTGCATGGGTGCCGGTAGTCCGGGTTGACCATGCTTCGGTGAATGGTACATGTAATTCCTGTCATAATAATGTGGTGGCCTTAGGTAAACAAGCCAACCATATTAGCAGCAGCGACACCTGTGATGATTGCCATGTGACAAACAGTTGGGATCAGGTGAATTTTGACCACAGCGGTGTTAGCAACAACTGCAGCTCATGCCATAACGGCTCAGATGCTACGGGCAAAAATGCCACGCACATCAGTACTAATAATATCTGTGAAGATTGCCATATAACCACTGCATGGATACCAGTAGCCCGGGTTGATCATGCTTCGGTGAACGGCACGTGTAACTCCTGCCACAATAATACTGTGGCCTTAGGTAAACCGGCCAACCATATTAGCAGCACCGACACCTGTGATGATTGCCATGTGACAAACAGTTGGGATCAGGTGAACTTTGACCACAGTGGCGTCACCGGTAACTGTAGTTCCTGTCATAACGGCTCAGATGCTACGGGCAAAAATGCCACGCACATCAGTACAAATAATATCTGTGAAGATTGCCATTTAACCACTGCATGGGTACCGGTAGCCCGGGTTGATCATGCTTCGGTGAACGGCACGTGTAACTCCTGCCACAATAATACTGTGGCCTTAGGTAAACCGGCCAACCATATTAGCAGCACAGACACCTGTGATGATTGCCATGTGACTACCCGTTGGGATGATGTCAGATTTGATCATACTGGCGTGACGGGTTCATGCAGTAGTTGTCACAATGGCAGCACCGCCACGGGTAAACATAGCACCCATGTGCAAACTGTTGCTGAGTGTGATGAATGTCATACAAATGTTGCCTGGGTGCCAGCAAATTTTAATCACGACGCAGTTATTGGTTCATGTTCAAGTTGCCATGATGGCTCACAAGCGACGGGGAAACCGAGCAATCACTTTATAACGACTGAACAGTGTGATACTTGCCACAATAACAACAATTGGTCGAATATCGACTTTATTCACTCATCGGCAATTTATCCCGGTGACCATCGTTCAAACGTCTCTTGCAATGACTGTCATACTAATAATAATCAGGTGTTAAGTTGGCCTAACAGTGCTTACAAACCTGATTGTGCAGGTTGCCATGCAAATGATTATGAGTCGGATGAACATACTAAAATAGATAGCCCCAGGGTGCGCTATACCGTTAGTGAACTCAGGGATTGCTCCGGTGCCTGCCATGTTTATACCGACTCTTCGCTGAGCACCATTCTGAAACGGCGTAACAGTGAACACCGCACCACAGACGGCGATTTTGATTAAGGTATGGCCATGAATATTTTAGTAAATCTTGTCAAAATACGGCGTCTTTGCTCACCATTATGGGCAGCCTTAGTGTTCGGCTTAATAAGCCAAACACTAAGCGCACAAATAGTAGACAATGTAGATGTAGTGCCTACAACCGAGGGGTATGATCTTGAAATACATTTTATAACCCCCTTACGCTACCAAAATTATGCACCAACACAGCCGACTAAAACCCTTGATATTTTTTTGAAAATAGAAAATATCGCCGACCAAACATTTTATAACAGTCTCAATGAAAGTGTTGAATTAAGCTGGGATAACAGTATTCCAACGGCATTAGTAGAATTAACTTATGACGGTGAGCTCGCTGATAATCCAAGAATTACCGCACGCTTTAAACGTGCACTCACATTTAATGTGCGAGCCAGTAAAGATTTACGTGCGGTTATCATTTCGGTCATTGATCCTCAATTAGCGCAAACGCAAGCCAATCAACAGCAATCAAGTTCGGGCACCAGCATTGATCTGTTGATCGCAAAATTGCAGGAAGAAGATGTTGCACTAGCCAAAATCCTGCAACAAGCTAATCAAAGCATGTTAGATAAGGATTATTCCAAAGCTGTGCGACTTTTAAGCAAGGTAAGGGACGAAAGCAGTGGCGAAGTGCAACAACGAGCTCAGGAATTAATTGGTGTCAGCCGTGAATTTAATGGCCAATTAGCCCAAGCCAAAGCGGAATATACCCAATACCTGCAAGACTATCCCAACAGTGAGGGCGCCCTTCGCGTTAAGCAGCGACTAGCCGCCATCATCACAGCGGCTCAACAACCCAAGCAAAGACTCAGGGCCGCCAAAAATTCCAAACAAATCAATAATGATGAATGGCAGACACAATTTTATGGCAGTGTTGCTCAAACCTACTATCGAGACGAAACCACTCCTGAGGATCAAAGCAGTCAGTTGATACGCTCTGATCTAAATAGTGACCTCGATTTTGTCGCCAAAGTGAATAAAGGAAATGTGGAATTAGGCACTCAATTTGTTGGCTCCTACCGCAACGATCTTATGACAGACGGCAAAGGCAGCGAGTTTATCCCCAGCATAGCCTATGTTGATGGAAAATTAGGTGAACAAGGTTTATATGCACGAGTGGGTCGGCAATCATTCAATTCAGCAGGCATACTGGGCCGTTTTGATGGTGCTCGCCTGGCCTACGAGGTCAATGACAATTACCAAATCAATGCTGTGTTAGGCTACCCAGTCAACTATTCAGATAAATCAGCTATCAATTCAAACGTGAATTTTCAGGGTCTCAGTGTTGATATCAGTTCAATTTGGACAGGTTGGGATTTCAATGCCTTTTATATCAGCCAACAAAATCATCAGGTAAAAGATCGCGAAGCCATGGGTGGAGAAATTCGCTTTAGAGATAACAAGAAGTCACTTTTCACCCTGATTGATTACGATATTCTATTCAATGATCTTAATATTTTTCTGTTTATTGGCAATTGGAATTTTAGTGAAAGCAACAACATAAATGTGGTTGTTGACTACAGAAACAGTCCCATCTTGACCACTAACAATGCCATTCAAGGCCAGGGTGTATCAAGCCTGGACCAGTTGTTAGAGCAATATTCTGAAGATGAATTACAACAATTAGCCCGTGACCGAACGGCAAAAAGTCAATCTGTCACCAGCTCATTAACCCATCAATTTAACCAGGATTGGCAAATGGTTGGCGAAGTCACTTACTCTAAATATGGTGAAACGCTAAGCAGTGCTGGCATTGAAGGCTACCCAGCCAGTGACAACGAATTTATGTATTCAGTGCAATTAGTCGGCAACAAAGTCGCCTTTGATACAGATACCATGATACTGAGTTGGCGTTATTCCGACTCGACCCGCTCGACGACACACACATTAAATACAAATTGGCGATTTAATATCAAGAATCAGTTCCGAATTAATCCAAGGCTGCGACTGGATTATAGAAAGTCCAAACTAAACAGTGATGACCGTTGGATGCTTAGACCCTTAATCCGCCTGGATTATCGTTATGAGAGGTGGCTAAAATTTGAGATGGATCTGGGCTATGAATGGTTAAATGAAACATTTTCAGAAATAGACAGAACCACCACAGGTTACTTTGTAAGTATCGGTTATCGCGCCCAGTTTTGATTAGGGGTGATGAAGACCGTTGCCTGAAACAGTCTTCAATTGCTTTTTAGAAACCAACGCGATATCTAACTAATCTAAATTCATTGTTAATAATCACTGGGATCTGCAACCCTGAAATCAATAACTGTTCCTTTTAAACCTGAACTGGAGCAAATAAGATACTAGCAACTTCATTAAACAGGGTATTGCTAAGAATAACTTATCGCTTAAGGCATGAGATTTAGAGCCCTCGCTTCTTTCATAAACACAGCATCGATAGATGTGTTACAAGAGACTTTGGTTGGTTTTCAACATTGGGTGTCACTTTCAACACTCTTTTCAAGGGAGGTACGTATATCAGGTAGTCTGGCCTAAATTGAAATACAATGAGCTGGCATTGGCGATACGCCGTAATGACTTCACATCATTTTCGCTCCATTGGTTAATGCTTCCAACACTTTCACAACAGATGACGCCTATGGGTTTAAAATCGTGGTGCAAAATAAAATCAAGCAACGAATAAATATTATTAGGTTTAAAATAGAGTTCTTTAAAACAAGCTGTTTGCGGATGTTCCCTAGCATCGCTAGCGTTAATGACTTCGTTACTGATTATTGCGTCAAAGTATGAACCAAAATCCTCACGTGTGAGCTCAGCTACTCCCCCATATTTATTATTAATACGATCGTAATTGACATTTGAAACCATTTTTGAATATTGGTCTTTAAACGTCCATAAGCTGGCTTTTGGTTGAAAGAATTCAAGGCAAAAGTAGCATATGTTAGTTTTATTATAATTGGCTTAGACTAGGGTGTTATCGGCTTTTATTCACAGAGGTATTAGCTAAAAAACGCGGCATTTAAAGAGAAGGTGATGGACAAAACAGTGAATTGCTAAGTCCATCACGTATTGAAATATTTTCTTACGATTGACGTTTTAATCTACCGGCAAAAAACATTAAAGCAAAACTAGACATCAATAAACCAGTCGATGGCTCAGAGACTGATACTGGATCAGCCTCTTCTACTACTATTGACTTGTTTGAAATAATCCCATCGGTAATATCAATGCCCGCAGCTAACCCATTTATTGAGCCCGTCCATGAATCTGTGCCGAGGCAATTGGTAGATATCATATCACCTATGCCAATGGCGGCCGTCGTATTCGTAAATAAGTTTCCGCAAGTAACGTCTGATGTAGCAGCGGCTACAGCTCCTGTTACAAAAGCAGCACCCACAAAAGAACTACCTGCCCCCATAGTTAGCCCACCGCCTATATTCCAGATGACACTTGCCCCTGCGCCGGCGTTAATTATTTCGAATTTATTATTGGTACCCAAGGTTAGAGCGCTAATAAGATTAAAAACCCAAATAGGGTTTTCTTCACCCTTACCATCAAATTGAATGATTGAGTTTGCGGCTACAGTCACAGCAGTTCCTTCCCATACTCCAGCCTCAAAAACAGTACTTCCATAACCCACAGCCAATGCGAAATCAGTATCGAGTTTTTTTAAGGCATCTTGGGTATCACCTATTTGTTTTAAAGCAGCGTCGACGTCAAACGAATCTTTATATAAACTAAGTTCAGCAGTAGGAACAGCAAAAGCTGTTTGGGTTCCTTTCGAGACTCCAGTGATAGCTGCTCCGGCATATACGTCTTGTGTAGTCGAACCCGCGCCAAGAGTGACGGCTGCAGCAGCATAGACGTTTCCAGCGGTACTATTAGCGGCTACTGTGATGGCTGCTGCAGAGTATACGTCTCCAGCGGCAGCTCGAGCCCCGATAACTGCGGCAGCGCCGGCATATATGTTTCCCGCGCTCCCATCAGCACCTGTAGAAACGGCGCCGGTGCTAGAAGATAGATTAGCGGTAGTAGAGCCAGCACCGGTACCAATGTCAGCAAATGCTGCGATATTATTTGTTATCAGTGCGTCTGCTCCTACATTAAATGCGGCACCAGACACACCAGAATAACCGATCAAATCAGGACCAAGCAATAAGCTTGCTGAAGACCCTGTTGCGACAGATAATAATATGCTTCCTAAAAAAAGTTTTGATAATTTACTGTTCATGATATTTCCTACATTCAAATATTAACGTTATTAATAATTCCATTGATGTTGTTACCAGCATCTAATCCTAATGTAGGCTTTCAAATAATAAACAGTGCCGCCAATGGGGAAAGGCTTGCCTTTCAGTCATTGACATTTTTAGAGCATAATTAACAAAGCCTCTTATCAAGAGATTGCTTTGATGAAATTGCCGTCAATACCGCTTAGAATATTTTCTAAAACGACAAGGTTTGATATCTGAGTATCTACCACAAACATTTGGGCCTAAATCTATACTGATTATAAAACTAATATTGGAGAACCGAAATTGAACTTTAGTATGTTGAACTTTAGTCTAATAAGGGTCTGTTATGCAGAAACTGATTGGATAGCATTGAGCCAAATAAGGTCGCCACATATCTATTTGAAAGGGCTTGATATCAGATAACTACCGCAGGCACTAAGAGCAAATTCTGAGAGTGAGTAGTAGAAAAAATTGTTGTGAAGGCTACCTAATAGATCGATTTAAAACATTTAAGAACGCTTCAAAAATCGGTACTGATTATCCAGAATATGGAGAGTTAAAGTGCATCTAGCAAATGATATTGTTGGCTATTTAATACAAACCGATAACTTTTAAATCGGCACAAGCTAAACTAAGGTTTACGGGCCAAAAAGATAGTGTGCCGACTGCCCTTTCCGGGACGGGCACGCACTATGCGAGTATCGGCTTTAAATCCGGCCTTTTTTAGGCGTACCGTAAACTTATTGTCGGGACCCGCAGACCATATGGCCAACATACCTTTGGGTCGAAGGGTTTTGTAAATATCTTCCAAGCCCTTTGGCGAATAAATACTGTTGTTATCTTTTTGAGTTAAGCCCTCGGGGCCATTATCGACATCCAGTAAAATGGCATCGAAGGTGGGTTTTCTAATCTTCAAAAGTGCTCTTACATCACCAATATGGACTTTAGTGCGGGGATCTTGAAGTGGGTTATTAGCACAGTTACCTAGAGGACCTTGATTCCAGATCACTACTTCAGAGATAAGTTCAGCCACTGTGACTTGAGAACTTTCAGTCACCGCTTTTAAGGCTGCAGCCAATGTATATCCCATGCCTAAGCCGCCTACCAATACATGGGCATTATTCGCTGATTGGATATGAGCACAGCCCAACTCAGCCAACTCTTTTTCTGAATTATACAAACGACTGTTCATAAGTTCGCCGCGGATACCCGATAGACGAATAGAGAATTCATCCCCTCGTTGCGAAAATTTTAATTCGCCGCCGTTATTAGGAATTTGAGCACTGCCAAGTAAGGTCCAGGGGATCATAATACTGCCTAAGGAAAATGTGTGAAAATAGAATTTGAGTTCCACACATTAACATAATTCCCCCTTCAAAATTTATACATCGAAAGCGTCTTAATGATAAGTCCAAATTGACTAATGCTTATATTAAAGCCAGCAACTCACACGAGAAATAGAGAGAATGAGTTGTTCCCAATTCAATATTGGGAACTTCAAAGTGCTTATCTAATATGCCCCATCGGCATAGGTTAACTCATAGCTATGACTATATATTTCCAAGATATTACCAAAAGGGTCTTCCATGTAAATCATCCGATAAGGCTTTTTACCCGGATAGTAATAGCGCGGCGCTTTCATTCTCTTTTTACCACCAGCAGCGACTATTTTATCAGCTAAACCCTCAACATCAGGATCTTGAACACAAAAATGGAATATACCTGTTTTCCAATATTCGAAATTATTCTCAGGATTTTCTTGTCCCTTAAATTCAAATAATTCAACCCCTACCCTGTCTCCTGTAGACAGATGTGCGATACGAAAATGCTCCCAACCTGCACCAAAAACATCCGTGCACATTACGCCAATAGAGGAGTCGTCTTCGGTTATTTCAGTAGGTTTCAGAATAAGATACCACCCAAGCACTTGTGTATAGAATTTAACCGCCGCGTCTAAATCAGGTACAGAAATTCCGATATGGGAAAATGTTCGTGGGTACTGTTTGTTCATTATTTGTCTCCTGTTAATTGATTGACAAAGTATACATTTCACAACAAAACACTTAAAATTATCATTCATCATGAATATAAGTATTTTTTGTAATGATAAATCAGGCTCTGTTAAAAACGTTTTGTACTCTTGTAAATGTAGGACATTTCACCCAAACGGCTGAAAAACTATTTATGACGCAGTCAGGGGTTAGCCAACATATTAAAAAATTGGAAAAGCAGCTCGATAGCCAATTATTAATCAGAGAAGGGAAGACATTTTCATTAACTGCTGCTGGCCATCAGTTACACCAAAAAGGCCTTGAGCTATTACGTTCTAGTGATGAATTGGAAGCGCTGATTAGACAAGATAAAGCTTATGTTGGCCGAGTCAAGATTGCCTCACCGGGCAGTGTTGGCCTAAAGCTTTACTCGCATTTACTTGACTTACAGCAACAGCATCCAGAGTTAGTCATTGATTATAGATTTGCGCCAAATAAAGCCATACAACAAGAATTAGCAGACCGAACACTAGATTTAGCTTTGATCACAGAATTGACCAATAACAGTAGTTTGCTCAGCGAGAAAGTCGCCGAAGAACCTCTAGTATTAATCACATCAAACAAAGTTAAGTCGGTTAATTGGCAAACATTGATAGAGCTAGGGTTTATTTCACATCCGGACGCTGAGCATCACGGCAGGCAATTACTGAGTATGAATTTCGCGGAATTTGAACACGTAGAACAATTTCCCTGTAAAGGTTTTTCAAATCAAATCAGTTTGATATTGGATCCTGTCAGTAGAGGATTTGGATTTACTGTTCTTCCATGGTTTGCAGTCAAAGCCTATCAACATCAAAATTCCATAAAGATACATAAATTACAAACATCAGTGAGTGAGGATCTCTATTTATGTGTTAACCGACACTCTACTTTGTCTAATAGAAGTAAGTTTATCAAATCGGTGCTAACCGATTATTTGCGTTAATCAGATTGTATTCGACACCTTTGATCCTTTTGACCACTTAGTCCTTAAGCACCAGTATTGATCCATGTTTAAAGTTTAGAAGTTGTACTATGCCACCTACTATAAAAATATTGGGCTATGCTGGTTTACTCCCTTTCATTAGCCTGGCTATTTTATCCGTTATTCTGTCCGAAAATATTTTGGTGAGAGATGCCCTAGCCCTCTACTCATTTGGTATTTTCACATTTTTATGCGGCGCTTGGTGGCCAACGACTGATATGCAGAACGCCAAATTCTGGCGCATTGTGCTGAGTAATATTTTATTTTTGACTGCGTTTTTTACATTCTTACTGTTACCACTTCAATGGTTAGCCATAGGTGCCTGTTTCTTTATACTTATTTGGGCGATTGAACGGTTTAGCTCATTAATCCCTAAACCTCCTAGTACCTATAGCAGGTTGCGCACAGTCCTAACAATCACTGCCAGCCTAACTATGATAACCAGCTATTTATTTGGAGTAGCATAAAATGCCAAACCTGAAGTCGGTTAAAATTGATCCTAAAGAAGTAGCCTATTATGAAAAATTAGCTGATACATGGTGGAACTTAGATGGCCCTTTCTGGCCATTACACAAACTCAATGCATTACGAATTGAGTGGATATTGACTCAGCTCAAAATACAAAATCACAAACAACAGCCTTTAGCTGGTATGAAGGTGCTGGACATTGGTTGTGGCGGCGGCATATTGAGCGAATCCTTAGCCAAGCAAGGTGCTATTGTTACGGCGATAGACGTAGTCGAGAAAAATATTGGTGTAGCAACAGCACATGCAAAACAGAACGGACTTCAAATTAACTATCAGTTAGTCAGTGTTGAGCAAATGGTTGAAACCAATCAACAATTTGACATTGTGTTCAATATGGAAGTGGTAGAACATGTGGTGGATGTAAATAGTTTTATTAGCGGCTGCAACGCCCTAGTGAAACCTAATGGCACACAATTTATTGCCTCTATCAATCGTAATTGGTTAGCCTTCATCATTGCTATTGTTGGTGCAGAGTACGTCACGGGTTTATTACCTAAGGGCACACATCATTATAATAAGTTGGTTAAGCCAGCTGAGTTAATCCCTTTGTTGCATGCCGATGGCTTTGAGTTAAGGTCTAACACAGGGGTAGCAGTTAACCCCATTAACCGCAGTATGCGGTTAATCAAACCCACTTGGGTAAACTATATGTTAATGGCACAAAAGAACCGTGGATAAAGGATGTTCTGTATTCAAAGACGATTTGCTCGATTAAAAACTGATTAATCACAGTTTCGAAATATGAATAATAATGTTCAGTTCATCTAGCCAAACATATCCTAGTGCAGCCATTTTGTAGTGATAGGAACATATAAACCAAGTTAACCTTTGATAAAGATCAATTAGCTTACATAGATAAAGATAAAAAGGTTGACGCTTGGGGTCTACTCACAGACAATAATTGTTAATGGCATGTTTAATTTTAATTAACAAAACGTATTAACCTTTAACAACATAAGAGACTGAGTTGTATGATTTTAAATCACCTGTGGGGATTATATGCCCATCCAAAAGAAGAGTGGCATGCAATTGACAAACGTCATGAGAATTACTTTTACAGTTTGAGTCATATCGCTATCATTTCCTTAATACCTGTTTTGATGAGTTATTATTCTGCTGCGCATATTGGTTGGAGTATAGGTGTAGGTGACATTATTAAATTAACCCATGATAGTGCCATGCTGATGAGCATTGGTATGTATTTTGGTTTAATGTCGGGAGTGATTGCCTTAGCGATATTAATTCATGAACTAGCCAAAGCATTCGATGCAACTCCAACTTATACACAGTCACTTGAGCTCGCGGCTTATACTGCCACACCTTTATTTATGGTGGGCTTTGCCGCTTTCTTTCCAGTGTTATGGTTTGTCATGCTTATTGGTTTGGTTGGCTTAACTTATTCGGTGTATTTACTCTACGCAGGAACACCCATTTTGATGCATATTCCAGAGGGAAAAGGTTTTATATACGCAAGCTCAGTGGTCACTTGTGGTTTGGTGTTGCTAGCGATATTAATGGCGGCTTCAGTTATTTTGTGGAGTCTGGGCATGGGACCTGTTTACGTGGGTTAACACTCTTTGTAGCTCTTATAAAAAAAGCCACCGTTTGTCGAAAACGTGGCTTTTTTTTTATGACTTTCTACGGCTTTCTATGAAAAAACGTAACCTAGTCTTGACTCATATTGTGCATTTCTAAATTACTCAACTCTGTTTGTAAACCTTCGTTTTTTGACTCTTCATTTCGCATATTATCGATACGCTGCAAATACGCATTATCCACATCACCTGTAATATAATTACCATCAAATACTGACGTTTCAAAACGTTTAATATCAGGGTTCAATTCACGAACCGCATCCACCAAATCGGTGAGGTCTTGGAAAATCAAACCATCTGCACGGATTAGGTCACTGATCTGTTCTATCTCGCGGCCATATGCAATTAGCTCATTGGCTGATGGCATATCAATGCCATACACATTAGGAAAACGTATTTCAGGGGCCGCAGAGGCAAAATAAACCTTCTTGGCACCAGACTCACGTGCCATCTCAATAATTTGCTCTGAGGTAGTACCTCGCACGATCGAATCATCAACCAAGAGCACACTCTTGTCTTTAAATTCTGAAGGGATAGCGTTTAATTTACGGCGCACCGACTTACGGCGCATGGTTTGACCTGGCATAATAAACGTACGACCAATATAACGGTTTTTTACAAAGCCTTGGCGATAGGGTTTATCTAATTCAAGGGCTATTTGCAGGGCGACATCGGTAGACGTTTCTGGAATAGGAATAACAACATCAATATCTAAATCAGCCCATTCTTTAGCAATTTTTTGCCCAAGTTTGCGGCCCATATTTACCCTCGATGCATAGACAGATATACCGTCAATAAACGAATCTGGGCGAGCAAAATAAACAAATTCAAAAATACAGGGAGCACTAATGGGTTGTTGAGCACATTGTTGAGTGTGCAATTCGCCTGATTCAGTCACATAAATAGCTTCGCCGGGTGCTACATCACGAATAAAAGTAAAACCAACCGCGTTAAGTGCCACACTTTCAGAGGCTACCATATATTCATCACCGAACTCAGTTTTGCGTTTACCTAAAGACAACGGGCGAATTCCAAAAGGGTCTCTAAATGCCAACATTCCGTTGCCAATAATAGCGGCGACAACCGCGTATGCACCTCGGATTTTTAGATGTACTTTGGAAACAGCCTTAAAGACCTCTTCAGGTGTAAGATGTAAACCTGCACAATTTTGTAATTCATGGGCAATAATATTTAACAATAACTCTGAATCTGAGGTGGTGTTGATATGCCTTTTCGCCACTTTAGCCACTTCATCTTTCAGCTCATGTGCGTTAGTTAAATTACCGTTGTGTGCGAAAGCAATACCATAGGGAGAGTTGACATAAAAAGGCTGTGCTTCTGCCGAACTAGAACTGCCAGCAGTGGGATAACGAACGTGACCAATACCAAATTGCCCCGTTAGTCTTTTCATATGACGAGTGTGAAACACATCTCTCACCAAGCCATTGTCTTTCCTGAGGTGGATCACACCGTCATCTACAGTGACTATACCAGCAGCGTCTTGGCCCCGGTGCTGGAGAACGGTCAAGGCATCATACAAAGCTTGATTGACTGGGCTTTTACCCACTATTCCGACAATACCACACATGCTATTTACCTTTTTAAACTGGCTTTATAAAACTTGAGTTGTTTCGTAAATATTCAAAAAACCACTCAATGATTAAACTAAATTCTGGAATAAGGACTGATGTGCCCCACCATGCTGATGCAGACAAAGGAGTAAACGTATCTAAGAAAAATAACAACGCACTGACAATTAAGATGCCGCGCAAGGCACCAAAAACTAGTCCTAATGCGCGATCTGTACCTGTCAGCCCAGTAAACTGAACTAACTGCGAAATCAAATAATTGACTAGGCCACCGATCAATAAAGTAGCTACAAACAAGATGGCAATGGCCACACCATTGCGGATCATCAGATCATCAAATTTTGTGAGGTAAGTGGCAAGATCGATATAAAATTGGCTGGCAATAAAAAACGCACTAAACCAAATTGCCAAGGAGATGGCTTCTTTTACAAAGCCCCGAATTATGCTGATAACGGCGGAAAGTAAAATTACAGCTAGTATGGCATAGTCAATCCAATTCATAAGATTCGTTTTTACCGCTTAAATGATGTGATATTAAGATGGACTAGCCTTTTAACATCACAGAATTAAATTCGCGCGCATTCTACCAAAAGGAATGGCGAAAATCCTGATAATTTTCTAACAACATAGAATAACTGAGAACCTTTAAACTAATTAGCTATTGAACAGTAAATGGTGTCACCCTGCCCTGTAATTTTGTTAATTCTTTTAGATGGGATAGTGCATCTTCTAAATTACTTTTTTGCAAATCTGGTCCAACAAACACTTTGGTTAAAGTACCTGAATTAGTTTTTACAGGCCGACTAAAAGCACGATAGCCCGCTTTTTCTAAGCGATTCAACAGCTCTTTTACATTTTTCTGATGGCGAAAACTGCCTAGTTGTACCACCCAACCTGCACTAGCCAAAAGTCTCTCAACATCTTGTTCCACCACAGTTTGCTGCTGTAAACTGCTCACCTTTGGCTTAGCCTTTTTTGAGGTTTTTGCCACCGATACAGATTCACTTTCTTGATATATGTCAGGCACTTGTACATCTACGGTTCGGCTTTCGGCATTTTTTTCAGCCCCTAAGTTCGGCGATATATTTTCATCTACTGCCTGCTCAGAAATAATTTCAACTTCGCGTGTTGCCGCTTTTTTTACTCTATCAGTGTCAAAGGCAGAAGGAGATTGAACCGTCTTCATGGGTGGTTTTTGAGGCAATTCAACAAATAAGTTACGCTTTGATTCTTGTTTACCATCTAATAAGTCAGGTAAAAAAATCACAACTATAGCAACAACTATGGCGGTGCCTACCAAGCGATTTTGTAATGCGGATGACACTTTTCTAAACCTTTTCGTGAGGGGTTAACGCCGCCATTTTCAATACATTTGTCACAGTAAAAAAAGATCCAAAGACGACTACTAGATCATCTTTTTCGGCTTTTTCTAAAGCACATCTGTATGCGGCTTCGACTGACCCATATTCTAACACTTTTTGCTTTGAGCTTAATACAGCAGAAACGAGTCGACTTGACTGCGCTCCTCGAGGAACACCTAAAGTAGCGCAATACCAAATTGATATAACAGAAAACATTGGGGCAAGTGTTGCCTCAATATCTTTGTCCGCCAACATGCCCACAACTGCGATAACCCGTTTATATTTCATATTATTAATATCAATGGCTAATAAACGAGTAGCCTGGGGGTTATGTGCTACATCCAAGATAACTGTGGGTGTATTGTGAATAACCTGGCGTCTTCCAGGCAAACGGGTTTGATAAATAACCTGCGCCATCTGTCTGTTATCTAATTGTAATCCTAATATTTCGATGACTTGCAGTGCTGTTGAGGCATTTTGGGCTGGAATATTGGGAACAGGCAAATGCTCATAACAACTATTTACACCTTGCCAATGAAATCCTTCAGCATCTATTTGATACTGAAAATCACTGCCTTGCCATAAAGGTTTGACCTGATAATCTAAGGCCGCGTTAACCAGTGTAGTTGGGGGATGCGGCTCACCAATAACGGCTGGAATGTTGGCTCTAAAAATCCCCGCCTTTTCAATAGCAATTAATTCTTTGGTATGACCAAGCCAATCTTGATGGTCTAAATCAATACTGGTTATCACAGCTATCGTGGCATCGACAATATTAACCGCATCTAAACGCCCACCTAACCCCACTTCTAATAACAAATAATCTGCATGGGAGTCTGCCATTAACTGCATTGCCGCTAATGTCCCAAATTCAAAGTAGGTTAATAAAGTATCACCTCGTGCCTGATCCACCTTTAAAAACGCCTGACAGTGAGCTTTTTCAGGCAGCATAGCTCCCGCGACTCTTAAACGCTCGCGGTAATCTAAGAGATGGGGTGAGCTAAATACAGCGACTGTATATTTTGACGTCAACAGGGCTTGTTCGATAAAGGCACAGGTAGTGCCCTTTCCATTAGTACCGGCAACAGTGATAATTGTTCGCTGGCTGAGGTTGAGCTGTAAATTGCAAAAAACCTCAGCAACACGTTCTAGCCCAAGTTCGATATTGCTTGGGTGAACCTGCTCAAGATAAGTCAACCATTGGTCTAATGACCAAGCCTCTTTTTCAGAGGCTTGGGGGGGTATGAGATGAGTCATTAATTAGTGATGTTGATGGTGCAGTTTTGACAATAAACTAAATAATTTGTCACGCATTTCACGACGGTCGACAATAATATCAATGGCGCCTTTTTCTAACAAAAATTCACTTCGCTGAAAGCCTGCAGGCAATGTTTCACGCACCGTTTGTTCAATCACTCTTGGACCTGCAAAACCAATCAATGCTTTAGGCTCTGCTACATTCACATCACCCAACATTGCTAAACTTGCAGACACGCCACCCATAGTGGGATCAGTCATAACTGAAATATAAGGTAAACCTTTTTCGCTCATTTTTGCTAATGCAGCACTTGTTTTAGCCATCTGCATCAAAGATAAAAGCGCCTCTTGCATACGTGCGCCGCCACTCGTTGAAAAACAAATAAGTGGCATATTGTGTTCCAAACACGCATTCACTGCTTTAACAAATCTAGCCCCGACTACTGAAGCCATCGACCCGCCCATAAAGGCAAATTCAAACGCCGCCACAACAACAGGCATACCGTTCAGTTTGCCCTGCATAATAACGATTGCGTCTTTCTCTTTTGTGGCTTTTTGGGCGCTAGTTAATCTGTCTTTATATTTCTTAGAGTCTTTAAACTTAAGCAAATCTTGCGGCTCTAAATCACCGCCCAACTCTACCCTGTCACCTTGGTCTAAAAAGTGATTAATGCGCGCGCGCGCAGTAATACGCATATGATGATCACATTTAGGGCAAACCCCTAACTGCTTTTCTAACTCTGTTTTATATAGTACTGCTGCACATTCACCGCATTTAGTCCAAATTCCTTCTGGCACATTGCTTTTAGTCGATGATTTAGTGCGTGGTAGTATTTTTTCAATCCAACTCATATCAAATCCTGTTATGTAACTCGTTAAACTTAACAAATTGACAATATTCAACGGTTAATTTAGTGCCCGTTTTAAGCCCTATCGGCTGAAAGAAACCCTATTAAATCACATCAAGCCCCCATCAAGAATATAAAACTGGTCTTAGAAGTATCAATCAGGTAAAAATAATGGCCCCAAAGGTGTAGTCGGCAAATTAAATATTTCGGGGTAAGTCACATGTACCAAGTATAAACCATTAGGCTTTGCTGTTGATGCGGCTTTGGTTCGATCTTTACCTTCTAACAATGTCTTCATCCAAGTTGTGGGTTTTTCCTTTTTGCCAATCGTCAATAAAGAGCCTGTAATATTACGTACCATATGATGAAGAAATGCATTTGCTGTAACATCAA
The DNA here is from genome assembly GCF_002835935.1 of Paraglaciecola sp. MB-3u-78. Taxonomy (GTDB): domain Bacteria; phylum Pseudomonadota; class Gammaproteobacteria; order Enterobacterales; family Alteromonadaceae; genus Paraglaciecola. The sequence continues at coordinate 130,246 of NZ_PJCF01000004.1, read as the reverse complement.
TCATAATAAAATTACCAAATCGGCTGACATTTATATGACTCATCTGCCGCACTGGAGTATTAGCCTGACAGTCTACAGCTCTAAACGCACTATAATCATGTCGACCTAACAAATATTGAGCTGCTTGATGCATCAACTCATGGTCTAACTCATTATGTATGTGCGTTACACCTTTAGGTAATATGCTGTTTCGTAGACGATGATTATAAATGACATATCGGTAACGTCGTGCAGTAGCAGAAAATCGAGCATGAAACTCCTCATCGGTATTTTTCACCCATTTTATTGCAATGGAGTCGGGTAAAAAACGATTAAGACCAATAGTCCAAGCACGATCGGGCCGCTGAATATTGGTATCAAAATGTACCACTTGGCAAGTAGCATGAACCCCTGCGTCAGTTCGTCCAGCACAGACTGCTTTGATGGGTTCATTGGCTATAGTTGTTAACGCTTCTTCAACGTGCTGTTGCACACTAGCCACAGTTTGTTGGCGCTGCCAACCATGGTAGGGTGCACCGTTGTATTCAATGCCTAGAGCTAATCGCATCAGTCCACTTTTGTTATTCAAAAAATTCGCGGTATTGTAAGGAACTTATAAGTAATTAACAGTGGTTTTTAGTCAAACCCGATTAAAGTGCAATCTTAGAATCGAACAGATCATTCAGTCTCGCTTAAAATCGACCGAGTGAAGATCATGTTTTTTCATCAACTTATGCATATCTGTACGATTTCTACCGGCCAATTCTGCCGCCCTTGTAACATTGCCATCGGTCATTTTAAGCAACTTCAATAAATACGTCTGCTCAAAGGCATCCCTTGCTTCAGTTAAGGTTGGCCATTTTTGCTCTGAAGCAGATAAAGCTTGTTCAACTAAATGCGACGCGATAATGGGTGTTTGGGTTAAAGCAACACATTGTTCAACTACGTTAACAAGTTGCCGAACGTTACCAGGCCACAAACAAGTTGTGAGTAGTTGCATTGCATCATCAGAAAATCGATTGACCTTAACCTGATGCCGTTCTGCGCTGGTTTTTAACAAGTGCCGAGCCAACAAAGGAATGTCTTCAGAGCGTTCTCTTAAGGTAGGTAAAGTAATATTCACTACGTTAAGTCGATAATACAAATCTTCTCTGAAATTGCCTTTTTCCATTTCCTTACTGAGGTTTTTATGGGTCGCGGATATCACCCTCACATCAATTGGGATTTGTTTACTACTACCCACGGGGCGTATGGTTTGTTCTTGAAGCGCTCGAAGTAACTTAACCTGAAGTGGAATTGGCATATCGCCAATCTCATCTAAAAATAAAGTGCCTCCATCTGCTTCTCTAAAAAGTCCTTTATGTTCGTTGACCGCGCCAGTAAAAGAACCTTTAGCATGACCAAAAAGCTCAGATTCGAGCAAGTTTTCAGGCAGAGCACCACAGTTAATCGCCACAAAAGCTTTGTCTTCTCTTTTACTGGCTTTATGAATGGCACTGGCCAACAGTTCTTTACCGGTGCCACTGGCCCCACTTATCAAGACACTAACGTCGCGCTTGGCAACACGATAAGCTTGATCAAGCAGTTGTTCCATTTGCATCGAACGGGTAATGATTTTTTCGCACCACTGTCCTTTTTGTGCCCCTTGACTTTGACTCACCGCTTTTTTCATCAAACTGCGCAATTCATCATGATCTATGGGTTTAGTTAAGAAACCAAATACACCTCTTTGTGTGGCTTCAACCGCATCTTGAATAGTTCCGTGGGCGGTCATTAAAATAACAGGCACATCTTTTCCAAGCCCCATAATCTCTTCAAAAAGGCTTAATCCGTCTAATCCCGGCATCCGTAAATCGCTCAATACCACGTCAAAATTTTGGGTATTGATTAACCTTAATGCTTCTTTACCGCCACCAGCACTTTGCACATTGTAACCTTCTCCCTTAAATCTAATGGTCATTAAGCGTAATAAACTTTCATCATCATCAACCAACAGTACATTAGGATCTGATATATTCGACTGACTCATTCTTTATCCTCTTCGATACTTTGGATGATAGACGCTTCAATATTAAGCAACTGGTCAATTTGATTTTGTTGTTTTTTTAACAACATTTGTTGTTCTTCAATCTTGAATGATTGTTGGGTATTAATTTTACTTAAAGTCACTAACGCAGACTCCAGTTCTAGCAAATCCTGACTAGGATGATAGAGTGCGACTAAGATAAAACGGCGCATCGGTTGACTTAATTTCGGTAAAATTGACTCAACCCAACCTTGTGCTCGCAAACGATCTTGAAATGGTGTGCTTTTACCTTGGCTAAGGAGTACCTTTTTCAAAACATCAGTATCTTGTTCAGTTAATGCATCTATTTGTTTTTTACGTTCGGGCCATGCGACATCTTCTATCTCATACCAAAACGTTAACCAATATTCGATTTGACAATCATTCTCTTGTGAAGAATTCTCCCATACACAAAAAGGTTGATTGTTTAGTACTTCTAGTACTTCAGGGCTGGTTTTGGGTGTTTTTAAAGACTGCAGTAACTCGCAACTTGTAAATAAAATTAAGCTGCTGAATACGACTAATAGTTTCGATTTCATATACTCGCTTCTTTGCTTGGGATCTGCACACGCATACACACGTCTGCATAATCCACTTCAACTAATTCGGCTTTTCCAAACATCATTCTGGCACAATCGGCAACTATAGATAATCCAAGACCTGAGCCTGTGACTCTATCATTTCGCACCCCCTCACCACGGCTAAAAGGCTGAAATAGGAAATGACGTTGCTCCACAGCAATCTCTTGACCCCGATTAGCGAAATCCAATACCTGCATATTGTCTTGCTGATAGAGACTTATAATAATGGGGCTGCCTTTACTTCCATGGGCAATGGCATTTGACACTAAATTATCCAAAATTCTCCGAAACAACTTCTGGTCAGCAAAAATGATTGGTAATTCTATTTTCATATCGATTTGGTTATCATGTTGTTTAATAGCCAAACTGTTTTCGGTCACAAATTCCTCAAAAAATCTTTCGGTATTGAACTTCGAAAACACCGGTTTAGCTTGTTGCAGCAACAAATTGTAATCGAGCAGCTGTACAATAAGTAAATTTAACCTATCTGTGCTGCTGTTTAACAATGATAACACCTCTTCCTGATCTGCATTCAAAGGGCCTACAACTTGCTCTGTCAATAATGAACAGCCTTCTTTGATACTTGCCAAGGGCGTTTTTAACTCATGGGATGCATGACGCAATAATGCATGACGTAAATTTTCTAATTGAATTAAGCGACCAGCTAATCGGTGTAATTTCTGCTCTAATACAATTAGCTCTTTTGGACCTGAAGTAGCAATTGCCGGTAATATATCTTCCTGTCTCGACATGGCGGTAATAATGCGTTCAAGTCTAGAGACAGGTTTTAATATTGCCTTGGAACCGAGGGCAATTAATATAAATGAAGCACCTAATAAACAGGCGGTTAACCAAAATTGTGTTTGCTGAACCGAACTCACATAAATTTGTTGATCTTGGATCCTCTTGTCAAGACTGAGATCGACTTGTGCGGCAAAGTCATTTAAATTTTGTTTGAATTCTGCTAATTGTGCGTCCAACAATAATTGGTCATCGGTACCTGAATATTGGTTAATCCAATCAATACGCTCAGTTAAACTGCTACAGTTTCTTTTTTTCAAAAGCTGCTCACAAACAGGTATTTGGTATTCAATAAACCGCTGAGTTGATTTTTCTATCAAAGGTTTAAGCGCGTCCTTCTTCACAATATGGTATTGACGCACCAGTCGCTCAATATCAACCGACAAACCTTCCATTTTGCTGACTCGCCTAACTGTATTAACAGAATATTCAGCCTCATTCGTGGCTATTTGACCAATTTCACTTAACTTAATTTGGCTGTAGCCGACCAGCAACGCCAAAGGCACAAGTACAACGACAAAACTAATAAGTGTTAATTGTCGTAATGACCCTAGTTGCATGGCCACTCCCATTTGTATTTTCAATTAATCATAGCGCCAGCATAATAAAAAAAGATCGAACAGGTCGATTTTTTTATTTTATTTTTGAATCTTTATTCAGACTTACTAATATCTTTTTCTTCAGTCAGTGCCACTTTTATCTTGGCAAGCTCTATTGAACTGAGCTTTCCGTTGCCATCCGTATCTATTTTCCCAAATGAGGCAAGAACAGCAGGGTTTGCAACCGCTTCTTTAATGGTGATTTGACCGTCCTTATCCAAATCAAGCTTTTCTATCAAATCAGTATCAGCCCTTGCTGATACTGATATTAACAACTGGATAAATGCGACAAGAAACACAAACGGAGCTATGTAGTCGGTCTTTTTCATATCATTATCATCCTTTGTTAAATAAGATCTGATAAATGAGATTTTATAAACAAACCTGAACCAATCATTAAATCTAATTAAAAGAAGGCATCCATGCCATCAGTGATACAAATTTATATTCGTATCAAGGATAATAGTACTATTAGATGCAAACGCCATCGCAGCCAATAACAAAACCAGAAATGCACTAATATCCTTCACCACACTCACTCTCCATATGTGATACCTGAGGAACCAGTCAGGTTGAATGTGATTACGGAGTAACTCATTACATGGTTCGTGCCAATAAAATATTTTATATATATTTCAACAACTTAAAATAACAAACTGGATTTATAGACGTGAAAAACCATCCCCCACCGAAATAACATGTCTTAAATTTGAGACATCCATACTACTGGGTTAAGTTATACCTTTTAAATCAAGTAGTTAGAATGTCTTTTATTTAAGACACTAATAAAAACCATTCTATTTAATTGGAAAATAGGAGCTAAAGTAGCCAGCCTAATCAGGCTTGATTGACAACTTACTTTGAATAAATTGGCTATGGGGTATGTAAAGTAAATCGGCTATTTTTCTAATGGTGTAATCTTCATCAGGACTGAGTTCATGATCAGCGTAGGCAACTGACCATAACGAATCAAGCACCGCTCTTTTTTCGTCTGCGCCATAGGTATCATTGATGACTCTTGTAAATTGTTGATAGTCTGCAGCGTCGTCTGCTTTGGATTGACTCAACTGGCAAAGGGTTTCAAGCTCGGTCCCACTCAAAGAGAAATGTTTCTCAAGTTGTATACGATAACTATCTTGCTCTCGTTGGTCAAACTTATGGTCGGCACGCATGACTTCATGTAATAGCACAGCTGTAGCCAATTCGATTGTATGTTGGCGATCATTGTCCTCGACTTCTAAATAACCTTTAAACCACTCTTGAATACTGACAATCATAGTATTTTACTCTCCCATTATTATGGCTTGACTAAGTGATAGAGCAGCTTCATGAGCCGACTCTATAGTGGCACCAAAACTCCAATCGCCCCCGGCATATAACCCATATTTTTGTTGATTCAATATGCCTAACGGCTTTTGCCCCTCGCGAGGTCTTGCATAACGCCAATAATGCCCATAGGTATTCAAAACGGACTTAATAGGTACATCGAACAATTCGCACAACCCCTTAGTGGCAATTGAAATCGCTTTGTCTTTGCCCTCCTTACCTAAGTCATCTGACAACTTATTAGTGAGTTGGGCTACCCATATTTCACTTTTTCTTCCCGTGTCTGCATCGAATGTTTGAGGTCGTAATGGTTTACCTGAATCCCGAACGAGAGTGCGAATAGATTGTTCCTTTAGGTAAACCAAATCAACACCTGAGGCGACCAATTGGTCTAATTTTAAGGCAATCGACCAACAACTTGTCCAGGATTGCGAAAAGTCAGGCAGTTTCATCGATAACTCAGATTGTTCAATTAACGCCTGGCTTTGTGGCCAAGGAGCAGTCAAAACCACTTTATCAAATAATTTTTCTTGCCAGACCCCATTTGATTTAAGTTGCCACCCTTTACCAACAATGTAGCGAATTTGGCTAATTAAGTTGTTGCTTTGCACCTTAGCATTTTTTGTCCAGTATCGACATGCGGCGTTCATTTTGCTGTTAAAAACGTAATATTCTTTGTCACTGACAAAAATTTCTAATGGTTGCTTAATGTCAGTAGTTTGTTGCGAAACAAATATGTTTTTAGGCCATTGACTTACCCTATCTTGAGCACACAGGGTTCCCATAAAATTCATAAAGCCGGCTTGTTGGGCAGGCACTATGGTGGCCCCTAAATCACACTGTCCCCAATCGGTTTGTTTTGTGCTGGCCCTCCCTCCAAAGCCACGTGACTTTTCAAAAATACTGACATCTATACTTTTTAAGTCGAGAAAATTTGCCAACAAACAACCCGTAATTCCAGCCCCTACAATGGCAACTTTCATGAATCATCACCGTTATCTGCAAACACAATAAGATGTTCCAAGTCTAAACGAATACCAATAAGCTCATTCAATGGATGATCATGATGACTCAGTGCCAAACACAATAACCTGGCATGGCCAAGGTGTTGTAATTCCAGTTGGTACAAAATGTGAGATCCTTGAAACGATCTATCCACCACTTTTGCTAAGGTTGCACTTTCATCATCATGAATAACGTCGTCTGGACGCACTAAAAATACGACCTTATCACCTTGCTTAAAGCCACTATCAGGGTTGATAGGGAAGACGCCTAAAGCGCTATTTAACTGCATGTTGTTATCTATACTTGCACCCAAGAACACCCCATCACCAACAAAGGACGCCACAAAACGATTAACAGGGCGATGATAAAGCGCGTAAGCATCTGTCCATTGCAATAAACGCCCTTTGTTCATCACACCTATTACATCGGCCATAGCAAACGCTTCGTGTTGATCATGGGTAACCATAAGAGCGGTGGTATTTTCGTATTTCAAAATGGCTCGAAGTTCTTTGGCTAGCTCATCTCTTAACTCTGCATCTAAACTAGAAAAAGGCTCGTCTAACAACAATAAATCGGGTTTCGCAGCCATTGCTCTTGCCAAAGCAACACGCTGTTGCTGACCTCCTGATAGAGCGTGTGGATATCTGTTGTCATAACCGGGTAATCCCACTAGCATCAGTAATTCAGTGACCCGCTGACGTTTTTGTGCGCTGTTTTGCTGATGCAAACCAAAAGCAATATTTTGCGCAACAGTTAAATGAGGAAACAACGCATAGTCTTGGAACACCACAGCGACTCGGCGTTTTTCAGGCTCCAGGTGACTGTGCAAAGCGCTAACCAACTTACTACGTAAGCATATTTGTCCTTCTGATACATTCTCAAATCCAGCCACTGCACGCAAAAGCGATGTTTTACCGCATCCTGAAGGCCCTAATAAACAACCTATTTGCCCCACGCCTAATTCAAAAGTAACGTCTTTAACGGCTTCCACTTTTTGGTAAGCAACAGATACATTATTGAGACTTAACATAAGTTCCTTAATTGACTTGTGAACTCTGTGGGTCAGGTTTATCCATCAACATAGTTAACAAAATAACAGGTAATATACCCACACTTACGATAGCTAAAGCGGGTAATGCCGCGTCCATTAACCGTTCATCTGAGGCAAGTTCGAATGCTCTGACTGCCAAGGTATTAAAATTAAATGGCCTTAAGATCAAAGTAGCGGGAAGCTCTTTTAACACATCCACAAATACTAACAATAAGGCACTTAGTACGCTGGTTTTCATTAATGGCACATGAATGATTTTGAGGATCTGCAAAGGTTTATATCCTAAGGAACGAGCCGCATCATCCATACTGGGTTTTACTCTAGACAATCCTGTATCAATGTTATGCATGGCTACCGCTAAGAAGCGACTACTATAAACCAAAATCAGTGCAAATAATGAGCCTGAAAATACTAAGCCAACACTGATATCGAACCAATTTTCAGTTAGCGTATTGATTTTTATATCCAGCCAACTGAGGGAAATCATTGCACCTATAGCGATCACGGTTCCGGGCACTGCATATCCTAGGTTAACCACGCCAACGAGCAATTGAATCGGCTTAATGGGATGAAGGCGTTTTCCATAAGCAAAAAGCAGCGCCAATATCACTGCAGTTATGGCTGCGATGGCTGCCAAATAGAAACTATTCCATAATAATAACCAAAACTCACTGGTAAGTTGTTTGGAGTATGTCATTGTCGCCCATTTTAACAATTGCAAAACAGGTAATATAAAACCCAAAAACACCGGTATCACACAGACAAATGGCACCCAAAACGCTTTACTACCGGTTAATTTTTGTCTGTTGATTTGCTGCGATCTTTGTCCTTGAAAATAATAGCGAATTTTGCGCCTAGACAGATATTCAAGAATAAGTAACAGCACCACAAAACTGGTTAACATGGCAGCTAATTGTGCGGCTGCAATACCATTCCCTAAACCGAACCAAGTCCTGAAGATACCTGTGGTAAAAGTACTCAAACCAAAATATTGCACCGTGCCATAATCTGCAAACGCTTCCATCATTGCTAAGGCCGCGCCCATTAAAATAGCAGGACGAGCCAAGGGTAAAACCACTTTAAACAAGTGTTTAATAGGGGGGACGCCTAGGCTTCGTGATACTTCTTCGAGGCTAGATGGTTGCTCGCTAAAAGCCGTTCTAGCTAACATATAAACGTAGGGATAGAGCACCAAGGACAACATAATAATTGCCCCTGGCAAGGAGCGAATATTAGGAAAATAATAATCACCATATTGCCAGTGAAATGTTTCCCTTAACAACGTTTGTATTGGGCCCGCATAGTCCAACAAACCGGTATAAGTATAGGCAATAATGTATGCGGGCATTGCCATTGGCAATAATATCAACCATTGTAATTGTTTTCGGCCTGCAAATTCATATCTTGCAATACACCAAGCTAATACAGTGCCAATCACAATAACAAAGAAACCAACACCAAAAGCCAACACCAGAGAGTTAACAATATAATCAGATAAAACAGTTGAATATAGATGTTGCCATATTTCAGTTTGTGGAAAAAAAACACTCACAAAAACCAAGCCGACTGGAGCCGCAAGAATCATACAGCCTAAGGCGATGCTTACAAACCAAACGTTGAACCAGCTATAGAGCCAGTTTATGTGTTTCATAAACTGGCTTACTTTATTAAAAAAGGATTGGGAATATTAACGCTCACTTCCACCCTGCACGATCCATCATCTTAACGGCTGCTGCATTTAACTCACCTAACTGGCCTAGGGGAACTTGTTCAGCTTTGAATGTGCCGAATGACTGCAATAGTTCACTCCAAGCAATATCAGCTAAAACAGGGTACTCATGGTTGGTTGTGGCATACCATAGCTGTGACTCTTTACTGAGTAAAAAATCAATTAACTTCAGCGCGGCGTCTTTATTTGGGGCATGTTTCGCTAAAGTCACGCCAGATATATTAATATGCGCGCCACGGCCAGCTTGATTTGGCCAAATAACCTTTACTTTTTTAGCTTGCTGTTGGGTTGTTTCATCTTCAGAACTCAACATACCTGCAAGATAATAAGTGTTCGCGATAGCCACATCACATAGGCCTGCTGCTACGGCTTTAATTTGATCTCGGTCACCGCCTTGTGGAGGACGAGCAAAATTATTAACAAGACCATTAACCCATTCCTGGGCTGCGGATCCGCCCAACTGAACAATCAACGATGCCACCATAGATTGATTATAAATATTACTCGAACTGCGAATACACACTCGTCCTTTCCATTCTGGACTGATTAAATCTTCTAAGTTGGCGATGGTTTGAGCATCAACTCTATCAACTGAGACCATCATAGGCCGAGCACGCAATGATAAACCTAACCAATGTCCCTGGTCATCACGAAAATTATTTGGCAAGGTTGAAATTGCCGCTGATACCGTAATAGCCTGAGTTAAACCTTGCTGTTTAGCGCGGTATAAGCGACCTACATCTGTTGTTAACAGTAAATCTGCGGGGCTATATTTGCCCTCACTCTTTAAACGAGTGATGAGGTTATCCGCTTTGCCAGTGACTAAATTGACTGAAATACCCGTTTGTTGGGTAAATTTATCCAGTAAAGGTTTTATCAACGCTTCTTTGCGAGCTGAATACAAATTCACCTGCTCCGCCATAACTAATGGAGACAACATTGTGGTTATAACAAACATACAGAAAATGATATTTTTCAAGAGTTATTCCTATTTTCTAAAGACAATTGCAAAGATAGAAATGGGATCTTAATCTAATTGAGAATTATTCTCAATACCATTTTATTATTCTTCATACATCAAATAATGGGTTGGTTGCATACCCAAAGATTCGTAGGTTTTTTGAGCGATAACATTTTCTTTTTCTACGTATAACCTAAAACCACATACATTCTGTTGTTGCTCGGCTAACGTTTTAACTTGCGCATATAACTGTGCATAAATACCTTGGCGCCTAAAGTCTGGCGTAATATAAACGCTTTGTACCCACCAAAAAACACCATTACGCCAATCACTCCATTCTGTGGTCACCATTAAACTACCAACCACTATGTCATTTTGTTCAGCAACCAAATAAAAACCTTTATTATCATCGACAATTAAGGCCGAGACCCCCTTAGTCAAGATGTCTTCGTCTAATTGTTTTTGTTCGGTTTCCCATGCCATTAATTGATTAAATTTCACCAATGATTTTACATCACTGTGTTTGGCGACCCTTATATAAATTTTTTCCAATTTTATTCATACCTTAATTTACGGCTTAGTTAAATTTAAAAACAACATCGACTGTATTGCCTTTGTTCGTGTACTCAACAGATTCACACAGCTCTTTGACCAAGGAATTTCCTCGACCATAACTTTTTTCAATGTTTTCAAGTTTAGTCATACGCCCCTGTTTAAAGCCTTTACCTGAATCTCTCACCCTAATTGCCAAGGAATTTTCATGAGGCACATACTCTGCGGAAATAACAATTCTAGCAACGTCTAACGTCAAAAGTTTCTCTTCACGCTGAGTGAAATATTCAAAAAAACCTTCTTCAGATTGCTTTAATTCTGAATCAAGTTCTAATACACCATGCTCTAGCGCATTATTGTATAACTCACTCAACACAGTAAATAGTTCAGAGTGAATTCCGTATAGACTCAACTGGTTGGTTACAACATTGATAAAAATAATAGGTAAATAGATATCACCTGCTAACTTTTTTAATCTTGTTGCAACTTCGTAAACGTCCATTTCTGGCATCACAACATCAAGCAACACAAGGTCAGGATTGATACGTTTCGCTAATTCAATCGCCACTGCCCCATCCTCGGCATCAAAGGTATCTATATAACCTTGTTGCTCAAGCATGTGTACCAGTAAAAAGCGATTAAGCGTGTCATTGTCTACGACTAAAATACGCATAACTAGTTAGGAAAGACTATAGAATGTTGAATTTTTTGCCAAAACGAGCAATTTGCAGAATTTTTAGAACCTGTGGGCGGCAATGGGTAATTTTAAATGATTTTACTGAGTCACTTACACTTTTTTGCATGTTTAATAACATACCCAATGCAGAATTATCCATATATTCAGTTTTTTGTAAATTAATAACGATGCTAATTACCCCTTAGTTACCTTCGGAATATGCTATGCAAAAGTCTTGGACTTTACCAAAATCGAATTTTTCTTCTAGGTAAATGTTTAATTCTTTACCATCTTCAGAAAATTCCCTATCCAAACTCATATATCCCCCTTATTAAACAATAAAAATTTCAGCGTATCTGATACTAAATTGATGTTATTAAATAATAGTTTTACAGCTTTGCCTACAAAGAATCACATTTTTTTATTAGAATGTAACCCCTATCCGCTCAGCATCAATATGGTACGAGATAAAAATGAGTGAAAATAGACTGGTATACAGTACACAAACTGGGCGCATTCAAACTAAAAATCAAACTAAACCATCAATAAAAACAGATGGAGTGGTGCGTATTCGCCGTGAAACCAAAGGCCGCAAGGGCAAAGGTATGACCACAATAGCTGGTTTGGACTTATCTGAAAAAGAGTTAAAAGACTTGTGCAGCCAATTAAAAAAAATGTGCGGAACAGGGGGCGCGATAAAAAATGGGATAATTGAAATTCAAGGTGACAACCGCGATAAAATCAAAGCAACACTAGAACAACTAGGCCATAATGTGAAACTAGCAGGTGGTTAATAGCTAGCAGTAATCTAAATTAGGAGTAGCAATGCACCATCTCGCTTTGTCAGAAGTTAGCATTATCTTAGTCGAACCTTCTGATACACAACGTAAAATCATAATTAAGCAGTTAGAGGCAGCCGATATTCATCGCGTCGAAGCTGTGGGTAGCGTTAAACAAGCCATTGAAGCGATTACCACACATGGTGCAGATTTGGTTGTCAGTGCGATGTACTTTGAAGATGGAACCGGCCTCGATATTATAAAACATATTAAAAATGACGAGTCCTTTGCCTCAACTCCTTTTATGTTGGTTTCCAGCGAAAACCGGGTCGAAAAGCTTGAAGAGTTTAAACAATCTGGTGTGGCGGCAATTTTACCTAAACCTTTTACCCCAGAAAATTTAGAGAAAGCATTAAAAGCGTCACTTGACTTGATCAACGCTGATGAGCTGGATCTGGAATTATTTGATGTGCAAGATGTGAGAGTACTCTTAGTTGATGATAGTAAGCTGGCACGAAATCACATTCGAAGGGTATTAAATAGTCTCGGGCTACAAAAAATTCTAGAAGCCGAAAATGGCGCACAAGCACTGACCATATTAAAAGATAATACATTTGATTTGGTGGTCACAGATTATAATATGCCTGAAATGGATGGCAGGGAACTTTCTGAATTTATTCGCTTTAATCCTGAAACTGCACATATACCTATTATTATGGTTACCAGTGAATCAAGCTCTAGTCTGCATATGGCCAATATTCACCAAACGGGTGTTAACGCATTATGTGACAAACCCTTTGAAGTGAATGAAGTACGTAAAATGTTAGCCTCATTACTCGGACAATGAACAAAGAATAAGACGTTATTCATTATTTATGAGAAACATAAAAATGGTGCTTAAGCAATTCATTGACATATCAGTTCTGGCTTTATAAGTTCTTATACATAAAACAAGGATTTAAACCTCCCTATGGAGAGGTTTATTTGAAATAATAAGTGGACATCATGTCATCATCAGAACTAGAAAAACTTAGAGTCAAAATCACTGAACTTGACACACAGCTATTGACTTTTTTAGCCAAAAGGCAGCAATACACTAATCAAGTCGCTGAAACCAAGATCAAAAACCAGATCCCTGTACGTGATCAAAAACGTGAGGAACAATTATTGATTAGGTTGATAAAAGAAGGTAAAAAACAGGGACTAGATGCCCGCTATGTCACCCAATTATTTCATGTCATCATCGAAGACTCAGTTTTAAATCAACAAGCATTGTTAGCTGCTAGAGCTAACCCAGGTAGTAGCCTGCCAATGAATCGCGTCGCTTTTTTGGGTGACAAAGGTTCTTACAGTTATCTGGCCACACAAAAATATTTTTCTAGGCGTCCTGGTGAACTACATGAAATAGGCTGCCAAAGTTTTTTAGAAATCATTAAAAAAGTGGAGAACAAAGAAGCTGACTATGCAGTATTACCTATTGAGAACACCTCTTCAGGCAGTATTAATGAGGTTTACGACCAACTGCAGCATACTCATCTTTCGATCATTGGTGAACTCACCCACCCCATCAAACATGCATTATTGGTCAATCAAGAAACCGATGTAAGTAAGATAAAGACCTTATACGCCCATCCGCAAGTATTTGCTCAGTGCAGCCACTTCCTTGCAGAACTAGGCAATGTAGAAGTTAAAACTTGCGATAGTACTTCTGCAGCTATGTTGAAAGTGGCCGAATTAAATCGCGATGATATTGCGGCAATGGGCAGTGAAACGGGTGGCAGTTTATATGGCTTGCATGCAATTAAATCAAACCTAGCCAACCAAAAAGAAAACCATAGTCGCTTTTTTGTGGTTGCCCTTAAGCCAGTCAACGTGCCCTTACAAGTACCTGCAAAAACCACCTTAGTGATGTCAACCGTGCAAAAACCAGGCGCACTAGTAGAGGCGCTTATGGTATTGCGTGACAACAAGATTAATATGACCAAGCTTGAGTCCAGGCCTATGACTGGCAACCCTTGGGAAGAAATGTTTTATCTTGATGTGGAAGGTAATGTACAAGATGGGCCTATGCAGCAAGCATTAGAAGAGTTACAGGCCATGACACGATATTTTAAAGTATTGGGCTGTTATCCAAGTGAAGAGATAAATCCAACAAAGGTCGCCGCGGTGAGTGCTTTAGCCGAATAGTTCCTACTGTAGGACACAAAAAACGGGTCAGCCAAAGCTGCACCCGTTTTTTTATGCAACATAGACTGCTTAGATCGCTCTAGCAATTTATAAGTATGAGCAGATATTCACCCCAAATTTTGTGAGACAAAACTATAGCAAATAACAAAAACACCTTTCACTTCAATAAATTTAGCCATCTTCACTTAATGAACGATCATCATCGGCTTTGAGTAAAAGTTTTCTACTATCGACTAAACATTGCTTGGAATAATCACCAAACCAAGAGCCAATTTTTAAAAACTGCTTTATGAACTCACCTTTGTTATTCGTTTCTACCAAGGTCAATGCCTGATTAAATTTCACACTAAATTCAGTTAATAAAGTGACGCTATCCTTATTATCAAAAATAATATCGGCGTATAAAGCAGGATCTTGAGCAAATAACCGCCCAACCATCGCCAATTCCAAACGGTAAATAGGTGAACTTAGGGATATTAATTGCTGTAGGTCAGGATTTTCACTGGCTAAATGCGAGCCGAACACAAAACTACAAAAGTGCCTCATCACCTGAATAAACACCATAGCATCATCATGCTCTTTAGCCGTGGTCTGCTGCAATATCCCTCCCCAAATACGAATTTGCTGCAATAGCCATTCATATTGCCCCTCATCACGGCCATGGCATACCACCATTACCTGTTTAACCATACTAGGTACATCAGGCCCAAACATGGGATGTAAACCCAATACCGGACCTTTGTGCGCAGCCATCATGGCAGCTAGTGGTTTTTGTTTGGTACTGGTGATATCAACTAATACACAATCTAAAGGCAAACATGTCAGTTTAGATATGATACTTTCGGTTAATTTGATGGGCACTGCGACTAACACTAAGCCGGCATCACTGAGAATAGAATCGGCGTTCGGCCAGTCGTTTTGTTCAAGCAATTGGACTGGGTATCCACTGCGTTTAAACATATCAACAAAAATCCTGCCTAAGGCACCAGCCCCACCTATCACTACAATTTTTTGAATCAGTGGGTTAGTACATAAATATTCAACATTTTGAGTATGATAAGACTCACGCATGATCCTGCGTAACAAATCTTCAATTAAAACCGGAGATACGTTTTGTTGTTCCGCTTCTGCTCGTCTTTTGGCAATCAGTTCAGCTTCACGCTCAGGTACATAAATGGGCAAGCCAACCTGACTTTTATATTTACCTACCTTAGCGGTGATTTCAGCCCGCTGAGCCAATAACTTAACTAACTGGCTATCAGTTTCATCGATTTGTTGTCTCAACTCACTAAGTTCATTGGGTGATACGGGCATAAGGTTTCCTAGTCTTCGGCGTCATTTAACCTATTTAACCGCATAGGTAAGACTGTTATCAACTTATCTCGCATGTGATTAATTAAATCTTCTGTTGTTTGCCAGTTAATGCAACCGTCTGTTATGGATACACCATATTCTAAATCTGCAGGCGTTTTACCCGAGCTGCTTTGGTTTCCATGATTCAAGTGACTTTCTAACATAATACCGATAACCGATTCATTCCCTTCAAGGATTTGGTTTACGACATTTTTAGCCACCAAGGGTTGTCTGCGAAAGTCTTTGCTAGAATTCGCGTGACTGCAGTCGATCACTAAGCCTGCACTCAATTTCACATTATCTAATTCAGCTTCACAATCAGCCACACAAACCGAGTCATAATTAGGTTGTTTGCCACCCCGTAAGATAATATGCCCGTCCGGATTTCCTTGGGTAGTGATCACACTCACTTGTCCTTCACCATTAATTCCCATAAAACTATGACCAGATGCAGCTGATTGCAATGCATTGATGGCTATACCTAAACTGCCATCGGTACCATTTTTGAAACCCACAGGCATAGACAAACCACTGGCCATTTCTCTATGGGTTTGTGATTCAGACGTACGCGCACCTATTGCAGACCAACTAAACAATTCCGCCAAATATTGAGGGCTGATTGGGTCAAGGGCTTCAGTGGCGACAGGCAATTCAAGTTCTGCCAACCAAATTAATAATTCTCTGGCCTTGCGTAAACCGGTCTCAATATCAAAGGTATCGTTAATGTGCGGATCATTGATCAATCCTTTCCAACCCACAGTAGTGCGAGGTTTTTCAAAATAGACACGCATCACAATGTACAACGTGTCTTTACAACTCTCGTGTAATTCTTTGAGCTTTATTGCATATTCTTTTGCCGCATCGATGTCATGAATGGAACAAGGGCCACATATCAGCAAAAACCGATGGTCTTTACGATGTAAAATATCACTAATAACTTGCCTTGATGATTGAATAACTTGTAACGAGGAATCACTCACTGGTAACTCTGATTTTAACGCTTGAGGTGTCACTAAGACTTTCTCAGAGGAAATATTAATATTGTTGATGCTGTCACGTAACATGAATTGACTCTTTTAAAATAAACTGAAATTTGGCCTTAGATCAACACATTAGGAGACCCTTAGCACCGTACTTTTCTATAACACTTATACGGTGTAACGATTTTAGTACACTGCAGAATTTATTATTTTCGAAATAGAATTGACTTTTTAGCAGTAATTAAAACTAACAACAAGTTTTAATTGCCTTTATTAGGTTGCCTGCCTGTTTTTCAAGCAATACCCCCATGAAAATAGCCAAACCAATAGATCTTAGAACCGGTATAGGATCTATCAGAAATTATCTTATTGACTAAAAAAGGCAGCCAAACATAGGGATTATCCTGCTGGATAGACATAACTTGATTGGATGCCAAGAGGCATACCCAGTCCCCAATAAGCAAGTAAAAACACAGACCAAAGAAGCAAAAGACAAATTGAATAAGGCAACATTAACGAGAGTAGAGTGCCGATGCCTGTTGACTTAACATAACGTTGGCAATACACCACGACTAATGGAAAATACGGCATCAAGGGTGTAATAATATTGGAAGACGAATCCCCTACCCGGTATGCCGCTTGAGTCAAATCTGGCGAAATATTTAGCTGCATCAACATAGGCACAAAAATAGGTCCTAATAAAGCCCACTTAGCAGAGGATGAACCCACAAACAGGTTCACAAAAGCGGTTAGAAAAATAATACCCACTATTGTCACCATACTGGGTAATGCCAGTGATTTTAATACCTCAGCCCCTTCTATTGCCAACAATGCTCCTAAGTTTGACTTACCAAAGGCATCGATAAACAACGAACAGAAAAATGCCATAACGATATAATAACTCATGCCTTGCATGGCTTTCGTCATGGTATCAATCATGTCTTTACTTGATTTAAAAGTGCCCGACATAAAACCAAACACCACACCCGGTAATAAAAACAGCAAGAAGATGATTGGAACAATAGATTGCATAATGGGTGCAGTAAAGGATGTTAACTCGCCAGTAGGTGCCCTAAATGGTGAAGAGTCAGGGTATAAAACGGCGACTAAAGCAATCAGACCTCCCAACATTGTCAAAGAGGCAACCTTCAACGCCCTATTTTGTTTTGCATCCAATTCATCGAACTTCGGAATGTCGGCAGGATCTCCATCAACTTCTACATCTCTTAAGCGAGGCTCAATGACTTTATCGGTTAAATACCAGCCGATACTCACGACCAATAAGGTTGATGCAGAATTAAAAAACCAGTTGTTAAGCGGGTTTATTTGAATGGCAGGATCGATAATTTGCGCCGCACTCTGCGTAAAACTCTGCAGTAAAGGGTCGATAGCAGATGGAATAAAGTTGGCACAAAAACCACCGCTAACACCCGCAAATGCTGCTGCAATACCAGCTAGAGGATGTCTGCCCATCGCATAAAAAATCACACCCGCAAGTGGAATAACCAACACATACCCAGCATCGGTAGCGGTATGACTAACAATGGCCACTAATACCACCATAGGTGTTAACAAGGTCTTAGGGGTTGAGTCGAGCATACGTTTCAAACCCGCACTAATAAACCCTGAATGTTCTGCGACTCCCACGCCCAACATAGCGACTAACACCACACCTAAGGGGGCAAAACCAGTAAAGATCGTAACCATTCTAGACAAAAAATCTGCCATAGAGTCGCCAGTTAATAAGTTGTTCACCACTACAGTTTCAGCCGTTCTGGGATCTATCGCACTGAAGGTGAAGTTTGATAATATGGCTGATAATACCCACACCACAACCAGACAAAACAAAAATATAATCGCAGGATCAGGTAACTTATTTCCAACCCTTTCCACTTTGTCCAACGCACGCATTGTCCAACTAGTTTGACTCGACATAAAAACTCCATTTTTGCATTCTATGAAATAATAGTAATTACCAGAAACGTTTTTGCCATACACCCGAGCAACAAAAAACGATGGACAATAGTACTTGTTATCTACTTACCCGTTCAATTCAACATTTTAATCACTGTGGCGGGCACACCCGCCACTACAGCATTAGCGGGAACATCTTTATTGACCACAGCGCCTGCCGCAATGACTGCATTGTCGCCAATATTCACACCTTCTAATATTTTGGCGCCCATACCAATCCAGACACTATTTCCGATAGTGATGGCTGTGGCTGTCTCAATGCCTTTGTTGCGTTTAACCGCATCCAAAGGATGAGTAGCGGTTGAAATTAATACTCCTGGAGCGAGCATCACATCATCGCCAAAAGTAACAGCTGCAGCATCTAAGATCACTAAGCCATGATTGGCATAGAAGTTTTTACCTGTAGAAATGTTATAGCCGTAATCACAATAAAAATTTGGCTCGATCCAAGCACCTTGGCAGTCACCAAATAATGCTTTTATGATTTTTCGACTGCCCTTTCTATCATCCATATCAAACTGATTAAACTGCTGGCAAAGTTTTTTGGCCTTGGCTCTATCTTGCTGTAATGATTTGTCACTGGGAAAATACTCAAGCCCTTGCAACATTTTTTGTTTTTCGGTTAAGACACTCATATTTGCCCTCTCAAGCTACTTTTAAAAACGCCACGCCACAAAACGGCTGACTTTTTGTCCCTGTGCCATCTCAACAGTTTTAACATCGCTAATACCCAGCTCACCTAATCTTTTGTATATGTGAATTAGATTGTCTTTCTTCGAAACCAAACTGCTAAACCAGCCTATTTGGTTTGCATAATCACGGCTTTCAGTAATCATTCTCTGGATAAACTGTCGTTCACCTCCCTCGCACCACAGCTCATTTGATTGCCCTGCAAAATTAAGGGCAGCACTGTGTCTTTGGGTGTTTACGGGGCTACCTCGCTTTGACTTATTCTTGATTAGATTCTGAATTTTTCGCTGGGAAACGGCTTTGGCCTGCTCAGCTGATTGATGAAAGGGCGGATTACACATGCAAAAAGCAAAGTGTTCATCTGGCTTGACCACAGCAGTAAAAATATGTTGTGGCTCAAGTTGTTGTCTAACATTAATGTGGCTGGTTAAAACAGAATTTGAAGCAATAATAGTGTTTCCCGATTTAATCGAAACAGGATCAATGTCGGTTCCCACCATTTGCCAACCATAGGATCGAGTCGCAATAATCGGATAAATAACATTTGCACCTGTGCCAATATCTAAACCTTTAATGGTGTTGCCTTTAGGCACCACACCTTGATTATCTTTGGCTAACAGGTCGGCTAAATAATGAACATAATCGGCCCTACCTGGAACGGGAGGACATAAATATCCAGCGGGGACATCCCAAAATTTCACCTGATAATAGTGGGATAATAATGCAGCGTTGAGGGCTTTGACACCATTTGGGTTGGCAAAGTCTATGGTTTTACCACCATCGGGCTTAATGAGAACATGTGGCTGCAAAGCAGGATAACTCTGCACTAGCTGCGCTAATGGGTAATTATCTTTATGTAAATTTCTGGAATGTTTCAATGTCCGGCACTAATCTTTTTGGCTTTGGGATAACATATCTAACGCTAACGCTTCTGCCACTTTTATTCCATCAATGCCTGCCGACCAAATACCTCCCGCATAACCGGCCCCTTCTCCGGCAGGATATAAACCGCCCGTATTAATACTTTGCAAGTCTTTGCCACGTTTAATACAAATAGGTGAGGAAGTACGGGTTTCAACACCCGTCAACAAACCATCAGCCTTGGCAAATCCTTTGATTTTTTTATCAAAGGCAGGAATGGCCTCTTGAATGGCTTCAATAACAAAGCTGGGTACGACTTTAGATAAATCGGTCAAAGTAATACCTGGCGTATAGGACGAATTGACTGCACCTAGTTTCTCACTCGATTGACCTTTTAAAAAATCGCCAATCAATTGCGCCGGTGCATGATAATTTTCGCCACCGACTTTGTAAGCAAGCTCTTCAAGTTGGCGCTGTAAGGCAATGCCGGCTAACGGATGTTCTGGATAGTCTTGTTCTGGTGTAATACCCACGACTATGGCGCTATTGGCATTACGCTCATGACGGGAATATTGACTCATGCCATTGGTCACCACTCTACCCGCTTCAGACGCAGCAGCCACTACGGTTCCACCAGGGCACATACAAAAACTATAGACCGAACGACCGTTTTTACAGTGGTGCACCAACTTATAATCTGCAGCACCTAAAATAGGATGACCCGCATTATCTCCAAAGCGACTTTGATCAATCATCGATTGTTCATGCTCTATTCTAAAACCCACTGAAAATGGCTTGGCTTCAACGTAAACACCTTGCTTATATAACATTTCGAACGTATCACGTGCACTATGTCCTACGGCCAAAATAGCGTGTTCACATGGCAAATATTCGTCAGTAGACAAGTGCAAGCCCTTGAGTTGCCCATCTAGAATGTCGACCTTATCCACCCGGGTGCTAAATCGTATTTCACCACCCAGTTCGATGATTTGTGCACGCATTTTTTCTACCATGTTTACCAGCTTAAAAGTGCCGATATGAGGTTTACTCACAAATAAAATTTCTTCAGGTGCGCCAGCTGCCACAAACTCATTTAGGACCTTGCGGCCATAATGCTTGCGGTCTTTGATTTGACTGTATAACTTGCCATCGGAAAAAGTACCTGCACCGCCCTCACCAAACTGCACATTTGACTCAGTATCAAGCGGTTTATTACGCCAAAAACCAAACACATCTTTGGTACGTTCACGCACTGCTTTGCCGCGCTCTAAGACTATGGGTTTAAAACCCATTTGCGCCAATATCAAGGCCGCAAACAAACCGCATGGACCCAGACCAATCACCACTGGGCGAGAGCTTAGGTTTTGTGGGGCCTGGGCAACAAACTTATATGTCATGTCTGGGGTTTCGCGCACATGGGGATCATTGATAAACTGAGTGAGTAACGCCGTTTGATTAACAACCTCAATATCAACAATATAAATCAATAAAATATCTGCTTTGTTACGGGCATCATAAGCACGTTTAAATACCTCAAAAGACAACATATCTTCTGGGGCAATTCCCAACTTCTGCAAAATAGCAGCGGGCAGTGCCTCTTCATTATGATTTAAAGGTAATTTAACTTCGTTTAAACGCAACATAAGGTTTCCAATGATAAAACATAAACAACTCACCTGTATTCGGCGCAGCTCTTCAATTGCCGAGGTGAGGTATTTTATGTCAGATAGAATGCTTACGATAGGTAAATTCTAGATTGAATTAGCGACACAGTTGTTGTTTTTTGCTGTCGCTACTTTATGATCGTCCCAATGATAAAAATCAAACAAAGATACCCTCGGCCATGACCTTTGTAGTCACTGATAGCTGCATCAAATGTAAATATACCGACTGTGTGCCTGTATGCCCAGTAGATGCCTTTTATGAAGGTGAAAACTTCCTAGTGATCCACCCAGATATTTGTATAGACTGCGGCCTTTGTGTGCCTGAATGCCCTGTAGAAGCTATCTTTCAAGATACTCACTTGCCCGAGGATCAAAAACACTATCTTAAAATAAATGCCGATTTAGCAGAAATATGGCCAAATATTACAGAACTAAAACCAGCACCAGAAGATGCCGAGAAATGGATTGATGTTGAAAACAAACTACCTTTGCTTGTGGAATAACATCTTATGCACTGCTAAAAATCCTCCCTAAAGCAACCCACAATTGATCCCATTCAAAATTAAGAAAAAAACTAAAAAAACACTTTACCTCAAGTTAACTTGAGGTATTAAAGTGCTATTCAAGTTAAAAAGTTCCCACAACATTCAAAAGGAAGATCCAATGCTAAGTAGACTTGAACATATCAACCTCACTGTCCGCGACACAGATGCTACCGCCAGTATATTGGGTCATATATTTGATTGGAAGATCCGCTGGGCCGGTGCAGCAAAAGACAATGGCCGGACGATTCATCTAGGTGGCGATGAGACTTATCTTGCGCTGTATAGTCATGATGATAAACATCTGGTTGATACATCGCATAAAACCATCACACACCTCAATCATATAGGTATTCTGGTAGATGATTTAGATGCGGTAGAACAGAAGATCAAAGCAAGTGGTTTTGTTACATACAATCATGGTGACTATGAACCAGGTAAACGTTTTTATTTTGACCTTGAAGAGGGTATTGAAATAGAAGTTGTTTGTTATTAGTAATCAATAGATCAGATCAAGCCGCCATGCTAACCGTACATGCAGAAAATGGCGATTTGGTTTTTTACTTACAGAAAAAAATTCTAGAAAGAGGTATCACTGGCCCAGAAGGCCATCCCCTTTCGCGCCAAGAAACACCAAGACGCGTTATGCAAAGGATTGCAATCAGGTAACTTACAAACCACAGCTACAGATCACTGCTGTTTCTGCGCCGATCAAAAAGCCATGGGCAAAAAAGACTTCAGCATGATCCCTAAGGGCACGGCGGGCATCGAAGATAGAATGTCGGTATTGTGTGACTCTGGCGTCAACTCTGGCAAACTCACCCCTAACGAATTTGTGGCTGTCACATCAACCAATGCCGTAAAAATCTTTAATATCTATCCACGTAAAGGGTCAATCTCTGTGGGTGCTGATGCGAATATTGTGTTGTGGGATGCCAATGGTAGCCGTATTATCTCAGCAAAAATACATCATCAAAACGTTGGCTTTAATATTTTTGAAGGCCACACAATCAAGGGGATTGCATTACATACGCTAAGCCAAAGCAAGATGGTTTGGACCAACGGAGAGTTGAGACCGTTACGAGGAGCAGGGAAAAATATTAAACGTCCTGCCTATGGCAGTACTTTTGATACTATGCATAAAAAAACCGCAGTTAACGAACCTCAAGCAGTGCATCGTACTAAATAATAACTCGTCACTTTTTTAAGTCCTAGATAGCAAAAACCCGCCAGAAGGCGGGTTTTCTTATTAAGTTAACGGTAACGCAAAATTTAAATTAACCTAGCTTTTCTTTAATACGTGCAGAACGACCAGAGCGTTCACGCAAGTAATAAAGTTTAGCGCGACGAACAGCACCACGACGTTTCACTTCAATAGAACTGACTGCCGGGCTGTGTGTTTGGAATATACGCTCAACACCTTCGCCGTTAGAAATCTTACGAACTGTAAAAGCAGAGTGTAGGCCACGGTTACGTTTAGCGATGACAACGCCTTCGTAAGCCTGAAGACGTTCTTTTTCGCCTTCCTTAACGCGTACTTGCACAACTACTGTGTCACCAGCACTGAATGCCGGAACGTCAGTTTTTAGCTGCGCTTCTTCAATTTTCTTGATGATGTCTTGATTTACTTTACTCATCATATCCTCTCATACTAGATTAACTGTCATTATGCTGCGGCAAACTTTCTAGAAATAAATCTAACAACTTTTGCTGCTCCTCAGTCAGAGCTAGAGCGTTTAATAATTCAGGGCGTCGTTGCCAGGTTCTACCTAACGACTGTTGTAACCGCCACTGCTTGATTTTTTGGTGATCACCACTCAACAACACCTTAGGAACAAGCTCACCGTCCAAGTTTTCTGGCCGGGTATAGTGCGGACAATCTAACAAGCCATGACTAAAAGAGTCTTGCTCGGCAGATTGTTTATGCCCTAACACACCGGGTACAAACCTTGAAACTGCATCCATTAAGACCATCGCAGGGAGTTCGCCGCCACTTAACACGTAATCACCAATTGACCATTCCTCGTCAACCTGTGTTTGTATTACCCGTTCGTCGATACCTTCGTACCGACCAGCTACTAGGATCAGACTTTCATTTTCAGAAAGCTGTTTCACCCCTGCCTGATCCAGCTTTTTCCCTTGGGGAGAAAGGTAAATCACCTTTGTTTTTCTTCCCGCAGCTGCTTTAGCTGCCAGAATAGCGTCTTTTAATGGCTGAACCATCATCAGCATGCCAGGTCCACCACCGTATGGTCGGTCGTCAACAGTGCGATGTTTGTCGAAAGTAAAGTCTCTTGGATTAAAACACTCTACTTGTAACAATCCGTTTTTCACGGCTCGCCCTACTACTCCCTGCTGGGTAAAAGTCTCAAACATTTCTGGAAAAAGACTAATAACACCATACCAACGACTCGGTTCCTGACTAGACTCTTGCATTAAAATGCAGGATCCCAATCCACTGTGACCGTTCTCGCCTGCCGGTCCACTTGTTTAATCACTTGATCTAACAAATAAGGAACCATGCGTTCTTTTTGACCAAAAGCGTCATTCAAATTGGCTTTTACTAACAACACATCGTTAGCACCAGTTTCGAATAACTCTTTAATTACACCCAAGTTGTAACCTTTATCGGTAACAACTTGCATGCCGACTAACTCACGCCAATAAACATCGCTGTCATCTAGTTCAGGTAGCATTGCTGCTTTAATGGAAATCTCAAGATTTTTGATACCTTCGGCATCGTCTCGATTTTCCACCCCAACCAGTTTGGCAACTAAACCTTTATTATGGGTTCGCCATTGGTCTACGACATACTCGTTGCCTTCTTGCACTTGACCCAAAAGCCAAGGAGTGTAAGCAAACACGCCGTCTAAATCGTGGGTATAAGAAGTAATTTTGACCCAACCTTTGACACCGTAAGGTGCTCCGATTATGCCAATCACTAATGTGTCAGACGCAAGACTCATTGCTTAAACCCTTTTTTGCAACTGCAATTAAGCAGCTGCTTTTTGTGCATCTTTTACCAAGCGTGCAACACGGTCAGATAAGCCTGCGCCTACCCCAACCCAATGCTCAATGCGACCCAAATCCAAGCGTAAACGCTCTTCTTGACCCATTGCAGTTGGATTGAAAAAACCAATGTTTTCAATAAAACGGCCATCGCGTGAACGACGACTGTCTGCAACCACTACTTGATAAAATGGACGCTTTTTAGCGCCACCACGCTGTAAACGAATAGTAACCATATATGCCTCAGACTCGTTGTAGCGTTAACGTTAACTTAATTTACCTTTAATTCTGACAGTTTTTAGCCAGATAAAAGGCCGCCGTATTTTACGGATTTGAAGCAGTTATGCAAGTATAATTAGCAGAAGAGGTAAGATTATTCAGTCTGAATTACAGATATTGTATTAGGACTGTATTATGAACGGCTGATTTTATACTCATATCATCAAAAAAAGTGGATTATTAATAGGAAAAAAAACATAGGTTAAGAAAATTAATCATATTTTGGTTAACGCATCCTCATAGTTTTGCGCCGCTAATACCCTCCAGTCTGGAGATTTAATGGCTTGACCCAAAGCAGCTACACGAGCGTAACCTTCAGGTGTTCTAGGAATAATCACCACAATCGCTTTTTCAGTGAAGTTAGACTCCATATTCGACATCAAAGCAATTTCTTGCATATCCTCTACGCCCAACGAAACCTCATCACAAAACGAAAAATCATGAATCACTTTTTGCAAGGTGTTGTCACTCGCTGATGTGAGGTAAAGTGTTGCCAAGCGGACTAATGCAAGTATTGATCGAAGGGCAATATGATTGCGGCACCATCAAAGGACGTTACCTTTGATGGTGCCGCAAGACCACAGTAGATCCTAATTCAAACAAACTATTCTGGATGCCAACTTTCTTGGGTCATACCAATAAACTCATTGTCACCAATATTGCCATAATGCCGTTTTAGGATATCCGATAAAGTTGAAGTTTTTTTAATTGCTGCCCAACCAACAGTTGAAAACGTGTTTTCATTAAAAACATGCTCAGATAAAAGCGGGTTGGTGAGTGCCTGTGAAAAAGCATCTATAGCCACAAAACGCAGAATCAACTCAGGTAATGGGGAGTTTTTCTGTCTATCTTCAGCAAAAAGTCCTATATAAAAATCGATATTATCAACCGATGAATAATGGTTTTCCAAAAACTCGATAACGTTTGGGTTAGACGATACCTCGTCAAACCTCTTCTTTTTGGGCAAAGACACATAAGCACGATAATCATTATAGGTTGCAAGCCTTGCCAGTCTGCCCTGATCTATTGCCTGCTTCTCTACTCCTAGAAGAAAGTTAGCCGTATTAAAGCTGCCTAATTCAGCGGCGGCTTGATTGCTCATATCCAACATTCCTTGTCGTAGACCATAATCAACCAAAGGTTTATTATTCATAAAAGCCCTCGACGGAGAGTAGTCATCACCGTTCCAATTCATATTTTCGGGTATCAACGAATGCCACCGATACAACAAACTAAATTCAGTGGTTATCCAATTAGGTTTATTCCATTTTGCATTCCATGCAACGCTAGGATCAGCCTTGAGATTAAATTCAACGGGTGAAATATGATTGATATAATCTTCAACTACGATTTTAATAAACAGTACTATCACAATATTTCTGGCAGTTTGAAAAATCTGTTCATCATCCCAATCAGGGTGATCGATTTCTATTTCCTCAGCAAGCCGATTATGTTCCCGCAAAAACAACGTGTTAATCATAGTGACCTGTGGAGCAGAGTTTACCCTATCACCACCAACTGCGAATATAAGTGCCTTTTGCTGTGCGTCCTGTATCTTGCCAATACCCAATGGTGGATCAAGTAATTTGAATTCGGGATCTGTCAAGTTTCCTTCAATGTCATACAAGTAAGGTGAAAACGCTTCATCTTTCAGAAGTTGAAATTTCAAACGCCCTTTTTGTCCCTTTTCTTCGCTTTTAACTCGTAATGCATCAGTTTGTTCTTGAGTTCGTCCGTACAATGTACACAGGTCGATCTGATGATTGGACGTGTTTTGTAATCTTACTTGCGCCGTGTCTCCCGCGTTTTCGCTAGGCATGCGGGTGCGGATAAAACCATCCGTTAAATATTGTGCAAAGGCTGGGAACAAACAGGTCGACTTTTTAGACATTCGCTGTGGCTGCTCACCTCGGTTAAATAGCTCCGTAAGCACAAGAGTATCTGGCAATTTTCTTTGACGGCTATCAGCGGGTAAATGCCTGGCACTCCACTTTTTATCTGTCAATGAAACCCAAGAAACATAGTCATGCACAGTACTCCATGGGTGTGGACGAGTTCTTGCACTATTAACGGTTAGGTTTATTGCGATTTTATTGGCAATTTTACCAAGCCATGACCATTTGTTAAGACGATCCATTAAAAATTTAGAATTAATCAGTTTATCTTTTAGAGATGTAAACATAGCCGTGCTCCTTGTGGACAGGACGGATCCTTTACCCTCACTGAAGACCTTATCTGATATCTACAGGAAACTGCAGCGAGGTTGTTAAATTTATAAGTGACCTAACCAAGGCCGACAAACTCATCCATCACTGCTAGGATGCAGAATAGCTAGGGGGAGGCAATAATTTACCTTTATATATTCTGCACCAAACAGCGATGAAATGGAAGCTGTCAACGATAGGGTTTAATCTAAACTGCTGACTAAGATTATGGCTGGCAATTTTGGTGGCTGGATTGTTATCTTGGATCGCCAGTGCCTTGATCCACATGCTTATTAAGTATCACAATGCAGATTATAAAGGGCTTTCTAATGAAGAAGTCGTATCCACTGCACTGGCAGAAAAATCACCGGCACCCGCGCTTTATACCCTGCCCTATTGTAGTAATATGAAAGCAATGGGCGCTGAGCCGATGAGAAAAAAATTTAATGACGGCCCCGTTGCGATGATCACTATTATGCCCAATGGCATGCCTCCTATGGGCAAGCTTTTATCACAGCAGATACTCTTTTTTATCTTTGGGTCGTTCTTAATAGGGTACTTGGCGAGCATTTCGATTACCGCAAATACAGATGTTATGATGGTGTTTAGGCAGGTCTTCATTGCCTCGTTTCTGACTTACGGTTGGGCACAAATTTCTTATAGCATTTGGATGGGTCAACCTTGGTCAAATTGTATTCGGTATTTGATTGATGCCTTGATTTATGCAGCAGTTACCGCGGGAACGTTCTCATTTTCATGGCCTAATTTGAACTAGCGTGACAATGCTTAAAGTTGATATGATATTGAGGAAGATTATGACAGCAAGCTGCCAATCTATAGTTATTGTCATCGGTCAAAAGTAGATATTAGCCTTATACAAATGGTACCACTTCGAATAAATTTGTCTGGCGCCACAGAAATGGCTTTCAACGACCTTCCCCTCACCGCAGGTCCACAATCCGCTGCAAAAACATTCACCATAGATTAACTATCTCCTAATAGTTTAGAGATGGGGTCACATTAACTACTCAATATTTGAAGGGGTAATGACAAAGCACCGTTATCTGTTTGACCCACAATCCAAATAATGGCACTTAAGCCACCCAAAGTGATGACATACCACAAAATAGAAACGATTTGTGCATATTGGTTAAGGGGCAATAGCTCACTTAGATGTCGGCGTTTATATTCAAAAAATATTTCCACACTACCTATGGCAAGTAAAAAACCTAACAAAGCCAAACCAAAGTGATAACTGACATAAACACCTAACATGGCTCCCAATGCACAGGCGACTATGCCTACACGAGAGTTAATTGAAAAAGCAATACTTTTAAGTACGTGGCCACCATCTAAAGGCAATACAGGTAACATATTAAATAAATTGAGCAGCGCATTAAATACCGCTAAACCTGCGAGTACTTCTATATCGGTAAGCCAATATCCGACTAAACAAAAAATAGACAATGTCAAACCAAAAAATGGCCCCATAATTGAAATGACAACATCTTGCCAGCGTGTATTAATTTTGTCGTCGCTGAGGGCTAAACCTCCCACAAAAGGAATAAGGTAAATACCTTTGGTTTTCAGACCAAAGTACTTCATCGCCTTGATATGACCGTATTCATGAAATACCAGGCAACATATCAGGGCAATGGCAAACTCAATAGAAAACAACCAGCTATAAGCGGCCAAACTGCCTGCAGCAAATAACACTTTAATAACCTTGGCACTTTTAAACAGTTTTAAACCCAGCCCCCCCATACCAATAAAACTAAATTTCATCGGTTGTTTTTTGCCTTGGATGACTTGCCTTTGCTCTATATCTTTTTCAGTAAGGGTATTTTCATGCAATAACTCATCATTAACTAAAAGCTTGAATTGCAGTTCAAAAGGCTGCCATTGCAAAGCACCATTGAGCTTCACTTGCAGCTCGCCTTGCTCACCTTGTAGAGAAAATTGATGTGAAAAGTGTTCATTGTCGGCACTGGCACTCATTTGAGAAACGCATTGCTCCCCCCAAAACAGCTGTTGCCACCCAGCCATTGAACCGTCTAACTTAAGTGTTTTACCTAAACACTCTACTGCTAATAATTGCACTATATAAACTCAACAAATAAAACCACGCCCGATTATTGCTATATTTATTGATGGGACAAGGTTTATCGAAATTAAATGTTAAAAAGCAGATAAATACAGTGGATAGCTAAAAACTAAAAGCAAAAGAAGTTGAACCACAGAGAAAATCGAGAGCACGGAGGAAGAATCAAGAGCTGAAATGTCAGGGCAATTTATCTTAATTTGGACAGGACTACATTCAGTAAAATAAATTACCGATAGATTGAACTAATACAGCTATTCCCCCTCTGACTATGTAGTTTATGTGTGTGTTCTCTTTTTAAGCCTGATGATTTATCAGGCTTTTTTTTGCCCGCGATTTAACTGCACTTAATCAGTAGTGACCGTCACGCGAAATTTAGTGGCTAGATAAAAGTAGTAAATAGCTAAAGATGTTGAACCACAGAGCACGCCGAGATCACTGAGAAATAATCAACAGACTACGATGACTGTCCTATTAGTTTCTGATGACTATTAGTTTCCTATTAGTTTCTGTCCTATTAGTTTCTATTTAAAAAATAAATTTGCCAGATGATCGGTGCTATAGATCCGGGATAGGCCAGTCCGGCGGATCCAATGGGATGGAGAGACTCGAATTAACGACATAAGATATTGATTACAATGTAAATTACTTAAAAAACAAACCCATAGTGTTACCACCAGTGTTACTAAAAAACAAAATCATCTTAATAATCACTGTCTCCAAAGTGCCACAAAGGCAGCTTATCTGTTTACGTGTGACCCCTATAAAATCTTCACTGTGCTCACTGCCGCACAGGCTGCTTAGAAACGTCTATTTCCAGCAAGTACACACGGCAACATATCTACAGTAGGACCAATGAAGTTTAATGATAAGTTTTTTTGGATTTTCAATACCTACATTTACCAACAAAAAAGCAGGATGAAACCGTTATCAACATGTTCATATTTGTTAACCCTGGACAGTCTCCCTTTTTCTCTGCCCAGCCATCACTACTTATTGACCACCACAATTAATTTGAGTATTATTTTTGCCTTAGCCACGAATATTTTAATAATCTCTGCTGTATTAATCTCAATGGAATTGTTTTTATTAAAAGGACACCAATATGATAATCAAGCTAAAACGGCTTGCTCAGGCTGGCACAATCTTATGTGCTTTAATACTAAGCGGATGTGTGTCGCAAGCTGATATTCAAAAAAGCTTTGGACAAATGTATAACGTCCCCACGTCAGGAGTCTCTCAGTTTGACAAAACAAAATTCATACGTGTATCAAAAATGTTTTGTTCAAATATAGTTGCTTTTGAGTTATATCAAGATACACCTAAACATAATAGAGGTACTATTCTGTTAGATGCCGGCACTAAAACAATAACAAATATTGGTAACGGCAAAGCTTTACATATAAAGATTGATGGCAAAATACATTCGTTTGAATCAACAGATATAATCACTGAACACGATGAACACATCTATGATTATGGGGTTACAACACCGTTCTCGCATAAAACCTTCGTTATTCCTGAGCCAGTTATTCGTGAAATAGCATTATCAAAAGAATTTTTAGTAAAACTAAATTTATTAAATAATACTTATGTTGAAGGTAAATGCTCACCAGAAACCTTAACAGAATACAAAGCAGCCAACCAAAATTCATCGTGGTCAAAAGATGTTACACAAGAACATATAGATACATCTAATAAGATAACTGCTTTATATGGTTTTCGGAAATTTGTCACTATGATGGACTCTACAACATGGTAAGCACAACAAACGCTTAAAGGCCAAAGAGGTTCCGGTATTTTCACCGTATCCAAGCATCTAAGTTCAGCGTTTCTTAATTCAGTTAATGAGCGTGGCTGTCCTGTTAGTTCCTGCTTATGTTTGGCTTTTACAAGTCGTTTAATGTAGTAACCTACTAAAGATATTCCATAAATTGATCACCAAAAGTTGTTTTCATTTGAGCAATTGCCATAGGCCAATATTGCTTTTCTAACTCATTTATCTTATTTCTTTTTTGCTCAAAAGTTTTCCAGCGTATCCATTTAGGTTTAGGCCAGTAAGTTACTTGCTCAAACATATTGTTAACATCAGGCCAGTTATGCCCCCACAATTCTTTTCTAAGCTTTCTAATGCGCCTCATTAGTCTTTCTTTTGGTCGTTCGCTTTGGCTAGCGTAATTTAAGCCTATACATTGCCTACAAGCATACGCGTATTTAATCGCGTATAGATGCTGCCGTTGTTTTTGGCAGTATGGGCAAGTTATGTATAGTTTATTACTTGCGCTGCTGTGATCGAGCTTGAGGGCTATTTGGTGAGGCTTTTCGTTTATTGTAAATGTTATAAATCGAAAGCTATTTTCATTTTCTGTTAAGGCCAGTTTTCGATGTTCATCGCTAAGGTAGTCAGAGTTGAGCGAATAGCTACCTATTGGCTTTGTGAGTAGTGATTTAAATATATTGGCATGGATGCGATGATATTCACCAGTGTACGCCCTGCTTTGTGTTCTGCCATAGTGGTGGCCTTTAGGCATTATTTTTTACTCCGAAAAACTACAACGAAAAAATATCGTTTTCGCCAGTTTCGTTTCGCGCTGTACATACGCTTACTTGCTTAATAGGCGCACAAACAAAAGGCATAAATTTAGTTAAGAAGTTTAATCTTTGAACAGGATCTTTTATTTCTGAAAGAGTAGTTGGAAGGTTAGATAATTCATGTTGAATAGCTTGGTTAATTAGATGCCTTATATTTCCACTCATATACTTACTTTTAGGTGCTTCAGTATTTGTTGCCACGCTTAAAACCCACTCAATATTGTAATGATAAGTTTACAGTATACCATTTTTATCTTGTGCGAAAAACAGGCTTTAATTGTGGGTTATTGATAGCGATAATTGCTTGAGCTATTAGCAAGGCTCGCTCAATCCCAATCTCATCGACAATACTTTGACCTGTAATAATTGGATTATTGTTTAGTTTAACCTTAAGTACTCTTCGACGGTCTTTAATGCCAGCCTGTTTCAATGCTTCGCCTAAACTCAACTCTCCACCAGCGGCCTTGAATGCTAGATTATGGTTTTTAGATAACAACTCAGTTAAATATTTAAATTCGGATTTTTCTTTCTTCGTAAATAAATATAGAGCATTCCTGTCTATGCTATGAATGTCTTCACCTAAGTGAGAATAATCGACATCAAATTTATCAAGTTGAGCTAATACCTTAAACCGTTTAACTGGGTCTCTTGACGATATAAACATTAATTGAATAATCTGTGCCTTAGTCATCCCAGGCTTAATAGTGATTGCGGGTAAATAACTTTGGTTGTCGTTTTTGATATCTGTATTATTCATGGTTATTCATCTCATTATTAATTTGTCTGGGTGCGGTGGCTCTTGGTTTTATGCGACTTGTACCATAGTTTTTTGTTTGATCAGGCTTGTATCCTTTGCCCCTAGCTTTAGCTAAGTAAGATATACGCCAGATAGCATCTTGTATCGTCTCATAGTCATTTCTTTTAACATTGTAATAGCAGTTGTCAGGGAAGAATTCAGAGCCGTCTAATTGCCGCCATACCTCTTTTACTTTGTTTGTTACCTCATAAGGGTAATTCACTTTGTGACCGTCAATCACTAGCGCATAATGATAGTGTTGTTTCTTGGCAGTCTCTAACTCTCTACACCACATAAAACCAACACGGTTTAAATTGTATTTACGTTTAAGCCATTTATGTAATCTACGATTAAAACTGTCATTCCGCACCTAAATTTAGAATTGAATTTGGTTATTAATTGACCACTTGATGTGGGTTTGTTAAAAACACCTTGACGCCGATCCCCAGTTTTGATCTATTACTCTCTTTTGAGAGCTATAAATAATGACTTACCCCTCCTCCAAATCCCTCGATCACCTTGGCCTTGTCGCTGGATTTTGTAAAGATATTCAACTTGCACAATACATTGATGATGCATTAGGTGGCTCTAATGAGCGTAAAGTCAGCTTTGGACAATTATTCGTGGCGATGCTACTCAATGGTTTAGGTTTTACCGGTCGCACTTTGCATATGTACAGTGAATATTTTGAAAGCAAACCGCTTGACCGTTTGCTCGGGGAAGGAATATCTGCCGATGATATTAATGACGATGCGCTTGGGCGATGTTTGGATGCACTTTACGACAAGGGCGTATCCTCTCTTTACCAAGGCATAGGCGAGCGGGTGGTCAATCATCTAGGGTTAGATTGCCAAGCGGTGCATCTCGACTCCACTAGTTTCCATTATGATGGCCAAGCCACACCAGTGGGTGAGTTTGGACACATTCGCATTGCCCAAGGCTATTCACGTGACCATCGCCCTGAGCTCAATCAGGTGATATTAAATCTCATTTGCGAAAACCAGTCGGGTATTCCGGTGTACATGAAGCCCGCCAGTGGCAACAACAATGATATGGAAGGCTTTAAACAGATTGTGAAGGCGCATATTGGTAGTTTAAAAGCGGCTCAAGCCAGCCGCTATTTAGTGGCCGATGCGGCGCTTTATGTCAAAGAAACGATTGAGGAATTAGACGCCCAAGGTCAATTATTTATCACGCGGGTGCCGCAAACACTGAGAGAAGCGAAGGCACTGGTTGCACAAGCCCCCACTTTACTGTTTACCCCTATTTCCCAAGGCTATGAAGGCGTCAGTTATGACAGCGAATATGGCGGTGTTAAACAAACATGGTTACTCATTCGCAGTGAGCAGGCTTACAAGCGTGAGCAACACAACTTAAACAAGCGCATGTTAAAAGCCGGCGAGCAAGCGCGAAAAAGCTTCAAACAGTTAAGCCAACAACGCTTTGCCTGCGTCCAAGATGCACAAAGCGCCATTGTAAAATGGCGAAGTAAACAAACCGTGTGTGATGTCAATGCCCGAGCAATTGAAGTGGCGGTATATGCAAACGCAGGACGACCTAAACGAGGCGAATTACCCACGCGCATTGAATATCAAATCACGGGCGAATTATGCACACCTCTGATATCACGCCAAACCGCTTTACAGCAACTCGGACTGTTCATTATTGCCACCAATGATGTCAGTGATGATTTGGATATGGCCAGTTTACTCAGCAGCTACAAAGCCCAGCAAAATGTTGAAAAAGGCTTTCGTTTCTTAAAAAGTCCCGACTTCCTAACCAGTGCCATTTACCTCAAGAAGCCAGAACGTATTGAAGCCTTACTGATGGTCATGACCAGTTGTTTAATGGTGTACGCCAGTCTAGAGCATCAAATCCGCAAAACACTCAAAGACAAGGCGTGTTACTTCCCCGACCAGAAAAAAAAGCCAAGCCAAACACCCACTGCTCGATGGGTTTTCCAATGCTTCGAAAATATTACAGTTCTGTATCAAGCTGAACACATTCCGCTGGTGATGAACTTAAAAGAACGACAACACATCATCATTAATTGCCTTGGTGATGTATACCGGAGAATTTATTCTTAAAGTGGGTGCGGAAGATCGGTTAAAAACCGTCATTATTTCATTATTTTCGGTGTACTCAATAACTCTCAGGTCAAACCGTATTATATGTATTTTGCTATGATGGCTTAACATGGCATCAACTTGGTTAATCATCGATTTAATAGCATGTGTTATCAAGCCACTACCTGCCGAATTTACCCACCATGTTTGGCCGTTTACTGTTACTGCTTTGTCTTTAGTTACATAAGGCATATTAATTTAATAACTAAGAGATTAAGGAAAGGATATTAATAATTACCTAGCCAAAAGTTAGCGAATACATACTTGTTGTATCTGGCTATATAAAAAGATGTGGTTTAAATGGTAATAATTTTCAGGGTAAAAAACCTACAAATAGTGACCAATAAAAAACAACTCCATATCCACAGCTTATGACAGGTATGTATCCACTAACTTAATTTCTCAGTTATACTCTGGTTATTGGCTAGTGGTTTAGCCGCTAAACTTCATCCACTAGCCAGTTCAAACGAAAGCCTACTTTGCTAACACTCAGTGGGCTTTTTACTTTCTATGCGCTGTTGATATTCTTTATCAGCTTCGGCTTTTTCTTGCTCTGCTATTTGAAGGCGCATAACCGCACTTTTACTACCGTAGTATGAGCGGTCTTTGTACTGCTTTCGGGCGATGGCTCTTGCGTCTTTGTCTTGCTCCCAATCACCAGAAAAGTGACGTTCATCAAGCCAATATAAGGCTTGTTTTTTACCGTTATATTCGCCTTGTTCTGAATGGATTAACCAATGCTGATAATATCCACCCATGAGTTGCTGAAGGTAAGCCCGAAAGCCACCACCTAATTCATTACATAAATAATCTCTAGGAGACTTTCCATTTTCATAGAGTGACTTCAGTAGTAAGTAAGCAGGGCTGTTAACCTCAGGGATTGAGCCATCTGGAGCAGTAAATAATAAATTATCCATGTTGCCCCCTAGCCGCTTTATTGCGTTGGTTGATTAGCTCTTGAACAAGCTGTTTGATTTGTTCAGTTGGTTGCCCCTCAATACGAGCTTGAATAACAGCTTCAACTTCTGATTTTACATAGGCGACGGCACGATAAACAATCGATATAGCAGGGCAAAATAACTCTGCTTTTTCGTCTAGTTGTAATGCGGATTTAGATCTAGCGGTTAATGCTAAAACTTCGGGTCTGCGGATTAAATGGTAGTGATTGTTAATAGTCATGTCAGTTCCTTATAGTTAACTGACCTCCTATTATTCACATATGTATAATGAGAGCAAAACAAAAAGCGAAACAAATATACTGGTTATTTGTCCGTCACTATTTGTTGTAAAATACTTATTAGATTAGATTCGATACTAGCTTTGGCATCAAAGTGCTCAACAATTAAGTTTTTAACTTGTTCGGTTTCGTAACCCAAACCAATTAGGCAGTATTGGGTGCTTAATCTTACATCTATCGTCTTTTTTAGTTTATTGTCTTTGGATATATTACTTTTCCAACGATCATATCCTTTTAGAAAACTATTTATATTACCTTCGTGAAAATACCTTAACGATGGGTTTTCTTCTTCGCTGGCATTGGCTAAATAACGAATAGAAAAGTCCTTTAAGTCAAAACTAGGCTCTTGAATTTCTCGCATTACACACCAGTGAAACTCAGAATAAACCTGTTTTGAAAACTTTCTTTTAGCGTAACTCCCAGCACGTTTAATAGGTTTTCCAAAAAAAACCTCTTCTAAAGTTAAAGTGCCTTTTGATAAGAAATATAGATTAAAACACTTATATAATGATAAAAGTGTTTCAGGTGCGGGGAATTCGCCATAAATCAGTTCGTCCATAAACAATTCCACTGGATTATCAATAATATAATTTGATTTGTCAGTCTGGTAATTTCTGACTCCTATCTTTGAATATTTACTTTCAAGAAGATCTAATTCATCAAAGCCTAAACTTTTATAGTTATTTAAGTCGTTAAGATTACTTGTGAAAGACGGAGTTAAATTATTTTCAAACAAATATTCACTAGTAATCAAGGGGGAGGTTTGATTGTTTTTTATTCGTTCAAAACAATTCCTGCTCCATTCAAACGAATTAAAATAATTACTCTTCACCAATTTATTATTTACTAAATCGAGGATTGTTGATTCCTCCATCGAGTATTCATCTTCTGCCCAGTCATATTCTTCTTCGTTATCGTGGCTCATCCTTGCCCCTTTAATTTTACTACAACATTTGTGTTTACTGATTTTCCTGTTTGAGCCTGTTCTATATGTTCAGACCACCAATACATCAATTTTTGCCTGCGTTCTAAATACTTGCTGCGGTTATATGCGCGCCTTACTTCATTTTCTTCTTGGTGGGCTAATGCGGCTTCAATAACATCACCATCAAAGCCTTTCTCATTTAACGTGGTGCTAGCTAGTGAACGCATACCATGAGCAACTAAACGCCCTTTAAAACCTATTCGCTGTAATGCCTTGTTAGCCCTTTCTGAGCCACTAGGCTGATTAGGATGCCTATCTGCTGGAAAGATATATTTGCGTTCACCTGTAAGCGGTTTAACAAGCTCTAGCAGGTTTAGTACTTGCTGTGTTAATGGCACTGTATGTTTAACTTTCATTTTCATGCGTTCAGCGGGTATTTCCCACAACATATTTTCAAAGTCTATTTCATCCCAACTGGCTTTTGCGGCCTCACTTGAGCGAACCATGGTATGTAATTGAAATTCTAATAGGCAACGCGTCACTAACGTTATATTTGAATAGCTAATAGCTTTCATCAATTCTGGTAATTCTTCTGGCTTAATCGTTGCCATATGAGTCACTTTGGGTGTGTTAAAG
Organism: Paraglaciecola sp. MB-3u-78; assembly: GCF_002835935.1. Classification (GTDB taxonomy): domain Bacteria; phylum Pseudomonadota; class Gammaproteobacteria; order Enterobacterales; family Alteromonadaceae; genus Paraglaciecola. Next base: position 91,986 of record NZ_PJCF01000004.1, on the reverse strand, counting down.
GCAGCACTAATGCCAGCAAGCGGGTTATGGTGTATACGTCCTGTATTAACAGCATGTTTCATTACTTCATTTAAGTGACCAATGGTTTTATGTAATGTTTCTAAACTGCCCTTTCCCGCTAATGGTTTTAGCGTTTTAATGACTTCTGGGGCAAGGATTTTATCTATTGGTCTATGGCCGATACTTGGGAATAGGTGGTTTTCAAAATTACGCCATAAACTTTTGGATGTAGTTTCAGCAATTTTAGTTTTTTTAACTTCGAACCAATCAAGGGCAATACTCTTAAGCGTGAAACCCATCTTGAGTTTTTCATCACTTAACTGATCATCACGATATTCTTTAGGGTCCATATTGTTGGTGAGTAATTCTTTTGAACTTGCGCGCTGTTTTCTTGCTTCAGCTAATGTTAGTGCGGGGTATTGACCTAAACTAAGATTCTTTCGTTTTTTAGTGATGGGGTGATAATAGTTAAATAGCCAACTTTTGGTGCCACTCGTTTTTACTCTAAGCTGAAGGCCTTCACCATCTAACAAGGTGTAATCCTTGTCTTTGGGCTTAGCTTGTTTAACTTCTGTATTTGTCAGTGGTTTGGTTATTTTAGCCATTTTGGTAACACCAGATTTAAAGATCCGTTTCAATGTTACCAAGGATGTTACTAAAAAAGCTGAATATTACAAACCGTTATTAATTCTCTTTGGACATAAAAAAACCCGAGAGCCTCATTTTAACTAGGCTTTCGGGTCTTTAAAGGTTCTCATAGAACCTGTGTATGGTGCGGATGGAGAGACTCGAACTCTCACGGCCTAAGCCACAGCCCCCTCAAGGCTGCGTGTCTACCAATTCCACCACATCCGCAATTTAACTTTTAATTAGTTTGGTACGTCGTCTTCTTTAGGTGCTTCTGTTAAAGGTACATCAGCATCAGGAGAAGCCGACATAGTCTGTTCAGTCACTGGCACATCTGAGTCTGCAGCTTGTTCAGAAGCGGGTACTTCTAGATTTTGCCATTCGTCTACTGACTTTTCTTTATCTGCTGTTTGATTTCCCAAAATCAGACTAATAACAAAAAACAGCGTCGCAAGTATTGCCGTTGTTCTCGTTAGAAAGTTACCCGATCCTGTTGAACCAAATACCGTATTCGAACCGCCACTGCCAAAAGAAGCGCCCATACCCGCTCCTTTTCCTTGTTGGATCAGAACAAAACCAATCAACATAACCGCTACAATCAAATAAACAATAACTAATATTTCGTAAAAAACCATGTGCTGCCTCTACTGATTTGCCGCTTGGCAAATACTTAAAAAATCTTCTGGATTTAAACTGGCACCGCCAATTAAACCACCATCTACATCTGCCTGAGAAAATAACTCTTGGGCATTGTTACCTTTAACACTGCCGCCATACAAAATAACTATATTGGCCGCAATGTTGTCATCTTGTTTTGCTAAATGTCCGCGGATAAAAGCATGCACTTCTTGCGCTTGCGCTGGACTCGCTGTTTTGCCTGTGCCTATAGCCCATATGGGTTCATAAGCTAACACAATATTAGCAAATTGGCTTATGCCAACTTTCAGCAATACTGCATCTAACTGCTCGGCGATATACTCGAATAATGTGCCGTCTTCTCGCACACTCTCAGGTTCGCCTACACATAAAATTGGGGTTAAATTGGCTTTTAAAACCTGTTCAACTTTTAACGCGACTAATTCGTTAGACTCATTGTTGTCTGCACGACGTTCAGAGTGCCCAACAATCACATATTGGCAGTTGAACTCATTAAGCATAGCGACAGATACTTCACCAGTATGCGCACCAGAGTCAAATTGGCTGATATTTTGTGAACCCAATTTGACTTTGCCATCAAATAATCCCAAATAAGGAAAAGGTGGACAAATCACCACATCCATATTATCAAGACTGGCAGCAGCAAGTTGAGCCTGCATTTGCTGAGCCAGTGCTTTATCGCCATTCATCTTCCAATTACCAGCGACTAACTGTCTACGACTATTTAATTGCACGTTTTGCTCCGTCATGTCTTTATAACACCAATAAAAAAGCGCGCGAGATATTAACTAACCCAATGACAATATACAAGTGCCTGAACCTATTAATGCTCTGTAAACCTGACTAATCGGTTACTTTACGCACAGCATCAGCAATATGTTCGGCCCAAGTACTAGAATCCTGCGCATCATTCGCTTCTACCATCACTCTAACAAGGGGTTCAGTACCACTTTTACGTAACAATACTCGCCCCCTGTCATCTAAGGCTTTTTCAGCCTCTAACACTGCTTGAATAACACCTATGTCTTCAAGTGGTTTAGTGCCTTCAGAAAATCTTACATTGATCAGTGTCTGGGGATATTTAGTCATACCTCGACTCAACTCGTTTAAGGTCATACCCGCATGTAACATAGCAGCTAAAACTTGCAGTCCTGCCACTATACCATCACCTGTAGAAGCTGCGGCCAGGTTCAGTACATGGCCTGAGCCTTCCCCACCAATTGACCAACCTTTTTGCTTGAGTAACTCCATTACATAGCGGTCACCTACTTTGCTACGCACAAATGGCACACCTAGAGTGCCTAGTGCCACTTCTAAGCCTAAATTGCTCATCACGGTGCCAACTACCCCACCTTGTAAACGCCCGCTTTTAAGAGCATCTCTGGCAATGATATAAACAATTTGGTCGCCATCAATCACATTACCTTTGTGATCAACTAACATTAAGCGATCCCCATCACCATCCAGAGCAAAACCTAAATCAGCTTTATTTTTGATAACACTTTCTGTTACCGCTTTCATTGACGTGGCGCCTACTTTACGGTTGATGTTCAAACCGTCCGGTTCAGTGCCAATCTCTATGACTTCTGCACCTAATTCACTTAGCACATTGGGTGCAATGTGATAGGTTGCGCCGTTAGCGCAATCGACTACTATTTTTAAACCTTTAAGTGATAATGAAGAAGGGAAATTACCTTTACAAAATTCAATATAGCGACCCGCTGCATCGCTAATACGTACAGCTTTACCCAATTTATCAGACGCGACACACTCCATAGGTCTGTCCATCTGCTCTTCTATGGCAATCTCAATGGCGTCATCTAACTTCATACCATCGGCAGAAAAAAACTTAATACCATTGTCGTAATAGGGGTTGTGAGATGCACTGATCACTATGCCAGCTTCAGAACGGAATGTTTTTGTTAAATAAGCAATAGCTGGGGTTGGCATAGGTCCAAGCAAACCTATATTAATACCTGCTGCTGATAATCCTGCTTCCAGAGCCGACTCCAACATATAACCTGAAATGCGGGTGTCTTTGCCAATGAGTACTTTATTGGTACCTTGGCCGGCTAAAACTTTACCTGCAGCCCAACCCAATTTCATCACAAATTCGGGATTAATGATGTTTTCACCCACTTTGCCGCGGATACCATCCGTACCGAAATATTTTCTATCGCTCATTATTATTCCTGCAAGCGTTAATCATGTTTATTATTTTAACAGCATCTACTGTCTCTTTAACATCATGAACTCTAATTATTTGTGCACCTTTTTGCGCAGCCACTGTAGCAACTGCAACATTACCAGCTAAACGTTGACCTATTTCTCGTTGTAACAAATGTCCAAGCATCGACTTACGTGACATGCCTGCCAAAACAGGTACATTTAATCTATGAAACTTTTCAAAGTTGGCTAACATTTGGTAATTGTGTTCAAGTGATTTTCCAAACCCAAACCCTGGATCAACAATAATTTGCTCCCCAGCAATGCCGGCTTTACGGCAAATAGCGATACGTTGCTGTAAAAATGCCATCACATCCTTAACAACATCTTCATAATGAGGATTTTGTTGCATCACTCTAGGTTGCCCTTGCATATGCATTAGGCATACAGGTACTTTGGCTGCAACTGCAGCTTCTAACGCGCCGTTTTCCTGCAGTGCACGTACATCGTTAATCAAGCTAGCGCCGGCATTAATTGCTTCAGTCATCACTTGAGCTTTACTGGTATCTATGGAGATAATAGTATCGAAACGTTGACATATTGACTCAATCACTGGGATAACACGATCCAGCTCTTGTTGTATAGAAACATCCTGAGCACCAGGTCTGGTGGACTCACCGCCTATATCAATAATGTCAGCACCTTCACTTAACATTAAGCCCGTTTGAGCAAGCCCATTTTCGAGCATATTGAAGGTGCCACCATCGGAAAATGAATCCGGTGTGACGTTCAATATCCCCATCACTCTAGGTGAAGATAAATCTAAACACTTATCTTTAAACTGCATAAACGCTCAATATTATTATATTTTGTATAAAAAAAACGCTCTGCTGAAGAATCAACAAAGCGTTTTGAGCACATCCAATAAACTTAGTTGGTTGCGTCGCCAGGATTACCTACATTAGGTTGAACTGGCTTGTCATCTTTTTTATCTGCATCGGCCACAGGTGCACCGCCAGAAGGTTTATCGCTATCATCTTTGTTATCACGTACCCAATCTGCTGGGGGTCTTGGCTCTATCCTTGCCATTAAATCATCAATTTGTTTAGCGTCGATAGTTTCGTATTTCATCAAACAATCTTTCATTGTCTCCAAAACATCACGGTTTTCGTTGAGGATTTTTTCAGCACGCTCGTAGTTACGATCGATTATCGATTTAATCTCAGCATCAATAGCTCGAGCAGTGTCATCAGACATATTCTTAGACTTAGACATGGTATTGCCAAGAAAAACTTCACCTTCTTCTTCAGCGTAAAGCATAGGGCCCATTTTCGAAGATAACCCCCACTGAGTTACCATCTTACGAGCAATATCAGTAGCACGTTCAATATCATTTGATGCGCCAGTCGTGACACCATCTTCACCTAAGGTAATGTTTTCAGCAATTCGCCCACCAAACAAGCTAGATATCATGCTTTCAAGATGTTTCTTACTATGACTGTATCGGTCCTGCTCTGGAAGATACATAGTCACACCTAATGCTCTACCACGAGGTATAATCGACACTTTATATACTGGATCATGCTCTGGTACCATGCGGCCTACAATAGCGTGACCTGCTTCATGATATGCCGTATTGGTTTTTTCTGCCTCTGACATAACCATGCCTTTACGTTCAGAGCCCATCATGATTTTATCTTTGGCTTTATCAAACTCATCCATGGCAACCACTTTCTTGCCTGTTCGAGCTGCAAACAAAGCGGCTTCGTTGACCAAGTTGGCCAAATCAGCACCAGAAAATCCAGGGGTACCACGAGCAATTAAGCTTGCTTCAACGTTGTCGCCTAATGGCACTTTACGCATATGTACTTTAAGAATTTGTTCACGTCCACGAATATCTGGTAAACCAACAGTCACTTGACGGTCAAAACGACCAGGTCTTAGTAAGGCTGGGTCAAGTACGTCTGGACGGTTAGTTGCGGCAATAACAATAATACCTTCATTACCCTCAAAACCATCCATCTCAACTAACATCTGGTTAAGTGTTTGTTCTCTTTCATCGTGACCACCCCCTACACCGGCACCACGTTTTCGCCCTACTGCATCAATTTCATCGATAAAAATAATACATGGAGCTGATTTTTTAGCTTGTTCAAACATGTCACGCACACGAGATGCACCCACACCGACAAACATTTCTACGAAATCAGAACCTGAGATAGTAAAGAAAGGAACTTTTGCTTCACCGGCTATCGCTTTTGCCAGCAACGTTTTACCCGTTCCAGGAGGACCAACCATCAGAATACCTGTTGGGATCCTACCGCCTAACTTTTGGAATTTAGTTGGGTCACTGAGAAAATCGACTAATTCAGATACGTCTTCTTTAGCTTCATCGCACCCTGCCACATCAGCAAAAGTGGTCTTAATTTGATCTTCTCCTAAAAGGCGAGCTTTGCTTTTACCAAAAGACATCGCACCTTTACCGCCTCCACCACCTTGCATCTGGCGCATGAAGAATATCCACACACCAATCAGCAATAACATTGGGAACCACGATATAAATATCGAGGTTAAAAGAGACGACTCCTCTGGCTCTTTACCAAAAACTGCTACATTGTTTTCAATCAACTCATCCATCAACGCAAGGTCAGTATAAGGAATAATGGTAGTGAAAGACTCACCATTACGTTTTACACCATTAATTTGCCCTGTATTTCTGTCGATAGTGGCACTGCTAACCACACCATTACTAACATCGCGCAAAAACAATGTGTAATCAGTATTGGTTGATTTTGACTCAGTGCCTGAAAAATTTTGGAAAACCGACATCAATACGACAGCGATAACCAGCCATAAGATTAAATTTTTTGCCATGTCGCTCAAGTTGTTAAACCTCTGTTGTTGCTAGAGTCTATTAGACTCTATGAATTGCGTCTCGCGCCTTGTTACTTATTAAAGACGAGACTACTATAATTTGTATCCTGTCGCCACCAGATAAACTTCTCTGGAGCGCGCTCGGGATGATTCAGGTTTTCTGGTTTTGACCATTTTAAAGGCTTTTTGCAACTCTTTCATAAATGGTTCAAACCCTTCCCCCATAAATACTTTGATCACAAAACTGCCATTTGCCTTCAAAACTTGGTGGCACATATCTAAAGCTAGCTCGCCTAAATACATTGACTTAGCTTGGTCTATTGCATCGTTACCACTCATATTTGGCGCCATATCAGACATTACTACATCTACGTTTTTGCCACCTATTTTGTTCAATAATTCATTTAAAACATTTTCTTCACGAAAGTCACCCTGAAGAAATGATACGCCTGCCAAGGGATCCATAGGTAAAATGTCACAAGCGATGACTAAACCATCATCACCCACCACTTTCGTGGCGTATTGTGACCAACCACCTGGTGCGGCGCCTAAATCAACCACTGTCATGGAGGGTTTAATCAAACCGTCTTTTTGTTGAATTTCTTCTATTTTAAATCCAGCTCTAGATCTCAGACCTTGTTTTTGTGCTTTTTGCACAAATTTGTCATCAAAATGTTCTTTTAACCAACGCTGGCTACTAACAGATTGTTTATTTTTGCTCATCGACCTGTCAAAAACACTGTATTCAAATTTGGATTAAGTGTGAGATGGCGCTAGAATAGCTCTTTTCAACCATCCATCTTTAATAAATTTGTAAGAAATACTAATCAATGACTTTATCAAACAAACAAAAGCAGCACCTAAAGGGCTTAGCCCATTCATTAAAACCAGTGGTTCAACTAGGCAACAATGGCCTTACTGAAGGGGTTTTAGCCGAAATAGACGGTGCTATTAAGCACCACGAATTAATCAAGGTAAAAATACCGACAGATGACAAAGAAGAAAAAACTTTAATCATGGATGCCATAGTCAGAGAAACTGGGGCCACCAAAGTACATGCAATTGGACATGTATTAGTTTTATATAAACCAAGCGATGACAGAAAAATAGAACTGCCAAAACGATAGTGTCAACATAGCAATAAATAGATCCCATAGATATCCACTGTGCGCATGCCCTTTGGCCAAAGGTTTAATAACCACTTGGTAGATTTATTTATCACTTTGAAACCTAATAAGTAGTGATATGCACGATTCGAATAAGACAGGCAGTATAGTCTGCGTAGGAACAGGTATGACGGTTGGTGCACATATAGCGCCAATCGCTCGCAGCCATATAGAAAATGCTGACATTGTATTTTTCGCTGGCCACCCTCTGATGGAAATGTGGGTAACAGAGATGAACTCAAACTTACATTCATTACAAGTGTTCTACGCTGAAGGGAAAGACAGGCGTATCACTTATAAAGAAATGGTCAATGCAATGATGACTGAAGTGCGAGCCGGTAAAAAAGTAGTGGGTGCCTTCTATGGTCATCCTGGTGTATTTGCATTGCCGCCACACAACGTTATAAAAATAGCGAAAAAAGAAGGCTATGCAGCGCATATGGTGCCTGGCATTTCAGCCGAAGATTGTTTATATGCTGATTTAGGCGTAGACCCTGGAAAAGTAGGCAGTCAACACTTCGAAGCCAGTCAGTTTATGTTTTATCAACGTCAAGTTGACCCCAGCGCTTATTTAATATTGTGGCAAGTAGGCATTGCCGGTGACAAGTCTGCGGCGAAATTCAGTACCGGTAAAGCTTACCGTCAGATTTTAGTTGAGTTACTTAATGAGAATTATCCTAATGAACATAAGGTGGCATTGTACGAATGCCCAACCGTTGCCATACGAGAACCAAGAATTGAATGGATAACCTTAGGTGATTTTATTGAAGCAGAATTATCTCTCATCACCACTATGTTGATACCACCTAGTCAAAAATTACTGAAAAACCAATCAATTATAGATAGACTCGCTTTGCTCGAAAAAAATGCCCATTAGTAGGTTTACACAAGCACTTTTCAACTTGATAAAAAAGGAACTATTTTGACCGCTATTACATTACTTGAAAAACTAGGCGCTGATGCGTCATTTGACCCAAGCCTTTTGAGTGCACAGGATAAAGAAACTCTTGAAGACATAATTAGTAAGGCGAATACTTTTAATGCAATAGAGCTCATTAGCGTTCCAGACGAAAAAGAGTCAGAAGAAAAAGAACCAGAAGAAGAAAAAGAGCCAGAAGAAAAACAGTCTTAAAAATACAACATGTTATTAACAAATTCAAAGTAAGGTTAAATTAAATTAATTTTTTAAGATTAATACTCCTATTCTTAATTTTAGTGTCCGTGCGTGATTCAAACGCTGGCGGGCGCTTTTCTATGCAAATAGCTAAAGCTGATGAATTAAGGTTATCTGACCCAGAACAGTCACAAATTATACTTGATAATATTGATGAAGCTCAACTTGATGCTAACGAACGAGATCTATTTCAGTATTTAAAAGCATACAACTTGTTCATAAACGGAAATGTACAAAAAGCAAAATTTTCTTTAAATAAATTATCAGAAGAAAGTAAAAATATAGATATTAAAGTGAGAGCACTAGGTACTTTATTAAGTGTATATGCCACCTCAAACGATTGGCTAAATGCCTTACAAACCGTAAACCTTTTATTTGCCTATCTTGAGCCAGACTTAAATCCCAAAAACACCAAAATTGGGCTTATTAAGTATAACATTCTAAATTTTTACAATAATATTGGTGAATATGAGCTAGCCAAAAATATAGCTAAAGATTTATTAAACACTGATGTCTCCCCAAGGTTTAGGTGTCTAACTTCTGCAGAGTTACTCAACAGTCAAATTAAGACATCAATCAATGAAATTAGTACCATATATTTTGAAAGAGCGTCAAAGCTTTGTGCAATAGCAAATGAGCCAGTTGCTCTACAAGGTATTAATGTTTATTTCGCCGAATATCATTTAGCGCTAAATTCCCCTCAAAAAGCTGTTGAATTACTAGAAAGTAATATTTCGAGTATTAATGAAACCCGATATCAAGCACTGATAGCTGGTTTTTACAGCTTATTAGCGAAAAGCTACATGGCAGTACAAAATGATTCTAGTGCCGAAGTACTTGCCCAAAGACTAATAGATACTGAAGAGCAACATCAATATCAACCCGCTATGACCACTGCTTATAAAGTGCTTGCAGAGGTTAATGAACATCGCCAGGATTATGCTCAAGCTTTTTATTACTACAAAAGATATTCTACAGCGAGTCAAATCCAGCTAGACCAAAATAATGCAAAATTACTTGCCATTCAAAAAGCAAAACTTAACGTAATACAAATAAACACTCAAATCGCCATTTTAGATAATGAAAATGCGTTACTAAAAACTCAAGTGCTGCTAGACAAAGAATCCGCACACAACAGACTTTTGATTTTAGCGTTATTATCTTTGGCCTTAGTTGTGTTTATTTTATGGGCTTATAAAAATAGAAAAGTCTATCTTAGAATGCGTTATTTTGCTCAGACCGATGAATTAACCGGTATTGCCAATCGCCATTATTTTGCACAATTAGCTTTTTCAGCAATTGAGCTTTGCAAAAAAACCAATCAACCCGTTAGTTTTGTGATTTTTGATTTGGATTATTTTAAGAAAATTAATGATAGCTATGGTCACCTAGTGGGTGATGAAGCCCTTAAAATGGCAGTAAATGCGGCAAAATTAGCCTGTCGTAAAAATGATATAATGGGTCGTTTAGGCGGCGAGGAGTTTGGGATATTGTTAGCGGGTTGTGGCAATCATTTAGCCGCACATATAGCTGAAAAATGCCGCAAAGAGATTGAAAAAATTGACACCTCAGCAACTGGACATCAGTTCACATTAACCGCAAGTTTTGGTGTGTCTGATGCATCCGTTTGTGGTTATGAATTTACCAAATTATTTGCTGGGGCCGATAGAGCCCTATATCAGTCTAAAGATTTAGGGCGTAATCAAGTATTCAACTTCCAAACGAATTCTTTCGCTTTTGATACATAAGGTCTGTTGACTCGGGGGAGTCAACAAATGAACTAATGGTGGTGACCACCATCGCCATGGGCATGACCATGCTCAATTTCTTCATCGCTTGCTACGCGCACATCTTCAACTTGAAATTCAAATTGTAAGGTTTTACCCGCTAATGGATGATTGGTATCTATCGTCACCATAAATTTGCCCACTTTCACAATTGTCACTTCACGGTGACCTTGCTCGGTGTTCACTACAGCTGTCATACCCGCTTTCCATTTTGGTTTTTTTTCTGCAGTTTTATCTGCACCTAGCAAATGTTTAACCGATATACGTTGTTCGCTGTCGGCTTGGATTTCACCGTAGGTTTCCTCGGCTTCCAGCTCCGCTTCAAGCAAGTCACCTTTTGACATAGACTCTAAAGACTTTTCGATACCCGGCATCATATTGTTATAACCATGCAGATAAGCAACGGCTTGATCGCTAAAATTAGACTCTAATTCTTTGCCGTCTAAATCTTTGATTCGATAGTGGAACTGTACAACTGTGCCTTTTGCAATTTTCATACTGTGATCTTATAAAATAAAAAATTAATGACAAGATCCTAACAGAATAATGCTTCACTGTTGAGAGTTTACACTCAAGGTATTGGGTATAGTTGAACTTAATCATCATCAGCGCCCGCCACTATATTTGCAATATTGAGTAAGCTTGAAACCGCCATGTAGTTAACCGAACCTTTGGGATAGCGGCCTTTACTATTATGCACACCCGCATCTTTATCCATCAACAATTCCAAGGCATCATCAACCGTTTCCACCACACAAATGTAAAACTTTTGTGCTTTTACTGCCGCCAACACTTCTTTATCAAGCATAAGATTGACTTGATTAGACTTGGGAATAATCACCCCTTGTTTACCCGTTAATCCGCGATGTTGGCAGAGTTTAAAGAATCCCTCTATTTTTTCATTCACTCCGCCCACAGACTGAACTTGACCATATTGATTGATTGAGCCGGTAATGGCTAAATCTTGACGAACAGGCATTTTAGTTAAAGCAGATATCAGCGCGACTAATTCTGCTAACGAAGCACTATCACCGTCAATGTGACCATAAGACTGCTCAATGGCAATATTCGCAGATAAGGTTAATGGAAATAATTGAGCATATTTATGACCCAAATACCCCGTTAATAACATCACCCCTTTAGAGTGGCTGGGTTGACCGAATTCAACTTCACGTTCGATATCTACCACACCATTAGAACCCGCATAAACCGTCGAAGTAATCCGCGCAGGCGTTCCAAGCATACTATCGCCAATTTCCAGTACCGTTAAACCATTGACTTTGCCTACATCGACACCTTGTGTCGCAATGAGAATTTGGCCTTGTTTAATATCGTCTAATACGGCTTCACTAACACGACCAGTACGATGAGTCTTGGCAGCTAAAGCATCTTCGATGTGGGTCACATCCAGTTCTTGAGCATTTTGCTTTCTGCAAAAAAAGTCGGCTTCATGGAGAAGTTCAATCACATCTGAAAAGCGTGCAGATAAGCGTTGTTGATGTTCTGCCAAGCGTAAACTGTATTCCACTAAACGATACATAGCTTTGGCCGAAATACTCTGCAAGCCCAGTTCTTTAATTTGAATTCTTACCCGGCCGACAAAATCAAATAAGGTCTTTTTATCCAAGAGAATTTCATGATCAAAATCGACCAAGACCCTAAACAACTCATAAAACTCATCGTCGTAATCTTGCAAGGTGTAATACAAGTCACGGGAACCTAATAATATCACTTTGACATCTATAGGTATTTGTTGTGGATTGAGCGTGATGGAATTCACCATACCCACATCATGTTGCGGCAAGTCCATTTTAAGGGAACCAAACTTTAAGACTAACTTGAGAGTTTCCCATACATAAGGTTGATCAATAAGTTTGTCCACATCTAGTAGCAAGTATCCACCATTAGCGCGGTGCATCGCACCAGGGCGGATCATCCGATAGTTGGTAAAAACCGAACCTTGAATATTGGTATATTCAACCCGACCAAACAAATTTTGATGGGTGGGATTGGGCTCATATATGACTGGAGAGCCACTATTTAACTCATGGGAAACAATCACATTGGGTAAATATTGTTCTTCTAAAATGGCACGTTTATCGTACTCGTCATGTTTATCGTCTTTTTTATCGTCAGCTAAGACTTCAACCACGGTTTCGACCAAATGTGATTTAAGTTGCCGTAAAAATTTTAAGATAGCCAAGTCAGATGAATACTTGTGTTCTAGATCTTTTAGTAAGGGCCTGATCCCCTGCTCTGCCGTTTCTTTTTTTAAGGACCTGAGTTTTTCAGCTGTGGCACGTTTCCATTTGGGTAATTCGATTAACGCTTCGCTTAATTTGTCTTCAAGTTCATCAATTAATTGATAATAATGTTGACGCTGTTGATCTGAGGCTTTAGCAAAATCAGCATCAGTAACTGGTATGCCATCAATAATCGGCGAAAATGTAATAGTGCCACCGTCTTCACACAAGGCGACATTTTGTTGTTGCGCTTGTTGTTCCACTTCATCAATCGCTTTGTCGTAACCTTGATCAAATTCACGGGTGATGGCGGCTTTTTTGCGCTGATATCCTGGGTTATCAAATGCCGCGGGAAAGGTATCTAATAATTCATCAATCAAGTTTTCCATGTCTCTAACCAGCTTTTTACTTTCACCTGCTGGTAACTTCAATGAAAAAGGTTCACGTTCATCTTCAAAATTATTGATATAACACCAATCATCAGGTGTGACCGTTTTATTCACGTATTTATCAATAAATTCATGTACTAAGGTAAAGCGCCCTGTGGCTTGTTCACCCATTACATAAAGATTGTATCCTCGTGCTGCTATACCTAAACCAAAGGATAAAGCGTCACGAGCCCGGTCTTGACCGATAAAAGTCGAATGTAAAGCTTGCTGATCTTTTAACGCTTGATTAATCAATCGTCTACTGGGTTTTGCAGTCAGCTGCTGCAGATGTAAGGCATATTTACTTTGCATGTTAAAAGACTTAATTACGACAAATTAGGAATATACCAATGAGTGAAACCTGTAAACATCAGGCTGTCAAACGGATACGAAAAGAATATAGAGAACTGACTATTTTTAATACAAATAAAATGGAATATCTATAAACAACTAGGATTTTTTTAATCGGTTAAAATTTAACCTTTAGGATCCAAAAGCCTAAATATATCTAAAAACTTCAGAATAAGCTCGATAAATCACGTATTTACTATTGTTAGCAAGGGATACGCTAAGGTATTCTAACTAGCTAAATTTCATATCATTGTTTAGGGTCTTTTTGACCTTATCCCTCTAGTCACGGAAATCTTTTTTAATGGCCGAAAAACAGTACCAACCTCAAGAAATCGAAAAAGAGGTTCAAGCCTATTGGGAAACTCAGCAAACCTTTAAAGCAACTGAAGATGCTAATAAAGAAAAATTTTATTGTCTTTCTATGTTCCCTTATCCAAGTGGCCGTTTGCATATGGGTCATGTGCGGAATTACACCATTGGTGATGTGATCAGTCGTTATCAAAGAATGTTAGGTAAAAATGTACTGCAACCAATGGGTTGGGATGCTTTTGGTTTACCTGCTGAAAACGCGGCCCTTAATAATAATACTGCACCAGCCAAATGGACCTACTCGAATATTGAGTATATGAAAACCCAATTAAAAACCTTAGGGTTTGGTTACGACTGGGATCGCGAAATCGCCACCTGCAAAAAAGATTATTACCGCTGGGAACAATGGTTTTTTACCCGTCTATTCGAGAAAGGTTTAGTTTATAAAAAGAACGCTACTGTTAACTGGGATCCAATAGATCATACGGTTCTTGCTAACGAGCAAGTGATTGATGGTCGCGGTTGGCGTTCTGGCGCCTTAGTTGAACAAAAAGAAATCCCTCAGTGGTTTCTTAAGATCACCGACTACGCTGAAGAGTTAGTTAACGATTTAGAACAATTAGAAGAATGGCCAGAACAAGTACGCGCCATGCAAAAAAACTGGATTGGCCGTTCAGAAGGCGTAGAAATCACCTTTAATCTGGAACAAACAGTCGCAGAACAAACCAGTTTTGATGTGTATACCACACGGCCAGATACCTTATTAGGGGTGACCTATGTTGCCGTTGCAGCGCAACATCCCATTGCATTAGAAGCGGCGAAAACCAACAGTGATTTAGCCACCTTTATTGAAGAATGCAAAAATACCAAAGTAGCCGAAGCTGATATGGCCACCATGGAAAAGAAAGGCTGCGCCACAGGTTATTATGCTATTCACCCTTTAACAGGTGACAAGGTACCGGTTTGGATAGCCAATTTTGTATTAATGGGATATGGCTCAGGTGCAGTAATGGCGGTACCAGGGCACGATCAACGTGACTGGGAGTTTGCCACTAAATATGCTCTAGAAATAAAACAAGTTATTCAAGGCGATGCTCAAAGTACTGTTGAGTGTGATGTAAACCAAGGGGCGTTTACGGAAAAAGGCCTATTGGTTAACTCAGGAGAATATAATGGGCTGACGTCAATGGAAGCCTTTGATAAAATTGCACAAACCCTTAGTGACCAAAATATGGGTAAAAAGAAAGTCAATTATCGTTTGCGAGATTGGGGCGTATCACGACAGCGATACTGGGGCACCCCTATCCCCATGTTGAATTTAGAAAATGGCGAATCCGTACCTGTACCCAGTGAGCAATTGCCCGTCGAATTACCAGAAGATGTGCAAATGAATGGGGTTATTTCTCCAATCAAAGCGGATCCTCAGTGGGCAAAAACCCAATACCAGGGTCAACCGGCGTTAAGAGAAACGGATACCTTTGATACCTTTATGGAATCATCATGGTATTACGCTCGATATTGCAGTGCGCAAAACGACCAAGCCATGTTAGATCCAGAACAAGCCAACTATTGGTTACCTGTCGATCAATATGTAGGTGGAATAGAACACGCTATTTTACATTTATTATACTCACGTTTTTTCCACAAACTGTTGCGTGACGAAGGTTTGGTTCAATCTGATGAGCCTTACAAACGTTTATTATGTCAAGGTATGGTGTTAGCGGATTCATTTTATCGTGAAGATACAGCAGGCAAAAAAGAGTGGTTTAACCCTGCGGATGTGATCAGTGAAAAAGACGATAAAGGCAGGATCATCAGCTCTGTACTTGAGTCTGACGGCAAGGAAGTCATCCATCACGGCATGATCAAAATGTCTAAGTCCAAAAACAATGGCATCGATCCCCAACAAGTGATTGATTTATATGGTGCTGATACGATCCGCGTCTTTACTATGTTTGCCGCGCCGCCTGAACAAACATTAGAGTGGATTGACTCTGGCGTTGAAGGTGCACACAGATTTGTAAAACGTCTTTGGAACTTAGTACAAGAGCATGTCGAAGCAGGCGAAATAGCCGCTCTAGATAAAGCAAACTTGTCTAGCACCCAGAAAAACCTTAGACGTTTAATCCATAAAACCATTGAAAAAGTCAGTGATGATATTGGTCGACGCCAGACATTTAACACAGCGGTTGCTGCCACCATGGAATTGCTTAATCATTTACACAAAGCGCCCAAAACGTCGATGCAAGACTTAGCTGTACTGCGCGAAGGTATTAATGCAATAGTCTTATTGCTTGCTCCTATCGCACCCCACATTTGTCATGTGATGTACCAAGATTTGGGTCATAAAGATGAAATAGAAACCGCGCCATGGCCTGTGGCCGAAGCTGACGCTATGGTGGAAGACGAAAAACTTATAGTGCTGCAAGTTAATGGTAAAGTCAGAGCTAAAATAACTGTCGCTGCAGATGCTACGAAAGAACAAGTCGAATCCATGGGTTTAGCCGAACAAAATGTGCAGCAACATACAGATGGCAAGACCATTCGAAAAGTCATCTATATACCAGGTAAATTAATCAACATAGTGGCGAATTAAGGTGCTGCAACGAATATTCTTAAATGTTTGTATCCTCACTATTGTTTTAACAATAGTAGGATGCGGCTTTAAGTTACGTGGTGATTACGGGCTGCCCACAGGCATTCAGCAACTGCAATTATTAGCGGCACAGAAAAACACCCAATTGCACCGGATCTTGGGGAAACAGCTACAAGGGTTTAATATAGAAGTTTCGGATAATACCCTCAGTGCTAGTCAAATCGCTGAACAAGTAGATGCCATTGTTTATTTAACATCCGACCAACTAGAAAGACGATTATTGTCGCTTTTTTCAACCGGACAAGTAGCAGAATACGAGTTGGTATATACCATTAAATATCAGATCCAATTTCCTGCACAAGACCCCCAAGAGATAGAATTTGATGTCACAAGGGAATACCAAGATGACCCTGATGCAGTCTTAGCAAAATCTCGTGAGTTGGACTTGATCCAAAATGAAATGCGTCAAGAAGCCGCTAATCGTATCATCCGCCAAATTGCCAGCTCATATGCTAATTGGCAACAGACTACAGGTGGCTAATGCAGGTTTATCCAAACCGGTTTAATCTTGATGCCTCCTCAGAGCTAAAACCTTTTTATCTGATTTTTGGTGATGAGCCACAACAAAAACTCGCATGTATTGAGTTAATTCGCAATGCAGCTTTAGCTCAAGGGTTTGACGAGCGCCAATCTTTAGTGGCAGACGGTCAATTTAGCTGGGATACACTGATTGAAGCTACACAAACCTTATCGTTGTTTTCTAGCAGACAAATCATTGAACTCGAATTACCTACAGGGAAACCTGGTGCAGAAGGTAGCAAAGTATTAACTAGCTTAGCGCAACAGGTTAATCCTGATGTACTGATTGTGATACATGGCAGCAAAATTGGTAAAGACGTACAAAACACCAAATGGTTTAAAGCAGTGGATAAACACGCTATTTATGTGCCTTGTTATCCTCTTGAAGGCAATGCCTTATATCAGTGGTTAAATAACCAGATGCGTGTAGCAGGCATGCAGCCATCTCAGCAAATTTCGCAGTTGTTGGTTGACTACTGTGAAGGTAATTTACTCGCTGCCAAACAAGAAATCCAAAAGTTAATGCTGCTTTATCCCCAAGGCAATCCAAGCTTTGAACAGGTTGAAGAAGCGGTTGTTGATCAGTCTAGATTCACTGTGTTTCATTTAATCGATGTGTTGCTCAGCGGTGATGCTCAAAAAGCGGTCAAAATGCTATACCGGTTAGAAAGTGAAGGAGTCGAGCCTAATATTATTGTTTGGGCTTTGACCCGCGAGTGGCAAACCTTGCAGTCAATATTATTTGACCGACAGCAGGGGAAAACGATTAACTGGAATCAGCACCGCATCTGGAAAAGTCGTCAATCTCTATATCAATCTGCGTTGCAACGTTTATCCTTAGAGCATATGCGAGCACTACAACTCAAGTTAACTGAGTTTGATAACGCCATCAAACAATCCCAGGTTGTCCGTCCTTATGTAGAGTTATGCCATTTGTGTTTGCTATTTGTTCCTTATTCACTGAATAATGTGCCTTTAGACTATGGCATTTTAGACTAGGAATTATTAAGTTATATGCAACTTACTCCTCCTTTAGGTATTTTTGGCGGCACCTTCGACCCCATTCACAATGGGCATATTTACCCAGTGTTGGAAGGGGCAGAAAAAGCTAATATCAAAAAAGTGGCCTTGATGCCCTGTTACATCCCTAGTCATAAAAACCCAGCCGCTGCTTCAAGCGAAGACAGGCTTAAGATGGTAGAACTGGTTTGTGCTGATCATGGTTTATTTTACGCAGACCCTAGAGATATTAGTCGGGGAATTCCCACCTTTAGTGTCGACTCCTTAACAGAAATACGCAAAGCAATGCCTAATACACCTTTGTGTTTTTTCATCGGCACCGACTCCTTGCAGAGTTTATTTACATGGCACCAGTGGCCCACCCTCTTTGACCTTTGCCATTTTGTGGTGTGTGAAAGAAACGCAGAGTCAATAAAAACACTGAACAGCAATACTGATAATTCTTTAAAACGTCATGGGCCACAACTGCAAGAGTTGCTAAAAAAAAGGCAAGTTTTCAACCCAATGGCTCTGCATAGTCGTCTCGCTGGACATATCTATGTGGCTAATACTCAATCATTAACAGTGTCATCTAGCAAAATCAGGCAACAACTAGCCAATAATCAATCAGTTGATTCTTTTTTGCCGCCGAAGATAATAGATTATATTCAACAACATAAGCTCTATCAGACAAGAGCAGATTTCTGTTAAACTATGTTAAATTCAATTGTATAAAATTCAACCATAAGGAAAGTCTTTGGACCACCAACAGTTAAAAGCCTTTGTAATAGAAAAAGTCGAAGACTTAAAAGGTCGTGACATCATTGATTTAGATGTTGCAGAAAAATCTTCCGTTACCGAAACCATGTTAATTTGCTCGGGTAATTCTAAACGTCATGTTATTTCAATTGCCGAAAATGTGGTAGTTGAAGCGAAACAAGCTGGCACAGCACCTTTAAGTATTGAAGGCCGTGAAACCGGTGATTGGGTGTTAGTAGACCTAGGTGACGTGGTCTTGCATGTAATGCAAGATGAAGCTCGGGGTTTCTATCAGTTGGAAAAACTCTGGGGCTAAATTAACCAGTGCGTATTCAAATGATAGCAGTGGGCATAAAAATGCCCGTTTGGGTTGAACAAGGTTTTTCGGAATATTGCAGACGTTTTCCTGCCGATATGCCTGTACAGATCACCGAAATAGTTGCCGGTAAACGTGGCAAAAATGCGGATATAAAACGTATCTTGCAAAAAGAAGGTGAATTGACCCTAGCCGCCATTCCCAAAGGCAATCGAGTCGTCACCTTAGAAGTAACAGGTGCACCTTGGGACACGCCCAAATTGGCTAAAACCATGGAAAGTTGGCAAATGGATGGCAGAGATGTCAGTTTATTAATTGGTGGGCCAGAAGGTTTAGCCCCCGAATGTATAAAAATTTCTGAACAAAAGTGGTCATTGTCGAGTCTCACATTACCACACCCGTTGGTGCGTATAATTGTAGCTGAGAGTTTGTATCGAGCTTGGTCAATTAATAATAACCATCCTTATCATAGAGAATAATAGAGAATAAATTTGCCTTCACCGCGCATCCTTATAAAAGACCATTCAGCGGAAGCTAATCTTTTTGCTAGGCGCACCTTTATTGGTTTATTAGTGGTATTTGTGATGATTGCCATGGTATTGACAAATTTGTATTATTTGCAAATAAGTCGCTTCGAAGATTACCAAACACGTGCCGACGGTAACCGCATAAAAGTATTACCTGTAGCACCCAATCGTGGATTAATTTATGACCGCAATGGTATATTACTAGCAGAAAATCGTCCGGTATTTAGTCTTCAAGTGATACCAGAAGAGATTGACGATCTAGAATTAACCATTAATACACTGAGTATTTTATTAGATATCGACAAAGAAGATGTCAGTGATTTTTATCGAGACTTAAAAGGCACTAGGCGTTTCAAACCGGTCAATCTGATCAACCGTTTAAAACCCAAAGAAGTCGCACTTTTTTCTGCACAACAACATAAGTACCCTGGTATATCTGTCGAAGCGAGACTCGCTCGATATTATCCTTATGGGAGTGCCCTCACCCACGTAATAGGTTATGTGGCTAAAATTAACAAAAAAGATTTACAAAAACTCAGCGAAGCTGGGTTTGAAGCAAACTATGCAGCAACCTATGATATTGGTAAAAGAGGCATCGAAAAATACCATGAAGAAAAGCTCCATGGGAAAGTGGGATTTCAAGAAGTCGAAGTGAACAATCAGGGTAGAATTATCCGCATATTGGACTTCAGTCCACCTGCTCCCGGTCAAGATATCGTGCTAAATATCGATATGGAATTACAACAGGAAGCTGAAAAGGCCTTTGCTGGTATGAAAGGTTCTGTAGTCGCTATCGATCCTCGAGATGGAGGCGTACTTGCGTTATACAGCAGTCCCAGTTACGACCCCAACCTGTTTGTACATGGTATCAGCAGTAAAAATTACAAAAAATTGCTCACCACAGACCGGCCTTTGTTTAATCGCGCGACGCAGGGCCAATATCCGCCAGCATCAACAGTTAAACCTCTATTGGCATTGACAGGGCTCGAAGCGAAAGTGATTACACCTGAAAGCCGAATTTATGATGTGGGTAAATATAAATTAAAAAATGTTGAACGTGAATGGCGAGACCATAATCCATGGGGCCATGGATGGGTGGATGTGACGAAAGCAATAGAAGTGTCCTGCGATATTTTCTTTTATGATCTGGCCTATAAATTAGGTATAGACCGTATCAGTGAAAGCATGTATGAATTTGGGTTTGGTGATTATACCGGTATCGACCTACATGAAGAAGCCGATGGTATTATGCCGAGTAGGGGCATAGTAAAAGCCTTATTTAACCTCCCTTGGTATATCGGTGACACCATCAACATAGGCATTGGACAAAGCTACTGGACAGCAACACCGGTGCAACTTACCCAGTCAATAGTGACCTTAGTCAACAGAGGGCGACGGATTATTCCGCAAATTATTCGTGGCAATATGCAAAAGGATAAGGTGGTGGTTCAGGCCATTAAAGAAAGGCGTCCCATAGCCATAAAAGACGAACACAACTGGGATATAGTATTGGATGCCATGTATGGTACCGTGAATCGAAAAGGCTCTGCACGTAACGCATTTAAAGGTACCAATTATACATCCGCAGGTAAAACTGGCACCGCGCAGTTAGTCTCTATCGCTGCAGACGAAAAATATGATGCATCCAAGCTCTCCAAGAAAAATCACGATAACGCGATGTATGTCGGGTATGCACCTTACGACAAACCACAAATAGTGCTCTCTGTGGTGTTAGAAAATGCAGGACACGGCGGCGCTCAAGCGGCACCTATCGCCCGTAAAATGATGGATAATTATTTTAAAGATCAAACATTTCCTGAACACCAGGTGATTGAGTATTTAGGACAAGAACTAGAGGAACTGAAACTGACACAAACCGAACTTAAACCAGTCGTGGCACAACCCTGATGCTTAGAATGAAACTAGACTCTCATAGTCGTTCTTTTTGGAACAGAATACATTGTGATGGCACGTTATTATTGGGGTTACTTGTGCTTATGGTTGTAGGTTTAGCAACCATTTATTCAGCTGGAGGACAAGACATAGCTCTGATCCAAAGACAATGTACACGTCTGGCACTGGCTTTAGGTGTGATGTTAGTGGTGGCACAAATCCCCCCCATGGCTTATCAGAAATTGTCGGTCTATTTTTACGTGATTGGTATTGCCATGTTAATCGCAGTTTTGGTGGTAGGTGTTTCCAGTAAAGGGGCTCAGCGTTGGTTAGACCTAGGCTTTTTTCGCTTTCAACCCTCTGAAATCATGAAACTAGCTGTGCCTATGATGGTGGCATGGTATATTAGCCGATTTAATTTACCCCCTAGAACTTGGCATATACTGATTGGTTTTGTTTTAGTGGCTATACCCACGTTATTGATTGCTCGCCAGCCAGATTTAGGCACCTCACTTCTTATTGCTTGTTCAGGCGTTTTTGCACTGTTTTTGGCCGGCATGAGCTGGCGCTTTATATCCTTTGTTGCTGTAGCGGCTTCTGCTTTCACCCCTATTATGTGGATATTTTTGATGCAAGATTATCAAAAACAAAGGGTCCTGACATTTCTCAACCCTGAAAGTGATCCACTAGGGTCGGGTTATCATATTATTCAATCACAAATTGCCATTGGCTCAGGCGGTGCCCAAGGTAAAGGCTGGTTACAAGGCACCCAATCTCAGTTAGAATTTTTGCCGGAACGTCACACCGACTTTATCTTTGCGGTGTTCAGTGAAGAATTTGGATTTTGGGGCGTGGTAGGGCTGTTAGCTATTTACGCCTTTATTGTTATGCGAGGCATGTTGATAGCGGTAAAGGCCCAAGATGCCTTTAGTAAAATTTTAGCCGGTAGCATTACCCTCACCTTTTTTGTGTATGTGTTTGTGAATATGGGCATGGTTTCGGGTATTTTACCTGTCGTTGGTGTACCTTTGCCCTTAGTAAGCTATGGGGGGACGTCTATGGTGACTCTGCTAGCAGGTTTTGGTATTTTGATGGCGATTAGTACGCAAAGAAGAATCGTGTCTCGAGAATAACGGGGTCTGTTACCCTAAGATTTTTGGTTAAGTGAATTAGCTTAACTTTCAAGGAAAAATCATGAAGTTGTTTAAATCGTTTTTTGTATTAGGCCTATGTATCTCCAGCGTGAGTATCCATGCTTCCCCCCTAGACCTGCAAAAGCAGTTTGTAGATTTGATGGTAGATACCCATCATTTCGATCGAAAGGTGGTTGAATCGACGTTGCAGAAAGCCACCAAAAATCAGGCTATATTACAATCCATTGCCAAGCCATGGGAAGCTAAACCCTGGCATCAGTATTACCCCATCTTTCTCACTGAAAAGCGCCTAACCAAAGGTTTGGCCTTCTGGCAAACTCATCAAAAAACCTTAGCCCGTGCAGAACAAGAAACCGGTGTCCCCGCTGAAATTATCGTAGCCATCATGGGTGTTGAGACTTTTTATGGCGCCTACCTAGGTAAATATTCGGTACTCGACGCGCTGGTCACCTTAGGCTTTCACTATCCTCCTCGGGCAACATTTTTTCGAAGCGAATTAGCCCAATTTTTTTTATTAGCTAAAGAAGAAAACTTTGATATCACCCAGCTCAAGGGCTCTTATGCTGGGGCAATGGGCTGGGGTCAGTTTATCTCATCCAGCTATCGCCATTACGCAGTGGATTTTGATGGTGACGGAGTGCGGGACTTATTGAACAATCCTGAAGACGTTATAGGCAGTGTCGCAAACTACTTTAAAAAACATCACTGGAAGGCCAATGCTGACATTGCGTTTAAGGCGCAAGTGAGTGGCACTCAATACCCAGCATTATTGTCAAAATCTCTTAAATATTCCCATCAGTGGTCACAATTACAAGCAGCAGGAGTGAGCATTACCGAGGCCAACCTAAGCCAAGAGATGAGCGTCAAACTATTTGAATTTGCGCAACCAGATACCAAAGAATATTGGGTAGGCTTACCCAATTTTTACGCGATCACTCGCTATAACCATAGCCCTTTATATGCCATGGCAGTATTTCAATTCAGTCAACAACTCAAACAAGGTTTTAACGCTGCAACCACTGCCAAAGTAGGTCATTAGCCTTGTTATGAAAAACTATTGTCGTTGCTTAGGTTTGATTTTTTTAGTATTCCTGGTGGTAAGTTGTGCTCCCAAAGGCCGCTACTACCAGCATCAAGACTCGGCTCCTAAAATCATTCCCCAAAGTGTAACTACAACAGATGCAGTGGCAAAATATGTGTCCTATGCGCCAGCTAATATGCGTCCTTATACCATCAGAGGGATCAGATACCAGCCCCTCAAAACAGGTAAAGGATTCAGCGATAAAGGCCACGCGAGTTGGTATGGACAGAAGTTTCACGGCCACTTAACGGCTAACGGTGAAATTTACGATATGTACAAAATGTCAGCCGCACACAAAACCTTGCCATTGCCCTCTTTTGTGCGCGTGACTAATTTAAAAAATGGCAAACAGGTAGTGGTTAGAGTTAACGATAGAGGGCCGTTTCATATTGGTCGGGTGATTGACCTATCCTATGCTGCAGCATTAAAACTAGACGTGCTTAAAACGGGGATCACCGATGTAAAGTTGGACGTTATCCATGTAGATCCAGCGGGTAAAATCACAGTAGGACGCTTCCCTACTATTAGTAATACCAGTAATAAAGACCTCAATATGACCAACCAACAGGTCTATATTCAAGTGGCTGCATTACAAAACAAAACTCAAATAGATAAATTAGCCAGTGGCTTAAAAAGTTTATATCAACACCCCTTTAAAACAAGATTCGTACAGGGCATTTACAAATTACATCTTGGCCCAATAAAAAACGATCATGAAGCAGATGAGCTGCTTCATGAACTTAAAAGTAATGACTATCCTGACGCTTATAAAGTTTACTCCGATTAGCAGCACTTTATGTTTAGACTTACGCTCAAACTGACGGACATCATTAAACTTTTTATAATATTCAGAGTCACATATTGTTAGAGCTAACAAAAATTCCGATATTATTTTGGATTAGTCGTTAGTTGAGCAGCAATTTAACCCTCAAAGTGCTATATTGCGCAGCATAAATTGAGGTCATTATTTTATGTCTAATAAGGCGAGCCTAATACTTCTATTCTTACAACATTATCAAAAACGGTAGTTTAATGCTTAAACCAAAAACGTATTTCAGCTCTCTTGTAAACAGCCTAGTGCTGTGTTTATTCATTTTTTCAGCCTCTGCTGCTGTGGTTATTCCTCCTGCACCTAGTGTTGCAGCTAAAGGTTTTATATTAATAGATTTCCAAACGGGTAACGTTATCGCAGAGCAAAACGCTGATATTCAGCTCCCCCCTGCTAGCTTAACTAAAATGATGACCAGCTATGTGATTGGCATAGAGATCCTAAACGGTAATATCAAAGACACAGATTTGGTGACTATTTCTGAAAAAGCTTGGGCTAAAAACTTTCCAGAATCGTCGAAAATGTTTATCGAAGTAGGTAAACAAATATCCGTAGCAGATCTGAATCGTGGCATTATCGTGCAATCTGGTAATGATGCTTGTGTCGCTATGGCAGAACATATCGCCGGAAGTGAAGAGGCCTTTGCCAGCATGATGAATATGCATGCAGAAAAACTAGGCATGACCTCAACTTATTTTGTAAACAGTCATGGTTTACATGATGCCCAGCACTTCACCACACCCAGAGATATGGCGATTTTATCTGCGGCGCTGATACGCGACGTACCAGATGAATATGCTATCTATGCTGAAAAAGAATTTACCTTCAACGATATTAAACAATACAACCGCAATGGCTTATTATGGGATAAAAGTTTGAATGTTGATGGCATAAAAACCGGCCACACTTCAGATGCGGGTTATAGCTTGATCACTTCGGCTTACCAAGAAGATATGCGTTTGATTTCAGTGGTGATGGGCACAGACAGCGAGCGGGCGCGTAAAGTAGAAAACAAAAAATTACTCAAATACGGTTTCCGCTTCTTTGAAACTATCACTCCTTATAAAGCAGGTGACAGCTTCGTATCCCATCGCATTTTTATGGGTGATAAAGAAACAGTCGATCTGGGTATATTGCAAGACACCCCCATCAATATTCCTCGTGGTCAAAGTAAAAAGTTGAAAGCTAACTTTAAGTTAGACAAAAAATTACAAGCGCCCATTGCTAAAGGCGAAGTAGTAGGCAAGTTATATCTTCAAATTGAAGGCGAAGATATTGCTGAATATCCCTTAGTTGCTTTACAAGAAGTCAAAGAAGGTGGGTTTATCGACCGCATGGTTGATTTTGTCAAATTACGCCTTGGCTTTGATAGTTAATACCCTATATTTTTATTACATATTCGAGAAAAAGATGGACACTAATTTTGATCAACTGCTGGACTTCCCTTGCCAGCAAACTTTTAAAATCATGGGCATCGCCCATGAGCGTTTGCCCCAAGATGTAATATCTTGCTTGCAGGTGCATGCGCCAGGTGATTATGACCCAAAGGTAAAACCCAGTTCTAAAGGGACTTATCACTCCATTTCACTCAGCATAACAGTGACCAGCAAAGCACATATGGAAACCCTTTATGTTGAACTCGCTAAATTAGAGCTCGTGAAAGTGGTTTTGTAGATAGCTTTGTAAAGAGCGGTTTGGTAAAGAGTGCTTGTGTAAATAATGCCCACTAAATTAATCATCAGACAGTTAGGTCTCCAAGCCTACTTGCCAATTTGGCAAGCCATGCAAGATTTCACCAATAACAGGGACCCTGAAACAGCGGACGAAATATGGCTGGTAGAACATCAAGCTGTTTTCACCCAAGGCCAAGCGGGTAAAGAAGAACATATACTCATGCCCGGCGATATTCCCGTTGTCAAGGTCGATAGAGGTGGCCAAGTCACTTACCATGGACCCGGTCAACAAATGATGTATGTGTTACTTAATCTTAAACAAAACAAACTCGGTGTCAGAACTTTAGTGACGGCATTGGAACAATGTGTGGTCGATACACTACAAGAATATGCCATTGATGCCTATCCAAAAGCCGACGCGCCAGGTGTATATGTTGATGCTAAAAAAGTATGTTCTATTGGCCTAAGGATCCGCAAAGGTTGCTCTTTTCATGGTTTGGCCTTGAACGTCAATATGGACTTAAGCCCGTTTCAACGCATAAATCCATGTGGTTATGCCGGGCTGGAAATGATAGATTGCGCACAACTTAATGGTCCGAGAACGCTCGCTGCAGCAGGTGTGAAATTAACGGATCATTTATCTGCCTTATTAGGTATAAAAAACACAGAATATAGAGAAGGCTTTAATGACTAACGCACGCCCGCAAGCCGGAGTTAAACTTCGGGATGACGAAAAAGTTAAACATATCCCTATCACCATCATGCCCACTGAAAAGGCAGAGATGCTGCGTAAACCCGCGTGGATCAAAATAAAGCTGCCACGTAACACCGACAAAATTGACCATATCAAAAAGACCTTACGTAAAAATAATTTACATTCTGTATGTGAAGAAGCCAGTTGCCCTAATTTAGCTGAGTGTTTTAATCACGGCACCGCCACTTTTATGATTTTGGGTGATATCTGCACTCGCCGCTGCCCATTTTGTGATGTGGCACACGGTAAGCCGTTGCCTCCTAGCGCAGAAGAGCCTATCAAGTTAGCCAAAACCATTGCTGAGATGAAGTTAAAGTATGTGGTGATCACCTCAGTAGACCGAGACGACTTACGCGATGGTGGAGCTCAGCACTTCGTGGATTGTATAGCGGCAATTCGCGAACACAGTCCATCTACCAAGATAGAAGTATTAGTGCCCGATTTCAGAGGGCGTATGGATAGAGCCCTTGAAATACTCAAGATAAGTCCTCCAGATGTATTTAATCACAACCTTGAAACTATTCCACGTTTATACCGAGAGTGCCGTCCCGGTGCCAACTACCAATGGTCATTAGACCTATTGAAAAAGTTTAAACAGCAGCATCCTGATATCCCCACTAAATCGGGGCTGATGATGGGCATGGGCGAAGACAAGCACGAAATCGCCCAAGTATTACAAGATTTACGCACCCACGATGTGGAAATGCTGACCTTGGGCCAATATTTACAACCCAGTAAACATCACTTCCCATTAAAACGTTATGTACACCCTGACGAATTTGATGAACTCGGCGAAACAGCCAAAGAGTTAGGTTTTAGCCATGTTGCTAGTGGCCCTATGGTGCGCTCGAGTTACCACGCGGATAAACAAGCTGCGGGTGAAGAAGTCAAATAATCTTCGGTTTGATATAGCCAAGAAGCTAACTAAAAAAAAGCCCAGCTATTTAGCTGGGCTTTTTGGTTTATTAAAATGATAAATTACTTTAACAAAGCCAACAACTCCGCAGTTTTTTCTTCCATCAATGCAATATCAGCCTTTGATTCCACATTAAGCCTAACCACAGGTTCGGTATTAGATTTGCGTAAGTTAAAGCGCCAGTTTTCAAACTCCAGACCGATGCCATCAGTATAATCCACCACTGTTGCACTGGCTTCATATTTGTCCAACACAGCTTTAATGGACGCATCAGGATCGGCCAACGTACTGTTTATTTCACCAGAAGACGGGAAAGCAGCGATACGCTCTTTGACTAACTGGGATAACGGTTTTTGGGTGGTACATAATAGCTCTGCTACCAATAACCATGGGATCATACCGGAATCACAATAAGCAAAATCACGGAAATAATGGTGGGCACTCATTTCACCACCATATATCGCATCGTCTGCGCGCATCCGTTCTTTGATAAAAGCATGGCCGGTTTTACTTTTTATGGGTATACCGCCCGCTTCTAAAACAATATCTTCGGTGTTCCAATACACTCGTGGGTCATAAATGATTTTTGAGCCAGGTTTTTTATCTAAAAAGGCTTTCGCTAACAGGCCAACAATATAATAACCTTCGACAAACTCCCCTTTTTCGTCAAACAAGAAACAGCGGTCGAAATCGCCATCCCAGGCTATGCCCATATTCGCTGAATGTTCAATAACCGCATTGGCGGTATCTGCCCTACTCTCTGGTAGTAAAGGGTTAGGGATACCATTTGGGAAAGTGCCATCGGGTTGATGATGCACTTTAATAAATTTAATGGGCACATTGGCTGCTTCTAACGCGCTTTGGATAGCGTCTAAGGCATCACCTGCGGCACCATTACCCGCATTCACTACTAACTTTATGGGTGTAATGTTAGCAGTATCAATATAAGACAACATATGGGCCACATAAGGCTGCATATTGTCCAATACGCTATATTGACCGGTGGCCTTTAGTTTATTGGCCACAACTGAAGCTTCACCTTGAATAAACCTTTGTTCACTGACTAAACCATTCGAATAAAACTCAAGTCTAGCTTGAACGTCATCTTCTGAGTAAGTTTCGGCCAAATCACGAATCGCAAACAAGCCAGTGTCGCCACTGACGGGTTTAGAGTCCGTTTTAACTAATTTCATGCCATTATAATCAATAGGATTATGGCTGGCTGTGACTTCAATACCACCATCAACCTTTAGGTGCTTAGTGGCAAAATAAATTTCTTCGGTGCCTGTCATACCTAAATCGGTGACTGTTGCTCCGCCATCAATCAAACCTGCTGCTAACGCCAATTTAAGGGGCTCTGAGGTCAATCGAACGTCCCCACCCACTACCACAGTTTTGGCCTGCATAAACTCTGCGAAAGCTTTACCAATACGATAGGCTACGTGTTCATCTAGTTGTTCGATTAATTTACCGCGAATGTCATACGCTTTAAAACATGTAATCTTCATAAATTCTCTTTGCAAAACCTCTAATTCAGGGTTCAATATCAACTGCGTCTATTTGGCTTCAACACGGCCATAACGGTCGGAAAAGCGCACAATATCGTCTTCGCCTAAATAGGTACCTGATTGCACCTCTATCAACTCCAAAGGGATTTTTCCGGGATTTTCTAGCGCATGTATCACACCTATTGGAATGTACGTCGATTGATTCTCTGATAACAACAAAGTCTGCTCACCATTGGTGACTTTTGCCGTACCTGAGACCACAATCCAATGCTCAGCTCTGTGATGATGCATTTGTACAGATAGTTTTTCGCCAGGTTTTACCGTGATACGTTTAACTTGGAAACGTTCACCGTTATCAATAGAGTCATAACTACCCCAAGGTCTAAACACTTCGCGATGGAATTCCCACTCAGGGCGATGTTCTGCTTTGAGTTGATTCACCACATTTTTGATATCTTGCACTTTATCTTTGTGAGCCACTAACACGGCATCTTTAGTTTCAACCACCACAACATCATCTAGACCCACGACAGCAATGAGCCGTTGTTCGGAATTAATATAACTGTTGGTCACGCTATCAAGAATAGCATCGCCAATGACCACGTTATTTTGTGCATCTTTTTGCTTGGCTGTTTCCCATAATGATGACCAACTGCCCACATCACTCCAACCCGCATCTAGGGGTACGACACAAGCAGAATCGGTTTTTTCCATGACCGCATAATCGATGGAATCATCAGGGCAAGTGACAAAGACATCGGCATCTACTCGTACAAATTCTAAATCAGTGGATTCAGAAGCAATGGCTTTTTTACATATTGCCAGCATCTCGGGCGCGTATTTTTCAAGCTCTTGCAGGTAACGACTGGCTTTAAACATAAACATGCCGCTGTTCCAGTAAAACTCCTCTGAGTCGACATATTGTTGTGCTGTTACTAGATTTGGCTTTTCAACAAAGTTAGCCACATCAAAGCCGACATCTGTACCCTTAACCTTGTCACCACGTTTAATATAACCATAACCTGTATGCGCCGAGTCAGGCACAATACCAAAAGTCACTAATTTGCCTTGTTTAGCTAGATCTTCTGCCTGAGTGATGGCTTTATGAAATGCCGGCGCATCATTGATTAGATGGTCGGCAGCTAAAATAAGTAAAATTGGATCTTCGCCATGTAACGAGGCATGCAAAGCAGCCAAAGCAATAGCCGGCGCGGTATTTCGGCCCATAGGCTCGAGCAAAATACCTCCGTGTTGAATACCCTGGTGACGAAGTTGCTCTGCCACTAAAAATCGATGAGCATCATTACAAATGACTATGGGTTGCTCAGCATCTGTGCCCGCTAATCTGGCGATAGTGTCTTGCAACATAGTCAAATCACTGGTCAGACTTAAAAACTGCTTAGGTAAAGCCGCCCTTGATTTAGGCCACAAACGACTACCACTTCCACCAGCTAAAACAACAGGTTTCATTACACATTCCTTTTTGATTACTCTAAATTTACCAAGGCAATAAAATTGCTGCGAATTCATTTAAATGAATTGTATTAAAGCTTGACGGGTTATTCAATCAAGAACACCAAACAAGGTCACTTTATTTATGATTCAATAAAATAAAGTGACCTTGAAAAGTTAACAGACTCCATTGGAGTTATACACCTCGCCACTGATATAATAACAATCAGAATAAAAACCTCTTCTTAATGTGAGTATATGGAACAGCAACAAGTAACAGATCAACGTTTTGGTGGCACCCAACGCCTGTATGGCGTATCCGGAACCGATATTTTACGGCAATCTCATGTGTGTGTAGTTGGCATAGGAGGCGTAGGTTCTTGGGTAGCAGAAGGGCTAGCCAGAACGGCACTTGGGCAAATTACTCTGATTGACTTGGATGACATCTGTATTACTAACACCAACAGACAAATTCATGCTCTTCAGGATACTGTGGGTGATGCCAAGGTTGACGCAATGGCTCAGCGGATTATGCAAATAAATCCAGCTTGTAGAGTGACACAAATCGAAGATTTTGTGACGCCAGATAACGTTTCAGAATTACTCAATAACAGCTATGACTATGTTGTGGACGCTACAGATAGTATAAAAGCAAAGGCGGCCATGGCAGCCCATTGTAAGCGTAATAAAATTCCCATCATTACCATTGGTGGTGCTGGCGGACAGATTGATCCCACCCAAGTTGAAGTGACGGATCTCAGTAAAACTATCCAAGACCCATTGGCGGCAAAATTACGTTCAGAACTACGCAGATTTTATAACTTCAGTACTAACCCCAAACGACGTTTTGGAATTGATTGTGTTTACTCCACCGAACAACTTCGTTACCCACAAGCTGACGGTAGTGTTTGTTCGAAGAAAACCCTAACAAATGGCAGTGTTAAGTTAGACTGTAATAATGGTTTGGGGGCAGCAGTGGCGGTGACCGCTACCTTTGGTTTTGTCGCCTCGGCAAGGGTGATAGCAAAATTAATCAGTCAATATAATAATAAAGTTAAAGATCCTAATGAGTCGCTCTAAACTTTTTATAATCTACAAACAAAGCTATACCCAACCAAATGCTGACCGCTATAACTAAAAACCAGGTGTTTTCAGCCATCTGCATAACTTGCTCACTTAATACTGACGTACCCCAAATAAGAAACAAATAATAAGGCAAGTTAAGTAGTCCAGCCCAAAGTACGACCTTGGGTGATTTGTGATTTGTACCTTGGCTAAACATATAAAATGCCAAAGAATTGATGTGTATCATAGCCACTAACAAACTTTTGACTGATACCTGTGGTTGATGTTTGTTTGCATCACCAAAGTTTCTACCTAACAAATAATTAATGCATGAACCTAATGTTGCCGCGACAACCATAGCTAAAGTTAAAAAAAGTATGTCTTGGGGCTGGGGTTTAGACAAAACAACCAACACCACAGCAAAAAACTGTCCCGGGAAGTAGAACCCAACATAGACAATAGATTCCAACAAAATAATAAATAAAATAAGTAAATAAAAGTAGTCATTAAAACTGGATTGCAAGCTCTTCAATAGATCTAAACCTGAAGGGATCACTTGGTAGGTTACTAAAACAGATAACAGACACAGCGCAATGAGTGCTGATAAGGGTAAAAAAAATGAATACTTCAAAAATACACACACCTATTTTTATGTGACTATGTTTATTTAACTACTTTTTACGAAAACATCAGCCCACAGATCAACTAAGAAAACGAGGTTTACTGCAACGAAATTATTTCTATTCGACAAATCACCTAATAAGCAACACAATAGTCATATTAAAAACCCAGAGACACAGAATATGCAAATGACATCGGCAGAACTGACAGATTTAATGATAGACAGCTCCCAGAACGCAATAACCACCACTGAAGAAGAGTTCAATCTGACCTTGGATGGCTCTGAGCAAAGTATTGATCTGGTGGATGATGTCATTTTAAGCTGGTTAGGACGATATAAAGATCAAGCATTAGAAGAAACCGCGGTATTCACAATTTGTAATATATACGGTGCTTACATAGGAGAAATTTTTCGCAATAAAGTGGGGGGCAACTGGGCTTATGATGAATCCGATCCTAGCGCACCTTATGTGGTATTAAACTATGCAGGCAACACTTACGCATTTGCTGGTATTTGTTACCAACGTTTAGTGAATGATAGCCAAATCAGTGTCAGAAGTTATTACGACCAAGCACTGGCCAACAATCTGCAATAAGTACTAAAAACAAGCACTAAAGCCTAAACCTTCGAATTTTAAGCCAATGGTTTTGCTACTGGCGATATCTGAATAGATTTTTTCCAATCCTTTAACATCATTTGTGTGTGTTTATCTTTCACCAAAAAGTAGAAAGTCAGGGAATCCAGTAGCAATGTAAAGGCAATTAACCATGAGAATTGCCAATGTCCTATGTTAGCCAACAGAATATGTAAGCCTAAATCAGCTAATACAGAAAAAAGTAATAATGGTTTGATACAAGAAAACATCCAACACTTATCTGCATCCCAAATTTTTTCTCTAAACCCCAAAAGAAGTAACGCCAGAAAAGCCGGAAAAGCAATGGCGAGACTGATATAGAGATATTGTTTTTCAGGATAAAATAGTGCTAACAACTGCTCACTATTTTCTCGCACTGAAACCGAACCAATTAATATCATCAGACTTCTGGATAAAAACGCGATACACACGTATAGAGCTACAGCAGGCTTGACTCTGCCAGCATCATCGTAATATTTAAGGGGAAGTAACAGTTTCATTACCAAGGAGTTACACACTCATGGAAGGTGACAATAAAAATTATCATGCCTTACGCAAAACACTGCGAATTTCAGCTAAAACATCATCGACATCAGAAAGACTGTTAACTGATCTATATACGTGCATGTGAGAGTGAACATCAACCTTTTTTCTACTGTCAACTTTAAACCTTACATCGGCTAGGGCTTTTTGAACTCTTGAGAATAACTCTTTGGCGACCATATCTTCAATATTCACTAAACAAACAATAAATTGATCTGCAGCAACACGTCCAACGATATCTTTTTCTCTAGTAACCTGCTTTAAACAATCAGCAACTTGTTTGAGGGCCAATTCGCCCGCCTTGTAACCATACTCCGCATTAACGGAGGTAAAGTTACTTACATCAAATAATGCCAGGGCGTTAACCTTGTCACCTATGGGGGCTTTTACCTTTTTAATTTTAGCTAATACAGAATGTTCGTTAGACAGCCCTGTGAGTGGATCAGTGGCTAACTTACGAAAATAAGCTCTACCCCAAAATAGGTACCCCAAAGCTATCAAACCTAAAATGCTGATTAATACCAATAAAATGATCTGCAAACGCTGCTCTTCAGATTCGGCTAAACTCGATTCTAAGCCAATAATCTCATTGTGTAGGTTGGCAACACCCAGAATACGGGCTGATGCCTGTTGTTTTTTTAGCTTATCTAAAGAGATGGAGAAGTAATTGTCAAAACTAAGTTGTGCCGCTTCAACATTTCCCAAAAACAAGTTAGCTTTTACTAAAAAAGCAATGTAATAAAGATGTTTAGACAAACTAGCAGGCATAGCTGAACGCGTATCATTTTGTTTTTGTAAAAATTCATTAACACATACTCTGTCTTCATCATTCAAACACAGCGCAGCAGCATACCATTCATATAACATCTCCATAGTCTGGCTAGAAGTTTGTTTTAGGAATACATCCCAACTGCGCATACTGTTGCGAAAAGACTCATAATCGTTTGTCCGATATGCTTGGCGACTTTCGGCAAAGTGAAACAAGCTATTACTCAAGGGTGTATTCACTTTTAAGTTGCGCTTACCTAACTCGTCAATCATCAATTTTGCTTTCTCATAATCACCACTGCCAGAATGAGCGGTAATAAGACTGATTAACGTATTAAGTTGATTCTTCTCTTCATAAACTTTTAAACCAATCTGGTAAGATTTTTCATACTGTTCTGCCGCAAGTGACCGTTGACCAATAGAACTGTATAATATCCCGACATTATTATGAATGTGAGCCAGTGCTTTCTGATCGTCTTGCAACGAATATAATTTCAGTAATGCAAATAAACGACCTAGTTTTACGCCAACATTATCACCATTTTGCCCGCAAACAGTGATGAGGCCTAGTTGCGAACTTAAATAAACATCACTAAATTTATCTTTTGCCAGTTGTTCAGACTTGCGATAAAAGTCACATTTTTCTGGTTTTTCCTGTATATCAAAAATAAAGCCTAATTGGTAATTCACATTGGCATAGCTCTGTGAGCTTTTGTCCATCACAGGATCTGCGAGTAGATTTTCAAGTATAATTTGAGCTTCATCATTCTTGCCAACACAGATCAACCAATGGGCTTTGTGCACTTTTAACTCGATAAGCTGTTCGGGTAAAACACTGCGCGCATTTAAGTATTGATCGACTTGGGGCATAAATTGATCATCAGGACAATCATAGGTAGCCACTTGAATACTTTGAATAAAGTCATCTACTTTGTCAGCTAAAACACATTGTGAATAGCTAACAAAAAAAAAGCCAAAAAATGCGGCTCTTAGAATAGGGAGTAGAGGAAAAAGTTGTATTTGCTTCATATTCGGTAACCATAAGTGTTACCGCAGTTTTTTTCCAGTTCAATTCCTGTAAAAATGAACAAAAACAGTATAATTAATCCAACCCCCCCAAAATTCAGAAATATTATCTGGGCAATAAATAACTTGTTGATGTTCCACTAAACACAGGGACACTTTCTAACGCTTTATCTTCATAATAATGTAAACCTATGCCAATTATTGATTAATCTAACCAAATTTAACGTTCTCAGCAATATCCACAAAACAAAAATAATAGTGCCGTTAAGGGGCTAGAATACAATGGATTTTCCACGACCATTTGCCTCTGAAGCGGCTTCAACTTTACCGTCTTTATTTAAGATAACCTGCATATCACCAAAGCCGCGGTTACTCATGGTGTAGCCCATTTCTTCTAATTCAGAAATCACCGCAGGATCAATGCCGTCATGGTAACGAATAACATCTTTTGGCAAGAGTTGATGATGGAACCTAGGAGTGTTAACCACGTCTTCTGCACTCATGGAAAACTCCAAGGCATTGAGAATAGACAGATACACCGAGCTTATAATAGTGGTGCCCCCAGGCGAACCGGTTACAAAGGTTACCTCTCCGTCTTTTAAGACCATGCTTGGTGTCATAGAAGATAACATACGTTTTTTCGGTTGAATTTCGTTGGCTTGACCGCCCACTGCGCCAAATACGTTGGCAACCCCGGGTTTAGAACTAAAGTCATCCATTTCATCATTTAATAAAAATCCTGCCCCCTCCACTACCACACTACTGCCATAGCCTAGATTAATTGTGGTGGTGTTCGAGACTGCATTACCCCATTTATCCATAATAGAAAAATGTGTAGTTTCTTCACTTTCTTTTAGCCCAGGTTTGACCAATTTCGTCACTGAAATTTTATCTCTCAATACACTTTGACTGCGCATCGCGATATATTTATCGTCAATTAGGCTTGCAACTGGTACGTCAACAAAGTCAGGATCACCAAGGTATTCTGCACGATCAGCAAATACTCGTTTACCTATTTCTGCTAATAAATGCAGGTATGGGGTAGAGTTGTGGGTAAGCTTTTCTTGATCTCGTGTTAATAGGTCATACATTTTTAGCCATTGTATAATAGCGATACCTCCAGAACTGGGCGGCGGTGACGTGAGTAATTGATATTCCCGCCATTTAGCACTTAAAGGCTGGCGTGACTTAGCTTCATAAGTTAATAAGTCTTGTTCAGTCACTAAGCCTTTATTCTGACGCATAAAATCACTGATAATTTTTGCCGTTTGACCTTTATAAAAACCGTCTCGTCCTTGATCACGAATACGCTTTAGGGTGTCTGCCAATTCTAATTGTTGAAAAATTTCATTTGCTTTTGCAGTGGCGAAATAATCTTTGAAGTTCAATTCAAAACCACGTTTTTCTAATCTAGCTATATGTCTTTCAATAGATTGTGCAAGTTTAGGGTGAACCTTAAATCCCTGCCCGGCTAGATTAACAGCTGGTTGGACTAATTCTTTCCAAGGTAAACTGCCATATTTTTCATGGGCTAACCACATACCTGCTACAGTGCCCGGTACCCCAGATGACAAAATACCTATCACTGACTGATTAGGGATAACGTCACCGTTTTTGTCCAAATACATATCCCTATGGGCGGATAAAGGCGCTTGTTCGCGATAGTCGATAAAGTCACTTTGTTTATCTTTATACACCAGCATAAAACCACCCCCGCCAATATTACCGGCTTCAGGCAAGGTCACGGCTAAGACAAATTGCGCAGCAATAGCGGCATCGATCGCGTTACCGCCTTGTTGTAAAATATCTTTGGCTACCTCTGCGCTGTAGCTATCAGGCATTGCTATAGCGGCCTGTTGCAATATGGGTGTGGGTGTAAGAGATGTTACTTGTGCTTCGTCAACCTGCTCTGAGCATGCAAACAGACATATACTCATCAGCGAAAGAAAAACGTGGCCCATAAATTTATTTGATGTTGACCCGATAGGCATCATTTTTTTCCTCAATGTTTAAATCATTATTAGACTAGCGATAAAATATCCAACCAAAGCCAAGGCGCCGCCGAACAGCGCATAAGGCATTTGGGTACGTACATGGGTTAATAAGTCACAACCCGATGCGATAGAAGACACTGCTGTGGTGTCAGAGATAGGTGAACAATGATCACCAAATACCCCCCCTCCTAAAATAGCGGCTATCACCAGTGATGGTGGCAAACCCAGTGTTTGGATCAGTGGAACCCCGATTGGAATAAGTATCGCGAAAGTGCCCCAAGAAGTCCCGGTACTAAAAGACATCATGCCCCCTGCTAAAAACAGCACCGGCACTATCAAACTAACAGGCAAATAATCTCCCACCATACCGGCCACAAAAACCCCAGTACCTAGCTCTTTTAAACTTGCCCCTAGTGTTAATGAAAACAAGACTATCGTCACCAATGGTAATATTTCACCCATACCTTTAAAGCCCGTATCGACCAATTCTTTATGAGAAAATTGTTTTGAACTTAGCAATAGAATATAGGCCACAAAACACGCAAACACGGTTGCGTAAAGCACAGATTTGCTGCCATTGCCGCTAGCCAAGTCACCGTTTCCGGTCCATAACATAAAACCAATCATGGCAAGAATCATACTGGCCAAAGGCAGTAACATAAAACGCGCTTTAGTAGCGTGAACAGCCACTTGCTCCCCCTCCAGCTTGGTTAACTCTTGTTCCGCTTCTTTCATTGGCCCATGAACTTTGTCACCTAATATCGTATATAACACTAAAGCCAAGGCAATAATCGCGTAAAAATTAAGAGGAATAGTTCCCCATAAAATTGAGACGGCACTTTGCTCAAATTCATAGTTACTCAACAAAGCCAGAATAAATGCTCCCCACCCATTGAGCAGAATAAGAATACAAATAGGTGCGCTGGTACTATCGATAACATACGCCAACCTTGCGCGGCTCATATTAAATTTATCGAATAATCCTCGGGCTAAAATACCAGAGGCCAGTACGCTGAGATTAGATTCAATGAACACAACAATACCGGTAAACATAGTGAGTAAGCCAACCTGCTTTTTACTTTTAGCCACCCCTTTATTGATCAACAGTTCAACTGTGGCTGTCACTCCACCTGAATAACGCATATAAGCTAACATGGCCCCAATCAAAAGGCTGAATAACAAAATGCGACTATTACCCGCTGAAACCACAATTTCAATCACTCGCTCAATAGAGCCAATTGTGCCGGTAAATAATACTTCAGTTTGATTTTGATAAGCCAATAGCCACTCAGCAGACAATATTGCCGCAACCAAAGCTAAAATGACTTCTTTGCGCCAAAACACAATAATAATGGCAATTATGGGGGGTAAAATAGAATACCAATGCATACAGAAACCTTATTTTGATGACACGTTTTTTATTAGGTTTTAAATAAGCTATTAGCCTAAACGCAAAACACTATACAGGTAAAGCCGTAGTGTACTTAATTTGCTCCATGGCAAAACTTGATGTCACATCAGACAAATCCACGCCAGCAACTAATTTTTTATAAAATACATCAAAGGCTTTCATGTCTGCGACTACTACTTTGAGCATATAGTCATATTCACCACTCATTCGATAAAATTCCACAATTTGTTCGATGTTTGCAGCGTGCTCTGCAAATTTTTTTAGCCAGAGCGAGTCATGCTTCGCAGCTTTAACTTGCACAAAAACTGTCATACCTAAGCCAACTTTTTCTGGATTAAGCAAAACGACACGTTTATCAATGATGCCTTGTTTTTCCAAAGACTGAATACGTCGCCAACAAGGTGTAGTGCTCAAACCTATTTGTTCTGCAATATGTGCCACCGATTGAGTGGCATCTTTCTGCAATAATCTAAGTATTTCACTATCCAATTTATCCATGGATTTTATTATCACTTATTAGGATTTTGTGGAATTATTTTCTACTTTACTAAAATCGGGAGAATAATATGCAACTTTATTCCGAGTTTCTCATGTCAAAATATTCAGCATACCCATTAAAATGAGGATTACCTCATGAATGCACACGCTAATGCATTAGCTCAAAATATCTCTGTTTTACCCACCATCAGCAATGTAGGCCTCTCGATTCCAAAAATATTGTGACGCTTTTGCGGATAACGCAGAGCGCTATTTTAGTACTAAATTATTTTTGGATTTAAACAAATGGGTAATACATTACTGGGCTGGTACTTTTATGCTATTCGTCCCAGCATATTCATGTTGACTGTTTGGTGTGTAGCAATAATGAAACGACTCTAAAAATGAGATGCAAAAACATGGTGAATTTTTCGCTGCGCGCTGGCACTTAAAAACCTTTGCATGCGGCTAAACAAGTC
The DNA here is from genome assembly GCF_002835935.1 of Paraglaciecola sp. MB-3u-78. Classification (GTDB taxonomy): domain Bacteria; phylum Pseudomonadota; class Gammaproteobacteria; order Enterobacterales; family Alteromonadaceae; genus Paraglaciecola. Next base: position 52,149 of record NZ_PJCF01000004.1, on the reverse strand, counting down.
CACAAGCTCAGCGCCATGTTGAAGGACGAAATTAGGATTGTTTATAGCAATTTCAGTTTCATTGGCGGCAGTAAGTTCACATAATTGTTGCAGCAACTCAAAGGATATTACTGATTGTTTAGTGGTTATGCGGTCATAAAACACAGGTTTATCGACCAGCCCAAACTGAGCAAAAAAAGCCTCTCTGTCACAAGCGCAATAGTAGTAAACGATATTTTCTGCATCACTACCAATAACCACTGCCACTTCTGCTCTTTGTGATAACTCAAATATGTTTTGTGCAAAAGCAGAGGAGCCATAAGCGGCATGATACAACCCAGCGTCTTGCAATACTTCTGATGCGTTCCAAGCCTTCAAAAGACATCTTGTTGATTCAAGGTGGGCAATGAGTAAACCATCTACGTGTTCAAACTCCCCAGCACCTAGTTCGATCAACTTCCGAAATTTTTCATCCATATCTAATCCTTTTTTCACGACATCTAACTTAAACAAAGAATATATTTACTCATATAACTCACGAGTGCAACATCGACTCTCAAGTCACATCAGCCAGTTTTTAATCTGAATTGGCATTTGCCAAATTGAATATGTTAGGCTTATTTTCTTGGTTATTCATAATAAATAATAATCAAAAATTGAAATTGAGTATGCATGTAAGTTTTTAAAAACCAATAAGACTATCAATACCTATCTCAGTGTGGGTAAAAGTATAGTCAACAGCAACCCACAATTTGGAGTAAGAAATGCTCGGAAACTTGTATTTAGACGGTAACCTAACACTTAGATCTGACTTTGAATCCAGATCTAAAAAGTTAGCGAGCATCTTACAAAAGCAAGGCATTGGGCAAGGGGATACAGTTGCTGTATTAATGCGTAACGATGTTAAATACTTAGAAGTTATTCAAGCTTGTCGGTACTTAGGCAGTTACTTTGTGCCTCTGAACTGGCATTCTGTCGCCACTGAGATTGAACATATAGTGCAAGACTCTGGTGCAAAAATTCTTATTGCACATAAAGATCTAGTTCACCCACTTAATGATCAAAATTTGCCAGAAGTATTAGTGGCCATTTTCCCCACAGCAACAGAAGTGGCAGAAAGTTATCAGATTGATGTGACTACACGCAGCCATACATCTGATATGGCCTTGGATCTTGAATTGGCATTACAAACAGCAAAACAAATTGATTCTGAGCCCCGACCCTTTAGAGGTATGTTCGCTTACACCTCTGGTAGTACCGGCAGACCTAAAGGCATTAAGCGCAAAGTAGATGACAGCAACGGCGATAAATATGCAGTTTACCAAGGGCTTGCGCGCTCCTTAATGCAATTAACTGCAAACGACCGATTTTATGTCGCCGCACCTATATACCATAGCGCTCCCAATACATTAAGCGTCTGCAGCCTAGCAGCATCAGACATAGATATTTATCTTTCTACTAAATTTGATCCTGAACACTTTTTGGACGCCATAGATAAATACAAAATCACCCATATTTATATAGTACCTACCATGATGATTAGGTTGTTAAAGCTACCGCAAACTATTCGTGAAAAATATAACGTAAGCTCCCTGAAATATGCACTATCCACTGGTTCAGCTTGTCCTGCTGACATTAAAAGTGCCATGATTGAATGGTTTGGTCCAATATTCTATGAATCATATGGCGCCAGCGAAATTGGGTTTATGACTTTAATATCATCCTCTGAGGCATTAGAGAAACCAGGGTCTGTGGGTAAGATAGTCCCAGGTGGTGCCATCAAGATACTAGATGAAAACAAACAAGAATTAGCGCCAAAACAATCAGGATTGATTTATGTCGACTTACCTATGTTTGGAACATTTGACTACACCAACTTTGACGGCGAAAGCAGTGCCTATTCTTATCAAAACTATACTTCGGTAGGTGACATTGGATTTTTAGATGATGAGGGTTATCTGTTTATTAATGATCGTCAAAAAGACATGATTATTTCAGGTGGCGCGAATATATTTCCCCTCGAAATAGAGTCTGTATTAATACAAATGGATGACATAGTCGACTGTGCTATTTTTGGTGCACCAGATCCTGAGTTTGGCGAAATGGTTGTGGCTGCAGTTCAGTGTCAACCAACAAGAAAAATCACCCTTGCGCAAATGCATGAATATTTAGATGGCAAACTGGCTCGTTTCAAATTTCCTAGAAAACTCGATATACATGAAAAGCTCCCAAGGGAAGACAGTGGCAAAATTTTTAAGCAGAAGTTGCGAACGCTTTAATCTAGGATAAACAGTGTTTTTCAAATAGCATCACTTAATCACTATTTTTTTGTAGCTCACTTTCTCAATATCCATGACTTCAACAGATAGTGAAAGAGGTGCTGGTATAACCTCACTGAGTGTATCCAAGACTAATTTTGTCAGGTCTTTTTTCTGTTGATGATCTCTACCTTGCAATATTTTCAATGTGATGTGAATAAAAGGTGTGTCGGATAAACCTGTTTGAAAATGAATAAATTCAATAGCCCGCGCCTTAATCGAAGATTCTTCGAATAATCCCGATGCAAATACGCTACTGTGCACCACACGCACTAACTCATTTATAGGCATGCTGTTTTCTAGGTTTTTAGAATATTCAATAATACAATGAGGCATTATATAGTCCTGACTTTAGGTGAAATTATCAATGAAAATAAGAGCTTATCATCTTGGTGAAGAACATGAAATATGGCAACTTTTCAATCAAACCGTGCATCATGTTAATGCTCAGCATTACTCCCATAAACAATTAGACGCTTGGGCACCTGCAGTATTCGACACAACCTTGTGGAGTAACAAGCTAGCTAGACTCAACTCTTTTGTTTGCGTTAAAGAGGAAAAAATAGTGGGTTATAGTGATTTACAACCAAGTGGTTATATCGACCATTTTTTCTGCCATTACATCTATCAAGGACAAGGTATAGGCACAGCATTAATGGCACATATTCATACATTAGCTAAAAAACAAAATATCACTCAACTTTCAGCTGACGTCAGTATAACTGCAAAGTCATTTTTCGAGTTTAATGGCTTTAAAGTAATCAATCAGCAAGCAGTGCCAATACGTGGGCAAGTATTAACCAATTTTAAAATGCTTAAAACCTGTATATTTAAGATGCAGTGAATTCGAAATATAAAATGATTAAACTCGCCACTGCGGTCAACATCAATACATAACCGTTAATACCAAAATGATCTTTGTCACGGCGATTGCGCCGGCGCTTCATAATCAATACCGTCACACTGATAATTAAACACAGTGCCAACAATCCGGCTAAATACAAAGTCAGTGTTTTAGACCATCCTTGACGCCCTTCTAGGCCCCAAAATGATTGCACCCCAGAAACAAATTCAGGGCGGGCATCATGAAACACCAACAGTGCCCCGATAAACACAAACCAACCCAAAACATTGATAAATACCATGGATTGAAAAAACCTATCAGTTTCTCTTGGTGACTTTCTTCTGTTTGGAACCGATTTTGATGTGTATTCTATGTTTTTCATATACTTAATTATACTAGCTTTATTGTCGATTTTTCTTGAGTCTAGGCGCTACCTGAGTAAGATTACACACCTTGCGTGATTAGCCAAGTAAACTGCATGTAGAATTGCAGTCAATTTGTGCTTGTTTTCGGCTGTATTCAAATTTTCAATAGTATTTTTTGTCTCCTTCGTGGCTTCCAGTAAAATTCAGAGGGTTTGATTTTACAAATTGTACTTTTGCTTATGCTTTGGAAAACAGTTTATATAATAAATAATGGCGGGATCGATATCCCAATAATTGGAGAGAAGTAAATGGCGCACGCCCCGGTGGCAGACATTTTTGCCGGTAAATATTCAGTTGGTGACCAAGTTACAGTTAAAGGGTGGGTTCGTACTCGCCGTGATTCAAAAGCAGGTTTGTCTTTTATTGCGCTTCACGATGGTAGCTGTTTTGACCCTATTCAGGTAATTGCACTTAGCGCCATTGAAAACTACTCTGATATCCAAAAACTTACTACGAGTTGTTCACTGGTAGTGACCGGCTCTTTGAAGGCATCACTGGGTCAAGGTCAATCCTTAGAAATTGAAGCAGCAACAGTTGAAATAATTGGTTGGGTAGAAAATCCAGACACTTATCCTATGGCACCTAAACGCCATAGTCTTGAATACTTACGTGAACATGCTCATTTACGAGCCCGAACCAATGTTGGCGGCGCGGTTACCCGTGTGCGAAACTGTTTATCTCAAGCCATTCATCGTTTTTTCTATGAACAAGGTTATTGCTGGGTAAGTACCCCAATCTTGACAGCAAGCGATACCGAAGGCGCTGGCGAGATGTTCAGAGTATCGACTTTAGATATGCAGAATATTCCTAAAACTGAGGAAGGCGAAGTTGATTACAGCCAAGACTTTTTTGGGAAAGAAACCTTTTTGACTGTATCAGGTCAGTTAAACGGCGAAACTTACGCCACTGCCATGTCAAAAATTTATACCTTTGGTCCTACTTTTAGAGCCGAAAACTCCAACACGAGTCGCCACTTGGCCGAGTTTTGGATGATCGAACCTGAAGTAGCCTTTGCTGATTTAGCCGACATAGCTCAGCTATCTGAAGACTTACTAAAATATGTATTCAAAGCAGTACTTGCAGAACGACCAGACGATATGGCGTTTTTTGCCGAGCGTATCAATAAAGAAGCCATATCTCGTTTAGAAAAAGTCATAGACCAAGATTTTGTGCGTATGGACTACACGCAAGCCATTGAGATTTTACAAAACTGCGGTAAAAAGTTTGAGTTCCCTGTGAGTTGGGGAGTCGATTTGTCCTCAGAGCACGAACGTTACTTAGCAGAAGAACATATTGGCGCACCTATTATCATGCAAAACTACCCGAAAGACATTAAAGCGTTCTATATGCGCATTAATGACGATGGCAAAACGGTAGCAGCCATGGACGTATTAGCACCGGGCATTGGTGAAATCATAGGTGGCTCACAACGTGAAGAACGTCTTGACGTGTTCGACCGTCGTTTAGCTGAAATGAACCTTAACCCAGAAGACTACAGCTGGTACAGAGACTTACGTAAATACGGCACTGTGCCCCACTCTGGCTTTGGCTTAGGTTTTGAACGTTTAGTTGCTTATGTAACAGGCATGCAGAATGTGCGTGACGTAATAGCCTTCCCAAGAACACCGGGTAACGCTAGTTACTAATAAAACGAAGGTAATTGTTATGTTTTGATTAAGCCACTTTTAAAGTGGCTTTTTTATGTATCCAGCCAAACTGGGATCAGGTACACCTCTTCAATGTAGTATCCAATATTAAATAAAGAAGAGCAGAATATAGCGAGGCAAGCTAAACCTATCATTACAACTATAGGTCTTAACCAACGGACTTTGGAAGAGATCGACGAGAGTGTTTCAAGCATTGTTACTTAATCGAATAAATTTCAAACAGGTTAGATAGGCCGTTTAATGTAGCTTATTGCCAAAAAAAGAACAAGAATCAAACCCAAGGTTGAGAAGTCCTATATGTTTATTTCACCCGTCATGTACTCCACACCATTGCCAGTCAAAATAACTCTGTCTTCGACTAATCTGCAGTGCACCACCCCACTTCTTTTGGATAATTGTCGTCCACATAGAACAGTTAAACCGAGGCGACGCCCCCAATAAGGAGCTAATTCACAATGTGCTGAACCAGTGACGGGATCTTCATTGACGCTTAATTTAGGGAAAAAACAGCGACTGACAAAATCAACATCTGTGCCTTGTGCCGTGACAACCACTCCCCTTAAATCAAGGTTTAACCACTGAGAAAAATCAGGACTAAGATCCATGACCTCTTTTACACTATCTAACACCACCACATAATCAAATCCCGCCAATATTGTTTGGGCTTTGATTTTGCCTAGTCCTAATAATAGCGCAGCAGGCGAATCAACGGCTTGGGGCATAGAAGCGGGGAAGTCCATACTGAAACCGGTATCAATTTTAGTCACGACCAATTGGCCACTTTTGGTATCAAAAATAGCCCTCGGCGCTGAATAATGGCAATGTTGATACAATACATAAGCAGCGGCCAAAGTCGCATGACCACATAAATCCACTTCCTCTAAAGGTGTAAACCATCGAAGTTGAATATTTTTGTTTGTCTGAACAAAAAATGCGGTCTCTGATAAATTATTTTCCTCTGCAATTTTTTTCAAAAGGTGATCATCCAACCAGTTTTCTAATGGACAAACCGCAGCGGGATTACCTTCAAACACTTTATTTGCAAAAGCATCCACTTGGTATAGTTTTATCTTCATCTGGCTCCGGTAAAGTCCTAATTAACCTTGTTATCGAGTAAGTTGCTGTGACAAACTTATTATTTTTTGGGCTCTGTGTGAGGGATATGGGAAATCACTCTGAACCTCGAAGAGAAAGATAGTGTTCACGACGAATAGTAGCAAACTCCTGATCCGCGATAGCAGCTCTAACGGCAGTCTCAAACAGGTGTTTCTTATCAATAAGCGGTGAATTTTGACTTATAGTCACATAATATTTATTCACTTCTGTAGGTTGATAATCCGCTAAAACAATCTCATTTTGCAGCCCCATATCAGTAATCAGTGGCAAAGCACTTTCTTGATAATGAATAAACGTATTAATTCTCCCTTTCTTTAACAACTCTATCTTTTGCCTAAGAGTCGATACAGGAACCATTATCAAGCTAGGCTCTTGGTTAAACTGTTTAAAATATTTTGCGTGGCGAGTCACACCAATATTCAACTTTTTTAAATCAGTAAAACTCTGTAAGTTATCTATATTATTTTTGCTGACAAAAAACGTATGTCTTAATGTTTCATAACTTGGTTTGATGTAAACCACTTCATCTTGTATGTCATCCTCATGCTGCAACCCAACCAACAGGTCTAAATTGCCTTTACGTAACTCTCTTAGCCTTCTCGCAAAGGGCATGGGTGTAAGTTCAATTTCCATATTCATATGTTTTGCAATATTTTTAAGGTATTTGGCGTGCAGACCATTAACAAATTCTTCGGATACAGAAGTACGGATGACCTCCTGTCCAAAACAACGAGGGGAGAAAAAGCCTAATACTATAATGAAAAACACAAGGTATAATCGCATCGCTAAACCTACAAAAATTTTTAAGCTATTATTACTTACGCTAAGGCTTAAGCCAATAGTCAAATGCCATTATCTAAGTTCTAACCTAACCTAACCTACACTTAGCATACATTTCAATTATCCAGATATGTTCACTAATAAAATGTTGCAACATCTTGGTATACGTTAGTCTTGAACCCATACTATATTTATCAAAAATAAGTCATAAGGCATCTATAAAAAATAAACCTGAATACACCACGTCAACAACTGCGCCATCTTCGAAAAAATGTGCGGGGTTGTTGGGTATTTTTACCTTAATAGGAGAATTAACAACAGTGAAAAAATCAAAACAACTCTTTACCGAAATAACTTCAGATGCACAACTTAAAATGTCCCTAATTGAACGGGATGTACCTACACCTAAATCTCATGAAGTCATAGTTCGCATCGAAGCAGCTCCTATCAATCCATCAGATATGTGGCCGATGTTTGGTCCAGCTAATTTAGCTGAAGCAACTTATGACGCAGACAATAAAGTCATGACTGCACCTGTGCACAAAGGTATGTTACCGCGCATTAAGTCACGTTTAGATCAAGTGTTACCTATAGGTAATGAAGGTGCCGGAGTGGTAGTTGCGGCTGGCGATCACCCTGCTGCAAAAGCATTAATGGGTAAAACAGTAGGTGTATTATCAGGTGCAGTATATAGCGAGTATTGTTGTGTGCCTATGCAAGCATGTATTGTGCATAATGAAGGCACCACAGCTAAAGATGCCGCATCATCTTTTGTGAATCCACTCACCGCATTGGGTATGGTCGAGACGATGCGCATGGAAGGACATTCTGGTTTGGTGCATACCGCTGCAGCGTCGGCATTGGGTCAAATGCTGAATAAAATCTGCCTTGCTGAAGACGTACCTTTAGTCAATGTTGTGCGAAACCAACAACAGACCGATATCTTAAAAGAGATTGGCGCTAAACATATCTGCGATTCTTCTAGCCCCAGCTTTAAAGCTGATTTATATAAAGCAATTGAAGAAACAGGTGCCACCCTTGCCTTTGATGCTATTGGTGGCGGCGATCTAGTCAGCGACATTTTGACTGCAATGGAAGCAGTGGGCAGTAAAGACGCAGTGGGGTTTAATACCTACGGCTCAGAAGCAAACAAACAAGTGTATATCTATGGTGGTTTAGACTTTTCCCCAACAGTGCTTAACCGTGCTTATGGTATGACATGGGGAATAGGCGGATGGTTGTTAATGCGTTTCTTGGGCAAATTGGCTCCCGCTCAAGTGGGTGAATTACACAAAAAAGTGGCAAATGAAATTAATACTACTTTTGCTTCTTCTTTTACCGAAGAACTTAGCCTAGAAGAGGCCATGCAACCTAAAACTGTACTCAAATACAACGCTAAAAAGACCGGTGAAAAATACTTAATTAACCCGTCAAAAGCTTAAAACAATAAAGGGCGCATACAGCGCCCTTTTTTTGTGTAGATAACTTACTTACCAAATACGTACACGGTCTTCTGGCGCTAAGTAAAGCGCATCTTCAGGTTGAACGTTAAAGGCTTCATACCAAGCATCATGATTACGTGGTGCCAATGCGCGGTAACGACCCGGAGCATGAGTCCCCCCTTTTAATTGCGACAACATACTTTGTTCAGTGCGTTGTTCAGTGCGTTTTTCACGCCATACCTGTGCCCAAGCTAAGAAGAAACATTTCTTCTACCAATTCTTTAATTTGTGTTTTGCTGCGTTCTGCTAGCTTATCAAATGCACCAAAACGGGTTTTATCGCTTGGTATTTCAAAGTTTTTATACCAAGTACCCCCTGCATATTTAAAAAAGTCGTCACCCGGCTTAACGGACTCATCTCTGGCATCAAGCTCAACACCAAAGCTACCTAATTCTGCAGAACCTTTAACAGTCTCTGCACTGGCTGTTTTTTCAGCCATATTGGTTTGTTGTTCTACCTGTTTGCTGCATGCGCCCAGTAAAAATACTGAAGCAATAGCGGCACTGATTATAGTTTTTTTCATTAATGTTCCAACTGTCGTTAATTTATAAATTAAAATCATTTTATCTAGAACGTTGATAACCTATATTTGGCTCATTGAAAAGATAAACGAGCCCTATCGTCACTCTATCCATGTAAAGGAATTTGTCCATGCTGGTCTCATGACCTTTTTAAAAGGCATACCTCAAACAAAACGATCTGTGTCTATCACAGCACAGCAGTAAACCTATAATACGCATAAAATCAGAGGAGCCAAAATGACTACACTGCAAGACGAATTGTTTGCTCAACAAAACAGTAAAGATCTATTAAAACAAGCTCAGCAAGCTGCGTTTGAATATATTGATAGTCAGTCAAACCAACGGGTATTCCCCAATGCTTCAAATCTTGAGAAACTCACTCTCTTTGATGAGTCCTTACCCGAGGCAAGCAGCGACCCAGCTTTATTATTAGAGCAACTTAACACTGTAGGCTCAGTTAATACAGTTGCTCAAACTGGAGGCCGTTATTTTGGGTTTGTGAACGGTAATGCCCTACCCGTTACTTTGGCCACTAAATGGTTGTCAGACGTATGGGATCAAAATGCAGCATTATATGTCATGTCACCTATCGCATCTAAGTTGGAGAGTATTTGTCAAACTTGGCTTAATCAACTATTTGGTCTACCTGAACATACTGTGGCAGGGTTTGTCAGCGGTACATCAATTGCGACCTTATCAGGGCTCGCTGCAGCTAGATATCGTCAACTGCAAAAGTTAGGGTGGGATGTTAATCAACAAGGATTATTTGGTGCTCCAAAAATACGCTTAATACTAGGTAAACAAACCCATGGCACAGTGGCTAAAGCCATCAGTTTATTAGGTTTTGGACACACCTCTATTGAGTGGGTTGACTGTGATAAACAAGGTCGATTAATTGTCGAAAATCTGCCTCAATTAGATCAGAGTTGTATTGTGGTATTGCAGGCCGGTAACGTAAATTCAGGTGCGTTCGATGACTTTACTACATTGTGTCAGCTGGCAAATACAGCTCAAGCTTGGGTGCATATAGATGGCGCATTTGGATTATGGGCTAAAGCATCCAATGTATTTGATGAACAAACTAAAGGCATGGAGCTAGCAGACTCATGGTCAGTGGATCCCCACAAAACACTTAACACTCCTTATGATTGTGGCATTGTATTATGCAAAGATGCCGAAGCCTTAACGAGCGCCCTGCATCAACAAGGCAGTTATATTCAACTCAGTGAACAGCGGGATGGTTTGTTGTATACCCCTGAAATGTCAAAACGCGCCAGAGCCATCGAACTTTGGGCGGCCATGAAATACTTAGGACGTGCTGGTATAGCGGAGTTGGTTGAACAACTTCATAGTCACGCACAGTTTTTCGCAGATTTATTAGCGGATAATGGGTTCACAATATTAAATGAAGTTGTCTTTAATCAAGTGATCCTAAATTGTGAAACCGAACAACTGACTCAAAAAACCTTATCTTTAGTGCAGCAATCAGGTGAATGTTGGTGTGGTGGATCAGTTTGGCATGAACAAAGTGTCATACGTATTAGTCTGTGTTCTTGGGCGACAACCAAACAAGATATTCTGCGTTCAGTGAAGGTATTCGTAGAAGCTCGAAAGCAAGCTTTACAAACATAACTATCTGAGTGTATTCATAAATATGTTACTGAATATTGTGATAAATTAATGTTTAATAACCCAGTAAAATTTATTACATTAGCAATACCATGCCAAGTGAAACAATCGACACAATCGAAACTAGGACCACAATATCTAAGCAACACACTATGCTGTGTCATGAGTGCCACTACTTAGTTAAGTTGCCTGCATTGACTCATAAGCAGGCGGCAGTGTGTCCTCGATGTGGTTTGCAGCTCACAGTCTATCACCAGCATGCATCGCAACGTATTATTGCTTTGGCGATCACCTCACTTATATTTTTGCTCGCATCCCTGCCATTTGAATTTCTATCGTTCAGTACCAGTGGGCAATATGAGTCAATTGATATTCTTGGGAGCTTATGGGTGTTAGTTGAAAAGGACTATGGGCTCCTTGCATTAGTTCAAGCACTGGCAATCCTGATCCTTCCCGCATTTGTTTTGATTAGCTTATTATATTTGTTAGTGCCGTTAAGCTTAGGTATGCGCCCAACAAAGGCTGACTGGGTCATAAAAACGTTATTTAACTTGCTCCCTTGGACCATGGCTGAAATATTTTTGATTGGGGTGTTAGTGAGTTTAATTAAAATCCTCTCAATCGCAGACATTGAATTAGGTTTATCATTTTACGCATATCTGCTTTTTACCATTTTCATGACTATTACCCTGCTATATGTGGACAAATATCAGCTAAAATTGTTGCTTAAAATCGAAATAAAAGAAGAACAGGCGCCCATCAATCCATCACGCAGCATTCAAACAACTTGGGCCTTGTTGTTCACCTCAGTATTGTTATTTATCCCAGCAAACATTTTACCCATAATGCATACCAGTGTTCTGGGTAGCGACGATCCGAGTACAATCCTAGGAGGCGTAATATTACTTTGGGAGATGGACTCATACCCCATTGCTATGGTTATTTTTATTGCTAGCGTGTTTATTCCGGTAGCGAAAATAGTCATTTTGTGCTGGTTAAATTATTCAGTTCAAAGCAAACAACAGCATGCCAACAATGAAAGAATATTTTGGTACCGTATCACCGAATTTGTCGGCCGCTGGTCGATGATAGATGTGTTTGTGGTGGCGGTATTGGTAAGCTTAATCCAATTAGGCAACATCATAAATGTATTACCTGGCCATGCAGCATTGGCTTTTTGTGGCGTAGTAATTTGCACCATGCTTGCAGCTATGTCGTTTGACTCAAGACTTATATGGGTTGATACAGAAAAACTAACAGGCGGAGAAAAACCATTATGAGTCAAGATCTGCAGCAACAACCCACCCTGCCTCAAGAAGCCTTAATTAAACCGGTCAGAACTGTATCAAAAATTTGGCTCGTGCCTATTGTTGCCTTATTCATTGGTATATGGATGGTGTATTACCAATGGAGCAACCAAGGTCCGCTTATTACGATTCAGTTTAAAACGGCAACTGGACTAGAAGCCGGAAAAACCAAAATAAAAACCCGGGATGTGGATATAGGCCTAGTCAAAAACATAGAGCTTACTGATGATTTAAGTGGTGTGTTAGTGACGGTTAGAATGGGTAAAAATGTTGCCGCAATACTGCATTCTGACAATCAGTTTTGGATTGTATCTCCTAATGTGTCACTAAGCGGTGTATCAGGTTTAGGCACAATCTTGTCTGGTCCTCATATTAATATGGTCCCTGGGGTCGAAAAACAAAAAAGTGAAACATTTGTAGCTCTTGAGGCTCCACCTGTTACCCCAAAGGGCACGCCAGGATTACATGTCACCCTAAACAGTGAAAGTGAATTTGCCTACAAAAAAGGCGACCCTGTGGTTTATAAAGGCATTAAAGTGGGTGAGTTTGAAGATATTTTTTTCAACTTTGAGGAGAGGGTTGTGTATTACAACACTTTTATCGAAGCGCCTTACCACACCCTAATTACCACCAACACTAAGTTTTGGGACATCAGTGGTGTACAAATGGAATTGGGCGCCAGCGGTGTAAAAGTCAGTACTGGTAGTTTAGAAACCCTGCTAACAAACGGAGTCACATTCGGGATCCCTGAAGGGATGCCCAAAGGCGAAGAAGTCAAAGATCGTAGTTTTTTTGATATTCATCCGACGCATAGCTCGGCGTCTGGAGAGCGTTATAAGCTAAGTGTTAAATATGTCATTTGGGTTAAAGATACCGTAAGAGGATTACAAGTTGGTGCCCCTGTTGAGTATCGAGGCTTAGTTATTGGAAAGGTAATATCAATCAATTCGTTAGAAAACAATCAAGATGGCTTGCTGGAGCAAGGTTATGACATACCTGTGGTCATTAGTATTCAACCGGGTCGCGTGCAACAACCAGACAATAATATAGGCTTAACATTTATTCGCAAACAAACCAGTCTTTGGATTGAAAAGGGGTTAAGAGCGACGTTAAAAACCGGTAACCTATTAACCGGTGCCTTGTTCGTGGATTTACAACATTACCCAGATGCCCCCCCTTTTGCATCTCAACATATACACGGCTATGAGGTTATTCCTACTATGACAGGTGAATTCTCAGAAATTACCGCAAAAGTCACTGCCATATTAGACAGTATTAACGAGATGAAACTGAATGTCATTTCAGAAAATACCAACAATATGCTTTTACAAATAGCTCAAGCAGCACAATCGTTGCAGTCAACGGCAAATACAGCAGATGGCTTAATCAGCTCCATGAGAGAAGAAAACCTCAGTGCGACCTTAGTTGACACTTTACAAAACCTGTCAAGATTGACCAAAGATTATTCAGCCGATTCAGAAACCAGCGACGAACTCAATAAAACTATGCAAACACTACAGAGCACCCTGCAACAATTCCAACCATTATTATTGCAATTAAACAATACACCTAATAGTTTGATTTTTAATGATGGAAGCGGCTCAAGGTTAATACCCAAAGGCAAAACATTAAGTAATAAAGAACAGGGAAATTAACATGAAAATAGTCTTTATTTTATTAACTTTGGCTTTATTGGCGAGCTGTACATCAAAACCATTGATGGTGAAATATTATTTATTACATACGCCAGAAAACAAGATTTCAAACACCAGTAATCAAGTAAAACCCATAGTTATATTGCAAATGGTGGATGTCGCCGAATATTTAAATCAGTCTGGCTTGGTCATGCAGGTAGACAAGTATCAATTATATTACTCACACCAAGATGTGTGGGCTGAAAAACTGCAATCTTCATTTTATAAAGCGCTACTTAATGATCTCAATACAACAGGCCAGCGAGAATACGTGGTATATAATTCACCCAACGCGGTATTTGCCTCAGCTAGCATTAAGGTCGAATTAGAGCATTTCCATGCCACAGACAATTCAAGTGTTGTCAGTTCTGGACGATATTGGTTATCTATAGAGGATCCTAAGACGGCTAAAAACGAAGAGCGTGCTACATCAAGTCATGCCTTCTTTTTTAAATCAGATTTACAGAAAGATGGCTATGCCCATGCAGTTGAAAAACTGAGAATGTTGATTAACAATCTAGCCAAACAAATAGAAAAGGATATTGCGGCTTTGCCGAATAATTAGATGTAGTTTATGGATTTTAAAAGGCTGATTAAAAATTATTTAAATACTGGCGTAGTGCAATCAAGTGATACAGAGGCAAATCAACATATTTTTGTTGCCAATTTGTTTGGTTTTATAGGTTACAGTATCACTTTCCTGATGGGTGTTAGTGCATTTATTAGGCAAGATAGATTGATTGGTATTGTATTGCTGATTGCCAGTCTGCTGTTTTTTAGTTCACATCTAATTCTTCGCTCCAAGCGTTTTGCCAACCCTTACAAATTCTCAGCAAATTTATTGACGATCTCACTTATGTTGTTGATGATTTACCTAGTGTTCACCGGAGGAGTGAATGGTACAGGTCCGTTGTGGATTTATATCGTGCCGCCAGTAGCGTTATTTTTTGGGGGGATGCGCAAAGGCACTCGAAATATTGGCTTATTTGTTTTGATTATTAGTGTTTTGATGTTTTATCCGAATGATGAATGGCTTGCCACGTCTTACACCTTTGAATTTAAGTCTAGATTGATCTATTCGTTTTTAACCGTTTCATGCTTATTTGCGTTTTACGAGTATGTTAGACAAAACTCATTTAATCGGATCCAAGAGATGAGTCAAAAGTTCGAAAGGCAGGCCATGGAAGATCCTTTGTCAGGGCTATTGAACCGCCGCGGAATGCGAGAGAAGTTACAAAATGAATTTGAACGAAGCCAACGCTACAACAATGATTTAACTGTGATGATGTGTGATATCGATCATTTCAAAGCCGTCAACGACCAATATGGTCATGATAAAGGCGATGAAATAATCAAAAGCTTGGGCACTATTTTTAAATCTGGACTGCGTAAACAAGACTCGCTGGCAAGATGGGGCGGCGAAGAATACTTATTTTTGTTACCTGAAACCAATGGCAACCAGGGGATGCAATTGGCAGAAAAACTCAGAAGCCAAATTGAAAAAAAACCCTATACACAAGACGATAAAATCTTCAGTATTTCGATTAGTATTGGATTACATCAAATTGCTGCAACTGATACGATTAACCAAGCAATCACAAAAGCAGATACCAACCTTTATAAAGCCAAGGAACAAGGGCGAAATCGCTGCATTATTAGCTAAATCCTAGACAAAAAACGAAATGAATACCTAAGGTAAAACACTCAACTCATGCGATCTAATCGACATCCAATTAATGACGACACCCCAATTAACTGGCGTATATTTTCTCAGTTATGGCCTTATTTAACTGAATTTAAACTGAGAGTAGGACTTGCTCTGCTTTGTTTAATTGCCGCCAAAACCGCTAGTATTTATCTGCCGTTTATCCTCAAGTATACCGTTGATGAACTGAATGCAGAACGCGCGCCCGACGCTATAATACTGGTGCCTTTTGGCTTAGTAGCAGCCTATGGGATGCTACGTTTAGCTAATGTATTGTTTGGCGAGATAAGAGACACCCTTTTCGGACGAGTAACCGAGCGAGCTATGCGCCGTTTAGGTTTACAAGTGTTTCGTCACTTACATAATCTAGATTTAGATTTTCACCTCAACAGGCAAACAGGTGGACTATCTAGAGACATCGAGCGCGGCACCAGCGGTATCAGTTTTTTAATGCGCTTTTTAGTTTTCAATATTGTACCAACGTTATTTGAAATAGCCGTTGTTGTTGGCGTATTGTTCTACAACTATGGGGTAAGTTTTGCACTGATAATTTTGGTTTCGGTGGTCGTTTATATAGGTTTTTCAGTCAGAGCAACGGACTGGCGCACTAAGTATGTACGGGAAGTTAATCAAGCAGATTCCAGCACTAGCTCAAGAGCCATTGACAGCTTACTGAACTACGAAACGGTTAAGTATTTCAATAACGAAAATTACGAAGCAAACAGATATGATGTTGACTTAACCAACTGGGAAAACGCACGACGTAAAAACCGCTTGTCGTTGTTTGCATTAAACGGTGGTCAAGCGTCGATTATCGCGATTGCAATGACCAGTATGATGGCATTGGCCGCCTATAACGTTGCACAGGGAAAAATGACCATCGGTGACTTTGTATTGATCAATGCCTTCACCATGCAGATTTTTATGCCATTAAATTTTTTGGGCTTTGTTTACCGAGAAATACGGGGTTCGTTAGCTAATATAGAAAATCTATTTAACCTATTAGATAAACAGCCTAATGTGCCGATAGATGAAAGTGCCAAAGACTTAGAAATTAGCCAAGGAAAAATAAGCTTTTACCAAGTGCAATTTAGTTATCGCCCCGACCGCACTATTTTGCACGATATTAGTTTTGACATCCTACCTGGGCAAAAAGTCGCAGTGGTGGGTGAAAGTGGTTCGGGCAAGTCAACTTTAGTTAAATTGTTATTTAGATTTTACGATTCTGCAAACGGCAGCATCAGTATTGACGGGCAAGATATCAGTAAGGTCAATCAACACTCATTGCGCAAGGCCATAGGTATTGTTCCCCAAGATACGGTGTTATTCAATGATACTATCTTTGAGAATATTCGTTACGGACGGCCAGATGCGTCTGATGCTGAAGTACAACAAGCCATTGACTTAGCCCATCTTCGCGCCTTTATCACCTCACTTCCAAATGGTGAGCAAACGTCTGTCGGTGAGCGAGGTCTTAAGCTCTCCGGTGGCGAAAAACAACGTGTCGCCATTGCTAGAACCATATTAAAGCGTCCGCCTATTATGGTTTTCGACGAGGCAACATCCTCTCTAGACAGTCAATCGGAACAAGCAATTTTGACTGCACTAAAAGAAATATCACAAGGCCACACGAGTCTCGTGATTGCACACCGCTTATCCACTATTGTCGATGCTGATAAAATTGTGGTGATGGGCAATGGGCGGATATTAGAGCAAGGTAGTCATCGTCAGCTACTAGACTTAAACGGCGCTTATAATCAGCTTTGGCAAACTCAACAAAATCAACATCACGAGTCAGACAATGGATAAACAAGCGCTCTTGGACGCAATTAATCAAACCATGCCTTTTGGAAAATACGCGGGTATAAAATTATTGCACTTACCTGAACCTTACTTAGTTTGGTTCAATAACAAAGGTTTTCCTGAGGGAAAATTAGGCCAGCAACTCGCATTGATGCATGAGGTTAAGGTTAATGGTTTAGAGCCCATGCTGGCGCCGCTGTTAAGAGACGATTAATGGGTTACCAGCACACACGGAAGCCTGTGAGAGACCGGCCAAAAACCGCCCAGCAAAGTAATATTGATAAACAAATTCTGTGTTTACATAAAGCTATGGCCGAAAAACTTATCGCTAACCAGCACTATATCCCGCAAGTGCTGGATACAATAGAAGCCCGTTACGAATGCGGTAAAATGCGTCATGGTGCTTATTTGTTTTGGTCGAGTTTGATGGAGCATATTCACCAACCAGAACTATTTATGGCAAGTCTTTTAGACAACGGCCCACAAACCACAAAATACCGTCGACAAACAGTGCTGATTGGCATATTAACGGAGAGAGAAAGAGAAGCAGTATTGGAAACAAAATTTACTCAATAATTTAGGATATTTCTTTCAGAAAAAGGCTAAACCATCCCAAGCACTGTTTCATTGCTTACGGAATGAGTAGTAAGAGAACGAGTTATTAATTTACTTTTCTTTTTACTAAAAAAACACCAAATACAAGCAATAATAATGAATATGCGGGGCGTCGACAACAGCAACATTCACAAGACTTGCCATGGTTTTTAAATCCGATTTAATGAGGAAAGTACCATAATAAAGCTTTTCAGCAGCACTTATGCCACTAGAATAATCGCTGTTAAATTCGCTCCCATAAATGTTTGCGCTACCACTTCGATTTAAATATGAGCCACCTGCACGAAGCAAACCATTCTCATCCGCATACAGGCCAAATGAGCGGGTCTGATAAGATTTATCCTCACCATTAACTGGAGTGCCAGCAACTGAGCCAAATAAATTTTGCCAGGCACTTGCTGCCGCATAACACGCTAAAGAGTTCGAGCAATTCTGTTCAAAATTGTATTTTATTCCTAAATTACCTGAAATAGTAATGTCTGGAAAAAAGGCATATACGATGAAATTCCCACGGTCAGTCAATCTGGTTTTTCATGGGAAATAAAAACCCACTACAGGTCATTTCACCCTTGTATTGTAATTTGATTGTCTCCCTCTGGGTCTCTTATTTTTGAACCGCATTATCCCTTAAAATAGTACATTAGGTACTCTCAAAAAAATGTTAGTTATGCCGAGATTGTCTTCAAGAGACGGGACGCTATCAAGTTATTGAGCTGCATCGTCCTACGTTAAATAGTAGATTGCTTGCATACTCTGAATTGCATTGATTGGGCGCTAGGTGCATTTGTGCTTATGGGGTGAGAAATAATCAGGTGTAAGCTATGTGCGACATCAATCCCAAAAATGGTTTAGTTAATTTCACCAAAATGAGTGATTGGCTCTAGTTCACAGCTAACCTGCGTTTCCAATCCCCATTATGTTCCAACCGACAGGCCTGTTCCGTATCAAAAAACACATGGCGCCGCGCATCTTTTAGCAAAACCCCAGCGTTGAATAATTGCTGTTGAATTTGCTTACGTAGCGCCTTATCTTGCTCGCTAACGAGCATTGAATTTAGTGAGTCAGACTGATCTAATACACAAGTGATCACTAAACTCCCTGGAAAGTTGGCATAATTGGCTGAGTGGGTTAACCACTCAAAACCAACTATGTCTTGTTTCGCATTCTCGCAAACAATCGTCAGTGCCTTTACCACATTATTATCTAATTTTTTGACGGTTTTGTTCATGTGTTCTGGTCTACCTAAACGATTAGCCGTAGATGCATAAATAAGCGGTGTTGCTTTTCACTTGCACCTTAAAACGTTGATCTGCTTCTATCGTAAACTGTTCATTCGGTCCAAAGGTCTGCCATTGTTCGCTGCCAGGCAATTGCACAGTCATAGCGCCACTGACTACCGTCATAGTTTCAAACTGACTCGTGGCGAACTCATACTCACCAATAGCCATGACTCCCATAGTTGCGGGTAACGTGTCGGTATCAAAAGCAATAGACTTCACTTTTCCATCAAAATATTCATTTACATCAAACATGCTATTTCTCATTTAAAATATATATTAACTTGGTGACTAATTTAGCAGTTTTTTGAACAGTAATAAGCCACCAACAACAGCTAATTTAGAAGCAAAAGAACTAGGATAAGTCCTGAGTATCATTTTCGTCTTTTGGTTCCCTGTCTCCTTCCTGTTGCTTTTTAGCCTCTTGTTTACGCTCTACCACTGCATCTATAGTGATTTTCGCACTAGGATCAGGCAAGATCATTTGAAAAAACAGGCCAAAAGCAATAGCTCCCGCTTTCCTGTTTTTTGCCCAACCCGTCATTTTTATACATAAGTAAATAAAGACAATAAAACACAACCAAGGCTTCATCAAATGCCATAAAACAATTAAAATATCCATCATATCTCTCAATAAATGGCTAGCCGATATGCAGCGAACCAAAATAATCTAACATTAGGCAAAAAATATTTGCCGATTAATAACGTTTAACTAAGAGAGATTGACGCGTCAGATTCATCGTTGTGAACCTGCATAAGATTGGAGATTAAAATAGGATTAAATTCAAAAGAGAGTTCAAGTTTCTGTAGGTATTTAAATGATGTGAATAACTTTTCTTGGTAATTTAGGCAAATAGCAGCGAAACATTCGAGCATAAACACTTGAAATGCATGTTCTACTTGTCGCTCTATTCCTGAAAGGTATTGGCGTTGCTGTTTAAGTTTTGTTTTTTGTTGAGATAAATAAGTTTGTTTTGATGAGCGATGTTGAATATAGATAAATCTATTATCAATACTCTTATCTATTAGGCTTGCACTGACTGCTTCAATATGAAGGATTCGTTTATCATTATACTCAGACTGAGTCTCACCGACTGAGTGCAACTGTAACGCCAAAAAACAGGCCGCAAAAAACAAGGTCAGAAATATTCCTAACCCACGATTCATAAATGACTGATATATACGACTTTCATAACAATGAAGTGTAGGCAGATTTAAAAAATACAAGCAATAAAATTTACCTCAATCAGGTCTTTATAATGACTGACCTGAATTTGCCGGACTTATTAAGGATAAACATGATTATTCAGTATCACATTAACGATATTCAAACTGAAACGGGCCTAATGCGTACATCGGTATTTCGCCCTTCAAAGGAAGGGAAATATCCGACTATTATCTTTTACTCAGAGATATTTCAACAAACCAGCCCTATCACTCGCAGTGCGCAAATATTGGCAAGTCATGGTTTTGTGGTGTTAGTACCTGAAATTTTCCACGAACTGAACCCACAGGGAAATGTTTTGGCTTATGACGATGCAGGGAAAGACAAAGGCAACGCAGATAAACTCACAAAACCCCTAGAGCATCATGACTCTGATACCCAAGCGATGGTTACTTTTATCCAACAGCAGACTTACTGCACAGATAAGGTGAGCGTGATGGGGGTGTGTATTGGTGGACACTTGGCTTTTAGGGCGGCATTAAATCAACAAGTAACGGCGGCTTTTTGTTTGTACCCCACCGATATCCATTCCAATACATTGCCTTGCACACTAGGCAATGACACTTTAACCAGAAGTATCGATATTCGCTGCCCTATGGTGTTGGTATTTGGTAAGCAAGACCCTCATGTTTCAGCAAAAGGGCGTACTCTGATCCACCAAACCCTCAGCCAAAATAAATGTGACTTCAGCTGGCACGAAGTGAACGCCCAGCATGCCTTTATGCGTGATGAAGGTGACAGATATGACGCAGCATTAGCCATACAAATGTATAAGATGGCGATTGATTTTTTCACCATACCTTAGGTTCATAAACTCATAATGACGGGATCACACACATTAAAATGGCTCAAACTAAGCATCTATATATTTTTAGTGGTTCACTCGTGTCGAATTCTGGCTGACAGAAGATCAATTTAAAGTACATGGGTTATCAGCTTTTAATGAAGAGCAAAACAAGATGCTACAAAGCTGGCTAACTCTGGGGGTGAATGCGACTCGTGCCACATTAGGTATTTACCCAACACCACTGTCATTGCACCTCTACCAAAAAAAATCCAATCAACCTGTACCTTGGGCTTATACAAGGAGAGGTGGAAAAGGCAGTGTACATTTTCATGTAGACACGCGTTTTGGTCTAACCAAATTTATTGACGACTGGACCCTTTATCATGAGCTTGCGCATATGGCCCTGCCCTATTTAGGCCCAGAATACCGTTGGTTATCAGAAGATTTTGCCAGTTTTATGCAATACCAGATTATGCTACAAGCTGGCGTATTAAAGGGTGACTTGAGCGAACATTATAGAAGAGGTACTTGCCTCACTTGATGCCGTGATAGAGGACAAGCTTTTTACTCACTTGATGGATGAATTCAAAAACGTCCCCGCTAAAAAGTTGTACCCTGAGGTTTTTAGTCAATAGACTAGCAGCACCTGAAGAACTGGCTGAGTGCTTTGTGCCTAGGCTGTGTGAAAAGTCGAATTCTTGAGGACCGGTGGAGAATTATTTCATCAAGTTATTACTTCTAATAGTTTTTACAACGCCTGTGCCATAAGGAGCCGTAGCGGTGACTCGAATAAACGGGTTTTAACGATGTCGTTTACCACCGTTTGGGAACCTGCTCTATTAAAATTAAATGAGGGCGAAAGTGGCTGCTTAGTTGAGTGGCTGAAATCCACTATTTTGATAAATGCTCCTCTGTTCAATAAATTAATTTTGCTACGGCCCCATCTATTACTCATAGCGGTAAGTTCACCCGCAAAGAAAGCCAGTTAAGAAAACAAGTTGAGGGATTGAACAAGAATATTGTGAAGCAAGCAACCCGACCCTTTTTTGCCCCATTTTCTTTGAAAATTGGGATGGTTCTATATCTTAAGTTACGTATAGTTGAATAAGTGGGTGCCCTTTTATCCGACCATAGATACCAATCAACGTAAACTAAGCAAAGCCTCAAATGCATCAATCGGCACCGGCCTACCGAACAAATAGCCTTGAAAGTGCAAACAATCATTGTCTATAAGTAGTTGTTTTTGCTCCTCGGTCTCAACCCCTTCAGCAATCACCTCCAAATTCAAACTATGCGCCATGGCGATAATCGTACTTACGATGGCTAGGTCGCTTTCGTCGACAACAATGTCGCGCACAAATGACTGATCTATTTTCAATTGAGATAAAGGTAGTTTTTTTAGATATTGCAGTGATGAGTAGCCGGTACCAAAGTCATCTAATGAGAACCGAACACCTATCTTGCTTAGTGTATTCATCTTATTAATAATGGAATCAATATCCTTGACCAACATACTCTCCGTCAGTTCTAGCTTGAGTTTTGTTGGGTCAATTCCGTTATGCTGTATCGCTTCCTGTAATTGTGTTACAAAGTTTGCTTGATGGAGCTGTTTGGCGCTAACGTTAACCGACAGTATAAAGTGTTTTCTATATGCATTTTTCTGCCAGACGGCGAGTTGGGCGCAAGCCGTCTCTAACACCCATTGTCCAATGGGTAAAATAAGCCCTGTTTCTTCTGCTAACGGAATGAATTGTATAGGTGGAATCATATTGCCTTCAGGATGCTTCCATCGGATTAAGGCTTCTGCTCCCAATGGATGACCCGAGCTATCTACCTGTATTTGGTAATTCAGCTGAAACTGTTGTTGCTCTATAGCTTGGCGTAAATCACGTTCCATATTAACGCGATTGGAGATGATCTCTTGCATTTTTGGGTCGTAGAAACGTATGGTATTACGTCCTTCCGCTTTTGCTTGGTACATAGCAATATCGGCTTGCTTGATGATGGTATCTAACCCTTTCTCATGATCACTAAATATCGTGGCCCCTATACTCGCGGTGCTGCGATGCTCATACGTACCCAGTTGATAAGGTAAGTTCAGTTCGTTCAATAATTTTTCAGCGATCCTTTTAGTTTGCGCTTCCGCTTCAATGGACAGTTCACTTAAATCTTCTAGTAAAACGACAAATTCATCGCCACCTAAACGTGCTACGGTATCACCTTTTCGTAAGCAGTTGCTGAGACGACTTGCCACCTGTTGTAGCAGAACATCACCCATATCATGTCCCAAGGTGTCATTGAGAGATTTAAATTGGTCAAGATCTAAAAACAGTACAGCGCCGCTTCTTCTTCTAGCAGCCAAGGCTTGTTTAAGTCTATCCATCAACAAGCGACGATTAGGTAGGTGTGTCAATATGTCATAGAACGCCAGAGTCTTGATTTCATCCGAGGCGGCTTTGCTCTCGGTAATATCGGTCAACGTGGCCACATAATTAGTGACAATGCCCTTAATATCCTTCACAGCCGTGACGCTTAGATGCTGTGGATAGATTTCACCATTCTTACGCTTAGCCATAGTTTCACCTGCCCACATGCCGGTGTTATTGATAATCTCCCACTTCTTGGTGTAGAAAGCTTTATCATGAAAATTTGACCTAAGCAGCTCATAATTTTGGCCTATAGCATCTTCAGATGTGTAGCTAGTAATCTTGGTGAAAGCTTTATTAACGCGTCGGATCACGGCATTGGCATCAGTGATAAACATGCCTTCTTGAGACTCGAAAATGGTGGCAGTTAAGGCCTGTTCTGCATCGCGTGCCGCGGCAAAAACACCTGCAACCTCACCATTTGCATTGTAGTACACACTGGCGTTATAGATTACGTCGGTGACCTTGCCTGATACATGACGTATCGCTAGCGGATAGTCTGTGACATAGCCTTGCGAAAATACTTGCTCGTAACCGTTACGGGCTTCTTCAGGATCGGTGAAGTAGTTAGCAAAGTCACTACCAATAAGGCTGGTACGCTCTGCACCCGTCACCTTCTCAGTCGCGATGTTCACGTCAGTAATCTTACCTTCGGCACTGATGGTGACCAATGGATCTAAGCTAGCTTCAATCAGGCTACGAGAATATTGCGAGGCGGTTTGCGTCGCTTCTTCTGCTCGTTTACGCTCAGTGACATCCCGTGCCGAGGCAAAAACTCCCAGCACATTGCCTTTGAGGTCTTTGTATACACTGGCGTTATAGAGTACGTCGGTGACCTTGCCTGATACATGACGTATCGCTAGCGAATAGTCTGTGACATAGCCTTCTGAGAATACTTGCTCGTAACCGTTACGGGCTTCTTCAGGGTCGGTGAAGTAGTTAGCAAAGTCACTGCCAATAAGGCTGGTACGGTGTGTACCCGTCACCTTCTCAGTCGCGGTGTTCACGTCAGTAATCTTACCTTCGGCACTGATGGTGACCAATGGGTCTAAGCTGGCTTCAATCAGGCTACGAGAATATTGCGAGGCGGTTTGGGTCGCTTCTTCTGCTCGTTTACGCTCAGTGACATCCCGTGCCGAGGCAAAAACTCCCAGCACATTGCCTTTGAGGTCTTTGTATACACTGGCGTTATAGAGTACGTCGGTGACCTTGCCTGATACATGACGTATTGCTAGCGGATAGTCTGTGACATAGCCTTGCGAGAATACTTGCTCGTATCCGTTACGGGCTTCTTCAGGATCGGTGAAGTAGTCAGCAAAGTCACTGCCAATGAGGCTGGCACGCTCTGCCCCCGTTACCTTTTCAGTCGCGGTGTTTACGTCAGTAATCTTACCTTCGGCACTGATGGTGATCAATGGATCTAAGCTAGCTTCAATCAGGCTACGAGAATATTGCGAGGCGGTTTGGGTCGCTTCTTCTGCTCGTTTACGCTCAGTGACGTCAGTCAGCGTAATGAGTAAGCTCGGCTTGTCATCAACCTCATTGCTTTTAGATTCTAAAAAAACATGGGAAGTCGAATTGTCTGCACTCTGCATTTTAAGTTCGCAATGCAATGATTCACCTGTTTTAAACGCAAGCATAATACGTAGATGCAAGTGGTCGCGGTCTTCGCAGCTGATATAGTGGGAGAAGGTACGACCAAGCAATTTCTTCCGAGGTTCACACAGCAACTCTGCACTAGAAAGATTCGCTGTGGTGATTACCCCTTCGTGGCTTACTGTAAGATAACTAACGGGGGAAAATTCATACAAATCTGCATAACGTTGTTTGGCATTTTCTAATTCAGCATGAGTACGTTGTAGCTCTTCGTTCTGCATCTCCAATGTAATTTGGTGTACTTGGAGTTCGTGCAGAAGTTCATCTTTGGCGGACAATACTACTGACTTGAACGGCAATTGGTTTGTGCTGGCCTCAGCCTCTTTTAGCAGCGGGTTTAGCTTTTTGGGATACTTTATAATTGACATTTTTAGATACACATCCTTTGAACATTTTGAGCTAAACAAATTTAAGGGAATTCCCTGTAGTTTTTATTGTAGGCAGCTAATGAATCATCCACCGCTAATAATACCATAAATAACCATAAAATAACCATAAATTCAACACAAAATGAACACAAATTAAACACGAAATCACTGAAAATTCGCACTTAAAACTCAGTAGAGTTTAAAGCGATAGCATAATAAAGAAACGAACGCCAAGTTGCATTTAGTAAACGTTCAGTGAAAAACTCAGCAGTGCACTATGACTTGAAAGTGCTGACTGTCCCAAATTCGCTTATTTGAGTCTATCGAAGACCTTTTTGAATACTAAGAAGCCAAATATCCAAGTTTAGCTCCCTACCCTCATTTTAGATTTTTTGCTGCGCAATCCATCTATCAATTTTTGCCTCTAAAATTGGCATAGGCAAAGCACCATCTATCAGTATCTGAGTGTGGAATTTTTTCACATCAAATTGTTTACCTAAGGCTTCTTGTGCCTTATTTCTAAGCATACGGATATGTCGTTGCCCCACTTTGTAACTCACTGCTTGTCCGCCTATGGCGATATAACGTTCTACTTCAGCCTCTATATCTGAGGGCGCAAGAGACGAATTGTCTATCATAAAATCAATCGCTTGTTGTCGTGTCCAGCCAAAAGCATGTAACCCCGTATCCACCACTAAACGCATGGCCCGTAGCTGTTCATCTGATAAACGGCCATACCACATGTAAGGGTCGGTAAATAAGCCCATTTCTTTACCCAAACTTTCTGCGTACAACGCCCACCCTTCGGCAAACACTGTATATCCACCAAATTTACGGAAATCTGGCAAGCTTTCGACTTCTTGTTGAATCGCAATTTGGAAATGATGGCCGGGTGCAGCTTCGTGAACACTGAGGGTTTCCATCAAATATTTAGGCTGAGCTTTTAAGTTATAGGCATTGATATAAAATATGCCTGGCCTAGAACCATCTGGTGCGGGGCTCTGATAACTGGCGCCTGCCGATGATGCGGCTCGAAACGCTTCAACGGCTCTGACTTCATAGTCTGCTTTGGGAAAGACTTCAAACAACAGGGGTACACGACTATCTATTTTTTCTTTTACTTGGGTATAGCCATCAATTAAAGCTTGCTCTGAATCAAAGAAAAATTGTTCATCGGTGCGCAAAAATTCAAAAAAGGCCGGTAAGTCACCTGCAAACCCAACGGTGTCTTTAACCTTGGTCATTTCAGCTAGAATACGTGCCACTTCTTGTTGTCCAAAAGTATGAATTTCATCAGCCGTTAAGGGCAAGGTCGTATTGGTTTCGATTCGATACTCATACCATGCTTTGCCATTAGGTAAGTCATTTAAACCAACAGTATCACGGCCCTCTGGTAAGTAGCTCTGTTGCATAAATTGATGCACGCGGCCATAGGCCGGAATAATGGTGCTTTTTATGATATCAATGTAGTCTTTTGTAATTTGTTTTTTATCGACATCTGCTATATTTTCATTTTCTTTAAGAGTTTTTAACGGTGCATAAAAGACACTTTTCGTCACATCTTCCAGCATATGCACCTGTAATTGCGGTAGCACTTTTTTAATCAAGGGTTTAGGTAACACAATGGACTTTTCTATCCCCTTCTTCATGGCCGCAATCGCACTATCCATATAAGTCGCAAAACCTTGTGCTCTGCTCATAAAGTGACGGTAATCGTCTGCTGTATTAAATGGCTGAGCACTTTTACCTGAACCTAGGGAGGCAAAATAACTATGCGCGCCGCCCATTTGATGAATAGGCATAAGATGTGCCGGAAATTGCGCACCTTTGATGGCAATTTCTCTGTCCCGCAAAAATATTTCATAACTGAGTAAGTCTTGTCCGCTCAAAGCGGATGCATCTATGCCTTTTATCTCAGCTAAATACTTTTCTTCAAAAGCCAAAGACTGAGCAAGGTTTTGTTGATTAATGGGAGGGCTAAAGCGGTCATTGTATGTGTTTATCCCCACATAAGTAGCCGATATAGGGTTCATCTGCATACTTTCATCAAAATAGGCTTGAAACAGCACATTGGCCTTTTCAGATTCAGATAAACTTGTTATCACACTTCCATTGTCCACTTTTTGCGTTTGTACTGTGTTCGATTGATTGCAGGCGACTAACCCCAACGAAAAAGCAACGGCGAGGGCGAGGTGTTTTCTATTCATTATGTGTCTCATTGTTCTGATTTTATTAGATGAAATTGGGTCTGACGACCATCTAGGTAATTAACCCCAGATTGGTCGAAGTAAGCTTCTTCTTCAAGCATTATACGGATTTCTTTTTTCCACTCAGGAATAAAAGTCGCGGCGTTGAGTTCTATAGAATATGCGGTGTTGAAATGTAAGGGATAATCCCCTTGCACTGGCACACCACCTTGGGAATCCCACATGCCTAAAGTAGTGCCTGCAGCATGTCCATGATAACCAATTGGATGGGTGTAAATAGAAGGTTTGATCCCTTCTTTGATAGCTTGTTGCCGTGAGAGTTTTAACACTTCATTACCTGTGCGGCCTAACTTGAAGTGTGCGGTAAAAATATCCTGCAAGCGATTGGCTTTTGCTAAGGCTTTTTTCAGATAATCAGGAGCATCTGTTTCATTGGGTTTAAGCACATAAGCGTGTTGCTGTTGGTCTGAATGCAGGCGCAAATAACTTAAACCAAAATCCATATGTAATAAATCACCGGGCATGATGATTTGTGCTTCCGGTCCTTCACTAAATGCCTTTAAATGATCAAACTTTTGATTACTTGAGCGCTGCAATGAAACAGTGGGATGAAACCAAGTTTGTAACCTTAAATCTAAGACTTTCTCTCTTAGCCACCACACTATATCGTCGGTAGTGGTAACACTCGGCTTAACCACTTGATTTGAAAATGCTTCAGCTATCACCTGATGACCTAACTCAATCAAATTAGGATAAACCTGCATTTCCATCTCACTACGTGTTTCAAGCCAAGCGATCGCCAGTTTTTCCGACGACATCAGCTGAGCCCCACTTTGTTTAGCTAATGCTTGGCTAAATTCCTCGTATTCTGTAGCCGTGATCCCATCTGCTAATGCAAAATGCTGAGATTTGTTAATAGCCACTTTCTTGGGTTGTTTTTGCATAATCAATTTGACAAGACTATCCCATTGATTGGGTTGTTTTTCTTTATCCCAAGATTTTCTAAATAAACTGTCTACTGCATACCTTGCAACAGCTAAGCGTTCGATTGGTTTACCTTCGCCAGGGTCAAAAAGCACTAAGATTGTGCGCCTTCGAGCTGATAGCCAGTTAGCAGGAAGCATGGTTTTAAGAATTGGATCTTCATTATATTCACGTGATATCAGCACCCACATATCTATGCCTTCGCGGCGCATCAGGCCTGGTAATAAGTGTTGTAACCTATCGTCTAAAATCTGATTGATAAGCTGCGCTCGCTCGCGCATTGGCAATACATTGGGAGCAGCCAAACTACTTGTACAAAAGACGAATAACAACAATCCAACTATCTTATTTTTCATCGCACTTTTCTTATTTTCCATTATGAGCACTTCGCTTATATTAATCATATTTGTAAATTAATCTCTCAACCTATAACTTAATGGAATTATTGGTTAATTTCGAGAGCAAGGGTTACAGTGGTTCAAAATAATAAAAAGCATACTTTATGAAAAAACACATCTATGTGGCTTACACAGGCGGCACCATTGGAATGCGCCCCTCTTCTCAAGGTTTTATTCCCGCCGCAGGTTTTTTATCTGAAACCTTAGCTAAGATGCCTGAGTTTCATCGCAGCGAAATGCCCAATTTTACCATCCAAGAATACGACAACCTAATTGACTCTTCCGATATGAGTCCCTCTGATTGGCAAAAAATCGCCAATGATATCCAGCAAAATTACCAACAATACGACGGTTTTATTATTCTACATGGCACAGACACTATGGCTTACACTGCCTCAGCGTTGTCTTTTATGCTAGAAGAATTGGGGAAACCTGTTATCGTCACGGGCTCGCAAATCCCCCTTGCCCAGTTGCGCTCTGACGGACAGGTAAACCTACTAAATGCGTTGTACATTGCAGCTAACTATCCTATCGCTGAAGTCACCTTATTTTTCAATAATCAGCTTTTTAGAGGCAATCGTAGCCGCAAACTTGATGCCGATGGCTTTAATGCTTTTGATTCACCAAATTTTCCACCATTACTCAAAGCGGGGATTAACATTGAGGTTAACAAAAAATTATTGGGTATAGACACCACTAAAAACCTACATGTTAGTCAAATTGAATCCCAGCCTATTGGTGTAGTGACCTTGTACCCAGGCATAAGTACTGATGTAATTAAAAATACCTTGCAGCAACCAGTTAAAGCCTTAATTTTGCTTAGCTTTGGGGTAGGTAACGCACCACAAAACGCAAGCTTGCTGCAACAATTATCCATTGCAGATCAACAAGGCATCATTGTCTTAAACTGCACCCAATGTGTGCGTGGCAAAGTCAATATGAACGGTTATGCTAACGGCCATGTATTACGAGAAGTTGGGGTTGTCTCAGGCCAAGACATGACCCCAGAAGCCGCATTGGCCAAGTTACATTATTTACTCAGTAAAGACATGCCACCAAGCCATATCAAACGACAATTGATTGCCAACTTACGCGGTGAGTTAACTGAATAACAAAGCAATGGCTAATAAAAGAAAAGCTAACAGCTAACAGCTAACAATAAATGATTAAAAAATTTTACCACAGAGGACATAGAGCGCTTCGCTCCACAGAGAAAAAGAAAAGCATATTATTACGATGTCTTTCCTCTGTGCTCACCTTTTCCCTGTGGTTCAAATTCGCTTTTTTCGTTTTTAGCGCGAAGCTAGTAGCTCGCAACTGCTATTTCTTCAGGCATAAAAAAAGCAAACCCTGAGGTTTGCTTTTTCTTATAGAATTCTAATTATTCGATAATTAAAGTACTACGATGTTCTCAGCTTGAGGGCCTTTTTGGCCTTGAGTTACAGTGAACTCAACTTTTTGACCTTCGGCCAAAGTTTTAAAGCCAGTACCTGTGATAGCACGGAAGTGAGCAAAAACATCAGGGCCGTTTTCTTGTTGAATGAAACCGAAACCTTTAGATTCGTTAAACCATTTTACTGTACCAGTAGTTGCAGACATAGTCTTTCCTATATTTTTCAAGAGTAATTGTGTCTCCTAAGAGACGTTAGTTGTGCTGAAGAGTGTTGCAATTACTTATGAGCTACGAGACCGGGTACTGCTATGGAACGTCGAAACAATGTACATAAATATCAAACTTACTTTCAAGCTTAAGTAGTATATCTCTAACATATCGCAGGTCAACAACTATTATCGATAAAACTGGTCGAACAAGGCTATTTGTTTCAAGTAGTTAGTCACAAATATGACATAAATATAGGGTCGTTACTGAGAGTCATTAGACTCGAATAACTGTTTGTATAACAATCAACCTGCCTATATCTTGCCCAAAAATTGTTGGCAACAATTTAATCAGACTTCAATATAAAACAGTTACCAACTCCAAAACCTTGTAAATTACATACGCTTTGACGAAACAAATACCAGACTCAGGGAGGAAAGAACAGCAGCAACAGCAGCTAAGGTAAATGTTAATTCAGCGCCCTGACCTTGTTGCCAAAAATAACCAGCTCCGTAAGCCCCTATCGCACCACCTACACCAAAACCAACACTGATATATATTGCCTGCCCCTGACTTTGAAACTTGTTACCAAAATAGTGATGAATAAAATGCATAGACGCAGCATGTGTCATGCCAAAACTAAATGCATGTAATACTTGGCTTAACACCAATATTGCAGGATAGTTTGCAGACACAGCTAACAAATACCAACGCAGTGCGGTGAGTAAAATACTGATCACTAAAATCCACTTTACGCCACACGCTGTAATCAACTTTCCTGCTTGCAAAAAAATGACAACTTCTGCCAACACCCCTAATGCAACAAGCCACCCGGTTGTTTGTCCGCTGTAGCCTAAATCAAGAACGTATAATGCAAAAAAGCCATAATAGGCACCAAAACTCAGCTGTAACAAAGCAGCTGAAACTAAAAACGCATAAAATACAGGTGTGTTAATTTTATGCCAAATCGATGATTGATGCTGGTCAGTGCTTTTTTCAAGTGTTGGCTCTTTAAGTAATAAAGTCACAGCAAACAAGCTGAACAACACTAGCGCCCCCACGTAAATAGGTGCATCGCTAGAAAATACATCGATCATTTTGCCGGTAAAGATAGTCAGCAAAATATATCCGATACTACCCCATAACCTTATTCGCCCATAACGACTGGCGTTACCTCGGACACAATTTAGAGTTAACCCCTCAATTTGCGGCAATATAGCGGTCCAAAACATCATCATCAGTGCAAGGCTAAGAGTCAGCGCCCAAAAGCCATCAACGAACAATACTAAACAAAACGTACCAAAAGTTAACAATGCGCCTAATTGTAATACTTTGAGCGCCCTACCCGATTTATCAGCAAGCACCGCCCACAAATTAGGCCCAGCTATTCGGGCAACAGTGATCAGTGCAAACAGCTCGCCGATTTCACTTGATGAAAACCCTCTTCCATCAAGAAAAACACCGAGGTATGGCATCAGCACCCCAAACTGTCCGAAATAAAACAGATAGGTTATCGCGAGTAAAATTAAGTTAGAGGTGGAAAATGCAGATTTAGACAATGAGAAAACTTAAATTGAGTAATAGAAAAACATCAAATCAAGCCTAGAAAGACCCTCAAGTCTTTCTAGGCAATAGGCATGACCTAGCGAGGCGGGACTTGCGCAGCAATAATCGGGGTAGCGCTTTTAACATCAGCATTTTGACCGCGATGCCTAAGCAAATGATCCATCACAACTAAAGCCATCATAGCTTCAGCAATAGGCACTGCTCTGATCCCCACACAAGGATCGTGTCTGCCTTTAGTGATCACTTCAGCAGTTTTGCCATGTACGTCTATAGTTTCGCCGGGCACACTGATACTTGAAGTCGGTTTGAGTGCCATATGCACCACTAAATCTTGACCTGTTGATATGCCACCCAACACACCACCAGAACGATTTGAAGCAAATCCTGCTGGGGTCAAGGCATCCCGATGTTCACTACCTTTTTGCTCGACGGTAGCAAAACCATCACCCACTTCTACGCCTTTAACAGCGTTAATGCCCATCATGGCGTGGGCTAAGTCGGCATCTAATCTGTCAAAAATAGGCTCGCCCAAACCAACAGGCATATTAGTAGCCACCACTGATACTTTCGCACCAATGGAATCGCCTTGCTTTTTAAGATCACGCATATAAGCTTCAAGGGCTTCTATCTTGGTCTCATCAGGGCAAAAGAATGGATTGGTGTTAATGAATTTATAATCAATAGTGTCAACTTTAATCGGCCCTAACTGCGACAGAAAACCATGGATTTCAACGCCATGTCGTTGTTTAAGATATTTTTTGGCGACACCACCAGCAGCAACACGTATTGCCGTTTCCCGCGCAGACGAACGGCCGCCTCCACGATAATCACGGAGCCCATATTTTTGCTGATAGGTATAATCTGCATGCCCAGGTCTAAAGGTATCTTTTATTTTTGAATAATCGTTACTGCGCTGATCGGTGTTGTTAATGAGTAGACCAATACTGGTACCTGTGGTTTTACCTTCAAACACCCCAGACAAAATTTTCACTTCATCTTCTTCCCGTCGGGCAGTGGTGTAGCGGGACGTGCCAGGTTTACGTCTGTCCAAGTCACCCTGTAAATCTTCTTCAGATAACTCTAATCCAGGAGGACAGCCATCGATAATGCCACCAATAGCAATGCCATGGCTTTCGCCAAAGGTGGTGACGGTGAATAGTTTACCGAAGGTGTTACCTGCCATAATCTTAAAGTCCTATTGTCTTAATTATTTAATTTGTAGTGGAAACTTATGCTTAATCTAATACACATTTAATGTGGTCAGTTTAATGATCCACCGAACGCCAGTATTCAAGTAAATCATTCTTGCCTATAGCAAACACACCATGACCACCATTTTCAAACTCTACCCATTGAATAGGCAACTCTGGATAACGTGTGTACATATGCACTTCACTATTACCTACTTCAACAAATAACCAACCATTGTCTGTTAAATAACTTGGCGCCTGACGTAAAATATTGTCAACTAAATCCAGTCCGTCTTGGCCTGCTGCCAAAGCCAACTCTGGCTCATGCTGAAATTCTTCTGGTAAATCATCCATGTCCTCAGCATCTACGTAAGGTGGATTACTTACAATCAAATCGTATTTCTGTCCCTGTAAGGCCGCCATCAAATCAGACTTAATGGGATAAACTCTGTGGCTCAATTCATGTTCAATAATGTTCAGTTCTGCTACATCAAGGGCATCTTGACTAATATCCACTGCATCCACTTGAGACTCTTCAAATGCATAGGCTAAAGCGATAGCAATACAGCCGCCACCGGTGCATAAATCCAATACATGCTGTGGCTCCCTATCGCCAAGCCACTCTTCAAAGTGGTTTTGAATCAATTCTGCTATAGGTGAACGCGGGATAAGCACACGTTCATCCACAAAAAAAGGGAGATCGCAGAAC
This sequence comes from Paraglaciecola sp. MB-3u-78, assembly GCF_002835935.1. Lineage (GTDB taxonomy): Bacteria > Pseudomonadota > Gammaproteobacteria > Enterobacterales > Alteromonadaceae > Paraglaciecola. The sequence goes on along the minus strand of NZ_PJCF01000004.1, from coordinate 17,851 downwards.
CATGCTTGATTAGTCAAATAAGGCACCGGAATGCGTTCATCAGCACGGCGTTTCACTATTTTGATAATTTTTAATTTTTCGGCTTTGGTTAAGCGACTATGAAATAATTGATCGCCGGTTTGTAACGTCAAATCTTGATGCAAATGCAACAGCTGTAACACTAAACTAACCGCTTCATCCCAAGGGTTATCGGTACCATGACCATAAAATAATCCTGCTTGGTTAAAACAACTCACCGACCATCTCACCATATCCAAGATAGTGTGTAAGTCTTCTGCAATCTGTTCGGCGTCTATTTTGGAAAAAGTAACTGTGGTCATAATATCGCTTAATAAATCTAGGCCCGCAGACCTTGAATACATATTCTCTGTTAGCAAATTTTGTTATGCTGATGCCATAGCAAATATGTACTTGTAATGAATGAAAAACACGCCATTTGACCCAAGAACTCAAAAAGAGATTGATGAACCTAATCTCTTTAAAGATGAGTTCAAAGATGTAGCGCCAATTAAGCAGGACAAAATACCGCCTCAGCGCTTTTCCAGCAAGCAGAATTCGGGACTTAGGCAAAAAAATAAGACAGATTTAGCAATAATTAAACAAGCTGCTGCTGCATTTGAGTTTTCAGATGGTTTTGAAGGCCATTTTGATATCGACCAACCACTCAAATATGTCAAACCAGAAACGGACAGTCACGAAGTTAAACGCCTGCGCCGAGGTGATTATCCCCCCGATCTTATTCTGGACTTACACGGGGTTAAAAAAGAAGAAGCCAAACACGAAATTGCGGCACTTATTCATGTAGCCCAAAAAAAACACGTTTATTGTGTCTCCATCATGCACGGCAAAGGCACTTACGCGCTCAAGAAATCTATCCCAAATTGGTTAATACAACACCCAGCAGTAATGGGGTTTCACCAAGCACCAAAAGAATGGGGAGGTCAAGCGGCCTTACTTGTATTAATAGATTTACCATTACACCACGAAAAATATTGAATCGAAGACCAACAGTTTCCAATATTTAGATAAAAACATCACGGTAAATTAATACTTATTGATGAGTGAAAATGGCGAAAAAATCTGCCATGCTGCACATTATTAATTGTGTCTGTTTAGGATGAATATTAACGATGCCGAATGAAACTCATGCCAGCATTTTGTTTGTTGATGATGAATCAGAAATTTTAACTGCCTTAACCCGTTTACTTCGCAGCACAGATATCACTGTGCATACCGCCAATTCTGGTGAAAAGGGGTTACAAATACTGGAACAACAAAACATTGATATTGTTGTATCCGATAAAAACATGCCAGGCATGAATGGCAACGAGTTTTTACAGAAAGTGGCTGAGCAGTGGCCAGAAACAGTACGTATTATGCTCACCGCCTATACCGAATTAAACGATGTTATCGCTGCCATCAACTCCGGGAGAGTCTGGAGTTATATGAAAAAGCCATGGGATAATGAAGAATTCAAACTGAATATCCAGCAGGCTCTCAACTACAGTGAGGTTTTAGCCGAACGAAGCTTATTGCGACATACCCTAGAACAAGTACAAACCAAACGTAAACGCAATTTTATGAAATTCATTGGCCAATCAACAGCCATGCAATTTGTTTATGATGCCATTGAAAACTGTGCATCTAGCAATGCCTCTGTATTTATTACTGGACCCAGTGGAGCCGGTAAGGAGTTAGCGGCGGATGCCCTGCATAAACTCAGCTCGCGCAAAGATCACCCTCTTGTTTGTTTAAATTGCGCGGCTATTCCGAGTGAGTTGATGGAGTCAGAGATTTTTGGCCATATCAAAGGCGCATTTTCAGGCGCAGTTGCTCATCGAGATGGTGCAGCAACCTTGGCCGACGGTGGCACATTATTTTTAGATGAATTGGGTGAGATGGACATAGGCCTTCAAGCCAAAATATTACGCTTTATACAAACAGGGACCTTTAAAAAAGTTGGCAGCAATAAAGAAGAAAAGGTCAATATTCGTTTTGTCAGTGCCACCAACCGAGAGCCTTTTAAAGCGATAGAAGAAGGCCGTCTTAGAGAAGACCTTTATTATCGACTCAATGTTATTTCTATTCATATTCCGCCTTTGAAAGATAGGGAAAACGATGCCTGTCAAATAGCCCAGTATTTTCTGAATCGCTTCAGTGATATTGAACAAAAAGTGTTTGTTGGTTTGTCGTCGGATGCAGGCACCCTCATCAAAAACTACCCATGGCCAGGTAATGTCAGGCAACTAGAAAACACCATACACAGTGCAGTGGTGATGTCAGAAGGGCCCTTATTAACTGAACAAATATTGGCTAGGCAATTACAGTTAAACCAAACACAAATGACGGAGTTATTGCATAAGAAAAGCCCAGCCGCTGAGCTTGAGTCAATATCTCAAGCTTCTGGTAACACTATCAATCATCTTCAAGACAACATAATGCATGACACCAGTGCAGTGCGCAGTCTTGCGGAAGTAGAAAGAGCCGCGATTGAACATGCCATAGCCGTGTGTAACGACAATGTTGTTAAAGCGGCCAGCTTACTTGAGGTCAGTCCGTCCACCTTGTACCGTAAAGTGCAACAATGGCAAGATTGATAATTTAACCTTTATTTTTTTGCATCTTGCGAATAAAACTGTCGCAAGATGCAAATTCAACACTTCACCTCCCAAAATATAAAAATATAGCCATATATTTCAACATGTTATGAATTTTTATTTTATGGCCTAAATCTTGAAGATACTAAGTTGTGTTTTTTGATTAGGCGATGAAAACGATGTTAACAACTCTGCAAGATGAAACTAAACGATTACTTAATAATACCAGTTGGCTCCTTGCCACTGAGATAGCAGCAAAAATTTCAAGAGTATTAGTGATACTAGCATTAGCGGCAAGCTTGGGTATTGTCGAGTACGGCACAGTGATGCTTGCACTGGCTTGCCATGAAATATTTAAACTGATATTGCGCTCTGGCGCGGGCGCGCAGATTATTCAATGCACCGAAAAACAGTTACCTAAATACGCAAGAAACGGAGCATTATTGCAGTGGCTGGTATGTTTATTCCTGGCTGCAACACAAGCAGGCCTGGCGTCACCCATAGCTGACTTTTATGACAACCCAGCACTCATTCCCTTGATAAGCTTAATGGCTGTTGTCTACCTGTTTTACCCCTTAGTCAGCATCAAAGTATTCCTTATCCAGCGCCAAGGGGATATGAAGTTTTACAGCATACGCAATGCAATGTGCATCGTGGCTGAAAATATTAGCATTGCATTATTTGCTGTTTTGGATTGTGGCATCATGTCGGTTGTTTATGGCAAATGGGTATTCGCGCTACTTTGGATAGGTTTATTTTACTTCACGCCAGTGCAGCATTTTGGGATCGGCTTTCAGCGGAAGGTTTTTCTTAAACTCACCAAAACATTAGGCCAATTATTATCTACCGAATTGGTAAGAGCACTGCGGATGCAGTCAGATATGTTAATTGGTGCACGTTTACTAAGCCCCGAGTTATTTGGGTTATATAGCTTTGCAAAAAGTGCTGGTGTGGGCCTCAGCCAGTCAATCAATAATGCATTTAATACCGCGCTATATCCTTATCTTTGCGACAAACACAGAAGCGGTCAACTCAAAAAACATATCCCGATGGTGTACCTATTTACGTGTTCGGTAAGCATATTATTCTTAATCCAAGCGTTTTTAGTACCTATTTACGTGCCTCTATTGTTCAGCCAAGCTTGGCAACAGAATTATATGATAGTGATGGTGTTATGTTTAGCGGCATTACCCGCGGTATTTATAGACACTCAATGCAACCTTTTGCGCGCTAGGGCAGAATATCAAAAAGAACTATACGTTAGATTATTTTGCTTAATTGTTACTACGGTTGGCTTGTTAGTCGTTCAAGCAGCTACCCCTGAAAACTTTGTTTTAACTATTTTAACGTGTAGCTTTTTGTGGCTGCTAGCTTTGATCCCTTGGCACAAATTAGAACACATATTTACATCCCCATTATTTAGTAGGAGCTAACTATGAAAAAATCATCTTTACCCTTGGTGTCTGTCGTTATTCCAATGTTTAACGTCGGCCAATATATTGAGCAATGTATACAATCAGTGTTAGCACAAACATTTAAAAACTTTGAAGTAATATGTGTTGATGATGGCTGCACAGACGATACATTACATAAACTTGCACGATTTTCTGACCCCAGAATCAAACTGATTCAGCAATCTAATCGAGGCTTGTCGGGTGCTAGAAATACTGGCATCCTAGCTTCAAGAGGTATGTATGTTGCTCTGCTTGACGCCGATGACTTTTGGGCCAAAGAAAAACTAGTCTTGCATATTAATCACCTCAACACTAGTTCAGATGTGGGCGTGAGTTACTGCCCATCGTTGTTTGTTAACGAACATGGCAATTCTATGAGTATAGGGCAATACCCAAAACTCAAAAATATAACTGCCAAAGACGTGTTTTGCCGAAACCCAGTTGGCAATGGCTCAGCACCAGTGATCAGAAGGCGGTTATTAAAAGAAGTCGCCTTTGTTAGTTATAAAACCGGCCGAAAATGTATTTTTGATGAAGATTTACGCCAATCTGAAGACATTGAGTTATGGTTGCGCATTGCTCTACTCGGCAACTGGAAATTCGAAGGGATCAAAACCCCTCTCACGTTTTACCGCGTTAACGATGGAGGCCTGTCTTCTAACCTCAGTAAACAATATGCAAGTTGGTGTTTAGCCATGCAGAAAAACCAAGCAGGACACGAGCGTTTTTTTAAACACTACTTACCCTTAGCCAGAGCCTATCAACTCAGATATTTAGCACGTCGAGCTATTCGCTCAGGTGACGCTTGGCAAGCCATTAAACTAGTGCACAAAGCACTCCTTACCCAGCCTAAAATCATCATTGAAGAACCAGCTCGAACTTTAGCGACCTATGGATGTGCACTGATGTCGATGTTACCGCACAACCTTTATCGAATGATTGAACAGACTGCGATTCGTATGTTGCCATCTCATCCCACTCACAATCATCAATAGGTGAAATGACCGTGAAACCAATACACACCATTCGCAAAGATCCAGATATTATGAGCCTCTTGAGCCGTTTACCGCAGGAGACGGCGTTGACGCTCACGGACACACAACTCAGTCATTTAAAAGTGACCATTGGTAGCGGTCAATATCGCAAACATAAAATCGATTTACGCGGCACTATACCAGTGCCCTTCTATCCTTCTCGTATCTACTTTGTATTACTCATGGGCCGCAACGTTCGTAGCCTATCAAGACAAGAGAAATCAATTGCAATTACATCCATGTTCTTACTAACGATGATCTTTTTACTATTTAGTTGCGCATTGGGTTTAGTGATTGTTTATTTGGCGAAGTCAGCACTCGGAATTAATTTATTTGAAGATTTTTCCCTTGGCTTGTGGGATTGGATTAAGTAGTCAGGCTAACGCTTCGTTAGTCACCCTTCAGTCATTGGATATTAATCGCTCCTTTGACTATTCAGACGGTTTCAAAACATATTGGAATGCAAATGCAACAGGACTTAATGCGCCAGATGTTTTCGAAGTTGATGCTTTTGAAAACATCCGATCAGGGGGAGACAACTTCAATCTGTTAACCATCGAATTCGATTTAAAATCAACATCACTGTTTAACGTATTTGCTGGCTTAGATGCTCATTATGGCGCAGAGATCTATATTAACGACGCGTTAGAATATAAGGACTTGTGGTGGAGTAACAATTGGAGCCACAAAAGTGTGGTTGAATTAGAGAATACAGTACTTTCTGCAGGGAAAAACGTGGTGAATTTATTTTGGGCTGAATCTTGTTGCAATGGACCTAACACTGTTAGGTTTTCTTTTAACAATGCAGAACCTGTCTATTTAAGTTCTAGTTCTTTAGTTTCAGCCATTACTGCAGCACCTATAGCAAATAGTATTGCCCTTGTGGGTTTAGGTCTAATGGGATTAATCGGATTGGGTAATAGAAGAAAGGCAAAACCATTAAGAAAGGCTTGAGATAAAAACCAAATGTCACCTGCCTCAAACGTTGCTTTACCGAATAGATTTATTAAACCTGTGAAGGCAACGCTTGAAGTACCCTGTAAAATTAATCTGTCCTCGGTTGCGAGGACATTTATCGAAACTACAATAATACTCATTGATCTTACAAACTATTAGAAAATAAACCCTATTCCGTAATAATGATACAGACACGCTATACACTAAAATAATCCAGCAAAAATTATGGAGGTGACTTCCTCTCTTGATAAGATAAGTAATACAGGCATGTCAATTTAGTCAAAAGAGTAAAAACCTTGGATTTAAAAATACAATTAACCAAACAAGATCTTAGAAAAACCAAGCCCGCTCGAGATGAATACCTAACACAGCCTAAAATCCCGTTAGTATTGGTATTAGATAATGTCACTAGCAGCCACAATATTGGGGCTTTTATTCGCTTGGCTGATGCGTTTGCTATTGAAAAAGTCATTGTTTGTGGTGAGCTCACCATTTCAGATAAAAAATTGAATAAAGCCTCAAGAAATGAAGCGAAATGGGTTTGTGTTGAATACAGTGATAGCACCACATCAAGCTTACAAACTCTATTGGATGAGGGGTATACGCTTTACAGTATTGAGTTATGTCATGAGTCTGTTGATTATAGTGATGTGACGTACCCGTCACCGTGCGTATTAGTTTTAGGTAATGAACGTAAGGGCGTGAGTGAAGCTGCCTTGAAGTTAAGCCACCAACACATACATATTCCAATGTTTGGCATGGGCAATTCTTTGAATGTTTCCACTGCTGGCGCGATTGTCTTAGCCGACTGCGCTAATCAAATTAGAAAATTGCCACAGGCTTAAACAACCAATTACGATAAATATATTTTCAAATAGGACTATCTAGTGCCAGGAAAATATCCAGATAAAATTAAAACCCTTCCATTATATGATGGACATTTTGATGCTTATAAACTTGAGGCAAAAGAAAGTAATACCAATCCGTATAAAGAATCGCTGAGTGGTCACTTCTTTATACGGATTGGTATAATATTTTATTTGCCTCTTACCCTGCAGGAACATCAATCCCATTGCACACTCATGATACTGATAATCACGGTGTCATTACCCGTGTTTTCTAACCAATCAGACTTTCATTTCACGCAGCAGTAAAAGATTAATTTGGCCGTTGGATTTTTTATACAGCCTGTGCCAACACCAATCATTCAGCTTTTCTAAAAACACCCTAAGTTTGTTCCCTTAGCAGCCATTCAGCTATGCTTAAACCATGCTAGATGCCCAACATGTTTTCACTGAGGACGCTATCGATACAGCCTATTTATGGTTGTGTAAGCAGCGTACTAACTTTCCCGCCAATGCCGACATCTGGCATCTGCGTTTTCACTGGCACACTATCCGTGGTGAGCTGCTGCAAACACTCAACAAACAAGATTACACCTTCCTGCCACTGAGCGTGGTCACCAAAGCCGAGGGTGAAACCCTTCACTTGTGGTCATCACAAGATGCGCTGGTATTAAATATGTTCTAAATTGCTCCCGACAATTTGGTGATTTTCTCGGTTATCATTTTGATGGCAAACAATTAACCGTCGCAGCAAAGACGGTAGAAAAACACGTTTTACACTACAGGCAGCTTTATGAGCAACTAAGAAAGAAAAAAGCCACCTCAGATGAGATGGCTTTAGCCTTAGGTCAGTATGTGAAACGTTGGCAGCAATGGGTCAAGGCTGGCCTAAGACCAAGGGTAACCTTGGGGAGCACTAACTCAGTTGGGTCGTTCTACCTAGATACCTTAAACTACGACCCCCCCCGCTACGGTAGGTTAAGCCATGCTTGGCCGACAATCTCCTGACATGCGGAATATTGGCTGCTCGTAATTGGGATGTGCAGTGGATGTGCCGGGTACACGTGGTATTGCCGCTTAAATATTACAAAATCACCTATCTGTTCTTCGTAATTAATTCGATTATCGAATGCATGTGTTGTTACTCTCCATATCATTGGATATTTGCGATTGTCTTCGATATTACGTAAACTACCCTCTGCAAAACCCCCAACGCCTCTGCTACGGGAGTGCTTATACGTCGCCTCTTGCGTACGCTGTTGTTGGGCCGAAAATATTAAATTTAACTCAGCTAACGTCCACGCGGGGCAAACGGCGTCCGGGGCGGGTTGCGCACAACTGTCGCCGATAGTACGGACACTTACCGCGCCCGTCGCGTATAAATTGCCGCATTCAATATCGCTCGTGGCACCGTTTATCGCGCCATCCACGTACGTCTCGCCACTAAACGTTGACCCTGCGCCTAGATTGAGCGAACCGCCCAATATCCATGTCACAATCGCATCTTGAGCCAGCACGATTTCTGCCCCAGCCCCGATAGTCATATTCTCGCTGATAATGACAGTGACGTTGCCTCTTATCGTCAGGTCAGTATCCGCCTGCAGATTTATCGCACTGTAGTGAAAAGTTTCAGTAGTCCCATCATTTCCGATAGAAGAGCTGGACAGGTCCGTATTCGTATCGACATTCCCCGGAGTGACGAGTGCGGTCTTCGCGAGCATAGTCTCAATATTCTGCTTAGCAATTGCCATATCGTCGGCTTTCTTTATTTTGCCTGTTGATGTACCTGCTGCCGTTGCCCAATCGTGGTATGTGTCTGAATAGTCGCCTAAATAGTGCATAACTGTGCTACCCGCACCACGAGTGACAACGCCTGTATAATCGTTCCCGACCTTATGACCCACACCAGCGCCCAATGTGATGGCTGCGCCAGCTGTTATTGTGCCGACTTGCCCATTGGCACCGACGACCACTGCGGTCCCCGCCGTAATGTCATGAGCGAAGGCATTAGCCCCCACTCCAGCGGCAGCACCAGCGTAGATTTGCTTAACTCTTGACGAGGCACCTGTAGTAACCGCAGCGCCAGCATAAATGTCATTGACGGTCGTAAAGGCACCGATAGTAACGGCCGCTTGTCCAGCGAGATGTCCGCCAACATTGGGGGCTGTCACATAATCAGGTTGCGCTGCTATATTCACCGCACCTCCTGAAATGACAGAATACGTGAGCATATCGTCAAGGGTCATGTCTGCAGCTTGTGAATTGGCTAAACCAGCGACAGACAAAGCCAAAGCGGTTAAGCAGGTTTTTAACACTATATTTTTCATTATCTACTTCCGTTTAATGTCATGTGATAGCCCCATTGAGGGGTGACCAAGGTGTGAGGTAACAACTGCCTATTAATCAACGCTCATGATGTGAAGTGAATGAGCGCTATTTTCCTCAAGAGGCAACAGCCTATACCTTCATATTAGGTACAATATACTGATACTGAGCCTACATAAATGTAAGGCAACAATCACGCCAGAAATATTTATTCAATATAAAACAATGTGTTAGCTGAATTTTAATATTGCCAACATATAGAAGTGTAAAAAAACATGACTCATCCATTTGGATTAAATTGTCATGAGATTGCGCGTGCCATCCAAGGGCACTGCCATCACTTGATTTGCCGTGGTGTGCTAATAAGGCGGTGAAAGTGTGGCGTTTGATGGCATGTCAGTCATGATGTTGACTGCCCGGTGATCACTCAGACCCGCTATTCAGTTTTTCAGGCAAGACTGAGTTTCAAACATTAATATGCTCCCACACTATGGTTATTCAATCGTCACTTGATAAATTCATTACCGGTCCCCTGGATCACATGAATCAGCTCATTCCGTAACTTCTCCACTTTGGATACAGGGTCTATCGTCGACCACTTCTCCATTAATGCTGTTAGCTCATGATCTGGTAGATTGTACGTTTTCACCATGTAGAGGAACGAACGAGCTATTTCCCCTTTAGCCCAATCTCTAGGTTCTACGCCTGCTTTATTTCTTTCAAAGTCGCATTGGTCTTCTGGAAACCTTTGTGTTTCCCCCTCCAATTCAGTGAATGGTAAATTGCCACGGCTAGACTTATATCGGCCAAGAGCAGGCCAAAGGTTGTGCAAGTCTGAACTTGCCTTTAAGTATGAGTCAACGTCACACGTCTTTCGATTCTGACAGCCATTGGCGCTCGCAATCCAACTTGCTGGGTAAACGTGTTCAAGTGTCACCTTATCACCGCCATGTTTTGTTACAGCACAATAAAGGGTCTTATAGTCCTTGTTGTAAAGTACAGGCCAGAAAACCTTGTCTCTAATTTTGTTATAGGTTGAATCGTTCGCGAATGAACAGCAAGATAATATTGTCAGTAAGTATAGGTAACGGGTGGGCATGTCAGGACCTTGATTTATATTTCTTAGCATATTAAAAGCCCACCACGAATGACGGACCAAACGGAAGTGACGTGGTTGAATAGATCCGACTACCTAAGTTAGGACATAATACCCTTAACTGGTGGGGATAGGTAATGACATCACGTAAGAAGTATTCAAAAGAGTGACCTAGTCAACCCAATACTACCGCGTCACTATTGATTGTACCTATTCTTTTGGGGTTATTGAGTGCTTTCCTGCTCTTCTAGAACAAGGACTCTGTGCTCGCACATTGAACCGTATCCTTTAGAATAATGTTAACAAGACATCTAATGTTAACAAGACATCCATGTTAATTATTAACAACCGTCCGCTTTTGCGATGCCCGATAGATTAAGACAAAAATTCCCAACGGCGGCTATGGCGGCAAAAAGATCGTCAAAACCATTTTTTTCGAGCCACCGCTACGTCCCCTAATGGCACATTTGCTGACGGATAGTGGAAGTTGATATTGAAGGTTTTAGCAGCAAAATACAGCAATATAATTCTTCGTTCGTATGTCTGCTTTGTCGGAATTGCCGTCCTTAAGATGATTACTTGTTTGTCTGCTTTTCGCTCAAAGGAGACTAAATACGCGAAAATAGCTACGTCTCCTTCATGCCATTTTTTGCCTGATCAGGTAAGGCAGTTTCTCGGCATTTATAGTCACACGCCGTTCAAAATTGTGTGAGAAGTTTGATTCATAAACATAAGTTAAGGTGACACATAGTGTAGGGCTGTTCCGAGCCAATTCCCGATATAGCTGGGCATTAAAATGTTTCAAGAATCTGACCCCATGTCCCCTGAGCCGTTTAGGCGTTACACTGAAAATATCAGGAGATAGCTATGTGTAATTGGACTATTCGTTCATTTCTTAGGCTGCCCAGCGCTTGCATAAGTTTACTGTTAATTTCTTTTTTGGCTTTTGCCGATCCACCAACCGTTCCTTTTAATATATCTTGTCAAGGCTGGGAAGCTGATACAACGCGTTTTTATTGGGCGCACGACGGTGAAAATGTCACCGAGTACAGAGTCCAAAAAAATGTTGATGGCGCCGGCTGGAATACCGTAACGACGGTCGCATCAGATGATGACAAACGATATTTTGATACCGGAATCGATACTGAAAAGAATCATCGGTATCGCGTTACCGCTTTCAACGATGTTGATGACACCTCCGCCACAAGCGCCATTTGTAATAATCGAAAAATCTACACTACCGAGCATTTCCGTATTTTTTATGGCTTGCGTGGCACATCTGATGACTGCCCGCAGATAGATGGCAACGATGTATGTTTAGATAATATTAATGATGGCAGCACCAACCGCTATGTGAAGCTTGCTGGTGATGCCATGGAAGATTCACTTGAAGCCTTTCCTCGAGTAGGATTTGGGACTAGTAAAGGCACCGAAGCTCCCGGCGACCTAGATAGAATTCCGGTTAATGTAGTGTGGTGTGACGGTGGTGGCTGCGCTGGTGGTGGTGGATTAGGCTTGTCGCCATTACTGCTAGAAACAGCATTCGACTTTACAAGTCGTGTTGGCGATCCGGTAGCGTACATTGTCTCTCTTCATGAAGTATTTCATTTTTTGCAACGGGATTATCCGGGGTTGAAAGATCCCTCTGGTGCATGGGTAACGGAAGGTCAGGCACGCTCCACCCAGGATAAATTCTGTATGGGAGAAAATCGGTCAACTTGTTATGATTTTGACGATATCGACACAGGCTACGCAGGTTACGTACCGCAGGTTGATGGTTATATGTTATCAACCTTCAGGGCCATCAACGAGTCTTCCTATGATGCAGCTCTTTTCTGGACCTATCTTACTGAGAAATATGGTAACGATCCCGATGATTCTGATACGGTCGAAAACGGTATGAATTTGATGGTGACATTCTGGGAGGAGGTAGAAGCTGACGGTGAGATTGACGGTATATCCGCACTTAACAAAGCCTTGGCCACTCTTGGCCATACTGAGAAATTTAAGGATGTCTGGAAAGATTTCAGTGTTGCTAATTACGCAAAGGATTTATCTGGGCCTGGGGTCAACAGCAAATATCAGTACGACGATATGGCAGAAGCCGGCGGCACTTATGATCCCGTAATGTTGACCGTCAATCAAGCAATAACTAACGCTGACCAGATCATTCGAACGGGTGAGTTTGTGGAGCAGTGGGGGGCGAACTATTACGAAATTCAGCCTGATCCGTCAGTAGTAAATGTTGATATTCAAGTTACCCAAGATAGTCTATCAACGCTCTATTTTACCGTATTAGGCATTCAAGGTAGCGATATCACCTTTGAAGAGCATGATCAGAGTAGAAACTTTGAAATAAGCTTACCCAACGACAGTTTCGATAAAGTCGTGGTGATTGTCACCGCGCTGGAGCAATTAGCTAATTACCGGATAAGTATTAATGGTATTGATCCTGTATTAGTAATTAAGCGCCCCACCACTGGAAATTCGGTTGCAGTTGGCGACCCCGCTGCCCCAGATAAGTTTTTAGTCGCGCTTGAACTAATCGATGGTGCCGGAGAGCCTATTACAGGCGTAGATTTAAACGATTTTTCATTTACTGTGGGCGGCAATGCGGTAACGCCTGCCGATATCATCACAGCCTCTAGTGTTCAGGACCAGCATTGGTTCGTGATACGTGCTCCGGCACAAACCACTAATGGTTTATTTGATCTTCAAGCCGATTATGCTGGCGGCCAAACTGATGTGGAAGATGATTCAGTAAACTACGCATCGCGTAATGATGTGGATTCTGTGATCACCCTAGATCGCTCAGGCAGCATGGATGACTTTAACAAATTTGAAAGTGCTCAAGATGCCGCAAAACTGTTCATCGACAGTTGGCGTGGCGGCGATCAAATTGCTCTGGTGTCATTCGCAGATGGGGTAACAGTGGGCTCATTAACACCTTGGACAGACGCCCCCGGAGGCGGTTCACGTCAAGCTATTTTTGATCAAATAGATTTACTTCTTCCTGATGGTGGCACAGCGCTAGGCGATGCACTGCAAGATAGTTGGGATGAACTCGATATCAATGGGGATTCTGCCCATGACTGGGCCATTGTATTATTAAGTGATGGATTACAAACGTCCGGTGCCGCTAATTTCCCAGATGTAGTATCAGCGATTAGAGGCAGCAGCGGCAGTAAACCGGTTATCCACGCAGTGGCGGTAGGTCCTGATGCTGATCAGCGTGAAATGCAGCGGGCAGCGACTGCTACTAATGGCACCTATCAATACATTGCACTTCCTGCATCAGCAGCGGCAGCATCTAGGTCTACTATGGCATCATCCACATCCTCTGCGATTACATCAAGCAGCGTGCAGTTGAATTTTGATCAGCGCTACCGTGTAGTTGCGTCAAAAATGGATAATTTACAACAGATATTTAATTTGGTTGGACCCATGCTTGCAGATGGCAATCCAGACAAAGATGTAGTGACCATACCGGTTGAAAATGGGGGGGCTGAGTTAGTCTTGTCACTCAGTTTTGATGGCGTGACAGATGCTGATATTGTGCTTCGTGATCCCAATGGTTTTCCCGTGCCTGAGTTTAAATCGAATCTACGACATTCAATTTGGCGCGTAAGCAACCCGCTTGGTGGCAACTGGACCTTAGAACTGGCGAAACCTGAAGGTCCTATTATTCTGAAATTGCTCGAAAACTTTTTCGGTTTAATTATTTCACCTGCTTATGCGCAATCTGCTGAATACCTATCTCCTTATCTAGTTCATGCGGCGCTGCGCAGCGAAACGCGCATGGATATGTATTTTCCTTTGCCGCCAAATGAGCGGATTGTGGGTACATCTTGATGTGACTATTGCAGATGGTAACGCTGACCCAGACTATGATGGGGCGCCTAATTGGAAAGAATTTGAAAAAGGTACTTTGCCACTCGACCCAGATTCAGATGATGGCGGTGAAGGTGACAATACTGATATTGATCCTAACAATCCAAGCGATGATCGTATTCAAGCGACTTGGGGCAAAGCCTATCCTGGGGTGAATGTCGTGCATCTGCTGTATGTTAATCGTCCTGATTATATACAAATCGATATCTACCGCAGTCCTTCTGCGACGGGACCTTATACACTGGTCGACTCGCTATATACAGGTGAAGGGCTATATTCTGATAAAACCGTTATTAACTCCCAGCAATACTGTTACTTAGTAGTGGCCGAAAACAGCCAAGGTGCCCGTTCTGCGCCACTGAATCCGTCCTGTGCAACACCTAGTGATGATCCTTTCGCCCCTTACGGTTACATTCGAATTAACGATGGCCAAGCGATAAGCGCTAGTGTAAACGTAAATTTAACATTATGGGCGTCGGATGCGGTTGATCCTGAAAGCGAGTTAGTATTTTACGAGACATTATTCCCTGCCGATGCTCCTAATAGCGGCGTGAGTGACATGATGATCAGCAACAATCCAACGCTAGCAGATGCAAGCTGGGAGCCCTATAGCACATCCAAGTTGTGGACATTACTACCAGATAATAACTCAGCTAAGGTTTTCGCTAAATTCCGCGATGCAAATGGCAACGAATCTGACATCGTCTACAGTAGTATTGATATTGTGACGCTGGATATTGGCCAATGCTCTGACAGACCCTTGATGTCTGCAACTGATTTTGCGCTGCTGTCATATAGCCATAGCGAGCTGACCAATCATCACGCTAAGGGTCAACTTGCTGTGGGAGGAAATGCACTGTTGAATAAAGTGCACCTTAATGGCAATCCACGCAATAAAAATGCAAATGATATCAACGCATTGGTTGTAGGCAGTAACGTGCAATATAACAAAGGTTCGGTTAATCGAGGTAATATTGTATATGCGGGCTTGAAGCAAATCGATAATGTTCAGATAAAAGGCAGCGTGCTACAAGCATATCCGATTGCTTTTGGTATTGAACATGCGCAAATTAAATTGCGTTCGCAATTATGGGCCAGTTTACCAACGTCTGTGTCGGCGCAAAGCACACTGAAAAAAAATGGCAAGCTTGTGCTTCAGGGAGATGATGAACTAAACGTGTTTAATGTAAGCCCTGCAGATTTTAGCGGCGTGAAAATGATTGAAGTACGCGCTTCCAAAACCGCCACAGTGTTAATCAACGTAACTGGGGATGAAGTGAATTTAAGTGGTATAAAAGTAAAATCTACTGGTATTGCCAGCCGCAATATATTGTTTAATTTTGCACAAGCCGATACCTTAACGATAAGCAACGCTGACTGGGGAGCATCAATTTTGGCTCCTCGCGCCACCGTTAATAGTGCTGACAACCATTACCGTAGTAATATCATTGTTAGTTCAATACAGGATCACAACAGTCATGTGAGTGGCGATCGTTTCGCTAGTTGTTTGCCTTTGCCTGTTGCGCCATAATTTTCAATAGGAGTCTATTGCGATTTTAAACCACCTCAAATTGAGGTGGTTTATTTTTAGCAACACTGAATTTTGTTTGGTAACACAAGGCCTACCATCAGTTTGTATGTGAAAAATAATAGGCAGTTATCTTCCAATTTTTGCCTGGTCAACTCGGTCTTAAATACGGCCATAACCGTCATACGTCGTTCAAATTTGTACGGGAAGTTTGTGCCAACACCAGTCATTCAGCTATTCTAAAAACAACCTAATTTTTCTCCCTTAGCCGCCATTCAGCTATGCTTAAGCCATGCTAGATGCTAAACATGTGTTCACTGAAACCACTCTCGATACTGCTTATTCATGGTTGTGTAAGCAGCGGCGTAACTTTCCCGCCAATGCCGATATCTGGCACCTGCGTTTTCACTGGCACACTATCCGTGGTGAGATGCTGCAAACACTCAACAAACAAGATTATACATTCATGCCGTTGAGCGTGATCACCAAAGCCGATGGTGAAACCCTTCATTTGTGGTCATCACAAGATGCGCTGGTATTAAAGATGTTAGCCATGGCCTTACCCGCTGCCTTTGCATTGTCCCCACTTTGTACTCATATCAAAGGAAATGGCGGGTTAAAAGCCACCGTGAGTGCCTTGCACTCAGCCTTACCTGATTACCGCTAAGTGATGAAAACCGATGTGAAGCGCTATTATGAGTCCATTGACCATACAATATTGCTCAAGCAATTGCCGATCCGTTTATCTGGCGCTTGTTAGTGCCATTCAACCCTAACCCCGGTTATTTCTAATAAGACATACTTCTGCCACTGCTGGCTTTCTTCAGCTTGTAATACCCACAAACTAGTCTATAAATTGTGAGGGTATTAGAGCGTATTTGTCTTTCATATTCACCACTGTTGAGTATGCACAAGATAAAACCGCCCTAGCACTTTTGGAAAATAAAAAACTACGAAGGAGTCTTACATGCAGCATAAAATAGCGAGTACTTTCCTCTGTTCAATATTGGTCTGTGGACTGTCTGCTTGTTCAAAACAAGTTGAACAAGCAAGCGCTGGCGCAGCAGATATTGCTGAGCCACAAACTGTTACTGGCGAACAAACCCAGGCCATCGCCTTATTGCGTGGATTGCCGACTTTGAATACCATCAGTAGTATTGCCATTATTGAGTTAGATCCTGAATCAGAAAATTTTGGTGCTATTCTCAGCGAGTTTGAAACACCCAATATCAATCCTAACGCCCCTTTGCATCACCTTTATTACAGTCCGACTGGTCGGCTTTACGCTACTGCCCTGGATCCTGCCTGCAGCTTATCTGAAATAGCGCTCACAAGGGATGCTTCAGGTTCTGCTGTGGTCAAGGGTCTGGATTGCCTGGATACCGGCGGTCAACAGGTGGGTGAAGATATGATGTGGCATACAGTCAATGGCACCGAATATATGTTTGTGACCTTTATGGGCGGTACAGGAGTCGAGCAAGCAGATGGTGGTTCTGTCGGCGTATTTGACCCACAGAGTAATGCCTTAATCAAAATCATTGAAGCCCGGAAAAGCCAAGTGGAAGAGGGGCAGCCCTTTATTATGTATCCCCACGGTATATCTGCCTTTGGCGATCGTATGGTGGTCTCCTCCACTGTGCACCCTGACCTGGCTACCGGCGTAGGCAACGGCATTACCGTCATTGATTTGAATAGCTTTACTGCAATTCAAAACATAGTGGTGGAGGATAGCAAACCCGTTGGTTTTCCCTCATCTCCTGTTGAGGTGTTATTTTTACGTCCGGCCATAGTCAAAGACGTAACACCAGCGGTACTCGTCAACACCATGTTTGGCTTTGAAACATGGAAAATCCCCTACGATGAAGCCAGCAAAACTTTTGCTACTCCGGTAAAACTGTATGACGGGGCGCAGCAAGGTACAGGGGTGCCACTAGAGTTTTATGGCAATGAGTCTGAACTATTTATTAGTCATGCTGTGCCTGGCATTGTTAAGCGTTATGATTTGGCGAGCCTGCCAGAACTGGTTAGTTCAGGCCCCGACATCAAAGCAGATGCCGGCGCCCACCACATGATTTTTTATCCTACAGGATCAGGCAAAAAGGTGATTGCGGTACAGAACAATCG